>NZ_CP109549.1:5937500-7064414 GCF_045040125.1 Micromonospora sp. NBC_01392 | reverse complement strand
CGCCCGAACCGGCGGAATCTCCACGGCCCACCCGCCGTGTCTCGTACCGTCGAGCCCGGGACCGCTCCGCGTGTCCCCCGACCGGGCGGATTCGTCAAACGTGACGTGACGAACGGCGTGTTCGGGATCGGTACGGGCCGACCGGGGTACAGGAGTGGTCATGGAGATCGGAATCATCGGGTCGGGGCACATCGGGGGCACCCTCACCCGTCGTCTGAGTTCACTCGGCCACGACGTCGCGGTAACCAACTCCCGCGGCCCGCAGAGCCTGACCGACCTCGCCGCCGAGACCGGCGCCCGGGCCGTGAGCCTGGAGGAGGCGGTCCAGGGCGCGGAACTCGTGGTGGTCGCGATCCCGCTGAAGGCGGTGCCGCAACTGCCGGCGTCGCTCTTCGACGGCAAGCTGGTCGTGGACGCGAACAACTACTACCCCCAGCGCGACGGCGACGTGGCCGAGCTGCTGGACCGTAGTCTCAGCTCCAGCCGGTGGACCGCCGACCACCTCAAGGGCGCCCGGGTGGTCAAGGCCTTCAACAACATCCAGGCGGCGCACCTGATGGACGCGGGCAAGCCGGCGGGCACGCCGGACCGGATCGGCCTGCCGGTCGCCGGCGACGACGAGGACGCCAAGCGGGTCGTCATGGGGATCGTGGAGGAGCTGGGCTTCGACCCGGTCGACGCGGGCACGCTCGACGAGAGCTGGCGGCAGCAGCCGGACACGCCGGTGTACGGCACCGACCGGGACGCGGACGGCGTACGGGAGGGTCTGGCCGCGGCGCGGCCCTGATCGCACCGAGCACGAAGAAGGCCCCGCTGTGCGGGGCCTTCTTGGCGTCCGGGTCAGGCCCCCGGCTCGGGGGCGCAGATGAAGCGCGGTTCGGCGTCGTACCGCCAGCTGAACTTCTCCCGCTTGACGACCTTGCCGTCCTTCTTGATCACCCGGAACGCGTCCTGGGCGAATCCCACCCCACCGGCGGCGGAGATGCAGTCCGGGCCCGGCTTGAGGTAGACCGTCTTCGGCTGGGTGACGTTCCGGCGCGGGCCGTACTCGGTCTTCACGCTGTCGTAGATCTTCGTGCTCCAGATCGACACGGTGATCGAGCTGCCCGTGTACGAGGTGTCGATGAGCACGCCGTGCGGCGTGTTGTTGCGGAACTTGAAGTCGAGCTGCGGCCAGTAGATGGTCGACTCGATGACGGCCGGGTACCGGCTGAAGTAGAACGAGTGTGGCTTGTGCTCGACGTCCTCCAGCCCGGCGTAGTAGCTCGCGTTGAACAGCGTGGTGGTGAACTGCGAGACACCGCCGCCCACGCCCGGCACCAGCTTGCCGTTCACGATCGTCGGCGCGTCCTGGTAGCCCTGGTCGTAGCCGCGTTCACCGGTGTGCGCGTTGAGCGAGAAGGTCTCCCCCGGCTTGACGATCGTGCCGTCCACGTCCTTGGCCGCCTGGACGATGTTCTGGCTGCGCGGGGAGGAGAGGCCGCCGGTGAACCGGGTGGTGAAGGTGGAGACCCGTTCCTTGATGCCCAGCTCGGCCAGCTTGGCCTCGGTCAGCTCCGGCGCGGCCGGCTTCAGCTCGGCGGTCACCGCGCGGTCGGTCGGCTTCGGCAGCACCGCGAGCAACGCGGGCCCGAGCGCGGCGGCGTCGACCTGGCGGCCGGCCCGGCTCGGCACCACCTTCGGCTTGCCGCCACTGATGGTCAGCCCGGCGTCGCGCGGTTCCACCTCCAGCGTCGCCAGCTTGCCGCCGAGCGCGGCGCGCAGTCGCTTGACGTCGACCCGGGGGTTGATCTTTCCGGCGTCGTCGGTCGGGAAGCGCAGCGACCTGGCGATGGCGGCGGGCGGGATGGTGACCGAGCCGCCGTCGGTGGTGAGCGTGACCGGCGCGGCGACGGCGGGCCGGGCCAGCTCGGTGACGAGCCGGTCGACCTCCTCCCGGGTGGTCGCCGGCCACTGCTCCACCAGGGGCACGGTGACCGGTCGAGCGGCCAGCCACGCCGAGGTGACCGCCGTCGTCGCGGCGGTCGTGTCGACGGTCAGCGCCGGCTTCGGGTAGACCGGCTTCGGGGTGGTGCCGGTCCAGATGATGGTCGGCATGGTCATCTCGCGGCCCTGGTCGCCCGCCGCTCTGCGCAGGGCGGCCGCCAGCCGGTCGGCGTCGACCGTGACCACCGGCTCGACCGCGCGGGAGCCGACCAGTCGGCTGACCGCGTGGGCGTCGGCGGCGGCGGCCGCCGCCACGGTGGCGTCCACGTCGATGGTGAGCCCGACGTCGGCCGGCTTCAGCTCGACCTTCTTCTCGCCCACGGTCACGGTGATCGGGGCGTTCAGCGCGTCGGCGCGGCGTTCCAGCTCGGTGCGCAGCGCGCGGGCCGCCTCGGCCCGGCTCCGGCCGCCCAGCTCGGTGCCGAGCACCGTGGTGCCGCGGGGCACGTCACCGGCGTACGCGTAGGCGCCGACGCCGATGCCACCGGCGAGCACGGCGGCGGTGATCCCGCCGGCCAGCAGCAGCCGGGCGCGTCGGGAGCGCGGCGGCTTCCCCGGGTCGCCGGTGGGCGGTGTGGCGACCGGCTCCAGCTCGACCCCGGGCCAGCTCACCGCCGCCACCTTGATGGTGGGGCGGTCGTCGGCGGACGGCACCTTCTCGCCGTACATCGTCACTGCAACCTCATCGGAAGGACACGTGCGGGGACCGCTTCCCCCGCGGGAGACACCTACGGTAACCAACGCTCGGGCCGGTCGGGAGTCTCCGGCCGGGCGGTCGTGTCGGGCGGGCGGCGGTGTCGCACCGATCACCCGTTTCGGGGCCCCGTCCACGCCCTGGTCGTGACACGGTGGGCGGGTGCGGGCGGACGAGCGCGGGTTGGCGTACGGCGGTGGCTGGCTGGACCGGGCGGCGGAGCTGCGCGGGGACGCGAACTGGCTGGCCGAGCGGCGGACCGATCCGGCGAGCGTGGTGCTGCCGTGCTGGCGGGACCGGTGCCTGGTGGACGCCGGGCGGGCGCCGGTGCGGCCAACCGTGGTGGACGCGGCCGGGTTGCTCGCCGCCGCCGACGAGACGGTCTTCCTGGGGCTGGACGCGGGCCGGGCGGTGTTCGCCGCCGACCTGTCCGGCCGGGAGGAGGGCGAGGCCCGCGAGCTGGCCGGCGCGGTCGAGGCGGTGGACGTCCGCGCTCTGGTGGGCGGGCTGACGCCGGCGGAGGCGGCGCTCCAGGCGTACGCGAAGGGGTTGCTGCACTGGCATCGGGGCCAGCGGTTCTGCGGCGCGTGCGGGGCGGCCACGGTGGCCGGCTCGGGCGGGCACGTCCGCTCCTGCACCGGGCCGGACTGCACCCGGTTGTTCTTCCCGCGGATCGAGCCGGCGGTCATCGTGCTGGTCGAGGCGCCCGGTGAGCCGGAGCGTTGCCTGCTGGGGCGGCATCGCGGGGCGGCGGAGGATTCCTGGTCGCTGCTGGCCGGGTTCGTGGAGATCGGCGAGAGCCTGGAGGACGCGGTCCGGCGGGAGTTGGCCGAGGAGGCCGGCGTGTCCGTGCGGGCGGTGACCTATCAGGGTTCGCAGGCGTGGCCGTTTCCGGCCGGGCTGATGGTCGGGTTCCGGGCGACGGCGGTGTCGACGCGGGTCCGGGTCGACGACGAGGAGTTGGTGGCGGCGCGCTGGTTCACCCGGGCGGAGCTGCGGGCGCGGGCGGCGGCGGGGCGTCCCCTCGGCCGGGTCGACTCGATCGACCGCCACCTGCTGGAGTCGTGGTTGGACGAGCGGGGCTGAGCCGGCTCCGGTCGGTGGCGTGGTCCCGACCGGACGGGTGAGCGGCGCCTCACCCACAGCGCCTTGCCAGCTCGCCGTTACCGAACTGTGATGTTTGGCAGTGACGACTACCACAGGTGAAACCTGTTCGGCATCCTGTCGTAATCAGGCCGGTTTGCCCTGACCTCCTTGCCCCGGGGATGTTAACCGTTGGTAACCAGGGACGATCTTGATATCACGTCTGTGTTACCCGTCAGTAGCTTGGGGCTTGTGAGGTCTGTCGCTTCGCGAGAGCATCCAATCCGCGACCGCGCGGCCGTTCGGCACAACGGCATCCGCGCCGCCCCGCAGCTTTCCCGTCCCGCGTCGCGTCCCGCGTCCGGCGACGCACCCCCGTCGAGGAGGACCTTGTGAGTGAATCGGAGAACCGTCAGCCGAGTGGCGGCACCCGCTGGCGGCGCTTCGCCGCGATGATGGTGCCGGCGACGGTCGTGGCCGGCGGCATCGTGCTGGGCATGGCCAACGGCGCCATCGCGGCCTCGTTCGCGGTGTCGGGCCAGACCTTCAAGGTCGGCGCCTCGAAGCTGGAGGGCAACGGCTTCAAGCAGTACGGCGGTCTGGTCGAGGAGAAGAACGGCACCAAGCACCCGGTCGCCGTCTCGGAGATCACCGACGCCAAGCTCTACGACCTCTGCCAGTCGGTCAACGCCAGCATCCCGGGCGTGCCGATCGTGCTGACCATCAACGCCGGTGGCGGCGGCAAGCCGGCCACCGCGACCAACCTGCTGATCGACATGGAGTCGCTCGAGGGCGACGCCACGTTCGAGAACATCCAGATCGGCCGCGACGCCAACGACCTCAACCCGACGAAGGGCCAGCCCGGCGCGTTCGGGCAGAGCGCGGACAAGGTGACCATCACGAAGCTGGAGCAGGTGGCACGCTCCACCAGCGCCGGCGTCTTCACCCTCAACGGCCTGAAGCTGAAGGTCAACGTGGGCAAGGACGCCAAGGAGTGCTTCTGATCTGATGGCGAGGCTCGCGGAGGGCGCCCTCCGCGAGCCTCGGCCATGTCTCACCCCGTCAGCACCGCCAGGAGGAGTACGTGACAACCGCCGAGACGCAGCAGGCCCGGCCGGGTCGGCCCGGCCAGGCGTGGCGTGGCTTCCGCCGGTGGCGCCGGGCGCGACCGTTCTGGGGCGGGCTCTTCACCGCGCTGGCCGGTCTGGAGATCTTCGCCACCACCCAGATGAGCCTCAACGGCCTCACGTTCCAGATGGGGCCCACCGGTTTCCTGTCCTGGCTCATCCCGACCATCCTCGTGACCTGCGGCATGCTGCTCTGGTTCAGCCCGGCCCAGCGGATGTTCTACGCGGTGGTCGCGGCGATCACCGCGCTCTACTCGCTGATCGGCGTGAACCTCGGCGGCTTCTTCATCGGCCTGCTGCTCGGCATGATCGGCAGCGCGCTCGGCTTCGCCTGGGTGCCGCGCAAGGAAACCGCCCGCGACCCGAAGCCGGCCCAGCCGGTCGACGAGCCGGCGACGGAGCCGGCCGAGGAGCCGGAGCCGGCCCTGGTCGACGAGTTGCTGCCGCCCCGGCAGCGGCAGGACGACGCCACCGGCGTCCTCACCGACACGTTGCCGGAGCCGCGTAACCCACTGCGCGAGGCGTCACCCGTCGACCCGGTCGGGCCGGACACGCCCCACGGGCCGGGCTACGCGCCCCGGGCGTACGCGATTCTGCTGGTTCTCGCGGTCTCCCTGGCCGGCCTGGTGGCGCTCCGCGACCAGCGGCCGGCGGTCGCCGCGCCGGCGGCCTGCCCGACCACGTCGGCGCCGGCACCGAAGCCGTCCGCCTCGAAGACCGCGTCGGCATCGCCGTCGGCCAGCCCGAGCGCCACCGCCACGACCGCGCCGCCGGCCGAGGACCCGGGTGGCAACCTGCTGACCGACCTCGTCGACGGCATCACCGGCCTGTTCACCGGCGGGGAGGAAAAGGCCGAGCCGTCGCCGACGCCGACGACCGTGGCCCCCGCCGCCGCAGCCGCCACCCCGAGCGGGAGCGGCACACCGAAGCCCAGCGGCAGCGCCAAGCCGTCGACCCCGGCGAAGCCGGGCGCCGACTGCGACGACGCCGACCCCGCCCCGACCAAGCCCAAGCCGGTCGAGGAGGGCAAGCCGCTGCCCAAACTGGCCGCCGACCCCGACCAGCCGCTCGTGGCCGACCCGCCCTCCCGGCTCACCGGCTCCAAGGTGACCATGACCGGGCTGCGCTTCGAGGGCATCGTCGAGCTGCCCACCTACCGGGGCAAGCTCAAGTGCCTGAAGTTCACCATGGACAAGGCCGTCACCGACGACTTCACGCTGCTGGCCAGCGGCCCGGCGGGCAAGAAGCAGCGGTACGTCACCGACCGGCTCACCGTCTCCGGTGACGTGGCGTTCTACGCCACCCGGTTCGTCGGGCACCTGCTCGGCATCAAGATCACGCTGACACCGGAGCTGCCCTTCCCGGACGGCATCCCGATCACCTCGCCGATCCCGATCAGCTTCGACGACCCGGTGATCGAGCTGGCGTACGAGCACTCGAACTCGCTCACCGCCAAACCGGTGCTCCGGGTCGACCTGGCCTGATCCGGGCGCACCACGGAAACGGCCGGGCGTCGGAGGTCCCTCCGACGCCCGGCCACCGTCGTCCTCAGAGCCTTCCCAGCGCCCGACGCAGCGGGTCGAGCCCCAGCGCGCCCAGGTCGAGCGCCTGGCGGTGGAACTCCTTCAGGTCGAAGTCGGCGCCCTTGCGGGCCTTCGCGTCCTCCCGGGCCTGCAACCAGATCCGCTCGCCCACCTTGTAGGAGGGGGCCTGCCCCGGCCAGCCGAGGTAGCGGTTCAGCTCGAAGCGCAGCGTCTCGTCCGGCACCCGGCAGTGCGCCCGCATGAACTCCCAACCCAGCTCCGGCGTCCAGCGCTCGCCCGGGTGGAAGCCGAACGGATTGTCCGCCGGGATCTCCAGCTCCAGGTGCATGCCGATGTCGACGATCACCCGGGCCGCCCGCAACGCCTGCCCGTCGAGCATGCCGAGCCGGTCTCCCGGGTCGGCCAGGTAGCCCAGCTCGTCCATCAGCCGCTCCGAGTAGAGCGCCCAGCCCTCACCGTGCCCGGAGACCCAGCAGAGCAGCCGCTGCCAGCGGTTGAGCAGGTCGGCCCGGACGGCGGTCTGCGCGACCTGGAGGTGATGACCCGGCACCCCCTCGTGGTAGACCGTGGTCACCTCACGCCAGGTGGAGAACTCGGTGATGCCCTGCGGCACCGCCCACCACATCCGCCCCGGCCGGGAGAAGTCCTCGCTCGGGCCGGTGTAGTAGATCGCGCCGTCGCTGGTCGGCGCCAGGCAGCACTCGATGCGGCGGACCTGCTCCGGGATGTCGAAGTGGGTGCCGTCCAGCTCGCTGATCGCCTGGTCGGCGAGCGCCTGCATCCAGTCGCGGAACGCCTCCTTGCCGCGGACCGTCCGCGCCGGGTCGGCGTCGAGCGCACGGACCGCGTCGTCGACCGAGGCGCCGGGGCCGACGATCCGCGCGGCCACCGCCCGCATCTCGGCCTCCAGCCGGGCCAGCTCCGCGAAACCCCAGGCGTACGTCTCGTCCAGGTCGACCTTCGCGCCGAGGAAGTACTGCGAGGCCAGTTCGTAGCGCTCCCGGCCGGCGGCCTGCTTCTGCCGCCCGACGGGGGCCAGCTCGGTGCGGAGGAAGTGCCCGAACTCGGCGGTGGCCGCGGTCGCGGCGGCGGCGCCCTTGCGCAGCTCGGCGCCGAGCGTGCCGTCCGCGTCGAGGCGTTCGGCCAGGCCGTGGAAGAAGTTGTCGCCGTCCGGGTCGACCCAGATGTCGCACTGCTTGGCGACCTCGACGAGCTGCACCTGCGAGCTGACCCGGCCGGCCGCCGCCGCCTCACGCAGCGTGCGCTTGTAGCCCTCCAGCGCGGACGCGAAGCGGTTGAGCCGGGTGGCGACGTTCGCCTTCGCCTCCTCGCCGTCGGTCGGCATCAGGTCGAAGACCATCCGCAGCTCGTGCAGCCCACTCGTGATCACGCTGACTTCGCTCGTGGTCTCGCCGCTGTCGTAGCGGGCGAGTTCCAGGCCGAGGCGTTCCTGCATCGCCTCCTGCGCGGTCCGCTCCGCCTCGGTCTCCGCCTCGGTCACGTCGAGCTGGCCCAGCGTGCGCCGGGCCAGCTCGGCACGGGCCGCGTAGCCCTCGGGCGACAGGTCGTCGAGCTGGTCGTCGTAGCCGGCGATGCCGACGTAGGTGGCCCCGGTCGGGCTCAGCGGAGCCCACTCCGCCACGTACCGGTTGGCGAGGTCATCGATTCGTCCCACGGGGCGACCCTACGTGACCGGGTCACCCCGGTGTCGAGCCCGTTTGCCGTGTTCAGGGCAGCAGATCGGCGGGGTCGAAGTCGATCGGGAACGGCAGGTCCAGTTTGAGCCGCTGGCCGCTGACCGCCTGAGCCGTACTGACGTAGCCGCCGTTGTCGAGCGAGAGGAACTCGACGCCGACGTGCCGGAGCTGTCGGGCGATCTGCACGCGCATGAAGTACGGCACCCCGCCTTCGGCGCAGCGGCGGGGCTTGTCCACGAAGTCCTGCCGGCGGCTTCCCGGCGACACGAACTCGACCGCCATCGTGCACAGCCGAACCGGGATCCACCGGTCCTCCTGCTCGGTTCCGGGCAGGGTGTGCAGGATGGTCAGGTCGGGCTGGATCCACCTGTCGGGGGCGAACGTCAGGTTCACCTGGCCGAAGACGTAGAAGCCGGCCTCCTTCGCCGCCGGCTTGAGCAGGTGGAGCAGCTCACCCTCGGCATAGCTGTTGGTGCCGGTCTCGGCGGGGGTCATGACCAGCCTTCCGTCGATGCACTCGTAGCGCGCGTCGGGCAGCTCGCGCAACGGGAGGTAACGGTCGGCGAGCCGGGTGGTCCACATCCCGTCGAAATCGACGAGCGGATCGAAACGCAGCGGCGCGGCCATCGACTTGTCACCTCCTCGACCGGTCAACGTCCCCACTGTAGGTCGGTTGCTGTGGCGGTCGACACGGCGTCCGAAATCCGCGCGACTTCGTCGTACCGGAGGGGCAGAGTGTCAGGGGTGAACATGGATTTCGCTCCTGACCGGGCACCGCTGCGGAGCTGGCTGCCCGGGTTCGTCGCACTGGCCGCGATCTGGGGTTCCAGCTTCCTCTTCATCAAGGTGGGGGTGGGTGAGCTGCACCCCGTGCACCTCACGCTCTACCGGGTGGCCACCGGCGCGGCCACGCTGCTCGTGGTGCTGGTCGTGCTGCGCGACCGGCTGCCCCGCGAGCCGGCGGTCTGGGGCCACCTGCTGGTGGTCGCCGCGTTCGGCGTCGCGCTGCCGTTCACCCTGTTCGGCTACGGCGAGCAGCGGGTCGAGTCCATGCTGGCCGGCATCTGGAACGCCACCACGCCGCTGATCGTGCTGCCGCTGGCGGTGCTGGTGTTCCGCACCGAGCGGCTGACCGCGCGCCGGGCGGTCGGGCTGGCGCTGGGCTTCGTCGGCGTGCTGGTGGTGCTCGGTGTCTGGGCGGGCGTCGGTGGCGCGCACTTCACCGGCCAGCTCATGTGCCTCGGGGCGGCGGCCTGCTACGGGCTGGCGATTCCGTACCAGAAGAAGTTCATCGCCGGCCGCGCGTACTCGGGACTGTCGCTGTCGGCGGCCCAACTGCTCGTGGCGACCGCGCAGCTCGCGCTGGCCGCGCCGCTGGTGGCCGGTGCGCCGCCGGCGCCGACCGACCTGTCGCCCCGGGTGGTGGCCAGTGTGCTCGCGCTCGGCGCGCTCGGTACCGGGCTCGCCTTCGTGATCAACCTGCGCAACATCCGACTGGCCGGGGCCAGCACGGCGTCCACCGTGACGTACCTGGTCCCGATCTTCGCGGTGGTGGTCGGCGCCGTGGTGCTCGGCGAGCGGATGAACTGGCACCAACCGGTGGGCGCGCTGATCGTGCTGGTCGGGGTGGCGGTCGCGCAGGGCCTGGTCGGCCGGCGGCGGCCCGCCCCGACGCCGGTGGCGCCCGCCGCCCGCCCGGTCGAGCCGGCCGCCCGGGCCTGACCGCTCAGCCCCGGCCCGCCGTCCACTTCACCAGGCGGTCGGCGGTCCACGTGTTGATCACCTGGTCGGCCGGTACGCCGCAGCGCGCCGCCCGCTCACACCCGAAGCGCTGCCAGTCGAGCTGCCCGGGAGCGTGGGCGTCGGTGTCGATGGCGAACCGGCAGCCCGCCTCCAACGCGCGGCGGATCAGCCGCTTCGGCGGGTCCTGCCGCTCCGGCCGGGAGTTGATCTCGACGGCGACGTCGTGCTCCGCGCAGGCGGCGAAGACGGCGTCCGCGTCGAACTCGCTCTCCTTGCGGGTACGCGGCCGGTGCCCCTTGTCGCCCGGCCCGGTCACGCCGGCCGGCCGGGAGGACACCATCCGGCCGGTGCAGTGCCCGAGGATGTCCAGGTGCGGGTTGGCGATCGCGGTCACCATCCGGCGGGTCATCTTCGCCCGCTCGTCGTTGAGGCCGCTGTGCACCGAGCCGACCACGACGTCCAGCCGGGCCAGCAACTCGTCGGTCTGGTCGAGTGAGCCGTCGGCGAGGATGTCGACCTCGATGCCGGTGAGGATGCGGAAACCCTTCGGCAGCGCCTCGTTCACGGCGGCCACGTGGTCGAGCTGGCGGCGGAGCCGGTCCGCGGTCAGGCCGCGGGCCACCTTCAACCGGGGCGAGTGGTCGGTGAGCACCACGTACTCGTGCCCCAGCTCGACCGCGGCCAGCGCCATCTCCTCGATCGGTGAGCCGCCGTCCGACCAGTCCGAGTGGGTGTGGCAGTCGCCGCGCAACGCGTCCCGCAGCGTCGCCGCCTCCTCGTCCAGGTCGGTGCCCTCGGTGGCCAGCAGCCGACGCAGGTAGACCGGCTCCTCGCCGGCCAGCGACTCGGCCACGCAACGGGCGGTGACGTCGCCGACGCCGGCCAGCTCGGTCAGCTTGCCGGTGCGGGCCCGCTCGGCCACCTCGTCGGCCGGCAACGCGCCCAGCGCCGCGGCCGCCGACCGGAACGCCCGCACCCGGTAGGTGGCCTCGTTGGCCCGTTCCAGCAGGAACGCGATCCGGCGCAGATCGGCGAGGGGATCTCGGGCAGTCATGCAGTGGAACCTACGCGCTCCGGCCGCCCGCCGTGCGCCGCCGGACCCGCGCGTCGGTCAGCCGCCCGACCCGCGCGTCGGGTCAGCCGCCCGCCGCGGACCGGCCCGGCGACGCCGGGCAGCCGTGCTTGCGCTGCCAGGCGGTGACCTCGGCGACCGGCGACCGGTTGCCGCCCTTGCGCCAGGAGTTCAGGTAGGGCGCCGGCCAGACCACCCCGCGACGGATCCACCAGTCGTCGTGGCCGGAGCACTTCGGGGAGAGCCCGAAATGCAGGTGGCACACGTTGTTGGCGTTGCCGGTGCGGCCCACCTTGCCGAGCTGCTGCCCGGCGCGGACACGGACGCCGGCATCGACGCCGGACGTGATCGCGCTCAGGTGCGAACCGTAGTAGCGCACCCCGTCGTCGCCGAGCAGCGAGACCGAGAGCCCGCCGTTGTTCGGCCCCAACGGCCCCCGCTTGTCGAACCGGTCCACCCGGCTCACCTCGAGCACCACCCCGTCGGTGACCGCCACCACCGGCTCGCCGCAGTCGGCGAAGACGTCGGTGCCCGGGTAGCCGCCGTGCGTCGGGTGGTAGTCGACGTTGCCGGCCCGGACCGGGAAGACGCGTCGCGGCGCGGGGCGCGACGGCGTCGGGGCGACGGTGGCGGTCGGGGCGGCGGAGGCGGCCGGTGGGGTCGGGCTCGCCGTCGGCTCGGCGGGTTGCGTCGCCGTCACCATCGGGCTCGGGTCCTGCCACGCGTCCGCGGGCGCCGCGGGCCGGTCGCACCCGGCGGCCAACGCCGCGACGAGCAACAGGACCGGGAACGCCGGACGCGCGCGGCGGCCGATCGATGGCGAGCGCATCCGATCATCCTGGCAGACCACTACCGTGGGAACGAAAGCGCCGACCCGGTCACACCGGCCGGTCACGGTGGGTGACCTCGGGGGCGATGGGTCGGGAGGGGAGCAGCGGTGACGAACGGGTGGCACGGGGCAGCCGGAGCGAGCGGTCCGGGGGCGTTCCACGCGCCGCCGCGTACCCCGTCGGGGCTCTTCCCGTCCGGCGGGCCGATGCGTCCCAGCTACCGCGAGCCGTACCCGGTGACCGGTGCCGGCGTGGCGCTCGGCGCGGTGGTCACCTTCGCCTGGTTGCTGCTGTTCGGGCTGGTCGGCCGCGACGTGCCCGGCTACGCCTGGTGGACGGTGCTGGCCGGCGGCGTCGCCTGGGCGGTCGCCGCGGTGCTGGTCCGCCACGGCGACCGGGGGGTGGCGACCGGGGTGGCGATCGTCACCGCGGGCGGCTGGAGCATCGCCGCCGCGATCGTCGCGGTGCGGTGGGCGCAGACCGGCGACTGGCCGCTCTGGTGACCTTACGTGCCGCTTTCGCTGCGTAGCGAAGACCATCTTGACGTACGCGCGGTGACGGTTCACGCTCGCCGTATGGCCTGGACCACACCGCCGCGGCTCGACCCCGATCGGAGCCGCCGTCGCCTGCAACTCCTTGCCGAGTTGGCCGGTGCCCGTGCGGTACAGCAGCGCGAGCGGCCGCAGCGGGCGCGCAGCGAACGCCTGCGCCAGCTCATCGCCACCCGTCGCCGCGTGGCCGGCTGAGGCGACTTTCTCCAGGAACGCCCGGCCCCTGTCGGGGCGTTGACCGGTCGCCCGCCGACCCGACCGGTTAACGTGCATCGCGTGACGTGTCGGCATGCTGCCGAGGCCAATTTGGGGGGACCGTGTCGTACTTCGCTGCTGCCGTGGCGCGCATCGACGGCGGCTGGACCGCCGGCGAGGTCAGCCTGCGGGGCGTCACCGACATCGAGGAGGCGGCCGACCGGCTGCGCGACGTCGAGCCGGACGCCGACCTCTCCCTGCTGTTCGTCGAGGCGGACGACACCTACCTGGTCGTCCTGCGCCTCGACGAGGGGGAGGACCTGCGGGTCTTCGGCTCCGACTCGGCGTACGCGGAGGAGTCCCGGCTGGGCGCGCTGCTGGTCGGCGACCTGAAGACCTCGGTCACCGGCCTGGAGGACGTCGACGAGCCGCGCCCGTCCGGCGGCGACGACGAGACCGAGCAGCCGGCCGTGGACCCGGAGGCCGACCCGGTGGGCGACGCCGACCTCCTCGCCGACCTCGGCATCCCGGCGCCGAAGCTGCTCGCGCTCTGCGCGCACGAGGGCAACATGCCGGCCGACGTGACCGCCGAGATCTGCCAGGTGCTCGGCTGCGCGGACGAGGTCGAGGAGCTGCGTGAGGTCTGAGCCCGGCGAGTCCGTGACGCCCGGCGCCGTGGAACCGGCCGACGCCACCGACCCGGCGCTGGAGACGCTGCGACCCGGCCAGCCGACGCCGGGTCGACCCGGACGGGCAGGGCCGGGCGCGGACGAAGGACTGGCCGACCCGGGTGCGGTGGGGCGCCGGCAGCGGCACGAGCTGTGGATGCGCCGGGCCCTGCACGTCGCCGCGACCGGCCCGGACGGGCCGACGCCGAACGAGGGCGTCGACGACGTGCCGGTCGGGGCTGTGCTCTACGGGCCCGACGGCGGGGAACTGGCGATCGGGCGCAACGAGCGGGAACTGACCGGCGACCCGACCGCGCACGCCGAGGTGCTGGCGCTGCGCCGCGCCGCGCAGCGGCTGGGCCGGTGGCGGCTGGACGGCTGCACGCTGGTGGTGACGCTGGAGCCGTGCACCATGTGCGCCGGCGCGATCGCGCTCGCCCGGGTCTCGACAGTGGTGTTCGGCGCGTGGGAACCGAAGACCGGCGCGGTCGGCTCGCTCTGGGACGTCCTGCGCGACCGCCGGATCCCCCACCGCCCCGAGGTCTACCCCGGCGTCCTGGCCCCGGAGAGCGCCGCCTTGCTGCGCGCCTTCTTCCGGTAAGGCCGGGCCCCCTGTTAACGCCTGCGGTATAGATGGGGCCCCTTCTCAAACGAGACGCCGCCCCCGGCACCGGGTGGTGACGGGGGCGGCGAGGGGGTAGCCGGCGGAGGGTCGGTCAGGCGATGGCGGTGTCGAGGGCGATCTCGACCATCTGGCCGAACGTCTGCTCACGCTCCTGCGACGTGGTCTTCTCGCCGGTCTTGATGTGGTCGCTCACGGTCAGGATGGTCAGCGCGCGGGCCTTGAACCGGGCCGCGATCGTGTAGAGCGCCGCCGACTCCATCTCCACCGCCAGCACGCCGTAGTCGGCGAGCGCGTCGTACAGGTCCGGCCGGTCGGTGTAGAAGGCGTCCGCGGCCAGGATCGGCCCGACCCGCATGGTGATGCCGCGCCGCTCGGCCACCTCGACCGAGGTACGCAGCAGCCCGAAGTCGGCGACCGGGGCGTAGTCGATCAGCCCGTCGAAGCGCATCCGGTTCATGTTCGAGTCGGTGGACGAGCCGATGGCCGCCACCACGTCCCGCAGTTGCAGGTCCTCGGTCAGGGCGCCGCACGAGCCGACCCGGATCAGCGTCTTCACGCCGTACTCGTTGATCAGCTCGTGCGCGTAGATGGAGGCGGACGGCATGCCCATGCCGGAACCCTGGACGGAGACGTCGACGCCGTTCCACCGCCCGGTGAAGCCCAGCATGCCGCGCACCGTCGTGTAGCAGCGGGCCTCCTCGAGGTAGGTCTCCGCGATCCACTTGGCCCGCAGCGGGTCACCCGGCATCAGGACCCGCTCGGCGATCTCTCCCGGCTCAGCGCCGATGTGCGTACTCATGGCAAAGATCCTGCCAGGCCGGCCGACGGGATACCGGTTCGGCGTCCGAAGCGGTGGTCCTGTACCCTCGTCGGCGGTGGCGTGTCCGAGTGGCCTAAGGAGCACGCCTCGAAAGCGTGTGAGGGTTTACGCCCTCCGCGGGTTCAAATCCCGCCGCCACCGCTCGTGAGATGCGAGAACGCCCGGTCGATCCGCAAGGATCGACCGGGCGTTTTCCGTTCCGTCGCCGATCAGCTCGCCGGCAGGCTGGCGTCCCGGTGGGTGAGCTGATAGGTGGCGTCGACCGCGTCGGCCTCCAGGATCACCGTGACCGGGCCGGTGGGTAGCGCGCAGGAGATCGTTCGCTCGACGGCGTAGCCGGTCGGCCCGCAGTAGCGCCGGCCGGCCGAGTCGAACACGGACAGGCGGGCGTCACCGGTGCCGCTGGTCCGCTTCCAGGTGATCGATTCCGTGGCCCCGCGCGCGTCGGCCGGGATCGAGAGGCAGACCCCGAAGCGGTCCGTGCCCGTGGTCACCGTGGCACCCGTCGCACCCGCCGGCAGCGCCGGGCAGGCGGGCGGGCCGTCGGTGCGCGTGAAGGCGAGGGAGTACGGACCGTCCGCGTCGCCGTTGCCCGAGTTGAGTACGGCGCGGAACGGCGCCTGGCCGGTCAGCTCGCAGTGGTACTGCCGCAACGAGTACTCGTCGCACACGGAGGCCCCGGTGGCGTCGAGCACCGTCATCTCGGGCCAGCCGGCTCCGGTGGCGTCGCCTGGGAACAGCCCGGTGAGAAGGGCGCCGGCGGGGCTGCTCAGCTGGAGGCAGTCAAACTGGGCCGGAGTGCTCAGGCGTCCCCGCACCGGCGCGTCCTGCCAACCGGTGTCGGACACCGGCCGGCAGTCGGACGGCATCCACGGCAGCACCGCGAGGTGGTACCGCAGGCCGTTGTCGATCACCGCGTCGGGTGCGCCGCCGCTGAGCACCAGGGTGTACCACCCGGCGGCGGGAATCTCGCACCGCACGTCCGTGCAGACCTTGTGCCCGGCGTCGTCGTAGACGGTCGCGTACTGCCGGTAGTTGTCCTCGCCGGCCGCCTTGATCCGGAAGGTGCCCTCGGTCAGGTCCAGGACGCGGCAGCGGACGCCGCCGAGCGCGCCGGCCGGTGCAGCGTTGTACGCCCCGGGCGTGACCGCCGGACAGCCGCTGGCGTCGCTGAGGTTGCGGATCTGCAGCCGGTAGGTCAGGCCGGTGTCCTCCGGCTCCCACCTCGCGAGGTAGGAGACGACCCGGAAGGTGCCGGTCGACGGCAGGACGCAGCCGTCCTCCTCCGACCACTCGGTGCACAGCACGGCACCCTGCTCGTCGACGAGCCAGGACGAGAGGTCGTTGTAGCGGTCCGGGGCCCGGTAGACCATGACGCGCTCGCCGGCCGTGCCGTGGAACTGCTGGCAGTTGGTCTGCACCGCCGAGGTCTGGTGCACCGTCAGGGTCGGCTGGTCCCAGGCGAGTCCGGCGGGGTCGGCGCAGCCCTCGGCCCGGTCGAGTCGCGCCACCGCCACCCGGTAGGTGACCGGCTCCCAGTTCCAGTTCCGCATCAGCAGCGTGTAGGGGCCGGCGGCTGGCGTCGCGCAGGAACGCCAGGAGTCGTACTCCGAGCACACCAGTTGGCCGGCGTCGTCGTATACCTGCCAGTCGAGGTATTGATTCGCGTACTGCTCGATCCGGACGAGCAGCGGGCCCGGGGTGGCGACCCGCAGCTTCTGGCAGCCGACCCCCTCGCTCGGCGGTACAGTGCCGGTGCCGACCGCCGAGCCCGGGTCACCGAAGGTGGTCAGGGGCAGGGCCGGGCAGCCGACCGACCGCGAGATCCGCGGCATCTTGAGGGTGTAGGCGGCCTTGGTGCCGTAGGTCTCCTCCAGGAAGAGCCGGTACGGCCCCGGCGAGCCGAGCGTGCACTCGGTGGCGTAGCGCACCGAGCAGATCCGCTGGAACTGCCCGTCCAGGATGTTGCCCTGGACGTCCTCGGCGCCTCCCGGGTCGGCCAGGTGCAGCACGGTGCCGGTGGGCTGCGTGAACGTGAAGCAGCGGGCGGCGAGGCCGGCGGGCAGCGTGCCGCTGCGACCGGTCGAGGCGAAGGAGAAGAAGCTCTCGGGCAGGGTGGCGCAGGTGGAGGGCGTGCGCATCGACTCCGCCGACAGCGAGTAGGCGCCCTTGCCGGTGCCGTAGGTGAGCGTCACCGTGATCCGGTAGGTGCCTGCCGCGCCGAGCCGGCAGTCGTTCAGGTATGGGCCGGCGTAGCAGGCGTTGCTGCCGTCGGGACCGGTGACCTGTGCGCCGACACCATCCCCCGAGACCTGCCGGAGCCGGACGAGCAGGGTGTCCTGGTCGACCGTCGAGGTGACCGTCCAGGTGTGTTGCGCGGCGCCGGTGATCGACGCGCAGTTCGTGACCTTGCCCAGCGGAAGCGGCCCACCGCAGGTGGCGGCCGTGCTGGCGACCGCCGCAGGCTTTGCCGGGGCCGGCGTCGCGGTGGGAGCCGGAGTGGTGGTCGGTGCCGCCGACGGCACGGTCGCCGGACGCGGTTGCTCGGCCGTCGTCGTGGGTCGCGGCGAGGGACCGGTCGTTGGGGCGGCGGCGGCGGGCCCGGCCAGCAGGCCCGCCGCGGTGGCGCTCAGGGCGGTGACGGCCGCCCACCTCGCCAGCGGTCTCCACCATGGAACGGACATGGTTGTACGCACAATGTACTCCCCCGTTAGAGCTGCGCGATCTGCGCGAGCAGGGAGATGATTCCACGGTGGTCGATGTCGGACAATCAGCTTGTCGGACCGCGCGTGACCGGCCGGTCAGCAGGGGCCGTAGCCCTCGTCGAAGAGGCGGCGGGCCCAGTCCGCGTACCCGGCGATGATCTCCCGGACGGTGACGCCGTCGTGCAGGAACAGGTACGCGCGGTCGCCGTCGCGGGCGAGCAGCCCGGCGAAGCGGTGGCTGCCGGGCGGCGCCGGCAGCGCGGCGGCGCCGGGGTACGCGGTGCGGACCTCGCCGACCGGCGTGCCGGCGCTGATCCCCTCCGGCGTGGTCATCGGGTCGTCGAGCCAGAGCAGGACGAGCCGGTCGTCGACGAAGATCGGGCTGACCTCGCCGTGCCCCGCCAGTGTGGGCCCGCAGGTCTCCTCGTCGGTGCGCAGCAGGCCGCGCCGGGTGAGGTCCTCCTCGGTGTCGCCGAACCCCGCGTTGCGCAGGCCGTCCAGGCTGACCACCTCGGCGGCGCCGACCGGTCGGGCCGGCACGTCCGGCCCATGTGGATGGACGCCGCTCCCGGCAATGGAAGCGGCGGCGAGCAGTGTGGCGATAAAGCCGAATTGTCGTATTTTCATGCAATCCCCCAGTCCCCAACGGGACCGGGGCGAGGAGGTTGCTGGTGCGGGCCGGATTGGCGCAGTTCCCACTCCTCGGCCAGTTCGTCCCAGTAGTCGGCGGACAGCCCGCGCCGGCCGTGCGCCAACCAGCCGGCCGTGTCGCGCTCCAGGTGCAGGCCCAGCTCGGCGAACGGGTCGATCCACGCGCCCGGCTCGGCGCCGAGCCGGGCCAGCGCCGTGTTGATCGGCCACTGTGCCCGTGGCCGGTCCAGCGCGCCGTCGAAGCGCGGGCCCCAGGTCACGTCGCCGTCCAGCCACACCACCGCCGCCTGGTGGCCGAGCCCGCCGGCGAACTCCGCCTCCAGGTACGCCACCGGCCCGCGCTTCGACCAGCGGGCCAACAGCCCCGCCAGCGGCGGCGAGAGGACCAGCCGGAACGGGCGTACCGCGCAGGGCTCCTCGGCGGCGAAATCCGGCGGCTCGCCGGTCAGCTCCGCCACGAGCTGCGGGGTGACCGGCAGCAGCGCGAAGTCCTGCCGGAGCGCGGCCAGCACCGCGTGGTCCAGGTCGGCGGTCTGCTCGCGCAGCACCTCGACGTCGGCGACCACGGCACTGAGCTGGTAACTCATCCGGTCCTCTCGGCGTCCACAGCCTGTGGATGGAACATGTGTACGACGACGGATCCCGCTGTCGCCCTGGAACGGTAGCCCGCCCGTCGGGGTGGAAAACCCCCGGACCAGGTCGGATGGTTTCCGGCTTACCGCTGCCGAGCGCGATGCCTAGCGTCGATCCCGTGATCGAACTACGTGAGTTGACCAAACGCTACGGGAACCGGACCGCCGTGGACAGGCTCACCGTCCGGGTGCAGCCGGGCGTGGTGACCGGCTTCCTCGGCCCGAACGGGTCCGGGAAGTCCACGACGATGCGGATGATCCTCGGCCTGGACGCCCCGGACCACGGCGAGGCGCTTGTCGACGGCGTCCGGTACGCGGACCTGACCTGGCCGTTGCGGACCGTCGGCGCGCTGCTCGACGCCGGCGCGTTCCACCCCGGCCGCAGCGGGCGGGCGCACCTGGCCGCGCTGGCCGCGAGCAACGACATCCCCGGGTCCCGGGTCGAGCGGGTGCTCCGCGTGGTCGGGCTGTCCGGCGTGGCGGACCGGCGCGCCGGCACCTACTCGCTGGGCATGCGCCAGCGGCTCGGGATCGCGTTCGCGCTGCTCGGCGACCCGGGCGTCCTCCTGCTCGACGAGCCGGTCAACGGGCTGGACCCGGAGGGCATCCGCTGGATCCGGGACCTGCTGCGCGGGCTCGCCGCCGAGGGCCGGACCGTGTTCGTGTCCAGCCACCTGATCGCCGAGACGGCGCTGACCGTGGACCGGCTGGTGGTCATCGGCCGGGGCCGGCTGCTGGCCGAGACGACCGTCGCCGAACTCGCGGCCGGCGGCGACAACCTGGAGGACGCGTTCTTCCGCCTCACCTCGCGGGTCACCGACTACCACGGAACGGATGTGTCATGAGCGGCTACGGATTCCGGCACGCGGCCCGGATGGAATGGATCAAACTGACCAGCGTCCGGTCGACGTGGTGGCTGGCGACGGCGGCGGTGCTCTCGATGGCGGCGGCCGGCGTCGGGGTGGGACTCGGCTACCGCGGGCACACGCCGGTGGCCACCACCGCCCAGATCCTGAACAACAGCCTGAGCGGCGCCATTCTGGCCCAACTCCTGCTCGGCGCGCTCGGCGTCCTCGCGGTGACCGGCGAGTACGGCACCGGGATGATCCGTTCGACGTTCGCCGCCGTCCCCCGTCGCCGGACCGTCCTGGCCGCGAAGGCCACCGTCGGCGGTGGCGCGGCGCTCGTCGTCGGCCTGCTCGCCAGCTTCGCCGGCTACCTGGGCGGGCAACTCGCGATCCGCGGCACCGCCATCCCGGCCGCCTCGCTGGGCGACCCGCGGATCCTGGGCGCGGTCCTGCTCACCGGCGGCTACCTGGCGGCCACCGCGCTGATCGGCGTGGGCGTCGGGACTGTCGTCAGGCACTCCGGTGCCGCGATCGGCGTGCTGTTCGCGCTGGTGTTCGTCCCGTCGTTCGCGGTCGGACTGTTCGG
Source organism: Micromonospora sp. NBC_01392 (assembly GCF_045040125.1). Classification (NCBI taxonomy): domain Bacteria; kingdom Bacillati; phylum Actinomycetota; class Actinomycetes; order Micromonosporales; family Micromonosporaceae; genus Micromonospora; species Micromonospora sp. NBC_01392. Next base: position 7,044,357 of record NZ_CP109549.1, on the reverse strand, counting down.
CGCGGACGGTATCGCGGTCGGCCGCTTCGTCCCGCTGCTGATGCTGCTCAACTCCGTCGCGGTGATCACGCCGACCCCCGGGCTGTTCGCCGGCTGGGTCAGCGTGCTGCTGATGGGCGGGTACGCGGCCGTGGCGATTCTCGGCGGCGGCCTGCTGCTCCGTCGGCGCGACGCGTGACAGGCGACAATGGGCCGGTGACCGCGCTGCGCGCCCCGTTCACCGCGCAGACCCTGCGCCGGGCGGTGTTCTGCCTGGTCGGGGTGGTCAGCGCGGTCGCGATCCTGGCGGTGCCGGCGCTCGTACCGGCGCTGGGCGCGCTTGTCCTCTGGGCCACCGGAGGCATGTCCCGTCAGCCCGCGCCGGCCGTCGCGCCGATCTTCCTGGTGCTGTTGCCGCTCACCGTCGCGCTCCTGGTCGTGCTGGCCGCGCCGGCCGGGCGCGCCACCGGCGCGGTGCACCGCCGGATCGCCGGCCGGCTGCTCGGCGTACACGTGGCGGCTCCGCCACCGCGGGCCTCGAACCGGATCGGTGCCCTGGTCGCCGACGGGCCGGGCTGGCGTGCCGTCGGATACGGCCTGCTCAAGGTGCCGCTGGCCATCCCCCAGGGCTACGGGCTGTTCTGCTACCTGCTCGGCCCGGTCAACCTCAGCTACCCGCTCTGGTGGCCGCTGTTCCGCAACCACCCGCCCGGCACCCGCCTCGGTCCGGTGTGGGCGGTGACCCCGTTCGGCCTCGTCGGCGCGCGGACGTACGCCGGCACGTTCCTCATCGCCGCCGCCGGCCTGGCCATGCTGCTCGTCGCGCCGTGGCTGATGCGCGCCGGCACGACGCCGGACCTGGCCGCGATGCGGCGGCTGCTCGGCCCGCGCCGGCTCGCCGAACGGGTACGCGAACTCCAGGCCAGCCGCGCCCGGGCGATCGACGACGCGGCCACCATGATGCGCCGGCTGGAACGGGACCTGCACGACGGCGCGCAGATCCGGCTGGCCACGCTCGCGATGAACCTCGGCATGGCGACCGAGAAGCTCGGGGCCGACGGCCCGCCGCCCGACCTCGCGCAGGCCCGTGAGCTGGTCGCGCTCGCCCACCGGGGCGCGAAGGACGCGCTCGCCGACCTGCGCGACCTGGTGCGTGGCATCCACCCGCCGATCCTCGACAACGGTCTCGGCGACGCGCTGGCGACGCTCGCCACGAGCAGTGCCGTCCCGGTCGCGGTGCACGTCGACCTGCCCGAGCGTCCGGCGCCCGCGATCGAGACCATCGCCTACTTCTGCGCCGCCGAGTTGCTCGCCAACGCGGCCAAGCACAGCCGGGCGACCCGGATCGGCCTCGGTGTCGCAGGCTCCGGGGAGCGTCTGACGCTGACGGTCGACGACGACGGGACAGGCGGGGCGGATCCGGACGGCCCGGGCCTGGCCGGGCTGGCCCGGCGCGCCGGCGTCGTGGACGGGAGGATGCGCGTGCACAGCCCGGCCGGTGGTCCCACCCGGGTCGAGATCGACCTGCCCACTCACGCGTGAACGGAGGCAACAGTATGCGGGTGGTGATCGCGGAGGACGCCGCGATGATGCGTGAGGGGCTGGTCCGGCTGCTCGCCGACCGGGGCTTCGAGGTGTGCGCCGCGGTGGCCGACGCGGACGCGCTGCGCTCCGCGGTCGCCGCCTTCGTGCCGGACGTGGCAGTCGTCGACATCCGGATGCCGCCGACGCACACCGACGAGGGGCTGCGCGCGGCGATCGACATCCGGCGCGACCATCCCGGCGTCGGCGTGCTGCTCTTCTCCCAGTACGTGGAGACCCGCTACGCGACCCGCCTGCTCGCCGCCCGGCCGGCCGGCGTCGGCTACCTGCTCAAGGACCGCGTCGCCGACGTCGCCGACTTCGTGGACGCGCTGACCCGGGTGGCGTCCGGCGGCACCGCGCTGGACCCGGAGGTCGTCGGCCACCTGATGCGGGCCGGGCAGGGCACCGCCGGGGTGGCGTCGCTGACCCCACGGGAGCGCGAGGTGCTGTCGCTGATGGCCGAGGGGCGGTCCAACAGCGGCATCGCGGCGGCGCTGGTGATCACGCCCGGGGTGGTGGAGAAGCACGTGGCGAACATCTTCGCGAAGCTCGGCCTGCCGGCGTCGGACACCGACAACCGCCGGGTCCTGGCCGTCCTGCGCCACCTCGGCGGCTGACGTCAGGCGTACGACGGAGGGGGCCGGACCCTCGACGGGCCCGGCCCCCTGGCGATCAGGTCGTCACCACGCGGACATGTCGGGGAGTTGGTCGATCGAGATGGTCCTCGGGTTGGCCATCGCGGTGCGCCACAGCCCGGCCACGTCCTTGCCGCTGCCGTTCCAGTCCCGCGACGCCCAGACCACGTAGTACGGCCACGCCGGGTCGGAGTTGGGGTTGAGCGGGCTGAACGTCTCCGCCACGCCGGTGGTCTTGGCGCCGCTGACCGCCTTGGTGGTGGCGAAGTCGCTGCTGCTCTGGAAGTAGTCGGAGGTGACCAGGTCGACGTAGCCGTCACCCGGGTACCAGGACGCCAGCGAGGTGCCCTGGCCGCTGGCCATCCCGTTGAACACCCAGACGATGTTGTGCGCGCCGGCGAGCTGCGCCCGCTGGTAGATCAGCCGCCAGAGCTGCTTGTAGGCGTCCTGGCCCTTCTTCGCCCACCACATGTAGTTGTTGTTCGCCTCGTGCAGCGGGCGGAACAGCACCGGCACACCGGCGTCGCCCATCTTCTTCAGCTCGCGCACCACCAGGTCGATGTCCTGGTAGAGCTTCGACGACGGGTTGCTCAGGTCGGGCTGGAAGTCGCAGGGCGCGGAGTAGTTGCCGCCGCGCGGGCAGTACCAGTGCCACTGGAACGCGACGATGCCGTTGCGCGCCTTGGCCCAGTTGATGACCTGCTGGGTCTCGATGCTGCCCCGGGTGTACTCCATGAAGTCGAACGCCACGATCGCCGGGTAGCGGCCGGTCAACTGCTGCACCTTGTCCGCGTCCGGCAGGTCGGTCTGGCCGCTGACGTAGGTGTGCGTGCGCAGGTAGCAGATCAGGTTGCGGGCCTTCGAGTTCGCCTGCGGGTCGGCCGGGGCCTGGCCGCAGTCCGGGCCGGGCGGGGTGGGCGGCTTGACCGCGTACACCTCGAACTCGTAGAGCGAGTAACCCCAGGCGGTGCCGCGTGCGGTGCCGGACATCCGCACGTACCGGCCGCTGGCCCCGGCCGGCGTGACGTCGTCGGTGCCGCCGTCGCCCGTCGTGGTGCTGAACACCGGGGTCCAGGTGGTGCCGTCGGTCGAGGTCTGGATCTGGTACGCCTTGCCGTACGCGGCCTCCCAACGCAGCCGCACCGTGTTGATCGGGTACGTGGCGCCCAGGTCGACCTGGAACCACTGCGGGTCGGCGTAGAGGCTGGACCAGCGGGTGCCCCCGTTGCCGTCGACCGCCTGGGCGGCGGCGTTCGGGCTCTCCGTCGACGACGCGGTCACCGGCCGGTTGAGCGCCAGGTTGCCGCTGGGGACGCCGGTCGGATCCGGCGTCGGGGTCGGACTACCGGTGGGGCTCGGGCTGCCCGTCGGGCTCGGGCTCGGTGGCGTGGTGTCGCCGCAGGCCGCGCCGTTGAGCGTGAACGCGGTCGGGGTCGGGTTCGACCCGGTGTAGGTGACGTTGAAGCCGAAGCTCACCGTGCCGCCGGCCGGGACGCTCGCGTTGTAGGAGACGTTGGTGGCGGTGGCGTTCGCGCCGGACTGCGTCTTCGTCGCGTTCCACATGTCGCCGATCACCTGGCTGCCGGGGAACGCCCAGCCCAGCGTCCAGCCGTTCACGGCGGCCCCGGTGTTGGTGATCGTGACGTTGGTGGTGGCGCCGCCGCCCCAGTCGTTGGTGACCTGCCAGGTCACCGAGCAGGCGCCGGCGGCGGCCTGGGCGGCGGGTGTGGTGACGAGCGTGGTGGCCAGTGCGGTGACGGCTGCCGCCGCCCCGGCCAGGCAGGCCCGCGTGCGGGTGCGCTGGATCATGAGGAACTCCCGTACGGGTGATGGTTGCGGGGAGCCCTCGCCGCCCGGACGGGTCGGAGCGTCGGTTGCCCTTCCGGCGTCCGACCCGGCGAAGATATCCACGATGGTCGGCTTAACCGGTTAACTTTGTCAATGCCTCACCATCCGCTGATGTGCCCATCGACCCCCTGAACCGGTAAAGAAAACGTTATCGACACTCCACCCGCCACGGGGCGGTGGTCGGTCAGGGGAGGGAGAAGAGGGGGCCGGAGACGGCAGCAGGGCCGGCCCCGACGGGGCCGGCCCTGCTCACGAGAGCGCGGAGGATACGAGATTCGAACTCGTGAGGGTGTAAACCCAACACGCTTTCCAAGCGTGCGCCCTAGGCCTCTAGGCGAATCCTCCGCGAGCCAGGATACAGGTCCCGCGACGGCGGGCCACCCCACCCTCCGGGAAGATCCACAAGCCTTCGGGTAGGCTTGGCGTCACCTCCCGTGCGGCGGTACCTCGTGAACCTCCCCAGGGCCGGAAGGCAGCAAGGATAAGCGAGCTCTGCCGGGTGCACGGGAGGCCTTTCTGTCTCCGGGGCCGGGTAACGTCGCCGCGGGTCGGGTCACGGGGTGGTGGGTGGTCACCCGGGGCCGACCGGCGCAGAATGGCTCGGTCGAGAGGAGGCGGGACGGGTGGCACTGGCCCTTTACCGCAAGTACCGGCCCCGCACGTTTGCCGAGGTCATCGGTCAGGAGCACGTCACCGAGCCGCTGTCGCAGGCGCTGCGCAGCGGGCGGCTCAACCACGCGTACCTCTTCTCCGGCCCGCGCGGCTGCGGCAAGACCTCCAGCGCCCGGATCCTGGCCCGCTCGCTCAACTGTGAGCAGGGCCCCACGCCCGAGCCGTGCGGGCTGTGCGAGTCGTGCCGCGGGCTGGCCCCCGACGGCCCCGGGTCGATCGACGTCATCGAGATCGACGCAGCCAGCCACGGTGGCGTGGACGACGCCCGGGAGCTGCGCGAGAAGGCGTTCTTCGCGCCGGCCCGCAGCCGCTTCAAGATCTACATCATCGACGAGGCGCACATGGTCTCGTCGGCCGGCTTCAACGCCCTGCTCAAGCTGGTCGAGGAGCCCCCGGAGTACGTCAAGTTCATCTTCGCCACCACCGAGCCGGAGAAGGTCCTCGGCACGATCAAGTCGCGGACCCACCACTACCCGTTCCGGTTGTTCCCGCCGAACGTGCTCCGGCCCTACCTGGAGCAGCTCTGCGAGGCCGAGGGCGTCAAGGTCGACCCGGCGGTGTTCCCGCTCGTGGTCCGCGCCGGCGGCGGCAGCGCGCGGGACAGCCTCTCCGTGCTCGACCAGCTCATCGCCGGCGCCGGCCCGGAGGGGGTCGGCTACGCCCGGGCCGCCGCGCTGCTCGGCGTCACCGACTCCGCGCTGATCGACGAGATGTGCGACGCGCTCGCCGCCGGGGACGGCGCGGCGGCTTATGCGACAGTCGACCGGGTCGCCGAGGCCGGCCACGACCCGCGCCGCTTCGCCTCCGACCTGCTGGAACGGCTGCGCGACCTGATCGTGCTCCAGCAGGTGCCGGACGCCGCCGCCAAGGGCCTCATCGACGGCCCTGCCGACCAGATCGAGCGGATGGCCGCCCAGGCCCACCGGCTCGGTCCGGCCACGCTGTCCCGCTGCGCCGACATCGTGCACAACGGCCTGGTGGAGATGCGCGGCACCACCGCGCCCCGGCTGCTGCTGGAGCTGATCTGCGCCCGGATGCTGCTGCCCGGCGCGGACGACTCGTCCGGCGGCCTGCTCCAGCGTCTGGAGCGGATGGAACGCCGGCTCACGCTGGGTGGCGCCGAGCCGTCGCCGTCCGCGCCGGCCACCCCCACCCAGGAGGTACGCCCAGCCGCTCCCGCCCCGGGCGCGGCTGCCGCCGCGGTCCACCCGTCGACCGCCGGCACGCCGGCGGCTGCCGATGCCCCGACCGGGCCCGCCGCCGCCCGGGCCGCCGCCGCGACGGCCGGCTCCCGGCCGGTCCCCGGCGCTCCGGCCGCGGCCGCTGGTGCTTCCGGTCCGGGCGGTTCATCCGGTCCGGTCGGTTCGGGCGCGGGTGCCGGCTCCCCGCTGCCGACCGGCCAGGAGCCGGCCGCCCCGGCCCGTCGTCCGGTGCCGTCGTCGGCGGTGATGCCCGATCCGGCCACGCCCGAGCCGCCCCGTCCGGGCGCGGCGAGTCCCGGCGCGCTGGACGCCGTGGCGGTGCGCCGGGTCTGGCCGGAGGTGGTCGGCAAGGTCAACCGGAGCAACAAGCGGATCGCCGCGCTGATGCGCGACGCCGTGGTGCGTGACCTGGACGGTGACACGCTGGTGCTGACCGTGAAGTCGACGGTGCTGGCGAAGATGATGGCGGATCACGCCGCCGTGCTCACCGACGCGCTCTACGAGGAGCTGGGCGGCCGCTGGCAGATCCGCTGCGAGGTGGCCGGCGAGCGGGGCGGCGCGTCGCCCGGTGGCCCGTCCCGACCCGCCGCGCCGGCCCGACCGGCATCCCCGCCTCCGGAGCCGCCCGCCCGCCCGGAGCCGGGTGGGGCCCACCCGGCCGGCGCGGCCGACGGTGCGGGTCGAGCCGGTGGCGCGCCCGGCGGATCGGGGCGGGCGAACGGCGCGGGTGATGGTGTGAACGGCCGGAACGGGGCGATGCGGTCCGCCGGCGGCGCTCCCACCGTCGACCCGACGGAGGACTGGCCCGAGCCGGCGCGCCCGGGTGGCGCGGCCGCCGGCGCGGGAGAACGGCCCGAACCGGGTGGTGCGCCCGCGAAGGCGGACGAGTGGCCCGAGCCGGCCCGCCCGGGTGGCGCGCCGAGCACGGACGGGGCGTCGGCATCCGCTCCACCGGCCAGCGCGTCGGCCGCCCACGCCGCACCGGCCCCGCCGAGACCGGCCGGGCCACCGGCGCAGCCGGCCGCGTCCACCGGTCCGCCGGTGAGCAGCGCGATCGCGGCAGCCCGGGCGGCTGCGGCGGGACGCGGCCCGCGTACCGGGCAGGCGGCCCGGAAGACGGCCGAGGCCGACTGGGCCGGTGAACCGCCGTACGACCCGGACTTCGACGGCCCGGTGCGCGGCGGCGCGAAACGGTCGGGCGGTGCCGCGCCGGCGAACTTCGAGGGCTTCGACCCGGGCGACGAGCCGCTGGACGAGGTCATCGACGAGCGCACCGCGCGCGAGTCCAGTGAGGAACAGGCGGTACGCCTGCTCCGCGACGCGTTCGGCGCCGAGCGGATCGACGAGGTGGACGCCCGCTAGCCCCTTTGTCGACGACCGGGAACTGTTCGTTCCGGCGCTCCCGGTTCGGGCCCCGTCCGGCCCGGCGTGGGCGGCCACGCCGGACGGGGTGGGGTCGGTCCCAGCGGATAGGCTGAGCGGCGGCCGAGCAGACGAGTGCGAGAAGGAGCGGTCCGTGCGCCCAGGTGGACAGCCGAACATGCAGCAGATGCTGAAGCAGGCGCAGAAGATGCAGCAGCAGATCGCCGCCGCCCAGGCCGAGCTGGCCGACGCGGAGCTGACCGGCACCGCCGGTGGTGGTCTGGTCACCGCCACCGTCGCCGGCACCGGTGAGCTGAAGGCGATCAAGATCGACCCGAAGGCGGTCGACCCGGAGGACGTGGAGACGCTGGAGGACCTGGTCGTCGCCGCCGTGCACAACGCCGCCGAGGCGGCCCGGGAGCTGACCGAGAAGAAGATGGGCCCGGTCGCGGGCGGGATGGGCGGCCTCGGCCTGCCCGGGTTCTGAGCCGACAGATGTATGAAGGCGCCATCCAGGATCTGATCGACGAGTTGGGCCGGCTGCCGGGCGTGGGCCCGAAGAGCGCCCAGCGGATCGCGTTCCACGTCCTGTCGGCCGATCCGGCCGACGTCAACCGGTTGGCCGGCGCGCTGCGCAAGGTCAAGGAGCTGGTCCGGTTCTGCACGACCTGTTACAACGTCGCCGAGTCCGAGCAGTGCCGGATCTGTCGCGATCCACGGCGTACCGATGAAGTGCTCTGCGTGGTCGAGGAGCCGAAGGACGTGGTGGCGATCGAGCGGACCGGCGAGTTCCGCGGGCGCTACCACGTGCTCGGCGGCGCGATCAATCCGCTGGAGGGCATCGGCCCGGACAATCTGCGGATCCGTGAGCTGATGACCCGGTTGGGCGGCGGTGAGGTCCGCGAGCTGATCCTCGCCACCGACCCGAACACCGAGGGCGAGGCGACGGCGACCTATCTCGCGCTGATGGTCAAGCCGATGGGGATCGCGGTGACCCGGCTGGCCAGCGGCCTGCCGGTCGGCGGTGACCTGGAGTACGCCGACGAGATCACGCTGGGCCGCGCCTTCGAGGGGCGCCGGGCGGTCTGAGTCGCCGGCCCGGTGGTGGGCGGTGTGCCCGCCACCGGGCCGTGATGTGAGGCGGCCTCGGAAGGTGTCGGCTTGATAGCGATTGCCCTTCGCCCGTTCCTCTTCTGTGTGACATGCCATAACCTCCCGCTCACGGACTGAGTCACAGCTCGGCGTGAATACATGCGCATGACAGAGGTGAGAGATGCAGGCGAGCAGGCTGAAAACGGCCGTGGCCCTCGCGGCCGCGGCCGCCCTGGCGGTCGGTGCGTCCGGGTGCGCCAAGAGCGACCGGGACGACGAGGGTGGGAGCGGCGCCAAGAGCGGCGGCACCTTCGTCTTCGCAGGTGCCGGGGACCCGAAGAACTTCGACCCGATCTTCAACGACGACGGTGAGTCGTTCCGGCCGATCCGCCAGATGTACGACACCCTCGTGCAGAACAAGCCCGGTACCGCCGAGCTTCAGGGTGCCCTGGCGGAGAGCTGGGAGCACGACCCGGACGGCAAGGTCTGGACCTTCAAGCTCCGCAAGGGCGTGAAGTTCCACGACGGCACCGACTTCAACGCCGCCGCGGTCTGCTTCAACTTCGACCGCTGGTTCAACATGAAGGGCGCTGCCGCCCAGTCGCAGATGATCTACTACTCGGACACGTTCGGCGGCTTCGCCAAGAACGAGGCCGAGGGCGTGGGCCAGCCGGTCTACAACAAGTGCGAGGCGAAGGACGACGGCACCGCCGTCGTCACGATGAACCAGTACAAGGGCGCCTTCCCGGGTGCCTTCGCGCTGACCGCGCTCTCCATCGCCAGCCCCGAGGCGCTGAAGAAGTACGACGCCGACACGGTGAAGCAGAACGGCGACTCGTTCGAGTACAGCGCGTTCGCCAACGAGCACCCGGTGGGCACCGGTCCGTTCAAGTTCGCGGGCTGGGACAAGACCAAGGGTGAGATCACCCTGGAGCGCAACGCCGACTACTGGGGCGAGAAGGCCAAGGTCGACAAGCTCGTCCTCAAGATCATCAAGGACGAGAACACCCGGAAGCAGGAGCTGCGCGCCGGCACCGTCCAGGGCATCGACTTCCCGGCCCCGGCCGACCGGAAGGCGCTGTCCGGCGAGGGCTACCAGGTCCTCGACCGTCCCGCGTTCAACATCCTCTACCTGGGCATCAACCAGAAGAACCCGAAGCTGAAGGACCTGCGGGTCCGGCAGGCGATCGCGTACGCGCTCAACCGCCAGCAGCTCGTCCAGACCAAGGGCCCGGGTGGCACCAAGGTCGCCGACGAGTTCATGCCGGACACCGTGCTCGGCTACGCCCCGGACGTGCAGAAGTACGACTACAACCCGGAGAAGGCCAAGCAGCTGCTCAAGGAGGCGGGCGCGGAGAAGTTGACCCTCAACTTCTACTACCCCACCGACGTGTCGCGGCCGTACATGCCGAACCCGCAGGAGATCTTCACCGTGCTGGCCAACGACCTGAAGGCCGTGGGCATCACGGTCAACGGGGTGGCCCGGCCGTGGAACGGCGGCTACAAGGACGACGTGCAGCAGTTCGGCAAGCACGACCTGCACCTGCTCGGCTGGACCGGTGACTACAACGACCCGGGCAACTTCGTCGGCACGTTCTTCGGCCGCGGCAAGGTCGAGTTCGGCGACCAGGGCATGACCGAGATGTTCGAGGCCATCACCAAGGCCGACGCCACGGTCGACGAGGCCGGCAAGAAGGCCGCCTGGGAGCAGGTCAACCGCGACATCGCCACCAAGTGGCTGCCGGCCGTGCCGGTCTGGCACGCCCCGCCGGCCATCGTGGTCACCAAGGACGTCAAGGGTCTCGTCGCCAGCCCGCTGACCGACGAGCGGTTCAACACCGTCAGCGTCGGCTGAGGCAGCATCCACCGCTGACGCCACACGCGGAATCGGCCCGGGCCGGGCTCTCGCTCCCGGCCCGGGCCGACCCGCTGTTCAACCGAGAATCTGGTGTGTGAGAGATGTTGCGAGTCATAGTTCGCCGCCTGTTGCAGCTGGTGGTGACCCTGATAGGGCTGTCCGCGCTGGTCTTCGTCTGGCTGCGGAACCTGCCCGGCGGCCCGATCGAGGCGCTGCTCGGTGAGCGGGCCACGCCGGAGCGGCGCGCGCTGCTGGTCAAGGCGCTCGGCTACGACCAGCCGATCCTGGTGCAGTACGCCAAGTTCATGCAGCGGCTGGTGACCGGCGACTTCGGCAACTCGATCCGGAGCGGCGACCCGGTCACCGAGGTGATCGGCCGCGCGTTCCCGGCGACCGTCGAGCTGGCCGCCGCCGCCATGATCATCGCGATCGGGCTCGGGGTGCCGCTCGGCTACCTGGCCGCCCGGCACCGCGGCCGGCTGCTCGACAACCTGAGCATCGGCGGCACCCTGCTCGGCATCTCGATCCCGATCTTCTTCCTGGGCTACCTGCTCAAGGACGTGTTCACGCAGAACATGCACCTGTTCCCGCCGTCCGGCCGGATCAGCACCGGGATGGACAACACCGACGTCACCGGCTTCTTCGTGCTCGACGGGCTGCTCACCCGGGAGTTCGACGCCACCAGTGACGCGTTGTGGCACCTGATCCTGCCGGCGATCACGCTGGCCACCATCCCGCTCGCGGTCGTCGTCCGGATCACCCGGGCCAGCGTGCTCGACGTCCTCAACGAGGACTTCGTCCGTACCGCCGAGGCGAAGGGGCTGCGGCACAAGACCATCCGCGGCCGGCACATCCTGCGCAACGCGCTGCTGCCGGTGGTCACCACCATCGGCCTGCAGACCGGCGCGTTGCTCTCCGGGGCCGTGCTCACCGAGCGGGTCTACAACTGGGGCGGTCTCGGGACGCTGATCTACGACTCGATCAGCGGCGGTCGCGACTACCCGGTGCTCCAGGCGCTGATCCTGCTGGCCGCGCTGGTCTTCGTGGTGGTCAACCTCCTGGTCGACCTCTCCTACGCCTTCATCGACCCGAGGGTGCGTGTGCGATGAGCGATCCGATCACCCGGCCCACCGTGGGCTCGCCGCGCGAGAGCGTGGACCCGTCGGCCGTCACCGAGAAGCCCGAGGGCACCCTGCCCCGCGGCCTGGACCGGCTCGGCGAGCGCAAGCGCGCCCGGCTGGAGCAACTGGCCCAGGCCACCGCCGACAAGGGCGGCGTCAGCCTGGTCCGGGACGCGTTCCGCCGGCTGCGGCGCAACCCGACCGCGATGGTCGGCGCGGCGATCGTGGCGCTCTTCGTGCTGGTCGCGATCTTCGCGCCGCTGCTGGCGCCGCACGACCCGGCGCAGCGCTTCGACGAGCTGACCCGCAACCTGACCGTCGACAACATCCCCGGCGCCAGCAGCGAGTTCCCGCTCGGCTCCGACCCCCTCGGCCGGGACTTCCTGTCCCGGATGATCCACGGCAGCCGCCAGACGCTGTTCGTCGGCGTGCTCGCGACGCTGATCGGGCTGGTCCTGGGCGTGCTGGTGGGCGCGCTCGCCGGCGCGTTCGGCGGTTGGGTCGACAACATCCTGATGCGCTTCACCGACGTCATGCTGGCCCTGCCGGCGCTGCTGCTGGCGATCAGCCTGGTGGCCCTGGCCAGCCGGTCCAGCCAGTGGACGGTCATCCTCGCGGTGGCCATCGTGAACGTGCCGATCTTCGCCCGGCTGCTGCGCGGTTCGATGCTCGCCCAGCGGGAGAGCGACCACGTGCTGGCCGCCCGCGCGCTCGGCGTCAAGCGCGGGGCGATCGTGCTGCGGCACATGCTGCCCAACGCGATGACCGCGGTGATCGTGCAGGCGACCCTGACGCTCTCCACCGCGATCCTGGAGGCCGCGTCGCTCTCCTTCCTCGGCCTCGGTGACCCCGACATCAACCGCGCCGAGTGGGGGCTGATGCTCGGCGTGGACGGTCAGCGGTACTTCGAGGTCCGCCCGGAGCTGGCCTACTTCCCGGCCGCCGCGATCATCGTGGTCGCGCTCGGCTTCACCCTGCTGGGCGAGGGCATGCGCGAGGCGATCGACCCGAAGAGCCGGCGGTGAGCGCGGTGTGGACCAACGACCAGCACGGTGAGGACGTGACCCGATGAGCCTGCTCGACGTACGCGACCTGAGCGTCGTGTTCCAGCGCAAGGGTGAGCGGCCGTTCACCGCTGTCGACGAGGTCAGCTTCAGCGTGGAGCCGGGGCAGACGGTCGGCCTGGTCGGTGAGTCCGGCTGCGGCAAGAGCGTCACCAGCCTGGCGATCATGGGCTTGTTGCCGAAACGCGGCAACAAGGTCACCGGCGAGGTGAACTTCGACGGCGCCGACCTGCTGAAGCTGCGCCCGGAGGACCTGCGGGACCGGCGCGGCCGGGACATCGGCATGATCTTCCAGGACCCGCTCTCCTCGCTGAACCCGGTCATCCCGATCGGCACCCAGGTGGCCGAGGTGCTCGAACGGCACCGGGGCATGGACCGCAAGGTGGCGCTGAAGGAGGCCCGGGAACTGCTCGACGCGGTCGGCATCCCGGACCCGACCCGGCGGTTGAAGGAGTACCCGCACCAGATCTCCGGCGGCATGCGGCAGCGCGCGCTGATCGCCATCGCGCTGGCCTGCAAGCCGCGGCTGCTGATCGCCGACGAGCCGACGACCGCGCTGGACGTGACGATCCAAGCGCAGATCCTCACGCTGCTCAAGCAGCTCGTCGACGAGACCGGCACCGCGCTGATCATGATCACCCACGACCTGGGCGTGGTGGCCGGGCTCTGCGACACGGTCAACGTGCTCTACGGCGGCAAGATCGTGGAGCGGGCGGCCCGGCACGAACTGTTCGCCCGGCCCCGGCACCCGTACACGCACGGGCTGCTCAACTCCGTGCCGAGGCTCGACTCGCCGCGCGGTGAGCGGCTGCACGCCATCCGCGGCTCGGTGGCCGACAACATCCCGTGGGCGGAGGGCTGCGCGTTCGCCCCCCGGTGCGACAACGTGGTGGACGCCTGCCTCGACGGGCCGCCCCCGCTGGAGCCCACCGCGAACGGCGGCGACCTGCGCTGCAACAACCCCGTTTCCGAGGAGGTGGCGGTCCCGTGACCGAGTCGACCGAGCGGACGACCGAACCCCTGATCGAACTGCGCGACGTCAAGGTCCACTTCCCGATCAAGAGCGGCGTGCTCGTCGACCGGACCATCGGGCACGTCTACGCCGTCGACGGTGTCTCGCTCACCATCAACAAGGGCGAGACGTACGGGCTGGTGGGCGAGTCGGGCTGCGGCAAGTCCACGCTCGGCCGGGGCCTGCTGCGGCTGGTCGAACCGACCGCCGGGGAGATCGTCTTCGACGGCACCGACCTGCGCTCGCTCAAGGCCGAGCCGATGCGCCGGATCCGCCGCCGCATCCAGATGATCTTCCAGGACCCGCTGTCCAGCCTCGACCCCCGGCAGTCGGTGGAATCGCTGCTGGTCGAGGGCCTCAAGGCGCACGGCCTGGCGAAGGACAAGGCGGCCGTCGACAAGCGGCTCCGGGACGCGCTCGCCGCGGTCGGCCTGCCCGCGTCCGCGCTCAGCAAGTATCCGCACGAGTTCTCCGGCGGCCAGCGCCAGCGCATCGGCATCGCCCGCGCGCTGGTGCTCGAACCGGACCTGATCGTCGCCGACGAGCCGGTGTCCGCGCTGGACGTGTCGATCCAGGCCCAGGTGCTCAACCTGCTCGACGAGTTGCAGGAGGAGCGCGGCCTCACGTACCTGATCATCGCGCACGACCTGGCGGTGGTCCGGCACATCGCCGACACGGTCGGGGTGATGTACCTCGGCGGCCTGGTGGAGGAGGCGTCCAGCGACGACCTCTACCGGGAGCCGATGCACCCGTACACCCGGGCGCTCATGTCGGCGGTGCCGGTGCCCGACCCGCAGGTGGAGGACCGCCGGGAGCGGATCCTGCTCGCCGGCGACCTGCCGTCACCGGCGAACCCGCCGGCCGGCTGCCGGTTCCACACCCGCTGCCCGTGGGCCCAGCCCACCCGCTGCGCCGGCGAGCGGCCCGCGCTGCGCGAGGTGCTCGACGGGCACCGGGTGGCCTGCCACTACGCCGAGGACATCGCGGCCGGGCGGATCCGGCCGCACGAGGTGGAGCCGGAACTGGTCCGGCCGGACGACGGGGCGGCGCCGGGCGACACCGGCGAACTCATCCCCACCCCGTGACACGACGACGCGTCGGCCCGTCCCGTCGGGGCGGGCCGACGCGTCCGGCGCTCTCAGCCCTCGGGGCGGTTCAGCAGGCCCACCGCGACCGTGTGCACCGCGTCCAGCGCGGCCGGGTCGGCAAGCGGCGCCGAGCCGCCGGTGACCGCGTACCACTCGTCGGCGTCCTTGTACTGCACCCGCAGCGCCACCCGGCCGTCAGCGTGCTCGGTGCGCAACGTCAGCTCCCCGGTCACCACACCCACCTCGTCGGTCATCACCCCGCCCGGGCCGGCGGTGATGTCGGCGGTGCGGTTCGCCGGGCCGGCCGGAGCGCCCGGCGCGGCGTCGGCGGACATGCCCGCCCCGGAGACGTCGGCGGGCGCGGCCTGCTGGCCGTCCGCGGTCATCCCGGCCGAGGCCGGACCGGTCGGGGTCGGGTCGGTGCCGGCCGCCGCGGCGTCGTCGCCGGAGGCGTCCGGCGTCTTCTCCGGCGCCGGTGTGCCACCCGCCCCGGTCACGGCTTGCTCGCCCATGTGCAGCCCTCCAGCATGTCGGTGAGGGCGGCCTTCTCGGCACTTGTCACCGTCAGCCGCCAGTAGTGCTTGACCGTCACCCAGTCCGCCGCGTACTGGCACCAGTACGACCGGTTCGCCGGCTTCCACTGGGACGGGTCCTGGTCACCCTTTGCCCGGTTGGAGCGGAGGGAAACCGCGATGAGCTGCGGCCGGGTCTGGTCGTTGGCGAAGTCGCCGCGCTTCGAGTCCTCCCACTCGTCCGCGCCGGACCGCCACGCGTTGGCCAGCGGCACGATGTGGTCGATGTCCACGTCCGACGGGTCGGTCAGCACCACCCCGTCGTAGGCGCTCTCCCACCGCCCGCCCACCACGTTGCACCCGGAGAGCTTGATGTTCTCCCCGTCGCGTTGCAGCACGGTGTCCCGGACGTCGCAGTTCTTACCGGTGTCCCGCCAGTGCGGGAACCGGGAGCGGCTGTAGCCCTTCATCGACCCGGCCGAGGCCACGGTCAGCTCACCGAGCTGCTGGTTCACGTTCCCGGAGGCGCTCGGCGGCGCATCCGGCTCGGTGACCGAGCCGTCGCAGCCGACAGCGCCGAGGGCGAGCACCGCGGTGAGCGCGGCGGTCAGCCCGGCTCGGACTCCTGATCTCGTACGCACAGACGACACCTCTCCAGCTTGCGGGCTCCGGGCGAGTCCGCACAGTACCCGGCGGCGGTTTCCGTGATTCGTGGCGTAGGTGGGGGGATCACGGGCAGAGTGGATGGACGTGACATCTGCCGCTCCCGCACTGCGTACCCGCTCGGCCGCCGGACGCGGCACGCTGCTCGCCGCGATCCTCGCCTCCGGCATGGTGTTCCTGGACAGCACCGTGGTCAACGTGGCGCTGCCGCGCCTCGGCGCCGAACTGGACGCCACCGTCGCGGGTCTGCAATGGACCGTGAACGGCTACCTGCTCATGCTCGCCGCGTTCGTGCTGCTCGGCGGCGCGCTCGGCGACCGGTTCGGCCGGCGGCGGATCTTCCTGCTCGGGGTGGTCTGGTTCGCGGTCGCCTCGGTGCTCTGCGGGCTGGCCCAGGGCACCGGCTGGCTCATCGCCGCCCGGTTCCTCCAGGGCGCCGGCGGGGCGCTGCTCACCCCCGGCTCGCTCTCCGTGCTCCAGGCCAGCTTCCACCCCGACGACCGGGGCCGGGCCATCGGCACCTGGTCCGGCCTCTCCGGCGTGTCCACCGCGCTCGGGCCGCTGGTCGGTGGCTGGCTGATCGACGCGCTCTCCTGGCGGTGGATCTTCTTCGTGAACCTGCCGCTGGCCGTGGGCGTGGTGCTCGCCGCGATGCGCTGGGTGCCGGAGAGCCGGGACGAGGCGGTCTCGCGTACCGGTGGACACGGCGGATTCGACGTGGCCGGCGCGTTGCTCGGCGCGCTGGCGCTCGGCGGGATCACGTACGCGCTGATCGACGCGCCGGCGCGCGGCGCCGCCCCGGCGGTGCTGGCCGCCGCCGTGGTCGGACTGGCCGCCGTGGCGGCCTTCGTGCTGGTCGAGCGGCGGCGCGGGGACCGCGCGATGCTGCCCACCGGGCTGTTCTCCAGCCGACTCTTCTCGGTGCTCAACATCTTCACCGTGGTGGTGTACGCGGCGCTCGGCGGGTTCACCTTCTTCCTCGCCGTCTACCTCCAGAACGTGGTCGGCTGGTCGGCGCTGCTCACCGGCCTGGCCACGGTGCCGATGACGCTGCTGCTGCTGGTCGGCTCGCCCCGGGCCGGCGCGCTCTCCGCCCGGATCGGCCCCCGGCTGCCGCTCACCGTCGGCCCGGTGGTCGCCGCCGCCGGCCTGCTGCTGCTGCGCCGCGTCGGACCGGGCGCGTCGTACTGGGTGGACGTGCTGCCCGGCGTGGCGCTGTTCGGCGCCGGGCTCACGTTGGTGGTCGCGCCGCTGACGACGAGCGTGCTCGGTGCCGTGGCGGACCGGTTCGCCGGGGTGGCGAGCGGCTTCAACAACGCCGCCTCCCGGGCCGGCGGCCTGCTCGCGGTGGCCGCGCTGCCGTTGCTGGTCGGCCTCTCCGGCACCGGGTACGAGCAGAAGGGCGCGCTTGCCGACGCGTACCGGGGCGCGCTGCTGTGGTGTGCGTGCCTGCTGCTGGCCGGCGCCCTGCTCGCCGCGCTGCTCATCCACCGCCCCCGGGTGAAAGGAGGGGCCCCTTCTTAACGCCTCCGGTAGAGAAGGGGCCCCATCTCACACTCGGGCCATTCGGGCGCGGGCGTTAAGAGGGGGCCCCTCCTATGCAGAATGCGTTAAGAAGGGGCCCCTCCTTGCACGTCAGGCGCGGGTGCGGTTGACGGCGCTGGTGACCGCCTTGATGGAGGCGGTGACGATGTTGGCGTCCACCCCGACGCCCCACACCGTCCGGCCGTCCACCTCGCACTCCACGTACGCGGCGGCCTGCGCGTCACCGCCGGAGGCGAGCGCGTGCTCGTGGTAGTCGAGCACCCGTACCGCCACGCCCAGCGACTGCAACGCGTTGACGTACGCGTCGATCGGGCCGTTGCCGACCGCGGTGAGCGCACGGGTCTCGCCGCCGAAGCCGACCCGGGCGTCGATCTCGACCTTGCCGTCGACGGTGCCGATGGTGTAGCCGGCCAGCGTGACCGCCGGGTCGACCTGGTGGTCGACCAGGTAGTTGCGGGCGAAGATCTCCCACATGGTGCCCGGCTCGACCTCGCCGCCGTCGTGGTCGGTGACCGCCTGCACCACGCCGGAGAACTCGATCTGGAGGCGGCGCGGCAGGTCGAGCTGGTGCTCGGACTTCATGATGTACGCGACGCCGCCCTTGCCGGACTGCGAGTTGACCCGGATGACCGCCTCGTAGGTGCGGCCCAGGTCCTTCGGGTCGATCGGCAGGTACGGCACCGCCCAGGTGAACTCGTCGACCGGCACCCCGGCCGCCGCGGCGTCGGCGTGCAGCGCGGCGAAGCCCTTGTTGATCGCGTCCTGGTGGGAACCGGAGAACGCGGTGTAGACCAGGTCGCCCGCGTACGGGTGGCGCTCGTGCACCGGGAGCTGGTTGCAGTACTCGACCGCGCGCCGGATCTCGTCGATGTTCGAGAAGTCGATCATCGGGTCGATGCCCTGGGAGAACAGGTTCAGGCCCAGCGTCACCAGGTCCACGTTGCCGGTGCGCTCGCCGTTGCCGAACAGGCAGCCCTCGATCCGGTCGGCGCCGGCCAGCAGGCCCAGCTCGGCGGCGGCCACGCCGGTGCCCCGGTCGTTGTGCGGGTGCAGGCTCAGCGACAGGCTGTCCCGTCGGGGCAGGTGCCGGTGCATCCACTCGATCGAGTCGGCGTAGACGTTCGGCATCGCCATCTCGACAGTGGCCGGCAGGTTGACGATCAGCTTCCGGTCCGGGGTCGGGTCGACCACCTCGATCACCGCCGCGCAGACCTCCAGCGCGTACTCCAGCTCGGTGCCGGTGTAGGACTCCGGCGAGTACTCGTAGTGGATGTCGGTGTCCGGGGTGTGGATCTCCGCGTACTTCTGGCAGAGCCGCGCGCCCTGGGTGGCGATGTCGGTGATGCCGTCGCGGTCCAGGCCGAAGACCACCCGGCGCTGGAGCGTCGAGGTGGAGTTGTAGAAGTGCACGATGGCCCGGCGGGCGCCGCGCAGCGACTCGAACGTGCGCTCGATCAGGTGCTCCCGGCACTGGGTGAGCACCTGGATGGTGACGTCCTCCGGGATCAGGTCCTGCTCGATGAGCTGCCGGACGAAGTCGTAGTCGGTCTGGCTGGCCGACGGGAAGCCGACCTCGATCTCCTTGTAACCCATCTGCACCAGGAGCTGGAACATCCGGCGCTTGCGCTCGGGCGACATCGGGTCGATCAGCGCCTGGTTGCCGTCGCGGAGGTCGACGGCGCACCAGCGGGGCGCGGCCTCGACGCGGTGGGTCGGCCAGGTGCGGTCCGGCAGTTCGACCCGGAACTGCCTGTCGTACGGGAGGTAACGGTGCACCGGCATGCGGCTGGGGCGCTGCTGGGCGAACGGATCGGTGACAGGTTGAGCCATCTCGGAGTGCTCCCTGGAACATGTGGCGTCAGCAGATCGGAAGGTGTCGGCGAGGTGCCGGGCGACGGTGCGCGGCGGTGCCGAGGAGAAGTTCGGATGTGCTGGACGGCGCGGTTCAACTCCGCGACGAGGTGCCGGCCGGTCAGGCCTCGTCGCGGCGACCAAGGAGAAGGTACGCCTGCCACATGACAGGGTCACCCTACGTGGTGGGACGGACGGTGGGAAGGCCGGTCCGGACTATGGGACCAGAGTCACCGCTTCGGTGGACGCGGGCGTCGCGCCCAGCCGGGGCGTCCGCTCCGCCCGGGCCACCGCCGGCCCGATCACCAGCCCGACCAGCACGAAGATCGCCGCCGCCGGGTACCAACCCCAGCCGCCGGTGCTCACGCCGAGCGCGGTCAGCCCGGCCGGCGCGACCAGGAACTGCACCTGGGAACCGAGCCCGAACGCGCCGACGTACGCGCCGCGCTGGGCGGCCGGTGGCAGCGTGGCGGTGAGCCCCCACGTGCCCGCCGACTCGATCAGCTCGGCCAGGATGAGCAGCGTCGCGGCGGCCACCAGCACCACCACGGTGAGTAGCCCCCGGGTCTGCCCGGAGACCGGCACGACCACGCAGAACAGGGCGATCAGCAGCGCGCCCCGGCGGGACGCCCGGGCCGCCCCCTGCGCGCTGTCCGCGCCCCGGCTGGCCCGCACCTGGAGCAGTACGATCAGCACGGTGTTGAGCAGCACCAGCGCGGCGATCAGCGTCTTCGGCGCGTCGGTGCGGGTGAGGATCCACAGCGGCAGCACGGTCAGGTAGAGCGTCTGGTGTGCGGTGAGCAGCCCGGACAGCAGCGCGACGGTCATGAACGGGCGGTCGCGCAGCACCGCCAGCCGGCTCGTCGGCTCGGTCGGGCGGGCCACCTCCGGCAGCCGGGGCAGCCGCCGGACGAAGCCGGCGGTCACCAGGAAGACGGTGGCGATGAACCAGACCATCCCCCGGTACGCCCAGATCGTGTCGACGGCCAGCACCAGGCCGCTGATCAGGGCGCCCAGCCCGAAGCCGACGTTCAGCGAGGAACGCTGGTAGGCCATCGCGGTGACCCGTTCCTCCGGCCGCAGCACGTTGATCGAGTAGACCTGGCGGGCGGTGCCGGCGGCGGCGCCCACCACGGCCAGCGCGAGCACCACGGCGAGGAACCCGGCGAAGCCGCCGACGAGCGGGTACGAGGCGAACAGCGCCGCGTCGAGCAGCAGGCCGACGATCCACACCCGCTGCGGGCCGTACCGGTCGGTGAGCGCGCCCAGCGGGACGGTGCCGAGCAGGGACGCCCCGGCGGCGAGCGAGAGGCCGAGACCCACCTGCGCCGGACCGAGCCCCAGCGCCCGGGTGAAGAAGACCGCGCTGCCGGCCTGGAACAGGCCGTTGCCGACGGCGTTCACCATGGCCTGCACGGCCAGGGCGCGGGTCAACCCGGCCGGCGGTACGACGTGCCGGACGGCGGTGTTGATGCTCTCTCTGGCCCCCATGGCCGCTGAGCAAACCGGGGCCACGCGCTCCGGTCGAGCCATTTAGGCTGGGCCGAATCCTGCGTCCGGGGGTGCGTGTGTCCGAGTTGCGGTTCACCGTGGCCGACGTCGCCGGCGTACGGTTCGCCGTGTCGCCGGCCAACGAGACGGTCATGAGCATGTGGGCGGTGCGCGACCCGGTCGGGCACGCGGTGCACCTGCCCTGGATCGACCGGGCCCGGGTCACGCTGCGCCGCCCGGAGGTGGCCGCCCGGGTCCGCCCGTTGGTGGAGCTGACCTGGCCGCGTCGCTGGCTGCCCGACTTCCTCACCCCGGCGGCCCGACCCGACGTGGGGATGGCCGAGCAGCTCGACCAGATCGCGGCGACGCCGCCGCAGGTCGTGGTCCAGGATCTGCTGGCGACCGTGCCGAGCGGGCCGCTGAGCCCGTTCGGGGCGGCGCTGCTCGCCGACCCGCGCGGCCTGCTGCCGCAGCTCGTCGACGCGGTGCGGGTCTGGCACGACGAGGCCATCGCGCCGGACTGGCCTCGGATGCGGGCGCTGCTCGACGCCGACGTGGCCTACCGGGCGGCCCAGCTCGCCGAGGGCGGCGCGGGCCGGTTGTTCGCGCAACTCCATCCGAGCCTGCGCTGGCTCGGCGACCGGGTGGTCAGCGACGACCCGTTCGAGCGCGACTTCGACCTGCGTGGCCGAGGGCTGGCGCTGAACCCGGGGGTGTTCACCTACCGGCGGGTGCTGTGGAACCTGCTGGAGGACTCGCTGCCCGGCGGGGCGTATCCGGTCCGGGCGATCGGGACGCTCTGGGAGCGCGCCCCGGCCCCGCTCGGCGACCCGCTGGCCCGGGTGCTCGGCGCCGGCCGGGCCACGTTGTTGCCGCTGCTCGACGCGGCGGTGACCACGACCGACCTGGCCCGGCTCACCGGGATGTCGGCCGGGAACGTCTCCCAGCACCTGTCCGCGCTGCACGCCGCCGGGCTGGTGGCCCGGTTCCGGGCCGGGCGGCGCGTGCTCTACCGCAACACCGAGGTCGGCGCCGCCCTGCTGCGCGCCGCCCGGGGCACCTGAGCCGGCCGGGTCGGGTGCGGGCGGTCGCCGTCAGCGCAGCAGCAGGGCTGGGAGGGGTCGGCGGCAGCGGAGCGCGGTCTCCCGGGCGTACAGGTCGGGTGGGAGCGTGGCCGGGTCGCCGAGGCGACCGACCGCGGCCACCACCAGTGGCCGGACGTCGTCGGGCAGGTCCAACTCGGCGGCGAGACGGCGACGGTCCAGGCGGGTGACCTGGCGGACGTGCAGGCCGAGCGCGGTGGCCTGCACGGTGAGGTGGGCGACGGCCTGGCCCAGGTCGTACGCGCTGCGCTCCGGGTCGCCGCCGGCGTGCGCGGCGAGCAGCAGGGCGGCGGCGTGCCGGGCCCAGCCCTGGTCGGTGTCGGGCAGGCCGACCAGGATCCGCTTCCACGTCTCGGCCTGCCGGCGCCCGAGCGCGAACCGCCACGGCTGCGCGTTGCCGGCCGAGGGCGCCCAGCGGGCCGCCTCCAGCAGCACGGCCGCCTCGTCGGCGGTCAGCTCGGCGTCGGGGTCGAACGCACGAGGGCTCCAGCGGAAAGCGAGCAGCGGGGTCAGGTCGGTCATGGGTAGAGCGTCCCTGATGCCCGCTTTGTCATCCGAATCAGGGTGGAGTGATGTGGGCAATGCAACCCGTAACGGACAAAGTGCTACGACGTTCCCGGCGTCGGCGCGTCCCGGCCCACCGGCTCCCCCTCGCTCACCGCCCCGGCCAGCTCGACGGTCGCCGGCGCCGGGCCGGGCGAGCCGGTCAGCGTGAGGCTGCCGAGCGTGGCGCGGACCGCCACCGGGGTGCCGTCCTCACCGAAGCAGTAGACGCCCACGTCCAGCGGTGCGTTCAGCGAGGCCGAGGTGGAGTCGACCGCGTAGCACCGGCCGGTGACGCCGGCCGGCGGCGGGGCGGGGGAGACCGCCAGCGGGGCCCGCCGGTCGGTGAGCACCTCCAGCCAGTCGGTGAACGGGTGCTGCACGCGCGGGTCCAGCCGGCGGGGCACCGCGTCGTCGGCGTCACCGAGGCGTACGCAGCCGGCGGGCCCCGTCCAACCGGCCGAGGGCAGGGCGCACTGGAAGAGCCCGTCCGAGGTGGCGGCGAGCGAGACGTCGACCGTGCCGTCCCGCCCCCAGCCGGGCACGTCGACCCGCCAGCTTCCGTCGTTCCCGCTGGTCACCGCCACCGTGCGGGTGGGGCCGTCGGGCGGCGTGAACGCGTACGTGGCGGTGAGGTGCCGGTCCTGCGCGGCGGCGGCCAACCCGGCCAGCTCGTCGCGGGCGGCGTCGACCTGCACCGGCACGGGATCGACGGTGCCGGCCGGCGCCGAACCCGGCGGGTCGGCGACGCAGGCGGCCAGCAGCGTCGGCAGGGTGAGCGCGAGTGCGCCGGACAGCCGGCGGGCCGCGCGTCGATGAGCGTGCACCGGGTCATTCTGCGGTGCGACGGTGGCTCCGGTCAGCCCACCGTACGGCTGTACCGCTTGGCGTGTCGCACGACGTCCGGGCCGGTGCCGCCGGGTGTGCCGCCTGACGCCCGGGGCTGGTGAGCCGCCCCACGCCGGGCCGGATGGTGGGATCACCCGACCCGGCCGCACGGCCCGCCCGATACCCTGAGGGCGTCTGACACGCGCCGCCGGACCTTCAGACCCGGCGGCGTCGGCACGCTCAGGGTCGTCACCGGGAGGGAGTGCACAGTCGTGGCACTCGTGGTGCAGAAGTACGGCGGGTCCTCCGTCGCCAACGCCGAGCGGATCAAGCGGGTGGCCGAGCGCATCGTGGCGGCCCGCAAGGCGGGCGACGACGTGGTCGTGGTGGTCTCCGCCATGGGCGACACCACCGACGAGCTGCTCGACCTGGCCAACCAGGTCAGCCCGCTGCCGCCCGGCCGCGAGCTGGACATGCTGCTCACCGCCGGGGAGCGGATCTCCATGGCGCTGCTCGCCATGGCCATCCACAACCTGGGGTACGAAGCCCGCTCGTTCACCGGTTCCCAGGCCGGCGTGATCACCACCTCGGTGCACGGCCGCGCCCGGATCATCGACGTGACCCCGGGGCGGCTCAAGGGCGCGTTGGACGAGGGCGCGGTGGTGATCGTCGCCGGCTTCCAGGGTGTCTCGCAGGACACCAAGGACGTCACCACGCTCGGCCGGGGCGGCTCGGACACCACCGCGGTGGCGCTTGCCGCCGCGCTGCACGCGGACGTCTGCGAGATCTACACCGACGTGGACGGCATCTTCTCCGCCGACCCGCGGATCGTGCCGAACGCCCGGCACATCAAGCACATCACCTACGAGGAGATGCTGGAGCTGGCCGCCTGCGGCGCGAAGGTGCTGCACCTGCGCAGCGTCGAGTACGCCCGGCGCGCGGGGTTGCCGATCCACGTCCGTTCGTCATACTCGACCAACACCGGCACCATGGTCACCGGATCGATGGAGGACCTTCCCGTGGAACAGGCACTGATCACCGGGGTCGCCCACGACCGCAGCGAGGCGAAGATCACCATCGTCGGGGTGCCCGACGAGCCGGGCGCCGCCGCGCGGATCTTCGACACCGTGGCCGGTGCCGAGATCAACATCGACATGATCGTGCAGAACGTCTCCACCGAGGGCACCGGCCGCACCGACATCTCGTTCACGCTGCCCAAGGCGGACGGGCCGACCGCGATGGCCGCGCTCAGCAAGATCCAGGAGCCGGTCAAGTTCAAGGGCCTGCTCTACGACGACCACGTCGGCAAGGTCTCCCTGATCGGCGCCGGCATGCGTTCCCACCCGGGCGTCGCCGCCGGCTTCTTCGCCGCGCTCGCCACCGCCGGCGTGAACATCGAAATGATCTCCACGTCCGAGATCCGGGTCTCCGTGGTCTGCCGGGACACCGATCTCGACAAGGCGGTCAAGTCGATCCACGACGCCTTCGAGCTGGGTGGTGACACCGAAGCCGTCGTCTACGCCGGCACCGGGCGGTAGCGCGCATGCCGTCGCTGCCCACCCTCGCCGTGGTCGGGGCGACCGGTGCCGTCGGCACCGTGATGTGCCAGATCCTCTCCTCCCGCCGCAACGTGTGGGGCGAGATCCGGCTGCTCGCCTCCGAGCGCTCGGTCGGCCGCCGGGTGCCGTGCCGGGGTGAGGAGCTGACCGTCCGGGCGCTCACCGCCGACGCGTTCGACGGCGTCGACGTGGCGATGTTCGACCTGCCCGACGACGTCTCGGCCGAGTGGGCGCCGATCGCGGTGTCCCGGGGCGCGGTGGTGGTGGACAACTCCGGCGCGTTCCGGATGGACCGGGACGTGCCGCTGGTGGTCCCCGAGATCAACCCTGATCAGGTACGCAACCGGCCCAAGGGGATCATCGCCAACGCCAACTGCACCACGCTGGCGATGATCGTGGCGATCGCCCCGCTGCACCGCGAGTACGGCCTGCGCGAGCTGGTCCTCGCCTCCTACCAGTCGGCCTCCGGGGCGGGGCGGACCGGGGTGGACGCGCTGCACCTCCAACTCGGCAAGATCGCCGGTGACCGGGCGCTCGGCTCCCGGGCCGGCGACGTACGCCAGGCGGTCGGCGAGGAACTGGGCCCGTTCCCGGCCCCGTTGGCGCTCAACGTGGTGCCCTGGGCCGGCTCGCTCGGTGACGGCGGCTGGTCCTCCGAAGAGTTGAAGCTCCGTAACGAGTCCCGCAAGATCCTCGGCCTGCCCGACCTGAAGGTCTCCGCGACCTGCGTACGGGTGCCGGTGGTGACCGGTCACTCGGTCGCCGTGCACGCGGTCTTCGCCACCGAGGTGGCCGCCGAGGGGGCCCGCGAGGCGTTGCGCAACGCGCCGGGCGTGATCCTGGTCGACGACCCGGCCGCCGGGGAGTTCCCGATGCCGATCGACGCGGTCGGCACCGACCCGTCCTGGGTCGGCCGCATCCGCCGGGCGGTGGACGACCCGCGCGCGCTGGACCTGTTCGTGACCGGCGACAACCTCCGCAAGGGCGCCGCCCTCAACACCGCCCAGATCGCCGAACTCCTGGCCAAGGAACTAACCCCCTAACCCCGCGCCCCTCGCGCCCTGCACCCCGCGCCCCTCGCGCCCTGCACCCGCGCGCCTCGCGCGCCTCTCGCGCGCGCCCACATTCACGGAAAGAGTGGCTATGCGGGCCCGAATAGCCACTCTTTCCGTGAAACAGGGCGCGGGGCGGGGAGGGCGCGGGAGGGCGCGGGGCGGGGAGGGGGCGGGAGGGCGCGGGGCGGGGAGGGCGCGGGAGGGCGCGGGGCGGGGAGGGCGCGGGGCGGGGAGGGGCAGCAGGGTGGAGCGGGTGGGGCGGGTGGGTCAGGCGGCGGATAGGTGGACGCCGTCTCGGCCGTGCCGCTTCACCGCGTAGAGGGCCTGGTCGGCGCGGTGCAGGGTGCGCTCCGGGGGCTCGTCGGGGCGGGGCAGCGCGATGCCGACGCTGATCGTCCGCCCGGTGCGGCGGGCCGCCTCGGTGAGCCGCTCGGCGATCCGGACCGCCTCCTGCGGATGGCTCACCTCGATCACCGCGAAGAACTCGTCGCCGCCGGTCCGGTACAGCTCGTCGCCCTGCCGCAGCGCGCCCTCCAGCGCCCGGGCCAGTCCCACCAGCAGCCGGTCGCCGGCCTGGTGGCCGTACGTGTCGTTGACGTGCTTGAACCCGTCCACGTCGATGGCCAGCAGCGCGGTACGCCCCGGCGTGGCGGTGGCGATCCGCTGCCCGAACGGGCCGGTGTGCCGCAGCCCGGTGAGCGGGTCCGAACTGGCCTGCTCGCGCAGCCGCGCCAGCGTCCGTAGCCGGTCCAGACAGGTCCACGCCTGCCCGGCCAGCAGCTCGATCAGGTTGACCGTGGTCGGGTCGGGCCGCAGTGACCGTCCGTCGGCGACCAGCAGGACACCGCCGCTCGACGGCGTGCCGACCGGCACCGCCACCAGCGTGCGCGCGCCGGCCCGGGTCAGCGGCAGGTACTCCTCGGTCGGCGGGTGCCCCGCCTCGCCCAGCGTGTACGCCGACCCGTAGCGGTGGGCGCGGTCGATGATCCGGTCCAGCGTGGCGGGGCCGGCCTCGGCCAGCTCGGTCCGGATCCGCGCCTCCAGCTCCCCCGGGGTGTCGGTGGGCGCGCCCAGCCGGGGGCCACCGCGACCGGTGAGCACCAGCACGGCGGCGGAGAGCGCGGACACGTCCCGGGCCGCGGCGATGGCGGCGGTCATCAGGTCCCAGTCGGTTCCGGCGGCGGTGAACGCGGCGGCGTGCCGGAGCAGCTTCTCGCTGCGGCTCTCGGCGGGTGGGCCGCCGAGCGCCGCGATCCGGGCGCCGAGCCGGTCGGCCAGCCGCTTGGCGGTCTCCTGCCAGGGCGCCAGCGTGACCGGCTCGCTCCACTGGAGATCGAGCACGCCGATCGGGCGGCCGGCCGGGTCGCGTACCGGCACACAGAGTTCCGTGGTGACGTCCGGGCGGATCGGGAGGTAGTCGGGGTCGGCGGCGACGTCGGGCACGGCGGCGGTCTCGCCGGAGGCGTAGACCCGCCGCACCACCGACGGTTCGGGCCGGTGCCGGGCCGACCCGGCATCGTCGGCGGTCGCCGGGACGTGGGAGAAGACCTGCCAGGCGCCGGTGGCCGCGACGCACCGGAGGCGGTCGTGGACGCGGAGCAGGACGGAGGCGGTCGCCGGGGTGTGCCGGGCGAGCGCGGTGACGGTCCACTGGCACGCCTCCGGCACGGTCGACGCCGTGGGAAGGCGCACCGTGACGTCGCGGAGGACTCGCTCGTGATCCACGTCGTTCCTGCTCGGAGGGGGTGGGTTCGCGATCAAGCGTACTCAGCGGGACCGCCGTCGACCTTCGTACACATGTGCTATCCACAGGCTGTGGACGCGGCCTGTGGGCAACGCGTGGGCCGGGGCGGCGGTAGCGTGAGGGTCCCGGCCCGAGGAGGCGCCGATGCTCATCGCCCAGCTCAGCGATCCGCACGTGACCACAGGTCCGCTCGCTGCCGAGCCGGCGGCCGGCCTGCACCGGGCGCTCGGCACGGCGCTCGCCCTGCGCCCCCGGCCCGACTGCGTGGTGATCACCGGCGATCTCACCGGCCACGGCCGGCCGGACGAATACCTCGCCCTCCGCGAGATCGTCGGGCGGTTCCCGCTGCCGGTCCACCTGGCCGCCGGCAACCACGACGACCGCGAGTCGCTGCTCGACACGTTCGGCGGCACCCCCCACCTGGCCGGCGGGTTCTCCGCGCACTACCACGTCGACCACCCGGAGGCGACGCTCGTGGTACTCGACTCGCTCACCCCGGGCGGCTCCGGCGGTCGCCTCGGCGACGAGCAGCTCGACTGGCTCGACGGGGTGCTCGCCGGCCGGCTGGAGGCGCCCGCCGTCGTGTGCCTGCACCATCCGCCGGTCGCGGTGGGCCTCCCGGCCGCCGACGCCATCCGGCTCGCCGACGCCGACGCGCTCGCCGCCGTGATCGCCCGACACCCCCACGTCGTACGCGTCGCCGCGGGCCACCTGCACCGCCCGGTGACCAGCGCGTTCGCCGGTACGGTGCTGACCTGCGCGCCGAGCACCTGGATCCAGGCCAGCCTGACCATGGCCGACGGGGACGAGATCGGCTGGGTCGCCGAGCCGACCGGGTTCCTGCTGCACCGGGTCGCCGACGGTGGCTGCGTCACACACATCGTCCAGGTCAGTCACGCCGCCGGCCGGACGTGCGGCTTCTGACCGCTCCGGTGTCCCTGCTCTGGTATGTCGCGTACGGGTCGAACCTGCACGCCGCGCGGCTCGACCGGTACCTGCGCGGCGGGCGCCCGGCGGGCGGGCTGCGCACGTACCCGGGCTGCCGGGACTGCCGACCGCCGCGCCGGACGGTCCCGGCGCTGATCCCCGGCGGCGTCTACTTCGCCGGCGAGTCCCGCGCCTGGACCGGCGGAATGGCGTTCTACGACCCGGAGCTGCCCGGCCGGGCGGCGGTCCGCGGCTACCTGGTCACGGCCGAGCAGTTCGCCGACATCGCCGCCCAGGAGATGTACCGGCCGCCCGGCGCGGATCTGGCCGGGATCCGCGCGGCGGTCGCGACCGGGCGGGCCACGCTCGGTCCGGGCCGGTACGAGACGCTGCTGCGGGTCGGGGAGCGCGACGGCCGGCCGATGCTCACGTTCACCGCCCCGCACCGCGCGGTGGCGGTGCCCTGGACCCGACCCGCCCCGGTCTATCTCGGCATGCTGGCCCGAGGGCTGCGGGAGGCGCACGGCTGGGGTGTGGCGCGCACCGTCGACTATCTGTCCGGCCGGCCGGGTGTCGCCGGGCGGTGGAGCCGGGCGGCGCTCCGGACACTGGTCGGCGCCGCCCACGTCGCGGTCGCCGACCCGCCCTCCGGTGTCCAGGTCGAGTTCGGACAGTCCGCTCCGGCCGCCGGACCGGTGGACATGAACGGCCGTTCGGCCGGCGACGGATGGCCCGCCGGGAGTTTTTCCGGTCAGGAAGGTTGCCACAGCAACGTTTTCGGCGTGACATGAGCGACGGCGCCGGCTCCCTGGTCCCTGGGGGCCGGCGCCCTTTCGTGGCCGGCGTGCGCCGTGCGGGAATTTAACCCGACGGTCATGTCGGACTCGTCGGGCAGACCGGTACGGGTCGCCTGGTGCGGTGAACATTCCGAATGCCACCCCGGTCGACCTGCGGCCCGGTGGATGAGAAGCTACCCCGGGCGGGGCGGCGTTCCCCCGAGTGCCGCCTTCCGCGATCGACCCCTGTCACGGCACGCATCAGGGTCGCCGGGCGAACCATCGTCCGGGCAACCACGCGCCGGTATCTCACGAGGAGTTCCATGTCCGTCCCCGGGATGCGCCGCCGGGCCGCCGTCGGCCTGGCCGCACTCGCCGCGACCGCGTTCACCGCCGTCGCCGTCACCCCCGACCAGGCTGAGGCCCACTCGAAGCCGGTCGACGTCCAACTGCTCGCGATCAACGACTTCCACGGCAACCTGGAGCCGCCGACCGGCTCCAGCGGCACCATCGACGGGCAGGCCGCCGGTGGCGCCGAATACCTGGCCAGCCACCTGAAGGCCATGCGCGCCGCGGCGCAGGCGCAGGGCAAGGGCACCGTCACGGTCGCCGCGGGCGACCTGATCGGCGCCTCGCCGCTGCTCTCCGCCGCGTTCCACGACGAGCCCACCATCGAGGAGATGAACCTCGCCGGGCTCGAGTTCGCCAGCGTCGGCAACCACGAGTTCGACGAGGGCGCCAAGGAGCTGCTGCGGATGCAGCGCGGCGGCTGCCACCCGGTGGACGGCTGCGCCGACGGCACGCCGTTCGAGGGCGCGAAGTTCAAGTACCTCTCCGCCAACGCGTTCAAGACCTCCACCGGCCTGCCGCTGATGCAGCCGTTCGGCATCAAGATCGTCAAGGGTGTGCCGATCGGCTTCATCGGCATGACCCTGGAGGGCACTCCGAACATCGTCAGCCAGCAGGGCGTGGCCGGGCTGCGCTTCACCGACGAGGCCGACACCGCCAACAAGTACGCCAAGATCCTGCGGCTGCTCGGCGTCAAGAGCATCGTCGTGCTGCTGCACGAGGGTGGCGTGCAGAACGGCGGCGGCATCAACGACTGCACCGGGTTCAGCGGCCCGATCGTCGACATCGCCAACCGGATGGACCCGGCGATCGACGTGATCGTCAGCGGTCACACCCACGCCGCGTACAACTGCAACATCAACGGCAAGCTGGTCACCAGCGCCAGCTCGTTCGGCCGCCTCGTCACCGACATCAACCTGAAGATCGACCCGCGTACCCGGGACGTGGTCAGCGCGTCGGCGAACAACGTGGTGGTCACCCGGGACGTCGCCAAGGACCCGGCCTCGACCGAGCTGATCAGCCGGTACAAGACCGCGCTCGGCCCGGTGGCCGACCGGGTGGTCGGTGAGACCACCACCGCGATCACCAAGACCCAGGAGAACCTGTACCAGACCGGGGTCGACGCCAACGGCAAGCCGACGTACCAGACCGGTGAGTCGCCGCTGGGCAACGTGATCGCCGACGCCCAGCTCGCCGCCACCGACACCGAGCAGAACGCGGTCGCCGCGTTCATGAACCCCGGTGGTGTCCGCGCCGACCTCGACGCCGGCCCGGTCACCTACGCCGAGGCGTTCACCGTCCAGCCGTTCGCCAACAACCTGGTGACGCTGGACCTGACCGGCGCGCAGCTCTACTGCATGCTGGAGCAGCAGTTCACCGTGGCGCGGGTGCTCTACGCGTCCTCGTCCGTGCACTACGTGGTGGACGTCAACGGCACCACCGCGCCGGCCGGTACGCCGTGTGCCGGCAGCCGGGTGGTCCGGGGCAGCCTCACCATCAACGGCACCCCGGTGACCGACACCGCGACCTACCGGGTCACGGTGAACAACTTCCTCGCCGGTGGCGGCGACGGCTTCAGCGTCCTGACCGGCGGCACCAACGCGGTGACCGGCCAGATCGACCTGGACGCCTTCACCGCGTACCTGACCGAGAAGTCGCCGGTGTCCGCGCCGGCGCTGGACCGGATCCAGACCACCGCGGAGGTCCCCGCCGCCTGACCCGTACCGCCAGTGGGCCCCGGAGCAGTGCTCCGGGGCCCACTGCCGTCTCTTCCCCCACCGTCCCCACCGTCCCCACCCACCCTCGGCTCGTTGATCAAGGAGTTTGCGTCGAGAACGCGCCGCGCGGCGACGCAAACTCCTTGATCAACGAGTGGGGTGGGGAGGGGTGGGTAGAGGGCTGGTCTGCCATGCTGGGGCGGTGAGTGCGACGTGGCGTCATCTGCCTGCCCCGGCCCGCGAGATCGCCGCGAGCGCCACGGACGCGGTCGACGCCGCCCGGGACCGGGACGCCGAGGCGTACCGGCCGGCGGTGGAGCGGCTCGCCGCCGCCGACCGGGCCGGGCTGGTGCTCGGCGGCGCGGTGCGGCTGCTGC
Organism: Micromonospora sp. NBC_01392; assembly: GCF_045040125.1. Classification (NCBI taxonomy): domain Bacteria; kingdom Bacillati; phylum Actinomycetota; class Actinomycetes; order Micromonosporales; family Micromonosporaceae; genus Micromonospora; species Micromonospora sp. NBC_01392. The sequence goes on along the minus strand of NZ_CP109549.1, from coordinate 7,012,800 downwards.
TGGAGGAGGGGCATCCGGACGGGCTGGACGGCGACGACGTACGCCAGGTGCTGGAGCGCTGCGTCCGGTCGGCCGCGACGTGGTGGCCCGAGGCCGACCCGCACGTGCTGCTGGTGCTGCTGGCCGGCGCGCTCGGCGTTTACGACCCGGGCGACGACGACAACCCGCCCGACCCGGCGGCGGTCGCCCGGCACGCCCCGCTGCTCGTCGCCGACCTGCTCACCGTCACCGGACGCCCGTTCGCCGACTACCTGAGCGCGGCGTTCGCCGAGGTGGCCCGCACCGAGCTGCACGACTGACGGGGCGGGGCGGACGGTCCCCGTCCACCCCGCCCCACCGGTCAGGCGGTGCCGGCGACCTCGAACGAGTACCAGTTGGCGTACTCGCTGAACGTGCCGTCGGCCTTGACCGCGAAGACCGTCAGGGTGATCCACCCGCTGGTCTGCGGCGTCCACGTCACGGTCGCCCGACCGTCACCGTCGGCGGTCACGTCGGTGAACTCGCCGTCGTCGCCGAACGCGTACCGGTAGGTCGCCACGTCGGTCCACCCGGGCGGCGGCGAGAAGGTGAAGGTGCCGGGCACCCCGACCCCGCCCACCGGGCTCCCGTCGGCCGGCTGTCCGTAGACGTCGGAACGCACCCCTGGCCACGGGTCGAAGTAGGCCCACCAGGAACGCTCCTCCGAGACGAACCCGTTGGCGCTGCGGCTGCGCACAGTGACCCGGTAGCCGTTCGGATCGGTGGCCCGGAAGCTGAAGTAGGCGACGCCGTCCTCGTCGGCCCGTCGAGTCTCCGGCGGGTCGTTGTTGAGAGTGATCTCGTACTCTTCCACCCCGGTGAGGCCAGCCGCCGGGGTGAGCCTCAGCAGCACGTCCTTGTTCCACTCCGGTGGTCCGTCCGGCGTCTCCACCTGCGGTGCCGACGACGGCACGTACACCTGGTAGACCACCGGCGTGGAGACGTTGCCGGCAAGGTCGATCGAGCGCACGGTGAGCCGCTGCGGGCCGGCGCCGTTCGGACTGAGGGTCACCGTCGCCGTGCCGCCTGGTGAGTCGGCCCGCACCGTGCCGGGATAGCTCAGCGGGTCGGGGCAGACCAGTTGGCCGAGGTCACCGCTCCACTCGCAGACGTTGACCCCGAGGTCCCCCCAGCGGTACTGGAAGCCCGCCACGTCCTTCTTGCCGTTGCCGGAGAACGTGAAGACACCCGGCTCGCCGGCCGGCACCCACTGGCCGGTCTCCGCGGAGGGGTAGTTCGACGACGTCACTGTCGGCGCCGCGGGCGCGGTGGCGTCATAGCTGAAGTAGCACTTCTTCGACCAGGCGGACGTGTCCGCGCCGTCGCCGACGCGTGCCTGCCAGACGTACGAGGTGCCGTCGGCCAGCGCGTCGGCAGGCAGTTGAACCGTGTTCGCCCGGCCCGAGCTGCCGTGCTCACCGCTCAGCTCCCGCCGCTGCTCCGGGTGACCGACCGGCCAGAACGCCACGTCGGTACGCAGGCTGCGCTGGTCCCACTCGTCGGCGTCGGAGCCGACCGCCTGGAGCACGTGGGCGAAGGAGCCGATCTTCGGGTACGGCCGCAACTGGGTGCAGGCGAAGCCGCCGTTGTAGAGGCGCGTGTTGTCGACCGTGGGCAACGAGTTGTACTGCACGCTGAGCTGGACCTGCTTGTACCAGTTCAGCTCACGCGCGTACGTCGGGTCCGACTCGTACTGCTCCGGCACCCGGAGCAGGAAGGTGATCCGCCGCTGCTTCTGCGCCACCGCCTCCTGGACGGCGGTGCCCACGTCGAAGGAGATGCTGGCCCGGGGGCAGTACTCCGGCGTCAGGATCTCGTCGAGCTTGCCGATCGGCTCCGGCTGCCGGTTCCAGGTGGGGGTAGCACCCACCTGCTTCGTACGCCAGATCTCGATCGCCCGCTTCGTGCAGTCCGCGGCGGTCTGCTCCTGGATGAAGACCTTTCCGCCGTAGATCTTCCGGCCACCCTCGAACTGGGACAGGTCGAAGGTGGCGTAGATCCGCGAGGTGTGCGACTTCCCGGCGTCGTCGACCCGGGTGCCGAGCGGCATGTTGACGCCCTCGGCCCAGTTGTACGCCTTCGCCGGAGTGGCCGAGTCGACCCAGCCGCCCTGCACCTGGGGTGGGGTGGTGTAGTGCGGCGCCGCCACGGCGGCGCCGTCGGTGGTGACGACCGTCAGCCCGGTGACCCCCAGGGTCAACCCGAGCAGGCCGATGAGGCCACGACGTGGCCTGACACTGAACACAGTGGATTTCCTCCCGTTGCCGTCCGGGCGCCCGCCCGGACAGTTACGGGCATCAAACCGTTCCCGTGCGGGGCGGGCAACGGCCTTTCGGTCGATCACCGGACGCGCGGGAGACGCACTTCCGACGCGGTCACGGGCTCGCGGCCAGGAAGACGAACGCGGCGAGCAGCACCAGGTGCACCCCGCCCTGGAGCACGGTGGCCCGCCCCGGCACCACGGTGAGCACGGCGGTCACCGCGGTCAGCGCCAGCAGCGTCATCTGGGTGCCGCCCAGCCCCAGCAGCAGCGGGCCGTCCAGCCAGATCGAGGCGATCGCGATGGCCGGGATGGTCAGGCCGATGCTGGCCATCGCCGAGCCGAGCGCCAGGTTCAGACTGATCTGCACGCGGTCCCGGCGGGCCGCCCGCGCGGCGGCCAGCGTCTCCGGCGCCAGCACCAGCAGCGCGATGACCACGCCGACGAACGCCTGCGGCAGGTTGGCCGCCTGGACGGCGGACTCGATCGCCGGGGAGATGGTCTTCGCGTCGCCGACCACCGCGACCAGCGCCACCACCAGCAGCGCCAGGCTGGCCAGCGCGGTACGCGTGGACGGCGGCTCGGCGTGCCCGTCGTCGTCGGTGTCCTCCGCCAGGATGCTGCCCTCCTGGGTGACCGGGAGGAAGTAGTCGCGGTGCCGGCCGGTCTGCACCATCACGAACAGCAGGTAGAGCGCGAGCGAGGCGACCGCCGCGAAGGCGAGCTGACCGGGGGAGAACTCCGGGCCGGGCCGGCTGGTGGTGAACGTGGGCACCACCATGCTGAGCGTGGCGAGCGTCGCCACGGTGGCCAGCGCCCCGCCGGTGCCCTCCGGGTTGAACACCGCCACCTGCCGGCGTAGCGCGCCGAGCAGCAGCGACAGGCCGAGGATGCCGTTACAGGTGATCATCACGGCGGCGAAGACGGTGTCCCGGGCCAGCGCCTGCGTCTTGTCCCCACCGCTGATCATCAGCGTGACGATCAGGCCGACCTCGATCACGGTGACCGCGACCGCCAGCACCAGCGAGCCGTACGGCTCGCCCACCTTGTGCGCCACCACCTCGGCGTGGTGGACGGCGGCCAGCACGGCGGCCCCGAGCAGGGCAGCCACCACGAAGATCAGCACACCGGGCAGTTCCCGCCCCCACGTGAAGACGAGCAGGAGCACGGCGAGCACAGGTACGACGGTGGTCCAATCGGTCAGGCGGGATCGGATCATCGCTGGCATGCGTCTACCTTGCCAGGTGAACCGGTCGGCCGCCCGCAGCCGGGAGATCGCCTGGTGTGCGTCTCGCCCGTCGGTCGTCCTCAGCCGATGCCGAGGTCGGTGATCGCCGTCGGGCACCCGGCTCCAGGCTCAGCGGTACCGGACCGAATGGAATTTGTGGCCGTGCCTCGGTAGCGTCCGAGGGGAAGCCACCCCGACCATGACCGCCATCTCGCCGACGACCCGGGTCCCGCTCCTCGTCGGCGCCTTCGATCAGGTGTGGAAGAGATCGAAGATCACTGGCCGGGACATCTCGGCATCCTATTCGCGACTCGATCCTGCCTGCCGTCATGGCGGCGAGTGGTTCGCATGCCGTAGCGTCGATGCATGACGACGGTGGTGGTATCGCTCGTGGTGTTGGCGGTGTTGGTGCTCGCGGTCGTTGTCTTCGTGAGCCGCCGGGACCGGGATCGTCTCTCGTCCGAGGTGGATTCGACTGCGGTTCGCCAGGCCGGTGCCAACCAGCATCAGCACGAGGCGGAGCGGCACTTCGGGTCGGGCATCGCCGCGAGGCATCAGAATCCCCCCAGTACGTAGGCCCGCCCGGCTCAAGCCAGGCCGCATGGTGCGGCGTACCTGAGAAATGAGTCAAGGCCCCTCCGTGGAGGGGCCTTGACTGTCACTTACCTCTGGTCGGGGTGGCCGGATTCGAACCGACGACCTCTTCGTCCCGAACGAAGCGCGCTACCAAGCTGCGCCACACCCCGAGGCGTGCCGACAAATAGTAGCCCACCCGTCTCCGGGGTCCAACTCGGTACCCCCCACCCCACGCGACGCCTGGATCTTGGTACGGATTCGCCCCGCCGAGGGCCGATCCGTACCAAGATCGCCAGAGGTGAGCGTCAGCGGGGGATCAGGGTCAGGATGCTCGCCTCGGGTGGGCAGGCGAAGCGGACCGGAGCGGTCGGGTGGGTGCCCAGGCCGGCGGAGACGTGCAGCCAGGAGTCCGAGCCGGGCCAGCGGTGCAGCCCGCGCGCCATCGACCGGGGCAGCCCGCAGTTGGTCACCAGCGCGCCGTACCCGGGCACGCAGACCTGCCCGCCGTGGGTGTGCCCGGCCAGCAGCAGCCCGAAGCCGTCGGCGGCCATCCGGTCCAGCACCGCCGGCTCCGGTGAGTGGGCCAGCGCGATCGACAGCGCGACCTCGGTGCCGACCGGCCCGGCCACCGCGTCGTAGTCGTCCCGCTCGATGTGCGGATCGTCCACGCCGACGACCTCGATCGCCCGCCCGCCGGCCTTGAGCGTGGTGCGGGCGTTGTTCAGGTCCGCCCAGCCGGCGCCGGTGAGGATGCCGCGCAGTTCCTCGTACGGCAGCGACACGCCCTCGGTGTACTCCCGGTCGGGCAGGAAGTAGGTGAACGGGTTCTTCAGCACCGGCCCGGTGTAGTCGTTGGAGCCGAACACGAACGCGCCGGGCAGGTCGAGCAGCGGCTGGAGCGCGCGCAGCACACCGGGCACCGCCTCCGGGTCGGCCATGTTGTCGCCGGTGACCACCACCAGGTCCGGGTCGAGCGCCGCCAGCGAGGCCACCCAGTCCTGCTTGCGCCGCTGGTTGGGCATCATGTGCAGGTCCGACAGGTGGAGCACGCGCAGCGGTTCGGCGTCGGTCGGGAGCACCGGCACGTCGTACCGGCGGAGGGTGAACAGGTTGCGCTCGACGAGCGACGCGTAGGCCAGCGTGGCCGCGCCGGCGGCGGCGGTTCCGGCCGCGAGCCGGAATAGTGTGCGCTTTCGCATGCTGTTCAGGGTAGTTTCACCGACCATGAGCACGCTGAAGGACCGTCTCACCACCGACATGCGCGCCGCGTTGAAGGCGCGCGACGAGCTGACCACCTCCACGCTGCGGATGGCCCTCGCGGCCGTCGGCAACGCCGAGGTCGCCGGCCGCGAGAAGCGCGAGCTCAGCGACGACGAGGTGCTCGCGGTGCTGACCAAGGAGGCGAAGAAGCGGCGCGAGGCGGCCACCGCGTTCGCCGACGCCGGGCGCGCGGAGCAGGCCGGCAAGGAGACCGCCGAGGGCGAGGTGCTGGAGCGCTACCTGCCGAAGCAGCTCCCCGACGACGAGCTGGCCGAGCTGGTCGCGGGGGCGCTCGCCGCGGGCGGCTTCACCGGCAAGGCGCAGATGGGCCCGGCCATGAAGGCGGCCCAGGCGGCGGTGGCCGGCCGGGCCGAGGGGGGCCGGGTCGCCGCCGAGGTACGCCGCCAGCTCGGCCTGTAGACGCGCCGACCGCAACGGAACGGGCGGGCACCCGCTGGGGTGCCCGCCCGTCGTCGTTGTTCGCCGGTCAGCCGCGGCCAGGGCGTCCCGGTCGGCCGTTGCCGTTGCCCGGCGGGGTGGCCGGCCCGCCCGGCCCGGCGGAGTTGCCCGGTGCCGGTGCGCCCTGGCCGGAACTGACCTCGATCAGCACCACGCCGCCCTTGATGGTGCGCCCGTCCGGGCTGGTGCCGGCCGCGGTGCCCGCCGGGCACTCCGACGGCACCTTGTTGCTGGACACCACCGGCTCGAAGCCGGCACCCTTGATCCGCGACTTGGCGGTGTCGACGGACTCGCACTTCACGCCGGGGATCGAGCGCTGGTCACCCATCACGATCTTGCCGTCCGGCGGGGTGAAGTTCTTTCGTTCCTTGCCCTTCATGGCGTCCCGCAGCGTCTCGTAGACCGCCGGGTTGATGCCCTGGGGCGTCTCGTTGTGCAGCATCTTCTGGGTGGTCTGCGCCCAGTCCGGGTCGGCCATGATGCCGGCCACCGCGTACTGCTTGGTCATAGCGACCAGGGCGGACGTCTTGTCGCCGTCGGTGGTGCCGGACTTGCCGGCTACCGGCGCCTTGACGATGCCGCGGACGTTGCCGGCGGTGGCGGTGCCGCACTTCGACGTGGTGGAGCGGTCACCGACCGGGCAGCGTGCGGCGTCCACGGCGGCGCGGGCCACCTCGGTGCTGATCCGCTGCTCGCAGCGCGGGTTGGCGATGTCGAGCTTGTCGCCGTCCGGGCCGCGGATCTCCTGCACCGGGATCGGCTCGCAGTACTTCCCGTCGGCGGCCAGCGTGGCGTACGCGTTGGCCAGCTCCAGCGGGGTGGTCTGCGAGACGCCGAGGCTGAACGCGCCCCACTGGTGCGGGTTGGCGGCGAGCTGGGCGTCGCTCGACGAGCGGAAGCTGATGCCGAGCTTCTGCGCCGCCTTGACCACGTTCTCCGCGCCGACCCGCTGCTGGAGGTCGATGAAGAACGTGTTCACCGAGAAGCCGAAGCCGCTCCACATGGTGTGCATGCCGGCCATCGACTCACTGGCGTTCTTCGGGCAGTACTTGTTGGTGCCCGGGCAGGCGGCCGGGGAGTTGAACTCGACCGGGTAGTCGGACTTGAAGACCGGCTGCGCGTTGATGCTGTAGCTGAGCGGGTAGCCCTTCTCCAGCGCGGCCACCAGCGTGAAGATCTTGAAGGTCGAGCCGGCCTGGTAGCCGGAGATGCCGGGACCGCCGGTGACCAGCGGGTTCACGGTGTTCGGGTAGTTGCCCCGGATCTTCTTCTTGGCCTTCTTCGGGTCGCTGGCGAGCTTGTTCTGCGGGTTCTTCGGGTCGTCGATCTTGAACTTGCGGTTCACCGCCACGGCGCGTACCCGACCGGTGCCCGGCTCGACCACGGCCACCATCCGGGCCGCCTTGCTGCTCTCGCCCAGCTTGTTGCGGACCGCCTTGTCGGCGGCCTTCTGCGCCTGCACGTCCATGCTGGTGACGATGGTGTAGCCGCCGCTCTTGAGCCGCCGCTCCCGGTCGTACGAGGTGCCCCCGAACGTCTCCTGCTGGAGCCACCAGCGGTAGAAGTAGTCGCAGAAGAAGCCCCAGGAGTTGGTGTTGGTCTGCACGCAGCCGTTCGGCGTGCGCTTGTCCCGCACCTGGAGCTTGATCTTCTTGGCGGCGTCCGCCTCGGGCTGGGTGATCGCGCCGGTCTGCACCATGTTCTGGATGACGTAGTCGCGCCGACCGACCGCCTCCGGGTAGCCGGCCTTGGTGGTCGGGTCGAACGCGGTCGGCGCCTTCACCATGCCGGCGAGCATCGCCGACTCCTGGATGTCGAGCTTGCTCGGCGGCTTGCCGAAGTAGACCTGGCTGGCGGCGTAGACGCCGTACGCGCCGTTGCCGAACGCGGCGATGTTCAGGTAGCGCTCCAGGATCTCGTCCTTGGAGAGCTCCTTGTCGACCTGGAGCGCCAGGCTCATCTCGCGCAGCTTGCGGGTGCTGGTGTCCTCGGTCGCGGCGACCACGTCGGCCGGGTGGGTGGCCGAGTAGGAGATGGCCAGCCGGACGTACTGCATGGTGAGCGTGGACGCGCCCTGCCGGGACGAGCCGGTGGACTGGTTGTTGACGAACGCCCGGGCGACGCCGTTGAGGTCCACGCCGTTGTGCTTGTAGAAGTCGTGGTCCTCGGCCGCGATGATGGCCTTGACCATGTACGGCGAGATGTCCTTGAGCTTGACGTCCTTGCGGTTCTCGTCGTACATGGTGGCGAGCGGCGTCTTGCCGTCGGAGGCGAGCAGATAGGTGATCTGCGGGGCCCGGGCCACCGTCAACTCCTTGGGCAGCGCGCCGAACGTCTCCGAGCCGGCCTTCGCGGCAAGCCCGGTCATCGCCACCGCGGGGAAGGCCGCCGCGGCGACCACCACGCCGGCCAGCAGGCCGCAGATCAGCAGCGATGCGGCGTTGGTGAAGACATTGTGGTCACGTTTCCGCATCCAGGTCACCTCGACAGGGTACGCGAGCAGGGATCGGCCGGCGCACGGGGAACTTTCCCCATTTCCATCCCGCGCCGTCCTCGTTGTGCTAAACGCACGAACCCTGGCACAGGGTTGCGTGAGATCCGCAGAAGTCTCCGCCGATCGGGGGATCGGCGCGGCGTTTTTCCGTACCGGAGCCGGGTAGACGGCCGGCGAAGGCCCGGCGCGCCGGGAGTGTCCGGAAATTAGGGATTTCGCCGACAACGTTGCGTAATCGGGTGACTACACAGCATGATGGTGACGGCGATCGCAGCCACACGTCGTCCGTGCCGCCCTGGGGAGGCCGGCCGGACGACCGGGGGGAAGTTCGCGGCTGCTCGCGCGACGTCGGTAAGTACTGCAAGGGGGGACGTGTACAGATGGGCATGATCACTGACTGGCCGTCACTGGCGGCGTGTCAGAACGGGGACCCGGACGCGTTGTTCGTACAGGGCGCCGAACAGAACGTGGCGAAGAGGATCTGCCGGAGCTGCCCAGTTCGGTACGAGTGCCTGGCCGACGCGCTCGACAACCGGATCGAGTTCGGCGTGTGGGGCGGCATGACCGAACGCGAGCGCCGCGCGCTGCTCCGCCGTCACCCGCAGGTGACGAGCTGGCGCAAGATGTTCGAGGCGGCCATGAGGAAGAACGCCAAGGAGAAGGCCGGCAAGGACAAGATCCTGGTCACCACCGCCACCTCCTGACGGGGCCCGGCCGGCGGTTCACCGCCGGCTGATCGCCTCGCCGATCGTCCGCAGCCCGTCGACGTCGTGCACGTCGGCGGGCTGCGCCGGCACCGACACCGCCGGCACCGCCGGGAACGCCTCGGTGAACCGGGCCGCCACCCGCTCCTCGCGGACCGCCTGCTGGGCCAGCGCGGCGTGCGCGCGCAACACCTCGACGGTGCCCTCGTGCCCGCCGACGCCGGCCAGTCGCTCCGCGGCGGCCAGGCTCCGCTCCGCGGACAGCCCCGGCGCGGCGGGCTGGTGCACCCGGTTGAGCACCAGCCCGGCCAGCGGCATCCGCTCGTCCCGCAACCGGCCCGCGAAGTAGGCGGCCTCCCGGACCGCGTCCGACTCCGGCGCCGCGACCAGCAGGAACGCGGTCTCGTCGGCCTGGAGGATGCGGTACGTCTGCTCAGCCCGCTGCCGGAACCCGCCGAACATCGAGTCGAGCGCGGCGACGAAACCGGACAGGTCGGTGAGCAGTTGTGCGCCGAGCACCTTCTGCACCACCTTGGAGAACATCCCGAAGCTCGCCGTCACCAGGCTGAACATGCTCCGCCCACCGCTGCGCGCCGGGGCCAGCAGCAGCCGCAGCATCCGGCCGTCGAGGAACCGGGACAACCGGGCCGGCGCGTCGAGGAAGTCGAGCGCGGAGCGCGACGGCGGCGTGTCCACCACGATCAGGTCCCAGTCGCCGCGGGCGTGGAGCTGGCCCAGCTTCTCCATCGCCATGTATTCCTGCGTGCCGGCGAAGGTGGAACTCATCGCCTGGTAGAAGGGGTTGGCGAAGATCTCCGCCGCCTTCGCCGGGTCGGTGTGCTGGAGCACCACGTCGTCGAACGTGCGCTTCATGTCGAGCATCATGGCGTGCAGCTCGCCGCCGCTGGTCTCGACGTCGAGGCCCTTGACCTGCCGGGGGGTGTTGTCCAGCTCGGTCAGGCCGAGCGACTGGGCCAGCCGGCGGGCCGGGTCGATGGTGAGCACCACCGTCCGCCGGCCGTGCCGCTCGGCCGCCCGCAGCGCCAGCGCCGCGGCGGTGGTCGTCTTGCCCACGCCGCCCGCCCCGCAGCAGACCACGATCCGCACGCCGGGGTCGGCGAGGATCTGGTCGACGTCCAGCGGAGGCGCCGCGTCTTCGGAAGGCACCAATCGAGCGTATCCGTCCCGAGGGGCTCTCTGCTCCGGGCCGGCCCCAGGTGTGAGTCAATCCGCCCGGACGAGCGTCTCGGCCAGCGTCTCCAGCCCGGCCCGGTCGACCCCGTCGGGCAGCAGCGGCAGCTCGATCAGGGGCAGCCCCAACTCCACCAGGTCACCGCGGAGCGAATCCTCCAGCTCGCGGCGTACCCGCTGGTCGCGGGCCTCCTCGGCGAGGCCGGCCACGGTCCGGGTGTCGGTCGGCAGGCCGGCGGCGGCCAACCCCCGCTTCAGCTCGGCCGCGGTCACCGGGCGACCGGCCGGCACCGGCGGACGGACGCCGTTGACGATCACCCGGCCGACCGGGAAGCCGAACTGGGTCAGGTCGGCCACCGCGTCGAGCGTCTCCTGGACCGGCATCTCCTCCAGCAGCGTGACCACGTGCACCGCCGTCATGGGGGAGCGGAGCAGCGCGGAGACACCCTCGCTCTGGGTCTTGATCGGGCCCACCTTGGCCAGCCGGGCGGTCTCCGCGGTGACGTTGAGGAAGCGCCCGATCCGCCCGGTCGGCGGCGCGTCCAGCACCACCGCGTCGTACGCCCGGCGGGACCCCGCCGTGCGGGTGGTGGCCTCCTTCACCTTGCCGGTGAGCAGCACGTCACGCAGCCCGGGGGCGATCGTGGTGGCGAAGTCGATCGCCCCGAGCTTGCGCAGCGCCCGGCCGGCGGCGCCGAGCTTGTAGAACATGTCCAGGTATTCGAGGAGCGCCTCCTCGGCGTCGACCGCCAGCGCCCGCACCTCACCGCCGCCGGGCGCGTCGGTGAGGTGCCGCTCCTCGTACGGCAGCGGGTCGGTGCCGAAGAGCTGGGCGATACCCTGCCGGCCCTCGACCTCGACCAGCAGCGTGCGCCGGCCCCCGGCGGCCAGCCCGAGGGCCAGCGCGGCGGCCACGCTGGTCTTCCCGGTGCCACCCTTGCCGGTCACCACGTGCAGGCGGCCCGGCCATCTGCCGGCGGACTCGGCCGGCTGCTCACTCGCTGCCATCCGTCGAGCCTAACCAGCCGCCGGGATCAGCCGACCTCGCAGACCCACCAACCCGTCTTCCGCACCACGGTGAAGCGCAGGTCCTGATCGGCGACCTTCTCGTCGGCGGTGGTCATGGTGACCTTGGTGGAGACCGTGGCGCGGTCCCCGGTCTGGTTGTCGACCGTCGGGTTGGTCCAACGGAAGCGGGGGTTCTGGTACTGCCCGGCGTACTTCTGCACCTCGGCGACCTTGGCGGCGATCTTCTCGTCGTCGCGGGCCGCGGAGCAGACGAACGTGGCCGCCTTGTCGGCGTCCCGCTCCTGGTAGACGGCCTTGAGGAAGCCGTCCACCGCCACCTGCGGCTCCGGCGCGCCTTGGCCGTCCGCGCCGTCGCGGAGGGCGAGGAACGCGGCGGTGCCACCGCCGCCGCACAGCAGGACCGCCGCGGCCAGCACGAGCGAGACGATCAACAGGGTCGGGCGTTTGCGCGGCGGCGCGCCGGGCGGGTACGGCGGGTGGCCGAGCCCCGGCGGTGGGCCGGCGCCGGGCGGTGGCTGACCGGGCCCGGTCGGCGGGAGGGCCCCGGCGGATGCGGGCTGCGGGATCGGTTCGCCGGGCGTGCCGGTCGGGCCACCGGCGGGCGGTTGGGTCATCGGTCTCCCCCGGGTTGCGGCGCGCCCGTCGCCGCCCCAGGCGACGGGCACGGGGTCGAGGTGGTGGGTGCGCGACCGCGCGCGCCCAGTCCGGAAGGGTAGCGGTCGGCGGGCCACTTGCCAGCCCCGCGTCATGGCGTGCCGGACGCGAGAGCGCCATCGCGTTTCGGACCAGCATTGTGTCACATATGTGACTCGACGTGATCATTCATGCGCGTCCCGTTGTCGGAATGGCCGGCCACGTCCTACGTTCGTCGCGACACGGCGGCCGGACCGGGGGATTCCGAGCCGCGCAGTGGTGCCCATGAGCAGGTACGACGTCCGGAGGCAGCGGATGCGCGACGCGGAGAACGTTCCCCGAGCCCAGTTTCCCCCCGGTGACCGGGCCGCCCGGCCCGGGGACGCCGACGGCCCCGGCGCGGGCACACCGTTCAACGAGCGCTCGTACCGGCCCCCGGTCGAGGTGGTCCGCACGCTGCTCCGGCCGGCCGGTCGCCGGCGGGACGAGGATGAGCCGGGCTACGTCATCCACCTGCCGGTGCGGGTGCCCGACCTGGCCGCCGCGACCGCGCTCGCCGGCATCGTGGCCACCTCCCTCGGCTTCCTGGCCGAGCTGGACGCCGGCGAGACCACCGTCTCCACCGCCGACGACCAGAACAACCGGCACCGCGTCTTCTGCGACCTGCTGCTGCCCGACCGCAGTCGCTGCCCGCAGCGCTACGAGCACGAGGGCCCCTGCGGCGAGTCGCCCGCCCCGGAGCAGCGTCCCGCGTCTGGCTGAGGCGGTCGGACCGTAGGCTGTGCCTGACCGAAGTCCAAGTCAGGCAAGGGAGCCTTCCTCCGATGCAGAAGTGGGAATACGCCACGGTCCCGCTGCTGGTCCACGCGACCAAGCAGATCCTCGACAACTGGGGCGAGGACGGCTGGGAGCTGGTCTCCGTGGTGCCCGGACCGAACCCGGAGCAGCTCGTCGCGTACCTGAAGCGTCCGAAGGGCTGACCAATGAGCAACGGACCCCACGCGAAGCTCGCCGAACTCGGTCTGGCGCTGCCCGAGGTGGTGCCGCCGGTGGCCAGCTACGTGCCGGCCGTCCAGTCCGGGCAGCACGTCTACGTCTCCGGTCAGCTCCCGATGGCCGACGGCAAGCTGCTCGCCACCGGCAAGGTCGGCAACGGTGTCTCCGCCGAGCAGGCGAAGGACCTGGCGGAGCGGTGCGCGTTGAACGCGCTCGCCGCGATCGACGCGCTGGTCGGGCTGGAGAACGTCGTCAAGATCGTGAAGCTGTCCGGCTTCGTGGCCAGCGCGCCCGGCTTCACCGGTCAGCCCGGCGTCATCAACGGTGCCTCCGACCTGTTCGGCGCTGTCTTCGGCGAGGCCGGTCGACATGCCCGTAGCGCGGTCGGCGTGGCGGAACTCCCCCTCGACGCCCCGGTCGAGGTCGAGGTCATCGTCGAGGTCGCGTAACCCGCCTCCGTGATCTTGCAGGTTCCGCCCCGGCAGAAGCCTCGAACGAGGACAAACCCGGGGCCGGACCTGCAAGATCGCGGGGGATGGCGGGTGGGGTCGTACGATCGCTGCCATGGGTGGGCGTGTGACGGGGGCCGCAGGGGCTCTCGCAGAAGAGTTGCCGGGATGGGTTTCGCTGCTGCGGGCGCCCAACCCGGGGCCGATGACGCTCGACGGGACGAACACCTGGGTGCTGCGGGCCGGGCCGGCCGCGCCGGCCGTGGTGGTCGACCCGGGCCCGGCCGACGAGGGGCACCTGGCCGCGATCGCGGCGCACGGGCCAATCGGCTGGGTGCTGATCACGCACGGGCACCCGGACCACACCGAGGGCGCGCCCCGACTGCGTGAGCTGCTCGGCGGCGTGCCGGTGCTCGCCGCCGACCCGGCGCACACCGCCGGGGGTGAGCCGCTGACCGCCGCGACCACGCCCGACGCCGGCCTCGGCCTCCGGCTGCTGCCCACCCCCGGGCACACCGCCGACTCGGTCTGCCTGCTGGTCGAGCACGCCGGTGAGCGGGTGGTGCTGACCGGCGACACCATCCTCGGCCGGGGCACCACCGTGGTCGCCCACCCGGACGGGCACCTCGGGGACTACCTCGCCAGCCTGGAGCTGCTCTCGACGTACCGGGGGGTCCCGGCGCTGCCGGGCCACGGCCCGGCGCTCGCCGACTGCGGCGCGGCGGCCGAGTTCTACCTGGCCCACCGGCGGGCCCGGCTCGACCAGGTGCGCGCCGCGGTGGCCGCGGGCGCCCGCACCGCGCCCGAGGTGGTCGCCGTGGTCTACGCCGACGTCGACCGGTCGCTGTGGTGGGCCGCCGAGTGGTCGGTCCGCGCCCAGCTCGAACACCTCGGAGTGGAGCAGCCGTGACCTGCCCGGTGTGCGGGACCGTCGCCGTGCCCGGGGCGCGGTTCTGCCACAACTGCGGGGCGGCGCTGCCGGCCGCCGCCACGCTGCCGGCCGCCGAGCGCCGGGTGGTCACCGTGCTCTTCGGTGACCTCTCCGAATTCACCTCCTGGTCGGAGGACCTGGACCCGGAGCGGGTCGGCGCGGTCACCGACCGGGTGCTCGCCGCGCTGGCCGGCGCGGTCAAGACGTTCGGCGGGCACGTCGACAAGCTCACCGGCGACGGGATCATGGCGGTCTTCGGCGCGCCTGTCGCGCACGAGGACGACGCCGAGCGGGCGGTCCGCGCGGCGCTGTCCATGCAGCGCGCCGTCCGCCGGGTGCTCGACGACGAGCGGGGTGGCGGCGCGCCGCTCGGCCTGCGGGTCGGGCTCAACACCGGGGACGTCATCGCCGGCATCCAGGCCGCCATCGAGTACACCGTCATCGGCGACACGGTGAACACCGCCGCGCGCCTCGCCGACGCCGCCGCGGTCGGCGCGATCTACGCCGGCGCGCGGACCTCCACCGCCACCCGGCACGTCGCCTCCTGGCGGGCGCTGCGCCCGCTGCGGCTCAAGGGCAAGCGTGAACCCGTGGAGGCGTACGAGCTGCTGGGCCTGCTGGACGCGCCGGGCACCCGGTCCGGCCTCGGTGACGAGGCGCCCTACGTGGGCCGGGAGACCGAGATCGGCCGCATGGCCGGCCGGCTCGCCGAGGTGATCGACCGGGGTGAGCCCCGGGTGCTGCTGATGACCGCCGAGGCGGGCATCGGCAAGTCCCGGTTCGCCGCCGAGGTGGAGCGCCTCGCCGCCGGCTACGACGTCGGCGCCGGCCGGTACGCGGCGCACACCGGCGCCCGGGTGCTGTCGGTCCGCTGCGCCGCGTTCGGCGAACGACGCCGGCTGGCGCCGCTGGCCGACCTGGTCCGCGCCGCGGTCGGCCTGCCCAGCGACGCGGCGACCGCGGTGACCCGGCCGGCCGTCGAGGAACGCCTGCGCCGGCTCGGCCAGCGCCTCGCCCGGCTCCCCGGCGACCCGCCGCCGATCGCCGTGGACCAGCTCCTGGCCCTGCTCGGGTACGCCGAGCTGCCACCCGCCGCGGAGAGCGTCGAGTGGAACGCCGCCACCGGACCGGCGGACGCCGAGGTGGTGCCGAACGCGGTCGCGGACCTGCTCAGCGGGCTGGCCGGCGAGGCCCCGCTGGTGATCGTGGTGGACGACCTGCACGACGCCACCGCCGAGACGGTCAAGGCGCTCGCGTTGACCCTCAACCGGCTCACCGGGCCGGTGCTGGTGCTGCTGCTCGGCCGCCCCGAGCTGGTGCGTACCGCCGGCGCGCTCACCCGGCTCGCGGACGCCGAGGTGCACGCGTTGCCGCCGCTGCGGGGCGCGGACGCGGCCCGGCTGCTCACCAGCTACCTCGCCGGGGGCCGACTGCCCCAGGCCGACGCGGACCGGCTGCTCGCCACCGCCCAGGGCAACCCGTTCTACCTGGCCGAACTGGTCACGCTGCTGATGGAACGCGGCGCGCTGACCGCCGGCGCGGGGCGGGGCGGGGACGTGGCCTGGCGGCTGGCCCCCGGCTCGCTGGGCAGCCGGCTGCTCTCCCGGGACCTGGCCGCCGTGCTCGCGGCGCGCATCGACGCGCTGCCGCCGGACGCCCGCTCGGTGCTGCGCGACGCCGCGGTGGTCGGCGACACGGTGGCCGCCGGCGCGCTGGAGGCGCTGCGCGAGCAGCGGGTCGGGCGGGACGGGCGGCCCGCCGCGGTGGCCGCGGTCGAGCTGGACCGGGCCGTCGAGGAGCTGCTGCAACGTCGCATGTTGCACCGCACCCGCACCGGGTTCGCGTTCGCCACCCCGCTGATGCGGGAGGCCGCGTACACCGGGGTGAGCAAGGCGGAGTTGGCCGAGCGGCACGCCGCGCTGGCCCGCTGGGCCGCCCCGGAGAGCGTGACCGAGGCGGGCACCCCGGCGGGCGGGTTCACCGAGGCGGCCCGCGACGACTTCGTCGCCGAGCACGTCGAGCGGGCCACCGCGCTCGCCGACGCGGTCAAGCTCCGCCCGGACGCGCCGGCCCGCGCGGTCGCCGGCCTGGGCGTGGCCGCGCTGGGCCGGGCCGCCCGCCGGTCGCTGCGCGTCGGCGAGCCGGCGCTTGCCGTCGAGTACGCCGAACGCGCGGCCGAACTGGCCCGTGGCGCGGTGCCCCCGGCCGACCGGGTGGTGCACGCCCGCGCGTTGTTGCAGATCGGCCGCCCGACCGACGCGCTCGCCGCCGCCGAGAAGATCGCCGCGAACGCCGGCGAAGCCGCCACCCGGGCCGCGGCGCTGCTGCTGGCCGGGCAGGCCCAGCAGACACTGGGCGACGCCGAGCGCGCCGAGCGCAGTTACTCCGAGGCGTTGCAGGTGGCCACCGCCGCCGACCTGCCCACGCTGCGGGCCTCGGCGATGCGCCGGCTTGGCATGGCCGACTTCATCGCCGGCCGGTTGGGCCAGGCGAGCAGCCGGCTGGCCGCCTCCTACCAGGTCAGCCTCGCCGCGAAGGATCCGCGCGGGCAGGCCTGGTCGTTGCAGAACCTGGCCTGGGTGACCACCACCCGGGGCGACTTCGCCGGCACCGACGCGGTGCTCGGCCGGGCCGCCCGGCTGTTCGCCGAGCTGAAGGACCCGTACGGGCGGGCCTGGCTGCGCGGTACCACCGCGTTCGCCCGGCTGCTCGCCGGCCGGCTGCGCGAGGCGTGCCGGCTGGCCCAGGTGTTCCTGCCGTTCGGGGAGCGGGTCGGCGAGGCGTGGGCGGTGGGCACGCTGCGGGCGGTCGAGGCGTACGCCACCGCCGAGCTGGGCGACCTCGCCGAGGCGGACCGCGCGGCGCGGCGCGCGTACCGGGACTTCGCCGAGGTGGGCGACGACTGGGGGCAGGGCTTCGCGCTCGTGGTGCGCGGGGTGGTGGCGCGCGGGCTGGGCGAGCCGGAGCACGCCGCCGACCTGTTCTCCGACGCGTTGGAGTACGCCGCCCGCACCACCCATCCGCTGCTCACCGGCATGGCCGGCACGCTGCGCGGCTTCGTCGCGCTGGACATGGGCGACTGCGAGACCGCCGAGCGGGAGGCGCGGTCGGTGCTGACCAGTGTGGAGCCGCACAACCCGCAGGCGCCCGCCCAGGTCGCGCCGCGGGTGCTGCTCGCGATGGCCCGGGTCGCGGCCGGTGACCCGGGGACCGCGGTGGGACTGCTCGCCCCGGTGGCCATGGTGGCGGCGAACGCGCCCTCGCTGCTGATCTCCCGGCGACAGACGATGGCCCGGTATTCTTCCGCGCTGCTCGCCCACGGCCAGCGGGAGCAGGCGTTGGACTGGGCGCAGCGGGCGGTCGCCGCCCCCGCCGAGGACGTCCGCAGCCAGGTGGTGGCCGGGCTGGCGCTGGCCGAGGCGCTGGACGCCGCCGGCCGCCCGGCGGAGGCGCTGGCCAGCGCCGAGGAGGCGGTCCGCCTGGCGTACGCCACCGAGCAGCTCAGCGAGCGGGCCGCCGCGGACGCGCTGCGGTCGCGCCTCGCCGGCTGAGCACCCCTGTTCTGTCGGTTCCGGGGATGTGCTCGTCGGTGGGGCCGGTTAGCGTGGGGCGGCCGGCGAGCGCCGTCGGAGGAGTTCGTGGGGAGGGACGATGAGGCTGCCGCGCTCCGGCGCCGGCTGGACGATCGCGGTCTTCGGGCTCCTGGCGCTGCTGCTCGGCGCGTTGGGTCTGCTCTGGCCGGAGACGCAGCTGCGCCTGCTCGGCTTCGAGGTGCCGGCCGAGCGTGCCCCCGGTGACTACACCGGCACGTTCCTCACCGCGTCCTCGATGGCCTCGTTCAACATGGGGGTCTACTACCTGCTCGCGGTGGCCACCGAGTGGCGTCCGTTCTACCGGTTCACGGTCTGGTTCCGGCTGGTCACGTTCACCGTGTTCACCATCGCGGTGCTCTCCGACGTCGCGCCGGACCGGTTCTTCGGGGTGGCCGCGTGGGAGGGGCTGGGCGCGCTCGCGACCGCCGCCGGCCTGTGGTGGGACGCCCGTCGGGGAGCCGCCGCTCCGGCGGTCCCGACCCGGTCGGGCGACTCCGCGCCGGCGCCCGCCTCCGACGCGGCGCGCTGACCGACCGGGACCGTTGGGTATTTTCGAGCCGTGACCGAGACCCCGCCCGGCGCCATGCGGCTGCCCATCGTGCCCGGTCTGACCGACCTGTCAGTGTTCGCCCGTGGTGGTTACGCCACCGTCTACCGGGCCACCCAGATCTCGGTGGGGCGCGAGGTGGCCGTCAAGGTCGAGAACCGGACGCTGAACAACGAGCGCGACCAGGCCCGCTTCCTGCGCGAGGCCCGCGCCGCCGGGCGGATGTCGTCGCACCCGCACGTGGTCGACCTCTTCGACGTCGGGGTCACCGTCGACCAGCACCCCTACCTCATCATGGAGCTGTGCGACGGCTCGTACGCGGAACGGATGCGCACCTCGCCGCTCGACGCGTCGGAGACCCGCGACCTCGGCGTGAAGATCGCCGACGCGCTGGCCCACTCGCACGCGGCCGGCGTGCTGCACCGCGACGTCAAGCCGGCCAACATCCTGCACTCCGAGTTCAACTCGGCGGTGCTCGCCGACTTCGGTCTGGCGGTGCTGGCCGAGGTGCGCGACGCCTCGGTGACGCTGGAGGTGCTCACCCCGGCGTACGCGCCGCCGGAGATGTTCAACCACAGCCCGCCCAGCCCGGCCGTCGACGTCTACGCGCTCTGCGCCACGCTCTACGCGGTGATGCACGGCCGGCCGCCGCGCTGGCAGTCCGAGCGCAACCCGAGCCTGGTCACCGTGCTGGAGATGTTCCAGCACCCGATCCCCGGGCTGCCCGGGGTGCCCGACGAGCTGATCGACGTGCTGCGCCTGGGCATGTCCAACGACCCGGGCGAGCGGCCCTCCGCCGTCGAGCTGCGCGGCCTGCTCGCCGCGCTCCCGCTCGACCCCGGCACCCCGACGCCTCCGATCGTCGGCGGCCGGTACGACCGCACCGGCGGCCCGTACGACCGTAGCGGCGGGCCGAGCCCGCGGCAGCCGGTCCGGGACGACCACCCGACCGTGCCGACGCGGAGCCGGCGCTGGCCGAGGCGCTGGTTCCTCGGCGGAGCCGGGGTGCTGGCGTTGGCCGCCTCGGCCGCCGGCGGCGCGTGGCTGGCCGGCGGCACCCAGCCGGTGGTGTCGCCGACCCCGGTGGCCAGCGGCGCGGCCGGGATGACGCCGCTGCCCGGCTGCGCGTCCGCCGACGTCCGCCTCCCGGCCGGTGCGCGCTGTGCGCCCGAGTTGGAGTGCTACGGCCCGGTGCGCCTGCGCCGCGAACGCGCCGAGGCGAGCCGGGTGCCGTGCGACGGCCAGCACACCTGGGAGACCTACGCCGCCGGTGACCTGCCGAACGGTCTGACCGGGGCCGGCCACGACGCGGTCGCCGCCGATCCGGCCGTCCGCAAGGTCTGCAACGCGGGCACGTTCCGGCTGGTCAGCGGCGTCAAGTCGGGGACCGGGTGGAACCTGGAGGTGCTGCCGCCGGCCGAGAGCGAAGCCGACCGCACCTACCGCTGCCTGGCCGGGCAGGGCGTGAACGCGCTGGCCCGCCCCACGCTCACCGGTCGCTGAGCCCGATCGCCGCGCTCACCGGTCGCTGATCCCGTTCACCGTCCGCTGCTGTCGCACCGACCTCGGGTCGAGCGCCTCCAGCGTGTCGGCGTCGAGCGCGCCGGCCGCGCGCAGCCCGCGGACCGCCCGGGGGTCGAGCGCCTCCAGCGTGTCCGCGTCGACCGGAGCGCCGCCCGGGGTGCGCAGGTTCCGCACCGCGCGCGGGTCGATCGCCTCCAGCGTGTCGGCGTCCACGCCGTACCCCGGGTCGGGGGCCGGCCAGCCCTCGGCCGACGGTGCGGCGACCCCGCCGCCGGGCGACTGCCGGGCGGCGGTGATCGTCACGCCGGTGACCATGCCCAGCACGACGCAGACCAGGGCCAGCACCACCGACAGGATGCCGGGCGGTCGCCACACCGCCAGCGTCACCAGCGCCGCCACCGTCGCCGCGGACGCGGCGACGGCCTTCACCCGCGCATCGGACCTCGGGAACGAACTCACCCGACAAGCATGGCTTAGCGCGTCGACCTGTCAACCGTCGACCCGGGACGGCTTCCCGTCACTCCGGCTCCACATCGGATCGCGAAAAGCGTCGATCGAGAAAAAATCGTTACATAACTCGGCATTTTGCGGCATCGGTCCGCTTTTGGGGGTCACTTCCAGTCGTGGGGGAATCCTAAAGTGACGGGGTCGAGGTGCTCCTCGACGGATCTGTTCCCCACCGGAAGGCAGTCACATGCCCCGTGTAATCCGGCCCCTCGCCGCAACCGGGATCGCCGGGATCCTCCTCGCCGGATCGGCCGTCTCGCCCGCCGTGGCCGCGCCGACACCGCAACCGCCGGCGTACGACCGCACCAGCACGGCCGAGGCACGTCGGGTGGACCGCGTACCGACGCCGAAGCTGGACTGGTACGCCTGCTACGACTACGCCGAGTGCACCACGGTCCGGCTCCCGCTGGACTACGACAACCCGAAGGGCGCCACCACCGAGGTCGCGCTGCTCCGGGTCAAGGCCCGCGACCAGCAGCACAAGATCGGCAGCCTGTTCCTCAACCCGGGCGGCCCGGGCGGCTCCGGCACCAGCATCGCGCTCGCCGCGCCCTACTTCCTCGGCGACGACCTGCTCGACCGCTTCGACGTGGTGGGCGTCGACCCGCGCGGCATCGAGGCCAGCGACAACATCCGGTGCTTCCGCACCGTCAAGGAGCAGACCCGGGCGTACGCCGGGCTGAACGTCGCGTTCCCGTGGACGAAGGCGGAGGAGAAGGCGTACGTCGCCGCCTCGAAGGCGGTCGGCACGGCGTGCTCGACCACCGGCAAGCCGCTGACCGGCGCGGCGTCCACCGCCGAGGTGGCCCGCGACATGGACGTGCTGCGCCGGGCGGTCGGCGACCAGAAGCTCAGCTACCTGGGCTTCAGCTACGGCACCGCGCTGGGCCAGTACTACGCCAACATGTTCCCGGACCGGTTCCGCGCGCTCGTCGTCGACGGTGTGCTCAACCCGAACGCCTGGGTCGGCCAGGGCCCGGCCCGCAACCAGCTCCAGGAGACGCGGCTGCGCAGCGCCGACGGCGCGTACCGGGCGCTGCGGGAGATCCTGGTGCGGTGCGCCAAGGTCGGCGCGGAGCAGTGCGCGCTGGCCGCCGGCGGTGACCCGGTCGCCGGGTACGACACGGTGGCGAAGCGGCTGCGCAAGAAGCCGGCCGTGATCGACGACCCGGAGTACGGCTCGTTCACCGTCAGCTACGCCGACTTCGTGGTCGCCACGCTCGGCGCGCTCTACGACCCGTACGGCTGGCAGTCGGTCGTGGACATCACCATGCAACTGCTGGCCGCGACCGACCCGGCCACCGGCAAGGCCGCCGCCGCGACGGCCCGCAGGGCGCTCGCCGCCCGTGCCGCGCAGGCCCGGCAACAGCGGGGGTACGACTTCCCGTACGACAACGGGCTGGAGACGTTCCTGACCGTCGACTGCACCGACGCGTACCACCCGAGGAGCGCGGACGCCTGGCCGGCGCTGGCGGCCAGGGAGGACCAGCGGGCACCGTACTTCGGGCGGGCCTGGGCCTGGGGCACCGCGCCCTGCGCCCGGGACACCTGGACGGTGCGCGACGAGGACGCCTACACCGGCCCGTTCAACCGCACCACCGCCGCCCCGGTGCTCGTGGTCGGCAACTACTGGGACCCGGCGACCAGCTACCAGGGTGCGGTCAGCTCGGCCGCGCTGCTGCCGAACAGCCGGCTGCTGAGCAGCGACAGCTGGGGGCACACCGCGTACGGCACCTCGGTGTGCGTGACCGGGAAGATCGACGCGTACCTGCTCACCGGCAAGCCGCCGGCCAAGGGTGCGCGCTGCGTCGGTGACGCCCAGCCGTTCCAGGAGGACCCGCCGACCGGCCGGGTGGCCGCGTCCAAGAGCGAGCTGGCCCGCGCCGGCGCGCCCGGTCGGGGCGAGCCGAAGCGGCTGCCGCCGGTGAGCACGCCGGGGCCGGCGGTCGGCACGCTTACCGTCCGCTGACGGACCCCCGGGGTACGGCGGGCGATCGGGCGTCCTCCGTACCCCGGGCCGTGGGGCACGGCGCATTGTGTGGTGGCCGCTACGCTGAGTTTCCCGTCGTCGTGTCCCGCGATCGAGGTGTCCGATGCCCGAGATCTCTCCCCGCCGGCTCCGTTCCCTCGCCACCACGTTGGCCGTGGCGCTGACACTCACCCTGGCCGCCGCCGCCGGCTGCGACAACCGCCGCGAACCCCCGCTGCCCTCGGTGCTCGACAAGCTGCACGACTCGCACATCGACGGTCAAGCGAAGATCAAGATCGGGGTGTCGGAGACCGAGCCGCTGATGGGCGAGCTGCGCAACGGCGCGCACATCGGCTTCGACGTGGAGATCGCCCGCTACATCGCCGCGTTCCTCGGCTTCCAGGGTGAGCAGCGTATCCAGTGGGTGGCGCTGGCCACCGAGGACCGCATTCCCGCGCTCCAGGGCGGCACCGTCGACCTGATCGTGTCGAGCTTCTCGATGACCGAGGAGCGCCAGAAGCTGATCAGCTTCGCCGGGCCGTACTTCGTCACCACCCAGGAGGTGATGGTGCCGACGCGGCTGCGCGACCGGGTCCGCACCATCGAGGATCTGCGCCGGCCGGGGCTGCGCGTCTGCACCAGCGGCGGCTCCACCACCGAGGCGGAACTGGAGAAACACCAGGTCCGGGCGTACGTGGTGAAGACCGTCGGCGACTGCGTACGGGGCATCCGGGAGAAGCGGTACGACGTGGTCAGCTCCGATGAGACGATCCTGGCCGGCTTCCTGTCCCAGTACCCCACCGAGTTCGAGATCGTCGACATGCCGTTCGGCACCAGCGAGCTGCTCGGCATCGGTGTGCCGATCGGCGACCCGGCGCTGCGCGACCTGGTCGCGTTCGCGCTCCAGAAGAGCTACCTGGAAGGGCGGGACGGGATCAGCAGCCCGTGGCTGACCGCGTACAACCGCACGCTCGGGCCGTGGCTCAAGGCGGACAAGTCCCAGCCGCAGCCGCTGAACGTGCCGAAGCTCGTCGACTTCGACGACAAGGCGCCCCGGCGATGACCGCCCCGCCGGACGCCGTCCCGGCGGGCACTGCCGTTCCGGGCGCGGGCACTGCCGGCCCTGGGGCTGCCGCTGCCGGAACCGCCGGCCCCGGTGCCGCCGCGCCGGGGCGGGCCGTGCCACCGCCGGCCGACCCGGCCGAGCGTCGCGCGCGGGCCACCCAGTCGTTCTGGACCGCGGTCGTCGGGGTGCCGGCCGTCTTCTCGGTGCTGCGGCTCGGCGTCGAGGCGGGCGGCGAATTGCAGACCACGCTGCTGCTGGTCGCCAACGTCGGCACGGTGAACCTGCTGGCCGGCTTCCTCACCACCGCCGCCGCGCTGCTCTCCACCGCCCTGGTCGCGGTGTTCGCGCTCGGCGCGGTGCTGCGGGTCAGCGTGGACCGGATGCCGCCCGGAATCCGTCGGCCGCTCTTCGCCCGCTGGGTGGACAGCACGCCGGCCTGGTTCGCGGTGGCCAGCTTCCTGCTCGCGCTGGGCACCTGGCCGCTGCTCTACCTGCCGCTGCTGCTGCCGGCGTTCGTGGCCGCGTTCCAGCTCGGCCCGGAACGGCTGCACGAGCAGCGGGTGCCCCGGCTGCTGCTGCTCGCCGCCGGGTTCGCCGGATACCTCTGGCTGCTCGGGCCCACCCTGCTCGACGCCGGCCGGCAGGGGGAGGCGCTGGCGCTGGCGCTGCTTGTCGTACCCCCGGTGCTGGCGTTGTTCGTGACCGGTCCGCTGCCGGCGGCGGTGATCCGGCCGCTCGCCTCGGTCACCGAGGCGGCGGTGCTGGCCATGCTGGTCTGGGCCGCGCTGCCGGTGATCAGCACGCCGGTGCTGCCGCTGACCGTGACCACCGTCGAGACGGCGCCCGGCGTCACCGAGGACGTCCGCGGTCACGTGGTCACCGTGGACGACGTCGACGTGGTGCTGCTCCAGGAACGTGGTGGCGTCCGCTACCTGCCGGTCGGCCAGGTACGCGCGCAGGTGCTCTGCCCGAGCGAGGACGAGCTGCCCCGGCGGCAGCTCCGGGTGCGTGACTTCCACGTGGAGGATTCACTGCTGGAGGGGCTGGGTCGCCGGGTTCGCCCGGTTCACCGCATCGACGCCGCCTGCCGCACGGTCCGCTGACGGGCGCGGCTCGCAATCCGCACGCAGATCTTGGAAGATGAGGGCCCCTCCGAGGGCCGTTTGCTTCCAAGATCTGCCCCGAACCCGCGTCAGCGTGTCTTGCGGAGCAGGTCGGCCAGGTCGGCGGCCTCGGCCAGCTCGTCGCCGAGCGGGGTTCCCGCGTCGGCGACCGCTGCGGCCCACAGCAGCTCGGCCGGGGTGTCGGAGGCCAGCCAGCGGTCCAGCGCGCGTCTCGCCCGATCGTCGGGTGCCGACCATCCGACGATCTCCGTCAGGTGCCGAGTGACCGCCCCGCCCGGCAGCTCCGCGAAGGCCGCCAGGTACGGGCCGAGGTCCAGCTCCAGCGCGGCCACCGCGTCCAGGATGTCCTCCGCCGGATGCTCGGACGGCCACGAGGTCAGCGTCGACCGCCACCAGGCGCGGAGGAAGTCCTCCACCGCGCTCCGCTCGACGGGCGTCCAGTCAGCCCAGTGCCCGGCGATCCGGCGGGCCAGCGTGTCCGGCCAGGACTGGTCGACCATCTCGCCGGCGGCGTACGCGGTCAGCAGCCGGGGCACCAGGTGCGGCAGCTCGTTCCCGTCACCCCAGGTGCCGGGGTTGGACAGGTAGCTGCCGAGTTGGTCCGGCGTCAACGCGCGCAGCGGCGTACGCCGGAAGCGGTCGACGTCGGCCGGGTCCACGCAGTGTTCGCACGCCGCCATGTCGTCCGGCATCGGGTGCCGGGCGAACACGGCGTACAGCCGTTCACCCGCCTGCTCCACCTCGCCCGTTCCCACCCCGCCAGTCTCGCCGACCGCTCGGGTGGAACGCCATGGCTGTCACACGGGGCCGGAGACAGCCACGGCGTTCCACCCACCGAAGGGTTGGAGACACCCACGGTCAGTAGGACTTGTCCTGGGACAGGACGTGTTGGGCGACGAAGTTGAGGATCATCTCGCGGCTGACCGGGGCGATCCGGCCGGCGCGTACGGCGCCGAGCAGCGTCGCCACGCCGTACTCGGTGGTCATGCCGGCCCCGCCGAGCGCCTGGACGGCAGTGTCCACGGCGAGCGCGGCGGCCTCGCCGGCCGCGTACTTGGCCATGTTGCCGGAGACGCCGGCCTCCAGGTCGCGGCCGGCGTCGTAGAGGCTGGCCGCCTTGTAGATCATGAGCCGGGCCAGCTCCACCTGGACGGCGGCATGCGCGAGCGGGTGCGAGACGCCCTGGTGCGAGCCGATCGAGCGCCCGCCCCAGACCTTGCGGGTGGCGGTGTAGTCGGACGCCTTCTCGACGGCGTAGCGGCCGGTGCCGGCGCCCATCGCGGCGACCGTGATCCGTTCCGGGTTGAGCCCGGCGAACAACGCCGGCAGGCCGGCGTCCAGCGACTCACCGACGAGCGCGTCGGCGGGCAGCCGGACGTCGTCCAGGAAGAGCTGGAACTGGTTCTCCGGGGAGAGGATCTCCATGTCCAGCCTGGACTTCTCCAGGCCGGGCGCGTCGGTCGGCACGATGAACAACGCCGGCTTGAGCTTGCCGGAGGAGGCATCCTCGGTCCTGGCCACCACCAGCACATGGTCGGCCTCGTCGACCCCGGAGATGTAGACCTTGCGGCCGGTGAGCAGCCAGTCGTCGCCGTCGCGGCGGGCCACCGTGCCGAGGCGGTGGAAGTTCGACCCGGCATCCGGCTCGGTGATCGCGAAGACGATCTTCTGGGAGCCGTCGGCGAGGCCGGGCAGGTGCTTCTTGCGTTGCTCCTCCGTACCGTGCTTGTTGATCACGGTGGCGGCGATGGCGGGGGAGACCACGAGCAGCAGCAGCGGGCAGCCCGCCGCGGCCAGCTCCTCGCAGACCAGCGCCAGTTCGGTGATGCCGCCGCCCCCGCCGCCGTACTCGGTGGGAATGTTGACGCCGAGGTAGCCGAGCCGTCCGGCCTCGTGCCACAGCTCGGTGGTGTGTTCTCCCGACTTGGCCTTGGCCACGAAGTAGGGGTGGCCGTACCGGCGGCCCAGCGCGCGTACCGCGTCGCGGAGCTGGTCCTGTTCGGGGGTGAGGTCGAAGTTCACTGCGGGTCCTCCTCGGGGTCGACCACGGCCAGCACGGCACCCGTCTCCACCTGGCCGCCGGGCGCGACCGGCAGCTCCGCCACCACGCCGTCGGCCGGGGCGAGCACGGGATGTTCGAGCTTCATCGCTTCCAGCGTCAGCAGCAGGTCGCCGGCGGCGACCCGCTGACCGACCTCGACATGCACCCGGGTCACCGCGCCGGGCAGCGGCGCGAGCAGCGACCCGGCCGCCAGCGCCGCGGTGGGCCGGGGCAGCCGCGGCAGCTCGGTGAGGCTCGCCGCCCCGTCCGGGCCGTCCACGAAGACCGACGACCCCACCCGGTGTACGCGGAACGCGCGCCGCACGCCGTCCACGTCGAGCACCACCCGGTCCGGGTCGGCCGACACCAGCTCGACCACGGGCAGCTCACTGTCAAGCGGGGCGCGTTCCTCTACCGAATCCGTTAAGAGGGGGCCCGTCCTTGCCCACTCAGCGAGGGTGTTGGTGCGGGTGAGGCGGTAGTGGATCTCGATGTCGGTGAAGCGGGTGACCTGGGGGACGGCCGGCACGTTGCGCCAGCCCGACGGCAGCCCGGCCAGCACCGGCGCGGCGGCCCGACGCGCGGCGGCCCCGGACAGCGCCGCCGCGAGCGCGGCCAGCGGGAGTTGCTCGGCCGGCAGCAGCGGCGCGAAGACCTCGGGGTGCCGGTCCAGGAAGCCGGTGTCGACGTCGGCGGCGGCGAACTCGCCGCTGCGCAGCACCCGGACCAGCAGGTCCCGGTTGGTGGCCACGCCGTGCAGCTCGGCCCGGGCCAGCGCGCCGGCCAGGGCACGGGCCGCCTCGGTGCGGGTGGGCGCCCAGGCGACCAGCTTGGCCAGCATCGAGTCGTAGTGCACGCTCACCGTCGAGCCGTCCACCACGCCGGAGTCCAGGCGCAGGCCCCGGGTGGGCCCGAACTCGGCGTCGACGCCGGGGATCGCGAACCGGTGCAGCGTGCCGGTGGCCGGGCGGAAACCCTCGGCCGGCTCCTCGGCGCAGAGCCGCACCTCGATGGCGTGGCCCTGCGGGACAGGTGTGGCCGGGACCGGCAGCGGCTCGCCGTCGGCGACCAGCAGTTGCAGCCGCACCAGGTCCAGGCCGGTGGTCAGCTCGGTGACCGGGTGCTCGACCTGGAGCCGGGTGTTCATCTCCAGGAAGTGCACCTGCCCGTCCGGGGCCAGCAGGAACTCCACGGTGCCCGCGCCGACGTAGTCGACCGCCCGGCCGGCCGCCACCGCCGCGGAGTGCAGCCGCTCGCGCACCTCGTCGGGCAGCACCCCGGGCGCCTCCTCGACGATCTTCTGGTGCCGGCGCTGGACCGAACAGTCGCGTACCCCGAGCGCCACGATCGTGCCGCGGGTGTCGCCGAAGATCTGCACCTCGACGTGCCGGCCACGCTCGACGTACCGCTCGATGAAGACCGTGCCGTCGCCGAACGCCGCCGCCGCCTCGCGGCGCGCGCCCGCGACGGCCTCGGCGAGCCCGGCCGCGTCGCGGACGATCCGCATGCCCCGGCCGCCGCCGCCGGCACTGGCCTTGACCAGCACCGGGAACGCGGTGACCTGGTCGGGGTCGGTCCAGGTGGGCAGCATCGGCACGCCCGCGTCGGCGAGCAGCGCCTTGGCCGCCATCTTGTCGCCCATCGCGGCGATCGCCTTGGCGGACGGGCCGACCCACGTCAGGCCCGCGTCGGTCACCGCCGCCGCGAACTCCGCGTTCTCGGCGAGGAAGCCGTAGCCGGGGTGGACCGCGTCCGCGCCGGAGCGCCGGGCCGCGTCCAGGACGAGGTCGATCCGCAGGTACGTCTCGGCCGGCGTGTTCCCCGGCAGCCGGACCGCGTGGTCGGCCTCGGCGACGAACGGCGCGTCGGCGTCCGCGTCGGAGTGCACGGCGACCGTGGCCACGCCGAGCGCGCGGCAGGTGGCGAAGACCCGGCGGGCGATCTCCCCCCGGTTGGCCACCAGAAGTCGAGTGATCATCAGCGCTGAGCCTGCCTTTCGTTCGCGACTGCGGGACTCCGCTTCGCTGCGTTCCTCGCGCTCACGGCTACATCCGGAAGACGCCGAAACCGTCGGCGCCCTTCACCGGTCCGTTGTGGATCGCCGACAGGCAGAGCCCGAGGACGGTACGGGTGTCCCGGGGGTCGATCACCCCGTCGTCGTAGAGCCGGCCGGAGAGGAACAGCGCCCCGGACTGCGACTCGATCTGCTGCTCGACCATCATCCGCATGGCGGTGTCGGAGTCCTCGTCGTAGTCCCGCCCCCGGGCCGCGGCGGCCTGCCGGGCCACGATCGACAGCACGCCGGCCAACTGCGCCGGACCCATCACCGCCGACTTCGCGTTCGGCCAGGTGAACAGGAACCTCGGCTCGTACGCCCGGCCGCACATGCCGTAGTTGCCGGCGCCGTAGGAGGCGCCCAGGTTGACCGTCAGGTGCGGAACCGTCGAGTTCGACACCGCGTTGATCATCAACGCGCCGTGCTTGATGATGCCGCGCTGTTCGTACTCGGTGCCGACCATGTAGCCGGTGGTGTTCTGGAGGAAGACCAGCGGGGTGTCGGCCGCGTTGGCGAGCTGGATGAACTGGGCCGCCTTCTGCGCCTCCTCGCTGAACAGCACACCCCGGGCGTTCGCCAGCACGCCGACCGGCCAGCCGTGCAGCTCGCCCCAGCCGGTCACCAGCGCCGTGCCGTAGCCGGGCTTGAACTCGTCGAACGCGCTGTCGTCGAGCACCCGGGCGAGGACCTCGCGCGGGTCGAACGGCACCTTCAGGTCGGCGCTGGCGATGCCGAGCAGCTCCTCCGGATCGTACCGGGGTGGCAGCGGGGACGGGGTGCGCGGCGGCGGGCCGCCCTTGCGCCAGTTGAGCCGGCGGACGCACTGCCGGGCCAGCCGGATGCCGTCCCGCTCGTCCTCGGCGAGGAAGTCGGCCAGGCCGGACGTGGAGGCGTGCATCAGCGCGCCGCCAAGCGACTCGTCGTCGGTGACCTCGCCGGTGGCCATCTTCACCAGCGGCGGCCCGGCCAGGTAGACCTGCGACCGGTCCCGGATCATGATGGTGAAGTCCGACATGCCGGGCACGTACGCGCCGCCCGCGGTGGCGTTGCCGAACACCACGCTGACCGTGGGGATCTTCGCCGCGGAGAGCCGGGTCAGGTCGCGGAACACCCGCCCGCCGGGGATGAAGATCTCCGCCTGGGAGGGCAGGTCCGCGCCGGCCGACTCGACCAGGTTCACCATCGGCAGCCGGTTGGCCAGCGCGATCTCACCCGCCCGACGCGTCTTCGCCAACGACCACGGGTTGATCGCGCCGCCGCGTACCGTCGGGTCGTTCGCCACGATCAGGCACTCCACGCCCTCGACCACGCCGATCCCGGTCACGGTGCTGGCACCGACCGGGAAGTCCGTGCCGTACGCGGCCACCGGCGACAGTTCCAGGAACGGGCTGTCCGGGTCGAGCAGCAGCTCGATGCGTTCCCGGGGGAGCAGCTTGCCGCGCTTGTGGTGCCGGGTCACGTACTTCTCGCCGCCGCCGGCCCGCGCCTGGTCCAGCGCGGTCTCCAACTCGGCGAGGCGCTCCAGCAGCGCCTCCCGGTTGGCCGCGAAGGCGGGTGCGGTCGGGTCGATCGTGCTCTGGAGAACAGTGCTCACAGGCCCATGCCCTTCGCGATGATCTCGTTCATGATCTCGGTGGTGCCGCCGCCGATGCCGAGGATGCGGGCGTCCCGGTAGTGCCGCTCCACCTCCGCGTCGCGCAGGTAGCCGAAGCCGCCGTGCAGTTGCAGCGCGGCGTCCACCACGTGGTCGCAGGCGGCCACCGCCACGTTCTTCGCCATCGCCACCTCGGTCACCACCGGCTGCCCGCCGACTGCTCCAGGTCGCGGCGCGGTGCCAGACGCGCCGAGCTGGAGTGGTCGAGCCACCCGCTCGGCCACCTCGTGCACGTACGCGCGGGCCGCCTCGGCGCGGGTGTGCATCTCGGCCAGCCGGTGCCGGACGAGCTGCCGGCTGGCGAGCGGACGGCCGAACGTGGAGCGGTCCCGGCACCACCGCACCGCCAGGTCGACGCAGCGCTGCGCGGTCGCGTACGCACTCGTGGCCAGCGACAGCCGCTCGGCGGCGAACTGCTGCATGATGGCCAGGAAGGCGGTGTCCTCCGGGCCGACCCGGTTCGCCACCGGCACCCGCACGTCGACGAAGGACAGCTCGGCGGTGTCCGAGCAGTGCCAACCGAGCTTCTCCAGCCGCCGGCCCACGGTGAACCCGGGCGTGCCCTTGTCGATCACCAGCAGGCTGAGTGAGCCGGAGCCGGGAAAGTCGGTGCAGACCGCGGTGGTCACGAAGTCCGCCCGGACGCCGCTGGTGATGTACGTCTTCGCGCCGTTCACCACGTAGTGGTCGCCGTCGCGGACCGCGCAGGTGCGGATGGCGGCCACGTCCGAGCCGCCGTCCGGTTCGGTGATCGCCAACGCGCCGATCATCGTCCCGCCCAGCGTGGGCCGGACGTACGTGTCGATGAGGTGCTCGTCCTGCGCCGCGACGATGTGCGGGAGCGCGATGCCGTGCGTGAACAACGCGGCGACCAGCCCGGACGAGCCGCCGGAGCGGATGATCTCCTCGGTGACCACGATCGAGTCGAGCAGGTCGCCGCCGCTGCCACCGACCGACTCCGGGAAGCCGATGCCGAGCAGCCCGACCCGCGCGGCGGTCTCGTGCAGGGAGCGGGGCACCTCACCGGCCCGCTCCCAGTCGGCCAGGTGCGGCAACACCTCCCGGGTGACGAACGCGCGGGTCAGCTCGCGAAGTTGGCGACGCTCCGGGGTGTCCACGATGGTCATGCCGGCCCCTCCGCCGGCAGGTCGACCACCCGGGCCCGGAGCAGCTCGCCGAGCGCCTTGGCCTGCGGGTCGAACCGGGTGGACGCGGCCACCCCCGGCCCGAGCAGCCCGCGGATCACGAAGTTGACCGCGCGCAGGTTCGGCAGCTCGTACCGCTCCACGGTCAGCGGGGCGGTCTCCGGCAGCAGCTCGGCCAGCCGCTCCACGGTCAGCCAGCCGCGCAGCCAGGCCCAGGTGGCGTCCGTCCGGGCCCAGACGCCGAGGTTGGCGTCCCCACCCTTGTCCCCCGACCGCGCCCCCACCAGCTCCCCCAGCGCCCCCCGCCGCGTGCGGTGCAAGGAGGGGCCCCCGGTTAACGCCTGGTGCATAACAGGGGGCCCCGGCAAACCACCCACCACGGAGGGCGGGGGGATCGGCACGCGCTCGCCGGAGGGGAGCACCGCCACGTGCGTCACCGCGTCCTGGGGCACGGTGTCCGAGGTGAACACGCCGTACGGCGTGGCGTCGCCGGGCAACGTGGTCAGCGTGCAGCCCGGGTAGGAGGCCAGCGCCAGCTCCACCGCCGCCGCCGAGAACGCCCGCCCGGCCCGCGCCTTGTCCACATCGCGCAGGTGTACGTGCAGCAGCGCGCTCGCCGCCTCGGTGTCGGCCGCGTCCGGGTGGTCGGTGCGGGCCAGCGTGAACTCCAGCCCGTCCGGGCCCACCGCATCCGTCACCTGACCCCGGACCAGGTCCGCCTTGGCCGGGATGTCCAGCCCGCACAGCACGAACGTCATCGAGTTGCGGAAGCCGCCCAGGTTGTTGACGCCCACCTTGAGCGTGTCCGGCGGGGGCGTGCCGCGTACGCCGGAGACGCGTACCCGGTCCGGCCCCGCCTGCTCCAGCCGGACCGTGTCCAGCCGGGTCACCACGTCCGGCCCGAGGTAGTCCGGCCCGCCCACCTCGTACAGCAGTTGCGCGGTGACCGTCTCGACGGTGACCGCGCCGCCGGTGCCGGGGTGCTTGGTGAGCACCGACGTGCCGTCCGGGTGCAGCTCGGCGATCGGGAAACCGGGGCGCCGGCCGCCGTCCGGCAGCTCGGTGAAGAAGCTGAAGTTGCCGCCGGTGACCTGCGCCCCGCACTCGATCAGGTGCCCGGCCACGGTCGCCCCGGCCAGCGCGTCGAGGTCGTCCCGGGTCCAGCCGAACCGGGCGATCGCCGGGCCGACCGCCAGCGACGCGTCGGTGACCCGCCCGGTCACCACCACGTCCGCGCCCGCGTCGAGGCAGGCCGCGATCCCGAACGCGCCCAGGTACGCGTTCGCGGTCAGCGCGTCCGGCCGCTGGAGCGCGTCGCCCTCGACGTACCCGACGCGCACGTCGAGGCCGAGTCGCGTGGCGAGCGACCGGATCGCGTCGGCCAGCCCGGCCGGGTTGAGGCCGCCGGCGTTGGTGACCAGCGTGACCCCGCGCTCCGACGCGGTGCCGAGCACGCCCTCCGCCTGCCGCAGGAACGTCTTCGCGTAGCCCAGCGACGCGTCACGCATCCGGTCGCGACCGAGGATCAGCATGGTCAGCTCGGCCAGGTAGTCGCCGGTCAGCACGTCCAGCTCGCCGCCGTCGAGCATCTCCCGCCAGGCGGCGAACCGGTCGCCGTAGAAGCCGGACGCGTTGCCGACGCGCAGCACCCCGCTCATGGGCGGGCCTCCGCCGCCCGGCCGGCGCCCGGCGGGCCGGCGAACGCCTGGGCCACGTCCAGCCACTCGTCGGCGACCGGCCCGGTCGCGACCAGGGACAGGTCGGCGCGGTGCCGGCGCTGCGTGACCAGCAGGCAGAAGTCGAGCGCCGGCCCGGTCACCCGGTCGGTCGCGGCTGCCGGCCCGAAGGCCCAGACCTCGTCGCCCGCCGGTGCGGTGAGTTCGACCCGGACCGGGTCCGTCGGCACCGGGCGGCCGTGCGCGGCGAAGCTGTGCCCGAGGGTACGGAAGCCGAGGTGCGCGACGTGCCGCAGCCGGGCGGTCGGGGCGCGGGTGACACCGAGCGCGTCGGCGACGTCCTCGCCGTGCGCCCAGGTCTCCATGAGCCGGGCGGTGGCCATCGAGGCGGGCGACATCCGGGTGCCGTACCAGGGCAGCTTCTCGCCGGCCGGGGTGGCGGCCAGGGCCGCCGCGAGCGCGGCGCGGCCGTCCCGCCAGCGGGCCAGCAGCGCGGCCGGCGGGGCGAGGAAGGACTCGGCCCCGTCGTCGACCAGCCGGGCCGGGTCGGGCGCGGACAGCACCGAGGCGTAGAACGCGTCGCTGTCGGTGGCGGCGAGCCCGGCCACGTGGTCGGTCCAGGCCAGGTGGGCGATCTGGTGGGCGACGGTCCAGCCGGCGGCCGGGGTGTCCCGGGCCCAGTCCTCCGGTGGCAGCCCGCTGACGAGCGCGTCGAGCTGGTCGGACTCGGCGGTGAGATCCGCGAGCAGTGCGGTCGCGTCGACCATGGTGCCTCCGGGCGGGTGGGCCGGTCAGGGGGCGTCGGGGGTGAGCAGGGTGGCGAGTTGGCGCTTCCACATCCGCAGCAGGGCGGTGCGGCGGGGTGAGTCGTCGCTGAGCAGGTTGGCCACGCCCAGCCCGCGGAGCAGGTCGAGGGTGGCCTGCACGGCCTCGCGGATGCCGGGCCGGCGTTCGTCCACGCCGAGCAGCTCGACGGTGAGCCGGTGCATCTCCCGGCCCACCGTGGCCTCCAGCGGCACCAGCGCGTCGCGCAGCTCGGCGTCGGTGCGGGCGGCGACCCAGAGTTCGAGGGCGGCGACGAAGAGCGGCCCGGTGAAGGCGGCGCCGAGCAGGTCGATCACCCGGTCCAGCCGTCGCGGGCCGGCCGGCAGCGCGTCCGCCTCGGTGCGCAGCTCCACCGCCCGGCGTTCGGCGAGATGGGCGACGGCGGCGGTGACCAGGGCGGCCTTGGTGGGGTAGTGGTGCAGCTGGGCGCCTCGGGAGACGCCGGCCCGGGCGGCCACCACCGTGGTCGTGGTGCCGGACCAGCCGTGTTCCACCAGGCACTCGACGGTCGCCTCCAGCAGCCGGGCCTGGGTGGCGCGGCTGCGTTCCTGCTGCGGGACGCGGGTCGGTGCGGTGGGCACGGGGACAGCGTCCCGCCCGGGAAACAAACAGTCAAGCCTGACTTTTTCTGCCGCCGCTATCCGACACCCCTCGGACGGTCCGTTCCGCGATACTGTGCTCG
The DNA here is from genome assembly GCF_045040125.1 of Micromonospora sp. NBC_01392. Classification (NCBI taxonomy): domain Bacteria; kingdom Bacillati; phylum Actinomycetota; class Actinomycetes; order Micromonosporales; family Micromonosporaceae; genus Micromonospora; species Micromonospora sp. NBC_01392. Next base: position 6,978,163 of record NZ_CP109549.1, on the reverse strand, counting down.
GTTCACGGGGAGGCACGACGATGGATGAATTCGTGCTGGTCGGCGGGTCCGGTTTCCTGGGCGCCGCGACCGCCGAGGCACTGCTGGCCGCCGGTGCGCGGGTGACCGTCGTGGACCGGCATCCGCCAGCCGGCACGAACACCGGCGCGCCCGACTGGATCCGCGTCGACCTGCTGGTCGACGACCCACCCGAGCTGCCGCCCGGCCTCGTCGTGGTGCTGCTCGGCGCCAGCGAGCCGCGCCCCCGCCGGCCCTGGACGCTGCCGCTCGACAACGCGATCAGCACCGCCCGGCTGCTGCCCCGGCTGGCCGGACGCCAGGTGGTGCTCACCTCCTCCGTCGAGGTGTACGGCGCCGCGGCCGGTCCGCTGACCGAGGAGACCCCGCCCGACCTGCCGTGGTCCGTCGAGGAACTCGACGACTGGTGCGCCGCCGCCCGCGAACTGGCCCGGACGCCCTGCCCGCCCTGGCGGGCCGCCCCGCTGGCCCGGACCATGGCCGACGCCGACCCGACCGGCCGGTGGACGTACGCGATGGCGAAGCTCGCCCAGGAACGGCTCGTCGCCGGCGCGGTCGACCCCGACCGGCTGACCGTGCTCCGACTCGCGAACGCCTTCGGCGCGGGACAGCACCGGGTCGCCACCCGGCTGGTCCGCCGGGCCCGCCAGGGGCTGCCGCTGCCGGTCACCGCGGACGCCGTACGCAGCTTCCTGCCCGCCGACGCCCTCGCCCGGGTGCTGCTCGACGGGATCGGCCCCGGCGTCTGGAACGTCGGCGGGGAGCCGGTGTCCCTGGTCGACCTCGCCACCTGGATCCGTGACCTGTGCGGGTCGTCGGCGCCGCTGCTGACCACACCCCGGCGTACACCGGACAGCTCCGGCCTGGTGGTCACCGACAAGCTGACCGCCGCCGGTCACCGCGTGCCGCCGCTCCGCCAGGGCCTGGCGGAACTGGTCGCCGCGGTGGACGCCGACCGGGCACCCGTGTTCCGGCCGCCGCTGCCGGTCGTCGTGCCGCCGCTGCCCGCCCACCCCGACCTGGTGGCCGACCGCCAGCAGGCGGCGCTCACCAGCGGCGAGGTCAAGCACGGCAACCGGTGGACGCGGGAGCTGACCGAACGACTGGGCAAGGAGCTGGAACTCGACGACGACCACCGGGTGTTGCTCACCGCGTCCGGCACCGCCGCACTACGGATCATGGTGGCCGCCACCGTCGGCCCGGCCCGGCCCGGCGACGTGGCGGTGCTGCCGTCGTACACGTTTCCCGCGACGGCGGAGATCCTGGTCCAGCTCGGGTACGCGCTGCGCTTCGTCGACGTGGACGCCGCGACCTGGACGCTCGACCCGGCGGCCGTCGCCACCGCCGTCGCGCGGGGCGGCGTACGCGTGGTGCTCGGCGTGGACACCTTCGGCAACCCGTGCGACTACCCGGCCCTGCGGGCGGTCTGCGACCCCGCCGGCGTGGCGCTGCTGGCCGACTCCGCCGCCGCCCTCGGCAGCCTGCACCGGGGCCGCCCGGTGGCACAGCAGGCGCTGGCCCACTCGTACTCGATGAGCTTCGCCAAGGTGGTCTCCGCCGGTGGGGCCGGCGGCGCTCTGGTGCTGCCCGCCGACGCCGCCGAGGCGGTGCTCGCCGCGCCGGCCGGCTGGACCCGCTCGGAGCTGATGAACGAGCTGCACGCCGTCGTCGCGGTCGACCAGCTCGCGGAGCTGGACACGCTGGTCCGCCGGCGGGGCGAGGTGGCCGAGGTGTACGCCGCCGCCGCCCGCACCCTGCCGGTGGAGTTCCAGCGGGTCCGCCCGGGAGACCGGCACTGCTGGGTGCACTGGGTGGCCCGGATCGCCGACCGGGACCGGGTGGCGGACGCGCTGGCCGCGCTCGGCGTGCAGACCAAGCCCTACTTCGCGGCGATCCACCGCGGCCCGCTCGGCGGCGGCGAACGGCTGCCGGTGACCGACCGGCTGGACGCCGAGGCGCTCGCGCTGCCGATGTCGTCGGAACTCACCGTGGAGCAGGCGGAACGGGTGATCGCCGCGCTGCGCCGCTGCCTGGGCTGAACCTCGCCGGCACCGGGTGGTCAGGCCGGGCGACGGCCGGTCACCAGCAGTTGCTTGCCGGCGTCGGCGAGGACCGGGTCGTCGCCGAGCCGGCGCTCCAACGCCAGCAGCGCGTCCCGGTCGGCGGCGAGCCGCCCGGCCAGCCCCGCCCGGCCCAACGGCCCGGCGCTGACCAGCAACCCGGCGCTGCGGACCTCGACCAGGCCGGCGGCGGTGAACGCGGCTGCCAACCGGGCGCGGTCCAGCAGGTGCAGGTCGGCGGCGTGCCCGTCGGCCCGCCAGACGCCCCGGCGCCGGGCCAACCGGTCCACCGCCTCGTCGTCCCGGCCGGCACCGACCAGCTCCAGCACCAGGCCCACCAGCGAGTCGACGAGCACGGCCAGCACCCCGCCCGGACGCAGCCAGCCGGCCAGGTGCCGGACCGCCCGCTCGGGATCGGCGGTGTACTGCAGCGAACCCATCGCCAGCACCGCGCCTGCCGTGGCGGGCAGCGTCACCTCCGTCATCGAGCCCTCGACAAGCGTGAAGCCGGGACCGGGCGGGCGGCGACGCAGCTCGGCGACCATCCCCGGGGCCTGCTCCACGCCGGTCACCGGATGGCCCAGGTCGAGCAGGCGTCGGGCCCAGCGGCCCACGCCGCAGCCGGCGTCCACCACCGGGCCGTCGGGCGGCAGCAGCGCGCTGACCCGCTCCCACGCCAGATCGTCGTACGCGCGCCGGTGCGGCACCGCGAAGTGCTCCTCATAGCCGGGTGCCAGCGCGTCGTACAGCGGCTGGCTCGGGCGCATCGGCTCAGACAAGGCTGCGCCGCCCGCGCCGCCACTGCCGGTCGGCCAGGTAGGTGCCCGGCCGCCAGCGCAGGTTGAGGCTGTAGTTGCTGCCGCAGCCGACGCACTCCTTGCGGAACAGTCGCGCGTGCTCGGCGCGGTACTCCGGGGCGTCGACGATCTCGGTGATCGGGCGCTGCCGGACCGAGGCGGTCGGGTCGTGCGCCCAGCAGCCGCCGATCTCGCCCCGGGAGTGCACCATCAGCTTGAGCTGCGACTCGGCGCAGGGCAGGTCCCGTTGTACGAGATCGTCGAAGTGCCCGCGCAGGTACCGCAGCTCCGAGTAGCGCGGCAACCACCGCTGGTCCGCCCGGGCCATCGCCTCCAACTCGGCCAGCGCCACGTCGAGCCGGTCGCCCGCCACGTCGGTCTGCCCGGTGACCGCGTCGGTGCGGAACAGGAACGTCCGGTCGGTGACCAGGTTGAGATAGAGCGCCACGCCCAGCTCCTGGGCCAGCGCCGCGATGCCGGGCAGGCTGTCCACGTTGTCCCGCATGACGGTGAAGTTCATCCGCACCTTCAGGCCGAGCCGGTCGCGCTCCGCGATCAGGTTCCGCAGGTGCCGGGTGGTCGTCTCGAACGCGCCGAGCCGGCCCCGGATCCGGTCGTGCACCAGCGCCGTCGGGCCGTCGACCGAGACGTTGAAGCTGCGTACGCCCGCGGCGAGCACCTCGTCGAGGACGGGCGGGGTGAGCCGGATGCCGTTGGTGTTCAGGTGCAGGTGGCGGACGCCCACCTCGCGCGCGTACGCCATCAGGGTCACCGCGTCCGGCCGGATCAACGGCTCGCCGCCGGTGAAGTTCACCTTGTGGATGCGCATCGCGACGAGTTGGCGCAGCACGTCCCGCCACTCCTCGGTGGACAGCTCACCCTTGGTGTTGGTGGTCCAGCAGCCGCAGCTCGTGCAGCGCAGGTTGCAGTTGTCGGTGAGGAACAGCTCGGCGACCAGCGGCCGGACGTGCAGCCGGGGCGCGACCCGCTCCTTGATGGCGAGCCGGCCGAAGAACCAGGCCAGCCGCGCGGTGTCGGCCACGCTCACGGCTGCCTCCGGACGGGGTGGGTGATGCTCACGGCTGCCTCCGGGCGACGACGAAGAGGTTGGCCGCGCGGAACAGCCGGCCGTCGAGGTGGATGCCGCGCTCCAGCAGGCGGCGTACCGGCCCGCCGGTGAGCAGCGCCGGGATCTGCAACCACCGCCAGAACAGGTTGGCGCCGGTCACCGTGGTCGGCGCGAAACCGGCCGCGCGCAGCAGGTCGAGCAGGTCGGCGGTGCGGTAGTTGGTGTGCCGGTCCCGGCCGACCGACATGTCCCCGCGCAGGTCGTTCGAGAGATCCGCGAACCGGCTCTGCCAGACCTGCGACCCGAACCGCCACGAGTAGATGCGACGGTGCAGCCGGGGGAAGTCGAACTTCGCGTTGTCGGGGTCGAGGAAGCTGAACACGTGCCGGCGCGGCACGGTGAGCACCAGCAGCCCACCGGGGACGAGCACCCGGTGCGTCTCGGCGAGCAGCGCGGCCTCGTCGGGCACGTGCTCCAGCACGTCGAGCAGACTGACCGAGTCGAAGCGGCAGTCGGTGAACGGCAGCGGCCGACCGACCCGCAGCCGGTGCAGCGGCAGGTCGGGGTGGCGGGCGGCCAGCCCGGCGAGGTAACCGGGGTGCGGGTCGGCGCCCTCGCAGGTCACGGTGCCGTGTTCGTGCAGCGCGGCGAGGAAGTCCCCGGGGCCGCAGCCCAGGTCGAGGTGTCGGCCGGTGCGGCCGGCCAGCGCGGACCAGGCGAACGCGTACCGGCGCAGCGGGTGGGTGGCGAAGGGCTGCCGGCCCGCTCGGCGGGTCGCCTCGTCGGCCCGGTTCGTCGGACCGGCCGGGCGCTCGTCGGCCCGGCTCATCGGACCAGCCGGGCGCAGAGCGCGTCCAACGTGGCGGCCAACCGGGCGCCGTCAACCGCGCCGGGCAGTGGCCGCTCGGCCAGCAACCGCCGCTGCCGCTCGGGGTGCGCGGCCACCACGGCCGGCAGGTCGGCCGCGTCCCACACCGCGATCACCCGGCCGGAACGCTCCTCGTCGCGCAGGTAGGCGACCTGGTGGTCGTTGCCCATCTCGCCCCGCGCCGCCTCCCGGGCCACCGCCACCGGCACCCGGCCGAGCCGCTGGACCAGGCGCACGGTGTTCCCCGCGTGGGTGATCACCACGTCGGCGGCGGCGAGCCGCTCGCGCAGGTCGTCCAGGGGCAGGAACGCCTCGTGCGGGCACGGCGGCGTCACGGTCGACGTGCCGGTCTGGACGAACACCTCGTGCGCGGCGCAGAGCGGCGCGACGCCGTGGACCAGGCGGTCGAACGGCCACGGACCCATGCCGACGGTGACCAGGACGCGGGCCATGGTCAGTAGAGCTCCCCGATGAGCACCGCGCGGGGGCGGGACGCCAGCAGGGCGGGACGCTGCACCAGCACCGCGGCGGCGAGCCGGGAGCAGAGCCGGGCGGCGGAGCCGGCGGGCCCGGTCATGTTGAACGTCTCCAACCACAGCGACGGCACCCGGAGCAGGCGGGCGGCGAGGAAGACGCCGACGGCCACGCCGGTGCCGGCCGACACCACCACGTCGGGTCGCTCGCGGCGCAGCAGCCGCAGCGCCCGCCAGGTCGCCGGCAGCACCCGCAGCCGGGTGCGGGTCGACAACTCGGGCTGCCAGTGCACCCGCTGCCCGGCCAACGCCACCTCGGTGTCGGGGGCCCGGACCGCGACCCAGACCGGATCGTGCCGTGCCCACCAGGGGCGGAGCGCCAGCAGATCCAGCAGGACGCCACCGCTGCTGGAGACGAGAAGCACCCGGTACCGCCGTCCCATCAGGCCACGCTATCGCAGAGTCGCGGCTCAGGACGCCCCCGTCCAGCGTGGACGTCGGGTACCCGTCAGCGACCGTCCCGGGGGCCGAAGGCGGTGAGCGCGTCCAGGTCGGAGTATCCGCCGCGCAGGTACTCGTCGACCCACTGCGCCGCCTCCGGGAAGCCGGACCCGGCGACCACCTCGGCGCAGGCGGCGTCCACGTCGAACCGGGTGCGGCGCAACTGCACCCCCGGACCGAGCAGCGCCCACCAGGCGCCCGCGCCCCCGTACGGCATGCCGACACTGCCCGGGTTGACCACCAGGCGACGGTCGACCAACCGGGCGTACGGCATGTGGGTGTGCCCGCAGACCACGGTGCCGACCTCGGCCGGCAGGCCGGCGAAGACCTCGGCCCAGCGCTCCGGCCGCGAGTCGACGAGTACGACCTCCTCGTCGTCGCGGGGCGTCGCGTGGCAGAACAGCACGTCGCCGAGCCCGGCCACCGGCAGCGTGACGTGCGGTGGCAGCGCGGCCAGCCGGTCCACCTGGTCGTCCCGGAGCTGCGCGGCGGCCCAGTTGGCGACCTCGAACTCCGACGGTTTCCCGGCCCGTGCCTCGACCAGCTCCCGCTCGCCGTTCCCGCCGACCCAGCGGGCGCGGTCGCCGAGCGCGGCGAGCCGGTCCAGCACCTCCACCGGCTGCGGGCCGGACGCGAGGTCACCGGTGAGCACGATCAGCTCGGCGGCGGCCACGTCCGGCTCGGCCAGGACGGCCTCCAGCGCCGGCAGCACACCGTGGATGTCGGAGAGGACGGCGACGCGTTCGATCATCGGCCCAGCCTGGACGTCGGCCGCCGGGGACGTCCAGGAATTCTGCGCCGGGCAGAGACGGCGCCGGCCCCGGCCCGCGCGACCACGGCAGAGACGGTCCGGACCGCGCGAACGGCAGAGACGGCGCCGGCCCGGACCGCGTGGGGCGGGCCGGGCCGGGGAGCCGGGTGGAGGTGCGGGAGGTCAGACCCGCGCGCGACGGGCCAGGCGCTCCGGGTCGAGGATGATGATGCTCTTGCCGTCCAGTCGCAGCCAGCCGCGTGAGGCGAAGTCGGCGAGCGCCTTGTTGACGGTCTCCCGGGAGGCGCCGACGAGCTGGGCGATCTCCTCCTGGGTGAGGTCGTGGGTCACCCGCAGCACGCCGCCGTCGCGGGTGCCGAACCGGCCGGCCATCTGGAGCAGGTTCTTGGCGACCCGGCCGGGCACGTCCGTGAAGATCAGGTCGGCGAGCGAGTCGTTCGTCCGGCGCAGCCTGCGGGCCAGCACCCGCAGGAGCTGCTCGGCGATCTCGGGCCGGTTGTTGAGCCACGGCCGCAGGGCCTGCTTGCGCAGCCGGACCAGCCGGGTGTCGGTGACCGCCGTGGCGGTCGCCGTCCGCGGGCCGGGGTCGAACAGCGACAACTCGCCGACCATGTCCGACGGGCCCATCACGGCGATCAGGTTCTGCCGGCCGTCCGCCGCGCGGCGACCCACCTTGATCTTGCCGGACAGGAGGATGTAGAGACTGTCACCGGGCTCGCCCTCGTTGAAGACGACCTCGCCCTTGCGGACCTCGATCGTCTCCATCTCCTTGGCGAGCGCCTCGGCAGCCTCCGGGTCGACACCCTGGAAGATCCCGCTGCGGGCCAGTACCTCGTCCATCGCGCACCTCCGCCTGCGCGTGCCGTCCGTCGGCCCGGGTCCGCCGTCCGCTGATCCCTCGCGCGCCGCCAGTCTAGGCGCACATGAGCAGGAATCGGAGGTGCACCCCTGGATCCGGCCCCGCGACGCCGGGCCGGGCGCCGCCGGTCCCCACCTGATCGTAAGGTGACCGGCGTGCTGTGCGAGCCGATCCTGACCAGCCGGTCCGAAGCCGGGTGGGACATCCCGCTGCTCGTCTGGCGGGCCGAGACGCCGCTGCTGGCGGTCGGCTCCGCCCCGTTGGGCGGGGGGATCGGCGTCCGCCGGTGGGTGGTCAACGCGACCGTGCCGATGACGTACGACCGGGACGACCCCGCCGCCCACCTGGCCGAACTCGCCCGCGACCTGGACCTGGGCGGGCCCGGGGTCGGGCTGCTCACCGGCGTGGACGTGACCGAGGTGGTGCACCGCAGCGACGACGGCGTCCGGGTCTGGGCGACGGTCGGCCTGGGCACCCCCGTCTGGGCCGCCGCACCCGCGTCGGCCGGCGGCGACCGGGCCACCGCCGAGGACACGCCGGCCGGGCCCGCGCCGGCCCCCCGGGTCGGCACCGTCAACATCGTGGTGCACGTGCCGGTCCGGCTCGGGGACGCCGCGCTGGTCAACGCGGTGGCCACCGCCACCGAGGCGAAGGCGCAGGCGATCTGGGAGCTGGGGTTGCCGGCCACCGGCACCGCCACCGACGCGGTCACCGTGCTCTGCCCGGCCGACGGCACGCCGGCCCCGTACGGCGGCCCGCGCTCGACCTGGGGCGCCCCGCTGGCCCGGGCCGTGCACGCCGCCGTGCGCGCCGGCGGCGCCGGCCCGGTCGTGCCCTGGTCCGACCGGCGGGCCGGCTGACGTGCGCAGACCGGTATTCCGACCATTCGGCCCTCGTCGCGGCGTCCCCGGGGCGGTAGCGTCGCCGACGATGTACGCTTCCGCCCACTCTGTGCCCCGTTCCCGCCGCACCACCGGCCCCCACCAGGTCGGTCCCGTGCCGCGCCGTGCTGTCCCCCGACCGCGCCTCGCCGCGCTCGCCGCGCTCTTCGCGGTCCTGCTCGCCGCCGGCTGCTCGGACTCCGGCGGCGGCGACGGCCCGCTCTGGCAGACCGGGCAGGGCGGCGGGTCGACCGGCTCGGCCGGGCCCGCGTCCGGCGACCAGCCGGCCGCCTCCGGCGAGTCGACCGAGCCGTCGATCTCGCTGACCGCGACCGGTGACGTGATCATGGGGAACGCGCCGAACCGGCTGCCGCCCAACGGCGGCAAGGGCTTCTTCGACGACGTGAAGTCCGCGCTCAAGGGCGACCTGGTGATGGGCAACCTGGAGGAGCCGCTCACCGACGACACCGGCGCCGGCAAGTGCGGCCCGAACCCGCAGAACTGCTACCAGTTCCGGGCGCCGCCCGGCTACGCCGCGCACCTGCGCTCGGCCGGTTTCCAACTGCTCAACCAGGCCAACAACCACGGCAACGACTACGGCCAGCAGGGCTACGAGAACACCCAGTCGGCGCTGGAGGCGCACGGCCTCAAGCACACCGGCGCGCCCGGCGAGATCACCGTCGTGGACGTCAAGGGCGTCAAGGTGGCAGTGGTCGGCTTCTCGTCGTACCCCTGGTCGAACAGCCTGATCGACCTGAACGCCGCCAAGCAGGTCATCGAGATGGCCAAGGGGATGGCCAAGCTCGTGGTGGTGCAGGTGCACATGGGCGCCGAGGGCGCGGACAAGACCCGGGTCAAGCCCGGCACCGAGATGTACGTCGGGGAGAACCGGGGCGACCCGATGCGTTTCGCCCGTACCGTGATCGACGCCGGCGCGGACCTGGTGATCGGGCACGGCCCGCACGTGCTGCGGGGCCTGGAGTTCTACCAGGGCAAGCTGATCGCCTACAGCCTGGGCAACTTCGCCGGCGGCGGGAAGTCGTTGCAGAGCACCGGCCGGCTCGGCTGGGGCGGGGTGCTCAAGGTGTCGCTCACCGCCGAGGGCCGATTCGTCGGCGGCACGTTCACCTCCACCGTGATGAGCGGCGTCGGCCGGCCCTCCGTCGACCGGCAGGACCGCGGCCTCGGGCTGGTGCGCGAGGTGACCCGGGCGGACTTCCCGGACACCGGCGCGAAGCTCGACGCGAGCGGCAAGATCAGCGCCCCGGCGGGTGGCTGAGCGCACGACCACCCGCGTCGACCCACCGGGGCGTCGGCCCCGCGACGTAGGCTGGCCGGCGTGACCACGCGCTCCCCCGAGACCGACCTCGGCCGTACGCGTCGGGCCCGCCGCATCGGGCGGGTGCTGACCGAGACCCACCCCGACGCGCACTGTGAACTCGACCACGGCAACGCGCTGGAGCTGGCGGTCGCCACGATCCTGTCCGCCCAGTGCACCGACAAGAAGGTCAACGAGGTCACGCCGAAGCTGTTCGCCCGCTACCGCACCGCCGCCGACTACGCCGGGGCGGACCGCGTCGAGCTGGAGGAGCTGATCCGGCCCACCGGTTTCTACCGCAACAAGACCAGCTCGCTGATCAACCTGGGCCGCGCGCTCTGCGAGCGGTACGACGGCGAGGTGCCCGGCCGGCTGGCCGACCTGGTCACCCTGCCGGGGATCGGGCGCAAGACCGCGAACGTGATCCTCGGCAACGCGTTCGACGTTCCGGGCATCACCGTCGACACCCACTTCCAGCGGCTGGTGCAGCGGTGGGAGCTGACCACCGAGACCGACCCGGTCAAGATCGAGCACGCGATCGGCTTGCGCTACCCCAAGCGGGACTGGACCATGCTGTCGCACCGGATCATCTTCCACGGCCGTCGGGTCTGCCACGCCCGCAAGCCGGCCTGCGGCGCGTGCACGCTGGCGAAGCTCTGCCCCGCGTACGGCACCGGGCCGACCGAGCCGGCCGCCGCGGCCAAGCTGCTGAAGGGCCCTCGCGCGCGGGACCTCGCGGCGGCCGTCGGCCTCGACCCGGACCTGGTGCCGCAGCAGGCGACCGTGGCGGACGTGCCGTGACCCGCCGGCTCGCGTTCCTGCTCGTCCCCCTGCTGCTGGCGGCGGGCTGCACCGCAACGGCCGAGGAGCCGGCCGGCCCGGCGTCGGCCACCCGCGCGGAGCGACCCTCGCCGTTCGCCGACTGCGCCCCGCTGACCGCGGTGCCGGCCTCGGCCGCGCCGTCGCCGGCCGGCAAGCCCGGTGATCCGCTGCCCGACCTGGCGCTCAACTGCTTCACCGGCGGCGCGCCGGTGAAGCTGCGCGACGTGAAGGGCCCCGCCGTGATCAACGTGTGGGCGTCCTGGTGTCCGCCCTGCCGCAAGGAGCTGCCCGCGTTCCAGCGGCTCAGTGACCGGGCCGACGGCCGGTTCCAGGTGATCGGGGTGAACAGCCGGGACAGCCGCGGCGGCGCGCAGTCCCTCGGCGAGGACTTCGGCATCGACTTCCCGATGCTGCTCGACCAGGGCGACGCGTTCGAGCGCGCGCTCGAACGCAGCGCGTTCCCGTTGACCGTCCTGGTCGACGCGGACGGCCGGATCCGGCACATCGACGGCACCGGCGCGCTCGACGACGCCCGCCTCGCCGCGCTCGTCCGCACGCATCTCGGGGTGCGGGTGTGACCCGGACGCCGCCCGGATGGCTGGACCCGCTGCTGGGCCGGCTCGGCAGCGCCCGGGCCGAGGACTTCACCCAGCTCGCCACGCCGGAGACCGGCGGCCGGGAGAGCGCCGTGCTGGTGCTGCTCGGCGAGGAGCCCGGCGCCGGGCCGGACATGTTGGTCCTCCAGCGCGCCGCGACGCTGCGCAACCACGCCGGGCAGCCGGCCTTCCCCGGCGGCGCGGCCGACCCGGAGGACGCCGACGCCCGCGCCACCGCGCTGCGCGAGGCGAACGAGGAGGTCGACCTCGACCCGGCCAGTGTCACCGTGTTGGCCGAACTGCCCCGGCTGTGGATCCCGGTCAGCGACTTCGTGGTGACCCCGGTGCTCGCCTGGTGGCACGACCCGCACCCGGTCCACCCGCGCGAGCCGGCCGAGGTCGCGCACGTCGCCCGACTGCCGGTCGCCGAGCTGGTCGACCCGGACAACCGCATGCGGGTACGCCATCCCAGCGGCTGGATCGGCCCCGCGTTCTCGGTCCGCGGCATGCTGGTCTGGGGTTTCACCGGCGGCGTGATCGACCGACTGTTGGAGATGGGCGGCTGGGCCCGGCCCTGGCCCCGCTCGCGGGTGTGGGAGCTGCCGCCGGTCGGCGCCACCCCGGCCCCCTCGGCCGGCACCGACGCGGCCGACGAGAGCCCGGTGCGCTGATCACCCGCACGCATCCTCAGGTCACGTTCAGCGAGCGCTGAGCGGGCCACGGGCCCGGTGCCCGTACCCTTGGGGCGTGTCCGCCGTGGATCTCGTCCTGCTCCTGCTCATGCTCGTGTTCGCGATCAGCGGATACCGCCAGGGCTTCGTCGTCGGAGCGCTGTCGTTCTCGGGCTTCTTCCTGGGCGCGTTGCTCGGCCTCCAGGTCGGCCCGCTGATCGCCCGGCAGTTCGCGTCCAGCGGCACCCGGGTGCTGATCTCCCTGGTGGCGATCTTCGGGCTCGCCGTGCTGGGGCAGGCGCTGGCCGGCTGGCTCGGCTCCAACCTGCGCGCGGCCATCACCGGCCCGGCCGGCAAGAAGGTCGACGACGTCGGTGGCGCGTTCATCTCGGTCATCGCGGTCATGCTGGTGGCCTGGCTGGTCGCGGTGCCGCTGGGTTCCTCGTCGGTGCCCTGGCTGGCCGCCTCGGTCAAGGACAGCGCGTTGCTCACCGTGGTGGACCGGGTGCTGCCCGACCGGGCCCAGGAACTCTCCACCGCCCTGCGGGACACCGTCGACACCAACGGCTTCCCCGATGTGTTCAACGGCCTGGGCAGCACCAACGCCCGGCAGGTCTCGCCGCCCGACCCGGCGCTGGCCAACTCCCAGGTGGTGCAGAACAGCAAGCGGTCCGTGGTGAAGGTGCTCGGCTCCGCGCCGAGCTGCTCCCGCCGGATCGAGGGCTCCGGCTTCGTCTACGCCGACGACCGGGTGATGACCAACGCGCACGTGGTGGCCGGCACCCGGTCGGTGGCGGTGGAACTGCGCGGCGAGCGGTACGACGGCGAGGTGGTGGTCTACGACCCGGATCGGGACCTGGCCGTGCTCTACGTGCCCGGGCTGCCCGGGCCGTCGCTGCGCTTCGCCGCCGGTGCGGCGGCCAGCGGGGCGGACGCGATCGTGCTCGGCTTCCCCCTGGACGGCCCGTACGACGCCCGGCCGGCCCGGGTGCGGGACGTCGACCGGATCACCGGGCCGGACATCTACTCCTCCGGGGACGTGACGCGGGAGATCTACACGATCCGCGCGCTGGTGCGCAGCGGCAACTCCGGCGGCCCGCTGGTCTCCTCGAACGGGCTGGTGCTCGGCGTGATCTTCGCGGCGGCGGCGGACGACCCGAACACCGGCTTCGCGGTGACCGCCGCCGAGGCGCGGTCGGTGGCGCTGACCGGCGCGGAGCGTACCCGAGGCGTGGCCACCGGCGACTGCACCTGAGCGACGCCCGGCCGATCAGCCCGACGCGTGCCGGGCGACCGCCGCGGCGACGGCCAGCAGGCAGGTGCCGCCGAGGAGACCGAACACGCCCAGATTGCCCCACCGGTACTTCGCGCTCGCCACGTGTGCGTTGACCCAGACCTGGGTGGCGACGGCTCGGATCAGGGCGTCCGGGTCCCGCACCAGGCCCCGCAACGCGTCGACGTACTCGTCGGGGCCACGCCGGTACAGGTCCGCGACGCTCTGGTGGTAGAGGAGACTCACCGGTCCGCCGCGGGGGCCCGCCCTCGGACGCAACGCCAGCCCGGCACCGAGCACCGCACAGAGGAGGAGGACGGCCGCGCCGGTCACCGCCACCACGAGGGCCGGTCCGGGGCGATCGAGGCGCTGCGCGAAGGTGTAGAGAACCCCGCCCAGCACGCCGGCGGCGGCCAGCGTGGCTGCCGCCTTCGTCTCCGCGTGCTTCACCATCTCCAACGCCACGGTCAGCGCCCGCCACGCGTGCTCGACGTCCGACGGACCGGACGGGATCGGCGGTCGTCCGCTCCCGGATGACCGTTCCGGGCGGCGGGACGTCTTTTGTCGCATGGGCCTTGCCCTTTCCGCAGGGCCGCGTCGGGCCGCTTTCGGGGGGACGCGACCGGTGCGCCGGTGACTGCTCCTGCTTTCGGCTCCGAAGCCGGCCGGTACGTGGTTGTGCCGGTCCGGCCCATGAATCAGCCTGATGGGCGACGAGATGCTTGCCTGATCGGCTGGCCGGGGACTGGGGGCGACGATTGAGAGCAACTCCGCCGTGGAGATCCGGGAGCCTGTTGGGCCGACTGCCGGTGCCGGTGCGTGACGACCTGCTCGGGCTGGGGGCGGTGCGGCGGTACGCCGACGGGGCCCGGATGATCCACGAGGGACGGGACGACAGCCATGTGTTCCTCCTGCTCAGCGGTTTCGCCAAGGTGACGATGGCCGCCGGTGAGGGGCAGGCGCTCCTGGCGGTACGCGGCCCGGGGGACACGGTGGGCGAGCTGGCGGCGACCAGTGGGCATCCACGTCAGGCCTCGGTGGTGGCGTGTTCGCCGGTCACGGCGCGCGTGATCGTGGCATCGGTGTTCCGCCACTTCCTCGGCCGCAACCCGGGGGCCGCCGTGCAGGTGGCGGCCGTCGTCGCGGAGCGGCTCGCGGCGGCGAACCGGCGCCGGGTCGAGTTCGCCACCCAGCCGTTGCAGACCCGGCTGGTGAGTGTCCTCGTCGAACTCGCCGTCCTCTCCGGTGAACCCGCCGTACCCGGTGCCGTCCGGATTCCGCTGCCGCTGCGGCAGGGCGAGCTTGCCGCGATGGTCGGCGCCTCGGAGGACACGGTGCAGCGGGCGCTGCGGGTGTTGCGCCTGGACGGGCTGGTCGAGACGGGATACCGCTCGTTGATCGTCCGGGATCTCCACCGGTTGCGCGCCATGCTCGAATTTCCGGCCGCCTGATCGGTGGCGGGCGCCGACTGCCGTCCCGGGCATCAGTCGCCGTCCCGGGTGTCCCGGCTGTACCGCTCGGCCAGCCGATCGATCTCGGCGTCCAGCTCCGCGTCGTAGCGCGCCTGGGCGACCCGGTCGGCCTCGTCCACCTGCTGGATCCGGGTGTCCCGGTCGTGATCGATTTCTCGGATCGCCACGTCGGACGCCGCCTGGGTGCGGCGCTCGTGGGTGGAGAGGAGCGAGTGGTGCATACGCTTGCCCGCCTCGATCTGCCGGTTGACGATCAGGTCGTAGGTCGTGCTGCCACCGAGGAACTTCGCCAGCACCGGCAGGCAGTCGATCGTGATGAGCAGCAGTCGGACCAGCCATTGCGCGGCGAGCACGAAGCCGCTCTGCCGGGAGAGTTCGCCCAGGGCGCGGTCCTCGTCGAGCACGCCGATCGGCTTCCTGATCTGCCGTTCTTCGTCCAGCCTGGCGGCGATGGCCCGATCGACCTGAGCGGCGTAGTCCGCCGTCCGGCCGGCCAGGGTGTTCGTCGAGGCGGCGATGGCGGCGTCCAACTGGTCGAGCTTGGCCTGCCGTTCGACGAGCCGGCTGTCCTCGCGGTACTGCCCGACCACCTTCCAGGCGTTGTCGCACCGGAAACCCTTACCCGCGGTCCCCGACAGGCCGGGCCCCGACCTTCCGGCACATTCCTTCTCGGCGAAGGCCTGGCGGCGACGCAGTTCCGCGCTGGACTTGTCGACCTGGGCCCGGAGCAGATTCCGCTCGGCGGTCGCCCGGCGCAACTTCTCCCGCTCGTCGTCCGGGCTCGCCAGCGGGAGGCGGAACGTGCCGCAGGCGTCGACGTCGACAGGTGAGCCGTCGGCCGGGTTGCACTGCTTGAGCCGTCCGGCGATCTCGTTGACCTCGCCGTTGCGGGTCCGGTCGAGCTGGGCGTGGATGGCGGGCTGGAAGGCCCACAGCAACAGGGGTTCCGCGATCACGGCGCCCATCAGCAGGGCGATGATCAGACGCGGGACGAAGAGCGCGAGCCGCCGGCCGCCGAGCAGCCCGTGGGTGCTGGAGATCAACCAACTGTCGATGGTGACGACCAGGAAACCCCAGAAGAGCGCCGCCGGCACGATCGCCGGCCACGGGACGTCCACGACCCGGTGCAGCGCGGTCGCCAGGGAGAGCGCCGCCATCAGTCCCGTGTTCACCACGATGAGCCCGAGACGGGCATAGCGGGGGCGCTCCTCGGGAACCCAGTCCAGCAGATCTTCCCGAACACCCACGAGACGTCGGGCCCACCGCGCCGGCCCCTCGGCGGGCGGGGCCGGACGGTACGGCTCCGTGCCGGCGACATCGCCGCCGGCCGTCCCGGACGAGGCGGGCAGCGTGTCAGTCATCCTCTTCCCGCAATCCCATGTCGTCGTCCGGATCGGTGCCGTCGTCGTCCACCTGACCGCCGGTGCGCGCCTCGCCGCCGTCGTTCGGGACGGCCCGCTCGGACGCCTCGATCTCGGTGTGCGCCGGGCGGCCGACCGCTGTCGGAGGGGGCCCGCTCAGCTCGTCGAGGGGCGTGCCGGTCACCTCCGCGATGATGCGCTCCAGCCGGATGTTGAGGAGGTTGGCGTGCCCGTGCTTCGCCATCTCCTGGATCACCTCGACGTTGATCGCCATCCGCCGCTGCTGGTCCTCGCGTTGCTCCCGTTCCCGTCGGAGCTGGTCCTCCCGTTGCCACTGGAGGCGTTGCGCCTCGTCGGCGCGCCGCGCGTCGTCCCTGCGCTCCTCCTGCGCGAGCATGCTCTCCGCCAACTCCCTCGCGCCGAGGTCGCCCACGGTGTGCGCGTAGATCTGCGCCTTGACCGGATCGCCGCCGATCATGTCCACGGCCTGGGCGGCCCGCAGGCGTGCCGCCTCGCTCTCGATCTCCTGGATGCGGAGCCGGCGGCGTAGCCGCGTCAACTCGACGAGGTCGGCGTGTTCCTCGGTATCCACCTCGACCCGCTGCCGATGCTCGCGGTCCTCGTCCGCGCGGTCGCGGACGTTCCGGTCCTGCCCGGTCGCCAGGGCGTGCGTGTAGTCCTGGTCCGCCGTGTCCAGCAGGTGCTTCCGGTGCTTCTCCCGCAGGACCTTCTCGAAGGCGGCCACCTCG
Organism: Micromonospora sp. NBC_01392; assembly: GCF_045040125.1. Taxonomy (NCBI): domain Bacteria; kingdom Bacillati; phylum Actinomycetota; class Actinomycetes; order Micromonosporales; family Micromonosporaceae; genus Micromonospora; species Micromonospora sp. NBC_01392. Next base: position 6,961,603 of record NZ_CP109549.1, on the reverse strand, counting down.
TCGGGGGTCAGCACCTCCACCGCGGTGAACGTGGCGTGCAGCCCCGGGATCATCGCGGGACGCTTCTCGGTGTACGCCCGGAGGTGGCCCTCGACCGCGCGCCGTACCTGGTTGACCTGCGACATCCGGTGTCCCACGCCCATTTGGGACAACCGGTGGTAGCGCTTCAGGTAGGTGAGGATCGCGGTGTGGGCGTTGACGTTCTCGCGGACCACCCGCACCGGGTCGGTCACGGAGCAGACGAACGTCGCCCGCACCGTGAAGTCGCTCGCCTCCGCCGAGCTGACGGTGAACTGGACCACGACCGGGACCTCGCTGCCCCGGTCGACGAGGCTGACGTGCGTCGCCCGGACGACCTGTGCGTCGTCCGGTGGCAGCCGTCCGTCGTCGACGACGTACGACCCGTCCACGCGGTACACCAGCACCTGGTGTGCGTGCGGACGCGGCAGCCGCTGCCCGGCCCGCGTCTTCCTGCGCATGCCCAGCATTCCTCTGCTCGGCGCGGGCTCGAGATAGTCCTGGCTCAGGATCGGGTAACTGGTGGTCATGTCAGTCCTTCGGTCGAAGGGCGCGGCAGTACCGCTCGAGCACGTCCAACAGGACGAGGGCGAGGGACTGCTGCGCCGGCCGGGAAGGGTTGCCGCGTCGGACGTCGACGAGTCGGAAGTCGTGCTGGAAGCTCAGCGCCTCGGCCGGGGGCAGCGCCGCGGCCAGGCCCTGCGCCAGGGCATGGGCGTGCGCGACCGGTGTCGCGCTGATCCGCCCCAGGCGGTGGAGGCCCGACCAGAGCGCGTTCAGGACCGTCTCGCGGTGGGGACGGTTGCAGATCGCCTCCGCCCACAGCGTCGAGACATCGGTGACGCGCTCCGGATGCTTGTCGAGAAACATGAAGGAAGCGAGTTCCCCACGGTCCGGATCGCGGATCAGCAGCACCTTGAACAGCACCAGCCGCGCCCGGTCGACGACCCGCGCGTCACCCGGCCGGCCCGGTGGCCGGCGCAGGACGCGGGTCAGGAGCGACACGACCCGGCCGGCCTCCTCGGTGTGCACGGTCAGCGTGGCGAACAGCATGGCGAGGGCGGACGCCGCTTCCTCGTCGCCGTCCGCGCTCGTCGTCACCAGGTGCCACAGGCGGTTGACCGCCTGGGTCGGCTCGCGGATGCCGAGTTCGCCGCCGTAGGCCATGGCCGCGGTCCACCGCTGCTGCGGGTTGCCGTGCGAGGCCCAGTACTTGGCCAGGCCGAGGGCGGCGGGGGTGGTCTCCTCGTTGAGGCACATCCACCACAGGAGATAGGCGGCCGTCGTCTGGCCGGTCCAGCCCGCCTCGCCACGCGACCACGGATGGAGGTACGACTGCTCGACCTCGTCGAAGTCGACCGCGGCCAGCCAGGCCAGGCCCTGCGCACACCGCACCGCGGACTCGCCCACCACCAGTTCCTGCAGCCATTCCCGCATCGCGTCCCAGAACGGGCTGTCGTAACGCCTGCACAGTTCGGCGAGGATGTGTCGGCGGTACTCGGGCCGACGGAACACCGGCAGCGGGCGGGTGGTGACACCGAGGCTGACCTGTTCGCTCGAGATCAGTCCGTCGCCGGTGGTCCGCCGCCGTCGCCCGGCGGGCAACGCGAGCGACCCGGGTTCCACGACCGGCCGCTCCCGGCCGGGCTGCTCGTCCCGCAGCCGGTCGGCCAGCAGCCGCTCCAGGCGGACGGCCTGGGCCTCCAACGTCCGGTGGTTGACGCCCTCCAGGAAGGCCAGCACCGTCACCTCCAGCACCTCCTGGACGCTCGGCTCCTTGTCGAACCACTCCTGGACCCGGGACGCGGAACCGGCCTCGAACTCGGCCAGGACCTCCCGGTAGGGCTCGCCGGCGGCGACCCGCCGAGCGATCCTCGCGACGTCGCCCATCGCGTACTCGTCGGTGAGCTGATCCGCCAGGGTCTCGGCCAGCGCCGGCTCGACGGACGTTCCGGCCAGCCAGCCCCGCAACACCGCCCGGAGGTCGGGCCGGTGCCAGGGGAACTGCCGAACCGTCTCCACGACGCCGTCGTGGTCCGCGGTGGTCACCACCAGGTACGCCTCGCACTCGCGGATCCGGTCGCGTACCGTCCGCCACGTGAAGTCCCGTTCCGCGACGCTGCCCTCGCCCTGGTGGTTCACCACCAGGTAGCCGTATCCGGGCTCGTAACTGCGCTGCGCCAACTCCTTGAGCGTGATGACGGAGGAGAGCACCACGAGCGGGAGGTGGGTGACGTCGCGAAGCAGGCCGAGCGCACTGGTCCGCTTTCCGCTGCCGGTGGCCCCGCACAGGACCACGATTCGTTCGGTGAGCAGCGCCTCCAGCGCCTCGTCGTACGCCGACGGGGGGATGAAGTGGCCCAGCTCGAGGTCCACCTCCGCGGCTTCGAGCTTGCCGGTCACCGGACGGCGGTCACGGCCCTCCCCACCGGCCACACCCACCACGTCGCTGGTGACCTGGCCGTTGAAAACCTGCATCACCTGCGGCAGGTGGTTCTGCCAACCGTTCTGTGGCCCCGCCGTCGCGGTGCCCGTGGCGTCGGTCGCGGGCGGCGCGTCCGGCCTGTCGCCGCGGCTGCCGCCACCCGCCGGCGGGACCGGATCGTTGTGGGGCACCCGTGGTCCCCGGTGGCCGTCCGCGTCGGCGCGTCCGCGGTCACCCGGGTCGCCGCCGGGTGCCGTCGAGGTGTCCGGGGCCGGCCGGTCGTCGGGTTCGCGCCCCGGGGCGGCGACCTCACCCACGGCCGTCCACCTTCTTGATGCCGATCACCTCGGCCTTGACGGGCCCGTGGAACTCGCTTATCACCTCCGCCTCGTACCGGCGGGTCCAGGCGTTCGGCTCGCCCGGCCGGGCCGCCGCCGGTGGGGCAGCCGTGGCGTCCGACCGCTCCTCGACGTCGGGTCGGCCGGGGTCGGTCGACCCGGCGTCGGGCGCGGGGTGGCTGTCGAGCAGGTCACGCAGTCCTTCGGCGCGGTAGCGGGGCACGTGCAGCCAGGCGTCCTCGCGGTACTCCTTCACCTTCACCGGCACCCGCACCAGATCCCGCGCCGGGTCGAGATGCGTGTGTCGCTGGGCCACGGTGTCCAGGTAGACCCGGTTGGAGAGGATGAGCACCAGGCCGATGTCGTCGGCCGCGTCCTGGATCCTGCGGGCGGCCCCGCAGTTCACCAGGCGACTCACCACGACGACGCCGGCGCCCACGTAGCCGTTCGCACCGGGAAAGGCCACACCGTGGTGGACGGCCAGGCGCAGCCGGAGACGGGCCGGCGTCGTCAGGTCGGCGTTGTAGCGGGCGACGCACCGGTCGAGAGCGGGAACGAAGTCGTCGATCAGCAGGTCTTCCGGGGCATCCGGGGGCAGCAGGGCCAGCTCGCCGTCACCGGCCGGCTGCCGTTGCCACGAGGAACGGTGGAGGTCGGCCCGCTCCGCGGCTTCGTCGAGCAGCCTCACCAGGGCTTCCTGGAAGCTGGCCTGCCGGCGGCCGTCCGCGGCGCCGTAACCGCGGGCGTCGACGGACACCAGCAGGCTCCGCCCGAAGGATTCCTGTCGCGCCATTCCGGCTCTCCGTCCCATCGAGGCCTCTCGTACCACCAGAGTGATACGAGCGCGTCCCGCAAATTCCGGGAAAAGTCGGCTTCGATGATGACGATATTCGGACGGGTCGAATCCTCACCCGCCGAGAACGGTTCAACCGCCGGCAGAGGCTCCCGCCGGCGCGACGTCGTCGCCCGGCCGGCTCAGCGACAGGTTCGCGCGGCCCCAGGTGAGCGTGCGGTCGAGCACCGCGCGCGCCATGATCGCGACACAGGTGCCGCCGTTGACGAACGAGGCCACCACGTCGCTGGGGTGGTGCATGCCCCGGTACATCCGGGTGAGCGCCACGCCGACCGGCACCAGCACCAGCAGCGTCCACCAGGTGACCTTGGCCGGGGTGCTGCGCGCCCGCAGCGCCAGCAGCACCGCGAGGCCGACGTAGAGCGCGGTCGCCGCCGAGGTGTGCCCGGAGGGGAAACTGGACGTCGGGGGAGAGGCGTCCATGTGCTCCACGGCCGGCCGGTTCCGGTCGATGACCATGGTGGTGAACAGGAAGATCAGCGCCTGCGCGCTGACCGCCGCGCACAGGAAGAGCGGCTCCCGCCAGCGGTGCAGCACCAGCCGCAGCACCAGCGCGGCCAGCACCGTCACCACGACGATCATCTGGGTGCTGGCCAGCGTGCTGAAGACCAGCGACACGTCGTTCCAGCCGGACGACCGGTCACCGGCGAACTCGCGGTTCACCGCGTCCTCCACGGTGAACGGCCAGGTGTGCGTGAGCACCCGGGTGACCAGCAGGCCCAGCCCCACCATCACGGCGAAGAGCAGGGCCACCGGCAGCAGGACGCGCCGGGCGATCTGGACCGCGACATCGGACATGAGCCGCCCTTTACCCAGGTGGCCGTCTTGTTACGCGTGTCGATCCTCCGGGTCGGCCAGTTCCGGCTCGACCCCCTCGCGCAGCGGGCGGGCCGGCCGCCGGCCGGCCCCGGTGCGCCAGGTGGCGAACGCGGCCGTGGTGGCGGCGACCGTGGCCACCCCCAGCACCCAGCCGCCCACCACGTCACTGGTCCAGTGCACGCCCAGCGCGATCCGGCTCAACCCGGTCACCACCGTGAGCAGCGTCGCCGCCGTCCAGAGCGCGATGCGGCCGGCGCGGTTGTCGCGGGCGAACGGCAGGAAGAGCAACAGCAGCACCCCGGCGGCCAGCGCCGCGTTCAGCGCGTGACCGGACGGGAAGGAGTAGCCGGCGGCCCGGGCCACCGGTTCGAGCAGGTCCGGCCGGTCCCGACCGACCAGCAGCTTGAGCAGCGCGCCGAGCAGGCCGCCGACAAGCATCGTGGTGACCACCCAGACCGCCAGCCGCGGCGCCCCGCGCCGCAGCAGCCAGACCACCGCCACCGCGGCGGCCACCCGCAGCGGACCCGGCCCGAACGCGTGCGTCCAGACCGTCATCACCCGGACCCACAGCGGATGGTGCACCGCATATCCGTGGAACGCGTCGGTGACCGAGGCGTCCAGCCGGAGCAGCGGCGGCCAGGCGCCCAGCACCAGCAGCGCGAGCAGGGCGAACGGCACCAGCACCAGGACCGCCGCGACCGCGGCCAGGCTGAGGCGCAGCCCCAGCGAGTGGTCGGGGTCGAGGCGGCGGCTCCGCCACGACCGGTCGCGCGTGGACGCCGGGCCGGTGCTGTTCATGCGCCGTTCACTACCCAGGGAAGGGCGCGGTCAGACTCGCCGGTCAGCGTCGGGCCTGCCGGAACCGGCGCACCACCAGCGCGGAGCCGGTGACCAGGGCGACGAGCAGGGCCAGGCCGATCCAGAGCCGTCCCGGGGCGGGGTCGTCGGTCTGGCCCGCCGCGCCGGCCGACCAGCCGGCCGGCTGCGGGCGACCGAACGGGTCGCCGCCCTGCCCCGCCGCCGCGGCCCGGGTGTCCGGGCCCTCGCCCGGGGCGGGACCGAAACCCACCACGCCGGGGGCGGCGTTGTCGTCGAGCGGGTTGCGGCCCACCGGCGCCACGTCGGCGGTGAGCGCGGCCACCGGGTCGACCATGCCGTACCCGAACCGGTCGTCCCGGCCGGTCGGGCCGAGATCCCGGGCGGTGCTGATCAGCCGGTTGACCACGTCCCCGGCCGGCATCCGCGGGTAGCGGGCCCGGACCAGGGCGGCCGTCGCGGCGACCAGCGGCGCGGCGAAGCTCGTCCCCTGCACCCGCCAGTAGCCGCCCCGGGAGCGGGCGCCGTAGAGGGCGGTGGCCGGGGCGCTGAGCGTGGTCTCGTGACCAGTGATCGAACCGGACCAGAGGTTCTCGCTGTCGCGGTCCAGGCCGGTGACCGCCAGCACGCCCGGCTCGCGGGCCGGGTACCAGACCTTGGTGGTGGTCGAGGTGGCCAGGTTGCCGGTGCAGGCGACCACCACCACGTCCCGGGCGAACGCGTAGTCGAGCGCCGCGGCCAGCGCCGGGCTGTCGCCGCCGCCCCCGAGCGACAGGTTCACCACCCGGGCGCCGTTGTCGACCGCCCAGCGCACCGCCTTCGCGATGATCAGCGCGTCGTCGTACCGGTTCTCCGCGTCCAGCACCCGGACCGGCAGGATCCGGGCGTCCGGCGCCAGCCCCACCACGCCGTGATCGTCGTCGGCCCGCCCGGCGATCAGCCCGGCCACCGTGGTGCCGTGCCCCACCGGGTCCGGCTCGTCCGTGCCGCCCGGCTCGACCAGGTCGAGGCCGGGCAGCACCTGACCGGCCAGGTCGGGGTGCAACGCGTCCACTCCCGAGTCGATCACCGCGACCACCACGCCACGCCCGGTCGACGTCCGCCAGGCGGTCTTCGCCCGCAGCTCCGCCAACTGCCACTGCTCGTCGCGGACCTGGTCGGCCCGGAACACGCGCTCCGGCGCGGACCAGGCCGGCACCTGGACGGTGGCCGGCGCGGCGTGTGCCGGCGGGGCCAGCGGGCCGGCCGTGACGGCCAACGCCGCCGCGCCGGCCAGCAGCGCGCGCCCGGCGAGACGCCGGGACGGCATGCCGGGAAGCCCCTGCCGATCCCTGGTCACATTCCCCAGCCATTCCGTCGCGTCCGACACATGCTGCTCGGAGATTACCGGTAGTCCCGGCCGTCCCGGGGCAACTCGGCGCACCCGGCTCATCCGGGCGGGAGATGAGCCAACTGCACCAGACGGACGCCCTCACGCCGGGTGACCAGGCGGGCCCGACCGGGCGGCAGCGGCCCGGCCTTCACCTGGCCGACGAGCGGCCCCTCCTCCGGGCCGCCGGACATCACCAGCCCGGCCGTGGACAGCTCCCGCAGCCGCTGGACGATCGGCTCGTACGCGGTCCGGCCGGCGCCGCCGGAGCGCCGCGCCAGCACCAGGTGCAGCCCGACATCCCGGGCGTGCGGCAGGTGCTCCTCCAACGCGCGCAGCGGGTTCGTCGGCCCGCCGGCCACCAGGTCGTAGTCGTCCACCAGCACGAACAGCTCCGGCCCGGTCCACCACGTGCGGGCGCGCAACTCGGCCGGGGTCACCTCCGGGCCGGGCTGCCGCCCCTGGAGGTAACCGGCCGCCGACTCGATCAGCTCGGTGGTGTGCGGCGCGGCCGTGCCGTACCCGATCAGGTGCGCGGTCTCGATGGCGCCCATCAGGCTGCGCCGGTAGTCGACCAGGATCACCCGGGCCTGCTCCGGGGTGAACCGGCGGACGATCGAGGTGGCCAGCGCGCGCAGGAACGAGGACTTGCCGCACTCGGCGTCACCGAAGACCACGAAGTTCGGCTCGGTGGCGAAGTCCAGCACCACCGGGGCCAGATCCGCCTCCGCCACCCCGACCGGGAACGCCAGCCCGGTCGTCGCGGTCTGGTCCAGTTCGGCGTACGGCAGCACCGGCGGGAGCAGCCGCACCCGGGGCGCCACCGGCCCGGACCACCCGTCGGCGACGGCCTTCACCAGGTCGACGGTTTCGTCCCCCAGCGCGGCCGACCGGGGCTCGGCGGTGAGGAAGTGCAGCCCGCCGGCGGTGATCCCGCGCCCCGGCCGCTCCTCCGGCACGGTGGCCGCCAGCGCGCGCTTGACCACCACCGAGTCGGCCGGGTCGCCGAGGCGCAGCTCCAGCCGGGAGCCGAACAGGTCACGGATCGCCGGGCGGAAGTCCGACCAGCGCAGCGCGCTCGCCACCACGTGCACCCCGTACGCCAGCCCCCGGGTGGCCAGCTCGGTGACCAGCGGTTCCAGGTCCTCGTACTCGCCGCGCAGCGTGTTCCAGCCGTCGACGACCAGGAACACGTCCCCGAACGGGTCGGCGCCGGCCGCCGGGGTCGTGGCCCGCCGCCGGCGCCACGCCGCCATCGACTCCACCCCGGACTCGGTGAAGCGCCGCTCCCGCTCGGCGAGCAGGCCGGCGACCTCCCCGACGGTACGGCGCACCGCGGTGCCGTCGGTCCGCCCGCTCACGCCGCCGACGTGCGGCAGGTCCCGCAGCGCGCCGAGCGTCCCGCCACCGAAGTCGAGGCAGTAGACCTGCACCTCGGCCGGGGTGTGGGTGAGCGCCAGCGCGCAGACCAGCGTGCGCAGCACCGCGGACCGGCCGCTGCGGGTGGTGCCGACCACCGCGACGTGCCCGGCCGCGCCGTCCAACGCCAGCCAGAACAGGTCCCGCCGCTGCTCGAACGGCTTGTCCACCACCGCCACCGGCACCTGCAACGCGCCGTGCAGCTCGGGATTGGCCACGGTGAGCCCGCGGACCGGGTCGACGCCGACCGGGCCGAGCAGCTCGTCGAGCGTGGGGGAGGCGTCCAGCGGCGGCAGCCACACCCGGTGCGCCGGTGGGCCCTGCCCGGCCAGCCGGTCGACCAGCAGGTCGAGCAGCGTCTCGCCGCTCTCCTCCTCGGCCGGCAGCGCGGCCGGCGCGGCCGGCGCGGGCACCGGCGCGAGGTGGGTGGAGAACGCGAGCACCCGCGCGGCGCCGACGCCGGACGCGCCCGCCGGGCCGATGCGTCGACGGACCGCGCCGGAGACGTACGCCGTCTTGAACCGGACCAGCGGCTCGGTGCCGGAGCGCAGGTACCCGTGCCCCGGGCTGCGGGGCAGCTCGTACGCGTCCGGCACGCCGAGCACCGTCCGGGACTCCAACGTGGAGAACGTGCGCAACCCGATCCGGTACGACAGGTGGGTGTCCAACCCCCGCAGCCGGCCCTCCTCCAGCCGTTGACTGGCCAGCAGCAGGTGCACGCCGAGCGACCGGCCCAGCCGGCCGATCTGCACGAACAGGTCGATGAAGTCGGGCTTGGCGGAGAGCAGCTCGGAGAACTCGTCGCAGATCAGCAGCAGCGACGGCAGCGGGGCGAGCGGACTGCCGGCCGCGCGCGCCCGCTCGTAGTCACGCACACCGGCGAAGTTGCCGGCCCGGCGCAGCAGCTCCTGGCGGCGCATCAGCTCCCCGTTGATCGCGTCGACCATCCGGTCGACGAGCGGCAGCGCGTCCGCCAGGTTGGTGATCACGGCGGCGGTGTGCGGCAGTCGCTCGAACGGCGCGAACGTGGCACCGCCCTTGAAGTCGACAAGCACGAAGTTGAGCTGCTCCGAGCTGTGCGTCGCGGCCAGGCCGAGCACCAGCGTGCGCAGCAGCTCCGACTTGCCGGAGCCGGTGGCGCCGATCAGCAGCCCGTGCGGGCCCATGCCGTCCAGCGCCGACTCCTTGAGGTCGAGGTCGATCGCCCCGCCGTCGGCGCCCACCCCGATCGGCACCCGCAGCCGGTCCCGGGCGGCGCGGGGCGCCCAGCCCTGCTCGGCGGTGAAACCGTCCGGGTCGCCGAGACCGAGCAGCTCCGGCAGGCCCGGCTCGGCGCCGGGCGGCGCGTCCGGCCCGCGTGCCGCGCCGGCCAGCCGCAGCGGCGCGAGCCGCCGCGCGACCGCCTCCGCGTCGGCCGTCGGCAACGCGTCGGCGGCGCCCACCTCGGCGGGCCCCTCCGCCGAGTGCGAGTGCAGCCGGCCGTCGACCAGGTCGAGCAGCAGCGCGTACCGGTCGAGCAGCCGGGGCGGCGGCGTGTCCAGGTCGAGCACGGTGACCGCGTCGATGCCGCCGTCGCCGGCCAGGTCGGCGGCCCCGGTCAGGTCGCCGCCGTCGAGCACCACCACGACGTGCGGCCCGTCGGTGGCCGGGCCGTGCGGGCTGAACCGGGACCGGCTGCCGAGCACGTCGTCGAGGAGCCGTTCCAGGTCGGCGGCGGCGCTGGTGACCAGCCGCACCGGGCCGAGCGCGTCGGTGCGCGCCGGGTGGTGGGCGTGCGGCAGCCACTTCACCCACTCCCACCGGTCCCGGCGCTCCGGGCCGGCGCAGACCGCGATCAGCAGCTCGTCCGGGGCGTGGAAGACGGCGAGCTGGGTGAGCACCGCCCGGGCCAGCGCCCGGGCGGCCGGCGAGCCGGTGCCGCGTACCTCGCCGGCCGGGCCGCGCACGAAGACCCGGGCGAAGCTGCGCAGCGACAGCGCCACCGGCAGGTCCGGCACCACCGAGTACGCGTCCAGGAAGCGCCGCAGCGCCCCGGCGGTCATCGGCTCCAGCTCCTCCAGCGGCCGGGTGACCGGCGGGACCAGCGGGGTGGCCAGCGTCTGCGGCCCGACGCCGACCCGGACCACCGCGAAGTCCGGGTCGCCCGGCCGGCGTTCCCAGACCCGGTGACTGTCGACGGTGGACCAGAGCCGTCCCGGCTCCGGGTGGCGGTAGGCGAGCCCGGCGCGCTGGGCGCCGGCCGTCTCCCGGACCCGGCGACGCAGCGTGGCCAGGTGGCGCAGGTACTCCCGCCGGGCGGCCATCAGCTCGGACTTCTTCGGGCCGCCGCTGCCCCAGGTGGTCACCAGCATGGCCAGCGAGGAGAGCCCGAACATGCCGCCCACCACGTACGAGTAGGCGCCGCCGCCCCGGCCGAACATCATCGCCATGGCCACCGTCCCACCGAGCATCGGCAGCACCATCAGCGCCTGCTGCCAGCGCCCGCCGGTCGCCACCGGGATCTCCGGCGGCGCCTCGACGGGCAGCTCACCGACCGGGATCTCCGGGGCCGGTCGGCGCGGCGGTCGCTTGATGACGACAGTGGACACGCGGCCTCCCATGGCTCTCGGTAACCCGAGCCTGGCTCATAGTAGGTAAAGTCCTTCCGTCCGTCAGCCCACCGTTCCGGCTCGATGATGGAGATGCGTCGATGACAAGCGGGCTCGCCCGGGTCACGATCAGCGCGCCCCGGCGACGGGTCGACGTGGCCCTGCCGGAGCAGGTTCCCCTGGCCGAGCTGCTGCCCGAGGTGCTCCGGCACGCCGGGGAGGGGCTCGCCGACGACGGCGAACGGCACGGCGGCTGGGTGCTGCGACGCACCGACGGCGCGGTGCTGGCCACCGCCCAGGCGCTGCTGCCGCAGGGCGTCCGCGACGGCGAGGTGCTGCATCTCGTACCGGCCCGCGCCGAGTGGCCCGAGCTGGAGTACGACGACGTGGTCGAGGCGATCGTGGACGGCGCCCGCCGGCGGGGCGCCGCCTGGTCGGCCGGGGCGACCCGGGCCGCCGCGCTGGCCGGCGCCGCCGTGCCGCTGGCGGTCGGGCTGGTCGCGGTGCTGTCCGCCGGTCCCGGCGGGCCCGGCTGGACGGTCGCCGCGGCGGGCGCCCTGATCCTGGTGCTCGCCGGCACCGCGGCCTCCCGGGCCTACGGCGACGGCCCGGTCGGCGTCACGCTCGGCGGGTACGCGCTGCCCTGGGCGGCGGCGGCCGGCGCGCTCGCGGTCGGTTCCGGCGACCCGGTCGGCCCGATTCCCGGCCTGCGTTGGGTCGGCGCCCCCGAACTGCTGGTCGGCTCGGTGGCGGTGCTGCTGGTGGCGGTGCTCGGCCTGCTCGGCGTGGCGCACCGGTCCCGGGTCCCGGTGGCCGGCGTGACGGTCGGCGCGGTCGGCGCGGTGGCCGCGCTCGGCGCGCTGCTGCTCGACCCGGCCGGCACCGCGGCCGTGCTGCTCGCCGTCCTGGTCTTCGCGCTCGGCGGGCTGCCGCTGCTGGCCATCCGGGTCGGCAAGCTGCCGCTGCCGCCACTCACCCTGCCCGCCCCCGCCGGCACCCGCGACCTGCCCGACCGGAGACGGGTGCACGCGGCCGTGGCCCGCGCCGAGGAGGCGTTGACCGGGATGCTGCTCGGGCACGCGGTGCTGGCCGTGGGCGCCGCCGCGGTGCTCGTCGCCGCCGGGGGGACCGCCGGGTGGCTGCTGGTCGCCGTCGCCTCCGGGGTGCTGCTGCTGCGCTCCCGGCTCTTCGTGGCGGTGCGGCACCGGGTGCCGGCCGTCGCCGCCGGCCTGGCCGGGTACGCGCTGCTCGGCGTGGTGCTGGCGGGCCGGGCCGGGCCCGGGGGCCGCCTCGCGCTGACCGTCGGCGGGCTGGCCCTGGCCCTGGTCGCGGTCACCGCCGGCGCCACGTACGCCCGTCGGCCCGTCTCGCCGTACCTCGGCCGGCTGGCCGACCTGACCGACACCGCGCTGGTGGTGGCCGTGGTGCCGGTGGCCTGCGCGGTGCTCGACCTCTACGACCGGGCCCGCGGCCTGCTCGCCTGAACAGCGAAAGGCCCGGGTCGCCGATGCGACCCGGGCCCGGGAAGTTTCGCCGTCAGTGCAGCGTCTCGCCGCGCTCCGCGGCCTCCTTGGCCCGGCGGTACGAGTTGACGATCTCCGCCTCCGCCTCGACCCGGCCCACCCAGGTCGCGCCCTCGACCGACTTGCCCGGCTCCAGGTCCTTGTAGACCTCGAAGAAGTGCTGGATCTCCAGCCGGTCGAACTCGCCCAGGTGGTGGATGTCGCGCAGGTGCTCCTGACGCGGGTCCTCGTAGGGCACGCAGAGGACCTTGTCGTCGCCGCCCTTCTCGTCCGTCATCCGGAACATGCCGATGGTGCGGCAGCGGATCAGGCAGCCCGGGAAGGTGGGTTCGGGCACCAGCACGAGCGCGTCCAGCGGGTCGCCGTCCTCGCCCAGGGTGCCCTCGATGAAGCCGTAGTCGGCGGGGTACTGCGTGGAGGTGAAGAGGGTGCGGTCCAGCCGGATCCGGCCGGTCGCGTGGTCCACCTCGTACTTGTTGCGGTGACCCTTGGGGATCTCAACCGTGACGTCGAAATCCATCTCCCACGCTCCCTCGTTTGCCCACGCTGGCTAACGGAACCACCGGCTCGCCGCCCGCACGGGAGAACGCCCCCGCCGGCTCCGGCCGCCGCATAGTGTTCGGACCGAAGTAGTGTCACCCAAGGTGATTTCGAGCGGGGAGGAGGGGGCCGTGGGGAGGGAAGACTCACACTACCGCCCCGGAGGGGTTGACGGGCGGCGGTCCGTCGGATCCGGTTCCGGCCCGGCCGGCGCCACCGGCCGGGTGTCCGTGCCGGGCGCCAACCTCACCCACCGTACGACTCCACCCACCGGCGCGGCCGACCCCGACGACCGGGCGGCCGGGCACTGGCCGGCCCCGGTGCCGGTGAGCCCACCGGTCCCACCGGTCGGCACCGCGCCGCCCCCGCCCACCCCGCCTCCGGTCCCGCCGCGCCGCCGCGGCCGGCTGGTCGCGGCGCTGGCCGGCGTGCTGGTGCTGGTCCTGGCCGTGGCCGGGCTGGCGGTGCTCCGCCCCGGCCCGGTGGCCGGCTGGCTGGGCAGCGGGGGCACCTCGTCCGGCGCGACCGCCGCACCGCCCGAGCCCGACCCGCCGGCGGTGCTGGCCGGGCCGGACGGCAACGCCCCGCTGCCCACCGTGGCCGGGCTCCGCGCCGCGCTGGACCCGCTGGTGCGCGCCGCCGCACTCGGGGACCGGGTGAACGTCTCGGTGGCGGACGTGACCACCGGCCAGGCGCTCTACGGCAGGGGAGCGGACGCGCCGACGGTGCCCGCCTCGGTGACCAAGCTCGCCACCGGCGTCGCGGTGCTCGCCGCGCGCGGCCCCGCGTACCGGATCCCCACCCGCGCGGTGGCCGGCCCGAACCCGGGCGAGGTGGTCCTGGTCGGCGGCGGTGACCCGACCCTCGCGGTGGACCGGAAGAACGCCTTCTACCCGGGCGCGGCCCGGCTGGACGACCTGGCCGCCCAGGTGCGCACCGCGCTCGGTGGCACCGCCCCGACCAAGGTCATCGTGGACGCGACGCTGTTCAGCGGCCCGGTCTTCGAACCCGGCTGGGACGCCGACATCCCCACCGGCGGGTTCGGCGCGGCGATCACCGCGCTGATGACCGACGGCGCCCGGAAGGACCCGGCGCAGGCCCGGCGTACCGCGGAGGAGACCAACCACGCCGCCGAGCGGGTTCCCCAGCCGGACCTGACCGCCGGCCGGCAGTTCGCCAAGCTGCTCGGGCTCACCGGGAGCGCCGCACAGGTGACCCGGGGCGCCGCGCCGCCCGCCGGCGGGTCCGGCACCGCGCCCGGCGCCGAGCTGGGCACTGTCGAGTCCCTGCCGATGATCCGGCTGGTCGACATCATGATCAGCGACAGCGACAACGTGATCGCCGAGGCGATGGCCCGCCAGGTGGCGCTGGCCAAGGGCCAGCCCGGGTCCTTCGTCGGCGGCGCGGCGGCCACCGACGAGGTGCTCGGCGGTCTCGGCCTGCCGGCCGGTGAGATCAGCCTGGCCGACGGCAGCGGGCTGTCCCGCACCAACCGGATCAGCCCGTCGCTGCTCACCGACCTGATCACGCTCGCCGGCAACGGGAGCCACCCCGAGCTGGCCGCGATCTTCGGCGGCCTGCCGGTCGGCGGCTGGTCCGGCACGCTCGACGAGCGCTACCAGGTGACCGCGACCCGGGCCGGCGCCGGCGTGGTGCGCGCCAAGACCGGCACGCTGAGCGGGGTGAACGCCATCGCCGGCACGGTCACCACGGTCGACGGCCGGCTGCTGACGTTCGCCGTGCTCACCGACCGGACGCAGGGCTCGCTCGACGAGACCCGGCAGGCGCTCGACCGGATCACCTCCGCGCTGGCCGGCTGCGGCTGCCGCTGACCGACCGGCGTCGATCCGCCGGTCCGAGCCCGGGTGGCGGTGTGCCGGCGCGGGTACGGTGGGTTCATGGCGCAGTTCGTGGACTGGGATCTGGCCGCCGCTACCGCGGGGGCGCTGAGCAAGTCGGGCCCCCGGGTGTCGTACGCCGAGGCCACCGACGTGGTCGGCGACCTGCGGCGGCTGACCGAGGAGGCCGCCGGGCACGTCGCCGACTACACCGGCCTGCGGGCCCAGGTGGCGCACCCGCCGGTCCGCGTGGTCGACCGCCGTGACTGGGCGGCGGCCAACATCGCCGGGCTGCGTGAGGTCGTCTCGCCGCTGGTCGAACGGCTCTCCGGGGACAAGCGACCGGGCGCGCTCACCGAGGCGATCGGCTCCCGGGTGACAGGCGTGCAGGCCGGCACCGTGCTGGCGTACCTCTCGGGCCGGGTGCTCGGCCAGTACGAGGTCTTCGCCGGCGACCCCGGCCAACTGCTGCTGGTGGCGCCGAACATCGTCGAGGTGGAGCGGAAGCTCGGCGCCGACCCGCGGGACTTCCGGCTCTGGGTGTGCCTGCACGAGGTCACCCACCGCACCCAGTTCACCGCCGTGCCGTGGATGCGCGCCTACTTCCTGGGCGAGGTGCAGGCGTTCGTGGACGCCTCACAGGGCGGCGAGCACCTGCTGGAGCGCCTGCGCCGTGGCGTCGCCACGCTCTCCGACGCGGTCAAGGACCCGGAGAGCCGGGCCAGCGTGCTCGACATCGTGCAGACCCCGGCGCAGCGCGCCGTACTGGACCGGCTGACCGCGCTGATGACGCTGCTGGAGGGGCACGCCGAGTTCGTGATGGACGGCGTCGGCCCGCAGGTCATCCCCAGCGTCGGGTCGATCCGGGCGTCGTTCAACCGCCGCCGCGAGTCCGGCAACCCGCTGGAGAAGGCGATCCGCCGGCTGCTCGGCATCGAGGTCAAGATGCGCCAGTACGCCGAGGGCCGGAAGTTCGTGCACGGCGTGGTGGACCGGGTCGGCATGGCCGGCTTCAACAAGATCTTCTCCTCCCCGCTCACGCTGCCCCGGCTCGACGAGCTGGGCGACCCGGACGCCTGGGTGTCCCGGGTGCACGGGCCGGCCGGTGCCACCCCGACCGCCGGCTGAACCGGCCGCCCCGACCGGGCCGCCCACGTCGGCGGGACCGGCCGCGTCGACCGAACCGGGCACACCGACGGGACCGGTGACGCCGCCGGCGCCCGCGCTGGCACCGTCAGTGGCCGCCGTGCGGCTCGCCGTACGCCGGCTGCTGACCGACCTGCCCGGGCCCGGACCGGTGCTGGTGGCCTGCTCCGGCGGGGCCGACTCGCTGGCGCTCGCCGCGGCCACCGCGTTCGTGGCGCCCCGGCTCGGCCGCGCGGCCGGCCTGGTGACCGTCGACCACGGCCTGCAGGCCGGTTCGCCCGAGCGGGCCGACGCGGTCGCCGGCTGGGCCCGCGCGGCCGGGTTCGACCCGGTCGAGGTGGTTCCGGTACGGGTGGCCGGGCGCGACGGCGGCCCCGAGGCGGCCGCCCGGGAGGCCCGCTACGAGGCGCTTGTCGCCGCCGCCCGGCGGCACGACGCGGCCGGGGTGCTGCTCGGGCACACCCGGGACGACCAGGCGGAGACCGTGCTGCTCGCGCTGGCCCGGGGCGCCGGGCCACGCGGACTGTCCGGGATGCCGGAGCGGCGCGAGCGGGACGGGGTGCCGCTGCTGCGTCCGCTGCTCGACGTGTCCCGGTCCGACACCCGGGCGGCCTGCGCCGCGCTCGGGCTGGCGGCGTGGACCGACCCGCACAACGCCGATCCCGCGTACGCCCGGGCGCGGGTCCGGGCCGACGCGTTGCCGGCGCTCGTCGACGCGCTCGGGCCGGGTGTGGTGGCGAACCTGGCCCGGACCGCGCGCCTGCTCGCGGCGGACACCGCCGCGCTCGACGCGCTGGCCGGCGACGCGCTCGCCGACGTCCGGGCCGCCGGTGGCGGGCTGGCGGTCGACCGGCTGGCCGCGTTGCCGGCGGCGGTCCGTACCCGGGTGCTGCACGCCTGGGCGCGGGAGCTGGGCGCCGCGCCGGCCGCGCTGTCCCACCGGCACGTGGCGGCGCTGGACGCGCTGGTCACCGCCTGGCGTGGCCAGGGCCCGGCGTACCTGCCCGGCGGCCTCCAGGTGCACCGCCACACCACCCGCCTGGTGCAAGGAGGGGCCCCCGCTTAACGCCTTCTGCATAGGCGGGGCCCCCGCTTGACACCAGAGGCTCAGGCGTCGGCGCGCTCGCGGAACGTGGTCCGGTAGGCGTGCGGCGTGGTGCCGACCCGGCGGGTGAAGTGGTGCCGCAGCGCCGCCGCGTCACCGAAGCCGGCCCGGTCGGCGACGCTCTCCACGCTGAGCCGGGTGTCCTCCAGCAGCCGCCGGGCCAGCAGCACCCGCTGGTTGGTCAGCCAGTCGTGCGGTGTGGTGCCGGTCTCGGCGCGGAACCGGCGGGCGAACGTACGCGGGGCCATCCCGGCCCGGGCGGCCAGCTCGTCCACGGTCACGCCGCGGTCGAGGTGGCCCATCAGCCACTCCAGCACCGGTTCGAGCGTGGGCGCCTCCGGCGCCCTCGGGATCGGCGCCTCGACGTACTGCGCCTGGCCGCCGTCGCGGTGCGGCGGGACCACCATCCGCCGGGCCAGCCGGGTGGCGGTCGCCGAGCCGTGCTCCTGGCGGACGAGGTGCAGGCAGGCGTCGATCCCGGCGGCCGTGCCGGCGCTGGTGAGCAGCCGGCCGTCCTGGACGTAGAGCGAGTTGCACCGGACCCGGGCCCGGGGATTGCGACGCTGCAACTCGTCGACGTAGAGCCAGTGGGTGGTGCACTCCCGGTCGTCAAGCAGGCCGGCCGCGCCGAGCACGAACGCGCCCGAGCAGACGCTCAACACGTACGCCCCGCGGGCGGCGGCCCGGCGCAGTGCCGCCGGCACGGCGGGCGGGATGGCCCGCAGGTCGTCCTCGCCGGGCACGGCGACGCCGCTGAAGTGCGCGGGGACCGCGACGAGGTCGGCGTCGTCGAGCGGGGCCAGGTCGGCATGCGGCTGGAGGTGGAACCCGGACGAGGTGCGCACCGCCCCGCCGTCGGGCGAGCAGACCTGGAACCGGTAGGCGGGGAAGCCGTCGTCGGTGCGGTCGGTGCCGAACACCTCGGCGAACACGCCCAACTCGAACGTGGCCACCCGGTCCATCGCCAGCACCGCCACCGAGCGCAACATGTGACGAGGGTAACCCGGTGGGTGGCAGGAAATCGATGCTCGCGGGCATTTCTGCCACTGTCCGGGTCGGACGGCGGGTCGCAGACTTGGTGGTGTCCGGTGCGCACCGGCGGCGAAAAGCGAACCAACCATGCGAAAGCGAGCGCCGCCATGACCGTTCTGCTGCTCCTGCTGTTCCTGCTCCTGCTGGCCGGCGCCAGCGCCCTCGGGTTCACCGCCGACACCCGCGACTCGGCCGACTGGAAGCCGACCGACGACGGGCGGCGCTGGCGCTCCCGTACCTGCTGAGGTGAATTGCTCCGTTCGCGCCGAAGATCCCCGGCGGGACCGCGCCAAAAGGGGCGGCCCCGCCGACGGCGACCATCCGGCGTACGGCAGGCTAGGAGCATGGCTGACGGCTCCTGGTACGACGCCGACATCGACCACGTGATCATCTCCGAGGCGCAGATCCGCGAGAAGACCGCGGAACTCGCCAAGCAGGTCTCGGCGGACTACGCGCACGTCGAGGACGGTCTCCTGCTCGTCTGCGTGCTCAAGGGCGCGGTCATGTTCATGGCCGACTTCGCCCGCGCGTTGGGCCGCCAGGGCCCGCCCGCCGAGCTGGAGTTCATGGCCGTCTCGTCGTACGGCCAGGGCACCACCTCGTCCGGGGTGGTCCGCATCCTCAAGGACCTGGACCGGGACGTCGCCGGCCGGCACGTGGTGGTGGTCGAGGACATCGTCGACTCCGGCCTCACCCTGTCCTGGCTGCTGCGTTACCTGGAGTCGCGCTCCGCGGCCAGCGTCGAGGTGGTCGCCCTGTTCCGCAAGCCGGACGCGGTCAAGGTGCAGGTGCCGGTGAAGTACGTCGGCTTCGACATCCCGACCGAGTTCGTGGTCGGCTACGGGCTCGACTTCGGCGAGCGCTACCGCGAGGTGCCGTACGTCGGGGTGCTCAAGCCCGAGGTCTACGCGCGGGCCTGAGCGCCGCCGCCGAGCCGCTCGTCAGCGGACGTTCAGCGGGCTCTCAGCCTTTCGGTCTACGGTAGGGGCCGGTGACGTGGAGGCACTCTCCACGCCCGACCCTCCGAGCCGCGTGACCGTGCGGCATGGGCCGGTCGGGTGCGGAGCTCCCCGCCACGCCGGCTCAAACCCTGGTTCGCCGTACGCGTAAGTGCCGGGCTCGCAAGCTCACACCTCGCTCGTACGGTGTACCGTCGAGTGACCGTGGTGCGGCAGTTCGCGCGCCCCGGGGGTCGGGCCGGCCCGCACGGCGGCCCCGGCCGCCGCCCGAGGCGGCGACACCATTCAGACGGTCAGGACGTCGATCAGGAGGATGCGGGCGCCTCGGTGCCCGACGACAGCATGGAACGTACGCGTTTCTTCCGCCGACCGGTGGTCTGGATCATCCTGGTCATCCTCGGCGCCGTTGTGCTCAGTCAACTGTTCACCGCTGGTCCGAGCTACCACCGGGTGGACACGTCCGTCGCGCTCGACCAGCTCAACAAGGGTGGTATCGAGAAGGTCGTCTTCCAGGACAAGGAGCAGACGCTCCAGCTCGACCTGAAGGACAAGGCCAAGTTCGACGACACCACCACCGACAAGATCGAGGCGCAGTTCCCGTACGAGGTCGGCGGCCAGGTCTGGAACCAGGTCCGCGAGGCCGAGGCGGCGGACCGGATCACCGGCCCGGTCGACACCAAGGTGTCGTCGGACAGCATCTGGGTCAGCCTGCTGGTCAATCTCCTCCCCATCGCGCTGCTCGTGCTCCTGCTGCTGTTCTTCATGTCGCAGATGCAGGGCGGCGGCTCGCGGGTGCTCAACTTCGGCAAGTCCAAGGCGAAGATGATCACCAAGGACACGCCGAAGACGACCTTCGCGGACGTGGCCGGGGCGGAAGAGGCCGTCGAGGAACTGCACGAGATCAAGGACTTCCTGCAGAACCCGGCGAAGTACCAGGCCCTGGGCGCCAAGATCCCGAAGGGCGTGCTGCTCTTCGGCCCGCCCGGTACCGGTAAGACGCTGCTGGCCCGCGCCGTGGCCGGCGAGGCCGGCGTGCCCTTCTACTCCATCTCCGGCTCCGACTTCGTCGAGATGTTCGTCGGTGTCGGCGCCAGCCGGGTCCGTGACCTGTTCGAGCAGGCCAAGTCGAACGCGCCGGCGATCGTCTTCGTCGACGAGATCGACGCGGTCGGCCGTCACCGTGGCGCCGGCATGGGCGGCGGCCACGACGAGCGGGAGCAGACGCTCAACCAGCTCCTGGTCGAGATGGACGGCTTCGACACCAAGGGCGGCGTCATCCTGATCGCCGCCACCAACCGGCCGGACATCCTCGACCCGGCGCTGCTGCGCCCGGGCCGGTTCGACAGGCAGATCCCGGTCGACGCCCCCGACATGGAGGGCCGCAAGGCCATCCTGCGGGTGCACGCCAAGGGCAAGCCGTTCGCGCCCGACGTCGACCTCGACGCGGTGGCCCGGCGTACCCCGGGCTTCTCCGGCGCCGACCTGGCCAATGTGATCAACGAGTCCGCGCTGCTCACCGCGCGCAAGGAGCAGCGGGCGATCTCCAACGACTCGCTCGAGGAGTCGATCGACCGGGTGATCGCCGGCCCGCAGCGTCGCACCCGGGTGATGAGCGACCAGGAGAAGAAGATCACCGCGTACCACGAGGGTGGGCACGCGCTGGTCGCCTGGGCGCTGCCGCACGCCGCGCCGGTGCACAAGGTGACCATCCTGTCCCGGGGCCGGTCGCTGGGGCACACGCTGGTCCTCCCGACCGAGGACAAGTACACCCAGACCCGGGCCGAGATGATCGACACCCTGGCGTACGCGCTGGGCGGCCGGGCGGCCGAGGAACTCGTGTTCCACGAGCCGACCACCGGCGCCGGCAACGACATCGAGAAGGCCACCCAGTTGGCCCGCGCGATGATCACGCAGTACGGCATGAGCTCCAAGCTCGGTGCGATCAAGTACGGCACCAGCGGTGACGAGCCGTTCCTCGGCCGCAACATGGGCCACGAGAGGGACTACTCGGACTCGGTGGCCGCCGAGATCGACAGCGAGATGCGCGCGCTGATCGAGCTGGCGCACGACGAGGCCTGGGAGATCCTGGTGGAATACCGGGATGTGCTGGACACCATGGTCCTTGAGCTGATGGAGAAGGAAACGCTCTCCACCGCCGATATGGCGCGGATCGCCGCCCGGGTGGTCAAGCGCCCGCCGATGGCGCCCTATCACGGCTTCGGCAAGCGCCTGCCCTCCACCGAGCCGCCGGTGCTCACCCCGGCCGAGAAGGACGCGCTGCAGAAGCAGGCCACCGCCGACGGCATCTCGGTCGGCGGCGCCAGCAACAACTCGGACGGTACGCACTGAGCACCGACCCGACGGCCGGCTCCCCCCACCGGGAGCCGGCCGTTTCCGCGACCGAGCCCGACGGGGACGACGCGCTCGACTACGTGGCCGCGCGCCTGATCAGCGGCAAGCTCACCGGCGGCCCGGTCGAGGACAGCGTCGACCTGGGCCGGATCGAGAAGGCGGTCCGGGAGATCCTCATCGCGGTCGGTGAGGACCCGGACCGGGACGGCCTCCAGCAGACACCGGCCCGGGTCGCCCGCGCGTACGCCGAACTCTTCGCCGGCCTGCGCGTCGACCCGGCGCAGGTGCTCCGCACCACCTTCGAGGCCAACCACGAGGAGCTGGTGCTCGTCCGGGACATCGACGTGATGAGCCTGTGCGAGCACCACCTGCTGCCGTTCCGGGGCAGCGCCCACATCGGCTACATCCCCGGGCCGGACGGCCGGATCACCGGCCTGTCCAAGCTGGCCCGACTGGTCGAGGTGTTCGCCCGCCGGCCGCAGGTGCAGGAGCGGCTCACGTCGCAGATCGCCGACCTGCTGATGTCCAGCCTGGCCCCGCGCGGCGTCATCGTGGTGCTCGAGTGCGAGCACATGTGCATGGCGATGCGCGGCATCCAGAAGTCCGGCGCCAAGACCATCACCTCGGCGGTCCGGGGCGGCCTCCAGAACGACGCCAAGTCGCGGGCCGAGGCGATGGCGCTGATCATGCACCGCTGACCCGACCGGCATCCACGCTGCCCGGCGTGGCCGTGGTCGTCCCCGGGGCCGGTCAGCCGGGCAGCATGGCCAGCAGCAGACCGGCGGCGGTGAGCACGGCCGGGACCAGGCAGACCAGCGCGCCGAACCGGGGCGTCCGGTCCACCCGGTCGGTCGGGCGCGGACGGAACACCCGCCCGACCGCCAGCCAACCCAGCATGAACGCCACCGCCGGCAGCGGCAGCCCCACCAGCAGCGCCAACACGGTCACCGGCCCGGCACCCGCGACCGCGTAGAGGACGAGCTGCAGCAGCGGCACCACCAACGCCAACGGCCCGTACACCAGCAGGTTGCGCGGGCGGGCCGGCCAGCGGGCCAACCGGGGCAGGCCGTGCGCGGCCAACGCGTCGTCCGCGGCGTCCGCCCAGCCGCCGGCAGCCCGCAGCGCCGCCAGCACGGCGGACGGCCCACCCGCCATCGACCGGGCCGCCTCGCTCACCTCAGGCGGCGTCGGGGCCAGCGAGATCGCCGGTACGCCCAGCTCACGCAGCCGGGACTGCTGCGCGGCCAGCCGCTCGCGTACCCCGGTCAGCTCCTCGCGGGCCGCCGTCACCGACCGGGCCTGCTCCCCGGCGGCGGTCGCCGCCGCCCGGCGTACGCCGTCGAGCTGCCGCGCCGCCGCGACGTACTCCGCCCAAGCCGACTCGGCCGGGTCCACCGGCACCGTCGGATCACCCACGCGCGGCCCGGGCACCGCCGTCGGAGCCCCGCTCATCGGGCCGCCTCCCCGGTGCCGAACGGCACGAAGACCGTGCCCTGCTCCTCCGGGCCGTCCCACAGCACCGCGCGACCGGGCCGGGGATGCCACCACACCGGCCGGTCGAAGAGTCGCTCCAGCCGCCCACCCGGCACGTCGGTGACCGCCACGGCGGTCAGCTTGTCCACTTCGCCCCCGGGCCCGAGCAGCCCGGCCAGCGGCGCCGGGGTACGCCACCAGCCGAGCAGGTGCCGGCCGGCCGGCGGACCCTCCAACAGCAACGACCGCAGCAGCTCCGGCGGCAACTCGGCGGCGTCCGGCACGTCCAGCCCGAACACCACCAGGTAACCCGGCTCGTCCGCCTCGATGGCCGCCCGCAACCCGCCGGCGTCGACCGTCTCCACCCGGTGCCGCCCGGCCAGCTCGGCCGCCAGCACGCCGGCCGGCTCGGCCGACCCGTTCGCCAGCGGCGCCAGCACGAACCGCCCGGCGTCCGGGTGCGCCGCCGCCGCGCTGCGCACGGCGGTGACCAGCAGCCGCTCGGCCTCCTCGTCCCCACCCAACACCGCCAGGTTCCGGCCCGCGACCGGCCCGAGCGGCACCGCCACCGTGGTGCGCCGGACGTCCACCGCGCGACCCAGCAGCGCGGCCGGCGCGTGCACCCGCCCGGCCAACGCGGCCCGGTGCCGCGGATCGTTGGCGAGCAGCGGGCGGGCGTAGCCGGCGAACACCACCGGCGGGGCCACCGACTCCGGCCTCGCCGACCACAGCCGCCGTCGCAGGTCGGCGAGGACGTCCGGATCCCCGTACGGGTCCGGGAAGCGGATCATCCGCTCGTGGCCGCGGGTCGCGCCACGCGGGCCGCCCAGGCCCCCGGCCGTGTTCACCACCGCGCTGCCCACCGGCAGGCCGGCCGCCGAGTCGTTCGCCGGCTCCAGCACCGCCGAGCCGCCGGGCAGCGCCACCCGCACCGGGAACTGGCCGAGCAGCGGATCGCGCGGACCACCGATGCCCAGGTCACCCTCGCCGGCCAGGACCAGATGGATCCCGTACGCGCGGGCGACCCGGGCCAACGCGTCCAGCCGGGCCAGCAGGTCGGTGGCGAGCCGGTCCCGGTCGCGCAGCACCAGCGGGAAGTTGTCGATCACACAGACGATCCGGGGCAGCGGTTGGTGCTGGCGCAGCTCGGCGTACCGCTGCCCGCCGGCCCGCCGGGACGCCTCCTCACGGCGGCGCGCCTCCGCCTCCAGCTCACCGAACAGGTCCGCGACGTACTCCCGGTCGGCGGCCATCCCGGCGGCGCGGACCTGCGGCACCCAGGAACGGTCCCGCTCGGTCTGGAGGAACTCCACGAAGGACTCCCCGTCGCCCAGGTCGGCCAGGTAGAGCTCCAGCTCGTCCGGGCCGTACCGGGCGGCCAGCCCGAACAGCGTGTCGGTGAGGAACGCCGAACGCCCGGCCTGCGACCGGCCGCTCACCAGCCAGTGCGGGGTCAGCTCGGTGAACCCGAGACTCACCGGGCGCCCGGCCGCGTCACCGACAGTGGTGCTGAGCCCGTCGGCCGAGCCGTCGGTCCACAGCCCGTCGGTCGGCAGTAGATCGGCCAGGGCGAGCCGGGACCCGTCCTCCACCTGCCGGGCCAACCGGTCGCACACCGCGGCGACCAGTTCGGCCGACGGATCGTCCTCGACGAAGACCGGGGAGTTGAGACCGCCCGGCGGCTCCGCGCCGGGGCTCCCGAGCGCCGCGCCCGGCGGATCACCGACCAGCGCGTACGCCGTACGGACGGTGATCGTGGTGGCCTGCGGCAGCGGTGGTTGGCCGGACCAGCCGGCCACCACCAGGTGCAGCCCCGCCCGGTGCCCCAGGGCGGCGAGTTCCCCGATCCGGGTCAGGTCGGAGGGCGCGACACCGTCCGGCAGGGCGGCCAGCACGACCAGCAGCGTACGGTCGTGTCCGCGTTGCCGGGCGGTGCCGGCGGCCACCCACTGCTCGGCCTCGGCGAGCACCGCCCGCAGCCCCGCGACGTCGGTGGCGGGCGGCGGCAGCAGACCGGCATCGGCCAGCGCCGCGAAGCCCGCGAAGGTGCCGGCCGGGTCGGTGCCGTCGACGGCCCGGGCCAGCAGCGCGCCGGCCGGGGTGGCGGCGAAGAGCCGCAGCAGGAGTGCCCGGAGCAGCCCGGCGACGCGCGGGTCGCGCGCGTCGGCGTCGACGGCCAGATGGCCGCTGTCGAGCAGGGGCACCAGCGCGGGGAACCGGGCATCTTCCAGCGGCGCGGCGGTGCCCACCCGGACCAGCGGCGGCGGGCGGTCACCGGGCGGCGTCGCCACGGCCAGCTCCTCCAGCGCCGTGCCGGCCCAGCCGGGCGCGGCGAGCGCCGCCGCGGTACTCAGCCGCTCGGCCAGCTCGTACTGCCGATGGTGGTCGGCGGGGGCGGGACGGATCTCGTCGAGGATGCCGGCGGCGGCGGTCGCGGCAGCCTCCGCCCGCCGATGCAGGACGGCGGCCCGGCCGGCTCGCGCCTTCGGACTCGCCATCGCGTCCACCTCTCTTCCCGAGGCCGACCCCTGCTCCCCGAGCTGTGACGGTATCCCAGCCGGGAGCCGTCCTCCGGGATGTCCGTCGGCGCTGCGCCGGTCTTTACCCCGGCGGTGCGCCTGTCCTTACCCCCGGCGGTGCCCCGACTCACCCGGGAGCCAGCCCAGTCGGGACGCCTGGTAGCCGAGCTGCATCCGGGTCTGCACCCGGGCGAGGTCCATCAGTCGACGGACCCGCCGCTGCACGGTCCGCAGCGAGGTGCGCAGGTGGCCGGCCACCGCCTGGTCGGTCAGGCCGGTGAGCAGCAGGGTCAGGATCTGCACGTCCAGGTCGTCCACCCCCGAGCCGGCGAAGCCGTCGGCCGAGGCGGTGACCTCCATGGCCGTCGCCCACTCCAGCTCGAAGAGCGCGATCAGGGCGTCCAGCAGGCCGCTCTGGTGCACCAGCAGCGCCCCGGTGGTGGCCACGTCGGATGATCTGATCAGCGGAAGGAGGGCGATCTCGCGGTCCACGACGAACAGCTTGAGCGGCAGGCTCTCCGCGATCCGGATCTCCTCCCCGGCGTTGCGGGCCGCCACGATCCCGTCGATGTCGACGTCCTCGTCGAGCATCGCCCGCTCCAGCAGCACCCGGTAGCGCACGCCCCGGGCCACCGCGTCGTCCTCGGCGGTGTTCTCCGCGCCGCTGATGATCGCCACCGGCGCCTTGACGAAGGTCATCACCTCCGACTTGGCGCCGAGTTGAAGCTGCTCCAGCCGCTGGCGCAGGGCCGGCACCCCGATGATCACGTCGACCACCTCGGCGACGCCGCGCCCGGCGCTCGCTGCCCGGTACAGCTCGGCCAGCGAACCCAGCTCCAGCTCGGCCAGGCGCAGCTCGTTCTGCCGCTGCAACAGCAACGCGCCGAACGCGGTGCCCGGCGGAGAGGCCACGAACCGGGCGATGTCACCGACGCTGCGCGCGGCCAGACCCTTGCGTTCCAGCACCCCGAGGAGCCGGGCCGCCTCGTCCCGGTCGCCGCCGACCTGGGGCGCCAAATCCCCCGGCCCGGCCGAGGGCATGGACACCAACGCCCGGTACGCCGTCGACTCCTCGCTGCTCAGCCCCAGCACGTCCAGCACCATGTCACGCCTCCGCCGCCTCACCGGTGATCAAGTGTGGCGGCTTTGCGTCATGGAGGGAAGCCGCCGTGGTCGATCCGTTGCCCGGGCCACCGTCGACGGCGGATCGTCAGGCCGTCCCAGGTCTTCACGGAGAGGTCATTCGATGCCACGAAGTACCCGTCGCCTGCTCGCCGTCACCGTCGCGGCGGCGCTCGCCGCCGCGCCCGGAACCCCGGCCGCCGGCAGCCAGCCCTCGGCACCGACCCTCCCGGGCACCACCGGGGCCACCGACACCCTCACCCTGGTCACCGGTGACGTCGTCCGGGTCACCCACCAGAGCGGTGGACCGGACGTGGTCACCGTCGACCAGAGCCGCGGCTCGGTCGGCGGGGTGCACACCCAGACGGTCGGCGACGACCTGTACGTCATCCCCGACGAGGCGCTGCCGTACCTCGCGGCGAACCGGCTCGACCGGGACCTGTTCAACGTCACCGAGCTGATCGAGGACGGCTTCGACGACGCGCACGCCGCCGAGCTGCCCCTGATCGCCACCTACGCCGGCACCGCGACCGCCCGGTCCGCCCGCACCACCCCGGCGAAGGCCCGCAAGGTACGCGACCTGAACAGCATCAACGGCCTGGCGATCAGCACCGCCAAGAAGGACGCGCAGCCGTTCTGGCGGTCCCTCGCCCCGACCGGCACGTCCGGCCGCTTCGCCGGCGGCGTCGGCAAGCTCTGGCTCGACGGCCGGGTCCACGTCGACCTGGCCGACAGCGTCGCCCAGGTGGGCGCGCCGCAGGCCTGGCCCAAGGGGTACGACGGCAAGGGCGCCACCGTCGCCGTGCTCGACACCGGCGTCGACGCCACCCACCCCGACCTCGCCGGGAAGGTCAAGGACGCGGTCTCCTTCGTGCCCGGCTCCGACACCGGCGACCGCCGCGGGCACGGCACCCACGTCGCCTCCACGGTGGCCGGCAGCGGCGCCGCCTCCGGTGGCGTCGAGAAGGGCGTCGCACCCGGCGCCGACCTGGTGATCGGCAAGGTGCTCGACGACTCCGGCTCCGGCCTGAACTCGTGGATCATCGCCGGCATGGAGTGGGCCGCCCAGCACGCCAAGGTGGTCAACATGAGCCTCGGCTCGCAGGAACCGAGCGACGGCACCGACCCGATGGCGCAGGCGGTCGAACGGCTCACCGCCCAGACCGGCGCGCTCTTCGTCGCCGCCGCCGGCAACACCTACGGCGAGTCGACCATCGGCAGCCCCGGCGCCGCCGACGCCGCACTCACGGTCGCCGCCGTGGATGGCAGGGACGTCCGCGCCGCGTTCTCCAGCCAGGGCCCCCGGTTCGGTGACAACGGCCTCAAGCCGGACCTCTCCGCACCCGGCGTGCAGATCCTCGCCGCCCGCGCCGCGCAGAGTTCCGGCACCGGCAGTTACGTGAAGATGAGCGGCACCTCGATGGCCACCCCGCACGTGGCCGGTGCCGCCGCCATCGTCGCCGCGAAGCACCCGGACTGGTCGGCCGCCCGCATCAAGGACAGCCTCATGTCGGCGTCGAAGCAGCTCGCCGGCACCACCCCGTACCAGGTGGGCGCGGGTCGGCTGGACGTGCCGGCCGCCCTCGGCGACGTGCAGGCCACCGGCTCCGCCGACCTCGGCTTCCACGACTGGCCGCACGACGGCGACCAGCCCGTCAGCCGCACCCTCACGTACGCCAACAGCGGCACCGAGGCGGTCACCCTCGACCTCGCCGCGACCATGACCGGGCCGGACGGCAAGCCCGCCGCGCTCGCCGCGGTCTCCCCGGCGCGGGTCACCGTGCCGGCCGGTGGCACCGCCACCGCGACCGTCACCGCCGACGCGGACGACGCCCCGGCCACCGGCCGGTACGCCGGCGCCGTGGTCGCCACCGACACCACCGGCACCGTCCGCGCGCACACCGCCCTCGGCCTGGTGAAGGAGGACGAGCGGTACCGGCTCACGATCACCGCCGAGGGGCGCGACGGCAAGCCGGCCGGCGGCTACGTGAGTGTCTACCGGTATGGCGACCAGGCCATCCGCACGATCGCCCTGGACCCGGCCACCGGGACCACCACGGCACTGCGCCTTCCGCCCGGCGAGTACAACGTGACCAGCTGGCTGCCGGTCTCCGGTGACGGCGGGCCCGACTCCGCCGGCATGGCCCTGCTGGGCACCCCGAGCCTGAAGCTCGACGCCGACCGGACCGTGGACCTGGACGCCCGACAGGCGCACAAGGTGGCCGCCACCACGCCCCGACCGAGCGAGGACGCCTACCGCCGGGTGCAGTACTTCCGCGACTCCGGCATCGGCGGCCAGTACGGCGCCTTCGCCAACACCTACGCCGTGCCGTCCGCCGTCGATGACGTCTACGTCGCACCGACCGGGAAGATCAGCGGCGGCACCTTCGAGTTCGCCGTCCGGTGGAGCCGCGAGGTCGACCACCTGAAGTTGGCCGGACACACCCCGGCCGCCGTCGAGCTGGACCCGCGCTACCAGGCCGGCTCGACCCGGCTCGACGGCAAGGTCGACCTCGCCGCGGTGTACGCCGGCAACGGCACCGACTACCAGGGCCTCGACGTCAAGGGCAAGGCCGTGCTGGTGACCCGGGACGACGCCGTGTCCCCCGCCCAGCGGGCCGCCGCCGCGAACGCGGCCGGAGCCGCCTTGCTGGTCGTGGTCAACGACCGGCCCGGCGTGTACTACGCCGCGGCCGGCGGGACGAACCTGCCGGTGGTGTCGCTGACCCGGGCCGAGGGTGAGCGCGTGCTCGCGGCGGCCCGTCCCGGCACCCTGCGCCTGCGCGGCGCCGCCGTCGCGTTCAGCCCGTACGTCTACGACCTGGTCCGGGCCTGGCCGGGCGAGGTGCCGACCGACCCGACCTACGCGCCGACCGAGGAGGAACTGGCCCGGGTGGACCAGAGCTTCCACGCCGGCACCCCGGCGATCGCCTTCGAACAGCGGGCCGACTGCCGCTCCTACCACTGGCCGCCGTGCCTCGGCATCGACCTGCCGGTGGCGGCGCCGTCGACCCGGGTCGACTACCTGTCCACCCAGGAAGGCACCAGCTGGTACCAGAAGGCTCTCCTGATGCCCGGCTGGGAGCAGCGCTACAACCAGGTCACCTACCGGCCCGGTCAGCACGTGGCGCGGAAGTGGTTCGCCCCGGTCACCCGGCCGCGGCTCGGCCCCGGCTACTGGTACCCGTACCGCAACGGCAACGTCTTCGCCGTCAACGTCCCGCCGGCCGGTGGCGACACCGACATCACCGGCGCGATCGACGAAGGATTCGGCACCGTCCGGTCCCGGCTCTACCAGAACGGCAAGCTGATCGGTCGGGAGCAGCCCTATCAGGCCGTCCAGGCGGCGGCACCGGTGGTCTCCGGGAGCGCCGACTACCGGTTCGAGCAGGAGACCACCCGGCCCGCCGACCCGTGGGTCACGTCCACCCGTACCCGCAGCGTCTGGGGCTTCCGGGCCACCCAGGCCGACGACCGGGTGCTGCTGCCGCTGGTCCAGCTCGACTACGGGGTCGACACCGACCTGGCCGGGGCGGTGCGGGCCGGCAGCCGGCAGAAGATCAGCCTGGCCGCCTCGCACGTGGCCGGGGTCGTGGGTGCTGGGAAGATCGCCGGTGCCACGCTCAGCGTCTCCTACGACGACGGTGCGACCTGGCAGCCGGTCCGGCTGACGGCGGCCGGAGCGGGCAGCTGGAACGCCACCCTCCGGTACCCGCGCACCAGCGGATTCGTCTCGCTGAAGGCCACCGCCTCCGACGACGTCGGCAACACGGTGGAGCAGGAGGTCATCCGGG
This sequence comes from Micromonospora sp. NBC_01392, assembly GCF_045040125.1. Classification (NCBI taxonomy): domain Bacteria; kingdom Bacillati; phylum Actinomycetota; class Actinomycetes; order Micromonosporales; family Micromonosporaceae; genus Micromonospora; species Micromonospora sp. NBC_01392. The sequence goes on along the minus strand of NZ_CP109549.1, from coordinate 6,931,555 downwards.
CGTACCGGCTGTCCTGACGCGACACCATCCCGCCTGACCGCGGGGCACGGCACGACCGCCCGGCACGGACCCCACCAGGTCCGCGCCGGGCGGCGTCCGTCCGGCGGTTCGCCACGATCCGCCAGTTCTGAGGCATTGGGTACGCGCCGTGTAGCCGATAGCCTCAGGAGGTGGAATCAGTGCAGCCCCCCGCCGGTTCCCAGGTCTCCCGCGTACCGGCGCAGCGGACCCCGCCGGAGCAGTTGGCGCCCCCCGCGCCCGCTCCGGCTCCGGCTCGCCCGAAGCGCCCGCTGCGCACCGTGCTCGCGGTCGTCGCGGGAGTGGTGGCGTTGCTCTGCGCGGGCGGCGCGGTGGTCGGCTTCGTGCTGTACGACCGGGCCACCGCCCCGGACCGCAGCTCTCCTGAAGTGGTCGTGGCCAATTTCGTCCAATATTTTCTCGCCGAACGCAACGAGACGAGGGCAGACGAGTTCGTCTGCAAGGACGGGGCCGACTTAGGTGAGCTGAGATCTCTCCGGGACGATCTTGTGACGCGAGAGCAACGGTTCGGAACCGCGATCTCCGTGGGTTGGGAAAACCTCGATGTGCAGCAGAACGGGGACCAAGCGCAGGTGCATGCTGATCTTGTGATGTCGGCCCTCGTGGACGGATTGAGGCAGAGCGACCGTCAGAGCTGGCGTTTTGAGGTTCAACGTCATGATGACTGGCGGATCTGTGCGGCTAAGCGTCTCTGACCTGCTTACGGCTACTCCAGCCAGAGCAGGTGGACCGGTACCTCCAGGGTGGTCGGTGCCTGTCCGCGCCAGGCCCAGCGGTACCACTCCAGCTCGGGTGCCACCCGGACGCAGATGTCGCCGTCCGCGCCGGAGTAGGTCTCGGTGACGGCCCGCAGGTCACGCCGCTCTGCGCCGTCGTCCACGTGCACCACGCGCCGTCCGGTCACCGCGTCGGTCTCGAAGACCGGGGTGGGTGGCCGGCGGGTGGGCGCGTCCAGCGAGACCAGCCGGATGCCCGACTCGGCAGGACCAGCCGGCGGTCTCCGTCCGCCGACCGTCTCCACCCAGACGCGTTCCACCGGCACCAGCGGCGCGAACACCTCCACCTGCTCGGACTCGGCCCGGTACCACTCGTGCTCCGGGATGACCGGCACGTAGGTGCGGCTGCCCTGCACCACCCGCTCGTCGGCGCGCAGGTCACCGCGCCAGCCAAGGCCGGGCAGGCCGACCAGCACCCGGCGGCCGCGCAACTCGGTTCCGCCGGTGGCGGGCACCACCTCGATCGGGCGGGGCGGCAGCGGGGCCCAGTCGGGACGGTCCGCGAACGGGTCGGGCAGCGGATTGCTCATGGGCGGCGAATTCATCCGGTCCCGGTGAGGGGCGCACCGCGCTCGCGCATGAACGGCACCGGGTTCTCCGCACCGCGGCTGGACCGGTCGCTGTCGTGGTGCACCTCGAAGTGCAGGTGCGGGCCAGAGGAGTTGCCGCTGGTGCCGGAGAGCCCGATCACCTCACCGGCCGCGACCTCCTGACCCGGACGTACCCGGGGTCGTTCGATCATGTGGCAGTAGCGGGTGATGAAGCCGCCGGCATGCAGGATGTCGACGAACCACCCGCAGCCACCCTTGTCCGGCCAGCCGTCCCGGTCGCAGTCCCGCCGGCCGGAGTGGTCGGGGTCGCACCTGGCGACCAGCACGCGGCCGGCCGACGCGGCGTGGATCTCGGTGCGCTTGTCCGCGGCCAGGTCCACGCCGTCGTGGCTCGGGCGGGCGTCGGTCCGGAAACCGGAGACCACCCCGCCGGGCAGCGGCGCGGTCCAGCCGGAGGCGGCGATCCGGGCCCCGGCGGCGGCGTCACAGACCGCCTTGCCGGCGATCTCCACGGTCCGGGCCGCCCCGCCGGCGAGCGCGTCGACGATCCGCCCCGCCAGTTCCTCGTGCTTGGCATAGGCATCCGGGAACGCGCTGACCTGAACCCGCTGCGCCACCACGGACAGCGGCCGTTGCTGCCAGTTCGGCACCTTCACCATCTTCTGGTAGAACTTGCGCGCCGCGTACGACGGCGTCATCCGCTGCTCGACGCTGCCCCAGCCCGGCCGCTGCTGGAACAGGCCCACCGAGTCGTGGTCGGCGCCGACCCCCTCGTGCGGCAGCGCCAGTGAGGCCGGCACGCGGCTGTTGGCCAGGTTGCGCAGCGCCGATTCCTGCATCGCGGTGGCCAACGCGATCACCCACCCCCGCGCCGGCACCTTCATGTCCTGGCCCGTCTTGATGATGGCGGCGGCGTTGCGCAGCTGGCCGTCGCCGTACTCGGCGAAGCGCGGCATGTCCCCGGTCAGCGTCACCTGATAGGTGGGGTCGCAGGTCAGGCCGGCGAGCTTCGGGTCCTCCCGATCACCGCCCAGTTCGGTGAGGAAGAAGGCGGCGGCGCCGCCCACGCAGCAGAGCAGGGCGAGTACGCCGGTGACCGCGGTGGCCAGCACGCCGACCCGAACCTTGCGGCGGACCTGCCCGACGGCGGCCGCGCCGGCGCTCACGACCGCTCCCAGTCGACCGCGTCCACCAACCACGGCCCGTCCGGGGCGACCAGTTCGAGCCGGAGCGTGCCGTCGTCCAACGGAATCAGTGCCTCCACGAAGGTCTCGGTGCGGGGGCGGAGCGTCGGCGGGCCGGTGGTCCGCCGGGCCGGCACGGTCTCCGGGTCGGCCCCGGCCATCTTCTCCACCAGCGCGGGCGTGGAGAGCGGACGCAGCCGGGCCTGCCAGGCGTCGCCGGTGCTGCCCGGACCGGCCAGCCAGGCGGTGGTGAAGCGTCCGGCCACCTGCTCGGGGGTGGGCTCACCCGGGCGGGTCTTCGGGGCGACCGCCGCCGGCGGGCTGGACAGCACCCCGTCCTCACCTGCCTCGGGATCCACGGTGCTGATCGGCTGGGTGGGACGGACGGCCACGCCGACGCCCCCGTCGCCGGCTCCGGAGACCAGCCGGGCCGTGCCGATCACCCCGAAGACGAGAACGGCGATCACCAGCGCGATGCCGAGCCGGGACCGGAGGACCCGGGTGAAGAGGAGCTCCAGCGCCCGTCGCATCGGAGGTCACCTGGCCTCGGAGCGGATCCGCGGCGCCGGCCGGGTGGCCGGTGCGGTCGCCCGGTCCGCCGAGTCGGGCCGGTAGACGGCGTAGGAGGGAATTTCCTCGGGCACGTCCGGCTCGGTCCAGGTGGACGGTGCGCGGCGCGGCCGGGGGGCAGTGGTGGGCCGTCCACCGGTGCGCTCGGGTGCGGGCGGCTCGTCCGGCCGTTCCCGTCCGTCCGGCCGCTCCCGCTCGACGGGTGTGGCGGCGTGCGCCGGATCCTCGTGCCGGGCCTCCGGTCGGAGGCTGCGCTGGTCGGCGACGACGCCGCGACGCCGGCCGAAGGCCGGCTCGTTGGTGCCGCCGGGCTCGGCGACGTCCAGCCGGGCGGCGACCCGCATGTCCCGGAAGAACCGGCGGTGCCACGAGCCGGCCGAGCTGACCGCCTCGCTGCTGTCCTTGCCGCCGAGTTGGGTGATCCGCCGGTACGGCCGCAGCAGCAGCCAGCCCACCACCCCGCAGAGCCAGACCAGGACCACCTGGAGCCAACCCGGCAGGGTGGCCGTGTTCATGATCAGGTCGACGGCGAAGAGGTAGATGGCCGCGCCGGTGCCGAAGATGGCGATGTTGAACACGGCGGCCACCACGGCGTTCGCCAGCCGGCGGAGCCCGGCGCTGGCCGGGCGCATCAACCCGACGGTGCCGAGGATGGGCGCGGCGATCACCGCCCACCGGAAGATCAGGAAGCCGAGCAGCACCAGCACCGACGCGGTCAGGTCGAACATGGCGAACAGCAGCGAGGCCAGCACCGCGATGAAGCCGGCGCCGATCCGGTCCATGTCCTTGGTGCCCTGGAGGTACTCGTACGCCTCCGGGTCCTCCGACTTGATCTGCTCAGCGACCCGGGCCCACTGCTGTTGCTTGGCCTTGATCACTACGTCCCGCGTCGCCGGCTTTGCGCGGATCGATTCGGATTCTCCCCACGTAAGCGACTTGGCGTCGTAGAGGGCAGGGCCGTACTTCTTGGCAGTTTCGCTGTCCGCGGAGCCGAGCACGCCGCGCAGCCAGTTGCGGTAGAGCATCGTCTCGGTCGCGGTGTCGCTGGCCCGAACGGCCGGCGGACGCTTGTCCACGCAGGCATCCGGGTTGGGAAGTACGCACTTGTCCGGCGGAACGTCCTTCGTAGATGGACCGACCGCGTCGTGCACCACGCCGAGGGTGGTGATCAGCGTGCTGTCGGCGATGTTCGCGGACTTCACCGGCCAGGCGGCCAGCGCGGTCACCGCCACCATCACCAGGATCGCCCAGCCGGCAGTGGTCATCGCGTTGCTCATGTCCGACTGGCGGGAGCGCCAGAGCAGGTAGAGGCCGACCACGCAGATGGTGATGATGCCGAAGACGCTGAACACCTTCTGGTAGACAGCCTTGGTGGCCTGCTCCACCAGCGGGTCCGCCCAGCGCCACATGGTCCGTGGGTCCCACGCGCGCTCCCGCAACGCGTTCGACGCGCCGATCACCGCGTTGGCGAACATGAACTCGCCGTTCGCCACCATGGTGGTGAAGCGGTAGTCCGGGTGGAGCACGGACGAGGCGCAGCCGCCGTCCACGTCGTACGTGGTGTAGCTGTAGCCGGCGTACCCGTAGTCGCTGTAGAGACCCTTGGGGCCGGGCTGCTTGGCGGAGTCGGGGCGGGCCGCGAACCAGCCGGCGAGGCCGGAGTCCGGTGTCCCGGGCACCGGCGCGTTACGGCACTCGACCTGGTCCTCGCTGACCGCCTTGAGTTTGCCCACGCAGGCCCGGAAGTCGGCCTGCCACTCCTTGGTGCTGCACAGTTCGGCCCGCGCCTGGGTGACCGGGCCGGCCGCGTACGCCGGTGTGCCCCCGATCAGCGGCCAGGAGATCGTGGCCCCGGCGAGTACGCCGAGAGCGATGAGGAGCGCCGTGATCCGTGCCCGGGCCCTCGCCATGTCACGCCTCCAGATCAGCCAGCACGGTCGGCAGTTGGCCGGCGGCCTGGGCGACCGCGGCAGGGGTGGTGTCCAGGTGCTTCAGCAGCCCGTCGACGTACGACACGTCGACCCGGACCTTCTGCACGCGTCCGTCGACGTCGCGCATGACGAACTCACGGAACCCGAGCCGGTTGGCGGAACCGCTGTCGGCCTGGGAGAGCGAGGCGAGAGTGGCCTCGTAGCCGTCGTCGACCGGCACCCGGAGCAGCCGCAGCGCCTCGGAGGCGATCTCGCTGTCCTCGGCGATCCGGCCGACGAAGACGGTGGAGACGAGGTTCTGCACGTCGAGGCCGAGGATGTCCTTCGGGTTCTGCGAGGCGACCAGCGCGGCGAGGTTCCACTTCCGGGAGTCGCGGGCGAGCCGGACCAGGAACGACCGTCCGGAGCGCCAGCCCTCCATGAAGTGCGCCTCGTCCAGGCCGACGAGCTTCCGGGAACCCATCGACCCGCCGTAGCAGCGGCGGACCGCCAGCCGGTGCGCGGTGTGCAGCATCGGCAGGGCCAGGGCCTCCTCGGCCGACCAGTACTCCCGCTCGATCTTGAGGTCGGGCAGCCGGAGGCCGGCCATGGTGATCACGGTGAGCGCGGCGTCGGCGCCGAGCAGTCCTTCCGGCGGGCGGCCGAAGAAGAGCATCGCCAGCGGCATCTCGGCGGTGTCGAGCAGCAGGTTCGCCAGCTCGCGGCCGGCGTCGTCGTCGAGCCCTTGGAGGCAGGCGACCACGTCGTCCAGGGTGGAGGTCTCCTCGGCCGGCACTTGGCGTACGGCGTGCCGGAACAGGGTGGCGGTGGACGCCTCCCGGGCCACCTGCGGTGGCACCAGCATCATGCAGATGTCCTGCACCAGCATCCGGCGTTCGGCGCGGGCGTTGGAGACGGCGATCTCGAACTCCCGGTCGCCGGCCGCCCCGGTGCCGAACTCGCTGCGCAGCGGTGTGGGGATCAGCGCGTACGGGGCCAGGGTGCCCTGTTCCGAGCCGGTCAGGTTGAGCACCCGCGAGTAGGGCGCCAGCTCGGGCATGGCGCAGAGCCGGGCCAGTGGGCCGGACGGGTCGAGCAGCGTCACCTGCACGCCGCGTCGCGCGGCCAGGTAGCCGAGCGCGCCGAGCAGCGTTGACTTGCCACCACCCGGTTCGGCGACGAAGACGGCGAGCCCGGAGCGTTCGCGTACCTCCATCGGGAAGTGCAGGTCGAGGAAGACCGGGCGGCGGCAGGTGCCGGCGGTCCGGCCGATCAGGTCGCCGCGCCGGTCGCCGACCGTGGACGCGGCCTGGGGCAGCGCGGCGGCGAGCAGTTGGACCGGCATCCGTCGGACGTATCCGGTGTTGGCGATGGGCTCGCCGGGGATGAACTCGCGGGCCAGCCAGTCCTGGTTCTTCGGGTGCTGGAGCGAGATGCGCAGCTCGCGGGAGTAGAGCTGGATGAGGCGGCGGGCCCGCTCCAGGCATTCCTCCCGGGTGCGACCGCCGACCGCGATCCGGTGCCAGCCGTGCGCCCGGGCCGAGTCGACCGGCAGCCCGGTGGTCATCTCGTCACCGATCACCAGGGCCCGTTTGGCCAGCCGCTCCAGCTCGGGCGGGGCGTCGATGCCGTGCTCGGCGTAGTCGAGCTGCTGGGAACGGATCATCCGGAGCCGGTGTTCGAGGTTCCGGAAGGAGTCGTTGGGGCCGAGGAGGTCGACCCGGGTGGACAGCTCCATCGGCCACGGCAGCCGTTCGTGGAAGTGCAGCCAGGGCTCGTGCCGCTCGGGGATCTCCAGCGGTTCCATCCGGCCGACCGCGAGCACGGCCACGTGCCGTTCCTCGCCGGTCATCCGGTTGACCAGCTTCACGGTGGAGCCGTACGGGGTGCGGTAGCGCTCGACCTGTTCGGTGAGGGCCAGCAGGTCGCCGCGTTCCCACCGGCCGTTGGTGATCGGGGAGAGCACGCCGGGCGGCGCCATGCAGAGCGCCACCGAGCGGTAGAGCAGCCATTCCAGCTCGGGCGCGGTGACCCGGCGGCCGCGCATGCCGAACGCGCCGAGCACCTCGTCGAACTGCTCGACGGTGCGGCCCAGTCGGCGCCGTTCGCCGTCGGCGGTGCCCCGGCCGAACGTGCGCAGCAGGCGTTCGGTGAGCGAGTCACCGAGCGACCGGCGGGCGAAGGTGACCCCGAGGTAGGTCTGGCCCTCGGCGTGGTTGACGGACATGAGGTGCCGCTGGGCGGCGACCAGGTGGTCGGCCCAGCCGGTGGTGCCGGGGACGTCGGGCAGTGGGGTGGCGGTGTGCGCGTCGATGGTGCGCGCCCACTCGTCGGCCGGGAAGGGTCGGGTGGTGCGGCGCAGGTGCAGCCGGAATCCGGCCAGGCCGGCGTACTGCTCGGAGATCGCCGAGAGCAGCGCCTCGCGTTCCGCGTCGGGGCGGAACGCCCAGCGCACCTCGGGCAGCCAGTACCAGGCGGTGACCGTGTTGGGGGTGAAGGTGAGGTGGCCGGCGATCTCGGTGATGGCCAGCTCGACGGCCGGGTCCCGGTCGCCGAACTTGATCTTCGGGGCGCGGACCCGGACCGGCTTGGCCGGCTTGTTCCGGCGGTCGGCCGAGCGCTGCCGGGGCGGCGTCACCTCACGGTGCGCGGGCCGGCCGACCTCCCGGGACGGTGCCGGCCGGTCCAGCAGGTCGGGTGCCGGCTCCCGCGGGTCGGCGCGGTACGCGGCGGCTCCGAGCTCGGCGCGCGCGGGCGGCGGGAGCACGGGTTCGGCTGCCGGCTCCGGCTCGGCGGTGGGGCGGAGCGCGAGCCGGTCGCCCGCCTGGAGCGGCACCCGGCTGCGGGTCGCCGGCGGCGGGTCGAGCGCGGGCGGCTCGGCGGGCGCGGCGAGCGCGTGCTCCGGCCGCTGTCGCTCCACCGCGCGTACGCCGGGGGCGGGCTCCCGGGCCGGTGGTTCGGGTCGGGCCGGCGGTTCGGGCCGGGCCGGCGGCGCCGGTTCGGTCGGCGCGGCGGGCTGGTGCGGGATCGGCAGCGCGTCGCGCCCGACGCCGCCGACGCCGCGTCGGGGTGGGGCCACCACCGGCTCGACCGGCAGGGCCGGCGGGGTGGCGGCGGCGGGGCGGCGGACCCGGGGCTGCGCGCCGCCGAACAGGTCGAGGAACGGCGAGTCGATGTCGCCGTCGGGGCGGACCGGCTCGCGCGTGTCGCCACCGCGCGGGCCGAGCGGGCGTGGCGGCTGGAACACGCCGACGCGGCCGTGGCCGGGGCTGGTGACGAGCGCCGGGTCCAGCACGACCTCGTCCAGATCCTCGTCCGGTGGGTAGTTGAACGATCGCGCACGGTTACCAGGCGTGTCGGCCGGGCGCCCGGCCGGGGAACCCGGCGTGGAGGAGCGACTCATGCGACCGCCTCACCCGCGTCGTTCGTCTGCGTCGTCGGCCTGCGCCCGGTCATGCCAGTTCCTCCCGGATCCTGATCCGGCTCGCGACGAGGCGCGGGTCCCGCAGCTCGGCGGCCGGCTCCCGGGTGCGTCGCCAGTCGGTCAGCGCGGTCCGGATGACCATACGCGCCGGCCGGTCCGGGTCGACGTACCGGAAGATGAACGAGGTCGTCACGATGGCGAGCGAGATCTCCCAGGCGGGGAAGAGCTCGACCTGGAGCGTGAACAACCAGTGGATGAACACGTAGAGGGGTACGAGCAGCATGAACAGGCCGTACTGGGCGTACGGCAGATGGACGGGCAGGGTGTAGCCGGGCGGCCCCAGGTAGACGAGGCGAGCCCGGTAGATGTCGTCGTCGGTGCGCAGCCGCATCGTCGCCCAACGCCCTACTCGAAGATGAGGTTGATCAGGTAGTCGCCGACGAAGAAGAGTGTGGCCGCGCCGGCGATGAAGGCCAGCCCGATGATGGCGATGGCGGAGCTGGTCAGCACCTTGGAGATCTCACCTCGGCTGGCCCGGCCGATGAAGATCACGCCGAGCACGGCGAGCAGGATCGGCGCGACCTTGCTGGCGAAGAACGTGACGACGTTGTCGGTGTCGATGCCCTTCGGGGCCGGCTCGGCGAGTGGAGTCGACGCCAGGGTGTGGAGCGCGTGGTCGACGGCGGTGGACGCCGTTGCCATGAGCTCGATGGCGATCACTGGAAACCTCCCCAAAGGTCGCGGCCGGCGGCGCCGCGATGGTGCAGTTAGGCAAGCCTGGCGGGATGGTGCTCGACGGGAACAGCGCCGTCAACGCTGCGTCCGTCACCCACCACGAAGAGTGGTGAGCTTTGGGCGGATTCTTCCCGCTTCGGCCCTCCCCTCCGGGCTTCGCCATCTCGATGCTGGGCAATTCCAAAGCGTACGGGCCGGCCACCTTTGCGACAAGCCGCGAAGAGTGGACCCGCTTCGACCCGGACGACCGATCGTACACCTGTTCCAATGCGCACGTCAGGGGCGTCGTATCCGGGTCGCGCCCGGTCGCCGGAAGCCCTGCTGGCGAACGGTACTGTCGGGTCCGTGACCGATCTGGTACGAGCGGACGCCCCGGTGGTGATGGGCGTCCTCAACGTCACCCCCGACTCCTTCTCCGACGGCGGCAGATACGCCGATCTGGACGCCGCCGTCGCACACGGGGTGCGACTCCGCGAGGCCGGCGCGGACCTGGTCGACGTCGGCGGCGAGTCCACCCGGCCCGGCGCCGACCGGGTCGACGCGGAGACCGAGACCGCCCGGGTGCTGCCGGTGATCCGCGAACTGAGCGCCGCCGGCATCCCGGTCAGCATCGACACCAGCCGGGCCCGCGTCGCCGAGGCGGTGCTCGCGGCCGGCGCGGACGTGGTGAACGACGTCTCCGGCGGGCTCGCCGACCCGGACATGGCCCGGGTGGTCCGGGACGCCGGCTGCCCCTGGGTGCTCATGCACTGGCGGGGCCACTCGCGCGGCATGCGCGACCTGGCCACCTACACCGACGTGGTGGCCGACGTCCGGGCCGAGCTGGGCCAGCGGGTCGACGCGGCGCTCGCCGCCGGCGTCGCCGCCGACCGGATCATCGTCGACCCCGGGCTCGGCTTCGCGAAGACCGCCGCGCACAACTGGGAACTCAGCGCCCGCCTGCCCGAGTTGGTCGACCTCGGCTTCCCGCTGCTCTTCGGGGCCAGCCGCAAGTCCTACCTGGGCCGGCTGCTCGCCGACCCGGCCGGCGAGCCGCGCCCCACCGCCGGGCGGGCGGCCGCGACCATCGCGACCAGCGTGCTCGCCGTCGCCGCCGGGGCCTGGGGGGTACGCGTGCACGACGTCCGCGGCACCGTCGACGCGCTCGCGGTCTGGCGGGCCACCGGCCGTCCCCGACTGGCCACCACGAGCGCCGGCACGGCCGGGGAAGGACACCGATGACCGACCGGATCGAGCTGACCGGCCTGCGGGCCCACGGGCGGCACGGGGTCTACGACTTCGAGCGGGCCCAGGGGCAGGAGTTCGTGGTCGACGCGGTGCTCGAACTCGACCTGGCCCCGGCCGCCCGGTCGGACGAGGTGACCGACACCGTGCACTACGGCGAGCTGGCCGAGCGGCTGGTCGCGGTGCTCACCGGCGAGCCGGTGAACCTGATCGAGACGCTCGCCGACCGGCTGCTCGCGGTCTGCCTGGCCGAGTCGCTGGTCGTCGCCGCGACGGTGACCGTGCACAAGCCGGAGGCCCCGATCCCGCACGCCTTCCACGACGTGGCCGTCACCATGCGGCGTACCCGGTGAGCCGGGCCGTGCTGTCGATCGGCAGCAACCTCGGCGACCGCCTCGACCACCTGCGCGGCGCGGTGGCCACGCTCGGCGGCGACGTGCTGCTGGTCTCCGGCGTCTACGAGACTCCACCGTGGGGGGACGCCGACCAGCCCGCGTACCTGAACGCCGCGGTGATGGTCGCGGACCCGGCGGCGACGCCGGCGGACTGGCTGGCGCGGGCCCGGGCCGCGGAGGCGGCGGCCGGCCGGACCCGCGACCCGGCCCGCCGGTACGGGCCGCGCACGCTCGACGTGGACGTCGTCGCGGTCTGGGACGCCGCCGGGCAGCCGGTGCTCAGCGACGATCCCGAGCTGACCCTGCCGCACCCCCGGGCGCACCTGCGCGCGTTCGTGCTGCGGCCGTGGATCGACATCGAGCCGCACGGCCGGCTGCCCGGGCACGGCTGGCTGACCGACCTGCTCAACGCCGAGCCGCTGGCCGCCGACGCCCTGGAACTGAGCCCACGGCCCGATCTGACGCTAGAGTCGGACGCATGAGTACGGCCCGGCCCCCGCAGGACCCCGACCGCTTCCGGATGGGGCCGACCCGGGTCTCCACGCTGGTGGTGGCCGGTCTGGCCGCCGCCGCGGTGGCCTGGCTGCTGATCAGCGGTTTCTACTACGACTTCGCCCCCGACCTGCCGTGGCTGCCGGTGATCACGCTGGCCGGGCTGGCCGTGCTGGAGGGCTACGCGGCGGCCAACACCCGCGCCCGGGTCGAGCGCCGGCCCGGCCGGGAGCCGGTGAACCCGCTCCTGGTCGCCCGGTTCGTGGTGCTCGCCAAGGCGTCCGCGCTGGCCGGGGCCATCTTCGCCGGCTTCTACGCCGGGCTGGTCGGCTGGCTCTTCGTGGAGCGGACCAACGCCGCCGTCGGCGACCGTCCGGCCGCGGTGGCCGGCCTGGTCGCCGCGCTGGCCCTGGTCGCCGCCGCGCTCTGGCTGGAGCGCTCCTGCCGGGTGCCCGAGCAGGAGGACGACGAGGACCGGGAACCAGGCGATCGGGAGACGCCGCGCGGGCGGCGCTGAGCAGAGGGTTTCCCCCGTCACCGCCCGCAGGTACCGTCCCTGGCGACCGGAGAGCGACGGCCGCCGCCGGTCCGCCCGCCGAGTGGGCCGGACGCGGCCACCTGGGAGGCACGGGCCAATGGGGTACGACGAGTCGGGCCGGACGGCGCCACCGGACACGCCGTCCGGCGTGCCCGCCGCGGTGCTGGAGAACGTCTTCGACGACCCCTACCACGGCGAGCCCGGCCGGGACCGGATCGCGGTGCACGTGGTCTGGGAGTTCCTGCTGCTGGCCGGCCTGATCACGGTGACCTGGCTGCTCTGGCGCGAGGATTCGGACGCGCTGCGCGGCGGCGCGCTGAAGATGCTGCTCGTCGACGTGGCCGGGCTGGGCCTGCTCACGTTGGCCGCCGGACTGAGCCTGCGGGCCGCCGCGGTGAACCTCGCGGTCGGCCCGGTCGCGCTGGCCGCCTCGTTGCACTTCGCCGAGCAGGGCGACCGGGGCCTCCGCGACGCGCTGCTGCCGGCGCTGGCGGTCGCGGCGGTCGGTGGGCTGGCGCTCGCCCTGGCCGTCGTGGTGCTGCACGTGCCCGGCTGGGCGGCGAGCCTGGCCGGCGCGGCCGGCGTGATCGTCTGGCTGGAGCGCCGGACCGCCCCGGTCGCGGTCCAGGGCGACTACGACCCCCGCCGTACCGCGCTCTACCTCTTCGTCGGCTTCGCCGCGGTGGCCGTCCTCGGCGGTCTGTTCGGCGCGATCAAACCGGTACGCCGACTGCTCGGCCGGTTCCGTCCGGTCGCCGACCCGGCGCGGCGGCGGGGCGCGGTGGCCGCCACGGTGACCGCGCTGGCGCTCGTCGGCTCCACCGTGCTGGCCATGCTCGGCGGCGTGCTGATCGCCGCGAACGGGCACGGCCCGGTCCCGCCCGGCACCGGGCTGGACTGGTCCGTGCTGGCGGTCGGCACCGTGCTGCTCGGCGGCACCAGCGCGTACGGCCGGCGCGGCGGCATCTTCGGCGCCCTGCTGGCGGTCTGCCTGGTGGTGGTGTTCCAGATCTGGGCCGACGCGCACGGCTGGACGGTCAGCCGGTGGGCGGTGGGCGGCGCCGTCCTCGGCGGTGGGCTGGTGGTCACCCGCCTGGTGGAGACGTTCGGCCGGCCCCGCCCGGCCGGGCCCGCCGCGGGCGCGCCCGCGCCGATCCGGCCGCCCGGCGACGGCACGATCAGCGGCGGTTGGGTGATGCCGCCGAGGCCCGAGCCGACCGACACCTGGCCGTCGGTGCTGCCGGTGCGGGACACCGACACCCCGGTCGACGCCTGGGAGGCGCCGCGCTGGGAGAACGAGCCGCGCCGCTGGGACACCGACGGCCGCTGACGTCGACTGGTGGCGTCGCGTCCGGCGGGCCGGAGCTGATCTCGCCGGTTAGGCTCGGCGGCATGACGGAGACTCCTGCCCCCGGCGGCCGTACCTTCGACGAGCTCGACAAGCTCTCCACCGAGGAGCTGCGCGAGCAGGCGTTCCACCTGGCCCGGGAGCGTCGCGACGTCAGGTTCTTCTGGTCGGTGCTGCGGCACCTGCCGAACGCCGACGAGGCCGCGGCCCTGGACGGCGCGCCCAACTCGGTCGGGCCGACCATCGACGAGGCCAACGCGCTGTGGCGCGAGCTGACCGGGCACGGGTACGAGGAGTCCGCGCCGCTGCTGCGGGCCGCCTTCATCGACTACCTGATGAAGCACTGACCCGGTGGCCGTACGCCGGCCGGCGGCGGTCCGGCGACCGGGCAGGTTTGCCCGCCGCGGTGGCCCGGGAACTGGCCGTGCCATGGCCCTCACCAACCGCCCCCGCACCGTCAGCCGGTACGGCACGGCCGCCGGCACCGGCACGCTCGCCGCGTTCCTGCTCGTCGCGGTCGGCGGCAGCCCGATGTACGTCGGCTGGGCGCAGGAGCACACCGACCCGACCGGCGCCGGTGGCTGGTTCCTGCGGCTGCTGGCCTGGCCGGCCTGGCGGTGGCACGCGGACGAGGGGATGCTCGCCACCAACCTGCGGGCGATCCTGTTGATCGTGCTGGCCGCGGCGCTGCTCTACCTGCTGCCCGGTCCGCAGGTCGACCGGGTGGCGGCCTCGGGCAGCCAGTTCCTCTCCGGTTGGGGCGCGTACGCCCTGGCCGCCGGGCTCAGCGCGTTGCTCGCCACGCTGCTCGGGCCGCACGGCACGCTCTACGCCGCGTTCCAGGCCGCGAGCACCGGCGCCGCGTACGGCTTCTTCGCCGGCTGGATCATCGGCCTGGCCAGCCTGGGCGGCCGGGCCTGACCTCACCGGGATCGTCGGCCTGGCCAGGTCGAGCCGGTCGAGGCGGCCGGGCCTGACCTCACCGGGATCGTCGGCCTGGCCAGGTCGAGCCGGCCGAGGCGGCCGGGCCTGACCTCACCGGGATCGTCGGCCTGGCCGGGGCGAGGTGAGGCCGGGCCGGCTCAGTCGACCGCGCCCAGGGTCAGCACCCGGGTGCGGGCGAGCAGCCCCAGTGGACGGCCGTCCTCGGTGACCACGGCCCGGTCGGCGCCGGCGGTGAGCAGCGTGCCCAGCGCGTCGTAGGCCGAGCTGCCCAGCGCCACCGTGGGCAGCCCGTCGGTGTCGCCGGCCGGGAGCGGGTCGAGCACCGCGCGGGTCACCGGGGTGACCGCGAGCTGCCGGATGCCCCGGTCGGCGCCGACGAACTCGCGGACGAACGCCGAGGCGGGCGAGCCGAGCAGCGCGGCCGGCCGGTCGTACTGTTCCAACACCCCGCCCTCGGACAGCACCGCGATCCGGTCGCCCAGCCGGACCGCCTCGTCGAGGTCGTGGGTGACCAGCACGATGGTCTTGCGGACCTCGGCCTGCAACCGGAGGAACTCCTCCTGCAACCGGGTCCGGACGATCGGGTCGACGGCCGAGAACGGCTCGTCCATGAGCAGCACCACCGGGTCGGCGGCGAGCGCGCGCGCCACCCCCACCCGTTGCCGCTGGCCGCCGGAGAGTTCGTGCGGGTAGCGCTTGCCGAACTGCGTCGGGTCGAGCCCGACCAGCTCCAGCAGCTCACCGACCCGGGCCCGGGTCCGGTCCCGGGACCAGCCCAGCAGCCCCGGCACGGTGGCCACGTTGGCGGCCACGGTCTGGTGCGGGAAGAGGCCGACGTTCTGGATCACGTAGCCGATGCGGCGGCGCAGCGTCACCGGGTCGACCCGGGTGACGTCGTCGTCGCCGAGCAGGATCCGCCCGTCGGTCGGCTCGATCAGCCGGTTGATCATCCGCAGCACGGTGGACTTGCCGCAGCCGGACGGGCCGATCAGCACCACCAGCTCGCCGGCCTTGACCTCCAGGCTCAGCTCGCGGACCGCCTCGGTGCCGTCCGGGTAGCGCTTGCGGATGCGCTCCAGCGTGATCGAGGCGGCGCCGTGACCGGCGGGGGTCTCCGGGGTAACGTCCACGTGTGTTCCTCCACCTGAGCTACCGGGCCGCCCCGGGTAATCCGTGGTTCTCCTGGCGGTACGTGCGGGACAACTCTGACAGCATCCTCGCCGCGTTGCGCGAGCACACCTGGCTGACCGCCCGGGCCGTGGTGATCGCCGCGCTGGTGGCGCTGCCGCTCGCGGTGGCAGCGTACTGGTTCCGGTCGTTGGCCGCGTCCATCCTGGCGCTGACCGGGGTGCTCTACACGATCCCGTCGCTGGCGCTGTTCGCGTTCCTCGCCCCCTACCTCGGCATCGGCGCGGTGACCGTGCTCACCGTGGTGGCGTTGTACGCGCTGCTGGTGATCGTGCGCAACACGCTGGCCGGCCTGAACCAGGTGCCACCCGAGGTGCGGGAGGCCGCCGAAGGCATGGGGTACGGCCGCTGGGGCCGGCTGTTCCGGATCGAACTGCCGCTGGCGCTGCCCGGCATCCTCACCGGCGTACGCCTGGCCACCGTCTCCACGGTCGCGCTGGTCACGGTCGGGGTGGTGGTGGGCCGGGGCGGGCTCGGCCAGCTCATCTTCGCCGGGTTCCAGAACAACTTCTACAAGGCGCAGATCATGACCGGCACGGTGCTCTGCGTGCTGCTGGCGCTGGTGCTCGACCTGGTCCTGGCCGGCGTGGGCCGGCTGCTCACCCCTTGGCTGCGGGGACGGCAGTCGTGAGTGCGAGGAGCGCAGCGCGGCGGAGCCCCGCGGTCGCGAACGGAAGGTCGGCTCGATGAACCCGGTCGAGGCGGCGGTGACCTGGCTGAACGACCCGCTGAACTGGACCAACCCGGGTGGCGTGCTGGACCGGCTGGGCGAGCACCTGAGCATGTCCGCGCTGGCGGTGCTGCTCGGCTGCCTGGTGGCCTGGCCGATCGGCCTCTGGCTCGGGCACAGCGGTCGGGGCGGCGGCGTGGTGCTGCTGGTCTCCAACGTCACGCTGGCGATCCCCACGCTGGCGCTGCTGACCATCCTGCCGCTGACCTTCCTCGGGTTCGGCCGCGCCTCAGTGGTGGTGGCGCTCGCCGTCTTCGCGGTGCCGCCGTTGCTGGCGAACGCGTACACCGGGGTCCGGCAGGCCGACGCGGAGGCCCGGGACGCCGCGCGCGGCATGGGGCTCTCCGGCGGGCAGGTGCTGCGCCGGGTGGAGTTGCCGCTCGCGGTGCCCTACCTGGCGGCCGGGTTCCGGACCGCGGCCGTGCAGGTGGTGGCCACCGCCGCGCTGGCGTCCTTCGTCAACGGCGGCGGGTTGGGCCAGATCATCCGCGCCGGCTTCGGCCTCGACATCGCCGCCGGCGGCGGCCAGATCATCGCCGGCGGCGTCCTGGTGGCCGGGCTGGCGCTGCTGGTCGAGGGTGTGCTCGCGGTGGTGGAGCGGTTGGTCACGCCGCGCCCGCTGCGGCGGGCCCGGCGGCGGGCGAACCGCCGCGCCGCGGCGGCCACGGCCGGCGGCTGACGCCCGGCGTCCGGTCGGGTGACGTCCGGCCTCCGGTCGGGTGACGAGACGACGGTCACCCGTCGCGCGGCCCCCGGGTGACGATCCGATGACGAAAACCGCTCCGAATTTGTCGGTCCGGTCCGTGAGGATGTTGGGTGAACTCACGGGCGGCGCACGGATCGCCCGTCGGACACGCGGCCGGCCCGAAGGGGCCGCGCCGGGACACGGAAGGCGGGCATCTGATGCGCGCACGTTCACGGTTGGTCGCGGGGGCCTTCGGCGCCCTCGTCGCGGCGGGTCTTCTCACCGGCTGCGGCGACGCCGGCTCGTCCGGCACCGACGCACCCGAGGCGGGCGCCTCGGGCGCCGGTTGCGCCCCGGTGGCGGGTGACCAGTTCGTCGTCCTCACCGACGACAAGAAGCTCCAGAACACCGACAACGTCCTTCCCGCGATCAACAAGAAGGCGGCCACCCCGCAGTTGGTCGCCGCGCTGGACAAGGTCTCCGCGAAGCTCGACACCCCGAAGCTGATCCAGCTCAACCGGGCGGTCGACGTCGACCGGAAGACGCCCCAGGTGGCGGCGCAGGAGTTCGCCGGCGCCAACGGCGTGACCGACGGGATCGAGAAGGGGCCGGGCGGCCAGGTCACGGTCGGCGCCGGCAACTTCAGCGAGAGCCAGACCGTCGCCGAGCTCTACAAGATCGCGCTCACCGCGGCCGGATACCAGGTCAAGGTGCAGACCATCGGCAACCGGGAGCTCTACGAGCCGGCCCTGGAGAAGGGCCAGATCCAGGTCGTCCCGGAGTACGCCGCCACCATGGCGGAGTTCCTCAACACCAAGGCCAACGGCAAGGACGCCCAGCCGATCTCCTCGCCCGAGCTGGAGAAGACGGTCGCCGCGCTCAAGACCGAGGGCGACAAGTCCGGCCTGGTGTTCGGCCAGCCGTCCCAGGCGCAGGACCAGAACGCCTTCGCGGTCACCAAGGCCTTCGCCGACAAGTACGGCGTCTCCACGCTCTCCGACCTGGCCGCGAAGTGCTCCGGTCAGGCCACCGTGCTGGCCGGCCCGCCGGAGTGCCCGCAGCGGCCGAAGTGCCAGGCCGGGCTCGTCGAGGTCTACGACTTCAAGGCCGGCTCGTTCAGCTCGCTGGACGCGGGTGGCCCGCAGACCAAGAACGCGCTGAAGACCGGTTCCGCAAGCGTCGGTCTGGTCTTCTCCTCCGACGCCGCGCTCGCCACCAGCTGACCGCTCGCCGTTGCCGCCGGCCGGTGTGGCCGGCCGGCGGCGCGGCGGAGCCGGTAACCCGGCCGGCGGTGCGGGCATCCGACTGTGCCGAACCGTTCCACTCCGATGGAACTCTCGGTAGTCTGCTCACCCATGCCCGCCTCGGTCGCCCCCGCCGACAAGCGCACCCCGACGCCACTGACGATCCTGTTCTGGACCGGTGTGGGGTTGGCCCCCCTGGCGGCGTTGATCCTGCTGGTCGCCGACGGCAACGGCATGCTCCGGTTCGGTGCCGTGCTCGCGATCCTCGCCGTCGTGCTGATCGGCCTTTCCATCGCGTTGCGGGCCGACAACAGCGGCGACGGGGCCGTGTCCGAGGGCTTGCGCGAGGAGTTGGAGCAGCTCCGCCGGGAGTTGCGGGCCGAGATCGTGGCCGCCGCCCAGCGCGGGAACCAGGCGCTCGACCAGGCGCGACGGGCGGAGGAAGCGGCCGGCGCGGTGCGCCGACGGCTCGACGCGGCGGCTGCGGGCCTGGCCGCCCCACCCGCCGAGGACCGCCCGGGCGGGCGGGCCCGGGTCCCGGCCGCCGGCGCGTACGACGCGGGACGGGCGCATCCGACCGGCCCCGACGAGGACGAGCCGAACCCGGCGACGGGGGGTCGCTTCGGCACCGACCAGCAGGTCGACCCGCCGTGGGCGGGCCGCTCGGACGCCACCGGCAGCCACGTCGACGACCGGGCCGAGCGGTCCGCGTCCGACGCGTACGCCGTGGCGGGCCGGGCGCGAACCGGGCCACCCGGCGTCGACCGCGACCGCCCGGCCGGTGAGCACGCGGAGTCCGGCGGCTACGCGGCGGGCCCGGCCCGGCCGCGCGCGGAGCGCTCGGAGTTCGGCAGCTACGGCACGGAGCCGCCGCCCACCGCGCGGGACGCGGAACGGGCCGCCGGCGGTGGGTACGGCGTGGCGCGGGTACCCGGACCGGCTGCCCGGCCGGAATCCCGTCCGGTCGGGGTGGTCCACCACACCGAGACCGTGCACGTCACCACGCGGCACACGTTCGTGGACGGCGGCGGCGATCCGGCCGGTACCCGTTACGGGGGGTACGCAGGCCGTTGGTCCCCGTCGGCGGAGGACCGGCCGCTCGGCGCGGAACCGGTCGCCCGGCGCGGTGCCGGCCACCGTGAGCCGGCCGGGGACGATCACGCGCGCGCCGGTTGGCCGGGCGCCGGGCAGGACGCCTGGCCCGGGCCCCCGTCGTCCGGCCCGGAGCGGGCGTGGCCCGACAGCCGGGCCGACGGCGGCCCGGACGGCGGCGCGTGGCCGGGTTCGCGGGATCACGGCGGTGCCTGGCCCGGTGCCCGGGCCGACGGCGGCGCGTGGCCGGTTGCACGAGACGACGGCGCACGAGACGACGGCGCGCGGGACGGCGACGCACGGGACGGCGGGGCGTGGCCCGGTTCGCGGGACGAGGGCGGACGGGCTGGCGGCTTCCGGCCGGACCCACCGGCCGACGGACAATTCGGCACCGGCACCGGCACCGGCACCGGCACCGGCACCGGCACCGGCACCGGTGACGGGCGGGAGCATCCCTGGGCCGGCGTCGGCCGTGCCGCGGGCAGTGCCCGGGGCTGGCCGGCACGGCCGGCGGAGGACGGGTGGTCGACCGGCTCGCGGCCGGGCCGGGCGGCGGACGAGCAGCGCCCCTGGTCCGGGTCGGCTGACGACCGGGCCGGTCGGCCGTCGCCCGCGGAGGCCGGTTGGCCGCCGACCGGAACGCCCGAGCGGACGGCGTCGCCCGAACCGTACGGCCGGGCGGCG
This sequence comes from Micromonospora sp. NBC_01392, assembly GCF_045040125.1. Lineage (NCBI taxonomy): Bacteria > Bacillati > Actinomycetota > Actinomycetes > Micromonosporales > Micromonosporaceae > Micromonospora > Micromonospora sp. NBC_01392. Next base: position 6,911,801 of record NZ_CP109549.1, on the reverse strand, counting down.
GTCGGCGAGCCGGACGGTGGCCACTGGTCCGAGTTGCGTGCCGGCAACCGCTGGGCCGAGGTCCGCGACGACGGTCAGGGACGGGAGGTCCGGGTCGGGGAGCGGCGGGCCGCGGTGCACGCCGACGGCGGCGGCACCGGGTACCGGATCGAGGACCGGTGGGCCTCCGTCCGCGGCACGCCCACGCCACCCGGCCACGACGGCACCGGCCCGACCCGCCACGACCGCGAGCCGGCGTACCACGACGTCGGGGCGCCGCGGCACGAGCGGGAGCCGTCGCCGGGTGGCGGCTGGTCGGGGGAGAGCAAGCCGGCGCTACCGGCCGGTGGGGTGCCGATGCCGGACGCGTGGCGACCGCCGACCCAACGCAGCGGGCAACCGGAGTGGCGGCAGCCCCAGCCCGAGTGGCAGCCCCAGCCGGAGTGGCGGCAACCCGAGCCGGAACGGCAGCCCGAGCCGGAGTGGCGCCGCCCGGAGCCGGACGGTTACGGCCACCCGCCCCGGGACACCGCCGAGCGCTGGCGCTGACCGCGCCGCGCCAGTCGCCGACCCCGACAGCACCGACACCGACGCGCCGGCACCGACAGCACCGACACACCGGCGCGGGGCGGCGTCGCCGCGCCGCAGATCACTTGTCGATGTCGCCCACCACGAAGAACATCGAGCCGAGGATGGCGATCAGGTCCGGCACCAGGCAGCCGGGCAGCAGCGTCGACAGCGCCTGCACGTTCGCGTACGAGGCGGTGCGCAGCTTGAGCCGCCACGGCGTCTTCTCGCCCCGCGACACCAGGTAGTAACCGTTGATGCCGAGCGGGTTCTCGGTCCAGGCGTACGTGTGTCCCTCGGGGGCCTTGACGACCTTCGGCAGTCGGGTGTTCACCGGCCCGCTGATCCGGTCCACCCGGTCCAGGCACTGCTCGGCAAGGTCGAGCGACGCGTACACCTGGTCGAGCAGCACCTCGAAGCGGGCGTGGCAGTCCCCGGCGGTCTTCGTCACCACCGGCACGTCGAGCTGGTCGTACGCCAGGTAGGGCTCGTCCCGGCGCAGGTCGAGGTCGAGGCCGGAGGCCCGGCCGACCGGCCCGGACGCGCCGAACGCGGCGGCGTCGGCCGCCGAGAGCACGCCGACGCCGACGGTACGGGCCAGGAAGATCTCGTTGCGCCGGATCAGGTTGTCCAGGTCCGGCATCCGGCGGCGGACCTCGCCGATGGCGGCGCGGGCGCGGCCGGTCCAGCCGGCCGGCACCTCCTCCTTGAGGCCACCGACCCGGTTGAACATGTAGTGGATCCGGCCGCCGGAGACCTCCTCCATCACCGCCTGGATGGTCTCCCGTTCCCGGAACGCGTAGAACATCGGCGTGATCGCGCCGATCTCCAGCGGGTACGAGCCGAGGAACATCAGGTGGTTGAGCACCCGGTTCAGCTCGGCCAGCGCCATCCGCAGCCAGGTGGCGCGCTCCGGCACCTCCATGCCCATCAGCCGTTCGACCGCGAGCACCACGCCCAGCTCGTTGGAGAACGCGGAGAGCCAGTCGTGCCGGTTGGCGAGCACGATGATCTGCCGGTAGTCGCGTACCTCGAAGAGTTTCTCCGCGCCCCGGTGCATGTAGCCGACGATCGGCTCGGCGGCGACCACCCGCTCGCCGTCGAGCACCAGGCGCAGCCGGAGCACGCCGTGCGTCGACGGGTGCTGCGGCCCGATGTTGAGCACCATGTCGGTGCCGAGCTGCTCACCGCCGGCGCCGGTTCCGACGGTCAGTTCGCGGAGGTCGCCGGCGTCCGTGGTCATGCCCGTCATCGTGCCAGAAGCGGATCGAGGTCGACGCCGACCGGCTGCCACAGCCACCAGTGCCCGCCGAGGCCGGTCGGGTCGGTCAGCTCGGCCACCGCCGACGCCGCGGCCAGCGCCCGCAGGTAGCCGGCCGGGTCCCGGGAGGCCAGGCTCAGCGGCGGTCGACCGCCGTCGGCTCCGAGCGCCCGCACCGCCGCCCGCTGCGACACCAGGGTGTACGCACACCGCGCGACCCGCTCACCGGCGGAGGCGACCGAGTCCATGGCGACGTGCGCGGTCACGTCGCACGACCCGTCCGGCACCGGTGGCACCTGTCGTCCACCCCGGTACCCGGTCAACGTTCCGTCCACCGGCCGGGCGTCGCGCAGGTGCCCGTAGTCGACGGCCAGCGCCGCCCCCCGCCGTACCCGTCCGACGGCCTCCGCCCACATCTCGTCCCGCCCCCGCCCGATCTCCACCCGCCCCCACCCGCCCTCGTCGGTGATCAAGGAGTTGGCGTCGCCGTCCGGCGTCGGGCCCGACGCGAACTCCTTGATCACCGGGGACGGTGGAGGCGGGAGTGGCCACCAGCGGGTGAGCCAGGCGGTGTCGGCGGGGGCGAGCGGCGGGCCGGGGGACTCCGCGCCGGTGGCGGGGTCGACCAGGACGTGACGCCAGCCGTCGGGGGTGTGGGTGGCGACGTCCAAGGGGACGTTGTCGAGCCACTCGGTGGCCAGCAGCAGGCCGGTGATCTCCGGCGGGAGGTCGGACCGCCATTCGATCTCGGCGGGCAGGTCCGTCGGGCGGGCGGCCCTCTCCACCGCGACGAGCCGGATCCGCTCCGCCAGCGACGGCTCGGTGGGCGTCGCCACGACGGCGCCGAGCAGCGCGCGGAGCAACTCGGCCCGCCCGGCGCCCACATCGACCACGTCCAGCCGGGCGGGATGGTCGAGCGCGAGGTCGAGCACGGTGAGGACGTGCCGCAGGCAGGACGCGAACACCGGGGACGCGTGCACGCTGGTGCGGAAGTGGGCGGCCGGCCCCGGGCCGGAGACGAAGAAGCCGTCCGCGCCGTAGAGCGCGGTCTCCATCGCGTCGCGCCAGCGCAGCGCCGTCAATTCATTCCTCGTTCACGGGACGTCACCGTGCCGACCCTACGGTGACCGGCCACGAGGCGGACCGCAACGGTGCGCGCCAGCCCTACCGCACCGGTGAAGGTTTTCACACCTTCTTGTTCCGGCTCCGTGACCACGGCGCATACTTGCCATCGACCGGTACCCCCTTCGAGGACTGGATCGCTGCCATGAGCGCACCGCTGCGCCCGCGGGTCCACCGCGCCCCGCTCGCCTTTCCCCGTACCCTCACCGTTGGTGTGCTCGGCACCGGCCGGGTCGGCGCCGTGCTCGGCGCGGCGCTCGCCGCCGCCGGTCACCGGGTGGTCGCCGCGTCCGGCGCGTCCGGCGCCTCGCGGGCCCGGTTGGCGCTGCTGCTGCCGCAGACCCCGCACCACGCCGCGCCCGCCGTGGCCCGCGCCGCCACCGACCTCCTGCTCGTGGCGGTCCCCGACGACGCCCTGGCCGCTGTGGTCGCCGACCTGGCCGCCACCGGCGCGCTGCGCCCGGGGCAGGTCGTGGCGCACACCTCCGGCGCGCACGGGTTGGCCGTGCTGGCCCCGGCCGCCGCGGCCGGCGCCCGGCCGCTCGCGCTGCACCCGGCGATGACCTTCACCGGTACGCCGGACGACCTGTCCCGCCTGGCCGGCAGTTCCTACGGGGTGACCGCCCCGGCCGAGCTGCGCCCGTTCGCGGCCCGGCTGGTGGCCGACCTGGGCGGGGTGCCGGAGTGGGTGGGCGAGGCCGACCGGCCGATCTACCACGCGGCGCTCGCGCACGGCGCGAACCACCTGGTGACACTGGTCAACGACGCGGCCGACCGGCTGCGCGACGCCGGGGTGGACCGGCCGGAGAAGGTGCTGGCCCCGCTGCTGCGGGCCGCCCTGGAGAACGCGTTGCGGCTCGGCGACGACGCGCTGACCGGCCCGGTCTCCCGGGGCGACGCGGGCACCGTACGCCGGCACCTGGACCGGCTGGCCGCGACCGCGCCGGAATCGGTGCCGGCCTACCTGGCGTTGGCCCGACGGACGGCGGACCGCGCCGTCGCGGCGGGTCGCCTGCATCCGGCGGACGCGGCGCCGCTGCGGGACGTGCTGGACGGGATGGAGGTGGCCTCCTCGTGGTGAACGTGGTGCACACGCGTAAGGAGTTGGCGGCGGCCCGGGCCGGGCTGGCCGGCAGCGTCGGCGTGGTGATGACCATGGGCGCGCTGCACGCGGGGCACGAGACGCTGCTGCGGGCCGCCCGGGAGCGGGCCGACCACGTGCTGGTGACGATCTTCGTGAATCCGCTCCAGTTCGGCCCGAACGAGGACTTCGACCGCTATCCGCGCACGCTCGACGCGGACCTGGAGATCTGCCGCCGGGCCGGGGTGGACCTGGTCTTCGCGCCCACAGTGAACGAGATGTACCCGGAGGGACAGCCGACGGTGCGGCTCGACCCGGGCCCGCTCGGCGCGGACCTGGAGGGCCTGAGCCGGCCCGGCTTCTTCCACGGCGTGCTCACCGTGGTCCTGAAGCTGCTCCAGCTCACCCGCCCGGACCTGGCCTTCTTCGGCGAGAAGGACTACCAGCAGCTCACCCTGGTCCGCCGGATGGTCCGCGACCTCGACGTGCCGACCGAGATCGTCGGCGTGCCGACCGTACGCGAGCCGGACGGCCTGGCGCTGTCCAGCCGCAACCGTTACCTCTCCGCGGCGGAGCGGCGGGCCGCGCTGAGCCTCTCCGCCGCGCTGCGCGCCGGTGCGGCGGCGGCGGAGCGGGGTGACGACGCGGGCGCGGTGCTTGCTGCCGCCCACCGGGCGTTCGACGCGCCGGAGGCCCGCCTCGACTACCTGGTGCTCACCGACACCGACCTGGAGCCCGGCCCGGTCTCCGGCGCGGCCCGGCTGCTGATCGCCGCCTGGGTGGGTGCCACCCGCCTGATCGACAACACGGCGATCCACCTCGCGCCGCGTCCCTGACCCCTCCACGAATGCGGAAAGGCAACCCGATGCTCCGGACCATGCTCAAGTCGAAGATCCACCGGGCCACGGTGACCCAGGCCGACCTGCACTACGTCGGCTCGGTGACGGTGGACGAGGATCTGCTGGACGCCGCGGACCTGCTCCCCGGCGAGCAGGTCGCGATCGTCGACATCACCAACGGGGCGCGGCTGGAGACGTACGTGATCCCGGGTCGCCGGGGCAGCGGCGTGATCGGCATCAACGGCGCCGCCGCGCACTTGGTGCACCCCGGTGACCTGGTCATCCTCATCTCGTACGGGCAGATGGACGACGCCGAGGCCCGCACCTGGCAGCCCCGGGTGGTGCACGTCGACGCCGACAACAACATCGTCGACCTCACCACCGACCCCACCACCGCCGCCCCCGGCACCGCCGGCACCCCCATCCCCAACCCCCTCGCCACCACCCCGGCCTGACCGGACCTGGCCCCCCGTCCCCGCCCCTCTTCCGCGATCTTGCAGTTGGTGCCCCGCGTCTGCCCCCTTTGCTTTATTTGTCGGGGCGACAACCGCAAGATCGGCGAGCGGGGTGAGGGAGGGGGCGGGAACGGGTCAGCGCGGTCTGTTACCGGAAGGTCATTTTCGGCTACCCTGGGCGGGCCGTCGGAATCGACGGTCGTCGGGCTGGGGGAGGCGCGATGGGCCGTGCGATGCGCAGCCTCGTCGCCGCGGTGGTCGCGGGCGTGGTGCTGACCGGGTGTGCCTCGTCGGGCGGGGTGGACGGGGACCTCGCCGACGACTGGCCGGCGCTGGGCCCCGCCGGGCCGTTCACGCCGGTGGCCGGCGTCTGCCAGGTCGCCGACTTCACCCCGACCGTGGGCCTGGCCGGGTACGCGCCGGTCGGCTGCGACGTGCCGCACCGGGTGGAGACGGTGCACGTCGGCGCGTTCACCGTCGACCGGGCCGCTCCGCCGGCGCTCACCTCGCCGGAACTGCGTACCGCGTTCGCCGAGTGCGACACCCGCGCCCGGGGCTACGTCGGCGACGACTGGCGTGCCGGTCGGCTCCGGCTGGCCGTGGCGACGCCCACCGGCACCGGGTGGACGGCCGGTTCCCGCTGGTTCCGGTGCGACCTGACCGAGTTGAACACGACCGAGGCGGCGGCCACCGTGGTGACCCGGACGGGCAGCCTGCGCGACGCGCTCAAGCAGCCCTCCCGGCTACGCCTCGGCTGCCAGCGCACCGGCCAGGACCGGCGACGGGTGCAGACGCTCAACGCGGTCGACTGCGCGACCACGCACGACGCCGAGTTCGTCGGCGTGTGGGCGGCGCCGGACCGGCCGTACCCGAAGAAGCCGGCGGACTGGGCCCCGCTCTACGCCGGCTGCTACGCCGCCATCGCGCGCTGGACCGGGGTGCCCGCCGACCCGGTGTTGCGGTACCGCAGCGACGTGGTGGTCCGGCCGCCGGGCCCCGGCCGCTGGGCGGTCGGCGACCGGGGGGTCCGCTGCTACCTGTGGCTCAGCCACCGCAAGGTGAGCGTCTCGTTGAAGGGCGCCGGCCCGGCCGGGATGCCGGTCCGGACGAGGTAGCCGGAACCACTCGTCCCGCCCCCGCCGCCCGGGACGAGGATGCTTCGGGTTGACTGTGTTCATGGACCTTCCCACGGTCGACCTGCCGGCACTGCCCCGGCTGCTCGCCGCGCCCGCGCCCGGTTGGGTGGAGACCACCGACGTGATCGTGGTCGGCTCCGGGGTCGCCGGGCTGACCGCCGCGCTGCACCTGCGTGAGGCCGGCCTGCACGTCACGGTCGTCACCAAGGTCGACATCGACGAGGGCTCCACCCGCTGGGCCCAGGGCGGCATCGCCGCGGTGCTCGATCCGGCGGACACCCCGGCCGCGCACGCCCACGACACCGAGGTGGCCGGCGTCGGCCTCTGCGACCCGGCGTCGGTCCGGGCCCTGGTGGAGGAGGGCCCGACCCGGCTGCGCGAGCTGATGCGGATCGGGGCGGAGTTCGACCGCAACCCGGACGGCTCACTGATGCTCACCCGGGAGGGCGGTCATCGGGCCGACCGGATCGTGCACGCCGGCGGGGACGCCACCGGCGCGGAGGTGCAGCGGGCGCTGCACGCCGCGGTGCGCCGCGACCCGTGGATCCGGCTGGTCGAGCACGCCCTGGTACTGGACCTGCTGCGCGCGCCGGGCGACGGCCCCGGCGGGCTCGGGCCGGCCTGCGGGGTCACGCTGCACGTGCTCGGCGAGGGCAGCGAGGACGGCGTCGGCGCGATCCTCGGTCGCGCGGTGGTGCTGGCCACCGGCGGGATGGGGCAGATCTTCGCCGCCACCACCAACCCGGCGGTCTCCACCGGCGACGGGGTGGCGCTGGCGCTGCGCGCCGGCGCGGCCGTCACCGACCTGGAGTTCGTCCAGTTCCACCCGACCGCGCTGATCGTGCCGGCGGGCGGACCGGGCGCCGGTCTCGCACAGCAGCCGCTGGTCTCCGAGGCGCTGCGCGGCGAGGGCGCCCACCTGGTCGACGGCGACGGCAAGCGGTTCATGGTCGGCCAGCACGAGTTGGCCGAGCTGGCCCCCCGTGACGTGGTGGCCAAGGGCATCCACCGGGTGCTGCTCGCCAGCGGAGCTGACCACGTGTTCCTGGACGCGCGGCACCTGGGCGGTGACTTCCTGGCCCGGCGCTTCCCCACCATCGTGGCGTCCTGCCTGGCCATCGGCGTGGACCCGGCGACCGACCTGATCCCGGTCGCGCCGGCCGCCCACTACGCCTCCGGCGGCGTCCGGACCGACCTGCACGGCCGCACCTCGATCCCCGGCCTGTACGCGTGCGGCGAGGTGGCCTGCACCGGTGTGCACGGCGCCAACCGGCTGGCCAGCAACTCGCTGCTGGAGGGGCTGGTCTTCTCCCGCCGGATCGCCGAGGACATCGCCGCCGGGCTGCCCGAGCAGGCCCGCCCGGCGGAGACCGGCGCCTGGGTGGGCGGGCCGGGCCGGCTGGTGCCGGCGGCGGGCACGCCGGAGCTGCAACGGGCGATGACCCGGGGCGCGGGTGTGCTCCGCTCGGCGGAGACGCTGGCCGCCACCGCCGCCACGCTGCGTGCGCTGGGCGAGGGGGCGGGCGTGCCGCGTACCGCCGACTGGGAGGCGACGAACCTGCTCACGGTGGCGTCGACGCTCGTCGCCGCCGGGTACGCCCGACAGGAGACGCGGGGCTGCCACTGGCGGGAGGACTTCCCGGTGGCCGACGACCGGTGGCTGGGGCACCTGGTGGCCGAGGTGGGCCCGGACGGGCGGTTGGCCGAAAATTGGGAGAAATAATCATGATCGAGTCGACGGTGCGGGCGCTGCGCGAGGGTGGCCTGGATCCGGAGCGGGTCCGGCGGGTCGTGGTCGACGCGCTGACCGAGGACCTGGGCCCCGACTTCCTCGACGTGACGAGCGTCGCCACCGTCCCGGCCGAGCAGCGGGACACCGCCGACCTGGTGGCGCGCGCGGACGGCGTGGTCGCCGGGCTGCCGGTGGCCGCCGCCGTGTTCGAGCTGGTGGGCGACGTGACCGGCGCCGGGCGTACGGTCGAGGTGTCGCTGGTGGCCCACGACGGGCAGCGGGTGGCGCGCGGCGACGTGCTGGCGACCGTGACCGGTCCGACCCGGCTGCTGCTGACCGCCGAGCGGACGGCGCTCAACCTGCTCTCCCGGATGTCCGGGGTGGCGACCCACACCCGGGCCTGGGCGGACGCGCTGGCCGGCACGAAGGCCATGGTGCTGGACACCCGCAAGACCACGCCGGGGCTGCGGGCGCTGGAGAAGTACGCGGTCCGGGCCGGCGGCGGCACCAACAAGCGGATGGGCCTGCACGACGTCGCCATGATCAAGGACAACCACAAGGTGGCGGCCGGTGGGATCGCGGCCGCGTTCCGCCGGGTACGGGAGGCGTTCCCCGACGTTCCGGTGCAGGTGGAGGTGGACACGCCGGCCGAGGCGGTGGAGGCGGTCGAGGCCGGTGCCGGGTTCCTGCTGCTGGACAACATGACCCCGGCGCAGTTGCGCGAGGTGGTGGCCACGGTGGGCGACCGGGCGGAGCTGGAGGCGACCGGCGGGCTGACCCTGCCGGTGGCGGCCGAGTACGGGGCGACCGGCGTGGACTTCCTCTCCGTCGGCGCGTTGACCCACTCGTCACCGATCCTCGACATCGCCCTCGACCTGCACGCCAGGTGACCGTCTAGGCTGCCGCTGTGCTGCTCTGCATCGACATCGGAAACACCAACACCGTGCTGGCGACCTTCGAGGGCGACAAGCTGGTGCACTCGTGGCGGATCAAGACCGATGCCCGTTCCACCGCGGACGAGCTGGGTCTGATGTTCCGCGGGCTGCTGGCCGGTGACGCCGTGGAGATCACCGGAGTGGCCGCCTGCTCGACCGTGCCGGCCGCGTTGCGATCGCTGCGCACCATGCTGGGCCGCTACTACGCCGACCTGCCCAGCGTGATCGTCGAGCCCGGGGTCCGCACCGGCGTGCAGCTCGCCATCGACAACCCGAAGGAGGTGGGCGCGGACCGGGTGGTCAACACGCTTGCCGCGTACACGCTCTACGGCGGGCCGTCGATCGTGGTCGACTTCGGCACCACCACCAACTTCGACGTGATCAGCGATCGGGGCGAGTTCCTCGGCGGGGCGTTCGCGCCCGGCATCGAGATCTCCTTCGACGCGCTGGCCGCCCGCGCCGCGCAGCTACGCAAGGTGGAGGCCACCCGGCCGCGCTCGGTGATCGGCAAGAACACGGTCGAGTGCCTCCAGTCCGGGCTCTACTTCGGCTTCGCGGGCCAGGTGGACCGGATCGTCGAGCGGATGTCCGAGGAGCTGGGCGAGGTGCGGGCGGTGATCGCCACCGGCGGCCTGGCCTCGCTGGTGGTGGGCGAGTGCCGCACCATCACCCACCACGAGCCGATGATCACGCTGATCGGCTTGCGAATGGTCTACGACCGCAACACCTGAGGTGCAAGGACGGGCCCCTTGTTAACGCCTCCGGTAGAGGAAGGGCCCCCTCTCAACGCCGGTGTGCCCGGAGCACGATCGTGCGGTAGGGCAGCTCCACGGTGGCCCGGCCGGCCAGCTCGGGGTGGGTGGCGAACAGCTCGGCCAGCCCGCCGTCGACCCGGGCCCGTTCCGCCGGGGTGGCGGTCAGCCAGTAGGAGCGGGTGTGCAGCATCGCCACCAGCTCGTCCGGCGTGAGCGTGGTGGCGTGGTCGAACTCGCCCACCTCGACTGGGGTGAAGGCGGGGCCGAAGTCGGCGTACCGGCCGGTCACGTCGCCGGCGTTGTGGTCGAGATGGGCGATCCGGGTCAGCTCGGCCACCCAGCCGACCCGTTCGTCACGCACGTTCCACACCGGCGCGAACGTGCCGCCGGGGCGCAGCACCCGGGCCACCTCGGTGTGCGCGCGGGCCCGGTCGAACCAGTGGTAGGCCTGCCCGGCCAGCACGGCGTCCGCGTCGCCGTCCGGCAGCGGCACCGACTCCGCGCTGCCGGCGAGCGCCGCCGTGCCCGGCGTGGCGGCGGCCAGTTGCGCCCGCATCCCCGGATCGGGTTCCACGGGTACGACGTGATGCCCGAGCGCGGTCACGCCACGGGTGAGGATGCCGGTGCCGGCACCGAGGTCGACCACCCGGGCCGGGGCCGGCAACCCGTCCAACGTCCAGCGCAGCGCCGCCTCGGGATAGCGGGGCCGGAACCGGTCGTACTCGGCTGCGGCGGCGCCGAACGAGAGCGCCGCAGTGGGGTCGGTCATGGCCGGCAGGTTATCCCGTAACGGCCGGCACGACGCTTGAGTACGCTCATGGGCTGACCCCGCCGATGTTCCCCAAGGCCTGAGGAAGCGTGCCGTGACCGAGCAGAACGCCCTGCCAACAGATCCCGCCGACGACCTTCCCGAGCAGATGAAGGTCCGCCGGGAGAAGCGGGACCGGATGCTCGCCGAGGGCGTCGAGCCGTACCCGGTCGGCTTCCCCCGGACCACCACGCTGGCGCTGCTCCGGGAGCGCTACGCCGACCTGCCCACCGACACCGCCACCGGGGACCGGGCCTCGGTCACCGGCCGGGTGATCTTCATTCGGAACACCGGCAAGCTCTGCTTCGCTACGCTGCGTGACGGCGACGGCACGGAGCTCCAGGCGATGCTCTCGCTGGACCGGGTCGGCCCGGAGCGGCTGGCGGACTGGAAGCGCCTGGTGGACCTCGGTGACCACGTCGGCGTGACCGGCGAGGTGATCACCAGCCGGCGCGGCGAGCTGTCGGTGCTGGCCGACGAGTGGGTGGTCACCGCCAAGGCGCTGCGCCCGCTGCCGGTGGCGCACAAGCCGCTGAGTGAGGAGTCCCGGGTCCGTCAGCGCTACGTCGACCTGGTGGTCCGTCCGCAGGCCCGGCAGATGGTGCGGACCCGGGCCGCCGCGGTCCGCAGCCTGCGGGACACCCTGCACGGGCAGGACTTCATCGAGGTCGAGACGCCGATGCTGCAACTGCTGCACGGTGGCGCGACCGCCCGGCCATTCGTGACCCACAGCAATGCGCTCGACACCGATCTGTATCTGCGAATCGCACCGGAACTGTTTCTCAAGCGGGCGGTCGTGGGTGGCGTCGACCGCGTCTTCGAGATCAACCGCAACTTCCGTAATGAGGGCATCGACTCCTCGCACTCGCCCGAGTTCGCGATGCTGGAGGCGTACCAGGCCTACGGCGACTACGACACCATGGCCGCGCTGACCCGGAATCTGGTGCAGCAGGCCGCCGTCGCGGTCGCCGGCTCGACCGTGGTGACCCACGCCGACGGCAGCGAGTTCGACCTGGGCGGCGAGTGGCGGTCGGTGTCGCTGTTCGGTGTTCTTTCCGAAGCGCTCGGTGAGGAAGTCACTGTCCGCACCGAAAGGTCACGCCTGGTCGAGTACGCGGACAAGATCGGTCTCTCGGTCGACCCGAAGTGGGGTCCCGGCAAGCTGGCCGAGGAGTTGTTCGAGGAACTGGTGGTGCCGTCCCTGCGGGCGCCGACGTTCGTCCGCGACTACCCGGAGGAGACCAGCCCGCTGACCCGGGCGCACCGGAGCGAGCCCGGCCTGGCCGAGAAGTGGGACCTCTACGTGCTCGGCTTCGAGCTGGGTACCGCGTACTCCGAGCTGGTGGACCCGGTCGTGCAGCGGGAGCGGCTGGTGGCCCAGGCGCAGCTCGCGGCGCGTGGCGACGACGAGGCCATGCGACTCGACGAGGACTTTCTCCGGGCGATGGAGTACGGAATGCCGCCGGCCGGCGGTATGGGAATGGGAATCGACCGGCTCCTGATGGCGCTGACCGGCCTGGGAATTCGGGAAACCATCCTGTTCCCCTTGGTCCGGCCGGAGTAGGGCGCCGCAAAGCTTCTCCGGCTTGTTACGCCATCCTATTGACGGAGCAAGCATCGGGCAGGTTATCGTGCTCTGAGTAATGCAGGAGCGCAACCCTGCTCGAAAGGAATGTGGGACGTGGCCAAGCAGATCATTCACAAGCTGGTCGATGACCTGGACGGCGGGGACGCTGACGAGACTGTCAAGTTCGCGCTGGACGGCGTGCAGTACGAGATCGACCTCTCGGCTTCCAACGCTGAAAAATTGCGCGATGCATTCGCGCAGTACATCGCGCACGGAACGAAGGTCGGTCGCGGGGGAGTGGTCGTGGGTGGCCGGGCCGCACGTGGCCGGGGCGGCGCGACCGCGGACCGCGAGCAGAACAAGGCAATCCGGGAGTGGGCCAAGAGCAACGGCAAGGACATCTCCGACCGGGGCCGTATCCCGCAGGAGATCGTGGACGAGTTCCACGCCAAGGCGGGACGCTGACGCTGACCGCACGCGACGGCGACCGACGCCGGCCGGGAGGACGACTCCGGGCCGGCGTCGGCGTTTCGTCCTCTTCGTCGCCGATGTCTCTTTCCCGGCCAGGGGTCGGTGGGCGGGTCGGTACGGGCCGCCGACGCGGGAAGAATCCGGCGTCCGGAAGAGTTGTCCACAGGCGGTGGAGATTCCGTCCACAGGCTGTGGACGACCGCGGCGGGCGCCTCGATGCCGCCGGAGCCCTCTCGACCGGGCCTTCCGCCGACGGTCGAATTTCGCTCTGCGCGTACAGGCAGGGGTCCCGGAACACCTCCTGAGCGTGGACGGTTGGCAGAAACGACGTCGGAACGGTCATCGGCGGGGTCACACGACCTCAGCGGAGACGGTCCGCGGCGATAGAGTAAGGAGGCACGGACGCCCGTCCCGGACGTCCGCGCACCGGCCCCGCCGAGATCTGACCATCAAGGCGCACGGCATGTGAGGAGCACGAGGGCATGTTCGAGCGGTTCACCGACCGAGCGCGACGGGTTGTCGTCCTGGCCCAAGAAGAGGCCCGGATGCTCAACCACAACTACATCGGTACGGAGCACATCCTGCTGGGCCTGATCCACGAGGGTGAGGGTGTCGCGGCAAAGGCCCTGGAGAGCCTCGGCATCTCCCTCGAGGGCGTCCGCCAGCAGGTCGAGGAGATCATCGGCCAGGGCCAGCAGGCGCCGAGCGGGCACATCCCGTTCACGCCGCGGGCCAAGAAGGTGCTGGAGCTGTCGCTGCGCGAGGCGCTGCAGCTCGGCCACAACTACATCGGCACCGAGCACATCCTGCTCGGCCTGATCCGCGAGGGCGAGGGCGTGGCCGCCCAGGTGCTGGTCAAGCTCGGCGCCGACCTCAACCGGGTCCGCCAGCAGGTGATCCAGCTGCTCTCCGGCTACCAGGGCAAGGAGCCGGCCGCGGCGGGCGCCGCGCCGGGCGAGGCCGCGCCGTCGACCAGCCTCGTGCTGGACCAGTTCGGCCGCAACCTGACCCAGGCCGCCCGCGAGGGCAAGCTCGACCCGGTCATCGGGCGCGAGAAGGAGATCGAGCGGGTCATGCAGGTGCTGTCCCGCCGCACCAAGAACAACCCGGTGCTGATCGGCGAGCCCGGCGTCGGCAAGACCGCCGTGGTGGAGGGCCTGTCCCAGAAGATCATCAAGGGCGAGGTGCCCGAGACGCTCAAGGACAAGCAGCTCTACACGCTCGACCTCGGTGCCCTGGTGGCCGGTTCGCGTTACCGCGGTGACTTCGAGGAGCGCCTCAAGAAGGTGCTCAAGGAGATCCGCACCCGCGGCGACATCATCCTGTTCATCGACGAGATCCACACCCTGGTCGGCGCCGGCGCCGCCGAGGGCGCGATCGACGCCGCCAGCATCCTCAAGCCGATGCTGGCCCGCGGCGAGCTGCAGACCATCGGCGCCACCACGCTCGACGAGTACCGCAAGCACCTGGAGAAGGACGCCGCGCTCGAGCGCCGTTTCCAGCCGATCCAGGTGGGTGAGCCGTCGCTGGCCCACACCATCGAGATCCTCAAGGGCCTGCGGGACCGCTACGAGGCGCACCACCGGGTGAGCATCACCGACGCCGCGCTCGTGGCCGCCGCGACGCTGGCCGACAGGTACATTTCCGACCGCTTCCTGCCGGACAAGGCGATCGACCTGATCGACGAGGCCGGTGCCCGGATGCGCATCCGCCGGATGACCGCGCCGCCGGACCTGCGTGACTTCGACGAGCGCATCGCCCAGGTGCGCCGCGACAAGGAGTCCGCGATCGACGCGCAGGACTTCGAGCGGGCCGCTCAGCTCCGCGACAAGGAGAAGCAGCTCCTCGGCCAGAAGGCCCAGCGGGAGAAGGAGTGGAAGGCCGGTGACCTGGACGTCGTCAGCGAGGTCGACGACGAGCAGATCGCCGAGGTGCTCGGCAACTGGACCGGCATCCCGGTCTACAAGCTGACCGAGGAGGAGACCTCGCGCCTGCTGCGCATGGAGGACGAGCTGCACAAGCGCGTCATCGGCCAGGAGGACGCGGTCAAGGCGGTCTCGAAGGCGATCCGGCGGACCCGGGCCGGCCTGAAGGACCCGAAGCGCCCGTCCGGCTCGTTCATCTTCGCCGGCCCGTCCGGTGTCGGTAAGACCGAGCTGTCCAAGGCGCTCGCCGAGTTCCTCTTCGGCAGCGAGGACGCCCTCATCCAGCTGGACATGTCCGAGTTCCACGACCGCTACACGGTCTCCCGGCTGGTGGGTGCCCCTCCCGGCTACGTCGGCTACGACGAGGGCGGCCAGCTCACCGAGAAGGTGCGCCGTCGGCCGTTCTCGGTGGTCCTCTTCGACGAGATCGAGAAGGCCCACCCGGATGTGTTCAACACGCTCCTCCAGATCCTGGAGGACGGGCGTCTCACCGACGGCCAGGGCCGGATCGTGGACTTCAAGAACACGGTCATCATCCTGACCACCAACCTCGGCACGCGGGACGTCGCCAAGGCGGTCTCCCTGGGCTTCCAGGCCTCGGAGGACTCCGAGTCGAACTACGACCGGATGAAGCAGAAGGTCAACGACGAGCTCAAGCAGCACTTCCGGCCCGAGTTCCTGAACCGGATCGACGACACCATCGTCTTCCACCAGCTGCGCGAGATCGAGATCCTCTCGATCGTGGACATCATGATCCAGCGGATCGAGGGCCAGCTGCGCAACAAGGACATGGGTCTGGAGCTGACCGACAACGCCAAGAAGTACCTGGCGAAGAAGGGCTTCGACCCGGTGCTGGGCGCACGGCCGCTGCGTCGCACGATCCAGCGCGACATCGAGGACAACCTGTCCGAGCGGATCCTCTTCAACGAGCTGACCCCGGGTCAGATCGTGGTGGTGGACTGCGAGGGCGACCCGGAGAACATCGACAAGTCCAAGCTCGTCTTCCGGGGCGCGGACCGGCCGGACGCCGTGCCGGACGCGGTCCCGGCGGATCTCGGCGCCGCCGCCACCGGCGCGGACGACGCCGCCGCGTAAGGCGGGCAAGAGTTCCAGGGCGACGGCCCCGGTCGGCGAGAGCCACCGGGGCCGTCGCCTTTCCCGTGCCACCCGTGGGTCAGGGCAGCGGGATCGGGGGGCCGTCGCCGGCCAGTCGGAAGGACTCCGGGCCCACCGGCTCCACCAGTCCGTCGGTGACCAGCCCGGCCAGCGCCCGGGCCCGCTGCACGTCGTCGTGCCAGACCTGGTCCAGCCGCTGGTGTGGCACCGGCCCGGTGGTCTCCCGGAGCACCGCCAGGAGCAGGCCGCGTACCTGCCGGTCGGTGCCGGCGTAGCGCTGCGGACGGCGGGTCGGCCCGTCCGGGGCGGCCTGCCCGGAGGCCCGCCAGGCACAACTGGACTCGACCGGACACACCGCGCAACGGGGCGACCGGGCGGTGCAGACGACCGCCCCGAGTTCCATGAAGGCGGCGCTGGCCAGGGCCGCCGCGGCCGGCTCGATCGGCAGCAGCTCCTCGGTGGCGACCAGGTCGGCGGGTCGGGTGGTCGGGCCGGCGTCCGGCTCACCGGCGACCGCCCGGCACACCACCCGCCGGACGTTGGTGTCGACCACCGGGTGCCGCTGCCCGTACGCGAACGCGGCCACCGCCCGGGCCGTGTACGTGCCGACGCCGGGCAGCGCCAGCAACTGGTCCAGCCGGTCGGGCACCACGCCGCCGTGCCGCTCCACGACGGCCACCGCGCACTCGCGCAGGCGTACCGCCCGGCGGGGGTAGCCGAGCCGGCCCCACATCCGGATCGCCTCGGCCGGGGTGTCCTCGGCCAGCGCGCGCGGTTCCGGCCAGCGGGCCAGCCACGCCTCCCACGCGGGCACCACGCGGACCACCGGCGTCTGCTGGAGCATGACCTCGCTGACCAGGATCGCCCAGGCGCCGATGCCGGGCTTGCGCCAGGGCAGGTCGCGGGCGTTGCGCTCGTACCACCGGCTGACCTGGGTGGCGAAGGTGGGCTCAGTCATGGCGGTGCCGATGATGTCACGGGCGGAGATCCCGCTGATTGGGCGGGCCGGGTGGGCCGACGCGGCGGCACTTCGGCGGCGCGGCAGAATGTCCGAATGAACGAGCTCGCGATCACCGTCATCGGCCGGGACCGGCCGGGCATCGTCGCCGACGTCGCGGAGGCCCTCGCCCGGCTCGGCGCGAACCTCACCGACTCGACGATGACCCGGTTGCGCGGCCACTTCGCGATGACGCTGATCTGCGTGGGCCCGGCCGCCGCCGACGTCGAGGCCGCGCTGGCCCCGCTCGCCGCCGACGGGTACCTGCTGGCCACCGTACGCGCGGTCGCCCCGGACAGCGCCAGCGTGCCGGTCGGCGAGCCGTACGTGCTGGCGGTGCACGGCGCGGACCGGATGGGCATCGTCGCGGCGATGACCCGGGTGCTGGCCGACGCCGGCGGCAACGTGACCGACCTGAGCACCCGGCTGACCGGCTCGCTCTACGTGGTGGTCGCCGAGGTGGAGTTGCCGTCGGGCAGCTCGGACGAGGTGGCCGGCCGGCTCACCCGGGCGGCGGCCGAGCTGGGTGTCGGCGTCAGCCTCCGCCCGGCGGACTCGGACCTGCTGTGACCGGCGAGGGGTACGCCGGCCTGGGTGGCTGGACACCGGAGAAGCTTGGTGTCCCGGGCGAGGTCCGTCCGGTGGTCGCCGCCCCGGAGCCGGTGCTGAGCCGGCCCGGTCCGGAGGTCGACCCCACTTCGGACGAGGTGGTGCGGCTGGCCGCCGACCTGGTGGCCACCATGCGCGTCTCGCCGGGCTGTGTGGGCCTGGCGGCGCCGCAGATCGGGGTGAACGCCCAGGTGTTCGCGGTGGACGTGACGGGGCATCCGAAGGCGGTCACCGTGCACGGCACGTTCGTGCTGTGCAACGCCCGGGTGGTGGAGGCGAGCCGGTGGAAGGCCGGCCGCGAGGGCTGCATGTCGGTGCCCGACCTGACCGGCGACGTGAAGCGGGCCAGTCGTCTGGTGGTGGAGGGGGCGCTGCCGGGCAGCGGGGAGCCGGTACGGCTGGTGACCGACGGTTTCGAGGCGCGTGCGCTCCAGCACGAGATCGACCACTGCGCCGGGTTGCTCTTCCTCGACCGGGTGGCCGGGGCGCACGCCGTCTACCAGCGGCAGGTCTATCTCTGACCGACCCCGTGGTGTTCCACAGTGGACGCCCGGATCGGGGTGACGCGCGGTCACCGGCGCGTCGGACCGGCACACCGAGCGTCGCGCGGCTACGGTAGGCGCATCATGCGTCTGACGGTCGGCCCCCTGCCCCCCACCGTGTACTGGCGGCGTCGTGCCGTCGTGCTCGGCGCGGGCCTGCTCTTCCTGATTGTCCTGCTTTACTCCTGCACCGGCTCGGACCGTAACGCCGGCGGGCCGGGCGGGGGTGACCCGTCGCCGGGCGGCTCCGCCGGGGCGGCTCCGGGCCCGTCCGGCTCGGTGCTGACCCCGCAGACGGCCAGTCCGTCGCCGGCGCCCGACGTCTCCGGTGGTGACGCCGGCGCCGACGGTGGCGACACGAGCAGCGGCGGTGGCACGAACACCGGGGGCGGTACGAACACCGGCGGCGGCTCGGGCCCGGGCGACGGTGGCGCGTCCGGCGAGCCGGTCTCCGCCGACGGCGCCTGCACCGACGCCGAGCTTCAGGTGACGCCGGTCGCGGTGCCGGCCGCCGCCCAGCGGGGCACGGTGGTCACGCTGCGCCTCAAGGTCAAGAACGTCTCGAACCGCACGTGCAGCCGGGACGTCGGCGCCGATCTCCAGGAGCTCTACGTCAAGGCGGGCGCGGAGAAGATCTGGTCGTCGGACACCTGCGGCACCGGCAAGGGCTCGGACGTGCAGTCGTTCACGCCGAACTTCGAGCGCGCCTACGAGTTGGGCTGGAACGGGCGGGACACCACCCGCTGCGCCGACGGGCTGGCCGCCGGCCCGTACGCCCCGATCGGCACGTACCAGGTCTTCGCCCGGGTCGGCACCAAGATCAGCCAGCCGGTGAAGCTGACCGTCACCGGCTGAGCCGGGTCAGACGTACCGCTCCAGGATGGACGCCTCGGCGAGCCGGGACAGGCCCTCGCGGACGCCCCGGGCGCGGGCGTCGCCCACCCCGTCGACCGCCTGAAGATCCTCCACTGTCGCACCGAGCAGCCGCTGGAGGCTGCCGAAGTGCACCACCAGCCGGTCGACCACGGCCACGGGCAGCCGGGGCACCTTGGCCAGCAGGCGGAACCCGCGCGGGCTGACCGCCGCGTCGAGCGCGTCCGAGGCGGACGGGTAGCCGATCGCCTTGGCCACCGCCACCAGGTCGATCAGCTCGGTGGCGCTGAGCAGGTCCAGCTCGACAAGCGCCTCGTCGAGCGTGCGCGACTTGCGGCCGACCGGCAGGTAGTCGCGGATGACCAGGGTGCGGTCGGCGTCCACGCCGGCCATCAGCTCGTCGAGCTGGAGCGCCAGCAGTCGGCCGTCGGTGCCCAACTCCACCACGTAGCCGGCGATCTCGTCGGCGATCCGCCGGACCATCTCCAGCCGCTGCACCACGGCGACCGCGTCGCGGACGGTGACCAGGTCCTCGATCTCCAGCGCGGAGAGCGTGCCGGAGACCTCGTCCAACCGGAGCTTGTAGCGCTCCAGCGTGGCCAGGGCCTGGTTGGCCCGGGACAGGATCGCCGCGGAGTCGTCGAGCACGTGCCGCTGGCCGTTGACGTAGAGGCTGATGATCCGCATCGACTGGCTGACCGAGATGACCGGGTAGCCGGTCTGTCGGGCCACCCGCTCGGCGGTGCGGTGCCGGGTGCCGGACTCCTCGGTGGGGATGGACGGGTCGGGCATCAGGTGCGCGCCGGCCTGGACGATGCGGGTGCCGTCGCTGGAGAGCACCACGGCGCCGTCCATCTTGCACAGCTCGCGGACCCGGGTGGCGGAGAACTCGACGTCCATCGGGAAGCCGCCGGTGCAGATCTGCTCGACCACCTTGTCGTAGCCGAGGACGATCAGCGCGCCGGTGCGACCGCGCAGGATCCGCTCCAGGCCGTCGCGGAGCGCGGTGCCCGGTGCCATCAGGGCGAGATTTGCCCGCAGCGGGTCGGCGCCGGCCCCGCCGACGCTGCCGGCGACGCTCACGCTGATGGCGCGGGTGGGGTTGCCGCTCACGGCGCCGGTGCGGGCCTGCGGCGTCGCCGTTGCGGGCTTGGTGGCATCGCGGTCGATCGGCACGGGCACAGTCTACGGACTGCGGTGCGGTGGGTGCTCTCGTGGTTACTGTGATGTGTCGTGATGTCGGGCGCGACGGGCCGCCCCGGGGCGGCGTGACCTGTCCGGAATCGTCCGCCCGCGCCCGGCACGTGACTACCCACGGTCACTCCGCGGATGCTCGGGCGGCGGCCTGGAGCGCCGCGCGCACGTCCGTGACCTCGATCACCCGCATCTGCTCGGGGGCGACGCCGCCGCTGCCGGGGCCGGCACCGGGCGGCACCAGGGCCAGCCGGAAGCCCAGCCGGGCGGCCTCGGCCAGCCGCCGGGACACCGCGCCGACCCGGCGCACCTCACCGGTGAGCCCGACCTCGCCGATGGCGACCAGGTGCGGGTTGAGCGCGAGGTTGAGCCCGCCGGAGGCCACCGCGAGCGCCACCGCCAGGTCGGCGGCCGGCTCGACCACCCGGATGCCGCCGACGGTGGCGGCGAAGACCTCGCGGTCGTGCAGCGTCAGCCGCTCGGTGCGTCGCTGGAGCACCGCCAGGACCATGGCCAGCCGGGCGCCGTCGAGACCGGAGACGGTACGCCGTGGCGAACCGGCGACCGTGGCCCCGATCAGCGCCTGCACCTCGGTGACCAGCGCCCGCCGGCCCTCCATGGCCACCGTGACGCAGGTGCCCGGCACCGGCTCGGAATAGCGGGTCAGGAACAGGCCGGACGGGTCGGCCAGGCTGCTGATGCCGCCCTCGTGCATCTCGAAGCAGCCCACCTCGTCGGCGGCCCCGAACCGGTTCTTCACGCCGCGCACCATGCGCAGCGAGGAGTGCTTGTCGCCCTCGAAGTGGAGCACTACGTCCACCAGGTGCTCCAGCACCCGGGGGCCGGCCACCTGGCCATCCTTGGTGACGTGCCCGACCAGGACGGTGGCGATGCCGCGTTCCTTGGCCACCGCGACCACCGCCGCGGTGACCGCGCGCACCTGCGTCACGCCACCGGGCACGCCCTCGGTGCCGGTGGTGGAGATGGTCTGCACCGAGTCGAGCACCAGCAGGCCCGGCTTGACCGCGTCGAGGTGGCCGAGCACCGCCGCCAGGTCGCTCTCGGCGGCCAGGTAGAGCTGGTCGTGCAGGGTGCCCATCCGCTCGGCCCGCAACCGCACCTGGCTGACCGACTCCTCGCCGCTGACCACCAGCGACGGGCTGCCCGCGCCGACGGCCCACTGCTGGGCCACGTCGAGCAGCAGCGTCGACTTGCCGACGCCGGGCTCACCGGCCAGCAGCACCACCGCGCCGGGCACCAGCCCGCCGCCGAGCACCCGGTCGAGCTCGCTGACGCCGGTGGGCCGGGCCCGGGCCGGCGCGGCGCTGATGGTGGCGATCGGCCGGGCCGGCTCGGCCGGCATCCGGGAGCTGACCACCCGGCCGGAGACCAGCGGGCCGGTGACCGTTGACTCGACCACCGAGCCCCACTCGCCGCACTCGGGGCACCGGCCCATCCACTTGGGCGGCTGGTGGCCGCAGGCGTCGCACTCGTAGGCCGGGCGGGGTTCGCGGGCGGCGGCGCGACCGCGGCCGGCGCCGGCGCGGGACGGGGTCGATCGGGGCGTGGTCACCACCGGACGCTATCCGGCCGGTACGACGAACGCCCACCGCCGAGACGACGACACCGCCGCGTGGCGCTGGCCACCGCGGCGGTGTCGGACGGAACGGGGGTACGGCGTCAGCCGTGGCTGCCGCCCTCGGTGCCGCCCTCTTCGGCGGAGTGCTCGCGCGGGTTGACGATCTGGGACGGCTGCGCCGGCGGGGTCAGCGGGACACCGATCGGCGCCGGGGTCTTGATCACCTTGCCGCCGCCGAAGTCGAAGGTCAGGTTGACCTGCTGGCCGACGAGGAGCTTCTGGTTCAGGCCGACGAGCTGGAGGAACTGCGGGTTGCCGCTGTTGAGCTGTGCGTAGCCGAGCGCCGGGATCTCGATCCGGGCCGGCTGGCCGGCGGGCGCCGACGCGCTCTCCGACGGCGACGCGCTCTCCGACGGCGACCCGCTGGGCGAGGCGGACGGCGAGGCGGGAGCCTCCAGCGACTGGCTGGGGGAGGCGCTCGGGTCGGTGGCGGTGGGCGACGCCGACGCCGGCTCGGTCGGCGAGCCGGTCGGGGTGGCCGCGCCGCTGGAGCCGGCCGCGCCGGTCAGCAGGATCTCCCGGGCGCTGTCGGTGGTGACGGTCACCGTCACCGGGGACTCGCTGTCGTTGTAGATCACGACGTTCAGCGGGGCGGTCGCGCCGGCCTGGTAGCCCTCCGGGCCGGGGAACTGCACGTAGAGCCCGCGCACCTTGTAGAGGTTGTCGGAGGTCTGGACGTTGACGCCCTGGACCGACGGGATCTTGTTGGCGGTCTCGGCGATCTGACCGGCGCCGCACCCGGACAGCAGCAGGCTCGCCGCCGCCGCCGAGCCGGCCAACAGCAGGGCCGGTCGCCGGGAACCCCTGATCGAGCGCGTCACGTCGGTCCTCCTCGTCACGATCCCCGCCCGGTCGACCCCCGGACACGGGGTGGCCATACCCGCGCAGACCGCGCTCCAGGGTAGTTGGAGCTGATCGAGGCCCGCACGCGGACCCGGCAATGCCATCCTCGGTGGCGACGGCTCAGACCACCCGGCCGTTCGCCACCAGCAGCACCACATCGATGAGCGCCACCACCAGCACCGACCGGAAGGCGGCCACCGGCCGGCCACCGGTGGCGGTCGCGGCGCGTCCGGCGTACCAACCGAGGGCCGGCACCGCGACGGCGGCGGCCACCGCCGACAGGCCGGTCCACGACGGCGGTCCGGGCGGACCGAACACCAGCGCGACGGTGGCGGCGAGGAGCAGGCCGGCGGCGGCCAGCCGGCTGCCCGCGGGGCCCAGCCGGTGGGGCAGCCCGCGCACCCCGGTACGGGCGTCGTCGGCCAGGTCGGGCAGCACGTTCGCGAAGTGCGCCCCGGCGCCCAGCAGCGCGGCGGCGGCCACCAGCCAGGCCGGCGGCGCGGGCGAGTCGGGCCGGGCCAGCACCACGAACGCGGGCAGCGCGCCGAACGAGACCGCGTAGGGCAGCACCGACACCGCCGTCGACTTCAGCGGCTTGTTGTAGAGCAGCGCGGAGACCAGCCCCAGCGTGGCGCAGGCCGCGGCGGCCGGGCCGCCGGTCAGCGCCAGCAGCGGGGTGGCGACGGCGGCGACCGCGGTGGCCCGGGCCAGCGTCGGCCGGGCGACCGCGCCGGTGGTCACCGGTTTGTCGGTACGCCCCACCGCGGCGTCCCGGTCGGCGTCGATCAGGTCGTTGCTCCAGCCGACGGCGAGCTGGCTGGCCAGCACCGTCAGCGCCACCGTGGCCACTCCGGCGGCGGAGTGCCCGACGCCGGCGGCGAGCAGCGCGGCGACCACGACGACCGCCGCGGCCGGCTCCGGATGGCTCGCTCTGACCAGCCCTAACACCCGCGTCGACATAAGGGAAGTCTGGTCGTTACCGGGTAGTCGTGCCACGCTCGGTCCATGCCCGACGCGTCGCCGGTGTCCAGCCCGCACCGGGCGCTGTCCCCGAACGACCCCCGACAGTACGACGACCTGGCCGGCGAGTGGTGGCGGCCCGACGGCGCCTTCGCCATGCTGCACTGGCTGGCCCGCGCCCGCGCCGCCCTGGTGCCCCCGGCGTCCAACCGGGACGACCTGCTGGTCGACCTCGGCTGCGGGGCCGGGCTGCTGGCGCCGCACCTGGCCGGCAAGGGCTACCGGCACGTCGGGGTGGACCTGACCCGCTCCGCGCTCGACCAGGCCGCCACGCACGGCGTGACAGTGCTCCAGGGCGACGCCACCGCCGTGCCGCTGGCCGACGGCTGCGCCGCCGTGGTCTCGGCCGGTGAGCTGCTGGAGCACGTGCCGGACTGGCGGCGGGCGGTGGCCGAGGCGTGCCGGTTGCTGCGGCCCGGCGGGCTGCTGGTGCTGGACACGCTCAACGACACGCTGCTGGCCCGGCTGGTCGCGGTGGAGCTGGGTGAACGGCTGCCGACCGTGCCGCGCGGCATCCACGACCACCGGCTGTTCGTGGACGCCCGCGCGCTGGTCGCCGAGTGTGCCCGGCACGGCGTGTCGTTGCGTCTGCGCGGGGTCCGGCCGGAGCTGGGCGGCACGCTGGCCTGGTTGCTGCGCCGGTGGCGGGGCGGTGACCGTCCGGTGCGGACGGAGCCGCGCATCGTGCCGACGCGGTCGACGGCGGTGCTCTACCAGGGCAGTGGGCGCCGGGGCGGATAGCGGAGGTCACCGGGGGTAAGGGACGCCGAGAAGGGGGCGACATGACCGTGTACGCGCTGGAGGCGGCCCGCCGGTTGGCGCCGCGACTGGCCGCCCGGGCGGCCGGGCACGACCGGGACGGCTCGTTCCCGGTGGACGACTTCGCCGACCTTCGCCAGGCCGGCCTGTTCGGCCTGATGGTCCCGCGTGAGCTGGGTGGGCAGGGCGCGACCTTCGCCGAGTACGCCGCCGTCGCCACCGAGCTGGCCCGGGGCAACGGCGCCACCGCGCTGGTGTTCAACATGCACGCCTCGGTCACCGGGGCGTTGGGCGCGGTGACCGAGGAACTGGCCGAGGCGCTCGGCGTACCGGAGGAGGCGCTGGCCGCCCGCGACCGACTGTTGCGCGCGGCGGCCGACGGCGCGTGGTACGCGGTGGCGATGAGCGAGCGCGGCGCGGGCGCGCGGCTGTCCCAGCTCAGCACCGTCTACGAACCGGTCGACGGTGGCTGGCACGTCAAGGGCAGCAAGACGTTCTGCTCCGGCGCCGGCCACCCGGACGGCTACCTGGTGGCCGCGCGCAGCGCCACCGACCAGTCGGTGGTCTCCCAGTTCCTGGTGCCGGCCGGGGAGGGGATCACGGTCGAGCCGACCTGGGACTCGCTCGGCATGCGCGCCACCTCCTCGCACGACCTGCACCTGGACGTGACCGTCCCGGCCGACCGGCTGCTCGGCGGCGTGGAGGGGTTGGCGCTGGTGGTGGCCCAGCTCATGCCGCACTGGCTGGTGGCCAGCTACGCCGCCGTCTACGTCGGGGTGGCCCGGGCCGCGATCGACGCCGCCGCCGAGCACCTGAACATCCGCGGTCTGGCCGGGCTGCCGGCGGTCCGGGCCCGGCTGGGCCGGGCGGACGCGGCCACCGCCGCCGCCGAGCTGGTGGTCGCCGAGGCGGCCCGCCGGGTCGACGAGGAACCCGGCTCGGCCGAGACGAACCGCTGGGTGTGGCGGGCCAAGCTGCTGGCCGGCACCACCGCCGCGGAGGTGGCGGCGTCCATGCTGGAGGCGGCCGGCACGTCGGCGACCCGCCGCGGTCATCCGTTGGAGCGCCTCTACCGGGACGCCCGGTGCGGCTCGCTGCACCCGGCCACCTCCGACGTGTGCGCCGACTGGCTCGGCATCGCCGCACTCGGCGGCGACCCGGACCGGGACAGCGCGGTCCCTCGTTGGTAAGCCGGAGTTCGACGGCCGCAGGACTGAGCGAAGCTGAGGTGGGGACGTGGGCGTACCGGTGATCGCGGGTCTGGGCATGGCGCTGCCGCCGGGCGCCGCGCAGGACGAGCTGTGGACGGGTTTCTTCGAGAAGCACTTCTCGGGCACCACGCGGGTGCTGGCCGAGAAGATCTTCGCCAACTCCGGGGTGACCCGGCGGCAGGCGGCGGTGAATCCGCTGCTGGAGGACGTCTCGGAGTGGCCGACCGAGCGTCGGATGCGCCGCTACCAGGTCGAGGCGTTGCCGCTCGGGAAGGAGGCGGTCAGCCGCGCGCTCACCGCCGCCGGCCTGGACGCCGGCGACGTCGGGCTGTTCGTGGTCTGCTCCTGCACCGGTTACGCGACGCCCGGCCTGGACATCCTGCTGGCCCGTGACCTCGGCATGGCCCCGAACACCCAGCGCATGTTCGTCGGCCACATGGGTTGTTACGCGGCGCTGCCCGGGCTCGGCGCGGCGAGCGACTTCGTCACCGCCCGGGGGCGGCCGGCGCTGCTGCTCTGCGCGGAGCTGACCAGCCTGCACATCCAGCCGCCGGGTGCCCGGGTGGACACCCAGCAGATCGTCTCGCATGCGCTGTTCTCGGACGCCGCGGTCGCCGCCGTGGTCGTCCCCGGTGGCCGGGGGTACGCGTTGCGTGAGGTCACCTCCGTCACCGACACCTCCACCGCCGATCACATGACCTGGGACGTCACCGACACCGGCTTCCGGATGGGGCTGTCGCCGAAGGTGCCGAAGGTGCTGTCCCGGTTCGTCCGTGACCTGGTGGACGACCTGTTGGCCCGGCACGGGTGCGACCGGTCCGGGGTGGACGGCTGGGCGGTGCACCCGGGTGGCCCCCGGATCCTCAACGTGGTGGAGCATGAGCTGGAGCTGCCGCCGACGGCGCTGGCGACGTCCCGGGAGACGCTTGCCGAGCACGGCAACTGTTCGTCCCCGACGGTGCTGCTGATCCTGGACCGGCTGAGCCGTACGCCGTCGCCGCCGCGCCGGGTGGTGATGCTCGCGTTCGGGCCGGGGCTGACGCTCTACGCGGCCCTGCTGGAGCGCGCGGGCTGACGGTTCGCCGTGGCGTCGATACGCTGCCGGCATGGCCTCGGAGGAGCGGACCCGGCGGGCAGTGCTGGTGGGCCTGACCGTGTTGGCGTTGGCGGTCGGCGCGTGGTGGTGGCGGTCGGCGGCGCCGTGGTTGGGCACGACGGTCGGCTCCTCCACCGACGACCTCGCCCGGTCCCGGGTGGATCTCGGTGCGGGGGTCGGGTCGACACCGCCCGAGCGGCCGTCGCCCCGCTCCCGGATGGTGGCCGAGGTCGATCCCCGTACCGGTGAGGTCCGTTCGCCGGTGGTGGTCGACGTGGAGCCCGACGGCGGGACGCGCCAGGAGAACGTGTCGCACGTGGTGTGGCGGGAGACGTCGCGGCTGATGCCGGGTGACCCGCCGGTCGTGCGGCAGGCGAACCCGTCGCCGGGTGACGAGTACCGGCTGTCGGTGGGCTGCGCCGGTGACGGTGCCGTGTCGATGCGGGTGGCCGGTGCCGACGGCGTCGAGCGGGTGCTGAGCTGCGGCGGGCAGGTGACCGTCGTGTTCCTGGACGGCACGGGCGCGCCGGTGTGGGTGCGGTTCGCCGCGCTGCGGGGCGAGGTCGAGCTGAACGCCCGGCTGGAGGCGCTCTACTGAGCCGCTGAGCGGGTTCAGCCGGCCAACCGGGCCAGGTCGGCCTGGTAGTCCGCCGCCGGCCCCAGCTCCGGCACCATTCGGACCAGCGTGCCCCGCCGGTCCACGAGCAGCGCGGCGGCGGTGCCCGGCCGGGCCGAGAGATGCAGGTAGGAGCGCAGGCCGCCGGCCGGGTCGCCGAGCGGGCGTACGCCGGTCGCGGTGGCGGGCCCGGCGCTGCGGCCCTCGGTCACGGTGACCACGGTGACCCCGGCGGGCGCGGTGGCCGCCGCCGTGCCGACCTGTTCGGCGCAGGCGCACGCGTCGACCAGGATGATCATGGCGGGGAGCAGGCTGCGTAGTGGCACCGGCGTGTTGTCGGCGCCGACCAGGTCGAGCGCGGGCAGCGGGCCGATCGCCGCGGGGGTGGACCGGGGCAGCACGGTCGGCGCGCCGGGGGAGCGGTGGGGGCGTGGCCAGGTGACGGCGGCCAGCCCGGCGAGCGTGATCAACACTGCGGCCAGCAGCGCCAGCAGGGGCGGCGTGAACCGGGCCGGACGCCCGGCGGGGCGTGGGGCGCGGCGCAGCTCGCGGCGGATCTGTCGGGCCTCGTCGGCGAGCGCCGAGGCGTCGTCGGGCACGACGACGCGACCCCACTCCGGTGGCAGGCCCGGCAGTCCGTCCGCCGGCCCCTGGCCGTCAGCGTCAGGCACGCCCATCGGACCCCCAGGAACGTCTCGGCGAGCGGACGTCACGTCCACCACCAGCGTCCCGCACCGGGGGCCGTACCGCCACACCTGGGCGCGGGTGGAGTTGCGGAGCTACCATGGAAGGAGCGCATTGCCCTAGATCTGATCGCTCCGGCCATCACCCGTACCGGGTAGTTATTTGTTCGTCACGGAGCGTGGTTAAACCATCGTCTTGGCCTCCTGTCAAGCCGAAGAAATACCTCTCACAGGGCCCCTGAGCTGCGCCAACGATCAGGACAGCGGTGAGACATCGGTGCCTGAGCGTGTTACCCTAGACACAGCGAAAGGGGTTTCGAACCTATGGTTTTCAGTGTCGGCGAGACCGTTGTTTACCCCCACCACGGGGCCGCACTCATCGAGGCAATCGAGACTCGGGTCATCAAGGGCGAGCCCAGGGAGTACCTCGTCCTGAGGGTCGCGCAGGGTGACCTGACGGTCCGGGTGCCCGCCGAGAACGCCGAGATCGTGGGTGTGCGCGAGGTGGTCGGCGAAGAGGGCCTGGGCAAGGTCTTCGACGTGCTCCGTGCTCCGCACACCGAGGAGCCCACCAACTGGTCGCGGCGTTACAAGGCAAATCTGGAGAAGCTGGCCTCCGGCAACCCGCTGAAGGTGGCCGAGGTCGTCCGCGACCTGTGGCGCCGGGAGCGGGAGCGGGGCCTGTCGGCGGGCGAGAAGCGCATGCTCGCCAAGGCCCGTGACATCCTCGTGGGTGAGGTCGCGCTGGCCGAGAAGAGCACGAAGGACGAGGCGGAGTCGCTGCTCGACAAGGTGCTGACCGAAGCCTGATCCGCACCGCTGCCTCTACCCGCAGCACCATGAACGAAACCGAGGACCGCGACGTGACCGCGCAGCTCAATCCGCGCGGTGACGTCGCGGTCCTCGTTCCTGCGGCCGGTGCCGGCGTACGCCTCGGTCCCGGCGCTCCCAAGGCGCTCCGGGCGCTCGGCGGCGAGCCGCTGCTGGTGCACGCCGTCCGCCGGATCGCCGCCGCGCCGTCGGTGCACACGATCGTGGTGGCCGCGCCGGCCGCCGACGTCGAATCGGTGCGGGCGCTGCTGGCCCCGGTGGCGCCGGTGACCGTGGTGCCCGGCGGCGCCGAACGCCAGGCTTCCGTCGCGGCGGCGCTCGCCGCCGTGCCGGCCGGGCCGGAGATCGTCCTGGTCCATGACGCGGCGCGGGCGCTCACCCCGCCCGAGCTGGTCGAGTCGGTGGCCGCGGCGGTCCGTGGCGGGCACGACGCGGTGATCCCGGTGCTGCCGGTGGTCGACACGATCAAGGAGGTCGACGCCGCCGAGCGGGTGCTCGGCACCGTCGACCGGGCTGTCCTGCGCGCGGTGCAGACGCCGCAGGGCTTCCGCCGGCCGGTGCTGACCGCCGCGCACCGGGCGGCAGGTGATCCACTCACCGACGACGCCGGCCTGGTGGAGAAGCAGGGCGTCGCGGTGTTCTGCGTGCCCGGCTCCGAGCTGGCCCTGAAGATCACCCGCCCGTTCGACCTGACCCTGGCCGAACACCTCCTGTCCACCGGCGCCTGACCGGCGACCCTGCGGGATTGACCAAGGGGTTCGCGTCGCCGTCCGGCCCGACGGTGACCCGAACTCCTTGATCACGGCGTACGCGTACGCTCGGCGTCATGATCGTTCCTCGGGTGGCCGTCGGCACCGACGTGCACGCGTTCGCGGCCGGTCGGCCCTGCTGGGTCGCCGGCCTGCACTGGCCCGACCAGGACGGCCTGGCCGGCCACTCGGACGCCGACGTGGTGGCGCACGCCGCCTGCAACGCGTTGCTCTCCGCTGCCGGCCTCGGCGACCTGGGCGCCAACTTCGGTGTCGACCAGCCGGAGTGGGCCGGCGCCTCCGGGGTGGCGCTGCTGACCGAGAGCGCGCGCCGGGTGCGGGCGGCCGGCTTCGTGATCGGCAACGTGTCGGTGCAGGTGGTCGGCAACCGGCCCCGGATCGGGTCGCGTCGGGACGAGGCGCAGCGGGTGCTCTCCGAGGCGGTCGGCGCGCCGGTCACCGTGTCCGCGGCGACCACCGACGGCCTGGGCTTCACCGGTCGCGGCGAAGGACTGGCCGGCATCGCGGTGGCGCTGGTGTACGAGGCGCCGACGGCGTGACCCGGCGACCGGGGACGCCGGTCGCCGGGCCGGGGTTCAGTCTACGTCGGTGCAGACGTTGTGGGTCGTGCCGTGGAGCATCGTGATGGTCTTGTCGAAGGTGGGCGTGAACGCCACCCGGAACTGGCCGTCGACGATCCACAGCCCCTTCGGCAGCGTGCCGGCGTTCTCCCGGAAGCCGAGCAACACCGGGCCCGTGACGTACCAGGTCATCGACCCGTCCGTGCCGTGGACGACGAGCGAGGTGCCGCTCGCGTCGGCCGTGGAGGTGGCGCCGGTCTCCAGGTTGGTCACCCGGTCGAGCAGGGCGCCGGTGAACAGCTCCCGCTTCGGTGAGCCGTCCGGGTAGGTCTCCAGCGTCAGCATCCGCACCTCGTCGACGATCGGCTCCACCCGAACCGCGAACGTGCACCGGGCGCCGGCGGGTAACTCGAACGCCTCCTGCGGCGCCGGCACCCAGGCGCCCGGAGAACGGTCGGCGGCGGATGCCGGGCCGGAAAGGCTCGCCACGACCGCCGTCACGACCGCCGTCACCGCGGCGCTCATCCTGACTCGCATGGTCACTCCATCCTGTTGCTGACCGGGGCCGGACCAGGATCGTGCCGCCGGCTCACCACCGGCTCACCGCTTTCGCCCCGGCAGTCGGGTCGATCGTTCGGCCGTCCCCGCCCGGCGACCGGGCCGCCCACCACGCGCTCACCGCCGGGTGACAACCGCCGGCCCGGGTCCCCCCGTCCTGTTCGGTATGGAGTTCCGCCTGCTCGGGCCGTTCGAGGCCCGCCACGACGGCCGGACCGTCGAGCTCGGCGTCCGGCGGCAGGAGCGCTGCCTGCTCGGACTGCTGCTGCTCGACACGGGCCGGGTGGTGTCGACCGACCGGCTCGCCGACCTGCTGTGGAACGGCCGGCCACCGGCCGCGGCCCGGGGCGCGGTGCAGACGTACGTCGGGCGGCTGCGGGCCGCGTTGCATCCGTACGGGGTGCGGATCGGCACCCGGGGCGGGGGCTACGTCGTCGACCGGGTCGGGCATCGGGTCGACGTCGACGAGTTCGGCGACCTGGTCCGGGCGGCCGGCGTCACCGCCGAGCCGGACGCGCGGGTACGGCTGCTCGACCGGGGGCTGGCCCTCTGGCGGGGGCCGCTGCTCGCCGACGTGGCGGACGGCGAGCTGCGCGACCGGCTGCACGGAACCGTCGAGGAGCTTCGCCTGGTCGCGGTGGAGCTGCGCGCCGAGGCGCAGCTCGCGTTGGGCCGGCACGGGCCGGCGATCGCGGATCTGCTGCCGCTGGCGGCCCGGCACCCCACCCGGGAACAGCTCGTGGCCGTCCTGATGACCGCGCTGTACCGGGGGGCCCGGCGGGCCGACGCGCTGCGGCTCTACCGCACCACGCGGGAGCGGCTCGCGGCGGACGTCGGCGTCGAGCCGGGGCCCCGGCTGCGGGAGGTGCACCGCCGGGTGCTCGCCGGTGACGACCGGCTGGAGCGGTCCGGGCGGCCGGTGTACGAGGTCCGGGTCCGCGACGAGAGCCTGCCGTGGAGCGTCGGCGGCCATCCCGCGCTCGACTTCTGCAACACGTACGCGGGGTGGGGTCGGGACTCTCCCCTGCCCGGCGCGGAGTGGCTGCGCGGCTACCGGACGCTCGCCGTCTGGGCGGGTCACGTCGGGCTGACCGACGAGGTGTCGGTGAACCGCCTGCTGCACCTCGCCCGACGTGACCCCGGCACCGCGGAGGCGGTGCTCGCCGAGGCCCGTACGCTGCGGGCCGCGCTCTACGCCAGCATGGTCGATCCGGCGGACCGTCGGGCCTTCGACGCGGTCGCCCGCGCCGCCGGGGCGGCTGCCCGGACGGCGGTGTTCCGGTGGGCGGCGGACGGGCGCGGTCGCTGGTGGATCGACCTCGCCGCCGGGCTGCGGCTGCCCGTGCACGCCGCCGCGTTCAGCGCCGCGCAACTGCTCGCCGATCCGGGCCGGCTCACGGTTCGGGCCTGCCCGGACGAACGCTGCGGATGGTTGTTCCTGGACGAGAGCGGCCTGCGCAGGTGGTGCAGCCTCGGGACCTGCGGGGGCGGGGCGGGCGCGTCCTGCCGCAGCATCTGACCGCGCTGACGGGCAGCTGACGAGCCGGGGCGGCTAGGCTCGCCGGGATGCCGAGTGACGCCGCCCCCGACCAGTCCGCCGCCGACGGCTACCTGCAACGCGCCCATCTCCTCGCCGAGCTGGGTCGCTACGACGAGGGGATCGGCGAGCTCGCCGCGCTGATCGCGGCGGAGCCCGCGCACCTCGCCGCGCTGACCATGCTGGCCCGGATGCAGCTCGCCGCCGGTCGTCCCGCCGAGGCGCTGGCGGTGGCCGAGGCGGCGGTCGCCGCCGCGCCGGGGAACGCGCCGGCGCTTGTCGCACGCGGGTTCGCGCTGCTCGACCTGGAGCGTTGGAAGGCCGCCGCGGGCACCGCGGACGAACTCCTGGCGCTGGGCCCGACCGACGCGTACGCGCAGCGCAGCGCCGCCGCCATCCTGTCCGCCTCGCGCAACGGGCAGCCGGCGCTGAACGCGGCCTGGCGGGGCGTCGAGCTGACGCCGGACGAGCCGGAGGCGCACCTCGTGCTCGGCCTGGTCGCGGTTCGGCTGGAGCTGTTCGACCTGGCCGAGCGGGCCTACCGGGAGGCGTTGCGGCTGGACCCGGAGCTGGCCGGCGCGGGGCGCGACCCGGGCGTGGCCCGGCTGGAGCGACGGCGCTACGCGGAGACGCTGGAGCACCTGACCGAGGTGGCCGACATCTCCCCGCCCGGCCCCGATCCGGTGCGTGCCGTCGACGCGGGCGTACGCCGGCTCGTGCTGGCCGCCGCCGGTTGGTCGCTGGCCGCCGCCGTCCTGGTCGCCGCGCTGGGACCGACCGCGCCGGTCGCGTCCCGGCTGCTCGCGGTGCTGGCGGCGGTCGGGGTGGGGCTGCTGGCCTGGCGGCCGGTGAGCCGGCTGCCCGGCGCGCGGGACGCGATGTCCCGGGGGCTGGCGCCGGCCGTCTACGCGGGGGCCGCCGCGCCGGTGCTGCTGGTGGTCTACGCGTTGGTCGGCGGCCCGTGGCCGCTGGTGGGCGCCGTCACGGCCTCGGTGGTCGCCGGATTCGCCCTGCTCAACCGGGGTAGAAAAGTCGAATGCTGACTGTCAACGCCTACGCGGCGACGTCCGCGACCGACCCGCTCACGCCGACCACCATCGAGCGGCGGGACCTCGGCCCGGACGACGTCCTCATCGACATCAAGTTCGCCGGCATCTGCCACTCCGACATCCACACCGCGCGCAGCGAGTGGGGGCCGACCCGCTACCCGATCGTGGTCGGCCACGAGATCGCCGGCGTGGTGCGGGAGGTCGGCTCCGCGGTGACGAAGTTCGCCGTCGGCGACCGGGTCGGCGTCGGCTGCCTGGTCGACTCCTGCCGGGAGTGCGACAGCTGCCGCAAGGGCCTGGAGCAGTACTGCCTGAAGGGCAGCACCGGCACGTACGCCGGCGTGGGCCGGGACGGCAAGCCGACCCAGGGCGGCTACTCGCAGGCCATCGTGGTCACCGAGGACTTCGTGCTGCGCATCCCGGACGGCATCGAGCTGGACGCCGCCGCGCCGCTGCTCTGCGCCGGCATCACCACGTACTCGCCGCTGCGGCACTGGAACGCCGGGCCGGGCCGGAAGGTGGCCGTGATCGGCATGGGCGGTCTCGGCCACATGGCCGTGAAGCTGGCCCACGCGATGGGCGCCGAGGTGACGGTGCTGTCCCAGTCGCTGAAGAAGCGGGAGGACGGGCTGCGGCTCGGCGCCGACCACTACTTCGCGACCTCCGACGAGGGCACGTTCACGGAACTGGCCGGCTCGTTCGACCTGATCATCAACACGGTGAGCGCGACCATCGACATGAACGCGTTCCTGCGGCTGCTCGCGGTGGACGGGACGCTGGTCAACGTGGGCGTCCCGGAGGAGCCGCTGTCGGTGCACGCGTTCTCGCTGATCCCGGGCCGGCGGTCGTTCGCCGGGTCGAGCATCGGTGGCATCGCGGAGACCCAGGAGATGCTCGACTTCTGCGCCGAGCACGGGCTGGGCGCCGAGATCGAGGTGATCCCGGCCGAGAAGATCAACGAGGCGTACGAGCGGGTGCTCGCGTCCGACGTGCGCTACCGCTTCGTCATCGACGCGTCCACGTTCTGACGCTCCGACCGGTGCCGAGGGGCCGCCTCCGGGCGGCCCCTCGTCGCGTACGTCAGGGCTTGCGCGCCCAGGTCCAGGCGTAGCCGTCGTCCTCGCAGGCGGTGCCCGCGTCGCAGAGGTCCAGCGGGCGGAACGTGTCGACCATGACCGCCAGCTCGTCGAAGAAGTCCGCCCCGATCGACCGCTCGGCGGCGCCCGGCTGCGGGCCGTGGGTGAAGCCGGACGGGTGCAGCGAGATCGAGCCCTGCTCGATGCCGGAACCGCGCCGGGCCTCGTAGTTGCCGCCGGTGTAGAACAGCATCTCGTCGGAGTCGACGTTGTGGTGGTTGTACGGCACCGGGATGGCGGCCGGGTGGTAGTCGACCTTGCGCGGCACGAACGAGCAGATCACGAAGTTCGGGCCCTGGAACGTCTGGTGCACCGGCGGCGGCTGGTGGATCCGCCCGGTGATCGGCTCGAAGTCGTGGATGGAGAACGCCCACGGGTACAGGTGCCCGTCCCAGCCGACCACGTCGAACGGGTGGTTCGCGTAGACGTACCTCGTCCACCCGCGCCGGTGCTTGACCAGCACCTCCACCTCCTCGCCGTCGACCAGCAGCGGGGTGTCCGGTCCCCGGACGTCGCGCTCGCAGTAGGGCGAGTGCTCCAGGAACTGCCCGCGTACGGAGAGGTAGCGCTTGGGCGGGCCGATGTGGCCGGACGCCTCGACGGCGAGCAGCCGGGTCGGCTCGTCACCGGTCGGCACCAGGCGGTGGATGGTCGAGGTGGGGATGACGACGTAGTCGCCGGCCACCGCGTCGAGCACGCCGAACGGCGACTCCACCCGCATCGAGCCGGACTCCAGGTAGAGGCAGTGGTCGCCGGTGGCGTCGCGGAACAGCGGCGACGGCCGGTCGGCCAGCACGTACGCGATCCGGACGTCGTCGTTGGCGAGCAGGTAACGCCGGCCGAGCACCGGGTCCGCCCCGCCGCCGTCGAGCTTGTGGGTGCGCAGGTGACGCGGCTTGAGCGGCAGGTTCGGCACCCGGGTGACGGTGGGCGGGGCGAACTCCTCGGCGGCGAGGATCGCGGTCGGCGCGTGCCGGTGGTAGAGCAGCGACGAGTCGGAGGAGAAGCCCTCCTGACCGACCAGCTCCTCGGCGTAGAGCGTGCCGTCGGGCTGCCGGAACTGGGTGTGGCGCTTGCGGGGCACCTCGCCCACGCTGCGGTAGTACGGCATGTCGCCTCCGTTATGTCCCGTTGGCCGGCCGGTGGCGTCCGATAATCGGACGCGGTTGTCCGTTCCTCGTAGCGTCCCGTACATTCTTCTCTCGTGTCAACGCAGGTGCCCCGCCTCCTCACCGGCCTGGTCGACGACGCCGCGGTCTTTCCGCCCGGCAACGCCGCGCTGCCCGACGCGGTGACCGCGCACCGCCGGCACCGGGACGCCTGGTACGCCGGCCTGGTCGGCCCGCTGCTGCTGCCCGCCTCGGAGATCGAGGACGGCGCGCTGCACGGCCGGGTGGACCCGTCCGAAGGCTTCGTCATCGGGCTGATCGGCGACACCGGCCTCGACCGGCTGCCCGCCGCGCTCGCCGCCCTGACGCCGGACGGCGTCACCGCCCGGCAGGTCGAGGCGCCGGTCGCCAAGCGGGGCGAGGACCCGCAGCCCGGCCTCGCCGAGCTGGTCGCGCTCGCCGGGCGGCTCGACGACACCGCCGTCTACGCGGAGATCCCGCTGACCTTCGGGCTGATGGGGGCGCTGGACGCGCTCGCCGACGCCCGGGCCGGCGGACTGCCGGTGGCGGCCAAGTTCCGCACCGGCGGGTTGGCCGCCGAACTGTTCCCGACCCCGGTCGAGCTGGCCGCCGTCATCTGCGCCTGCCGGGACCGCGACCTGCCGTTCAAGCTCACCGCCGGGCTGCACCACGCGATCCGGCACCGCGACCCGGAGACCGGCTTCACCCACCACGGTTTCGTCAACGTGCTGGCCGCCACGCTGGCCGCGGTCGATGGCGCCGACGTGGACGGCGTGGCCGAACTGCTGGCCGTCACCGACGTGGTGCGCGTGGTCGAGGCCGCCCGGGGCCGGCGCGAGGCGCAACGCCCGCTCTGGGTCGGGTACGGGTCGTGCAGCATCTCCGAACCACTTACCGATCTGATCCGGCTGGGGCTGGTGAACGGAGGCTTCGAATCGTGAGCTGGGTTGAGGGGGCGGCGGGTTCGCCGTACGGGGTGACGAACCTGCCGTACGGCGTGTTCCGGCACGGCGACCGCGAGCCGCGCGTCGGCGTCCGCATCGGCGACCTCGTGCTGGACCTGGCCGGCGCGGAGGCCGCCGGTCTGGTGCTGGCCGGCGGCGCGCTGGGCCGGCAGACGTTGAACGCGTTCCTGGCGCTCGGCCGGCCGCAGTGGAGCGCCGTCCGGGAGCGCGTCACCGAGCTGCTCACCGATCCGGCGCACCGGCCGGCGGTGGAGCCGCTGCTGGTGCCGGTGGGTGAGATCGAGCTGCTGCTGCCGTTCGAGGTGGCGGACTACGTCGACTTCTATTCCTCGGAGCACCACGCCTCGAACGTCGGCCAGATCTTCCGGCCCGGTCAGCCGCCGCTGCTGCCGAACTGGAAGCACGTGCCGATCGGCTACCACGGCCGGGCCGGCACGGTGGTCGTCTCCGGCACGCCCGTGGTCCGCCCCGCCGGGCAGCGCGCCAGCGCCCAGGGCCCCACCACCGGCGCCTCCGTACGCCTGGACATCGAGGCCGAGGTCGGCTTCGTGGTCGGCGTGCCGAGCCGGCTCGGCGAGGCGGTCCCGGTGGCCGACTTCGCCGACCACGTCTTCGGCGTGGTGCTTGTCAACGACTGGTCGGCCCGGGACATCCAGGCCTGGGAGTACCAACCCCTCGGCCCGTTCCTGGGCAAGTCGTTCGCCACCTCGGTCGCCGGCTGGGTCACCCCGCTGGACGCGCTCGCCGACGCGTTCGTGCCCGCGCCCGACCAGGACCCGCCGGTGCAGGAGTACCTCCGGGACACCCCGCACCTCGGGCTGGACCTGACGCTGTCGGTGGAGTGGAACGGCGAGCGGGTGGCCGAGCCGCCGTTCGCCACCATGTACTGGACGCCGGCCCAGCAGCTCGCGCACCTCACCGTCAACGGGGCGTCGCTGCGCACCGGCGACCTCTACGCCTCCGGCACCGTGTCCGGGCCGGAACGTGGCCAGGTCGGCTCGTTCCTGGAACTCACCTGGGGCGGGTCCGAGCCGGTGAAGTTCGCCGACGGCAGCCAGCGGACGTTCCTGGAGGACGGCGACACGGTGACGATCACCGCCACCGCGCCCGGACCGGACGGCACCACGATCGCGCTCGGCGAGGTCACCGGGACGGTCCTCCCGGCCCGCTGAGATCCGGCTTTCCGAGCCCACGGCCCTGGTCGCACCCACTGTGCGACCAGGGCCGTTTCCTCGCGCGTTGATCGACGCGGATCGGGTGCGCCCCGGGCGGTGCCGGCCCTGGGCGGTGCCGGTCCGGGCGCATCCAGCAGGAAACACAGGAAGGACCGAGCATGACCGAGCTGATCGGTGCCGTGTGGCGGACCAGCAGCCGTTCCAACGATCAGGGCCTCTGCGTCGAGGTGGCCACGAACGTGGTGGCCGCGCACGGCGTGGTGGGCGTACGCGACTCCAAGGACCCGACCGGTCCGACGCTCGCGGTGAGCCCGCCGGGGTGGAGCGCGTTCGTAACGGCGTTGCGACGCGACGCCTTCCGCGACTGATCGATCCCGGCGACCCGGTGTCCCGCCGTGGGGGCACCGGCGGCGGAAATGTCACGGTGGGGCTCCCCCA
The DNA here is from genome assembly GCF_045040125.1 of Micromonospora sp. NBC_01392. Classification (NCBI taxonomy): domain Bacteria; kingdom Bacillati; phylum Actinomycetota; class Actinomycetes; order Micromonosporales; family Micromonosporaceae; genus Micromonospora; species Micromonospora sp. NBC_01392. The sequence continues at coordinate 6,873,821 of NZ_CP109549.1, read as the reverse complement.
CATCGGTGACGGGCCGTACCGTGGACGACACGGGAGGTGCCATGTCGACGGTGACCGTTTCCGCCTTCATCGAGGCGCAGGACGCCGACCTCTGGCGCCTGCTCACCGACCTCCCGGCGCGCGCCGACTGGCTCTCCGCGGTCGGCGCGGTCGAGGTGCTCACCGACGGTGCGTTCGGGCCGGGCACCACCTGGCGGGAGACCCGCCTCCGGCCGGACGGCGGGGCCGAGCCGGAGGAGTTCGAGGTGGTCGAGGCCGTCGCCCCGCGCCGCCTGGTGCTCGGCTCACCCGGGTCCGGCGTCGACTACCGGATCACCTTCACGTTGCGCACCGTCGAGCGGCGGCGGCGCGGCTGCACCGAGGTCACCGTCGAGCAGGAGGCGGTGCCGAACCGGCCGTACGGCCGGGTGCTGGCGCTGATCCTCGGCGGCCTGGCCGCCCGGGCGGTGGACAGCGCGCTCCGGCGTGACCTGGCCGACCTGGCGCTGGCCGCCGGTCCCACCCGCTCCACCGAGGCCGCCTGAGCCCACCACACCGTGCCGCGGGCGCGTTCGTGGTTACCCCGGCCCACGGCTCGGGCTGACCTTCCCTGCCGTCGGCCGGGCGACCGGATCGCGGCCCGGCCCCGGCCGGTAGGGTGCCGGGGCGGAGGTGGCGGATGGCGAAGGCCGGCAGGCGGCGGGCCGTGGTGGCGCTGGTGGCGGTGCTGGCCGTCGCGGCGTCGGTCGCCGTGGTCGCCCGGGTGCTGGCGCCGGCCGAGGTCGAGACCGTGGCCCGGGACCCGTACCCGGAGGCGCCCGCACCGACCGTCGGGGTGATCGGGCGGCTGCCGGTGGCGCCGCTGGTCGTGGACGGCCGGCTCCGCGTCTACGCCGGCACCCGCCAGGTGTACGCGGACCAGCCGGTCACCGGCCGGCACCGGGTGACCCCGTTCTGGTCCTACCGCCGGTGGCCGGCGACGCTGGTCGGGGTGCTCACCGAGGGCACCACGGTGGTCAGCCGCTGGTCCGACGGGAAGCTGGTGGCGCTGGACGCGCGTACCGGGCGGGTGGCCTGGCGGGCCGACGGACCGGAGCCGGGGTCGGTGCCGAAGCCCCGCCGCACGTTCGCGGCCCCGGTCTGGGACCCGGCCGGCCTGCACGTCGCCCGCACCGCCGACGGCCGCGACGTGCTGCTCGCCGCCGGTCCGGGCGCGGTCGGCGGATACGCGCTGGCCGACGGCCGCCGGCTCTGGCGTGCCGACGTCGGCCGGGGCTGCCGGACCGACGTGGGCAGCACCGCGAGCGGCGACCTGGTCGGGGTGGACACCTGCGCGGGACCGGCCGCGGTCGAGCTGCGGGACGCGGGGACCGGCGCGGTACGGACCCGCTGGCGGCCACCGGACGCGCCGGGCCAACTCGTGGTCACGCCGGTCGGCTGCCGCGACGGGCACTCCGGTTGTCGTGGTCTGCGTACCGCCGGGCCGGGCGGCGAGCACAGCCGGGGCTGGCTGGTGACGGATCCCGGCGAGCCGGTGGCCGCGCCGGGTCTGGACGCCCCCGGCTCGGTGCTGGACGGTGAGCGGGTGGTGGACACGTCCGGCGGCGTGGTGGTCGGGCGGTCCCCCCGCACCGGCGAGGAGCTGTGGCGCCGGGCCGACGTCCACCCGGCCCGGGTGCTCGCCCAGGAGCCGGGCCGGGTGCATCTGCTGACCGACCGGCGGGAACTGGTCACGCTGGACCCGCTCACCGGCGCGTCCCGGTCGGAGTTCGTGCTGGACGTCGGGCGGGACGGGATCGGGTGGCGACCGGGCCGGGCGTACGCGGTGGACGGCTACGTGGCGGTGGAACGGGTGCGGGAGCACGCCACCGAGGCCGACGACGACCAGGGCTGGTTCCTGATGGCCGAGTCGGTGCTGCTCGCTGCCACCTGAGCGGCCGGCGCCGGCCGGTGAGAAGGGGCCCCTTCTCGACGCCAGGCGTTAAGCAGGGGCCCCTCCTTGCACGTCAGGCGAGGGCGGCCTCGGCGGCGGCCAGGAACGCGTCGTTCTCGGCCGGGGTGCCGATGGTGACCCGTACGCCGTCGCCCGGGAACGGCCGCACGATCACGCCGCGCGCCTCGCACGCCTTGCCGAACTCGATCGCCCGGTCGCCCAGCGGCAGCCAGACGAAGTTGGCCTGGCTGTCCGGCACGTCCGGCACGAACTTGCGCAGCGCCTCGGTGACCCGGTCCCGCTCGGCCACCACCAGCGCGCAGCGCCGCTGCACCTCGTCGGCCTGGGCCAGCGCGGCCAGCGCGCCGGCCTGGGCGGCCGTGCTGGTGGAGAACGGGGTGACCACCTTGCGGACGGCGGCGGCCACGGCCGGCGCGGCCACCAGCCAGCCGATCCGCAGGCCGGCCAGGCCCCACGCCTTGGACAGCGTGCGCAGCACGGCGACGTTCGGCCGGTGCAGGTAGCTCAGGCCGTCCGGCACCTCGGCGTCGGTGACGAACTCCCGGTACGCCTCGTCGATCACCACGAGCACGTCGTCCGGCACCGTGTCGAGGAAGCGGTCCAGCTCGGCCTTGCGCACCGCCGTACCGGTGGGGTTGTTCGGGTTGCAGACCAGGATCATCCGGGTCCGGTCGGTCACCGCCGCCGCCATCGCCGCGAGGTCGTGCCCGTGGCCGGCGTCGTTCGGCACCCGCACGCTGGTCGCGCCGCTGGTCGCCGCGATGATCGGGTACGCCTCGAACGAGCGCCACGAGTACAGCAGCTCGTCACCGGGCAGACAGGTGGCCCGGACCAGGTGCTCGGCCAGCGCCACCGAACCGCAGCCGGTGGCGATCCGGTCGGCGTCCACGCCGTAGCGCTCGGCGAGCGCCTGGCGCAGCGCGACCACGCCCATGTCCGGGTAGCGGTGCGAGCCGGCGACCGCCTCGGTGACCGCCTCCACCACGCCGGGCAGCGGGCCGTACGGCACCTCGTTGCTGGCCAGCTTGATCGCCTCGGCCAGGCCCAGCTCCCGGGCCAGGTCGGCGGGGCTGCGGCCGGGCACGTAGTTGGGCAGCGCGTCCAGGTCGACGCGGGTGAGCCGCAGCGGAGGCTGGTGACGTCCGGTCTCGGTCATGGGGTGTCTCCCGGGGGGTCGGCGCGGTCGCGCGGGGCGGTACGGGGGTCGGGCCGGTTGCGGGGGAGTTGGACCACCACGGTCTGCGCCCGCTTGTCGTGCAGCGCCTGGCGCAGCGGCTGGTCGAACAGGGGCGAGACGGCGTCGACGAACTGGAGCAGCAGGCCCAGCCCGCAGCAGTACCAGAGCAGCGTGGGCAGGCCCATCGTGCTCCACCGCCGGGTGGCCCGGCCGAAGCCGAGCGGCTGGTCCGCGTCGATCGGCAGCGCGCGTACGCGGGCCACCCGCTTGCCGAACGTCTGCCCGCGCGCCGCCATCGACGGCACCTCGTACGCGAACCAGAGCGCGGTGGCGATCAGCAGGATGGCGACCTGCAACCCGCCGGCCTGGTCGTCGATCTGGGGCAGCCCCTCGGTGGAGGTGTCGCCGTTCAACGCCCGACGCATCGTCTCCCGCAGATAGGGCTCGATCGCCTCGAAGTAGCGGTAGACGAACCAGCCGTTCACCACCACGTTGAGCAGGAACACCACGCCCAGGTCGATGAGACGGGCGACCAGCCGGGCACCGTACGAGGCGAGCGGCAGCCCGTGCGGACGCGGCACCGGAGGCCGGCCCGGCCACTGCGGGTACGGCCACCCCGGCGGCGGCCCCTGCTGTCCGGGGTGGCCGGGGTGCGCCTGGCCGGCCTGGCCGGGTTGACCCGGCTGTCCGGGCCACGGGCCCGCCTGGCCCGGCTGCCCGGGCTGTCCCCAGCCGGGGCCGGGTTGACCCGTCGGGACCGGCCCGGCCGGCTGACCGGTGGGGCCACCCGGCGCGCCGGAGGTCGGCCGGTCGGGGGCGGAGCCGGCGGCCGGCGTCGTGGCGGCCGGTTCGGGCTCGGCGGGCGGTGGACCGTCGGGCGGGGTGACGTCGACCGGGATCGGCGCACCGATCCAGCCCTCCCCGTCCCACCAGCGGCGGGTCTCCGGTTCGGCGGGGTCGACGTACCAGCCAGGTTCCAGACTCACGGTGCCCCTTCAGTTCGCGACTGCGGGGCTCGCAGGCCCGGCTCGCTCCTCACGCTCACGATGCCCCTTCAGTTCGCGACTGCGGGGCTCGCAGGCCCGGCTCGCTCCTCACGCTCACGGTGCAACCTTAACGACGACCGTGCCGGCAGCCTTGTCGTGCAGGCACTGCTGCCAGGGCTTGTCCCAGAGCTGCCAGAGGCCGTCGAGGTAGTTGAGGAACGGCACCAGCGAGGCGGCGACGAACTCGACCAGGTAGCGCTTGCCGAGCATCCCGCGGGTCAGCGTGGCGTCGGGTCGGGCCGGAATGATCCGCAGGTTCATCACCTTCTTGCCGAGCGTCTGCCCGGTCCGGCGGGCGTACTCCACGTGGTAGAGCCAGTAGAAGACCAGCAGCAGGAGGAACAGCCCCAGCTCGGCCAGGAGCACCGGCAGGAGGAAGTCGCCGAAGATCACCAACGGGTCGGGCTCGGCCACGGTGCCGTCCGGGCCGGGCGCCGGCATCCGGTCGATCATGCGGAGGACGAGCCAGATGAAGACGGGCGCGAAGAGCACCATCGCCACCGCGGTGGCGACCGCCGTGTCGATCAGCCAGGCCACCAGCCGCTCGCCGAACCCGGCAAGCGGCTGGCCGTTCGGGGCCAGGGCCGGTGGCGCGGGCGCGACGTGCGGGGCGTACCCGGGTGGGGGCGGCGGGTAGCCGGGGAGCGGCGGGTACGTCTGCGGGATGGGCTGTGCGGGCACCGCCGGGCCGCTGGGCGGCGCGAAGCCGCCGCCCACGGGCGGGGGCCCGGCGGGCGGCGGCGTCGTGTTCGGGGGAGGCTGGGTCACGCGGACAGTGTCACAGATTGCCGCGCTTCTCCTGCTCCCGCTCGATCGCCTCGAACAGGGCCTTGAAGTTGCCCTTGCCGAAGCCGAGGGAGCCGTGCCGCTCGATCAGCTCGAAGAAGACGGTGGGGCGGTCCTGCACCGGCTTGGTGAAGATCTGGAGCAGGTAGCCGTCCTCGTCCCGGTCCACCAGGATCTTGCGGGACTGGAGCTCCTCGATCGGCACCCGCACGTTGCCGATACGGGCGCGCAGCTCCGGGTCCTGGTAGTAGGAGTCCGGGGTGTCCAGGAACTCGACGCCGGCCGCCCGCATGGCGTCCACGCTGGCCAGGATGTCGTTGGTGGCGACCGCGACGTGCTGGGCGCCGGGGCCCTGGTAGAACTCCAGGTACTCGTCGATCTGCGACTTCTTGCGGGCCACCGCCGGCTCGTTGAGCGGGAACTTCACCTTGCGGGTGCCGCTGGCCACCACCTTGCTCATCAGCGCGGAGTAGTCGGTGGCGATGTCGTCGCCGATGAACTCGGCCATGTTGCTGAAGCCCATGACCCGCTTGTAGAACTCGACCCACTCGTCCATCCGGCCCAGCTCCACGTTGCCGACCACGTGGTCGACGGCCTGGAAGAAGCGCTTCGGCTGGAGGCCGGCGTCGATCATCGGCTGGCGGTCCACGATCGGGGCGCGGGCCACGAAGCCGGGCAGGAACGGCCCGGTGTAGCGGGACCGGTCGACGAGCGTGTGCCGGGTGTCGCCGTACGCGCCGATGGCCGCCATCCGGACGGTGCCGTGCTCGTCGCTGACGTCGTGCGGCTCCAGCAGGCCGGTCGCGCCCTGCGCGGTGGCGTGCGCGTACGCGGCGTCCACGTCCGGCACCTCCAGCGCGATGTCGGAGATGCCGTCGCTGTGCTTCGCCACGTGCGCCTCGCCGTCGGCGCCCGGACGCACCACGCCGGTCAGCACGAACCGGGCCGAGCCGCTGGTCAGCACGTACTGCGCGTGGTCGCGGTAGCCCTGCTCCGGCCCCCGGTACGCCACGCAGGTCATGCCGTAGGCGGTGGAGTAGTAGTGCGCCGCCTGCTTGGCGTTGCCGACCAGGAAGTGCAGGTGGTCGAGGCCCTTGACCGGGAACGGGTCCCGGCTGATGTCGTGGTTGACGGCGCCGACGAGCACGTCGGCGTCGACCTCCTCGGTCAACTGGGGTCGGTCGATCGCCTGGGTCATGGTGGCCTCCCTCGCGTACCGGCCGGCCTCGTGGGCCGCCGTGGATGTGCTTCCGGCGAGCATCTCCGGACCGCCTCCGGTTGGGCAATAGTTAGCAGTTTTCCTGGTCAGGTTGCGCATTCGGTATCGTCAAACACCGTGAACACTGGTCAGGATGTACAGCTCGACGAATTGGACGCGCGCTTGATCGAACTGCTCGCCGAGGAACCCCGGATCGGGGTGCTGGAGTGCTCCCGGCGGCTCGGCGTGGCCCGGGGCACCGTGCAGGCCCGGCTCGACAAGCTGGTCGGCCGGGGCGTGGTGGGCGGCTTCGGGCCGGAGATCTCCCCGGCCGCGATCGGTTTCGGGGTGACCAGCTTCGTCACCCTGGAGATCAGCCAGCGGCACGGCCACGATCAGGTCACCGCGCACCTGGCCGCCATCCCGGAGGTGCTGGAGGCGCACACCATCACCGGCTCCAGCGACCTGCTCTGCCGCATCGTGGCCCGGTCGAACACCGACCTCCAGCGGGTCATCGACCAGATCGTCGCCTCGGAGGCGATCCGGCGCGCCTCCACCATCATCGCGCTCGCCGAGCAGATCCCCTACCGCACGCTGCCCCTCGTGCGCTCCGCCGCCCGCGGCGAAGGAAGGGCCCCCGCTTAACGCCTCCGGTAGAGACGGGGCCCCCTCTAACACCTCGGGCCGGGCAAGAAGCGGCGCGACACGCCCCGCACGGAGCCCGGGGAACGGTGATCGTCGCTACCGTGTCCGGTGTGAAGGGCCTAGGCATACGCGGCTGGTTGCTGCTCGGGCTCATCACCGTGGTCGTGCTCGCCGCCACCGGCGTCTGGAACCCCTTCCCCCGGCTCTGGGACTGGGTCGACCGGAGCAAGCCGATCTCCGAGCCGGACGTGGTCTGGCAGCAACGCGTCGGTGGCACCCCGCGCAGCGTCACCATCGCCGGTGACACCGTGATCGTCGAGCAGCGCACCCGGATCGAGGCCCGCAAGCTCGCCGACGGCAGCCAGCTCTGGGAGCGCAAGGCCGACTGGTCGGCGGTGGCCGGCACCGGCCGGGAGTCGGTCGTCGCCGTGGGCAAGCTGCTCGACAAGGGGTACGAGGTCCTCGACCCGACCACCGGCGTGACCCGCCGGCGCGACGAGCGCGCGATCGCCGTCTGGACGTACCGCAACCTGCTGCTCGACGCGTACTGCGTGCAGGCCACCGACTGCACGCTGCGGGCCTGGGACCCGCGCGGCACCGCTCCGCTGTGGAGCGCGTTCCTGCCCGGCGTGCACAGCGGAGTGCTCGCCGACAATCCGGAGCTGCTCGGCACCCGCCGGCTGGGCGCGACCCGTATCGACGGCGGGGTGGCCGGGCCGGAGTCGGTCCCGCCGCTGCTCGGCTTCCCGGTCGACGGCCGGGTGCACGTGGTGGACACCGCCACCGGCCGGGTGCTCCAGAACGTCCAGCCCGGTCGGGAGGAGCGGCTCGCGGTGGTCGGCGGCCGGCTGCTCCGGGTCGCGGCCACCTCCCGCGACGGGAGCTGCTACTTCGTCGTCACCGCCGTCGACCCGGCCACCGGCCAGCAGGTGTGGCGACGGGCCGGGATCAACCTGCGTACCGCGGACGCCGCCGGTTGCGTGCAGCGGGAGGACCCGCAGGGTGCCCGCAACGTGCTCATCGGGGTGGCCCCGGACGGCCGGGAGGCGGTGCTCGACGGCTACGACGGCCGGCTGCTCCAGGTGGGCGCGGAGGGTGAGAAGCTGCTCGCCGTCGACGACCGGTACGCGGTGGTGCGCAGCGCCGACAAGGACTCGCTGCTCGGCCGCGAGCTGTCCGCCGACCGGACCCGGTGGACGCGGCCGGCCGGCAGCCGCAGTGGCGCGGCGCTCACCCCGTACGCGGTGGTGATCACGGAGGAGAAACCGTCCCGGCTGGTCGCGGTCGAGCCGCGCGGCGGTCGGGTGCTGGCCGAGCTGCGCACGTCGGCGAACGCGCTGGCGGTCGGCCCGAACGGCATGATCGTCGGCGAGGGGCGGGAGATCGGGTACGTCCGCTGGGGCACCGGTGGCACCGGAGCGCCGCCGGCCGACCAGGGTGCCGTGCCGGCGCCCGACCCGGGCGACACCTGGCGTCCCCCGGGCGGCCGGGGCGACTGCGGGCCGAAGAAGGAACTCTGCGCCGACGGGAAGTGACGCCGGGTGAGATCGGCGTCCCAGGACCCCACCGGCGGGTGTCACCGATCGACCGCTCTGCCCTAGGCTTTTCGGTCATGAGCAGTGCCACCGCCTTCTCGTACGCGCCCCTCCTGCCGACCGGTCCCGACCAGACGGAATATCGCCTGGTCACCGACGAGGGCGTGGACGTCGTCAACGGCCCGGGTGGCCGCCGCTTCCTCACCGTGGAGCCGGCCGCGTTGACCGCGTTGACCGCCGAGGCCATGCACGACATCGCCCACTACCTGCGCCCGGCCCACCTGGCCCAGCTCCGGTCGATCATCGACGACCCGGCGGCCTCGCCGAACGACCGGTTCGTCGCGCTCGACCTGCTGCGCAACGCCAACATCGCGGCCGGTGGCGTGCTGCCGATGTGCCAGGACACCGGCACCGCGATCGTGATGGGCAAGCGCGGTCGGCACGTGCTCACCGACGGCACCGACGCGGAGGCGATCTCGCGCGGCGTCTACCAGGCGTACACGAAGCTGAACCTGCGTTACTCGCAGCTCGCGCCGCTGACCATGTGGGACGAGCGGAACACCGGCAGCAACCTGCCGGCCCAGGTGGAGCTGTACGCCGAGGACCCGGACGGCCACCCGGACGCGTACAAGTTCCTGTTCATGGCCAAGGGTGGGGGCTCGGCCAACAAGTCCTACCTCTACCAGGAGACCAAGGCGCTGTTGAATCCGACGCGGATGATGCAGTTCCTGGAGGAGAAGCTGCGGCTGATCGGCACCGCCGCCTGCCCGCCCTACCACCTGGCCATCGTCATCGGCGGCACCTCCGCGGAGTACGCGTTGAAGACCGCCAAGTACGCCTCCGCGAAATACCTGGACGCGCTGCCGACGCAGGGTTCGATGAGCGCGCACGGTTTCCGCGACCTGGAGCTGGAGGCGGAGGTGCTGGAGCTGACCCGCAACTTCGGCATCGGCGCGCAGTTCGGTGGGCGCTACTTCTGCCACGACGTGCGGGTGGTCCGGCTGCCCCGGCACGGCGCGTCCTGTCCGGTCGCCATCGCGGTCTCCTGCTCCGCCGACCGGCAGGCGGTTGCCAAGATCACCCCGTCGGGCGTGTGGCTGGAGCGCCTCGAAACCGACCCGGCCCGCTACCTTCCCGACGTCACCGACGAGACGCTGGACACCGAGACTGTCGTCCGCGTCGACCTGAACCGGCCGATGGACGAGATCCGCGCCGAGCTGTCGAAGTACCCGGTGAAGACGCGCCTGTCCCTGACCGGCCCGCTGGTCGTCGCGCGGGACATCGCGCACGCCAAGATCGCCGAGCGGCTGGACGCGGGCGAGCCGATGCCGCAATATCTGCGCGACCACGCGGTCTACTACGCCGGCCCGGCCAAGACCCCCGAGGGTTACGCCTCCGGCTCGTTCGGCCCCACCACGGCCGGCCGGATGGACGCCTACGTGGAGAAGTTCCAGGCGGCCGGCGGCTCGATGGTGATGCTGGCCAAGGGCAACCGGTCCGCCCAGGTCACCCGCTCCTGCCACACCCACGGCGGGTTCTACCTCGGCTCGATCGGGGGCCCGGCGGCCCGGCTGGCCCAGGACTGCATCAAGCACGTCGAGGTGCTCGAATACCCGGAGTTGGGCATGGAGGCGGTCTGGCGGATCGAGGTGGAGGACTTCCCGGCCTTCATCGTGGTCGACGACAAGGGCAACGACTTCTTCGCCGAGGTCACCAAGCCGGTGCTCACCGTCGGCCGTCGCTGACGCCGCTCCGCGCGGCCCGGTTCCATCTTCCGACATCGGTGCGCTCGCCCGGCCTCGCGACCGGACGGGCGCACCGCCCCCGTCGGATGTCGTCACCGACAACCGCGACGAGTCTGTCCGGCGGCGCTGTCGATCCGCTATCACATCACTATCGTCTCGACGCGTCGTGCGGTGACCAGCGGGTTACGCTGCAGTAAGTGCACAAAGGCGTACGGGGGCGGCGCATGCGGTTCGGGATCCTGGGACCACTGCGGGTAGGCGGGGGCGAAGCCACCGTAACCGCAGGTCGGGACCGGACCGTGCTCGCCCTCCTGCTGCTGCGCGCCGGTCGTGTGGTGCCGTTCGACGAGCTGATCGACGCCGTCTGGGAGGACCGTCCGCCGGCCACCGCCCGGGCCCAACTGCAGATCTGCGTGTCGCGACTGCGACAGCGCCTCGCGGTGCTGGGGTTGCCGCCGGACGTCATCGTCACCGATCCGGCCGGCTACGGCATCCGGGTCGCACCGGACGACCTCGACGCCGACATCTTCGGCCGGGCGGTGGACGCCGCGCGGGCCGCGGTCGCCGCCGGCCAGTCCGAGGAGGCGCGACGCCACTACCGGGCCGCGCTGGCCCTCTGGCGGGGGCCGGCGCTCAGCGGCATTCCCAGCCGGAGCGTACGCCGGCGGGCGCTGGCCCTCGACGAGCAGCGACTGGCGGCGTTGGAGGAGCGCGTCGAGATCGAGCTGCGCCTGCGGCCGGCGACCGACCTGGTCGACGAGTTGGTCGAGAGCGTCGAGCGGAACCCGCTGCGGGAGCGGCTGCGCGGCCAGCTCATGCGGGCCCTCGCCGCGGTGGGCCGGCAGGCCGACGCGCTCGCCGTCTACCGCGAGGGTCGCCGACTGTACGCCGAGGAGCTGGGCATCGAGCCCGGTCCGGAGTTGCAGGACCTGCACCAGCGGGTGCTCGCCGGCGACCTGGCCCTGGGGGTCGCGGAGCACCGGTCCACCGTGCCGGTCCGTTCGCTGCCGCGGGCGATAAGTGACTTCACCGGCCGGCAGCAGACCGTGGTCCGGCTGGTGAAGGAGATCGAGGAGGACCGGGTCCGGGTCCAGCTCATCGACGGCATGGCCGGCAGCGGCAAGACCACGCTGGCGGTGCACCTGGCCGCCGCCCTCGGTGACCGCTACCCGGACGCGCATCTCTTCGTCGACCTGCACGGGCACAGCGAGCGCATGCCGTTGACCCCCGCTGCGGCGGTGGCGGTCCTGCTGCGCCAGCTCGGGGTGCCGCCGGAGCGGATGCCGCTGGATCTGGCCGACCGGTTGACGCTGTGGCGTACCGAGCTGGCCGGCCGCCGCGCGCTCGTGGTGCTCGACAACGCGGCCGACAGCGCGCAGGTCACGCCGCTGTTGCCGAACGGCCCGGACTGCCTCGTCCTCATCACGAGCCGCGGCCGACTGGTCGGCTTGGACGAGGGGCGCCCGTCGTCGCTGCCCGTGCTCGACCCGGAGGAGGCGGTGGAGCTGCTCGGCCGGATCGTCGGCCGGGACCGGGTCGCCGCCGAACCGGAGGCGGCTGCCGAGGTGGCGCGACGCTGCGGGCACCTGCCGCTTGCGCTGCGCCTGGCGGCGGCCCGGCTGGCGCACCGGCCCCGCTGGCGGGTCGCGGACCTGGCCGAACGGCTGGCCACCAGCCGGGACCCGCTGGCCGAGCTGGCCGCCGGGGAGCGGTCCGTCGGGCAGGCGTTCGCGCTCTCGTACGCCCAGGTGTCGCCCACGGCGCAGCGGATGCTGCGGCTGCTCGGTCTGCCACCGGGTGGCGGGTTCGACAACCGGGTGGCCGCCGCGCTGGCCGACATCCCTCTGGCCGAGGCGCAGGATCTCCTCGACGAGCTGGTGGACGCGCACCTGGTGGAGGAGGCCGACCCGGGCCGCTACCGGCTGCACGACCTGATCCGCGAGTACGCCCGGACGCTGCTCGCCGAGCCCGGCCGGGCCGGGGAGCGCCGGGCGGCCCTGGAACGGCTGCTGGACCATCATCTCGACGTGGCCTCGGCGATCTCCCGGACGATCGAGTCGGCGGGCAGCCTGCGGTCCCTGCCCGCCAACCCGCCGCGCCGGCCCGATCTGGTCGACGCCACGCTCCCGCAGGGCCGGGCCTGGTTCGACGCGCACGCGGCGCTGTTGACCGCGCTGGTCCAGCTCGCCGAGGTGGAGGGCTTCCGGCGGCACTGCTGGCAGCTCGCCCGGGCCTGTTGGCGGGCCAACTTCGACAGTGGACACCTGGACGACCTGCTGGAGACGCACACCGTCGGCCTGCGTGCGGCCGAGGCGCTCGGTGACGAGGCGGCGGTGGGCACCATCTACAACTACCTGTCCTCGGTCTACTACCGGCAGGCCCGGTTTCCCGAGGCCATCCGGTTGATGCGGCGGGCCCTGGAGATCCGCCGGCGGCTCGGGCTCCGCGACGAGATGCGGGTGTCGTTGTGGAACCTCGGGGTGTCCTACTCGGCGAACGGGGATCACCAGCAGGGGATGGAGTGCCTCGACACCGCGATGCAGATGATTCGCGGCGCCGACCACACGGCGGAGCTGGCCAACCTGATCAACAACGTGGCCTACGCGTTGCTGTCGGCCGGCCGCCACGCCGAGGCGCTGCGGCTCAGCCGGTCCCACCTGGTGTTGGCGCGGCAGAACGGGGACTTCCGGCAGTTGGCGAACGCGGTCGCGCACACCGGCATGATCCGGCACCGGATGGGTCACCTGGAGCCGGCCCAACGGCTGCTGCGGGTCGCCCTGCGCCTCAAGAAGAAGTACGTCGGCCGGTACGGCGAGGCGGAGGTGCTCAACGAGATGGGCACCCTCCAGCGGCGGGTCGGCCGGCCCGAGCGGGCGGCCGACCTGCACCGGGAGGCGTTGGTGGTGGTGACCGATTCCGGCGATCGGATCGGTCAGTGCGCCTCGCGCAACCTGCTCGCCCAGGCGCTGCTCGACCAGGGTGACGTGGCCAGCGCGCTCGACCTGCACCGCCGGGTGCTCGCCGACGCGACCCGGCTCGGGGCCCGCTACGAGCAGGCCCGTGCACTGGACGGCTTGGCCCGGTGCCTGCGCGACACTGACGCCGGGCAGGCCCGTCGGTACGCCGGCCGGGCGCTGGTGTTGTTCCGTCAGATCGAGTCCCCGGGTCAGCGGGCGACCGAGGAGCTGTTGGCCGAGCTGGGCTGAGGCCCGCGTCGCTTTCCCTGCGTACCGGCCGGCGGCGCGGCAGGATGGTACGCGTGACGACTCCAGAGGCGACCGGTTACCGGATCGAACGTGACTCGATGGGCGAGGTGGAGGTGCCCGCCGAGGCGCTGTGGCGGGCGCAGACCCAGCGCGCGGTGCAGAACTTCCCGATCTCGGGGCGCGGGCTCGAACCGGCCCAGATCAAGGCGTTGGCCCAGATCAAGGGGGCGGCTGCCCAGGTCAACGGCGAGTTGGGCGTGATCGACGCGGACGTGGCCGAGGCGATCGCCACGGCCGCCGCGCACGTCGCCGCCGGGGGCTACGACGACCAGTTCCCGGTGGACGTGTTCCAGACCGGTTCCGGCACGTCGTCCAACATGAACACCAACGAGGTGATCGCGTCGTTGGCGAGCCGCGAGCTGGGCCGCGACGTGCACCCGAACGACCACGTGAACGCGTCGCAGTCCAGCAACGACGTGTTCCCGACCTCGATCCACCTGGCCGCCACCCAGTTCGTGGTGGAGGATCTGCTCCCGTCCTTGACGCAGCTCGCCATGGCGTTGGAGGCGAAGGCGGCCGAGTTCGAGACCGTGGTCAAGGCGGGCCGGACGCACCTGATGGACGCCACGCCGGTCACGCTCGGGCAGGAGTTCGGCGGGTACGCCGCCCAGGTCCGCTACGGCGTCGAGCGGCTGGAGTCGGCGCTGCCCCGGCTGGGCGAACTGCCGCTCGGCGGCACCGCGGTGGGCACCGGCATCAACACCCCGCTCGGGTTCGCGGGCAAGGTGATCGGGCGGCTGCGGGAGTCGACCGGCCTGCCGCTGTCCGAGGCACGCAACCACTTCGAGGCGCAGGGCGCGCGGGACGCGCTGGTGGAGACGTCCGGGCAGCTCCGCACCGTCGCGGTCGGCCTCTACAAGATCGCCAACGACGTACGCTGGATGGGTTCCGGTCCTCGCGCGGGCCTGCGCGAGCTGCGCATCCCCGACCTCCAGCCCGGCTCGTCGATCATGCCGGGCAAGGTCAACCCGGTGGTGGCCGAGGCGATGCGGCAGGTCTGCGCGCAGGTGATCGGCAACGACGCGGCGGTGGCCTTCGCCGGCTCGCAGGGCGACTTCGAGCTGAACGTGATGCTCCCGGTCATGGGCCGCAACCTGCTGGAGTCGATCAAGCTGATCGCCGCGTCCAGCCGGCTCTTCGCCGAGCGCCTGGTGGCCGGCCTGGTCGCGGACGCCGAGGTCTGCCTGGCGTACGCGGAGGGCTCGCCGTCGATCGTCACCCCGCTCAACCGCCATCTCGGGTACGACGAGGCCGCCTCGATCGCCAAGGAGGCGCTGGCCAAGCAGGTCTCCATCCGCGAGGTGGTGATCTCGCGCGGGCACGTCGACTCGGGCAAGCTCACCGAGACCCAGTTGGACGAGGCGCTGGACCTGCTCCGGATGACGCACCCCTGAGGTCAGGGCATGGCCCGTCGTCGTGCCCAGCCGAGGAAGCGGGCGAACAGGGCGGCCGGGTCGAGCCGTTCGGCCGGGTGCAGCCGGTGCAGGTCGGCGGTCGCCTCGTGGAGCACGCCGCAGAGATAGACGCTGAGCCCGACCGGGTCGCCCGCGTACTCGTCGAGCAGGGTGAGGCGCGCGTCGGCGCACGGCCAGGGCGTGCCGCACGTCCGGCAGAGCCAGAGCGGGCGTAGCGGTAGGTGGGGCCGGTCAGGTAGCGGCATGTGCGGTCCCTTTCGAGCTGAGTCGTCGGTGCTGTCGCTGCCGCCCCGGCGGGGGTGGGACCGCCCGGCCGGGGGAGCGGGACGGTCCACCGCGACGCCGTCCTGGGGACCAGGCCCCATGTCTGCTCTGGACCGCCGCATGGCTCGGTTGTCGCTTGCCGAACGAGGGACCTCGCCACAGCCGCCATGTTAGAGACCTTTAGTACCTAAGGTAATGTTGGTCTTGAAGGTGGTTTTTGCTCATGATCCGATGGGGGTGCCGAACGAAGGAACCTCCCATGCCCATACCGAGCGGTGGCTACCGAGAGGTGGCCGAAGATCTGACGACCCGGATCAGAAGTGGCGAGTACCCGCCGGGTGAGCGGTTGCCGACCTACAAGGAACTCGCCGACCTGTACAGCGTGAGCGTCACGACCGTGCAGCGGGCGATCATCATCCTCCAGGACCGTGGTCTGGTCGTGGGATTGCAGGGTCGTGGCCTCTGGGTCGCGGAGGCGCTGCCGAGCTGACGCGGTGACCGCAGATCTTGGTACCAAACGGCCCTCGGAGGGGCGCAATTCTTCCAAGATCTACCGCAACCCAGCCCGCAACGGCCACACCCTGGCGGTAATTGCCTCGCCCCGGGCGACGGGTCGGCGGGATGATCCGACCGTGCCTGACGACGACGGGGTGTTGCGGGAGACCGGCCGGCTGACGCTGCGCCGGTTCACCATGGCCGACGTGGACCGACTGGTCGCGCTGGACGCCGACCCGGAGGTGATGCGGTTCCTCACCAACGGTGTGCCCACGCCGGCCGCGACGATCCGCGACGAGGTGCTGCCCCGGTTGCTCGCGCAGTACGGCCGGCATCCCGGGCTGGGTCGGTGGGCCGCGCTCGACCGGTTCACCGGGGAGTTCCTCGGCTGGCTGGCGCTCGATCCGTCCGACGACGGCGGCGAGGCGGAGCTGGGCTACCGGTTGCGCCGCGCGGTGTGGGGGCACGGGCTGGCCACCGAGGGCGCGCGGGCGCTGGTGCGGCACGCGTTCGACACGGTCGGCGTGCGGCGGGTGTGGGCGCAGACCATGGCGGTCAACGACCGGTCGCGCGCGGTCATGGCCCGTGCCGGGTTGCGCTACGCCCGCACGTTCCACCTGGTCTTCGACGATCCGATTCCGGGTACGGAGCACGGCGAGGTGGAGTACGAGCTGCTCCGGGCGGACTGGCCCGCGATCCGTCAGGAGTGGGACGCCGCCCTGCGGGCCCGGTAGGCGCTGACCGCGGCCCGGTTGCCGCAGCCGGCGTCGCAGAACCGGCGGGACCGGTTCTTCGACAGGTCGACGAGCACGTTGTCGCAGTCGGGGTGGTCGCAGCGGCGCAGCCGGGTCAGCTCGCCGGAGCGGACCAGGTCGGCCACGGCCATCGCGGCCTCGACCGCCATCCGGGTGGCCAACGGCGCGTCGCGGGGCACGGCGTGCAGATGGTACGGCTCGTCGTCGTGCCGGATGAGCTGCGGCAGGGCGTGCGACTCGCGGAGCAGCCCGTTGACGATCTCCACCACCCCGTCGGTGTCGGCGTACCAGATCCGGCGCAGCCGGGGCCGCAGCGTGCGGACCTGGCGTAGTTCCGCCTCGGTGTGCTCGTGCCGGCCGCTCCACCCGTACGCGGTGAAGAACGCGTCGAGCGCGGTGACGTCCGGCAGGTCCTCCCGACCCGGGCCGGTGGTGTTCACCAGTGCGGCGGCGGCCACCAACCCGCACTCGGTGTCATGAGCGAAAAGCAACTTGACTCCTGTCGGACGGCACCCCTAACGTCATCAGCGTAACGCTTCTTCACTCATGACCGGGGGAATGTCGATGCGCGAACGGTCCGGCACCGGGCTCGGCCTGGCCCTGCTCTCCGCGCTCACGTTCGCCACCTCGGGCACGTTCGCCCGGCCGCTGATCACCGGTGAGTGGTCGGCGGTCGCCGTGGTGATCGCCCGGGTCGGCATCGCCGCGCTGGTGCTGGCCGTGCCCGCCCTGCTGGTGCTGCGTGGTCGCTGGCCGGTGCTGCGCCGCAACGCGCTCACCGTGGTGCTGTTCGGGCTGCTCGGGGTGGCCCTGGCCCAGGCGTGCTTCTTCAACGCGGTCCGGTACCTCCCGGTCGGCGTGGCGCTGCTGCTGGAATACCTCGGCATCGTGCTGGTGGTCGGCTGGATGTGGCTCGTCCACGGCCAGCGACCCCGGGTGCTGACCGTGGCGGGTTCGCTCACCGCGCTGGCGGGGCTGGTGTTCGTCCTCGACCTCACCGGTGCCGGTCGGCTCGACCCGGTCGGCGTGCTCTGGGGGCTCGGCGCCGGCGTGGGGCTGGCCGGCTACTACGTCATCGCCGGCCGCGTCGATGCCGAACTGCCCTCGGCGGTGATGGCCAGCGGCGGCATGGCCGTCGGCGCCGTGGCGCTGCTGCTGCTCGGTGGGCTGGGGGTGCTCCCACTGACCGCCGGCACCGCCGACGTCAGCTTTGCCGGGCACCGGGTGAGCTGGCTGGTGCCGATCGTCGGACTGTCGCTGATCGCCGCCGTGGTCGCGTACCTGGCCGGGGTCGCCGGGGCGCGGCTGCTCGGCGCCCGGCTCTCCTCCTTCGTCGGGTTGACCGAGGTGATGTTCGCGGTGCTGATCGCCTGGTTGGTGCTGAACGAGCTGCCGAGCGCGATCCAACTGGTCGGCGGCGTGCTCATCGTCGGCGGCGTCGCGCTGGTCCGGGTGGACGAGCTGCGGGCCGGCCCGGGGGAGGCGTCACCGGCCCCGGCCGGGGCGGCGCTGGTCGGTGAGCGGTGACCGCACCCCGGACCGCCGTCGTCTTCGACGCCGACGAGACCCTTGTCGACCTGCGCCCGGCGGTCACCGGCGCGCTGGTGGCCGTACTTGAGGAGATGCGGCGGTGGACCCCGGCGGCGGCCGAGGTGTCGCTCGCGGACCTGGAGGGGGACTGGGGTGCGGTCTTCGGCGCGCTCAGCGCGGCCCCGGTCGGGGAGATCCGCCGCGCCGCGCTGGCCCGGTCGCTGGCCCGGGCCGGGCTCGACGCGCACCTGGACGAGTTCGCGGCGCTCTTCTTCGCCCGCCGGTACGCCCTGAGCCGGCCGTTCCCCGACGTGCTGCCGGCGCTGGCCGCGCTGCGCCCGCACCACCTGCTGGGCTTCGCCACCAACGGCAACAGCCGCGCGGAACGCTGCGGCCTCGACGGCCGGTTCGCCTTCGCCCTGTACGCGCACGAGGGTGGCCTGCCGAAGAAGCCGGCACCGGCGTTCTTCGCCGCCGTGGTGGCTGCCGCCGGGCTGCCCGCCACCCGGATCGTCCACGTCGGCGACTCGCCGGAACACGACGTGGTCGCCGCCCAGCGCGTCGGCCTGCGGGCGGTCTGGCTCAACCGGGCCGGGCTGCCCCGGCCGGCCGGCCTCGAACCCGACGCCGAGGTGTCCACGCTGGCCGAGCTGCCCGGGGTGCTCGCCGCGTTGACGAGCGCGAATGCCTGATTGTGGCGTATTCCGGGCGCACACCTGGCGAAACCCGCTCCCGTGATGTGGGATGACTGCCACGTCCCTCAACGAGAGGATCTGAATGTGGTGAGCAAGCGCTTCACCGCCGGTGCGGTCGCGGTCGCGGCCTCGCTGGCACTCACGGTGACCGGTCTGGGGGTTCCGGCGACGGCCGCGCCGACCAGCACCCGGACCTTCACCGTGCTGGCGGAGAGCGGCGTCTCCACCGACGCCGCGATCGCCGCGATCAAGGCGGCCGGCGGCACGGTCGTCTCCCGCACCGACGACGTCGGCCTGTTCCAGGTGCGCAGCGACCGGGCGGACTTCGCCAGCCGCGCCACCGCGGCCGGCGCGCTCCTCGGCGCCGCCGAGGAGAAGGCGATCGGCCGCAAGCCCAAGCTCGACCGGGTCGAGCAGGAGCACCTGGTGGCCGCCGCCGCGACCAAGGCCAAGGTCGCCAAGGGCAACGCCAAGAAGATGGACCCGCTGGACGACAAGCTCTGGGGCCTGGACATGATCCGGGCCGACCAGGCCCGCAAGATCGAGCCGGGCGACCGCCGGGTCACCGTCGGCGTCCTGGACACCGGCGTCGACGCCAGCCAGCCCGACCTGGCCCCGAACTTCAACTGGGCGCTGTCCCGCAACTTCGCGCCGGACATCCCCGACGTCGACGGCCCGTGCGAGGTGGCGAGCTGCCTCGACCCGGTCGGCACCGACGACGGCGGTCACGGCACCCACGTGGCCGGCACGATCGGCGCCGCCGCCAACGGCTTCGGCCTCTCCGGCGTGGCCCCGAAGGTCTCCCTGGTCGAGCTGAAGGGCGGCCAGGACAGCGGCTACTTCTTCCTCAACCCGGTGGTCAACGCGCTGGTGCACGCCGGCCGTTCCGGGCTCGACGTGGTCAACATGTCCTTCTACGTCGACCCGTGGCTCTACAACTGCACCGCCAACCCGGCCGACAACCCGGAGCAGCAGGCCGAGCAGCGGACCATCATCGAGGCCATGAAGCGGGCGCTGACCTTCGCCCACCGCAAGGGCGTCACGCTGGTCGGCTCGCTCGGCAACAACAACGAGGACCTGGGCGCCCCGCGGACCGACGAGAGCAGCCCGGACTACGGTGACACCCCGCCGTACCCGCGGCCGATCGACAACGCGAGCTGCTGGGACCTGCCGGTCGAGGGCCCGCACGTGATCGGCGTCTCGGCGGTCGGCCCGTCCGGCAAGAAGGCCGACTACTCGAACTACGGCACCGAGCAGATCTCGGTGGCGGCCCCGGGTGGTTGGTTCCGGGACGGCTTCGGCACCGACACCTACCGCACCGACGCCAACATGATCCTCTCCACGTACCCGAAGAAGGTGCTCCAGGAGGAGGGGTCGGTCGACGAGGACGGCAACATCGTGGCCGGCTTCGAGGACTCGGTGTTCAAGCAGTGCACGGCCAAGGGTGAGTGCGGCTACTACACCTACCTCCAGGGCACGTCGATGGCGTCTCCGCACGTCTCCGGCGTGGCCGCGCTGATCGTCAGCCGGTACGGCAAGCAGCAGGGCCGCAACGGCTACGGCATGGCGCCGGACCAGGTCGAGCAGCACCTCTACCGGACGGCGGCCGAGCACGCCTGCCCGGAGCCGCGGCTCCAGACCTACACCAACGAGGGTCGGGACGAGACGTACAACGCGTACTGCGCGGGTTCATTGAACTTCAACGGCTTCTACGGCTACGGCATCGTCGACGCCTTCGCCGCGGTGAAGACGCCGCTGAAGCCCAACGCGCGGCCGTAACGACATTCGCGGTTCCGAGAAGCCCGGGCGACGTACGTCGCCCGGGCTTCTCCGTGTCGGCGATTGCACACAGTGGTCTTCCCGCCGGTCGCTGTCCGGTTGGTGCGAAATGGCATTTGTGCAGCTCAAGCCCTCTGTGCGGGCCGAAGGTCCCTTCCATTGACTGACTCCTTCGACTTGAATTATCACCGAGAGTGATCATTGGGTCGACGGGCTGTGGTGCCGCGGCGGCCCTCGGCGAGGAGGAGAACCATGTCCGAGGAGACCATCCGCAAGGCGACCATCCCGAAGCAGAACGCGGCCGAGGAGCCGACGCTCGGCCCCGGCGACCCGCCGGACTACTTCGGATTCACGCCCAACTACGCCAACACCGCGCTCCCGACCGTCGTCGGCGGCGTGGTGCAGCCGGGCACCGGCGTCCGCAAGTTCGTCGACTCGCTGCCCGGCGTCGGCCCGAACCACGCCAACGACCTCAACCACTACATCCCGGTGGCGGTGCCCGACACCATCACCTACCCCGGAAGCGACTACTACGAGATCTGCGTCCAGGACTACGGCAAGATGTTCAACCGGGACCTCGCGCCCCCCACCCGCGTGCGCGGATATCGGCAGGTCAACAACGGCACCGACCCCAGCGGGCACAACACCATCGCGCCGCCGGTCCGCCCCTACTACTGCGGGCCGCTCATCTACGCCCGCCGGAACCGGCCGGTGCGGATCAAGTTCCTCAACCTGCTGCCCACCGGCGCGGCCGGCAAGCTGTTCCTGCCCGTCGACACCACCCTCACCGGCGCCGGCACCGGCCCGTTGAACAACACCGAGCTATACACGCAGAACCGCGCCGCGATGCACATGCACGGTGCCGAGACGCCGTGGATCAGCGACGGCACCCCGCTCCAGTGGTTCACCCCGGCCGGCGAGGTGACGTCCTACCCGCGCGGCGCCAGCTACGCCAACGTGCGGACATGCCCGACCCCGGACCGGGCGCGGTCACGCTCTACTTCCCGATGCAGCAGAGCGCCCGGATGATGTGGTATCACGACCACACCGAGGGCATCACCCACCTCACCCCGTACACCGGGCAGTTCGCGCTCCTGATCCTTCAGGACCCGGTCGAGCAGCAGATGGTGACCGACGGGGTCATCCCTCCCGGCGACCTTCCGCTGGTCATCCAGGACAAGACGTTCGTGCCGCCACCGGCCCAGCTCGCCCGGCAGGACCCGACGTGGGACACCGTCAACTGGGGCGGGCAGAGCAGCCTGTGGATGCCGCACGTCTACATGCCCAACCAGAACCCGTACAACGCCGCCGGTGCCAACCCGATGGGCCGCTGGGACTACGGGCCGTGGTTCTGGCCACCGTTCACCGGCATCCAGCAGGGCCCGGTGCCCAACCCGTACTACGACCCGGTCACCCGGCCCTGGGAGCCGCCGGTGCAGCCCGGCACACCGCTGCCCACCATCACGCCCGAGGCGTTCATGGACACCCCGATCGTGAACGGCTGCGCCTACCCGACGCTCCAGGTGGAGCCCAAGGCATACCGGTTCCGCATCCTCAACGCGTGCAACGACCGGGCGCTCAACCTCCAGCTCTACCACGCCGCCTCGAACGGCACGATGTGGAAGCCGGACGGCACGTTGAACGACGGTGCCGCCGGCGAGGTGCCGATGGTCGAGGCGTGCCCGAACCCGGACTTCCCGCCGACCTGGCCCACCGACGGCCGCGAGGGCGGCGTGCCCGCCCCGGCCGCCGTCGGCCCGGACTGGATCCAGATCGGCAACGAGGGCGGGCTCCTGCCGGAGGTCGCCATCATCCCGCCCCAGCCCATCAACTACGAGTACGACCGTCGCTCGATCACCGTGCTCAACGTCTCCGACCACTCGCTGCTGATCGGCCCGGCCGAACGCGCCGACGTGATCGTCGACTTCTCCACCGTCGCGCCCGGGTCGACGCTCATCCTCTACAACGACGCCCCGGCGCCCATGCCGGCCTACGACACCCGCTACGACTACTACACCGGGGACCCGGACCAGACCGACAGCGGCGGGGCACCCACCACCCAGCCCGGCTACGGTCCGAACACCCGCACCCTCATGCAGATCCGCGTCGTGGGCACCCCGGCCGCGCCGTTCGACCTGGCCCGGCTCCGGACGCGACTGCCCCAGGCGTACGGGCAGAGCCAGCCGAAGCCGATCGTGCCGGAGGAGGCGTACAACGCCGCGTTCGGCACCAGCTCCACCAACCACTACGTGGCGATCCAGGACACCACCATCACCTACGTCCCGCTGGGCGGCACCACCCCGGTCACGCTGCCGCTCGGGCCGAAGTCGATCATCGAGGAGTTCGACCCGGTGTACGGCCGGATGATGCCCACCCTCGGCGTCGAGCTGCCCAAGACCACCGCCTTCATCCAGACTGCGATCCCGCTGGCCTACATCGACCCGCCCACCGAGATCCTCTACATGTCGAACCTGGCCACCCCGGTCGGCTCGGCCGGTGACGGCACCCAGATCTGGAAGATCACGCACAACGGGGTGGACACCCACTTCATCCACTTCCACTACTACAACGTCCAACTGGTCAACCGGGTCGGTTGGGACGGCGCCTACAAGCCGCCGGACGCCAACGAGGTGGGCTGGAAGGAGACCGTGCGGATGAACCCGCTCGAGGACTGCATCGTGGCCATGCGGCCCGCGTTGCCGGACAACCTGCCGTTCAAGATCGGCGACAGCGTCCGGCTGCTCGACCCGACCCAGGTCCCCGGCACCACCAACGGCTTCACGCAGATCGATCCGCAGACCGGCAACCCGGCCGTGGTCACCAACCAGCCCTACAACTTCGGCTGGGAGTACGTCTGGCACTGCCACATGGTCGACCACGAGGACTTCGACATGATGCGGCCGGTGGTGATCCGGGTGTCCCCGGCCCCGCCCACCAACCTGACCGCGACCGTCAACGCCGGGTCGGCCACCGTCCCGCCCGCGATCGTGCTGAACTGGACCAACCCCACCGGACTGCCGCTCGCCACCCAGGTCGTCGTGCAGCGCTCGACCAACTCCTCCTTCACCGCCGGGCTCACCACAGTCACCCTGGCGGCGGGGGCCACCACCTATTCCGACACCACCGCGGTGCCCGGTGTCACCTACTTCTACCGGGTCCGCCGGGAGAACAGCGCCAGCTATTCCGCCTGGTCGAACACCGCCTCCGGGGTGACCAGCCTGACCGCCCCGACGAACCTGACCGCCACCCAACCCGGCAACAGCCCGGTGCGGGTGACCCTGAGCTGGGTCAACCGGTCGTACTCGACCTCGGTCGAACTCCAGCGCGCGACCAACCCCGCCTTCACCGCCGGGCTGACCACCGTCACCCTGGCCGCCAACGCGACCAGCTACACCGACACCACGGTCGTGGCCGGCACCACCTACTACTACCGGGTGCGCACCGTCTATCTCGGCGTCGGCTCGCCGTGGTCGAACACCGCCACGATCGCCGTCGGCGGGCCGCCGGCCGCCCCGACGAACCTCGCCGGCACCGCCGTCGCCGTGGCCGGCGGCACCGCGACCGTGAGCCTCACCTGGCAGGAGAGCGCCAGCAGCGTGGTTACCAGCTTCGTGCTCCAGCGGGCGACCAATGTGGCGTTCACCGCCAACCTGGCCACCTTCACCCTGGGCGGAAGCGCCCGGAGCTACAGCGACACCGGGCGGGCCCGGTCCACCACCTACTACTACCGGATCCAGGCGGTGAACTCGTTCGGCAGCTCGGCGTTCAGCGGCACCATCGCCGTGACCACGCCGGCCTGACCGGAACCGGTGCGGCGGCGTCCGGATCTCCCGGGCGTCGCCGCCTGTCCGAGTGGTGAGGCGACACCGGCGAGGTGGCGCGACGGGGTGCGCGTGTTCGGACCGGTGCGCCGGAGTGGAGAGGTCACGGACGCCAGCCGCGGGCCACCAGCGCGGCGCGGATCTCGCGGACCAGGGCGGGGAACTCCTGGCGCAGGCGTCGACCGGTCACGTGCAGCACCAGCCAGCCAGCCCCCACGAGCTGGTTGAGCCGACACCGGTCGAGGTGCATCCGATCGGGATCCGCGTGCCACCGACCGTCGTACTCGACCGCCACGCGGAACTCCGGCCACGCCAGGTCGGGATGCAGGACAGGGCCGGCCGGCACGCGTACCGGGTGCTGTGCCACCGGGCGCGGCAGACCGGCGAGCACGAGCCGCACCCGCAGATGTGACTCGGGCGGTGACTGGGCGCATCCGTCGGTCAGGCCGAACACCCAGGACGCCCGCCGGCCGCCCGGACGGCCGGCGTTCCGCGCCGCCTCGGTGGCGAGCCCGGCCGGGCTGACCGCACGGATGCGCAGCAGCCCGTCGATGATGCCGACGGCACGCACGGGATCGGCCCAGACCGCCGTCTCCCAGGCGCAGGCGACGGGTGCGGTGCGGGGCGGCGGCCCGGCCGGACCGGGCGGCCTCGGATCCGGTGGCCCGGCCGGGGCGGGTGTTCTCGGGTCCGGCGGTCCGGCCAGGTTGGGCGTTCTCAGGTTCGGTGGCCCGGCCGGGGCGGGTGGTCTCATCAGTTCCGGGGGACCGGTCGGTCCGGCCGGCGATCCGGGGGGAGTCGTCGGACCGGCCGGACGCGGCGGGCGGTGCCGAACCGGCGGCCGGCCCGGGTCCACCGCGTCGGGTGGCCGGACGGCCGGGAGTCGTCTGCCCGCGCCGCGCCGAGTGGTCGTGCCGGTCGACATGGCGGCGTGTGCCGGCATCGGGCCGAAGCCGGTCGGTGCGGCGGTGCTCGTCGGTGCCGTGGCGGTGCCGGCGGGGACCAGCAGGCCGCTGCGGGTGCTGGACACCGGGGCGTGGTGCACCCGGACGCCGGGTTGGGAGTCGGCTCGGACCGTGGCCGGTAGCAGGACGTGCACGTCGTCGGTGAAGTCGGCGGCGTGCTCGACCCCGTGCAGGTAGGCCGCCGACGGTCCGGCGATCAACGTGCCGGGCGGCATGCGGAGCAACACGGCGCGGCAGGCCAGCTCGTGGTCGCGGTCGAGGCGGGCGTCGGCGTAGACGTCATGCCGGAGTCGGAGCCAGGACGCGCCCCGGAGGTGGTGGCGCGAGAGAAGGCCGCGCCGGACCGCGTCCGAGCCACGAAAGACCTGCCAGGCCAACTGCGGCGGGCGATGAGGGTGAGGTGGCATACGGCAAGCGTGGGGCTCCGAGGCGGCTGTCGACACCCCTGTGGACAACCACCACGGCCGAGTCCATACCACGCCTGTGGACAGCCCCCACCGACACCCGCGATGTGCTAGGGACCTGCACCCGTTCCCGAACCGCGCCGCGGCGCGACGCCGTTCCGGCGAGATGGGCGTATCCGCGGCGGGTGGCGCCGTCATTTCGCCGAGGTGGGCATATACGACCCGGGCGGATGTCGCCACTTCCCCGAACTTGCGCCAGCCCGCCAGCCCGCCAGCCCGCCAGCCCACCCCGCAGGCCCGGCCGCCCGGCGGGGCGGGCGCGGTCAGGAGAGTGCGGCGGCGACCGCCTCGGCGGCGGCGGTCACCTGGGCGCCGACCTCGGTCACGTCGAGCGGGGTCAGCGACACCACGCCGACGCTGCCCTCCAGACCCGGCACGCCCAGCACCGGCGCCGCCACCCCGTACGCCCCGGACTGGAGTTCGCCGCTGGTGCTCACCGGGCCGGACTCGCCGGCCCGCCCGGCCAGCACGGCCCGGCCGGCCGCGCCCCGCTCCAACGGGTGCCGGGAACCGGTCCGGTACGCCACGTGGAACGCGGTCCAGCTCGGCTCGACCACGGCCAGCGCGACCCCCTCGCCGCCCTCCACCACGGTCAGGTGGGCGGTCGCGCCGGTCCGCTCGGCGAGCCGGCGCAGCGCCGGCAGCGCGCCCTCGGCGAGCAGCGGCTGCGCGCGGCGGGCCAGGTGCAGCACGCCCACGCCGAGCCGCAGCCGGCCCTCGCCGTCGCGCCGCAGCATGCCGTGCCCGGTCAGCGCGCCGACCAGCCGGTAGACGGCCGCCCGGCCGATGCCGAGCCGGTGCGCGGCCTCGGTGACGGTCAGCCCGCCCGGCGCGTCCGCGACGAGGTACAGCAGGCGCAGACCCCGTTCCAAGGTCTGCGCGGTCTCTCCCGGGCGTGCCGCCGTGTCCACAGCACGCAGCGTACGACCCGGCTCGGGCCAACCCGGCAATGTGTGGAGGGCTACCCTTGGGAGGTGACGCTACGCCTGTATGACACCGCCACCCGATCGGTGCGGGACTTCGTCCCGCGGGAAGCCGGCAAGGTGGGGGTCTACCTGTGTGGTCTCACGCTCCAGGCGCCCCCGCACATCGGCCACCTTCGCTCCGGCGTCAACTACGACGTGCTGCGTCGCTGGCTGCTGGGCAACGGGTTCGAGGTCACGTTCATCCGCAACCTGACCGACATCGACGACAAGGTGCTGGCCAAGGCCATCGAGCAGGGCCGGCCGTTCTGGTCGATCGCGTACGCCAACGAGCAGATCCTCACCGCCTCCTACCGGGCGTTGAACGTGCTGCCGCCGACCTACGAGCCGCGGGCCACCGGTCACATTCCGGAGATGCACGAGCTGATCGCCCGACTGATCGAGACCGGGCACGCCTACCCGGCCACCGACGGCTCCGGCGACGTCTACTTCGACGTGGCGTCCTGGCCGGCGTACGGCGCACTGTCCGGGCAGTCCCCGGCCGACATGCAGCCGGCCGGCGACGCCCCCGACCGGGGCAAGCGCGACCCGCGTGACTTCGCGCTCTGGAAGGGCGTCAAGCCGGGCGAGCCGACCGAGGCCGCCTGGCCGTCGCCGTGGGGTCGCGGCCGGCCCGGCTGGCACATCGAGTGCTCGGCGATGTGCTGGCGTTACCTGGGCGCCGAGTTCGACATCCACGGCGGCGGGCTCGACCTGACGTTCCCGCACCACGAGAACGAGATCGCCCAGTCGCAGGCCGCCGACCTGCCGTTCGCCCGCTACTGGGTGCACCACGGCCTGCTCGGCATCGGCGGCACCAAGATGGGCAAGTCGCTCGGCAACACGCTCGACCTCGACTACGTGGCCTCGCTCGGGGTGCGCCCGGTGGAGCTGCGCTACTACTACGCCGCCGCGCACTACCGGTCCCGCATCGACTACTCCGAGGACGCGCTGCGCGAGGCCGCGGTCGCGTACCGGAGGATCGAGGGCTTCGTGCAGCGGGCGGTCGAGCGGGTCGGCGTGGGCCGACCCGGTGAGCTGCCCGCCGGTTTCGTGGCGGCGATGGACGACGACCTCAACACCTCGGCGGCGCTCGCCGTGCTGCACGAGGTCGTCCGGGACGGCAACACCGCGCTGAGCGGCGGCGACGATGTGACCGTCCGCACGACGCTGGCCGCCACGCGGGCGATGCTGGATATCCTCGGCGTCGACCCCCTGGATCCGGCCTGGACCGGTGGCGACCGCACGGACGACCTGCGCGGCGTGGTGGACTCACTCATCGCGTTGGCCCTGGAGCAGCGCGCGCAGGCCCGTGGCCGCAAGGACTGGGCCGCCGCCGACGCGGTCCGTGACCAGCTCAAGCAGGCCGGCGTGGTCGTCGAGGACACCCCCCAGGGCCCGCGTTGGACTATTGGAGAGCAGGACTGATGGCCGGCAACTCGCAGCGCCGTGGCCGGCGACTGACGCCGAAGGCGGGCGCCCCCAAGGGCACCGGTGGCAAGAACAAGGACTCCCTGGCCGGCCGGGGGCGCACCCTGCCGGCCGACGAGCGTCCCTGGCACAAGGCCTACTCGGGCACCGAGAAGCTGCCCCAGCGCACCGCCTGGAAGCAGGACAAGGAGCGCCGCGCCGCGGCCGAGGAGGGCCGCGCGCCCAAGATCGGCCAGCCCGGCAGCAAGGACACCACCTGGGGCAGGGGCGGCGGTCGGGGCGTACCCACCGCCAAGGGCCGCAGCGGCGGCAAGCCGGGCGGCCGGTCCGGCGGGCCCCGGGTCTCCCCGGGGCGCAAGTCGAACCCGGCGAAGGACAGCCCCGAGCTGCTCGTCGGGCGGAACCCGGTGCTGGAGTCGCTGCGCGCCCAGGTGCCGGCGACCGCGCTCTACACCGCACAGGGCATCGACATGGACGACCGGGTCAAGGAGATCGTCCGCACCGCCGCCGACCGGGGCATCGCGATCCTCGAGGTGAGCCGCGCCGAGCTGGACCGGATGACCGGCGGGGTGCTGCACCAGGGCGTCGGCCTCCAGGTGCCGCCGTTCGCCTACGAGTCGTTCGACGACCTGGTCACCGCCGCGCTGGAGCAGGCCGCCCCGCTGCTTGTCGCGCTGGACGGGGTCACCGACCCGCGTAACCTCGGCGCGGTGATCCGGTCGGCCGCCGCGTTCGGCGCGCAGGGTGTCTTCGTGCCCGAGCGGCGGGCCGCCGGGATCACCGCGACCGCCTGGCGGACCAGCGCCGGCGCGGCCGCGCGCGTTCCGGTCGCCCAGGTCACCAACCTGACCCGGTCGCTGAAGGCGTGCAAGGAGGCCGGCTTCATCGTGGTCGGCCTGGACGCCGACGGGGAGACCGACCTGTATGACCTGGAGGCCGCGGTCGGCCCGCTTGTCGTGGTGGTCGGCTCGGAGGGGCGCGGGCTGTCCCGCCTGGTCGGCGAGACCTGCGACCTGACCGTCAGCATTCCGATGATCTCCGACGTGGAGTCGCTCAACGCGAGCGTCGCCGCCGCGGTCACGCTCGCCGAGGTCGCCCGCCGCCGCGCGGTCGAGGGCTGACCCGCAAGCACGAAAAAGGGGCGGTCCGCCGTGGCGGGCCGCCCCTTTAGCTTCGCGTACGTCAGATCCGCTGGCCGGTGGTGGCGTGGAAGGCGTGGCTGCGGCCGGGGCGCGGCTTGACGAACACGGTGTCGCCCATGTTCGGCATGCTGCGCCGGTCGGTGCGGACCACGAACCGCTCGTTGTGGCCCTCCAGCGCGGCGTGGCCGTAGATGTTGGCGTCGGAGCCCAGGTCCTCGACCAGCTCGACCACGACCGGCATGCCGCCCTCGGACGGGCTCACCAGGTCGCAGTCCTCCGGGCGGAAGCCCACGGTGACCTTGCCGTCGCCGCCCTCGCCGCGGGCCGCCTCGATCTGCTCGCGGGTCAGCGGCATGATCATCTCGGCGAACACGCCGCCCTGGTCGGTCAGCTTCACCGTCTTGATGTTCATGGCCGGGGAGCCCATGAAGCCGGCGACGAAGACGTTGGCCGGGGTGTCGTAGAGCGCCCGCGGCGTGTCCACCTGCTGGAGCACGCCGTCCAGCATGACCGCCACGCGGTGACCCATGGTCATGGCCTCGACCTGGTCGTGGGTGACGTAGACGGTGGTGACGCCGAGCTTCGCCTGGAGCGAGGCGATCTGCGTACGGGTCTGCACACGCAACTTGGCGTCGAGGTTCGACAGCGGCTCGTCCATGAGGAAGACCTGCGGCTCGCGGACGATCGCGCGGCCCATGGCGACCCGCTGGCGCTGACCGCCGGAGAGTGCCTTCGGCTTGCGGCTGAGGAACTCCTCGAGCTGGAGCAGCCCGGCCGCCTCCTTGACCCGCCGGTCGATCTCCGACTTCGAGGTCTTGCGCAGCTTGAGCGCGAACGCCATGTTCTCGTACACCGTCATGTGCGGGTAGAGCGCGTAGTTCTGGAAGACCATCGCGATGTCGCGGGCCTTCGGCGGGAGGTGGGTGACGTCCCGGTCGTCGATGTAGATGGCGCCGTCGTCGACGTCCTCCAGGCCGGCGAGCATCCGCAGGCTGGTGGACTTACCGCAGCCGGACGGGCCGACCAGGACGAGGAACTCCCCGTCACCGATCTGGAGGTCGAGCTGGTTGACGGCGGGGCGCTCGGTGCCCGGATAGATCCGGGACGCCTTCGCGTAGGTGACCGTAGCCATGATGAAGCGCTTCCTTTCACCGGCAGGAACGTGCCGGACGATCCGAGTGAAGGAGCGACCGGCACCCAGGGTGCCGGCCAACGGGAGCGTCGCCCGGGCAGCCGAGGCCGGCCGGAGTGTCGTCCGTGTCACTGCACCGTAAACGGCTTTCGCGTTCGTGCCAAGACGAGACGCAGCGGGTGGGACGGACGGCATACACATTTCGGTCAGTCGAGCACTGAGAGGCATCAATCTCCCCGCTGTGAGCGCTATCAGTGGACGATCGGCCGGCCGACCCGGTGAGGTAACTGACGTTTTCCGTGCTCGGGAGCCCTGCCAGGCGGGATTTCCCGAGCCCAGTCGCTATGCTGAGCCCGTCACACGCGCCCCTGTAGCTCAGCTGGCCAGAGCACTCGCCTTGTAA
Source organism: Micromonospora sp. NBC_01392 (assembly GCF_045040125.1). Lineage (NCBI taxonomy): Bacteria > Bacillati > Actinomycetota > Actinomycetes > Micromonosporales > Micromonosporaceae > Micromonospora > Micromonospora sp. NBC_01392. The sequence continues at coordinate 6,843,237 of NZ_CP109549.1, read as the reverse complement.
GCGAGATGTCGCCGGTTCGATCCCGGCCGGGGGCTCCAATTCCACAAGGCATCCCCCGGCCCCAGCCGGCGCGTGCCCGTGACGGTCAGCCGGCGGCCCGGGCGCCGGTGATGACCGGCGCGGGCCGGAAGCCTTTGACGAGCAGGTAGACGCCCAGCGAGAACTCCCACACCGCGATCGGGAGGGCCGCGATCGCGGTCACCGGGGACAGCCGGTCCCAGAGGTCGAAGAGCACGCCGATGTCGGCGGCGACGAGCAGGGGCGCCCCGACGAGCCCGAGCAGCGGCAGAACGCGGGGAACGAGGCGGGACTGGTACAGCAGGGATCCCAGCAACAGCGCGTTCACGGCCGGCATGAGGCTCTGGCTGAGCAGGAACATCGAGTCGTAGAAAGCGACAAGCGCCTGGCCGGTGAACAGCGCGTCCGCTCCGGCGCCGGCCCGGCGCAGGGCCACGACCGTCAGCAGGCTGGCGACGCCGACGAAGATGCCGCCGGCTTCGAGGACCCGGGCCGCGACGAAACCCAACGCCCGCGCCTCGCCCTGTCGCCGGAGCACGGGGAACAGCGCGACGGCCGTGCCGATGCAGGCGAGCGCGACGATCACCTCGAGGAGGCCGCCGACCACGACCGGGGTCTCCGACGTGGTGTCGACGAGGTAGTCCGCCTCGCGCACCGGGGCGTACAGGGTGAGACTCGGGATCGAGACGAAGGTGAGCACGTAGCACCCGCCGGCGACCAGCGAGGTCTTCCGCAGTGCGTCCATGGCGGCTCCTTCCGGCGCGATCGTTCCATCGACGGATGTCACGCCTTCACCCTGCTGTGGATCGGCGCGGCGGCGAATCGGCCGCTCGGGCAGTCCTCGCCGCGTCACCGGGTGGAACGATGAGTGGTGTTAACAGGGGGCCCCTCCTCTGCAGAATGCGTTAACAGGGTGCCCTTCCTTGCACAGCGGGAGGTGGGATGAGTCGGGCGGTGGAGGAGTCGAACCGGGCGATGCTGCGCGCCCGGGACGCGATGGACCGGGCGTACGCGCAGCCGCTGGACATTCCCGCGTTGGCCCGGATCGCGTACGTCTCCGAGGCGCACTTCATCCGCACGTTGCGGGCCACGTTCGGCGAGACGCCGCACCGCTACCTGCAACGCCGCCGGATCGAGCGGGCCATGTACCTCCTGGTGCGCACCACGGAACCGGTCACCGAGATCTGCCACCTGGTCGGGTTCGGCAGCCTCGGCACGTTCAGCCGGACGTTCCACGACATCGTCGGCGAGTCCCCGTCGGCCTACCGGCGTCGCAAGGCCGCCCCGGCCGACGTGCCGAGCTGCTTCACCAGGGCATGGATGCGCCCGAGCGCCGCCGTCGGACGGCCCGCCGGGCCGGGGCCGGCGGCCGACGGTCGGGCCCCGGCCGACGTCAGCGGCCGCGCACCCGCCGTCGCGCCATGACCCAGAGCCGGTCGCCGAGCCGGCTCCGCCGGATCCACCGCAGCCCGGTCAGCCGGCCCTGCTGCGGGGTACGCGGACGCGGCGGCGCGGTGACCCGGGCGTAGGTGGCGCCGGTCGGCGGGCGGGTGGTGCCCGGCTCCAACTGCCCGGAGGCGATCGCCAGCGCGGTGAACTGCTGCAAAACCCGCGGGTCGGGCTCCTGGCCCCGGGCCGCGGCGCGTAGCGCCCGCTCCACGACCGGTCGGCGGATCAGGTCGGTGAGCGGCCCGTGCGCGGTGTCCAGCAGGTCGGCCACGGTGGCGACACCGTCGCCCGCCCAGATCCGGGTGGCGCGGGACGGCCCGGTGGCGGCGCTGACGAAGGGCACCTCGGCCCACTCCGGCACGAGCCGGGCGATCAACGCGGTGTGCAGCAGCCGGGCCCGCTTCTCGGCGACGCCGAACGCGAACGTGGCGGCGACGAAGCCCGGCGCGAGGAACGGGGTGACCATGCCGGTGGTGTAGGCGGAGGTGCACCACCGGCGCATCCGCTCCACCAGGTAGAGGTGGTCGATGAGGTGCTCGTCGCGCAGGCCCAGGTCGCGGGCGTGGGCCAGCACGCCGGTGACCCGGTCCCGCTCGGCGGCCAGTGCCTCCGGCGTCGCGGCGGCGCGGGGTAGGGCCGCCAGCAGCCTGGTCAGGCCCCCCTGCTCGGGCGTGGGTGCGGGGTCGGCACCGGCCGGGGGATACCAGTAGCCGACCGCCAGCTCGCCCGCCGCGCCGGTGAGGCTCGCCGGGCGGGTGGCCTCCGGCAGCCGGGTGGACACCGCCGGCCGGCTCAGGTAGGTCGACGGGAACTGGTGGTCGTGCCGCTCGGCGAGGCGCTGCGCCCGTTCCCGCAGGCCGACGCCGAGCACGTCGGCCGGGGCGGCGGCCGGCACCGAGCGGTGCGGCAGCTCCAGCCCGCGCCGTTCCCGGAGGAGGCGGACCAGCTCCCGGGCCACCTCGGCCTCGGCCGGTGTGTCGTCGTTGGTGACCAGGTTCGGCGTACGGCCGGCCGCGACCAGGGACGCGGCGATGAGCCGGGAGTCCTTGCCCCCGGACAGACCGAGCGTGACCTCCCCGTCGTGCAGCCGGTGCAGGCTGGTGACGGCGCGGGTCAGCGCGTCGGCGGCCCGGTCGAGCCGCTCGGCGACCGGTCGGTCCCGTTCGGCGTGGCCGGCGCGTACGACGTCGTCGGTGGCGTAGCGCAGCTCGGTGGTGAGCTGCCAGCCGCCGGTGGCGCGGCGACGCCCGGTGACCCGTTCGCCGGGCCGGAGCAGTCGGATGCCGGCCAGTGGCGACAGGTCACCGCCGAAGTGTCCGCAGAGGAGGTACGAGGTCCAGCCGGCGAGGTCGGGGCGTGGCGTGCCGTGCAGGAAGGCGGCCAGCAGGCCGGGCCGGGTGCACCAGGCGGTGACCGCGCCGGCGGTGCCGGTGAACACCCGGGCCATGCCCAGCCAGTCCTGTTGCAGGGCGAAGCGGTCCCGGTCGAGGGCCAGCAGACCGAACGGCGGCACGACCTCCCGGTGCACGTCCTCACCGGCGAGCAGGCGCCGGGCCAGTGCCACCGGGCCGGCAGCGTCGACCCCGACCGGGATGCCCAGCGAGACGGCGGTGACGGGGCCGTCGACGGCGACGGTCGGCCACCGGTAGGCACCCTGGTCGGTCGGGTGCTGCACCAGCACGCCCCAGTCGGCGCCGCCGAAGCTGCGGCGTCGCCAGCTCTCCGGCACCAGCTCGGCGGCGGCCCGGTCGAACCGGGTGCCGCGAGCCACCCGCCCGTCCTCCGGGTCGGGGCCGTCAGTGGTCCAGGCCAGCATCACCTGCATCGGCATTCTCCCCGACGTCGCGCTCCACCGTTTCGGTGACGTTATCAGCACGTATCGTGTTCGTTGCCCGCTGAGGACAAAGCGGTGCAGGACGGACTCGGCGCGTCGCGGCCCGAACGTGCAGTTTTGGATAAGCAGCAGGCCGGCAGCCTGCTCTAACGTCCTCGTCATGACGATGACTTCGATCTCCCGCTCCCAGATCTATGTGCTCGACCAGGACGAGGCCCTCGACTTCTACGTCGGCAAGCTGGGCATGGAGGTGAACACCGACCAGGATCTCGGCTTCATGCGGTGGCTCACGGTCAACGTGCCGGGCGACCCTGGCCGGGAGATCCTGTTGGAGAAGCCCGGCCCGCCGGCGCTGGACCCGAAGACCGCGGAGCAGGTCCGGGAGTTGCTCACCAAGGGCGCCACCGGCGGTTTCCTGTTCCTCACCACCGACGACGCGCACCAGACGTACGCGGACCTGGTGGCCAAGGGCGTGGAGGTCACCGACGAGCCGACCGACCGGCCGTACGGGATCGACTTCGGCATCCGCGACCCGTTCGGCAACCGGATCCGGATCGGCCAGATGCATCCGCGCGGGTGATCGCGGGCTGCGGGGATCGCGGCCGGCCGGTTAGGGTCGGCATCCCGATCTTGACGAGGTGACCGATGGCGAGCCGCCTGCTGTTCCTGGCCCGACACGCCGAGCAGGACTCTCCCGAGCAGGAGGCGGACACCGGCCTGTCGGCGCGGGGCCGTCGGCAGGCCACGCTGCTCGGGCAACGCCTGCGCGGTGCGCGCCTCGACGCGGTCCACCACGGGCCGCTGGCCCGGGCCGCGGAGACCGCCGCGCTGGTCGCGGCGGAGCTGCCAGGTGTTCCGGTACGCGTCGACGACCGGGCCGGTGACCACATGCCGCACGACACCGACCCGGCCGGCCTGCCGGAGCGGTACGCGGCGTTCCTCGCCCAGTTCTCCGAGCGGGACCGGCGGGACGGGCCGCGCGTGACGGCGGAGGCGGTGGCCCGGTTCGCCACCGCCCCCGCCTCCGGCGACGTCCGTGAGCTGGTGGTGACCCACAACTTCCTGGTCGCCTGGCTGGTGCGGCACGCCCTGGAGGCGCCGGAGCGCCGGTGGATCGGGCTCAACCACGCCAACTGCGCGTTGACCGTGATCCGCTACAGCTCGGCCGGCCCGCCGACGGTGGTCGCGCTGAACGACGCCGCCCACCTGCCGCCCGAGCTGCGCGCCACCGGCCTGCCGGACGACTACCGCTTCTGAGGCGCGCACCGCACCGCACCGTCCGCGCCGCGGCGGGCCGGCCGACCCGGTCGGCGGGGAGCCGGAGTGGCACCTGCGCGCCGCCACCCGAAGGTCGGCGCCGCGCCGCGCCGGGCACGGGCGACCGGCGCCGCGCCGCCGCTCAGCCGCGCAGCTTCACCACGGCCTCGGCCAGGGCGCGGGCGGACTGCGGGTTCTGGCCGGTGACCAGGCGGCCGTCGACCACCACGTGCTCGGTGAAGTTCGGCGCCGGCACGTGCTGCGCGCCGGCCTCGGCGAGCTTGTCGGCGAGCAGGAACGGCACCGCGTCGGTGAGGCCGACGGCGGCCTCCTCGTCGTTGGTGAAGCCGGCCACCCGCTTGCCGGCGATCAGCCGCGAACCGTCGGAGAGGGTGAGGTTCACCAGCGCGGAGGGGCCGTGACAGACGGCGGCGACCACGCCGCCGCGCTCGTAGACCGAGCGGGCGATCCGGGCCAGGTCCGGGTCGTCGGGGAAGTCCCACATCGTGCCGTGGCCGCCGGCGAAGACGATCACGTCGTAACCGGACGGGTCGACGTCCGCCGCCTTCGGGGTGTCCGTCACGCCGGCGGTGGCGAGGAAGTCGTTCTGGGTCTTGTCGTCGTTGTCCCGGCCGTCGGTCGGCGGCTCGCCGCCGGCCACCGACACCAGGTCGACGTCGTACCCGGCGGCCCGGAAGACCTCCCACGGTTCGGCGGCCTCGCCCACGTAGTAGCCGGTCTTGCGGCCCGTGGTGCCGAGGTCGGAATGGCTGGTCAGCGCGATGAGTGCACGAGTCATGCCCACCATGCTGACGCGCCGAGCCATAGCTGACCAATAGGCGAGAGTCACGTCGGCGATAGGTTTGCTGATGTGAAGGTGTCGCTGGACCTGCTCCGCAGCTTCCTCGCCGTGCACCGGGCCGGGTCGGTCACCGGCGCGGCCGAACTGCTCGGTGTGGCGCAGCCCACGGTGACCGCGCAGCTCCGGGCGCTGGAGGAGGCGGTCGGGCGACCGCTGTTCGACCGGCTGCCCCGGGGCGTCACCCCGACCGCCGCCGGGGACGAGCTGGCCCGCCGGGTGGCCGAGCCACTGGACCGGCTCGCCGCCGTGCTGACCGAGGAGTCGGACGCGGCGTACGCCCGGACGGTCTTCCTCGGCGGGCCGGCCGAGCTGCTCGGCGAGCGGGTGCTGCCGGCACTTGCCGGGCTGGTGGCCGACGGCCTGGAGCTGCGGGTGGTCGCCGGGATGCCGGAGCGGCTGCTGGACGACCTGGTCGCCGGCCGGCTCGACCTGGCGGTGACGAGCGTGCGGCCACGCCGGCGCGGGGTGGTCGTCGAGCCGCTCTACGACGAGGAGTTCGTGCTGGTGGCGGCACCGGTCTGGGCGGAGCGGCTGGCCGGCCCGGTGACCCCGGCGGCGCTGCGCGACGTGCCGCTGGTCGCCTACGGCGAGGAGGCGCCGATCCTGCGCCGTTACTGGCGCACCGTCTTCGACACCCGGCTCACCCGCACCCCCAGCCTGGTCGTGGCCGACCTGCGGGCGGTCCGGTCGGCCGTGGTGGCGGGCGCCGGGGTGAGCGTGCTGCCGGCGTACCTCTGTCGGGGTGAGCTGGCCTCGGGCGCGGTGCGGGCGCTGCTCGCGCCGCCGGTGCCGCCACTCAACACGCTCTTCCTCGCGGCCCGGCCGGCGGTGGCCGGGCGGCGCGAGACGGAGGCCGTGCGGCGGACGTTGCACGCGGCGGCGGCCGGCTGGTGACCGGCCCGGGTCAGCCGGTGGCGCGGGTGAGCAGGCCGACCACCTCGGCGGTGGCGGCCGGCGGGGTCGCCTGCGGCGGGCAGTCCACGTAGGAGCTGGTGGTCGGGCCGATGGTGAGCCGGTAGCTGAACGCGTCGGCGCACATGGTCGCCGGCACGGTGACGGCGGCCTCGGCGGTCAGCCGGGGGTCGACGGTGAGCTGCCGCAGCCGGTCGAGGTCGGCGTCGGCGAGCCGGCCGTCGCGGGTGGCGCCGGCCCGGTCGGTCTTCGTCCAGTGACCGTCCGGCCGCACGGTGATGGTGTCGGTCAGCCCGGCGATGCCGCCGGAACGCACGAGGACCACCTCGACGCCGGGCAGTCCGGTGACGGCCGGTCCGACCGGGGCCGGCGTGTCGGCCCGGGCGCAGCCGGCGAGCGGGGTGAGGACGGCGGCGAGGGCGATCGCCGCGGCGGGGGCTGCTCTCATACCGATCGGACGCACGACGGGGCCACCCGGTTCCGGACCACCGCGCCCCCCTCATCCGTTCGGTCAGTGTCTGAGGCGGGAAACCGTCGCCCTCTTTCACGTCTGTCGATGTCTCAGCTATATCTACATGAGTGACTACCCCCGTCACAACTTCCTTTCAGGAGGGCATGTGAAAAGAACCGTCGCCGCCGTCAGCGCAGCGCTGCTCACCAGCGGCGTGCTGGCCTGCGTCACCAGCACGGCGCAAGCGGCAGCGCCCAGCGCCCCCAGCCCCGAGCGTGCCGCCGCGGCACGCGCCGACAGCCTGCTCCGCGCCAACCCCGGCGCCGTGCAGGGTGCCGGCGGGGAGGCGTACCAGGCCGTCCGCACCAAGGTCGACCCCTCCGGGGCGGCACACACCCGCTACACCCGGACCTACCAGGGCCTGCGGGTCTACGGCGGCGACTTCGTCGTGCACACCGCCCCGAACGGCACCATGAGCGGCACCTCGGTCGGCCTGTCCGCCCCGCTGACGCTCGGCACCAGCGCCAAGGTCGGCGCGGACGCCGCCAAGGCCAGCGCGCGCAAGGCGTTCTCCGGCAGCCTCACCTCGGTCGGCGCGCCCGAGCTGTTCGTGGACGCCAGCAGCGGCAAGGGCCGGCTGGCCTGGGAGACGGTCGCCTCCGGCTGGAAGGCGGACAAGCAGACGCCGTCGAAGCTGCACGTCATCACGGACGCCACCACCGGCAAGGTGATCGGCTCGTACGACGAGATCGAGTCGGTGGTCGGCAGCGGCCAGGGCATCTACACCGGTTCGGTCAGCATCGACACCACGCTCTCCGGCAGCACGTACTCGATGATCGACCCGTCGCACGGCAACGGCCGTACCTGCGACATGAACAACGGCACCTCGACCTGCACCACGTTCACCGACGCCGACAACGCGTGGGGCAACGGCGCCAACTCCAACCGGCAGTCGGCCGCCGTGGACGCCCACTTCGGCGCCGCCAAGACGTTCGACTACTTCCTCAACGTGCACGGCCGCAACGGCATCTTCGGCAACGGCCAGGGCGTGCCGAGCCGGGTGCACTACGGCAACAACTACGTCAACGCGTTCTGGGACGGTTCCCAGATGACCTACGGCGACGGGTCGAGCAACTCCCGCCCGCTGGTCTCGCTGGACGTGGCCGGCCACGAGATGAGCCACGGCGTCACCGAGGCGCTGTCCGGCCTGGTCTACTCCGGTGAGTCCGGCGGCCTCAACGAGGCCACCAGCGACATCTTCGGCAACATGATGGAGTTCTACGCCGCCGCGCCCAGCGACCCGGGTGACTACCAGGTCGGCGAGAAGATCAACATCAACGGCAACGGCACGCCGCTGCGCTACATGTACAACCCGTCGCTGGACGGCTCGTCCGACTCCTGCTGGTCCACCAGCACGAAGAACAAGGACGTGCACTACTCCTCCGGCGTCGGCAACCACTTCTACTTCAACCTGGCCGAGGGCACCGGCGCCACCGCGTACGGCACCTCGCCGGTCTGCGGCTCGGCCCCGGCGGTGACCGGCATCGGTCGCGCCAAGGCGGAGAAGATCTGGTACCGGGCGCTCGACGTGTACTTCACCTCGAACACCTCGTACGTGAACACCACCACCCCGTCGAACACGGCCCGGGCGTACACCCTGCGGGCGGCGACCGACCTGTACGGCAACTGCTCCACCGAGTACAAGGCCGTCCAGGCGGCGTGGACCGCGGTGAACGTGGCCGGCAGCGACGCGCCGTGCAGCTCCACCGGGAACGACTTCTCCGTGTCGCTCTCCCCGACCGCCGGCTCGGTCGTCCAGGGCGGTTCCGCCACCGCCACCGTCGCCACCGCCACCACCAGCGGGACCGCGCAGACCGTGACGTTCTCCGCGTCCGGCCTGCCGACCGGCGCCACCGCGTCGTTCAGCCCCGCCTCGGTGACCTCGGGCGGCTCGTCCACGCTCACCATCGCCACCAGCGCGAGCACGCCGACCGGCACCTACTCGGTGACGGTCACCGGCAACGCGACGTCGGGCGCGAAGTCCGCCACGTACTCGCTGACCGTCACCGGCACCGGCGGCGGCTGCACCGGCGCCGGCCAGAAGCTCGGCAACGCGGGCTTCGAGACCGGCACCAGCCCGTGGACCGGCACCACCGGCGCGATCGGCGCCTTCAGCGGCCAGTCGGCGCACGGCGGCACCCGGTTCGCCTGGCTGAACGGCTACGGCTACAGCAGCAACGAGAACATCGCGCAGTCGGTGGCGCTGCCGAGCGGCTGCTCGACCTACAACTTCAGCTTCTGGCTGCACATCGACTCGGCCGAGTCCACCACCAGCGTGCAGTACGACAAGCTGAACGTGCAGGTGCTCAACTCGTCCGGCACGGTGCTGGCGACGCTGGCGACCTACTCGAACCTGAACAAGGCCACCGGCTACAGCCAGAAGTCGTTCTCCCTGGCCGCGTACGCCGGGCAGACCGTGACGCTGAAGTTCACCGGCACCGAGGACGCGTCCCTCCAGACGTCGTTCGTCATCGACGACACCGCGGTCAACGTCTCCTGACCTGACCGCCCGACCCCGGGGCCCGGCGGCCACCCCACACGGGTGGTCGCCGGGCCCCGCCCGTTACGGTCGCACCATGTCCGACGCGGAGTTGACCGTCACGGTGGACGGCCCGGTGGCGACCGTGGTGATCCGGAACCCGGCCCGGCGCAACGCCATGACCCCGGCCATGTGGCGGCAGCTCCCGGTGCTGCTCGACGGTCTGGAGGCGGACCCGGCGGTCCGGGTGCTGGTGCTCACCGGCGCGGCCGGCACGTTCTGCGCCGGCGCCGACCTCGGCGACCTGGACGAGCTGCTGGCCGCCGGCGACCACAGCATCGCGGTGGCCGCCGAGGAACGGCTCGCCGCGTTCGGCCGCCCCACCGTCGCCGCGATCGAGGGCGCCTGCGTCGGCGGCGGCTGCCAGCTCGCCGTGGCCTGCGACCTGCGGTTGGCCGCGGCGGACGCCCGGTTCGGCGTACCGCCGGCGCGGCTCGGCCTGGTCTATCCGGCGCCGACCACCCGCCGGCTGGCCGGCCTGGTCGGGCCGTCGGCAGCCAAACACCTGCTGTTCACCGGCGACCTCGTCGACGCCGAGCGGGCGCTGCGGATCGGCCTGGTCGACGAGGTGCTGCCGGCCGCCGCGCTCGCCGACCGGGTGGCGGCGCTGACCGCCACCGTGGCCGGGCGCTCCCGGCTCACCGTGACGGCCGCCAAGGAGATCATCGACGGGCGCGCCGACGCCGACCGGATCGCCTGGTGGCACGCGCAGGTGCGGGACAGCGGCGAGGCCCGCGAGGGGGTGGCGGCGGCCAACGACCGCCGACCGCCGCGCTTCGGCTGGACGCCGCCGGCCCCTCGCTGACCGTCTTGTGGCCGGCGCTTGCTCGTCCCGTTGGCCGGTTCCCGCTGACGTTGACCATCGGTCAGGCGCTGCTCGGTCTCGCTCCGATCGGGCTGGTCCTGATCGGCATCATGGCGGCGATGTCCGGCATCGTCTGCTGGCAGATCCCCCGCGACGCACGCCGGGCGAGGCGTTTTTGCGGGTCCGTCCGCTCTGACCGGCACCGCCGTCGTAGCCCCTTGCCGCCCGCATCCACTTGTTACTGTGCGTGACTTCGCGCGATCGTCGCTCAGCGTGCCGGTGAGCGCGGGGGCGGGCGTGGTCCTCCGCCCCCTTTGCTCTGCAACCACCGGCGCATCATGGCCCTGAACAGGGTTTTCGGTCCACGTGGCGCGGCGGCGATCGACCTGTCGTTGCCACGGTACGTGCATGGTGCTTCCGTGGCTGCAGAGCAAAGGCGGCGCGAGGTGAACTCGGCGGCGCAAGGCGTTCTTACGCGGAGCGACACTGGTCAGAGCCGATAAGCGACCAAGGCCTGGACCACCACCCCTCCCGACCGGGACGCCGCTCCCTGACCCCGGCCCAGCTCGCCGACGCGGCGCTCGCGGTGCTCGACCGGGACGGCCTCGCCGGCCTCACCATGCGGGCGGTCGGTGCGCAGCTCGGCACCAGCACGATGGGCCTCTACCGCTACGTCGCCGACCGCGACGAACTGGAGTCGTTGGTCGTCGAGCGGGTTCTCGACCGGGTCGACACGCGTCCGCCGGTGGACGTCCCGTGGCCGGACGGCATCCGGGATCTGGTCGGCCGGGTGCGCGTCGCGGTCGGGGCCCACCCGGCCGTGGTGCCGCTGCTCCCCGCGCACCGCCACCGCTCACCCGGCATCCTGCGCTGGGGCGAGGCGGTGCTCGCGGTGCTGACCCGGGCCGGTCTCGTCGGCACCCGCCGGGTGGTCGCGTTCCGCGCCCTGCTCGGCTACGTGGTCGGCGCGATCCAGATGGAGCACCTCGGCGCACTGGCCGACCCCGGTACGGCGGTCATCGCGGCGCTGCCCCGGGAAGACTTCCCCCTGCTGGCCGAGACCGCGCGCGCGGCCGGTGCGGTCGGCCCGGACGACGAGTTCGACGGCGGACTCGACCTCCTGCTCGGCGGACTCGCCCGCCACCTCGACCGGTGACGGTCGAGTCCCGGGGACCGGTGACGGTGGGGCCGGCGGGCGCCGCGCCGGAGGCGTACCCCCGGCGCCGCCCCCTGTGCCCGCCGGCCCGTCCGTCACCGCGCCAGCGCGACCCAGCTCGGCGTCGCCGGCTCCCGCCGCAGCGGCATGCCCGCCTCGGCCGGGGTCCGGTCACCCTTGCGCTGGTTGCACGCGTAGCAGGCGGCGGTGGTGTTCCCCCAGGTGTTACGGCCGCCGCGGGAGCGGGGCACGATGTGGTCGACCGTGCTGGCCGGGCGGTCGCAGTAGGCGCACCGCCGGCCGTCGCGCGCCAGCACCCCGGCCCGGGACCAGGCCGGGCCGGCGCTGAACCGCCAGCGCGTCACCACGTACCGGACGAGGCGGACCACCCGCGGCATCGGGAAGACGCCGATGAGCCGGTCCGGCTCGGACTCGTGGATCTCCGCGACCCGGCGGCAGAGCATCCGGATCGCGTGCTGGACGGTGACCCGGTGCAGCGGGCCGAGGTCGGCGTTGATGACGAGGACGGCGTCCACCGGGCTCTCCCTTCACGATCGGTCGGTGGTGCGGCGACGAAAAAGCCGCCCGGTCCACGGGGACCGGGCGGCGACGACGTGGGCGCGCGACGTGCGCGTCAGTCGGGCCGTCCGGACCCTGGGCAGCCGTCGCCGAGCAGCCACGACGTCTTCGTGGTGGCGGATCGCAGCGACATGGACGGCTCCCGGAGCGGTGGTTGACCTTGCGCGTTCACGGTAGGTCCACGCCGGAGACGTGGGCAACGTATTTCGATCTCCCGTCGGAGGGCGGTCGCTGCCGGCCGGCCCGTCCGGCCCGGCGGGCGGCGGTGAGCGGGCGGTCGATCCGGGCGCTCATCTGCGCCACCAGTTCGCTCTCCAGCAGCGGCCGGTTCACCTCGGCGGCCACCGACAGCGTCGGGGTGGAGATCGACCGCCAGATCGCGGTGAGCCCGGCCCCGAGACCGACGAGCGCCACCGCCGCCCGGGTGGTGGGGGAGCCGACCGCCGCGGCGGCGCTGGTGCCGACCACCGCCAGCAGCACCGCCAGCAGCGGTGCCAGCACCGGCCAGAAGATGCCCCGGGCTGCCTGCACCACCAGCTTCCGGTCCCGGATGACCAGGTTCCGGGCCACCACCGCCCAGTTCTCCTCGTCCAGCAGGTCCCGTGGATGCAGGCCGCCGGTCAGCACGTCCTGCCACAGGTCGCCCTGGTTGCGCAGCTCGCGGGCCAGCTCGGCGAGCCCGGCCTCGGTCGGGTCGCCGACCGAGGCGCGACCGACGGCGGTGGTCCAGGCGGCCAGCGAGCGGCGCACCACCGCCGCCGAGTACGGCGGCAGCACGCTGGCCAGCTCGTCCAGCCACCGGCTGAGCTGGAACTGCCGCCCGCCGAACCGCCGGACCAGTTCGGTGCCGTCGCCGCGCCGGACCGTGTCGGCGAGCGAACGGCCGAGCCGGTACGCCACCCCGACCCGGTGGTCGGTGGCCATCGTCCAGCGCAGCACGTCGACGTTCAGCTCGTCGAGCGCGAACAGCAGCGGCTCACGGTCGAAACCGGCGGCCCGCCGGGCGGCGGCGGTCGCCGGCAGCACCCGGCCGGCCGGGGTCAGCGCGGCGATCCGGGCCAGCGCCACGTCCACGCCGTCCAGGTACATGCCGAGCCGGTGCCGCCCCGACATCTCGGTCAGGTTGGACAGTTTCGCCGGGGCGGTCGCCGGTCGGTCCCCGCCGTCGGTCAGGTCGGCGGTCTGCGCGTGGTGGTAGGCGTCCGCCATGGACCAGCCGAGCCGCAGCGCGGTGACCACGACCGAACGTTCGTCCCGCCGCTCCTCCGTCCGCGTCGCGGTGCTCACCGCTTGACCTTAATGCGTTATTTGACCGTTTATCGACGGATCATCGGGACCGGCCGGCCAGCAGGCCGCGCGGACGGATCGACCGGACCGGCTCGGCCGCCGCGCCCTCCGCCCGCAGAATGTGGTTCGCCGCGATGATCCCGGTGGCCGCCGAACGCTCCATCAACGCGCTCGGGAACTCGGTCCGGATCCCGTCCCCGGCCAGATAGAGCCCCTCGGCGTCGGTGCGAACCCCCGGCCGGCCGGCGTGGCTGCCCGGGGTGAACGCCGGGGCCTGCGCCTCGACCCGGGCACGCAGCTCACGCACCCGCAGGTCGGCCACCTCCGGCCAGAGCGCGGTCAGCTCCCGCAGCATGCGGGCGGCCAACTCGTCGGCGGGCACGTCCGGCTCGCAGGCGTACGCGTGCAACTCGACCACCGAACCGCCGGTGCGCTCCGCCCAGCGGCGCGGCTCGGCCTCCAGCCGGTGGTACAGCGTCACCGAGTCCAGCGTGGGCTGGCGGGAGACGCCGCTGAACACCGCACGGTCCCGGCGGACGTCGCCGTCCATCCAGTAGCGCGCCACCGCGTACGGCGGGCCGGGCCGGCCGAACGCGGGCATCCGCGCCACCAGCTCGGGCGCGGTCGCGACCAGGCCGGGGGAGGCGTCGACAAGCGCGGCCAGCGCCGGCGGGTCGACGGCGAGCACCACATGCCCGGCCTCCCAGCCGTCGCCGTCGGCGCCGGTCACCCGCCAACCCTCAGGCGTACGGTCCAGCCGGGCCGCCGGCGTGCCGGTCAGCACCCGACCGCCGTGCTTCTCCACGTACCGGGTCAGCGGCTCCCAGATCGCCGTCGCGTAGTCCTCGTCCGGGCAGTCGAAGGCCAGCCCTTCCGGGTTGCCGAGCAGGTAGAAGTGGAACTGGGCGATCATCTCGGCGGCCGACATCTCCGCCTCGTGGTTGAAGAACGAGTGCGAGAAGACCTCGAACAGCATGGCGCGGGCGCGGTCCGGCAGCCGCAGCGAGGTGAGCAGCTCGTCCGCGGTCCGCTCGTCGAACTCCGCGTAGGTGCGCACCGGGTCGTAGGTGAGCAGCGGCAACGCGGCGTCCCGGTCCATCGCCCGCAGGTCCGACAGGCGCAGGCTCGGGCTGCGCAGCAGCAGCGCCAGCAGGTTGGCCGGCGGGGCCGGCGGCAACTTGCCGAATTCCTCGGTCGGCCACTGCGCGGACAGGATCGGATAGCCGGGGATCGGCTTGAGGAAACCGAGCGTCGGGTCGACGCGACGCAGGATCGCGCGCCAGTTCCAGTACTGCCGGAAGAACGCGTGGAACCCGTGCTCGTTCTGCTGCGGGCCGTCCGCCAGCGCCTCCGGCCAGGCGCCGAGCCGGCCGCCGAGGTGCGGCGCGGCCTCCAGCACGGTCACCGACACGCCGCGCTCGGCCAGCACCACCGCCGCCGACATCCCGGCGATGCCACCACCCACCACCAGCGCCGACGCCGGGCGCGGCACGCGCGGCGCGCCACCACCGCCCGGGTCCACCACGTGCTCACGTACGCCGATGAGCCGACCAACCTTCTGCGACAGCCCCACGCCCCACCCTCCGCTCAACAGTGCTCCCCAGTGTGCCTGAGGCTTAAGGAGGGGCCCCTTATTAACGCCTCAGGTAGAGGAAGGGCCCCCTCTTAACAGGCGCCCGGCTCCGGGTGTGAGAAGGGGACCCTGCTCTACCGGAGGCGTTAATAAGGGGCCCCTCCTTTCACTCAGCGGCGGGGGCGGTCCGAGGCGGGCCAGACGTAGTCCAGGTCGGGCGGGGTGTCGGCGGGGAAGATCGGCGCGTAGTGGGCGGGATCCTTGCGCAGCAGCGACGACCGATGGCTGCGGTGCAGGTCGTCGCGGCCCAGCCAGGGCGGCAGGTCGCCGGTGGCGGCAAGCGCGTCCTGGGTCCGGATCGTGGTGATGCCGCAGGCGGTGGCGAGGTCGGTGGCGAGCGTGGCGGCGCAGGTGTCCGCCCGGCCGGGCTCGCACCACACCGCGCACATGTCCAGCCCGTATCGGGTGAGCGCCTCCTCGTACCCGGCCCACATCTTCACCGCCGGGTGGTTGCGCCAGCCGTAGTCCGGGCGGGTCAGCCCGCGCAGCACCTGGATGGCCTCCACGCGCTGCTTGCCCAGCCGCTTCTGGTCCAGGGCCCGGGCGCTGGCCAGGAAGTCCGGATACGGCAGGAACGTCTGCATGGCGGTGCTCTACCCGTACCCGGCGGCACCATGCCTTCAAGATCGCAGGGGGCTGTGCGTGCCGCGAGCGGCTGACTACGATCCGGGCATGGCCGAGCCCCTGCGCGACCGTGCGCGCCGCGCGACCGGGTGGCGGCTCCGCTCGAACGGCGACGAGCGCCCCCACTTCGTGGTCTGCGGCTCCGACCCGCTGGCCTACTGGGTGGTCCGGGCGCTGCTCGGCGCCGGCCCGACCGCCGGTCAGGTGCGGGTCACGCTCGTGGTGCCGGAGCGCCGCCGCTCCGACGGCCCGGACGGGCGGGACGTGCCCGGGGTACGCGTGGTCGCGGCGGACCGGCTCGACGAGGCCACGTTCCGCCGGGCCGGGCTGGCCGACGCGGACGGCCTGGCCCTGCTGCACCAGGACGACGTGGGCAACATGCACGCCGCGCTCTGCGCCCAGGAGGTCGAGCCCCGGCTGCGCCTGGTGGCGCGGATGTTCAACACCAACCTGGCGGACGGGCTGCGGCAGCTCTTCCCCGGCTCGGCGGTGCTCTCCGACGCGTCGATGGCCGCGCCCGCCTTCGTCGCCGCCGCGCTGGGCGAGCTGGCCCCGACCCACTTCCGGCACGCCGGCCGTACGCTCTACGTGGCTCGCCGCGCCGACGTACGCCCGCAGGACGTGGTCTGCGGCCTGGCCGTCACGACCGACCCGGAGCTGGTCCGGGTGCTGCCCGCCGACGAGGCCACGGCCGACGTGGTGCTGGCCGAGGCGACCGGCCGGCCGCCCGGCACCGAGCTGGCCGCGCGCCGGCTGGTGCGGGCCCGGCGACGCCGGCAGCCGGTGGAGGTGCTGCTCCGCGCGATCCGCAGTTTCGCCACCCGCAAGATCGGCATCGCGGTGCTGGTGCTGCTCGGGGTGATCGCGGTGCTGGGCTGGCTGAACGCCCGCGCGGCGGCGGTCACCTGGGGTGAGGCGCTCTACCTCACCCTGGTCACCACGCTCAGCGGCCAGGACCCGGACGTCAACAAGCCGGTCGCCGCGCAGGTCATGCAGGTGGTGCTGAACCTGGCCGGGCTGGCGTTGATCCCGCTGATCACGGCCGCCGTGGTCGACGGCATCGTCAACGCCCGGCTGGCCCTGCACACCGGCCGGATCCAGCCGGA
Organism: Micromonospora sp. NBC_01392; assembly: GCF_045040125.1. Taxonomy (NCBI): domain Bacteria; kingdom Bacillati; phylum Actinomycetota; class Actinomycetes; order Micromonosporales; family Micromonosporaceae; genus Micromonospora; species Micromonospora sp. NBC_01392. The sequence continues at coordinate 6,826,665 of NZ_CP109549.1, read as the reverse complement.
CCGCTCCGGGCACGTGGTGGTGGTCGGGCTGGGCAACATCGGCACCCGGGTGATGGCCCAGTTGCACGACTTCGGCGTCGAGGTGGTGGCCATCGACAAGAACCCGGACGCGCGCGGCGCGGCGCTGGCGCACCGGCTCGGGGTGCCGGTGATCGTCGGTGACGCCGGCCTGGAGGAGACGCTCCGCTCCGCCTCGGTCGACACCAGCCAGGCGCTGGTGGTGGTCTCCACCGACGACGGGGCGAACCTGCGCGCCGCGCTGATCGCCCGTTCCCTCGACCCCGACCTGCGGGTGGTGCTGCGGCTGTTCGACGGCGACTTCGCCGAGCGGATCCAGCAGGCGTTCGGCATCGGCATCTCGCGCAGCGTCTCCTACCTGGCCGCGCCGTCGTTCGCGGCGGCCCTGCTGGACCGCGCGGTGATCGCCACCATCCCGGTCGACCGGCACGCGTTGCTGGTCACCGAGGTGCCGGTGGTGGCCGGCTCGCCGCTGGACGGGCGTCCGCTCGGCGCGGTGGCCCGCCCCGGCGAGGTGCGCCTGCTCGCGCACACCCGGGCCGGGCAGAAGGGCGACTGGTCGGTCGATCCGCGCGTGGTGCTGCGCGCCGGCGACCGGCTGACGGTGGTGGCCCGGCGGGCCGGGCTGACCGCCCTGCTGCGCGAGACCACGCCCGTGCCGCCGCCCAGACACCCGGACGAGTGAGCCGGGTTCAGGTCGTGCGGACGCGGGGGAGGGCGTACCCGGCGGCGCCGAGAGCGAGCACGCCGAAGCCGCCGAGCACGCTGGGCAGCGGCAGGTTGACCGCGAGCAGTAGGCAGCCCGCCAGCCCCAGGGCCGCGAGCGCCCGCACCGGCAGCTTCCGGGCCGGGTCACGGTCGAGCGTCAGCGCGGCGGCGTTGGTGATCGCGTAGTAGACAAGCACGGTGCAGCTGGAGAAGCCGATCGCGCCCCGGACGTCGGCGAGCGCCACCACCACGATCACCACGGCGGCCACGGCCAGCTCGGCCCGGTGTGGCACCAGGTGGCGGGGGTGCACGGCGGCCAGCGCGCCCGGCAGGTCGTGTCGGCGGGCCATCGCCAGCGTGGTGCGCCCGACGCCGGCCAGCAGCGAGAGCAGCACCCCGGTCACCGCGACGGTGGCCCCGGCCCGGACCAGCCAGGCCAGCCCGGGGTGGCCGGCGGCGGTCACCACGTCGACCAGTGGCGCCGGGGAGGCGGCCAGCCGGTCGGTGCCCAGCACGCCGAGCGCGACCACGGCCAGGGTCAGGTAGATCGCCAGCACCGCGCCGAGCGCCAGCGGCACCGCGCGGGGGATGGCGCGCTCCGGGTCGCGGACCTCCTCGCCCAGCGTGGCGATCCGCGCGTACCCGGCGAACGCGAAGAAGAGCAGGCCGGCGGCGGTGAGCACGCCGTGTGCCCCGACGTCGACGGGGGCGGTGAGCCGGTCGGCCGTCACCTGCGGCGCGCCGGTCACCGCGACCACGGCCAGCACGGTGAGCACCACCGCGACCAGGATCCGGGTGGCGGTCGCGGTCTTGCCGATGCCGCGCAGGTTCACCGCGGTCACCGCCACCACCGCGAGGACCGCGACGAGCCGCGCCCGCCCCGGCCACAGGTAGGCCCCGACGGTCAGCGCCATGGCCGCGCAGCTCGCCGTCTTGCCGACCACGAACCCCCAGCCGGCGAGGAAGCCGGCGAACGGGTGCAGGCGCTCCCGGCCGTAGACGTAGGTGCCGCCGGACTCCGGGTAGCGGGCGGCGAGCCGCGCCGAGCTGGTGGCGTTGCAGAACGCGACGAAGCCGGCCAGCGCGAGCGCGACCAGGAGCCCGGTGCCGCCGGCCGCCGACGCGGCCGGCGCGAAGACCACGAAGACGCCCGCGCCGAGCATCGACCCCAGACCGATGACGACCGCGTCGGGTACGCCGAGCCGGCGTGCCAGCTGTTCCACACCGGCAGCCTAGGGGCCGGACGTGAACGGCCGGTGCCGCCGACGGGATTCCGCCGGCGGCACCGGGATCGAGGTCAGCAGGGGCCGTTGTCGGTCCAGACGCCCTGGCTGTTGGTCCCCGGGACGTCGCCCTGGGTCCACCACCGCGCGGTCCACCGGTGCCCGCCGTAGGACACCACCGCACCACCGGAGTACGCCGTGCCGGCGGCCCAGGCCGGCGCGGTGCAGGTCCCGCCGGTGGGTGTCGGCGAGGGCGTGCCGGTGGGCGTCGGGGAGGCGGTGGGCGTGGGCGTGGGGGAGCCGGCGCAGGCGCCCTGGTCGGCCCAGACCGCCGCGCTACCAGGCGTCTCGCCCTGGGTCCACCACTTCGCGGTCCAGGTGCGCCCGGCGTACGACACGGTCGCCCCACCGGAGTACGCGGTGGCCGCCGACCAGGCCGGCGCGGTGCAGGTGCCCCCGCCGGGCGGGGTGGAGCCGGTCGGGCTCGGCGACGGGCCGACCACCTCGCCGCCGCGCGCCCGGTCCGAGGCCAGCGCGTACGTCTGGCCGCCGAACGCGAGCGTGAGGTTGGCCGGGCCGGAGATCGGGAGCTGGTAGTTGAGCGTCACCTCGGCATACGCGCCGGGCGCGATGGCGGCCGGCACGGTGAGGCGTACCCGGTTGTGGTCGCCTTTCAGGCCACCCACGTTGCTGCCGGTGTGGCCGGTGGAGACCGTGGTGAGCGCCCAGCCGGACTGCTGGCTGAGCGTGGCCGGGGTGGTGGTCGGGTAGTCGAACTCCAGTTGCGCGCCGGCCGGGATCGGCGCGCCGGTGTTGTTGGTCAGCCGCAGCTCGGGGTTGATCGGGTAGTTGTTGTCGCCGAGCGCGAAGCCGCCCATGTCGACCGCCACGTCCAGCGTCCGGGTGGGCATGGTGATGCCCGCCTTGCGGGCGCCGTACGCCGGTGCGGTCTTCAGCTTGTCGTAGAGCAGCGTGGTGAGCGTGTCGCCCATGCCGTACCGGCCCTTGGCGGCGTCGTAGCCGTAGTCGCCGGCCAGTTCCCAGATCATCACGCCGCCGATGCCCTTGGCGGCCACGTAGTCGGCCTTGGCGGCGAGCGACTGGTCGTCCTCGGTGGAGAGGAAGACCTTCTTGTCGGCGTTCCACAGCCAGGGCGCGGCCAGCGCGGCCGAGTAGTTGCGGGCGTAGCTGCCGCTGATCCGGTCGGCCGGGTCGGTGGCCGGGGTGAGGCCGTACCCGGTCAGGTAGTCGCCGGTGATGCCGGCCTGGAGGTTCTTCGCGTGCCACATCGGGTTGGCGCCGCCGGGCACCTCGTTGCCGGCGGCGTCGAGGTCGTGCCAGAGGTTGTCGATGCCGACCGCGCCGTTGCCGCAGGGGGTGGTGGAGCCGATCGAGCCGCCGGTGCCGGCCGGGCACTTCGTCTGGTCGGGCAGCGCGGCCCGCCCCCACAGCCCGTTGGTGCCGCCGGTGACGCCCTGCCAGCCCCGGGTGTAGTAGGGCACGCCGATGTTCATCCGGCCGCTGGGCAGCGCGCCCCGGAAGTAGTGGTACGCCCAGTCGGTGTTCAGGTAGCCGATGCCGGAGTACGCGCCGTACACGCCGCCGGCGGCCAGCTCGGCGTCGTCGCCGTTGTCGTAGAGCGCCGCGTTCGGCCCGACGAAGTGGTTCCACGCGCCGTGCAGGTCGTACGACATCGCGTTGACGTAGTCGAGGTACTGCAACGCCTGGTAGGACTCCATGCCGCGCAGCAGCCACCCGGACGCGGGCGCGGCCACGGTGAGCAGGTAGTGCCGGCCGTCGGTGGCGGCGGCCCGGTCGAGCTTCTCCCGCAGCGTGCGCATCAGCACCTGGTACGAGGCGTTGAGGCCGGCCCGCTTGGCGTCGGCCTGGGCGAAGTCGAGCGGGTTGCCGGCCTTGTTGTTGGAGGTGGGGTACTCGTAGTCGATGTCCACCCCGTCGAAGCCGTACGTGCGCAGGAACGTCACCACCGAGTCGGCGAACGTGTTGATGCCGGCGGTGTTGACCGTGTTGGTGCCGGTGGTGGTCATCCGGTAGAAGCCGCCGGAGTCGAGCCGGTTGCCGTTGTCGTCGATGAAGCCGCCGGTCTCGGCCCAGCCGCCGACGCTGATCAGCGTGCGGACGTTCGGGTGCTGCTTCTTGTACTTGTTGAGCAGGTTGAAGTGCCCGGTGTAGGGCAGGGCCGGGTCCATCTCGGCGCCGGCCACGCCGGGCCAGGTCATGTTCGTGGCCGGGTTGTTCGCGGCGGCCGGGTTGCCGACGGAGATCTTGTTGTTGCCGTCGACGTGCGCGAACGCGTAGTTGATGTGGGTGATCTTCTGCCACGGGATCTGGTTGACCAGGTAGGCGGGGGCGCCGTTGCGGCCGGTCCGCCAACTGGTGAAGTAGCCGATGATCCGGCGGGTGTGGTCCGCGCCCATCTTCTCCCGGCCGGCGGTGTCGTAGACGGTGCAGTAGGGCACCGACACCCCGGGCGTGCGGTAGAGCCCGTCGGGCCGGCACGCCTCGTCGTCGGCGACGGCCGATCGGGCGTCCGGGGCGGCCACCACCACCGCCATGGCCGCGGTCAGCAGACCGGCGGCGCCGGCCGACAGCCAGCGGCTGATTCGTCTCGCCAGCACGTGCACCTCCTACATTTAACAAACTTAACTGTTAAGGTTGCTAAATGTATACCGGCGTCGATGCGCCGGGACAAGAGGCGGATTTTCAGTCGAGCTGGTCGACCGGCCGGGCCCAGCCACCGAGCCGCGCCGGCAGCGGCAGGCCGTTCCAGGGCACCCGGCGCAGCAGCCGGTCCAGCAGCAGCCCGAGCAGCAGCCCGGCGACCGAGTCGGTGAGCCAGTGCCAGCCCAGGTAGACGGTGGTGCAGAAGACCGCCGTCGGGGGCACCACCCGGACCACGGTGACCAGCCCGGCCGGCACGGTGCGGCCCACCGAGCGCAGCAGCGGCACCAGCAGCAGGGCGAGTACGCCGTACCAGACGATCGCGTTCGCCACGTGCCCCGACGGGTACGACTGGGCGAAGCGCACCGGCAACTCGTGCTGGAACAGCGGCAGCGTCTGCTCGGGCGGCAGGAACGGCTCCTTGACGCTGGCGCTCGGCGCCGGGCGGGCCGTCCACACCTTCAGCGGGCCGATGGTGAAGAACGTCAGCACGAACGCGGTCACCGGCGGCAGCACCGCCCGCACCGAGCGCACCCGCCACGCCAGCAGCACGCCCAGCCCGGCCGCCAGCAGCGTCAGCGGGGTGCCCTGGCCGAGCAGGTTGAACGCCATCGCCACCCACCGGGCGGCGGTCGGCCGGTGCGCGGCAGACCAGTCGGCGACCGCCCGGTCGAGCCCGAACAGGTGCCCGGTGGTGAGCGCCACGGTCAGCGCCACCAGCGCGGCGAGCAGCAGCCCGTCGCACCACCAACCGGCCGGTCGGACGGGCCGCAGCCGCAGGTCGCGGCGTACCCCTGAGGTCTGGCGCACGCGACCACGCTACCGGCCGGCGACGGCGGCCGGGCATCGGCGGTTGTGTGCCGAACCACGAGGCGGTTGTGTGCCGAACCACGAAGGGAAGCGCTCCGCCGGGTCAGCGGTCACACTGGTTGCCGTGCGGATCACCTCGGCCCTCGTCGACCCGGCGCTGCTCGACCTCCCCTGGTCGACCCCGCTGGAGCAGTGGCCTGCCGAGCACCTGGTGGCGCTGCCCCAGGGCATCTCCCGGCACATCGTGCGGTTCGTCCGGCTCGGCGGCTTCGTCTACGCGGTGAAGGAGACCGGCGAGCGGGTCGCCGAACGCGAGTACGACCTGCTGCGGGCGCTGGAGCGGATCGACTTCCCGTCGGTCGAGGCGATCGCGATCGTGGCCGACCGGCAGACCGACGACGGTGAGCCGCTCGACCCGGTGCTGATCACCCGGCACCTCCAGTTCTCGCTGCCCTACCGCGCGCTGTTCTCCAACACGCTGCGCCCGGAGACGATGAACCGGCTGCTCGACGCGCTCGCCGCGCTGATCGTGCGGATGCACCTGACCGGGTTCTTCTGGGGCGACTGCTCGCTGTCGAACACGCTGTTCCGCCGGGACGCGGGCGCGTTCGCCGCCTACCTGGTCGACGCCGAGACCGGGGCGCTGCACCCGTCGCTCTCCAACGGCCAGCGCGGCGAGGACCTGGAGATCGCCCGGGTCAACATCTTCGGCGAGGCGCTCGACCTCCAGGCCGCCGGCCTGCTGCACGAGTCGATCGACCCGGAGGTGGTCTGCGAGGAGGTCGTCCGGCGCTACGAGCGGCTCTGGCACGAGATCACCTATGAGCAGCAGGTCGAGCGCGCCGCCCGGCACGACATCGAGGGCCGCATCCGCCGCCTCAACGAGCTGGGCTTCGACGTGGCCGAGGTGGCGCTGTCGACCGTCGACAACGGGCGCTACCTGGTACGGCCCAAGGTGGTCGACGCCGGCTACCACACCCGCCGGCTGCTGCGGCTCACCGGCCTGGACGCCGAGGAGAACCAGGCCCGCAAGCTCCTCAACGACCTGGACGCCTACCGGGTGGAGAGCGACCTGACCGACGAACAGCAGGCGGCGCACCGCTGGCTCACCGAGGTCTTCGAGCCGGTGGTCCGGGCGGTGCCGGCGCACCTGCGGCGCAAGCTGGAGCCGCAGGAGCTGTTCGCCCAGATCATCGAGCACAAGTGGCTGCTCTCCGAACAGGCCGGCCGGGACGTCGGGATGCGCCGGGCCGTCCACTCCTACCTGGCCGACGTGCTGGTGCACCGCCCGGACGAGCAGGCCGTGCTGGGCGTCGAGGTTCCCACCCCGACGGTCTGACTACCGTCGACGACGCGCGCGCTCGAACTCGGCGACGTCCGACACCCAGGGGCCGTGCCGGTCGAGTGCGGCGTAACCGCCACGGACGAAGGCGCTCACCAGCTCCCGGTACCCGCCGATGCCGTCGACCAGGCGGTACTCGACCCGGTACTGCGGATCCGAGCCGCCCTCCCCGGGCCGCACCGTGGTGATCCGGGCGATGGAGTCCGCGTAGAAGTGCAACTGGATCCCCTCGCCCATCTCCTCGTCCTCGATGGTGAACACGTCGTTGTCCCCGGCGGAGCGGTCGGCGACGAACTGCCAGAACTCGGCGGAGGCGGTACGCGTACCGTCCCGTCGCCACGTCTTCTCGCCACCCTTGTCGTCGGTGAACGACAGGGCCGTCTTTCCCGCGCCCGCATCGGGCGCGGCGTCGTCGTCCTCCACCGGGGCGTTCCGCGACCGGGCCGCGGCCTCCGAACACATCAGGAAGCTGACCGTACGCACCGCGTCATCGGCGAGCCCGGGATGTGCTCGGCGCACCGCGGCCTCGACCGTCGCCGCCATCGCATCCCAGTCGCGCTTGTCCGTGCCCCGGTTCCCCCGCCGCGGGTCGAGGCCGATCCGCATCCCCGCGCACGCCTGCTCGGCGGTCGCGATCACGCGCATGACCTGCGGCAGCAGCGCCGGGTCGACGGCCTCGGGCAGCCGCCGGGGAATCGTCGCGCCGTGCAGATACTGGCCGGTGAACGTCAGGACCCCCGCGTCGAGCGGCCCGAGGACCACTCCGCGTTCGGCGCGACGCAGGTTCGCGTGATGCTCCTGAGCGCGCTTCTCGTTCGGCGCCTCCGTCGCCGCGCGCATCGCCTCGCAGACCCGACCGTGCTCCAGGAGACCGAGGTCGGCGCCGTGGGCGACGAGCCGGCTCCGTTCCCACGGGATGCGCCGGAACAGCGCGTCGACGTCCCCGGGCGGGGCGAGCAGGACCGGATCCAGGAGCGCGACGGCGGCGTCCTCGTCGAGCCGGCCCCGGGTCCCGGCGGCGTCGCACAGCGGAAGGACCGCGCTCCACAGCAGCAGGTGCCGGGCCAGGTCGTCCCGGATCACCGCGAGATGGGCCTCGGAGATCGGGAACGTGAACGTGCGGGGCTCGTGGTTGGCGTCGGCCCCGGCGCCGAGCATGAGCTTCAGCCCGCCGTCCTCGTGGACCACGCTCGGGATCCAGCCGCCACGCGCGAAGACGACGTCTCGCCTGGATTCGTTCACGCCCACCGGGCACATTCGGCGTCCAGGCGCGGCTCGGTACGCACCCAGACCTCGCCCTCGCGGGCCCCGGCCGGGGCATCGACGCGTTCGAGACCGAGGAATGCGATCAACTGAAGCAGTTCGGCCCGCTCGGCCCGGTCGTCGTCGAGGTCCTGCGACTCGAAGAAGACGTGGTACCTGTCGGTCGGGTCGACGATGCCGGAGTCCGCCCAGATCCGGCCGACCTCGCCGATCGCCGCCGCCTCCGTGGCGAACATGGCGGCGCGGGCGGCGCCGCGGGTCTCCGGTGACGCGTCCAGGGCGGCGGGGTCGGGGAGCCACTGACCGAAGTAGTCGAGGCCGGCGTATCCGTTCTCGAAGAACAGCATGGCGCTCGGCAGGTAGCGGTTGCCCCGGTCCACCAGGAGATGCGCCGACCGGGGTGGGTCCGCGTCCGCGAACCGGGAGATCACCCCCCGCCGGGGCATGAGCACCAGCCGCTGCCCCGCCGCCTCGTCCCTGATCGTGTAGGTGTCGGACTCCCGACCCCGGAAGAACGCGGAGAACGCCTCGTACGCCTCCTGCGGGTCACCCACCGAGACGGGCTGATCGTCGCCGTCGCCGGCAGAGAAGACGAACTGCTTCGGTCCGGGATGGTACGGGCGGGCCATCTGCGTCCTCGCTCAGTCGGGACAGCTCCACCGGCGTGGCGGAACAGAGCCCGATCATAGGCGTGCGGCGCATGCCGGCCCGCCGGGCGACCGGCCGCCTAGCGCACCCACTCGCCGGCGCGCATCACCCGGACCACGTTCAGGTCGTCGTCCAGCACCACCAGGTCGGCGCGCAGCCCGGCCCGGAGCGCGCCCACCCGGTCGCCCAGCCCGAGCGCGCGGGCCGGGGTGGTGGCGGCCATCCGGACCGCGTCGGGCAGCGTGACGCCGGCGCCGACCGCGTGCCGCAGCGCGGCGTCCATGGTGAGCGTGCTGCCGGCGATGGCGCCGTCCCGGCTGAGCCGGGCCTCGCCGCCGGCCACGGTGACCGCCTGGCCGCCCAGCTCGTACTCGCCGTCGGGCATGCCGGCGGCGGCCATCGCGTCGGTGATCAGGGCGGCCCGGTCCGGGCCGGCCACCGAGCTGGCGAAGCCGAGCATGCCGTCGTGCAGGTGCACGCCGTCGGCGACCAGCTCGCAGACCACGTTCGGGGCCTCCAGCAACGCCACCACCGGGCCGGGCTCACGGTGGTGCACCGGGCGCATCCCGTTGAACAGGTGGGTCCCGACGCTGGCGCCGGCGGCCACCGCCGCGCGGGTCTGCGCCCAGGTGGCGTCCGTGTGCCCGACGGCCGCCACCACGCCGTTCGCCACCAGCAGCTCGATCGCCTCGGTGGCGCCGTCCCGCTCGGGCGCGATCGTGACCATCCGCACCGCGCCGCCGCCCAGCTCGATCAGCTCGGTCAGCTCGGCGGTGGACGGGTCGCGGAGGAACTCCGGGTTCTGCGCGCCGCAGCGGTCCGCCGACAGGTAGGGGCCCTCGAAGTGCAGGCCGGCGAGCACGCCCGCCTCGACCAGCGGCCGGAACGCGGCGGTGGCGTCGCGCATCAGCGCGTACGGGGAGCTGACCAGGCTGGCCAGCAGCGTGGTCGTGCCGTGGTCGAGGTGGAACGCGGCGGCCTGCCGGGCCGACTCCGGGTCGCCGGTGGTGAACGTGTGCCCGCCGCCGCCGTGGGTGTGCATGTCCACGAAGCCGGGCACGATCCAGTGCCCGTCGCGTACCGAGGGGTAGTCGGCGACCGCGGTGATCCGGTCGTCCCGGACCTCCACGCAGCCCTGCCGGATGACACCGGTCGGGGTCACCACCTTGCCGGTCACACGCCGGGTCATCGACTCTCCTCCGCCAGGGTGTCCAGGGCCAGCAGGGCGGCGCCGAGGCAACCGGCCTCGTCGCCGAGCGCGGCCGCGACCAGGCGCGGCTCACGGTGGAACGTCAACCGTTCGCGCAGCGCGTCGCGCAGCGGGTCGAACAGCCGGGGACCGGCCTGGGCCAGTCCACCGCCGATCACCACGGTCGCCACGTCGTACAACGCCTGCCCGGTGGCGAGGCCGTCGGCGAGCGCCTCGACCGCCTCCCGCCAGACCGTGCCGGCGAGCGGGTCACCGGACACCGCCCGGTCGACCACCTCGGCGGCGGTCGCCGGCGCGCCGGCCAACTCGGTGTAGCGGCGGCCGATCGCCGAGGCCGAGGCCACCGCCTCCAGGCAGCCGACGCGACCGCAGCCGCAGCGCGGGCCGTCGGGGCGTACCAGGATGTGGCCGATCTCCCCGGCGGCGCCGTGCGCGCCGACGGCGGCCGACCCGTCGACCACGTGCGCGGCGGCGATGCCGGTGCCGATCGCCACGAAGAGCACGTGACCGGCGTCCCGGCCGGCGCCGAGCCGGGCCTCGGCGAGGCCGCCCACCCGCACGTCGTGGCCGAGCGCCGCGGGCAGGCGCAGACGGGTGGCCGCCAGGTCCCGCAGCGGTACGTCCCGGAAGCCCACGTTCGCCGACCAGACCGCCACGCCCCGGGCCTCGTCGACCACCCCCGGCACGGCGATGCCGCAGGCCACCGGCGTGAGCCCGTCGGCGCGGGCCTTGTCGGCCAGCCCTTCGGCCACGTCGAGGATGGTGCCGACCACGGCGTCCGGCCCGCGCTGCGCGGCGGTGGCGTGCCGTTCGGTGTGCACCGTCGCGCCGTCCGGCCGGACCAGGGCGCACTTCATCCCGGTGCCGCCCACGTCCAGCGCGACGACGACCTCGTCGCGCGCCCTCACGCCAAAACCACGGACCGGGTCAGGTGACGGGGCGCGTCCGGGTCGAGGCCGCGGCTGGTGGCCAGCGCCACGGCGAACCGTTGGGCCAGGATCAGGTCGGCCATCGGGTCGACCGGGTTGCGGCCGGCCGCCCAGCTCGTCAGCACCGTGCGGCAGCCGTGCGTACGGCTGTGCGCGAACGCCGCGCCGGTGGCCGCCACGTCCTCGGCCAGCCCGTCCGGGATGCCGCCGAACGCCCAGACCAGCCGGCCCGGGGCGCCGATCGAGATGGGGCCGTGGCGGTAGTCCATGGCCGGGTACGCCTCGGCCCAGAACGTGGCCGCCTCGCGGCACTTCAGCGCGGCCTCCTGGGCCAGCCCGACCGTCCAGCCGCGACCGAGGAACGTGACCTGTTCGATGCGGGCCGGGTCGATCGGCAGCGGCGCCCGGACGGCCACCTCGGCGTCGGCGGCCAGCCGGCCGAGGTCCTCGCCGAGGTGGGCGCGGAGCAGCGCGAGCGCGGTGGTGGCGAAGCGGGTCTGCACCACCGAACGCTCGTCGGCGAAGGGCAGCGCGACGGTGGCGTCGGCGAGCGACACGGCCGGTGAGGCCGGGTCGCCCACCAGGACCGTGGTGGGGATCCGCCCGCGCAGCGCGGCGAGCAGGTCGAGCACCTCGGTGGTGGTGCCGGAGCGGGTGATCGCGATGAGCCGGTCGTAGCGCCGGCCGGTGGGGAACTCGCTGGCCTGGAACGCGTCGGTCTCGCCCTGGCCGGCCTGCTCGCGCAGGCCCGCGTACGCCGCGGCCATGAACCACGACGTGCCGCAGCCGACCACGGCGACCCGCTCGCCGGAGCGCGGCAGGTGGTCGGCGACTGTCGGCGCGAGCCGGGCCGCCTCGCGCCAGCAGTCGGGCTGGCTCACGATCTCCGCGTGCACGTACGGCATGACAACTCCTCGCCGGGGGAGACCTTGCGCAATACGGCGCGATAGGGCCTTCTTTCGCGCGCCATTCTGCGCGAAGTGGGGCGGGCGTGGCAACCGTCTCCTCATTCGCGCAGGCCAGGGTTTTGCGCAGACGTAGTTTCGCGCACTACTGTGCACGCAACCAATCACCGTACGTGCACAGTCAGGGGAGGGCCCCGCGGTGGACCGCTACGCGCGTTGGAACGCACTGCTCGAGATGTTGACCGACAGCGGCCGGGTCAGCGTCGAGGAGGCGGCCGAGCGGCTGGCGGTCTCCCAGGCCACCATCCGGCGGGACTTCGACCAGCTCGCCCAGCAGCAGATGATCACCCGGACCCGGGGTGGCGCGGTCGCCAACGGCGTCTCGTACGACCTGCCGCTGCGCTACAAGACCGCCAAGCACTCGGCGGAGAAGCAGCGGATCGGGGCCGCCGCCGCCGCGCTGGTCTCCCCGGGCACGGTGGTCGGCCTGAACGGAGGCACCACCAGCACCGAGGTGGCCCGCGCGCTGGCCGTCCGCCCGGACCTGAACACCAGCGCCGAGGGCGCCCAGCTCACCGTGGTCACCAACGCGCTGAACATCGCCAACGAGCTGTTGGTGCGCTCGCGGATGAAGGTGGTGGTGGCCGGCGGCGTGGTCCGGCCGAAGTCGTTCGAGCTGGTCGGCCCGCTGGGCGGGGCGCTGCTGCGCGAGGTCACCCTCGACGTCGCGCTGCTCGGCGTGGACGCGATCGACCCGCAGCTCGGCGCCGCCGCACACCACGAGGGCGAGGCGGCCATGAACAGCCTGATGGTGGCCCGGGCCAAGCGGGTCGTGGTGATCGCCGACTCGTCGAAGCTGGGCGGGCACGCGTTCGCCCGGATCTGCCCGGTGGACCGGGTGGAGACGCTGGTGACCGACTCCGGCGCGGCCCCGGACGTGGTGCAGGCGTTCCGCGACGCCGGCGTGCACGTCGTCTGCGCCTGAGGGCCAAGGCCGGGCCCCCTCTTAACGCCTCCGGTAGAGGCGGCTTCCCCGCCTGACACGCTGACCCTGCATACCGGGTATTGCCTTCCGGTGCATACCGCGTATGGTGTCGCTGTCACCTACATCGGGGGAGGTCAGCTGTGTCGGCTGTCCTGGAGATCGAGGGTCTCCGTAAGACGTACCGGAGCCGGAAACGCGGGGTCCGCCACGCGCTCGACGGCTTCGACATGCGGGTCGAGGCCGGCCAGGTGCACGGCTTCCTCGGCCCGAACGGGTCCGGCAAGACCACCACGCTGCGTACGCTGCTCGGGTTGATCCGGCCCAACGGCGGCCGGATGGCCATCCTCGGCCAGGAGCTGCCGCGGTCGCTGCCGGCGGTCGCCGGCCAGGTCGGCGCCATCGTGGAGAGCCCGCAGTTCTTCCCGCACTTCTCCGCGCGGGACACGCTGAGCCTGCTCGCCCAGGCCGGCGAGTTGCCGAAGCGGCGGGTCGACGAGGTGCTGGAGCTGGTCGGCCTGCGCGACCGGGCCGGCGAGCGGGTGAAGACCTACTCGCTCGGCATGAAGCAGCGGCTCGCCGTGGCGTCCGCGCTGCTCAAGGACCCGAAGCTGCTGATCCTGGACGAGCCGGCCAACGGCCTGGACCCGGGCGGCATCCGGGAGATGCGCCGGCTCATGCGGGAGCTGGCCGAATCCGGCATGACCGTGGTGCTCTCCAGCCACATCCTCGGCGAGATCCAGCTCATCTGCGACTCGGTCACCATCATCTCGCTCGGCCGGCGGGTCGCCTTCGGGCCGGTCGAGCAGGTGCTCGCCGCGCACTCCCAGGGCGCCGTGCGGGTACGCCTGGAGGCGGTCGCCGACCTGCCCCGGGCCGAGGAGACGCTGACCCGGTCCGGGATCCGCGTCGCCGCCGAGGCCGACCACCTGATGCTGTCCGGCGTGGACAAGCCGGCCGTGGTCAGCCGGCTCCTCGCCGAGCAGGACCTGTACGTCAGCGAGCTCACCCCGGTCGCGGTCGACCTGGAGAGCGTCTTCCTCGAACTGACCGCCACCGCGCCGGTCCCCGGCCAGAACCGTCAGGTCGATCAGTCCGCCAAGGTCGACCAGACCGGCACCGCAGGAGGTTGGGGCGCATGAGCCTGTTCGTCACCGAGCTGCGGCGGCTCACCAAGCGCCGGGTCACCCGCCTGCTGCTCGTCCTGCTGGTGGTCGGGCTCGCCACCGTGGCCACCGCGTTCAGCTTCTCCAGCCACAAGCTCTCGCCCGAGGTGGTGGCCGCCGCGCAGGCCGACTCCGACGCGCAGTACCGCAAGTCGGTGGAGGAGTGGAAGCGCAGCGTCACCGAGTGCGAGGCCGCCCAGGCCCGCGGCGAGCAGACCGAGGAGCGCTACGGCCCGAACTGCGGCAAGGACTTCCAGCCGCAGCCGGAGATGTTCGACCCGAAGTGGAACCTGCCGTACCAGTTCGACTTCCGGGCCGAGTTCCCCACGTTCATCGCCGTGTTCGCCTTCGCGGTGGCGCTCTTCGCGTTCATCGTCGGCGCCTCCTTCGTGGGCGCCGAGTGGAACACCGGCGGGATGATGAACCTGCTGCTCTGGCGGCCGAAACGGCTCGCCGTGCTGGGCACCAAGCTGGCCGCGCTGCTCACCACCGTGCTCGGGCTCAGCGTCGTGCTCGGTGCGTTGTGGACGGCCGTGTTCTGGCTGATCGGCACGCAGCGGGGCACCACCGCGAAGATGACCGCCGGGGTGTGGCGCTCGATCGGGCTGGACGGGCTGCGCGCCGTGGCGCTGATCCTGGTCGTCGGCGCGGTCGCGTTCGCGCTCGCCTCGCTGGGTCGGCACACCGCGATGGCGTTGGGCGCGGCGGTGGCGCTGTTCGCGGTCAGCGAGGTCGGCATCCGGATCGCGGTCAGCGTGCTGTCGGTGCCGTTCGGCGATCGCTACGTGCTCTCCACGTACGCCCAGTCGTGGTTCATGAAGCAGGCGGAGCTGTTCGACTACGACACCTGCGAGTTCGCCCGGGGCGCCTGCGAGCCGGCGAAGTACGTGGTCACCTGGCAGCAGTCGGCGGTGGTGTTCGGCATCGGCGTGGTGGCGGCCCTGGTCGCCGCGTTCTGGACGATGCGTCGGCGGGACGTCGCCTGACGTTCTCCGCGCCGCCGGCCGGACGCCGGCGGCGCGGACCGCGCGGGACGATGCGGCCGGGGACGGCCCTGGCTACGCTGGGGTCTCCCCGGCCGGCGCGTCTTCGCGCCGGTCAGTCGCCGTCGGAGAGGAGCACCATGTCCGCCGACGCCACGGACCGGACCGCCGCCGGGCGGTCCGACCCACCACCACCCGTCGGGGGTACGCGGGCGGCGCCCGGTGCCGCCGTCCCCCCGCCCCGCACCGCGCCCCCCGCCGAGTCGGTACCGCCGACCGAGTCCGTGCCGCCGACCGGGCCCGCGCCCTCGGTGGAGCCCGAGCCCGCGCCCTCGGTGGAGCACGCGCCCTCGGTGGAGAGCGTGGGGCTCACCGAGCGGGAGCTGCGGATCCTTGCCTTCGAGTCCCGGTGGTGGAAGCACGCCGGCGCCAAGGAGCAGGCCATCCGGGACACGTTCGGCCTCTCCGCGACCCGCTACTACCAGCTCCTCAACGGGCTGCTGGACCATCCCGCCGCGCTGGCGGCCGAGCCGGTGCTGATCGGCCGGCTGCGCCGGCTCCGCTCGTCGCGGGCCCGCAACCGGCGGCGTTGACCGGCCTCACTTCTCGTACGAGCGCAGCCCGTTGCCGATGGCGAAGAACGTCGGCGCCCACTCGCCGATGAAGATGCCCCAGCGGTCCGCCCGGTCCACGCCGGCGCGTTCCAGACTCTTGGACAGGAACCAGCTCGTGAATGAGAGTCCGATGCTGACGAATCCGGCGATGTAGGCGTGTTCCGCCCGGATTCCCGACTCGTGCAACCGCTCCAACATGGCGATCCCCCTGTCCCCGGTCCGATCGGTCGCTTCCGACGCTACCGCCAGTCCCGCTCCGGTGACGGAGAGTTGCCGGGATGCGTCGCATGGCCGTGCGGCGGCCGGGTAAGGCGGCGGGCGGCGACGGAGGGAGTGGGGCGATGGGGGCACCGGACCGCCGGTACGCGACCGGCAGCGGGACGGCTCGGCCGGTCGGTGAGGCGCCGATGATGCGGGTGCGTTCCGTGTCCGATCCGGCCCCGGGCCGGCTCGAGAACGAGGACGTGGTCTTCCGGTTCGGTCCGCTCGTCGGCGTCCTCGACGGGGCCACCGTGCCGGACGGCTTCGACACCGGCTGCGTGCACGGCCCGGCGTGGTACGTCCGGCACCTGGCCGCCCGGATCGGCCTGGCGGTCGCGGCCCGCCCCGCGGCCACGCTGATGAGCAGCCTGGCGGCGGCGATCCTGGCGGTGCGGGCGGATCATGGCAACACCTGCGACCTCGACCATCCCGGCACCCCGTCGTCCACCGTCTGCCTGCTGCGCTGCGGTGGTGACCAGGTCGACTACCTGGTGCTCTGCGACAGTCCGCTGGTGCTCGACACCGGCGTCGGCGTCGACGTGGTCACCGACGACCGGCTGGCGAACGCGCTGGCGGACCTGCGTCGGACCGCCGCCGCGCTGCCCGACGGCGGGGTCGACCCGGCGACCCGGTTCCGGCGCGCGGTGACGGTGCAGCGCACCCGGATGAACCGCAGTCACGGCTACTGGGCGGCGGCCGGCGACCCGGACGCGGCGTACCACGCGGTGACCGGGACGGTGCCGCTGAACGGGCCGAACGCGCTGCGCCGGGCCGTGCTGCTCAGTGACGGCGCGTCGTGCGCGGTCGAGCAGTTCGGCCTCTTCGACTGGGCCGGACTCCTGGAGGTGGTGACCGTGGAGGGGCCGGAAGGGTTGGTCGACCGGGTCCGGGCGGCCGAGCGGGACCACCCGGACCGGTTGCGCCGCCGGAAGCGGAACGACGACGCCACGGTGGCGCTCTGTGAGTTCGCGCCCCTGAGGTGAGCACGCTCACGCCGGAAGAACCGGTCGGATGACAACGGAGCGTGAGGCGGAACACCCCGGGGGTACAACCGGTCGACCCGCTCCGCCGTACCGGCAATGAGTCGGCAAAGGGGTGGACTCGCGCCGGAACGGCCGGCAGACTCCGGCTGGTGACGGGTGCGGTACGGCTGGAGCCGGTGGACGAGCGGAACCTGGAACCGTTGCTCTCCGTAGCGGCGGCGGAGGCGGAACCGGAGGACGTCATGCCTCCGGTGGACGCCCCGGCCGGCTGGTCGCTGGCCCGTCGGGACGCGTTCCGCGAGTTCCACCGCGCCAGCTTCGGCGGCCTGGACGGCCCGACCCGCACGCTGATGTACGCGATCGTGTCCGGCGGCGAGGTGGTCGGCATGGTGCGGATGACCCGTCGGGACGAGCCGGGAACGGTGGAGACCGGGATGTGGCTGGGCCGGTCGGCGCGCGGGCGCGGGCTCGGTGCCGCCGCGCTGCGGGAACTGCTGCACGCCGCCGCGGCGGCCGGCATGCGCACGGTCGTCGCCGATACGACGCCGGACAATGCCGGGGCCATTTCCGTCCTTCGTAAATGCGGCGCGGAATTGCACGAAGAAGGCGGAATGCTGTCCGCTCGGATGTGTCTGGATTCGGCCCTCCCGACCCACTGAGGTCGTTGCTTGCCGCGCGACAACCTTCGCGCGTACTCCCTGCTCCTTCGCGCTTCGATGCGAAGTTTCGCCCATTCTGAGCAGCGCCTCCAGTTCGCCGAAGAAATGTTTTGTGAATGGCATGGCGGGTACTGCCCGCCGGGTCCGCTGATGCGGGACACCGGCCGCAGGCCCCCTTTTGCCGATCCTCGGCAGCTGTTTTCCGGGCCTGCTCCACGCATGAGGTGTCCCTTCCGCCGGGGAGCGAAGGAGAACTGATGAAGAGCGGAGCTCGGATCGCCCTGGCGGTCGGTTTCGGATATGTCCTCGGCCGGCGCAGGAAGCTGCGGACGGCCCTCACCCTGGCCGCCGCCGTGGCCGCCGGCCGGGCCAGCCAGAATCCCGGCGGCCTCAAGCAGATGGCCACCGGCCTGCTCGGGTCGAACCCGCAACTGGCCAACCTCTCCCGGCTCGGCGCGCCACTGGTCACCGCCGGCCGGGCCGCCGCGACCGCCGCCGCCGGCAGCGGCATCGACGCGGTCAGCGGCCGGCTGCGTGGCAGCGCCGACTCGTTGCGCCGTCGTTCCGCCGGGTCCGGCGAGCAGTCCGCGGACGGTCGGCGGTCGGCGCCCGACGAGGAGCCGGAGCTGGACGAGCAGCCCGGGGCCGACGACGAGGCCGACTACGACGAGCAACCGGCCCCCGTGCGCCGGCGACGGGGGCGGTGACCATGCCCCCCACCGGACTCACCGACCGGGCCCGCGACCAGATCGGCGGCGAGCTGCGCAACCTCGCCTCCGCGATCGGCGAGCGCGCCGTGCAGGTGGTGACCGAACGGGTCACCGGCGCCACCGGACGACTCAGCGAGTACGCGAAGCAGGGCGGCGGCCCCGGCCTGGTCGCCGCGGCCACCGGCGCGCAGAAGCTCGCCGACGGCCACTCCCCGCTGAAGGCCATGTTCCATGCCGGCCTGGCCGGCGGTAAGGAGAAGCTGATGTCGGCGTTCGGCGGCGGCAAGGGTGGCAAGGGCGGCGGCAAGAAGCTCAAGGTCACCAACATCGTCGAGACCATCGAGGTCGGCGTGCCGGTCCGGGTCGCGTACAACCAGTGGACCACCTTCGGCGACTTCCCGAGCTTCATGAAGAAGGTCGAGCAGGCCGACAACGACGAGGACGAGAAGATGACCTGGAAGGCGCAGGTCCTCTGGTCGCACCGCACCTGGGAGTCGACGATCGTCCGGCAGATCCCGGACCGGCTCATCCACTGGCGGTCCAAGGGCGAGAAGGGCTCGGTCGACGGCACGGTCAGCTTCCACGAGGTCGCCCCGGAACTGACCCGCATCCTGGTCGTGCTGGAGTACCACCCGCAGGGCCTCTTCGAGCACACCGGCAACCTGTGGCGGGCGCAGGGCCGCCGGGTCCGGCTGGAGCTGAAGCACTTCGTCCGGCACGTGATGACCGAGACCGTGCTCGACCCGGACTCGGTCGAGGGCTGGCGCGGCGAGATCCAGGACTCCCAGGTGGTCAAGGATCACGAGACCGCGCTCCGCGAGGAGCAGGAGGGCGGCGCGCAGCCGGAGCCGGGCCGTGACGAGGAGCCCGCCGAGCGTGGCCGCCGCCGTCCGCCGCAGCGCCGCCGCCCGGTCGAGGAGGAGGAGTACGACGACTACGACGCCGGCGACGACTTCGACGACGAGGAGTACGACGAGGAGCCGGTGGAGGAGCAGCCGCCGCCGCGCCGCCGTCAGCCGGAGCGGGCCCGCCGCCCGCAGCGCGAGGAGCGGGAACCGCGCGAGGAACGGGCCCGGCGTGCTCCCGAGGCACCCCGCCGGCCGGTTGTCCGGCGTCGCCGTGAGGAGCGTGGCGAATGAGCGTGGCGACGGTTGACCAGCCGGGCAGCGCGCTGGAACGCACCGCTGGCGGCGGCGCGGGGGGCGCGCTCGCCGACGTGGTGGAGACCGTGCTGGACAAGGGCGTGGTGATCGACGCCCAGGTGTCGATCGCCGTGGTCGGGATCCAGCTCCTGGAGATCGACGCCCGGGTGGTGATCTCCAGCATCGAGACGTACCTGCGGTTCGCCGACACGGTCGACCGGATGAACATCGTGCCGAAGGACCAGCAGACGCTGCCCGACCTCATCGACGGCGTGGCCGGTGCGGTCGGCAGGGCGGCCGGCGACGTCAGTCAGGCGGTCGGCGGAGTCGGCCAGGCGGTCGGCGGGGTCGGCGGCGCGGTGGTGGACGCGTCGCGCGACCGCGAGGTCGGGCGGGACCGGCCGCGTCGGCGGGACGGGGAGAACTGAGATGAGCCAGGACAACGGGCTGTTCATCTACGGCATCGTGCCGTCCGACGTGGAGCCGACCGCCGACGCGGAGGGGGTCGGCTCCCCGCCCGGCGAGGTGAGCGCGGTCCGGCACGGCGAACTGGCCGCGCTGGTCAGCGCGGTGGGGCTGGACGAGCCGCTGGGCCGGCCGGCCGACCTGACCGCGTACGAGCGGCTGCTGGACGGCACGGCGGAGGTCGCGCCGGTGCTGCCGGTGCGGTTCGGCACGGTGGTGACCGGCGAGGACGCGGTCGCGGACCTGCTCGACGCCCACCACGACCGGTTCGCCGCGGCGCTCGACGAGTTCGAGGACCGGGTGCAGTACACCGTGCACGGCCGCTTCGACGAGCCGGAGTTCATCGGCGGGATGCTGGCCGCCAACCGTGACGCCGCCGCGCTCGCCGACCAGGTGCGCGGCCGGACGGAGGCGCAGAGCCGGGAGCAGCGGATCCGGCTCGGCGAGATGATCAGCCAGGCGGTCGAGCTGCGCCGGGAGTCCGAGAACCGCGACCTGATCGACGCGGTGGGCCGGTACGCGGAGGTGGACGCGGTCCGGCCGCCGAGCCACGAGATGGACGCCGTACGCGTCGCCTTCCTGGTCGCCGGCGACCACGAGGACGAGTTCATCCGGGCCGTGGAGGACTTCGCCGAGCAGCGCCGGGAGCTGATCCGGATGCGCCTGATCGGCCCGCTGGCGCCGTACGACTTCGTGAGCGCGCACCAACTGGCGGAGTGAACCGTGGACATCCTGTGGACGCTTCTCACGCTCCCGTACGCGCCGGTGCGCGGGCTCACCGCGATCGTCAAGGTGGTCGCCCGGGAGGCGGAGTCGCAGCAGCACAGCCCGGTCACCGTCCGGCGGGAGCTGGAGGAGCTGGACCGGGCCGCCGCCGCCGGTGAGATCACTCCCGAGGAGCGGGACCGGGGGCAGCAGCAGGTGCTGGAGCGGCTGACCGGGCCGGCCGGCGGCCGTACCCCCTCGCGGCGCGGCGGCCCGGCGCGGCGGCCCGGGCCCGAGCGGCGGCCGAACACCGATCGCGGCGGTGGGCCGCGCCGGCCACGAGGGGGACCACGATGACGTCGGCGCGGGCCCGGGACGACCGGGAGCGGTACCTCGACGAGGACGACGAGGACGTGCTCGACACCGCCGAGGCGGCCCGCGAGGGGCTGCGTCAGGTGGTGGCGCTGACCGGGAAGGACGCGCTCGGGATCACCTCGATCCAGCCCGCCGACTACGGCTGGCTGGTCGGGGTGGAGGTGGTCGAGGACCATCGCATCCCGGCGTCGACCGATCTGCTCGGGCTCTACGAGGTCGAGCTGGACATGACCGGCAGCCTGCTCGGCTACCGGCGGACGCGCCGCTACCAGCGCGGCAAGGGCGACGGGGGCTGACATGAGCACGGCACGGGAGCCCTCGGTGGTGCAGAACTCCGGCCAGGTGCTGCCGGCCGGCCACGAGCCGGCGAACCTCGGCGACATCCTGGAACGGGTCCTCGACCGGGGCATCGTCATCGCCGGTGACATCCGGGTCAGCCTGCTCGACATCGAGCTGCTGACGTTGAAACTGCGGCTGGTCATCGCCTCGGTGGACACCGCCCGGCAGATCGGCATCGACTGGTGGGAGCACGATCCGTGGCTCAGCTCCCGGGCCCGCCCGCCGGTCGAGCCGGGTCCGCGCGACCCGGAGGAGGTCGAGGCGTCCCGCCGGCCGCGCGTCGCCGCCCGGGCCGCGAGGAGGGACCGTGATGAGTGAGCCGGACGCCGGGACCGCGGTCTGGCTGCACGGCGTGGTCGCGGGCGGCACCGGCCCGTCCGACCTGTCGGGCATCGCCGGTACGCCGGTGCGCGCGGTGCCCGGGGCCGGCCTGGCCGCCGTGGTCAGCGACGTGCCACTGCACGAGTACGGCGAGACCGCGCTGCGCCGCAACCTGGAGGACCTGGCCTGGCTGGAACGGGCCGCCCGGGCGCACCACGCGGTGGTGGACGCGCTGGCCCGCGCCGGGGCGGTGGTGCCGGCGCGGCTCGCCACCGTGCACCGCGACGACGCCCGGGTGGCCGGCGTGCTGGCCGAGCGGCGCGACGAGCTGGTCGGCACGCTGGCCCGGCTCGCCGACCGCACCGAGTGGGGCGTCAAGGGGTACGTGGTGCCCGGCGCCCTGCCGAGCGCCGAGGGGTCCGCCGGTGGTGGCGGCGCCGGGGCGGCGTACCTGCGCCGGCGCCGGGCCCAGCTCGACGCGCGGGAGCTGGGGCAGCAGGCCGCCGCGGACGCGGCCGCCGCCGTGCACGCCGCGCTGGCCGGGTTGGCGGTGGCCGCGCACCGGCACGCCCCGCAGGACCGGCGGCTCTCCGGCGCGGCCACCGCCATGGTGCTCAACGGCGCGTACCTGATCGACCGGGACCGGTGGCCCGACTTCGCCGCGTCCGCCCGTCGGTTGGCCGACGAGCACCCCGAGGTACGCCTGGAGCTGACCGGCCCGTGGCCGCCGTACTCCTTCGTGGCGGAACCGGAGGCGGCGCCGGCATGGGCGTGACCACGCTCGCGCCCAGCGCGGCCGACGACCCCGGCTACCGGACGGTGGCCCTGGTCGACCTGCTCGACCGGGTGCTCGCCGCCGGCGTGGTGGTCAGCGGCGACATCACGCTGGCCATCGCCGACGTCGACCTGGTCCGGATCTCGTTGCGCGCGCTGATCGCATCCGTCGGCGCGCTCACCCCGCCGACCGACCCGCTGGCGTCGGCGACACCGGTGGAGGCGTCGTGACCAGCCGTCGCGGTGACGGCGGTGGGGCGTCGTGACCGGCCGGGACGAGGCGGCCGAGCTGGCGGAGGCGCTCGGCGAGCCGCAGTGGCGGGCGCCCCGGGTCCAGCCGCTGGACCGCCGGCTCGCCGTCGACCAGGACTCGGTCGAGCGCGGCCTGGCCAGCCTGGTGCTCACCGTCGTCGAACTGCTCCGTCAGCTCATGGAACGGCAGGCGCTGCGCCGGGTGGACCTCGGTGACCTCACCGACGAGCAGATCGAGCGGATCGGCACCACCCTGATGGCGCTGGAGGAGCAGATGACCCAGCTCCGCGCGTACTTCGGCCTGTCCCCCGAGGACCTCAACCTGGACCTGGGCCCCCTGGCCCCCCTCCTCCCCACCGACTGACCCCTCCCCGCCCCCACTCCGCCCCGCTCGCGTCGATCATGAAGTTGACGGCGTGCGGGAGATCTTGGTGCGAAAGGGCCCCTATGAGGGCCGATTTCTACCAAGATCTCGGACCGCGGTCAGTCGGACGACAGGTCCGGGCGGTGCTCCTTGACCCACTTCTCGACGTCTGTCTTACGCCAGATCTGGCCCATCTTGAGCACCTGGTACGGGGCGGGAAAGTCGCGTCGAGAGGCGATCACCGACGCGCGGGCACGCGAGACGCCACCGAGCATGTCTCGGATCTCAGCGATCCCCACGAACTCCACCACGCCTTGACGGTAGGTATCGCCGATTGTCTGATTATCGTTAACAGCGATCGGGGTTGACGATCGCTAACAACGCAAGCACGATCGGGGGATGACCGCGCAGCGTGCTTCCTCCGTACCCGATCGCAGTCGCCGGGCCGTGCGGCCGCACGTGCCGATCCGACCGCTCTGGCTCTGCCGGGTGTGCGCGGCCCCTTGGCCGTGCCCGCCGGCACCCCTGTTGCTGCTGATGGACTACCGGCGTGACCGCGTCGCCCTGTCGGTCCACCTGGCCGGCTGCCTCTTCGACGCCACCGCCGACCTGCTGAAACTCAACCCCGACGGCGTGCCGGCGCCGAAGGACCTCTTCGACCGCTTCCTCGGGTGGGCCGCTCGTGGGCGGTGAGGTCAGCGGCGGGTCTGGGCGTAGGACTCCAGGTGGGCCAGTTGGACGGGGTCCAGCGAGGGGCGGACGCGGGTGCGGGCCGACTCCACGTGTGACGCCGTCACGGTGCTGGCGGTCAGGGACTCGCGCATCGCGGCCAGGGCCGCCTCCCGGACCAGCGCGGCGCAGTCGGCGGCGGAGAAGCCGGCCAGCTCCGCGCCGAGCGCGTCGAGGTCCACGTCCGGCGCGAGCGGGACGTCCCGGGCCGTGGCCCGGAGGATCTCCGCGCGGGCCGCCCCGTCCGGCGGCGGCACGTAGACCAGGCGCTCCAGCCGGCCCGGACGCAGCAGCGCCGGGTCGACCAGCTCCGGTCGGTTCGTCGCGCCGACCACCACCACGTTGCGCAGCGCCTCCACCCCGTCCAGTTCGGTGAGCAACGCGGCCACCACCCGATCGGTCGTACCGCCGTCGGTGGCCTGGCCGCGGATCGGCGCCAGCGCGTCCACCTCGTCCAGGAAGACCAGCGTGGGCGCCGCCTCGCGGGCCCGGCGGAACAGCTCACGGACCGCGCGTTCGCTCTCACCGACCCACTTGGAGAGCAGCTCCGCGCCCTTCACCGACAGCACGTTCGCCCGCCCGGAGCCGGCCAGCGCGGTGACCAGGTAGGTCTTGCCGCAGCCGGGCGGCCCGTAGAGCAGCACCCCGCGCGGCGGCGTCACGCCCAGCCGGGCGAACGTGTCCGGATAGGTGAGCGGCCAGAGCACCGACTCGGTCAACGTCTGCTTGACCTCGTGCAGGCCGCCGACGTCGTCGAGCGTCACCGAGGCCAGCTCCAGCGTGGACGCGGCCATCGTGGTCGCCCGGACCACCTCCCGCGCGGCGAGGAAGTCGGCCATCGCCACGGTCGGCGTCTCGGCCGTCTTCTGCCGCAGCGCCGCCCGCACCCCGGCCTCCCGCACCAGCGCGGCCAGGTCCGCGGCGACGAAACCGGGGGTACGCGCCGCCACCTCGTCCAGCCGGACGTCACCGGCCAGCGGCACCTGCCGGGTGAGCACCGTCAACTGCTCCCGGCGCAGCGCCGGATCGGGCAGCGGCACACTGATCCGCAGCGCCAGCAGGTCCGGCCCGCGCAGCGCCGGGTCCACCGCCTCGGGGCGTCCGGTGGTGCAGACCACTGCCGCCCCGGCGCGTACCGTCTCGGCGACCACCTGGCGGAACACGGTGGCCAGCGGGCCCGGATCCTCGGCCGGGGCGAGCGCCTCCACGTCGGTGACCAGCAGCACGGCCGACCCGCCCGCGCGTACCGCCTCGGCGGCCTCCCGCAGCCGGCGGGCCGCCGCGTCGTTCGACAGCGCGGCCAGCTCCGGGGCCCAGACCGGGCGGACCCGCGCGCCGACCCGGGCGGCGACGGCGCGGACCAGCGACGACTTGCCCGAGCCGGCCGGGCCTTCGACAAGCACGCCGAGCGCGACCGTGGTGCCCAGCCGGCCCAGCACCTCGCGGTGGTGGAAGCCCAGGTCCAGCAGCTCGGTCAGCTCCTCGGCCTGGGCGCGCAGGCCGGGCAGCTCGTCCACGTCGGGCGCGTCCTCGGGCCCGAGCAGGCCGTCGGCTTCCGGAGCCGTCGAGCCGGCCGAGCCGGCCGAGCCGGCCGAGCCGGTCGAGCCGGCCGAGCCGGTCGAGCCGGCCGCACCGGTCGGGCCGCCGGAACCGGTCGAGTCGCCGGAACCGGGCCGGCCGCGCGGACCGGCCGCGTCGCCGGAGCCGGTCGGACCGGCCGGAACGGTGGAGCCGGTCGGGCCGGTGAAGCCGGACGCGGCGGGGCCGTGGGTGGCCGGGCCGTGTTCCCAGGCCACCACCGTGTCCATGGTGACCAGCGCGCCGGTGGCCGGCTCGGCCGCCACCACGTTGAGCAGCGTGCTCGTCCAGGCGTACCCGACGGAGCTGGCGAGGCTGTGCCGTGCCGCCTCGACCAGGCCGCGCACGGCGGCGTCCGGGAGCACGTCCTGGGGCAGCAGCGAGACGTCGTCGCCGGCGGTGACCATCTTGCCCAGCAACGCGAGCCGCAGCATCTCCGGCGGGACCGCGGCCGTCACCGCGACCGGGCCGGCCAGCGTGACCCGGCTCGCCCGGGCGCAGGGCAGCGGGCTCACCGTGACCTGGCCGCCGGCCCGCAGGCCGAGGTTGCCCAGCAGCAGGTCGTCGGCGTACAGCAGGGCGCTGCTGGTGCCCGGGTCGGCGGCGGCGGCGATGCCGGCGGTCACCCGGCGGCCGGTCAGCCGCACCGGGTCGCCGGGTCGCAGCGCCAACGCGGTCAGCACCTCGGGGTGGAGGCGTACGACGCCACGGCGGGCGTCCAGCGCGGCCGGCCGCAGGCTCGCGGTCAGGGTCAGGTCGGGTTCCGCCACCCGCCGACAGTAGCCGCCGGCACCACGGCCCGCCGGGGTCAGTGCGGGCCCGGGCCGTCCAGGAGCGAGGGGTCGCGGCGGATCAGCTCGGCGAGCCGGGCCGCCGGATCGGTCGCGCGCGGGTCGTGGCCCGGGGCGGCCACCGTCTTCACCGACATGGGCCAGGTCGGCGGTGGCGCCGGTGTGGACGCCGGGCCCACCGTCACCTCCGGCCCGGCCCAGGAGACCCGCATCGGGTACGCCTGATCGCCCAGCTCCACCCGCAGCGTCACGGCGAGCCCGCGATGCGCGGCGACCACCCGCCGGACCGCCTCGGCGACCTCCTCCACCGGGTCCCGCCGCGGCGACGCGTGGCCGCCCCGCAGCCGGTACGCGCCGTGCCCCGCCCGGTCCTCCACCGGCTCGACCCCGGCGGGTGCGCCCGGCTCGGCGTGCTTGGCGGGCCTGCCCGCGTCGGCGTGCTCGGCGGGCGTGCCCGTGTCGGCGTGCTCGGCGGGCGTGCCCGTGTCGGCGTGCTCGACCGGCTCGCCGGGCAGCGGCACGCGTCGGCGCTGCGCCTCCTCGCGTCGCGCCAGCCGGGCCAGTGTCTCGTCCAGATCACCCCTCATCGCGTCCACCCCTTCGCAGAGCACGGGCCGAACCGGCTGGCGGTTCAGCGTTCCCGGGACCGGGTCGCCCGATCCAGCGCCCGGTCCAGGACGACGAGCAGGGCGTCCCGTACGGAGAGCCGGTCCCGGGCGTCGAACTGCACCAGCGGCACGTGCTCGGCGATCGCCAGCGCCCAGCGGATCGACGGCAGGTCCAGCGCCAGCCGCCCGTCGAAGGCGTTGACGCCCACGGCGAACGGCAGCCCGGCCCGCTCGAAGAAGTCGATCGCCGGGTAGCAGTCGTCGAGCCGGGCGCTGTCCACCACCACAAGCGCGCCGAGCGCGCCCCGGGCCAGGTCGTCCCACATGAAGCCGAACCGGGCCTGGCCGGGCGTACCGAAGAGGTAGAGCTTCAGGCTGCGGTCGATGGTCACGCAGCCGAAGTCCATCGCCACCGTGGTGGTGGTCTTCCCGGGCACCCCGTCGGGGTCGTCGACGCCGATCCCGGCGGTGGTCATCTCCGCCTCGGTGGTCAGTGGCGCGATCTCGGAGATCGCACCCACCGTGGTGGTCTTGCCGACGCCGAAGCCGCCGGCGATCAGGATCTTCACCGGGATCGGTGGGCGTGGCGCGGGCACCCGGCTGACGATCGGGGCCGGCTCGCCGGGTGCGCCGGGCGGTCGGTACGGCAGCGGCGGCCCGGTCGGTGGCGGTGGGGTGGCGCGGCCGATCAGCGGGGCCGGGTTGCCGTAGCGGGTGGGGACGCTGTTCGCGGCCGGCCCGCCCGGGGCGGACGCCCGCCATTCAGGAGATCGCACGAAGTCCATCAATCACTCGCAGGATGAGATCGGGATCGAGGGCGTCGTCGACGTCCGCGACGTGCACGTCGAGGTGACCGGCGGCGCGCAGGTCGCCGACCAGCACCCGGGTCACGCCGAACTGCATCCGGGTCCGGGCGGAGATCTCGGCGACCGACACCGGCTCGACACAGATCGCGACGATCGCCGCGAGTTCCGGGGCCAGCCGGGCGGTCACCGCCCACGAGCCGCTGCCCGGCCGCGCGGTCACCTGGGTCTCCAGGCTGATCGCCGGGTCACCGTCCACCCGTCCCGAGGTGAGCACGAACGGACGCGGGCCGGTCGGCTGCTCCCCGTCGCCCGCGTCCGGTCCCGGACCCGGGGCGGACGCGCGCAGGAAGGGGCGGATCCGGACGCCGGGTTCCGGCTCCGGGTCCTCGCCGGCGACCCCCGGGATCATTGCTGGACGGCGTTCTTCAGCTCGGCGATCAGGCGGGGGCTCAGGGCACCGCCGGCGCGGCCGGCGAAGAGCGTCATCTCGTACGCCACGGTGCCCAGGTTGGCCGAGCGGTCGGCGACCACGCCGAGGACCGAGCCGCTGCTGATCGCGCTGATCAGCAGGTAGCCCTCGGCCATGTCGACGATGACCCGGTTGAGCCCGCCCAACGCGTACCAGCTCGCGGCGCCCCCGGCCAGGCTGGTCATGCCGGACACCACGGCGGCGAGCCGTTCCGCGTTGGACCGGTCCTTGATCGCGGACATGGCCATCAGCAGCCCGTCCGAGGAGACCGCGATCGCCTCCATCACCCCGGCCGTGCTGGAGGTGAACGAGTCGAGCAGCCAGTTGAAGGTGCGCGCCTCGGGGCTGAGGTCGCCGGTCGCGCTCTGTTCGACGTTGTCGTGCAGGTACGGGCTGGTCACCGTGAGGGATCCTCTTCATAGCGGTGGTCGGTACTGACTTCGCGCAGAGCACGGGCGACGCCCGCCTCGAATTCCGTGATGCGGTCGCGGACCTCGACCGGGTCGCCGGGGTCGGAGCTGGCCGGGGGCGCGGGCGGCACCGCGGAGACGGCCAGGTTCGCCCCCGGGACGCGTCGGCTGAGCCGGGGCCGTGCGGGTGCCGGGTCGGCCGGGTTGACGTCGTCCTCGGCCCGGCGTACCCCGTCCTGGAACGCCTCCACCAGGGCGCGGACGGCGGCCGGGTCGTCCGGAACACCGAACGGCGGCCCGATCACCGGTCCGGCCGGTCCGGTGATCGGGCCGGGCGGCAGGTTGGCGCCGGGCACCCGTTTCCGGATCGGCCGGTTCCCGGGCGGTCCGGCCGGCCGGCCGACCGGACCTGGTGCGGCGGGCAGTGGCCCGCGCGGCGGCGGGGTGTAGGCGGGGCCGGTCGTCGGTCCGACCGGACCTGGTGCGGCGGGTAGTGGCCCGCGCGGCGGCGGGGTGCGGGTGGGGCCGGTCGTCGGTCCGGCGGCCGGGGGAGCGGCCGGTGCCGGGCCGACGACCGGTGTCGGCGGGGTGGTGCCGGCGGGGTGTGTCGCCGGGCCGGTGGGCCGCGTGGTGGACCGTGCGGTGGCCGGCGGCCAGGCAGGCGGCGGACCGCCGGTGGGGAAGCGGAAGCCCTCGACCGGCGGCCCGGTGACGGCCGACGTCGCGACCGGCCTCCCGGCGTTCGCCGCGCGGTCCCGGTCCGTCGTCTCGTCGACGGCTGCCGGGCGGTCCAGGGCCGGGTCCGGGGCCTCCCGGCGGGCGGCCGGTGCGGCCGGAGCGGTCGGAGCGGTCGCGGTCGGGGCCGGCGCGTCGGGCACCTCGGCGTCGTCGCCCAGGTGGCCGAAGGCGTTCCAGGAGTCGCCGCTGGAGATGCTGCGGGTGGCCCGGCTCAGCAGCGCCGCGTCGAAGCCGGCCGGCTCGCCGGCGGCCGGCCGGGTCGGGCGGCTCACCGGCATGGGGTCCGGAGGCCGTTCCACGGTCGGCGCGGCGGCCCGCGCCACGGCGGTTCCGGCCGGCTCCGGCCGGCGGATCACCAGCGAGGCGGCCGGGATCTCCAGGCCGGCGGTGATCC
Source organism: Micromonospora sp. NBC_01392 (assembly GCF_045040125.1). Classification (NCBI taxonomy): domain Bacteria; kingdom Bacillati; phylum Actinomycetota; class Actinomycetes; order Micromonosporales; family Micromonosporaceae; genus Micromonospora; species Micromonospora sp. NBC_01392. The sequence continues at coordinate 6,797,309 of NZ_CP109549.1, read as the reverse complement.
CGCCGCCCGCGGTCGCCACCAGCCGTACCGCCCAGCCGTGCCGGCGGGCCAGCCGGCCCACCACGAAGAGCCCGAGCACCTCGGTCGGCGCGAGGTCGAGCCGCTCCCGCCGGGTGAGCCGGGCGTTCTCCTCGGCGAGCCGCTCCTCGGTGAGCCCGATGCCGTGGTCCACCACGGCGAGCCGGGCGCCCCCGTCGGTCAGCTCGCCGGCCACCACCACCCGGGTGTGCGGCGGCGAGAAGGCGGTCGCGTTCTCCATCAGCTCGGCCAGCGCCAGCACCAGGTCGCCGACGATCGCGGGCGCTGCCGAGACGCCGGGCGGGACCTGCACGTCGACCCGGGTGTAGTCCTCGATCTCGCCGAGCGCGAGCCGGACCACGTCGGCCAGCGGGACCGGGGCCACGTGGCCGTCCGAGCCGGTGGCCCCGGAGAGCACCACCAGGCTGCCGGCGTTGCGGCGCAGCCGGCTGGAGATGTGGTCCAGCCGGTAGAGATGCTCCAGCCGGCCCGGGTCGACCTCCTGCCGTTCCAGCCGGTCGATGAGCGCGATCTGGCGGCCGACCAGGTTCTGCGTACGGCGGCCGACGTGGCCGAACATCTGCGCCACGTTGCGCCGGCCGGCCACCTGCCGTTCGACCAGCCGGGCGGCGGTGTGCTGCACCCGCTCGAACGCGCGGGCCAGGTCGCCGAGCTCGTCCCGGGCGCGGACGTCGACCGGGTCGAGGCGTACCGGCGGCACCGACTCGGTCTCGTCGTCGGCCACCCGGGTCAGCTCCGCCTCGGCGACCCGGGCGACGCGTTCGGCGGACCGGGTGAGCCGGCTCAGCGGCCGGGACACCGTACGGGCCACCGTCATGCTCAGCAGCACCACCAGGAGCAGGATCGCGGCCGCCCCCACGGCGACCAGCCAGGCCGTGGTCAGCGCGTTCCGCTCCTCGGTACGCGTCTCCGCGATGACGTCCGCGACGACCTTCTTCTCCACGAACTGGCCCAGCGTGATCATCGAGCGGACCGAGGGGAAGAGCGCGTCCAGCGGCACCGGGGCGATCGCGCCGACCGGGTCCCGGACGCTGTCGCGCAGGAACGTCTGGCTGGTCCGGGCCGCCACCGCCGCGTCGTCCAGCAGCGCCAGCTTCAACTGCTCCGGCGTGATCAGCCTGCGGAACCGGTCGTTGTCCACGTCGAGCGCCGCCATGCAGGCGATGTACGAGGCGGACACCCGCGGATCACCTGACGCGCGGACCAGCACGATCTGGGTGGCGCACGAACTCAGCGCCTCGTCGGTACGCAGCAGCGCGTCGAGCGCGAGCACCTGCCGCCCGGCCGAGGTGTCGGTGTCCACCCGGAACGGCAGCCGCAGCGCCTCGATCAGCGCCAGGTCGACCCGGGCGAAGGTGTTCAGGATCTGTTCCGGCGTGGCCCGGCCGCCGAGCGTCGCGGTCCGGACGTCGGCCAGCCGGCGTACCCCGTCGAGGGACTCGTGGACCGGCGTCGGCAGCGACTCGGCGCGCAGGTCGGCGACCCGGTCGTCGACGGTGGCGGACTTCTGGATCAGCTCGGTGCGGGTCACCCGGCCGAGCAGCAACCCGATCGAGAGCAGACGTTCCTGCTGGAGGTCCTGCACCAGGCTGCCGATCCGGCTGGCGACGCGGACGGTCTCCACGGTGTCGGCGGCGCGGGCCGCGGCGGCCACCCGGTCGACGACCACCGGCACGGCCAGCCCGACCATGCTGAGCAGCGGGATGATCACCAGCAGGGCGAGCTTGCCCCGGATCCGCAACCTAGCGAGCAGCATCGAACGGCCTCCACCGCTCGGCCTCGACGCCCCGACCCACCGCGACGGGCTGGCGGTCGGCGCTCCGGCCGGCGGCCGTCGGGTCGGGTCGGACGGCCGGGGGCAGCGCGGCGTCGGCCGGCTCCCGGTGCGGCCCGGCGGCGGGCCGCCGGAGCAGCGTCACGGCCAGCCCGACCAGCAACGCCACCGTCACGCCGGCCGCGATCCGGGCCAGCAGCCGGTCCCGGTCGAGCGCGTCCACGCGTTCCTCCAGCAACGTGTCGAGCTGGTCGAGGATGACGGTGCGGAGCTGCTTGGCGGCGGACTGGGCGGCGAGCCCGGCGGCGGTGAGCTGGGTGGGGTTCGGCGCGGCCCGGCCGCCGCCCGCGGCGGTGAACGCCTCCAGCGACCGCTGGTAGGCGTCCAGCGGGGTGAGCACGTTGGCGCCCAGGTCGGTGCTCTCCGAGCTGTCCACCGCCGCGCGCAGGTCGGCGACCAGGTCGTTGGCCGGACCGAACGCGGACGACCGCAGTTCGGCCAGCTCGATGCCGGTCTTCGCGCGTTCGGCGGCGGGACGCGCGGCGGCCAGCCGGACCAGGTCGGCGAGCCGGCCGGCCAGCACCGTCGCGGTGGGCAGGTCGCCGCCGATGCCGTCCTGGAGGAAGAACGTGTCGGACCGGGGGTCGCGGATCAGGCCGGAGCTTTCCCGTACCTTCCGGTAGAGCGCGAGCAGCAGGTCGTTGGCTTCGCCGTACGCCTGGTAGGCGGCCTCGGGGTCGGCGAGCCCCCGGTCCGGCAGCCCTTCGAGCTTCGCCCGCAGCCCGGCCCAGCGTTCGTGGCTGCGCAGCTCGTCGCCGACGGCGGTGTCCACGGCGGCCACCTGCTCGATCGCGGCGTTGAGCGAGGCGCGGGAGACCGGCGCCCCGGCCACGGCGGTGGACTGGGCCTCCACCAGCGCGTCGGTGACCGGCCCGAGGGCGCGCAGGTAACGGACCCCCAGCCGTTCCCGGGACGCCAGGTCGTGGTCGTCCGTGGTGGTGCCGTCGACGAGCGCGAAGAGCAGCCCGAGCGGGGCGACCAGCGCCAGCGCCAGCAGCAGGGGCAGGACACGGCCCGACATGGAGGGCCGCCGACGCACCCGCGGCGCGGGAACTGTCATGGTCTGTCTCCTCCGGCGACGGCAGGGCGGTCGATGCCCCGGGAGGTCGCCGCAAGCAGTCCCGTGCACCGGACCGGAAAAGTAGCGGATTGGGCCGGGTTGAAACCGGAGCCGTCGAGTCGGCTTCACGTCAGATCGTCCGGGGTGACCGACCGTCGAGTCGTTCGCCACGCAGCGTCCGATCGGGTCGTCGAGTCGCGACATGAACACTGATTTGCGGCTGTAGATGTAAATTCTCGTGATCCGAATACATCCCGCTGGGATGCTCTGGACCTTCTGCGGACGACGGACGGCACGCGCCGAACGGCGCAACCGGACGAACGTACGGCGGATCTCAGGGAACGCTCAGCCGGCGGGCCGTACCGTGTGCCGCATGAGATCACCCGTCGCGCGGGTCCGGCGCGCTCTGGCCGGCCGTCCGCGCCGGATCGTCGCCGCCGTGCTGGTGGTCGTCCTGGTCGCCGCCGCGCTGGTCTGGGCGGTCCGCCCGCAGGGTACGGACTTCCGGACCGAGTCGGCGCTGCTGACCGTGCGGTCCGGGCCGGACGGGACCGAGCCGGTCGACCTGGACACCACGCTCTACCTGCCGGACGACGCCTCCGACGCCAACCGGGTGCCGGCGGTGCTGCTGGCGCACGGCTTCGGCGGCACCAAGGAGTCCGTCCGCCCGGACGCGGAGGACCTGGTCGCCCGGGGCTACGTGGTGCTCACCTGGACAGCCCGCGGCTTCGGCCGCTCCGGCGGCCAGATCCACCTGGACAGCCCCGACTACGAGGTACGCGACGCGCAGCGCCTGCTGAACTGGCTCGCCGGCCGCCCCGAGGTCCGCCTCGACGCGGCCGGTGACCCGCGCGTCGGCGTGGTCGGCGGCTCGTACGGCGGCGGCCTGGCGCTGCTGCTGGCCGCGCAGGACAAGCGGGTCGACGCGATCGTCCCGATGATCACCTGGAACGACCTGTCCCGGGCGTTCCTACCGGAGAGCACCGGCAAGCCGCCCACCGAGGGCGTGTTCAAGAAGGGCTGGGCCGGCATCTTCTTCGGCGGCGGCGGCAACGCCGGCTCCGGGCCGGCCGGGCTGTCCGGCGCGACCGCCGCCGTGCCGGAGGGCGCGCCCGCCTCGGCCGGGCCGGCGAGTCCCCAGCCGGGCGCGGGGCCGGGCAGCGGTTCCGGCCGGGCGCCGGGCGGCGCGGCCGACCCGTCCTGCGGCCGGTTCGCCGAGGACGTCTGCGCCGCGTACCTGCGGATCGCCACCACCGGCCGGGCCGACGACGCCGCGGTGGAACTGCTGCGCCGCTCGTCGCCGGCCGGCGTGCTGGACCGGATCAAGGCGCCCACGCTGCTGGTGCAGGGCGAGGCGGACACGTTGTTCCCGCTCACCGAGGCGGATGCCAACGCGCGCGGCATCGCCGCCGCCGGCACGCCGGTGCGGGTCGCCTGGTTCACCGGCGGCCACGACGGCGGCGCCGGCCCGACGTCCGACTCCGACCGGGTGAAGTTCCTGACCGCGCAGTGGCTCGACCACTACGTCAAGGGCGAGGGGGCGGCGCCCGGCGACACGTTCACGTTCTCCCGGATCGCCGGCTTCGACGCGCTGGACCGGGGCCTGGTGGCCACCGGCTACCGCACCGACGACTACCCGGGCGTGAGAGGGCAGGAGCGTCGCGAGGTGACGCTGACCGGGCCGGCCCAGCCGGTCGCCGTACCGCCGAACGGCAACCCGGCGGCGATCTCCGCGGTGCCGTTCGCCGGCGCGCTCGGCTCGCTGCTGGACGGCGTGGCCGGCGACATCCCCGGCCAGCACGCCCGCTTCGAGTCCGCGCCGCTGGACGACCCGGTCGACGTGGTGGGCGCGCCGAACGTGCGGATCCGGGTCGCCTCGCAGACCGGCGAGGCGGTGCTCTTCGTCAAGCTCTACGACGTCGACCCGCAGGGCGCGTCGACGCTGCCGGACGGCCTGGTCGCGCCGGTGCGGCTGACCGGCCTGCCGGCCACGCTCGACGCCGCCGCGCCGGTCACCGTCACGCTGCCGGCGATCGTCCGGCGGATCGAGGCCGGACACCGGCTGCGGCTCGTGGTGGCGACGTCGGACCAGGCGTACGCCACGCCGGCCGAGCCGGCGGTGCACACCGTGGCGCTCGGCGACGGCCCGCTGGTGCTGCCCACCGTCGACGCCGCGCCGATCCCCACCTCGGCCGCGATCTGGCGCTGGGTGCTGGCCGGCCTGCTCGCCGCGATCGCGGTCGGGCTCGTCGTGGTCGTGCTGCTCGCCCGCCGCCGGCACCGCCGCCAGGACCGCTCCATCCACCCGGAGTACGCGGGCGTCCCGCTCGCCGTGCGCAACCTGCGCAAGGAGTACGCGGACGGCTTCGTCGCCGTCTCCGACGTGGACTTCGAGGTGCACCCCGGACAGGTGGTCGGCCTGCTCGGGCCGAACGGCGCCGGCAAGACCACCACGTTGCGGGTGCTGATGGGGCTTACCCAGCCCACCGCCGGCGAGATCTACGTGTTCGGGCACCGGCTGGTGCCGGGCTCGCCGGTGCTGTCCCGGATCGGCGCGCTGGTCGAGGGGCCGGGCTTCCTGCCGCACCTGTCCGGGCTGGACAACCTCAAGGCGTACTGGCGGGCCACCGGACGGCCCTGGGCGGACGCGCACTTCGACGAGGCGTTGGAGATCGCCGGCCTGGGTGCCTCGGTGCACCGGCGGACGAAGAAGTACAGCCACGGCATGCGGCAGCGGCTCGCCATCGCGCAGGCCATGCTCGGCCTGCCCGAGCTGCTGGTGCTCGACGAGCCGACGGACGGGCTGGACCCGCCGCAGATCGCCGAGATGCGCCGGGTGCTCCAGCGCTACGCCACCGACGGCCGGGCGGTGCTGGTCTCCAGTCACCTGCTGGCCGAGGTGGAGCAGACCTGCACGCACGCGGTGGTGGTGAACAAGGGCCGGATCGTGGCGTCCGGCCCGGTCGAGGAGATCGTCGGCGAGTCGCCGAGCGTGCTGTTCGAGGTGAGCGACCCGGACGCCGCGCGGACCGTGCTGGAGCGGCTGGACGGCGTACGGGTGCTGCCGGACGACGACGGCGGACTGGTGGTGGACACCAACGGCACCGCCCGCCGCGAGGTGGTGGCCGAACTGGTCCGGGCCGGCATCGGGGTGGACCGGGTGGTGCCCCGGCGCCGCCTGGAGGACGCGTTCCTCGCCCTGGTCGGCGAGAACTCTCGGGGAAGCGGTGACCGGTGATGGTGGACACTTCGGTGGCGTCGAAAGGCAGTGGCGGCGCGGCGGGCGGCTACCGGCCGTCGGCCACGATGCCGTTCGGGGCGGAGTTCCGGCGGCAGGCGTCGCGGCGGCGTACCCAGTTGGCGCTCGGGTTCATGGTGCTGCTGCCGCTGATCATCCTGGTGGCGTTCCAGTTCGACTCCGGGGACGACGACGGCGGTGGGCGCGGCGAGTTCGCCAGCCTGGCCGACCTGGCCACCTCGGGCGGGCTCAACTTCACCCTGTTCTCGATCCTGGTGTCGGCGTCGTTCCTGCTGGTCGTGGTGGTGGCCCTGTTCTGCGGGGACACGGTGGCCAGCGAGGCGAGCTGGGGGAGCCTGCGCTACCTGCTGGCCGTGCCGGTGCCCCGGGCCCGGCTGCTGGCGGTGAAGCTGGTGGTCGCGCTCGCGTACTCCGGGTTGGCGTTGGTGTTGCTGGCCGGCACCGCGCTGCTGGCCGGCACGCTGCGCTACGGCTGGAAGCCGCTGAGCAGCCAGGTCTCCGCGGAGCTGGCCCCGGCCGACGGGCTGCTGCGGCTGCTCGGCGTGCTCGGCTACCTGGCGGTGGTGCTGCTGGTGGTGGCCGGCCTGGCGTTCCTGCTCTCGGTGACCACGGACGCGGCGCTCGGCGCGGTCGGCGGGGCGGTGCTGCTCTGGATCCTGTCCAGCATCCTCGACCAGATCACCGCGCTGGGCGGGCTGCGCAACCTGCTGCCGACCCACTACAGCAGCGCCTGGCTGGGGCTGCTGTCGTCGCCGATGCAGACCGACGACGTGGTCAAGGGCGCGATCTCGGCGGTCGTCTACGCCACGCTGTTCTGGGGGCTGGCGTTCTGGCGCTTCACCCGCAAGGACATCACGAGCTGAGGTGAAAGGAGGGGCCCCTTCTTAACGCATTTGGTAGAGAGGGGGCCCCGTCTCACCCACCATGCCCATATCATGGGAGCGTTCCCACAAGATTGTCCCGCCAGCAAGGAATTTATTACCTTCGATGTTTATGCCGGCCATCCTGGACGTCTTCACATACCCGTCCCAGGAGGTTTCCCATGGTCCCGGCGCAGTTGAACGGTCCCGTGCTCTCCCTGTTCCGCATCGTCGTCGGCTTTCTCTTCCTGCTCCACGGCGCCGCGTCGATCTTCGGCATACTCGGCGGCAACCCGGCCACCGGCGGCGCGGTTCCCGTCGGCACCTGGCCCGGCTGGTGGGCCGCGCTGATCCAGCTCGTCTGCGGCGTGCTCGTGCTCGTCGGCCTGGTCACCCGGCCCGCCGCGCTGCTCGCCTCCGGCTCGATGGCGTACGCGTACTTCGTGGTGCACCAGCCGCACGGCCTGCTGCCGATGAAGAACGGCGGCGAACTGGCCGCGCTCTTCTGCTGGTCGTTCCTGCTGGTCGCGGTGCTCGGCCCGGGCACCTGGGCGCTCGACGCGCTGATCTCCCGCCGCCGCACCGCCCCCGCCGCCCCCACCCCGGCGACCCGCAACGCCTCCGTCCCGGCCTGACCCGCCGCGCGCCCGAGATCTTGGTACGGGAGCGCCCCGCCGGGGGCGGTTCCGTACCAAGATCTGTCAGCGGCAGCGGCCGGAATGGGCGACCGGGAGCAGGCAGCGTCGGGAGCGGGAGAGCGGGGCGTCACACCAGACCCGGGTACGCACCGACTGCCGGTCCTCCTCGGACAGCGTGGTCTCGCCGAAGTCGATGGCGAGCACGTGACCGAGCGAGCGGCGCAACGCCATGGACAGCGCGGCGGCCTCGTCCACACTGGTCAGCGTGGTGGGCAGGTGGATGATCCAGTGCGGCTCGGTCACCGTGGCCGACCCCCGTCGGTCAACCCCTCGGTGTACGACGACAGCGCCGCAGCGGCCGACGTCAGGCTCTCCGCCATCAGGGCGAGGCGTTCGGCGCCGTCCTGCCACTGTCGAACGGTCGTCCCGGTGACCGGGTCGTCGGCGCGGCCGGCGTCGGAGAGCTGCTGCCCGGCGGCGGTGATCCGGGCCGGAAGTCGCCCGATCCGATCGGCCGCCGTGCCGAACCGGTCCCGCACATCGTCGAGCGCCTCGGCCAGCCCGCCGACGGTGGCGGTCTCCCGGTGGCCGGCGGCGACGCGCAGCCGGCGTACCCCGTCGCTGACCTGGAATTCCGCGTCCCCGGCCAGGTCGAGGGCGTCCTCGCCGCTGCGCCGGGCCAGCCTGATCGCCGGATGGGCGCAGCCCGCGCCGACGCGCTCCAGCAGCACGGTGGCGGCGGCCACCCCGAGGTACGCCTCCCGCAGCTCGCCGGTGACCTGCTCGACCGCCCAGATCGCGCTCGCGACGGGCACCTCCGAACTCGTCTGCGCATCCGTCACACCACGTCTCCTTCGCCTGGCGGGGTGCCGGGACAGCGCGAATTCCGGTGGAGATCTGCGCCGCCCCGGCCGGGGGATCGACCAGTGCCTAGGAGTTGGCTGACCTGTATGAGGTGGGCAGTCAGTCGACCGTGCGGCAGGCCATCACGATCCTGATCGAGACCGGAGAGTTGTACGGCCACCAGGGCCTGGGTGTGTTCGTGCCGGACGCCGCCGAGTGACGGGCTGACCGGCTACAGCGGATTGTCCGGCGTCTCGACCGGGGAGGGCGGGGCGCTCGGCGTGACCGGTTCCGTGGTCGGGTCGGCGTCGCGGCGCTTCCAGGCGCTGACCCCGAGCCGGCCGGTGTTGCCGAGGTCGATCGTCCCGTCCATCGCCACCGCGTACGCCGGCCTGCCGGCCACCGGCGCGACGTCGAGCTGAGCGCCCTCGGTGGCCACCACGGTCGGATCGGTGACCGTGTTGCGCCAGAGCAGCGCGGCGCCGGCCCGTTCGCCGGGGAGCAGCACGAGCCCTGTGGGTGGGGCGTCGAAGCCGGAGGTGATCCCCGTCGCGCCCGGGATGATTGTGACCTTGATCGGGTCCCCGTCGGCGTCCCGCAGGCTGACCGCCGGGTAGCCGCGCAGCGCGTACGGCTGGGTTCCGCAGTTGACCAGGTCCAGGCCCATGGCCCGCAACCCCATCGCGGCGCTCACCCCGAGTTCGGTGATCCGGATGCCCTCCGGTGCGCAGGCCGCCGAGGGGGACGGCGCGACCTCGGCACCCGGCCGGCCCGCTGGCGTGGCCAGCGGATCAACCGGTGCCGGCGTCGCGGTGCAGCCCGCCAGCAGCGCAACCCCCGCGAGCCCCCCGATCCGGCCAACCACCCGTCGCATCCGCCGATCATCCCACCCCACCGCCCGCCCCGTGGCCCACCACCTCCCGGCGATCATGAAGTTGACCGCGGATGCCGTCCGATTTGTCGCCGCCAACTTCATGATCGACCGAGGTCAGGGGCGGGAGGCGGGGCCGGTGGGGCGGCCCACTGCGTGAGACCCGGGGTGGCGGGGCGGTGAGCGGCGCATAGAATCGACGGCACAACTGCATACCTCATCCAGAGGGGCTGAGGGATACGGCCCGACGACGCCCCGGCAACCACCCGCACGCTCGACGCCGAGCGCCCTGCGGGCAGGTGCCAATTCCGTCCCCGCCGCACCCGGCGATGCGGGGAAAGATGAGAGGAATTCCTCGACATGACGTCGACGCTCTCCGCCGTCCCCGGCATCGACACCTCCCGCAGCCCGGCCCGCGCCCTGGTCTGTCGCGCCTGTTCCGCGCGCTACCCGCTGGCCGCCCAGCACGCCTGCTACGAGTGTTTCGGCCCGCTGGAGGTCGACTACGACACCGCCGCCCTGGCCGCCGTCACCCGGGAGCAGATCGAGGCCGGCCCGAACAGCATCTGGCGCTACGCCGCCCTGCTCCCGGCCGGTCAGGACCCGGCCACCCGGGTCACCCTCGACCCGGGGCTGACCCCGCTGGTCGCCGCCGGTCACCTCGCCGCCGAGCTGGGCATCACCGCGCCGCTGTGGGTGAAGGACGACAGCGCCAACCCCACCCACTCGTTCAAGGACCGGGTGGTGTCGGTGGCGCTGACCGCCGCCCGGGCGCTCGGTTTCACCCGCTACGCCTGCGCGTCCACCGGCAACCTGGCCAACTCGGTCGCCGCGCACGCGGCCCGTGCCGGCGTGCCGTCGGTGGTCTTCATCCCCAGCGACCTCGAGCAGGGCAAGGTGGTCACCACCGCCGTCTACGGCGGTGACCTGGTCGCCATCGACGGCTCGTACGACGATGTGAACCGGCTCTGCGGCGAGCTGGTGGAGACCGACGAGTTCGAGGACACCGCGTTCGTCAACGTGAACGTGCGGCCCTTCTACGCCGAGGGCTCCAAGACGCTCGGCTACGAGGTGGCCGAGCAGCTCGGCTGGCGGATCCCGGCCCAGGTGGTGATCCCGATGGCCAGTGGCGAGCTGCTCACCAAGATCGACAAGGCGTTCACCGAGCTGGTGGAGATCGGCCTGGTCGAGGCGCCGGCCGGCGGCTGGAAGGTGTTCGGCGCGCAGTCCGCCGGCTGCAACCCGATCGCCACCGCGCTGCACGACGACCGCGACACCATCGTCCCGGTCAAGCCGACCGGCATCGCCAAGTCGCTCAACATCGGCGACCCGGCCGCCGGCCTCTACGCCCTGGAGGCGGTCCGCCGCACCGGCGGCTGGATGGAGTACGCCGACGACGACGAGATCCGCGCCGGGATCACGCTGCTGGCGCGGACCACCGGCGTGTTCGCCGAGACGGCGGGCGGCGTGACGGTGGCGGTGCTGCGCAAGCTGATCGAGTCGGGCCGGCTGGACCCGACCGCGGAGACGGTGATCTTCAACACCGGCGAGGGCCTCAAGACGCTTGACGCGGTGGCCGCCGCCTCCGGTCCCACGCACCGCATCAAGCCCAGCCTCCGCGCCGCCCGCGACGCCGGCCTCCTGGGCTGACCCCACCCCACCCCACCTCACCCTCACCCCCGCCCGCCCTCTCCCGCGATCTTGCGCTTGCGGCCCCCGTCGAGGCCGATAAGCCCCTTTTGCCGGGGCGGTAAGTGCAAGATCAGCGAGGTGGGGGCGGGAGGGGTGGGGCGCGGGGTGATGGGGGGACTGCGGGGAGTGTCGGAAAACTGTCAGTGCAGGACTTGACGGCAGGAACCGGACGGCGCAAGATGCTCGGTGCGGGAGGGCATTCGCCGGAGACTTTTCAAAGTTTTGCGACCCAACGCCGGAGGCGTTGTGCGAACGTCCCTCCCGACCAACGTAGGACAGGGCCAGCGGAAAACCGCTGGCCCTGTCGCTTTTTCCGGGGCAGGCTCGCCGTCATGGGCCTGACCGTCACCCCGCTGGACGCGGCCGACCTGCCGACGCTCGACGCGGCGTACCGGATCGCGGAAGCGGCCCGCGCCGTCGACGAGCCGGACCTGCCGCCGACCTGCCGGCGGCGGTTCGAGGCGCTGCTGCGGCACCCGATGCCCGGCATCGACGGGCGGTGGCTCGTCGCCCGCCTCGACGGCGAGCCGGTCGGCTGGCTCCGGCTCCACCTGCACACGCTGGAGAACACCGAGAACGCCAGCGCCGAGCTGGTGGTCGACCCGGCCCACCGGCGTGGCGGGATCGGGCGCGCGCTGCACGAACACGGCGTGCGCCTGCTCCGGGAGCACGGCGGCAAGCGGCTGGTCGGCTCCACCGCCGCCGCGCTGCCCGGCGCGGAAGGGCCGGTGTTCCCCGGCGCGGCGTTCGCCGCCGCCCTGGGGGCGAAGCCGGCGAACGCCGACGTGCGCCGCCGGCTCGACGTGACCGCGCTCGACCGGCCCCGGCTGGCCGCGCTGCTGGCCGACGCCCGCGCGGCGGCCACCGGCTACCGCACCGTGCACTGGCGTGACCACACGCCCGACGAGTACGTCGCGGACACCGCGCACCTGGAGGGCCGGCTGCTGCTCGACGCGCCGATGGGGGAGCTGGCGTGGGAGCAGCAGAAGATGGACGCGCAACGGAAGCGGGGCGTGGAGCGGGCGCTCGACGCCCGGGGCGTGCGCCGTTACAACACCGGCGCGGTGCACGAGGCATCCGGCCGGCTGGTCGGCTGGAGCCAGCTCAGCCTGGAGGCGAGCAGCACCGAGCACGCCTGGCAGCAGATCACCATCGTCGACCCCGGGCACCGCGGCCACCGGCTCGGCCTGCTCTGCAAGGTCGCCAACCTGGCGTACGCGCTGGGCCACGAGCCGGCGCTGCGGACGGTCGACACCTGGAACGCCGCCGCCAACGATCACATGATCGCGATCAACGAGCAGCTCGGCTTCCGCCCGGCCGCCGGCTCGGTCGACTGGCAGTTGACGATCTGAGTGGTGACCAGCCTCCACCGCGGTCGGATGCCCCGGAGCGACCGCCCGACGCGGCGGCTACCCCGCCGCGCGGAGCCGTGCGTCGAGTTCCGTGATCGCCGCGTGGAAGTCGTCGTCCGGCTCGAAGCGGTGCCGGTAGACGGTCGGCGGCACCGTGTCGGTCGGCGGGATCAGCAGGCCGTGCGGGTCGCGTACGCGCCGATCGACCCGACCGGCGGGGTGCCCCGGCGACGCGTCCGGGAACACCGGACCCCCGATCGGGTCGGTGCGCCGCCACAGGCTGATCCAGCGCCAGCCGATCCGCCCGCCCACCTCGTGCAGCTGCTGTTCGTTGACGTACGCCGGGAAGACCCGGGCGTACAGCCGCGTCAGCGGTGTGACGTAGGTGAGCAGAGCGAGCCGGCGCAGGCAGTCCGGGGGCAGTTGGAGCAGGGTGGCGGCGGCCAGCACGCTGCCGTGGCTCTGCGCCGCCAGGACGATGTCGTCCCCCTCGGCGGTCAGGGTGCGGATCCGTCGGGAGAGATCCGGCACCACTCGCTCCGCGTAGCAGGGCGGTGCCAGGGGATGCGTCGCCCGGGGCCAGAAGGTGGCCAGTTCCCAGAGCACCGCGATCATCCGTCCGGTCGAGGACCGGGTGCCCCGCACACCGACCACCGTGAGGGCGACGGTGCTCCAGACGATCAGAAAGGTGCCCAGATCGGTCACGAAGAGGATTGGCCCGGCCGCCTCCGGCCCGCCCAACTCCAGGGCCAGTTGGCCCGGCCCGCCGTACCACGGTGACAACCCCGCCGCGCCGAGGGTCAGCAGCACCAGGGCCGCGTACGTGGTGAGCAGCGGCGCGCCGAGCCGGTCGGCGAGCCAGGAGCGGACGATGGCCCGCCGGGCCGCGCGAACCCGCTCCGGTGGCACCCGGGAGGCCTCCGGGAACTCCTGTCGGACCAGTTCCTCGGCGGCCCGCAGCCGGCGGGTCCGGCCGAGTCGGCTGCCGGCCAGCGCCAGCAGTGCCACCACGGGCAGCGCCAGCGAGAGGCCGAGGATCACCCAGCGGCCGGCGGCGGGCGGCCACAGCGGCGGCGCTCCGGGCGGCAGCGGGCGGGCCAGGGTCGGTTCCGATCCCCGGTCGAGATACCCGGCCAGCAGGAAGTTGATCGCCGCGGAGTAGGCCACCCCCATTCCGACGGCGACCGTCGTGAGCACCGGCGCGCCCAGTCCGAGGACCATGATGTGCGGCCGGAGCGAGGGCCGCCGTCCCTGCCTGGCCGCCCGCACCCCGAGCGCCGTCACCAGGACGACCTGACCGACGAACAGGGCGGAGATCATCTCTTCCGAGCCGGGCAGGGTCCCCTCCGCCCGCCACGCGGGGCGCGGCGCCAGCGCGTAGGCCAGGGCCAGGACCGTGAGCCCGATGGCGGCCAGCCGCACCGACCGGATGATGGTCCCGTCACCCGGTCCGGTGCCGCGCCGCTCGACGGCTGGGCGGCAGAGCGTCGCGAGTGCGACGGCGAGCAGCGCCGCGTCGACGGCCAGCAGCGCGTACCCGACGGGGGACCGGTCCTGCCCGACGACGGGGAGCAGGAGCGCGACGTCCAGCGTGCCGAGCGCGACGACCACGTGCAGCGAACGCAGGCGGCGCAGCAGTGCCCGGGTGTCCCAGAAGGCCGGCTCGTCCAGTCGGTCCGCGCCCACCCCCTGGGCGGTGCCGCGGGCGTCCTCCGGGAGCTGCCAGGTGCGGGCGCTCAGTCGCCACAGCACGACGATGCCGGCGATCGGCACCACCACCAGGATCACCAGACGGGCGCCGACCGGCACCCCGGCGAGCCAGGAGAGCCACCGCCGCCCCTCCATGCAGCGGGGGTAGGCGGTGCACTGCCAGGCGACCAGGTCGAGGGAGACCCCGACGAGGGAGAGCACGTACATGGCGGTCAGGGTCGCGGCCAGCAGCCGGCAGAGAGCACGGTTCGCCGCCCCCGCCGGTCCGGCCACCGGCAGCATCCAGACCGCGATGTTCGCGAGCATGAACGGCAGCAGCAGGACCAGCAGCAGGGTCCGGCGTACCCGGCCGCCGGCGAGCGGTCCCCAGCGGTACGCCTCCAGCGTCGTCCCGCTCGGGCCGGTCGGATCACCGAAGCCCGGTCGGGGACGGTAGAACCCCGCGTTCGTGTCCCCGGCCACCCGGACGACGATCGGACGGTCGAGGACGACCTCCGGGCCGCGGTCGTAGACCCCGTGTACCCGGATCTCCGTCGTCCCCATCCGTACCGCCCGTCCTCGTCGCCGGTGCGGCATACCCGGCGTCCGGTGCGCTACGCCCTCCCGCCGACGACCGTCGGCTATCTTCAGTTGTGACACGCCCCTACTGATCTGGTGCCTTCCTGTTGCATGATGGCGGGCATGACGGAGACCCCGCACCCCCTGTACGCCAGGCACGCCGAGACCCTCGACCGGGCGCTGACCGCCATCACGGAGCGCGGGTACTGGTCCGCCTATCCCGAGTCGCCCAGCCCCCGGGTGTACGGCGAGACCGCCGCCGCCGACGGTAAGGCCGCCTTCGAGGCGTACCTGGGCGGCGACTTCCCGCTCGACCAGGCGAGCGACGGCACCACCGTGGCCACCGAGGCCAGCCCGTTCGGCGTGGCGCTGGACGTCCGCTACCCGCACGCCGGCGCGGACGAGCTGGTGGCCGCCGCCACCGCCGCGCTGCCGGCCTGGCGCGACGCCGGCCCGAAGGCGCGCGCGGGCGTCTGCCTGGAGATCCTCGACCGGCTGCACAAGAACGTGTTCGAGCTGGCCAACGCCGTGCAGTTCACCAGCGGCCAGGCGTTCGTGATGGCGTTCCAGGCCGGCGGCGCGCACGCGCTGGACCGCGCGCTGGAGGCGGTCGCCTACGCGTACGCCGAGATGAGCCGCCACCCGGGGACGGCCGGCTGGGAGAAGGCCGCCGGCAAGGGCGACCCGCTGCGGATGACCAAGACGTTCCACGTGGTGCCGCGCGGGGTGGCGCTGGTCATCGGCTGCAACACGTTCCCGACCTGGAACTCGTACCCCGGGTTCTTCGCGTCGCTGGTCACCGGCAACCCGGTGGTCGTGAAGCCGCACCCGCGCGCCGTGCTGCCGCTGGCGATCACCGTGAAGTACGCCCGCCAGGTGCTCGCCGAGGCCGGCTTCGACCCGAACCTGGTGCAGCTCGCCCCCGAGGCGGACGGCGAGAAGCTCGCCTCGACGCTGGCCCTGCACCCGGCCGTGAGGATCGTCGACTTCACCGGCTCCACCGAGTACGGCGACTGGCTGGAGGCGAACGCCCGGCAGGCCGCCGTCTACACCGAGAAGGCCGGCCTGAACACGGTGGTGATCGACTCCACCGACGACTTCGCCGGGCTCTGCCGCAACCTGGGCTTCACGCTCACGCTCTACAGCGGCCAGATGTGCACCACCTCGCAGAACCTGCTCATCCCGCGCGACGGCATCGAGACCGACCAGGGGCACAAGAGCTTCGACGAGGTGGCCGCCGGGATCGCCGGCGCGGTCGCCAAGCTCACCGCCGACCCGGCCCGGGGCGTGGAGCTGACCGGCGCGATCGTCAACGACGGGGTGCTGGAGCGCCTCGACGAGGTGACCAAGGTCGGCGAACCGGTGCTGGAGTCCCGCACCGTCGAGCACCCGTCCTTCCCGGGCGCCGTGGTGCGTACGCCGACCGTCGTCAAGCTGGACGCCGGCGACACCGCGACGTACGCGCGGGAGTGGTTCGGGCCGATCTCGTTCGCCATCGCGACCGACTCGACCGCGCACAGCCTGCGCATCCTGCGCGAGACGGTGGGGGAGAAGGGCGCGCTGACCGCGGCCGTCTACTCCACCGACGAGGCCGTGCTGGACGCGGCAGAGGCGGCGGCGATCGACGCCGGCGTGCACCTGTCCTGCAACCTGACCGGTGGCGTGTTCGTCAACCAGTCGGCGGCCTTCTCCGACTTCCACGGCTCCGGCGCAAACCCCGCGGCCAACTCCGCCCTGACCGACGGCGCCTACGTGGCCAACCGCTTCCGAGTCGTCCAGTCACGCCGCCACGCATGAAAGGCGGGGCCCCTTCTTAACGCCTCCGGTAGAGAAGGGGCCCCCTCTCAACACCACCCGTCAGGCGGGGCGGCGCATCTGGAGTTCGCGCAGGACGGGCAGCCGGGGGTGCGGGACGCGTACCCCGGTGTCGGTGAAGCCCAACTTGCGGTAGGCCCGGCAGGCGCGGTCGTTGCCGACCACCACCTCCATCATCAACTCGGGCCGCCCGCAGGCCCGGGACCAGGCCGCCACCGCGTCCACCAACCCGGCCAGCAGCCCGGTGCCCCGGCGAGCCGGGGTCACGTAGACCGCGTAGACGAGCGTCAGGCCCGGCTCATCCGGGGCGGCGATGCCACCGGCGTGACCGACCAGGCGGGCGTCCGCCTCGGCGACGAACTGGGCGATCTGGTCGCCGCGCGAGACGGTCGCCACCCGGGCCGCGAAGTCCGCGTGCGGGCGGGCGGCGGCCTCGGCCACCGTCTCCAGGAAGGCCAGCGGACTGTCGGCCAGCATCTCCAACCGGAGCGCCCGCATCCGGGCGGCGTCCTCCGGACGGATCCGCCGGACCGTGGGCGGGACGGGCGCGCTGGTCATGCCGCATACATACCGGACCGGGTCGGAGCGGGCGCGTCCGGGTGCCGTATCGCGCCCGGAATATGCCCGATTTGTGGTCGTGCGCGGTCGTCACTCCTCGTGTAGCGTGCGATTTCGGTCACCGATTCAGCGGCCCTCGCCGATCGCCGAAAACCGGTGCGCCGCCGGTGCCGGTCCGCCGGTCTCCGGGTGTTGGACGCCGCGCAGAGTGAGGAAGTGCACCGTGGCACAGGGCACCGTGAAGTGGTTCAACTCCGAAAAGGGCTACGGCTTCATCGCCGTCGACGGCGGTCAGGACGTCTTCGTCCACTTCTCCGCGATCGAGATGGACGGCTACAAGGCTCTGGACGACGGCCAGCGGGTCGAGTTCGAGATCGCCCAGGGCCAGAAGGGTCCGCAGGCCGAGCACGTCCGCGTCATCGCCTGATCGCTACCGGCCGTCGCCCACGGCCGAACCACCCCGACCGGGGCTGCGATGCCGCCCCGCACCGTGGAAGATCATGAGCCGTTCCAGCCGTTGCCGCTGAGGAGGGCCCATGTCCGACCTGCCCCCGTCGGGTTCCACCGAGCCGGTGCCCCCGGCCGACCCGGCCCGGCCCACGCCGCCCGCCGGGCCGGTGCCGGAGCAGTCGGGTCCGTCCGGCTCGCAACTGCCCGCCGGGCCGGTGCCGGACCAGTCCGGGCCGCAGCCGCCCGCTGCCGGCCAGCCGCCCGCCGGGCCGGTGCCGGAGCAGTCCGGGTCGTCCGGGCCGCAGCTGCCCGCCGCCGGTCAGACGCCCGCCGGTCAGACGCCCGCCGGTCAGACGCCCGCCGGTCAGACGCCCGCCGGCCAGGTGCCCGCCGGCCAGGTGCCCGCCGGTCAGGCGCCCGTCGATCCGTGGGCCGACCTGACCACCGCCGGTCGGCCGTACTCCGCCCCGCCGGCCGGCTGGCCCCACTCGGCCCCGCCGGCCGGCTGGCCCGCACCGGAGCCCGCGCCGCCCGGTTGGCCCGCCACACCGGACGTCCCGTCGGGCTGGTCCGCGCCGGGCTTCGACCCGGGGGCGCCGAGCCTGCCCGGTACCCCGCCGCCCGGCTGGCCCGCCGCGCCGGCTCTCCCACCGGGCTGGTCCGCGCCGGGCTCCACGCCACCCGCCGGCTGGCCATGGCCCGCCGCCGGGCCGGCGCATCCGGGCCAGCCGATGCCGGGCGTGCCGTTCCCGGGTCAGCCGATGCCGGGTGCGGGGTATCCGGGCCAGCCGATGCCGGGCGTGCCGTATCCGGGCCAGCCGATGCCGGGCGCGGTCTACCCCGGGCCGCCGATGCCGGGCGCCACGTATCCGGGGCACCCGGTGTCCGGGGGTTGGTACCCCGGTCTCGATCCGCAGGACCCGCTGGTCACCCCGCCGTACGCGGGCGTCGGGGGATGGTTCGCGCGGTGCGCCGGCGCGGTGCGGCGGGGGTGGCGGCACCTCCTGCCGATCATGCTGCTCACCCAGGGCGTCCCGGCGGCGGTGATCTCCGTACTCTCGCTCTTCCTGGTTCCCGCCGACGAGATGGCGACCGGCCCGGACGGCGCGCTGGTGCTGCCGGACGGCTACCTGGAGCACGTGTTCGTGTTCTACGGCGCGGTCCTGTTCGCCGCGTTGGTCTTCGGTCCGCTCCAGGCGCTCGGCTGGGGTGCGGGCACCTGGGTGGTCGCCCGGCAGGCGGCCGGCGAGCCGGCCGGCCTGGGTGGGGCGCTCCGGTACGGCGCGCGGCGCGCGCTCGGCCTCTGGGGCTGGACGATCGTCGTCTCGCTGCTGATCACGGTCGGCGCCTGTCTCTGCCTGCTGCCCGGCATCTACGCCGGGTTCGCGGTCGCGTTGTTCGGGCCGGTCTACCTGTTCGAGCGGCAGGAGCCGGTCGGACGGGCCTGGCGGATGTTCCACAACCGCTTCGGCATGGTGCTGGGGCGGGTGGCGCTGGTGGCGTGCGCGCTGGTCGCGGCTGCCGTGCTGGACGCCGTGGTGGGTGCGGTGAGCGGCGCGGCGTTCGGCACCGATCCGATGTCCGGGCCGGGCACCGCGGTCGGCGCGGTGACGTTGGCCGTGGTGGGTGCCGCGCTGGCCGCGCCGGCCTATCTCGCGCAGCTCGTCGGGCTGGTCGTCGCGTACGCCGAGCAGCGGGCCCACGAAGGCCCGGTGAACGCGGCCCGGCTGGCTGCGGAACTCGGCTGAGCGGTGCGGTCGTGCTTGCACTCGGCTAGGGAGAGTGCTAAACAAGTCATTGGCACTCGCGTACGGTGAGTGCCAATGGTCGGGGCGGTAGGGCCACGGCCGCGTCGGTGCCTCAGGGGTGCCGGAGCGGAACGGGGCCGGTCGTCGCGGGCTGTCCGGCCCGACCGAGGAGGACGTCGTCGTCGCCAGGTGGCGACGTCCCCAAGGTGCGTACACCAGACGGCCCATCCGGGCATCCCGGGTGGCCCGTGAGTGTCCAGGAGGACAACGCCGTATGGCCAAGATGATCGCGTTCGACGAAGAGGCGCGCCGCGGCCTCGAGCGGGGCATGAACCAGCTCGCCGACGCCGTGAAGGTGACGCTCGGACCCAAGGGCCGCAACGTCGTGCTCGAGAAGAAGTGGGGTGCCCCCACCATCACCAACGATGGTGTGAGCATCGCCAAGGAGATCGAGCTCGAGGACCCGTACGAGAAGATCGGCGCCGAGCTGGTCAAGGAGGTCGCGAAGAAGACCGACGACGTCGCCGGTGACGGCACGACGACGGCGACCGTCCTGGCCCAGGCTCTGGTCCGCGAGGGCCTGCGCAACGTGGCCGCCGGTGCCAACCCGATGGCCCTGAAGCGGGGCATCGAGGCCGCCGTCTCCAGCGTCTCGGAGGAGCTGCTCAAGCTCGCCAAGGACGTGGAGACCAAGGAGCAGATCGCCTCCACCGCCTCCATCTCCGCCGCCGACCCCAGCGTTGGCGAGATCATCGCCGAGGCGATGGACAAGGTGGGCAAGGAAGGCGTCATCACCGTCGAGGAGAGCAACACCTTCGGCCTGGAGCTTGAGCTCACCGAGGGCATGCGCTTCGACAAGGGCTACATCTCCGCCTACTTCATGACCGACCCGGAGCGTATGGAGGCCGTCTTCGACGACCCGTACATCCTGATCGTCAACAGCAAGATCTCGTCGGTGAAGGACCTGCTCCCGATCCTGGAGAAGGTCATGCAGTCGGGCAAGCCGCTGCTGATCATCGCCGAGGACCTGGAGGGCGAGGCTCTCGCCACGCTGGTCGTCAACAAGGTCCGGGGCACCTTCAAGTCGGTCGCCGTCAAGGCGCCGGGCTTCGGTGACCGCCGCAAGGCCATGCTGACCGACATCGCCATCCTCACCGGTGGCCAGGTCATCAGCGAGGAGGTCGGCCTCAAGCTGGACGCCGTCAACCTCGACATGCTGGGCCGCGCCCGCAAGGTCGTGGTGACCAAGGACGAGACCACCGTGGTCGACGGCGCCGGTGACGCCGAGCAGATCCAGGGCCGGGTGAACCAGATCCGGGCCGAGATCGACAAGAGCGACTCCGACTACGACCGGGAGAAGCTGCAGGAGCGTCTGGCCAAGCTGGCCGGCGGTGTTGCGGTGATCAAGGTCGGCGCGGCCACCGAGGTCGAGCTGAAGGAGCGCAAGCACCGCATCGAGGACGCCGTCCGCAACGCGAAGGCCGCCGTCGAGGAGGGCATCGTCCCGGGTGGTGGCGTCGCGCTGGTGCAGGCCGGCAAGACGGCCTTCGACAAGCTGGACCTGGCCGGCGACGAGGCGACCGGCGCGCAGATCGTCAAGATCGCGCTGGACGCCCCGCTGCGGCAGATCGCCGTCAACGCCGGCCTTGAGGGTGGCGTCGTCGTCGAGCGGGTCCGCAACCTCGACCCGGGTCACGGCCT
This sequence comes from Micromonospora sp. NBC_01392, assembly GCF_045040125.1. Classification (NCBI taxonomy): domain Bacteria; kingdom Bacillati; phylum Actinomycetota; class Actinomycetes; order Micromonosporales; family Micromonosporaceae; genus Micromonospora; species Micromonospora sp. NBC_01392. Next base: position 6,776,321 of record NZ_CP109549.1, on the reverse strand, counting down.
CAACGCCGCGACCGGCGAGTACGTCGACCTGCTGGCCGCCGGCATCATCGACCCGGCCAAGGTGACCCGTTCCGCGCTGCAGAACGCCGCCTCGATCGCCGCGCTGTTCCTCACCACCGAGGCCGTCGTGGCGGACAAGCCGGAGAAGACCCCGGCCGCCCCGGCTGGCCCGGGTGGCGGGGAGATGGACTTCTGAGTCCAGCTTCACCCAGTACGCCGACAGGGGGCGGGCCGCGTCAGCGGTCCGCCCCCTTCCGCGTCCGCGTCAGGTGGGCAGCGGGCGTTGGTTGCGCCGCTTGTGCGCCCGGTCGTACGGCGGCAGCAGCCGCCTCGGCTCGTCCACCGGTTGCCGGGGCTCCTCCACGGCCGGCTGGTCCGCCGCGTCCTGCTCGGCGTCGCCCACGTCGAGCCGCTCGGTGGGCAGTTCGCCGCTCGGGCGTCGGCCCGTCGCCGGGTCGTCGGTCCGTTCGTTCTCGGTGGTCATAACGGGCCTCCTCTGCCCCTCGAACGGTAGGGGCCGGCCGACAGGCGCGGAGGGTGAACGGCGTTATGCCCCGTTGATGGCCTTCCGGTAGAGAAAGAAGACGCGCTCGATCCGGGCCCCGACCGCGTTCGAGTAGAACGGCACCGGGCCGACCCAGCCGATCTGCGCCTCGGTGATCCCGGCCGCCGCCTGGTCGCGGAGGCAGCGGCGCAGCAGCACCCCGCCGATCCCGGAACCCTCGACCGCCGGGGCGGTGCCCATCGGCCCGAACCAGCTCGGCCGCGCCGACCCGTACGCGGCGAAGCCGAGGATCTCGCCGTCCCGCTCGGCCAGGTGGGTGCCGGCGTCCGGGCGGCCCACCGAACCGGCCAGCTCACCGTCCCAGACGCCGCCGAACGTGGCGCGGGCGAACGCTTCCAGCGCCGGCAGGTCCGTGGGTACGGCCCGGCGTACCGTCACGCCCCGTTCGGCCAGCCGCCGCTCGGTGGCCTCGGTGGGGCGCAGCGCCGCCGACCCCTCGGTCAGCGTGGCGGTCATGTTCCAGGCGGTCCGGTCCTGCCGGTAGCCGAGCCGCAACGCGGCGCAGACCGCCGGCGTGTAGCGGACGTCGATGCCCGGCCACGCGTAGTGCGGCGGGTTGCCGGCGAGCAGCACCTCGGACGCGCCGAGCGCGGCCAGCCGGGCCTCCGCGTCGGCCAGCAGCGCCGCGCCGATCCCCTGGCGGCGGTGCGCCGGGGCCACCGCGACCAGGTCGACGTGACCGAGCCGCGGATCGGTTGCCGACCGGGACCCGACCAGCACGCCGACCAGCGTGCCGTCGCGGATCGCGCCGAGCCGCAGCACCGGCCGGTCGGCCGCCGCCCGCTCCGCGAGTGTGGCCACCACGGCCGGCGCCTCGGCCGCGTCCTCCGGCAGGTCCAGCGACCGCCGGCAGAGCGCGACGACCTCGGGGAGGCGGTCCGGACCCAGCTCGATGATCTCCACGTCCATGGTCGCCGACCCTAGGCCATTCCGGCAGGGTTGTTAACCGTTCCGTGCCGCCCGCACCGCCGCGTACGCGTCGACCAGGCCGGCGCCGACCAGGTCCCGGGTGCCGCCGCAGGTCGTACCGGCCGGGGCGGTGGCCGGCGTGGCGGTCTCGGTGAGGATCCGGCGGGTCCGCGCCAGGTCCCCGACCAGCGCCGGGTTCGCCGACCACATCAGCGCCACCACGCCGGCCACCTGCGGCGTCGCCATCGAGGTGCCGTCCAGGGTGGCGTACCCACCGCCGGGGAACGCCGACGGCACCGCCGCGCCCGGTGCCACCAGGTCGGGCTTGGGGGCATCCCCGGTCGGGCCCCGGCTGGAGAACTCGGTGAGCCGGCGCGCCCGGTCGACCGCGCCGACCGTGAGCACGTCCGGGTACGGCGCCGGCGGGTCGACGATCGACCCGCAGTTCGGGCCGGTGTTGCCGGCGGCGGCCACCACCAGGATGCCGGCCGCGGCCAGCGCGGCGGTCGCCGGGCGCAGCGCCCCCGGATCGCACCCCTCCAGCGGCGGGCAGCCCCACGAGTTGGTCAGCACGTCCGGCGCGCGCTGCGGCCGGCCGTCGGTCAGCGGGTTCCCGCCCGGCGGGAACGGCGCCAGCATGAACTGGAGGCAGTCGAGGTAGCGGGCCGGGCTGCCGAGGTTGCGGTCCAGGTTGACGCAGCCCACCCAGCTCGCCCCGGGCGCCACCCCGATCCCGTCGCGGCCCACCGCGCTGCCGAGCGTGTGGGTGCCGTGGCCGCCCCGGTCGGCCGGTGTGCGGCGGTGCTCCCACGGGTCGTACCAGGAGTCGTCGCCGCCCCGGAATCCGGGTGCCAGCGCCGGATGCCGGCCGTCCACCCCGGAGTCGGAGCTGCCCACCACCACGCCGGCGCCGGTCACGCCCAGCTCCGACCAGACCCGGTCCGCCCCGATCAGCGACACGTTCCAGGTGGGGCCGGTCGGTGCCGGGGTGTCGCCGCGGGCCGGCGGCGCCGCCGCGGGCAGCGGACGCGGGCGCTGGTCGACGAGCACCCGGGCCACCTCGGGCCGGCCGGACAACCACGCCCGGAGGCCCGGCCCGCCGTCCGTGGAGATGGCGTTGACCAGGTAGTACGGCGTCGGGTTCAGGCGCAGCCGGGTCAGCGTGCGGCGCAGGTCGCCCTGGGTGCGGTCGGCGGTCGCCACCAGCCGCCGGTAGACCTCGGCGGCCCGCGCGTCCCGCCCCGCCCGGCCCGGCGCGCCGGCCGGCAGGCCGCTCAGGTCCGCCTGCTCGCGCAGCACCACCAGCAGCCGCTCGCCGTACAGGCCCGGCTGGCCGGGGACCACGTACACCACCGCCACGGCGGCCAGCAGGGCCCCGGCGGCCAGCCCGGCCACCCCCCGCCGGGGCGTGCCGGCGTGGCGACGGGCGAGCAGCACGGCGTACCCGACGGCGAGCAGCACCGCGACGGCGAACGCCGCGCCGGTGCCCACCGCGACCCAGAACGGCACGTCGCGACTGCTGGCCAGCAGCAGGGTGATCTCCTCCGGGTCGGTGAAGGCCAGCGGCCCGGCCAGCGCCAGGCCGACCAGCCAGCGCGCCGGCCCGGCCCCGGCGGGGCGGCCGGCGCGTCGCGCCGCGGCCTCCAGCGCGGCCAGCACGAAGCCGAGCGGCGGCAGCAGCAGCAGGCCCGGCAACTGCGCGCCGGACTGCCCCGCGCCGGCCGCCAGCATCGTCAGCGTGACGCCGGCGACCAGACCGCCGAGCAGCACCAGCCGGACCGGCCGGGGCGTCGGCCCGGCGGCGAACGCGGCCCAGAACCCGGGGCCGAGCAGTACGCCGGCCACCATCCCCAACGCGGCGGCGGCCAGGCCGGCGAGCAGCGTCTCCAGCGCGCCGCCCAGCGCGCCCACCCACACCCAGGGCAGCAGCATCGCCAGCCCGGCGGCCACCGCCAGCAACGTCACCGCGCCGGGACGCGCGCCCCCGCGGCCGGCCGGCCCGGTCCCGCCGTCCGCCGCCCTCGGCCCGGTTGGCCCGGTGGCCGTCGCCGGGCCGTCCGCCGGGATGGGGCCGGGGAGCCCGGCGGTGGTCGCCGGGGTGGGCGGACGGCGGCGGGCGAGCCGGGCGGCGGCGAGCGCGAGCAGCGCGGCGGTCACCGCCAGCGCCGCCAGGTACGCCTCGTGGTGCACCGGTGGGAGCGCCCGGAGCAGCGTCGCCGCGCCCAGCGTGAGCGCGCCGCCGGCCCACGCCCGCCCGGTCGCCCGCAGCGCCGGGGAACGCGGCAGCAGCGCCAGCGCCAGCACCGGCGCGCCGACCAGCAGCACGGTGACCGCCGCGACCACCGGCCAGACGGCCACCGCGCGGTCCAGCCCGGTGACCAGCACGACCTGGTCGACCAGCCAGCCGGTGACCTGGCCGGGCACGGTCACCAGCACCGCCCAGACGCCGGCCGCGACCGCCGCGACGACCGGCCACGGCCCGGTCTCGCGCGGCGGCGGCGGGGGTACGGGCGCAACGGGCGGGCCGATCAGCATGGTCATCACGGTACGGCCGGGACGTGTCGCCGTGGCGCGCGGACGGCTACCGTGGACGGGTGCGCGACCCCAACGTGTCCCGATCCGAGGCCGGCCAGCTCTCCGCCGAGCGCCGCGCCGACGACCTGCGCCGGCTCCGCGCCGAGCGGTTCGACGTGCTGGTCATCGGCGGTGGAGTGACCGGGGCGGGCGCCGCGCTGGACGCCGCGTCCCGAGGGCTGAAGGTCGCCCTGGTGGAGGCGCGCGACTACGCGGCCGGCACGTCCAGCCGGTCCAGCAAGCTGATCCACGGTGGCCTGCGCTACCTGGAACAGTTGGAGTTCCACCTGGTCCACGAGGCGCTGACCGAGCGCGGGCTGCTCGCCACCCGGCTCGCCCCGCACCTGGTCCGCCCGGTGCCGATCCTGGTGCCGTTGCCGACCGGGGGCGGCGTCCGCGACCTGCCCCGGCGGGTCCTCCGCCGCTCCTACTACGGGCTCGGCGTGGCCGCGTACGACGTGTTCGCCGGCGTGTTCGGCGGTGGACGCGGCATGCCGCTGCACCGGCACCTCACCCGGGAGGGCGCCCGCCGGATCTTCCCCAGCCTGCGGCCCGACACGCTGGCCGGGGCGATCCGCTACTACGACGGCCAGGTCGACGACGCCCGCCTGGTGGTCACGCTGGCCCGCACCGCGGCCAGCCTCGGCGCGACGGTCGTCACCAGCGCCCGGGCGGTCGGCCTGATCCGCCAGGCCCGCGAGGTGACCGGCGTCCGGGTGCGTGACCTGGAAGCGCCGGCCGGTTCGCCGGACGCCGAGTTCGAGGTGCGGGCCCGCACCGTGATCGCCGCGACCGGCGTGTGGAGCGACGACATGTCGCGGATGCTCAACGACGTCGGGCTGCGTCCCGGCCTGCGCGTCCGGGCGTCGAAGGGCGTGCACCTGGTGGTGCCGCGCTCGGCGATCGTCGGCGAGACCGGGCTGATCCTGCGCACCGCCACCAGCGTGCTCTTCGTCATCCCGTGGGGCGGCCACTGGATCATCGGCACCACGGACACCGACTGGCAGCTCGACCGGTCCCACCCGGCCGCCACCGCGCGCGACATCGACTACCTGCTGGAGCAGGTCAACACCGTGCTGGACCGGCCACTGACCACCGCCGACATCGAGGGCGTCTACGCCGGGCTGCGCCCGCTGCTCTCCGGCGAGGCGGACTCCACCTCCAAGCTGTCCCGGGAACACGCCGTGGTCGAGCCGATGCTCGGCCTGCTGCTGGTGGCCGGCGGGAAGTACACGACGTACCGGGTGATGGCCGCCGACGTGGTCGACCACGCGGCGCGCCGGCTCGGCCGGACCCGCCCGTCGCGCACCGCCGACCTGCCGCTGCTCGGCGCCGACGGGTACGCCGCCATGTGGCGGGACCGGGCCGACCTGGCCCGCCGGCACCGGGTGCCGGTCGGGGTGGTGGAGCACCTGCTGGAGCGCTACGGCACGCTCACCCTGGACCTGCTCGCCCTGGTCGACGCCGATCCGCTGCTCGCCTCGCCGCTGGCCGGCGCGCCGGAGTACCTCGCCGCCGAGGTCACGTACGCGGCCCGGGCCGAGGGCGCGTTGCACGTGGAGGACGTGCTCACCCGGCGTACCCGGATCTCCATCGAGACCAGCCACCGCGGCCTGGAGTCGGCGGAGCACGTCGCGGAGCTGATGGGCGCGGTGCTCGGCTGGGACGCGGCGACCCGGGCCCGGGAGGTCGCCCACTACCGGGCGCGGGTGGAGGCCGAGCGGGCGTCGCAGCTCATGCCGGACGACATCGCGGCCGACGCGGCCCGGCTCGGCGCGCCCGACGTGCGGGGCTTCGCGGCCGACCGGGGCACCGACCTCCCGGCCGCGCCCCGCTAGCCGGCCGGAACCCCTAACGGCCGCTCGACGGCTAGTGCGCGCTACCTACGGAAGTGTAGGTTTCCCGCGTGGTTCGCCCATCGTGGTCGCGCGTCCCCGCCCTGTCCGCCGGCGTCCTGCTGGCGACCGCCCTGACCGGCTGCGCGCTCCTCGGCGACGCCGGGAACGCCACCACCTCAGGTCAGCAGGGCTCGGCCACCCCGACACCGACCGGGAACCTCGTCACCCTGATGCAGCGGCTGGGCGGGGACGGCCCGGTCCGCACGCTCGACGTGGAGCCGACCGGCCGGTGGCAGTGCCGGGACTGCGCCGGCGACGGCGTCGACGCGACCGGCGCGCTGAACCCGGAACAGACGTCGCGGTTGCAGCGGATGCTCGCCGACCCGGCGCTGGCCCGGGAGACCGACCAGGCCCGGCGGTACCGGCAGCTCTGCATCGGCGTGCTGACCTCGACGCTGCTGATCCCGCCGGGACTGACCGTCACCATTCAGGACTGCCCGGGCGAGCCGGCGCCGCCGGTGGCGTACGAGGTGCTGCTGCTGCTCACCCAGGCCACGCCCGCCGACGACAAGGGCTGAGTCAGAGCACCTTGCCGGGGTTGAGCAGCCCCGCCGGGTCCAGTGCCGCCTTGATCGCCTGGTGCACCCGGACGCCCACCGGGCCGATCTCCCGCGCCAGCCAGTCCCGCTTGAGCAGCCCGACGCCGTGCTCGCCGGTGCAGGTGCCGCCCAGCTCCAGGCCGAGCCGCATGATCTCGTCGAAGGCCCGCCGGCCCCGGTCCAGGCTCGCCGGGTCGGCGCGGTCGACCACGATGTTCGGGTGCATGTTGCCGTCGCCGGCGTGCCCGACCACCCCGATCGGCACGTCACATGCGACGGCGATCCGGGCCACGCCGTCCAGCAGCTCCGCCAGCCGGCCGCGCGGCACCGCCACGTCGTCGATGACCAGGCCGCCGTTGCCGGCCGGGAACGTCTCGGCGGCGAACCGCTCCATCGCCGGGTGGGCCAGCCGCCGCGCCTGGAGCAGCGCGGCGGCCTCGGTCGCGTCGGTGGCCGCCCAGACCTCGTCGGCGCCAACCGCCGTGCACACCTCGGCGATCCGGGCCAGGTCGTCGGCCGCCCGGCCGCCGGTGTCCACCGCGGCCAGCAGCAGCGCCTCCGCGTCGGTCCGCAGCCCCATCGGCCGGTACGCCTCGATGGCCCGCAGGTGCGTGCGGTCCAGCAGCTCCAGCAGGCTCGGGGTGAGCCCCCGCTCGGCGATGCCGGCCACCGCGCCGCCGGCCGCCGCCGTGGTGCCGAAGACCGCCACCAGGGTCAGTGCCGCCTCCGGCGCCGGACGCAGCGCCACGGTCACCTCGGTGATCACGCCGAGCGTGCCCTCCGAGCCGACGAAGAGCCGGGTCAGGTCGTACCCGGCGACGCCCTTGGCGGTGCGCCGGCCGGTGCGCAGCACCTCGCCGGAGGCGAGCACCACCTCCAGGCCGAGCACGTACTCGCTGGTCACGCCGTACTTCACGCAGCACATGCCGCCGGCGTTGGTGGCCACGTTGCCGCCGATGGTGGACGACTCCCAGGAACCGGGGTCCGGCGGGTACCAGAGCCCGCGCGCCCGCACCGCAGCGGCCAGCGCGGCGTTGACCACGCCGGGCTGCACCACGGCGATCCGGCCCACCGGGTCGATCTCCACGATCCGGTCCATCGCCACCGTGCTCACCACCAGCGCGCCGGCCACCGCGTTCGCCGCGCCGGCCAGCCCGGTCCGGGCACCCTGCGGCACCACCGGTACGCCGTGCCGGCCCGCCGCGCGCACCGCCGCCACCACGCCCGCGGTGTCCCGGGGGCGGACCACCACCAGCGGGGTGCCCGAAGCGCACAGGTCGGCCTCGTCCCGCTCGTGCCCGGCCAGTAGGTCCGGGTCGGTCAGCACGGCGGACTCGCCGAGCGCGTCCCGCAGTTCGTCGAGGAGGGGATGGGCAACCATGCCGGGAAGGCTACCGGCGTACTTTGGAACGGTGCTCTACCTGGACCCGCCCGCGGTGCCCTGGCGCGGCCGGCTCTGGTCGCACCTGATCAGCGACGTCTCCTTCGCGGAGCTGCACGCCTTCGCCGAGCTGCTCGGCGCCGGCCGGCGCGGCTTCGACCGGGACCACTACGACCTGCCCGCCGAGCGGTTCCGGGTGGCGGTCTGGCTGGGCGCGACGGTGGTCCCGTCCCGCGAGATCGTCCGCCTGCTGCGCGCCGGCGGCCTGCGCCGCCCGAAACACGTCTCCGCCTCGGCCGCGCCGGTCTCAGCTCAGCGTGCTCAGCTCCCGGGTCAGGTTGGCGCGGGCCCGATGCTCCCAGCGGGCGTGCGGCTCGGGTAGCCGGTAGAGCGCCGGCAGGGCCAGCAGGTGCCGCAGCACGGCGGCCCGGCCGGCGCGGAAGGCCGGCTCCGGGACGTGGGCGTACTCGCGGCGGATGGCGGCGGCATACCTGTCGTAGTCGTCCGGCGCGGCGGCCAGCACCGCCAGGTCGGCGTCGCAGAGCAACGCGCCGTCCGGGTCGTCCGGCCCGACCGCGTGGCCGGCGGTGAGCAGCACCAGGCGGCGTACCCCGGTCACCGCCGCGGCCGGCAGCCCGGCGGCGGTGAGCAGCGCGTCGCCCAGGTCGGCGCTGGCCCGCTCGTTGGCGTCGCCGCCGGCCCGCGGGTCGTAGACCGCGTCGTGGCACCACGCCGCGAGCCGGACCAGGTCCGGGTGGCGGGCCCGATCGGCGTACGCGTCGACCACGTCGAGCACCGCCCGCAGGTGGGCCACCGTGTGGTGGTGCCGGTGCGGCTCCCGCCATCCGGCCAGCAGCCGCGCCGCGGCCCGCGCCACGGCGTCCGGATCGGTCGCGCCGGCCGCCCGGGTCGTCGCCCGCCACCGCACCGTCAGCTCGTCCATCCGGTGCAGTCTGCCCCACTCCGTCGTCGGGGCGAGGATTCACCGGGGACGGGACGGGTAGTACCCGCCATGGCCCGGGACCGACAACCGCCGTTCCTGCGGCGCATGACGTCGCGCGAAGCGCTTGGCGACCTCGACGGGCCACGGATCGCCGCCGCCATGGACGAGTTGCGCCACCGGAGCAAGGCCACGCTGCACGACCGGCTGCACCGGGTCCGGACCGCGTTCGGCCTGGCGTTGCAGGCGGGGCTCGCGGCCGGCCTGGCGTACCTGGTCTCGCACCGGCTGCTGCACAACCCGCAGCCGGTCTTCGCCCCGATCTCCGCGGTGGGCACGCTCGCCGCCTCGGTGGGGCAGCGGTTCCGGCGTACCGTCGAGCTGATCATCGGGGTGGCGGTCGGCGTCCTCGTCGGCGACGTGCTGATCTACTTCCTCGGCACCGGCGCCTGGCAGCTCGCGTTGGTGGTGACCTCGGCGATCCTGCTGACCATCTTCGCCGGGGCGAGCGTGGCCATCGTGATCCAGGCGGCGGCCACCGCGGTGCTGATCGTGACGCTCAGCCCGTCCACCCAGAACATCGAGTTCCCGCGCTTCGTCGACGCCTTCATCGGCGGCAGCATCGCGCTGCTGGTGACCGCCGTCCTGCTCCCGCTCAACCCGCTCCGGGTGATCAACCGGGCCGCCCGACCGGCGCTGGACCTGCTCGCCGAGCAGCTCGACGCGTGCGCCGAGGCGCTGCGCAACCGGGACCGGGGCGCGGCCCAGCGGGCGCTGTTCCGGCTCCGGGAGAACAAGGAGGAGTTGGATGCGCTCAGCGAGGCGATCGAGGGCGCCAAGGAGACCATCACCATCTCGCCGGCCCGCTGGCACCGGCGCAGCGAGCTGACCCACTACGCGGAGGCGGCCGAGCCGATCGACCGGGCGATGCGCAACAGCGGCACGCTGATCCGCCGCGCGGTCACCATGATCGAGGACGAGGAGTCGATCCCCGAGCCGATGCCCGACTCCGTCGCCCACCTCGCCGAGTCGGTACGCCTGCTCCGGCACGAGTTCGCCGTCGGCGAGGAGCCGGAACAGGCCCGGGAGCGGGCGCTGCGGGCGGTCAGCGAGGCCGGCCGGGCGTACGCCGACGGGGTCGGCTTCTCCGGCAGCGTGGTGATCGCCCAGGTGCGGACCGCCGCCAGCGACCTGATGGTGGCGTCCGGCATCGACCAGGAGGAGGCGAACCGCCTGGTCCGGCAGGCGTTCCACGGAAAGGACCAGCCCTCCGACGCTCCCCCCACCGCCCCCACCGCCCCTCCGGTCGGCTGACCCCCGCCCCCACCCCCACCCCTGCCTCGGTGATCATGAGGTTGGCGGGTGGGAGAGCGTTTTCCGGGTCGGTCAACTTCATGATCAACGGGGATGGGGGAGGGTGGCCAGGGCGGTCAGCAGGGTGTCGATCTCGTGGGCGGTGGTGCCCAGGCCGAGGCTCGCGCGCAGCGCGGTGGGCGGCAGGTCGGTGCGGGCCGAGCGGGCGGCGGCCTCGGTCAGCAGGCGGCGGGTCAGCGGATGGGCGCAGAACAGGCCGTCCCGCACGCCGATCCGGTGCCGGGCCGCCAGGTGCGCGGCCACCTCGGCGGAGTCCCGCCCGGCGACCACGAAGCTGACGATCCCCACCCGGGGCGCGTCCGGGCCGAACGTGCGCAGCTCCACCACGTCCGGCAGCGCGGCCAGGCCGGACCGCAGCCGGGACAGCAGCGCCTGCTCCCGGGCGTGCAGCGCGGTCCGGTCCGCCGCCGAGAACGCCGCGCAGACCGCCGCCAGCGCCACCGCGCCGAGCAGGTTCGGGGTGCCGCCCTCGTGCCGGGCCGGGCCGGTCACCCACCGCACCTCGTGGGTGGCCGCACCGACGTGACCGGTGGCCCCGCCGCCGGCCAGGTACGGAGCGGCGGCGTCCAGCCAGTCCGCGCGCCCGACCAGCACGCCGGCGCCGAACGGGGCGTACAGCTTGTGGCCGGAGAGCGCCAGGTAGTCCACGTCCAGCGTGGCCACGTCGACCGGGGCGTGCGGGGCGAGCTGCGCGGCGTCCACCAGGATGCGCGCGCCGTACCGGTGGGCCATCCGGGCCAGCTCGGCGACCGGCCAGCACTCGCCGGTGACGTTGCTGGCGCCGGTCACCGCGACCAGCACCGGCCGGCCGGGCCGGGCGTCACGGGCCAGCTCGGCAAGCGCCAGGCTCAGCGACCGGACCGCGCCGGCCGGGCTGTCCGGCACCGGCAGCCGGACCGAGCCGCGCGGCCAGGGGAGCAGGTTCGCGTGGTGCTCCCCGCCGAACGTGACCACCGTGCTGCCGGCCGGCAGCGCCCGGGCCAGCAGGTTCAGCGCGTCCGTGGTGTTCCGGGTGAAGATCACGTGGTCGGTGGGACGCGCGCCGACGAAGTCCGCCACGGTCTGCCGGGCCCGCTCGTAGGCGAGCGTGCAGCGCCGGGACAGCGCGCCCGCGCCGCGGTGCACGCTCGCGTACCAGGGCAGCAGCTCGGCCACCGCGTCGGCCGCGGCCCGCGCGCACGGCGCGCTGGCGGCGTGGTCCAGGTTGATCTCTCCCGGTACGCCGAGCACGCCGAGCGGGTCCGGTCGGACCGGAACGGGCAGCGTGGGGAGGGCGGGTACGAGGGTGACGGTCATGGCGGAGCCTCCGGGTAACCGGGGACCCCGGGGTGCCGGGACGGGGTCCGCGCTTGCCCAGCACGCGAAGCGGCGCTGGGCCCGGTCATCACCCGGGGCACCCCACCGCGAACTCGACGAGGGTTGCCGGCCAGCAAGCCGGGGCTTGACGCTGGCGCTCGTGACCTGCCCGGCAGCATAGCCGTCACGATGCGGCCGGACCAGTGGGGCGCGGGTGGCTACGCTGACCGCATGGCCGTCACCCCGCCCGGCGGAGCACCGCCGCCGCCCGCGCCCGCCGTCCCGCCGCCCGGGGCGTCGACGCCGCGCATGCCGCTGCGCCGGCTCGGCTGGCGGCGCTTCCTGGCGCTGGCCGCGGTGGTGCTGCTGATCGCGGCCGGCGCGCTGTTCATGGTCTTCACGCTGGGCGAGAGCCTGGGCGCGGAGGCGCTGCTGGTCGGCGTGATCGCGGCGATCCTGCCGGTGCCGGTGCTGGTGTCCTGCTTCCTCTGGCTCGACCGTTACGAACCCGAGCCGCTGAAATACCTGATCTTCTGCTTCGCCTGGGGCGCGTTCGTCTCCACCGCCATCTCGCTGCTGGTCAACGAGACCGGCGCGCGACTGTTCGAGGACCGCGGGTTGCCCGCCGCGCTGACCGCCGTGCTCGTCGCGCCGTTCATCGAGGAGCTGACCAAGGCGGCCGGCCCGATCCTGCTGCTGATCTTCCGGCGTCGGGAGATCTCCGGGATCACCGACGGGCTGGTCTACTGCGGGCTGTCCGCGGTCGGCTTCGCCATGGTCGAGAACATCCTCTACCTGGGCGGATACGGCTACCGCACCGGCGTGGAGGAGTACGGCCCGGCCACCGGCGCGCAGCAGGTGATCGCGATCTTCATCGTACGGATCCTGCTCTTCGGCTTCGCCCACCCGCTGTTCACCTCGATGACCGGCGTCGGGCTGGGCGTGGCCGCGCGGACCGCCGACCGGCGGGTGCGGATCCTCGCCCCGCTCGCCGGCCTGCTGCTGGCCATGATGCTGCACGGCACCTGGAACCTGCTGCCGTCACTGGCCCAGGCCACCGGGCAGCAGGTGATCGTGCTCTACGGCTACCTCGGCGTCATGGTGCCCATCTTCTTCGGCATGGTGGGGCTGGCCGTCTGGCTGCGGGCCTGGGAGGGCCGGCTCACCGAGCGCACGCTGCCCGACTACGTCCGGGCCGGTTGGCTCACCCCGCCCGAGGTGGCGGCGCTGGGCAGCCTGGGCCGGCGGCACGCGGCCCGCACCTGGGCCCGGCGGGTGGCCGGCGACGGCGGCGTGAAGGCGATGCGCGGCTACCAGTTCGCCGCGACCCGGCTGGCGCTGCTGCGCGACGGGATGCGCCGAGGGCTGGACCGCAAGCCCGCCGAGCGGGACCGGACGGCACGGGAGGAACGGGAGCTGCTGGATGCGATCGCCGCGTACCGGTCGTTCTTCGTCGGTCGTGATCCGCAGGCGCCGGTCGGGGTCTGGGACGGGCAGCGCTACCACCTGCGGTTCCCGGACGGGTCCCGGCGGGCCGTCGAGGCGCCGGACGAGCCGGTGGTGCCGATCCCGGTGGTGCTGGCCCCGCCGCCCCCGCCCCCGGGCTACGGCCCGCACGCCTGGCACCCGCACGGCTGAGCCCGGCCCGCTGTCGCGCGCGGCTGAGCCGCCTGTCGCGCGCGCCGGCCCGGGCGGGGTCAGGCCATCAGGCCGGTGAGGAAGTCGCCGAGCCCCTGGGCGATGGCCATCAGCGCGGCCCCGATCCCCCGGAACAGCTGCGCCGCGCCGTCCGGCCGGAACGCCATGAAGTAGATCAGGAACGCGAGGAACCCCCAGGCGAGAATCCTCTTGATCACGATCGGCATGGTCCCTCCCCAGGGCGCACTGAGGTGCCTGGGCTTCCCGCCGGGCAGCGCCGCAAACGGCGCCGGGGGAGGGGCGGCGGACTAGAGGTAGAGCCCGGTGGAGCCGGTCGCGCTGTCCTCCACCCGTTCCGCCGCCACCGCGTGCACGTCGCGCTCGCGCAGCAGCACGTACGCCCGGCCGTGCAGCTCGACCTCGGAGCGGTCGTCCGGGTCGAAGAGCACCCGGTCCCCGGACACGATCGAGCGCACGTGCGGCCCCACGCCGACCGCCGTGGCCCAGGCGAGCCGCTTGCCGACCGCCGCGGTCGCCGGGATCACGATGCCGGCGGTGGAGCGGCGTTCCCCCTCACCACCCTCGGTACGCACCAGCACGCGATCGTGCAGCAGGCGGATGGGCAGCCCGGCGTCGAGACTCTGGTCGGCGGTCACACCGAAACGCTACCGCGTGCCGATCGGCCGCTTCCGTCGTGGTTGCCGGGAGCGGCGGCGGGGCAATGTGTGGCGGGACCGCCCTAGGGTGGGGCGGTCGGACGTATCCTGTCCCCCCTGTGACGTGGGTGGGTCAACTGTGCGGGAGGTGCGCTTGAGCCGCTTCGAGCGGATGCGCGGACGGCTCCGCCGCGCGTACGAGACAGGCCGTGATTCGGCCCGGTCCCGCCGGTACGAGGACGACCCGACGCCGGAAGACGCAGGCGTGGCGTCGCCGGCCTCGCCGGGTCCGGTGGCGTCGCCGTCGGCGACCGTGGTGGGTGCCCCGCCGCCGGCCGCGATGCACTCCTCGACGGTCAGCCGGGACGACACCGAGGTGCCGCACGCGCTGCGCATCGCCGCCGCCTGGTGCTGGCGCCTGATCGTGATCGGCATCGTCACCTGGGCCCTGCTGAAGATCGTCGGCACGATCAGCATCGTGATCATCCCGCTGACCGTCGCGCTGCTGCTCTCGGCGCTGCTCGCCCCGGCGGTCGGCTGGCTGCTCAGGGCCCGGTTCCCCCGCTCGCTGGCGACCGGCGTGGTGCTGGTCGGCGGCCTGGCCGCGGTGATCGGCACGCTCACCCTGGTGGTCAACGAGTTCATCCAGGGCGTGCCGGAGCTGAGCGAGAAGTCCTCGCAGGGCGTCCGGCAGATCCAGGACTGGCTCAAGACCGGGCCGCTGCACCTGTCCGACAGCCAGCTCGACCGCTACATCAACGAGGCACAGGCCTGGATCAACGGCAACACCGAGCGGTTCACCAGCGGCGCGCTCAGCACCGCCGCGACGCTCGCCGAGGTGCTCACCGGCACCGTCCTGGTGCTCTTCGCGACGTTCTTCTTCCTGCGCGACGGCAACAACATCTGGCGGTTCCTGGTCCGGCTGCTGCCGGTGGCCGCGCGCTGGAAGGTCGACGACGCCGGCCGCGCGTCCTGGGCGACGCTCGGCGCGTACGTGCGGGCCACCGTGCTGGTCGCGTTCATCGACGCCGTGGGCATCGGCATCTTCCTGGTCATCTTCGACATCCCGTTCGCGTTCCCACTGGCCGCGCTGGTCTTCCTGGGCGCGTTCATCCCGATCGTCGGCGCGTTCCTCTCCGGCGTGGTGGCCGTGCTGGTCGCGCTGGTCGACAGCGGCCCGGTGACCGCCCTGATCATCCTGGGCGTGGTGGTCGGCGTGCAGCAGATCGAGGGCCACGTGCTCCAGCCGCTGATCATGGGCCGCGCGGTGGCCATCCACCCGCTCGCCGTGATCATCGGCATCGCCGCCGGGGTGGTGCTGGCCGGCATCGCCGGCGCGCTGGTCTCGGTGCCGCTGATCGCCGTGCTCAACACCGCGGTCCGCCGGCTCGCCGCGCGTACCGTGCCGGACACCCCGCCGGACGCCGTGGTGGTCGCCTCTCAGGCGCCCTGACCCGGCCCGATCCGCCGACGCCCGCGTCACCCCGCCCGGGGAGGCGCGGGCGTCAGCTCTTGGCCAGCCGTTCCAGCGCGCCCCGGGCCACCTCGGGCCGGGTCGTGTACCAGAACGGGGGCAGCGACCGGCGCAGGAACGGGCCGTAGCCGCGTGCCGTCTCCAGCCGCGAGTCGAGCACCGCCACCACACCCCGGTCGCCGGTGGCCCGGATCAGCCGACCCACGCCCTGCGCCAGCCGGACCGCCGCGATCGGCACGCTGACCGCCGCGAACCCGGAGCCGCCGCCGGCGTCCACCGCCGCCGCCCGGGCCGCGGCGAGCGGCTCGTCGGGCCGGGGGAACGGCAGCCGGTCGATCACCACGAGCTGGCAGGCGTCGCCCGGCACGTCCACCCCCTGCCAGAGCGACATCACCCCGAACAGGCAGCTTTCCCGCTCCTGCCGGAACCGGCGGACCAGCAGCGGCAACGCCTCCTCGCCCTGGAGCAGCACGGGCAGGTCGGTCCGCGCGCGGACCAGCTCCGCCGCCTGCTGCGCGGCCCGCCGGGAGGAGAAGAGCCCGAGGGTACGCCCACTGAGCGCGCCGACCAGCGCCAGCAGCTCCTCGCCGGCCGCCGTGGGCAGCCCGGAGACGCTGGGGCGGGGCAGGTGCGCGGCCACGTAGAGGATGCCCTGCCGGGCGTAGTCGAACGGCGAGCCGACGTCGAGCGACCGCCAGCCCGGACCCTCGGTGGCCGGTACGGTGCCGATCGCCGCCCGGCTGCCCTCGGTGCTCGCCACCGGCGCCGGGTCGGTGCCGCGGCCGGCGGCGGCAGCGGTGGCCGCCGCGGCGGCGGCCGGCGACGGCGGGGCCGGTGGCGGCGCGTCCAGCCCGAGCGCCCGGGCCACCGTGTCGAAGCGCCCGCCCAGCGCCAGCGTGGCCGAGGTGGCGACCACGGTGCGTTCGTCGTAGAGGTGGGTGGCGAGCGTGCCGGCCACCGACAGCGGCGCCACCACCAGTGCCCGGCGGCTGCCGTTCTCCGGGTTCTCCACCCAGGCCACGTCGTGGTCGCCCTCCTCCAGCAACCGCTGGGCGGTGGTGGACAGCTCGTCCAGCACCGCCTTGGCCTGCTGTTTGCGGACCGGGTCGGGGTCGTCGGCCTTCACGTCGCCGATCGTCTCCAGCGCGGCCCGGGTCGCCGAGTCGAGCAACGTGCACGCCTCGCGCAGCGCGGGCGGCAGGCCGGCGGTGAGCCGACCGGCGGGCGCCTCGGCCAGCCCCACGGCCAGCGCGTCGCCGGCCTCGGTGAGCCGGTCGGCGTGGTCGGGGCGCAGCAGCGGCCGGGCGCGGCGGGTGGACCTGTCGATCAGCTCCGGCACCAGCTCGGCCTGGGCCGCCGAGGAGACCCGGTCGGCCAACTCGTGCGCCTCGTCCACCACGAGCAGCCGGTGCGGGGGCACGATGTGCCGTCCGGCGAGCATGTCCACGGCGAGCAGGCTGTGGTTGGTCACCACCAGGTCGGCCTCCCGGGCGCGGGCCCGCGACGCCTCCGCGAAGCACTCCTGCCCGAACGGGCAGCGGCTCGCGCCGACACACTCCCGGGCCGGCATCGAGACGCTGCGCCAGACCTGGTCGTCGACGCCCGGATCCAGCTCGTCGCGGTCGCCGGTGGCGGTCTCCTCCGCCCAGTCGCGCAGCCGCTGCACCTGCTTGCCCAGCCGGCCCGCCTCGCCGAGCCACTTCGTGCCGCCGGGCCGGGGCGCGTCGAACAGCGCGTCGTCCGGCTCGTCCTCGACGGAGCTGTCCAACCGGGCCAGGCAGAGATAGTGGTGCCGGCCCTTCAGCACGGCGAACGTGGGGCGACGGCCGAGCACCGGCTCGACCGCGTCGGCCAGCCGGGGCAGGTCGTGGTCGACGAGCTGGGACTGCAACGCCAGCGTGGCGGTGGAGACCACCACCGGGCCGTCCACGGTCAGCGCCGGCGCCAGGTAGGCCAGGGACTTGCCGGTGCCGGTGCCGGCCTGCACCAGCAGGTGCTCGCCGGAGGCGATGCTGCGCTCGATCGCCTCCGCCATGAGCTGCTGGCCGGGCCGGGTCGCGCCGCCCGGGACCGCGCCGACCGCGGCGGCCAGCAGCTCCGTGCCGCTCGCGCGGCCACTCCGGCGCTTCTTCGGGACGGGGGTGGCGGTGCGGGACGGGCTCACCGTGCGACCGTACCCGCCGGCACCGACGCCGGTCCGGCCGCTCCGGCGGCGTGGCGCGGTGCCGGGTCGCGTCCGGTTACCTGCCGATCGCGTGGCGTGGCCGGAATCGGTTAGGGTGCCAGGCATGCCGAGCGATGTGGTCCGCGTGATCTACCGCAAGTACG
This sequence comes from Micromonospora sp. NBC_01392, assembly GCF_045040125.1. Classification (NCBI taxonomy): domain Bacteria; kingdom Bacillati; phylum Actinomycetota; class Actinomycetes; order Micromonosporales; family Micromonosporaceae; genus Micromonospora; species Micromonospora sp. NBC_01392. Next base: position 6,758,749 of record NZ_CP109549.1, on the reverse strand, counting down.
ACGGCAGCGCCCACCGCGACTACCCGGCCCGTCGGCTCGCCGAGGACGACCTCGGCATCTGGCTCGGCGTGCCGGTCGGCACCGAGTCGGTTTACCACGGCCGGCCGTCGGTCGAGCAGATTCCGTTCGTCCTGCTGGTGCCCCGGAACGCCTGGTGGACGGGCATGTTCAACCCGCCGCCGCGCACCAGCGAGGTCTACTGCGACATCGCCACCCCGGCCCGGTGGGAGGGCGACGAGACGGTCCACCTGGTCGACCTCGACCTGGACGTGGTGCGCCGCCGCGAGACCGGCCTGGTCGAGCTGCGCGACGAGGACGAGTTCGCCGAGCACCGGGCCCGGTGGAACTACCCGGACGACCTGGTCGCCGAGGCGGAGGCGGCGTCCCGCTGGCTGCTCGGCGCGCTCGGCGACGGCACCGAGCCGTTCGCCACCTCGTACCGGAAGTGGTTGGCCCTGGTGGTCTGAACCGCGCTCACCAGCGCGCCGGCCGGCCGGCGTCCGGGCCTAGCGGCGGCAGGTCACCTACCTTCTCCGGGTTGAGCTGGTTGAACACTCCGGTGACCCGTCCCCGTGCACCGCCCGGCGGGCCCGGGACGCGACGCGGACCGCGCGTTCGGCCGGGTCGGACGCGAACCCGTCCGCCGGCAGGCCGGTCACCATCGGCTCCGGCAGCCACTGACCCCGGTACGCCTCGCGGCGCACCCGCGCCGAGCGGAGGACGTCCGGGCAGGGCCGCGAGCAGGTGGTGGTCAACCACATCTCCATTCGCCGCCTTCGCCCCCGCCCATCTCCTGGAATACGAGATCGATCTTCCGAATAGCAGGATTGTAGTGAATCTTGGAAGAAATCGGCCCCTATGAGGGCCATTTCGTACCAAGATCTCCTCCGCGCCGCGCCGCGCCGCTCGGCGGCGGGCGGGCGCGGCCGGGTGGAACCGCAAAGCGGGCGTACCGGACGCGTCGTGCCCATGGCTGGGCCGTAAGGGTGAGGATCGGGGGATGAGTGGACTGGTGAGGCCCGAGGACGGGTCGATGCGGAAGCTGCTGCGGGTGGGGCCGGGGTCGACGGACCTCACGGCCGTGGACCCCCGCTCGACGCCGGGGCTGCCGAAGGCGGCCGGCCGGGGGTCGGCGCGCAAGGAATGGGCCCGTGGCCAGGTCGAGCTGGTCGGTGCGGAGCTGGCCCGGCAGCAGGAGATGCTGTACGCCGCCGCCCAGGTCGCCGCCGGCCCGAACGCCGCCACCAGCGCGCCCGTCCAGGCCGGGGCGCACCTGGGCGCGGGCCGGCCGCGCCGGGTGCTGCTGGTGCTCCAGGCCATGGACTGCGGCGGCAAGGACGGCGCGGTGAAGCGGGTGGCCGGCGCGATGAACCCGCTCGGGCTGCACATCCGCTCGTTCGGCCCGCCCACCGAGGAGGAGCTGCGGCACGACTTCCTGTGGCGGATCCGGCGGGCGCTGCCACCCCCGGGCTACGTGGGCGTGTTCAACCGCTCGCACTACGAGGACGTGCTGATCGCCCGGGTGGAAGGGCTGGTCGACGAGGCCACCTGGCGGTCCCGCTACGAGATCATCAACGACTTCGAGCGGGAGTTGACCGAGCAGGCGGTCACCGTGGTCAAGGTCATGCTGCACATCTCCTACGCCGAGCAGGGTGAGCGGCTGATGGAGCGGCTGACCGACCCGACGAAGCACTGGAAGTACAACCCGAGCGACCTGGACACCCGGGCCCGGTGGGACGACTACCAGGCCGCGTACGCCGAGGCGCTGGAGCGCTGCGGCACGGACGCCGCGCCCTGGTTCGTGGTGCCGGCGGACCGCAAGTGGTACCGCGACTGGGCGCTGGCCCACCTGCTGCGCGAGACGTTCGACGGCCTGGATCTCGGGTATCCGGCTGCCGATTTCGACGTGGAACGGGAGCGTGACCGGTTGCGTGACCAGGGCTTCGAGCACTCAGGTGAACAGCAGGTGAACGAGCGGTGAATCGGGTCTGACCAGGGGTGGGCCGGTCGATGCCCGGTTCCGGCGGGTCCCTAGCATGCCCAGAGCAGGCGCCTTGCCAGGCGACGGCCACCCTTCCACCGACACGACGAGGTCCGTGCTGTGAAGTTTTCCTTCCGTCCCACCGAGGGCGCCTTCTACGAGCTCTTCACCAGGGCCGCGCAGAACCTGGTGAAGGGGACCGACCTGCTCAACGAGCTGGGCCTGCCCGGCGCCGACGTGCAGTCGATCAGCGAGCGGCTGACCGAGGTCGAGCACGACAGCGACCAGATCACGCACGACCTCTACAAGAAGATCAACTCCACCTTCATCACGCCGTTCGACCGGGAGGACATCTACCGGCTGGGCTCGCTGCTCGACGACGTGATGGACCACCTGGAGGCGGTCGGCAACCTGCTCTACCTGTACGGCCTGACCAAGCTCCCGTCGCTCCCGCGAGAGCTGCACGAGCTGGTCAACGTGCTCGACCAGCAGGCCAAGCTCACCGCCGAGGCGATGCCCCGGCTGAAGTCGATGAAGGATCTCGAGGACTACTGGATCGAGTGCAACCGGCTGGAGAACGACGGCGACCAGGCGTACCGGATGCTGCTGGTGCGGCTCTTCTCCGGCGAGTACGACGCGCTCACGGTGCTGAAGATGAAGGAGGTCGCCGACGAGCTGGAGGCCGCCTGCGACGCCTTCGAGCACGTCGCCAACACCGTCGAGACCATCGCGGTCAAGGAGTCCTGATCCTGTGAGCCCCGAACTCATCGCCGTACTGGCGGTGATCGCGGTCGCCATGGCGTTCGACTACACGAACGGCTTCCATGACGCGGCCAACGCGATCGCCACCAGCATCTCGACCCGGGCGTTGACACCCCGGATCGCCCTCGGCCTGGCCGCCGTCGGCAACTTCGTCGGCGCGCACTTCGGCGCCGGGGTCGCCAAGACGGTCGGCGACGGCCTGGTCACGCTCCCGACCGGGGTGGAGAGCCTCGGCGTGGTCTTCGCCGGCGTGCTCGGCGCGATCGCCTGGAACCTGATCACCTGGTACTTCGGCCTGCCCTCGTCCTCCTCGCACGCCCTCTTCGGCGGCCTGGTCGGCGCGACCCTGTTCGCCGCCGACGGCATCGTCCAGTGGGGCAACATCGTGGAGAAGGTCCTCATCCCGATGGTGCTGTCGCCGGTGGTCGGCCTGATCCTCGGCTTCCTGGTGATGCTGGCGATCATGTGGCTGTTCCGGAAGGGGCAGCCGGGCAAGCTCAGCCGCGGCTTCCGCTGGGCGCAGACCGTGTCCGCCGCCGCCATGTCGGTCGGCCACGGCATGCAGGACGCCGCCAAGACCATGGGCATCATCGTGCTGGCGCTCTACACCGGCGGCTTCCAGGAGAGCAAGACGCACATCCCCGGCTGGGTGTTCTGGACCTCCGCCACGATGCTGGCGCTCGGCACGTACGCGGGTGGCTGGCGGATCATCCGGACCTTGGGCCGGAAGATCATCGACCTGGGCCCGGCGGAGGGCTTCGCGGCCGAGACCGTCGCCAGCGCGGTGCTGTACTTCAACGCGCTGGTGCTCAAGGCCCCGATCTCCACCACCCACACGATCACCTCGGCGATCATGGGTGTCGGCGCGACCAAGCGGCTCTCCGCGGTCCGCTGGAACGTGGCCGGCAACATCGTGATCGCGTGGATCATCACGTTCCCGGCGGCGGCCGCCATCGCCTGCCTGGCGTACCTGCTGGTCCGCCCGCTGTTCTAAGGCCGGGCCCCCTATTAACGCATTCTGCATAGCAGGGGCCCCTTCTTAACACCCGAGTGTTAAGAAGGGGCCCCTCCTTACGCCGCGTAGGAGACGCCGATCCGGGCCTTGATGTCGTCGATCAAAGTCATGATCTCCAGCGTGGTGGCGTGCGGCACCAGCGGGCTCTCGGTCAGCCCGGCGGCCAGGCAGCGTCCCACCTCGATCGCCTCGTACTGGTAGCCGCCACCGGTCAGGTCCGCCGGGATCGTCTCCGGCTCGGCGCCGAGCCGGTGCAGCACCGCCGACCCGGGCCGGAAGAACGGCTCCGGCAGATCGATCCGGCCGGTGGTGCCGGTGATCGACGCGGTGATCGCGGTGGCGCCGACCATGCCGCAGCTCAGCGTGGCCACCGCGCCGGAGTCCCAGCCCAGGACCATGCCGGTGTTCTCGTCCACCGCCTCCGGGCCCAGCCGGGCCCACGCCTGCACGTGCTGTGGCACCCCGAGCACCAGATGGGCCAGGCTCAGCGGGTAGACGCCGAGGTCCAGCAGCGCGCCGCCGCCGAGCGTGCGGGCCCGCATCCGGTGCTCCGGCGGGAACGGCCCGGCCACCCCGAAGTCGGCCCGGACGTGGGTGACCTCGCCGATCGCGCCGTCGGAGATCAGCTCCAGCACGCGCAGGATCAGCGGGTTCGTCCGCATCCACATGGCCTCCATGAAGAAGAGCCCGCGGGCGCGCGCCGTCTCCACCAACTCGACGGTGGTGGGCAGGTCCAGCGTGCAGGGCTTCTCCACCAGCACCGCCTTGCCGCCGGCCAGGCAGGCGAGCGCCGCCTCGTGGTGCGCGGCGTGCGGCGTGGCCACGTAGATCGCGTCCAGGTCCGGGTCCGCGGCCAGTTCGGCCCAGGAGGCGTACGCCCGCGGCACGTCGAACCGCCGCGCGAACGCCTCGGCGCTCTCCCGGGTACGCGACCCGACCGCCACCAACTCGGCGTCCGGCACCAGCCGCAGGTCGGCGGCGAAGCAGGCGGCGATGTGCCCGGTGGCCAGGATTCCCCAACGCGTCATGCCCGAGACGCTATCCCGCCCGGCCCGTTCGCCGGCAGCATGATCCACCCGTCGGGATGTCAGGCCCGGCCGGCTACCTCCGCGACGAACACCCGCCATGAGGCCGCGGGAAAGAGCAGCGCCGGCCCGGTCGGGTCCTTCGAATCGCGTACGCCGACCACGCCGGCAAGATTGTCGGCGACCTCGACACAGTTGCCGCCGCTCGAACCGCTGCGCCTGGACTTGCGCCAGATGGCGTTAGTGAGGTCCATGATCGCTGTGCACTTCCTTCATCAGTTCGATGGACGGCCGGCGCGGGAGCGCTTCGTTCCGAACGTTCTCCCACCTCGCGTGAAGAGTATCCAGCCCATCTTCGCCGTCGACCACGATCCCGCCTAGCTGGTTTTCGAGGTGTCCTACCCAATTCCCGTCGCTGACCCGTGCCATCGCGAACGGCCCCGAGAGTCCGATGTGGAGGCCCGCCGCTGCCGGGATCACATGGACGTGAACGTGGGGAAGCTCGGCGACCGCGATCAGATGGGCGACCTGTTCGGCCATGATGCCGGCGTGCTCTTCGCTCCCGCGACGAAGCGCGGTCTCGTCGAGGACGGCCACCACCTGAGGCGGCGTCTCGCCGGTCAGGATCTTGTGACGGCTCATGCGGGCGCTCACCTGTTGGTCGACCTCGGCCGTAGACATGAGGTCGTTCAGGCGCATCACCACGTGAGCGTAGTTCTCGGTTTGCAGGAGGCCCGGGATCAGAAGCGGCTCGAAGAGCCGAAGCTGCCGCGCGCTCCGCTCTGCGTCGAGCCAGGGCAGGAACCACGAAGGCGCACCGAGCTTCGCCACCAGACGCTCAAACATGCCGCCGTTGCCGAAGGCCCGATCCGCGCCGCGGATGAAGTCCATGGTGAGAGCCCGCGTGCCACTCTCCACGGCGCTCACGTGTGAGGCGCTGAAGCCCGCTTGACGGCCGAACGTCTCTTGCGTCATGCCGCCGGCTCCGCGGGCGCGGCGGATCTCGCCCACGATGAAGTCCGCGAGGGGACTCGGTACGTAGCCCACTCAGAGCCTCCCAAAGTGGAGATCGACTACTCATCACGCCCCACGGCGGGAGCGTGTTCGGCCAGCTCAGCCCGGACACTCGATCGACCTTCCCAGCGTAACGGGATCCACAGCAGAGTGTCACCAGGCGGCGCGGCCGGCAGGGGAAGGGCCCGGCGGTCGTGCCAGTCAAGGGGACCGCCCCGTCCCGCAGGCAGTAGCGCGGGGCGGTCCCCCTCCCAGTTCCCACACGAGAGGAGCGCGCCGTGCCCGAGGAGAAGCCGATCACCGACCCGCAGCCGGCACCGCCGGCCCGACCGAGCCGCGTTCCGGTGTCGCGCTGGCTGTCGTCGCCGGCCGCGACGACCGTCTTCCCACGCCGGGAGAGCGAGCGGTGAGAGCGTCGTCCCGCCGTGAGAACGTCCCGCCGGGTGTGCGGGAGATTCGGGGCGGCGACGTCCTTCACCTGACCCGCGCGGCCTCACCGCAGTTCGTGACACCCATCGTGGTTCGCGTGATCCGCCTGTGCGACCTGCCCTCCCCGCCTCCGTACGGGTGGGAGTGGATCGACAGCTACCAGCTCGGCCCAGACGGGAGTGCGGTCGCCCGCCGCGAGTTGTTCGTGATGCTCTCCGGGGTGCGCCTGCTGACCGAGCCGCAGGGCCCGACGCTGACCCGCCGCCGTACCCCGATCCGCCGCACGCCGGTCCGGGTGGGTGGCTGATGGTGCGTCGCCCTCGCCCAGCCGACCACGTCCCGTCGCGCCCTACCTGGCGCTGCCGGGCGTGCGGGGTGGCCTGGCCGTGCTCCACGGCGAAGCTGTGCCTCCTTGCCCGCTACCGCGAACGGAAGACCGAGCTGAGGAAGTTCCTGGTGAGACAGCGCGAGGCCGCCGCCGATGACCTCGCTGAGCTGGACAGCGGTCAGCGCCCGGCGGGCCTTGACGACCGCTTCACGGCTTGGGTTGAGCCCTGCCGCTGATCGGCCCGTCCCGGCGCGCTTCGGGCTGGCTGGCCGGGAACTAGGCTCGGTCCATGACGATCGACGGCTTCGCCGCACCCCCTGCCCTGGTGGAGCACGCCCGCCGGTTCCACGCCGAGGGTGGCGTGCCCGCGGTGCCCCGGGTCGCCGCGACCGTGCTGCTGCTCCGCCCGACCGGCGACGACTTCGAGGTCTACCTGATCCGGCGGGTGGCGGCGATGACGTTCGGCGGGATGTACGCGTTCCCCGGCGGCGGGGTGGACCGCTCCGACTCGGAGGCGCACCTCGGCTGGGCCGGTCCGACGCCGGCCGCCTGGGGCGAGCGGCTTCGACTCGACCCGCCGGCCGCGCAGGCGGTGGTCTGTGCCGCCGCCCGCGAGGTCTTCGAGGAGGCGGGTGTGCTGCTGGCCGGCCCGGACGAGACAACGGTGGTCGGCGACGTGAGCGGCGACGACTGGGAGGCGGCCCGGCAGGACCTGGTGGGCCGGCGTACCGGCTTCGCCGAACTGCTGGCCCGGCGAGGGCTCACGCTCCGGTCCGACCTGCTGCTGCCGTGGACCCGGTGGATCACCCCGGAGTTCGAGCCGCGCCGCTTCGACACGTACTTCTTCGTCGCCCTGCTGCCCGAGGGGCAGCGGACCCGCGACGTCTCCGGCGAGGCCGACCACACGCTGTGGCTGCGCCCGGCGGACGCGTCGGCCCGGGCGGAGGCCGGCGAGCTGACCATGCTGCCGCCCACCCTGGTCACGCTGGGCGAGGTCGCCGCCGCCGGCGACCTCGCGGGCGTGGCGCGCGCCGCGGCGGAACGCGATCCGGGTACGCCGGTCGTGCCGCGCATCGAGGGCCTGGACGGCGCCGAGCCGCGCTTCCTGCTGCGCTGACGTGACCGGGTGCGGCCGGTTGAATCCACCACGGCATGGTTCGACGAACACTGACCATGCCACTCTCCGTGAACCGGTCGTACCGCAGTGTTGGATCCCTCGGCCGTTGGCTCCTGCTGGCCACAGCGGTGCTGCAAGCCGCCGCGCCACCGCTGGTCGGTTTCCGCAGCCAGGATGACGACCCGCCGCTCGTGCCTCCGGTGCCGTTCTTCGCCGTCTGGGGCGTGATCCTGCTCGGCTGTCTCGCCGTGGCGGTGTGGGGCTTTCCCCTCCGCCGGGCGACGACGACGCCGTACCGTCGGATGCAGGTGCCGCTCTCGCTGGTCCAGCTCGGCTTCGTCGCCTGGCTGGTCGCTGCCGCCTCCGCCGCGACCTGGCTCACCGTGCCGATCTTCGGGGGCATGCTCGCCGGGCTGGCGGTGAGCCTGCGACGGGTACTGCGCCCAGGCGATCGAGGCGAGCGGACGGGCCGGACGTTGCTCGGTGGGGTGCTCGGGGTCTACGCCGGCTGGTCGACCGCGGCGGTGTGCGTCAACATCGCCACCCTGCTGCCGGAGTCCGCGTTCGTGGGCGGTCCGGGGTTGGCCCTGCAGTGCGCGTTCGTGGTGGCGGCGGCCGTGGCCGCCGCGGTGGGAGCGTTCCTCCTGCGAGGCCAACTGCCCTACACCCTCACCGCCGGATGGGCCCTGGCCGGCGTCGCGCTCAGCGCGGTCATGGCGAGACTTCCGCTGTTGGCGGTCAGCGCGGTCGTCGGGCTTCTGGTCGTGGGCACGGTGGCCCTGCTGCGGCGGCGCGGCGCACGGGGGTACGCGCGGCTGGAGCACTAGCTGTACTGCCCAGGGAGGTTGGTCAACCTGGTGACGGGCGGTTTGCCGTCGGTTGCGGTGTGGGGGCGGTGGTGATTGTAGTGATGGAGCCAGGCGGGTAGGGCCTTGCGGCGGGCGGCTTCGGATGTGTAGCACCGGCCGAAGGCCCAGCCGTCGGTCAGGGTTCGGTGGAAGCGCTCGACCTTGCCGTTGGTCTGGGGCCGGTAAGGACGGGTCTTCTTCGGGGTGATGCCGAGTTCCGTGCAGGCGTTGCGCCAGGCGTGGGACCTGTAGGCGGAGCCGTTGTCGGTCAACACTCGCTCGACGGTGACGCCCCTGGTGGTGAACCAGGCGACCGCGCGGTGGAGCACGGCGGTGGCGGTGGCGGCTTTCTCGTCCTGGTGGATCTCGGCGTAGGCGACCCGTGAGTGGTCATCGACGACGGTGTGCACGAACGCGGTCCCGATCCGCGGATCCCGATGGTGGTTGCGGGCGCCGGTGCGGCGGGCGGTGGCCTGCCTGTTGTGTTTGCCCTGGGCGCGGCCGACATAGCGCCACCCGCCGCCGTCGGGGATCTGGCCGAGCTTCTTGACGTCGATGTGCAGCATGGCGCCGGGGTGGTCGTGTTCGTAGCGGCGCACGGGCTCCCCGGTGCGCCGGTCGAGGTGCGACAGCCGGTTGATCCGGCAACGGGTCAGGACGGCGTGCACGGTCGAGGCGGGCATGCCGAGACGGCCGGCGATCTGCACCGGCCCCAGCCGCTGCTTACACCGCAGGTGCACCACTTTGCGCACCAGCGGCTGGCAGGTGCGGTTCGGGCTGTGACTCGGCCGGGATGACCGGTCGGCCATGCCATCGGCGCCGAGTTCGGCGTAGCGTGCCGCCCACCGTTTCGCCGTTGGCCAGGACACGTCATAGCGTTCCGCGGCCCGGGCGACCGGCCACCCCTGGTCCACGATCAGACGCGCCAGGCGAAGACGTGCACGCGGGGTCAAAGCGGCGTTAGCGTGGGACACGAAGGCCTCCTGGTTGGCGGAGCGGTTCCTAGACAGCTCCACTCCACAACCGGAGGCCTTCGTCATCACGTCTATCTACGTCGTGTCGTCACACAACCTCAACCAACGTCCCTGGGCAGTACAACTAGCCCGTGCCGTCGGCGATCCCCGGGAACGAGGTCGGATGCCGACAGATCCAGTCCCAGTACGCCGGCGAGCGGCGGGCCTGGGCCCGATAGAGGCCCCGCACCAGGGCCAGCACCCGGTTGGGCAACTGCCCACCCGCCAACGTCGGGTTCCAGGCCAGGTAGACGTGGCGTGCGGCGGACCCGGCGAGCCCTCGCAGCGGCACCACCCGGTACGGGGGCAGGGAGTGGGCGAGCGCGCTGGCGAAGGCGACCGCCCGCCCGGAATCGACCAACTGCCGGCCCGCGATGAACGTCGTCGGCACCACCGTCGCCTGCGGATAGTCCGCGAGGATCCGGGCCTCCCACTGGAACGGCGACTGGCTGCGCGGGCTGATCACCCAGCTCTCCGCCGCCAACTGCGCCATGTCCAGCAGATCCGCGTCGCCGAGCCGATGTGCCCGGCCGATCATGATCCAGATCGGCTCGTGGACGACGGTGACCGCGTGCAACGGCGCGGGAACGTCCAGCGGCTCCCCGGGGAAGGCCGCCAACAGTGCCATGTCCAGGTCGCCGCGCCGCAGCATGGCCGACAACTCGGCGGCGTCGTCGGTGAGCCAGTCGAGCTGGCGCTCCGGCATGCCGGCGGCGATGTGTTCGGCCATCCGCCGGCTGCACAGCTCGATCAGACCCAGCCGTAGCCGGGGCGTCGACCCCGGTGCGTCGCGCACGTCCCGGATCACCTGCTGCCAGTGGTCGGTCAGGACGGGCAGGCGGGCGGCCAGCGCCGCGCCGGCCGGGGTGAGCGCCACGTGCACAGTGGAGCGTTCGAGTAGTCGCTGCCCCAGATCGCGCTCCAGGCGCTGGATCCGGCGTACCACGGCCGAGGGGGACAGGTGCAGTCGCTCGGCGGCACGGCCGAACGAGAGTTCCTCGGAAACCTCGGCGAACGCCTGGAGGTCGGGCCACTGCACACTGCTGTTATACCCGTCGGGGGCACCGCCGGACAGGGCCCCGGAAAGCCGTCCCGAGGCGGCCGCCGGAGGGCCCGGGCCCGGCGACGTGCGGTGTTGCGCGGGACGCAGTGGGGGCGCGGCCAGCGGTGCGCATTCGTCACTTCCGCTCACCACGATCGATGCCCTTTTCTTGGCGCAGGTAGTCCACTCCACACCGGAAGGCACGACATGCGCATGCCCATGGCCTGGTTCCGCGCTGTGCGACGAGCACGGAGCGGCCTACGAGCCGCTGGTCTCACTCTGCTGGCCGTTCTGCTGGTCGGACTGGCCGCCGCGGCCCCCGCCCGGGCGAGCGGCCCCCGGCAGTTCACGGTCGGGACCGACACCCAGGTCAGCCTGCAGTTCGGCGGCGTGAACTCGCCGTACGCCCCCGGCTGCTACCTGATCCGGATGGACCGGCCCGACCCCCGCTGGCCCGGCTCGATCCTGAACTTCTACGTCACCGCGAACAACTGGTACCCCGGTAGCTGGGGGACCGCGGTGAACTTCTCCTACACGTCCTACTGGCAGACGGTGTCGGTGGGCACCGGCGGGGGCGTGGTCAAGGAGGACGGCACCGGCCACAGCGGCGCGCTGGGCACCATCCAGCCGGGCGCGATCGTCACCGTGACCAAGGTGTCGACCATCCCGATCGGCATTCCCGGCAACCCCTTCCAGTGGACCTGCGCCCCACCCCCCGGTGAGCAGTGTCGCGACTTCACCGTCACCGGTCAGTACGGCGCGGTGACGTTCGGCGCGATTCTCGGCAACGGCGACAGTCGCAACGTCGTGGACAGCCTGGCGTACGCGCAGCTCAAGGGGCGGTTCTGCTGGCAGGACGGCAGGGTGACCCGGCAGCGGATCAACCCGATCCAGCACGACTTCACGTCGTCACCGATCCCTCCCGGCCTGCTCTTCTCCCGGAAGGATCCGCGCAACGGCCAGCAGTACCCCACCCAGGGCGGCACCATCTACCGGATCGACCAGGCAGGCGTGGACATCTATCTGGACGTGCCGGAGGACGTGCAGGTCTCCGGCGTGAAGATCCCCAAGTTCGGATCCCGCAAGATCGGGGCGATCACGTTCGACACGGCCCTCAACGGCGACGGCACCGTCGACACCGCGAACGCCTCCGACGTCTGGCTCGGCGCGCTCGGGCCGCAACTCTGACACCTCAGCGTTTGTTAAGCGGGGCCCCCTGTTATGCAGAATGCGTTAACAGGGGGCCCCGCCTTATACCTCAGCCGAAGCGGCCGGTGATGTAGTCCTCGGTCTTCTTCTGGGTGGGGTTGCTGAAGATCTTCTGGGTGTTGTCGTACTCGATCAGGCGGCCCGGGTCACCGGTCTTCTCGATCGAGAAGAACGCGGTGCGGTCCGACACCCGCGCGGCCTGCTGCATGTTGTGCGTGACGATGATGATGGTGAACTTGTCCTTGAGCTGGAACATCAGGTCCTCGATGGCCAGCGTGGAGATCGGGTCCAGCGCCGAGCACGGCTCGTCCATCAGCACCACCTGCGGCTCGACCGCGATGGTCCGGGCGATGCAGAGCCGCTGCTGCTGGCCGCCGGAGAGGCCGGCGCCGGGCTTGCCCAGCCGGTCCTTCACCTCGTCCCAGAGGTTGGCCGAGCGGAGCGCCCTCTCGGCCGCCTCCTCCAGGATCGACTTGCGTCGCACGCCGTTGAGCCGCAGGCCGGCCACCACGTTGTCGAAGATGCTCATGGTGGGGAACGGGTTCGGCCGCTGGAAGACCATGCCGATCATCCGGCGGACCGCGGTGACGTCCACGTCACGGTCGTAGACGTCCTGCCCGTCGATGGTCAGGTTGCCCTCGACCCGGGCGCCGGGCAGCACCTCGTGCATCCGGTTGATCGACCGCAGGAACGTCGACTTGCCGCAGCCGGACGGGCCGATCAGGGCGGTCACGGTCTTCGGCTCGACGGTGAGGTTGATGTTCTCGATCGCCTTGAAGCTGCCGTAGTAGGCGGTGACGTTCGAGGCTTCGACGCGCTTGGCCATGGTGGCGGTACCTCCGGGGTTCATCGGCCGAGCCGGTTTCGACGGGCCAGCAGCTTCGCCGCGACGGTCAGGACGAGCACCAGCGCGACCAGGGTCAACGCCGCGGTCCACGCCCGCGCCGGCGAGTACTTCGACGCCTCGCCGGCCTGCTGGTAGACGAAGAGGGCCAGCGACGACTGGTTGTTCTCGAACGGGTTGAAGTTGATCGCCGCGCCGCCGCCGGCGACGAGCAGCACCGGCGCGGTCTCGCCGGCGGCCCGCGCGATGGCGAGCATGATGCCGGTGACGATGCCGGGCAGCGCGGTCGGCAGCACGACCCGCAGGATGGTCTTCCACTTCGGCACGCCGAGCGCGTACGCGCCCTCGCGCAGCGGTGCCGGCACCAGCCGGAGCATCTCCTCGGTGGAGCGGACCACGGTGGGCAGCATGAGCACGCTCAGCGCCAGCGCGGCGGCGAAGCCGGAGAAGCCCGGCCGGCCGTCGTTGAACCACGGCGAGACGACCAGCACCCAGAACGCCAGCACGAACAGGCCGGTGACGATCGACGGGATGCCGGTCATCACGTCCACGAAGAAGCGGATGGTGAACGCGAACCGGCCGCGGCCGTACTCGACGATGTAGATCGCGCAGAGCACGCCGAGCGGCACGGTGATCAGCGCGGCGATGCCGACCTGCTCCAGCGTGCCGATGATCGCGTGGTAGGCGCCGCCGTTGGCGTCCCGCGCCCCGATGTTGTTCATCGAGGTGCCGAAGAAGTTCGCGTCCAACCGCTCGGAGCCCTTGCTCACCAGCGTCCAGACCACCGAGGCCAGCGGCAGCACGGCCAGCACGAACGCGGAGTGGATCAGCGCGCTCCAGGTCCGGTCGCGGGCCGACCGGCGGCCCTCCACCGCGTTCGCCGCGACGAAGAGACCGGCCAGGTAGAGCAGCGCGCCGACCACCACGACCAGGACCGGACCGCCGATGCCGGCGCCGTAGACGAGGCCCGCCGACAGCAGCAGCGCCGCGACGGCGATGGCGGGCGCGGCGTACGCGGGAAGCCGCCTCGCCCGCAGCGTGGCCGGCTGGGCCGGCGGGCGCGGGCGGTGGGTGGGGATTGTGGTGGTCATCAGGCAGCCGACTCCGTGAACTCGCGGCGACGGTAGATGATCGCCCGCGCGGTGATGTTGACGATCAGCGTGATCGCGAACAGCACCAGGCCGGAGGCGATCAGCGCGCCGCGGCCGGTGTCGTTCGCCTCGCCGAAGCGGTTGGCGATGTTCGCGGCGATCGAGTTGCCGCCGGCTTCGAGGATGTTGAACGAGATGGCGTACGTCGAGCCGAGCGTCAGCGCCAGCGCGATGGTCTCGCCGAGCGCCCGGCCCAGGCCCAGCATCACCGCGGCGATGACACCCGGCCGGCCGTACGGCAGGACCGCGGTGCGGATCATCTCCCAGCGGGTGGCGCCGAGCGCGAGCGCGGCCTCCTCGTTGGCGGTCGGGGTCTGCCGGAAGACCTCGCGGGAGAGCGAGGTGACGATCGGCAGCACCATGATCGCCAGCACCACGGAGCCGAGCAGGATCGAGCTGCCGTACGGGCCCTCGCCGAAGATCGGGATCCAGCCGAAGTACTTGTTCAGCCAGACGGAGAGGTCGGCGACCGGGCCGGCGAAGTAGTCCCGGCCCCAGAGGCCGAACACCACGCTCGGCACGGCGGCCAGCAGGTCGATCAGGAAGCCCAGGCTGTTGCCGAGCCGGCGCGGGGCGTAGTGCGACAGGTAGAGGGCGATGCCCAGCGCGACGGGCACGGCCACGAGCAGCGCCAGCAGCGAGCTGAGGACGGTGCCGAAGGCGAGCGCGCCGATGCCGAACTTCGGCGGGTTGTCGTTCGGGAACCAGCCCTCGAAGGTCCAGAACGACTCGGTGTTGGCCCGCAGCGCCGGTACGGCCTTGGCGATCAGGAAGATCGCGATGGCCGCGATGACGATCAGTACGGTGCTGCCGGCGGCCAGGGTCAGGCCACGGAACGCCCGTTCCGCGCCGAAGGCGCGGGCGCGGGGCAGGCCGCCGCCCCCGCCGAGGCCGCCGTCGGGGCGGCCAGGGTTGCCGGAGCGCTCGGCCACACGCGCCGAGGCACCGGCGGGCCGCTCGTGGCTCGTGGCCACGGGGGTCCCGCCGGTGCCGGCGTGCGCCGAGCGCTGAGGGGTGTCACCCATCTGCTCGCTCGTTTCGCGTTGAGGTGGTGTCGATCAGGGCGTCAGGAGAGGCTCTTGACCGCGGCCTCGACCTTGGTGCGGACCTCGTCGGGGAGCGGGGCGTAGCCCAGCTCGACCAGCTCCTGCTGGCCCTCCGCGCTGGCCGCGTGGCCGAGCAGGCCCTTGACCAGCGGGAGCTTGTCGGCGGCAAGGCCCTTGCTGCAGACGATCTCGTAGGTCGCCAGGACGATCGGGTACGCCCCGGCCTCCTTGGTGTTGTAGTCGATCGACATCTTGAGGTCGTTGCCCTGGCCCTCGAACTTGGCCCCGGCGATGGTCTTGCCGGCCGACTCGGCGGTCAGCTCGGTGAACTCACCGGCGCCGTTCTTGACCTTGGCCATCTTCAGGCCGGAGTTCTCGGCGTACGACCACTCGACGTAGCTGATGGTGCCGTCGGTGCTCTTGACCTTGCTGGCCACACCGTCGGACTTGGCCGCGCCGACGCCGCCCGGGGCCTTCCACGCCTTCGAGTTCTCGAAGGTCCAGTCGGACGCGGCGGTCTTGGCGAGGTACTTGGTGAAGTTGTCGGTGGTGCCCGACTCGTCGGAGCGGTGCACCGCCTGGATCGCGGCCGACGGCAGCTTGGCGTCCGGGTTGTCGGCCTTGATCGCCGGGTCGTCCCACTTGGTGACCTTGCCGGCGAAGATCTTGGCCAGGGTGGCCGGGCTGAACTGGAGGTTGTCCGCGCCGCTGACGTTGTAGACGACCGCGACCGGGCCGATCACCATCGGCAGGTTGAGGGCCTGGCCGCCGGCGCACTTGGCGTCGGCCTGCGGCTGCTCCTCCGGCTTGAGCGCGGAGTCGGAGCCGGCGAAGTCGGCGGTGCCGGCGATGAACGCCTGGATGCCGGCGCCGGAGCCGCTCGGCTCGTAGTTGATCGTGGTGCCCGCGCACTTCTGCTGGTACGCCTTGATCCACTCGGCCATGGCGTTCTTCTGCGCGGAGGAGCCCTGCGCGTTCAGCGTGCCCTTGCCGCAGTCGACGGCGGCGGCGGAGCCGGAGGCGGACGCGCCGGCCGGCTCGTTGTTGTCCGAGCCGCAGGCGCTGAGACCGAGAACCGCGGTAAGAGCGAGACAGGCGATGGCGCCGTGCCGCTGGAGCTTCACTTGAGGGGTTTCCCTTCACGTCTTTGGTCAGGTCGCCCGGGGTTGCCGGGGGCCGGCGCTGACCGGCTTGACGTGAAAGTTAGGAGGACCAGGTGGACGGTTCGCCGGTCGGAAGTGAACGCGGGATGAACACGTCCGGCCAGCGAGGTGGCCGTATGCTGAGGTGGGCCTGTCCATTTCGTGAACTCGCGGCCCGCTATCGCTTTTAGCGTGATTTATCCGGGCGGCCGTTATCCCGCCGAGCCCCTGGCGTGATGCTCCCGTGACCGCCGCGCGGCGCCCTGTCGGTGCTCAGCCGCGCTGGTAGTTGACGTGCGCGGACCAGCGGGCGAAACCGGTCCGCTCGTAGAGCGAGACGGCGCCGGTGTTGCTCTCGTCGACGTAGAGCATCACCCGGTCCAGCCCGCGCCGCTCGCGCAGGTGGGCCAGGCCGGCGGCGGTGAGTGCCCGGCCGAGCCCGCCACGGTGCACGGACGGGTCGACGCCGAGCACGTAGACCTCGCCGATCCGGGCCGAACCGGGCCGCTCGTGCACCTTGGTCCAGTGGAAGCCGAGCAGCCGGCCGGTGGCGGCGTCCACCGCGAGCAGGAAGCCGGCCGGGTCGAACCACGGCTCGGCGAGGCGTACGCGCAGGTCGTCGAGCGTCCACCGGCCCTGCTCGGGATGCTGGGCGAACGCCGCGTTGTTGACCGCCAGCCAGTTCTCGTCGTCCTCCCCGGGGCGGAACGCGCGCAACTCCACACCCTCCGGCAGGGCCGGCGCGGGCACCGCCTCGGTCAGCGGGCGGCGGAGCTGCCAGAGCACCCGGGCCCGGGTGAAGCCGAGGTCGACCGCGAGCGCGGCGGCGGACGGGTGGTCACCGTGCGCCCAGGCGCGCAGCGGCCCGGTGGCGGCGGTCAGCACGCCGCGGGCCAGCGCCCGGCCGGTGCCCCGCCGCCGGTGCGCCGGGTGCACCACCAGCTCCACGCCGACGCCCTCGGCCGGGGCGGTGGTGTCCAGGTGCGCGTACCCGGTCAGGGTGCCGTCGGCGGCGCGGGCGGTGAGGTGCACGGCCGGCGCCGCCGGGTCGCGCAGCCGCAGCAGCACGTGCTCGTCGAGCGGATCGGCGCCGTCGGTGTCGCCAGCGGTGCGGGCCAGCGCCAGCACGTCGGCGACCTCGGCCGGGGTCAGCCGGTCGGTGGAGGCGACAGGGCCGGTCGGGGTCGCTGTCTCGGATTCGGGACCGCTTGTCGGCTCGGTGCTGCTCACCCCCGTCACGGTAGCGGCCGGCGGGCGGTCGTTCCCGGTGAGCGGCGACGGCGTGCGGTGGCGCTCGTCACGGGACGCGGGTGGGCAGCGGTTCCAGCTCGTACCGCGCGAGCAGTTCGGGCAGGAGCTGCTGCAACGCCGCGACCGTGCCGGAGCGGTCCCCACCCGCGTCGTGCATGAGCACGATCGCGCCGGGCCCGATCTGCGCGCGGATCCGCGCGGCCACGGTCGCCGCCCCCGGCGCCCGCCAGTCCGACGGGTCGACGCTCCAGTGCAGCGGCGTGAGGCCCAGCTCCGCGCAGGTCGACGCCACCGGGCCGGTCCAGGCGCCGCCCGGCTGGCGGTAGTACGCGATCCGGGCGCCCGGCGCGGCGGCCAGGATCGCGTCGTTGGTGCGGGTCAGGTCCGCCCGGATCGTCTCCGGGGTGCGCCGGCCCAGGTTGACGTCGTGCTTCCAGGAGTGGTTGCACAGCGTGTGCCCCTCGGCCGCGATGGAGCGGACCAGGTCGGGGTAGCTCTCCGCGTTCTCGCCGACGACGCAGAACGTGGCCTTGACGCCGTACTGGCTCAGCAGGGCGAGCACCTGGGGCGTCCACCGGGGGTCGGGGCCGTCGTCGAACGTCAACGCGACCCGGGACGAGCCGGTGGTGACGAGTGCGCCGTACGGGCCCGCGCCGTCGCCGGTGACGGCCGGCGCGCTCGCGGCGGCGTCCGGGCTCGGTCGGGTGGTGTCCGGCGGCTGGTCGGCGTAGTGCGGGGCGTTGGCGGAGGTGGTCACGCCGGTGGCGGTCGGGTGCCGCTGCGGCACCAGGCCGCGGCCCAGCGCGTACGCCGAGGCCAGCAGCCCGATGAGCACCGCCGTCACCACCGTCACCGCTTTGAGCGTCGAGCCGGACATCAGTGGTACCGGCCGTTCGCCGCCCCCGTGGTCACCGCGCGCACCGTGGCCCCCCTCGATCCTGACAAATCAGGCAGTCAGGATATGGGGGACTCGGTGGGCAAATAGGTCATATGGGAAAAGTGCCCCCGGTGGGAGTCGACGCCGATCAGACCGGCAGTGGGGCGGGCTCCGACTCCGGCAGCGAGCGCGACGGCGGCACGACGAACTTGTAGCCGACCTGGCGGACCGTGCCGATCATCGACTCGTACTCCGAGCCGAGCTTCGCGCGCAGCCGACGGACGTGCACGTCGACCGTGCGGGTGCCGCCGAAGTAGTCGTAGCCCCAGACCTCACGCAGCAACTGGTCCCGGGTGAACACCCGCCCCGGGTGCTGGGCGAGGAACTTCAACAGCTCGAACTCCTTGTAGGTCAGGTCGAGCGGCCGGCCCTTCAGCTTGGCGGCGTACGTGTCCGGGTCGATGTTCAGCTCGCCGGCCCGGATCGAGCCGCCGGCGCCCGCGACGGCGTTGTTCAGCCGGCCGACCGCGAGCCGCAGCCGCGCCTCCACCTCGGCCGGGCCGGCGCCGGCGAGGATCACGTCGTCCACGCCCCAGTCGGCGTTCAGCGCGATCAGGCCGGCCTCGGTGACCACCGCGACAAGCGGCACCCCGAGCCCGGTGGCGTGCAGCATCCGGCAGGTGGCCCGCGCCTCGCTCAGCTCGGAGCGGGCGTCCACCAGGACGGCGTCCGGCGTCGGGCCGGAGACCAGCGTGCGGACGTCACGGGGTGCGGTGCGCACCGAATGCGGCAGCAGGTCGAGTGCCGGCAACACCGCCGACGGCTCACCGGCCCGTGCGGTCACGAGCAGCAGGAGCTCCACGATCACCTCCGTCCCGGCGGCCCTTCGGCCGCGCGCGACCAGCGGCACGCCCGGGTGGGGGCGGCGCTGTGAACTTGCGTGGGTCCCGGCGTCGCTGACGGGCGGGGTAACGGGTTGAGCGTAACCGATGGTCCGGCCGTCACCTTCGCGCCTTTTCCCGTTTGCCCTTTCTGCCCTCGATCGCGGCGCAGGTTTTAACGTTGCCGAAACCGTGACCTCCGCCGGGCCGCCCGGGTCTGGCACGATCGGGGCGTGTTTCCCTCCACCTCGCGCGACGCCGGTCGTGAACCGTGGGCCGAAGACGACCCGTCCTCCGGGCCGTCCGGCCCGGCCCGTGGCTACCCGCCCGCCCCGCGCGCCGGGACGGGTGCGGAGGAGGGGGAGCCGCGGGAGCGTAAGGGCCCCCGTCGGCTCCGCAAGGGCGGCCCGAGCCGGCGCCCCGACGACGCCCCCGACGAGGTGCCCGAGGACGAGGTGCCACCGGTGGAGTTCCGCCGGCAGCTGGCGCTCACCGTGGCCGGCTTCGCCGCGCTGCTCGGCGTCGGCCTGGTGCTCGGCGCGCAGACCGCCGGCCCGGGGCACCGGCTGCCGTTCGCGGCCATCATCTTCGGCGTCCAACTGCTCTACGTGCTCGCCTGGACGATGGCCATGCGACCGCCCGCGCTGCTGGTTGTCGCGCTGGTCAGCGCCGGCACCGCGGTGATCGCCGACGTCGCCGCCGTACGGGCCGACGTCGCCGGCCTGGCCCCCCTCGGGTACGCCGCGGTCGCCGGCCTCGTGCTCGGCGTGCTGGGCCAGCTCGTCCGCCGGGTGGACCGGGTCCGGGTGACCGACTCGCTGGGCGGCACCCTGCTCATCGTGGTCGGGGTGGTCGCCTTCGCCTCGCTCATCGTGCTCAGCCGGATCCCCAAGGGCACCCAGGCGATCACGGTCTGCCTCACCGCCGCCGGGGTGGCCCTGCTGGTGGCCCGGCTGACCGACGCGGTGGCCCCGTGGCCCCGGCTCGCCCCGCAGGTGCCGCGCGGCGCGACCGGCGTGGTGGCGGGCGCCATGCTCGGCACGCTGACCAGCGCCGTGCTCGGCAGCTACCTGGTCGGCTTCACCCCGACCAGCGCCGCGCTGGTCGGCGTGGTCACCGCCGCCACCGCCGTGTTGGCCGACCTCGCCGTCGGGTACGCCGAGGCGGGCCGGCTGATGGCGGGGGAGCCGCCGACCATGTGGGCGGCCCGGCACATGCAGGGGCCGCTGGGCGGGTTCGCGCTCGCCGCGCCGGCCGCGTACGCCATGTGCGTGCTCTTCCTCTGATCGCCCGGTTGCGGGAAGCTCGCCCCGGGTAAGTACGGTTGCGCCGCGAGGCGCGGTGACGGCGGCGAGGACTGGAGGCGGCGTGGCAGAGGCGTACCCGGCGGAGGGCCGGCCCCGTCGCCGGGGTCGGAAGGTGCTGATCGGTTTCCTCGTGCTGCTGCTGGTGCTCGCCGGGCTGCTGGTCGTGGCCGACCGGGTGGCCGCCGGGGTGGCCGAGCGGGCGATCGCCGACCAGGTGCGGCAGGAGGTCGCCAAGCAGGACGCCCAGTCCGCCGCGCCCAAGGTCGAGGTGGGCGGCTTCCCGTTCCTCAACCAGGTGCTCGCCGGCAAGTACGAGCGCATCTCCATCCAGTTGACCGACGTCAAGGGCAGCGTGCAGGGCGACACGGTCGACGTGCCGCGACTGGACGTGGACGCCCGCGACGTGACCGCGTCACTGGACACGATCCGCTCCGGCCGGGGCGACGTGGTGGCCGAGCGCGTCGACGGGCGGGGCACCGTCACCTACGACAGCCTGGCCAAGCTGCTGAAGCGGCCCGGCCTGACGCTCGGCGAGCGGGACGGCAAGCTGGCGGTCACCGCCCCGGTGGACATCCTCGGCGTCAAGCTGACCGTCAACGGCACCGCCGCCGTGACGGTGGCCGACGGCAAGGTGGCGCTGCGCTTCAGCGACCTCACCGCCGACGGCCTGCCGAACGTGGCGCTGGCGCGGACGCTGCTGGCCAACTACGCCCGGAGCATCTCGATCGACGTGCCGCTGCCGGAGCTGCCGTTCCAGCTCAACGTCCGCAAGGTGGAGCCGAGGCCGGAGGGCCTGGTGGTCACCGCGGACGCCGCGAACGTGCCGATCAACTCCGCCCGCTGACGTCTCGCATGCTGGTCGGCCCGGTGGCACACGCCGGGTCGGCTGGTAGTCTCCCTTCCCATGGGGACCCACCTCACCAAACGGCGCGCGGTCGACCTGTGCCGCGTGGCCACCTGCCTGTGTCGCCCCGTCATCTGACGGCGGGGCTGTCTCCGGTCGCCTGAGCGACCACCGGCACCAAAGGGTTTCTCACACCCCCCGAACGCCCGGCAGCGGCGCCGTCGCACATACCCGTGATCCGTTCCTAGCTCAGGGTCCCGCGCGTGGTGCGACTACCACCGGCTTCGATCTCCGCGCGCAGGCTCACCACCCATCGTCACCAGGGAGTGATCTGATGAGTCGCGACACCGCACTCGTCTCGGCCGAGTGGGCCGAGAAGAACCTCGACGTCCCGGGCGTCGTCTTCGTCGAGGTCGACGAGGACACCTCGGCCTACGACACCGGCCACATCGCCGGCGCCATCAAGCTCGACTGGAGGACCGACCTCCAGGACCAGGTCCGCCGCGACTTCGTCAACCAGGAGCAGTTCGCGAAGCTGCTCTCCGAGCGGGGCATCGCCAACGACGACACCGTCATCCTCTACGGCGGCAACAACAACTGGTTCGCCGCGTACGCGTACTGGTACTTCAAGCTCTACGGCCACCGCGACGTCAAGCTGCTCGACGGCGGTCGCAAGAAGTGGGAGCTGGACGCCCGCCCGCTGGTCACCGACGCGGTGACCCGCCGGGCCACGCAGTACGTCGCGCAGGCGCCGGACACCTCCATCCGCGCGTTCCGCGACGAGGTGGTCGACGCCATCGGCACCAAGAACCTGGTCGACGTGCGCAGCCCCGACGAGTACGCCGGCCGGCTGCTCGCCCCGGCCCACCTGCCGCAGGAGCAGGCGCAGCGCGCCGGCCACGTGCCGACCGCGATCAGCGTGCCGTGGTCCAAGGCGGCCAACGAGGACGGCACGTTCAAGTCCGACGACGAGCTGCGCAAGATCTACGCCGACGCCGGGTTGGACGACGGCCGGGAGACCATCGCCTACTGCCGGATCGGCGAGCGCTCCTCGCACACCTGGTTCGTGCTCCAGGAGCTGCTCGGGCACCGCAACGTGAAGAACTACGACGGATCCTGGACCGAGTACGGCTCGCTGGTCGGCGTGCCGGTGGCGCTCGGCGACGAGCCCGGGGAGGCCTGACATGACCGCTCCGACCGCTCCCACCGCTGCCGGTTGCGCCGCGCCGGACCAGGCCGCCCCGCTCCCGGCCAGCCTCGACCTGGAGAAGGAAACCGTCATCACCGGTCAGGTGCTGGCCGAGTCGGGCGAGGCGGTGCCGGGCGCGTACGTCCGGCTGCTCGACTCGACAGGCGAGTTCACCGCCGAGGTGGTGACGTCCCCGGCCGGTCAGTTCCGGTTCTTCGCCGCGCCGGGCTCGTGGACGCTGCGGGCGCTCTCCCGGCACGGCAACGGCGACACGCCGGTGACGGCGGCCCGCGGCATCAACGAGGTCACCATCACCGTGAAGGCGTAAGGAGGGGGCCCCTGTTAACGCCTCCGGTATAGGAGGGGCCCCCGCTTAACACCTCCGCACCACGCGCATCGGCTCGGGCCGGTCGCCCCGCACAGGGGTGACCGGCCCGAGCCGTGCCAGGGCCACCGGGTCAGGACGTGCAGCCGCCGGGATGGTCCGCCCGCCGGACGCAGCGGCGCCGCCCACCGAGCCGCCGGTCGCAGAAGACCTGGTGCTGCGCGTCCGGCGCGCCCTCCTCGGACACCGTCGTCTCGCCGAGCACCAGTTCCGGCAGGAACGCCGACGACCGGCCGATCGCGCGGGCCAGCAGCCGCGCCGACGTCAGGTCGGGTAAGTACAAGCCGGGAGACAAGCTGCCCTCGATCAGCGAGCAGTGTGACCGGTTCCGGGTCAGTCCGTCGACGATCAACCTCGTCAACGTGCGGCTGGAGGCGCTCGGGGTCATCACCCGTCACCAGGGCAAGGGCATCTTCGTGACGGACCCGGCGACCTGGCTGCGCAAGCCCTGAGATTGATCTTCCGGATAGTGGGAGCCGGGTGAATCTTGGAAAGTAACGGCCCCCATAGGGGCACCCTCTTTCCAAGATCTCGGCACCGGGATGGGCCCGCTCGGCGGGTGCCGGGGCGTGACACCATGGCCGGGTGAGCGGTGCCGTCCAGCCGGGGTACGCCCCGCCGTCCCGACCCGACCAGCATGCGCCCGACCGGCCGTCCGGCCGGCGACGGCAGCGCTGGCTGGTGGTCGCCACGGTGGTCTGGGCCGTGCTGCTCGCCGGGCTGACCTGGTGGTCGGTGCGCACCGATCCGCCCACCGTCAAGGAGCAGCGTTCGTTGAGTCAGGCCGGCCCGGTGGTGGACCGGGCGATCGGGGAGCTGACCGCCGCGATCGGGTCGGTCGGGGTGCCGGCGCTCCTGCCCGACCGGCTGGAGCGGGGCTGCCGGGTGACGCCGATCGACGCCGGCGCGTCGCTGGAACGCGGCATCGAGGTGGCGACCGCCGACGGTGACGTTCGCGAACTGCTGCGCGGGGTGGCCGACCGACTGCCGCCGCAGTGGCGGGCGGGCGTCTCGACGTTCGACGGTGAGCCGTTGCTGCGTGCCGACGCCGGCGACTTCGTGGCGGTCGAGGGCCGCTCGGGCGGGCCCGGTCGGGTGTTGCTGACCGCCGACACCGGCTGCCGTCCGGTGGGTGACGGCTACCGGGCGCCGGCCGGCGACGCCGCCGCCGAGTCGGCCGCGCTGGCCCGCGCCCTGGGCCGCTGGGGCGGCCCGGTCGGGACCGTCCAGGTGCTGGCCGCGCCGTGCCCGGGTGGTGGGACGGCCCGGACCGCCCGGGGCGAGGCCGCCGTGGCGGCCGACCAGCCGCTGGCCGCCGCGTTCGGCGCCGGCGCCGCGCCGGTGGTGGACTCCGCCGACCGGTACGCCCGCCCGGGTGACCCGGCGGTGCTGGCCGAGCGGGTCGACGGGCGGGTCCGGGTGGCGGTCACCAGCCCCTGCCGGGCCTGACCCGACCGGTCAGTGCCCACGATTGTCGTCGTCCGGGGTGCGGCTGCGGCCCAGCGCGTCCACCAGGCCCCACCGGCCCGGGATGTCGAGCAGTTCCACCCGGCCCATCCCCGGCGGCACGGCCGGGTCGATGATCAGGTGTTCGTCCTGCGGCTCCAGCCCGAGCATGACGCGCAGCAGCAGCAGCGGCGTGCCGGCGGACCAGGCCTGCGGGCTGCACGCGGTCGGGTACTCCACCGGGTAGTCGGTGAGGTCGCGCTCGTAGCCGGCGAACGCCTCGGGCAGTCGCCCGTCGAAATACTGGGACGCGTCCAGCATCGCCTCGCAGATCCGGCCGGCCTCCTCGCGGAAGCCGTACTTCCACAGGCCCCACGCGATGATCGAGTTGTCGAACGGCCACACCGTGCCGACGTGGTAGCCGATCGGGTTGTAGCGGCCCTGGTCGTCGGCGAGCGTGCGCACGCCCCAGCCGGAGAAGAGGCGCGGGCCGAGCAGGTGCGCGGCGACCGCCGGCGCCCGGGCCTCGTCGACGATGCCGCTCCACAGCAGGTGGCCGATGTTCGAGGTGAGCGCGTCCACGTGTCGCCCCTGCGGGTCCAGCGCCAGCGCGTAGTACTCCCGCTCGGGGATCCAGAAGTCGCGGTTGAACCGTTCCTTCAGCGCCGCCGCCTCGCGTTCCAACCGGTCCGCGTACGCCGGGTCGCCCCACAACTCGCGGGCCATCCGGGCGCCGCGCAGCTTGGCGTCGTACGCGTATCCCTGTAGTTCGCAGGTGGCGAGCGGGAACTCCGGCAGCCGGCCGTCGGAGTAGGAGATGCCGTCCGGGGAGTCCTTCCAGCACTGGTTCGGCAGCCCGCTGTCCGGGTTGCGGGACATGTACCAGACGTAACCGGTGCCGAGCAGGTCTCCGTACGTGTCGAGCCACTCCAGCGCCGCCCGCGTCTCGTACTCCAGTTGTTGCGCCAGCTTCTCGTCCCCGGTCCACCGCTCGTACTCGTCGAGCAGGATCACGAAGAGCGCGGTGGTGTCGGCCGCGCCGTAGTACGGCGAGTGCGGCTGCTCCTCGAAGCCGGCGGTCTCGCCGTAGCGCAACTCGTGCAGGATCTTGCCGGGCTCCTCGTCGCGGAAGTCGTCGATCCGGCCGCCCTGGAGCCCGGCCAGCATGAGGATGGTCGGCTGGATCAGTTCGGGGAGGAACGGCAGGATCTGGAGCGAGGTGAAGATGCTGTCCCGGCCGAACAGCGTCATGAACCAGGGCAGGCCGGCGGCGACCAGCCGGACGCCGAGCGTGATCGACTCGTACCGGAGCGCGGCCAGGTCGGTGAGGCTGCGCCGGTACGCGCCCGCCAGCGGCTCGCAGTCGCAGCCCAGCGTCGGCGCGTGCTCGATCAGCTCGTGGTGCTCCGCCTCGATGGCCGCCACCGAGCGGTGGCCGCCCAGCGGTAGCGTGGCCCGGATGTCCTCGCCCCGGGCCCCGTAGATCATGGTGGTGACGTGCAGGCGGGTGGTCCACTCTCCGTGTGGCCCGATGCGGATGCGGAACGTCATCCCGCCCCGGTCCACCTCGGCCGGGGCGGTGCTGCTGATCCTCGCCTCCCGGTGGAAGCCCTGCCGCCGGTAGGTGAGCCGCAGCCCGTTCTCCTCCACGGTCGGCGTGGTGCTGCCCTTCTTCTCCCGCTGGTGCTTGATCTCGAACAGGTCGGCGAAGTCGGAGGCGATGTCGAGCCGGAGGCGGAACTCCCTATCCTGCCCGGAGTGGTTGAGCAGGGTCAGTTCCTCGTCGAAGCTGCCGCCGATCGAGCGGCTGCGGATCACCGAGACGTCGGCGTCCAGGTAGTGCGTCGGCTCGCCGGGAACCATGAAGAACCGCGTCTTGTACGACAGCGCGTCATCGATGGAGAGCGCGTGCAGCAGTTGGCCGTCCAGGGACAGGATCCAGGTGGAGAGAAACCGGGTGTCGAAGGAGAACAACCCGGTGGGGAAGTCGTACGACGGCTCGATGTTGCCGCGCCGGTCGCTGACCAGGAACGTGTTGCCGTCGAGGATGCTGATCCGTTCCTTCACGCCGACCGCCGGGCGTGTTCGCGGGCGGTCTCCCTCGGGTCCCGTACGCCGGGTGGGTCGGGCAGGAAGCGGCGGAGCGCCAGGAACAGCACGACGTGACCGCCGAACGTGGCCTCGTTGCGCAGCACCACGGCCAGCCCGGCCTCCCGGCCGGTGACCAGCCGCTCGAAGAGTGGGGTGCCGACGGTCAGCACGGCGTCGGGTGGACGGGGCTCCTCCTGCCGGCTCACCCGGGCCGACCCGGGCGCCAGCGTCACGTACCAGTGCTCGGTGCGGTTGCCGTCGGCCAGGTCGATCCGGAGCGTGCCGCCGATCGGGCTGCGCAGCACGGCGGGGGCGCGCGCCGGCAACGACGCGAAGAACCGTTCGATCGCCTCACTCACATCCGAATGGTAGGCGGGGTCCCGGCATATCGGGTCAGGATCGGCGCACCGGTCAGAATGGACAACCCGGCGCGCGGGTCAGTAGACCAGGGCCTGCGCGCCGTCGGCCATGGCCTCCTCGACGAAGACCGCCGCTCCCGCGATGCGTACGCCCGGGATCACGTCGTCCGGGCCGATGTCCCGCCGGGCCGCGCACTGGGTGCAGGCGGTCACCCGGCCGGTGGCCAGCACCACGTGCAGCAGCTCGCCCAGCGGCGCCGAGTGCGGCAGCTCGAACGACTCCGCCCGGCCGGGCAGCGCGAACCAGGTCGACTCGCCGGTCAGCCAGAGCGACACGTCGACCCCGGCTGCGGCCGCGGTGGCGGCGACGGTGAACGCCTGGGCGCACCGCTCCGGGGCGTCCGCGCCGGCGGTGGCCTTGACGACGAGAGTGCGCGTCATACCGCCCAGCATAGGATGGCCCGGATGGTTACCGAGATCGGGTTCGTCAGCCTGCTGGTCGCCGGTCTGGGCGCGCTCGCCGGCGGTCTGGTCTACGTCGCAGTCCGGATAGCAAGAGGTAAGTGGTGAAGCCGTGAGTGAGAATCCGCTCCAGCCGCCGTGGCTGAACGCGCCGCCGGTCGAGGAGTACCCGTACGAGGAGAGCCACGACCTGCGCGTCGGTCCCAAGCTGCACCCGAGCCTGGACGGGCTGCTGCCGTACATCGGGGTGTGGCGCGGCCGGGGCCGGGGCGGGTTCCCGACGATCGAGGACTTCGACTACGCGCAGGAGATCCGGATCAGCCACGACGGCCGGCCGTTCCTGTTCTACGAGTCCCGGGCGTGGATCCTGGACGAGCAGAGCCGCCCGGTCCGCCCGGCCGGTCGCGAGGTGGGCTGGTGGCGTCCGGTGCTGGACGGCGAGCGGGTCACCGACGAGATCGAGGCGCTGATGAGCGTGCCGACCGGTGTGATGGAGCTGCACATCGGCAAGCGCAAGGGCACCCAGATCGAGTTCGCCACCGACGCG
Source organism: Micromonospora sp. NBC_01392 (assembly GCF_045040125.1). NCBI lineage: Bacteria > Bacillati > Actinomycetota > Actinomycetes > Micromonosporales > Micromonosporaceae > Micromonospora > Micromonospora sp. NBC_01392. The sequence goes on along the minus strand of NZ_CP109549.1, from coordinate 6,731,144 downwards.
GTGGTCCGCACGGCCACCGCGAAGGAGGTCACCGCCGGCGCCCGCCTGTTCGGCATCGTGGAGGGCGCCCTGCTCTACGCGCAGGAGATGGCCGCCGTGGGACACCCCCTGACCCCCCACCTCTCCGCCCGCCTAACCCGAGTAGCCGGCTGACACCCCACCCCACCCACCCACCCACCCCACCCCACCCCACCCACCCCACCTCGTCGATCATGAAGTTGACGGTGACGAATCGGACAGCCGAGACCGCCAACTTCATGATCGACGCTCGGGGTAGGAGCCCGGGGCGGGGAAGCCCAGGAGGGATTGCAGGCGGGGGGTCAGGGGGGAGCGGGGGCGAGGGGCTCCGTCCAGGGATCTGACCTCGGTGGGGCCGCGTAGCGAGCTGGTCAGCCAGATCGCCTCGGCGTTGTGCAGGTCGGCGACGGTGGGCAGGTGCTCGGCTGCGGTCAGGCCCAGCTCGGTGGCCCTTGCCAGCAGGTGGTGGGCGGTCACGCCGGGCAGCACGCCGGTCGCCGCCGCCGGCACGGTCAGCAGCGTGCCCGCGGTCAGCCACACCACGTTCGCGGTGGGCGCCTCCAGCACGTAGCCGTCCGTCGAGACCCAGAGCACGTCGTCCACGCCGGCACGCCGCGCCCACCGCCGGGCCGCGGTGCTCGTCGCGTACGAGATGGACTTCACACCGGCCGGCAGCCAGCCCAGCTCGGGGCGGGACCGGGCGGTCACGCCGAGCGGCAGGGTGGCCACCGTCACCCCGTCCCGCCGGGCCCGCCGGGTGGCCGCCGGCACCTCGCCGAGCGTGGCGTACGCCGTGGGCGGGCCGTCGTCCTCCGGCCCGCGCGTGCAGACCAGCCGCAACGCGCCCTCGGTCTCCGCCGGCCAGCCGACCCGCACCGCGTCCAGCAGCTCCACCAGCGCCTCGACCGGCGGCAGCGGCAGGTCGATCGCCGCCGCGCCGGCCCGCAGCCGGGCCAGGTGGGCGTCGCGCAGCCAGGGCTGGCCGGCGCGCAGGTGCAGCGTCTCGAACAGGCCGTCGCCGTGCAGGACGCCCCGGTCATCGCCGCGCAGCACCGGCTCGCCGGCCGGGACCAGCCCTCGGCCGGGCACCGCCACCCGGGTCGCGCCTCGCTCCGCACCCGGGCGGCGATCAGGCCGGCCATGCTGCCGCCGAGCACCCTCCACCGGCGCAGCGTAGCGGCGTACCCCGGCGGCGACCGGGACCGGCGCGGCGGCCGAACTATGATCGGAGGGTGTCGGAATCCTCCCTGGCGGAACTGCTCCGCTCGCGCGGGCTGCGGCTCACGGCGCAGCGGCAGCTCGTCCTCCGGGCCGTCCTGGATCTGGGGCACGCCACCCCGGAGCAGGTGCACACGGCGGTCCGCGAGGTGGCGGCCGGGGTCAACATCACCACCATCTACCGCACGCTGGAGCTGCTGGAACGGCTCGGCCTGGTGACCCACACCCACCTGTCGCACGGCTCGCCGACCTACCACGCGGCCGGCGAGCACGAACACGTGCACCTGGTGTGCCGGGAGTGCGGGGCGATCGACGAGATCTCCCCGGAGATGCTCGGGCCGCTCGCCGACCAGCTCGCCGGGCAGCGCGGATTTCAGGTCGACATCGGGCACGTGGCGCTCTTCGGGGTCTGCGGCCGGTGCGCACAGGACGGGGAACGCAAATGATCGACATCGCGGGCGCGGTGGCCGCCGACGCCATCGACGAGGAGACCCGGGACCAGCCCGGGCCGGCCCACCGGGCGGCCGGCGTCGCGCCGGTGGCCGCGCACTACGGCGACCCGATGCGCGAACAGCGCGTCCTCGCCACCGGCGTCGGCCTGGTCGACCGCTCGCACCGGGGCGTCGTCGCGGTGCCCGGCGAGGAGCGGATCGGCTGGCTGCACACGCTGACCAGCCAGCACCTGGCCGCGCTGGCGCCCGGGCAGGGCACCGAGCTGCTGGTGCTCTCCCCGAACGGGCACGTCGAGCAGCACGCGCTGGTCGTCGAGGACGGCGAGACCACCTGGCTGGACACCGAGCCGGGGATGACCGGCGGGCTTTTGTCGTACCTGGAGAAGATGCGCTTCTTCAGCAAGGTCGACCCGCGCGACGCGACCGCCGACCATGCGGTGCTCTCGCTGGTCGGGCCGGAGGCGGTCGACGCGCTCGGCACGCTCGGCGTCACCGGCCTGGCCGCACCCGACCTGGTCGGGGTGCCGGGTCCGAAGTTCCGTTCCGGCGAGCTGCCCGCGCGGCCCTCCGTGGTGTACGACGTCAGGCCGCTGCCGTCCGGCGGCTGGGCCCGGCGGGTGGCGCTCGGCGTCGACCTGCTGGTGCCGCGTCCGGCCATGGCCGACGTGGTGACCGCGCTGCGCGACGCGGGCGTGCCGGTGGCCGGGCTGTGGGCGTACGAGGCGATCCGGGTGGCCGCCCGGCGGGTCCGGGTCGGGGTGGACACCGACCACCGCACCATCCCCGCCGAGGTGGATCTGATCGCCCCGGCCGTGCACCTGGACAAGGGCTGTTACCGGGGGCAGGAGACGGTGGCCCGGGTGCACAACCTGGGCAAGCCGCCGCGCCGGCTCGCGCTGCTGCACCTGGACGGCGTGACCACCGACCAGCCGCCGTCCGCCGGTACGCCGGTCACGCTTGACGGCCGGACGGTCGGCTTCGTCGGGACCGCCGTGCACCACTACGAGCTGGGGCAGATCGCGCTCGCCGTGCTCAAGCGCAACACCCCCGACGACGCCCGCCTGATGGTGGGCGACACCGCCGCCGCCGTCGACGTGTAAGGAAGGGCCCCCTATTAACGCCTCCGGTAGAGAAAGGTTCCCTTCTTGACGCCGCTCGCGCCGGAAATCCTGCGGTCGACCCGGTGCCGGGGGCCGGTCTAGGATCCGGGGCATGACGACAGGGACGTTGATCACGGTTGCCCCCACCGGTGCGGAGTCGGCCAAGGCGGAGGTGCCGGCGCTGCCGGTGACGCTCGACGAGCTGCTGCTGACCGCCAAGGAGTGCGAGGCGCTCGGCGCGGCCGTGATCCACGTCCACATCCGGGACGACGAGGCGCGGCCCACGCTCGACCAGGGCAGGCTGCGGGACACCGTGTCGGCGCTGCGGGAGAGCACCGACCTGATCGTGCAGCTCTCCTCCGGCGGCGCGGTGACCGACCCGGAGGCGCACCGGCTCGCGGTGCTCGACGCCGGGCCGGACATGGCCTCCTGCACCATGGGCACGGTCAACTTCGGTGACGACGTGTTCCTCAACCGCTGGGAGTTCATCGTCGACCTGCACACCCGGATGCAGGAGCGGGGCGTCGTCCCCGAGTACGAGATCTTCGACCTGGGCCACCTCACCGCGTTGCAGCGGCTGCTCGGCAAGTACGGCCTGCCGCACGGCGGGCACGTCCACGTCGACTTCGTGATGGGCGTGCCGGGCGGCATGCCGGGCACCACCGCCACCCTCGTCGCCGCCCAGCAGATGCTGCGCGACCTGCCCGAGGGCACCACGTTCGCGGCCACCGGCATCGGCCGCAGCACCATCCCGGTGATGCTGTCCTCGCTCGCCACCGGCGGTCACCTGCGGGTCGGGATGGAGGACACGGTCACCTACGCGAAGGGCCGCCCGGTGGAGTCCAACATGCAGCTCGTCGCGCGGGCGGTCGGCTTCGCCCAGCTCGCGCAGCGCCCGCCGCTGACCACCGCCGAGGCCCGCGCGCTGCTCGGCGTGTAAGCGGCGCACAAACACCCGGACCTGTACGCGCGCGGCCGACGTCCCAGGTCACCCCGCTGCCGGCTGTGATCGTCCCGTCGGTACCGTCCATCTTGTGGGAAAGACGTACGAGGGTGGCGTGCCGCTCGCCGAGGTGGTCCGGTCCGGGTTCGTGGAGGGCGTCCACCGTGGTTCCGTGGTGGTGCTGGACGCCGCCGGCTCGCCGGTCGCCGGCGCCGGCGACGTCGGCTCGCCGATCTTCCCCCGGTCGTCGAACAAGCCGATGCAGGCGATCGGCATGCTCCGGGCCGGGCTCGCGCTGACCGACCCGGCGGACGTGGCGCTTGTCGCCGCGAGCCACGCCGGTGAGGAGTTCCACGTCGAACGCGTCACCGCGCTGCTGCGGGGCGCCGGCCTGACCCCGGAGGCGCTGCACTGCCCGCCGGACCTGCCGTTCGGTGAGGCCGCCCGGGAGGCGGTGCTGCGGGCCGGTGGCGGCCCGTCCCGGGTGCTGATGAACTGCTCCGGCAAGCACGCCGGCATGCTGTTGACCTGCCGGGCCGCCGGCTGGCCGCAGGATGGGTACTGGCGGCCGGAGCACCCGCTCCAGCAGCGGCTGACCGCCACCGTGGAGGAGTTCACCGGGGAGCGGGCGGCGACGATCGGGGTGGACGGCTGCGGCGCACCCGTGCACGCCGTGTCGGTGACCGGGCTGGCGCGCGCCTTCCTGCGTCTGGTCACCGCCGAGCCGGGCACCGTGGAGCGGACCGTGGCGGACGCCATGCGCGCGTACCCGGAGCTGGTCGGCGGCACCCAGGCCGACGACACCCGGCTGATGCGTGGCGTACCCGGTCTGCTCGCCAAGATCGGCGCGGAGGGGGTGATCGCGGCGGCGGTCCCGGGTGTCGGCGCGGTCGCCCTCAAGATCGACGACGGCGCCGCCCGCCCGAGGATGCCGGTCCTGACCTCCGCCCTGACCCGCCTGGGCCTGACCGCCCCCATCCTCACCGAGTACGCCGAGGTGCCCCTGCTGGGCGGCGGCCTCCCGGTAGGCGCCGTCCGCCCCCTCTGGTGACCCCGCTGATCTTGCACTTGCGGCCCCTGTCCCGCCCGTTGTGCCCGGTTTGCCGGGGCAGCAAGTGCAAGATCAACGAGGGGTGGTCAGGGGAGGAAGGTGCGGAGGGCGGTGTTGACCTCGGTGGGGTGCTCCAGGGGGAACAGGTGGGCGGCGTTCGGGATGTCGGGGAGGCGTACGCCGTGGGGGGCCTCGGCGGCGATGCGGTCGGCCAGGCGGCGGATGTCGGGGATGTCGTCGGCGCCGGCCGCGGCCAGCACCGGCATCCGCAGCTCGCCCAGGCGGTCGACGGCCGGCGGGTCCAGCTCGCCCACCTCGATCGCGCTGAGCGCCTGCTCGGCGGCGAGTGCCCGGCGGTCCATCTCCTCGGCGAACCGGATCAACTCGGGGTCGACGTCGGCCGGCTGCCGGCTCGGGCCGACCACCCAGAACCGCACCTCGCCGGCGGCGGTGGCCCCGAAGTCCTCCGGGTCCACATCTCCGACCAGGTTCTCCCAGAGCTGTTCGGTCTCCTCGGACCACTCGTGGCCGGAGAGCGGGGCGCCGAACAGCGCCAGCGCGCTCACCCGATCCGGGTGGGCCAGCGCGGTGTCCACCGCGACCCGGCCGCCGAACGAGCAGCCCACCAGCGCGGCCCGCTCGACGCCCAACGCGTCGAGCAGCCCGACCACGTCGTCGTGGTGGGCGAACGGCTCGGGCGGCAGCTCCGACTCGCCGTAGCCGCGCAGGTCCGGGACGATCACCCGGTGCCGGGCGGCGAGCGCCGGCACCTGGTCGCGCCACATCCGCCGGTCCGCGATGCCGGCGTGGAGCAGCACCACGGCGCTGCCGCTGCCCGCTTCGTCGTAGGCGAGCGTCGCACCGTTGATCTCGATCTTCGTCACGGCGGAACGGTACGGAGGCGGACACCGAACCCGCAACCGACTTCGGGTGACGTCGCTAACTCTGGCTAGCACTTTGCTTGCAGCAGCTAGCAGCGCGCGCTAGCGTTGAGTCATGGCCACCAGCAAGGACCTTCCCGATGTCGGCGGGTTCATTCGCGACCTGCGGCGCAACGCGAAGATCTCACTGCGTCAGCTCGCCGAGCAGGCCGGCGTCAGCAACCCGTACCTGAGCCAGATCGAGCGCGGGCTGCGCAAGCCGAGCGCCGAGGTGCTCCAGCAGCTCGCCAGCGCGCTACGCGTCTCCACCCCGGCCATGTACCTGCGAGCCGGACTGCTGGACGACAAGGAGGGGCAGGGCGTGCTCGCGGCCATCGCGGTCGACGCCGAGCTGACCATGGCCCAGAAGCAGTCGCTCACCCAGATCTACGAGACGTTCCGCCGGGAGAACGCGCGCCTGGCCGAGGCGACCGGCACGGCCGGACCGGTGGAGCCCACCGAGCCGACGGCTGCCACGCCCGGGCCGGCGGAGGCTGCGGAGGTCGCCGAGCCCGCCGAGCCGGCTGCCGCGCCCGAGGCCCCGGCCACCGTCGCGCCGGCCGCGACCGGCCCCGTGACACCCGACGGCACCCCGACCGAGGCCGTCCTCGAATCGGTAGCCGTCACCGAGGCGGGCCCCGCGCCCGCGCCGGCCACCGCCGCCCGTGAACGCACGACCGCCCGCCGGGCGGCCCGGAAGGCCGCCGGTGCGGCCGAAGAGGAGCAGTCATGACCCAGCCGAAGACCAACCGCATCCCCGCCCCCTTCTACGCCGCCGCCGGCGCCGGTGAGCTGGCCCTGGAGCAGCTCCGTAAGCTGCCCACCGTGGTCAGCGGCCTGGGCACGCGGGTCGTGGCCGACCTCGGCGGCAAGGCCGTCGGCACCGGCTACGAGCTGCGCCAGAAGGCCACCGAGACGCTGAAGACGGCCAACCTGACCGCCACCGGGCTGCGCTCCACCGACCTCGACCAGCTCCGCGAGGCCGCTCAGCTGGACAAGCTCCGCGAGGCCGCCCAGTTGGACAAGCTCCGCGAGGCCGCCACCCGCAACGCCGCGGCCGTGGTGGCCGGCGCGTACGCCGCGCAGGAGCGCGCCCTGGCCGCGTACGCCGAGCTGGTCGCCCGGGGCGAGCGGGTCGTCGGCGCCGGCGTGCTGGAGGCCGCCGACACGGTGAACGCCGACATCGAGGCGACCGCCGAGACTGCCCCGGCCGCCGTGTCGACCCTGGCCCCGAAGACCGGGGCGACCGAGGCCCCGAAGACCGAGGTACCGAGCCCGGCCGAGGTCGCCGAGGCGATGGCCGCCAAGCCGGCCGCCGTGAAGCGGACCCGGGCCACCAAGGCGACCGCCACCCGGGCCGCCGCCGGCAAGCCGGCCACCCCGTCGGCGAAGCTGCCGAAGGCCACGAAGCGGACCCGCCCCGCCGCCGAGTGACCCGACTCTCCACCGAGACCCCGGACAGCGTCCTGTCGGACGTTTCCGGGGTCTCGGCATAAGCTTGCCGACATGGCCTACGCCGCGCCGATCTTCGCGTTCGAAGTCCGCAATGTGATTCAGCTGATCCTGCTCGTCTTCGCCCTGGTCATCCAGGGTGTGGCCCTGGTGCATGCGATCACCCAGCGCGGCGACGGCTTCGCCGCGCTCGGCACGCTGCCCAAGGGCGGCTGGGTCGCCATCCTGGCGGTCTGCCTGCTGCTGACGCTGCTGGGCTTCGGCCCGATCAGCCTCTTCGGACTGGTCGGCATCGCGGCCGGCCTCATCTACCTGCTCGACGTGCGACCCGGCCTACGGGACCTGCACGACGGCCGAGGGTCCTGGTGAGAGGTTTTCGCTGGCCCCCGCCGCCGGACGGCGGCCCCCGCACCTGGGGTCCCGGCCCCGGCGGGCCACGGACCGGCCGGCCCGCGCTGCCCGAGCCGGACACCGAACTTGTCGACACCCCGCACGGGGTGAGCCTGGAACGCCTGGTCACCGGCGTCGGCGATCCGGTCACCGTGTTCGCGCACGGGTTGGGCAACGGCATCGCCACCACCCGGCCGTTCGGCAGCGGCGTCACCGGCCGGCGGGTCTTCTTCCAGTTCCGCGGGCACGGCCGGTCCGACTCCCCACCCGGGCCGTGGACCTACCTCGACCTCGCCCGTGACCTGCGGGCCGTCGCCGACCTGGGCGGAGCCACCCGGGCGTTCGGCGCCAGCCTCGGCGCGGGCGCGCTGTGCCGGCTGCTCGCCGAGAGCCCGGAACGCTTCGAGAAACTCGTCTTCTTCCTCCCCGCGGTGCTGGACGCGCCGCGCGGCGAGGTGGCGCGGGCCCGCCTCACCGGCCTGCTCGACGCGGTGGCCGACGGCGACGCGCACGCGCTCGCCGAGGTGGTGTCGCTGGAGCTGCCACCGTCGGTCCGCAACACCCCGGCCGGCTGGGCCTACCTGCGGCAACGGCTCGACCAACTGCTGCGCGACGGGCTCGCGCCCGGCCTGGCCAGCCTGCCCGGCCAGGCCCCGCTGGACGACGCCGGCGCGCTCGCCGCGGTCACCGCCCCGGCGCTGGTGATCGGCTGCGTCGACGACGACCTGCACCCGGTCGCCGTCGCCGAGCAGCTCGCCGCCGCGCTGCCGACCGCCACCCTGCACGTGTACGACCGGCCCGGCGTCCTCTGGACCGAACGCGCCGACGTACGGGAGCGCGTCTCGTCGTTCCTCAACGGGTAACGTCGGGCGGCATGGGCGTCACACACCACGGCCGTACGCACCGCCTCGACCTCGCCGACCCCACGCTGCGCGAGTGGACGTGCCGGGTGCTGGCGGCCGACCCCGAGCAGGGCATCGTGCTGGACCGGTCGGCGTTCTACCCGGGCGGCGGGGGCCAGCCACCGGACCACGGGGTGCTGCTCTGGCAGGGCGTACAGACCCGGATCGTGGGCACCCGCAAGGGCGACGACCTGTGGCTGATCCCCGCCGAGGGTGATCCGGTGCCGCCGGTCGGCGTCGACGTCACCGGCGCGGTGGAGGACGCCCGCCGGACCATGCTGATGCGGACCCACTCCGGGCTGCACGTGCTCTGCGGCGTGGTGTTCCGGGACTTCGGCGCGCTGGTCACCGGCGGCAACATGGAACCGGGCGAGGCCCGGATGGACTTCAACCTCCCCGAGGTGCCATCGGACTTCAAGACCCGCATCGAGGAGCTGGTCAACGCCGAGGTGGCCGCCGACCGTTCGGTCGCGGTCCGGGTGCTCCCCCGCGCCGACGCGTTGGCGCTGCCGGACATCATCCGGACCCAGTCCAACCTGATCCCGCCGGACGAGCAGGAGGTGCGGATCGTCGACATCGTCGGGCTGGACGTGCAGGCCGACGGCGGCACGCACGTCGCCTCCACCGCCCAGATCGGCAAGGTCCAGGTGGTCAAGGTGGAGAGCAAGGGCCGGGCCAACCGCCGGGTCCGGGTCCGCCTGGCGGACTGAGTCAGTGCGGTAGGTGGGCCGCCCGGACGTCGAGCAGCCACCGCTCCACCGGCTCCTCGTCCGGGCGCTCCGGCAGCGGCGTGCGGATCCGGGCGAAGTCCGCCTCGGCGCTCGCCACCAGCGCCTGCGCCTCGGCCAGCGCGCCACCGGCCACCCGCTCGCCGAACGCCCGGAACCACTCCGGGTCGGCCAGCCGGATCTCCAGCACGCCGGTGGCGTAGAGGACCCGGCCCTGGTGCAGAAGCCGGGCCAGGTGCCGGGCGTGCTTGGCCGACCGTCGCCGGCCGCCCACGTCCGCCGGCGCGGTGGTCAGCCTCCGGAACTGCTGGGCGGCGTAGCCGAGATAGGCGTCCCGGACCCGGGGCGCGCTGAGGAACGCCGCCCGGATGCCGATCAGTCGATCGCCGAACCCGGTCCGGGTCTCGTAGCAGTCGTCCGGCAGCCACATCAGCTCGGTGGCGGTCGGGTTGCCGCTCAGCGCCAGCAGCGCGTACTTCCGGGCCTCGTGCAGCGTGACGTCCGGCTCGGTGGTGACCACCGACTCCCGGGGCGGACGCAGGCCGTGGAACGCCACCGTCGGCGCCGCGAAGACGCCGAGCCGGTCCGTGTCCGAGCCGGGGCCGGCCAACCCGTACGCGACCGAGCCGACGATGCCGGAGAGCAGCAGGTGCATGCCGTCATGATCGCCGATCCACAGTCGTCGGGAAACCGGACTTCGGCTGTCAGGTATCGGTGACACGGTGAACCCATGAACTCACCACTGACCGGAAAGGTCGCGCTCGTCGCGGGCGCGACCCGGGGCGCCGGCCGGCAGATCGCCGTCCAGCTCGGCGCCGCCGGAGCCACCGTCTACGCCACCGGCCGCACCACCCGGGACCGCCGCTCGGAGATGGACCGGCCGGAGACCATCGAGGAGACCGCCGAGCTGGTCACCGCCGCCGGCGGCACCGGCATCGCGGTCGCCGTCGACCACCTCGACCCGGAACAGGTACGCCGCCTGGTCGAGCGGATCGACGCCGAGCAGGGCCGGCTCGACGTGCTGGTCAACGACATCTGGGGCGCGGACCCGCTGATCACCTGGGAGAAGCCGGTCTGGGAGCAGCCGCTCGACGCCGGCTTCCGGACGCTGCGGCTGGCCGTCGACACCCACATCATCACCAGCCACTTCGCGCTGCCGCTGCTGATCCGCAACCCGGGCGGGCTGGTCGTCGAGATCGGCGACGGCACGAAGGCGTACAACGACACGGCGTACCGCCTCTCGGTCTTCTACGACCTGGCCAAGGTGTCGGTGAACCGGCTCGGCTTCACCCAGGCGCACGAACTGGCCCCGCACGGCGGCACCGCCGTCGCGCTCACGCCCGGCTGGCTGCGCTCCGAGGCGATGCTGGAGCACTTCGGCGTCACTGCTGCCAACTGGCGCGACGGCGCGAAGACCGACAGGCACTTCGTCATGTCCGAGACGCCGGCCTTCGTGGGGCGGGCCGTGGTCGCGCTGGCCGCCGACCCGGACCGGCACCGCTGGAACGGGCAGTCGCTGGACAGCGGCGGGCTGGCCCAGGTGTACGGCTTCACCGACCTCGACGGCACCCGCCCACACTGGGCCCGCTACCACGACGAGGTGGTCGCGCCGGGCAAGCCGGCCGACGACACCGGCTACCGCTGACCGGCGTCCCCGGACGGTCCGTCTCCGGGCGGCCCGGCGTCCGGCGGCGGGTCCGCGTACAGCGCCGCCGCGCGGCGGGCCGCCTCGGCGAACCGGGCCCGCAGCTCCGGCGGCGCCAGCACCTCCACCTCGGGGCCGAGCGCCAGCAGTTGGGTGTACGCCACGTCGACCGACTCGACGGGCAGCCGGAGCACCAGCCGGCCCTGCCCGTCGGGCCGGCCGGCCGCGGCGACCGCCTCCTCGTACACGAACGGCGCGTCCACCAGGTGCCGCAGCACCCGCAGACCGGCCGGCCCGAGCCGCACGGTGACCCGGTCCCGCAGCAGGTCGCGCAGGAACGCCCCGGCCTGCTCCCGCCAGTACGCGCCGAGGTCGAAGCGTTCGTCCCGGTCGAAGCGTTCCGGGCCCACCTCGACGTCGACCACCCGGTCCACCCGGTACGTCCGCCACCCGTCGCCGACGCGGCCGACGAGATACCAGACGCCGTTCTTCAGCACCAGCCCGTACGGCGCCAGCGTGCGGGTCACCTCCCGGTCACCGCGCCGGTAGCGCAGCTCGACGGTCCGGTCCCGCCAGACCGCCCCGGCCAGCTCGGCCAGCCGGGGCGGCGGCGCGCTCTCCCGGAACCAGCCGGGTACGTCCAGGTGGAACCGCTGACCGGTACGCGCGGGCGCGTCCCGCAGGCTCGGCGGCAGCGCGGCCAGCACCTTCAACTCGGCGGCGGCCACCGCGTCGGCCAGTCCCATGTCGCCGGCCGGCCCGGGCAGCCCGGCCAGGAACAACGCCTCGGCCTCGTCGCGGCTCAACCCGGTCAGCCGGGTCCGGTAGCCGCCGAGCAGCCGGTAGCCGCCGGCCCGGCCCCGGTCGGCGTAGACCGGCACCCCGGCGGCGGAGAGCGCCAGCACGTCCCGGTAGACGGTGCGCTCCGAGACCTCCAGCTCGCGGGCCAGCTCGGCCGCCGTCATCGTCTCCCGGGACTGGAGCAGCAGCACCAACGAGATCAGCCGCGACGCACGCACCCACCCATTGTGTAAGGAGGGGCCCCCTCTTAACGCATAGGGATTGGAGGGGGCCCCTCCTTACACCTCACCCGGGCGGGGTGTGTGAGCCCACTAGGCTGTGCCGTCGTGAACGCCTCCCGTACCGTCGCGCCCGTCACCGGCGCGGCGACCCGCTTCCTCGGCGGCGCCGGCCTGCTGCTGCGTGGCTTCGGCATGTACGTCCGCAGCCCGAAACTGATGCTGCTCGGCGTGGTGCCGGCGCTCATCTCCGGCGTGCTCTACCTGGCCCTCTTCGCCACCCTGCTCTACTTCGTGGACGACCTGGCCGCCTGGCTCACCCCGTTCGCCGACGACTGGTCGTCGACCGCGCGCGGGCTGCTGCGGGTCGCCGCCGGGCTGGCCGTCGTCGGGGTGGCCGCACTGGTCGGGGTGCTCACGTTCACCGCGGTCACGCTGGCCGTCGGCGACCCGTTCTACGAGGCCATCTCCGAGCGGGTCGAGGACCGCCTCGGCGGCACCCCGGGCATGGTGGAGGTGCCGTTCTGGGCCTCGATGCGGCGCAGCATCGCCGACTCGTTGCGCCTGGTGGCCATCTCCGCGCTGGTCGGCGTACCCCTGTTCGTGGCCGGTTTCATCCCGTTGGTGGGGCAGACGGTGGTGCCGGTGGTCGGCGCCCTGGTCGGCGGCTGGTTCCTGGCGCTGGAGCTGGTCGGCGCGCCGTTCCAGCGGCGCGGGATGCGGCTGCCGGACCGGCGGTCGACGCTCCGGGCGGACCGGCCGACCGCGCTGGGCTTCGGGGTGGCGGTCTTCCTGTGTTTCCTGATCCCGCTCGGCGCGGTGCTGGTCATGCCGGCCGCCGTCGCCGGGGCCGCTCTGCTGACCCGCCGGTCGCTCGGCCAGCACGTCGAGGAGCGCTGACACCATGGACGAGGAGCGCTGACACCATGGACGAGGAGCGCTGACACCATGGACACGGTGCTGATCCAGGGCGACATCACCGCCCAGCAGGTCGACGCGATCGTCAACGCGGCGAACTCGTCGCTGCTCGGCGGCGGGGGCGTGGACGGCGCGATCCACGCCCGGGGCGGGCCGGCGATCCTGGCCGAGTGCCGGGCACTGCGCGCCTCCCGCTACGGGCGAGGGTTGCCGACCGGGCAGGCGGTCGCCACCACCGCCGGCGACCTGCCGGCGCGCTGGGTGGTGCACACCGTCGGGCCGGTCTTCTCGCCGCGCGAGGACCGCTCGGCGTTGCTGCGCGACTGCTACGCCAACAGCCTGCGCGTCGCCGACGAACTGGGCGCGCTGACCGTCGCGTTCCCGCTGATCTCCGCCGGGATCTACGGCTGGCCGGTCGAGGACGCGGTCGCGCAGGCACTGACCGTGCTGCACGCGGCCGACCCGGCGCACCTGGTCGAGGCCCGGCTGGTGCTGTTCGGCGCCGACGCGTACGCGACCGCGGTGCGGGTCGCCGCCGGGCGCTGAGCTGAGCGTGCGCCGGCACGACGCTGAGCGCGTGCGCCGGCACGGCCACCGGGTTGCCGGGCGGTTCAGGTGAGCGTGCGCCGGCACGACCACTGGCTGTCGACCGGCCGGTAGCCGAGCGCCGCGTTGATGGCCAGCATCGGCGCGTTCGCCTCGTCGTTGGAGGTGTACGCGGTCCGCACCCCGCGCGCGGCGGCGGCGTGCAGCGCGGCCTGCTTGGTCAGCCGGGCCAACCCCCGACCCCGGTACGCGGGCAGCGTGCCGGTGAAGTCCGACCACATCCGGTCGCCGTCGCGTTTCACCAGGCTCACCGCGACCAGTTCGCCGTCGATCTCGGCGACGGTGCTGGCCTCCCGGTCCAGCCCGAGGTTCTCCCAGCACTCGTGGAGCCAGAGGTCGTAGCCGAGCGCGTCCGTCGGCACGTCACCCGGTTCGTCGCGGGCCGACTCGGAGTCCACCCGGTGGACCCGGCGCGGGTCGAGCCCGGCGGTCGGCAGCAGCCGTACGCCCGGCGGCGGCTCCGGCGCCGGTGGGGCCGGGTCGAGGTCGAGCGCGGAGTAGCGCAGTTCCCGGCTGGGCGTGAAGCCGTGCCGCTGCGCGAACGGGAGCGACTCGGCGCGGGCGTGGGTGAGGACCCGGGTCGACCTTAGCGTCCGCAGATGGTCGAGCGCGGTGTCGAGCAGCGCGGTGCCGGTGCCCCGGCCGCGATGGCCCGGGTGGACGTGCAGCGTGGAGATCTCACCGACCCCGGGCGTCGAGGTCTGCGTGTTGCGGTACGCCGACGTCCAACCGACCACCTGCCCGTCCGCCTCGGCGACCCAGGCCGCCCAGTCCTCGCCGGGCGGCGGCTGGCCGATCATCCGGCGGGTCGACTCGACACCGCGTACCAGGTAGGGGAAGACCAGCGCGCGCAGCGCCACCACGGCGGGCGCGTCGTCGACGCGGGCGGGCCGGATCAGGGCTTCACTCATCCGGGCGACGCTAGCCACCCCACGTCGACGCCGCGAGCGGTTTGTTAAGCGGGGCCCCCTGCTATGCAGAATGCGTTAACAGGGGGCCCCGCCTTACGCGGAGTCGCGGAGGATGAGCTCCGTGGGGAGCATCAGCGCCTGCTCGACGTGCTCGCCGGCGGCGATGCGCAGGAGTTGCCGGGTCATCGCCCGGCCCAGCTCCACTATCGGCTGCCGCACGGTGGTCAGCGGCGGCTCGGTGTAGGCGGCCGTCTCGATGTCGTCGAACCCGATCACCGCGACGTCCTCGGGCACCCGCCGCCCGGCCTCGCGCAGGGCCCGCAGGGCGGCGTGCGCCATCAGGTCGGAGGCGGCGAACACCGCGTCCAGCTCCGGGTCGGCGGCGAGCAGTTCGCGCATCGCGGCGGTGCCGGACTCCCGGGTGAAGTCGCCGTACGCGACCAGCTCCGGCAGCCCGGCGGCGGTGAGCGCGGTGCGGTAGCCGATCAGCCGCTCGATGCCGGCGACCATGTCCTGCGGGCCGGCGATGGTGGCGATCCGCCGCCGGCCGGTCGCGATCAGGTGCTCCACCGCCCGGGTCACCCCGCCGGTGTGGTCCACGTCGACGTACGGCACGTCGGCGCCGCCGAGTGGCCGGCCGCTGCACACCACCGGGATGCCGAGCCGGGCGAGCCGGCCGGGCAGCGGGTCCTCGCCGTGCAGCGAGGCGAAGAGCACGCCGTCGACGTGCCGCCCGGTGGTGTACCGCTCGACCCGCTCGTGCCCGGCCGGCGAGCCGGCCAGCATCAGCACGAGCTGCTTGTCGGCCGCCTCCAGCTCCTGGGCGGCGCCCCGGATGATGCCGGGGAAGACCTGGTCGTCGGAGAAGACCCGGGTGGCCGCCTCGGGCATGACCAGCGCGACCGAGTCGGTGCGCTGGGTGACCAGGCTGCGGGCGGCGAGGTTCGGGACGTACCCGAGTTCCTCGACCGCCCGGCGGACCGCCTGTTGGATCGACTCGGCGACCGTGGTCGAGCCGTTGACCACCCGGGAGACCGTGGCCCGGGAGACGCCGGCCCGCCGGGCCACCGCCTCCAGGGTCGGCCGTTGTGCCGTCGTCATCCCCGTTACCACCACCTCGTCACAGCCCGTTCCGGGCGATCACCTCCTGGTACCAGCGGGCGCTCTGCTTGGGTGTGCGCCGCTGGGTCAGGTAGTCGACGTGGACGATCCCGAACCGCTTCCGGTAACCCTCGGCCCATTCGAAGTTGTCCAGCAACGACCATACGAGATAGCCGCGCAGGTCGACCCCGCGGGCGATGGCCCGGTGCGCGGCGCGGAGGTGTCCGTCGAGGTACGCGGTCCGGTCGGCGTCGGCCACCCGGCCCGAGGAGTCCCGGGTGGCGTCCGGGAACGCGCCGCCGTTCTCGGTGATCATCAGCGGCAGCCCGGGGTGGTCGGCGGCCACCCGTTCCAGCAGCCGGGTGAGCCCGGCCGGCTCGATGGCCCAGCCCATGTCGGTGAGCGGCCCGGCCGCCGGCAGGAACTCGACCGCGCCTTCGGTGCCCGGGTACGCGCTGCCGCCCGCGCCGTCCGCCCGCCCGGCGACGTAGGTGGGCGAGTAGTAGTTGAGGCCGAGCAGGTCCAGCGGCGCGGCGATGATCTTCTCGTCGCCGTCCCGCACGAAGTCGGTCGCCACGATCCGGCTGACGTGTGCCAGCACGTCCTCCGGGTAGCCGGCGCCGGTCAGCGGGTCCAGGAAGATCCGGTTGTGCAGCCCGTCGACGAGCCGTACCGCCTCGGCGTCGGCGGCGCTGGCGGCGTCGGCCGGTTGCACGTCGGCCAGGTTGAGCGTGATCCCGAGCGTCTCCGCGCCGGCCGCGCGCAGCGCCCGCGCGGCCAGGCCGTGGCCGAGCAGCAGATGGTGTACGGCCCGGAACGCGTCCCCGGCGTCCTGCCGGCCCGGCGCGTGCACCCCGTTGCCGTAGCCGAGGTACGCCGAGCACCACGGCTCGTTGAGCGTGGTCCAGGTGCGGACCCGGTCACCGAGGCAGCGGTGCACCGCGACCGCGTAGTCGGCGAAGTGCTCGGCGGTCTCCCGGACGGTCCAGCCGCCCCGGTCCTCCAGCGACTGCGGCAGGTCCCAGTGGTAGAGCGTGACGATCGGGTCGATGCCCCGCGCCAGCAGCGTGTCGGTGAGCCGGTCGTAGAAGTCCAGCCCGCGTGGCTCGACCGGGCCGGTGCCGTCCGGCTGGATCCGGGGCCAGGCCACCGAGAACCGGTACGCGCGCAGCCCCAGCTCGGCCATCAACGCGACGTCCTCGGCGTACCGGTGGTAGTGGTCGCAGGCGACGTCGCCGGTGTGGCCGGAGTGCACCGCGCCCGGCGTACGGCTGAAGGTGTCCCAGACCGACGGGCCACGGCCGTCCTCGCGGGCGGCGCCCTCGATCTGGTACGCGGCGGTGGCCGCGCCCCAGACGAAGCCCTCGGGAAATCGGAGATCCGTCATGCCTTGACCGCACCTTCCATGATCCCGCCGATGATCTGGCGGCCGAACAGGACGAAGACCAGCAGCAGCGGCAACGTGGCGATGGCCGTGCCGGTGAACACCTGCGACATGTCCTGGTAGTAACCGTCGGAGAGGGCCCGCAGCGACAGTTGCACGGTGGGGTTCTCCGGGTCGTTGAGCACCGCGTACGGCCACAGGAAGTCGTTCCAGGTGGTCATGAACGTGAGCAGGCCGAGCACGGCGGCGGCCGGGCGCAGCGCGGGCAGCACCACGTTCCAGTAGATCCGGGCGGTGTTGCAGCCGTCCATCCGGGCCGCCTCGATCAGCTCGGTGCTGACCGCCTGGCCGGCGTACTGCCGCATCATGAACACGCCGAAGCCGGTGACCAGCGCCGGCACGATCACGGCGGGCAGCCGGTCGTTCCAGTTCAGTTTCGTCATCAGCAGGTAGAGCGGGATCACGCCGAGCTGGGTGGGCACCATCATGGTGGCGACGATGACCAGCAGCAGCGCGTTGCGTCCGCGGAAGCGCAGTTTGGCGAACGCGAACCCGGCCAGCGTGGCGAAGAAGACCACCGAGACGGTCACCGTGACGGCCACGATCGTCGAGTTGATCAGGCCGGTGAGGAAGTACGCGTCGGTGTTGTCGAACAGCCGGGCGATGTTGGCGCCCAGGTTGCCGCCGGGGGTGAGCGGCGGCGGGACCTGGCCCATGGCGTCGCTGGTGCGGCTGGCCACCACGAACATCCAGTAGATCGGGAAGATCGACAGCAGGGCCGACAGCCCCAGGGCCAGGTAGGTGAGCCGGCTGGCCGACCAGACGCGGGTCATCGGGAGACCTCCTTGCGGGAGCCGCCGCCGAGCCGGCGCAGGAGCAGGACGTTGATCGCCGCGACCACCGCGATCAGCGCGAAGAGCAGCCAGGCGATGGCGGAGCCGTAACCGAAGTTGTAGTGCGGCGCGAACGCGTTCTCGAACATGTACATGGTCACGGTCTGCGACTCGCGCAGTGGCCCGCCACGGATCGCGTTGGTGCCGGAGTTGAACATCCGCGGCTCGGTGAAGAGTTGCAGGCCGCCGATGGTGGAGATGATGACCGCGAAGATGATGGTGGGCTTGAGCAGCGGCACGGTGATGGACCAGAACTGCCGGGCCCGGCCGGCGCCGTCGATCGACGCCGACTCGTACAGGTCGCGCGGGATGGCCTGCATGGCGGCCAGGAAGATCAGCGCGTTGTAGCCGGTCCACCGCCAGTCGACCATGGTGGAGATGGCGACCCAGGCGGCGAACCTGTTCGCCTTCCAGTCGATCGCGCTCACGCCGACGTGGTCGAGCAGCCAGTTGATCATGCCGAACTCGCGGCCGAACAGCACCGCGAACACGATCGCCACCGCGGCGGTCGAGGTCACGTTCGGGACCAGCACCGCCATCCGCCAGGTGGTGCGGGCCCGGAGCTGGCGGTTGAGCAGGTTGGCCAGCCAGAGTGCGGCCAGCAGCTGCGGGACCGTGGAGATGACGAAGATGCCCAGCGTGTTGACCACGGAGTGCCAGAAGTCCGGGTCGGCGAGGAGCTGGCTGTAGTTGTCGAGGCCGATGAACGGGTGCTCCGCGCCGAGCAGGTCCCAGTCGTGCAGCGAGACCCAGAACGTGTACGCCAGCGGGTACGCCCCGAAGACGCCGAAGAGCAGGAAGAACGGGGCGATGTACAGGTACGGCGAGTATTTCGTGTCGAACCGGCTGAGCCGGGCGCCCCGGACGGGACGGCTGTGCCGGGGGGCCGGTGCGACCGGCGGGCGGGCGTCGAGCTGGACTGCCATGACCCGGAACTCCTTTCCGCCGTGCGGGCGGCACCCGTCGCCGGGACCGCCCGCACGCGCTGCTCGGGTTACTTGGCGGCGGCCTTCTCGGCGTTGGTGACGGCGTCGGTCCAGCCCTGCTGCGGGGAGCGCTTGCCCAGCTCCACGGTGCGCACGGCGTTCTCCACCTCGGTGCGGACGGCCTGGTTCTTCGGGCCCATGTAGACCGGCTTCAGGTTCTTGGCGCCCTCGGCGAAGATCTTGCCGACCGGGGCCTCGGAGAAGTAGGCGTTCTTCGAGTCGACGATCGCCGGGTCGGCCAGCGCCTGCGGGGACGAGGGCAGCGGGCCCTTGAGCTTGAACGCGCCGATCTGACCCTTGGCGCTGGTCAGGAACTTGGCCAGCTCGATCGCCTCGGCCTGGTGCTTGCTCTGCTTCGGCACGGCGAGGAAGGAGCCGCCCCAGTTGCCGCCGTTACCGGGGATCTGGGCGATGTCCCACTTGCCCTTGGCGGCCGGGCCGGCGTTGCCCTCGATCACGCCGGTCATCCACGCCGGGCAGGCGATGGTGGCGAACTTCGACTGCTTGAACGCGGAGACCCACTCCTCGGACCAGGAGCCGTACTTGCCGGAGAGGCCGGAGTCGATGATGTCCATGGTGGTGTCGTACGCCTGCCGTACCGCCGGGTTGCTGCCCACGACGAGGTTGTTGCTGGTGTCGTAGTAGCTGTAGCCGGTGGTGTTGCCGGCGGTCTGGAGCAGGATGGTGTTGAACGTGTTCGTCGCGGCGTCCAGGAACGCGGCGCCGGTCTTCTTCGCGGTGAACTGCTCGCCGACCTTGACGTAGTCCTGCCAGGTGGGCCACAGCTTGGACACGGCCTCCCGATCGGTGGGCAGGCCGGCCTTGGCGAACAGGTCCTTGCGATAGCACATGGCCATGCCGCCGACGTCGGTGCCGAGGCCGATGAGCTGCTTGCCGTCGGCGGTGAGCCCCTGGTTCCACTTCCAGTCGAGGAAGTTGCCCTTCAGGTCGGCCGCGCCGTGGTCGAGCAGGTTCACGAAGTTCTGCGGGTTGGCCTTGTATTCGACGAGCAGCCCCTCCTCGATGGCGACCACGTCGCCGGCGCCCTTGCCGGCGGCGAGCCACTGGGTGAGCTTCGGGGAGTATTCGTCGAGGTTGCTGCCGGTGCCCCGTTCGACGATCTTCACGTCGGGGTGGCTGGCCATGTACTCCTGGTAGAGGTCCGCGTAGCCGAGCTGGCCGAAGGTGTCGACGGTGAGCGTGACCGGGCCGTCGGAGGCGGCCTCGTCGCCGCCGCCGCAGCCGGTGGTGCCGAGCAGTGCGGTGGCGGCGACGAGGGCCACCGCCGCCAGTCGACGGCGCGTGAAGGTGAGCATGCTGTCCTGACCTCTCGGGGTCGTAACTGGTGGTGGAGGGCGGTTCCGGTACTCAGAGAGCGCTCTCACGAGAGCGTGGTCGATGCCCTCGATCCTGTCAAGAGAGCGCTCTCTTACTGCCCGAAAAAAGCGGAGAGGAGCCGTTCCCGCCCCTCTCCGCCCGGTATCGCAGCCTCGGTCAGCCCGCCCGCAGCCCCTCCAGCAGGGTGCGGTCACCGGCCACGCCCAGCGTGTCGAAGCTGATCCGGCCCATCAGCGCCAGCAGCAGATCACTTGCCGTGCCGGTCACCTGCGCCCGCGCCCGGTGGTCGTCGTGGTCCAGGATCGTCGCGGTGTCCAGCAGCGCGACCCCCTCACCCCGCAACCGCAGGTACCACTCCTGCGCGGCGTCGGTGGCGGTCAACTGGACCACCCCGTGCCACTGGCCGGACCGCACCCGCCGGCCCGCCGGCAGCCAGGTGTCCAGCACCTCGCTCACGCCGTCGGACGCGAGCTTGGCCTCGATCGGGTCACCCGCGCCGATGGCGAGCTGGGCGTCCCAGCGGTGCACGGCCGTCTCGTGCGCCACCCGGCGCGGCCAGAAACCGGCCTTCTTCGGCTGGGGCGCGAAGTTCCACGCCGGCGCCTCCGGGTCCAGCCCCTCCAGGAGCGCGGTCAGCCGCTCGTACTCCTGGGCGTACCACTGGGCCGGGGTGAGACCGGCCGGCGGCTCCACCTCGTGCCGCTCCGGACGGGCGGTGCCACCGGCGGTCAGCACCGTGCCCACCCAGAGGTAGGCGCGGCTCAGGTGATGGGCGAGATCGGTGACCGTCCAGCCGGGACAGGACAGCACGGGTGTCTCGGGAGGCGCCTCCGCCACCGCCGTGGCGAACGCGGGCCCCTCCGTCCGCAACGCGCCGATCCAGAAGTCCTTCGTGTGGTGCAGTCTGCTCATCGCCATCCTCCCGGGGGTGACCGGGCCACCAGTGGGTGCCACGGCTACCCCTCAGCCTAGGGTGAAAGGCGTGCCAGACGTCTACGCCGAACCGACGACCGCCGCCGGGCCGACCGATCCGGCCAGCCTGGCGCGCTACACCACGCTGCGGCTCGGCGGCCCGGCCGGGCGGCTGGAGATCGCCGGCGACGCCGCCGATCTGGTGGCGAAGGTGCGCGCGGCGGAGGCCCGCGACCAGGCCGTCCTGGTGCTGGCCGGCGGCAGCAACGTGGTGATCGGCGACCAGGGCTTCCCCGGCACCGTCGTGCTCGTCCGCTCCCGGGGCCTCACGGTCGTCGCCGAGCACGGCGACACCGTCACGGTACGCGTGGCCGCCGGCGAGCCGTGGGACGAGCTGGTCGCGGCCACCGTCGAGCGCGGCTGGGCCGGCCTGGAGTGCCTCTCCGGCATCCCCGGCTCGACCGGCGCGACGCCGATCCAGAACGTCGGCGCGTACGGCCAGGAGGTCGCCGACACGATCGTCGCGGTCGAGGCGTACGACCGCGCGCACCGCGAGGTGGTCCACATCCCGGCGGCCGACTGCGGGTTCGCCTACCGGGGCAGCATCTTCAAGTACAGCGACCGCTGGGTGGTGCTCTCGGTCGACTTCCGGCTCACCCGCTCGCCGCTGTCCGCCCCGATCCGCTACGCCGAGCTGGCCCGCGCGCTCGGCGTCGAGGTGGGGGACCGGGCGCCACTGGCCGACACCCGGGCCACCGTGCGTCGACTGCGCGCCGGCAAGGGCATGGTGCTCGACGCGGCCGACCCGGACACCTGGTCGGTCGGCTCGTTCTTCACCAACCCGGTGCTCGACCGCGAGGCGTACGAGCTGCTCCGGGCGCGCGCGGCCGACCTGGGCGTGGGTGAGCCGCCGGCCTGGCCGGGCGCCGGTGACGTGGTGAAGATCAGCGCGGCCTGGTTGATCGAGCAGGCCGGCTTCGGCAAGGGGTACGCCGGCCCGGAGGGCGTCGCCATCTCCACCAAGCACACGCTGGCGCTCACCAACCGGTCCGGCACCGCCAGCACCGCCGCGCTGGTGGCGCTGGCCCGGGAGATCCGCGACGGCGTGCACGCCCACTTCGGCGTCCCCCTCCACCCCGAGCCCGTCCTGATCAACTGCACCATCTGACCCCGTCGGTGGGGGCGATGGCGGGCCAGGGGAGGGTCAGGTAGCCGTGGCGCCAGGCTCGGGGGCGGTCCTGGACCGGCCAGCCGGCCTCCTTCAGGGCGGCCACGGTGCGCAGCCAGCGCTGGCGGGGGCCGAACGGGGCGTAGCCGGCGGCCGAGCGCCAGGCGTGCTCCAGCGCGCCGAACAGCTCGTGCACGCGCTCACCCGGCACGTTGCGGTGGATCAGCGCCTTCGGCAGCCGCTCGGCGAGCGACGCCGGGCTCTCCAGCGTGGTCAGCTTCGCGGCCAGCGTGAGCGTGCGCGGGCCGGTGGCGTCCAACAGCACCCAGGCGCCGAGCCGGCCCAGCTCGTCGCAGGTCCCCTCGACCAGCAGCCCGCCCGGCGCGAGCTGCCCGGTGATCGTGCGCCAGGCGTCGGCGACCTCGCTCTCGTCGTACTGGCGCAGCACGTTGCACGCCCGGACCAGGGCGGGGCGCAACCCGGCCAGCTCGAAGCCGCCCCGGGCGAACGTCAGCCCGGGCGGGTCCGCGGCCGGCTGCGCGGCGGCCACGCGTACCGGATCGATCTCCAGCCCGACCACCCGCACGTCCGCGCGGACGCCGGTCGCGAGCCGGGCCCGCAGCTCGACCGGGGTGACCGGGGTGGCGCCGTAGCCGAGGTCCACCACGAGCGGGTCGGCGGCGGCGCGGAGCGCGTCGCCGCAGGCCCCGACGATCCAGTTGTCCACCCGCCGGAGCCGGTTCGGGTTCGTCGTGCCCCGGGTGACGACGCCCAGGGGCTTCATCAGCGCCTCCCCGGTTCGCGACTGCGGGGCTCGCAGACCCGGCTCACTCCTCGCGCTTCACGCTAGACCCGGTGCACCTTGTGCTGCGCGGCCTGGGCCAGCGGGCGGACCACGAGCCGGTCGACGTTGACGTGGTGCGGGCGGGTGGCACACCAGGCGACGCAGTCGGCCACGTCGTCGGCGACAAGCGGCTCGGCCACCCCGGCGTAGACCGCCTCGGCGCGCTCCGCGTCACCGTCGAACCGCACCAGGCCGAACTCCTCGGTCCGCACCATGCCCGGGTCGATCTCGACCACCCGGACCGGCCGGCCGCACAACTCCAGGCGGAGCGTGCCGGCGATCGCGGTCTGCGCGTGCTTGGCCGCCGTGTAGCCACCACCGCCCTCGTAGACGACGTGCCCGGCGGTCGAGCTGACGATCACCACGGTGCCGGCGCCGGAGCGTTCCAGCGCGGGCAGCAGCGCCTTGGTGACCCGCAGCGTGCCGAGCACGTTGACGTCGTACATCCACTGCCAGTCACCGATGTCGGCGGTCTCGACCGGGTCCAGGCCGCGCGCGCCGCCGGCGTTGTTCACCAGCAGCGTGACCGGCCCGGGCGCGGCGTCCGCGGCGGCGGCCAGGCCGGCGACGGATTCGTCCGAGGTCACGTCGCACGCCACCGCGGTGGCCGTGCCGCCGGCCGCCTCGATCTCGGCGACCAGCGCGGCCAGCCGGTCGGTACGCCGCGCCGCGGCCAGCACGTGGAAACCCTCGGCGGCCAGTCGGCGGGCGGTGGCCGCGCCGATCCCGCTGGACGCTCCGGTGACGATGGCGACTGAGGTCATCCGGTCATTCTCTCCCGCCGTCGCGGCCCGCGACGTGATGAGGTCCGTCACGCCCGGGAACCCGCGACAGGCATTTCCGAACCCCGATGGGGAAGATGACACCCGGCGTACGGGTTGACCGAGAGGCGCCGGTCGTGCGGGACGGCATCAACCGTGACAGAGGGAGCGGACGTGGCGGATGTGCACACCGGTGTCGGTCGTCAGCGAGGTGCCCTGCCGTGGCCCCGGCCGCGTCGCATCGCCACCCTGTCGGTGCACACCTCGCCGTTGCACCAGCCCGGCACGGGCGACGCGGGCGGCATGAACGTCTACATCCTGGAGGTCGCCCGGCGGCTGGCCGAGGCCGACGTCGAGGTGGAGATCTTCACCCGGGCCACCGCCGGTGACCTGCCCCCGGTGGTCGAGATGGCGCCCGGGGTGACCGTCCGGCACGTCACCGCCGGGCCGTTGGAAGGGCTGACCAAGGAGGAGTTGCCCGGGCAGCTCTGCGCGTTCACCGCCGGCGTGCTGCGTGCCGAGGCGGCCCGCCCGCCCGGCCACTACGACCTGATCCACTCGCACTACTGGCTCTCCGGCCAGGTCGGCTGGCTGGCCAAGGAGCGCTGGGGCGTCCCGCTGGTGCACACCGCGCACACCCTGGCCAAGGTCAAGAACGCCCGGCTGGCGGCCGGGGACCGGCCGGAGCCGAAGGCCCGGGTGATCGGTGAGGAGCAGGTGGTCGCCGAGGCGGACCGGCTCATCGCCAACACCCGGGTGGAGGCCCGCGACCTGCTCGACAGGTACGCCGCCGACCCCGACCGGGTGGCCGTGGTGGAGCCCGGCGTGGACCTGGACCGGTTCCGCCCGGCCGCCGGTGACCGGGAGGCCGCGACCCGGGCCGCTCGCCGCCGGCTCGGCCTGCCGGTCGACGGGTACGTGGTCGCGTTCGTCGGCCGCATCCAGCCGCTCAAGGCCCCGGACGTGCTGGTCCGCGCCGTCGCCGCGCTGCGCGAACGGGATCCGGCACTCGCCGACGAGCTGACGGTGGTGATCTGCGGCGGCCCCAGCGGCAGCGGGCTGGACCGGCCCACCGCGCTGATCGAGTTGGCCCACTCGCTCGGCGTGGCCGACCGGGTCCGCTTCCTCCCGCCCCGGACCGGCGACGACCTGCCCGCGCTCTACCGCGCCGCCGACCTGGTCGCGGTGCCGTCGCACAACGAGTCGTTCGGGCTGGTCGCGCTGGAGGCGCAGGCCTGCGGCACGCCGGTACTGGCCGCCGCCGTGGGCGGGCTGGTCACCGCGGTACGCGACGGCGTCAGCGGGATGCTGATCGACGGGCACGACCCGGTCGACTGGGCCGACGCCCTGGCCCGCCTGCTGCCCGAGCGGAGGCGTCGCGCCGTGCTGGCCCGGGGCGCCGAGCGGCACGCCCGCGACTTCTCCTGGCACCGGACCGTCGCCGGGCTGCTCGCGGTCTACGGGGAGGCGATCACCGAGCACCGGGCCCGGCTGGCCGGCCGGCTCGGCGACCCGGCGCTGAGCTGCTCCTGGTGACCGCCCGTCGGGCGAGGAGGCCCGGCCGACCGTAGAGTGGACGCGATGAGCCGTACGAGTGAGGTCGCCGCGCTGATCGAGGCCGTCTGCGCGGAGCGCGAGCTGGAGTGGGAGTCCACCGGCGAGGCGTCGTACGCGGTGACCCTGCCGGGCACGCACAAGCTCAAGACGATCTGCAACCTGATCGTCGGCGAGCACGCGTTGCGGATCGAGGCGTTCGTGATGCGCCAGCCCGACGAGCGCCGCGAGGAGCTGTGGGCCTGGCTGTTGCAGCGCAACGCGCGGATGTACGGTGTCTCGTTCTCCATCGACGCGGTCGGCGACGTCTACCTGACCGGCCGGGTCAACCTGGCCGGGCTCGACGCCGACGAGCTGGACCGCCTGTTCGGCTCCGTGCTGACCTATGCCGACGAGTCGTTCGACAGCATGCTGGAGATCGGCTTCGGGACCGCCATCCGCCGGGAGTGGGAGTGGCGGGTGAAGCGCGGCGAGTCGACCGCCAACCTGGCCGCGTTCGCCCACCTCTTCGAGCCGTCGACCCCGGCCGGCCCGGCCGCCGGAGGTTCAGGGCCCGCCTGACGGGTATGCCGCCTCGCGCGGTGCGGAGCATCGGGACCCGCCGCGCGCCGAGGACGGACTGTCGAGGAGCGTGTCCCATGGCTCAGCGCAACAGCTCAGGTCGCGGCACGACCGCGACCCGGACCAAGCGGCACACCGGTAACCGGACGCCGAACACCCCGAAGGTGTCGGAGTCCGAGATCTCCCGGATGAAGGTCGACGACATCCGGGGCCAGCTCCGCCGGCGCGGGGTCTCCGGGACCTCCACGCTGCGCAAGCCGGAGCTGGTGAGGACGCTCGCGCGCACCATGCGCGCGGAGGGGCGCGGCGGCGCGGCCCGGCGGAGCACCGGCCCGGCCGGTCGGCCGGCGGCGGCGAAGAAGACCACCGCCGCGAAGAAGACCGCCGCCCGGAAGACCACGCCGGCCCGCCGGACGGCCACCTCCGCGGCCAAGGCCGCGCCGGCCACCCGGGCCACCGGCGCCCGGGCCAAGGCGACGGGTACGCGCAAGGCGGCCCCCGTCCGCGCGAAGGCGACCCCGTCCCGCGCGAAGGCGGCTCCCGTCCGCGCGAAGGCGACACCGGCGCGAACCGGGGCAGTGCCCTCCCGGGCGAAGGCGGCGCCGACACGGAAGTCGGCTCCGGCACGGGCGCAGGCCGCGCCGACGCGCGGGCCGGCGTCCAGTCGGTCGATCGGATCGTCCCAGCTCATCACGTCTCTCGCGGACCGCCCGGAGCGCCCGGGGCGCAGCCTGGTGACCCGCAACCACGAGGTGATCCAGCGCTGGGCGCGGGCCCGGGGCGCGAAACCGGCCACCATCGCCGGCACCGAGCGGGGCGACCGGCCCGGCGTGTTGACGTTCAACCTGCCGGGTTACCGGGAGAGCAGCCGGCTCCGGGAGATCACCTGGGACGCCTGGTTCCGGACGTTCGACTCACGGCGGCTCAATCTGATCTACCAGGAGCAGCTGCGGGACGGCCGGCAGAGCAACTTCTTCCGTACCGAGAACCCGAATCGCGAGGACGGCTGAGGTTTACGGGAATGGCCGGCGGGAATCCGCGTGTTGGCCACCCCGGGAGGCCGCAGCAGGGAAGCCGGATTCCCGACACGGGTGCTGTGACGGGTAAGACAGCGATCCGGGTTGAATCCGGAATCCGGGCGAACTAACTTTATTGCACCGCGTCCCGCTTGTTTTCGTTCGGGGGAGCGGCGGATCGATCAGATCCGCGCAGGCGCGACGCGAAGATCGGGCGGAGCACACCGTTGGGGGACGGTGCCGCCCGGGGAAACCGGCGGCGCGAGCGGGCGACGCTTACGGGGGTGAGTGTCGCCCGCCGCCGCCGGGCGTACGGTGCGAGCGCCCATCTCGACGGGGGTCGGGGTGGGCGCTCGGCCGTTCTCACCGGCGGATCGTGGCCACCGGTCGGGACGCGGCCCGCAGCGCGGCGACCCGGCGTTCCCGTGGCGGCCCGGCGATCAGGTGGCCGGCGGCGGCCAGCAGGCCCAGCCCGCCCACCACCAGCCAGTGCCGGTCGCCGAGCCGCTCCAGGCTGAGCCCGCCGAGCGCCGGCGCCACGAAGGACGCCGCCGGGAACGTCAGATAGAACACCGACTGGTAACGGGCGCGCAGCTCCGGTGGCGCGAGATCCGCGTTGATCTGCGCGTTCGGTGGCGCGGCGAGCATCTGCCCGGCGGTCCAGACCACCGCCGCCCCCAGATAGAGCGGCAGCCCGTCGGCGACGGTCAGCGTGCCGAAGCCGAGCGCCATCAGCCCGGTCGAGACGGCCAGCACGGTCGAGCGCCGGTACGGCTCGATCAGCCGCGGCACGAAGAGTTGCCCGGCCACGATCAGCGCCCCGCCGAGCGCCACCACCAGCCCGTACGCCGACGGGCGCAGGCCGTCCGCGCGCATCGCCAGCGGCATGATCGTCGACGTCTGCATGGTCAGCACCGCCAGCAGGAACGTCAGCGCGACGAAGGTGAGGAAGGTGCGGTCGGTCAGCGCGGTGTGCAGTCCGGGTCGCCGCCCCACCACCGCCTCCGGGGTCACCGCCGGGCGGTGACGCAGCGTCTCCGGCACCTTGAGCGCGATGACCACCGCCGCCGCCAGGGTGGCCCCGGCGTCGACCAGGAACAGCGCCAGGAAGCTCGCCTCGGCGAGCACCCCGGCCAGCAGCGAGGCGACCGCCATGCCCAGGTTGAACGCCCAGAACTGGAGGTTGAACGCGCGGGACCGGCGGGCCTCCGGCACCACGTCCACGATGGCCGCCACGAACGCGGGGCTCGGCATCGAGTGCGCCACCCCGACCAGCGTGGCCAGCACGGCGATCACCGCCAGGTGCCGGCTGAACGCCAGCGCGGCCATCAGCCCGGCGGCGGCGAGGTGGGCGGCGAGCAGGGTGGCCCGCCGGCCCCAGCGGTCGGCCAGTACGCCGCCGAGCAGCGTGCCGGCCGCGCCGCCGATCCCGTAGGCGCCGACGACGAGCCCGGCCAGCGACGGCGAGGCGCCCCGCGCGGCGGTGAGGTAGAGCGACAGGAACAGCAGCGCGAACGCGCCGGCCCGGTTGATCAGCAGGCCGGACCAGAGGTACCAGAAGGTGGCGGGCAGCCCGCCGGCCGTGTCGTCCCACCAGCGCCGTAGGCCGTGCACCCGTCCTCCAGGAAGGTTTCCTTACTGATTTCTTCCGACACGGTAGCGACCGCGTCGGCGGCGGGCGCGGGCGGGCGTACTCAGGAACCGGCTCGGACCGGCGCGGCGGGGGACGCCGCCGCGGCCTCGGCCGACTCCGGCGCCGGGGTGCGGGTGAGGGTGACCGGCGCGACCGGGGTGCCGGCGGCGCGGAGCTGGGCGGCCCGCCGTTCCCGGGCCGGGCCGGAGATCAGGTGGGTGATCGCGGTCAGCGCGCCGATCGCGGCGCAGGCCAGCCACAGCGCGGTGTTGCCGGCCTGCTCCCGGAGCAGGCCGCCGAGGATCGGCGCGCTGGCGCCGGCGAGCTGCCAGGAGAGGGAGAACACGCCCTGGTAGCGACCGCGCAGCGCGGCCGGCGACAGTTCCGCGATCAGGGTGGCGTTGGACGGCGAGTTGAGCATCTCGCCGAGCGTCCAGATGAGCACCGTGAGGCCGTAGAGCCAGACCGTGTCCGCGAACGCGGTCAGCCCGAACCCGACGCCCATGATCAGCGCGGACAACGCCAGCACGTGCGACCGGCTGCGGCCGGAGATGAGCCGGGGCACGAAGAGTTGCCCGACCACGATGAGCACGCCGTTGAGCGCGATCACCGAGCCGTAGGTGGCCGGGCTGAGCCCGGAGTCGCCCATGGCGATCGGCAGCATCGAGATGTGCTGGAGGAAGACCAGCGCGGCGAACAGGTTGAGCGCCACGAAGCCGAGGAAGACCCGGTCCCGGAGGATGGTGCGCAGCGCGCCGGCCGGAACCACCGCGCCCTTGGCGACCACGACCGTCAGCGCGACCCGGGTCTCCTTGACCCGGGTGAAGATGATCAGCGCGGTGACCAGCGTGGTGGTCGCGTCCACCAGGAAGAGCAGCAGGTACCCGGCCTGGGCGGCGAGGCCGGCCAGCACGGCGGCGCAGGCGAAGCCGAGGTTGATCGCCCAGTAGTTGAGCGAGAACGCGCGGAGCCGGTCCTTCTCCGGCACCACGTCGACCATCATCGCGCCGAACGCCGGGCGGGCCGCCTCGGCGAACAGGCCGAGCAGCAGCGCGCCCGCGGCCACCGCCCAGAGCGGGCGGGCCAGGCCGAGCCCGACCATCATGGTGGCCGCGCCGAGGTGCGCGGTCAGCAGCGTGGGCCGTCGCCCCCAGCGGTCGGTGAGTGTGCCGCCGACCGTGGTGCCGATCGCGCCGCCGACGCCCCAGAGGCCGATCACCAGGCCGGCCTGGACCGCCGAGAAGCCCCGCTCCCGGGTCAGGTAGATGGCGAGGAAGATCAGCACGAACGAGCCGAGCCGGTTGATCAGCGTGCCGGTCCAGAGGTACCAGAAGGAACGCGGCAAGCCGCCCGCCGTGTCCCGGAACCAGCCCTGTACCGTCCGCATCCCCGACGCCCCCGTTGGTAATGACCGATCAAACTTGGATGCCTTACAACCTAGTGGCCTGCCGGAACGCCGGTCACCCGCATTTCCACGTGGTGGTCGTCACCACCGGTCCCCGCGTGTCCACCGGGCCGGTACGGCAGGATGATCGGCATGACTGCGAGCGAAGGGCCCACCATCGGGACGCTGGTCCTGCTGCGGCACGGCGAGAGCGACTGGAACGCCAAGAACCTCTTCACCGGCTGGGTGGACGTCGACCTGACCGAGAAGGGCGAGAACGAGGCGCGGCGCGGCGGCGAACTGCTCCGTGAGCACGGCCTGCTGCCGGACGTGGTGCACACCAGCCTGCTGCGCCGGGCGATCCGCACCTCCGAGCTGGCGCTGAACGCCGCCGACCGGCACTGGATCGCGGTGCGCCGGTCGTGGCGGCTCAACGAGCGCCACTACGGCGCGCTCCAGGGCAAGGACAAGAAGCAGACCCTGGACGAGTACGGCGAGGAGCAGTTCATGCTCTGGCGCCGGTCGTACGACACGCCGCCGCCGCCGATCGACGACGCGGACGAGTGGTCGCAGGTCGGCGACCCCCGGTACGCGCTGCTGCCGACCGAGCTGATGCCGCGCACCGAGTGCCTCAAGGACGTCGTCGACCGGATGCTGCCCTACTGGTACGACTCGATCGTGCCGGACATCCTGGCCGGCCGGACGGTGCTGGTGGCGGCGCACGGCAACTCGCTGCGCGCCCTGGTGAAGCACCTCGACCAGATCTCCGACGAGGCCATCGCCAAGCTGAACATCCCGACCGGCATCCCGCTGCGCTACGACCTGGACGCCGACCTGCGCCCCCAGGTGCTCGGCGGCACCTACCTGGACCCCGACGCGGCCAAGACGGCTGCCGCCGCCGTAGCCAACCAGGGCCGCTGACCGCTGATGTAAGGCCGGGCCCCTTGCTAACGCCTCTGGTAGAGAAGGGGCCCCTTCTCAACACTCCCCTGTTGAGAAGGGGCCCCTTCCGCCCCCCGGTGCGGGTTGGGTCAGGCGGACGAGGAGCCGGTGATCAGGTAGACCACGTGCTCTCCGGCGTTCACCGCGTGGTCGGCGAAGCGCTCGTAGAAGCGGCCCAGCAGCGTCGCGTCGATCGCGGTCTCCACCCCGTACGGCCAGTCGTCGCCGAGCAGCACGCCGAACAGGCTCTTGTGCAGGTCGTCCATCGCGTCGTCGTCGCGGTCCAGTTCGGCGGCGACGTCCGCGTCGGGCTTGGCCAGCACCGCGCCGATCTTCTCGGCCATCCGGTCCGCGATACCGGCCATGTCGGTGAAGACCGGCCGCAGCTCGGCCGGCACCGCGGGGGAGGGGTGCCGGCGCAACGCGGTCTTGGCCACGTGGTCGGCCAGGTCGCCCATCCGCTCCAGGTCGGCCGCCACGTGCAACGCGGTGATCATGGCCCGCAGGTCGGAGGCGACCGGGGCCTGCCGCGCCAGCAGGTCGCAGACCCGCTCCTCCACGTGCCGGTAGAGATCGTCGATCTCGGCGTCCCGCGCGATCACCGTCTCGGCCGCCACGCGGTCCGCGGTGAGCAGCCCTCTGGTGGCCTGCCGCATGGCCGCGCGCACCGCCTCGGCCATGTCCACCAGCAGTTGGCTGACAATCTGCAGGTCGGCCCGGAACTCGTCGCGCATCGTCACTTCCTTCGGGTACGGCATGAGCAGGTGCGC
The DNA here is from genome assembly GCF_045040125.1 of Micromonospora sp. NBC_01392. Lineage (NCBI taxonomy): Bacteria > Bacillati > Actinomycetota > Actinomycetes > Micromonosporales > Micromonosporaceae > Micromonospora > Micromonospora sp. NBC_01392. The sequence continues at coordinate 6,699,624 of NZ_CP109549.1, read as the reverse complement.
GCCCCACGGTAGGCCGGACGGCCGGCACCAGGGTGAACGCGGATGAACGACGCGGGACCCGTGGGTGAACATTCCCGGAAGCGAGAGTGATTCATCCCTTTCTGACCGATCCCTGGGTTAACAATGACCCTACGATCGCCGGGTGGAGTGGGCAGTGGCCATCGCGGTGGCCGTGGCGCTGGTGACCGGACTGGTCGCCGGGTCGATGCTGTCCGGGCCGGTGGGGCAGTGGCGGCGCCGGTGGGCGTCGCGGGGCGGCGGGACCGCCCGCCGTGACGCAGGGAGGCCGACGATTCCGGACGAAGCGCAGGGGGGCCTCTCCGGGCTCGGCCGCAAGACGATCGACTCGTTGCGCGCCGGCGTGGTGGTGCTCGACCCGAACGACGTGCCGGTGCTGGTGAACCCGGCGGCCCGCGCGATGGGCCTGCTCCGGGCCGGGGCGACACCGGGCTCGATCGCGGCGCACCCGCTGATCCGTACGCTGGCCGGTCAGGTCCGCCGCACGGGCGTGCGTCGCGAGATCGAGCTGGACCTGCCCCGAGGTCGCGACAGCGCCGGTGACAACCCGCTCGGCGTGCACCTGCGGGCCATGGGACTCGGCGCCGGTTTCATCTCGATCGAGGCGGTCGACGTCACCGAGTCGCACCGTCTGGCCCGGGTCCGCCGCGACTTCGTGGCCAACGTGAGCCACGAGCTGAAGACCCCGATCGGCGCGCTCCAACTGCTCGCCGAGGCGCTGGTGGACGCCACCGAGCCGGCCGTCGACGACGGGCCCGGCCTGTCCGAGGACCTGATCGCCGCGCGGCGGTTCGCCGAGCGGATCCAGCACGAGTCGACCCGGCTCGGCCGGCTGGTGCAGGAGCTGCTGGAGCTGACCCGGCTCCAAGGCGCCGAACCCCAACCCCCACCCGAGCCGGTCTCGCTGGACTGGGTGCTCGCCGAGGTGGTCGACCGGACCCGCACCGCGGCCACCGCCCGCCGGGTGGAGATCGTCGTGGCCGGGCAGCGGGGCCTGACCGCGTACGGGAGCGACAGCCAGCTCGCCACCGCGGTGGCCAACCTGGTGGAGAACGCGGTCACCTACTCGGCCGAGGACACCACGGTCCGGGTGACCACGCGGGCCACCGACGAACACGTCGAGATCGCGGTGGCCGACCAGGGCATCGGCATCGCCCCGAACGACGTCGACCGGATCTTCGAGCGCTTCTACCGCGCCGACCAGGCCCGCTCCCGGGCGACCGGTGGCACCGGCCTGGGGCTGGCCATCGTGAAACACATCGCCAGCAACCATGGCGGTCGGGTGGATGTGTCGAGCACCCTTGGTGGGGGCTCGACGTTCACCCTCCGGCTGCCTGCCCGCCCCCCGGACGACCTGGAGGCGACACTCGCCTCCGCTGGGATCGAGGCCGGCCCGGCCGAGCTCCGGCAGGTCTGACCACAGGAAAGGAAACACCCGTTGAGCCGCGTACTGGTGGTCGAGGACGAGGAGTCGTTCTCCGACGCCCTGTCCTACATGCTCCGCAAGGAGGGGTTCGAGGTCTCGGTCGCCGCGACCGGCACCTCCGCCCTCACCGAGTTCGACCGGACCGGCGCCGACATCGTGCTGCTCGACCTGATGCTGCCGGAGATGTCGGGCACCGAGGTCTGCCGCCAGCTCCGCCAGCGGTCGCACGTCCCGATCATCATGGTCACCGCCCGGGACAGCGAGATCGACAAGGTGGTCGGCCTGGAGATCGGCGCCGACGACTACGTGACCAAGCCGTACTCGCCCCGTGAGCTGGTCGCCCGGATCCGGGCGGTGCTGCGCCGGCAGAGCACCGAGGCGAGCGAGTCGGGCGCGCCGACGCTGGCCGCCGGCCCGGTCCGGATGGACATCGAGCGGCACGTGGTGACCGTGGAGGGCGCGAGCGTCCAGCTTCCGCTCAAGGAGTTCGAGCTGCTGGAGCTGCTGCTGCGCAACGCCGGCCGGGTGCTCACCCGGGGGCAGCTCATCGACCGGGTCTGGGGCGCCGACTACGTGGGCGACACCAAGACGCTCGACGTGCACGTGAAGCGGCTGCGCTCCAAGATCGAGCCGGAACCGTCCGCGCCCCGCTACATCGTCACGGTCCGGGGCCTGGGCTACAAGTTCGAGCCGTAACCACCCCGACTCTCTCGCCCCGCCGCCTGCCCGCCCGCCCGCCTGCCCGCCTGCCCGCCTGCCCGCCGGCCCGCCTGCCCCGCCTGCCCCGCCTGCGTCGATCATGAAGTTGGCGCCGACAAATCGGGCGCCAGGTCCGGTCAACTTCATGATCGCTGGCGCTTTAGTCGGATGTGGGGCGCGGAGTTTTCGGTGGGTGGAACGTCAGGGGTGTCTGGGCGGCCCTGAGGCACCCGTGGGTGTTCCGCTGAGGGCGGCGTGGGCCGGTGGGTGGAACGGGGGCGCTCCAAGGTGCCGGTCGTGTGCTGCCGAACGGGCCCGGTGCGTGGTTTGTCCGGTTGGGTGGTGGTGGGCGGCACCCTGACGGTGGAATGGGTCGGGGGGTCGCGGCGTTGTATCCCGGTGCACGGCCGAGGAAGGCAAGCGCCCGCCAGCCCTCTGGGAATGACGGTGGACCCCCGGTCGTTGCACACAGTTCCGGCGCCGCGACGAGGCCCCCACCCCCGCGAGCAGCCAGAACTTTTCTTGTGCGCCTGACGGTGCCCGCACCCCCCCGGTGCGTTGACCCCCGAATGGAGCCCCCTGATGAACACGATGCTGCGTAAGAGCGTTCTGGGTATTGCTGGTCTGGCTTTCACCGGTGGTGTGTTCGCCGGTCCGATCGCCGGTCACGTCGAGTCCGCGCACGCGGCCACGGCTGCCAAGCCGGTCGCGGTCGCGAGCGTGCAGGGTGAGCAGTCCACGATCAACCTCAACGACGAGCAGACCGCCAACGTCAAGGCGATCATCGCGGCGACGAAGAAGGCCGGGCTGCCGGAGCGGGCCGCGGTCATCTCGATCGCCACCGCGTTGCAGGAGTCAAAGCTGGAGAACCTGGGCCACCTCGGCGACCGCAACGACCACGACTCGCTGGGTCTGTTCCAGCAGCGCCCCTCCTCCGGCTGGGGCACCCCCGAGCAGATCACCGACCCCGAGTACTCGACCCTGGCGTTCCTGAAGGGGTTGAAGCAGGTCGACGGCTGGCAGGACATGCCGCTGACCAAGGCCGCCCAGACCGTGCAGGTGTCGGCCTACCCGGATGCGTACGCGCAGTGGGAGAAGCAGGCCACCGACCTGGTCAACAAGCACTGGACCAAGTAAGACCGAGCGTGAAGGCCGGCACCCCGGACAGGGGTGCCGGCCTTCTGCGTGCGCTCAGCGCACGACCTTCACGTTGAACAGCGGCGTGCCCAGTCGGCCGTAGAGACGCAGCCAGATCGGCAGCAGCATCTCGGTGCCCCGCGCCGTGGTGATGTCGCCCAGGTCGAGCACGTCGGTGTGGCCGAAGCTGGTGAGCAGTTCGGTGACCACGCCCTTGGCGTCGGCGTCGTCGCCCGACACGAAGACGGTGTGGTCGCCCTCGGCGAGCTGCTTGGGGTGGGCCATCAGGTCGGCGGTGAGCGTGTTGAGCGCCTTCACCACCCGGGTACGCGGGAACGCCCGTTGGATCCGCTCGCCGAGCGAGTCGTCGTTGAGCACCGAGAGGGTGGGCGGGAAGCCCTGGCTGAAGTCGAGTGGGTTGGCGATGTCGAGCAGGATCTTGCCGGCCAGGTTCTCCGCACCCGCCGCGTCGAGGGCGGGGAGGGATCCGTCGCCGTTGGTGGCGTTCACGACCAGGTCCGCCCCGGCGGTGGCGTCGGCGTACCCGGCCAGGGCGATCCCCGGATGGCCGCTGGCCCACTCACCCCAACTCCCGGCCCGGGTGGTGGCGACATCCCGGGTGCCGACGGTCACCTCGTGGCCCAGCTCGGCGGCGCGGGCGGCGATGGCCCGGCCCACCATGCCGGTGCCCAGTACTGCGATGCGCATGTCGAATTCGTCCTCCGGTCTCGGCCGAGCTTCGCGGAACGTGCTCGGTACGCACAGACTAACAGACAGGTCTGTCTACTAACAGGCTCGAGGAGACGTACCTGTCTGTAGACTCTGCGGCGCAGAACGAGGAGGAACCATGGCCCGCACCCCTGCCGGCGCTGCCCGGGAACGCATCCTGGAGACCGCGTTCCGGCTGTTCTACGCGTACGGGCCGCGCGGCGTCGGGGTCGACACCGTCATCGCCGAGTCGGGCGTCGCCAAGGCCACGCTCTACAAGCACTTCCCGAGCAAGGACGATCTGGTGCTCGCGTACCTCGACAAGGTCGACCTGGCCTGGTCGGCGGCGCTGCGGGCAGCGGCGGAGGCCGCCGGGGCCGACCCGCGCGAGCAGCTCGTCGGCATGTTCGACGCGCTCGGCGGAGCCTGTCGCCGGGAGGGCTACCACGGTTGCGCGTTCATCAACACCGCTGCGGAGACACCGTCCGGCAGCCCGGTGCACGCCCGCACCGTCGCGCACAAGAACGCGGTCCGGGACTGGGTGACCAGCCTGGCCCGGCAGGCCGGCGCGGCCGAGCCGGAGTCGCTGGCCCGCCAACTCACCCTGCTGCTCGACGGCGGCCTGGCCGGCGGCGTCCTCGACGGTGATCCGGCGATCGCCGACGCGGCGAAGCGGAGCGCCCGCGCTCTGATCGACGCGGCGCTCCCGAAACGCTGAGCGGGGCGCGCTGCTCTACCGGAGGCGTTAAGAGGGGGCCCGGCCTTACTCGCTGGCCGGGTGGGGGGCGATCTGGCCCTGGCGGTGGCGGGCGGCGCACAGCTCGACCAGCTTCGCGTACGCGGGGGCGCCGATCAGCGCGGTCAGCTCCGGGCCGTAGGAGACGTACATCGGCTCGGCGCCGACGTGCGCGTCCGTGGACGAGGTGCACCACCAGTCCAGGTCGTGCCCGCCCGCGCCCCAGCCGCGCCTGTCGAACTCGGCCAACGTGGAGATGAGCACCTTGGTGTTGTCCGGCCGCTTGTGCCACTCCTGGTCCCGGCGGACCGGCAGTTGCCAGCAGACGTCGGGCTTGTATTCCAGCGGGTGCACGCCGTCGCGCAGCGCCTGGGCGTGCAGCGCGCAGCCGCCGCCGGCCGGGAAGTCGGCGTCGTTGAGGAACACGCAGGGCGCGTCCACGTCCCGGGTGGCGGTGCGCCGGGCCGGCGTCTTGCCGTCGACCGTGTCGTTCTCGGTCCAGTTCTTGAAGCCACGACGGAAGTGCTGCCAGGTTTCCGGCGTGAGCCGCTTGACGGCCGCCCGGACCCGCTTCTCGTCGTCGGAGTCGGTGAAGAACGCGCCGTGCGAGCAGCACCCGTCCGCGGCCCGCCCGGCGACGATGCCGTGGCAGCCCTGACCGAAGATGCACGTCCAGCGGGAGAGCAGCCAGGTCAGGTCGGCGCGGACGACGTGCTTCGGGTCGGCCGGGTCGACGAACTCGATCCACTCCCGGGGGAAATCCAGCCCGACCTCGCGGCTGCGCGGGTCGTCCGGGTCGTCCACCAGCACGCGAAGCTCGATCTGCCCTGTCACCCGGACCAGCGTACGCGTGCTCTCCCCGCCCGGCCGGCGAGCCGACGAAACGTGTTGCCCCTAGGGTCTTTCCCATGCGACTGGGTGTCCTCGACGTCGGTTCCAACACGGTGCACCTCCTGGTGGTCGACGCCCACCACGGCGCGCACCCCTGGCCGGCGCACTCCGAGAAGGTGGTGCTGCGGCTGGCCGAGCAGATCGGCCCGGACGGCGCGTTGACCGACGCGGGCGCGGACGGGCTGGTCAAGGCGGTCGGCATGGCGCGGGCGGCGGCCGACGGGCTGGGCGCCGAGGACCTGTTGGCGTTCGCCACCAGCGCGGTCCGGGACGCCACCAACGCGGGCGAGGTGCTGGCCCGGGTCCGCGACGAGACCGGCGTACGCCTGGAGGTGCTCTCCGGCGCGGACGAGGCGCGGATGACGTTCCTCGCGGTGCGGCGGTGGTTCGGGTGGTCCGCCGGCCGGCTGTTGGCGATGGACATCGGCGGCGGCTCGCTGGAGCTGGCCGCCGGCATCGACGAGCATCCGGACGTCGCGGTCTCGCTGCCGCTCGGCGCGGGCCGGCTCAGCCGGGAGCGGCTGGCGGTCGATCCGGCCGGCCTGCTGCCGCCGTCCGCCGAGGCCGTGGAAGGGCTGCGGGAGTACGTGGACGCGCAGCTCGACCCGGTGGTGAAGCAGTTGACCGAGGTGGGCTGGGAGCGTCCGGTGGCGAGCTCGAAGACGTTCCGCACGCTGGCCCGGCTGGCCGGCGCCGCGCCGTCCGGCGCCGGTCTCTGGGCCCGGCGCAGCCTGACCCGCACCGGGCTGCGGCAGGTGCTCGGGTTCGTCCGGCACATCCCGCCGGCCCACCTGCCCGAGCTGGAGGGGGTCAGCACGCAGCGGGCCCACCAGCTCCTCGCCGGTGCGGTGGTGGCCGAGGCGGTGATGCGCCGGCTCGACGTCGACAGCCTGGACATCTGCCCGTGGGCGTTGCGGGAGGGGGTCATCCTGCGTCGGCTGGATCAGCTCGCGCCGATGTGATCCGGGGCGCTCGCTTCGGGCGCTTTGCGGGTGCTCGTCCCGATGCCTCCTGGCGGGGGCGGCTACCCTGAGGGGTGTGACTTCCCGCGTGCCGGTGCTCCTGTCCACGTCCTCGGTCTTTCCCGAACGGACCGCGGCGGCGTTCCAGCTCGCCGCCGCGCTCGGCTACGACGGCGTCGAGGTGATGGTCTGGACGGACCCGGTGAGCCAGGACGCGGGCGCGCTGCGCGGCCTCGCCGAGCACTACGGCATCCCGGTGCTCTCGGTGCACGCGCCGTGCCTGCTGGTCACCCAGCGGGTGTGGAGCGCCGACCCGTGGGAGCGGCTGCGCCGGGCCGCCGAGCTGGCCGAGACGCTGGAGGCGCCGACCGTGGTGGTGCACCCGCCGTTCACCTGGCAGCGGGACTACGCGCGGACGTTCGGCGACGGGCTGGAGGCCACCGCCGGGCGGTTCGGCGGGCTCCGTTTCGCGGTGGAGAACATGTTCCCGGTGCGGATGGCCGGCCGGCAGTTCGTGCCGTACGTGCCGGGCTGGGACCCGACCGACACCGGCTACGCCTCCTACACGCTGGACCTGTCGCACTGCGCGGCCTCGCACACCGACGCGTTGGCCATGGCCGACCGGATGGGCGCCGGGCTGGCGCACGTGCACCTGGGTGACGGCACCGGCGAGGGGCGGGACGAACACCTGGTGCCCGGCCGGGGCGGCCAGCCCTGCGCGGAGCTGCTCCGTTCGCTGGCCGGCCGCGGCTTCACCGGCTCCGTGGCGGTGGAGGTGACCACCCGGGGCGCGAAGAGCCGCGCGGTCCGTGAGGCGGATCTGCGCGAGGCGCTGGAGTTCGCCCGCGCGAACCTGACCGCCCCCTCGCCGGTCGACGCCTGACCGGCCCCTCCCCGGTCGACGCCTGACCGGCCCCTCCCCGGTCGACGCCTGACCGGCCCCTCCCCGGTCGACGCCTGACCGGCCGGTCCCGGTCGACGCCTGCCGTCCGGTTCGTCGGCTTCACCGGCACCCGGCATGGCGGCCCCGGAACCGGCCGCCGGCCCGGAGGTCAGCTCACCGGGGCGAGCGGCTGGGCTGGCACCGGCTGCTCGCCGACCGCGGCGCGCTTGCGGGCCCGGTGCGCCGCCACGTGCGAGCGGGTGGCGCAGCGCTCCGAGCAGAACCGCCGGCAGCAGTTCGACGAGGTGTCCAGGTAGACGTTGCCGCAGCGCTCGTCCGCGCAGACGCCGAACCGGGCGCTGCCGTACTCGCAGAGCCAGACCGACAGGCCCCAGACCGCGCCGGCCAGGTATTCCGCGGAGACCGACGCGCCCCGGCTGGTCACGTGCATGTGCCAGTCGGAGGAGTCGTGCCCGGAGATGCGGGGCTGCACCGGGAACGCCTCCAGCAGCGCGTTCAACTCCGTGACGGCGTCGGCGTCGCGCCCCGACGTGCCGTACTCGAAGACGTCCCGGAGGCGCTTCTGCGCCCGCCGGAAGATCGCCAGGTCCCGTTCCGCGACCTCGTCGCGCATCCAGGCGTTCTCGTCCGGGAAGAGGGCCCGCAGGCCCTCCAGGTCGTCCAGCCGGGCGTTGACGAGCTCGACCCCGGTCCGGGCGTACGCGTCGAAGTTCACGGGACCAACGGTAGACGACTCAGCGCGGACGCGGCGCGTCGATGTAGTGGGGCAGAAACCGCGCGTAACCGTCTGTGATGAGGCTCTCGCTTTCGCGTACGCCCACGCCGGCCGACGCGCCGTCGACGACCCAGCTTCCGAGCACCATGTGGTTGCCGTCGAACTGGGGCAACGCGCGGAACTCCTGGAAGCAGAAGCCTTCGTCGCCGTAGATTCCCGGGTTGGTGATCTCGGTGTCGCCGGTCACGATGCGTACCGAGCCGCCCTCGCGGCCGAGCAACGGCTTGGCCACGTACTCGGACATCCCGCGCGGCGAGTCCAGGTACGCCGGCAGCAGCAGCTCGTGCCCGGGGTACAGCTCCCAGAGCACGGCCAGCAGCGCCTTGTTCGACAGCAGCAGCTTCCAGGCCGGCTCGATCCAGGTGGTCGGCGTGCCCGGGTCCAGCGCCGGCGGCCCGTACGGCTCGGCGAGCATCCACTCCCACGGGTAGAGCTTGAAGCAGGTGGTGATCGGCCGGTCGTCGGCGTCGACGAAGCGCCGCCCGTCCCAGCCGACCCGCTGGATCGGCATGAGCGTCACGTCCAGCCCCGCCTGGCGGGCCGTCTCGGCGAGGTAGCCGGCGGTGATCTGGTCCTCGCCCGACTCCTCCTCGTTCGACCAGAGCACGTGCACGCGCGGGTCGTGCAGCCCGGCGCCGATCTTGGCCCACGCGCCGACCAGCCGTTCGTGCAGGCTGTTCCACTGGTCCGCGTCCGGGTGGGTGTGCTCCAGCCAGTACCACTGCACGATGCTGGCCTCGACCAGCGCGGTCGGGGTGTCCGCGTTGTACTCCAGCATCTTCGGCGGCCAGCTGCCGTCGTACGCGAGGTCGAAGCGGCCGTAGAGCGTCGGCGGGGCCTCCCGCAGCGAGCGGGCGACCGCCTCGGCGGCCCACTCCGGGATGCCGAACTCGGCGTGGCGGCGGCGGGCCACCACGTGTTCGGCGGCGGCCACCGACATCCGGTGCAGTTCCTCGGTCGCCTCCTCCAGCCGGAGCACCTCGTCCAGCGTGAACGCGTACGCCGCGGTCTCGTCCCAGTACGACATGATCTCGCCGTCGGGCAGCTCGGTGTCGACGTACACCAGGCCCTGGGCCCGGATGGTGTCGTCCCAGTCGGGGCGCGGCGTGCTGGCCTCGCGGCGCACGTCAGCCGCCGCAGGAGGCGAGGAAGGTGCCGAAGCCGCCGCGGTCGGGCAGCGCGGCGGTGGTCGGGGCGACGTCGCCGCGCGCGGCGGCCGGCGCGGGGACCCGCAGCGCCACCGCGACGGTGTCACCGCCCCCGCCGGCCGGCCCGAGGGCGCAGTCGTCATCGTCGTCGTCGTAGCCGTTGTTGCAGCCGGAGAGCGCGAGCGCCAGCGCGGTCAGCGCACCGAGCTGCACGGTGGCGGAGCGGAGCCGGCGGCGGGGGTGTCGTTCCACGTGAACGTTGTAGCTGATCGTCGCCAGTCGGTGTGATTGGAGGGGCCCCCTGTTATCGCCTAGCGATAACAGGGGGCCCCTCCTTGCACGTGCCCGGCGCGGGTGTGGGGGTGGGCGTTACGCTCGGCTCATGCTCCGTTCCGTCATCCTCGCCGCCTCCCGGTCATCCCAGGTGGAGCGGCTCGTCGCGACGGCCCCGTTCACCCGGGACGTCGTCCGCCGGTTCGTCGCCGGCGCCGGCACCGACGACGCGTTGCGCGCGACCCGCGCACTCGTCGGCGACGGCCAAGCGGTCACCCTCGACTACCTGGGCGAGGACACCACCACCCCGGAGCAGGCGAACGCCACCCGGGACGAATACCTCACCCTGCTGCGTCTGCTCGGCGCCGCCGGCCTCACCCCGGCCGCCGAGGTCAGCGTGAAGCTGTCCGCGCTCGGCCAGGCGTTCGACGAGCAGTTCGCGTACGACAACGCGCGGCAGATCTGCGTGGCGGCCGACGCGGCCGGCACCACCGTCACGCTGGACATGGAGGACCACACCACCACCGACTCGACGCTGGACGTGCTGGCCAAGCTGCGCAAGGACCACCCGGCGACCGGCGCGGTGCTCCAGGCGTACCTGCGGCGGACCGAGTCGGACTGCCGCGAGCTGGCCGCCGCCGGGTCCCGGGTGCGGTTGTGCAAGGGCGCGTACAAGGAGCCGGAGTCGGTGGCGTACCAGTCCGCCCGCGAGGTGGACAAGTCGTACGTGCGCTGCATGAACGTGCTGATGGCGGGCGACGGCTACCCGATGCTCGCCACCCACGACCCGCGCCTGATCGCGATCGGCGAGGACCGGGCCCGCTGGTTCGACCGCGACCCGGGCCGCTTCGAGTTCCAGATGCTCTACGGCATCCGCCCGGAGGAGCAGCAGCGTCTGGTCGGCGAGGGTTACACGGTGCGCACCTATGTCCCCTACGGCGACCAGTGGTACGGCTACCTGATGCGCCGGCTGGCCGAGCGCCCGGCCAACCTGGCGTTCTTCGGCCGTGCGGTGATGTCGAAGAAGTGAGTCAGTCGTTCGACCAGGTCCGGGTGCAGAGCACGAGGCGGTAGCCGTCCGGGTCGGCGAACGTGATCCCCCACCTGTCCCAGTACGGGCCGGCGGAGACCCTGGTCCCGCCGGCCCGTTCCAGTCTCGTCACCAGGCCGTCCTCCACCGGGCCGTCGAGGTAGAGCACGAACAGGTCCTCCTCGGTGGGACGGGGTTCGACGGTCAGCGTCGCGCCGCCCACCAGTTCCAGGTGCCAGGCCGCGCCGGGGAGGCCGAGCATCACCAGGTCGTGCTCGCCCGGCCCGTCGGGCGCGCCCCGGTAGAGCACGTCCAGGCCAAGGCCGTCGGCCCAGAACCGGACGGCTGCGGCCAGGTCGCGGCTGGGCCGCGTCAGGCGTACGTGGGTGTCGGCGGAGATCGGCATGTCGGTGATCGTCCGACCTCAGGTCGGGTTGAGGTCAAGCCTTGACGCGCAAAGCTAATGCCATTAGCCTTTTGGCTATGAAGATTAGCCAGGTGGCGCGGGACGGCGGGACGATCGCGTACGAGGTGCACGGCGCAGGGCCGCTGGTGGTGCTCGCGCACGGCATGGGGGAGAACCGGGCGGCGTTCCGCCACCTGGTGCCGCTGCTGGTGGCGGCCGGCTACCGGGTCGCCTCGATCGACGTCCGCGGGCACGGCGACTCCAGCCCGCACTGGCCCACGTACGCCCCGGCCGAGGTCGGCGGCGACCTGCTCGCCGTGGTGCGCGAGCTGGACGGCGGACCGGCCACGCTGGTCGGCAGCTCCTCCAGCGGGGCGGGCGTGGTCTTCGCCGCCGCCGACGCGCCGGAGCTGGTCAGTGGCATCGTGCAGATCAGCCCGTTCGTGAGCCAGCCGAAGCCGAACCCGGTGATGCGCGCGCTCCAGGCCGCCGTGCTGCGCAGCCCACGACTGTTCGGGATGTTCCACCGCACGCTCTTCCCCTGCGGCCGGCCGGCCGACGACGCCGCGTACCGGAAGGAACTGGTCGCCAAGCTGCGCGGCCGGATGGACGCGGTGCGCGGCGTGGTCGCGCCGGTCGACCCGCACTGGACCGCGCGGGCCCGCTCGGTGCGGCAGCCGGTGCTGGTGCTGATGGGCACGAAGGACCCGGACTTCCCCGACCCCGGCGCCGAGGCACGGGCCGCCCGCCGGCAGTTCGCCGTCGCCGAGGCGCGCATGATCGCCGACTCCGGCCACTACCCGCACGCCGACCAGCCCGACGCCACCGCCGCCGACCTGATCGAGTTCCTGGCGGTGACGGCGCGTGCCTAGGGCCGGCCTGACCCCGGCGACGGTGGTCCGGGAGGCCGCCGTGCTGGCCGACGAGGTCGGCCACGACCGGCTCACCCTGGCCGCGCTCGCCGGCCGGCTCGGCGTCGCGCTGCCCAGCCTCTACAAGCACGTGCGGGGCGTGGACGCGCTGCACCAGAAGCTCGCCGTGCTCGCCACCACCGAGATCGCCGACGTGCTGACCAGCGCCGCCGCGGGCCGGGCCGGCGACGACGCGCTGCGCGCGGTCGCCACCGCCTACCGGGGGTACGCCCGGCGGCACCCCGGCCGCTACCCGGCCACCCAGCGCGCGCCCGACCCGGCCGACCCCGAGCACCTGGCCGCCGCCGAACGCGCGGTCGACGCGATCTTCGCGATCCTGCGCGGGTACGGCATCGACGGGGACGCCGCCGTCGACGCCACCCGGATGTTCCGGGCCACCGTGCACGGGTTCGTCACGCTCGAGGCGGCGGGCGGATTCGGCCTGCCCCGGGACGTCGACCGCTCGTTCGACCGGATGATCGACGGGCTCGACCTCGCGTACCGCGGCTGGCGGTCCCGGTGAAGGCGGCGCTGCTGGGCGGCATCTTCCTGCTGGAGGTGGCGCTGCTGGCCGCGGCCGGCTTCTGGGGCGGCACGCTCGACGCCGGCTGGCCGGTGCGGCTGCTCGCAGGCCTGGGCGCCCCACTGGTCATGGCCGTCGTCTGGGGGCTGTTCTGCTCGCCCCGTGCCACCGTGCGGCTGCCGGCCCCGGCCAAGCTCGGCGTCCAGTCCGCCTGCTTCCTCACCGGCGGAGTCCTGCTGACCCTGACCGGCCACTTCCCTGCGGGCGCGGTGCTCGTGCTCCTCTGGGCTGTCACCAAGATGCTCCTCACCCGCGCCGCACCCGACCGGGGCACGGCAGATCTTGGAAGCGGAGGGCCCCTGCGAGGGCCATTTCCTTCCAAGATCTGGTGCGAGATGCGAGCGAAGGGACACTCGCAGGACTCTTTCCCGGAACGCCCGATTGGTCGTACCCTTCGCCGGTGACCGACGGCGACGACAAGCCCTCCGGCCGGGTAGCCGACGGCGACGAGCCGAGCGCCGGGAATGACGGCGCGGGGCAGTGCCCACAGGCCGATGTCGACGAGGCGTCGACACACCCCGTTCCGGCAGCAGAAACCTCGACGGACGATCCGTCCCCGTCGCACCCGGTCATCCCTCGACCGACCGTGGCCGGCCCGCCGTCGGTGGCCGCGGGCCCGAGCCCGGTCGCGTCCGACCCGAGTGGGGCCGGTGGCCCCGGCCCGAGCCCGGTCGTGGCCATCGAGGCGAGCGCATCCGGACCCGCCGTGACGCCGGCTCCGCCCCTGCCCGGTGCGGAGCCGGCTGAGAAGCCGGAGGCCCCGGAGCCGAACCCGACCCCTGCCCCGGAGCTTCCTGCCCCGGAGCTTCCTGCCACGGCACCACCTGCCACGGCACCACCTGCCACGGCACCACCTGCGTCGGAGCCGTCTGCGTCGGAGCCGACCGTTTCGGCACCGAGCACGCCGGCACCGACTGCGCCGGTGTCGAGCCCGGCCGTGCCGGACGTCGCCCCGCCCGCCCCACTCACCCCGACGGCGGCGCAGACGGCCGTCGTACCCGTCGTGCCCGCCCCGGCCCTGGCGACCGGGACGCGGCGGCGGTGGCCGCTCTGGACCGTGCTCGGGCTGGCCCTGGGGCTGGTCGCGGGCGCGGTGCCCGGCGTACTCCTGCGGCAGCTCGCGCCGGACGCGGCCGGCCAGCAGACGGCGGGCCGGGAGGCGCCCGGTACGGCGGCCGAGCGGCAACTCGCCGCGCGGATGGTCACGCAGCTCGACCGGCAGGGCAGCGCGCTGCTGCGCGGCGACAAGGCCGGTTTCCTCGCCGTGGCGGAGCCGAGCGCGCGGCCGGCGCTCACCCGGCGGTACGCGGCGCTGCGGGCGCTCCGGGTCACGACGTGGCGGCCCGGCACCGAACGGGTGCCGGTGGCGGTGGACGGGCAGCCCGGCCAGTGGCGGCTGACCGTGACGGTGGGCTACTGCTTCGTGGTGCCGGGTTGCGCGCCGAGCACGGCGGAGCTGGGCACCCGATGGCGGGTGGTGGGGGAGGAGCCGCGGCTGGTGGCGGTGGAGCCGTCCCGGACGGACCCGACCGGCGTACGCCCGTGGGAGGTGGACGACCTGGCGGTGGCGGTCGGTAGGCGGGCGCTGGTGGCCACCACGCCGGCCCAGCGGGCCAAGCTGCCCGGCCTGCTCGCCCGCGCCGAGGCCGCCGCCCGGGCCGCCGACCGGTACGCGGTCGGCCCGCCGCCGGACCGGTACCTGGTCTACTACGCCGGCAAGGCCGAGTGGCAGCGCTGGTACGGCGGTGGCCGGCCGAAGTGGACCGCCGGTTACGCGGTGGGTGTCGGCGGGGGCCGCCACGACGTCGTGCTCAACGCGCAGAGCCTCGCCCCGGCCGGCGTCGACGACCTGCTCCGGCACGAGTTGACGCACGCCGCCTCGCTGCCCGACCAGGGCTACGCGGACCGCGCGGACTGGTGGCTGGTGGAGGGGCTGGCCGAGTACGCCGGCGCGGACGGCCAGCCGGTGGACCGCTACGAGGGGCTGGCCGAGGTGCGCAAGCTGCTCCGGAGCGGCTGGTCCGGCCGACTGGACGCGGTGGCGCCGGCCGACGACGCGACCGACGACCGGGTCGGCGGCGCCTACGGCGTCGGGTACCTGGCGGTGCGCCACCTGGTCGACAGGTACGGCGAGCAGCGGGTGCTGGACTTCTTCCGGGCCGTGGTGCACCAGCGCCGCGCCCCGGACGAGGCCGCCGACGAGGTGTTCGGCGATCCGTGGCCGGCGCTGCACGACGACTGCGTCGCCTACGTCCGGTCGGCCGCCGGCTGAGCGGCGACCCGACGCGCCGAGGCGTCGACACCGGTCGACGGGTCGTAGCATGGGCCGGGTGGCCCGCACCCCCTCGCCGCGGCTGCCCGCGGCCCGCCGCCCCCGTCTCGTCACCGCCCTCCTCGCCGCCGTCGCGCTGACCGGCACCACCGCCGCCAGGTGCGGCGACGACACGCCCGCGGTCAGCGTCGCCGCCGTGGGGCGCGCGCCGGTCACCGAGGTGATCGACGCGCCGGCCACCGTCACCGCGCGGGCCGCGGCGACGCTCACCGCCCCCGCCGACGGCACGGTGGCCGGCCTGAAGGTCCAGCCCGGACAGCGGGTCACCCGGGGCCAGGTGCTCGCGGTGATCGACTCGCCGTCCGCGCGGGAGCGCCTCGCCCAGGCGCGGGACGCGCTGCGCGCCGCGAAGCGGGCCGGCCGGGGTGTCGGCGTCGGCGACCTGGGCGGCAACCGGCGTGGCACCGACCGGGCCGCCGACGAGGCGTTCGCCGCCGCGCGGGCCGCTGCCGGCAAGGTCGGCGACCCGCAGGCCCGGGCCGCGCTGCTGCTCCAGGTCGAGTCCGCGCAGCGGCAGTACGCGTCGGCCGCCCGCGCCGCCGACCGCGCGGTCGCCGCCGTGCAGCGCGGCGTGGCGGGCCTGAACAGCGCCGTCGGCGCGTTGTCGGCCGCGCAGCGCCTCCAGGCCCAGCAGGCGTACGACCTGGCGAAGGCGACAGTCGACGCGTTGACGCTGCGCGCCCCGATCGCCGGCGTGGTGCAGCCGGGCGGCACCCGGGCGGCGACGCCGACCGACCTGGCCGGGTTGCTCGGCGCGGCCGGCGGCGCGGGGGTGCCCGGCCTCGACCCGTCGGCGTTGGGCGCGGCCGGGTCGGGTGGGGGCCCGCCGGCCGGGGTCGACGACGCGGTGCCGGCCGGTGGCCGGGTCACCGCCGGCACGCCGGTGCTCACCGTGGTGGACATCGGCCGATTGGGCCTGCTCGCCGAGGTGGACGAGACGGACGTGCTGCTGGTCCGCGCCGGGGTGCCCGCCTCGGTCGAGCTGGACGCGGTGACCGGCGCGACGTACGAGGCGACGGTCCGTTCGGTCGACGTGCTGCCCACCAGTTCCGCCCGGGGCGGTGTCACCTACCGGGTCCGGCTCGACCTGGGCGCCGGCCGGCTCGGCGAGGAGGCCGCCCCGGCGCCCCGTCCGGGCATGAACGCGGTGGTCCGGCTCCGGGTCCGGGAGGCGACGGACGCGGTGGCGGTGCCGGCCTCGGCGGTCTTCTCCGCCGACGGGCGGGACGCGGTCTGGGTGCTGCGGGGCGGCCGGGCGGACCGGGTGCCGGTGACCGTCGGCGTGCAGGGGCAGGATCTGGTGCAGATCGTCGACGGGGTGCGGGCCGGCGACCGGGTCGTGGTGCGCGGCGCCGACCAGGTGCGCGACGGCCAGGAGCTGCCGTGACCGTCGCCGCGGTCGAGGCGGTCGACGTCTCGCGCGCGTACGAGCTGGACGGGGTGTCGGTGTCCGCGCTGCGCGGTGTGTCGCTCACCATCGACCAGGGCGAGTACGTGGCCGTGATCGGGCCCTCCGGCTCCGGCAAGTCCACGCTGATGCACCTGCTGGGCGGGCTGGACCGGCCCACCGGTGGCCGGTTGGTGATCGGTGGCCGGGACGTGGCCACGCTGACCGCGCCGGAGCTGGCGACGCTGCGCAACGAGACGATCGGCTTCGTCTTCCAGGCGTTCCACCTGCTGGCCCGGACGTCCGCGGTGGACAACGTGGCGCTGCCGCTCGTCTATCGGGGCGTCGGGGCGCGGCAGCGGCGGGAACGGGCGGCGGCGATGCTGGGCCGGGTCGGGCTGGGGCACCGGCTGCACCACCGGCCGAACCAGCTCTCCGGGGGCGAGCAGCAGCGGGTCGCGATCGCCCGGGCGCTGGTCACCGAGCCGGCGGTGCTGCTCGCCGACGAGCCCACCGGCAACCTCGACAGCGTCACCGGCGAGGCGGTGCTGGAGCTGCTGGAGCGGCTGAACGCGGAGTCCGGGGTGGCGCTGGTGATGGTGACGCACGACCAGGAGGTGGCGGCCCGCGCACGTCGGCGGATCGCGGTCCGGGACGGGCTGATCCGGTCCGACACCGCTCATGATCGACCGGGGTCGGACGACGCGGACGGACCTGCGACACTGGATCCCGCTCCCAGCGCGGAGCCCCGGTCCGCGTCCGGAAGCGGCCCGGGGCACCCGTCCGGTGGCTCCGGTGGCGCCACCGGAGCCACCGGACGCCTTCCGCGTGCCGGCGACGGGGCGGCCCGGTGAGGGTGGCCGAGGCGTGGCGGGTGGCGCTGGACGCGCTGCGCGCCAACCGGATGCGCAGCCTGCTGACCATGCTCGGCGTGATCATCGGGGTCGCCTCGGTGGTGATCCTGGTGGCCATCGGCACCGGCACGAAGCGGCAGGTCGAGCAGCAGGTCGAGGGGCTCGGCTCGAACCTGCTGCTGGTGGTGCCCGGGAAGATCGAGGTGGGCACCGCGCCGGTGGTGTCGCCGCTGGACCTCAAGGACGTCGACGCCGTCTCCCGGGTGGTCGGCGATCCCGGCCGGGTGGCCGTGACGGTGGCCTCCGGCGCGACCGCGCGGGCCGGCAACCGGTCCGACTTCACCACCGTGCAGGGCGTGCTGGAGACCACCCCGTCGGTGTTCACCCGGTCGCTGGCCCGGGGCCGCTACCTGTCCGGGGCCGACGTGGACACCAGCCGCCGGGTGGCGGTGCTCGGCGCGTCGGTGGCCCGGACGCTGTTCCCCGACCGTGATCCGCTCGGCCAGCAGGTCACGCTGGCCGGCGTACGGTTCCGGGTGATCGGCGTCTTCGCCCCGCTCGGGCAGAGCCTCGGCGTGGACCGGGACGACG
Organism: Micromonospora sp. NBC_01392; assembly: GCF_045040125.1. Classification (NCBI taxonomy): domain Bacteria; kingdom Bacillati; phylum Actinomycetota; class Actinomycetes; order Micromonosporales; family Micromonosporaceae; genus Micromonospora; species Micromonospora sp. NBC_01392. Next base: position 6,681,853 of record NZ_CP109549.1, on the reverse strand, counting down.
AGGTGCACGTCCCGGTGACCGCCGCGCAGCGGCTGTGGGGCACCCAGCGGATCGACGGCATCGCGGTCAAGGCGCCGGACCGGGAGCGGATCGACCAGCTCGGCGAGCGGATCGTCGCGGAGCTGTCCCGCCGGCACCCGGACACCGAGTTCAGCGCCGTCACCCAGCAGCAGATCCTCGGTGTGCTCGGCGACATCCTGGGCGTGCTCACCGGCGTGCTGGCCGCGATCGCCGGCATCTCGCTGCTGGTCGGCGGCGTCGGCGTCTCCAACATCATGCTGGTCTCGGTACGCGAGCGCACCCGCGAGATCGGCCTGCGCAAGGCGGTCGGCGCCCGGCCCCGGGACATCGGCGTGCAGTTCCTGCTGGAGGCGGTGCTGCTCACCTCGATCGGTGGCCTGACCGGGATGGCGCTCGGGGTGGGCACCGCGCTGCTCGTCGACGCGTTCTCCCCGATCCCGGCCGCGATCACCTGGTGGTCGCTGGCGTTGGCGTTCGGCGTCTCGGCGGCGGTGGGCATCGTGTTCGGCGTGGTGCCGGCGCAGCGGGCCGGTCGGCTCGATCCGGTGGTGGCGTTGCGCGCCGAGTAGGCGATCCGGACGCGCCACCCGTCCGGGCGAAAAAGCCCCGACGGACGCCCGCCCGGCCATGATCAAAGGACGGAAGGGATCGCGCAGGTCACAGCCGTCCCGCTACCGTACTCATTACACGCGCGTCGCTCGTCGAGGCGGGAGCACCTGCCCGGTGGCACGCGCCGGGCACGGGAATGGGTCGGTGAGCCATGGCCGGGTCGCAGTCCGACGCACGGCTGTCGGATGTCAGGTTCCTGACCGTCGCCGAGGTGGCAACGGTCATGCGGGTCTCCAAGATGACGGTCTACCGTCTCGTGCACAGCGGTGAGCTGACCGCGGTGCGGGTCGGTCGTTCGTTCCGGGTGCCCGAGCACGCCGTGCACGAATATCTCCGGGGCGCGTTCCAGGAGTCCGCCTGAGCCCTCGGTGACGCCCGCCGAGTGCGACGAAAAGGGGCATCGACGGGGGCGCGTTGGTCCTGCTGACGCACTCCGGCTACCCTGGAGCCCGACCGTGATCGCTCCTGGTGTGCCCGGCCCACCACGCTGGTCCGGTCCGTTGTCCGCAAGCGGGCACGGCGCCACCGCGTTGGTGGTGCCTCCCGGTCCGCCCCGCACGTTGCATCGAAAGGCTGTCGTATGGGCTCGGTGGTCAAGAAGCGCCGCAAGCGCATGGCTAAGAAGAAGCACCGCAAGCTGCTGCGCAAGACCCGCGTCCAGCGTCGCCGTCTCGGCAAGTGACCGGGGCCGGGCGCTGACCCGGCACCGGCACCACTTGCCAACTGTCGACCCTCGGAGGCTCAGGTGATCAGGCCGCGGACGTTCCGGCTCGATCCTGCCTGCCGCGCAAGGCGCACGACATGACCCCCGGTGGCACCTCCGGTGCCCCGGGGGTCGTCGTCGTCACCGGGGTCGGCCGGTTCCTCGGCGCCAACCTCGCCGCCCGGCTCGCCGCCGACCCACGCATCGAGCGGGTCATCGGCGTCGACCCGGCCCCGCCGAACCCCGAGCTGGCCGACCTGCTCTCCGACGTCGAGCTGGTCCGGCTCGACCTCGACTCGCTCGGCGGTCTCCTGATCGACCTCGACGTCGACGCCGTGGCGCACCTGGCGCTGGTCACCGCGCCCGACCCGCAGCACGGCGGTCGGGCGGCGATGAAGGAACAGAACGTCATCGGCACCATGCAGCTGCTCGCCGCCGCCCAGCGCGCGCCGCGCCTGCGCCGGCTGGTGGTCCGCTCGTCGACCGCCGCGTACGGGGTGTCGTTCCGCGACCCGGCCGTCTTCACCGAGGAGACCGAGCCGCGCGAGGTGCCGCGCGGCGGGTTCGGCCGCGACATCCTCGACATCGAGGGGTACGTTCGCGGCTTCCGCCGCCGCCGGCCCGAGGTCACCGCCACCGTGCTGCGCTTCGCGCCGTTCATCGGCTACACGGCCGACACCACGCTCACCCGCTACTTCGCGCAGCCGGTGGTGCCCACCATCTTCGGCCGCGACCCGCGCCTGCAGTTCCTGCACATCGACGACGCGCTGACGGTGCTGCACCGGTCGGTCGCCGAGGAGCACCCGGGGACGTTCAACGTGGCCGGTCCGGGCGTGCTGTCGCTGTCACAGGCCATCCGCCGGGCCGGCCGGGTGGCCGTGCCGGTGCTGGAACCGGGCCTGGCCGGGGTGGCCGCGGTCGCCCGCACCCTGGGCTTCGGCCGGTACGGGCTGGACCAGGTCGACCTCTTCGTGCACGGTCGGGTGGTGGACACCACCCGGCTGGAGCGCGAGTTCGGCTTCACCCCCCGCTCGACCGCCGCCGCCTTCGACGACTTCGTCCGCGCCCACCACGGCGGGGTGGTGGTGACCCGCGACCAGCTCGCCGCGGCCGAGCAACTGGTGCTGGAGAGCATCCGTCAGGTCCGCTCGACCGTTCGGGAGCGCTCGTGAGCAGCACACCGGAGCGGTGGGACGCCCGCTTCGACGTACCCCCGACCGGGCCCGGGCCGGACGCGGAGCCGGCGCGGCGCAACGGGCACCGGCCGGTCACCGCGCCGGCCGCCCGACCGCCCGCGCCCCCGGAGCCGGCCGACGAGCCGGACACCTCCGCCGACGAGCCGACCACCCGCCCGGTCGCGAAGAAGACCGTGGCGAAGAAGACCGTGGCGAAGAAGGCGGTCGCGAAGAAGGCCGTGGCGGGGCCGGCGGTGGCGGAGAGCGTCACCCCCGGGACCGGCCCGTCCGGGCCGGCGGTGGGCGACCGGCCCGGGGACCAGTGGGACCGCCGGGTGGCGCGAGGGCTCGCGTTCCTGCGCCGCCGGCTCGCCGGGGACTACGAGGTGGACGAGTTCGGCTTCGACCCGGACCTCACCGACGCGGTCTTCCACCCGCTGGTCCGGGTGCTCTACCGGGACTGGTTCCGCACCGAGGTGGGCGGCCTGGAGCACGTGCCGGCCGAGGGCGCCGGCCTGGTGGTGGGCAACCACTCCGGCACCGTGGCGCTGGACGCGTTGATCCTCTCCGCGGCGCTGCACGACCGGCATCCGAGCCACCGCTACCTTCGCCTGCTCGGCGCCGACCTGGTCTTCCGGATGCCCGTGGTGTCCGAGCTGGCCCGCAAGACCGGCGGCACGGTCGCCTGCAACCCGGACGCCGAACGGCTGCTCGGCAACGGCGAGCTGGTCGGCGTGTTCCCGGAGGGCTTCAAGGGCATCGGCAAGCTCTACTCCGACCGCTACAAGCTCCAGCGCTTCGGCCGGGGCGGCTTCGTCTCCGCCGCGCTGCGCACCGGCACGCCGATCGTGCCGGTGGCCATCGTCGGCGGCGAGGAGATCTATCCGATGCTCGCCGACATCAAGCCGCTCGCCCGGCTGCTCAAGCTGCCGTACTTCCCGGTGACACCGACGTTCCCCTGGCTGGGCCCGCTGGGCATGGTGCCGCTGCCGAGCAAGTGGCTGATCGAGTTCTGCCCGCCGATCCCGACCGCGCACCTGCGGGACTCCGCGGACGACCCGCTTGTCGTGTTCAACCTCGCCGACCAGGTGCGGGAGACCATCCAGCAGACGCTGCACAAGCTGCTCGAACGCCGTCCGGACCCGTTCGGCCCCTGAGCGCCGGGTCAGGCGCGCTGGCGGCGGCGGTGCAGGGCCAGCCCGGCGGTCACCGCGCCGGCGAGCAGCCCGGCGGCGGCGGTCGAGGGCACGGCGATGCGGACGGCCCGCCGGCCGGTGCGGAAGTCACGGACCTCCCAGCCCCGCTCCCGGGCCCGCCGCGACAGCGCCGGGTCGGGGTTGACCGCGACCGCGCGGCCCACCGCGGACAGCATCGGCAGATCGTTGGCGGAGTCGCTGTAGGCCGCGCAGCGGGTCAGGTCGAGCCCTTCCACGGCGGCGAGCTGGGTCACCGCCTCCGCCTTCGCCGGCCCGTGCATCAGATCGCCGACCAGCCGGCCGGTGTACGCCCCGTCGACCACCTCGGCCACCGTGCCGATCGCGCCGGTCAGGCCGAGTCGGGCCGCGATCACCCGGCCGATCTCCACCGGGGCGGCGCTGACCAGCCAGACCCGCTCGCCCGCGTCGAGGTGACGCTGGGCCAGCCGGCGGGTGCCGGCCCAGATGCGCGGCGCCATCAGCTCGTCGAAGATCTCCTCGGTGAGCCGCTCCACGTCGTCGACCCGCCAGCCCTGCACGAAGGCGAGCGCGGCCTCCTTGGCCTGGGACATCGTCCCGGCGTGCTCGGTGGCGAGCAGCCGGAACCGGGCCTGCTGCCAGGCGAACCGGGCCAGGTCACCGGCGGTGAAGTAGTTCCGGGCGGCCAGCCCGCGGGCGAACCAGTAGATCGACGCGCCCTGCATCATCGTGTTGTCCACGTCGAAGAAGGCGGCGGCCGTCGGGTCCGGCGCGATCGTGGTCGCGGGTGCCGCCGGGGTCTCCGCCCAACCGGCGGTGTGCCCGTGGACGTCGGTGCTGACCGTCACCTTGCGGGACCCGGTCACCGCGACCTCCCTCCCTCGACGACCCTGGTACGCGTGCCGCGTCCACCGTATCCGGCGTCTCGTGACGGTCGGGTGTCCGTCGGGGGAAGTGTGGCCGCGCGCTCAGCGTTCGCCGGGGCAGGTGGCCGGCGCCGGCCCGAGCGTGTCGCTGGCGGTCGGCGCGGGCAGCCCGCAGGCGATCGTCTCGCGCAGCGCGTCGGCGCGTCGGCCGGCGGCGTCGAGCAGGGCCAGCGAGCGGCGGGTGCGGTCCCGGTCGGCGTGGTCGGGCCGGGCGAGCAGGCCGCTGACCACCCGGCGCTGACCGGCGAGGAACGTGTCCACGGCGTCCAGCGCGGTCGGGTCGGAGCGTTGCGCGGCCACCGTGGTCAGCAGGCGTACGCCCTGGCGGGTGTCCGCGTCCATGTCGTCCAGGACGGCACTGAAGCCGAGCCGGTCGTCGCGGACCGTGGCGGCCTCGTCGAGCCGGGTCCGGGCGAAGTCGAGGAAGAGCTGACCGCGGCTGATGTCCGAGCTGGCCAGGGCGAGCTGGGCGCGTTCGGTGGAGCGCTTCATGCCGTACAGCGCGTCGCCGGGAAGCGCGTTCTCGCTGGCGGCGGAGATGCCGGAGAGGGCGATCGCGCCGGCGGCCACGCCGACCAGGATCGCGCCCCGGGCCCGCGCCCGGCGGCCGGTGATGGCGGGCAGCAGCGCGCCGAGCCCGCCGGTGCTGGCGCCGGCGTCGGTGGTGGCGGGGACGCCCTCACGGTCGGCGGTGGCCACCAGCATCGCGCGCAGGCCGGTGCGGAAGTCGGCGTCGACCTCGACGGTGGGCCGCTCGACGGTGAGCCGGCGGGTCACTCCCACGAGCGCGGTGAGTTCGCCGTCGGCGCGGGACCGGACGTGGTGTCGGCGTCCGCCGTTGGCCTCGTCGAGGAGTTGCGCGAAGCGCTCGGCTCGCCGACCGGAGAAGAGGTCGCTGTCCACCGCGGGCACCCCCTCTCGCTGGTCACGGCCGGGCGGCCGTCGTCGTCACCAGCGACCCGTGGCAGCGTGTGGCCGAGTGCCGACCGGGACGGCCGACCTGACCCGCCGGACCGGGTGGGCCCGGGGGACGCCGGGACAACCACTGGTCGCACCCGGAGAAACGGTTCGCGCCGGTCGCCGGTTACGGGCCGTTCGGGGGCGAAATAACCGGGTGTGACGGCGGTCGCGAGCGCGCCGGGCACGCGTCAGCCACCGGCGTCGGGCCGGTGGGCGGGACGGGGATGCGGCGGGGTCAGGCTTGGAAGCCGTCGGGCAGCAGCCGGGCCAGCGCCCGTACCGCCCGGTATTGCAAAGCCTTGATGGCGCCCTCGTTCTTGCCCATGGCACGGGCCGTCTCGGCGACCGAGAAGCCTTGCAGGAACCGGAGCACGATGCACTCCTGCTGCTCCGGGTTGAGCTGCTTGACGGCGGTGAGCAGGGCGACGTTGGTGATGTGCTCGACCACCGCCGCCTCCGGGCTGCCCTCCGGACCGCGGTCCTCCCGGTCGGCGTCGAGGACGTCGCCGGTGGTCACCTCCAGCCGGTAACGCCCGGACTTGAAGTGGTCGGCGACCAGGTTGCGGGCGATGGTGACCAGCCAGGCGCCCAGGTCGCGCCCCTGCCAGGTGAAGCTGCCGATGCGTTTGAGCGCCCGCAGGAACGTGTCGGAGGTGAGGTCCTCGGCGAGTTGGCGGTTGCCGACCCGGAAGTAGACGAACCGGAAGACGGTGTCGACGTACCGGTCGTAGATCAGGCCGAACGCCTCGGACTCGCCGGCCTGCGCCCGCTCGACGAGCGTCCAGACCTCGGTGGCCGGGTCGGACGGGTCGGGGCGGCTCGGAAAGCCGGTGGCCGGCGTGGCGGCCGGGACGGCCGGCAGCACCGCGGTGTCGCCGACGGTCACCACCGGCAGCACCGCGGTCTCGGCAGCGGGGGGCTCGGCGCTGGTCGCCGCGTCACCGCGGCGGGCCTGGGCCGGCGGGACGGCCGGGCGGGGTGGGGCGCCGACGCGCCCGGCGGAGGGTTTCGCGTTGCCGCCGGGGGACGCCGGGCGCAGCGGCGCCTCGTTGCCGTGGTGCGCGCGGCTGCGGGTCCGTCTTGCCTCGCCGCTCAGCGCGAGCAGGCCGTCCGCGCGTGGCGCGGGCTCGGCGCGCTCGTTGAGCGGGTTCCGCTGGGTCGGGCCGGTCACCCCGGCCGGCCGTTCCGCGTAACCGAACGTGGTCACCGTGCCTCCCCGGTCCAGATGGGCAGCGACCTCGCCGGGCGCCGGTGCGGCGCTGCGGGGCCGGGCGCGACCCGGTGGGGCGCGGCCGGTGCGGGACGTGTCGGCGGGCGGCACGTACCGTTGAGGTGCTGGTCCAATGCGCTCACGGGCACGGGGGCCTCCTCGGGCTGAGGGGTGTCGACTCACGGCAAATGGGTGAGCCGACCCGAGTGATGATAGGCCCAACGTCACCCGCGCGTGGCAAGTCCGTTACACAGAGCGGAAGTATTTCCCGCGTGGTCGCACTCCTGCCGGACCGGTTGTCCGTCGCTCGTGGTTGACTTTCGTGCGGCAACCTGGTCCGCAGTGGAAGTCCAGGTCGAGGCCGATTTTTCGTCCGCTCGGCGTGTCGTGAGCGTGGTTCGTGAACCCGTCTCCAGTCACGCCTCCACAGCCCGCGAAGATCACGCTCCCACGTATGGGAATTGCGTCCACTGTCAATTGCGGTCTCACCCGGCGGACCCGGGCGGCGCTCGGGGGCATGGCCCGGCGCACCCCGCTGTGCCAGACTCAGCCACCGTGCAGGACGCCGCCGACAGCACCGCGCCGAACCCCGCCGACCGCCTCCGCCGGGCCGCCGCCGACCACGGCGGCCGGGCCGCGTTGCACTGGCGCGACACCACGCTCACCTGGTCCGCGCTGGACGCCGCGGTCACCGCCACCGCCCACGCGCTGCACGCCGCCGCGCCGCAGGCGGACCGGACGCCACACCCGCCCCGGGTGGCGATCGGCTTCGGCAACACCCCCGACTTCGTGGTCACCTACCTGGCCACGCTCCGCGCCGGCCTGGTCGCCGTGCCGGTCAACCCCGCGCTGACCGGCCGGGAACTGCGGCACGTGCTCGCCGACTCCGGCGCCGCCGTCCTGGTCGGCGCCGCCGACGTGACCGCCCGGGTGGACCCCGCCGACCTGCCCGCGCTGCGCGCGGTGCACACCGTCCCGCCGGTCGCCGCCGACGACGCCCCGTCCCGGTTCCCGACGCGGGACGGGGACGACCTGGCCGTACTGCTCTACACCTCGGGCACCGAGGGCCGGCCCAAGGGCGCGATGCTGTCGCACCGGGCGCTGGCCGCCAACCACGCCCAGGCCGACCGGATCGACCCGCCGGTGGTCGGCCCCGACGACACCGTGCTGCTGGCGCTGCCGCTGTTCCACGCGTACGGGCTGAACGCCGGGCTCGGGGCCGTGCTGCACCACGGCGCCACCGGCGTGCTCGTCGACGAGCCCGGCCCGACCGGGGCGCTCGACGAGATCGCCCGGCACCGGGTCAGCGTGCTGCTCGGCGTACCGTCGATGTTCCTGACCTGGGCCGACGCGGCCGGCGACCCGAGCGCGGCGCTGGCCGGGGTGCGGGTCGCGGTGTGCGGCGCGGCGCCGCTGCCGCTGCCCGTCGGGGCGCGCTTCACCGAGCTGACCGGGCATCCGGTGCACGTCGGCTACGGGCTCACCGAGACCGCGCCGGTGCTCACCTCCACGCTTGTCGGCGGTGAGCCGAAGCCCGGCTCGATCGGCCGCCCGCTGCCCGGCGTCGAGCTGCGCCTGGTCGGCTCCGACGGCGACGAGCTGTGGCGCGACGGGGTGCCCGCCGCCGAGACCGACGACGACGGGATGGACCTCACCGACGACCCGGTCGGCACCGACCCCGGGCAGATCGTGGTGCGCGGCGCGAACCTGTTCGCCGGCTACTGGCCGGACGGGCGGGGCGGGCCCGGCCCGGACGGCTGGTGGGCCACCGGCGACGTGGCGTACGCCGACGGCGACGGCGACCTCTTCCTGGTCGACCGGCTCGGCGAGCTGATCCTGGTCAACGGCTTCAACGTCTACCCGCACGAGGTCGAGTCGGTGCTCCAGGCGCACCCCGGGGTGGCCGAGTCGGCGGTCCTGGGCGTGCCGCACCTCCGGACCGGCGAGACTGTGCGGGCGTACGTGGTGCGCGCGGCCGGCTCGTCGGTGACGGCGGCGGAGCTGCTCGCCCACTGCGCGCGTAACCTGGCCCGGTTCAAGTGCCCGACCGCCGTCGAGTTCGTCGACGCGCTGCCGTACTCGGCGATCGGGAAGGTCCGCAAGACCGAGCTGCGCCCGGCGCCCGTGGTGCCGTCGCCGGCACCGCCGACCGAGACCCGCACGGAGGTACCCGATGTCCAGTGACGCGAGGCTCATCCTGATCACCCGGCCCGGCTGCCACCTCTGCGAGGACGCGAAGGCGGCGCTCGACCGGGTGGTGGCGGTCACCGGCGACCGCTGGGTGGAGAAGGACGTGACAGGCGACGTCGAGTTGGAGCGCGACTACGGCGACCGGCTGCCGGTGGTGCTGCTCGACGGCAAGGAGCACGGCTACTGGCGGGTCGAGGAGGACCGGCTGCTGCGGGACCTGACCACCCCGCAACTGTGAACTATGGTGCTCGGGTGACGGCTACGCGGCGCCACCTGGTGTGGGACTGGAACGGCACCCTGCTCGACGACCTCGACCTGGTGGTGCGCGCCACCAACGTGGCGTTCGCCAGCGCCGGCGGTCCGGCGGTCAGCGCGGACGAGCACCGGGTGCGGTTCCGCCGGCCGATCGCCGACTACTACGCGGAGATGCTCGGCCGGGCGGTCGACGCCGAGGCGTTCGGCGCGCTCGACCGGATCTTCCACGACGCGTACCGGGCCGGGCTGACCAGTTGCGCGCTGGCCGCCGACGCCACCGCCGCGATCGCCGCCTGGCCGGGCAGCCAGTCGCTGCTGTCCATGTGGTTCCACGACGAGCTGGTGCCCACCGTGCACACGTACGGGCTGACCCCGCACTTCAGCCGGGTGGACGGGCTGCGTGCCGCGGTCGGCGGCGGGCCCAAGGCCGAGTGGCTGGAGAAGCACCTCGCCGAGCTGGGGCTGGCCGGCGCCGACGTGGTGCTGATCGGTGACTCGCTCGACGACGCCGACGCGGCCACCTCGGTCGGCGGCGCGGCCGTCCTCTACACCGGCGGCCTCTCCGACCCGGCCCGGCTGCGCGCCAGCGGTCACCCGACCGCCGACACCCTCACCGAGGCGGTCACGCTGGCCCGCGCGCTGCGCTGAGCCGGCGCGTCAGGCGCGGAGGTGGGCCAGGACGGCCAGCACGCGGCGGTGGTGGGTGGTGGCGTCCGGCGGCAGGTCGAGCTTGGTGAAGATGTTGCGGACGTGCTTCTCCACCGCGCCGTCGCTCACCACCAGGGCGCGGGCGATGGCGGTGTTGGAGCGGCCCTCGGCCATCAGCGCCAGCACCTCGCGCTCGCGCGGGGTCAGCGCGGCCAACGGGTCGTCGCGCCGCCGCCGCACCAGCAGTTGGCTGATCACCTCCGGGTCCAGCACGGTGCCGCCGGCGGCCACCCGGGCCAGCCCGTCCAGGAACTCGTCGATCGCGGCCACCCGGTCCTTGAGCAGGTAGCCGATGCCGCCGCCGGTGCCGCCCGCGGTGTCCAGCAGGTCGTCGGCGTACGACACCTCGACGTACTGGGACAGCACCAGGATCGGCGTGCCCGGCACCCGGCGACGGGCCTCCACCGCGGCGCGCAGCCCCTCGTCGGTGTGCGACGGCGGCATCCGCACGTCCACCACCGAGATGTCCGGCCGGTGCGCCACCACGGCGTCGACAAGCGCGTCCCCGTCGCCGACGGCGGCCACCACCTGGTGCCCGAACTCGGTCAGCAGCCGGATCAGCCCCTCCCGGAGCAGCACGGCGTCGTCCGCGATCACCACCCGCATGGGTCCGGTGTCTACCACGTCCGGGTCCCACCGCGCGGCCTCGACCCGGTGCGGCGCGTCGTCGGCGGCCGTCACCGGGGCGGTTCGGCGGGTCGCCGGGCCGGTCGACGGGCGGTCACCGGGGCAGCTCGGCGTGGATCCGGGTCGGCCCGCCGGCCGGGCTGTCCACCTCCAGCGTGCCGCCGGCCGCCCGGACCCGGTCGGCGATGCCGCTGAGCCCGTGCCCCTTGGCCAGGTGCGCGCCGCCGACCCCGTCGTCGGCGACGGTGATCTCCAGTCGGCCCACCTTCCGGGTCACCTCCACCCGGCAGGCGTCGGCCCGGCTGTGCTTCGCGACGTTTGTCAGCGCCTCGGCCACCACGAAGTAGGCGGTGCTCTCCAGGCCCGGGTCGAGCCGGCCGTCGGCGGTGCCCAGGTCGTCGTCGACGATCAGTTCGGTCGGCACCAGCGCCCGGGCGGCGAGCGCGGCGAGCGCGCTGGGCAGCCCCCGGTCGACCAGGATCGGCGGCGCGATGCCCCGGGAGAGCGCGCGCAGCTCGTCGAGCGTCTCCCGGGTCTGGGCGACCGCCTCGTCCAGCGTGCGCCGGGCCGCGTCCGGGTCGGCGGCGAGCTGGTGGCGGGCCCGCCCCAGGTCCATGGCGAGGCGGACCAGGCGTTGCTGCGGCCCGTCGTGGATGTCCCGTTCCAACCGGCGCAACGCGGACGCCTCGGCCGAGGCGGCGGCCCGCTTCTGCTCCTCCAGCGTGACGATCCGCTGCCGCATCTCGGCCACGCCGGTGAGCAGCGAGTACGCCAGGCCGCCCTGGATCCGGGCCAGGCTCCGGGCCACCAGCGGGAGGGTGAGGAGCGCGAACAGGCCGATGGCGGTGTTCAGCGCGATCCGCGCGCCGGCCCCGTCGCCCATGCCGAGGAGCTGGCTGAGGTCCTGTTGGTCCGGCCCGCGCGGGATGGCCCAGTCGTACCCGCCGTAGAGCGTGCCGGTCAGCGCCAGCGCCCACCAGACCACCATCAGCACGAACGTGGGCAGGGTCACCAGGAGCCGCAGGAACGCGTGCAGCAGGTCGAGCCAGGACTGCGGGTCGCGGATCGGGGTGAACACCCGCCGCCAGAACCGGGCGCCGCGCCCGGGGGTCAGGTAGACCGGGCGGACCCGGGGCCGGCCGAGCACGCCGGGGAGCCGGAGCCGTTCCAGGTCGGCCAGCCCGCGCGCCGCGTAGAGCACGCCGGCCAGGACCGGCAGGCCGAGCGTGGTGACCAGCAGCCCGACGCTGAGTGAGATCCCCGCCACGGCGAGCACGAACCCGACGATCGCCAGCGGCAGGCTGAAGAGCACGTAGCCGGTGTCGTGGGCGAGTCGCCGGAGCAGGCTCCGGACGGGCGAGGAGGGAACGGGTGCGGTGGCCAACGGCGCGGCGGTCATGGTTCGAGGCTATGGGCGCGGTCCCGGCCGGCCCATCCCGTACGCCGGCCGGTCCGGGGTGGGGTTCTCCCCACCCGGCACGTGAGAAGCGCCTCGCCGCGTTGGCTGCGGAGCGTTACCGCACGCACGCGATTGGTCAGAGAAGTCGGGATTGAGCAATAATCGCCTCGCGCCACCGAGGAGCGCGGTTGATCGATCTTGTAGGAATGGAGGGGCAGGTGGAGCCGCATCGCGAGTCATCAAGATCGCGATTTGTGCACCTCTTCACAAGCGCCTACTCTGTAGTTCCGACGCGCCCTGCTAGCACAGCCGGCAACATCGGTCGCCAGCGGGAGTCCCGAAACGGCCGGCCCCCGTCGCCGGTCGAGGATCGCACCGCACGGAGTCTCATGAGTCAGCACCGTCCCCCTGGCGCGCCCGGCCGCACCGGTGCCGTACCGGCGCTTCCGGACCTGCCCGAGGCGACCGTGTCCCGGCTCCCGGAATACCTGCGTGCGCTGCACGCGCTCGCCGAAGCCGGCCACGAGACCGTGTCCAGCGAGGGCCTGGCCAGCGCCGTCGGCGTCAACTCCGCCAAACTCCGCAAGGACCTGTCCCACCTCGGCTCGTACGGCACCCGCGGCGTCGGCTACGACGTCGCGCTGCTGATCGACCAGATCGAGTCGGTGCTCGGGCTCACCCAGTGCCGGGCCGTCGCACTGGTCGGCGTGGGTAATCTCGGTCACGCCCTGGCCGGCTACGACGGCTTCGCCAGCCGCGGCTTCCGGATCGCCGCGCTGCTCGACGCCGACCCGTCCCGCGTCGGCGAGCGGATAAACGGGCTGGTCGTCCGGCACGTCGACGAGTTGTCCCGGGTGGTCGTCGAGGAGACCATCTCGATCGGCGTGATCGCCACCCCGGCGCCGGCCGCCCAGGCGGTCGCCGACGAGCTGGTCGCCGTCGGCGTGACGAGCATCCTCAACTTCGCTCCGTGCGTACTCTCGGTCCCGGAAGGGGTCGACGTGCGCAAGGTCGACCTCGCGATCGAGCTGCAGATCCTGTCCTTCCACGAGCACCGCAAGGCGTCGCTGACCGCGCTGCCCGCCACCGGCGGGTCCGCGCTCACCGCCCTGCCCGGCGGGCTCGCGACCACCGACACCCAGGAGGCGATCGGCACGTGAAACTGCTCGTCGTCGGCGCGTCCTACCGCACCGCCCCGGTCGCCGTCCTGGAGCAACTGGCCGTCCCACCCGCGGATCTCACCCGCACGCTGGACCGGCTGGTCGCCCAGCCGTACGTCGCCGAGGCCGTGCTGGTCTCCACCTGCAACCGGGTGGAGGTCTACGCCGCCGTCTCCGGCTTCCACGGTGGGCTCGGCGACATCTGCGCGGTCCTGGCCGAGCAGGCCGGCTGCCCGCCGGCGGCGCTCGCCCCGCACCTGTACGTGCACTACGACGCCGCCGCCGTGGACCACGTCTTCCGGGTCGCCGCCGGGCTGGACTCCATGGTGGTCGGCGAGGCGCAGATCCTCGGTCAGCTCCGCGACGCCTACCACTGCGCCGGCGGCGCCGACTCCGCCGGCCGGCTGCTGCACGAGCTGATGCAGCAGGCGCTGCGGGTCGGCAAGCGGGCCCACGCCGAGACCAACATCGACCGGGCCGGGCAGAGCGTGGTCACCGCCGCGCTCGACCTCGCCGCCGGCCTGCTCGACAGCGACCTGACCGGCCGACCCGCCATGGTGGTCGGCGCCGGGGCGATGGGTTCGCTGAGCGTGGCCACGCTGTCCCGGCTGGGCGCCGGCCCGCTCACCGTCACCAACCGGGGGGCCGCCCGCGCGGTCCGGCTCGCCGAGTCGTACGGCGCCACCGCCGTGCCGATGGCCGAACTGGTCGACGCGCTCTCCACGGTGGACATCGTGGTCGCCGCCACCGCCGCCGCCGAGCCGGTGCTCACCCACGACGTGGTGACCCGGGCGCTGGCCCGCCGCGACGCCGACCGGGGCCCGCTGGTCCTGCTCGACCTGGCCGTCCCGCGCGACGTCGAGGCCGGCGTCGCCGAGCTGTCCGGCGTCGAGGTGATCGACATCGACCGGATGGCCGCCGTCCTCGCCGACGGGCCGGCCGCCGCCGACGCCGCCGAGGTGGCCCGCATCGTCGCCGGTGAGGTCGAGGCGTTCCTGACCTGGCTGCGCGGCGCCGACGTGGCGCCCACCGTGGCCGCGCTGCGCGGGCGCGCCGACGACGTGGTCACCGCCGAGCTGCGCCGGCTCGGCCAGCGCCGCCCCGACCTCAGCGACGACCAGCGTGCCGAGGTGGCCCGCACCGTGCACCGGGTCGTGCAGCGACTGCTGCACCAGCCGACCGTACGGGTCCGCCAGCTCGCCGCCGAGCCCGGCGGCGACCAGTACGCGGCCCTGCTGCGCGAGCTGTTCGACCTGGAGGTGCCACAGACGTCCCCGGTCGACACCGTCCCCGACGTGGTCGCCACCGACACCGACGGCCGGCCGTCCTTCGACGCCGCCGACGTCCCGCCCACCGGAGGTGCGCGATGACCGCCCCCCTGCGCCTCGGCACCCGGGGCAGCGTCCTGGCGCTGGCCCAGTCCGGCCACGTCGCCGAGGCCCTCACCGCGGCCACCGGCCGCCCGGTCGAGCTGGTCGAGGTGGTGACCGCCGGGGACCGCTCCACCGCCCCGGTGCAGCGGCTCGGCGTCGGCGTCTTCGTCTCCGCGCTGCGGGACGCGCTGACCGCCGGCGAGATCGACTTCGCCGTCCACTCGTACAAGGACCTGCCCACCGCGGCGGCGCCCGGCCTGCACATCGCGGCCGTGCCGCCCCGGGAGGACCCGCGCGACGCGTTGGTCGCCACCGGCGGCCGGACGCTCGCCGAGTTGCCGCCCGGCGCGCTGATCGGCACCGGCGCGCTGCGCCGGATCGCCCAGTTGCACGCGCTGGGCATGCAGTTCGAGGTCACCCCGATCCGGGGCAACATCGACACCCGGCTCGGCCGGGTGCTCGGCCCGGACGCCGACCTCGACGCCGTCGTGCTGGCCCGGGCCGGGCTCACCCGGATCGGCCGCGCCGACGTCATCACCGAGACGCTCGACCCGATGCTCATGCTGCCCGCGCCCGCCCAGGGCGCGCTGGCCGTCGAGTGCCGGGCCGACGACCACGAGCTGGTCGAGCTGCTCGCGCGGCTCGACCACGCACCGTCCCGCGCCGCGGTCACCGCGGAACGGGCGCTGCTGGCCACCCTGGAGGCCGGGTGCAGCGCACCGGTGGCCGCCTACGGCGAACTCGCCGAGGGTGAGACCGGTGAGGAGATCTACCTGCGCGGTGCGGTGATCAGCCCGGACGGTTCCCGTGACCTCCGACTGTCCCGCACCGGAACGCCCGCCGACGCGGCGGAGATCGGCAAGGCACTCGCCGCCGAACTCCTCGAACTCGGCGCCGACTCGATCCTCGGCCAAGAAGGACACGCCGGCCCGGGGACCCAGCAACTTGGGAGCACAGAATGACCCGCACCCGTAAGCCCGTAGGCCGGATCGCTTTCGTCGGGGCCGGCCCCGGCGACCCGGGCCTGCTGACCCGCCGGGCGCTCGACGCCCTGGTCGAGGCCGACCACGTGGTGTACGACCGGGGAGTCCCCGAGTCGCTGCTGACCCACGTCCGCGCCCAGGCCCGGCCCGACGCCGAGTTCAGCCCCGCCGAGGGTGTGCCCGGCGACGTGGCGAAGGTGCTGATCTCCGCGGCCCGCTCCGGGCAGAACGCCGTGCACCTGGTGGCCGGCGACCCGTTCGGCCACGACTCGGTGGTCAAGGAGGTGCAGGCGGTGGCGCGTACCGCCGCGCACTTCGAGGTGGTGCCGGGCGTCGGCCAGGCCGAGGGCGTCGCCACCTACGCGGGCGTCCCGCTGCCGGGGGTGCGCACCGCCGCCGACGTCGAGGACGTCAACACGCTGGACTTCGACGCGCTCGCCACCGCGGTGGGCCGGGGTTCGCTGGCGCTGGCCGTGGACGCCGGTGACCTGGCCGCCGTCCGGGACGGGCTGCTGGCCGCCGGTGTCGACGGCACCACCGGGGTCGGGGTGACCGGCGACGGCACCGGCGAGACGCAGTACACCACCACGTCGACCGTGGACTCGTTCGTCGCGGCGGCGCTCGGCTTCACCGGCCGCGTCGTGCTCACCGTCGGCGCGGGCGTCAGCGACCGCGACAAGCTGAGCTGGTGGGAGAACCGCCCGCTGTACGGCTGGAAGGTGCTGGTGCCCCGCACCAAGGAGCAGGCCGGCGCGATGAGCGCGCGGCTGCGCGCGTACGGGGCGATCCCGTGCGAGGTGCCGACCATCGCGGTCGAGCCGCCGCGTACCCCGGCCCAGATGGAGCGGGCGGTCAAGGGCCTGGTCGACGGCCGGTACGCCTGGGTGATCTTCACCTCGGTGAACGCGGTCCGGGCGGTCTGGGAGAAGTTCGGCGAGCACGGGCTGGACGCCCGGCACTTCGGCGGCGTCAAGATCGCCTGCATCGGTGAGGCGACCGCCGACGCGGTCCGCGCGTTCGGCATCCAGCCGGAGCTGGTCCCCGCCGGCGAGCAGTCCTCCGAGGGCCTGCTGGCCGAGTTCTCGCCGCACGACGAGATCCTCGACCCGGTCGGCCGGGTGCTGCTGCCGCGCGCCGACATCGCCACCGAGACCCTCGCGGCCGGGCTCACCGAGCGCGGCTGGGAGGTCGACGACGTGACCGCGTACCGCACCGTACGCGCCGCGCCGCCGCCGGCCGAGATCCGCGACGCGATCAAGTCGGGCGGGTTCGACGCGGTGCTCTTCACCTCGTCCTCCACCGTCCGGAACCTGGTCGGCATCGCCGGGAAGCCGCACGCCCGTACCGTTGTTGCTGTCATCGGGCCCAAGACGGCGGAGACCGCGACGGAGTTCGGCCTGCGGGTCGACGTGCAGCCTCCGCACGCCTCGGTGCCCGACCTGGTGGAGGCGCTCGCCGCCTACGCCGTCGAGCTGCGCGAGAAGCTCGCCGCCATGCCGGCGAAGCAGCGCCGCGGCTCGAAGGTGCAGGGCCCGACCGCCCTGAGGTTCCGCTGACAGGAGGCACCCCCATGCCGTACCCCGAGATCCGGCCCCGCCGGCTGCGCCGCAACGCGGCCGTGCGGCGGCTGGTCGCCGAGACCCGCGTCGCCCCGGCCGAGCTGGTCGTGCCGATGTTCGTCAAGGAGGGGCTGACCGAGCCACGGGCCGTCGCGTCGCTGCCGGGGGTGCTCCAGCACTCCCGGGACTCGCTGCGCAAGGCGGCGGTCGAGGCGGTCCAGGCCGGGGTCGGCGGGATCATGCTGTTCGGGGTGCCGGCGACGCGGGACGAGACCGGCTCCGGCGGCCTCGACCCGGACGGCATCCTCAACGTGGCCATCCGGGACGTGATCGCCGAGGTCGGTGACTCGACGGTGGTGATGGGTGACCTCTGCCTGGACGAGTTCACCTCGCACGGGCACTGCGGCCTGCTCACCCCGGACGGCGGCGTGGACAACGACGCCACGCTGGCCGCGTACGCCGAGATGGCGGTCGCCCAGGCCGACGCCGGGGTCCACGTGGTCGGGCCGTCCGGGATGATGGACGGGCAGGTCGGCGTGGTCCGCCGGGCCCTGGACGCCGCCGGGCACCAGGACGTCTCGGTGCTCGCGTACGCCGCGAAGTACGCCTCCGCCTTCTTCGGCCCGTTCCGGGACGCGGTGGAGTCGGCGCTGGACGGCGACCGGTGCACCTACCAGCAGGACCCGGCGAACCTGCGGGAGTCGCTGCGCGAGGTCGAGCTGGACATCGCCGAGGGCGCCGACATGGTGATGGTCAAGCCGGCGTTGCCCTACCTCGACGTGGTGTCGGCGGTCCGCGCCGCGGTGGACGTCCCGGTCGCCGCCTACCAGGTCTCCGGGGAGTACGCGACTGTCGAGGCCGCCGCCGCCAACGGTTGGATCGACCGGGAGCGGACGATGCTGGAGACGCTCACCTCGATCCGCCGGGCCGGCGCGCAGATCATCCTCACCTACTGGGCGGTCGAGGCGGCCCAGCTGCTCCGCGAGCGCTACTGACCGTACGGCCGGCGCTTGCGGGCGGCGCGCAGCGCCTCGCCCCACCAGCCCACCTCGTCGAGCGTCCCGTCGGCGGCCCGCCCCAGCGGACCGTCGTCGACGAGCCGGCCCTGCTGGTCGAGGCGGTCCCACGGCGCGGTGAGCACCACGCCGGTGCGGGTGGTGGTGGCGTGCAGTTCGGCGAAGACCAGTCGGAGCTGCTCGACCGCGCGGATCCCGCCCGAGCCGGCGCCGTACGAGACGAACCCGACCGGCTTGGCCACCCACTCCCGGTGATGCCAGTCGATGGCGTTCTTCAGGGCCGCGGGGAAACTGTGGTTGTACTCCGGCGTGACCACGACGAAGGCGTCGGCGGCGTCGAGGCGACCGGCGATCGGGCTGGCCGGGTTGCCGCCGGGCGGCGTGTCAGCCAGCGGGAGCGGCACCTCGGCGAGATCGATCAGGTCGGTCCGGAAGCCGCCGCGACGGTCGGCGTGGTCGACGAACCAGTCGGCGATCAACCGACCCATCCGGGGCCGGCGGACGCTGGCGACAAGCACGGCAAGGGTGAGCGGCAGTTCTTGCGTCGTCATGTGAGGGACGCTAAGACTTGAACAAATGTTGAAGTCAAGCCGTTCCGGGGGAGTGTCGTGGGCATGCTGACGGTGGGCGAGGTGGCGCGGGAGGCCGGGGCCAGTGGTTCCGCGATCCGTTTCTACGAGCGGCAGGGCCTGATCGCGGCCAGCCGGACCAGCGGCAACCAGCGCCGGTTCGGTCCCGATGCGGCATGCCGGGTGCGGGTGGCCCGGGTGGCGCAGCGGATCGGCCTCAGCGTCGGTGAGATCCGGGACCTGCTCGCGGCGCTGCCGCCCGAGCCGGACCTCGCCGACTGGCAGCGGCTGCACGACGGGCTCACCGCCGAGGCCGAGCGACGCATCGCCGAGCTGCACGCCGCGCTGGACGACATCCGCTCCGGCCGCCGACTCTGCGACCTGTGACCCCGGAGCCGGCGCATCCCCCTGCTCCGCGCCCGCGCCCACCCCCACGCCCGCGCCCACGCCTCGCATGCTCGGTGCGGCTCCCGCTCTGCTCGCCGTTCCGTGGGATGTCACGAACCTCCCTGGTTACGGAGCGTAAATTTCCGTCCCCCTTAGGTCGTGCCCTCGCGCGCCTTTGCTCTGCAGCCAATGGCGCATCGGGCACAGTTTGTTACCGCTGACTCCGTGGCTGCAAAGCAAAGGCGAGGGCAGTAGCACTGTCAATGAGCGCCAGCGGCCAGCTTATGCCCGTTTTGGTAACTTTATTGGCCCGAAGATTGTGATACCTCCAGTGACTGCCGTCACTCATCGTGATAATTACTTTCCGTATCTGTGGCGCGCGCAGCTCGCCAGGCTGCATAGCGGCTGTCAGCGCCGGCCGGCGGGTTTTCCACAGCGGGAAGTGCGGGGGTTGCCGGGCTCCCGAGGAGGCGCGAATGTGGCGGGGTGACAGAACCCGGCGACAGCCCTCCCGCGGCGGCCGCGACACCCGGCGCGAATGAAGCAGCCACGGCACCCGGGGAAGGCCACGCGCGAGAGGACGACCACGCGCGAGAGGACGCCCACGCGCCCGAGGGCGGCTCGGCGGCGCTGCTCACCGAGCCGTTCGACATCCCCTTCCCGGCGGCCGGGATCGTTCGCGCGGTTCGCCGCCGCGCCGACGCCAGCCAACGTGAGCTGGCCCGGTTCGCCCGGGTGCACCCGACCACCGTCGGGCGGATCGAGGCCGGCACGCTCGTGCCCAGCGTCGCCATGTTGTCGCGCATCCTCAGCGTCGCCGGCTTCCGGCTGGTCGTCGTCGACGAGGCCGGCACGGTGCTCAAGCCGATGCGGGACCGGGCCGACCTGCGCGACGGTGCCGAGCGCCGATACCCGTCCCACCTCGACGTGGTCACCGACCCGGAGCCGGGGGAGTGGTGGGCCGACATCTACGGGCTGGCCCGGCCGCCGGAGACGTTCTACCGGGACCGCGCCGTCCGGGACGCGCTGCGGCGGCGCAGCCAGTGGGAGGTGCGGGTGGCCAAGTACCGGAACGTGCCGCCCCCACCCGACCCGCAGCGGCGCGGACACCGCAGCGGCCCGCCGCCCGGCTGGAGAGCCGGATGACGGGCCGCAGCGCGGAACACCGCTCAGTCGTCGTTCAGGATCGTCCCGACGCCGGACGGGTCGGTGAGCCGGAGCCCCGGCACGCCTGCCACGTACAGCGTGAGCTGCTCATTCGCCTCGCGCTTGCGGTCGCCGCGCACGGTGACCGGGAAGGCGAGCGAGGTGCGGCCGGCGGCCAGCACCCGGCAGCCGACGTACGGGTCGTAGTCCGCGCCGGCCTGGGCCGTGGTGCCGTAGGTGGCCGCGCAGAGCAGCGCCGGCTCGGAGAGCGGACGGGACACGGTGACGGTGAACGTCATCGTCGTGGTGCCCTTGTCGCCCTCGGTCACCGACGTGTCGGCCACCCGCAACGCGGCGCGGGAGCGGAACCGGGCCACCGTCGGGTCGTGGTCGCTGGCGCCCCGGTCGCCCAGGTCCGCGGCGTCGGTCGGGTAGTCGGCGTTGATGTGCGCCGTCCGCACCTGCACCAGGTCGTCGTGCATCGGGTCGTTGACGAACATGTTGTCGAGCGTCTGCGCCTGCCCGCTGAACGTGTACGAGTACGCCGCCGCCGGGGCGTCCGCGACCAGGTCGTCCCAGAGGTTGTGCAGGCCGGCCTGGTAGAGCGGGGCGAGCTGGTCCGACGGGGTCGGGTTCTGCCCGGTCGCGATCGGGTCGTCCGGGCGCGGGAAGACGTTCAGGTCGCCGCCGTAGACCACCCGGGCGTCCGGGTCGGTCGCCTCGACGGCCCGCACCAGCGCGGCCCCGTACGCGGCCTGCTCGCGGCGCTGCCCGACCCGGCTGTCCGGCCCGGAGGAGAAGTGGTTGGCGACCGCCCAGAGCGTGAAGCGCTCGCCCGAGCCGGGCGCGGCCCGCACGGTGAACCGGGCGAGCTGCGCCGCGCGAGTGTAGACATTGCTGCCGTCCACCCCGGTCGACCGGTCCACGTCGTCCGGCAGCACCGCGTTGAACGCCTTCGGGTTCTGCACGTCCGCGTTGGACGGCAGCGCCGCCGAGCGGTACTGCACGGTCGGCGCGGAACCCAGCAGCGGGTCGGTGGCGGTCGCCTGGGCCAGCGTCAGCCGGTCCGTGCGGTAGAGGAACGCCGAGGCGATGCCCCGGGCGTCCGCACCGGTCCGGTCGTACGCGGCGGCGTAGGCCGGGCCGCCCGCTGCCGCCACGGCCAGCGCCAACTCCTGCACCGTGTCCGGCGCGCCGTCGGCGTTGTTGGTGTCACCGCAGGCCAGGCTGCCGTCGACCACCGAACAGATGTCCTGGTCCTCGGCCTCCTGCACCAGGATCAGGTCCGGGCTGTGCAGCGAGTTGACGATCTGCCGGGCCTGCGTCGCCAGCTTGGCGGCGTACGCCTCGGGGCTGGCCGGCACGTAGTCGAACGGCGGGCTGACCCCGGGGCATCCGCTGTTGCCGGCGAAGTCGCAGCCGTCGAACGGGTCGTCCCGGTAGTCGTACAGGTTCTCCACGTTGTAGGTGGCGACCGCGACCTCGCCGTTGCGGTCCGCCGGCTGCGGCGGGTTGTTCTCCGCCGGGTCCGCGCCACCGGTCAGCGTGAGCTGCTCGGGCTGCACGCTGTACTTGCTGAACGCGTACGAGACGGAGCCGAAGGCGTCCTCGGTCAGCGTGTCGAACGTGCGCGCCTCGGGCAGCAGCGCGCCGGAGTCACCGGCGGTCGCCTTCACCCCACCGGCGCCCAGCAGGATGCGCTGGTTGTTGCCGTTGTCGAAGAGCGTGCCCGGGATGTCGTCAAGCGGGTGCGCGTCCCGGAACACCCGGCGGGCGTACGGGTCGGACCGCTTCATGATCGGGTCCTCGCGGTCCAGCACGTAGATCTCGGAGTCCGCGGTGGAGGAGTAGATGTGCCGGGGCGCGGAGACACCGCTGCCGGCGCGGACCCGCACCCGCTCGCCCTCGTGCCGCTCCCAGAACAGGTCGGCGGCGTCCGCCTCGGCCGGCGGGACCGCGTCGACCACCCGGACCGCGGTGTCCACGTCGAGCCCGGAGTCGAGCTTGCGGACCAGCGAGGCACCGGAGAGCTGGGTCTGGCTGAAGTATTCGGAGACCCGGCCGCGCAGCACCACCTCCTCACCGACGGTCGGGGCGTAGCCGCCGATCAGCGTGGTGAACGAGCCCATGAAGACGAAGATGCCGTCCGAGGTGAGCGGGTCGCCGTCCTCGCTGCCGAGCCGGCTCTGGAGGTAGAAGCCCCACTGGTCGGCCCCGGCCGAGGTGCGGGTCAGCGACTTGCCGGTGATCACGCCGCGCACGTCGTACAGCGTGGTGCTGGTGCCGTTGCCGGTGGCCGGCGCGAACGGCGACCGGTCGGTGCGACCGCTCTCGTCGTCGGCGGTGCGGCCCTGCACCTCGCCCACCGACAGCACGCTTGTCGCCTGCACGGTGAGCGTGCAGGTGGCGGTGCCGCCCTCGGCGTCCGTCGAGGTCACGGTGACCGTGTAGGCGCCGGCCGGCAGGCCGGTCGCGGTCAGCGTGGCGGTGGCGGTGCCGCCGGTCGCGGTCGCCGGCGTGAACGCGGTACGGCTGATCGAGCCGCTCGCCGGCGACGGCACGACCGAGGTGACCGCCAGGTCGGTGATCGTGTCGTCGACGTCGGTCGCGGTCACCTCGCGGGTGGCGGTGGCGCCCGCCTCCAGGGTCAGCGCGCCGCCGCAGGTCAGCGTCGCCGGCCGGTCGACCGGGCCGCCGCCGTCGACGGTGTGGCTGCCCAGCCCGTCGAACGTGTCGGTGGCGTAGCCGGCCCACTGGGCGGCCGGGTCGAACGGGTCGGCCGGGTCGGTGTCGCCGGCGCTCACCGAGGGCAGTCGGCGCAGCGTGTTGTCGGCGGTGCTGGTGAGCCCACTGCCCCACTCGGTGCCCGGGTCCACGCCCACCTGGCCGATGGAGTCGACCACCGTCTCGCCCCTGCGCAGCACGATCGCGTCGTCGCCGTTGAACAGCGCGCCGCCGTACGTCTGGTCGGCCTGGGCGAGAATCGCCGGCGCGGCCGACGCGGCGGCGAAGACGAACACGTCCCCGGCGGCGACGGTGCCGGTCAGCGCCACGTTGGTCGAGGTGCTGGCGCCGTTGAAGAAGAGCTGGAGCTGGTAGCCGCCGGCAGCCAGGTCGACAGGCGCGCCGGTGCCGTTGAACAGCTCGACGGCCTTGTTGTTGGACGACCCCTCGACGTATTCGGAGATGAACAGGTCGGTGGGCGCGGCGCTGGCCGCGGGGGGTGCGATCCCGATGGCCGTGACGGACACGGCCGCGGTGGTCGCGAGCGCGGCTAAGGTGCGGCACGGGCGCATGGAGCCTCCACGATGGGTGGGCGGGAACTAACGCACGTTAAGGGTCGTGGCGGGCCGGCGTCCATCCCCCGGGCAGCCGTTTGGTGAACAGGCGTCAGCGGTGGGGGTCCAGCCGGTGCACCAGCTCGGCGACGTCCACGCCGTACTCGCACCAGTCGCGGTCGGGTTGGTAGCCCAGCTCCGCGTTGACCTTCAGCATCGACTCGTTGGCCTGCGCGTTCCAGGTCTGCACCTCGGTCAGCTCGGGCTCGGCCGAACGCAGCTCCAGCAGCATCCGCGCCTTGATGGCCCGGTCGATGCCGTAGCCGCGGTGGTCCCGGACCACGATGGTGTCGTACTGGTCGGCCCGGGTCGGGTGCTGCGCCGGCACCACCACCTCGGTCAGCCCGGCCACCTCTCCGGTCTGCTCGTGCAGCGCCAGCACGATGTACGGCTTCATGCCCCGCCGGTGCAACGTGGCGAGGCTGTCGCGGAGCCGCTCCGGATCGTAGGAGCTGGGGCGCAGCTCGCCGTCGTCGGCGTCGCGCACCTCGGCCTTGGCCCGCGCGTACGGCTCGATCAGCTCGTCCGGCGGCCCGCCGGGGCAGAACTCGACGTGGTAGCCCGCGCCCACTTCGGCGGCCATCTCGGTCAGCGCCGGCCAGTCCACCGCGGCCAGGTCGAGCACGCTGCGGGTCTCGACGTACTCCCTGGTGAAACCGAGCGCCTCGTAGAACGCGACGGCCGGGGTGCCGCCGACCACCTCCACGCCGATCGACTGGAAGCCCTCGTCCCAGACCCGGCGGGCGGCCACCCGCACCAGCTCACGGCCGATCCCGGTGCGACGCAGCGTCGGATGCACCAGCACCTCCAGCACGCCGATGCCGCCGAGCAGCAGCACGTGCACGTGCCCGACGATCGCACCGGGCGTGCCGTCCGGCGCCGGGTCGTCCTGGGCGACCCAGGAGATCCGCCGCTCGCCGGGCATCACCTCGGAGAGGTACTCCCGCAGGGAGTTCGCCTGCCAGGGCGGATCCTGGGGCAGATCCGCCGCCAGGACCGCGTTCAGCGTGTCCAGCAGCGACGCGATCTCGGCGGACGACGCGGTCCGAGGGTCCCACTCGCGCACCATCACCCGTACAGCTTGCCGTCAACCGCAGCTAGACGGAAGGGTTGAGTCCGCGAATGTACGCGCGCCGTCACGTCACGTGCCGCTGCGCCGCCCGTACTCGTCGGCCTTGGTGAAGACGTCCTGCGCGTACCGGCGAACGTCGTTGTAGGAGAGGATGGCGCCCCACCAGTCGCCGGGAATGGTCATGTTCCGGCCGCCCTTGCACAGGTATTCACCGGCGGCGAGTGCCGCGTCGTCGATGTCGTGCGGGTTCTTCACCCCGTCGTTGTCGGCGTCCGCGCCGATCTCCTGCCAGGTGCTGGGAATGAACTGCATCGGGCCGAGCGCCCGGTCGAACTCCTTGTCGCCGTCGAGCAGACCCTGGTCGGTGTCGAGGATCCGGGACCGGCCGCCCTGCCCGTCGAGCCGCGCGCCGAGGATCTCCGGCACGGCCACCCCGTTCGCGCCCAGCTTGGCCTGGTTGGCCGAGCCGTGCCCGGACTCCACGAAGCCGATCGCGGCGAGCGTGGTCCAGCTCAGTTGGCAGCTGCGGTGGGTCTGCGCCAGCACCAGCTCGGCGTAGCCGTACGCCTGGAGCGCCACGGTCGGGATGTCGGTGGCGCGGCCGACCTGCTGCGCCCAACCGGCCAGCGCGTCGGCCGGGCGACCGCCGGGCAGGACCGGGTTGGCGGTCGGCCCGCCCGGCAGCGGTGTGCCGGTCGGCCCGATGGTGCCGGGCAGGCCGGTCGGGCCGGTGGGCGGCGGCGCCCCGGTCAGCCCCGGCACGGCGCCGGTCTGCGGCACGCCGTAGACCGGGGGAGCGCTGGTGGCCTCGACCGCGACCGGCTCCGGCTTGCGGACGGCCGCCGGCACGAGCACCGCGCCGGCCGCGACGGCGGCCCCGACCAGGGCGAGCAGGAACAGCGCGGGCAACGTGGTGCGCCCGCTGGGTCGGCGTGACCAGTCCCGGGTGGCGCGGGCCGCGCCCGCGGCGAGCTGCCCCGGCCGGACCGGGCCGGCGTGCGCGAACGGCATCCGCCGCCGCCGACCGCCGGCCTTCGGCACTCCGGGCTCCGGTGTGGACGCGGCCCCGGTTGCCGGCGTGGCAACCGGATCGGACGTCGCCCCCGACGCGGAGGCCGCCCCGGTCGTGGACTTCGCCCCGGTCGCGGACGTCGCCCCGGTCGTGGGCGTCACCTCGGGGGAAGGCGTCGCATCGGGCGTGGGCTTCGCCTCCGCCGCCCTGGCGGGCTCCGCCTCCGCCGCCCTGGCGGGCTCCGCCTCCGCCGCCCTGGCGGGCTTCGCGGTGGAATCTGCCGGCGGAGCCGGCTTCGCGGGTGGGGCGGGCTCGCCGCGCCGTGGGCCGGGAACCGGCCCGGCGCCGCCGTCGGGCGGCGCGGCGGGTCGCAGGGGCCGGGCCGTCGCTCGCCGTTCGCCGTCCACCACCCGTTGAGTATCACCCATCCGTGCGACATCGTCAGGCCCGGCCGTACGCTGTACGCATGCCCCGGTACGAATTCCGTTGCCGCGCCTGCGGCGACACCTTCGAGGTCAACCGCCCGATGGCCGAGGCCGCCCGGCCCGCCACCTGCCCGCAGGGCCACGCCGACACGGTGAAGCTGCTCTCCACCGTGGCGTTCACCGGCCGGGGTGGCTCCGGCCCGGCCGGCGGGGCACCCGCGCCGGCCGGCGGGGGCTGCTGCGGCGGCGCCTGCGGCTGCTGATCCCCGTCGGGCGTTCTTCGCCGGTGGGAACTTTTGGTCGGAATCCGCCTACCCGTTCTCACGATGCGTGACGACGCGGTCATAGGGCAGCATGAACCCGACGTCAGCGGGGGGAGGTTCGACGCATGTCGCCACCGATCCACCTCCCCAGCGGGTGGGTGACCTTCGTGTTCACCGACATCGAGGGCTCGACCCGGATGGCCCGGATGCTCGGCCCGGTCTACCGTCCGGTGCTGCGGGAGCATCGCCGGCTGCTGCGCGACACGCTCGCCGGCACGGACGGGTCGGAGCTGCTGACCGAGGGCGACTCGTTCTTCCTCGCCTTCCCGGACGCGGCCGCCGCCGTGCGCGCCTGCCTGACCGCGCAACGCGCGCTCGCCAGCCACGACTGGCCCAACGCCGACGCCGTCCCCCGGGTCCGGATGGGCCTGCACACCGGCTACGCCGAACCCCGCGACGGTGAGTACGCCAGTCCGGAGGTGCACCGGGCGGCCCGGGTGGCCGCCGCCGCGCACGGCGGTCAGGTGCTCTGCTCGGCGGCCACCGCCCGGCACGCGGATCCGCTGCCGGACGGCGCGTCGCTGCTGGATCTCGGCCTGCACCGGCTGCGCGGGTTCGACGACCGGGAACGGCTGTTCCAGCTCGTCGCGCCCGGTCTGGAGCGGCGGTTCCCGCGTCCGCGTACCGCCGACGCGGCGGCGCACAACCTGCCCACCCAGGTCACCTCGTTCGTCGGCCGGCACTTCGAGCGGGCCGAGCTGGGGCGGCTGGTCGAGGCGTACCGGCTGGTGACCGTGCTCGGCGCGGGCGGCGCGGGCAAGACCCGGCTGGCCGTGGAGCTGGCCTCCGGGATCGTCGAGGACTACCCGGACGGCGTCTGGTTCGTCGACATCGCCGCGGTGACCGACCCGGGGCTGGTCGCGTTCGAGATCGCCGCCGTGCTCGGCCTCCGCCCGGAGCCGGGCCGGCCGATGGTCGACACCCTGGTCGAGTACGCCGCCCCCCGCCGGATGCTGGTGGTGCTGGACACCTGCGACGCCCAGCCGGCCGCGTCGGCCGAGGTGATCTCCCGGCTGCTGGCCGGTGGCCGGGGGGTGCGGGTGCTGGCGACCAGCCGGGAGTCGTTCGGCGTACCCGGTGAGGTGGTGTGGCGGATCCCGCCGCTGTCGGTCGACGAGGTGCCCGACGGCGGCGCGAGCGACGCGGTGGCCCTGCTGCTGGACCGGACCGCGGCGGCCCGGGGCGGCCGGCCGCCGGCGGCGACCGAGCAGGCCGACCTGCGCCGGGTGGTGCGCCGGCTGGACGGGCTGCCGCTCGCCATCGAGCTGGCCGCGGCGCGGCTGCGGGTGCTCTCGGCCGGGCAGTTGGCCGAGCGGCTCGACGACATGCTGGGCACGCTGGACGCCGGCCGTGAGTCGGCGGAGCCGCCCCCGGTCGAGGCCGGTTGGAGCGGCAACCAGCAGGACACCGTGGACCTGGTGGCCGCCGCGACCGGGGCGGCCCCGCCGACGCCGGCGACCCGGGCGGTGCAGCGGTCGGCCAGCGAGCGGCACCTGACCATCCAGGCCACGGTGACCTGGTCGTACCGGACGCTGGGCGCGCGCTCGTCCCGGCTGCTGCGCTGGATGGCGGTCTTCGCCGGCCCGGTGGACCTGCCGACCGTGCAGTGGCTGTTGGACGAGGATCCGCTGGACCCGCTGTCGGTGCTGGTCGACAAGTCGATGGTGCTGGCCGAGCCGCACGCCTCGGGCAGCACCTACCGGATGCTGGACCCGATCCGGGCGTACGCGGCCCGCCGGCTGATCGAGACCGGTGAGGAGCAGAGCGCCCGGGACCGGCACGTCGCCTGGTGCCGGCACGCGCTGGACCGGGCGCACCTGGGGCCGGACGGCCGGCCGGTGACGCTCTCCCTGTACGCGCTGGACCCGCTGGCCGGGGAACTTCGGGCCGCGTTGCGCTGGTGCGCCACCGGGGGCAGCGCCCGGTCGGGGCTGCACCTGGCCGGCGGGCTGGACCAGTGGTGGCGGGAGCGTGGCCTGGCCCGGGAGGGGCGACTCTGGCTGTTCCGGCTCTACGGCCGGATCGCCGAGACGGGCGAGGACATCCCGGAGGCCGAGCTGGCCGCCGCGTACCACATGCACTCGCTGCACGCCGGCGCGGACGGGGAGTTCGCGGAGGAGCTGCGCTACTCGCAGCGGGCCGAGGCGGCCGCCCGGCAGGCCGGTGACCTGGGCCTGCTGGCGCGGGTGCTGGCCGGCCGCGCCGCGCCGCTCGTGGACATGGGCCAGTTCGCCGAGGCGGAGCGGATCTGCCGCGAGGTGATCGACTGGGCGTACGCGCAGGACGTGGTCGGCGACGCGCTGCTCGCCGTCTACAACCTCGCCGAGCTGCTCTGGCGTCGGGGCGCGTTGGACGAGGCGGCCGAGGTGCTCGGCGCGGCGCGCCCGGTGGAGGCGACCCGCCCGGTGGAGCGGGGCCGCCGCTCGGTGGACATGCTGCTCGGCATGGTGGCGCTGGCCCGGGGTGATCTGGTCGCGGCGCACGAGCACCTGCTGGTGGCGTTGCGCTCCCGGATGAGTCACGGCTACCTGGGTCGGGCCTGCGACACGGTGAACGCGATCGCGGTGCGCTGTGCGCTGGCCGGGGACGCGGTGGCCGCGGCCCGGCTCTTCGGCGCGGCCCAGGCCACCCGGGCGAGCCTGCGCGCCACCCCGGGCATCTACGAGCCGTACTGGCTGACCCGGCAGGCGGAGCTGCGCCGGACTCTGGGCGACGAGGCGTTCGACGCGGCGTACGGCGCGGGGGCGGGCCTGCGGTTGGACGAGGCGGCAGCGCTGGCGCTGCACATCGAGCATCCGGACCTGTCGGCCGACTCACTCTGGTTCGGCCCGCCCACCCCCCGCCCGGCGGCCGAACCCCGCAGCACCACAGGCTGACCCCCACCCCACCCCCACCCCCCACCCGCCCCCTGTTCGCAGATTCACGGAAAGAGTGGCTATTGCGGCCCGGATAGCCACTCTTTCCGTGAAAGCGTGCGCGCCCGGGGTGGGGTGGCGCGGAGCGCCCCGGGGTGGGGTGGGGGTGGGGTGGGCGTGGGGTGGTGGGTGGGTGGGTCAGGTGCGGGTGGTGGCGCGGCGTTCCGCGTCGGCCTTCATCCGCGCGGCGCGGTCGAGGTCGGCCTGCTGCACGGCGGCGAGCGAGCCGAACACGCTGACCGCCTGGTAGTAGGTCCAGGCGAGGCTGTAGCAGGCCGGCCGGACCACCGAGTTGTAGGTGGCGCAGACCCGCTTCAGGTCCGCGTAGAACGCGCTGTCCAGGCGGGACTTGTTGGCCGGGAAGATGCCCATGGCCTTGTGGTTGCGGTAGCCGAAGTCGTGCCGGTAGCAGGAGAGGTTGAAGCGGAAGCCGAGCGGGTTGTCCGGGCTGGACGAGCAGTAGTCGGTGGACCAGTCGAAGCCGTACCCGGTCCAGGGGGCCCGGTCGAGGCGGGCGCTGTTCCAGGCGTTGTAGCTGGTGGCGCTGGTCTGGGTCCAGGTGGACAGCACCGCGAGCTTCTGCTCGGTGCTCACCGCGGCGGTGGCCGGCGCGGCCAGGCCGAGCGTGGCGAGCAGCGTGATCAGGGCGGTGGCGAGTGTGGTGGCGAGGCGACGGGACATGGGTACCTCCGTCGGGACGGTGGGGCCGGGGTCTCCGGATGTGGAAGAGTGTCGATCAGTGGGATGACCTGTGGCGATGGCCGGGAGAACGGCTCGCTGACATCCGCCCGAACAGACGAATGCCCCCGGATCGTGGTGGCGGTCCGGGGGCATTCGCGACGGGTCAGCGGACGAAGCGCGGCGGGCTGGCCGGGCTCTCGTTCGCCAGGCGGTCCAGCGCGGTCACGTGGTAGGTGTAGCGCTTGCCGGCGACCGCCGTGGTGTCCACCCAGGACTGCACGTCACCGTCGGTGGCCCGGACGGTGCCGACCAGGTGGGACGCGTCGGCGAAGTCGCAGCGCCCGGCCAGGCCGAGGCCGTCGAACCGGTAGATCGCGTACGAGGTGGCGGTGCCGAGCGGGCCCTTGCCGTCGGCGGGCTGCCGCCAGCTCAGCCGTACCCCGTCCGCCTCCCGCTGGGCCCGGGTGACCACCGGGAACAGCAGCGGCTTGTGCGGCAGGTGCGTCATGGTGGGCACCAGCGCGGGGCGCGAGTAGTGCTCGGCCGCGTAGATGTCGGTGGCGCCGAGCCGGTTGGCCCGGACCTGCACCGCGGAGAAGTGCACGTTGCCGAGCACCTCCGGGTACGACCGGTTGAGCGTGAGGTGGTCGGACAGTTCGCGCGGGTTCATCCAGAACGACCCGTACGCCGGCTCGCCGCTCTTGTAGTCGGCCTGGCCGATGTAGAGCTGGACCTTGGTGCCGCGCACCTGCTCGGCCCACCACGGCACCAGCCGGGCGTAGTCGGCGGCCGGGTACTGGCCGATGTACCAGTAGAGCTGCGGCACGACGTAGTCGATCCACTCCTCCTTGATCCACTTACGGGTGTCGGCGGAGATGATGTCGTACGACTGCGAGCCGGTGGTGTCCGAGCCGTTCGGGTCGGCCGAGGCGTTGCGCCAGATCCCGAACGGGCTGGCGCCGAACTTCACCCACGGCTTGGCCGCCTTGATCTTGGTGTTCATCTCCTGCATCAGCAGGTTGATGTTGTCCCGCCGCCAGTCGGCCTTGTCCGTGAAGCCCCGGTTGTACTGCGCGAACGTGGCGTCGTCGGGCACCTGCCAGGTGCCGCTCGGGTACGGGTAGAAGTAGTCGTCGAAGTGCACGCCGTCGACGTCGTACCGGTTGACCGCGTCCATCATCGCGGTCTGGACGAACTCGCGGACCGCCGGGATGCCGGGGTTGTAGTAGAGCCGGCTGCCGGCGACGCCGGCCGGCGGGTAGGCGAACACCCAGTCCGGGTGCGCCCGGGCCGGGCTGTCCGGGGCGAGCTTGGACAGGTCGGCGCCGGCGCCACCGGGGGCCGGCATGGAGACGCGGTACGGGTTGAACCAGGCGTGGAACTCCAGGTTCCGCTTGTGCGACTCGGCGACCAGGAAGGCCAGCGGGTCCCAACCCGGGTCCTTGCCGCGTACCCCGGTCAGGTATTCCGACCACGGCTCGTACGGCGACGGCCAGAACGCGTCGGCGGTCGGACGGACCTGGACCACGACGGCGTTGTGGTTGAGCTTCTGGGCCAGGTCGAGCCAGCCCAGGTATTCGGCCTTCTGCTTGGCGACCTGGTCCGGCGCGGTCCAGGAGTCCTTGCTGGGCCAGTCGATGTTCGTCACCGAGGCGATCCACATGGCCCGGAACTGCCGCTTGGGGGTGGCCGGGTTCGTCACGCAGTCGGTGGTGGAGTTAGTGGTCGTCTCGTCCGGCGCGGCCTGCGCCGGGGTGCCGGCGACCAGCGCGCCGAGCAGCGCCACGGCCAGCGCGGCGGCTCTGAGCGGAGTTGCCTTCATGCGGTGCGGTCCCTTCGTCGGGTCCGGGGGGACGGGTGGCGCCGCCGCGGTCGGCAAGATTCGCCGTGCGACGTGCGTCACG
The DNA here is from genome assembly GCF_045040125.1 of Micromonospora sp. NBC_01392. NCBI lineage: Bacteria > Bacillati > Actinomycetota > Actinomycetes > Micromonosporales > Micromonosporaceae > Micromonospora > Micromonospora sp. NBC_01392. The sequence goes on along the minus strand of NZ_CP109549.1, from coordinate 6,650,032 downwards.
AGTAGGAAACTTTCATCATTCCCGATCCGGCGCAAGACCCTGGACCGGATCGATGCCGGCCGTGCCGGAACGGGGCCACGGGTGAGCCGGCCCACGCCGCGCATCGTGACCATTCCGACACCTCCCGTGCGGGATTGGGGACCGAAACGGCTGGGTAGCTTGGCCGGTCACGGACCGCCGACCACGGTGGTCGCACCGTTGGGGGAGGTGATCCATGTCAGTCCTGCGGACCAAGCCGATCCAGGACGTCATCGCCCAGGGCGACGCCGACGGCGAAGACGGCAAGCCGGGGCTGCGCCGCCGGCTCGGGCCCGTCGACCTGATGGGCTTCGGCATCGGGATCGTGATCGGCACCGGGATCTTCACGCTGACCGGCGTGGAGGCGAAGAACAGCGCGGGCCCGGGCGTGGTGATCTCCTTCGGCATCGCCGGCCTGGTCGCGCTGCTCGCCGCGCTCTGCTACGCCGAGCTGGCCTCCAGCGTGCCGACCGCCGGCAGCGCCTACACCTACGCGTACGCGACCATGGGCGAGATCGTCGCCTGGATCATCGGCTGGGACCTGCTGCTGGAGTTCTCACTCGGCGCGGCGGTGGTGGCCCGGGGCTGGTCCGGCTATCTCACCGACCTGTTCGGCCTGCCCAGCGCCTGGTTCGCCGAGGAGGGCAGCATCGTCAACCTCGGCGCGATCGGCATCGTGCTGGTGCTCGGCGTGGTGGCCATCGTCGGCATCCGCGAGTCCGCCCGGGTCACCAACGTGCTGGTGCTGGTGAAGGTGGCGATCTGTGCCTTCGTCATCATCGCCGGCCTGTTCTTCGTGAAGGCGGCCAACCTCACCCCGTTCATCCCGTCCGCCGAGCCGGCCGGCGCCGGTGACGACGGCATCAAGCAGCCGGTGACCCAGCTCCTGTTCGGGCTGGAGCCGTCCGTGTTCGGCTTCGTCGGGGTGCTCACCGCCGCCGCGGTGGTGTTCTTCGCGTACACCGGGTTCGAGGCCGTGGCGAACCTGGGTGAGGAGACCCGCAAGCCCAAGCGCGACCTGCCGCTCGGTCTGCTCGGCACGCTTGTCATCTCCACCGCGCTGTACATCGGTGTCTCGCTGGTCGTGGTCGGCATGGTGAAGTACACCGAGATCGACGAGGGCGCGCCGATCGCGTCCGCGTTCCGGGCGGTCGGCGCCGGCTGGGCCGCGGTGCTCGTCTCCATCGCCGCCGTCGCCGGTCTGACCAGCGTCATCCTGGTCGACCTGGTGGCCATGGGCCGGATCGGCTTCGCCATCGCCCGGGACGGGCTCATCCCGCCGTCGATCGCCAAGGTGCACCCGCGCTGGGGCACCCCGTACCGGATCGCCGCGATCATGACGGTGGTGGTGGCGCTGCTCGCCGGCTTCCTGCCGCTCTCCGCGCTGGCCGACCTGGTCAGCATCGGCGCGCTCTGCGCGTTCATGCTGGTCGCGCTCGCGGTGCCGATCCTGCGCAAGCGGCGCCCCGATCTGGAGCGGCCGTTCAAGGTGCCGTTCTCGCCGGTGCTGCCGATCGTCACGGCGGTGGCCTGCCTCTACCTCAGCCTCAACCTGTCGGTGGAGACCTGGGTGCGGTTCCTGATCTGGATGGCGCTCGGCGCGATCATCTACTTCGGCTACGGGCACCGCAAGAACCGGCTGGCCCGCCGCGAGCACGCGGAGGACACCCCCGAGCCCGCCCCCACCCCCTGAGTCCGCAGTTGAAGGAGGGGCCCCCTCTTAACACTCGGTGTTGAGAGGGGGCCCCTTCTATACCGGAGGCGTTAAGAGGGGGCCCCTCCTTACCGGGTCACGGTTTGGAGGGGGCCGTGGACGGATGGCTTGCCGTTGGTCCAGAGCAACTCGTTCAGCCAGATCTGGCGGCCCGGGTCGGTGGTGCCCTCCTGGCCCGGCGGCCACGCGTGGTAGAGCAGCCAGGTGCGGCCGTCCTGCTCGACGATCGAGGCGTGCCCCGGCCCGGTGGCCACGTCGTTGCTCTTCAGGATCGGGTTCTCCGGCGCCTTCACGCACGGGCCGGTCGGGCTCTCGCAGACCGCGTACCCCTCGGCGTAGACGTCCCTGTCGTAGGCGTTCGCGGCGAAGAACAGGAACAGCTTCCCGTCGTGCCGGTGGAAGAACGGCCCCTCGATCAGGGTGCCCTCCCACGGCTCGGTCTGCTTCAGCAGCTTCGTGGCCGGGCCGGTCAGCCGCAGCCCGTCCGGCGTCAGCCGCTGCGACCAGAGCCAGGTGTCCACCCCGATCGCGTTGCCGTCGTTCTTCCACAGCAGCCAGAGACTGCCGTCGGTGTCCCGGAACGGGCTGGCGTCGATCGAGCCGCCCAGCTCCGGCTGGCAGACCAGCGGCTTGTCGGAGTCGTCCAGGTACGGCCCGAGCGGCGTACCGGCCACCGCCCGACCCAGGCACTGCCGGCCGGAGGCGCGGTCGGCGACTGTGTAGTAGAGGACGAACCGGTCCGGGGCGAGCTGGATCGCCTCCGGCGCCCACGTCTTGCCGGCGTCCGCCCAGTCCGGCAGCTCCGGCAGCGCGTCACCGGCCGGGGTCCACTCGACCAGGTCGGGCGAGGTGAGCACCGGGACGTTCCGGCCGCCGGCGTTGGTGTGGAACAGGTACCAGGTGTCGCCGACCCGGATCGCCTGCGGGTCGGGAGCGTCGGTCCGGACGACCGGGTTGGTGAACACGCGTGCGCCCTCCGGCGTACTCGATGGGGTGGAGCCGCCGTCACAACCGGCGACCAGCAGCGCGGCGAGCAGCGGCGCGGTGGCCAGGGCCACCGCGCCGCGCCGCCTGGTGAGTCGGCCGGTCATCCCTTCAGGCCGCTGCGGGAGACGCCCTGGATGACGTGACGCTGGGCGAACACGAACAGGATCAGCACCGGTACGCTGGCCAGCATCGCGCCCGCCATGATCACCGGATAGTCGGTCACGTACGCGCCCTGGAGCAGGCCCAGGCCCGCCGGCAGGGTCAGCCGCTCGGGGCTGAACAACACGTACACCGGCCAGAGGAAGTCGTTCCAGTTGGTCAGGAACGACAACACCGCCAGCGTGGCCAGGGCCGGTTTCGACAGCGGCAGCAGCACCTGCCGGAAGATCTGCCACTGGTTCGCCCCGTCCAGCACCGCCGCCTCCTCCAGCTCGGCCGGGATGGAGAGGAAGAACTGACGCAGGAAGAACACCCCGAACGCGCTCGCCGCGCCGGGCACGACCACCACGGTCAGCGTGTCGATCCAGCTCAGCTTCTCGGCGATGATGAAGTTCGGGATGATCAGCGAGGTGGGCGGCAGGAAGAGCGTGCCGACGATCAGCGCGAACAGCAGGCCGCGACCGCGGAACCGCATCCGGGCCAGCGCGTACGCGGCCATCGACGCGGTGACCAGCACCAGCAGCGTGTGCAGGGTGGCCGCCAGCATGCTGTTGAGGAACCAGCGCAGCACCGGGTTGGCGGTGTCGTTCAGGATCCGGTCGTAGCCGTAGGTGGAGAACGGGTTCGGCAGCCAGCTCGGCGGGACCTGCTGGGCGGCGTCGTACGTCTTCACCGACGTCAGCAGCATCCACACCACGGGGGTCACGAAGATCGCGGTGATCAGGAGCAGTACGGCGTAGCGCAGCACCGGGCGCAGTTTCGACATGGTCGGCCCCTCAGTCTTCCCGGTAGCGGAACAGCCGGAAGTTGACGACGCTCACCACGGCCAGCATCAGCGCGAAGAACACGCTCATCGCGGCGGCCCGACCGGCGTCGTAGTCACGTAGGCCCTCGTCCACGATCCGCCAGACCACCGTCCGGGTCTGCTCGCCCGGCGCGCCCTGGGTGATCAGGAGCGCCTGCCCGAAGACGTTCGCCGAGGCGAGGATCGTGGTGGTGAGGACGAAGAGCATGACCGGGCGCAGGCCGGGGATCGTCACGTGGCGGAACCGGTCCCACCCGCCGGCGCCGTCGACCTTCGCCGCCTCGTACAGCTCCGGCGCGATGTCCTGGAGGCCAGCCAGGTAGATCACCGCGTTGAAGCCGCAGGTCCACCACACCGTCACGCCGACCAGGGAGACCCAGGCCCACGGCACGTCGGTGACCCACGGCGTGTCCGACGGGAGCCCGACCGCGCCGAGCACCCGGTTGACCAGGCCCAGGTTGGCGTCCAGCAGGAAGCGCCAGAGCAGGCCGATCACCGCCACGCCCAGCACGTACGGGGCGAAGAACGCGGCCCGGAAGAAGGTGCGGCCGGGGAACGAGCGGTTGAGCAGCAGCGCCAGCCCCAGCGGGATCACCACCAGCAGCGGCACCGAGAACAGCGTGAAGATGCCTGTCGCCCGGACGCTGGACCACCAGTCCCCGTAGATGGCCGAGTCACTGGAGAACAGGTCCTGATAGTTGTCCAGCCCGATGAACGGCCGGTTGGGCAACTGGAGGTCCCACTGGTGCAGACTGATCCAGACACCGAACAGGATCGGCGCCAGCCCGAAGACACCGAACAGGACCAGGTACGGCGCGAGGAAGAGGTACGGCGTCGACCGGTTGCCGCGTTCCGTCGCGCCCCGGCGCCGGGTACGCCCCGCCGGGGGCGGCGCGCCGTTCCGCGCCGCCCCGACCTCGATCACGTCCGCCACGACGGATCAGTTCCCGTACTTCTTGCGGTTGTCCTCGAGCTGCTTGTTGGCCTTGGCCACGCCGTCGTCGAGCGCCTGCTTCGGCGACTTCTTGTTCAGCGCGGCCTCGTTGAAGGCGTTGTAGAACGTCAGGACGACCTCGCCGAGGCCCGGCACGGCCGGCGGGAACGCCGCGTACTCCAGCTCCGGGGCGAGCGCGTTGACCTCGGTGAGCGCCTTGAACTCGGCGCTCTCCCGGACCGCCTTACGGGCCGGCACCTGGCCGCCCTTGGCCCAGTCCAGCGAGTGCTGGCTGAGCCAGTTGATGAAGACCTTGGCGCCGGAGACCTTGTTCTCGTTCGCCGAGCGCTGCTTGACGATGGTGAAGTTGTGCGAGTTCGCCCAGGCGGCCTGCTGGCTGCCGATCTGGGGCAGCGGCGCCACACCCCACTGCACGTTCGGGCTCTTCTTCAGGTCGTTGATCTGCCAGATGCCGTTCCAGTTGAACGCGTTCTTGCCGCTCTTGAACGCCAGGTAGTCGGCGTCCTGGCCGACGTTGGCCGGTGAGTGACCCTGCTTGATCAGGTCGACCAGCCAGGTGCACGCCTCGACCGCCGGGTCGGAGTTGAACGTCGCCTTGGCCACCTCGTCGTCGAAGAGCTTCCCGCCCCACTGGTGCAGCAGGCTGTAGAACGTCATGCCGCCGGTGAACTGGAACGGGCTGACCCAGAAGCCCTGCACGCCCGACTTCTTCAGCTCGGTCAGCGCGGCGGTGTACTCGTCCCGGGTGGCCGGCGGCTTCTCCGGGTCCAGGCCGGCCTTCTGCATGACCGCCTTGTTGTAGTAGAAGCCGAGCGGGTGCATGTCCAGCGGGATGCCGTACCGCTTCTCGTTGTAGAGCCCGCCCTTCCACACCGTGGGGGCGAAGTCGCCCTCGCTGAGTTCCAGCGTCTTGGCCACGTCGTCCAGCTCGCTGATCGTGCCGCGGGCGGCGAACGTGGCGAGCTGGTCCATGTGCATGACCGCGATGTCCGGCCCGCTGCCGCTGGAGACCGCGCCGGGCAGCTTGCTGTAGTAGTCCGCCCACTCGTAGGTGACCACGCTGACCGCGATGTTCTGGTGCTCGCTGTTGAACTGCTGGACCAGCGTCTTGAAGATCTCGCCGTCGCCGCCGGTGAAGCCGTTCCACAGCTTCAGGTCGACCTTGGGGCCGGTGTAGTCCTTGCCGCCGTTGCCGGCCGAGCCGGCGCGGTCGGGACTGCTGCTGCCGCCACCGCATCCGGCCAGGGTCAGCGAGGCCGCCGCGCCGAGGCCGACGCCGAGGCCGAGCAGACGCCGCCGGCTCAACTCGTTCTGGATCATGGGAACTCCTTGGGGGACGGATGTGGAGTATGGGCCGGTCACTGCTGAGGTGTGAAGCGCAGCAGGTTCCAGGAGGTGGCGGGGAGCGCCACGGTGCAGCGGCCGCCGTCGAGAGTGGGGGTGGTGAGCTCCCGGGGCGTGACCCGCTCGGGATCCGCCTCGGTGTTCGTGGCGGCCGGGTCGTCCCCGACCGCGAGCGTGGTGTGCGCCTCCCCGCGCAGCCCCGGCAGGCCGCGCAGGTCCAGGTCGAGCGGGAGGTCGTGCGGACCCCGGTTGACCGCGAAGACGGCCAGCTCGCCGGTCTCCTCGTCGTGCACGGCGACGGTGTCCAGCACCGGCACGTCGCCGTACCGCTTGGTCTCGTACGTCGGGCCGACCGGCTCGGTGCGCAGCACGGTGCCGCGCGCGTACCGGGCGGTCAGCGCGAACGGGTGGAAGATGCTCTGCCGCCAGGCCGGGCCGCCGGTCCGGGTGCGGATCGGGGCGATCACGTTGGCGAGCTGGGCCTGGCAGGCCACCCCGACCCGGTCGGCGTGCCGGAGCAGCGTGATCAGCAGGTCGCCGACCACCACCGCGTCGTCCGCGGTGTAGTCGTCCTCGATCAGCGCGGGCGCCTCCACCCAGCCGCGCCGGTCCAGGTCGGCCTGGAGGCGCGACTGGTACCAGACGTTCCACTCGTCGAAGGAGATCTTCAGCTTGCGCTTCTGCCGCAGCTTGGCGCCGACGTGGTCGGCGGTGGCGGTCACCTCGGTGATGAACGCGTCCATGTCGACGGCGGAGGCGAGGATGCTGGCCCGGTCGCCGTCGGAGGGGTCGTAGTAGGTGTGGGCGGAGATGTAGTCGACGTGCTCGTAGGTGTGCTCCAGCACGGTCGCCTCCCACCCGGCGAACGTGGGCATGCCCCGGTTGGAGCTGCCGCAGGCGACCAGGCTGATCGACGGGTCGATCATCTTCATCGCGCGGGCGGTCTCGGCGGCCAGCCGGCCGTACTCGTCGGCGGTCTTGTGGCCGACCTGCCACGGGCCGTCCATCTCGTTGCCGAGGCACCACAGCCGTACCCCGTACGGCTGCTCGGCGCCGTGCTTGCGGCGCAGGTCGGAGAGTTGGGTGCCGCCCGGGTGGTTGGCGTACTCCAGCAGGTCGCAGGCCTCGGCGACGCCGCGCGTGCCGAGGTTGACCGCCATCATCGGCTCGACGTCGGCCTCGGCGGCCCAGGTCATGAACTCGTTCAGCCCGAACGCGTTGGTCTCGATCGTCTTCCAGGCCAGGTCGAGCCGGCGCGGCCGGTCACCGGCCGGGCCGACGCCGTCCTCCCAGCGGTAGCTGGAGACGAAGTTGCCGCCCGGGTAGCGGACCACGGAGACGCCCATCTCCCGGGTCAGGTCGAGCACGTCGCGACGGAAGCCGCGCGGGTCGGCGTCGGGGTGACCGGGTTCGTAGACCCCGCCGTAGACGCACCGCCCCATGTGCTCGACGAAGGAGCCGAAGATCCGGCGGTCGGCCGGACCGACCCGGAACGCCGGGTCGACCGTGAGCTGTGCGTTCGGCACGTATGCCACCTTTCCGTCGGAGCTGTTCCCCGGTGACCGTGGTCACCGTGCCCCTGGTTTCTACAACGTTGTAACCCGCAATGTAAAGAGGTCGTTACGTCGTCGTGACGCGGTAGAGTGCGGCCGGAGCGCTCAGCGGGGAGGGAAGTCAAGTGCGGCACAGGCTCAAGGACGTGGCGGAGCGGGCCGGCGTGTCGGTGAAGACCGTCTCGAACGTCGTCAACGGCTACCAGCACGTGCGCGCCGACACCCGGGCCCGGGTCGAGGAGGCCATCGCCGAGCTGCACTACCGGCCCAACCTGTCGGCCCGCAACCTCCGCAAGGGGCGCACCGGCGTGATCGCGCTGGCCGTGCCGGAGCTCGACATCCCGTACTTCGCCGAGCTGGCTCGGCACGTGGTCGTCGCCGCCGCCGAGCACGGCTGGACGGTGCTGATCGACCAGACCGGCGGCGGCCCGGAGCAGGAGCGCAAGGCCGCCAGCGGGATCGGCGACCACATGATCGACGGGCTGATCCTCAGCCCGCTCGCGCTCACCGCCGACGACCTCGCCAGCCTCGACGGCCTGCCCATGGTGCTGCTCGGCGAGCGCGTCGACCACGGCCCCGCCGACCACGTCATGATCGACAACGTGGCCGCCGCCCGGGAGATCACCGCCCACCTGGTCGGGCTCGGCCGCCGCCGGATCGCCGCCATCGGCTCCCAGCGCACCCCCGAGGGCGCCAGCGCCCGGCTACGCCTGGCCGGCTACGCCACCGCGCTGGCCGAGGCCGGCATCGAGTACGACGACAGCCTGGTGGCGCCCGCGCCGGCCTGGCACCGCGCGGACGGCGCCGCCGCCATGCGGCACCTGCTCACCGCCGAGGTACGCCCCGACGCCGTCTTCTGCTTCAACGACACGCTCGCGCTCGGCGCGCTGCGCGCGTTGCACGAGGCCGGCCTGCGCGTGCCGGAGGACGTCGCGGTCGCCGGCTTCGACGACATCGAGGACGGCCGGTTCTCGATCCCCACGCTGAGCACGGTCGCCCCGGACAAGGAGCGCATCGCCCGCCTGGCGGTCGAACTGCTCGCCGGCCGTCTCACCGCCGACCGCGACGCCCCGCCCCGCGAACTGGTCGCCCCGCACCGCCTGGCCCTCCGCGAATCCGCCCCCTCTCCCCGCTGATCTTGCAGTTCCCGCCCCGGCATACGGGACATTTGCCCCATGGGCGGGGCCCAAAGTGCAAGATCGCGGGGTGGGTGGGGTGGGGCGGGGTGGGGTGGGGTCGGGGTGGGGTCGGGTCAGTCGAAGAAGCGGGCCAGGTGGGAGAGGGGTGGGGCGGGGGCGTTCGGGGGGAGCGGGGTCAGGTCGGCGAAGACCGAAGCGCCGTCGCAGCCGACGTGCAGCGGATACCAGCGCGGGGCGCCGGGCGGGCGCTGACCGCAGATACCTTTGAACGTCTGGACGTCGAGCAGGCGGACGTGCGTCGGGTCGGCCACCGCGTTGACGTGCCGCCACCAGGGGCTCATCACGTGCAGCACGCCGCCGGGCCGGAGCACCCGGTGGCACTCGTCGAACAGCGGCAGGAAGTCGATCAGGTGCTCGACGATGTGCACCGCGAAGAACACGTCCACCGAGTCGTCGCGTAGCGGCAGCGAGCCGGAGAGGTTGGCGACCGCGTCCACCCCGGGCGCCGGATAGATGTCCAGCCCCAGGTTGCCCGGCCACTGCTTGGTCGCCCCGCAGCCCAGGTCGACGACCACCGGCGGACGGCCGGCGACAGCGACCCGGCACCACACCCCGAGCACCCCGGACAACCTGCCGATCAGTTCGCGGGCCAGCCGTAGCTGCGCCGGATCGTCGACCTCGCCGGTCAGATGCGCCACGCCCCGGTCGAACCGCACCTCGACCGTCGTCCCGCGCAACCGCTCGTCGTGCTCCGCCAGGTCGGCCCACGCCTCGGCGAGGAAGCCGTCGGCCTGCCGGAGCCGCTCACCCGAGAGCGCGGCCTGCCCCATCGCCACCATGCGCCACCTCCGGCGGCGCGTTACCCCCATTCCGCCCAGATATACGCCCACCTGCGGCCGGACGCCCCGGCACCCACCCCCGCCCCGCCCCACCCTCCCCGTCCTCGCTCATCACCCCCCACTCCCGTGATCAAGGAGTTTGTGGTCGCCGGATGCGCTGTCCACTGACGCGAACTCCTTGGTCAACTCCCGCGTGCCGGGCCAGGCTGGGCTGGGTCGGGCCGGGCTGGGCCGGGCTGGGCTGGGCCGGGCTGGGCTGGGCTGGGGCTGGGCCGGGTCGGGCTGGGCCGGGTCGGGCTGGGCAGGGACCGCGCGGGCGAGGTCGCGCCGCCGCGCCGGCCGGACCAGACTGGCTGGGCCAGGGCCGTGTGGGCGGGGCGCGCCGCCGTGCTGACCGGACTGACCGGACCGACCGGACTGACCGGACGGGCCGGGCCGACCAGACTGACCGGCCGGGCCGGACCTGGGCCGGCCGGATTGACCACCGGGCTCCTCGGGAGCCATGCGGGTGGGTCGCGCGCCCAGGCACCCCGTTGACCATGAGGTTGGCGGGGGCAAAACGGGCAGCGGCTGCCGCCAACTTCATGATCAACCCCCTGAGAGGGCGGGGGAGGGCGGGGAGGGCGGGGAGGGCGGGAAGGGGTGGGTCAGGTGGGGAGGGTTCGGCGGGTGGGGCGGGTCGGGCGCATGCGTTGGCGGGGCTGGGGGGAGGCCGGCTTCGGGCGTTTGAGGTGGTAGCGGTGCAGCTCGGCGTTGCCGGGCAGGGACGGGTCCTCGCTCATCGAGACCAGCTCCCAGCCCTGGTCACCGGCCCGGTTGAGGTGGGCCAGCGCGGTGTCGCCGTACGGCGTGACGTCGATCATGGAGCCGTCCGGGCCGTACCAGATGAACACGATCTCCCACCCGGCGTCGGTGGCGGCCGCCTGGCGGCGGCGGACCAGCAGCGCGTACTCCCACTTGAGCATGAGGTCATTGTGGCCCCGGGCCGGCCGGTCGGCACGGATCAGTCCTCGGCGATCCGTCCCTCGGTCACCCGCAGCCGCCGGTTCACGCTCACCGCGTCCAGCATCCGCCGGTCGTGGGTCACCAGCAGCAGCGTGCCGGGATAGGTGGCGAGCGCCGACTCCAGTTGCTCGATCGCGGCCAGGTCGAGGTGGTTGGTCGGCTCGTCGAGCACCAGCAGGTTGACGCCGCGGCCCTGGAGCAGCGCCAGCGCGGCCCGGGTCCGCTCGCCGGGGGAGAGTGTCGCCGCCGGGCGCAGCACGTGGTCGGCGCGCAGGCCGAACTTGGCCAGCAGCGTGCGGACGTCCGCCGGGTTGAGATCGGGTACGGCGGCGGCGAACGCGTCGAGCAGCGGCTGGTCGCCGAGGAACAGCCCGCGCGCCTGGTCCACCTCGCCCACCACCACGCCCGGCCCCAACGCGGCGTGCCCCTCGTCCAGCTGCAGCCGCCCCAGCAGCGCGGCCAGCAGCGTGCTCTTGCCGGAGCCGTTCGCCCCGGTGATCGCCACCCGGTCCGCCCAGTCGATCTGGAGGTCCACCGGGCCGAGCGTGAAGCCGCCCCGGCGTACCACGGCTCCTCGGAGCGAGGCCACGACGGCGCCGGCGCGGGGCGCGGCGGCGATCTCCATCCGCAGCTCCCACTCCTTGCGCGGCTCCTCGACCACCTCCAGCCGCTCGATCAGGCGGGCGGTCTGCTTCGCCTTCGCGGCCTGCTTCTCGGTCGACTCGGTGCGGAACTTGCGGCCGATCTTGTCGTTGTCGGTGGCCTTGCGCCGGGCGTTCTTCACGCCCTTCTCCATCCAGGCGCGCTGGGTGCGGGCACGCGCCTCCAGGTCGGCCTTCGTGTCGGCGTACTCCTCGAACTCCTCGCGGGCGTGCCGGCGCGCCACGGCGCGCTCCTCCAGGAAGGCCGCGTAGCCGCCGCCGTAGTGGTTGACCTGCCGCTGGTGCAGGTCCAGCTCGACGATCCGGTTGACCGTGCGGGTGAGGAACTCGCGGTCGTGGCTGACCAGCACCGTGCCGGCGCGCAGCCCGGTGACGAAGCGTTCCAGCCGGTCCAGCCCGGCGAGGTCGAGGTCGTTGGTCGGCTCGTCGAGCAGGAAGATGTCGTAGCGGCTGAGCAGCAGCGACGCCAGCCCGGCGCGGGCCGCCTGCCCGCCGGAGAGCCCGGTCGTCGGATGGTCCAGGCCGACGTCCAGGCCCAGTTCGGCCGCGACCTGCTCGGCCCGTTCGTCCAGATCCGCGCCGCCGAGGTCGAGCCAGCGTTCCAGGGCATTCGCGTACGCGTCGTCGGCGCCGGCCGCGCCGGCGGTCAGTGCCTCGGTGGCGGCGTCCAGCGCGGCCTGCGCGGCGGTCACGCCGGTTCGCCGGGCCAGGAAGTCCCGGACCGTCTCACCCGGCCGGCGTTCCGGCTCCTGCGGCAGGTAGCCGACCGTGGCGCCGGGCGGGCTCAACGCCACCGAACCCTGCTCGCGGGGCTGGAGCCCGGCGAGCGTGCGCAGCAGCGTGGACTTGCCGGCGCCGTTCACCCCGACCAGGCCGATCACGTCGCCGGGCGCGACGACCAGGCTCAGGTCTTCGAAGAGGAGACGGTCACCGTGGCCGGCGGTGAGATCCTTGGCGATCAACGTGGCGCTCATCAGGTCACCGAGCCTACCGGCGGGCGCATCCGGATTACCGTGACCCGCGCTCGGGCAGGTACACCGCTGAGGGAGACTCACAGCCGTGGCGACCACACTGGCGATCGACTGCGGGGGCGGCGGGATCAAGGCCTCCGTGCTGGACGCCGCCGGCACCATGCGGGCCCGCCCGCTGCGCGTGCCCACGCCGTACCCGCTGCCCCCGACCTTGTTCGTGCGGACGCTGCTGGATCTCGGCGCCCGGCTGCCCGCGGCGGACCGGCTCACCGTCGGCATGCCCGGCATGATCCGGCACGGCGTCGTGGTGGCCACGCCGCACTACGTGACCCGCGCCGGGCCGCGCAGCCGCGTCGATGAGGGCCTGGTCGCGGAATGGTCCGGGTACGACGCGCGCGGCGCGCTGGCCGAGGCGTTCGGGATGCCCGCGCTGGTGCTCAACGACGCCGAGGTGCACGGCGCCGGCGTGGTCGCCGGGACCGGCTGCGAGTTGGTGTTGACGCTCGGCACCGGGCTGGGCAGCGCGCTCTTCGACGGCGGGATGATCGCGCCGCACCTGGAGCTGTCGCACGCGCCGGTGCGGTGGAACACCACCTACGACACGTACGTCGGGGAGCCGGAACGGCGGCGCCTCGGTGACGCGTTCTGGTCGCGGCGGATCCGGCAGGTGGTGGACGGCCTGCGGCCGGTGTTCCACTGGGACCGGCTCTACCTGGGCGGCGGCAACTCGCGGCTGATCCGGCCGGAGCAGGTGGCCCGGATGGGGGACGACGTCGTGGTCGTCCCGAACACGGCCGGAATCGTGGGTGGTGTCCGGGCCTGGGACCTGGTGGGCGACAGGTACGACCCCGCGCCCTGATCCTTACCCCGTGGAACACTCGCGCTTCCGCCGGTGTTGTGCCAGCGTCGGACAAAGGGCTGACGCGACACGAGGAGGTGGGTCGAGTGGACCTTCTGGCGGAGTACCGGCGGGCGACCATGTTCTTCGACTCGGGGGACCCGACCGGAGCGGCCCGGCTGCTGGAGCCGATCATCGAGGCGGAGCCCGACAACTCCTCGGTACGCCAGTTGCTGGCCCGGGCGTACTTCCAGTCGGCGCAGCTCAACCGCGCCGAGGAGCACCTACGTGAGCTGGTCGACCGGGACCCGAGCGACCACTACGCGCACCACGTGCTGGGCCGGACGCTGGAGCGGATGAACCGGCCGGCCGACGCGTTGCGGCACCTGCGCATCGCGGCGGCGATGTACTCGACGAACGCCGACTACACCACGGCTCTTCGCCGGGTCGAGGGTCGGGTCGGTCGCTGAGTTCCGTCGAAGGGCAGCCCGGCTGGGCTGCCCTTCGGCGTACCTAGGATGGGCTTGTGAAGCTGAAGCTCGATCTCCACGACATCTACAACAAGGGCCACGACATCGACCGCGCGCTGCGCGGGATCATGGACGAGGCGGTGGCGAAGAAGGCCACGCTCGTGGAGATCATCCCGGGTAAGGGCTCCGGCGCGCTGAAGAAGAAGGTGCTGCGCTTCCTCGACCAGAAGGACGTGAAGCAGCTCTACCACCGCGTCGAGAAGGACTCGAAGAACTTCGGCCGCCTCTTCGTCCACTTCCGCTGGAAGTAGCGCTTGATCCACTCCACTTCACTGAGGTGGTGACTTCCTTCGAGATCTTGGAACGAAACGGCCCCCATAGGGGCCATTCCATACCAAGATCTTCAGCGGTGGTGGAGCTACACGCAGACCCAGCAGTACAGCCGCTCGCCGCGGGTCGCCGCTCGACGGGCCAGCCCCGCCAGCTCGATCAGGGCCTCGGCGAGGATCGACGGCTCCGCCTGCCCCCAGAACTCCTCGGTCTCGGACCAGGGCGCAGCCACCTCGCGGAGCCGGCTCTCCGAGGCGGCAGCCAGCGCGGCGCGCAGCTCGTCGGTCAGCGAGATGACCAGCACCTCGCCGTCATTGTGGATCGCGACAGCCTTGCCCTGCCTCGGGTTCCGCGTCACGACGTCGTAGTCGACGCTGGTCAGGAGCGCCTCCAGCGTGCCGAGCTGCACGGTCGGTTCGAGCCCTTTCAGTTCGACGACGTCGAACCCGGGCTCGGACGCGGCGCGCGGACCACCAAGGACGTCGGCGACTGCGGCGGCTGTCTCGTCGGTGGGAGCCGAGAAGTAGTCACAGAGAATGCCCACGGGCGTGGATCATGCCAGCGAGGGCCGACACCGGGAGGTGCCTAGAGGTCCCGGACGGCGACCGTCTGACCGCCGCTCTGCTCACCTGTCGGCCGGAAGCCCAGCTTCAGATAGAACGGTTCCGGCCCGCCGGCGCGTGGCTCCCAGGTGACGTAGGCCCGGTCGCCGCCCCGGGCCCGGATCTCCTCGCAAACCGCGTCGACCGCGAACCGGCCGTAGCCGTGGCCCTGCGCGTCGGCCGCGATGTTGAGCCGCCACAGGCCGGCCCGCAGGTCGCCAGGGTCGTCGCCCCACGGGATGTCGAAGAACGCCATCAGGAAGCCGACCAGCCGGTCACCGTCGTAGACCAGTCGCGGCCAGGCGTGCTCGGGGAAGACGTACGCCTCGGCCAGCGACTTGACCACCGGCGCCACCAGATCCTCCTGGTCGGGGCGTACCGACAGTGCGAGAGCCGCCTCGTAGTTGTCGGGGGTGATCTTCGCCAGCCGCATGCGGGGCAGCCTAGCCAGCGGACCCGGGCCGGGCGACCGGGTATCGGCGGCCCTGATCCGGGCCAGGAGTGCGGGAACCCAGTGGTTCCCGTACCGGTGTTGGAGGTCCGTCAGCCGCCAGTCGTCGCCGGTCACGAGCCGGCGGCAGCGCGCCGAGCCACATCCGCACTCCAAGACGAGGTCGGCGGTGCCGGTGCTGGTGGCGTAGTCGTTCGTCAGTTCCTCACCGGCTGCGACGTCTCGACGGGTGGCGAGGGTCCAGGGCGCGTCCCACCACAGGTTCGGGTCGCAGCCGTGGTTGCCCTTGCCGTTGGGGCGCCCGGGCGGCAGGACCAGATGTCGGTCCTCCCACACGGTGATGGTGTCGACGTAGGGGCGGTCCGGTCGGGCGAACAGGTCGCGCAGCTCCTGGTCGGTGACGAGTTGGCCGCCGAGCCGGGACACCGGCGTCCCGGCCGGGAGGGGAGCACGGGCGAACAGGCCCTCACCCGAGATCCCGGACGGACGGACCTCGACGTCCGGGTGAAGCCAGCAGTCGGCTTCGGGCGTGTGCCACACCCGTCAACTCTCGCTTCGCCGACCAGTCAATTCAAGGTGGCGAGCGTCAGTCCTCGTCGGTGGGCCGGGGCTGGCGGTGTTCCTTGATCCACGCCTCGACGTCCTCGGCCAGCCACACCTTCATCCCACGAAGCTCCTGGTACGGCTTCGGGAAGGTGGGGTACCGGGCGAGCTGCTGGAACCGCTGTCGCGAGACGCCGAGGCGCTGCGCGATCTCGTACGGCCCCATCAGACGGCCTGGCCCACGGTCCACGCTTCCGAACGTAGGTAGATCGGACCTATCCTTTTGGATATAGCTACTTGACTAGACTATCGGGTGGGCGAGATCGTGGACCCATGGCGCAATCCGTCTCATACGGGGAGTATCTGGCAGCCGTTGCGCTCACGCTTGCTCGCCGACATCGGCCGGTGTGGTCTTGGCCCAGATGGCGCTATGTCTGTCGATGTGGAGCGGACCTGCCGTGCCGAGCCCGCCACCGCGTCCCGATCAGTCGAGCTCACTGGCCGGGGGAGACGGAATGAGCACCATGGGCGAGGTGAAGGCCGGTGACATGCTGTTCATCGGACGTGCGGCCAGCGTGCAGTTCATGGCCCCGATCCGGTTCCGGCTCATCCGCCAGCTCGACTGGACCACCTACGACGGATGGGTGTGGCTCGACGGCTATCAGCTCGACGAGCGCGGTGACGCCGTGGCCCGACGCTCGATCTTCGTCAAACGGGCGGGCCTCCGGACTGCCCCGGCCCCGTGCTGGTCGGGAAGCCGGGGCGACAGCAGATCAGGCCGGTCGCCGTACCCGATAGGCCAGGTGGGTGACGCCGACGCCCTCGACCACCCGGAACGGCCCGTCGAACTCCACCGGCGCGATCCCCAGCCCGGAGAAGAACGGAATCCCGTCGCCGAGCAGCACCGGCACCAGGTCGACGTGCACCTCGTCGAGCAGCCCCGCCTCCAGCGCCTGCCGCGCGATCGTCCCGGCGTTCACGCCTACCTCCTTGCCACCCGCCAGGGCGTGGGCCCGCTCGACCGCCCGCTCGATGCCGTCGGTGACGAACACGAAGGACTCGCCTTCGGGCGCCCAGCCCGCCGGTACCGTCCTCGACATCCCGGCCGGAAAGAGTTCAGCGGCGGGGTCGCAGCCCGTCGAGCGCGGTGGCGACGAGGCGATCGGTGTACGCGGTCGTGAGCGGTCCGCTGCGGTGGAGCCAACGCTGGAACAGTGGACCCCAGATCAGGTCCACCGCGACGTCGAGGTCGACGTACTCGGCGAGTTGTCCGGCCTGTTGGGCGCTGCGCAGGCGCTGCCGTTTGGCCTCTCGCAGCGGCCCGTCCAGCCGTTCGGCGTAGGTGGCGGCCAGCTCGGGGTCGTGCGCGATCTCGGTGGCCAGCGCGCGCATCGGTGGCTCGTACCGGCTGTCGGTCAGTTCCGCCACCGTGGCGCGGAGCACCTCGGTCAGGTCGGCGGCCAGGTCGCCGGTGTCGGGGAGTCGCACCGGCTCGCCCTCGGCGCCTTCGCTGAGCATGAGGAACGCGTCGAAGACGACAGCACCTTTGGACGGCCACCAGCGGTAGATGGTCTGTTTGCCGACGCCGGCGCGGGCGGCGATGCGTTCGATGGTGACCTTCGCGTACTCGATCTCCTGGACCAGGTCGAAGGCCGCGGTGAGGATGGCGCGGCGAGAGGTCTCGCTCCGGCGGGCCGTGTTCGGCGGCGTCATGTGGGGTACCGTACCAGCGAGACGGACCGTCTCGTCTCAATGAACGAAGGGAATCGCCCACATGCGGACCTGGTTCATCACCGGCGCCAGCCGCGGCCTGGGCCGCGCGTTCGCCGAGGCCGCGCTCGACCGGGGTGACCGGGTGGTCGCCGCCGCCCGGACCGTCACCCCGGACGACTTCGACGCGCGACACGGCGACCGGCTGCTGGCCCTGACCCTCGACGTGACCGACCGGGCGGCCGTCTTCGCCGCCGTGGCCACCGCGGTCGAGCACTTCGGGCAGCTCGACATCGTCGTCAACAACGCCGGCACCCTGTCCATGGGCATGGTCGAGGAGTTCACCGAGGCGGAGGCGCGGGCCCAGTTCGAGGTCAACCTCTTCGGCGCGCTCTGGGTCAGCCAGGCGGCGCTGCCGCACCTGCGCGCCCAACGGTCCGGCCACATCGTGCAGGTCTCCAGCATCGCCGCCCTCGGTGGCTTCCCGAGCACCGGCATGTACAGCGCGAGCAAGTTCGCCCTGGAAGGCATGAGCGAGGCCATCGCGATGGAGGCGGCGGCCTTCGACGTCAGACTCAGCATCGTCCAGCCGGGCGGCTACTGGACCGACCTCTACACCAGCGTCAGCGCCACCACCCCGATCGAGGCGTACGCGCCGTTGCGCGCCGAGTTGGCGCGACAGTGGGCGGCCGGCTCGGTCGACAGCGAGCCCCGGCTGGCCGCCGAAGCTCTGCTGCGACTCGTCGACAGCGACGACCCGCCGCTGCGGCTGCTGCTCGGGAGCATGGTGTACGACCTGGCGTTCGACATCGCCCGCCGGCGGATGGACACCTGGGCCGGTTGGGAGCGGGTCAGCCGCGCCGCCGAGCACGCGGTGCCCGCCCCCGGAACGGCCCGCTAGAGCGCGTACGTCTGGGCCACCGCCAGCATCTCCGAGGTGTGCGAGCCGACCACGCCCACGGTCGCCGGCCGGGGCCGGAAGCCGGGCAGCGTGGACAGCCCGTCGCTGGCGTCCATGGCGCGCAGGTTGACCGTGTCCGCCGAGGTCGTCAACGTCAGCGTCACCTCGACGCCCTCCGGCGGCGGGGCGTGGAACACGATCCCGAAGCCCCACCGGCCGTCGCGCGCCTTCACCGGCACGTCCCGCCCCGCCACCGAGGCGGACCGGACGGTGGCGGTGCGCGTGTCCACGTGCAGCGTGAGCAGCCGTACCGTCCGCTGCGGCGTGACCCGCACCCGCAGCACCCGCTGGTCACCGTTGCGGGTGTCGGCGAGCGTCTCCAGCTTCGGTGCGGGCAGCGACGCCGCCGGGGCCGGGCCGGCCCGCAGTTCGCCGTCGCCCAGGCCGGGGAAGTCGTCGGCCACCGAGATGGTCCGGTCGACGTAGCGGTCGGTCCAGGGCTGCGGGATGTCCTCGTGACTGAGCCAGGCCGCCTTCTTCGAGCCGGCGTCCAGCGCGTACATCAGGTGGGTGGGCACCGGGTGCGCGGCGTCGAAGCGGTCGACGGCCAGGCCGACCCCGGCGAGCGTCACCGCCGCGACGAACGCCGCGCCGGCCGGCAGCGCGCCGAGGCGGCGGGCCCGCAGCGCCAGCAGGCCGCGCTGGCCGCCGGCGCGCGGGTGCAGCAGGTCCACCACCGGCAGCAGGGCCAGGCCGAGCAGCACCGCGACGAGCGCGGCCACCGCGCCCATGCCCATGCCGAGCGCCGGGAACAGGAGCACCACCGGGGGCAGCAGCACCACCACGGCCACCGCGCCGGCCAGCGTCACCGCGACCACCGGCCACGGGCCGTCCAGGCGGGTGGCCAGCGCCGCGAGGCCGGCGACCGCGCCGGCCAGCGCCGGCAGGGTCGTCAGGTACGCCCCACCGGGTACGAGCACGGCGAGCAGCACGCCGAACAGGGCCAGCCAGAGCAGCCCGCCGAACGCCAGCGCGGCCGGGCCGACGCGGCGGCGCAGCAGCGCGTACCAGCAGAGGAGCACGGTGGCGGCGAGCGCCACCACCGCGAGGCGGTACCAGACCGGGCGGTACGGGTCGAGCAGCTCGGCGTACCCCGGTCGGATCGTGGTGATCGCGGCCCAGAGCAGCCAGGCGCCCAGCGGGGCCACGACGACCGGCACCAGGGCCAGCCCGGCGCCGGCGGCGAGCGTGCCGACGGTGGCCCGGCCCCGGCGGCGCAGCAGCCAGCCGAGCGCGCCGACGGCGAGCAGCGCGGCCACCGCCAGCGGCAGGGTCAGCCCGCCGGGGTAGCGGACCAGCCCGCCCGGCACCGGGAAGTAGGTGTCGTCGTGGCCGGCACGCAGGTCGCCGAGGTCGGTGCGGCCGAACTCGCGGGCCAGGCCGAGCGCGTTGTCGCCGTGCATCTGGAGGCTGCCCCGGTCCATCCGGGCCGGCACGTCCAGCGGGGTGTGGTAGATCGCGCCGCCGTCGATGTAGGCGGAGTTCAAGCCCGCGAAGCGGCGGTCGGAGAACGCGGTGAAGTCGGTGTCGTTGGGCAGCGCCCGGTAGATCTCCACCGCGAACGACGTGCCCACCGGGTGCGGCGCGGCCCGGCCGAACACGTCCACCAGCTTCGCGTTGTTCCGGGACGTCTCGAACATGATCACCGGGCCGGTGGAGCCGCGCGCCTCCAGGTTGAGCACCACCCCGCCGTCGGCTGCGAGCGGATGGTCGGCGGCGAAGCCGGCCGCGCCGCAGAGGCACGCCTCCTCCGCGTCGGTGAGCACGAAGACCACGTCGTTACGGGGGCGCGGGCCGGTGGTCAGCGCGCGGGCCACCTCCAGGATGGTGGCGGTGCCGGCCGCGTCGTCGTTGCCGCCCGGCCCGGTCTGCACCGAGTCGTAGTGCGCGACCAGGAAGACCTTGCCGGTCGGGTCGGTGCCGGGGAGGCGGGCCACCACGTTGCGGACCCGGGCCAGCGTCGCGCCGCCGGCCGCGCCGGACAGTTGCCCGGCCTCGGGTGCCACCGCGTCCTGCACCTCGGTCTCCAGGCCCAGCCCGCGCAGCGTGCCGACCAGGTGCTCGCGGACCCGGTCGTTGGCCGCGCTGCCGGCCACGTGCGGCCGGGCGGCGATCACCTCGACGTTCCGGTACGCCCGCGCGGCGCTGAACTCGCCGGCCGGCGCGTCGGCCGGGCGCGGCGCCGGGGTGGACAGGGTGACCAGGACGCCCGCCCCGACGGCGAGCAGCGCGACAAGCGCGGCGACGGCGGCGGGCAGCCGGCGGCGGGGCTTGGCGAACGCCCGGTCGGCGGGGCGGGTGGGGGGTGCGCCCACGGGGACTCCTCGGGGGTGGATCTACGGGGGTGGGGATCATCCTGCACCCCCGCCCGTCGTGGCGGCACTCCCGGCGTCGGTGCGCTGCCGGACTGGTCGCGCTCCCGCGTAACATCGGGGGTCGGCCGCGTCGCTGTCCGGGTGGACGGGCTCACCGACCGCCGGTGCCGACGGCGGTCGGGTGGGTTACGGCCGTTTGTCTTAGCCTGGATCGCCCACGGCGCTCGGAAGGAGCACGACATCACCAGCGACCTCCCGCGACTCGCGGCGGTGGCCCGGCCGCACCGGGGGACCGGCGTTCCGGGTGCCGCCGTCGTGCCCCGGGCCGGCGCGGGGCTGCCCGGCGGCCTGCCGCCCGGCGAGCGGCTGCGGGTGCTGCTGGTCGAGGACGACGAGGGCGACGCCTTCCTGGTCGGCGAGCTGCTCGCCGAGACCAACTCGATGATCGACCTGCTGGTCGCGACCAGCCTCAGCGAGGCCCGCCAGCGGGTGATGGGCGTCGACTGCGTCCTGCTCGACCTGGGTCTGCCCGACGCGCAGGGCCTGGACGGGCTGCGCCGGGTGCTGGAGATGGCCAGCGGCGCCGCGGTCTGCGTGCTGACCGGCCGCTCCGACGAGCACCTGGGCATCGTGGCGGTCGCCGAGGGCGCGCAGGACTACCTGGTCAAGGGCCAGGTCGACGGTGTGCTGCTGACCCGGGCGCTGCGGTACGCGGTGGAGCGCAAGCGCGCCGACGAGAACGCCCGCCGGCTGCGTGAGGTGGAGCTGCGCCAGGCCGAGTCGGCCCGCCTGGAGCGCGGTCTGCTGCCGCAGCCGCTGATGACCACCGACGAGGTGTCGGTGCACACGTTCTACCGGCCCGGCCGGCACGCCGCGCTGATCGGCGGCGACTTCTACGACGTGGTGCAGACCCGGCCGGACCGGATCGACCTGATCGTCGGTGACGTCTGCGGCCATGGCGTGGACGAGGCGGCGCTCGGCGTCGAGCTACGCGTCGCCTGGCGGGCGCTGGTGCTGGCCGGCGTGCCGGACGACGAGGTGCTGCCGGCGCTGGAGCAGGTGCTGATGAGCGAGCGCCGGCTCCAGGAGATCTTCGCGACGGTGGCCACCGCCCGCCTCGACCTGGCGTCCGCGCGGGCCACCGTGCGACTCGCCGGTCATCCGCCGCCGCTGCTGCTCAGCGGCGGTAAGGTCGCCCCGGTGCCGGCCAAGGGCGGGCTGCTGCTCGGCGTCCGGCCCCGTCGCCCCGTTGCCTTCGACCTGGAGTTCGACACCGATGACTGGTCCCTGCTGATGTACACCGACGGCCTCATCGAGGGTCGCGTCGACGGCGGCGACGAACGGCTCGACGTGCCCGGGTTGACCGGCCTGCTCGCCGACCCGGCCAACCGGGCGGTGCCGCTCTCCGAGCTGCCCGCGTGGCTGGTCGGCCGCGCCGAGCAGATCAACGGGGGTCCGCTCGCCGACGACGTGGCGATGCTGTTGGTGACTCGGGGCGGGGGGCGCTGACCGTGCAGAGGTACCAGCAGGGGTGGACGCTGCGGCGGCGGGTGGCCGCGCTGCTCGGCGTGGTCCTCGCGTTGCTGCTCGGGCTGGCTGCCGCCGAGGCGGCGGTCGCCGCGAAGAACCGGCAGAACATCGACGCGGTGCTGCTCAAGACCGGCCCGCTGCGGGTTCAGGCGCAGGAGCTGATGAGCGTCCTGCTCGACCAGGAGACCGCGGTCCGCGGGTACGCGGTGAACGGCGACCGCAACGACCTGACCCCCTATCAGGAGGGCGTGCGGCGCGAGCAGGAGTTGATCACCTCGATCCGTGGTCTGTCCGCCGGCTACCCGGACGTGCGCCGCGAGGTGGACGTGGTCGAGCGGCAGACGGCGCAGTGGCGGGCCCAGGTGGCCGAGCCGGTGATCGCGACCACGGAGCGCAGCGGCCCGGCCGCCGGCCAGGCGTTGATCACCGACCGGACCCGGCAGCAGTTCGACGGGATAAGAGCGTCCGTCACCGCGCTCCAGGACGAGATCCTCACCGTCCGGAAGCAGACCGCCGACCGGGTCAACTCGACGAGCAACGCGCTGGTGGTGCTGCTGATCGTCGCGGCGCTGGTGGTGGCGGTGGCCGGCGCGGTCATGCTGCTCTCGCTCGACCGCATCCTGATCCGTCCGCTGGCCGCGCTGGTCGGTCAGGTGCGCGAGGTGGCCGAGGGGGACTACCAGCACCGGATCTCCGGCTCCGGCCCGCCGGAGTTCCTGCGGCTCGCCGACGACATCGACCAGATGCGCCAGAAGATCGCCCAGGAGCTGGACGAGGTACGCCAGGCCCGGGAGCGGATCGAGTGGGTGAACGACCAGCTCCAGAAGCAGGCCGAGGAGTTGACCCGCTCCAACCGTGACCTGGAGCAGTTCGCGTACGTGGCCTCGCACGACCTCCAGGAGCCGCTGCGCAAGGTGGCCAGCTTCTGCCAGCTCCTCCAGCGGCGCTACGCCGGGCAGCTCGACGAGCGGGCGGACCAGTACATCGCGTTCGCGGTGGACGGCGCGCAGCGGATGCAGCGGCTCATCAACGACCTGCTCGCGTTCTCCCGGATCGGCCGGCTCACCACCGGCTTCACCGAGGTCGACCTGAACCGGGTGATGGGTGACGTGGCCGGGCAGACCGAGGCGGCCCGGCAGTACGCCGACGCGGAGCTGACCTGGGACGAGATGCCGACCATCCGCGGCGAGGAGCCGTTGTTGACCAACCTGCTGGTCAACCTGGTGAGCAACTCGGTGAAGTTCCGCCGTCCGGACGTGCCGCCGAAGGTGCACGTGTCGGCCCGGCTGGTCGACGGCGAGTGGGAGATCAGCTGCCGGGACAACGGCATCGGCATCGAGCCGGAGTTCGCCGACAAGATCTTCGTGATCTTCCAGCGGCTGCACTCGAAGGACGCGTACCCGGGCACCGGCATCGGGCTGGCGATCGTCAAGAAGATCGTGGAATACCACGGCGGCCGGGTCTGGGTGGACACCGACGCCGAGGAAGGCACCACCATCCGGTTCACGCTGCCCGCGCTGGAGGCCGACGTCGAGGCCGCGCAGGCGGCCGAGAACGCGGCGGCGGAGGAGACCGGGGCCGCCGGGTCGGCCGAGGACGCCCCGGTGGACGTCGCCCGGCAGCCGGACGGCGCGGCAAGCGAGGAGCCGCCCGTTGCGGCGGACCGGCACGAAACCAACGGTGGCATGAAGGAGACGGTGGGATGACGGCGCCTGCGGACGGCAAGAGCCCGATCGAGGTCCTGCTCGTCGAGGACGATCCGGGCGACGTGCTGATGACCCAGGAGGCGTTCGAGGAGCACAAGCTCCGCAACCGCCTGACGGTCGTCTCCGACGGCGCCGAGGCACTGGCCTACCTGCGCCGGGAGGGCCAGTACACCGACGCGGTGGTGCCCGACCTGATCCTGCTCGACCTGAACCTGCCCCGCCGGGACGGCCGGGAGGTGCTGGAGGAGATCAAGAAGGACGAGCACCTCCGCCGGATCCCGGTCGTGGTGCTCACCACCTCGCAGGCCGACGAGGACATCCTGCGCAGCTACCAGCTGCACGCCAACGCCTACGTGACCAAGCCGGTGGACTTCGAGCGCTTCATCTCGGTGGTCCGCCAGATCGACGAGTTCTTCGTCAGCGTGGTCAAGCTGCCGCCGCGTGGCTGACCCCCTGCTGGACGACGTCGCCGGGCTGCTGCGGGAGGCCGCGGCCGAGGTCGTGGTGCCGCTGTTCCGTCGGCTCGACCCGTCCGACATCTCCGAGAAGGCGCCCGGCGAGGTGGTCACCGTCGCCGACCGCGAGGCCGAGAAGCTCATCTCCGACGGGCTGCGCCGGTTGCGTCCCGGCTCGGTGGTGGTCGGCGAGGAGGGCGTCGCCGAGGATCCGGACCTGCTCCGGCACCTGCGCGGCGACGGTGACGTCTGGCTGGTCGACCCGGTCGACGGCACCGCCAACTTCGCCGCCGGGAAGCGGCCGTTCGCGCTGATGGTGGCGCTGCTCACCGACGGCGTACCGGCGGCGTCCTGGGTCTACGACCCGCTCGACGACACGATGGCGGCCGGCCGGCTCGGCGCGGGCACCCGGCTGGACGGCACGCCCGTCCGGCCCGACCGGCCGGTGCCCGAGGTGGGCGCGTTGCGCGGCACCGCGATGACGAAGTTCCTGCCCGCCGACTTCCGCCGCGACGTCGAGGCCGGGGGCCGCCGGATCGGCGAGTTGCTGCCCGGCCAGCACTGCGCCGGCCGGGAATACCTGGACGTGCTCACCGGCGCGCAGCAGTTCGTGCTGTTCTGGCGCACGCTGCCGTGGGACCACACCCCCGGCACGCTGCTGGTGCGGGAGGCCGGCGGGGTGGCCCGCCGCTTCGACGGCACCGACTACCACCCGGCCGACGAGGGTCGGGGCCTGCTGGTCGCGGCCAGCGCGGAGATCTGGGACGAGGTCTACGCGGCACTGCTGGCACGCTGAGCGTCGACGGCGGCACGCTGCGTCGACGTTGCGTGTCCCGGGCGGTCACCGGCCTGGCGCGGCGCGTCCGGTCCGGTATCGTGACCGGCGGTCTCCGCCAGCAGGCCGCCGCCCGGCGCCGGTGGAGCCGCCGCCGCGCACGGTCGAATCGGGGGCCGGCGGTCGACGGAAGGACCATCACGTGCCCAGGACCAGGCTCACCGGCCGGCGCGTCCGCCGGTCGCTGCTCGCGCTGCTCGCCGCGACGGCCGTGCTGCTCGGCGCCGGCCTCGCCACCGCCGGCCCGGCCGCCGCCGCGCCCAGCCCGAACGCCCCCGACGAGGGCGGCAGCAAGAAGCTCCGGGACGCGCTGGAGGCCGCGGCGAAGGGCCACATCGAGGCGAAGAACCGGCTGGACAACTCCAAGCGCCGGCAGACCGCGCTGGCCGCCCAGCTCAAGGACATCGAGGCACGCCTCGTCGGGCTGACCGCCCAGGCCGGTGAGGTGGCCGTGCAGTCCTACCGGCAGGGCCGGCTGACTCCGGCGTCGATGCTGCTGGCCGCCTCCGGGCCGGACGACTTCCTGCACCGGGCCGCCGAGCTGGACATGATGGCCCACCGGGACAGCAAGCGGCTCGGTGACCTGGCCGACGCGAAGGCCGAGGCGACCGAGTCGAAACTGGCCCTCGACGCCGAGGTGCGCGAGCAGCAGAAGCAGCTCGCCGTGCTGGCCAAGAAGAAGAAGGACGCCGAGGTCGCGCTCGCCAAGGTCAGCTCCGGTGCCGGCTCCGGCTTCAGCGGCAGCTCCTCGTCGGCCAGGCCGGCGCCGCGCAACTCGGACGGGTCGTGGCCGTCGGAGTCCTGCTCGGTGAGCGACCCGACGCCGGCCGACGGCTGCATCACGCCACGCACGCTGCACATGCTCCAGCAGGCCCAGGCCGCCGGGTACAAGCGGTACGCGTCCTGCCACCGCAGCGGCGGCGGCGGCGAGCACCCCAAGGGGCGGGCCTGCGACTTCTCCGCCGCCAGCGGCGGCTTCGAGGACAAGACCGCGACCGGCGGCGACAAGTCGTACGGCGACAGCCTCGCCAACTGGGCGAAGAACAACGCGGGCCGGCTCGGCATCATGTACGTGATCTGGTACCGGCAGATCTGGATGCCGAACACCGGTTGGCGGGCGTACAGCGGGGGCGGCAGTCCGGCCGCCGACCACACAAACCATGTTCACATCTCGATGTACTGACCCGAACGGTCAGGAACGCCGCGTAACCTCGCCACGGTGAGCAGCACATCGTCCGACACCGTCACCGCGCCGGCGACCGAGACGCCGGCCCCGCCCCGGGCCCTGCCGAACGGGTTGGCCGCCTTCCTGGTCTTCCTCTCCAGCGGGGCGGTGCTGGTGCTGGAGACCGTCGCGCTGCGCCTGGTCGGCCCGTACGTCGGGGTGACGCTCCAGGTGACCAGCTCGGTCATCGGCATGGCGCTGGCCGCCATCGCGTACGGGGCGTGGATGGGCGGGTGGCTCGCCGACCGGCGGGACCCGCGCGCCCTGCTCGCCCCGGCGCTGGTGCTGGCCGGCATCGCCACCGCGGTCACCCTGCCCATCGTCAGGTACGCCGGTGAGGCGCTGCGCGGCGGCGCGGCGAGCGCGGTGCTGCTGCTGACCGCGCTGACCGTGCTGCTGCCGGCCGCGCTGCTGGCCGGGATCACCCCGCTGGTGGTGAAGCTCCAGCTCGCCGACCTGCGCCGCACGGGTCAGGTGGTGGGCAAGCTGTCCAGCATCGGCACGCTCGGCGGCATCACCGCCACGCTGGGCACCGGCTTCATCCTGGTGGCGGCGCTGCCCAGTTCGGTGATCGTGCTGGCGTTGGCCGCGGTGCTCGGCGTGACCGGGTTGGTGCTCGGGTTCTGGCTGCGGCGACGCTCCGGCGCGGCGTTGTCCACGCCGGGTCGGGCCAAGGCGGCGCTGGCGCTGATCGGGCTCGCCGCCGCGGGGCTCAGCGCGGCGGCGCCGAACCCGTGCGACGTGGAGACCGCCTACCACTGCGCCCGGGTCGAGGCGGCCCCGGACCGGACGGACGGGCGCACGCTCTACCTCAACTCGGCCCAGCACTCCTACGTCGACCTGACCGACCCGAGACACCTGGAGTACGCGTACACCCAGTGGATCGGCCTGGTCGCGGACGTGGCGCGGCCGGCGGAGCAGCGGATGGACGCGCTGCACCTGGGCGGCGGCGGCTTCACCGTGCCGCGTTACCTGGCCGCCACCCGGCCGGGCACCGACAACCTGGTCTTCGAGGTCGACGGCGGCCTGGTCGAGCTGGACCGGCGGGAGCTGGGCCTGCGGACCGGCCCGGAGCTGACCGCCCGGGTGGGTGACGCCCGGGTGCTGCTGCGCGCCGAGCCGACCGACAGCCGGGACTTCATCGTCGGCGACGCGTTCGGCCACCTGGTGGTGCCGTGGCACCTGGCCACCCGGGAGATGGCCGCCGACATCCGCCGGGTGCTCCGCCCGGACGGGATCTACGTGCAGAACGTCATCGACTACCCGCCGGGCCGGTTCATCCGGGCCGAGCTGGCCACCGTCTCCGCCGTGTTCGACCACGTCGCGCTGATCGCCCCGCCGGGCGCGGTCGACGGCCGGCAGGGCGCGAACTTCGTGATCGTCGCCTCGGACGCGCCGCTGCCGCTGGCCGCGATCCCGCCCGGCCTGAAGCCGCTCCCGGAGCCCGCCGAGCTGCTCGACGAGGCGGCGACCGCCGAGTGGATCGGGGACGCGCGGGTGCTCACGGACGACTACGCCCCGGTGGACCAACTCCTCGCGACCGCCTGATCGGGTGATGTTTCTGACCGATTCCGACAGTTCAGGTGTAGCGGGGGCCACTTCGGGCAACTGCACCGACCATGGGTGGACCGGTCAGGAACGGCGTGCAACTGCTCGGTGAGCGGTACCGCCTGGTCGAGCAGTTGGGCGCCGGCGGCATGTCGGTGGTCTGGCGCGGCTACGACGAGGTGCTCGGCCGGCAGGTGGCGGTCAAGGTGCTCGCCTCCCGGCTCGCCAGCGACAAGGCGTTCCGGCACCGGATCCGCGTCGAGGCGCAGGCCGCCGCGCGGCTCTGCCACCCCAACATCACCAACGTGTACGACTACGGCGAGTCCGTCCAGGTCGGGCTGACCGTGCCGTACGTGGTCATGGAGCTGGTCGACGGCGGCCCGCTCAGCAGCCGGCTCGGCCGGGACGGGCAACTGCCCTGGCGGGAGGCGCTGACCATCGGCGCGGAGGTCGCCTCCGCGCTGGCCACCGCGCACGCCCGGGGCGTGGTGCACCGGGACGTCACACCCGGCAACGTCATGCTCACCGGGACCGGCGTGAAGGTCGTCGACTTCGGGATCTCGGCGCTGGTGGGGGAGAGCGACAAGGGGCCGGACGGCGCGCTGCTCGGCACGCCCGCCTACCTGGCCCCGGAACGGCTGGACAACGGCCACGTCTCGCCCGCCACCGACATCTACGCGGTCGGCCTGCTGCTCTACCGGATGCTCACCGGCCGGCTGCCGTGGCAGGCCAGCACCACCACCGAGATGCTGCGCGCGCACATGTACCGCGACCCGGACCCGATGCCGCCGGTGCCCGGCCTTCCCGGCCAGGTCGCCGAACTGGTGCACCGGTGCCTGGCGAAGCGCCCCGAGGACCGCCCGCCCACCGCCGAGGTGGCCCGTACGCTCGCCGAGGCGGTGGGGATCGCGTCGATCGTGCCGGTGTCACCGGCGTTCGGCGGCATCGACCCGGCGTTGATGGCGAACGCCGGCACCACCATCCTGCCCTGGTCGGCGGCGACCGACGCGGTGCCGTACTCGGCGATCCGCACCCGGACCCGGGGGGCGGCGGCCCGGCGGCGCAAGGTGGAGGCCGGGGTGGCCGCCGCCGGCCTGCTCGCGGTGACCGCGACGATGTGGGGGCTGACGTCGCGGAGCCCGGCCAGCGGCGGGGTGGAGCCGACCGAGGCGTCGATGGGCCTGCCCGAGCCGGTGCCCTGCGCGGTCGACTACTCGCTGCGCCGCGACACCGGCAAGGACTTCTCCGCCGAGCTGACGCTGACCAACACCGGCCCTCGGGAGCTGCGCGGCTGGACGATGAGCTTCAGCTTCCCCGGCAAGCAGGCGGTCACCGCGGCGCAGCCGCCGGTCCGGCAGGTGGGGCGCACCGTGTCGGTGGCGGCCCCGAAGCCGGACGCGACGCTGGCACCGGGCGCGTCGACGAAGCTCACCTTGAGCGGGCGCTACACCGGGAGCAACACGCTGCCGGTGGAGTTCAAGCTCGACAACAGCACGTGCGGCGTGCAGGTGTCGGGCATCGCCGGCTCGGTGCCGATCACCACCGCGCCGGCGAAGACGAAGGCGCCGGTCAAGCCGGCCGCCAAGCCGGCCGCGAAGAGCGGGCCGACCAGGGCGAAGCCGGCGCCGAAGCCCAAGGCCGAGCCGCCGAAGCCCAAGGGCAAGGGCGGCAAGGAGAGCGGTAAGGGAAAAGGGAAGTGAAGCAGCCGAAGGGGGGTGGGCACGGCAAAGGCAAGGGCAAGGGACCGAAGGGCTGACGGTCGGGTCGGGGTCCGCGCCGGTCAGGTCAGCGCCGCGAAGCGCTGCACCTGGGTGATGCTGCCCTCCACGATGAGCACGCTCTCCGGCGCCAGCACCGTCTCCGGCCCGGCGTAGCGGAACGGCTGGCCGGGCAGCTTCGCGCCGACCACCATCACCCCGTAATGCTCCTGCGGGGACAGCTCGCGCAGCGCGCGTCCGACAAGCGGCGCCGGCACCCGTACCTTGGCGATGGCGAAGTCGTCGCCGAACTCGATGAAGTCGAGCATCCGGCTGACGATCAGGTGGGCGACCCGTTCACCGGTCTCCGCCTCCGGGAACACCACGTGGTGCGCCCCGACCGAGTGCAGGATCTTGGCGTGCTTGTCCGACGTGGCCCGCGCCCAGATCTGCGGGACGCCCAGCTCGGCCAGGGCCAGCACGGTGAGCACGCTCGCCTCGACCGAGGCGCCGATGGCCACCACCACCCGGTGGAAGTCCGCCACGCCGAGCTGCCGCAACGCCATCTCCTCGGTGGCGTCCGCCTGCACCACCCGGTCCAGCTCCGCCGACCACCGCTGGACCCGGGCCGGGTCCCGGTCGATGGCGAGCACCTCGTGGTCGAGGCGTGCCAGCGAGCTGGCGAGGTGGTGGCCGAACCGGCCCAGGCCGATCACGACGACACCGGTGTCGTCCGCGTGTCTAGCCGACAATGGGTTGCTCCTCCGGGTAGCGGTACAAACGTCGTCGGGTGTTCAACGCGATCGCCGAGCCGAGCGTGAGCGGGCCGATCCGACCGATGTACATGAGCGCGGTCAGCACGTACTGGCCGGGCGCCGACAGCCGCTGGGCGAGGCCGACGGTCAGACCGGTGGTGCTGAACGCGGAGGTGACCTCGAAGAGCGCGGCGTAGAAACGGACGTGCGTGGTCATCGCGATCAGGCCGACCGTGCCGGCGGCCACCAGCGCCACGCTGAGCAGCGCGACCGTCAGCGCCTGCCGCTGGCTGGCCGGGGACACCCGGCGGTGCCCGACCGTGGTGTCCGGCTCGCCGCGCAGCTCCGCCCAGATGGCGAAGCCGAGCAGGAAGAACGTGGAGACCTTGATGCCGCCGGCGGTGCTGGCGCTGCCGCCGCCGATGAACATCAGGGCGATGAGCATCGGGTAGCTCTCCTCGGTGAGGTGCCCGACGTGGATCACGTCGAAGCCGCCGGTGCGGCTCAGCGCGATCTGGGTGAACGTCGCCAGCACCTTGCCCGGCACGTCGAACCGGCCGATCGTGTCCGGGTTGGTCCACTCCGCCAGCAGCAGGTAGCCGAAGCCGCCGACGGTGAGCACCAGGCTGCCCCAGACGGTGAGCTTGGTGGCGACCGCCCACCGGCCCGGCCGCCGCCACTCCCGGGACGCCTCGAACAACGCCGGGAAGCCGAGCCCGCCGATGATCGCGCCGGCGCTGAGCGGCAACGCCACCCACGGGTCCCGGGCGAAGGCGACCAGCCCGTCGGAGTAGAGCGCGAAGCCGCCGTTGTTGAACGCCTGGACCGAGTGGAACACCGCGTACCAGAGCGCCCGCCCCGGCGGGTAGTCGTAGGCCAGCCAGAAGCGCCCGCCGACCACGGCGGTCATCAGCGCCTCGGTGACGAAGACGGTGGCCGCGATGCGGAGCAGCAGCCGGCGTACGTCGCCGAGGCCGAACTCGGCGGTCTCGGCCTGCACCAGCAGCCGGTTGCGCAGTCCGAGCTGACGGGAGACGGCCAGGATCAGCAGGGACGCGCCGGTCAGGATGCCGAGACCGCCGAGCTGCGTGAGCACGGTGATCATCACGAGCCCGAAGTCGGTCCAGTAGTTCGGGGTGTCGGTCACCGCCAGGCCGGTCACCGAGACCGCCGAGGTGGACGTGAACAGCGCGGTCTCGAACGGCGTCCAGTGCTGCGTACGGGTGGCCCAGGGCAGCATGAGCAGCCCGGTGCCGACCAGGATCACCGCCAGGAATCCGAGCGGCACCAGCCGGACCGGCTTCCGGAGCAGGCGGCGCACCAGGTCATCTTCCGTCCGGAGATTCACCGGCAGGTCAGGAACCGACCAACTGGACGTCAACCACGCCGGGTCTGCTGTGCGTACCCATCAACGACAGGAGACGGCGTTGCGACGTACCCTTTCTGCCCTCGGCGTGGCCGGCGCGCTGCTCGCGGCCGCGGCCGTGGTGGTGCCGGCCGTGGCCGCCCAGGCCGGCCCGGACCCGCGCGCCGAGCGTCCCCGCGCGACCCAACGGCCGATCGTGATCGGTCATCGCGGCGCGAGCGGCTACCGCCCGGAGCACACCCTGGAGTCCTACCGGCTCGCGATCCGGCAGGGCGCCGACTTCATCGAGCCGGACCTGGTGTCGACGAAGGACGGCGTCCTGGTCGCCCGGCACGAGAACGAGATCTCCGGTACGACGGACGTGGCGGCCCACCCCGAGTTCGCCGCCCGCCGGGCCACGAAGACCATCGACGGGGTGGCGGTGACCGGCTGGTTCACCGAGGACTTCACGCTCGCCGAGCTGAAGACGCTGCGCGCCAAGGAGCGGCTGCCCCAGGTGCGGGTGACCAACACCGCGTTCGACGGCCAGTTCGAGATCCCGACGTTCCAGGAGGTCATCGACCTGGCGCGGGCCGAGTCGAAGGCACGCGGCCGGACCATCGGCATCTACCCGGAGACGAAGCACCCGACCTACTTCGCGTCGATCGGGCGCGCGCTGGAGGAGCCGCTGGTCGCGACGCTGCGGAAGAACAAGCTGACCCACCGCAACGACCCGGTCTTCGTGCAGAGCTTCGAGA
This sequence comes from Micromonospora sp. NBC_01392, assembly GCF_045040125.1. Classification (NCBI taxonomy): domain Bacteria; kingdom Bacillati; phylum Actinomycetota; class Actinomycetes; order Micromonosporales; family Micromonosporaceae; genus Micromonospora; species Micromonospora sp. NBC_01392. Next base: position 6,617,807 of record NZ_CP109549.1, on the reverse strand, counting down.
CCGCCAACCTGCGCAAGCTCGACACGATGACCGACGTGCGGCTGGTGCAGCTCATGGACGCGACCGGCGCACCCTACGACTTCACCGCGGCCGGGGACCGCCGGACCTACGCCGATCTGGCCACCGCCGCGGGCCTGGCCTGGGTGTCCCGGTACGCCGACGGCGTCGGCCTGAACAAGAACCTGATCGTGCCCCGCGACGCCGCCGGCCGGCTGTTGGCGCCGACCTCGGTGATCCGGGACGCGCACCGGCTGCACCTGGTGGTGCACGCCTGGACGTTCCGCGCCGAGAACCAGTTCCTGCCGGCCGACTTCCGGCTCGGCGCCGACCCGAACGCGCGCGGTGACATCACGTCCGAGTACGAACTCTTCTTCGGCCTGGGTCTGGACGGCGCGTTCGCCGACCAGCCGGACACGGCGGTGGCCGCCCGCGCCGGCCGCTGACGCCCAGTCGGCTCGTTGGCTCGTCGGCTCGTTCGGGGCGCCCGTGTCGCGCGGGCGCCCCGGCGCGCGTTCGGCGCGCGTTCGGCTGGCGGTAGGGCATCGTTCGCGCATCGTCGGAAGGTGGAAGCGGTGGCGATTGGCCTTGGGCGCATCTGTGGTTGCTGGAGCGACAACAAACGCACCCAAAGCTGAGGCTGCTGCGCTCGGAACTGCCGCCTGTCCCCGCCGGGAAGCCTGCCGCGGATGCGGCTTTCCAAGGATCCTCGGCGGTGGTTCTGTCATGAGCCAGGGTGCGGCGTCGGGCCACGAGGATCGGCGGGTGAGTCGTTGCTGCTGTCAGCTCCAAAGGCGGCGAGGGAACGTGGCCCGCGTGGTGCCTAGCAACTTGATGGCGAGAATGAGTCGGTCCCGAACCTGGTCATCGGGCGCGGCGCGGCGTGGCGGTCGGCTGAGGTGCTTTCGTGTTCGCCCCGGACCCGTGGGTGGCGCTGCCGCTCAGCGTCGGGCCGGCTTGGCGGTGGTGGCGAGCGTGCCGGTGGCATGGTGGCGGTGGTGGCCGGGGCGGGCCGGCGTGGGGGCGGGGGCGTGCGGGCTGGTCGTCCCGGTCGTCGGCTCGGCGTGGATAGCGTGACTCACCTACGCCATCAAGTTGCTAGGGAGACGGGGGCTATCGGGCCGGGGTGACCGTGTCGCGGGAGGACGAGCAGTCCGTACGACACGGGGTCTGGTGCGACCTGGTGCTCGACGGTGGCCGGCGCTGCACGCGGCCGGCCGACCACGACGGCGAGTGCGGGCGGAGGTGACGGACGCTCACCATCAGCGAAGCGGCCCGTTAAACGGACATATGCCCCAATACTGACCTGGTTGTCCTGCGACCAAGGGCAGGCATGTACGGGGGTTGTGAATGTCCATTCTCACGATGACACGTGGGCGGCGCCGCTGGTGCGCGACCGCCGTCCTGACTCTGGTGGGCGGCCTGGTGCCGCTGGTGGGACCGCATGCGGCGACGCCGGCGCGCGCCGCCGATGCCAACAACGCGACGCTCGTCGTCAACAAGGGCGGCGACCGCACCGGCGAACAGACCGTCGGGCCGCTGGCCGGCGCCACCTTCGACTTCTACGCGGGCGTCAGCGGGACCCGGCCCGGTCCGGGTGCCACGCCGGACGCGTCCTGCACCACCGACGCCAGCGGCAAGTGCTCGGTCGACGTGCCGGGACGGACCGGCACCAACCAGGGCTACTGGATCGTCGAGCGCAGCGCGCCGAGCGGCTGGCGGATCGTCGACAGCCTGGTCACCGGCAACGGCGGCAGCGCGCCCTACCAGTCCACGCCGTACAACGGGGTGTTCACCGGGGCGGTGGCCAACAACCTGACGTACACCTTCCCGGCGGTGACCACCGGAAACACGAACCGGACCGCACGTGGCGCGGTGTGGGCCGACGAGCGGGACAACCCGGCCCTGCCCGCCTCCTGCGGCCTGCGCGTCGCGCTGCTGATCGACGTGTCCGGGTCGATCCGGCCCGACCTGCCGGTGGTCAAGAACGCGGCGAACGGCTTCGTCGACGCGTTGACCGGCACCCCGTCCCAGGTCGCGCTCTACACGTTCGCGACCGACGCCTCCGCGGTGCTCAACCCGATCCCGGTCTCCGACCAGAGCGGCGCGAACACGGTCAAGGCGGCGATCAACGGCCTCACCGCCGGTGGCACCACCAACTGGGACCAGGGGCTGTGGCAGATCGCCGCCGCGCCCTACGACTACGACGCCGTGATCATCCTGACCGACGGCAACCCCACCGTGTACGGCCCGCCGCCGGTCCAGGGAACCGGTAGCTTCACCCGGTTCGTCGAGGTGGAGAACGGCATCTTCTCCGCCAACGCGGTCAAGGCCAAGGGGACCCGGGTCGTCGCGGTCGGTGTGGGCGCCGGCGTCTCCGGCGCGCCCGACAACCTGGTCGCGATCTCCGGGCCGGTCGCCAACTCGGACTACTACCAGACCGACTACGACCAGCTCGCCGCCGTCTTCCGGGAACTCGCCCTGGACAACTGCCGGGGCACGGTCAGCGTGGTCAAGATGGTGATCCCGCCGGGCGGCGGAGACCCGCAGCCGACCGGTGGTTGGACCATCTCGTCGAGCAGCACCGGCGTGACCCCGCCGAGCGCCGTCACCGACACCTCCACCGGCGCGGTCAACCTCGCCGTCGACCTGAACGGGCAGCCCAGCCGGGCAGTGGCGATCGCGGAGACCCCGCAGGCCGGATATTCGCTGGTCCAGCAGGACGGCGTCAACGCCACCTGCACGGCCAGCGGCCAACCGGTCCTGGTGGCCAACAACGGCGAATTCGGGTTCAGCGTCAACGCGCTGGCCAACGACGCGGTGGCCTGCGTGGTGATCAACCAGGCCGAGCCGCAGCCGGCGACCGTGGTGGTGAACAAGACCTGGGTGGTCAACGGGCAGAGCGTCCCCGAGCCGCAGCAGGACGTCTCCATCCAGGCCGCGCTGGTGCTGCCCGGCGTGGACCAGCCGGCCTGGGGCGTCGCGTACAGCACCTTCCAGGCGGGGCAGTCGGTCGTCATCGACGAGACCATCACCGCGCTGCCGCCCGGGTGCACCAACACGGCCAGCGGCGACCTCGGTGCGCAGACGCTCGCCGCCGGCACCAACACCTACCAGATCACCAACACGGTGACCTGCGAGACGAAGCTGATCCTGGCCAAGTCCGTGCAGAATCCGTACGGTCCGCCCGCGCCGCCGGCGACGGCCTGGGACCTGACCGCGTACGGGCCGAACGGGTTCACGGTGAAGAGCGGCGACCCGGCCCACCCGGTCGTCGAGGGCGCCGTCTACTCGCTCGGCGAGAGCACCGTTCCCGGTTTCACCCAGACCGTGGTGCCGGGCGCGGTGATCGAGCCGCCGGCCACCGGTAGCTGGAGTTGCGGGGTCCGCGACCGCAGCGGACCGGGCGTCAACCCCGACTTCGGCGGCGAGAACGGCCAGGTGGCCGTGCAGATCGGCCAGACCGTGGTCTGCGTCGCGGTCAACCAGGCCCAGCCGGCACGGGTGACCCTGGTCAAGGAGGTGCGCAACACCCACGGCGGCACCGCGAAGCCGACCGACTGGGTGCTCAGCGCCACCCCGCCGGCCGGGACCGCCACGCCGGTCACCGGCCGCAGCGGTGAACCCGCCGTCACCGGGGCGGCGGTGAACCCGAATCTCGCGTACACGCTCGCCGAGAGCGGCGGCCCGGCCGGATACGAGCAGGTCGGCACGCCGACCTGTGTGCTGACCGGTACCTCCACGCCGGTCGAGACGCCCGGCAACGTGCTGACGCCGACGTTCGGGCAGGACATCACCTGCACGTTCGTCAACGCCGACGTGCCCGTGCCGCCGGCCACCGGCCGGGTCACGCTGGTCAAGGAGGTGGCGAACACCTTCGGTGGCACGGCGAAGCCGACCGACTGGGTGCTCAGCGCCACCCCGCCGCAAGGCTCCGGCGCGAACCCGGTCAGCGGGCGCAGCGGCGAGCCGGCGGTGACCGACGTCGAGGTGACGGCCGGCGTGCCGTACGGCCTCAGCGAGAGCGGCGGTCCGGCCGGGTACGAGCTGACGGAGTTGCGCTGCGTCTTCAACGACACCGGCGAGCCGGCGCCCACACCGGGCAACGTGCTCACCCCGGCCGCGGACCGCGCGTACACCTGCACCTGGCGCAACGGTCAGCTCGACCCGAACGGGGCACACCTGACCCTGGTCAAGAAGGTCTGGGGCAAGGCCGCCCCGACCGAGTGGACGCTGACCGCGGCACCGACCAACGCGGCGACCCCGATCAGCGGCCCGTCCGGCAGCCCCGAGGTCACCTCGGTGCCGGTGCAGGTCGGCGTGGGTTACCGGCTGAGCGAGTCCGGTGGTCCGAAGGGCTACCAGCAGGCCGGGCCGCCGGAGTGCGTGCTGACCGGCGCCGACACCCGGGTGCCGGTGGTGGACGGCGTGGTCACCCCGGCGCGGGGGCAGGACATCACCTGCACCTTCACGAACCGGATGGCGGCGAAGCCGTTCCCGCCGTTCCACCCGGGCAAGCACCTGCCGGTCACCGGCATGAAGCTGACCGGACTGATCGGTGGTGGCGCGCTGGCGACGACGGCCGGTGTGGTGCTGACCGTCCTGGGTTGGCGGCGACGCCGGACGATGTGAGGAGGAGGCGTCGGCCGGTGACCGGCTGACCGGGCGGCCCGGCGGGGAGTTCCCCGCCGGGCCGCCGCGCGTACGCGGGGCGCGATGGGCGGGGGCGACACCGTGGCCGCGTTCCGCGTGGTGGGGCGGACCATCCCGGGTCGGCCGGGTTACGTGCCGGTGTCCGGGGTTGTAACGTGCGGCCATCCCGTCCCGGGCACTTGTGTGCGTCGACCACATAGCTCGTGGGTGACGTCACTTCTAGCGTGAGCCGACAACTGACAATCCTCCTGTCCTCACCTGGAGTCGCAATGACGATCCGGCACACGCGACGGGTGTTCCTTTCCGCCGCCACGATGATGGCGGCCGCGTTGGCCGCCACGGCGTGTGGCAGCCCGCAGGACACCGCCTCCGGCGGCGGCGACGCCGCGCCGGTCAAGGTCGGCCTGGTCTACTCCCAGTCCGGGCCGCTGGCCAGTTACGGCAAGCAGTACATCGAGGGGTTCAAGGCCGGCCTCGACTTCGCCACCAAGGGCACCGGCAAGGTCGGTGACCGGAAGATCGAGCTGAGCGAGGCCGACGACGCGGGCGACCCGGCCAAGGCCGTCTCCGCCGCCAAGGACCTGATCGGCAAGGGCACGAAGATCATCGCCGGGTCCACCTCCTCCGGGGTGGCGCTCCAGGTGGCCCCGATCGCGGCGCAGAACAAGGTGCTGTTCATCTCCGGCCCGGCCGCCACCGACGCGGTCACCGGCGCGAACAAGTACACGTTCCGCTCCGGCCGGCAGTCCTGGCAGGACGTGGTGACCGCCAAGTCGTTCATCGGCGACGCGGCCGGCAAGAAGGTCGTGGTGTTCGCCCAGGACGGCGCGTTCGGCGACGCCAACGAGGCCGCCGTGAAGGCCGTGATCGGCGGCGCCGGCGCGACCGTGAGCAGCGTCCGCGCGCCGGCCAGCGCCACCGAGTTCACGCCGTTCGCCAGCCAGATCAAGGCCGCCAAGCCGGACCTGCTCTTCGTCGCCTGGGCCGGCACCACCGCCGGCGCCATGTGGCAGACGCTCGACCAGCAGGGCGTGCTCGCCGCCACCACGGTCGTCACCGGGCTGGACATCCGCGCCTCCTGGCCGACGTTCGGCGCGGCCGGCAGCAAGATCTCGTTCCTGTCGCACTACTTCGACGGGGCCAGCGACACCGAGGCCGCCAAGGCCGCCAAGGCGAAGATCTCCGGCGGCACGCTCGACCTGTTCCACCCGGACGGGTTCGCCGCCGCGCAGATGGTCGTGCGCGCGGTGCAGGAGGGCGGCGACGACGTGGCGAAGATGGTCACCGCGCTGGAGGGCTGGGAGTTCGAGGGCGTCAAGGGCACCATGAAGATCCGCGCCGAGGACCACGCGCTGCTCCAGCCGATGTACCAGGCCAAGCTCACCGGCAGCGGCACCGCGTTCACGGCCACCGCGCAGAAGACGCTCACCGGTGACGAGAGCGCGCCGCCGGTCGCGCAGATGAAGGGCTGACCGATGCTCGCCACCCGCGGTCTGACCTGGCGGATCGGTGAGGTCGCCATCGTCGACTCCGTCTACCTCGATCTGGCGCCGGGGGAGTTCCTCGGCGTCATCGGGCCCAACGGCGCCGGCAAGACCTCGCTGTTCAACCTGATCACCGGCCTGCGCCGGCCCACCGAAGGAAAGATCCTGCTGGACGGCGCGGACGTCACCACGCTCCCGCCGCACCGGCGGGCCCGGCTCGGTCTGGGGCGCACCTTCCAGGCGTCCTCGGTCTTCGGTTCGCTGACGGTCCGGGAGAACGTCCGGCTCGCCGTACAGGCGCACCGGGGTGGCTCGATGAAGCTGTGGCGGCGGGCGGCGGCCGACCGGGAGGTGGCCGCCGCCGCCGACTCGGCGCTCGACCGGGTCGGCCTGCACCACCGGGGTACGGCGCTGGCCGGCACGCTCGCCCACGGCGAGAAACGCAAGCTGGAGATCGCGCTGCTGCTCGCCGGGGAGCCCCGGGTGATGCTGCTGGACGAGCCGATGGCCGGGGTGAGCGCCGAGGACGTGCCGGAGCTGGTCCGCGTGATCAAGTCGTTGACCGGGGACAGCGGCCGGGCGGTGCTCATGGTGGAGCACCACATGGACGTGATCCTGGAACTGGCCGACCGGATCGCCGTGATGCACCACGGCGCGCTGCTGGCCTGCGACACCCCGGACACGGTGATGGCGAACGCCACCGTGCAGGAGGCGTACCTGGGGGAGTCACTGTGAGCGCGAGGAGTGAGCCGGGTTTGCGAGCCCCGCAGTCGCGAACGACGGGCGGCACTGTGAGTGAACCTGTCCTGAGCGTGGAGGGCCTGTCCGTGCGGATCGCCGGGCTGCACATCCTCCAGGGCGTGTCGTTCGAGGTGGCGCCGACCGGCGTGACCGTGCTGCTCGGGCGCAACGGCGTCGGCAAGACCACCACGCTGCGCGCGATCGTCGGGCTCACCCCCCGGGGCGGCGAGGTGCGCGGCACGGTGCGGATGGGCGCGCGGAGCCTGCTCGCCCGCCCCACCCACCGGCTGGTCCGCGACGGGCTCGGCTACGTGCCGGAGGACCGGTGCGTCTTCGCCGGGCTCACCGTCGCGGAGAACCTGCGGCTGGCCGAGCGGCGGGGCACCACCCCGGCGTACGACAAGGTCTTCGCGCTCTTTCCGGAGCTGGACCGGCGCGGACGGCAACGGGCCGGTTCGCTCTCCGGCGGGCAGCAGCAGATGCTCGCCATCGGCCGGGTGCTGCTCAACGACAACCGGCTGCTGCTGGTCGACGAGCCGACCAAGGGGTTGGCGCCGAAGGTGGTGACCGAAGTGGCCGAGGTGCTGGAACGGGTCGCGGAATCCGTGCCGGTGCTGCTGGTCGAGCAGAACCTGGCGGTGGTGCGACGGCTGGCGTCCGACGCGGTGGTGCTCTCCGCCGGCCGGGTCGCCTGGACCGGCGACGCCCACGAGCTGCTGCTGGAGACCGCGCTGACGAAGTCGCTGCTCGGGGTGGGTTCGGCGGAGGTGCACTCGTGAACACCGTGGTCCTGTTGACGCTGACCGGGCTCGGCCTGGCGGCGCTCTACTTCCTCGTCGCGTCCGGCCTGTCCCTGGTCTTCGGCCTCGCCGACGTGCTCAACTTCGCGCACGGCCTGTTCCTCGGCGTCGGCGCGTACGCGACCTGGTGGGCGGCCGGCAACCTGCCCGGCGCCGGGCCGGACGGGTTCGGCTTCGTGGTCGCGGTGCTGTTCGGCGTGCTGGCCGGCTCGCTGGTCGCGGTGCTTGTCGAGCTGGTGCTGATCCGGCCGCTCTACTCCCGCACCATCGAACAGGTGCTGGTCACCGTCGGCCTGTCGCTGGCCGGGGTGGCGCTGCTCCAGGCCACCTGGGGCGCGGACCCGCGCACGTTCCCGCGCCCCGACTGGAGCCGGAACGTGACAGCGGTGCTCGGCGCGCAGGTGCCGAACGCCGGGCTGCTGCTGATCGTCGCCGCGGTGCTGGTGCTCGGCGCGCTGCTGGCGTTCCTGCGCTGGACCCGGTACGGCCTGATCATCCGGGCCGGCGTGGAGAACCGGGAGATGGTGACCGCGCTCGGCATCGACGTGCGCAAGGCGTTCACGCTGGTCTTCGCGATCGGCGGGGCCGCCGCCGCGCTGGCCGGCGCGCTCGGCGGCGTCTACTTCGGCACCGTCTCACCCGGCCAGGGCGGCTCGCTGCTGATCTTCGCGTTCATCGTGGTGGTGATCGGCGGAATGGGCTCGGTCGTCGGCTCCGCGTACGCGGCGGTCGCGGTGGGGCTGCTGCAACAGTTCGTCAACTACTACGGCACGTCCGGGCTGGGCGACCTGTGCGTCGTCGGCCTGCTCGCCGTGGTGCTGCTGCTGCGTCCGCAGGGCCTGGCCGGAAAGGTGGCTCACGCATGACCGAGGTGAAGAGTGCCGAGGTGCCCGCGCCGCCGGCCACGGTGCCCGACGAGTTGACCCCCGGGCGCTCCCGCTGGCACGGGCTGCGTCCGTACCTGCCGCTTGTCGCGCTGGTGGTGGCCGCGGTCCTGCCGTACTCGACGGTGAACCTGCCCGGCATCTTCGAGGGGCCGCTGAACTCGCCGGGCACGCTGCAACTGCTCGCCATCTGCCTGGTCTTCGGTGGGCTCGCGGCCGGCTACGACCTGCTGTTCGGGCGCACCGGCATGCTCTCCTTCGGGCACGCGCTCTACTTCGCCGCCGGCGTCTACGGCACCGACATCCTGGTCACCAAGGCCGGGCTGCCGCTGTGGCAGGCCGGCGTGCTCACCGTGGCCGGCGGCACCACGCTGGCCGCGCTGCTCGGCGCGGTGGCGCTGCGCACCGTGGGCATCGCGTTCGCCATGGTGACGCTGGCGTTCGCGCAGGTCGGGGCGATCCTGGTGGCCCGCGACTTCGGCGGGCTGACCGGCGGCGAGGAGGGCCTGCCGCTGGACGTGTCCGGGCTGCCGTCGGCGCTCGTCGGCGTCACCAACACGGTCAACCTCTACTGGCTGGCGCTGGCGTACCTGGCGCTGGTGGTGCTGGTGGTGCACCGGGTCAGTGGCTCGCCGACCGGGCGGGTGCTGGCCGGGCTGCGCGACGACGAGCGGCGGATCGGGGTGCTCGGGCTCGACCCGTACCGGTTCAAGCTCGTCGCGTTCACGCTGGCCGGCGGCCTGGCCAGCGCCGGCGGGGTGGTCTACGTGCTGATCGTGGGCGGCGCCAGCCCGCACATCACGTCGTCCGAGCTGACGCTGTCGCTGCTGGTGATGGTGGTGCTCGGTGGCCCGGGCACCCGGTGGGGGCCGGTGCTGGGCGGCGTCCTCTACATGTACCTGGACCACCGGCTCACCGCGTTCGGCAGCAGCGACGCGGTGAACAGCCTGCCCGCGTTCCTCAGCCACCCGCTCAGCCAGCCCCTGTTCGTCCTGGGCACGGTCTTCATCCTGGCGGTCTACTTCTTCCCCGGCGGCCTGGCCAGCCTGCGTTCCCGCCTGGCGCCCCTGGTGGCCGCCCTCCGCCCGCGCCGCTGACACGCCGCGACGGGCGGCGGCCCCCCCGTGTGGCCACCGCCCGTCGCGCAGGTCGTGGGTCAGCCGTTGAGCATCTCGTACGCCGAGGACGGCGCCTTCTGCACCTGGTCCCCGGTGGGGGCGGCGATCTTCGGCGCCTTGCCGTAGTCGTAGTACTTCGTGACCAGCTTCATCGCCTTCTGCTTGCCGGCCGCCGGCACGTCCAGGGTCAGCGAGGTCAGGTTGCCGTCCGCGCCGACGACGGCGGTGAACGGCACCTTCTTCCCCGCCTCGCCCAGCGCCTTCAGGTCCACGTTCTCGAACGTGCTCTGCACGTCGGCGTTGTCGGTCAGGTCGGCCAGCCCGGTGTACGTACCGTCGCCCTTGTCCTCGACCGTGTCCGCGGTCCGGATGACGGCGGCGGTGTTGCCCGGGTCGGCGCCCTGGTAGGCCGGGACGCTGGACGCGTCCTTCAGCTTGTCGCGGTCCATCGCCATCCAGCGCTTCGGCAGCTTGAGCATCTCGTGCAGGCCGGGGAGCCCGGTCAGCTTGACCCGCATCCACAGGTCCGTGTCGATCCACCGGAACGTCATGTCCATGGTGAACTTCGGGTCGTCGTTCTGCTGCTTGATGGCGAGGTCCATGGCCTCGGTGGCCGGGTCCAGCACGCCGGCGAACCTGTCGGTGCCGTCCTGGAGCAGGAACCGGAACGCCGGGTCCTGCTCGGTCGGCACGGCGGCCAGCAGGGCGGTCTTCGGGTCGGCCGACGGGGCCGGCGCGGGACCGGCGCCCTCGGAGGTGTCCCCGGCGCCGCACCCGGCGGCCAGGGCGGTGGTGGCCAGCACGGCGGCCGCGCGGAGCACGATCCGCCGGACGGTCGCGGCGGTGCCGTTTCGCTGCGTCATCTTGTTCGACTCACTTTCCGAGGTGGTTGTTGCCGGCGAAGCATCGCAGGCCGCCACCGTCGCCCCACTGCCGATATGCTGCCGTCCGACTGCCGTCGGCCACGGCGGGCGACGGCTGGGGGTACGGGGGCGGAAACTCGCATGTCAGAGGCGCTGCGTTTCGAGCTCCTCGGCCCCCAGCGGGCCTGGTACGACGACCGTCCCATCGAGCTGGGCCCGGCCAAGCAGCGCGCCGTGCTGGCGGTGCTGCTGCTCGCCGCAGGCCGTCCGGTCCCCACCGGCCAGATCGTCGAGGCGGTCTGGCCCGAGGAAGCGCCGGTGAACGGCCCCAACGTGGTGCAGAAGCACGTGGCCGGTCTGCGCCGGGTGCTGGAGCCCGACCGGTCACCGCGTACGCCGGCCCAGGTGCTCACGCTCACCGACGCCGGTTACCTGCTGCGGGTGGCCCCCGAGGCGGTCGACGTGACGCGTTTCGAGCGGGGCGTGCGGCACGCCCGGCAGGCGCAGGCGGCCGGGCAAACCGGGGTGGCGCTGGCCGAGGCGGACGCCGCGCTGAAGCTGTGGCAGGGCGAGCCGTTCACCGGGTTCGCCGGCCTCTGGTTCGACGCCGCCCGGCACCGGCTGGTCGAGCTGCGGGCCGTCGCGCTGGAGACGCGTACCGAGTTGGAACTTGCCGCCGGCCGGCACGGCGAGGCGGTGGGCCGGCTGGTCGAGCTGGTCGCCGAGTTCCCGGTCCGGGAGCGGCTGCGTCTTCAGCTCATGCTGGCGCTCTACCGCAGCGGCCGGCAGGCCGAGGCGCTGGCCGCCTACCGGGACTTCGCCGGCCTGCTGCGCGACGACTACGGCATCGAGCCCGGCGAGCCGCTCCGGGCCCTGCACCAACGCATCCTCCAGGCCGACCCGGCACTGCTCCCGTCCGTCGCGGAAGTGCCGTCCCCCGCGTCGGCGCGGCCCGGACCCGTGTCGCCGCCGCCCGAGCCCGTGCCGCCGCCCGAGCCCGTGCCGCCGGTGTCGGCCGCACCCGTGCCCGCGCCCGTTCCATCCCCGGCCGTTCCGACGCCGTCCCCGGCTGTCCCGACGCCGCCCCCGGCCGGCTGGGCCGGACCGGCCCCGCTCCCGCACGCGCTTCTGCTCGCCCTCAACCCGCCGCCGGAGGCCCCGCCGCGCCGCTCGCCGACGTGGGTCCAGGTCACCGCGACCGTCTTCGCTACGACCACCGTGCTGCTCTCGTTCGGGTCGCTCACCTGGGCCGTGGTCCTCGGGTATGCGCTGTGGCGGCGGAGCTGGCGGCTGGCCCTGGCCGGCGTCACCTACTTCCTGCTCATCTTCATCCTGGTCGTCGTCGCGCTCAACATGCCGGCGAACGAGGAGGTGACGGATGCGGAGGCGTTGTATCTGATCGGGGCGATGGGCGTCTGCTGGTTGCTCGGCGCCGGGCACGTGCTGCTGCTCAACCCGGCGCTCTGGGCGGCCCTCGGCGCGCTGTTCTGGACCGGCCGACAACGCAGCGACGAGCAGCGCCGGCTGCGTCGGGAACAGGCGCGTCACCTGCTGCACCACTATCCGGCCGCCCGGACGGAACTGCGCATCGGCCGCCCGGACCTGCTCCGCGGCTACGACGACGGCGGTCTGGTCGACGTCAACGTCGTACCCGAGCCGGTGCTCGCGACGCTCCCCGGGCTGACCGCCGAGCAGTGCCGCCAGATCGCGGTGGACCGCTGGCTGCGCGGCCCGTACGGCTCGCTGGAAGAACTGGCCGGGCGCTGCCACCTGCCGTCGTCGACCACCGAACCGCTGCGCGAGCTGCTGCTCTTCCTGCCGCCCGAGCCGTCGCCCGCCCCGCCGGTGTGGTCGGCCGCCCCTGGTAGAAATGCCGGATGAGCCAGGATCGGAATGCCGTCCGGGAACGCGCCGAGGCGGTCCTGCGGCGGCTGGCGGGTGACCACGCCCGGCTGCGCGAGGACCAGTGGCGCGCCATCGAGGCGCTGGTCGTCGACCGGCGGCGGGTGCTCTGCGTGCAGCGCACCGGCTGGGGCAAGTCGGCCGTCTACTTCGTGGCCACCGCGCTGCTGCGGTCCGGCGGCGGGCACGGGCCGACGGTGATCGTGTCGCCGCTGCTGGCGCTGATGCGTAACCAGGTCGACGCCGCCGCCCGCGCCGGCATCCGGGCCCGCACCATCAACTCCGCCAACCTGGACGAGTGGGACGAGATCACCGCCGAGATCCACGCCGGGGCGGTCGACGTGCTGCTGATCAGCCCGGAACGCCTCAACAACCCGGACTTCCGGGACGGCGTGCTGCCGAAGCTGGCCGCCACCACCGGGCTGCTGGTGGTGGACGAGGCGCACTGCGTCTCCGACTGGGGGCACGACTTCCGCCCCGACTACCGCCGGCTGCGTACGTTCCTGGCGAACCTGCCCGAGCGCACGCCGGTGCTCGCCACCACGGCCACCGCCAACGCCCGGGTCACCCGCGACGTGGCCGAGCAGCTCGGTGACGCGCTGGTGCTGCGCGGCACGCTGGACCGGGAGTCGCTGCGCCTCGGCGTACTCGATCTGCCGAGCCCGGCCCACCGCCTGGCCTGGCTGGCCGACCACCTGGACCGGCTGCCCGGCTCGGGGATCGTCTACACGCTCACCGTGGCCGCGGCCACCGAGACGGCGGAGTTCCTCCGCGGCCGGGGCTGGTCGGTGGCGTCCTACACCGGGCAGGCCGAGGACGCCGACCGGCGCGCCGCCGAGCAGGACCTGCTCGACAACAAGATCAAGGCGTTGGTCGCCACCAGCGCGCTCGGCATGGGCTTCGACAAGCCCGACCTGGGCTTCGTGGTGCACCTCGGCGCGCCGCCGTCGCCGATCGCCTACTACCAGCAGGTCGGTCGCGCCGGTCGCGCCGTCGAGCAGGCCGAGGTGCTGCTCCTGCCCGGCGTCGAGGACGCGGCCATCTGGCGGTACTTCGCCTCGCTCGCGTTCCCGCCCGAGGAGCAGGTCCGCGCCGTGCTCGCCGCGCTCGACACCGACCGGCCGATCTCCACCCAGGCCCTCGAACCGGTCGTCGACCTGCGCCGGGCCCGGCTGGAGCTGATGCTCAAGGTGCTCGACGTGGACGGCGCGGTCCGCCGGGTGCGCGGCGGCTGGCTCGCCACCGGCGAGCCGTGGACCTACGACGAGGCCCGGTTGCGGCGCGTCGCCGACGCGCGCACCGCCGAGCAGCGGGCCATGCGGGAGTACGCGGACACGTCCCGCTGCCGGATGCGCTACCTGCGGGAAGGGCTCGACGACACCGGGGCGGAGGACTGCGGCCGGTGCGACAACTGCGCCGGCCCGCTGTTCGACGCGGACGTCTCACCGGAGGCGCTCACCGCCGCGCAGACGTTCCTCGGCCGCCCCGGCGTCCAGATCGCGCCGAAGAAGCTCTGGCCGACCGGGTTGGACGCGGTCGGCGTACCCCTGAAGGGTCGCATCCCCCCGGCGGAGCAGGCACTGCCCGGGCGGGCCGTGGGGCGCCTGTCCGACCTGGGGTGGGGCGGGCGGTTGCGGGGCCTGGTCGGCCCGGACGCGCCGGACGGCCCGGTGCCCGACGACGTGGCGGCGGCGGTCGTCGAGGTGCTGAAGGCGTGGGCGCACGGCGACGACCCGTGGCCGCGCCGCCCGGCCGGCGTGGTCGCGGTCGGCTCCCGGAACCGGCCGACGCTGGTCGGCTCGCTGGCCGAGCGGATCGCCGCGGTCGGCCGGCTGCCGTTGCTCGGCGTGGTCGTGCCGACCGGTCCGGCCGGTGTCGGCGGGCCGCGCGGCAACAGCGCCCAGCGGGTACGCGCGCTGCACGACGCGTTCCACCTGCCGGACGAGTTGGCCGGCGCGCTGCCCGCGCTGGACGGGCCGGTGCTGCTCGTCGACGACCTGGTCGACTCCGGCTGGACGGTGGCCATGGTGGCGCGCCTGCTGCGCCGCGCCGGCGCGCCGGACGTGCTGCCCCTCGCCCTCGCCCTCGCCGGCTGACGTGCAAGGCCGGGCCCCCTGTTAACGCATTCTGCATAGGAACGGCCCCCGCTTGACACCGCGCTCCGCGCGCTGCGGCGTAGGCGTCAAGCGGGTCCCCCGCCTCTACCAAATGCGTTAAGAAGGGGCCCGGCCTTGGGGGTGGGTGCGAGCGACGCCACCGTTCGCGCGGGCGTCGTCCGCGGGCGACCGGGCCGGCGGTACCGTGGGGCCATGACCGAGCAGCGACCCGTCGTCCAGACGTACACCGTGACCGGGATGACCTGCGAACACTGCGTCCGGGCGGTGACCGGGGAGCTGTCCGCGTTGCCGGGCGTCGAGGAGGTCCGGATCGACCTGGTCGGGGGCACGGCCACCGTCACCAGCGCGGCTCCGCTGCCGGTGGAGTCCGTCCGCGCCGCCGTCGACGAGGCGGGTTACGAGTTGGCCGGCGGCGTTGCCTGAGTCGCCGTCCCTCGCCGAGCCCGCGCCCGACATCGACGGCCCGGGGCCTGGCTCGGGCGGTCCCGCGTCGGGCTCCGACGGTCCCGCGTCCGACATCGGCGGCCCGGTGTCGGGTTCCGGCGGTGCCGTGTCGGGTTTCGGCGGTTCCGCGTCGGGTTCCGGCGGCGCGGGCGCGGCGACGGGTCCGGCGGTGGTGGACCGGGACACGGTACGGCTCGCTTTGGTGGTGGGCGGCCTGGTGCTGGCCGTGCTGCTCGGTTTCGGGCTCGGCCGGTTGAACCCGCCGGCGAACCCGGGCGGCGGCGCGGCTCCGGCCGGCACGGTCCCGGCGGGCGGCTCCGCCCCGGCCGGTGGCGCCCACTCGCACGCGCCCGGCGCCGGCGCGCACTCGCACGACGGAGCCACGGTCACCCAGGGCGGTGGCGACGGCGCGACCGGGCTGTCGATCAGCTCGGCCGGCTACACGCTCGTCCCGTCGACCGGGGGCCTGACCGCCGGCCGCGTCGGTGAGCTGCGGTTCCAGGTCCGCGACGACAACCGTCGGGCGGTGACCCGCTTCGCCGTCGTGCACGACAAGCCGATGCACGTGATCGTGGTCCGCCGCGACCTCACCGGCTACCGGCACCTGCACCCGACGATGGCCGCCGACGGCACCTGGTCGGTGCCGTTGACGCCCACCGCGCCGGGGGCCTGGCGGATGTACGCGGACTTCACCGCCGTAGCCGACGACGGCCGGCAGGTCGCTGCCGTGCTCGGTGCCGACCTGGCCGTGCCGGGTGACTACCTGCCCCGGCCGCTGCCCGCCCCGGAGACGTCGGCCACGGTCGACGGGTTCACCGTCGGGTACGCCGGCACGCCCGAGGTGGGACGGTCGGTGCCGTTGCGGTTCCGGGTCACCGACGCCGGCGGCGCGGCCGCTGCCCTGGAGCCCTACCTGGGCGCGTTCGGTCACCTGGTGGCGCTGCGTGAAGGCGATCTCGGCTACCTGCACGTGCACCCGGAGCCGGTGCGGGACGGCGACGCGGTGACGTTCTGGTTGACCGCCCCCGGGCCGGGCCGCTACCGGATGTTCCTGGACTTCCAGGTCGGCGGCGTGGTGCGGACCGCCGAGTTCACGCTGACCGTCGCCTGACCGGGCTGGCCCGTGCCTCAGCCGGCACCGGCGGCACGTGCGGTGTCTGTCCTGAACGACCTGCTCGACCCGGAGGTGGTCGTGGTGGGCGGCCCTGACCGGCCGGCTCGTACGGTCAGCCGGCGCGGCGGACCGGTCGGCGGGCCAGGTAGCGCAGCAGGTCGCGGATGTGGTGCTTCTCCTCGGCGGGGACGTTCGGGTCGGCCAGCCGTTCCAGGATGACCCGTACGTCTGCCTCGACCGGACCGTCCTCGGCGGCGCGTCGGCGGGGCACGGCCCCGGCGTCGGGCAGGCCCAGGGCCCGGAACGCGGCGGCCACCGGCAGGTCGAGGGCGGCGCAGAAGCCGCGCACCTTGGCGAGCTCGGGATAGTCCTGCCAGTCGCCGGCCAGCCAGCGGAACACCGTGGAACGGCCGACGCCGGTGTGGGTGGCGAGGTCGGTCACCGTCCAGCCGCGCTCCTCGCGGGCGTCGTCGATGGCCCGTCGCACGAACCGTGCGAAGGCCATCTGCGGCGAAACCTCTGCGGAGCCCATCCCTCCTCGGCTGTCCCTTTCCGCCGGTGCGCCCGGCTCTGCGCCCCGAGCCTAGTACGCCCGGGGGAAGAAGTAACTGACTGATCGGTCGGAAGGTCCCGTGGGCGGGACCGACGCAGCGTGAACAGTTGCGGACTGTCAACTAAGCTGAATGAATCCTCCCCGGCAGTGACTTCAGAGGAGCAGCATGGCCGAACCGGACCGTCCCGTTCCGCACCGTCCTGGCGCGGTGAGCCTCTTCTTCGTGGCGAAGGCCGGCGTGTTCGCGCTGGGTTTCTGGATCTGGCTGCTGGTGCTGGCGGTGCGGGGCGACCCGGCGGAGGGCGTGCACCTGATCGCCGCGACCGGCGCGGTCTGCACCACGCTGGTCGGTGTGGTGCTGGGCGCGCGGATGGCGCTCCAGCGCAACGCCGCGGCCCGGCACGCCGAGCTGAAGCGGTTGCTTGTCGACATCTCCTGGAACGCGTTCGCCGCCGTCGGCAACTCCGACCAGCAGCAGGCGAAGGTGGTCCCGTTCCCGACCGCTCCGCCGGACAGCGATCGGGCCACCAACCGCGGCCCCGGCGAGCGGGTGTCGGCGCTGGACCGCGGCGACCGCAACCGCGGCGAGCGGCGCCGCTAGACCGAGGCCGGGTTCGGGTTCGGGGCGGCGAGCAGCGTCTCCAGCCGGGGCGTGACGCCCCACCGGTCCACCAGCTCGCGGTATTCGGCCCGCTGGCCGTCGGTCGGCGAGCCGGCCGTCCGTCGTGCCCGGATGAGCAGGTTGCGTGGGGTGTGCTGGGAGTCGACGAACTCCACCACCTCGGCACGGTAGCCGTGCAGCCGGAGCAGCCCGGCCCGCAGCGCGTCGGTGAGCACGTCGGCGAATCGCTCGCGCAGGATGCCCTGGCGGGTGAGTAGTCCGTCCGGCCCGGGCGCGGGCCGGGCCCGGAGCTGGGCGGCGAGGTCGTGGTGGCAGCACGGGGCGGCGAGCACCCAGCGGGCGCCCCAGTGCACCGCCCGGGCCAACGCCTCGTCGGTCGCCGTGTCGCACGCGTGCAGCGCCAGCACCAGGTCGGGGGCCGGTTCGACAGGGGCCTGCGCGATGGTGCCGGCGACGAAGCTGACCCGGTCGGCCCAGCCCAGCCGTTCGGCCAGTTCCGTGTTGCGGCGGCGCTGGTCCTCCCGGACGTCGACGCCGATCAACGTCACGTCCAGGCCGCGCCGGGTCAGGTAGCGGTGGGCGGCGAAGGTCAGGTAGGCGTTTCCGCAGCCCAGGTCCACCACGCGCAGCGGGCCGGTGAGGTCGTCCGGCAGCGTCGCGGCCAGCGCGCGCAGGAACGCGTCGACCTGGCGGCGCTTGGCCGCCGAGCCGCCGATCGCGGCGAACAGCGGGTCGCCCGGGTCGAGCAGCCAGTCCTTGGCCCGGTCGTGTCCGTCCGGCTCGGCGACCGTCCGGCTGGCCTTGGCGCGGTGCACCTGCGCCTCGCCGGACTTGGTGACCCGGAGCTGGAGCGTGGTGCCGGTGGTCTCCACGTGCCAGTTGCCGAACGGCTCGGCGAGCAACGCGTCGACGGCCGTGTCGGCCTCCTCCGTACCGGGGGTGACGTTGCGGGTGTGCGGTCGGGCGCCGTCGGAGGTGGCGATCTGCAACCGCGCACCGGCCTTCAGCGTGACCGGGCGCAGTTCCGCGCGGACCACCGAGGGCCGCTGTCCTCGTTGCCGGCCGGCGGCCACCGCCCGGGTCAGACCGGGGTCGAGCAGCAGTGCCCGTACCTCCCGCAGCGCCGCGTCCAACGCCTCCGGCATCCCTGCTCCTCCCGTGCGGCAAGCCTCCCCGCCCGCCGTCCCCCGCTCGCGCCCGGTCGATCATGAGGTTGGCGGCGCGACACGCCGGGCGGGCGGACGCCAACCTCATGATCGACGAGGAGAGTGCCGGGGTGGGGACAGGGAGCGGCCCCCGGAGCGGGTCCGAGGGCCGTCGTGTGTGGGTGCTCTGCTCAGTCCGTGGTGGGGGACTCGGCGGTGCCGGCGCCGGCGCCGCTGCGGCGACGCCGGCGGCGGCGCGGCTTGGTCGCGGTCTCGTCGCCGCCGTCAGTGGTGGCGACGGTGGCGACGGTGGTAGCGGTGGTGGCGGTGGTGGCGGTGGGCTGCTCCGTCGCGCCCTCGGTGGCGACCACGGTCGGCTGCTCGCCGGCCACCGTCTCGCCGGCCCGGCGGCGACGCCGCCGGCGCGGGGTACGGGTGCCCTCGTCCGTCGCGACCGCTGTCGCTCCGCCTTCGGCGGGTGCGCCGCCGGTCTCGCCACCACGCCCACGTCGGCGGTCCCCGCCGCGACCGCGGCTGTCGCCGCGGGTGTCACCGCGCCGGCCGTCCCGCCGGGACCGGCCGCCGCCCAGGTCCTCCTCGACCTCGGCCGACAGGCCGGCGCGGGTACGCGCGGCGGTCGGCAGGGTGTCGCTGACGTCCGGGGAGATGTCCAGGTCGGTGTAGAGGTGCGGGGACGTGTGGTAGGTCTCCGGGGGCTCGGGCATGTCCAGCCCGAGCGTCTTGTCGATGATGCGCCAGCGGGGCATGTCGTCCCAGTCGACGAACGTCACCGCGACACCTGTCGCCCCGGCCCGGCCGGTGCGGCCGATCCGGTGGGTGTAGGTGTCCTGGTCCTCGGGGCAGTCGTAGTTGATCACGTGGGTGACGCCGGTGACGTCGATGCCCCGGGCCGCCACGTCGGTGGCGACGAGCGTGTCGATCTTGCCGGCGCGGAACGCCCGCAGCGCCCGCTCCCGGGCACCCTGGCCCAGGTCACCGTGCACGGCCGCCACGGCGAAGCCGCGGAAGTCGAGATCCTCGGCGACCCGGTCGGCGGCCCGCTTGGTGCGGCAGAAGATCATGGTGAGCCCGCGCCCCTCGGCCTGGAGGATCCGCGCCACGATCTCGACCTTGTTCATCGAGTGGGTGCGGTAGGCGAGCTGCTGGGTCTGCGGCGACGGGCCGGTCTCGGCGGTGTGCCCGGCGTGGATGGTGACCGGCCGGCGGAGGAACCGCCGGGACAGCGCCACGATCGGGTCCGGCATGGTGGCCGAGAACAGCATGGTCTGCCGGTCCTCCGGCAGCATCGCCAGGATCTTCTCGACGTCGTCCAGGAAGCCCAGGTCGAGCATCCGGTCGGCCTCGTCGAGGACGAGCGCGCGGACCCGGTCGAGCCGCAGGTGCTTCTGCTTCTGCAGGTCGAGCAGGCGGCCGGGCGTGCCGACCAGGATCTCGACGCCCTTGCGCAGCGCCTCGATCTGCGGCTCGTACGCCACGCCGCCGTAGATCGGCAGCACCCGGACACCCCGGGTGCGACCGGCGGCGTCGAGGTCCTTGGCGACCTGGATGCCCAGCTCGCGGGTGGGGACGACGACGAGTGCCTGGGGCACGCCGTCGCTGCCCTCGGACGGGGCGAAGACCCGCTCCAGCAGTGGGATGCCGAAGCCGAGCGTCTTGCCGGTGCCGGTCGGGGCCTGCCCGATCAGGTCGACGCCGCGCAGCCCGATCGGCAGCGCGTACTCCTGGATGGCGAAGGCGCGGGTGATGCCCGCGGCGGCGAGCGCCTCGACGGTCTCCTGGCGGGCGCCGAGCGCGGCGAATGTGGGTGCCTCCGGGGGAACCGGAGCGGTGGGGGCCAGTGGCTGGCCTGTGCTCTGCTCACTCATGTGGATGTGGGGGTGCCCTCTCGTGGTGCGCCCCTCATGTCCTCAGGGCGCGGACGGTTTGACGCGGGCCACGCGGTCGGGGGCGGTTTCGCCGAGCCGGACCGGGCCGCACGCGCGCCGGGGACCGGTGCTGATCAGCGATGCTGGCCAGGTCGGTGCCCACGGCAACTGCTTCATCCTACCTGAACGGCCTCCGAGCCGTCCCGATTCCAGGTGTCGGCCAGGCAGCCGGGGGTGCTTCCTGTGACCTGCATCACAGCAAGTGGGCGGTAGCCTGCGCTCGTGTCCGCCCCCGATTCCGCCGCCGTCGGCCTGTTCGGCCTCGTCGCGTACGGCGAACTGCTCGCCTTCGACCGGCTGGCCGCCGACGCCCGGCTCGCCCCCGACCTGCGCCGTCGCGCCACGCTCAGCGAGCTGGCCGCGGGCGAGATGGCGCACTACCGGTGGCTCACCGACCGCCTCACCGCGCTGGGCGTGACCCCCGAGGAGGCGATGGCCCCCTACGTCGAGGCGTTGCGGGCGTACCACGACTCGACCGAGCCGCGGGACTGGGCGGAGGCGGTGACCAAGGCGTACGTGGGCGACGCGATCACCGACGACTTCCTGCGCGGGATCGCCGACGGCCTGGCCGGGCCGGACCGCGCGCTGCTGCTCGACGTCCTGCACGACTCCCGGTACGCCGAGTTCGCCGCCACCGAGATCCGGGCCGCCATCGAGGCGGACCCGAGGGCGGCCGGACGGCTCTCGATGTGGGCGCGTCGACTGCTCGGCGAGGCGCTCTCGCAGGCCGGACGCGTCGCCGCCGCCGACCGGGGCGCGCTCGCCGCATTGCTCGGCAGGGCCGGCGACGAAGTGCCGGCGGTGCTGCGCCGGCTGACCGAGGCGCACGCCACGCGGATGTCGGCGGTCGGGCTGAACAACTGAGCCGTCAGGCCGCACAACTGAGCCGTCAGGCCGCACAACTGACCGTCGGACCGACCACCTGATCGGTCGGTCGGGACAACTGAGCCGCCGCGGCGGGTCTCCCCGCCACGGCGACCGGTGCGACGCGGATCAGCGGACGGTGAACCCGACCGCGCGGGGCGAGGCCTCCGCGATCTCGACGTAGGCGACCTTGCCGACCGGCACGATGACCCGCCGGCCCTTCTCGTCGGTCAGGGAGAGCGTGCCCTCGCTCCCGGCGAAGGCGTCGGTCACGATCTGCTCGATCTCGGCCGGCGACTGCGCGCTCTCCAGGACCAGCTCCCGCGGCGCGTACTGCACGCCGATCTTGACCTCCACTGTGCCTCCTCAACTGGGGCGAAAAAGCCACCGTGGGAAGGCTATCCGATCGGGCGGGGCGATGGTCAGGCTGACTCACCTTGCAGCGGGAAGCTGGCGATGCCACGCCAGGACAGCGCCGCGACCAGCGCTTCCGCCTCCGGCTTGGCCACCTGCCGACCGCCCGCCAGCCAGAACTGCGCGGCGGTCTCCGCGGCGCCGACCAGGCCGGACGCGAGCAGCTCGGCGTGCGCCCGGCTCACCCCGGTGTCCGAGATGATGGTGTCGGTGATCGCCGCGATGCAGCCCTGCTCGACCCGCTCCACCCGCTGCCGCACGGCCGGGTCGTTGCGCAGGTCGGATTCGAAGACCAGGCGGAACGCCTCGCTCTCGTGGTCGACGAAGTCGAAGTAGGCCCGCACCGCGGCGCCGACCCGCTCCTTGTTGTCGTTGGTGCCGCGCATGGCGTCGTGCACCTTCGCCACGATGGCGTCGCAGTGGGTGTCCAGCAGCGCCAGGTAGAGCTCCATCTTCCCGGGGAAGTGCTGGTAGAGGACGGGCTTGGAGACGCCGGCCCGCTCGGCGATGTCGTCCATCGCGGCGGCGTGGTAGCCGTGTGCGACGAACACCTCCTGGGCCGCGGCGAGCAGCTGCTTGCGGCGCGCCGAGCGGGGCAGGCGGGTGGGCCGGCCGGCCGTGTGTGCACCGTTCCCCACTGCCGTCATGGGAACCTCCGAGTATCTGCGTCGAGCCGGCACGTATCGCCCGAACCGGTCCGGGTTCGTGAACCCGTCGCGGAATTGGCCCGCCGCTGTAACTTATCGCCACTGTCACCACACGGTAGCCTCAGCGGGGGCGACCAAGGAGCGCGCGGTGAGTGAAACAGGGCAACCCGGAGCCGCCACCCCGGGAGAGCACGGCGACGGGACGGGCCAGCACGACGACCCGGCCCGCACCGGCGGCGGATGGGCGCCCCCGGCGGACGGCTGGTCCCGCGGCGCCCCGGCGCCCGGTGGCTGGCCCTACGGCGACCTCGGTGGCGGGTGGGCGGCGTCCTCGCCCCGGCACGGCGACCTGCCGGCCCCGCTGCCCGGCCACCCGGCCGAGGAGCCGCCGGCGCGCGTCAACGGCCGCCACGTCAACGGCGTGCACCACGCCGGGGAGGAGTCACCCGTGACCCGCCAGGCGCCGGTGAGTGCACCGCCCGTGGGCGAGCCGCCGCGGGAGACCGACGGCGACCGGCTGGCCGTGCCCGCCCCCCGCCCCGCGCCCGCCGTCGAACAGCTTCCCGGCCCGACCGACCCCACCGGCTCCCGGCACGCCTCGGACGACACGTCCGCCGGGCGGTCGCCCCGCTGGGCCGAGAGTGGTCCGGCCTCCGCGCCCCCGGCGCTCCAGGTGCCGCCGGTCGGCGCCGCCGCCTCCGGCTTCGAGGTGCCGCCGGGCTTCCACGCCCCGACCGTCGACCCGGCCCCGACGCTGCACCAGGGCTGGCCCCACCGGGGCCCGGCCGAGCCGCCGGTGCCGGTTTCCGGCCGGGGCGAGCCGCCGGCGGCGGAGCACCACCCGGGCGACGTCCACCCCGGAGAGGGGCAGCGGACCGCCGCCGATCCCCACGCTGCCGCGCCGAACGACCCGGGCGCGGGGCCGGCGGGCGAGCCGGAGTGGCCCGGGCCGTCCTGGAACCGCCCGAGTTGGGGCGACGGCTGGGCCCCGCCGTGGGCCCGCGCCGACGAGCCGGTCGCGCGCCGGTCGGCCCGCGACGACGCGCCGGCCGAGCGACGGACCGGGGACGACGAGCCGACCGGCCGCCGCGC
The DNA here is from genome assembly GCF_045040125.1 of Micromonospora sp. NBC_01392. Lineage (NCBI taxonomy): Bacteria > Bacillati > Actinomycetota > Actinomycetes > Micromonosporales > Micromonosporaceae > Micromonospora > Micromonospora sp. NBC_01392. Next base: position 6,594,407 of record NZ_CP109549.1, on the reverse strand, counting down.
CGCCCGCGAGGACCGCGCGTCCGAGTGGGCGCCCGAACCGATGCGACAGTACGAGCCGACCCGCGTCGATCCGCCCACCGGCTACCAGCCGACCCGTGTCGATCCGGCGGGCGGTTACGAGCCGCGGCCCGAGCCGGTCCGGCCGTATGAGGCGGTGCGGGCCGAGTCGGCGACGCCGCCCGAGCCGCCGCGTCCCGAGGCGACCCGGCCGTTCCGGCTGCCCCGCGAGGACGCCGAGTCCCGCTCGGGCCACGAGCCGCCTGCCGAGCGGCCCTCCTGGGCGGGTCCGCCGGTGCCGGTGACCCCGTTCGGCCCGCGTCCCGAGTCGGCCGGCGCGCCGCCGGTCGCCCGTGAGCGCGAGACGCCGGCCGGTCCACCGCCGGCGGCGTACGCTGCGGGGCCGGCCGCCCGGGCCCTCGGTGAGCCGGCCGCCGCGTACCCCGCACCGGAGCCGTCGCACGGCGAGTCGGCCGGCGTCCCCGCGCCGGGTGGGACGGCGCGGTTCGACCCGCCGTCCGCGCCCCGCCCGACGAGCGCCCCGCCCTACGCGGCCCGCCGGTCCGCCCCGGAGCCGACGCCGGCCGCCGAGGCGGCTGCCGGGCCGGAGCCGACCGAGTCGGCCCCGGCGGTGCTGCCGCAGCGCGTCCCCGCCGAGCCGGACGTGCCGGTCGTGCCGGAGCCGCCGGCCGTGGAACCGTCCGCCGAGACCCCGGAGTTGGCCCGCATCGCCACCCACCTGCGTCGGGACGACGAACCGGCGCCGCTGCGCGAGCGGCCGGAGGGCTTCGACGTCAACGCGATCCTGGACGCCGTGCGCGAGGTGGCCGGCGTCCGGGACGCCGCGCTCCGCCGCACCCCGGCCGGTGCGCACAGCCTCCGGCTGGACCTGGCCGACGGCGCGGACCCGGCCGAGGTGAGCCGGCTGGTGGCCCGGCTGCTCCAGGATCGGATGGGTCTGGCCGCCGCCCCGCAGAACCTGCCCGGCGCGCCGGCCGTACCGCCGCCGCCGGTCCGCCGCCGGTCCGCCACCGCGCGCGCGGACCGCCTGGCCGAGGCCGCGGCCGGCCGCGACCGTCCGGTGGAGGTCCCACCGGGCCGCGCCGACCGCCTCGCCGAGGCCCCGCCGGTCGCGGAGTTCCCGCCGGGCCGTGCTGCCGACCGCCGCGCCGAGGCCGCGTCGGCCGAGCCCCGATCCGGTACGCCGCGCGCCGACGACGAGCCGGGCGCTCCGGCGCGGGGCGGGGCCTCGTCCGGTCCGGCCGAGGCGGACGTGCCGGCGCGGGCCGGCGTGGTGCGGCCGGCATCGAACCGGCCGGCCGAGAACCGCTCCGGCGAGGGCCGGTTCGGCGGCGTGGAGTCGCGCGCCGGCCGGCTGGTCGACGCGCCGGGGGAGGACGCCGACGAGCCGCCGCGCCGCCGCCGGCAGGCCACCCACCGGGGCCGGGCCACCGTGGACGAGACGTCGCTGGCCGCCGCGCCCACCGGCATGTCCACCGGCAGTCCGGTCACGCTCGGCACCTCGTACTCCGGTGGGCAGATCACCACGACGGAGACCGCGCCGTCGCGACCGCTGGATCCGGGCGGCGTGCCCGGGCCCCGGGTGGTGATCGACCACGTCCTGGTGAGCACGTTGGGGCTGGACGCCACCACCGAGGTCCGCCTGCTCGCCGGGGACCGGATGGCCGAGGGGCACGCGACCGGGCCGGCCGTCGACGGGTACGTGTTGCGGCTCTGCGCGGTGGCCGCGGCTGCCGCGGTGGACGAGCTGCTCGGCCCGGCCCTGCCGGCCGGCGAGCGGGGCCGGTGCTTCGTCGAGCACGCCGCCGTGGTGCCGTTCGGCAACTGCGAGGTGGCGACCGTGGTGGTGCTGCTGGTCTGCGACGGGTGGGTGGAGCAGTTGGCCGGTTCCGCCCTGGTCGCGGGCGATCCGCGGCAGGCTGTGGTGCGGGCCACGCTGGCCGCGGTGAACCGGCGTCTGGAGGCGCTGCTCGCCTAGGGGACTGTGCGGGCGGGGCCGGCGCGGGGAAGACTGAACGCATGAAGCGTGCCGCGCTCGGGCCCGAGCATCTCCTTCCCGCGCATCATCTCCCGCCGCCCTGGCCGGGCCGGCACGTGCGGCTCGACGGCACGCTCGTGCACGTCCGGGACACGCCGGCCACCGGGCCCGACGCCGAGCCGGCGCTGTACGTGCACGGGCTCGGCGGCTCCGCGCAGAACTGGACCGACCTGGCCGGCCTGCTGGCGCCCCGGCTCGACGGCCAGGCGATCGACCTGCCCGGCTTCGGGCGCAGCGAGCCCGGCCGGCGGTACACGATCCCGGCGTTCGCGGACCGGGTGGTCCGCTGGATCGAGCACAGCGACCGGGGCCCGGTGCACCTGTTCGGCAACTCGCTGGGCGGGGCGGTCGCGGTCCGGGTGGCGGCGCTGCGGCCGGATCTGGTCCGCACGCTCACGCTGATCTCGCCGGCCCTGCCGTTCCTGGACTTCCGGCGCTCGTTGCAGGGGCGGATGCTGCCGGTGCTGGTGATCCCCCGGGGCGAGCGGCTGGCCGCCTGGCGGCTGGCCCAGCTCGCTCCGGAGGCGATGGCGCAGCAGGTGATGGAGTCGTGCGTGGCGGACCTGACCCGGATCAGCGAGCAGCGCCGGCAGGAGGCGATCGAGGAGATCCGGATCCGGTACGAGGCGGCGCACTACGCCGCCGCGTACGTCCGGACGTTCCGGGGCCTGGTCGGCAGTTTCCTGCGGTCGTACCTGCCGGGGGAGGGCGCGCTCTGGCGGCAGGCCGCGGCGGTGCGGGTGCCGACGCTGGTGGTGGGCGGGCGGCAGGACCGGCTGGTCGACGTGCGGGTCGCTCCGCAGGCCGCCCGGGTGATCCCGGACAGCCGGCTGCTGATGCTGGACGGCGTCGGGCACGTGGCCCAGTTGGAGGTGCCCCGGACGGTGGCCCGGGCGGTGCTGGCACTGCTCGACGAGGCGGCGCCGGCCGGGTCGCCGGAGGCCGCCACGCCGGGGTCGGACAGCTGGAAAGCGCAGGTCACGGCGCTGGTGAGCGGAATGGGGGAGAGCGGCGGCGTCCGCGACATGGCAGGCTGAGCGGGATGCCCAGCTCCCGCCGTCCGCGTTTTCCGCGGTCCCTGTCCGCTGCCCGTCGGTGGCGCTCCGCCGTGGTGGTCTGCGCGTTCCTGGCCACCGCCGGGGCCGGCGTCGGCGTGGCGCTGCAACTGCCGCCGGCCGGCGCGCGGGAGGTGGTCGCCGACGGGTTCGTCGCCCAGCCGCCGGCGCCGGTGGCACCGAGCGTCTCGTCGTCGCCAGCGCTGGCCGCGCCGCCTCGCTCGCCGGCACCCGTGCTGAGTCTGCCCGGTCCGGTGCCCGCGCGGGGCACGGGCGGTTTCGGGTACGACGACCGGGCCGGCGGCGTGCTGGGCCGGGGCGGTGAGCTGCGCCGCTTCCGGGTGGCGGTGGAGCGGGGCGTCGGTGAGGACGTCCGGGCGTTCGGGGACGCGGTGCAGCGGGCCCTGGCCGGGCCGGGGAGCTGGGTGGACAGCGGCCGACTGCGGTTGCAGCGGGTCACGCCGGGCAGCCGGTACGACTTCACGATCTATCTGGCGAGCCGGGACACCGCCGGCCGGCTGTGTGGGGCGGGCGGGATCGACATCCGCAAGGGCGGCGTGCCGTACACGTCCTGCCGGGTGCCGGGCAAGGTCGTGCTCAACCTGGACCGGTGGCGGACGTCCGCGCCGCACCTGGTGGCCGCCGGGATGCCGTTGGACTCGTACCGGCTCTACGTGGTCAACCACGAGGTGGGGCACCAGCTCGGGCACCATCATGAGGCGTGTCCGGGCGCCGGGCGGGCCGCGCCGGTGATGCAGCAGCAGACGCTCTTCCTCGACGGTTGCCGGCCGAACCCGTGGCCGTACCTGGGCGGGAAGCGGTACACCGGACCGGCATTGTGACCGAGTTGTGAGTAATTCTCAGGACTTGCGCCGCAAAAGCAGCTAAATGCCCGAATTGCGTGGCACGCTGTCCGCATGACGTCGTACCCGCCCGAACGCCCCGGGCTGCGCCGGATGCGCCGCCGACGCCGACGCGCGGTGCTGCTGCTGGCGATGCTGCTCGCGGCCGTCGGCGGCGCGGCGGGCATCACCCGGCTGAGCGAGCCGCCGCGTCCCGTGCGGGTCCCGCTCGCCGCCGAGCCGACGCTGATGCCGGACGCCGACACCGCCGCGGCGGCGTCGCCGACCGGCTACCCCACCGCCGGCCCCGGCACGTTCGCGGTGGCCGACGGGCGTTCACCGGTACGCGGCCACGCCGGCCCGCTGCGTCGCTACCGGATCGAGGTCGAGCACGGTACGGGGCAGGACGCCGACGCGTTCGCCGCGACCGTGGACGCGGTGCTCGGCGACCCGCGTAGCTGGATCGCCTCCGGGGAGCTGCGGGTGCAGCGGGTGCCCGAGGCCGCCGCCGCCGACTTCACCGTCTACCTGGCCACGCCGGCCACCTCCGAGCGGATGTGCGCCGAGGGCGGCCTGCACACCGAGCGCTACACGTCCTGCCGGCTGCCCGGTCGCGTGGTGCTGAACCTGGCGCGCTGGATGACCGCGGTGCCCGACTACGGCGCCCCGCTCGACGTCTACCGGACGTACGTGGTCAACCACGAGGTCGGGCACGAGTTCGGCGAGCTGCACCAGGCGTGCCCGCGCCCCGGCGCCCCGGCCCCGGTGATGCAGCAGCAGACGTACGGGCTGGACGGCTGCCTGCCGAACGCGTGGCCGTACGTGGACGGGGCGCGGTACTCCGGCGAGCCCACCGACGGCGTCTGAGATATTCCCGGTCCCGCAGTTCGGGCCGGGTGTCCCTCGTCATGGCCGATCCGCACTCCGGCGAGCGACAATGGCGCTTTCCCACCGCCGATTCCGGGGAGTCCACCGTGTCGTTGCCCCCGCTCGTCGAGCCCGCCGCCGAGCTGACCGTTGACGAGATCCGTCGCTACTCGCGCCACCTGATCATCCCGGACGTCGGGGTCGAGGGGCAGAAGCGGCTGAAGAACGCCCGGGTGCTCTGCGTGGGCGCCGGCGGTCTCGGCTCGCCGGCCCTGCTGTACCTCGCCGCCGCCGGCGTCGGCACGCTCGGCATCATCGACTTCGACACCGTCGACGAGTCGAACCTCCAGCGGCAGATCATCCACGGCGTCTCCGACGTCGGCCGGTCCAAGGCCGAGTCCGCCGCTGCCTCGATCCGCGAGATCAACCCGCTGGTCACCGTGGAGATCCACGACACCGCGCTGGACCGGGAGAACGTCCGGGACATCTTCTCCCGGTACGACCTGATCGTCGACGGCACCGACAACTTCGCCACCCGCTACATGGTCAACGACGCGGCCGTGCTGCTCGGCAAGCCGTACGTCTGGGGTTCGATCTACCGCTTCGACGGCCAGGCGTCGGTGTTCTGGGCCGAGCACGGCCCGTGCTACCGCTGCCTCTACCCGGAGCCGCCGCCGCCCGGCATGGTCCCCTCCTGCGCCGAGGGCGGCGTGCTCGGCGTGCTCTGCGCCTCCATCGGGTCGATCCAGGTCAACGAGGCGATCAAGCTGCTCGCCGGCATCGGCGAGCCGCTTGTCGGCCGGCTGATGGTCTACGACGCCCTGGAGATGAGCTACCGCAAGATCAAGGTGCGCAAGGACCCGAACTGCGCGCTCTGCGGCGAGAACCCCACGGTCACCGACCTGCTGGAGGACTACGAGGACTTCTGCGGCGCGGTCTCCGAGGAGGCGCAGGAGGCGGTGGTCGACTCCACCATCACCGCGCGGGAGCTGAAGGAGTGGCAGGACGCCGGCAAGGACGTCTTCCTGGTCGACGTGCGCGAGCCCGCCGAGTACGAGATCGTCCGCATCCCCGGCTCCACGCTGATCCCGAAGGGGGAGATCCTCTCCGGCGAGGCGCTGGCGAAGTTCCCGCAGGACCGGCAGATCGTGCTGCACTGCAAGTCCGGCGCCCGGTCCGCCGAGGCGCTGGCCGCGCTCAAGGCGGCCGGGTTCAAGGACTCCGTCCACGTGCAGGGTGGCGTGCTCTCCTGGGTCAAGCAGGTCGACCCGTCGCTGCCCGCGTACTGACGTCGATGTCGCCGAGGGCCCTTCCGGTGCGCCGGGAGGGCCCTCGGCGTCTGCCGCTTTCTGGCCGAGCTACCGAGGCGGGACCGCGTCCGCGCAGGTAGCGTCACGACCGTGGTCGATCTGGAAGCGGCGATCGGGTTCGTCGTGGCACACGGGGACGCGGTGGACCGGGCCCGCCTGTCCCGACTGCGTTCCGGCACGCCGGTGCCGCCGGCGGTGCTCGACGCGGCGGAGTCCGGTCAGGCTCCCGGCGGTGGCTGGCCCGCCGTGCTCGGCGGCGACGTCGCCTCCGTCGACGCGACCTGCTTCCGCCTCGCCGAGCTGGACGACCTCGGCGCGCTGGGCCGCCCCGCCGCCCGGCACGCGCTGGACTGGCTGGCCGCCGGCCAGCTCGCCGACGGTGGCTGGGACGAGCACCGGTCGCTGGCCGGGTTCGCGCCGGAGTGGGCCACTCCCGGCGACCCCGAGGCGCGGTTCTACCTGACCGCCGACGCCGGGTTCTGGCTCACCGTGGCCGGGTTGGACGCCCGAGCCGCCGGCCCGCTCGACCACCGCGTCGGCGGGGCGTACGCCGGGGTGGTGCAGGCGGCGGCCCACACGCTCGCCGCGCAGCTCGCCCCGGACGGAAGCTGGCCGTCGTTCCTGCCCGCCGGCTGGCTCGCCGCGGCGGTGCTGCACCGCCAGCGGATGTACCACGAGTCGGCCCGGATCCAGGCGGTGCTCGCCGACCGGATCCCGGAGATGTCCCCGGCCGACGTGGCGTGGCTCGCCGCCACGCTGCGCCGGGTGGAGGTGGGCGAGGAGCAGTGGCTGCTGGTCTCGGCGCGGCGTCGGCTGGCCGGGACGCAACGCAGCGACGGCGGCTGGGACAGCGACGACGGTCACCAGTTCGACGTGCACACCACGCTGCGCGCGATCCGGGCCTGCCGGCCGACCGAGCCCGAGGTCGCGGCGTCCGGGGCCCCGTTCGTGGCGCCGCGCGCCGCCGCGCTGCCCGAGCCGCCGTCCCGCCGCCGCGCGCCCGCGCCGCCCGCTCCGGCCGCGCCGCCCGTTCCGCCCGCGCCGGCTGAGCAGGCCGCGCCGGCCGTTCCCGACCCGGCCGCGCCCGCGGCCCCGGCCCTGCTTCCGGCCCCGGCCGCACCCCCGACCCGGCTTCCGGCCGTGGTTCCGCCTCCGGCGGTGGTCCCGGCTCCGGTCGTGGTCCCGGCTCCGGTCGTGGTCCCGGCTCCGGTCGTGGTCCCGGCTCCGGTCGTGATTCCGGCTCCGATTGTGGTCCCGGCCGGGACGCCGGGTCGGGCTCCGGTTGTGGTCCCGACCGGGACGCCGGCTCCGGCCCCGAATCCGCTCCGGGTGGCGTAGCCCGCAGCCACGGGCGCGAGCCGGGACCGGGTGCGGCTCAGCGCAGGTGGCCGTCGCCGGTGACCACGTACTTCGTGCTGGTCAGCTCCGGCAGGCCCATCGGGCCGCGAGCGTGCAGCTTCTGGGTGGAGATGCCGATCTCGGCGCCGAACCCGAACTCGCCGCCGTCGGTGAACCGGGTGGACGCGTTCACCATCACGGCGGCGGCGTCCACCCGGGCCACGAACTCCCGCGCCGCCCGCTGCGAGTCGGTGACGATCGCCTCGGTGTGGCCGGTGCCGTAGCGCCGGATGTGCGCGACCGCCGCGTCGAGCGAGTCGACCACGGCGACCGAGATGTCGGCGGACAGATATTCGGTGGCGAAGTCCTCCTCGGTCGCCGCGACCACCGCGTCGGAGTGGGCGGCCACCTCCGGGCTGCCGTGCACGGTCACCCCGGCCTCGGCGAACGCGGCCAGCACGGCCGGCAGGAACGCGTCCGCGACGGCCCGGTGGACCAGCAGCGACTCGGCCGTGTTGCAGGTGGACAGCCGCTGCGTCTTGGCGTTCAGCGTGATCGCCACCGCCTTGTCGAGGTCGGCGGCGGCGTCCACGTAGACGTGGCAGTTGCCCACCCCGGTCTCGATCACCGGCACGGTCGACTCCTCGACCACGGCCCGGATCAGCGACGCGCCGCCGCGCGGGATCAGCACGTCGACCAGGCCCCGGGCGCGCATCAGCTCCTTGACCGAGTCACGCGAGGACGCGTCGAGCAGTTGCACCGCGTCGGCCGGCAGGCCGGCCCCGGCGACCGCGTCGCGGAGCACCGTGACCAGGGCGGCGTTGGAGTGCGCCGCCGAGGACGAGCCGCGCAGCAGCGCCGCGTTGCCCGACTTCAGGCAGATGCCGGCCGCGTCCACGGTCACGTTCGGCCGGCCCTCGTAGACGATGCCGACCACCCCGAACGGCACCCGGACCTGGCGCAGCTCCAGCCCGTTCGGCAGCGTGGACCCGCGGACCACCTCGCCGACCGGGTCGGGCAGCGCGGCCATCTCGCGCAACGCGTCCGCGATGGCGGCGACCCGGCCCTCGTCGAGCGCGAGCCGGTCCAGCACGGCCGCGGTCAGTCCGGCGTCGCGCCCGGCCGCCAGGTCCGTCGCGTTCGCGGTCAGGATCTCCGGGGTACGCGCCACCAGCGCGTCGGCCATCGCGTGCAGCGCGGCGTCCTTGGCGGTACGGGTGGCCGCCGCCAGGGCCTCCGCCGCGTCCCGGGCCCGGCGGGCCTGCTCGACGACGCTCATGGTGCGCTCTCCTTCGCAGTGGCGTTAGGAGGGGCCCCCTGTTATGCAGAATGCGTTAACAGGGGGCCCCTGCTTACAACAAGACGAGGTCGTCGCGGTGGACGACCTCACGTTCGTAGGCCGGGCCGAGCGCCGCGGCGAGTTCCGCGGTGGAGCGGCCGAGCAGGCCGGGCAGCTCCACCGCGTCGTAGTTGACCAGGCCACGGGCCACCGGCGCGCCGGCGGTGTCGACCAGGTCCACCGGGTCCCCGGCGGTGAACGCGCCGTCCACCGCGGTGATGCCGGCCGGCAGCAGCGACTTGCGCCGACCGACCACGGCCTGCACCGCGCCCGGGTCGAGGTGCAGCCGGCCGCGCGGCGCGGTGGCGTGCGCCAGCCAGAACAGCCGGGCGGCCGGGCGTCGGCTGCTGGCGTGGAAGAACGTGCCGACCGGCTCGCCGGCCAGCGCCGGGCCGGCCAGCGGCGCGGCGGTGAGCACCACCGGGATGCCGAAGCCGGTGGCGATGCGCGCCGCCTCCACCTTGGTGACCATGCCGCCGGTGCCCACCCCGGCCCGGCCGGCCCCGCCGACGTCGACGCCGGCCAGGTCGCCCTCGCCGTGCACCTCGGTGACCCGGGTGCTGTCCGGACGGGTCGGGTCGCCGGTCCAGAGCGCGTCCACGTCGGAGAGCAGCACCAGCAGGTCGGCGTCGACGAGCGCGGCGACGAGCGCGGCGAGCCGGTCGTTGTCGCCGAACCGGATCTCGTCGGTGGCCACCGTGTCGTTCTCGTTGACGATCGGCACGGCCCGCAGGTCGAGCAGCTTGCGCAGCGTGCGGTACGCGTTGCGGTAGTGCGCCCGCCGGGTCACGTCGTCGACCGTGAGCAGCACCTGCCCGACGGGGTGACCGTGCCGGGCGAACGCGGTGGCGTACCGGCCGATGAGCAGGCCCTGGCCGACGCTGGCGGCGGCCTGCTGGGTGGCCAGGCCGCGCGGGCGTCGGGGCAGCCGGAGCGGGGCGAGGCCGGCGGCGATCGCACCGGAGGAGACCAGCACCACCTCGCGTCCCGCGCCGATCAGGGCGGCGAGCGTGTCGACGAGCGCGTCGACCCGGGCGTCGTCGAGACCGCCCGTCGCGGTGGTCAACGAGGACGATCCGATCTTGACCACGATCCGGCGGGCCGAGGCGACTGCTTCACGCACCCGACCATTCTGCGGGTCGCGGTCCGCGCGATCGTGGCGCGTTCCCATATCGTGGCAGCTCGTGACACCTGACGAGTACGTCGAGGCGGTGCTGACGCTGGTCGAGCGCATCCCGCCCGGGCGGGCGATGTCGTACGGGGCGGTGGCCGACGCGCTGGCCGAGCGGTCGGGGCGGGCATCGGCGCGGCTGGTCGGCTCGATCATGGCGCGGCACGGGGGCGGGGTGCCGTGGCACCGCGTGGTGAACGCGGCCGGCCGGCTGCCGCCGGGGCACGAGCCTCAGGCGCGGGCCCGGCTGCGCGCCGAGGGCTGCCCGTTGCGCGGGGATCGGGTCGACCTGGCGGTGGCCGCCTGGTCGCCGGAGGAGGGGATGTGACCGCGACCATAACGTGAGTAACATTCGACTCCATGACAGCTTCGGGCCTGCCCCGCCGGGTGCACCTCGGGTACGCGTCGGGCTCGCTGGTCACCGGCGCGTTCGGGACCGTGCCCGGGCTGCTCCTGCTGCCGTACCTGACCGACACGCTGGGCGTGGCGGCCGGGCTCGCCGCGCTGCTGGTGCTCCTGCCGAAGGCGTGGGACGTGCTGGTCAACCCGGTCGCCGGCCGCGTCTCGGACCGGACCCGCTCGCGCTGGGGCGCCCGCCGGCCCTACCTGCTCGGCGGCGGGCTGGCGCTGGCCGTGCTGTTCGCCGCGATCTTCGCCGCCCCGTTCGGGCGCGGCCCGGCCGCCGCCGGATACGTGGCGCTGGCGTTCCTGGCCACCGCGACCGCGTTCGCGTTCTTCCAGGTGCCGTACGTGGCCATGCCGGCCGAGCTGACCGCCGACCCGGCGGAGCGTACCCGGCTGATGACCTGGCGGATCGCGGTGCTGGCGCTGGCCATCCTGGTCTCCGGCGCGGTGGCCCCGGCGGTGGTGGCCGCCGGTGGCGACGGCGTGCCCGGTCACCGCTGGATGGGCCTGTTCGTCGCCGCGCTGATCGTGGTGGGCGCGGTCGGCGCGTTCCTCGGCACCCGGTCCGCGCCGGCCGGGACGGTCGGGGAGAGCGAGCCGAGCCTGCGCGCCCAGCTCGCGGTCGCCGGCCGCAACCGGCCGTTCCGGGTGCTGCTGGTCTGTTTCGTGCTCCAGTCCGCCGGGGTGGCGACCGTGCTGGCCGGCGTGAAGTACTTCGCCGACCAGGTGCTGCGCGCGCCGGACAGCGGGCCCACCCTGCTCTTCGCCTGCTTCGTCGCGCCCGCGCTGCTGGTCATGCCGCTCTGGCGCCGGGCCGGCGACCGGCTCGGCAAGCGCACCTCGCTGGTCGCCGCGTCGCTGCTCTTCGCGGCCGGTGCGCTGGCCCTGGTCGCCGCGCCCGCGCTGCCGGCCGCCGGGGTGTACGCGGTGGTCGCGCTGATCGGCGTCGGCTACGCCGGCCAGCAGGTGTTCGCGCTGGCCATGCTGCCGGACTGCATCGCGTACGACACCGCGCGCACCGGCCGTCGGCAGGCCGGGGTGTTCACCGGGCTGTGGACCGCCGGCGAGACGTTCGGCCTGGCGCTCGGGCCCGGCATCTACGGCCTGGTGCTCCAGCTCTCCGGTTACGTCTCCTCGTCGACCGGTGCCGCCGCCGTCCAGCCGGACTCCGCCCGGCTCGGGGTGCTGCTCGGGTTCACCGTGCTGCCCGCCCTGCTGGTGGCCGCCCCGGTGGCGCTGCTGCGCGGCTACACGCTCACCCCGGCCGACCTGACCACCGCGTCCGGCGGCACCGCGTCCGACGCCGGCGCGTCCGATGGCAGCGCGTCCGGGTCGGGCGACACCGCTACCGCGCCGGTGGCTCGGGCGTGAGGCGCCGCACCCGTCCGCCGGTCGACGCGGACCGTCACGAGAGGAACACCTGATGAGCGACACGGCGGGGACGGGCGCGCTGCCCGCGCGAGGGGTGCCGGCGGCGCGGGTGCTTGACGAGATCCGGGCGCTGCGGTCGGCCGACCGCCCGACGCACGGCGGCCGGCTGTTCGCCTACGTCTACGACCCGGGCGTGGCCGGCCTGGACGAGCTGGCCCAGGCCGCGTACGCGGCGAGCGCGCACGTCAACGGCCTCGACCCGACCGCCTTCCCGTCGCTGCTGGCGATGGAGAACGCGTTGGTCGCCGCCGCCGCCCGGCTGCTCGGCGGCGGCCCCGGCACCGCCGCGCCGGACGTGGTGGGCAGCGTCACCGGCGGCGGCACCGAGTCGCTCCTGCTCGCCGTCAAGGCCGCCCGGGACGCCCGCCCCGAGCTGACCGCGCCGCGGCTCGTGGTGCCGGCCAGCGCGCACGCCGCGTTCGCCAAGGCCGCCCACTACCTGCGGGTCGAGCTGGACACGGTGCCGGTCGACCCGGCGACGTTGCGTCCGGCGGTGGCCGACGTGGCCGCCGCGATCCGGCCGGAGACCGTGCTGGTGGTCGCGTCCGCGCCGTCGTACGCCCACGGCGTGGTCGACCCGGTGGCCGGGATCGCCGAGGTGGCGGCCGGGGCCGGGGTGCGCTGCCACGTGGACGCCTGCTTCGGCGGCTGGGCGCTGCCCTGGCTGCGTCGGCTCGGCGCGCCGGTGCCGCCGTTCGACTTCGCCGTGCCCGGCGTCACCTCGGTCTCGGTCGACCTGCACAAGTACGCGTACGCGCCGAAGGGCGTGTCGGTGCTGCTGCACCGCGATCCGGCGCTGCGCGCCCCGCAGTTCTTCGCGTACGCGGACTGGCCCGGCTACACGATGGTCAACCCGGTGATCGCCTCCACCCGGTCCGGCGGCCCGATCGCCGCCGCGTACGCCACGTTGCGGCACCTCGGCGAGGACGGCTACCTGCGACTGGCCGCGTCCACCCGGGACGCGGTCGCCGGGCTGGCCGACGCGGTGCGGGCGTCGGACGGGCTGCGGCTGATGGCCGAGCCGGAGTCCACAGTGGTGTGCTTCACCGCCGACGACCCGAAGCTGGACCTGTTCGTGCTGGTCGACGAGCTGACCGCGCGTGGCTGGCACACCCAGCCCCAGCTCCGGTACGCCGACCTGCCGGCCAGTGTGCATCTCACGGTGACCGCCGCGGTGGCGCCCCGGGTGGCCGAGTTCGCACCGGCGCTGGCCGACGCGGTCGCCGCGGCGCGGGCCGCCGGCCCGGTCGTGCTGCCGCCGGAGCTGCGGGCGCTGGCCGCCGGCCTCGCCCCGGAGGCGCTCACCCCGGAGCTGGTGGCCGGGCTGGCCGAGGGGCTCGGCCTGGCCGGCGGGGTCCCGGACCGGATGGCGGTGGTCAACACGCTGCTCGACGCCGCCCCGGCGGCGGTCCGGGAACGCCTGCTGGCGGAGTTCGTCGGGCTGCTCCAGCGACCCGCCTGGTGAGCCCGGCCGCCCCGTCGGAGCAGCCCGGCCGCCCGCCGGAGCAGCCCGGCCGGCGCGTGGGCGCCGGCCGGGCGAGGGGGTGTCAGCCCGCGTCGGCCACCGTCACGGTGAACGAGGCGGCGTTGTCCGCCGGGGCGGCGTCGGGCACCGTGACGGCGTCCCACTGGGTGTTGAGCTGGAGCGTGGCGGCGCCGAGGTCACCTGGCACGGTGCCCGGCTCGGCGTAGAGCAGCACGTCGAAGCTCCGCTGCTCGCCGGCCATGAAACGTCCGCCCGGCACGGTGAAGCTGGTGAAGAAGCTCGGTGCGTCCTGCGGGTCGGTGCCCCAGATCTGCACGCCCGCCGGCAGCCCGGTCGCCTCGGCCCAGAGCTGGTCGTGCGCGGTGTCACCGGCCCACCCGACCGTCACCGGCAGCCGGCCCCGGTAGCTGCCGTCCTCCTGGCGGGTCAGCGTCGCCGCCCCGGCCGTGGTGATCGAGGCACGGGCCTGGGTGTCCTGCACGTAGGGCACCGGGTCGCGCAGCGACCCCGTGGTGGAGCGGAACCGTGCCGCGTAGCTGGCCCGGTCGGCGACCTCGTCCCGGCCGTCGCCGACGTTCACCGAGATCGTGCCGCCCTTCGCGATCATCGCGACGTCGCGGGTCGCCGTGAGCACCTCGAACGTGACGGCGAACTGCCGGCTCTCGCCCGGCTCGATGTCGCCGCCGGGCACGCCGCAGGTGGCGGTCCGCCGGTTGTCCTGCAACGCCCCGAAGCCGCACGCCTCCTCCGGGTTCACGCCGCGGAACGAGCCGGCCACCGGCTCCCGCAGGAAGACGCTGAAGTAGGTGGCGACCGGGCCGTTGTTGGTCACCGTGACCGGCAGGCTGCCGTGGTAGCCGCGCGCGCCCGGTTCCAGCACCAGCCGACCCACCGAGATGTCGGCGGCCGGGTCGGTGGTGGGTGCGGCGGCGGCCGGAGCGGTGAGCGCCAGCAGCGCGGCGGCCGAGCCGAGCAGGACGCCGGCGAGCCGGCCTCCGATACGTGTCCTCATCTGGAAGGTCCTCCCAAGGTCCCCGTCACCGCGCGGCTGGTCCGCGCGGCGTCACCGGTAGCACGCGACGGGCGTCGATCCGGTTGCGATCTCTTTCTGGATGGAATCCGACAGCGGTTCAGCGGTACGTGTAGCGGTCCTCGTTGTTCTCGTGGTTTGGGTCCATCAGCGGGTCGGCGTCGGTGCCGACCGGCGTCACCTCGGCGATGCCGGTGCCGCTGGCGCTGTTCGTGTTGCGCAGGCCGAACCGGAAGATCCGTTCCGCGCCGGGTCCGAGCGGACCGAAGCGGCAGATGATCGGTCCCTTCGGCGGTGCCCCGTCCCGGCAGGCCGACCAGGCGTCACCGTCCGCGACGGTGCCCACCTGCATCCGCAGGTGCAGTTCGACCAGCTCGGCCGGGACCGCGCTGAGGTTCCGCACCGTGACCGCGATCGTCCCGGTACGTGCGCCGTCCGCGTCCGGCGCGCTCCACGCCACGTCGCCGGCGGAGACCGTCAGGTCGGCCAGGTGCGGGTTCGGGCCGAACGAGGTGGGCCCGTCCACCTGGTCGAAACGCGTGCCGGTCCACCGGTAGCCGCGCCACTGCCGCTGCGACCAGTCCAGCGACCAGCCGCCGCCGGGCGCGATGTCCGCCATCTCCACCCGGACCGTGCCGCGGTCGGTGACCTGTGCGTCGAGCAGCCACTCGGGAGCCGTCTTCGCGGACCGGGCGACCTGGCCGAGGACGACGATCCGGCCGTCGGCGTCCCGGTCGAGCGCCACCACCTGGGACGGGCCGTGCTGAAAGATCTGGCAGCGGAGCAGGGCGACCGTCTCCACCGTGCCGTCGCCGTCCACGTCGCCGTGGACGAGCTCCTCCAGCAGCACGTCGCCCTCCTTGCGGTAGCTGGCGGCGATCCGGGTCGGACCCGCCGTGCAGTCCGGGTCGGGTGTCCAGGCCGGCAGGTCGACCCGGGCAGCCAGCAGTTGGGACCGGCTGATCCGTCCGTCCGGTGCGGCCCGGCTCGGGCTGGCGGTGCTCGGCGCCGGCGTCGTCGGCGGCGGGGGTGGCGACGACGTGGTCTCGGACGGGCTCGGGGTGACGGTCTGGGCCGGCGTCGGGGGCGGCCCGGTGCGCCGGTGCAACGCCCCACTGGCCCCCACCGGCACCGCCACCGCGAGCACCACCGCCGCGGCGGTCACCACCGTGGTCCGCCGGCGGCGCCGGCGCACGGTCCGCCGGACCGCCGCCGTCCCGGCCGGGTGCACCACCGGCACGTACGCCGCGCGGAACTCGGCGAACTCGCCGCCGACCAGGATGTCGTCGGGCTCAGTCATGGTGGTGCACCTCGTTCGTGGTGGTGAGTTTCGCTGCCAGCGCGGCCCGCCCCCGGTGCAGCCAGGACTTGACGGTGCCCTCCGGCACGTTCTCCTGGGCCGCGATCTGCGCGACGCTGAGATCGGCCAGGTAGTGCAGGACCACCGCGCGACGCTGGTTGGCGGGCAGGTCGGCCAGCGCCGCGGTCAACGCGACGCGGTCCGGCCCGGGCCCCGGCACGTGCTCCTCACGCTGCCGGTGCAGCCACGCCTGGGCCGTCCGCACCCGCCGCCACCGGCTCGTCGCCAGGTTCCATGCCACCCGACGGATCCAGGCCAATGGATCGTCGTAGCGGGACACCCGGGACCAGCGCGCGAACGCCCGGCAGAACGCCTCCTGCACCATGTCCTGCGCCTGGGCCAGGTCACCGCAGTAGGCGGTGAGCTGAACGGTCAGCGACCGGAAGTGCGCATGGTAGAGACCGTCGAAGTCGACCGGCCCCGCTCCGGCCGGGCGCCTCGTGGTCTCCTCGGGCGGCGGCTCGTCGAGCCGCGGCTCCCTCGTCACTGTCATCCGGTCCTCCCCGTGAGCATGCCGCCGGCGCGGTCACACCGGTCACACGTCCGGACGCCGGTACGGGTTGCGGCCGTTGCCGTACCGGCGGGTGGCCGACTGTCCGGTCGGGGACAGCGGCGGTGGCCGGCGGCCGGTCCGGGCCCCGGACGCTGTGGTTGACTGTCGGTTCGGGGACCGTGGAGGGAGAGTCAGGTGCAGTTGCCGGCCGTGCTCGGTGAGCCGATCCGGTTCGTGCTGAACTGGGGCCGTCGCTACTCGCTCTGGGTGTTCAACTTCGGCCTGGCCTGCTGCGCCATCGAGTTCATCGCGACCAGCATGGGCCGACACGACTTCATGCGCCTCGGCGTGATCCCGTTCGCCCACGGCCCCCGACAGGCCGACCTCATGGTGGTCAGCGGCACGGTCACCGACAAGATGGCCCCGGCGGTCAAGCGGCTCTACGACCAGATGCCCGAGCCGAAGTACGTCATCTCGTTCGGCGCCTGCTCCAACTGCGGCGGCCCGTACTGGGACTCCTACTCGGTGACCAAGGGCGTCGACCAGCTCATCCCGGTCGACGTCTACGTGCCCGGCTGCCCGCCCCGCCCGGAGGCGCTGCTGCACGGCATCCTCCGCCTCCAGGAGAAGATCGCCGCCGAGCAGTCCGGCCTCGGCGGCGTGCCTCGCCCGGACCGGCTCGCCTCCCCGGCGGACGTGCTCCCGCGCCCGGTCGAGGCGCTGACCGCGCCCCCGGTGCGTCCCCCGATCGGCTGACCCGCTCCGGTGGCGCGGCGGGGCTAGCCTGCGGACCATGACCGACTCCGCGGAGAAGCGTTCCGCCTACATCGTCGACGTGCTGACCGAGGAGTTCGGCGCGTCCATGGCGATCGACCCGGCGGCGTTCCGCCGGAAGTTCCGCAAGATGGCCGCCTCGCCGTTCGCGTTCTACCGCGGCAGCGCCGCGCTGTTCTACGCCGACCAGCGCGGCGACTTCGCCAGCGACCGGTTCCTCGACGACCGGACCAGCCGGGTGTGGATCCACGGCGACCTGCACGCCGAGAACTTCGGCACCTACATGAACGCATCCGGCCGGCTCGTGTTCAACGTCAACGATTTCGACGAGGCGTACGTCGGGCCGTTCACCTGGGACCTGAAGCGGCTGGCCGCCAGCGTGGCCCTGCTCGGCTACGCCAAGGCGCTCTCCGACCGGGTGATCGGCGAGCTGGTGACCGGCTTCGCCCGGTCGTACCTGACCGAGCTGCGGGCGATCGCCACCGGTGGGGACGACGCGATCGGCTCGATCACGTTGGAGAACGCCGACGGCGTGCTGCGCCGGGTGCTCCAGCAGGCCCGGCTGAGCACCCGGGTGGATCTGCTCGCCACGCAGACCACCGTCGACAACTACGAGCGGCGGTTCTCGCTCGGCGACGGCGTGCACGAGATCGACGCCGCCACCCGGGAACGGGTCTGCGCCGCGTTCGGCGACTACCTGCACACGCTGCCGGAGTCGAGCGCCCGACTGCGCCCGGTGGCGACCACCATCAAGGACGTGGTGCTGCGCAAGGGCGTCGGCATCGGCTCGGCCGGGCTGCCGTCGTACAACCTGTTGCTGGAGGGGCACACCGAGGCGCTGGAGAACGACGTCGTCATCTACATGAAGCAGGCCCAGGTGCCGGCCGTGGCGCGGCACATCGACGACGAGCGGGTCCGGTCGTACTTCCGGCACCAGGGGCACCGCACCGCCGAGTCGCAGCGGGCGTTGCAGGCGCACGCCGACCCGTGGCTGGGTTTCACGGAGCTGGACGGCGTGGGCCAGCTCGTCGCCGAGGTCTCCCCGTACGCGGCGGACCTCGACTGGGCCGACGTGAACGAGCCCGAGGACCTGGCCGGGGTGCTCACCGACCTGGGCCGGGCGGTGGCCCGGATGCACTCGGTTGCCGACGACGAGTCCAGCCACGACCTGGTCGACTACTCCACCGAGGAGTCGATCGTCGCGGCCGTGGACGCCGACGTCGACGGCTTCGTCGACTACCTGGTCGACTTCGCCCACCGGTACGGCATCCGGGCCCGCGAGGACCACCAGCTCTTCGTGGACCTGTTCCGCAACGGCCGGCTGCCCGGCATCTGAGCCGGCGCCCGGCTCACTGCGCGAAGTCCAGCACCACCTTGATGTCGTCGCCGGTCGACGCGTACGCCTCCCGGTACGCGGAGACCGGCACCCGGCGGGTGACCAGCGAGGTCAGCCAGGACCGGTCGGCGCGGGCGAGCGCCTCGGCGGCCAGCTCCCAGTGCCGGCGGCCCGCGTTGACCGACCCGAACACCACGTTGTTCTCCAGCACCAGCTCCCGGTTGAGCGCGCCGGCGTCGAAGTCGATGGTCCGGCCGCCGCTGGACACCCCGGTCAGGCAGACGATGCCGTTCGGCGCGGCCTTGCACATCGCGTCCAGCACCACCGGCGGCGCGCCGGTGCACTCGACCACCACGTCCGGTGCGAGGTCCAGCTCGGCCACCGTCGACGTGTGGTACGTCGCGCCGAGCGCGCGGACCAGGTCCGGCTTCGGGCCGGTGGTGTTGCGGTCCAGCACGTGCACGGACAGCTCACGCTGGCTGGCCAGCAGCGCGGCCAGCAGACCGATCGGCCCGGCGCCGGTGATCAGCGCGGTCTTCGGCTTCCACTCGGCCCGGCGGCCGATCCGCTCGATGTGGTCCCACGCCTTCGCCACCACGCTCGTCGGCTCCAGCAGCATGCCCACCGACTCCAGCGCCGGGTCCAGCCCGACGGCGAACTTGGGCGGCAGCCGCCAGCGGTCCCGGGCGAAGCCGGGCAACCCCTTGATGCCGTGCTCGGTGTACCGCCCGTTGCGACACATGTCCCACTCGTCCACCGCGCAGTTCGCGCAGGGCACCGGGTCGGGGCGGCGGACCACACCGGCCACCAGGTCACCGGGGTGCAACGTGCCGGTCGGGTCCTCCAGCACCCGACCCAGCGACTCGTGCCCGAGCACCAGGCGCTCCTGACCCGGCGGCGCCTCGCCGTACTCCCCGGCGATGATCTCCTGGTCGGTGCCGCAGATGCCGACGGCCAGCGCCTCGACCAGGATCGCGCCCTCCTCGGGCGCCGGCTCGGGCCAGTCCTCGGTGAGCCGCAGCGAGTCCGGGACACCAGGGGTCACAGTCACAGCGCGCACGGCCCTCATCTTTCCCCGCCGGCCGGCCGCCCGCTCGGCAAAGCGGCGAACCGGGCCCGGACGGCCCGACCCGGCCGCGAGCTGCCGGCCATAGGATCAGCGCATGACTCCGGAAGAGGTCGGCCGTCGCGTGGTCGTGCTGCTCGCGCCCGTCGAGGCCGCCGCGTCGGTCTCCGGCGGTCAGGGGTACGCCCGCGCCACCGTCGACGTACCGCCGGCGAGCTGGGCGGACGCGGTGCGCGCGGCGCGCGACGACGCCGAGCTGGGCTGCGACTTCCTCGACTGGCTGTCGGCGGTGGACGAGCTGGCCGACGGCTTCGACGTGGTGGCGCACCTCTGGTCGGTGCGGCACCGGCACGGGCTGCTGCTGCGCACCCGGGTCCCCCGGGACACGCCGGTCGTGGCCTCGGTGGTCGACGTCTTCCCCGGCGCGGCCTGGCACGAGCGGGAGACCCACGAGATGTTCGGCATCGACTTCGCCGGGCACGGCGAGCTGCGGCCACTGCTGCTGCCGCCGGAGTTCGAGGGGCACCCGCTGCGCAAGGAGTTCGTGCTGGCCTCCCGCGTGGCGAAGCCGTGGCCGGGCGCGAAGGAGCCGGGCGAGTCGGAGGCGGGCGGCGGTCGCCGTCCGGTCCGGCCGCCGGGCGTGCCCGCGCCGGGTGAGTGGGGGACGACGCCCACGCCGGCCGGCGCGGCCGGCGTCGGCGAGGGCCCACGCGGCGGTACGCCGGCCCGCCCGGCCCGCGAGCGACCACCCCGCCCGGCCCCGGGCGAGCGTCCGGCGCGCCCCGCGTCCGGCGAGCGCCCCGCGCCTCCAGCTTCCGGTGAGCGTCCGCCGCGCCCGGAGGCGGGCGAGCGCCCGGAGTCCGGCGAGCGCCCGGTACCTCCGGCCTCCGGTGAGCGCCCCGCGCCTCCGGCCTCTGCTGGGGGTGGGACGCGGCCGGGCCCCGAGGCTCGTCCGGTCCCGGGCGCGTCCCGGCCGACCGGCCCGGCCCGGCGGGAACCCGCCCCGCCGCCGGCGGAACCCGGCCCGCTCGGGCGCCCGCTGCCGGGGGAGCGACCGACCGGCCCCGCACGGCAGGAACCGGCGGACGACCGGCCCGCCGGCCCGGCCCGGCCCGACGCGGGCTCCGGCGCCGAGGCGGGGGAGGACTGATGCCGGACTGGTTGGAGCTGGTCCTGCGGGTGGCCGGCGTGCTGGTCGCGTTCCTCACCCTGCCGCTGATCGTCGGCCAGGCCGAACACAAGGTGATGGCGCACATGCAGGGCCGGCTCGGCCCGATGTACGCGGGCGGCTTCCACGGCTGGGCGCAGCTCGTCGCGGACGGCATCAAGTTCGTGCAGAAGGAGGACGTCACCCCGCGCGAGGCGGACCGGCCGGTGTTCCGGCTGGCGCCGGCGGTGGCGCTGGTGCCGTACCTGCTGGTGCTGCTGGTCATCCCGCTCGGCCCCGCGGGCCTGGTCGCCCAGCCGCTGGACATCGGCCTGTTCTTCGTGCTCGCCGTGGTGGGCATCGGAGTGCTGGCGGTGCTCATGTCGGCCTGGGCGTCGGCCAACAAGTACAGCCTGCTCGGCGGGCTGCGCGGCGCGGCCCAGTTGCTCGGCTACGAGCTGCCGCTGGTGTTGGCCGCCGCCTCGGTGGCGATGGCGGCCGGCACGCTGAGCCTGAGCGGCATCGTCGAGGCATGGCGGCCGTGGTGGCTGCTCTGGCAGGCGCCGGCCATGGTGATCTTCTTCGTGGCCGGGCTGGCCGAGATCCGCCGTCCACCGTTCGACATGCCGGTGGCCGACTCCGAGCTGGTCTTCGGCTACATGACCGAGTACACCGGCCTGCGCTTCGCGTTCTTCCTGCTCGCCGAGTACGTCGGCATCGTGGTGATCGCGGCGCTGACCACGGTGCTCTTCCTCGGCGGCTGGCAGGGCCCGTTCGCCGACGCGCAGCTCGGCTGGCTGTGGACGCTGCTCAAGGTGTTCGCCGTGGCGTTCGTGATCATCTGGCTGCGGGTGAGCTACCCCCGGCTTCGCGAGGATCAGCTCCAACGCCTCTGCTGGCTGGTCCTGGTCCCCCTCGCGCTGGCCCAGCTCGTCCTCACCGTCGCCGTCCGCCTGGCGCTGTAGCCCCGCGCCCGCGCCCCGCGCCCCTTTACGGGTCGCACGCTTTCACGGAAAGAGTGGCTAACGGGGCTCGAATAGCCACTCTTTCCGTGAAAGTGCAAGATCGCGGGGCGGGGTGGGGCGGGGCGGGGCGGGTCAGCGCAGGGGGGTGTGGGCGGGGTCCACGCGCTCGGCGGGGGGCGGAGGCGGGGGTGGGGTGCCGTCGCCGAAGGGGCGGCCGCCCAGGTCCTCGCGGCCGTGCGGGGTCAGCCAGTTCGACAGGTCGGGGCCGAGCGGCACGATGCCGGTCGGGTTGATATCCCGGTGGACCTCGTAGTAGTGCCGCTTGATGTGGTCGAAGTCGATCGTGTCGCCGAAACCCGGCGTCTGGAACAGGTCCCGGGCGTACGCCCAGAGCACCGGCATCTCGCTCAGCTTCTGCCGGTTGCACTTGAAGTGCCCGTGGTAGACCGGGTCGAAGCGGGCCAGCGTGGTGAACAGCCGCACGTCCGCCTCGGTGATCGTGTCGCCGACCAGGTACCGCTGGCCGGTCAGCCGCTCGCTCAGCCAGTCCAGCCGGTCGAAGAGCCGGTGGTACGCCTTGTCGTACGCCTCCTGGCTGCCGGCGAAGCCGCACCGGTAGACACCGTTGTTGACGTCGGCGAAGACGACCTTGTTGACCTCGTCGATCTCGGCGCGCAGCGGCTCCGGGTACAGCTCCGGCGCGCCCGGCCGGTGGTACGCGGTCCACTCGGTGGACAGGTCCAGGCTCATCTGCGCGTAGTCGTTGGTCACCACCTGGCCGGTGGCCACGTCGACCAGCGCCGGCACGGTGATGCCCCGCTCGTAGCCGGGGAAGCGGGCGAAGTAGGCGTCGGCGAGCCGCTCGATGCCGAGCACCGGGTCCTTGCCGCCGGGGTCGAGGTCGAACGTCCAGCTCCGCTTGTCGTGCGTGGGGCCGGCCACGGCCTGTGAGATGGCGTCCTCCAGCCCGAGCAGCCGGCGCACGATGATCAGCCGGTTCGCCCACGGGCAGGCCCGGCTGACCGCCAGCCGGTAGCGGCCCGGTTCCACCGGCCAGCCGTCCCGCCCGTCGGCGGTGATCCGGGTGGCGATGTACCGCTGGTCGCGGGTGAACTCGCCGCCCGGTTCCACGTACTTGCCGCCGGTCCGGTCGAGGATCTCGTCGTCGCTGCCGCCCACGCCCACCTCCCAGGTTGTCGTCACCTCCCATCATGGTCGCTCGCACCGGTCCCGGCAGTTCGAGCGGCGGAGACCGTCGCGCCGGTCCGTCCCGGCGGGCCGGGTGCCGCCGGGCCGGCATAGGCTGCCGGCCGTGACCGATCTGGAGGCGGCGGCCCGACGATTCATCGCCGACGTGTGGAACGCCGGCCGCGAGGACAGCGCGTACGAGCTGGTGGCCCCGGAGTGCCCCGGGCTGGGCGGCGCCGGGCCGGCGGCGGTGCTGGCCGGACACCGGGACCGGCGGGCGTCCTTCCCGGACCTGCGCTACAAGATCGTCGAGCTGGTGGCCGGCGACGGACGGGTCGCGGTGCACTGGCGGGCGGCCGGCACCCAGGCCGGGCAGTTCGGTCCGGTGCCGCCGACCGGGCGGGTGGTCAGCTACTCCGGGGCGTCGTT
Source organism: Micromonospora sp. NBC_01392 (assembly GCF_045040125.1). Classification (NCBI taxonomy): domain Bacteria; kingdom Bacillati; phylum Actinomycetota; class Actinomycetes; order Micromonosporales; family Micromonosporaceae; genus Micromonospora; species Micromonospora sp. NBC_01392. Next base: position 6,571,319 of record NZ_CP109549.1, on the reverse strand, counting down.
CCTGCGCTTCGACGACGCGGGGCGGATCGTGGACGTGTGGAGCGTCAACGAGCTGTTCCAGGTGCTCCAGCAGCTCGGTGTGGAGATGTTGCCGCCGCTCACACCCGGCGGGGCGTGATCCGGCTGATCGGCAGGTTCACCGGGAACGGCTCGCCGGTGTCGACGAACTTCGTCCACCGCCCGGTCTCCGTGTAGACCTCGTGCACCGGATCAATCTTGTAGGTGTGGACGACGAGGCCCCCGTCCTCGATCTCGATCCGCCAGTGGAACGGGATGCCGGCCTGCGCGTAGAGCGCCGGCTTGAGCACCCGGTCGATGGAAATGGTGCGAGGCGAGACGATCTCCACGGCGAGCACCACCTCGTGCGGCTCATACCGGGACGGCTCGCGGGCGGCGGCCGCCGCGGTGGTGACCAGCACGTCCGGGATGAAGAAGCGGTCCCGGTCGAGCCGCACCCCCACCGCCTGGGTCACGTCGTACCCGGCGGGGCAGTCCTCGTGGAGGGCCACCATGAGCAGGGCAGCGATGCTCTGGTGCGTCTGGCCGCGCAGGGACAGGAGCATCGCGCCGTCGACCAGTTCGCGACGGCGACCGTCCTCCGGCAGCAGGTCCAGGTGATCGGTCGTCCAGCCGCCCACCGGCGGGCGCAGACTCTCCAGGTCGGCGGTCATCGACCGGCCCTTCCCGGTGTGTCGTTCTCCCCGCGCTCACGATAGCGCCGCCAAGAGTCGGGTGGTGGTCGCGCGCGCCGGGGGCACAGGGCAGGATGGGCGGCATGAGCGAGCACGGTGGAGTGCCCGGCGGCGGGCTGGTGAAGGGCCTGGCGGTCACGTTGAAGACGATGACCCGCCGGTCGACCACCCAGCAGTACCCGGACGTGGCGCCCGAGCTGCCGCCCCGCTCCCGTGGCGTGATCGCGCTGCTGGAGGAGAACTGCACGGTCTGCATGCTGTGCGCCCGCGAGTGTCCGGACTGGTGCATCTACATCGACTCGCACAAGGAGGAGGTGGCGGTGCCCGGCGCCGCCCGCCCCCGGCAGCGCAACGTGCTCGACAAGTTCGACATCGACTTCTCGCTCTGCATGTACTGCGGCATCTGCATCGAGGTCTGCCCGTTCGACGCGCTCTACTGGTCGCCCGAGTTCGAGTACGCCGAGTACGACATCAAGGACCTGCTGCACGACAAGGACCACCTGGGCGAGTGGATGGGCACCGTACCGCCGCCGCCGGCCCACGACCCGCTCGGCGACCCCTCGAAGGAGGAGACCACCGCCGCCCGTAAGGCCGCCGCGCCCGCCGCTCGTCCGGCCCCGACCCGGGTACGCTCCGACGACGCCGACTCCCCGGGCGGAGGCGCGGCCTCATGACCGGTGCGGACGTGCTGCTGCTCGCGCTCGGCACGGTGGCGGTGGGCGCGGGTGCGCTGGTGGTGGGCACCCGCCACCTGGTCCGGGCCGGGCTGTGGCTGGTGGTGTGCCTGGGTGCGCTGGCCGGCGACTACCTGGTGCTCACCGCCGAGCTGGTGGCCTGGGTGCAGGTGCTGATCTACGTGGGCGCGGTGGTGGTGCTGCTGTTGTTCGCGGTGATGCTGACCCGGGCCCCGATCGGCCCCTCGGACGACCTGGACCGGCCCGGCTGGCCGGCCGCGCTGGTCGGCGCCGGCAGCGGCCTCGGCCTGGCCGTGCTGCTTGTCGACGCGTTCCGGTGGTCGCGGGTGGAGTTGCCGGCGGCGGGGACCGCCGAGCGCCTCGGCGAGCAGGTGTTCCGCTCCTGGGTGCTGCCGTTCGAGGTGCTCTCGGTGCTGCTGCTGGCGGCGCTGGTCGGCGCGATCGTCCTCTCCCGCCCGGACATCGGCCGCCCGACCGGGCCCGTCGACACCGCCGGCCCGACCGCGGGCGCCGACCCGACCGCGGGCACCGGTCCGGCCGGCGAATCCGGGCCGGCCGCCGGTCTGGAACCGGCCGCCGCAGCCGCCGACGAGGGCGGGCGCCGGTGAGGCCGGTCATCCCGTACGTCACCGCCGCGCTGCTGTTCGGCCTCGGCGTGTACGGCGTGCTGCGTCGCCGCAACGCGGTGCTGGTGCTGATGGCGGTGGAGTTGATGCTGAACGCGGTCAACCTGGTGCTGGTCACCGCGGACACCACGGTCCAGGCCGCGTTGCCGCACTCCGGGCAGGTGTTCGCGCTGTTCGTGATCGTGCTGGCCGCCGCCGAGATCGGTGTCGGGCTGGCCATCGTGCTCCAGCTCTACCGGCTGCGGGCCAGCGTCACGGTCGACGACGTCCCGCTGGCCGAGCGGTCCTCGGAAGGCGCGGCCCGATGAGCGCGTCGACGGTCTGGCTGGCGGCGGTGCTGCCGGCCGCGCCGCTGGTCGCCGGCCTGCTCGGGCTGCTGTTGCCGCCCGCGTCGCACGGGGACCGGGCGCCGGCCCGGAAGCTGGCGGTCGGGCTGGGGGTGACCGGCGCGGCGGTGGCGTCGCTGGCCGCGTTGGCGTTGCTGGTCCGCGTGGACGGGCCGGTGGAGGCGGCCACCACCTGGGTCGAGGTGGGCGGGCTGCGGGTCACGTTGGGCCTGCGGCTGGACGGCGTGGCCGTGCTGGTCGCCACCGCGGTCACCGTGGTGGCGCTGGCCGTGCAGGTCTACTCGACCGGTTACCTGCGTCGCGGGCCGCACGACGACGTCGACGTGGACCACCGCTACCCGCCGTACGCGGCGCAGCTCAGTCTCTTCACCGCCGCCATGCTGACCGTGGTGGTCTCCGGCGACCTGATCATGCTGCTGGTCGGTTGGGAGGTGATGGGCATCTGCTCGTACCTGCTCATCGCCCACGACCGGCGGCTGCCGGAGGCGCCCGGCGCGGCGGTGAAGGCGTTCCTGGTCACCCGCGTGGGTGATGTGGGCTTCCTGCTCGGCATCGCGCTGCTCGGCGTGGGCGCGGGCAGTTTCCGGATCGCCGACGTGCTGGCGCACGACTACGGCACCGGCACGCTGACCGCGGCCTGTCTGCTGCTGCTGGCCGGCGTGGCCGGCAAGAGCGCCCAGTTCCCGCTGCACACCTGGCTGCCGGACGCGATGGCCGGCCCGACGCCGGTCTCCGCGCTGATCCACGCCGCGACCATGGTGGCCGCCGGGGTGTACGCGGTGGCCCGGCTGTTCCCGCTGTTCGAGCGGGCCCCGGCCGCGCTCGCCGTGCTGGGCGTGATGGCGGCGGTCACGATGCTGCTGGGCGCGTTCGCGGCCACCGCCCAGGACGACCTCAAGCGGGTGCTGGCCTGGTCGACGGTCTCCCAGATCGGGTACATGACCGGCGCGCTGGCGGTCGGCGCGCCGGCCGCCGCGCTGTTCCACCTGCTCACCCATGCCGCGTTCAAGGCGCTGCTGTTCCTCGCCGCCGGTGCGGTGATCCACGCGGTGGGCACCACGCTGATGTCCCGGATGGGTGGCCTGCGCGCCGGTATGCCGGTCACGTTCTGGTGCATGGTGGTGGGGCTCGGCGCGTTGGCCGGGGTGCCGCCGCTGTCCGGTTTCTGGAGCAAGGACGGCGTGCTGGCCGCCGCCGAGGCCGCCGCGCTCGACGACGCCGGCCCGACCGCGCCGTGGGTGGGCTGGCTGGTCTGGCTGGCCGGGCTGCTGGGGGTGGCGGTCACCGCCTGGTACGCGACCCGCCTGCTGCTGCGCGTGTTCTTCGGCGCGACCCGTACGCCACTGCTCCGGCCGCACGATCCGCCGGCGTCGCTGCGTTGGCCGGTGCTGCTGCTGGCGGTGCCGGCGGCGCTGCTCGGGCTGGCCGCGTTCGCGCCCTGGTTCGCCGACCGCCTGCGGGTGCCGGGTGACGCCTCCGGCGAGGCGGTCGAGCTGGTGCACCTGGCGCCGAACCTGATCCTGCCGTTCCTGCTGCTGGTGGCCGGCGCGGGCGGGGCCTGGGCCGGCTGGCGTCGGGACCCGGCCGCCGACCCGGCCCGCTTCCTGGGTCCGCTGCGGCCGGTGTTCGCCCGGGCGTTCCGGCTCGACGACGTCCAGCACGCCCTGGTCGTACGCCCGACCGGCGCGTTGGCGCGGGCCGTGCGGGCCGGCGACGAGTTGGGCGTGGACGGCCTGGTCGAGGGCGCCGGCCGGGCGGCGGTGGAGGCGGGCGGCGGGCTGGCCGCGCTGCACCGGGCGGCGCTGCCCCGCGCGGTGGCCGGCGTGCTGGCCGGCGCGTTGCTGATCGGCCTGGCGGTCGCCCTGATCGGAGTCACCTCATGACGTTCGGGCAGGTCCTGCTGGTGGCCGTGGTGGCGGTCCCGGCGCTGGGCGCGGTGGCGACCGCCGCCGTGCCGGGTGACCGGGCCGGCCGGCTGGTCGGCACCGTCGCCGCCGCGTTGACGCTGCTGGCGACGTTGCCGCTGGTCGGCGGCGAGCACGGCTGGTTCGGGTACGGTCCGCGCCCGGCGGTGCAGCCGTGGCACCGGCTCGACGTGCCCTGGGTGCCGGGCCTCGACCTGCGCTTCCACCTGGGCGTGGACGGCATCTCCTGGCCGCTGGTGGTGCTGACCGCGCTGCTCACGGTGCTGTGCTGCGGCTACACGTGGTGGCGGGTGCCGGCCGGCGGCGGCAGCGGGCGGGCGCTGGTGGCGTTGCTGCTGGTGGTCGAGGTGGGCATCCTCGGCACGTTCCTGGCGCTGGACCTGGTGCTGTTCTTCCTCTTCTTCGAGGTCGTCCTGCTGCCGATGTACGCGATCATCGCCGGCTGGGGTGGCGACGACCGGCGGCGGGCGGCCCGCAAGTTCGCGCTCTACACGCTGTTCGGTTCGGTGTTGCTGCTGGTCGGCGTCTACGTCGTGGTGGCCGCCGCGGGCACCGCCGACCTGGTCGCGTTGACCGGTGGCGCCGGCCTGTCGCGGAGCACCCAGCTTGCCGCGTTCACGCTGCTGGCGTTGGCGTTCGCGGTGAAGAGCCCGCTCTGGCCGCTGCACTCGTGGCTGCCCGACGCGCACACCCAGGCGCCGACCGTGGGCAGCGTGATCCTGGCCGGGGTGCTGCTGAAGATGGGCACGTACGGGCTGATCCGGGTGGCGGTGGGGGTGGCTCCGGAGGGGGCCCGCTGGGCGTCGCCGGTGCTCGGCGCGCTCGCCGTCGCGGCCATTCTGATCGGTGGCCTGGTCTGCCTGGCGCAGGACGAGCTGAAGCGGCTGATCGCGTATTCGAGCGTGGGGCACATGGGCTTCGTGCTGCTGGGGGTGGCCACGCTCACCGCCACCGGCCTCCAGGCGGCGCTGATCGGCAACATCGCCCACGGGGTGCTCACCGGCCTGTTGTTCTTCCTGGCCGGGGCCGTCAAGGACCGGACGCACACCGGTTCGTTGGCCGAGCTGTCCGGGTTGCGGGAGACCGCGCCCCGGTTGGCCGGGCTGCTGGGCTTCGCGGCGGTCGCCTCGCTGGGGCTGCCCGGTCTGGCCGGCTTCTGGGGTGAGGCGTTCGCGGTGGTGGCGGCCGTGCGGCGGGGCGGCCCGCTGTGGCTGACGCTGGCGGTGCTGGCCGCGCTGGGCGGCGCGCTGGCCGCCGCGTACCTGTTGCGGTTGTTGCGCCGGGTCACCCACGGCCGGCCCTCCCCGGCGGTGGCGCCGCTCGGGCCGGGGCTGGCCGGCGCGGAGTTGACCGCCTGGGCGCCGCTGGTGCTGCTGGCGCTGGCGGTCGGCCTGGCCCCGGCGTTGGTCCTGTCCTACGCTTCCGGCCCGGTGGAGGCGCTGCTGGGGGTCGTGCCATGAGTCTGGTGCAGAGCGTCGACAACGTGGCGTTGCTGCCGGGTTACCTGGCGGCCGGCACCGCGATCCTGGTGCTCCTGGTGGACCTGCTGGTGGCCCGTTCGACGGTGACGGTGGTCGTGGCGGCGCTCGGCGCGGCCGGCACCGCGGCCGGTGCGGCGCTGGTCGGCGCGGCCGGCACCCGGCGCACGTTCTGCGTCGGCGCGGACTGCTCCTGGGTGTGGAACGGTCGGGCCGCGTTGGCGGCGGTGGTGATCGCGTTGCTCACGCTCGGTGTGCTGGCGATCTCCGGTCCGCTGCTGCGCGCCGGGCGCACGCCGGCCGGCGAATACTGCTTCCTGCTCGCCTGCGCGATGACCGGCGGCGTGGTGCTCGGCGCGGCCGGTGACCTGATCACACTGATCGTGGCGTTGGAGACGTTGACGCTGCCGTTGTACGTGCTGGTCGGGCTGCGCCGGGCCAGCCTGGCCGGGGCCGAGGCGGCGGTGACGTTCTTCGTGGTCAGCGTGGTCGCCACCACTGTGACGCTGCTCGGTGCCGCGCTGCTCTACGCGGTCACCGGCAGCCTGCACCTGGACCGGCTCGGCGCCACCCTGGCGGCGCGGGACGACCTGACCGACCTGCCGCTGACCACTGTCGCGGTGGCGCTGGTGGTGGCCGGGCTGGCGTTCAAGGTCGCCGCGGTGCCGTTCCACGCCTGGGCGCCGGCCACCTACGACGGCGCGCCGCTGCCGGTGGCCGCGTACCTGTCGACTGCGTCGAAGCTGGGCGGCGTGGTGGCGTTGCTGGCGGTGGTGCAGCGGGCGCTGCCGGGTGGGGTGACCGGTCCGGTGCTGGCGTTGCTGGCGGTGCTGACGATGACGGTGGGCAACCTGGTGGCGCTGCGTCAGCGGCGTACCGTGCGGTTGTTGGCTTGGTCGTCGGTGGCCCAGGCGGGCTACATTCTGGCCCCGCTGGGCGCGTTGGCGTTGGCCGCCGGGCGCACCCCGGACGCCCGCGCCGGGGCGTACGCGGCAGCGGTCGCGTACGCCGTGTTCTTCGTGCTGCTGGAGCTGGCCGCGTTCGCCGCGGTGGTGGCGTTGCGGCCGGCGGACGGCGACGGCGGCACGCTCGCCGACCTGCGCGGCGCGGCGCGGCGGCACCCGTGGGTGGGTGGCGCGTTCGCGTTGGCGCTGATCGGGCTGGCCGGGCTGCCGCCGGGGCTGGCCGGGCTGTTCGCCAAGGTGACGGTGGTCCGGTCGCTGCTGGCCGGGCACGCCGGCTGGCTGGCCCTGGTGGTGGCGTTGAACGCGGTGCTGGGCCTGGCGTACTACCTGCGGGTGACGGCGTCGCTCTACGCGGTGCCGAGCGGCGTCGCCGCGGCCCGACCGGCCCGCGCGGTGGCGGTCGCGCTCGGGGTGGCCACCGTGGCGGCCGTGGTGATCGGGGTCGCACCGCAGCTCGTGCTGGACGTGGCGGCCCGCTGACCGGTTCCTGCCCGGGTGGGCGGTCGGTTCAGCCGGCGCACAGGAATCCCCAGTCAACTTTCAGCCATGAGCCGGATGGTTGACGGGTACCGGTGTGTTGGACCGGTCAGCGGGTTCCCGTGTGGTCCCGCGGCACCGAAGGAGCGATCGTGCATCACAACCGTCTCAAGACCGCAGCGCTGCTCGGCCTGTTGACCTCGCTGATCCTCGCGGTCGGCTACTGGTTCGGCGGTAGCGGCGGTCTCGTCATCGCCGTGCTCGTCTCGTTGGTGATGAACGGCGTGACCTACTTCTACTCCGACAAGCTGGCCCTGCGTTCGATGAAGGCGCAGCCGGTCAGCGAGGCCCAGTTCCCCGAGCTGTACCGCATGGTGCGGGAGTTGTCCACGCAGGCCGGCAAGCCGATGCCCCGGCTCTACGTGAGCCCGACGTCGCAGCCGAACGCGTTCGCCACCGGGCGTAACCCGGAGCACGCGGCGGTCTGCGTCACCCAGGGCATCGTGGAGATCCTGGACTACCGGGAGCTGCGCGGCGTGATCGGGCACGAGCTGTCCCACGTCTACAACCGGGACATCCTGATCTCCAGCGTGGCGGCCGGTCTGGCCGGCATCATCACCATGTTGGCGAACATCGCCTGGTTCATCCCGTTGGGCTCCTCGGACGACGAGGACGGCCCGAACCCGGCGGTGCTGCTGCTCACCCTGATTCTCGGCCCGATCGCGGCCACCGTGATCCAGTTGGCGATCAGCCGCAGCCGGGAGTACCAGGCCGACCAGTCCGGCGCGGAGCTTAGCCGCGACCCGCTGGCCCTGGCCAGCGCGCTGAAGAAGATCCACATGGGTACGCAGGCCCGCCCGCTCGCGCCGCAGGGCCAGCTCGCCAGCACCGCGCACCTGATGATCGACAACCCGTTCAAGCGGGGCGGCGGCATCGCCGCGATGTTCGCCACCCACCCGCCGATGGAGCAGCGGGTGGCCCGGCTGGAGCAGATGGCCCGCAACTCCGGGCCGGTGCAGTTCCAGCGCTGACCCGTTCGTCTGTCACCTCCGCCCGCGTCCGGCCCCGGACGCGGGCGGAGTCGCGTTCGGGCCGCCTCCCGACGGGGCCGGTCTCAGGCCGGTTCGGGAATCCGGTCCAGCCGGGTGAACAGCCCCACGACGAGCAGCAGCAGCCCCGCCGCCAGATAGGCCGCGGCCGGACCGAACAGCGCGGCGGTGCCGCCGAGCAGGAAGATCCCGACGCCGGAGAGCATGATGTTGCCGGCCACCATGGTCGCCTCCACCTGTCCCATCCGCTCCCGGGGCGCCAACCGCGCGAACGTCGCCTGCGCGCCGATCAGCCAGCCGCCACCGGCGCCGATCAGCGCGTTCGCCACGGCCAGCGCCCAGAGCGGGGCACCGGTCACCACCAGCAGGGCGGCCAGCAGGAACGCGGTGCCGAGCGCGCGGGTGGCCAGGACCTGCCCGGCGATCCGGGCCAGCCAGCTCCGACGCCCGACCACCAGCACGAACACGGCCCCACCGAACGACGAGGCGGCCAGCAGCACCGGCCGCCAGGCCCCGCCGGTCAGGTCCGGGGCGAGCGTCTCCGGCAGCGCCCCGGACAGCGCGGTGGTCACCGTCAGCAGGGCCACCCCGCGCAGGACCGGATGGCCGGCGATGATCCGCAGGCCGGCGGTGGCGGGCGGTCGGGGACCCCGGCTCTCCTGCCGACCGACCGGCAGGCCGGCGAGCACCACGGCCGCGAGCAGGAACGACACCAGGTCGATCACCAGGGCCGTCCGGGGGCCGAGCGCCACCGTCATGCTCGCGCCGGCGACCAGGCCGACCACCTGGCCGCTCTGGTTCGCGAACGCGGAGAGCCCGAACAGCGGCAACCGCAGCGGCGCCGCCACCGCCTCCGCGGTGACCGCCACGTGCACGCTCGAATACCCGGCCCGGACCGCGCCGAGCAGCCCGGCGGCCACGATCGCCGGCAGCGGCTCGGGCACCACCACCGGTACGGCGATGAGCGCCGCGCCGGCCAGCGACAGCCCGACCAGCATGGTGCGTCGGGCCGGCACGTCCAGCCAACCACTGAACACGGTCGCGACCAGCAGCGCGGGCAGCGTCCGGGCGGCGTAGACGGCGGCCGGCCCGAGCACCGAGTCGGTCTGGTCGTAGGCGAGCAGCAGCAGCGCGGCGAGCCCGACGAAGTCACCCAGCTCGGAGATGCCCCGGGCGATCAGCAGCCGGGACGCCACCGGATGCCGGAAGAGCGCCCGGTAACCGGGCGTCGCGGGGTCGGTCATCGGGCTGACGGGTCCGCTGTCTCGACCCGCGACGGCGCACCCGCCGTGCCGCTCATCCGACCTCCGTAGACGCCGACGGCGACCCTGCCGCCGTTGGCATGGACTCAATTCGATGAGGAACCTACCCCGTACCGATCGGTACGGCAGCCCCTGTTTCCGGGCGGTGGTTCCGACCGCGTCGCGACGCCCGCGTCAGCTCGGCTTTCCGCAGAGCCGGGTCTGGGAGAACGGCGGTCCCGGCGGCACGTGGCCCCGCCAGACGTGGTTGAGGGTGATGGCCAACGTGGGGGCCTGCCAGGCGGCACCGAGCTGTTGGAACGTGCCGTACTCGCGCCGCCGCGACCGGATGTCCTCGCCGGAGAGGAACGCGATCGCCCGGTCGGTGATCGTCTTCTCTCCCAGCAGTCCCCCGTGCAGGGCGGGCACCTCGTAGACGGGGATCTGGGTGAACGGGCCCGGCGGGAGTTCGGTCGCGCTGACCGTGGGCAGGAAGGCGATCATCCGGACCCCGGGGACCGGGCACATCGTCTGGAACCGGTAGAACGGCGCGTGGTCCAGCAGCGAGCGGATGAACGGCTCGTCCGGACTGTCGCCGCCCCCGCTGAGGCGGGCCGCCAGCGCGAAGATCCCGCGTAACTGCCAGCCAGGGGCGATGCCCCAGCCCGTCGCCGCGTCCTCCGGTGGGTAGTAGTCGCGGGCAGCGCGGACCAGTGGGCTGAACATCAGCAGCGCCTTCACCGGGGAACTCGGCCGGTCACGCAGGTAGGTCCGCCCGACCATCGCCCCCTCGCTCTCGCCGAGCAGCGCCACCGGCCGGCCGGTCCGGGCGTGCAGCGCGTCCACCTGCCGGGCGAGCAGGACCGAACTGGAGTCGAGCGAGCGGTGCGTGTCCCGGGACTGGTAGGGCTTCGGACGACCGGCGGCGTCCGGACCGGTGTAGGAGAACGTCTCCACCGCCGGGTCGGCGGCGGGCCGCCCGTCGTACCGCGAGTTGTGCGGGCCGATCACGATCACCGCGTACCGGACCGAGGGGGGTAGCCGTCGGTCGAGCAGCAGCGGCCGGAACGCGCCCACCTGGTACGACGGACTCGACGTCACCGCCTGCGCCGCCAGCGGGATGGCCAGGGCGAGCACCACGACGAACGGGGTCACCGGCACCCGGGGCCAGTGGACCCGGGACGGCAGCAGCGCCGCGCGTACCGACCGGTTCCACAGCAGCCCGTTGGCGGCCCCGGCGAGCGCCGCCACCAGCAGCGTCCACCAGCCGGGCACCCGCCAGACCACCGCGCCGGCGATGGTGATCACCACGAAGTCGAGCAGCGACCAGCCGACAAGCGCCGCCGACGGCAGGCCGCGCCACCCGTGGGCGTTGACCGCCGCCCGTTGCAGGAACGGCGCGAGCAGCAGCATCGGCCCCACCGCGGCGAACACGAACCAGGACAGCGACACCACGCCGGCGGCGACGGCGAGCGCGGCGAACGGGGTGACGATCACCGCCGTCAACGCCGCGATCCCCAGGTTGCGCAGCAGGATGCGTCGGCGGTCGGGGCGGGTCGCCTCGACCGGCCAGGCGAGGCTCACCAGGGTCGCGGACAGCAGCCCACGCAGCCCGATGGCGATCACCAGCCCGAGCAGGTAGTCCTGCCAGGAGTCGTGGTAGACCAGCAGCCACCGCATGTCGTTGTACGAGTCGTACGGCCAGACCGCCGAGCCCTGCGGCGAGAGGCCCTCCGCGCTGCGGAAGTCAAGCGCCAGGAACAGCACGTTCTGCAGCACCGGGACGGCCGCGGCGAGCGCGACGAGCCCGAGCAACCTGCCCCTCGGGTGGCTCACCGCTCCTCCTCGACCCCGGTCTCCCTCCCCGACTCTCCGACGCCGGCTGGCCGCGCGGGACGGAATGCCGGAAATAGCTGGCGCGATCCGGGTGTGCCGGGCCACTGTGAGACAGCCGACCGTTCCGCCCGCCCTCGGTCGGCGTTAGGGTCGAAGGGCTTCTGACTCGTTACATCCCTGGAGGTCGACAGTGGCCGCGCTGCGCCAGTACCTGGGTGTCTGGCGGATCCCCGGCGCGCCGATGCTGTTGATCCTCGGCATCATCGGGCGGCTCGGGATCGGCATGACCCCGCTGGCGCTGCTGCTCGTGGTCGAGCAGGTCACCGGCCGCTACTCGCTCGCCGCCGTCGCCGGCGGCATCTACGCGCTCTCCGGCGCCGCGCTCAGCCCGATCGCCGGCCGGATCGCCGACCGGGTCGGCCCCACCCCGGTGCTGCTGGCCACCGCGCTGGCCCACCCGCTGGCGCTGCTCGGGCTGCTCGGCGCCAGCCGCTCCGACGCCGGTAACCTCGCCCTGATCTACCTCGCGGCGGGCGTCGCCGGTGGCACGTACCCGCCGCTGACCGCCGCCATCCGGGGCGCCTGGAACGACCTGACCACGCCGGCCAGCGGGCGCGGGCACCTGCGCAACACCGCGCTCGCGGCCGAGACCTCCCTGTTCGAGGTCGTCTTCGTGCTCGGCCCGCTGCTGGTGGCCGGCTTCGTGCTGTTCGCCGACGCGTCCACCGCGCTGCTCGGCGCCGCCGTGGTCACCCTGGTCGGCACCGGATCGGTCGCGCTCGGCCGGGTGATGCGCGCCTGGCGCCCGCACCCGCGCGAACACCACGCCCGGGGGCTCGGCCCGCTGCGGGTCGGTGGCTTCCCCGCGCTGCTGCTCTGCGTGGCCAGCCTCGGCATCGCGTTCGGCGCGTCCGGCGTGATCGTCCCGGCCTTCGCCGGCAACAGCGGCGCCGCCGACCCGGAGAGCCTGGCCGGCGTGCTGCTCGCCGTCTGGGGCATCGGCAGCGCCGCCGGTGGCTTCACCTTCGGGGTACGCAAGCCGGCCGCCAACATGACCCGCCAGTTCGCCTGGTTGCTCGGCGCGGTGGCGGCCAGCTTCGCCGTCTTCGCGGTGATGCCCGGCCCGGTCGCGCTCGGCGTCGCGCTGGTGCTCGGCGGCGCCGCCATCGCGCCCGCGCTCACGCTGGAGAACACGCTCGTCGGGCGGATCGCCCCGGCCGGCATGCTCAACGAGGCGTACACCTGGGTGGTGACCATGTCGGTCGCGGCGAGCGCGGCCGGCGGCGCGGTCGCCGGCCTGATCGTCGACCACGCCGGCGGCGTGCCGTGGGCGTTCCTCTTCGCCGGCGCGGCCGTCGCCGTCGGGGCCGTGGTCGCCGCGCTGCCCACCGGCCCGATCGCCCGCGCCGAGGCGTCCGCGGTCCGCGCCGAGCAGTCGCTCGCCGCCTGAGCCCCTCCTACCCTCTCCCTCGCGCCGCTCCCTCGCGTTGATCATGAAGTTGGCGGCAACCTGCGCCCGATTTGTCACCGCCAACTTCATGGTCAACGCGACAATTCCCGGGCCGGCGGAGCGCGCCTGCCCCGGCTGCCAGTAAACCCAGCGCGATGGTTCCGACCGCGCACACCAGCAGCGTGGGCCGCGCGCCCAGCGCGGCGGTCGCCGGGCCGCCCAGCATCGTGCCCAGCGGCACCGCCAGCACCGTCACCGCGCCGTTGGCGGCCAGCACCCGGGGCAGCTCCGCCGCGCCGGCCCGCCGCTGGAACAACGCGGTCGCGGTCGGCAGGTAGGGCGCCCAGACCAGGCCGGCCAGCGCGAACGCCGGCAGCGACACCACGACCGGCGCGCCCAGACCCAGCGGCAGCAGCGCGGCCCCGAACGCCACCACGATGCCGAGCAGCGTGGGTCGCAGCGGCCGGTCCCGCAGCTGACCGGTGAGCAGCCCACCGGCCAGCGACCCGACGCCGAACGCGGTGTAGTAGCCGCCGAGCGTCGCGGCGGACGCGTGCAGGTCCTCGGTCACGTGCACCGGCATGGCCACGTAGAACGGCCCGAACAGGAAGAAGAACCCACAGCTCAACGCCAGCAGGCCGAGCAGCGACCGGTCCCGGCCGATGACCCGGAAACCGGAGGTACGCGACGGGCCGGCACCCGCCGCCCGACCCGCGCGCCGCCGCCCGGCCGGGACCACGAGCCGGTAGCTGACCGCCAGCACCGCGAAACTGGCCGCGTCGACGGCGATCACCCACACCGCGCCCGCCCCGGCGATGAGCAGCCCGGCCAGCGGCGGCCCGACCACGGTGGCCGCCTGCCCGAACAGCCCGAGCAGCGCGTTGCCGGCCAGGTGATCCCGTTCCGGCAGCAGCTCGGCCACCAGCGTGAACCGGCCGGCCGACCCCCACGGGTGCAGCAGCGAGGAGGCGGCAAGCAGCGCCACGTACAGCCCGACGTCCAGCATCCCGGCGAGGTGCGCGACCGGGATCGCCCCCAACGCCAGCGCCCGCAGCGTCGCGTCCCAGCCGGCGAGCTGCGCCCCGCTGCGCCCGCCCAGCACGCGCCCCAACAGCACCGCGCCGGCCGCGCCCGGCAACGTGTACGCGGCCACCGCGAACGCCGTCCAGGTGCCGCGCTGCCCGACCGGCGCGAGTTGCAGCGCCAGCCACGTCACCGCGACCAGGGCCAGCCCGTCACCGAGCGCGGAGACCGCGAGCCCGGGAAGCAGCCGGCGCAGCACGGGTTGGGCGAGGACCGGGCGATAGGGGAGGAGCGGCATGGCTCCCACCCGACCGCATCCGGGGGTCTCAGCTCAACGAAGTTGCCTCAGGGCAGAAGAACCGCCGTCGGGTGGGGTGCCATCCGGGTCAGCCCGGCGCGAGCCGCGCCTGGTGCTGGTCGGTGCCGCGCAGGTAGCTGATGGTGACGCCGGACGTGCCGGCCAGCGCCTCGGCGAGGGTGACGCAGGATCGCAGTTCCGTGCCGTCGACGCTGGTGAGCAGGTCGCCCGGTCGTAGGCCGGCGGTGTCGGCGCGGCTCTGCGGGGTGACGTCGGTGATCAGCAGGCCGGGGGTGTCGGGCAACCCGACGGCGCTGCGCATCCGCCGGGCGAGATGGGCCGGGGCGAGCGTCATGCCGAGCGGGCTGGTCGAACTCTGGTGCTCGAAGCCGACGAGCAGCTTGCGCAACAGGTCGGCCAGTTGCTGCTGCTCGGCCGCGGTGAGCGCGGAGAGCAGCACCTCCTCGTTGGCGAGGTGGACCGGGGCGATGTCGTCGAACAGCGCCGCGCCCCGTTCGGTGAGGGTCACGACGGTGCCCCGGGCGTCCTCCGGGCTGGGCCGGCGGTCGACGATGCCCTTCTTGACGAGGCGGGTGAGCCGGACGCTGACCGTGCCGCTGGTCAGGCCGAGCCGGTTCATGAGCACGCTCTGCGGAAGCGTGTAGGGGACGCCGGCGCGGCGCAGGGCGGCGATGACGGTGAAGTCGGCGGCCGACAGGTCGTAGCGGGCGAACACGGTCGACAGTTCCTCGTCGAACCGGGTCCGGAGCCGGTTGAGTCGGGTGACGACCGCGATCGGGGTGACCGGGAGGTCGGGGCGTTCGGTGGCCCACTCGGCGAGGATCTGGTCGACGGAGTCCGGCACGGCCGGGCGGGGTGGCGTCCGGTCGGTGGGCGGGCTCTTGCGGGGCACCCGGTCAGCCTAGTGAACCGCTCGAACTCAAGCAATCGCGGTAAGTAGATCGGATGCATTGCTTGCGTCCAAGCAATGCACTCATGCATAGTGGCCGAGGCGAGTGGCGGCGCGCGGAGCGCCGCAGCCGGGGAGGAACGACCGTGAGAGACGGAGTTGTCGGCGCCGACGGTGCCGGCCATCAGGTGTCCGGGGAGATGGCCGGGCCGAGCGGCGCGCGGGTCGAGGCGTTCAGCGACGCCATCATCGCCATCGCCGCCACGCTGCTGGTCATCGAGCTGGCCGTGCCCGCGGCCGGGGCCGACGTGGGGCACGCGTTGCGCGAGGAGGTGCCGGCGTTCCTCACCTACGCCGTCAGCTTCCTCACCATCCTGATCTTCTGGGTCAACCACCACGCGTTGTTCGGGCTGATCCGGCAGGTGGACCGACCGCTGCTGTTCCTCAACGGCCTCGTGCTGCTGGGCATCAGCTTCATCAGCTATCCGACGGCGACGCTGGGACGGGCGCTGCAAGGAGGCGTGCACGACCGTGCCGCCGCCGTCTTCTACGCGGCCGTGCTGTGCGGCACCGCGTCGGCGTTCACCGGCATCTGGTGCTACCTGCGGGCCCGGCCCCACCTCCTGCGCGAGGCGGCACGTGGCGGCGTCCGGGTAGCGCTGCGGCGCAGCCTCGCCGGCCCGACCGCGTACGCGATCGCGATCGTGGTGGGTGCGGTGCACGCCGCCGCCGGCCTCGCGGTCTGCGCGCTGGTGGCGGTCTACTTCACACTGGCGCCGCGCGGGCTCGGTCGGGGAGGCGCGGCGTGAGGCTCGCGGTGCTCGGCGCCGGTGGGGTCGGCCGCGCCGTCGGCGCGGCGTGGCGGGCGGCCGGGCACGACGTCACCTTCGGGGTACGCGACGCCGACCGGCACCGCGACCTGCCCGGTGTGGCGCCGATCGAGGCGGCCGTGGACGGGGCGGCGGCCGTGCTCGTCGCCGTGCCGGGCGCGGCCCTGGCGGACCTGCTCGACACCCACGCCGGCAGCCTCGACGGCCACCTGCTCGTCGACGCGACGAACGTCCTCGGCGGGACGACGATGCATCAGCTTCCGCTGCTGCTGGCCCGGGTGCCACGCGCCCGCGTCTTCCGTGCCTTCTGCTCGGTCGGCGTCGAGGTCATGGCCGAACCGGTCATCGACGGGGCCCGCGCCGACCTCGTGTTCTGCGGCCCCGACGGGCCGGACCGGGTCCGGGTGGCGGACCTGATCACCGATGTCGGTCTCCGACCGATCCACCTGGGCGGGCTCGACGCGGCCGACCTGGTCGACGGCGTCACCCGCCTCTGGTTCGCCCTGGCCTTCCGCCAGGGCCACGGCCGACACCACGGGATCCGGGTGTTGACCGATCCCGGACGCCCCTCGTGAGAAAAACGGGAAGGAACAGCATGAGCCACAAGGATTTGAACCCGGTCAGCGCCGAGCGGCCGAAGCGCGTCGCGATCGTCATCTCGAACCCGGCCGTGTCCACCACGACCGGTTGGCCGGTCGGCTTCTGGTGGAGCGAACTCACCCACCCCTACTTCCACATGACCGAGCAGGGTTACCGGGTGGACATCTTCAGCCCGGACGGCGGCCCGTGCGTGGCCGACGCGATGAGCGACCCCGAGGACGCCAGCCGCTGGCAGGCCGAGGACGTGATCAGCCGCGGCTACCGGCACGACCCGGAGTTCGCCAAGCTCGTCGAGAACACCCGGCCGGTCGCCGACATCTCGGTGGACGCCTACGACGCGCTCGTCGTCGCCGGCGGCCAGGGGCCGATGTTCACGTTCGACACGGCCGAGAGCCTGCACCGCACGTTCGTCGAGTTCTTCGAGGCTGGCAAGGTGACGGCCGCGCTGTGCCACGGCACGGCGATCCTGCGGTACGCCCGATTGTCCAACGGGGAGCCGCTGGTGAAGGGCCGGACGGTGACCGGGTTCGCCAACGTCGAGGAGGACTTCGCGGACCAGGCGGTGTGGGACGCCGGCGGATTGCCGCGGGGCACGCACGTCATGCCGTGGCGGATCGAGGACGAGCTGCGCCGGCTCGGGGCGAACTTCATCCAGGCCGGGCTGTGGAAGGGCTTCGCGATCCGGGACGGCAACCTCGTCACCGGTCAGCAGAACTTCAGCGGCACCGAGACCGCCAAGGTGATCATCGAGGCGCTGGGCCGGTGACCCGCCCGTCGTCCCGCGCGGTGCGACCTCGCGCGGGACGACCGGCGACCGGTGTTGGGGGCGAGCCTCCGGTCCCGTGGTCAGCCGACCGCGACGCGGGCGACCGGCCCGGTCGCGGGGACCGGGCCGTGGTCGGCGACCCTGGCGCGCCAGGACAGCAGCAGCGTCAACGCGACGGCCACCGCGACGATCGCCAGCCCGTTGATCCCGGCCCAGAGCGTCGCCAGCTCCCGCAGCGTCGCGGCGTCCTCGGCCGGGTCGCGGAAGCGCGGGTTCACCGAGGAGATCAGCACCGCCTTCGCCGCCACCGCGACGGCCAGCGCGGCCAGGGCGAGCCGCAGCCGACGGACCACCCAGCCCGGTGCGCCACGGGTGGCGAGCCGGTGCGCGAGCACCGCGACGAGGACCACCCCGAGTGGCGCCCAGGGCAGGTAGTAGTACATCGGGCTGCCGGCGTCGAGGGCACCCACCGCCTCGCCGGGCTGCGGCCGGGCGAGGACGGCGACGTTGCTGACCAGTTCCTCGTAGAGATTGCCGAAGAGCTGTACGGCGAGGCAGAGCGCCGCCGTCAGGGTGAGCGTCCGGGTGGACCGGAGCAGCGCGACCCTGGTCGCGTCAGGGGTGATCGTGGACATGGAACCTCCCAAGAATCAGTTGCCTGATACTCAGAGTATCAGGCAACTGATTCTCGCTGCCACGTCAGCCGCGCTCGGTACGGTGGAGCCGTGACGAGCCGTACGCCCGGGCGACCGCCCGACGAGTTCCTGGAATACCGCCTGGTCCGGTTGGCCGGCCGGCTGGAACGCCGCTTCGCCTCGGCGCTCGCCCCGACCGGGCTCTCACCCCGCCAGTTCAGCGTGCTGACGGTCCTCACCGAATCGCCCGGCGTGACCTCCGCCGACCTCGCGCGGGCCGTGCTGACCACACCGCAGAGCATGGGCCCACTGCTGGACCAGATGGAGACCCGAGGGTTGGTCGAGCGGACCGCCGGCCGTGGTCGGGGCCGAGCCGCGCCGATCCGGGTGACCGACACCGGAGCGGCGCTGCTACGGGAGGCGGCCCGGTTGGTCGACGCGCTCGACGACTCCACCCGGCGGCGGCTCGGCGAACGGGACCACCGGGAGCTGAACCGCCTCCTGGCGATCCTGGCCGAGCACGTCGGCGACGACTGACGCCGGCTCCCCTAGCGGTAGTTGGTGAACTGGAGCGCCACCCCGAAGTCCTCACCCTTGAGCAGCGAGATGACGGCCTGAAGGTCGTCCTTCTTCTTGCCGGTGACGCGGAGCTGGTCGCCCTGGATCTGCGCCTGCACGCCCTTCGGGCCCTCGTCGCGGATCTTCTTGCTGATCGCCTTCGCCTTCTCCGTGTCGATGCCCTGGATCACCTTGGCGTCGATCTTGAAGATCTTGCCGGACGACCGGGGGTCGCCCGCGTCCAGCGACTTCATGGAGATGTTCCGCTTGATCAGCTTCTCCTTGAAGACGTCCAGCGCGGCGCGCACCCGCTCCTCGGTCTCCGCCTGGAGGCTGATCGCCTCCTCGCCCGACCAGGAGATCTCGGCCCCGGTGCCGCGGAAGTCGAACCGCGTCGCGAGCTCCTTCTCCGCCTGGCGGAGGGCGTTGTCGACCTCCTGGCGGTCAACCTTGCTCACGATGTCGAACGACGGGTTCGCTGCCATGATCATGCTCCTGCTGTCCGGCGGTGTGTCCTGATCCGTCCCGCACTGACCAGCGTGGGACCCCCTGACGGTACCCCGTTGCGCAGGGGCCGGGGACAACCGCTATCCTTGCTTCCGCTGCCGCGTCACGACGCGGTGGGTGCCCTGGCGGGTTGCCCGAGCGGCCAATGGGAGCGGACTGTAAATCCGTCGCGAAAGCTTCAGAGGTTCGAATCCTCTACCCGCCACCAGGTGCAGATGCGGCCCTCGAACAGCGTGACGCTGATCGGGGGCCGTTTTGTTGGTCTGGAAGGCAGGGCGGAGTGGGACATGAGTGGCACTGGATGGGTGGCCCGCTATATCGGGTGCTCGCGTTCTCTAACTTGCTCGCGACGACGTACCGCTGGAAGAGCATGAGGGCCGAGAAGGGGGTATGCCTTGCCTGGCAAGCCCCTCTCGGATGTCGAAGTTCAGTTGCGGGAGTAGTCCTTGACGAACTCGACGAAGGAGCCCCAGTGGGCCGCGCTGAACGTTAGCGACGGGCCGGCGACGTCCTTGCTATCGCGCACGCCTACGACGCCCGGAAGGTTGTCGGCGACCTCGACGCATGCGCCCTCGTTCGCGCTGTAGCTGCTCTTGCGCCAGCGGGCCGTGGCCATCTCAGTCATCATAAGTCTCCTTGATCAGGGCGCCCACCAGATCCTCGGAGGCGCGTTCGTCCAGGGCAAGGTCCCACAGAGTCTCCCAAGCCGAAGAGTAAGTCTCTACCTCGCTCGGCCTATCGAGGTAGATGCTGCCGGTCATCGACTCGCCGTAGACGGTGCTGGGCTCGGCGGGACGAGTGCCCTTCGTGGGAAAGTCAAGGATCATGAATGCCCCGGCGACGGACGCCCGGTGTGGGCCGACGCTCGCCGGCAGCACCCGGACCTTGATGTTGCTTGCCTGGGTCCCGTTGACCAGATGGGCCAACTGAGCCCGCCACGCGTCCACATCGCTGATGGGGCGACGAAGAACTGCCTCATCAATGAGGGCTTCGAAGAGCGGCGCTGCCGGACTCCTTCGCACGAGCAGCTTCTGCCGCTCCATCCGGAAGGCGACCTTCTGCGCCACCTCCTGCGGCGTTCGACCGGGTTTCGTCTTGAAGACCTCAGACATGTACTCGGGTATCTGGAGCAGCCCTGGCACCAGGTTCGGCTCGTAGTGCCGGATGTGGCGAGCCGCCGCTTCCAGCCCCACGTACAACTCGAACCATGCTGGGATGACGTCGCCGTAGGAGTGCCACCAGCCCCGGCTCTTGCTCTCCCGGGCGAGCGAGACGAGGACTTCGGTCAGGTCGGTGGAGGTGCCGTAGAGCTGACACATGAGGTTCACGTCGTGGGTGCGCAGTGAGGTATGACCGGCCTCCAGCCGATACATCTTCGCCCGCGACCACTCCAGCGTCTTCGCGGCGGCTTCCAGATTGATGCCGGCTTCCTCGCGCGCCTGCCGCAGCAGCCGACCGAGTTGTCGACGCGGGACGGAAGATCCCGTCTCGGCCATCTGATCCCCAATCTCGCCTCAACCGCCTGTGTGTCTCACTTCAGCCACCCTGCCCGCCCGGATGGCACGACGTCAATCTCGATGTCTGAAACCCGCGATGAGATGTTGCAGTGACGGTGCCACTACGCCACGTTGACAGCCGAAGGATCGGTTGACGATTCGCCGGAGGTGCGCGATGCCCCGCTGGAAGTGGTTCCACCGCAGCAACGAGCCGGTCGATCTGGTGCAGCGGCCGACCAGCAGCGAGCGCCCTGGCGAAACCGGGAAGCGCAACGACGGCGCCAACGTCCTGCCGTTGGTCCGCTCTCCAGCGACCCGGGCCGCTCAGGCGCGAACAGAAGATGGCGGGAAGCGTCGTAACGGTGGCGAGCCGTGAGGCCGGAGCGGAGACCGGACACGCCCCTCATCGTGGCGGTGTCCTGGGCCGTCATCGACTACCACGTGGCGTACACCTGCCCGCGTTGCCGGCCGTACGGATGGTGTCCCCGGGTGGTCGTCGCCCGCGCCCGCATCCGCGCCTGGCGCAAGGTCTGTGGGCAGTGACGGAGCTGAAGCCCGGCGTGCTGCTCCTCGTGGGCAGGGCGGCCGGCGTGCAGTTCGCGAGGCCGTTCCACTTCCGGCTGATCCGCGTCCTCGACTGGAGCACCTACGACGGCTGGACGTGGCTGGACGGCTACCAGCTCGACGAGCAGGGCGACGCCGTGGCGCGGCGGTCGATCTTCGTCAAGCGGTGCGGGTTGAGCGCAGGCTCCGCTTCTTCACAACGAATGCTGGGGATGAGGCCGGCTCCGGACGGCGGGCGCCGGAGCAATGGAGCGCGGGTGCCGACCAGTCGCCCCTCTCCCCGCTCGGCGCGGCAATGGACAGGACAGGGACGGACTGATGGTGCGTAGTTGGCGGGACACCCGCTCCCGGATGAACCTCGACGAGGCAAAGGTGGCTGCGCACAGGGAGCGGATGCTCGCCGAGGCCAGGGCATTGTGGCCGGAACCACCACCCCGTCCGATCGACCGCACCAACGGGCCGGGCCGGGAGGAGCCGCGATGACCACTCACCGCACGCCGGCGGCCCAGGTGGTCGACGTGCCCGCCGATCGTCTGCACCGCCGGTTCCTGGGCTGGGCGCGATGAGCATCCTTCGGGCCGGCGACGAGAAGTTCCACTACAGCGACGGCTCGCACCGGTGGATCCCGCCGGACCCGGACTACGACCAGGAGGTCTGGGACGAGCAGGTGCGCCAGCACAAGCAGGGTCACTCGCGGAACGAGCGTCCGACCGTCCGCATCCAGCGCTTGGTCTGAGCGCCGCCGCTCACGGTTCTACGCACCCCTGGCGTTCCACCCGCCGGCCGGGTCGCCATCGGGTGGAACGCTATGGCTGTCTCCGGCGCCCTGATGCACCCGTGGCGTTCCACTCGCGGGCGTCTGGGAGCGCGACTGGAACGCCACGGGTGATCTGACGAGAAGTCCCTTGCAGTGACGGCCCGCCGGACCCGGACTACGACCAGGAGGTCTGGGGCGAACAGGTGCGCCAGCACAAGCAGGGCCACCTGAGGAACGAGCGCCCGAAGGTCCGCATCCAACGCCTGGTCTGAGCGCCGCCGCGCCGCGTACAAGAAAAAGGTCGTACCGTGCGGTCATGCTCTATGTCGGCCTGCTCGGCTGGGTGCTGATCCACGTGCTGGCCCTCGCCGCGGTCGTCGCGATCGTCTGCCTCGCGCGGTGGTTGTGGTGGTCGACGCGACGCGGCGTGGCGGCGCTGCCGGGCCGGCTGCGGGCGCTGCCCGGCCGGCTTCGGTCGTTCACGGTCGAGCCGCCGCCGGGGGCGGCGTTCAACGACGCCCGGGACGTGTGGCCGATGCCGGTGGACGACTGAGGCGCAATCGGCAGGTGAGGGGATGTGTCGGTGATTCGCCAGCGATTGACCCGTATCGCCCTCTGGTGCTGCGGCGAGTTATAGGTATGGTGGTCTATGCCCAGGGTCGTCCGAGCCACGGGGATGGGGAGTGCGGCCGGGCGCAGCGGCCCGATCGCTTCGAGGCCGCCTAGATCAGTTCGCGCTGAAGGTCGGAATACGCAATGGACGGACGGCCGCGGGGCCCCTGAGCCCGCTGATCTGGCTTCGCGTCCCTCTGGCACCGGGCCGATCGGCGAAACCTTTTCGACGGTCGGATCGGGCCTGTTCCCACCGCTTTCCTGCGTGCGGGCCCTGTGGCACGATCGTGGAACCTCCACCATCCCCGGTGTCCCATCCCCGACAGGAGAGCGAACATGTCTGGTCGAAGACTGGGCCGGCTGCTTGGCTCAATGCTGGTTTTTGCCGCTGTCATGAGTGGCGTCCTGGTCGGCGCAGGGCCCGAGCTCGGCGACATGCAGACCGCGGACGTCATCTGGAACATGCCTGCGACTCGCTGACGTTCACCGTCCCCTCCGAGCCAGGCGAACGTCGATCGACGGAAGGGGCGGCATGTCCGCACAGCCCGTCAAGGGCTCGCGGTCCAATGATCACGCTTGGCTGATCACCGGGCCGCTCGTCCTTTTCGCTGTCGTCTGTTCGACGGTGACCGGTCTGATCAGTGACCATCCGTTCGGCGGCTGGCCGCTGGCGGTGGTGCTGCTGGTGGCGATGGTCGCCGCCGGGCTCCCGGTGCTCAACTTCACCGTACGACGCCAGTCGCTCGGTGTGACGATCACCGAGATCCCGTTGGTGCTCGCGTTCTATCTGACCCGTCCGCTGACGGTGGTCGCGATCTGCACCGGGGCCGCGATCCTCACCCATCTCTGGCACCGGATGGGCGCGACGAAGCTCTGGTTCAACGTCGCCCGTGCGGCGGCCGGCTCCTCGCTCGCCGTGCTGGTGTTGCAGGTGCTGCCCCCGGTCGAGGGCGTGGGCCCGCGCACCTGGCTGACGCTGTTCACCGCCGCCATCATGGTCAACCTGGTCAGCATCACGTCGGTGGCCGGCGTCTACACGTTGGTCCAGGGCTGGCAGACCGGCCGCGACGCCTTCCGCAAGTCGCCCTCCGCGCTGTTCTCCGCCGGCATCAACATCGTCGCCGGTCTGATCGTCCTGATCCTGATCACCTCCAACTGGTGGTCGTTGGTCCTGCTGTCCGCGCTGATCTCCGCGCTGGCGCTTGTCTACCGCGCGTACGCGCAGTTCTTCCGGCAGCACCGGACGCTCTCCGACATGTACGAGCTGAGCCGCGCGGTCAGCGGCAGCGGCCAGGACGGCACGCTCGCCGACGCCCTGCTGGGCCGCGTCCGGTCGATGCTCCAGGCGGAGTACGCGACGCTCTGGCTGCCCGCGCAGCGCCGCCACCCGGAGGTGCTGCTGACCTCCCGGATCGCCGACCCGGGGCTGCTGGACGTGGCGCCCACGCCCGCCGCCCTGCGCGAGCAGGTCCGCCGGGACGGGCAGACGCTGGTGCTCACCCGCGGCGCGGGCGCGGACGGGAAACTGCGGACCGCGCTCACCGAGCAGCGGGTCAAGGACGTCATCGTGGTGCCGCTGCGCTCCGGGCAGGCGGTCGTCGGCACCCTTGAGGTGGCCAACCGGCTCGGTGCCAGCAACTCGTTCAGCCGCACCGACGTGCCGCTGCTGGAGACCGTCGCCGCGCACGCCGCGGTCGCGTTGGAGAACTCCCGCCTGGTCGACCGGCTGCGGCACGACGCCGAGCACGACACGTTGACCAAGCTGCCGAACCGGCGGCGACTCATCGCGGCGGTGGGGGAGGCGGTCAAGATCCGCGCCCCCGGCGAGGTGGTGGCGCTGCTGCTCTTCGACGTCGACCGGCTGCGCCAGGTCAACGAGTCGTTGGGCCACGCGGCCGGCGACAAGGTGCTGGTCGAGGTGGCCGAGCGGCTTCGGGCCTGCGCGCCCTCCTCGGCGCTTGTGGGTCGCGCCGGCGGGGACGAGTTCCTGGTGACGCTCCGGCTGGAGGGCGTCGAGGCCGCGCTGGACCTGGCGACCCAGCTCCGGGAGCAGATCCGGGACGAGATGGTCTTCGACGCGCTCACCCTGGACGTGGACACCGCCGTCGGCGTGGCCGTCCACCCCGACCACGGTGGGGACGCGGTGGCGTTGCTCCAGCGCGTCGACCTGGCGGCCAACGCGGCGAAGTCGGTGCCGGGCAGCGTGCAGCTCTACAGCCCGGCGCTGGAGTCGCGGTCGCTGCGCCGGCTCGGTCTCGCCGGCGACCTGAAGCGGGCGCTGGAGGACGGCGCGCTGGAGGTCTACTTCCAGCCCAAGGTCACGCTGCGGGACCGCCGCCTGGTGGGCGTGGAGTGCCTGGCGCGTTGGGAGCACCCGGCGCACGGCACGGTCTCGCCGGACGACTTCGTGGCGGTGGCCGAGCACACCGGCCAGCTCGGCCGGCTCACCGAGTTCGTGCTGCGGGAGAGCCTGCGGCGCAGCCGCGACTGGAGCCACGGCGAGCAGCCGCTCTGCGTCTCGGTCAACCTGGCCGCCCGGACGGTGAACGACCCGCGCTTCCCGGGGCTGGTGCGGGAGCTGCTGACGGAGTACGGCGTGCCGCCGCAGCGGCTCACGCTGGAGATCACCGAGGCGGGCGTGCTGGACGGCACCGAACGGCCCGTGCCGATCCTGCGCTGTCTGCGCGACATCGGGGTCCGGCTCTCGGTGGACGACTTCGGCACCGGCAACTCGTCGCTGGCCCAACTGCGTCGGCTGCCGGTGCACGAGGTGAAGGTGGACCGGTCGTTCGTGCAGGGCATGGCGACCGACCCGGGCGATCTGGCCATCGTCAACGCGGTGGTGACGCTCTCCCAGCAGTTCGGCCTGACGGTGGTGGCCGAGGGGGTGGAGAGCGAGTTGACCCTGGAGTTGCTCCAGGACATCGGCTGCGAGATCGGCCAGGGCTTCCTGTTCAGCCGGCCGCTGCCGTACGAGCGCCTGGAGGCGTGGTTCGGCGCTCAGGTCGACCCCGAGACGGTCGCCGCGGGGGAGCTGCCGCGGCTGCGTGTGGTGCCCTGAGCAGGGCTGGCACCTGTCGGGGGGATCCGATTTCACCTCCGCGACGCGGTCGTGTACTGTTTCCTCTGCGCGACACCCGAAGGGTGATCGAGCAGGCCCCCTTAGCTCAGTCGGCAGAGCGTCTCCATGGTAAGGAGAAGGTCTACGGTTCGATTCCGTAAGGGGGCTCAAAGGGTCCGGCTGGACCCGCCACGGCGGTGTAGCTCAGATGGTAGAGCAAGCGGCTCATAATCGCTGTGTCGCCGGTTCAAGTCCGGCCACCGCTACTCTCGTCCCCCGGGTCCGCCCGGTGGTCGGTGGGATGGGCGCCACAGGGCGCCCACTTTGCATGTCCGCGTGGTCAGCGCGTAGGCTGACACGCCGTAGTTGATATCCGTGAGCGAGGAAGGCACTCCGCCGTGGCGAAGGCGACCGATGTCCGGCCGAAGATCACTTTGGCGTGTGTGGAGTGCAAGGAGCGCAACTACATCACGCGCAAGAACCGCCGTAACGACCCGGACCGCATCGAGCTGAAGAAGTTCTGCCCCCGGGACGGCAAGCACACCGTCCACCGCGAGACCCGCTGACGCCCGGCCGGCACCGCCGGCCCCGCAGCAGCATCCCGTACGCCGATTCGCACCGGTCGACGGCCTGAGAAGGTCGCTCGACCGCGCGGATCGGCGTTCGTGTGTTCCGTGTAGGTTCGCGGCATGTCCCTGGACCCGTCCTTCGTCGGCCGGACCTATCCGCCGACCGCCCCCTATCTGGTGGGCCGAGAAAAGATCCGCGAGTTCGCCACCGCCGTCGGCGCGACCGACCCGGCGCACCACGACCCGGAGGCGGCCCGGGCGCTCGGCCACCCCGACGTGGTCGCGCCGCCGACCTTCCCGGTGATCGTCACCATGGCGGCCAACCAGCAGATCGTCGATGACCCGGCGCTGGGCGTCGACTACAGCCGGGTGGTCCACGGCGACCAGCGCTTCGCGTACACCCGGCCGGTGGTGGCCGGTGACGAGTTGGTGTGCGTCAACGTCATCGAGGACGTCAGCAGCCGGGGCGGGCACGGGTTCCTGACCACCCGCACCGACGTGAGCACCGTGGCCGGTGAGCCGGTGGTCGCGGTCTGGTCCAAGATCGTCGTACGTCGGGAGGAGGCGTGAGCATGGAACTGCCCGTCCAGACGTTCCGGGTGACCCGGGCGGACCTGGTCCGCTACGCCGGCGCCTCGGGGGACTTCAACCCGATCCACTGGAGTGACCGCACCGCCACCGGGGTGGGCCTGCCCGGGGTCATCGCCCACGGCATGTTCACCATGGCCCTGGTCGGTCGCGCGGTCGCCGGCTGGGCCGGCGCGCCGGACGCGGTGGTCGATTTCGGTGTCCGCTTCACCCGGCCGGTGGTCGTGCCGGACACCGACGAGGGCACCGAGATCGAGGTCGCCGCCGTGGTCAAGGAGGTCACCGAGGCGGGCCTGACCAGGCTCGACATCACCGCCACCTGTCGGGGCGAGAAGGTGCTGTCGCAGGCCCGGGCACTGATCCGTACTCCTCGCTGAGGGGCCACCCGACGCGCGAGGGGCAGACCGGTTGGGAAAGTCGCACGACTACCCGTACACTGGTCCGCCGTGGGGCAAGTGACCCCCGCTCGGCACAACGTGTCCGGGTGGAGGTGAGTTGCCGCACAGGGGTGTAGCTCAATTGGCAGAGCAGCGGTCTCCAAAACCGCAGGCTGCAGGTTCAAGTCCTGTCACCCCTGCGCCTCAGGCCTGACCGTTCCCGTGGGTCGTGCCGCCGTTCGCGGCGGCGTCCGGCCCGTGGTGGTGGCACCGGTGGGGTGGTTCCGAGGCGTTCGGGGCCCTCCCGTCCGGTCCGCCGGCCGCGGCCCGTCGCGGGACGGTTGGTCCGGCCGGCGTGACCAACACGCCGCGCACGCCGCCCGGCGTGCGACCCCATACCCGCACGGAGGGCGAAGTGGCCGAGAAGAAGCGGCGCGGCGAGGACGACGGCGACGAGCGTCTGAACGACGACGCGACCGTCGACGGCGTGGCCGACGACGATGTGGCCGACGACGCCGCCGACGCGGACGAGCCGGTCTCCCGGGGCGGCACTGCCACCCGCAAGCGGGCCCAGGCCGAGCCGGCCGAGGGCCGGAAGACCCGCAAGGACACCGAGCGGATCGGGCTGTTCGCCCGCATCGCGCGGTTCTTCCGCGAGGTCGTGGCCGAGCTGCGTAAGGTCATCTGGCCGACCCGCAAGGAGCTGCTGACCTACACGGCCGTGGTGGTCACCTTCGTGGCGGTGATGCTGGCGATCGTGGCCGGTCTGGACTACGGCTTCGCCAAGGCGGTGCTGTGGGTCTTCGGCAACCCCAGCTGACCTGCGCACAGTAATACTGACGGAAGTGAGCGAGCGTGCCTGAGTACGACGAGACCGCCGAGACCCCGGACGAGCAGTCCGCGGTGGCGACGGCGGCCAACAACGAGTCGGTCGAGGCCGCCAGCGAGCCGGAGTTCCCGACCACCGAGCCGGCCCCGGACGAGGACTTCGACCCGGTCGCCGAGCTGCGCCAGAAGCTGCGCTACGCGCCCGGTGACTGGTACGTGGTGCACTCGTACGCCGGCTACGAGAACAAGGTCAAGACCAACCTCGAGACCCGGATCACGTCCCTCGACATGGAGGACTACATCTACCAGGTCGAGGTGCCGACCCGGGAAGAGGTCGAGGTCAAGAACGGCAAGCGGTCTCAGGTCCAGGCGAAGGTCTTCCCGGGCTACATCCTGGTCCGGATGGAGCTGACCGCGGAGTCCTACTCCTGCGTCCGGAACACCCCGGGGGTCACCGGCTTCGTCGGCGCCACCGACCGGGCCGACCGGCCGGCGCCGCTGAGCCTCGACGAGGTGCTCAAGTGGCTCGCCCCGGCGGTCGAGACCGAGCAGAAGAAGGCCAAGCCCGAGATCAAGGTCCTCGACTTCGAGGTCGGCGACTCGGTCACCGTCACCGACGGCGCGTTCGCGTCGCTGCCGGCGACGATCAGTGAGATCAACGCCGACCAGCAGAAGCTCAAGGTGCTGGTGTCGATCTTCGGCCGGGAGACCCCGGTCGAGCTGAACTTCAACCAGGTCGCCAAGATCTGACGGATGTCCGCACCGGCGGTCGGCCTTCCCGGGCCGGCCGCCGGTGTGCCGTTCCACCGGTCGCCGACCTCGGCGGCAAAGCCGGTAGCGGGTTGCGCTACCCTTGAACGTCGGCCGTCCGCACCGCGCTGACCGTGCGCGCCCGCGGGCGGCGGAGAATCCCAGTTTCAAGCCCCAGGAAGAGACATGCCTCCGAAGAAGAAGCTCGTCAAGACGTTCACGCTTCAGCTGCCGGCGGGCCAGGCCACCCCGGCGCCGCCGGTCGGCCCCGCGCTCGGCCAGCACGGCGTGAACATCATGGAGTTCTGCAAGTCCTACAACGCGCAGACCGAGTCCCAGCGTGGCGACGTCGTCCCCGCCGAGATCAGCGTCTACGAGGACCGCACCTTCACCTTCGTGCTGAAGACCCCGCCCGCCGCCCGGCTGCTGATCAAGGCCGCCGGCGTGCAGAAGGGCTCGGGCGTCCCGCACAAGGAGAAGGTCGGCTCGGTCACCCGCGCCCAGCTGCGCGAGATCGCCGAGAAGAAGATGGCGGACCTCAACGCCAACGACATCGAGCAGGCCGAGAAGATCATCGCCGGCACCGCCCGGTCGATGGGCCTGACCGTCGCCGACTGATCTCGTCGTACCCGCTCCACCCGATCCGTTCGTGGGAGGGCCGCGAGTCCCGCGCGCCCGCCAGAGACCACAGGAGTCACCAGAAATGCAGCGCAGCAAGAGCTACCGCAAGGCCGCCGAGGTCATCGACCGGTCGAAGCTGTACGCCCCCGCCGAGGCCGTGAAGCTGGCCAAGGAGAACACCAACGTCAAGTTCGACGCCACGGTCGAGGTCGCGATGCGCCTCGGCGTCGACCCCCGCAAGGCGGACCAGATGGTCCGCGGCACGGTCAACCTGCCGCACGGCACCGGTAAGACCGCCCGCGTGATCGTCTTCGCCGCCGGCGCGAAGGCCGAGGAGGCCGCCGCCGCGGGTGCGGATGAGGTGGGCACCGACGAGCTGGTCGCTCGCATCCAGGGCGGTTGGCTGGACTTCGACGCGGCGATCGCCACGCCGGACCAGATGGCCAAGATCGGCCGGATCGCGCGGATCCTGGGCCCGCGCGGTCTCATGCCGAACCCGAAGACCGGCACCGTGACCATGGACGTCACCAAGGCGGTCGCGGACATCAAGGGCGGTAAGATCACCTTCCGGGTGGACAAGCACTCGAACCTGCACCTGATCATCGGCAAGGCATCCTTCTCGGAGAACCAGCTGATCGACAACTACGCCGCGGTGCTGGACGAGGTCCTCCGTGCCAAGCCGTCCGCGGCCAAGGGCACGTACCTCAAGAAGGTCACGCTGACCACCACCATGGGCCCGGGCGTCCCGGTCGACCCGAAGCTGATCAAGAACCTGCAGGAGGGCTCGGCCGAGGCCTGAGCACGCACCTCCCGGACGGGGCCCCGCCACCACCACGTGGCGGGGCCCCGTCCGTCTGTCCGCTGTGGCAGGCTCGGCGCATGCGGCTCGACGGCGTCTGGCTCCGGTATCACCGGCACGGCCCCTGGGTGCTGCGACAGGTCGACGCGACGATCGGTCCGGGCGAGGTCGCGGTCGTGCTCGGCCGCAACGGCGCGGGCAAGTCCACGCTGCTCCAGCTCGCCGCCGGGGTGCTGCGGCCGAGCCGTGGTCGGGTGGTCGACCGGCCGGCGACAGTCGGTTGGGTGCCGGAACGCTTCCCCGCCGACCAGCCGTTCACCGTCGGGGACTACCTGGCCGCCATGGGCCGCGTCGCCGGCCTGCCCGGTCCCGCCGCCGACCGGGCGGTGCGCCACTGGGTGGAGCGGCTGGGCCTGACCCGCTTCTCCGACGTGCGTCTGCCGCAGCTCTCCAAGGGCACCGCGCAGAAGGTCGGCCTGGCCCAGGCGCTGCTGCGCCCGCCCGGCCTGCTGGTGCTCGACGAGCCCTGGGAGGGGCTCGACGCGGCGGCCCGCGAGCTGGTCCCCGAGATGATCGGCGAGGTGCTGGCCGGCGGCGGCGCGGTGCTGGTCAGCGACCACCGGGGCGAGACGGTCCGGCTGCCCGGCGCCCGCCGCTGGTCGGTCACCGACGGCACGCTGACCGAGGAGGCGTCGTCCGAGGGCTCGGCCGTCGCGGTGGTCGAGCTGGCGGTGCCGGCCGCGGGGCTCGCCGCCGCCGTCGCCCGCCTGCGCGCCGACGGCCACCAGATCCTTCGGGTACGCGAACCCGCCGTCCCGCCCGCCGCCGGGTCACCGGCACCGGCTCCCGCCGGCGGGCCGGGCGTCGAGGCCCCCGGCGAGTCGCCGGCACCGGGCCGGTCCGGCGCGTCGCTGGCCGAGCCCGATGGCGGGTCGCCGGGCCTTCCCGGCGCGTCGACGGTCGAGTCCGACGGCGGGTCACCGGATGTCTCCGGCCCGCCCGGCGTCGAGGGCGGGGCCGGGTCGGGGACGCCGGAGGCCGGTGCCGGCCGCGCCGGCGTGGCGTCGGAGGTGGGCCGGTGATCGCGCTGGTCCGGCTGCGGCTGGCCGGCTTCGTGCGTACCGGACGGGCGCTCGCGCCGGTGCTGACCGGCCTGCTCGCCCTGGGCATCCTCTACGGCGGCGGTGGCGCGGGCCGACCGGCGGAGGTCTACGGCGTCTCCGCGGTGGTGATCTTCCCGGTGCTGGCCTGGCAGACCAAGATCCTGCTGGACGTCGAACCCGACGTGCAGCGCCGGCTGGCCCGGGTCGTGGTCGGGCCGGCCCGGGAACGGGCGGCCGGGCTGCTCGCGGCGCTCGTGGCCGGGCTCGCCGTGGTGCTTGTCGCGTTGGCGATGCCGTGGCCGCTCGGCGCGGTGTCGCTGGCGGGCGGGCCGGCGGGCCGGCCGGCGCTCGTCGGGGTGGCGCTCGGCGTCTGGGCGCACCTGCTCGCGCTGCCGGCGGCGGTGGCGCTCGGCGCGCTGGCCAGCCGGCCGATCACCCGCAGCGCCGGCTACGGTGCGGCGGTGCTGGCGGTCGGCGTGGTCGGGGTGGTGGTGTGCGGGTTGTCCGACTCGGTGGTGCCGTGGCTGGTCCCGCCGGTGATGGCGACCGCGCGGGCGGTCACCGCGCCGGTGACGCCCGGCGCGGGGCTGCTGCTCACCGGCTGGGCGGCGCTGTGGGTGGCGGTGGCGCTGGCCGGCTACGCCTGGGGGCGGCGCACCCGGGCCTGACCGCCGGGTGACCCGGAGCACTCCGGGGCGATTTGGCGCTCTGCCGCACGTCGCGTAACCTGAACCGGTAGTTCCACCCAAAGACCGCTGGTCACCGTGCCCCGGCACGGTCGAAGGTCCCGCGACGACGGGCGACCCGCGCAGGGCGGCAAGCGAAACTCGGTGTCAGGCACGGTCCGCCGACTGTGTTCCATGATCCCGGCCCTCGCCCCGTGCGCCCCGCGCCGGGGCTTTTTCGTTGTCGTGGTGCCTCCGCCGCCGTCGCGACGTCCTGTCGCCGGCGTGCCAGCTCCGAGTAACGAGAGAGGAGGGACATGGCGGACAAGCCGATCCGGGCCGACAAGGCCACGGCCGTCGCCGAGCTGACCGAGAACTTCCGCACCTCGGGAGCCACCGTGCTCACCGAGTACCGCGGGCTCACGGTCTCGCAGCTCACCCAGCTGCGGCGCGCGCTCGGCAAGGAGACCAGCTACACGGTCGCGAAGAACACGCTGGCCAAGCGTGCCGCGACCGATGCGGGCATCTCCGGCCTCGACGAGCTGTTCACCGGTCCTACCGCGCTGACTTTCGTTTCGGGCGACGTCGTCGAGGCGGCGAAGGGGCTTCGCGACTTCGCGAAGGCCAACCCGAAGCTCGTCATCAAGGGCGGTGTCTTCGAGGGCAGGGCCATTTCCGCGGCCGAGGTCACGAAGCTCGCCGACCTGGAGTCCCGCGAGGTGCTGCTGGCCAAGCTGGCCGGTGCCATGAAGGGCAACCTGAGCAAGGCCGCGGCCCTGTTCCAGGCGCCGCTCTCCAAGGCCGCCCGCGCGGCGGCCGCCCTGGCGGACAAGAAGCGCGAGCAGGAGGGCGCCGAGGCGGCCTGAGGCCGCACGGCGCACCACATTCTTAGTTTCCACTTTCAGAAAGGACGCCAGACATGGCGAAGCTCAGCACCGACGAGCTGCTCGACGCGTTCAAGGAGATGACGCTGATCGAGCTCTCCGAGTTCGTGAAGCAGTTCGAGGAGACCTTCGAGGTCACCGCCGCCGCTCCGGTCGCGGTTGCCGCTGCCGGCGGTGCCGGTGGCGCTGCCGCCGCCCCGGCCGAGGAGGAGAAGGACGAGTTCGACGTCATCCTCGAGGCCGACGGTGGCAAGAAGATCCAGGTCATCAAGGTCGTGCGTGAGCTGACCGGCCTGGGCCTCAAGGAGGCCAAGGACCTGGTCGAGGCCGCTCCGAAGGCCGTCCTGGAGAAGGCCAACAAGGAGACCGCCGAGAAGGCCAAGGCCAAGCTCGAGGGCGAGGGCGCCAAGGTCACCCTCAAGTGACCTTGTGCTGACCTGACGCGCGTCCGGCTCACGTGAGCCGGGGCACACCGTGTCGCAGCGGGCGGTGATCCGGGAGACCGGGTCACCGCCCGCTGTCGTGGTGTCACCCGCTGGAAGCGCCGTGAGCAGGGCGTACAGGTTCCTCGTACCGGCCTCTCAGCGATGGGGAGCCGGTAGCCCGTCGGTGGGAAAGACACTCTGAGCGGTAACCGGCCCTTGACGCGGCACCGGCCGGCAGGCACGCTGGCATCAGCAAGACCTTCCGCGCTTGCAACGGCCGCCACTCGGGTAAGGGCAACGGCAGCACCAACGCCGCGGCTCCCGAGCGGACCGGCAGGAGCGTCGCGTTCCGAGCGGCCCGATGGACCCGGGTTTTCGAGGTCCCAGGGCTTGTTCCGCGACGACCTGCGGGGTGGGCTGGACAGCGGTTAGCCTCTCGGCTACACTGCTAGTTTGCGCTGCCTTCCGACTTGACCCCTGCTCGGAAATGTCCGATTGTGGATATTTCTGGTGGGGTCATTGGAGTGCACGCGTACCAGCCGTTCTGCAGCACCGGTCCTCGGAAGGACGCATCTTGGCAGCTTCCCGCCCTGCGAAGACCAGTCGTACGTCGAGCGCTTTCGCACCCCGCCGAGTTTCATTCGGCCGGATCACCGAACACCTCGAGGTCCCCAACCTCCTTGCCATTCAGAACGAGTCCTTCGACTGGCTCGTCGGCAACGAGGCTTGGCAGGGCCGGTCGGCGGACGACCCGCACGCACGCTCGGGTCTCGCGGAGATCCTCGACGAGATCAGTCCCATTGAGGACTTCTCCGGCACCATGTCGCTCTCCTTCTCCGCTCCGCGCTTCGACGAGGTCAAGGCCTCGATCGAGGAGTGCAAGGAGAAGGACCTGACCTACTGCGCGCCACTGTTCGTGACCGCGGAGTTCACCAACAACACCACCGGCGAGATCAAGAGCCAGACGGTGTTCATGGGTGACTTCCCGATGATGACGCCGAAGGGCACCTTCATCATCAACGGCACCGAGCGCGTCGTGGTCAGCCAGCTCGTCCGCTCGCCGGGCGTCTACTTCGACAAGCAGCCGGACAAGACCTCCGACCGCGACCTCTCCAGCGTCAAGGTCATCCCGAGCCGGGGTGCCTGGCTGGAGTTCGACATCGACAAGCGCGACACGGTCGGCGTACGCATCGACCGCAAGCGTCGGCAGGCCGTCACCGTCCTGCTCAAGGCCATCGGGTGGTCCGCGGAGCGCATCCGCGAGAAGTTCGGCTGGTCCGAGCTGATGATGACCACGCTCGAGAAGGACCACATCGCCGGCCAGGACGAGGCGCTGCTCGACATCTACCGGAAGCTCCGCCCTGGCGAGCCGCCGACCCGTGAGAACGCCCAGACCCTGCTCGACAACCTCTTCTTCAACCCGAAGCGGTACGACGTCGCCAAGGTCGGGCGCTACAAGTTCAACAAGAAGCTCGAAGTCGACGTGCCGATGAACACCGGCACGCTGACCGAGGACGACATCGTCGCCACCGTGGAGTACCTCTGCCGGCTGCACGCCGGTGAGGACGGCTACGAGGCCGACGACATCGACCACTTCGGCAACCGTCGCCTGCGTACCGTGGGCGAGCTGATCCAGAACCAGGTCCGGGTGGGTCTCTCCCGGATGGAGCGGGTCGTCCGCGAGCGGATGACCACCCAGGACGTCGAGGCGATCACGCCGCAGACCCTGATCAACATCCGCCCGGTGGTGGCGGCGATCAAGGAGTTCTTCGGCACGTCGCAGCTGTCCCAGTTCATGGACCAGACCAACCCGCTGGCGGGTCTGACCCACCGGCGCCGGCTGAGCGCGCTCGGCCCGGGTGGTCTGTCCCGGGAGCGGGCCGGCTTCGAGGTCCGGGACGTGCACCCGTCCCACTACGGCCGGATGTGCCCGATCGAGACGCCGGAAGGCCCGAACATCGGCCTGATCGGCGCGCTCTCCACGTTCGCCCGGGTCAACCCGTTCGGCTTCATCGAGACGCCGTACCGGAAGGTCATCGACGGTCGGGTCACCGACCAGATCGACTACCTGACCGCGGACGAGGAGGACCGGTTCGTCAAGGCGCAGGCCAACGCCCCGCTGAAGTCGGACGGCACGTTCGCCGAGGACCGGGTGCTGTGCCGCCGTAAGGGTGGCGAGACCGAGGACGTGGTCCCCAGCGCCGTCGACTACATGGACGTCTCGCCGCGGCAGATGACCTCGGTCGCCACCGCGATGATCCCGTTCCTTGAGCACGACGACGCCAACCGCGCGCTCATGGGCGCGAACATGCAGCGTCAGGCGGTGCCGCTGGTCAAGGCCGAGGCCCCGCTGGTCGGCACCGGCATGGAGTACCGCGCGGCCGTGGACGCCGGCGACGTGGTCGTCGCCGAGGTCGGCGGTGTGGTCGAGGACCTGTGCGCGGACTACATCACCGTGCACCAGGACGACGGCCACCGCCGGACGTACCTGCTGCACAAGTTCCGCCGCTCCAACGCCGGCTCCTGCGTCAACCAGAAGCCGGTCGTCTTCGAGGGCGACCGCGTCGAGGCCGGTCAGGTCGTCGCCGACGGTCCGTGCACCGACGAGGGCGAGATGGCGCTCGGGCGCAACCTGCTCGTGGC
The DNA here is from genome assembly GCF_045040125.1 of Micromonospora sp. NBC_01392. NCBI lineage: Bacteria > Bacillati > Actinomycetota > Actinomycetes > Micromonosporales > Micromonosporaceae > Micromonospora > Micromonospora sp. NBC_01392. The sequence goes on along the minus strand of NZ_CP109549.1, from coordinate 6,535,669 downwards.
GTTCATGTGCTGGGAGGGCCACAACTACGAGGACGCGATCATCCTGTCGCAGCGCCTCGTGCAGCAGGACGTGCTCACCTCGATCCACATCGAGGAGCACGAGGTCGACGCCCGGGACACCAAGCTCGGCCCGGAGGAGATCACCCGCGACATCCCGAACGTCAGCGAGGAGATGCTCGCCGACCTCGACGAGCGCGGCATCATCCGGATCGGCGCCGAGGTCGTCCCCGGCGACATCCTGGTCGGCAAGGTCACGCCGAAGGGCGAGACCGAGCTGACCCCGGAGGAGCGGCTGCTCCGCGCGATCTTCGGTGAGAAGGCGCGCGAGGTCCGGGACACCTCGCTGAAGGTGCCGCACGGCGAGACCGGCACGGTCATCGGTGTGCGTACCTTCTCCCGCGAGGACGGCGACGAGCTGCCCCCGGGCGTGAACGAGCTGGTGCGGGTCTACGTGGCCCAGAAGCGCAAGATCCAGGACGGTGACAAGCTCGCGGGCCGCCACGGCAACAAGGGCGTCATCTCCAAGATCCTGCCGGTCGAGGACATGCCGTTCCTGGAGGACGGCACCCCGGTCGACATCGTGCTGAACCCGCTCGGTGTGCCGTCCCGGATGAACATCGGCCAGGTCCTGGAGACCCACCTCGGGTGGGTGGCCAAGACCGGCTGGAGTGTGGACGGCGACGACGCGGAGTGGAAGCGCCAGCTCAAGTCGATCAACGCGCACGAGTCCGAGCCGGACACCAACGTGGCCACCCCGGTCTTCGACGGTGCCCGCGAGGAGGAGATCTCCGGCCTGCTGGCGTCGACCCTGCCCAACCGGGACGGCAACCAGCTCATCGGGCGCACCGGCAAGGCGCAGCTGTTCGACGGTCGTTCCGGCGAGCCGCTGCCCGACCCGATCGCGGTCGGCTACGTCTACATCCTGAAGCTCAACCACCTGGTCGACGACAAGATCCACGCCCGGTCGACCGGCCCGTACTCGATGATCACGCAGCAGCCGCTGGGTGGTAAGGCGCAGTTCGGTGGCCAGCGCTTCGGTGAGATGGAGTGCTGGGCCATGCAGGCGTACGGCGCCGCCTACGCCCTGCAGGAGCTGCTGACCATCAAGTCCGACGACGTCCTCGGCCGGGTCAAGGTCTACGAGGCGATCGTCAAGGGCGAGAACATCCCCGAGCCGGGCATCCCGGAGTCGTTCAAGGTGCTGCTCAAGGAGCTGCAGTCGCTGTGCCTCAACGTCGAGGTGCTCTCCAGCGACGGTGTGGCCCTGGAGATGCGCGAGACCGACGACGAGGTGTTCCGGGCCGCGGAGGAGCTGGGCATCGACCTGTCCCGGCGCGAGCCGAGCTCGGTCGAAGAGGTCTGAGGCGATGAATCGGGGGCCGGCTCGCCGGCCCCCGATCCCGCCCGTTAGCTAGCAGTACAGACGACGACATAGGGGACACAGTGCTCGACGTCAACTTCTTCGACGAGCTGCGCATCGGTCTCGCCACCGCCGACGACATCCGTCAGTGGTCCCACGGCGAGGTCAAGAAGCCCGAGACCATCAACTACCGCACCCTCAAGCCGGAGAAGGACGGGCTCTTCTGCGAGAAGATCTTCGGCCCGCAGCGGGACTGGGAGTGCTACTGCGGTAAGTACAAGCGGGTCCGCTTCAAGGGCATCATCTGCGAGCGCTGCGGCGTCGAGGTGACCCGCTCCAAGGTTCGCCGGGAGCGGATGGGTCACATCGAGCTGGCTGCTCCGGTGACCCACATCTGGTACTTCAAGGGCGTGCCGAGCCGGCTGGGCTACCTGCTGGACCTCGCCCCGAAGGACCTCGAAAAGATCATCTACTTCGCCTCGTACGTCGTGACGAGCGTGGACGCCGAGTCGCGTCACCGTGACCTCTCGACCATCGAGAACGAGATCCTGGCCGAGAAGCGGCAGTCGGAGAACAGCCGCGACTCGGAGATCGAGAAGCGGGCCGCCAAGCTGGAGGCCGACCTGGCCGAGCTGGAGGCCGAGGGCGCGAAGGCGGACGTCCGGCGCAAGGTCAAGGAGGGCGGAGAGCGCGAGATGCGCCAGATCCGCGACCGGGCCCAGCGCGAGATCGACCGCCTCGACGAGGTCCTCGACACCTTCCGCAAGCTGGAGCCGAAGCAGCTCGTCACCGACGAGCTGCTCTACCGCGAGCTGCGCGACCGCTTCGGTGAGTACTTCACCGGCAGCATGGGCGCCGAGGCCATCAAGGCGCTGGTCCAGAACATGGACCTCACCGCCGAGGCGGAGAACCTCCGCGAGACGATCCGCTCCGGCAAGGGCCAGCGGAAGATCCGGGCGCTCAAGCGGCTGAAGGTCGTCGCGGCGTTCCAGAACACCCGCAACTCCCCGCTGGGCATGGTGCTGGACTGCGTCCCGGTCATCCCGCCGGACCTGCGCCCGATGGTGCAGCTCGACGGTGGCCGCTTCGCGACCTCCGACCTGAACGACCTCTACCGCCGGGTGATCAACCGGAACAACCGCCTCAAGCGACTGATCGACCTCGGCGCGCCCGAGATCATCGTCAACAACGAGAAGCGGATGCTCCAGGAGGCCGTCGACGCGCTGTTCGACAACGGCCGTCGTGGTCGCCCGGTCACCGGCCCGGGTAACCGGCCGCTGAAGTCGCTCTCCGACATGCTCAAGGGCAAGCAGGGCCGGTTCCGCCAGAACCTGCTGGGCAAGCGCGTCGACTACTCCGGCCGTTCGGTCATCGTGGTCGGCCCGAAGCTCAAGCTGCACCAGTGCGGCCTGCCCAAGCAGATGGCCCTGGAGCTGTTCAAGCCGTTCGTGATGAAGCGGCTGGTCGACCTCAACCACGCGCAGAACATCAAGTCCGCCAAGCGGATGGTCGAGCGGCAGCGGCCGGTCGTGTGGGACGTGCTGGAAGAGGTCATCGGCGAGCACCCGGTGCTGCTGAACCGCGCGCCGACCCTGCACCGCCTGGGCATCCAGGCCTTCGAGCCGCAGCTGGTCGAGGGCAAGGCCATCCAGATCCACCCGCTGGTCTGCACCGCCTTCAACGCCGACTTCGACGGTGACCAGATGGCGGTCCACGTGCCGCTGTCCGCCGAGGCCCAGGCCGAGGCGCGGATCCTGATGCTGTCGTCGAACAACATCCTCAAGCCGGCCGACGGCAAGCCCGTCACCATGCCCACCCAGGACATGGTGATCGGCCTCTACCACCTCACCCACCTCACCCCGGGCGGCACGGGCGAGGGCCGGGCGTTCAGCTCGGACGCCGAGGCGCGGATGGCGTACGACAACGGCGAGCTGCACCTGCAGACCCCGGTCAAGATCCGGCTGCACGACGTCGTCGGGGTCGACAACGGCGCCGGCGCCGAGCCGTGGACCGCGCCCGAGGGCTGGGTCGAGGGCGGAACGGTGACCGTCGAGACCACCCTGGGTCGGGTCCTGTTCAACGAGACGCTGCCCCCGGGCTACCGCTTCGTGAACTACGAGATCCGCAAGGGCCAGCTCTCCGCGATCGTCAACGACCTCGCCGAGCGCTTCCCGAAGGTGGCCCTGGCGGCCACCCTGGACGGGCTCAAGGAGGCCGGTTTCCACTGGGCCACCTGGTCCGGCGTCACCATCGGCATGGAGGACGTCATCGCTCCGCCGCGCAAGCGGGAGATCCTGGAGCGGTACGAGAAGGAAGCCGACCGGATCGACAAGCAGTACCAGCGTGGTCTGATGACCGCCGAGGAGCGCCGCGGCGAGCTGATCGAGATCTGGACCAAGGCGACCAACGAGGTTGCCAAGGAGATGGACACCGCGCTGCCGCAGGAGAACCCGCTGTGGAAGATGATCAACTCGGGTGCCCGCGGTAACCTGCTCCAGCTCCGGCAGATCGCGGCGATCCGTGGTCTGGTGGCCAACCCGAAGGGTGAGATCATCCCGCGGCCGATCAAGGCCTCGTACCGGGAGGGTCTGTCCGTGCTGGAGTACTTCATCTCCACGCACGGTGCCCGTAAGGGCCTCGCGGACACCGCCCTGCGTACCGCCGACTCGGGTTACCTGACCCGGCGTCTGGTGGACGTCTCGCAGGACGTCATCATCCGCGAGGAGGACTGCGGCACCGACCGGGCCATCCCGATGCAGATCGGCGAGCGGGTCGACGGCAAGCTGGTCGTGCACGAGCACGCCGAGACCAGCGTGCACGCCCGGACGCTGGCCGACGACATGAAGGGGCCGGACGGCACCGTGGTAGCCCACCGCGGCCAGGACATCAACTCCATCGGCGTCGACGCGATCGTCGCCGCCGGCGTGGAGACGGTGCGGGTGCGCAGCGTGCTCACCTGCGAGTCGAAGCTGGGCGTCTGCGGTGCGTGCTACGGCCGCTCGCTGCCGACCGGCAAGACCGTGGACGTCGGCGAGGCGGTCGGTATCATCGCCGCCCAGTCGATCGGTGAGCCGGGTACGCAGCTGACGATGCGTACCTTCCACACCGGTGGTGTCGCGGGTGAGGACATCACCCAGGGTCTGCCCCGTGTCCAGGAGATCTTCGAGGCCCGGGTGCCGAAGGGTAAGGCGCCCATCGCCGACACCCCCGGCCGCATCCGGATCGAGGACGGCGAGCGGTCCCGCAAGATCGTGGTCATCCCGGACGACGGCAGCGACGAGATCGTCTACGACAAGATCTCGAAGCGGGTCCGGCTCCGGGCGCACGACGGCGACCACGTCGAGGTCGGCGAGAAGCTCACCGAGGGCACCATCGACCCGCACGAGCTGCTGCGCATCCTCGGCCCGCGCGCGGTCCAGGTCCACCTGACCCAGGAGGTCCAGGAGGTCTACCGCTCGCAGGGTGTGCTCATCCACGACAAGCACATCGAGATCATCATCCGCCAGATGCTCAAGCGGGTGACGGTCATCGACTCCGGCTCGACCGAGTTCCTGCCGGGCGTGCTTGTCGACCGGGCGCTGTTCGAGTCGGAGAACCGCCGGCTTGTCGGCGAGGGTGGCGAGCCCGCCGCCGGTCGCCCGGTGCTGATGGGTATCACCAAGGCCTCGTTGGCCACGGATTCCTGGCTGTCGGCGGCCTCCTTCCAGGAGACCACCCGGGTGCTGACGGACGCGGCGATCCACGCCCGCAGCGACTCGCTGATCGGCCTCAAGGAGAACGTGATCATCGGTAAGCTCATCCCGGCCGGTACCGGCATCAGCAAGTACCGCAACGTCCGGGTCGAGCCGACCGAGGAGGCGAAGGCCAAGGTCTACTCGATGACCGGCTACCCGGAGACCGACTACGGCTTCGGGCCGGCCAGCGGCCAGGCGGTTCCGCTGGACGACTTCGACTTCGGGTCGTACCGCTAACCCGCACGGACGACGAGGCCCCCGGCATCCGCCGGGGGCCTCGTCGCGTCCGGGGCCCGGTCGCGCCCGGAGCGGAGGCATGATGGAGGCATGACGACCGTGCCCGGGCAGGCGCCCCACGTGCCGCAGGCGCACCGCCATCCGCACGACCCGGATCCGGTCCGCTCCACGAAGGCCCGCGCGGTCTTCGCCCTCGGCCTGATCGGCGCGCTGACCGGCTTCTTCGTCGGCGGGGTGGTGCCGTCGACCATCGCGCTCACGCTGGCCCGGCAGGCCCGCCGGGAGGCGTACGCGTCGGGCGGTTACCTGACCGGCGCCGACTGGCTGCGGCGCGGTGAGCGGCTGGCCCGGATCGGCCTGCTGCTGACCGCCGTGGCGGTGGTGGCCGCGGTGGTGATCGGGGTGGTCCGGCACGCCGACGCGTCGTTCGGGCACGACTTCGCCCCGAACTTCGACTGACCGGGCGGGGGAGCGGCCCGCGCCGGCCCACCCGGTGGTGACGCGCGGCGGTAGCCTGGCCGGTGTCCGCCGCGTGGCGGGTGAGCCAGGTGACAGGAGGACCCCGTGACGGAACCGGCCGCGCCGGGAGGCGACCCGATCCGCCCCGGTTCCGAGCCGGACGCCGCCGCGTCGCCGGGCCCCGACCCGGTCAGCCCGTGGGCCGCGCCGTCCGACCCCCGTCCGTCGAACCCGGGCCCGCCGCCGCACTCCGTCCCGCCGTCGGACCCGTCCGCGCCGCCGTTCGACCAGGCCCGGACGCCGGACCCGGCCCCGCCGCACGCCGCGCCGCCCGGTCCCTGGCCGCCGGCGGGACCGTATCCGCCGGGCGGCCACGGTCCGGCGTCCGCGCCGGCCCACCATCCGGGGTCGCCCGGGCCGGGGGCGGCACACCAGCCCGGACCGTTCGGGTCGGCGTACCCGCCCGGACCGGCCGGGCCCGGGTCGGCGTACCCGCCGGGACAGCACGGGTACGGCGCTGGAGGAGCGGCGTTCGGGGCGTACCCGGGGAACGAGCCCGGCCACGGCGGCGGGTGGGGGGCGCCGGCGCTCCCGCCGCCCCCGCGCGAGGCGCCCCGGCCGCCGAAGCGGGTCGACGCGGTGCCGGGCACCCCGTTCGGGGTGGTGCACCTGGACGTGCCGCCGGTCACCTCCGGGCTGGCGATCGGCTCGCTGATCACCGGCGTCGCCTCGATCCTGGTGTCGCTGCTGGTCCTCTGCTTCGGCATCGCCGGGCCGGACTACGGCGGCGCGTGGGCGGCCGGCGCGTTCACGGTGCTCGGTGCGCTGGCCGGGGTCGGGGCGATCGTGGCCTGGCTGCTCGCCCGCCGGCAGATCCGGCGACCGGCGCCGCCACCGGCGGTCCGGTTCACCGGTGGCGGCCTGGCCGTGGCGGGGCTGAGCTGTGGCGCGGTGGGGCTCCTGCTGAGCGTGGTCGGGCTCGGGATCGCCCTGGTGGTGCAGATCACGTGACGGCCGGCGCGTCGCTGACCGGTTGAGGAATGTATGTCCGGGTCTTCGGCGCTCATCCGGTGTCGGGGCCGCCGGGCCGTGCGCCGGACGAGCCGGTACACTTGTGGTCGTAGGTGCCTGTCGGGGGCGCACCGGTGATCCGGAACCGACCGTTCGGGGCTGCGATGCAGTCCTCCCGAGTCGATCCGTTTTGACCGGCGCGGCTGTGGTAGGTACTCTTTCCCCTTGCGCCCGGGCTCGCCCGGGCAATGCGTGCGTGCGCTGGAGCCGCTCAGTCGGTGATCGTGTGGTCGCACCACCAAAGACCAAATTCCGGTACGACGCGTCAGCGGCCGGCACCGGGACCGTGACTCGGGCGACACGCCCGACCGCGGGTGCTGGGGCCGCCTCAGGGGACCCCGGCTGGAATGTAGGAGAGCCGTCCATCAGGCCGGCTAGAGCAGACGGCGCGGTCGCCTCGCAGCGGCCGAAGGGAGCGGAGAAACCCGGTGCCCACCATTCAGCAGCTGGTCCGAAAGGGCCGACAGGCCAAGACGACCAAGACCAAGACCCCTGCGCTCAAGGGTTCTCCCCAGCGGCGCGGTGTGTGCACCCGCGTGTACACCACCACCCCGAAGAAGCCGAACTCGGCGCTGCGCAAGGTCGCTCGTGTCAAGCTCAGCAGCCAGATCGAGGTGACCGCCTACATCCCGGGCGTCGGCCACAACCTGCAGGAGCACTCGATCGTGCTCGTGCGTGGCGGCCGTGTGAAGGACCTCCCCGGCGTGCGGTACAAGATCGTTCGCGGCTCGCTGGACACCCAGGGTGTCCGCAACCGCAAGCAGGCTCGCAGCCGCTACGGCGCGAAGAAGGAGAAGAGCTGACATGCCGCGTAAGGGACCCGCTCCGCGGAAGCCGCTGGTCGCTGACCCGGTGTACAACTCGCCGCTGGTCACCCAGTTGGTGAACAAGATCCTGCTGCGTGGCAAGCGTCAGCTCGCCGAGCGCATCGTGTACGCCGCCCTGGAGGGCTGCCGCGAGAAGTCCGGCACCGACCCCGTCGTCACGCTCAAGCGGGCGATGGACAACGTGAAGCCGACCCTCGAGGTGCGCAGCCGTCGTGTCGGTGGCGCCACCTACCAGGTTCCGGTCGAGGTCCGGCCGGCCCGCGCGACCACGCTCGGTCTGCGCTGGCTGGTGACCTACTCCCGGGCCCGGCGCGAGAAGACCATGATCGAGCGGCTGATGAACGAGCTGCTGGACGCGAGCAACGGCCTCGGCGCCGCCGTCAAGCGGCGTGAGGACACGCACAAGATGGCCGAGTCCAACAAGGCCTTCGCGCACTACCGCTGGTAACACCTGTGGTTCCGGCGCCCGGTTGGGCGCCGGAACCAACCACCAGTTGTGTCGAGACGACGATAAGTAGGGATTGAAGTGGCCGCCGCAGACGCGCTCGCCAACGTACGCAATATCGGCATCATGGCGCACATCGATGCCGGTAAGACCACTACCACCGAGCGAATCCTGTTCTACACCGGCATCACGTACAAGATCGGTGAGGTCCACGAGGGCGCCGCCGTCATGGACTGGATGGAGCAGGAGCAGGAGCGCGGTATCACCATCACTTCCGCCGCCACGAAGTGCGAGTGGAAGGGCCACACGATCCAGATCATCGACACGCCCGGCCACGTCGACTTCACGGTCGAGGTCGAGCGGTCGCTGCGGGTTCTGGACGGTGCGGTCGCGGTGTACGACGGCGTGGCCGGTGTGGAGCCGCAGACGGAGAACGTCTGGCGGCAGGCGGACAAGTACAACGTCCCCCGCATGTGCTTCGTCAACAAGCTCGACCGGACCGGCGCCGACTTCTTCCGCTGCGTGCAGATGATGATCGACCGGCTCAACGCCACCCCGCTGGTCCTCCAGATCCCGATCGGCCTCGAGGGCGACCACATCGGCGTCGTCGACCTGATCGGCATGCGTGCCCTCACCTGGCGCGGGGAGACCCAGAAGGGTGAGGACTACGCGATCGAGGAGATCCCGGCCGAGCTGGCCGACTCCGCGGCCGAGTGGCGCGAGAAGCTGATGGAGACCCTCGCCGACGTCGACGACTCGGTGATGGAGAAGTACCTCGAGGGCGAGGAGATCTCCGCCGAGGAGGCCAAGGCCGCCATCCGCCGGGCCACCATCGCCGGCAAGGCCAACCCCGTGCTCTGCGGTTCGGCGTTCAAGAACAAGGGCGTGCAGCCCATGCTCGACGCCGTCATCGACTTCCTGCCGTCGCCGCTGGACGTCCCGGCGATCGAGGGTACGGCCACCGACGGCGAGACGCCGATGCTGCGGAAGCCGTCCCCCTCCGAGCCGTTCTCCGGCCTGGCGTTCAAGATCCAGACCGACAAGCACCTCGGTAAGCTCACCTATGTCCGGGTCTACTCCGGCGTGGTCGAGTCCGGGTCCCAGGTGGTCAACTCCACCAAGGACCGCAAGGAGCGGATCGGCAAGATCTACCAGATGCACGCGAACAAGCGTGAGGAGCGCGGCTCCGCCAAGGCCGGCGACATCATCGCGGTCCAGGGTCTGAAGCAGACCACCACCGGTGACACCCTGTGCGACCCGGCGAACCCGGTCATCCTCGAGTCGATGACGTTCCCGGAGCCGGTCATCGAGGTGGCCATCGAGCCGAAGACCAAGGCCGACCAGGAGAAGCTCAGCACCGCCATCCAGCGGCTGGCCGAGGAGGACCCGACCTTCCGCGTCAAGCTGGACGACCAGACCGGTCAGACGGTCATCTCCGGCATGGGCGAGCTGCACCTGGACATCCTGGTCGACCGGATGCGCCGCGAGTTCAACGTCGAGGCGAACATCGGTAAGCCGCAGGTGGCGTACCGCGAGACCATCCGCCGCAAGGTGGACAAGGTCGAGTACACCCACAAGAAGCAGACCGGTGGTTCCGGCCAGTACGCCCGCGTGATCGTGAGCCTCGAGCCGCTGCCCATGGGCAACGACTCGCCGACCTACGAGTTCGCGAACGCCGTCACCGGTGGCCGCATCCCGCGGGAGTTCATCCCGTCGGTGGACGCCGGTGCCCAGGACGCCATGCAGTACGGCATTCTCGCCGGCTTCCCGCTGGTGGGTCTCAAGCTGACGCTGCTGGACGGCCAGTACCACGAGGTCGACTCGTCCGAGATGGCGTTCAAGATCGCCGGTTCGATGGTGATGAAGGAGGCGGCCCGCAAGGCCGACCCCGCACTGCTCGAGCCGATGATGGCCGTTGAAGTCACCACTCCGGAGGAGAACATGGGTGACGTCATCGGCGACCTCAACTCCCGGCGGGGCATCATCCAGGCGATGGAGGAGCGCAGCGGCGCTCGCGTCGTCCGGGCTCTGGTGCCGCTGTCGGAGATGTTCGGCTACGTCGGCGACCTGCGGTCGAAGACCCAGGGCCGGGCTAGCTACAGCATGCAGTTCGACTCCTACGCCGAAGTGCCGCAGAGCGTGGCGAAGGAGATCATCGCCAAGGCGACGGGTGAGTGACGCTCACCCCGAGCTGACCCGGTGATCCGGGGTTGGTCGCGGGAGGGTTCTCCCGCCCGCGGCCACCTCGGTCGGGTTGTGTGAATCCGGGCCTGTAGGCTTCATCGCCGCAGAACCCACAAAGGCTATCCGGCCGTCAGGCCGGAAAGGCTGTCGACAGAGTCCTACGCGCCGACCGGCGCACCGGGGCGAACGAACCAAGAAAGTCCACCAGGAGGACACCAGTGGCGAAGGCGAAGTTCGAGCGGACTAAGCCGCACGTCAACATCGGCACCATTGGTCACATCGACCACGGTAAGACGACGCTGACGGCGGCCATCACGAAGGTCCTGCACGACCAGTACCCGGACCTGAACCCGTACACGCCGTTCGACGAGATCGACAAGGCGCCGGAGGAGAAGGCCCGCGGCATCACGATCTCGATCGCGCACGTCGAGTACCAGACCGAGGCGCGTCACTACGCGCACGTCGACTGCCCCGGTCACGCCGACTACATCAAGAACATGATCACCGGTGCCGCGCAGATGGACGGCGCGATCCTGGTGGTGGCGGCGACCGACGGCCCGATGCCGCAGACCCGCGAGCACGTGCTGCTGGCCCGTCAGGTCGGTGTGCCGTACATCGTCGTGGCGCTCAACAAGAGCGACATGGTCGACGACGAGGAGCTCCTGGAGCTCGTCGAGCTCGAGGTCCGCGAGCTGCTGTCGGCGCAGGAGTACCCGGGTGACGACCTGCCGGTCGTCCAGGTCTCCGCGCTGAAGGCGCTCGAGGGCGACCCGGTCTGGACCGAGAAGCTGCTCGAGCTGATGAGCGCGGTCGACACCGCGATCCCGCAGCCGGAGCGCGAGACCGAGAAGCCGTTCCTCATGCCCGTCGAGGACGTGTTCACGATCACCGGTCGTGGCACCGTCGTCACCGGTCGTGTCGAGCGTGGCGTGCTGCTCCCGAACGAGGACGTCGAGGTTGTCGGCATCCGCGAGAAGGGCTTCAAGACCAAGGTCACCGCGATCGAGATGTTCCGGAAGACCCTGGACGACGCCCGCGCAGGCGAGAACGTCGGTCTGCTGCTGCGTGGCACCAAGCGCGAGGACGTCGAGCGCGGCATGGTGGTCATCAAGCCGGGCAGCAACACCCCGCACACGGAGTTCGAGGCGACGGTCTACATCCTCTCCAAGGAGGAGGGCGGCCGGCACACCCCGTTCTTCCAGAACTACCGCCCGCAGTTCTACTTCCGCACCACGGACGTCACCGGCGTCGTCACGCTGCCCGAGGGCACCGAGATGGTCATGCCGGGCGACAACACCACGATGTCCGTGAAGCTCATCCAGCCCATCGCGATGGAGGACAACCTCAAGTTCGCGATCCGCGAGGGCGGTCGTACGGTTGGCGCGGGTCGCGTCACCAAGATCGTCAAGTGAGCTGGGTAACCCCGATTAGCGTCGCCGCCGGTCGTGCGGCATACTAGTCAGGTTGCGTAACGACGGTCGGTCACCTGCGTCCGGTTGAGGCTGGACCTCCGGGAGTCAGATCGTTTCGCGTGGGGTGGTTGATCGCCATCGGCGGTCAACCACCCTCGCGCGGCGTCCAGGTCGCGGTTACCGCGATCGGCGCCATGACCCACCGCGCGGTCAGAATCGCTCCGGAGCCTCGGGGCGGAGCCTGGTCCACGGGCGCGACACGCCCGACCGCGGGGGTCGGCGGAAGTGGGCCTGTACCAGCCGGTACAGGTGCCCGCGACACAGCGGCATCGAGAGAAGGAACAGAAGCCACCATGGCGGGACAGAAGATCCGCATCCGGCTCAAGGCCTATGACCACGAGGTCGTCGACTCCTCGGCTCGGAAGATCGTCGAGACGGTGACGCGTACCGGGGCGCAGGTTGCTGGCCCGGTGCCGCTGCCCACGGAGATCAACCGTTTCTGCGTCATCCGCTCGCCGCACAAGTACAAGGACTCGCGCGAGCACTTCGAGATGCGCACGCACAAGCGTCTGATCGACATCATCGACCCGACCCCGAAGACGGTCGACTCGCTCATGCGCCTCGACCTGCCGGCTGGCGTCGACATCGAGATCAAGCTGTAGGGATCGATCAAATGGACAGGCAAGTCAAGGGGATCCTGGGCGCCAAGCTCGGCATGACCCAGGTCTGGGACAACAACAAGGTCGTCCCCGTGACCGTGGTCGAGGCCGGCCCGTGCGTCGTGAGCCAGGTTCGTAGCGCCGACAAGGACGGCTACACCGCCGTTCAGCTCGCCTACGGGGCCATCGACCCGCGCAAGGTCAAGAAGCCGGTCGCCGGGCACTACGCCAAGGCGGACGTCTCGCCGCGCCGGCACATCGTCGAGCTGCGCACCTCCGACGCCGCGGACTACGCGCCGGGCCAGGAGGTCACGGTCGAGGAGTTCCCGGTCGGCGCCGTGATCGACGTGACCGGCAAGACCAAGGGCAAGGGCTACGCCGGCCCGATGAAGCGGCACGGCTTCCACGGTCTGCGCGCCAGCCACGGTGTCGAGCGCAAGCACCGCTCGCCCGGCTCGATCGGCGCCTGCGCCACCCCGGGTCGCGTCTTCAAGGGCACCCGGATGGCGGGCCGGATGGGTGGCGTTCGCTACACCGTCCAGAACCTGACCGTCCAGGCGGTCGACACCGAGAACAACCTCCTGCTCGTCCGTGGCGCCATCCCGGGCCCGAAGGGCGCGCTCGTCCTGGTCCGCACCGCGGCCAAGGCGAAGGTGAAGAAGGGCGGTGTGGCCAAGTGACCACCGTTGACGTCCTCAACGTCGAAGGCGGCAAGAGCGGCTCCGTCGAGCTGCCGGCCGACATCTTCGACGTCCAGGCGAACGTCGCGCTGATGCACCAGGTCGTGGTGGCTCAGCTCGCCGCGGCCCGGCAGGGCACGCACAAGACCAAGACCCGCGGTGAGGTCTCCGGCGGTGGCCGGAAGCCTTACAAGCAGAAGGGCACCGGCCGGGCCCGTCAGGGCTCGACCCGCGCGCCGCAGTTCGCCGGCGGTGGCGTGGTCCACGGCCCGACGCCGCGCGACTACAGCCAGCGCACCCCGAAGAAGATGAAGGCCGCCGCCCTGCGTGGCGCCCTCTCCGACCGGGCCCGCGCCGGCCAGGTGCACGTCGTCGAGGCGTTCGTCTCGGGCGAGAAGCCGTCGACCAAGGCGGCCCTGGCCACGCTGACCAAGCTGACCGCCGCCCGCCGGGTCCTGGTCGTGCTGAGCAGCACCGACGAGCTGAACTGGGTGTCGCTGCGGAACCTGCGCAACACGCGGGACAGCCGGGTGCACCTGATCGAGGCCGGCCAGCTCAACACGTACGACGTGCTGGTGGCCGACGACGTGGTCTTCACCAAGGAGGCCCTGGACGAGTTCCTGGGTGTGCCCGCCGAGACCACCGAGGAGGATGGCAAGTGAGCACGATCGCCGATCCGCGTGACGTCATCGTCGCGCCGGTCGTCTCGGAGAAGAGCTACAGCGAGCTGAACCGGAACTGGTACACCTTCCTGGTGCACCCGGACGCGAACAAGACCGAGATCAAGATCGCTATCCAGCAGATCTTCAACGTCCGCGTCCTGACGGTCAACACGCTCAACCGCCAGGGCAAGCGCAAGCGGACCAAGACCGGGTTCGGCAAGCGCAAGGACACCAAGCGGGCGATCGTGAAGCTGGCTGACGGTGACCGTATCGAGGCCTTCGGCGGCCCGGTCAGCTGAGGGGTGTAGACAATGGCTATCCGTAAGTACAAGCCGACGACGCCGGGCCGGCGAGGCTCCAGCGTCGCCGACTTCGCCGAGATCACCCGGTCCACGCCGGAGAAGTCGCTGCTGGCTCCGCTGCCGAAGAAGGGCGGGCGTAACGCCCACGGCCGGATCACCACGCGGCACCACGGTGGCGGCCACAAGCGCCAGTACCGTCTGATCGACTTCAAGCGGGTCGACAAGGACGGCGTGCCGGCGAAGGTCGCCCACATCGAGTACGACCCGAACCGCACCGCGCGCATCGCGCTGCTGCACTACGCCGACGGCGAGAAGCGCTACATCCTCGCGCCGAAGGACCTGAAGCAGGGCGACCGCGTCGAGTCCGGCCCGGGCGCTGACATCAAGCCGGGCAACAACCTGCCGCTGCGCAACATCCCGGTGGGTACCACCATCCACAACGTGGAGCTGCGTCCGGGCGGCGGCGCCAAGCTGGCCCGCTCGGCCGGCGTCGGCATCCAGCTGCTCGGCCGTGAGGGCGCGTACGCGACCCTGCGTATGCCGTCCGGTGAGATCCGGCGGGTCGACGTGCGCTGCCGCGCCAGCGTCGGCGAGATCGGCAACGCCGACCAGTCGAACATCAACTGGGGCAAGGCCGGCCGGATGCGGTGGAAGGGCAAGCGCCCGACCGTCCGTGGTGTCGCCATGAACCCGGTCGACCACCCGCACGGTGGTGGTGAGGGTAAGACCTCCGGTGGTCGCCACCCGGTCAACCCGCAGGGTAAGCCCGAGGGCCGTACCCGTCGTAAGGGCCAGCCGAGCGACCGGCTGATCGTCCGCCGCCGCTACGCCACGCGTAAGCGCGGCTGAGGGAGATAAGACATGCCTCGCAGCCTGAAGAAGGGCCCGTTCGTCGACGACCACCTGCTCAAGAAGGTGGAGACGCAGAACGACAAGGGCTCGAAGAACGTGATCAAGACCTGGTCGCGGCGCTCGACGATCATCCCGGAGATGCTGGGACACACGATCGCCGTGCACGACGGACGCAAGCACGTCCCGGTCTTCGTGACCGAGGCCATGGTCGGGCACAAGCTCGGCGAGTTCGCGCTGACCCGCACGTTCAAGGGTCACGAGAAGGACGACCGGAAGAGCCGCCGGCGCTGACGCCGCGGGCATACGGATAGAGGAACAAGGGGTTACAGCGATGCCAGGAAAGGGCGACGCTCCGGTGCTTCCGGGCGCGCGGGCGGTTGCGCGGCACGTGCGCATCTCGCCGATGAAGGCGCGCCGGGTGGTCAACCTCGTCCGCGGCCTGCCCGCGAAGGAGGCGCTCACGGTGCTGCAGTTCGCGCCGCAGGCTGCGAGCGAGCAGGTGTACAAGGTGCTCGCGAGCGCGATCGCCAACGCGGAGAACAACGAGCGGCTGGACCCCGACGCGCTGCTCGTCAGCGAGGCGTTCGTCGACGAGGGCCCGACGATGAAGCGGTTCCGGCCGCGGGCGCAGGGCCGGGCGTACCGGATCCGCAAGCGGACGTGCCACATCACGGTGGCGGTCGAGGCCGTGGCGCCGGCCGCGCCGAAGAAGTCGGCGAAGAAGGCCGCTCCGGCCAAGCAGGCCGAGCCGGCGCAGGCGCAGAGCACGACGGAGGGTGCCGAGTAATGGGTCAGAAGGTTCACCCCACTGGGTTCCGGCTCGGCATCTCGACCGACTGGAAGTCCCGCTGGTTCGCGGACAAGCTCTACAAGGACTACATCGGCGAGGACGTCAAGATCCGCCGGATGATGTCCAAGGGCCTCGAGCGTGCCGGCATCTCCAAGGTCGACATCGAGCGCACCCGGGACCGGGTCCGCGTGGACATCCACACCGCCCGGCCGGGCATCGTCATCGGCCGTAAGGGTGCGGAGGCCGACCGGATCCGCGGCGAGCTGGAGAAGCTCACCGGCAAGCAGGTCCAGCTGAACATCATCGAGGTGAAGAACCCCGAGTCGGACGCGCAGCTGGTCGCCCAGGGCGTCGCCGAGCAGCTGTCCAGCCGGGTCAGCTTCCGTCGGGCCATGCGCAAGGCGATGCAGTCCGCGATGAAGAACCCGGCCTGCAAGGGCATCCGGGTTCAGGTCTCGGGCCGTCTCGGCGGCGCCGAGATGAGCCGGACCGAGTTCTACCGCGAGGGTCGTGTCCCGCTGCACACGCTGCGGGCCAACATCGAGTACGGCTTCTTCGAGGCCCGTACCACCTTCGGCCGGATCGGCGTGAAGGTCTGGATCTACAAGGGCGACGCCGTGCCGGGCCGCGAGGCCCCGGCCGAGGCGGCCCCGTCGCGCGGCCCGCGCCGTGACCGTGGCGACCGGCCGGACCGGCCGCGTCGTGGCCGGTCGGGCTCGTCGGGTACGACCGCCGGCGGCACCGAGGCCGGCCGCGCTGCCGCGACCACCATCGCGCAGCAGGCGGAGACGCCGGCCGGTGAGCCGGTCGACAGCAGCGCTGTCGCCGCCGCCGCCTCGGCTCCGAACCAGCCGGCAGAACAGCAGCAGGAGGGCTGACAGATGCTGATGCCGCGCAAGCCCCCGAAGGGCTTCCGCAAGCCGCACCACCCGGACCGCAGTGGCGCGTCCAAGGGTGGTAACCGGGTGGTGTTCGGCGAGTTCGGGATCCAGGCTCTCGAGCCGGCGTACGTGACCAACCGTCAGATCGAGTCGGCACGTATCGCGATGACCCGCCACATCAAGCGTGGCGGCAAGGTCTGGATCACGATCTTCCCGGACCAGGCCCTCACCAAGAAGCCGGCCGAGACCCGGATGGGCTCCGGTAAGGGTTCTCCCGAGTGGTGGGTCGCCAACGTCAAGCCGGGGCGGGTTCTCTTCGAGATGTCCTTCCCCAACGAGCAGATCGCGCGAGAGGCGATGCGTCGCGCGATCCACAAGCTCCCGATGAAGTGCCGCATTGTTACGCGCGAAGTGGGTGAATCCTGATGGCAGCCGGCGTCAAGCCCTCCGAGCTGCGTGAGCTCTCCGACGAGGAGCTGGTCACGAAGCTGCGCGAGGCTAAGGCGGAGCTGTTCAACCTCCGCGTGCAGGGCGCGACCGGGCAGCTCGACAACAACCGGCGGCTGCAGGTCATCCGTCGGGAGATCGCCCGGATCTACACGATCATGCGTGAGCGTGAGCTGGGTCTCTCGGCCGCGCCGACTGAGGTGACTGCATCATGAGTGAGAACACCACTACCACCGCCGCCGCGCGGTCCCGCCGTAAGGTGCGCGAGGGCCTCGTGGTCAGCGACAAGATGGACAAGACCGTCGTGGTCGAGGTCGAGGACCGGGTCAAGCACGCGCTGTACGGCAAGATCATGCGTCGTACCCGCAAGCTGAAGGTGCACGACGAGCAGAACTCGGCCGGTATCGGCGACCGGGTCCTGATCATGGAGACCCGGCCGCTCTCCGCCACCAAGCGGTGGCGGCTCGTGGAAATCCTCGAGAAGGCCAAGTAGCGAAGGCTCGAGCTCGGCCGGGATCGGTCGGGCGCAGGTTCCGCCAGGCTCCGGCCGCCCCCGGCGGCCGGAGAACCGGCAGACATAGGAGATAGACGTGATTCAGCAGGAGTCGCGACTGCGCGTCGCCGACAACACGGGTGCCCGGGAGATCCTGTGCATCCGGGTTCTCGGTGGCTCCGGTCGGCGCTACGCGAGCATCGGCGACGTCATCGTGGCCACGGTCAAGGACGCGATCCCCGGTGCCGGTGTGAAGAAGGGCGACGTCGTCAAGGCCGTCGTCGTTCGGACCGCCAAGGAGAGGCGGCGGCCGGACGGGTCGTACATCCGCTTCGACGAGAACGCCGCCGTCATCATCAAGGACGGTGGGGACCCGCGCGGTACCCGTATCTTCGGCCCGGTGGGTCGTGAGCTGCGGGACAAGCGGTTCATGAAGATCATCTCTCTCGCGCCGGAGGTGTTGTGACCGTGAAGGTCAAGAAGGGCGACACGGTCGTCGTCATCGCCGGCAAGGACAAGGGTGCCAAGGGCAAGGTCATCGCGGCCTACCCGCGGCAGGACAAGGTCCTGGTCGAGGGCGTGAACCGGGTCAAGAAGCACACTCGCATCAGCACCACCCAGCGTGGCGCCAAGACCGGCGGCATCGTCACCCAGGAAGCCCCGATCCACGTCTCGAACGTGATGGTCGTGGACTCCGACGGCAAGCCGACCCGCGTCGGCTACCGGATCGACGACAACGGCCAGAAGGTCCGCATCGCGCGTAGCACCGGTAAGGACCTGTGATGACCACGGCTACCGAAACCAAGACCCAGCCGCGCCTCAAGGAGCGGTACCGCAACGAGATCGTGGCCGAGCTGCAGAAGCAGTACAGCTACGGCAACGCGATGCAGGTGCCGCGGATGGTCAAGATCGTCGTCAACATGGGTGTCGGCGAGGCCGCTCGCGACGCCAAGCTGATCGACGGCGCCGTCCGCGACCTGGCCACCATCACCGGCCAGAAGCCGCTGGTCCGGCGGGCCACCAAGTCCATCGCGCAGTTCAAGCTCCGCGAGGGCATGCCGATCGGCGCGAAGGTCACCCTCCGGGGCGACCGGATGTGGGAGTTCCTGGACCGGCTGCTCTCCATCGCGCTGCCGCGTATCCGTGACTTCCGCGGTCTGGACGGGCGCAAGCTCGACGGGCACGGCAACTACACGTTCGGTCTGACCGAGCAGTCGGTGTTCCACGAGATCGACCAGGACAAGATCGATCGCCAGCGGGGCATGGACATCACGGTGGTCACGACCGCCACGACCGACGACGAGGGCCGGGCGCTGCTCAAGCTCCTGGGCTTCCCGTTCAAGGAGAACTGAGATGGCCAAGAAGGCGCTGATCCTCAAGGCGGCCGCGAAGCCGAAGTTCTCGGTTCGCGCGTACACCCGCTGCCAGCGGTGCGGGCGTCCGAAGGCGGTCTACCGCAAGTTCGGTCTCTGCCGGGTGTGCATCCGGGAGATGGCCCACCGCGGTGAGCTGCCCGGCGTGTCCAAGGCTTCCTGGTAATAGCCCGGCGCGCTCCGGCGCGTCAGCTGAACTGTCTCTTCGCCGTAGGCCCCGGGCCCGGCCCGGGGAACCCCGGCGAGAAAGGTTGACGAGTTTTCATGACGATGACCGACCCGATCGCAGACATGCTCACGCGTCTGCGTAACGCCAACCAGGCGTACCACGACCGGGTGACGATGCCCTACTCGAAGATCAAGGCGAACATCGCCGAGGTCCTCAAGGCCGAGGGTTACATCGCCACCTGGTCGGTCGAGGACCCCGAGGAGGGTGCCGTCGGCAAGCGACTGGTCGTCGAGCTGAAGTACGGCCAGAACCGCGAGCGGAGCCTGGCCGGCATCAAGCGCGTGTCCAAGCCCGGTCTCCGGGTGTACGCCAAGTCGGAGGGGCTCCCGCGGGTGCTCGGCGGGCTTGGTGTGGCGATCATTTCGACGTCCCAGGGGCTGCTCACCGACCGGCAGGCCCGCAAGCGGAGCGTTGGCGGGGAAGTCCTCGCCTTCGTCTGGTAACGGGAGACAGGTAGAAATGTCGCGTATTGGACGTAAGTCGATCCCGGTGCCATCCGGCGTCGACATCACGATCGACGGCCAGACCGTCAAGGTCAAGGGCCCCAAGGGCGAGCTGAGCCACGTGCTGGCCGAGCCGATCACGGCGGAGCGCAGCGAGAACGGCGAGCTGCTCGTCAACCGGCCCAACGACGAGCGCAAGGCCAAGGAGCTGCACGGCCTGAGCCGTACGCTGGTGGCCAACATGATCGTCGGGGTGACCGAGGGCTACCGCAAGAGCCTGGAGATCGCCGGCACCGGTTACCGCGTGACCGCCAAGGGCAAGGACCTGGAGTTCGCGCTCGGGTTCTCGCACCCGGTCGTGGTACCGGCACCGGACGGCATCACCTTCACGGTCGAGCGGCCGACGCTGTTCCACGTGGCCGGCATCGACAAGCAGCAGGTCGGCGAGGTCGCCGCCAACATCCGGAAGATCCGCCCGCCGGAGCCCTACAAGGGCAAGGGCGTGAAGTACCAGGGCGAGGTCATCCGCCGTAAGGCTGGAAAGGCAGGTAAGAAGTGAGCGCCACGCTGCTCAAGCGCCGCCGCGGCGTTGCCGCCAAGCGTGCCGTCGGGCGTGCGCGTCGGCACTTCCGGGTCCGCAAGAACGTCAGCGGCACCGCCGAGCGTCCTCGCCTCGTCGTCACCCGTTCCCTGCGGCACATGGTCGCCCAGGTCGTCGACGACACCAAGGGTCACACCCTGGCGTCCGCGTCGACCATGGACGCCTCGCTGCGCGGCGCCGAGGGCGACAAGAGCGCCCTGGCCGGCAAGGTCGGCGCGCTGCTCGCCGAGCGGGCCAAGGCCGCCGGCGTCTCGAAGGTCGTCTTCGACCGCGGTGGCAACCGGTACGCGGGGCGGGTCGCCGCGCTTGCCAAGGCCGCCCGCGAAGCCGGGCTCGAGTTCTAGAAACCCCGTCACGAGAGAGAAGGAAGGCTGCTGATGCCAGGTCAACAGCGCCGTGGCGGCGGGTCCGGTGGCAACGAGGGTGGTCGCCGCGACAACCGCCGTGAGGGCGGCCGCGGAAACGCGCCCGTCGAGAAGACCCCGCACCTCGAGCGGGTCGTCGCGATCAACCGCGTCGCCAAGGTCGTGAAGGGCGGTCGTCGCTTCAGCTTCACCGCCCTCGTGATCGTGGGCGACGGCGACGGCACCGTCGGCGTGGGCTACGGAAAGGCCAAGGAGGTGCCCGCGGCGATCGCCAAGGGCGTCGAGGAGGCCAAGAAGCACTTCTTCAAGGTGCCGCGGATCGGTCAGTCGATCCCGCACCCGGTCACGGGCGAGGACGCCGCCGGTGTGGTGCTGCTCAAGCCGGCCTCCGCCGGTACGGGTGTCATCGCCGGTGGTCCGGTGCGTGCCGTGCTGGAGTGCGCGGGCATCCACGACGTGCTCTCCAAGAGCCTCGGCTCGTCCAACCCGATCAACATCGTGCACGCCACCGTGGCGGCCCTGAAGGGGCTCGAGTCCCCCGAGCAGGTCGCGGCGCGTCGTGGCCTGCCGGTGGAGGATGTCGCGCCGGCCGCCATGCTGGCGTCGCGTGCGGGGGTGGCGTCCTGATGGCACGTCTGAAGGTCACCCAGGTCCGGTCCGGCATCGGGCGGAAGCAGAACCAGCGTGACTCGCTGCGTTCGCTCGGTCTCAAGCGGATCAACGACGTGGTGGTCAAGGAGGACCGGCCGGAGATCCGCGGCATGATCTTCACGGTCAACCACCTCGTGAAGGTCGAGGAGGTCGAGTAATGACGATCAAGGTGCACCACCTGCGTCCCGCCCCGGGAGCCAAGACCGACAAGACCCGTGTGGGTCGCGGTGAGGGTTCGAAGGGCAAGACCGCTGGACGCGGTACCAAGGGTTCGAAGGCCCGGAAGAACATCTCGCCGGCGTTCGAGGGTGGGCAGATGCCCATCCACATGCGCCTGCCGAAGATGAAGGGCTTCAAGAACAAGTTCAAGGTCGTGTTCCAGGTGGTCAACCTGGACCGGCTGGCGGAGCTCTTCCCGAACGGCGGCCAGGTCGGCCCGGTCGAGCTGGTCGAGGCCGGCGCGGTCCGCAAGGGCCACCCGGTCAAGGTGCTCGGCACCGGCGACCTCGGCGGTGTGTCCCTCCAGGTGTCGGCGCACGCGTTCAGCGCGTCGGCCAAGGAGAAGATCACCGCGGCCGGCGGCTCGGTCACCGAGCTCTAAGGGCATTTTCGTGGCGCCCGCTCAGTTGTTCGCGACTGGGCGGGCGTCATGGTCTACCGGTCGCGTGTGCGCCGGGTAACATCGGATTCGTTTTATGTAGCCGGGCACATCTGCCCGGACCGGGATCGGACTGTTAGAGTCCGTTGCCAGCCATGGATACCGGGCACTCCGCCCGGCACCCACCCCGCCCCGCCAGGGATCGTCACCGGCGGCCCGCGTCGCGCAGGAGGAAGAAGTTGCTGTCCGCCTTTCTCAGTGCGTTCCGTACGCCTGACCTGCGCAAGAAGCTGCTGTTCACAGTAGGCATCATCGCGGTCTACCGGCTGGGCGCCACGCTGCCCAGCCCGGGCGTCTCGTACGGCAACGTGCAGAAGTGCCTCGACACCATCCAGGGCAGCACCGGCGTGCTCAACCTGCTGGATCTCTTCTCCGGCGGCGCGCTGCTCCAGCTCTCGGTCTTCGCGCTGGGCATCATGCCCTACATCACCGCGTCGATCATCTTGCAGCTGCTGACGGTGGTGATCCCGCGCCTGGAGCAGCTCCGCAAGGAGGGCCAGGCCGGCCAGGCGAAGATCACCCAGTACACCCGCTACCTGACGCTGGGGCTGGGCATCCTCCAGTCCTCGGCGTTCGTGGCGCTGGCCCGCTCCGGGCAGCTGTTCAACAACCAGTGCGACCAGTTCCCGATCGTGCCCAAGGGCACCGGCATCCCGGACTGGCTGACGCTCACCGTCCTGGTGATGACGATGACCGCCGGCACCGGCGTGGTGATGTGGCTGGGCGAGCTGATCACCGACCGGGGCGTCGGCAACGGCATGTCGGTGCTGATCTTCACCTCGATCGCGGCCCGGCTCCCCAGCGAGGGCTGGAAGATCAAGACCACCAAGGGCTGGGGGATGTTCCTCCTCGTCATCGCCCTGGTGCTGCTGGTCATCACCGCGGTCACGTTCATCGAGCAGGCGCAGCGCCGGATCCCGGTGCAGTACGCGAAGCGCATGATCGGCCGGCGGATGTACGGCGGCACCTCCACCTACATCCCGCTCAAGGTGAACCAGGCCGGCGTCATCCCGGTCATCTTCGCCTCGTCGCTGCTCTACCTGCCCACGCTCGCGCTCCAGTTCTTCGACCAGAACGACCCGGGCAAGGTCCAGGCCTGGATCCAGAACCACATCGTGAAGGCGAGCGCGCCGGAGCACATCGCGATCTACTTCCTGCTGATCATCTTCTTCACGTACTTCTACGTGTCGATCACGTTCAACCCGACCGAGGTCGCGGACAACATGAAGAAGTACGGCGGCTTCGTGCCGGGCATCCGCCCCGGCAAGCCGACCGCCGAGTACCTCGACTTCATCCTCAGCCGGATCACCCTGCCGGGTGCGCTCTACCTCGGCATCATCGCGATCCTGCCGAACTTCTTCTTCATCTGGCTGGACAACCAGCAGTTCCAGAACTTCCCGTTCGGCGGCACCGCTGTGCTCATCATGGTCGGCGTCGGTCTGGAGACCGTGAAGCAGATCGAGAGCCAACTCATGCAGCGGAACTACGAAGGGTTCCTGCGGTAGATGCGACTCGTTCTGGTTGGCCCGCCGGGCGCGGGCAAGGGCACACAGGCGGAGTTCATCGCCGCGCACCTCTCGGTGCCGAAGATCTCGACCGGTGACATCTTCCGGGCCAACGTCACCCAGGGCACTCCGCTGGGCGTCGAGGCGAAGCGGTACATGGACGCCGGCAAGCTGGTCCCGGACGACGTCACCATCAACATGGTCCGGGACCGGCTCGCCGAGCCGGACGCCGGCGAGGGCTTCCTGCTCGACGGCTTTCCGCGCACCACGCCGCAGGCCGCCGAGCTGGACAAGCTCCTCGCCGACCTGGGCAGCATGCTGGACCTGGTGCTGGAGCTGGTGGTCGACGACGACGAGGTGATCCGGCGGCTCTCCGGCCGGCGTACCTGCCGGGGCTGCGGCAAGATCTGGCACGTCGAGTTCGACGCGACCACCCGGGACGGCATCTGCGACCGGTGCGGCGCGGAGCTGTTCCAGCGCGACGACGACAAGCCGGAGACGATCGCCGCGCGGTTGCGGGAATACTCCGAGAAGACCGCGCCGCTTGTCGACTACTACGGCGCCCAGGGCAAGCTGGTGGGCATCGACGCGACCGGGCCGGTGGAGGACGTCACGGTCCGCGCCATCGACGCCCTGCGGTCGTACGGCGGCTGACCTCCCGCCGCCGCCCGGCGGATAGACTGTGAACAGCGGGGTACGCGCGACGTGCCCCGCTGTTCCGTGTAACGAAAGGTGAACGCCGTCATGCGCCGTCCCCAGCTGGACATCCAGCTGAAGACCCCCGAGCAGATCGAGCTGATGCGGGCCGCCGGTCTGGTGGTCGCCCGTGCCCTGGCCCGGATGCGGGAGGCGGTCGCGCCCGGTGTGTCGACCGCCGACCTCGACGCGATCGCCGAGGCGACCATCCGGGAGGCCGGCGCGGTCCCGTCGTTCAAGGGCTACCACGGTTTCCCGGCCTCGATCTGCTCCTCGGTCAACGAGCAGGTGGTGCACGCCATCCCGTCGCCGGAACAGGTGCTGCGCGAGGGCGACCTGATCTCGATCGACTGCGGGGCGGTGCTCGACGGCTGGCACGGCGACGCGGCGATCACGGTGGCGGTGGGGGAGGTCGACCCGGCGCTGCTGCGGATGGCCGAGGTGGCCGAGGACGCCATGTGGGCCGGGATCGCGGCCGCGGCCCGGGGCGCGGCCTCCGGCAGGGGCCGGCTGACCGACATCTCGCACGCGGTGGAGACCGCGGTCCGCAGGGGCGGCCGGTACGGCATCGTCGACGGCTACGGCGGCCACGGCATCGGCACGGAGATGCACCAGGACCCGCACGTGCTCAACCACGGTCGCCCCGGCAAGGGCCCACGGCTGGTGCCCGGTCTGGCGCTCGCCATCGAGCCGATGATCACGGCGGGTTCCCCGCGCACCGTCGAGCTGGCCGACGGCTGGACGGTGGTGACGCGGGACCGCTCGATGGCGGTGCACGTGGAGCACTCGATGGCGCTGCTGGCGGACGGGGTGTGGGTGCTCACCGCCTCCGACGGCGGCCGGGCCCGCCTCGGCGATCTGGTGACCGCCCGCCAGCCGGCGGACTCCCCGGCCCGCTGACCGGCCCGACTCCGGCCCGGAACGCGGCGTCCGAGCGGAGCGCGGTCCCCGCCCCGACGGACCCACGCCATGCCGGCGTCCGTGCCGTGCCCACGTCTGCGGCATATCTGGCCTGCGCCGGTGACTGAAGCAGCTACTTTTCGGCGGTATACCTCCTGGTCATAAATATGACGCACAGGCATACCGTCCCGGAGTTGCCTGTCCGCTGGCCGCATCACCCTGAG
Organism: Micromonospora sp. NBC_01392; assembly: GCF_045040125.1. NCBI lineage: Bacteria > Bacillati > Actinomycetota > Actinomycetes > Micromonosporales > Micromonosporaceae > Micromonospora > Micromonospora sp. NBC_01392. The sequence continues at coordinate 6,510,529 of NZ_CP109549.1, read as the reverse complement.
TGACCACGCCGTCTGACGGTCGGACACTGGCCGAGGTCGGAGCGGGTTTCCGTCGGGTGGCGGTCCGGTGGCATCCTTGCCGACATGGACGGGCAGCGGGAGATGCGGGCGGCCGACCGCGACCGGGAGGCCGTCGCGGAGCCGCTCTGGGTGCTGGGGCCGTGGGGCGGCCTGGTGCTGATGCAGTCGGTCGGGCTGATCGGCGCGGATCACGGCCGGAAGCGGCGCGACCGCCGCCGATAGCTGTGCCGCTGGTCACAACCGGGCCGGAAATCCGCCGTTCGAGGGATCTGCCGGCCGGCCGGTTTGGCGACTCCGCGCGGGCGGGCGTACACTTTCAGATCGGCGCACAGCGTCCACTCCGCCATGCCCACCCTGCGCTTCGGTGGGAGTCGGAGCCGCGGCTGGCGCGGGTTCACTGATCTTGGTCAGTTCACCCGTGTAAGACGTTGTGGGCCGTCCGGAGCAACCGACGTCAGGACAGCGGAGTACATGCCGAAAAAAGACGGAGCCATCGAGATCGAGGGTCGGGTCATCGAGCCCCTGCCGAACGCCATGTTCCGGGTGGAGCTCGCGAACGGCCACAAGGTGCTGGCTCACATCAGCGGCAAGATGCGGCAGCACTACATCCGCATCCTGCCGGAGGACCGGGTCGTCGTCGAACTGTCGCCGTACGACCTGACCCGCGGGCGCATCGTCTACCGCTACAAGTAAGCCTGACGACGGCCGGGACGTCCCCGTGTCCGTCTTCGACGTCCGGGTCGCGATCCGTCGCGCTCCGGGCCAGATGGGAAGTAAGGCAACCGTGAAGGTCAAGCCGAGCGTCAAGAGGATCTGCAACAAGTGCCGGGTGATCCGTCGGCACGGCCGGGTCATGGTCATCTGCAGCGACCCGCGTCACAAGCAGCGCCAGGGCTGACGCCCCACACATCACCAGCTCGTCCCGCCGCGGACGGTGCGCCACACGCGTACCCCTCGTGGTTGACCCCCGGTCGGAGGCCGGGGCCCGCTCGGGCAGCGGGGTGGGACGGGTCCACACCTCCGCCACAAATCATGAGGAGTACGCCCGCACATGGCACGTCTAGTCGGCGTGGATCTCCCCCGCGAGAAGCGGATGGAGATCGCGCTCACCTACATCTTCGGGGTCGGCCGTACCCGCGCCCTGGAGACGCTCGCCGCGACCGGCATCTCGCCGGACAAGCGCGTTCGGGACCTCACGGACGAGGAGCTCGTCGAGCTCCGGAACCACATCGAGGGCAACTACAAGGTTGAAGGCGACCTGCGCCGCGAGGTCGCCGCTGACATCCGCCGCAAGGTCGAGATCGGCTGCTACGCCGGCATCCGGCACCGCCGCGGTCTGCCCGTGCGTGGTCAGCGCACCAAGACCAACGCGCGGACCCGGAAGGGCCCGAAGCGGACCGTGGCCGGCAAGAAGAAGCCCGGCAAGAAGTAACTAGGAGCGCACAGACTTATGCCACCGAAGGCTCGTGCCGGAGCCGCCGTCAAGAAGGTCCGGCGCAAGGAACGCAAGAACGTCGCCCACGGGCAGGCGCACATCAAGAGCACCTTCAACAACACCATCGTGTCCATCACGGACCCGACCGGTGCGGTCATCTCCTGGGCCTCCTCCGGCCAGGTGGGCTTCAAGGGCTCCCGCAAGTCGACCCCGTTCGCCGCGCAGCTGGCCGCCGAGGCCGCCGCGCGTCGGGCCATGGAGCACGGCATGCGCAAGGTCGACGTGTTCGTCAAGGGCCCCGGCTCCGGCCGGGAGACCGCCATCCGTTCGCTGCAGGCCGCCGGTCTCGAGGTCGGGCAGATTTCCGACGTCACGCCGCAGCCGCACAACGGGTGCCGTCCGCCGAAGCGTCGCCGGGTCTGAGAGGTTAGAGAGAGATGGCTCGTTACACCGGTGCTGACTGCCGCCGTTGCCGGCGGGAGAAGATGAAGCTGTTCCTCAAGGGCAGCAAGTGCGATGGTCCGAAGTGCCCGTTCGAGTCCCGGCCGTTCCCGCCCGGGCAGCACGGCCGCGGCCGCACGAAGGAGACGGAGTACCTGCTCCAGCTCCGTGAGAAGCAGAAGGCCCGTCGTGTCTACGGCGTGCTGGAGAAGCAGTTCCGCGGCTACTACGAAGAGGCCGTGGGCAAGAAGGCCAAGACCGGTGAGGTTCTGCTCCAGATCCTCGAGTCGCGGCTGGACAACGTGGTCTACCGGGCCGGCTACGCCAAGTCCCGGGACATGGCCCGTCAGCTGGTCAAGCACGGTCACTTCACGGTGAACGGCAAGAAGGTCGACATCCCGTCGTTCCGCGTCAAGGAGCACGACATCATCGAGGTCCGGGGCAAGAGCAAGGAGCTCACCCCGTTCATCGTCGCGCAGGCCGAGGCCGGCTCCAAGACCGTTCCGGCGTGGCTCGAGGCCATCCCCAGCCAGATGAAGGTCCTCGTGCACTCGCTCCCGGCCCGTCAGGTGATCGACACCCAGGTCCAGGAGCAGCTGATCGTCGAGCTCTACTCCAAGTAAGGGCTCGTTGCGGTGGCCCGTCCTGCGGGGCGGGCCACCGGAACAGTTGTGTCGTGGGCGTCAAATAGCGGGCGCCCCGGAAGAGAAGAGAAAAGATGCTCATCAGCCAGCGACCGTCTCTCTCCGAAGAGTCGATCAACGAGACCCGGTCCAAGTTCACCATCGAGCCGCTGGAGCCCGGTTTCGGCTACACGCTCGGCAACTCGCTCCGGCGTACGCTGCTGTCGTCCATTCCGGGCGCCGCGGTCACCTCGATCAAGATCGACGGTGTGCTGCACGAGTTCACCACCATCCCCGGCGTCAAGGAGGACGTGGTCGAGCTCGTCATGAACATCAAGGAGCTGTGCGTCAGCTCCGAGCACGACGAGCCGGTCAGCATGTACCTGCGCAAGCAGGGCCCGGGCGACGTGACCGCCGGCGACATCCAGCCCCCGGCCGGTGTCTCCGTGCACAACCCGGACCTGAAGCTCGCCACCCTCAACGGCAAGGGCCGGCTCGACATGGAGCTGACCGTCGAGCGGGGCCGGGGCTACGTCACCGCCGCGCAGAACAAGCAGGCGGGCGCCGAGATCGGCCGGATCCCGGTCGACTCGATCTACTCGCCGGTGCTGAAGGTGACGTACCGCGTCGAGGCGACCCGGGTCGAGCAGCGGACCGACTTCGACCGGCTGATCATCGACGTCGAGACCAAGCCGTCGATGGGCCCGCGTACCGCGCTGGCCTCGGCCGGCTCGACGCTGGTGGAGCTGTTCGGGCTCGCCCGCGAGCTGGACGAGACCGCCGAGGGCATCGACATCGGGCCGTCCCCGCAGGACGCCCAGCTGGCGGCGGACCTGGCTCTGCCGATCGAGGAGCTGGACCTGACCGTCCGCTCCTACAACTGCCTCAAGCGCGAGGGCATCAACTCCGTTGGTGAGCTGATCGGGCGTACCGAGGCCGACCTCCTCGACATCCGCAACTTCGGCCAGAAGTCGATCGACGAGGTCAAGATGAAGCTCGCCGGGATGGGCCTGGGGCTGAAGGACTCGGCTCCGAACTTCGACCCGGCGCACGTCGTGGACACCTTCGGCGAGGCCGACTACGACACCGACGACTACCGCGAGACCGAGCAGCTCTAGTCCGCGCTGCCGCCACACCTGAGGAGCACCAAGCATGCCCACGCCCACCAAGGGCCCCCGCCTCGGCGGCAGCCCCGCGCACGAGCGGCTGATGCTGGCCAACCTGGCCACCGCGCTGTTCCAGCACGGCAAGATCCAGACCACCGAGACGAAGGCCCGGCGGCTCCGTCCGCTGGCCGAGCAGCTCATCACCAAGGCCAAGCGCGGCGACCTCGCCTCGCGTCGGCGGGTGGCGGGCGTCGTCAAGGACAAGGACGTGGTCTACTCCCTGTTCGACCAGATCGCGCCCCGGTACGCCAACCGCAACGGTGGCTACACCCGGATCGTGAAGACCGGTCCGCGCAAGGGTGACGCCGCTCCGATGGCGATCATCGAGCTGGTCGAGGAGCTTCAGGTCGCCGAGCCGAAGGCGAACAAGAAGACCGCCGCCCGCAAGGCCGCCCAGCAGGACAAGGTCGAGGCCCTGGCCCCGGCCGAGGAGGCCCCCAAGGCCAGCACCGGCGACCAGGACGCCGAGGCTCCGGTCTCCGCCTCCGGTGACACCGCCGCCGCCCGCGAGGACAGCGACGAGGCCACCGAGAACGACAAGGCCTGAGTTCAGGCTCGACCGGGCCCGGCATCCCCACGGGGGTGCCGGGCCCGTCGCCGTCAACGGGAGGTACGAGGTGGACGAGCGGACCCGGCTGCGGCTGGACGTCTCGTACGACGGCACCGACTTCTCCGGGTGGGCGCCCCAGCCCACCCGGCGCACGGTCGCCGGCGTGCTCATGGCGACGCTGGACCTGGTGCTCGGCGCCGGCACGGTCCCCGGGCTCACCGTGGCCGGGCGGACCGACGCCGGGGTGCACGCCACCGGGCAGGTCTGCCACCTGGACCTGCCGACCGAGGTGTGGCGGGCGCACGAGGGACGGCTGCTGCGCCGGCTGGCCCGACTGCTCCCACCGGACGCCCGGGTACGCGCGATGACCGAGGTGCCGGCCGACTTCGACGCCCGGTTCTCGGCCACGTTCCGGCGCTACGAGTACCGGGTCACCGACGCGCCGTGGGGCGCCGAGCCGTTGCGTCAGCGGGACACGCTGGCCTGGCCGAAGCCGCTGGACCTGGCCGCACTGAACGCCGCCGCGGCCGGTCTGGTGGGCGAGCACGACTTCGCCGCGTACTGCCGGCGCAAGGAGAACGCCACCACGCTGCGCGAGGTGACCCGGCTGGACTGGCGGCGCGACCCGGACGGGATCCTGGTCGCCACCGTGCAGGCCGACGCGTTCTGCCAGAACATGGTGCGCAGTCTGGTCGGGGCCATGCTGGTCGCCGGTGACGGCCGGCGGCCGGTCGAGTGGCCGGCCGGGCTGCTGACCCGCCGGGAACGGTCCAGCGAGGTCACCGTGGCACCCGCGCACGGCCTCGCGCTGGTCGAGGTCGGCTACCCGGCCGACCCGGCGGAGTACGCCCGCCGCGCCGACCTCACCCGCCGGTTGCGGGTCCCGGTCGCCGAGGGCTGAGCCGGGCGGAGGACGACGCAGGCGCGGCGAAGCGGCCCGGAGACGGCGAACGGCCCGCCACCGGAGGTGGGTGGCGGGCCGGGGGAGCGCCGCTTCAGTCGCCGGTGCCGCGCTGGCCGGCGTTGTCCTCGGTCGGACCGTCGGTGGGCTGGCCGGCCGTGCCGCCGGCGGCCCGGTGGTCCAGCACGTTCCGGTTCAGGTGCAGCTCGATCAGGTCGAACATGATCTCGCGGGCGACCGCGTCGTCGGTCGGGATCCTATCCCCGTCCGCGCGGGTGACCAGGCAGAAGGCGATGTAGTGGCCGCGTACCTGCCAGCCGACCCGGGCGGCGGCCTTCTCCACCGCCTCGGTGCCCTCACCCGCCGGCAGGCCCCGGAACCGTCCCTGGCGGTCGTCCAGCAGCGGCCGGATCCGGTCCCGTACCCGCTGGGCGCTGGCCAGGTCGGTCAGGTTGAACAGGCCGGCGGTGAGCAGGTGGTCGCCGTCGGGGGAGCGGAGCGTGCCCCGGACGACCTGGTTGCACCCGAGCCGGACCAGCAGGTCGGCGATCTCGCCGGTGGCCGAGATCGCGCAGTCGGTGCTGGCCTGCGTCTTGAGCACCCGGTACGCCGGCTTGCCGTCGGCGACCACGAGTTGTTTGCCCGGGAACAGTTCCTTGGCGGTGAGTGTCGCCTGGTCGGTGTCCCGGGAGTCCAGGTCGGACCGGCCGGGCGCGCTCGACTCGGTCACCGCCGGCGGTGGGGTCTGCTCGCTCGTCGGCGGCGTGTCGGCCCGCTCGTCGAGCAGCGCCGCGACGGCCAGGCCGGTGAGGGAGAGCAGGAGCAGCACGGCGGCGCCGCCGACCAGCGCCTGCCAGAACCGGCCACCGCCACGGCGGCCGGTCCGCCGGTTCCGTGCCTGGTCGGGCAGGCTCGTGGTGCGGAACGTCGGGCTGGCCGGGACCGGCACGGTCGGGCGTGCCGTCGCGGCCGGCACCGGCTGTGGTGCCGGCGGGGCGGGCTGGGGCACCGGCGCGGGCTCCCGGGGCGGTGTGGGCACCGGTGCGGGCGGTGCGGGTGGTGCGGGGGCGGGCGCCCGGGCGTCGTCGAGGGCCGGGCGGGTGGCCCGGGCCGGGGGCAGCGACGGCGTGGGGAAGCGGGACGGCGACGGGCCGGCCGGTGGCGGCGTCGCGACCACGGGCCCGACCGGGGCCGGCCCGGGCTCCGGGTATTCGAGGAAGGCGTCCTCATCGGACTCGTACCGGTACACCATGTGGGATAGAGTAGGGCCGATTATCCCTTTCGGGGGGAATATCGGGAAATTCTGACGGGGTGGCGTCGCCCCCTGCCCGCCGTACCGTCGACCGGCCCGCCACCCGCCGGTGCGAGAATGCCCGCGTGACCGGCGACCACTACTTCACCGCTGAGCCCACGACCCCGGCCCGCCCGCGCGAGGTCGAGTTCTCCGTCGCCGGGCGCGACTACACGCTCACCTCGGCCGGCGGGGTCTTCTCCGCCGACCGGCTCGACCCCGGCACCGCCGTGCTGCTGCGCAAGGCCGACCTGCCGGCCGCCGACGCCGCCGGCCCGCTGCTCGACATCGGCTGCGGATTCGGCCCGATCACCTGCGTCCTGGCCGCGGTCGCGCCGGCCGCCACGGTCTGGGCGGTGGACGTCAACGAACGGGCCCGCGCGCTCACCACCGCCAACGCCGCCCGCGTCGACGCGGCCGACCGGGTCCACGCCGTCGCCCCGGACGACCTGCCGTCGGACGTCACGTTCGCGCAGATCTGGTCGAACCCGCCGATCCACATCGGCAAGGCCGAACTGCACGACCTGCTGCTGCGCTGGCTGCCCCGGCTCACCCCGGACGGCGTGGCCTGGCTGGTCGTCGCCCGGCACCTCGGCGGCGACTCGCTGCACCGCTGGCTGGTCGAGCAGGGGTGGCAGGTGCAGCGGCACGCCAGCCAGAAGGGCTACCGGGTGCTCCGCGTCACCCGGTAATCCGGTGTCGGCCGGGCCGCCGGCTCGGGCAGGATGCCCGCGTGGGATACGTGGACGTGGCAGGGGTCGGGCACATCCTCCCGGACGGGCGGGAGCTGTTCCGCGACGTGTCGTTCCGGGTCGGTGAGGGCGCCAAGGTTGCGCTCGTCGGCCCCAACGGCGCCGGCAAGACGACGCTGCTCCGGATGGTCGCCGGTGACCTGCCGGTCCCCACCGGCGCGATCGCCCGCGCCGGCGGGCTCGGCGTGATGCGGCAGTTCATCGGCATGATCGGTGACGAGTCGACGCTCGCCGACCTGGCCCTGTCACTCGCGCCGCCGGCGCTGCGCGACGCCGGGCGCCGGCTGGTCGAGACCGAGGCGGCCATGCGGACGGCCGAGGTCCGGGGCAAGTTCAGCTCCGCCGCCGGCAAGGCCCAGCTCGCGTACGCCGACGCGCTGGCCGCCTGGGGCGAGGCCGGCGGATACGACGCCGAGGTGCTCTTCGACACCGTCACCACCATCGTGCTGGACCTGCCGTGGGACGCCGCCCGGGACCGACCGGTCCGGACGCTCTCCGGCGGCCAGCAGAAACGCTTCGCGCTGGAGCTGCTGCTGCGCGGCCCGGACGAGGTGCTGCTGCTCGACGAGCCGGACAACTTCCTCGACGTGCCCGGTAAGCGGTGGCTGGAGGCACGGCTGCGGGAGTCCGCCAAGTCCGTGCTCTACGTCTCGCACGATCGGGAGCTGCTGGCGCAGACCGCCGACCGGGTGGTCGCCGTGGAGGGCGGCAGCGCCTGGGTGCACCCGGGCGGCTTCGCGAGCTGGCACGACGCGCGGGTGGCCCGGCACGCCCGCCTCGACGAGCTGCGCCGGCGCTGGGACGAGGAACACCAGAAGCTGCGCGAGCTGATGCTGATGTACAAGCAGAAGGCCGCGTACAACGACGGGCTGGCCTCCCGCTACCAGGCCGCGCAGACCCGGCTGCGCAAGTTCGAGGAGGCCGGGCCGCCGCCCGTACCCCCGAAGGACCAGGACATCCGGATGCGGCTGACCGGCGGGCGGACCGGCAAGCGCGCGGTGATCGCCGAGCAGCTGGAGCTGGACGGCCTGACCTACCCGTTCGACCTGGAACTCTGGTACGGCGACCGGGTCGCGGTGCTCGGCGCGAACGGGACCGGCAAGTCCCACTTCCTGCGCCTGCTGGCCCGCGGCGGCACCGACCCCGAGCCGGGCAACACGCCTGTCGACGGCGCCGCCGCGCTCGCGCCGGTCGCGCACGGCGGTGTGGTGCGGCTCGGCGCCCGGGTCCGGCCGGGGCACTTCTCACAGACCCACGACCGCCCGGAGCTGATGGCGAAGACGCTTGTCGAGGTGCTGTGGCGCGGCGACGAGCACCGGGCCGGCATGGACCGGCACGCGGCCATGGCGGCGCTGTCCCGCTACGAGCTGGCCGGCCAGGGCGACCAGCGCTTCGGCACGCTCTCCGGCGGCCAGCAGGCCCGCTTCCTGGTGCTGCTGCTGGAGCTGTCCGGGGCCACGCTGCTGCTGCTCGACGAGCCGACCGACAACCTCGACCTGGCCTCCGCCGAGGCGCTGGAGGCCGGGCTGACCGCGTTCGACGGCACGGTGGTCGCGGTGACGCACGACAGGTGGTTCACCCGGACCTTCGACCGGTTCGTGCTGTTCCGCGGCGACGGGGACGTGGTGGAGACGCCGGAGCCTGTCTGGGACGTCGGATGATCGACCAGGAGCTGGTCGACCGGCTCTGCGCGGTCGACGGCGTGGCCGCGGTGGCGCTCGGCGGCAGCCGGGCCCGCGGCGAACACCGGCCCGACTCCGACTGGGACGTCGGCCTCTACTACCGGGGTACGCCGGACGTGGCCGGGCTGCGCGCGGTCGCCGACTCGGTCGCCGACAGCCCGGTGGAGCTCACCGCACCCGGCGGCTGGGGCCCCTGGGTCGACGGCGGCGGCTGGCTGCGCGTCGGCGGGGTGGCGGTGGACTGGATCTACCGGGACCTGGACCGGGTGCACCGGGTCTGGGCGGACTGCCGCGCCGGCCGCTACACGGTCGAGGTGCAGGCCGGGCACCCGCTCGGGTTCTACTCGCCCGCGTACGCCGGGGAGGTCGCGCTCGGCCGGGTGCTGGGCGACCCGACCGGCGAGCTGACCGCGCTGCGGGCCGAGACCGTCCACTACCCGCCCGCGCTCGGCGCGGCACTCGTGGCCGGCGGCTGGGAGACCGGCCTGCTGCTCGACGGCGCGGCCAAGGGCGCGGCCGGCGGCGACGCCGGGTACGTGGCCGGGTGCCTGTTCCGGGTGGTCGGCGTGCTCGCGCAGGCGCTGCACGGCCGGGCCGGGCGATGGCTGGTCAACGAGAAGGGCATGCTCGCCTCGGCCGGGCGGCTGCCGGGCGCGCCACCGGACTTCACCGCCCGGGCGCAGGCGCTGCTCGGCGCGCTGGGGCGTACCCCCGCCGAGCTGGCGGCGACGGTCGGTGCCGCCCGGGCACTCGTCGCCGACGCGCTGGGCTGAGACGCCCGGCCGGCGGGCCTCTTCCGGTGGCAGCGTCAGGGCCCGGCCCGGTGGCAGCCAGCGGGGCTCGTCCCGGTGCTCGGGCGGCGGCGGGCATAGGGTGGGACTCGTGAGTGAGATGACCTACCGCCGGTTGGGCGACTCCGGGCTCGTGGTGTCCGTGGTCGGCATCGGCTGCAACAACTTCGGCCGCAAACTCGACAGCGACGGCACCCGGGCGGTGGTCGACGCCGCGCTCGACGCCGGGATCAATTTCTTCGACACCGCCGACATCTACGGCGAACCGCAGGGCGGCTCCGAGGAACTGCTCGGTCAGGCGCTCAAGGGGCGCCGCGACGACGTGGTGGTCGCCACCAAGTTCGGCATGGACATGCACGGCGCGAACGGGCCGGACCACGGCGCCCGGGGCGCCCGTCGCTACATCGCCCGCGCGGTCGAGGCGTCGCTGCGCCGGCTCGGCACCGACCACATCGACCTCTACCAGATGCACGAGCCCGACCCGGGCACGCCGATCGACGAGACGCTCGCCGCGCTGGACGACCTGGTGACCGCCGGCAAGGTGCGTTACCTCGGCAACTCCAACTTCGCCGGCTGGCAGATCGCCGACGCCGACTGGACCGCGTCGTCGGCGGGACGCACCCGGTTCATCTCCGCGCAGAACCACTACTCGCTGCTGGAGCGGGGGGTGGAGGACGAGGTCATCCCGGCCTGCGAGCGGTTCGGCCTCGGCATGCTGCCGTTCTTCCCGCTCGCCAACGGGCTGCTCACCGGCAAGTACAAGCGGGGCGAGGCGCCCCCGACGGGCAGCCGGCTGGCCGGCGGCGGCCGGTACGCCGAGCGGCTGGCGGCGGCGCGCTGGGACACCATCGAGGCCATCGAGGCGTACGCCGCCGAGCGTGGGATCAGCATGCTCCAGGTGGCCATCGGCGGGCTGGCCGCCCGGCCGGCGGTGACCTCGGTGATCGCCGGCGCGACCACTCCGGACCAGGTACGCGCCAACGCCGACGCGGGCACCTGGCAGCCCACTGACGAGGACCTGGACGCCCTCGACGCCCTCCTCTGACGCGCCCCGCCCCTCACCCCGCCCCTGCCCTCGCCCCTCGCCCTCGCCCCTCCCGCCTGCCCCCACCGACCACCCCGCCAGACACCCGTGGTGTTCCACCCGAAGCCAGCGTTCCCCAGGAGTGGAACGTCATGGGTGTCTCACGGCCTTTTTGACACCTATGACGTTCCACTCGCCGCCAGTACCGGGCTATGGGTGTCCGTGGGGTGGTGTGGGGGCGCGGCGCTCCGCGAGGGCCTGGCGGACCAGGGCGACGGTGGCGTCGGGACGGCGCAGCACGTCGTCGGCGGTGAACCGGAGCACGACCCAGCCAGCCGCACGGAGCGCGTTGAGACGTGCCACATCACGCCGGAAGTGCGCCCGCTCGCGGTGGTGGTCGCCGTCGTACTCGATCGCGAGGCGGAGCACCGGACAGGCCAGATCCACCCGGGCCACGAAGCGCCCGGCCGCGCGTATCTCGTGCTGCGCGGTGAGCGGGCCGATGCCGGCGTCGAGGAGGAGCAACCGCAGGCGGGTCTCCATCGGGGACTCGCTCAACGGTTCAGCCAGCGTCAAGACCTCACGCAGCAGTGGCGCACCCGGCCAGCCGGACCGGGCTTCGGCGTAGTCACGCAGCGCGGACAGCTTCACCACCCGGCGACGCAGTAACGCGTCCACGGCGACCAGCGCCTCCGCCCGGGGACCCAGCCGACCGAGGTCGAACGCGGTACGCAGCGCGGTGGTGACCGGCAACCCGGCGAACCGGGTGCGGTCCTCGTCGGGTAGTGGCGACCTCACGACCGTCAACCGCGGGTGCGGGCGCAGCCGGACGGCTGTCGGCAGTAGCACGGTCACCGGCGCGTCACGGCTGAGCACCTCCGCGCCGAACAACCAGGCGGCGCTCCGTCCCGCCAGCACGGCACCTGGCGGCAGGCGCAACGCCACCGCCTCGCACCACATCCGGTGGTCGTCGACACGGTATCCGTGCCGGTGCACGTACACGTCCGGCAGCAGGCGGACCCACGTCGGCCCGCGGAGCATCGTCCAGGTGAGTAGCCCTTCGGAGACGGCACGGCTGCCCCGGAACGGCAGGCTCGCCAGGCAGGGCGGGACACGCGCGGGAACGGACATCCAGGCAGCGTGTCGTCACTCGCCGGTCACCCGCCGTCCCGGTCCGCCGGGTGGTGCGGTCCTGGGAAAAAACTCACCCGGTCTTCCGTACGGCGGGGAGGCGTCGTACGGTAGGCCGCAAGTGACCCACGGGAGCCCGGTGTGGACCGGGCTGAGAGGGGGGCTGACAGCCCCCGACCGTTGAACCTGATCCGGGTAATGCCGGCGCAGGGAGGAGCGTTGCCGTGCCGTCCCTGGGACGACTACATCTCATCACCGACACCCGACCGGGGCGGGATCCGCTCGGCGTGCTGCGTGCCGCCCTGCCGGTGGGCCGCGCCGAACTCGTCGTGCAGGTACGCGTGACGGACGACGCCACCGACCGGGAGGCGTACGAGCTGGCCCGCCGGGTGGTCGAGGCGTGCCGGCCGTACGGCACGTGCTGCCTGGTCAACGACCGGTTGCACGTGGCGCTCGCGGTGGGCGCGGCCGGTGGCCACGTCGGGGCGGACGACCTGCCGGTGGCCGCCGCCCGCCGGGTGCTCGGCGTCGACGCGATGCTCGGCGCGACCGCCCGGGAGCCGGGCACCGCCCGGGCCGCGGTCGCCGCCGGAGCGAGCTACCTGGGCGTGGGCCCCTGCCACGCCACCACCACGAAGCCGGGGCTGCCCGCGCCGATCGGCCCGGACGGGGTACGCGCGGTCTCCGACGCGGTGACCGTGCCGGTGATCGCCATCGGCGGGGTGACCGCCGCGGCGGTGCCGGCGCTGCGGGCGGCCGGGGCGTACGGGGTGGCGGTGGTCGGGGCGCTCAGCTCGGCGGCCGACCCGGCGCGCGCCACCGCCGAGCTGCTCCGGGCGCTGACGTGTTGAGCGGGGCACATTCCTCTACCGAATGCGTTAACAGGGGGCCCGTCCTTTCCGAGGTGGGGGTGGTGGGGGCGGGGCCGGTGGGGCTGGCGATCGCGTGGCGGTGCGCGCAGCGCGGGCTGCGGGTGAGCGTGTACGACGACCGGCCCGGGTCGGGCGCGTCGCGGGTGGCCGCCGGCATGCTCGCCCCGGTCGCCGAGGCGTACTTCGGCGAGCGGGAGCTGACCGGGTTGCTTGTCGAGTCCGCGGCCCGGTGGCCGGCGTTCGCCGCCGAGCTGGCCGAGGCGAGCGGCGTCGACCTGGGCCACCGCACCGAGGGCACGCTGGTGGTCGGGCTCACCGCCGACGACCTGGCCGAGGCGGGGCGGCTGTGGTCGTACCAGCAAGGGTTGGGGTTGCCGATCACGCCGCTGCGCCCGTCGGCGCTGCGCGACCGCGAGCCGGCGCTGGCCACCCGGGTGCGCGGCGGCGCGGTCGCGCCCGGCGACCACCAGGTCGACCCGCGTCGCCTGGTCGCCGCGCTGCGGGTCGCGGCGGAGCGGGCCGGCGTGACGTTCCGGCCGACGCGGGTCGGCACGCTGTCCGAGGTGGACGCGCGGGTCACCGTGGTCGCGGCCGGCTGCGGCGCGGCGGCGCTGACCGGGCTGCCGGTCCGGCCGGTGAAGGGCCAGGTGCTGCGGCTCCGCGCGCCCGCCGGCGGTCCGCCGGGCTTCCGGCACGTGATCCGGGGGTACGCCGACGGCGAGCCGGTCTACCTGGTGCCCCGGGCCGACGGTGAGGTGGTGGTCGGCGCCACCGTGGAGGAACGCGCGGACGTCGAGGTGACCGTCGGCGGTGTGCTGCGGCTGCTCCACGCCGCCGCCGAGCTGGTCCCCGAGCTGACCGAGTACGCGTTGGTGGAGGCCGTCGCCGGGCTGCGCCCGGGCACGCCGGACAACGCGCCGGTGATCGGGGCGCTGCCCGGCCGGCCCGGCGTGCTCGCCGCCACCGGGCACCACCGGCACGGCATCGTGCTCACCCCGGTCACCGCCGACCTGGTCACCGAACTGATCGTCAGCGGCGAGCCGGATCCGGCGCTCGCCCCCTTCAGCCCGGCACGGTTTTCGAAGGAGCGCCCGTGGAACTGATCGTCAACGGCACCGGGCGGACGCTGCCCGACGGCGTCACGCTCGTCGAGGTGGTCCGCGCGGTCACCGGTCAGCAGCGCGGCCTCGCGGTCGCGGTCAACGGCGAGGTGGTGCCGCGCGGCGGCTGGCCGGCGAGCGTGCTGCGCGACGGCGACCGCGTCGAGGTGCTCAGCGCCGCGCAGGGCGGGTGACCGGGATGTCCCTGGAGATCGGCGGCGTGCCGGTCGGCTCCCGGCTGGTGCTCGGCACCGGCGGCGCGGCCAGCCTGGACGTGCTGGAGGCGGCGGTCCGGGCGTCCGGCACGGACGTGGTGACGCTGGCGCTGCGTCGGGTCGACACCACGCCGGGTGGCGCGGGCGGGCTGCTCGACCTGCTGGAGCAGTGCGGGGTACGGCTGCTGCCGAACACGGCCGGCTGCCGGACCGCGGTGGAGGCGGTGAAGACGGCGCACCTGGCCCGGGAGGCGTTCGACACCGACTGGGTGAAACTGGAGGTGATCGGCGACGAGCGCACGCTCCTGCCCGACGGGGTGGAGCTGCTGCGCGCCGCCGAGGAGCTGGTCGCCGACGGGTTCACCGTGCTGCCGTACACCTCGGACGATCCGGTGCTGGCCCGGCGGCTGGCCGACGTCGGCTGCGCCGCGGTGATGCCGGCCGGGTCGCCGATCGGCTCCGGTCTGGGCATCGGCAACCCGCATCACATCCGGCTGATCCGGCAGGCCGTCGACGTGCCGGTGATCCTCGACGCCGGTATCGGCACCGCCTCCGACGCCGCGCTCGCCATGGAGCTGGGTTGCGACGGGGTGCTGCTGGCCAGCGCCGTCACCCGCGCCGCCGACCCGGTGGCCATGGCCACCGCCATGCGCCACGCGGTCGAGGCCGGTCGCCTGGCGTACAGCGCCGGCCGCATCCCCCGCCGCTCCCACGCGCTCCCGTCCACCCCCGACGACGGCCGGCCCGACCTGTGACCCCCCGTCCCGCTGTCGGCGATCTTGGTACGCGCACGCCCTTCCGGGGGCGGATCAGTACCAAGATCGGACGCGATCCGGGAGGTGTGGTGCTGCTCACCGATCGGCGGGTCACGCGGGGAGCGCTCGTCGACGTCGTGGCGGCAGCCGTCGACGGGGGAGTGCGGTGGGTGGTGCTCCGGGAGAAGGATCTGCCGCGCGCCGAGCGCCTGGCGCTCGCCGTCGCGCTGCGCGCGGTCCTGGCCGACGTCGGCGGCACGTTGATCGTCGCCGGCCCGGACCCGCTCGACGGGGACGCCGTGCACCTGCCCGCCGCCGGCCCGTACCCGCCGCCGCGCCTCGGGCTGGTCGGCCGCTCCTGCCACGACGCCGCCGAGCTGGCGCGCCTGACCACCGAGGACTACGCGACGCTGTCCCCGATCTTCCCCACCCGCACCAAACCCGGCTACGGCCCACCGCTGGGCCCGGACGGGCTGCGCGAGCTGGTCGCGGTCAGCCCGGTGCCGGTGCTCGCCCTCGGCGGCATAGAGACCCCGGACCAGGTGCGAGCCTGCGTCGACGCGGGCGCGGCCGGCGTCGCCGTGCTCGGCGCGCTCATGCGCGCACCCGACCCGGCGGCGACTGCCGCCACGCTGGGCAGCGCCTTCGAGGAGGCGGCCACCCCGGTGTCGCGCACCCCTCACCCGACGGCGGAGATCCCCACGAGAGGGCTGCGGCCGACCGTGCCCACGCAGGGATCAAGCCTGACCGCCCGGAGTGGGCACGGTCGGCCGCAGCCCCCAAGCGCAACCACAGAGGAAAGACAGTGACGCCGCAGACAGTCCTCACCATCGCCGGCTCCGACTCCGGCGGCGGCGCCGGCATCCAGGCGGACCTGAAGACGTTCGCCGCGCTCGGCGCGTACGGCACGAGCGTGCTCACGGCCGTCACCGCGCAGAACACGCGCGGCGTGGACGCCGTCCTGCCGCTGCCCCCGCAGACCGTCCGCGACCAGCTCGACAGCGTGCTCGGCGACTTCGACGTCCGGGCCGTGAAGACCGGCATGCTCGGCACGCCGGCGGTCGCCGAGGCGGTGGCCGGGGCGGCCCGGGACGGGCGGCTGCCCCGGCTCGTCGTCGACCCGGTGCTGGTCGCCACCAGCGGGCACCAGCTCGGCGTGACGGAGGCGGTCGAGCGGCTGCTGCCGTACGCCGAGGTGGCGACGCCGAACTGCGCGGAGGCCGCGGCCCTCACCGGACGCCCGGTCGGCACGGTCGAGGAGATGGTCGCTGCGGCCGAGTCGCTGGCCGCGCGCGGGCCGACGTTCGTGGTGGTGACCGGCGGCGACGTCGACGCGGCCGGCGAGTCGGTCGACGTGCTGGCCGGCGGCGGCACCACGCGGCTGCTGCGCGCGCCCCGGGTGGACACCCGGCACAACCACGGCACCGGCTGTTCGTTCGCCGCCGCCGTCGCGGTCCGGCTGGCGGCCGGCGACGCGGTGCCGGTCGCGGTGGCCGCCGCCAAGGAGTACGTGACCCGCGCGCTGACCGGCGCGCGGGGCTGGGAGTTGGGCGCGGGACGCGGCCCGCTGGACCACTTCGGCTGGTCCGCTTGAGCGACAGGGAGGCTGTCATGCAGGCACGTCGCAAGGTGTACGTGGAAGGGTCGCGGCCGGACATCCGGGTGCCGTTCGCGGAGGTGACGCTGACCGGGGACAACCCGCCGGTGCGGCTCTACGACACCTCGGGCCCGGGATCGGACCCGGAGGTGGGGCTGCCCGCGCTGCGCGGGCCGTGGATCGCCGAGCGGGGCGACGTCGCGCCGGTGCGGGGCGCCGGCAGCCCGCTGGCGGGAACAAGGCCGACCCAGCTCGCGTACGCCCGGGCCGGGACCGTCACGCCGGAGATGGAGTTCGTGGCGATCCGGGAGGGCGTCAGCCCGGAGTTCGTCCGGGACGAGATCGCCGCCGGGCGGGCCGTGCTGCCGCTCAACGTCAACCACCCGGAGTGCGAGCCGGCGATCATCGGCAAGGCGTTCCTGGTGAAGGTGAACGCCAACATCGGCACCTCGGCGGTCACCTCGTCGGTGGCCGAGGAGGTGGAGAAGCTCACCTGGGCCACCCGGTGGGGCGCGGACACCGTGATGGACCTCTCCACCGGCAAGCGGATCCACCAGACCCGCGAGGCGATCGTGCGCAACGCGCCGGTGCCGATCGGCACCGTGCCGATCTACCAGGCGTTGGAGAAGGTCGGCGGGGACCCGGTGAAGCTGAGCTGGGAGGTGTTCCGGGAGACCGTGATCGAGCAGGCCGAGCAGGGCGTCGACTACATGACCGTGCACGCCGGCGTGCTGCTGCCGTACGTGCCGCTGGCCGTGGACCGGGTCACCGGCATCGTCTCCCGGGGCGGTTCGATCATGGCGGCCTGGTGCCTGGCGCACCACGAGGAGAACTTCCTCTACACCAACTTCCGCGAGCTGTGCGAGCTGCTGGCGAAGTACGACGTGACGTTCTCGCTCGGCGACGGGCTGCGTCCCGGGTCGATCGCGGACGCCAACGACGAGGCGCAGTTCGCCGAGCTGCGCACGCTCGGCGAGCTGACCACGGTGGCCTGGGAGCACGACGTCCAGGTGATGATCGAGGGCCCGGGGCACGTGCCCATGCACAAGATCAAGGAGAATGTGGACCTCCAGCAGGAGTGGTGCCACGAGGCGCCGTTCTACACGCTGGGCCCGCTGACCACCGACATCGCGCCCGCGTACGACCACATCACGTCCGCGATCGGCGCCGCCATGATCGGCATGTTCGGCACCGCGATGCTCTGCTACGTGACGCCGAAGGAGCACCTCGGGCTGCCGGACCGGGACGACGTGAAGGCCGGCGTGATCGCGTACAAGATCGCGGCGCACGCGGCCGACCTGGCCAAGGGGCACGCCGGTGCGCAGGCGTGGGACGACGCGCTCTCCAAGGCGCGGTTCGAGTTCCGCTGGGAGGACCAGTTCAACCTGGCGCTCGACCCGGAGACGGCCCGGGCGTACCACGACGCGACGCTGCCGGCCGAGCCGGCCAAGACCGCGCACTTCTGCTCGATGTGCGGGCCGAAGTTCTGCTCCATGAAGATCACCCAGGAGCTGAAGGACTACGCGGCGCGGGGCATGCGCGGCAAGTCCGAGGAGTTCGTCGCCGCCGGCTCGCAGGTCTACCTGCCGCTGGCCTGAGCGTGACCGGGGGCCGGGCGCGGTCCGGCCCGCCCCCGGGTCGGCTCAGTCGCGGTGGTGCCGGCCGGTACGCAGGGAGCGGGCGTCGTCGGCGTTGTCGTCCGAGGCGAGCCCGGCGACCCAGTCGACGTACTCGTCGTCGGTCGTGGCGCCCGACTCGGCGGTCTCGTCGGCTGGCTCCGGGCCGCCCTTGTCCCGGTTGCGCCGGAACAGTCCGCGCCGGGTCTTCGACTTCCCGCCGGCAGCCTCGGCGTCGTCCGCCCCGGCGTGCCGTCCCCGGGACGCCTCCCGGTCGTCGTCCCCGGCGCCGGAATCGGAGCCCGAGCCGGAGCCCGAGCCGGAGCCCGAGCCGGTGGCCTGCTCCGGCACGGTCGTGCCGGTCCTCGCGCCGTCGGTCCGCGCCGGCACGGCTTCCTCCGCAGCGGTCCGGCCGGCCGGGCGGGCATTGGTGGCGAGCGCGTCCCACCCGGTGCTCCGACCCGGCTCGGGCAGGCCCTGATGGTGGGGACGGGGCGCCGGTTCGGCCCGGTTGGTCGCGTCGTCGCCGTCCCGGCCGGTGGCCGGCGTGGCGGGCGGACGGCCGGCCGGCCGGGTGATCGGCCAGGCCGGGCGCACGTCTCCCGCTCGGTCGGTGGCGTCCTCGAAGATCGGGAACCGTGGCCGGGGTGACGCGGGCGCGGGTTGGTCGGCCGGCTCGGGGTCGAAGAAGAAGCTGCGTGGCCGCCGGGCCGGTTGCGGCGGGGCCGTCGGCTCCCCGGTTTGCGTTCCGCCCGGCACGTCGGTGCCACGCGCGTCGGTGCCATCCGGGACCGGGTCGGCTGCCGTGGTGGCCGCGTCGGTGGCTCCGGCTCCGCCGGTTGCTCCGATCGCATCGGCAGCCCTGGCGGGTCGGGTGGCTCTCACCGCGCCCGCAGCCCGGACAGGGCCGGCCACGTCGGCGGCGTCGGGGGCACCGACCGCCGTGACCGGCGTGGCTGAGGACGGCGTGGCTGCGGACGGGCCGGTGTCCTCACCGGTGGGACGCGTCGGTCGGGTGCGGCCCGAGCGCCCGGTCCGGGGGGCTTCGGCCGGGTCGCCTGTCGCATCGTCCGCGAGCGGTGTGGGCCGGGTGGCGGCGCGGCTCCGGCGTGCCCGGGCGGCGCGTGGCGCGGCCTCCGCCCGCCCCGCCGTGACGTCCGCCGTCTGCTCCGCCGCGCCGTCGGACTTCTGCTCCGCGGTGCCGTCGGTCGTGTGCTCCGCCGTGCCGTCGGACTTCTTTTCCGCGGCGCCGTCGGACTTCTGCCGCGCGGTGCCGTCGGACCTCTGCTTCGCCGTGACGTGGGACTTCTGCCGCGCGGTGCCGTCGGACCTCTGCTCCGCCGCGGCGTCGGCCGTCTGCTCCGCGGTGCCGTCGGACTTCTGCTGCGCCGAGCCGGTGGGCTCACCGGTGGTCGGGATCGTGGCCCTCGTGCGCGCCAGGATGGTGGTCGTCGGCGTGACCGCGACGGATGGCGTGCCGGCCGTCGGGTCGGTGCCGGTTGCCTCCGGTGCGGAAACCGGCCGCATGGCCCCCCGCCCGTCGGCCCACGGCTCGTCGGCCCCGGCCCCATCGGTGTCCGACTCGCTGGTGCCCGGCCCGATGGCTCCCGGCCCGATGGCTCCCGGCCCGATGGCTCCCGGCCCGATGGCTCCCGGCCCGATGGCTCCCGGCCCGATGGCTCCCGGCCCGATGGCTCCCGGCCCGGTGGTGCCCGTTCCGGGCGTGTCGGAGTCGGCCGGAAGCGGCCCGGTCGACGGCTGCGGCTCCGGGCGGCCGGCGGCGAGGACGTCGATGGCCGAGGTGCGCCGGCCCGGCGGCAGCAGACCGGGCATCGGGGAGGTGCGGGCCGGATCCTCGTCGTACCGGACGCCGGCGGGCGTGACCGACCGGGCCGGTCGCTCGACGTCGGCGGACGACGCCGGACCGGCGTGTCGGGGCGCCGACGACGGCGGCGTGACGGACCCGCCGGCCTCCGGCCAGTCCCAGTGCGCGGGAGCCGGCGCGCCGGCCGTGGCCGGCACCGGCGCGGTGCCGGCCGGCGTCGTCGGAACGGGCGCGCTGGCCGGCAGCGGCGCGAGGATGTCGGTCGGGTCGACGGCGTCGGCGTTGCCCGGCCGGGGCAGCACCGAGGTCGCGGTCGCACCGAGCGCCCCGGCCGCCACCGCGATCAGCGCGCCGTAGTAGGGCGCGAGCTGGTAGCGGTCGGCCGCCGTGCCGGGACCGGCGGTCAGGTAGGCGAACGCCACCAGCACCGGCCCGGCCGCGCCGGCCGCGCCGCCGACCAGTGGCGGATGCCCGGCCCGGCGGGCCAGCACACCGATCGCGCCGCCCGCGAGCAGGGCCAGCGTGGGCAGCAGCAGCATGGCCAGGCGTTGCGCCGCCGGGGCGCCCAGCCAGGACGGTTCGAGCACCCCGAGGCGTACGGTGGCCAGCGGCCGGTTGGCGACGATCGTGGGTGCGACGGAGAGCAGGGCCAGCAGCCAGACGATTCCGGTGGTGATCGTGACGCCCCAGCCGAGCGGCGGCTTGAGCAGCACGGCGATCGCCGCGCCGGCGCCCACCACCGCACCGAGGACGGCGCAGATGCCGGCCGCCCAGACCGGGTCGACGGAGCCGCCCAGCTCGGCGGCGCGGGCCGGTTGCATGCAGAGCGGGGCGACCACGATCGCGCCGAGCGCGCTGACGCCGGCGATCGAGAGCAGCTCGGTGGTGCCACCGGGGAGGTCGTCGCGGCGGGCGAGGCGCCCGGTGAGGACGGCCCCGGCGACGGTGGCGACGGCGGCGAACCAGGCGACCCAGACGAGCTGGGCGGGCCAGCGGTTGACCGAGACGTCGACGAACGCGCCGTCCAGGCGGACGACGCCGAAGCCGTACGCGACGCCGAGCTGGCCGGCAGCGGCCAGCACACTCACCCCGAGTGCCGTGAGCAGCAGCCTGCCCCACGTCCGAAAGGCCATGTCGGGCACGTTACGGCCCGGTGGGGTGGTTCGCCACCTTGCCACCGCGCGGCGCGGCGAACCGCCGCCGGCGTGGCTACTTCAGCTCGACCAGCCGGGCGAGGTAGGTGGTGTCGCCGACATTGGTCAGCATGTGCACCGCCCCGGGGTCGCGGTAGACCACCCCGCCGGTGGGCTCGTCGGCGTCGATCGTGGTGCCGTCGATCGTCTGCACCACGTTCTTCGCGCCCTCGATCGCCACCACCAGGTACGGGTGGTCGTGGCGGTGCAGCGGCTGGCGCTCGCCCGGCTCCAGCCGGATGTGCCAGACCCGGACCCGGTCGTTCTCGTAGACGATCTCCTGGCCCACCGGGCCGAGTTCGAGGTCGGCGTGCTGGTGGGTCATCGTGTTCCGTCCAGTTGGGGGAGCACCTCGGCGGCGATCAGCTCCACGTGGTCGAGGTCGTCGAAGTCGATCAGCCGCAGGTGCACCCGGGTGGTCCCGACCGCGGCGAACTCGCCGAGCCGGTCGACGAGCTGGGCGGGGGAGCCGACCACCGGGTCCTCCGGCGGGAGCGCGCTGGCGACGTGCAGTGGCGCGGCCCGTCGCTGCGCCTCGGCGTCGGTGCGCCCGATCGCCACCACGATCCCGGCGGAGAGCGTCAGCGGCGCACGCCCGGACGCGTCGCGCCCGGTGCGGTCGCACGCCTCCCGGACCCGCTCGTAGGCGGCGGCCGTCTCGGCGACGCTCTTGAACGGCATGTTGAACTCGTCGGCGTACCGGGCGGCCAGCTCGGGGGTGCGCTTGGGGCCCTTGCCGCCGACGATCACCGGCGGGCCGGGCTGCTGCACCGGCTTGGGCAGCGCGGGCGCGTCGACCAGCCGGTAGTGCTCGCCGGTGAAGCTGTACGTCTCGTCGGACGGGGTGCGCCACAGCCCGGTGACGATCTCCAACTGCTCGGCCAGCCGATCGAACCGCTCGTTGACCGGCGGGAACGGAATGCCGCACGCGGTGTGTTCGCGCTCGTACCAGCCGGCGCCGATGCCCAGCTCGACCCGGCCGCCGCTCATCCGGTCGACCTGGGCGACCATCACGGCCAGCGGCCCGGGGAGCCGGAAGGTGGCGGAGGTGACGAGCGTGCCGAGCCGGATCCGGGACGTCTCCCGGGCCAGCGCGGCGAGCGTCAGCCAGGCGTCGGTGGGGCCGGGCAGCGCCGGCTCGTCCCCCATCGACCGGTAGTGGTCGGCCCGGAAGAAGCCCTCGAAGCCGGTCTCCTCGACCAGCCGGGCGAACCGGAGCTGGTCGTCGTAGTCCGCGCCGCGGTGGGGTTCGGTGAAGACCGTGACCCGCATGCTCACCGTCCTCCCGCCGCCGCGGCCCGCGGCGGCGTCTCGACCGGCGTGGCCGGCGGTCCCACCGGACCGGCCGGCGCGGGTACGCCGGGTGCGTCCCGTTCCATCAGCAGTTCGTGCAGCTCGGCGCTGATCCGGGCGACGTCGGCCAGGTGCGCGTGCCGGCCCAGGGTGCGGGGCCGGGGCACGGCCACCTCGACCACCTCGCGGATCCGGCCGGGACGCGGGCTGAGCACGACCACGCGGTCGGCCAGCAGCACCGCCTCGTCGATCGAGTGGGTGACGAAGACGATCGTCGCCTTCGTGTCCATGTGGACCCGTTGCAGCTCGCCGGAGAGTTCCTCCCGGGTGAGCGCGTCGAGCGCGGAGAACGGCTCGTCCATCAGCATCACGCGGGGTGAGCCGATCAGCGACCGGCAGAGTGAGACCCGCTGCTGCATGCCGCCGGACAGCTCGTGCGGGAGGCGCTTCTCGAAGCCGCCCAGCCCGGCCATCTCCAGCAGCGCCCGGGCCCGGTCGCGGTGCTTCGCCCGGCTCCAGCCGAAGATCTCCACCGGCAGCAGCACGTTGTCGAGCACCGTGCGCCACGGCAGCAGCGCCGGCCGTTGGAACAGCATGGCGACGTCCTGGCGTGGCTTCGTGATCGGCGTGCCGGCGACGGTGATCTCCCCGGCGGTGGCCGGCAGCAGGCCGGCGATCATCCGCAGCAGAGTGGACTTTCCGCAGCCGGACCGGCCGAGGACGGCGACGAATTCACCCTCGGCGACGTCGAGGTCGATGCCGCGCAGCGCCTCCACCCGCCCTGAGCGGCCGTCGAAGGTGCGGGACACCCCGGACAGTCGGATCATCTGCCGGCTCCCTTCCCACATCGTCCGAATGCGAATCGGGCTAGCGTAGCGGGGTTCGTCCGATGGTTCTGTCGGGGGTGGACGTCAACTCACCCCCCTTATGCACGTTCGTTTCCGTTCCGCAACCCGGACGGTTGCTGCGCGTCATCTGGCTTCTCGTACGCTGTTGCGCGCGAAGAGTCCCCTCGCGACGGTCCAGTCGGCCCATCCCCCCTGCCGACCCCGTCGGACCCACGACCCGACCGGCGAAGATGCCCAGGTCGGAAAGGACATGGTGCACTGATGAGAAGGTTGACCCGCACAGTCGCCGCGGCGGCGCTGGCGACCGCCCTCGCCCTCGTCGGCGGCTGCAGCAGCGACTCGGACAAGTCCGAGAGCAGCGGCGGTGCCGGCGGGACGCTGGAGAAGGTGACCTACCTCACCTCGTTCGGCAACTTCGGCCGTGACTCCTACGCCTGGGTGGCGAAGGACAAGGGCTTCTTCAAGGAGGCCGGCTTCGACGTCGACATCAAGCCGGGCCAGGGCACCGGCTCGGTCATCCAGACCATCACCGGCGGTCAGGCCGACTTCGGCCCGATCGACCTGACCGGTGGCATCCTCCAGCTCGGCAACGGCCAGGCGAAGGACTTCGTGGCGGTGGCCGCGATCCAGCAGCGCACGATGGCCGCCATCGTCACGGTCGAGGGCAAGAACATCGCCACGCCGAAGGACCTGGAGGGCAAGAAGCTCGCCGACACCCCGACGTCCGTCGTGCGCAACCTCTTCCCGACGTACGCGCGGCTGGCCGGCATCGACAACAGCAAGGTGACCTGGGTCAACGGTGAGGCGCAGGGCCTGATCGGCATGCTCGGCTCCGGCTCGGTGGACGGCATCGGCCAGTTCGTCGTCGGCCAGCCCACCGTCGAGGCGGTGGCCAAGAAGAAGCCGGTCGTGCTGCCGTACAGCAACGTGATGCAGGACCTCTACGGCAACGCGCTGATCACCTCCACCAAGATCGCCAAGGAGAAGCCGGAGATGGTGAAGAAGTTCACCGCCGCGCTGCTCAAGGGCCTGGAGTACTCGCTGGAGCACCCGGACGAGGCGGGCGAGATCCTGAAGAAGAACGTGCCGGCCGCCAACCCGGCCGCGTCCGCCGCCGAGCTTCGGCTGATGGCCGCGTACGTCCGGTCGAGCAACTCCGGCACCGCGATCGGCACGCTGGACAGCGGCCGGGTGGCCAAGAGCATCGCGCTGCTCCAGGGCGCGGGCGCGCTGAAGCAGAACCTCACCCCCGACCAGATCATCAACTTCGACCTCGCGCCGAAGGCCTGACCGGTCGCTCGGACCAACGGGGGTGCGACCCGCCGGGACACCCGGTGGGCGCACCCCCTTCGCGTGCCGGTCGTGCCGACCGGCCGGACAAGGAGGACACGTTGACGCAGTTGACCGAGGCCCGGCCGGGAGCGCCGGCGGAGCCGGCGCGCGCCCGGCGCGGTCGGGGCGTACCCCCGGCGGCGGTCGGCCTGCCGGTGCTCGGGCTGGTCATCGCGGTGGCCGCCTGGTGGCTGGTCACGTCCGTGCTGCACCTGGTGCACCCGGTCGCGCTGCCGCCGCCGCAGGCGGTGGCCCGTTCGCTCGCCGCCACCACCGACGTGCTGCTGCCCGCCCTGGGGATCACCACCTGGATGACGCTCTCGGGCTTCCTGCTCTCGTCGGTCGTCGGCGTGCTGATCGGGATGGCGCTGGCCGCGTCCCGCCGGGTGGAGCGGATGTTCGCGCCGCTGCTGGTGGCGGTGAACGCGGTCCCGAAGATCGCCTTCGGCCCGCTGCTCGTGGTGGCCGTGGGCTTCGGTCAGAAACCCATCCTGACCATGGTGTTCCTGCTCTGCTTCTTCCCGATCGTGCTCTCCACCGCCACCGGGTTGACCACCACCCCGGCGGACCTGGCGGAGCTGGGCCGGTCGCTGAACGCCTCCTGGTGGCAGTCGTTCCGCAAGGTGCGCCTGCCGGCCGCGCTGCCGCAGATCTTCGTCGGTCTCAAGGTGGCCATGCCGCTGGCCGCGATCGGCGCCGTGATCGGGGAGTTCTACTCGGACCGTCCCGGCCTCGGCTACCAGATCCTCCAGTACAACGGCGTGGGTGACACGGCGACCGCGTGGGCGGCCATCATGCTGGTGGCGCTGATGAGCATCGTGCTCTACGCGGCCCTGAGCGCGATCGAGCGGTTCGCCCTCCCGTGGGTGCGCGCCACCACCTCCGCCCGCTGACAGTCGACCGAGCACCGACCCTCGACCGAGGACTCCGACAGAGAGACCTCAACCCACGGTCGGCGGCCGACCACGACAGGTGTGGGCCCCGGCGCAACCGGCGCAGGGATCAAGCCTGACCGCCCGGAGCCGGTTGCGCCGGGGCCCACACCCCCACGGTGACCACTACCCGGCGAGCCGCCACCGACCCCCACGCGCCACCAGCGTCGTCAGCGCCTGCGGCATCAACCCGGAGTGGTTGTCCGGCGTCATCCGGATCGGGCCGGACAGGCCGTCGAGCTGCGAGGTCTCCAGCACGTCGCGCAGCGCGTCCCGGTCCACCTTCCCCCGGTCGCCGCCGGCGCGCTGCTCGGCGTCCGCGATGAGCTGGACCGCGTCGGCGGCGAACGAGGAGAACCCGTTGTAGCCGCCGAACCGGGCGGTGTAGTCCTGGAACCACTGCCGCCGGGCGGCCTTGGCCGGGGTGGTGGCGATGACGTCGTCGATCACCATCGTCTGGGTGAAGATCAGCGTGGCCAGCTCGGTGGAGCGGGCCGACGGGCCGAGGAACAGCTCGCCGGCGGCCGAGGCGTCGAAGAAGAGCGACCCGCGGTAGTTGCGCTGCCGGGCGGTGGTGGCGGCCAGCGTCGCCTGCTCCGGGGGCGTCCAGAGGATCAGGGCCTGCGGCCTCTTCTCGACCAGGTCGTCGATCTGCGTGCTCACCTCGGTGTCGGTGGTCCGCACCGCCTCGGCGGCGACCAGCTTCACCGACGCCTTGCCGAACTCGCGGCGCAGCGCGGCGACCCCTTCCTGGCCGTACCCGTCGGCGCTGTGCAGCACCGCCACCTTGCGGATGTTGCGCCGGGTCAGCTCGGTGGTGAGGGCCGCCGCGCTGTCCACCGCGTTCGGGGCCAGCTTGAAGACGTACCGGCGCTGGTCGACCGGCTCGGTGACCGCGCCGGCGGAAGCGAGCGCGATGGTCGGAATGCGCTTGTCGCTGATCGTGCGTGCCGCGCCGACGGCGCATTCGTTGCAGCCGCCCATGATGACGGCGCTCACCTGTGCGTCGCCGCTGAAATCATTGATGTTCCGCAAGGATTCGGCCGCGTCCGAGCGGTTGTCCTTGACTCTCAGTTCGATCTTCCGGCCGCCCAGCACGCCGGAGGCGTTCATCTGGTCGACCTTCAGTTCCAGCGCCCGCTGGTACACCTTGCCGATCGGCGCGGAAGCGCCGGAGAGTTCGAGGTCGGCGGCGATCACGATGGGGCTGGTGTCCTGCGGTTCCCCGCCGATCCCGCAGCCGGTGAGCGTGGTGGCCAGCACGGCCGATGCGAGCACCGCGATGCTCGCGGAGCGGATGGGGCTCAACTCAGTCCTCCAGGGTGCGGCGCGGGCCGGCGCCCGATCACCGCCGCTTGTCCGTCCTCAGTGGAGGAACGGGATTGGGGTGCCGTACGGTGTGCGCGAAGCTTGCAAAACCTTGCCAATGCCGGGCCCTGTGGTCAAGCGGGGATGCCGGATGCCGTTTCGGGACGGTCATCCCACATGCTGGGGACACGAAACGTTAACTGACAATTACTGCTCAGATGCGCTTGGCCACTCTGGAGTGACATCCCCTGTTCAGGGGGTTGGAGAAAAGAAGGTATTAGGTGACCGGATCACGGGTTGAGTCGACACCGACCGTTTCCTACCTCACCGCGGCTTCCCAAAAAGGATCTCGTCTGATGAAATCTCGGCCGTGCCGCGCGTGGCGCTGGCCGCTGCACCAGGCACGGGTCAGCGGGTCACGCGTGGAAGAAACGACGGAGGCGATGTCGTGAGCACCGGACCTACGACCCTGCCCGGGAGCCCCAGCGCCGAACAGCGGAATCGGCGGCGGCGTCTACCTCGGCTGCGTGACGCGCGGATCCGCTCCAAGCTCGCCCTCATCCTGGTCGTTCCGGTGGCGGCTGTCATCGCACTGGCAACTATCCGACTTATCTCGGTGGGTCAGGGCGCGTACGAGGCGGACCAGGTCCGGGCGCTGACCGCGGTCTCGGTCGACGTCTCGGCGCTCACCCAGGACCTGCACAAGGAACGGATGGCGGCAGCCGCCTTCCTGGCCGACACGAACCAGAAGCCGGACGACTACAACCTGCGGGTCCGTCGCACCGACGAGCGCATCGCGGCCTACCGGGAGGAGCGCGGCGCGCTCGGCGACGTGCCGGCCGCGGTCCGGGACCGGCTGAAGGTGATCGACGACCACCTGGAGACGCTGAACGGCACCCGCCAGGAGGTGCTCGACCGCCTCCAGATGCCGGTGGCCGAGGCGAGCCTGCGCTACGGCATCGTCCTCGACGACCTCGTCGCGTACGGCGACACGCTGGCCCAGCAGCCCGGCGCGGAGAGCCTCGCCGACGCCCGCCGCGCGGTGGCCGCGTTCGCCCACGCCAAGGCCGAGGTGGCGGAGGAACAGGCGGTCGTGTTCACCGCGCTCGCGGTCGGCAACCGGATCGACGAGGAGCAGTTCTCCTCGTTCGTGGCCACGCTGACCGGCCAGCAGGAGGCCCTGCTCTCGTTCTCCCGGGCCGCCGCTCCGGAGCAGCGGGGCCTGGTGGACCGCACCGTCTCCGGTGACGCCGTCCAGCTCGCCGACCGGGTCGCGGCCGACCTGTCCCGGTCCATCGGCAAGCCCGCGCTGGTCACCCGCGACGAGGCGTCCGCCGCCATCGGCGCGGTCGACGACCTGATGCGGTGGGCGGAGATCCAGCTCCTCGACGAGCTGCTCGCCGACGCCGACGCGGTCCGCACCGACGTGATCCGGCAGGCGTTCGTGGAGAGCCTGCTCGTGCTGCTGACGCTGGCCGTCGCCGTGACGCTCGCCGTGGTGCTCGCCCGCTCGCTCAACGACTCGCTGCGTCGGCTCCGTGAGGGCGCGCTCTCCGTGGCCAACCACGACCTGCCGGACGCGGTGAGCCGGCTGCAGAACATCAACGCCATCGGTGACGGTGGCGTGGACGAGATCGTCCAGCAGGTGCGGGACCCGATCAAGCTGACCAACCGCGACGAGGTCGGTCAGGTGGCGGTGGCCTTCAACGTGGTCCACCGGGAGGCGGTCCGGGTGGCGGCCGAGCAGGCCGCGCTGCGGACCAGTGTCTCGGCGATGTTCCTCAACCTGGCCCGCCGCTCGCAGAGCCTGGTCGACCGGATGATCGGCGAGCTGGACGCGATCGAGCGCGGCGAGGAGGACCCGAAGCGGCTCGCCCAGCTCTTCGAGCTGGACCACCTGGCCACCCGGATGCGCCGCAACGACGAGAACCTGCTGGTCCTGGCCGGCGCCGACTCGGCCGTGCCGCGCCGCGACGACGCGCTCCTGGTCGACGTGCTGCGCGCCGCCCAGTCCGAGGTGGAGCTCTACAACCGGATCGAGTTCGGCACCGTGGACATCGACATCTCGGTGGCCGCGCAAGCCGTCAACGACGTGGTCCGTCTGGTCGCGGAGCTGCTCGACAACGCCACCCGGTTCTCGCCGCCGAACACCGTGGTGGTGGCCGACGGCCGGCGGATCCGTGACTACGTGCTGATCCAGGTGGAGGACCGGGGCCTCGGCCTCACCGACGACCAGCTCGACTCGCTCAACCGGCGGTTGGCCGCGCCGCCGACCGTCGACGTGGCCGCGTTCCGGCTGATGGGTCTGGCCGTGGTCAGCCGGCTCGCCTCCCGCCACGGGATCCGGGTCGAGCTGCGCCGCAACGTCGAGGGTGGCACGGTCGCCCAGGTCACGCTGCCGAACTCGACGGTGGTGCTGCCGGCCAACCGGGGCCAGGCCCCGCTGACCCGGCCGCGCCAGCCGCTCGCCGTCGAGCAGTCGCCGCTCAGCCAGGTCGGTGCCGCCGACGCGCTGGCCGGCGCCGGTCGGGGCGGCACCGCCACCCTGGCCGACCAGTGGCGCAGCACGGTCACCCCGCCGCCCGCGCGGTGGCAGGCGCCCGCCGAGGCGCGGGACACCGCGCCGGCCGTGCAGTTCGGCGGCATGCCCGGCTCGCTGCCGCCGGTGCCCGCCGCAGCCCCGGTCGCCGCCGCGCCCGCAGCCGCGCCGGCCCCGGAGACGGGCTGGTCGGCGGGGGGCCCGACGGTCGCGTACCCGGCTCTCGAACCGCTGCCCAAGCGGACGCCGAACGGCGACACGGCGACGACGACCGACCCCGCGCCGTCGGCCTTCCAGCCGTTCGCCGCCACGCCGGCGGTGGA
This sequence comes from Micromonospora sp. NBC_01392, assembly GCF_045040125.1. Taxonomy (NCBI): domain Bacteria; kingdom Bacillati; phylum Actinomycetota; class Actinomycetes; order Micromonosporales; family Micromonosporaceae; genus Micromonospora; species Micromonospora sp. NBC_01392. The sequence goes on along the minus strand of NZ_CP109549.1, from coordinate 6,480,973 downwards.
GGCCACCCCGGCCGCGCCGGTGGTGGCCCGACCGGACCGGCCGGCCGAGGCGCCGATATTCCGGGAGATGGAGGCGGTCTGGTTCCGCTCGCACGGAGAGGACGAGACCACCATCTTCACCCGTCCCCGGTTCGACGAGCCGCCACCCGCCGCGGTGCAGCCCGCCCCGGCGCCGCCTGCCCCGGCGCAGCCCGCCGCGGCGGCCCGGCCGCCGCTGCCCACCCGGACCCCGGGGGCCCAGGCTTCGGGGCTGAGCACACCGCCCGCGTACAGCCCGCCGGCGGCCCCGTCCACACCGCCCGCCCCGTCCACACCGCCCGCCGCGGCGCCGCCGGCGGTGAACCCGCCCGCGCCGGAGCCCGCGCCGGCTCCGCCGATCGACCCGGAGGCGTGGCGGACGGCGGCCGACGACGGTTGGTCCCGGGCCAGCCAGGCCGCGGAACCCACGACCGGCGGCACGACCCGGTCCGGCCTGCCCAAGCGGGTGCCGCAGGCGCAGCTCGTGCCGGGCGGGATCGAACCGAAGAGCGGCCGGGACCGCAGCCGACGCACGCCGGACGAGGTACGGGGTCTGCTCTCCGCCTACCACCGTGGCGTCCAGCGGGGCCGCACGGCCGGCACCGATCTGAACAGCACCTCGACCAAGGAGACGAACCGATGAACAGGCCGGCGGCCATGCAGGACATGGGTTGGTTGCTCACCAACTTCGCCGACAGTGTGGCGGGTATCGCGCACGTGGTGGCGGTGTCCGCGGACGGGTTGCTCCTCGCCTCCTCCCGGGATCTGCCCCAGGACCGGGCCGACCAGCTCGCCGCGATCACCTCCGGCGTGGTCAGCCTCACCGAGGGCGCGGCGCGGATGTTCAGCGCCGGCGGGGTGTTGCAGACCGTGATCGAGATGGACAGTGGCTATCTCTTCCTGATGTCCATCAGCGACGGCTCGTCGATGGCCGTGCTCGCGGCCCGTAGCTGTGATGTCGGGCAGGTCGGCTACGAGATGGCGTTGCTGGTGGAGCGGGTCGGTCAGGCGCTGGTGCCGCTGCCGCGGGACGCCGTCCGTTCGTGACGCTCTGTTGACCTGGTGATCCGGAGCCGGTCCGGCTCCGTACGAGGGGAGGTGATCGCGAGATGGAACCGCGACGTGATCCGCGTGGCGCGTTGGTGCGACCGTACGCGGTCACCCGCGGCCGCACCGAGCCGTTGCAGAACATCGCGCTCGAGGCGGTCCTGTCGAGCACGGCCACCCAGTCCGCCGAGGCGCGGTTCGCCGGGCACGACAAATACCGCATCTCCTCGGTCTGTGAAGGCCGGGCACAGTCGCTGGCGGAAATCGCCGCTTACACCCGGATGCCGCTGGGCGTCACCCGGGTGCTGGTCGCCGACATGGTGGCCGAGGGCCTGCTGACGCTACACAGTGCCGCTCCCGCGACGGGCTTCGCGGCGCGGATGAACCTGCTTGGAAGGGTGCTAAGTGGACTTCGCGAACTATGACCCCGACGGGGCGAGCCGCGGCCGGGAGATCATCTCCGCGAAGATCGTGATCGCGGGTGGCTTCGGGGTGGGTAAGACCACCCTGGTCGGGGCGATCTCCGAGATCCAGCCGCTGACCACCGAGGCGTTGATGACAGCGGCCGGCGTGGGCATCGACGACTCGTCGAAGGTGCCGGGCAAGGAGACCACCACGGTCGCCATGGACTTCGGCCGCATCACCATGGCCGAGGACCTGATCCTCTATCTCTTCGGGACGCCGGGCCAGACCCGCTTCTGGTTCATGTGGGACGAGATCATCCGGGGCGCGGTGGGCGCGGCGGTGCTGGTGGACACGCGCCGGATCACCGACGCGTTCGCGCCGCTGGACTACTTCGAGAACCGCAAGCTGCCGTACGTGGTGGCGCTGAACCGGTTCGACGACGCGCCGCACTACGAACTGGAGGAGATCCGGGAGGCGCTCGCCATCTCGCCGGACGTCCCGCTGGTGATGTGCGACGCCCGGCACCGGGACTCGGTCAAGCAGGTGCTGGTGACCGTGGTCGAGCACGCCATGCTCCGGCTCCAGGCCGAGCACGGCTACCCGGCTTCGGTGGGCTGACCCGGCGCGTCGACCCTCAGCTACTGCGCCTCTGAGCTGGGGAAACCTAGGATCCTCTCGAGCGCTATAACGCTGTGTGACGAAGTTTTCACAGTGTGCGCAGATGAGAGGGGATCCGATGCGCACAGTCAGAGGCATCACCGCACTGGCCGCCGGTGCCGTGCTCGGCGTCGGCCTGGTGGGGGCGCCCGCCCAGGCGGCGGTGACGAACGACACCACCCGGGCCAACACGTTGACGGCGATGCAGGGGGAGGCGTTCGCGTACGCCAGCTACCTGGCGTACGGGGCGGAGGCGGCGCGTAACGGCCACGGCGGCATCGCCAAGCTGTTCACGGCCACCGCCGCCACCGAGCTGAACGAGCACTTCACCGAGGAAGCGGCGCTGATCGACTTCGTCGGCTCGGACGTGGCGAACCTGCGCGAGTCGATCGCCGGCGAGTGGCACGAGGCGACAGTGGTCTACCCGGGGTTCGCGCGGCAGGCCCGCCGCGACCGGTGCCCCCGGGCTGCCCGACTCTTCGACGAACTGGCGGCCGACGAGGCGAGACACGCCTCGCAGTTCCGCCTCGCCCTGTTCGCCATCACCCATCCGGGATCCGGGGCGCGGGTCCCGGTCGGCGAGGCCGTCTCGCCGGTGCCGATCACCGCCGGTGGGCCAGTCTGCTCCGGTGCGACGCAGGCCAACCTGGAGGCGACCATCCACGGCGAGGCGTTCGCGTACGCGAAGTACACGCTCTACGCCCGGCACGCCCGCGACGGCGGTCGGCTGCGCCTGGCCCAGCTCTGGGAGAACACCGCCGGTCAGGAACTCGGCGAGCACTTCAGCGAGGCGGCCACGCTCGCCGGCCTGGTCCGCGGCGACGCGGTGAACCTCCGCACGGCCATCGACGGCGAGATCTACGAGGCGACCACCATGTACCCGTCCTTCTCCCGTCAGGCGGCCTCGGTCGGCGAGGACGAGGCGGCCGACCTGTTCGCCGAGATCGCCCACGACGAGGCCGGGCACGCCTCGGCGTTCCTGCTCGCCCTGGTCGACCTGGAGGTCGGCGGCGCGGGCGGGGCACGCGACGCCCGCCGGAGCTGAGCCGGCTCAGTCCACCCGGAGGCGGTAGCCGCGCTTCACCACGGTCTGCACCACCCGGGGCGCCCGCAGCCCCACCCGCAGCCGGGCCACCGCCATCTCGACGGCGTGTTCGTCAGCGCCCCGGGGCAGCGTGCGCAGCAGCGCGGTGCGGGAGAGCACCTTCCCGGGCGACGCGGCCAGCGCCCGCAGCACGGCCATCGGGGCCGGCGCCAACTGGCGCAGCTCCCCGTCCACCACCGCGGCGTGACCGCGCAACGTGAGCACGTGCCCCGCCGCCTTCACCGAGACCGTGCGGCGGGGCAGCTCCTCGACGATGGTCCGGACCAGCGCGCCGAGCCGGGCCCGGCTCGGCGCGCTGACCGGCACCCCGCGCCGCACCAGCGGTTCGGCGGTGACCGTGCCCACGCACCCGGCCAGCACGTCGCCGCGCAACGCCGCCAGCACCGTCTCGGTCCGGTCCCCGGCGGCCCGCAGCAGCGCCTCGGCCGCCGGGGCGGAGGTGAACGTGACCGCGTCGACCAGCCGGCCGGCGACCAGGTCGATGAGCCGGTGCAGCGGCGCCGGGTCGGCCGGTGGCGCCCACCGGTAGACCGGCACCTCGATCACCGTGGCCCCGGCCGCGACCAGCGCCTCGGTGCACTCCGGCTGCCGGTCGCCGTGCAGTTGCAGCGCCACCACCTGGCCGGCCACGCCGCGCCGGACCAGGTGCTCGACCACCTCGTCGCAGGACTCCGAGGCGGGCGACCAGTGCTCACGCAGCCCGGCCGCGCGGATCGCCCCGGTCGCCTTCGGCCCGCGGGACACCACGTACGCCCGGGTGAGCGTGTCCCGCAGCGGCTCGGCCAGCCCCCAGCCCTCGGCCGCCTCCAGCCAGCCCCGCATCCCGATGCCGGTGTTGGCCATCAGCACGTCCGGCGGGTGTGCCAGGCAGGCCCGGGTCGCCTCGCGCAGGTCGGTGTCGTCGGCCAGCGGCACGATCCGCAGCGCCGGGGCGAGCACCACCCGGGCGCCACGCCGCTGGAACAACGCGGCCAGCTCGTCGCGCCGCCGGTCCGCGGTGACCCCGATGGTGAAGCCCGCCAGTTCGTCCCGCATTCACTCCTCCTGCCGCAGCCGCACCTCGACCAGGCCGTCCCGGCAGCGCACCCGGTGCCGCCGCAGCGTCACCCCGGGCAGGTCCAGGCAGTGCCCGGTGGTGAGGTCGTACACCTGCTTGTGCAGGGGGGAGGCGAGCGTCGGCACCCCGCCCCGGCTGCCCACCAGGCCCCGCGACATCACGTACGCGCCGCCCACCGGGTCCAGGTTGTCCACCGCGAACAGCCCGCCGACGGTGCGGAAGAGCGCGACCTGCACGCCGTCCACGAGCGCCGCCACGCCCCGGTCGAGGTCGAGCCGGTCCAGCGGGCAGACCGGCGTCCAGCCCAGCGTCACGGTCGGGCTCATCGGCGTACCTCCGGCAGGCCCAGCACGACGGGCTGCCGCCGGCCCTCCCCGCCCGGTGGCGCGCCGCGCGCCGGCACCGGCTGACCGCGCTCCACCGCGAAGGTGATGGACGGGTCCGGCACGTCCGGCGCGTTGACGAACGAGGTGAAGCGGCGCAGCCGTTCCGGGTCCTCCAGCACGTCCCGCCACTCGTCGGAGTACCCGTCGACGTGCCGGGCCATCGCCGCGTCGAGGTCGGCGCAGAGCCCCAGCGCGTCGTCCACCAGCACCGACCGGAGGTGGTCGAGGCCGCCGTCCATGGCCTCGATCCAGGCGGCCGTCCGCTGCAACCGGTCCGCGGTGCGCACGTAGTACATGAGGAACCGGTCGATGAGCGTGACCAGCTCCTCGGTGCTCAGGTCGGTGGCGAACAGGTCGGCGTGCCGGGGCCGGAAGCCGCCGTTGCCGCCGACGTACAGGTTCCACCCGGTCTCGGTGGCGATGACGCCGAAGTCCTTGCCGCGCGCCTCGGCGCACTCCCGGGCGCAGCCGGAGACCGCCGACTTCAGCTTGTGCGGCGCGCGCAGGCCCCGGTAGCGCAGCTCCAACGCGATGGCCAGCCCGACCGAGTCCTGCACGCCGTACCGGCACCAGGTGTCCCCGACACAGGACTTCACCGTGCGCAGCGCCTTGCCGTACGCGTGCCCGGACTCGAAGCCGGCGTCGACCAGCCGACGCCAGATCTGCGGGAGCTGGTCGACCCGCGCGCCGAACAGGTCGATCCGCTGCCCGCCGGTGATCTTGGTGTAGAGCTGGAAGTCCCGCGCCACCTCGCCGATCGCGATCAGCTTCTCCGGCGTGATCTCCCCGCCGGGGATCCGGGGCACCACCGAGTAGCTGCCGTCGCGTTGCAGGTTGGCCAGGAAGTGGTCGTTGGTGTCCTGGAGGGACGCCGCCTCGCCGTCCAGCACGTGCCCGGTGCCGAGCGAGGCGAGGATCGAGGCCACCACCGGCTTGCAGATGTCGCAGCCGCGTCCGCGCCCGTGCTCGGCGACCAACCGGGAGAACGTGCCGATGCCCCGCACCCGGACCAGGTCGAACAGCTCCTGTCGGCTCAGGTCGAAGTGCTCGCAGAGCGCGGTGGACTGCCGCACCCCGGCGGCGTCCAGCAACTGCTTCAGCATCGGCACGCAGGAGCCGCAGCTCGTGCCGGCCCGGGTGCACGCCTTCAGCGCCGGCACGTCGGTCGCCCCGCCGGCGATCGCCGCGTCCAGGTCGGCCCGGGTCACCGCGTTGCAGGAGCAGACCTGCGCGGCGGCCGGCAACGCGCCGGCCCCGGCCCTCGGGCCGCCGGCCGGGGCCAGCAGCGCCAGCGGGGGACCGGGCAGCGGGCCGCCGACGCTCGCCCGCAACGTCGGGTAGGCGCTCGCGTCGCCGACCAGCACGCCACCGAGCAGCGTCCGCGCGTCGTCGGAGAGGACCAGCTTCGCGTACGACCGGGTGGCCGGGTCGGTGTACGTCACGTCGAGGCAGCCGGCGGTGACGCCGTGCGCGTCGCCGAACGAGGCCACGTCCACGCCGAGCAGCTTCAGCTTGGTCGCGGTGTCCGCCCCGGGGAACGTTGCCGCGCCACCGAGCAGCCGGTCGGCGACCACCTCGGCGGTCGCGTACCCGGGCGCGACCAGGCCGTGGCAGACGCCCTCCACCGCCGCGCACTCGCCGACCGCCCAGATCCGCTCGTCGGCGGTCCGGCACGCCGCGTCCACAAGCACCCCGCCGCGCGGGCCCAGCGGCAGCCCGGCGGCGCGGGCCAGCTCGTCGCAGGGCCGGATCCCGGCCGCGACCACCACCAGCTCCGCGTCGACCGTGCGGCCGTCCGCGAGGTCCAGCGCGGCCACCGTGCCGTCCGGTCCGGGGCGCAACGCCGTGGTGGCCACCCCGAGGTACGGGGTGACGCCCAACTCCTCCACGTAGCGCCGCAGCATCGCCCCGCCGGCGTCGTCCACCTGCACCGGCATCAGCCGGGGCGCGAACTCGACCACGCTGGTGGCGAGCCCCAGCAGGCGCAGCGCGTTGGCCGCCTCCAGGCCGAGCAGGCCGCCACCGATCACCGCGCCGGTCCGCCGGCCCTCGGCGTGTGCCCGGATCGCGGCCAGGTCGTCGAGCGTCCGGTAGACGAAGACGCCCGGCAGGTCGGTGCCGTCGACCGGCGGGACGAACGCGTACGAGCCGGTGGCCAGCACCAAGGCGTCGTACGGATGCTCGCCGGTCGCCGTGGTCACCACCCGCCGTGCCCGGTCCACGCCGGTGGCCGGCTCGCCCAGCCGCAGCTCCACGCCGGCGTCGGGGGTGTGCAGGCTCAACTCGTCCGCGTCGACGCCGTCGAAGACGGCCGAGAGCCGCACCCGGTCGTACGCCGGGCGCCGTTCCTCGGCCAGCACGGTGACCCGCCACCGCCCGTCCCGGTCGCGGGCCCGCAGCGCCTCCACGAAGCGCTGCCCGACCATGCCGTTGCCGACCACCACCAGCCTGCTGATCCGCTCGCTCATGACACCTGCACCGCCTCCCGATCCGCATCCGTCTCGCGTACCTCGTCGGTTGTCGGCGGGTCCGCCTCGGCGAGCCAGGCGGCGATGCCGGTCACCGCGTCGCGGCAGCCGCCACAACCGGTGGCGGCCCGGGTCGCCGCGGACAGCGCCGCGACGCTCCGGGCGCCGGCCCGCCACCCCGCCACCAGTGCGCCCCTGGTCACGTCGTTGCACCGGCACACGACGGCCGCGTCCGGCATCAGCGCCGGGGACGCGGCCGGCTCGGCCGGTGCGCCGACCGCGCGGCCGAGCAGCAACGCGCGCCGGTCCGCGGGGACCGGCGCGCCCCGGTCGAAGAGCTGCACCACGGTGCCGACCGCCGGGTTGTCGCCGAGTAGGATCGCGCCGGTCAGCCGCTCGTCGCGGATCCGCAGCCGGGCGTACGTGCCGCGGGCCGGGTCGGCGAACGTCAGCTCCTCGACCGGGCCGGGCCCGTCCGGGTCGCCGGTCCCGGCCAGGTCGCCCATCGCGGCCAGGTCGATCCCGGCCGCCTTCAGCCGGGTCACCGTCGGTCGGGGCCGGTAGCGGGCCGCCTCGTCGTCCCCGGTCAGCACGTCGGCCACCACCCGTGCCTGCGTCCAGGCCGGCGCGACCAGCCCGGTCAGCGTCCCGTCGTGCTGGGCGCAGTCGCCCACCGCCGAGATACGTGGGTCGCTGGTCCGCATCCGGTCGTCCACCACCACGCCCCGGTCGACGGCGAGCCCGGCCGCCCGGGCCAGCGCGGTGTCCGGGCGTACGCCGCAGCAGAGCACCAGCAGGTCGGCCGCGAGCGGCTCGCCGTCGGCCAGGTGGAGCCGGACGCCGTCGGCGTCGGCGGTCACCCGGGTCGCCGGCACGCCGAGCCGGGCCCGGACGCCGAGCCCGGTCAGCGTGCCCGCGAGGACCGCCCCGGCGGTCGGGTCGAGCTGCCGTTCCATCAGGTGCCCGTGCGGGTGGACCACCGTCACGTCGAGGCCCCGGGCGGCGAGGCCCCGAGCCGCCTCCAGCCCGAGCAGCCCGCCGCCGAGCACCAGGGCGCGACGCGCGTCCCGGGCGACGGCGAGGATCCGCCGGCAGTCGGCGAGCGTGCGGAACGGGACCACCCGGTCGGGCAGCGGGTCGAGCCCGGGCAGTGGTGGCACCGCGGCCCGGCTGCCGGTGGCCAGCACCAGATGGTCGTAGCCGTACCGGCCGCCGTCGGCGGTGTGGACCTCCCGGGCCGCCCGGTCGACGGCGGAGACCGACGAGCCGGTCCGTACGTCCACCCGTGGACCGAGCGCCTCGACCAGCTCCACGTCCGGCTCGCCGATCTTCCCGGCGAGCAGCGTGGAGAGCATGATCCGGTTGTACGCCCGGTGCGGCTCCGCCCCGAGCACGGTGATCCGCCGGTCCCCGCCCCGCGCGTGCAGCTCGGCGGCGAGCCGGGCCCCGGCCATGCCGTACCCGACGACGACGACGCGCCCGGTCATGCCCGCTCCACCCGGACCGCGCAGATCTTGAACTCGGGCATCCCGGAGACCGGGTCGAGCGCGTCGTTGGTGACCGAGTTGGCGCGGGCCGCGCCGGGCCAGTGGAACGGGGCGAAGACGGTGTCCGGCCGGATCGCCGGGCTGAGTCGGGCCGGCGCGCGCAGTTCGCCCCGGCGGGAGACCACCCGTACCGGCGTCCCGTCGGTCACGCCGAGCCGGGCGGCCAGGTCGGGGTGCAGCTCGACGAAGCCGCCCGGCGCGGCCCGGCGCAGCGCGGCGACCCGTCGGGTCTGCGTGCCGGACTGGTACTGCGCCAGGACCCGGCCGGTGGTGAAGTGCAGCGGATATTCGGCGCAGACCGGCTCGGCGGCCGGGCGGTGGGTCACCGGGTGGAACCGGGCCCGGCCGTCCGGGGTGGGGAACCGGTCGGCGAAGAGGCGGGGCCGGTCCGGTCCGTCGACGTCCGGGCAGGGCCAGAACACGCCGTTGTCGGCGTCGATCCGGTCCCAGGTGATCCCGGCGTAGTCGGCCGGGCCGCCGGCCGAGGCGCGGCGCAGCTCCTCGAACACCGTCCGCGGGTCGGTCGGCAGCGGTGCGCCGCCGGTCAGGCGGGCGGCCAGCGCGGCGAGAATCTCCAGGTCGGTCCGGACGCCGGCGGGTGGCGGGCGGAACGCGCGCCGGCGCAGCACCCGTCCCTCCAGGTTGGTCATCGTGCCGTCCTCCTCGGCCCACTGGGTCACCGGCAGCACCACGTCGGCCAGCTCGGCCGTCTCCGAGCGGAGCAGGTCGGCGACCACGAGCAGGTCGAGGTCGCGCAGCCGGGACTCGATCCGGGTCGCGCGCGGCGCGGAGACGACCGGGTTGGAGCCGAACACCAGCAGCGCCCTCGGCCCGGACGGGGTGCCGAGCGAGTCGAGCAGTTGGTAGGCGGGCACCCCCGGGCCGGGCAGCGTCGCCGGGTCGACGCCCCACACGCCGGCCACGTGCTCCCGGGCTGCCGGGTCGTCGATCCGCCGGTAGCCGGGGAGCTGGTCGGCCTTCTGCCCGTGCTCGCGTCCGCCCTGCCCGTTGCCCTGCCCGGTCAGGCAGCCGTAGCCGGAGCCGGGGCGGCCGGGCAGGCCGAGCGCGAGCGCCAGGTTGATGAAGGCGGTGACCGTGTCGACGCCCTTGGCGTGCTGCTCGGCCCCCCGGGCGGTGAGGATGATCGCGCGGTCCGCGCCGGCCAGCGCGCGGGCGGCGGCCTCCAGGTCGGCCACCGGCACCCCGGAGAGGCGCTCCACCTCCGCCGGCCAGCAGCCGGCGACGGTACGCCGGACCTCGTCGAACCCGGTGGTACGCGCCGCGACGTACGCCCGGTCGACGAGTCCCTCGGTGAGCGCGATGTGCAGCAGCGCGTTGGCCACTGCCAGGTCGGTGCCGGGCAGCGGTTGCAGGTGCAGGTCGGCCTGGCGGGCGGTGGCGGTGGCCCGGGGGTCGATCACGATCAGCCGGCCGCCGCGCTGCCGCTGGTCGGCGACGTGCCGCATCAGCGGCGGCATGGTCTCGGCCGGGTTCGCGCCGACCAGCAGCAGCGTGTCCGCCCGGCCCAGGTCGGCGAGCGGGAACGGCAGGCCCCGGTCGACGCCGAAGGCGCGGTTGCCGGCCGCGGCGGCCGACGACATGCACCAGCGTCCGTTGTAGTCGATGTGCCGGGTGCGCAGCGTCACCCGGGCGAACCGGCCCAGCGCGTACGCCTTCTCGTTGGTCAGCCCGCCGCCGCCGAAGACCGCGACCGCGTCCGGGCCGTACCGGTCGCGGACCGTGTGCAGGCCGGCGGCGACCCGGTCGAGCGCCTCGTCCCAGCCCGCCGGGCGCAGCTCGCCGCCGGGCCGGTCGCGCAGCAGCGGCGTGGTGAGCCGCTCCGGGTGGTCGAGCAGCTCGGCGGCGGTCCAGCCCTTCTGGCACAGCCCGCCCCGGTTGGTGGGGAAGTCCCGTGCGCCGACCTCGACGCCGGCACCGACGCCGCGCAGCACCATGCCGCACTGCAACGCGCAGTACGGGCAGTGCGTGGCCGCCTCCCGGGGGAGCACCCCCGATCGCGTCGCCACGCGTGCACCGTCTGTCATGTCGGAAAAGCGTGCCGCCGGGCGGTTTCCGGCCCGGGTCCCTTCTGTTTCGGTCCTGTCAAGAGCGCCTCACACCGCACGGGGCTGACGGAACGGATCGACTGGTCTAGAATGTGAGAAATTTGTCCCACTTAATGGGAGGCAGATGTGCGCGTGACGGAGGCTTTCGACGCCGTGGCCGGCCGCTACGACGAGGCCCGACGCCGGCTGGTGCCCTGCTTCGACGCGTTCTACGGCACCGCGATCGAGGTGGCCGCGCCGCCGCTGCGGGCCGCGCTGGCCGCCGGGCGTACCCCCGAGGTGCTGGACCTCGGCGCGGGCACCGGCCTGCTCTCCCTGCTGCTGTCCGCGGCGGTCCCCGGCGTCCGGCTGACGCTTGTGGACGGCGCGCCCGCCATGCTCGCGGTCGCCACCGGCCACCTGACCGCCCGCGGGGTGCCGCACCGCACGGTCCACGCCGACCTGGCCGACCCGCTGCCCGCCGGCCGCTACGACGCGGTGGTCTCCGCGCTGGCCATCCACCACCTCGACGACGACGGCAAGCGGGCGCTCTACCGCCGGGCGGCGGACGCGCTCGTGCCCGGCGGTGTGTTCGTCAACGCCGAGCAGGTGGCCGGCCCCACCCCGGCGCTGGACCGGCGCTACGACGAGGTGTGGACGGCGCGGATCACCGAGTTGGGCTCCGACGCCGACGAGATCGCCGCCTCCCGGGCACGGATGCGCTACGACCGGCCGGCCGCCGTGGCCGACCAGTGTCGCTGGCTCGGCGAGGCCGGGCTGGCGGACGTGGACTGCTTCTTCAAGGAATGGCGCTTCGCCGTCTTCGGCGGTCGCCGTCCGCAGTGACCCCGGTGTCCGGTTCCCCGGTCCGCGCGAGCGGGGATGACTGGCGGTCATACCGGTGGGTATTCTGCTCGGCATGACCGCCAAGGTGACACTGTCGTTCTCCGACGAGACCATCGAGGAGGCGCGCCGGTTCGCCAAGCGGGAAGGGCTCTCCCTCTCCGCCTGGATGGACCGGGCCGCCCGGGAGAAGGCGCTGCGCGAGGTCTTCACCGCGCACGCCGCCGCGGTCAGCCGAGCCGGCCTGGACCTGGAATCCGCCGCCCTGGCCGACGCCCAGGAGGCCGCGATGGTCGACGACGCCCTGTTCGGCGGCGGGCGTCCGCGTGCTGCGTAGGGGCGAGGTCTGGCGCATCTCCGGCGCCCGGGAACGGTACGGCCTGGTCATCAGCTCCGACGTCTACAACGCCACCGACGTGCCGATCGTGATCGTGGCCGAGGTGGTCGAGGAGTCGCTGCTGCGCGACTCGCCGCTCGCGGTACGCACGGGCGGCTTCGTGGTGATGCCCGACCGGCTCTCCTCGCCGATGAAGAAGTGGTTCACCGAGTGCGTGGACGTGGCGGACGCCGAGACCATGCAGCGGGTCGGCCGGGCGCTGCGGATCCTCCAGGAGCTGTGACGATCTCACCGTTGCGGTCCGGCGGACGTGCGGTAGCCGTTTCCGGCCCGACGCGCGCGGGGCACCCCGGGGAAACCGCCCGTTCCTAGCGTCCTCCTCGTCACCGACGAGGAGGAGTCGCCGTGAGCACGCTCGCTTCAGCCCCGACCCCGACCGCGCCCCCGGCGCCGGCCGCCACCGGCCGCCCGGGACCGATCACCGACTGGCGTCCGGAGGACCCGGCGTTCTGGGCCGCCGGCGGCGCCCGGATCGCCCGACGCAACCTGTGGGTGTCGATCTTCGCCGAGCACGTCGGCTTCTCGGTGTGGAGCCTCTGGTCGGTGACCGTGCTCTTCCTCGGCCCCGGCTACGGCATCGACCCGGCCGGGAAGTTCCTGCTCACCGCCGTGCCGGCCGCGTTGGGCGCGGTGCTGCGGCTGCCGTACACGCTGGCGGTGGCCCGGTTCGGCGGCCGGAACTGGACCATCGTCAGCGTGTTGCTGCTGCTGGTGCCGGCGGTGCCGATGGCGGTGCTGATCCGGCCCGGCGTGTCGTACGCCACGCTGATGGTGCTGGCCTGCCTGTCCGGCGTGGGCGGCGGCAACTTCGCCTCCTCGATGGCGAACATCAACCTGTTCTTCCCGGACCGGCTCAAGGGGCGGGCGCTCGGGCTCAACGCCGGCGGCGGCAACCTCGGCGTACCGGCGGTGCAGCTCGTCGGGCTGGCGGTGCTGGCCACCGCGGGGGCCGCGTACCCCTGGCTCGTGCCGGCCGTCTACCTGCCGCTGATCGTGCTCGCCGCGCTGGCCGCGGCGCGGTGGTTGGACAACGTCCCGGGCGCGCGCAACGAGCCGGGCGCGCTGCGCGCGGCGGCCCGTGACCCGCACACCTGGGTGATGTCGCTGCTCTACGTCGGGACGTTCGGCTCGTTCATCGGCTTCGGCTTCGCCTTCGGTCAGGTGCTCCAGCTCCAGTTCGCCGGCCGGTTCCCGACCCCGGTCGACGCCGCCTGGCTGACCTTCCTCGGGCCGTTGGTCGGCTCGCTGGTCCGGCCGGTCGGTGGCCAGCTCGCCGACCGGCTCGGTGGGGCGCGCGTCACGTTCTGGAACTTCGTCGCGATGGCCGGCGGCGCCGGGCTGGTGCTGTACGCCGCCCGGGACCGCTCCTTCCCGCTCTACCTGGCCGGGTTCCTGGCGCTGTTCGTGTTCTCCGGGATCGGCAACGGCTCGACGTACAAGATGATCCCGGCGATCTTCCGGGCCCGGGCCGTCACCGAGGCCGAGCTGACCGGGGACCGGGAGGCGGCGCAGCGGCGGGCGCGGCGCCTGGCCGGCGCGCTGATCGGCATCGCCGGCGCGGTGGGCGCGTCCGGCGGGGTGCTGGTGAACGTGGCGTTCCGGCAGTCGTTCCTGACGTCCGGCACCGCCGACGCCGCCTACCTGGCGTTCGTCGGCTGGTACGCGTTGTGCTTCCTGGTGACCTGGGCGGTGTACCTGCGACCGGGGCCGGGTAGGCTGGCCGGCGTGTGACAGGCGCCACGCGCAGGCGCAGGTCGAGCGCGGGGCGACCCCGTTTTGACCTGCCACCGGGCGGCCGGGTATCGTTGCCTGCTGTTGTACGACATTCTTAGGCGTGCCGCATCAGGTACGCTTGGTCGTTCGTGCGCGCTGGTTCGACTGGGAAGCCCCGGTTACCTCGGCGCGCGACCCCAGACCGACGACGAGACAAGGTAGACCTGTGCGTACGTACAGCCCGAAGCCGGGTGAGATCGAGCGTCAGTGGCACGTCATCGACGCCTCTGATGTCGTGCTGGGCCGCCTGGCGACCCACGCCGCCACGCTGCTGCGTGGCAAGCACAAGCCGACTTTCGCGCCGCACGTCGACACGGGCGACTTCGTCGTCATCGTGAACGCGGGCAAGGTCGCGCTGACCGGCAACAAGCGCCAGACCAAGGTCGCTTACCGCCACTCCGGTTACCCGGGTGGTCTGAAGCGGGTCGGCTACGACGAGCTGCTCACCAAGCGGCCCGAGCGGGCCATCGAGCTGGCCGTGAAGGGCATGCTCCCGCACAACAAGCTGGGCCGTCAGATTCTCAAGAAGCTGAAGGTCTACGCCGGTGCCGAGCACCCGCACGGCGCGCAGCAGCCGGCGCCGTTCGAGATCAAGCAGATCGCGCAGTGAGCGCGGGCGAAGGAAGCAGCATGACCGACATCACCGAGACCGAGGTCGCCCCCGAGGCCACCGAGGCGCCGGCGCCCGTCGCGCGCGCGCCCCGCGGTGACCGCCCGATCCAGACCGTGGGCCGTCGCAAGGAAGCCATCGTCCGGGTCCGGATCGTCCCGGGCAGCGGCAAGATCACCTGCAACGGCCGCGACCTCGAGGCCTACTTCCCGAGCAAGGTGCACCAGCAGCTCATCAAGGACCCGCTGGTCACCGCCGAGAAGCCCGAGGCGTTCGACGTGATCGCCAACCTGCGGGGCGGCGGCACCACCGGCCAGGCCGGCGCGCTGCGGCTCGCCATCGCCCGGGCGCTGATCGTCAACGAGCCCGACGACCGTCCGGCCCTGAAGAAGGCCGGCTTCCTGACCCGTGACGCCCGGGTCAAGGAGAGCAAGAAGTACGGCCTCAAGAAGGCCCGTAAGGCTCCCCAGTACTCGAAGCGCTGATCACCAGCGTCTTGTACTTCTGACGGACGGCCGGGTCCGCCTCCCTTCTGCGGGGGCGGCCCGGCCGTTCCGCGTTTCTCTCCTCAACGGCAGTTCCACGGAGGTTGGCGGGTATGGGCCGGTTGTTCGGCACGGACGGCGTACGCGGGCGGGCGAACGCGGATCTCACCCCGGAGTTGGCGCTCGCGGTCGCGGTGGCCGCGGCCCACACACTGGCCGAGACCGACCGGAGTCATCCGCCGCTCGCGGTGGTGGGTCGGGACACCCGGGCCAGCGGCGAGATGCTGGAGGCGGCGGTGGTCGCCGGCCTGACCAGCGCCGGCGCCAACGTGGTGCGGGTGGGTGTGCTGCCCACCCCGGCGGTGGCGTTCCTCACCGCCGAGATCAAGGCCGACCTGGGCGTGATGCTCTCCGCCTCGCACAACCCGATGCCGGACAACGGCATCAAGCTCTTCGCCGCCGGGGGGCACAAGCTGCCCGACGAGATCGAGATGCGGATCGAGGCGGCCGTCGAGGCGAACGCCACCACCGCCTGGGACCGGCCGGTCGGCGCCGGGGTGGGCCGGGTGAACGACCTGCTCGACGGGGCGGACCACTACGTCCAGCACCTGGTCGGCACCGTGCCGCACCGGCTCGACGGGATCAAGGTCGTGGTGGACTGCGCCAACGGCGCGGCGGCCGATGTGGCCCCGGTGGCCTACCAGGAGGCCGGCGCCGAGGTCATCGCCATCCACGCCGAGCCGGACGGCCTCAACATCAACGACGGGTGCGGCTCCAACCACCTCGACGCGGTGCGCGCCGCAGTGGTCGAGCACGGCGCGCATCTCGGCCTCGCCCACGACGGCGACGCCGACCGGTGCGTCGCGGTCAGCGCCGACGGCGCGGAGGTCGACGGCGACCAGGTGATGGCGATCCTCGCGCTGGCCATGCGGGACGCCGGCGAGCTGACCCAGGACACCCTGGTCGCCACCGTGATGAGCAACCTCGGCCTGCGGCTGGCCATGTCCGCGCACGGCATCCGGCTGGTCGAGACCAAGGTCGGTGACCGGTACGTGCTGGAGGAGTTGCGCGCCTCCGGCCTGGCGCTGGGCGGCGAGCAGAGCGGCCACATCGTGCTGCCCGCGTTCGCCACCACCGGCGACGGCGTGCTCACCGGCCTGCACCTGATGGCCCGGATGGCGGCCACCGGCGCCTCCCTGGCCGAGCTGGCCGCCGTGGTCACCAAGCTGCCCCAGGTGCTGATCAACGTGCCGGTGGGCGACCGGACCGTGGGCGCCGCCGCGCCGGCCGTCCGCGCCGAGGTCGAGCGGGCCGAGGCCGAGCTGGGCGAGACCGGCCGGGTGCTGCTGCGCCCGTCCGGCACCGAGCCGCTGGTGCGGGTGATGGTCGAGGCGGCCACCGAGGACACCGCACGCGCGGTAGCCGAGCGCATCGCCGAGCAGGTCCGCACCGCCAGCCCGGTCGCCTGATCGGGCCAGCCCGCGTACCGCGGGATCGGAGCCGCCGCCCGGTCGCCCGCCCAGTCGGGCGGCCGGTCAGAGCCGCAGCCGGGTGGCCCGGTCGAACGTGTCGGCCGGGTCCTCGCCGTCGGTGAGGTCGACGTCCTCGACGATCCGGCCGTCGCCGAGCCGGATCAACCGGTCGCACCGGGCGGCGACGGCCCGCTCGTGCGTGGCCAGCAGGATCGTCATGGCGTGCTGGTCCCGCAGGTCGAGCAGCAGGTCGAGGATCTGCGCGCCGGTGGTGGAGTCCAGGTTGCCGGTGGGCTCGTCGGCCAGCAGCAGCCGGGGCCGGCCCATCAGCGCCCGGGCGATGGCGACCCGCTGCTGCTGACCGCCGGAGAGCTGGGCCGGCAGTGCCCGCTCCCGGCCGGCCAGCCCGACGGCCGCCAGCAGCTCCCGGGCCCGGGCCGGGTGGTCGGCGCGACCGGCCCGCAGCGGCAGCACCGGGGCGATCACGTTGTCCAGCACGGTCAGTGCCGGCAGCAGGTGGTAGCGCTGGAAGACGAAGCCGACCCGCTGCCGGTAGCGGGCCAGCGCGGCCCGGCGCAGCGCGGTGACCTCGACGTCGTCCACCGTCAGCCGGCCCCGGTCGGCCCGCTCGATCGCGCCGATCAGGTGCAGCAGGGTGGACTTGCCGGAGCCGCTCGGCCCGGTCAGCGCCACCACCGAACCGCCCGCGATCTCCAGGGAGACGTCGTCGACGGCGGTGAGCCGCTCGGTGCCGGCGCCGAACGCGCGGACCAGCCCCTCCGCCCGCACGGTGCTTCCGGTGCTCGGTTCCATTGTCACTCCTCGGCCAGTAGTCGCGCGGTGGGCAGGCGGCGCAGCAGTCCGGCCGGGACGAGCGCCGCGAGACAGGTGAGCAGCACCCCGGCCAGGGCGACCAGGGCCGCGACGGTCACCAGGGCGGCCGGCACGTCGCCGACCAGCCAGGCCGCGCCAGCCAGGCCGAGCCCGCCGCCGGCGGTCGCGCCCAGCCCGCCGAGGAGCAGCGCCTGGTAGCCGATCAGGCGGGCCAGCGCGCCGTCGGTCCAGCCGGTGGCCCGCAGCGTGGCCAGCTCGGTGGCCCGGTCCCGGACGTCCAGGTAGAGCACGTCGGCGACGGCGGCGGCGCCGAGCAGCACGGTGGCCGCCGCGGCGAGCGTGTCCGCGCCGCGCACGCTCAACGACACGGTGTCGCCGAGCAGGCTGCCGACGACCGCGCCGCGGAACGCGTAGCCGACGGCGCCGACCACTGTGAGCGCGGCCACGCCGATGGCGAGCGCGGCGGCGCCGAGCAGCGTGCGCCCGGGGACGCGAGCCAGGTTGACCACTGCCATCCCGGCGATGCTCCGGGACCGGCGGGCCCGGAACGTGCCGGCCACCGGTGGGCGCAGCGCGGCGGCCGGGTGGGCGCGTGCGGCCCGCAGCGCGGGCGCCAGGCCCGCGACCAGCGCCAGCAGCAGGGCCACCGGTACGGCGACCAGCGCCCGCCGCCAGTCGACGTCGATGTCGAGGGCGCGGCCGAGCGGGACGGCCAGGCCGACCGCGAGCAGCCCGGCGACCAGGCCGAGCGTGGCGACCTCGCCGAGCACGAGTGCGCCGATGCGACGCGCCGGCCAGCCGAGGCAGGCCAGGACCGCAAGCTCGGACCGGCGGTCCCGGACGGCGGCGGTGACCGCGTTGCCGAGGAAGAGCGCGCAGACCACCAGCACCAGCGCGAACAGCACGGCGCTCTTCCGGTCGACCGCGCGGGTGATGACCGAGGCGACGCCGAGGGCCGACCAGTTCTCGGTCAGCCGCAGGTCGGGGCGGCCGAACGCGCCGGCCGGCAGCTCGACGGTCTGCGGGGCGGGGGAGGAGCCGAGCGTGATGTCCACGTCGAGGCCGGTGGTGGTGGCGATCTTCTCGGCGATCAGCCGGACCCGCTCGGCGGACCGCTCGCTCCAACCGTCCACGTCGGCCACCCGGACCCGGATCGCGCTGATCGGCGCGGTGCGCTGCGGGCTGCTGCCGGCCGAGAGCAGCCCGGGCACGCTGGACAGGCTGGTGAGCAGCAGCGGCGGCGCGGACAGGTACCCGGCCGGGTTGCCGCTCGGCTCCAGCGGTCGCCCGCCCAACGCCGCGCGGCTGCGGTCGTCGGCCCCGTCGGCGCGCGGCGGCTCGTACGTCTCCAGCGGCACCTTGCCCAGGTCGCTGAAGCCGGTCAGTTTCTCCGGGTCGAAGAGCCCCACGGCCTGCCACTGCCGGGCGTCCCGGTCGCCACGACCCAACCGGAGCTGGGTCAGCGGCCGGTAGCCGGTGTCCTCGCTGAGCCACGGTCGGGGCAGCGTGACCAGATCCTGCGAGTCGCCGTACACGGCCGGGTCGGCGGGCGCCGGGCGGACCCGCAGCGCGCCGTCGGGTAGCCGGTCGTAGCCGGCCTGCCCCGGCTGCACGACGACCTGCAACTGGCCGTGGCAGCAGGTACGCGGACCGAGCCCGGCGGCGAGTTGGGCCCGGTAGGCGCTCAGCGCGTCCCGTTGCGTGCCACCGGCCGGGGTGGCCGGTACGCCGCGCAGCCGTCCGGCCAGCTCCCGGGGCGGCACGCCGGCGATGGTGCGGTCCAGCGGCAGGCGGGTGTAGCTGGCCCGGATCGCGCCGTCGAGGAACGGGCGGCTGGTGGCGAGCACCGGCAGCGTCCGGCTGGACAGGCCGCGCTCCCGGGTCACCACTGTGGTGTCGGTGGCGGTGAGCGGCCGGCCGGTGACCACCGCGGCGTCGAGGCCGACCAGTTTCTGCTCGGCGCCGGGGTCGACGGCGGCGAGCAGGAACGGCACGGTCAGGCGCACCGTCACGGTCACGCGGGAAGCCGGGATGGCGGGGGCGTCGAGGTTGGTGACGCCCTCGGTCGCCGGCCGCTCGAAGCGCCCACCGGGCAGCATCCGGAACGTCTCCACCTTCCACAGTTGCCGTTCGCTGACGTCCTGCAACCCGTTCGACTGCTCGATGCGCAGGTCGCAGAGCGGCGCGGTACGCCCACCCGGCAGCACCTCCCGGGGCAGCAGCCCGCAGTCGTTGGTGTCGTACGTCCGCCCGTCGGTGTAGCGCACCGCGTCCGGGTAGTACTCGTCGCCGATGACCGGGTAGAGCAGCGGATGCGTGGTGACGTACACGTAGGTGGGCTGGGCCGGCGCGTGGCTCAGGCCGCGCTCGGCGAGGAACTCGCGGTCGATGCGGATGAGCTGCCGGTCCAGCGCGGGGTCGACGGCCGCGGTGACGTCGAGCGGCACCTCGATCGACGTGGTGGAGTAGCCGAGCATGGCGATCGGGGCGGCGACGTCCACTCCCTCGACGGCCCGGACCCGGTCGTACTGCGCGGTGGTGATGCCGCCGTAGCTGCCGGAGAGATAGTTGGGCCGGACCAGGCCGCGCTCCGCCTCCAACGGCGTGCGCGTCCCTTTGGGCCGGACCAGGATGTCGTAGGCGGCCCGGGTGTTGCGTTCCACGGTGCCGGTCACGGCCAGCCGGGAGGTGGTGGTGGCGCCGGTCAGCACCACGAAACCGGTGGTGGCCACCAGCACGCCGACCAGCAGCGCCACCGAGCGGCCGGCCCGACCGCGCAGTTGACCCCAGATGAACCCGACCATCGCGCCTCCCCGTGTGCTGAGCACACTCTGCGCGATACATTGTGACAATGCAAGGCCCCGCCCGGGGCACCCGCCCGGAACCGGATCGGAGAAGACGGTGGCGATCCAACACGCGGTCCTGGCCCTGCTCGCCCGCGGCCCCAGCTACGGCTACGAGCTGAAGAGCGCGTTCGAGGCGGCGGTCGGGCCGCAGTGGGGCCCGCTCAACATCGGGCACCTCTACCAGATCCTCGACCGGCTCTCCCGCGACGGCCTGGTGGTGGCCGAGCGGCAGCCGCAACCGGTCAAGCCCGACCGGGTGGTCTACGAGATCACCGCCGACGGCCGCGCCGAACTCGACCGCTGGCTGACCGCGCCCAGCCCGCGCAGCGGCGGCTTCCGGGACGACTTCTTCCTCAAGGTGACCGCCGCCGCCCGGTCCGGCCGGGCCGACACCGTCCGGACCGTGCTGGCCAACCAGCGCGGCCACCTCATGCGGGAGCTGCGCAACCTCGACGGGCTGCGCCGGCAGGCCGACGACCCGGTGGTCCGGCTGCTGCTCTCGGCCGCCGGCCGGCACGTCGAGGCGGACCTGGCCTTCGTCGACGACGCCGAGGCGGCGCTGCTCGCCGACGGCGGCGCCACGCTCACCGGCCTCGCCGCCGCGCCCTCGGCCGCCGGGTCCGCCGCGCCCCCGGCCGTCGGCTCCGGCCCGTCCGGCGAGGACGCCGGCCCGGCGCGGGCGGCCGGCTAGCTCCGGGCCGGGGGCGGCGGGGTCAGCAGGTGGGCAGGCGGCGCAGGAAACGGGCGGCCAGCTCGCGTACGCCGTCGGCGTCCAGCTCCAGCGCCGGCCCGGCGATCGTCACCTCGGCCAGCGCCATCCCGGGCACCGCACTGTCCCGCCAGCCGCCGACGAACCACGCGCGCTCCTGCTCGGCCAGCGCCAGGTTGGCCGCGTCCAGCGCCGCCGCCGGATACGGCAGCCAGAACCGGAACTGGTGGGTGTGCGGCGGCGCCGGATGCACCCGGGCGCCCGGCAGCGCGGCCAGCGCCTCCGCCACCACCGTCGCGTGCCGCACGTACCCGCCCAGCCGGGGCAGCTCCCGCTGGAGCCCGACGAGCGCGGCGAGCGCCGCCGGCCACTGCTGGAACAGTGTGCCGCCGTACCGGTGCCGCCAGGTGCGCGCGTACCCGACCAGCTCCGCGTCACCGGCCAGCGCCGCGCCGGAGTGACCGCCGAGGGACTTGTAGAACGAGACGTACGTGCTGTCGGCGAGCGCCGCGATCTCGGCCGCCGAGTGGCCCAGGTGGACCGTCGACTCCCAGATCCGGGCGCCGTCGACGTGCACCCGCGCGCCCCGCGCCCGGGCCGCCGCCACGACCGCGACCAGCTCGTCCCAGGTGGGCAGCACGAACCCGGCGTCGCGCAGCGGCAACTCCAGGAAGAGCGTGCCGATCGGCTCGTCGAGCGCCGCCACCTCCTCGGCCGTCGGGTTGCGCGGCGCGGACGTGGTGTGCACCGCTCGCACGCCGGCGAGCAGCGCGTACGCGTCGCGCTCGTGCAGCAGCGGATGGCTGAGCGGGTGCAGGCCGACAGCGGCCCGGCCGGTCAGCTCCGCGCCGTGACGCATGGCCACCTGCTGGGCCATCGTGCCGGTGGGGAAGAACGCCACCGCCGCCACGCCGAGCAGCTCCGCGACCCGCTGCTCCAGCTCCGCGACCGGGCCGCCCGCACCGTAGACGTCGGGCAGGTCGTCGCCGGCCGTCGCGGCGAGCGCGGCCACCTGCTCCCGCACCGACTCCGGGCGTACGCCGGAGAGCATCCTGTCGCAGCCGCGCTGGGCGGCGAGCCGGCGCAGCCGCTCGGCGTACCCGTCGCTCATCCGCGGTCCCGGAGCCGACGCAGTCGGGTCACCGCCTCGGCCAGCACCTCCGGCCGCTTGCAGAACGCGAACCGGACCAGCCGGCGACCCGCGGCCGTGTCGTCGTAGAACACCTGCGTCGGCACCGCCACCACGCCGCACCGCTCCGGCAGGGACCGGCAGAACTCCACCCCGTCCCGGCCGCCGAGCGCGGTGACGTCGGCGGTGACGAAGTATGTCCCCTCCGGCGCGAGCACGCCGAACCCGGCGTCGGCCAGCCCGGCGACCAGTTGGTCCCGGCGGCGTTGCAGGTCGTCCCGGAAGCCGGTGAAGTACGCGTCCGGCAGGCCGAGCGCCACCGCCACGGCCGGCTGCAACGGGCCGGCGTTCACGAACGTGAGGAACTGCTTCACCCGCAGCACGGCGGCCACCAGCGACGCTGGGCCGCTCACCCAGCCCACCTTCCAGCCGGTGCAGGAGAACGTCTTGCCGGCCGAGGAGACCCGCAGCGTCCGCTCCCGCATGCCCGGCAGCGTGGCCAGCGGCAGGTGCGCCGCGGCGGCGTCGGTGAAGACGAGATGCTCGTAGACCTCGTCGGTGACCGCGTACGTGCCGTGCTCCCGGCACAGCTCGGCGACCAGCGCCAGCTCGTCGGCGGTGAAGACCTTCCCGGTCGGGTTGTGCGGCGAGTTCAGCAGCACCAACCGGGTCCGCGGCCCGAACGCGGCACGCAACTCGGCCGGGTCGAAGGCGTACCGGCCGTCGGCGCCGGGTCGCAGCGTCACCGGGCGGCGGACCGCCCCGGCCAGCGCGATCGAGGCGGCGTACGAGTCGTAGTACGGCTCGAAGCAGACCACCTCGTCACCGGCCTCGCAGAGCGCGAGGATGCTCGCCGCGACCGCCTCGGTCGCGCCGGCCGTCACCACGACCTCGCCGTCCGGGTCGTACTCCAGGTTCCAGAACCGGCGCTGGTGCGCCGCGACGGCCGCGCGCAACGCGGGGATCCCCGGTCCCGGCGGATACTGGTTGTGGCCGGTGCGCAGCGCCTCCGCGGCGGCGGCGAGCATCTCCGGCGGGCCGTCCGTGTCGGGGAAGCCCTGCCCCAGGTTGACCGCGCCGGTGCGCACGGCCAGCGCGGACATCTCGGCGAAGATGGTGGTGCCGAACGGCCGCATCCGGGCCACCAGCGGATCGGTCGTGGTCACGGCGGCCAGCCTACGGCCCGCCGCCGGACCCTCACCACCCGAAGCAGGTCGCGCCGTATTCTCCCGAGTTCCGCGAGACGACCTTGCCGTTGATGCTGATCCGGCAGCTCACCTCGCCGGACTCGGCCGGGGTCGCGATCACCTGCACCCGCTCGCGGTCGTTCGCGGTGAACCGCAGCCGCCACGGCGCGTCCACGTCGTCGAGCTGGAGGAAGTTGGCGTCGGCGTCGTAGAACTGCACGTACACCTGGTCGGCCCCGGTCACCTCGTAGACGACGGTGAACCGGCCGGGCCCGCCGGAGGGCGTGGTGACCGGGACGGCCGGCGCCGGGGTCGGCTCGTCGGTGAACCCGTCGGGCTCGGCCGGCCCGTCGATGAACGGCCGCTCGTAGGGCTCGCCGGAGTTGCTCCTCCCGTCGGTGAGACCGCCGAGCACGCCCAGGCCGACGCAGCCGCAGACGGCCAGCACCAGCGCGACGACCAGGGTGATCACCAGTCCGATCGCCCAGCCCGCGTTCGACCGGCGCGGCGCCCCACCGGGGTACGCGTACGGCGGCGGGTAGGGCCCGGGCGGGTACGCGGCCGGCGGGTAGCCCGCCGCCGGGTACGACCCGGGCGGGTAGGCGGCCGGTGGGTAGGGCCCCGGCGGGTACGCGGTCGACGGCGGGTACGCGGTCGACGGCTGGTCCGGTGCCCCCGGCTCACCCGGGTGGTGCGGACCGTGCGGGTGGTGCGGACCGTTCGGGTCGCCCGGGTGGTGCGGACCGCCCGGGTGGCCCGGAGCGGGACCGCCCGGTGGTGCGGCGGCCGGCCCGTCGGGCGGTGAGCCGTGCCCGCTGCCGGGGTGGGGCGGCGCGGCGGAGGCGGGCGGCGCCCACGGGTTCGGGTCCCACGCCGGCGGCGACCACGGCGAGGGCGGCGCCCAGGGCTGCGGCGCGGCGAGCGCGTCCGGTGGCGTCCAGGAGGCGGGCTCCCCGGCGCCCGGCGTCGCGGTCGGGTCGACCGGGCCGGGGGTCGGCTCGGGACTGGGGGTCGTCTCGGACATCGGCTCAGCTCACAGGGGTACGGCGCGGACGACCGCGGAGGGTGGACCGGGGCTGCCGCCCGGGCCTCTCAATGTAGGGCGCGGCGGCCATCCACGCGGCCCGCCCCGGCCGGCACCCGAGATCGCGGTACGTCGGGGAGTGGATCACTCACGTACCGTGGCGGTTTGTCCGGTTGGCGGCCTCCGCTGACCGGTTCGCTCAAGTTCAGTGATCGTTGAGCCGCCTTCCGCGCACGCGCGATGAGCGAAACTCGGCTAGGCTGCGGACCATGTGTGGAATCGTGGGTTACGCCGGCGCGCGCCCGGCGCTCGGCATCGTGCTCGACGGACTGCGGCGGCTGGAATACCGCGGCTACGACTCGGCCGGCGTCGCCGTCGTCTGCGACGACGAGCTGCTGACCGAGAAGAAGGCCGGCAAGCTGGCCAACCTGGAGAAGGTGCTCTCCGAGCGGGCCGCCGACAACCCCGAGGACTGCGCCGCCAGCCCGATCGGCATCGGCGACGGCACCACCGGCATCGGCCACACCCGGTGGGCCACGCACGGCGGGCCGACCGACCGCAACGCCCACCCGCACGTCTCCCCGGACGGGCGGGTCGCGGTGATCCACAACGGCATCATCGAGAACTTCGCGAAGCTGCGCACCGAGCTGGAGGACGAGGGCGTCGAGTTCGCCAGCGACACCGACACCGAGTGCGCGGCGCACCTGATCGCCCGCGCGTTGGCCGACCTGCGCGCGGCCGGTGAGACCGACACCCCGCAGCTGCTCGCCGCCGCCATGCGGGTGGTCTGCGAGCGCCTCGAAGGCGCGTTCACGCTGCTCGCCGTGGATGCCGCCATCCCCGGCGCGGTGGTCGGCGCCCGGCGCAACTCGCCCCTGGTGGTGGGTCGCGGCGACGGCGAGAACTACCTGGCCAGCGACGTGGCCGCGTTCATCGAGCACACCCGGGACGCGGTCGAGCTGGGCCAGGACCAGATCGTCCTGATCACGCCGGAGAGCATCGAGATCACCGACTTCGCCGGCCAGCCCGCGGCCGGCAAGGACTTCCACATCGACTGGGACTCGTCGGCCGCCGAGAAGGGTGGCTACGACTGGTTCATGCTCAAGGAGATCGAGGAGCAGCCGCAGGCCATCGCCGACACGCTGCTCGGCCGGCTCACCGAGAGCGGCGAGATCGCCCTCGACGAGGTCCGCCTCAGCGAGCAGGACCTGCGCGACGTCGACAAGATCTTCATCGTCGCCTGCGGCACCGCGTACCACGCCGGTCTGGTCGCCAAGTACGCCATCGAGCACTGGACCCGGATCCCCTGCGAGGTGGAGCTGGCCAGCGAGTTCCGGTACCGCGACCCGGTGCTGGACCGGTCCACGCTGATCGTGGTGATCTCGCAGTCCGGCGAGACCATGGACACGCTGATGGCGCTGCGTCACGCCAAGGAGCAGAAGGCCCGGGTGCTGGCCGTCTGCAACACCAACGGCTCGACCATCCCGCGCGAGTCGGACGCGGTGCTCTACACCCACGGCGGCCCGGAGATCGCGGTCGCCTCCACCAAGGCGTTCCTCACCCAGGTCGTGGCCTGCTACCTGATCGGCCTGCACCTGGCGCAGGTGCGGGGCATCAAGTTCGCCGACGAGGTGGGCGCGGTGGTGGCCCAGCTCCAGGAGATGCCGGGCAAGCTGCGTGAGCTGCTCGACCGGATCGAGCCGGTGCGCGAGCTGGCCCGTGAGTTGAAGTCCGAGCCGACCGTGCTGTTCATCGGCCGGCACGTGGGTTACCCGGTGGCGCTGGAGGGCGCGCTGAAGCTCAAGGAGTTGGCGTACATGCACGCCGAGGGCTTCGCCGCCGGTGAGCTGAAGCACGGCCCGATCGCGCTGATCGACAAGGGCACGCCGGTGATCTGCATCGTGCCGTCGCCGGTCGGCCGGGGCATGCTGCACGACAAGGTCGTCTCCAACATCCAGGAGGTGCGGGCCCGGGGCGCCCGCACCATCGTGATCGCGGAGGAGGGCGACCAGGCGGTGGTCCGCTACGCCGACCACCTGATCTACGTGCCGCGTACGCCGACGCTGCTGGCGCCGCTGGTGACCACCGTGCCGCTCCAGGTGCTCGCCGCGGAGATCGCCGCCGCCCGTGGGCACGACGTCGACCAGCCGCGGAACCTGGCCAAGTCGGTCACGGTCGAGTAACCGACCCGCCTCCGCCACGGCCCCTCCGCCCACACCGGAGGGGCCGTGGCGTCTTCCCGCCCGGCGTCCGCACCCGCCGCCTGCCGTCGGCCGCTCCGACCGGCCCGCCCGTGGCGCTCGTCCGCTCATTGGCCCAGCACGATCCGGGCCATCCCGTCCAGGGCCGGATTGTCGGCGTCCCAGTAGCCGGTGTGGCCGTGCCGCCCGCTCGGGAAGCGCCGGCTGCCGAAGCCCGGCGCGCTCGGATCGGCGCCGAACCAGAGCCGCTCGCGGTGCCGGTGGTGTGCGGCCAGCACCGGGCCGAGCGGCGTACCGGCCAGCACGGCGCGACGGGCCAGCTCGTCCGGCGGGTGGGCCAGCCGGATCACGTCGTCGGGCGCGGTCGACGCCCAGACCTGGCCGGCCGGCATCCGCAGCTCGGCCGCGTGGTCGACGCCGACGCCGGGTGAGCCGACGAAGACCAGCGCGTCGGCGCCCAGCCCGTGGTCGCGGGCGGCGGTGCCGACGACCAGCGAGCCGTAGCTGTGCCCGAGCACGGTCTGCCGGGCCGGCGGCCCGTCGTGGGTGGCCCGCAGCCCTTCCTGGAACCGGTGCAGCGCCGGGCCGGCGGCCTCCGCCGGCCGGGTGCCGGACGCCTCGGGGAGGAAGTCCGGCGCATCGTAGTCCAGCCAGAGGACCGCCGCCGCCTCCTCGCCCGGCCCGATCGCCGCGCACCGCTCGAGCACCCGGGCGGCCCGGCCCAACTCGGCCGGGGCGTCCGCGAGGTCGGCGGTCATCCCGGGGACGTAGGTCAGCACCGCGCCGGCCCGGTCGGGGTTGCCGAGCGCCACCACCGCCCGACCGTCCCCGGCGGGGTCGAGCCCCAGCAGGTACGCCCGCGGGGCCCCCGACGTGGCCAGCCGCTCGGCCAGCCCGTCCAGGCCGCGCAACGCCGCCTCGACCCCGGCCAGCCGGGCCCGCCGGGCCACCTCCGCCGGGCCGGCCGGCAGCGGTCGCCGCAGCGCGAGGCGGCGCGCGAGCAGCTCCTCCCGCCGGTCGGCCAGCAGCAGCCGGTTGGCCTGGTCGCGGGCGGTCACCGGCACGCCGTCGAGGTGGCCGACCCGACCCGGCTCGTGCCCGACCAGCCACCGCCGCTCGGCCGGGCTCAGGCCGGCCCACCAGCGGCTCACCTCGGCCGGACCGGCGCCGGGCCCCGGTCGCCAGGCGGGCGGCACGCTGACCCAGCCGGTCACCGCCGCGGTGGCGACCTCCGCCAGCCGGTCGGCCGCCTCCCGGTCCGCCGCGCCGGCCAGCGCGAGCGCGTCCCGGATCCCGGCCTGTGCCCGCACCACGGCGGGGCCGGTCCGGGTGACGGGCCGGGCGGGATCCGGCCGGACCGTGCCGGAGCGGTCCACCCGCAGGCCGCCGCTCTCGGCGCGGACCACCTCGGCGTCGAGGCGGGCCTTCGCCGCGCCCACCCGGCTGGCGAACTCGGCGAGCGTCTGGTCGACCTCGACCAGCGCGGGCAGCACCTCGGTCAACGAGGTGCGCAGCTCACCGAGGCGCCGTTGCGCGGCCGTCGAGGCCGCGCCGGACCAGCCGGGCCGGAGCGCGTCGGCTCGGGCGGCCAGCCCGGCGGCCCGGTGACGCACCGGGCCGGCGAGCCCACGCCAGGCCGCCCCGGTGGCGAGCCAGGCGCCCGGCTCGGCGCGCCAGAGCTGCGCGTAGCCGACCGGACCCGGGTCGGACCGGCGATCTCGTGCGGTGGCTGCCCGGCGGGGTGCGGGAGTTCCTCGGTCGTGGGTGGCTCCCGCCGGGTGCGGACGGGTGCCGGCCGGCCCCGGGCCCCGGGTGGCGCCCGCCGGTCTCGGGCCTCGGGTGGCGCCCGCCGGTCTCGGGCCTCGGGTGGCGCCCGCCGGGCGCGGGCGGCGACGCGTCTCGCCGCCGGTCACCGGGCGCCGCCCGGAGCGACGCCCGCCGGAACCGGGCGGACGGGGAGGCCGGCGGCGCTCAGCGTGAGGCGGCGGGCGGCCCGGTCGTCCACCGCCTCGTAGCCGTCCGCGCCGCCGCGCAGCGCCTCGGCGGTGGTGGCCACCCGGGCCGCGAGCGCGCCGGACCAGCGGCGCAGCGCGGCGTCCAGCTCGTCGAGCGCCGCGTCGGCCCGCCAGCCGTCCGGTGGCGGCGGCACCGGCCCCGGCGCCCCGCCCGGCCCGTACGCCAGCCGGTGCGCGTCGTCGGTCAGCTCCCGGGCCACCGCGCGCAGCAGCTCCGGATCGACGCTGAACGGCTCCTCGACCACGACGACCTCCCCACCCCGCCGAGCCCATCGGCCGGACCCGGACAGCGGGGACGCTAGGCCGGTGAGAGTCGACCGCGTCGACCCTGTGGACAACGTCCCCGGTTGTCCACAGGGCCGTCCCGGCGCCCCGCCCGGCCCTCGCACCGCCGGTAGGGTGAGGCCGTGATCGCAGCCGACGGGAACGGACGGGGCGGGACGGCATGAGACCGGTGTGGCGGGTCGCGGATGTTCGCGCGGCGGAGGCGGGGCTGATGGCGACCCTCCCGTCCGGCGCGCTGATGCAGCGGGCGGCGGCCGGGCTGGCCCGCCGTTGCGCGCTGCTGCTGGCGGACCGGGGCGGCGTCTACGGCGCCCGGGTGCTGCTGCTCGTCGGTTCCGGTGACAACGGCGGCGACGCGCTCTACGCGGGGGCGCGCCTGGCCCGCCGGGGCGCGGCGGTCGCCGCCCTGCTGCTCACCCCGGAGCGCGCCCACGCCGACGGCCTGGCCGCGCTGCGTGCCGCCGGTGGGCAGGTGGTCGACCGGCCACCCGCCGGGGTCGACCTGGTGCTCGACGGCATCGTGGGCATCGGTGGCACCGGTGGGCTGCGGGAGACCGCCGACCAGCTCGCCGCGAGCCTGACCGAGCACCGGGGTCGGGACGGCACGCGGGCCACCGTGGTCGCGGTGGACGTGCCGAGCGGCGTCGCGGTCGACACCGGCCACGTCCCGCTTACCGACGCCGGCCGGCCGCGCGCGGTCCACGCCGACGTGACGGTGGCGTTCGGCGCGCTCAAGCCGGCTCTGGTGGTCGGCCCGGCCGCCGCGCTGGCCGGGCAGGTCGACCTGGTCGACATCGGGCTCACCCCGTGGCTGCGCGGGTCCCCGGCGCTGGGGGTGACCGAGTGGTCCGACGTGGCCGCCTGGTGGCCGGCGCTGGGCGCCGCGTCGGAGAAGTACTCCCGCGGGGTGGTCGGGGTGGCGACCGGTTCCGCCACCTACCCGGGTGCGGCGGTGCTCTCGGTCGGCGGCGCGCTGGCCGGTCCCGCCGGCCTGGTCCGCTACGCCGGCGGCGCCCGGGCCGAGGTGGTGCACCAGCACCCGTCCGTGATCGCCACCGACCGGGTCGCCGACGCCGGCCGGGTGCAGGCCTGGGTCTGCGGCTCCGGGCTCGGCACCGGTGACGCGTCCGCCGCCGAGTTGCGCGCGGTGCTGGCCACGTCGGTGCCGGTGGTGCTGGACGCCGACGCGCTGACGCTGCTGGTCGACGGCAAGCTCGCCGATCGGCTGCGCGGGCGGGACGCCCCGATCGTGGTGACCCCGCACGACCGGGAGTACGCCCGGCTCTGTGGCGAGATGCCCGGTGCGGACCGGGTCGCCGCGGCGCTGCGGCTGGCCGCCTGGATGAACGCGGTGGTGCTGCTCAAGGGGGACCGGACGATCGTCGGCACGCCCGACGGCCGGGCGTACGTGAACCCGACCGGCACCCCGGCGCTTGCCACCGGCGGCACCGGCGACGTGCTGGCCGGGCTGCTCGGCTCGCTGCTCGCGGCCGGTCTGGCCCCGGAACGGGCGGCCGCCGCCGCGGCGTACCTGCACGGGCTGGCCGGTCGGGAGGCGGCCCGCGGTGGCCCGGTGACCGCGCCCGACGTGGCCGCCGCGCTGCGTCCGGTGCTTGCCCGCCTGGCCTGATCCGGGTGCGGGCGCTGGCCGGCGGGGGCACCGGCCGCGCGGCTCCCGGCCACGATGATCACCGGCGGAAGTAGGCTGGGGGCATGTGGCAGTCGGAGGTGCGCGTCGATCTCGACGCGATCCGGGAGAACGTGGCCCGGCTCAAGGCCGGCACCAGCGCCGAGCTGATGGCGGTGGTCAAGGCCGACGGGTACGGGCACGGCATGGCGCCGGCGGCTCGCGCGGCGCTCGACGCCGGGGCGGACCAGCTCGGCGTCTGCACCCTGGACGAGGCGCTCCGGCTGCGTCAGGAGGGGATCACCGCGCCGGTGCTGGCCTGGCTGCTCGATCCGGGTCTGCCGCTGCACGACGGGATCACCGTCGGCGTCGACCTGGGCTGCGCCAGCCTGAGCCAGCTCGACGAGATGATCGAGGCGAGTCGCCGGGCGGACCGCCCGGCCCGGCTCCACCTCAAGATCGACACCGGGCTGTCCCGGGGCGGGGCCACGGTCGCCGACTGGCCGACGTTGCTGGAGGCCGCCGCGAAGGCCCAGGCCGACGGCCTGGTCGAGGTGGTCGGCGTGTGGAGCCACTTCGTGTACGCGGACTCGCCCGGCCACCCCACCACGGATCGCCAGCTCGCCGTCTTCCGGGAAGGGCTGGAGATGGTCACGCGGGCCGGCCTGCGGCCCCGTTACCGGCACCTGGCCAACTCGGCGGCCACGCTCACCCGGCCGGACACCCACTTCGACCTGGTCCGTCCCGGCATCGCGGTCTACGGTCTGTCACCGATCGCGGGCGAGCGGTTCGGCCTGCGCCCGGCGATGACCGCCCGGGCCCGGGTGATGCTGACCAAGCGGGTGCCGGCCGGCACCGGCGTCTCCTACGGCCACACCTACCTCACCGAGGCGGAGAGCAACCTGGCCGTGGTGCCGCTCGGCTACGCCGACGGGGTGCCCCGGCACGCCTCGAACACCGGTCCGGTGCTGCTCGGCGGCGAGCGGCGGACCATCTCGGGGCGGGTGTGCATGGACCAGTTCGTGGTCGACTGCGGTGACGACGAGGTGGCCGCCGGCGACGTGGTGACGCTGTTCGGCAGCGGCGCGGCCGGCGAGCCCACCGCCGACGACTGGGCCGAGGCGGTCGGCACCATCAACTACGAGATCGTCACCCGGTTCGGCGGTGTGCGGGTGCCCCGCGTCTACGACGGCGAGAAGCCGTGAGCCAGCGGCTGCGGGTGCCGCGTCCGCGAGGTGCCGCGGGGAAGGTCGCCGGGCTGGTCGGCGCCGCCGTCGGGGTGGCCGCCGCCGGGCTCGCGGCGGGCGTGGTCAGCGAGCGGGTGCTGGTCCGCCGGCTCAAGAACGACCCCGCCGACCGGTACGCGCACGAGGTTTTCGGGCGGCAGCGCCACGACGAGGCGTACCGGCTGGAGATGCCGGACGGCACCGACATCCACGTGGAGGTGGTCGAGCCGACCCGGCCGGTCGCCGGGCACCCGACCGTGGTGCTGGTGCACGGCTTCTGCCTGGACATGGGCACGTTCCACTTCCAGCGCAAGCTGCTCGCCGAGCGGGGCGACTACCGGGTGGTGGCGTACGACCAGCCGGGGCACGGCCGGTCCGGGCGGCTGGAGACCGGTGAGTACGACCTGACCGCGCTGGGCCGCACGTTGCGCCGGGTGCTCGACGAGGTGGTCCCGGAGGGGCCGCTGGTGCTGATCGGGCACTCGATGGGCGGCATGACGATCATGGCGTTGGCCGAGCTGTACCCGGAGCTGTTCGGCGACCGGGTGGTCGGCACCGTGCTGATGGCCACCTCGGGGGGCCTGGCGGCGGAGACGAAGCTGGTGGCGCCCGCGCTGCTCGGTCGCGTGGGCGCGCCGGTGCTCTACATGATGAGCAACGCCACCCGGTACGGCGGCACGGTGATCGACAAGGCCCGCAAGTCGACCTCGAACGTGGCCTGGCTGCTCACCCGCAAGTACGGGTTCGGCACCCCGAAGCCCAGCCCCGCCCTGGTGTCGTACGTGGAGACGATGAACTCCCGCACCTCGGCCGACACGGTCACCCGTTACCTGCGGACGCTGGCCACGCACTCGCGGTTCCCGGCGCTCGCCGCGCTGGCCGGCACGCCGGTGCTGGTGATCGTGGGGGACAAGGACATGATCACGCCGGTGACGCACTCGGAGGAGATCGTCCGGCGGCTGCCGGAGGCCGAGTTCGTGAAGATCCACGACAGCGGGCACGTGGTGATGCTGGAGCACGCCGACGAGGTCAACGCGGCGCTGGAGCGGTTCCTGGAGTCGCTGTGACGGTGGTGGTGGAGCTGCGGACCCTCGACGACACCCACGGGTTCGGGCGGCGGCTGGCCGGCGTGCTGCGCGCCGGTGACCTGCTGCTGCTCAGCGGTCCGCTGGGGGCCGGCAAGACCGCGCTGACCCAGGGCGTCGGCGCCGGCCTGGGCGTACGCGGCGACATCACGTCGCCCACCTTCGTCATCGCCCGCGTGCACCGGCCGGACCCGGCGCGGGGCGGCCGGGTGCCGCTGGTGCACGCCGACGCGTACCGGTTGGGGGAGTCCGCCGATCCGCGCGCCGAGATCGACGACCTCGACCTGGACGCCTCGGTGGACGAGGCGGTGACCGTGGTGGAGTGGGGCGAGGGGATGGTCGAGCAGTTGGTCGACGCGCACCTGCGGGTCTGCATCGACCGGCGGGACGACGACACGCGGGTGGTCACGCTGGAGCCGGTGGGCGGCGACTGGGCGGCCCGGCTGGCGACCCTCGACTGAGCGCTGTCGTACCCGCTGCCTAGAGTCCCGGGGACGACTGCGAAAGGTTGCCGATGCCCGACGACGTTCCCGCCCTCGACCTGTTGGCGCTCCTGCCCGAGCCGTGGCGGGAGGCGCTCACCCCGCACCTCGATTCGGCCCGCACCGCGGCGTTGGCCGACTTCGTCGCCCGGGAGTACGCGACCGCCACGGTCTTTCCCCCGCTGGCGGACCTGTTCTCCGCCTACCGGTTGTGCGGGCCGGCGGAGACCCGGGTGCTCATCCTCGGGCAGGACCCCTACCACAAGGCGGGGCAGGCGCACGGGTTGAGCTTCAGCGTGCGGGAGGGCGTGGCGGTGCCGCCGTCGCTGCGCAACGTCTTCAAGGAGCTCGGCGAGGACCTGGGCGTGCCGAAGCCGCGCAGCGGCAACCTCGACGGCTGGGCCGCCCAGGGTGTGCTGCTGCTCAACTCGGTGCTCACGGTCCGCCAGGCCACCCCCGGCTCGCACGCCAACCGGGGCTGGGAGGAGTTCACCGACGCCACCATCCGGGCGCTCGACGCGCTCGACCAGCGGGTGGTCTTCCTGCTGTGGGGCGGCTACGCGCGCAAGAAGGCGGCGCTGGTCACGAATGCGCGGCACGTGGTGCTGGAGGCCGGCCACCCGAGCCCGATGAACCCGCGCGGCTTCCTGGGCAGCCGTCCGTTCAGCGCGGCCAACAAGGCGCTCGCCGACGCCGGTCTGCCCACCGTCGACTGGGAACGCTCAGCCGGCTGACCCGCCGGTGCGGTCGGCCGTGTCGGCCGTTCCTGCTGCGCCGGCCGTTCCTGCTGCGCCGGCCGTCAGGCGGTGCCGGTGCCGGCGCAGCAGCTCGGCCGCGCGCCGGTCGGCCACCTCCACCTGGACCAGCGGCTCGACCGGGTAGGTGCGCCCACCCAGCCGCACCTCGATCGGCTCGGGCAGTTCCTCGACCATCCGGGCCCGCAGCTCGCCGTGGCGGGTCCGCCAGCGGTGCTCGCCCGGCTCCTCGGGCTCGTGGCGTACGCCGCCCCACTCCTCCCAGCGGGCGTTCCACCGCTGGGCGAGCGCCCGAGACAGGAACGCGGTGAACGAGGGGGAGTCCCGCCACCGCACGGCGATCTCGACCGCCTCCACCGGTATCGGCGCGCCCTGCACCACGGCCGCCGTGCTGCCGGCCAGCACGTGGGGCAGGTCGCCGAGCGCGTCGACCAGGCGGTCCAGCCCGAGGCGATCGAGCCGCTCGACCGGGTCGGTGCCGGCCAGCTCGTCGAGCGCCGCGTCCAGGTGGCTGTCGAGCGGCTCGGCCTCGACCCGTAGCTGCCGGTCGAGTGCGGCGAGGAGACGCTCCACGGTGGTCAGGCCGGGTAGCCGGTCGCCTCGCTCGATCCGGGCGATGGCGGCCTGGCTCAACCCGGCGCGGGCGGCCAGCGCCTGTTGGGTGAGCCCGGCCCGGTCGCGTTCGTGCCGCAGCGTGCGGGCGATCTGATGGGCCAGGTGACTCTCCGTCATCCCGGCAGGGTGGCATGTCGCGGCGGAACGATATACCACTGGGTCATATTTATGACACCTGGGTATATCGCTTCACGGCATAGTGTTCCCTCCGGACGCTACCGTCCGTGACGGCATGCGGTGGGCGGCCCAGGTCGGGGGACGGGCTAGGCTGGCTTACCGTGCTCGTACTCGTGGTGGACTCCTCGACGCCCGCGGTGACCGCGGCGCTGGCCGAGGTCTCGGCGGACGGCGTCGTGCTGCGCGCGTCCCGGTGCACGGTCGACGCCCGGGCCCACGGCGAGCTGCTCGCGCCGCAGGTCGACGCGGTGCTCGCCGACGTGGGCGCGCGCCCGGCCGACCTGGGCGCGATCGTCGCCGGCCTCGGCCCGGGGCCGTTCACCGGGCTGCGGGTGGGGCTGGTCACCGCCGCCACCATGGCCCAGGTGCTCGGCGTCCCCACGTACGGCGTCTGCTCGCTGGACGGCCTCGGCCAGCCGACCGCCGCAAGCCACCCCGCCGCCGCAAGCCACCCCGCCGCCGCAAGCCACGCCGCCGCCGCGGGCGAGCTGGTGCTGGCGGCGAGCGACGCGCGGCGGCGCGAGGTCTACTGGGCCGTCTACGACGGCGCCGGGCGGCGCGTCGCCGGCCCGGACGTGGCCGCCCCGGCGGTCGTCGCCGAACGAGCCCGCGATCTGGCGGTCACCGTCGCGGTCGGCGACGGCGCCCAGCGGTACGCGGACGTGCTCGGCCTGCCGGTGCGGGCCGAGCCGCGCTACCCGGACCCGCTGGCGCTGGCCCGACTCGCCGCCGAGCGGATCCGTGCGGGTGTCCCGGGTGAGGCGCTCACCCCGCTCTACCTGCGCCGCCCGGACGCGGTGGCGGCCACCGGCCACAAGCCGGTCCTGCGATGAGGCTGAGCCGGTTCCGCTGGTGGCACGTCGACGAGGTGCTGCCCATCGAGGCGGACCTGTTCGGCGCCGAGCAGTGGTCCCCGGGCATGTTCTGGAACGAACTCGCCAACGGGCACTTCTACCTGGTCGCCATCGACGACGACGGCGCGGTGGCCGGCTACGCCGGGTTGGCCGCGGCCCCGCCCGACGAGGCATGGGTGCAGAACATCGCGGTCCGCCGGGACGCCCAACGCCGGGGCGTGGGCCGGCTGCTGCTGGAGGCGCTGCTCGCCGAGGCGGCCCGGCGCGGCATCCGCAGCACGCTGCTGGAGGTCGCCGCCGACAACGCCCCCGCACAGCGGCTCTACGCCACGTACGGCTTCGAGCCGATCGGCGTGCGGCGCGGCTACTACCAACCGAGCAACACCGACGCGCTGGTCATGCAGCGCCACGAGGACTGAACGCGGATGGCTGACGAACCCCTGATCCTCGGCATCGAGACGTCCTGCGACGAGACCGGCGTGGGCATCGTGCGCGGGCACACGCTGCTCGCCGACGCGCTGGCCTCCAGCGTCGAGGAGCACGCCCGGTTCGGCGGGGTGGTGCCCGAGGTGGCCAGCCGGGCCCACCTGGAGGCGATCGTGCCCACCATGGACCGGGCGTTGCGCGAAGCCGGCGTCACCATCGCCGACATCGACGCCATCGCGGTCACCTCCGGTCCGGGTCTGGCCGGCGCGCTGCTCGTCGGCGTCGCCGCCGCCAAGGGCTACGCGGTGGCCGCGGAGAAGCCGGTGTACGGGGTGAACCACCTCGCCGCGCACGTGGCCGTGGACACGCTGGAGCACGGGCCGCTGCCCGAGCCGGCGATCGCGTTGCTGGTCTCCGGCGGGCACTCCTCGCTGCTGCGCGTCGACGACCTGGCCCGGGGCGTGGTGCCGCTCGGCGCCACCATCGACGACGCGGCCGGGGAGGCGTTCGACAAGGTGGCGCGGCTGCTCGGACTGCCGTTCCCCGGTGGCCCGTACATCGACCGGGAGGCGCGGGCCGGCGACCCGGCGTCGATCGCCTTCCCGCGCGGGCTGACCGCCGCGAAGGACCTGGTCGGACACCGGTTCGACTTCTCCTTCTCCGGCCTCAAGACGGCGGTGGCCCGCTGGGTCGAGGCGCGGCAGCGGGCCGGCGAGCCGGTGCCGGTGGCCGACGTGGCGGCGTCCTTCCAGGAGGCGGTCTGCGACGTGCTGGTCGGCAAGGCGCTGGACGCCTGCCGCAGCAGCGGGATCGACACGCTGGTGATCGGCGGCGGGGTGGCGGCCAACTCCCGGCTGCGGGCGATGGCCGAGCAGCGGGCCGCGAAGCACGGCGTCCGGGTGCGTACGCCCCGGCCGAAGCTCTGCACGGACAACGGCGCGATGGTGGCGGCGCTCGGGTCGCACCTGGTCGCCGCGGGCGTCGCCCCGAGCCGGCTGGACCTGCCGGCCGACTCGGCCATGCCGCTGACCGTGGTCAGCGTCTGACCGGGGAGGAAACCGACATGATCGTCCGGATGTGGGAGGCGAAGGCCGAGCCGTACGGCTTCGCCGAGCTGATCACCTGGGTGTGCGAGACCGCGCTGCCCGAGTTCGAGCACGACCCGATGCACGTCGGCAGCGAGGTGTTCTCCTCCACCGACCACCGGCTGGTGGTCATCTCGAAGTGGCGCAGCAACCCCCGGGAACTGCCCGAACCGCCCACGCGCCTGGTCGCCCGTGCACCGCACAGCTGGGACTTCACCGAGGTCGACCGCTAGACGACGGTCGTCACGGCGCCCGGAAACTGGTTGGCGTCCGGGACCGGCCGCCACCTAGCGTCGGTGGGTCATGCGCTTCTCACCGGCCGGCGACCCCGGCACCCCCGACGCGCGGTCCGCCACCCGTTACCTGGTGTGGCTCGCCGGGCGACATCCCGTGTACTTCGGCGGCGGCCTGACGCTCGGCGTGATCTGGATGCTGGCCCAGGCGCTGGTGCCGGCCGCGATCGGCCGGGCCGTGGAGGCCGGGCTCGCCCAGCGCGACCCGGACGCGCTGGTGCGCTGGAGCCTCGCCCTGCTCGGGCTGGGGCTGGTCCAGGCCGGCGCCGGCATCCTGCGGCACCGCTGCGCGGTGCACAACTGGCTCGGCGCCGCGTACCGCACGGTGCAGGTCACCGTGGACGCCACCAACCGGCTCGGCGCCGCGCTGCCGCGCCGGGTCGCCGCCGGCGAGGTGGTGAGCATCGGCACGTCCGACATCGAGCACATCGGCAGTGCGATCGACATCACCGCCCGGGGCGTCGGGGCGGTGGTCGGCATCGTCACCGTCGCCACCATCCTGCTCACCGCGTCACTGCCGCTCGGGCTGGTGGTGGTGCTCGGCGTGCCGCTGCTGATGGCGCTCGTCGCGCTGCTGATCCGGCCGCTGCACCGGCAGCAGGCGGCGTACCGGGAGTCGACCGGCCGGCTCACCGCGCGCGCCGCGGACATCGTCTCCGGCCTGCGGGTGCTGCGCGGCGTGGGCGGGGAGCCGGTGCTGGCCGCCCGCTACCGGGAACGGTCGCAGGCGTTGCGCGCCGACGGCCTGCGGGTGGCCCGGGTGGAGTCGCTGCTCCAGGCCGCCCAGATCCTGCTGCCCGGTGTGTTCGTGGTGTTGGTGACCTGGCTCGGCGCCCGGTTCGCGTTGCGCGGCGAGATCAGCGCCGGTGAGCTGGTGTCCTTCTACGGCTACACCGCGTTCCTGGTCAGCCCGCTGCGCAACCTCACCGAGGCGGCCGACAAGCTCACCCGGGGGCACGTCGCGGCCCGCCGGGTGGTCCGGCTGCTGCGGCTCGCGCCGGAGTTCACCGACCCGGCCCAGCCGGTGCCGGTGCCGCCCGGGCCGGGCGAGCTGGTGGACGCGCGCTCCGGGCTGGTGCTGCCGCCGGGCCGGCTCACCGCGCTGGCCGCCGCCGAACCGCAGGACGCGGCCGAGATCGCCGACCGCCTCGGCCGGTACGCCGACGGGGACGTGACGCTGCACGGCGTACCGCTGCGGGACGTGGCACTGGCGACGGTGCGGGAGCGGATCCTGGTGGCCGACAACGACGCGCAGCTGTTCAGCGGCGTGCTCCGCACGGAGCTGGACCCACACGACCGGGCGGACCGCGCCACGGTCGAGGCGGCGCTGGCCGCGGCCAGCGCGACGGACATCGTCGAGGCGCTGCCCGGCGGCCTGGACGGCGCGGTCGCCGAGCGGGGCCGGGAGTTCTCCGGCGGGCAGCGGCAGCGCCTGCGGCTGGCCCGCGCGCTGGTCGCCGACCCGGAGACGCTGATCCTGGTCGAGCC
Source organism: Micromonospora sp. NBC_01392 (assembly GCF_045040125.1). Taxonomy (NCBI): domain Bacteria; kingdom Bacillati; phylum Actinomycetota; class Actinomycetes; order Micromonosporales; family Micromonosporaceae; genus Micromonospora; species Micromonospora sp. NBC_01392. Next base: position 6,442,315 of record NZ_CP109549.1, on the reverse strand, counting down.
CACCAGCGCGGTGGACGCGCACACCGAGGCGCGCGTCGCCGACCGGCTGGCCGCGGCCCGGTCCGGCCGCACCACGCTGGTCTGCACCACCAGCCCGCTGGTGCTCGGACGCGCCGAGCACGTGGTCTTCGTGGAGGACGGCAAGGTCGTCGCCGAGGGCCGGCACGAGGAGCTGCTCGCCGCCGAGCCCCGCTACGCGGCCACGGTGAGCCGGGAGGAGGACCGATGAGCAACGCGCTGCCCGTCGCCGACGCCGCGCAGGTCCGCCGGTACGTGCGGGAGCTGGTCCGCCGGCACCCGCGTGGCCTGGCCACCGTGCTCGGCCTGCACGCGCTCGCCGCGGCGGCCGGGCTGGTCACCCCGCGCCTGCTCGGCGACCTGGTCGAGGGGATCTCCCGGGGTGTGGCCGCCACCACCGTGGACCGGGTGGTGGTCGCCATCGCCGCTTTCGTGGTGGTGCAGTCGGTGCTGGTCCGGTTCGCGCACCTGGCCTCGGCCCGGCTCGGTGAGCGGGTCCTCGCCGAGCTGCGGGAGGAGTTCGTCGACCGGGTGCTGGCGCTGCCGCTGTCCACCGTGGAGCGGGCCGGCACCGGTGACCTGCTCACCCGCACCTCCCGCGACGTGTCGGCACTGTCGCGGACGGTCCGGTTCGCCGGGCCGGAGACGCTGATCGCGGCCCTGACCGTGCTGCTGATCCTCGGCGCGCTGGTGCTGACCGGGCCGCTGCTGGCGCTGCCCAGCCTGCTCGCGGTGCCGGTGCTCTGGGCCGGCACCCGGTGGTACCTGCGCCGCGCGCCGGCCGGCTACCTGCGGGAGAACGCCGCCTACTCGGACATCACCGACGGGATCAGCGAGACGGTCGAGGGGGCGCGGACCACCGAGGCGCTGCGTCAGGCGGCCCGCCGCCGGGCCCGCGGCGACGCCGACATCCGCCGCTCGTACGCGGCCGAGCGCTACACGTTGTACCTGCGGACCGTGTTCTGGCCGGTGGCCGAGTTCGGCTACCTGGTGCCGATGGTGGCCACGCTGCTGATCGGCGGCTGGTTCCACCTGAAGGGCTGGGCCAGCCTGGGCCAGGTCACCGCCGCCACGCTCTACGCCCAGCAGCTCACCGACCCGATCGAACGGCTGCTCGGCTGGCTGGACGAGTTCCAGGTGGGCGGCGCCTCGCTGGCCCGGCTGCTCGGCGTGGCCACCGAGCCGGACGAGCGTTCCCCGGCGCCCGTCGCGTCGCGCCGGCCGACCACCGAGGGTCGGCTCGCCGCGCACGACGTCCGGTACGCGTACCGCGCCGGCCACGACGTGCTGCACGGCGTGACGCTGGTGCCCCGACCGGGGGAGCGGCTGGCCATGGTGGGCCCGTCCGGGGCGGGCAAGTCCACGCTGGGTCGGCTGCTGGCCGGCGTGCACACCCCGTCGGCCGGTGCGGTGACCGTCGACGGTCGACCCCTCGCCGAACTGCCCCTGGACGAGCTGCGTACCCACGTCGCGCTGGTCAGCCAGGAGCACCACGTGTTCATCGGCACGCTCGCCGACAACGTGGCGATGGTCCGGCCGGCCGCCGACCGGGCGGCGGTACGCGCCGCGCTGGCCGCGGTCGACGCGCTGGAGTGGGCGGAGGCGCTGCCGGCGGGGCTGGAGACGACCGTGGGGGCCGGCGGGCATCCGCTCACCCCGGCGCAGTCGCAGCAGCTCGCGCTGGCCCGGCTGGTGCTCGCCGACCCGCACACGCTGGTGCTGGACGAGGCCACCTCGCTGATCGACCCGCGCGCCGCCCGCGCGCTGGAGCGGTCGCTGGCCGCGGTGCTGCACGGACGGACCGTGATCGCCATCGCGCACCGGCTGTTCTCCGCACACGACGCGGACCGGGTGGCAGTGGTGTCCGACGGCCGGATCACCGAGCTGGGCCCACACGACGACCTGGTAGCCGCCGCTGGCCCCTACGCCGCCCTCTGGCGCTCCTGGCACGGCTGAGGCGTAAGGAGGGGCCCCCTCTTAACGCCTGGCGTATAGGAAGGGGCCCCGCTTGACGCCCGTCAGGCGCGACGCATCAGCCGCCAGGTCGTGTACCCGCCGGTGCCCAGCGCGAGCAGGAAGACCGCCCACACGATCCCGGTGCCCACCTGGAGCCCGCCGCCGCTGGACGCGTTGGCCTGGGCGGCGGCGACCAGCGAATCGCTCTGCGCGGCCGGCAGCGCGGGCGGCGGCAACTGCTGCCAGCGGACCAGCCCGGTGCTCTCCAGCATGGTCATGTGGTCGTTGACGAACTTGTTGGCGTCCTCGGCGAGCTTGCGCACGACCGGGTCCTTGGTGCTCGCCCGCACCGCGCCGATCACCGGGAAGATGTTGCCGTGGGCGACCCGGAGCCGGGTGACGAAGATCTGGTCGAACTGCGCGCCGCTGGCGTTCTGCATCTCGGTCAGCCAACCCTTCTGCTGGGTCGTCGGGTCCGTCGGCAGCACCGCCCCCAGCTTGTTCGCCGCCTCGACCACCAGCTGGTCCAGGACACCGTGCTGGCGGGCGATCTCCGCGCCGACCTCCCGTACCCGGGGGGACTGGCCCTTCTCGGCGGCCATCGTGCCGGCCGGCATCTCCCAGAGCCCGGCCAGCCGGACGCCGTTGAGCAGCGTCATGTCCGCGGCGTTCATCTGCACCCCGGGATTGGGGGCGGCCAGAGCCGCGCCGGGAAGAACGCCGATCCCCGCGCCGATCGCGACGAGCAGCAGGGTCACCCGGTGCGCCAGTCGGCGACGTGCGGATTCCAGCGATGCCATGGTTGCGGTGCCTCCTCGGTCCGGACCGGTACGCGGGGTCGCGGGACGGTCGAGCCCACCGGCCGCCCGTCCGCACGTTGGTACGGATCACCGGGCCGATCAGTTCAGCGGGTCGGCCAGGAGGCGTTCGAAGGCCAGCTCGGCGGCGCCGACCAGGGCCGCGTCGTCGCCGAGTTCCGGGGTGCGCAGCCGCACGTGCTCCAGGCAGGCGGGCAGCCCGTTGCGGTTGAGCCGGCTGCGCACCTGGGCGGCGGCGGCCAGGTAGAGGTCACGCATGGTGCCGCCGAAGAGGACCATCTCCGGGTTGAAGATGTTGACCAGGTTGGCCACGCCGAAGCCGAGCCAGTCGCCGGCCTGCCGTACCGCGCTCTGCGCGCGGGCGTCCCCGCGGTCGGCCGCGTCGAAGACGCTCAGCAGCGCCTCCCGGCCGCGCGCCTCGGCCCGGCCGGCGGCCCGCAGCAGCCCGTGCTCGCCGATCTCGGTCTCCCAGCAGCCGTACCGGCCGCAGTCGCAGCGCGCCCCGTCGCGGACCACCACCATGTGGCCGACCTCGCCGCCGTAGCCGCCGTGCCCGGTCAGCCGCCGGCCACCGGCGATGATGCCGGCGCCCACGCCGACGTCGCCGTACAGGTAGATGACGTTGTCGCAGCCGGTGGCCGCGCCGCGGGCGTGCTCGGCGAACGCGGCCACGTCGGCCACGTTGCCCACCGTGATGGGGACGTCGATGCCCAGCTCGGCGGCGAGCGCCGCGCCGATCGGCTCGTCCACCCAGCCGGTGGTGGGGCTGAGCCGCACCAGCCCGTCGTCGCGGCGCACCATGCCGCAGACCGCCACTCCGGCGCCGACGCAGAACGAGCCGTCCGGCACCGCCTGGTGCATCTCCTTGACGGCGCCGGCCAGCAGCGGGGCGGCCTCGCCGGCGACCAGGTTGCGTGGCCGGTCCAGCTCCCGGCGGTCGAGCACCTCGCCGCCGAGGCCGACCCGCGCGGCCCGCAGCCGGTCCACCTCGACGCTGTACGCGTACGCGTAGACCCGTCCCGACTCGGGCCGGACGACGAGTGACGGTCGTCCGGCCCGGCCGGTCTCCTTCGGCGTCCCCTCGCTGACCAGACCGGCGCCGGCCAGGTCGGCGGTCAGCGCGCCGATGGTGCTGCGGTTGAGCCCGAGCGCGGTGGTCAGCTCCGCGCGCGTGGTGGCCCCGTGCACGTGCACGTAGCGGAGCAATGCGCCCAGGTTCTGCCGTCGAATCTCGTCCTGACTGGGACCCGCGCGCATTGCCACTGCCATGGTGTGTCCGTACCCGGGTCAGCGCGTGCCGGTGGCGGCGGCCCGCCGCCTCGACAGCGCGTCGATGGTCGCCGCGGCGAGCAGCACCACGCCGGTGACCACGAACTTGACGCCCGAGCTGTATCCCATCAGTCCCATACCGTTGTCGATCACCGCGACCACCGCGCCGCCGAGCACGGCGTCGAGGACCCGGCCCTTGCCGCCGAAGAGGCTGGTGCCGCCGATCACCGCCGCGCCGACGGCGTACAGCAGCACGTTACTGCCACCGGTGTTGGGGTCGACCGAGTTGGCCCGGCTGGCCGCCACGATGCCGCCGATGGCGGCCATCCCGGAGCAGATGACGAAGACCGAGATGCGGATCTTGTCCACGTTGATGCCGGCCCGGCGGGCCGCCTCGGCGTTGCCGCCGACCGCGTAGATGTGCCGGCCGTAGCTGGTGCGCTGGAGCACGAACGTCCAGACGACCAGCAGCAGCGCGATGATCGGCACCACGATCGGCACGCCCTTGAGCGAGACCACCAGCACGTTGCGGCTGCGCTCCAGGTTCAGCACGTAGACCGCGACGCCGAGCACCACGGCGAGCCCGCCGATCCGCGCGGCCACCACCGCGATCGGGTCGGTGAGCAGGCCCCGGGCGGACCGGTTGCGGTGCCGCAGGAGCTGCACGGCCGCGTACCCGGCGATGGCCAGCGCGGCCAGCGCCCAGCCCAGCACCGGGGAGATGTTGCGGTTGGCGATCGCCACCAGCACGTCGTCGCGGACCGCGATGTTCGCGCCCTCGTCCATCAGCGTCAGCACGACGCCCTGGAACGCCAGGAAGCCGGCGAGCGTCACCACGAAGGACGGGATGCCGACCTTCGCGACCAGCAGGCCGAGCACGACGCCGATCACCACGCCGGTGACGACGGCGGCCAGCACCGCCACGTACCAGGGGTAGCCGAGCACGGTGACGGTGTTGGCCAGGATCGCCGCGCAGACACCGCTGGCGAACCCGGCGGAGAGGTCGATCTCGCCGAGCAGCAGCACGAAGACCAGACCCATCGCGATCAGCGTGACCGCGGCGCCCTGGGTGAACAGGTTGGCGAGGTTGCCGGCCGTGAAGAACGACGGGCGGGCGATCGAGAAGCCCACCGCGAGCACGACCAGCATGACCACGGCGGGCAGCGCGCCGATGTCGCCGCCGCGTACCCGGCGCCAGTAGTTGTTCACGTGGCTGCCCACGGTCGGCGCCGGGGCGACGCCGGCCGGGCCTTCCTTCTTCACGACGGTGGCGGTCATCGGACGGCTCCTGGTGTGGTGTCGGCGGGCGCGGCGCCGGTGCCGTTGCTGCCCGGTTCGCCGGCGAGGCCGAGGCCGCCGGAGCGGCCGGCGGTGATCAGCTCGACCACCTGCGAGTGGGTGATGTCGGTGGTCTTCACCTGGGCGACCATCTGGCCGAGGTAGAGCGCCGCGATCCGGTCGGAGACGGCGAAGACGTCGTTCATGTTGTGCGAGATGAGCACCACGGCCAGGCCGTTGTCGGCCAGCCGGCGGACCAGCTCCAGCACCTGGGCGGTCTGCGCGACGCCGAGCGCGGCGGTCGGCTCGTCCAGGATGACCAGCCTGCTGTTCCAGAGCACCGCCTTGGCGATGGCCACCGTCTGCCGCTGGCCGCCGGAGAGGCTGGACACGTGCTGGCGCAGCGACTTCACGGTCCGGACGCTGAGGCCGGCGAGCGTCTCGGCGGCCATCTGCTCCATGGTCGGCTCGTCGAGCACGAGGCCGCTGCGCTTCTCCCGGCCGAGGAACATGTTCTGCACGATGTCGAGGTTGTCGCAGAGCGCCAGGTCCTGGTAGACGACCTCGATCCCGAGCGCGGCGGCGTCCCGGGGGCTGCTGATGCTCACCGGTCGGCCGTCGAAGAGGAACTCGCCGGCGTCGGTGGGGTAGATGCCGCTGATGCACTTGACCAGGGTCGACTTGCCGGCGCCGTTGTCGCCGACCAGCGCGGTCACCTCGCCGGGGTGCGCGGCGAAGGCGACGTCACGCAGCACCTGGACGGGACCGAAGCTCTTGTCGATCCCGCGTAGCTCCAGCAGGGGGGTTGCGGACACGGGGGTCTCCTTTGGGCGGAGGGAGGTCTCGGATCCCGTCCGGCGTGGACGCCGCCCGGCGCGGGAGTGGTCCCGTGCCGGGCGGCGCCGCCTGAGGCGGGGTGGGTCAGCTCACGCCGGCGTCGGTGCAGAGCTTGGCGAACGCACCGGTGCAGAGCTCGTCCTTGGTGATGTAGCCGTCGGCCACGACGTCCTTGACGTTGTCCTTGTAGATGGCCTTCGGCTCCAGCAGCACGGCCGGCACGTCCCGGTTGCCCTCCGGGTCCTTGACGGTCTGGCCGGTGTCCTTCGTCTCGCCCTTGGCGAGCGCGATGGCCAGCTCGGAGGCGGCGTCCGCCTCCTTCTTGACCGCCTTGTAGACGGTCATGCACTGGTCACCGGCGAGGATGTTCTGCAGACCCTCCTTGGTGGCGTCCTGGCCGGTCACCGGGACCTTGCCGTTGAGCTTGTTCTTCTTCAGCACCGAGATGGCCGCGTTGCCGAGACCGTCGTTGGCGGCGAGCACGCCGTCGATCTTGCCGCTGGCCTTGGTCAGCTGCTGCTCGAAGATCGTGGCGGCCTGCGCGTTGTCCCATGCCGGCACCGAGTCGTCGGCGACCTTGGTGTACTCCTTCGAGTCGAACTTCGGCTTGAGCACCGAGTCGTACCCGTTCTTGAACAGGGTGGCGTTGTTGTCGGTCGGCGAGCCGTTGAGGTACGCGATCGACGGGTTCTTGGCGCCCTTGTCGGTCAGGCACTTGCTCAGGCCCTCGCCCTGGAGCTTGCCGACGGCCTCGTTGTCGAAGCTGACGTAGTACTGGGCGGAGCCGCCCAGGGTCAGCCGGTCGTAGTCGATCGTGGCGACGCCCTGCGACTTGGCCTTGTCGAGCACGGCCTTGCCGGTGCCGGAGTCCAGGTTGACGATCATCAGCACGTTGACGCCGTTGGTGATCATCTGGTCGGCGATGGTCTGGAACGCGGTCTTGTCGTTCTGCGCGTTCTGGATGTCGGACTCGACGCCGGCCGCGTCGAACGCCGCCTTGAGGAACTTGCGGTCCGCGCCCTCCCAGCGGGCGGAGGACTTGCTGTCCGGCAGGATCACGCCGATCTTCGGCTTCTTGTCGTTCGAACCGCCGGCCTTGTCGGAGGAATCGCCGCTGTCTCCACAGGCGGCCATGCTGCCGGTCGCGAGGAGACTGACGGCCGCGAAGGTGAGGAAGCCCTTGCGCATGTGCACGGGTCCTTTCGGGGGTGGGGGAGTTGGTGACGGTGTTTTGTTGTGTCCGGCAACGTATTCCGCGCTTCCCGCGCTCCGCAAGAGTGCCGAGGTCAGAAGTTTGTTGGCGGCGGTAACAATTCAGCAACGCGGTTGTCACCTGGCGGACACCGGCTGCGGAAACGCTCCCAGCGTCCGGTTCAGCCGGCCGCGATCGGGGCGGTCACGGCCCCGGTCAACGCCACCAGATCGCCCGGCGCGAGCTGCACCTGGAGGCCGCGGCGACCGGCCGAGACGTACACCGTCGGGTGTGCCAGCGCGGACGCGTCGACCACGGTCGGCAGCGCCCGGCGCTGCCCCAGCGGGCTGATCCCGCCCCGCACGTAACCGGTCGCCCGCTCGGCCACCGCCCGGTCGGCCAGCGCGGCCCGCTTGCCGCCGACCGCCACGGCGAGGGCCTTCAGGTCCAGCTCCCCGGTCACCGGCACCACCGCCACGGTCAGCCCGCCGTCGACGTCGGTGACAAGCGACTTGAACACCCGCTCCGGTGGCACCCCGAGGGCGTCGGCGACCAGCGCGCCGTAGTTCGGCGCGTCCGGCGACACGGCGTACGAATGGGTGCTGTGCGCGATCTTCCGCCTGGTCAGCAGCACGATCGCCGGAGTGCCCTGTCCCGCCATGACCGTCAAGCTAGCCCGACCGCCGCCGCACGGCGAGCCGGAACGGGTCGGTCAGCCGGAGGCCGGGCGGCCGATCAGCACGGTGGGCGCGCCGGCCACCCGGGTCAGCACCAGGCTGGCTGCCTCGTCGCCGGCCAGGCGCAGGTCACGGCGCAGCTTCTCCGGCTCCAGCGCCGAGCCCCGCTTCAGGATCTCCACCCGGCCGACCCGGCGCTCCCGCAGCAGGGCGCGCAGCCGCTTCAGCGAGAACGGCAGCACGTCGGTGATCTCCAGGCAGCGGGCGAACGGGGTGGGGTGTGCCGTGTCCGCGTACAGGTAGGCGATCGACGGGTCGGCGAGCGTGGCGTCCAGGTCGGCGGCCAGTTCCGCGACCAGGTGCGCGCGTACCACCGCCGAATCGGGGTCGTACAGGAACCGCCGCACCGCGCCCACCTCCGCCTCGTCGGCGCCGCTGCCGGTGAGGTGGTGAGAGGGGGCCCCGTCTCTACCGGAGGCGTTAGGAGGGGGCCCCTCCTTCTCCCGGAGCAGGGTGGCGCGACGGGGGACGCTGGCTAGCGGGCCGCACCAGAGGGCGGCCTCCACCAGGTCGCCGTCGACGCTCACCCACTCCGCCTCGGCGCCGGCCGGGATCAGCGCGTGGTCCAGGCCGGGCGCCACCTTGACCACGGTGCGCGGCACGCGTGCGGCCAGCCCGGTGACGAAGTCCCACGGCGGCGAGTAGGCGTTCGGGTCGAAGATGCGCCGCCCGCTGCCGGCCCGCCGCCGCGCCGGGTCGCAGAACGCCCCGTCGACCCGGGTCACGTCGAACGCGGTGGCGTCGCCGCACTCCACCGTGACCAGTCCGGCCAGCCCGGCGGCCTCGGCGTTCGCGGCGGCCATCGCGGCGGTGACCGGGTCGGCCTCCACCGCGTACACCCGGATGCCGGCGCGGGCCGCGGCGAGCGCGTCGGCGCCCAGCCCGCACCCGAGGTCGGCAAGCGTGGTCACACCCGCGGCGCGCAGCCGGGCGGCCCGCCGGTCGGCGACCGCCCGGCGGGTGGCCTGCTCCAGCCCGGGGCGGGTGAGGAACATCCGGGCCGCCGCCGTGCCGAACTTGCCGATCGCCCGGCGGCGCAGCTCCGCCTGGGTCAGCGCCGCCGCCGCGAGCCCGACCGGGATCCCGGCCGAGCGCAGCGCGGCGGCCGCCGCCAGCGGGTCGCCGCCGGCCACCCGCTCCGCCGCGGCGAGCGCGGCCGACCCCTCGGGGGTACGCAGCGCGGTGAGCTGGTCGAGATCCATCCGCTCATTCTCCCGACCCGCTCCGGAGGCGACACGACGGGCGACGCGCTGGCACTCTCCTTGACGGAGTGCTAGCCGAGGAATAACCTGCGATTAGCACTCTCACCCTGAGGGTGCCAACGCCCGGGCCTGGTGCCCGAGCGTTGAACGCCAGGCGGACCGGCACCCGCGACGACGGCCCCGCCCGGTGGCATGTGGCAGATTGACGCCGGTCGGCGTGTCGACCGGCAACGACACCAAGTACCCCAGGAGGGTATGCCCGTGACTACCGCGACCAAGGTTGCGATCAAGCCGCTCGAGGACCGCATCGTGGTGCAGGCGAACGAGGCCGAGACCACCACCGCCTCGGGCATCGTGATCCCCGACACCGCCAAGGAGAAGCCGCAGGAGGGCACCGTCCTCGCTGTCGGCCCGGGCCGGATCGACGACAAGGGCAACCGCGTGCCGGTCGACGTGAAGGTCGGCGACACCGTCCTCTACTCGAAGTACGGCGGCACCGAGGTCAAGTACGCCGGCGAGGAGTACCTGGTGCTCTCCGCCCGCGACGTCCTCGCGGTCATCGAGAAGTAAGCAACCGATCAGTGTCGTTGCCCCGGTCCGGCTCGCCGGGCCGGGGCAACGTCGCTTCGAAGGGATACTGATGGCAAAGATCCTGAGCTTCTCGGATGACGCCCGGCACCTGCTCGAACACGGTGTCAACGCCCTCGCGAACGCGGTCAAGGTCACCCTCGGCCCGCGCGGGCGCAACGTCGTCCTGGACAAGAAGTTCGGTGCGCCCACGATCACCAACGACGGCGTGACCATCGCCAAGGAGATCGAGCTCACCAACCCGTACGAGAACCTCGGTGCGCAGCTGGTCAAGGAGGTGGCGACCAAGACCAACGACGTCGCCGGCGACGGGACCACCACCGCCACCGTGCTGGCCCAGGCCATGGTCCGGGAGGGCCTGCGCAACGTGGCCGCCGGCACCAACCCGACCGGCCTGAAGCGGGGCATCGACGCGGCGGCCGCCAAGGTCTCCGAGGCGCTGCTCGGCAAGGCCGTCGAGGTCGCCAGCAAGGAGTCGATCGCGCACGTCGCGACCATCTCCGCGCAGGACGCCACGATCGGCGAGCTGATCGCCGAGGCGATGGAGCGGGTCGGCCGCGACGGTGTGATCACTGTCGAGGAGGGCTCCGCGCTCACCACCGAGCTGGAGGTGACCGAGGGTCTCCAGTTCGACAAGGGCTTCATCTCGCCGAACTTCGTCACCGACGTGGAGGGGCAGGAGGCGGTCCTGGAGGACCCGTACATCCTGATCACCACGCAGAAGATCTCGGCCATCGAGGAGCTGCTGCCGCTGCTGGAGAAGGTCCTCCAGAACAGCAAGCCGCTGCTCATCATCGCCGAGGACGTCGAGGGGCAGGCGCTGTCCACGCTGGTGGTCAACGCCATCCGCAAGACCGTCAAGGTCTGCGCGGTGAAGGCCCCCGGCTTCGGTGACCGGCGCAAGGCGATGCTGCAGGACATGGCGATCCTGACCGGCGCCGAGCTGGTCGCCCCGGAGCTGGGCTACAAGCTCGACCAGGTCGGCCTGGAGGTGCTCGGCACCGCCCGCCGCGTCGTGGTCGACAAGGAGAACACCACAGTCGTCGACGGCGGCGGCCAGTCCGCCGAGGTCGCCGACCGGGTCGCCCAGATCCGCAAGGAGATCGAGGCCTCGGACTCCGAGTGGGACCGGGAGAAGCTGGCCGAGCGGCTGGCGAAGCTCTCCGGCGGCATCGCGGTGATCAAGGTCGGCGCGGCCACCGAGGTCGAGATGAAGGAGCGCAAGCACCGCATCGAGGACGCCATCGCCGCGACCAAGGCCGCGGTCGAGGAGGGTACGGTCCCGGGCGGCGGCGCCGCGCTGGCCCAGATCCTGCCGGTGCTCGACGACGACCTGGGCTTCACCGGTGAGGAGAAGGTCGGCGTCTCGATCGTGCGCAAGGCGCTCGTCGAGCCGCTGCGCTGGATCGCCCAGAACGCCGGCCACGACGGTTACGTGGTGGTGCAGAAGGTCATCGGCCAGGAGTGGGGCCACGGCCTCGACGCCGCCACCGGCGAGTACGTCGACCTGGCCAAGTCCGGCATCCTCGACCCGGTGAAGGTGACCCGGAACGCGGTCACCAACGCCGCGTCGATCGCCGGCCTGCTGCTCACGACCGAGGGTCTGGTCGTGGAGAAGCCGGCCGAGGCGGAGCCCGCCGCCGGTGGGCACGGCCACGGCCATGGCCACGGCCACCAGCACGGCCCGGGCTTCTGACCCGAGGAGTACGCCCGACGTCAGGGCACACCGCCGGCTCGGCGGTGTGCCCTGACGCCTGTTCGGGCCGCTGACGGCGCGGCCGTTTCGCTTACGGAACGCTGACGGAATTGGCGGCCGGCCCGACCGGTCGACCAGACTGGGCCGGGTGAGCACGATCTCCCGCCGCCACGCGGCAGTGTCCGGTGTCGTCGCCGCCGTGGTGGCGCTCGGCGTCGCCGAGCCGGTGGCCGTCCTGACCGGTCCCCGGTCCGCCCCGCTGATCGCCGTCGGCGGCCTCGTGGTCGACCTGGTGCCCGAGCCGCTCAAGCAGTTCGCCATCGACGTCTTCGGCACGTACGACAAGATCGCCCTGCTGGTCGGGACGGCGCTGCTGCTGGCGGGTTTCGCGGCGCTGCTCGGCCTGGCGGCGGCCCGACGGCTGGTGGTCGGCCTGGCCGGCATCGCCGCGTTCGCCGTGCTCGGTGTCGTCGCCGCGCTGACCCGGGCCGGCGCGGACGCGTTCGACGCGCTGCCCGCCCTGTTCGGCGGCGCGCTCGGCGGGCTCACGCTCTGGGCCTTCGTGGCCGGCCCGCTGCGACCGGACCGCGGCCCGGCGGCCACTCTGCCGCAGTCTCCGGTGGCCGCCGCGCTCGCGCGTGAGGAGGGCAACCCGGGCGGTTGGGAGCCGCTGGAGCGCGGGGACCTGGGGTCGCGGCGCCGGTTCCTGCGCGGCGCCGGCCTGCTGACCGGTGCGGCGGCGGTGGCCGGGCTCGGTGGGCACTGGCTCGCCGGGCGGCGGGGCGTCTCGGCCGCCCGGCAGGCGGTGACACTGCCCGCGCCGGCGGCGCCCGCCCCGCCGGTGCCGGCCGGCGCGGACCTGTCCCTGCCCCGGCTCGCCCCCTACGTCACGCCGAACCGGGAGTTCTACCGGATCGACACGGCGCTGGTGGTGCCGCAGGTGGACCCGGTCACCTGGAAGCTGCGCATCCACGGCCGGGTCCGTAACCCGATCGAGTTGAGCTTCGACGACCTGCTGGCCCGGCCGATGGTGGAGCGCTACGTGACGCTGGCCTGCGTCTCCAACGAGGTGGGCGGCGACCTGATCGGCAACGCCCGCTGGCTCGGCGTGCCGCTCAAGGATCTGCTGGACGAGGCGGACCCGGAGGAGGGCGCGGACCAGGTGGTCGGTCGCGCGGTCGACGGCTGGACCTGCGGTACCCCCACGTCGGTGTTGCGCGACGGCCGGGACGCCCTGCTCGCGGTCGGGATGAACGGCGAGCCGCTGCCGATCGAGCACGGCTTCCCGGTCCGGATGGTGGTGCCCGGCCTCTACGGGTACGTCTCGGCGTGCAAGTGGCTGACCGAGCTGGAGCTGACCAGCTTCGCCGACTTCGACGCGTACTGGGTGCCGCGCGGCTGGTCCGCCCAGGGCCCGGTCAAGACGCAGTCCCGGATCGACACGCCCCGCGCCCGTAGCCGTCCGGCCGCCGGCCCGGTGACGGTCGCCGGGGTGGCGTGGGCGCAGCACCGGGGCGTCCGCCGCGTCGAGGTACGCGTCGATGACGGTCCCTGGCGGGAGGCGACGCTGGCCCCGGCCGTGTCGTCGGACACCTGGGTCCAGTGGTCGTGGCGCTGGGACGCCACCCCGGGCGAGCACCGCCTCCAGGTGCGCGCCACCGACGCGACCGGCGAGACGCAGCCGGAGCAGCGCAGCCCGGTGGCCCCGGACGGCGCGACCGGTTGGCACACCGTCCCGGTGACCGTCGCCTGACCTGCCGGCTGCTGGTCATCTGGTTCCACGGCATGGCGCACCGGCGGGGTGGACCGGCGGGGTGGCCGGAACAACCCGGGGTGAAGGCCGTCGTCATGGCTGCCTACCAACTTGATGGCGCGATCGGTTCAGCGGTCGACGGCTGGCGGTCGACCGGTGTCCTGCCCCCGACCGGCCAGCCCTTACCGTCCGCCGCACCGCGAGGGCGACGAGGGCCCGGCGAGCGCGTCGAACCAGTGCGGCGGCGGCCGTTCCCGCGTGAGTCGTCGACGCGCTCAAGTTTGCAGGCGTCGGACAGCGCTGTCGGCCGTCGCGGCACGATCGGCGGCTACCGACCGTTCCGCGAGGCGACCGTTCCGCGAGGCGACCGTTCCGCGAGGCGACCGGTTTGCGAGGCGACTGGTTTGCGAGGCGACCGGTTCCGCGAGGCGAGCGGTTCCGCGAGATGGGCAGTGCCGAGAAGCGGTGCCGGTACGGCACGCGTCGGCGCGAACGAAACGCCGCCGCGCCCCGAGGTGCGGGGCGCGGCGGCGGGAAGTGCGCGGGTCAGGCGACCTTGCGCTGGTCCGGAACGGCGGTCTTGTGCGGCCGGCCGAGGCGGGCCTCGAGACGGGCGATGTCGACCCGGGCCTGCCGGCGGTCGGCCAGGTCCTCCCAGCCGAGGGCGAGCAGCCGCAGCCGCTCGGACTCGCTGAAGCCGCCCCAGACGCCGTACGGCTCACGGACGGCGAGGGCGTGCGCGGCGCACTCGGCGCGCACCGGGCAGGCGCGGCAGACCGTCTTCGCGCCGGTCTCGCGGCGCTGGCGGGACGAGCCGCGCTCGCCGTCGGGGTGGAAGAACTGGGCGCTGTCGCGGCCCCGGCACGCGCCGAGCCGCTGCCAGTCCCAGAGGTCGACGATGGGTCCAGGCAGCCTACGTACGTTCGACATCAGCACCCCTCCTCCCGCGCGGCACCGCGGAGAATGTTCGTGGCCAGCTACCGGGCGGCGGTCCGCGCGGGATGCCGGTTCCGGATGGACCAGTCGGTACCCGGGCCGTCCCCGGCTCACACATCTGTGATCGAAAACCTCGGACAGTCGGTGGCATATGCCCCATCTGTCGGAAAAGTTCGGATGATTGCTCGGAACCCCCTCCCGACCCCACCCGCACGTGGTCTGCTCTGAGTCGGAGAGGAGACCACAGTGCGTAGCGTTCTGATCTGCGTTCGGACCCCATTGGCGGCCCAGAATCTGACCTCCGCGGCGGCGCGGCTCGGGCTGTCCGGCGCCGTCCGGACGGCCGTCTCCGATCCCGAGGTGATGTTGCGGCTCGCCGAGCGTCCGGTCGACGTCGTGCTGGCCGACACCGCCCTGACCCGGCCGGACAGCGTCGGGTTCGTGCGGCGGGTGCTCGCCCGCGCCCCCCAGGCCGCGGTGCTGCTGCTCGGCGCCGAGGAGTCGGAGTCGGCGGCGGCCACCATCAGTGCCGGGGCGCGGGGTCTGATCCAGAACGCCGACCACGACCTGACCAGCGCGGTGGCGAAGGCGCTGCTGCTGCTCTCCGCCCCGGGACGGGCGAACCGGCACCGGGTGGCCGACACCGCCCGGGACGCGGCGGCGGTCGGCGGGCCGACCCGGCCGACGGCGCCGGGGCGTACCCCGGGTGGGCCGGGCTGGCCGGCGACGGACCCTGCGGGCCTGCCCACGATGGTGCCGGTCCAGCGTGGCGAGGACGCCAACGACCCGGCGGCGGAGGGGGCGGAGACGCCCCCGCCGGGCCCCGGCCAGCGCCCGGCGCGGACCCCGCGCAGCGCGATCGGGCTCACCGAGCGCGAGCTTCAGGTGCTGCTCGGCATGGCGGAGGGCAAGAGCAACGCGGAGATCGGGCGGGAGTTGTTCGTCTCCGAGGACACCGTCAAGACGCACGCCCGGCGGCTGTTCCGCAAGCTCGGCGCCCGGGACCGGGCGCACGCCGTGGCCGCCGGTTTCCGGGCCGGCCTGGTCGCCTGAGCCCGGCCGGGTTCACTCCGACGCGGCGTCGTCCGTGCCCTCGGTGAGCGTGTCGTGCACGCCGTCCGCGTAGCCGCGGGCGTAGTCCCAGCTCACGTAGTGGTCGGGGTCGGGGTCGTAGGCCGGCTCGTGCACCCGGGGCCGCCCCGAGTTCAGCAGGTGGCGCAGGTTGCCCCGGAGCAGGTCCCAGTCGAAGTAGTGCGGCTCGCGGCAGTCCTCGCACTCGATCACCAGGCCGCGCACCCCGATCGGCTGGAGCAGGGCCTGGTAGATCTCCAGATCGGCCAGATCCTCCAGCACGTCCTGGCGCTCGACCTCGGTCAGCGGGTCGAGCGCGTCCTCCTCGCCGGAGTCGTGCAGGCCGGCAGCCGGATCGGCCGGGTCGCCGTTGAACGGGTCGATGGGCTCGTCGTGCACCCCCTCACCGTAGACCCCGCGCCGCCGGAAAGCCCGCCCCCCGCCCCGCTGTGGCCCGGCCTACGCCGGGCCCGCCGCTGCCCGGGGCGAACCGGGCCAGTGGGTACGATGAGGCGACGCGCCGTCACACCGGTGCGCGCCGGCGTCCGCGCGCGCCGCCTCGCTGCAGCCCGTTCGACCAGCTCAGGGGAGCAATCGTGGAGAATTCGCCCAGCACCGAGAACCCGGCCGGCCCCGACGGCGGCGAGCTGGGCGGCCATCTGCCCGAGTTGCCGGCCGGTTCCGCCCGGGTGGTGCCGCTCGGGTTGACCTTCGACGACGTGCTCCTCCAGCCGGGCGAGTCGGACGTCGTGCCCAGCCGGGTGAACACCCGCACCCGGCTCACCCGCAACATCGAGCTGACCGTGCCGCTGCTCTCCAGCGCGATGGACACCGTCACCGAGGGCCGGATGGCGATCGCCATGGCCCGGCAGGGCGGCATCGGCGTGCTGCACCGCAACCTCTCCGTCGAGGACCAGGCGCTCCAGGTCGACCTGGTCAAGCGCTCCGAGTCCGGCATGATCACCAACCCGGTGACCGCCAGCCCGGACGACACGCTCCGCGACGTCGACGCGCTCTGCGGCCGCTACCGCATCTCCGGCGTGCCGGTGGTCGACGGGCAGGGCCAGCTCGTCGGCATCGTGACCAACCGCGACATGCGCTTCGTCTCCGACCCGGCCACGCCGGTCCGCGACATCATGACCCGCACCCCGCTGATCACCGCGCCGGTCGGCGTGAGCAAGGACGACGCGCTCGACCTGCTGCGCCGCCACAAGGTGGAGAAGTTGCCGATCGTGGACGGCTCCGGCGCGCTGCGTGGCCTGATCACGGTCAAGGACTTCACCAAGAGCGAGCAGTACCCGAACGCCACCAAGGACGAGGCGGGCCGGCTCCGGGTCGCCGCCGCGGTCGGCGTGGGCGAGGACGGCTACAAGCGGGCCCGCGCGCTCGTCGACGCCGGCGTCGACGTGGTCATCGTGGACACCGCGCACGGTCACCAGCGGGCCGTGCTGGAGATGGTCGCCCGGCTCAAGCGGGACGTGACCATCGACATCGTGGGCGGCAACATCGCCACGTACGCGGGCGCGAAGGCGCTCGTCGAGGCCGGCGCCGACGGCGTCAAGGTGGGCGTGGGGCCCGGCGCCATCTGCACCACCCGGATCGTGGCCGGGGTGGGCGTGCCGCAGGTCACCGCGATCATGGAGGCGGCCCGGGCCGCCCGGCCGGCCGGCGTGCCGGTGATCGGCGACGGCGGCATCCAGTATTCCGGCGACATCGCCAAGGCGCTGGTGGCCGGCGCCGACACGGTGATGCTCGGCAGCCTGCTGGCCGGCTGCGAGGAGAGCCCCGGTGAGCTGATCTTCATCAACGGCAAGCAGTACAAGGCGTACCGGGGAATGGGCTCGCTCGGCGCGATGCAGTCGCGCGGTCAGGGCAAGTCGTACTCCAAGGACCGCTACTTCCAGCAGGACGTGATGGCCGAGGACAAGCTGGTCCCCGAGGGCGTCGAGGGTCAGGTGCCCTACCGTGGCCCGCTCGCCCAGGTCGCCCACCAGCTCACCGGCGGCCTGCGCGCCGCCATGGGCTACGTGGGCGCCGAGAGCATCCCGGAGCTGCACCGGCGTGGCCAGCTCATCCGGATCACCGCGGCGGGGCTGAAGGAGAGCCACCCGCACGACATCCAGATGACCGTCGAGGCACCCAACTACCACTCCCGCTGACCTCTCCCTCCACCCCCGAACACACCTGGAGTCCCCATGCGTGACGTGGTCGAGATCGGGCTGGGCAAGACCGCGCAGCGCGGTTACCACCTGGACGACATCGCCATCGTGCCGAGCCGCCGCACCCGGGACGTCGACGACGTCTCCACCGCGTGGCAGCTCGACGCCTACCCGTTCGGCATCCCCTGCGTCGCGCACCCCTCGGACGCGACCATGAGCCCGGCCTCCGCGGTGCGCCTCGGCGAGCTGGGCGGCCTCGGTGTGCTCAACGTCGAGGGCCTCTGGACCCGCTACGAGAACCCGGCCAAGATCCTGGAGGAGCTGGCCGGCCTCGGCGAGGACGCCCGGGCCACCAAGCGGCTCCAGGAGGTCTACGCCGAGCCGATCCGCCCCGACCTGATCGCCGAGCGGGTCCGCGAGCTGCGGGAAGGCGGCGGCACGGTGGCCGTCCGGGTCTCGCCGCAGCACACCCTGGCGCTGGCCCCGGTGATCCTGGACGCCGGCGTGGACATCCTGGTCATCCAGGGCACCCTGGTCTCCGCCGAGCACGTCTCCACCACCGACGAGCCGCTTAACCTCAAGGAGTTCATCGCCGACCTCGACCTGCCGGTCATCGTCGGTGGCTGCACCGACTACAAGACCGCGCTGCACCTGATGCGTACCGGCGCGGCCGGCGTGATCGTGGGCATCGGCGGCGACGACTGGTCGACCACCGAGTCGGTGCTCGGCATCCGGGTGCCGATGGCCACCGCGATCGCCGACGCCGCCGCGGCCCGCCGGGACTACCTGGACGAGACCGGTGGCCGGTACGTCCACCTGATCGCCGACGGCGACATGCAGACCTCCGGCGACATCGCCAAGGCGCTCGGCTGCGGCGCGGACGCGGTGATGCTCGGCGAGCCGCTCTCGCTCTGCGAGGAGGCCCCGGCCGGCGGCGCCTGGTGGCACTCGGCGGCCAGCCACCCGTCGCTGCCCCGGGGCGCGTTCGAGGTGGCCGGCGAGCCGATCGGCTCGATGGAGCGGCTGCTGTTCGGCCCGGCCGACGAGCCGGACGGGCAGCTCAACCTCTTCGGCGGCCTGCGCCGCGCGATGGCGAAGTGCGGCTACCGCGACCTCAAGGAGTTCCAGAAGGTCGGCCTGGTCCTGGACCGCTGAGCAGGCATTCGAAAGGGATCGGGACGATGACGCGGCGCCGCGGACGACGAGGTTTCGGGCTGCTGGCCTGCGGGACGCTGCTGCTGGCCGGCTGCGGACCGACCGAACCGGACCGGGGCGCCGCGACGACCGCGCCCGGTCCCACGGCCGCCCGGAGCTTCGCGCCCGGCGCGGCCGGCGTCGGCGACAGCTACTTCCCGAGCTACGGCAACGGCGGCTACGACGTCGCGAACTACGCCATCAAGGTGCGCTACGACCCGGAGACGGACAAGCTCACCGGGACCACCACGGTGCGGGCCACCGCGACCGCCGACCTGTCCGCGTTCAACCTGGACCTGGCCGGGCTGACCGTCCGCTCGGTCACCGTGGACGGCGCCGCCGCCCGGCACGCCCGCACCGACGACGAACTGGTCGTCACGCCGGCCACCGGGCTCACCACCGGCAACGGCTTCGTCACCGAGATCCGGTACGACGGCAAGCCGACGCCGCTGCGTACCGAGGCGCTCGGCGAGGGCGGTTGGCTGCACACCGCCGACGGGGCGATCGCGCTCGGCCAGCCGGAGTCGGCGAGCACCTGGTTCCCGGTCAACGACCACCCGTCGGACAAGGCCACCTACGACGTCGAGATCACCGTGCCGAAGGGGCTGACGGCGGTCGGCAACGGCGTGCCGAAGGGGAGGTCGACGGCCGGCGACTGGACCACCTGGCGCTGGTCGGAGGCCTCGCCGATGGCCAGTTACCTGACCACCGTGGCGATCGGGAAGTTCCGGGTCACCACCGCCGAGCACAAGGGCCGGCCGGTCTTCAGCGCGGTCACCACGCAGTTGCCCGAGGGTGCGCCGGACCGCTCGATCGCCCGTACCGTCGAGGTCGCCGACTACCTGGAGAGCCTGTTCGGGCCGTACCCGTTCGACGCGTACGGGGGTGTGGTGGTCGCCGACTCCCGGATCCGGTACGCGCTGGAGACGCAGAGCCGGCCGGTCTACTCGGCCGGCTTCTTCCGGCAGGGCGACAACACCGAGGTGGTGGCGCACGAACTGGCCCACCAGTGGTACGGCGACAGCGTCTCCATCCAGCGCTGGCAGGACATCTGGCTCAACGAGGGCCTGGCCACGTACGCCGAGTGGCTCTGGGCCGAGCACAGCGGGTCCTCGACCGTGCAGCGCACGTTCGAGCAGAAGTACGCGGGCGCCTCCGCCCAGGTGTGGCGGACGCCGCCGGGCAAGCCGGGGGTGGAGAACCTGTTCGGCAGCTCGGTCTACGACCGCGGTGCGATGACCGTGCACGCGTTGCGGATCGCGGTGGGCGACACCAGGTTCTTCGGCATCCTGCGGGCCTGGGCGGCCGAGCGGAAGAACGGCAACGCCACCACCGCGGATTTCGTAACGCTGGCGGAGCGGGTGGCCGGGAAGCAGCTCGACAAGGTCTTCGACGCGTGGCTGTTCGGCACCGAGCGCCCGCCGCTGCCGAAATCCAGGTGAGGCGCGTCAGGTCCGGACGCGCAGCGACGGGTGGGCGGCCAGGAACGCGTCGGCCCGGCCACCGCGCAACGCGGTGAGGAAGTCGCGGCCCAGCGGCTGGAGCTGCTCGCCGCGGTACGCGCCGCCGCTGCCCACCCCGGTGCCGGGGAGCCCGACCAGCGTGATCCGGTCCGTCGGCATCCCGCCCAGCGCGTACGCGAAGTCGACGAGCTTCCGGCCGCCGCCGACGTACACCAGGGTTTTGCCGAGCGCGGCGACGACCTGCTCGACCCGCTGCGGGTCGCGGGCGGTGCCCTGGTCGAGGAGCTTGCCGGCGAGCGCGCGGAGCAGTTGCTGCTGGTGCCGCTGCCGGGTGTAGTCGCCGCCGGCGGTGTAGCGCTGCCGCGCGTAGTCGAGCGCCTGCCAGCCGACCAGGTGTCGCCGGCCCTTCTGGTAGACCATCTGCGGCCCGGTGTACCCGCCGCCGCCCAGCGGGCGCATCGTCCCGTCCGGCCGGCGGTGCCGGGAGGCGACCTTCTGGTCGACGTAGAGGTCGACGCCACCGAGCGTGTCCACCAGCTTGTCGAAGCCGCCGAACGTGATCACCGCGCCGGCGTCGATGCGCAGCCCGGTGTAGCGGGCGACCGTGGCGCGCAGCAGGTCGTACCCCTGGGCGGTGCTGGGGTGGGCCTTGTCGCCGGGCACCCGGCTGCCGTAGCTCATCGCGTGGGTGAGCTTGGTCTTCCCGCCCGGGTAGCGGGCCTTCGGGTAGGCGGGGATGTCGACCACCAGGTCGCGGGGGAGTGAGAACAGGTACGCCCGGTCCAGCCCGGCGGGCACGTGCAGCACCAGCACGGCGTCGGCGTGCGGCTCCCAGCCGGGGATGCTGACCCGGGTGTCCACGCCGACGAGCATCAGGTTGAGCGGGCCGGTCAGGTCGGCGCCGGGCGGCGGGGTGGGGCTGGCGGTGGTCGGCGCCGGCGTGGGCGTGCCGGGCGGCGAGGTGGCCGGCGCGGCGGCAGGGGTCGGCGTGTGGTGCCCGGTCAGTCGGGTGGCCGCCACCGCCCCACCGGCGACCAGCAGTGCCGCCACCAGGGCGGCCAGGCCCAACAGGCGTCGTCTCGTCACGGTTGTTTTCCTCTCCCCGTCGGATTCGACGCGTCCGGGGGTACCAGAGGTTGCACCGGCGGTCGAGCGCTCTGCATGATCTGCGAAAAACGCGTGCTGGCGCCATAGCTACCCGTCGGTAATGATGCCTTCATGCGCTACGACGTGGTCGTCATCGGTTCGGGTTTCGGCGGCAGCGTCACCGCGCTGCGGCTGGCCGAGAAGGGCTACTCGGTGGGCGTCCTGGAGGCCGGCCGCCGCTTCGCCGACGAGGAGTTCCCGCGTACGTCCTGGCACGCGCGACGGTTCCTGTGGGCACCGCGACTCGGCTGCTTCGGCCTCCAGCGGATCACGCTGCTCCGGTCCGCCGACCGGAAGGCCGGCGGCGGCGTGCTGGTCCTCTCCGGCGCCGGGGTGGGCGGCGGCTCACTGGTCTACGCGAACACGCTCTACGAGCCGCTGGACGCGTTCTACGCCGACCCGCAGTGGCGGGACATCACCGACTGGCGCGACGAGTTGGCCCGCCACTACGACCAGGCGAAGCGGATGCTCGGCGTGACCACGTACCCGATCGACACCGGCGCGGACCGGGCCATGCGGGCGGTGGCCGAGCGGATGGGCGTGGCGCACACGTTCCACCCGACGCCGGTCGGCGTGCACATCGGCCGCCCGGGCCAGCGGGTGCCCGACCCGTACTTCGGTGGGGTGGGGCCGGAGCGCACCGGGTGCAGCCACTGCGGGTCGTGCATGACCGGCTGCCGGCACGGCGCGAAGAACACGCTTGTCAAGAACTACCTCTGGCTGGCCGAGCGGCTCGGCGTGCAGGTCCACCCGCTGACCACGGTGACCGCGGTACGCCCCGACCCGGCCGGCGGCTACACGGTGCACACCGCGCGTACCGGGGCCTGGCTGCGCAAGCGCCGCGCGGTGATCCACGCCGACCAGGTGGTCTTCGCGGCCGGCGCGCTCGGCACCCAGCGGCTGCTGCACGAGATGAAGGCGACCGGCGCGCTGCCGGCGCTCTCGCCCCGGCTGGGCGAGCTGACCCGGACCAACTCGGAGGCGATCCTCGGCGCCTCGGTGGGTTCGGGCGCGGCCCGGCGGCGCGGTCTGGACTTCTCGGCGGGGGTGGCGATCACCAGCTCGTTCCACCCCGATCCGCAGACCCACATCGAGCCGGTCCGCTACGGCAAGGGCTCCAACGCGATGGGCCTGCTCCAGTCGCTGCTGGTCGACGGCGGGCCGCACCGGGTCCGGCGGTGGCTGGGCAGCATCGTCCGGCAGCCGGGGCTGGCGGCCCGGATGCTGTCCGTCCGCGGCTGGTCCGAGCGCACCGTGATCGCGCTGGTCATGCAGTCGGTCGACAACTCGCTGACCACCCGCTGGCGGGGCCGCCGGCTGGTCAGCGGGCCGGGTCACGGCGCGGCCAACCCGACCTGGATCCCGGCCGGCAACGAGGCGGTCCGGCTGCTCGCCGAGGAGATCGACGGCACCCCGGGCGGCGCGGTGACCGAGCCGTTCAACATCCCGATGACCGCGCACATCCTCGGCGGCGCGGTGATCGGAGCCACCCCGGCCGACGGCGTCGTGGACCCCTGGCACCGGGTGTACGGCCATCCGGGGCTGCACGTGGTGGACGGCGCGGCGGTCTCGGCGAACCTGGGCGTCAACCCGTCGCTGACGATCACCGCGCAGGCGGAGCGGGCGATGTCGTTCTGGCCCAACAAGGGCGACCCGGACCCCCGCCCCGCGCCGGGCTCGGCGTACCTCCGGGTGGCGCCCGTGGCGCCGCACACGCCGGCGGTCCCCCCGCACGCCCCCGCCGCGTTGCGGTGAAAGGAGGGGCCCCCTCTTAACGCCTCCGGTAGAGGCAGGGCCCCCTGTTGACACATTCGAGGCGCGACACCGCCGGGGCGCGTCCGGCGGCCCGGTGACTGTCGGTAGGCTTTGCGCACATGAGCACGCCTCGCCCCGTCCTCGTGGTGGACTTCGGAGCCCAGTACGCCCAGCTCATCGCGCGCCGCGTCCGCGAGGCGAAGGTCTACTCGGAGATCGTCCCGCATTCCATGCCGGTGTCCGAGATGCTGGCGAAGAACCCGGCCGCGATCATCCTGTCCGGCGGCCCGTCCAGCGTCTACGCCCCGGGCGCCCCGCAGATCGACGCCGGGATGTTCGACACCGACGTGCCGGTCTTCGGCATCTGCTACGGCTTCCAGGCGATGGCCCAGGCGCTCGGCGGCACGGTCTCGCGCACCGGCAACCGGGAGTACGGCGGCACCCCGCTGCGTCCGCGCCTGACCGAGCCCGGTGTGCTTCTCCGCGACCTGCCGGCCGACCTGCCGGTCTGGATGAGCCACGGCGACTGCGTGACCGAGGCGCCGGCCGGCTTCACGGTGACCGCCGAGTCGGCGGGCGCCCCGGTGGCCGCGTTCGAGGACCTGGCCGGTCGCCGGGCCGGCGTGCAGTTCCACCCCGAGGTGGGGCACACCGCGCACGGGCAGGAGATGCTGACCCGCTTCCTGTACGACATCGCCGGCGTGGCCCCGACCTGGACGCCGGAGAACATCATCGACGAGCAGGTCGCCCGCATCCGCGAGCAGGTCGGTGACAAGGAGGTCATCTGCGGCCTGTCCGGCGGCGTCGACTCGGCGGTCGCGGCGGCGCTCGTGCACCGGGCCGTGGGCGACCAGCTCACCTGCGTCTTCGTCGACCACGGGCTGCTGCGGGCCGGTGAGGCCGAGCAGGTGGAGAAGGACTACGTGGCGGCGACCGGGATCAGGCTCAAGGTGGTCGACGCGCGGGAGCGGTTCCTCGGCGCGCTCGCCGGGGTGACCGATCCGGAACAGAAGCGGAAGATCATCGGCCGCGAGTTCATCCGGGTCTTCGAGGCCGCCGCCCGGGAGATCGCCGCCCACGGCGACGTGGAGTTCCTCGTGCAGGGCACGCTCTACCCGGACGTGGTGGAGTCCGGCGGCGGCACCGGCACCGCCAACATCAAGAGCCACCACAACGTCGGCGGCCTGCCCGAGGACCTGAAGTTCTCCCTGGTCGAGCCGCTGCGCACGCTGTTCAAGGACGAGGTCCGCACGATCGGCCTGGAGCTGGGGCTGCCCGAGGCGATGGTCTGGCGGCACCCGTTCCCCGGCCCGGGCCTGGCCATCCGGATCATCGGCGCGGTCGACGAGGAGCGCCTCGCCGTGCTCCGCAAGGCCGACCTGATCGCCCGGCAGGAGCTGACCGCCGCCGGCCTGGACCGGGGCGTCTGGCAGTTCCCGGTGGTGCTGCTGGCCGACG
This sequence comes from Micromonospora sp. NBC_01392, assembly GCF_045040125.1. Taxonomy (NCBI): domain Bacteria; kingdom Bacillati; phylum Actinomycetota; class Actinomycetes; order Micromonosporales; family Micromonosporaceae; genus Micromonospora; species Micromonospora sp. NBC_01392. The sequence continues at coordinate 6,417,789 of NZ_CP109549.1, read as the reverse complement.
TGCGCAGCGTCGGCGTGCAGGGCGACGGACGCACCTACGGGCATCCGGTGGTGCTGCGCCCGGTCTCCAGCGAGGACGCGATGACCGCCGACTGGTCCCGGCTGCCCTACGAGGTGGTGGCCCGGATCTCCACCCGGATCACCAACGAGGTCGCCGAGGTCAACCGCGTGGTGCTGGACGTGACAAGCAAGCCGCCGGGCACCATCGAGTGGGAGTGACGCCGGGTCAGGCGGCGGGCGGCGGCCCCGCCTGCGGCCCGGCCTGCGACCCCGGCCCGGCCGGCGGGACCGGCGGCCAGCCGGGCGCGGTGCCCGGCGGGTGCGGCCAGGCGGGCGCGCCGGCCGGCTCCTCGGGCATCAGGAACCACATGATCGGGTACGCGAGCGCGGCCAGCCCGCCGGTGAGCACGGTGGTGACCGCGAACGCCACCCGGACCAGCGTGGGGTCGACGGCGAAGTAGCGACCGAGGCCGCTGGCCACGCCGGCGATCATGCGGTCGCTGACCGGCCGGCGGAGCTGCTTGTACGGGGGCTGGAAGGGGTTCGTGGACGTCATGTGTCCACGGTTGCGCGGCGGACGGCGGGCGACCTCGGTGACCGCCCGGACACCTACCCTGACCTGTCCCTGAGGCGCCAGCAAAGAGTCAGGAATCTGACTCTTTTCGATGGAGGTAACGGCCGCCGGGGAGAATTTGCTCCCGTGACCACCTCGCTGGAGCCGCTGCGCAGGATCGCGGCATACGCAGTTTGTGCTGATTCGAACGGCCGAGTGTTGCTGGTCCGCGCATCGGAGCGCTCCGGCACCCCCGGCACCTGGTCGCTCCCCGGAGGGGCGGTCGACCACGGTGAGGACCCCAAGCACACAGTCGTCCGGGAGACCGCGGCCGAGACCGGGCTCTCCGTCGCCGTCGCCGGCCTCCAGGACGTGCTGGCCGACATGCGGGCGTTGCCCGAGCGGCACATCACGATCCACACCGACCGCCTCCTCTACACCGTGTCGGTGCGGGGCGGGACGCTCACCGAGCGGGTCGACCGCCCCACCGACCTGGCCCGCTGGTTCACCCTCGACGAGGCCCGCGGGCTGCCGCTGCGGTCGTTCACCGCGCGTGCCCTGGGGCTGCCCACCTCCTCGCACGACGTGGTGCCGGAGGAGGTCCCCGAGTTCCCCTCGTTCTACGCCGTCCCCGGCCCGGACGGGCTGCACCGCGCGCAGCGCTTCGCCGCGTACGCGGTGGTGACCGACCCGGAGGAGCGGGTGCTGCTGACCCGCGTCTCCGACGGCTATCCGGGCGCCGGCTGCTGGCACCTGCCCGGCGGCGGCACCGACTACGGCGAGCAGCCCGCCGCGGCGCTGATCCGGGAGCTGGTCGAGGAGACCGGGCAGACCGGCCGCCTGGTCGAGTTGCTCGGAGTGGCCAGCCACCGGGACGCCGCCTCGCTCGGCCCGGAGGGCTACCCGATCGACTGGCACGGCGTCCGCGCCTTCTACCGGGTGGTCGTGGACAAGCCCGCCCCGCCCACCGTGGCGGACGTCGGCGGCTCCACGTGCGAGGCCCGCTGGTTCCGGCGCGAGGAACTCGGCGCCCTCCCCACCGACCGCCTCACCGAGGTGACGGCCGAGGCCGTCCAGGCCGCCCACCTCATCTGACCCACCCCACCCCACCCCCACCGCCCGCGCGTCGGTGATCATGAGGTTGGCGGGACGAAATGTCCGTCCCGGGACCGCTAACCTCATGATCGACGCTGGAATGGGCCGGGGAGGGGTGCGGGGTGGAGCGGTGGCGGCGGGTGGGGGCGTACGGGGTTCTTCGGGACGGGGCGGGGCGGGTGCTGTTGGCGCGGGGGGCGGCGGGGGGCCCGTACCCGGGGGTGTGGCAGTTGCCCGGCGGTGCGGTCGAGCACGCCGAGCACCCGGCCGACGCCGTGGTGCGCGGGTTCGCCGCGGAGACCGGGCTGACCGTGGCGGTCGGCGCGATCCGCGCCGCGGTCGCCGACGTGGCCGTCTCCCGCGCCGACGCGGTGGCGGTGCACACCGACCGGCTGGTCTTCGAGGTCGAGGCCCGGGGCGGACGGTCGCGGCCCGAGCCGGCCGGCGGCAGCGACGAGCTGGGCTGGTTCACCCCGGACGAAGCCGCGGACCGGCTGCTGATGCCGTTCAGCGCCGAACTGCTCGGCCTGCCCGTGTCGCCGCTGCCGGCCGACCTGCCCCGGGTGCTGCCGGCTGCGCCGGCCACCGACCGCCGGCAGCGTTTCGCCGCGTACGGGCTGGTCACCGACCCGGACGACCGGGTGCTGCTCACCATGATCGCCCCCGGCTATCCGGGCGCCGGCAGGTGGCACCTGCCCGGCGGCGGCACCGACCACGGCGAGCAGCCGGCCGCCGGGCTGCTCCGCGAGCTGGTCGAGGAGGCCGGTCAACTGGGCCGCGTGGTCGAGTTGCTGGCGGTGGACAACCTGCACACGCCCGCCGCGCTCGGCCCGGAGGGCCGCCCGCTGGACTGGCACGGCATCCGGGTGATCTACCGGGTCCGGGTGGACGCGCCGACCGAGGCGGTGGTGACCGAGCTGGCCGGCGGTTCCACCGCCCGGGCCGCCTGGTTCACCCGACCGCAGGTGGCCGGTCTGTCGATGACCGAGGTGGCGGTCCGGGCCACCCGGCGCGGGGTGAGCTGAACCGCTCACCGAGCCGCCCTGGGCCACCTCCGGTACAGTCGGGAAGAGGGATGACGGAGAGAAAAGGGCGTTGCGGCCCGAGATGGGAATAACTGAGCGGTTAGTGCGGTTGAGGCAGATATAAGTACCGCCGGCAGCTATCGCCAAGCCCCCGTCCCCTGTGCAATGGTGTACTCCGCAAATGGGCTGCCGGGCCCGAAAGGTCCGGCACGAGACAGCCGGACACCCGCCCCGACGTGGGCGGCCAGCCGATCCGGTGATGGAGGAAACGTGCCGAGAGCCCCATGGCGCCGGCGTCGTACTACTGACAGTCCGCGCCCCGCAGGGCGTCGCTGGGCGGGCCGGTTGCGCCGCAGCAGCACGTTCGCCCGCCAGGTGCTGTTGGTCCGGGTGGGCCGCCGGGACGGCCTGGCCGGTCCCGGGACCGACCTGGTCACCCCCGACCGCCGCTACGCCGACCGCCAGCGTCTCCGCTACGGCCGGTTCGACGCCGACGTCGAAGCGGTACGCCCGATCAGCCCGGCGCTCGCCCCGGCCGCGCCGGTCGACGAGTCCCCGGCCATGTCGATCCCGCTGCTGCCCGGCGAGCGCACCGCCGCCCGGCGCGCCAAGTTCGCGCTGGTCAACGCGTGCACCCTGAGCAGTCTCATGCTCGGCATGCTGGCCATCTTCCTGGCCATGCAGGGCGAGGTGCGGCTCGCCGCGGTCTGCCTGATCGCGTGCGTCGCGTTCGACGGCCTCGACGGCGCCCTGGCCCGCAAGCTCGGCGTGGCCAGCCCGTTCGGCGCGCAGATGGACTCGCTTGCCGACATGTGCTCGTTCGGCCTCGCCGCGCCGGTGGTGGTCTACGCCTCGCTGGCCGGCTCGGTGCCGCCGGCCGCCGCCGCGGTCGCGTGTGCCCTGGTCGCGGCGTGCGCGGCCATCCGGCTCGCCCGGTTCAACGTCTCGCCGAAGGACGGCCGGTTCTTCTGCGGCGTGCCGACCACCATGGCGGCGATGGTGCTCGCCCTGACCGTGGCGATCGGCGTGCCGGTCCCCGGCCTGGTCATGGTCGCCGGCGTGGCGCTGCTCGCCTTCGCGATGGTGTCCAGCTTCCCCTACGCCAAGCTCGCCCGGCTGCTGAAGCTGCCGCCGTGGCTCTGGGTGGCCCCGGTGGTCGGCGCGCTCGTCGACATCCGGCTCACCTTCGCCCTCGTGGTGGTGGGTTACCTGGCCAGCGGTCCGCTGCTCTGGCTGCACCAGCGCCGCGACGCCTGACACGCGTCACGTAACGCCAAAGGGGCGCCGCTCGCGAGAGCGGCGCCCCTTTCGCGTACGTCGCGGGCGGGTCAGCGCCAGCGGGCGATGACCGTCGACCCGCCGATCACCTTGTCGCCGGGGCCGACCAACGGGTCCGCGGCGTCGACCGGCAGGTAGACGTCGGTGCGCGAGCCGAACCGGATCAGACCGAAGCGCTCGCCCTTCGCCAGCAGCGAGCCGACCGGTGCCCGCTGCACGATACGGCGCGCGATCAGGCCGGTGCGCTGCGCCACGATCACCGTGCCGTGGTCGGTGTCCAGCACCGTGTACGCCGCCACGTTGTGCTCGGCGTCCGGCTTCATGGCGTTGACGAAACCACCGTCGGCGACGAAGTAGTCGACCACCTTGCCGGCCACCGGAGCCCGGTTGACGTGCACGTCCAGCACCGACAGGAAGACCGCGACCCGCAGCCACTCGCCGTCGCCGAAGCGCTCGTCGGTGAGCCGCTGCACGGACAGGACCTGGCCGTCCGCGGAGGCGACCACGGCCGACGGGTCCTCCGGGACGTCCCGCTGCGGGTCCCGGAAGAACGCGGCCACCGGCGCCGCGGCCAACGCCGGCACCAGCCAGAGCCTGGACTTCGGCCGGGCGGCCCGGGCCAGGGCGGCCAGGCCGAGCGTGATGCCGGCGGCGGCCACCCCGTTGGAGTCGATGTGCATCTGCCGGGTCACCGGCACGCTCGACGGCCGGTACGCCGGCGACAGCGAGGCCGCCAGCGCGGCCGGCGCCGGGGTGAGGCGCAGGTGGTGCACGCGGACCGGCGGGGAGTTGCGCAGCACCACGTCGGTGCGGACGCCGTGCAGCACGCCCTGCCGCTCCAGCTCGGGGCCGGCGCCCTCGGTGCGGAACAGCGGCGCGGCGACGCTGAGCACCGCGCCGTCGGCCAGGTACTTGGACAGGCCGTCCACCGCGGCACGGGCCTCCTCGGCGGTGCCGGTGAACGGCTCGGCGACGAACACCACAGCGGCGGCGTCCGCCTCGGTGAGCGTGTCGACCACGCGTACCCGGTCGGCGACCCAGCGGCCCTGGGCCGTCACGTGCTCGCGGAGCGCCGCCGCCGCGGTGCCCTCCGCCGGCACCACGACCAGCCGGTCGCCCGGGAGCAGCGCCTCGATCGCCGCGGCCAGCACCGCGGACTCCGGGGTCGCGCCGACCAGCAGGCCGGTCTTCGGGTCGTTACGCCGGGCGAACTCGCTGACGAGCGTGCGGGCGGCGCGCTCGCCGACGCGGACCGCACCGGACGGACCGGTGACACGCACGGCGGGGGACTGGGTCATGTCGGACGAGCTCCTGACGCGGTAGGGACGGACGGGGACCGCTACGGCGACGCGACCGGCCGGCCGGGGCGGAACGGGAGCGCCGGGCGTGGTCGGGGCGGCCCGGACCGGACGGCGGAAGGCGGGGTCTCCCTCGATCCAGCATAGGCCGCGCCCGCGGGCCGCCGCACCGGCGCGGTCAGGCCGGCGGCTCCCCGGGGGTACGCCGTCCGGCCGGTGGCGCGGCGGCCCCCGGGTCGACCGCGGGCAGCTCGCGGGTGGCCGGCCCGGACCGGTCCTCCGGTTCGGCGGTGGCCGGTTCCCCGGTCGCCGGTCCGGCCGCTGACCGGCCCGCCCCGTGCTCGGCCGGCAGGTCCTCCCGGGCCGGCGCCGGCACCTCGGTCACCGCGTCGGTGGCCCACTCGTCGGCCCGCTCGGCAGCCGGGCCGACGCCGGCCGGGGTGCCGTCCCGGTACGGCGCGGCCACCGTCGTCTCCGCGCCGCCCGGCTGCCCGTGCTGGTCGGGCTGGTCGGGCTGAGCCGGTGCCGTCGGCCGGTCCGGGCCGCGGACCGAGCGCAGCGCGCCGACCAGGCCGAGCAACCCGATCACGACCAGCCCGCCGGCCAGGAACCAGCCCACCGGGGGCACGTCCAGCCCGAGGATCCGGGCCAGCAGCCACCAGAGGGCGAGCCCGAGGAAGACAAGTCCGAAGGCGAACGACACGATGTCCGTACGGTGGGCCTTCACCGGGTCACCTCCAGATTGCCGGCGTTCACGTGGACGTAGAGACGCAGCTTGCCCCCGCCGGGGCCGTCCGCGCCGGCGTCGGTGCTCTCCCAGCGGCGACCGCTGAGCCCGCCGGTGTGCCGGCCGAAGACGGTGGCGTCACCGGCGTTCACGTCGGCCACCGTGGTCACGTCCACGTTCGCCGGCACGACCACCGTCGCGTTGCCGAGGTTCACGTCCACGGTCACCTGGATGTCCTGCTTGTCGAAGTCGATGGCCCGTAGGTCGAGCACCGCGTCACCGAGGTTGTTCTCGTACCGGTCGGCCAGGTCGCGGCGGTCGGTCGGGGCCCAGGTGACGTTGCCGTCGATGCCGCGTACCCGGTCGTAGGACTCGGCGACGGTGGCGACGCCGAGCGCCGCCGCCGTCACCAGACCGAGAGCGATCAGCCAGCGGGCGCGGCCGAACCAGGTGCCCACGAGCAGTCCCAGGCCGATGGTGGCCAGCGCCGCGGCGAAGTAGCCGGCCGCGCCGACCGGGAACACGCCGAGCAGGTCGAGCATCGCCACCAGGCCCAGCGCCAGGAAGATCAGCGAGAACGTGATCGCACCGAGCGGGGAGCGTTCCCTCGGCCGCTTCGGCGGCCGGGGCGGTCGGGCCGGCGGCGGGGCGAGGGGCGACCCGGCGTACGGGCCGTGCGGGGCGAACGGCGGACGGTAGCCGCCCGGCGGTAGCGGCGCGCCCACCGGGGCGGGCGGGGGCACGGCGGCCGGTCCGCCGAGCGGTGCGCCGGTGGTCGGCGCGGCGAGCCAGCTCGGGGCCGCGCCGGGGCCCGGCCCGGTGCCGGTGTCACCGGCCGGCGACGTCACCGGGGGCAACGCGGCGGTCACCGGCTCGGACCGGGCCGGTCGGGTGCCGGCCGCGGCGGGCCAACCCGGGGCGGGCAGCGGCGCGGTCGGGTAGCCGATCCCGGCACCGGTGGCCGGGGCGGGCGGATAGCCGGGTCGGGCATGACCGGGCGGCGTGGCCGGGTAGCCGGGGAACGGGGCAGCCGGATAGCCGGATTCGGCGTGGCCGGGCGGGTGGCCGGGCTCGGCGTCCGCGTGCGGTGCGGCGGGGTGGCCCGGCCCGGTCCGGGCGGACGCGGTGACCGGGTCGCCCGCTGCGGACCGGGCGGCCGGTGCGGAGCCGGCCCCGGGCGGGCCGGCCGGCCAACCCGGCGTGACCTCGACCGGTTCGTCGGTCCGGGACGCGGCGCCGGCTCCGGCCGGCGGCGCGTACCCGGCGGGTCCGGCCGGCCACGGCGGGACGGGCGGCGTCGGCCCGGATCCGGCGGGCGGACCGGCCCAGGAGGCAGCCGGTGGCGCGGGGAACGGCCCGCCGGACGGCGGCACCGGACCGGGGTACGCGCCGGCCCGGGGCACGGGCCCGCGCTGGTCGCGGTTGAGCATCAGCGCGCCGCCGATCAGGATCACGGCGCCGAGCAGGATGGCCCGGAAGCCGTCGGTGACGACGTACGCGAAGCCGACCGCGACCACGATGCCGAGCACGATGACGGTGACCGGGGACATGCTGGAGCGACCCCGGCCGAGCATCGACTCCACGGGTGAGGCGGTGTCGCCCTCCCCGGGGATGATCAACCACGCGGCGACGTAGACCAGGATGCCGATGCCGCCGAAGAAGCCGAGCACGGCCAGCAGGACGCGCCACAGCACCGGGTCGGTGTTGGTGGCCCGGCCGATGGCGGCGCACACCCCGGCCAGGTAGCGGCCCTCGCGGGGGCGGACCAGCCCGTACCGGGTGGTGAAGCCGGCGGCGCCGGGCGGTGGGGCGTACCCGCCGGGGGGTGGCTCGGCGAACGGCGCGCCGCCGCCGGGCGGCGGGGGCGTGTCGTCGGCGGTGGGGGCCGGCCCCGGCGGGGGCGGCGGTGGATCGTCCTGTGCTGCCGCCCAGGGGCGGGGCGGACGGGCAGCGTCCTCGGTCATGCCTCCGATAGTGCTGCCCCGGCCGCCCGGACGACCTCCGGAACCGACCCTGACCCCACCCTGAGATCCCCCGGCGGGGAATGTCCGGGGCGTCCCCGTGGTCCGGGGCGTTCCGATCGTGTGACGATCGGGTCGTCGGCCGCCGCCGGCACCTCGCGCCGAACCGGGAGTCCGAAGATCAGCAGCACCGTCACGCCGCATCCCCCGCGCCTCTACCGGGCCACCGAGCACCGGTTGGCCGCCGGGGTGGCCGCCGGCATCGCCGAGCACCTGGGCATCCCGGTGCTCCGGGTCCGCGTGGCGTTCATGGTGCTGCTCGGGCTCAGCGGGCTCGGGCTGCTGCTCTACGCCGCGTTCTGGGCGGTGGTCCCGCCCCGGCCCGGCGACACCGCCGTGCCGCCCCGCCGCGACCTCGCCCAGTTGCTGCCGTTCGTGGTGATCGGGTTGGGCGTGCTGCTGCTCCAGGTGGTCGCGTTCGACTCCGTCGGGGCGGCCGGCACCGCCGGCTGGCTGGTCGCGATCATCGCGGTCGGCGCCGGGGTCATCTGGCACCAGTCCGGCCCGGAGCGTCGCCGGCAGTGGGGCGACTCGGCGGTGCCCTGGCTGGGCGCGGTGGTGGAGGAGAGCGACCGGCGGGCGTTCGTGCTCCGCTTCATCGGCGGCGGCGTGCTCGTCGCGGTCGGCATCATCGGCGTGGCCGCCGTCTACTCGCCGGCGCAGAACTTCGACGCGGTGCTCAACGGCGTCATCTTCGCGCTGGTCGGGCTGGCCGGCGTGGGCGTGGTGACCGGCCCGGTGCTGTGGCGCACCTGGAACCAGCTCCGCTCGGAGCGGGAGGGGCGGATCCGCGAGCAGGAGCGCGCCGAACTCGCCGCCATGGTGCACGACCAGGTGCTGCACACGCTCGCCCTGATCCAGCGCAACGCCGGCGACGTCAAGACCGTGCAGCGGCTGGCCCGGGGGCAGGAACGCTCGCTGCGCAACTGGCTCTACAAGCCGGCCGCCTCGCCGACCGAGCGCTTCGCGGCCGCGCTGGAGCAGGCCGCCGCCGAGGTGGAGGACACGTTCGCGATCACGGTCGAGGCGGTGGTGGTCGGCGACCGGGAGACCGACGAGCGGGTCGGCGCGCTCGTCGCGGCCACCCGGGAGGCGCTCGTCAACGCGGCCCGGCACGCCGGGGTCCAGACCGTGTCGCTCTACGCCGAGGTGGAGCCGGAGCAGGTAAGCGCGTTCGTGCGGGACCGGGGCAAGGGCTTCGACCCGGATACGGTGGAGAATCACCGGCACGGCGTCCGGGGTTCGATCATCGGCCGGATGCAGCGGCACGGCGGCCGGGCGGAGATCCGGTCCGAGCCGGGGGAGGGGACGGAGGTCCGGCTGATCCTGCCGATCAGCGGCTCCGGCTCCGGTGCCGGCTCCACGGCGGAAAGGGACAGGTGACCATGTCCGAGCAGGAACCGGTCGAGGGCGCGGCGCCGCGAGGGCCGCTGCGGGTGTTCCTCGTCGACGACCACGCCATGTTCCGGGCCGGCGTCCGCGCCGAGCTGGGCACCCGCGTCGAGGTCGTGGGCGAGGCCAGTTCGGTGGCCGAGGCGGTGGCCCGGATCGCGGTCACCCAGCCGGACGTGGTGCTGCTGGACGTGCACATGCCGGACGGGGGTGGCCGCGCCGTGCTGGAGGCGATGCGGCGTACCCACCCGCAGGTGAGGTTCCTGGCGCTGAGCGTCTCCGACGCGGCCGAGGACGTGATCGGGCTGATCCGGGCGGGCGCCCGGGGGTACGTGACGAAGACCATCTCGCCCGAGGAGCTGACCGACGCGATCCGCCGGGTGGCCGACGGCGACGCGGTGTTCAGTCCGCGGCTGGCCGGGTTCGTGCTGGACGCGTTCGCGTCCCGGCCGGACGCGCCGGTCGCCGATCCCGAGCTGGATCAGCTCACCAACCGGGAGCGCGAGGTGCTGCGGCTGCTCGCCCGGGGTTACGCGTACAAGGAGATCGCCAAGGAGCTGTTCATCTCGATCAAGACGGTGGAGACGCACGTCTCCAACGTGTTGCGCAAGCTCCAGATGTCGAACCGCTACGAGCTGTCCCGCTGGGCCGCCGACCGTCGGCTGGTCTGATCGCCGGCAGCCTCGTCCACCTGGTCGGCGGGGGTGCCCGCACAGTCGACGAGGACCTCAGCCGTACGGGTAAAAACTGCGCGTACCCGGCGTTCGCTCGCGCGTTCCGCAGCGGGCCGCGGCCTGCCCGCGCGCCGGAGGTTCGGGGTGGTCTGGATCGAGGTGGGCATGTCGTGCCTGGTCAGAGGCGTGTGATCCGCGCCGTTTGTGATCTTTTCTCAGGTATCAGCGACGTGGCGAGCAACTAACGGCTTGATAACGGCACCTTCACGGAAAGGGCCGGTGGGTGTCACAGTGGCAGCACCTCACCCCCCGGTGTGAGGCATCTCGTCGGGCCCGCCGACCACGGAACGCCGCTACCGCGCCGCCCCGTGGTCGTCGATCCTGCGTGATGTCCTCGTCGAAGGGTGTGGCGCCCGGCGGATCGGTACCCCAGGGGTGTCCCGATTTCCTCTGCGGTAAACCGGCGACCTGTGGTTCGGGTCGTCGGCGGTGTCACCCCCCACACGTGCGTGAAACCCACGACGGAACCAGGTTAGAAAGAGGAGGCCCCTCGCAATGAGAGTCTCGAAGCGGGCGAGCGGCGCGCTCGCGGTGGGCGCGGCATTCGCGCTCGTCGCGTCCGGCTGCTCCAGCGGGAACAACGACGGTGGCGACACCGGCGCGAGCAAGGACGGCGCCATCGTCATCGACGGCACCCAGCCGGAGAACCCGCTGGTTCCGTCGAACACCACCGAGACCGGTGGCGGCAAGATCATCGACTGGGTCTGGAGCGGTCTGGTCGAGTACCCCAACAACGGTGGGGCGCCGCAGAACCTGCTCGCCGAGTCGATCGACACGAGCGACTCCAAGGTCTTCAAGATCAAGATCAAGCAGAACACCAAGTTCCACGACGGCAGCACGGTCAAGGCCGAGAGCTTCGTCAAGGCCTGGAACTGGGCGGCGTACGGGCCGAACGGCGCGCAGAACGCCTCCTTCTTCTCCGACATCCAGGGCTTCGGCGACGTCTACACCGAGGACCCGGACGGCCCGGACGGCCCGAAGAAGGCCCCGGAGCCGAAGGCCAAGGAGATGTCCGGCCTGAAGGTCGTCGACGACTGGAACTTCGAGGTCACGCTCTCCGCGCCGACCGCCGTGTTCCCGACCAAGCTCGGCTACAGCGCCTTCATGCCGCTGCCGGACGCGTTCTTCGCCACCACCCCGGCGGAGTTCGGCAAGAAGCCGATCGGTAACGGCCCGGTCAAGCTCGTCTCCTGGCAGGACGACGTCGAGATCAAGCTCACCCGCTTCGACGACTACAGCCTGCGCGACAAGATGAAGATCAAGGACGTCACCGTCAAGATCTACCAGGACGACACGGCGGCCTACAACGACCTGCTCGCCAACAACCTGGACTTCCAGCAGCAGGTTCCGGTCTCGTCGCTGGCCGGCGACAAGTGGAAGACCGACCTGGGCGAGCGGGCGATCTCCACGACGATCCCGTCGACCGGCATCATCGCCTTCCCGATCTACGACAAGCGCTTCACCAACCCGAAGCTGCGCAAGGCGATCTCGCTGTCCATCGACCGCCAGGCGATCACCGACAAGATCTTCTTCGGTAACCGCAAGCCGGCCGACAGCTGGGCCAACCCGCTGACCCCGGGCGCCGCGCCGGGTAACTGCACCGCCTGCAAGTTCGACGTGGCCCAGGCCAAGCAGCTCCTCCAGGAGGCCGGTGGCTTCCAGGGCAAGCTGACCCTGTCGTACAACGCGGACGCCAGCCACAAGGAGTGGATGGAGGCCGTCGCCCAGCAGATCAAGACCAACCTGGGCATCGACGCGGTCGCCGTCGGCGTGCCGACCTTCGCGGTGTTCCGTGCCAACATCAACAACTACAAGATGACCGGCATGTACCGCGCCGGCTGGCAGCAGGACTACCCGGACGTCGAGAACTGGATCAACCCGCTCTACGTGACCGGCGGTTCCTCGAACGACGGCAAGTACAGCAACCCGCAGGTGGACGCCCTCGCCAAGGAGGCCTCCGCGGCCCCCAGCATCGAGGAGGCCCACAAGAAGTTCGCCGAGGCCGTCAAGCTGATCGACGAGGACGTCCCGACGATTCCGATCTACTTCAGCGGCGAGCAGTCCGGCCACTCGGAGAAGATCAAGAAGCTGGAGCTGACCAACGTCGGCGAGCTCGACATCACCTCGGTCGAACTCTGATCCGAACGGTCTGACCCCGGGTCGGGCTCGCCTACCGGTGAGCCCGGCCCGGGGCCGTTCCGCGAGGGGGTGTACAACAAACCCCTCGCACGTTGTCGTCACCGCGTCGGGTGCCCGGCGCTCCCTGTCTGGAGGACCACCCCATGGGCCGTTATCTCTTGAGACGGCTGCTGCAACTCGTGCCGGTGTTCATCGGTACGACGTTCCTGATCTACTGGCTCGTCTGGTCGGTGCCCGGTGACCCCTTCGCCGGCAAGTGCGGCGACCGTGGCTGCCCGCCGAACTACCGGGCCATGATGACCGAGAAGTACCATCTCGACGACTCGATCTGGGTGCAGTACGCCAGCTACATGAAGAACCTGTTCCAGGGGGACTTCGGGGTCACGTTCGGCGGTCGCGAGATCAGCGACATCATCGCCACGTCGTACCCGAACACCCTGAAGCTGGCGGTGGTCGCGCTCGCCATCGAGGCCGTGATCGGTCTCGGCGCGGGCATCCTGACCGGTCTGCGACGCAACGGTTTCCTGGACAACCTGGTCCTGGTCTCCACCCTGTTCCTGATCGCCCTGCCGGTCTTCGTGATCGGCTTCGTGCTCCAGTGGGTGCTCGGCGTCAAGTGGGGCATCATCAACCCGACCGTCTCCAACGAGATGCGGTTCAGCGAGCTGATCGTGCCCGGCTTCGTGCTCGGCAGCGCCTCGATGGCGTACATCGCCCGGGTGGCGCGCACGAGCATCGCCGAGAACCGGCGGGCCGACTACGTCCGCACCGCGATCGCCAAGGGTCTCCCGATGCGCCGGGTGGTCGGTGTGCACCTGCTCCGCAACTCGCTCATCCCGGTGGTCACGCTGCTCGGCACCGACCTCGGCGCGCTGATGGGTGGCGCGATCGTGACCGAGGGCATCTTCGGCATCAACGGCATCGGCCGGCAGGTGCTCCGCTCGATCGTCACCAAGGAGAGCGCTACCGTTGTCGGCATCGTGGTGGTGCTGGTGGTCGTCTACCTCGTGATGAACCTGCTGGTGGACCTGCTCTACGCCGCCCTCGACCCGAGGATCCGCTATGAGTGACGAGCGCCGCAGCGAACGAATCGTCCCAGCAGTCTGCGCGGGCAACCAGGCCCGCGCCGAGCGCAGCGAGGTGCGGGCATGAGTGACCCGAGTACCGCGTCGATCGTGTCGACGCCGCCCGCGACCATGCCCACCGCGGCCGGGTCCGGTGCGCCCACCGACGCCGGCCTGCCGGAGAGCGCCAAGCAGCAGAAGCCGCGTGGCCTGCTCGGCGACGCCTGGCTCGACCTCCGTCGCAAGCCGCTGTTCTGGATCTCCGCCGCGTTCATCCTGCTCTTCATCGTGATGGCCGCGTTCCCGTCGCTGTTCACCTCGGGCGACGCGGTCAACGGCGCGTTGGAGCGCAGCCGGGTCGAGCCGTCGTCGTCGGCCTGGTTCGGCTACGACGTGCAGGGCCGCGACGTCTACTCCCGGGTCATCTACGGCGCCCGCGCGTCGATCGTGGTGGCCCTGGTCTCCACCATCCTCACGCTGCTGTTCGGCGGCGCGATGGGCATCATCGCCGGCTACCGCGGCGGCTGGGTGGACGCGGTGCTGTCCCGGGTCGCGGACATCTTCTTCGGCCTGCCGTTCGTGCTCGGCTCGATCGTCATCCTGACCACGTTCAACGGCTCGGGCACCGACAACGGCGAGTGGACGATCATGGGGCTGGTCATCCTGTCCCTGAGCGTGCTGAGCTGGCCCGTGGTGATGCGGCTGATGCGCTCCTCGGTGCTCGCCACCAAGGAGGCCGACTACATCGTCGCGGCCCGCGCGCTGGGTGCCGGCACCGGCCGGATCATCCTGAAGCACCTGCTGCCGAACTGCCTGGCGCCGCTGCTGGTCTACGGCACGATCATGGTGGGCTCGTTCATCGGCGCGGAGGCCACGCTCTCCTTCCTGGGCATCGGCCTGAAGAGCCCGGTGGTCTCCTGGGGCATCATGATCAGCGAGGCGCAGAACTACATCCGGGTCTCGCCGTTCCTGCTGTTCTTCCCCTCCGCGTTCCTCGTCACCGCCGTGCTGAGCTTCGTGATGCTCGGCGAGGCGGTCCGCGAGGCCCTCGACCCGAAGCTCCGATAGGGGAACTGAGTTGTCCGACATTCTCGTGTCCGAGCAGTCCGCGGCCGGCGCCGACGGATCCGGCCGCCCCTCGGGCCGCCTGCTCGAGGTCGACGACCTGCGGGTCGAGTTCCGCACCCGGGACGGCGTCGCCAAGGTCATCAACGGTGTGACGTACCACGTCGACGCGGGGGAGACCCTCGCCGTGCTCGGCGAGTCCGGCTCCGGGAAGAGCGTCACCGCGCAGACGGTCATGGGCATCCTGGACACCCCGCCCGGGTTCGTCACCGGCGGCGAGGTCCGCTTCCACGGCAAGGACATGCTCAAGCAGTCCGCCGAGCAGCGGCGACGGATCCGTGGCGAGGGCATCGCCATGATCTTCCAGGACTCGCTCTCGGCCCTCAACCCGGTTTTCACCGTCGGCTTCCAGATCGCCGAGCAGTTCCGCATCCGGCGCGGCCTCAGCCGCTCGGACGCCAAGAAGCGCGCGATCGAGATGCTCGACCAGGTGAAGATCCCCAACGCCAAGGGTCGGTTCAGCAACTACCCGCACCAGTTCTCCGGCGGTATGCGGCAGCGCGCCATGATCGCGATGTCGATCGCGCTCGACCCGGAGGTGCTGATCGCCGACGAGCCGACCACCGCGCTGGACGTGACCGTGCAGGCCCAGATCATGGACCTGCTCGGCGAGCTCCAGCGGGAACGGCAGATGGGCATGATCCTGATCACCCACGACCTCGGCGTGGTCGCCGACGTCGCGGACCGGATCGCGGTCATGTACGCCGGCCGGATCGTCGAGGAGGCCAACGTCTACGAGCTGTACGCCAAGCCGGCGCACCCGTACACGCTCGGCCTGCTCAACTCGATCCCGCGGATGGACGAGAAGGGGCAGGAGCTCCGGACCATCAAGGGGCTTCCGCCGAACCTGATGAACATCCCGCCGGGCTGCGCCTTCAACCCGCGCTGCCCGATGGCGCAGCCGGTGTGCCGGGAGAAGGTCCCGCCGCTGCTGCAACTGGGCCACGGCCGGGCCAGCGCCTGCCACTTCGCCGAGGAGCTCGTGAACCGTGACTGAGAACATCATCGAGGTTCGTGACCTGGTCAAGCACTACCCCGTGACCCAGGGTGTGGTGTTCAAGAAGACCATCGGTCACGTCAAGGCGGTCGACGGCGTCTCCTTCGAGCTGAAGGCCGGCGAGACGCTCGGCGTGGTCGGCGAGTCCGGCTGCGGCAAGTCGACGCTCGCCCGGGTGCTGATGAACCTGGAGAAGCCGACCGCCGGCCAGGTGCTCTACAAGGGCCAGGACATCTCCAAGCTCTCCGGTGGCGCGCTGCGGCGGTTGCGCCGGCAGATCCAGCTGGTGATGCAGGACCCGTACACCTCGCTGAACCCCCGGATGACGGTCGGTGACCTGATCGGCGAGCCGTTCGAGATCCACTCCGAGGTGGCTCCGCGCGGCAGCCGACGCGGCAAGGTCAAGGAACTGCTCGACCTGGTCGGCCTCAACCCTGAGCACATCAACCGCTACCCGCACCAGTTCTCCGGCGGTCAGCGGCAGCGCATCGGCATCGCCCGGGCGCTGGCGCTACGGCCCGAGGTGATCGTCTGCGACGAGCCGGTGTCGGCCCTGGACGTGTCCATCCAGGCCCAGGTGATGAACCTGCTGGAGAAGCTCCAGGCCGAGCTCGGTCTGTCGTACGTCTTCATCGCCCACGACCTGTCGGTCGTGCGCCACCTGTCGGACCGGGTCGCCGTCATGTACCTGGGCAAGATGGTGGAGGTCGGCACCGAGGACGAGATCTACGAGCGGCCGACCCACCCGTACACCCAGGCGCTGCTGTCGGCGGTGCCGGTGCCGGACCCGACCCTGCGGGAGAGCAAGGCGATCATCCGGCTCCAGGGTGACGTCCCCTCGCCGGTCAGCCCGCCCTCGGGCTGCCGGTTCCGCACCCGGTGCTGGAAGGCGCAGGACGTCTGCGCCCAGGAGGTGCCGCTGCTGGAGATCCGGCCGGGCTCGGATCACCCGAGCGCCTGCCACTTCGCGGAGAAGCGGCAGATCGTCGTCACCCACGAGGTGGCCTGAACCAGACCGGACCGCCTGCCGACGTCAGCCCGACGCCGGCAGGCGGTTCGTCGTCTGCCGGGCAGTTCGGGTCACAGCGGGCCGCGGCCGGCGCGCAGCAGCAGAAGCGCGAGCTGAGTGCCGTCGGCACCGAGTTCGGTGCGGAACCGCTCCAGGATCTCCCGCTCGCGGGAGAGCACCAGGCGGGTGCCCCCGGCCGCCATCCGGGTCGCGCCGACCTCCTGGGACAGCGCCGCCCGTTCCTGCCAGAGCGCGATGAGCGTCCGATCGATCTCGTCGATCCGGCGCCGGATCTCACCGATCCGCTCGGCCGCCACCGAGTCGTCGGTGCCGGTCCGCGCCGCCGCGGCGCCGGTCGGGTCACCGCCGGCCTTCCGGTCGTGCCGCGCCAGGCCGCCGCTGGACTCCACCACGTCAGTCATCATCGTCGTCCCTCTCGGGGCTCGGACCCGGTACCCGGATCCCGGGACGGAAAAGCCCCGGGCTCGGGGAGCCCGGGGCTTTTCGTAGGTCTGATGTGATCAGGCGCGACCCACGGCTGCCGGACTCCCGGTGCCGTAGTAAAAAAAGCGCTTGTCGAACACGTCGTCGAGTATGCCGACCGGCGGGGCGGACGCGCAAGGAAACCGGCCAACAGGTGGGACGGGACGCGGTAAGGGGACCCGGGCGCGCGGACGGGGAAGTGTCCGGGCGACGGCATAGACTCGGGCTGCGATGCATCCTCTCTTCGACATTCCCGCGTCCCCGCCCGCGCCGGAGTCCCGGCCGACCCCGCCGCGCCGTTCCGGGGGCGCCCGGTCGGATCCGCAGGCCCTCCTCGACGGCCTGAACGGCCCGCAGCGGGACGCGGTGACCCACGCCGGCTCCCCGTTGCTGATCGTGGCCGGCGCCGGCTCGGGCAAGACGCGCGTGCTGACCAACCGGATCGCCTACCTGCTCGCCGCCCGGGACGTGCACCCCGGCGAGATCATCGCGATCACGTTCACCAACAAGGCCGCCGGCGAGATGAAGGAACGGGTGGCCGCGCTGGTCGGCCCGCGCGCCCGGATGATGTGGGTGTCGACGTTCCACTCGGCCTGTGTCCGGATCCTGCGGGCCGAGCACGAGCACGCCGGCCTCAAGTCGACGTTCTCCATCTACGACGCCGACGACTCCCGGCGGCTGATGCAGCTGGTGGCCCGCGAGCTGGACCTGGACCCGAAGCGCTACCCGGCGCGGGGTCTGGCGGCCCAGGTGTCCAACCTGAAGAACGAGCTGGTCGACCCGGAGGAGTTCGCCGGCCGGGCCAAGGGGCCGAACGAGCGGGCGTTGGCCGAGGCGTACGCGCTCTACCAGCGCCGGCTGCGCGAGGCCCACGCGCTGGACTTCGACGACCTGATCATGACCACCGTGCACCTGCTCCAGTCGCACCCGCACGTGGCGGAGAGCTACCGGCGCCGGTTCCGGCACGTGCTCGTCGACGAGTACCAGGACACCAACCACGCCCAGTACGTCCTGATCAAGGAGCTGGTCTCCGGCACCGAGGGCATCCCGCCGGCCGAGCTGTGCGTGGTGGGCGACGCCGACCAGTCGATCTACGCGTTCCGGGGCGCGACCATCCGCAACATCCTGGAGTTCGAGCGGGACTTCACCGACGCCCGCACCATCCTGCTGGAGCAGAACTACCGCTCGACCCAGACCATCCTCAACGCGGCCAACGCGGTCATCGACCGGAACACCTCACGCAAGCCCAAGCGGCTGTGGAGCGACGCCGGCGCGGGCGAGCAGATCGTCGGCTACGTGGCGGACACCGAGCACGCCGAGGCGGACTGGGTGGCCCGGGAGATCGACCGGCTGGTCGACGCCGGCGACACCCGGCCGGGCGACGTGGCGGTCTTCTACCGCACCAACGCCATGTCCCGGGTGTTCGAGGAGGTGTTCATCCGGGTCGGCCTGCCCTACAAGGTGGTCGGTGGGGTGCGCTTCTACGAGCGCAAGGAGGTCCGCGACGCGCTGGCCTACCTGCGGGCCGTGGTCAACGACGACGACACGGTCAGCCTGCGCCGGATCCTCAACACCCCCCGGCGGGGCATCGGCGAACGGGCCGAGGCCTGCGTCGAGGCGCTGGCCGCCCGGGACCGCATCTCGTTCGGCGCCGCGCTGCGCCGGGCGAAGGACGCGCCGGGCATCTCCACCCGGGCGGCCAACGGCATCGCCGAGTTCGTCGCACTGCTCGACTCGGCCCGTGAGCTGACCGCCACCGGCACCCCGGAGGAGGTTCTGGAGGCGCTGCTGACCCGCTCGGGCTACCTGGCCGAGCTGGAGGAGAGCCTCGACCCGCAGGACGCCGGCCGGGTGGACAACCTCCAGGAACTGGTGAGCGTCGCCCGGGAGTACACCGAGCGGATCGAGTCGCTGGGCGCGGACGACGAGCGGGCCACGCTGGCCGGCTTCCTGGAGCAGGTGGCGCTGGTCGCCGACGCCGACGCGATCCCCTCCGACGACCCCGACCACCAGGGCGTGGTCACCCTGATGACGCTGCACACCGCCAAGGGGCTGGAGTTCCCGGTGGTCTTCCTGACCGGCCTGGAGGACGGCGTCTTCCCGCACCTGCGTTCGCTCGGCGACACCCGCGAGCTGGAGGAGGAGCGCCGGCTGGCGTACGTGGGCATCACCCGGGCCCGGCAGCGCCTCTACCTGTCCCGGGCGGTCACCCGGTCGGCCTGGGGTGCGCCGGCCTACAACCCACCGTCGCGGTTCCTGGAGGAGCTGCCGCCGGAGCTGGTGCGGTGGGAGCGCACCGAGGGGTCGTACACCTCGTGGGGTGGCGGCGGTGGTGGCGTCGGTGGCCGGGCGGACCGGATGTCCGGCGGCGGCCGGGGTGGCTTCACCGGCGGCACGCCCCGGGCGACCCAGCTCGCCAAGCGTCTCGGCGTGGACGCCAGCCGGTTGGCCACCGCGAGCGACCTGAAGCAGGCGCCCAAGGTCTCGGTGGGCGACCGGGTCAACCACCAGCGCTACGGCCTGGGTCGGGTGCTGGCGGTGGAGGGTGCCGGGCCCGGTGCCCGGGCGCAGATCGACTTCGGCGAACAGACCATGTGGCTGGTGCTGCGGCACGCGCCGATCGACAAGCTCTGAGCGTCGAGGAGGCCCGGTCCGGTGTCACACCGGCCGGGCCTCCTCGTCGTACGGTGCGGTCAGCAGGCCACGTCGACGCCGCGGGCGCGCAGGAACGGCGCCGGGTCGATCTGGTTCCACATCGCACCCTGGTGCACCTCGAAGTGCAGGTGCGGGCCGGTGGCGTCACCGGTGGCGCCCTCGTAGCCGATGACCTGACCGGCCTTGACCCGGTCGCCGACGTCGACGAGCAGCCGGCTCTGGTGGGCGTAGTGGGTCAGGTAGCCGTTGTGGTGGTCGACGAAGACGGAGTTGCCGTAGCCGTCGCCCACGTCGCCGGCCTTGACCACGGTGCCGGACGCGGCGGCCCGGATCGGGGTGCCGTCGGGCATGGCGAAGTCGATGCCGGCGTGCAGCGTGCCCCACCGCGGCCCGAAGCAGGAGGTGATGTCGGCCCCCTGCATCGGGATGACCCAGCTCGGCTTCGGCGCGGCCTTCTTCTTCGTCAGCTTCGGCTTCGGCTTTGGCTTCGGCGGCACGGTCTTCGGCGGCTTCGGGCTGGTCGCGCTCGGGCTGGGGGACGGGCTGGCCGGCGTCGCGGACGGGGTGACCGGGCGGAGCGACTCGCGGGCCGACCGGTCGGCGCGGGCAGCGGCCTCGGCGCGGGCCCGCGCGTCGAAGTCGACCGCGGCCGGCGCCGGCGCCGGACTGTCGTCGGTGGCGACCAGGACGCCGCCGAGGCCGAGACCGAGCAGGGCCAGCGCGCCGGTGACCAGGTACGCGGTCCGCCGGCCGGTCCGCCGGTGCCGGGCGGGGGCGGGGTCCGGGGTGGTGCCGTTCGGGGTGGGACTGCTGTGCTGCACGGGAACCTTCACCAGTTGAGGGGCACGTGGACCTGGAAATACTGGTGTCGGTCTCCGAGCGTTCCGGTGGCGGGTTCGCGGCCCGGTCGGGTGCGTCGCCGGATCGTGTCCGCGATCGGGCCCGGCTGGGCGATTCACGACAAGCGTCGATCACCGGGTGGTGTGGGCCCGCTCACATCCTGCGGTGTGACGGGGCAGACATGCGCCCATGCGAAACCGCCCGGATCGCGGGATCCGGGCGGTCATCGGGCGGTGCGGAGCGTCAGGAGGCGGCTACGTCGCCGTAGAGTGCCTCGGTTTCGAGCTTGATGTCCACTCCGCGCTCCTGGAGGAACGTCACCGGGTCGCGCGGCTCGCCGTTGACATGCACCTCGAGGTGCAGGTGCGAGCCGTAGGAGTGGCCGGTGTTGCCGACCAGGCCGAGCTGGTCGCCGGCCTTCACCTGCTGGCCCTCCTTGACGGTGACCGCGGAGGAGTGGCCGTAGATGGCCTCGCTGCCGTCGGAGTGCTTGACGATCACGGCGTAGCCGTAGCCGCCGAACCAGCCGGCCTTGGTGACGGTGCCGGCGTGGACCGCCTTGTAGGGCGTGCCCTCCGGCGCGACCAGGTCGATGCCGGTGTGCAGCTTGCCCCAGCGCATGCCGTAGGGCGACTTGAAGTCGTAGCCGTGCAGGGGGAGGAGCCAGGGGTCCTGCTCGGTGGCGGCGGTGTCGCCACCCGACCGGTCGTCGCGGGTGGCACGGTCGGCGCTGTCGGCGCGGGCCGCGGCGTCCTGGCTGGCGACCGAGGCCTGCCGGAGCTCGTCGAGGACGGACGGGCTGACGCTCTTGGCGTCGGGAAGGGCGTTCGCGCCGAGGGCGACGATGCCGGCGCCGACGAAGGCGGTCGTGACGACCGCCGCGTAGCGGCTCCGCGGGGGGGTGGGTACGCGGCGACGACCGCGATATCTATCGGGCTCAGACGACAGGCGCTGGCGCACGCACACCCTCCGTTGTCGGGGATCCGATGCGACCTCGGGCCGTTCGGTGAAGCTCTGCCGAACGTCCGGTGCCGCGTCGTCACCCGTCCGTGGACTTGATGACAACCGTGGACACGTTAGCCAACCGCCACTCCTGTCACAAGCCGAAGCGCCGAATCGGCGTTTCGTTATGTCCGTTTACATCCTGTCTTGTGTCATCTCGTGCCGCCGGTCGGATGGCCCATCGACTGGCCTTTCGTCGCGGACCGTGACCGATCGGCGGAGGTGTCCGACTTCCGGCGCGCCCGGGTGGACGGTATGGCGCAGCCCGGCTTTCCGCCCCCGGTCCGCCCGGGTTACCGTTCGTTCAGGTCAGCAGTGCCGGTGCCGGTGAAAGGTGTGCGCAGATGAGCTCTCGGATTCGGGTCGTCGTCGCCAAGCCCGGCCTGGACGGCCACGACCGCGGCGCGAAGGTCGTCGCCCGTGCGCTGCGGGACGCCGGCATGGAGGTCATCTACACCGGCCTGCACCAGACCCCCGAGCAGATCGTCGAGACGGCGATCCAGGAGGACGCCGACGCGGTCGGCCTCTCGGTGCTCTCCGGCGCGCACATGACGCTGTTCAAGCGCGTCGTCGAGCTGCTCACCGATCGCCAGGCGGCCGACATCGTGGTCTTCGGCGGCGGCATCATCCCGGAGGCCGACATCCCGGAGCTGGAGCGGCTCGGCGTCGCGAAGATCTTCACCCCGGGCGCCACCACCGGGTCGATCGTCGACTGGGTACGGGAGAACGTGGCCCAGCCGGTCGGCTGATTCCGGGCAGGGGGAGGGGCCGGACGCACCCCTCACACGCCCGGCCCCTCTATGCACGATGCCCCGCCGCCACCCCTCGACCGACAGGGCATCGGCCGCTCCCGTCATCGCGCTTGAACAGCGCTCCGACATCAGACTCAACGAGGCCCCTGACCGGGGGTTACGCCCCGAGGCGGACATCCCCCGGACGGCTGACACCGCGTCTCTCGTCGTGCGCTACCGCGACGACGGCTGTGCATTACCGCACACCCCGCACCCGCTCGGTTGCCGCCGGTTCCCATCTCGTTAGGCTGCGGCAAATGGCCTGTCTGTTCTGATGACAGGCGTCAAACTGATTTTCCAACGCTGGTGGCGGCGCGACGGCGCGCCGCGGAGACGGGACGGGACGCGCAATCGTGGACCTGTACGAGTACCAGGGGCGGGACCTGTTCGAGCGGCACGGTTTGCCAGTGCTCGCCGGCGGCGTCGCCACTACCCCGGAGGAGGCCCGCGCGATCGCCGAACGCCTCGGCGGCCGGGTGGTCGTCAAGGCGCAGGTGAAGGTCGGTGGCCGCGGCAAGGCCGGCGGCGTGAAGCTGGCCGAGGGCGCGGAGGAGACGGTGGCCCGCGCCACCGACATCCTCGGCATGGACATCAAGGGTCACACGGTCCACAAGGTCATGATCACGGTGACCGCGGACGTGGCCGAGGAGTACTACTTCTCGTACCTGCTCGACCGGGCGAACCGCACCTTCCTCTGCATCGCCAGCGTCGCCGGCGGCATGGACATCGAGGCGGTCGCCGCCGAGACCCCCGAGAAGGTCGTCAAGGCGCCGATCGACGCGAACACCGGCGTGGACGAGGCCAAGGCGCGGGAGATCGTCTCCGCGGCCGGCTTCCCGGCCGAGGTCGCCGACCAGATCGTCGACGTCGCGGTCGGGCTGTGGCAGGCGTTCGTCGCCGAGGACGCCACCCTGGTCGAGGTGAACCCGCTGGCCACCACGAAGGACGGCAAGCTGCTGCTCCTGGACGCCAAGGTCACGCTGGACGAGAACGCCGGGTTCCGGCACCCGGACCACGAGGCCCTGGTCGACCAGGCGTCGGTGGACCCGCTGGAGCAGGCCGCCAAGGAGAAGGACCTCAACTACGTCAAGCTCGACGGCGAGGTCGGCATCATCGGCAACGGCGCGGGCCTGGTCATGTCCACGCTCGACGTGGTCGCGTACGCCGGGGAGCGGCACGGCGGCGTCAAGCCGGCCAACTTCCTCGACATCGGCGGCGGCGCGAGCGCCGAGGTGATGGCGAACGGCCTGGAGATCGTCCTCTCCGACCCGTCGGTGAAGAGCGTCTTCGTCAACGTCTTCGGCGGCATCACCGCCTGCGACGCGGTCGCCAACGGCATCGTGCAGGCGCTGGCGCTGCTGGAGCAGCGCGGCGAGAAGGCCACCAAGCCGCTCGTGGTCCGCCTCGACGGCAACAACGCCGAGGAGGGCCGGGCCATCCTCGACGGCGCGGCGAACCCGCTCATCCAGCGGGTCGACACCATGGACGGCGCGGCCGAGCGGGCCGCCGAGCTGGCAGCGGCGGGGGTCTGACAATGGCTATCTGGCTGACCAAGGACTGCAAGGTCATCGTGCAGGGCATGACCGGTTCCGAGGGTTCCAAGCACACCCGGCGGATGCTCGCCGCCGGCACCACCGTGGTCGGCGGCGTGAACCCGCGCAAGGCCGGCACCACTGTCGACTTCGACGGCACCGAGCTGCCGGTCTTCGCCTCCGTCGCGGACGCGATGAAGGAGACCGGGGCCGACGTCACGGTCATCTTCGTGCCGCCGCAGTTCACCAAGGCCGCCGTGGTCGAGGCGATCGACGCCGGCATCGACCTGGCCGTGGTGATCACCGAGGGCGTGCCGGTGCACGACACCGCCGCGTTCTGGGCGTACAACGTGGCCAAGGGCGAGCGCACCCGGATCATCGGCCCGAACTGCCCCGGCATCGCCTCGCCGGGCGCCTCCAACGCCGGCATCATCCCGGCCGACATCACCGGCGTCGGCCGGATCGGCCTGGTCAGCAAGAGCGGCACGCTGACCTACCAGATGATGTACGAGCTGCGCGACATCGGCTTCTCCACCTGCGTCGGCATCGGCGGCGACCCGATCATCGGGACCACCCACATCGACGCGCTGGCCGCCTTCGAGGCGGACCCGGAGACCGACGCGATCGTCATGATCGGTGAGATCGGCGGCGACGCCGAGGAGCGGGCGGCCGAGTTCATCAAGGCCAACGTCACCAAGCCGGTGGTCGGCTACATCGCCGGCTTCACCGCCCCGCCCGGCAAGACCATGGGTCACGCCGGCGCGATCATCTCCGGCTCGGCCGGCACCGCCGACGCGAAGAAGGCGGCGCTGGAGGCGGTCGGCGTCAAGGTCGGCAAGACCCCGACCGAGACCGCCGAGCTGATGCGGGAGCTCATGTCCGGCCGCTGAGCGGTCAGCTGACACGGCGAGGGGGTCGACCGGTTCCGGTCGGCCCCCTCACGCTCAGCGGTACCAGTACGGGTAGTAGTAGCTGCCCCGGGCCCGCACGATGGCGCTGGCCACGATGTTGATCACACCGAACGCGATGGCCAGCCAGCCGAGCAGCTGTGACTTGCCGTTGCGGCGCGCGTCGCGGATCGACAGCCAGCCGAAGACGATTCCCAGGATGCCGCAGCAGAACAGGCCGAAGACGATGCCGAGGACGCCCCAGAGCGTGGTCCGGTCCCGACCGGCGGCCGGTGGCGGCGGGGGCGGCGGATACGGAGCGTTCACGGCTTCCTCCGAGCGGTCGGTGCCGCGACGGGAACGGTCGCGTCTCAAGCCGAGGCTAGACCGGATCACCGCCGCCGAGCCGCGGGTTCGACGAACTCGCCACGGTCCCGGCCCGGTATCGGACTGCCGTCCTCTCCCGTGGCGTGCCAGAGTAGACGCGATGTCACGTGTCACCCCTGACCAGCCCCGCCGTCCGGCCGCCGGCCCCACCACCGGCGCCCGGCCGCGCGCCCGTGCCCGCCCCGCCGCGCGCGTGCCCCCGCCCCGGGCGGGTGAGCCGTCGCGCAGCCGGGCCCCGCTGCCCGTGGCCGCCGGGGTGGCCGCGCTCTGGGCGGCGCTGACCTCCCTGCTGCCGGTCGTCGTCGTGCTCGGCCTCGCCCAGCTCACCGAGGACGCCGGGTCGCTCGGCGGCGCGCTGCGCGCCGGCCTGGCCGGCTGGCTGCTCGGGCACGGGGTGCCGTTGCAGACCGCCGCCGGGTCGCTCGGTCTGGCGCCGCTCGCGTTGAGCGTGCTGGTCGTCTGGCGGCTCACCCGGGCCGGGGTGCACGTCAGCCGGGCCGTGGGCGCGCGCGGCGCCGGCTCGCCCCGGCAGGCGCTCGCCGTCGCGGTCGCGGTCGCCGTGGGGTACGCGCTGCTCGGCACGATCGCCGCGGTGGCGGTCGGCGCGGGTGGCGTACGCGTCTCCCCGGTCACGACCGCCGTGACGTTCGCCGTGTTCGCCGCCCCGGCCGCACTCGTCGGCGCGCTGCGCACCACCGGCGTCTGGGCGCTGCTGGCCCGACGGTGCCCGCCGGTGGTGCGCGACGGGTTGCGGGCCGGGCTGGTCGCGGTGCTGCTGCTGCTCGGCGCGAGCGCCGGCGCGGCCGGGCTGGCGGTGGCCACCGGTGGTGGCGACGCGGCCGACATGATCGGCGCGTACCGGACCGGGGTGGCCGGTCAGGCGGGCATCACGCTGGTCAGCCTCGCGTACGCGCCGAACGCCACCGCCTGGTCGGCCAGCTACCTGCTCGGTCCCGGGTTCGCCGTCGGCACGGACACCGCGGTCCGCACCAGTGAGGTGTCGGTGGGCGCGTTGCCGGCCGTGCCGTTGCTGGCCGGCCTGCCGCGTGGCCCGGTGGACGGGCTGGGCACCGGCCTGCTCGCGGTGCCGGTGCTGGCCGCGATGGCGGCCGGCTGGCTGCTGGCCCGGCGGCTGCTGCGCGCGGCGGCCGAGGACCGGGCCGAGGTCCGCTGGCCGGAGCTGCTGGTCCCGGCCGTGCTCGCCGGGCCGGTCGCCGGGGTGTTGCTGGGCCTGCTCGCGGCGGCCTCGGGCGGGCCGCTCGGCGGTGGCCGGCTGGCCGAGATCGGCCCGGCGCCCTGGCCGGTGACCGCCGTGGCCACGCTGGTGATCGCCGTGGGCGCGGTGCTCGGCGCCGCCGCCACCCGCACCCTCACCACCCGGTCCGCCCCGCCCACGCCCCGGCCCGCCCCGACCCCGCGCTGACGGCTCGGGTCCTCGCCATCCGGATCGACGGGTGGACGTGAGGAAGGGGCGCCCGGCCGCAGCCGGACGCCCCTTCCTCGGAGCCGGTCAGGAACCGAAGTTGTTCATGTTGATCGCGGCGCCGGCGATGGCGCTGATGATCCCGAGGACCACTCCGATGCCACCGCAGATCAGGGCGACCTTGGCCTGGCCCGGGTTGCTGGCCTCGCCGGCCTGGACCTTCTTCTGGCCCAGCACGCCGAGCACCACGCCGGCGATGCCGGCGGGGACGCCGAGCAGCGGGCAGCAGAGGCCGAGCACGATCGAGGCGATGCCGACGATCATGCCGATCAGGCCCATGGTGTTGTTCTGGCCCTGGCCCTTGCCGGGACCGGCCGGGTAGCCGGCGGCCGGGTACTGCGGCGCGGCGCCGTACGGCTGCTGCGCGTACGGGTCCTGGCCGTAGGGCTGGCCGGAGGTCGGCTGGCCGTAGGGCTGACCCGAGGTGGGCTGGCCGTAGGGCTGGCCGGAGGTCGGCTGGCCGTAGTCCGGCTGCTGCCCGTACTGCGGCTGCTGCCCGTAGTCCGGCTGCTGGCCGTACTGCGGCGGCTGGCCGTACTGCGGGGGCTGCGGTGGCTGACCGTACGGGTCGTGCGGCTGGGCGGTCGGGTCCTGGTTCGGCTGCTGGCCGTACGGGTCCTGTCCGGGGTATCCGGGCTGCATGTCAGGAAACTCCTCAGTTGGTCGGCTGTCGGTCAGTTCGTGCCGGTGCTGCCGCCGACGAGACCCGCCAGGCCACCGAACAGGCAACACACCACAATGATGCCGATCCAGACCAGGCCGACGATCAGGGCCCACTTGGACCACTTCCTGGACTCGGCGGCGGCGGCCTGCGCGCCGGCGTAGTCGCCCTGCTGGATCAGCGGGTTGACCTTGGAAGCGTTGATGATCGCCGGGATCGCGAGTGGCCAGAACAGGAAGATCGCGACGATGGACATCGTCATGTTGTTGTCGATCTGCGACGGCTGCTGCTGGGGATATCCGGGCTGCATGGGGTGGCTCCTCGGGCCGGCGGCACGGCGCGTGCCGGTTACTCGTTCGGGGGTGCGGGTCGGGCGTACGCCGGACACCGGGCGACCGGCAGCGTACCGCGAGCCCACGACCGGGGAGATCATCCGACAAGCCGCCGCCCGACAGCCGGACCGCCCGGCCTGCCCGATAGGGTTGCCGCGTGACCGAGCCCGCGTCCGTCGCCCGCCTCGTCGTCCTCGTCTCCGGCTCCGGCAGCAACCTCCAGGCGTTGCTGGACGCCGCCACCGACCCCGGCTACGGGGCCCGGGTGGTGGCCGTGGGCGCCGACCGGGACGGGATAGCCGGCCTGGACCGGGCCGCCGCGGCCGGCGTGCCGTCCTTCGTCGAGCGGGTCAAGGACCACCCCACCCGGGCCGACTGGGACAAGGCGCTCACGGCCCGGGTCGCCGAGCACCGGCCCGACCTGGTGATCAGCGCCGGCTTCCTCAAGCTGGTCGGCCCGGAGTTCCTCACCGCGTTCGGTGACCGTTACCTGAACACGCACAACACGTTGTTGCCGGCGTTCCCCGGCATCCACGGCCCCCGGGACGCGCTGGCGTACGGCGTGAAGGTCACCGGGGCCACGCTGTTCTTCGTCGACGCCGGGATGGACACCGGCCCGATCGTCGCCCAGGTCGCCGTACCGGTGCTCGACGACGACGACGAGGAGACGCTCACCGAGCGCATCAAGTCCGCCGAGCGGCGCCAGCTCGTCGAGCAGGTCGGCCGCCTGGTCCGTGAAGGTTGGACGATCACCGGCAGAAAGGTCACCGTTCCGTGAGCACCCATGACGACGCCCGCCGCCCGATCCGGCGCGCGTTGGTCAGCGTCTACGACAAGACCGGCCTGGTCGAGCTGGCCCGCGCCCTGCACGAGGCCGGCGTGGAGATCGTGTCGACCGGCAGCACCGCGTCGACGATCTCCGGCGCCGGGGTTCCGGTCACCCCGGTCGAGCAGGTCACCGGCTTCCCGGAGATCCTCGACGGCCGGGTGAAGACGCTGCACCCGAAGATCCACGGCGGCCTCCTCGCCGACCTGCGCAAGGACTCGCACGCCACTCAGCTCGACGAGCACGGCATCGCCGGGATCGACCTGCTGGTCTCCAATCTCTACCCGTTCCAGGCCACGGTCGCCTCCGGCGCCGACGCCGACGAGTGCGTGGAGCAGATCGACATTGGCGGTCCGGCGATGGTGCGGGCCGCCGCGAAGAACCACGCCTCGGTCGCGGTGGTGACCGACCCGGCCGCGTACCCGGCGGTGGTGGCCGCGCTCGCCGACGGCGGGTTCACCCTGGCCCGGCGGCGCGCGCTGGCGGCCCGGGCGTTCGCCGACATCGCCGACTACGACGTGGCGGTGGCCGACTGGTTCGCCTCCACGGTGGCTCCGGCCGAGGACGGCTGGCCGGAGTTCGCCGGGCTGGCGCTGCGTCGCCAGGCCGTGCTGCGGTACGGCGAGAACCCGCACCAGGCGGCGGCGCTCTACACCGACCCGGGCGCGCCGGCCGGGCTGGCCCAGGCCGAGCAGTTGCACGGCAAGGAGATGTCCTACAACAACTACGTCGACGCGGATGCCGCGTGGCGGGCCGCGTACGACTTCGCGGACCAGCCGGCGGTGGCGATCATCAAGCACGCCAATCCGTGCGGCATCGCGGTCGGCGCGGACGTGGCCGAGGCGCACCGCAAGGCGCACGCCTGCGACCCGGTCTCCGCGTTCGGCGGCGTGATCGCGGTCAATCGGCCGGTGAGCGTGGAGTTGGCCGGCCAGGTCGCGGAGATCTTCACCGAGGTGCTGGTGGCGCCCGGCTTCGACGAGGGCGCGCTGGAGTTGCTGCGGGCCAAGAAGAACATCCGGCTGCTGCGGGCGCCCGCGTTCGCCAGCCGGCCGGCGGAGTGGCGGCAGGTCAGCGGCGGCGTGCTGGTGCAGATGCGGGACGCGGTCGACGCGCCCGGCGACGACCCGTCCGGCTGGACGCTGGCCACCGGCGACCCGGCCGACGAGGCGACGCTGCGCGACCTCGCGTTCGCCTGGCGGGCGGTACGCGCGGTGAAGAGCAACGCGATCCTGCTGGCCCGCGACGGCGCCACCGTCGGCGTCGGGATGGGCCAGGTCAACCGCGTCGACTCGGCGCGGCTGGCGGTCAGCCGGGCCGGCGACGAGCGGGCCCGCGGCTCGGTCTGCGCCTCGGACGCGTTCTTCCCGTTCGCCGACGGCCCGCAGATCCTGATCGACGCCGGCATCCGGGCGATCGTGCAGCCCGGGGGCTCGATCCGCGACGAGGAGACCATCGCGGCCTGCAAGGTGGCCGGCGTGACGATGTACCTCACCGGCACCCGCCACTTCTTCCACTAGGTCTGTTCCGCACGGGTTGCACCTCGCCGCCGGTTACCGTGTGTAGCCGCGGTGGAGGGACAATCGGATCTGCGCGGTATACCTCAGAGGCATATTCATGACTCTGAGGTATACCGCTTCACACACCATTGGTGCCGCTGGCACGACACGCCGGAAGCCGGTGGCGGACGCGCCGGACCCGGGTGGCCCGCCGCCGCGCGTCGTTGCCGGCCGCCGCGGGCGGTTGCTAGCGTGTGCCGGCGACGATCGATCGACCGTCTCCACTGTCCGTGAGCCCCGGCAGGTGTGCCATGCGCGTGCGCGACCGGTTGACCGCCGTCGTCGTCACGCTGGCGTTCGTCCTGGCCGCGCTCGGCTCCGCCGCCGGCCCGCACGCCGCCGCCCTGCCCGCCGTCGGCCCGTCCGTCGCCGTCGGGCCGGCTGCCGTCGTACCCGCCTCGGGGTGCCGGGCCGGGCCGGTCGCGTCGCTCGGCGCGTACCCGCAACGGCGGTGCGCGGAGCTGTCCGGCGGGTGGTGGGGTGACCGGCGCGGCGGCCTCGCCTACGGCGACGGGCCGGACGAACCGCTCCCGACCGCGCCCCCGAGCGTCGCCGGCCCGGTGGTGTCGGCGCGGCTCGCGCCGGGTCACCGGTCACCGGTCCGGCCGCTGCCGCCGCGTGGCGCGCTGGCCGCGCGGGCGCCGCCCACCGCCTGAGTCGCGCCGGAGCCTGCCGCGCCGGAGCCTGCCGCGTCGACCCGGCGGTTCCACCGCGCGCTGCCGTCGCCCACGGGGGCGCCCCTCACGCACCCCGTCCACGTCCCGCTGCGGCCCCGCCCCTCCTTCCTCCGGGGGACGGGGCCTCAGACGTCCGGGCGCACCTCGGCGAAGTGGCAGGCGCTGGGGTGCGGGTCGGCGGCGCGGGGCACGGTCTGCGGGTCCTGGACGGCGCAGACCTCCTCCGCCTTCCAGCACCGGGTGCGGAACCGGCAGCCCGACGGCGGGTCGGCCGGGCTGGGCACGTCGCCGCTGAGCCGGATGATCGTCCGGCGGTCGCGGGCCTCCGGGTCGGGCACCGGCACCGCCGAGAGCAACGCCTGGGTGTACGGGTGGGTGGCGCGCTGGTAGATCTGCTCCTCGGTGCCGATCTCCACGATCCGGCCCAGGTACATCACCGCCACCCGGTCGCAGATGTGCCGGACCACGGACAGGTCGTGCGCGATGAAGATGTACGACAACCCGAACTCGTCCTGGAGCTGCGCCAACAGGTTGATCACCTGGGCCTGGATGGAGACGTCCAGCGCCGACACCGGCTCGTCACAGACGATGATCTCCGGGCGCAGCGCGAGCGCGCGGGCGATGCCGATGCGCTGCCGCTGGCCGCCGGAGAACTGGTGCGGGTAGCGGTTCACGTGCTCCGGGTTGAGCCCGACCACATCCAGCAACTCCTGCACCCGCTGCCGCCGGCTGCCCTTCGGCGCGGCGTCCGGATGGATCGCGAACGGCTCGCCGACGATGTCGCCGACCGTCATCCGCGGGTTCAACGAGGTGTACGGATCCTGCATCACCATCTGCATGTTCCGCCGCAGCCGCCGCAGCTCCCCGCCGGACGCCCGGAACAGGTCCCGCCCCTCCAGCGTGGCCCGGCCGGCGGTCGGCGTCTCCAGCCGCATCAGCAGCCGGGCCAGCGTGGACTTGCCGCAGCCGGACTCGCCGACCACGCCGAGCGTCTCGCCCCGGCGCAGCTCGAAGCTCACCCCGTCGACCGCCCGCACCGCGCCGATCTGCCGTTTGAACAGCACGCCCTGGGTGATCGGGAAGTGCTTGACCAGCTCGTCGACGGCGAGGACGGTCTCGCCGCGGACCTTGGCCGGGCTAGCGGGCGCGGTCATCGTGGACCTCCTGCGCGAAGTGGCACGCGCTGGTCCGGCCGTCGCCGAGCACCAGGTCGTGCGGCACCTCGTCGACACAGACCTGCTGCGCGTACGGGCAGCGGGGGTGGAACGGGCAGCCGGGCGGGATCCGCATCAGGTTCGGCGGCAGCCCCGGAATGGTCGACAGCGCCTGCCCGCGCACGTCGAGCCGGGGGATCGACTCCAGCAACCCCTTGGTGTACGGGTGGGCCGGCGCCCGGTACAGCGAACGGACGTCGGCGTGCTCGACGATCCGGCCGGCGTACATGACCGCGATCCGGTCCGCCACGCCGGCGACCACGCCGAGGTCGTGGGTGATCAGGATGAGCGCCATGCCGAGGTCCCGGCGCAGGTCGGCCAGGAGGTCCATGATCTGCGCCTGCACGGTGACGTCGAGCGCGGTGGTGGGCTCGTCGGCGATCAGCACCTTCGGGTCCAGCGCCAGCGCCATGGCGATCATGACGCGTTGCCGCATCCCGCCGGAGAACTGGTGCGGGTAGTCGCCGAGGCGCTTCGCCGCGGCCGGGATGCGGACCAGGTCCATCAGCTCGACCGTGCGGCGGCGCGCGTCGGCGCGGGACAGTCCGGCCCGCTGCCGCAGCGACTCGCCGATCTGCCAGCCGACCGGGAAGACCGGGTTCAGCGCCGACAGGGCGTCCTGGAAGATCATCGCGATCTCCGTGCCCCGGACCTGCCGGCGTTCCTCCTCCGACCGGGTGAGCAGGTCCCGCCCCCGGTAGCGGATCTGACCGCCCCGCACGTACGCGGGCGGGGTGTCCAGGATGCCCATGATCGCCTGGGCGGTGACCGACTTGCCGGAGCCCGACTCGCCGAGCACGGCAAGCGTCTCGCCGGCGTCCAGGTGGTACGTCACCCCGTTGATCACCCGGGCCACGCCCTCCCGGGTGCGGAACTCGACGTGCAGGTCCCGCACCTCCAGCAGGTGCCCCTCGGGCGGGGTGGGGGAGGCCGGCGTGGGCCGGACCGCGGACTCGGTCATGGGGAACTCACCGCAGTTTCGGGTCGAAGGCGTCGCGGACCGCGTCGCCGAGCATGATGAACGCGAGCACGGTCAACGCGAGGAAGACCGACGGCACGATCAGCGGCGTGGCCGACTCGCGCATGTGCACCCGGCCGGCGTCGATGTCGATGCCCCAGGAGATGGTCGGCGCCTTCAGCCCGATGCCGAGGAAGCTCAGCGTCGCCTCGGCCGCGATGAACGACCCGAGCGCGATGGTGAGCACCACGATGGCCGGCGCGAGCGCGTTCGGCAGGATGTGCCGCCACATGATCCGGCCGTCGCCGGCACCGAGCATCCGGGCCGCGGCCACGTAGTCCTGCTCGCGGGCGGTGATCACCGAGGAGCGCACCACGCGGGCCGCGGTGGTCCAGCCGAGCAGCGCCAGCACCAGGATGACCGCGAACAGGCGTACCGTCTCGCCGCTGGTGCTCACGCGCTTGAGCAGCACGATCGCGGCCAACAGCAGCGGGATGCCGAGCACGATGTCGATCACCCGGGAGAGCACCGCGTCGACCCACCCGCCGAAGAAGCCGGCGAGCATGCCGACGACCAGCGCGATCACCCCGGTGATCACCGCGGAGAACGCGCCCACCAGCAGTGAGGCCCGGGCCCCGTAGACCGCCCGGGCGAACGTGTCGCAGCCCTGGAAGTCGTACCCGAAGATGGCCCCGCCGGACGGTCCGGCGTGCTGCCGGGAGAGCACGCAGTCGCGCGGGTCGTTGGCGGTGAACAGCCCGGGGGCGACGGCCATCGCGGCGACCAGCAGGACCAGCAGCAGGCTGAGCCAGAACACCGGGTTGCGGCGCAGGTCCCGCCAGGCGTCACCGGCCAGGCTGCGGGACCGTCCGGGCCGGCCGGCCCGGTCCGGGGTGCCGGGCTCGCCGGAGACGCCGCGCCGCGCCGACTGGTCCTCCGTCGCCGCCACCGTCTCGAAGTCACTCATATCTGATCCTCGGGTCGAGTACGGCGTAGAGCACGTCCACCACCAGGTTGGACAGCAGGTAGACCACGACGAGCACGCTGACGATGCCCACCACCAGCGGGCCGTCCTCGGTGCGGATGCCGCGGAACAGGTTGAAGCCGACGCCGGGGATGTTGAACACGCCCTCGGTGATGATCGCGCCGCTCATCAGGTTGCCCAGCTCGACGCCGAGGAACGTGACCACCGGGATGAGCGAGTTGCGCAGCACGTGCACGCCGACGATCCGGCGGCGTACCAGGCCCTTCGACCGGGCCGTGCGGACGTAGTCGGCGCGCAGGTTCTCGGTCACCGAGGTGCGGGTCAGCCGCAGCGCGGTGGCCAGCGACAGCGAGCCGAGCACGATGCCGGGCAGCAGCAGCGCCCGGAACGAGGGCTGGGCGCCCGCGGTGGGCGGGAAGATCGGCCAGCGTACGCCGAGGAAGTACTGCGCCAGCGGGGCCAGCACGATGGTGGGGATGCCGAGCACCAGCAGCGTGAGCACCAGCGTGGCGTGGTCGAACACGCCGGAGCGGCGGATGGCCGCGATGACGCCGGCGGTGACCCCGAAGAGCACGGTCACGGCCAGCGCGATAAGCGCCAGTTTCACGGTCACCGGCCAGGCGGCGGCCAGGATGTCGCCGATCTGCCGGCCGGTGAGCGACTGGCCGAGGTCACCGCGGAGCAGGCCGCCGAGATAGTTCAGGTAGCGGTAGAAGAAGCCGCCGACCCCGGTCGCGTCCAGGTGGTACTTCTCGGTCAGGTAGGCGCGTTGGGCGGCGGTGACCGGCCGTTCCCCGGCGAGCGCCTGGATCGGGTCGCCCTGCCCGGCGAACATCAACGCGTAGACGATCAGCGTGGTCCCGAAGAACGCGAGGACCATCTGGAGCAGTCGCCGCAGGATGAACCGGAACATGCCTGCGAGTCTGCCGAAGATGGGGCAAATGCGGGCCAATGCCAAGGCCGGGCCACCCGGTGGGGGTGGCCCGGCCTTGTCGGGGGTGGGTCAGGCGCGTTCGATCTTCAGCAGGTCCACCCGGTCGAAGAGGTCCACGTGGACGTTCTTGACCTTGGTGGAGTGGCCGAAGTTGTTCTGCCCGTACCGCAGCGGGATCACCGGCAGGTCCTGCGCGAGCAGGTCCTCCGCCGCCTGGTACTTCTTGACCGCCTCGTCCGCGCTCGCCGCGCGGGCGCCCTCGGCGAGCAGCTTGTCGAACTCCGGGTTCGAGTAGCCGTAGTAGTTCGACGAGCCGTTGGTGCTGTACAGCGGGCCCAGGTAGTTCTCCATGGACGGGTAGTCCATCACCCAGCCCATCCGGAACAGGCCCACCGACTGCTTCTGCTTGAGCTTGGTCAGCAGGTCGGCGAACTTCGGCTCGGCGTTGCCCACGCACTCCACGCCCAGGTTGGCCTTGAGCTGGTTGCAGGTGGCGTCGATCCAGTCCTTGTGGCCGCCGTCGCCGTTGTAGGACAGCTCGATCTTCTTCGGGCCGCCCGCGGCCTCGTACATCGCCTTGGCCTTGGCCGGGTCGAACGCGCCGGCGGTGCCGATGGTGTTCTCCCGGTAGCCGGCGACCACCGGCGAGACGAACGAGCGCGCCGGCTGCTGCGAGTCCTTGAAGATCGACTTGGTGATCTCGTCCCGGTCGATCGCCATCGAGATGGCCTTGCGCACCTCGGGCTTGCTGAACTCCTTCTGGAACGTCGGGAACGCCAGCACCTGGAGCGACGAGGCCGGGCTCTGCTGGAACCGGTCGCCGAGGTCGGTGGCGGCGGTCGACAGGTTCTCGGTCGGGATCGTCTTGATCACGTCGAGGTTGTCCGACAGCACGTCCGCGTACGCGGCGGTCGGCTGCTGGTAGATCCGGAACTCGACGCCGCCGACCTTGGGCTGCTGGCCCGGGAACGCGTCGTAGCGCTCCACCTCGACCTTGGCGTCGTGCTGCCAGGAGCCCTTCATCTTGAACGGGCCCTGACCGATCGGCGTCTGCTCGTACCCCTCGGCCAGCACGCCCGGCGCGGAGAACGCGGCCTTCGGCAGCGGGTAGAACGCGGTGTAGCCGAGCATGGTCTTGAAGTCCACGTACGGCTCGGTGAGCGTCACGGTGAACGTCAGGTCGTCGACCTTCGTCAGGCCGCTGAGCGTCTCCGCCTTCGGCTTCTCGCCCTGGAGGTCCTGGTAGCCGGCGATCTTCTCGAAGAAGTAGCTGGAGTTCTGGCCGTTCGGCGCGTACGCGCCGTAGTTCCAGGCGTCGAGGTAGTTGTCGGCGGTGACCTTCTCGCCGTTGTGGAACGTGTAGCCGGGCTTCAGCTTGATCGTCCAGACCTTGTTGTCCGACGACGTCACCGACTCGGCCGCCACCTCGTGCGGCTTGTTCGCCTCGTCGTAGTCGACGAGCGGGCTGAACAGCGCCGACAGCACCTGCGAGCCACTCGTCTCGTTGGTGTTGGTCGGCACCAGGTGCTGCGGCTCGGCGATCTCGATCCGCACGGCCGCGTCGGGGTCGCTTGCGCCGCCGCTCCCGCCGCCGGAGCCGCAGGCCGTCAGACCCAGGGTCACCGCGAGCGGCAGAGCGGCCCAGGCCGCGAGCCTACGAACACGCATGGAGTCTCCTCATCTCCTCACGCTGCGCGGTCGGCCCGACGCTGGGTGACGCTGCGCAACGAGTCGTAACGGTAGGTCGCGCTCCGGCGGATCGACAACGGATGCGTTGCGAGCTGGTAACGGAACGTGCCGCCGAGTCCCGTTTCGTCGCCCCGATGATCACTCTCGGTGACGGAAACCACGTTGCGGAGCGTGATCGGTGCCCGTCGTCGTCCGGCTCGCCGGGGAACGTGAGACGATCACGACGTGACGGCGACGATCCTGGACGGCAAGGCCACCGCGGCGGAGATCAAGGACGAGCTGCGAGCGCGGGTGAAGGCGCTCGCCGAGCGCGGCATCACCCCCGGGCTCGGCACGGTCCTGGTCGGGGAGGACCCCGGTTCCCAGGCGTACGTCAACGGCAAGCACCGCGACTGCGCCGAGGTCGGCATCGCCTCACTGCGCGTCACGCTGCCGGCCGACGCCACCCAGGAACAGCTCGACGCGGCACTGGCCGAGCTGAACGCGGACCCGGCCTGCCACGGCTACATCGTCCAGCTCCCGCTCCCGGCCCACCTGGACACCCAGCGGGCGCTGGAGTCGATCGACCCGGACAAGGACGCCGACGGCCTGCACCCGGTCAACCTGGGCCGGCTCGTGCTCGGCTACGACGCCCCGCTGCCCTGCACCCCGCGCGGCATCGTCGAGCTGCTGCGCCGGCACGACGTGCCGCTGCGCGGCGCGAACGTCGCGGTGGTCGGTCGGGGCAACACGGTCGGCCGCCCGCTCGGCCTGCTGCTCACCCGGCGCAGCGAGAACGCCACCGTCACGCTCTGCCACACCGGCACCCTGGACCTCGCCGGCCACACCCGTGCCGCCGACATCGTGATCGTCGCCGCCGGCGTGCCGGGGCTGCTCACCGCCGACATGATCACCCCCGGCGCGACGGTGGTGGACGTCGGCATCACCCGGGTGATCGGCGACGACGGCAAGGGCCGCTACACCGGCGACAT
Organism: Micromonospora sp. NBC_01392; assembly: GCF_045040125.1. Taxonomy (NCBI): domain Bacteria; kingdom Bacillati; phylum Actinomycetota; class Actinomycetes; order Micromonosporales; family Micromonosporaceae; genus Micromonospora; species Micromonospora sp. NBC_01392. The sequence goes on along the minus strand of NZ_CP109549.1, from coordinate 6,380,467 downwards.
CGACCCCGAGGTGGCCGAGGTGGCCGGCAAGATGGTGCCGATGCCCGGTGGCGTCGGCCCGATGACCCGGGCGATGCTGCTCACCAACGTGGTCGAACGCGCCGAGCGGGATGCCTGACCACCCAGACAGGTCATAACCGTCCGCCCCTCGCCCGATCGGTGCCAGGATGGCTGATACGGTCCGGAAAACCGACTGGTATCAGGGAGTGGGACGACCATGGGTAAGAAGGTCACTGTCGTCGGGGCCGGCTTCTACGGCTCCACCACCGCACAGCGCCTGGCCGAGTACGACATCTTCGAGACCGTCGTGATCACCGACATCGTGGAGGGCAAGCCGGCGGGCCTCGCCCTCGACCTCAACCAGTCGCGGGCGGTCGAAGGCTTCGAGACCACTGTCGTCGGCGTCACCACCGGCCCGAACGGCGAGGGCTACGAGGCCATCGAGGGCTCGGACGTCGTCGTCATCACCGCCGGCCTGCCGCGTAAGCCGGGCATGAGCCGGATGGACCTGCTGGAGACGAACGCCAAGATCGTCCGGCAGGTCGCCGAGAACGTCGCCAAGTACGCCCCGAACGCCGTCGTCATCGTGGTGTCGAACCCGCTCGACGAGATGACCGCGCTGGCCCAGATCGCCACCCAGTTCCCCAAGAACCGGGTGCTCGGCCAGGCCGGCATGCTCGACACCGCCCGGTTCACCAACTTCGTCGCCGAGGCGCTGAGCGTGCCGGTGAAGTCGGTCCGGACCCTGACGCTCGGCTCGCACGGCGACACCATGGTTCCGGTGCCGTCGAAGAGCACCGTGAACGGCAAGCCGCTGCGCGACGTCATGCCGGCCGAGCAGATCGAGGAGCTGGTCGTCAAGACCCGCAACGGTGGCGCCGAGGTGGTCGCGCTGCTCAAGACCGGTTCCGCGTACTACGCGCCGTCCGCCGCCGCGGCCCGGATGGCGAAGGCCGTGGCCGAGGACTCCGGCGACGTGATGCCGGTCTGCGCCTGGGTCGACGGCGAGTACGGCATCTCCGGCGTCTACCTGGGCGTCGAGGCCGAGATCGGCGCCGAGGGCGTCAAGCGGGTCGTGGAGACCGAGCTGGACGCCGACGAGCTGGCCGCGCTGAAGGAGGCCGCCGAGGCCGTCCGCGCCAAGCAGAGCGACATCTCCTCCCTCTGACCTGAGCACCACCGCCGAGGGGCGGCCGGCTTCCGCCGGCCGCCCCTCGCGCGTCCCCCCCCACCCCCCACCCCCACCCCACCCCACCCCACGCGCGCAGATTCACGGAAAGAGTGGCTCTCCCGGGGAGAATGGCCACTCTTTCCGTGAATCTGTGGGCGGTGGGGGTGGGGGTCAGGGGTGGGGGTCAGGGGTGGGGGGTGAAGGGGGCGCCCAGGTGGGGGGTGGCCAGGAGCAGCGGGGAGAGGGTCGACAGGACGCGCTCGCGGGTCCGGCCGGCCCCGGCCCGGTCCTCCTCGTGGACGTAGCACAGTGCCGGGTCGATCAACTGGATCGCGTGCACCAGCAGGTCGCCGGTGACCAGGAGACGCTCGTCGCCGGACTCCACCAGCACGGACTGGTGCCCGGGGGTGTGGCCGGGTGTGCTCAGCACGCGTACCCCCGGGGTGAGGTCGGTGTCGCCGTCGAGCACCCGCAGCCGGCCGTCGGCGCGCAACGGCCCGAGCAGCCGGGCCGGCAGTTCCGGGTGGAACAGCTCCAGCGCGTCCAGCTCGGCGCGCTGCACCAGGTGGTCGGCGTTCGGGAACAACGACCCCGCCCAGCCCACGTGGTCGCTGTGCAGGTGGGTGAGGACGACGGTGCGGACGTCCGCCGGGTCGATGCCGGCGTCGGCCAGCTCGGCCGGCAGCCGGCCGGGCACCGGCGCCCAGCTCGCCGCCGGGGCGTCCGCCGGGCCGATGCCGGCGTCGACCAGGGTGACCGGCCCGTCACCGGTACGCAGCGCGAACGCGCGGAACGGCAGCCACCAGCCGCCGTCCGGCCCGATCGCGTCCGGGTCCCGCCGGTCCGCCTCGTGCCAGTTCGCCTCGGTGGCGTCGGGGAACGCCTCCTCGCGCGGCATGAAGAAGGGGCCCGCTCCGTCGAGCAGCGAGGTGATCGTGATGGACCCGAGCGTGTGCGTCAGCGGCATGCGGGAAGGATGTCACCGCGAGGCCGGCTGGGTCACCTCCGACGGTTTCCAGTACGCTCGTACTGCTTGAGCACGTGTCCCCCGAGAGGAGCGCCGGCCGATGGCGAAGATCAAGGTAAACAACCCGGTCGTGGAGATCGACGGCGACGAGATGACCCGGATCATCTGGAAGCAGATCCGGGAGCAGCTGATCCTGCCGTACCTCGACGTCGACCTGCACTACTACGACCTGTCGATCCAGTACCGCGACGAGACCGACGACCAGGTCACCGTCGACGCCGCCAACGCCATCAAGGAGCACGGCGTCGGCGTCAAGTGCGCCACCATCACCCCGGACGAGGCCCGGGTGGAGGAGTTCGGCCTGAAGAAGATGTGGCGGTCGCCGAACGGCACCATCCGCAACATCCTCGGCGGCGTGGTGTTCCGCGAGCCGATCATCATGTCGAACGTGCCGCGGCTCGTCCCGGGCTGGACCAAGCCGATCATCATCGGCCGGCACGCGCACGGCGACCAGTACAAGGCCACCGACTTCGTCGTCCCCGGCCCCGGCAAGGTCACCATCACGTACGCCCCGGCCGACGGCGGCGCGCCGATGGAGATGGAGGTCGCCAACTTCCCCGGCGGCGGCATCGCCATGGGCATGTACAACTTCGACGAGTCGATCCGGGACTTCGCCCGCGCCTCGTTCCGGTACGGCCTGGACCGCAACTACCCGGTCTACATGTCGACCAAGAACACCATCCTCAAGGCGTACGACGGCCGGTTCAAGGACATCTTCGCCGAGGTGTTCGAGGCCGAGTTCAAGGCCGATTTCGACGCCGCCGGCCTGACCTACGAGCACCGGCTGATCGACGACATGGTCGCCGCCGCGCTCAAGTGGGAAGGCGGGTACGTCTGGGCCTGCAAGAACTACGACGGTGACGTGCAGTCCGACACCGTGGCGCAGGGCTTCGGCTCGCTCGGCCTGATGACCTCGGTGCTGCTCTCCCCGGACGGCCGTACCGTCGAGGCCGAGGCCGCCCACGGCACGGTCACCCGGCACTACCGGCAGTACCAGAAGGGCGAGAAGACCTCGACCAACCCGATCGCCTCGATCTACGCCTGGACCCGGGGCCTGGCCCACCGGGGCAAGCTGGACGGCACCCCGGCGGTCACCGAGTTCGCCAACACGCTGGAGCAGGTCATCGTGGAGACCGTCGAGGGCGGCCAGATGACCAAGGACCTCGCGCTGCTCATCTCGCGGGACGCCCCGTGGCTGACCACCGACGAGTTCATGAACGCGCTCGACGAGAACCTGGCCCGCAAGCTCGCGGCCTGAGCCCCTCTCGCCGATCACGACGGAGCCCGCCGGTACGCACCGGCGGGCTCCGTCATGTCCGTGCGTCGTCATGTCCGTGCGTCGTCGTTGCCGTGTGGCGTCGCGTCCGGGCGTCGTCGTTGCCGTGCGGTGCGCACGCGGTGGGGGCGTCACCCGGGCCCGGCCGGACTCGTTGCACCGGGTGGACGCGATGCCAGTCCCGTCCACCCGTCCCTTCCCAGCGGGGGCCCGGTCACCGGGCCCCCGCGCCCTGTTCCGGGGCGCGGACGCCCGGAGGGGTGCCAACAGGGGAGCCGACCTCTACCGGAGGCGTTAAGAAGGGGCCCCGCCTTTCACGCGACGCGGAGGAGTTCGGCGGCCCGCTCTGGGGCGATGTCGTTGATGAAGACGCCCATGCCGGACTCCGACCCGGCCAGGTACTTCAGCTTGTCCTTCGCCCGGCGGACGGTGAACAGCTGCAGGTGCAGGTGGCCCAGCTCCCGGTCGACGCGCACCGGCGCCTGGTGCCACGCCGCGATGTACGGCATCGGCAGGTCGAACAGCCCGTCGAAGCGGCGCAGCAGGTCCAGGTAGAGCGGGCCGAAGGCGTCCCGCTCGGCGTCGTCGAGCGCCGGGATGTCCGGCACCGGCCGGTGCGGGGCCACGTGCACCTCGAACGGCCAGCGGGCCGCCGCCGGCACGTACGCGGTCCAGTGCTCGTTGCTGGTCACCACCCGGTCGCCGGCGGCGCGCTCGGTGGCCAGCACGTCGGCGTAGAGGTTGCCGCCGGTGCGCTCGGCGTGCCGGCGGGCGGCGGCCAGCAGGCTCCGGGTCCGCGGCGTGACGAACGGGTACGCGTAGATCTGACCGTGCGGGTGGTGCAGCGTCACCCCGATCTCCACGCCCCGGTTCTCGAACGGGAACACCTGCTCGACGCCGGGCAGCGCGCTCAGCGCGGTGGTGCGGTCGGCGAGCGCGTCCAGCACGGTCCGCACCCGGCCGGGGGAGAGGCGGGCGAACGAGGCGTTGTGGTCGTCGGTGAAGCAGACCACCTCGCACCGGCCGAGCCCGGGACGCACCGGGGTGAACGGCGTGATCTCGGCCGGCTCCTCGGCCACCCGCTGGCTCAGCGACGGGAACCGGTTCTCGAAGACCACCACGTCGTAGTCCGGCGCCGGGATCTCGCTGTGCCGGTCGCCGCGCGACGGGCACAGCGGGCACTGGTCGGCCGGGGGCAGGAACGTGCGGGTCTGCCGGTGCACCGCCACCGCCACCCACTCGTCGGTCAGCGGGTCGTACCGCAGTTGCGAGGCGGGCGGCGGCGGGGGCAGGTCCCGCCGGTCCGGTTGGTCCCGCACCGCGTCGTCCCGCTCGTCGAAGTAGATCAGCTCCCGGCCGTCGGCCAGCTCGATCTGCGTACGCTTCACTCCGCTCCCTCCGTCGCGGGCACGGTCACCAGCTCACCCACCCGGTCCTCGAGTACCCCTCGCGCGTCGGGTGTCAACCGGTCGTCGGTGACCAGCACGTCCGCCGCGTCGAGGCCGACGATCGACGAGATGCCGACCGTGCCCCACTTGGTGTGGTCGGCGAGCACCACCAGCCCGTCGGCGGCGGCCACCAGCGCGCGGTTCGTGTCCGCCTCCATCAGGTTGGGCGTGGTGAACCCGGCCCGCTCGCTGATCCCGTGCACACCGAGGAAGAGCAGGTCCAGGTGGAGCGCGGCGATCGCGGCCACGGCCAGCGGACCGACCAGCGCGTCCGACGGGGTGCGGACCCCGCCGGTGAGCACCACGGTCTGGTCCGGCCGGCCGCCGACGTGCAGGATCTCGGCCACCGGCAGCGAGTTGGTGACCACCGTCAGGCCGGGCACGTCCACCAGCCGGCGGGCCAGCGCGGCGGTGGTGGTGCCGGCGGAGAGCGCGATCGCGGCGCCGGGGCGGACCAGCCGCGTGGCGTGGTCGGCGATGGCGGCCTTCTCCGCGGCCTGGCGGACCGATTTGGCCCGGAAGCCGGGCTCGTCGGTCGAGCCGGGCCCGGCCAGCGTCGCCCCGCCGTGCACCTTGGCGAGCAGACCCTGGTCGTGCAGTGTTTCCAGGTCCCGCCGGATGGTCATGTCCGACACGCCGAACTCGGCGGCCAGCTCGGTGACCCGGACGCCGCCGGCGGCGCGGACCCGCTCCATGATGGCGGTCTGCCGCTGTCGCGCGAGCATCGCCGGTCACCTCCCGAGCCTTCCCCCACCGCGAACGCGGTCGAACGTGTTCCAACAAAGACGAACACTACCGGTCGGCGGGGGCGGACGCGACACCGCCGCCGTCCCGGGACGGAACGGCGGCGGTCGGCGGATCCGTGCCGGTCAGGCCGGCTGCATGCGTGGCTCCACCCAGCCGGTCTCGGTGAGGTGCTCCAGCACCCGCTGGACCGCCTCCTCGACGGTCAGGTCCGAGGTGTCCACCACCAGGTCGGCGTCGGTGGGCTCCTCGTACGGGTCGTCGATGCCGGTCATGCCGGTGAGCAGGCCGGCCCGGGCCCGGGCGTAGAGACCCTTGCGGTCGCGCTGCTCACAGACCGCCAGCGGCGTCGCCACGTGCACCAGCAGGAAACCCGCGCCGGCCGCCTGGGCCATCTCCCGGGCGGTCGACCGGGCCGCCGCGTACGGCGCGATCGGGCAGCAGATGCCCACCCCCCGGTGCCGGGCGATCTCGGCCGCCACCCAGCCGATCCGGCGCACGTTCAGGTCCCGGTCGGCCTTGCTGAAGCCCAGCCCGGCGGAGAGCTCCCGCCGCACCACGTCGCCGTCGAGCAGCGTGATCGTCCGGTCGCCCTGCTCCCGGAGCACGTCGGCGAGACTCCGGGCGATCGTCGACTTGCCCGAGCCGGAGAGGCCGGTCAGGAAGATCACCAGACCGCGGTGCCGCCGGGGCGGGCGGGCCCGGGCCAGCTCCCGCGCCACCGCGGGCGGGGTGTGCCACTCGGGCAGCGGGAAACCCCGGTCCAGCAGGTCGTCGATCTCGTGCTGGCTGAGCGCCAACCGGCGGTTGCGCGGTGGGATGTCCTCCCGCCAGCGCCACTGCCCGTCCCGGTTGTCGTACGCCAGCTCGCGCGGCACCAGCACCCGCAGGCCGGCGCCGGAGAGCATGCCCTCGGTGGAGAGCAGATGGGTCACGCCGTACGCGGCGGCGACCCGCGCCCGCAGCAACGCGTCGCTGATCTCGTCGCTGCGCCGCGCCAGCGGCACCGCCACCAGCGTCGCCGGCGGCATCCGGTCGCGGGCCGCGAACACGCTGCGCACCAGCGCCTCGGCCGGCAGGCCACCGCTGGACTCCTCGCCCACCGGGATCAGCACCAGCAGGTGCGCGCCGAGCGTCCGGGCCGCGTGCGCGATCTGGGCCAGCTGCGGGCGGTGCAGCGCACGGTCGGCGAAGACGCCGAGCACCCGGCCCGGCGGCAGCAGCCCGCGCACCTCGTCCGGGCCGCGTCGCAACCGCTGGAACGGCCCGTGGCCGCCGTCGCCGAGCCGGCGGACCACGCCGCCCACGCCGACCGTGCCGTCGCGGGTCGGCCAGACGTCGATCACGTCCATGGCCGCCACCGGGGCGCCCTCGCCGTCGGTGAGCACCAGCGCCCGACGCGCCGGGTCGGCCAGCTCCAGCCCGTCGGCGAGCGCCGCCGGCACCTGGAGCGTCACCGGCACCGGCCACGACGTGCCGTCGGCGAGCCGGCCACGCCGGCCCAGCGAGGCCAGGTCCGCCCGGGTCATGAAACCGCTCAGCGGCGCGTACGCCCCGGTCAGCAACAACTCCAGATCGGCCAGCTCAGCGGGTCTTGGCGCGTACGACGGCGCATCCCGCAGCACATCCTCGGGCAGGATCCACCCGTTGCTCATCGAACCCCCAACTCGCCGGCCGGCACACAGTTTCGCAGCCCACCGGCGATCGGTCGAGAGCGCCACTCCACCTCCCGGTCACCCGCAGGTCGACCGGGTGTCGCCGGGCGGGTTCAGTCGGCGGTCGTCAGCGCCGCCGCGCCGAACGAGACGGCGAACCGCTCGCACCAGATGGAGACGCTGGTCAGCCCGGTGAGATCGGTTCCGGCGGGGATCTCGTACGCCTGGTCGCCCCGGTTTCCCTTGAGCGGACCGAGCGCCACGTGCCGCCCGTCGTCGAAGACCCGCCACCCGGACGGCCCGGTCCGAACCGGCTGGTCGGTCAGCCAGACCTGAAGATCCGGACCGTTCGAGGTGTCCAGCCCGACCAGTTCCAGCCGGTGCCGCCCGTCGGCGGTGCGGACGATCCGGGCGGCGCCCCGGGTGTCGTGCTCGTGGCTGACGAACTCGCCGCCGCCGAGCAGCACCGGGCCGGCGGGCGTCGGCGACTGCGTGGCCGGGCGCGACGGCCCGGCCGACCCCGTGGACGGCACCACGGAGGGCACCCCGGACGGCACCGCCACCAGTTCCTCGTGCACCTCCGTGTCGGTGACCAGCTTCCAGGGCTGGAACCAGTACAGCGCGGTCGCCGCCCCGACCACGAGGACGGCGACGGCGATCCAGGTCAGCGGCGCACGCAGCAGACGCATCGGCATGCGTCGAGTGTCCCGGTGCCGGGCGCGGCGGGCACCGGTCCGGCCGCTTACGGAAGCCTTACCGGCGGTGTCCGGGCCGAATCAGGGACAACCCCGAGCGTTTCCCGGTGCAAAGGCGGGCCCGCGCTTCCTAGGCTGGCAGCGTGACACTGCTCGCGACCGAGTCGCTGACCAAGACGTACGGAGGCCGGGTCACCGCGTTGGCCGACCTCACCGTGTCGGTCGAGCCGGGGATCATCGGGCTGGTCGGCGCCAACGGCGCCGGCAAGTCCACCCTGATCAAGATCCTGCTGGGTCTGCTCCCGCCGACCAGCGGCCGGGTGCAGGTGCTCGGCCTCGACCCCACCACCGATCCGGCGCAGGTCCGCGCCCGGGTCGGCTACATGCCCGAGCACGACGCCCTCCCGCCGGATCTCTCCGCCGCCGAGCTGGTCACCCACCTGGGCCGGATGAGCGGGCTGCCGCGCACGGTGGCCCGGGAACGCGCCTCCGAGGCGCTGCGCCACGTCGGCCTGCACGAGGAGCGGCACCGGGCCGTCGGCGGCTACTCCACCGGCATGAAGCAGCGGGTCAAGCTCGCCCAGGCCCTGGTGCACGACCCCGACCTGCTGCTGCTCGACGAGCCCACCAACGGCCTCGACCCGGCCGGCCGGGACGCCATGCTGGCGCTCATCCACCGGATCGGCACCGAGTTCGGCATCTCCGTGGTGGTCTGCTCCCACCTGCTCGGCGAGGTGGAGCGGATCTGCGACACGCTTGTCGCCATCGACGGCGGCCGGCTGCTGCGCGCCGACCGGGTCGCCGCCATGACCACCGCCACCGACGTGCTCGCCGTCGAGGTGAGCGAGGGTACGGAGGAGCTGGCGGCCCGGCTCACCGCGCTCGACCTGCCGGTGTCCCGGGACGGGCGGCTGCTGCTCGTCCCGCTCGCCGACGACCACACCTACGACCTGATCCTCGGCGCGGTCGCCGAGCTGGACCTGCCGCTGCACCGGCTGGACCAGCGACGGCACCGGGTGGCCGAGCTCTTCGCCCCGAGGGAGCCCAGCCATGTCTGACGCGACAGGCGTCATCCACGACATCGGATACCAGCGATACACCGGCCCACGGCTGGGCCGACGGCAGGTCTTCGGCGCGCTCTACGGCCACGGTCTGCGTACCGTCTTCGGGTTGGGCCGCAGCGCCAAGGCGAAGATCTTCCCCTGGCTGGTGGTGGCCGTGGTCACCGTGGTGGCCGCCGGGCTGACCGCGGTCCGCAGCCAGCTCGGCCAGGTGGTGCTGACGTACGCCCAGTTCGCCGACGCGATGAGCTGGCTGGTCATCTTCTTCGTCGCGGTGGCCGCGCCCGAGCTGGTCTCCCGCGACCTGCGCAGCGGCGTGCTCCCGCTCTACTTCTCCCGTCCGCTGCCCCGCGGCGACTACGCGCTGGCCAAGCTGGCGGCCCTGATGACCGCGCTCTGGCTGCTGCTCGGCGGTCCGCAGCTGGTGATGTTCCTCGGCGCCGCGTTCACCACCTCGCGGGGCATGCGCGGGGTGTGGGACGAGCTGCTCGACCTGCTGCCCGGCCTGCTCTACGCCGGGCTGTGGGCGGTGGTCTTCGCCTCGATCGGCCTGCTGGTCGCGTCGCTGACCGGCAAGCGTGCCTTCGCCGCCGGCGGCATCGTCGCGGTGTTCCTGATGACCACGCCGGTGGTCGGCGTGCTGTCCATCATGCCCTCCCGGACGGTCAACGAGCTGGCGTTCCTCGCCTCCCCGTCGTCGCTCGTCAGTGGCGTGGGCACCTGGGCGCTGGGCGACCTGCTGACCCAGGGACAGGAGGGGGGCATCCCGATCGGCGGCTTCGGGCCGGTCTACGCGGTGGTCGCCGTCCTGCTGGTCGCCGCCTGCGTCAGCCTGCTGCTCCTGCGATACCGGAAGGTGGCCGCCCGATGACGGCGCTGCACACGCAACCGGCGGCCGACGCGCCCGCCGTCACCACAAGCACCCTCGACCTGGCCGGCGTCTCCCGCTGGTACGGCAACGTGGTGGCGGTCAACGACGTCACCATGCGGCTCGGCCCCGGGGTGACCGGCCTGCTCGGCCCGAACGGCGCCGGGAAGACCACGCTGCTGCACATGATGGCCGGGTTCCTCGCCCCGTCCCGGGGCGCGGTGACGCTGGACGGGGAGCCGACCTGGCGCAACCCGGGCGTCTACCGGCGGCTCGGCCTGGTCAGCGAGCGGGAGGCGGTGCACACGTTCCTCAGCGCGTACGAGTTCGTGCTGGCCAGCGCGAAGCTGCACCGGCTGCCGGACCCGGAGGCGGCGGCCCGGCGGGCGATCGAGCTGGTCGAGCTGGAGGGCGCGCAGGGCCGCCGGATCGGCACCTACTCCAAGGGCATGCGGCAGCGCACCCGGGTGGCCGCCGCGCTGGTGCACGACCCGCAGGTGCTGCTGCTCGACGAGCCGTTCAACGGGATGGACCCGCGACAGCGGCTGCACATGATGGCGCTGCTGCACTCCCTCGGCGACGCCGGCCGGACCATCCTGTTCAGCTCGCACATCCTGGAGGAGGTCGAGCAGGTCTCCGGCACGGTCCAGGTGATGGTGGCCGGTCGGCTGGCCGCCTCCGGCGACTACCGCACCATCCGCCGTCTGATGACCAACCGGCCGCACGTCTTCGCGGTGCGCTCCACCGACGACCGGGCGCTGGCGGTGGCGCTGATGGCCGAGTCCTCGGTCTCCGGCGTCGAGCTGGGCCGCACCGGCCTGACCGTCAAGGCCGGCGACTACGGCGCGTTCACCCGGGCCCTGCCCCGGATCGCCCTCCGCCACGGCATCCGGGTCCGGCAGCTCCTGCCGGAGGACGAGTCGCTGGAGAGCGTCTTCTCGTATCTGGTGGAGGCCTGATGTCGACCGTTACCTGGATCACCGCCCGCGGCCTGTTCGGCCGGAGCCGGTTCCTCATGCTGTTGCCGTTGCCACTGGTCCTGATCGGCCTGGCGGTGCTCTGCCGGTCGCTCGGGGTGGACCCGGGCCAGTGGGGGCCGCCGGTGCTGGTCGGCCTCGGCCTGGCCGTGGTGCTGCCGGTGGTCGCGTTGATCGTCGGCACCGGCGTGCTCGGCGCCGAGATCGACGACGGCACCGTGGTGCACATCCTCACCAAGCCGCTGCCCCGCTGGCAGATCGTGCTGCCGAAGCTCGCGGTGGCGGCCGGCGTCAGCGCGGTCACGGTCGCCGTCCCGCTCTACGTGGCCGGCGTGCTGGCCGACTCGGTCCGCCTCGGCCTGGCCCTGGTCGCCGCGTCGGTGGCCGGCGCGTTGGCCTACTCGGCGCTGTTCCTGGCGCTCAGCCTGGTGAGCCGGCGGCCGGTGCTGCTCGGCCTGGTCTACGTGCTGATCTGGGAGGGGCTGCTCGGCCGGTTCGTCGACGGCACCAAGGTGCTCTCGGTCCAGCAGTGGGTGATCGCGATGGCCGACCGCATCGCACCGACCGCGCTGCTCGGCACCACCGTCTCGGTGCCGGTGGCGGCCGTGCTGACCGTGTTGGTGACGGTCGGCTTCACCGCGCTGGCCGTAGACCGCCTCCGCTCCTTCAGCGTCGCCGGCGAGACGAGCTGAAAGGCCGGGCCCCCTGTTAACGCCTCCGGTATAGATGGGGCCCCCTCTAACACGCGCGTGTTAAGAGGGGGCCCCTCCTTGCATCCCGGCCCGAGCGGCGTCAGAACGCGCAGGCGATGACCAGCTCGGGGGTGCGGTCGGGCAGCAGATCGAGCTTGGCGATCCGCCCCGCCGCGCGCACGTCGTCGGCCACGGTGGTGAGCTGGTCGAGCAGGGCCGCCGGCCCGAGCGCCTCGGCCAGCGGCACGTCCGCCTTCATCGACAGCTTCCGCTCCGACTTGGCGCGGCGCACCTGCCCCAGCGCGTCGGCGGCCAGCCGCAGCAGCTCCGGGTTGCCGGGCGCGGCCAGCGCGCGGTCCACCTCGTACGTGGTCGGCCACGTCGCCCGGTGCACCGAGCCGTACCGCCACCAGGACCAGACCTCCTCGGTGACGAACGGCAGCACCGGCGCGAGGAGCCGCAACTGCACCGACAGCGCGGTGGCGAGCGCCGCCCGCGCCGAGTCGGCCGCCGGCCCCTCGCCGTAGGCGCGTTCCTTCACCAACTCGATGTAGTCGTCGCAGAACCGCCAGAAGAACGCCTCGGTGGCCATCAGGGCGGCGGTGTGGTCGTACCCGTCGAGGGCCGACGTCGCCACCGCGACCACGCCGGACAGTTCGGCGAGCATCGCGGTGTCGAGCGGTTCACTGGCGGGGGCCCGCAGCGCGTCGGCGGCGCCCAGCCCCAACGCGAAGCGGGACGCGTTGAGCAGCTTGGTGGCCAGCCGGCGGCCCACCTTGACCTGGGCCGGGTCGAAGGCGAGGTCCATGCCCGGCTTGCCGTTGGCGGCCCAGTAGCGGACCGCGTCGGAGCCGTGCTCGGCCAGCAACCCCATCGGGGTGACCACGTTCCCCTTGGACTTGGACATCTTCTTCCGGTCCGGGTCGAGGATCCAGCCGGAGAGCACCGTCGTCCGCCAGGGCAGCACACCATGTTCCAGGTGCGAGCGGGCCACGGTGGCGAACAGCCAGGTGCGGATGATGTCGTGTCCCTGCGGGCGCAGGTCCATCGGGAAGACCCGGGCGAACAGGTCCGGGTCGGTCTCCCACCCGCCGACGAGCTGCGGGGTCAGCGACGAGGTGGCCCAGGTGTCCAGCACGTCCGGATCGCCGGTGAAGCCACCGGGCCGATCGCGCTGCGACTCGGCGAAACCGGGCGGCGGCTCGCTTGTCGGATCGATCGGCAACGTCGCCTCGTCCGGTGTGAGAGGGTGGGTCCAGTCCGGCTCGCCAGTGTCGTCGAGCCGGTACCACACCGGCACCGGCACGCCGAAGAACCGCTGCCGGCTGACCAGCCAGTCGCCGGTGAGACCGCCCACCCAGTGCTCGTAGCGGTGCCGCATGTGCGCCGGCACCCAGCGCAGCTCGCGCCCGCGGGCCAGCAGCTCGTCGCGCAGGTCGGCGTCCCGGCCGCCGTTGCGCAGGTACCACTGCCGGGTCGAGACGATCTCCAGCGGCCGGTCGCCGCGCTCGTAGAACTTCACCGGGTGGGTGATCGGGCGCGGCTCGCCGACCAGGTCGCCGGCCTCGCCCAGCAGCTCCACCACCGCGCGCCGGGCGCCGTTGACGCTCTGCCCGGCCAGCACCGCGTAGGGCCCCGCCGGCACGTCCGCCGGCGGCTCCGGCAGCAGCCGCCCGTCCCGGCCGACCACCACCCGGGTGTCCAGCCGCAGGTCACGCCACCAGGTCACGTCCGTCAGGTCACCGAACGTGCAGACCATCGCGATGCCCGTGCCCTTGGCCGGGTCCGCCAGCGCGTGCGCGCGCACCGGCACCGCCACCCCGAAGACGGGGGTACGCACAGCGGTGCCGACCAGGTCGGCGTACCGCTCGTCGTCGGGGTGGCAGACCAGCGCCACGCAGGCCGGCAGCAACTCCGGCCGGGTGGTGTCGATCAGCACCTCACGCCCGTACGGCCCGGTGAACCGCAGCCGGTGGTACGCGCCGGGCCGGACCCGGTCCTCCAGCTCCGCCTGCGCGACCGCGGTGCCGAACCCGACGTCCCAGAGCGTCGGCGCCTCGGCCTGGTACGCCTCACCGCGGGCCAGGTTGCGCAGGAACGCGCGCTGGCTGGCCGCGCGTGCCGCCGACCCGATCGTGGTGTACGTCAACGACCAGTCCACGGAGAGGCCGAGCCGCCGCCACAGCGCCTCGAACGCCTGCTCGTCGGTCACGGTCAACGTCTCGCACAGCTCGATGAAGTTGCGTCGGGAGATCGCCGTCGGGTTCTTCCGGGCGTCGGCGCTCACCGGCGTGGCCGGCGGTCGCCAGTCCCGGTCGTACGGCAGCGCCGGGTCGGGGCGCACGCCGTAGACGTTCTGCACCCGCCGCTCGGTGGGCAGCCCGTTGTCGTCCCAGCCCATCGGGTAGAAGACGGTCCGCCCGCGCATCCGCTGGAACCGGGCCACGACGTCGGTGTGCGTGTACGAGAAGACGTGCCCCATGTGCAGCTCGCCCGACACGGTCGGCGGCGGGGTGTCGATGGAGTACACGTCCGCGCGTTCCTTCGTGCGGTCGAACGCGTACGTGCCGTCCGCCTGCCAGCGACGGGCCCAGGTCTCCTCGAGCCCGTCCAGGCTCGGACGCTCGGGGACGCCGGAGCGCCCCGTCCTCGTCGTGTCGGTCATCCGCCGATGGTAGGCACCCCCGGCGGCCCGCTCCACGTCTTTCCCCCGGCCCCACCGCCCGTCGATCTTGCACTCTCTGCCCCGGCATAAGCCGCGAACGGGACATTCGCCGGGCCCGAAGCGCAAGATCGACGGGATGGGAAGGGATAGGAAGGGACAGCTAGAGCAGCGAGTCGCGCCACTGGCGGTGCAGGGCGGCGTACCGGCCACCTGCCGTGGCCAGCTCGGCTGGTGGGCCGTCCTCGACGATCCCGCCGGCGTCGAGCACCAGCACCCGGTCGGCGATCTCCACGGTGGAGAGCCGGTGGGCGATCACCAGCGCGGTGCGGTCGCACAGCACGTTCCGCAACGCGCGCTGCACCAGCCGCTCGGTCGGCACGTCCAGCGACGAGGTGGCCTCGTCGAGGATCAGCACCCGGGGGTCGGCCAGGAACGCCCGGGCGAACGCGACAAGTTGCCGCTGCCCGGCGGAGAGCCGGCCGCCACGTCGGTGCACGTCGGTGGCGTACCCGTCGGGCAGCGCGGCGATGAACTCGTGCGCGCCGATGGCCCGGGCGGCGGCCACCACGGCGGCGTCGTCCGCGTCCGGGCGGCCGAACCTGATGTTCTCCGCGACGGAACCGCTGAACAGGTGGGTCTCCTGGGTGACCAGCACCACCGCCTGGCGCAGTTCGGCGTCGGCCAGGTCGCGCAGGTCCACCCCGTCCAGGTGGACCGAGCCGGCGTCCGGGTCGTGGAAGCGGGCCAGCAGCTTCGCCAGCGTGGACTTGCCGGCCCCGGTCGGGCCGATCAACGCCACGGTCTGTCCGGCCGGGACGGTCAGCTCCAGCCCGGACAGGATCGGCGTCTCCGGCCGGTAGCCGAAGGAGACCGAGCGGAAGACCACGGCGCCGCGCGGCGGCCCGGCGGGCAGCGGCACCGGCCGCGCCGGCTCGGCCACCGCCGGGCGCTCGTCCAGCACCCCGGCCAGCTTCTCCAACGCCGCGGTCGCCGACTGGAGCGAGTTGTAGAACTGGCTCAGCTCCTCCATCGGCTCGAAGAACCGCCGCAGGTAGAGCAGGAACGCGGCGAGCACGCCGACCTCGGTGTGGCCGCCGAGCACCCGCCAGCCGCCGTACGCGAGCACCGTGGCGGCGGTCAGGTTGCCGATCAGCCGGATGCCCGGCGAGTAGATCGCGATCAGCCGGAACGCGCGCAGGCTGGCCCGCCGGTAGTCGTCGTTGACCGCGGCGAAGATGCGCTGGTTGCGGGGCTCGCGGCGGAACGCCTGCACGGCCCGGATTCCGCGCAGCGACTCGACGAAGTGCACGATGACCAGCGCCACCGCCTCCCGGGTGCGCCGGTACGCCCCGGCGGAGGCCCGCGCGAACCAGCGGGACAGCCCGAACAGGAACGGGAACGCGAACAGCGTGACCGCGGCCAGCGGCTGGTCCAGCCAGAGCAGGATGCCCGCCACCGACAGCACCGACAGCACGGCCATGACCAGCCGGTCGATCCCGCCGTCGACCAGCTCACCGATCGATTCCAGGTCGCTGGTCAGCCGGGACACCATCCGGCCGGACGTGTACCGCTCGTGGAAGCCGACGTCGAGGCGGAGGAAGTGCGCGTACACCCGCTGGCGGAGGTCGAGCAGGACGGCCTGGCCGATCCGGGCGGCGAGGGCGAGGAACGCGCGCCGGGCCGCGTACTCGACGGCGGTCGCCACGACGAACGCGGCGGCGACCGCGACCAGTGGCCCGGCGTCACCGGCCCGCAGCGGCCCGATGCCCCGGTCGATGCCGAGCATGACCAGGTACGGGCCGGTCATCGCCGCCGCGTTCTGGGCCAGCAGCAGCGCCACGGCCAGCCCGAGCGGCGCCCGGTGCGGGTGGAGCAGCGTCCGCAGCAGGAGCCGGCTGCGGACGCGGAGCCGGGTCACCGCCGCCGGTGACGAGCCCTCCGCGCGGCTGCGGTCGGCGTCCGGGTCGGTGGCCCGGCCCCGCCACCGGGTCAGGTCGGCGTCCGGCGCGGTCACGACCGCACCAGGCCGACGCCGCCCGGCCGACCCTCCGGCTCGGCGGAGAGCACCGCCCGGTACGCCGGCACCCCGGCCAGCATCTCGGAGTGGGTGCCGACGGCCACCACCCGACCGGCCTCCAGCAGCGCCACCCGGTCGGCCAGCGCCACGGTCGAGGGCCGGTGCACCACCAGCAGCGCCGTGGTGTTCCGCAGTACCCGGCGCAGCGCGGCCTCGACAAGCGCCTCGGTGTGCACGTCCAGCGCGGAGAGCGGGTCGTCGAGGACCAGCAGGGCGGGCCGGCCGAGCACCGCCCGGGCCAGCGCGAGCCGCTGCCGCTGCCCGCCGGAGAGCGACAGCCCCTGCTCACCGACCCGGGTGGCCAAGCCCCACGGCAGCTCGTACGCGAAGTCCGCCTGCGCCAGCGTCAGCGCGGCCCGGATCTCCTCCTCGCCGGCCTCGGGCCGGCCCAGGGTGAGATTTTCCCGGACCGACATGGAGAACAGCGTCGGCTCCTCGAAGGCCACCCCGACCAGCCGGCGCAGCGAGCTGAGGCGCAGGTCGCGTACGTCGTGCCCGTCGAGCGTGAGCCGGCCGCCGGTCACCTCGTGCAGCCGGGGGACCAGCGAGAGCAACGTGCTCTTGCCGCACCCGGTGGCGCCGACCAGGGCGAGCGTCTCGCCCGGCTCGACGGTCAGGTCCAGGTCGTGCAGCACCGGGGCGGGCGCGCCGGGATAGCGGAAGCTCACCCGCTCGAAGCGGAGCCGGCCGTGGACCTCACCCCGACCCAGCGACCGGGCGTGCGGGGCGTCCACGATGGTCGGCGGCGTGTCGAGCACCTCCTGGATCCGGTCGGCGGCGGTGGCGGCCTCCTGCCCGTTCGCGATGATCCAGCCGAGTGACTGCACCGGCCAGATCAGCATCAGTTGGAGGCTGACGAACGCGACCAGTTGCCCGATGGTGAGCGCGCCCCCGGCCACGGCGGCGGCGCCGGCCACCAGGACCGCGCCGAGCGTCAGGTTGGGCACCAGGTCGAACAGCGCGGAGGTGCGGGCCAGCAGGCGGGCCTTGCCGATCCCGGTGTCGTGCAGCCGGCGGGCGCCGGCGGCGAACCGGGCGGCCAGTTCCGGGCCCCGCCCGTACGCCCGCATGGTGCGCAGCCCCTGCGCGGTCTCCTCGACCAGCGTGGCCACGTCGCCCTGCTGGTCCTGCATGCGACGGGAAGCCGCGTGGTAGTGCCGGGCGAACCGCCGGCTGATCAGGAACAGCGGGACGGCGCTGGCCGCGACCAGCAGCCCCAGCCAGGGGTGCAGCCGGATCAGCAGCACCACCACGGCGGCGTAGGTGATCAGGTTGAGCGCCAGGAAGAGCAGACCGAAGGAGAGGAACCGGCGGATCACCGAAAGGTCGCTGGTGATCCGGGAGAGCAGTTGACCGGACTGCCAACGGTCGTGGCAGCCGACCGGGAGCCGTTGCAGGTGCGCGTAGATGTCGGCCCGGATGGCCGCCTCCATGCCCACCGACGAGGACGACTGCGTCCACCGCCGGATGAAGATCAGCACGGCTTCGGCGAGCCCGAGCAGCAGCGCGAGCGCGCCGAGCCGGAGCAGGCCGGAGCCGTCGTGCCGGGCCACCGGCCCGTCCACCACCCGCTGCACCACCAGCGGGACGGCCAGGCTCGCCGCGGTCGCGGCCAGCGCGGCGACCAGCAGCCAGGCGAACTCCGTCGCGTACGGGCGCAGGTAGGGCCGCAGCCGCCAGAGGTTGCGCAGCGGCTGGGACCGGGCGACCGGATGCGCCGCGGGATTGCCGTCGCTGGGCGCGGGCACCAACCGACGGTAACGGCCGGTGGGACCGTGCGGGGTCAGCTAGCCGTCACCCGTCCCTCATGCCCGAGAAGCCACTTTTTCACGTCCAGCCCCCAGCGGTAGCCACCGAGCGCGCCGTCGGTGCGCAACACCCGGTGGCAGGGCACGAAGAGCGCGGCGGCATTGCGGGCACAGGCCGCCGCCGCGGCGCGGACCGCGGCCGGCCGGCCGGCCAGCGCGGCGAACCCGGTGTACGTCACCGGATCACCCGGCTTCACGTCGCGCAGCACCCGCCAGGCGTGCGCCAGGAAGACGCCGTTGGTGTGCTGCTCCACCTCGACCGCGTCGATCGCGGTCAGGTCACCGTCGAGGTAGGCCCGGACGGCCGCGGTCACCGGCCCGAGGTCGGCCCGCTCCCGCAGGTCACCGCGCAGGCTCGGGTGCGTCAACGGCACCAGGGTCGTCGGGTCGGCGGTGAAGCCGGCCGCACGCACCGCCCCGCCGGGCCCGGCGAGCACGCTCAGCGGCCCGGCGGGAGTGTCGATGACGGTGCTGTCCAGAGTGGTCATGCTGCTCTCCAGAGTCGGATCGTCGCGTACGACCGCCAGGGGCGCCAGCGGTCCGCGTACGCGGTCAGGGTCTTCGGGTCGTCGGGCAGGCCGAGCGCGGCTGCGCCGCGGCGGACGCCCAGGTCGGTGGCGAGGATGACGTCGGGATCGCCGAGCGCGCGCATGGCCAGGTAACCGGCGGTCCACGGCCCGACGCCGGGCAGCGCGACCAGCCGCCGGGCGGCCTCTTCCCGGTCGCCGCCCGCGTCCAGGTCCAGCTCCCCGTCGACGACGGCGCGGGCCAACGCCCGGATCGTCTCCCGCCGGGCCCCGGGCATGCGGAACGCCGGGTCCGGCGCGGCGAGCACCTCCGCCGCGCTCGGGAACGCCCGCAGGCCAACCGGTGCCCCGTCGTCGGACCGGGTGGCGGCGATCAGGTGGGTGAGCGTGGTCCGGGCCGAGCGGAGCGAGATCTGCTGGGTGGTGACGGCGCGGACCGCGGTCTCGAAGCCGTCCACCGCGTGCGGGAGCCGGACGCCGGGCTCCGCCGCGACCGCCGGGGCCAGCGCCGGATCGTCGGCCAGGACGGCGTCCACCGCGACCGGGTCCGCGTCCAGGTCGAGCAGGCGGCGGCAGCGGGCCACCGCGGGTGCCACGTCGCGCATGTCGGCCAGCCGCAGCGTGGCGGCCACGTGCCCGCCGGCCGGGGTCAGCGCCACCGTGCCGGGGCCGTGCGGCAGGCGCAGCCCGCGATGGTACGTCCGGTCGCGGACCTCCTCGATGCCGGGCAGCGCGCGCAGGGCGAGGAAGTCCAGCAGCGCGTCCGCGTGCAGGGGCGGCCGGTAGGCCAGTCGCAGCGTGATGGTGCCCGCCCCGCCGGCCGTCGGCCAGCCGCTCCGGCCGCCCCGCAGCTCGGACGGGGTGACGCCGAACACCTCGCGGACCGTGTCGTTGAACTGTCGCACGCTGCCGAACCCGGCGGCGAAGGCCACCTCGGCCAGGCCCAGCCCGGTGGTCTCGACCAGAATCCGGGCGGTCTGCGCACGCTGCGCCCGGGCCAGCGCCAGCGGGCCGGCGCCCAGCTCGGCCTGGAGCATGCGGTGCAGGTGCCGCTCGGTGTAGCCCAGCCGGGTGGCCAGCCCGGGGACGCCGTCCCGGTCGACCACGCCGTCGGCGATCAGCCGCATCGCGCGGCCGACCAGATCGGCCCGGACGTCCCACTGCGGGGAGCCCGGCGCGGCGTCGGGCCGGCACCGGCGGCAGGCCCGCAGCCCGGCGCCCTGCGCGGCGGCGGCGGACGGGAAGAACCGGACATTCTGCCGCTTCGGTGTCGTCGCCGGGCAGGACGGCCGGCAGTAGATCCCGGTCGACGTGACGCCGGTGTAGAACCAGCCGTCGAACCGCGGGTCGCGGCTGTCGACGGCCCGGTAGCACCGCTCGAAGTCCAGCTCCATGCCCCGATCCTGCCTCCCGGACCGGCCGCTCGGCTGGCGGGATTCGGACCTGACGTGCGGCAGTCGCGCCAGCTCGGCGAGGTGGCGGTATCCCCGGCCCTCGGATACCGCCACCCCGGCGTAGTGGCGTGGATCTTGCCGGTGCGGCGGGGAAAGTGTCGTAAGTGGTCGGTACCGTCCCGCCACCAACTCCAGAAAAGGTGCGGGGCATGGCGAGCGTGGCCGGGCGGGGGCGAGCACCACTCGACACCGCGGTGGTGCAGGGCTTCTACGACCGGATGCGGGCGGTGGCGCCGGCCGCCTACGGCGCGATCGAACGGGACCGCGCCGACGACCCGACACGGCCGTTCGCCGAGACCGCCTGCGGCCGGCTGGTCGGCTCGCTCGACGCGGCCGGCCTGCGCGCGCTCGGCATGTGGGCGCACCACTGGTGCATGCGCTTCTACGACGACGACACCCGGGTCGGCGTGCGGTTGGTCGGGGAGATCGCCGGCCGGCGCGGTCTCGGCTGGACCGCCGACGAGGTGCGCTGGCTGCTCGACCGGTCACACGAGGCCGGGCCCGCCGCCGGCCACCGGTTCACCCTGCCGCTCGCCGCCGCGGCGGAGCTGCCGTCCGGCGCGCTGCCCGAGGGCGTTCCGGTCGACACGGTGCCCGCCGACTGGCGCCGGTTGCGAGCCGGCTGAGCGGCGGTCGCGCCCCGAGCGTGTCGGTCCGGGAGCTGCCCGAGCACCATGGCGGCGACCGCCACCGCGAAGCCGGCGAGCTGGATCGGGCCGAGCGCCTGGCCGAGCGCCAGCCAGCCGAGCGCCGCGGCGGTCAGCGGGCTGAGCGCGCCGAGCATTGACACCCGGGCCACCGGCAGCCGGGCCGCGCCCCGGAACCAGAGCGCGTACGCCAGCGCGGTGCCGACCAGCCCGAGCCACGCGTACCCGAGCAGGGCCGGCCCGTCCGGCGCGGGCGGCGCTCCTTCGACGACGGCGGCGACCGGGGTGATCAGCAGGCCGCCGGCGACGAGCTGCCAGCTCGTGGCCGCGAGCGTGCCGACCCCGGGCGGGCGCCCCCAGCGGCGGGTGAGCACCAGGCCGGCGGCCATCGCGGCGGTGCCGGCCAGGCCGGCGGCGACGCCGAGCGCGTCGAGGCCGGCGCCCGGCCGCAGCACCACCAGGGCGACGCCGGCCGGGGCGGCGACGGCGGCGAGCAGCGCCGTGCGGCCGGGCCGGTCCCGGAGCAGGGCGACCGTGAGCACCGCGACCAGCAGGGGCTGGGCCGCGCCGAGCACGGCCGCGGTGCCGCCGGGCAACCGGTAGGCGGCGACGAAGAGCAGCGGGAAGAACGCCCCGATGTTGAGCGTGCCGAGCAGGGCGGCCCGGCCCCACCAGATGCCGTGCGGTCGGCGGCGGGTCAGGGCGAGCAGCAGCAGGCCGGCGGGGAGGGCGCGGATCGCCCCGGCCCAGAGCGGCCGGTCAGCGGGCAGCAGCTCGGCGGTCACCAGGTAGGTGCTGCCCCAGGTGACGGGCGCGATCGCGGTGAGCGCGACGTCGGTCCGGCGGGTCATCCCTGCCTCTTCTCACAGTGGTAAGTATCTTAGAGCTAAGCTACTTGGCGTCGAGTGAAAGCGGAAGGGCGACGTGCGGCACAATCGACAGCCGTGGCAGCGGACGAGGTGGACCTGATCGTCGAGCAGTGGCGTCGGGAACGGCCCGGCATGCGGCCCGAGCCGATGGCCGTCTTCGGCCGCATCTACCGGCTGTCCCGGCTGGTCGGCGACCGGCAGGAACAGGTGTACGCCCGCTGGGGCATCGGACGCGGCGAGTTCGACGTGCTCGCCGCGCTGCGCCGGTCCGGCCCGCCGTACACGCTGGCGCCGAAGGCGCTCACCGCCGCGCTGATGCTCACCTCCGGCGGGATGACCGGCCGGCTCGACCGGCTGGAACGCGCCGGGCTGGTCCGCCGCGCGCCGGACCCGGGGGACCGGCGGGCGCTGCGGGTCAGCCTCACCGACGCCGGCCGGCAGATCGTCGAGGAGTCGGCGGAGGCCGGGCTGGAGGTGCAGCGGCGGATCCTCGACGCGCTGCCCCCCGCCGACCGGGACCGACTGGCCGACCTGCTGCGCGCGCTGCTCACCGCCGCCCAGACGGCGGACGGCCCGTCCGGCGGGCCGGCGGACGAGGCACAATGATCTCCACCGTCGCCGGCCGGAAGGACACCCATGCCCGCCACCGAACCGACCATCGTCGCCACCAGCATGGGCTACTTCAGTCGCCGGCGCGGCCCCTGGGACGCCCGGCCCAGTCAGCTCTTCGACCACATGGCCGAGCTGGCCGGTGCCGGTGACGCGCCCCGGGTCTGCTACCTCGGCCAGGCCGTCGGCGACCAGCCGACCGGCCTCACCGTGTTCTACGGCGCGTTCGCCGACACCCGGTTCCGCGCGTCCCACCTGGCGCTGTACCCCATGCCCAACGTCGACGACATCCGCGCCCACCTGCTGGCGCAGGACGTCATCTGGGTCGGCGGCGGCAGCGTCGCCAACCTGTGCGCGGTGTGGCGGGTGCACGGCCTGCCGGAGATCCTGCACGAGTGCTGGCAGGCCGGCGTGGTGCTCGGCGGCGTCTCCGCCGGCTCGATCTGCTGGCACACCGGTGGCGCCACCGACAGCTACGGCCCGGAGCTGCGTCCGTTCACCGACGGGCTGGGCTGGCTCCCGTACGGCAACGGCGTGCACTACGACAGCGAGGAGCAGCGCCGGCCGCTGATGCACCGGCTGGTCGCCGACGGGACGCTGCCGACCAGCCACTGCACCGACGACGGCGTCGGGCTGATCTACCGGGGGACCCGGCTGGTCGAGGCGGTGGCGGACCGGCCGGACGTGGCCGCGTACGAGCTGGTGCGCGCCGACGACGGGACGGTGCGGGAGACCCGGATCGAGCCCCGGCTGCTGCCCGCCGGGCCGGACGGCCGGTAGACCGCGTAAGCTGGCTCGTCGTGAGTCTCACCATCGGCATCGTCGGCCTGCCCAACGTGGGCAAGAGCACCCTGTTCAACGCGCTGACCAAGAACGACGTGCTCGCCGCGAACTACCCGTTCGCCACCATCGAGCCGAACGTCGGCGTGGTCGGGCTGCCCGACGAGCGCCTGGGCAGGCTGGCCGAGATCTTCTCCTCGCAGAAGGTGCTGCCCGCGCCGGTCTCGTTCGTCGACATCGCCGGCCTGGTCCGGGGCGCCTCGAAGGGACAGGGCCGGGGCAACGCGTTCCTGGCCAACATCCGCGACGCCTCGGCGATCTGCCAGGTGGTGCGCGCGTTCTCCGACCCGAACGTGGTGCACGTCGACGGCAAGGTCTCGCCCGCCGACGACATCGAGACGATCAACACCGAGCTGATCCTGGCCGACATCCAGACGCTGGAGAAGGCGCTGCCGCGGCTGGAGAAGGAGGCCAAGCTCCGCAAGGACCGGGCCGCCGCCGTCGAGGCCGCCAAGAAGGCCGTCGAGGTCCTCGACAACGGCGTCACGCTGTACGCGGGCGCCGCCGCCGCGAAGGTCGAGCTGGAGCACCTGCGTGAGCTGCACCTGCTCACCACCAAGCCGTTCATCTACGTCTTCAACGTCGACGAGGCCGAGTTGGGCAACGCCGCGTTCCTCGACGAGCTGCGCGCGCTGGTCGCGCCCGCCGAGGCGGTCTTCATGGACGCCAAGATCGAGTCCGAGCTGGTGGACCTGCCCGAGGACGAGGCCCGCGAGCTGCTGGAGTCGATCGGGCAGTCCGAGCCGGGCCTGGACCAGTTGGTCCGGGTGGGCTTCCGGACGCTCGGGCTCCAGACGTACCTCACGGCCGGCCCCAAGGAGGCGCGGGCCTGGACCGTCCCGATCGGGGCGACCGCGCCGGAGGCCGCCGGGGTGATCCACAGCGATTTCCAGCGCGGCTTCATCAAGGCCGAGGTGGTTTCCTACGCCGATCTGGTCGCGGCCGGATCGATGGCGGCGGCGAAGGCCGCCGGCAAGGTCCGGATCGAGGGCAAGGAGTACGTCATGCAGGACGGCGACGTGGTGGAGTTCCGCTTCAACGTCTGACTCCGGCCCGTCGGGACGGCAGGATCGGTACGGTTGGCACTGAATTCAGCAATCGCTGTACTGTCGTCGGGTGGAGATCCTGACGCACGGGCATGTGCTGGCCCGGTTCGGCCATGCGTTGTCCGATCCCATCCGAGCGCGGTTGCTCCTGGCGCTGCGGGACGCTCCGGGCTATCCGGCGGAGCTGGCCGACCTGCTCGGGACGACTCGCCAGAACCTGTCCAACCACCTTGCCTGCCTGCGCGGCTGTGGTCTGGTCGTGGCGGTGCCCGAGGGGCGGCGCACGCGCTACGAGCTGACCGACGCGCGGCTGGCGCATGCTCTCGGTGACCTGCTGAACCTGGTGCTGACGGTCGATCCGACGATGTGCGCGGACGCCGACGAGAAGGGCTGCTGTTGATGTCCGCCCCTCTGCTGCAGGTCCGATCCGGTGGCGGCGCGGCCCGTCGTGCGGTGCTCGCGCGACGGGTGCGTTTGCTGGTGGCGGCAACGATCACCTACAACGTGATCGAGGCGGTGGTGGCGATCACGGCCGGTGCTGCGGCCTCCTCCACCGCCCTGATCGGCTTCGGTCTGGACTCGGTGATCGAGGTTTCCTCGGCAGCGGCGGTGGCGTGGCAGTTCGCCGGCCGTGACCCTGAGGCGCGGGAGAAGGCCGCACTGCGGATCATCGCGGTGTCGTTCTTCGCGCTGGCCGCGTACGTGACCGTGGAGTCGGTGCGGGCGCTGGCCGGCGGCGGAGAGGCCGAACACTCCACCGTCGGCCTGGTCCTGGCTGCCCTGTCCTTGCTGATCATGCCGGTGCTGTCCTACGCGCAGCGGCGGGCCGGGCGCGAGTTGGGCTCCCGATCAGCGGTGGCCGACTCCAAGCAGACCCTGCTCTGCACCTATCTGTCCGCCGTGCTGCTCGTCGGCTTGGGTCTCAACAGCCTCTTCGGCTGGTCCTGGGCCGATCCGCTTGCCGCGCTCGTCATCGCCGTGGTGGCGGTCAAGGAGGGGCGAGCGGCGTGGCGCGGGGACGCCTGCTGTGCAATGCCGGTCAACGGCTCAGCTTCACCTGCCGGTCAGCGTGACAGCGCCGACACCTGCGAGTGCGAACCCGGCTGTTCCTGCTGTTCAGGCGAGACGAAGTGATCTTCCGGCGCTGCGGGCGCCGCTTCGACGGCTGACTGTGCGACGGGGCGAGAAGCAACGCGCTGTCGATGCGTCAAGACGCTGGGCCTACCGTTGGCGGTGTGCCGCGCATCGAGCTGACCACGGATGTTCACGCAGCCCCGGAAGCCGTCTTCGACGCCTGCCTCGACGTTGACACGCACACCGATTCCATGGGGAACAGCGCCGAACGGGCGGTCGGTGGCGTGACGACCGGCCGGCTGGCGCCCGGCGACACCGTGACATGGGAAGCTCGGCACTTCGGCTTGCCGTGGCGGATGACGGTCCGGATCACCGACTACCGACGACCGTACGGATTCACGGACGAGCAGGTCAGCGGCCCGTTCCGTCGATGGCGCCACGAACACAGGTTCACCCGGAACCCGGCTGACCGCGCGGCGACCGTCATGCGCGACGTCATCGACTTCACGGCGCCGATGGGCCCCCTCGGTCGCCTGGTGGCCCGCTTGATCCTGCGGCCGTACCTGCGACGCCTCATCGCCCGCCGCAACGCCTATCTCGCGGACACCTTGTCCCGGCCTCAACGCCAAGCTGAGGGGGCGGAGTGAAACCACCTGGCAGGGATCGGGTCAGCTCTTGCGGCCGGGCACCAACCCGGTCAGGTCGATCTTGATCGGGAACGGCAACGAGGTGCGCAGCTCACGCCGATGGATTCCGGTCGGCGCGTACGACCGGGTGGGGCCGTCGATCTCGTACGTGTAGACCACTGGGGAGCCGTCCTCGTCCTCGATGCGCCAGTAGTTCGCGATCCCCGCTTCCGCGTACTTGCGTAGCTTGACGTTGCGGTCCCGGTGCGCCGACTCGGGCGAGACCACCTCGACCACCAGCAGCGTCTCTTCCGGCGTGTAGAAGGTGCGGGACGGGTCGTAGGGCGCCGTTGTGGCAAGAAGATCGGGCTCGGGGCGGTTCCATCGGTCGAGTCGAATCGTGATTTCCCGATCGACCTCGACGCCTGTCGGTGCCTGCTCGGTGAGGGCGTTCACCAGTGCGGTGACCATACGGGCGTGCCAGACCCGCTGGGGAGAAGTCCTCAGGGCGAGTGCTCCGTCGATGAGTTCGGTGTGACGCGGGGCGTCGGCGAGCTGGTCCAGCTCCTCGGCGTGCCAGCCCTCGGGGCGAGGTGGCCGCATCCACTCGGGCACCGCAGTCATGGCCTCACGGTAGTACCGAGTAACAGGTCTGGTCGGCGCATCCTTCGGGCGACCCTGCCGGCGGTGCTCTGCGAGAGATCAAAGGCATGCCTTGGGCGCTGGCGAGACAGGGAAGGGATGGTGTGGCATCACCGTGGCGCCAAGCTCAGAGCAGATCTTAAGCAGGGGCGATGCATGAGCCAACCCGGAAGGGGTGCCATCGTGGCATCATTGCGGCTTGCGGTGATGCCATGACTGTGCCACAGTAGTGCCATGGACTTGACCTCGTATGTGAGCAACCTCGGGCGGGAGTTCGCCACGCTCGCCGAAGCCGGCGGTGAAGAGTCGCGTGCGCTGGTCGAGCGCCTGACCGGGCCGCTGGAGTCGGCGATCCGGATGACGCTGCTGGACGCGCTGTCGGCCGCCGCAGACGAGATCACCCGGGAACTCGCCCCCGGCTCGGTGGAGGTGCGGCTGCGCGGCCGGGACCCGGACTTCGTGGTGACCCCACCGCCGGCCGAGCCGCTCCCGGCGGCGTCCGACCAGGGCGCGGCACCGGACATCGACCTGCCGATCAGCGAGGACGGCCCGGTCGCCCGGATCAACGTACGCATGCCGGAGCAGCTCAAGGCCGCGGTCGAGGAGGCCGCCTCCGCCGAGGGGCGCTCGGTCAACGCCTGGCTGGTCCGGGCCGCCGCCGCCGGCCTGTCCCGAGGCGACCGGGAGCCGCGTCCCGAGCCCCGCGCCAGCGGGCAACGGTCCCAGCAGCGCTTCACCGGCTGGGTGCACTGACCGCACCGCGCCACCCGGCTTTTCTCCTCACGTCCCCCTGACCTGCGGGGACGACTCACCGACCCAGGATGTGGGGACAACCATGCCTGTTTTCGACACACCCGAATCGATCTCCGTCACGATGGAACTCGGCGTCGCCGCCGTGCGGGTGGCCGCCGGCGACCGCGCCGACACCGTGGTGGAGGTCCGCCCGAGCAACGGTGACGACGAGTCCGACGTCCAGGCCGCCGCCCAGGTACGCGTCGAGTTCGCCAACGGCACGCTCCACGTGACCGGCCCGAAGCGCACCTTCGACTTCTCGAAGAAGAGCAGGTCGGTGGATGTCTCCATCGAGTTGCCCAGCGACTCCCGGCTCGCCGCGCACCTGCTGCTGGGCGACGTGCACGCCACCGGCCGGCTCGGCGAGACCCGGGTGAAGACCACCGGCAACGTCCGGCTGGAGCGGACCGGGCCGTTGCGCCTGCACACCGGCGTCGGTCACGTCACCGTCGGCGACGTCACCGGCGACGCGGAGATCTCCACCGGCTCCGGCACGGTGCGGGTCGGCAACGTCGGGGGCGCCGTGGCGGTGAAGAACTCCAACGGCGACACCACGATCGACGCGGCCACCGGTGACGTACGGATACGTAATGCCAACGGCGCCATCGAGGTGGCGCACGCCGGTGCCGGCGTCGACGCGAAGACCTCCAACGGCGGCATCCGGGTCGCCGAGGTGACGCGCGGCTCGGTGGTGCTCGGCACCGCCATGGGCGACCTGGACATCGGCGTCGCGGCGGGCACCGCCGCCTGGCTGGAGGTCAACACCGGCTTCGGCCAGGTGCACAACCACCTGGAGAGCACCGCGCGGCCCGGCGGCACCGAGGAAACCGTCGAGGTACGCGGCCGGACCTCCTACGGCGACATCACCATCCACCGGTCCTGACGGGAGGACACCGTGACCACACATCAGATCGCCGTGACCGGGCTCCGGAAGTCGTTCGGCGAGCACGTCGTGCTCGACGGCGTCGACCTGCGCGTACCCGAAGGCACGGTCTTCTCGCTGCTCGGCGCGAACGGCGCCGGGAAGACCACCACCGTGCGGATCCTGTCCACACTGCTCGCCGCCGACGGCGGTGAGGTCCGGGTCGCCGGGCACGACCTGGCCCGCGAGCCGGACGCGGTACGCGCCGCGATCGGTGTCACCGGTCAGTTCTCCGCGGTGGACAAGCTGCTCACCGGCGAGGAGAACCTGCGGTTGATGGCGGACCTGCACCACCTCGCCCGCCCCGAGGGCCGGCGGCGGGCCACCCGGCTGCTCGAACGGTTCGACCTGACCGGGGCGGCCGGGAAGCCGGCGTCGACCTACTCCGGGGGCATGCTGCGGCGACTCGACCTGGCGATGACGCTGGTCGGCGACCCTCGGGTGATCTTCCTGGACGAGCCGACCACCGGGCTCGACCCGCGCAGCCGCCGGGACGTGTGGCAGATCGTCCGCGAGCTGGTGGCCGGCGGTGTGACCATCTTCCTGACCACCCAGTACCTGGCGGAGGCGGACGAGTTGGCCGACCGGATCGCGGTGCTCGACCACGGCCGGGTGGTCGCCGAGGGCACCCCCGAGGAGTTGAAGCGCCGCATTCCGGGCGGGCACGTCCGGCTGCGGTTCGCCGACCCGGCGGGCCTCGACGCGGCGGTACGCGTGCTCGACCGGGCCACCCGCGACACCGACGCGCTCACCCTGCGGGTGCCCGGCGACGGCAGCCTGCGGTCGCTGCGGTCGCTGATCGGCCGGCTCGACGACGGTGGCGTCGAGGTCGACGAGCTGTCCGTGCACACCCCCGACCTCGACGACGTCTTCCTCACCCTGACCGGCGGACCCACCGACACCCTGGCCGGCGGACCCACCGACACCCGCACCGCCCAGCCCACCGACGGGAAGGTGACCACGCGATGAGCGTCTCCACCCACGCCGACCTCCGGTTCCACCCGCTGCGCGACTCGGTGACGATGCTGCGCCGCAACCTCCGGCGCATGCTGCGCTACCCGTCGATGACCGTGATGCTCATCGGGATGCCCGTGGTCTTCCTGCTGCTCTTCGTCTACGTGTTCGGCGGCACGCTGGGCGCCGGGCTCGGGAGCGGCGCCGGGGGGTCGACGGCCGGTGGCGGCGCGGCCGGTGCGGGGACCCGGGCCGCGTACGCCAACTACGTGGCGCCGGCGATCATCCTGATGACGGTGGCGGCCACGGTCCAGGGGACCGCCATCTCGATCGCGATGGACCTGACCGAGGGCATCATCGCCCGGTTCCGCACCATGCACATCGCCCGCGTCTCGGTGCTGACCGGACACGTCCTCGGCAGCATGATCCAGGCGGCGTTCAGCCTGGCCGTGGTGATCGGCGTGGCGCTGCTTGTCGGCTTCCGTCCCACCGCCGGGCCGGTCGGCTGGCTGGGCGCGGTCGGCCTGCTCGCGGCGGTGACGTTCGCGCTGGTCTGGCTGGCGGTCGCGCTCGGCCAGGTCAGCGAGAGCGTGGAG
The DNA here is from genome assembly GCF_045040125.1 of Micromonospora sp. NBC_01392. Classification (NCBI taxonomy): domain Bacteria; kingdom Bacillati; phylum Actinomycetota; class Actinomycetes; order Micromonosporales; family Micromonosporaceae; genus Micromonospora; species Micromonospora sp. NBC_01392. The sequence continues at coordinate 6,350,705 of NZ_CP109549.1, read as the reverse complement.
ACCGCGAGCAACCTGCCGATGCCGCTGATCCTGCTGCCGTTCCTCGGCAGCGGGTTCGTCCCCACCGACTCGATGCCGGCCGGCCTGCGCTGGTTCGCCGAGTACCAGCCGTTCACCCCGATCATCGAGAGCCTGCGCGGCCTGCTGATGGGCACGCCGCTCGGCAACGACGGCTGGCTCGCGCTCGGCTGGTGCGCCGTCGTCGCGCTCGGCGGGTACCTCTGGTCCAGGCGGCTGTTCAACCGCGAGTCCCGCTAGCTGCGGCGCCCGCCCCCGGTCCGCGAGTCAGCGGATCCGGGGGCTGCGGCGTTCGATGAGCGTGACGTCCCGCCAGACACCGTGGTGCCGGCCGATCCGCTCCCGGGTGCCGACCACCCGGAAGCCGCGGGCCGCGTGCAGCGCCAGGCTGGCGGTGTTCTCCGGGAACACGCCGGACTGGATGGTCCAGACGCCGGCCGCCTCGGTGGAGTCGATCAGCGCGTCCAGCAGCAGCCGGCCGACGCCGCGGCCCCGCGCCTCGGGATGCACGTAGACGGAGTGCTCGACCACCCCGGCGTAGACGCAGCGGTCGGAGACCGCCGAGCAGGCCACCCAGCCGAGCAGCCGTCCGCCCGCGTCGAGCGCCACCCACCGGTGGCCGGGCAACCGGCCGGCGGTGAACCGGGGCCACTCCGGCGGCTCGGTCTCGAACGTGGCGTCGCCCTCGGCGATGCCGAGGCGGTAGATCTCCAGCACGGCATCGGCGTGCGTGTCGTCCATCGCGGCAACGGTGACGGTCATCGGCGAAGACGTTACCGGAGGCGGTAGACCGAGATGTGCGTGCGGCTGTCCGCGTCGAACGGCGTCCGGTCCCAGTCGGCGTACCGCTCGGCGAGGTGGAGCCCGGCCCGCTCCGCCATCTCGTCGATCTGCTCCGGCCAGGCGTAGCGCATGGCGAACGGCTTGAGGTGGACGCCGTCGGCGTCGAACGTGATGGTCTGCCGCACGAACGTCTGCGCCGCCCGGTCGTACCGGTGCATCCGGATGGTGGCCGAGTCCTCGGTCACCTCCCGGACCTGGACCTGCTCGTTGCGGTCGAAGTCGGCCGGGTCGGGCACGAACGTCTCGATGACGAACGCGCCGCCGGGCGCCAGCACCCGCGCGACGTTGCCGAAGCACGCCGCCTGACGCTCCGCGTCGACCAGGTTGAACAGCGTGTTGAAGACCAGGAAGACCAGACGGTACGGCCCGGACACCGGGACGTCCGCCATGTCGCCGATGGTGACCGGCAGGTGCTCGCCGCCCGGCTTGGCGCGCAGTTGCGCGACCATCTCCGGGGACGCCTCGACGCCCTCCACGGCGAGGCCGCGCGCGGCCAGCGGCAGGGCCACCCGGCCGGTGCCGATGGCGAGTTCGAGCACCGGTCCGCCCTCGGCGACGGGCGCGAGGAAGTCGACGGCCGGCGTCGGGTCGGGATTGCCGGGGCCGTCGTAGTTCGCGGCCCAGAGTCGGCCGAACAGGCCGGGATCATCGAAGACGGACATTGCGTCAGCAGACCAGTGGTCGTCCCGGCACCACAACCGGATTACCGGCGGTCAGCCCGCCCGCAGGGCGTCGTCCACGCCGGTCTCGTGCCGGCCGAGGTGCACCGGGTCCCGGCCGGAGAGCACGTCCACCGCGGCCTTCACGCTGGCGCCGTACTCCCGGGCGCTGCTGATCCGCCACTGCCGGGCGTACCGGCGGGCGGTGTCGTCGCCCACGCCGTCGGCCGTCACCCCGACGTGCCGGCAGAGCGCCACCGCGCGGGGCAGGTGGAACGACTGGGTGACCACGATGGCCCGCCGCACGCCGAAGATCCGCCGGGCCCGGACGCACGAGTCGTAGGTGTCGAAGCCGGCGTGGTCGAGCACCACCTTCTCCGCCGGCACCCCCCGGTCGACGAGCCAGCGTCGCATCGCGTCCGGCTCGTCGTAGTCCCAGTCCATGTGGTCGCCGGAGACCAGCACCACCTTGACCCTGCCGGCCGCGTACAACTGCCGGGCGATCTCCAGCCGGGCGGCCAGGAACGGCGACGGCGCGCCGTCCGGCTCGACCTTGGCGCCGAGCACCAGCGCCACCGGCGCGTCCGGCACGTCGGCGACGGTGAACACGTGCCCCTCGGCGTCGCCGCGGACCCAGGCCACGCTGGCCGCCGTCGCCACCGCCAGCAGCACCGCGCCGGCGACGCCGGTCAGCAGCAGCCGGCGGATCAGGCGTACGGCCCGCCGGTGCCCGTCGTGCCAGGTGCGCCAGCGTGCCGTCAGCCCCCGCATGGCGGCGATTGTGCCAGGCCGCTCAGGAGATGTGGTGCAGGATGACGTTGTGCACGTGGTGGCTCTTGTCCGCGCCCCGGAACTCCACCTCGTAGGTGTGCGTGCCGACGTGCACGGCGATCGCACCGGTGGAGAAGAACGAGCCACCCCAGGACTTGTTGCTCACCACGCTCACGCTGGTGATCTTCGAGTACGGGATGCTCGTGATGGCGTACCGCTTGCCGACGAACGAGCGGTCCTGGACGATCACGCGCCGGTCGGTCAGGCCGATGAAGCCGGTGCCGGTGCCGATCGCGTCGTAGACGGCGATGATCTGCTCCCCGGGCAGCAGCCCGCTCTGGATCTGCTGGAACTGTTCCTTGCGGTCGTACGTCGGACCAGACATGTCCTCGACGGTAGGGCAGGCGCGCCAGTGTTCAGGGCGCGGTGACCGCCCGGACCGCGTCCTCGATGCGCGCCGCGAGCAGCACCTCACCCTCGGTGAGCGGCTCGCCGTCGTCGTGCCCCAGCCTGATCCGGGTCCGCCCGGCCTGGCGACTGATCTCGGGGCGCAGTCGCAGCGCGTCGGCGACCACCGCCACCCGCTCGGTGAGCGCGGCGTGCTGGGTGTCGTCCAGGGCGAGCATGCGACTGAGCTGCTCGCCCTCGCGCGTCCACCCGGGCAGCAGGGCGAGCGCGTCGCTGAGGTAGTCGTGCTTCGCCCGGCTGCTGAACAGCACGCGCATCACCGCACCTCCCAGGCGTCGTTGCCGGCTTGTGGCCAAATCGTCGCCATCCCGTGTCCCAGTCGACGCCCTCTAGTCTGTCGTCGCACAGATGGTGTGTCCACGCCCACACTTCCGTGTTCTGCTGGCCTGATGGCCGACTCAGCTACCCAAACCGCCGATTGATCTGGCACGCTGGTGGCCCGTGCGGACCGAACGGGTTAGCGGAAATGGGCAGGCCGACCGGCGGGAGCCGAGGGTGGTCGTCGGAGCGGCGATCATCGTGGCCGGCCGGGTCCTCGCCTGCGAGCGCGCCGCGCCGCCCGAGGTGGCGGGGCGGTGGGAGTTCCCCGGCGGCAAGGTCGAGCCCGGGGAGACCGAGGTCGACGCGCTGACCCGGGAGTGCGCCGAGGAGCTGGGCGTCCGGGTCGCGGTCGGCACCCGGGTCGGGCGGGACGTCCGGATGGCGCACGGCCGGTCCGTCCTGCGGGTCTACGCGGCCCGCCTGCTGCACGGCGACCAGCCGACCGCGCTGGAACACGCCGAGCTGCGCTGGCTCTCCGCGACCGAGCTGGACACCGTCGAATGGCTGCCGGCCGACGTGCCGATCGTGCCCGCGCTGCGTCCGCTGCTCGCCAAGCCCTGAGCCGCGCCCGCCGCCGGCAGGATCAGACCCGCCGAACCGGACAGCCGGGCGGAAACGGGACGGGGGCCGGCGGCGTGTGCCGCTGGCCCCCGTCATCGTCGCGCCGCTGGTCAGTGCTTCGGCTCGTCCTGCTGCGGGTGGGCGAAGTTGAGGTGCTCCGCCGGCAGCGGGAACTCCACGTCGTCGCCGAACGGCGACGGCGCGGCGGCCCGGTCGAAGGTCAGCTCGGTCAGCGGCAGCTTGCCGTTGGCGTCCACCGCCGGAGCGGTCGGGTGCGGCACCTCGCGCTGCCAGTTGACGCCCTGCTGGGCCTGGCGCTCGGCACCGCTGTCGTGCGAACCGCCGGCGTGCGAGTGCACCCCACGGTGAGCCGCGCCGGTGGTCACCGCACCACTGGAATGCCCGCTGGTCGCGCTGGTCTGAGGCACTTGACCCCTCCGGAAGATCTTGTTACCGAGCCACACAAGGGGATCGTACCTGCGGTCCACGACCCGTTCCTTCATGGGGATGATCCCGTTGTCGGTGATCTTGATGTGCTCGGGGCAGACCTCGGTGCAGCACTTCGTGATGTTGCAGAACCCGAGCCCCATCTCGGACTGCGCGTACTCCTTGCGGTCGGTACGCGTGTCGAGCGGGTGCATGTCCAGCTCGGAGGCCCGGATGAAGAACCGGGGACCGGAGAACGCCGGCTTGTTCTCGTCGTGGTCGCGGATCACGTGACAGACGTTCTGGCACAGGAAGCACTCGATGCACTTGCGGAACTCCTGCGAGCGCTCGACGTCGACCTGCTGCATCCGGTAGTCACCGGGCGCCACGTCGGCCGGCGGCGCGAACGCCGGGGTCTCCCGCGCCTTCTCGTAGTTGAAGGACACGTCGGTGACCAGGTCCCGGATCACCGGGAAGGTCCGCAGCGGCGTGACCGTGACGGTCTCCGTCTCCTCGAACGTCGACATCCGCGTCATGCAGCCCAGCCGCGGCTTGCCGTTGATCTCCATCGAGCAGGAGCCGCACTTGCCGGCCTTGCAGTTCCAGCGGCACGCCAGGTCCGGCGCCTCGGTGGCCTGGAGCCGGTGGATGACGTCGAGGACGACCTCGCCCTCGTTCACCTCGACCGCGTAGTCCTGGAGGTCGCCGCCGGTCTCGTCACCCCGCCAGATGCGGAACTGTCGCTTGCTTCCCATCAGCGCTCCTCCTCGGTGCGGGCGTCGAACTCGGCGAGCTCCTCGTCGGTCAGGTATTTCGACAGCTCGGCCCGGTCGAACAGCCCGATCAGCTCCGGCCGCATCGTCGGCAGCGGCTTGTGGGTCAGCCGGACCGCGTCGCCGTCGAGCGAGCAGACCAGGTTGACCCGCCGCCACTTCGGGTCCATCGCCGGATAGTCCTCCCGGGTGTGCCCGCCGCGCGACTCCTGCCGCTCCAGCGCCGCCTTCGCGGTGCACTCCGAGACCACGAGCATGTTGCGCAGGTCGAGCGCCAGGTGCCAGCCCGGGTTGTAGCGCCGGCCACCGACCGCGCTCACCTTCGCCACCCGCTCCCGCAGCTCGGCCAGCCGGCCGAGCGCGTCGGCCAGCTCACCCTCCCGCCGGATGATGCCGACCAGGTCGCCCATCACCACCTGGAGATCCTGCTGGAGCTGGTAGGGGCTCTCCCCGGTGTCACGCTGCAACGGCGCCAGCGCCGTCTCCACCGCGGCCTCCACCGCCGCCACCGACACCGCCGGGCGGGCGGTGAGCTGGTCGGCGTACGTCGCGGCGTGCCCGCCCGCCCGCTTGCCGAAGACCAGCAGGTCGGACAGGGAGTTGCCGCCGAGCCGGTTGGAGCCGTGCATGCCGCCGGAGACCTCACCGGCGGCGAAGAGTCCACGCACCGTGCCGGCCGCCGCGCCGGAATCCGGGTCCACCTCCACGCCACCCATCACGTAGTGACAGGTCGGGCCGACCTCCATCGGCTCCTTCGTGATGTCGACGTCGGCCAGCTCCTTGAACTGGTGGTACATCGACGGCAGCCGGCGCTGGATCTCCTCCGCCGACTTGCGGGAGGCGATGTCCAGGTAGACGCCGCCGGCCGGCGTACCCCGACCGGCCTTGACCTCGCTGTTGATCGCGCGGGCGACCTCGTCGCGGGGCAGCAGCTCCGGCGGACGCCGGTTGTTGTCCGGGTCGGTGTACCAGCGGTCCGCCTCGTCCTCCGTCTCCGCGTACTGCTTGCGGAAGACGTCCGGGACGTAGTCGAACATGAACCGCTTGCCCTCGGAGTTCTTCAGCACGCCGCCGTCACCGCGCACCGACTCGGTGACCAGGATGCCCTTCACCGAGGGCGGCCAGACCATGCCGGTCGGGTGGAACTGGAGGAACTCCATGTTGATCAGCGTGGCCCCGGCGCGCAGCGCCAGCGCGTGGCCGTCCCCGGTGTACTCCCAGGAGTTCGAGGTGACCTTGTAGGACCGGCCGACGCCGCCGGTGGCCAGCACCACGGCCGGCGCCTCGAAGAGGATGAACTCGCCGGACTCCCGGTAGTAGCCGAACGCGCCGGCCACCCGGTCGCCGTCCAGCAGCAGCTCGGTGATCGTGGTCTCGGAGAACACCCGGATCCGGGCGTCGTAGCTGCCGAACTCGCGCTTGTCCTCCTGCTGGAGGGAGACGATCTTCTGCTGGAGCGTGCGGATCAGCTCCAGGCCGGTCCGGTCGCCGACGTGCGCCAGGCGCGGGTACTCGTGGCCACCGAAGTTGCGCTGCGAGATCTTGCCGTCCTTGGTGCGGTCGAAGAGCGCGCCGTACGTCTCCAGCTCCCAGATCCGCTGCGGCGACTCCTTGGCGTGCAGCTCGGCCATCCGGAAGTTGTTCAGGAACTTGCCGCCGCGCATGGTGTCCCGGAAGTGCACCTGCCAGTTGTCCCGCGAGTTCACGTTGCCCATGGCCGCCGCGGCACCGCCCTCGGCCATCACCGTGTGCGCCTTGCCGAACAGCGACTTCGAGATGATCGCGGTCTTCTTGCCGGCCAACCGGGCCTCGATCGCCGCGCGCAGGCCGGCGCCACCGGCCCCGATCACGACGACGTCGTAGTGGTGTCGTTCGATTCGCGTTTCAGTCATGTCAGGGGCCCTCAGTTGATGAACCGCAGGTCGTTGAACCAGCCGGCGGCGATCGCCATCACGTAGAAGTCGGTGAACGCCAGGGTGCCGAGCGTGATCCAGGCGAGCTGCATGTGCCGGACGTTCAACCAGGACACGCCGGTCCACGCCTTGTACCGCACCGGGTGCTTGGAGAAGTGCTTGAGCCGGCCACCGATGATGTGCCGGCAGGAGTGGCAGGAGATCGTGTACGCCCAGAGCATCACCACGTTGACCAGCAGGACGATGTTGCCCAGACCGAAGCCGAAGCCCTCGGGGGAGTGGAAGGCGAGGACGGCGTCCCAGGTGTTGATCAGCGAGATGATCGCGGCGGCGTAGAAGAAGTAGCGGTGCAGGTTCTGCCCGAGCAGCGGGAACCGCGTCTCGCCGCTGTACGTCTGGTGCCCGTCCGGCACGGCGCAGGCCGGCGGCGACAGCCAGAACGACCGGTAGTACGCCTTGCGGTAGTAGTAGCAGGTCAGCCGGAACAGCAGCAGGAACGGCAGGGTCAGCGCCGCGTCCGGGATGATCCACCAGCCGGGCAGGAAGCTTCCGAAGTGCGAGGAGCCCTCGACGCACCGCTCGGTCACGCAGGGGGAGTAGAACGGGGTCAGGTAGTGGTACTGCTCCACCCAGTACCACTTGTGCATGAAGACCCGGGCGGTCGCGTAGATGACCCAGGCGCTGAGCCCGACCACGGTGATCAGTGGGGCGAGCCACCATCGGTCGGTCCGCAACGTCTTCGCCGCGATGGCGGCACGTGCCCGCGCTCCCCGCGGCCTCGTTGCCGTTGATGTCATTCGAGTCTCCCTGACGTCACTGTCACGTCCTGCGCACGCGTGGAACCACGCCGGTGAACCGGCGCGGCTAAGTGACACACGTTACGCCGATCTTCACGGCCCGGCCGCGCAACGCAGTGTCCCGTGTGTCCCGCTGGTTGGAAAGACCCGGCTCATGATCAATATGCGCGGCGACGCTCAGCCGGACGCGCCGCCGGTGAAGTGCCACGACGACAGTCGCAGCGCCGGACCCTCCCACCACGACCCGTCGGACCGGGCCGGCTGCCGGACCGGCCGCCGGCCCAGGCCGAGCACCCGGCCCGGCCCCACGGCACGCGGATAGGACTCGGTGAACCGGAAGTCGCGCACCGCCCGCACCGGTACGCCGTCCTCGACCAGCCAGACGCCGTTGCGGGTCAGGCCGGTGACCACGAGCTGCTTCGGATCCAGCACCCGCGTGTACCAGAAGTCGCTGACCAGCAGCCCGCGCCGGACGCCGGCCACCAGGGCCGCCGTGTCCGGGTCGCCCACCGCACCGGTCACGCCCGCGCCCACCGAACCGGCCGGGCCGTCGACGGTCGCCACCGGGGCGGCGTCCGCCGGCAGCAGGCGGAGATTGCTGGGGATCGGGCCGAACGTCGACCCGCCGGCCATGCCGTGCCCGGTGGACCCGGTGCCCGCCCCGGCGCCGCTGCGCCGGTCGTGCGCCACCGCCTCGGTGGTGCCCGCCCGCACCAGGGTGAGCGCCCGCCGGGGGGTGCCCTCCAGGTCGAACGGCAGCGTGGAGGCGTGCAGCGGGTCGTCCACCAGCGTCACCGCCGGGTCGAACTGGGCCGTGCCCGGCTCGGCGAAGGACTGGCGTTCGGCGTGCCGCTTGCCGTTGAAGCCGTACCAGGCGAGATTCTGGAGCAGGTCGGCCACGGCGGCCGGTTCGAGCACCACCTCGTAGTGCCCCGGCGGCAGCTCGACCGGGTCGGCCGCGGCCCGCGCCTTGGCCGCCGCGCGGGCGCCGAGCGCACCGCCGTCCAGGTCGGCCAAGCGGTCCGCGCAGTGGCGGGCCACCCCGTCCGCGCCGCCGGCCCGGGCGATGCCGTCCATCGCCGCCTCGGCGGCCCGGCCCACCGCCGAGTGCCCGGCCGAGTTGGCGAACGCGGCGGACAGGTACAGGGTGCGGCAGTAACCGGCCGCCTCCAGCCCGTCGACCGCGTCCACGAACGCGCGGACCCGGGCGGCCCGCTCGTCGGGCGACGCGAATGCGGTGGCCTCGTCGACGGCGGGGCCGGTCGGCGTCGACGTCGGCGCGGTGAGGCCCGGCCAGGCCGGGTCGGGCGGCGCGAGGCGGGCCGCCGCCCGGGTGCGTTCGACAAGCGCGGTCAACCCGTCGGCGTCCACCCGGTTGCCGCCGCCCGCGGCGGTCCGGCCGTCGACGTGCAGCCGCAGCCGCACGGCGGTGCCGGTCTCGGCCACGTTCTGGTGGATGAACGAGTTGGCGAACCGGGTCAGCGCCAGATCGGACCGGGTCACCACCACCTCGGCCTCGGCGCCCGGCCCGGCCGCGCGCCGGACCAGCTCCACCACCCGGGCGGCGAGGTCCCGCTCGTCACTCATGGCGTGCCGACCGGGCATGCGCTCACGGCCCTCGCTCCGCTCGGTGCGTTCGATCATGCCGTGCCGACCGGGCATGCGCTCACGGCCCTCGCTCCGCTCGGTGCGTTCGCTCATGCGCGTACCCCCACCCGCACGCCGCGGAACCGGGCCGGCGCGGCCGGGTGCCCGGTGTGCCCGATCTGGCCGGGCTGCCCCTTGCCGCAGTTGGGCGTGCCCCAGGCGACCGTCTCCGAGGAGAGCATGTCCATCGAGCGCCAGAAGACCGGCCCGATGCCGGTGTAGGTCGGGTTGCGCAGCATCCGGCCCCGGCGCCCCTTCTTCACCTCCCAGCCGACCTCGCAGCCGAACTGGAAGTTGAGCCGCTTGTCGTCGATCGACCAGGACCTGTTGATGTCCATCAGCACCCCGTCGTCGGTGGCCGCGATGATCTCGTCGAGCGTGTGCGGGCCTGGCTCCAGGCCCACGTTCGTCATCCGCACCATCGGCAGCCGGGCCCAGCCGTCGGCGCGTACGCTGCCGCCGTGGTCCAGGCCGGCGACGGCGGCCGAGTCCCGGCCGGCGAGCACCCCGACCCACCGCCCCTCGCGCACCGCGTCCCGTCGGACCGCCGGCGACCCCTCGTCGTCGAAGCCGAAGCTGCCGAGCGCGCCCGGGATGGTCGGGTCGATCGTCACGTTCATCAGCTCCGAGCCGTAGCGCAGCGAGCCGAGCCGGGCCAGGTCGAGCCAGGACGTGCCGGCGAACGCCGCCTCCCAGCCGAGGATGCGGTCCAGCTCGATGGCGTGCCCGACCGACTCGTGGATCTGCAACGCGAGCTGCTCCCCGCCGAGGATCAGGTCGGTCTCGCCGGATGGGCACTCCGGCGCGGTGAGCAGCTCGCGGGACTCCTCGGCGACCCGTGCGGCGTGCGCGGCCAGGTCGAGCGCGGTGACCAGCTCCCAGCCGGTCGTGCCGTACTGCCCGCGGTAGCTCGGGTAGGACCGGCGCTGCGTCTCGCCGTCGCCGATCGAGGTGGCGGAGATGCCGCCGCCGCACTCGCGGATGTGCTGGTCGATCCGGTGGCCCTCGCTGGAGACGAACCACTTCGTGGTGTCCCAGATCTGGTAGAGCCCCTCGGCCAGGTCGGCCCCGTGCTCGCGCATCGTGGCGGTGGCGCCGACCAGCAGGTCGCCCTTGTCGGACTGCGGCACCCCGAGCGGGTCGACCGCGCACTCCGAGGCCCAGCTCGCCACCGCTGCCTCCACCGGCACCAGGTCCACCGGCGGGCCGGGAACCCGCGCGCTCGCGGCGGCGATCGCCGCGGCGCGCCGGCCGGCGTCGCGGGCCGCGGCGTCGGACAGCTCGGGTACGGCGTGGAAGCCCCAGCCGGAGCCGACGAGCGCGCGCACCCCCAGGCCGATGCTCTCGTGCTGGGCCAGCTCCTCGATGTCGCCGTTGCGCGCCGACATCGACTCGTACCGGCGGTGCATCACCCGGGCGTCGGCGTAGCGGGCTCCCGCGTCGAGGGCGGCCTGCACGGCGGCGGTCGCCGCGTCGAACTCGCTCATGGGCCGACCTTAGGCGAGCGCACCGACATCCGTCAGGGGACGAGATCCTCGGGCCGGATCGTGGCCCGGACGGGCTCGGTCAGCTCCAGCACGTCACCGGGTTTGGTCACCGACTGCTCCCGGTAGTGCCCGCCCTGCCGCCGGTAGAGGTGCAGCGTGCCGTTCTCCTGCTCGACCAGCAGGTACCACTCGATGCCGCCGGCGGCGTAGTAGTGCATCTTGAGCACCTTGTCGGTCGACGCGTTGCTCGGCGAGATGACCTCGCAGACGAGCCGCACGTCCCGCGCCTCGATCATCGGCTCGTCGAAGTCGATCGGCTCGGTGACAACCAGGTCAGGGATGGGGATCCGGCCCGGCCGAAGGCGGACGTTGACCGTCTCCAGCAGTTCCAGGCCCACGCGCCGAGCCGCAGCTTCGAGCAGGTTGCCGAGGTTTCGCTGGATCCGCTGGTGTCGCGGGGTGGGTGCGGGCGTCACGTGGAGGCTCCCGTCGAAGAGTTCGACGCGCTGCCGCGTCTCGCCGAGGGCGAGGTACTCCTCTTCGGTCCATGGGCCGTCGTGGCCGAACACCGCCGCGGTCATGGTCACCTCCACCTCGTTTTGGCGGGAATCCTCCCGTGGTCGCCGCGACCATGGTCGCACCTCGGGTGCGACGCCGGGACGATGATGCCCAGTCGCGTCGGTGAATGTCCCAGGTGAGGGCTGTTCAGGTCGGAAACCCAGTCGTTACGCTCTGACCGCTGACAGACCGCTCGATGTAGCTTACTTTCGCCTCCAGAGGTTTCCTGTAGGTTCTCTTCATCACCGAAGGGGAGGCGGTCAATGGGCAGGTCGGAGGCGGTGCCGTCCGGGGAGCCGGACCGCCCGGAGGTGCCGGAGCAACGCGCCGGCGACGCGCCCTATCTCCAGGTCAGAGACCTGCGGGTGCGGTTCGACACCGAGGACGGCGTGGTCAAGGCCGTGGACGGCGTGTCCTTCGCGGTGGAGCGGGGTCGCACGCTCGGGATCGTGGGGGAGTCCGGTTCCGGCAAGAGCGTCACGTCGTTGGCGATCCTGGGCCTGCACAGCACGTCCAAGCGGGCGACCGTCACCGGGGAGATCTCCGTCGGCGGGCGTCAGCTCGTCGGCCTGCCCGATGAGGAGGTGCGGCGGCTGCGCGGCCGGGACATGGCGATGATCTTCCAGGATCCGCTGTCGGCGCTGCACCCGTACTACTCGGTGGGCAAGCAGATCGCGGAGGCGTACCGGGTGCACCATCCCCGGGCCGGCCGGCGGGAGGCCCGCACCCGAGCCGTGGACATGTTGGACCGGGTCGGCATCCCGCAGCCGGCAAAGCGGTTCGAGCAGTACCCGCACGAGTTCTCCGGTGGGATGCGGCAACGCGCGATGATCGCGATGGCGCTGGTCAACGACCCCGACCTGCTGATCGCCGACGAGCCGACCACGGCGTTGGACGTGACCGTGCAGGCGCAGATCCTGGACCTCCTCGCCGATCTGCAGGAGGAGTTCCGGTCGGCCATCATCCTGATCACGCACGATCTGGGCGTGGTCAGCCAGGTGGCGGACGACGTCCTCGTCATGTACGGCGGCCGGGCCGTGGAGCACGGCAGCGTGGCGCAGGTGTTGCGGACGCCGCAGCATCCGTACACCTGGGGGTTGTTGTCGAGCGTGCCGTCGTTGCACGGCGACGCGGACGCGGACCTGGTGCCGATCCCGGGCAATCCGCCGTCGTTGATCAATCTGCCGTCGGGGTGTGCGTTCCATCCCCGCTGCCGCTACGCCGACGTCAACGGCGACCGCTCTCGCACGGAGGTGCCCGTGCTCCGGGCGGCCGGGGAGGCGGGGCATCTGGTGGCCTGCCACCTGCCGGCCGAGGAGCGCACCCGGCTCTATCAGCAGGACATCGCCCAGGTGGGAGTGGCCCGATGAGCGTCGAGACCGAGCCGCTGTTGTCGGTGCGGGGGCTGACCAAGCATTTCCCGGTGCGGGACGGGCTGCGTGGCAGGGGGGCGGTGCGGGCGGTCGACGGCCTGGACTTCGACGTGCGGCCGGGCGAGACGCTCGGTCTGGTGGGGGAGTCCGGCTGTGGGAAGACCACGACCGGGCGGATGTTGGTGCGCCTGCTGGAACCCACCAGCGGGTCGATCACGTTCGCCGGCCGGGACATCACCCACGCCGGTCGTCGGGATCTGCGTGACCTGCGGCAGGACTTGCAGATCATCTTCCAGGACCCGTACGCGTCGTTGAACCCGCGGCACACCGTCGGGCGGATCGTGGCGATGCCGTTGCAGGTCAACAACATCACCCCACCCGGCGGGGTCAAGCGGCGGGTGCAGGAGTTGCTGGAGCTGGTCGGGCTCAACCCCGAGCACTACAACAGGTATCCGCACGAGTTCTCCGGCGGGCAACGTCAACGCGTCGGCATCGCCCGCGCCCTCGCGCTGAAACCGAAGCTGATCGTCGCCGACGAGCCGGTCTCCGCCCTCGACGTCTCCATCCAGGCGCAGGTCATCAACCTGCTACGCGGCCTGCAACGCGACCTGGACCTGGCGTTCGTGTTCATCGCCCACGACCTCGCCGTGATCCGTCACTTCTGCCACCGCGTCGCGGTCATGTACCTCGGCAGAATCGTCGAGATCGGCGACCGGAACGCTATCTACACCCGACCGCAGCACCCCTACACCCGGGCGTTGCTGTCGGCCATCCCGGACGTCACCACGCTCGGCCCCGCCGGCCGGATCCGTCTCACCGGCGATGTCCCCACCCCCCTCAACCCACCATCGGGCTGCCGCTTCCGCACCCGCTGCTGGAAAGCCACCGACCGCTGCGCCACCGAGACACCCGCACTGACCACCCGCGACGGCGGCACCCAACTCACCGCCTGCCACCACCCGGAGGCGGGTCCGGTGGCGGTCGGCGTCGCCGACGCCGCAGACGCGCAGGAGGTGACGGAATGAGTCTGTCCCCGGTCGAGGGTGTGGCCCTCGCCGAGATCGAGACGCCCGCCGACGGCAGTGAGCGGCGGGACGGGGAGTTCGTCGGCCGCTCGCCGGGCCAGCTCGCCCTGGCGCGGCTGCGCCGCGACCGCACCGCCCTGGTCAGCGGCGGTCTGCTCGTCTTCTTCGTGCTTGTCGCGCTGGCCGTGCCGCTGATCGAGGCGCTGTACGGGGTGGGGCCGAAGGAACAGTTCCAGAGCCGCCTCGACGGTTACGGCATGCCGCTGGGCTATGCCGGCGGCGTCACCGGCGAGCACTGGTTCGGGCTGGAGCCCGGCCTCGGCCGCGACATCTTCATCCGGATGGTGCACGGACTGCGCACGTCGCTGTTCATCGCGTTCGCCGCGGCCGTGCTGACCGCCGCGATCGGCGTGACCCTGGGCACCCTCGCCGGCTACCTGGGCGGCTGGCTCGACTCGGTGATCAACTGGATCACCGACCTGACGCTGGCCATGCCGTTCCTGATCATCGCGCTGGCGCTGATGCCGACCGTGGCGTTGCGCTTCTACGGCCAGCGGGAGGCCGTGCCGGCGTACTTCCAGATCGGGGTGCTCATCGCGATCTTCGCGCTGTTCGGCTGGACCAGCACGGCCCGGCTGGTCCGGGGCCAGATCATCGCGCTGCGCGAGCGGGAGTTCGTGGAGGCGGCGCGCGCCAGCGGCGCCGGGTTGGGGCACATGCTGTTCCGCCAGTTGCTGCCGAACGTCTGGGCGCCGATCCTGGTCGCCTTCTCGCTGGCGGTCCCGCAGTACATCACCAGCGAGGCGGCGCTGTCGTTCATCGGCGTCGGGCTGACGGACGAGACGCCGAGCTTCGGGCGGATGATCTACCGCAGCCTCGACTACCTCCAGACCGACCCGGCGTACGTCTTCTTTCCCGGCATCACGATCTTCGCGCTCGTGTTCGCCTTCAACCTCTTCGGTGACGCGCTGCGCGATGCGCTCGACCCGAAGTCGTCCCGGTAGGAGGCCGGCCCATGACGCGTTTCCTCATACGCCGGCTGTTGTCCGCCGCGCTCACGCTCTTCGCGGTCAGCGTGCTCAGCTTCCTGATGTTCTTCGCCCTGCCACGTGACCCGGTGACCGGCATGTGCCCGAAGAACTGCAACCCGGAGCGGCTGGAGCGGGTCCGCCAGGAGTTGGGCCTGCGCGACCCGCTGATCAGCCAGTACGCCGGCTACATGAAGGGCATCGTCACCGGGCGGGACCTGGGCAGCGCCCAGGGTGGCCGGTGCGACGCGCCCTGTCTCGGCTGGTCGTACGTCTCCAACGAGGCGGTCTCGGACACCATCGCCCGGGTGCTGCCGGTGACGCTGAGCATCGTCATCCCGGCGGCGGTCCTGTGGCTGCTGCTCGGCGTCGGCCTCGGCATGCTCTCGGCGCTGCGCCGGGGCAGCTGGCTGGACCGGGCGGCGATCGGCTTCTCGCTGACCGGCGCCTCGTTGCAGCTCTACTTCGTCGGCGCGGTGCTGCTCATCGTGTTCGTCTACAACCTGCGGCTGCTGCCGGTGCCGAGCTACACCTCGTTGTTCGACGATCCGCTCAAGTGGAGCAGTGGGCTGGTGCTGGCCTGGTTGGCGCTGGCCTTCCTCTTCTCCGCCATCTACGCCCGGCTGTCCCGGGCCCAGATGCTGGAGACGCTGTCCGAGGACTTCGTCCGCACGGCGCGGGCCAAGGGCCTGGCCAAACGGACCGTCTACGGGCGGCACGCGCTGCGCGCCGCGATCACGCCGGTGGTGACCATCGCCGGACTGGACGTGGGCGGGGCGTTGGGCGGCACCGTGATCACCGAGACGACGTTCGGGCTCAACGGGATGGGCCGGACGGCGGTGGACGCGGTCCGCGCCGGTGACCTGCCGACCATCATGGCGACCGTGCTGATCGCGGCGGTCTTCGTGGTGCTGGCCAACGTGGTGGTGGACCTGCTCTACGCGGTGATCGATCCCCGGGTGCGGCTGGGCTGAGCGTCCGGCCCGACGAAATTTATCGAAACTATTTCCTGGAGGTAGAAGATGCGACCACGTGCAGCGGCCGCCGTCGGCGGCGCCATCGCACTGGTGGTGGGGCTGGGCGCCTGCTCGGAGAACACGGGCGAAGGCACCAAGGTGGACGGCAACCGGCAGCAGACCGGCGTCATCGCGACCGACCCGAAGGACTCCCAGGGGCCCGCGGCGGAGGTGGACGGCGCGGCCAAGGGCGGCACGTTCACCATCATCCGGGAGACCCCCATCTCCCACCTGGACCCGCAGCGGACGTACTCGTTCGCCGGCCTGATGGCCAACCCGCTCTTCGCCCGCTACCTGACCACCTGGAAGGACGACGGCAAGGGCGGCCTGGTGCTGGTCGGCGACCTGGCCGAGACCCCGGGCAAGAACGTCAACAACGACTGCAAGGTCTGGGAATTCACCATCAAGGACGGGGTGAAGTTCGAGGACGGCAGCCCGATCACCGCCAAGGAGATCGCGTACGGCATCGCCCGCTCGTTCGACCCGGACCTCACCGGCGGCCCGACCTACCTCCAGGAGTGGCTGGCCGACACCCCGCAGTTCGACACCAAGTGGGACTTCAAGAAGAACAAGACGTCGCTGCCGCCGGGTCTGACCACGCCGGACGACAAGACGCTGCGCTTCGAGTTCGCCAAGCCCCGCTGCGACCTGCCGTTCGCGGTCTCGCTGCCGACCACCGCGCCGCTCAAGCCGGAGCAGGACACCGGCGTCAACCTGGACCAGAAGCCGTTCTCGTCCGGCCCCTACAAGGTGGCCAAGAACCAGGTGGGCGTCCAGCTCACGCTGGACCGCAACCCGAACTGGGACGCGAAGACCGACCCGGTCCGCCACCAGTACCCGGACCAGTTCGTGTGGACCTTCGGCCCGACGCAGGACGCCGCGAACAACCGGGTGATCGCCGACAACGGGGCCGACCAGAGCGCGCTGGCCTTCAACTCGGTGCCGCCCTCGCTGGTCGCGAAGGTGGCCGGTGACCCGGCGCTGAAGGCCCGGACGCTGCTCTCCCCGACCCCGAGCGCCAACCAGCTCGTGATCAACACCCAGCGGGTCAAGGATCTGAAGATCCGCCAGGCGCTCAACTACGCGATCGACCGTGAGGGCCTGGTCAAGGCGCTCGGCGGCCAGACCGTCGCCCAGCCGATGACCACCCTGATGCCGTCGTCGACCATCGGCTACAAGGCGTACGACGCGTACCCGGCGGGTGCCAACGGCAACCCGGAGAAGGCGAAGGAGCTGCTCGGCGGCCAGACGCCCGAGCTGGTCCTCGGCGTCGCGGACAACACCAACGAGCAGCAGATCGCGGTCCAGCTCAAGGGCAACCTGGAGCGTGCCGGCTTCAAGATCACCGTCCGGAACATCCCGGACGACGCGAAGCTGGACGAGGTCAAGAAGAAGAACAACCCGTGGGACCTCTACATCGGCAACTGGGCCGCGGACTGGCCCAGCGGCGCGTCGATCCTGCCGGTGCTCTACGACGGCCGCACCATCAAGGCCGAGGGCAACAGCAACTCGTCGTACTTCAACGACGACGCGATCAACGCCGAGATGGACCGGATCCTGGCCATGCCCCCGTCCGAGCAGGGCCCGGAGTGGGGCAAGCTCGACGAGCGGATCATGAAGGAGTTCGCGCCGGTGGTGCCGCTCTTCGTCGACGTGGCGTACAACGTGCACGGCTCGAAGGCCGGCGGCGTCTTCATCTCCTCCGTCTTCGGCTACCCGAACTTCGTCAACGCGTACGTCAAGCAGTAGCCCCCGGCCCTGAGGTAAGGAGGGGCCCCCTCTTAACACGTGTGTGTGAGAGGGGGCCCCTTCTCTACCTGAGGCGTTAACAGGGGGCCCCTCCTTACACCAAGTAGCGGCGGAGGAAGTCCAGCTCCAGGCGGAGCAGGCGCTCGGATGCGCCGCCGGCGGCCAGGTGAGTCGCGCCGGTGAGCGGGAGCACCGCGTGCGGGCGGCCGGTGGCCAGCAGCGCGGCGGAGAGCCGCAGCGTGTGCGCGGCCAGCACGTTGTCGTCGAGCAGGCCGTGCACCAGCAGCATGGGTCGGGCGTCGGCCGGGGCGCCGAGCGGCTCGGCGGCCAGCTCCACCAGCGAGTGATGCGCGTAGACGTCCATGCCGTCCTCCGGCATGCCCAGGTACCGCTCGCTGTACGCGGTGTCGTACAGCGCCCAGTCGGTGACCGGCGCGCCCACGATCGCGCACTTGAACAGCTCCGGGTGGCGCAGCACCGCCAGACCGGCGAGCCAGCCGCCGAACGACCAGCCCCGCACCGCCACCCGGTCCAGGTCCAGGTCCGGGTGTTTGCCGGCGAGCGCGGTCAGCGCGTCCACCTGGTCGGTCAGGATCACGTCCGCCACCCGGCGGTGGATCGCCTTCTCGAACGACGGCGCGATGCCGGGCGTGCCCCGGTTGTCCACGGTCACCACCGCGAAGCCCTGCTCGGCCCACCACTGCCGCTCCAGCCAGGCGTCGCGCGCCGCGACCACCTCCTGGTGGCCCGGCCCGCCGTAGACGTCCACCAGCACCGGCAGCCGGGTGCCCTTGACGTGCTCGGCCGGGTAGAGCACCGCGCTGGGCAGCCGCCGGTCGGTCACCCGCACCAGCGTCGGGCGCGGCGCGTACGAGCAGGTGGCGGCCAGCGAGCGCAGCTCGCCCACCTCGCGGTCGCCGTGCCACACCCGCCAGCGGACCCCGGCGTACTCCAGCGAGGCGGTCCCGACCGCCAGCGTGGCCCCACCGATGGCGGCGGTGTGCCAACCCGGGTCGCTGCCCATCCGGCGGGCGTCCATCCCGCCGCCGATGGTGGTCCGCACCCGGTAGAGGTGGCGTTGGCTCGGTTCGCCCTCACTCGCCTCGACCAGCAGGTCGGCGGCCGTGTCGGGGCCGGCCGGCAGCCGCCCGACCACCCGCCGCACGTACAGCGAGGGCGGGGTGAGCAGCGTGCCGTCGGCGAACAGGCAGCGGGCGTCGTACCCGTCGTGGGCCAGCTCGCCGCCGACCAGCACCCGCCCGTCGGGCAGGTGCGCCGGGGTGCCCGGGACCGGTTCCACCCAGCGCGGGTCGGCCAGCTCGGCGTGCACCTGCGTCTCCCCGGTACGCGGGTCCACCGCGAGCACCAGCCCGTGCTGCTGGGAGCGGCGCAGCACCGTGATCAGCGGCCCGCCGTCCGCCCACTCGACCGCGCTCAGGTAGGGGTAGGTCTCCCGGTCCCAGTGCACGTCGACCCAGCCGCCGTCGAGGTCGAGCAGGTGCAGGCTGACCTCCGCGTTCGGGCCACCCGCCACCGGGTACGCCAGCGACGTCGGCGGGGTCGCCGGCTCGGCCGGGTCGTGCAGGTACCACCGGGGCAGCCGGGACTCGTCGACCCGGGCGGCCAGCACCGCGCGCCCGTCCGGGGCCCACCAGTAACCCCGGTACCGGTGGAACTCCTCGGCCGCGATGTGCTCGGCCAGCCCCCAGGTCACGCCGCTGTCCTCGCCGGCGAGCAGGTTGTCCGTGCCGTCCGGCTCGACCACCCGGAGCTGACCCCGGCGGACGCCGTCGGCGGCGTCGGTGACGTAGGCCAGCCGCTCGCCGGTCGGGTCCGGACGCGGATCGATCACCGGCCCGACGGTGGCCACCTCGACCACGTCACCGTGCCGCAGGTCGGCCCGGAACAGCCGCCCGGCCAGCGCGAACGCGGCCACCCGGCCGGTCGCGTCCAGCGCGTACCCGCCGATGCCGCCGGCGCTGAGCCGCAGCCGCTCGCGCAGCGCCCGCTCGCCGGGGGCCGGTCGGGCCGGTTCCGCGTCCGCGCCGAGCAGCACCGCCGGGTCGGCGACCAGGCGTTCCTCGCCGGTGTCGACGTCGAGCAGCCAGAGCGCGTCGGCCGGGTCCTCCGGGCCCGCGGAACGCAGGAAGAGCACCCGGGAGCCGTCACCGGCGACGGTCACGGCGCGCGGCGCCCCCAGGCTGAACCGACGGGTACGGGCGGCCAGCTCGGGAAAGTCCACGCCTGCAGATCGTAGGCGGGCACCGGGCGTGATGTGGCCGACCTGGGCGGACGCATGACCGTCGGACGGGCAGGACCGCCGGTTAGAGTGACGGGCGTGACGACGCTGCCCGACCGACGCCTGCTGCTGGTCCACGCGCATCCCGACGACGAGTCGATCGGCACCGGCGCGACGATGGCGCACTATGCCGCCGCCGGCGCCCACGTCACGCTGGTGACCTGCACGCTGGGTGAGGAGGGCGAGATCCACGTGCCGGCGCTGGCCGGGCTCGCCGCGGCCGAGGCCGACCAGCTCGGCGGCTACCGCATCGGCGAGCTGACCGCAGCCTGTGCCGCGCTCGGCGTCACCGACCACCGGTTCCTCGGCGGCGCGGGCCGCTACCGCGACTCCGGGATGATGGGGATGGCCACCAACGAGCACCCGCGGGCGTTCTGGAGGGCCGACCTGGACGCCGCCGCCGGGCACCTGCTGGAGGTGATCCGCGAGGTCCGCCCCCAGGTCGTGGTCACGTACGACCCGAACGGCTTCTACGGCCATCCCGACCACATCCAGGCGCACCGGGTGACGATGCGGGCGGTGGAGCTGGCGGCGGCCGAGGGGACCGCCCCGGCGAAGGTCTACTGGACGGCCATGCCGCGCAGCGTGCTCGACGCCGGCCTGGAGACGTTCACCGAGTCGTCGGACAATCCCTTCGCCGGCATCTCCAGCGCCGACGAGCTGCCGTTCGGCACGCCGGACGCGCAGATCGCGGCGCGGGTGGACGCCACCGAGCAGCACGCCGCCAAGGAGGCGGCGATGCGCGCCCACGCCACGCAGATCCCGGCCGACTCCTGGCTCTACGCGATCGCCGGCAACTTCGGCGCCGAGTTCATGGGGGTGGAGTACTTCACGCTCGCGGTCGGCGAGAAGGGGCCCGGCGGCGGCCGGTACGGCTGGGAGCACGACCTCTTCGCCGGGCTGGCGCTGGCCGGGTCGGACCGTGCCCCGGTCGCGGCCGGTCTCCGGTGACGTCGCCCGCCGCGCCCGTGTCGGTCCTTCCGGAGCAGCAGCCGCCCGCACCGCCCAGCGCGGTGGAGCGGGTGCTGGACCGCGTGCTGCGGGTGGCCGGCGGCGTGGTGTCGGTCTGGGCCGGCGCGCTGTTCGCGCTGCTCGATCTGATCTTCGCCACCTGGGCCTGGGCGGCGGTGCAGGGCCGGTCCGGGGGCGCGCAGGCGCTCGTCGGCATCGGCCTGGCGGTCGCCGGGATCGCCGCGGTGGCGGCGTCGACGGTGCTGCTGGGCTGGTTCGCGCACCTGTCGACGGGCAGCCGGTGGGGGGTGGCGCTGGCCGCGCTGCCGTGGTTCCTGGTGATCGTCGTGGGCGGGTTCCGGACCACCGAGGGCGATCTGGCGCTCGCCGGCGACAACGTGCTCGGCCTGGCGTTGATCGTCTCCGGCGCGGTCACCTTCGCGGTGCTCGGCTTCCGGCACGTGGTGACGCCACCGGCGGTCGACCGCTGAGGTGCTGACGCCGCACCGGCGGCGGTGGTAGACATTCCTGCCAGAGGCTCGCCGCCGGGGCGGGCGGTACGTGCGGGAGGCGTGCGATGGGTCAGCGGTGGCGTGCGGTCGGGGTGCTGACGGCCGCGTTGTTCGCGGTCAACGTGGTGGCGCGGCTGGTCATCAAGTTCGCCTTCCCGGACGACGACACCGCCGCCAGCCGGGTCTCGCTGGTGATGTTCCTGGCGATCGGTCTGGTCCTGGCCGGGGTGTCGTTCCGCTGGGGCGCCGACCGGCCGGTCGGGCACTGGGCCGGTGACCTGGCCGTCGCGGTGGTGGCGGCGCTGGCGCTGACCGTCTTCGTCGGCCCGCTGCTGGTCGGCGAGAACCCGTTCGGCGGGGGCGCCGGCCTGTTCTTCGCCCAGATCTGGCTCTACCTCGCGGCCACCGCGGCCGGGGTGCTGGTCGGCTACCTGACGCTCACCGCGCTGGGCCGTGACTTCCGCTCCCGCCAGCTCAAGCGGTACGCCGAGCTGAAGACGTCCCGGCCCCGCCGGATCGTCCGCCGCTGACGTCAGGGCGCCACCCGGGTCAGGTAGGTGTGGTGGGTGGTGAAGCCGAGCCGGTGGTAGAGCGCCACCGCGCCGACGTTGCGCTGCTCGACCTGGAGGAACGCCCGGGTGGCCCCCTCGGCCGCGGCCCAGCCGGCCAGTGCGCGGACGACCGCGGCGGCGTACCCGCGCCGGCGGGCCTCCGGCAGCACTTCGAGCAGGCTCACGCCGAGCCACCGCCCCCCGCCGGTGACGGTGCCGCGCCCCACCGCGAGCAGTCGGCCGTCGACCCGTAGCTCGGCGAAGCGGATCCGGTCCACGGCGGTGAGCACGTGCCGCGCGGCCTCCGGGAGCCCGCCCTTGCGGTCGGCGGCGATCGCCAGCCAGTCGTCGGTGGGCGCGACGGCCAGCGCCACCGGCGGCAGGTCGGCGACGGCCAGCGGATCGGTCCGCTCCGGCGCGGTCGCGTCCGGCGTCGACCTGGGCGGCGGGGCGGTCAGGGTGGTGAGCGGCACGGTCTGGACCAGCACCGGCGGGCGGGCCGTCCAGCCGCGCGCGTCGAGTTCCGCGCCGACCGGGGCGGCCAGCGGCAGCGGCGTGTTCACCAGGGCCGGCTGGCCGAGGTCGGCGTACCAGCGCTGCACCGCGTCCAGCGCCGCCGGCAGCGGCCGGTCGGGGTCGCCGATCGGGAGCGCGCTGTTCGCCCGGCCGGTCCAACCGGCCGCGGAACGCAGCCGCCAGTCGCCGAGCCGGCCGCGAATCGGGGCCGGCCACGCCTCATCGCTTGCGCTTTCCAGGTCGACCACGGCGACGGCGGTCGGCCGGCGAGCCGGTGGCACCCGCTTCGCCCGGTGCACCTCACCGACCGGCACGCGGAGCGGGCCACCGTCCGTGACCAGCGTAATGTGCGTCTCACTCAGCTCGACCAGATCGCCGAGCGCGTCGGAGAACAGCGGCCGGCCCTCCCGGATCCCCACGATTCGGCGGACCACGATCCGGTGTCCCACATCCTGCTGTCGGAGCACGATCGACCTCCTCCCCGGCGAGATACTAGGCTCTTACCGTTGCGGATGATCGCGACGAGTCTTGCGGAGGAGAAGACCGGTGACCTACATCATCGCCGAGCCGTGCGTGGATGTGCTCGACAAGGCATGCATCGAGGAGTGCCCGGTCGACTGCATCTACGAGGGCAATCGGATGCTCTACATCCACCCCGACGAGTGCGTCGACTGTGGGGCCTGCGAGCCGGTCTGCCCGGTGGAAGCGATCTTCTATGAGGACGACGTGCCGGAGCAGTGGAAGGACTACACCGGCGCGAACTACGAGTTCTTCGAGGACCTGGGTTCGCCCGGGGGCGCCTCCAAGATCGGCAAGGTGGAGAAGGACGCCACCTTCGTCGCCGCGCAGCCGCCGCGCGGCGAGGACCACTGAGCCGGACCGCGCCGGTTTCGGCACGGCTGCCCGAGTTCACCTGGGACACGCTGGACGCCGCGGCCGCCACGGCCGCGGCGCACCCGGACGGTCTCATCAACCTCTCCATGGGTACGCCTGTCGACCCGGTGCCACCGCTGATCCGGCAGGCGCTTGCCGACGCGTCGGACGCGCCCGGCTACCCGCTGACCGCGGGCACGCCCGCCCTGCGGGACGCGATCGCGGCCTGGGTGGCCCGGGCCTGCGGCGCGGGCGTCGACGGGTTGGGTGTGCTGCCGACCATCGGCTCCAAGGAGCTGGTGGCCTGGCTGCCGACGCTGCTCGGGCTCGGCCCCGGTGACGTGGTCGTGGTGCCGACCGTCGCGTACCCGACGTACGAGGACGGGGCCCGGCTGGCGGGCGCCACGACGGTGCGCAGCGACTCGTTGACCGCGCTCGGCCCGGACCCCCGGGTCCGCCTGGTCTGGGTGAACTCGCCGGGCAACCCGACCGGGCGGGTGCTGCCCGCCGCCCACCTGCGCAAGGTGGTCGAGTGGGCCCGGGAGCGCGGCGCGGTGGTCGCCAGCGACGAGTGCTACCTGCCGCTGGGTTGGGACGCCGAGCCCGCTTCGGTGCTGTCCCCGCAGGTGTGCGGCGGGGACTACGCGGGCCTGCTGGCGGTGCACTCGCTCTCCAAGCGCTCCAACCTGGCCGGCTACCGGGCCGGGTTCGTGGCCGGTGACCCGGCGCTGGTGGCCGAGCTGCTCAAGGTGCGTAAGCACGCCGGGATGATCGTGCCGGCACCGGTGCAGGCCGCCATGGTGGCCGCGCTCGGCGACCAGGCGCACGCCGACGCCCAGCGGGAGCGCTACCGGGTGCGGCGGGAGAAGCTGCGGGCCGCGTTCACCGGCGCCGGCTTCACGGTCGAGCACTCCGAGGCCGGGCTCTACCTCTGGCTGACCCGCGACGAGGACTGCTGGGACACGGTCGACTGGTTGGCCCGGCGGGGCATCCTGGTGGCCGCCGGCGTCTTCTACGGCCCGGCCGGCGCCCGACACGTCCGGGTGGCCCTGACGGAGTCCGACGCGAACATCAACGCCGTAACCGCCCGCCTGCAAGGCGGGGCCCCCGCTTAACGTCTCCGGTAGAGGCGGGGCCCCCGCTTGACACCGTGCGCCCCGCTGGCGTGCCGGGCGATATCCTCGGCGGGACTTCCCGCGGGGCCACCCGGGCTCCGCCGACGACGCGGACCCGAGGTGCACCGATGGTGGGCGAGGCGGGCGGGCTGGCACGCGCGGCGGTGGTCGGCACCGGGCTGATCGGCGGCTCGATCCTGCTCCGGCTCCGCGACGCCGGGCTCGGCGTCGCCGGCTGGGACCCGGATCCGGCCGTCCGGGGGCAGCTACGCGAGCGGGGCGTCGCGGTCGCCGGGACCGTCGAGGAGGCGGTGGCCGGCCGGGACGTGGTGTTCGTCTGCGGCCCGCTGCCCACGCTGCCCACCACGCTGGCCCGGGTGGCCGCCGCCACCGACGACCGGTGCGTGCTCACGGACGTGGGCAGCGTCAAGGCGGAGGTGGCCACCGCCGCGACCGCGCAGGGGCTCGGGCACCGCTTCGTGCCGGGTCACCCGATGGCCGGCGCGGACCGGGCCGGGCTCGGCGCGGCCGGCCCGGAACTGCTCGACGGCGCGGCCTGGGTGCTCTGCCCGGGGCCCACCGGGCTGACCGCGTTCCGGCGGCTGGCCGCGCTGCTCGTCGACGTCTTCCACGCCCGGGTGGTGCCGATGTCCGCGCCGGAGCACGACGCCGCCGCCGCGCTCGCGTCACACGTGCCGCACGTGCTCGCCGGCGCGCTGGCCGGCACGGTGCAACGCTCGGCGCTGCGGGACGCGGTGCTGGCGCTGGCCGCCGGCAGCTTCTCCGACGGCACCCGGGTCGCCGGGGGGCCGCCCGAGCGGACCGCGAACATGCTGCTCGGCAACCGGGACCGGGTGCTCGCCGAGCTGGCCGGCGTCGGTGACTTCCTGACCGAGCTGACCGCCGCGCTGCGGGCCGGGGACGCCGAGGCGCTGGCCGGCCGGCTGGCCGAGGGGCGGGCGGCGCGTGCCGCGCTGCGCGGCCGGGATCTCGGCACGCACCGCCGGGAGTTCCCGGCCGACGCGGACCACGCCGGCGAGCTGGCCTACCTGCGGGAGTTGGGCGCGGCGGGCGGTCACCTGACCGGGTGCCGGGTGACGGCCGGCGCGGTCGGGTACACCGCGCACCTGCCGGCCACCCCGCCGTTAGGCTGAGCGGCATGGCGGACGCACCGGTCGTGGCGGTACGCGGCGAGGCGTACCGGGAGGTCGCTCCCGAGCTGGCCCGGTTCACGGTGACGGCGGCGGTGCGGGACCGCGACCGGGAGACCACGCTGACCCGGCTGGCCGAGCGGGCCGCCGCCGTGCGGGCGCTGCTCGACGCCGCCGAGCCGACGGTGGCGCGGCGGGAGACCGGTCAGGTCAACGTCTGGCCGGTGACCAGGCGCTCGGGCGACCGGGTGGTGGCCTACCAGGGCAGCGTGAGCACCACGGTCACCGTCACCGACTTCAGCGCGCTCGGTGAGCTGATGCTCCGCCTGGCCGACCACGAGCAGGTCGAGGTGGCCGGTCCGGTGTGGTCGCTGCGGCCGGACAGCCCGGCGTACCGGGAGGTGCGGCACGCCGCGATCGCGGACGCGCTGGCCCGGGCCCGAGAGTACGCGGAGGCCCTCGGCGCCCGGGTCACCGCGCTGCGGGAGCTGGCCGACACCGGCCTGACCGCGGCCCCGCCGATGCTGGCCAAGGCGGCGTACGCCCGGTCCGGCGAGTCCGTGCCGGAGCTGGAGCTGGATCCCGCGCCGCAGCCGGTGCACGCGGCGGTCGAGGCGCGGTTCACCATCAGCGACCCGGTGCTCGGCTGATGCCGCCGGCCCAGGTGTTGCCGCTGGCCGAGCTGGTCGCCCGGGCGCGGGCACTCGCCGGGGACGGCCCGCGGCAACTGCTCGGCATCGCCGGCGCGCCCGGCGCGGGCAAGTCCACGCTGGCGGAGCGGATCGTCGCCGAGGTGGGCCCGACCGCCCGGCTGGTGCCGATGGACGGCTTCCACCTGGCCGGGTCGGCGTTGCACCGGCTGGGCCGGGCGGCACGCAAGGGCGCGCCGGACACGTTCGACGTCAACGGCTTCGTCGCCACGCTGCGCCGGTTGCGGCGGCTGGAGCCGACCTCGGTGTGGGCACCGGAGTTCCGCCGTGACCTGGAGGAGCCGGTCGCCGGGGCGATCGAGGTGCCGCCCGAGGTGCGGCTGGTGGTCACCGAGGGCAACTACCTGCTGCTGCGGGACGACCCGTGGGAGGAGGTGCGGTCGCTGCTGCACCAGGCCTGGTTCCTCGACCTGGACGCCGAGCTGCGGCTGCGCCGCCTGACCGCCCGGCACCAGGCGTACGGGAAGTCCGCGGAGCAGGCCCGCGCCTGGGCGCTCGGCAGCGACGAGGAGAACGCCCGGCTGGTCGCCGGCACGGCCGGGCACGCCGACCTGGTGGTCCGGCTGGCCGAGCCGCCGCCGGCGTGACGGCCCCACCCGGCGCGGACCGGCGCGGCGCCACCGACCGGTGACGCCGGCCGGGACGACGCCGGTTCGGCGACGACGGCCGGGGTGACGACGGCGGGCCGTGGTGTCAGCCGACGCCGGGCCGGGGTGACGGCACGCTCCGGCGCAGCAGGCGGGCCACCACGGCTCGTTCACGGGCGAACTCGACCGCCTCCGGGTAGCCGCTGTGGCTGCGGATCGGCGGGTCGGCCACCTCGCCGCCGGTCGGGTGCAGCGCCTCCGGGTCGGCCACCGCCACGTCCCGCTGCCCGGCGCTGACCTGCCAGCCGAGCGGGTCGGTGTCCCGCCAGAAGTTCGTCCAGGCGACGTGGCCGCCGGGCCAGGTGACCGCCCGGGCCAGCGTGCGCAGCCGCTCCGGCCCGAAGTAGGACGGGAAGACCCGGCCGTAGAGCCGGGTGAGCTGGCAGCCGTAGGAGAAGAACCAGGTCCGCCGCCGCCACCGGCGGGGCAGGTGCAGCAGTACCGCGGCGCAGATGACGGTGCCCTGGCTGTGCCCGGAGAGGATCACGCCGTCCATCCGGTCCGGGTGGTGGGGCGGCAGCGCCAGCAGCCCGGCGACCCGGGTCTGGAGTTCCGGTACGGCGCGTTCGGCGTAGCTGGGCGGGGCGAGCGGGTGCGCGGCCCGCGGCCAGAACGTGCACACGTCCCAGACCACGCCGACCGAGCGGCGGACCGAGTCGGTGCGGTAGACCATCAGCCCGAGCGCGCTCGTCACCACCGGCAGCCAGCCGAGCACCGCGTCGCCGAGTTCGGCGGCCCAGTGGATCGCGGTCTGCCACCCGGCCGGGGAGAGCGGGCTGGGCCGGTGGCCGGAGAGCGCGGCGGTGCAGCACAGGATGATCAGGAGCGCGACCCCGGCCGCGAACCAGCCGATCAGACGGACCGCGTGCTCGCCCACCAGGCGGTGCAACGCCCGGTAGGTGCTGACGTCGCGGCAGCGGCGCAGGTCGTGCGCGGAGAGGCCGTCGGCGGAGGTCAGCCGCGCGTACTCGGCGCGGCGCAGCCGGTGCAGCAGGTGGGCGGCGCGGACCAGCAGCCCGAGCAGGAGGAGCAGTCCGATGACGCAGGCCAGCCCGGCCCAGAAGACGCCGAGCGGCGGCACCACGCGTCCCGGGCCGGCGGGGTCGACCGGCCCGTCGAGCCGCTCACTGACCCAGTAGAGCAGCCCGGCGCAGTACGCGACCGCCATCATCCAGCCGAACCCGGCGATGACCGCCGGCGCGCAGCCGTGCCAGGCGAGCCCGGTGTACGCGCCGAGCGGCTGGGTCGGCACGGCGGGCCGCAGGCGCGGCATGAGCAGCCCGGCGATGGCCAGCGCGATGGCCGGGCCGACGAGCATCCAGGTGTGCAGCCCGGCCGGCGCGGCCGGCAGGCCGGGCAGGCCGCGTTCGATCCAGGCCACCCCGAGCGGCAGCAGCACGCCGGCGGCGGCCGGCCCGGCCAGGGCCCGCCGGCCGGAGCGGTTCGCCGCGCCGATGGCCACCAGCAGCAGCACCTGGTAGGTGACGAGCCAGGCGAGCGCGGTCTCGTAGCCGGGCAACGGGCGGGCGGCGCGGCAGCCGGCGAGGTCCGGGACCGCCGGGCAGCCGACAGGTGGCCGGTACGTCGCCAGTGGACGGCCGGCCGGGCCGTCCGGGAGCAGCAGGAGGACGAACGTGCCGAGCAGCCCGAGCGCGGTGAGCACCGCCACCGCGATGCTCCACCGGCCGAGTGGGGTGGCGCCCTGGCGACGGGTCAGCCAGGGGCGACCGACCGCGACCACGGCGATCGTCACCACGGCGACGAACAGCACCACGGTCGGCCAGGCGACCGCGGCCCGCAGTCCGCGCGGCGGGTCCATCAGCAGCACCGCGGCGACCGGCACGGCGGCGGCGGTCACCGCCCCGGTGCACAGGTGCAGCACCGCGGCGCGGCGCAGTTGCCCCTCCCCGTTCCAGAACGTCGGGTCCTGCAAGGGGTTCTCCAGCGGTTCCGGCGGTTCGGCCCGGTCCGGGCGGGCGCGGGGCTCGGCCGGCATCTCCGCCTCGTACTGGTAGGTGCGCCAGGCGACCAGCCCGATCGCGCCCAGCACGAGCAGCGGCAGCAGCAGCCCGAGGGCCAGCGCCCGGGTGTCCCGGCCCCACCAGGCGTTGCCGAGGAACTCCCACGGGCCGGGGAGCTGGCCCAGGCACTCGCGGCCCACGCACTGCCAGCCGATGAGGTCGACGCCGATCCCGGTCACGGCGATGACCAGGGTGCAGGTCAGGCTGAGGCAGAACAGCCGGATGAGCCAGGCGGTGATGCCGGAGCGGCTGGCCCAACGCTCCCGGTCCGGGTCCGCCGGGATGCCGTCCCGGGCGTGCAGCGCGACGTTCGCCAGCGCGAAGGGCAGCAGCAGCGTCCAGAGCGCGCGTTCGATGTCCCGCCGGGTCCGCGCGCCGGAGGTCAACTTCCCCCAGCTGTACGCCTCGACGCTGATCGGGTCGTCCCGGGCGGCCTGGGTGGAACGGTAGAAACCGGTCACCTGTCCGCCGGCGACCAGCTCCGGTTGGGGGCCGTCACCGCCCGGTCCGGGGTCGAGGCCGAGTAGCTGATCCGGTGGGGTGTTCGACACCCCGTGCACCCGTAGTTCGAGTACGCGCTCCATCGGGGCCTCCCCAGAGTGAGCATCTCACTACCCAGAGTGCGCGCACATTCCGGAATTCGCATCCCCCCGGAGGGTTGTTTCGGCAGCTCAGGCGTCAGATCAGGGTCTTGGTCGGCCGGGCCGGGTTACCCACCGCCACCACGTTCGCCGGCAGGTCCCGGGTCACCACCGCGCCGGCGCCGACCACCGTGTTCTCGCCGATGGTCACGCCGGCGAGCACGATCACGCCGCCGCCGAGCCAGACGTTGTCGCCGATCGTGATCGGCTTCGCCGCCTCCCACTTGGCCCGGCGCGCCTCCGGCTCCACCGGGTGGGTGGCGGTGAGGAGCTGCACGTTCGGTCCGATCTGGACGTCGGCGCCGATGGTGATCCGGGCGACGTCGAGGAAGACCGCGTTGAAGTTGACGAAGGTGCGCGGCCCCAGGTGGGTCTGGAAGCCGTAGTCGCAGTGGAACGGGGGGCGGATCCAGGCGTCCTCGCCGAGCGTGCCGAGCAGTTCGCGTAGCGCGGCGAGGCGGCCCTGCGGGTCGTCGGCGTCGCTGCGGTTGAAGCGTTCGGTGAGTCGGGCGGCGCGGTCCAGGTCGGCGACGACCGCGGGGTCGTCGGCGAGGTACAGCTCGCCGGCCAGCATGCGGTCCCTCATGGCGCTCATCGGTGGATCATCCCCGGTTCGGCCACCCCGGGGGAACCGGTTCGGTCGGATAAGCGACTTCCGATTGCATACGCGGTATGCAATTCTGATAACCCGCATCGATGTGCCTTCTGTCGATGAGACGCCTCACCGAGGAGGAAAGGTTGCCCCAGAACCGCAGAAGACTGGCCGCGCTCGGCCTCACCCTGGGCCTGGCGCTCGGCCTGCCCGTGCCCGCCCAGGCCACCACGTCGGCGGCCCCGACCGGTACGCCCGCCCCGACCGGGTCGTCGACCCGGCCGGCCACCGTCACCCTGATCACCGGTGACCAGGTCACCGTCGCCGCCGGCGGTCGCGCCGCGGTCCGCCCCGGCGCCGGTCGCGCCAAGCTCCAGTTCGTGGTCCGCCGCGAGCGCACCGGCCTCAGCGTGGTCCCCCAGGACGCGTTGGCGCTGATCCGCTCCGGCCGGCTCGACCGGCGACTGTTCGACGTCACCGGCCTGATCGCGGCCGGCTACGACGACGCGCACCGCGACACCGTGCCGCTGCTGGTGTCGTACCGGCCGGGGGTGGCCCGGCGGGCGGCGGCCCCGCTCGCCGGCACCCGGGTGATCCGCGACCTGCCGGCGATCGGCGGCGCGGCGCTCGCCGCGACCAAGGCCGACACCGGCTCGCTCTGGCGGGCGGTCGCCGCGGACCGCTCCGGCGCCCGGCTCGACGCGGCGGGGGGTGTCGACCGGATCTGGCTGGACGGGCGGCGGCGGCTGACGCTGGACCACAGCGTGCCGCAGATCGGTGCGCCGGCCGCGTGGGCCGCCGGATACACCGGCAAGGGCGTGAAGGTCGCGGTGCTCGACACCGGCGTCGACCTCACCCACCCGGACCTGGCCGGCAAGGTCGCCGAGTCGCGCAACTTCAGCGAGGAGGCGGACCCGGACGACATCGTCGGGCACGGCACCCACGTCGCCTCGATCATCGCCGGTAGCGCCGCCGCCTCCGGCGGGAAGTACCGGGGCGTCGCCCCGGACGCCACGCTGCTGTCCGGAAAGGTCTGCGAGCAGTACGGCTGCACCGAGTCGGCGATCCTGGCCGGCATGCAGTGGGCCGCGGCCGAGCAGCACGCCACCGTGATCAACATGAGCCTCGGTGGCTTCGACACCCCGGAGGTCGACCCGCTGGAGCAGGCGGTCGAGACGCTGACCGCGCAGACCGGCTCGCTCTTCGTGGTCGCCGCCGGAAACGACGGCGCCGACGGTTCGGTCGGCTCGCCGTCCACCGCCGACGCCGCGCTGTCGGTCGGCGCCGTCGACCGCAACGACGACCTGGCCGACTTCTCCAGCCGCGGGCCGCGGGTCGGCGACGGGGCGATCAAGCCGGACATCACCGCGCCCGGTGTGGACATCGTGGCCGCCCGCGCCGCCCACGGCCAGATCGGCGACCCGGTGGGGGACCGGTACGTCTCCCTCTCCGGCACCTCGATGGCGACCCCGCACGTGGCCGGCGCGGTGGCGCTGATCGCCCAGCAGCACCCGGGCTGGAACGCCGGTCGCTACAAGGCCACGCTGATGGCCTCGGCCCGGCCGCACCCCGAGCAGACCGCGTTCCAGCAGGGCGCCGGTCGGGTCGACGTGGCGCACGCGATCACCGAGCAGGTGACGAGCGAACCGTCCTCGGTCTCGTTCGGCGTCGCGGTCTGGCCGCACGCCGACGACAAGCCGATCAGCCGGACCGTCACCTACCGCAACGGCGGCACGACCCCGCTCACGCTGGAGCTGAGCGCCGGGTTCACCGGCCCGGGCGGGCGGTCCGCGCCGGCCGGGATGCTCACCCTCAGCGCCTCCCGGCTCACCGTCCCGGCCGGCGGCACCGCCCAGGTCACCGTCGTGGTGGACACCCGGCTCGGCGGCGCCGACGGGTACTGGACCGGCCGGCTGACCGCCCGGTCCGGCGACACCGTCGCGGTCACCCCGCTGGCGGTCAACCGGGAGGTGGAGAGCTACGACCTGACGCTCACCCACCGCAACCGGGCCGGCTCGCTCACCGGTGACTTCTACACCACGCTGATCGGGCTCGACGACGGCGCGACCCGGGACGTGTTCGACGCCGACGGCGAGGCCACGATCCGGGTGCCCAAGGGCCGGTACGGCGTGCAGAGCCTGCTCTTCGTGGCCGACGAGGAGCGCTGGACGGAGATCTCCATGCTCACCCAGCCGGAGCTGGTGGTGACCGGGAACCAGCGGCTCACCCTGGACGCCCGGCGGGCGAAGCCGGTCCGCACCACCGTGCCGCAGCGCGGCGCGGCCCCGCTGTTGATCGACGTCACCGCCGCCTGGAACTTCGGCGACTACTACGCCAGCTTCGGGCTCTGGACGGACACCTTCGACGGCCTCTACTCGGCCCAGCTCGGTCGCGGCGTCTCGGACCAGGTCTTCGTCGGCTCGCTGGCCAGCCAGTGGACCGAACCGACCGCGCCGGAGCGCAGCCCGTACTTCTACGGGCTGAGTGACGTGTTCCCCGGCCGGTTCCCGACCGGCTTCGTCCGGCACTACCAGCCGGCCGACCTGGCGCACGTCACCAGCCGCTTCGCGAACGGGTACGCGGGGCTGGAGAACGAGCGGATCGTGTACCCGGAGCCCGACTACAACATGGGCGGCTCGGCGATCGTCGTGCCGGTCCAGGCGCCCGGCAGGCGGATCGAGCACCTGAGCACCGCCCGGACCCGCTGGAACTTCGAGCTGGACTTCGGCAAGCGCGACGAGCAAGGCTGGCTGAACACGCAGTCGGTGCTGGAGTCCGGGCCGACCCGCTTCCGGGCCGGCCACAGCTACGCCGAGACGTGGAACGCCGCGCCGTACGGGCCGTCCTTCCCGCCGCCGCGCTGGCCCGAACAGGGCATCACCCGCACCGGTGACACCGTGGTGGTCTCCCTGCCGATGCACAGCGACGCGGCCGGGCACGGAGGCGGTTCGCTCAACGACACCGAACGCACCGCGCTCTACCGCAACGGCAAGCTGGTCGGCGAGGTCGCCGCACCCGGCTACGGCGTGTTCGAGGTGCCTCCGGGGCTCGCGAACTACCGGCTGGACACCGTCGCGAAGCGTTCCTTCACCGACCTCGGCACCGAGGTCTCGGCGAGCTGGACGTTCCGCTCGAAGCGGGTGCCGGGCGAGCAGCCGGCCCGGTTGCCGGCGATGGCGGTCCGGTTCACCCCGTCGCTCACGGCGGACGGCACCGCGCCGGCCGGCCGCACCTTCACCGTCCCGGTGGCGGTGCAGCGCCAGCCCGGCGCACCGGCCGGCACGGTCGCGGCGCTCACCGTCGACGTCTCCTACGACGGCGGGAAGACGTGGCGGAAGGCGCCCCTGAAGAAGCAGGGCACCGGGTGGACGGCCACCGTCGTGCACCCGGCCGGTCCCGGCTACGCGTCGCTGCGGGCCACGGCCCGCGACGACGCCGGCAACACGGTCACCCAGCGGATCATCCAGGCGTACCGCCTGCGGTGAGCCGACCGTCCGGGTCCGTGGCTGTCGCGCCACGGACCCGGACGGGGTGGCTCAGTGCCGACTCTTTTCGCGACTGCGGGGCTCGCAGACCCGGCTCACTCCTCGCGGCGAACGTCAGTTGGCGTGCAGGGCGGCGTTCAGCTCGATGCCCCGGCCGGTGCGCGGCCTCGCCTCCAGCGCGCCGGTCACCGAGTTGCGCCAGAACAGCAGCCCGTCCACGCCGGACAGCTCGCGGGCCTTGACCACCCGGCCGTCCGGGAGGGTGATCTTGGAGGCCGCGGTGATGTAGCAGCCGGCCTCCACCACGCAGTCGTCGCCGAGCGAGATGCCGACGCCCGCGTTCGCGCCGACCAGGCTCCGCTCGCCGATCCGGACCCGGTCCTTGCCGCCGCCGGACAGCGTGCCCATGATCGAGGCGCCGCCGCCGATGTCGGAGCCGTCACCGACCACCACACCCTGCACGATCCGCCCCTCGACCATCGAGGTGCCCAGCGTGCCGGCGTTGAAGTTGACGAAGCCCTCGTGCATGACCGTGGTGCCGGCGGCCAGGTGCGCGCCGAGCCGGACCCGGTCCGCGTCGGCGATCCGCACCCCGCCCGGCACCACGTAGTCGGTCATCCGGGGGAACTTGTCCACCCCGTGCACGACCAGGTGGCGGCCGGCGGCCCGCTCGATCACCCGCAGCTCGTCCACCCGCTCCGGCGGGCACGGCCCGGCCGAGGTCCAGGCCACGTTGGCCAGCTTGCCGAAGACGCCGTCGAGGTTCAGCTCGTTGGGCCGCACCAGGCGGTGGGAGAGCAGGTGCAGCCGGAGGTACGCGTCGGCCGCGTCCTTGATCGGATCGTCGAGCGAGCCGATCACCGTGGTCACCTCGACGGTACGCAGGCCCGGCAGGGCGCGCTCGCCGACCGCGCCCGGCGGCAGGTCGAGCACGTCGGCCTGGTCCTCCCCGGGCACCAGGGGCAGCTCGCCGAGGCCCAGCTTGCCGGTCGGGTACCAGGTGTCGAGCACCTGGTCGTCGGCGGTGACGGTGGCCAGGCCGATGCCCCAGGCGGATGGTGCGGACGTCACGGTGACACCTCTCTCCTCCGGCGGCGGCGTCCGCCGCTGCTCGCGGCCGCGGGCGCGGAACGTGTCCCTCGCACCCACCGAGGATGACGGTACCGTGCGAGACATGCAGAACCCGTTGACCCCCGAGGTCCTGGCCGATCCGGTGGCACTGACCCGTGCCCTGGTCGACATCGAGTCGGTCTCCCTCAACGAGAAGGCGATCACCGACTGCGTCGAGGAGGTGCTGCGCGGCGTACCCCACCTGAGCACCCAACGGCACTCGAACACGCTGATGGCCCGCACCGACCTGGGCCGCCCGCAGCGGGTGGTGCTCGCCGGCCACCTGGACACCGTGCCGCTCAACGGCAACTTCCCGTCGAGCATGCGCGGCGACCTGATGTACGGCTGCGGCACCTCCGACATGAAGTCCGGGGTGGCCTTCGCGCTGCACCTGGCCGTGACGCTGCCCGACCCCCGCTACGACGTCACGTACTTCTTCTACGAGGCCGAGGAGATCGAGTCCCGCTACAACGGCCTCACGCTGGTGTCGCAGAGCCACCCCGAGTGGCTGACGGCCGACTTCGCGGTGCTGCTGGAGCCCACGTACGGGATCGTCGAGGCGGGCTGCCAGGGCACGATGCGGGCGGTCGTCACCACGCACGGCGAGCGGGCCCACGCCGCCCGCTCCTGGCACGGGGTGAACGCCATCCACGGCGCCGGTGAGGTGTTGCGCCGGCTGGGCGCGTACGAGGCGCGTCGGGTGACCATCGAGGGCTGCGACTACCGCGAGGGGCTCAACGCCACCGGCATCCACGGCGGGGTGGCCGGCAACGTCATCCCGGACCGCTGCGACATCGAGATCAACTACCGGTACGCCCCGGACCGGGACCCGGCGCAGGCCGAGGCCCACCTGCGCGAGGTCTTCGACGGCTTCGAGCTGACGGTCACCGACGCGGCGGCCGGCGCGGCCCCGGGGCTGGACAACCCGGCCGCGCAGGAGTTCCTGGCCGCGGTCGGCGCCGCCCCGATCGGCAAGCTGGGCTGGACCGACGTGGCCCGGTTCGCGGCCATGGGCATTCCGGCGCTCAACTTCGGCCCCGGCGACCCCAACCTGGCGCACCACAAGGACGAGCACGTCGAGCTGACCAAGATCCGGGACGGCGCGGCCACCCTGCACCGCTGGCTCGCGGCCTGACGTACCGAAGATCCGCAGGCCCGCGCCCGGCGTCGCGGGCCTGCGGATGGTCAGACGCTTGTGGTCAGCGGCGCGTCCGCCTCGTCGCTGTCGGCGGCCGGCTCGGAGTGGTGGGCCTCCATCATCCGGGCGCGGCGGCGCTCGGCCACCACGTCGTGGATCCGCCGCTGCATCTGCCGGCGGATCCGGATCATCTCGCTGTTGCTGATCAAACGCTGGCTCCTCCCCCGAAGGCGCGTCCCCCGGGCATACCGGGTATGTGAATAGTAAGACGTACGAGCGAGCGAATTAGTTGCCTTGATCGCAAAGATTTTCTCCGGCTCGCCGGCCTGCGCGCCGCGTCGCCGTCGCTCCACTACGGTGGCCCCATGAGCGAGAGCACCGGGAGGCCGGCTGAGCAGGGGCCGCGGGTCGAACGCCACCGGGGAGCGGTCACGCTGCGCAACCGGGCGATCCCGAGCAGCACCGCGGACCAGCGGCTGCTCGACTCCCGGGGGCGCAGCGACTGGAAGACCAAAGACGCGTGGCGGGCGTTGCGGATCCTGTCCGAGTTCGTCGAGGGGTTCGACACGCTCGCCGACCTGCCGCCCGCGGTCAGCGTCTTCGGCTCGGCCCGCAGCAAGCCGGACAGCCCGGAGTGCCGGCTGGCCGAGGAACTGGGCGGCGCGCTGGCCCGGGCCGGCTACGCGGTGATCACCGGCGGTGGTCCGGGCGTGATGGAGGCCGCCAACCGGGGGGCCGGCGAGGCGGGCGGCCTCTCCGTCGGGCTCGGCATCGAGCTGCCGTTCGAGCAGGGCCTCAACGACTGGGTCGACCTGGCCATCGACTTCCGCTACTTCTTCGCCCGCAAGACCATGTTCGTCAAGTACGCCCAGGCGTTCGTGGTGCTGCCCGGCGGCTTCGGCACCATGGACGAGCTGTTCGAGGCGCTCACCCTGGTGCAGACCGGCAAGGTGACCCGGTTCCCGGTCGTGCTGATGGGCGCCGACTACTGGGGCGGCCTGCTCGACTGGCTGCGCGCCACCATGGCGGCGGACGGCAAGATCGGCCCGAGCGACCTCGACCTGATCCGCGTCACCGACGACGTCAACGAGGCGGTCCGGCACATCGTGGAGGCCGAGGCGGTGCTCTCCGCCGAGCAGGAGGCGGTACGCGAGGAGGCGGTCGCCCGGGCGGCCGCCGACCAGCAGGCCGCCGCCGAGGCCGCACCCGAGGGCCCGACCGGGTCACGCTGAGATGGCCGACGTCTGCGTGTTCTGCGCGTCCTCGCGTACCCTCGACGACCGCTGGCTGGCGCTGGCCACCGAGACCGGCGCGGAGCTGGCCCGGCGCGGGCACACGCTGGTCAGCGGCGGCGGCTGTGTCGGCATGATGGGCGCGGTGGCGGACGGCGCGCGGGCGGCCGGTGGTCGCACGCTCGGCGTCATCCCGCAGACCCTGGTCGACCTGGAGGTCGCCGACCTGGCCGCCGACGAGCTGCTGGTCACCGACGGGATGGCCAGCCGCAAGACGCTGATGGTCGACCGGTCCGACGCGTTCGTCACGCTGCCCGGCGGGCTGGGCACGCTCGACGAGCTGTTCGAGGTCTGGACCACCGCCACGCTCGCCCTGCACGCCAAGCCGATGGTGCTGGTCGACGCGGACGGGTTCTACCGGCCGCTGCTCGACTGGCTGGGCACGCTGGCCGACCGCAACTTCCTCAAGCCCGCCGGCCTCGACCTGCTGATGGTCGCCGACAGCGTGCCCGCCGCCCTCGACCTCATCGACGCCCGGCTCACCTGACCGTCCGCGCCCACACACCCGCACCGATGCGTGCACGCAGTGGGGCGGCGTCGATTTCCGGGTGTCGTACCGGCGTGGTGGGATGTCGGTGATGCAGGCGTACCGGTTGGTGCGCCGGCCCGGCGACGCGGGGGCGGGGGTCACCCACGACGCCGGGGCGGGGCAGGGGGTGGGCCGGTCCGACGGGCCGGCCGTGTCGGAGCCGCGATCCGGGGGGTCGGCGGTCGATGCCACGCACCCGCGCCGGACGGCAGCCAGGCATCCCGACCCGGTGCAGGCCGAGGTGGTCGCGCACACCGACGGGCCGATGCTCGTCGTCGGCGGTCCCGGCACCGGGAAGACCGCCACCCTGGTCGAGGCGGTC
Organism: Micromonospora sp. NBC_01392; assembly: GCF_045040125.1. Taxonomy (NCBI): domain Bacteria; kingdom Bacillati; phylum Actinomycetota; class Actinomycetes; order Micromonosporales; family Micromonosporaceae; genus Micromonospora; species Micromonospora sp. NBC_01392. The sequence continues at coordinate 6,312,817 of NZ_CP109549.1, read as the reverse complement.
GCCGCCCGGGTGGCCGAAGGCGTCGACCCGGAACGCGTGCTGGTGCTCACGTTCAGTCGGCGCGGCGCCACCGAGCTGCGTCGGCGCATCGAGGCGCGGATCGCCGGCGACGGCCACCGGGCGGTGCGTGAGCCGCTGGTCCGCACGTTCCCGGCGTACGCGTTCGGGCTGCTCCGCCGCGCCGCGGCCGAGCGTGGCGAGCCGTCGCCCCGGCTGCTCACCGGCCCGGAGCAGGATCTGATCATCCGGGAGCTGCTCGACGTGGTCGGCGAGGAGCCGGCGGACGACCCGGCCGGCTGGCCGGAGGACCTGCGTCCCGCGCTGCGGACCCGGGCGTTCGCCCAGCAGCTCCGCGACCTGCTGATGCGGGCCGCGGAGCGGGGCGTCGGCCCGGTCGAGCTGGCCCGGCTGGGCGAGAAGCTGGGCCGCGCCGACTGGCCGGCCGCCGCCCGCTTCCTCCGGGAGTACGTCGCCGTCCTCGCGCTGCGCGACGTGAGCAACCGGGGCTCGGTCGCGTACGACCCGGCGGAGCTGGTGCGGGCCGCCACCGGCATGCTGCTCGACGATCCCGAGCTGCTCGCCGCCGAACGCCGCCGCGTGGCCCACATCTACGTCGACGAGCTGGCCGACACGGACCCGGCCCAGGTGGACCTGCTCGCGGTGGTGGCCGGTGGCGGCCGGTCCCTGGTCGCCTTCGCCGACCCGGACTCCTCCACGTACTCGTTCCGCGGCGCCGACCCGGCCGTGGTCAGCACGTTCGCTCACCGGTTCCGGACCGCGTCCGGCGCGCCGGCCGCCCAGGTCACGCTGACGACCTCCTACCGGGCCGGGCCGGAGCTGCTGGCGGCGACCGCCCGGCTGGCCCGGCGGCTGCGCGGCCCGGCGGCGCACCGGCGGCTGCGTCCGCTTCCGGACGCGCCGGCCGGGGCGGTCGAGGTGCGCACGTTCCGCTCGGCGACCAGCGAGTCGGCCTGGCTGGCCCACGCGCTGCGCGAGGCACACCTGCTCGACGGCGTGCCCTGGTCCCGGATGGCGGTGCTGGTCCGGTCCACCGGGCGGCAGCTCCCGTCGCTGCGGCGCGCCCTGCACACCGCCGGGGTGCCCACCGTCGTGCACGGCGAGGACCTGCCGCTGCACCTCCAACCGGCGGTGGCCCCGCTGCTGCTCCTGCTCCGCTGCGCGCTCGAACCCGACCGGCTGGACGAGGAGGCGGCGGTGGCGCTGCTGCACTCGCCGCTGGGCGGTGCCGACCCGCTGGCCGAGCGACGACTGCGGCAGGGGATGCGGGCGCTCGCGTTGGCCGGCGGCGACCGCCGTCCCTCCGGTGAGCTGCTGGTGGAGGCGTTGCGCGACCCGGCCGAGCTGGCCGCCGTCGAGCGTCGTTGGGCGGCGCCTGCGCAGGCCGTCGCGCATCTGCTGGCGACCGCCCGGGAGGCCGCCGCCACCCCGGGCGCCACCGCCGAGGACGTGCTCTGGGCGGTGTGGCGGGAGTGCGGGCTGGCCGAGCGCTGGGCCGGGGCGATCACCCAGGGGCGGGAGGCCACCGGCGAGCACGAGACCGCCCGGCGGTGGCGCGCCGAGGCCGCCGACCGTGACCTGGACGCCGTACTGGTGCTCTTCGACGCCGCCGCCCGGTTCACCGACCGGCTGCCGGGGGCGCGTACCGAGGTCTTCCTCGACCACGTGCTCGGGCAGGAGTTGCCGGCGGACACGCTCGCCGCCGCCGCCGACCGGGGCGAGGCGGTCCGCCTGCTCACCGCGCACGCCGCCAAAGGGCTGGAGTGGGATCTCGTCGCCGTCGCCGGGGTCCAGGAGGGCGTCTGGCCCGACCTGCGGCTGCGCGGCAGCCTGCTCGGCTCCGAGCGGCTGGTCGACGTGCTCGCCGGCCGGGCCGACGGGGCGGGGCTGCGGGCCAGCCTGGTCGGTCAGACATCCGCGTTGCTGGACGAGGAGCGGCGACTGTTCCACGTCGCGGTCAGCCGGGCCCGGCGTCGGCTGCTGGTCACCGCGGTCGCCTCGGCGGCGGTCGGTGGCGACGACCACGAGGAGCAGCCCAGCCGCTTCCTGCACGAGCTGGCTGCCAACGATCCGCCCGCCACCGGCGCCGGCGGCACCGCCCCGCCCGACGGCGAGCCGACCGATGACGGACCGTCGGGCGGGGGACCGGCGCCGGATGGGGGACCGGCACCGGACGGACCGTCGGGCGGGGGCCCGGCGCCGGACGGGCCGGTGCCGCACGGCGACGACCACCCGTCGGACGCGCCGTCCGGCGCGCTCCCGGTGACGCTGCCGCCACGCGGGCTCACCCTGTCCGCGTTGGTGGCGGAGCTGCGTACCGCGATCACCGACCCGGCGGCGCCGGTGAGCCGGCGGCGCGCGGCGGCGGGCGAGCTGGCCCGGCTGGCCGCCGCCGGGGTGCCCGGCGCGCACCCGGACGACTGGTGGGGGCTGCGCGGTCTCTCCGACGACCGGCCGCTCGTCGACGACGGCGAGCCGGTGCGGGTCACCCCGTCGGCCATGGAGAGCGCGTTGCGGTGCAGCCTGCGCTGGCTGCTGGAACGGCACGGCGGCAGCGGGCCGGCCAGCGCCGCGCAGGGCGTCGGCAACCTGGTGCACGCCGCCGCGATGCTGGCCGAGGACGCGAGCGTCGACCGGGAGACGCTGCTGGAGTACGTTGCCGCCCGGTTCGACGCGATCGAGCTGGCCGCCCGGTGGATGGTCGGCCCGGAGCGGCAGCGCGCCGAGGCGATGGTCGACAAGCTGCTGCGCTGGCTGGCCGGCAACCCGCGCCGGCTGCTCGCCATCGAACACGAGTTCGCGGTGCGCCTCGACGATCCGGCCCGGCCGGTCGAGCTGACCGGCCGCGTCGACCGGCTGGAGGTCGACGCCGAGGGCCGGCTCGTGGTGATCGACCTGAAGACCGGCAAGTCCACCGCGGTCACCGAGCGGGAGGTCGCCGAGCACCCGCAGCTCGGGGCGTACCAGGCGGCCGTGGAGGCGGGTGGGTTCGCGGAGTTCGGCGCGGAGTCCGGCGGGGCCGCGCTGGTGCAGCTCGGCACCGGCGCCCGGGACGCCAAGGAGCAGGCCCAGGCCGCGGCCGGGGAGGGCCCGGAGGCCGGCTGGGCCACCGCGCTGGTCCGCCGGACCGCCGACACGATGGCCGCCGCCACGTTCGCCGCCGTCGCCAACTCCAAGTGCCGGGTCTGCCCGGTACGCACCAGCTGCCCGGTCTCCGGCCAGGGCCGCCAGGTGGTCGAGCCGCCCCCGGAGGATCAGACGTGACCGCGCGGAGCCGGACGAGGACCGGACGATGACGATCCAGCCGGCGCTGTTCGGCGCCACCGGCACGCCGCCGCCCACGCCCCGGTCCGCCGACGCCGGGCCCCGCTACACGCCCGTCGAGCTGGCCCGGCTGCTCCGGCTGCCGGCACCCACCCGGGAGCAGGCCGCGATCATCGCGGCGCCGGTGGAGCCGCTGCTGGTGGTCGCCGGCGCCGGCTCGGGCAAGACCGAGACGATGGCCGCCCGGGTGGTCTGGCTGGTCGCCAACGCGTACGTGCGCCCCGAGCACATCCTCGGGCTCACCTTCACCCGGAAGGCGGCCGGCGAGCTGGCGCACCGGGTGCGGACCCGCCTCGACCAGCTCGTCCGTCGGCTGGGGCGGCCCCGGCGGGACCCGCGTGAGGACCCGTTCGCGGGCGAGCCGACCGTCTCCACGTACCACTCGTACGCCGGGCGCATCGTCACCGAGCACGGGCTGCGCGCCGGGTACGAGCCGACCACCCGGCTGCTCACCGAGGCGTCCCGCTGGCAGCTCGTCGACCTGCTGGTGCGCAACTACGACGGCGACATGTCCGAGGTGGACCGGATGCCGTCCACCATCACCGACGCGGTGCTGGCGCTGGCCGGCGAGTTGGACGAGCACCTGGTCGACCCGGACGAGCTGGCCGGCTGGACCGGCCGGTTCTTCGCCGAGGTGCAGTCCCGCCCCGGCCGGGTCTACGCCGACGTGCGCAAGGCGCTCCAGCTCCAGCGGACCCGGCTGAAGCTGCTGCCGCTGGTCCGGGCGTACGCCCGGCGCAAGGAGGACTTCGAGGCGATGGACTTCGCCGACCAGCTCGCGCGCGCGGCGCGGGTGGCCCGGGACCACCCGGGCGTCGGCGTGATCGAGCGGGACCGGTTCCGGGTGGTGCTGCTCGACGAGTACCAGGACACCAGCCACGCGCAGGTGGTGCTGCTCAACGCGCTGTTCGGCGGCGGGCATCCGGTCACCGCGGTCGGTGACCCGTGCCAGTCGATCTACGGCTGGCGCGGGGCGAGCGCCGGCACGCTGGACCGGTTCCCCGGTGAGTTCGCCCGCGCCGACGGCACCCCCGCCGAGGTGCTCGGTCTCACCACGAGCTGGCGTAACCGGCCGGAGATCCTCGGCGTCGCGAACGCGCTCTCGGTGCCGCTGCGGGCGGCCGGCGCCCGGGTGCCCGAGCTGCACGCCGCGCTCAGTGTCCGCGAGCCGATCCCGCATCGGACGCCGGGCGGTCGGGCCGCCGGCACGGTGCACTGCGCGCTGCTGCCGACGTACGCCGACGAGGCCGACTGGATCGCGGACAGCGTGCTGGCGGCGTGGCGGGGCGCGGCCGGGATGCCGGGCGCGTTGCCCGAGCACATTCCGGCGGACCGTCGGCCGACGACCGCGGTGCTGGTGCGGCTGCGCAGCCAGATCCCGGCGATCGAGGCCGCGCTGCGGGCCCGGGGCCTGCCGGTCGACGTGGTCGGGCTGGGCGGGCTGCTGGACACCCCGGAGGTCCGGGACGTGGTCTGCACGCTGCGCGTGCTGGCCGACCCGACCGACGGGGCGGCGCTGCTGCGGCTGCTCACCGGCGCGCGCTGGCGGATCGGCCCGCGCGACCTGGTCGCCCTGCACCGGCGCGCCCGGGCCATTGCCCGCAGCCGCCGCGAGCTGACCGGCGACGACGGGCCGGAGATCACCGTGGACGTGCTGGACGAGGCGACGCTGGTGGAGGCGCTGGCCGACCTCGGGCCGGCGCAGGCGTACTCGGCGGAGGGGTTCGCGCGGCTGCGGTCGTACGGGATGGAGCTGGCGCTGTTGCGGTACCGGCTGGACCAGTCGCTGCCGGAGCTGATCGCGGACATCGAACGGACCATCGGGCTGGACGTGGAGGTGGCGGTCCGGGCCGGCCGGGACGGCGCCGGCGACGCCGGGCTGGCCCGCGCCCACCTGGACGCGCTCGGCGACGTCGCGGCGCGGTTCAGCGGCGAGACGCCCGGCGCCACGCTTGCCGGTTTCCTCGCCTACCTGGCCGCCGCCGAGGACGAGGAGCGCGGGCTGGCCCCGGGCGAGGTCGAGGTGGTGGCCGGCGCCGTGCAGGTGCTCACCGCGCACGCCGCGAAGGGCCTGGAGTGGGACGTGGTGGCGGTGGCCGGGCTGACCCGGGGCGGGTGGCCGGGGCCGGTGCGCAACTCCGACCACTGGCTGGGCGGGCTCGGCGTGCTGCCGTTCCCGCTGCGCGGCGACGCGGACGGGCTGCCCGAGCTGGCCCTGCCGGAGGCGGCGGACCAGCGTGAGGTGGCCCGTGCGGTGGCCAAGTTCACCGACGACTGGCGGGCGCACGACGAGCGGGAGGAGCGCCGGCTGGCGTACGTGGCGGTGACCCGGCCGCGCCGGTTGCTGCTCTGCTCCGGCTACTGGTGGGGGGAGGGGACGAAGCGGTTCCGCGGCCCGTCGCTGTTCCTGCGCGAGGTGTACGACGTCGCCCTGGCCGGGACGGACGGGCACGTGGTCGACGCGTGGGCGCCGGAGCCGGCCGGGGATGCGGTGAACCCGACCACCGAGACGGTGCTGCGGGCGGAGTGGCCGGCCGACCCGCTGGGCGGGCGTCGGCCGGCGCTGACCGAGGCGGCGGCGCTGGTCCGTCGTCACCTGGCCGACCCGGAGGCGGCCCGTCGCGAGGCCGCGCTGCTGGCCGCCGTCGGGTCGACCGCCGTCGGGGCACCCGCGACCCCGCCGGAGGACGCCGACGCGGAGGTGGAGCGCTGGCGGCGGGAGGCCGACCTGCTGCTCGCCGAGCGGGCGGAGCTGGCCCGCCGGGCCGAGGCGGTGGAGGTCGAGCTGCCCGGCCAGCTCTCGGTGACCCAGCTCGTGGCGTTGCGCCGGGACCCGGAGGCACTGGCCCGTGCGCTGCGTCGTCCGATGCCGAGCGCACCCAGCCCGTACGCGCGGCGGGGCACCGCCTTCCACGCCTGGCTGGAGCAGCGCTTCGGCGCCGACCGGCTGCTGGACGTCGACGAGCTGCCCGGTGCCGCCGACGAGGGCGCCGCCCCGGACGGGGCGTTGGCCGAGTTGCAGGAGCGGTTCCTGGCCAGCGAGTGGGCCGACCGGGTGCCGGTGGAGGTCGAGGTGCCGTTCGCCACAGTGATCGCCGGCGTGGTGGTCCGGGGCCGGATGGACGCCGTGTTCGCCCGTCCGGGCGGGCGTTACGACGTGGTGGACTGGAAGACCGGCCGTCAGCCCACCGGCCCGGAGGCCGAGGCGGCGGCGGTGCAGCTCGCGGTCTATCGGCTGGCCTGGGCGGAGTTGGCCGGCGTGCCGGTGGAACGGGTCGGCGCGGCGTTCCACTACGTGCGGGACGCGGTGACCGTCCGCCCGGCGGACCTGCTCGACGTCGAGGGGCTGACCGCGTTGGTGGCCGCCGTGCCGGAAATTTCGACGTGATCTCCCCGCCGGGCGAGATCCGTGGTACGTTGGTCTCGTTGCAGTTTTGGTTTCCAGAGACTCTGTGTGCGCCTGGCGGATTGTGGCCCCAGGCGCTCTTTGTTGTGTCCGGAGTTCTCCGGGCGGGGCGACCAGCAGCGACAGGCACGCCACGCAGCCCATGCGTGGTGGGCTCCTCTCCGGCCCGCAACACGTGCGGGCCGACCGTTCCGTCAAGGAGACGAAACACATGGCAATTGGCACCGTCAAGTGGTTCAACGCTGACAAGGGCTTCGGCTTCATCACCCCGGACGACGGCGGCGCCGACGTCTTCGCCCACTTCTCGGCGATCCAGACCTCCGGCTACCGGAGCCTGGACGAGAACCAGCGGGTCGAGTTCGAGGTGACCCAGGGCCAGAAGGGCCCGCAGGCGGAGAACATCCGCCCGCTCTGATCTTCGGATCAACCGGCACCACCACCGCGCCCCGCCGGGCGTGGTGCACGGGCCGGCCCGCCGCGCCGCCCTCCCGTACGCGGGAGCTGGCGCGCCGAGGCGGGCCGGCCCGTCCCTTTCGGTTCGTGCTTGTGATCACCGGCCATGCCGGTGACGCGCCGTCGCTCGGCGCCCTTCCTCGACACGTGCCGCCTCGAGGAAGGCTTTCCGCATGATCACGACCATGCCCACTTTCGCCGCCACCGGTCTGGCGCCGGCGCTCGTCGCCGAGCTGACCGCGCAGGGCATCACCGCGCCGTTCCCGATCCAGTCGGCGACCCTGCCCGACTCGCTCGCCGGCCGGGACGTGCTCGGCCGCGGGCGTACCGGCTCCGGTAAGACGCTCGCGTTCGGGTTGCCGCTGCTGCACCGGACGGCCGGCCGCCGGGCGCGTCCCGGCCGCCCGCTCGCGCTGGTGCTGGTGCCCACCCGGGAACTGGCCGCGCAGGTGACCGCCGCGCTCACCCCGTACGCCGGCGTGCTCGGGCTGCGTTGCGCCACCGTGGTCGGTGGGCTCTCCCTCACCCGCCAGGCGGACGCGCTGCGGGCCGGGGCCGAGGTGCTGGTGGCCACGCCGGGCCGGCTGCACGACCTGATCGACCGCGGGTCCGCCCGGCTGGACCAGGTCGAGATCACCGTGCTCGACGAGGCGGACCAGATGGCCGACATGGGCTTCCTGCCGCAGGTGACGAAGCTGCTGGAGCAGGTCGCCCCGGGCGGGCAGCGGATGCTCTTCTCGGCCACCCTGGACCGCGGCGTGGACCGGCTGGTCCGCCGGTTCCTCTCCGAGCCGGTCACGCACTCCGTGGACCCGGGCACCGCCACGGTCACCGCGATGACGCACCACGTGCTGCACCTGGAGGCGGAGGACAAGCCGGCCGCGCTGGCCCACATCGCCGCGCGGGAGGGCCGCACCATCGTCTTCATCGCCACCAAGCACCGCGCCGACCGGGTGGCCCGTCAACTGCTCGCCAAGGGCGTTCGCGCCGCCGCGCTGCACGGCGGCAAGTCGCAGCCGCAGCGCACCCGGATCCTGGAGCAGTTCCGCACCGGCCAGGTCACCGCGCTGGTGGCCACCGACGTGGCGGCCCGCGGCATCCACGTCGACGGGCTGGACCTGGTGGTCAACGCCGATCCGCCCACGGAGGCGAAGGACTACCTGCACCGGGGCGGCCGGACCGCCCGGGCCGGGGAGTCCGGCACCGTGGTCACGCTCGTCCTGCCGGAGCAGCGTCGGGACGTCGCCCGGCTGATGACCACCGCCGGGATCAAGGCGCAGACCACCCGGGTACGCGCCGGCGACGCGGAGCTGGGCCGGCTGACCGGGGCGCGCGAGCCCTCCGGCACGCCGGTGACCATCGCCGTCCCGCCGCCGGTCGCCGCGCACCCCGCCCCGGGGACCCGTCCCCGCCGTCGCCCGCGCCGCCGCTGACCGGACGTTCCGTGCGAGGCCGCTGACCGGCCGTCATGCGGCGCCTCGCTGAGTCGGGGATCAGCGAATGTTCAGTCGGGTGGCCGACTGTCCGCTGTCGTCGGGGCGACGATGCTGGGTCCCGTGGGCCGGTCGGGGGACCGGCCGGACACGGGAGGGGCGACCATGGCGGGTGACACCGGCCCGGGTGACGGGACCCGGGAGGTGCTGCTGGTGCTCGCGGTGGCGGGCGCCGGCCTGGCGCTCGCCGTGGTGGCCGCGTTCGGCCCCTGGCATCCGGCGGCGGGCGGTCCGCCGGACCGTGGCGCGGCCCGCACCTTCAACCCCGGCTGATCCGTACGGTCAGCCGGGCCTGACGGGGTCACGCAGGGTGACGTCCGGTGGTGGATGTGCGGCAGAAACGGATATACCTCAGCGGCATAAATATGCCGCTCGGTCATATTGCTCCAGGGGGATGCCTTCTTGGCCGGGCCCTCACCGATCGGTTCTGTCGGCCCTCAGCACCAGCCGCCGTCACCGCCCGGGGCGCGAGCAGCCGGGCGGGGCCCCGGCACCGGGCCCCGCCCGGCCTCGGGCGCCCGCCCCGGCCTTCGTGCGCCGGGGTACGGGCCACCGACCGGCGGACTCAGGGCGCCGGGGCGCGGTCCGCCAGCAGGTCGGCCAGCGTGGTGCGGTCCACCACCAGCGCGATCGCGCCGTCCACCGCCAGCCAGACGTCCCGCAGCCCGGTGGCCACCCCGTGGTAGCCGGTCCGGTCCGCGGGCATGCCCCGGACGCTGGTGAGCGCGCCGCCGACCGCACGCAGCACGTCCCCGACGCTGATCTCGGCCGGGGGCCTGCTCAGCGCGTACCCGCCCTCGGTGCCGCGGTGGCTGTGCAGCAGTCCGGCCCGCCGCAGGTCGAGCAGGATGCCCTGGAGGAAGCTGAGCGGGATGTCCTGGCGTTCGGCCAGGCTCGCGGCCTTGACCAGCTCGCCGCCGGGGTCCCCGTCGCCGGTGGATCCGGCGTCGGCGACGGCGAGCATGGCCCGGAGCGCGTAGTCGGCGCGCGCGGAGATGTACACGAGGTCAGTTGCCGGCCTGGTCCAGCACGCCCCAGCGGCGGCGGATCGCCTTGTCGGCCGCGCCGAACGCGGTGTCCACCAGCAGGCCGACCACCAGGATCACGATCATGATGGCCATCAGCCGGGGCGCCTCGCTCAGCTCGCGGGCGTAGGTGAGCTGCGCGCCGATCGAGGTGCGGGTGGCGATGACCACCAGCAGCTCACCGGCCATCAGACTGCGCCAGGCGAACGCCCAGCCCTGCTTGAGCCCGGCCACGATGGCGGGCAGCGCGGCCGGCGCGATCACGTACCGGTAGAGGTTGAGCCCGCGGGCGCCGAGGTTGCGGCCGGCGCGGACCAGCAGCGGCGGCACGTAGTCCACGCCGTGGATGACGCCGTTCGCGACCGACGGCGCGGCGCCGAGCACCACCACGAAGAAGATGGCCTGCTCGCTGAGCTGGAACAGCAGGATGGCCAGCGGGAACCAGGCGATCGACGGCATGGTCTGCAACGCGGTGATCATCGAGCCGAGCGCGGCGCGGAGCACCTTGACCCGGGCCACGCCCAGGCCGAGCAGCAGACCCACCGCGACCGCGGCGGCGAACCCGACCGCCGCCCGGCGGGCGGTGGTGGCCAGGCCCTCCCAGAGCGCGGAGCTGACCAGGTAGTGGCCGAGATCGCCGAAGACCACCATCGGGCCGGGCAGCGCCCAGGGCTCCTTCCACCCGCTCCAGACCACGGCCTGCCAGAGGGCGATGGCCATCGCGAGCGCGGCGAACTTGGGCCAGGTGGCGGACCAGAGCCGGCGCAGCCGGGACGGGCCCTTCTCCTGGCCGGCGATCTCCAGCGCGTCGAGACCGGAGATCTCCGCGTCGGTACGCGCCGACCCGGTGAGGGTGTCACTGGCCATGCCGGCCCACCTCCTTGCGCAGCCGGTCGGTGACCTCGGCGGCGATGGCCGAGACCTCCGGCGAGTCGATCCGCCGGGGTCGCGGCACGTCGACCCGGGTGGAGTAGATGATCCGGCCGGGCCGGCTGGAGAGCAGCACGATCCGGTCGGCGAGCCGGGCCGCCTCGCGCACGTTGTGCGTGACGAACAGGACGGTGAGCTTGCGCTCGCCCCAGATCCGCTCCAGCTCGTCGTGCAGGATGTCCCGCGTCATCGCGTCGAGCGCGCCGAACGGCTCGTCCATCAGCAGCACCGGGGTGTCCAGCGCGAGCGTGCGGGCCAACGCGACCCGCTGCCGCATGCCGCCGGAGAGCTGGTGCGGGCGCTTACGGCCGAAGTCGGACAGGTGGACCGTGCGCAGCAGCTCGGCCACCCGCTCCCGACGCTGGTCGCGGGGGAGCCCGCGCAGCTTCAGCGGCACCTCGACGTTGCCCTCGACGGTCGACCACGGGAACAGCGCCGGCTCCTGGAACATCAGGCCCGGGTTGACGCCCTCGCCCAGCTCGATCGCGCCGCCGCTGACCCGGTCCAGGCCGGCGACCAGGTTCAGCAGCGTGCTCTTGCCGCAACCGGACGCGCCGACCAGGCAGACGAACTCGCCCGGGGCGACGTCCAGCGACACCCCGTCCAGCGCCAGGACGGCCTGCTCGCCCTGGCCGTACACCTTGGTCACGCCGCGCAGCGCGACCGAGCCGGTCGCGCTGCGCGGGGTCGTCGTGGTCGACGTCACGGCTGGGTGACCTCGGGCTTGCCCTCGGCCTTCAGCACCTCGTTGAGGTACTTCAGGTCGTAGAGGCCGTTCAGGTCGACCGGCTGGGTCAGCCCGACCGCGACGGCGTGGTCCAGGCCGGCCTTCAGCGAGGACGCGATCGGGTCGTTGGTGAACTCCAACGTCGACCAGGCCTGCTTGATCAGCTTGACGTCCAGCGGCTTGCCGGTGATCTTGCCGATGTGCTCGGAGACGGCCTGCTGCGCCTCGTCCGGCTTGGCGTTGACGAACTCGTTCGCCGCGACCTGACCCTCGACCAGCTTCTTCACCACGTCCGGGTGTGCCTTGAGGAACTTGGTGCTGACCAGCAGGTTGGTGATGACGAACTTCTTGTCCGGCCAGAGGTCGCGCTCGTCGACGAGCACCTTGCCGCCGGCGTTGACCAGCCGGGACACGAACGGCTCCGGCACCCAGGCCCCGTCGATGGCACCGCTGCCGAACGTCTCGACGGTCTGCGCGTTCTCCTGGGGGACGACCTTGACGTCGCCGCCGCCCTCCTTGGTGGTCGCCAGGCCCTTCTCCTTGAGCCAGTAGCGCAGCGCGACGTCCTGGGTGTTGCCGAGCTGCGGCGTGGCGATCTTCTTGCCGCGGAGCTGCTCCACCGAGGTGATGCCGGGCTTGACCACCAGCGCGACGCCACCGGACGCGGCGCCGGAGACCACCCGGACCGCCTCGCCCTTCGACTTGGAGAAGGCGTTCACGGTCGGGTTCGGACCGATGTACGTGGCGTCCAGCGCGCCGGAGAAGACCGCCTCGATGGCCGCCGGGCCGGCGTTGAACGTCTTCGTCTCCAGCGTCACGTCGCTGCCGAGCTTCTCCTTGAAGATCCCCTTTTCCACGCCCACCACGGCGGGCGCGTGGGTGAGGTTGGGGAAGTAGCCCAGGCGCAGCGTGACCGGGCCGGAGTCACCGGCGGCGTCGCTGTCGCCGCCGCAGGCGGCGGTGGTGCCGAGCGTGGCCGCGCCGACCACGGCCAGGGTGGCCAGCGTGACCAGGCGGCGCAGGGGGAGCCGTCTCATCGAAAGTCCAATCCGCAGTATTCCTATTTAGTTGGTAGGAAGAGTGGGGCAGGGTGCCGGGCGGCGTCAAGACCCGTCCCGCATCTGTCCACCGTTCGGCCACGGCACACCGCCGGTGTGGCCGGTACGGAGGCGCTAGTGTCGATCTCGTGCCGACCAGGAGAGCGAAGATCCCAGCGACGAAATACCCGGTCGAGCGGTTCGCCCTCGACAACGGCCTACGGGTGGTGCTCACCCCGGACCGCAGCGCCCCGGTGATCGGGGTGGCGGTGGTCTACGACGTCGGCATCCGCTCCGAGCCGCAGGGGCGCACCGGCTTCGCCCACCTCTTCGAGCACCTCATGTTCCAAGGCTCGGAGAACCTGGAGAAACTCGCGCACTTCCGGCACGTGCAGGGCGCCGGCGGCACCTTCAACGGCTCCACCCACTTCGACTACACCGACTACTTCGAGACGCTGCCGAGCAACGCGCTGGAGCGGGCGCTCTTCCTGGAGGCGGACCGCATGCGCGGCCCCCGGCTCACCGAGGAGAACCTGCGCAACCAGGTCGACGTGGTCAAGGAGGAGATCCGGGTCAACGTGCTCAACCGGCCGTACGGCGGGTTCCCCTGGCTGACGCTGCCGCCGGTGATGTTCGACACGTTCCCGAACGCGCACGACGGCTACGGCTCCTTCGACGACCTGGAGTCCGCGACGGTGGCCGACGCCGCCGACTTCTTCCGGCACTACTACGCCAGCGGCAACGCGGTGCTGGCGGTCAGCGGCGACATCGACGTGGCCGAGGCGACCGCGCTGATCGAGCGGCACTTCGGCGACGTGCCGGCCCGCCCCGCGCCGGAGCGGCCCGACTTCGCCGAGCCGGACCTGACCACCGAGCGGCGCAGCACGTACACCGACGCGCTGGCCCCGCTGCCGGCGGTGGCGAGCGCCTGGCGGGTGCCCGACCCGATCACCGACTTCGCCGGCTACCTGCCCTTCGTGGTGCTCGCCGAGGTGCTCACCGACGGCGACGCGTCCCGGCTGGTCGAGCGGCTGGTGCAGCGCGACCGCACGGTCACCGGCCTGGGCGGCTACCTCAGCTTCATGGGCGACCCGTTCGACGTGCGCGACCCCACCGCGCTGCTGCTCGAGGCCCACCTGCCGCCCGGTGGCGACGTGGACAAGGTGCTGCGCACGATCGACGAGGAGCTGGACCGGCTGGCCACCGACGGGCTGACCGACGGGGAGCTGGCGCGTACCCAGGCCCGGATGGCCACCCACCTGCTGCGCGAAACCGACGCGGTGCTCGGCCGCGCGCTGCGGATGGCCGTGCTGGAGCAGCAACGCGGCGAACCGGGGCTGCTCAACGAACTGCCCCGACTGGTCGGCGCGGTCACCGAGGAGCAGGTCCGCGCCGCCGCCGCCACGCTGCGGCCCGAGCGTCGCGCATCCGTCGAGGTCGTGGCCGGAGGTGCCAAATGACCACCACCGTCCGTCAGCTGCCGGCGCTCGGCCCGAACCGGCGGCTCACCGTGCCGAAGCAGGCGGAACGCACGCTCGGCAACGGCCTCACCGTGATCGCGGTACGCCGGCCCGCCGTACCCCTGGTCGAGCTGCGGCTCTGGATGCCGTTCGGGCGGGCCCACCTGGCCCGTGGCGCGATGCTGGCGCAGACCATGCTGGCCGGCACCGAGGCGCACAGTGCCACCGAGATCGCCGCCGAGCTCCAGAAGGTCGGCGGCGGCCTCTCCGCCGGCGTCGACCCGGACCGGCTGATGCTCTCCGGCGCCGGCCTGGTGACCGGGCTGGACCGGATGCTGGAGCTGCTCGCCGAGGTGCTCACCGGCGCCAGCTACCCGGCCGACTGGGTGGCCACCGAGCGGGACCGTCTCGTCGACCGGATCCAGGTCGCCCAGAGCCAGCCGTCCCACCTGGCCCGGACCGCGCTGCTCACCCGCGTCTACGGCCGCCACCCGTACGCGACGCAGACGCCCGAGCCCGACCAGGTCCGGGCGGTCCGCCCGGCCGCGCTGCGTCGGCTGCACGCCGAGCGGGTGCACCCGGCCGGGGCGGTGCTGGTGCTGGTCGGCGACGTGCAGCCGGCGCGGGCGCTGGACGCGGCCGAGGCGGCGCTCGCCGGCTGGCGGGGCGACGGTCACGTCGCCGAGCTGCCGCCCGCGCCGCCGCTGGAGCCCGGCCCGCTGCTGCTCGTCGACCGGCCCGGCTCGGTGCAGTCGTCGCTGCGCCTCGCGCTGCCGGCGGTGCCCCGCACCCACCCCGACCACGCCGCGTTGCAGTTGGCCAACCTGCTCTTCGGCGGCTACTTCTCGTCCCGCTGGGTGGAGAACATCCGGGAGGACAAGGGCTACACGTACGGGCCGCACTCCGTGGTCGAGCACTCGGTGGCCGGGTCGGTGCTGGTCGCCGGCGCCGAGGTGGCCACCGAGGTGACCGCGCCCGCGCTGCTGGAGACCAGCTACGAGCTGGGCCGGCTGGCCACCGTGCCGCCGAAGCCGGACGAGCTGGAGCAGGCCCGCCAGTACGCGCTCGGCACGCTTCAGCTCGGCATGTCCACCCAGGCCGGCCTCGCGTCGCTGACCAGCGCGTACGCCGGCAACGGGCTGCGGTTGGACTTCCTCGCCGAGCACGCCGCCCGGCTGGCCGCCGCGACCGTGGACGACGTCGCCGAGGTGGCGGCCCGGTACCTCGCCCCGGCGAAGGCGGTCACCGTGGTGCTCGGCGACGCGGCCCGGGTGGCCGACTCGCTCGCCGCGCTCACCCCGGTGCGGACGGAGTCCGCGTGATGGCGGGACCCCGATGAGCGGTGGCCCGGCCCGCGGCGAGCCGGCGCCGCCGCTGGCCCGGTCCACGGTGGACCGCGCCGCGCACCGGCGTACCGACCCGGCCTGGCTGGCCGAGGCGTGGGAGCAGGCCCGGGTGCTGGTGCTGGACTCGACCGACGAGGGCCGCGCCCTGGTCCGGGGCGAGGCGGCCCCGCCGGAGCTGGTCCTGGTCGGCGCCGGTGAGCTGCCCGAGGTGCCCCGCTCGGTGCCGATGTTCCTCGGCGTGGAGCCGGACGGGGTGCCGGTGTTCGCGGTGGACAGCCCGCTGCCCGCGCTGCCCGGCACCCGCCGGGCGCACCTGCGTGAGGTCGGCCACCTGATGACCGATCGGGACGCGGGCCTGTTCACCACCGCGTTGGCGCTGCTCAACTGGCACCTGCGGCACGGCTACTCGGCGTCCACCGGGCAGCCGACGCAGGTCGACGAGGCCGGCTGGTCCCGGGTCGACCCGGGTGGCCACCGGACCTGGCCGCGTACCGACCCGGCCATGATCGTGCTGGTGCACGACGGGGTGGACGGCCCGGAGGGCCGCTGTCTGCTGGGCAACAACGCGGCGTGGCCGAGCACCCCGGGCCGGCGCCGCTACTCCTGCCTGGCCGGTTACGTCGAGCCCGGCGAGTCGGCCGAGGCCGCCGTGCTGCGCGAGGTCCGCGAGGAGGTCGGCGTCGCGGTCGGGGAGATCGCGTACGTGTCCAGCCAGGCCTGGCCGTTCCCCGGCTCACTGATGCTCGGCTTCCTGGCCCGGGCCGACGCCGACGAGCCGATCCGGGTCGACCCGACCGAGATCGCGCACGCGCGGTGGTTCAGCCGCCGGGAGATCGGCGCCGCGCTTGCCGGCGAGCCGGTCCGGGTGGACGGCGGGGACCGCCTGCTGCTGCCTCCACCGTCGTCGATCGCGTTGTTCCTGGTGCACCGCTGGCTCGACGGCCACTGCTGACCGGGGCGGCCGGCCGCGGCCGCGGTCCCCGCCGCGGCGAGCCGCCAACCCCGAGCCGGTGCGTGGAGAAGGGGCCCCGCCTATGCCGTAGGCGTTAAGCGGGGGCCCCTCCTTACGCGGTCCCGGCCCGGGACCGTCGTTGCCGCGGCGGTCCGGGGCCGGGAACACGGGCCGTCGTGGCCGGGTGAGGCGTGGAGCACGGCGGGGGAGCCGGTCCGGCCACGACGGACGTCAGCGGCGGATCATGCGCCGTCCCACCGGTAGGGGCGGCCGGGGGTGCGCTCCTCGATGGGCAGCACCTTGACCCGGTGCCGGCCGGCGCGGACCGCCCCGACGGCGGACAGGGCGCGGGCGAGCAGGAGGGCGGCGTCCCGGTTCTCGGCGTGCACGACCTGACGACGTGGTTCCGGCGCACGGGTCTCGTCCCGCAGCCGTCCCCCGCCGGCCCAGGCGGCGGCGATGTCGGCGTCGCCGGCGCTGCGGATCTCGGTGCGGACGATCAGGAACCGCATGGTGTCCCCCGGAAGTGGACGGATACGCGGTGGAACTTCCACGTCACTCAAGCGACATCGTACGCCGGCAGGTCGTCCCAGCAAGTGAAACGAGGCGGCTCGACCGTTCGGGGGATGGCAGGTCAGGACGGTTGTCCGGGGTGGACGTGCGAGGGGCCGCCGGCGTGACGCCGACGGCCCCCGGGCCCTCGCCGGATCAGTTCAGGTCGAACTGGCCGTTCTTCGCGCCGGCGATGAAGCCGAGCCAGCCAGCCCGGTTGAACAGCAGCACCGGCCCGCTCGGGTCCTTGCTGTCCCGCAACGCCATGGTCGCCGGCCCGGTGCCGAGCGGCGCGACCTCCACGCAGTTCGAGGTCTGGCTGCGGGTGCTCTTGCGCCAGGCGGCGCCGGCGAGGGAGGTCGTGCTGGTGTGGATCTGGTTCATGGTGTCCTGCTCCTGGTGAGGTGCTCCGATGGGGACGAGCGACGCCGACGTCGGCGCGGGGATCACCGTTCCGACGTGAGGCGCCCCGAGTCACGGCGGCGCTGGGTCGGCGCCGTTGCCGGCCCGTACGCCGCCGTGGACTCGACTGCCGTGCCGGTCGGCCGTCCGGTCGCCTCGGTCAGCCAGGAGAGGGTGTCCGATGCGGAGAGTGCCGACTTGCATAGCCACTCGAACACCACTTTATAGCGATTTAGGGTGTTCACCTCGGTCGACATGACGTCGGTGAACCCACTTTCGATGGCCAGCGTCTCCGGATCGAGCGGGTCGGCGAACCGGTAGAGCGAGAACGCGGTCGGCGGGACGTACCAGTCGCCGACCCGGGTGTCCCGAAGCAGCAGGCGCAGCTCCACGTTCGGCATGTCGGCCAGCTCGCACAGGTGGACGAGCTGGTCCCGCAGCACGTCCGGCGGGCCGGCGCGCCGGTCCAGCGCGGCCTCCTCCAGCACGGCGGTGTACCGGGGCACGTGGACCAGCAGCGACTGGCGGGCCTGCCGGGCGCCCACCTCGGCCTCCGGATTCTCCGACTCCGGATCGCCCGCCCCCTCGGCCACCCGGGCCGCGGACCGGATCCGGTGCCGGGCGTAGCCAGGGGTCTGCAACAGCCCCGGCACCAGCACCGGGTTGTACTCGGAGATCTCCGCGCAGCCCGCCTCCAGCTCGGCGAAGGCGCGTTGCTGCTGGGTCATCACCGGGAAGTTGCGCAGCCAGCCGCGCATGTCGCCGGCCTCGTGGGCGATCCCGGTCAGCTCCGCGCGCAGCCCGGCGGCGACGCCGTAGAGCGTGAGCAGCGCGTCCACGTCGTCCGGGTCGGGCCGGCTGCGGCCGTTCTCCAGGCGGGACAGTTTGGAGGCGGAGGCCCAGCCGATCCCCTCGATGACCTGGTCACCGGTGAGACCGGCCTGTTCGCGGAGCCGGCGCAGCTCGATGCCGAGGCGGCGACGGCGCAGAAACGGGCCTGGTACGGCAGGAGGCACGGCGTCCTCTTTTCCGTCGACCGTCGCGAGACGCGACGGTAACTGTATGGAATTCGCCCCCCACGGTCAGTATGGACGGCGCGACCGGTGTCGGCAGGTCCGGCGAGGGCGTGTCACGAGAGACAAAAAGAGGACTGTGGAGAGCGCCTCACCGGCGCCCGCCCCGACGCGCCCACGGGCGCACCTGCCGGAGGGAAACCGATGCGCACCGTCCTGCGCCGCCCCGACTTCCGCCTGCTCTTCGCCGCGATGGTGGCGAGCCTGGCGGCGGAGTCGATCCTGCTGCTCGCGCTCGCCGTCTGGGTGAAGGACCTGACCGGCTCGGACAGCATGGCCGGAGCCACCATCTTCGCCGTGATCGCGCCGATGGCGCTCGCCCCGCTGGTCGGCTGGGTGGTCGACCGCTATCGCCGCCGGCCCTTCTTCATCGCCGCCAACCTGCTCGCCGTCGTGCTCCTCAGCCCGCTGCTCACCGTGCGCGACCGCGGGGACGTCTGGGTGATCTACCTGGTCGCGGCGCTCTACGGCCTCTCCTCGATCACGCTGACCGCCGTGCTCAACGGGCTGATCCGGCACCTGGTGCCGGCCGACCTGCTGGCCGACGCGAACGGGGCCCTGCAGACCGTCCGGCAGGGGCTGCGGCTGGTCGGGCCGCTCGCCGGGGCCGGCGTCTACGCCGCCGTCGGGGGCTGGCTGCTGGTGCTCCTGGCCATGGCCGGGTTCCTGGTCGCCGCCGCCGTGGTCGGGCTGCTCCGGGCGGAGGAGAGCACACCGACCGGGCCCGGGAGCCGTTGGCCGGCCGGACTGGGCGCCGGGCTGCGTCACCTGGCCGGGGAGGCGGCGCTGCGCCGGGCCCTGGTCGGCTACGGCGTCGCCTCGCTGGTGATGGGCTTCACCGAGTCGCTGATCTTCGCGTACGTCGACCTGGGCCTGCACCGCGACGCCGCGTTCGTCGGTGTGCTGTTCATGGTGCAGGGGGTGGGTGGTCTGGTCGGCGGGCTGCTCTCCGCCGCCGTGGTCCGCCGGCTCGGTGAGCTGGGCGCGCTGGCCACCGGCGTGACGTTCTTCGGCCCGGCCGCGCTGGCGCTGGCGTACCCCCGGCTCTGGCTCGGGGTGGCAGCGCTGCTGCTGGCCGGCGTCTCGCTGCCGCTGACCATGGTGGGGTTGTACACGCTGGTCCAACGACGGACCCCGCCGGCGCTGCTAGGCCGGGTCACCGCCGCGTCCCGGGCGCTGGTCAGCGGGCCGCAGGCGGTCTCCATCGGCACCGGCGCGCTGCTCGTCGGCGTCTTCGACTACCGGCTGCTGTTCGTGCTGGTCGGAACCGTCACCACGGGCGGCGGACTCTACCTCTGGCGGGGTCGTCGCCTCACCCCGCCGGGGACGACCGGCCCGGCCCGCGTCCCGACGCCCCGCCGGCCGCTCGACGACGAGCTGCTCGCCGCCACCCGTCGGCGCCGGACACCGTGACCCGGCGCCGCTCGGCCGCACCCGGAATCCGGGTGCGGCCGACCGGGGCGGGTGCGGGCAGGTCAGCCGGGCAGCGCGGCGAGGTGCTGCTTGACCTGGTTGATCGAGGGGTTGGTCAGGGCGCTGCCGTCGGCGAAGCGCAGCGTCGGCACGGTCTGGTTGCCGCCGTTGACGCCCATCACGAACTCCGCGGCCGTCGGGTTCTGCTCGATGTCGACCACCTCGTACGCGATGCCCTCCCGGTCGAGCTGCGACTTCAGCCGGTGGCAGTAGCCGCACCACGTGGTGGAATACATCGTCAACATGGTCTGGTCCTCCAAGAGTGGGCCCGCGCCCGGTCCGATCAGGCCAGGCTAACCGCTGCAACGTCGGACGGGGCTGGGATGATTCCCTGTCGTGGGGGTTCACACAGCGGCGGAACGGGTGCTGGCCGGGCTCGATCCGGAGCAACGGTCGGCGGTGACCGCCCCGGCCGGCCCGGTCTGCATCCTGGCCGGCGCCGGCACCGGCAAGACCCGGGCGGTGACGTCGCGGATCGCCTACCGCGCGCTGTCCGGCGACATCGCCGCCCGGCACGTGCTGGCGGTCACGTTCACCGCCCGCGCGGCGGCCGAGATGCGCAGCCGTCTCACGGTGATCGGGGTGGGCGGTGTCCAGGCGCGCACGTTCCACGCCGCGGCGCTGCGCCAGGTCCGCTACTTCGCCCCCCGGCTGCTGGCCGGGCGGGCCATGCCGGAGCTGCTGGACAGCAAGGTGCGGGTGGTCACGCTGGCCGCCGCCAAGCTGGGCCTGCGCACCGACCGGGCCGCCGCGCGGGACCTCGCCGCCGAGATCGAGTGGGCCAAGTCCTCCCTGGTCGAGCCGGACGAATACGTGGTCGCGGCGGCCAAGGCGCGACGCGAGACGCCGTACGAGCCGGCGCGGGTGGCGGAGGTGTTCGTCGCGTACGAGCGGCTCAAGCGCGGCAACGGGGTGATCGACTTCGAGGACATGCTGCGCGCCGCGGTCTGGGGGATCGAGGAGCACCCGGACGTGGCCGAGCAGGTGCGCAGCCAGTACCGCCACTTCGTGGTCGACGAGTACCAGGACGTCAACCCGCTCCAGCAGCGGCTGCTGGACGTCTGGCTCGGCGGGCGCGACGACCTCACCGTGGTCGGCGACGCCAGCCAGACGATCTACTCGTTCACCGGCGCGACCTCGTCGTACCTCGTCGACTTCCCCCGCCACCACCGTGGCGCGACGGTGGTGCGGCTGGTCCGCGACTACCGCTCCACCCCGCAGGTGGTGGGCCTGGCCAACGCGGTGATCTCGCAGGCCCGGGGCGCCGAGGCGCGGCTGCGGCTGGAACTGCACGGCCAGCGCCGGCCCGGCCCCGAGCCGGAGCTGCGGATCTTCACCGACGAGCCGGCCGAGGCCACCGCCGTCGCGGCCCGCTGCCGGGCGCTGGTGGCCGGCGGCACCCCGGCCCGCGAGATCGCGGTGCTGTTCCGCACCAACGCGCAGTCCGAGGCGTACGAGAAGGCGCTCTCCGAGGCCGAGGTGCCGTACGTGCTCCAGGGCGCGGAGCGGTTCTTCGAACGGCCCGAGGTGCGCCAGGCGATGATCGCGCTGCGCGCCGCCACCCGGTCCATCCCCGGGGAGACGCCGCTGCCGGCCGCCGTGGTGGAAGGGCTCGCCGCGGTCGGCTGGGCGCCCGACGCGCCGCCGGCCGGCGGCGCCGCCCGCGAGCGCTGGGAGGCGCTCGCCGCGCTGCTCCAGCTCGCCGAGGAGTACGCGGCCACGCCCGAGGTGCTGCCGATCGGGGAGGCCGCCACGGTCGAACGTCAGGTGACGCTGGCCGGCTTCACCGAGGAGTTGGCCCGGCGGGCCGCCCAGCAGCACGTGCCCACCGTGGACGGCGTGACGCTGGCCTCACTGCACTCGGCGAAGGGCCTGGAGTGGGACGCCGTGTTCCTGGTCGGGCTGGCCGAGGGCACGCTGCCCACCACGTACGCGAAGACGCCCGAGCAGGTCGAGGAGGAGCGGCGGCTGCTCTACGTGGGCATCACCCGGGCCCGGGAGTGGCTCTGGCTGTCGTACGCGGCGGCGCGCTCGCCCGGCGGCCGGGCCCGGCGGCCGTCCCGCTTCCTGCCGCAGCTCGACCGCTCGGGCGGCGGTGAGCGGGCCGGCGCCGGCAGCCCGGCCCGACGGGCCGAGCGGCGACGACCGCAGGTGGTCTCCTGCCGGATCTGCGGCGCCACGCTGCTCGCCGGCGCGGACCGCAAGCTGGGCCGCTGCCCCACCTGCCCGTCGGACCTGGACGAGAAGCTGTACGAGCGGCTGCGCGACTGGCGGCAGCGGGTGGCCGGCGCGCAGCGGGTGCCGGCCTACGTGGTCTTCACCGACGCCACGCTCACCGCGCTGGCGGAGCGGAAGCCGGGACGCACCGAGGACCTGGTCGCGATCGCCGGCATCGGGCCCCGGAAGGTGGGGCTGTACGGCGACCCGGTGCTGGCCCTGGTGGCCGGCGCCACGGTGGACGACGTTCTGCCCGCAGAAAACTTTGGAAATCAGTCCGTAAATCGTTTGCCCTCCCCCGAGGGCGAGGAATAGCCTCAGGACACACCACGCGAGCGGCGCCGTTCTGGCTGCTCACGGGGGATGAGTCCATGGTCGGCACGAGGAAAGTCAGGGAGGTGGCACCAATGGAGATTTACACCTACGAGCGTCCGGCGGCGATGCCAGCTGCCTGCGCTCCGCTGTCGGCTGTCCGGGTGGCCCTTGCCGCTCGACCGTCGGCTCCGCAGGTGCACCAGGCCCAGGTTCAGGCCGAGCTGAACCTGACCGTCGCACCGCTGCGCGGAGTCGAGGGGACCAGTGGCTTCACGGGCATGGGCATCGATGGCGGCAAGAAGCGCACCGATGTCCGCGGCGTTCCACCTCGAGGTAGACCGGTCTGATCCATCAGACCACCGGCTCACCTCGAGGCCGCGGAACCCGCTACCGGGATCCGCGGCCTCAGTTTTTTGCCCCGCCGAAGTACCGAATGCGATCCACGAGATCGAAGTGAGAGAGAGGTGACCGGAGGATGAGTCTGGCGTTGGCCCCACTCGACGTGAGCGTCGAGGTGGAGGCGAACCTGCCCTGCCGGAAGTTCGACCCCGACCTGTGGTTCTCCGACCAGCCCGCCGAACTCGAACTGGCCAAGTCGCTCTGCGGGGACTGCCCGCTGCGTGTCGAGTGCCTGGCCGGGGCGGTGGAGCGGGCCGAGCCCTGGGGCGTCTGGGGCGGCGAGATCTTCGAGCGTGGCGCGGTCGTCCCGCGCAAGCGGCCCCGTGGCCGTCCGCGTAAGGAGGACCTCGCCCGCGACGCCCAGCTCCGGGTCGAGGCGGAGGCGCGACTGGCGGCCAGCGGGCTGTCCGAGTCGCGTAGCGCCGTCCGGCTGGCAGCCTGACACACCTACGTTCCGAAGCCGACCGACGCCGGTGTCCCTCCACCGGCCGAACGAGAGAGAGAAACCAGTGCTGCACCTGCCGAACGGAACCGAGATGCAACTACTCCACGAAGCGTTGTCCAGGGCTCGAATGCGCCGGCCTCAGGCCGGTCGCACCACCACGAGCACTGAGGCAACCCGTTCCGCCCGTACCGTCGCCATGCGGAGTCGCAGCCAGTCGGCTCGCGACCTGGGCGTTCTCTAGAGCGAACAACTGAGGAAGGGGCGGTGACCCGATGGTCACCGCCCCTTCGACGTACCCGTGTCGTCAGGCCACCGCCGCGAAGCCGGGCAGCCAGCGTTCCAGGATGGCCCGGTAGGACGCCTTCGCCTCCAACTGGCAGAGCACCCCGATCGACCCCAGCGTCACCCGATGGATCATCAGGTACGACGGCGGCAGGTTGAGCTGCCGGCTGAGCTGGTACGCGGGGGAGCGAGGGCTGGCCAGCCGGCCCGCCTCTCCCCGTAGCCAGGCCCGGGTGAAGCGGAACTCGTCGGCGGCGATCGGCTCCAGCATCGGGCGGAGGAAGTCGAGCACCCCCTGGGCGTCGATCGGCTCGGTCCGGCTGACGAAGCCCTCGTCGCGCAGCCCGTCCACCACCCCGGCGGCGTCCCCGCGCAGCGCCAGCGCGGCGATCCGGCCGATCGGCTCGGGCGTGCCCTCCGGCATCCGGGCCACCGCGCCGAAGTCGATCACACCGAGCCGGCCGTCGGGCAGCAACCGGAAGTTGCCCGGGTGCGGGTCGGCGTGCAGCAGCCCGGCCCGCTCCGGCGCGGAGAGGTGCAGCTCGGCCATCAGCCGCCCGGCCTCGTTCCGCTGCTCCTCGGTGCCCTCCCGGATGATCGTGGACAGCGGGATGCCCTCCACCCACTCGGTGATCAGCACCCGGGGCGCGGCGTCGAGCACCTCCGGGATGAAGATGTCCGGGTCGTCCGCGTACGCGGCGGCGAAGGCCCGCTGCGACTCGGCCTCCAGCTCGTAGTCCAGCTCCTCGGTGATCCGCTCGCGCAGCTCGGCCAGGAGCGGTTTGACGTCCAGGCCCGGCTGGATGGCCCGGAACATGCCGCCCAGCCGGGAGAGCTGCTTGAGGTCGGCGAGCAGGGCCTCGCCGGCGCCCGGGTACTGGATCTTCACGGCCACGTCCCGGTGCAGCGGGCCGCCGTCCGGCCCGTAACCCGGGTCGCGCCAGACCGCCCGGTGCACCTGGCCGATGCTGGCCGCGGCGGCCGGGGTGTCGTCGAAGGAGACGAACCGGTCCCGCCAGTCCGGCCCGAGCTGCTCGGCCAGCACCTTGTGCACGGTCGCCGCGGGCAGCGGCGGGGCGGCCTCCTGGAGCTTGGTGAGCGCCTGCCGGTAGGGCGCGGCGACCTCCTCGGGCAGCGCCGCCTCGAAGACCGACAGGGCCTGACCGAACTTCATCGCACCGCCCTTGAGCTGCCCGAGGACGCTGAACAACTGCTCGGCGGTGCGCTGCTGGATCTCGGCGGAGATGACGTCGGACGCGAGGCCGGTCACCCGCTTGCCCATCCCGAGGACGGTTCGACCGGCGAATCCGAGCGGCAGGGCGGCGAGTTTGGCGGTGCGGGACACGGCGCGGCGCGGGATGTCGGTCACCCGGCCATTGTTACCGACGGGAGGGGCTCGCTGCTGCCGTGCGCCCGGGAGCGGGTAGGGCCGACCGGATCGGGCGACGCCCGCAGCAGCCGCAGGAGGGGTGCGGGGGCCACCGGCGGTGCCGGAGACGGCCGGCCCGGTGCACCTCCACCGCCGCGCCGAGCGTCTCCGGGGTGCCGCCGTCGAGCTGGGCCAGCGCCTCGGCCGCCGCGAACGCCACCGCGGCGAGCCGGGTGGTGGCCGCGCAGCCCGGCTCACCCCGGTCGGTCGCGAGCTGGGCGGCGAGCGCCGGCCAGTCCGGATCGCGGTCGGCGCGGTGCAGGTCGAGGCAGCGCAGGCAGGGACCGGCGGGCGGGCGGACCAGCGGCCCGACCACGGGTACGCCGCCGCGCAGGTCGAGCAGGAGGTGGGGTTGTCGTCGGTGGGCGTACCCGATGGCGAGCGCCTCGGCCGGCCGGCCGACGCCGAGCTGCACCACCAGGTCGGGGCGGCCGGACCGCAGCGGCCCGGTGGCCGTGCCCGGCGCACAGCGGCCCAGCGCCGCGCACACCGCCGCGGCCAGCGGTCGACCCAGCTCCGCGCCGGTCAGGCCGGTCCCGACCAGGTCACCGGCGCGGACCGGGCCGGACAGCTCGGGTACGACGTGCCCCACCCCGGCCTGGGCCAGCGCCACGGCGACCGCGGCGCCGAGCCGGCCCGCACCGGTCACCAGCACCCGGGCGGCCCGGCGGCGGCGCAGCAGCCGCGCCGGCGTGCCGGGCAGGTCGCGCGCGGCCAGGGCCAGGGCGTCCGCCTCCGCGGTCAACCGGGCCCGGACCGGCCCGGTGAGGTCGCGGGGGAGCAGCGTCTGCGCGGGTACGACCAGGCCGGCGTCCCGGAGCGCGTCGAGCAGGGCTCGCGCCTCGCCCGCCGGCACCCGGGCGGCGGTGGCGGCGGCCAGGACGGCACGTTCGCTACGGGTGCCGTCGAGCAGGTCGAGCAGGTGGGTGGTGCCGGGGGTGGCCACCTCGACCAGCACCGCCGGGCCGGGCTCCATGCCCAGCTGGAGCGTGCGCCGGTCGCGCCACAGCCTGGTCAGGCCGGGCAGCAGCGTGGGGCGGGGGAGTGGAGTTGGATGCGTCACGCCACGAATGGTGACCGTGTCCGTGCGCTCAGTCGATCGTTGTCCACAGGCTCGCCGTGCCGCAGCCAGCGTTGTCCACAGGAGTGCGCCGGTTTTCCACAACTCGCCGGTAGTGATGTCGGATACGCGACGGGGAGGGGCGGCCGTGGCCACCCCTCCCCGGACGACCCGGACGGGTCAGACCTTCGCCTTGCCCAGGATGCGGTTCACTGTTGTGCCGCACACCGGGCACTTGCCCTTGGCCATGTTCATGCCGGTCTTCGAGACCTCCACGTGCCCCTCGAAGTCCCGCTTCTCCTTGCACTTGACGCAGTAACCGTTGTAGGTCTGGGCCTGCTCGGCCACGGTAGCCTCCTCGTCTCGTCCGCCGGAGGTGTCCCGGCGGGTTATCCCTGCGACGGGCCACGCGTGGACCGGCGCCGGGGGTTCTCCGTGATCAGTCTCCTGATCACTGGTTGGCGGACCCTACCCAGGTCTGGGTGGTTCCATGTCAGCTGTACGCCGACTCTGTGAGCAAGTCGACGACGAGAGTGTGCACGTCGAGTAACGTCTGATAAGTGAGTTTCGGGGGGACACGCCGGGTAAATGCGCTCAGATCCCCTTCGGGCGGCCCCGCCGCCACCGGCCCGTCGTAGATCACCTAACGTGAGCGACGGCGGGCGGGTGATGGTTACCTACCGTCGCAAAGAAATTTTTCAGGACTCCTGACAACCAATCGCCATTTTCCGGGCGCGTGTCGTCTTGTTTACTCTTGCGGAGCCCTGGTCAGTACGCATTAGCTTTCCCTCGTGACAGTCAACCGAGGCTGCGCGGCCCGGTAATGGCCGGGACGCGGAAGCCCGTCGTCGAGGTGCGGCGCAGCCAGCGCCGGCGACGCACGGTGTCCGCGTACCGGGACGGGGAGCGCGTCGTCGTGCTCATCCCCGACCAGTTCTCCCGGGCCGAGGAGAGCGAGTGGGTCGACCGGATGCTGGCCCGGCTGGCCGCCCGGGAGGGCCGGTTCGCCCGCTCGGACGCCGAACTGCTCGCCCGGGCCACCCGCCTGATCGGCCTCTACCTGCCGGAACACGGGTCGACCGCGGAGCCGGCGAGCGTCCGCTGGGTGACCAACCAGAACGGCCGCTGGGGTTCCTGCACCCCGGCCGACCGCACCATCCGGATCTCCCACCGGATCCAGGACATGCCCGACTGGGTGATCGACTACGTCCTGCTGCACGAGCTGACGCACCTGATCGTGCCCAGCCACAACGCCCAGTTCTGGGCCCTGGTCGCCCGCTATCCCCGCGCCGAACGGGCCCGCGGCTACCTGGAGGGCGTCGCCGCCACCGCCGGCCTCCCCTGACCCGCCCGCCGCCCTGACCTGCCCCGCCGCCCTGACCTGCCCCTCCGTCCTAACCTGCCCCTCCGCCCTGACCCGTCGCCCGGCCCTGCCCCGCCCCGCCGCCCGTCGCTCCGCCCGTCGCCCGCCGCACGCCGCCAGCCGCCCTGCCCCCTCGCCCTGCCCCGCCGCCCTGCCCGCCGTCCGTCCCTCGCCCCGCCGGCCCCGCCCAGCGCACTGATTCACGGAAAGTGGGGCTATCCAGGCCGGGATAGCCCCACTTTCCGTGAATCAGTGCGCCCCAGCACACCCAGCGCCCAGCGCCCAGCGCCCCAGGCGCGCCGCGCGGCGGTGTGGGGGCGTGGTGGGGATGTGCCGTCCTGCGGAGGTGGCGAGGGGCGGGATGGTGGGCGTGGGGGTTAGGGTCGGCGAATGGTCCGACGTGTGGTGGTGGCGTTGCTCGGCCCGGTGACCTGGGTGCCGCCGGGAATCGAGCCGGCCCGGTGGCGGACCGCCCTCGCCGAGGACGTGGTGGACCTGCTGGCCACGCTGAACGAGGTGGAGACCGCGGTGGCGGTCACTCCGGCGGACCGCTGGCTGGCCGACGCGGTGGTCTGGCCCGGCACCTCCGTGCACGAGGTGCCCGAGCCCACCCCGAACGCCGTCTTCGCGGCGCTCACCGGCTACGACCAGGCTGCCGTGGTCGCCGCCGACGCGCCCGACGTGCCCGGTCTCACCCTCGGCAAGCTGCTCCGGCCGCTGTCCAGCCGGCCGGTGGCCGTCGCCCCGGCGGAGGGGAACGGGCCGGGCCTGCTCGGGGTGGCCGCGCGACTGCCCGTACCGAAGTGGGTGCCCGTGCTGGACCTCGACACGGCCGTGCCGGGCGAGGTGCGGGCCGCCGCGCCCCGGCCCGGCGACGTGGCGGTGACCACCGGTTGGCGACGCCTGCGCGGCCCGGCCGACCTCGGCGCCCTGGATCCGGCGTTCGAGGGATGGGACGCGACCCGGGCGTTGCTCTCCGGCCACCCGAGCTGACCGCCCGCTCCGGCCCGCCTGCCCGCTTGCCCCTCGGCTCGCCCGCCTGCTCGGCTCGCCTGCCTGCTCGGCTCGCCTGCCTGCTCGGCTCGGCTGCTCCGGCTCGCCCGCCTGCTCCGGCTCGCCCGCCTGCTCCGGTTCGTCCGCTCGCCCGTCTGTTCCGGCCCGCCCTGCTCTGGACCTCGCCAGCCGGCCTCGCTTGGTGACTGGGCCGGGTCGGGGCCTTCGGCGTCGTCCGCACGTGCCTGAGCGGCCGGAGCATCCCTTCTCCGCGCCTACCGCCTTGAGGGCGTGGACGGGTCATGCGTGGTGGCTAGGGTGCGTCGCAGTCCGGCCGGCTCGCGGATCGGCAGCGACCTCCGCGACCGCTGCCGCGGTGAGTCGGTTATGCCATCAGGTCCGTAGGCACCCGGTACCTTCCTCGACCGGCAGCGGTCGAGGTCGTTGACGGGACGAGCCCGGTCACCCGTCCGCGACGGCTGCGCCGCGCACTCCGACGGTGCGCGGTGGGCGGTGGGCCGTGCGCGGTGAGGCGCGGCGGACGGCGCACGGTGGGCCGCGTCGGGCGGTGCGCGGTGAGGCGCGTCGGGCGGCGGTGACCCACAGGACGGGCAGGGGTCCGCACGGATGTCCGTGCGGACCCCTGTCGACGTGTGGCGTCAGGACCTGCCGTCGTCCTCGCCCGGGGTCGGCTCCTCGGGCGCGCCCGGCGCGGAGAAGTCGAAGTTGGCCAGTTCCTCGTCGAGGTCGCTGCCGGTCGCCGCGAACGCCTCCGGGGCGGCGAAGTCGTCGTCCGAGGGCAGCAGGTCGGGGTGGCCCCAGATCGCGTCCCGGCCGGCGATGCCGCGCTGCTCGGTCAGCGCTGCCCAGAGCACGGTCGCCTCGCGCAGCCGGCGCGGTCGCAGTTCGAGGCCGACCAGGGCGGCGAACGTCTGCTCGGCGGGGCCACCGGCGGCGCGCCGGCGGCGGAACGCCTCGCCGAGGCGTACGACGTTGGGCAGGCGGTCACCGGCCGCGCTGTCCACCACGTGGCACACCCAGCCCTCGACCAGGGCGAGGACGGTCTCCAGTCGGGCCAGGGAGGCCTTCTGCGCCGGGGTGTCCTCGGGGGTGAAGATGCCTTCCAGGGCGATCGCCTGCATCGACTCCGGGTCGGTCGGGTCGACCCGACCCATCGCCTCCTCGATCGCCTCCCGGTTGACCCGGATGCCGGCGGCGTAGTTCTCCACCGCCGTCAGCACGTGCCCGCGCAACCACGGCACGTGCTGGAAGAGGCGCTGGTGGGCGGCCTCGCGCAGGGCCACGTAGAGGCGTACCTCGTCCTCCGGCAGCTCCAGGCCCTCGCCGTACGCCTTGATGTTGGCGGGGATGAGCGCGGCGGCGCCGGCGGGGCCCAGCGGCAGGCCGATGTCGCCGGCGGAGAGCACCTCGGCGGCGAGCGAGCCGAGGGCCTGGCCGAGCTGGCCGCCGAAGAGCGCGCCGCCCAGCGTGGCGACCATCGACTGCATCGGGCCGAGCTGGGCGCGGGCCTCCGGCGGCACCAGGTCGCCCATCGCGCCGACCATCCGGCTGGCCACCGGGTCGCAGAGCTTGCGCCACACGTCGAGCGTCTTGAAGATCCACTCGTTGCGGTTCCAGGCGACCGACGAACGGATGCCGGAGGGCCACGAGGTGGCCGGCTCCAGCCAGAGGTCGGCGATGCGGAGCGCATCCTCCACCGCGTTGCGTTCGAACGGCGAGACCGCCGGGTCGCCGGTGGCGGCGAGCTGGCTCGCGGCGACCTGTCGGGCGAGGTCCCAGTTGACCGGCCCGCTGCCCGGCGCGGACAGCAGGTGCTGCAACTGCGACATGAACTGCTGCATCTGCGCGGGATCGTTGGGGTCTGGTGGTTGCCCACCCGGGAGCGCGAAGCCGAACGGAATATCAGGCACGACGTCTACGGTACGCGGGCCCCGCCGCAGGTCGGGCTCGTCGGCGTTGCGCTGAGGGCGAAGTCCGCCGGTCACCGCGCCGGACGGTGGGGGACGGATCGGTACGCTCTGGCGCATGAGACGTCGCGGCGTGACCGTCCTGCTCGGTGCCCTGCTCACCGCCCTGCTCAGCGTCGGCGTGCTGAGCGTGCCCCTGCCGTACGTGGTGCTCGGCCCCGGCCCGACCGTCAACACGCTCGGCAGTGAGAACGGCAAGGAGATCATCCAGGTTTCCGGCCGCGCGACGTCCACCTCCGCCGGGCAGCTCCGGCTCACCACGGTCGGTGTGCAGCCCACGGTCCGGCTGCGGTCGGCGCTGGCCGGCTGGTTCTCCTCC
Source organism: Micromonospora sp. NBC_01392 (assembly GCF_045040125.1). NCBI lineage: Bacteria > Bacillati > Actinomycetota > Actinomycetes > Micromonosporales > Micromonosporaceae > Micromonospora > Micromonospora sp. NBC_01392. Next base: position 6,282,336 of record NZ_CP109549.1, on the reverse strand, counting down.
GACGAGGCGGTGGTGCCCCGCGAGCTGGTCTATCCGCCGGGGGAGTCGCAGGAGGAGGTCGAGAAGCGCAACGCGGAGGACTTCCAGAACTCGCAGACCAGCGCCGAGACGGCGGCCCTGCGCGAGCTGGGCTACCCGATCAAGGTGCTGGTCAAGACCGTCACGCCGGGTGGGCCGTCGACGGACGTGCTCCGCGCGGACGACGTGCTCACCTCGGTCGACGGCGCGCCGGTGACCAGCGCGGCCAAGCTCACCGAGCTGATCCGGGCCAAGCCGGCCGGCACCGCGCTGAAGATCGGCTACACCCGGGGCGGTACGCCGGGCACCGCCACGGTGACCAGCCGCGAGCAGGACGGCCGGCCGCGCATCGGAGTCGAGATCGACCAGCAGCAGCCGCACCCGTTCACCCTGAAGATCGACCTCGGGGACATCGGCGGGCCGAGCGCCGGCCTGATGTTCACGCTGGGCATCATCGACAAGCTGGAGCCGGCCGACCTGACCGGTGGGAAGATCGTCGCCGGCACCGGGACGATCGACGACGAGGGCCGGGTCGGCCCGATCGGTGGCATCGCGCAGAAGCTGGTCGGCGCCAAGGACGCCGGCGCGAAGGTCTTCCTGGTCCCGGCGGACAACTGCGCCGAGGCGGTCCGTAACCCGCAACCGGATCTGCCGTTGCTCAGGGTGGCGACGCTCGACGACGCGCTCAAGGCGCTGGAGACGCTGCGTGCCGGGGGGCAGCCGACACGCTGCTGAGCAGGACCGGTCACCGGCCCCGGGGCGATCGTGACGTGACCTTGACCCGACGTGTTCAGGAACACCCCGTACTCTTGGGTGCCTGGTCGGAGCCGATCACATCAAACGTGCGGAGCCAATAGTGGTCATGCGTAGCAGTCCCCTGCCGAGGATGAGCCGACGCGGACGCGTCACCATCGGGGTCCTGGTCGGGGTGTTCGTGCTGTTCACCCTGCTCGGGTGGGGGGTCAACGCCTGGACCGACTGGCTCTGGTTCGACGAGGTCCGGTACACCCAGGTCTTCACCGGCGTGCTCGCCACCCGGCTGCTGCTGTTCCTGGTGGTCGGCGTGGGGATGGCGGTGATCATCGCCGGTAACCTCTGGTTGGCGTACCGGCTGCGGCCCCGGATGCGTCCGCACTCGGCCGAGCAGGCCACGCTGGAGCGCTACCGGATGCTGCTGAGCCCCCGGCTCGGCACCTGGATCGCGCTGGTCTCCGCCGTCGTCGGGCTCTTCGCCGGGCTTTCCGCGCAGACCCGGTGGGCCCAGTGGCTGCTGTTCCGCAACGGCGGCAACTTCGGTGTCAAGGACCCGGAGTTCGGCGTCGACGTCGGCTTCTACGTGTTCCAGCTCCCGTTCTGGCGTTACGTGCTCGGCGTCGGCTTCACCGCGGTGGTGCTGGCCCTGCTCGGCGCGCTGGCCGTGCACTACGTCTTCGGCGGGGTCCGCCTCCAGGGCGTCGGGGACCGGATGACCAACTCCGCCCGCGCCCACCTGAGCACGCTGGTCGCCGTCTTCGTCCTGCTCAAGGCCGTCGCGTACGTGCTGGACCGGCGCGCCATGCTGCTGGAGTACAACGAGGGCGCGAAGCTCTACGGCGCCGGCTACGCCGACGTGAACGCACTGCTCCCGGCGAAGGAGATCCTCGCCTGGATCTCCGTCCTGGTGGCCGTCGCGATCATCGTGTTCTCCAACGCGGTGATGCGGAACCTGGTCTGGCCCGGCATCTCGCTGGCCCTGCTCGGCGTCTCCGCGGTGGCGATCGGCGGCATCTACCCGTGGGCGGTGCAGACGTTCGAGGTGAAGCCGAGCGCCCGGGACAAGGAGGCGCCGTACATCGAACGCAGCATCAAGGCGACCCGGTCCGCGTTCAGCCTCGACGGCACGAAGGCCACACCGTACGCGGCCAGCAACCTCGTGCCACCCGCCAGCCTGTCCACGGACACCTCGGTGGTGTCGAACATCCGGTTGCTCGACCCGCAGCTCGTCTCCGAGACCTATACGCAGCTCCAGCAGGTGCGTGGCTTCTACGACTTCGGCTCGAAGCTGGACATCGACAGGTACGCGGTCAAGGACAAGACCTCCGACTACGTGGTCGGCGTCCGGGAGATCAACTACGGCGAGCTGACCGACCAGCAGAGCAACTGGATCAACCGGCACACCGTCTACACCCACGGGTACGGCCTGGTGGCCGCGCCGGCGAACCAGGTGGTCTGCGGCGGGCAGCCGTACTTCGTCTCCGGCTTCCTCGGCGAGAAGGCGCAGGAGGCGTGTTCCTCGCCGACCGAGGAGATCCCGGCCCAGCAGCCGCGGATCTACTACGGCGAGCGGATGGAGCCCGACGACTACGCGATCGTCGGGCAGAACGGCGACCGCAACGTCGAGTTCGACCGGCCCACCCAGACCGGCGGCGAGCAGTACTACACCTACAGCGGCGAGGGCGGCGTCAAGATCGGCTCGTTCCCCCGGCGGCTGCTCTACGCGATCAAGGAGCAGGAGTCGAACTTCCTGCTCTCCGAGGCGGTCAACGAGAACTCGAAGCTGCTCTACGTGCGTAACCCGCGCGACCGGGTGGAGAAGGTCGCGCCGTTCCTCACGCTCGACGGTGACCCGTACCCGGCCGTGGTCAACGGCCGCGTGCTGTGGATCATCGACGGCTACACCACGGCGGCGACCTACCCGTACGCCGAGCGGGTCAACCTCCAGTCGGAGACCGCCGACGAGCTGACCGGCCGGGGCACGTTCCAGCTCGCCCGGGAGAACGTCAACTACATCCGCAACTCGGTGAAGGCGACCGTCGACGCGTACGACGGCACGGTCAAGCTCTACTCGTACGACGACACCGACCCGGTGCTGAAGGCGTGGAACAAGGCGTTCGGCGGCGACGTCGTGCTGCCCAAGGGCGACATCCCGCCGGAGCTGGCCGAGCACTTCCGCTACCCGGCCGACCTGTTCAAAGTGCAGCGCAACCTGCTCACCAAGTTCCACGTGACCGACCCGGGCGACTTCTACTCCGGCCAGGACTTCTGGCAGGTGCCGAACGTGCCGGACGCGCCGGACAGCGGGCAGAAGCAGCCGCCCTACTACCTGTTCACGCAGTTCCCCGGGCAGGACAGGCCACGGTTCCAGTTGACCTCCGCGGTCACCCCGAACGGGCGGCAGAACCTGGCCGCGCTGGTCTCCGGCTCGTACGTGGACGGGCAGCCGCGGCTGGAGGTGCTGGAGTTGCCGGACCAGACCCGGATCTCCGGGCCGACCCAGGTCCACCAACAGATGACCAACAACGGCGACATCCGTCAGCAGCTCAACCTGCTCTCCTCCAACCAGGCCCAGGTGCAGTACGGCAACCTGCTGTCGTTGCCGTTCGCCGACGGAATGCTCTACGTCGAGCCGGTCTACGTGAAGAGCAGCAGCCAGGACGCGTACCCGCTGTTGCAGAAGGTGCTGCTCTCGTACGGTGACGGCGGTTCGTACGTGGTGCTCGCCAACAACCTGAGCGACGGCATCAAACAGTTGGTCGAGCAGGGTAAGCGGGCCGGCTCGGGCACCCCGCCGCCGAGCGACGACGGCAACACCCCGCCACCGGCCGGCGGCACCAACACCCCGCCGCCGCTCACCGGCGAGCTGGCCGACGCGGCCGGCAAGGTGCAGACCGCCATCGCCGAGGTCAAGGCCGCGCAGACGTCAGGTGACTTCGAGCGGTACGGGCGGGCGTTGAAGGCGCTGGACGAGGCGATGACCGCGTTCCAGCAGGCCCAGGCGGCGGCGAACGGGTCCGGCAACCCGGCGCCCTCGGGCAGCGCCTCGCCGTCGGCACCGGCCTCGGCCTCGCCCTCGCCGAGCGGCTGACGTCGCGCGACGACACTCCGGGCCCGTGGTCCGGTGGCCCCGACGGTCACCGGAACCCGGGCCCGGGTCGTGTCGGGCACCCGTTTTGCGCCTCGTCGGGGCGGTGCGCTAGGGTTAACGAGCCGACGCGGGGTGGAGCAGCTCGGTAGCTCGCTGGGCTCATAACCCAGAGGTCGCAGGTTCAAATCCTGTCCCCGCTACTCGCAACGAAGGGCCCCGGAGTTCGCTCCGGGGCCCTTCGCCGTTTCCCCGGTGCCGGTGCCGGTGCCGGCGCCCGGGTTCGGTGGTCCGGCGCGGGCTCCGGCGGGATCGGGGACCCGGCTGATCTCCACGATCCGGATGCGATAGGCTGTACACATACCGACGCGGGGTGGAGCAGCTCGGTAGCTCGCTGGGCTCATAACCCAGAGGTCGCAGGTTCAAATCCTGTCCCCGCTACGAGATCGTGAAGGCCCCGGAGTTCGCTCCGGGGCCTTCGCCGTATCCGGATCTTTCCGTCCCGTCCGGCGTGCCCCGGTTGCACACCTCAGCGAGGATGGGGGCATGGCTGGATGGAACAGATGGTGGGGCCGCCTGAGCGCGGTCATCGGCACGGTCGTGCTCTCGGTCTTCGTACCGGTCGCGGCCTGGGCGTCGACCGGGACCGGTGAGGTCGTGGTGGAGGCCGCACGACGGCGTTCCCGAGGCGGCGGCTTCGGCATCCTCGGCCTGCTCTGCTGCCTGGTGGTGGTCGGCGGGATCGTGCTGCTGGTGCTGATGTTGATGCGGAACCGGCGGAACCGTCCGCCGCGCTGACGCCGCTCGGTGTTAAGCGGGGGCCCCTCCTCTACCGAATGCGTTAAGCGGGGGCCCCGCCTTACCCTCCGGCGAGGGCGGCGTTCGCCCGGGCCATGAAGCGTGAGGTCGCGGTGCGGGCCCCGGCCCGCTTGCCCCGGATGCTCTCCGCCGCGTCGATCAGCAGGGTCCGCACCGTGGCGTGCCCCTTCGGCGGCGGCGCGGGCGCCGGGCCGGCCAGCCCGTCCAGCTCCACGCCCAGGGCGGCCACCCGCTTCTCGGCCCGGTCGGTCAGGTCGGCGGCGACGTACGCGCGGACCTGCGTGCCGGGGCTGAGGCCGCGTTCGAAGCCGAGGACCCGGCCGGCCGCCACGTTCGTGGTCAGGAAGTTGAGCACGTCCACCACCACGCCCGGGTGGCGGGTCCCGCGGAAGCCGGCCCAGTACATCGACGCGCGGGGCCACTGCGCGGCCGGCGTGCCGGGAAAGGCGACCGCGCCCAACTCGTCCTCGGTCAGCCGTTGCAGCTCCGGAAACTGGTGCGACCAGGCGAAGGACGCCGCGGCGTGGCCGGTGACCACGAGCTGCCGGGCCAGCTCGCCGCTGTCCGCCTGCTCGACCAGGGCGGCGCTCGGGGTGGCCCGGTCGAAGCGGGCGACCTCCCAGAACTCGAACCAGTCGAGCAGTTCGGCCGAGCTGAAGCCGAGCTGCCGGCCCTGGTACAGCTCGCTGCCCTGCCCGCGCAGCCAGAGCCAGAGCGCCCGGTAGTCGCCGGAGGGATCCATGGTGCCGGCGACCCGGTTGCCGGAGGCCCGGGTGACGCGGGCGGCCCAGCGGGCGTACTCCTGCCAGGACATGCCGGTGCGCGGCTCGGGCTCGTCCAGCCGGCGCAGCAGGTCCCGGTTGAACACCAGCGCCGCGTTGGTCTGCGCGGCGGGCACCGCCACGGTGCGCTCGTCGACCTGGCCGTACCGGGCCAACTGCTCCGGCAGGCCGCGCAGGTCGAGTCGATCGTCGGTGGTGTGGCGGGTGAGGTCGAGCAGGATGTCGCGGCGGTCGTACTCGGTGAGCAGCGTGTCGTCGATCTGGAACAGGTCCGGCACGTTGCCGCCGGTGGCCTGGGTGGCGAGCCGGTCGTAGTAGCCGTTCAGTCCCTGCCAGGTGATCCGGAAGCTGACCCGGGGATTCTGCTGCGTGTAGAGGCGTAACGCCTCCTCGGTGACCTGGGCCCGGCGGTTGCCGCCCCACCAGAACACCGACAGCTCGATCGGGCCGTCGTCGGCCACCGCCTCGTCCTCCGCCGGGCTGCAACCGGCCAGCCCGCCGCTCAGCCCGCCGGCGAGCAGCGGCAGCCCGGCGAGCGCGCCGAGGAACCGCCGCCGGTCGAGGCCGGGACGGGGTACGGACCACTGAGCGCGCACGGTCTCTCCGAAGGTGGGTGGACGGATCATTCCACCGGCCCCGGCCGGGGGTGTCAACGTGGGGCGGGACGGCCGGTGGGCGCGCCTGTCGACGCACTGCGCCATGGTGTACTTAGCGCCGTGGAACTTCTGCACTCGGGCAAGGTCCGGGACGTCTACGCCGACGGCGCGGACCTGATCCTGGTCGCCTCCGACCGCGTCTCCATCTACGACGTGGTGCTGCCGACCCCGATCCCGGACAAGGGCCGCCTGCTCACCGCGCTCTCGCTGTGGTGGTTCGAGCAGTTGTCGGACCTGGTGCCGAACCATGTCGTCTCCGCCACCGAGGTGCCGGCGGAGTTCGCCGGCCGGGCGATCCGGTGCCGGCGGCTGGAGATGGTGCCGGTCGAGTGCGTGGCCCGGGGTTACCTGACCGGTGGCGGCCTCGCCGAGTACGAGCGCACCGGCGCGGTCTCCGGCGTGCCGCTGCCCCGGGGGCTGGTGGAGGCGTCGATCCTGCCCGAGCCGATCTTCACCCCGTCGACGAAGGCGCCCAAGGGCGAGCACGACGAGCCGATCACCTACGACCAGGTGGTCGACAAGGTGGGACCGGAGACCGCGGAACGGCTGCGGGAGATCACCATCGACGTCTACCGACGTGGTGCGGAGATCGCCGCCGACCGGGGCATCCTGATCGCCGACACCAAGCTGGAGCTGGGCTGGACGCCGGACGGCACGCTGATGCTCGGCGACGAGCTGCTCACCTCCGACTCGTCCCGGTTCTGGCCGGCCGAGTCCTACCAGCCGGGTCGGGTCCAGTTCTCCTTCGACAAGCAGTACGTGCGGGACTGGGCCGTCGAGAGCGGCTGGGACAAGCGCCCGCCGGCGCCGGAGGTGCCGGCGGATGTGGTGGAGGCGACCCGCGCCCGTTACGTCGAGGCGTACGAGAAGCTGACCGGCAACCGCTGGGACTGACCGCGCGGTCTAGTCTCGTCGGCATGTCGACGAGGCTCGTGCAGATCACCATGAAGGCCCGGGACGACGCCGCGCTGGGCGCGTTCTGGGCGAAGGCGCTCGGCTGGGGGCTCGCCAGCGAGGGGCCGGGCGTGACCAACCTCGAACCCGAGGGCTTCGGCTATCCCGACCCGTCCGCCGTCTGCGTCGACCTCGTCGTCTCGTCCGAGCCCAAGACCGTGAAGAACCGGGTGCACGTCGACCTGGCCACCACGTCGCCGGAGCATCAGGCGGAGCTGGTCGCGCGCCTGACGGAGCTGGGCGCGACGCCTGTCGACATCGGCCAGGGTGACGTCCCGTTCACGGTCCTGGCCGACCCGGAGGGCAACGAGTTCTGCGTGCTGGAGCCGCGCCCGATCTACCGGGACACCGGGCCGATCGCGGCGGTGGTGGTCGACTGCGCCGACCCGCGGGAGATGGCCCGCTTCTGGGGCGAGGCGACGGACTGGACCGTGCACGAGGTGACCGACCGGCACGCCTCACTGCGTTCGGCCGCAGGCGTCGGCCCCTACCTGGAGTTCGTCCGCAACCCCGACCCGAAGACCGGGTGGAACCGGGTGCACCTCGACGTCCGCCCCTACCCGGGCGCCGACCTGGCGGCCGAGGCGGCCCGCCTGGAGACGCTCGGCGCGACCCGCGTCGACCTCGGCCGCGCCGACATCCCGTGGACGGTCCTGACCGACCCCGAGGGCAACGAGTTCTGCCTCCTCACCCCGGCCTGACCCCACCCGCCCCCGCCGCACCCGCGATCTTGCACTTTCGGCCCGTGGCCTGTCCGGAATGGCCGGAAAGTCGGGGCAGTAAGTGCAAGATCGCGGGGGAGAGGGGCTAGGGCACGGTCCTGCCGAGGGAGAGGCCGGCGTCGGTGTAGCCGTGTTGGCGGTAGAAGCGCACCGCATCGGCGTTGCGGTGGTGGATGCCGGCCGACAGGTACGTGATCCCCCGGCTGCGTGCCCACCGTTCGGCCGCCGCCACCAACGCCGTTCCCACCCCGAGCCCTCTGGCGTCGGGCAGCACGACGGTGTGGATCTGCGCCGAAGGTTCCGGACGCAGGATCTGGTGGTCCGGCGGATCGGCGCACCGCAGCACCTCGACCATTCCGACCACCCGGCGGTCGTGGGTCTCGGCGACGAGGACGGCGTCCCGTCCGGCCGCGTCGGCCAGCACGGCCGCGAAGTGGCGCACCACGGCGTCACGCGGGGGAACGCGGTAGGCGCCGGCGTCGAGAGCACGATGCGCCCGAGCGTTCGCCAGGCGCAACTCCACCAGGGACGCGACATCCGCCACGCTCGCCGGCCGAACCGTCAGCCGGGTCTCCGACCGCTCCGGGCCGGACACCTAGTCTTCCCAGTCCAGGGTGCGTTGGACGGCCTTGTGCCACTGGCGCAGCTCGTGGCGGCGGTGGGCCGGGTCCATGGCGGGCTCCCACTGGGCGTCGGAGCGCCACTTGTCCCGCAGCGTGTCCAGGTCGGGCCAGAAGCCGACCGCCAGACCGGCCGCGTACGCGGCGCCGAGGCAGGTGGTCTCCGTGATCCGGGAGCGCACCACCGGCACGTCGAGCACGTCGGCGAGGAACTGCATCAGCAGCTCGTTGCCGGTCATCCCGCCGTCCACCCGCAGCCGGCGCAGCGCCACGTCGGAGTCGGCGTTCATGGCGTCCACCACCTCGCGGGTCTGGAAGGCGGACGCCTCCAGCACCGCCCGGGCCAGGTGCCCCTTGGTGATGTAGCCGGTCAGGCCCGCGATCACGCCCCGCGCGTCACTGCGCCAGTGCGGCGCGAACAGGCCGGAGAAGGCCGGCACCACGTAACAGCCGCCGTTGTCGTCGACGGTGCGGGCCAGCTCCTCGACCTCGGGCGCGGTGGAGATCAGGCCGAGGTTGTCGCGCAGCCACTGCACCAGCGAGCCGGTGACCGCGATGGCGCCCTCCAACGCGTACGCGGCCGGCTGGCCCTCGATCCGGTAGGCCACCGTGGTGAGCAGGCCGTGCCGCGACGGCACCGGGCTGGCGCCGGTGTTGAGCAGCAGGAAACTGCCGGTGCCGTAGGTGCACTTGGCCTCGCCGGGGCGGAAACAGGTCTGCCCGAACAACGCGGCCTGCTGGTCGCCGAGCGCGCTGGCCACCGGCACCCCGGCGAGCACCCCCTCGGCGGTGCCGTAGACCTCGGCCGAGCAGCGGATCTCGGGCAGCATCGCGGCCGGGACGCGGAGCGCGTCGAGCAGCTCCGGGGCCCAGTCGAGCGTTTCCAGGTCCATCAGCAGGGTGCGGCTGGCGTTCGTCACGTCGGTGACGTGCCGCCCGGTCAGCTTCCAGATGAGCCAACTGTCCATGGTGCCGAACAGCACCTCGCCGCGTTCGGCGCGCTCGCGCAGCCCGTCGACGTGGTCGAGCAGCCACCGCAGCTTCGGGCCGGCGAAGTACGTGGCCAGCGTCAGGCCGGTGCGGGCGCGCAGTCGGTCCTCGTCGTACGCCTCGGCCAGCTCGCGCAGCAGCGGGCCGGTGCGGGTGTCCTGCCAGACGATGGCGTTGGCCACCGGCCGGCCGGTGGCCCGGTCCCAGACCACAGTGGTCTCCCGCTGGTTGGTGATGCCCACCGCGGCCAGGTGCTCGGGACCGAGGTCGGCGCCCGCCAGCGCCTCCCGGACCACGTGCTCCACGTTCGTCCAGATCTCCTCCGCGTCGTGCTCGACCCAGCCCGGCCGCGGGAAGATCTGCCGGTGTTCGCGCTGGGCCACGGCGACGATCTCGCCGTCGGCGTCGAAGACGATGCACCGCGAGGAGGTGGTGCCCTGGTCGATGGCGGCGACGAACTCTCCGGTCACGCAGGCACCGTACCCGCCGGGAGCGTCCACCGTCTGCCTCCGATCGACCCGTACGATCAGCAGACGTGCGTGACATTGCCGTGTTCAGCGGGACCGCCCACCCGGACCTCGCCGCCGAGATCTGCGCCCACCTCGCCGTTCCGCTGCACCCGGTGCGGGTGTCCCGGTTCGCCAACGACTGCCTTGAGGTGCAGTTGCAGGCGAACTGCCGGGAGCGGGACGTCTTCCTCATCCAGCCGCTGGTGCCGCCGGTGCAGGAGCACCTGGTCGAGCTGCTGCTCATGATCGACGCGGCGCGCGGCGCGTCGGCCGGCCGGATCACCGTGGTGCTGCCGCACTACGCGTACGCCCGGTCGGACAAGAAGGACGCGCCGCGCATCTCCATCGGCGGGCGGCTGGTCGCCGACCTGCTCACCTCGGCCGGCGCGCACCGGGTGCTGGCACTGACGCTGCACTCGCCGCAGGTGCACGGCTTCTTCAGCGTCCCGGTGGATCACCTGCACGCGCTGCGCGAGCTGGCCGCCCACTTCAAGGGTTACGACCTGAGCAACACGGTGGTGGTCTCGCCGGACCTGGGCAACGCCAAGGAGGCGGCGGCGTTCGCCCGGATGCTGGGCACCCCGGTGGCGGCCGGCGCGAAGCAGCGGTTCAGCGACGACCGCGTGCAGATCAGCACCATCATCGGGGACGTGGCGGACCGGGACGTGATCGTGCTGGACGACGAGATCGCCAAGGGCAGCACCGTGATCGAGCTGATCTCGCACCTGCGCGAGCGGCAGGTCCGCTCGATCCGCCTGGCCTGCACGCACGGGCTCTTCTCCAGTGGCGCGTTGGAGCGGCTGAGCGCGCAGGACGGCGTGCTGGAGATCGTCTGCACCAACACGGTGCCGATCCCGGCCGAGAAGCGGGTGCCGAAGCTGGAGGTGCTCTCGGTGGCGCCGGCGCTGGCCGAGGCGATGCGGCGGATCCACAACGGCGAGTCGGTGAGCGCGCTCTTCGGCTGACCGCGCGACGGCCGGACGGTCGTCCACCACCGCTGCGGCGGGCCGGGAAGATCAGCCGGCCGGTCAGCCGTCCAGCGGGCGGGTGACGGGCTGCCGGGTGGTCAACGCGGCGGTGATCCGGACGACCGTGCCGGCGTCGCCGGTCTCGACCTCCATGGTGTCGCTCAGCTCCCGGGCCAGCCAGAGGCCCCAGCCGCCGGCGGTCTCCGGGGCCGGCCGGTCGCGGTCGTGCAACCGTCGTTCACTGATCCCGTGGCCGTGGTCGGCGACCTCGCAGACCAGGTCGCCGCCGCGACGCCACAGCCGTAGCCGGCCCCGCCCGCCGCCGTGCCGGACCGCGTTGGTGATCAGCTCGTTGACCGCCAGCACGAAGTCGTCCAGCCGCTGGCCGGCGAGCCCGGCGGCGTGCGCGCAGGAGGTGACCGAGTGCCGCAGCTCGGTCACCTGAGCCTGGTCGAAGGCTTCGGCGATCAGAAGGGAAGGTTCGATGGGCACAACCGTACGCGGTGCGGGGAGTTCTGCGTTTGTCATGACCCCGTCCCGGCAGTGCTCCTCGACAACTTTCGCGGCTTTTCCACCGTACGTCAGGGTTTCTCGGCCCGCACCCACCGGTCCGCGCGTGACCGGCTGTGGCAGGGTGACGGCCATGCCGTCGTCCCCCGGCCTGGTCGGCCCGCTCTGGCGGTCCATCGCGGTGTTCCGCTTCGCCTCGCTGGCGTACGTCGGCGTGCTGGTGCTGCGCGACGGCAGCCAGTACGCGCACCCGGTGGCCGCCGGCGGTGTCCTGCTGGGCATGCTGGCCTGGAGCGGCGTGACCGCGGCCGGCTACCGGCGTCCGGCCGGGCGGCGCTGGCCGCTGCTCCTGGCCGACCTCGGCGTGGTGCTGGGGATCATCCTGGCCACGCCGTGGGTGGTCGGCCGGCCGGCGCTCGCCGCCGGCGTGCCGGTCCTGACCTCCGCCTGGCTGGCCGGGCCGGTGCTGGCCTGGGCGGTCGCCGGCGGGCGGCGGCGGGGCACGGTGGCCGCGCTGGTGCTCGGCGGCGCGGACCTGGCCACCCGGGACCCGATCAACCCGTCCGCGTTCACCGGGGCGATCCTGCTGCTGCTGGCCGGCGTGGTGGTCGGGCACGTGGCCCGGCTGGCGGTCCAGGCGGAGGCCCGGTTGCAGCGGGCGGTGGAGCTGGAGGCGGCCACCCGCGAGCGGGAACGGCTGGCCCGCGACATCCACGACTCGGTGCTCCAGGTGCTGGCGCTGGTGCGGCGACGCGGCGCCGACCTGGACGGTGAGGCGGCCGAGCTGGCCCGGCTGGCCGGCGAGCAGGAGGCCGCGCTGCGGGCGCTGATCGGCCGGGTGGACGCGGTGCCGGAGCAGGCCGGCGCCGACCGTGACCTGCGTGACCTGCTCGACCGGTACGCCTCGACCGAGGTCCAGGTGGCCGCGCCGGCGACGCCGGTGCCGCTGCCGGCCCAGGCGGCCGGGGAACTGGCCGCGGCCGTCGGGGCGGCGTTGGACAACGTGACGCGGCACGCCGGCGGGCGGGCCTGGGTGCTGATCGAGGACGAGGAGGAGACGGTGACCGTCTCGGTACGCGACGAGGGGCCGGGGATCCCGGAAGGGCGGCTGGCGGAGGCCGCCGCGCAGGGCCGGCTCGGGGTGGCCCAGTCCATCCGGGGCCGGGTGGCGGACCTGGGCGGCGAGGTGCGGATCGTCTCCGCCCCGGGCGCCGGGACCGAGATCGAGCTGACCGTGCCGAGGAGCCGTCGCCGATGAGCATCCGGGTGATGGTGGTGGACGACCATCCGATGTGGCGCGAAGGGGTGGCCCGCGATCTCACCGAGGCCGGCCTGGACGTGGTGGCGACCAGCGGCGAGGGGCGGCAGGCGGTCCGGGTGGCCGCGGCGGCCCGTCCCGACCTGGTCGTGCTCGACCTGCAACTGCCGGACGTCTCCGGGGTGGAGGTGGTCCGGGGGCTGCGCGCCGCGCTGCCCGAGGTGCGGGTGCTCATGCTGTCGGCAAGCGGCGAGCCGCAGAGCGTGCTGGACGCGGTCAAGGCCGGCGCGACCGGCTACCTGGTCAAGTCCGCCGCCCCGGCCGAGTTCCTCGACGCGGTGCGCCGCACCGCGGCCGGCGAGCCGGTGTTCACGCCGGGTCTGGCCGGGCTGGTGCTGGGCGAGTACCGCCGGCTGGCCGCCGCGCCGCCGGCCCCGCACGACGACGCACCCCGGCTCACCGATCGGGAGACCGAGGTGCTGCGGCTGGTCGCCAAGGGGTTGTCCTACAAGCAGATCGCCGAGCGGCTCCGGCTGTCCCACCGGACCGTGCAGAACCACGTGCAGAACACCCTCGGCAAGCTCCAACTGCACAACCGGGTCGAGCTGACCCGGTACGCCATCGAGCGGGGCCTGGACGAGTGACTCAGTGCGCGGGCGGCGGCTGCGTCTCGTGCACCGCCAACTCCTCCGCGCTCGCCCCGCCGCCGGCCGCGCCGGCGTCGTAGGCGACGTTGTCGGTCTCCTGGTCGGTGTGCGCGCCCTCGTCCGGCTCGACCAGCCGGCCCACCTCGTGGTCGGCCACGGTGCCGAGCTGGCCGTGGTCGTAGACCGAGACCGGGGAGTGCGGGTCGGAGACCGGGCCCGGGTCGATCACGTCCGCGTCGAGCTGGGCCTGCGCGGCGGCCTCCTCGCTGTCCGCCTCGGCCGCGATGGCCGGGTCGACCGGGCCGGCGAGCGGGTCGTCGGCGGGACGCTCGTACTGCTCGCGGTCGAGCTTGTAGTCCAGCGACTCGCCGTCGAGCTGCTCCTCGGCCGTGGTGCCGAACCGGTCCACGGCGACCGGCGTGCGGTCGCCGGGGATCTGGGCCGGCTCCGGGCCGTCCGCCTCGCGCCCGGTCAGCACGTCGTCGTTGGCGGTCGAGTCGTCGTCGGCGGTGTCGGGCAGGCCCTCCGCCTCGGGATCGGAAACGGGGGTGGGGTACTCGTCGTCGCGCATGCGGGTGAACTACCCACTGCCCTTGCCGTATTAACCGCGACCAGGCGGGTGGATCGGGAGCAACAGGGCGAAACCGTGCCTCAGTTGCGGAAGGCGGCCTCGTCCTCGGCGTACAGCACGCACCACACCACCTTGCCGTCGGGCAGCGCGGTGCTGCCCCAACGGCGGGCCACCGTGTCGATGAGCAGCAGCCCCCGGCCGCCGACGGAGTCGACCGGGGCCGACCCGGCGAACGCGGGACGCCCGGCGGAGTGGTCGCGGACGGCCACGTGCAGCGCGCCGCCGCGCGGGGCCAGCCGGAGCGTCATCGGCGTCGCGGCGTGCGCGACCACGTTGTTGACCATCTCGGTGACCGCGATGCAGGCGGGCTCCGCCAGCTCCGGCAGGCCCCACCGGCCACACCCGTCGGTGACCAGCGCCCGGGCCTGGCGGGCGGACTCCGCCACCGGCGGCAGATCGGCGTCGAGCAGCTCGGGGGGCTCGGGGCTCGGCGGCCCGGCCGGATCGAGCAGCAGCTCGGCGGCCGGCCAGTCGGCGACCTCGGCGCGGACCCCGTCGAGCACGTCGCGGACCCCCGGGTCGGGCATGCGGACCCCGGACAGGTCGACGCGCACCCGGCCCGGTCGCTGCCAGCACCGGGCGAGCAGCGCGCCGCGCACGGCCTCCACGCCGGCCCGGTCGAGCACGCCGGTCAGCCTGACCGTCGCGGAGGACTCGTCGGGCTCCACCAGGCAACGCGCGTCCGTCGGCATGATCGTCCCATTGTGCACGCCGGTCGCCGTACGCGCATCGGTCCGGTCGACGGGACTCATGATCGTTCCGTCCGGGACCGGCGACTGATCGCCGCGACGGTGCCGACCGCGGTGCCGGCGGCGGCCAGCCCGAAGGCTGCCGTCAGCCGCAGCAGTTGGCCGCGCCGGCCGGACCAGCCGTCGGTCCGGGCCCCCGTCGCGTCGGGCGTGAAGACGTTGCCGTCGGCGTCCCGGCGTACGCCGGGGCCGAACTGGGTGCGCGCGGTGTACCAGCCGAGCGCGCGCTCGGCCAACGCCGGGGCGAGCCGCCACTGGAGGCCCATCAACCGCGCCGCGCCGCCCGCGTACGCCTCGCGTCGTGGCCGCCGCAGCAACCGGACCACGGTCTCGGCCACCAGCTCCGGCGGGTAGACCGGCGGCGGCGGCGTCAGCTCCCGCCCGGTGTGGTTGGCCGCGTGCCGGAAGAACGGCGTGTCGATGGTGGCCGGCAGCACCGTGCAGAGCGAGATGTGCCCGCGTCCGGTCACCCGCAGCTCCTGCCGCACCGTGTCGGTCAGCCCCCGGATCGCGTGCTTGGTGGCGTTGTACGCGGACTGGTACGGCATGGCCACCTCGGCCAGCACCGACGCGTTGTTCACCAGCACCCCGCCGCCGGCCGCGGCGAGGTGGGGCAGCGCGGCGCGCGTGCCGTGCACGGTGCCGAGCAGGTTCACGTCGACCACCCGGCGGAACTCGGCCACCGGGATCTCGTCGAACAGCCCCACCGTGCCGACGGCCGCGTTGTTGATCCAGGCGTCGATCCGGCCGAACTCGGCCACCGCGCGGGCGGCCAGCCGTTCCACCGCCTCCGCGTCCGTCACGTCGGTGGGCACCACGAGCGCCCGCCCGCCCAGCTCCCGGCAGTGCGCGGCGACGCGCCGCAACGCGTCCTCGGAGCGGGCCGCCAGCACCACGGCGGCGCCCCGCCCGGCCAGCGCGTAGGCGGTGGCCGCGCCGATCCCGCTGGAGGCACCGGTGAGGACGACGGTGGCTTCGGCGAGACTGCGGGTCAGCGGCATTCCCGAGCGGTACCCCGCAGCCGGCCGGTCATGCCGACCGGAACGCGCTGATCAGGTTCGGTCGGAACCGGTGTCCCGTCCACGCGACGCCGGCTCGCGGTGCCGATCTGCCAGGTTTGCGGGCACCGGGCCCGGGTTAATGGGACGCTCTGAACGGGAGATCCCGCCAGCTAGAACGCATGGAGGTGCACCATGCGCGTCGGCCTTGTCTGTGCGCACGCCGGCTCGTCCACCGACGGTCCCACCGTCGGGACTCAGGAGCACATTGCGCGCGTGGCGGCGGAACTCGCCGCCCGAGGCCACGAGGTCCGCGTGTACGAACGCCGCGACGCCGCCGCCCAACCGGCCCTGGCCGAGCTGGACGGCTACCGCCTGGAACGCGTCCCGGTCGGCCCGCCCGATCCGCTGCCCACCGTCGAGTTGGTGCCGTACGTGGCCGAGTTCGGCCGCTGGCTGGCCGGCGAGTGGTCCGGCGACTGGACGCCCGAGGTGGTGCACGGGCACTACTGGGTGGGTGGCCTGGCCGCCGCCCACGCGGTCCGCGCGACCGACATCCCGGTCGTGCAGACCTTCCACTCGCTCGGCGTCGAGCAGCTCCGCCACCTCGGCCGGGGCTACGCCGGGCCGGGCCAGCGGATCCCGCTGGAACGGGCCCTGACCCGGGCCGTGGACGTGGCGGTCGCCCAGTGCAACGACGAGGTCGACGAGCTGACCCGGATGGGCCTGCAACGCACCTCGGTGGCGATGGTGCCGACCGGCGTGGACACCGGGTACTTCCACCCGGACGGTGAGGCCGCGCCCCGGGACCAGCGGCCCCGGATCCTCTCCGTCGGCGGGCTCACCCCGGGCCACGGCCAGGACGACCTGATCCGGGCGATGCGGCTGGTCGGCGACGCGGAGCTGGTGATCGCCGGTGGGCCGCCGGCCGAGCGGCTGGCCGGGCACGCGGAGGCGCGCCGGCTGCGCCAACTGGCCGAGCGGGCCGGCGTGGCGGAGCGGATCCACCTGGTCGGCGCCGTCCCGCACGACCAGATGGCCACCTGGTACCGCTCCGCGGACGTGGTGGCCTGCACGCCGCACTACTCGTCCGCCGGGCGGGTGTCGCTGGAGGCGATGGCCTGCGGCGTGCCGGTGGTCGGCTACGCCATGGGCGGCATCGCCGACGCGGTGGTCGACGAGGTGACCGGCAAGCTGGTGCCGCCGGGCGACATCCGCACGCTCGGGGTCACCCTGCGTCGGGTGCTCACCGACAACGCCGGGCGGTTCGCGTACGGGCACGCCGCGGTGGACCGGGTGCGGTGCAGCTACACCTGGGAGCGGACGGCGGCGGCGCTGGAGCGGCTCTACGAACGGGTGATCGGGCGTCGCCGGCCGGCCACCCCGGTGGAGCCGACGCCGCCGGTCGAGGTGGTCGCCGAACGCGGGCCGGTCGAGGCGGCCTGAGCCGGCACCACCCCGACACCGATCATCGCCGGACCCCGGTCCCGGACGGCCGGGTGGTGGTGCTGCGGCTGGGCGTACCGGGTCAGGCCGACCACGGCCGCCAACGTGACCAGGAAGCCGAGCCCGGCCAGCCACTCCCGGCCGGGCCAGATCTTGTCGCCGAGCAGCAGCACCCCGATGATCGCCGCGGGCACCGCGCCGGCCGCGTCCATCGCGGCCACCGCCGCGGTGGTCGAACCGCGCTGCATGGCCAGACCGAGCAGGAGCTGCCCGACCAGCGAGTGGGCGATCAGCAGGTAGAGCAGCGGATCACGGACGAACGCCTCGGTCGACTCGGCGGAAGCCAGCGGGCGGGCCGCCACCGCGGCGGCGGAGAACGCCATCCCGGCCAGTGACCCGAGCACCACCGAACCGGGCGCGCCGTGCAGCCGGGCGGCGAAGAAACCGGACGCGGCGATCGCGCCGAGCGCCGCCACCAGGCCGACCAGCCCGGCGGTGCCGAGCTGCCGGGACGGCGCCGGCTCGGCCGACAGCACCAGCGCGGTGATCCCGCCGAACAGCAGCACCAGCAGCCCGACCTCGGCGGCCGGCAGCCGCCACTTGAGCACCAGCACGCCGAGCACCGCGGTCACCCCCAGCCCGGCCGCCACACTGGCCTGGACCAGGAACAGCGGCAGGTCCCGGCGGGCCAGGAAGGCCAGCACGAAGCCGATGATCTGGCAGGCCAACCCGATCAGGTACGTCCGGTGGCTGGCCAGCCGCAGCAGCAGCCCCGGGTCGAAGGTGTGGTGCACGGTGGTCCGCGCGGCGGCCACCGACTGGAGCAGGTTGGCGAAGCCGTACGCGACGATCATCGCCGCGAGGAAGCACCAACCGGAGGAGACCACCTGGCGAGGATAGAGGCTCAGGCCCGGTCAGCGCTCGGCTGGCCGGCCGAGCCGGTCCAGGATGTCGTCGTGCAGCGGGCCGTTGCTGGCCACGGCGCTGATGTCGGCCGAGTCCGCGCCGGCCGGCGCGGGGCGCCCGGCCAGGTCGGTGAACCGGCCGCCGGCCTCGGTGACGATCGGCACCAACGCGGCGACGTCCCACAGCGACAGCTCCGGCTCCACCATCACGTCCAGTGCCCCCTCGGCCAACAGCATGTAGCCGTAGAAGTCGCCGTACGCCCGGCTACGCCAGGTGTCGCGCATGAGTTGCAGCATCGCGTCCAGCCGCCCGGCCTGTTCCCAACCGGTCAGCGACGAGTAGCAGACGCTCGCGTCGGCCAGCGCCGTGACGCCGGAGACCCGGATCGGGGTGGCCTCCGCCGGGCCGGTACCGGCGAACGCGCCGGCGCCGAGCGCGCCCCACCACCGCCGGCCCAGCGCCGGCGCGGAGACCAGACCGAGCACCGGCCGGTCGTGCTCCAGCAGCGCGATGAGCGTGGCCCAGACCGGCACCCCCCGGACGAAGTTCTTCGTCCCGTCGATCGGGTCGACCACCCAACGCCGCCCGCCCGGGCCGGCGGCGGGCTGCTCGCCGTACTCCTCGCCGAGCAGGCCGTCGGCGGGTCGGTGGGCGGCCAGCAGGGCCCGGATCTCCCGCTCCACGGCGGTGTCCGCGTCGGAGACCGGGGTCAGGTCCGGCTTCGACTCCACCCGCAGGTCGAGCGCGCGGAACCGGGCCGCCGAGACGGCGTCCGCGGCGTCCGCGAGCAGGTGGGCGAGGGCGAGGTCGTCGGCGTACCCGGTCATGGTCGACACGGTAGTGCGGCGCGCGCGGCCGGTGCCGGCGGGTGGCCGCCGGCCCGCCGGTCAGGACCCGGCGAGGGGATCACCCGGGTTGCGCTCGGGCTCCCGCACGTCGCCCTCGCCGAGCCGCGAGGCCAGCAGCCGCCGGTACGACGCGAGCCGGCGCGGGTCCGCCTTGCCGGCGGCCACCCAGGCGTCCAGCGCGCAGTCCGCCTCGTCGGCGCCGTGCGGGCAGTTGGCCGGGCAGTCCACGGTCGCCTCGACCAGGTCGGCGAAGCCGTGCAGCAGGCTCTCCGCGGACACGTGTGCCAGCCCGAAGCTGCGGACGCCGGGGGTGTCGACGATCCAGCCCGGGCCCGTGTCGGGGCCCGCGGGCAGGCGCAGCGCCACCGCGCTGGTCGAGGTGTGCCGGCCCCGGCCGATCGCGCTGACCGTGCCGACCGCCCGTTCCGCCGCCGGGACCAGGCGGTTGACCAGCGTCGACTTGCCCACCCCGGAGTGCCCCACCAGCACCGAGACCCGGCCGGCCAGCAGCGCGCGCAGGTCGGCCAGGTCGGCGCCCGGGCGGATCAGCACGTACGGCAGCTCCAGCTCGGTGTAGTAGCCGAGCACCGCCTCCGGGCCGGCCAGGTCGGCCTTGGTGAGGCAGAGCAACGGCTCGATGCCGGCGTCGTACGCGGCGACCAGGCAGCGGTCGATGAACCCGGTGCGCGGCGGCGGGTCGGCCAGCGCGCTGACGATCACGAGCTGGTCGGCGTTCGCCACCACCACCCGCTCCAGCCGCCCCTCGGCGGTGGACTCGTCGTCGTCGGCGGTACGCCGCAGCACCGAGGTGCGTTCGGCGATGCGCACGATGCGGGCCAGCGCGCCGGGCGCGCCGGTGACGTCACCGACCAGCCACACCCGGTCGCCCACCACCACCGACTTGCGGCCCAGCTCGCGGGCGCGCATGGCGGTGACGACCGGGTCGTCCGGGCCGGCGTCCGGCCGGACGCAGGTGTAGCGCCCCCGGTCGACCGCGATCACGAACCCGTCGACCGCGTCGGCGTGCCGGGGCCGGGTGCGGGTGCGCGGGCGGGACGACCGGCCGGGGCGCACCCGCACGTCGTCCTCGTCGTACTCCCGCCGCTTGGTCGCCAGGGCGTCCCCCCACTGTCAGTTCTTGCCGGTCACCATCCCCGACCATAGTGCCGGGAACTCCGGCATGGTCTTCGAGGTGCACGTCACGTCGTCGACCTCGATGCCGGGGACGGCCAGCCCGGCCACCGCCGCGGCGTGCGCCATCCGGTGGTCGGCGTACGTCCGGAAGGTCCCGCCACGCAGCGGGCGGGGCCGGATCTCCAGCCCGTCGCGGGTCTCGGTGATGTCGGCGCCGAGTGCGGTGAACTCCGTCGCCAGGGCGGTGACCCGGTCGGTCTCGTGGCCCCGGATGTGGCTGATCCCGGTCAGTCGGGACGGGCTGTCGGCCAGCAGGGTGAGCGCGGTCAGCACCGGGGTCAGCTCGCCGACGTCGGAGAGGTCGGCGTCCAGCCCGCGCACCTCGCCGGTGCCCCGCACGGTCAGCCCGCCGGTGCCCAGCGTCACCTCGGCGCCCATCCGCTGCAGCAGCGCGCGCAGCCGCTCGACCGGTTGGAGGCTGCTGCGCGGCCAGCCCTGGAGGGTGACCTCGCCGCCGGTGACCAGCGCGGCGGCGAAGAACGGCGCGGCGCCGGAGAGGTCCGGCTCGATCTCCCAGCCGCGCCCGGTGAGCGGGCCCGGCTCGACCACCCAGACGTCGGGGGTGGTGTCGTCCACGGCGGCCCCGGCGGCACGCAGCATCTGCACGGTCATCCGCACGTGTGGCGCGGACGGCACCGGCGGGCCCTGGTGCCGGACCACCACGCCCCGGTCGAAGCGGGGCGCGGCCAGCAGCAGCCCGGAGACCAGCTGACTGGACGCGGAGGCGTCGATGACCACCTCGCCACCGGTCACCCGGCCGGCGCCCAGGACGACGAGCGGCAGGCTGCCGGTCGGCGGGGTGTCGACGCGGACGCCGAGCGCGCGCAGCGCGCCGATCAGCGGCCCGAGCG
Source organism: Micromonospora sp. NBC_01392 (assembly GCF_045040125.1). Taxonomy (NCBI): domain Bacteria; kingdom Bacillati; phylum Actinomycetota; class Actinomycetes; order Micromonosporales; family Micromonosporaceae; genus Micromonospora; species Micromonospora sp. NBC_01392. The sequence continues at coordinate 6,261,419 of NZ_CP109549.1, read as the reverse complement.
GGCGGGTGCGGGCGTGCGGGTCGCCGTCGAACGTGACCCGCCCGGCGGCCAGCCCGGCCACCGGGGGCAGGAAGCGCATCACGGTGCCGGCCAGGCCGACGTCGACGTGCGCCGGACCGACCGGCTGGTGCGGCCGGACCAGCCAGCGGTCGTCGTCGGAGACCGACATGTGGGCGCCCAGCGCGCGCAGGCCGCCGGCCATCAGTTCGGTGTCCCGGGCGCGCAGCGGCCGGTCGAGCGTCGACGGCCCGCTGGCCAGCGCCGCGAGCACCAACGCCCGGGCGGTCATCGACTTGGAGCCGGGCAGGCGCAGCGTCGCGGCGACCGGGTCACTCGCGGTCGGCGCGGTCCACGGCTGCGGCGGACGCGTAGCGGTCAGATTCCCCACGCTCACATTCTGCCAAGCCGGCGGCCCGGTGGGGATCGGCCCGCGGGCCTGCTCCCGTTGGGCGGGACAGCCGGAACGGCCGGGTGGGGCTAGCGTGGGCGCCATGTGCGGGAGGTACGCGACGACCCGGAGCGCGGGCGACCTGAGCGCGCTGTTCGAGTCCGTCGACTCGACCGGCGAGGTCGGGCCCGACTACAACGTCGCCCCGACCGATTCCGCGCCGCTGGTCCGGCTCGCGCCGGAGGGGCACCGGCTGCTCTCGCTGGGCCGGTGGGGTCTGCTCCCGTCCTGGTCCCGCAGCGCGTCCGGCGCCGCCCGCATGATCAACGCGCGGGCCGAGACGATCGCCACCAGCCGGGCGTACGCGCCGTCCTTCGCCCGCCGCCGCTGCCTGGTGCCGGCCGACGGGTGGTACGAGTGGGTCCGCCGTCCCGACGGCGGCCGGCAGCCCTATTTCATGACCCCGCGGGACGGCTCGGTGCTGGCCCTCGCCGGCATCTGGTCGGTGTGGGAGTCGGCCGGTGCGACCCGGCTCACGTTCAGCGTGCTGACCACCGCGGCGCTCGGTGAGCTGGCCGAGGTGCACGACCGGATGCCGCTGCTGCTGCCCCGGGAGCGCTGGGCGGCCTGGCTCGGCCCGACCGACGAGCCGGCCGCGTTGCTCGTCCCGCCCGACGCCGGGCAGCTCGCCGGGTTGGAGATCCGTCCGGTCTCCCCGGCGGTCGGCAACGTCCGCAACGACGGTCCCGAGCTGATCGCCCGGGTCGTTCCGGAGGGTGCGGAGGCGGGCGCCGAGCCGACGCTGTTCTGACCGCGTCAAGCACATTGTCGAGTGCTGATTTGCCGGGGTTGCGCCTGAAACGTCGCCCGGCCGTTTAGTCATGTTTACCGAAGACCCTTGTCCCCGCGTGTACGAATGCGATAGAACACAGCGCCGGTGATGGGTGTCTGTTCGCACGGGGCGAATGGCAACCATCGATCTCTGAAAGATCTTCGCCGGTCCCACGGGGGAGGTGGGTGTATTGACACGGGCACGCATGCCCCGCCCGCACGAGGTGGCCGCCGCGCGGCGTGACCCGCGACTGCTGCGGGCCTTGCGCGAGCGACGACAGGACGAGGCGTGGCGCACCAGGGGCACCTGCCAGAGCGTCGATCCGGAGACGTTCTTTCCGGCGCCGAACGAACCAGCCGATGCGGCAGTCGCGCTCTGCCGCACCTGCGACGTCCAGGGCTCCTGCCTGGCCTGGGCGTTGGAGGTGGGCGACTGCCACGGCGTCTGGGGCGGCACCACGCCGCGTGAGCGACGAGCCATGCTGGTCGCCTGGCGCAGCGAGGTGCAGCCGGATCCGGACGCGGCCGACGAACCCGGGCCGCCGGTCCGGGACCGCCTGCTCACGCTGGTGCCGTTGAGCTGATGCCGACCGTCGCCCGCGGTCCGGTCCTCCGGAGCGCGGGCGACGGCACGTGTGCGGCGCCCGGCGCGAGCGCCTGAAGCTGGTGCGAGCGCGCGCGCCCGTCTCGCCCCTCACGCCCCTCTCGCCCCTCTCGCCCGTCCGGCTCTCGCCGGCCGGACCGGTGTGCGCAGAATGGGCCGGTGCCGCACGACGACGAGATCGACACGCCCCGAGGGCCGGCCCGGATCCGGCTCGACCCGCCGGTCGCGGCCGGCGGCACCGTGCTGGTGCTGGGGCACGGCGCCGGCGGCGACGTCGACGCGCCCGATCTGGTGGCGGTCCGCGACGCGGTCCGTGCCGCCGGAGCGGGCGTGGTCCTGGTCACCCAGCCGTACCGGGTCGCCGGCCGGCGCGCGCCGGCGCCGGCCGGGCACCTCGACGAGGCCTGGACCGCCGTGCTGACCGAGCTGCGCCGGCGACTGCCGGAAGCCGACCGCTGGGCGGTGGGTGGTCGGTCCAGCGGCGCCCGGGTGGCCTGCCGGACCGCCCGCGCCGTCGGAGCGGTGGGCGTGGTGGCGTTGGCGTTCCCGTTGCACCCGCCCGGCCGGCCGGACCGGTCGCGGGCCGCCGAGCTGGGCACCGGCCTGCCGACGCTTGTGGTCAACGGCGACCGGGATCCGTTCGGCGTACCCGGTCCGGGGCCCGGGGTCGAGGTGGTGATCCGGCCGGGGGAGCGGCACGACCTGCGGATCGACCCGGCCGGCACGGCTGCCGTGGTCCGGGACTGGCTCACCGCCCGGGGTTGGCTGTCCTGAGCGCCGGCCGTGGCGCGTGACCCGGCTCGGCGGTGATCGTTGCACCGGGTGGCGCCGGCCGCCCGACTCGGGTGGCCCCGGGGCCACCTCCCAGGCCCTTCCTGGTCCCAGCTCCCGGTCGCGGCCGAAGCTGGGACCAGGAACGGCGACCCGCATCCCTGTCCCGCCCCCTGTCCCGTCGCGTCGATCATGGAGTTGGCGTGCGCGCAACGGACGAATCGCCAGGTCAACTCCATGATCGCCGGAGCGTTGGGGCGGCGGCGGAATGTCGGGGGCGGTGGGTCGCGTTGAGCCCTTTGGAAGACATCGCCAGCGTGAGGGGGGAGACCGGTGCCGATCGAGACACGGAGCCGGAAGCGGGACGAACGGGACGAACGGCAGCTCAGGCGGCTGCTCGACGCGCCGGAGTGGCCCGCGTCGGTGTCGGCCGTGAGCACCGGCACACCCTCGGGAAGTGAATCTGCCGCCAGGCGGGTACGCGTATCCTCGGCGGGAAAGCATCCGACGCGAGGGGATGTGCGGTTGACCACCGAGAAGACGGACGAGCGGAGGGCCCGCTTCGAGCGGGACGCGATGCCCTTCGTCGACCAGCTCTACGCTGCCGGGCTGCGGATGACCCGCAACCCGGCGGATGCCGAGGACCTGGTCCAGGAGACGTACCTGAAGGCGTACGCCGCCTTCCACCAGTTCGAGCAGGGCACGAACCTGAAGGCCTGGTTGTACCGGATCCTGACCAACACCTACATCAACTCCTACCGGAAGCGGCAGCGCCAGCCCGTGCAGGCGCCGACCGACGAGATCACGGACTGGCAGCTCGCCGAGGCGGAGTCGCACACGTCCAGCGGTCTGCGCTCGGCCGAGACCGAGGCGCTCGACCGGCTGCCGGACAGCGACGTCAAGGAGGCCCTCCAGCAGTTGCCGGAGGAGTTCCGCCTGGCGGTCTACCTGACCGACGTCGAGGGCTTCTCCTACAAGGAGGTCGCCGACATCATGGGCACGCCGATCGGCACCGTGATGTCCCGCCTGCACCGTGGCCGACGCAATTTGCGGAAGCTGCTCGAGCGATACGCGGCGGAGCGCGGATTCAGTGCGTCGCCGTCGAAGGGTTCGACCGCTGCCGCCAGCCGGGAGGTGTGACCGTGAGCTGTGGACAACCGCACGAGACGGACTGCCACGAGGTGCTCGCCGAGGTCTACCTCTACCTTGACCTGGAGTGCGCCGAGGAGCGCCGGACGCTGATCCGGCACCACCTCGAGGAGTGCGGGCCGTGCCTGCGCGAGTACGGCATCGAGCAGGAGGTCAAGGCGCTTGTCGCCCGCTGCTGCGGCAACGAGGCCGCGCCGGAGAAGCTGCGCGAGCGGCTGCGGCTGCGGCTGACCGAGCTGGTGGTCTTCGAGACCACGGAGTCCCGCGAGCTGGCCGACTGACGAGCACGACCGACCACACGCCGGTGGCCCGGGTCCGCACGGACCCGGGCCACCGGTGTGTCCGGCCCACGGGCCGGTTCAGGGCCGATGCGGCCCTCGCGCTGATCGGGTGATCAGGAGTTGGGACGCTTGCCGTGGTTGGCGCTGCTCTTCTTCCGGGCCTTCTTCTTCCGGGCCTTCTTCGCCATGCTCTGCCTCCTAGTGCTGGTCACGGTCCGGCCGCGGGCGAGCGCGGCGGAGGTCGCGTACGGTCCCCGGGTCACCCCGGGTGCCGACCCGGACGATGCTAGTGCCGCCGACCGCGCCCGGGACGGGGTGGGGCGAGTCGGAGCGCCGGTGGTCAGAGATTCGACGTGACCGGCGTCATGATTGGATGACCGTTCGCAGGACTGTCGGGGAGAGGGAGGGCCGGGAGATGGCCGAGGAGATCCGCGCCGAGATGGTGGCGAACGTCTGGAAGGTCGTCGCGTCGGCCGGGGACACCGTGTCCGAGGGCGACACGCTGGTGATCCTGGAGTCGATGAAGATGGAGATCCCGGTGGTGGCCGAGTCCGACGGCGTGGTGCAGCAGTTGGCGGTCAACGAGGGCGACGTGGTGCAGGACGGCGACCTGATCGCGGTGATCGGTTGACCCGCCCGCTCGTCCGCCGCGCCGAGCCGGCGGACTTCCCGGCGGTGGCCCGCCTGACGGTGGCCGCGTACGAGGCGGACGGCCAGCTCAAGGGCGAGACCGGGTACGCGCCGGTGCTCGCCGACGTGGCCGGCCGGGCGGCGACCGGTGAGGTGCTGGTGGCCGTGGACGGCGGCACCGGCGCGGTGCTCGGCGCGGTGACGTTCGTGCTGCCGGGCACCCCGTACGCCGAACTCGCCGGGCCCGGTGAGGCGGAGTTCCGGATGCTCGCGGTGGATCCGGCCGCGCAGGGCCGGGGCGCCGGCGTGGCGCTGGTCGAGGCGTGCGTGGCGCGCGCCGCCGAGCTGGGCTGCTCGGCGGTGGTGATCTGCGTACGCGCCGGCATGGCGGCGACCGCGTGGCGCCTCTACGACCGGTTCGGGTTCGTCCGCGCGCCGGAGAAGGACTGGGCCCCGCAGCCCGGGATCGAGCTGCTCGGCCTGCGTCGAGTGCTGACCACCGCCGCCGACCGCCGCGCCCTCACCGACGCGCCCTGACCCCTGCGGCGGAGCGTCAGCCCTCGTCGCCGATCTTCGCGAGCAGTTCGTCGGCCACCTCGAGGGCGATCTTCTTGCGTTCCTCGTCGGTGACGCCCGGTGCGCGCACCGCGAACCAGCTGCTGTGCACCGCGAACAGGGTGAGCGCGGCGCGTAGCTGGGCGGCCGGCGAGTCGTCGCCGCGGCTCAGCTCGCCGGCCAGCCGCATCATCCGGTCACGCATCTGCTGACCGGCGGCGAGGCTCTTGAGCACGGTCTGGTTCTGTTCGAAGAACCGCATCACCTTGGGCAGTTCGCCGGCGAACATGGCGTCGGCGTACTGGGCGATGAGCGCGCGTCGGGTCGCCAGCGTGGCGGGCTGTTCCGCGGCCCAGGCGATCAGCTCGTCCATCCGGCGCAGCCGGTCGTCGACGAAGCTGGTGACGATCTCGTCCTTGCTCTTGAAGTGGTAATAGAGCGCGGCCTTGGTCACGTTGAGCCGCTCGGCGATCTCCCGCAGCGAGGTCTTCTCGTAACCCTGCTCGGTGAAGAGCTCCAGCGCGACGGCCTGGATCCGTTGCCGCGTGCCGCCTGTGCTCTCGCTCACCCGACCGACACCTTCCCATCCGCTTGACGTTCGTCCCGTAGTCAGCTTACCGTGCGGCTAGTAAGTTAACTAGCCGGGCGGCAAGTAAGTCGATCACGGATCTGCGGGGGAGCCTACCGATGAGTCAACCAGCACCGGACATCGCGAGACCCAATGTCCGCGTCGTCCTGTTCGGCCTGATGATCGCGATGATGCTCGCGATGCTCGACAACATGATCGTCAGCACCGCGCTGCCGCGCATCGTGTTCGAGTTCGGCGGCGCCGACCACTTCACCTGGGTGGTCACCGCGTACGTGCTGGGCACCACGGTCTCCACCCCGATCTGGGGCAAGCTCGGTGACCTCTACGGCCGCAAGGCGGTCTTCCTCACCGCGGTGGTCGTCTTCCTGATCGGCTCCGCGCTGTGCGGCATGTCCGGCTCCGGCGTCTTCGGCGGCACCGACAGCGGGATGATGGAGCTGATCGCGTTCCGGGCGGTCCAGGGCCTCGGCGCGGGCGGCCTGATGGTCGGCGTCATGGCGATCATCGGGGACCTGGTCCCGCCGCGTGAGCGGGGTCGCTACCAGGGCATGATCGCCGGCATCATGGCCATCGCCATGGTGGCCGGCCCGCTGGTCGGCGGCTTCATCACCGACCACCTCTCCTGGCGCTGGGCGTTCTACGTCAACCTGCCGCTGGGCGGCGTGGCGCTGCTGCTGCTCGCGACCACCATGCACCTGCCGAAGTACCGCACCGAGCACAAGATCGACTGGCTGGGCGCGGCGCTGCTCTCCGTCGGCATCACCGCGATCGTGCTGGTCACCACCTGGGGCGGCAACGAGTACGACTGGGCCTCGCCGCAGATCCTCGGGCTGGCCGCGCTGGCGGTGGTCGCGCTTGTCGCGTTCGCGCTCGTGGAACGGCGGGTGCCCGAGCCGATCCTGCCGCTGGGCCTGTTCGCCAACCGCAACTTCGCGCTCATCTCGGTGATCGGCTTCCTGCTCGGCTTCGCCATGTTCGGCGCGATGAACTTCCTGCCGCTCTACCAGCAGACCGTGCAGGGCGCCTCGGCCACCAACAGCGGCCTGCTGCTGCTCCCGCTGATGTTCGGCATGCTGGTGGTGTCGCTGGTGGTCGGCCGCACGATCACGAAGACCGGCCGCTACCGGGCCTTCCCGATCGTCGGCGGCGTGGTGATGGCCCTCGGCATGGGGCTGCTCAGCCTGCTCGACCTCGACACCAGCAAGGCCCAGTCCTCGCTCTACATGGTCGTGCTCGGCGTCGGCATGGGTTTCCTGATGCAGACGTCGATGCTGATCGCCCAGAACAGCGTCGAGCAGAAGGACCTGGGCGCGGCGAGCGGCGCCGCCACGTTCTTCCGGTCCATCGGCGGCTCGTTCGGCGTCTCGCTCTTCGGCGCCGTCTTCGCCAACCAGCTCGCCGACTCGGCCGCCGGTCCGGCCTTCGCCGGTGGCGGCGGCGGTGAGGGCGGCGCGATGAACCTGGAGGCGCTGAAGAAGCTCACCGGCCCGGCCCGGGAACTGGTGCTCGGCGCGCTCTCCGACGCCATCTCGCACGTGTTCCTCTGGGCCGTCTTCATCACCGTGGCGGTCCCGGTGCTCGCCTGGTTCATCAAGGAGGTGCCGCTGCGCGCGACGAACGACACCCCGCCCCCCAGCGCCACCCCCGAGGACGAGGCCGAGATCGCACTCGGCAAGGCCCCGGTGTAAGGAGGGGGCCCCGGTTAACGCCTGGCGATGTGAAGGGGCCCCTCCTAACGCCGCCCGCGGCGGAACAGGCCGGTGAGGCGTCGCCACAGCCGGCGCAGCGGGCCGGCGTCGGCGGCGGCGACCAGCGCGTCGGCCGTCGCGCGGGCGGGCGCGTCGAGGGCCGGGGTGGCCCGCGCCAGATGCGCCAGCGACACCGCCGCCGGGGTGTGACGGACCCGACCGGCCGCCACCCCGGCGAGCCGCCCGGTCACCAGCGCGGCCACGTCGGCGCGTACGGCGGGGTCCACCCAGGCGGCGGTGATCAGGGCGAACAGTGCCGCCTCGGCCACCGCGCCCGGCTCGCCCCCGGCCAGGTCCCGCAGCACCCGGCGGCGGGTCGACCCCGCCCACGGCTCGTCGGTGCGGTGGTGCAGCAGGCCGAGACACGCCCAGACCTGCGCGCACCGGGCCCAGAGCGCCGGGTCCTGACCGCCGAGCACCCGGCCCAGCGCGGTCGGCGGCGCGTCCGGCGGGTACGCCAGCAGGCCGAGCAGGTCGGTCAGGTCCAGCGTGGCCAGTCCGACCGCGGCGTCGTACGCGGCCGGGGGATGCGGCCACGCCGGGTGCGCCACCTGCTGGAGCCGCAGCACCGCGTCGGCCGACGGGCGCGTGGCGTCGTCCGGCGCGGGCGGCCGGTCGGCGGCGGCCGGGGTCACCTGGCCGAGCCAGGGCCGTCCACGGCAGCACTCGGCGAGGTCGCCGTGCTCGTGCGTGTCGTCCGGGTGGTCGCGGACGAAGTCGGCGAGCGCCACCAGGTGGTCCACGTTCCCGTCGCGCAGGAAACGCAGCCGGTACGCGGTGTGCACGGCGCAGTCGAACGTCGGGTCCTTGGCCAGCGCCCGGTCGACCCAGCCCAGCGCCGCGTCGAGCCGGCCGTGGTCGGCCAACGTGCCGGCGATGTCGGCGTAGACCGCCAGGTCGTCCGGGTCGAGCGCGACCGCACGTTCCAGCGCGGCCAGCGCGTCGGCGGTCCGGCCGGCGCTGCGGTACGCGTACCCGAGCCACACCTCGCCGAGTTTGGTGGGCTCCGCGCGTACCCCCCGGGTGGCCCAGGTGACCGCGAGGGCGACCTCGCCGAGCCGCCGGGCCAGCGCGGACGCCGCGCCCAGCAGCAGCGGGTGGTCCGGATGCACGGTGATCGCGTTGCGGGCCAGCGTGAGGTACGGCTGGAGCGGCTCGCGCAGCCGGCGCGGGACCGGGTCGGGCGCGGCGGCGCAGACCTGCATGAGGATCCGGGCGGCGCGCTCCGGGTCGAGCCGTTCCGGCAGGTCGGCGGCGGTCACCCAGGGCACGGCGGCCCACGGCGCGCCGGGCGCGTAGCCGGTGGCGGCGGCCAGCAGGTCGAGCCCTTCGGCGGGGCGGCCGGCGGCGGCGAGCAGGTGCGCCCGGGCCACCACGGCGCCGACGAAGGCGTGCTGGCCGAGCGGGAAGAGATCCAGGTCGCCGCCGCTGGCCGCGGCGAGCCGGGCGAGCGTCTCGTGCGCCTCGGGCAGCGTGGGGGAGCGCACCAGCGCGGCGGCCACGTGGTCGGCGGCGTGCCGGAGGTCGCCCTCGCCCAGCGCCAGCCGGGCCAGCGCGAGTTCCTCCTCCGCGGAGAGCGCGGCGTCGTCCTCGGGCACGTCGTCCTCTCGCCGGCGGGTCGGTCAGCCGGGCAAGCCTAGGGGATCTTGTCGACGAGTGGTGATCCACTGCGCACTACTGCTCGTTGCTTTGCTGGCTGCGGCGCAAACGTGCAAGACTGAGCACCGAACGCGCGGCAATCGCGCAGAAGGGGGTGCGGGGTGACACGTCCAGGGGCCGGCATGGCCGCCGACATCGACGAGCAGCCGGCCGGCTACGAGCGTCTGCTCACCGCCGAGCACGCGGACGCCATCGCCCGGGTCGCGGCGGCCGTCGCGCAGCGACGACCCCGGCACGTGGTCTTCACCGCCCGGGGCACCTCCGACCACGCGGCGCTCTACGCGGCGTACCTCACCGAGATCCGCCTCGGCCTGCCCGCCGGGCTCGCCTCGCCCAGCGCGATCACCGTCTTCGGCGCCCGCCCCGACCTGTCCGACGCGCTCGTCGTCGGCGTCAGCCAGAGCGGCGGCTCGCCCGACCTCGCCGAGGTGCTGCGGGTGGCCCGCGCCTCCGGCGCGCTCACCCTGGCCGTCACCAACAACCCCGACTCGCCGCTGGTGGAGACCGCCGAGCTGAGCGTCGACGTGGCCGCCGGCCACGAGCGGGCGGTCGCCGCCACCAAGACCTACACCGCCGAGCTGCTCGCGCTGCTCATGCTCATCGAGGGCGTACGCGCCGGCAACGGCGTGCTGCCCGCCGACGAGCGGGCCGCGCTGGCCCGCCTGCCCGAGCTGGCCGCCCGCACGCTCGCCGACGACACCCCGGCCCGGCTCGCCCCGCGCTACCGGTTCGCCGCCCAGCTCGTCACCACCGGCCGGGGCTACGCGTACCCGACCGCCCGGGAGGCGGCGCTCAAACTGATGGAGACGTCGTATCTGCCGGCGCTCGCCTTCTCCGGGGCCGACCTGCTGCACGGCCCGCTCGCCATGACCGACCCGGACGTGCCGGTGCTCGCCGTGGTCGGCTCCGGCCCCGGCGGCACGTCGATGCGGGAGGTGCTGCCCCGGCTCGGCGAACGCCGGGCCGACGTGGTGGTGGTCGGCTCCGCCGACGTCGGGGAGACCCGGATGGCGGTCCCGGAGGTCGACGAGCGGTACGCGCCGCTGCTCGACATCCTGCCGCTGCAACGGCTCGCGCTGGCGCTGGCGCTGACCCGCGGCGAGGACCCGGACGCGCCGCGCGGGTTGAAGAAGGTCACGACCACGATGTGAGCCGGGCGTGGCACGCTGTGGGGCGTGTCCACCCTCCGTGAGCTCGCCGAGGAGCACACCACGCTCCGGCCGGCCGACATCGACCACCTCCACCGGATCGCCGGCGACTGGCAGTTGCTGTCCGACCTCTCCTTCGCCGACCTGCTGCTCTGGGTGCCGGTGGACGGCGACGGCACCTTCCTCTGCGTGGCCCAGGTCCGCCCCACCACCGCCCCGACCGCCTACCTCGACGACCAGGTCGGCCGCATCGTCGGCGGGCCCGAGGTGGCGCACCTGGAGGTGGCCCACCGGCAGGGCCGGATCTGGCGGGAGGGCGACCCGGTCTGGTACGGCGACGTGCCGGCCCGGCACGAGGCCATCCCGGTGCGGCTGCGCACCGGCGACGGGGAGAGCGGCGAGGTGGTCGCCGTGGTCGGGCGGGACACCAACCTCTCCACCGCGCGTACCCCGAGCCAGCTCGAACTCAACTACCTGACCACCGCCGACGACCTGGCCCAGATGATCGCCGACGGCACGTTCCCGCCGCCCCGGCACCCGGGCGAGACCACCTCGGCGCCCCGGGTCGGCGACGGGCTGGTGCGGCTCGACGCCAACGGCAAGGTCACCTACGCCAGCCCGAACGCGCAGTCCGCGTACCGCCGGCTGGGCTTCGCCTCCCACCTGGTCGGGGAGGACCTGGCCAAGCTGCACCGCCGCCTGGCCGGCGACCCCCTGGAGGGCACCGACGCCGGCAACGCGGTGCTCGCCGCGCTGCGCGGCGAGGCCCCGCCGCGCCGCGAGATCGACGCCCGGGGCGCCACCATGCTCACCCGGGCGCTGCCGCTGATGCCCGCCGGTGTGCCGATCGGCGCGCTGGTCCTGGTCCGCGACATCACCGAGGTACGCCGCCGCGACCGCGCCCTGATCACCAAGGACGCCACCATCCGGGAGATCCACCACCGGGTGAAGAACAACCTCCAGACCGTCGCCGCGCTGCTGCGTCTCCAGGCCCGCCGGGTCGCCATGCCGGAGGCCCGCGTCGCGCTGGAGGAATCGGTACGCCGGGTCGCCTCGATCGCGCTGGTGCACGAGACGCTCTCCATGTCCAGCGACGAGGCGGTCGAGTTCGACGGCATCGTGGACCGGGTGGCCAGCGCCGCGACCGAGGTGGCCGCCACCGAGGTGACCGTGGGCATGCGTCGCAAGGGCAGCTTCGGCGTCCTGCCCGCCGAGATCGCCACGTCGCTGGTGATGGTGCTCAACGAGCTGCTCCTCAACGCCGTGGAACACGGCTTCCCGCCGGCCGACGAGGAGGCCGCCCCCGCCCCGGCGGACGCGCCGCGACCCGAGGTGGTGGTCTCGGTGCACCGGCACCGTAAGCAGCTCCACGTCTCGGTCACCGACAACGGTCGCGGCCTGCCCGAGCAGTTCGACGCCGAGCGCGGCGGCAACCTCGGGCTCCAGATCGTCCGGGCGCTCGTCACCGGCGAGCTGCGCGGCACCATCGAGCTGCGCAACGGCCCCACCGGCGGCACCGAGGCGGTGCTCGTCGTCCCGCTGGCCCGCGGCACCACCGACCGTCTCACCGGCCGGGCGGGGCCGCCCTGACGCCCGCGCGACCGCCTCACCGGGCGAGCAACGCCACCGTGAGCCCTGGACGGGGCCAGACCTGGCGGACCGTGAAGCCGTCCCGCAACGCCTCGCCCTTCGCGCCGGGCACCGCCGCCAGCGGGTCCGCCCGGCGCCCGGTCACCACCAGCCAGACCCGGTCCACGCCGGCCAGGCAGCGCGCCGGGTCGCCGCACTCGGTGGCCCAGAGGCTCGCGTCCGCCCGCTGGTCGCGGACCACCAGCACGTCGCGGGGCAGCCGCGACCCCAGGTGGTACGCCAGGCCCAGATCCGGGAACAGCCAGCCGTCCCGGGGGGAGTACACGATCGCGTCGCCCGGCCGCGCACCGGCGGCGACGATCCCGGCCGCGCCCGCGTAGTCGACCGGGGCGCTGCGGGGCCACTCGTGGGTACGCCGCAACGCCGCCTGATCGGGCAGCCCGAGCAGCCCGGCCAGGACGATCACGGCCAGCGCCGCCCCGAGCCCGGTCCCGCCCGGCGCTGCTCCGCCCGGCCTCGTTCCGCGCGGTGCTGTCCCGGGCTGCCCTGTGCCGGACGGCCCCGTCTCGGCCGGCGCCGCTCTCGGCGGCGCTGTTTCACGCGGCGCTGGTTCGGGCGGCGCTGATCCGAGTGGTCCCGCCACGGCCGGTCGGCTGCCGGCCGGCGTCGCCGCGGTCAGTGCGGCCCCGGCCAGCAGGCAGCCGAACGGCACGATGAAGAGCAGGTAGCGGGTCACCCAGAGTGGAACCAGCGTGCCGGCGGTGAAGAGCAGCAGCACCGGTAGCAGCGCCGCCGCCCCGGGCAGCAGCGCCCGCCGACCGAGCCGAACCGCCCCGAGCGCGGCGAGTCCCAGCAGGAACCCGCCCACCACGCCGCTCTGCGCCAGCCCGCCCGGCAGCGACACCAGGTCCGGCAGGCGGGCCGGATCGACCCAGTCGAGCTGCCGGCCGCGCTGGCCCCGGGCGGTCGACGCCAGCGGGGTGACGAGCGCGACGGCCGGGAGCAGCGCCAGCAGCCACCACGCGAGCACCCGCCGGCCGGGCGCCGGTGCCGCCCCGCCGGCCAGGTGCGCAGCCTCCGCTCCCGGGTCGCCGGGCGGGGGCGCGTCGAGGGTGTCGGGTCGGGGCTGGTCGGCCGGGCCGAGGCCGGCGGTGGCCGGGCCGCGGGCGGCGGTCAGCAGCACCGCCACGGCATGCGCGGCGAGCAGGGTGAGCGCGATCAGGTGGAGCAGGCCGAGGGCGGCGACCGCGACCGCGTACCCGGCCCAGCGCCGCCGGGACGGCCGGCACAACGCGTCGACCAGCAGCAGCGTGGCGAGCACGGCGAGCAGCGTGGCGAGCGCGTACGGGCGGGCCTCCTGGCCGTAGCGCGAGGTGGCCGGCAGGACGGCGAACAGCAGCCCGGCCAGGAGCCCGGCCCGGTCGCCGGCGAGGCGCGCGCCGAGCCGGGCGGTCAGCGCGGCGGCGGCCGCCATGGCGAGCGCGGAGGGCAGCCGCAGCGCCGTGGGGGAGGTGCCGGCCACCGCGGTCCACCCGTGCATGAACAGGTAGTACGGCCCGGTGGCGGCGTCGATGGTGCGGGTCAGCCGGACCAGGTCCGGCAGCGGGCGGGTGGCGGCGCTCCAGGTGGCCAACTCGTCCCGCCAGGGCTGCGCATGCCCGAGCCCGACCAGCGTGATCGCCAGGGTGACCAACCCGGGGACCGCCCACACCGGCCAACCGGCCCAGGCCCGGCCCGGCGCAGGTTGGGTGAACGCGCTCACACCCCGCAGCGTCACACGCCGGCCCACCCTCGCCGGCCCGCTCCACCAATTCCACCCGGCCCGGGCCCGCACCGAGGCCCCCCGGGCTCGTCGATCATGAGGTTGACCGCGTCCGGCGTCCCTTTTGTCGCCGCCAACTTCATGATCGACGGGGCGGGGTGGGCGGGGCGGGGGTGGGTTGGGGGGTGAAGGGTGGGCGGGGGAAGTGATGCTGGTCACGGGGGGTGAGGGGTGGACGGGTGTCGATTGAGATGGGACGCCCGTGATGTGGGATCAGCGGGTCGGCCGCTAGCCGGTGGTCCGGCGGTGTGGCAGCATGATGCACATGACCGCCGCTGTCGTCCGCCGCTTCGTGGCCCGTCGCCACGTTGACTACGGCCGCGTGCGCAGCGCGATCTGTCCGGCCCACTGACGACGCCCGACCCATTTGTCTCGGGCGCTCCGCGCCGGCCGTCAGCGACACCGCCGTCCACGGCCCTCCCCAGGGCCGGCCGCCGCGTCCGCGCTCCCAGGCACCGCAGCAGACAACGGAGGACGCCGCGATGGCGGTCAGCAGCACCCCCACCCGCTCGGACGCTTCGGCTCCCGTCGCCCGGGCGCCCCGCCGGCCGCGCGGCGAGGGCCAGTGGGCGCTCGGGCACCGTGAGCCGCTCAACCCCAACGAGCGGATCAAGAAGGACGACGACCCGCTGAACGTGCGGGACCGGATCGAGAACATCTACGCCCATCGGGGCTTCGCCTCGATCGACCCGCAGGACCTGCGCGGCCGGTTCCGCTGGTGGGGGCTCTACACCCAGCGCAAGGCCGGCATCGACGGCGGGCGCACCGCCGTGCTGGAGCCGCACGAGCTGGAGGACGAGTTCTTCATGCTCCGGGTGCGGGTGGACGGCGGTCAGCTCAGCCTGGCCCAGCTCCGGGTGATCGCGGAGATCTCCCGCGAGTTCGCCCGGGACACCGCCGACATCACCGACCGGCAGAACATCCAGTACCACTGGATCCGGGTCGAGGACATGCCGGAGATCTGGCGCCGGCTGGAGGCGGTCGGCCTGCAGACCACCGAGGCGTGCGGCGACTGCCCCCGGATCGTGCTCGGCAGCCCGGTCGCCGGCGTGGCCCGGGACGAGGTGCTCGACCCGACCCCGGCCATCGACGAGATCGTCCGCCGGTACGTCGGCGACAAGCAGTTCTCCAACCTGCCCCGCAAGTTCAAGACGTCGATCTCCTGGCTGGTCGACACGCCGTACGAGGCGAACGACATCGCGCTCCTCGGGGTCGAGCACCCGGAGCACGGCCCCGGCTTCGACGTCTGGGTCGGCGGCGGGCTCTCCACCAACCCGATGCTGGCCAAGCGGCTCGGCGTCTGGGTGCCGCTGGACGAGGTGCCGGACGTGTGGGCCGGCGTGGTCGGCATCTTCCGTGACTACGGCTACCGCCGGCTGCGCAACCGCGCCCGGTTGAAGTTCCTGGTCGCGGACTGGGGCGTGGAGCACTTCCGCGAGGTGCTGGAGAAGGAGTACCTGGGCCGGGCGCTGCTGGACGGCCCGGCCGCGGAGCTGCCGGCGAAGCCGGTCGACCACATCGGCGTGCACCCGCAGCGCGACGGCGCGAACTACGTCGGCGCGGCCCCGGTGGTGGGCCGGGTGTCCGGCACCCAGCTCGCCGCGCTGGCCGACGTGGTCGAGGCGCACGGCAGCGACCGGGTGCGGCTCACCCCGTACCAGAAGCTGCTGGTGCTGGACGTCGCGCCGGAGCGGACCGAGGAGCTGGTGACGGCGCTGCGCGGAATCGGTCTGGAGGCCCGGCCGTCGGCCTGGCGGCGCGGCACCATGGCCTGCACCGGCATCGAGTTCTGCAAGTTGGCCATCGTGGAGACCAAGCGGCGCGGTGAGGAGCTGGTGGCCCGGCTGGAGGAGCGGCTGCGGGACTTCGACGCGGACATCTCCATCCACCTGAACGGCTGCCCGAACGCCTGCGCCCGCACCCAGGTCGCGGACATCGGGCTCAAGGGCCAGCTCGTGGTCGGTCCGGACGGGCGGCAGGTCGAGGGCTTCCAGGTGCACCTGGGCGGCGGCCTCGGCATGGCCGCCGGGCAGACCGCCGGCTTCGGCCGCAAGCTGCGCGGCCTGAAGACCACGGCCGACGAGCTTCCGGAGTACGTGGAACGGCTGGCCCGCCGCTACCTGGCCGGCCGGACCGACGGCGAGAGCTTCGCCAACTGGGTCATCAGAGTCGACGAGGAGGAGCTTCGGTGAGTGACGCTCGATCTGCGCCTCTCTACTGCCCGTACTGCGGGGAGGAGGACCTGCGACCGCACGAGGCCGGGCACGGCGCCTGGGAGTGCCACGCCTGCGCGCGGGTCTTCTCGGTGAAGTTCACCGGGCTGCTGGGCCGGGCGGTGGCCCGGTGACCGGCCTGGTCTCCGCCGCCGGGCTGGGTCTGGTCGGCGGCGCCGCTCCGGCCGACCCGGCCCGGCGGGACCCGGCGGAGCTGCGCGCGCTGGCCGAGGAGGCCGGGCGGGAGCTGGCGGACGCGCCCGCGCTGGAGATCGCCCGCTGGGCGGTGCAGACGTTCGGCGAGCGGTTCTGCGTGACCAGCTCGATGGCCGACGGGGTGCTGGCGCACCTGGTCTCCCGGGTCGCACCCGGCGTCGACGTGGTGTTCCTCGACACCGGGCTGCACTTCCCGGAGACGCTCCGGGTGCGTGACGAGGTGGCCCGGCGGATGCCGGTGCGGGTCCGCTCGATCCGCCCCCGGATGACCGTCGGCCAGCAGGACGGCCAGTACGGGCCCCGCCTGTTCAACAGGTCCCCGGACGACTGCTGCCAGTTGCGCAAGGTGGAGCCGTTGGAACGGGCGCTGGCCGGGTACGACGCCTGGGCCGCCGGGCTGCGCCGGGACGAGTCGCCGACCCGCGCGAACACGCCGGTGGTGGGGTTCGACCCGCGTCGCGGCAAGGTCAAGGTGAACCCGATCGCCGCCTGGACGCAGCGTGAGGTGGACGCGTACGTGGCCCGCCACGACATCCCGGTGAACGAGCTGTTCGCCAAGGGCTACGGCTCGATCGGCTGCTGGCCGTGCACCCGTCGCCTGAAGGCGGGGGAGGACCCGCGGGCCGGGCGCTGGGCGATGTTCGAGAAGACCGAGTGCGGCCTGCACACCTGACCGACGCGTCACCGTTGGTGCTGGTGGCGCACGGCAGCCGTGACCCGCGCGCGGCGGAGGCGACGCGGGCGCTGGCCCGGGCGGTGGGCGCCGGCTGTCCCGGCCGGCCGGTGCTGCCGGCCTGGCTCGACCACACCGATCCCGGGCCGGCCGACGTGCTGCGGCGACTGGCCGCCGACGGGCACTCCCGGGTGGTCCTGGTGCCGTTGCTGCTGACCGCCGCGTACCACCGGAAGGTGGACATCCCGGCGGCGATCGCGGCGGCCGGCGCGGGCCTCGACGTGCGGGTGACCGAGGTGCTGGGGCCGACCGGCGGCGTGGTCGACGGTCGGCTGCTGGCCGGCCTGCGGCGCCGGCTGGGCGAGGCCGCCGGGGCGGACGCGGACGCGGTGGTGCTGGCCGCGGCCGGCACCCGGGATCCCGCCGCGCGGGCCTCGGTGGGCCGGGTCGCCGCGGCGCTCGGCACCGGGCTGGGCGTGCCCTGCCGCGTGTCGTACGCCTCGGCGGCGCCTCCGGAGGTGGGGGGCGCGGTGCGGCGGTTGCGCGCGGCGGGCGCCCGCCGGGTCGCGGTGGCCGCCTACTTCCTGGCGCCGGGCCGGTTCCACGACGGGGTACGCGCGGCGGCCCGCTCGGCCGGCGCG
This sequence comes from Micromonospora sp. NBC_01392, assembly GCF_045040125.1. Classification (NCBI taxonomy): domain Bacteria; kingdom Bacillati; phylum Actinomycetota; class Actinomycetes; order Micromonosporales; family Micromonosporaceae; genus Micromonospora; species Micromonospora sp. NBC_01392. The sequence continues at coordinate 6,243,911 of NZ_CP109549.1, read as the reverse complement.
GTGGCGGTCGCCGACCCGCTCACCGACCTCCCGGAGCTTGCCGAACTGGTGTGGCGGCGGGTGACGGCGGCGGCCTGACCGGCGCTCGTCGTCGGCGCACTCGTCGAGCAGCCCGGAGAGCAGCCGCCCCGGCCTGACCGGCTTCCGGAACAGCAGAACGCCCCGGCCGGGAATCCCGGCCGGGGCGTGCGGCGTGAGTGGGTCAGGCGGAGTGAGCGCGCAGCACCCGGAGACCGCCGCGGCGCTTGACCGCGCGGCGCTCCTCCTCGCTCATCCCGCCCCAGACGCCGGCGTCCTGACCGGACTCCAGCGCCCACTGCAGGCACTGGTCGGTCACGGGGCAGCGCCGGCAGACGGCCTTGGCCTGCTCCACCTGCAGGAGAGCCGGGCCGGACGTCCCGATCGGGAAGAACAGCTCCGGGTCCTCGTCGCGGCAGACCGAATCGTGGCGCCAGTCCATGGCGGCAACACTCCTCATTCTTAGTGGGTGGCCAGATAACGCTTCGTTGCTATTCCTATATGCATCCGCATTGCCGATCGGTGACGGTCAGCATCCGTCAATTCGGCTCTGCGTGAGCAGGCTGCGGGCCCCTGGACCTGCTGGAACAGCTCAACCTGACGAGCATATCCAGGCAATGTCCCGGTAACACGAGTTCGCTTGTGAATACTTTCACGAACTACAGCGATGTCAAGGGTGACGCTCGGAAAAACTCCGAACAGTGAGCGGCCTCACCACCCGTTTGTCCGGGTTTGCGAGGGCTCTCGTTACCCGGCGTGCCACAGTCGAGGATCAATATAGTACGGTCTGCGTGACGTTGCTGACATTTCCGGCATCCTTCCTCGGCGTGGCGGCCCTCACCCTCGCGGTGGGGTCCGCGTCAACCGACGGGGATACCCGAGGCCTAGCAGATTACTCTCAGTGCGGCGGGAACGGAGGTGAATCTGACTTTTTCCCGCTCGCCGAGGTAGTCACCGTCCAGCTGGAACGGCAGCGGACGCGCCGTGAGCAGTGTGAACTCCGACAAGTCGTGCAGGCGGAGCACCTGCTTGCCGTGCGGATCGGGTTGCCGGGAGAAGAACTGCGTCACTGTCCGTGCCGTACTGGCCACCTTGAGCTGTCGCAGCGCGAGCACATCCAACCCGAGGTCGAACGACGCCTCCGGGTTCGGGTTGATCTCCCGGTCGCCGAGGTACGTCCACGGCGCGGTGTTCTGGATGATGGCGGTGGACAGCCCCGTCGCCGGCGCCTCACCCGGACGCTCCAACGTGATCGACGGGTGGCGGCGGTCCGAGCCGACGAAGTACTGGCTCGCCGTGGACCGGAAGTAGAGCGCCGGGGTGGACACCCGACCCCGTTTGCGGGCCTGCTCCACCCGGCGGATGACCGCCGCGTCCAACCCGAAGCCCGCGCAGAACGTGAAGTAGCGGTCGTCCGCCCGGCCCAGCCCGATCGTGCGGGACCGACCCAGGCGCAACCCCTCCAGGATCATGCTGGTGCCGTCCGGCCACTCCCGCGGCAGCCCGAGCGCGCGGGCGAAGACGTTCGTCGAACCACCCGGCACGGTGGCCAGCGCCGGCAGCCGCTCGGCCGAGGTCGGCCCGGTGCGGAACGTCGGCGGCTCCGCCGCCATCAACCCGTTGACCACCTCGTTGACGGTGCCGTCACCGCCAAGCGTGACCACCAGGTCGACGCCCTCCTGAGCGGCCTCCCGGGCCAGATCCATGGCGTGGCCCCGCCGGCGGGTGTAGCGCACCGACAGGTCGACTTCACTGCGCAACGCCCGGACCAGTACGTCCCGGCTGCGCTCACTCGTGGTGGTGGCCTTCGGATTGACCACCAGGACGGCCCGCATGGGCGGCACATTACCGCGCCTACCCACCGGTATCGTGGCGGCCGTGACGATCGACTCGGACCCGGTCCCCGGCCCGCTCCGCGCGGCGGTGCTCCTGCTGCGCGTCGAGGCGGTGGCGCTCGGGCTGATCGCGGTGTGGCTGATCTGGTCCGACCTCACCGCCCGCACCACGGACCTCACCTCCGCGCTGCTGATCACGGCGTTCGCGGTGGCCGGGGCCGTCGTGCTCTGGGCGCTCGGCGGCGCGTTGTCCCGGCGTCGGTCCGGCGCCCGCGCACCGGCCATCGTGCTCCAGCTCATGCTGCTGCCGATCGGGTGGTACATGATCTCCGGCGGGCTGGGCTGGCTCGGACTGCCGCTGATGGCGCTCGGGATCGGCATGGTCGCGCTGCTGGTGAGCGGTCCCACCAACCGGGCGCTCGGCTTCGGCGCGCGGCCGGGCGCTCAGTAGCCGCCGGCGCGACGGGTCAGCAGCGAGATGGTGGCGCGCCCGTCGACCGCCTTGGCACCGGCCCCGGTGGTCAGCGCCGTGAGCACCTTCCACGCGAAGGACGACTCGGACGGCAGCGTGGCGCCCCGCACGGTCGGCACGGTCACCTCGACGGTGAGCGCGTCCTCGGTGACCGCGAAGCGGCACTCCAGCTCGGCGTCACGGGTGGCGATGGCGAGCAGCATGGCGCACGCCTCGTCCACCGCGATGCGCAGATCCTCGATCTCGTCGAGGGCGAACTGGAGCCGGGCCGCGAGCCCGGCCGTGGCGGTGCGGAGCACGCCGAGGTAGCCACCGTCGGCGGGCACGGTGAGGTGCACGACGTCGTCGTCCGTCGTCGGCTGCCCGGTCAGTTGAGTCACGCCTCATCCCCCCGGTGCGGGACTCTACCCGGTCGGGCGGCCGGGTGCGTGGGCGCGGGCGTCGCCCGCGTGGCGAGCTCGCGCAACGCGGCCCCGGCCAGCCGGTACGGCGTCCACTCGTCCATCGGGGTGGCCCCGATGGACGAGTAGAAGCGGGCCGCCGGATTCCAGTTGATCATCCACCAGTCGAGCCGCTGGTAGCCGCGCTCCACACAGATCGCCGCCAGCGTGGCCAGCAGTTGCCGGCCGGCGCCGGTGCCCCGGGCGTCCGGGCGGACGTAGAGGTCCTCCAGGTAGATGCCGTGCACGCCGGCCCAGGTGGAGAAGTTGAGGAACCAGAGCGCGAAGCCCACCGGTTCGTCCGCCGCGTCCACCGCGACATGCCCGAACAACGCCGGAGCGTTCGGGAAGAGCGCCGCGTGGAGCTGCTCGACGGTGAGGTGGCACTGCTCCGGGGCGCGCTCGTACGCGGCGAGTTCGTGCACCATCGCGACGACGGCCGGTACGTCCTCGGGACGTACCGGCCGGATCGTCGGTGCCGTGCCAGGCGAGGTCACGCCTGCTTGGTCTCCCAGAAGATCTTGGAGATCTCGTCGATCTTCGAGAGCAGCTCGTCGGCCTTGGCCGGGTCGGTGCCGCCCTTGGCGCCGGCCGCGCCGGCCAGCTTGGTGGCCTCGTTGAAGAGCTGGTGCAGGTGCGGGTACTTCTCGAAGTGCGCCGGCTTGAAGTAGTCGGTCCAGAGCACCCACAGGTGGTGCTTGACCAGGTCGGCCCGCTGCTCCTTGATCAGGATGGCGCGGGTCCGGAACTCCGGGTCGGTGTTCGCCTGGTACTTCTCGCAGATCATTTTGACCGATTCGGCCTCGATCCGGGCCTGGGCCGGGTCGTAGACGCCGCAGGGCAGGTCACAGTGGGCACTGGCGGTCACCCGGGGCGTGAGGATGCGAGGAAGGCGCATCAGGGTCCTCCATGGGATGTTTGCGATGATCCAAGACGACATTACTCCTGGAGATGCTTTCCAGCGGGCGGGAGGTGAAACCCGTGCTGCCCGTGCTGATCACCGGCCCGTCCATGTCCCCGACGCTGCGTCACGGCGACGCGGTGCTGGTCCGCACCGGTGGCCGGCCGGTCCGCGCCGGCGACGTGGTGGTCGCGGTCTTCCGCAGCCGACCGGACCTGCTGGTGGTGAAGCGCGCGGTCGAGCCACGGGACGGTGGCTGGTGGCTGCGCGGCGACAACGACCTGGTCACCGACGACTCCCGGGCGTACGGGGTGGCCGACGTCCAGGGTCGGGTGGTGGCGCGGTGGTGGCCGCGTCCGGGACGGATCAGGGGCCGGCAGGGGTAGTCATGGATATGACCCCGCTCACATCCTGGGAGCCGGTGCGTGGTTATGCTCGGAACGTGCCCGGGTGACCCCCGCACCGCCGCCCCGCCGGTCGCTGACCACCGCTGACCGCGCCGGCCGGTCCGTCTGCTCGACAGATCCTGGAGTCACCATGTCTGCGTCCACCCCGGACCCCGCTGATCCCGTCTTCCGGCTCCACCTCGGCGGCAAGATGGCCGTCGCCTCCACCGTGCCGCTGACCAGCCGGGAGGACCTCTCCCTCGCGTACACCCCGGGGGTCGCCCGGGTCTGCGAGGCGATCGCCGCCGACCCCGCGCTCGCCGACACCTACACCTGGGTGTCGCACACCGTCGCCGTGGTCACCGACGGTTCCGCCGTCCTCGGCCTGGGCAACATCGGCCCACGCGCCGCGCTGCCCGTGATGGAGGGCAAGGCGGTGCTGTTCAAGCAGTTCGGGGGCGTGGACGCGGTACCGGTCTGCCTGGACACCCAGGACGTCGACGAGATCGTGGCGACGGTCAAGGCGCTCGCGCCCTCGTTCGGCGGCATCAACCTGGAGGACATCAGCGCACCGCGCTGCTTCGAGGTGGAGCGCCGGCTGGACGAGGCGCTCGACATCCCGGTCTTCCACGACGACCAGCACGGCACCGCGATCGTGGTGCTGGCCGCGCTGCGCAACGCGGCGACGCTGCTCAACCGCAAGCTCGGTGACCTGCGGGTCGCGGTCAGCGGCGCCGGCGCGGCCGGCGTGGCGGTGACGAAGATGCTGATCGCCGGCGGCGTCGACCCGGCCCGGGTGGTGGTCTGCGACTCGCGCGGCATCATCGGCCGGCACCGCGAGCTGACCGGCACCAAGGCCGAGCTGGCCGAGCTGACCAACGCCGAGGGCCGCCGGGGCGACGTCACCGAGGCGCTGCGCGGCGCGGACGTGCTGGTAGGCGTCTCCGGCGGGCAGATCCCGGAGGCGGCGGTGGCCGGCATGGCCCCCGGCGGCATCGTCTTCGCGCTGGCCAACCCCACGCCGGAGGTGCACCCCGAGGTGGCCGCCCGGCACGTCGCGGTGGTGGCCACCGGGCGCAGCGACTATCCCAACCAGATCAACAACGTGCTCGCCTTCCCGGGCGTGTTCCGGGGCGCGCTGGACGCCGGGGCCACCCGGGTCACCGACGGGATGAAGGTGGCCGCCGCCGACGCCATCGCGGGCGTGGTGGCCGGGTCGCTGACCGCGGACGCGATCGTGCCGTCCCCGCTGGACCCGCGCGTCGCCCCGGCGGTCGCCGACGCGGTCGCCGAAGCCGCGCGCCGCGACGGCGTCGCCCGCCGCTGAGGTGTAAGGAGGGGCCCCTTCTTATCGCATTTCGCATAGGAAGGGCCCCTTCTTAACGCCCGCTCAGCTTGTTACCGTGCCGATCATGCGTGCCGCCTATGCCTCGGCCTTCGACGCCGACAACCCGCTCGCCGCGCTCGCCGTCGGCGACCGTCCCGAGCCGGTCCACCCGCAGGACGACTGGGTCACCGTGCGGGTGCGGGCCAGCTCGCTCAACCACCACGACCTCTGGTCGCTGCGTGGCGTGGGCCTGACCGCGGACCAGCTCCCGATGATCCTCGGCTGCGACGCGGTCGGCACCGACCCGGACGGCAACGAGGTGGTCATCTACCCGGTGGTGCCCACCCCGGGCGACCCGCGCGGCGTCTCCATCCTCTCCGAGCACTTCCCCGGCACGTTCGCCGAGCTGGTCGCCGTACCCCGGATGAACCTGCTGCCGCTGCCCGACGGCCTGGCGGCGACCGACGCGGCGTGCCTGCCCACGGCCTGGCTCACCGCGTGGCGGATGCTCACCACCAAGGGCCGCGTCGCCGACGGCGAGTCGGTGCTGGTCCAGGGCGCCGGCGGGGGCGTGGCCACCGCGGCGGTCGCGCTCGCCGTCGCGCTCGGCAAGCGGGTGTACGCGACCAGCCGCGACGCCGCCAAGCGGGAGCGGATCACCGAGCTGGGCGCCACCGCGCTGGAGCCCGGCGCGCGCCTGCCGGAGCGGGTCGACGTGGTGATCGAGACGGTCGGCGCGGCCACGTTCGACCACTCGCTGAAGTCGGCCGCGCCGATGGCCCGGATCGTGGTCTCCGGCGCGACCGCCGGGCACGAGCCCACTGTCAACCTGCGCCGCGTCTTCGCCATGCAGTTGGAGATCCTCGGCACGTCCATGGGCACCCCGGACGAGCTGACCGAACTGCTCGCGTTCTGCGCCGAGCACGGGGTCCGGCCGGTGGTGGACCGGGTGGTGCCGTTCAGCGACATCTCCGACGCGTTCGCCAGGCTGCACTCCGGCGAGGTCTTCGGCAAGGTGGTCGTCGACCACACGGCGTGAGGCCGGCGTGGTGAGAAGGGGCCCCTTCTCTACCGGAGACGTTAAGAAGGGGCCCCTCCTTACAGCCGGTCGTTGAGGGTGGCTATGTTGCCTCGGGTGGCGTCGGCGGGGAGGCGGGTCTTTGCGGTGGGGTCGCCGTAGAGCGTCCAGCGCAGGAATTCGACTGTGGTGTCGGCGACCACCCGCAGCGTCCTCCCGTCGCCGAGCAGCGCCCGGCCGTGGTCACCCTTCGGTAGGCTGAGCATCGCCTTCGGCCACGGCACCGCGTCGAAGACGGCCTTGCCCGCCGCGTACGACACCACCTCGTCCGCCTCGCCGTGCACGAACAACTGCGGTGCGGCGGCGCCGGCGAACGCGGTGCCCACGCCGAGCGCCGTACCGGCGAAGACGATGCCCGCGTCCAGACGCTCGTCCCGGCCGGTGGTGAACAGCCCGATGGTGGTCACCCCGCCGGCGCTGTGCCCGGTCGCGGCCACCCGGTCCGGGTCCAGCCGGCCGCGCAGCGGATCGCCCGCCGTCGCGTCGAGCGCGAGCACCCGGCTCAGCACGTACGACACGTCGGCCGGCTGGTTGAGCACGTCGAGCGGGTTGCCGTCGCCGCCCCGCCCGGTGTGCGGGAAGCGCGGCGCGGCCACCACGAATCCGGCCGCCGCCCAGCGCGTCAGCAACACCTGGTAGTCCTCCGGCCGGGCACCCAGCCCGTGGCTGAACACCACCACCGGGAACCGCCCGGCCGCCGCCGGGACGGACCGCTTCGCCGCGCCGCCGGCCGGTCCCACCGCCGGATACCAGAGCGACACCGGCAACGGTCGATCACCGTCGCGGTTCAGCTTCAGTTGGCGTACGCCGACCGCGAAGCTCGTCGCGGGCGCCTTGCCGGCCGGTACGCGGGGCGTCGGGGTGGCACTCTTCGGGGACGTGTCGGGGGCGGGCCGCCCGGTCGGGGCGGTCGGCTCCGAGCAGCCGGCCAGACCGACGCCCAGCAGGGCAACGGCGGTGGCCAGAACGACGGAACGACAGCGCATGCCCTCGATTGTGCCTCGCGTCCCCCGCTGGCCGGGCGGGTAAGGAGGGGCCCCCTGTTAACGCCTGCGGTAGAGGAGGGGCCCCCGCTTAACACCTTGGGCGGGCGGCGAGCGGCGGCTGGGTCAGCCCGCCGGACGGTCGCCGACCGAGGCCCGGAGGCGGGCCAGGTCGGCGGCGTCCTTCGCACGGCGGGGCCGCTCCGGCATCCAGACCGGGAACATCTCCTTGAACTCGATCTGCGCGGTGACACTGATCACCGGTGCGGTGAGCGACCCGATCCGGCCGGCCGGCGCGTCGAGCATCCCCGCCGGCAGGGGCGTGCCCGCCCATGGACCGGCGCCGACCACCACCCGGCCCGCCGCGACCCGTTCCAGGTAGGCGAAGCTCAGCTCGACATCGCCCCGCAGCAGGTCGAGCTGCTGCGCGGCCGGCATGCGCGGATCGGGTCGCCAGCCCTGCCCGCCGAGCCGGACGGCCAACCGCTCGGCGTCGCGCCGCCAGCAGTACCAGTCGACGTCGACGTGCGGTCGGCTCACGGCCCCGAGGTGGAAGTCCATCGCCCAGCCGCCGCGCAGCCACACCTCGATGCCGTCCGCGCCGGCCAGCTCGACCACCTCGCCGATCGCGCCCAGTTGCCGCTCCACCAGCCCGTCCACCGCCCGAACCTACCCCCGCCCCCTGCCCCGCCGCGCCCCGCCGCCCCATCAGGTGATCATGAAGTTGGCGGTGACAAATCGGACGACGAGCACCGTCAACTTCATGATCGGCGGGGAGGGGCGGGGAGGGACGGGCTGGGGCGGGGAGGGGAGGTCAGGTGGGGAGGGCGCGGGTGGTGAACGTGGTGACGCCGGGGGTGGTGGCGTCGGTGGGGAGGCGGCCCAGGGCCGTCCGGTCGGCGTAGAGCGTCCAGCGGAGGAAGTCCGTGGTGGTCGCGAGCACCTCGGTGAAGCCGGGGCGGCCCGGGTTCAGGTACTCGCCGTGGCCCTGACCGGGCAGGCTGAGGAAGGCGGCCGGCCCGAGACAGCGGGCGTACGCGGCCCGGCCGATCGACTCCGGCACGATCCGGTCGGCGGCGCCGTGCACGAACAGCATCGGCGTCGACGGTCGCGCGAGGCCGGCGACCGGCCGGCCACCGGCGATCACGATCCCGGCCCGCAGCGGGGACCATCGCCCGGCGACGAACATGCCGAGCGTGGTGTGGCCACCGGCCGAGTGCCCGGCCGCGGCGAACCGGTCCACGGCCAGGTGCGCGCCGAGCGCGTCACCGGGGCGTGCGCCCAGGCGAACCAGGTGACGGACCAGTCGCCGGGCGTCGGCCGGCTGGTTGCGGACGTCGTCGCGGGTGAAGGCGCGGGCGCGCAGGTTGGTACGGGGGTAGGTGGGTGCCGCCACCACGAAACCGGCGGCGGCCCAGCGGGTGGTCAGCTGTGCGTGCAGCGCGGGCAGGCTGCGCAGTCCGTGGCTGAAGACGACCACCGGGAACCGCCCGGCGGCCACCGGCGCCCGCGTCCGGACCATCGGCCCGGCCTCCGTGCCGGGGCTCGGTGGAACGGCCCCCCGGTCCCGTCCGGAGGGGTCGGGGGAGCGAGGTCCGGAGCGGTCCGGGGAGCGTGCTCCGGAGGGGGCGGGGGAGTGCGGTCCGGAGGGGTCCGGGGAGCGTGCTCCGGAGGGGGCGGGGGAGTGCGGTCCGGAGGGGTCCGGGGAGCGTGCTCCGGAGGGGGCGGGGGAGTGCGGTCCGGAGGGGTCCGGGGAGCGTGCTCCGGAGGGGGCGGGGGAGTGCGGTCCGGAGGGGTCCGGGGAGCGTGCCCCGGAGGGGTCGGCGGAGCGCGGTCCGGAGGGGTCGGCGGAGCGCGGTCTGGCGGAGTGCGGCCCCGGGATGTCGGCGGGGTGCGGCGTGGCGGGGAGGGCGGTGACCGGGTCGGGGACGGCGGCCGGGTCCACCGGGTACCAGACGGTGACCGGCAGGGGACGAGGACCGTCCGGGTCGATGGTGAACTGCCGCATCCCCACCGCGTACGGGTGCTGCGGCGCGGTCCGGACGCCGGCCGGGACCGGGCCGGTGGTGGCGACCGCCGACCCGCAGCCGGCCAGTAGCGCCGTCGTCAACACGGCCACCAGCCGCCGCCCCGTCATGCCTGCACGGTAGGCAGCCGAGCGGGCCGACCGCGCCCGCCGTCCGGGCGGGTGCCCCCGCCACCCGGCCGGGCCACGCCTCCGCCACCCGGCCGGGGTTTGCCCGCCCCGGCCGCCCGGGCAGGCCGACTCCGGCCCGGCGGGACACTGGCGGGCGGTGGGCTTCGCTAGGGTCACCCGCATGGCTGAGAACTACACCGACCCCAGCGGTAACACCGCGCAGTTCCGCGCCTTCGTGGACACGCCCGAGCCGGCTGCGGCGGCGCCCGCGCCGTCCCGGTTGCCGTTGATCGCCGGCCTCGCCGTCGCCGCCGTGGTGGTCGTCGCCCTGGTCGCCTGGGTCGCCCTGGGCTGACCCGGCCCCACGGCCGGCACGCCGTGGCGCTGGTCCACGCCGGCACGCCGTGACGCTGTCCACGCCAGGATGCCTGTGCGTGACGTCTGACGTGCCGGGATGTCGGCATGGCGTCGGACGCGCCGGGATGTCTGCGTGGCGTCGGACGCGCCGGGATGTCGGCACCTCGGCGCGGTGGCGTCGACCGTGATCAGGCGGCGAGCACCTCGCGGGTCTCCCGGGCGATCTCCCGCTCCTCGTCGGTGCCGACCACGAGCACCGCGACCTCGGCACCGGTCGGCGAGATCAGCCGGTCACCGGTGCCGTCGTTGCGGGCCGGGTCGACGGCGATGCCGAGCCGCTCCAGGCCGGCCAGCGACGCGGCCCGCACTCCGGCGGCGTGCTCGCCGACCCCGGCGGTGAAAGCGATCGCGTCGACGCGCCCGAGCAGCGCGTAGTACGCGCCCACGTAGCCGGTGATCCGCCGGCAGTAGACGTCGAACGCCAGCGCCGCGGCCGGGTCGTCGGCGTCCCGGCGGGCCAGCACCTCCCGCATGTCGTTGACACCGGTCAGCCCGAGCAGGCCGCTGCGGTGGTTGAGCAGGTCGTCGATCTCGTCCACGCCCATCCCCGCCTCGCGGCGCAGGTGGAAGATGACTGTCGGGTCGAGGTCGCCGCTGCGGGTGCCCATCACCAGGCCCTCCAGCGGGGACATGCCCATCGAGGTGGCCACGCTGCGACCGCCCCGCACCGCGCACGCGCTCGCCCCGTTGCCCAGGTGCAGCGTGATGGTGTTCAGCTCGGCGTACGGCCGGTCGAGCAGTTCGGCGGTCCGCCGCGACACGTACGCGTGCGAGGTGCCGTGGAAACCGTAGCGGCGCACGTCGTACCGCTCGGCGGTGGCCCGGTCGATCGCGTACGTGGCGGCGGCCTCGGGGAGCGTGTGGTGGAACGCGGTGTCGAAGACGGCCACCTGCGGGGTGTCCGGCAGCGCCTCCCGGGCGACCCGGATGCCGGCCAGGTTGGCCGGGTTGTGCAGCGGGGCCAGCGGGACGAGGTCCTCGATCCCGGCGACGACCGCGTCGTCGATCAGCACCGGGGCGCTGAACCGCCGTCCGCCGTGCACCACCCGGTGCCCGACGCCGGCCAGCCCGTCGAGGTCGAGCCGCTCGATGATCTCCCGGACCGCGCTCTCGTGGTCGGCCGGCCCGCCGCCCGGCTCGCCGACCCGCTCCACGGTGCCCTTGTCGAGCACTTCGTCGCCGTCGTACAGCCGGTACTTGACCGATGAGGATCCGCTGTTGAGGACCAGGATGCGGCTCATTGCGACGCCTCCGTGGCGGCCTGGATGGCGGTGATCGCCACCGTGTTGACGATGTCCGGCACGGTCGCGCCCCGGGACAGGTCGTTGACCGGTCGGCGTAGGCCCTGCATGACCGGGCCGACCGCCACCGCGCCGGCCGAGCGCTGCACCGCCTTGTACGTGTTGTTGCCGGTGTTCAGGTCCGGGAAGATGAACACGGTGGCCCGGCCCGCCACCGGGCTGTCCGGCAGCTTGGTGGCGGCCACCTGCGGGTCGATCGCCGCGTCGTACTGGATCGGCCCCTCGACCAGCAGTTCCGGCCGGCGTTTCCGGACCAGTTCGGTGGCCGCCGCGACCTTCTCCACGTCGGCGCCGGCGCCGGAGCTGCCGGTGGAGTACGACAGCATCGCCACCCGCGGCTCGATGCCGAACCGGGCCGCGGTGTCGGCCGAGGAGAGGGCGATGTCGGCGAGCTGGGCGGCGTCCGGGTCGGGGTTGACCGCGCAGTCGCCGTAGACCAGCACCCGGTCGGCGAGCAGCATGAAGAAGACGCTCGACGCGACCGAGACGCCGGGCACGGTCCGGATGATCTCGAAGGCCGGCCGGATGGTGGCGGCCGTGGTGTGGGTGGCGCCGGAGACCATCCCGTCGGCGCGGCCGGCCTGCACCATCATGGTGCCGAAGTAGTTGGGCTGCGCCACGATGTCGTGCGCCAGCTCCGGCGTCATGCCCCGGTGGGCGCGCAGCTTCGCGTACGCGGCGGCGAACTCGTCGCGCCACTCGCTGGTCGCCGGGTCGACGAGCTGCGCGTCGCCGACGTCGACGCCCAGCTCGCGGGTTCGCCGGGCGATCTCGTCCGGCCGCCCGAGCAGCGTCAGCTCGGCGACGCCGCGGCGCAGCAGCACCTCCGCCGCGCGCAGGATGCGCTCCTCGGCGCCCTCGGGCAGCACCAGCCGGCGGCGTCGGGCCCGCGCCCGGTCGATGAGGTCGTTCTCGAACATCAGCGGGGTGACCCGCGCGGAGCGGGTGACCCGGAGCCGGGCGGCCAGGTCGTCGGTGTCCACGCAGCGCTCGAACGCGCCCAGGGCCGCCTCGACCTTGCGCGGGTTGGCGGTGCTGGGGCGGCCCTCGATCCGGCTGGACGCCTCGACCGTGTCGTAGCTGTCGCTGGTCACCGACAGCACCGCCAGCCCGGTGTTCATCCGCTCGACCAGCCGCATGGCGCGCGGGTCGGGCTGCTCGCCGAGCGTGAGCACCAGCCCGGCCAGCGACACCTGCCCGGCCACGTGGGCGGCGCCGGCGGCGACCAGCAGGTCGGCCCGGTCGCCCGGGGTGATCACCAGCGCGCCGTCGGTGAGGTGGTCCAGCAGCGTCGGCACGTGCGCCGCGCCGACCACGTAGTCGAGCACGTCGCGGTCCAGCGCGGCCCGGTCGCCGGCGAGCCGGGTGGCGTCGAGCGCGGTCGCCACCTCGGCCACCGTCGGCGCGGACACGGTCGGCACCTCCGGGATCGCGTACGCGGGGACCGGCAGCTCGGGCAGCGTCATCGGGCCGGGTACCCGGTTGGCGACCACCGCCACCACTGTCGCGCCGAGGTCGGCCAGATCGTGGTACGCGCCGCGCATCGCCGCCGCGATGGCCTCGGGCGGCTGGTCGAACCCGTCCACCACGGGCACCACGACGCTGCCGAACTCGATCGCCAGGCGGGCGTTGAAGGCCAGCTCACGGGGGCCGGCGCCGTCCCCGTCGGCGAAGTCGCTGCCGACCACCACGACGGCGGGGCAGCGCCGCTCCACCTCCCGGTAGCGGGCCACGATCGCCGCGATCAGCTCCTCCCGCCGGCCGTTCGTGACCAGCGCGGTGGCTTCGGCGTACGTCGCGCCGTGCAGCTTGTCGACGGGCAGTTCCACCCGGTAGCGCTCGGTGAGCAGGGCCAGGATCGGGTCCGGGGTGTCACCGCCGGCGACCAGCGGCCGGAACGCGCCGATCCGCTCGACCTGCCGGGACAGCAGCTCGGCCAGGCCGAGCGCCACCGTCGACTTTCCTCCGCCGGACCCCACGCCGGTCAGGTACACGCTGCGCGCCACGACCTCACGCTACAAGATCGCCCATCCCCCCGCCCGGGTCCTTGTCCCCCGTCTTCTCCTCCCGCCGATCTTGCGGTTGCGGCCCCTCGTGCGACCGGAAAGCGGCTTTTGCCGGGGCGGCAACTGCAAGATCGCGTGGGGTGGACGCCGGAGGTGCTGCGCGTCCTGGACAAGTACCAGGTGAAGGCCACCTTCTTCGTCATCGGCACGCAGGTCGTCCGGAACCCCGCGCTGGCTCGCCGGATGGTGGCCGAGGGGCACGAACTGGGCGTGCACACGTTCACCCATCCCGACCTGGCCGTCCTGCCCGGCTGGCGGCGCGAGCTGGAGTACGCGCAGGCCCAGCTCGCCATCGCCAGCACCACAGGCGTCCGGACCTCGCTGCTGCGTTTCCCGTACTCGTCGAGCGCGGACGCCTACACCGACCGCGACTGGCCGATGCTGCGGCAGGCCGGCGAACTGGGCTACCTGACCGTGGTGAACGACGTCGACAGCCGGGACTGGGAGAAGCCCGCCGTCGACGCGATGCTGGCCAACGGTTTGGTCTTCCTGGACCGGACCGAGACCGTGGCGGCCTGGCTGGCGATGCTCGCGGTGCAGTTCGTGACCGCGGTGGTGGCGTTCCGGCTGGACCGGGAGAAGCTCGGCGTGCTGTGGGTGCTGCCGTTGCAGCAGTTCGTCTACCGGCAGTTGATGTACCTGGTGCTGATCCAGTCCGTGGTCACCGCGTTGACCGGTGGCCGGCTGGGCTGGCAGAAGCTGCGGCGTACCGGAAATCTCGACGCGACGGCGCGACGGACCGCCGCCTGACCGTCGGTCACGCCGGCGTGGTCGTCCGGGGCTCGGGCTCGGGGACGTCGGGCCCGCCGGCCGGCTCGGCGGCGAGCAGCAGCGCGTCGCTCTTCGCCACCCAGGCCGCGCCGAAGGCGAAGACGGCGAGCGTCTCGCACCACAGCACCGGCTTGAGCGTGTGCCGGACGTCGGCCGGGAGGCGCGTGCTGGCCAGCGCGAGCGCGATGGCGAGCAGGATGAGCCCGCCGCAGGCCCGGTAGAAGACCTGCGCCGCACGCCGGGGCGGCACCCCGGCCCGGTCCGGGCGGACGAAGAGGACCAGGCAGAAGACCGCGAGCAGGGCGAAGAGCCCGGCGGCGGCTACCTGGTGCACCACGCCGGCCGTCCGGTCGACGCCGTCGACAGTGGCGGCCGGCACGCCCGTCGCGGTGGGGAAGAGGGCCACCACGATCGCCAGTACGCCGGCCCCGGTGCCCAGTAGGTCCTCCGGCCGGCGGTACCGGTAGCTGATCAGGAAGACGCCGACGGCGCACATCGCGCCGACGAAGACGTCCCGCATCTCGGAGTGGTAGTACCCGCTGAGCGAGTCCAGCAGGGTGAGGCGTCGGGTGACGGCGACGTGGCCGACCACCAACACGACCGGCAGCGCGAGGCCCACCGATCCGATGCCGAGGCGCAGGTGGCGTACGGTCACCGCGTCCTGCGGTGGCTTGCGGTTCCCGGGGTCCATACCTCAACAGTGGACGTCACGCAGCGGAACTAGTCAAATGCGAACAGTCACTCGTCATCCTCGTCGTCCAGGCGGGCCAGCCAGGTGGCGAACCGCTCGATCGGCGTCTCGAACTCCGGGTTCAGGTCGACGAAGTCGCGCAGGCGCTCGCCCAGCCACTCCAGGCTGACCTGCTCGTCGCCCCGACGCTCGACCAGCTCCTCGATGCCACGGTCGGTGAAGTACACGGTCGTCCTCTCGTCGTACGGCAGCGGCCCGCCCCGGTGGAGGGACGGGCCGCGTGCGGTGGGGTGTCACGGGCGGGGCAGGGCCGCCTCGATCAGCGCGTTCTGCTCGACCTCGTGCATCTTCGCCGAGCCGACCGCCGGGGCGGCGGCGGACGGCCGGGAGATGCGGCGCAGCCGGACCTCGGGCAGGTGCTCCAGCAGGTTGAGCGCCACGAACGACCAGGCGCCCTGGTTGGCCGGCTCCTCCTGGACCCAGGCGAAGTCCTCCGCGTTCGGGTACTGCGCCAGCGCGGCCCGGACCTCCTCGACCGGCAGCGGGTAGAGCTGCTCCATCCGGAGGATCACGGTGTCGGTGACGCCGCGCTCCTGCCGGGCCTGGAACAGGTCGTAGTAGACCTTGCCCGAGCAGAGCAGCACGCGCTTGACCTGCTCCGGCGCCGGGGCGGCGGTGTCGGCCAGCACGGGCTGGAACGTGCCGGTGGTGAAGTCCTCCACCGGCGACACGCAGAGCTTGTGCCGCAGCAGCGACTTCGGCGTGAACACCACAAGCGGCTTGCGCTTGGGCGACAGCGCCTGCCGGCGCAGCAGGTGGAAGTAGCTCGCCGGGGTGGTCGGGATGGCCACCCGCATGTTGTCCTCGGCGCAGAGCTGGAGGAAGCGCTCCGGGCGGCCGGAGGTGTGGTCCGGCCCCTGGCCCTCGTGGCCGTGCGGCAGCAGCAGGGTGACCGCGGAGCGCTGGCCCCACTTCACCTCGCCGGAGGAGATGAACTCGTCGATCACCGACTGGGCGCCGTTGACGAAGTCACCGAACTGGGCCTCCCAGGCCACCAGCGCGTTGACGTTCTCCACCGAGTAGCCGTACTCGAAGCCCATCGCGGCGTACTCGGAGAGCAGCGAGTCGTGCACGAAGAAGCGGGACCGCTCGCCGTCGGCGGTGAACGTCTTCAGCGGC
The DNA here is from genome assembly GCF_045040125.1 of Micromonospora sp. NBC_01392. Taxonomy (NCBI): domain Bacteria; kingdom Bacillati; phylum Actinomycetota; class Actinomycetes; order Micromonosporales; family Micromonosporaceae; genus Micromonospora; species Micromonospora sp. NBC_01392. Next base: position 6,227,909 of record NZ_CP109549.1, on the reverse strand, counting down.
AGGTAGTCGTCGCCGGTGCGGGCGTCGACCACCGAGGCGTGCCGCTGGACGAACGTGCCGCGACGCGAGTCCTGCCCCGCGAGCCGGACGGTGACGCCGTCGTGCAGCAGCGCGCCGAACGCGATGATCTCGCCGAAGCCCCAGTCGATGTTGCCCTCGACGGACATCTTCCGGCGCCGCTCCAGGAGCTGCTGGATGCGCTTGTGCGGGGTGAAGCCCTCCGGCAGGTTGACGTGCGCCTCGCCGATCGCCTTGACCACGGAGGCGTCGGTCGCGGTGTCGACCTGCGGCTCCGGCTCCTCCTCCCGCTTCGGGCGGCTGAGCTGGCGCGGCGTGGTGGCCGCGTCCCGGGTGGCCTTGAAGACGCGTTCGAGCTGCGCCTGGTAGTCCCGCAGCAGCTCCTCGGCGTCCTCCACGGTGATGTCACCGCGCCCGATCAGCTCCTCGGTGTAGAGCTTCCGGACCGACCGCTTCGAGTCAATGATCTTGTACATCTGCGGGTTGGACATTGACGGGTCGTCGCCCTCGTTGTGCCCGCGCCGGCGGTAGCAGACCAGGTCGATCACGACGTCCTTGTTGAACGCCTGCCGGTACTCGAAGGCCAGCCGGGCGACCCGGACCACGGCCTCGGGGTCGTCGCCGTTGACGTGGAAGATCGGCGCCTGGATCATCCGGGCCACGTCGGTGCTGTAGAGGCTGGACCGGCTGTACTCCGGGGCGGTGGTGAAGCCGACCTGGTTGTTGACCACCACGTGCACGGTGCCGCCGGTGCGGTAGCCGCGCAGCTGGGACAGGTTGAGCGTCTCGGCGACCACGCCCTGGCCGGCGAAGGCGGCGTCACCGTGCACCGCCAGCGGCAGCACGGTGTACCCCTCCAGCTTGAGGTCGATCCGGTCCTGCTTGGCCCGGACGATGCCCTCCAGCACCGGGTCGACGGCCTCCAGGTGCGACGGGTTCGCCACCACCGACACCTTGACCGCGTGGTCGCCGTCCGGGGTGGTGAACTTGCCGTTCTGGCCGAGGTGGTACTTCACGTCGCCGGAGCCCTGCGTGGACCGCGGGTCGAGGTGCCCCTCGAACTCGGAGAAGATCTTCTCGTACGGCTTGCCGACGATGTTGGCCAGCACGTTGAGCCGGCCGCGGTGGGCCATGCCGATGACGACCTCGTCCAGCCCGGCCTCGGCGGAGGACTCCAGCACCTCACCGAGCAGCGGGATCAGCGACTCGCCGCCCTCCAGCGAGAAGCGCTTCTGGCCGACGTACTTCGTCTGGAGGAACGTCTCGAACGCCTCGGCCGCGTTGAGCCGGTTGAGCACGTGTTTCTGCTCGTCGGAGCTGGGCTTCTCGTACTTGCGCTCGACCCGCTCCTGGATCCAGCGCCGCTCCTCCGGGTCCTGGATGTGCATGTACTCGATGCCGACCCGGCGGCAGTAGGAGTCCCGCAGCACGCCGAGGATCGACCGCAGCTTCATCCGCTGCTTGCCGGCGAAGCCGTTGACCGGGAAGACGCGGTCCAGGTCCCACAGCGTGAGCCCGTGCTGGAGCACGTCCAGGTCCGGGTGCTTGCGGATCTTGAACTCGAGCGGGTCGGTGTCGGCCATCAGGTGACCGCGCACCCGGTACGCGTGGATCAGCTCGTGCACCCGCGCGGTCTTGTTGATCTGGCCTTCGCTGTCGACGGCCACGTCGCGCATCCAGCGCACCGGCTCGTACGGGATGCGCAGCGAGGTGAAGATCTCGTCGTAGAAGCCGCGCTCGCCGAGCAGCAGCTCGTGCATCACCTTGAGGAACTCGCCGGACTGCGCGCCCTGGATGATCCGGTGGTCGTACGTGCTGGTCAGCGTGATGACCTTGCTGACCGCCAGGTCGGCCAGGGTGGCCTCGCTCATGCCCTGGTACGGGGCCGGGTACTCCATCGCGCCGACGCCGATGATGGCGCTCTGCCCCTGCATCAGGCGCGGGATCGAGTGCACCGTGCCGATGCCGCCCGGGTTGGTCAGCGAGATGGTGGTGCCGGAGTAGTCCTCCATGGTCAGCTCGTTGCGGCGGGCGCGCCGGACCACGTCCTCGTACGCCTGCCAGAACTGCCGGAAGTCCATCTGCTCGCAGCCCTTGATGGACGGCACCACCAGGTTGCGGGAGCCGTCCGGCTTGGCCAGGTCGATGGCGATGCCCAGGTTGACGTGCTCCGGCCGGAGCATCGCCGGCTTGCCGTCGACCTCGACGAAGGAGTTGTTCATCTCCGGGTGCTCGATCAGCGCCCGGACCATCGCGTACCCGATGAGGTGGGTGAAGCTGACCTTGCCACCGCGGCCACGGGCCAGGTGGTTGTTGATCACGATGCGGTTGTCGACGACCAGCTTCGCCGGGACCGCGCGCACGCTGGTGGCGGTCGGGACGGCGAGCGACGCGTCCATGTTCTGGACGATCTTGGCGGCGACGCCCCGCAACGGGGTGGTGCCGGCGGTGCTCGCGGCCGGCGCCTTGGCGGCGGCCGGCTTCGCCGGGGCGGCCTTCTTCGCCGGGGCCGGCTCGGGCGTCTTCGCCGCCGGCTTGGCGGCGGGCTTCTCGGCCGGCTTGGCGGGCGCGGCCTTGGCGGGGGCCGGCTGCTCGGTGACCGTGGCGACGGCCTCCTGCTGCTCGGCGGGCTCCGGCCGGGCGGCCGGCTTGGCCGCGGGCTTGGCCTGGCCGTCCGGGCGCGGGGTCGCCGCGCCCGGCGCCGGCCGGTAGTCGGCGAAGAAGTCGTGCCAGGCCGAGTCGACGCTCGACGGGTCGGCGAGGTAGCGCTGGTACATCTCCTCGACGATCCACTCGTTCGGGCCGAAACCCGCCAGTGGGTTCTCCTGCGATGTCTGCTGGGTCGACACGGCCGCTAATCGCCTCTTTCACGCGGTTGTGAATGTCACGCGGTGGGGCCCCGTGCCCGGCACTCCGGCGCACAGGGGACGGATCCCAGGCTACGCCGTGCGATTGCCACCGGCATTCTCGCCTCCGGCTGGTGGCCCGTTTCACAGAAGATGCCAGAAGTTCGGCAAACGCTGCGTGTCGTCCCGACTCCTGCTAGACGACGACGGCCCCGGCCGGTGACACGGGGTCACCGGCCGAGGCCGAATCCGAACGACGGGTCAGGAGATGTCGCGCCGCCGGATGGTCAGCACGCCGATCACGCCGGTCACCACCGCGTACCCGATCAGCACCGCCGCGCCCGCCCACTGCGGCGGGTTGCCCGGGATGTCCGTGTCGCCGCCCACCATCAGGCTGGACGCCAGCGACGGCACCAGAAGCTGGAGCTTGCTGATCCAGTCGCCGAACCGTTCCGCCAGCAGACCGATCGCGATCGCCGCGCCGATGGTGCCGCCCAGGTAGAGCAGGATGCCGGTCACTGTCGCGCCGATCTGGCTGCGGATCAGCACGCCGAGCCCGACGCCGAGCACGGACCAGAGCAGGTAGGCCAGCCCGTTGAGCGCGATCGCGCGCCAGACCACGCCGCTGCCGAGCTGCGAGTCGACGTCCACCGCGTTCAGGATCAACGGCGCGAAGATCAGGTTGAGCGCCGTGGTGACGACCCAGAACAGCAGTGCCAGCACGCCGGCGGCGGCCAGCTTCGCCAGCATCACCGCAGTGCGGTGCGGCGCGGTGAGGAACGTGGTGGTCACCGTCTGGTGGAAGAACTCGCTGGTCACCACCACGATGCCGAGCAGCATCACGATGAGCAGCCCGAAGAACTGGCCGTTCGTGTAGAGGTTGGCGGCCAGGTTGTCCGCCGCCCCGGCGGCCTGGAGCTGGTCGGCCTGCTCACCGGCGGTCTCGCCAAAGTTTCCGCTGGTCAAGGCGTCGGTCTGGAGATAGTTGAAGAACAGCGCGAGCCCCCACAGCGGGAGGGTGATCAGCCCGAAGATCCACCAGGTGCTGGTGGTACGGATCTTGAGCAGTTCGGATCGGACCAGCGTCATCGGATCTCCGCCTTTCCGGCCGTCAGCTCCAGGAAGACCCCTTCGAGGTCGGGACGTTCGGTGGTCAGCTCGTGCAGCTCCACCTTCGCGGCCAGCGCGATCCGGCCCACGGTCGGCGCGTCCACGCCGCTGACCAGCAGCGCGCCGTGCGGGTCGGCCTCGACCGTGGCGGACTGCTCGCGCAGCGCGGCGGTCAGCTCGTCCGCCTGCGGGGTGCGCACCCGCACCCGGGCAGCGCCGTGCGTCATCGAGCCCATCACCTGCTCGACCGGGCCCTGCCGGACCAGCTTGCCGGCCGCGATGATCACCACGTCGTCGGCGAGGAGCTGCATCTCGGAGAGCAGGTGGCTGGAGACCAGCACCGTCCGGCCCTCGGCGGCCAGGCCCTTGAGGAAGCCCCGCATCCAGCGGATGCCCTCCGGGTCCAGGCCGTTGGCCGGCTCGTCCAGGATCAGCACCTGCGGGTTGCCGAGCATCGCGGCGGCGATCCCGAGCCGCTGCTTCATGCCCAGCGAGTAGCCCTTGAACTTGCGCTTCGCCGCCGGAGAGAGCCCGACCAGGGCCAACGCCTCGTCCGCCCGCGACTTCGGCAGGCCGGCCGCCGCGCAGATCACCCGCAGGTGGTTGATGCCGGTGCGGCCCTTGTGCGCGCTGGACGCCTCCAGCACCGCGCCGACCGTACGCAGCGGGTCGGTCAGGTCGGCGTACCGGTGGCCGCCGATGGTGGCCGTGCCGGCGGTCGGCGTGACCAGGTTGAGCAACATGCGCAGCGTGGTCGTCTTACCGGCGCCGTTCGGGCCGAGGAAGCCGGTGACCCGACCCGGCTCGACCGTGAACGACAGATTGTCGACCGCGCGGACGTTCTTGTATTGCTTGGTCAAGCCGGACACGATGATCTGGCCGGTCGCGGCACTGGGGCGTGGCTGCCCGTCGGACATCATTCTCCTCTCCTGCCCCGGCGCGCTGGACGCACGCCGGTGGGACGCCGTTGCGGAGGCGCCCCGCTCAGCCTTCCAACCCGGTGCAACCGGGTCAATCAGGCGGGATGTGTACGCGCCGTCCTCCTCAGGGAGGAGATCAGCCGGCCGGGAGCGCGATCCAGGTGGCACGCGCCCGGCCGAGCAGCGCGCCGTCCGGACCGTACAGGCTGGAGTGCACCTCGGCCTTCCGCCCCTCGCCGCCGACCGCGAGCCCGGTCACCACGCACGCGTCGCCGGGCCGGGGCAGCGCGGTGACCTGCGCGGCGATCCGGCCCAGCACGTACGGGCGGCCGGCGGAGAGCACCGCCCAGCCGCCCGGGCAGTCAAGCGCCGCCCAGACCGTCGCGGGCACCACGTCGGCCGGTGCGCGGAACGGCGCGGCGGTCCGCCCGTCCGGCAGCCGGCCGGGAAAGATCCGCAGGCCGTCCGGGTGGTCCGGGCCGCAGACGTAGCAGCGGGGAAACGGGTGGTCCACCAGACCGGGGTACGCCCGCGCGGCGGCCTCGGCGGTGGCCGGGTCCACCGGCGGCACCACCGCGTCCACCGGCTCGACCCGGCGTACCTCGGCGACCAGCCGGCCCGCCGGGTCGTGGATGCCGCCGTCGGCGGCGGTCAGCGGCGTGTCCAGCGGCGGCGGCCGGCGCAGGGTGACCTGCACCGGCCCCCGGTCGTCGATCAGCGCGGCGAAGATCCCGGCGCTCCAGCCGCCGTTGCCGGAACCGTCCGGGCCGTGGAAGCGGGCCTCGACCAGCACGTGCACCTCCGGATGATGGTCCGCCGGCGTCGTCGCCGGTGGTCGCCCGGCAGCCTCGCACACCCGCCGGCCCGGGTCCGCACGCCGCCGCCGACCGGCGTTCACCGGATCGACATCCGTCCCCCCGGGTCCGGCAACCCGCGGCCCCTACACAGGACCCATGGCTGTTCTGCACGCCGCTGGCGCACCCATCACGACCAGCGGTTACACCCTGCTGATCGCCGACGACCCGACAGTGGTCGCAGCCGCGCAACGGCTGCGCCACGAGGTGTTCGCCGGCGAACTCGGCGCCACCCTGCCGCCCGACGCGGCCGGGCTCGACACCGACGGGTTCGACGCCCACTGCGACCACCTGGTGGTGCTGCGCGAGGACACCGGCGAGGTGGTCGGCACCTACCGCCTGCTGCCGCCCGGCCGCACCGACCGCCGGTACGCCGACGGCGAGTTCGACCTGACCCCACTGGCCCCGCTGCGCGACGACCTGGTCGAGGCGGGCCGCTCCTGCGTGCATCCCGACCACCGCACCGGCGCCGTGATCAACCTGATGTGGGCCGGCATCTGCCGCTACCTGCACCTGCGCGGCTCCCGCTGGCTGGGCGGCTGCGCCTCGGTGCCGGTCGCCGACGGTGGGACCGCCGCCGCCGAGGTGTGGGCGCAGGTCACCGAGCGGCACCTCGCCCCGCCGCCGCTGCGGGTGACCCCGCGCCGGCCCTGGTTCGCCGAGTCGCCGGCCGCACCCGCACCGGCGGCGCTCACCCCGGCCGAGCGCCGGGCGCTGGTCCCGCCGCTGCTCCGCGGCTACCTGCGGCTCGGCGCGTGGGTCGGCGGCGAGCCGGCGTACGACCCGGACTTCGGCTGCGCCGACTTCTACGTGCTCTTCTCGCTGGACCGGATGAACCCGCGTCACCTGCGGCACTTCCTCGGCGAGGTGGCGTCGTGACCCCGCTCGGCGAGGACCTGTGGCGCCCCACGTCCGGCTGCGGACCGCGGTGCCTGCCCCACGCCACCGCCCCGGACGTCTCCGCGCCGCGGCGGGTCGGCCGGCTGTTCGGCGTACTCGGCATGCTCGTGGTCGGGGCCGGCCTCGCCGCGCTGCTGCCGCTGCTGCCGGCGGCCGACCGGCGGGCCGCGCTGCGCGCCTGGGCCCGGACGACGCTGCGCGCCCTCGGGGTGCGGCTGGTGGTCCGGGGCCGGCCGCCGCGCCGCCGCGCCCTGCTGGTCGCCAACCACGTCTCCTGGTTGGACATCCTCGCCGTGCTCGCGGTGTCGCCGGCCCGGATGCTGGCCAAGCGGGAGGTGCGACGCTGGCCGGTGCTGGGCGCGCTGGCCGCGGCGGCCGGCACGATCTTCGTGGACCGGTCCCGGCCGCGCGCGTTGCCGGTCACCGTCGCCGGGGTGGCCGACGCGCTGCGCGCCGGGCATCCGGTGGTGGTGTTCCCGGAGGGCACCACCTGGTGCGGCGCGGGGTCCGGCTGCCGCCCGACGCGCGGTTTCCGGCCGGCGATGTTCGAGGCCGCGGTGGTGGCCGGGGCGCCGGTGGTGCCACTGGGCATCGGCTACCGGCACGCCGGTGACGCGAGCACGCTGCCCGCCTTCCTCGGCGCGGAGACGCTCTGGGCGTCGCTGCGGCGGGTGCTGGCGGCCCGGGACCTGAACGTGTCGGTGACCGTGGCCGCCGCGCTGCACCCGGCCGACGGGGCGGACCGGCGGCTGCTGGCCCGCGCCGCCGAGGCCGCGATCCACCCGGCCCCGCCCCGACGCTCCCCGGTCCCGTTGGTGTCCCCGGTCCCGGCCCTGGTCGATCTGGCCGCCTGAACGTCCCGCACCGCCAGGCGGACTGGGGGCGGGGTCGGGGACGCGACACAGTCTTGTTCAGTCGCGATGTATCGCGTTATGCTTCTCCCGTCACTCGACGTGTCGTCCGGCACGTCGGCGAGGGGAGGATGCCATGGCCAGTTGGACGGTCGACAGCCCGCGCCGGCTCACGCTCGACGAGCCGGTCACCCGGCTGGACGTGCGGCTGGTCAGCGGCCGGCTCAACGTGGTCGCCACCGACGGCCCGGCCCGGGTCGACGTCACCCGGATCAGCCGCCGGCCGATCGTGGTCGAGCTGCGCGACGGTCGGCTGACCGTCCGGCACGAGCGGACACCCCGCTGGCCGGGGGTGCTCTGGTGGCTCGGTCAGCTCCGCCGCCGGTTCCGCGCCGAGGTGTCGGTCGCCGTGCCCGCCCAGGCGCTCGCCGACCTGCACCTGATCGACGGCGCGCTGGTCGCCTCCGGGCTGCGCCGGGAGACCCGGGTCGACGTCACCTCGGGCCAGGTCACCCTGATGGGGCTGCGCGGACGCACCACCGCCAAGGTGGTTTCCGGCCCGGTGGAGGCGCTCGGCATCGGCGGCGACCTCAACCTGGAGACGGTCTCCGGGGAGCTGATCCTGGCCGACAGCGCGCCCGAACGGGTGCGGGCCCACGCGGTCTCCGGCTCGATCACCTGCGACCTGGACAACCCACGGGGCAGCGAGATCCGGCTCAGCGCCATCTCCGGCAGCATCACCGTCCGGGTCCGCGAGGACAGCGACCTCAGCGTGCACCTGCACACCACCTCCGGCCGGATCACCAGCGGCTTTCCGCAGATCTGCGGCGGCCAGCACGGGTTCGGCGCGGTCAAGGACAGCCACGGCGTGCTGGGCGGGGGCGCGGGTAAGCTCTGGGCGTCCGCGACGTCCGGCAGCATCGCGCTGCTGGCCCGCCCGGTCGCGGACGCCGACGACGTGGAGGACCTGCCGTGACCGCCGTGTTCACCCACGGGCGGCTCCGGCTCTACCTGCTCAAGCTCCTCGACGACGGGCCGAAGCACGGCTACGAGCTGATCCGCCTGTTGGAGGAGCGGTTCCTCGGCCTGTACGCGCCCAGCGCCGGCACCATCTACCCCCGCCTGCAACGGCTGGAGGTGGAGGAGTTGGTCACGCACACCGCGGTGGGCGGGCGCAAGGTCTACGAGATCACCGAGGCGGGCCGCGCCGAGTTGCGCCAACGCGCCGACGAGCTGGCCACGCTGGAGGCCGACATCAGCGCCTCCGTCGAGGACCTCTCCGCGCTGGCCGGTGAGATCCGCACCGAGGTACGCGGCTCGGTGCGCGACCTGAAGCGGGAGCTGCGCGAGGTGACCCGGCAGACCCGGCAGGGCCGCTGGACGCCGCCACCGGCCACCCGGCCCGGTGACCACGACGGCGCGGCCCGACCGGCGGAGGCGCCGCTGCTCGTCGAGTTCGACGAGCGGCTGGCCGCGTTCACCGTCGAGGTCGGCGCGTTGGTGCGGGCCGGGCGGCTCAGCGACAACCAGCTCCGGACCGCGATCCGGCTGCTCGACGGCGCGCTCGACGGGCTGCGGCGACTGCTCCGCTGAGCTCACAGGTTGTTTCCAGCCACCACCCAGCGCGACCGCAGCCGGAGCACGGATGATGGGGGCCATGGCGGCTACCCAGACCGAGGCTCGACTGCTCGTCGTCGAGGACGATCCCAACATCCTCGAACTGCTCTCCGCGAGCCTGCGCTTCGCGGGCTTCGACGTGGCGACCGCGACCAGCGGCAGCGCGGCGCTGCACGCCGCCAAGGACCACCGGCCCGACCTGGTCGTGCTCGACGTGATGCTGCCCGACCTCGACGGCTTCGAGGTCATCCGGATGCTCCGCGAGGGCGGGACGCGTACCCCGGTGGTGTTCCTGACCGCGCGGGACGCCACCGACGACAAGATCCGCGGGCTGACGCTGGGCGGCGACGACTACGTCACCAAGCCGTTCAGCCTGGAGGAGTTGACCGCCCGCATCCGGGCCGTGCTGCGGCGCACCGCGACCGGCGAGCAGGCGCCGTCCCGGCTCACGTTCGCCGACCTGGAGCTGGACGAGGAGACCCACGAGGTGCACCGGGCCGGCCAGCGGGTGCAGCTCTCGCCGACCGAGTTCAAGCTGCTGCGCTACCTGATGCTCAACGCCAACCGGGTGCTCAGCAAGGCGCAGATCCTCGACCACGTCTGGAACTACGACTTCCGCGGCGACGACAACATCGTCGAGTCGTACATCTCCTACCTGCGCCGCAAGGTCGACAACACCCAGCCCCGGCTGATCCACACGCTGCGTGGGGTGGGGTACGTGCTGCGCAAGCCGGCGGCGTGAGCGCCGTCCACGACGCGAAGGGCTGGCTGCGCGGGATCCCGCTCCGGCTCAAGCTGGTCACCGCCGTGCTCGCGCTGGTGGCCGGCGCCCTGCTCGTGATCAGCGTCTCCACCGCGTACTTCCTGCACAACTACCTGGTGGGTCGGATCGATGGCGAGCTGAACGACCAGCTCGACCGCGGCGTGACGGTCAGTCAGGAGAACCTGAACACGCTGCCCACCGACTACATGGTGGCCCAGTGGAACAGCACGTACCAGCGCGTGGCGTTCGCCCGGGACCGGGCGCTGAGCGAGCAGGACCTGCCGGCCGGCATCAAGCAGCAGCGCTGGTACGAGGAGCACGCCAACGGGGAGGCGTTCACCGTCGAGGGAGCGGACCGGCAGGTCCGGTGGCGGATGATGATCCGGCAGGACAGCGAGGACTCGTACCGGGCGATCGGGCAGAACCTTGACGACGTCGACCTCTCCGTGCGGCAGCTGCTCTGGATAGACCTGCTGGTGGGCGGCGCGGTGCTGATCATCCTGGCGTCGGTGGGCGCGGGCATCGTGCGTACCAGTCTCAAGCCGCTTGTGGAGATCGAGCGGACCGCGGGGGCCATCGCCGGCGGCGACCTGACCCGGCGGGTGCCCGACCCGGAGGAGGGGCGGGCCTGCCCCACCTCCGAGCTGGGTCGGCTCTCCCGGGCGTTGAACACGATGCTGGCCCAGATCGAGGCCGCGTTCACCGCGCGGGCCGCCTCCGAGGCGGCGGCGCGCAGCGCCGAGACGGGCGCCCGGGACGCCGCCGCCCTGGCGCAGGCGTCCGAGGCGCGGGCCCGCCGGTCCGAGGAGCGGATGCGGCAGTTCATCGCGGACGCGTCGCACGAACTGCGGACACCGCTGACCACCATCCGGGGCTTCGCCGAGCTGTACCGGCAGGGCGCGGCCCGGGCCCCGGAGCAGACCGCCGACCTGCTGCGCCGCATCGAGGACGAGGCGTCCCGGATGGGGCTGCTGGTCGAGGACCTGCTGCTGCTGGCGCGGATGGACCGGGAACGGCCGATCGCGTTGGCCCCGGTGGAGCTGCCGGTGCTGGCCTCGGACGCGGTGGAGGCGGCCCGGGTGGTCGACCCGGAACGGCGGATCGAGCTGGAGCTGGAACCGGGCGCGGGCCCGCTGGTGGTGCTCGGCGACGACGCCCGGCTGCGGCAGGTGATCGGCAACCTGATGACCAACGCGCTCACCCACACCCCGCCGGACGCCGCGGTCACGCTGCGGCTGCGGGCCGAGGCGGGGAACGTCGCGGTGGTGGAGGTGGCGGACACCGGCCCCGGTCTGACCCCGGAGCAGGCCGAGCGGGTCTTCGAGCGGTTCTACCGGGTGGACGCCGCCCGGACCCGGCGGGCCGCCGGGCCGACCAGCACCGGCCTCGGCCTGGCCATCGTCGCCGCGCTGGTGGCGGCGCACCACGGCACCGTCGAGGCGGTCGCCACGCCGGGCGGCGGGGCCACGTTCCGGGTGAAACTGCCGCTGCTGCCGGAGTCGCCGGAGTCGGGCGAGTGACTTACAGAAAACATTCAGGCGGATTCCAGGCTGGTGACAGTGCCACGGGGAAAGCTGTAGTCATGACCGACCACGAGACCGAGCCGCAGCGGTCGCCGGCACCTGCCGACGCCCAGCCGTCGCACCACACCGCCGAGCTGCCCCGCGTCGAGAGCGGGACATCGGACTCCACTCCGGCCGCCGCGTCGGTTCCGGCCGACTCCCCGGCCGCCGGAACCACCGCCCACGCCGACGCGCCGACCAACCCGTACGCGCCGTCGTCCGACACGCCGGCCGGCCCGTACGCGCCGTCGTCCGACACGTCGACCAACCCGTACGCGCCGTCCTCCGCCGCGCCGGCCGGCCCGTACGCGCCGGGTGGCGCGTACGCCCAGCCGTCCGGCAGCCCGTACGCCCAGCCCTCCGCGCCGCCGTACCCCGCCTCGGGGCAACCGCAGAACTGGTACGGGTCGCCGCAGCAGAGCGGGTGGGCGCAGCAGGGCGGCTCCGGCTACCCGTCGTCGCACGCCGGGGGGCCCGTTCCGACGTACCAGGCGCAGCCGTACCCCCCGCACCAGCCGCACCAGGCCGGGCAGCCGGTCCCGCCGTGGGGCCAGCAGCAGCCGGCGCGGCCCAGCCGGGCCGGCAAGTTCGTCGGCGCCGGCGCGTTGGCGCTGGCCCTGATGCTCGGCTCGGGCGTGGCCGGCGGCGCGTTGGCCCTCGCGCTCGACGACGGCGGCGGCGTCACCCGCACCTACTCCGCCGCTCCGGTGATCAACAGCGCCGACCTGCCCAAGATCGCGGCTGCCGTGCAGGACAGCATCGTCACGATCATGACGGACAGCGGTGAGGGCTCCGGGGTGATCCTCAGCGCCGACGGGTTCGTGCTGACCAACAACCACGTGGTCGCCTCCGCCAGCGGCGACACGGTGAAGGTGGTCTTCGCCAACGGCAAGAACGCCTCGGCGAAGATCGTCGGCACGGATCCGAAGACCGACCTCGCGGTGGTCAAGGCCAGCGGCGTGAGCGACCTGAAGGCGGCGAAGTTCGGCGACAGCGACGGCATGCAGGTCGGTGACCAGGTGCTCGCGCTGGGCAGCCCGCTCGGCCTTCAGGGCTCGGTGACCGCCGGCATCCTCAGCGCCCGCGACCGCACCATCTCCGCCGGTGAGGGCGGCCAGCAGCAGACCCCGCAGCAGGGGGCCAGCTCGATCTCCGGCCTGTTGCAGACCGACGCCCCGATCAACCCGGGCAACTCCGGCGGCGCGCTGGTCAACACCCGGGGCGAGGTGATCGGCATCAACACCGCGATCGCCACCGCCGGGCAGGGCAGCAACGGCAACATCGGTGTCGGCTTCGCCATCCCGAGCAACAAGGCCAAGGACGTGGCCGAGAAGCTCCAGCGCGGCGAGAAGATCAGCCACCCGTCGCTCGGGGTCAGCGTGAACGCCGCGGAGGACGGCGGCGCGATGGTCGCCGCGGTCACCCCGGGCAGCGCCGCCGAGAAGGCCGGGATCCAGCGGGGTGACGTGATCACCAAGTTCGGCGACAAGGTGATCAACGATTCCAACGACCTGGTCGGCGCCGTGCAGGCCGGCAAGGTCGGCGACCGGGTCGAACTTCAGTTCAAGCGAAACGGATCCGACGAGACGGCAACCGTGACGCTCGCCGAAACGTCATAGTCCGCAAGACCTACCTCCCTCCCGGGGCGGTGGGCGACGGAGCCAAGGGGGTTGGCTTCGTCGCCCACCGCCCCTCTTCGTGTCTCACCCGGTCCGGGTGAGCCGGTCACCGGCCCGGTGATCGGTCCGGGCGCGGGCGCCGTTTACCGCGTGCCGCGTCGGGAACCCGCCGCCGATCGGGTACGCCGGGGACCAGCGGGGGAGGGATTCGTGGCCGTCGACCAGCCACCGCCTGACCGGGCGCGGGCCGGGCCGCTCCGGATCGCGATGGTGGTCCCGCCGTGGCTGTCGGTGCCGCCACCCGGCTACGGCGGCTTGGAGACGCTGGTGGCCGGGCTGGTCGACGCGCTCATCGACCGCGGGCACGCGGTGACGCTGTTCGGCGCCGGCACCGAGCACGGCACCGCCGCCGAGTTCGTCTCCACCTGCGCCGAACTCCAGTTCGACCGGTTGGGTGAGTCGCTGCCCGAGCTGGCCCACCTGGCGCACGTCGACCACCTGGTCGACCCGGCCGACTTCGACCTGGTGCACGACCACAGCACCATCGGCCCGATGGTGGCCGGCCGCCGCCGGGTGCCGACCGTGGCGACCGTGCACGGCAACCCGGTGGGCGAGTACGGCACCGTGCTCAGCAACACCGACCGGGGGGTCGGCCTGATCGCGATCTCGCACGCCCAGCGCCGGGCGAACCCGGGCCTGCCGTGGGTCGGCACGGTGCACAACGCGATGTCGCTGCGGGACTTCCCGCACAAGCGCGCGCCGGGGGCCGGGCCGGTGCTCTGGCTCGCCCGGTTCAGCCCGGACAAGGGCCCCGACGTGGCGATCCGGGCCTGCCGGGCGGCCGGGCTGCCGCTCACCCTGGCCGGCAAGTGCAACGAACCGACCGAGCGCCGCTACCTGGAGCAGGTGGTGGAGCCGTTGCTGGGCGAGGACGTGACGCTTGTGGTGAACGCCGAGCGCGAGGCGGTGCTGCGGCTGCTGCTCGACGCGCGTTGCCTGATCATGCCGATCCAGTGGGCGGAGCCGTTCGGCATGGTGATGGTGGAGGCCATGGCGACCGGTACGCCGGTGGTGGCGCTGCGCCGGGGCGCGGTGCCGGAACTGGTCCGTCCCGGGGTCACCGGGCTGGTGTGCGACCACGCCGACGAGTTGCCGGCGGCGCTGCGCGCGGTCGCCGACCTGGACCCGGCCGACTGCGTCGCGCACGTCGCCGAGAGCTTCTCGGTGGAGCGGATGGCCGCCGGCTACGAGGCGGTGTACCGGGGGTTCCTGGCCGGGCGGGCGACGACCGACGGCCCTCGGGCGGTCGCGCGGCTCGTCGCCGGTTGACCGGTCAGGTGCGCCCGACCACCAGCGCCGCCGCCGCGGCGTCGAGCTGCCGCGCGTACCCGGGGGTGATGCTGCCCTCCCGTCGGCGCTCGGCGATCTTGCCGCGGAGTCGCTCCACCGCGGCGGTCACCTCGTCCTCGCCGTTCGCGGCCACCGCGTTGCGCAGCAGGTTGCGCAGGTCCACGCCGACGTCGCTGCGGATCTGACCGTCGGTCAGCCCGGCCTCGATCAGCCCGTCCACCCGCTCGGCCGCATCGGCCGGCTCGTCGGTCGGCGCGGCCGGGACGGTGGCGGCCGGCGCGCGGGTCGGCTCGGGCGGCGGCGTGGTGGTCGGGTCCCCGTCACCGGTCGGCACGCCGGTGGGTGTCTCCACCGGCCCGGCGGTCGGCAGCACCCGGGGCTCGACCGTCCGGTCCGGCGTCAGCGCCGGCACCAGCAACGCGGCGGCGGCGACCAGCACCACCCCGGCCCCCGCCAGCGCGAGGACGCGGCGTCGGCCCGGCCCACCGACCGGCGCCGGTTCGTCCACCGGACCGGGTCCGCCCGCCGGGCCGGGCTGGGCCGCCGGGGCGGGCGGGACAGGGACCGGCTGGGTCGGCGGGGCCGCCGTCCGGCTCAGCGCGGGCAGTGTCATGGTCGGCGCCAGCATGGTGGCGGCCTGCGGATCGGCGGGGAGCAACTGGTCGCGGAGCACGGCCGCCACCCGGTGCGCGGTGGGCCGGTCCCGCGGATCGCGGGCCAGGCAGCGCAGGCAGATCTCCGCGACCGGCCGCGGCAGCCCGGGTACGCCGTCCAGCGTGGGCGGCGCGTGCTCCGCCAGCGCGGCGCTGAGCTGCTCCCAGGTGTCCGCCGGGTACGGCGGCTGGCCGGTCAGCGTCTCGAAGAGCAGCACGCCCAGCGAGTAGACGTCGGTGGCGGGCTGGGCCGGCGCCCCGTCCAGCCGTTCCGGCGCCACGTACGCCGGGGTGCCGAACGTGCCGCCGTCCTCGTCCTCGTCCGGCGCGCCGACCCGGGTGGCGATGCCGAAGTCGAGCACCTTCGCCCCGACGCCGGTCATCATCACGTTGGCGGGGGTGACGTCGCGGTGCACGATGCCGAGCCGGTGCGCCGCGGCCAGCGCCTCGGCCACCTGCGCGCCCGTCTCCACCGCCGCCGCCCAGGGCAGCGGCCCCTCGGTCAGCCGGTGCTCCAACTCCTCGCCGCTGAGCAGCTCCATCACCACGAACGAGGTGATCGAGCCGTCCGGCGCCACCGTCTCGCCGTAGTCGTGCACGGCGGTGACGTGCGGGTGGTCGAGCTGCGCGGCCGAGCGGGCCTCCTCGCGCACCATGTCGCGGAACCGGGCGTCGGCGGCGAGCGAGGGGGCGAGCACCTTCACCGCCACCACCCGGTCGAGCACCTCGTCGCGGGCCCGCCAGATCACCGACATGCCGCCGGCGCCGATCCGGTCGATGAGCCGGTACCGCCGGGCCAGCAGACGGCCGGCTTGGAGTGTCGCCTTCACCTCGCACCTGCCTGGGCTCGGGAGCGCTACCAGGTTGCGGGAATGTGTCCGGCCTGTCAACGGCGTCCGGAAGCCCGTCACGATCCGCGCGTCGGCCGTGGCGCACCGTGCCCGGTCGGGCACGCCGGGCCGGACCGCGCGCCCCGTGCCAGGATGAACGGCATGGCAGGCGGTCCGGTGGCGTTCGTGCTCGGTGGCGGGGGAGTGCTGGGGGCGGTCGAGGTCGGCATGCTGCGCGCCCTGTTCCGCGCCCGGATCCGGCCCGACCTGGTGCTCGGCACCTCGATCGGCGCGGTCAACGGCGCTCTGGTCGCCGCCGACCCGACCGAGGCGGTCACCGACCGGCTGGTCCGGCTCTGGGCCTCCCCGGAGGCGAGCGAGGTGTACGGCGACTCGGTCGCCCGGCAGCTCCGCCGCTTCGCCGCGCGGACCCACCTGCACTCGCCCCGCCCACTGCGCCGCCTGCTGGAGAGCGAACTGGGTGAGGCGACCACCTTCGCCGACCTGGCCGTGCCGTTCCGGTGCTGCGCGGCGAACATCGAGCGCGCCGCCGAACACTGGTTCTCCGACGGGCCGGTGGTGCCGGCGGTGCTCGCGTCCGCCTCGGTGCCCGGGCTGCTGCCACCCGCCCAGATCGCCGGCCAGCACTACATCGACGGCGGGGTGGTCAACTCGATCCCGGTCGGCGAGGCGGTGGCGGCCGGCGCGACGCAGATCTTCGTGCTTCAGGTGGGCCGGATCGAGCGCGAGCTGAGCCCGCCGCGTCGGCCGTGGGAGGTCGCCCAGGTCGCGTTCGAGGTCGCCCGCCGGCACCGGTTCGCCCGGGAGATGGCGGCGCTGCCCGACGGCGTCGAGGTGCACGTGCTGCCGACCGGCGGGTTGGAGCCGCGCGACGACAGCCCGTGGGCGTACCGGGACATGGCGGCCGTGGGGCGGCGGATCAGCCGGGCGTACACCGCCTCCCGCCGTTACCTGGACACCGCGCTGGAGCGTTGATGCCGCTGCCACCCCGCTGGCTGCGCCGGCTGCTGCTCGGGCCCGGCGTCGTGCTGCTCGCCGTCGTCGTGGTCACCACGCTGCCCGGTTGGGCGCTGCTGGCGTTGGCCGCGTCACCGCTGGTGCCGGGGCGGCTGCGCCCGCTGCGGCTGCTCTGGATCGGCACCGTCTACCTGGTCTGGGACGCCGCCGCGCTGCTCACCCTCTTCGTGCTCTGGCTGGCCTCCGGCTTCGGCCGGTACAAGCGGTCGCCGGCGTTCCAGCGGGCCCACTACGTGGTCGCCGGCCGCTTCCTGCGGGTGTTGTTCTGGCAGGCCCGGTGGACGCTGCGGCTGAGCATCGACGTGGTCGGCACCGACCCGGACACCGCGCTGCCCGGCCGCCCCGAGCTGGTGCTCTGCCGGCACGCCGGGCCGGGTGACTCGTTCATCCTGATCCACGCGCTGGTGAACTGGTTCCACCGGGAGCCCCGGATCGTGCTCAAGGAGAGCCTCCAGTGGGACCCGGCGATCGACGTGCTGCTCAACCGGCTGCCCAACCGGTTCATCGCGCCCGGCGCGGACGGCCGGGACGCGGCGGTACGGCAGATCAGCCACCTGGCCGCCGGCCTCGATGACGACGACGCCTTCGTGATCTTCCCGGAGGGCGGCAACTTCACCCCGTCGCGCCGGCTGCGGGCGATCGCCCGGCTGCGGTCGCTCGGGCTGGAGCGGATGGCGCTGCGGGCCGAGCGGATGCAGCACGTGCTCGCCCCGCAGCCCGGTGGACTGCTGGCCGCGCTGGACGCCGCGCCGGACGCCGGGGTGATCTTCGTGGCGCACACCGGCCTGGACCAGTTGCTCACGGTCGCGGACGTGTGGCGTGAGCTGCCGATGGACAAGCGGATCGTGATGCGGTTCTGGTCCGTGCCGCCGGAGGAGGTCCCCGCCGGCAAGCAGGAACGCATCGACTGGCTGTTCGACTGGTGGGCCCGGATCGACAAGTGGATCGCCGCCACCCGGGACGGCACGGTCGACGCCTGAGTGGCTTTCGTGCCCGGTTGCGGCGGTCCGGCCCGGACGCCGCGTAGGGTGCGCTGGTGGACCAGATCTGCGTGGTGACGACGGTGGTGGACGCCCGCCGGGTGGCGGACGTGTTGGCGGCTGCGGCCGTCGCCGGCCGTCTGGCGGCGTGTGCCCAGGTCGGCGGCCCGGTGGACAGCACCTACTGGTGGCAGTCGGCGATCCAGACCACCGCCGAGTGGTCGGTGCGTTTCAAGACCACGCCGGACCGGGTGGACGCGCTTGTCGACCAGATCCGGGCCAGCCACCCGTACGAGGTGCCGGAGATCCTGGTCGCCCGGGAGGACAGCGGCAACCCGGACTACACCGCCTGGGTACGCGAACACACCCGGCCCTAGGTACCCCTACTCTGTCCGCCCGCCCCGCCACCGGCGAGGCTGACCGGGTGGAGAACACCGGCTACCCCTGCCCCGGGTGCGGCGCACCGGCCGACCTCGTCGCCGGCTGCCGCGCCTGCGGTCGCCCGCCCTACCCGCCCGCCGCCGAGGTGGTCCGGCTGGACCGGGAGATCGCCGCGCTGACCCCGCGGGTGGACGCGGCCCGGGTCGCGTACCAGGAGCTGGCCGGCCGGCTGTCCACGGCCCGGCAGCGACGGACGGCGCTGGCGGCGCGGATCCGCCTGGAGATCCCCGCGCCCCGGCCGGTCACCGCCGGGGTGCCGCCGCAGCCGATGCAGCCGGTGCGGCCGGCGCCGCCCGTCGCCGGACCGGCCCGCGCCGGTGGCGCGGAGACGTCCGGCCGGGCGGTGCAGGGCCTGCTCTTCGTGCTCGGTGGGCTGCTGCTCGGCACCGCCGCGATCGTCTTCACCGCGGTCGCCTGGGCCGCGTTCGGGGTGGCCGGCCGGGCGCTGATCCTGCTCGCCGTCACCGTGCTGGCGCTCGCCGCGCCGCTGCTGGCCCGGGCGCGCGGGCTGCGCGGCACCGCCGAGACGATCGCCGCGGTGGGGCTGCTGCTGGTGCTCCTGGACGGGTACGCCGCCTGGTCGGTGGACCTGTTCGGGGTGGCCGGCTGGCCGGGCAGCCGGTACGCCGCCCTGGTCGCGGCCGGCAGCGCTGCCGTGGCGGCCGGCTACGGGCGACTCAGCCGGCTGACCGCGCCGTGGTTCGCGGCGTGGCTGGCGGCCCAGCCGGTGCTGCCGCTGGCGGTGGCGGCGGCCCGGCCGGCGGCGGCCGGTTGGGCGCTGGCCCTGACCGTGCTGGCGCTCGGTGACCTGGCGGTGGTGGTCGCCCTGCGCCGCCGGACCGCCCGTGCCGGCGGCGCGCGCCTGGGGGGTGGCGCCGGCACGGGCCCGGCCGGCGGGGCGGTCCGGGCCGGGCAGGTGCTGGGCTGGCTCGGGCACGGCGCGGCGCTGGCCCTGGCCGCCGGCTTCGCGCTGGTGCCGCTGGCGGTCGGCCGCGCGGCCGGCACCCCGCTGCTGGCCGGCGGTCCGCTGCTGGTGGTGGCGCTCGCCCTGGTCGCGGGCGCGTACACGGCCGGTGGCCGGACGTGGCGCGCGGTGGCCGCCGGGCTGCTGGTGCCGGTGCTGGCCGCCGCGCTGGTGCGTCCGGTCGCCGCCGAGCGTCCCGGGCTGCTGCTGCTCGCGGCCGGGCTCACGGTGGCGGTGCTGGCCGGCGCGGTCCGGGCGCTTCCGGCGCGGTTGCGGACCGGGCCCCGGATCGGTGCGCTCGCGGTGGCCGCCGGGCTGGGACAGGTCACCGTCGTGCTGACCGGGGTGACGGCCGCGGCGGTCGCGGTCGCCGCGGTCCGGGCCCGGCCCGGCGGTTCCGTGCCGTCCTGGGGCTGGCAGTTGCCGCCCGCGTTGCTGCTCGTCGCCGGCGCGGTGGCGCTGCTGACGCCCCGGGCCGCCCGGCCGCTGGTCGGGGTGGTGACCGCCGGGTTGACCGTCCTCGCCGCGCCGGCCGTGGTGGGCACGCCGTGGCCGGTGGTGCTGGTCGCCGACCTCGCGGTCGCCGCCGCGTTGCTGCTGGGCGCCGTGGCCCGGCCGCGCCGGGGCCGGGTCGTCGTCGGAGTCGCCGCGTCGGCCGGCGCGGTGCTGGTCGGGCACGCGCTGCTGGTCGGCTGCGCCGCGCCGGCCGGCGCCGTCGCGGTGCTCGCGGTGACGGCAGTGCTCGGCGTGACGGCGGCGGCGCTCGGCCGGCGCGGTGCGGGCGCCCAGCCGGTCGTCGCCGGGGTCGCGCTGGCCGTGGCGCTGCTCGCCGTACCGGCGGCGGTGGCCGTCGCGCTGCTCGGCCTGGGCGCGCCGACCTGGTGGCAGCTGCGGGGCGGGGCGGCCGCCGTCGTGGTGCCGGTGGTCGCCGTGCTGGCGGTCCGCCGCCGGTGGCCCGACCTGACCGGGTACGCCTCGACGGCGCTCGCGGTGGCGCTCGCCGCGCTCGGCCTCGGGCCGCTTGTCGTGCCGGGCCGGGAACCGGTGGCGCTCTACGCCGCGGCGGGAGTGCTGCTGGCGCTGGCCGCCGGTGGTGGGACGACCCGGCCGGCGTACGCCCCGCGGGTGGTCGGCGCGGCGCTGGCCGGGCTGGCGGGGCTGGCCGCCGCGCCGGGCGCGCTGGCGGTGCTGGGGGAGTTGCCGGTCCGGCCCTGGTCCGGGGCGCCGGCCGGCACGGCGGTTCCGGCGGAGGCGGCCCGGGCCGGGTTGACGCTGTTGCTGCTGGGCGTCGCCGCGGCGGCGTACGCCCGGGTCGGGACGCCGGTCGGCCGGCGCGTGCGGGCGGCGCTGCCGTTCGGCGCGGTGGCACTGCCGGTGCTGCTCGCGGCGGCCGGCGCGCCCTGGCCGGTGGTGCCGGCGGTGGCGTTCGGCACCGGCCTGGCCGCGCTGCTGACCGCCGCCACGGCGGGTCCGGTCCCGGCCGCCCCGCTGGGCGACCGTCCGGTGTCGACGTTTGGTGCCAGCGGCGTCGGACGGCCGGCCGCCCCGGTGGGCGACCGTCCGGTGTCGACGGTGCGTGCCGGCGGGGTCGCCCCGGCGGAGGCGGGTCCGGTGGGGGCGGGTCCGGCGTCGGTGGCGGGCTCGGTGGGGGCGGGTCCGGTGTCGGCCCCGGGCTGGTGGTCGCCGGTGCTGGTGCTGTCGGGGGCGGTGCTCGGCGGGTTCGGGTTCGGCGGGCTGGTCGCCACCCGGGCGGGGACGTTGGCCGGGCTGGGGGCGCTGGTGGTGGCCGGCGTGGTGGCGGGCCTGGCGGGGTGGTCGGGCGCGGTCCGGCTCGCCGGCTGGCTGGGCGCGGTGGCCGCGGCCACCGGCTTCGCGGTCACCGCGCCGCTGGCCGGCGGCCTGCCGTTGCGGACCGCCGGGTTCGCGGTGCTGGCCGTCGCGGCGGTGACCCTGCACGCCGCACCGGCGCTGCGGACCACCCCCCGGATCGTCGATCTTGGACTTGTGGTCGTTCGCAAAAAGCGCGATCCCGACATCATGGGCGCCACAACTCCAAGATCGACGAAGTGGGCGGCGGGGGCGGCGGCGGGGGCGGGGGCGGCGGGGGCGGTGCTGGAGGGGGTGGCGCAGGCGGTGGCGCTGCTCGCGCTGCTGCTCACCGGCGGCGCGCTGCGGTACGCGGCGGCGGTCTGCGCGCTCTGGGGCGTCGTGGTGGCGGTCCGGGTGCTGCGTCGTGGTGAGACGCCGGGCCGGCGCGCGGCTCTCGCGGCGGTCGCGGGCGGCAGCGAGCTGCTCGGCGGCTGGCTGCTGCTGGCGGCCGGCGGGGTGGCGGTGCTGGAGGCGTACACGGTGCCGGCGGCGGCGCTGGCCCTAGGCGCGGGCCTGTTCGCGCTGCGGCGCCGGCCCGGGCTGACGAGCTGGCTGGCGCTCGGCCCGGGGCTCGGCGCGGCGCTGCTGCCCAGCCTGGTCTCGGTGCTGGCGGCGCCGGACCCGCAGCCGCTGCGCCGGCTGGCGCTGGGCGCGGTGGCGCTCGGCGCGGTGCTCGGCGGCGCGGTCCGGCGCTGGCAGGCGCCGGTCCTGCTGGGGGCGGCCACGCTGGTGCCGCTGGCGCTGCACGAGCTGGCCCGGAGTTGGGACCTGCTGCCCCGCTGGGTCTTCCTCGCGCTGGGTGGCCTGGCGCTGATCGGTCTGGCCGCCACGTACGAGCGACGCCGCCGCGACCTGGCCCGCCTGCGTGCCGCCGTCACCCGCCTGACCTGACCGACCGCCGTACGCCGGCCAGGGGTGGGGGCAACCCCACCGGTGGTTCGGGGGATGACGGGATTACCCAGGGCCACGAATTTCGACAGAATGATCACCGAGGGTCACGAATAGGCGTGGCCCACGGCAAGCGGGGGGATCGCGGATGACGACTTCGACGGTGGTGGCACCGGAGGGCCGGCGGGGCAGCGACTATGCGCGGCTGTCCCGCCGGGTCGCCGAGGCCGGGTTGTTCGACAGGCGGCCGGGCCGGTACGCGGTCCGCATCGCGCTCACCCTGGGCGCGTTCCTGGCCGGCTGGGCGGTGGTGGCGGCCGTCGGCGACTCCTGGTGGCAACTGCCGCTGGCGGTCGTCATGGCGGTGGCCACCACCCAGGTGGCGTTCCTCGGGCACGACGCCGGGCACCGGCAGATGTTCCGTCGGCGCGGGCCCAGCGAGGTGGCCGGTCTGGTCGCCGGCAATCTCGCCGTGGGGCTCAGCTACGGCTGGTGGGTGGACAAGCACAACCGGCACCACGCCAACCCGAACCACGCCGACGAGGACCCGGACGTCGGCGCGGGCGCGTTGGTCTGGACGTACGAGCAGGCGCAGGCGACCCGGGGACTGAGCCGGTGGCTGGCCCGGCGGCAGGCGTGGCTGTTCTTCCCGATGCTGCTGCTGGAGGGGCTGGCGCTGCACGTGGCGAGCGTCCGGGCGCTGGCCGGTCGGCAGCCGGACGGCCGGTGGCGCGTCCCGGTGCGGCACCGGGCCGTGGAGGCGACGCTGCTCGCGGCGCACACCGCCGGCTACGTCGGCCTGCTGCTGGCGGTGATGTCACCGGGCAAGGCGCTGCTCTTCGCCGCCGTGCACCAGGGACTCTGGGGGCTCTACATGGGGTGCGCGTTCGCCCCGAACCACAAGGGCATGCCGATGCCCACCGCCGAGGACGACCTCGACTACCTGCGCAAGCAGGTGCTCACCGCCCGCAACGTGCGCGGCGGCCGGTTCGTCGACCTGGCGCTGGGCGGCCTCAACCACCAGATCGAGCACCACCTGTTCCCGAACCTGCCGCGCGCCAACCTGCGCCGGGCCCGCCCGCTGGTCCGGGCGTACTGCGCCGAGCAGGGCATCCCGTACGCGGAGGCCGGGCTGGTCGAGTCGTACCGGCAGGGGTTGGCGCACCTGCACGACGTGGGGCGACCGTTGCGCGCGGGCTGAGCCGGGCGGGCCGGGCGGGGGCGTCGAGGGGGTGTCCCCGCCCGGCCCGGCCGGTGGCGTGCGCCGCTTCCGGCGTGCGGGGGAACGCCGCCGTCGGACGCGGCCGGTAGGGTCGTCGCAGTGGTGGGACGGCGCGTCGCCGGGGTGACGCGCGGCCCGGTGGGCGACCGGCCCCGGCCGGGTCAAGCGACGACATGGTGCGGAGCGCGGCATGAGATTCGAGATCAGCAAGGTGCTGGACGCCATCGAGGGGCGGGTCTGCACCGACCCGTTGCTGGCGCGGGCCGTGGTCGACCTGGCCGAGGTGATCCGCTGGCAGAACCTGGACGGCGGGCGGCCGGCCAGCCTGCTGCGGCTCGGGATGGTGATCGACGCGTTGTCCCGGCAGATCGGCGAGGACAGCGTCCAGGTCTACGCGATCGTGCACCGGGCGCTGCTGTCCGACGCCGACCTGACCTCCAACGAGCGGATGGTGGTCCGCCGCTGGGCCGACGACGGCCTGGTGGAGGTGCTCGACCAGCCCGGCGACCGGATGCTGGAGGTGGCCGACCTGCTCGGCCTGCCGGTGCTCACCCGCGCCCGGCTGGACGGGCTCGTCGGCCGGTACCCGTGGCTCGGCCAGGCCGGCCGGGTGCTCGCGCCGGTGCCCGGCGCCGGCGGGCCGGTCTTCATCGCGCACGTCGGCGGCGGCCAGGATCCGGTCGCCGGCACCCGTTCACCGGCCGGCGTCAAGCTGCTCTCCCGGCAGTGGCGCTGCCCCGAGCCGGGCTGCGCGCTGTTCGGCGGCGGCGGGGGCGGCGGCGCCTTCGCCGACCTGGCCGCGATCGACCGGACCCCGTCCGAGCAGCCGCCGCCCACGTTGCGCACCGGCGCGCCGACCTGCCCCCGGCACGGCAGCCGCCTCTCCGACGCCGGGCAGCGCCCGCGCAGCGAGGTGCTGGCGGTGCGGATCGGCGGGCTGGTGCGGAAGCGGTTCGTGCTCACCGAGGCCGAGCCGGTGGCGGTCGGCCGGGCCCCGGACGGCCCCGGCGGCGTGACGCTCGGCCAGTGGCTCAACGACGAGGCCCGCCGCTGGATCAGCCGCAGCCACGTCCGGTTCGACCTGGGGCGCGGCGGCGAGGTGGTGGTCACCGACACCAGCACCAACGGCTCCGGCATCCGGCCGGGCGGGTCGATGGTCGAGACGGAGCGGATCCCGCTGCCGCCCCAGCAGTCCCGGGCGTTGGGCGAGGGCGACCTGATCGAGCTGTACCCGGGCGTGCAGATCGGGCGGGCCGCCGAGACGGCCAGCGACGCGACGTACACGCCGAACTCGGTGATGGCCGAGGCGCCGACCATGGCGATGCGGCTGCCGCGTCCCTGACCCACGAGCGCGAAGGGCGCCGGGACCGTCGTGGTCCCGGCGCCCTTTCTCGCGTACGCCGTCAGCCGGCCAGCACGGCGGCGAGCTGTGCCACCGCGTGGTCGATCTCGTCGGCGGTGATCACCAGCGGCGGGGCGAGCCGGATGGTCGAGCCGTGGGTGTCCTTGGCCAGCACCCCGCGCTCCATCAGCCGCTCGCACGCCTGCCGGCCGCTCATCAGCGCCGGGTCGATGTCGACGCCGGCCCAGAGACCGCGCACCCGGACCGCGACGAGGCCCTTGCCGAGCAGCGCCTCCAGGCCGGCCTTCAGCCGCTCGCCCAGCTCGGCCGAGCGACGCTGGAACTCGCCGGTGGCGAGCAGCCGGACCACCTCGGTGGCGACCGCGCAGGCCAGCGGGTTGCCGCCGAACGTGGAGCCGTGCTGACCCGGCTGGAGCACGCCCAGCACGTCGGCGTTCGCGGCCACCGCCGAGACCGGCACGATGCCGCCGCCGAGCGCCTTGCCCAGCAGGTACATGTCCGGGACGACGCCCTCCAGGTCGCAGGCGAACGTGGCGCCGGTGCGCCCCAGCCCGGACTGGATCTCGTCGGCGATGAACAGCACGTTCCGCTCGGTGCAGACCTCGCGTACGCCGGGCAGGTAGCCCTCCGGCGGCACCACGACGCCCTGCTCGCCCTGGATCGGCTCCAGCAGCACGGCCACCGTGTTCTCGTCGATCGCCGCGGTCAGCGCGGCCAGGTCGCCGTAGGGGACCACGGTGAAGCCCGGCGTGTACGGCCCGAAGTCGGCCCGCGCGTCCTCGTCGGTGGAGAAGCTGACGATGGTGGTCGTCCGGCCGTGGAAGTTGCCCTCCGCCACCACGATGTTGGCCTGGCCCGGCGTGACGCCCTTGACCTGGTAGCCCCACTTGCGGGCGACCTTGATGCCGGTCTCCACCGCCTCGGCGCCGGTGTTCATCGGCAGCACCAGCTCCTTGCCGCAGAGCGCGGCCAGCTCCCGGCAGAAGTCGGCGAACTGGTCGTGGATGAACGCGCGGCTGGTCAGCGTGAGCCGGTCGAGCTGGGCGTGCGCCGCCTCGATCAGCTTCGGGTGCCGGTGGCCGAAGTTCAGCGCCGAGTAGCCGGCCAGGCAGTCCAGGTAGCGGCGGCCGTCCACGTCGGTCAGCCAGGCGCCCTCCGCCGAGGAGATCACCACGGGCAGCGGGTGGTAGTTGTGCGCCGTGTGGCGCTCCGCGTCCCGGACCGCGGAGGGTGTCCGCAGCATGTCGTCGATGATCACTTGATCGCCTTTCCCTGACGGAGTCGCAACGTGCAGCACTTCGGTCCGCCGCCGGCCTTGCGAAGCTCGGACAGGTCGATCCCGATGGTCTCGTAACCCCGGTCGCGCAGCTTCGCGGCCAGGTCGGTGGCCTGCGCCGGCAGCACCACGTGCCGGCCGTCGCTGACCGCGTTCAGGCCCAGCACCTCGGCGTCGGCCATGGTCGCGTGGATCGCGTCCGGGAAGAGCCGGCGCAGCACCGCCTGGCTGCCCGGCGAGAACGCCTCCGGCAGGTACGCCACGGTCCGCTCGTCGAGCACGGTCAGCGCGGTGTCCAGGTGGTAGAAGCGGGCGTCCACCAACTGCATGGTGACCACCGGGTAGCCGAAGACCTCCTGGAGCTGCGCGTGCGACGCGTGCGCGGTGCGGAACCCGGTGCCGGCGAGCAGGTGGTCGCCGACCAGCAGGACGTCGCCCTCGCCCTCGTTGAGGTGCTTCGGGTCGTACATCTCGAAGCCGGCGGCCTCGAACCAGGCCCGGTACGCGGGCGCCTCGTCGGCGCGCTGCGGGTCGCGGAACTGCACCGCCATGGCCTTGTCGTCGATCACGGTGCCGCCGTTGGCCGCGAACACCATGTCCGGCAGGCCGGCGACCGGGTCGATCAGCTCGACCTCGTGCCCCAGGTCGAGGTACGTCTGGTGGAGCTGCTCCCACTGCCGGATCGCCAGGTCGGCGTCGACCGGGGCGGTGGGGTCCATCCACGGGTTGATCGCGTAGTCGACGGCGAAGTACGTCGGCCGGCACATCAGGAGGCGCTGGCGGGTAACGTCCATCGTCATGTGGTGCTCCCAGGGTCGGGCGCGCCCGGCCACGGTCGGCCCACGGGCTGGCGCCGTGGCTCAACCGTATGCGGCCCGGTGCGTCGACTTCCACCGCGATACCGTGCGTTGAGCAGCTAATCGTTGCGTCTAAGGGCTCTTCCTCGGCCGATTGTTGCGTCCACGCACTCCGTGGCCGTCCGGTTCCCTCGCCGCCGCTCAGCGTCGGACGCCTCCGGTTTGCCGCCATCACGGCGACCTGACGTCGCTCGACGCGCCTTTCCACCCTCCTCGCGCCCCGGCATCCCGCCACTCCCACCATCAGGAAAGACCGTTCCACCCGTCGAGATCCGCGGAGATCTTGGAAGGTTGCGGCCCCTCTGGGGGCCATTCCGTACCAAGATCTCGGGGCGCTCGGGGCGGGAAAACACTTCGGGGGGCGGCGAATCGCCGCCCCCCGAAAGGGTGTTGCCCTGCCGGTGAACCACCGGAGCTGCCCGGTGAACCACCGGAGCTTTGTCGGGCTGCCGGTCGCTGCCGGCGAGTGGAACAGTGCCCTCAGAATCGATCGACAAACTGTGAATCAAGCCACTCGCGGAGTCGGCCCACCCACTCGCCGTCCGTGGTCGGCCAGTCGAACTGGCCGGTCATCGCCACGATGCCGAGCACCACGGCGGCCAGGCCGACCAGGATGCCGATCAGCGCGTCGGTCTTCCCGGCCACGTGCCGGCGTCGGGTGGCGATCAGACCCAGCACCGCGAGGACCGCGCCGACCGCGCCGACCGCGATGCCGTAGCCGGCCAGCGTGCCGGACAGCACGAAGAGCGCGCCGACCACGGACACGATCAGACCGAGCGTCGCGAGCAGGCTGGCCCGCGGCTTCTTCGTCAGCTCCGGGTCGACCTCCCGGTCGGGGCGGCCGTCGCCGTCCAGGTCGACGGCACGGTCCGGGCGACCGTCCCGGTCCAGGTCGACGGCACGGTCCGGGCGACCGTCCCGGTCCAGGTCGACGGCACGGTCCGGGCGACCGTCCCGGTCCAGGTCGACGGCACGATCCGGGCGGCCGTCGCCGTCCAGGTCGACGGCACGGTCCGGGCGGCCGTCCCCGTTCAGGTCGACGGTCTGCTCCCGGGCGGGTTCCGGGTCGACGGTCCGCGTGCTCCGACCCGACGGCCGGCTGGTCGCGGCCCGGGCCGCGGCGGCCCGCTGCGCCGCCCGCCGCTCCGCCTCACCGGTGCGGGGCGCGGTCTCGACGCGCGCCGCGTCGGTGACCGGTCCGGTGCCGGTGACCGGTCCGGCGTCGCCGGCCGGCTTCGCGTCGGCGACCGGCCCGGCGTCGGCGGCCCGCTCCGCCTCGGTGGCGGTCGCGCCGCTGCGGTACGTGGTCCGCACCGCGTCCCGGTCGGTCACCACCGGCCGGTCAGCCGTTCCGTCCACGGCCGGGGTGCCGTCGGCGGCGGGGGCCCCGTCGCGGGCGTCCACGACCCCGTCGCCGTTCACATCGGTACTACGCGCCGGAGAGTTCCGGCGGGACAGGATGTTCACGTTGGTACCTCCTGATGCAGGCGCGGAGGCCGCGCATGACAGTACGGAGGTACCCAGACGTGCGGAAGTCGACACCCGGTGACGGAACCGGGCCCGTCCGGCCGGCGTCCGGTCGGCGGGGACGGGCCCGGCTCCGTCACGTGGACGTCGTCAGGACTGGGTACGTGACCACTGCTGGTTCGTGCCCCCGCCGCAGGTGAACTGCTGGACGTCCGCGCCGTCGCCGGTGGCGGCGTTGACCACGTCCAGGCACTTGCCGCTGTGCCGGGCCCGGAGCTGGAACCAACTGCCGACCGCGGCCCACTGCCACTGCTGGTTCGCGCCCCCGCCGCAGGTGTACTGGATGATGTTCGCGCCGTCGGCGGTGGACGCGTCGGCGACGTCCAGACACTTGCCGCTGTTGGCGTTCACCAGGCGGAACCAGCCGCCGCCGGCGTCCTGGAACTCCCACCGCTGGTTCCCGCCGCCGTTCCACGCCCACTGCTTGACCTCGGCGTTGTTCGCGGTGGAGTTGCCGATCACGTCCAGCACCCGACCGCTGTGCCGGGCGGTGACGCGGTACGAGACCGGCGTGTCACCGGTGACCGTCCCCGCGGCCGCGTCGATGGTGACCGACGGGTACCAGGTCAGGCTCATGCTGGTGCTGGTCGGGAACGAGATCGGCAGCCACACGTACTGCGAGTCGTTGACCGGCCCGCCCCATGCCCCCGCCCACCGGTCACCCAGGTAGAGGTAGCTGGTGGTGGCGGTGCCCTGGATCGGCAGCACGAAGGCGGGCTGGGAGTTGAACGTGGTGCCGTTGCCCACGTCGGTCCAGCCGCTCCACGGCCCCGAGATGCTCGACGCGGTGGCGTACCGGGCCTGGTTCGGGCTCCAGCCCGTTGCCGCGGAGGTCAGCAGGAAGTACGTGCCGCCCCGCTTGAACATCGCGGGCGCTTCGCGGGTCGCGCCGGCCCAGAAGTTGCCCACCAGGCCCGCGACGTTGAGATAGTCCGACGTGAGCCGGTAGATGTTCAGGTCGCGGTTCTCGTTGGCCGCCGAGATCATGTATGCGGTGCCGTTGTCGTTGTAGAGCGTGATGTCCCGGGACATGTGCTGCCCGAGCGGCCGGAAACTGCCGTGGTACGTGTAGGCGCCGTCCACCGTGGCCGACGACGCGACGGCGGCCCGGGCTTCGCTGTAGTCGGAGCCGTTCTCCTTGTGCATCCACATCACGAACCGACCGGTGCCGGCGTTGTAGATGACCTTCGGCCGTTCGATGTTGGCCCGCTGTAGTTCGGCCGCCGACGACTGGGTCAGCACGTTGTTGCGGAACTCCCAGGTGCGCAGGTCCGTGGAGCGGTAGACGGAGACCGCCCGGAACGTGTTGTCCGGGTTCCGGTTCTCGCCGAACCAGTAGTAGTAGTTGTCGACCTTGAGGACGCCGCCGCCGTGGGCGTGCACCACCGCGCCGCTCGTGTCGGTGAACTGCGTGCCGTTGGTGACCGTCACCGGTGCCGCCAGCGCGCCTGTGGCCGGCCCGACCGTCATCGCGAGGGCCATGACCAGCGCCGTCCCGGCCGCCAGCAGGCGTCCGATCGATCCGTCCGTGGGGGACCGCATGCCGGTCACCGACCGCAGACCGGCGTGAAGCCGCTGGACCAGCCGCTGACGGCCACCATCAGCCCGAACGTCGTCGAGGCGCCCGGCGCCAGCGTCTCGTTCCAGGAGGCGTTGCGGACCGTCACGTTCTGGCCGGCGCTCTCGGCCACCCCGCCCCAGATCGACTGGATACGCTCGTCGCCGGACCACCGCCACGAGACCAACCAGCCACGCATCGGCTCGGTTCCGGTGTTGCGCACGGTGACCGTGGCGATGAAGCCGCCGTACCACCTGCTGTCGATGGTGGCCGTCGCGGCGCACGTCGACGTCGGCAGCGTCCGCGCCGGCCCGCCGACGATGTACGGATCGCGCGTGCCGTGCGCGTCGCTGAACCGGAACCAGTAGTCGGTGTCGGGCGTCAGCCCGTCGACGGTCACCGTCCCGAAGAGTTCTGGCCCGGAGACGGCCTCGGCTACCGGATTGCGCCAACCGGTGGCGTCCTCGCGGCTGGTGAAGAGCGTGACGACCATCGGCGGGTCGTAACCGCAGGGCGGGCGGAGCAGGATCGAGTACCTGATGGCGACGCTGGTGGCGGTGGTGCCGGTCACCTGGCCGCTGACCGGTAGCGCCGGCGGGCACGCCACCGTCGGGGTGGGCGCGGGCGTCGTCATGACGGTGGCGGGCGACCGGGCGGCGCCGGTCGAGGCGGCCAGGCCGGTCAGGGTGAGGGCGGCGGCCAGAGCCGCGCCGAGGGTACGAATCATCTGCGCTCCTGAGCTGAGCTGCGGGCCCCGCGGCGCGATCGGCGGTGGTGGCGTTCAACCGCCCCGGTGGCGCAACGGCGGCACGGCGGACTGCCGGAGAGGACTGCCCGGCGCCGGGTGGCACACCACCCCGCGCGTCACTCTCCTGCTGGATCGAGCGGCTCGCCCCGGCTCCCGAGCGCGACCGGAGTCAGTCTGGCATTCGACAGACGTCGATTCAATGACGTCCCGTGCCGTGGTCACCCGGCGGGCGGGCGGCGCGGACTAGTCGGGCGCGATGCCGTGGGAGCGCAGAATCTGGCGTACGCGCTCACGCGTGTAACCGGTGACCCGCACGATGTCGACCTGGCGCATGCCGCCCCGGGACGCCTCCACGATGGCGGTGGCGAGCTGGTCGCGTGCCTCGGTGACCTTCTCCCGATCCTCCGCCGCGCGCTGGGCGGAGGCAGCGGCGGTCGCCTGCGCCATGTGAAACGCGCGCACCGCATCCGCCAGTCGGTTGGCCATGCCACAGATGATCTCATCGGCCAAATACAGCGTAAATTTCGCGATCATAATTGGCCAACAGTCAACAAGAAAAGCTACTTGATGAGGCCAAATGAACACTGGTAGTTTGGCATTGAGTCAGGCGACCTCAGCCACCCACGAGGAGGCGTCCGTGAGCAACCTACCCACCCTGCCCGAGTGCGGAGCACCGGCGACGCTGCGGATCGAGCTGTACGGCGCACACCCCGTACGCGATTGCCGCGCTGGGCCGGGCCGGGCTGGACGCGTACCCGATCGGTCTGGGGCCCGGGGTGTCGCGGCCCTGCGGGCACGTGTTCGTCTATCCGACCGGTGCCCTCGCCGCCCCGGACGACCTGGCCCACCCACGGTGGTGCGACCGGGACCGCTGCCGGCTCCGCGGCCGACACTGTTCCCGTGCCCGCCGGGTGGACACCAACCGCTCGGACTCGTCAGTCGTCGAGGTCGGGCTGGTGCGGGCGCTGCATCCCGCCGCCCAGACGATGGTGAGCCTGGGCGGCGCGGCCTCCGCCGTGGTGCTGTCGGTCGGGCAGGCGCGGGTGCTGCGGTACCGCCTGGCCCACCTGCTCGACCTGGCGGCGGTCAGCCGGCAGAGGTGAGCGGGGCTGGCTACCCTTGGCACCTGTGCCAGAGGGACACTCCATCCACCGACTCGCCGCCCGCCACGCCGAGTTGTTCGCCGGCGACAAGGTGCACGCCGACAGCCCGCAGGGGCGCTTCGCCGAGGGCGCGGCCCGGCTCACCGGCACCGTCCTGGACGGCACCGAGGCGTACGGCAAGCACCTGCTGCACCACTACGCCGGCGAGTTGACGCTGCACGTGCACCTCGGGCTGTACGGCAGGTTCGCCGACGGGCCGGGGGAGCCGCCGGCCCCGGTCGGCCAGCTCCGGCTGCGCCTGCACAGCGACCGCAACTGGTTGGAGCTGCGCGGCCCCGCCGCCTGCGAGCTGCTCACCCCGCCCGAGGTGGCGGTGCTGCGCGGCCGGCTCGGCCCGGACCCGCTGCGCGCCGACGCCGAACCGGACCGGGCGTACGCGCGGATCCGGCGCAGCCCCACCCCGCTCGCCGCGCTGCTGCTGGACCAGTCCGTGGTGGCCGGCACCGGGCTGATCTTCGTGACCGAGGCGCTGTTCCGCGCCGGGCTGCCGCCGCTGCTGCCCGGACGGGAGCTGACGCCGGCCGGCTGGGCGGAACTCTGGGCGGACCTGGTGATGCTGATGACCCGCGCGGTCGGGCGCGGCCGGATCGACACCGTGCGCGACGCGGACCTGCCGGAGGCGACCGGCCGGGCGCCGCGCGTCGACCGGCACGGCGGCGAGGTGTACGTCTACCGCCGCCCGGGCGCGCCCTGCCACGTCTGCGGCACCCCGGTGAGCCGGGGCACGCTGGCCGGCCGCAACCTCTACTGGTGCCCCACCTGCCAGGCCGACTGAGCTGCCGCACGCCGCCGGCTCGCCGCCCCGGCCAGCAGGTGGCTTCCCGGGTGACGTCGCCGGCCCGGCCGGCGGGTGGGTGGGCCTGTCACGTCTCGTCGAGCAGCCAGCGGGCCGCCTCGATGTTGCCGGGGAAGACCTCGTCGCCGCCGACGCTCCAGGCCAGCGTCTGGCCGATCGCCCAGCCGCGGACCCGGGCCCGGTCCAGGCCCAGCTCGGTGCTGAGCCGGTCGAGCCGGTGCCGCACCGCCGCCGGTGAGTGCCCCAGCTCGGCGCCCCGGACCAGCGGCACGACCGCGAACTCCCGCTCGCCGACAAGCGGTTTCGGGTCGATGACCAGCCACGGCTCGCGGTCGGCCGCCAGCACGTTGCCGGCGTGCAGATCCTGGTTGACCAGCACCTGTTCGCCCTGGTCCGGAGCCAGCTCGGCGAGCAGGCCGAGGGCGGCGTCGAGCAGCCGCCGCTCGTACGGCCGGTTGGTCCGCCGCCAGTTGGCCGGCATCCGCTCGGCCCAGCCGGCCGCCTCCTCGGCGAGCGGCGTGAACGGCGGGCCGGCCGGCACCGCGAGCCGGGGCAGCAGGCCGACCGCGGCGTCGAGCGCCTCGTCGAGCGCCAGCGTGTGCAGCGGTACGCCCGGGTCGCAGCGCTCGACCAGCAGCGCGCGGCGGTCGGCGTCGTGGGCGAGCAGCCGGATCGCGCCCCGGCCCGCCCAGTGCGCCAGCGCGGTGCCCTCGTGGACGCTGTCGTCGTCCGGGTACTGAAGTTTCAGCACCGCCCGCGTGCCGTCCGGCAGCTCGGCCGGCAGGGCCAGCGAGGCGAACGCGTAGGCGAACGGCGGCCCGACGGCCGTCAGCTCCCATTGCGCCTCGCACTCCGCCAACCGGTCCGGCAGCTCCGCCAGCCAGGCCCGCCCGAGCGGTGTCCGCTCGGTCCACCGCAACCCGTCCGGGATCTCCCACCGCATCCGGCCATCCTGACCGAGCGCGGCGTCCGGCGCCGCCCCGACCCCGGCCCGTCGGGACCCGGTCGCGGTCACCGCAGCCGCCGGATGTCGCCGTACGCCCGGTAGAAGCCACCCCGGCCGGACTCGCGGACCTCGCTGACCAGGTAGCGGGCCCCGGGTTCCCGGATGCCCTTCGGGAACTGGACCGACCAGTCCCGCTGGTAGCCGTCGGAGAGGACGTGGACCCGCAGCCGGCCGCCGTGCTCGACGCACTGCACCACCACGCCGTCCCGAGCGTCGGTGGTGACCTCGACCGTGGCCCAGGCGGCCGGCTCGGGCAGCCGGGCCGGCGCCTTGACGTCCACCACCTCGGGCACGTCGCCCGTCTCGGCCGCCCGGATCGCCGTCTCGTCGGCGTCGATACAGGCCAGGTGGCCGCTGGTGGTCACCACGTAGAGCCGCTGGTCGTGATACTGCATGGAGTACGCCGAGCCGCAGCCGGTGCCGAGCTTCCACAGCCGGTTGCCGGCCTCGTCGAAGCAGTAGATCGAGGAGGCGCTGTCCCCGGCGAAGACGTACCGGCCGTCCTCGGCGGTGGCGCAGGAGAAGACCGCGGCGTCACAGCGGTACGTCCGCTCGGCGCGGCCGTCCTTGCGCAGTCGCACCACCTCCCGGGTGCCGGTGCCGGCGAACACCGTGTCGCGCTCCTGCCAGCCGAAGAGCACCGCGCCGGTACGGGTGTGCCACAGCTCCCGCCCGGTGCGCCAGTCGTAGCCGGTGACCCCCTGCGAGTGGCCGTGGTAGAGCGCGTCGGCGTCGCAGCGCACCATCCAGGCGGACCGGCCACGCCCGGCCCGGCGCCAGAGGAACTCGTCCTCGTGGTCGAACGCGGCGACGCCGCCCTCGCGGTCGGAGACGCCGAGGACGCCGTCGTGGATGTCCAGCCAGTAGATGTCGATCTCCGGTGCGATCGCGTACGCCGCCCGGGGCACCTTGCCGGACAGGTCGTAGACGTTGCCGTCGTCGCAGCCGGCGTAGACCCAGGCGTCGTCGGCGACGATGCACTTCACGCCGTCGGGGAGCCGGACCTGGTTCACCATCCGGGCGTCGTGGTCCAGCGTGGTGATCACGCCGTGCTCGTTGCCGACCATGCAGTGCCGCCCGTCCACGAAGATGCCGAAGGCAGGCGCGCCCGAGGCGTACCGCCAGAGGACCGGGGCGGTGCGGGCGGTGGAGCGGGTGCTCACGATCTCCCGGCGGGAGACCGGCCGCTTCCGGCGCACGCCGGGCACTGCCGGAGCGTAGCCCTTGCGGATCTTCTCGCCGATCTTCTTCGCCGCGGCGGCCCGGGCCCGGGTGTTGTCCGGAAAAGCATTGGTCTTCACCTGCCCCTGGTCCCCGATCCGCCCGTAGCGGACCGTCAGCACGGTGTCGTCGACCACCACCTCGTAGAACTTGTGGGCCGCACCATCCACTTCGGACAGTTCGAGGTAAGTCGTCTCCGGCGACAAGGGGACCTCCAAGGAAAGCGCCGAACCAGCAACGCGCACAAGTTAGCCCCACCCCCTGACAGGGAGCCGGATGTTAAGCGGGGCACCCTCCTATGCAGAAGGCGTTAAGAGGGGGCCCCTCCTTACCTCTCGGCGAGGGCGTCGACGGCCTTGCGGGCGGCGATCAGCACCGGGTCCCAGACCGGGGCGTAGGGGGGTGCGTAGCCCAGGTCGAGCGCGGTCATCTCGTCCACCGTCATGCCGTTCCACAGCGCCACGGCCAACGCGTCGATCCGCTTGGCGGCCTCGGACCAGCCGACGATCTGCGCCCCGAGCAGCCGCCCGCTGGGCCGTTCGGCGATCAGCTTCACGGTCATCTTCTGGGCGCCCGGGTAGTAGCCGGCCCGGTTCGTCGACTCGGCGGTCACCGTGACGAACTCGAACCCGGCCTCGGTGGCGTCCCGCTCGCGCAGCCCGGTGCGCCCGACCTCCAGCTCACAGACCTTGGTGACGGCGGTGCCGATCACGCCGGGGAACGTGGCGTACCCGCCGCCGATGTTGATCCCGGCGACCCGGCCCTGCTTGTTGGCGTGCGTGCCGAGCGGGACGTGCACCGGCATGCCGCTGACCCGGTGCAGGCTCTCCACGCAGTCGCCGGCCGCCCACACGCCGGGCACGCCGGGCACCCGCATCCGGCGGTCCACCCGGATCGCGCCGGACGGCCCGAGCGGCAGGCCGGCGGCCTCGGCGAGCCGGGTGTTGGGGCGTACGCCGAGACCCAGCACCACGACGTCGGCCGGGACCGGCCCCTCGTCGGTGACGACCGCGGCGATCCGGCCGTCCCGTTCCTCCAGGCCGGTGACCGTCGTCCCGGTGCGGATGCCGATGCCGACCTGCCGCATCGCCTCGCCGACCAGCTCGCCCATGTCCGGGTCCACGGTGGCCATCGGCTGCGCGGCCTGCTCGACCAACTGGACCGTGAGCCCGCGGTGCACCAGCGCCTCGGCCATCTCGACGCCGACGTAGCCGCCGCCGACCACCACCGCGTGCCGCGGCCGGGGCTCGCGTTCGAGCCAGTCGAGCAGCGCGGCGCCGTCGTCGAGCGTCTGCACGCCGAACACGCCGGCCACCTCGCCGCGGGCCCACTCCGGCTGCACCGGGGTGGCGCCGGTGGCGTACACCAGCGTGTCGAAGCCGGCGCGGACCTCGCCGCCGCCGTCGAGGTCCCGGGCGACCACCTCGCGGCGGTCCAGGTCGATGGCGGTGACCTCGTGCCGGGTCCGGACGTCGATGTCGAAGTCGTCGCGGAACGCGGCCGGGGTGCGGGCGACGAGTTGGTCGCGTTCCGGCACCAGGCCGCTCACCCAGTACGGGATGCCGCAGGCCGAGTAGGACGTGAAGTGTCCCCGCTCGAACGCGACGATCTCCAGGTCCGCCCGGTCGCGGCGGCGCCGCGCCTGGGAGGCCGCCGACATGCCGGCGGCGTCCCCGCCGACGACGATCATCCGCTCCGCCACGCCGCCCATCCTGTCACGCCCCGACCGGGCCGCGGGGCGGCTCAACCACGGGTCTGCCGGGCCACGTCCGCGACCACGTCGACCAGCTTGCCGGTCTGGGCGAACACCGCCCGCTGCCGGGCCGCGCCGCTGCCGTGCCGGCGCAGGCCGTCCAGCAGCTCGGTCACCCGGTCGAGGTCGCCGTGCCGCGCCAGCTCCGGGCGGAGCCGGTCGACGAGTCGCTCCAGCAGCTCCCAGGCCGGGCGCAGCTCGCCGTCGGTCAGGTCGACGCCCTGGCCCTCCAGCCCGTCGTGGGCGGCCCGCCAGTGCGCGGCGACCAGCAGGTGATGGTCGGTGTTGACGGCCCGCCGACCGGCCGCGATGTCGGTGAGCGCGGTCGCGACCAGGCCCCGGACCAGCGCGGCCACCAGCACCGCGTCGTCCACCGACGGGCAGACGTCGCCGATCCTGATCTCCACGGTCGGGTACTTGGCGGAGAGCCGGGCGTACCAGTAGAGCATTCCCTCGTCGAGCATCACGCCGCTGGCGATGAGCTGCCGGATCAGCCGCTGGTAGTGCTCGTGCGACTCCAGGTAGGGCGTGGGCGCCACGGACGGCCAGCGTTCCCACTCGATCGAGCGCCAGCTCGCGTAGCCGGTGTCCGCGCCCCGGGAGAACGGGGAGTTGGTGGTGACCGCCTGGAGGATCGGCAGCCAGGGCCGGACGTGGTTGAGCACCCGCACGCCGGTGTCCGGGTCGGGCACGCCGACGTGCACGTGCATGCCGTTGTTGCCCGGACCGGGCACCAGCAGCCGGAACCGTTCGATCATCCGGTCGAAGCGCGGCTTGTCCACCACCGCCGGCACCGGCCCGTCGACCGGCCCGGTGCCGATCGCCAGCAGGCGTACGCCGGCCCGCTCGGCCGCGTCGGCCAGCTCGGCGCGGAGCATCCCCAGCGAGTGCCGGATCGAGGACAGCTCCAGCCCCGGCGGGCTGCCGATCTCGATCTGGCTGGTCTGGAACTCGCGTTCCACCTGGCCGCGCAGCTCGGCCGGCACCTGCTCCATCACCAGCTCGACGGCGGGCACGGCGGTCCCGGTGTGTGGATCGGCGAGCAGGAACTCCTCCTCCACGCCGACCGTCAGCAGGTCCGTCCCGCCCTCGGCGGCGTGCCGTTCCCGCTCCGCCACTGAGCCGCTCATCGCCACCACCGTCTCTTTCCGACCGGCCGCGACACGGTGCCGCGTGGTCGACGCTCTGTTACCCACCGTGTCGATGCACGAAAACGCGTCGGACGGCGTGTCGGCCCGATTCGCCCGGTCGGTCGTGCGCCGCCGTGCCCCGGAGGGCCGTCGGGTGACGGGACGCGGGACTACGATGAGCCGGCCCGGCGGGCGGTCGCCGGGCCGGAGGAGGTCGTGGTGACTCCGAACGGCACGTCGCGCACGGTGACCGGCGTTCGCGCCCAGGTTCCGCGCGGCTTCGCGATCCTGCTCGCGGTGATCGCGGCGGTGTGCGCGCTGGCGGCGCTGAGCAGCGCGGTGGCCGCCGACGTCCAACCGGTCCGCACCGCGATCGACGCGCTGCTGGTGCCCGCGCCGGCGAACCTCGCGTACGCGGTCTTCCTCGGCGTCCTCGCCGCCGCCGCGAGGCGACGCAAGCGGCTGGCCTGGTGGGTGCTGCTTGTCTACTTCAGTCTCACGCTGGTGGTCGGCCTGACGGCCGGTGGGCTGCTGCTGATGGTGGGCGCCAACGAGCTGAACCACGCCGCCGGCCAGCGCCTCTTCGGCACGCTGGAGACGATCGGCGTCTGGGTCGGCATCGCGTTCGCCGCCGCCGCGGTGGCGCTGCTGGTGGCCGCGCGGCGGGAGTTCTACGCCCGGGTCCGGCCCGGCAGCACCTGGCGTGCGCTGGGCGTGCTCGCCGGCCTGGCCGCCGCCTTCGTCGGCCTGGGCTATCTGCTGCTCCTGGTCGAGCCGGGCAGCCTGCACACCTGGTCGGACCGGCTGGGCTACGCGGTGGAGAAGGTCTTCGGTGGCGCGATCACGCTGGACCTGACCCGTCGGGGCCAGGCGCCCGGCTGGGTCAACCTGCTGCTCGGCGCGTTCGGCGCGACGGCGTTCCTGGCCGCGCTGTTCACGCTGGTCCGCTCGCAGCGGGCCAACGCGGTGCTGCACGCCGGCGAGGAGGAGCGGATCCGGGAGCTGCTGGCCCGGCACGGCGAGCGGGACTCGCTCGGCTACTTCGCCACCCGGCGGGACAAGGCCGCCGTCTTCTCGGCCAGCGGCAAGGCCGCGCTCACCTACCGGGTGGTCAACGGCGTCAGCCTGGCCAGCGGCGACCCGGTCGGCGACCCGGAGGCGTGGGGGCCGGCCATCGAGGCGTGGCTGGAGCACTCCCGGGCGTACGCGTGGACGCCGGCGGTGCTCGGCGCCAGCGAGGCCGGCGCGCGGGCGTACCGCCGGCACGGCCTGAAGGTGCTCCAGCTCGGCGACGAGGCGATCCTGCACACCCGGGAGTTCGACCTGGACGGCCGGGACATGCGACCGGTCCGGCAGGCGGTGCACCGGGTCGAGCGGGCCGGCTACACCGCCCGGGTCCGCCGGCACGCCGAGATCCCGCCGGAGGAGCTGGCCGCGGTGGCCGGGCTGGCCACCGCGTGGCGGGACACCGGGCACGAGCGCGGCTTCTCGATGGCGTTGGGCCGGCTCGGTGACCCGGCCGATGGTGACTGCGTGCTGGTCGAGGCGTGCGACGGCGCGGGCCGG
Organism: Micromonospora sp. NBC_01392; assembly: GCF_045040125.1. NCBI lineage: Bacteria > Bacillati > Actinomycetota > Actinomycetes > Micromonosporales > Micromonosporaceae > Micromonospora > Micromonospora sp. NBC_01392. The sequence continues at coordinate 6,188,650 of NZ_CP109549.1, read as the reverse complement.
GTGCGCGGGCTGCTCTCGTTCAGCCCGTGGGGCACGCGCGGCGTCTCGCTGGACCTGATGCGCCGGGACCGCGCCGCCGAGAACGGCGTCACCGAGTTCATGGTGGCCGCGCTGCTGGCCGCCGGCCCGCGCCTCGGCGTCGACCGGGTGTCGCTCAACTTCGCCGCGTTCCGGTCGGTGTTCGAGCAGGGCGCGCGGATCGGCGCCGGCCCGATCATCCGGGCCTGGCGGCACACGCTGCTCTTCTTCTCCCGCTGGTGGCAGTTGGAGTCGCTCTACCTCTCCAACGCGAAGTACCAACCGCACTGGACGCCGCGCTACCTCTGCTTCGCCGAGCGCCGGGAGCTGGCCCGGGTGGGTCTCGCGGCGGTCGCCGCGGAGGGCTTCCTGGCCCTGCCGGGTGGGCGGCCCACGCCGCTGCACGGGGTGCCGCCGGCCGGCGGCGGGATCGGCTACGTGCCGCCGACCGCCGCGGCGGTCCGGGCCGTCCCGCCGGAGCCGCCCGCCGCGCGCCGGCCGGAGCAGATCCGGGTACGCGTGGCGAAGCTCGACCGGCTGCGGGCCGCCGGCGTCGACCCGTACCCGGTGGGCTATCCGCGCACGGCGAGCTGCGCGGCGGTGCGGGACCGGCACGCCGGGCTGGCCCCGGACACCGGCGCCGGGGAGACGGTGGCGGTGGCCGGGCGGGTGCTGCTGGTCCGCGACCACGGGCGGGTCCTGTTCGCCACCGTCCGGGACGGCAGCGGCGATCTTCAGGTGATGCTGGAGCACGACCTGGACCGGTGGCGGTCGACTGTCGACATCGGCGACCACGTGGGCGCCACCGGCGAGGTGTACGCGACCCGACGCGGCGAGGTGTCGGTGCGGGTGTCCGGCTGGGAGCTGACCGCCAAGTGCCTGCGCCCGCTGCCGGACAAGCACCACGGGCTGGCCGATCCGGAGGCCCGGGTCCGGCAGCGGTACCTGGACCTGGCGCTGGACCCGGCGGCCCGGGAGATGGTGCGGGCCCGGAGCGTGACGCTGCACAGCCTGCGCGCCGGGCTGGCCGGGCGGGACTTCCTGGAGGTGGAGACGCCGATCCTGCAACGGGTGCACGGTGGCGCGAACGCCCGCCCGTTCGTCACCCACATCAACGCGTACGACCTGCGGTTGAGTCTGCGGATCGCGCCGGAGCTGTATCTGAAGCGGCTCGCCGTGGGCGGCATCGAGCGGGTCTACGAGTTGGGCCGGGCGTTCCGCAACGAGGGCGTGGACGCCACCCACAACCCGGAGTTCACCGTGCTGGAGGCGTACCAGGCGTACGCCGACTACCAGGACATGCGGGCGCTGGCCCGGGAGCTCATCGTGGCGGCGGCGACCGCGGTGCACGGTGCGCCGGTGGCCCGCCGGCCCGGCGGCGAGCTGGTCGACCTGGGCGGCGAGTGGCGCGCGGTCACGGTGCACGAGGCGGTCTCGGGCGCGCTGGGCGAGGAGGTCACCGCCGACACCGAGCTGGCCGCGCTGCGCAAGCTGGCCGACGCGGCCGGGGTGCCGTTCGATCCGCGCTGGTCGGCCGGCGCGGTGCTGCTGGAGCTGTACGAGCGGCTGGTCGAGGCGCGTACCGGGGCGCCCACGTTCTATCTCGACTTCCCGACCGAGGTGTCGCCGTTGACCCGGCAGCACCGGCGTGATCCCCGGTTGGCCGAGCGCTGGGACCTGGTGGCGTACGGGATGGAGCTGGGCACGGCGTACTCCGAGCTGGTCGATCCGACCGAGCAGCGGCGGCGGCTCACCGCGCAGTCGTTGCAGGCGGCCGGCGGCGACCCGGAGGCGATGGAGCTGGACGAGGATTTCCTCACCGCGCTGGAGTACGCGATGCCGCCGACCGGTGGGCTGGGGCTCGGCGTGGACCGCCTGGTGATGCTGCTGACCGGCCGTTCGATCCGGGAGACGTTGCCCTTCCCGCTGGTTCGCGAGTCCTCCTGACCGTCGCCGGCACCGGCATTCATTGAAGATTGTTGACAAATGCGGGGGTGGGCGCGTACAAATCGCTCTCAGAGAGCGCTCTCCGCCCCGTCCCCGCAGAGAGGCACCCCGATGAACCCGATTCCGGCGGCCCCGGCCGCCCCCACCACCGTGCCCCGGTCCCGCCGCCGGCTCGCCCTGGCCGCGACCGTGCTCGCCGCCACCACCGCGCTCGCCGGCGTCCAGATGACCGCGCAGGCGGCCGTGCCGTCCCCACCCGCCGGGTGGAACCTGGTGTGGAGCGACGACTTCACCGGCGCGGCCGGCACGCTGCCCTCGTCCGCCAACTGGATCGTCGACACCGGCACCAGTTACCCGGGCGGCCCGGCCAACTGGGGCACCGGCGAGATCCAGACCTACACCTCCAGCACCGCCAACCTGTCCCAGGACGGTGCCGGCAACCTGCGCATCACCCCGCTGAAGGACAGCGCCGGCCGCTGGACCTCGGCCCGGATCGAGACGGTACGCAGCAACTTCAAGCCGTCGAGCGGCGGCGTGCTGGCGATCGAGGGCCGCATCCAGATGCCGAACGTCACCGGCGCGGCGGCGGCCGGCTACTGGCCGGCGTTCTGGGCGCTCGGCTCGCCCTACCGGGGCAACTACCAGAACTGGCCGGGCATCGGCGAGTTCGACGTGATGGAGAACGTCAACGGGATCAACTCGGTCTGGGGCGTGCTGCACTGCGGCGTCGCGCCGGGCGGCCCGTGCGACGAGTTCAACGGCCGGGGCGCGTCCCGCGCCTGCCCGGGCAGCACCTGCCAGTCGGCGTTCCACACCTACCGATTCGAGTGGGACACCTCGGTGAGCCCTGCGCAACTGCGCTGGTACGTCGACGGCCAGCTCTTCCACACCGTCACCCAGACCCAGGTCGGTGAGCCGTACTGGACCCAGATGACCAGTCACGCCGGCTACTTCCTGCTGCTCAACGTGGCGATGGGCGGCGGCTTCCCGAACGGCGTCGCCGGCTCCGCCACGCCGACCGCGTCGACCGTCTCCGGCCGGCCGATGCTCGTCGACTACGTGGCGGTCTACTCACGGGGCGGCGGCGGCAACCCGTCGCCGACGCCGACCACGCCGCCGCCGGGCGGCGTGCGGGACGCGTACGCGACCATCCAGGCCGAGTCGTTCAACGCGCAGAACGGCGTGCAGGTGGAGACGTGCGCCGAGGGCGGGCAGGACATCGGCTTCCTGGCCAACGGTGACTGGACCCGCTACGACAACGTCGACTTCGGCTCCACGCCGCCACGGGACTTCGTGGCCCGGGTCGCGTCCGGCGCGGCGGCCGGGGTGAGCGGCCTGGTGGAGGTGCGGGTGGACAGCCCCACCGCGACGCCGATCGGCAGCTTCGCGGTCGGCAACACCGGCGGCTGGCAGACCTGGACGTCGGTGCCCGGCAACGTGGGCGCGGTGACCGGCCGGCACACCGTCTACCTCACGTTCAGCAGCGGTCAGCCGTCGGACTTCGTCAACGTCAACTGGTTCACGTTCCGCCGCTGATCGGCCCGGCGGTCAGCGCCCGGTGGTCACCGACTGCCGGGCGCGCCGCCGGCGCACCTTCTTCGCCGCCCAGCTCACGATCATCACGCCGAAGACCGCGAAGATCGCGTAGTTGAACCACTGGCTGTAGCGGTCGACGTCCTCCCAGCGCGAGCCGAGCAGGAAGCCGGCGCCCACGATCAGCGTGTTCCACACCCCGCTGCCGAGCGTGGTGAGCAGGATGAACTCGCCCAGCGGCATGCGGTTCGCGCCGGCCGGGATCGACACCAGGCTGCGGACCACCGGCACCACCCGGCCGATCAGCACCGCCCAGCGGCCGTGCCGCTCGAACCAGCGGTCCGCCTTCTCCAGGTCCTCCAGGTCGACCAGCGGGATGTGGTCGAGCCACCGCTTGAGCCGGTCCTCGCCGAGCACCGCCCCGAGCCAGTAGAGCACCAGCGCGCCGAGCAGCGAACCGGCGGTCGCGGCCAGCACGATCACCACCACGTTGAACCGGCCCTCGGCGGACAGGTAGCCCGCCATCGCCAGCACGATCTCGCTCGGGATCGGCGGGATGATGCTCTCCAGCGCCACGAGCAGCGCCACGCCGACCGCGCCCCACGCGTCGATCACGCTCGCCACCCACCCGGTCAGCCCGGTGAACTGGTTCGGATCGACGTTCTGGGCGAGGGCCATGGCGGTCCTTCCACGCGGGTGCCGGAGATCCGGGGGTAGTACCCGGGTGAGCTTTGCTCACACCCGCCGGTGACCGGGCTAACCCTCCGGGTGCAGCGCCTCGTCCGCCGGCCCCCGCCGCCAGCCGGTGAAGCGGACCAGCAGGCCGCCGTGGCTGGGCGAGCAGCAGTACGGCCCGGCCGTCGCCGACGCCGCCGGGTCGAGCGGCGCGACCCGCACCAGCCGCCACGGCTCGTCGTCCACCCGGGCGCGGACCGTCAACGCGTCGCCGGCCCGGCTCACCCGGACCGTCACCTCCCGCCCCGACCACTCCGGCACCGGCGCCACCGACCAGTCGGAGAACTCGTCGGTCACCACGGCGCCGACCTGCGGGACGCCGTCACTCACCTCGACCCCGGCCTTCGTCCACCGCCGCTCGTCCACCCGCACCAGCACGCCGGCCTGGTCGAACTGCGCGGCGTAGTCGAGCCGGAACGACACCTCCACGGCGGTGTCCCCGGCGAACGGCGCGAGCAGCGCCGAACCGTCGTCGTGCACGAAGCCGTAGCTGGTGCGCCGCCAGAAGTCGCTGCCCCCGCGCGGCTCGACAAGCAGCCCGCCGTCGACCGCCTCGGCCCGTTCCGGTGGGTTGAGCCACGTGCCGCCGGACCAGTCGGTGTCCTCGCTCATGCTGTGCTGGCTGGGCATGCCCTCACGGCCCTCGCTCCGCTCGGTGCGTTCGCTCATGCCGGCACCGTACCGGGTTTGCCAGGACGCGCGTTCGGAGAAGTAGAGCCCGCATGGGTGACAGGTGGTATCAGGAGGCGGTCGTCTACTGCCTCGACGTCGACACGTACGCGGACTCCGACGGCGACGGGGTGGGTGACTTCCAGGGGCTGATCGGCCGGCTGGACTACCTGGCCCGGCTGGGGGTGACCTGCCTCTGGCTCAACCCGATCCACCCGTCCCCCAACAAGGACGACGGGTACGACGCGACCGACTTCTACAACGTCGACCCGCGACTCGGGACGCTCGGCGACTTCGCCGAACTGCTGCACCAGGCACAGAACCGGGGCATCCGGGTGATCATCGACCTGGTGGTCAACCACACCTCGGACCAGCACCCGTGGTTCCAGTCCGCCCGGTCCTCGCCCGACTCGCCGTACCGCGACTGGTACGTCTGGGCCGACCACGAGCCGGACGACCGGCACCAGGGCATGGTGTTCCCGGGTGAGCAGCACGAGACCTGGACCTACGACCGGACCGCCAAGGCGTGGTTCTACCACCGGTTCTACAAGTTCCAGCCGGACCTGAACATCGAGAACCCGAAGGTCCGCGCGGAGATCAAGAAGATCACCTCGTTCTGGCTCCAGCTCGGCGTCTCCGGGTTCCGGATGGACGCCGTGCCGTTCATCATCGAGAAGACCGAGCCGGGCAACCCGAACGCGACCAAGGACTTCGAGTTCCTCACCGACCTGCGCCAGCACGTCCAGTGGCGGCGCGGCGACGCGGTGCTGCTGGCCGAGGCGAACGTCGAGCCGGACCAGTTGCCGGTCTACTTCGGTGACGGCAGCGGCTCGGGCAACCGGATCCACATGCTCTTCGACTTCATGATGAACGGCCGGCTGATGCTCGCGTTCGCCCGGGAGGACCCGGAGGCGATCATCGACGCGTTGCGCGACACCCCGAAGCTGCCGACCGGCGGCCAGTGGGCGACGTTCCTGCGCAACCACGACGAGATCGACCTGTCCCGGCTCACCGCCGACCAGCGCAACGACGTGTTGGCGAAGTTCGGCCCGGACGAGAACATGCAGCTCTACGGCCGGGGCATCCGCCGCCGGCTCGCGCCGATGCTCGGCAACGACCGCCGGCACATCGAGCTGGCGTACGCGCTCCAGTTCTCGCTGCGCGGCACGCCGGTGCTGCGCTACGGCGAGGAGATCGGCATGGGCGAGGACCTGACGCTGAAGGGGCGCGACGCGATCCGTACCCCGATGCAGTGGTCCTACAAGGAGAACGCCGGCTTCTCCACCGCCGAGCCGGAGAAGCTGGTCCGCCCGGTGATCGACAAGGGTGAGTACGGCTACCAGCAGGTCAACGTCACCGCCCAGCGCAAGGACCCGCGTTCGCTGCTCGGCTGGTTCGAGCGGATGATCCGGACGCTGCGGGAGGCCCCGGAGGTCGGCTCCGGCAGCACCACCCACATCGACGTGCCGATGCCGGCCGGGGTGCTCGCGCACCGCGCCGACGGGCGGACCGGGACCATGGTCTTCCTGCACAACCTCGGCACCGAGGACGTGGAGGTCGACCTGAGCACCCTGGCGCCGGAGGCGGACCTGCCGATCGACGTGCTGAGCGACCGCAACTACGACGAGGTGGGCAAGCTCGACCGGCTGAAGCTCAACGGCCACGGTTACCGCTGGATCCGGCTCTGCCGGGGTGGGGCGCTGTAGACGGACGTGACGGCGGGTTAGGCTCCTCCGATCGAGCCAAGTTACCGGGAGGTAATCATGTCGGAGGAGCCCCGCGTCGCCATCGTGACCGGAGCCGCACGCGGCATCGGCGCGGCCACCGCCCGCCGGCTGGCCGCTGACGGCATGGCCGTCGCCGTGGTCGACATCGAGGAGTCGGCCACCGCGGAGACCGTCGACGGCATCGTCGCCGCCGGCGGTCGGGCGCTCGGCGTCGGCGCGGACGTGGCCGACCGGGCCCAGGTGGAGGCCGCCGTCGAGCGGGTCGCCGCCGAGCTGGGCGCGCCGACCGTGCTGGTCAACAACGCCGGCGTGCTCCGCGACAACCTGCTGTTCAAGATGACCGACGCCGACTGGGACACGGTCCTGGGCGTGCACCTGCGCGGCGCGTTCCTGTTCAGCCAGGCAACCCAGAAGCACATGGTCGAGCGGAAGTGGGGCCGGATCGTCAACCTGTCCAGCACCTCCGCGCTGGGCAACCGGGGCCAGGCGAACTACGCCGCCGCCAAGGCCGGCATGCAGGGCTTCACCAAGACGCTCGCCATCGAGCTGGGCCCGTTCGGGGTGACCGTCAACGCGGTCGCGCCGGGCTTCATCGTCACCGACATGACCGCGGCCACCGCGGCCCGGATGAAGGTCGAGTTCGCCGCGCTCCAGGAGCACGCCGCCGCCGAGATCCCGGTCCGCCGCACCGGCCGCCCGGAGGACGTCGCGCACACCATCTCGTTCCTGGCCAGCGAGGGCGCGTCCTTCGTCTCCGGCCAGGTCATCTACGTGGCCGGCGGCCCCAAGGACTGACCGCCCCTGCTCCCCGGCGGATGGCCCCTCTTTCCCGGAAAGAGGGGCCATTTCGCGCTCCATGGCCACGCTTTCCGAGAAAGCGCGCCTCAGGAGGAGGAGGGCGTGGGGCGGGTGCGGGTGCGGTAGAGCCAGAGGAGGCCTAGTGCCGGCAGCACCAGCGGGATGTAGCCGTAGCCGCTGCCGAAGTCGGACCAGACCGTCTCGTCCGGGAACAGCTCCGGGTCGGCGATGCTCAGCACGCCCACCGCGAGCACCCCGACCAGCTCCACCGAACAACAGGCCAGCGCCACCCGGCGGCCGGCGTGCCCGGCCCGGGCCAGCCCGACCGCCGCCACGATGTAGATCAGCGCGGCCAGCGCGGAGAGCAGGTACGCCACCGGCGCCTCGTCGAACTTCGTGGCGATCTGGAGCCCGGCCCGCGACGTCGCGGCGATGGCGAACAGGATGTAGACCGCGATCAGCAGTCGCCCCGGCCCGCGGTTGGTGGCGCGTCCGGGCGCCCGGGTCTCAACCACCGACGACCTCCCAGGTCTGCTGCAACCGCACCACCACGACCGGCGTGACCAGGCAGATCGCGCAGACGATCGCCGAGCCCCAGCGGGTCGGCTCCATCCGGGCCAGCACCCAGGCCAGCGGCGGCAGGCAGACCAGCGTCACCAGGTAGCCGAAGAACGCCCCCGGCTCGCCCGGCCGGTCCCCACCGCCGAGGGCGACGAGCGCCACCACGGTCAGCGCCAGCAGCGCCACCTCCACCACGGCCAGGCCGGCGAACTGGATCCGGTCCGGCGGCTGCTGGCGTACGGCGGCCACCAGGGCCCAGACCGCGACCGCCAGCGACAGCACGATCGCGATCGTGGGGAGGAACCCGTCCACCGGCGAGCCCGCCGCCGCGGCGCTGGTCATCGACGCAGTGTCGTTCACCGGCCCAGCCTACTAAGTCGTGTAGTAGCCGGCCGCCGCGCGGGTCGGGGCGCGCCGGCCGGGCCGGACGACTAGCGTGGATCACGGTCCCGGCGTACGCCGGTGGCCCACGACGACGGCAGGGGGCAGGGGTGCGCTTCGGGTTGTTCGGCACCGGTCACTGGGCGGCGGAGACACACGCCGCCGCCATCGACGCCCACCCCCGGGCCCGACTGGCCGGCGTGTGGGGGCGCAACCCGGCGAAGGCGGAGGCGCTGGCCACCCGGCACGGCGTGCCGGCCTTCACCGACGTCGACGCGCTGCTCGACGCCGTCGACGCGGTCGCCGTGGCGCTCCCGCCCGACGTACAGGCCGACATCGCGGTCCGGGCCGCCACCGCCGGGCGGCACCTGCTGCTGGACAAGCCGCTGGCGCTGAGTCTCGCCGACGCCGACCGGGTGGTCGCCGCCGCCGAGGCGTCCGGGGTGGCCTCGGTGGTCTTCTTCACCCAGCGCTTCCACCCCAACGTCACCGGCGTCCTCGCCTCGGCCGCCGCGGCCGGCGGTTGGCAGCACGCCCGGGGGAGCATGTTCGCCTCGATCTACCAGCCCGGGAACCCGTACGGCGACTCGCGGTGGCGGCGCGACCGGGGCGCGCTGTGGGACATCGGCCCGCACGCGTTGTCCCTGATCCTGCCGGTGCTCGGCCGGGTCACCCGGGTCGCCGCGATGGACGGGCCGAGCGGCCTGGTGCACCTGCTGCTCACCCACGACGGCGGCGCGACGAGCACGCTCTCCCTCACCCTCGACGCGCCGGCCGAGGCGGTCACCCGTGACTTCGTCCTGTTCGGCGCGAACGGCACCGAGAGCATCCCGCCCGGTGACGGCAGCGCGCTCCAGGCGTTCGGCGCCGCGCTCGACCAGTTGCTGGCGGAGGTGGACGCCGGCACCCGCGACCACCGCTGCGACGTGCGGTTCGGCCGGGACGTGGTGGCGGTGCTCGACGCCGCCGAGACCGCCCGGGCGCAGGGGCGCACGGTCGACGTGTGAGAAAACCCGTCGCGGGGCGGCGGGCCGGCCGCTAGCGTCGCGCGCATGTTCACGCATGCCCTGATCGACGTGGCCGTCGCGCCGGCCGCGTCCGGGCTCCTTCTGGTCGCCCGTCCGCGGGTCCGGCGCCCGGCCCTGGCCGGCCGGGACGCCCACCGCGCCTGACGCCCCGCGTCCCGACCACCTTCCCAGGGCCGTCCGAGTCCGATCCACTCGGACCGCCCGCCCGTGCGATCCACGCCGGCTCGTCGAGCCCGGCGGCGTCCTGGCTCCTTCCGGACCCCGCCGCCGTCCGGCGTGGCGTCGACCTCTGCGCAGCGGTCCGTACCCGTCGCCGTCCGGCGACAGACAGGACGAACCCGTGGCGCCCCGCCGACTCCGCACCACCGCACGCGACCGGTCCCGTCGCGTACTGTCCCAGAACTTCCTCGCCGATCCGGCCGCCGTCGCACGGATCGTCCGGGCGGCCCGCCCCGGCCCGGCCGACCTGCTGCTGGAGGTGGGCGCCGGACGCGGCCAGCTCACCCGCCCGCTCGCCGCGCGGTGCGGGCGGCTGATCGCGTACGAGGTGGACCCGGCCGTGTTGCCGGAGCTGACCGCGACCTGCGCGCCGCTGCCGCACGTCGAGGTCCGGGCGGCCGACTTTCTCTCCGCGCCGACGCCCGAGGAGCCGTTCTCGGTGGCCGGCAACATCCCCTGGTCGCTGACCGCGGCCGTGGTCCGGTGGTGCCTCGCCGCGCCCGGACTGCGCGCGGCCACGCTGCTCACCCAGCTCGACTACGCCCGTAAACGCGCCGGCGACCACGGCCGGTGGAGCCGGCTCACGGTGCTCACCTGGCCGGAACACCACTGGCGGCTGGCCGGCCTGGTGCCCCGGGGCGCGTTCCGGCCGGTGCCCGCGGTGGACGGCGGCATCCTGCGCCTGGAGCGCCGGACCGTACCGCTGCTGGCGCCGGGCGTGCTGCCCGCGTACCGGAGGATGGTGGAGCTGGGCTTCGGCGGGGTCGGCGGCTCGCTCGCGGCCTCGCTGCGCACCGCCCACCCGCGCCGCCGGGTCGACGGCGCGTTGCGGGCCGCCCGGATCGCGCCGGACACCCCGGTCGGGCTGGTCTGGCCCGAGCAGTGGCTGGTGCTGTTCCGCCTGCTGCACGCCGCTGATCCGGGACGGGCCGGGAATTCGGGGCCATCCGCGGCGGCGCCGACTCCGAATGCCTACCGTGCTGGCAGACGGAGCGGACGGAAGGCGGGACCGGATGACCGAGGGCGACAGCGCCGGTGACGTGCCGGGGCGGTCGAGGCTGCACGTCGTGCCCCCGGCCGCCCCGGACCAGCGGGCGGAGACCGACGAACTGGTGCGGGCGATGGCGCGCGGCGACGAGGCGGCGTTCGAACGCCTCTACGACATCGTGTCGCCCCGGGTCTACGGACTGGCCCGACGCGTGCTCCGCGACCCGGCGCAGGCCGAGGAGGTCGCGCAGGAGGTGCTGGTCGAGGTGTGGCGCACCGCCGCCCGCTTCGATCCGGCCAAGGGCTCGGCCACCGCCTGGATCTTCACCATCGCCCACCGCCGGGCCGTGGACCGGGTCCGGTCCGAGCAGGCCGGCGCCGACCGCACCCGCCGCGTCGCCGCCGGATCCGCCGAGACGCCGTACGACGAGGTGGCCGAGGAGGCGGCGGCCCGGTGGGAACGGCAGCAGGTGCGGCACTGCCTGGACGTGCTCACCGAGATGCAGCGCGAGGCGATCACGCTGGCCTACTACGGCGGGCACAGCTACCGCGAGGTGGCCGGCCTGCTGGGCGCCGCGCTGCCCACCGTCAAGACCCGCATGCGGGACGGGCTGATCCGTCTCCGCGACTGCCTGGGAGTGGAGTTCAGCCGATGACCGACATCCACGCGCTCGCCGGGGCGTACGTGCTCGACGCGGTGGACGACGTCGAGCGGGCCGCGTTCGTCCGGCACCTGGCCGGCTGTGAGAGCTGCGCGCTGGAGCTGGCCGAGTTCCACGAGACGGCGGCCCGGCTGGCCGACCCGACCTGGTCCGTGCCGCCGCCCGCGTTGCGTACGTCGGTGCTGGCGGAGATCCGGCGTACCCCGCAGGAGCGACCCGGCCCGGTCGGTCGGGCGGCCCGCGACCGGACCGGGGGGTGGCGCCGTCGGGCGGCCGTCGCGGCCGCCGCCGTGCTGTTGGCCGGCGGCGCGGGCGCGGCCACCTGGACAGTCCAGGAGCAGCGGGTACGCGACGCGCGCACCGAAGCCGGCGCGGCGCGGGACGAGGCGGGCCGGATCCGTGCCGTGCTGGCCGCCCCGGACGCGGTGGTCCGGACCGGAGCGGTTCCGGCGGGCGGCCGGGTCACCGTGGTGGCGTCGCCGAGCCGGAACGAGGGAGTGGCGCTGCTCGACGGGTTGACCGTCCCCGCCGCCGGCCGGGCCTACCAGCTCTGGCTGATCGACGGCGCGACGGCCACCTCGGCCGGCGTGCTGCCGGCCGGCCGGGGTGGCGGTTCGACGCTGCTGTCCGGGGTGCGGGGCAAGGGTCTCCTCGGGGTGACCGAGGAGCCGGCGGGCGGGTCGGCGCGGCCGACCACGACCCCGCTGGTGGCGGTCGCGCTCGCCTGATCTTTTTCGCGGACCGACCCATCCACGGGCCGGTGGGCACCGAATCCCTTCCAGACCGACAGTTCACCATCTGAAGGGATTTACCTGATGCGTCCCATGAAGTTCACCGCTGTCGCCCTTGCCGCCACGCTCAGCCTCGGACTCGCCGCCTGCGGCGGGGACGACACTGACACCGACACCGCCGCGCCGGCCAGCAGCGCCCCGATGAGTTCCGCGCCGGCCAGCAGCGCGCCCGCGATGGCCGACGGCCAGTTCGGCCCCGGCTGCGCCGCGGTGCCGACCGACGCGTCGAACCCGGGCAGCTTCGCCGCCATGGCCAAGGTGCCGGTGGCCACCGCCGCGTCCGGCAACCCGGTGCTGAGCACGCTGGTCACCGCCGTCAAGCAGGCCGGCCTGGTCGACTCGCTGAACAGCGCGCAGGGCCTCACCGTCTTCGCGCCCAGCAACGACGCGTTCGGCAAGCTGCCCAAGGCCGACCTGGACAAGGTGCTCGCCGACAAGAAGATGCTGACGGACGTGCTGACCTATCACGTGGTCGAGGGCCGGCTCGGCCCGGACCAGCTCGCCGGCGCGCACAAGACGCTCCAGGGCGGCGAGGTGACGGTCGCCGGCAGCGGCACCGAGTTCACCGTGAACGGCAACTCCATGGTGATCTGCGGCAACGTGCAGACCGCCAACGCGACCGTCTACATCGTCGACTCGGTCCTGATGCCGAAGTCCTGACGCGGCCGGCGAGCGGCGAGAGGAGAGACCGATGATCCGCCGTACCCTGGCGGCCGCCGGGACGGGCCTGCTCGTGGCCGCCGCCGGGGTGGCGGTCGCGGAACTGCTCGCCACCGCCGTCCGCCCGCAGGCGGCGCCACTGGTCGCGGTCGGCGGCGCCGTCGTGGACGGTGCGCCGACCCCGGTCAAGGAAGGGGCGGTGCGTACGTTCGGCACGTACGACAAGCCGCTGCTGCTCGGCGGCATCACACTGGCGCTGGCGCTGCTGGCCGCCCTGACCGGGATCGCCGCCCGGCGTCGCCCGGTGCTGGGCCTGCTCGGGCCGGCGGTGCTCGGGGTGGCCGGCGTCGGCGCCGCGTTGACCCGACCCGACGCCAGCCCGGCCGACGCCCTGCCGGCCCTGGCCGGCGCCGCGGTGGCCGCCGCCCTGTTGCGCTGGCTGCCCCTGCCCGGCCGGCCGGCCGCCCCGAACACCCCGGACGCCGCCGCCGACCCGGTGGGGGTGGGCCGGGAGGCGTCCGGGGGCGGCGCGGCCGGTTCCGCCGGGGTGGGCGGTCCTGGCGAGGGCGGCCCTGATGGGGACGGCCATGGTGCGGGCGGCTCCGGTAGCTCGGGATCGACGGGCGGGCCGACACGGCGGACGGTGGTGCGGAACGCGACGCTGGTCGCTGCCGGAACCGTGTTCGCCGGGGCCGGCGCGGCCGTGCTGCGCCGGCTGACCGTGGCCGACGCGGCCCGGTCCCGGGAGGCCGTCCGGCTGCCCGCGCCGGCCTCGCCGGCCCGGCCGCTGCCCGCCGGCGTGGCCCCCGGCTTCCGCACCCCGACCGAGGAGTTCTACCGGGTGGACACCGCGCTCACCGTGCCCCGGATCGACGTGGACTCCTGGCGGCTACGGCTGCACGGCCTGGTGGCGCGGCCGGTCGAGGTGAGCTTCGCCGACCTGCTCGACCGCGGCCTGATCGAGCGGGACATCACGCTGAGCTGCGTGTCCAACGAGGTCGGCGGCCCTTATGTGGGGACCGCCCGGTGGCTCGGGGCGCCGCTCGCCCCGTTGCTGCGGGCGGCCGGCATCCGGGCCGGCGCCGACCAGCTCGTCGCCCGCTCGGACGAGGGAATGACCATCGGCACCCCGATCGAGACGCTCCTCGACGGCCGGGACGCCATGCTCGCGGTCGGGATGAACGGGGCGCCGCTGCCCTTCGCGCACGGCTTCCCGGTCCGGATGCTCACCCCCGGCCTGTACGGCTACGCGGGCGCGTGCAAATGGGTCACCGAGTTGGAGGTGACCACCTTCGACGCCTTCGACGCGTACTGGGTGCGGCGGGGCTGGGCGCGGGAGGCGCCGGTGAGGACCGCGTCCCGGATCGACCGGCCCGCGCCGTTCGCCCGCATCCCGGCCGGACCGGTCACCGTGGCCGGGGTGGCCTGGGCCCAGCACCGGGGCATCGCGGCGGTGGAGGTGTCGGTGGACGGTGGCCCGTGGCGGGCGGCCGAGCTGCTACCCACCGCCTCCACCGACACCTGGGTGCAGTGGCGCTACGCCTGGCCTGCCCCGGCCGGCCCGCACAGCCTGCGGGTACGCGCCACCGACGGCACCGGAGCGACGCAGCCCGAGCAACGCCGCACCCCGTTCCCCGACGGCGCCACCGGCCACCACACCATCACCCTCACCGTGCGGTGAAAGGAGGGGCCCCCTGTTAACGCCTGCGGTAGAGGAGGGGGCCCCGCTTAACACGCGGCATCGTGCGGGGCCCCGGCTAGCCGGTGTACGGGGCCAGCGCCTCGCCCAGCTCGGCGGGGGTGTCGAACTCCTCGGCCGGCAACGTCCGGAGCATCTGGAGCGTCTCGGTGCTGGCGCCGTTCTCCTGGGCCCAGCGAACCAGGTCCTCCCGGGAGACCGGGTAGTCGAGTCCGGCGACGAACTCCTGCAACTGCGCGTCGCTGACGGTCATGTCGCGCGGCTACCCGCTGGGCGGCGCGGCATGCCGGTCCCGACGGCGGTTTGCCCAGGCGGGGCCCGGGTAGCCGCGGACATGCTGGTTCAGCGGCTCGGCGCACCGAGCGACTTCGACCCCCTGCTGGAGCGCGTCCGCGACGCCCGCATCGTGATGATCGGCGAGGCGACGCACGGCAGCTACGACTACTACCGGCTGCGGGAGCAGTTGACCCGGCGACTCATCGCCGAGCAGGGTTTCGACTTCGTCGCGGTGGAGGGGGACTGGCCGGACTGCGACCGGGTGCACCGTTCAGTGGTGGGCGCACCGGGCGGACTGGCCGATCCGATGGTCGCGTTGGAGCGGTTCGAACGCTGGCCCACCTGGATGTGGGCGAACGCGGAGGTGGCCCGGTTCTGCCGGTGGCTGCGCGCCTGGAACCTGGAGCGGCCGGAGGGGGAGCGGGCGGGCTTCCACGGCCTCGACGTCTACTCGCTCTGGGAGTCGATGCAGGCCATCTTCGACTACCTGGGCGAGGAGGACCCGGCGTCGCTGGAGGCGGCCCAGGAGGCGTACCGCTGCTTCGAGCCGTACGGCAAACAAGCCGAGGAGTACGGCCTGGCCAGCCGGTTCGTCTCCGCCCGGTGCGAGGAGGAGGTGGTCCGGTTGTTGGCGCGTACCCGGGAACAGGCCGCCGCGGACGGCCCGGACCGTTTCTCGGCCTGGCAGAACGCGGAGGTGGTGGCCGGCGCGGAGCGGTACTACCGGGCCATGATCGGCGGCGGTCCGGAGTCGTGGAACGTCCGCGACATCCACATGGCGGACACGCTGGACCGGCTGCTCGACCGCTACGGGCCGGACGCGCGCGGCGTCGTGTGGGCGCACAACACGCACGTCGGCGACGCGCGGGCCACCGAGATGGGGGCGGACGGCATGGTCAATATCGGTCAGCTCGGTCGGGAACGGCACGGCCGCGACGCGGTGGCGCTGATCGGCTTCGGCAGTTGGCGGGGGAGTGTGATCGCCGCCCCGCGCTGGGGCTCCCCGGCCGAGACGATGGTGGTGCCGCCGGCCCGGGAGGGGTCGGTGGAGCACCTGTTGCACGAGTTGATGCCGGACCGGGCGGTGCTGGTCTTCGGCGGCCCGGACGAGCCGGAGTGGGTGACCGGGGAGGCGGACCACCGGGCCGTCGGCGTGGTGTACGACCCGAGCTTCGAGTCGTGGGGCAACTACGTGCCGACCCGGCTGGGGGAGCGGTACGACGCGTTCGTCTGGTGCGACGAGACGACCGCCCTGCATCCCCTGCCGGCGTTGGTGACACCGGGCGAGATGGAGACGTATCCCGCTGGCGTGTGAAGTGGGGTGTTGGGAGGGGCCCCCTGCTATACGCCAGGCGTTAACAGGGGGCCCCTCCTTTCACTTCACCGGGGCGGGCTCGCGTTCGGCGAGGTGGGCGCGCAGGCCCTCGCCCTCGACGTCCACGTTGGGCAGCAGCTTGTTCAGCCAGCGCGGCAGCCACCAGGCGGCGTTGTTCAGCAGCGACATCACCGCCGGGACGATGGTCATCCGGACCACGAACGCGTCGATGGCGACACCGATCGCGAGCGCGAAGCCCATCGACTTGATGATCGGGTCGTCCAGGAAGACGAAGCCGCCGAACACCGACATCATGATGAGCGCCGCGGCGGTGACCACCCGGGCGCCGTGCCCCATGCCGTTGATGGTGGCCTGGCGGGCGGTGTCCCCGTGCACGAAGTCCTCCCGCATCCGGGAGACCAGGAAGACCTCGTAGTCCATGGCCAGGCCGAACAGGATGCCGATGAGCAGGATCGGCAGGAAGCTGACCAGCGGCGCCGGCGTGTCGACGCCGAGCAGCCCGGCCAGGTGGCCCTGCTGGAACACCGCGACCGTGATGCCGAACGTGGCCGCCACGGTGAGCAGGAACCCGAGCGCCGCCTTCACCGGCACCAGGATCGACCGGAACACCAGCATCAGCAGCAGCACGGACAGGCCCACCACCAGCAGCAGGTAGACCGGGAGCGCGTCGGAGAGCTTCTCCGACACGTCGATGCCGATCGCGGTGACGCCGGTGAGCAGCACCTCGGCGTTGCCGATGCCGCCGACCTGCCGGCGGATGTCGTGCACCAGATCCTCGGTCTTCTCGTCGGTCGGCCCGGTCTTCGGGATCACGCCGAGCAGCGCGGTGCGGCCGGACGGGTCGAGCTGCGGCGGAGCCACCGCCAGCACCCCGTCGGTCTTCTGGATCAGCGACGCGACCTGCGGCATGGCGGCCTGGGTTGCCTGCGGCGAGTCGGCGGTGACCACGACCGCGAGCCGGCCGGTGAAACCGGGGCCGAAGCCCTCCCGGATCAGGTCGTTGCTGACCCGGGCCGGGGTGCCCTCGGCGGCGGTGGAGGCGTCCGGCAGCGCCAGGCGCATGTCCTGCGACGGGATCGCCAGCAGGCCGAGGCCGAGCAGGCCGACCAGGATCACCGGGATGCGGAACCGGGTCACCCAGTTCGCCCAGCGGAACCCGAAGCCGGAGCGGTCCTCCGAGCCGGTGCCCGGGTCCGCGACCGCCTCACGGTTGCGGAGCTTGCGCGGCAGCACCCTGCGGCCGGCGAAGCCGAGCAGCGCCGGGGCCAACGTGATCGCCACCAGCACGGCCACGGTGACGGTGCCGGCGGCGGCCAGGCCCATCACGGTGAGGAACGGGATGCCCACCACGGCCAGGCCGGCCAGCGCCACCACCACCGTCGCGCCGGCGAACACCACGGCGGAGCCGGCGGTGCCGACCGCGCGGCCGACCGCCTCCTCGGGGGAGAGCCCGTCGAGCAGGTTCTGCCGGTGCCGGGAGGTGATGAACAGCGAGTAGTCGATGCCGACCGCCAGGCCGAGCATCAGCGCCAGGATCGGTGCGGTGCTGGTCAGCTCCACCGCGCCGCTGAGCGCGAACAGGCCGGCCATGCCGACGCCGACGCCGATCAGCGCGTTCAGCATGGTCATCCCGGCCGCCACCAGCGAGCCGAACGTGATGACCAGGACGATCGCCGCGACCAGCACACCGAGCGCCTCGGTCGAGCCGACCTCCGGCTCGCCGTTGAGCACCTCGCCGCCGGGGGCGATCTGCCAGCCCTGCGCCTCGGCCTGCTGGCCGACCTTCTCGTACGCGTCGCGCTGCTCGGTGGTCACGTCGTCCGCGCGGCCGGCGAACTGCACCTGGATCAGCGCGTACCGGCCGTCCGGCGTGAGCGCCTGCGCCTGGTAGGGGTCGATCGCGCCGACCACGCCGGGCAGCGTGGCCGCCTCCTGGGTGACCTGCTTGACCACCGCCTGGCCGGCCGGCGAGGTGAGCGCGCCGTCCTGCGGCGCCTTGACGGCGATGGTGCCGGTGGCGCCGCTGGCCGCCGGGAACCGGTCGGCGAGCAGGTCGATGGCCTGCTGCGACTCGGTGCCGGGCATGGTGAAGTTGCTCGCCGTCGGGCCCCGCAGCGTGGCCGCGGCCAGGCCGAGGCCGACGAGTACGACGAGCCAGACGACGGCGACGAGTCGCCGTCGGCGTAGGGATGCCCGGCCGAGCCGGTACAGCAGGGTCGCCATGGACCTTCCTTCGTCCTCGGGTGCGAACTGGTGGGATCAGGTGGTGGGTTCGAGCGCGCGGTGCGCCACGGCGAGCAGCGCGGGTCGCAGCTCCTCGTCGGGGATGTCCAGGAACTCGCCGCAGGTCTCGGCGATGCCGGCCAGCACGACAAGCGCGGCGACGCGGGCCACCGGCCGGTCGGAGAAGCCGGCGAACGCGGCGACCAGCCGTTCGGAGATCTGCTGGATGTGCGCGAACGCCGGCTGCTGGAGCAGGTCCGGGAACTCGCCGCGGAGCAGCGCGATCTCCCGGCGGTAGCGGACCGCCAGGTCGACGAAGCCCTCGGCGGCGGCCCGCTGGGCCGGCGCGCCGGTGAGGTCGGCGAGCCGGGCGTCGAGTGCCTCCAGCATCGCGATGGCCGGGGCCATCAGCTCGCAGAGCAGGGCGTCCTTGCTGGCGAAGTGGTAGAGCACGGTGGCCTTGGAACAGCCCACCTCACGGGCGATGTCCTGGAGCGAGGTGCCCTTGTAGCCGGTGACGGCGAACCGACGGGCCGCGGCGGTGAGCAGCTCGTCGTGGGTGGCCGGGGTAGCGCGTGCCATGCCCTCCAGCATGCCTGACCGATCGGTCAGCACCTGACCGATCGGTCAGACGGATCGGGTGGGCTTCGCCACAGGATGCTCCCGGTCGTACGCGGCCCGGGCCGCGCTGATCGACTCGCGGTGCCGCTCCGCCCAGCGGGTGAGCGCGACAAGCGACTCGTGCAGCTCCCGGGCCATCGGGGTGGCGGTGTACTCCACCCTCGGCGGCACCGTCGGATGCACGTGCCGGACCAGCAGCCCGTCGCGCTCCAGGTTGCGCAACGTCAGCGTGAGCATCCGCCGGCTGATGCCCTCCACCCGCCGTTCCAGCTCGGTGAAGCGCACCGGGCCGGTCGAGGCGGCGATCAGGATGCCGATGCTCCACTTGCTGCCGACCCGGTCCAGCGCCTCCCGCACCGTGCAGGCCCGCGCCTGCGTCCCGTCCGCGGTCCGGCCGGCCGGGTCGGACGCGCACCGGTCGTCCTGGGTTGTCACCGCGGCTCCTTCCGCTCGGCCCCGACGGGAGCCTCGGTGACCATCATGCGTCACGGGTGGCAGCCGACCGCCCGGAGTGCGTACGGCTACCGCGTGCCGGGCCGGTGAAGACCTGGGTTGTTCCCGCCTACGAACTTGATGGCATGAATGCATCAGCCGCCGAGAGGGCAGCCCGGCGGCATGTTCCGGGCCGGGACCGTGCCGAGCCGGGCGACCTCAGGGGCGCCGGGCCGAGCCGACCCACACCGTGGCTCCGGACGTGCGTCACGCACCCGTTGACCCGTTCACGCCATCAAGTTCGTAGCGTGGTGGCGCATCACCCAGGCGTTCGACGTTTCGCCCAGCGGGAGTTCGGACACCCGCCCCCAGGCGGGCTGTCACGCCGGCGCCGTGTCGGGGTTGCCGAGCCGCCGCCGGGCCGGGAAGGTGGTCGGATGGGCGCCCCTGACGAGACCCGGGACGGGATCTCGCTGACCAACCTGGACCAGCCGCTGTTCGACTCCGCCGGTGCGACCAAGCGCGACCTGGTCGACTACCTGGACGCGCTGCACGGGCGGATCCTGCCGGAGCTGCGCGACCGGCCGCTGTCGGTGCTGCGGGTCCGGCCCGGCCAGGAGCCGTTCATGCAGAAGAACCTGCCGAAGCACACGCCGGAGTGGGTGCGCCGCACCGAGGTCTGGGCGGAGGCGTCGCACCGGCGCATCTCGTACGCGCTCTGCGACGACCGGCGGACGCTGCTCTGGTTCGCCAACCAGCGGGCGGTGGAGTACCACCCCACGCTGGCCCGCGCCGGGGCGCCCGAGCACGCCACCCACCTGGTGCTCGACCTGGACCCGCCGGAGGGGGAGACGTTCGGCGCGGCGGTACGCGTCGCGCTGCTGGTGCGGCAGGCGCTCGGCGACGCCGGGCTGGCCGGTGCGGTCAAGACCAGCGGCGCGAAGGGCCTGCACGTGATCGTGCCGGTGACACCGGAGACCACGGCCGAGGAGGCCGCCGCCGCGACCCGGGCGCTCGCGGCCCACACCGAACGGCTCGACCCGGCGCTGGCCACCACCGCGTTCATCGTGGCCGACCGCGGGGGCCGGGTCTTCGTGGACTCGACCCGCGCGCACGGGGCGACGGTGGTGGCCGCGTACAGCCCGCGGATCCGGCCCGGCGCGCCGGTGTCGTACCCGATCGGCTGGGCCGACCTGGAGTCGGCGACGCCCGCCGACTTCACCGTGAAGACCGTGCCCGCGCTGCTCGGCGACCGCGACCCGTGGGCCGAGGCGCTGCCCGCGCCGCAGTCGCTGCCGGCGGAGCTGGTCGCCGAGGGGCGGACCATCCCGGTGGCCCGGGTCCAGGCGATGCACGAGGGCAAGCGGCGGGCCCGGGCCCGCCGGGAAGCCGGCTGACCGGCAACGCGAAAGCCCGGGCGCGACGGCCCGGGCTTCGAGATGTTGTCTGGTGCCCCCGGCAGGATTCGAACCTGCGCCCCCGCCTCCGGAGGGCGGTGCTCTATCCCCTGAGCTACGGGGGCTCAGCGACCCGAGAAGAGTAGCAAACCCCTTCCCGGATCACCGAATCGGTATCGCCCGCGAGTCGATCTTCACCGGTCAGGCGGCGGCGACGGTGCGACCGCAGCTCGGCAGCGGGTGCAGCGCGATGCGGCGGGGCAGTCGTCGGGGCCACTCGTTGCGAGGCCAGGAGCCGTCCACGATCAGGTGCACGGGGCGTTGGTCGGCGCCGCTGAGCCGCAGGACGAAGTCCCGGGGCAGCGGCGGGTCCACCGACGGCGTGGTGACCATGAACCGCACCCGCCCCCGGGAGGAGACCGCGGAGACCACGTCGGCGGCGGGCATGGTGCCGCGCAGCCGGACCCGGCCGAGCCAGTAGATCTCCGCCGCGTGCTCCTGGGCCGCCCGGGTGATCGCCGGGTACTCGCTGCGTACCCACCGCTCGACCGCGCCCACGCAGAGCCCGCAGGCCCGCTCGCGCGGCTCGCGGGGGCCCAGGCCCCAGGCCCGGAGGTACGCCCCGACGGTGCCGGCGTCCATGGCCAGTGCGAACCGGCGTTCGATGAGCGTGGTCAGGCTCTGCCGTGTCCACAGCTCCTCGTCGAGGCCGAACTCGTCCGGGTGGACGCCCCGCAGTACGTCGATGAGTTCGAGTTCCTGTTCGCGGCTGAGCGTTCCCGGCTCGCCCTGCCGCAGTCCGCGACGGACGGCTGCCACCGCTCCGTCACCGCCGATGGTGTGGCGTCGGCACCAGCTGGTCACCGACCGCCCTGCGTCTCTGAGTGCAACCCCCACGTCCTGCGCAACGACCCCGAATCACAACTGGTCACGATATGTGGGTAGAAAAAGTCTACGAGCGGCATAACGGACAAAGTTGCTGGGCTCGGACATGTTGGAGCCCGCGTCGCGGGCGCGACGCGGGCTCCGGTGAGCGGAGGGCGGGACCGTCAGGGCGTGCCACCCAGGCGCTTGAGCGCCGCGGTGAGGTTGGCCAGGTCGTTCTGCTGGGTGTTCTTCATGACCTGGGCGACCGCCAGCACGTCGTCGTCGTGCCCCTCGGCGAGGATGCCGTCGATCATGTGGACCCCGCCGATGTGGTGCTGGATCATCATCTTCAGGAACATCACGTCGAACTCGCGACCGCTCGCCGACCGCAGCTTCGCCATCTCCTCGGGCGTGGCCATGCCCGGCATCAGGCCGTTCCTGACCAGCCCCGCGCCGTCCGGCATCCACGCCATCGGGGCCTGGTCCCCGGTCGGGTCCAGCTTCCAGGAGCGCAGCCAGGTCTGCATGGTGCCGATCTCACCCTGTTGCCCGGTGGCGATGTCCACCCCGACCTGGCGGACCTCCGCGTCCTGCCCCTGGCGGAACGCCAGCAGACCCATGGCCACCGCCTGGTTGTGGTGGGCGGTCATGTCCCGGGCGAAACCGGCCTCGGCCGAGTTCTGGCCCGGGCGGGTGAGCGTCGGGGTGAGCAGGCCGCCGGCGTACCCGAGGAGCAGCCCGACCACGACGGCGGCGGCCACGGCCAGCAGGCCGTAACGGCGCGCCGCCGGCCGGCCGGCCTCGTCGGCGGCCGGGGCCTCGTCCAGCTCGCTGTCGGTGGTCACCGGGGCGGTCATCGCGGCGTCCTCACTGGGTGGGCTGCTCGGGCATGTTCTGCTGGAGGTTGTCACGCGGGGTGGTGCCGGTGGCCGTCACGCCCTGGTCGCAGAGCGCGTTCGGGCCCTCGATCGAGGCGTTCACCCGCAGCGTCTTGATGAACTCGTCGATCCGGCCGTCGTCGGCGTTGTCGACCTTGAGCTGGAAGCCCCAGGCCTGGAGCGAGATCGGCTTGTCCAGCCCCTCGTACGGGCTGAGCATCAGCTTCTCCTTGCCCTGCACCTTGCTCTTGAGCTTCGCCACCTGGTCGGCCGGCAGGTCCGGGCGGTAGGTGATCCAGACCGTGCCGTGTTCCAGGCTGTGCACCGCGTGCTCGTTGGCGATCGGGGCGTCGTAGACGTCGCCCATGCAGTTCTGCCACGCCTGGTTGTGCGGGCCGGCGACCGGCGGGGAGACGTCGTACTTGATCGTGCCGGGCTGGTGGTTTCCGCCCTTGACCAGGTCCTTGTCCTTCTTGCGGAAGTCGACCATGCCGTCGATCGCGTCGGCCCGCTTCTGCCAGGGCTGGGCGCCCTGGTAGACCGCCCAGGCGCCGATGCCGATGATGCCGACGGCCAGCACGCCGACCGCGACGAAGAGGGCGATCGGGCCCCACGAGCGACCCTGGCTCACCTTGACCGGGGTGACCGGCTTGCGGCCCTTGCCCCCGGCGCCCGCCCGTGGGCCCTTGCCGCCGCCGGGCTTGGTCGCGCCGGCCTTGGCGGCGGGCTTCTCGGCAGCCGCGGGCCGGCCGGCGGCCGGCTTCTTGCCGGTGCTGACCACGGTGGGACGGCGTTCCGGGCCGCCCGGGGTGCTGATGCTCATCGTGCCTCGTCAGGTCGGTCGGTCAGGGGAGCGCGGGGCCTGTTCACATGCTGGGTCGCCGCCGCGGTGCCCGAGTCTACCCCCGATAACATGGTTCGGTGACTCCCGCAGAACTCGCCGAGGTCGTCCTCGCCGCAGCCCACGCCGTCTTCGACGAGCGGGGCCTGGACCCTGCCGCGTTGCCCGCGCAGACCACCGTCGAGCGACCCCGTAACCCCGATCACGGTGACTACGCCTCGACGCTGGCGTTGCAGCTCAGCAAGAAGGTCGGCGTGCCGCCGCGGGAGCTGGCCACCGCGCTGGCCGAGCAGCTCGGCAACGCGCCGGGGGTCAAGTCGGTGGAGATCGCCGGCCCCGGCTTCCTGAACATCCGGCTCGACGCCGCCGCCGCCGGCCAGCTAGCCAAGGTCATCGTCGAGGCCGGCCCGGCGTACGGAAGCAGCGACACCCTGGCCGGGCAGCGGATCAACCTGGAGTTCGTCTCGGCGAACCCGACCGGCCCGGTGCACATCGGCGGGGTCCGCTGGGCGGCGGTCGGCGACGCGCTCAGCCGCCTGCTGCGCGCCACCGGTGCGGACGTGGGCACGGAATATTACTTCAACGACGCCGGCTCGCAGATCGACCGGTTCGCCCGGTCCCTGCTGGCCGCCGCCAAGGGCGAGCCGGCGCCGGAGGACGGCTACGGCGGCGCGTACATCGCCGAGATCGCGGCCGAGGTGATCCGGCGCCGGCCCGAGGTGCTCGACCTCGACGACGACGCCGCCCAGGAGGTGTTCCGGGTCGAGGGCGTCCAGCTCATGTTCGCCGAGATCAAGTCCTCGCTGCGCGACTTCGGGGTGGAGTTCGACACCTACTTCAACGAGAAGGACCTGCACGACCGGGGCGAGCTGGAGGCGGCGCTGACCCGGCTGCGGGAGCAGGGGCACGTCTTCGAGTCCGAGGGCGCGACCTGGCTGCGCACCACCGACTTCGGCGACGACAAGGACCGGGTGCTGCGCAAGTCCAACGGCGAGTGGACCTACTTCGCCGCCGACTGCGCCTACTACCTCGACAAGCGGGAGCGCGGCTTCGAGCGGGTCGTGATCATGCTGGGCGCCGACCACCACGGCTACATCGGCCGGATGAAGGCGATGGCCGCCTGCTTCGGCGACGACCCGGCGCGCAACCTGGAGATCCTCATCGGCCAGCTCGTCAACCTGGTCCGCGACGGCGCCCCGGTGCGGATGAGCAAGCGGGCCGGCACCGTGGTCACCCTGGAGGACCTGGTCGACGCGATCGGCGTGGACGCCTCCCGATACGCGCTGGCCCGCTACTCGGCCGACTCACCGATCGACATCGACGTGGAGCTGTGGACCCGGGCCAAGAACGACAACCCGGTCTACTACGTCCAGTACGTGGCCGCCCGCACGGCCGGGGTGGCCCGCAACGCCGCCGAGATCGGGCTGACCCGGTCCGACGCCGCGGCGTTCCGCCCCGAGCTGCTCGGCCACGAGAAGGAGAACGAGCTGCTCAAGGCGCTCGCCGAGTTCCCCGCCGTGGTGGCCACCGCCGCCGAGCTGCGCGAGCCGCACCGGATCGCCCGCTACCTGGAGGAGAGCGTCGCGCAGGCGTACCACCGGTTCTACGACAACTGCCGGATCGCGCCGCAGGGCGACGAGGAGATCACCGACACCCACCGGGCCCGGCTCTGGCTCAACGACGCCACCCGGGTGGTCATCGCCAACGGCCTGCGCCTGCTCGGCGTCTCCGCGCCGGAAAGGATGTGATCCCCGGTGCGCGCGCATGAGGCCGGCGCCCTGCACGGCGACATCGGCAACCGGGGGCCCGCCTGGCTGCGTACCCCGGTCGACGTCAACGCCCTGGTGCCGCAGCTCTGGCCGCGCCACGTGGCGCGCGGCCCGGCCGGCGCGCTGACCGTCGCCGGCCTGGACGTCCGCGACCTGGCCGCCGAGTTCGGCACCGCGGCGTACGTGCTGGACGAGGACGACCTGCGCGGACGCTGCCGCGAGTTCCGGGCCGCCTTCCCGGACGCGGACGTCTACTACGCCGGCAAGGCGTTCCTCTGCCGCGCGGTGGTCCGCATGATCGCCGAGGAGGGCCTGTTCCTCGACGTCTGCACCGGCGGTGAGCTGGCCACCGCGCTCTCGGCCGGGATGCCGCCGGAACGGATCGGCTTCCACGGCAACAACAAGTCGGTGGCCGAGCTGACCCGGGCGGTGGACACCGGCGTGGGTCGGATCATCGTCGACTCGTTCACCGAGATCGACCGGCTCACCGCGCTGGCCCGCGAGCGTGGGGTCCGCCCCCGGGTGCTGCTGCGGGTCACCGTCGGCGTGGAGGCGCACACCCACGAGTTCATCGCCACCGCGCACGAGGACCAGAAGTTCGGCTTCTCCCTCGCCGGCGGCGCCGCCGCGACGGCCGCGTTCCGGATCCTCGACGAGGACGTGCTGGAGCTGCGTGGGCTGCACTCGCACATCGGCTCGCAGATCTTCGACGCCAGCGGCTTCGAGGTCTCCGCCCGCCGGGTGCTCGCCCTCCAGGCACAGATCCGCGACGCCCGCGGCGTGGAGCTGCCCGAGCTGGACCTGGGCGGCGGCTTCGGCATCGCGTACACCACGCAGGACGACCCGGCGTCCCCGCACGACC
Source organism: Micromonospora sp. NBC_01392 (assembly GCF_045040125.1). Taxonomy (NCBI): domain Bacteria; kingdom Bacillati; phylum Actinomycetota; class Actinomycetes; order Micromonosporales; family Micromonosporaceae; genus Micromonospora; species Micromonospora sp. NBC_01392. The sequence goes on along the minus strand of NZ_CP109549.1, from coordinate 6,162,733 downwards.
TGGCGAAGCGGCTCCGCAAGATCGTCGACGGCGAGTGCGCGGCGGAGAACCTCGCCGTGCCGCACCTCTCGGTCGAGCCGGGCCGCGCGATCGTCGGCCCGGCCGTGTTCACGCTCTACGAGGTGGGCACGGTGAAGGACGTGGACGGCCTGCGGACGTACGTCAGCGTGGACGGGGGGATGAGCGACAACATCCGCACCGCGCTCTACGACGCGTCGTACTCGGCGACACTGGCGAACCGCGCGTCTTCCACGGTGCCGATGCTCGCCCGCGTGGTGGGAAAGCACTGTGAGTCCGGGGACATCGTGGTGAAGGATGAATTCCTGCCCGCCGACGTGCAGCCCGGAGATCTTCTCGCGGTGCCCGGCACGGGGGCCTACTGCCGGAGCATGGCCAGCAACTACAACCATGTGCCGAGGCCCCCGGTCGTCGCCGTGCGTGACGGTCACGCCCGGGTGATCGTTCGGCGGGAGACCGAAGACGACCTGCTCGCATTGGATGTGGGATGACCTCACCGGTTCGCTTGGCGTTGCTCGGCTGCGGCACGGTCGGCAGCGACGTCGTACGCCTGCTGCACGCGCAGTCGGCCGACCTCGCCGCCCGGATCGGCGCCCCGCTGGAGATCGCCGGCATCGCCGTCCGCCGGCTCGGCCGCGACCGCGGCGACCTGCCGGTCGACCCGGCGTTGTTCACCACCGACGCGCTCGGGTTGATCAAGCGCGACGACGTGGACGTGGTGATCGAGGTCGTCGGCGGCATCGAGCCGGCCCGCGGCTGGCTGGTCGAGGCGCTGCGCGCCGGCAAGAGCGTGGTCACCGCCAACAAGGCGCTGCTCGCCGAGGACGGCGCCACGCTGCACGACGCGGCGGCCGAGGGCGGGGCCGACCTCTACTACGAGGCCAGCGTCGCCGGGGCCATCCCGCTGCTGCGCCCGCTGCGCGAGTCGCTGCACGGCGACCGGATCACCCGGGTCACCGGCATCGTGAACGGCACCACCAACTTCATCCTCTCCGCCATGGACGCCACCGGCGCCGGGTTCGCCGAGGCGCTGGAGGAGGCCACCGAGCTGGGGTACGCGGAAGCCGACCCGACGGCCGACGTGGAGGGCTTCGACGCCGCCGCCAAGGCCGCCATCCTCGCCTCGCTGGCGTTCCACACCCGGGTCACCGCCGCCGACGTGCACCGCGAGGGCATCACCGAGGTGACCGCCGCGGACGTGGCCAGCGCCAAGGCCATGGGCTGCACGATCAAGCTGCTCTGCATCGCGGCCCGGGGCGCCGACGCGGCCGGCCACGAGACCGTCAACGTCCGGGTGCACCCGGCGATGATCCCGCTGAGCCATCCGCTCGCCGGCGTCGGCGACGCGTTCAACGCGGTCTTCGTCGAGGCGGACGCCGCCGGGCAGCTCATGTTCTACGGCCGGGGCGCGGGCGGGGCGCCGACCGCCAGCGCGGTCCTCGGCGACGTGGTGGCGGTGGCCCGCAACCGCCTCGCCGGCGTGCACGCGGCCAGCGAGTCGGCGTACGCGGACCTGCCGGTGCGTCCGATGGGGGAGGCGCTCACCCGCTACCACATCAGCCTCGACGTGGCCGACCGGCCGGGTGTGCTGGCGTCGGTGGCCGGGGTGTTCGCCCGGCACGAGGTCTCCATCGCCACCGTGCGGCAGGGCCCCGCCGGCGGCGACGCCGAGCTGGTCATCGTCACCCACGTCGCACCGGACGCCGCGCTCGCGGCCACCGTGCGTGAGCTGCGCGGGCTGGACACCGTCCGGTCGGTCACCAGCGTGCTGCGGGTCGAGGGCGGCGCGTGACCCCGGCGTCCCGCCTGATGGTTAGGTCGGAGTGTGCCGGTGACCGGTCGGGCAGGCTGGTCCACGCTTGAGACGGGCCCCGGACCGGGGCGGGAGAGGCGAGGAGCGCGACATGTGGCGAGGGCTGATCGAGGCGTACCGGAACCGGCTGCCGATCACCGACGCCACTCCGGTCGTCACGCTGCACGAGGGGAACACCCCGCTGCTGCCGGCCCCGGTGCTCTCCGCCCGGGTCGGCGCGGACGTGTGGCTCAAGGTCGAGGGCGCGAACCCGACCGGCTCGTTCAAGGACCGGGGCATGACGCTCGCCGTCTCCAAGGCGGTCGAGGACGGCGACAAGGCGATCATCTGCGCCTCGACCGGCAACACCAGCGCGTCGGCCGCCGCGTACGCGGCCCGCGCCGGGATCACCTGCGCGGTGCTGGTGCCGCAGGGCAAGATCGCGCTGGGCAAGCTGGCCCAGGCGCTGGTGCACGGCGCGAAGCTGCTCCAGGTGCAGGGCAACTTCGACGACTGCCTGGCGCTGGCCGGCAAGCTCGCCCAGGACTACCCGGTCGCGCTTGTCAACTCCGTGAACGTGTACCGGCTGCACGGCCAGAAGACGGCCGCCTTCGAGATCGTCGAGGCGCTCGGCGACGCGCCGGACATCCACTGCCTGCCGGTCGGCAACGCCGGCAACATCACCGCCTACTGGATGGGCTACTCCGAGGACCTGCACGACGGCAACGCCACGAAGGCCCCCCGGATGTTCGGCTTCCAGGCGGCCGGCGCGGCCCCGATCGTCACCGGCCAGATGGTGCCCGAGCCGTCGACCATCGCCACCGCCATCCGGATCGGCAACCCGGCGAGCTGGACGAAGGCGGTCGACGCGCGGGACGCCTCCGGTGGGCTGATCTCCTCGGTCACCGACCGGGAGATCCTCTCGGCGTACCGCCTGCTGGCCCGCGAGGTGGGCGTCTTCGTCGAGCTGGGCAGCGCGGCCAGCGTGGCCGGCCTGCTCCAGCAGGCCGCCGCCGGTCAGGTGCCGGCCGGGTCGCGGGTGGTGTGCACGGTCACCGGCCACGGCCTGAAGGACCCGGAGTGGGCCATCTCGACCGCCCCGGCTCCGATGACCATCGCCAACGACGCCCTCGCCGCCGCCCGCTCCCTCGACCTGGCCTGAACCCACCCGCCCCGCAGGCGGGGAGCGGGACCGGGTGCGGCAGACTCAGGGCACCCCGCAGACCCCTTCCCAGGAGTGACCAACGCCCATGTCGTTGCTCGCCAGATTCAGTCTTGCCAACCGGGGCCTGATCGCCCTGATCGCGTTGGTGACCGCGGCGTTCGGCGCGTTCGCCGTGCCGTCGCTGAAGCAGCAGCTGCTGCCCTCGCTGGAATTCCCGGCGGCGTTCATCGTGGCGCCGTACCCGGGCGCCGCCCCCGAGATCGTCGAGTCCCAGGTCGCCGAGCCGATCGAGAACAGCCTCCAGGGCATCCCGGGGCTGGAGAAGGTCACCTCCACCTCGCGCGAGGGCGCGGCCACCGTCCAGGTGCAGTACGAGTTCGGCACCGACCTGGACGACGTGGTCAACAAGATGGAGACCGCGATCAACCGGGCCCAGCTCCCGGAGGGCGTCGACCCGCAGGTGATCGCCGGCAGCACCGACGACCTGCCCGCGGTGGTGGTCGCCGCGACCGGCGACGGCGACGAGCGGGCGCTGGCCGAGAAGCTGCGCGCCACCGTGGTGCCGGAGCTGGAAGGGCTGGACGGCGTCCGCTCGGTGGACGTCACCGGCGCCCGCGACCAGGTGGTGGCGATCACGCCCGACCCGGCGAAGCTGGCCGCCGCCCGGGTGGCCCCGGCCGCCATCGCGTCGGCGCTCAAGTCGAACGGCGTGGCGGTGCCGGCCGGCGCGCTGGCCGACGGCGACCGGTCGCTGCCGGTGCAGGTCGGCACGCCGATCCGCACGGTGGACGACCTGCGGGGCATCGTGCTCACCACCGCGCCGGCCGCGCCGGTGCGCCTCGGTGACGTGGCGAGGGTGGAGCAGCAGCTCGCCCCGGCGACGTCGTTCACCCGCACCAACGGCAAGCCGAGCCTGGGCATCGCGGTGACCGCCAGCCCGGACGGCAACGCGGTCGGCATCTCGCACGACATCCGCGACCGGCTGGCCGAGCTGCAGACCGCCTCCGGCGCGGAGCTGACCGTGGTCTTCGACCAGGCCCCGTTCGTCGAGCGGTCCATCGAGAGTCTCACCACCGAGGGCCTGCTCGGCCTGCTGATGGCCGTGGTGGTGATCCTGGTGTTCCTGCTCTCCATCCGGTCCACCGTGGTCACCGCGGTCTCCATCCCGCTGTCGGTGCTTGTCGCGCTGCTCGTGCTCTGGGCCGGCGACTACTCGCTGAACCTGCTCACGCTGGGCGCGTTGACCATCGCGGTCGGCCGGGTGGTGGACGACTCCATCGTGGTGCTGGAGAACATCAAACGGCACCTGGAGTACGGCGAGGAGAAACGCGACGCGATCCTGGCCGCGGTCCGCGAGGTGGCCGGCGCGGTCACCGCCTCCACGCTGACCACGGTCGCCGTCTTCGCGCCGATCGCCCTGGTCGGCGGCTTCGTCGGGCAGCTCTTCGCGCCGTTCGCGATCACCGTGACGGTGGCCCTGCTCGCCTCGCTGCTGGTGTCGCTGACCGTGATCCCGGTGCTGGCGTACTGGTTCCTCCGGCCGCGCCGCGGCGCGGACGACGAGGCCGCCCGTCGCGCCGCCGAGGAGAAGGAGCTGCGCAGCCCGCTCCAGCGGGCGTACCTGCCGGTGATCGGCTTCGCCACCCGATCGCGGAAGAGCCGGTGGGCCACCGTGGCGCTCGGCCTGCTGGTGCTGCTGGGCACGTTCGGCCTGGCGCAGAAGCTGGAGACCAACTTCCTGGACGACTCCGGCCAGGACACCCTGGCCATCCGGCAGGAGATGCCGGCCGGCACCGGGCTCACCGGCACCGACCGGGCCGCCGCCCGGGTCGAGGAGGTGCTGAAGCGTACGCCGGGCGTGGAGACCTACCAGGTCAGCGCCGGTGGCGGGGACAACCCGTTCGCCGGGGGCGGCGGCAGCGACCGGGCCTCCTGGTCGCTGGCGCTCTCCGACGACACCGACGCCAAGGCGGTGCGGGAGACGCTGCGCAAGGAGTTCGACGCGCTCGGCCCGGAGGTCGGCGAGCTGACCTTCGGTGGCGGGCAGGACGCCTCGGCCAACCAGGTCGAGGTGGTGGTGCAGGCCGCCGACCAGGAGACGCTGACCCGGGCGGCGGAGGAGGTCCGGGCCGCGATGGCCGGCACCTCCGGCGTCGAGGACGTCACCACCGGCCTGGCCACCCGGGTGCCCCGGGTCGAGGTGACCGTGGACCGGGTCGCCGCGGCCCGCGCGGGTCTCACCGAGGCGGCCGTCGGGCAGCTCGTCGCGCAGACGTACCGGGGGGCGCCGCTGGGCCAGGTCACGCTGGACGGCACGGCGCAGGACGTGGTGCTGAGCAGCGGGGCGAAGCCGCCGCTGAGCGTGGCGGAGCTGCGGGCGCTGCGGGTGGGCCCGGTGACGTTGGACGCGATCGCCGACGTCAACCAGGTCGACGGGCCGCAGCAGGTGACCCGGATCGACGGCGAGCGCAGCGTCTCGGTGACCGGCACGGCCACCGGCTCGAACCTCGGCGCCACCACGGCTGACCTCCAGAAGAAGCTGGACGCGCTGGACGTGCCGGGTGCCACGTACGTCATCGGCGGGGTGAGCGCCGACCAGGCGGACGCGTTCGCGGACCTCGGCCTGGCGGTACTGGCCGCCATCGCGATCGTCTTCCTGATCATGGTGGCCACGTTCCGCAGCCTGACCCAGGCGCTGATCCTGCTGATCTCGGTGCCGTTCGCGGCGACCGGCGCGATCGCGCTGTTGCTCGCCACCGGGACGCCGCTGGGCGTGCCGGCGCTGATCGGCGTGCTCATGCTGGTCGGCATCGTGGTGACCAACGCGATCGTGCTGCTCGACCTGATCAACCAGTACCGGGCACAGGGCATGGGCGTCACCGAGGCGGTGGTCGAGGGTGGCCGGCGCCGGCTGCGACCGATTCTGATGACCGCGGTCGCCACCGTGTTCGCGCTGCTGCCGATGGCGTTCGGGCTGACCGGCGAGGGCGGGTTCATCTCGAAGCCGCTGGCGATCGTGGTGATCGGTGGTCTGCTCAGCTCGACGCTGCTGACGCTGGTCCTGGTGCCGACGCTCTACACCATGGTCGAGCGCACCAAGGGCTCGTTCCGGGACCGCCGGGACCGCCGCCGGGGCGTGCCGGAGCCGACCGGCCCGGCCGAGCCGGTCGACGCCCCGGTGCCGGTGACCGTGGGCGGCGGGGAGGGGCCGGTCGCGCCGCCCGAGCCGCCGGCGCGCCCGTCCGGGGCGCTGCTCGACGGCACGGACCAGTTCGAGGTGCTCCGGCTGCCGAAGAGCCGCCGTTCCCCTCTTCCCCCCACCGAGTGAAAGGAGGGGGCCCCGCTTAACGCCTTCCGCATAGGTGGGGCCCCCTCTCACACTTCCCGCACGCGGGGACCCGCCGAGACCCACCGGAGCGGTACGCTCGGTGAGCTGGTGCCTACTTTGGGTGCGGGGGCGCGATGGCGGACGGCAGAGGCCGGTGGGGTCGCCGGGCGCTGCTGCGCCGGTCGGCGCTGCTGCTCGGCGGCGCCGCGCTGGGTTCCGCCGCGACCCTGGAGAGCACGTGGGTGGCCGACCGCCGGCTGCCGCTGGCCGGCGGCCCGGCCAGCGCGACGCTCGGCAACCGCCGCCAGGACGTCGGCGGGGGCGGCGTGCAGGTGGTGTGGGGTGTCCGCACCGATGAGCCACTGGTGGCTCTGACGTTCGACGACGGGCCGCGGCCACAGTGGACGCCGATGGTGCTGGACACCCTGGCCGCGCACCGGGTGCCGGCCACGTTCTTCCTGGTCGGTGAGCGGGCCCGCCGGCACGCCGCGCTGGTGCGCGGCCGGATGGGCGGCCACGAGGTGGGCAACCACAGTTGGGCGCACCACGACCTGGCCCGGATGGACGCCGCGACGGTCCACGACGACCTGCGCCGCAGCCACGACGCGATCACCGCGGCCACCGGCACGGCGCCCCGGCTGCTCCGCCCGCCCTGGGGGCACCTGGGCGGGGCGGTGCTGTACGCGGCGGCCCAACTGGACTACCGGCTGGTGCTCTGGACACTCCAGATGGTGGAGAGCGAGTTCCCGCACGACCCGGGCGGACACGCCCGGCGCATCGTGGCCGACGTGCGGCCCGGCACCATCCTGCTCGGCCACGACGTCGGCGACGAGCGGCGGCTGGTCGCGCTCCGCGGCCTGCCCGACCTGATCGCCGGGCTGCGCGCCCGGGGCTACGCGTTCGTCACCGTCTCCGACCTGCTGCGTCGCACCGCCGCCCCGGGAGCCGCCCGATAGGGTGCCGGCGTGTCACCCACCCTCTCGGTCCTCGTCCGCAACCGCGACTTCCGCAACCTGTTCCTCGCCGAACTGGTGGTCTTCGGAGCCGACTGGTTCGTCATGGTGCCGCTGCTCGTGCTGCTGCCGGAGCTGACCGGCAGCGGGATCTGGGGCGCGCTGGTGCTGGCCGTGGACACCGGCACCACCGCCCTGCTGCTCCCGTACGCGGGCACCGTCGCCGACCGGTTCGACCGCCGCAAGGTGATGATGGCGGCCAATGTGGCCGCGTTCGCCGGCATCCTGCTGCTGCTCGGTGTGCGCGGCGCCGGGACCGCCTGGCTGGCGCTGCTGGCCATCGCGGTCGTGGCCGTGGCGAAGGCGTTCTACTCGCCGGCCGCCCAGGCCGCGCTGCCCAACGTGGTCGATCCGGTGGACCTGGCGGCGGCCAACGCGGTCGCCGGCTCGGCCTGGGGCACGATGGCGGTGGTCGGCGCCTCGCTCGGCGGCATCCTGAGCGCCGCCGCCGGCCCGTACGCCTGCTTCTGGGTGGCCGCGGCGGGCCTGGCCGGGGCGGCGGCGCTGGCCGCGCTGATCCGGCGGCCCCTCCAGACGCCCCGGGACCCGGCGGCGGGCGTGCCGCGCCCCTCGGCGGCGATCCGCGAGGCGCTCGGCTACATCGCCCGCCGGCCGCGCGTGCTCGCGCTGGTGACGGTGAAGTCGGCGGTCGGCCTGGGCAACGGCGTGCTGACCGTCTTCCCGCTGCTGGCCGGCGTGTACGGGGTCGGGGCGGTCGGCGCCGGTCTGCTGTTCGCCGCCCGGGGCGCCGGCGCGCTGGTCGGCCCGATCCTGATGCGCCGGGTGCTCAGCAACCGGGCCTGGCTGCTCACCGGCCTGGCGCTGTCCATGTCCACGTACGGGCTGGCCTACCTGGGGGCCTCGGCGGTGTCCTGGTTCCCGCTGGTGCTGGTGCTGGTCTTCCTGGCCCACCTCGGGGGCGGCAGCAACTGGGTGCTGTCCAACTACGCGCTCCAGGGCGAGGTGCCGGACCGGCTGCGTGGCCGGGTCTTCGCCACCGACATGATGCTCGCCACGCTGGCCATCGCGCTCAGCCAGCTGGTGGTGGCACTGGTGGTGGACCGGGTGGACGAGCGCACCGTGCTTGCCGGCTGCGGCCTGGTCACCGTGGTCTACGCGATCGGCTGGCGGTTCGCCACCCGGCGCCTGTCGCTCACCGATCCGGCGCAGCCGCCGGCCGGTTGACCGGGGTGCTGCTGGCCGGCGTGCTCCGGTCGTGGTGCGGCGGCGAGCGGGTGCGGCGGGACGGGCGGCCCGTCCGGCGGTCCCACGCTGCGGGCGGTCCGTCGCGGTGTCGGTGCCAGGCCCTAGCATGAGCCGGTGCCGACGACTTTCGCCTCCGGTCCGGTCCGGGTCCGGGTGCCCGCGACCAGCGCCAATCTCGGCCCCGGTTTCGACGCGCTCGGGCTGGCCCTCGGCCGGCACGACGACGTGACGGCCGAGGTGACCGGCGGCGGCGTCCGGGTGGCGGTCACCGGCGAGGGTGCCGGTGAGCTGCCGGCGGACGACCGGCACCTGGTGGTGACCGCCATGCGGGCCGCGTTCGACGTGCTGGGCGCGCAGCCCGCCGGCCTGGCGCTGGAGTGCGTCAACCGGATCCCGCAGGCCCGTGGTCTCGGTTCGTCCTCGGCGGCCATCGTGGCCGGGGTGCTGGCGGCCCGCGCGCTGGTGGTCGACGGCGGGCAGCGGCTGGACGACGCGGCCGCGCTGCGCCTGGCGGCGGAGCTGGAGGGGCATCCGGACAACGTGGCCCCGTGCCTGCTCGGCGGCTTCACGATCGCCTGGACGGAGCCGTCCGGCGCCCGGGCGGTCTCGCTGCCGGTGGCGTCCGCCGTCCGGCCCACCGTCTTCGTGCCGGCCGAGCGGGGCCTGACCGCGGCGGCCCGGGCCGCCCTGCCGGCCACCGTGCCGCACGCCGACGCCGCGGCCAACGCGGGCCGGGCCGCGCTGCTGGTGCACGCGCTGACCGTCGACCCGGCGCTGCTGCTGCCGGCCACCGTCGACCGCCTGCACCAGGAGCAGCGGGCCCCGGGGATGCCGGCCAGCGCCCGGCTGGTCGCCGCGCTGCGTGCGGCGGGTGTGGCTGCCGTGATCAGTGGGGCGGGCCCGACCGTGCTGGCACTCTCCGACGTGCCGGCGGGCTTCGAGCTGGGAACAGAATGGCGCCGGTGGGAGTTGCCGACAGATGTCAGCGGAGCCCGGGTTTTCCGGGGTACACTTTGACACGCCGAGCGGGACCCTGTTGCCGCAGGTCGGAAGAGTTGATTACCCTCTAGACCGAGCACAGCCGCGAAGCATGCGATCTTCCTGCGGTTCGGCGCACCCCCGAAGCTCTCGGCGGTCAGCCCGTCACCCCTGCCAAGGCCCACGCCGCACCGCAGTTTCCGCAGGTCGCCGCAGACGGCGAGACCTGCTCACCGAGGTTGGTGAGTCGGGAGACCGCCCTGCTGCTGTGTTACAGACTCCCGCGACGCGTCCATGCGAGGCGGGTGCACCGAGGCCGCCCGGCCACCTGGTTCCACGACCCCGGGCAGCCCCGGCCTATCGAGGGAAGGAATCCATTGAGCGACACCACCGACGTGACGTCGGATGTTTCCAACGTCGCTGGCGATGCCACCACCGCCGCCCCCACGCGCCGTCGGCGTAGCGGTACCGGCCTGTCGGCGATGCTGCTGCCGGAGCTCCAGAGCCTGGCCGCGTCGCTCGGCATCTCTGGTACGGCTCGCATGCGCAAGGGCGAGCTGATCAGTGCGATCACCGAGCGGCAGGGCGGCGCCGCCGCCGGTACCCCTCGACCGCGGGCCGAGGTTGCGGCCGCGGCGGCTCCCGCACGCGAGGAGGTGCACGCCGAGGTCCGTGAGGAGCGGGCCGAGGCCGGGCGTCGTCCCGCCGAGAAGGCGCCGGCCGCCGAGGCGACCGAGGGCCGCACCCGTGGCCGCCGTACCCGGGCCACCACCGCGGCCACCGAGGCGCGTCCGACCGAGGCACCCGCCGTGGAGGCGCCCGCCGAGACCGGCGAGCGGACCGAGCGGCCCGAGCGCGGTGCTGACCGGACCGAGCGGGCCGAGCGCGGTGCCGAGCGGGCCGAGCGCGGTGCTGAGCGGGCCGAGCGCGGTGCCGATGGCGGCGGCGAGCGGGCCGAGCGCGACGAGCGTGCCGAAGGCCGGGGCCGTGACCGGGGCGAGCGCACCGACCGGGGTGAGCGGGCCGACCGCAACGATCGGGGTGAGCGTGCCGAGCGGGGCGATCGCAACGAGCGTGCCGACCGGGGTGAGCGTGCCGAGCGGAGCGACCGCAACGACCGGGGCGACCGCAACGACCGGAGCGACCGCAACGACCGGGGTGAGCGTGCCGAGCGGGGTGACCGCAACGACCGGGGCGACCGCAACGACCGGAGCGACCGCAACGACCGGGGTGACCGCAACGACCGGGGGCAGCGCGCCGAGCGGGACAACCGCGACAACGACGACGACGACGAGGCCGGCGGCCGGCGGGGCCGGCGCAGCCGGTTCCGGGACCGTCGGCGGGGCCGCGGCGAGCGGGGCGAGAACGGCGACGGCGGTGCCGTCCGCGAGCCGCAGGTCGGCGAGGACGACGTGCTCGTCCCGGTGGCCGGCATCATCGACGTGCTCGACAACTACGCCTTCGTCCGGACCACCGGCTACCTGGCCGGCCCGAACGACGTGTACGTCTCGATGTCCCAGATCAAGAAGTACGGCCTGCGCCGCGGTGACGCCATCACCGGCGCGGTGCGGGCGGCCCGGGACGGCGAGCAGCGGCGCGACAAGTACAACCCGCTGGTCCGGCTGGACACCATCAACGGCATGGAGCCGGACGAGGCGAAGCGCCGGCCGGAGTTCTACAAGCTCACCCCGCTCTACCCGCAGGAGCGATTGCGGCTGGAGACCGAGCCGCACATCCTGACCACCCGGGTCATCGACCTGGTCATGCCGATCGGCAAGGGTCAGCGGGCGCTCATCCAGTCGCCGCCCAAGGCGGGCAAGACGATGGTGCTGCAGGCGATCGCGAACGCGATCACCCGCAACAACCCGGAGTGCCACCTGATGGTGGTGCTGGTGGACGAGCGGCCCGAAGAGGTCACCGACATGCAGCGGTCGATCAAGGGCGAGGTCATCGCGGCCACGTTCGACCGTCCGCCGCAGGACCACACCACGGTGGCCGAGCTGGCGATCGAGCGGGCGAAGCGCCTGGTCGAGCTGGGGCACGACGTGGTCGTGCTGCTCGACTCGGTGACCCGGCTGGGGCGGTCGTACAACCTGGCGGCGCCGGCCAGCGGCCGGATCATGTCGGGTGGTATCGACTCCACCGCGCTCTACCCGCCGAAGCGCTTCCTCGGCGCGGCCCGCAACATCGAGAACGGCGGCTCGCTGACCATCATCGCCACGGCGCTGGTGGAGACCGGGTCCATGGCGGACACGGTCATCTTCGAGGAGTTCAAGGGCACCGGCAACGCCGAGCTGAAGCTGGACCGGAAGATCGCCGACAAGCGCGTCTTCCCGGCGATCGACATCAACCCCACCGGTACGCGCAAGGAGGAGGTCCTGCTCGCGCCGGAGGAGTTGGCGATCATCCACAAGCTCCGCAAGGTGCTGCACTCGCTGGACTCGCAGGCCGCGCTCGACCTGCTGCTGGACCGGCTCAAGCAGTCCCGCACCAACATCGAGTTCCTGATGCAGATCGCGAAGTCCACTCCGGGCGAGTGACCTGACGGACCGACGACGAGGGGCACGGCCACCGGCCGTGCCCCTCGTTCGCGTACGCGACACCCCGGCCTGCTGAAGTTTTTCTACGGTTCAGCCGCGAGGTATTGAAACTTCTGTTCAGGGTCGGGTTGACTGTCGTCCATGCGATTGCGCAGTCGATCCATCCGTACCGCCGGCGTCCTGCTGCTGACGCCGCTGCTCACCCTCACCGCGCCGATGCCCTCGGCCGCGGCGGCCACCCCGTTGACCAAGGCCACCCCGTCGACCAAGGCCACCCCGTCGACCAAGGCCACCCCGTCGACCAAGGCCACCCCGTCGACCACGGCGGCCCCGGGCACGGCGACCCCCACGGGCACAGCGGCCGAGGACGCGCCGGCGGCCTCCTCCCGACCCGAGTCGGCGGTCACGCTGGCCGCGGTGGAACCCGCCGGTGGCCTGGAGACCGCGAAGACCACCCGGCCGGTCGCGCCCGGTCTCGACCTGACCTCCTTCGACAGGTACGACGCCGCCGGTTGGCTGCGGGCCGACGCGCTCACCGCCGACCTGTCCGGCGGGCTGACCGTGGACTACGTCAACTCCGGCGCGGTCACCCGGGACGAGCCGCTGCGGGCGGCGGTGGACCGGTCCCGCGCGGTGGCGGCCGTGAACGGCGACTTCTTCGACATCAACAACTCCGGTGCCGCCCAGGGCGTCGGCATCCGTTCCGGTGAACTGGTGCAGTCGCCGGTCGCCGGGCACCCCAACGCGGTCGGCATCAGCGCCGGCGGCCTCGGCCGGGTGGTCGAGGTCGGCTTCGAGGGCACCGCCGCGCTGCCCGCCGGCCCGGTGCCGCTGACCCAGTTCAACAACATGGTGCAGCGCGACGGCGTGGGCGTGTTCACGCCGCTCTGGGGCGCGTACCCCCGGCAGCGCGCGGTGGACGGCGCGGCGCGGGTGGTCGAGGTGACGGTGACCGGCGGGCGGGTGGCCACGGTCGCCACCACGGCGGGGGAGGGACCGATCCCGGCCGGCAGCACGGTGCTGCTCGGCCGGGAGGCCGGGGCGGACGCGCTCGCCGGGCTGCGTGCTGGCGACGCGGTGGACCTGTCCTGGCGTCCGCGCGCCTCCGACGGCGGCGACCTGCGCGCCGCGGTGGGCGGCGGGAACGTGCTGGTCCGGGACGGCGTGGTGCAGAGCATCGCCGACCAGTCGCTGGCTCCGCGTACGTCGGTCGGGTTCTCCGCCGACGGGCGTCGGATGATCATGCTGACGGTGGACGGCCGGCAGGTGGACAGCCGTGGCGTCACCCAGACCGAGATGGGCCGGATGATGGTCGAGCTGGGCGCCGCGAACGCGCTCAACCTCGACGGCGGCGGTTCCTCCACGCTGCTGGCCCGGGAGCCCGGCGCGGCGGCGGTCCAGGTGGAGAACAGCCCGTCCGACGGCAGCGAGCGGCCGGTGCCGAACGGGCTGGCCGTCTACGCGCCGAAGGGCAGCGGCCGGCTCACCGGGTACTGGCTGGAGACCGCGAGCGACCCGACCGCCGCGCCGGGCGTCGCCCCGGTCCGCGGCGGCCGGCCGGACCGGGTCTTCCCGGGCCTCACCCGCCGGCTCACCGCCGCCGGTCACGACGAGACGTACGGGCCGGCGGCCGGCGAGCCGCGCTGGCGCGCCACCCACGGCCGGGTGGACGGCGACGGCATCTTCCGGGCCGGCAGCCCCGGCCGGAGCACCGTCACCGCCGCGCGCGGGCGGGCCCGGGGCACGCTCGACCTGACCGTGCTCGGCCCACTGGCGCGGATCGACGCCACCGTCGACCGGGTCGGCCTCGACGGGGCCGGTGACACCGGCCTGTTCGGCGTGGTCGGCTACGACGCCGAGGGCAACACCGCGCCGATCGAGCCGGCTGACCTGAAGCTGGAGTACGACCACGACCTGCTCTCCGTCACCCCCACCGCCGACGGCAACCTGTCCGTGACGGCGCTCGGCGGGTCCGGCTCGGCGCTGGTCACCGCCCGCGTCGGCGGGCACCGCACGGTGCTGCCGGTGACGGTCGGACTGACCGATGTGCCGGTGGCCGGCTTCGACGACGCCGCGTCCTGGCGGTTCAGCCAGGCCCGGGCCGCCGGCGCGGTCGCCCCGGCGGACGGGCACACCGGCGCCGGCCTGAAGATGTCGTACGACTTCAGCCAGTCCACCGGCACCCGGGCCGCGTACGCCGACCCGCCGGCCTGGATCGACGTGCCCGGCCAGCCGCAGGCGTTCGGCATGTGGATCAAGGCGAACGGCGCCGGCGAGTGGCCGAGCCTGCACCTGCACGACGCGCAGGACACCCAGTTCGTGCTGCGCGGCCCGTACCTGGACTGGACCGGCTGGAAGTACGTCGAGTTCGCGGTGCCGCCCGGCGTGCAGTACCCGGTGCGGGTGCGCCGGTTCTACGTGGCCGAGACCGACCCGGCGAAGCAGTACCACAGCGAGGTGGTGATCGACGACCTGGTGGCCCGGGTGCCGCCGGACGTGCAGGCGCCCGCGGAGCCGAACCGCACCGACCGGGTGGTGCTGCGCGACGGCACGGTCGACGGCGCGCCCTGGCGCTTCGCGGTGCTCTCCGACGCCCAGTTCGTCGCCGCCGACCCGGACAGCGAGCTGGTCGCACAGGCCCGCCGTACGCTGCGCGAGGTCCGCGCCGCCCGGCCGGACTTCCTGATCATCGACGGCGACTTCGTGGACACCGCGTACCCGGCGGACTTCGCGCTGGCCAAGCGGATCCTGGACGAGGAGCTGGGCGGCGAGGTGCCCTACCACTACGTGCCGGGCAACCACGAGATCATGGGCGCCCCGATCGACAACTTCCGCAGCGTGTTCGGGGACACCACGCGTGTCTTCGACCACCGGGGCACCCGGTTCCTCACCCTGAGCACGGCCAGCGGCTCGCTGCGCGGGGGCGGCTTCGACCAGGTGGAGCTGCTGCGCCGGACGCTTGACGAGGCGGCTGCCGATCGCGCCGTCGGCTCGGTGGCGGTGCTGTTCCACCACCCGCCGCGCGACCCGAGCCCGGTCAAGGCCAGCCAACTGGGGGACCGGAAGGAGGCCGCGCTCGTCGAGCAGTGGCTGGCCGACTTCCAGCACCGCACCGGCAAGGGCGCGTTGATGGTCAACGGGCACGTCGGCACGTTCCACGCCGACCGGGTGGACGGTGTCCCGTACGTGATCAACGGGAACGCGGGCAAGGACCCGTCCACCCCGGCCGGGCTGGGCGGTTTCACCGGCTGGACCGAATTCGGGGTGGACCCGGTCACCGCTCGGGAGGCGGAGCGGGCCCGCCGCGACCCGCTCGCCGAGGGGCCGGAGTGGGTGGCCGCGGAGACGCACGCCCACGTCGACCGGCTCGCGCTGGACGCGCCGGCCCAGGTGCGCCTCGGCGCCCCCGCCGCCGTCGTCGCCACGCTCACCCAGCCCGGCGGCCGGCAGGTGCCGGTGGGGCCGCCGGTGAGCGCCGACTGGGCGGGCTCGCCCAACCTGCACGTCGGCGACGCGACCGGGGTACGCCCGTGGCACGTGGCCCGGTTCGACCCGTCGACCGGTCAGCTCACCGCGCTGCGTGCCGGCGCACGGATCCTGCTCACGGTCACCGTCAACGGCGTCCGCGCCGAGGCCACGGTGACCACCACCGCGGCGGCGCAGGCGCGCCCCGCCGCATGAGGCCCGGCGGGGGCTCCTCGTCCTGGGGGAGGAGCCCCCGCCGGCCCGCGGTTTCCCGTCTCGTCGATCATGAAGTTGACGGCGACAAAACGGACAGAAATCCCGGTCAACCTCATGATCGACTGGGGTGGGCGGCGGAGTGGGCGGCGGGGTGGGGGAGTGGTGGGGCGGGGGGTGGGAATGCCGAGGGGTGGCCGGGCGTTACTGCTGCCGGACCTGCTGTGCCGGCCGGCCGACGCCCATGGCACACTGGTCAATCGGCCACCGGTTCCGGTTCACGCCCGAGCCCGTCACCACGACGGGGCACACCGACGGCGACCCGGCGACCACCCACGAAAGGACCGAGGCGACATGAAGCCCAACATCCACCCGGAGTACGCGACCACCGAGGTCCGCTGCTCCTGCGGCAACACGTTCACGACCCGCAGCACCGCCAAGGGCGGCGCCATCAGCGTCGAGACCTGCAGCGCCTGCCACCCGTTCTACACCGGTAAGCAGCGCGTGCTGGACACCGCCGGTCGGGTCGCGAAGTTCCAGCAGAAGTACGCCAAGGTTCAGGCCAAGAAGGCCAAGTAGCTCCGTCGACGACGCCCGTGTCCGGCCCCGTGCCGGACACGGGCGTTCGTCCGTTTCCGCCCGGCGTCTTCTGAAGGAGCATCCGCAGCATGAGCAGTGAGCGCCTGGCCGCCCTCCTCGACGAGTACGCCGAACTGGAGAAGCGGCTGGCCGACCCGGCCATCCACGCCTACCAGGGCACCGCCCGGCGGGTCGGCCGGCGGTACGCCGAGCTGGTGCCGCTGCACAAGGCGGCCGGCGAGCTGGAGCAGGCCCGTGCCGACCTGGTCGCCGCGCGCGAGCTGGCCGCCGAGGACCCGGCGTTCGCCGCCGAGGCGGACACCATCGCGGCCACCCTGCCGGCGCTCGAGGAACGGCTCGCCGAACTGCTCATCCCGCGCGACCCGCACGACGCGAAGGACGTGATCGTCGAGATCAAGGCCGGCGAGGGCGGTGAGGAGTCGGCGTTGTTCGCCGGTGACCTGCTGCGGATGTACACCAGGTACGCCGAGCGCCGGGGCTGGACCACCGAGGTGATCGACGCCCAGGACTCCGACCTCGGCGGCGTGAAGGACGTCTCGCTGGCGATCAAGACCAAGGGCGTGCCCGAGGGCGGCAACGGCGTCTGGTCCCGGCTCAAGTGGGAGGGTGGCGTGCACCGGGTGCAGCGCGTCCCGGTGACCGAGTCGCAGGGCCGGATCCACACCAGCGCGGCCGGCGTGCTGGTGCTGCCCGAGGCGGAGGACGTGGACGTCACCATCGACGCGAACGAGCTGCGGATCGACGTGTTCCGCTCGTCCGGGCCCGGCGGCCAGTCGGTCAACACCACCGACTCGGCGGTCCGGATCACCCACGTCCCGACCGGCATCGTGGTGTCCTGCCAGAACGAGAAGTCGCAGCTCCAGAACCGCGAGCAGGCGATGCGGATCCTGCGCGCCCGGCTGCTCGCCGCGGCCCAGGAGCAGGCCGACGCCGCCGCCTCGGACGCCCGCAAGGCGCAGGTCCGTACCGTGGACCGGTCGGAGCGGATCCGCACCTACAACTTCCCGCAGAACCGGATCACCGACCACCGGATCGGCTACACCGCGTACAACCTCGACCTGGCGCTGGCCGGCGAACTGGACGGGGTGCTCGACGCGCTGACCGAGGCGGACCGCGCGGCCCGGCTGGCCGGCGAGACCGAGCTGTCCCGCCGCTGACCGACCGCCACCGCCAACGCGTCAACCGGGGCGCCCACCTATACCGGAGGCGTTAACAGGGGGCCCGGCCTTACCCCCTCAGCTGGCGCGGAGGCGGTCTTTCGCGCGCAGCATCTCCCGGTCGGCCAGCTCGAACGCGGCGCCCAGCGCCTCCCGGACGCTGATCGTGGTGCTGCCGTCGACCTCCGCGAACCCGATTGTCACCCCGACCGGGGTGCCCGGGACCAGGGTGTCCCAGTCCTCGGTGCGCACGGCCGCCTCGATCCGCCGGGCCACCTCGACCGCCTCCGGCATGCCGGTGTCCGGGAGCACCACGACGAACTCGTCGCCGCCGTAGCGGGCCACGAAGTCGCCCCGCCGCATCACCCGGTTGATCACGCCGGCGACCCGTTGCAGCACCAGGTCGCCGGAGTGGTGCCCGTGCCGGGTGTTGACCGCCTTGAACCCGTCGAGGTCGCACACGCCGATCACCACCCGTTCGCCCCGGGACACCACCGCGCCGAGGTAGCGCTCCAGCCGGCGGCGGTTGGGCAGGCCGGTGAGCGGGTCGGTGAGCGCCTCGCCCTCGTACCGGGCGGCCTCGCGGCGCATCTCCTCGTGGTCGATCCGGGCGGCGATGCCGTCGATGTAGACGTCCCGCAGGCGGTCGCTGCGTCGGGCGGCCAGCCGGAACGCGTGCCGGTCCGCCCGGTGCGCGCCGGCGTGGTCGCCGGCCCGGGCCAGCGCGATGCTGCGCAGCCGGGGCTGTTCGGCGGCGCCGAGCGTCTCGTCGGAGACCCGGATCGCGTCCAGCCGGGTGACCCCCTCGATCGGCCGGCCGGCGGCGACCGCCAGGCAGACCTGGCCGAGCTGGCGCAGGTCGCGGGCGCGGGCGCTGTCCCCGCCGTGGCCGAGCAGGCGGTTCGGGTCGGCGTCCCCGGCGGACTCCACCCGGTCGCCGAGCGCGGCCCGGCGGGCGGCGGCGTACCCGTACGCGGCGAGGCTGCTGGGCCGCAGGTTGGCGGCCCGCCCGCCGCGCAGGAACCGGGCCAGGTCGCCGGCCACGTCGCGCAGCACCCGCAGGCAGCCGTCGCTGTCGCCGTTGTGGTCCAGGGCCACCGCGTTGCGCAGCCGGATCCCCGGCGCGGCGAACGTCTCCTCCGGGATGCCCGCGCCCAGTCCGACCTCGCGCGCGCGTTCGATCGCGCCGAGCGCGTGGCCGTGGAAGCTGAGGTACGAGTACGCCATCGCCAGGTCGTGCCAGCCCCAGGCGGTGTCCCGGTCCGGCGTGTCGTCGGCGCCGAGCGCGCGGGCGGCCCGGACCAGGTGCATCACGCACCGGTCGAGCGCACCCTGGTGGTGGGCGGCGAGCGCGGCCAGCGCGTTGAGGTGCCCGTGCAGGTAGGGCTCGGCCAGGTCACGCACGGCGGCCGAGGCGTCCTCGACGGCCCGGGTGAACTCGGCGGTCCGACCGAGATTGATCAGCGCGGACAGGCGTTGCACGAGCGCGTCGGCGCGGGCGTACGGGTCGTCGGTGGTGCGGATCACGCGTTCGAGCAGCACGCACGCCTCGGCGGAACGGCTCACCTCCTGCAACGCCCGGGCATGTCGGAGGGCGTCAACCTGGTCCTCGACCTGGTCGAGCCAGCCCACTCGCGACCTCCCTGCCGTGTGCGCCCGGACGCCCCCGCTCGTATGGTGACCCGCGACGCTTCATGATTATTGCGTGAGCACACTCCCGCGACACCCGTCCGAAGGGACAGAACGCGAACGCGTCTCGGCGGTGATCGCCCGGACGGCCCGGGCGCTGGCCGCCGCCGGCGTGGCGGCGCCCCGGGCGGAGGCCGAGCAGTTGGCCGCGTACGTGCTGGGGGTGCCGCGCGGCCGGCTGGCGCTGGCCGACGGGTTCACCGCGGTCCAACGTGACCGCCTGGCCGCGCTGCTCGACCGGCGGGTGGCCCGGGAGCCGTTGCAGCACCTCACCGGCGCGGCCGGTTTCCGGCACCTGGAGCTGGCGGTCGGGCCGGGGGTGTTCGTGCCCCGGCCGGAGACCGAACTGCTCGCCGGCTGGGGGGTCGAGGTGGCCCGGCGGCTCGCCGCGCCGCTCGTGGTCGACCTGTGCAGCGGCTCCGGCGCGATCGCGCTCGCGGTCGCCCAGGAGGTGCCGGCGGCCCGGGTGGTGGCGGTGGAACGCTCCCCGGCCGCGCTGGCCTGGCTGCGGCGCAACGCGGCCGGGCGGGCCGACGCGGGGGACCGGCCGGTCGAGGTGGTGGTCGCCGACGTCACCGACCCGGGGCTGCTGGCGGAGCTGGCCGGCCGCGTCGACGTGCTGCTGTGCAACCCGCCTTACGTGCCGCGCGCGGTGACCGTGCCGCCGGAGGTGGCCGGCCACGACCCGGACGAGGCGGTGTTCGGCGGCGCGGACGGGCTGGACGTGATCCGGCCGGTGGTGGCCCGCGCCGCGGCGCTGCTGCGTCCGGGCGGGGTGATCGGCGTCGAGCACGACGACACGCACGCCACGGCGGTGCCGGCCCTGCTCGCCGGCGACGGCCGGTACGAGCACGTGGCGGAGCACCGGGACCTGGCCGGGCGGCCCCGCTGGGCGACCGCGTCCCGGCGCGCGGACGGCCGACACGCCGACCCCGGCGCGGCGTGGCAGACTGACTCCTCGTGATGCTCTACGACTGTCGGTCGCCCGCCGACCGGGACCGCGGCATCGCCGCTGCCATCGAGGCCGTCAAGAACGGGGAACTCGTCGTCCTGCCGACCGACACGGTCTACGGCATCGGGGCGGACGCGTTCACGCCGTACGCGGTGAAGGCCCTGGCGGACACCAAGGGTGGCGCCCGGCAGGCGCCGCCGGTGCTGATCGGCTCCCGGCACACCCTCGACGGCCTGGTCTTCTCGCTGCCCCAGGTGGCCCGCGACCTGGTCGAGGCGTTCTGGCCGGGCGCGTTGACGATCGTGGTGGAGCACTCGCCGAGCCTGGCCTGGGACCTCGGCGACACCAGCGGCACGGTGGCGGTGCGGATGCCGCTGCACCCGGTCGCCTTGGAGGTGCTGCGGGAGACCGGTCCGATGGCGGTCGCCTCGGCCAACAAGGTCGGCCAGCCCGCCGCGCTGACCGCCGAGGAGGCCCGCGACCAGCTCGGGTACGGCGTCCGGGCATACCTGGAGGCCGGGCCGGCGGTGGACCCGGTGCCGAGCACCATCGTCGACCTGACCGGCGAGGTGCCGCGGGTGCTGCGCCAGGGCGCGGTGTCGGTGGCGAAGCTGCGCGAGGTGGCGCCGGAGCTCCTCGACGAGCGGGGGGTCTGAGTGCCGCCCTTCACCGTCCTGCACGTCTGCATGGGCAACATCTGCCGGTCGCCGATGGCCGAGCGGCTGCTGCTGCTCGCCGTGCGGGAGCGGCTGGCCCGGCTCGACGTCGACCCGGCCGGCTCGGACGCGCTGGTGCACAGCCACAGCGCCGGCACCGGCGGCTGGCACGCCGGCGAGGAGATGAACCCGCCGGCGGCGCGGCAGGTGACCGCGCGCGGTGGTGACGTGGCCGGGTTCGCCGCGCGGCGGTTGCGCTCGGATCTGATCGACGCCGCCGACCTGGTGCTCACCGCCACCGCCGACCAGCAGGAGTACGTGGTGGCGCTGCGACCGGACGCCGCCGGGCGCACGTTCGTGCTGGGCGAGTTCGGTCGGCTGCTGGGTGGGCTGGACCGGTCCGCCCTGCCGCCCGCCGGGCCGACGCCGGAGGCGGTGCACGCCCGGGGGATGGCGCTGGTGGCCGCCGCGGACGCGGCCCGCCGGGGCGACCCGGCGTTGCCCACCGACGACCTGGACGACCCGTGGGGCCGGGGCGACCAGTGTTTCAGCCGGGTGGCCGACGAGATCGAGGAGACGGTCCAGCCGCTGGCCGCCGCGTTGCTGCCCTGAGGTTCATCCTTTCTCGCGAACTTCCTGCGCATTTTGTCGAAGGTGCCGGCAAAAACGGCAAATCCGGTCATTCTTGACGGGTCCGTACGGCCGGCTCCTGCGGGGAGAGCTGATGAACCGCGCCCATCTCGACAAGCTGTTCACCGTGCTGCTCGCCGGCGTGCTCGCCGGACTGGCCCTGGCCGCCGCCGCGCTGCCGGCCGCGCTGGTCTTCGGGCTGGGCGTGAAGAACCTGATGCCGTACACCGAGCTGCCGGAGGCGCTCCGGGCGCCGCAGCCGGCGCAACGCGCCAACCTGTACGCCAACGACGGCCGCACGCTGATCACCTCGTTCTACGTCGAGGACCGGGTGGACGTGCCGGTCGGCGAGGTGGCGCCGGTGATGCGGGACGCCATCGTGGCCGCCGAGGACGTGCGCTTCTACGAGCACCACGGCGTCGACGTGCGGGGCGTGCTGCGGGCGTTGACGGCCAACCGCACCGAGGGCACCCGGCAGGGCGCCTCCACGCTGACCATGCAGTACGTGCGCAACGCGCTGGCCGGTGACCCCCGGCTGACCGAGGCGCAGCGGACCGCCGCCACCGAGATCACGGCCGGCCGCAAGATCCGCGAGATGCGGTACGCGCTGACGCTGGAACGCCAGGTCGGCAAGGACGAGATCCTCGGGCGCTACCTGAACATCGCGTACTTCGGCGCCGGGGCGTACGGCATCGCCGCCGCCAGCAAGCGCTACTTCTCCACCACGCCGGACCGGCTCACGCTCGCCCAGGCCGCGCTGCTCGCCGGGCTGGTGCGGGCGCCGGACCACGACGACCCGATCAACGGCGACGCCGCGGCGGCGCTGGACCGCCGGGCGTACGTGCTGGACCGGATGGTGGAGACCGGTCGGGTGAACGCGGCGGAGGCGACCGCGGCCAAGGACACCGAACTGGCCCTCAAGCCCAGCGCCACCCCGAACGACTGCGCCGCGGTGCCCGCCGGCCACAACGACTGGGGTTTCTTCTGCGACTGGTTCACCCAGTGGTGGAACGCCCAGCCGGCGTTCGGCAAGACCGTCGACGAACGGCAGCGCACGCTGCGCCGGGGCGGCTGGTCGATCGTCTCCTCGCTCGACCCGGACGTGCAGGCCAAGGCGAGCGAGCAGGTACGGACGGTCTACCCGGAGACGATCGCGCGGGCCGCGCCGACCGCGGTGGTGCAGCCCGGCACCGGACGGGTGCTGGCCATGGCGGTCAACCGCGGCTACGGCGTGGGCGACAACCCGGCCGGGCAGCAGAACTACCCGAACACGGTCAACCAGCTCGTGGCCGGGGGCGGCGACATCACCGGCTACCAGGCCGGCTCCACGTTCAAGCTGTTCGCGCTGCTGGCCGCGCTGGAGGCCGGACTGCCGCTGGACACCGAGTTCGACGCCCCCCGGGTGTACGTCACGAAGTACCCGGTCTCCGGCGGCCCGGCCAGTTGCGGCGGCCGGTGGTGCCCGGCGAACGCCAACACGTACTGGATGGACGGCGACCGCGACATGTGGGACGCGTTCGGCCGCTCGGTGAACACCTACTTCGCCTGGCTGACCGAGCGGGTCGGCGCGGACCGGGTGGTCGAGATGGCCCAGCGGCTGGGCATCGTGTTCCGCGCGCCGCAGGATGCGAAGATGGCCCGGGACGGGGCGGCGAACTGGGGACCGTTCACCCTCGGCGTCTCCGCCACCACGCCGCTCGACCTGGCCAACGCGTACGCCACGGTGGCCGCCGAGGGGACCTGGTGCCGGCCCACCCCGGTCGTCTCCATCACGGACGCGACCGGCCGGCGGGTGGCCGCCGGGGACGCCGACTGCCGGCAGGTGCTGGACACCGAGGTGGCCCGCGCGGCGGCCGACGCCAGCCGCTGCCCGGTGGGCGACCAGTCGATGTACCGCAGGTGTGCCGGCGGCACGGCCGAGGAACTGGCCCCGGGTCTGCGCCGCCCGTTGGCCGGCAAGACCGGCAGTTCGGAGCGGAACGCCACGGAGACCGTGGTCGCGTTCACCCCGCAACTCGCGGTGGCCACCATCGCCGCGAACCCGGACGACCCGCGCGACGCGGTCGGCGGCGGCGTGCAGAAGCGGCAGATCGCCGCCGTCGGCCGCATCCTCGCCTGGGCCCTACGCGACCAGCCCGTCCGCGACTTCGTTCCCCCGGGCGAGTCAGTCGCCTTCCACCACACAAGCCCCCGCACCGGCAAC
The DNA here is from genome assembly GCF_045040125.1 of Micromonospora sp. NBC_01392. NCBI lineage: Bacteria > Bacillati > Actinomycetota > Actinomycetes > Micromonosporales > Micromonosporaceae > Micromonospora > Micromonospora sp. NBC_01392. Next base: position 6,139,128 of record NZ_CP109549.1, on the reverse strand, counting down.
TGACCCCGTCCCCCTCGCCCTCCACCCCCCACCCCCGTCGGGCGCTGTTTCACGGAAAGAGTGGCCAAGCGGCCCGGAACAGCCACTCTTTCCGTGAAAGCGGCCGCTGGGGGAGTGGGGGTGGGGGGTGGGTGGGGAGGGAGTCAGGGGGTGGGGTGTTCGGCGTTGCGGGCGATGTTGCGGGCCATGCCGCCGAAGACGACGGCGTGGAACGGGGCGACCGAGGCCCAGTAGAGGTGGCCGGGCAGGCCGTGCGGGAGGAAGACGGCGCGCTGGACGTACCGGCTGTGGCCGCCCTCGGCCGGCTCGGCGCGCATCTCCAGCCAGGCCCGGCCGGGCAGCCGCATCTCGGCGCGCAGCCGCAGCAGCTCGCCCGGCACGATCTCCTCCACCCGCCAGAAGTCCAGCGCCTCGCCGACCTGGAGCCGGTGCGGGTCGCGCCGGCCGCGGCGCAGCCCCACGCCGCCGACCAGCCGGTCCAGCCAGCCGCGCACCGACCAGGCCAGCGGGAACGAGTACCAGCCGTGCTCGCCGCCGACACCCTCGATGACCCGCCACAGCGCCGCCGGTGGGGCGCCCACCTCCTGTTCCCGCAGGTCGGTGTAGGCGGTGCCGCCGGACCAGTCCGGGTCCGAGGGCAGCGGCTCGGCCGGCGCATCCGGCCCGCTCGCGGTCGACCAGCGCGTCTCCACCTCCGCGTCGCGCACCTTGGCCAGCGCCAGATCGACCGCCTGGTCGAAGCCGGTCAGCCCGTCGGGCGGGTCGGGCACGTACCGGGCGATGTCGTGCTCGTGCGCCACCGCCTCGTGGATCAGGCTCTCCACCAGCGGCCGGGCGATCGCGTTCGGCACCGGGGTGATCAGACCGACCCAGTGCGAGGAGAGCCCGGGGGTGAGCGGGCGCACCGGCAGGATGATCCGGGGTCGCAGCCCGGCCACCCGGGCGTAGCGCTGCATCATCTGCGCGAACGTCAGCACGTCCGGACCGGCGATGTCGAAGCCACGGTTCACTTCGGGCGGCAGGTGCGCGCAGCCGGCCAGGTAGCGCAGCACGTCCCGGACCGCGATCGGCTGGATCCGGTTGCGTACCCAGCGGGGGGTGATCATCGCCGGCAGCCGCTCGGTCAGGTAGCGCAGCATCTCGAACGAGGCCGAACCGGAGCCGATGATCACCGCGGCCCGCAGCACCGCGGTCGGCACGCCGCTGTCGAGCAGGATGTGGGCCACCTCCGCCCGGGAGCGCAGGTGCGCCGAGGGCAGGCCGTCCCGTTCCGCCGGCTCCGGCCCGCCGAGGTAGACGATCCGGCGTACGCCCGCGGCGCGCGCCGCCTCCGCGAAGTTCGTCGCCGCCTCCCGGTCGGCCGCCTCGAAGCCACGCTGGCCGAGCGAGTGGACCAGGTAGTACGCGACGTCCACGCCCTCGAACGCGGCCGGCAACGTCTCCGGCCGGCGCAGGTCGCCCTCGACGATCTCCGCGTCGGCGGCCCAGGGCACGTCGCGCAGCCGCCCGGCCTTGCGGGCCAGGCAGCGCACGGTGTGCCCCTCGGTCAGGAGGCGGGGCGCGAGGCGCCCGCCGATGTAGCCGGTGGCACCGGTGACGAGGCATCTCACGGGCTCCAGTGTGCGGCTCCGTAGACTCCTTCGCTGTGGAGAACGCGAGGGAGCGGCAGATGACCACGGTGTTCCCGGCGTACCCCCGTGGCTGAGTCGGGGACGCGCGCGGCGGAGGCGGCCGCGGACCGTGGGTGGCGACTGCGCCACCTGCCCGTCCTGCTGGCCGCGGTGGCCGTGCTGGCCGCGGTGGCGGCGGTGGCCGGCGGGGTGTGGCGCGGCGCGGACGGCGCGCTCGGCGCGGCCGGCGGGGTGGCCGTCACGGCGGCCAGCTACACGCTCACCACCGTGGTGCTGGCCTGGGCCGACGCCCGCGACCCGCAGCTCGTGCTGCCGTTCGGGCTGGGCCTCTACGTGGCCAAGATGACCGCGCTCGGCGGCGTGCTGGTGCTGGTCGCCGCCACCGGCTGGCCCGGGCTGATCCCGTTCTGCCTGGGCCTCGCGGCGGGTGTGGTGATCTGGACCGGCGTGCACATCTGGTGGCTCGCCACCGTCCACGCGCGACGGGCCGCGCGCTGACGCGTCCCATCCTTCGGACGACGCGCCGGAGTGTCTGCGATCGGTCATTCTCTCAGTGGCGGGGGAGGAGTACGGTGCCTCCAGACGACTTCGCCCGCCCGTGTCCCACACAACCAGGTTGTGCGGGGGGTGAGGCACAACCTCTTCTGCCTTGCTGATATCGTTCGCCCCGTCATGGCCGGTGACCAGAAACCCCCCAACGCTGGCGGCTCGGGCGACGTTCCGTCCGGTGCCGGTCAGGGTTGGACCGCGCTCTCATACCTCATCGGGGGCATGCTCGTCTGGGGTTTCGTCGGCTGGCTGGTCGACCGTTGGCTCGATACCGGCGGCGTCGCCACCGGCATCGGGGTCGTGCTCGGCATGGCCGGGGGCATCATCCTGGTCGTCCGCCGGCTGGGCACGCCTACTTAGGAAGGGACGCGGTGTTCGGACAGGCGAACGTCCTGGCTCAGGGCCAGGCGGAATTCCCACCGAGCGTGGGGGACTTCTACCTGCCCAGCATCCTGCCCTGGGGTGCGGAGAACTCGTACTGGTTCACCAAGATCACGGCGATGGTGTGGGTCGCCGTCGGCATCTTGATCATTTTCTTCCTGGTCAGCTACCGGAAGCCGCAGCTCGTCCCCACCAAGAAGCAGTGGTTCGCCGAGTCGATCTACGGCTTCGTCCGCAACAACATCGCGGTGGACATGATCGGGCACGCGGGAGTGCGGTTCGCGCCGTACTTCACCACGCTCTTCTGCTTCATCCTGCTGACGAACTTCTTCGCGATCGTGCCGTTCTTCCAGATCTCGCCGAACTCGCACATCGCGTTCCCGGCCATCCTCGCCGTGATCAGCTACCTGATGTTCAACTTCGTCGGGATCCGGCACCACGGCTTCGTGAAGTACTTCAAGAACTCCCTGATCCCGCCGGCGCCCTGGTACATCCTGCCGCTGCTGATCCCGATCGAGTTCTTCTCGACCTTCCTCGTCCGGCCGTTCTCGCTCGCCGTCCGTCTCTTCGCGAACATGTTCGCCGGCCACATGCTCCTGCTGGTCTTCACGCTCGGCGGCTTCGCCATGCTCAGCGCCAACGTCTGGCTCGCGCCGGTCTCGGTGCTGTCCTGGGTGATGACGATCGCGCTGACCTTCCTCGAGTTCCTGGTGATCTGTCTGCAGGCGTACGTCTTCACGGTGCTGACCGCCAGCTACGTGCAGGGCGCGCTCGCCGACGAGCACTGATCCGATCTTTCGCACCAACCGTTGTCGTCCCGCGTGAGAGTCACGCGTGATAACCAGGAGGAACCAACCAATGGACATCTACGCCGCGGTAGAGGGCAGCACCGCCGCCATCGGCTACGGTCTCGCGGCCATCGGCCCGGGCATCGGCGTGGGCCTGGTCTTCTCGGCCTACATCCAGTCGACCGCCCGCCAGCCGGAGTCGTCCCGGATGACCCTTCCGTACGTCTGGATCGGCTTCGCCGTCATCGAGGCCCTGGCGCTGCTGGGCATCGCGTTCGGCTTCATCTGGGCCGGCTGACCCAACCCCTCTGACCGGGAGGTTTTCCATGTTCTTCCTCGCCGCTGAGGGTGGTGAGACGACCCACAACCCGATCATCCCTGTCTGGCAGGAGATCGTGGTCGGGCTGGTCGCCTTCGGTGTCCTCTGCTTCGTGCTGATGAAGTTCGTCTTCCCGCGCATGGAGCAGACGTTCCAGGCCCGGGTGGACGCGATCGAGGGCGGCATCAAGCGCGCCGAGGCCGCCCAGGCCGAGGCGAACCAGCTGCTCGAGCAGTACCGCGCCCAGCTCGCCGAGGCGCGTACCGACGCCGCCCGGATCCGGGACGACGCCCGGGCCGACGCCGAGGGCATCCGTCAGGACATCCTCGCCAAGGCGCGCGAGGAGTCCGACCGGGTCATCGCCGCCGGCAAGGAGCAGCTCCAGGCCGAGCGGGCCACCATCGTGCGCGAGCTGCGCACCGAGATGGGCACCATCGCGGTGGACCTGGCCAGCAAGATCGTCGGTGAGTCGCTGGCCGACGAGGCGCGTCGCAAGGGCACCGTCGACCGGTTCCTGAGCGGTCTCGAGAGCACGGGGGCCCGCTGATGCAGGCCGCCAGCCGGGAGTCGTACGCCGCCGGGGTCGAGCGCCTCGACGCGTACGTCCGCGGCGCGGAGCCGTCGGCGGTGGCCTCCACCGCCGACGACATCCTCTCCGTCGCCGCCCTGCTGCGGCGCGAGCCGCGGCTGCGCCGGGCGCTCTCCGACCCGGCCCGCTCCGGTGCGGACCGCACGGCCCTGCTGACCGGGATCCTCAGCGGCAAGGTCGGCGCGGAGGCGCTCGACCTGCTCACCGCGCTGGTCGCCGGTCGCTGGTCGACCCCGTCGGAACTGCTCGACGGCGTCGAGCGGCTGGGCGTGGAGGCGCTCCTGGCGAGCGCCGACTCGGCCGGCGAGCTGGGTGAGGTCGAGGACGAGCTGTTCCGCTTCGGGCAGGTCGTCTCCGGCTCCGCCGAGCTGTCCAACGCGCTCTCCGACCCGATGGCCCCGGCCGAGCGGCGGTCCGGCCTCGCCGGCCAACTGCTCGACGGCAAGGCCCGGCCGGTCACCGTCCGCCTCGTCGAGGCCGCGCTCGCGGGCTTCGGGGGTCGCTCCTTCGGCGGCGCGCTCACCCGGCTGGTCGAGCTGGCCGCGGACCGGCGGGACCGTCAGGTCGCGTACGTGACCGTGGCGGCCCCGCTGACCGAGGAGGAGGAGCGACGCCTCGGTGCCCGCCTCTCCGGCATGTACGGTCGGGAGGTGTCCGTCAAGCAGACGGTCGACCCCGACGTGCTCGGCGGGGTGCGCGTACGGGTCGGCTCCGACCTGTACGACGGCACCGTCCTGCGCCGCCTCAACGAGACCCGCAACGCGCTCGCGAAGCGCTGACCAGCGTCTTGCAGCCCTGATTTCGACGCCATCGGACCGGTCGGTACCTGGTATCCCGGGCCCCTGAACTTTAAGGAAGCAGAGGATGGCCGAGCTGACCATCTCGACGGAGGAGATCCGCGGCGCCCTGGAGCGCTACGTCTCCTCCTACACGGCCGACGTCTCCCGTGAGGAGGTCGGCACCGTCGCCGACGCCGGCGACGGCATCGCCCACGTCGAGGGTCTGCCCTCGACCATGACCAACGAGCTCCTGGAGTTCGAGGACGGCACGCTCGGCGTGGCGCTGAACCTCGACGTGCGCGAGATCGGTGTCGTCGTCCTCGGCGACTTCGGCGGGATCGAAGAGGGTCAGCGCGTCAAGCGCACCGGCCGGGTGCTCTCCGTGCCGGTCGGTGACGCGTTCCTCGGCCGCGTGGTCAACGCGCTCGGCGAGCCGATCGACGCCATCGGCGACATCGCCAACGAGGGCTTCCGCGAGTTGGAGCTCCAGGCCCCGAACGTGATGGCCCGGCAGTCCGTCTTCGAGCCGTTGCAGACCGGCATCAAGGCCATCGACGCGATGACCCCGGTCGGCCGCGGCCAGCGTCAGCTGATCATCGGCGACCGGAAGACCGGCAAGACCACCGTCGCGCTGGACGCCATCCTGAACCAGCGGGACAACTGGCGCTCCGGCGACCCGACGAAGCAGGTCCGCTGCATCTACGTCGCGATCGGCCAGAAGGCCTCCACCATCGCCTCCATCAAGGGGACGCTGGAGGCGGCGGGCGCGATGGAGTACACCACCATCGTCGCCTCCCCGGCCTCCGACCCGGCCGGCTTCAAGTACCTCGCGCCCTACACCGGCTCGTCCATCGGGCAGCACTGGATGTACGGCGGCAAGCACGTCCTGATCGTCTTCGACGACCTGAGCAAGCAGGCCGAGGCGTACCGGGCCGTGTCGCTGCTGCTGCGCCGCCCGCCGGGCCGTGAGGCGTACCCGGGTGACGTCTTCTACCTGCACTCCCGCCTGCTGGAGCGCTGCGCGAAGCTCTCCGACGAGCTGGGCGGCGGCTCGATGACCGGCCTGCCGATCATCGAGACCAAGGCGAACGACATCTCGGCGTTCATCCCGACCAACGTCATCTCGATCACCGACGGTCAGATCTTCCTCGAGACCGACCTGTTCAACCAGGGTGTCCGGCCGGCCATCAACGTCGGCACCTCGGTCTCCCGGGTCGGCGGCGCCGCGCAGGTGAAGCCGATGAAGAAGGTCGCCGGCTCGCTGCGGCTCAACCTGGCCCAGTTCCGTGAGCTGGAGGCGTTCGCCGCCTTCGCCTCCGACCTGGACCGCGCCTCGCAGAACCAGCTCGCCCGTGGTTCCCGCCTGGTCGAGCTGCTCAAGCAGCCGAACTACTCGCCGTACCCGGTCAACGAGCAGGTCGTCTCCGTCTGGGCCGGCACCGAGGGCAAGCTGGACGACGTCCCGGTCGGCGAGGTCCGCCGCTTCGAGTCGGAGTTCCTCCAGTACCTCCGGCACAAGCACGAGGGCGTGCTGGCCTCGATCGCGGACAACAAGTGGGGCGACGACATCATCGCCTCGCTGGACTCGGCCATCGCCGAGTTCAAGCAGGTCTTCCTGGGCAAGGAGGACGAGGTCCGCGTCAACGAGGCCCCGGCCGAGCCGCTGGAGGGTGAGCAGACCCGCGAGACGGTGACCCGCTTCCGCGACGGCACCACCGACCGCCCCGCCGAGAGCTGATCCGATGGCCGCCCAGGTACGCGTTCTCCGACAGCGGATCCGTTCCGCCAAGGGGATGAAGAAGATCACCAAGGCGATGGAGCTCGTCGCGACGAGCCGCATCGCCAAGGCCCAGGCCAAGGTGGCGGCCTCGCTGCCGTACGCCGAGGCGATCACCGGCGTGCTGACGGCGCTGGCCTCCAACGCGCGGATCGACCACCCGCTGCTCACCCCGCGCGAGCGGGTGCGGCGGGCGGGCGTCCTGCTGGTCACCGCCGACCGGGGTCTGGCCGGCGGGTACAGCTCGAACGCGATCCGGACCGCCGAGTCGCTGATCGCCCGGCTGCGCGCCGACGGCAAGGAGCCGGTGCTCTACGTCATCGGCCGCAAGGGCGTGGCGTTCTACCGGTTCCGCAACCGGGAGATGGCCGCCAGTTGGACGGGCTTCTCCGAGCAGCCGTCGTTCGACGACGCCCGCGAGGTCGGTGACACGCTGATCAAGGCGTTCACCGCCGGCGCGGACGACGCGGACGGCCACGCCGGGGCGGACGGGGTCCTCGGCGTGGACGAGCTGCACATCGTGTACACCGAGTTCAAGTCCCTGATGACGCAGAACCCGGTGACCCGGATCGTCGGGCCGATGCAGGTCGAGGACCGGCCGCGGTCCGAGGGCCTGCTGCCGGCGTACGAGTTCGAGCCGGAGCCGGAGTCGCTGCTCGACGCGCTGCTGCCGAAGTACATCAACACGCGGATCTACGCGGCGTTGCTGGAGTCGGCGGCGAGCGAGTCGGCCGCCCGTCGGCGGGCGATGAAGAGCGCCACCGACAACGCCGAAGACATGATCGAGAAGTACACGCGTGAGATGAACTCGGCCCGTCAGGCCGGGATCACCCAGGAGATCAGTGAGATCGTCGGCGGCGCGAACGCGCTGGCCGCGTCGGGAAGTGAAGTGTGATGACTGTATCCGCAGTGGAGACCAAGACGGCCACGGGTCGCGTGGTCCGGGTCATCGGCCCGGTCGTCGACGCCGAGTTCCCGCGCGACGCCATGCCGGGGCTGTTCAACGCCCTGCACGTCGACGTGACGCTCTCCGGCGGTGAGAAGACGCTGACCCTGGAGGTCGCCCAGCACCTGGGTGACAACCTGGTCCGCGCCATCTCGATGCAGCCGACCGACGGCCTGGTCCGCGGCGCCGACGTCCGGGACACCGGCTCGCCGATCAGCGTGCCGGTGGGCGACGCGGTCAAGGGTCACGTGTTCAACGCGATCGGCGAGTGCCTCAACCTCACCGAGGGCGAGACCATCCAGGCCGACGACCACTGGGGCATCCACCGCAAGGCTCCGGCCTTCGCGGACCTGGAGCCGAAGACCGAGATGCTGGAGACCGGCATCAAGGTCATCGACCTGCTCGCCCCGTACGTCAAGGGCGGCAAGATCGGCCTGTTCGGCGGCGCCGGCGTGGGCAAGACGGTGCTCATCCAGGAGATGATCACCCGGGTGGCCCGGAACTTCGGTGGTACCTCGGTCTTCGCCGGCGTGGGTGAGCGCACCCGCGAGGGCAACGACCTCATCGCCGAGATGACCGAGTCCGGCGTCATCGACAAGACCGCGCTGGTCTACGGCCAGATGGACGAGCCGCCGGGCACCCGGCTGCGGGTCGCGCTCTCCGCGCTCACCATGGCGGAGTACTTCCGCGACGTGAAGAAGCAGGAGGTGCTGCTCTTCATCGACAACATCTTCCGCTTCACCCAGGCCGGTTCCGAGGTCTCCACGCTGCTCGGCCGCATGCCGAGCGCGGTGGGTTACCAGCCGACCCTGGCCGACGAGATGGGCGAGCTCCAGGAGCGGATCACCTCCGTCCGGGGCCAGGCCATCACCTCGATGCAGGCGATCTACGTGCCCGCCGACGACTACACCGACCCGGCGCCGGCCACCACGTTCGCCCACCTCGACGCGACCACCAACCTGGAGCGGTCGATCTCCGACAAGGGCATCTACCCGGCCGTGGACCCGCTGGCGTCCTCGTCCCGGATCCTCGCCCCGGAGTTCGTCGGCGAGGACCACTTCGCCGTCGCCACCGAGGTGAAGCGGATCCTGCAGCGCTACAAGGACCTGCAGGACATCATCGCCATCCTGGGCATCGAGGAGCTCTCCGAGGAGGACAAGCTCACCGTCGGCCGCGCCCGCCGGATCGAGCGGTTCCTCTCGCAGAACACCTACGCCGCCGAGCAGTTCACCGGCGTGCCGGGCTCGACGGTCCCGATCGCGGAGACCATCGACGCCTTCCGCCGGATCAGCGAGGGGGAGTTCGACCACTTCCCGGAGCAGGCGTTCTTCATGTGCGGCGGCCTGGAGGACCTCAAGGCCAAGGCCGAGGAGCTGATGGGTGAGGAGGGCTGAGAGCCCGCTCACACCACGAAGGCCGTCCCGACATCTCGTCGGGGCGGCCTTCGCCTGTTCACGACCGGTCCCGTACCAGACGCCCGGTTGGCCGGCAAGCGGTCCGCCGAAGCGCGCGGTACCGTTCGTGACACGAATTCGCGTCACCGTCGTTGATCTCTGCAACGAAACGGACCCCTGCGCCCGTCTCCTCTTCGTGGGCGCGACGATAGGAGATGCTCGTGGGTAAGGGCGGCACGGACCGGGGCAAGCGGTCCATGTGGCGTGGCGTGCCGCGGTGGGCCCGGGTCAGCACCATCCTCGGCATCGTCATGATGGTGCTCAGCGGCTCGGTGCTGGTGGGCTACCACACACTCGTCGCGCGCTACGAGGGCGCGGTCGGCAAGGGCGACCTCTTCGGCGACCAGGCCGCCGGCGCCACCGAGAAGAAGAGCGACATCAAGGGCCCGCTCAACATCCTGCTCGTCGGCATCGACCCCCGCACCTCGACGGCCCGCCCGCTCTCCGACTCGATCATGATCCTGCACGTGCCGGCCGGCATGGACCGCGGCTATCTCTTCTCGCTCCCGCGCGACCTGCGGGTGGACATCCCGGCCTTCCCGAAGGCCGACTACTCCGGCGGCACCGACCGGATCAACGCCGCCATGTCGCACGGCAGCAACGTGCCGGGCAAGAACCCGAGCGCCGCGCAGGGCTTCGAACTGCTCGCCAAGACCGTGCAGGGGGTCACCGGCATCAAGCGCTTCGACGCCGGCGCGATCATCAACTTCAGCGGGTTCAAGAAGATCGTGGACGCCATGGGCGGCGTCGACATGTACATCGAGCGCGACGTGAAGTCCGAGCACCTCCAGCCGGACGGCACGCCGCGTCAGCTCAAGCCCGGCGGGGGTGGCTACCTCGGCCCGCAGGCCCGGTACAAGAAGGGCAACGCCCACCTCACGGGCTGGCAGGCGCTGGACTACGTCCGGCAGCGCTACCCCAAGAACGGCGTGCCGGACGCGGACTACGGCCGGCAGCGGCACCAGCAGCAGTTCGTCAAGGCGATGGTCAGCCAGGCGTTCAGCGCCGACGTGGTGGCCAACCCGGTCAAGCTGGACCGGGTGCTGCGGGCCGCCGGGCAGTCGCTGGTCTTCAACGGCCGGGGCAACAGCGTCGTCGACTTCGGCCTCGCGCTCAAGGACATCCGGCCCGACGCCATCGAGACGATCAAGCTGCCCGGCGGGCCGATCGGGAGCGGCAGCGCCTACCGGGGCGAACAGCTCCTCGCGCCGGCCGACGACTTCTTCGCCGCCCTGCGTGCCGAGCAGTTGGACGCGTTCCTGCTGGAGCACCCCGACTTCAAGCAGAAGAGCCAGTAGCCTGAGCGGGTGCGGAGTGCCGTGGCCCGGCTCTCACCACCCGCGTTGGGTGGCGCCCGGGGGCGCGACTAGACTTTCGGCAATCCGCCGCCGCAGCAAGGAGACAGCGTGGCACAGCAGCTTCACGTCGAGCTCGTAGCCGTCGAGGAGAAGGTCTGGACCGGTGAGGCCGAGATGGTCGTCGCCCGGACGACCGAGGGTGAGCTCGGTGTGCTGCCGGGGCACGCGCCGCTGCTCGGCCAGCTCGCGGAGCCCAGCCAGGTGCGCATCAAGCAGGCCGGTGGCCAGCAGGTCGCGTACGACGTCGCCGGCGGCTTCCTGTCGGTCACCGGTGAGGGCGTGACCGTCCTCGCCGAGAGCGCCACCCCGGCCACTCCGGCCCGCTGAGCCGACCCGCCGATGGAGATCGTGGAAGGGATCGGAATCGGCGTCGCGGTCGTCGTCGTCGCGCTTCTGATCCTCTTCATCCGGCGGGCCCTGTTCACCCGTAGCGGGGGAATCATCCGGCTGAGCGTCCGGGTCACCACGATGCTCGACGGCCGTGGTTGGTCACCCGGCTTCGGGCGGTTCGCCGGCGATCAGCTCCGCTGGTACCGCATGTTCAGCTTCGCGCTCCGCCCGAAGCGGGTGCTCTCCCGCAAGGGGCTGGCGGTGGAGCGCCGCCGACTGCCCGAGGGGCAGGAGCGCTTCTCCATGCCGGCCGACTGGGTGATCCTGCGCTGTACCAGCGACCATGCTCCGGTCGAGATCGCCATGGCGCGATCCACGGTGACCGGCTTCCTCTCCTGGCTCGAGGCCGCCCCTCCGGGGGCGGCCTCGCCACGTCTGGCCTCCCAGGACTGGCCCGCCGCCTAACGCCCCCCGTCCCGTCCCCGGTCCCCGCCCCTGCACTGCGCCGATCTTGCACTTGGTGCCCCTGGAACGTCGGTTTCGCACCGAATGGGCGGTCCGTAACTGCAAGATCGGCGGTTGGGGGGTCGGGGGCTCCCCATGTGGGGTGGGGTGTCCGGTTTGGGGGTGGTGGGCGGCACGCTGGCGGTGGAATGGGTCGGGGGGTCGCGGCGTTGTATCCCGGTGCACGGCCGAGGAAGGCAAGCGCCCCCCGCCTGGGAATGACGGCGGACCCCCGGTCGTTACACACAGTTCCAGCGCCGCGATGAGGCCCCCGCCCCGCGAGCAGCCGGAACCCCCGAGCTTCTTCTTGTGCGCCTGACGGTGCCCGCACCCCCCCTGGTGCGTTGACCCCCGAATGGAGCCCTCTGATGAACACGATGCTGCGTAAGAGCGTTCTGGGTATTGCTGGTCTGGCTTTCACCGGTGGTGTGTTCGCCGGTCCGATCGCCGGTCACGTCGAGTCCGCGCACGCCGCCACGGCTGCCAAGCCGGTCGCGGTGGCGAGCGTGCAGGGTGAGCAGTCCACGATCAACCTCAACGACGAGCAGACCGCCAACGTCAAGGCGATCATCGCCGCGACGAAGAAGGCCGGGCTGCCCGAGCGGGCCGCGGTGGTCTCGATCGCGACCGCGTTGCAGGAGTCGAAGCTGGAGAACCTGGGCCACCTCGGCGACCGCAATGACCACGACTCGTTGGGTCTGTTCCAGCAGCGCCCCTCCTCCGGGTGGGGCACCCCGGAGCAGATCACCGACCCCGAGTACTCGACCCTGGCGTTCCTGAAGGGCCTGAAGCAGGTCGACGGCTGGCAGGACATGCCGCTGACCAAGGCCGCGCAGACCGTGCAGGTGTCCGCCTACCCGGACGCGTACGCGCAGTGGGAGAAGCAGGCCACCGACCTGGTCAACAAGCACTGGACCAAGTAAGACGGCACGAAGGCCGGCACCCCGGACAGGGGTGCCGGCCTTCAGCGGCTCACCGGCCGACGGCAGTGGTAGACCAGGGCCGGTGGCAGGTTCGCCCAGACCGTCCGCCCGATCGTCACCTCCTCGAACGCCCCGGTCAGCAGGTGCCGGAAGCGGCGGGCGGGCCGGGTCGCGAGCGCGTGCCGGTACGCGAACGTGGTGAACACGCCGCTCGGCCGCAGCGCCGCACGCACCGCGTCGAGAACGGCCAGTTGCCGCCCGGCGCCGAAGGCCGCCCAGGGCAGCCCGCTCACCACCACGTCGGCGGCGGGCAGGTGCCGCTCGGTCAGCACCCGGTCGAGGGTGGCGGCGTCGGCGCGTACCACCTCGACGGCGGCGTGACGACGGGCAAGCGCGGCGGCGAAGCTCGGGTTCAGTTCGACCGCCAGGTGCTGGCCGCGTCCGGCCAGCCGCTGCTGGATGGCCCGGGTGAAGGCGCCGGTGCCGGGGCCCAGCTCCACCACCAGCGGATGCCCGTTGCGGGGCACGGCGGCGGTGATGTCCCGGGCGAGGACCGACCCGCTCGGCAACACCGCGCCGGTGGCGAACGGGTGCCGGGCGAACTGGCCGAGGAAGGTGGGGGCGTCGCTGATCACGCCGACCGACGGTAGGCGCGCGGACGCCGCCCGGGTCTCGTGCGGCGGGCCGGCACACCGGCCAGTCGGAGGAGGGGCACCGGCCGGTGGAAGGGCTGGCCGCCGCGTCCGGCTCCGTATGGTGGCCGCATGGGGGGCAGGCGGTGGAGCTGGTGGCCCGAGCTGCTGCTCGGGCTCGGCACGGCCGCGCTGGGGTTGATCAGCACCCGGATTGTCCTCCCCGGCATTCCGCGCGAGGCGTGGGCGGGGGTCTTCGCGGTGCTCACCGGCCTGGTCCTGGTGGGCGTCCGGCGCTGGCCGTGGCCGGTGCTGCTCGCCACGTCGGCGCTGCTGGTGGTGGCCGACGCGGTGACGGTGACCGGCGCGGACACCGCCCAGTTCGCCGCCGCGGTCGCGTTGGGCTACGTCGCGTACCGGTCGAGCTGGCCGGCCACGGCTGCCGGGTACGCGCTGCTGCTGACCGTGACGCTGGTCAACGTGATCGACCCGGGCAACGCGGAGGTCCTCCGCGGCGGTGTCGGCGTGTTGCGGCTGGTGATGCTGGCCGGGATCGCCGCCGCGCCGGTGGCGTTCGGCCGCTACCTCAGCGGCGTGCGCCAGGCCGCCCGCGCGGCCGAGGAACGGGCCCGGGAGGCGGAGGAGCGGCGGGCGACGGAGACCCGGATGGTCCGGCTGACCGAGCGCACCGCGATCGCCCGGGACCTGCACGACATCGTCGCGCACCACGTCGCGGCGATCGCGCTGCGGGCCGGCGCCGCCCGGTACGCGGTGCAGCACACCGGCCGCCCCGATGAGGCGGTGTTGGCGCTCGACGAGCTGCGGGACACCGCCGGCCAGGTGCTGGACGAGCTGCGGGAACTGCTGGAGGTGCTCCGTGACCCGGACGCGGTGGCGCCGGCCGAGACCTCCGTCGATCCGGCGCAGGTGATCCGGGACGCGGCCCGGCGGGTGCGGGAGGCCGGCCTGGCGGTGCAGGTACGGATGCCCGAGGTGCTGCACATGCCGCTGGTGGGAGGCACGACCGCGGCCCGGGTGGTGCAGGAGGCGCTGACCAACAGCCTGAAGCACGCCGGGCCGGGCGCGGTCGTCTCGGTCGACGTCCAGGTGACCGCCGGCGCGTTGCTGATCGAGGTGTGGGACAGCGGCCCGGCGCGTCCGGGGCCCCGGCTGCCGGCCTCGGGGCACGGGCTGCGTGGCATGCGGGAGCGGGTGGGCCTGCTCGGTGGGACGCTCGTCGCGGGTGGCACCGAGGGCGGCGGCTGGCGGGTCCGGGTGCGGCTGCCGATCAGGGAGAACGAATGATCAGAGTGTTGGTGGTCGACGACCAGACGCTGGTCCGGGCCGGGGTGGGCCTGGTGCTGCGGACGGCCGGGGGCTTCGAGGTGGTGGGCGAGGCCGGCGACGGCCACGAGGCGGTCCGGCTCGCCGAGCGGCTACGGCCGGACGTCATCCTGATGGACCTGCGGATGCCCCGGTTGGACGGCATCGAGGCGACCCGGCGGATCCTGCGGCAGCAGCCGGCGGCCCGGGTGCTGGTGCTGACCACGTTCGCGGACGACGCGAACGTCTACGGGGCGCTCGGCGCGGGCGCGCAGGGCTACCTGGTGAAGGACGGCGCCCCGGAGGAACTGGTCGACGCGGTGCGGCGGGCCGCCCAGGGTGAGCCGCTGCTCGCCCCGCCGGTGCTGGCCCGGGTGCTGCGCCGCGCGCTCGCCGCGCACGACCGCGACCGTACCCCCGATCCGGCCGTCGCGGGGCTGGGCCTGCTCAGCCCGCGGGAGCGGGAGGTGCTGGCGCTGGTCGGGGCGGGACTGTCGAACGCGGAGATCGCCGCCCGGCTGCACCTCGGCGTGACCACGGTGAAGACGCACGTCTCGGCCGCGATGGAGAAGCTGGAGCTGCGGAACCGGGTGCAGGCCGCGGTGGTGGCGCATCGGCTCGGTCTGGTCGACGACGGGTTCAACCCGGTGCCGGATCCGGGTGGACCCTAGGGCCACGACCGGCCACCCGGAGGACCCGCCCCGGCCGCGGGCAGGACGTCACCGGCCGACGCCGCGGCGACGCTGGTAGGCATGACCTTCCTGGATTCCCTGGTGGACCGGCTCGACACCCTGCCGCCGGGCCTCCTGCTGCTGGTCGCGGCGGCGGTGCTCGCCGGCGAGGTGGGGCTGCTGGCCGGGCTGGTGCTGCCGGCCGCGACCACCATGCTGACGGTCGGCTTGCTGGCCCGTGCCGGCCGCGTCGACCTGGGCGCCGCGCTGGCGGTGACCACCACCGCCGCGTTCGTCGGGGACCAGCTCGGCTATCTGGAGGGGCGGCTGCTCGGCCCCCGCCTGCGTGGTGGGCCGGTCGGCCGGTGGGTGGGGGAACCTCGTTGGCGGCGGGCCGAGGCGCTGGTCGCCGCCCGGGGCGGGACCGCGGTGCTGCTGGGTCGCTGGACCGCGTTCGTCCGCACGCTGGTGCCCCGGGTGGCCGGGGCGGCCGGACTGCCGTACCGCCGGTTCGTGCTCTTCGACGGCCTGGCGGTCGTCGTCTGGGTGCCCGGCACGGTGCTGGTGGGCTGGGCGGCCGGCGGACTGCCGGCCGGTCTCCCGGCCGCCGCCGGGGTGGCGGTGGTGGTGGCGGTCGCGCTCGCGGTGGCGTTCCGGCGTCTGCGGGTACGCCGACGGCGCGCGGCCCGCCGCGCCTGCTCCGGGCCGGTGCCGGCGCGGGCGGGCGGCACCCGCCGCCGGCCGGGTTCCCGCCGTCCGGGGGCGGGCCGGACCGCGCCCGTCCGGCGGGGCGCGGTCGACCGCTGCTGACCCGGCCGGCCGCTCCGCCGGAATCCGGTCACCGGGTACGACTGGCTGCCGTCAGGTCGGGTATGCGGGCCTGCGCGTGGTGCGGCCCGCCGACGGTCAGCGCTTCCCGCCCGGCACCCATAGCACGTCGCCGCCCGGATTTGCCGTTCTTGACAGGATAAAGAGCAGATCGGAGAGCCGGTTGAGATACTTTGCCGGGAGCGTGCTGGTCCGATCGGGGTCGTGCGCGACCAACGCCCATGCCGCACGCTCGGCGCGCCGGGCGGTCGTCCGTGCCACGTGCAGCAGCGCCGCGCCCGCGGTGCCGCCGGGGAGGATGAAGGAGTCGAGCTTGCCCAGGCGCGCGTTGAACTCGTCGCACCAGCCCTCGAGGCGTTCGACGTACTCCTCGGTGACCCGCAGCGGCGGGTACTCCGGGTCCGGCTCGACCGGCGTCGCCAGGTCCGCGCCGACGTCGAACATGTCGTTCTGCACGGACTCCAGCACCCCGCGCAGCTCGTCCGGGAGCTGCCCCAGGGCGAGCGCGACGCCGATCGAGGCGTTGCACTCGTCGACGTCCGCGTACGCGGCGATCCGCGGATCGGTCTTCGGCACCTGCTCGTTGTTGCTCAGCCTGGTCATGCCGGCGTCGCCGGCCTTGGTGTAGATGCGCGTGAGGTGGACGGCCATGACGCACAGCCTACGGATACCTGACCTGACCATCCCGGTGCGGCCCGACCGGCCGACCGCGGTGGGGCCGGGCGACGCCGGCGACCCGGCGGTCAGCGACGTCGACGTCATCCGGGTACGCGGGGACGCCCGGCTGGCCGGCACCGTGCACGTGGTGGGCGCGAAGAACTCGGCGTTGAAGCTGATGGCCGCCGCGCTGCTCGCGCCCGGCCGTAGCGTGATCACCAACGTGCCCCGGATCACCGACATCGCGATCATGGGTGAGGTGCTGCGCCGGCTCGGCTGCGGCGTACGCTTCGGCCCCGACGACCCGGTCGACCCGATGGTCGCCGGCGGCGGCAAGGAGCGGTCCCGCTCGGTCGTCATCGACGTGCCGGAGCGGCCGGGCGCGGAGGCCGACTACGACCTGGTCCGCCGGCTGCGCGCGTCGATCTGCGTGCTCGGCCCGCTGCTGGCGCGGCGCGGGCACGTCCGGGTGGCCCACCCCGGCGGCGACGCGATCGGCTCGCGCGGCCTGGACATGCACATCGCCGGGTTGGCCCGGATGGGCGCGGACATCTCCGGTGAGCACGGCTTCGTCATCGCCGAGGCGCCCGACGGGCTGCACGGCGCGGACATCGTGCTGGACTTCCCGAGCGTGGGCGCCACCGAGAACCTGGTGATGGCGGCGGTGCTGGCCCGGGGCACCACGACGATCGACAACGCGGCCCGGGAGCCGGAGATCGTCGACATCTGCACCATGCTGAACCGGATGGGCGCCCGGATCTCCGGCGCCGGTTCCTCGATGGTGCAGATCGTCGGCGTGCCCGACCTGCGCCCGGTGCGGCACGCCACGGTGGGGGACCGGATCGTGGCCGGCACCTGGGCGTTCGCCGCCGCGATGACCCGCGGCGACGTCACCGTGACCGGCCTCGACCCGGCCTACCTGGAGGTCGCGCTGGACAAGCTGGTCTCGGCCGGCGGCCTGGTGGAGACGCGCGGCGACGCGTTCCGGGTCCGGATGGACGACCGGCCGGCGGCGGTGGACGTGGTCACGCTGCCCTACCCGGGCTTCGCCACCGACCTGCTGCCGATGGCGATCGGGCTGGCCGCGGTGAGCCACGGCGGCTCCCTGATCACGGAGAACATCTTCGACGGCCGGTTCATGTTCGCCAACGAGATGATGCGGCTCGGCGCGGAGATCCGCACCGACGGCCACCACGCCCTGGTCTGCGGCCGGGAGCGGCTCTCCGGCGCCCCGGTCCGGGCCACCGACATCCGGGCCGGCGCCGGCCTGATCATCGCCGGGCTGTGCGCGGACGGGCTCACCGAGGTCTCGCACGTGCACCACGTCGACCGGGGCTACCCGGACTTCGTGGCGGACCTGCGGGCGCTCGGCGTCGAGGTGGAGCGGGGCACCGCGCCGGAGGAACCGGACCTGGCCATCTGACGGTCCTTATCCCTCGTTAAGTAGGGTTCTCCCAGACGGTGTAGGAAACGGGCGAGGGAGAAGCAGATGGCGGGTCGACTCGCGGTCGTCGGTGCCGGGCTGATGGGCTCGGGCATCGCCCAGGTGGCGGCGCAGGCGGGCTGGCAGGTGACGCTGCGCGACGTCGACGACGCGGCCACGAAGCGGGGCGTCGACGGCATCCGGAAGTCGCTGGCGAAGTTCGCCGAGAAGGGCAAGATCGAGGCGTCCGACGTCGAGGCGACGCTGGCCCGGATCACCCCGACCACCGAGCTGGAGGCGGCGGCCGACGCGGACATCGTGGTCGAGGCGGTCTTCGAGAAGATCGAGATCAAGCACGAGGTGTTCCGCGCGCTGGACAAGATCTGCAAGGCGGACGCGGTGCTGGCCACCAACACCTCGGCCATCCCGGTCACCCAGATCGCCACCGCCACGCAGCGTCCGGAGTCGGTGGTCGGCACCCACTTCTTCTCGCCGGTGCCGATGATGAAGCTCTGTGAGCTGGTCCGGGGCTACAAGACCGCCGACGCGACCATGGACACCGCCCGGTCGTTCGCCGAGGAGATCGGCAAGACCGTCGTGGTGGTCAACCGGGACATCGCCGGTTTCGTCACCACCCGGCTGATCTGCGCGCTGGCGATGGAGGCGGTCAAGCTGGTGGAGTCCGGCGTGATCTCCGCCGAGGATCTGGACACCGCCTGCAAGCTGGGCTTCGGGCACGCCATGGGCCCGCTGGCCACGGTCGACCTGACCGGCGTGGACGTGCTGCTGAACGCCACCCGCAACATCTACACCGACACGGCGGACGAGAAGTTCTTCCCGCCGGAGCTGCTCCAGCGCATGGCCACCGCCGGTGACCTGGGCCGCAAGTCCGGCCAGGGTTTCTACCCGTACTGAGTCGTGCGGACCGCCCCCGGCCCGTGCCGGCCGGGGGCGGCTCACGGCCGGGGCGGGGTGAGCGCGGCGCCGAGCAGCGCGAACGCGTCCGGGATGACGGTGCCCCAGTAGCCGAAGTTGTGCCGCCCGTCGGCCCAGGACGCGCGTACCGGGCGTTCGGGCAGCACCCGGGCCAACGCGCGGACGTCCTTCAGGAAGTTGTCCTGCCGGCCGCACCAGAGCCCGACCGGTGTGCCGCGCAGCCTCTCCACGCCGTCGAAGACCGCGTCGCCGCGGCTGACCGCCGGCGAGAAGGCCGCGACCATCCGCGCCCAGTCCGGGTACGTCTCGGCGAGCAGCAGCGCCCCGAAGCCCCCCATCGACCAGCCCCAGACGGCCAGCCGGCTGCTGTCGAAGCCGCTCCGGGCGCACCAGGCGGGCACCTCCTCGCGCACCATCCGCTGCGGGTCGTCGTTGCCCGACGGGCGCCAGGAGAGCCGGCCGCCGGTGGCGCCGGCGAGCGCGAACGGCGGTGCGCCGCGGCGTACCGCGTCGGTGAGGAAACGGGCCAGCCCGAACCGGCCGTAGTCGCGCGGGGTGGCCGAGGCGCCGTGCAGCACCAGGCAGACGGGCAGGCCGCGGCCGTCGCCGTACCCCTCGGGCACGGCGGTCCAGAAGTCCACCTCCCGGCCCCGCGCGGCGGAGGCGATGCGGATCAGCCGTTCGTCGCCGGCCGGCGCGTCCGGCGCGGCGGGTCCGGGCCCGGGGCGGGGCTCGGCGAGCTGCCGGGCGGCCAGGCCGCCGACCAGGCCGGCGCCGACGATCCCGCCGGCGGCGGTCAGCACCGTCCGCCGGCTCAGCGTGCGTCCCATGCCGGGCAGTGTGCCACCCCGGGTGTAAGGAGGGGCCCCTTCTTAACGCCAGGCGTTAAGAAGGGGCCCCTCCTTACACCTCAGCCGTCGCGGCGGGTGGTCCAGCGGAACGTGGTCAGGCAGAGGACCAGGCCGATCACGCACCACGCGCCGAGCACCAGCGCGACCGTGCCCAGCTCGAACGAGCCGCCCGGCTCCTGGCCGCCGAAGCTGTCCGGCAGGAAGACCGAGCGCAGGCCCTGGCACATCCACTTCAGCGGGAAGATCGCCGCTACCTGCTGCATCCAGGTGGGCAGGCTGGTGAAGACGAAGAACACGCCGGAGATGAACTGGAGGACCAGCGCGACCGGGGTGACCACGGCCGAGCCGCTGCGGGCGGTGCGGGCCAGCGACGAGATGGCGATGCCGCAGAGCGTGCAGGCGGTGACGCCGAGCACGGCGACCCAGCCGAACGTGAGCCACTTGGCGGCGGTCTGCGGCAGGTCCAGGTCGAACAACGCCACCGAGACGGCGAGCAGCAGCGCGGTCTCGGCGACACCGATCACCACCACCATGATCACCTTGCCGGCGAACCAGACCCACTTCGGCATCGGCGTGCCCCGGTAGCGCTTGAGCACGCCCCGGTCCCGCTCGATCGGGATCCAGATGCCGAGGTTCTGGAAGCTCACCGTCATCAGGCCGGTCGCGATCATGCCGGTGATGAAGTACTGCGTGTAGCTGACGCCCGGGGCGATCTCGTCGCTGAAGATCGCCGCGAAGATCAGGATCATGATGATCGGGAAGCCCATCGTGAACACGACGGACTCCCGGCTGCGCAGGAACTGGGTGATCTCCAGCCGGCCCTGGCGCAGCGCCAGCGCGCCCGCGCCGGTCCGCCGGGCCGGTGCGGCGGCGACCGGGGCCGTCGGTTTCGTCGTGGTGGTCATCAGTGTCCGATCATCCGCAGGTAGACGTCTTCCAGGGTCGGCCGGGTCACGGTGAGGCCGGGCACCTCGCCGCCGAAGCGCGCGGCCAGGTCGTACACCAGCGCCGTCGGCGTCGCGGTCTGCGCCGACCCGGGCGTCCCGTCCGGGTTACGCCAGGAGACGGTCGCCAGCGACTCCTGCCGGTTGCCCAGCATGTTCGGCGGCGCGACCTCCACCACCCGGCCGGCCGCGATCACGCCGACCCGGTCGGCGAGCGCCTCGGCCTCGTCCAGGTAGTGGGTGGTGAGCACGATGGTGGTGCCGGCGGCGGCCAGGTCCCGGATCAACTCCCAGAACTCGCGCCGCGCCTCCGGGTCGAAACCGGTGGTCGGCTCGTCGAGGAAGAGCAGCTCGGGGCGGCCGATGATGCCCAGCGCCACGTCCAGGCGGCGCTTCTGGCCGCCGGAGAGCGTGTGCGTCCGCGCCTTCGCCTTGGCGCCCAGCCCGACGCGTTCGACCACCTTGGCCGGGTCGTCGGCGTCCGGGTAGAAGCCGGAGAAGTGCCGGACCACCTCACCCACGGTCAGCTCGTCGAACTCGCCGGTGCCCTGGAGCACGATCCCGACCCGGGCGCGCCAGTCGGCGTCGGCGTGGGCCGGGTCGACACCGAGTACCCGCACCTCGCCGGCGTCGCGGTGCCGGTAGCCCTCCAGGATCTCGACAGTGGTGGTCTTGCCCGCGCCGTTCGGGCCGAGCAGAGCGAACACCTCACCCCGGTGGACGTCCAGGTCCACCCCGGCCACCGCGACGTTGTCGCCGTACGTCTTGCGCAGTCCCCGTACGGAGATCGCGAGCTGCTGGTCCATGACTCAAGTGTGCGTCCTGCGGCCCCCGGCCCGGTCCCGGGGTGAGCTATATACGCGAGGTATACACTCGGTGTATTATCGCCGCATGACCGTTCCCTTGACCCTGCTCGGCCTGCTCGAACGCGAACCGAGTCATGGCTACGACCTGAAACGCGACTACGACACGTTCTTCGGACGCGGCAAACCGCTGCCGTACGGGCAGGTCTACTCGACGCTGAGCCGGCTGGCCCGGGACGGCAAGGTGATGGTCAGCGACGTCGCCCCCGGCGCCGGGCCGGACCGCAAGCGCTACGTCATCACCGACCGGGGCGCCACCGAGGTGGAGCACTGGCTGACCGAGCCGGTGGAACCGGAACCCCACCTGCAGACCGTGCTGTTCGCCAAGGTCGTGCTCGCGCTGATGCTTGATCGTCCGGCCGAGGCGTACCTGGACACCCAGCGCGCCGCCCATCTGCACCGGATGCGCGAGCTGACCGAGGTCAAGCGGAACGGCGGGCTGGTCGACGTGATGCTCGCCGACCACGGCCTCTACCACCTGGAGGCGGACCTGCGATGGATCGAGGCGACCGGCGCCCGACTCGACGCGCTGCGGAAGGAGGTCCGGCGATGACCGTGACGATCGAGGCGCGCGACGTCACGTTCGCGTTCGGCGAGACCCCCGCCCTGCGCGGCGCGAGCCTGGCCGTGGAGGCCGGTGAGGTCGTCGCCGTGATGGGGCCCAGCGGCTCCGGCAAGTCGACGCTGCTGCACTGCCTGGCCGGCATCCTGCCGCCCGACTCCGGCGAGGTTCACTTCGACGGCAACCGGATCGACACGCTCGGCGAGGCCGACCGGAGCGCGCTGCGCCGGGACCGCTTCGGGTTCGTCTTCCAGTTCGGCCAGCTCGTCCCCGAACTCACCGCCGCGGAGAACGTCGCGTTGCCGCTGCTGCTCGGCGGGGTCCGCCGCGCGCCGGCGCTGCGGGCCGCGCACGGCTGGTTCGACCGGCTCGGGCTGGCCGGCCTGGAGCACCGCCGCTCCGGTGAGCTGTCCGGCGGGCAGGCGCAGCGGGTCGCGCTGGCCCGGGGCCTGGTCGCCCGCCCGCAGGTGCTCTTCGCCGACGAGCCCACCGGCGCGCTCGACTCGCTCACCGGCGAGGAGGTGATGGCCCTGCTCGTCGACACCGCCCGGGAACAGGGCACCACAGTCATCCTGGTCACCCACGAGCCGCGCGTCGCCGCGTACGCCGACCGCGAGGTCGTGGTGCGGGACGGGCGGATCAACGCCCCGGCCCGGGTCGGCTCGTGATCTCCCTCGCGCTCCGGCTCGCCGTCGCGGGTGGTCGGGAGGCGCTCGTCCGGCTGGTGGTCATCGCCGCCGCCGTCGCGATCGGCACCGGGCTGCTGCTCACCACCGTGGCCGGCGTGCACGCCACCAACGCCCAGCTCGGCCGGTACGCCGCGATGTACCCGCAGGAGACGGCGGGGGGAGCCACCGATCCGCTGCTCTGGTCGACCCGGTACGACTACTTCCACGGCGCGCAGATCCTCCGCGTCGACGTCGCCGCCACCGGGCCGACCGCGCCCACCCCGGTCGGGGTGCCCCGGCCCCCCGCCCCCGGCGAGTGGTACGCCTCCCCGGCGATGCGGAAACTGCTTGCCACCACCCCGGCCGACCAGCTCGCCGACCGCTACCCGGGCCGCGACCTCGGCATCATCGGCCCGGCGGCACTCACCTCGCCGGACGCCCTGCTCATCCTCGTCGGTGGCACCCCGGACCAGGTGGGCGCGTTGGCCGGGGTCCGGGAGGTCACCCGGGTGGACGGCAACGAGGCGCCGCTGCCGGAGACCGCGATCGACCTCATCCTCGGCGTGGTGGCCGGCGGGCTGCTCTTCCCCGTGCTCATCTTCATCGGCACCGCGACCCGGCTCGGCGCCGCCCGCCGGGAGCAACGCTTCGCTGCGATGCGCCTGGTCGGGGCCACCCCGCGACAGATCTCGGTGGTCGCGGCCGGGGAAGCCACGCTCGCCGCGGCCGTCGGCGTCGCGGTCGGCTTCGCGCTGTTCCTCGCGTTCCGCCCGCAGCTCGCCGGGATCCCGTTCACCGGTATGCCGTACTTCCCCGACGACCTCGCCCTCGGCGTGCCGGACGTCCTGCTGGTGGCGCTCGGGGTGCCGGCGGGCGCGGCGGTCGCCGCCCGGGTCGCCCTGCGTCGGGTACGGATCTCCCCGCTCGGCGTCACCCGGCGGGTGACACCGAGGCCGCCGCGGGCGTACCGGTTGATCCCGCTCGTGCTCGGTTTCGCCGGGCTGGGCTTCGCGTTGCTCTACCGGCCCGGCACCGCGGACGGCCAGACCGCGCTCTTCCTGCCCGCGCTGCTCCTGATCATGATCGGGCTGGTCGCCGGTGGCCCCTGGTTGACCATGGTGGGGGCGCGGGCGATGGCGGCCCGGGCCAGCCGGCCGGCGGCGCTGATCGCCGCCCGTCGGCTCGCCGACAATCCGGCGGCCGGGTTCCGGGCGGTCAGCGGCGTGATGCTCGCGCTCTTCGTGACGACCGTGGCGGTCGGCATCATGGGGACGATCGCGGCCGAGCGCGGCCCGGCCCCCCGGGGTTCGCTGGAGGCCGGTCGGCTCTCCTTCTATCCGGGGGACGACGCGCCGGTGCCCGCCACGCTGCTGACCGAGTTGGCCGCGGTCCCCGGCGTGCGGGACCCGGTGGTCGTCCGGCAGAACCCGGTGCGCGCCCTCGGCCACGAGTTCGGCGTCATCGCCTGCGCGGACATCCCACCCGCCTACGGGCGGTGCGCCGACGGGGTGACCGTCGCCGAGGTGGCGTCGGGCCTGATCCCCTGGCGGGCGTCCGCCTCGGCGGACCGGATCTGGCCGGCGTCCACCGTCGACCCGGCCGTCCTCCCCGGGCTGCCGGCGGACTCCGTGGCGGTCGACGCGGACGGCCCGGTCGCGGTCGAGCGGGCCCGGACGGTCATCGAACGCGCGATCCCCGCCTTCGCGGTGGCCCCGAACGTGCCAGGTGACTTCGAGTCCGACTTCACCAACACGATGCGGGGCTGGCAGCGGTTGGCCGACGTGGTCGTGGTGGCCAGCCTCGTGCTCGCCGGATGCAGCCTGGCGGTCGGTGTGGCGGCCGGCCTCAGCGAACGGAAGCGGCCGTTCAGCCTGCTGCGGCTCACCGGCGCGCCGGTGCGGCTGCTGCGCCGGGTGGTGGCGCTGGAGAGCGTGGTGCCGATGCTGACCGTCGCCGCGGTCGCGGTCGGGATGGGCCTGGTCGCCGCGCACCTGTTCCTACGCGCGCAGATGCACTACGACCTGCGCCTGCCCGGGGTCGGCTTCGTCGCCGTGGTGGCCGTCGGGTTGCTCGGCTGCCTGGCCGTCATCGCCGCCACGCTGCCACTGCTGGAACGCGTCACCGGCCCGCAGACCGCCCGCAGCGAGTGACCCGCCCGGTGGGTCGGCCACATGTGCGGGCCCGGCCGACCCACCGGCGCGGACATCCAACTGTGTGGTTTTGCACAGCCGCTTTTACTGAACGGTAACTTAGACTCCGGCCATGGACGACGCGATGCCGGGACGCCTGCCGGAGCGGGACCGCCCGTGGGTGATGCGCACGTACGCCGGGCACTCCTCCGCCGCGGCCTCCAACGCGCTCTACCGCCGCAACCTGGCGAAGGGGCAGACCGGGCTGTCGGTCGCGTTCGACCTGCCCACCCAGACCGGCTACGACCCCGACCACGAGCTGGCCGCCGGCGAGGTGGGTCGGGTCGGCGTGCCGGTGGCCCACCTCGGCGACATGCGCACGCTGGTCGAGGGCATCCCGCTCGCCGAGATGAACACCTCGATGACCATCAACGCGCCGGCGATGTGGATGCTCGCGCTCTACGGCACGGCCGCCGTCGAGCAGGGCGCCGAGCTGCGCCGCTGCGCCGGCACCACGCAGAACGACATCATCAAGGAGTACCTCTCCCGGGGGACGTACATCTTCCCGCCGGCCGCCTCGCTGCGCCTGACCGCCGACGTCATCGCCTACACGCTGCGCGAGATGCCGCGGTGGAACCCGGTCAACATCTGCTCGTACCACCTCCAGGAGGCCGGCGCGACGCCGGTGCAGGAGGTCGGCTTCGCGCTCGCCACCGCGGTCGCCGTGCTGGACACCGTGCGCGACTCCGGCCAGGTGCCGGCCGAGCGGATGGGCGACGTGGTGCAGCGGATCTCCTTCTTCGTCAACGCCGGCGTGCGCTTCGTCGAGGAGATCGCCAAGATGCGCGCGTTCGGCGCGCTCTGGGACGAGATCACCCGCGACCGCTACGGCGTGACCGAGGCGAAGCAGCGCCGGTTCCGCTACGGCGTGCAGGTCAACTCGCTGGGCCTGACCGAGGCGCAGCCGGAGAACAACATCCAGCGCATCGTGCTGGAGATGCTCGGCGTCACGCTGTCCCGGGACGCCCGCGCCCGCGCCGTGCAGCTTCCCGCCTGGAACGAGGCGCTCGGCCTGCCCCGCCCGTGGGACCAGCA
This sequence comes from Micromonospora sp. NBC_01392, assembly GCF_045040125.1. Lineage (NCBI taxonomy): Bacteria > Bacillati > Actinomycetota > Actinomycetes > Micromonosporales > Micromonosporaceae > Micromonospora > Micromonospora sp. NBC_01392. The sequence goes on along the minus strand of NZ_CP109549.1, from coordinate 6,113,218 downwards.
GTGGTCGCTGCGCATGCAGCAGGTGCTGGCGTACGAGTCGGACCTGCTCGAATATCCCGACCTGTTCGACGGCTCGCACGTGATGACCGCGCTCGTCGACGACATCGTCACCGGTGCCCGGGTCGAGCTGGACAAGGTGCTGGAGATGGGCGGCGTGGTGACCGCCGTGGAGTCCGGCTACCTCAAGAGCGCGCTGGTCGCCTCGCTGGCCGACCGGCGCCGGCGGATGGAGACCGGCACCGACGTGGTGATCGGCGTCAACCGGTTCACCGAGACCGAGCCGTCCCCGCTGACCGCGGCCGGCGCCGAGGCGATCGAACAGGTGGACCCGGCGGTCGAGGCGGCTGCCGCGGCCGGCGTACGCGAATGGCGGGCCGGCCGGGACGCGGCGGCGGTCGACGCCGCGCTGGCGCGCCTGCGCGCGGACGCCGCGACCACCGTGAACCTGATGCCGGCGACGCTGGCCTGCGTGGCCGCCGGGGTGACCACCGGGGAGTGGGCCGGCGCGCTGCGCCAGGTGTTCGGCGAGTACCGCGCGCCGACCGGGCTGACCGGCGCGGCCGGGGCCGGCGGCGACGCGAACCTCGCGGCGGTCCGGGAGCGGGTCGCCGCCACCGCGCGGGAGCTGGGCACCGGCCGGCTGCGGCTGCTGGTCGGCAAGCCGGGGCTGGACGGGCACTCCAACGGCGCGGAGCAGATCGCGGTACGCGCCCGCGACGCCGGCTTCGAGGTGATCTACCAGGGCATCCGGCTGACCGCCGGGCAGATCGTGGCCGCCGCGGTGGAGGAGGACGTCGACCTGGTCGGGCTCTCCGTGCTCTCCGGTTCGCACCTGGCCGCCGTGCCGGCGGTGCTGGACGGGCTGCGCGCGGCCGGCCGGGGCGACCTGCCGGTGGTGGTGGGCGGCATCATCCCGCCCGCCGACGCGGAGACGCTGCGGGCCGCCGGCGTGGCCCGGGTGTTCACGCCGAAGGACTTCGCGCTCACCGGCATCATCGACGAGCTGGTCACCGTCATCCGCGAGCGGATGTAAGGCGGGGCCCCTGCTTAACGCCTCCGGTATAGGCCTGGCACCCGCTTGACGCCGGATCCGGCCCGCTAAAGCGGTGAAAGTCCTAAAGTGGGGCAAGACACCCACGGAAGGGCGGAAAGATGACCGCGTCGATGGAGATGCCCCGGGTCCAGGAGTGCGCCGTCCGATCCTGCGCCTACAACCACACGAACGACTGCCACGCGTTCGCCATCACGATCGGCAGCAGCGACCACGCGCACTGCCACACGTTCGTGGAACTGCCGGTGCGCGGCGGCATCGACCAGCTCGTCGCGCAGGTCGGCGCCTGCTCCCGCGCCGACTGCCAGCACAACTCCGACCTGGAGTGCCACGCCCCCGCCATCACCGTCGGCCCGGACAACGACATGGCCGACTGCATGACCTACCGCAGCCGCTGAGCGACCGGCGCGCTCGGACGCGGAAGCCGTCGGCGCGCTCGGACGCGGAAGTCAGCGCTCGGACGCGGAAGCCGGCGGCGCGGTCACACGCGGAAGCCGGCGGCCCGCGCCGCCGCGCGTTCCCGGCGGCGGTCCTTCCGGCGGCGGAACAACCAGACCGCGAAGACCACCAGGCCGACCGCGAACACCAGCACCAGCACCGGCAGCAGGATCGCCACCACCGACATGACCACGCTCGTCGCGTCCTCGGCGGTGCTGGCCACCGGTGCGCCGAAACCGGCCGTGGTGGCGTTGATGACCGGCCGGGCGGCGGCCTTGAGCAGGTGCACGCCGAGCGCGATCAGCACGCCCACCACCACCGGCACCCACTGGTGGGTGGAGAAGAACGTGTCCGGGTCGCTGACCGTGACCGTCTCCGAGCCGGACCCGGCGCCGAAGGCCAGACCGCCGGCGGTCGGCCGGACCACGGTCTGCACCATGTCGTTGACGTGGTCGACCACGGGCACCTTGTCGGCCACCACCTCGACCGCCAGCAGCACGGCGAGGATCGCCAGCACCCAGCCGTTGCCGAGCCACTGCCAGCCGCTCGGCAGCTCGATCAGGTCGGTGTAGCGGGCCAGCAGGCCCATCAGCATCAGCGGGATGTAGGCGTTCAGGCCAGCCGAGGCGGCGAGACCGGAACCGGTGAGGACTTCGAGCACGATTTCAGAATGGCACCGGTGCGCCAGTGGCGCTCGTCGGCGTCGGTCGAGGGCTCGGCTACCCTCGTCGGGTGCGGTTGGTCATTGCGAAGTGCTCGGTGGACTATGTCGGACGGCTCTCGGCGCACCTGCCGCCGGCCACTCGGCTGCTCATGGTCAAGGCGGACGGCTCGGTGTCGATCCACGCGGACGACCGGGCCTACAAGCCGTTGAACTGGATGAGCCCGCCGTGTCGGCTGGAGGAGGCGCCCGGCGTCTGGCGGGTGGTCAACAAGGCCGGCGAGGAGCTGCGCATCACGCTGGAGGAGATCTTCCAGGACACCTCGTACGAGCTGGGCATCGACCCCGGCCTGCGCAAGGACGGCGTGGAGGCGCACCTCCAGGAGCTGCTCGCCGCCAACCCGGGCACCCTGGGCGAGGGCTACACGCTGGTCCGGCGGGAGTACATGACCGCGATCGGCCCGGTCGACCTGCTCTGCCGGGATGCCAACGCCGGCGCGGTCGCGGTCGAGGTGAAGCGGCGCGGCGAGATCGACGGGGTGGAGCAGCTCACCCGCTACCTGGAACTGATGAACCGGGACCCGCTGCTCGCGCCGGTCACCGGCGTGTTCGCCGCGCAGGAGATCAAGCCGCAGGCCCGGGTGCTCGCCGCCGACCGCGGCATCCGCTGCGTCGTGGTCGACTACGACAAGCTGCGCGGCATCGAGCGCGACGAGCTGACGCTGTTCTGAGCCCTGACCGCCCGGCCCGGGCGGTCAGCGCTTCCGGCCGTACATCAGCTTGGCGACCTTGACCAGGCGGGCGACGTCGGCCGGGGTGCGCTCGAACGTCATGGCCGGCAGCAGCGAGCGGGCCCGACGGCGGGTGACCGCCTTGGGACGGCCGAACTCGCGCAGCCCGTCCTCGCCGTGGATCCGGCCGAAGCCGGACTCGCCGGTGCCGCCGAACGGCAGCGTGGACATGCCGGCGAAGGTCAGCGCCGAGTTCACCGAGGCCATCCCGGAGCGCAGCCGCCGCGCCACGGCCACCGCCCGCGCCCGGCCGAAGACCGAACCCCCGAGCCCGTACGGCAGCGCGTTGGCGCGCTCGACGGCCTCGTCGACGTCGCGGACCCGGTTGACGGTCAGCGTCGGCCCGAACGTCTCCTCGCGGACGGCGGCGGAGTCCTCCGGCACGTCGACCAGCACGGTCGGGTGCACGTACGGCGGCTGGACCGCCTCCGGGCCGCCGAGCACCGCCCGGCCGCCCCGGGCGACCGCGTCGTCGATGTGCCGCCGGATCACGTCGATCTGGGCCGGCATGGTGATCGGGCCGAGGTCGGTGCCGTCGGCGCCCACGGTCAGCCGGCCGGCCTTCGCCACCACCTTGTCGACGAACGCGTCGAAGACCTGGTCGACCGCGTAGACCCGCTCGATGCCGATGCAGGTCTGGCCGGCGTTGGTCAGCCCGCCCCAGACGGCCGCCTCGGCGGCGGCGTCCAGGTCGGCGTCCGAGTCGACGATCATGGCGTCCTTGCCGCCGGCCTCCAGCAGCACCGGGGTGAGCGTCTCGGCGCAGGCCGCCATGACCTTCTTCGCGGTGGCGGTCGAGCCGGTGAAGGCCAGCTTCGCCACGCCGGAACGGCACAGCGCCGCGCCGACGTCGCCGAGCCCGTGCACCGCCTGGAACACCGGCTGCTCCGGCACCACCTCGGCGAACCGGTCGACCAGCCACTGGCCCACCGCCGGGGTGTACTCGCTCGGCTTGAACACCACCGCGTTGCCGGCGGCCAGCGCGTACGCCGCCGAGCCGATCGGGGTGAAGACCGGGTAGTTCCACGGACCGATCACGCCGACCACGCCGTACGGCTGGTATTCCAGGTGGCCGGTGAACTCGGCGAGGATCAGCCGGGAGCGGACCCGGCGGGGCCCGAGCACGCGCGGGGCGTTACGGGCCGCCCAGTCGACGTGCTCCAGCGCGGTGAGGATCTCCACCACGGCGTCGCCGACCGGCTTGCCGCCCTCGGTGTGCATCAGGTCGGCCAGCTCCTCGATGCGCCGGGCGAGCACGCCGCGCCAGCGCTGGAGCCGGTCCCGCCGGCCGGTGAAGCCGAGCCCGGCCCACCACTCGGCGGCCGGGCGGGCCCGGTCGACGGCGGCGCGCACGTCCGCCTCGGTGGCCACCGGGAGCCGCCCGGCCTCCGCGCCGGTCGCCGGGCTGGTCGACACCAGTTGACCGGCCTCGATGAGCGGGGTTCCGGGGAGATGCACTGCGGTCATGGCCGAAGTCTAGACCCGAATATTACTCATGGGTAGGTGGCGGAGGCCCGCTACGCTGCCCGGACCGACGCCCGTCACATCGACACACGTGATGTCCGAACGCGCCCGGTGCGGCCACCCGAACGGCGAACGGGAGGTGACCGGCCGGGGTCGCGCGGGTGACCGCGCGGGGGTGGGAGCCACTACGGTGAGGTGGCAGGCTGACGCCGCGGGGCGATGTGGGGTGGAGGTCGACTGTCCATGGAGGAGCATCCGGAGTTGATGCCGTTGCTGACGGTGTCGGGCGGAGCGATGCGCGGGCTCAGTTTCCGGGTCGGCCGGGGCGTGCAGGTGATCGGCCGCGCGCCGACCGCCGACGTCGTGCTCGCCGACCCGCACCTGAGCCGACGGCACGCCACCATCCAGGCCACCGTGGAGGGGGTGCTGCTCACCGACCTCGGCTCGACCAACGGCACCTGGCTCAACGACACCCGGATCACCGGCAGCGTGCCGATCTCCGACGGGGACGTGGTCCGGCTCGGCCGCACCGATCTGCGCCTCTACGATCCCGGCGTGGCCCGGACCGACCCGGTCGGGATGACCTTCGGCGCGCCCCGCCGCGACCAGCGGCCCACGCTGCCGCTGCCGGTCCCGGCGCCCCGGCAGTCGATCGAGTCCCGCGAGGCGCAACCCGCCGACGCCCGCTGACCGCCCGCGCGCACTCACTCACTCACGCGCGCACTCGCGCGTTCACCGTGGGCGCGAATTCACGGAAAGTGCGGCTGTCGCGGCCGGAACAGCCGCACTTTCCGTGAAACAGGGCGCGCGGGTGGGGCGGCGGTGTGTGGGGCGGGCACATGGCTTCCGGGCGGGCGGTGTGCCAGCATGCGCTGATGCGGAGCGCGCGGCACACGGTCCAGGCCAACGGCATCACCCAGGCGGTCCGGGTGGCCGGGCCCCCGGACGGCGTGCCGGTGCTGCTGGTGCACGGCAACGTCTCGTCGTCGGCGTTCTGGGAGCCGCTGCTGCCGGAACTGCCGGCGACGCTCCGGGTGGTCGCGCCCGACCTGCGCGGCTACGGCGAGACCGACACCGCGCCCGTCGACGCCACCCGCGGCGTCGGTGACTTCGCCGACGACGTGGCCGCCCTGCTCGACACCCCCGGGCTGTTCGCCCCGGGCGCCCGGCCGGTGGTGGTCGGGCACTCGCTCGGCGGCGGCGTGGCGATGCGGCTGCTCGTCGACCGGCCGGAACGGGTGGCCGGGCTGCTGCTGGCGGCGCCGGTGTCCCCGTACGGCTTCGGCGGCACCCGGGACCTCGCCGGCGCCCCCACCACGCCCGACTTCGCCGGCACCGGCGCGGGCGGCGCGAACCCGGACTTCGTGGCCCGGCTCGCCGCCGGTGACCGGGGCGCCGACGGCCCCACCAGCCCGCGCAACGTGCTGCGCGCCGCGTACGTGGCCGACCCGGCGTCGCTCGGCGACCACGAGGACCTGCTGCTGGAGAGCATGCTGACCACCGCCACCGGGGACGACAACTATCCCGGCACCGCGGCCGCCTCGGACCACTGGCCGGGGACCGCCGCCGGGCGGCGCGGGGTGCTCAACGCGTTGGCCCCGACCCACTTCCGGCTCGCCGACGAGTTGGTCGCCGTGCCGGTCAAGCCGCCGGTGACCTGGGTACGCGGCGACGCCGACGTGATCGTCTCGGACACCTCGCTGTTCGACCTGGCGTACCTCGGTCAGCTCGGGATCGTGCCCGGCTGGCCCGGCGCCGAGGGGTGCCCGCCGCAGCCGATGGTCGGCCAGACCCGCGCGGTGCTGGACCGGTACGCGGCGGCCGGCGGGTCGTACCGGGAGGTGGCGCTGCCGGGCTGCGGGCACAGCCCGCACCTGGAACGGCCCGCCGAGTTCGTCGCCGAGCTGCTGGCGCTCGCCGGGGTGACCGCGCCCGCGTGAGACGCGGTGCGTGAAATATCCCACCGCGTCTCGACAACACAGCGTCACGTGGCAGACTCCGGCGCATAACCTTAGCGGCCGTTCATGTCGGCAACGGCGGAGGCAACCGAGGGAGGCCGGTCGTGGCGCGCGAGTTCACCCGGGTGGGCGTGGTGGGTCTGGGCACCATGGGTGCCGGCATCGTCGAGGTGTTCGCCCGCAACGGCGTCGACGTGACCGCGGTGGAGATCTCCGACGCCGCGCTGGAACGCGGCCGGGTCACGCTCACCGGTTCCACCGACCGCGCGGTGGCCAAGGGCAAGCTCGCCGAGGCCGACCGGGACGCGCTGCTGGCGCGGGTGGACTTCCGGGTCGGGCTGGGCGCGTTGCACGACGTGGACCTGGTGATCGAGGCGGTGCCCGAGCACCTGGACCTCAAGCAGCGGATCTTCGCCGAGCTGGACCGGGTCTGCAAGCCCGACGCCATCCTGGCCACCAACACCTCGTCGCTGAGCGTCACCGAGATCTCGGTCGCCACCACCCGGCCGAACCAGGTCATCGGCATCCACTTCTTCAACCCCGCCCCGGTGATGAAGCTGGTCGAGGTGGTTCGCACGGTGGTCACCTCCGCCGAGGTGGTGGCCGACGTGGAGGCGCTCTGCGCCCGCCTCGGCAAGGTCGACGTGACGATCAGCGACCGGGCCGGCTTCATCGCGAACGCGCTGCTCTTCGGCTACCTGAACCACGCTGTCGGCATGTTCGAGGCGCGCTACGCCACCCGCGAGGACATCGACGCGGCCATGAAGCTCGGCTGCGGCCTGCCGATGGGCCCGCTGGCGCTGATGGACCTGATCGGCCTGGACACCGCGTACGAGATCCTGGACACGATGTACCGGCGCGGCGGCCGGGACCGCCGGCACGCCCCGGCCCCGCTGCTCAAGCAGATGGTCACCGCCGGGCTGCTCGGCCGGAAGTCCGGCCGCGGCTTCTACACCTACGAGCGGCCGGGCTCGCCCAAGGTCGTACCCGACGAGCACACGCCGGTGCCCGCGGAGGCCGCGCTCGCCGACGGCGCGCGCGTGGTCGCGAAGGTCGGCGTGGTCGGCTCCGGGACCATGGCCACCGGCATCATCGAGGTCTTCGCCAAGGCCGGCTACGAGGTCATCTCGGTGACCCGGGGCGCGGAGAAGTCCGCCAAGGTCTGCGAGGCGGTCAAGACCTCGCTCAACAAGGGTGTCGTCCGGGGCAAGCTCGCCGAGACCGACCGGGACGCCGCGCTGGGCCGGATCACCTGGTCCGCCACGCTGGAGCACCTCGCCGACGTCGACCTGGTGGTCGAGGCCGTGGTCGAGGAGCTGAGCGTCAAGAAGGCGCTGTTCGCCAGCCTGGACGAGATCTGCAAGCCGGGCGTGGTGCTCGCCACCACCACCTCGTCGCTGCCGGTGATCGACGTGGCGATGGCCACCCAGCGCCCGGCCGACGTGATCGGCCTGCACTTCTTCAACCCGGCGCCGATCATGCCGCTGGTGGAGATCGTGCGGACCATCCGCACCTCCGCCGAGACGTCCGCCACCGCCCGCGCGGTCTGCGCCACGCTCGGCAAGACCGGCGTGGTCTGCGGCGACCGGTCCGGTTTCATCGTCAACGCGCTGCTCTTCCCGTACCTGAACGACGCGGTGAAGATGCTGGAGGCCAGCTACTCCACCGCCGACGACATCGACCATGCGATGAAGCTCGGCTGCGGGTACCCGATGGGCCCGTTCGAGCTGCTCGACGTGGTCGGCCTGGACGTCTCGCTGGCCATCCAGCGGGAGCTGTACCTGGAACTGCGCGAGCCCGGCTTCGCGCCGGCGCCGCTGCTGGAGCACCTGGTCACCGCCGGCTACCTGGGCCGCAAGAGCGGGCGCGGATTCCGCGACCACACCAACCGCTGACCGGGTCAACGGCCCGCGCCGGTGACGGCGTCATGAGGGTGTGACCTTCGAGGAGTACGTCGGCAGCCGGGGCCCGGCCCTGTTACGCCTGGCCCGGCTGCTGACCGGCGACGCGCACCGCGCCGAGGACCTGACCCAGGACGTGCTGGCCCGCGCGTACGTGCACTGGCGGCGGATCGCCCGCGTCGACCGGCCCGACGTGTACGTACGCCGGATGCTGGTCAACGCCAACCACTCCTGGTGGCGGCGGCGGTCCAACCGCGAGCTGGCGATGAACACGTTCGCCGAGCGGCCCGAGCGGGGCGACCTCGACGGCGAGGCGGCCGACCGGGACGAGATGTGGCGGCTGATCCGCGCCCTGCCCGACCGCCAGCGCGCCGTGCTCGTGCTGCGCTACTACGAGGACCTGGACGACGCGACGATCGCCCAGATCCTCGACTGCTCCCCGGTCACCGTCCGCACCCACGCGATGCGGGCGCTCGCCCACCTCCGGGAGCGCTGCGGCGTCCCGACGACCAAGGGGAGCCGGCCGTGACCGACCTCGACCAGCGGATCGCGTCGGCGCTGCGGGAGCGCGCCGACGGGGACGTCGACACCGACCGCCTGCTGCGCGGTTCCCGCACGCTCGGCCGGCGCCGGCAGGCCCGCCGCCGGATCACCGCCGGCACCGCGCTCACCCTGGTCGGCGTGCTCGGTCTCGTCGGGGTGGTGCGGGCGGACGTGGGCGGGCTGGCCGAGCGCCTGCCCTGGGCGGCCACGACGCCGGCGACGCCCCCGCCGCCGGTGCCGCCGCCGGCCGACGGGGTGCCGGGGGCGGCCACCGACCCGGCCCGGGTCGGCACCGATCCGCGGGTGCTGCACTTCGGCGTCGACCCGACCCAGGTCCGTTACCTGAACTGGGAGGTCCTCGGCCAGGTCGAGTCGGTCCAGGTGGACACCGGGCACGGGCCGCCGGTCACGGTGCAGGTGGCGCGTTCCCGGCAGGAACTCGATATCCGCGAGATCGAGGGGTTCTCGGCGCAGGTGAGCCGGGAACGGCTCAGGTTCGACGGTGGGCGCTGGTCCAGGGTCGGCACGGACGGTCGCACGCCCGTCGCCTGGATCCAGTCCTGGCAGCCCGCACCGGGAGTCTTCGCCCGCGCGGCCACCAGCAGCGGTGACCTCCCGGCGCTGGCCCGAGCGGTGAACGCCCTCCGGTGGGACGAGGCACGCCGGTGCGCCGCGCCGGTACGGATCGACGCGCTTCCGGAGGGATCGATGGTCGACTCGTGCCGCGCCGACGTCTCCTCGTACCCGAAGTTGGTCACCGCCCAGTTCTCGGTGAAGCGGAACGGCGCGACGATGACCGTCTGGTATCGCTACGCGGTGGGCGCCGGCACCAGCACCAAGGCCAACCGGTCGTACGCCGGCCGGCCGGCGTACGTGGTGCCCGGTGGATGGACGCTCGACCTGGTCGGCGTCCCGAAGGTGGAGCTGAAGGCCACCGTCGGGGCGGCGGCGCCCGGATTCACCGAGGCGGAGGCGGGGATGCTGCTTGCCGACGCGCGACTGGCAAAGGACCCGTCCGACCTGACGACGTGGCCCTGACCGTGCGAGATCCTGGTACGGAGCCGCCCCGGGATGGGCAGGGCCGTAGCAGGATCGCCCGGATGCGGGCCGTACGCTTGGTGACCGTGAGCCCCCGTCGCAATCGGCCCCGCCGGGACGAGACCACCGGTCTGGACGCCGAACGAGCCCGCCACGGCGTGCCGACCGTGCAGCAGTGGCGCGACGGCGACTGGCAGGTGCGGGGGATCAGCGGCGGCGCGTCCGCCAAGACGTACCGTTGCCCCGGGTGTGACCAGGAGATCCGTCCGGGCGTGGCGCACCTGGTGGCCTGGCCGGCCGACGACCGGGGTGACCTGACCGACCGCCGGCACTGGCACAGCGGCTGCTGGCGGGCCCGGGACCGGCGCGCCCCCAACCTCCAGCGCGGCCGGGGCGCCCCCCGGCACGGCTGAGCGATCTGGATCACCCGGTTCCCGCCCCGGCGGGCGGCGGGGCCGGCGGCGCGGGACACTGGCACGGTGAGCACTCCGATTCGCGCGTCGTCGATCCTGCCCGGCCGCCGGGAGGACATCGAGCTGCACACCGCCGACGGGCTGACGCTCGTCGGCGAGCTGGCCCGGCCGGTGGACCGCGAGCCGGTCGGCACGTTGGTGTGCCTGCACCCGTTGCCCACCCACGGCGGGATGATGGACAGCCACGTGTTGCGCAAGGCCGCCTGGCGGCTGCCCGCGCTGGCCGACCTGGCCGTGCTGCGGTTCAACACCCGGGGCACCAGCAGCGTCCGAGGCACCAGCGAGGGGGCGTTCGACAACGCCGTCAGCGAGCGGTTCGACGTGGCCGCCGCGATCGAGTACGCCGAGTTCCACGAGCTGCCGAACATCTGGTTGGTCGGCTGGTCGTTCGGCACCGACCTGGCGCTGAAGTACGGCTGCGACCCGGCTGTCGCCGGCGCGATCCTGCTCTCCCCGCCGCTGCGCTTCTCCGCCCCGGAGGATCTCGCGGTCTGGGCCGAGTCGGGCCGGCCGCTGACCGCCCTGGTGCCGGAGTTCGACGACTACCTGCGCCCGGACGAGGCCCGGCAGCGGTTCGCCGCCGTGCCGCAGGCCGAGGTGGTCGGCGTGGACGGCGCCAAGCACCTCTGGGTCGGCGACGCGGAGAAGGCGCTCGACGAGATCGTCCGGCGCGTCGCCCCGGGCGTGCCGGTGCCGCTGCCGACGAGTTGGGACGGCCCGATGGAGACCGGCGACGTCAGCGCGTACGCGGACCGGACGGTGGCCGCGTTCGCCGACACCCCGGTCCCCGGCCCGGCCCAGCGAAGCGCCGAGTAGCGCTCACCGCGCGTCCTGGCATCCCACAGCACCACCTAACGCCGGGCGTCGACGGTCGACCCCCTCACGGACCTGACGGCCGATCATGAAGTTGACCGCCCCGGAGAGCGCTCCCCGCGCCGTCAACTTCATGATCGACGGGGTCGGTCGGCGCTCCCGGGGAGGGTCAGTCCTTGTCGACGGTGACGGCGCTGGGCTTGGCGCTGCGCTCGTCGGTGGTGGGCTTGGTCGGGCGCTTGCCGTTCTCGCCGGTGCTGGTGATCTTCGTGGGGGTGGCGCCCCGGCCACCCTCGCCCGGCACGGCGGCCACGGTGGGCTCCCCGTCGACACCCGCGCCGGCGGCCGAGTCCATCGTGGTCACCGGTTCCGCGATCGGCTTCGCCGTGCCGGCCTCCGCCGGCTCGCCGGCCGACCGGTTCCCGCCCCGCTCCGGCCCGGCGCCGTTGGCCGTCACCGTGGCGGTGCCCTTCGCCGAGCCACGACCCACCGGGGTGCTGCCTCCCGCGGGTACGCCGTCCCCGGCCGGCCGGCCGCCGGTGGCGGCGGTGGCCAGCTCCGCCGGGTCGACCGGGGTGGCCGAGATGCCGGCCGAGTCGGCGTCCCGACGCAGCTCGGTGAGCCGGCGCTCCAGGTCGTCGGACTCCTGCCGGGACTTCCACGTCGCGGTGCGCAGGTCGGCCAGCTCCTGCTGCGCCGTGGCGATCTCCAGCATCACGTGGGCGAGCTGCTGCCGGCCGGCGGCCACCTCCTGCTGGGTGGCGGCGAGGTGCTGCTGGGTGGTGGCCAGGTGCTGCTGGGTGGTGGCCGCGTACTCCTCGAACTGGCGACGCGAGGCCGCCACGTGCTCGTCGGCCCGGCGGCGCTGCTCGGTGGCGTCCGCCTCGGCCCGGCGCAGCAGCTCCGCGGCCTCCAGCTCGGCCTGCTGCCGCATGGTGAGCGCGTCTTCCTCGGCGGCCTGCCGGATGCTCGCGGCGTTGCGCTCGATCTCGTCGCGGCGGGCAGCGTACGCCTGCTCCAGTTCCTCGTGCCGGCTGGTGTGCTGCTTGTCGAGCTCGTCGCGGCGCTTGGCGAACTCCTGCTCGGCGGCGGCGCGGCGCTGGGCCAGCTCCTTCTCCGCCTTCTCCCGCTGGCCGGCGACCTCCTTCTCCACCCCGGCCCGCCACGCGCCCAGCTCCTGCTGGGTCTGCGCGCGGGACTGCTGCACGTACGCCTCGGTCTCGGTGCGCATCCGCTGCACGTACGCCTCGACCTCGGCGCGGTTGCGCTTACCGGCCTCGGTGGCCTCGGTGGTGAGCCGGCTGGCCTCGGTGCGGGCCCGGCCGCGGGTGGCCTTGGCGGCCTCCTCCGCGTCGTCGACGATCTTCTTGGCCTCGGCGAGCGCCTTGGCGTGGGTGGCCCGGCCCGCCTCGGCGGCGGCGTCGGTCAGCCGCTTGGCCTCCTGCTGGCCCTTGACGTGCACCTCCTTGGCCGCCTCGCGGAGCTGGTTGGCCTCCTGCTGCGCCTTGGCCAGCACCTCCTTGGCCGCCTCGCGCAGCCGGGCCGCCTCCTGCTGGGCCCGGGCGTGGATCTCCTTGGCGGTGTCCCGTAGCTGGTTGGCCTCCTGCTGCGCCTTGGCCAGCGCGTCCTGGGCGGTCCGGCGCAGCTTCTCGGCCTCGTCCTGGGCGGCCGTACGCAGCTTGGCGGACTCGTCCCTGGCGGCCTTCAGCGTCGCCTCCGCCTCGGCCTTGCGGGTCGCGGTGTGCCGCTCCTCCTCGGCGCGGCGGGCGGCGAGCGCGATCTCGAAGTCCTTGAGCGCCTGCGCGGCCTGCTCCCGGGCTTCCTCGACGATGTGCTCGGCGGCGGCCCGACGGGCCTCGATCTCCTCGTTGGCGGCGGCGAGGATGTCGTCGGCCTGCTCCTCGGCCATGGTGAGGATCTGCTCGACCCGGGGACCGAGGTGCCGGAACGAGGCGCGGTCCACCACACCGACCTGCTTGCGCACCTGGGCGAGATCGCGCTGGAGCACCTCGACCTGGCCGGCGAGCTTGTGGATCTGGGTGTACGCCTGTTCCCGCTCGGTGGTCAGCGCCGCGATCTCGTGTTCCGCGCGGGCGACGTAGCGGTCGACCTGTCGTTTCTCGTATCCCCGCAGCGCGGACTCGAAGCTGGGCTCCGTGGTCACGTCCCCGCCGAGCGCGAACAGTTCCTCGCCGTGCGACATGCCCCCATCCTCACACGCCTCCGCCTCCGCGGGGGCGATACGGACGCCCCTTCTGGGACCTACTTCACCCTCGTGGCGAAACGGGCCGGGGAAAGCATGACGGCGCGGGGCGGCACCGGTTACCCGGTGTCACCCCGCGCCGCGGCTCATGCCCCGTCAGCGGGTGGTGACTCAGCCGGCCGACTCGGCCGTGACCTTCTGCCCGGAGGTGTCGGCCTTCGGCGTCTCGGCTGCCTTGTTGCCGCCCGCCGGCACGCCCGGCACGATGCCGGCCAGGCCGGAGAGCATCTGCCCGAGCTGGGAGGTGACCGCGTCCTTCTGGCGGGTCAGGTCCTCGACCTCGCGGCGGGCCGCCTGCGTGGTCAGCTCCGCCTCGGTGCGCGCCTCGTTGAGCACCCGCTGCGCCTCGGCCCGCGCCTCGTTGAGCGTCTTGTCGGCCAGCGCCTTGGCCTTGTCGACCGTGTCGTTGGCGGTGCGCTCGGACTCGACCCGGCGCGACTCGGCCCGCTGCTCGATCTCCTTGGCCCGCTCCTGGGCGGCCCGGGCCCGCTGCTCGGCCTCGTTGACCATCTTCTGGGTCTGCGTGACCTGGGCGGCGTGCCGCGCCGACTCCTCGCGCTCGGACTTCTCGCGCCGCTCGGCGAGCTGGAGCTCCAGGGCCTGGAGGTCCTTGTCGCGCTTGTCGCGCGCGTCGGTGAGCAGCTTGGTCGCCTCGGCCCGCTTCTCCTCGGCCTCCCGGGCGGCCTTGGCCCGCTGCTGGGTGATCTCCCGCTCGGCGGTGGCGCGCAGCGTGGCGACCTCCCGCTCGACCGTCGACTTCAGCTCGGCCACCTCGTGCGCGGTGACCGTACGCAGCTGCTTGGTCTCCCGGTCGGCGTCGGAGCGCAGCGTGTCCGCCTCCCGGCGGGCCTGCACGCGGACCTCGGCGGCCTCCCGCTCGGCGGCGGTGCGGACGGTGCCGGCCTCCCGCTCGGCGGTGGCCTTCATGGCGGCCGCCTCGGCGCGGGCCTTGTCGGTGATCTCCCGCGCCTCCAGCCGGGCGGCGGAGAGGATGCCCTCCGACTCGCGCTTGGCCTCGTTGCGGTGGTCGTTGGCCTGCTCCTCGGCCAGCCGCAGGATCTGCTCGACGCGGGTGCCCAGGCCGGAGAGGGTCGGCCGGCTGTTCTCCTCGAGCTGCTTGTTGGTCTCGGTGAGCTTCTGCTCGAGCGCACCCTGGCGCTGCTCGGCCTGCCGGAGCCGACGCTGGGCGTCGTTCATCCGCTGCTCGGCCTCGGCGCGGGCCTGCTCGGACTGGCTCAGTGCGGCGCTCAGCCGGCCGATGAAGTCGTCGACCTGGTTGGTGTTGTATCCGCGCAGGCCAACAGTGAAATCGGGCTGTGAGTTCGCGTTATCGAAGAACGCAAGAGGGGAGGACTGCTGCTGGGGCATTGGGACATACTCGCAGACCCCCCAGGGTGGTTCGCAAGAGTGGTCGGCAGCTTTCGCGTCCTCTTTACATGGTCAACTTCTGCCGGCCGGGGGACCGGACCAATCGGCGATCTTGGCAGGTCCCGGGCCGGACGGCGGCGCCGGACGGTCGGCGGGAAAGGGCCGCGGACGGGTGCCCGCGGCCCTTTGTGTTCACGACTGTCTTCATGACTGTCCGGGCGACAGTCGAATGGCGTCCCGCTCCGCCGGAAAGGCAATCCGTCGACGCCGTACGGTCAGTGCCCGCGGAACCGGTTGATCGCGCTTTCGTGCCGGGAGCGCAGCTCGGTGTCCCGGACGCCGAGCCCGTCGGTGGGCGCCAGGCAGCGCACGCCGACCTTGCCCTGGTGCGCGTTGCGGTGCACCTCGTACGCGGCCTGACCGGTCTGCTCCAGCGGGTACGTCCTCGACACCGTCGGATGCACCTTGCCGAGCGCGACGAGCCGGTTGGCCTGCCACGCCTCGTGGTAGTTGGCGAAGTGGCTGCCGACGATGCGCTTGAGGTGCATCCACAGGTAGCGATTGTCGTACTGGTGCAGGAACCCGCTGGTGGAGGCGCAGGTGACGATCGTGCCGCCCTTCTTGGCGACGTAGACGCTGGCGCCGAACGTCTCCCGGCCCGGGTGCTCGAAGACGATGTCCGGGTCCTCGCCGCCGGTCAGCTCGCGGATCCGCTCGCCGAAGCGCCGCCACTCGTCCTGGTCCTGCGTGTGCTCGTCGGACCAGAACCGGAAGCCCTCGGCGGTGCGGTCGATGACCAGCTCGGCGCCCATCCGCCGGCACAGCTCGGCCTTCTCCGGCGAGGAGACCACGCAGACCGGGATCGCGCCGCCGCCCAGCGCCATCTGGGTCGCGTAGCCGCCCAGGCCGCCGGAGGCGCCCCAGATCAGCACCACGTCGCCCTGCTTCATGTTCGCGCCGTGGTGCGAGACGAGCTGCCGGTACGCGGTGGAGTTGACCAGCCCGGGGCTGGCCGCCTCCTCCCAGCTCAGGTGGCGCGGCTTCGGCATGAGCTGGTTGGCCTTGACCACGCACAGCTCGGCCAGGCCGCCGAAGTTGGTCTCGAAGCCCCAGATCCGCTGCTGCGGGTCGAGCATGGTGTCGTCGTGGCCGGCGGCGTCCTCCAGCTCGACCGACAGGCAGTGCGCGACCACCTCGTCGCCGGTCTTCCACCGGGTCACGCCGGGGCCGGTCCGCAGCACCACGCCGGCCGCGTCCGAGCCGACCACGTGGTACGGCAGGTCGTGGCGGCGGGTCAGCTCGGAGAGCCGGCCGTAACGCTGGAGGAACTTGAACGTGGGCAGCGGCTCGAAGATGCTGGTCCACACCGTGTTGTAGTTGATCGCGCTGGCCATGACCGCGACCAGCGCCTCGCCCGGCCCCAGCTCGGGGGTGGGCACTTCCTGGACGTGCAGCGCCTTGCGCGGGTCCTTGTCCCGGGTGGCCATGCCCTCGAACATCCGGGTGTCCTCGGCCCGCACCACCACGCCCCGGTAGCTCTCCGGCACCGGCAGGCCGGCCAGGCCGGCGAGGTCCCGTTCCGGCCGCGCCGAGCCCTCCGTCGCCATGATCGCTTCAAGGATGTCCTGCACGGTGACCTCCCGTTCGTCAGCACCCGCACCGGGGCAGGGGTGCTGCCATCGTCGGCGCCGGTGCGACGGGACCGCCATGTCGGCAATCGACACATCCGGCACCGGTCGCGCTCCTGTGGGCCGGGACGTTACTGAACGGTAGCTTGGGTCGGAAGGGCTGTGTGAAAAACTGCATCGGCCGATGCGTGGAGATGTCCGTGGGAACGCGCAACCGCGCATGGCCGCGCGTGTTCCCACTTGTTAGGAAGGGCCCCTTGTTAACAGACGTCTGTTAACAAGGGGCCCCTCCTTACACCTCAGGCGGGTTGGACCAGTTCGATCAGCACGCCGCCGGCGTCCTTCGGGTGCACGAAGTTCACCCGGGAGTCCGACGTGCCGCGCCGGGGCGCCTCGTACAGCAGCCGGACGCCGCGCTCGCGCAGCGCCGCGCAGGCCACGTCGATGTCCGCCACCGTGTACGCGACCTGCTGGATGCCCGGCCCGCGCTTGTCCAGGAACTTGCCGATGGTGGTGTCCGGGGAGAGCGGGGCGAGCAACTGCACCATGCCGCCGGAGGCGTCCGGCCCGACCGCCAGCATCGCCTCGCGTACGCCCTGCTCGTCGTTGGTCTCGGTGTGCACGCAGCGCATCCCGAAGGTGCGCTGGTAGAAGTCGATCGCGGCGTCCAGGTCCGCGACCGCGATCCCGACGTGGTCGATGCGGCGCAGGCCGATGTCTGTGACAAACTCGGCAGCGGGCTCGACGGGGGAGTTCTCAGCCATGGCGCTAGTCTGACCGAACAATCGTTAAGGCGTACAGGTCGGCACCCCTCGGAGGCAGGCATGGCTTCGGTGATCGTCAGCGGCGCGCGAACCCCGATGGGGCGCCTGCTGGGCAACCTCAAGGACCTCCCCGCGACCGCACTCGGTGGCATCGCGATCAAGGCCGCGCTGGAGCGCGCCGGCGTGGCACCGGACCAGGTGCAGTACGTGATCATGGGGCAGGTGCTCCAGGCCGGCGCCGGGCAGATCCCGGCCCGCCAGGCCGCCGTCGAGGCCGGGATCCCGATGTCCACCCCGGCGCTGACCATCAACAAGGTGTGCCTCTCCGGGCTGGACGCCATCGCGCTGGCCGACCAGCTCATCCGGGCCGGCGAGTTCGACATCGTGGTGGCCGGTGGCATGGAGTCGATGACCAACGCCCCGCACCTGCTGCTCGGGCAGCGCTCCGGCTACAAGTACGGCGACGTCACGGTCAAGGACCACATGGCGCTCGACGGTCTCACCGACGCCTGGGACTGCTGCTCGATGGGCGAGTCCACCGAGCGGCACGGCGCGAAGCACGGCATCACCCGCCAGGAGCAGGACGCCTTCGCCGCCGCCAGCCACCAGCGCGCCGCCGCCGCCCAGAAGAACGGCCACTTCGCCGAGGAGATCACCCCGGTGATCATTCCGCAGCGCAAGGGCGACCCGCTGGTGGTCAGCGAGGACGAGGGCATCCGGCCGGACACCACCGCCGAGTCGCTGGGCCGGCTGCGTCCCGCCTTCGCCAAGGACGGCACCATCACCGCCGGCAGCTCCTCGCCGATCTCCGACGGCGCCGCCGCGGTGGTCGTGATGAGCAAGGCCAAGGCCACCGAGCTGGGCCTCACCTGGCTGGCCGAGATCGGCGCGCACGGCAACGTGGCCGGGCCGGACAACTCCCTGCACTCGCAGCCGTCCAACGCCATCAACCACGCGCTGCGCAAGGGCGGCCTGAGCCTGGACGACCTCGACCTCATCGAGATCAACGAGGCGTTCGCCGCGGTCGGCATCCAGTCCACCCGTGACCTCGGGATCAGCGCGGACAAGGTCAACGTCAACGGCGGCGCGATCGCGCTGGGCCACCCGATCGGCATGTCCGGCGCCCGGCTGGTGCTCACGCTGGCGCTGGAGCTGAAGCGGCGCGGTGGCGGCACCGGCGCGGCGGCGCTCTGCGGCGGTGGCGGCCAGGGCGACGCGCTGATCATCCACGTGCCGACGGGCGGCGAGTCGCACGCGTGAGTGACGTGACCAACCCGGCCACCGGTCCGGTGCGCCGCAGCCGCGACGTACCCCTGCTGGTCGAGCGGGCCCGTGCGGGCGACGCCCGTGCGGTGGCCCGGCTGATCACCCTGGTCGAGTCCGGCGACGAGGTGCTGCCGCAGGTCGCGGCGGCCCTCGCGCCGTACGCCGGGCACGCCCAGGTGGTCGGGCTGACCGGTTCGCCGGGCGTGGGCAAGTCGACCACCACGAACGAGCTGGTACGCGCGCTGCGGGCGCGCGGTCACCGGGTCGGCGTGCTGGCCATCGACCCGTCCAGCCCGTTCACCGGCGGGGCGATCCTCGGCGACCGGGTCCGGATGCAGGACCACGCCACCGATCCCGGCGTCTACATCCGTTCCATGTCCAGCCGGGGCCATCTCGGCGGGCTCTCCGCCGCGACGCCCCAGGCGGTGCGCGTGCTGGAGGGCGCCGGCTGCGACGTGGTGCTGGTGGAGACCGTCGGGGTGGGGCAGGCCGAGGTGGAGGTGGCCTCGCTTGCCGACACCACCCTGGTGCTGCTCGCGCCGGGCATGGGTGACGCGATCCAGGCGGTCAAGGCCGGCATCCTGGAGATCGCCGACGTGTTCGTGGTGAACAAGGCCGACCGGGACGGCGCGGACGCCACGGTCCGCGACATCCAGGGCATGATCGCGCTGGGCGAGCGTGGGCCGGGGGAGTGGCGTCCGCAGGTGGTGCGCGCGATCGCCGCCCGCGCCGAGGGCATCGACGACATCGCCGCCGCGATCGACAAGCACCGCGACTGGCTGGAGCGCCACGACGAGCTACGCCGTCGCCGGGAGGCGCGGGCCGCCGCCGAGATCGAGGCGATCGCGCTCGGTGCCCTCCGCGCCAAGATCGGCTCACTGCGCGACGGTACGCAACTCCCGGCGCTCGCCGCCAAGGTGGCCCAGGGCGCCCTGGACCCCTACGCCGCCGCCGACGACCTCCTCACCCAACTAGCGACCTGACCGGGGTTTCTCGATCAGAGTGGGACTGGCTCGAAGGTGGTTCGCGTCGCGGTGTAGATGAACGGGCCTGGCCGGCTGCGGTCAGCGCGACCATTCGGGCGCCGTATCCACGTACCGCGGCGATCTCGCGCGGACGGGTCCGGATGTGACGGTCGCGTGTGACGATCAGGAATCCCTGCTCGGTGACCTGTGGGATCCAGACGTCGTCAGGGGTGGCCACATCGGTGACGACACAAGGCGGCCGGAACCGCCTGTGCACCTCGCCGCCGGGGTCACCGGGGTAGGTCACGTCCGATCGGATGCGGGACAGCAGCATGCCCAGGCCGCGGATGTCCGCGTCGAAGTAGAAGCGGACCCCCGCCTGTTTGGTACGCGTCACGCCGCGTGGTTGGCTGCGCGGACGGAGAATTCATATGCCAGCGCCCAGTCGACATCCGCACGCGTCAGCGCGTACATCTCGCTGATGGCGTCACGGTCCTCGCCCGCGTCGTGCTGCTCGCTGATCACTTCGGTGCTTACCCCGTTGATCGACGGCTTGCCGAACCGTACGTCGGGCTTGACGCGCACCGGGGACTCCAGATTGGCGTCCGGCCGGTAACCCACTGCCGTGTCGTCGACCCAGTCGACGCGCTGGCTGAAGGAGTCGGCTGGTGTCGTGAGCATGAGCTGGTCGTCCGCGACGGTCACCATCCAGAAGTCGACGCCGAGACCGGCTGCGGTCTGGGCGTCGTAGGCGAGTCGCCTCCCAGAGACTACGAAGGGGCGGCGGTCGGCGAGCGGGTAGGGAACATCGAACTCCTGACGCAGGAGTTCGATGAACTTGCGTAGCTCCGCCATGGGCACCTTGTGTTTCTGGCGGTATTCGCGGAGGAAGCCGGCTTCCACGAACTCGGCCCAGGTCACCGTCCGGCTGCCACGCGGTTTGTCGCGAAGGATCGGTTTGTAGCTCTTGCCGCGCGCCTGCCCACCTTCCAGCCAGTAGTGCAGCGTCGACTGGCGGACCCGAAGCAGCCGGGCCGCCTCCGCCTCGGAGTACATCTCCCGATCCAGAACGCTGCTCATGCTGGCATTGTGGCATCGGAACGCCCCCGTCGACGGCAACAAGATGGCTTGGCGCGTCACCCGGCTTGTACGCTCCCGGGGTCGGTTGGAGCGAGGGTGGGGGAAAGCGTGGAGCACGAGGCTACGCAGGAGCTGTCGATCACGCCGGCCGCAACGGCGGGCGGGACGACGCACGTCGCCGACGAGGTGGTGGAGAAGATCGCGGTGGCCGCCGCGAAGTCCGTGCCCGGCGTGGCCGAACTGGGCGGCGACGTGGCCCGGTTCTTCAACGCCGTGCTGGACCGGGTCGGCCTGGACCAGGTCGGCGACGCCCGACGCGGCTGCTCGGCCCATGTCACCGACGGCGCGGCCGTGGTCAACCTGGTCATCGTGATCGACGGTGGTCACCCGGTGCCGCAGGTCACCGACGGTGTGCGGGCCGCGGTCACGTCCGCGGTCGAGGCGTACGGGCTGCGGGTCGACGAGATCAACATCCGGGTGGACGACGTGGCGATCGGCGGGCCGGGCACGCCGCTCGGCTGATGCTGCGCGCCGAGCGACGCCCGGGCCGGTGAGTGGGCTCGCGTCGCCGGCAAACGTGATGGCAGAAGTGGTCGCCCGGACCGTCTGCCCACCGTCATCCCCGAGCGACCCAAGACACCCATGACGTTCCACCCGCGGCCCATCTGGACCGTCAGTGGAACGCCATGGGTGCGTCAGGGCGCCGCAGACACCCATGGCGTTCCAGTGACGCCCCACCCGGGTCGCGGGTGGAACGGCGTGGGTGCATCGGCCCGCTGGTGGCCCGAGTGACGCGCCGGGAGCGAGGCGGCGGGGTCTGAACGGTCTCCGCCCTCGGCTCGGCGGCGCCCAGCCCGACGATGACCATTGCCGGGCTCGCGGCTCCGGACGACGTCGGAGCCGGCCGGCCCGGTCAGGCGTCCGGTGGGCGGATCAGCTCGACCTCGTCGCCCGCGAGCAGCTCCACGGCGCCCGTCGGGCCGTGGACCTCCAGCACCGGTACGCCCTCGTCGAGCTGCAACGTCCGGCGCTCGTTGCCGGTCGGCATCCGGGCGACGACCGAACCGCCCGGATCGAGTTCGACCTGCCGTCGCCGAGGCGCTTCCCGCACCCGGGTGCCGTGGCCGCGCCGGGTGTCGACCAGACCCTCCGATCGCAGCAGCGCGATCGCCATGCGCACCGCGTCGCGGCCGATGCCGTATTCCTGCGATAGCCGCGCCTCGCTGGCCAGCGTCGATCCGGGCGCTAGTTCACCCGACTCGATCTGCTGTCGCAGCAGGTCAGCGAGCTGCACATAGACCGGCGTGTGCGAGCGCGGATCGATAGCCATGCCGTCAGCCTTGTGCCCCCGTGGGTATCTCAGGTTCTGGCCGTAGGGGGTTGTGGCCATATGGCAATTAGTGTAACTTCGTCTCACGGTCCGGGTCGGGCGATGGGGAGAGTTCCTCAGTCGAGGCGGTGCCGGCTGAGTTGCTCTGGTGCCGTACTGCGGAATGACGCTGCGGCGGCAGGGCGGGCGGGTCCGCCCGTGCGGGGCGGACGGGTGGATCCGCCCTTCCAGTGCTCCGACGCGAGAGGCGAGCGCGATGCGGGAACGGTTCGTCATCCACCTGACCGTGGTGGCCGGTGACCTGGCCGGCGCGGTGCGCCTCGCCCGGGTGGTGGCCCGCTGGTCGGGCGTGCTCACCTCGGCCGACCCCGGTGAGACCACCGTGTCGGCCGAGGGCGAGCAGGGCGTACGCCATCGGGTCTTCTGCGACCTGCGGATGGTCGGCGGCCGGCGCTGTCTTGCTCCGCGCCGACCACGACGGACCCTGCTCCCGGGTTACCGGCCGGTACGCCGGTCCTTAGCGATCGTTCAGGCATTCGTTCTACACTCGGTCTTCACGAGGACTCGAGGAGGAGCTCCGCGCATGGACGCTGACGAGATCGCCGCCGGCCGGGCCCGCTGGCAGGCCCGCTACGACGCCGCCCGCAAGCGCGACGCGGACTTCACCACGCTCTCCGGCCTGCCGGTCGACCCGGTGTACGGCCCGCCGGAGGGGACCGCCTACCCGGGCTTCGAGCGGATCGGCTGGCCGGGCGAGTTCCCGTACACCCGGGGGTTGCACCCGACCGGCTACCGCGGACGGGCCTGGACCATCCGGCAGTTCGCCGGCTTCGGCAACGCCCAGCAGACCAACGAGCGCTACAAGATGATCCTCGGCGCGGGCGGTGGCGGGCTCTCCGTCGCGTTCGACATGCCGACGCTGATGGGCCGCGACTCGGACGACCCGCAGTCGCTCGGCGAGGTCGGCCACTGCGGCGTCGCGATCGACTCGGCCGCCGACATGGAGGTGCTCTTCGACGGCATCGACCTGGCCGGCGTCACCACCTCGATGACCATCTCCGGGCCGGCCGTGCCGGTGTTCTGCATGTACCTGGTCGCCGCGGAGCGCCAGGGCGCCGATGTGTCCACGCTGGACGGCACGCTCCAGACGGACATCTTCAAGGAGTACATCGCGCAGAAGGAGTGGCTCTTCGACCCCGAGCCGCACCTGCGCCTGATCGGCGACCTGATGGAATACTGCGCGGCGGAGATCCCCCGCTACAAGCCGCTCTCGGTCTCCGGCTACCACATCCGCGAGGCCGGCTCGACCGCCGCGCAGGAGCTGGCGTACACGCTGGCCGACGGGTTCGGCTACGTCGAGCTGGGCCTGTCGCGCGGGCTGGACGTCAACGTGTTCGCCCCCGGGCTGAGCTTCTTCTTCGACTCCCACCTGGACTTCTTCGAGGAGATCGCCAAGTTCCGCGCCGCCCGCCGGATCTGGGCCCGCTGGCTGCGCGACGTGTACGGCGCGACCAGCGAGAAGGCGATGTGGCTGCGGTTCCACACGCAGACCGCCGGGGTGTCGCTGACCGCCCAGCAGCCGGTCAACAACGTGGTACGCACCGCGGTGGAGGCGCTGGCGGCGGTGCTCGGCGGCACCAACTCGCTGCACACCAACGCGCTGGACGAGACGCTGGCCCTGCCCACCGACGAGTCGGCCGAGATCGCCCTGCGGACGCAGCAGGTGCTGATGGAGGAGATCGGCGTGACAAACGTGGCCGACCCGCTCGGCGGCGCCTGGTACGTCGAGGCGCTCACCGACCGGATCGAGGCCGAGGCGGAGGAGATCTTCGCCCGGATCCGGCAGCTCGGCGGCGACGGGCCGCACCAGATCGGGCCGATGACCTCCGGCATCCTGCGTGGCATCGAGGACGGCTGGTTCACCGGGCACATCGCCGAGTCGGCGTTCGTCTACCAGCAGGCGCTGGAGAAGGGCGACAAGAAGATCGTCGGCGTCAACTGCCACACCGGCACGGTCGCCAAGGAGCTGGAGATCCTCCGCATCTCGCACGAGGTGGAGCTGGAGCAGCGTCGGGTGCTGGCCGAGCGCAAGTCGGCCCGTGACGACGCCGCGGTCACCGCCGCCGTACGCCGGATGGTGGAGGTCAGCCGGACCGGCGGGAACATGATCCCGGCGATGCTGGACGCGGTCCGCGCCGAGGCCACCCTGGGCGAGATCTGCGACGCGTTGCGCGGCGAGTGGGGCGTCTACCGCGAGCCCGCCCGCTTCTAGGCGAGAGGAAGGGCCTTCCTGACGCGGCGTCTGTCAGGAAGGCCCTTCTTGCGCACTCTGAGCAGGGGTGAGAGTCGCAACGTCGCCGTTGCGGGTGAGCGGAGTTCCGTGCGGTACGTGCGAGACTAGACAACCATGAGCGACCCACGGATCACCTCGTCGATCTTCACCCGCGGCGCGGTCGACCTCAGCGCGCTGCGCACCCCCGCACCGGCCGACACCTCTCCCGCCACACCGTCCCAGGGCGGCCCGCCCGCCGGGCTGCCGGGCAGCCCCGCCGGCTCGGCCGCCGTGATCGACGTGACCGAGGCGAACATCCAGTCCGAGGTGCTCGAACGCTCGCTCGCCACACCGGTCGTGGTCTTCTTCGGCGCCGCCGGGTACCCGGAGAGCGACCAGTTCGCACCGGTGCTGGAGCGGCTGGCCGCCGAGGGCGCCGGCGCGTGGCTCCTGGCCCGGGTCGACGTGCAGCAGCAGCCCCGGCTCGCGCAGATGTTCCAACTCCAGACGTTGCCGACCACCTACGCCATCGTCGGCGGGCGGCCGGTCGACGCCTTCCCGGGCGTGGTGCCCGAGGCGCAGCTACGGCAGTGGATCCAGGCCGTGCTCAAGGCCGCCGGCGTCGAGGCGGCCGAGCCGGAGGACCCGCGGCTCGACGCCGCCGACGACGCGCTGATGAGCGGTGACCTCGACGCCGCCGAGGCGGCGTACCGGAAGATCCTGGCCGAGTCCCCGACGGACGCGGCGGCGGAGGCGGGCCTGGCGCAGGTCGGGCTGGCCCGCCGGGTGGCCGGAGCGGACCCGCAGGGGGCGCTCGACGCCGCCGCGGCGGCCCCCGACGACGTGGACGCCCAACTGCTGGCCGCCGACATCGAGGTGCTCAGCGGCCTGGCCGACCAGGCCTACCAGCGACTGGTCGGCCTGGTTCGCCGCACCGCCGGTGAGGAGCGGGACCGGGTCCGCCAGCACCTGATCGGCCTGTTCACCATCGCCGGCCCGGACGACCCCGCCGTGGCTTCCGCCCGACGCGCCCTGGCCAGCGCCTTGTTCTGAATTCGTCGCACGCCCGCGCGGGCCGGCGCGCCGCCGGCCCGCCCGACCATCGAGGACGGGAGCTCATGATGCGCCGGATCGCCGTCCTCGACGCGCCGACAAACCTCGGGCTGCGCCCGCCGACGGTCAGCTCCGTGCCCGGCTGCGGCAAGGCGCCCGGCGCGCTGCGCGACCACGGGCTGCTCGCCCGGCTGCGGGCCCGCGACGCCGGCTGTCTCACCCCGCCCCGGTACGACCCGGGCGACTGGCGGCCCGGCGACGGCGTCTGCCACGCGCCGGAGATCTCGACCTACTCGGTGGCGCTGGCCGACCGGATCGGCGCGATCATCGACCGGGGCGAGTTCCCGCTGGTGCTCGGCGGGGACTGCTCGGTGCTGCTCGGCTCGGCGCTGGCCATGCACCGGCTCGGCGAGGCGGTCGGCGGGCGGATCGGGCTGGTCTTCGTGGACGGCCACTCCGACTTCCGGCACCCCGGCAACGCCTCCTACGTCGGCGCGGCGGCGGGGGAGGACCTCGCCCTGGTCACCGGGCGTGGGCAGCCCGACCTGGCCGCCATCGAGGGGCGACGCCCCTACTTCCGGGACATCGACGTGGTGGTGCTCGGCATCCGCGCGCAGGACGAGTACCGCCTCGACCTCCAGGCCGCCGGCATCACCACCCGACCGGTGCCGGCGCTGCGCGCCGAGGGCGCGGCCCGCACCGCCCAGTGGGCGCACGAGCAGCTCGTCGACTGTGCCGGCTACTGGGTGCACATCGACGTGGACGTGCTCGACCCGGCCGTGATGCCCGCCGTCGACGCGCCCGACCCGGGCGGCATCGCCTTCGCCGAGCTGGAGATCCTGCTCGCCGGGCTGGTGGACACGCCGCACTGCCTCGGCGTCGAGTTGACCGTCTTCGACCCCGACTACGACCCGGACGGGGCGTACGCGGCGGAGATCGTGAACACGGTGGTGGCCGGGCTCGCCCCGGTCGTCGCCCCGGACGCGGTGCCGCCCCGGCTGCTGCCGGCCGGCCCGGCGGCCCCGACACCCCGGGCGGGTGACGGCCGGGTGCCGCGCCCGGCGACGACGGTGCCCGTACCCGCCGTCGCGACGGACCCGATCGGCCCGCCGGCTGTCGCGGACGGGGACGACGGTGCCGACGACACGGCGGCGTGGCTGCCGGAGCCGGGCGAGAAGGACTCCGGGCCGGCCGTCGGCCCCGGGCTGCTCCGCCGCGTCGCGGTGCCCGGGATGGACGGCAGACCGGTCGGGGAGGCGCCGGCCACCGGGGAACCCGCCTGAGCGACGCCGGACCGAGCGAACCCGGTCAGCGGGCCAGGCCGCGCAGGAACCGCTCGGCGATCGGCACCGCGCTGGCCGTGCTGGAGCCGCCCTGCTCGACGAAGACGGCGAAGGCCACGTCGCCCTGCCAGCCCACGAACCAGGCGTGCGTGTGCGCCGGGTTGTTGTCGTACTCCGCGGTGCCGGTCTTGCCGTGCACCGGCTCGCCGGGCACCTTGGCCAGGGCGGTGGCGGTGCCGGCGGTGACCACGCCGCGCATCAGGGTCTTCAGCGCGGCCACCGACTCCGGTTTGAGCGCCGGCCCGGCCGGGGCGGGCTTGCCCGGCGCCGGGTCGAGCAGCAGCTTGGGCTGCTCGAAGCGGCCCCGCGCCACGGCCGCGGTGGCGCCGGCCATCGCCAGCGGGCTGACCAGCGTGGTGCCCTGGCCGATCGCGGCGGCGGCCTGCTCGGTGCGCTCCCCGTTCGCGGAGATCTTGCCGGTGAACACGTCCGCGCCCAGGTCCCACCCGGCCTCCAGCCCGAGCGTGCGGCCGGCCTGGGCGAGCCCGTCCGGGCCGAGCTGCGGGGCCAGCGCGGTGAAGGCGGTGTTGCAGGACTTCGCGAAGTCGGTGGCGAACGGCACCGCGCCGAGCGCGAAG
This sequence comes from Micromonospora sp. NBC_01392, assembly GCF_045040125.1. Taxonomy (NCBI): domain Bacteria; kingdom Bacillati; phylum Actinomycetota; class Actinomycetes; order Micromonosporales; family Micromonosporaceae; genus Micromonospora; species Micromonospora sp. NBC_01392. The sequence continues at coordinate 6,086,177 of NZ_CP109549.1, read as the reverse complement.
TTGTCCGAGTTCTTGAAGATGCGCCCGTCGACCTCGGCGGTCTTCGGGCAGTTCACCGTGGTCTGCGGGGTCACCGCGCCGCGGTCGAGCAGGCCCAGCGCGCTGACCATCTTGAACGTGGAGCCGGGCGGCACCTGGGCGGTGAACGCGAGGTTCTCGCCGGCCGCGCCGGGGCCGTTCGCGGTGGCCAGCACCGCGCCGTCGCTGATCCGCACCGCGACCAGCGCGGAGCGGCGGGTCTGGCCCCGCAGCGCGGCGTCGGCGGCGTTCTGGGTGGCCACGTCCAGCGTGGTCCGCACCGGCTGGCCGGGCTTCGGGTCGCTGCGGAACACCTCGGTGCCGGTGGGCTCGGTGGCGCCCTCGGCGGCGGGCCGCTCGGTGATCACGGTCACGCCGGGCACGCCACGCAGCCGCTCGTCGTACCGGCCCTGGAGGCCGCCGTGGCCGACCAGGTCGCCGCGGGCGTACCGGTCGGGGTGGGCCTGGAGATCGTCGGCCTGGGCCTGGTCGACGGAGCCGAGCAGCGCCCGGGCGAACTCCCGGGTCGGGGCCAGCATGAGCTGGTCGGTGGGGAACCGGGTGCCGGGCAGGTCGTAGATGCGGGACTTGACCTGCCGGTACGCCTCGTCGCGCAGCGTCACCACCTCGACGAGCGCGTCCCGGTCGGCCTCCTTGAGCCGCCTCGGCAGGTCGCTGAGGTCGACCGGCGGGCTGAGCGCGGGCCGGACCGCCTTGAACGCGGCGTCGAGCTTGCGCACCAGGCCGGGCACGTCCTTCACCTCGCCGGGCGCGACCTGGACCCGGACCACCGGACGGGGCGCCACGACGGGCTTGCCGGCGGCGTCCAGCACCGCGGCCCGCTCCGCGGGCTCCCGGCGCAAGGCGAGGTGGTCGCCCTCGGTCAGCTTCTCGTGCACCACGGCCGGCTCCCAGATCACCTGCCACTGGTCGCCGCTGCCCTTGAGGCGCACCGGGTTCTCGTACGCCCAGCGGGCGCCGCCCGGCAGCGCCCAGGTCAGCCGGACCCGGGCGGTGGCGATGTCGCCGGCGGTGGTGACCTCGCCGGTGCGTTCCAGCGTCGGCGGCGTCGCGGCCAGGTCACCGGAGAGCGCCTTCAACTGCTTGGTCACCTCGGCCGCCGGCACCCGCGCGCCGGTCGGCGCGAGGAAGCCGACCGGTTGCAGGTCACCCGAGCGCCAGCCGCTCAGGAAGGCGTCGACGGTGCTCCCCGGCCCGTCCTCGCCGGAGCACCCGGTCACCGCGCCGGCGGCCAGCAGCGCGGCGACCAGCGCCGCGATCGGCCGGCGGCGGGATTGGCGACGGGGGTGGACGGGGTACGACAGGGGCATGAAGCGGTCCCTCCGGTGTGAAGCTGACCTGCACGCTAGTACGCCACGCGGCTCCCCACCGCCCCGCCACCGCCCGCGGCGGGTTCAGAAGTGGCATGTGGCAGTGTGATGAACATCGCCAGCCGGGGTAATCCGAGTCCGGCCGACCACGGACCCGCAACAGGTGAAAGGGCACAGTCCCGATCCGGACGTCCGGCCAGTGGTCCGCCGACGGAGGGGCACAACGGCAGGGCCTAGGCTGGGCGGCAGAGTGACCCACAACGCGGTGGGTCGAGGGGAGTGGCACCGATGGACCGGCGTCCGGCGATCAAACCGGGACCCGATCTCCAGGCTGACACCAGCCGGGACGATGACAGCTTCGATTCGGCGACCGACGGGGACGGTTTCGGCCGTCTCGACACAGGAGTGACCGGCCTGACCGGTTCCAGCATCGACACCCTCTACGACCTGGGCCTGCCCGCGCAGGCACTGGCCGACGACGTGGAGGACGCCGAGCTGGACGAGCCGGTGCCCAACGCGGAGCGGCTGGTCGCCCAGGCGGTCGCGCTGGCCGGCGACGACCACGACGCGGCCACGCTGGTGGACCGGTTCTGGCGGTTCGCGCCGGACGAGGAGCTGATCGGCTTCACCGCCGAGGAGATGCTGGAGGCGGCCCGGGCCCACCGGGACCTGGCCCAGCAGCGGGTGCCGGGCGAGCTGAAACTGCGCATCCACGAGCCGGACGCCGAGCAGCACCACACCGTCGTCGAGATCGTCACCGACGACATGCCGTTCCTGGTCGACTCGGTCACCGCGCTGCTGAACTCCCGCCACCTCGACGTGCACCTGCTGGTGCACCCGCTGGTGGTGGTCCGTCGGGAGCCGCTGGGCCGGCTCACCGAGGTCTCCGCGGACGTGGAGCCGGACGACGCGATCGCCGGTGACCTGGTCGAGAGCTGGATGCGGATCGAGATCGACCCGGTCCGTGACCCGGCCGAACGGGAGGCGGTGCGCCGCGAGCTCCAGCGGGTGCTCACCGACGTGCGGGAGGCCGTCGAGGACTGGCCCAAGATGCGGCAGCGGGCGTTGGCGCTCGCCGACGAGCTGGCCGCCGCGCGGACGTCGGACAGCCGCCCGCCGGTGCCGGAGAAGGACATCACGGACTCGGTGGAGCTGCTGCGCTGGCTGGCGCACGACCACTTCACGTTCCTTGGGTACCGGGAGTACCGCCTGGTCGACGCGGACGGGGCGGCCGGCGGGCAGGCGTTGGAGGCGGTCCTCGGCACCGGGCTGGGCATCCTGCGGTCCGACTCGCCGGAGGCCCGGTCGCTGAACTCGATGACCCCGGAGGCGCACGAGCGCGTGCTGGAGAAGCGCCTGCTCATCATCACCAAGGCCAACTCCCGGGCCACCGTGCACCGTTCGGCCTACCTCGACTACATCGGCTTCAAGATCTTCAACGAGGCCGGCGAGGTGGTCGGGGAGCGGCGCTTCCTGGGCCTGTTCTCCACCGCCGCGTACCGGACCAGCGTGCAGGAGCTGCCGGTGGTCCGCCGCAAGGTCGCCGAGGTGCTGGACCGCTCCGGCCTGAGCCTGCGCAGCCACTCCGGCAAGGACCTGCTCCAGATCCTGGAGACCTACCCGCGCGACGAGCTGTTCCAGATCAAGACCGACGACCTCTACCACGCGGTGATCGGCGTGCTGCGGATGGCCGGCCGCCGGCAGCTCCGCGTCTTCCTGCGCCGGGACGGGTACGGGCGGTTCATCTCCTGCCTGATCTACCTGCCCCGGGACCGGTTCACCACGCAGAACCGGCTGCGCATGCAGGACATCCTGCTGCGGGAGCTGAACGGCGTCGGCGTCGACTACACCACCCGGGTCACCGAGTCGATGCTGGCCCGGGTGCACTTCATCGTCCGCACCGACCCGAACAGCCCGCCCGGCGAGATCGACGCCGACCTGCTCGCCGAGGAGCTGGCCGACGCTACCCGGCTCTGGGACGACGACTACCGGCTGGTGCTGGAGCGCAAGCTCGGCGACGAGCAGGCCAAGCACCTGTTCAGCCGGTACGCCGACGCGTTCCCGGAGGGCTACAAGGACGGGCACACGCCGTACGAGGCGATGAAGGACCTGGCCAAGCTGGAGCTGCTGGAGGAGCCCGGCCAGCTCGAGATGCACCTGTTCCGCAAGCAGTTGGCGCCGCGGGCCTACTCGGGCCGGGCGAACGACGGCGACGAGTCGCTGGACGTGCGGTTCAAGGTCTACCGGTACGGCGAGCCGATGATGCTCTCCGCCGTGCTGCCGGTGCTGCACTCGCTCGGCGTGAAGGTGGTCGACGAGCACCCGTACGAGGTGGAGCGCGTCGACGGCCGGATCTGGCTCTACGACTTCGGGCTGGAGCTGCCGGAACGGCACCAGGACCTGGCCGAGGTGCGCCCGCACGTGGAGAACGCGTTCGCCGCCGCCTGGCGGGGCGAGGCCGAGGTGGACGGCTTCAACGAGCTGGTGCTGCGCACCGGGCTCACCTGGCGGCAGGTGGTCGTGCTGCGCGCGTACGCGAAGTACCTGCGGCAGGCCGGCACCGTGTTCTCCCAGGAGTACATGGAACAGACGTTCATCGCGTACCCGAGCATCGCCGGGCTGCTGGTGCAGCTCTTCGAGATCCGGTTCGCGCCCAGCCCCATCACGATGGACGAGCGGCGCCAGCGCGGCGCCGAGCTGGTCGACGCGATCGGCGAGGCGCTGGACGAGGTGGCCAGCCTCGACCAGGACCGCATCCTGCGGGCCTTCCTGACGTTGATCCAGGCCACGCTGCGCACCAGCTTCTACCAGAAGCCGGTGGGCGGGCGGCCCAAGCCGTACGTGGCGTTCAAGCTGGACCCGCAGGCCATCCCGGACCTGCCGGCGCCGCGGCCGAAGTTCGAGATCTTCGTCTACTCGCCCCGGTTCGAGGGCGTGCACCTGCGGTTCGGGCCGGTGGCCCGGGGCGGCCTGCGCTGGTCCGACCGGCGCGAGGACTTCCGCACCGAGGTGCTGGGCCTGGTCAAGGCGCAGATGGTGAAGAACGCGGTGATCGTGCCGGTGGGCGCCAAGGGCGGCTTCGTGCTCAAGCAGAAGCCGGGCGACCGGGACGAGGCGGTGGTCTGCTACAAGGAGTTCATCTCCGCGCTGCTCGACGTCACGGACAACATCGCCAGCGGCGAGATCGTGCCGCCCGAGGACGTGGTCCGGCACGACCCCGACGACCCCTACCTGGTGGTGGCGGCGGACAAGGGCACCGCGACGTTCTCCGACATCGCCAACGAGATCTCCACCGCGCACCGCTTCTGGCTCGGTGACGCGTTCGCCTCCGGCGGCTCGGCCGGCTACGACCACAAGAAGATGGGCATCACCGCCCGGGGCGCCTGGGAGTCGGTGAAGCGGCACTTCCGGGAGCTGGGGCACGACACCCAGACCCAGGACTTCACCGTGGTCGGCGTCGGCGACATGTCCGGCGACGTGTTCGGCAACGGGATGCTGCTCTCCGAGCACATCCGGCTGGTGGCCGCGTTCGACCACCGGCACATCTTCCTGGACCCGGACCCGGACGCGGCCACCTCGTTCGCCGAGCGCAAGCGGCTGTTCGACCTGCCCCGGTCGTCCTGGGAGGACTACGACCCGGAGCTGATCTCGGAAGGCGGCGGCATCTTCCCGCGTACCGCGAAGTCGGTGCCGCTCACGCCGCAGGTCCGCGCGGTGCTCGGCCTCGACGACGACGTCACGCAGCTCAGCCCGCAGGAGCTGATGAAGGCGATCGTCACCGCGCCGGTGGACCTGTTCTGGAACGGCGGCATCGGCACCTACGTGAAGGCGTCGACGCAGACCAACGCCGAGGTCGGGGACAAGTCCAACGACGCCATCCGGGTGGACGGCAAGAGCCTGCGCTGCCGGGTGGTCGGCGAGGGCGGCAACCTGGGCTTCACCCAGCAGGGCCGGATCGAGTACGCCGCCGGCGGCGGACGCATCTACACCGACTTCATCGACAACGCGGCCGGGGTGGACTGCTCCGACCACGAGGTGAACATCAAGATCCTGCTGAACACCGCGGTCGCCGACGGGGAGCTGGACCGGCCGGAGCGCGACGAGCTGCTGGCCCAGATGACCGACGAGGTCGCCGAGCTGGTGCTGCGGGACAACTACGACCAGGCGCGGGCGCTCAACAACGCCCAGACCCAGGCCGCCTCGCTGCTCCCGGTGCACCGCCGGATGATCAACGAGCTGGAGCGGTCCGGCGCGCTGGACCGGGCGCTGGAGGCGCTGCCGTCGGACGAGGAGCTGGCGGTCCGCGTCGAGACCGGGCTGACCCCGCCGGAGTTCGCGGTGCTGCTCGCGTACGTGAAGATCGTGCTGGAGCGGGAGATCGTCAGCGAAGGGCTGGCGGACGAGGAGTGGACGACCGACGTCCTGGTCAACTACTTCCCGACCCCGCTGCGGCAGCGCTTCGCCGACCGGATGGGCCGGCACCGGCTGCGCCGGGACATCGTCACCACGGTGCTGGTCAACGAGGCGATCAACCGGGGCGGCATCTCGTTCGTGTTCCGGGTGGTCGAGGAGACGGCCGCCTCGGCGGCGGACGTGCTGCGCGCGTACGTGGTGGTCCGCGAGGTGTTCGGGCTGGGTGAGCTGTGGAACGCGGTCGAGGCGCTGGACAACAAGGTCTCGCCCGAGTTGCAGACCGCCGTCTACCTGGACACCCGACGGCTGCTCGACCGCGCGGTGCGCTGGCTGGTCACCAACCGGCGCTCGCCGATCGACGTGCCGGCGGAGATCACCCGGCTGCGGGACGGCGTGGCCCAGCTCATGCCGGACCTGGAGCACCTGTTCTGGGGCACCGAGCGGGAGGCGATCGCGGCGCACATCGAGACGCTCGTCGGCAAGGGGCTGCCGCGTGAGCTGGCCGTGCAGGCGACCCGCCTGATGTACAGCTTCGGCCTGCTCGACATCGTCGAGACGGCGAAGACGACCGGGCGGGAGGTGAGCGAGGTGGCGTCGGTCTACTTCGTGCTCTCCGACCGGTTCCGGGTGGACGCGCTGCTGTCGAAGATCTCCCTGCTGCCGCGGGAGGACCGCTGGCAGACGCTGGCCCGGATGGCGCTGCGCTACGACCTGTACGCCGCGCTGGCCGCGCTCACCGCGGAGGTGCTCAGCTCCACCTCGGACAGCCAGCCGCCGGTGGAGCGGGTGCAGGAGTGGGAGCAGGCGAACGCGACCTCGATCCACCGGGCGCACCGGGCGATGGGGGAGTTCGACGAGTCCCGCGCCGACCTGTCCGCCCTGTCGGTGCTGCTGCGTCAGATCCGTACCCTGGTCCGCACCTCTGCGGCGGCCTGACGCGCCACGTCACTGATGCACGGAAAGAGTGCCCATCGCGCTTCGGATGGGCACTCTTTCCGTGTCTGAGGTGGATCAGCGGGTCATCCGGGCGTAGACCACGATGTTGTTCAGGTAGCTGCCGGCGGTCCGGTCGAACACCCCGCCGCAGGTGACCACGCGCAGGCCGGGCACGGTGGACGGGCCGTAGACCTGTTCCGCCGGGAAGGCCGTCTTCGGGTACGACCGGACCTCCTCCACGGTGAACGTGACGGTCGAGCCGTCCTGCCGGGACACGGCGATGGTGTCGCCCGGCACCAGCGCGCCCAGGTTGAAGAAGACCGCCGGGCCGAGCTTGGCGGAGTCGACGTGCCCGACGATCACGGCGTTGCCGACCTCGCCGGGGCTGGCGCCGGGGGAGTACCAGCCCGCCTTCATCGCCTGGTCCAGCGGGGGCACCTGGACTGTTCCGTCCGGGTTGGTGCCGAGCGTCATGACCTCGGCGCGGACCCCGATCCGGGGGATCACGACGGTGGTGGGCGCGGAGCGGGGCAGTGCGGCCGGGGCACCCGTGGGCCCGGTCGGTGCGGCGCCGGGGGCCACCGGCACGCTCCCGGACGGTGTGCCCGGCACGGTCCCGGGCCCGGTCCCCGCCGGTGTGCCCGGCCCGGTCCCCGCCGGTGTGCCCGGCGCGGTGCCGGGCGGGGTCGCCGGTGCGGCGCCGGGTGGCGTGCCCGGCGTGGCGCCGGGCGGCGTGGCCGGATCGGCGTAGGTGGTCGACGGGCCGTCCCAGGGCGCGCCGCCGTCGGCGTCCGGATCGGTGTCGGAGGCGGTGGGCGGGTCGGTGGCATCCGTCGTGCCGGCCGGTCCGGCCTGCGCGATCGGCTGCGGCGGGGTGGGCGGCGGGACGGTGCGGACGGACGCGCCGATCAGGCCGGAGCCCACCATGGCGAGCAGGACGACGACGGCCGCGCCGACGGCGCGCCACGGTTTCCCGTGACGGCCGCCGGCCCGGCTCGTCGTCCGGTCAGACCAGGCCACCGGCCCGCCGCCGACGCATCAGCACCAGTCCGCCGAGTGCGGCGGCACCGATCATGCCGGCGCCTCCGGTGGCGAGACCACGGTCCAGGCCGGTGGTGGCCATGCCGCCGTCACCGCCGTCGACCCCGCCCCGGGGGAGGACCACCAGTTCGCCCTCGCCGCAGGAGCCGTTCAGCTCGTAGCGGCCCGGGTGGACGTCCTCGGAGACGCGGGCCTCGCCGTAGTAGACGAAGTCCTTCCCGTGCTCCCAGCCGGCCTCGTCCTCACCGTGGCCGTACCCCTTGTCGTCCTGCCAGTCGTCCTGCCAGTCGCCGTGGGGCTCGTCCTTGGCGTCCCTGCCCTGCTCGTCCTTGCTGGCCTCCGGCGGGGCGCCGTGCTCGTCCTTGCCGTCCTTACCGTGCTTGTCCTTGCCGTTGTTGCCGTCCTTGCCGTGCTCGTCCTTGCCCTGTTCGTCCTTGCCGTGCTCGTCCTTGGCGTCCTTGCCGTGCTCGTCCTTGTTGGCCTCGGGCGGGGCACCGTGTCCGTCCTTGCCGTCGGCGCCGTGCTCGTCCCGGGTCCAGTCGGCAGCCGTCCAGCCCGGCTCGGCGTCCTGGCCGTACTCCTCGTGGCCCTGCGGTCCCAGATCCCCGGCGTCGGCGGCCATGCCGGCACCCGCACCGCCCGGCTTCGGCGCGTCGGCCGGCGGCTCCGGCATGCCCGCCTCGCCGGGACCGTGCCCGTCCGTGCCCTTCTCGTCCTTGCCCTCGGGACCCTTGCCCTGTTCGTTCTTGCCCTGCTCGTTCTTGCCCTGCTCGTCCTTGCCGTGCTCGTCCTTGGCGTCCTTGCCGTGCTCGTCCTTGTTGGCCTCGGGCGGGGCGCCGTGCCCGTCCTTGCCGTCGGGACCCTGGTCCGCGTCCTCGGCCCAGTCGCCGCCCTTGTCGGCCCAGTCGCCGTGCTCGCCGTCCCGGGCCGGGTGGAGGTCGACCTTGCCGGTCACCTTCGACCAGACGTAGGCGTGCTCCTGGGGCTCCGGGCAGATCTGGAGCAGTTCCACGGTGTCACCGGCCTTGACCACGTGCGGCTTGGCGATCACCTTGCCCTCGTCGTCGTGCCCGCCTGCGTAGGCCATTCCCGGGGTGAACACGAGAAGGCCCGCACCGCCGAGAGCGGCACCCGCGACGATCTTCCCGAGCATCTTGTCAGCCATACCAGCGTCACTCCATCCCTGTTCGTCCTGAGCCCGACGTCAGTCGAGCTACGGCCGACGTTAGACCTTTTCGCGACCTATCCGGGGAAAGTTTCGTTTTTCGGGCTTTGTCGATGATGTGGCATTTCGCGTGGCGCCGACCATCCCCGAGCCCTCTGCGCCCTCTGCGCCTCCCGCCCGGTCCCCCGCACCCCGTCCGGGCGGCCGACGACCGGTGATCATGGAGTTGGCGGTCGGGGGAGCGCTTCCATCTGCCGTCAACCTCATGATCGACGGGGGTGGGGTGGTGGGGGGTGGGGGTAGGGTCGGGGTGCGTATCGAGGCATTGCCATGGAAGCGCTCCCATGCAAGAATCGCTGCACGCGGTTCGGGGAGCCACACCGCGAGCGCAGACGTCGAGGGCAACCGGTCTCACCGGACGACGTCCGGCTCCTTCGACCGGTCCTGCGGACCGGTCGGCACCACCACCACCTCACGCCCGTCCGGGTCGGGCGTCCCCCGAAACAACCCGTGGCGCGCACGGTCGTTCCCGCAGGGCGACCACCGCCGCCATTCCGCCGGGCCGTACGCGGATCCGGTCTCGCCCAAGGAGATCAGTGGTATGAATCTGTGGAGAAGGCTGTCCGGCCGGAGCCGGACGCTCGCGCTCACCGGCGCCGGCGTCCTCGTGGCCGGCGGGCTGGTGACCCTCCCGGTCACCGCGGCGCAGGCCGCGACGCAGTGCAGCGTGGACTACACCACCAACGACTGGGCCGGTGGCTTCACCGCGAACGTGGTCATCAAGAACCTCGGTGACCCGGTCAGCTCGTGGAACCTCGGCTTCACGTTCCCGAACAGCAGCCAGCGCGTACAGCAGGGCTGGTCGGCGAAGTGGACCCAGAGCGGCCAGAACGTCACCGCGCAGAACGAGTCCTACAACGGTTCGCTGGCCACCGGCGCCAGCACCAGCATCGGGTTCAACGGCGCCTGGAGCGGCAGCAACCCGAAGCCGACGCAGTTCACGCTCAACGGCACGGTCTGCAACGGCGGCACGCCGCCCACCAGCACGCCGCCGACCAGCACGCCGCCCACCAGCACCCCGCCGACGACGCCGCCCCCCACCACGCCGCCGCCCACCACCCCGCCGCCGGGGGAGAAGGTGGACAACCCGTACGCCGGGGTCAAGGGGTACGTGAACCCGGAGTGGAAGGCCAAGGCCGAGTCCGTGGCCGGTGGCAACCGGGTGTCGAACAACCCGACCGCGGTCTGGCTCGACCGGATCGCCGCCATCAACGGCACCACGGGCAGCAGCTCCAACGGCTCGATGGGCGTTCGTGACCACCTGGACGCCGCGCTCGCCCAGGGCGCCGGCTACATCCAGTTCGTCATCTACAACCTGCCCGGCCGGGACTGTGCCGCGCTGGCCTCGAACGGCGAGCTGGGCCCGGACGAGTTGCCCCGCTACAAGACCGAGTACATCGACCCGATCGCCGCGATCCAGGCCGACGCGAAGTACAAGAACCTGCGCATCGTCAACATCATCGAGATCGACTCGCTGCCCAACCTGGTGACCAACACCTCGGGCCAGCCGGGCGGCACCGCGATGTGCGACACGGTCAAGGCCAACGGCGCCTACGTCAACGGCGTCGGCTACGCGCTGGCGAAGCTCGGTGCGATCGGCAACGTCTACAACTACATCGACGCCGCGCACCACGGCTGGATCGGCTGGGACAGCAACTTCGGCCCGACCGCCGACCAGCTCAAGGCCGCCGCTGTGGCGTCCGGCAGCACCGTGAAGAACGTGCAGGGGTTCATCGTCAACACGGCGAACTACTCCGCGCTCAAGGAGCCGTACGTCAAGATCACCGACTCGGTGAACGGCCAGACCGTGCGGCAGGCCAAGTGGATCGACTGGAACTTCTACGTCGACGAGCTCTCGTTCGCCCAGGCGTTCCGGCAGAAGCTGGTCTCGATCGGCTTCGACAGCAACATCGGCATGCTGATCGACACCTCCCGCAACGGTTGGGGCGGTTCGGCGCGGCCGACCGGTCCTGGCCCGCTGACCAGCGTTGACGCCTACGTCAACGGGGGTCGGGTCGACCGCCGCATCCACGCCGGCAACTGGTGCAACCAGGCCGGTGCCGGCCTCGGCGAGCGGCCGAAGGCCAACCCGGAGCCGGGTATCGACGCCTACGTCTGGGTGAAGCCCCCGGGTGAGTCGGACGGCTCCAGCAAGGCGATCCCGAACGACGAGGGCAAGGGCTTCGACCGGATGTGCGACCCGACGTACACCGGTAACGCCCGCAACGGGAACAGCCTGTCCGGCGCCCTGCCGGACGCGCCGATCTCCGGCGCCTGGTTCGCGGCCCAGTTCGCGCAGCTCATGCAGAACGCCTACCCGGCGCTGTAGAGCCCCGCGGCCGGACCACCCGCCGCGGCGGGAGTGAGGCACCGCCGCGCGGGTTTCCCCGGGCCCCTGGTCGACGCCCACGTCGACCAGGGGCCCCCGGCCGTTCCCGGTCAGGGCACCGTCTTCTCGATCGCCGCTCGGCCCAGCTCGGCCAGGTCACGGCGGGCCCGCTCGACGTTCTCCGGGGTCACGTCCTGGCCACGGGCCCGCACCAGATCCTCCGGCTCCCAGGGCTGCTCGGCGCCGGTACGGATGTTGTCCCCGCCCGCACCGGTGCCGGTGCCGGTCGCGCCGGTGCCGGCCGCGTACGGGTCGCCGAGGATGTCCGGCGAGCCGGTGTCGGCCACCGCGCCGTCCGGCTCGGCGAACGCGGGATTGTCCGGATCGGTGCCGCTGCCGCGGAGCTGCGGCACCGTGCTGTCGTCGTCCACCGCGGCGGCCACCTCGGGGGTCTCCTCCAGCGGTCGCTCGCCACCGGGGTCACGATCGGTCATGCTGCTGCCTCCTGTCCCCATCCGCGCCTGGCGTACCCGGTGCGACGCCGGGCATGCCGGCGGGGCCGGTGCGGGGATCCGGTGCGGCTCAGGACCCGTCGGAGCGCGCCGGCGGGGCCTCGGTCGGGCGCAGCCGCTGCCAGAGCAGCATGAGCAGCCCGAAGACCAGCATCACCGCGCCGGCCCACAGGTTGATCCGCAGGCCCTGCGCCTTGTCGATCTCGGCCGACGAGTCGAAGAGGCCCATCAGCCCGACGATCAGCCCGTACGCGACGAACAGCCCACCGATGACCCGGCGGATGTCGAACAGCCGGGCCGCGGCGGAGTGTTCCTCCCGGGCGTCCTCGGTCTCGTCGACCAGCGGGTCGTGGGCCTCGCCGCCCTGGTAACGGTCCGCGTTGTCTGCCATGACGTGGGTCCCTTCCTCAGAAGACCGGGATGTAGAAGAGGGCGGCGAGCACCACGGCGACGACGCCGAGCAGCACCGGGGAGCGGTACCAGGCCGCGTCGCCGGCCAGCGAGTCGTCGGCGAGAGTGGTGTCGCTGAGGCCGTACACCAGGCCGGTCAGCTCGTCGTTCGTCTTCGGTCGGGTCAGCGGCGTGATGATCGCGGCCACCACGGCGACGGTGACGAAGGCCAGGCCGGCGCCCCAGAAGCTCTCCTCCAGGTCCGAGTTGAAGCTGATCACGCCGGTCTTGTAGAGCACGTACGTCGCGACCGCCACCACGGTGCCGGACAGCAGCGACCAGAAGCCGGCCAGCGCGCTCATCCGCCGCCAGAACATGCCGATGATGAACGTGCCGAACAGCGGCGCGTTGAAGACCGAGAACAGCGCCTGGATGTAGTTCATGATGTTGCTGAAGCCGGCCGCGATGAACGCGGTGCCGATGCCCACCACCACCGCGATCACGGTGGCGATCCGGCCCACCTTCACGTAGTACTCGTCCGGGCGGTCCCGCCGGAAGTACGCCTGCCAGATGTCGTACGTGAAGACGGTGTTGAACCCGCTGACGTTGGCCGCCATGCCGGCCATGAACGACGCCACCAGGCCGGTGACCGCGATGCCGAGCACGCCGTTGGGGAGCAGGTCGCGCATGAGCAGCGGGATGGCGTTGTTGTAGACCAGGTCGCCCTGGTCGGCGCCCAGCCCCTTGACCGTGATCAGGGCGATCAGGCCGGGAATCACGGTGACCAGCGGGATGAGCAGCTTCGGGTACGCCCCGATGATCGGGGTACGCCGGGCGGCGCTCATGTTCCGCGCCGACAGGGCGCGCTGCACCTCGGCGAAGTTGGTGGTCCAGTAGCCGAAGGAGAGCACGAAGCCGAGGCCGAAGACGATGCCCAGCCAGTGCGCGCCGAGCGGGTTGTCGGTGCTGCCGGTGCCCTGCCAGGCGTGCAGACCGGCCTCGCCGAGCTTGGACTCGCGTACCGCGTCCATCAGGCCGCTCACGCCGCCGACCTTGACCAGACCGATCACCGTGATCGGCACCAGGCCGGCGATGATCACGAAGAACTGGAGCACCTCGTTGTAGATCGCGCCGGAGAGCCCGCCGACGGTGATGTACGCCAGCACGATCGCCGCGCCGACCACGATCGCGATCCAGAGCGGCCAGCCGAGCAGCGCCTGCATGATCAACGCCAGCGCGTAGAGGTTGACGCCGGCGATCAGCACCTGGGCGACCGCGAAGCTGATCGCGTTCAGCAGGTGGGTGGGGCGGTTGAAGCGCAGCCGCAGGTACTCCGGCACGCTGCGGACCTTCGAGCCGTAGTAGAACGGCATCATCACGATGCCGAGGAAGACCATCGCCGGCACCGCGCCGATCCAGTAGTAGTGCACCGTCATGATGCCGTACTGGGCGCCGTTGGCGGCCATGCCGATGATCTCCAGCGCGCCCAGGTTCGCCGAGACGAACGCCAGGCCGGTGACCCAGGCGGGCAACGAGCGCCCGGACAGGAAGAAGTCGACGCTGGTCTTGATGGCGCGACGGGCGGCGAAGCCGACCCCCAGCACCGTGACGAAGTAGAGCGCCAGGATCAGGTAGTCCAGGGCGTTCATGTTCAACCGTAGGCCGCTGCCCATGCCTGTTGCTCCCCTCGTGTGGGTGCGTGCTGCGGCGGCAGGTACCCCGATCGCGAAGTTTCATGCCTACTGTTCGATCCGCCGTGCGCGACGGAGCCCCGACCGGGTGACCGGCCGGGGCTCCGTCGCACGTGCGGGGCGTCAGCGGCCCAGTACGCGGTCCAGGAAGTCGCGGTAGCCGCGCACCGCCACCCGGAGCTGCTCGGTGTCCCCGGACTCCTGCCAGGTGCCGAGCCGGGTGCGCTGCTCCCGCAGCGCCGTGGACAGCGCCTCGATCGCCTCCTCGACGAGCGACTCCGCCTCGCCGACCGCGGCCTTCGGGTCGTCCACGAAACGCAGCTGGACGTCGCGCCAGCGGTCCCGGAAGCCCTGCGCCGCGTCCGGGTCGAACAGCGTGGCCGCGTCCGCCGGCACGGCGCCGGACATGGCCCGCCCCGCCCCGGCCACCGCCGCGTCCGCCGCGTCGCCGGTCGGCGTCACGCCCGCCGCGTCGCTGGCTGCCACCGCGCCCACCTCGCCGCCGGTCACGGTCGCGCCCGCCGCGCCGCCGGCCGCCGTCGTGCCGCCGGTCGCCGTGCCCGCCGCGATGGCGGCGTCCCGGTCGACGGTGTCGTGGTGCCGGCCGGAACCGTGGGCGTCGGCGCCCGCCGCGACCGGCACGGCGTCCGGGTCGACCAGGCCCGGCTCGGGGCTGCCGTAACCGACCGCACCGGCGGCCACCGCGTCGTCGGAGTCCCGGTCGGCGGTCACCCGGTCGTGGCGCCGGTCCGCGTCGGCGGTCACCGCGTCGTCGTCCCGGTCGGTGACGTCCGCGTCCCGGTCCGCGTCGGCGTGCTCGGCCGCCCAACGGTCCCGGTCGTGCAGCCGGTCCCCGGCGGTCGGGTCGGCCCGCTCGTCGTCCAGCGGGTCGGTGCGGCCCGGGGCGCCGTCGCCCGGCGCGGCGGTGTCCTCACCACGCGCGTCCCGCTCGTCCTGCGGACGACCGCCGGCCAGCGCCGAGGCGGCCACCGCGTCGCCCACCGTGGCCGCGCCGAACGCCGTCGGCAGCGGCGCCGGCTCGTGGAAGGCGGGCCGCTCGCCGTCCCGCGTCCCGTCGGCGTCGTCCGCCCGGTCCGCCGCGTCGCGCAGGTCGTCGGCGTCGTACGCCCGGGTCTCGTCGGGCCGGGCGTCCGGCCCGTCGGTCACGGCCGGGTCGTCGAACGTCCCCCGGTCGTCCAGCGCGTCCTCCGGAACGCCGGCGCGGTCGGTCCCCGACCGGTCGGCGTGGGCGCGGTCGTCCGGCGGCGGGACCGGCACCGGCGCGGATCGTACGGTCTCCGGGTGCTCCGGCGTGACCTGCTGCTCTTCGTGGCGCATGACGGCGGCTCCTCAGCGGCTCGTGGCGTCGTGCTCGGGGTCGGGATCGGGGTGGCGCTGCTCCGGCGACCGCTGGCCGACCGGGTCCGCGCCGAGCAGGTCGGCGAAGAGGGCCCGGTAGTGCACCAGCGCCTGGCGGAGATCCTCGGTGCCGGCCTCGCCGCGTTCGTTGCGCTGCCGGATCTCGTGGGCGTCGCGGTAGTGGGTGAGCGTGCGGGCGTGCTCGACGGAGAGATGGGCGATCTGGTCGGAGAAGTCCCCGGTGGGGTATCCGCGCTCCGCGATCAGGTGACTCACCAGCTCGTCGGCGTCGCCGACGGTTTCGGCCGGCGAGTCCACGAAACGCACCTGGAGGTCCTCCCAGGCGGCGGCGTAACGGGCCCGGGACTCCGGGGTGAGCGGCGTCAGCTCCAGCTCGGCGTGCCGACGCTCGCGCTCCCGCAGCTCCCGCTCGGCGGCGCCGCGGCTGTCCTGCTCGGCGACGACCCGGTCGTACTCCGGGCCGAAGCGCTGCCGCAGCGCCCGTCGGCGGTTCGCGACCACGGCGAACGCGACCAACGCGGCGACCACGGCGACGACGATGACTATGACGACTACCTGCGTGGGCGACATGGCTCCTCCTTCGCCAGCTGGTATTCCCTCCTCCGGGTGATCGCCAATCCCGTTCCGGGGCACTTTCCCGGGTCGGGTGCCCGGCGCGGGGTCCGTGGCCGCCGGTCCGGCCATGCGACGGGGGTCCGACGGGGCCCGCCAAGACCATCTCGGACCGTAGTGAGCGGCGAGACGGCCGGTAGTGCATCCGTCGGGGATTACGTATCCTGCCCAAGGCGTCCGGGCCGGGTCCCGGCGTCGTGGCCGTCGACCTGACGGCCACTGCCGGCGCCACCCAGCGAACCTTCCCGGGCGAGGTCTGATTGAACACCCGCGACTGGCCGATCCGCGCCAAGCTGACCGCGCTGGTCATCGGCCCGGTGACCGGGCTGCTGGCACTGTGGATCTTCGCCACCACGCTCGCCTTCGGGCCCGCGCTCGACCTGCTCGCCACCCGCACCCTGCTGTACGACCTGGGCCGGCCGGGCGAGAACGTGGTGGCCGAGTTGCAGCGGGAACGGCGGCTCTCCGTGGTCCAGCTCGCCGGGGACGGCGTCCTGCCGGAGCTGGCCGCGCAACGCGACCGCACCGACCGGGCCGTCGCCGAGCTGCGCCGCCGGATCGACGGCGAGGCGTTGCGCGACGCGGCCGACGACCAGCTCGACGCGCGCCTCGACCAACTGGGCTCGGCGCTGGAGGCGCTCCCCGCGGGGCGGGTCTTCATCGACGACCGGAAGGTCGACCGGGCCGGCGCGGTCGGGCTCTACAGCGGGATGATCGGTTCGGCGTTCCAGGCGTTCTCCGCCATGGCGATGCTGCCCGACGTGCGGCTCAACCGGGAGGCGTCGGCGCTCACCGCGCTGGGCCGCTCCCGTGAGCTGCTCGGTCAGGCCGACGCGCTGCTGGCCGGCGCCGTCACCGCCGGCCGGTACGCCGACGGCGAGCACGAGCAACTGGTGCGCACCGTGGAGAACCAGCGGTTCCTGGCCGAGAACGCGGTCGCCGACCTGCCGCCCGACGAGCGGGCCGGCTACCAACGACTCACCGAAGGCGCCGCGTTCCTCCGGCTGCGCGCGCTCCAGGACGCGCTGATCCGCGCCGACGACCTCCCCGCCGGCTTCGACGTCCGGGCCTGGGAGGCCGGCCACGCGGAGGTCTGGCAGGGCCTGCGGGACTTCGAGCTGCGCGGCGCGGACAGCCTCGCCGAACGGTCGGTGCCGATCGCGGTACGCATCCTGGTCCAGCTCGCCGCCGCCGGCGTGCTCGGCCTGATCGCCATCGTGGTCTGCGTGCTGGTGGCGCTGCGGGTCGGCCGGTCGCTGGCGCACCGGCTGACCGGCGTCCGCACCGCCGCGACCGAGGTGGCCGAGCAGCGGCTGCCCGACGTGGTCGCCCGGCTGCGCCGGGGCGAGGAGGTCGACGTCGACCGCGAGGCCCCGGAGCTGGATCACGGCGGGGACGAGATCGGCCAGGTGGCGCGCGCCTTCAACGAGGTACGCCGGACCGCCGTCCGGGCCGCGGTCGACGAGGTCACCCTGCGCCGCGGCTTCCACGAGGTCATCCTCAACCTCGCCCGGCGCAGCCAGGGCCTGGTGCACCGGCAGTTGGCGCTGCTGGACCGGCTGGAACGGCGCACCGAGGACCCGGACGAGCTGGCCGGGCTGTTCCAGGTCGACCACCTCGCCACCCGACTCCGCCGGCACGCCGAGGACCTGGTCATCCTGGCCGGTGCCGCGCCCGGCCGGGGTTGGCGCCGGCCGGTCGCCGCGGTGGACGTGATGCGCGGGGCGATCTCCGAGGTCGAGGCGTACGACCGGGTCGACGTGGGCGAGGTGCAGCCGGCCGGGGTGCTCGGCCGTGCCGTCGGCGACGTGATCCACCTGCTCGCCGAGCTGATCGAGAACGCGACCGCGTTCTCCCCGCCGGGCACCCGGGTGGACGTCACCGGCCGGACCGTGCCGGGCGGCTACACCATCGAGATCACCGATCGAGGGCTCGGCATGTCACCGCCGGCCATGGCCACCGCCAACCGCAAGCTGGCCGCCCCGCCCGAGTTCGACCCGACCGACAGCGCCCGGCTGGGCCTGTTCGTGGTGGCCCGGTTGGCCGCGCGGCACGGCGTCCGGGTGGAGCTGCGGCGGGGCCGGCCGGCCGGGACGATCGCGGCGGTCCTCGTCCCGTCGGATCTGATCACCGACGAGCCACCGGTCGGCCCGGACGCCACCGCCGGCCCGGAGCGGCGCCGGATGGCGAAGGTGAGCCGGCTGACCACGGTGCCCCGCGGGCGGCCCACCCGACCGGGCCGGGAGCGTCCCGAGTCCACCGTCATCCCGTTGCCGGCCGCCCGGGCCTCGACCGTGGAACCGCCCGCCGACGGCGACGGCCTGCCCCGGCGGGTGCGCCGGCGCGGCCCGGCGCGACCCCGCGCGGTGGTCACCGACACCCCGGCGAGCCGCCCGCCGGAGGAGGCCCGCCGCACCATGTCCGCGTTGCAGGCCGGCACCGCGCGCGGACGCCGGGACGGCACGCGCGCCACCGGCAACCCGACGGTCGCGCGGATCCGGGGCGCCGTTCCCGACCCGCCCACCGACGTGCCGGCGGACCCCGGTACGCCGGCCACCGCGCCGGAGCCGGCCCCGGAGCCCTCCCCGCCGGCGTCGGACCAACGAACCGCGACTGAGAGGGACGCCTAGTGGTGCACACGACGCGGCAGAACGCCGATCTCGACTGGCTGCTCGACGACCTGGTGGAGCGGGTGCCGGCCGCCAGCCGGGCGGTGGTGCTCTCGGCGGACGGGCTGCTGCTCGGCGCCTCCACCGACCAGGACCGCACCGACGCGGAGCACCTCTGCGCGCTGGCCTCCGGCTTCTCCGGGCTGGCCAAGGGGGCCACCCGGCACCTGGGCGGCGGCGCGGTCCGGCAGACGGTGGTGGAGATGGAGTCGGCGTACCTGTTCGTCACGGCCGCCGGGCAGGGCGCCTGCCTGGCCGTGGCCAGCGACGCGGACGCCGACATCGGCCTGGTGGCGTACGAGATGGCGATGCTGGTGATCCGCGTCGGGGAGAACCTGGCCGCGCCGGCCCGGATCCCGGGGGAGCCCTCCGATGCGAGCTGAGTGGCCCGGGCCGCAGCACGAGTGGCTCGACGCCGACGCCGGCCCGGTGGTCCGTCCGTACACGCTCACCGGCGGCCGGGTGCGCCCGCCGGTCGACGGGTTCGACCTGCTGGCGTTCGTGCTGACCACGTCCGCGGCCGAGCCGGCCGGGGTGCCCGGTCTCCAGCCGGAGCACCGCCGCCTGGTCGAGCTGGCCCGGCGGCCGAAGGCCGTGGCCGACCTCGCCGCCGACCTGGACCTCGCCGTGGGCGTGGTCCGGGTGCTGCTCGGCGACCTCCTCGCCCATGGGTTCGTCGCGGTGCACCGGCCACCGGCCACCGCGTACCTGCCCGACGACAACATCCTCAAGGCGGTGGTCAATGGACTCCGTGCGCTTTGACCCGGATTCGGCCGCGTCGCGGGTGCCGCTGGCCCTGAAGATCCTCATCGCGGGTGGCTTCGGCGCCGGCAAGACGACGCTGGTGAGCGCGTTGAGCGAGGTCCGCCCGTTGCAGACCGAGGAGGTGCTGACCGGGGCCGGTCTGGGCACCGACGACGTCTCCGGGGTGGAGCAGAAGTCGACCACCACGGTGGCGATGGACTTCGGCCGGATCACCATCAACGACGACCTCCAGGTCTACCTGTTCGGCACCCCGGGCCAGGACCGCTTCTGGTTCCTCTGGGACGAGTTGGCGTTCGGCGCGCTGGGCGCGGTGGTGCTGGCCGACACCCGCCGGCTGGCCGACTGCTTCCCCTCGATCGACTACTTCGAGCAGCGGGGCATCCCGTTCGTGGTGGGGGTCAACTGTTTCGACGGCTCCCGGCGGTTCGGCCTGGAGGCGGTCCGCGACGCGTTGGACCTCGACCCGGACGTTCCGCTGGTGCTCTGCGACGCCCGGGACCGGCAGTCCGGCAAGCTGGTGTTGATCACGCTGGTCGAGCACGTGGCCCGGCAGCGCGGCGAGCCGGTCCCGGTGGGCTGAGCCCGCCCGCCGGTCGGGGCGGCGTTCGACGACTGACCGGGCGACCGCCCGGGAAGCCTGGTTGGATCGCAGCAGGACCGACGGAAGGTGGGAAACGGTGGCGGGGCAGCACGAGGTCGTCCACATCGGGGGCTACACGGCGGAGTCGGACGGGCGGGCCGAGGGGATCGTCGCGGCCCGGCGTGACCCGACGACCGGGGCGCTGACCCCGCTCGGCACCGTGGCGGTCACCCCGTCGCCGTCGTTCCTGGCCCGGCACCCCGGGCAGCCGGTGCTGTACGCCGTCAACGAGCTTCCCGAGGGCGGGCTGAGCGCCTTCCGGGTGGCCCCGGACGGCGGGCTCACCGCGCTGGGCGTACGCCCGACCGGCGGGGCCGAGCCGTGCCACCTCGCGATCGCGCCGGACGGGCGGCACGTGTTCGTGGCGAACTACGGCGGCGGCAGCCTGGCGGTGTTCCCGCTGGACGCCGACGGCGTGCCGGGGGAGCGCACCGACCTGGTGCGGCACGAGGGGCACGGCGCCGATCCGGAGCGGCAGGAGGCGGCGCACTGCCACATGGTCTCGCCCGACCCTGCCGGCGGGCCGCTGCTCGCCGTCGACCTGGGCACCGACTCGGTCTACCGGTACGACCTCGACGCCGCCTCGGGGCGGCTGGTGCCCCGGGGCCCGCGGCTGCGGACGCCGGCCGGCACCGGGCCGCGGCATCTGGCCCGGCATCCGGACGGGCGGCGCTGCTGGCTGGTCGGTGAGCTGGACGCCACGGTCACCGGGTACGACCTGACGCCGGACGGGCTGCGCCAGCGGGTCCGGGTCGACGCCAGCGGCCGGACCGGGCACGTGCAGCCGGCCGGGGTGGCGGTCGGGCCGGACGGCAACTTCCTCTACGTCAGCAACCGCGGCGTCGGCACGGTGGCCGTCTTCGCGCTGGCGGGCGAGACGCCGGAGCTGGTGGCCGAGGTGGACGCCGGCGGTGGCTGGCCCCGGCACTTCGCGCTGGCCGGATCGCACCTGTACGTCGCCGACGAGCGGGCCGACCTGGTGCGGGTCTTCCGGGTGGACCCGGGCAGCGGGGTGCCGGAGCCGGTCGGGGAGCCGGTGCCGGTGGCGAGTCCGACCTGCGTTCTGGTGTGACGGAGCGGTCACGCAGCGCGCGATCCGCAGTGGACGGTGGCCGCCTCGGTCACTGATTCCTAACTCAGCGTGCCGATTTAGTGATCAACTGTTTCTCCTGCGTAACTTTCGTCCGAACGGTTGTGGCAGTAACCCCACGAGATACGCAAGATGGTCACCGTGTCTGGCCGCCATCGCATGCGTCACAACCTCCGAGGAGCAGGCGCCGCCGCAGCGGCGACCGCGCTCGTCGCTGTCGTAGCCGGTTCCTGGTTCGGTTACCAGCAGCTGGCCGGCCCGAACTGCTCGGGCCGGATCGAGCTGTCGGTGTCGGCGGCCCCGGAGATCGCCCCGGCGGTGCAGGGGGCCGCCGACGAGTGGGTGGCCAACGGCGCGGCGGTCGGCGGCACCTGCATCGCGGTGACCGTTGCCTCGGCCGAGCCGGTCGACGTGGCCGCCGCCGTGGCGGGCAAGCACGGCGCCACGCTGGCCGGCGTCGGGCAGGCCAGCGGCACCGCGGTCACCCCCGACGTCTGGGTGCCCGACTCCTCGACCTGGCTGGTCCGGCTCAAGGCCGGCGGCGCGAGCGCCTTCGCCCCGGCCAACGGCGCCTCGATCGCGCGCAGCCCGGTGGTGGTCGCGCTGCCCGAGCCGGTGGCCACCCGGATCGGCTGGCCGGACAAGGAGTTCCGCTGGTCCGAGCTGCTCCAGCAGGTGACCGCCAGCAAGCCGCTGCGGGCCGGGATCGTCGAGCCGACCCAGGACGCGGCCGGCCTGTCCGGCCTGCTCTCGCTCACCGCGGCGGCCAGCTCCACCGGTGAGGCCGGCTCCCCGAAGGCGCAGGAGGCGATGGTCGGGGCGCTGCGCGCGCTGGCCACCAACCGCTCCTCGCTGCGGCAGGACCTGCTCGCGCGGTTCCCGCGTTCGTCCGACCCGACGGCCATCGCCAACGGGCTGGGCGCGGCGGCGCTGTCCGAGGAGGACGTGATCGCCTACAACAACACGAAGCCGCCGATCAAGCTCGCCGCGCTCTACCTCGACCCGCCGCCGATCCCGCTGGACTTCCCGTTCGCGGTGCTGCCCGGCATCGAGCCGAGCAAGGCGTCGGCCGCCCGGGTGCTCTTCGAGGCGCTGCGCTCCGCCGACTTCAAGGACCGGCTCGCCGCGCAGGCGCTGCGCGCGCCGGACGGCAACTGGGGTCGGGGCTTCCAGGCCCCGACGGGCGCGCCGAGCCCGTCCAACGGTGGGGAGAAGCAGGTCCCGCCGTCCGGTCAGGGCGGCGCGGCCGACCTGGACCCGGTCGCCATCTCGACGGCCACCACCACCTGGTCGGTGGCCACCCAGTCCGGTCGGATGCTCTGTGTCGTCGACGTCTCCGGTTCGATGAAGAAGCCGGTGGCCACCGCGAACGGCGCCAGCCGGGAGCAGGTCACGGTGGCCGCCGCCGGTCAGGGGCTGGGGCTCTTCGACGACTCCTGGTCGATCGGCCTGTGGACGTTCTCCACCAACCTGAAGGGTTCGCAGGACTGGAACGAGCTGGTCGGCATCCGGCCGCTGTCCGGCAACCGGGGCGAGTTGCAGCGCGGGTTGGCCTCCATCCGGCCCTCCAGCGGCGACACCGGCCTGTACGACACCATGCTCGCGGCGTACAAGAAGGTCCAGCAGGACTGGGAGCCCGGCAAGGTCAACTCGATCGTGCTCTTCACCGACGGCAAGAACGAGGACGACAACGGCATCTCGCAGAAGGCGCTGCTGGATCAGCTCAAGAAGCTCCGGGACGACGAGCAGCCGGTCCAGGTGATCATCATCGGCATCGGCAACGAGGTGAACCGGGCCGAGCTGAAGTCCATCACGGACGTCACCGGCGGCGGCGCGTTCGTGACCACCGACCCGAGCAAGATCGGCGAAATCTTCCTCCAGGCGATCGCGTTGCGGCCACCCGCGCCGCGCTGATCCCGCACTCAGCGATAATCTTCCGCCGTGCCGGCGATCCGGTGCGGCGGAAGGCTTCCCGGGTCAAGACCTGGGAGGTGAACTGACGGTAATGTGTCCGAATCAATCGGTAACCATAATTGTCCTGGCATGATGTCCGGGTGCCTCGACCGCAGGCCCTCCAACCGGGGGCCGGGCGGGGACGGGGCGGTCCTGAGTTAAGTGGGGAGGACCGGTGACCTCGGCGACGTTGTTGACACCTGCCAGGACGTCGCGTCCCGGGGGTGATCGACCCGGTGCGACGACGCGAGCCGCGGAGCGGGCCTACATCAGGGTCCTGGTGGTGCTCGACACCGCCGTGCTGGCCGTGGCCATCCTGGCCGGCTACCTGGCCCGGTTCGGTGACGAACAACCCACCGGGTCCGAGATCCCGTACGTGGTGGTCGCCCCGGTGCTCCTGCTGGTCTGGTTGGTGTCGCTGAAGGCCATGCGCTGCTACGACGACCAGGTCCTCGGCTACGGCGCGGACGAGTACCGCCGGGTCAGCGCCGCGAGCCTGCGGCTGGCCGGCGGCATCGCCATCGCCGGCTACATCGCCGACGTCGGGGTCTCCCGGGGCTTCCTGGCCATCTCCTTCGCGGTCGGCACGATCGGTCTGGAGGTGGCCCGGTTCGCGGCGCGCAAGCGACTGCACCGCGCCCGCGACCGGGGCGCCGGCTGGTCCCGCAAGGTGCTCGTGGTCGGCGACACCGCGCACGTGCTGGAGCTGGTGCACACGCTGCGCCGGGAACCGTACGCCGGCTACCAGGTGGTCGGCGCGTGCATCCCGGACGCGCTGCTCGCCCCGGTGCCGCAGCGGCTGGGTGACGTGCCGGTGGTCGGGTCCTTCCGGGGCATCCCGGAGGCGGCCACCGCGATCGGCGCGGACACGGTCGCGGTCACCGCGTCCGGTGAGCTGACCGCCACCCGGCTGCGCCGCCTGGGCTGGCAGTTGGAGGGCACCGGTGTCGACCTGGTGGTGGCCCCGGCGCTGACCGACGTGGCCGGCCCGCGCATCCACACCCGTCCGGTGGCCGGCCTGCCGCTGATCCACGTCGAGGCGCCCGAGTTCCGCGGCGCCCGCAAGCTGGTCAAGGGATTCGTGGACCGGTCGCTCTCGCTGATCGCCCTGCTCCTGCTCTCGCCGCTGCTCGGGGTGCTCGCGCTCGCCATCAAGCTGGACAGCCGGGGCCCGGTGCTGTTCCGGCAGACCCGGGTCGGGCAGGGCGGCGAGGAGTTCGGCGTCTTCAAGTTCCGCACCATGGTGGTCAACGCGGACGCCCTGCTCGCCGAGCTGGCCGCGCGCAACGAGACCGACGGCCTGATGTTCAAGATGCGCGACGACCCCCGGGTGACCCGGACGGGCCGACTGCTGCGCAGGTGGTCGCTGGACGAGCTGCCCCAGCTCGCCAACGTGCTGCTCGGCCACATGAGCCTGGTCGGCCCGCGCCCGCCGCTGCCCTCCGAGGTGGCCCGCTACGACGGCGACGTGGCACGCCGGCTGCTGGTCAAGCCCGGCATGACCGGCCTCTGGCAGGTCAGCGGCCGGTCCGACCTGAGCTGGGAGGACGGCATCCGGCTCGATCTCTACTACGTGGAGAACTGGTCGCTCGCGGCGGACCTGACCATCCTCTGGAAGACGTTCGGCGCGGTGCTGGGCAGCCGCGGCGCCTACTGATCCTGGGGGCCCAGCCAGTCCAGGCAGACGACCACCGCGTCGTCCACCAGGTCACCGGCGACGAAGGCCCGCAGGTCGCCGATGAGTGACCGGACCGCGTCCAGCGGCTCCATCGGGCTGGTGCGGCGCAGGAACCGGTCCAGGGCCGACTCGCCGTAGCGGACCCGGTTTGCGGTGGCGTCGATCACGCCGTCGCTGACCACGAAGAGCCGGTCCCCGCGCTCCAGGTCGAACCGCTGCTCGCGGTAGTCGGTGCCCTCGAACATGCCGAGCGGGAACTGCTTCTCCAACGCCTGGGACGTCACCTCGCTGGCGCGCAGCCGGATCAGGTGCGGGGAGCCGGCGTCCACCGCGACCAGCGCCCCGGTGGCCAGGTCCAGCTCCATCAGGAGCACGGAGAGGTGCTGCTCGCCCCGGTGCTGGGCGTAGACCGCCTGGTCGGCCAACGCGGCCTGGTCGGCCAGGGCCAGCCCGGCGCGGCGCGCGTTGCGCAGCGCGTAGGTGGCCAGCGAGGTGAGCAACGCCGCGGCCACCCCCTCGCCGAAGCCGTTGAGCACCGCGAGCCAGAGCCGGTGGCCGTCGTCGGACCAGTCGAAGCTGTCGCCGCGCACCGCGTACGCCGGCTCCAACTGGCCGGCCAGGCTGAACGACGGGCGGATGCGGCTGCGACCGGGCAGCAGCTCCCACTGCATCTCGGCGGCCAGCGTGAGCCGCCGGCTGCGCCGGGCGCTCAGGTAGATGTCGGTGGTCGAGGTGACGGCGGCCACCTCGTGCCCGAGCACGGTGGCGACGGTGTCCAGCTCGCGGCGGGCGGCCGGGTCGGCGGGCACCGGCGAGACCCGGAGCACGCCGCGTCGTTCGCCCCGCATCCCCACCGGGAACCAGCCGGTCCCGTCGGCGAACACCGGCTCCTGGTGGTCGAACGCGTACCAGGCCGGGTGGCCGGGGCCGGTCAGCGCCTCGCCGCCGCCCAGCGGCAGCAGCTCGGCGAGCCGGTAGTCGACCTGGTACAGCTCGGTCCGGGTGATCCCGTACGTCCGCCGCAGCTCGTCGGCGAGGCGCGCCACGATGAGATCAGTCGGCGCGTCCGTCACGTTTCGGCGGGCGCGCGCCTCCGCTTCGCTCATCTTTGCTCCTTTGCACAGGTCGCCGGGCTGGGCCGCGGGGTAGTCTCGGGCCCACCATGACCGAGGAGCCCGGTCCCGTGGGACCCGAAGCGAGTATGTCCGCCGCCCTGGACGAGGCGGCGGGCACCCTGCTCTCCGTCTGGGAGGCGGCCCGGGAGCGGACCACGAGCCGCCTCTCCAGCGCCCAGTTGCGCGCGGTGATGGTCGTCGAGCAGTACGACGGGATCAACCTCCGCCGGCTCGCCTCGCTGACCGACATGCTGCTCTCCTCCGCCAGCCGGCTCTGCGACCGGCTGGTGGCGGCCGGCATGCTGGAGCGGGAGCCGGGCCGCTACGACCGCCGGGAGATCTCGCTGCACCTCACCCCGGCGGCCAATCGGCTCCTGGCCGAGCTGCGCGCCGACCGGCGGCGCCGGCTGGCGCGGATCCTGGCCGGGATGAGCGCCGAGGGCCGGGTGGCGCTGCTGCGCGGGATGCGGGAGTTCGACGAGGTCGGTCGCCGCGACGAGGCGACAGTGGCCGAGGACTGGCCGGTGCTGCGCCCCTCCGGGGAGCGGATCGGCGACCCGCTGGTGGGTCTGGGCGCGCCGCCGGCGCCCGGTCGACCGGGCGCGCCCCGCGGGCCCGTCGAGCCGGTCCCGCCCGACGGCCCCTCGGCGGTCCGCACCGCCTGACACCGCGGCCCCGCCGTCGGTCGACACCGGCGCCGGGCCGCGCCGGCGGGGGCCCGCCACGCCGGTCAGCCGGCCGAGACCGCGGCCCGCGCCGTCCGCAGCCGCGCGGCCACCCGGGGATACTCGGTCAGCGCCCCTTCCAGCGTGGCGAGCACGTCGTCCAGCAGGCGGCGGCCACCGCGGTCGGTGAGCGCCTCCTCCTGCCACCTGACGAAATCCCGCAACAGGCGGTCGTCGTCCACCCGTACCGCCGCCACCAGCGCGTCGACCAGGTGCGCGATGCCGGAGGCGACATCCTCGACGCTCTCCTGCGGCGGATCCACCGCGCCCAGCGCGAGCCGGACCAGCTCGCGCCGGCGGTGCAGCACCGCCACGTACGCGTCGTCCCTCGGGGGCGGCGGCGGGCCGGTGTGCGTGCCGGCGGGCAGCGGCCCGGCCAGCAACCGCACCGCGTCCCGCGCGCTGGCGCCCCACGCCGCCGCGCCGATCGCCGTCGCCCACCGGCCTTCGGGGCCGAAACCGGGCCCGCCGGCCAGCACCGGCACCCCGGCGGCCCGACTGGCCTCCACCATCCGCGCCGCCCGCACCAGTCGGTTCGGCTGCACGCAACTGAGCAGCACCGCCTCCGGGCCGGTCTGGTGCAGGTAGGAGACCAGGTGCCGGGCCGGCACACTGGCCCCCAGGAACGTCACCCGCCAGCCGGCCGCCCGGACCACCTCGCTGACGATCCGGGCGGCCAGCGCGTGCCACTCGCCCTCCACGCAGGCCACCACCACGAGGCCGTGGCGCGGCGCGCCGACGCTCGCGCCGAGCGCGTCCACCACCAGCTCACTGACGTGGGTGGCGGCATGTTCCTGGGCGACGCTCCACGAGCCGGTGAGCCACCGCCGGCCGATCTCCCGCTGCGCCACCGCGACCAGGTCGACCAGGACGTCCGCCACCGAACAGCCGGCGGCCACCAGGTCGCGGGCGAGCGCCACGGCGCCGACCCGGTCGGCCCGGTCCAGGTGGTCGAGGTACGCGGCGAGCGTCTCCGGCCCGATCCGGCAGGACGGGCTCACGCGGCGGCCACGGCCAGCATGGCGATGTCGTCGTGCGGCTGCCCGTCGAGCCACTCGTCCACGAGTTGGAGCACCCGGTCGACGAGCGCGGCCGGTGGCAGCCCGGTCCCGGAGGCGAGCGCCTGCCGCAGCCGGTCGTCGCCGAACATGGCCGGCTCGGTGGGACCGCCCCGGGCCTCGGTGACCCCGTCGGTGTACGCCAGCAGCAGGTCACCGGGGGCCAGCCGCACCTCGACCTCGGCGAACCGGGCCGCGGTCAGCGCGCCGACCGGCATGCCGCCGACCCGGACCGCGTCGATGCCGCCGCCGGCGCGGACCACCAGCGGCGCCGGGTGCCCGCCGCCGGCCATCCGGACCAGCAGCCCACCGTCGGGCTGCCGGCTCAGCGTGCCGAGCAGGAGCGTGGTGAACTGGGCCCGCGCGGCCGCGCCCGGCGCGTCCAGCAGCGCGCGGTTGAGCAGCTCCATCAGCTCCCGGGGGCGCTGCTCGACCAGGCGCAGGGTCTGCAACGACTGGCGTACCCGCCCGGTCAGCACGGCCGCGCCGACGCCCTTGCCGCAGACGTCGCCGAGCGCGAACAGACCGCCGTCGCCGGTGGGGAACAGGTCGTAGAAGTCGCCGCCGATACGCAGGCTGTCCCCGGCGGCCCGGTAGCCGCCGGCCAGCGTCATCCCGGCCAGGCGGGGCAGCTCCGGCGGGAGCAGGCTGTTCTGCAGCACCCGGGCCAGGTGGGTCTGCTCGCCGTACAGCTCGGCGGCGGCCAGCGCGGCGCCGGCCCGGCCGGCGAACTCCCGGGCCAGCGCGATCTCCCGCTGGTCGAAGCCGGCCCGGTCGGGGCGGCGGGCCAGGACCAGCGCCCCGGCCGGACCGCCGGCGCTCGGCATCGGGCTGATCAGCACGGTGCCCGGCCGGCCGAAGTCGGCGGGGAGCACCTCGGCCAGGTCGGCCAGCTCGGCGTCGAGCCAGGGGCTGGGCGCGGTGAGGTCGCCGTCGAGCGCCTCGACCAGGCCGGGGACGGACTCCACGGTCCGCCAGCCGACCACGCCGGTGGTCGGCCCGGAGTCGCCGGTGGCGTACCGGGTCCAGTGCGGCTCGTCCTCGGCCGGCGGCGGCGGTCGGTGCACCACCACGGCGACGTCGGCCAGGTAGGGCACCGGCAGGGCGACGGCGGCGCGCAGCGTCTGGTCCCGGTGCAGGGAGAGCCCGAGCCGGCTGCCGGCCTGGGCCAGGAACGCGGTCCGGGACCGTTCGGTGAGCAGGGCGTCGGTACGCGCGTGCTCCTCGGTGACGTCCCGCACGTACCAGGCGCCACGCTCCCCGGCCAGCCCGCGCCGCAGGCCGCGCAGTCGCCGGCCGAGGTGCTCGGCCTCGAACGTGTCGGCGCCGTCGCGGGCCGCCTCGGCCAGCGCGGACACCCGGCAGCCGGCCAGGACGACGCCCGGCGTCAGCTCGGGGAGAAGCTCCGCCGCCATGGCGTTCACCAGGGTCACCACGCCGGCCGGGTCGACCGTCACGACGGCCTCGGCCAGCCCGTCCAGCAGCTCGCGGGCGAGCCGGTCGTCAGCCGGCAGCGCGACCCCGGCCACCCGCCGGGGCCGTTTCCGCCAGCCCTGTCCGCCGCCGCTGACCGGCCCGGCGACGCCGCCCCGGCGCGCGGCGGTCACCGCCGCTGGCCGGGCGCTTCGGCCGGACGACCCGTGTGCATGCTGTCGGTGCACTCCTCGCTCGTGAACAGGTTGCCTGACGGCAAGCGTACCGAGCGGGAGCGACGAATGCCCGTCGAGGAATGCGCGGGGCCCCGCTCAACCGGTCGCGGCGCGGGCGAGCCAGCCGACCGGGCGGTCGACGATGCGGCGTACCACCGAGGTGGCGCCGCCGACCGCGGCCGACTGGGCGCCGAGCGCGGCGGGCCGCACCGTGACCGGTGACCAGGCGGCGGTGAGCACCCGTCGGGAGATCTCCGCCACCACCGGCGGGCACAACCACGGCGCGAGCGGGGCGTATCCGCCGCCGAGCACCACGGTGTCCAGGTCCAGCAGGTTCACCACGCCCGCCACCGCCACCCCCAGCGCCACCCCGGCGTCGGCCAGCGCGGCCAGCGTGGCCCGGTCCCCGGCCCCGGCCAGGTCGGCGAGCCGGGTGGCGGCGGTGTCGGCGGGCAGCTCCGCGCCGGGCAGCCCGGCGGCGGCGAGAATGGCCTCCTGACCGGCGTACCGCTCCAGGCAGCCCTGGCCACCGCACCGGCAGGGCCGCCCCTGCGGCTGGACCGGGAAGTGACCGATCTCTCCGCTCCAGCCGCGCGCGCCCCGGTAGAGCGC
This sequence comes from Micromonospora sp. NBC_01392, assembly GCF_045040125.1. Taxonomy (NCBI): domain Bacteria; kingdom Bacillati; phylum Actinomycetota; class Actinomycetes; order Micromonosporales; family Micromonosporaceae; genus Micromonospora; species Micromonospora sp. NBC_01392. The sequence continues at coordinate 6,056,345 of NZ_CP109549.1, read as the reverse complement.
GCCGTCCAGCACGATCCCGGCGCCGATGCCGATCTCGCCGGTGATGTGCAGGAAGCTGCGCGGGCCGGCCGGCCCGGCGTACAGCTCGCCCAGCGCCGCCAGGTTGGCCTCGTTCTCCACCACCAGCGGCGGGACGCCGTCGACCGGCTCGACGAGCGGACGCCCGGCGAGCAGCGCCGGCACGTCCACGTCCCGCCAGCCGAGGTTCGGGGCCAACCGGACCAGGCCGCCGTCGCCCACCAGGCCGGGCACGGCCAGCGTCGCGCCGGCCAGCGTCAACCCGTCGCGTACGGCGGCGGCGCGCGCCTCGGCGGCCAGCGCGGTGAGCCGGTCGAGCGCGTCGGCGGGGGAGACCGGCCGCAGGTCGGCGCGACGGACCAGGTGGTGCCGGACCGTGCCGCTCAGGTCGACGACGCAGGCCGCCAGGTAGTCGACGTTCACCTCCAGCCCCAACCCGGCCGGACCGTCCGCGGCGAGCACCAGGCCGCGCGCCGGCCGGCCCGCCCCGGTCCGCGGGGCCGGCTCCGCCTCGGCGACCAGTCGCCCGGCGATCAGGTCGTCGACGACGGCGGAGACGGTGGCCCGGGTCAGCCCGGTCCCGGCGGCGAGCCCGGCCCGCGACGGGGGCTGGTCGGCGGCGGCGATCCGCCCGAGCACGACCGCGAGGTTCAACTCGCGCAGGCTGCCCTGCCGGACCGCTCCGGCGGTGCTGGCGCTGGTCACCACTTGACACTGCCACATCCCCGCCATTTAATTCAACCGCTGAACAAATCGCGGACGACACCACCACCGGAGGTCCCCATGGCACCCCGTCCCACCCCCGCGGACAAGTTCTCCTTCGGCCTCTGGACGGTGGGCTGGACCGCCCGCGACCCGTTCGGCGACGCCACCCGCCCCGAGCTCGACGCCGTCGAGGCGGTGCACCGCCTCGCCGAGCTGGGCGCGTACGGGATCACGTTCCACGACGACGACCTGGTCCCGTTCGGCGCGGACGCGGCCACCCGGGACGCCCGGCTGAGCCGGTTCCGCAAGGCGCTCGACGAGACCGGCCTGGTCGTGCCGATGGTCACCACCAACCTCTTCACCCACCCGGTGTTCAAGGACGGCGGCTTCACCAGCAACGACCGCGACGTGCGCCGGTACGCGCTGCGCAAGGTGCTGCGCAACGTCGACCTCGCCGCCGAGCTGGGCGCGAAGACGTTCGTCATGTGGGGCGGCCGGGAAGGCGCCGAGTACGACCTGTCCAAGAACATCGGCGCCGCGCTGGACCGCTACCGCGAGGCCGTCGACCTGCTCTGCCAGTACGTCGTCGACCAGGGCTACGACCTGCGCTTCGCCATCGAGCCGAAGCCGAACGAGCCGCGCGGCGACATCCTGCTGCCCACCGTCGGCCACGCGATCGCGTTCATCTCCACCCTGGCCCGCCCGGAGATGGTCGGGCTCAACCCGGAGGTCGGCCACGAGCAGATGGCTGGGCTCAACTTCGCCCACGGCATCGCCCAGGCGCTCTGGCAGGGCAAGCTGTTCCACATCGACCTCAACGGCCAGCGCGGCATCAAGTACGACCAGGACCTGGTCTTCGGCCACGGCGACCTGCTCAACGCGTTCGCCCTGGTCGACCTGCTGGAGCACGGCGGCCCGGACGGCGGCCCCGCGTACGACGGCCCGCGGCACTTCGACTACAAGCCCTCCCGGACCGAGGACATCGCCGGGGTGTGGGCGTCGGCCGCCGCGAACATGAGCACGTACCTGCTGCTCAAGGAGCGGGCCAAGGCGTTCCGCGCCGACCCCGAGGTGGCCGAGGCGCTCGCCGCCAGCCGGGTGGCCGAGCTGTCCACGCCGACGCTGAACCCGGGCGAGGGCTACGCCGAGCTGCTCGCCGACCGGACCGCGTTCGAGGAGTTCGACCCGGAGGCCGCCGGCGCGAAGGGCTTCGGCTTCGTCCGGCTCAATCAGCTCGCCGTCGAGCACCTGCTCGGCGCGCGCTGAGGCGGGCCGCCATGCCGCTCGTCGCCGGGGTCGACTCGTCGACCCAGTCCTGCAAGGTGGTGGTCCGGGACGCGGAGACCGGCGCGCTGGTCCGGCAGGGCCGCGCGCCGCACCCGGCCGGCACCGAGGTCGACCCGTACGCCTGGTGGGACGCGCTGCGCGCCGCGGTCGCGGAGGCCGGCGGACTGGCCGACGTGGCCGCCGTCTCGGTCGGCGGCCAGCAGCACGGCATGGTCTGCCTGGACGAGTCGGGCGAGGTGGTCCGGCCGGCGCTGCTGTGGAACGACACCCGGTCCGCCGACGCCGCCCGGGAACTGGTCGAGGAGGCCGGCGGCGGGGAGACCGGCCGCCGGTTCTGGGCCGACGCCACCGGCGCGGTTCCGGTGGCCAGCTTCACCGCCACCAAGCTGCGCTGGCTGGCCCGGCACGAGCCGGCGAACGCCGACCGGGTGGCCGCGGTCTGCCTGCCCCACGACTGGCTGACCTGGAAACTGGCCGGTGCGCCCGGGCTGGACGCGCTACGCACCGACCGGGGCGACGCCAGCGGCACCGGCTACTGGTCACCGCGTACCGGCGAATACCGGCTCGACCTGCTGGAGCGCGCCTTCGGGCGGCGGCCGCGGGTGCCGGTGGTGCTCGGCCCGGCCGAGGCGGCCGGGCACCTCGACCCGACGGCGCTCGACGGCGGTTCGGCCGCGCACCTGTCCGGTGCCGCCCGCTCGTCCGGCGGCGGGGCAGCCGGCGCGGTCGGTCCGTCCGGCGGCGCCGGGTCGGTGCTGCTCGGCCCGGGCACCGGGGACAACGCCGCGGCGGCCCTCGGCGTCGGCGCCGGTCCCGGCGACGTGATCGTCTCGATCGGCACCTCCGGCACCGTCTTCGCGGTCGCCGACGCGCCGGCCGCCGACCCGAGCGGCGCGGTGGCCGGCTTCGCGGACGCCACCGGGCGGTTCCTGCCACTGGTCGCCACGCTGAACGCGGCCCGGGTGCTGGACGCCGCCGCGACGCTGCTCGGTGTCGACCTGGACACGCTCGGCGAGCTGGCGCTGTCCGCCCCGGCCGGCGCGGACGGGCTGGTGCTGGTGCCGTACCTGGAGGGGGAGCGGACCCCGGACCGGCCGCACGCCACCGGCAGCCTGCACGGCCTCACGCTCGGCACCTCGACCCCGGCGCACCTGGCCCGGGCCGCCGTCGAGGGGCTGCTGTGCGGGCTGGCCGACGGCCTCGACGCGCTGCTCGCGCAGGGCGCCCGCGCGGACCGGATCATCCTGGTCGGCGGCGGCGCCCGTTCCGCCGCGGTCCGGCGGATCGCGCCGCAGGTCTTCGGCCGCCCGGTGGTGGTCCCTCCGCCGGGCGAGTACGTCGCGGACGGCGCGGCCCGACAGGCCGCCTGGGTGGCGCTGGGCGGTGACACGCCGCCCACCTGGTCCATCGGCGACACCGAGGAGTACACCGCCGCCCCCGTCCCCACCATCCGCACCCACTACACCCACGCCCGGGGGTAAGGCCGGGCCCCCTGTTAACGCCTCCCGCACAGAAGGGGCCCCGTTTAACACCGGGCGCACCGGGGGGTCGCGCTGCGCGAGGGGCGCGGGCCTGGTTGGCTGCCGGCATGAGCGGCACGAGGGTCTCCCGGCGCGGGAACGCGGCGCACCGGTTCTACAGCGTCGTGGTCTTCGTCGTGCTCGCCTCGCTTGACAACGTGGCGATCGGCCTGGTGCCACCGCTGTACGGGCCGATCTCCGGCGCGCTCGGCGTACCGCAGCGGCTGCTCGGCCTGGTCACCGCCGTCAGCTTCCTGGTCAGCGCCGTGGCGGCGGTGGGCTGGGCGTACGTCGGGGACCGCACCAACCGCAAGCCGCTGCTCATGGTCGGCACGCTGATCTGGGCGGCCGGCACCGGCGGCAGCGCGCTGGCCGGGCACTACTCGACGTTCCTGGTCGCCCAGCTCGTCGCCGCGGTCGGGTTGGGCGCGGTCGGCTCGGTGGGCTTCTCCGTGGTCACCGACCTGATCTCGCCGCGCCGCCGCGGGCTGGTGATGAGCTTCTGGGGCCTGTCCCAGGGCGTCGGCACGCTGGCCGGCACGCTGGTCGGCGGGCTGCTCGGCGCGACCGACTGGCGGCGACCGTTCCTGCTGCTGACCGGCGTCGGCCTGGCCGCCACCATGGCGTACCTGTTCACCTACGACATCCGGCGCGGGCAGAGCGAGCCGGAGCTGGCCGAGGCGTTGGACGCCGGGGGCGAGTACGACTACCGGATCAGCCGCGCCGACCTGCCCCGGATCCTGGCCCGGCGGACCAACCGCTGGCTGATCCTCCAGGGGCTCACCGCGCAGGCCGCGTTCGGCTCGCTGGTCTGGCTGCCGGTGCTGTTCAGCCAGCGGGCCGAGGCACAGGGCTACTCGGCGGCCACCGCGGTGGTGGTGGGCAGCGTCTTCGCCACCCTGTTCCAGCTCGGCGGCGTGCTCTCCATCGTGGGTGGGCTGGTCGGCGACGCGCTGCAACGGCGTACCCCGAGCGGTAGGGCCCGGGTCGCGGCCGTGGGCGTCCTCGCGGCCGTGCCGTTCTACCTGGTCCTGTTCTTCGTGCCGCTGCGCATCGACGTGCCGGACGGCGGCAGCTCCGGCGCGGTGGTGGCGGCGGTGCTGTCCAGCGTGCTGACCGAGCCGACGATCGGGCTGAGCCTGCTCACCGCCGTGGTGGCGCTGGCGCTCACCTCGGCCAACTCGCCCAACTGGTTCGCGCTGATCGCCGACGTCAACCCGCCCGAGCACCGGGGCACGGTCTACAGCCTCGGCAACCTGGTCAACGGCGTCGGCCGGGCGGCCGGCAACGGGCTGGTCGGGGTGGCGTTCGCCGCGCTGCGGGTGGCGTTCCCGCCGCCGTTGAACTACGCGGTCGGGCTGGCCGCGTTCCAGCTCTTCTTCGTCCCGACCGGAATCATGTACTGGCTGGCGGCCCGGACGTCCCCCCGCGACATCGCGCAGGTGCACGACCTGCTGCACGCCCGCGCCGACCGTCTCGACCGCCTCGACCGCCGCGACGGCCTCGACCGCCTCGAAGGAGGGGCCCCCTCTTAACAGGTGGGTGTCAAGAGGGGGCCCCATCTATACCGGAGGCGTTAACAGGGGGCCCCTCCTTACGCCGCCAGCCAGACGGTGACGTCGGTGGGGACGGTGGCGTCCGTCAGGGGGGCGCTGGCGGCCAGCACTGTTGCGCCGTCGGGCAGCGGGGCCGGCTCGGGGCCGAAGTTGGTCAGCACGGTGAGGTCGCCGTTGGTGAAGGTGAGCACCTCGTCGCCGGAGGAGAGGAAGCGCATCGGGCCCCGGGCCAGTCCGTGCTCCCGGCGCAGGCGCAGCGCGGTCCGGTACAGCTCGTACGTCGAGCCGGGCACCCCGCGCTGGCGGTCCAGCGCGTACTCGGCCCAGATCGGCGGCTGGGGCAGCCAGCTCGCGTCGGTCGGGCCGAAGCCGTACGACGGGGCGTCGGCCTCCCACGGGATCGGCACCCGGCAGCCGTCCCGGCCGCGCTGGGTGTGCCCGCTGCGCGCCCAGGTCGGGTCCTGCCGGGCCTCGTCGGGCAGCGTGGTGTGCTCCGGCAGCCCCAGCTCCTCGCCCTGGTAGAGGTAGGCCGAGCCGGGCAGCGCCAGCATCAGCAGGCTGGCCGCCCGGGCCCGGCGCAGGCCCAGCGCCACGTCCGGCTGCGGGTCGTCGACGCCGATGCCGTTCATCCGGCCGCCGCCGGTGGTCAGCCCGAGCCGGGAGGCGTGCCGGACCACGTCGTGGTTGGACAGCACCCAGGTGGTGGGCGCGCCGACCGCGTCGGTGGCCTCCAGCGAGCGGGTGATCACCGCGTACTGGGCGGGTGCGGTCCAGGCGGCCATCAGGTACTCGAAGTTGAACGCCTGGTGCATCTCGTCCGGCCGGACGTAGCGGGCCAGCCGCTCGGCCGGTTCCACCCAGGCCTCGGCGACCAGGACCCGCTCCCCGGCGTACGAGTCGAGCAGCCGCCGCCACTCCCGGTACACCTCGTGGACGCCGTCCTGGTCCCACATCGGCGGCCGGGGCTTGTCCGCCTCGTTGCCGGAGAGGATCTCCTGCGGCTCCTGCCAGTCGGCCAGGTCGGCCTGCTTGATCAGCCCGTGCGCCACGTCCACCCGGAACCCGTCGACGCCGCGGTCCAGCCAGAAGCGCAGCACGCCGAGGAACTCCTCGCGGACCTCCGGGTTGTCCCAGTTGAGGTCCGGCTGGCCGGGGTCGAACAGGTGGAGGTACCACTGCCCGTCGGGCAGCCGGGTCCAGGCCGGCCCGCCGAACACGCTCTCCCAGTCGTTCGGCGGCTCGACGCCGTCCGGCCCCTTGCCGTCCCGGATGACGTACCGCTGCCGTTCCGGGCTGCCCGGCGCGGCGGCCACCGCGGCGGTGAACCAGCGGTGCGCGGACGAGGTGTGGTTGGGCACCAGGTCGACGATCACCCGCAGGCCGCGGGCCTTCGCCTCGGCGATCATCTGGTCGGCGTCGGCGAGCGTGCCGAAGAGCGGGTCGACGTCCCGGTAGTCGGCCACGTCGTAGCCGGCGTCGGCCTGCGGGGACGGATAGAACGGGGACAGCCAGACCGCGTCGACCCCCAGTTCGGCGAGGTGGTCGAGGCGGGCGGTGATGCCCGGGAGGTCGCCGATGCCGTCACCGTCGGAGTCCGCGAACGAGCGCGGGTAGACCTGGTAGATGACTGCCTCGGTCCACCAGCCGGTGGCCGGGGCCTGCTGCGTCGCGTCGGTGTTCAGCGCCTTCTCCCTGTCGTGGATGCCTGACGAACGGGTCCGTTCAGTGTGCCCGGGGCGGCGCGGTCGAGTCCCGCACGACCAGCCGAGTGGGGAGGATCACCGAGGTCGGCGTCCGTCCGTCGCCGCCGGCCCCGCGCGGCGCCGGCACCGGGCCGGGGTACGGGTCGGCGGCGCCCGCCCCCAGCGGGTCGAGCAGGATGCGGGCGGCGAGGCGCCCCTGGTCGGCGGCGGGTTGGGCGATGGTGCTCAGCCCGAGCACGCCGGCCAGGTCGTGGTCGTCGATGCCGATCACGCTGACGTCCTGCGGCACCCGCAGCCCGGCGTCGCGCAGCGCGCTGACCGCGCCCATCGCCATCTCGTCGCAGGCGGCGAAGATGGCGGTCGGCGGCTCGCCGCGGGCCAGCAGCTCGGCGGTGGCGTGGGTGCCGCCGTCGATGGTGAACTGGGACTCGACGTCGAGGCTCGGGTCGGGCCGGAGGCCGGCGGCGCGCAGCGCCTCCTGGTAGCCGCGCCGCCGGTCCAGGTGGGTGGTGAACGCCAGCTCGTCGTCCGGGTCGCCGGAGATGTGCGCGATCCGGGTGTGCCCGAGGTCGAGCAGGTGGCGGGTGGCGGTGCGGGCGGCGGCCACGTCGTCGATCCGGACGCAGGGCCAGCCGGGCACTCCGCTGCCGGAGCTGATCGTCACGCCGGGCAGGTCGAGTTTGGTGAGCGCGTGCACGTCCGCCGCGCGCAGCGGCGTGGCGACCAGGATGATCGCGTCCACCCGCTTGTGCAGGCTGGCCGTTCGCAGCACCCGCTGGCGGGTCTGCTCCCGGCCACCGAGGTTGTAGAGCAGCGTGTCGTAGCCGTGTTGCTGGAGGGAGTCCTCGACCGCCTCCACCACGGTGCCGAAGAACCACCTGGTGATCCGCGGGACCACCACGGCGACGGTGCCGGTCCGGCCGCCGGCGAGCCGGGAGGCGCTGGGCGAGACCGCGTACTGGAGTTGCTCGGCGGCGGCGAGCACCCGGCGGCGGGTGGCGGCCGAGACCGTCGGCAGGCCGCGCAACGCGCGGGAGACGGTGGCCGTGGAGACCCCGGCCAGGCGGGCGACGTCGTCAATCTTGGTCATCGTGGCTCCCCGCTGCGACCCGTGTCCCGCCGCCGCCGGCACACCGGCGGCGGCGGGACGGTGGATCAACCCTTGACGCTGCCGGCGAGCAGGCCCCGCACGAAGTAGCGCTGGAGGGACAGGAACACGATCAGCGGTACGACGATCGACACGAACGCGCCGGCCGTGAGCCGCTGCCACTCGTTGCCCCGGGTGCCGGCCAGCTCGGCGAGCCGGACGGTCAGCGGGGCGGTCTCGTCGCCGCCACCGGCGAAGATCAGCGCGACCAGCAGGTCGTTCCAGACCCAGAGGAACTGGAAGATGCCGATCGCCGCCAGCGCCGGGGTGATCAGCGGCAGCACGATGGTGCGGAAGATCTTCGGGTGGGTGGCGCCGTCGACCCGGGCCGCCTCCATCAGGTCGCCCGGGAGCTGCGAGATGAAATTGTGCAGCAGGTAGACGGCGAACGGGAGCGCGAAGCAGGTGTGGGCGAACCACACCTGGGCGAACTTCTGCTCGTCGACCAGGTCCCACGCGGGCATGATCTGGACGCCGGCGACGGTGACGCCGGTGGAGAAGAACCGCAGCAGCGGCACCAGGGCCATCTGGAGCGGCACGATCTGCAACGCGAAGATCCCGATGTAGACCCAGTCCCGGCCCCTGAAGTTGATCCAGGCCAGCGCGTACGCGGCCAGCGAGGCGAACGCGATCGGGAACAGCACCGACGGGACGGTGATCGCCAGCGAGTTGATGAAGTAGCTGGCGAGCTGCCCCGACGAACCTCTGCTGAACAGCACCTCCTGGTAGTTCTGGAGGGTGAACTGGGGGTCGCGGAAGAACGTCCACCAGCCGGTGGACTTGATCTGGTCCTCGGGCCGGATCGAGGAGACGAAGAGGCCGAAGGTCGGGATCGTCCAGAGCAGCGCGAGCACGATCGAGACCAGCGTGGCGGTGCGGCTGTTGAGCCGCTTGCGGACCCGGGCGCCCCGGGTGGTCGGGCCGGTGGCCTGGACGCCGGCTCCGACGGTGGGCGTGGCGGTCGTCATGTCAGCCCTCCCGCTGCTTGCGCAGGTTGCGGATCTGGTAGATCACGAGCGGCAGGACCAGGACGAAGAGGAAGACCGCGAGCGCCGAGCCCTGCCCGTTCTCGCCGTACCGGAACGCCTGGTTGTACATCTCGGTCGCGATCACGTTGGTGTCGTAGTTGCCGTTGGTGGCGGTCCGGACGATGTCGAAGACCTTGAGCGTGGCGATGGAGATCGTCACCACCACCACGATCAGCGCCGGCCGGATACTCGGCATGGTGATCCGCCAGAACATCTGCCACGCGGTGGTGCCGTCGAGCCGGGCGGCCTCGATGATGTCCGCCGGGATGGCCTTGATGGCCGCGGAGAGCACCACCATGGCGAAGCCGGCCTGGATCCAGACCATGATCACGATGAGCAGGAACGTGTTCAACGGCGAGTCCAGCAGCCACTGCTTCGGCTCGCCGCCGAGAGTGACCACGATCTGGTTGAGCAGGCCGATCTGCTCCTGCTCGTCACCGCGGTAGGCGTAGATGAACCGCCAGATGATGGCGGCGCCCACGAACGAGATCGCCATCGGCAGGAAGATCAGCGACTTGGCGACTGACTCGAACCGGGCCTTGTCCACCAGGACCGCGTAGATCAGGCCGAACGCGCTGGCCGCCAGCGGCACCAGCAGCACCCAGATCAGCGTGTTGATCAGCACCCGGACGATCGAGTCCTCGTCGAACATCCAGGTGTAGTTGTCCAGCCCCACCCAGTTCGTGCTGCGCGCGTCCATGAAGGAGAGCAGCGTGGTGCGGATGGCCGGGACCACCAGCCCGATGGTCAGCAGCAGCAGCGTCGGCAGCAGGAAGAAGAACGCGAAGGCGCCCTCGCGCGGCTTGCGCCGCCGGGGTGCCGGTCCGCCACCCACCGAGGCCGCGACCAGTTGCGCCTCCCGCCGCCGGGCGAGCCAGGTCGGCACCACGTCGAGGAGCAGGAGCAGCCCGCCCACCACCGCGACGAAAGCGATCAGCCCGTACATCAGCATGAGGAACTTCGGCTGTTCCGCCGCGAAGTCGAACTCCATCAACCCTCCCTCAAGGGTTCGGATGCGGGCGGGTGGCCCGGCCCGTGCACACGGACCGGGCCACCCACGCGGATCACTTCCAGCTGCCCTCGATGTCGTTCAGGACGGAGGTGGTGTCCTTGCCGTTGATCCAGGCCACCATGCCCTTCCAGAACGTGCCGGCGCCGACCGCGGCCGGCATCAGGTCCGAGCCGTCGAAGCGGAAGACGGTCTTCTCGTCCTGGAGGATGCCCACGGAGAGCTTGTCCACCGGGTTCGGGACGTTGTTGAGGTCCAGCTTCTTGTTCGCGGACACCCAGTCACCGATCTTGGCGCGGCTGTTGGCGAACTCGCCGGAGGCCAGGTAGGTCTGCACCGCCTGGACCTCGGGACGGTCGGCGAAGGCCGCGACGAACTCGCCGCCGCCCAGCACCGGCTTGCCCTTGGCCGGGTCGATGGCCGGGAAGTAGAACGCGAAGACGTCACCGTCCTCGGCCACCTTGGTGCCCTCGGGCCAGTTGTTGGCGTAGAAGGACGCCTGGCGGTGCATTGCGCACTTGCCGGTGGTGATCGGCACGCCAGCTTCCTGGAACGCGGTGGTGGCGATGCTCTTCACGCCGCCGAAGCCACCGTTCATGTACTTCTCGTTCTTCAGGATGGTGCCCGCCTGGTTGACGGCGGTGGCGACCTGCGGGTCGTTGAACGGGATCTCGTGGGTGGTCCACTTGTCATAGACCTCGGGCCCGCCGGTGCGCAGCAGGACGTCCTCGATCCAGTCGGTGGCCGGCCAACCGGTCGCGTCCTGGGACTCGATGCCGGCGCACCACGGCTTGGTGCCGCTGCCCGCGATCTTGTCGCTGAGGTCGATCAGCTCCTGCCAGGTGGTCGGGACCGACCAGCCCTTCTCCTTGAAGGTCTTCGGCGAGTACCACACGAAGGACTTCACGTTGGAGCCCAGCGGGGCGCCGTAGAACTGGCCGTTGACGGTGCTGTACTTCAGCCAGTCGGGGGAGTAGTTCTGCTCCGCCATGGCCTTGGTGTCGGCGCCGGCCGGCTTGAGCTTGCCCGAGTCGACGAACCGCTTCAGCAGGCCCGGCTGCGGGATGAAGGCGAGGTCGGGGGCGTTGCCGCCGTCCACCCGGACGGGGAGCTGGGCCTCGAACTCGCCGGAGCCCTCGTGGTCGATCTTGATGCCCGTGCAGTCCTCGAACTCCTTCCAGGACTGCTGGAGGCGCTCGTCCTCGATCTCCCGGATCGACGAGTAGATCGTGACCTTCTTGCCGTCGTGCCCCTCGTACTTCTCGTATGCCGCGCACTCGGCCGAGCCCGCCTTGTCGCTCTTCTTGTCGTTGCCGGTCCCGCAGGCGGCGACGCCGAGCGCCAGCCCCAGCACGCCGGTGACCGCGAGAGCCTGGCGCGATCTGGCAAACGCCATGCCGATCTCCTTCCTTGCCGGCGCGTGGGGGAAATCGAATGCGCGCCGGTCCGATGGTCGTGCACACATGTAAGCGCTTGCATCCCGTCCGGTCCACCCCCGGCCGGACACGGCCCGGTAACAATCCCGAAATCCGGACACCGGAACTGGGCGCGCTCCCACGAATCTTCCGTTGGGCGGAACTTTCTGCCACGCTGTCCGTATCAGATTGAAGACTTTCAACATAGGAGGTAGTGGATGCGCAAGCGGTGGCTCAGCCTGGCGGCCGGCGTGGCGGTCCTGGCCGCGACCCTGGTCCCGGCGGCGCCGGCGATGGCCGCGCCGACGTTCAAGGTTCCGTTCCCGTGCAACCAGTCCTGGTCCGGACAGACGCGGACCAATCACAGCCCGGCCAACGCGATCGACTTCAACCGCACCGACGACCTCGGCGACCCGGTGGTGGCCAGCGCGCCCGGCACCGTCGACGTGGTGACGAACCTCGGTGACACGAGCTACGGCAAGTACGTCCGGATCAACCACGGCGGCGGCTGGACGACCTACTACGCGCACCTCAACGCGTTCAACGTCTCGGTCGGGCAGACCGTCGGCTACGGCCGGGTGATCGGATACGTCGGCACCACCGGCGGCTCCACCGGCCCGCACCTGCACTACGAGCAGCGCTCGAACGGCAGCGCCGTAAAGATCAATTTCAACGGCGCGCAGGCCCTGTACTGGGGTACGAAGACCTACACCAGCGACAACGGCTGCGCCGGCGCGGACACCGGGGCCGGCACGGTGAACACCTCCGGCGCGGCCCTGACGGTCCGCTCCGGGCCGGGCACCGGCTACAGCGCGGTGGGCACGGTGGCCGACGGGGCCAAGGTGACGATCTACTGCCAGACCAGCGGCACCAGCGTCACCGGCACGTACGGCACCAGCTCCATCTGGGACCGGATCGGCTCCGGCCGGTTCATCTCCGACGCGTACGTCTACACCGGCTACGACGGGTACATCCCCGGCGTGCCCCGCTGCTGACCCCGGTGGGCGCGGGGGCGTCGGCTCCCGCGCCCGCCCCGGTCAGGCGTTCAGCCGCCAGATGGCGAAGTTGAGCGCGGCGGCGAACGTGACCCATGCCCAGTACGGCAGCATCAGCAGCGTCGCCGGCCGGGACACCCGCCGGAACAACGCCACGGTCACGCCGATCGCCAGCCACATCAGCACGATCTCGGCGAACGCCAGCCCGTAGCGGCCGGCGCCGAAGAAGAGCGGCGTCCAGACGGCGTTGAGCACCAGTTGGACGCACCAGGCCCAGAGCGCGGGGCCGAACCCGACCCGGCGCCAGACCAGCCAGCCGGCGATCGCGATCAGCGCGTACAGCACGGTCCACACCGGGCCGAACAGCCACGACGGCGGTGCCCAGGCGGGCTGTTCCAGGCTCTGGTACTCCGTGGAGGTGCCCCGGACGCCCAGCCCGCCGATGGCGGCGGCGGCGAACGTGGCGGCGCCGAAGCCGAGCAGGGCCCACCACTTCCGGGCCCCGGCGGTACGCCGGCCGGCGCGTTGCGACATCTCCATGGTCGAGATATTGCCGCTGGCCGGGGGAGGCAAACCCCGCCGGATACGGAAAACGCCGGGATCGTCGGGTCCGGACGCTCCGGTCTGGGAGGACAGAGCGCCGGGCCCGACGACCCCGGCGGGTCTCGGGTGCTGCGGACAGGTGGTTACGTGTTGAAGATGCTGACACCACCCGGGCCGACCAGCAGGCCCACCACGATGAGGACGATGCCCCAGAGGATCTGTCGGCGGAAGAGGGCAAGAATTCCGGCGACCACGAGTACGACTGCGAGAATCCAGAGAATCAGCTCCATGGCGGCTGGATACCCGGCGGCCCGATCCCGGAAACCTCCCTCTCAGTCGACCTGATCCCCGAGGTGGAAGACGCTGTAGGCCTGCTTGATCACGGGGTGCGCGACGTTACGGACCCGCACCCCGCCCGGCGTGGTGCCGCGCTCGGTGCCGTGGTGGGCGTGCCCGTGCAGGGCCAGCGCGGTGGGCGCCGAGTCGATCGCCTGCCCGAGCTGGTAACAGCCGAGGAACGGGTAGATCTCCAGCGGCTCGCCCGCGAGCGTGTCCGGCACGGGGGAGTAGTGGGTGAGCGCGACCAGCGCGTCACACTCCAGCGCGAGCAGCGCGGCCGCCAGCGCGTCGGCGCTCTCCCGGGTGGTCCGCACGAACGATTTCATCTCCGGCTCGCCGAAGTCGCTGGCGCAGCGCCCGGCGAACCCGCCGCCGAAGCCCTTCACACCGGCCACGCCGAGCCGCCCCCCGGGGCACTCCAGCACCGTGCCGGTGCCCTCCAGCACGGTGATCCCCGCGTCCTCCAGCACCTTGACCACCTGCGGCACCTGGTCGCACTGGTGGTCGTGGTTGCCGAGCACGGTGATCACCGGCACGCCGAGGTCTCCGAACTCCCGCGCCACGCAGCGCGCCTCGGCCTCCGTGCCGTGCCGGGTCAGGTCGCCGGCGAGCAGCAGCACGTCGGCGCAGTCCGGCAGCTCCTCCAGCGCCGGACGGAACCGGCCCACCACGTCCTCGTCCACGTGCACGTCGCCGACGGCGGCGATCCGGATCACCATCGAACCTCCCTCACGGCAGTTCCTCCACCTGGGTGGGCGCCTGCGTACGGATCACACCGATGTCGCTGGTCACCGGCGTGTCCGGGAAGCGCTCGGCCACCCGCCGCAGGATCTCCTCGCGCCGGTGCGGGCTCTCCACCTCGCCGGAGAGCACCAGCCCGCGCTCGCGGCGCAGCACCGTGATGCCCTGCTCGGCCACGGACGGGTCCTCCGCCAGCATGTTCTGGATCTCCGCCTCGACGTACTCGTCGGGCGGCACGTCGCCGGGCTGTCCGGTCACGGGGTCTCCCTTCCGCCGGGCACGCCGCTGGGCAGCACGTCCAGCCGGTCGAGCAGCACCAGGAACGCCTCCGCGTACGGCGAGTGCTGCGTTTCCTTGCGTACCCGGTCCCAGTCGATCTGTTCCCGCAGCGAGCGGGCGAGCGGCAGGGCACGGGCGAAGTCGCAGTAGTGCTGGGAGAAGCTGAGCAGCTTGTGCACCATGAGCTGGCTGGCCGAGAGCACCGGCATGTGGATCGCGTCGACCGGCCGCACGATGGTGTCGGCGAACGTCTCCTCGGTCACCGGGGTCTCGATCGGCCGGTGGATCAGGTCCACCATCCGGCCCTCGTCGTAGACCTTGACCAGCCAGTCCTCCGGCGGACGCTCGGCCGTGAAGCCGGCCTCGACCAACGCCTCCAGCGCCCGGTCGACGTCGGCCTCGCGGAGCAGGAAGTCGACGTCGTGGTCACTGGAGTGGCCGCCGTGGGCGTACACGGCGAAGCTGCCGCCCAGGGCGAACGGGATCTCGGACTGCTTGAGCACGGCGGCGACCTTCTTGAGCGTGTGCACCAGGGTCTCGTCCCCGCGCTCGGCCATCTGGGTCTCCCGTCGTCGTCGTGGGCGGTGAGATTGAGTTGCGTACCCGGCGGACGCTCCGGTCACACCTTCCGCATCCACCTGGGGAGGAACGCGACAAAAAGCCGCTCGCGAGCACCCGTCGGATAACCTCGGGGAGGTGGCCAGCTCACTGCGGACGCGGCGCGGCGGAGCCCGACTGCGCACCGTCGCCCTGATCGGTATCGACGGCTCGGGCAAGACCACCCAGGCCCACCTGCTCGCCGAGGCGCTGACCGCGGCCGGCCACCGGGCCACCTACCACCGCAACGCCGGCGGTCGACGCTGGCTCGGCCGGCTCGCCCAGCGGGTCGGCCGCCCGGACGCGCAACGCCTCGTCGGGCGCGACGGCCTGCTCGTGGTCGAGTCCGTGCTGCGTTGGCTGGCGATCGCGCTCGCGCTGCTGAGCTGCCTGGCGACCGGCCGCACGGCGGTGATGGACCGGTGGTCCGTCTGCCAGTACGCCAGCATCCGGGCGCACGGTGGGCAGCGCTGGGAGCGGCTGGCCCGGGCCGGCTACCGGATCTTCCCGCCGCCCCGGGTCACCATCCTGCTGACCGTGGACCCGGCCGAGGCGTACCGGCGGATCGAGCGGCGCGGCACCGACCACGAGAGCATGCGGTGGCTCACCGCCGCCGACGCGGCCTACCGGGCGCTGCCGGAGTACGCCGGCTTCGTGGTGGTGGACGGCAGCGGCCCGCCGGAGGAGGTGTCCCGCCGGATCCGGGCGCACCTGAGCGAGTGGCTGCCGGACGACCCGTCCACGGTCGCCGGCCCGTCGCCGGACGGCACCCCGCGCCCGTCGGGCGGCGGCCGGGACGGCCCGGTGCCGGCTCAGGCCCGCCCGTAGACCGGGACGCTCGCGCCGCTCGTCGGGGCGGACTCCGCGCCGGCCAGGAAGCGGATCACCGCCGCGATCTCGGCCGGCGGCACCCACCGCCGGTGGTCCGCCTCGGGCTGGGCGGCCCGGTTGGCCGGGGTGTCGATGACGCTGGGCAGCACCGTGTTGCAGCGCACCCCACGCGGTCGGTACTCCACCGCGATCGCGTTCGCGAACGCCTGCACCGCGGCCTTGGCGGTGGCGTAGCCGGCCGCGCCGGGGAACGGGGCCACCGCCGCCCGCGCCGACACGCAGACCACCGCGCCGCCGCCGGCCGCGACCAGGTGCGGCAGCGCCGCCTGGGTGACCAGGTAGGTGGGGCGCAGGTTGATCCGCAGCATCCGCTCGAACTCCTCGACCGGCGTCTCGTGCACCAGCCCGCCGCTGGCGTACCCGCCGACGAGGTTGACCACGGCGCGTAGCGGCGCCGCGGGCTCGGCGGTGGCTGTCGTCACCGCTCGCGCGGCCCCCTCGGGAGTGAGCAGGTCCGCCACCACCGGGACCGGACCGGACGGCTCGGGCGTCGTCGTGCCGCCCTCCCGACCGGGTACGACCACCCGCCAGCCGTCCCGCAGGAACGCGGCGGTGACCGCGCCGCCGAGCCCACCCGTGCCTCCGGTCACCAGCACCGTGCGATCCGCCATGGCCACACGTTAGCCGCCGGGAAGGACGGGACGCCGGGCACGCCGACCCCGCCGGCGGACCGGTCCGCCGGCCGTCCGCCGCCGGCCGCACTCGCTGGTCACGGAGAGCGAGACGGAGGCACGGCGGCCGGATGGGCCGCCGTCGCCTTTGCTCTGCAGCCATCCCCGCAGCAGAAACCGAGAGCAACCACCCGAACTGCCGGCCCGCGCCGGTCCCGCTCACCCCTGCCCAGGTGGAGGAGCTGCTGCGCATAGGGGTGCAGAGCAAAGGCGGCGGAGGGGCGTCTCTCCGCCCCTCGGCCGCAGTCACGCTGAGAAACCAACTCCCTCGTCACTGTTCGTGACGTCGCCGACGCGCGCGGGAGGCCCGCCCGGCTGACCGGTGGTCCGGTGGCGGCCGTCCGGGCCGAAGGGCCGGCGTGCGGTCGATCGGACGATCCTCCGGCGGGCGCGAGTCGACCGGACCGGAGGAGGCGGCCGGGCTGCGGTAATGGGACCCTGGGGCACGGGGAACAGGCGCGGATGGCGGTAAATTTCCCGATACGCGGCGTCATGGTTGACGCTTACGCCCAGTGAAAGTAAGTTTCATCCGTGGCGAAGAGTCCGAAGATTTCTGCGAGTCACGAGCCCGGTGGACTGATCGTCCACATCAGCGGCCTCCTGCCCTCGCTGTCCCCGGCCGAGCAGCGGGTGGCCCGGCTGGTCGTCGCCGATCCGGCGGACGCGGCCCGGCGCACGATCACCGACCTTGCCACCGCCGCCGAGACATCCGAGGCGACCGTGATCCGGTTCTGCCGCTCGGTCGGCATGAACGGCTACCCCCAGCTGCGGATCCGACTCGCCGCCGAGGCCGCCCGCCGGGTCGAGCCGCCGGACGCGCGGGTCGTCGGCGGCGACATCCCGCCCGGCGCCGACCTGGCCCAGATCATCGCCACCATCGCGTTCAACGACGCACGGGCCGTCGAGGAAACCGCCGAGCAGCTCGACCCGGCGGTCTGCGAGCGGGTGGTCGAGGCGATCGGCGCGGCCGGCCGGATCGACGTCTACGGCGCGGGCGCCAGCGGCTTCGTCGCCTCGGACTTCCAGCAGAAGCTGCACCGCATCGGCCGCATCGCGTTCTACTTCCCGGACGTGCACACCGCGCTCACCTCCGCCGCGCTGCTGGGCCGCGGCGACGTCGCGGTCGGCATCTCCCACACCGGCACCACGTCCGACGTGATCGAGGTCCTGGAGCAGGCCCGGGCGCGCGGCGCCACCACGGTGGCGCTCACCAACTTCCCCCGCTCACCGATCACCGAGGTCGCGGACCACGTGCTCACCACCGCCGCCCGGGAGACGACCTACCGGTCCGGCGCGACGGCCAGCCGGCTGGCCCAGCTCACCGTGGTCGACTGCCTCTTCGTCGGGGTGGCCGCCCGGAGCCGGGCCCGCACCAAGAAGGCCCTCGAGGCCACCGCCGAGGCGGTCCAGTCGCGTCGGGTGGGTCCCGGGCGGAGGCGGGCATGACGGCGGGTCGGGTGGAGCGGGACGAGGTGACCGCGGTGCGCCCGGTGGTGCGTGTCGGCGCGCCGACCGAACGGCGTAACCCGCACAGCGTCGACCTCGACCTGATGTCGACCCGGGACGTGCTCACCGTGATCAACGAGGCCGACCGGCGGGTGCCGGCCGCGGTGGCCGCCGTGCTGGACGAGATCGCCGAGACCGTCGACCTGGCCGTGGCCGCGCTGCGCGGCGGACGCCGGGTGCACTACTTCGGCGCCGGCACCTCCGGCCGCCTGGGCGTGCTGGACGCGGCCGAGCTGGCCCCCACGTTCAACTCGCCGCGGCACTGGTTCTGCGCCCACCTGGCGGGCGGCCCGGAGGCCATGTGGCGGGCCGTCGAGGACGCCGAGGACGACGAGCGTGGCGGCGGAGCCGAGGCCGCCAAGTGTGTCCGCGCCGGGGACCTGGTGGTCGGCCTGGCGGCCAGCGGGCGCACCCCGTACGTCCTCGGGGCGCTCGCCGCGTCCCGGTCCCAGGGTGCCGGGACGGTGCTGCTCTGCGCGAATCCGGAGGCCGAGGCCGCCACGTCGGTGGACGTGTTCATCGGGGTGGACACCGGACCCGAGGTGGTCACCGGGTCGACCCGGATGAAGGCCGGCACCGCGCAGAAGCTGGTGCTCAACACGTTCTCCACGGCCGTGATGGTGCGTCTCGGCCGGGTCTACTCGAACCTCATGATCGACATGGTGGCCACCAACGCCAAGCTGCGCGGCCGGATGATCTCGATCCTGATGGAGGCCACCGGCTGCGCCGAGGAGGTCTGCGCCGTCGCGTTGCGGGAGGCCGACGGCGACCTCAAGACCGCCCTCGTCTCGCTGGTCTCCGGCGCCGAGGTGCCCGCCGCCCGGGCCGCCCTGGCCCGCGCCGCCGACCAGGTCCGCGGCGCGTTGGCCCTGCTCGCCTCCTGATCCCACCCGATCCCACCCGCCGGGCGCATCCGCCCGGCGGGTGCGACGCGTATCACGGGGTGGGAGGGGACGGCTCTCCCGGTGCGGATTGTTCAACGAGGCGGAGGGTAATCCTTCCCCGTGGCTGAACCGACTGGTCCACGGGCGCGTATCAGGCAGTGACCAGGATCCCAATGCGGCGGTGACGCGGCTCGCTGCGTTCATGGAACAGGCAATGGTGCCATTCCATGGGCGGACGGCGATTTCGCTGTTCCGGACCCCGTTCACCAGGGGGTCCGCCGGCCGTCGAGCAGGGGTCCTGACAGGAAACATGGACCGGGCTCTCAGGTAGCACTCAGGCATTCGTGACAGTTTCGACTCACGACATGGAATCCCCGACACGTCTCATCTGTTGTGTAGGTGTCAGCACCTACGGGCACAGCGGAGGTTACGGGGAGGGCTGATGAACGTGGGGATGGCAAGGAACCGGGCAACCGGCGCGAGCGAGGGGACCGTGGCAATCGTGGACAAGAAGATCGGCATGCGTACCGACGAGGTCGCCGAGGAGCGGGACCTGGTCGGCGTCTACCTGCACGAGATCTCCCGGACGCCGCTGCTGGACGCCGCCCGGGAGGTGGATCTCTCCAAGGCGATCGAGGGGGGCCTCTACGCCGAGCACCTGCTCGACTCCGACCGGATCCCGGACGGGGTCACCCGGGACGAGCTGGAGCGCGTGGTCGCCGACGGTGAGCGGGCGAAGGACCTGTTCATCCGCGCGAACCTGCGGCTGGTCGTCTCCATCGCCCGCCGCTACGTGCGCTCCGGCATGCCCATGCTGGACCTGATCCAGGAGGGCAACACCGGCCTGGTCCGGGCGGTCGAGAAGTTCGACTACGAGCGGGGCTTCAAGTTCTCCACCTACGCGACCTGGTGGATCCGGCAGGCCATCAGCCGGGCGATCGCCCAGCAGGAGCGGACCGTACGGCTGCCCGTGCACCTGGTGGAGGACGTCAACCGGATGCGCAACGTGGCCCGGCAGCTCACCCGCGAGCTGGGCGCCGACCCGGAGCCGGAGCAGATCGCGGCCTCGCTCGGCGTCACCGTCGAACGGGTCAACGAGCTGGTCCGCTGGTCGCAGGACACCGTCTCGCTGGACACCCCGGTGGGCGACGACGGTGACACCAACCTCGGTGACCTGGTCGCCGACAGCGACGCCCCGTCGCCGGAGGAGATCGTGCTCACCGGCCTGGAGCGGCAGCGGATCGAGGGGCTGCTCAACCACCTCGACGACCGGTCCGCCGGCATCATGCGGGCCCGCTACGGCCTGGAGGACGGGCGGGAGCACTCGCTGACCGAGGTCGCCTCCCGGTTCTCGCTCTCCCGGGAGCGGATCCGCCAGCTCGAGATCCAGGCCCTCGGCCGGCTCCGCGAGCTGGCCCGCGCCGAGGGGCTGCAGGCGGCCTGACCTGGTAGTAATGAACGACGAAACGGCCGGCGTCCGACAGGGGGACGCCGGCCGTTTCGCTGCCGTGGATCAGACCCGGCCGTAACCGGCGATCGACATGATGTTCATGCCGCGCTTGCTGACGTTGCGGCCCGCGCTGGGCGCGTCGATGATCTGACCGCCCCCGACGTAGAGGGCGACGTGCCCGAGCCCGGAGTAGAACACCAGGTCACCCGGTTGCAGCGCGCTCCGGCTGATCCTGGTCGTGGCGCTCCACTGGGCCGCCGCGTTGTGCGGCAGCGACTTCCCGGCGGCCCGCCAGGCGGCCAGCGTCAGGCCCGAGCAGTCGTAGCTGCCGGGGCCCTCGGCGCCCCACCCGTACGGCTTGCCGACCGCGCCGTAGGCGTACCGCACCGCCACCCCGGCCTTGCCGGAGACGGCCGGCGGCTTACCCGCCGAACTCGCCTTGGCCGGCGCCTCGGTGGCCCGCCCGTACGCCTGGCGGCGCATCTCGTAGAGGCGGGACAGGTCCCCCTCGATCCGCTTCTTACCGGCGGCGAGCTGCTTGGCCTGCGCCGCCTCCCGGGCCAGCGTGACGTCCAGCTTGGTCTTCTGGTCGATCAGCCGGCGCTGGTCGGCGGTGAAGCCGGTGATGGTGCGCTGCCGCTGGCGGGTGAGCAGGTCGAGCGTGCCCAGCCGCTCCGGCAGCGCGGCGGTGCCGCCCGGCTCCAGCAGCGCCGCCGCGGTGCGCATGCCACCGGTCTTGTACGCCGTGGCGGCCAGCATGCCCACGTCGGCGCGGCTCTGCTCGGCCCGCTCCTGCAACGGGCCGATCTTCGCCTCCAACGTGGCCGCGGTGGCCTTGTTGGCCTTGATGTCCTCGTTGAGCTTGTTGTAGGACTCGACGATTCGCTCCAGCTCAGTCGAGGACTTCTCGATCTGCTTCGTCAGCTCGGCGGGGGTGGGCTCGGCCCGAGCCACCGACGCCGGGGCGAGCAGCGCGGCCGACAGGCCGGCCACCGCCAGCGAGCGGAGCAGCATCCGTAAGGACGACAAGAGCGTAAAGCTCCTCTCCACGGTCGGCGGGCCGCGTCTGAACGACCCGTCGACGCCGGACCGGCGCCATCCGGGCGGATGGCGGTCGACCGGACCGACCTGCACAACCTAACCCGTGATCGGAGTGAACGGGAGTTCAAGCAGGGGCGAAAGTTGGCAAAGTGTCGGAAAGTGACAATGATGACGTTCACGATCGGTGACCGTTTCCGGCATGGCGAATGCGCCACACAATGGGACCCGGATCCGGGATTCCCACCCCGGAATCCATCCCCTCGGGAGGCCACCGTGCAGACCGACCGCTCCGCCACCCACCCGCCCCGCAGCACCGCGCCCGGCCTGCTCTACGCCCGGCCCGGCATCGTCGTCACCGCCGAACGCTTCACCGTCGGCCGCACGAGCTGGCCGGTCGCCGAGATCACCCAGCTCCGGACCGCCCGCGGCCCGCACGACCGGCTCGCCGTCCGGGCGGTCGCCGGCACCGCCGCGCTCATCGCGTCGGCCGGGCTGCTGCTCGGCTTCACCGGCGGCCTGCAACGGCTCACCGCCGGGGCGTACCTCACGCTCGGCGCGGTCGGGCTGCTGCCGCTGCTGCTCGTGCTGGTCGGTGACCGCTGGCGGCCCCCCGCGTACGAACTGTGGGGCCGGATCCGGGGCACCGAGGAACTGCTGTTCACCAGCGACGACGAACGGCAGTTCGGTCAGGTCGCCGACGCGCTGCGCCAGGCCCGGGAGCGGGCCCGCCACGACGGCCGGACCGACCCGCCGGGCACCGGCCCGTGGCGCCCGGCGCGCTGAACCCCGGTCAGCCGGCGACCGGCTCCGGGGTGCGCGCCCGGCGCTCGGCGGCCACCCAGTGGCTCACCCGCCGCTCCGCGTAGAACGAGACGAACGGCACGGTGCCGGCCAGCATCACCAGCAGCATCCGCTTCAGCGGCCAGTCGGCCCGGCGGGACAGGTCGAACGTCAGCGCCAGATAGAGCATGTAGAGCCAGCCGTGCGCGACACCCACCACGGCGACCACGCTCGGGTTGTCGAAGCCGTACTTCAGCGGCATGCCGATCAGGACCAGCACCACCAGCGCCACGCCCACGATCCAGGCGATCACGCGGTACCGGGTAAGGGCTCCGCCCACCGTCGTCCGTCCTTCCGCACCGGCCTCAGCCGGGATAGTCGCCGGGCCGGGCGCCCGGATTGGCGTTCAACCAGGAAAGGTAGCGGTTGTACGCGGCCAGCTCGCCGTCGTCCGCGCCCTCGGTCGGCGTCGACGGCACCCGGGCGACGCGCACCGGCCGGCGTACCGCCAGGGTCGGCGCGACCGGCTCGTCGCCGGCGGTCGCCGGCGGCGCGTCCTCCGCCGACGGACCGGGCGCGGCCCGCAGCGCCTGCCGCACCTCGCGCCACCAGACGAAGACCACGAAGCCGGCGAAGACCGGCCACTCGATCGCGTACCCGAAGCTCAGCGCGTTGCCCCCGGCGGCGCGGGTGACCTGCCACCAGCCCAGCCCGAGGAAACCCACCACCAGCACGACCATGGCCACGTGGCGGGCGATCCACGCCGGTGTCCGGAGCCGCTGCATGCCATCGAGGGTACCGGGGCCGGCGGCCGTCTCCGACGCGGCGTCGTAGGTGGCGTGGGTTTGGTGGCACAGCGGTTGGGCATCCGTCTAGTCGCCAGCCCGAACGAGACGAGGGGGCGACGATGACCGAATCGGTACGCCGGGACACCAGCCCGGAGCAGCGCGTCACCGAGTGGGACGGGGACCACGCCCGCGCCGGGGCCACCGACGGCGACCTGCCCGGCGTGGATCCCGCCGAGCTGAGCGACGAGGACCTGATCCGGGAGGTGCGGAGCCTGCACCGGACCCGGCTGGACACGCTGCGGCACGCCACCGACTCCGCGCTCGCCAACCACCTGCGCCGCACCGCCGAGCTGGAGACCGAGTACCTGGCCCGGCACCCCGGCCGGGAGATCGACCCGCACCGGCTGCGGGACGCCTGATGGCCAGCCACGCCGAGCGCGGCATGTCCGCGCCGCCCGAGGTGGTGTTCAACACCGCCACCGACCCGGACCGGTCCGCCGCCTGGCTGCCCGAGGAGCTGCGCGGCTCCGGCGCCTGCCGGGTGGAGGTGCTCGACGCCGACGACATGCGGGCGCGGTGGAGCAGCGCCGACTGGTCCGCGGAGATCGACGTGGAACCGGCCGACGCCGGCGGCGCCCGCGTCCGGCTGGACCTGGCCGGCCCGGACCACGGCCTGGCCGACGAGATCCTGGCCAACCTCGACCGCGAGGTCGGCGACAACCTGACCGCCGGCTGAGCCCGGCTGTCATGACGACGAGGGAGACCGGGTTGACCGGGAGTGGCCTGAAGCAGAAGGTGGCGCGTCTGCGCCAGGCGTACGCGCCGCACGAGCACCGGCCGCTGGAGGGCTACCTGAAGGCGATGGGCACCTACGCCGGCGTGACCGGCGCGCTGGTCGGGCTGGTCCGGGTCACCGGCCGACCGGTGCCGGAGCGGCCCTCGCCCGGTGACGTGGTGCTGCTCTCGATCGCCACGCACAAGCTGAGCCGGCTGCTGTCCAAGGACGCCATCACCAGTCCGCTGCGGGCGCCGTTCACCCGCTACGACCACCCGATCGGCAGCGGCGAGGTGATGGAGCAGGTCCGGGACGAGGGCAGCCCCACCCGGCACGCGCTCGGCGAGTTGGTGAGCTGCCCGTTCTGCCTGGCGGTGTGGGTGGCCACCGGGCTCACCGGCGGCCTGGTGCTGGCCCCCCGGCTGACCCGGCTGGTGGCCACCGCGCTGACCGCGGTCGCCGCGTCCGACTTCCTCCAGATGGGGTACGCGGTGGCCCAGCGGGCCGCCGAGGGCGGACACCACGAGGAGTGACCACGACGACGAGGGGGCCGGCGCGTACGCGCCGGCCCCCTCGTCGTGCCGCCCGATCAGGTGGGCGTGGTGCCGTGGTCCTCGCCGGCCCAGCCGCGCGACGTCTCCGGCTCCCGCTCGTCCTCCCCGGTGACGATGTCCCGGTCCACCGCGGTGCGGTCGTGCTCGTTGGCGAAGTCCGGCTCCGGCAGCGTGTCCACGCCCTCCGGGGGCTGGCCGAGCGCCGCCAGGTGCTCGTGCTCGGGTTCGCGGTCGGTCATGTCGGGTCCTCTCGTCGGCGGGGGCTCAGGCGACCGTGCCGCCCAGCAGGTCCGCCACCTCGTCCACCGCGTACTCGCCCTGGGGGAGCGCGGCGATCCGGGTGAGCAGCTCCGCCGGAAGCTCGGCGGCCACCGCGCGGCGGTAGATGTCGGTCTGACTGATCCGCTCCTGGCCGTGGTAGAGGTCGTCGAGCAGGTCGTCGAGCGGCCTGGTGTCCGGCTGCTCGGTCACGGGCGCGTCATCGGTCACGCCGACCACCTACCCGGCCCCGAACCGGTCAAACGCCGCCCAACGGAGCTCAGGCGGGGGTGGGCAGCGCGGCGCGGCGGGCGCGGACCGCCTGGGCCAGGTGGTCGAGCACCTCGTCGGTGGTGTCCCAGCCGATGCAGGCGTCGGTGATCGAGCGGCCGTACTCCAGCTCCCGGGTCGGGTCCAGGTCCTGCCGGCCTTCGTGCAGGAAGCTCTCCAACATGATCCCCACGATGCCGCGCTGCCCGGCGGCGAGCTGCCCGGCCACGTCCGCGGCGACCAGCGGCTGGTTGCGGTGGTCCTTGCCGCTGTTCGCGTGACTGGCGTCGATCACCACGCGTTCGGGCAGCCCGGCGGCGCGCAGCAGGTCCAGCGCCCCGGCCACCGACTCCGCGTCGTAGTTGGGCCGGCCACCGCCGCCGCGCAGCACCAGGTGCCCGTCGGCGTTGCCCCGGGTGTGCATGATCGCCGGGATGCCGGAGACGTCGATGCCGGGGAAGACGTGCGGTACGCCGGCCGCCCGGATCGCGTCGACAGCCGTGCCGATGCTGCCGTCGGGGCGGTTCTTCATGCCGATCGGCATGGACAGGCCGGAGGCGAGCTGCCGGTGCACCTGGCTCTCCACGGTCCGGGCGCCGATCGCGCCCCAGGCCACCGTGTCGGCGATGTACTGCGGGGTGATCGGGTCGAGGAACTCGCAGCCCACCGGCAGGCCCAACCGCAGCACGTCGAGCAGGAGCGCCCGCGCGGTCCGCAGACCGGTGTTCACGTCGCCCGAACCGTCCAGCGCCGGGTCGTTGATCAGGCCCTTCCAGCCCACGGTCGAGCGCGGCTTCTCGAAGTAGACCCGCATCACCACGAGCAGGTCGTCGGCGACCCGGTCGGCCGCCTCACGCAGCCGTCCGGCGTACTCCAGCGCGGCGGCCGGGTCGTGCACCGAGCACGGGCCGACCACCACCAGCAGCCGGTCGTCGGCGCGGTCCAGCACCCGGGCGACCGTGCGCCGGCCGGCTATCACGGCCTCGGCGAGCGGCGCGTCGAGCGGCAGGTGGTGGTGGAGCAGGGCCGGGGTGGTCAACGGCACGACGCGGTCGATCCGCTGGTCGATGACCCGGCGGGCGTCCGGAGACGTGGTCACGGTGGGAATCCTTCCGCCGACCGCGCCCCGGGGCCGGCGCCCAGGGTGTCGAGCCGGCTGCTCGCATGCGAAAGGGCAGGGAATCATCCCTGCCCGGCCGGCTCGAAGAGGAGGTGACGTCAGCTCACGGTCGAGTCACCGGCTCCTCCAGCCGGCTGCCTAAACCATCGATACGACCGCGTCACGTCAGCCAGCGTACCCGACGCGCCCGGGAATGCCCGTGCCGTTCCGCCAAGCGGGACGCGGGGTATGGGGGAACCCATGAGCCACCATCAGAGCGACCAGGACCGGATCGAATCCCGCGCGCACCTGCTGCCCGAGGAGGCGGCGGCGGGCAGCGACGACGCGCAGGCCCAGGCCGACGCGATCCTCGCCGAGTCGGATCTCCGGGAGGAGGACCAGAACGCCGCCCCGGACACGGTGCTGGAGCACCGCACGTCCGCCGAGACCGTCACCCCCGTCGAGCCTCCCGACTGAGCGGCGCGCCCCGGCCGCGGCGGGACCCCCGGTAACTGGCGTCCCGCAACCGGGCCAGCGGGCCGGCCAGCCGCAGCCCCGGCGGCACGTTGCCGATCGGGTCGAAGGCCGGCACGGCGTCCTCCGGGTCGCCGTGCCGGCCACCCAGGCGCACCTCGCCGAACGGCCGCCACGGACCCACCGCCGAGGCCACCGCGAGCACCAGCCGGGGCTCGTCGCCGGCCACCGCCGCGCCGGCCTCGGCCAGCGAGCGACCCAGGTCGGGTGAGTCCGGGTCGGCCAGCACGGCCAGGAACAGCCGCCGGGCCCCGGCCCGGAACGACATGATCGAGGTGTACGTCCCGGTGAAGCGCCGCCGGGGCAGCGGCAGGTTCCGCAGCACCGGCGCGGCGCCGCTGGAACTGACCAGCAGATCGATCGGCGGTTCCGGGTCCCGGTGCAGCCGGACCGCCACGCCCAGCACGTCCGGCCAGCCGGGCGGCGTCGGCGTGCCCTTGGAGAGCCGGACCGTGGCCGGCCACCGGCCGGGCAGGTCCAGCAGCGGCACCCCGGTCGGTGGTCCCGGCGTACCCCAGATCATCGCCTCGGCGGCGAACACGCGACCGGCGGGATGCAGCAGCCGGGCGTGCCGGAGCCGGGCCAGCGCGGCGGCGGCCCGCTCGACGGCGGACGGTGCGGGGGTCATGCCGAGCTGATACCCCGTCGCGCGGCGACGACGCGGGCGCGGCTCCCCTTTCCGCCCACCGGATCGGATAGCGTCGTGCCATGCCCGACAGCGGTTTCCCCTGGCCGATCGAGACGACCCGACTGGACAACGGCCTGCGTGTGGTGGTGAGCGAGGACCGCACCGCCCCGGCCGTGGCGGTCAACCTCTGGTACGACGTGGGGTCCCGCCACGAACCGGCGGGCCAGACCGGCTTCGCCCACCTCTTCGAGCACCTGATGTTCGAGGGCTCGGTGAACGTGGCGAAGACCGAGCACATGAAGCTGATCCAGGGCGCCGGCGGCTCACTCAACGCGACCACCAACCCGGACCGGACCAACTACTTCGAGACCGTTCCGGCCGAACACCTGGAGCTGGCGCTCTGGCTGGAGGCCGACCGGATGGGCGGCCTGGTGCCGGCGCTCACCCAGGAGACGCTCGACAACCAGCGCGACGTGGTGAAGAACGAACGGCGGCAGCGCTACGAGAACGTCCCCTACGGCGACGCCTGGCTGCGGCTGCTGCCGCTGCTCTACCCGCCCGGCCACCCCTACCACCACGCCACGATCGGGTCGATGGCCGACCTGAACGCCGCCGACCTGGCCACCTTCCAGGCGTTCCACGCCACCTACTACGCGCCGAACAACGCGGTGCTCACCGTGGTCGGCGACGCCCCCGCCGCGGAGGTGTTCGCGCTGGCCGACAAGTACTTCGGCGGCCTCGCGCCGCGCCCGGACATCCCGGCCGCCCCGGACGGCCGCACCGTGCCGGCCACCGGCCGGCCGGCGGTGGAGACGGTCACCGCCGACGTGCCCGCCCCCCGCGTCTACCTCGCGCACCGCACCCACCCGTTCGGCGCCACCGGGTACGACGTGACCACGGTCCTCGCCACCGTGCTGGGCAGCGGCCGGGGCAGCCGGCTCTACCAGCGGCTCGCCGACGGGGAACGGATCGCCCAGCCGGACCTGGTCGGGGCGTACGGGGTCGACCTGGCGCACGCGCCGGCCCCGCTGATCGCCACCGCCACCGCCCGCCCCGGCGTGACCGCCGAGCGGCTGCGCGACGGGCTGGCCGAGGTGGTCGACGAGCTGGCCACCGTGCCGGTGACCGCCGCCGAGCTGGACCGCGCCAAGGCGCTGCTGAGCACCTCGTGGTGGCGGCAGATGTCCACGGTGGACGGCCGCGCCGACACGCTCGGCCGCTACGCCACCCAGTTCGGCGACCCGGCCCGCGCCGCCGACCGGCTGCCCGGCTGGCTCGCCGTCACCGCCGAGCAGATCGCCGAGCAGGCCGCCGAGCTGCTCGGCGCCGCCGACCGGGTGATCCTGACCTACCTGCCCGAGGAGACCTCATGACGCTGATCGCCACCCGTCCCGGCTCGGGCGCCGCCCGCGCCTACCGGTTCCCCCAGGTGGTCCGGCGGACGGTGGCCGGTGGTCAGGTGGTCGCCGCGCACCTGCCCGGGCAGAACCTCGCCGTCGCGTTGCTGCTGCTCGACGGCGGCGCCGGCCGGGAGCCGGTCGGCAAGGAGGGCCTCGGCGCGGTGCTGGCCAAGGCGCTGGAGGAGGGCACCGCGCACCGGGACGCCACCGCGTACGCGCTGGCCATCGAGGCGCTCGGCACCGAGCTGGTGGCCGGGCTCGACTGGGACTCGTTCCAGGTCAGCGTGCAGGTCCCGGTGGAGCGGCTGAGCGCCGCGGTGGAGCTGATGGCCGAGGCGGTCCGCACGCCGCGGCTCGATCCGGCCGACGTGCTGCGGGTCCGCGACGACGAGGCGACCGCGCTGCGGATGGACTGGGCCAACCCGGGCCCGCGCGCCGACGCGGTGCTGCGCGCCGACCTGTTCGGCGTGGAACACCGGTGGGGCCGCCCGCTCTACGGCGACCCGGGCAGCGTGGCCGCGCTGGAGGCGGACGACGTCACGGTCTTCCACTCGGAGTGGTTCATCCGCCCCGGCACGCTGATCGTCGCCGGCGACCTGGAACGGATCGACCTGGACGCGCTCGGCGCGGCGGCGTTCGTCGGCACCGGTGGCGGCCCGGTCGACCGGGGCGGCCCGATCGACGTGCCGCTCGCCGACCGGCGGCGGATCATCCTGGTCGACCGGCCCGGCTCGGTGCAGTCCACGCTGCGGCTGGGCCACCCGTCCCCGCACCGCGGCCACCCCGACCACGTGCCGATGACGCTCGCCGGCACCGTGCTCGGCGGCGCGTTCACCTCCCGCCTCAACCACCTGATCCGTGAGGTGCGCGGCTACACGTACGGGATCCGGGGCGACTTCGCCTCGTCGCGGCGGTTCGGCCGGTTCGCGGTCAGCTCCGGCGTGCAGACCGCGGTGACCGCGCCGGCGCTCGTCGAGTCGGTGGGGGAGGTCTCGCGTACCCGGGAGGCCGGGGTGACCGAGGAGGAGCTGGAGGTGGCCCGTTCCTGGCGGGCCGGGCAGCTCTCGGTCGAGTTGCAGAGCCCGCGGGCGATCGCGTCGGCGCTCACCACGCTGGTGGTGCACGACCTGCCGGACGACTACCACGCCACGCTGCGCGAGGCGCTGCTCGCGGCCACCGTCGAGGAGGTCTCCGCGGCCGCCGCGACGCATCTGCACCCGGAGGCGCTGACCCTGGTGGTCGAGGGCGACGCGGCGGTGATCCGGGACGAACTGGTGGCCGCCGACCTCGGCGAGGTGGTCGACCACGCGTGACCGGTGGGGGCGGCGGGGTGTGTGATTCCCGTCGCCCCGGCCCGCGCGCTGGGAAACGCTTCCCGCCCGCCCGGCCCGGCTGGGTAGCCTCGCGGGCATGAGGATCGGCATTGTGGGTGCCACCGGCCAGGTCGGTGGCGTGATGCGGCAGGTGCTGGCGGAACGCGAGTTCCCGGCGGAGCAGGTGCGGTTGTTCGCCTCGGCGCGGTCGGCCGGGCGGGCGCTGCCGTGGCGCGACGGCGAGGTCACGGTCGAGGACGCGGCCACCGCGGACTACCGCGGCCTGGACATCGTGCTCTTCTCGGCCGGCAAGAGCACCTCGAAGGAGCTGGCGCCCCGGGTCGCCGAGGCCGGCGCCGTGGTGATCGACAACTCGTCGGCGTACCGGATGGATCCGGCGGTGCCGCTGGTGGTCGCCGAGGTCAACCCGCACGCCCTCGCCGACCGACCCAAGGGCATCGTGGCCAACCCGAACTGCACCACGATGGCCGCCATGCCGGTGCTGCGCCCGCTGCACGCCGAGGCCGGGCTGGTCAGCCTGGTCGTCGCCACCTACCAGGCGGTCTCCGGCGCCGGCCTGGCCGGTGTGGCCGAGCTGGACGACCAGGTCCGCAAGGTGGCCGAGGGCGCGAGCGCGCTCGCCTTCGACGGCACCGCCGTCGAGTTCCCCGCGCCGCGGATGTTCGCCGCGCCGATCGCGTTCAACGTGCTGCCGCTGGCCGGCTCGATCGTCGACGACGGCTCCGACGAGACCGACGAGGAGCAGAAGCTGCGCAACGAGAGCCGCAAGATCCTGGAGATCCCCGGGCTGAAGGTCTCCGGCACCTGCGTACGGGTGCCCGTGTTCACCGGTCACTCGTTGCAGATCAACGCCCGGTTCGCCCGGCCGATCGACCCGGCCCGCGCCCGCGAGCTGCTCGACGGCGCGCCCGGGGTGGCGCTGCGTGACGTGCCCACCCCGCTGGTGGCGGCCGGCCAGGACCCGACGTTCGTCGGACGGATCCGGGTGGACGAGACGGTTGAGCACGGGCTGGCGCTGTTCTGCTCGAACGACAACCTGCGCAAGGGCGCGGCGCTCAACGCCGTACAGCTCGCCGAGCTGGTCGCCGCCGAGCGCTGACCCCGCCCGGGACCGCACCGCGGGAGGCGTCCGTGCCGGCACGGACGCCTCCGCAGCGGGTATGCGGGGCCGGTTGCCGGCGACCCGCGCCGGCGGGCGGAGGCACCGATGGCGGCCGGACGCGACACCGGGGACGTCGAGGAGGTCGAGGCCGGGCTGCGCTCGGACACGGCCCGGGTGATCGGATTCAGCGACGCGGTCTTCGCCATCGTCATCACGCTGCTGGTGCTCGACCTGAGCGTGCCCGAGGTGACGCCGGGCAGGATGCCGCACGCCCTGCTCGAACAGTGGCCGGTCTACCTCGCCTTCGGCACGTCCTTCCTCTACGTGGCGGTCAACTGGCTGAACCACAAGGGCACGTTCCTCCGGGTCCGGTGCGCCGACCGTGGGTTGGACTGGGCCAACCTGGGGGTGCTGTTCGGCGTGGCCCTGCTGCCGTTCGTGACCGCGCTGGTCTCCCGCGCGGTGGAGAAGGGCGACGTGTCCGACGAACGGGTCGCGATCGGCGCCTACGCGCTGCTCGGCGTCCTCCTCTCGGCCACCTGGTTGTGGCTGTACCACTACCTGCACCGGCGCCCGGAGCTGCGCCAGGCCGGTGTGCCACGCCGGTTCTTCGCCGCCGAGCGGCTCCGCGCGCTGTTCGGCGTGGCCGCGTACGCGATCGCCGGTCTGGTGGGGTGGTGGGTGAGCGTGCCGGTGGCGCTTGTGGTGTTCCTGCTGCTGCCGCTCTTCTACGGGCTGTCCAGCAACGGCTCCTACGAGATCCGCCGGCGGATCCGGCGCCGGGGGTGAACCGCCCGAGTTACCCCGCCTGCGGCGGCGGGTAGACCGCGGTGCCGACACCGAGAGGGGAGCACCATGACAACGGTCGGAGAGTTCATGACGACCCGGTTGGTGACGATGGACGGCAACGACACGCTCACCGCGGCGGCGCAGGAGATGCGCGACAGCGCCATCGGCGACGTGGTGGTGACCGACGGCGACAACGTGGTCGGCATCGTCACGGACCGGGACATCACGGTCCGGGGCGTGGCCGAGGACCGTAACCCCGCCACCACCCGGCTCAACGAGATCACCAGCAAGGACGTGGTGACGGTGAGCCAGTACGACGACGCGGTGGCCGCCGCCGACCTGATGCGCACGTACGCGGTCCGCCGGCTCCCGGTCATCGAGGACGGGAAGCTGGTCGGCCTGGTGTCGATGGGTGACCTGGCGGTGGAGCGGGAACCCCAGTCGGTGCTCGCGGACATCAGCGCCGACGACCCCAACAACTGACCTGCCGACGTGGTGACGCCGCCCCCGGTTCGGGGGCGGCGTTCCGCATGTCCGGTCCGGTCGCCTCACCCGATCCGGGCGAGGTTGACCCGGGGGCGTGGCGGGGACCCGTCCGGTCGACGAGGAGGCCGCCGAGCGCGGGAGGAGTCACCTTCGATGGTGGACACGACCACGAGATTCTTCGAGGACCTGGACCGGCGCGGGTTCGAGCCGCTGCTGGTCAAGACGTCCGGGACGCTCCGGTTCGACCTGCACGAAGGCGCGCGGACCACGCACTGGCTGCTGGAGATCGACCGGGGCAACCTGCGGGTCCGGCAGGAGGACGGCGAGGCGGACACCGTGGTCGGGACCGAGCCCCGGCTCTTCGCCGAGCTGGTCGGTGGTGAGGAGAACGCCATCGCGGCGTTGCTGCGCGGCGACATGACGGTCGTCGGCGACCTCCGACTCGTGTTGCAGATCGAGCGCGTCTTTCCGGGCCCGCCGGACTCCCGCGGGCCGCGCCACGCATTCGCCAGGAGGGCCGCCTGATGGCCGGGAACAACACCGTCCGGATCCTGGACGGCAACACGTTCGTGGTCTCCGAGGACACCGGGGACATCGAGGCCACGCCGACGGAACCGACCGGGCTGTTCTCCCTCGACACGCGGTACCTGTCGAAGTGGGTGCTCACGGTCGACGGCGAGCGGCTCAACGCGCTCTCCTACGACGACCTCCAGTACTACGAGGCGCGCTTCTTCCTGGTGCCCGGCATGGCCACGCACTACGTCGACGCGAAGCTGTCGGTCATCCGGGAACGGGCGGTGGGCGGCAGCTTCCGGGAGACGCTGACCGTGCTCAACCACGACGAGAACGCGGTGGACCTGGAGATCCGGATCGACGCCGGCGCCGACTTCGCCGACCTCTTCCAGGTCAAGGACGAGATCCTCAACAAGAAGGGCGAACTGTACGCCGAGGCGGAGTCGGACCGGCTGCGGCTGGGCTACCGGCGGGGCAACTTCAAGCGGGAGACGGTCCTCTCCGCGAACCAGCCGGCCCGCTACGACAGCCGGGGCTTCGCCTGGAGCATCCACCTGGAGCCCAACGAACAGTGGGACGTCCTCATCGATGTGCAGACGTTCGCCATCGGCCCGGGTGGCCGGGACCTGCGGATGGGACTACGCGCGCACGGCACCGAGCGGCTCGCGCTCCAGCACGACCTGGAGGAGTGGATCGACCAGGCCCCCAAGGTCAACAGTGAGCACGGCGGGGTCTCCGCGACCTACCAGCGGAGCCTGGTCGACCTCGCCGCACTGCGCTTCTCACCGCTGTCGCTCGGCGGGCAGACGCTGCCCGCCGCCGGCCTGCCCTGGTTCATGACCATGTTCGGCCGGGACAGCATCCTCACCTGCCTCCAGGTGCTGCCGTTCGCGCCCGAGATGTCGAAGACCACGCTGCGCATCCTCGGCGCGCTCCAGGGCACCCGGTTCGACGACTTCCGGGACGAGGACCCGGGCCGGATCCTGCACGAGATGCGGTACGGCGAGACCGCCGCGTTCGAGGAGCAGCCGCACTCGCCCTACTACGGCTCGGTGGACGCGACCCCGCTGTTCGTGGTGCTGCTCGACGAGTACGAGCGGTGGAGCGGGGACGTCGCGCTGGTCAAGGAGCTGGAACGGGAGTGCCGCGCCGCGCTGAAGTGGATCGACGACTACGCCGACCTGGTCGGCAACGGGTACATCTGGTACGAGCGGCGCAACATCGACACCGGCCTCGAGAACCAGTGCTGGAAGGACTCCTGGGACTCCATCTCCTACGCCGACGGCACGCTGCCGCCGTTCCCCCGGGCGAGCTGCGAGGTGCAGGGGTACGCGTACGACGCGAAGACGCGCGCCGCCCGCCTGGCCCGGGAGTTCTGGGGCGACCCCGCGTACGCCGATCAGTTGGAACGCGAGGCGGCGGAGCTGAAGGCGCGGTTCAACCGCGACTGGTGGGTCGCCGACGGCGGCTTCTACGCGCTCGCGCTGGACCCGGAGGGGCGGCAGTGCGACGTGCTCAGCTCCAACATCGGCCACCTGCTGTGGAGCGGCATCGTCGACGACGAGCGGGCGCCGCAGATCGCCGCGCACCTGGTCGGGCCGCGGCTCTGGTCCGGCTGGGGGGTGCGGACGCTGGCCGAGGGCGAGGTCCGCTACAACCCGATCGGCTACCACAACGGCACGATCTGGCCGTTCGACAACTCGTTCGTCGCCTGGGGCCTGCGCCGGTACGGCTTCGCCGACGAGGCGGCCACGGTGGCCAACGGCATCCTGGACGCGGCCAGCTACTTCGACGGCCGGCTGCCGGAGGCGTTCGGCGGCTACCAGCGGGAGCTGACCAAGTTCCCGGTGGAGTACCCGACCGCCTGCAGCCCGCAGGCGTGGTCGACCGGGGCGCCGCTGCTGCTGATCCGGACCATGCTGGGGTTGGAGCCGCACGAGGGGCACCTGGCGGTGGACCCGCAGCTGCCGGTGGGCATGGGGCGGATCGAGGTGCTGGACATCCCGGGTCGCTGGGGCCGGGTGGACGCGTTCGCCCGGGGCCGGCTGGACCTGCACAACCCGGCCGGGTGACGCCGGCCGGCTCAGTGGCCGGCGGGTGGCCCCTCGGCGTGCGCCTCGTTCGGCGGCAGCAGGCAGAACTCGTTGCCCTCCGGGTCGGCCAGCACGGTCCACCGGGGCAGCTCGCGGACCACCGTCGCGCCGGCCTCCAGCACGGCGGCGCGTTCCTCGGCGTCGCCGACCAGGTCCAGGTGGATCCGGCCGGGCGCGGGCAGCTCACCGGCCGGGCTGATCCACAGGTCCGGCCGCCGCCCGTGCGGGTCGCGCAGCAGCACCGCCTCGGCCGGTCCCAGTGTCCGGCCGGCGAGCTTCTCCCGGTCCGCCTCCGCCACCGGCAGCCCGCTGACCGCGCTCCAGAACGGGGCGAGCAGGTACGGATCGCGGCAGTGGATGACGATCGCGGCGAGATCGGGCATACCACCGAACCTAGTCGGCCCGGGCCGCCGGCAGGACGTTGTCCAGGAACGCGGCGGTGACCGCGCGCAGGTCGGGGCGGGCCAGGTCGAGCGCGTGACCGCCGTGGGTGAGCCAGAGGTGCGTCGGGTGGCCGGCGGCGAGCAGCCGGCCGGCCAGCTCGACCGCCTGCGCGGCCGGCACCGGCACGTCGTCCCGGCCCTGCACCAGCAGCACCGGCACGCCGGCGCCGAGATGACTGGCGACGGTGGCGTCGGCGGTGGCCGGATCACCGGCGGCCGGCGGGTGCCCCAGCAGGTCGGCCCACGGGTCGTCGCCCGAGGGCCGGCGGCGCCGCTGCTCGTCGTCGAGCGGGTCGACAGGCGCCCAGTACGCCAGCGCGGCCGTCACGTCGCCCGGCCGGTCCACCCCGCGCAGGGCCAGGTGCAGGGCGAGCGTCCCGCCGGCCGAGTCGCCGCCGACCAGCAGCGGCCGGCCGCCCGCGGAGGCCCGGGCCGCCCGCGCGGCGGCGCGTACGTCGTCGAGCTGGGCCGGCCAGCGGGCCTCGTGCGAGAAGCGGTAGTCGGCGGCGACCACCCGGAGGCCGAGCGACGCCAGCGCGGCGCCGTCCTCCGAGGAGCGGGCCCGCCAGCCGCCGCCGTGGATCCAGAGCAGCACGCCGCGTTCGGTCATCCCCCCATCGTGGTCGCGGCCGGACCGCTCCGCGACCCGGCTCTGCCCAGGGCAGAGTGGCGCTACGGTCGGGTAACCTACGCGCGGTAAAGTTGCCGGATGCCGGAACTCGTGTACCCGCCCGTGATCACCGCCGCCAAGACGATGTTCCGCGCCCTCGACCTGCGCCTGGACGTGCGGGGCAGCCACCACGTGCCGCGCACCGGCGGGGTGGTGCTCGCGTCCAACCACGTGAGCTACCTCGACTTCATCTTCTGCGGCTACGGCGCGCACGAGTCCCGCCGGCTGGTCCGCTTCATGGCCAAGGAGAGCGTCTTCCGGCACCGGGTCTCCGGCCCGCTGATGCGCGGCATGAAGCACATCCCGGTCAACCGCGCCGCCGGCGCCGGGTCGTACGCCAGCGCGGTCGGCGCGTTGCGCCGGGGCGAGGTGGTCGGCGTCTTCCCGGAGGCGACGATCAGCCGGTCCTTCACCGTCAAGGACCTCAAGAACGGCGCGGCCCGGATGGCGCAGGAGGCCGGCGTGCCGCTGTTGCCGGTCGCGCTCTGGGGCACCCAGCGGCTCTGGACCAAGGGGCGCCCGCGCACCCTGACCCGCCGGCACACCCCGATCACCATCCTGGTCGGCGAGCCGATGGACCCGGCCGCCTACCCGGACGCCACCGCCCTCACCGCCGACCTGCGCACCCGGCTGTCGGCGCTCGTCGACCGCGCCCAGCGGGACTACCCGGACCAGCCGGCCGGCCCGGACGACGCCTGGTGGCAGCCGGCCCACCTGGGCGGCGGCGCGCCCACCCCGGAGCAGGCCGTCGAGCTGGACCGGTCCGACCGCCGCTCCCGCAGCACCTCCTGACCGCGCCGCCCGCGCGGCGGGCAGGTGGCCTGCCTTGCCGCGCGGGTCGGGCCACGCCTTGCGGCGCGGGTCGGGCCACGCTTGCCGCGCGGGTCGGGCCACGCTTGCCGCGCGGGCGGGGGAGAGCAATCCCGGCAGCCTACGAACTTGATGGCGAGAATGGGTCACGGCCCGCGGTGTTCGGTGGGGCGAAAGCACGGCGGGCCGGACCGGACGAGGCCGCGCCGAGCCCGGCTCGCTTCCCGGCCCGGGCTTTCGCGCGTCGACTCCGGTCAGGGCTTCGCGTGTGGACCTGCCTTCCGGCCCCGGCTCCGGCTTCGCGCGGGCCTGCCCTCCGGCCCCGGCCCCGGTCCCGGCTTCGCGGCGCGAGGCTCATGAGTCATCCATGCCATCAAGTTCGTAGGCCGCCCGAACACGTTGACTGGGCCGCGTCGGGTCTACCCGGGCGCCGATCGGCAGGACCAGGCGGGCGGCTGCGGTCGGGCGGCCCTGCGGTCGGGCGGCCCGGCGGTCGGGCCGCCCTGCGGTCGGGCGGCCCGGCGGTTGGGCCGCCCTGCGGTCGGGCGGCCCTGCGCGGCCCCGGGCCGCATCGGGGGCACGACGACCGGCGAGGGTCAGCAGGCGGAGCCGGGTCGGTCCCGGGCCAGAAAGTCGAACCGGGGCCCCAGCGCCTCCGCCGCCGGCTGACGGTAGTAGTCCTCGCGGGACAGGAACTCCACCGGCAGCGAACCGGGCAGCGTCACCACCCCCACCGTCGGGCCGGGGGAGGCAGCGACCCGGGTGGCGAGCGCGTCCCGCTCCGGCGGGGACAGGTCGACCAGATCGGAGTGGGCCAGCCGGAACCCGGCCACCGCGCGGCGTACCTGCCGGGCCAGCGCGGTGACCAGGGCGACCGGGCCGGTGAGTGCCAGCGCCGGCTGCCGGATGGTGCGCAGCGCGTCGCAGACCACCCGCAGCTCCGCCGTGTCGTCGTCGATCTCGACCAGCTCCAGCCGGGACGGCCACTGCCAGCGGATCTGACCGCTGACCAGGCGGGACAGCCGGACCGGACGCCGGTGCCGGGCGCCGGTCGGGCTGTCCCGCCCGGGGACCAGGGACAGCTCGGAGCCGGTGCAGAGGTACGCCAGCCGCCGGTCGGTCACGGTGACCGACGCCGCGTCGGGCAACGCCCAGCAGCGGACGTCCTCGGTGGGGCCGAGCAGGTGACCGGTGACCGGCAGCCGGTGCTGGGCGAGCAGCCGCTCACCGGGGTCGAGCACCAGCGCGTAGCGCCGGTCGAGCAGGGGACGGCTGGGGTCGTCGTCGGTGTCGAAGCGGTGTGGCCCGATGAAGAAGGGTGCGGCGTCCTCCGGCACGGTACGACCTCCCGGGACGGTTGGCGGTACCGGTGAGCCTGACCGATCACCGGGGCGGCTGTCATGACACCCGTTAGGGGGTCGGCCGGTCGGCCGACGCCTGTGACCGGTAGATGCCGATCTCTTCCGGTCGGACGAGGCCGTCCTCGATCGCGCGGGCGAGCAGCGCCGCCTTGGTGGCCGCCGGACGCCCGGCCCGGGTGTACTTGATCCGGGCCCGGTCCACGTACTGCTTCACGGTGTGCTCGCTGATCTGCATCCGGCGCGCCACCGACGCCTTCGACATCGACTGGAACCACAGCAGCAACGCCTCACGCTCCTTGTCCGACAGGGACGGCCGGTCCGGCCGGGCGTCGCCGACCATCGCGCCGGCCAGTGCCGGCGGCACGTACGGGCGGTCGCTCGCCGCCGCCAGCACGGTGGCCACGCAGTGTTCCCGCCCCTCGTGCTTGGCGAGGAACGCGACCGCGCCCGCGTCCAGCGCGGCCAGCATGGTCTGCGGGTCGGTGTGCTCGGAGTAGACCACCACCCGCCGCCCGGCGGCGCTCAACTCGGCCAGCTTGTCGAGCACCATCCGCCCGTGCAGCCGCAGGTCGAGCAGCACCACCTCGGCCCCCGGCGCGGCCCGCAGCACCGTGTCGGGATCGTCGCCGGTCGCCAGCACCCGCAACCGCGGCTCCGAGGAGAGCCAGGCGCGCACCCCGTCGATCACCACGGGGTGGTCGTCGACGATCGCCACCCCGACCGGCTGCCCGGCGTTCACGCCTGCCGCCAGCGGGTCTGCGTCCATCTGATCTCCCCGTCCCGCTCGTGCAGGTACGCCACCGGTCCGTCCCCGTCGGGCGGCGGCAGCGGATCGTCCGGGCCGTCGTGATCCGGTGTCACCAGGCTGACCACCACCTCGTCCGGGCCGGCGACCACCGTCAGCCGCGCCCCGCCGCGGGCACCGGCGAGCGCCGCCGTGAGCGGGTCGGCCAGGGCCCGGCGCACGTCGACCGGCAGTTCCGGCGGCGTGCCGACCGCCACCAGCTCGATCGGCAGACCGTTCCGCTCGGCCAGGTCGGCGGCGGCCCGCAACTCGTGCAGCAGCGGGTCGGGCACGTCGTCGGACTCGGCGATCAGTCGGCGCAGCCGAGCCGCGGCCAGCACCGCGCGGCGGCGTACCGCCGGGTCGGCCGGGTCGGCGTCGCCGGTCGCCAGCGCCGCCAGCACCTCCTCGGCGGTGCCGCTGACCAGGGCGAGCCGGGCCTGCCGTTCGCTCCGGGCCCGCTCGGCGGCCTCCCGTTCGGCGGCCACGGCCAGCGTCGCCGCGGCGGCGCCGGCCCGGTCCCGGGCCAGCGCGGTGAGCGCCGCCGCGCCGGCGAAGACCGCCACCGGCAACGTGGAGGTGCCGTAGACGTACATCGCGTACCGGCTCAGGTCAGTCGGCGCGGTCGTGCCGTGCAGCACCACCGCCACCAGCGCGATCGTCGCGTGCGCGG
This sequence comes from Micromonospora sp. NBC_01392, assembly GCF_045040125.1. NCBI lineage: Bacteria > Bacillati > Actinomycetota > Actinomycetes > Micromonosporales > Micromonosporaceae > Micromonospora > Micromonospora sp. NBC_01392. Next base: position 6,016,876 of record NZ_CP109549.1, on the reverse strand, counting down.
CGAGCAGCGCCAGCAGCCAGCGCACCGGCCGCTGCCAGAGCACCAGCAGGAAGAACCAGGCCAGCCCGCCCCACACCCAGTTGGCGGTGGTGAACAGGAACCGCTCACCGGCCGCCGCGAAGACCGCCGCGTCGACCGCCAGCAGCACCGCGGCCAGCCGCCGGGCCGGGGGCAACCCACCACCCAGCAGACGTACGCCGGTGGCGACGCCGACCAGCGCGGTCACCAGCCAGCCGGCCGCCACCACCGCCGGAGCGGCCATGCCGGGCCCCGCCGCCAGCACCGCAGGCAGGCTGACCGCCAGGTGCCAGGCCAACGCGATGCCGACCGCCACGAGCCGGGCGCCCCGGTCCGACGCGTCCGCCACGGCGTGCGCCTGGGGCGCCGCCCCGGCCGTCCCGGCGCGTGCCACCGGCCGGAACCGGGGGGCCGCGTCCACCGCCGGGCCGGTGTGCACCGCGGTCCCGCCGGTCAGGGTCGTCCCCGACTCAGTCGCCATCGGACCACTCCAGCCGGACCCGGGTGCCGGCGCCAGGGGCGGAAGTCACCACCGCCCGGCCGTCCACGGTGGCCATCCGCCCGTGGATCGACTCGCGCAGCCCGTACCGGTGGGCCGGGACCGTGGTCGGGTCGAAGCCGGGACCGTCGTCGGCCACCTCGACCACCACGGCGCCGCCGGCGCGGGCCAGGCGCAGCGTGGTGGCCGCGCCCGGCGCGTGCCGGGCCACGTTGGCCAGCGCGGCGGCGGCGCTGTCGGCGAGTGCCGCGGCGACCTCCGCCGGCAGCCGGCACGGCGGCAGCGTCGCGGTCACCGCCAGATCCGGCAGCCCGGCCAGCACCGTGCGCAGCCGCTCGTCGAGGTCCACCTCGCCGGGTGCGGTCCCGGTCCGCGCCCCGGCCAGGGCGCTGAGCGTACGCAGATCCGCCGCGCACCGCTCGCGCAGCGCCACGGAACTGCCTCCGACCGCGCCCAGCCCGACCATGGTCAGCGTGCCGAGCACGGTGTCGTGCAGGTCCCGGTTGTGCCGCCGCTCCGCCTCGCGGGCGGCGCGTGCCACCACCGCCTCGCGGGACAGCCGCTGGTAGCCGGCGAACGCGGCGTCGGCCCGGCCGAGCCAGCCGCGCATCACCGCGGTCATCACCGCCGCGCAGCCGGTCTGCACCAGCAGCGTGCCGGTGTGCGCGCGGGCCTCGACCGGGTTCCCGGCCAGCGTGGCGCCGGTCGCGTAGGCGGCGGTGACCAGCAGGCCGGCCGGCACCGACCAGCGGGCCGGCGCGGTGGCCTGCGCGTTGATCACGGTGGTGCTGGCCAGCACCGCCACCCAGCTCGCCTCGCCGGGCAGCACCTCCGGCGCGACCAGCCACGGCACGGCCAGCGCGGTGGCGGTGGTCAGCGCCACGTCGCCGGCCACCAACGCGCCGCCGACGCCGTGCCGGAACGCGCGGACCGCGTACCAGCCGGACCATGCGGTGAGCGCGACGACGGCCGGGACCAGCAGCGCCACCCGCACCGGCGCCGTCCGCACGGACAGGGCGACCACCGCGCCGACCAGCCCGCAGGTGAGCCGGAGCAGCGCCGGCAGCGTGGTGAAGATCAGCGTGAACGCGCCGCCGGCCGGACGGTCCAACGGGGACCGTGGCAGGGTCGTGGCGGCAGCCACCGGCATCGGGGAGGTGTCCTTCCGGCAGCGACCCGTCCGGGTCCGCGCGGCAAAGATTGACGCCGGAGAATAACACGCTTTGTCAGAAACCGTCACCCTCGGTACGCGGTGCGTCGCTACCCGGACGGTGAAAGCGGAGCTGGACCGTCCGGTTTTCGGGTCAGCCGTGCCGGCGCAGCCACTCCAGGGCCGACCCGGCGTGCCGGAGCACGGAGATGTGCCCGTCCTCGGGGAAACGGCGCAACTCGGCCGACGGGCAGCGGCCGGCCAGCCACTCGGAGTGCGCCACCGGCGCGATGCCGTCGCGGTCGCCGTGCAGCAGCAGCACCGGCTGCGCGACGTCAGCCGGATCGAAACCCCACGGCCGCACGTACGCCAGATCGTCGTCGATCAGCCCGCCCGGGCCGGACGCGACCGCCGGGCCGACCACGCTGTCGAACCAGGACCACTCGGCGCGCAGCGCGGCCAGGTCGGTGTCGGTGAACCCGAAATCGTACGACTCGTCGGCGGCCTCGTGCGCCTCCTTGGCCGCCCGTCCCGCGGCGGCGGCGCGCAGCGACGCCGCCCCGGACGGCGCCATGCCGGCGAACCAGTCCAGCCCGGCCGCGCCGTATGGCGCCAGCCCGGCGCCGGCCACCACCGCGACCACCCGCTCCGGCAGCAGCGCGCCGCAGGCCAGCGCGTGCGGGCCACCGCCGGAGTGACCCATCACGGCGAACCGGTCGAGACCCAACGCGTCGGCCACCGCGGCCACGTCGGACGCCGCCGACGCGACGTCGCGATCCGGCAGCGGGGTGGAGCCGCCGTAGCCGGGCCGGTCGTGCGACACCCAGCGCAGGCCGAGGCGGTCGGCGGTGGCGAACAGCGGGGCCGGTGGGGCGCCGACGTTCGGCGTGCCGTGGTGCCAGAACACGGGCAGCCGGCCCGCCCCGCCGGTGTCGTAGACGTGCAGGACGCGGCCGTCGGGCAGGCGGACATCCGTCTCGGTCACCATGGACGGACCCTAGCGGCGACCGCCGACACTCCCGCCCGCGTGGATGCGGATGTGGTGAACTTCCCGGATGGCCCGACCGATGCCGGCACCTCTTCCGCCCGACGTCGAGGCGCGACTCGCCCACGAGCGGAACGTCTGGCTGTGCACGCTGCGCCCGGACGGCTCCCCGCACCTGACGCCGGTCTGGTTCGTCCACGCCGACGGCGTCTGGTGGGTCGGCTGCGAGGCCGGCAGCGTCAAGGCCCGGAACGTGGCGGCGGACCCGCGCGTCTCGCTGGCGCTGGAGGGTGGCGACCACCCGGTCGTCGCGGAAGGCGCCGCCCGGCTGCACCACGGCGACTTCCCACCCGCCGTCGTCGCCGCCTTCGCCGACAAGTACGCGGGCTGGGACATCCGGAAACCCGTCACGCCGGACGGGGCACGGGTCCTGCTGGAGATCCCGGTCCGGCGGTGGCTGCTCGCCGGCACGGCACGCTAGCGCCTCAGACCCGCCAGGGCGTCATGTCCAGGTGCGGGTAACGCTGGGCCACACCGCCGACGGTCTCGGCGGTCCAGTAGGGGTGACCCGGTGGCGGGAAACCGAACAACGCGAGCTGCGTCGGGGTCGCCCGGCTCACGAAGCCGTACCAGCCGGGCTCGTGACTCCGCCCGGCCCAGGCGTGCCGGTCGCCCCACCCGACGGCGGCCGGCCGGAAGCAGAGATGCATGGTGTAGCGCGCCCCGCGTGGCGTGGTCGTGGCGGTGCCCCGATGGAACGTGCCGGGCCGGAACGCGACCACCGTGCCCGCCGGACCGGCGCCGGACACCTCCGCCTCGTAGAGATGCGGGCTGCCGGTCGGCGCGACGAAGTCGCCGAACCCTCCGCCCACGTCCGTCCGGGGGTACCAGTTCGGCTTGGCCGGCAGGTCCCGGGTGTGCCGCGTGGACAGCAGGTGCGGCGGGCCGAGGCCTCGGGCACGTCGACGAGGTAGACGAACATCTCCACCTGCCGGTACCCGGGAGCGTCCGTCGGCACCAGCAGGGTGTGGTTCAGGTAGTCGCGGTGCAGCTCCTGGTCGTAGTCGGCCGCTCCGGTGAACTTCGCCCACGCCTTGGCCGAGGAGATCCGCAGATCTCCTCGCCGAGCAACTCGCGGGCCAGCCGGACCAGGCGGTCGCCCACCGCCAGTAGGCTGAGTTCCAAGCTCTCGAAGGGAAAGCCCCGGATGCCGGCGAACTCGTCTCCGAGGTAGCGATCCCGTCGCGGGTCGGTCCCGTCCTGGAAGCCGTCGGCGGACGGAAACATGGTGTCCAGCTCGCCGAGCGCCGGTGCCAGGTCCGCCGCCGGGAGGTAGCCGGGCAGGGTGACGAATCCGTGGCTCAGCCACTCGTCCCGGGCGGCATCAAAGCTCATCCGGGCAGTATGTCGGCGGATCCATGGGCGTGCATCCGATTAGCGCGTCCGTCGTGGTCGGTGCCCTCCTCCGCCATCCGCCGGCACGCCGCGACGAACCGTTCGGCGCGCGGGGCTCGCGCCACGGCGGCGAGTCCCAGCAGCACCGGAAGTGAGCGTTGCTATGCAGCGCGAAGAGGTCGTTCCCGTCGGTGTCGTCGAAGGGACGCAGCCCCACCAGCCGTCGCAGCGGTTGAACACGCGGACGGCTTTCCCGATTTGGTTCTCGTGGGTAGCACTGCTTCCCGCGCAAGCAAATATCTTTCACTGTCAGCTTCCTGACACGCCAAGACGTTGAAGGGTTTGAATAGCTCGTCTAATGTCATCTGCACCTAATCGGATCGGGGAGGAACATCTTGCAAAGCAAGGTAGCCAAAGCTCTGTCGGTAGTCGCGCTCGTCGGCTCCATGTCGGTCGTCGTGGCGTCTCCGGCGTCCGCTTCGAGTGATGATTTCCACACTCTGGGCTGCGCCACGCTCAACAAGACGTATACCAGCGGTGGGTATAACTGGGCGCAGCTGTACAACCCGTGCTCCGGTGCCCGGAGTATGAGGGCCGTGGTCAACAACTACCCCGACTCGAGCTGTATCACTGTTGCTGGGTATGGTTATGGAACTGTGCGGGTCGGTTTGTTCTACGAGCCGAATGCGGATGGTGCGGCGGACTGCTGAGGATCGATAGCAGGCGGTAAAGCTCACTGCTTCGCCAGTCGGCGTCAGCTATTTGCCGTCGCGCCCTCAAGCCATGGATCTGGTCGAGGCCAGGGTGACAAGGTGGGCATCCCGTCGTCTGAATGACCCGGACCACCTCGCGGCCTCGACCCCTCGACGTCGCCCAGGTTGGCTGGCGGCGGCGGATGGTGGGCACTCGTGCCCGCCATCCGCCGCCGCAGGCCGGGTACGTTTCTGGCTGCCACTCGCTCGTTCCGCCCGGGCAAAGTCCACCGACTGGCGGCCCTGGTGCTCGGCCTGTTCAGTCGGCCTTACAAGACAAGCGCATACGTAGTCAGCGAAAGGGTCGCGTAACCCTCTTGTGAGCGCGCGTTGGATTCGTCTCGCCGGTGTTATTGCCGACTTCTGGGGACGCTCCGCCGACTAGGAAATCTTGGTGTCCCGTGACAATTCCGCTTTGGCTCCTCAGATGCGTCCTCGGCTGGCACATCTGATCCTCGATCAGGGGTGGTCGTAGCGGTGGACTGCCGATCCACCATAGCGGAGGTCGGCGTAAGCCTTCGGGCTCGGCCTAGCCAACGGGATGCGTCACTTCTGGCGGAGAAATGTCCTTGCTGCGTCGGTGGGCGTGGTTCGAAGAAGGCACACCGACTTGACCCGCCGTGCCAGCCTTCCAGATGTCTTCAAGGCCGCCCTGAATAGACCGCATGCGTCAGTGCCTGGCGCTGTCCCGTCGCCACGGGCTCCCCGTTGCCGGCGGGATACGCACCTTTAATCCGGCCGGGGATGGCCCGGCCGGATGTCCAAAGGAATGATCAGTCGCGCACCCGTACGACGCAGTACGTGGTGTCGGGAGTCGCCGGTACGGACAACCGCGCGTTGACCGCGTACAGGCTCGAGCCGAAGGAAACCACAGCCGACGGCTCGTCGAGGTCGCAGTCACGGATCACGTCGACCGGCGTGGCCCGGGTGAGCTGCTCGTTGAGACGGAACTTGGCGATCACGTTGTTCCGGTTGCGCACCACGTACAGCGTGCGCCCCCTGAGCAGGAGACCGTCGCCGTTGGCGACCGACACTCCGCCCGTGCTGATCCGGGCGGCCATGCCCGCGCGGGGATCGAAGCAGTAGAGCCGGCCGGTCCTGGCCTGCACCACGATGAGCTTGCCCGCCCAGGCGGCGACGATGCCGGTGTTGCAGGCGTCGGGGTCACCGAGCCCGGCCGGCAGCGGCAGCGCGCGTACGGCCGACTGCCCGGGCAGCGACCCGTGGCGGCCGAACTCGACGCAGTAGACCTTGGCCTTCTCCGAGTCGGTGAAGAATACGGCCTTGTCCGTGGCGGCCACGCCGTCGATGAACCCACCGCCGAAGTCGTACGTCGCCAGGCATTCGCCTGTCGACTCGCGGTAGACGGCCGCGCCGCCCATGTTGCCGCAGGCCGCCCAGATCCGGCCCCGTTCGACGGCCAATCCCGTCGCCTGGGTGCCGGCCACCGGCGGCACGAGCAGCATCCCGTGGCCGGTGCGCAGGTCGGCGCACCAGACACAACCGTCGGCCATGGAGCTGACGTAGATCTTCGTGCCGGCGCCGCGGGCGATGCCCTCCGGGCAGAACCCGTTCGGCAGGTTGATCACCGAGGGATATCGGCCGTTCCGATGGTGGGCCGAGGCCGGCGCCGCGCCGATGGCGACCCCGACGGGCGCGGCAACGGCCGCGGCCAAGAGCGTTCGTCTGTGCACTGTCGTGCTCCTTCGCTAGGCGAGCGAACACATATATGGAAGTCTGTGGATCAGGTGTACGGCCACCTCACCGTTGCTCGACAGGTGGCCGCAGCGAGCCCGCCTGTCGACCCCGCAGATCGGCGGCGATGCCTCTCGTGCGCCCGGCGGGATTCGAACCTGCGTCCCGGCGTGGTCGCGCCGAGGCAACAGGGGTCGACGGTTGCGTCGGAGGTCCGGCCGATGGCCAAGTCGCGGATCCTGTCCACCGTGTCTTTGCCATACGCGGCTAGCGCAGCGGTGACGTACGGCATCATCGCTGCTGTCTGCACCGCGTCGACGTCCATGCCACTTCGATGAGTGGGACGGGCCGTGATGATGTCAGCAACCGGACAGCGGCGTTCCAGTGGAGGTCCGAGGCGACGACGGCGCGCTGGCGCCATCCGCCCGGGTGCAGATATCCGTACAGCCCACGCCACCCATTGGCACCGATGCTGCCCGACAACGAAAGGCGGGCTGATCAGGGACAATCGCGGTTGAGAATCTTCCGGTGGGGTTCTTCCCCTTGTTGCCCCTGACGCTGGCTCCCTCCGCACGATGTGAGTCGGCCAGAAGGAAGCTCTAGGCGAAGGGCTGTCGCCGAGCAATAATGATCAGCTATGACTGTCTACATTCGACCGTGCTTCGTCAGCAGCTACCTCATGCTGTATCGATCTGCAGTTCGCGGGTGGCGGGGATGCTTCTGATGGCCGGTAGGATCCGAGCTGCGCTTCGGCTGACGCTGCGCTTTGGAATCCTCGCGAGACGCAATCCGGCTGCGGCAATAAGAGCTCTTTCATGGCAGGGGGTGAGAAGAGACCTTGCCGTTGCCGGCGGCTGCTACTTATTTCTCTCTCTTGTTGTGGCGGCTTCTTTCTCCCTTGTCCTGTGGGGGTGGGTCAGCCGGCAGTTCCCACCGGGCGCGGTGCCGATTGGCCGAGCGGTCCCTTCGGTAGCCGTTTTTATGGCGATAGAGCTGGCTGCAACTGTTGGAGTTGGCAGCTTCTTCCTGCCCTACAGTTTTTGGAAATTCGCCTCACCTCATTTCGGCGTTCTCGCCGCAATTGCCTACGTGCTGTCCTTCCCGTACTGGTACTGGTATGCCGTACTTTCGGACAGGGATATCGAGACAGATTTCTTCTCAACCGTTGGGCAGGTGCTTCCGGTGCTGCTACTGGCTGCGCTGGTCGACCTCAAGCGAACAAGTGATTCGACCACCAAAAATCTTCTCTTATTTATTGCCGTAGCTGCTGCCGGTGAGTTCTCCTGCCTGTTCGGCCTAGCCTTCAAGGTGCAGGATTCTTCACTTTTCGGACATGCCGCAGCCGCCTGTGTCGGCACGTTCGTCGGCCTTGGGGTGTCTCTTCTGGCTCGGGCCAATCGTTAAGGCGGCCAAGGGGCAGGCAACCGCTTCACACCTGCCACGAGGCCGACAGCAGCCCGATGGCTCCACGAATAGCCCCACGCGAGCCGCTCAGGAGGGCAAAGTGCCTGTGCGCCCGGCAGGATTCGAACCTGCGGCCTTGGGATTAGAAGTCCCCTGCTCTATCCGCTGAGCTACGGGCGCGCGTCGACGATCGTCGCGCCAAGAGGGTACCGCCGGCCCTGGCCCGCCCGGGGGTACGGGTCGGCGCGTCCACGTCGCCGCCCAGCGTGCCACGCCGGTGCCCGGACCGGCATCCCCGTTCCGGCGGGTCCCGGCCCGGCGACCGCATCCCGATCCGTACCCTCGGCGGATGCTGCTCGACCAGGACACCGAAAACGAGATCATCTTCGCGCTGTGCCAGCACCTCGGGCGGGCCATCCTGCCCGTCTCCGGGGCGACAGGCCCGGGGGCTCCGGCCGGCACGGTCGGTACCGCGTTCTTCTACAGCGAGCTGGTCGGCGCGACAGACGACGGGGAGATCGCGCACGAGTGGCTGCTCACCGCCGACGCGCTCACCGACCGGGCGTACGGGGAGATCGGGTTGCGGCCCAGCGTCACCGAGCCGGCCGAGGGCGCGGACGAGCCGATCGAGCTGGCCGGCTTCGCCGACCACTGGCTGCACCTGCCGGAGTTGGGGCTGGCCGCGATGCCCACCGGTGGGCTGCACGGCTACGCCGACGACCGGGGCTGGCGCTGGCGTACCCAGCAGGTGACCGAGGCAATCGCCGCGCCGGCCGACGCGGTGGCCCGGGTCGGCGCGACGCCCGGCTCGGCGTTCGTGCTGGCTCTGGGCGTCGCCGAGGACGGGTCACGGCCGTTGGAGGCGGTGGCCGAGCGGGTCGCCCGGCACGACGACGCGGTGCGGGTGACCACCGAACTGCCGGCCGGGTACGTGGGGGCGCCCGTCTTCGCGGTCGAGGCCGGGCCGGACGGCGAGCCGGTGCCGCACTGCCTGGGCGTGCTGCTGCCGGCCCGCGACGGCGGGCACCCGGTCGCCACGTTCGACCGGATCCGGTCCGCGCTCGTCGAGGTCGTCGACGGCTGACCGGTACGGCCGGGCCCGCGCCGAGCCGGCGACAGGATTGTCGGGTCGGCCGCCGGTTCAGCCCTCGGCGGTGGCGCCGGCCGGTTCGTCGGCCGGCCGGCGCGGGGCCGGCGGCGCGGCCTCCGGCTCGGTCGGGCCCACCCGGAGGAAACCCTCCGCCCAGCGCCCGACCTCCGCGAAGACCTTTTCGCGTACGGCGGGACTGGACAGCGTGAGGTCGTGCAACCCGCCGTCGAAGCGGGCCAGGGTGACGTGCCGGCCGAGCCGGGGCGCCCAGCGGACCATGTGCTCCACGTCGAGCACCGCGTCGGCCCCGGTGGCGCTGTCGTGCCACTTCGTGCCCCGGAAGGTGCGGGTGGAGCAGGCCAGCAGCACCGGCACGGGAATGTCCAGGCCGGCGCGCAGCCGGCGCTGGCCGGTGCGGATCGCGTTGAGCCAGCCGGCCCGGACCGGGAACCCGGCGAGCGGCTTCCACTCCAGGTCGTAGCGCCACTCGCCGCGGTGGTCGGCGTGCAGGCTCTCGCCGTACACGGTGCCGAGCCCGAACGGCAGGATGCGCTGCGGCGCCCGACGGCCCAGGCGGGAGACGGCGGCGGCGAGGGGTCGACGGACCACCCAGGGGGCGTTGATGTCGAAGAAGGGACTGTTCAGCACGATGCCGTCGACCAGGCCGGCGTCGCGGCGGGCGTCCGCCCAGAGCGAGATGATCAGCCCGCCGGTGGAGTGGCCCATGGCGAGCAGCGTCTCGTGCCCCTCCTCGGCGCGGATGATCTCCGCGGCGGCGTCCAGCTCGGGGAAGTAGTCGCTCAGGTCGCGGCAGAAGTTCGGGGTCTGGTGCGGCAGCAGGCTGCGACCGTATTTCCGCAGGTCGAGAGCGTAGAAGTCCCAGCCGCGCTCGGCGAAGAAGTCGGCCACGTGGGTCTGGAAGAAGTAGTCGACGAAGCCGTGCACGTAGAGCACGGCGCGGCCGGTCGGCCGGTCGGCCCGCCGCCGGACCAGGGTCGCGACCACCGGCCCCTCGTCGTCGGTGCCCAACTCGATGGTGCGCCGCTCGTAGGGCGCCCCCAGCACGTCCGGTTCCACGACCGCGACGGTACGCCGCCGAGCTACCCGGCGGTAGGGGTGTAAGGAGGGGGCCCTTCTTAACGCATTCGGTAGAGGAAGGGCCCCCTCTTAACAGAGACCTGTTAAGAGGGGGCCCTTCCTTACACCGGGGGTCCGCCTGGCGGCACCGTGCGGGCGGGCGTAGCGGAATCAGGCGGTTTCGGCGTCCTCGCGCTCGCCCACCTGGAGCGGGACGGCCGCGGGCTGCTCCGTCGGGCGCAGGTGCTTGTTGCTGCGCGGCTCCTGCCGGGTCTTCGCGTCGTTGAGCTTGCGGCGCAGATCGTCCCGGACGTCGTTGAGCGCGGCGTGCAGGTCCTCCTCGGTCGAGGTGGTCACGATCTTCTGCCGGCCGGCGACCCAGCACTCCAGCGTCACCTTCTGGCCCCGGGCCTCGCGGTCCTTGACCGACACCTCCAGCTCGGTGGCGTCGGCGTGGAAGCTGGCGAGTCGGGCGTCAAGCGTCCCGAACTGCTCGGCGATCCAGTTGCGGTCACCCTGGGAGAACCCGGCGCCGACCCGCAGGCACTCGGCCACGGTCGCGGGGTTCGCCACGGCGCTCATCGCGCTGCCTCGCGGACGTCTCGGAGAAGCATCGGCGCTCCCTTTCTCTCGGTTGATCATTACTTACCCAGCCGGCGTGTTTCCGGAACGCCTCGCGCCGGTCACTTTCCGACCATGTGTCCCCGCAGGTCGACGCCGTAGAGGCCATCGGCCTAGCAGATCGGGACCTTGATCAGGCGGTTGTCCACAAGGCGGTCCGTCATCCACAGGCGGGAGCCGGCGGGTGGCCCGGGCGGGTCGTCCCGGCCCACGCTCTCCCGGACAAGCCGATCCCTGGGAGGGGCGATGTTCGATACCTACGTCACGATCGTCGGCAACGTGCTGACCGCGCCGGAGTGGCGGCGGACCACGCAGAGCGGAACGCTGGTGGCCAACTTCAAGGTCGCCTCGACCGCCCGCCGGCTCGACCGGGACAGCGGCCGCTGGGTCGACGGCAACAGCCTGCGGGTCCGCGTCAACTGCTGGCGACGCCTGGCCGAGGGGGTGGCCGCCTCGGTGGCGGTGGGAGATCCGGTGATCGTCGCCGGCCGCCTCTACACCCGGGACTGGACCGACGAGGCCGGTAACCACCGCACGCTCTACGAACTGGAGGCGGTCGCGGTCGGGCACGACCTGTCCCGGGGCCGGTCGCGCTTCCTGCGCAACCAGCCGCGCGCGGCCACCAGCTCGGTCGAGGACGCCGAGGCGGAGCAGCGGGTGCACGGCGAGGCGACCGAGCCGGTGCCCGACGAGCAGGTGCCGGCCAGGTTCGACGACCGGCCGCTCGACGACGACTTTCCGCCGCCGGAGTTCGGGTCGGCACGGGTCGGTCTCACCGGCGCGCCGGACCGGGTGATCGAACTCGATCCGTTCGACGACCGGCCCGCCGGTCCGGGGACCGGCGGCGGGACGCGGCAGGGCGGCGGCCCGACCGGCGGCTGGGACACCCGGCTCGGTGGACCGGAGATGGGCGAGGACGACGAGCTGGCCGCCGAGGAGGGGGACGGACCGGCCCCGGCCGAGGACGACGAGTTGGCCGAGATCGAGCTGCCGACCGAGGACGGGTCGAGCGGTGCGGGGTCGGCCGGCGCGGCGTCCGGCGGCGGGGCTGCCCCGGGCCGTCGCGGCCGACGGCGCACGCCGGTGCCTGCCTGAGCGGCCGGCCGGGCAACGGGGGTGCGGGGTGGCGGCGTCGGCGCTGCCACCCCGCGGCACGGCCCCCTCCGAACCGCCGGTACGGCTAGGCTGGCCGGCCGGAGGTGGTGACGGGTGCGGCAGGCGACCGCCATGGCGAACGCGACCGGGTTGGTGGCGGGCTACGCGCTCGACGCGCTGCTCGGCGACCCGCGCCGGTGGCATCCGGTGGCCGGCTTCGGCCGCGCCGCCGGTGCCCTGGAGCGGCGGGTCTACCGCCCGGACCGCACGGCCGGCGTCGTGTTCACCGCGCTCGCGGTCGGCACGCCGGTGCTGCTCGGGGCCGCCGCCGGGCGCGTCACCCGACGGCATCCGGTGGCACGGGCCGCGCTGGTGGCCGCCGGCACCTGGACGGTGCTCGGCGGGCGGACGCTGCGGCACGAGTCCCGGGTGATGGCGCGGGCGCTGCGCCGGGCCGACCTGCCCGCCGCGCGGGCCCGCCTCGGTCATCTCTGCGGACGGGACCCGTCGACGCTCGACGAACCGGAGCTGGCCCGGGCCACCGTCGAGTCGGTCGCCGAGAACACCTCCGACGCGGTGGTCGCGCCGCTGGTCTGGGGCGCGGTCGCGGGGCTTCCCGGTCTGCTCGGCTACCGGGCGGCGAACACGCTCGACGCCATGGTCGGCCACCGCTCGCCCCGGTACGCCCGCTTCGGCACCCCGGCCGCCCGGCTGGACGATCTGCTCAACCTGGTGCCGTCCCGGCTGACCGGGCTGCTCACCGTGGCCGTCGCGCCGGTGGCGCACGGGAACCGCGCCACCGCGTGGCACGTGTGGCGGCGGGACCGGGCCGACCATCCGAGCCCGAACGCCGGGCAGTGCGAGGCGGCGATGGCCGGCGCGCTCGGCGTCCGGCTGGGCGGGCGCAACGTGTACTTCGGCCGCTCGGAGACGCGGCCGTTCCTCGGTGACGGGCCTCGACCGGAGGCGCGGCACCTGAAGCGGGCCGCCCGGGTCTCCGGCGCGGTGGGGTTGGCCGCGCTCGGTCTGGCCGCGCTCTACCCGGTGACGGTGGGCCGGCTGGCCGGCGCCGCCGGCCGGGCCGCGCTGCGTGCGGCGGCCGGCTGTTGGGCGGTGGCCGGTTGCCGGGCGGTGGCCGAGGCTTCGCCGGCGGGATCGGTCGCCGACCGGGGGAGTGGGCGGTGAGCGGCGGGCTGCTGGTCGCCGGCACCACCTCCGACGCCGGCAAGAGCGTGCTCACCGCCGGCATCTGTCGCTGGCTGCGCCGCCGGGGCGTCCGGGTCGCCCCGTTCAAGGCGCAGAACATGTCCAACAACTCGGCGGTGGTGGTCGGCCCGGACGGCCGGGGCGGCGAGCTGGGCCGGGCGCAGGCGATGCAGGCCGCCGCCGCCGGGCTCGCCCCCGACCTGCGTTTCAATCCGGTGCTGCTCAAGCCGGGCAGCGACCTCGCCAGTCAGGTGGTGCTGCTCGGCGAGGCGGTCGACACGGTCACCGCCGGCAACTACCACGCGTTGCGCCCCCGGCTCGCCGCCACGGCGTACGCGGCGCTGGCCGAGCTGCGCGCCGAGTACGACGTGGTGATCTGCGAGGGCGCGGGCAGCCCGGCGGAGATCAACCTGCGGGCCGGCGACTACGTCAACATGGGGCTGGCCCGACAGGCCGGCCTGCCGGCGATCGTGGTGGGCGACATCGACCGGGGTGGCGTGTTCGCCTCGATGTTCGGCACCGTGGCGCTGCTGGACGCCGCCGACCAGGCGCTCGTCGCCGGCTTCGTGATCAACAAGTTCCGGGGCGATCTGGGGCTGCTCCGCCCCGGGCTGGACATGCTGCACCGGGTCACCGGCCGCCCCACGTACGGGGTGCTGCCCTGGGCGCTGGACCTGTGGCTGGACGCGGAGGACTCGCTCGCGTACGGGCGGGTGCTCGGGCGGCCGGCGGCGCCGCGCGGCACCGAGTGGCTCGACGTGGCAGTGGTCCGGCTGCCCCGGGTCAGCAACGCCACCGACGTGGAGGCGCTCGCCACCGAGCCCGGGGTCCGGGTGCGGCTGACCGTCGAACCGGCCGAGCTGGCCGCCGCGGACCTGGTGGTGCTGCCCGGCTCGAAGTCGACGGTCGCCGACCTGGCCTGGCTGCGGGAGACCGGCCTGGCCGACGCGGTCCTCGGGCACGCCGCCGCCGGCCGTCCGCTGCTCGGCATCTGCGGCGGGTTCCAGATGCTCGGCCGGGCGATCCACGACCCGGTGGAGAGTCGTCGGGGCAGCGTCCCCGGCCTCGGCCTGCTGCCGGTCGAGGTCACGTTCGACAGGCGCAAGACGGTCCGCCGGGCCGAGGGCACGGCGGCCGGCGACACGGACGTGCCGGTGGACGGGTACGAGATCCACCACGGTCGGGTCTCCGCCGCCGACCCGGGCCTGCCGCCGCTGCTGCGGTACGCCGACGGGACTGGCGAGGGCGCCCGGCTCGGCGCGGTGTACGGCACGCACTGGCACGGCGCGTTCGAATCCGACGCGTTCCGCCGCCGGTTCCTCACCGACGTCGCCGGCGTGGCCGGCCGGACCGGCTTCAAGGTCGCCCCGGACACGTCGTTCGCGGCGGCCCGGGAACGGACCCTGGACCTGCTCGGCGACCTGGTGGAGGAGCACCTGGACACCGGCGCGCTGTGGCGACTGATCGAGTCCGGCCCGCCGCCGGGCCTGCCGTTCGTGCCACCCGGCGCACCCGACTGAACCGCCGCGTCGGGCCGCCGGAACCGGCCGTCGCGAACGGGCGACCACAACGGCAGCCGGCCGCCGCGAACGGGCGGCGGGGTGACTCAGACGCGTACGTCGGCCGGATGGTCGGACATCGGCAGCCCGGCCTCCCGCCAGCCCTGCACGCCGCCGATCATGTCGGTCGCCTGACGCAGCCCGAGCGTCTGGAGGCTGGCGGCGGCCAGGCTGGAGCTGTAGCCCTGGCGGCACACGACCACGATCTCGCGGTCGTACCCGGTGGCTTCCGGGATGCGCCACGCGCTGGCCGGGTCGAGCCGCCATTCCAGCACCGTGCGGTCGATGACGATCGCGCCGGGCAGCTCGCCCTCCTCGCGACGTTGCGTCTCGGTGCGGGTGTCGATCAGCAGCGCCCCGTTGCGGACCGCCTCGACGGTCTCGTGCGGGGTGAGCCGGCGGAGACCGGCGCGGGCCTGTTCCAGGAGGGCGTCGACGCCCGGACACATCACGTCATGGAGCACCCCCAGATCATGCCCACCGGGCCGCCGCGCCGCCCGGTGAAACGGCCCGCCGGGTCGCAGGATCCAGCGGACGGGGGAACGTTAGCGTCGGTCGGGTGAACGTCGAGGTGGTCGAGGCGTACGCCGGGTTGGCTCGCCGGGTGCTGGCCGGGCCGGCGCGGTTGGGGCGTACCCGGCTGGTGGCGGTCGACGGGCCGAGCGGCGCGGGCAAGAGCGTGTTCGCGACGCGCCTCGCGGACGCGTTCGCGGCGGCTGCGGGCGGCGTCCGGCCGCCGTTGGTCCGCACCGACGACCTGCTCGACGGCTGGGACGACCAGCTCACGTTCTGGCCCCGTCTGGAGGAGTGGGTGCTCGGCCCGGTACGGGCCGGGCGGGCGGGCGGCCACCGCCGGTACAGCTGGGTCCGCCGTCGCTTCCTGGACCGGGTGGTGCCGGTGCCGGCCGGGGCGGTGCTGATCATCGAGGGGGTGAGCGCGGCGCGTGCCGCGGTGCGCCCCGAGCTGACGCTGTCGGTGCTGGTGACCGCGCCGGCCGAGCTGCGGCTGGCCCGGGCGCTGGCCCGCGACGGCGCCCAGGTGCTGCCGGAGCTGCGTCGTTGGCACGCCGGGGAGCGGGCGCACTTCACCGCGGACGGCACCGCGGCGGCGGTGGACCTGGTGGTGAACGGTGCGCCCGACCTGCCGCACGACGCGGACCGCTACTACGTGCGCTTCGGCCGGCGACCGGGCTGGGAGGGCGTGGCCGGGTAAGGCCGGCATACGATTCCGGTCATGACCACTCCGATCATCTCCGAGTCCGACGTGCGGGCCGCCGTCGAGCGGGAACTGCCCGGTGTCCGTGCCGACCTGGACCGACTCGTCCGCATTCCGGGCATCGCCTTCGAGGGCTTCGACCACTCGCACGTGGAGCGCTCCGCCGAGGCGGTGGCGGAGCTGCTGCGCGGCTGCGGCCTCGACACCCGGATCGTCCGCTCCGGCGGCCAGCCGGCGGTGATCGGGACGAAGGCGGCCCCGCCCGGCGCGCCCACCGTGCTGCTCTACGCCCACCACGACGTGCAGCCGGTCGGGGACCTGTCGCTGTGGGAGTCCGACCCGTTCGAGCCGGTGGAGCGCGACGGCCGCCTCTACGGTCGGGGCGCCGCCGACGACAAGGCCGGCATCATGGCGCACGTGGCCGCGCTGCGCGCGTTCGGCGACCGGCTCCCGGTGGGCGTGGTGCTGTTCATCGAGGGCGAGGAGGAGTACGGCTCGGACTCGCTGGAGCGGCTGCTCGCCGAGCACCGGGACGACCTCGCCTCGGACGTCATCGTGATCGCCGACTCCACCAACTGGGACGTCGGTGTGCCGGCGCTGACCACCTCGCTGCGCGGCATCGTCAACTGCTTCGTGGAGGTGCGCACGCTCGACCACGCGGTGCACAGCGGCATGTTCGGCGGCGCCGTGCCGGACGCGCTGACCGCGCTGGTGAAGCTGCTCGGCACGCTGCACGACGACGCCGGCGACGTCGCGGTGGACGGCCTGGCCGGCCGCGAGGGCGCCGTCGTCGACTACCCGGAGGACCGGTTCCGCGCGGAGGTCGGCCTGGTCGACGGCGCGCGGTTGTTCGGCACCGGCCGGATCACCGACCGGCTCTGGACGAAGCCGGCGCTGGCGATCCTCGGCATCGACGCGCCGGCCACCGGCGAGGCACCGAACGCGCTGGTCCCGGCCGCGAAGGCGAAGCTGAGCGTACGGCTGGCGCCGGGCGACGACCCGAAGAAGGCGTACGCCGCGCTGACCGCGCACCTGGAGCGGAACGCGCCGTGGGGCGCGCAGGTGACGGTGACGTTCGAGCACGACGGCGCGCCGTGCGTGATCGACGCCAGCGGGCCGATGTTCGACGCGGCGCGGGCCGCGTTCCGGGGCGCCTGGGACGGCACCGACCCGGTCGACATCGGGGTGGGTGGCTCGATCCCGTTCATCGCCACGTTCCAGGAGATGTTCCCGCGGGCGGCGATCCTGGTGACCGGCGTGGAGGACCCGCACGCCCGGGCGCACGGCCCGAACGAGAGCCTGCACCTGGGCGAGTTCGCCCGGGTCTGCCTGGCCGAGGCGCTGCTGCTGGCCAAGGTGGCCGAGGCGGGCCGCGCCTGACCGGCGGCCGTCGCCACGGCGGCCGGTGTCGGCACGGTGGCCGGCGCCGTCGGGGTGCCTGGCCCGGTCACGGCGCCCTCGGTCACGGCACCCGGTTGACTCACGGCGCCCGACTCCGTCACGGTGGGTGACGGGAAGGTGGGGCGATGCGGTCGGAAGCGATATGCCTGACGGTCATAATTATGCCTCTGCGGTATATCGCCTCCGACCAACCTCATCGCCCGGTCGCGCCGCGCCCGGTGTCGAAACCGTAACTTCGGGACGGATGTCGGAGTTTGCGGTGTGTCGGGAGGCCGGGTGTTATAGCCTTTCGAACATGCGTACGAACGACGAGATGGCGCGGCTCCAGGCCGCCGTCCGTGCTCTGGGGGACGTTGACGTCTCCGCGTGGCCCGAGGCCACGCTCAAGGAACAGCTCGGTGAGCTCTCCGCCACGCTGGTCACGCTCGACGCGCTGCTCACCCGGGTCGCCGACGGCGTGCGCGGGCGCGGCCTGCGCGTGGAGGAGCCGGTCTCGGCCTGATCCTCCCGCCCGGCCGCGCGATCCGCCCGCGTGGCGCGATCCGACCGGCTGGGCAATCCCCGCGATCCGGCCGGCTGCGCGAACCGCGCGATCCGGCCGGCTGCGCGAACCGCGCGATCCGACCGACCGCGCGATCGGCTCGGCGGGACGATCCGGCCGGCCCGGCGCACCCGATGCGGTGGGCCGGGCCGCCGGAAGCGCCCCGCTGTCGCAGGTGACTGGCAGGATGTGGGCGTGCGTTTCGCGGAGCTGGCGGCCACCTCGGCCGCGGTCGGTGCCACCGGTGGTCGACGGGCCAAGGTGGAGCTGCTGGCCGCCGCGCTGCGCGGGCTCGACCCGGCCGAGATCGCGGCCGGCGCCGGCTATCTCGCCGGTGAGCTGCGCCAACGGCAGACCGGCGTCGGTTGGGCGGGGCTGCGTGACCTGCCGCCGCCGGCCGCCGCCCCGACGCTGACCGTGTCCGGCGTCGACGCGGCGATCGAGGAGATCTCCCGGGTGGGCGGCACCGGCTCCCAGGCCCGGCGGCGGGAGCTGGTCGGCCGGCTCTTCGCCGCCGCGACCGCCGACGAGCAACGCCTGCTGGTCGGGCTGTTCCGGGGGGAGCTGCGTCAGGGCGCCCAGGCCGGCCTGCTCGCCGAGGCGGTGGCCCGGGCCGCCGAGGTGCCGGTCACGGTCGTCCGCCGGGCCCTGCTGCTCGCCGGCGACCTGCGGGCGGTGGCGGTCGCGGCGCTCACCGGCGGCGCCGCCGCGCTGGCCGGGTTCGGGCTCCAGGTGGGCCGCCCGCTCGCGCCGATGCTGGCCCAGAGCGCGCCCTCGGTCGACGAGGCGCTCACCGCCACCGGCACGCCGGCGGTGGTCGACGTCAAGCTTGACGGCATCCGCATCCAGGTGCACCGCTCCGGTCAGGACATCGCGGTGTTCACCCGCAGCCTCGACGAGATCACCGGCCGGCTGCCCGAGGTGGTGGCCGCCGTCCGCGCGCTGCCCGCCCGGGAGCTGGTGCTCGACGGCGAGGCGATCGGGTTGGACGCGGCCGGGCGACCGCTGCCGTTCCAGCAGACGTCGAGCCACGCGGCCCGGCGCACCACGCCCAGCACCACCGGCCGCACCCCGGTCGCGCCGGCCGTGCTCGCCGCCGCCGAGCGTGCCGGCGAGCCGGTGCTCACGCCGTACTTCTTCGATCTGCTGCACCTCGACGGCGCCGACCTGATCGACCTGCCCGGGCGGGAGCGGTGGGCGACGCTGGCCCGCGCGGTCGACCCGGCGCTGCTGGTCGGCCGGGTGGAGGTGGACGACGCGGCGCAGGCCGCGGCGGCGTTCGCCGCGGCGGTCGACGCCGGTCAGGAGGGTGTGGTGGTCAAGGACCCGGCCGCGCCCTACGACGCCGGGCGGCGCGGCGCGGCCTGGGTCAAGGTCAAGCCCCGGCACACGCTCGACCTGGTGGTGCTGGCGGTGGAGTGGGGCAGCGGTCGGCGCCAGGGCTGGCTGTCCAACCTGCACCTCGGCGCCCGCGATCCGGGCACCGGCGAGTTCGTCATGCTCGGCAAGACGTTCAAGGGGCTGACCGACGAGCTGCTGCGCTGGCAGACCGAGCGGTTCCTGGCACTGGCCGTGGAGAAGGGCGACTGGGTGGTCCGGGTGCGGCCGGAGCAGGTGGTCGAGATCGCGTTCGACGGGGTGCAGACCAGCAGCCGCTACCCGGGCGGGATGGCGCTGCGCTTCGCCCGCGTGGTGCGCTACCGGGACGACAAGACCGCCGCCGAGGCGGACACGATCGACGCGGTCCGGGCGATCCACGCCGGCCGGGTCACCGGCTGAGCCGGCCGGCCGGGGCTCAGGGGGCGGCGGGCCCGGCGGCTGCCGGTTCGGCAGCCCGGTCCACCGGCATGCGCGGGCCGTCCAGGCCGGCCCGTCGCCGGGCCTCCCGGCGCGCCACCCAGCCGTAGCCGACCAGGCTCATCACCGCGAAGATCCACCACTGCCACACGTAGCCGAAGTTCTGCCAGTTGTTGGTGTGCCCGATCGGCACCGCCTGGAACGCCGGGTCGGCGGCCGGCGTCTGACCGTCCAGCAGCACGTATCCGCCGGTCACCGGGTAGGGCAGTTGCTTCGCCAGGCGGGAGATGTCGATGCGACGGGCCTCCAGCTTGCCGTCGCGGCGGGCCACCCCACCGCCGCCGCTCTCGCTGCCGACCACCCGGCCGGTGACGGTCACCTCGCCGGTCGGCGCCACCGGCACCGGGGGCTGGACGGTCGCGCCGGCGCCCGGGACGGGCGGGATCCAGCCGCGGTCGACGAGCACCGCGGTGCCGTCGGCGAGCAACAGTGGGGTGAGCACCTCGAAGCCGACCGTGTTGTCGACGGTCCGGCCGCGGATCAGGACGACGTTGGCGGTGTCGTAGCGGCCGGTGGCGGTGACCCGGCTCCAGGTGAGGCGCCCCGCCGGGGCCGGACCCACGCTGCCCGGGCCGCCGGTCGGCGCGGGCAGAGCGTTCCGCAGCGGCGCGGGCGTCATGGTGGCGCCGGCGTCGATCCGTTCGTTGACCGCCGTCCGCCCGTGGTAGCGGTCCAGCTGCCAGTTGCCCAGGAACACCATCACCGCGGCGGCCACCAGGGTCAGCGCCAGGTAGCCCAGCCAGCGCGGGGTCAGCAGGAACCGGTACACGGTGGTCAAGGCTACCCGTATGAGCGGGGCCACTCGCGGTTGCCGGCCGTGATCGGGGCGGCGGGCGGCCGTCGTGGAGCGGACCGGACGGGTATGGTCACGCGGGCGGAAATCACCCCGGAGGATCCAGGAGTCGATAATGACCGACGTGCCGCGCGTCGTGCTGAGCGCGCCCTCCTCGGGGCACGGCACCGGTGCCCTCTCCCTCGGCCTGCTCGCGGCCCTCGCCGACCGAGGGCTTGCGGTGGCCGGGTTCAAGGTCGGCCCGGACCAGGTGGACGCCGCGTACCTCGGGCTGGCCGCCGGCCGGCCGGGGCGCACGCTGGATCCGCGGCTGGTCGGCCCGGAGCGGGTCGGCCCGCTCTTCGCGCACGGGGCGGCCGGGGCCGGGTTCGCGCTGGTGCAGGGCACCATGGGGCTCTACGACTCGGTCGCCGGCCGGCCGGAGAGTGAGTCCACCGCCGCGGTCGCCACCGCGCTGCGCAGCCCGGTGGTGCTGGTGGTGGACGTGGCTGCGATGGGCCAGTCGGTGGCCGCGCTGGTGCACGGCTTCCGGGCGTACGACGAGCAGCTCTGGTTGGGCGGCGTGATCCTCAACCGGGTGGCCTCGCCCCGGCACGAGACGCTGTTGCGGGAGGCGCTGGACGACGTCGGGGTGCCGGTCTACGGCGCGTTGCGCCGGCACGAGCTGCCCCCGGTACTGCCCGCCCGCCGGCACGGGGCCGCGCCGGTGGTGCGCGGCGACGCCGAGGCCGAGCGTGGGGTGCGCCGGCTCGGTGAGGCGGTGGCCGCCACCGTCGACCTCGACCGGCTGCTCACGCTGGCCCGCTCCGCCCCCGCGCTCACCGTCGAGCCCTGGTCGCCCAACCCGGCGGACGGGCCGTCGGACGCCGCGGAGCGGCCGGTGGTCGCGCTGGCCGGTGGCCCGGCCGGCAGCTACAGCCATCCGGAGACCGTCGAGCTGCTGCGCGCCGCCGGCGCCGAGGTGGTCACGCTCGATCCGCTGCGCGACGAGGCGCTGCCCGCCGGGGCCCGCGCGCTGGTCGTCGGCGGCGCGCTCCCGGAGACGTACGCGGAGCAGCTCTCCGCCAATCGGCGGCTCTGCATCGCGGTGGCCGAGCTGGCCCGCTCCGGCCGGCCGGTGGTCGCCGAGGGGGCCGGCCTGCTCTGGCTGGCCCGTGAGCTGGACGGTCTGCCCATGTGCGGGGTGCTCGACGCGGTCGGCACGGTCCGGGACGGCCTGGTGGTCGGCTACCGGGAGGCCACCGCGGTCACCGGCAGTGTGGTGGCGTCGGCCGGCGTGACGGTGACCGGGCACAAGCAGCACGCGGCGGTGCTCACGCCGCGGGCCGGTGACCGGCCGGCCTGGCAGTGGGGCGGAGGCACGCCGGAGGGCTTCGTCCGTCACGGGGTGCACGCCTCGCAGCTCGTGCCGCACTGGGCCGCGCTTCCCGGTGTCGCCGAGCGGCTGGTGGCCGCCGCCCGGGCGTCCGTGGCGGCTCCGGCGTGATCGGTCAGGTGGCGGTACGCCGGTTCCCGGCGCTGACCGTCTCCACCCCGCGGATCGAGGTGCGCCGGCTGGTCGCGGCGGACGCGGAGGCGGTGGACGAGGTGTTCGCCGACCGGCAGACCCAGCGTTGGCTGCCGCTGGCCGAGGCGGCCGGGCAGATCGACGGGCGGGCCTGGTGCACCGAGCTGGCCCGGCAGCGGCGGGACAGCGGCGACGGTGACCACTGGGCGGTGGTGCGGCGGGAGGACCAGCGGGTGGTCGGCTGCCTCTGGACCCGGCGCACCGACTGGGGCGCCCGGCTCACCGAGGTGTCGTACGCGCTCGCGCCGCACGCCCGGGGCTTCGGCCTGGCGGTGGAGGCGGTGGACGCGGTGGCGATCGCGTTGATCCTGGAGCACGGCTTCCAGCGGGTGGAGCTGCGGGTGGCACCGGGCAACGTCGCCTCCCGGCGGGTCGCCGAGAAGGCCGGCTTCAGCTACGAGGGCCTGCTCCGCAACGCGGGTTTCGTCCGGGGCGCCCGCGTCGACCTGGAACTGTGGTCCTTCGTGGCCGCCGACCTCCACTGAGCCCCCACCCGCCCCCGCCCCGCACGCCCGACGTCGATCAAGGAGTTCGCGTCGGGGATCGGGCGATCCCGGGCGCAAACTCCTTGATCAACTAACCCGGGCGCACCCCCGGGCGGTCGGTGGGGCGGTCAGCCGACGATCTGGTCGGAGGGCGGGGTGAACTGGCGCGTCGGTTGGCCCTTCAGGGCGTCGCGCAGCGTCTCGGCGACCGCGTTCACCGGGATCTGGGACTGCCCGTCACCCACCGCGTTGAACGGGTTGTCCGGATCGGCGATGAAGCTCGCCGCGGCCAGCTCCGGGGTGTAGCCGACGAACCACGCCGACCGGGTGCTGTCCGTGGTGCCCGTCTTCCCGGCGACCGGCCGGCCGACCGTCTTCCGTACGCTGTCCGCCGTCGACCAGCCGCCGCAGCTCCCCTTGGCCGGGGTGTCGCCGGTCGGGCAGCGGGCCGCGTCGGTGGCGGCCCGGGCCGCGTCCGCGTTGACCACCTGGCGGCACCGGGGCTTGGCCACCTCGCGCTGCACCCCGCCCGGCGTGGACCAGGTGGTCGGCGTGCCGTCCCGGTTCATGATCGCGTTGACCGGGATCGCCTCGCAGTAACGTCCGTCGGCGGCGACGGCCGCGTACGCGTTCGCCATCTCCAGCGGGGTGGCGTCGGAGACGCCGAGCGTGAACGCGCCCCACTTCCTCGCCTTGGCCGGTGACGCCTGCTCCTTGTCCACGTCGGTACGCCAGCGCAGCCCGAGCTGTTCGGCCAGGCGCACCCCGGCGTCCGCGCCGACCTTCTCCTCCAACTGCACGAAGTAGGTGTTCACCGACTTGCCGAAGCCGGACCACATGGTCTGCCGGCCGGTCATCGCGCCGCTGGCGTTGGACGGCGCCCAGCCGTCGTAGATCGCCGACTGGTACCGGTAGGGCGAGTCGTACGCGGTGGACAGCGGCATCCCGGCGTTGAGCGCGGCGAGCATCGGGAACATCTTGAACGTGGAGCCGGCCTGGTAGCCGGGAAGCGTCCCGCCGCCGAGCAGCGGCGCCACCGTGTTCGGGTAGTTCGCCTTGACCTTCGGGCCGGCCTCCGGGTTCGAGCTGTTCGGGTTCTCGGCCAGGTCGAGCGAGTAGTTCCGGTTCACCGCCATCGCCTTGATCCGCCCGGTGCCGGGTTCGGCGACCACGATGCCGTTGGCGAACGGGCTGCCGGTGTTGTCCTTGGCGCCGACGTTCTTCTCGGCCGCCGCCTGCGTCTTCGGGTCGAGCGCGAGCACGATCCGATAGCCGCCGCGGCGCAGCTTGTCCATCCGTTCGAGGCGGTTCTCGCCGAACGCGGGCTGCGAGCTCCACCAGTTCTTCAGGTAGTCGCAGTAGAAGCCCCAGGCGCGGTGCGCGCCGTCGATCGCGGCGCAGTCGTTCGGCGGGTCGGTCAGCTTCAGCTTGATCGGCTGGGCCTTGGCCGCGGCGGCGGCGTCCGGCGACAGGTAGCCGAGGCGGGCCATGTTGTCCAGCACGTAGTTGCGTCGGCCGGTGGCGTCCTTCTGGTCGGAGGTGATCGGGTCGTACTCGGAGGGGGACTTCACCAGCCCCGCGAGCGTGGCCGCCTCGACCGGGGTGAGCGTGGCCGGCGTCTTGGAGAAGAAGATCTGCGAGGCGGCGTAGATGCCGTACGCCCGGTGGCCGAAGTAGGCCGAGTTGAGGTAGCGCTCGAGGATCTGCTCCTTGCTCAGGTGCTTCTCGATGTCGAGCGCCATGCGCATCTCCTTGACCTTGCGCAGGCTGGTCTGCTGGGTGGCCTCCTGGACCTCCTTCGGCGTGCTCGCGCTGTCCCGCAGCGCCATCCGGACGTACTGCATGGTGAGCGTCGAGGCGCCCTGGGAGACGCCGCCGGAGCGGGCGTTGGAGACGAAGGCGCGCGCCACGCCCTTCGGGTCGACGCCGTGGTGCTGGTAGAAGCGGTTGTCCTCGGCGGCGACGATCGCCTGCTGGATGTTCGGCGACATGTTCTCGACCTTGGTGTACTGCCGGTACTCCTCGTAGAACATGGTCAGCACGGTCTTGCCGTCGGGCGCGTAGAGGTACGAGGTCTCGGCCGGCAGCGCGGTCTTGAGGATGTTCGTCTTCTGCTCCACGGCGTGCGCGGTGGCCTTCGCGCCGATGCCGGTGACGGCGGCCATCGGGTACAACGCGGCGGCGACGACGATGCCGGCGATCAGCCCGGCACGGAGAAGGGGCACGGCACGACCGGCGGACGCAAGGGGTCGGTTGCTCACGGGGTCAAGCTATGACATTTCCGATTCGGAAATGAGAAGAATTCATAAACGGGCGAGGCCGTGACGCGACCCACGCCGGGATGCGCTGTCCCGGGACGCGGCTTCCCGGCAGGATCGCGGTCATGCCCGCACCGCCACCCGCCGCCGCGCCCATCGAACCCGACCTGGGACACCACGGGGACGCCGAGGCCACGCCCGGTCTGGTGGACCTGGCGGTCAACGTGCGCCGCGCCCCGATGCCCGACTGGCTGGCCGACCCGGTCACCGCCGCGCTGGGCGAACTGGCCGCGTACCCGGACCCGGGGCCCGCCCGCGCCGCCGTCGGTCACCGGCACGGGCGACCCCCGGACGAGGTACTCCTCACCGCCGGCGCCGCCGAAGGCTTCGTGCTGATCGCCCGCGCGCTGCGCGACACCCGCCACCCGGTGGTGGTGCACCCGCAGTTCACCGAGCCGGAGGCCGCGCTGCGCGCCGCCGGTCACCGGGTGGACCGGGTGCTGCTCGACCCGGCCGACGGCTTCCGGCTCGACCCGGCCCGGGTGCCCGCCGACGCCGACCTGGTCATGGTCGGCAACCCCACCAACCCGACCTCGGTGCTGCACCCGGCGGACACGATCGCCGCGCTGGCCCGCCCCGGCCGGGTGCTGGTGGTCGACGAGGCGTTCGCCGACACCACCGTCGCGCCCGGCGTCGACGGCGAGCCGGAATCCCTCGCCGCCCGCCGCGACCTGCCCGGCCTCGTGGTGGTCCGCAGCCTCACCAAGACCTGGGGGCTGGCCGGGCTGCGGATCGGCTACCTGCTCGGCGCCGCCGACCTGCTGGCCCGGTTCGCCGCCGCCCAGCCGCTCTGGGCCGTCTCCACGCCCGCGCTCGCCGCCGCCACCGCCTGCGCCGGGCCGGTCGCGGTCGCGGCCGAGCGCGCGATCGCCGCCGGGCTCGCCACCGACCGCGAGCACCTGGTGGCCCGCCTGGCCACCCTGCCCGGGGTACGCGTGGCGGGGCGCCCGGCCAGCGCCTTCGTCCTGATCCACACGCCCGGCGCCGCCGCGCTGCGGGAGCGGCTGCGCGAACACGGCTGGGCGGTACGCCGGGGCGACACGTTCCCCGGGCTCGGCCCGGACTGGCTCCGGATCGCGGTCCGCGACCGGGCCACCACCGACGCGTTCATCGAGACACTGGCACGGATCCTGGAGGCATGATGCTGGAGTCCACCGTCGCGGCGATCCGCCCGCTCGACGAGTCGGCCATGGCGGCGGCGCGCGAGCTGCAGGGCCGGCTGACCAAGCCCGCCGGCTCGCTCGGCGCCCTGGAGCCGCTCTCGGTACGCCTCACCGGGCTGGCCGGGACCTGCCCGCCGCCGCTGCCCGATCCGGCCGCGGTGGTGATCTTCGCAGGCGACCACGGGGTGCACGCCCAGGGGGTGACCCCGTGGCCGCAGGAGGTCACCGCCCAGATGATCGGCAACTTCCTGGCCGGCGGCGCGGTGGTCAACGCGTTCGCCCGGCAGGCCGGCGCCTCGGTCACCGTGGTCGACGTCGGCGTCGCCACCCCGCTCCCGATCGGCCCGTCCGCCGCCCCGGCCGCGCTCTCCGCCGTCTCGAACGATCCGCTCGCCGACCCGGCCGCCTCGGACGGCCCGCCCACCGCCCCGGCGGTGCTCTCCGCCAGCCTCGTCGCGACGCCCGCCGACCCGGCCGGGCCGCGTCTGGTGGCGGCGAACGTGCGGGCCGGCACCCGGGACATGACGGTCACCGCGGCACTCACCCGCGACGAGGCCCGCGCGGCGGTGGAGACCGGCATCCGGATCGCCGGCGAGCTGGTCGACGCCGGCGCCGGCATCCTGCTCACCGGCGACATGGGCATCGGCAACACCACGCCGGCCGCCGCGCTTGTCGCCGCGTTCACCGGCGTCGACGCGGCGGCGGCAACCGGCCGGGGCACCGGCGTGGACGACGAGACGTACGCCCGCAAGGTGGGCGTGGTGCGGGCCGCGCTGGAGCGGCACACCCCCGATCCGGCCGACCCGCTGGGCGTCCTCGCCACGGTCGGCGGGCTGGAGCACGCCGCGCTGGCCGGGCTGATCCTCGGCGCCGCCGCGCGTCGGGTGCCGGTGCTCCTGGACGGCGTGATCGCGGTCAGCGCCGCGCTGGCCGCCGCCGCGTTCGCGCCGGACGCGGTGGGCGCCATGGTCGCCGGGCACCGCAGCGCCGAGCCGGGCGCCACGGTGGCGCTGCGGCACCTCGGGCTGGAACCGCTTGTCGACCTGGGGCTCCGGCTCGGAGAGGGCACCGGCGCGCTGCTCGCGTTGCCGGTCGTCACCGGCGCGGTCCGGGTGCTGCACGAGGTGGCCACGTTCGACTCGGCCGGGGTGGCCGAGAAGTGAGCGGGCCGGCCCCGGAGGCGTCGCCCAGCCCGTACCCCCTGGGGTTGCGGCTGGCCGGTCGGCGCGTGGTCGTGGTGGGCGGCGGAGCGGTGGCCACCCGGCGGGTGCCCGCGCTGCTCGACGCCGGCGCGGACGTCCTGCTGGTCTCGCCGGAGTTGACGCCGGCGCTGCGCGCCCACGTCGACGCCGGGCGACTGCGCTGGGAGCCGCGTCGCTTCGCCGTCGCCGACCTGGACGGCGCCTGGCTGGTGCAGGTGGCGGTGGACGACCGGGCCGCCGCCGCGGCGGTGAGCGCCGCCGCGGCCGAGCGGCGGATCTTCTGCGTCCGGGCCGACGACCGGGTCGCGGCCAGCGCGTGGACGCCCGCGGTGACCCGGCACGGCCCGGTGACGGTGGCCGTGCTCGGCGGTGGCGACCCGCACCGCGCGAGGGCGGTCCGCGACGCCGTCCGCACCCTCCTGAGCGCAAGGAGGGGCCCCCTGTTAACGGATTCGGTAGAGGGGCGGGACCCGCTTGACGCCAACACAGCCAGCACCGCCCGCACCGCCGACGCCTCCGGTGCCGGCCGCGGTGGACGTGTGGCACTGGTCGGGGCCGGGCCCGGCGATCCGGAGCTGATCACGGTGAAGGGCTGGCGGCTGCTCACCGAGGCCGAGGTGGTGGTCGCCGACCGGCTCGTCCCCGGGCTGCTCCTGGACGAATTGCGGCCGGACGTCGAGCTGGTCGACGCGTCGAAGATCCCGTACGGGCCGTCGCGCGCCCAGGAGGAGATCAACCGGATCCTGGTGGACCGGGCCCGGGCCGGCAAGGTGGTGGTCCGGCTCAAGGGCGGCGACCCGTACGTCTTCGGGCGCGGCGGCGAGGAGTTGCTGGCCTGCGCCGAGGCGGGGGTGCCGGTGACCGTGGTGCCGGGGGTGACCAGCGCGATCGCGGTGCCCGGGGTGGCCGGGGTGCCGGTGACCCACCGGGCGGTGGCGCACGAGTTCACCGTGGTGTCCGGGCACGTCGCGCCGGACTCGCCGGCCTCGCTGGTGAGCTGGGAGTCGCTGGCCGGTCTGCGGGGCACGCTGGTGATCCTGATGGGCCTGAAGAACCTGGCGGCGATCGCGGCGACGCTGATCGCGCACGGCAGACCGCCGACCACCCCGGCGGCGGTGATTCAGGAGGGCACCACCGCCACCCAGCGCACTCTCCGCTCGACCCTCGGCGCGGTGGCCGCCGACGTCACCGCCGCCGGCCTCCGCCCACCCGCCATCGTGGTCATCGGCGACGTCGTCCACGCCCTGACCCCCTGACCGCGGCCCTCCTGCCTTCGCGCCACCGCCCCACTGCGGCGATCTTGCACTTGGTGCCCCCGAAATGCCCTGATTCGCCCGTTTGGCGGGGGCGGTAAGCGCAAGATCGACGCGGTGGGGCGGGGTGGGTGCGCGGGGCGGGGTGGGGTGGGGGATGGGAGGCGGCCCGGGACCGTTGGTCCCGGGCCGCGTCAGAGGGTCGGGTTACTGCTTGAGCATGTTGTCCAGGAGCAGGGCGCAGCGGATCAGGCCGAGGTGGCTGTACGCCTGCGGGTGGTTGCCCAGGCCCCGCTCGGCCAGCGGGTCGTACTGCTCGGGGAGCAGGCCGGTGGGGCCGGCCGTGTCGATCATCTGGGTGAACAGCTCCTCGGCGTCGGTGCGGCGGCCGGTGCGCAGGTACGCCTCGATCAGCCACGCCGTGCAGATGTGGAAGCCGCCCTCCCGGCCGGGCAGGCCGTCGTCCCAGTGGTAGCGGTAGACCACCGGGCCGCTGCGCAGGTCCGCCTCGATCTTGAGCACGGTGGAGAGGAAGCGCGGGTCGTCGCCGGGGAGCAGCCCGGACAGGCCGATCCAGAGCGACGAGGCGTCCATCTCGTCGTGCCCGTACGCGACGCTGTACGCCTCGGCCTCCGGGTGCCAGCCCTCCTCCAGCACGTTGGCCCCGATCCGGTCGCGCAGGTCGACCCACTCCGGCCGGTCCTGGCCGCCGTGCTGCCGCACCACGTGCAGCGCCCGGTCGACGGTCATCCAGAGCATGACCTTGGAGAACACGTGGTGCCGGGGTGGGAGGCGGGCCTCCCAGATGCCGTGGTCGGGCTCGTGCCAGCGGCGGCGTACCGCCTCGACCATGTTCTCCAGCACCCGCCACTCGTCGTCGCGGACCGAGCCCCGGGCGTCGGCCACCGCGGCGATCAGGTCCGCCACCGGGCCGAAGACGTCGAGCTGGAGCTGGTGGTTGGCCAGGTTGCCGACCCGCACCGGCCGGGAGCCGGCGTAGCCGGGCAGCGTGTCGATGACCGCCTCGGCGCCCAACTCGTAGCCGTCGACGGTGTAGAGCGGGTGCAGCCGCTCCGGGTGCCCGCCGGTGCGCTCCACCACGCCGTCGATCCAGCGCAGCAGCCCCTCGGCCTCCTCGGTGGAGCCGAGGTCGACGAGCGACCGCGCGGTCATCGCCGCGTCCCGCAGCCAGCAGTAGCGGTAGTCCCAGTTGCGGACGCCGCCCAGCTCCTCGGGGAGCGAGGTGGTCGCCGCGGCGAGGATCGAACCGGTCGGCTCGTGGGTGAGGCCGCGCAGGGTCAGCGCGCTGCGGGCGACCAGGTCCCGGGCGGTGGTGGGCAGCCGCAGCGAGGCCACCCAGTCCTTCCAGGGCTGCTCGGCGGCGGCCTGCCGCTCGTGCACCGGCACCCGGTGCGGCTCCAGGCTCTGCGTACCGAAGCGCAGCTCCAGCACCACCTGTCCGCCCGCGGCGGAGAGGTCCACCACCGCCTTCGCGGTCTCGTACCCGGCGTCGTTGGTGACCTCCCACTCGACGCCGGGGGAGTGCAGCGCGACCGGCTCGTTGGAGCCGAGCACCAGCAGCCCGTCGTCGAGCGGCTGGAGCTGCACCGCGACCTGCCCGAACTCGGGGCGCGGGGCGAACTCGACGCGGGCCCGCCCGGTGCCGCTGAGCACCCGGACCAGGGTCGAGTCGCCGCTGACCACGGCCGGATCGTCAGGCGTGGTCTGCTTGATCGGCAGGTCCAGCCAGTCGGTGACGGTCAGACCGGACCAGCGGGTCTCCACCGTCATGGTGTTGCTGCGGTAGCGCTGGCCCAGCGGGATGCCGCCGCGCTCCGGGCCGATGGTGAAGTGCCCGGCCGGGCTGCCACCGACCAGGTCGGCGAAGATCGCCGCCGAGTCCGGCTTCGGGTGACACAGCCAGGTGATCTTGGCTTCCGGTGTGACGAGCGCGACCGTACGCCCGTTGGCGAGCATCGAGTGCCGCTCGATCGGCACCGCCCGCTCCCCGAAGAGCCAGTGCCGCCGGGTCTCCAGCAGCAGGCCGAGCGCGCGGGCCGCTTCGATCGGCTCGGCCACCCGGTAGTCGGCCTGGGTGTCGCCGGGGCCGATCTTGATGCCGACGTCCGGCCCGTGCAGGTTGCCGAACGCGTTCTCGTCGGTGACGTCGTCGCCGATGAAGAGCACCGCACCGGCCGCGAGCTGGGTCCGGAGCTGGTCGACCGCGGTGCCCTTGTGGGTGGCCACCACCGACAGCTCGATGACCTCCTTGCCCTGGGTGACGGTGACGCCGTCCCAGGTGGCGGGGCCGCTGCGGACCGCGTCCACGGCGGCGGCGGCGACCTGCGGGTCGACCCCCCGGGTGTGCACGGCGACGCTGGCCGGCTTGCGTTCCAGCCGGATGCCCGGGTGGGCCGCGGCGATCTCGCGCAGTTCCTGGCGGAGCCGGTGCCGGACCGCGATCAGCTCCGGGCTGAGCCGCTCGACGAAGCCGATGTCGAACTCGGAGCCGTGGCTGCCGACCAGGTGCACCTCACTCGGCAGCCGGGAGAGGGTGGCCAGGTCGCGCAGCGCGCGCCCGGAGACCACCGCGACGCTGGTCTGCGGCAGCGAGGCCAGCGCGCGGATCGCGGCCACCGACTCGGGCAGCGGTACGGCCCTGGTCGGATCCTCGACGATCGGCGCCAGTGTGCCGTCGTAGTCGCAGGCGATCAGGAGTTGGGGAGTCCGGGCGATGCGGCCGATCGCGGCACGCAGTTCCGGGTCGAGCACACCACCGGAGGAGGTGGCGGCAGCGGGCGGGGTCACGCAGCCTCCGTATCGGGGACACCGAGCTCGCTGAGGAACGACTTGGCCCAGTGGCCGACATCGTGGCTGCGCAGATGGCGCTGCATGACGCGCATCCGGCGGCGGGCTTCGGGCTTTTCGACGTGCACGGCCCGGAGCAACGCGTCCTTCACCGCGTCCGGGTCGTGCGGATTACACAGGAACGCCTGGCGCAGCTCGGTGGCGGCGCCGGCGAACTCACTGAGCACGAGCGCGCCGCCCTGGTCGGCGCGCGATGCGACGTACTCCTTGGCCACCAGATTCATTCCGTCTCGCAGCGGGGTCACCATCATCACGTCGGCGGCGACGTACATCGCCGCCAACTCGGAGCGACTGTACGACTGATGCAGATAATGAACAGCCGGCACGCCGACCCGGCCGAATTCACCATTGATCCGGCCAACCTCGCGTTCCACCTTCACCCGAAGTGCCTGGTAGTGCTCCACGCGCTCACGGCTGGGCGTGGCGACCTGCACCATAACCGCGTCCGGAACTGTCAACTTTCCGTCAGCAAGGAGTTCCCGGAAGGCCTTGAGTCGAAGCTCGATGCCCTTGGTGTAGTCGAGCCGGTCGACGCCCAGGATGATCGTCTTGGGGTTGCCCAGCTCCTCGCGGATCTGCTTGGCCCGGGCCTGGATCGTCGGGTCCTCGGCCAGCCGTTCCATCTCCCTGGTCTCGATCGAGATGGGGAACGCGCCGGCCTTCACCTGCCGGCCGTCGACCTGGATCATCTGCCCCTCGTAGCGCAGGCCGAGCAGGTGCCGGGCCAGCCGGACGAAGTTCTGCGCCGCCAGCCGCTGCTGGAAACCGACCAGGTCGGCGCCGAGCAGGCCGCGCAGGATCTCGGCGCGGAACGGCATCTGCATGAACAGCTCGATCGGCGGGAACGGGATGTGCAGGAAGAACCCGATCTTCAGGTCGGGGCGCAGCTCGCGCAGCATCGCCGGGACGAGCTGGAGCTGGTAGTCCTGGACCCAGACCGTGGCGCCCTCGGCCGCCACGTCCGCCGCGGCCTCCGCGAACCGGGCGTTGACCAACCGGTACGCCTCGCGCCAGCGCCGCTTGTAGGCGGGCGTCTCGACGGCGTCGTGGTAGAGCGGCCAGATCGTCGCGTTGGACTGGCCCTCGTAGTAGCGCTCCAACTCCTCGGCGCTCAGCGGCACCGGGTGCAGCCGGATGCCCTCCAGGTCGAACGGCTCGGGCGCGGCGCCGGTGCCGCCGGCCCACCCGACCCAGGTGCCCTGGTGCTCGGCGAGCACCGGGTGCAGCGCGGTCACCAGGCCGCCGGGGCTGCGCCGCCACTGCCGTCCCTCGGGTGTGCTCACCTCGTCGACCGGCAGTCGGTTGGCCACTACGACAAAGGAGCTACGGACGGTCACGATCGGCCACCTCCGGGTACTGACGGGTCCACCGCGATGAGCGTACTGAGCGTAGCTGCGGCGTCTGATCCCCCGTGCCGGAGTCCACTACCCGCCCCCGGAACCGCCGAACCCTGGCCGTGATCTTGTCGACACCCGGCTCAGAGGTCGATGACCGGCCATTCCTTCGGCAGCACCTCGCCGAGCAGCTCCCGCCGGTCGGTCATGATCGGCGTGGTGGCCCGGGCGGCCTCCAGTGCCGTCTGGGCCAGGTCCATGCTGTCCAGCGTGCGCGACCAGCCGCCGAGGAACATGCACATGTCGTGGGCGACCGGGGCGACCACCACTTGGTCGAGGTCGCCCAGAATGTCCAGCAGGCGCCACCCGTCGGTGGTCACCCGGCGGTACGCCTCGGCCAGGCAGAGCGCGGGCACGATCACGGACTGCCCTCGGTCCGCCACTTGGACGATCTGCTCGCCGACCGTCTCGGCGCCCTCGGAATAGGCCAGCAGGCACGCGGTGTCGAGCACCAGCCCGGGGTCAGCCACCGACGGTCAACCGTCCACGGGACGACTCGCTCAGCAGCGCCGCCGCCCGGGCGCGCAGCTCCGGCGTGATCGCTGCCTGGGCCTCGTCGAGCGTGCGTCCCGCCTCGGCCAGCCGGTCCTCGGCGAGTCGGAAGCCGACCTGTCGCAGGGCCCGGCGGGTGCGCTCCCCGGCCATCCGCTGCCGCACGCTCTCCGTGACGAAGGCGGAGACGTTGGGTTCCTCCGCCAGTCGCGCCGCGACGTCGTCCGGGACGCTGATCGCGATCTTCTTGGTCATACCGGTGAGGCTATCCAGTGGTATCGAGGGGTGCAACGCGCCACGCCGTACCAGGGCTGGGGTGGGGTGATGTGGGCGCGGCCGCCCGTACCTGTCAGGATTGACGGCGGCGTGCGCACGGCCGGCTCCCGGCCGGCGGCGGCGGGCGGAGTCGAAGCCCGCGCCCCGCACCCCGCAAGCCCGCGATCGCAACCGACGGAGGTAGCCCGCACCGTGGCTCACTACATCTACGTCCTGGAGAAGGCACGCAAGGCGCACGGCGACAAGGTCGTGCTGGACAACGTGACGTTGAGCTTCCTGCCGGGTGCCAAGATCGGTGTGGTCGGCCCGAACGGCGCCGGCAAGTCCAGCCTGCTCAAGATCATGGCAGGGCTGGACCGGCCGAGCAACGGCGAGGCCCGGCTCATGCCCGGCTTCACCGTCGGCATGCTGGCGCAGGAGCCGCCGCTGAACGACGCCAAGACCGTCCTGGGCAACGTCGAGGAGGCGGTCGCCGAGACCAAGTCGAAGCTGGAGCGGTTCAACAAGATCGCCGAGCAGATGGCGACCGACTACTCCGACGAGCTGATGGAGGAGATGGGCAAGCTCCAGGAGGAGCTGGACAACGCCGACGCGTGGGACATCGACTCCAAGCTCGAACTGGCCATGGACGCGCTGCGCTGCCCGCCGCCGGACGCCGACGTGACCCAGCTCTCCGGTGGTGAGCGCCGCCGGGTGGCGCTGTGCAAGCTGCTGCTGGAGGCGCCCGACCTGCTGCTGCTCGACGAGCCCACCAACCACCTGGACGCGGAGAGCGTGCAGTGGCTGGAGCAGCACCTGGCCAAGTACGCCGGCACCGTCCTGGCCATCACGCACGACCGGTACTTCCTCGACAACGTGGCCGGCTGGATCCTGGAGCTGGACCGCGGCCGGGCCATCGGCTACGAGGGCAACTACTCCACCTACCTGGAGAAGAAGGCCGCCCGGCTCTCCGTCGAGGGTCGTCGCGACGCCAAGATGCGCAAGCGCCTCACCGAGGAGCTGGACTGGGTCCGGTCGAACGCCAAGGCGCGGCAGACCAAGTCCAAGGCCCGCCTCGACCGGTACGACGAGATGGCCGCCGAGGCGGAGAAGACCCGCAAGCTGGACTTCGAGGAGATCCAGATCCCGCCGGGCCCGCGCCTGGGCAGCACCGTCATCGAGGCGCACAACCTGACCAAGGGCTTCGGCGACCGGGTGCTGATCGACAACCTGTCGTTCTCGCTGCCGCGCAACGGCATCGTCGGCATCATCGGCCCGAACGGCGTCGGCAAGACCACGCTGTTCAAGACCATCGTCGGGCTGGAGCAGCCGACCGGCGGCGAGGTCAAGGTCGGGCCGACCGTCTCGCTGTCGTACGTCGACCAGAACCGGCAGGGCCTCGACGGGGACAAGACCGTCTGGGAGGTCGTCTCCGACGGACTGGACCACCTCATGGTGGGCAAGGTCGAGATGCCGTCCCGGGCGTACATCGCCGCGTTCGGCTTCAAGGGGCCGGACCAGCAGAAGCCCACCAAGGTGCTCTCCGGCGGCGAGCGCAACCGGCTCAACCTGGCGCTGACGCTGAAGATCGGCGGCAACGTCATCCTGCTCGACGAGCCGACCAACGACCTGGACGTGGAGACGCTCTCCAGCCTGGAGAACGCGCTGCTGGAGTTCCCCGGCTGCGCCGTGGTCATCTCCCACGACCGGATGTTCCTGGACCGGGTCGCCACGCACATCCTGGCCTGGGAGGGCGACGACGCGAACCCGGCCAGGTGGTTCTGGTTCGAGGGCAACTTCGAGGCGTACGAGAAGAACAAGATCGACCGGCTGGGCGCCGACGCGGCCCGGCCGCACCGGGTGACCTACCGCAAGCTCACCCGTGACTGACCGGTTCGTCTACCACTGCGCGCTGCGCTGGTCCGACCTGGACGCGTACGGCCACGTCAACAACGCCCGCTTCCTCACGCTCTACGAGGAGGCCCGGGTGGCGATGATGTTCGCCGGTGGCCGGGCGTGGGGCGTCGACTCGTTCGCCGACGGGGTGGTCATCCGCCGGCACGAGGTCGACTACCTGCGCCCGGTCGACTACGCGCTCGGCCGGGCCAGCGCGGAGGCGGCACCGACGGTACGGATCGAGCTCTGGGTCGACGAGATCCGGGCCGCCTCCTTCTCGGTCGCGTACGAGCTGTACGACGGCGACACGCTGGCCGGCACCGCCCGGTCGGTGCTGGTCCCGTTCGACCTGTCCACCCAGCGCCCGCGCCGGATCTCCGCCGACGAGCGGGTGTTCCTGCTCCGCCACGCCCCCGGGCTGGCCGGATGACCGGGACGACGGGCGGGCACGGCTTGACCGGGGTGGCCGACGCCGGCGCGTTCCTCGCCCGGCTGGTCCGGTTCGACCCGGCCGTCCTGGTCCGGCTCCGTCCGGTGCCCGGCGCCGGCCGTACCGCCCTCTGGGCCCGCCTGCCCTGGGGGGTGCTCGTGGTGCGTACCGTGCCCGGGGACGGGCCCGGCGACGTCACGGTCGCCGCCGCGGACCTGTTGGCCGAACTCTCCGCCGGGGGCGCGGCGTTGCCGCGGCGACGCGACGACGGCTGGCGCTGGCCGCTGCCGCCACCGGTCAGCCGCCCGGTCGAGCTGCTCCCCGGCGCGGAGCTGCGCCGGATCGCGGACGCGGCGGCCGGGACGCTGCGCGAGGCGGCCACCCACGGGGTGGCGGGCCGGGCGGTCGGCCAGCGTGTGCTGCGGGACGCGCTGCTGGACCACGTCGCGGTGGTGGTGACCCCGGACGGCGAGCCCGGCGCGCCGGTGGAGGTGTCACAGCGGCTGGTGCAGGGCGTGGTGCGGCTCGGCTTCCTCGGCACCGGCGCCGGCGACGTTCAGGTGCGGGTGGCCGGCCACTGGGTCGGGCTGGTCGGCCCGTACGGGGCGGCGTGGTCGCGGACGGTCGCGGACCTTGCACTCACGCCTACCCGAGTTCATCCGAACGGATGACCCGGCATCATTCTTCCGGGCTGGGGCGGCCGGTGGGGGGATGCCTCCTGCCGGCTGTCCGGGTACCGTCCATCCTCGGATCCAACGCACCGTAGGCGGCTGGATCCGCTGGGGAGTGAGGTGCGCGAGCGATGCCGTGGTGGTCATGGCGCCCCGGTCCCGCCGGTGGCGGCGAGCCGGAAACCCGAAGCGGGACCACAGTGGACGACAGCGTCCGGGTCGGGCCACCGACCCCACGCCGGCCGGACGACGACGCGGCGGCGCCCGAGCGGCCGGTCATCGCGGACATGCCGGCCACGGTCGCCCCGGTCACGCTGAGCCGGGTCTGTGACGCGCTCGACCTGCTCGACGTGCGTTACCTGGCCGACGGTGACGGCAACCTGCTGGCCATGTGGGAGCGGCACGCCGTGCTGGTCGCGCTGGAGGGGCCGGAGGACGAGATCCTCGTGATGCGGGCCCGTCCACACGCGACCGTGCCGCCGGACTGGGCCGACCGGGCCTACCGGGTGGTGAACGAGTGGAACCACACCCGACGGTTCTGCAAGGCGTACATCGGCGACCCGACCGAGCGTGGCCAGCTCCCGATCTACGCCGAGCTGCAGGTGCCGCTCGGCGCCGGCACCCACGACGCGCTGCTGGTCGAGATGCTCGACTGCGGCGCGGCGGTGGCCACCACGTTCGTCGACTGGCTGCACGACGAGGGCGCCCTGCTCTGAGCCCGCGCCGCCGGGGCGCCGGTCAGCCGGCGGCCGGGTCGTCCGCCACGTTCACCATGAAGTACGCGGCCCGCTCCAGGTAGTCCCAGAGCGCGACGGCGAGCTGCGGCGGCAGGTCCAGCGTGTCCACCGCGTGCCGCATGTGGCGCAGCCAGGCGTCGCGTTCGGCGGCGCCGATCCGGAACGGGGCGTGCCGCATCCGCAACCGTGGGTGCCCGCGCTGGTCCGAGTAGGTGCGCGGGCCGCCCCAGTACTGGATCAGGAACAGGGTCAGCCGGTCCGCCGCCGGGCCCAGGTCCTCCTCCGGGTACATCGGCCGCAGCAGCGGGTCGTCGGCGACGCCGGCGTAGAACTCGTCGACCAGCTTGCGGAAGGCGGGTTCACCGCCGATCGCCTCGAACAGCGTCATCGACTCGCCTGGGGAAGTCACGCTCCCATCCTGCCAGGCGCGACCCGGTGGCCGCGCCCGCCCGCCGGGCGGCGGAGGTCACGTCACCGCGTGCCGGTGCCGGGCGGGCTCCCGCCCCCGGTCGCCCCCGGCCGGCTCCCGGGCCGTCGGGGGGCCGTTCCCGGCGGCCGACTCGGCGCGGGCGGCGTCGACGGCCGCCCCGATCGTCGCCGGGCGGGGCCAGGTGACCGCCGCGACGATCATGAGCAGCACCCCGGCCGCGCTCCACAGCCCGACCACCGTCGGAATGGTGAACCGCTCGGCGAGCGCGCCGGTGGCCAGCACCGAGACGCCCTGGAGGATCTGGGTGCCGCTGGCCATCACGCCGAACGCCCGGGCTCGGTAGCCGTCCGGCAGCGCCTGCACGAAGAGGCCGTTGGCGACCGGGACGATGCCCCCGACCGCGAAGCCGCACGCGGCGGCCAGCAGCGCCACCACGACCGGCGGCGGATCGAGGAGCGAGGGTACGAGCACCGCCGGCGCGAGGACCGCCAGCGGCGGCATCAGGGCCAGCCGACGGGCCGGCGTGGCGAGCCGGCCGATCAGCAGCCCGCCGATGACGTAGCCGATCGGGTTGGCGGCCATGATGACCGCCTGGGCGGTGCCGGTGTCCATGCCGCCGTCGGTGCGTTCGGCGGCCCAACCGGCGGCCAGCCCCTCCGGCACGATCGAGAAGAGCATGGCACTGAACACCAGCACCGCGATGGCGCGCAGCACCGGCCGCTCGAAGACGATGCGGAAGCCCTGCGCGGTCTCCCGCAGCAGGTGACTGCGGTGCGCCTCGGTCATCGACGGGGCGCGGTCGCGCAGGCCGAACCGGACCAGCGCGGCCGACAGCGCGAACGTGCCCGCGTTGAGCAGCAGCGCGGTGCTCGGATTCAGCACCGCGATGGTCGCCCCGGCGAGGTAGCCGACGACCTGGGCGGCCTGCGCCGCGCTGGTCGAGGCGGCGAGGCCCACCACCAGCCGGTCGCCGGTGAGGACGTGCGGCAGCAACGCCGAGCGCGCCGCCTGGCTCGGCGGGTTGGCCAGCGTGGCCAGGAAGATCAGGCCGAGGATCGACCAGGCCGGCATGAACGGCATGGCGACCAGCACCATCAGCGCCATCCGGATCAGGTCGCAGAGCACCATGACCCGGCGGTAGCGGTGTCGTTCGGCGAGCGCCGAGAGCAGCGGGCCGCCGATCAGCCAGGGCAGGTAGCTGGCCGCGAAGGCGGCGGCGGAGAGCGCGACCGACTGGGTCTCGCGCAGCACGAGCACGGTGACCGCGGCCTTGGCGAGGTAGTCGCCGACCCAGGACAGGACGTTGGCGGCGAACAGCGCGCGGAACTCCGACTGGCCGAACACGTCACGGAAGGTGGCCGGACTCTCCTCGGCGGGTCGCTGGTCGGACACCGTCGCCTCCATCGTTCCGAGCCGGCCACTTGTGATGGCCCGACCGGGAACCGTCGTCAGATCAACCGATCGGCGAGGACACGACACACTCCCCGGGGGAGCGTGTTCACCGGATTCTGCCCGATCGTCTGACAACTGACTAGGGCGAACGGATTGATCGTCGCATCTCCGACTGAACGAACGGACGATACCCGAGGGGCCGCGCGAGGCGCGACCCCCGGAAATCGGTCGTCCACGCCGGCCCTCAGGCGGCCCCGCCGGTGCCCGTTCCCTCCGGCCGGAGCGGCGCCGGCGGCTGCGGCGGCAGCCCGGGATAGAGCCGGGCGGCGGCGATCCGGGCGGTGATCCCGGAGTTCTCCAGCGCCTCCGCGAGTCGGCGGCGCAGCTCACGGCCGACCGCGAACTGTCCCTCGGCGGTGGTCTTGACCACGGTGCGGATCACCGCGCCGTCGACGGTCATCTGTTCCACGCCGAGCACCTCCGGCTGCTCCACGATCTGTGGGGCCAGCTCCGGGTCCAGCGCCACCGACGCCGCCGCGGTCCGCAGCACCGCGGTGGCCTCCTCGGTGCCGGCGAAGCCGATCGGCAGGTCCACCACGACCAGCGCCCAGCCCTGGCTCTTGTTGCCGACCCGGATGATCTCCCCGTTGCGGATGTACCAGAGCACGCCCCGGCCGTCGCGGACCGTGGTGACCCGCAGGCCCACCGCCTCCACCACGCCCGTCGCCTCGCCGAGGTCGACCGTGTCACCCACCCCGTACTGGTCCTCGATCAGCATGAACAGGCCGGCGATCAGGTCCTTCACCAGGCTCTGCGCGCCGAAGCCGAGCGCCACGCCGGCGATGCCGGCGCTGGCCAGCAGCGGCGCCAGGTCGAAGCTGAACTCCTTGAGCACCATCAGCAGCGCGATGCCGAAGACGAACGCGGTGACCATGCTGCGCAGCACCGACCCGATCGCCTCGGCGCGCTGCCGCCGGCGTTCCGGCACGAACTGCTCCGGGTCGAGGGTGGCGCTGGGGATCCGCTCGCGCAGCGGACGGAGCATGGTCGGCACCGCGCCCTGCGTGGTGGTGCGCACCAGCCGGTTGATGGTGCGGTGCATCGCCCAGCGGGCGGCGACGGCCAGCAGCAGGATCAGCGCGACCCGCAGCGGCTTCAGCAGGATCCAGTAGCTGCTCTCGGCGAACCAGGCGGAGTTGGTGGCCCGGTACACCCACTCGCAGGAACTGCTGCCCTTGCAGTCCGGGCGCCGGTCGGAGACGGCGGACAGCACGGCGGTGATCAGGTCGGAGACATTCACGGGAAATTCGTACCCCACCGGCGGGGCACGGACCGCACGGACCCGCCCCGATGGGGCGGCCCGGGGGCGGCGATCATCCCGGCCGGAACCGGTCATCCTGGCATGCCGGAGTCAGCCTCCCAGCGGGTACCCCGGATTAGTGCGTGCAATCCGGGGCGCGATCAGGGACTATTGGCCCAACGGACGTCGGTGATCCGGCCGGCGCCGGGGCCGTTTCGCGCAGTGCGCGGGGCGGTCTCGGCGTGGTGGCGGCGGGAGGGCTGGACCGGGAGGGTGAGCGCGATGCCTGACATACGACCCACGGCGGGCTCCGGTGCACTCGTTCTCAACGCCACCTACGAGCCCCTGTGCGTCGTGTCGGTGCGTCGGGCCGCCATTCTCGTCCTCTCCGCCAAGGCGGTCTGCGTGGCCGACGGCGAGGGCATCCTGCACAGCGCGCGCAACGAGCTCCCGGTGCCCTCCGTGGTACGGCTGACCCGCTACGTCCGGGTGCCCTACCGCACCCAGGTGGGCCTCTCCCGCCGGGGGATCTTCGCCCGGGACGGGTGGCGGTGCGCCTACTGTCGCGGGCCGGCGGAGACCATCGACCACGTCTTCCCGCGCAGCCGGGGCGGCCGGCACGCCTGGGAGAACGTGGTGGCGGCCTGCGCGCGCTGCAACCACACCAAGGGCGACAAGACGCCCGCCGAGTTGGGCTGGCGGCTGCACCACCTGCCGGCGGCGCCGAAGGGCAGCGCCTGGCGGGTGCTGGGGCACCGCGCTCCCGACCCGCGCTGGGCCGACTGGCTCGACCTGCGCGAGCCGGAGCCCGAGGCGGCCTGACCGGCCGGCCGCTCAGCGCGCCTGCACCAGCGACGCGTAGACGACCAGGTTGTCGGCGTACCCGGTCTCGCCGCCCACCCAGCGACCACCGCAGGTGATCAGCCGCAGGTTGGGGCGGCTGAAGTCGCCGTAGACCTCCTGCACCGGCAGCTTCTCCTTGCCGTACCGCTCGATCGAGGTCACCTCGAAGACCGCCACCGACCGGTCCTGGCGGGTCACCTCGATCCGGTCGCCGTCGTCGAGTTCCCGCAGCCCGTGGAAGACGGCCGGGCCGGTGGTGGTGTCGACGTGACCGACGAGCACCGCCGGGCCGTACTGGCCGGGGGTCGGGCCCTGGTCGTACCAGCCGACCTCGCCGGCCCGGCTGACGTCCGGCACCGCGATGCTGCCGTCCGGCGCGATGCCCACCCGGTGCACCGGGGCACGCAGGTTCAGCTTGCCGATGGTCAGGTCGGTAGGCGGGCTGGCCGGCAGCACCGGGAACTTCTTCGGCGGAGGGCGCAGGCCGGCGACGATCCGGTCCGGCAGCACGCTCGCGCCGGTCACCCGCTCCACGCCGAGCATCGCCACGATCAGCACCATCAGGCCGGCCACCACCAGCACCGGGACGCCGGGGCCGGGCGTCGGGGCGTACCGGCGGGTGGTGGGCGTGGTGGTGCGGGCCGCGGCCGGGCGGACGTGCGGGTCGGCGGTGGTGACGCTGGCCGAGAACGCGTGCCCGGCGGCGTGGGTGAACCGGCGCGCGGCCCGGGACGTCACGCGGAGCGCGGCGCGCAGCCGCCCGGTCCGGTCCGGCGGGTCGGCGGGGCGGGTCCGGCCGCGGCGGGCGCGGCGCGTCGAGCGGGCCATGGCCGCGTCCCGTCAGACGCGGCCACCGGGCTTGCGGCGGGCACTCACGCCGGCCACCACGGCCACCGCGGCCAGGCCACCGACCAGCAGCAGCGAGCCGGCGCCCCGACCGCCCGCGGTGCCCCCGCCCCCGGTCGCCGGCCCCTTGCTCGGCTGCGACATGTTCAGCACGGTGAGCATGGTCGAGGCGGTGTTGCCGTTGGCGCAGTCGAGGTTCACCGGGTAGTCGCCGGGCGCCTTGTTGGCGGGCACGGTGACCGAGCCGGTGAGGAAGCCGTTGTTCGACCGCAGTGTCACCCGGCCGAACGCGTCCGAGGTGACCTGGGCCTGGCGGTTGTTGTTGGCGTCGCAGCCGGCCCGGAGGTTCACCCGGGAGCCCGCCTGGACGCTGTTCGGCGTCACCTCGATGAAGACACTCTCCCCGGCCCGGGCCGGTACGGCCGTGGTGAGGACGAACGCCGCGACCAGGCCGAGCAGGCCCAGTACGGATGACAGCGCGCGATGTGACAGGAGCCCTGGCATGATTCCCCCCTCCCGGTGCGACGGCGCACCGGAATCCTGCTGACGGGCAGCGAGGGCTGCCTTCCCGGCCGGCCGGGAGTTAACCGGGGCCCGTTCCTCTACCGGAGGCGTTAACCGGGGGCCCCGCCTTTCACGACGGGGTGCCAGGACAGCGGCGTGGAGAGGACCATGGTGCTGGAGGGCTGGCCGTAGGGGGCCAGGCGGTCTATGACGGCCTCGAAATCGCCCATCGAGGCGGCGGCGACCTTGAGCATGCTGCACGCGTCGCCGGTGATCCGGTGGATCTCCATGATCTCCGGCCACCGCGTCACCCGCGGGTCGTTGAGGATGCAGCGCGCGCCGTAACAGGACATCCGGATCAACGCCAGCACGGTCCGCCCGGCCCGGGCCAGGTCCACGTGGGCGTGGTAGCCGGTGATCACCCCGGACTCCTCCAGCCGCCGGACCCGCTCGGCGACGGCCGGCGGGGACAGGTGCACCCGGCGGGACAGCTCGCTGAACGAGAGCCGGGCGTCGGCCTGGAGTTCCCGGAGCAGCGCCCAGTCCATGTCGTCCACGCGGCGGCCTTTCTTCCGTGAAGTCGGAGACCCGAGATGCTTTCGGCTCGTGAGGTCAGACCACCATACCGCCGTTGAACCGGCATTCCCTCGGCCCGCGTACCGGCGAGATCATGGCGATTACCCCGCGCACGGACGGAGATGACGGTGGAACAGACGACGGCGGTGCGCCCGGCCACCCCGCAGCAGCGGGCGGCCCGAGCGGCGCGCAACGGAGGCGAACCGACGCTGGAGTTCGCCGAGCGCGTGCCGTACGACGCGTACGTGCACGCCAGCACGCTGCACCAGCTCCAGCAGCCGCTCAGCGACGACCCGGGCGAGATGTCCTTCCTGATGGTCAGCCAGATCATGGAGCTGTACTTCAAGCTGACCTGCCACGAGCTGCGGCACGCCCAGCGCGAGCTGCGGGCCAACCGGATCTGGGAGGCGCTGCCGCCGCTGCGCCGCGCCGCGCTGCACCTGGAGGGGCTCAACGCCGCCTGGCAGGGGCTGCGCTGGATGACGCCGGCCGACTTCAACCGGTTCCGGGACCGGCTGGGCGAGGGGTCGGGCTTCCAGTCCGCGATGTACCGCCAACTGGAGTTCCTGCTCGGCCTGCGGGACCCGGCGCTGATCCGCCCGTTCCGCCGGCAGACCGACGTGCACGCCGAGCTGACCGCCGCGCTGGCCACGCCGAGCCTCTGGGACGACGTGATGGCGCTGCTCGCCCGCCGCGGCTTCCCGCTGCCGGCCGAGCTGCTGGAGCGGGACGTCGCGGTCGAGCACGAGTCGCACCCGGCGGTCGAGGCGGCCTGGGTGCGCGTCTACGGCGACGGCGGCCCGGACAACCACCTGCGCCTGCTCGGCGACGCGCTCACCGAGGTGGCCGAGCAGTTCGGCGACTGGCGGTGGAACCACGTCAAGGCGGTGCAGCGCACCATGGGCGCGAAGGTCGGCAGCGGCGGCTCGGCCGGCCTGGCATGGTTGCAGCGCAGCATGGCCCGGGTGGTCTTCCCGGAGCTGTGGTCGGCCCGTACCGCG
This sequence comes from Micromonospora sp. NBC_01392, assembly GCF_045040125.1. Taxonomy (NCBI): domain Bacteria; kingdom Bacillati; phylum Actinomycetota; class Actinomycetes; order Micromonosporales; family Micromonosporaceae; genus Micromonospora; species Micromonospora sp. NBC_01392. Next base: position 5,972,899 of record NZ_CP109549.1, on the reverse strand, counting down.
ATGTGACCGGAGAACACACGATGATCACCCCCGAGAGCGAAGCCCACCGGCTCGACGCCGCCGACGCCGGCCACCGACACCTGTTCCACGTGCCGCCGGCCGAGGGCGGGCGGCACCCCGAGGTGGCGTACCTGGCCGGCAACTCGCTGGGCCTGCAACCCCGGGCCACCCGGGACGAACTCGTCGCCGACCTGGACGCCTGGCGTCGGCTGGGCGTGGAGGGGCACCTGGAGGCGGAGCGGCCCTGGCTGTCGTACCACGAGTTGTTGACCGCGCCGGCCGCGCGACTGGTCGGCGCGCTGCCCACGGAGACCGTGGTGATGAACTCGCTCACGGTGGACCTGCACCTGCTGATGGTGAGCTTCTACCGGCCCGCCGGGGAACGCACGAGGATCGTCATCGAGGACAGCGCGTTCCCGTCGGACAGCTACGCGGTGCGCAGCCAGGCCCGGTTCCACGGCCTGGACCCGGACGCCACGGTGGTGCGGCTGAAGCCGCGCCCCGGTGCGGACACCCTGCGCACGTCCGACGTCACCGACTTCCTGGCGGCCGAGGGGCACACGGTGGCGTTGCTGCTGCTCGGCGGCGTCAACTACCTCACCGGCGAGCTGATGGACATCCCGGCGATCACCGCCGCCGGGCGGGCCGCCGGCGCGGTCGTCGGCTGGGACCTGGCGCACGCGGCCGGCAACGTGCCGCTGGCGCTGCACGACTGGGACGTCGACTTCGCCGCCTGGTGCTCCTACAAGTATCTGAACTCCGGTCCGGGCGCGCTGGCCGGCGTCTTCGTCCACGAACGCCACCTCGGCGACGCGTCGCTGCCCCGGTTCGAGGGCTGGTGGAGCACCGAGGCGGCCACCCGGTTCGAGATGACGCCGGTGTCCCGCCCGCCGGCCACCGTGGAGGCGTGGCAGATCTCCAACCCGCCGATCCTCGCGATGGGCCCGGTACGCACCTCGCTGGCGCTGTTCGACGCCGTCGGCATGCCCGCCTTGCGGGAGCGCAGCCTGCGGCTCACCGGCTGGCTGGAACGGCTGCTCGACGAGGTGACGCCCGGCCGGCCGCTGACCGTCATCACACCGCGCGACCCGGCCCGCCGGGGTTGCCAGCTCTCCGTCCGGATCGGCACGGGTAGCGCGAGCGAGCTGACCAAGCGGCTGCGGCACGAGCACGGCGTGATCGCCGACGCCCGGGAGCCGGACGTGGTCCGGTTCGCGCCGGTGCCGCTCTACTCGACGTACCACGACTGCTGGCGGGTCGCCGACGCGCTGGCCGCGACCGTGGAGGCCGACTCATGAGCACGGAACGCGACGAGATCGCGGTGGTCGGCGCCGGGCTGGCCGGCTGCCTGCTGGCCTGCTTCCTGGCCCGGCGCGGCTACCCGGTGGCGCTCTACGAGCGGCGGGGGGACCCGCGCACCGGCACCGTCGAGCGCGGGCGCTCGATCAACCTGGCGCTCTCCGAGCGCGGCCTGGACGCGTTGCGCCGGATCGGCCTGGACGAGCAGGTGATGGCGGACGCGCTGCCGATGCGCGGCCGGATGATCCACCCGGTCGAGGGTGAGCCGCAGTTCCAGTCGTACAGCGTCTCCGGTGACCGGGCGATCAACTCGATCAGCCGGGGCGCGCTGAACAACGCGCTGCTCGACGCCGCCGCCGCGCTGCCGGGCGTGCGGGTCGCGTTCGACCACCGGCTGGTCGGCCTCGACCCGGTCGGCGGCGAGATGACGTTCGAGACCCCCGAGGGCAAGGTCACCGCCACCGCGTCGGTCGTCCTCGGCGCGGACGGCGCCGGCTCCGCGGTGCGCGGGCAACTGCTGGCGTACGGGGGGCTGACCGAGAGCCTGGACTTCCTCGACTACGGCTACAAGGAGCTGACCGTCCCGCCGATCGGCGGGGAGTTCGCCCTGGACCCGGGCGCGCTGCACATCTGGCCGCGCGGCACCTCGATGATGATCGCGCTGCCGAACCCGGACCGCTCCTTCACCTGCACGCTGTTCTGGCCCACCCACGGCAGGAGCAGCTTCGCGTCGCTGAGCAGCCCGGCCGCGATCGAGCGGTTCTTCGCCGACCACTACCCGGACCTGGTCCCGCTCGCGCCGAACCTGGTCGACGACTACCAGCACAACCCGGTCGGCGTGCTCGGCACGGTGCGCTGCACGCCGTGGCAGGTGGCCGGCCGCGTCGGCCTGCTCGGCGACGCCGCGCACGCCATCGTGCCGTTCTACGGCCAGGGCGCGAACTGCGCGTTCGAGGACGTGGTCGAGTTGGACCGCTGCCTCGACGAGTGCGACGACGAGTGGGCCGCCGCGCTGCCGCTGTTCCAGCACCGCCGCCAGGACGACGCGGAGGCGATCGCCCGGATGGCGCTGGCCAACTTCGTGGAGATGCGGGACAAGGTCGCCTCGCCGGTGTTCCGGGCCCGCAAGACGGTCGAGCACGCGCTGGAACGGGCGCTGCCCGGCCGCTACGTCTCCCAGTACGAGCTGGTCTCGTTCTCCACCACCCCGTACGCGCAGGTGCGCCGCCGGGTCCGCCGGCAGTACGCCGCCGTCGGCGCGGTCGCGGCCGGCGCGGTGGCGCTGCTGGCCGCCGGTGTCGGCGCGGCGTTGGGGAGACGGCGGTGACGCGCTGGGACCCCCGGCTGATGACCGGGCACGCGCCGGACGGCCCCGGCCTGCTGCGCAACTTCGTCGGCGGCGCGTTCGTCGACGCCGGCCCCCGGTTCACCAAGCGCAGCCCGGTCACCGGCGAGCCGGTCTTCGAGGTGGTGGAGGCGTCGGAGTCGGTGGTCGACGACGCGGTGGCCGCCGGCCGGGCCGCGCTGCGCGGCCCGTGGGGCCGGATGGGGGAGCGGGAACGCGCCGAGGTGCTGCGCCGGGTCGCCGACGAGTTGGAACGCCGCTTCGACGACCTGGTGGCGGCCGAGGTGGCGGACACCGGCAAGGCCATCTCGCAGGCCCGCACGCTGGACATCCCGCGCGGCGCGGCCAACTTCCGGGCGTTCGCCGAGATCGTGGCGACCGCGCCGACCGAGTCGTTCACCACGGTCACCCCGACCGGCGGCCGGGCGCTCAACTACGCGGTCCGCAAGCCGGTCGGCGTGGTCGCCGTCATCGTGCCGTGGAACCTGCCGCTGCTGCTGCTCACCTGGAAGGTCGCCCCGGCGTTGGCCTGCGGCAACGCGGTGGTGGTCAAGCCCAGCGAGGAGACGCCGGCGTCGGCCACGCTGCTGGCCGAGGTGATGGCCGCGGCCGGCGTGCCGGACGGCGTGTTCAACCTGGTGCACGGCTTCGGGCCCGGTTCGGCCGGCGAGCACCTGACCCGGCACCCGGGCGTGGACGCGATCACGTTCACCGGCGAGTCGGCCACCGGCAGCGCGATCATGCGGGCCGCCGCCGACGGCGTGAAGGCGGTCAGTTTCGAGCTGGGCGGCAAGAACGCCGGCCTGGTCTTCGCGGACGCCGACCTGGACGCGGCGGTCGCCGGCTCGGTGCGGTCCAGCTTCACCAACGGCGGCCAGGTGTGCCTCTGCACCGAGCGGATCTACGTGCAGCGGCCGGTCTTCGAGGAGTTCACCGCGCGGCTGGCGAAGCGCGCCGACGAGCTGGCGTACGGCTGGCCGGCGGACGAGGCCACGGTCAACATGCCGCTGATCTCGCACGCCCACCGGGACAAGGTGCTGGGCCACTACGCGCTGGCCCGTACCGAGGGCGCCGAGGTGCGCGCGGGCGGCGGCACGCCGCGTTTCGGAGACGCCCGCGACGGCGGCGCGTACGTGCAGCCGACCGTGCTCACCGGCCTCGGGGCGGACGCCCGGACCAACCGCGAGGAGATCTTCGGGCCGGTCGTGCACGTCGCGCCGTTCGACTCCGAGGACGAGGCGTACGCGCTGGCCAACGGCACCGACTACGGCCTGGCGGCGACCGTCTGGACCCGGGACGTGGGCCGGGCGCACCGGGCCGGGGCGCGGCTGGACGCCGGCATCGTCTGGGTCAACACCTGGTTCCTGCGTGACCTGCGCACCCCGTTCGGCGGGGTGAAGGCGTCCGGGGTCGGCCGGGAGGGCGGCGTGCACTCGCTCGACTTCTACTCGGAACTGACGAACGTCTGCGTGGACCTGACGTGAGTGAGAATGGCCGGCAGCCCGAGGACCGTGAGCGAGGAGCCGACATGACCGTGGACATCGAGGCCGCCAACCGGGAGCTGGCGGTGGCCCGGCAGGAGGGGAAACCCTGCCCGCCGCTGCGTGGCCGGCTGCTGCCGGAGGGCGACGTCGAGGCCGCGTACCAGGCGCAGCAGGTCTACACCCGGCAGCGGCTCGGCAAGGGGCACCGCCGGGTCGGCGCGAAGATCGGCCTGACCTCGCGGGCGGTGCAGGAGAGCTTCGGCGTCTTCCAGCCCGACTTCGGGATCCTCTTCGACGACATGGCCGTCGGCGACGGTGTGGAGGTGCCGATCGACCGGCTGCTCCAGCCCCGGGTGGAGGCGGAGATCGCGTTCGTGCTCGGCGTCGACCTGCCGGACGAGCGGGTCACCACCGTCGACCTGATCCGGGCCGTGGACCACGTGCTGCCGGCCATCGAGATCGTCGACTCACGGATCGCCGGCTGGGACATCTCCATCGTGGACACGATCGCGGACAACGCGTCCAGCGGGCTGTTCGTGCTCGGCACCGCGCCGCGCCGGCTGGCCGACGTGGACCTGCGGCTGTGCGGCATGGTGCTGGAGCACGCCGGGGAGCCGGTCTCGGTCGGCGCGGGCGCGGCCTGCCTCGGCAACCCGTTGCACGCGCTGGCGTGGCTGGCCGGCACGCTGGCCCGCGCCGGTGACCCGCTGAAGGCCGGTGACGTGGTGCTGTCCGGGGCGCTCGGCCCGATGGTGCCGGTCACGCCCGGCGCCGCGTACGAGGCGCGGATCTCCGGGCTCGGCTCGGTGCGGACCTGTTTCTCGAAGGAGACCAGCTCATGAGCGTCGGCGTGGCGGTGCTCGGGTCGGGCAACATCGGCACCGACCTGATGATCAAGGTGCTCAGACTGAGCACCGAACTGCGGATGGTGGCGATGGCCGGCATCGACCCGGCCTCGGACGGGCTGGCGCGGGCCCGCCGGCTCGGCGTGACCACCACCGCCGAGGGCGTCGACGGCCTCGTGGCGCTGCCCGAGTTCGCCGACGTGGAGCTGGTCTTCGACGCCACCTCGGCCGGCGCGCACCGCCGCCACGACGAGGTGCTGCGCGCACACGGCCGGACCGTGGTCGACCTGACCCCGGCCGCGCTCGGCCCGTACGTGGTGCCGCCGGTCAACCTGGACGAGCACCTGGCCGAGCCGAACGTCAACATGGTCACCTGCGGCGGGCAGGCCACCGTGCCGATCGTGCACGCGGTCGGCCGGGTCACCCCGGTCGCGTACGGGGAGATCGTCGCGTCGATCGCCTCGAAGTCGGCGGGGCCGGGCACCCGGGCCAACATCGACGAGTTCACCGAGACCACCGCCCGGGCCATCGAGGTGGTCGGCGGCGCCGAACGCGGCAAGGCGATCATCGTGCTGAACCCGGCCGACCCGCCGCTGCTGATGCGGGACACGGTCTACTGCCTCTGCCCGGACGCCGACGCCGACCGGGCCGCGATCGCCGCCTCGGTGGCCGACATGGTGCAGACCGTGCAGGAGTACGTGCCCGGCTACCGGCTCAAGCAGGAGGTGCAGTTCGACCCGGTGGACACGTACGCGCCGGTGCTCGGCCGGCACGTCACCGGGCTCCAGGTCTCGGTGTTCCTGGAGGTCTCCGGCGCCGGGCACTACCTGCCCGCGTACGCCGGCAACCTGGACATCATGACGTCGGCCGCGCTGCGTACCGCCGAGCGGCTGGTCACGCTCCGGAAGGCGGCTGTGCGATGACCGACCTCTACATCCAGGACGTGACGCTGCGCGACGGCATGCACGCCATCGCCCACCGCTACACCGTCGACCAGGTCCGCACCGTCGCCGCCGCGCTCGACGCCGCCGGCGTGGCCGCCATCGAGGTCGCGCACGGCGACGGGCTGGCCGGCTCCAGCGTCAACTACGGCCACGGCGCGGCCTCCGACGCGGAGTGGATCTCGGCCGCCGCCGAGGTGCTGACGAACGCCCGGCTCACCACGCTGCTGCTACCAGGCATCGGCACCATCGCCGACCTGAAGGCGGCGAAGGCGCTCGGCGTGACAAGCGTGCGGATCGCCACCCACTGCACCGAGGCGGACATCTCCGCCCAGCACATCGCCTGGGCCCGGGAGAACGACATGGACGTCGCCGGGTTCCTGATGATGTCGCACCTGAACGACCCGGCCGGGCTGGCCGCGCAGGCCAGGCTGATGGAGTCGTACGGCGCGCACTGCGTCTACGTCACCGACTCCGGCGGCCGGCTGCTGATGTCCGACGTGGCGCAGCGCGTCGACGCGTACCGGCAGGTGCTGGCGCCGGAGACGCAGATCGGCATCCACGCGCACCACAACCTGTCGCTGGGCGTGGCGAACAGCGTGCTGGCGGTCGAGCATGGCCGTGTGCTCGGCGACGGTCCGGTCGGCGCGCCGTCCGGGCGCACCGTGCGGGTGGACGCGTCGCTGGCCGGCATGGGCGCGGGCGCCGGCAACGCCCCGCTGGAGGTGTTCGTGGCGGTCGCCGAGCTGCACGGCTGGAAGCACGGCTGTGACGTGTTCGCGCTGATGGACGCCGCCGACGACCTGGTCCGCCCGTTGCAGGACCGGCCGGTCCAGGTGGACCGGGAGACGCTCTCCCTGGGGTACGCGGGCGTCTACTCCAGCTTCCTGCGCCACGCCGAGCGGGCCTCGGCGAAGTACGGCGTGGACGTGCGCTCGATCCTGGTCGAGCTGGGTCGCCGCCGGATGGTCGGCGGCCAGGAGGACATGATCGTGGACGTGGCACTGGACCTGGCCGACGGCAAGGAGAACTCATGATCGGGCCGGACGTCGCGGGGATCGCCGAGAAGCTGGGCGCGGCGGCCGACTCCGCCACCGCCATCGGACAGCTCGCCGCCGAGACCGGCCTCGACGTGGACGCCGCGTACGCGGTGCAGGCCGCGTTGGTGCAGCGCCGCCTCGACCGGGGCGAGCGGCTGGTCGGGCTGAAGATGGGGTTGACCAGCAGGGCCAAGATGGCCCAGGTCGGCGTGGACGAGGTGATCTGGGGTCGGCTCACCGACGTGATGCGGGTGCCGGACGGCGGGACGGTCGACACCGGCGGCTTCATCCACCCCCGGGTCGAGCCGGAGGTGGCGTTCCTGCTGGACCGGCTGCCCGAGCCCGGCGAGCCGGTCGGCTCGTTCACCCGGGCGGTCCGCGCGGTCGCCCCGGCGATCGAGCTGATCGACTCCCGGTACGCGAACTTCACGTTCTCGCTGCCGGACGTGGTCGCGGACAACACCTCGGCCGCCGCGTTCGCGATCGGGCCCTGGTCACCGGTGCCCGACGGGCTGGACAATCTCGGTGTGCTGCTGGAGATCGACGGGCGGGTGGCGCAGGTCGGCTCGACCGCCGCCATCCTCGGTGACCCGCGCCGCGCGCTGGACGAGGGCCTGCGGCTGGCCGGCCGGTACGGCGTGCGGCTGCGCAAGGGCTGGGTGTTCCTGGCCGGCGCGGCCACCGCCGCGGTGCCGCTGCGTCCGGGCGCGCACGTGCGCGCCACCGTGGAGAAGCTCGGTTCCGCGTCGCTGAAGGCGGTGTCATGACCGCCCGCGTGGTGGCCGGGAAGGCCGTGCCGCGCGGCGCGTTCCCGCACGTCAAGGTGGCGGGCGGGTTCGTCTTCGTCTCCGGTACGTCGTCGCGCCGGCCGGACAACACGTTCGCCGGTGTGTCGGTGGACGAACTCGGCACCACCGACCTGGACATCCGGGCGCAGACCCGGGCCGTGGTCGAGAACATCCGGGACCTGCTCCGGTCGGTGGGCGCGGAGCTGACCGACCTCGTGCAGGTCACCAGCTACCTGGTCAACATGAACGACTTCGGCGGCTACAACGAGGTGTGGGCGGAGTTCTTCGACGCCGCCGGGCCGACCCGGACCACGGTGGCCGTGCACCAGCTTCCGCACCCGCACCTGCTGATCGAGATGCAGGCCGTCGCCCTACTTCCGTCGGGAGGTTCCCATGAGTGAGATCGCCGAGCCGTTCAGCTTCTCCGGCTGGATCGGCGAGAACCAGCACCTGCTCAAGCCCCCGGTGGGCAACAAGGAGATGCTGCCCGGCAGCGACGACTTCATCGTCATGGTGGTGGGCGGGCCGAACCAGCGCACCGACTTCCACGTCGACCCGTACGAGGAGTTCTTCTACCAGGTCAAGGGCAACATGCACATCAACCTGATGACGCCCGAGGGGCCGCGTACGGTGCACGTGCGCGAGGGTCAGATGTGGATGCTGCCGCGCAACACCCCGCACTCGCCGCAGCGTCCGGAGGCCGGTTCGATCGGCATGGTGATCGAGCGGGTCCGCGAGGAGGGCACGCTGGAGAAGTTCCAGTGGTACTGCGCCGAGTGCAGCAACAAGGTGCACGAGGTCGAGTTGCAGGTGCGCGACATCGCCGCCGACCTGCCCCCGGTCTTCGCCGCGTTCTACGCCGACGAGAAGGCCCGCACCTGCGACAACTGCGGCGCGCTGCACCCGGGCAAGGGCTGATGCCGGTGCCGGTCGTCGACGTGCACACGCACGTCGTACCGAAGGGGTGGCCGGACCTCGACGCGGCCTGCGGCGGGTCCGGTTGGCCCTGGTTGCGGGTGGACTCCGAGCGCGCCGCCATGATCATGGTGGGGGAGACGGAGTTCCGGCCGGTCGGCGCGGCGTGCTGGGACGCGCCCACCCGGCTCGCCGACATGACCACCGACGGCGTCGACGTCCAGGTCGTCTCGCCGACCCCGGTCTTCTTCGGCTACGACCGCCCGGCCGACCAGGCGGTCAAGGTGGCCCGGATCTTCAACGACCTCACGCTGGAGGTCACCGCCGCCGGTGGGGACCGGCTGGTGCCGTTCTGCCAGGTGCCGTTGCAGGACCCGGACGCCGCCTGCGCCGAGCTGGACCGCTGCCTCGCGGCCGGGCACGCCGGTGTGGAGATCGGCAACCACGTCGGTGACCGGGACCTCGACGACGCCGGCATCGTGGCGTTCCTGACCCACTGCGCCGAGGTCGGCGCGCCGGTCTTCGTGCACCCGTGGGACATGCCCGGCGGGCCCCGCCTGAACCGGTGGATGGCCCGCTGGCTGACCGGCATGCCGGCGGAGACGCACCTGTCGGTGCTGGCGTTGATCCTCGGCGGCGTGTTCGACCGGGTGCCGGAGACGCTGCGGATCTGTTTCGCGCACGGCGGCGGCAGCTTCCCGTTCTGGCTGGGCCGCGCCGACAACGCCTGGCACCGCCGCGGCGACCTGGTACGCGGCGCGTCCAGCGCGCCGCCCAGCTCGTACGTCGACCGGTTCAGCGTCGACTCGGTGGTGTTCGAGCCCGCCGCGCTGCGGCTGCTGGTGGACACCATGGGCGTCGACCGGGTGCTGCTCGGCAGCGACTACCCGTACCCGCTGGGGGAGCGGCCGGTCGGGCAGGTGGTGCACCGGTCCGACTTCCTCACCGACGCGCAGCGGACCGCGCTGCTGGGCGGCAACGCCCTGCGCTTCCTCGGCCTCGACCGGAGGACCGCCGTCCGCGAGCTGCTGGCGATCGACCGGGACTGGACAGGGCTCCTCGACGACAAGTCCCCATCGTCCTGACGATCGCCGGCAACCGCGGACGGCCGCGCGGGTCAGGAGTGCGGGCAGGTGTCGCGGTACTCCTCGATGGCGCTGCCCCGGGGCGCCGGGCAGAGGAACTGCTCGTAGCGGGTGTCGTCGTCGACGAACCGCTTGAGCCAGGAGATGCTGTACTTCGCGACCGTCACGTTCGGCGAGGTCGGTGCGGAGTGGCTGGCCGCGTTCAGCTCCAGGTACGCCTTGTCCAGGGTGGCCGGCAGGCTGGTGTAGAACGGCTCCGAGTGCGACGACACCGGCGCCACCGTGTCGTTCTCGGCGCCGACGACGAGCGTCGGCACGCGTACCGACGACCAGTTCTTCACGGTGTGCCAACCGGTCAGCGGGATCGCCGCCTGGAGCGTGGGGCGGGTGTTGGCCGCGGACAGGCTCCCGCCGCCGCCCATCGAGTGCCCCATCACCGCGAGCCGGTTGCGGTCGATCCGGGTCCGCACCGCGCTGGTGGCGGTCAGGTAGTCCAGGGCGGCCAGGAGTTGGGTGCCCCGGCTGGCCGGCTGGTCGTAGACGGAGAGCGTGTCGATGGTGATGACCACGAAGCCCTGGGAGGCCAGGCGCGGTCCGAGCCAGGCGACCGAGGACTGGCTGGCGGTGAACCCGGGGGAGACGGCCACCGCGCCGAACGTGCCCTCGGCGGTGCTGGTCGGGTAGTAGATCGTGCCGCCCCGGAATCCGCTCACGGCCGACGCGGCGACCGTGGTCTGGGCGATGGCGAACGGACCCCGGGTGGCCTCGATGCTGGCCACCGTGGGCGCGGGACCCCGCTCGTAGGGGTTCGCGGCCAGCGCGGCCAGCGGGGCGACCGGGGCGCCGTCGCGGGCCCCGGCCGGCGCGGCGGGCAGCGCGGTGAGCCCGGCGGCGGCCAGGGCGAGGGCGAGCAACGGGCGGAGGGTACGCGCGAGACGGCGGCGGCGGGCCGGCCGGCCCCGGGATGGGCGGTCGTGCGGGGCGGTGATGGGTTGCACGGCATGCTCCTGGCGGTGGTCGGGGTGAACAGCGATCGAAGATGACCGATGAATTGATGGTCCGCGCCGCGTCCGTCGCGCGGCAATCCCGATCCGGTCATGCCAGGCGGGTATGGCCGGGCCGCCGCACGGCCGGACGTGTCGGCCGGCGATCCCGCCACGAAGCGGGCAGGATGGTGGCCATGGCCGAGCCGCACGACCTGACCGCGCTGGAGCAGGCCGCCGCGATCCGCCGGGGCGAACTGTCCAGCCTGGAACTGGTCGAGCACCACCTGCGCCGGGTCGACGCGCTCGGCGACACCGTTGGCGCGTTCGTCACGGTCACCGCCGAGCACGCCCGAGCCGCCGCGCGGGCCGCCGACGCCGTGCCGACGGACGCGCGCGGGCCGCTGCACGGGGTGCCGACCGCGATCAAGGACCTCACGCTGACCGCCGGCGTCCGGACCACGTTCGGCTCGGCCGCGTTCGCCGACTTCGTCCCGCCCGTCGACGCCGACGTGGTGCGCTTCCTGACCGGCGCCGGGCTGGTCAGCCTCGGCAAGACCACCACCTCCGAGCTGGGCTGCTCGCTCTACTCCGAGGGGCGGGTCGCGCCGCCGGCCCGCAACCCGTGGGACCTGGCGTACACCGCGGGTGGATCCAGCGGCGGCGCGGCGGCCGCGGTCGCCGCCGGCCTGGTGCCGGTCGCGCAGGGCTCCGACGGCGGCGGCTCGCTGCGCATCCCGGCCGCGCTCTGCGGCCTGGTCGGCCACAAGCCCAGCCGGGGCCTGGTCTCCGGCGGCCCGCTCGGCTTCGGCGCGTTCGGGCTGCCCACCAACGGCCCGCTCGGCCGCACCGTCGCCGACGTGGCGGCGCTGCTCGACGTGCTGGCGCAACCGGTGCCCGGCGAGCCCTACCTGCCGCCGGCCGCGCCCGCCGGGGGCTACCTCGGCGCCGCCCGCGCCGCCGGGCCCGGCCGGCTGCGGATCGGCCGCTTCACCACCGGAATGCTCGCCGACGAGCGGGTCCACCCCGACTGCGTGGCCGCCGTCGACCGGGCCGCCGCGCTGCTCGCCGACGCCGGCCACGACGTGGTCGAGGTCCCCGCGCCGCTCGGCCCGGAGGCGTGGCCGATGTTCGAGACCGTCTGGTACGCGCTGGCGCTCGCCCCCGTCCCGGCCGGTCGGGAGGGCGAGCTGCTGCCGCTGACCCGGTTCCTGCGCGAGCGGGGCGAGGCGATCGGCGCCGCCCGACTGATGGCCGCGCTCGGCGAACTCCAGGCCCAGGTCCGCCGGGGTGCGCGGCGGACCGCCGGCTGTGACCTGCTGCTCTGCCCCACGCTGACGGCCCCGCAGGCGCCGGTCGGCGCGTTCGCCGCGCTCGACCCGGCAACGGATTTCGACAGGCAGCGGCGTTTCTCGCCGTACTGCGCGGTCTTCAACGTCACCGGCGACCCGTCCGTTTCGCTGCCGGTCGGCCGGACCGCCGACGGCCTGCCGGTCGGGGTGCTGCTCACCGGCCGGTACGGCGACGACGCCACGCTGATCGCCACTGCCGCGCAACTGGAGCACTGCTGTGGCGGGTGGGATCAGCACCCCGCAATCTGGCGGGCCGTCGACTCCGCTAACGTGAACATCACAAGCGAGGTCGGGCGCGGCCCGTCGTGACCGTCCACCCGACCCGGAACATTCCTGGTCTCTCTTCCGCCTGGGGGCGTTGGGATTGTCTGTTACCGAGACGTTGGTGGTCTTCGTCGGCATCCCGGTCGCCGCGGTGCTGGTGATCGCCGGTCTGGCGGCCGCCGGCAGCCGTGGCCACGGTGGCGGCGCCAAGCGCTACCGGCCGGGTCGGCCCTTCGACTTCACTCCGGTCTGGTTCCTGGGCCGCCCGGAGCAGCTGGCCGACTCGGCCGGCACCGCGCTGACCGCCGGCGCGCAGGCGCCGGCGCTGACCAGCCACAAGCAGGAGAAGGCCGGCCGGGAGGCGCCGGCCGGTGGAACCGGAGGCGCAAGTGACCGTTGGTGAAGCGCGGCCCACGACCGGGACGGGCACGCCGCCCGACGTGCTGGACGGGCCGTTCCCGACCCGGCAGCTCCTCCGCATCGACGAGGCGCTCCGCCTGGCCGACCAGGGCACCGGCCTGGTCTTCTCGGTCTACGTGGGCGGCCTCGACGAGCCGATCCGGGAGCACGCCGAGCGGCTGCACCGGCAGCTCGCCGAGCCGGACCGGTCGGTGCTGATCGCGGTGTCGCCCAACCAGCGGCAGCTGGAGATCGTCACCGGCAAGTACGCCCGCAAGCGCATCCCGGACACGTACGCGAAGCTGGCCGCGCTCTCCATGGTGGCGTCCTTCGGCGGCGGCGACCTGGCCGGCGGCGTCATCCAGGGCCTCGACCAGCTCGCCAGCCACGCCGGCAAGGGCTGAGCAGCCGACCGCACACACGACGAAGCCCGGCCCGCGCGGTAACGCGTGGGCCGGGCTTCCTCGTGGGCTCAGCGGGGCCAGGCGGAGGGGTCCAGCCGCATCGGCCACGGCTCGTCGATGTGCGCCGGATCGTCGGGGCCGAGAGTCCCGACCAGGTCGTAGTGCACGCCCTTGACCAACTGGTAGCGGTAGAGGACAGGGCCGAAGTCCCCCTGCTCAACCCGCCAGTAGTGCGGGATGCCGGCCTCGGCGTAGAGCGCGGGTTTGGTGAACCGGTCATGCCGTCGGCTGTTGGGCGACTCCACCTCGATGACCAGGGCGACGTGCGCCGGTTCTGCCCACATCTGCTTCCGAGGTGCACCCGACTTGAGCACGGTGATGTCCGGGATCAGATTCCCCTCGGGTACCCGTACTCCGATCTCGCGAATCACCCGCCACCCCTCCGGGGCGACTTGGCGCAGGGCCATCCGGATGTCGTCCGCGAGTTCGTGGTGCTCCGGCAGGGCCGGTGGGGTCACGTGCAGACTCCCGTCGATGATCTCGTAGCGGTTACCGTCCTCGGGCAGGTCGGACAGATCCTGCTCCTGCCACGGTCGTTCCGGTGGGCGCCACTCATGGGTCGGTTGTGCCATCACGTCCACCTCCTCCGTACACGATAAAGGGCCGGGGCCGGCGCGGGCTTCCACCCACGCCGGCCCCGGCCGTCGTACCCCTGCTCAGGCGCTGCGGGCGTCCCGCTCGCGGGCCTTCAACGCGCGGACCACGCCGTCGCGGCCCTCGGCCACCAGCCGGCGCAGCGACGCCGGCTGACCGTCGCGGGCCAGCCACTCGTCGGTGGCCGCGACGGTGTCCTCGTCGACCAGGTACGCCGGGTAGGCGAGCTGCACGAACTCCTGCGCCGGCTCGCTGTCCCGCTGCGCCCACACCTGGTCGACGGCGGCGAAGTAACGCTCCCGGTAGGGCGCGGTCAGCTCCACCTGCGCCGGGTGGGTCAAGCCCTGCAACAGCGCGCGGTTGCGCCAGTTGGGCAGCGCGTCCGGGCCGGTGAGCTGCGCCCACACCGCGGCCTTGTTCGCCTCGGTCGGCACCAGCGCGTACGCGTACGCGGCCTCCCGCTCGCCGCTGGCGGTGCGGTCGCTCGCCAGCTCGGCCTCCACCTCGGCGGCCCCGGCCGCGCCGTTGGCGACAAGCGACTGGAGCACGGTCCACCGCAGCTCGGTGTCGACGGTCAGACCGGCCGGCACCCCGCTGCCGTCCAGCCAGCCGCGCAGCGTCGCCAGGTCCTCGCCGGAACGGGCCGAGGAGGCGTACGCCCGGGCCCAGGCGAGCTGGAAGCCGCTGCCCGGCTCCGCCGCGGCCAGCGCGGTCCGCGCGGTCCGGGCCAGGTCGGCCCAGCCGGTCGGCGCCCACTCCGGGTCGGCGTAGAACGTGAGCGCGGTGGACGCCTGCCGCAGCGTGGCGGTCACCAGGTTGATGTCGGTCTCGGCGGTCAGCCCGGCCAGCACCAGCGCCACGTAGTCGCGCGCCGACAGCTCGGCGTCCCGGGTCATGTCCCAGGCGGCCGTCCAGCACAGCGCCCGGGCCAGCGACGAGTCGAAACCGGAGATGTGCTGCACCACTGTCGACATGGACCGCTCGTCCAGCCGCAGCTTGGTGTAGGTGAGGTCCTCGTCGTTGAGCAGCAGCACGTCGGCCGCGGGCCTGCCGTGCAGCGCGGTCAGCTCGGTCAGCTCGCCGGTCACGTCCACCTCGACCAGCTCGCGCCGGACCAGCCGGCCGTCGGTCAGGTCGTAGAGGCCCACGCCGATCCGGTGGGTCCGCAGCGTCGGGTGCCCGGCCGGCGCCTCCTGCCGCACCACCACCCGCTCGTACGCGCCGTCGGCGCCGATGGCCACGTCCGGGCGCAGCGTGTTGACCTGCGCGGTCTCCAGCCACTGGGCGGCGAACTTGCGCAGCTCCCGGCCGGAGGCCGCCTCCAGCTCGGAGAGCAGGTCGTCGAAGGTGGCGTTGCCCCAGGCGTGCTTGCCGAAGTAGGCCCGCAGGCCGGCCAGGAACGGCTCCTCGCCCACGTACGCGACGA
The DNA here is from genome assembly GCF_045040125.1 of Micromonospora sp. NBC_01392. Taxonomy (NCBI): domain Bacteria; kingdom Bacillati; phylum Actinomycetota; class Actinomycetes; order Micromonosporales; family Micromonosporaceae; genus Micromonospora; species Micromonospora sp. NBC_01392. Next base: position 5,957,675 of record NZ_CP109549.1, on the reverse strand, counting down.
GCTGCTTGAGCACGCTGGCGCCCTTGGCGTACGTGATGCCGTCGAAGTTGACCTCGACCGCCTCCAGGTCCGGCATCTCGCAGTAGACCGGGTGGGTGGAGGAGAGCTGGTCCTGCCGGTAGCCCCAGTTCTTCCGGATCGACAGGAACGTCGTCCAGGCGTCGGTGAAGCGGGTGGCGTGGGTGTTGCACCAGTGGCTGGCCCACTCGGCGAACGACTCGTTCAGCCACAGGTCGTTCCACCAGCGCATGGTGACCAGGTCACCGAACCACATGTGCGCCAGCTCGTGCAGGATCGTGTTGGCGCGCTGCTCGTACTCGAAGTCGGTGACCTGCGAGCGGAAGATGTAGTGCGACTCGGCGTGCGTGACGCAGCCGAAGTTCTCCATCGCGCCGGCGTTGAAGTCCGGCACCCAGAGCTGGTCGTACTTCGGGAGCGGGTAGCGCACGCCGAACTTCTCCTGGAAGAAGTCGAAGCCCTGCGTGGTGATCAGGTGCAGGTCGTCCGCGTCGAGGTGGGGCGCCATGCTGGCCCGGCAGAAGTAGCCCATGTCGATGCCGTCGTGGGTGTGGCGCACCTCGTGGTACGGCCCGGCGCACAGCGCGGTGATGTAGGTGCTCATCCGCTCGGAGCGGGCGAAGTGCAGCGTCTTCATGCCCTCGTCGGCGGCCTCCTCGCGGGCCACCGGCATGTTCGACACGACCTTCCAGTGGTCCGGGACGGTGGCGTGCCAGGTGTAGACGCTCTTCAGGTCGGGCTGGTCGAAGCAGGCGAAGACCCGCTGCGCGTCGGCGGTCTCGAACTGGCTGTACAGGTAGGTCTCGCCGTCGACCGGGTCGACGGTGCGGTGCAGGCCCTGCCCGCTGTTCGAGTAACCGAAGTCGGCGTCGACCACCAGGACGTTCTCGGCGGCCAGGCCGGTCAGCGTGAGACCCTGCTCGGCGGACCAGTCGGACAGGTCGACCGGCTCACCGTTCAGCGTGGCCGACCGCACCGTGTCGGCGGCGGCCTCGATGAACGTGGTCGCCCCCGGCTCGGCGCAGCGGAACCGGACCTCGGTCACCGAGCGGAACGTGCGGCCGGTGGGCTGCACGGCGGTCGACAGGTCGAGGCTGATGTCGTACCCGGTCACCTCGAGCAGGCGGGCCCGCTCGATCGCCTCGACCTGGGTCAGGTTGCGCACTCCCGGCACTGTTCGTCTCCATCCCAGTCGTCTCGCCGCGCCCCGCGGCACCGGCCTCCCCGTCCGCTCGTGACGGGCGGTCCGAAACCGAGTCTTCCATGCAGACGCCCCATTCGGCGGCCGAGGTCAGGCTCTCATTCGGGTGCGTGTCGATGGGGTGCGGGGTGAGACTCGACAGGAGAAGGCGCCGGGAGGCCGGCGCGGGGGGGAATACGCGAAGGGACGATACCGTGACCGAACGTATCACCGCGGACATGTGGTTCGACCCGCTCTGCCCGTGGGCCTGGATCACCTCCCGTTGGCTGCTCGAGGTCGAGCAGGTCCGGGACGTGGACATCCGGTTCCACGTGATGAGCCTGTCCGTGCTCAACGAAGGCCGGGACCTGCCCGAGGAGTACCAGGACATCATGCGCAAGGGCTGGGGTCCGGTACGGGTGTGCATCGCCGTCGAGCAGGCGCACGGCGCCGAGAAGCTGGCGAAGCTCTACACCGCCATGGGCACCCGGATCCATCTCGGCCGGCAGGACCTGGACCGGGACATGCTGGTCGGCGCGCTCACCGAGGTCGGGCTGGACCCGGCGCTCGCCGACGCCGCCGAGTCGACACAGTACGACGACGCGCTGCGGGCCAGCCACGAGGCCGGCATGCGTCCGGTCGGCACCGAGGTCGGCACCCCCGTGGTGCACGCGCCCGGTCCGGACGGCGGTCAGGTCGCGTTCTTCGGCCCGGTGATCACGCCGGCGCCGAAGGGCGAGGCGGCCGGCCGGCTCTGGGACGGCGTGCTGCTGGTCAGCGCCACCCCCGGCTTCTACGAGTTGAAGCGCACCCGCACCCAGCCCCCCATCTTCGACTGAGGTGTAAGGAGGGGCCCCCGCTTAACGCCTCCGGTATAGACGGGGGCCCCTACTGACAACCCACGCCGCCCGTCACCGGGCCGGTGCGGGGCTCGTTTCACCGGGTGTCCCAGCCGGCGGTCCGCTCGTGGCCGCACCACGGCAGCTCCTGGAGGCGTTCTGAATGGGTAAGCACCGCCGCCTGTCCGACGACGCGACGCAGCCGGCGACCGAGGAATCCGGTGCGACGTACTGGTCGGTGGCCGAAGGCGACTGGCCCGCCGGGCCGGCCGGGCTGGCCGACCTGCTGGCCCCGCCGATCGTGGTCGGTGTGGCCCGGGTGGTGGCCACCTCGCGGATCACCCCGCCCGAGGCGGACCGTCCCGCCCGCGTCCCGACCCGGTTCGGCCCCGCCGGCCCGCCGGCCGCCGCCGGGGCGACGACGGTACGCCTCAACGCCGGCTCCCGCCCGTCCGCGCCACCTCGTCGACCGGCCGGTCCCGGCCTCCACCGGGACCCCGTCGCCTGAGCCGCCCGGCTGTTGAGAAGGGGCCCCACCTCTACCTGAGGCGTTAACCGGGGGCCCCTCCTTTCACCTGGTGGAAGGAGGGCGAGTCCGGTGACGGGGGTAGGGCGGGCGCGGGTAGCGTCAGCGGACATGACGGTCGTGCATCCGATCGCCCGGGCCTGGATCACCACTGGCGGCACCGGCGCGCAGAACTACGACGAGTTCGCCGACGATGCGGAGATCACCGCCATCGTCGAGGCGAATCCGCACAGTGCCCTGGGCATCGAGATGCCCCACCGGGCACCGGGCAGCCTGGGGAAGTCCTTCCTCGACGCGCTCCCGGACGCGGTGTCCCGCCTCGCCGAGGCCAAGGCGGACGGCAGCTACACCCCGGCCGAGCAGGTGGTGGTGCTCTACCGGATCAGCGCCCCGGGGGAGGAGAACGCGTACGGGCTGTGGGTCATGGTCGACACCGACCAGATCTCCACCCGCGCCGAGGAGCCGGGCCTGGTGATCCGCAACGAGGACGTGTTCATCGCCAAGGTGCGGGAGCGCGTCGCGCTCGCGGAGGCCGTCGGCCACCTGCTCTCACCCGTACTCCTGCTCCAGACCGGGCGCGGCGAGGAGCTGCACGCGGCGCTCGCGGCGGCGACCGAGACGGCCGGCGCGCCCGCCGCCACCGACGTCGACCAGTCCGGGCGGACGCACGCGATCTGGCTGGTCGGCCCCGGCCCCGCGCAGGACGAACTGACCGCGCTGGCCGGCGGCGGCGAGCTGGTGGTCGCGGACGGCAACCACCGCAGCCTGGCCGCGCAGACCGGCGGCTTCCCGCGCTTCCTCGCGGTGGTCACCACGCCCGCGTCGGTCGCCATCCAGCCCTACAACCGGCTGGTCAGCGAGCTGACCACCACCCCGGACGAGCTGCTCGACCGGCTCCGCGCCGCCGGCGCGGAGGTCACCGAGACCGCCGGCCCGGTCGGCGTCCCGGCCACCGGCGGCGCCGTGCACCTGCACCTTGCCGGCCGGGGGTACGCGGTGACGCTGCCGCACGTCGGCGCCGGCCGGCTGGAGAACCTCGACCACGCGCTCGTCGAGCGGCTGCTGCTGCGCGACGCGCTGGGCCTCGACCCGGGTGACAAGCGGATCACGTACGTGGGCGGCGACTACCCGGCGAGCTGGCTCACCGGTGAGGTCGACGCCGGCCGGGCCGAGCTGGCCGTGCTGGTGGCGCCGGTGACCGTGGACGACTTCGTCGCGGTCAACCTGGCCCGGGAGAAGATGCCGCGCAAGAGCACCTGGTTCACCCCGAAGGCGCGGGCCGGCCTGGTCGTCGCCGAGCTGCCCCGCTGAGCACCCGTGTGACGAATCCGCCTCCGGGTCGCCGCCCGCGCGTCGGCCCGGGGGCGGGCCTGTCAGACTGCGCGGTATGCGCGTCTATCTGGGATCCGACCACGCCGGTTTCGAGCTGAAGGTGCACCTGGCCAACCACTTGGCCAAGCAGGGCTACGAGGTGGTGGACGTGGGTCCGCACGCCTTCGACCCGGACGACGACTACCCGGCGTTCTGCCTGCACACCGGCGACCGGGTGGTCGGCGACCCGGGCAGCCTCGGCGTGGTGATCGGCGGGTCCGGCAACGGCGAGCAGATCGCCGCGAACAAGGTGGCCGGCGTCCGGGCGGCGCTGGCCTGGAACATCGACACCGCGCAGCTGTCCCGGGAGCACAACGACGCCAACGTCGTGGCGATCGGCGCGCGACAGCACACGCTGGACGAGGCAACCGCCCTGGTCGAGGCGTTCCTGACCACGGCGTTCTCCGGCAATCCCCGGCACAGCCGGCGCATCGCCCAGGTGGCCGACTACGAGCAGAGCCGCCGGCTGCCCGAGCTGCCGGCCTGACGCGTCCGGCCGGGTGCCGGGAACCCGGCGCGACACACGCCCGGCGCGGTGGTCAGCGTCCGCCGCGCGGCAGGTCCTCGCGGGGCACCCAGTTGCGGCGCACCAGCACCACCCGTGCCTCGGCCGCGGCGAGGTCGTCCTCGCTGGGGCGGGCGGCGTCCCGGGCCCGCAGCGCGGCGGTGACGCTCACCTGCGACGACCCCGAGCCGACGAGGCCGCGTAGCCCCCGTTCGCCGTCGTCGGCGGACGGGGCGCCGCGACGCCCGCGAGGCTCCGACGACTCCAACTCGGCGCGTCTGACGCCGCGCGGCGCCCGGGAGCCGTCGTCCGACGATTCCAGTTCGGCGCGTCTGACGCCGCGCGGCGCCCGGGAGCCGTCGTCCGACGATTCCGGCTCGGCGCGTCTGGGGCCGCGTGGCGGTCGGGGGGTGACGTCGTCGTCGACGGCGGCCGTGGCCGCGCTCGTCTCCCCGGCCGCCGGCGACTCGGTCGCCTCGCCGTGATGCCGCAGTCTCCGCCGCCGCCGCTCCGCCTCACCCACCCCCCGACCGTACCGCCCAACCCCGCCACCCACCCGCCTCGTCCGTCCGCGTCCACGCCGGACGATCATGAAGTTGGCGGGAACGATCCGGACACATCGCACCGCCAACCTCATGATCGTCGACGCGGGGCGGGACCGGGTGGGGGTCAGAAGTTCTCCATCGGGGACGGGGCACGGTGCCAGGTGAAGGCGGGGGTGGCGGCGGTCAGCGTGTTCGGGAGCAGCTCGCGGACGCGGCCGGCGGCGGCCAGCGCGGCCGGCGTGGTGCCGCCCAGCAGAAGTTCGCCGAGCGCGCGGACGTCGCAGGCCAGCCCGGCCGGCGCGGTGGTGGCCGTGCACTCGGCGCCGGCCGGCCCGCCGACCAGCCGCCACCGGCCGGTGTTCTCCGGCAGCAGCTCGTCGGTGACCTCGATCACCACGTCCACGTCGGTGGCGTACCGGCGGGCGGCGAGCGCGGCCGGTACGTCCACCACCCGCACCCAGAGCGCGTCGGCGAGCTGCGGGGCCAGTTGGCGCGGCTCGTCCACCAGGCGCAGCAGCGGCTCGTCCACGGCGGCGGTCGGGAACGACAGCCGCCGGGTCAGGTCGACCGAGAGCAGCAGCCGCCACAGCGCCAGCGTCGCCTCCGGGGTGACGGCCACCACCTCGCCGACCTGCACCTCGCCCCGGGGGACGTCGCCGACCCAGTCCTCCTTCGTCCGGTAGAGCGCATAGCCGTCGAGCCCGTCCGGCCCGTGGTGCAGCAGCACCCGGCGCTCCGTGGCGCCGCCCCGGCGTCCCTTCGCGTCCAACAGCACGTACGCCCACCAGCGCTCGTCCCGTCGGGACCAGCCGGGGCGGTCGGCGCGCGCCCGCTCGTACAGTCGGGCCAACTCGTCGGTGTGCGGGGCCGGCCGGTCCAGGCGCAGCGTGCCCTCGGCGGGCGTCGGGGCGGGCAGCCGCAGCCCGGTGGTGTCCGCGGTCAGCATCAGCCGCTGCGCCGCCGAGCCGTAGCCGAAGCGGGGATAGATGCGGCCCTCGCTGGCCCAGAGCACCGCGACCGGCTCCCGCCCGGCGTCGCGGATCTCGCGCAACTGCCGCCGCATCAGGCCGGTGAGCAGTCCGCGACGGCGATGCGTCGGGGCGACCGCCACCATGCTCACGTGCGCGGCCGGCACGCTCCCGCCCGGTACGGCCAGGTCGCGGCTGAACGCGCCGGCGTGCGCGACCGCCGTCCCGCCGTCGCGGATCAGCAGGGAGCGTTCCGGCTCGAAGATCGGGCGCTCGACCTCCTGCACCTCGGGGTCGGTGTCGCCGTGGAAGCAGAGCGCCAGGAAGGCGGCGATCTCGTCGAAGTCGTCGGCCCGGGGCACCACCGCGTCGGTCATCGCCCGTGTCTACCCCATCGCCGCCGGGGTCGGCACCCTATTTGCCGGGTGGCTACCCTCGACAGCGGAGGCGGACGTCGGTCGAGGGGGAGGACGAAGCATGGCGGACCAGACACAGCCGTGGGCGGAGCGCACCGTGGAGGTGCCGCCCCCGCCGGGGGTGGTGCCCTCCCAGCGGGACGCGTTCCAGCGCGGGGTGGCGGCGGTCGGCCGGCCGCGTACGCCCCGGACGGAACAGTTCCCCACCGTGGAGCATGGGGTGTCCGGCGACTGGGCCGACGCGTCGACGCCCCGCCGGTCGATGAGCTGGCATCTCGCCCAGGCCCGCCGGGGCGGGGAGTGGAGCGCGGCGGGCGCCCTGTTCACGTTCGTCTGCTGGGGCATCTGGGCGATCTCCGGCCGGGGCAACCTGGTCGCCCCGCTGCTCACGTTCGTGCTCAGCCTGCTCACCGCCGTCGGCCTGTTCGCGTTGGCCCGGCTGCTCGGCCGGCTGATCCTGGAGCGGCAGCTCGGCCGGGTGCGCCGCAGCGCGCGGGGCGCGCACATGATCACCGCGCTGTTCCTGGCCGGTGTCGGGGTGGCCTACCTCCAGCAGACCGAGTGGGTGGTCTCGGCCTGGAACTGGGTCACCGGCAACTGACGGCCGGGACGCGCGGGCCGGTCGGCTTCGGTGCTGCCGCCCGCGCGTCGTCCGTCGACGCGTCGGGCCGCCCTCGGGAAGCGGCCCGCACGTGGACGGTCAGAACGGTCGGACGGGTCAGAAGACGGTGGTGACCCCGGCCGCCTTGCAGGCCGCGTTGAAGTCCTCGCCGGCCTTCGCCATCGCGGGGTTGTCGGCGGCGGTGACCGGGTCCGGCGCCGCCGCGGCCTTGGTGACCTCCACGCTGAACCGGCGCAGGGCGGCGGCCGCCTCGCCGTCACCCGCGGTCTTGGTCAGCGCGCTGACCTTCTGCCCCAGCTCGGTCATGATCTTCGCGAGCTGCGTGTTCGCGTCGCCGCCGGACTGCATGGCGGTGACCAGCTTCGCCCGCATCTCGTCGCTTGTCTTCTTCGCGGACGTGCAGAGTTCCCGGTCGCCGACGGCGTTCGCCGTGGCCGGCGAGGAGGCCGCGGCGGAGGGGGTGGCGGTGGCGGCGGACGGGGCCGGGGCGGTGGAGGTCGCCGCGGCGTCGGCGTTCGTCGAGGTGCCCTCGCCGCCGCAGGCGGTGAGCGCCGTGGCCGCGACGCAGGCCAGGACAACAGGGAAGATGCGCATCGGTTTCACGTGAGCGCACGCTAGTCGATGCCGGATTCATGATCAACGAGGATGCGCGGGCGTTCGCCGCGGGCGGGCGGCGTGCCGCCGCCCGCCCGGGCCCCCGGTCGCGGTACGCCGCGACGCCGGCCGTCACTCCACCAGGACGGCGCTGGCATTACCCCGCGCCGCCCGGTTCATCCCTCGCCCGTTGGGCTGAGGGCTCACTGCTCCCCGGCGTCGGCCTTCGGCGAGGCGAGGGCCGGAAACCGCGGTCCCCGGCCGACGGGCCGGCCGGGGACCGCCCGGGTCAACGCACCCCGGCCGCGTAGTCGCGGGCCACCCGGACCAGTTCCACCAGGCCGCCGGCGTACTCCTGGGACTCGCTGTGCGCCTCGTCGAAGGGCGGCTGGAAGCCGACGCCCTCCCACTGCCCGGTGGCCTCGTTCCACCGGTCGTTGCCGACCTCGAAGTCCCAGGCGAAGATGCCCAGCTCGTAGTAGAGCTGGTCGGCCGAGTTGCCGGCCGCCGAGTAGAGCACGTCGGCGACCGGGCCGGTCTGCGACGGCCAGGTGACCGTGCCGCGTTCGTTGGCGATGGCCCCGACGATGCGGCGCGCGCTGGCCAGGAACAGTGTCGACTCGTCGATCGACGGCCTCGGCAGCGTCACCCGGCCGTCCGCCCGGTACGCGCCGGGCGGCCACATGAAGTAGCCGCCGTAGGAGTGCACGTTCATCGCGAACCTGATGTTGGGATGGGCCCGGGCCAGGTCGATCACGTTGCGGCTCTCCGCCTCGGACAGCTCGGCGGTGCCGGCGTAGTTGCCGGACAGGCAGTTGGCGCTGGCGCCCACGTACCCGTCGAACAGCGACCCGACCGTGTAGTTGCGGTTGACGTCCACGCCCCAGGTGGTGCGGTACCTCGGGTCGCGGGCGGTGCCGGTGCAGTGGTTGACCAGGTTCTTGCGCTGGAGGTTGTAGTCGTGGAACGAGTAGTTCGCGCCGTCCGGGTTCACGGTCGGGATCACGAACACGTCGACCTGCTCCAGCAGGTGCCGGGTCGCCGCGTCGGTGCGGGCGTTGGCCAGCAGCCGTTCCGCGAACTCCAGCGTGACCAGCGGCGTCGCCCACTCCCGGGCGTGTTCCTGCGAGTACGCGAGCACCCCGACCCGGGAGCCGTCCCGGTGCTTGCCGATCCGCAGCGCCTGCACGGTCCACGGGCGGGTCGGCACCTCGGTGCCCCGGAGGCCGTCGTCGAGGCGTACCGGGCCGGCCACCGGCATCGGCAGCCCGGCCGAGCCGTCCTCCACGGTGGCCCGGAAGCGGCTGCCCTGCCGCGCGTTGATCGCGGCGGCGACGTCGTCGGTGCTGCTGGTCACCTTCCCGGCGGCGTCGGTGGCCAGGGAGACCGTGAGCACCCGGTCCCGGTACCGGACGGTCAGCGGCCGGCTGGCCCGACCCGGGTCGACGGTACGCGCCTGCACGCCGTTCATCCCCTGGTCGCCGAAGCGCACCGACTCCACGACCAGGGCGGCGACGGCCGGGTCGCCGAGGTACGCGGCGGCGGTGCGGCGGTAGCCCTGGGTGCGGTTCGGCAGGTCGATGACGTCGACCAGGTCGCGGTACTGGCGGCCCAGCCGGGCGATCCGCGCCCTGATGTCGACGGGCGTCAGGTAGGCGTCGATGAAGTCCTTCTGGTAGCCGGCCGGCTGCGGCGGCGGGGTGGCGTCCGGCCAGCGCGCCGGGGTGACCGGCCGGCTCGTGCCACCGAGGCTGGAGGTGGCGGTGAACTGCACCGGCCGGCCGGGCACCGGCTGCGGCAGCGCGTAGTGGTACTGGTACTCGCCGGAGTCCTCGAACCGGTACAGCGGGAAGGAGCCGGTGGCGCCGTCCGCGGTCCGCCAGCTCACCGTGATCTCCACGTCCGGGTCGTCGGTGGCGGTGGTGGCCACCTGGGCCTGGAGGAACGTCTTCCCGCCGGTGGTCCACCAGTACGCCTGGAGGAACTGGAGCGTGTCGGTGCCGTCGGCGGCGCGCAGTCCGGCGCGGGTACGGGCCTGCGCGGCGCGGGCGCTCTCGGCGAGCCGCCGGGTGCCGTCGTCGGCGCGCTGCACCACCTGGAGCGCGCTCGCCCCCTGCCGGGTGAGGTCGGCGAGCTGCCGGCCGGTGAGGACGAGGTCGGCGACCGGGTGGCCGTCGCGGGAGCGGGGTCGGTTGGCCAGGTCGGCGCCGCCGGCGACCAGGCGGGCGAGCTGCGCCTCGTCGGCCAGGCGCACCCGGACCAGGGCGGTCTCGGTGGGAGCGAGGGTGATCGCGGGTGCGGCCGGCGCGGCCACGCCGGGACCGGGGTGGGACAGGGCGGCGGTGATCAGGATGCCGGTGGTGGCGAGTGCGGTCCACCGTCGTCGGACGAACAAGGTGCCTCCTGACGGACGTCGATCTCACTGACCACCAGACCAGTCGAGACATCGACGCCTGTCAAGCTCACTTTCGGTCGCGCCGGTCGCACCGGTCGCGCCGGTCGCACCGGTCACGCCGGGTCAGCCGGCGAACCGGTACAGCCGGAACTCCTTCTCCGCGCCGCACACCAGCACCTCGGTGGTCCAGGAACACGACTCGCTGCGGATCTGCTTCACCTCGCCCATCTCGACCGGCTTGCCGTCCACCGCCAGCCCGGCGAGGACCCGGTCGTCCTCGTAGCCGCTGGGCGCCTCGCCGAAGAGCAGCAGGTTGCCGGCGTCCAGCCGGACCGCCACCCCGTCCCGGTCGCGCAGCACCGCCGTGCCGTCCGGGCCGAACACCGTCACCGCGTCCCGGGGCGAGTCCCGCGCGGCCAGCAGATGGTCGCCGAGCGGGACCAGCCGCTGCGCCCCCGGGGCCGGCCAGCGCCGGCTGTCCTCGCCGTCCGCCACGACCACCACCCGGGTGCCGTCGGCGCCCGCGCTCGGCACCTCCAACAGGCAGGCGCGATGCTCACCGCAGGTGACCAGCGCCCGCGCCCGACTGTCCCGTTCGGTCGCCTCGTACCGCACGTCGGGCGTGCCGAGACTGCCGAGGTCGTAGGAGACCAACCGCAGACCCCGGTCGCTCTCCGCCACGTACAGCCGGTCGTCCCGGGCGGCCACCGGGTCTTCCAGGTCGGCCACGTTGCCCCGGCTGCGCAGGATCTTCCCGTCGTCCATGGCCACCACCCGCACCGACCGGTCCGCGCCCACCTGGACCAGCCGGTCGGCCTCGCCCGACCAGGGCGCGCGGGGCGAGCCGTCCGGGTACGCCGTGCCGTCGAGCGCCGGCCCGGTGGCGACCGGCACCACCACGGTCCGGGCGTCGCCGTACTCGGTGCGCGGATTGGCCTGTTCCCACCGCTGCCGGCCGTTGTCCAGCCGCAACCCGACCAGGCGGTTGCCGGCGTGGTCCAGCCGGACCACCGTGTCGGCGCCGACGAAGATCTGGTCGTCGCCCTGGATGCTCACCTCCCACCGCTGCTCGCCCGAGTCGCCGTCGAGCACCGCGAACGGTCGGGGGGTGCTGCTGCCGGACGCGTCGGCCACCGCGGCCACCCCGTCCGGCAGCGCCCGGACCCCCGCCCAGCGGTCGGCGCTCGCCCGGGTCTGCTTCTCCCAGATCCGCCGGCCGGTGGCGGTGTCCACCGCGACCACGTTGAGCCGGTCGTCCGGCCGCGACCAGGCCAGGTAGGCGCGGTCGGCGAGCGTCGCGGTGAACATCTCGCCCGGCCGCTCGTCGCCCGCGGCCACGGTCCCGACCAGCTCCGGCGGGTGGAAGTCCAGCGCCGGGTGCCGGTCCCGGAACACCCAGAGCAGCGTCGCCGCCGCCACGCCGATCACCGCGATCGCGGCGCCCAGCGCGAGCCACCGGCCGCGCCGGCCGCCGCCGGAGGACGCGCCGTCCGGCGTGCCGGCACCGCCCGCCGGGGGCCCCCAACCCGGGGGTACGCCGGGCGCGGCGTACGTCGGCGCGGGCTGCCCGGCCGACGTCGCGGGAGTGCCACTCCCGGCGTACGCCGGCGCGTGTCGGGCGGGCGGCGCGGCGTACCCGGGAAGGGTGGGGCCGGCCACGTCGGCGACCAGCGTGCCGTGCGGGCCGCCGGGCGCGGTGGTCGCCGCTCCGGCGGGCGGGCCGGCGACGGTGGTCGCCGCGCCGACGGTCGCCGCCCGGTCCTCGAACGTCGGGTCGGGCGTCGGCTGGGCCGGCGTCGACGCGCCGTCGGCCGGTGCTCCCGCGCCCCCGGCCGGGGCGGCGGGGCTCCCGGCGGACGGCCGGGCACCGGGCCGGCCGGCCCGGCGGGGCAGCGGCAGATCGGTCAGCGCCCCCTCGGCGACCGGGAGTTCCGGCTGCTCCAGCACGGTCGGCGCGATGCCCAGCTCGGCGTGGAGCAGCCGGGCCACCAGCGGGATCCGGGTGGAGCCGCCGACCAGGAACAGGCCGGAGAGCTGCTCGGGCCGCACCCCGGCGGCGGCGGTCACCTGCCGGGTCTCGGCGACCGCGCGGGCGAGCAGCGGCGCGGCGAGACGCTCGAAGTCCTCCCGGGTCAGCGGCACGGCCGCCTCCACCCCCGGCACCGCCACCGGCGCGACCATCACCCGGGAGAGCATCTCCTTGGCCCCGCGCACGTTGTCCCAGAGCTGCTGCCGGTCGCGCCGGTCGGCGGTGGTCGCCGGGTCGGTCAGCCGGGCCCAGTGCCCGGGGTGGGCCGGACCCACCAGCTCGCCGAGCCGTCCGAGCAGGGCCGCGTCCAGGTCGAGGCCGCCCAGGTCGGCGATCCCGCCGGTGGCGACCAGGTGGAAGCCGGAGTCGCCCCACGGGTCGGCGCCCTCGTTGCGCAGCACGGCCACGTCGAGCGTGCCGCCGCCGAAGTCGAACACCGCCACCGCGCCGCCCACCGGCACCGGCCGGCGCAGCACCTGGGTGAAGTAGCGGGCCGCGGCCACCGGCTCGCGCAGCAGGCGGGTGCCGGGCGCGATCGGTCCGGCGAGCGTGTGCTCGGCGGCGGCCGGCCAGCCGGCCAGTTCCAGCGCGTCGTGCAGCACCTGCCGCCGGGCCGGTGACCAGGCCGCCGGATGCGTCACCACCGCCGGGGGCAGCAGACCGACCGCGGCCACCGCGGCGTCCGCGACCGTCCGCAGCGCCGTGGCCAGCAGCTCCGCCGGCCGGTACGCCCGCCCGCCCAGCTCGACGGTCTCCTCGTCGACCCGCCGCTTCGGGTTCGGCTCGTAGCCGGCCGGATCGGCCTGGGCCAGGCGCTGGGCGTCCCGCCCGACGTGCAGGTGGCCGGCGCTGTCGGCGTACACGCCGGAGGGCAGGATCGGGTGGCCGTCCACCAGCAGCGGCCGGGTGGTCCCGTCCGGCCGGCGCAGCACCGCCACCGTGTTCGAGGTGCCGAGGTCCACGCCGAGGGCGAAACCGTCCTGCTGGCCTGACATCCGTCACTACCTCCACCCGACGAGGGCACGTCCGGCCCCGCATCGTACGCAGCCCGCGCCGCACCGGACCTCGCCCGGTACGCGGAATCGGGTGGCCCGGTCGGCCGGTCAGCGCCTACCGTCGCCGCCATGAAGGTGCTCTCCGTGAACGTGGGCCGGCCCCGACCCAACCCCTGGAAGGGGCTCGGGGCGACCGGCATCGACAAGCGACCCGTCGACGGCCCGGTCGCGGTCAGCGCACCCGGTCCGAAGGGCGCCGGCGAGGTCGGTCTGGCCGGTGACCGGGTCTACGACGTGGCCCACCACGGCGGCACCGACCAGGCGGTCTACGCGTACGCCCGGGAGGATCTGGACCGCTGGCAGGCCGAGCTGGGCCGGCCGCTGGGCAACGGCAGCTTCGGCGAGAACCTGACCACCACCGGGGTGGACGTGAACGGCGCGCTGGTCGGCGAGCGGTGGCGGGTCGGGGCGGAGCTGGTCCTGGAGGTCACCTGCGCGCGCATCCCGTGCGGCACGTTCCAGGGCTGGCTGGGCGAGCAGGGCTGGATCAGGCGGTTCACCCGGGCCGCGGTGCCGGGCGCGTACCTGCGGGTGGTCGAGCCGGGCGCGGTCCGGGCCGACGACCCGGTGGAGGTCGTGCACCGGCCGGACCACGAGGTGACCGTGGCGTTCCTGTTCCGGGCCGTGACGACGGAGCCGGACCTGCTGCCCCGGGTGCTGGTGGCCGACGCGCTGCCGGCGGATGACGCGGAACGGATCCGGAGACGACTCGGCGGCTGAACGCCGGTCGGGCGGTGGAGCGGTGGAGCGGTGGAGCGGGCGACGGGAATCGAACCCGCGTAGTCAGTTTGGAAGACTGAAGCTCTACCATTGAGCTACGCCCGCGAGCGCCCCGCGTCGACGGGGCACACGCGACAGCGTACCGAATCCTCCGGACCGGACGCGCATCCCCCACCGGCGGACCGCGCGCCCCACGCGGGCCCGTGGTGCCCCGGTCACCCGCGGGAGGGCCCGGACGGCTTACACTCTTTGTCGCCACGGGGTGTGGCGCAGCTTGGTAGCGCACTCGCTTTGGGAGCGAGGGGCCGTGGGTTCAAATCCCGCCACCCCGACTGTCGTTCGCGACCGGATCGTCCCGGGAACCGCCGGTTTCTCCGCGCGGTACCCGGGCCCTGCCGATGCCGCAGGCCGACTCGCCTACACTCGATGCGCGCAATCACGCCCCAGAATCGACACCCAGATCCGTCAAGGAGTACGCCTGTGAAGAGCACCGTCGAGACTCTGAGCCCGACGCGCGTGCGGCTCGCCATCGAGGTGCCGTTCGTCGAGCTCGAGCCGAGCCTCAAGAAGGCGTACCGGGAGATCGGGCAGCAGGTCCAGGTTCCCGGCTTCCGCCGGGGCAAGGTTCCCAGCGCCGTGATCGACCAGCGGGTGGGCCGGGGGACCGTCCTCAACGAGGCGATCCAGGAGGCCATCCCGCAGAACATCCTCGCCGCGGTCCGGGAGCACGACCTCAAGACGCTCGGCCGTCCCGAGGTCGACATCACCGAGTTCAACGACGGTGACTCGCTCAACTTCACCGCCGAGGTCGACGTCCGTCCGGAGATCACCCTGCCGGACCCGGCCACCATCGAGGTGACCGTCGACGAGATCGAGATCGCCGACAGCGAGATCGACGAGCAGGTCAACAGCCTGCGCGAGCGGTTCGCCACGCTGAAGACGGTGGAGCGCGCCGCCCAGGACGGCGACTTCGTCCAGATCGACCTGAACGCGACCGTCGACGGCGAGGACGTGCCCGGCGGTTCGGCGAGCAACATCTCGCACGAGGTCGGCAGCAAGCAGCTCCTGCCGGGGCTGGACGAGGCGCTTGTCGGCCTGGCCGCCGGCGACAGCACCACCTTCACCACCCAGCTCGTCGGCGGCGACTTCGCCGGCCGGGACGCCGAGGTGGCGGTGACCGTCCGCACGGTGAAGGAGAAGGAGCTCCCCGAGCTCGACGACGACTTCGCGCAGATGGCCAGCGAGTTCGACACCATCGAGGAGCTGCGCGCCGACCTGCGCGAGCGGGTCACCCGCGGCAAGCAGGTCGAGCAGATCTACGCCGCCCGCGACAAGGCGCTGGAGCAGATGGTGGCCGCCGCCGAGGTGCCGGCGCCGGAGGGTGTCGTCAAGGAGGAGGTCGAGAGCCGCAAGGCCGCGATGGTCGACCAGCTCGAGCGCATCGGCGCCTCCCTGGAGGAGTACCTCGCCGCGGAGGAGAAGACCGAGGAGCAGATCGACGCCGAGCTGACCGAGGCGGCCACCGACGGCGTCAAGATCCAGCTGCTGCTGGACACGCTCGCCGACGCGGAGGACGTGCAGGTCTCCGACGACGAGTTCGGCCACGAGATCGTGCACCGGGCGCAGCGCGCCGGAATGGCCCCGCAGCAGTACTACGACCAGCTCGCGCGCTCCGGCGCCGCCGCGGCCGTCTTCGGTGACGTCCGTCGGGGCAAGGCGCTCGCCGCGGTGATGGAGAAGATCAAGATCAAGGACGCGGCGGGCAACGAGGTCTCCCTCGACGCGCTGCGGGCCCAGAACGAGGCCGAGCACGACCACCAGCACTGACCGTTCCGGCGACGGCCGCCGTCCCGCGCTGCGCGCCGGGCGGCGGCCGAAACCCTTTCCGGGGTACGCCGTGCGGGTGACTGCGCTGAGAGCGAACAGTGCCCCGACCGGGAGTACGCCCGTAGGGCGAGCGGTTAGTGTCGGACAGGACGGTACGGAGAGCGAAGGGCTGCCATGACCGACATGCACATCCCCAAGAAGTCGCTCCGGGCGATCGAGGCCCGCGGTGGCGACTCCATTGGCAACCTCGACGACTCGGTCTACAACCGGTTGCTCAAGGAACGCATCATCTTCCTGGGCAGCGAGGTGAACGACCAGGTGGCCAACCGCATCTGCGCGCAGCTGCTGCTGCTCGCCGCGGAGGACCCGGACCGCGACATCTTCCTCTGGATCAACTCGCCGGGTGGCTCGGTCTACTCCGGCATGGCGATCTACGACACCATGCAGTACATCGACAACGACGTGTCGACCGTGGCCATGGGCATGGCCGCATCGATGGGTCAGCTGCTGCTCTGCGCCGGCACCAAGGGCAAGCGCTACGCCCTGCCGCACGCGCGGATCATGATGCACCAGCCCTCGGGTGGCCTCGGCGGCACCGCGTCGGACATCGCGATCCAGGCCGAGCAGATGCTCTACACCAAGCGGATGTTCCAGGAGCGGGTCGCGCACCACACCGGCCAGTCCCAGGCGCAGATCGAGGCGGACTCGGACCGCGACCGCTGGTTCACCGCCCAGGAGGCCATGGACTACGGCTTCATCGACAAGGTGATCATCGGGGCCACGCAGGTTCCGGATGGCGCCGGGACCCTGAGCTGACCGAGGAGCTGACGATGACCGACCTGAGCCTGCCGCCCCAGTTCGCGGCCGTGCACAACCGCTACGTCCTGCCGTCGTTCGTCGAGCGCACGTCGTACGGGATGAAGGAGTCCAACCCCTACAACAAGCTCTTCGAGGACCGGATCATCTTCCTCGGGGTCCAGGTGGACGACGCGTCGGCCAACGACGTGATGGCCCAGCTGCTGACGCTTGAGGGCACCGACCCGGACCGCGACATCATCATGTACATCAACTCGCCCGGTGGCTCCTTCACCGCCATGACGGCGATCTACGACACCATGCAGTACGTCCGGCCGGACATCCAGACCGTCTGCCTCGGGCAGGCGGCCAGCGCGGCGGCGGTGCTGCTCGCGGCCGGCACGCCGGGCAAGCGCATGGCGCTGCCGAACTCGCGGATCATCATCCACCAGCCGGCCACCGAGGGCGGCTACGGCCAGGGCTCGGACATCGAGATCCAGGCCCGGGAGATCCTGCGGATGCGGACGCAGTTGGAGGACATGCTGTCCCGCCACTGCAACCGGCCGATCGAGCAGGTTCGTAAGGACATCGACCGTGACAAGATCATGACGGCCGAGGAGTCCAAGGAGTACGGGCTGGTCGACACCATCCTGACCAGCCGCAAGAAGGGTCTGCTGGCGACTCACGCCGCGGGCTGAACACGAACGGGGTCGGAGGTCGGTCGGGGGCGGTTCCCGACCGACCTCTGACACACCCGTTTTGGGGGTCGGAGAAAACCCGGCCACCGGGTAACGTCGGGTCTGTACCGCTCCGGGGTCGGATCGGGGGATCCGACAGCACAGCAGGACGACAGGACGGACGGGCGCGGTGGCGTCCGCAGGTCAGGGCCGGCGCTCCGGCCGATGAGTGCAGGGAGAACGTAGGTGGCACGGATCGGTGACGGCGGCGACCTACTGAAGTGCTCCTTCTGTGGCAAGTCACAGAAGCAGGTCAAGAAACTCATCGCGGGCCCCGGGGTCTACATCTGCGACGAGTGCATCGATCTCTGCAACGAGATCATCGAGGAGGAGTTGGCCGAGTCCGGCGAGGTGAAGTGGGAAGAGCTTCCCAAGCCGATGGAGATCTGCCAGTTCCTCGACAACTACGTCGTCGGTCAGGAGCAGGCCAAGAAGGCGCTCGCCGTCGCGGTCTACAACCACTACAAGCGGATCCAGGCCGAGGCCGCGGGCGCGCCCGGTTCCGGCAGTGACGGCGTCGAGCTGGCCAAGTCCAACATCCTGCTGCTCGGCCCGACCGGTTGCGGCAAGACCCACCTGGCGCAGACGCTGGCCCGGATGCTCAACGTCCCGTTCGCGATCGCCGACGCCACCGCGCTCACCGAGGCGGGCTACGTCGGCGAGGACGTGGAGAACATCCTCCTCAAGCTGATCCAGGCCGCCGACTACGACATCAAGCGCGCCGAGACCGGCATCATCTACATCGACGAGGTCGACAAGATCGCCCGCAAGTCGGAGAATCCGTCGATCACGCGCGACGTCTCCGGCGAAGGCGTGCAGCAGGCCCTGCTGAAGATGCTGGAGGGCACGGTGGCCAACGTGCCGCCGCAGGGCGGTCGGAAGCACCCGCACCAGGAGTTCATCCAGATCGACACCACAAACGTGCTGTTCATCTGCGGTGGCGCGTTCGCCGGCCTCGACCAGATCATCGAGTCCCGCACCGGCTCCGGCGGCACCGGCTTCGGCGCCCGGCTCCGGTCGGTCTCGGAGCGGTCGACCGACGACATCTTCAGCCAGGTCATGCCGGAGGACATGCTGAAGTTCGGGCTGATCCCGGAGTTCATCGGCCGGCTCCCGGTGATCACCAACGTGCGCAGCCTCGACCGCAGCGCGCTGGTCCGGATCCTCACCGAGCCGCGCAACGCGCTCGTCCGGCAATATCAGCGCCTCTTCGAGCTGGACGGTGTCGAGCTGGAGTTCGAAGAGCCGGCGCTGGAGGCCATCGCCGACCAGGCCATGCTCCGCGGCACCGGTGCCCGTGGCCTGCGGGCGATCATGGAGGAGGTGCTCCTCTCCGTGATGTACGAGGTGCCGAGCAACCCCGACGCCGCCCGGGTGCTGATCACCCGCGAGGCCGTCCTGGAGAACGTCAACCCGACGATCGTGCCCCGCGAGTTCACCGGCCGGCGTCGCCGGGACCGCGAGGAGAAGTCGGCCTGACCGCCCGCCGAGACCGCGCCCGGGTCAGCTCGGGCGCGGTCCGCGTGAACGGGTCCGGCGGTCCCACTCGCCCGACGGGGTGACCGCCACCATCATCAGTCGCACCGGCTCGTCGCCGGCCGTGCGGTAGCCGTGCTCCCGGTCGGCGTGGAACTCCACCGTCTCGCCGGTGTCCACCCGGTGGTCGACGCCGTCGACGGTGACCGTGACGGCGCCGTCCAGCACGTGCAGGATCTCCCGGGTGCCGTGGGCGTGGTCGGGGGAGTGCAGCGCCTCGCCGGGCCGCATCCGCCAGTCCCAGAGCTCCACCAGGTCGGGTTCGCCCAGACCGCTGAGCAGGCGGGCGACGCCGCCGTGCGCGCCGCGCCACAGCACCGGCGCCTGGTCCGCCGGGGTGATCCGGACGGTGCTCTCCTCGGCCGGCTCCAGCAGCCGGGCCATGCTGACCCCGAACGCGTCGGCGACCCGGCAGAGCGTGCCGATGCTCGGGTTGGTGCGGGCGCCCTCGATCTGCACCAGCATCCCCTTGCTGACCCCGGACCGGCCGGCGAGTTCCTCGAAGGACCAGCCGCGCGCGGCTCGCAGTTCGCGTACCTGCCGGGCGACCGCGGCGGTCACCGCGCCCACCCGCCCACCGCTGTCGGTCATCATACTATCCTTCACGGTCACTATTGTGATACGACTGCCGGATGCTTCCCATTGTGCTCGCCGCGGTCTCCGCGATCGCGTTCGGCACGGCCGACTTCTCCGGCGGCAAGGCCTCCCGGCACGCCGACCCGATCGCCGTGACCGTGGTGTCGCAGATGATCAGCCTGCCGCTGCTCGGTGTGCTGGTGCTCGTCGTGCCCGGCACACCGACCGTCGGCGACCTGGCCTGGGGCCTGCTGGCCGGCGTGGCCGGCGCGGCCGGCGTGGTGCTGCTCTACCGCGCGCTCGCCACCGGCGTGATGGCGGTCGTGGCACCGGTCACCGCGATCACCGCCGCGATCGTGCCGATCGTCGCCGGCCTGCTCGTCGCCGACTCCCCGGGCACCGTCGCGCTGGGCGGCGCCGGACTGGCCGTGGTGGCGATCGCCCTGGTGAGCCTCGGCGAGCGCGGCGGCGCCGGCCGCGTCTCGGGGCGGATCATCGGCACCGCGCTCGCCGCCGGCCTGCTCTTCGGCATCTTCTTCGCGCTGCTCGGGCAGGCCGACGAGCGCGCCGGCATGTGGCCGGTGCTGGCGCTGCGCGTCAGCTCCATCGCGTTCGGGCTGGCGCTCGCCGCCCGCGCCGGCGTCCGCCTGCGGCTGGGCCGGCGGGTGCTCGGCTGGGCCGCCGCGGCCGGACTGCTCGACTCCGCGGCGAACGCGCTCTACCTCGCCGCCGCCGCGCGGGGCCACCTCAGCGTGGTGGCGGCCATCGCGTCGCTCTACCCGGCGAGCACGGTGCTGCTCGCGCTCGCCGTGGACCGGGAACGGCTACGACCGGTGCAACTGGCCGGGCTCGGATTCGCCGCCGCCGCGCTCGTACTGGCCAGCGTCTGAGCCCTGTCGTCCCGCGGCCGCCGGCCGTACC
>NZ_CP109549.1:2882500-5932500 GCF_045040125.1 Micromonospora sp. NBC_01392 | reverse complement strand
CAGGCTAATCCGCCCTGGGTGAGTCGGGACCTAAGGCGAGGCCGAGAGGCGTAGTCGATGGACAACGGGTTGATATTCCCGTACCCGCGAAAGAGCGTCCCTGATGAACCTCGTTGTGCTAACCACCCGAACCGGAGGAGGTCTTCGGACCGAGTTTGGGGAGCGTGGGAACCTGGCGGGTAGTAGTCAAGCGATGGGGTGACGCAGGAAGGTAGCTGAGCCCGGCCGGTGGTTGTGCCGGGGTAAGCGTGTAGGCCGTGTCATAGGCAAATCCGTGGCGCATATAGGCTGAGACGTGATGCCGAGCCGATTCAGGTGAAGTCAGTGATCCTATGCTGCCGAGAAAAGCCTCTAGCGAGTTCTTAGCGGCCCGTACCCCAAACCGACACAGGTGGTCAGGTAGAGAATACCGAGGCGATCGGGCGAACTGTGGTTAAGGAACTCGGCAAATTGCCCCCGTAACTTAGGGAGAAGGGGGGCCGGAGACGTGAAGCCCCGCGCGGGTGGAGCGTTGTATGGCCGCAGAGAGCAGGGGGAAGCGACTGTTTACTAAAAACACAGGTCCATGCGAAGAAGTAATTCGATGTATATGGACTGACGCCTGCCCGGTGCTGGAACGTTAAGGGGACCTGTTAGCTCTTCGGGGCGAAGCGGAGAACTTAAGCGCCAGTAAACGGCGGTGGTAACTATAACCATCCTAAGGTAGCGAAATTCCTTGTCGGGTAAGTTCCGACCTGCACGAATGGCGTAACGACTTCCCCACTGTCTCAACCACAGGCCCGGCGAAATTGCATTACGAGTAAAGATGCTCGTTACGCGCGGCAGGACGGAAAGACCCCGGGACCTTTACTATAGCTTGACATTGGTATCTGAATTAGCTTGTGTAGGATAGGTGGGAGCCGGTGAAGTCCATACGCCAGTATGGGTGGAGGCAATCTTGAAATACCACTCTGGTTGATTTGGGTATCTAACTTCGGACCGTTATCCGGTTCAGGGACAGTGTCTGGTGGGTAGTTTAACTGGGGCGGTTGCCTCCTAAAGGGTAACGGAGGCGCCCAAAGGTTCCCTCAGCCTGGTTGGCAATCAGGTGTTGAGTGCAAGTGCACAAGGGAGCTTGACTGTGAGACTGACAGGTCGAGCAGGGACGAAAGTCGGGACTAGTGATCCGGCACTGGCATGTGGAAGCGGTGTCGCTCAACGGATAAAAGGTACCCCGGGGATAACAGGCTGATCTTCCCCAAGAGTCCATATCGACGGGATGGTTTGGCACCTCGATGTCGGCTCGTCGCATCCTGGGGCTGTAGCAGGTCCCAAGGGTTGGGCTGTTCGCCCATTAAAGCGGTACGCGAGCTGGGTTTAGAACGTCGTGAGACAGTTCGGTCCCTATCCGCCGTGCGCGTAGGATACTTGAGAAGGGCTGTCCCTAGTACGAGAGGACCGGGACGGACGAACCTCTGGTGTGCCAGTTGTCCCGCCAGGGGCACGGCTGGTTAGCTACGTTCGGAAGGGATAACCGCTGAAAGCATCTAAGCGGGAAGCTCGCTTCAAGATGAGGTATCCCACCCACTTTGTGGGGTAAGGCCCCCAGCTAGACGACTGGGTTGATAGGCCGGAAATGTAAGCCCGGTAACGGGTTCAGTTGACCGGTACTAATAGGCCGAGGACTTGACTACTAAGCTGCTACGCGTCCACTGTGCAACTCTGAACAAACACCGAACCCTGTGTGGGTTGTTGGTTGATATGTTCATAGAGTTACGGCGGTCATGGCGGAGGGGAAACGCCCGGTTACATTCCGAACCCGGAAGCTAAGCCCTCCAGCGCCGATGGTACTGCACTCGGGAGGGTGTGGGAGAGTAGGACACCGCCGGACAATCTTCCAGTTCAGGGCCACCCTTCGGGGTGGCCCTGAACTGCGTTTCACCGGCGCTGCACGCCCTCACGGATCTCCCGGAACAACGTGGCGGCGTCGTCGACCGCCCGGCCGGGGAACATCCCCATCGCCACGCTGCCGTGATCGGCCCAGCCGCACACCGCGAAGTCACCGCCGTCGCCGCTCGTGGTGCCGCACTTCATCACGCCGCCCAGCCGGCCGGCGTCGACCTCGCGTACCGCCGAGACCTTGCCGGTCTCGTCGGCCATCAGGCCGAAGAGCGTGTCCAGGTCCCGTTCGGGCTGCCAGAGCAGTGTGGTGCCGCCGAACAGCAGCACCGACCGCTTCGCGTCCGCCGGATCCGAGTAGACCGCGCCGAAGCTGCGGTCCAGGTCGATGTCGGCGGCGAATCCGTCGCGCAGGTACTCGGCCGTGCTGCGGGCCCGGTCGCTGTCGTCCCGGGTGAGCCCGGCCACCCCGGGCGGCTGGGTCAGCTCGGTGTCCTTCTGCTGGAGCACCCGCCAGCCGCCCAGGCCGAGCGCGCCGGCGCCGGCGAGGCCGGCCGCCAGGACCGCGGCCAGCACGACCTTTCGACGTCGCGAGACGGGCCGTCGTTCGGGTTCCAGCGCGGGGTCGCGGCGGCTCAGTCGGATCGGCTCGTCGGTCAGCTCGACCGGACCGTGACCCCCGTCGACCTGACGCTCGGTGAGATGCGCGTCGGACATGTCCGCCACCGTACGCGAATCACCGGTGGCGCACGTCAGGTCTCCGGAAGCGCTCCGTAGACTTTGAGAGTGACCGAGAGACTGGATGCCCGACGCCCCGACGCCCCGACCCTTGCCGGCCAGTACCAGCCCGGCGAGGTAGAGCAGCGACGGTACGAGCAGTGGGTAGCCGGCGGGCACTTCCGGGCGTCGGCGGAGAGTGACAAGCCGCCGTTCGCCATCGTCATCCCGCCGCCGAACGTCACCGGCTCCCTGCACATGGGCCACGCGTTCGAGCACACGCTGATGGACGCGCTCACCCGGCGCAAGCGGATGCAGGGCTTCGAGGCGCTCTGGCTGCCCGGCATGGACCACGCCGGCATCGCCACCCAGAACCTGGTCGAGCGGCAGCTCGCCGGTGAGGGGCTGTCCCGCCACGATCTCGGGCGGGAGAAGTTCGTCGAGCGGGTCTGGCAGTGGAAGGCCGAGTCCGGCGGCGCGATCCTGGGCCAGATGCGCCGGCTCGGCGACGCGGTCGACTGGGACCGGGAGCGCTTCACCATGGACGAGGGCCTCTCCCGGGCCGTGCAGACCATGTTCAAGAAGCTCTTCGACGACGGGCTGATCTACCGGGCCAACCGGATCATCAACTGGTGCCCGCGCTGCCTCACCGCGCTCTCCGACATCGAGGTCGAGCACACCGACGACGAGGGCGAGCTGGTCTCGATCCGCTACGGCGACGAGGTCGTGGTGGCCACCACCCGGGCCGAGACGATGCTCGGCGACACCGCGGTCGCGGTGCACCCGGACGACGAGCGGTACCAGCACCTGATCGGCACCGAGGTGGCGCTGCCGCTCACCGACCGGCGCATCCCGATCGTCGCGGACGAGCACGTCGACCCGAGCTTCGGCACCGGCATGGTCAAGGTGACCCCGGCGCACGACCCGAACGACTTCGAGATCGGGCAGCGGCACGACCTGCCCTCGCTGACGATCATGGACGAGCGGGGCGTGATCACCGCGCCGGGGCCGTTCCAGGGCCTGGACCGGTACGAGGCCCGCCCGGCGATCGTGGCGGCGCTGCGCGAGCAGGGCCGGATCGTGGCCGAGAAGCGGCCGTACCTGCACGCGGTGGGGCACTGCTCGCGGTGCAAGACGACAGTCGAGCCGCGCCTGTCGTTGCAGTGGTTCGTCAACACCGGGCCGCTGGCCAAGGCGGCCGGCGACGCGGTGCGGGACGGCCGGGTGAAGGTCGAGCCGGCCGAGCTGGCCAAGCGCTACTTCGCCTGGGTGGACAACATGCACGACTGGTGCATCTCCCGCCAGCTCTGGTGGGGCCACCGCATCCCGGTCTGGTACGGCCCGGCCGGCGAGATCGTCTGCGTCGGCCCGGACGAGGCCGCCCCCACCGGTGAGGGCTGGCACCAGGACGAGGACGTGCTGGACACCTGGTTCTCCAGCGGCCTCTGGCCGTTCTCCACGCTCGGCTGGCCGGAGCAGACGCCGGACCTGGCCAAGTTCTACCCGACCAGTGTGCTGGTCACCGGCTACGACATCCTGTTCTTCTGGGTCGCCCGGATGATGATGTTCGGCCTGTACGCGATGGACGGCGTCCAGCCGTTCGACGTGGTGGCGCTGCACGGCATGGTCCGCGACGAGCACGGCAAGAAGATGTCGAAGTCGTTCGGCAACGTGGTCGACCCGCTGGACTGGATCGACCGGTTCGGCGCCGACGCCACCCGGTTCACGCTGGCCCGCGGCGCCAACCCGGGCCAGGACGTGCCGGTCAGCGAGGAGTGGTGCCAGGGCTCCCGCAACTTCTGCAACAAGCTGTGGAACGCCACCCGGTTCGCGCTGCTCAACGGCGCGCACACCGACGGTCCGCTGCCGGCGGCCGGTGAGCTGTCGACCGTCGACAGGTGGATCCTGTCCCGGTTGGCGCACGTCACCGCCGAGGTCGACGAGCAGTTCGAGGCGTACGAGTTCGCCAAGGTCTGCGACCTGCTGTACCACTTCGCCTGGGACGACGTCTGCGACTGGTACGTGGAGCTGAGCAAGTCGGTGCTCGCCGAGGGCGGGCCGGCGGCCGACGCCACCCGCCGGGTGCTGGGCCACGTGCTGGACCAGTTGCTGCGGTTGCTGCACCCGGTGATCCCGTTCGTCACCGACGAGCTGTGGGCCGCGTTGACCGGCGCGGAGACGCTGCTGGCGGCCCGGTGGCCGGCGGTGGACCGTACCGGGATCGACGACGCCGCGGAGGCGGAGGTCGCCACGTTGCAGCGGGTGGTGACCGAGGTCCGTCGGTTCCGTTCGGACCAGGGGCTGCGGCCGACCCAGCGGGTCGCCGCCCGGCTCGACGGCCTGGCCGGCGCAGGCGTCGCGGCGCACGAGCCGCTGATCCGGTCGCTCGCCCGGCTCGACGCCCCCGGCGACGACTTCCAGGCCAGCGCCACGTTGGCCATGCCCGGCGAGGTGAGCGTCGCGCTCGACACCCGCGGCGCGATCGACGTGGCGGCCGAGCGTGCCCGGCTCACCAAGGACCGTGCGGCGGCCGAGAAGGAGGCCACCCAGGCGCGGGCGAAGTTGAACAATCCGGCGTTCGTCGGCAAGGCGCCCGAGCCGGTGGTCGCGAAGATCCGGGAGCGGCTGGCGGTGGCCGAGACGGACCTGGCCCGGATCGACGCCGCCCTGGAGGCCCTGCCCTCATGAGCGACCGTACCGACCACGCCGCGTTCGTCGAGGTGGAGGCCGCGCTGAACGCGCGCGGCTTCACCCGGATGCGGTTCGAGCTGGAGAAGATCGAGAGCCTGCTGGACCTGCTCGGCAGCCCGCAGCGGGCGTACCCGTCGATCCACCTGACCGGCACCAACGGCAAGACCTCGACGGCCCGGATGATCGATTCGCTGTTGCGGGCGTTCGGGCTGCACACCGGGCGTTACACCAGCCCGCACCTGGAGACCGTCCGGGAGCGGATCAGCCTGGACGGCGAGCCGGTGAGCGAGGAACGGTTCGTCTCCACGTACCGGGAGATCGCGCCGTTGGCCGAGCTGGTCGACCAGCGTTCCGCCGAGCCGCTGACGTACTTCGACCTGACCACGGCGCTGGCGTTCGCCACGTTCGCCGACGCCCCGGTCGACGTGGCGGTGGTGGAGGTCGGGCTGGGCGGCGCGGAGGACGCGACAAACGTGATCCAGGCCGGCGTCGCGGTGATCACGCCGATCGGACTGGACCACACCGAGTGGCTGGGCGACACGATCGAGGACATCGCGCTGCACAAGGCGGGCATCATCCACCCCGGCGCCACGGTGATCGCCGCGGCGCAGGAGGAGGAGGCGGCCCGGCCGATCCTGGAACGCTGCGCCGAGGTCAACGCCACGGTCGCCCGGGAGGGCGCCGAGTTCGGGGTGATGCGCCGGGCGGTCGCCGTCGGTGGTCAGGTGCTGACCATCCAGGGCCTGGGCGGGGTGTACGAGGAGATCTTCATTCCGCTGCACGGCGCGCACCAGGCGCAGAACGCGGCCGTGGCGCTGGCCGCGGTGGAGGCGTTCCTGGGGGCCGGCGCGCGGCGGCAGCTCGACGTCGAGGCGGTGCGGGAGGGCTTCGCCGCGACCAGCTCCCCGGGCCGGCTGGAGCGGGTGCGTACCGCGCCGACGGTGCTGCTCGACGGCGCGCACAACCCGCACGGGATGGCCGCCACCGTGGCCGCGCTCCAGGAGGAGTTCGCGTTCAGCAAGCTCGTCGGCGTGCTGGCGGTGCTCGGCGACAAGGACGCGGCGGGCCTGCTCGAACTGCTGGAGCCGGTGCTGGACACGATCGTGGTCGCGGAGAACAGCTCGCCCCGGGCGATGCCCGTCGACGAGCTGGCCGAGCTGGCCCGGGAGGTCTTCGGGCCGGACCGGGTGCAGGTGACCCGGGACATGCCCGACGCCATCGAGGCGGCGGTGGCGGAGGCCGAGTCCGACGTGCCGGGCGAGCTGGCCGGGGTGGGCGTGCTGATCACCGGTTCGGTGGTGACCGTGGCCGACGCCCGCCGGCTGCTCAAGCGATGACCGGCCCGGAGCAGCGCCCGGACGCGCAGCCGGGGTCGGAGCAGTCGGGGTCGGAGCAGTCGGGCGGCGTCCGCCGCTCCGGGCTGCGCAACCCGGACCGGGCGGTACGCGGGCTGGGCGCCGGCACGCTCGCGCTGGAGGCGCTGGTGCTGCTGCTGGCGATCCAGCCGATCCGGGTGGTCGGCGGTGACCTGGGCGGCGCCGCGATCGGCGTGATCGTCGCGCTGGCGGTGGCCTGTGTGGTGCTGGCCGGCATGATGCGCCGCCCCTGGGCCTGGCACGCCGGCACCGTGCTCCAGGGCCTGCTGCTGCTCTCCGGGCTGCTGCACTGGTCGCTGTTCGGGCTCGGCGTGATCTTCGCGTTGGTGTGGGCGTACGCGCTGCACGTGCGGCGGGTCATCCTCGGCTGAGCGCGGTCCGCGCGCGTGTTGAGCGGGGGCCCCTTCTCTACCGGAGGCGTTAAGAAGGGGCCCGGCCTTGCACGTCAGGCGTCGGCGAGGGTGCGCCACTGGGTGAGGGCGACGCCGTGGCCGTCGGGGTCGCGGAAGGCAGCGGCCCAGACCTCCAGCTTGGTGCCCCGGTTGACCACCCGCGGGGCGTACGTGAAACGCACGCCGGACTCGCGCAGCCGCTCGTACGCCGCCTGGATGTCGTCGACCTCCAGGTTGACGTGCACCAGCCGGCGGCTGATCGGGGCGGCCCCGGTCACCCGGCGCAGCACCAGCCGGGTCGGCCCGGAGGAGAGCACGGCGTTGCCCTCGCCCCGGTCCATCTCGTCGAAGCCCAGCTCCCGGTAGAAGTCGAGGGACCGGTCCAGGTCGGTGACGAGCAGCGTGATGCCGACCCCGCTGATCGGGCTGGCCAGCTCGTCCGGCTCGGCGTCGCCGACCGGGCCGAAGATGGCCTCGTCCAGCTCCTGCGGGGTGGGCGTGGTGGCGGACCCCGGAGCGTCCAACGGCACGTCGATCGACTCCACCGGGACCGTGTCCGGGTCCTGCTCCTCGGCCGGCGGGCGGGGCGCCGGCGCGCGGCGCGGGAGCGGGCCGAGGGTGGTCGGCTCGACCACTTGCCCCTCCAGCACGACCGGGCCGCCGGGCCGCTGGTGCATCACCACCGGCTCGCGCTCCTCGCCGCGCAGCGTGACGTCGTCCAGCAGCGGGTCCGGTGCGGGCGGGTAGTCGTCGCGGAAGTCGTCCTCCGGGGCGCGCCCGGCCCACGGCGGCGCCTCCTGCCCGAAGAGCGGCTCGTCGAGCGGCTGTTCCGGCCCGGCGTACTCGGGCGGCAGGTCGGCGACCGTGGCGGCGTTCTCGGCGTGGGTGGGCACCTCGTCCCAGAGCACCCGGACGTGGCGCTGGTCGTCGAGGGCCACCCGGACCGGCAGCGCCTGGCCGAGCGAGGGCCACTTGGCCACCGGCACCCGGGGCTCGATGATCTTCTTGGAGCGGGGCGGCAGCCCGGGGGCGTCGATCACCAGCTGCAACTCGCAGCGACCGAACGCGTACTGCGTGGGTGGTTCGGACGCGCTGTGCACGTGCCCCAGGCCGACCACCCAGGTGCGGCCACCGCCGCGCACCGTGGCCAGGGCTATCGCGAGCACCAGCAGCGCGACGCCGAGCGCCACGATCGCCCAACTGGTCATGCCGAGCCCGAACACGGTCACGAAGGTGGCCACGGTGCCCAGCACCGCGCCGATCAGTTTGCGTACCGGCGCGATGGTGCGGTTCCCGCCATTCGCCACAGTGGACCTCCCAGGGGTTCCAAGGCCAGGCTAGGCCGCCGCGGCGGGCCAGGGAAGACGCAGCCGCCGCGCCGGCGCCGGGACCGGGTCGCTACGCTGACCGTACCCAGCCTGACCCCGGTTCGTGCACAGGAGGAAACCAGCGTGTCCAGCAGCAGCCCGGCAGAGCGGACGCTCGTACTGATCAAGCCCGACGCGGTGCGCCGCGGTCTGGTCGGGGAGATCCTGTCCCGTTTCGAGCGCAAGGGCCTGCGGATCGACGCGCTGGTGAGCCGGACCATCGACGGCGACTTCGCCGACCAGCACTACGCCGAGCACGTCGACAAGCCGTTCTACCCGCCGCTGAAGACGTTCATGACCGGCGGCCCGCTGGTGGCCCTGGTGCTCTCCGGCGACCAGGTGATCGAGGTGGTGCGCGGCATGATCGGCAGCACCGACGGCCGCAAGGCCGCCGCCGGCACCATCCGTGGCGACCTGTCGCTGTCGAACCGGGAGAACCTGGTGCACGCCTCCGACTCGACGGACAGCGCCAAGAGCGAGATCGCGCTCTGGTTCCCCGAGCTGGACTGACCGCAGCCCGACCGGCGCGAGCCCGTCCGGTTCAGCCGGCGACCCGGCTGAGCTTGTCGGGGTTGCCGACCAGGTAGACGCCGGTGATCCGGCCGCCGGCCGCGGCGACCCCGAGCGTGTAGCGGGTGCCGTCCGGCCAGCTCAGCACCAGCGCCGGCGCGCCGTTGAGCTCGACCGACGCGATCCGCACCCCGGGCCGCCGGCGGCCGTACACCCCGGCGAAGAAGCGGGCGATCCGGTCCGCGCCGTACAGCGGGTTGCGGGCCGCGCGGATCCGCCCGCCGCCGTCGGACCAGGCGGTGGCGTCGGCCGCGACCAGATCGGTCAGCCGGGCCAGGTCACCGTCGCGCGCCGCGGCGAGGAACGCGTCGAGCAGTCGGCGCTGCTCGGCCGGGCCGGCGGTGAAGCGCCGCCGCTGCTCGGTCAGCCGGGCCGCCGCGCGGTGGTGCAGCTGGCGGCAGTCCGCCGCCGACCGGTCCAGGATGTCGCCGATCTCCGCGTACGGCAGCGCGAACGCGGTGTGCAGCACGTAGACCGCCCGCTCCGGCGGGGTGAGCTGTTCCAGCAGGTGCAGCAGGGCGGTGGAGACCGTCTCCCGCAGCTCGACGGTCTCCAGCGGCCCGAACGGCGACGGGTCGGTTGGCACCGGCTCGGGCAGCCACGGGCCGACGTACGTCTCCCGGGCGGCCTGCCGGGCGCGCAGCCGGTCCAGCGCCAGCCGGGTCACCACCCGGGACAGGTAACGGCGCGGTTCGGTGACCGTTTCCCGGTCCGCGCCGAGCCAGCGCAGGTACGCCTCCTGGAGCACGTCCTCGGCGTCGTGCAGGCTGCCCAGCAGCCGGTAGGCCAGCCCGAGCAGCATCGGCCGGTGCGCGGTGAGCGCACCGGCCGACTCCGCCGCTGGCGTGGCGGTCACACCTCGCGCGGTGGCTGGGTCCGACTGCTGATCACGATTCGGTTCCACACGTTGATTGTGGCGATCGCGACGACGAGGTCCGCCAGCTCCTTCTCCGACCAGACCTTCGCGGCGGCGTCCCACACGTCGTCCGGCACGCCGTGCTCGCCGAGCCGGGTGACCGCGTCGGTCAGCGCCAGCGCGGTCCGCTCCCGCTCGTCGAAGAACGACGGCGCCTCCCGCCAGGCCGCCACCGCGAACAGCCGCCGGCTGTCCTCCCCGGCGCCCAGCGCGTCCCGGGTGTGCATGTCCACGCAGAACGCGCAGCCGTTGAGCATCGACGCCCGCACCTTCACCAGCTCCAGCACGGTGTGGTCCAGGTTGCCCCGGATGTAGGTCTCCAGCCCGAGCACCGCCCGGTACGCCTCCGGCGCCACCGTCGCCAGGTTGATCCGGCTCATCGTCTTCTCCCTCGTGTCGTCGCTACGCCCACACGACGGATCCGACCCCGGCCGGTGTGACGCCCGACGGTGTGACGCCGGTCATGCGAGGTGTTAGGAGGGGCCCCCTCCAATCCG
Source organism: Micromonospora sp. NBC_01392 (assembly GCF_045040125.1). NCBI lineage: Bacteria > Bacillati > Actinomycetota > Actinomycetes > Micromonosporales > Micromonosporaceae > Micromonospora > Micromonospora sp. NBC_01392. The sequence goes on along the minus strand of NZ_CP109549.1, from coordinate 5,922,096 downwards.
TATGCGTTAACAGGGGGCCCCTCCTTACTCGGAGGCGGCGGGGTGGGCGGGGAGGGTAGGCTGGGGCGTACAGGCGTCGACCCGGCCATCACCGGCGAGCCTCCGGAAGAACGGTCGGGCAACCGGCTCAGTAGAACCGGACGGGACGGCCCGTCACAGCCGATCAACGAGCGGGCGGTCGCACCTCGACCGCCAAGCGGGGTGGTACCGCGGACCACCCGGGGGCGTCGTTCCAGGCGTACCCGGAAAGGTTCGTCCTCGCAGACCCACCGACGAGTGAGCTGCGCGAGGAGAGCGACCCCCGATGGCCTATCCGTTGCACGACCCGACCGGCGCCGGTGTCCCGGCGAGCCCGGACCTGCCCGCGGTCGAGCGTCGGGTGCTGGAGCACTGGACCGCCGACAAGACCTTCGAGGCCTCCGTGGAGGCCCGCCCGGCCGGCACGGACGGCAAGAACGAGTACGTCTTCTACGACGGCCCGCCGTTCGCCAACGGCCTGCCGCACTACGGCCACCTCTTCACCGGTTACGTCAAGGACGTGGTGCCGCGCTACCAGACCATGCGCGGGCGGCACGTCGAGCGCCGGTTCGGCTGGGACTGCCACGGCCTGCCGGCCGAGGTGGTGGCGGAGAAGCAGCTCGGCATCACCAGCAAGGCGGAGATCCTCGACCTCGGCGTGGCGCGGTTCAACGACGCCTGCCGGGCCAGCGTGCTGGAGTTCACCCAGGACTGGGAGCGCTACGTCACCCGGCAGGCCCGCTGGGTCGACTTCGCCAACGACTACAAGACGCTCGACCTGGACTACATGGAAAGCGTCATGTGGGCCTTCAAGACGCTGCACGACAAGGGCCTGGTCTACGAGGGCTTCCGGGTGCTGGCGTACTGCTGGCGGTGCGAGACCCCGCTGTCGAACACCGAGACCCGGATGGACGACGTCTACCGGGACCGGCACGACCCGACGCTGACCGTGTGGTTCGAGCTGACCGCCGACGAGAACGCGCCGGAGCCGCTGCGCGGGCCGGTCAGGCTGGGCGTCTGGACCACCACGCCGTGGACGCTGCCGTCGAACCTGGCGCTCGCCGTCGGCCCCGACATCGAGTACGCGGTGCTGGACCGCGACGGCGAGCGGTACGTCGTCGGCGCGGCCCGGCTCGGCGCGTACGCCAAGGAGCTGGAGGGGTACCAGCAGGTCGGCACCGTGCACGGCCGGGACCTGGTCGGTCGTCGCTACACGCCGCTCTACGACTTCCTGGTCGAGCCGGCCGGGCCGAACGCCTACCAGGTGCTCGGCGCGGAGTTCGTGACCACCGAGGACGGCACCGGGATCGTCCACCTGGCGCCCGCGTTCGGCGAGGACGACCAGAACACCTGCAACGCGGCCGGCATCCCGACCGTGGTCACCGTGGACGACCACACCCGGTTCACCGCGCTGGTCCCGCCGTACCAGGGCGAGCAGGTCTTCGACGTGAACAAGCCGGTGATCCGGGAGCTGAAGGAGCGGGGGGTGGTGTTACGGCAGGACGTCTACACCCACTCGTACCCGCACTGCTGGCGCTGCGACACGCCGCTCGTCTACAAGGCGGTGTCGTCGTGGTTCGTCGCGGTGACGCAGTTCCGGGACCGGATGGTCGAGCTGAACCAGCAGATCAACTGGACGCCGGGGCACATCAAGGACGGCTCGTTCGGCAAGTGGCTGGCCAACGCCCGGGACTGGTCGATCAGCCGGAACCGGTTCTGGGGCTCGCCGATCCCGGTGTGGCGCTCCGACGACCCGACCTATCCGCGCGTCGACGTGTACGGGTCGCTCGACGACATCGAGCGTGACTTCGGCGTACGCCTGACCGACCTGCACCGGCCGGCGGTGGACGACCTGGTCCGCCCCAACCCGGACGACCCGACGGGCAGGTCGATGATGCGCCGGGTGCCGGAGGTGCTGGACTGCTGGTTCGAGTCCGGCTCGATGCCGTTCGCCCAGGTGCACTACCCGTTCGAGAACCGGGACTGGTTCGAGCACCACTACCCGGGCGACTTCATCGTCGAGTACATCGGGCAGACCCGCGGCTGGTTCTACACCATGCACGTGCTGGCCACCGCGCTGTTCGACAGGCCGGCGTTCCGCAACTGCCTCAGCCACGGCATCCTGCTCGGCTCCGACGGGCGCAAGATGTCCAAGAGCCTGCGCAACTACCCGGACGTCTACCACGTCTTCGACGCGTACGGGTCGGACGCGATGCGGTGGATGCTGATGTCGTCGCCGGTGCTGCGCGGCGGGGACATGGCGGTCACCGAGTCGGGCATCCGGGACGCGGTGCGTCAGGTGCTGCTGCCGCTGTGGAACGTGTGGTACTTCTTCACGCTCTACGCCAACGCGGACGGCTACCAGGCGCGTCGGCGCACCGACTCGACGAACGTGCTCGACCGGTACGTGCTGGCGAAGACGAACGAGCTGGTGGCGACCGTCGGCGCGCAGATGGACGCGTACGACATCTCCGGCGCCTGCGCCACCGTCCGGTCCTACCTGGACGCGCTGACCAACTGGTACGTGCGTCGCTCGCGGGACCGGTTCTGGGCCGGCGACGCGGACGCGTTCGACACGCTCTCGACCGTGCTGGAGACGCTCTGCCGGGTGGTGGCGCCGCTGGCGCCGCTGACCGCCGAGGAGATCTGGCGCGGGCTGACCGGCGAGCGGTCGGTGCACCTGACCGACTGGCCGTCGGCCGACGAGTTCCCGGCCGACCACGAGCTGGTCTCCGCGATGGACAACGTCCGGGCGGTCGCCTCGGCGGCGTTGTCGCTGCGCAAGGCGAAGGGCCTGCGGGTCCGGCTGCCGCTGGCGACGCTGACCGTGGCCTCGCCGGTCGCCGACCAGCTCCGGCCGTTCGCCGAGCTGGTCGCCGACGAGGTCAACGTGAAGGAGGTCGTGCTCACCGGCGAGGTGGCGGCCTACTGCCAGCAGGTGCTGACCGTGGTGCCGCGGGCGCTCGGCCCGCGCGTCGGCAAGGCGGTCCAGCAGGTGATCAAGGCGGTCAAGTCGGGGGAGTGGGAACTCGTCGACGGCGCCCCGGTCGCCGCCGGGGTCACCCTGGCCGAGGGCGAGTACGAGCTGCGCCTGGTCGCCGCCGACGCCGAGCACTCCGCGCCGCTGCCCGGCGGGGAGGGCGTGGTCGTGCTGGACACCGAGGTCACGCCGGAACTGGCCGCCGAAGGGCTGGCCCGGGACGTGGTCCGGGTGGTGCAGCAGGCCCGCCGGGACGCCGACCTGGACATCTCGGACCGGATCACGGTGGCGGTGTCGGCGTCCGAGGAGGTGCGCGCGGCGGTCGCCGCGTACACGGACTTCGTGGCGCGGGAGGTGCTGGCGGAGAGCATCGACTTCGTCGAGGGCCTCGACGGCTTCGCCGGCGAGGTCGGCGACGGCGAGCGCGTGGTGGTCAGCGTCCGCCGCGTGTGAGGTGTAAGGCGGGGCCCCTTGTTAACGCCTTCGGTAGAGAAGGGGCCCCGTCTCACCCGACGCACCGGCGGGTGGACTGCCCGCCACCCGCTCGGCCGGGGGTGGCGGCGTCGGCTACCGTGACAGCGCCTGTTCCGCGTACGACCGCCGGAGGACCCGTGCCCCTGCTCTACACCATCGGCAAGCTCACCGTGGCGCCCACGCTCCGGTTGGCCTTCCGTCCCCACGTGGAGGGGTTGGAGCACATCCCGGCGACCGGCGGTGCGATCTTCGCGGGCAACCACCTCTCCGTCGCGGACGAGCTGCTGCTCGGCACCGTGGTGCCCCGCCACCTGGCTTTCTGGGCCAAGTCGGAGTACTTCAACGGCACCGGGGTGAAGGGCGGCTTCTCCAAGTTCGTGCTCACCGGGCTGGGCGCGATCCCGGTCGAGCGGGCCGGCGGTCGGGCGGCGCTGTCCGCGTTCGACGCGGCCATCCCGGTGCTCCAGGCCGGTGACCTGGTCGCGGTCTATCCGGAGGGCACCCGCTCGCCGGACGGGCGCCTCTACCGCGGGCGCACCGGCGCGGCCCGGCTGGCGGTGGCCGCCGGCGTGCCGATCATCCCGGTCGGCGTCACCGGCACCGACAAGGCCCAGCCGATCGGGACGCGGGTGCCCCGCCCCGGTCGCGCCAAGATCACCATCAAGTTCGGCAAGCCGCTGGACTTCACCGGCCGGCCCGACGACCGGACGTCGCTGCGGACCATGACCGACGAGCTGATGACCGAGATCCAGAAGCTCACCGGCCAGGAGTACGTCCCGCGCTACGCGCCGAAGCGCGCCGAGCAGACGCCGGGCGAGTCGCCCGCCTGACCCGGCCCCGGGTCAGGACTTCTTCGGGACCACCACCTGCTCCCGCAGCTCGTTCAGCAGCCGGCCGCTGTCGTCCACCGACAGTCGGGTGAACACGCCCGTGGTCAGACTGCCGTAGTCGACCGAGGTGCACACCACCACCGCGTCGTCGTCCGTCCGGCCGACCGCGCAGCGCTCGTACCGGCCCCGCACACCGGTGTCCACGCTGACCGAGGCTTGCAGGGCGTAGTCGCCGGCCAGGCGCTTCAGCTCGGCCTCGGCGTCGGACTCCGGGGTCAACCGGAAGCCGGTGCTGCCGAAGAGGGTCACCCGCTTGCCGTCGTCGGTGGCGTAGATGCCGGCGAACGTGTCCTCGGCGAGCAGGTCCGCCTGGCGTACCTGGCTCTTCAACTCCTCGGCGGCGGCCCGGCTGCGCTCGTCCTGACGCAACTGCATCGAGTCGAGCTGGTCCGGGAGGCTGGCGCTGGCCGGATACTGGCTGGACAGCGGCTGGACCCACCACAGCGGGACGCCGCAGCAGCAGGCCACGGAGAGCAGCAGCACCCAGGGCCAGCGGCGCCGCCGGCGTCGCGGCGCGTACCCCTTGGGCGCCTGCCACCCGGGCGGCGGCGCGACCGGCGGCGGAGTCCCGCCCCGGCGCTGCTTCGGCGGTCGGGCCTGCTTCGGCGCCCGGGGGACGACCACCGGGGCCGGTGGCGGAGTGTGTGCCGGCGGTGACACCGGGCGGGCGGCGGGTGACGCCGGGTACGGCGGCGTGTGCGCGGGTGGCGAGACCGGCCGGGCGGCCGGCGGCCCCGGGTACGGCGGGGCGGGCGCCGGCGGTGATACCGGCCGCGCCCCCGGCGGCGGGGCGGGGTGCGGCGCCGGGTGCGCCGGCCAGGGCGCGGTGTACGGCATGGTCGCCGGTGGCGCCGGTAGCGCCGGCAGATCGGCCGAGTGGAGGTCCCAGCCGGTGGTGTCCACGCCCGCCCACGGATCGACCGGGGTGGCGTGCTCGGGGGAGCTGACCGGCGGTACCGGGGTGGGCTCGGCCGACTCGCCCCAGCCGCGCCGGCGCGGCGGCGGGGGCGGAACCGCGGCGGAGCCGCTCCACCGCGGCGCGGGCGGCTCGACGCGGGTCGGCGGTGGCCCGTTCTCGATGCGGGTGGCGTTCGGGCCGTTCTCGATGCGGGTGGCGTTCGGGCCGGTCTCCATGCGGGCGGCGTCCGGCGCGTTCTCGACCCGGGTGGGGTGCGGGCCGTCCTCGACCCGGGTGGGTGCCGGTTCCGGTGGCGGTGGGGTGGCGCGGCCGGGCACAGCAGCGGAGCCGCGGGCCCGGCCGACCGGTACGACGGGTACGGCCGGGGTGGCGTCGGTGCCGGTGCCGGTGGCTGGCGGTGCCTGGTGCTCCGCGTCGGTGCCGGTGCCGGAGGTTGGCGGTGCCTGGTGCTCCGCGTCGGTGCCGGGCGTCGGCGGCGCGTCGCGCTCTGCCTCGGTCCCGACGGCGCTGGTCCCGACGGCGCTGGTCCCGACGGCGCTGGTCCCGACGGCGCTGGTCCCGACGGCGCTGGTCCCGACGGCGCTGGTCCCGACGGCGCTGGTCCCGACGGCGCTAGTCCCGACGGGTTCGGTCCCGACAGTGTCGGTTCCGACAGCGTCGGTTCCGACGGTGCTGGTCCCGGCGGCGTCATCGTCGGCCGAGGTTGCCGAGGCGTTCGGTGCCTCCGACGGCGTCGAGGCGTTCGAAGGGTCGGGGACCTGCGGGGTGGCCCCCGCGGTGACCGGCTCCCCGGCCCTGGCGGCGGGAGCCTCGTCGGGCGCCGCCACCCGCGGCACCCCGGTCTCCGGCGCGTCGGGTGGAGACGGCGCGTCGGGTGGAGACGGCGCGTCGGGTGGGGACGGCGCGTCGGGTGGAGACGGCGCGTCGGGTGGGGACGGCGGGGTGGTGGCCTCGGCGTCGGCCGGCGTCGGTACGGCGGTCGGCGGCTCGGTGACGGCTGGCCCATCGGCCCCGTCGGCCAGCCGGCCCGCCTCCGGCTGCGGCTGCGACATCGCGGCAATCTCCTCTCGCGCCCGTTGCGAGGTTAGTACCGCCCCGCCACCCCCGACGAATCCCCGCCTCCGCCCGCCAGCCCGATGATCAAGGAGTTCGCGTCGGCCGGGGCCCGGATTCGCGCGCCAATTCCTTGATCAACGGGGGAGGGCCGGGGGGAACCGTGCCGGTGGGGGAGGACGGGGTGGGGGACCGCGTATCCTTGGGCATCATGAGTGCCCCGTCGACGACGCCGCGCCCGGTCGCGGCCAATTCCGTGTGGCCCCGGCTGGAGCCGCTGCTGCCCCAGGTGACCAAGCCCATCCAGTACGTCGGGGGCGAGTTGGGCGCGGTGGTCAAGGACTGGGACGCGGCGACCGTCCGCTGGGCGCTGATGTACCCGGACGCCTACGAGGTGGGCCTGCCCAACCAGGGCGTGCAGATCCTCTACGAGGTGCTCAACGAGCTGCCCGACGTGCTCGCCGAGCGTACGTACGCGGTCTGGCCGGACCTGGAGGCGCTGATGCGCGCCCACGGCGTCCCGCAGTTCACCGTCGACGCGCACCGCGCGGTACGTGACTTCGACGTGTTCGGCGTCTCGTTCTCCACCGAGCTGGGCTACACCAACCTGCTCACCGCGATCGACCTGGCCGGCATTCCGCTGCTCGCCGCCGACCGCACCGACGCCGACCCGGTGATCGTGGCCGGTGGGCACGCCGCGTTCAACCCGGAGCCGATCGCCGACTTCGTCGACGCCGCGGTGCTCGGCGACGGCGAGGAGGCGGTGCTGGAGATCACCGCCATCGTCCGGGAGTGGAAGGCCGAGGGCTCCCCGGGCGGCCGGGACGAGCTGCTGCTGCGGCTGGCCCGCACCGAGAGCGTCTACGTGCCGCGCTTCTACGACGTCGACTACCTGCCCGACGGCCGGATCCAGCGGGTCGTGCCGAACCGTCCGGACGTGCCGTTCCGGGTGCACAAGCGCACCACGATGGATCTGGACGCGTGGCCGTACCCGAAGAAGCCGCTGGTCCCGCTCGCCGAGACGGTCCACGAGCGGTACGCGGTGGAGATCTTCCGGGGCTGCACGCGGGGCTGCCGGTTCTGCCAGGCCGGCATGATCACCCGCCCGGTGCGGGAGCGCTCGATCACCACGGTCGGCCAGATGGTGCAGCAGGGGCTGGAGTTCTCCGGCTTCCACGAGGTGGGCCTGCTGTCGCTGTCGTCGGCCGACCACTCCGAGATCGGTGACATGTGCTCCGGCCTGGCCGAGCAGTACGCCGGCACCAACGTCTCGCTGTCGCTGCCGTCGACGCGGGTGGACGCGTTCAACATCGACCTCGCCCAGGAGTTGTCCCGCAACGGGCGGCGGACCGGCCTGACCTTCGCCCCGGAGGGCGGGTCGGAGCGGATCCGCAAGGTGATCAACAAGATGGTGTCGAAGGAAGACCTGATCCGCACCGTGGTCACCGCGTACACCAACGGCTGGCGGCAGGTGAAGCTCTACTTCATGTGCGGCCTGCCCACCGAGACGGACGAGGACGTCCTGGAGATCGCCGACATGGCGCACGAGGTGATCCGGGCCGGCCGTGCGGCCACCGGGTCCAAGGACATCCGCTGCACGGTCTCCATCGGCGGGTTCGTGCCGAAGCCGCACACCCCGTTCCAGTGGGCCTCGATGTCCACGCCCGAGGTCATCGACGGCCGGCTCAAGCTGCTCAAGCAGGCGATCAACAGTGACCGTTCGCTGGGCCGGGCGATCGGCTTCCGCTACCACGACGGCGAGCCGTCGCTGATCGAGGGCCTGCTGTCCCGGGGCGACCGCCGGGTCGGCGCGGTGATCCGCAAGGTCTGGGAGAACGGCGGCCGGTTCGACGGCTGGAGCGAGCACTTCTCGTACCAGCGCTGGGTGGACGCGGCGGCCGAGACGTTGCCGGCGTTCGGGGTGGACCTCGACTGGTACACCACCCGGGAGCGCGAGGAGTTGGAGGTCCTGCCCTGGGACCACCTCGACTCCGGTCTGGACAAGGACTGGCTCTGGCAGGACTGGCAGGACTCGCTGTCCGAGTACGAGCAGGACGACTGCCGCTGGACGCCCTGCTTCGACTGCGGCGTGTGCCCGTCCATGGACACCGAGATCCAGATCGGCCCGACCGGGCGCAAGCTGCTGCCGCTGACGCCGGTCGGCGGGATGCGGTTGCCCGCGGCGGCCCAGGGCTGAGCCGCACCGACGCGTGACGGAGCGCGGGAACCCCTCGGGGGCCCGCGCTCCGTCGTGTCACGTGTCGACCGTCGGGCGGCCGGGGCGGGGCTGCCCCGGCTGGTGCTTCCTCGATACGCTGCGTCCGTATTGGACCGGCCGGGCCGGTAGCGGGGGAGGACAGCAGCATGGGCATCACGCCGCCGGACACCGGCGACCTGCACGTCAGCGTCGAGGACCTGGACGCCGCCGCCGACTACGTCGAGCGCCTCAAGCAGTACGTCGACGACACCATCGGCTACGAGATGGAACGCATCAAGGAGCGGATGAAGGGCGACAGCAGCAACGCCCAGGCGGTGCCCAACGGCACGCCGTTCGGCGCGTACGAGGACGCGCGGATGCAGTGGGCGGCGCTGACCCGGTCGACGGCCAACATGGAGGCCCATCTCAAGGCCATCTCCAGCAAGCTGGCCGGGCTGAAGAAGGGCACCGAGGACATCGCGAAGGCGTTCCGCGACGCCGAGGCCCGCAACGCCGCCAACGGCAAGCAGATCGAGCGGCTGCTGGAGTCCGCGGCGCCACCGCCCGAGGCGGGGCAGCAGCCCACCTACCCGTACCCGGCCTGAGGGAGAGGCGATCATGGCTGGAGGCACCTGGGAGCGCTGCGTCCGGGAGGTGACGCTCGCCGCGGATCCGGAGACGGTCGGGTCGGTCGGCGTCGGCTGGAGCAACCTCTCCGCCGGGCTCGGCCACCTGCGCGACGCGCTTGTCGGGCGCTCGTTCGTCGGCCCGATCGCGTCCGGTCAGGAACGCCCGCACAGCGGCGGTCTCCCCGGGCTGCTGGCCGGCTGGACGGGCAGCGGCGGTGACGCGTACCGCGAGCACCTGGGCGGCATCGGCAAGGACATCGAGGAACTGATCACCCACGCCAGTGACGTCAGCGGCGCGCTGTCACGGATCGAGGGCGACATCCGCAAGGCGGTGGCCAGCATCCCGATCCCGCTGATGGACGACTTCGGCTGGAACGAGTGGAGCCTGCCCGGCGGCACCGAGCTCGACGACGCCCGCGACGGCGAGAGCCAGTCCGGCTTCCTCGCCTCGCTGCGCAGCGACTACCAGCAGAACCAGTCGCTCTACGCCGACGGCGCGTTCCGCGACAAGGCCGACGACCTCGAGGCGACGATGAGGGTCGACGGCAACGCCGACGACCAGAAGCGTGGCGGCTGGTGGGACACCAAGTCGCACCTGGACAACTGGTACCGGGACAACCAGGAGGCGGCCAACAGGGCGATGTCGCCGCTGCCGGCTGCGGTGGAGACCGAACGCCCGAAGCTGGTCGTGCCCCAGCCCTCGGCCAATGACGCGCGTGACGGCTACACGCCCGACAACCGCGTCCCGCCGTCCGGTGTGCCCGACGCCGGGCTGCCCGGCGGCGGTGGTGGCGGGGGCGGCAAGGTGCCCTCGCTGGGCAGCGCCGGCATCGGTGGTGGCGGCGGTGGCTCGTACGGTGGCGGTTCGTTCTCACCGCCGCCCACCACGGGCGGCGTCGATCTCGGCGGCGGCCAGACCGGCGGCGGGTCGTACGTCCCGCCGGTCACCGGTGGCGGCTACCCGGGCTCGGGGGACCACGACTACGGCACCGGCCTGGCCGGCGCGGGCGGGCCGGGGACGATCACGACCGGCGGTCCGGGTAGCGCGTTCGGCGGCGGCGGACTGGGCACCGTCGGTGGTGGTGGCGGGTTCGGCGGCGGTGGCGCCGGGCTGGGCGCCGGTGGTGGTCCCGGTGGTGGGGGTCTCGGCGCGGCCGGCGGACCGGGCGTGGGTGCGCTGCCCGGCCTGGTCGGCGGCGGCAACGGCAAGGTCCCGCCGCTGACCAGCGCCGCCAGCGCGCTCCGCAACGCGACCGGCGCGGGTGCCGGCGGGGGCATGATGGGCGGCGGGATGATGGGCGGGCACGGCGGCGCCGGGCACGGCGGCGGCGGTGCCGAGCACTCGTCGTGGTTGACTGAGGACGACGATCCGTGGGGTGCCGGTGACAGCGCGTCCCCGGGCATCCTGCGATGAGGACGGACGGATGAGGGCGCACGTCGCCGCGCTCCGGCCGGTGGCGGCCGGCCTGCTGGCCGGCCTGACGGTGCTGGGCGCGGCCCAACCGGTGGTCGCCGCGCCGCGCCGGGCCGAGCAGTGGTACCTGGACGAGCTGCGCATCGACCGGGCGCATCGGATCTCCACCGGGCGCGGGGTGGTGGTCGGCGTGGTGGACACCGGTGTCGACGCCACCCATCCGGCGCTGCGCGGTCGCGTGCTGCCCGGCGACCGCAGCTACGGCGCCCGGGGCGACGGCCGGGAGGACCCGGACGGTCACGGCACGCACATGGCCGGCATCATCTCGGCGGCGAACGTCGGCGACGGCGTGGACGGCATCGCGCCGGACGCCCGGATCCTGCCCATCAAGCAGGAGCCCGGCCCCGGAACCGTGCCCGACGGCGCGTCCGCCCTGGGCATCCGGATGGCGGTCGACGGTGGCGCGACGGTGCTCAACCTCTCCTTCGGCCGGGCCGGCGCGCCCGACCCGGACGAGGAGGAGGCGATCCGGTACGCGCTGGCGCGCGACGTCGTCGTGGTCGCCGCCGGCGGCAACCGCAAGGCGGGCGACGTGGACATCGCCTCGCCGGCCCGGATCCCCGGCGTGATCGCGGTGACCGGCACCACCCGGGGCGGCGGCTTCTGGTCCGGCTCCGCCCAGGGCCCGGAGGCGGTCATCGCCGCACCGGCGGACGGGATCTACAACGCCGGCCGCGACCACGGCTACGGCTGGGGTGACGGCACCTCCGACTCCAGCGCCATCGTCTCCGGCGTCGCGGCGTTGATCCGTGCGAAGTACCCGCAGCTCTCCGCGTCCGACGTGATCAACCGGATCATCCGCACCGCCCGGGACGCCGGCCCGTCGGGCCGGGACCCGCAGTTCGGCTTCGGCCGGATCGACCCGGTGGCGGCGCTCACCGCGGACGTGCCGTCGGTCTCGGCGAACCCGCTGCTCGACCCGGCCTCGCCGAGCGCGGCTGCGCCGCAGGCGGCCGAGGACGACGACTTCGACGTGACGGAGTACGGCGACCGCGGCGGCCCCACCGACCAGCAGGTGCTGGTGGTCGGCATCGGCATCGCGGTGGCCCTGGTGGTGCTGCTGGCGCTCGTGGTGTTCCTGATCTGGAACCGGCGCCGGCACCGACGTGAGCTGGCCCGGGTGGCGCAGCTCCCGGACGAGGCGCTCGACCGGCTGGACGGCCCCACCCCGGCCGGCGACCGCCGCCCCTGACCCACCCCACCGTAGAGGGGGTGGTGGGGGCGGGTGTGGGGGGCGGTGCGGGCTGCGCCAGGATGGGACGGACACGCGCAGGCACAGCCGAGGAGTTCACGATCGCCAGAAAGCCTCAACCCGAGGGCGGCCAGGCGCCCGTCGTCCAGCGGGTCCGCATCCGGTACGCCAAGCGTGGACCGCTGCGGTTCACCTCGCACCGGGACTTCGCCCGGGCCTTCGAACGCGCGTTGCGCCGCGCCGGCGTGCCGATCGCGTTCTCCCAGGGCTTCACCCCGCACCCCAAGATCTCGTACGCCTCCGCGGCGCCGACCGGCGTGGCCAGCGAGGCGGAGTACCTGGAGATCGGCCTCCGTGAGCCGGTCGACCCGGAGCGCCTCCGTGCCGCTCTGGACGCCGCGCTCTCGCCCGGGCTCGACGTGCTCGACGCGGTCGAGGCGTCCGGTGGCAGCCTGGCCGACCGGATCGAGGCGTCGCACTGGCGGATCGAGCTGCCCGAGGTCGATCCGGACGTGCTCCGGGCCGCCGTGGCGGCCTTCACCGCCGCCGAGGAGATCCAGGTCGAGCGGATGACCAAGCAGGGCCGGCGTACGTTCGACGCCCGCGCCGCCGTGATCGCCATCGATGCGCTGGTGCCGGCTGAGACGCCTTCCGGAGCGGCGACCGTACCGTGTGCGATACTCGAACTGGTCGTGCGGCAGGTCACCCCGTCCGTGCGACCCGATGACGTCCTTTCCGGCCTCCGCGTGGTGGCGGACCTGGAGCCGCCGGTCACCCCGAAGGTGATCCGGCTGGCGCAGGGCACGCTGACCGCGCAGGGCGAGATCGTCGATCCGTTGGACGCGGATCGCGACGGGGCAGCCATCGGAGGGCACTGACCGACGGTCAGCGCTCTGGCAGGCAGACTTCGGCGGTCGCGCACCTGCGCGCCCGGCGGAAACACCTTTGCGGCAACCCTGCGTGGCAGCGCTCAACCGCGCCCGGGGCAGCCAGAACTGGAGAACGTCCATGCTCGAGAACGAGCCCGAGGGCGGCGAACGGACCGGCGCCGAGCCGGCCGACCCGACCGTCACCAGCACCGACGGCGTCGCCGAGGTGAAGCCGCCGCCCCGCAAGCGGGCCAGCCGCCGCAAGGTCGCGCCGCTCAACCAGCCGGAGCAGACCGACGCGCCGGTCGAGGCGTCCGCCGCGGCCACCGGCAGCGGCGAGTCGCCGCAGGCCGAGGTGTTCGCGCCGGTGGCCGGTGAGTTGGAGGCCGCGCCGAAGACCACCCGCCGGCGCCGGAAGGCGACCCCGGCGAAGGCGGTCGAGGAGCCGGTGGCCGCCGCCGAGGTGCAGGCCACCTCGGACGAGGTGGTGCCGCCGGTCAAGGTCACCCGGACCCGCCGCCGCAAGGCCACCCCGCCCGCCGCCGAGCCGATGCCGGCCGCCGAGTCGCCGACCGAGGCGCCCGCCGAGGCCGCCGGCCGGCCGGTCGAGCCGGCCGCGTCGATCGAGACGCCCGCCGGGCCGTCGACCGCGCCGGTCGAGGCGTCCGCCGAGGTCACCGGCCCGTCGGTCGAGCCGGCCACCGGGGCTGCCGGGCCGTCGGGTGGTGCCGTGGTCGACGGACCGGTCTCGGTCCCGGGCGGCGCGGGCGAGATCGCCGAGGGTCGGGCCCCGCTTGACGAGGACGTGCTCGACGAGGACGTGCTCGACGAGGACGCGGTCGGCGAGGACGCCGTGGACGAGCCCACCCCGGGCGAGGGCGTCACCCGGTCCCGTACCCGGGGGGCCGCAGGCGAGGGTGGTGCGCGATCGCGTGCCGGCGGGCGGCGCGCGTCCCGGCGTACCGACGAGGTTGACCTGGCCCGGGCCGGCGGGCCGGCGGACGCCACCGGCGTGGTGTCGACCGGCGCCGCGGTGCCGGGTGTGGCGGACGAGCCGGCGGCCGAGGAGCGGCCGGCCACCGGCCGCCGGCGTCGCGCGGCGCTCTCCGCGCCCACCGTCCTGTTCATGCCCCCGCAGCCCGAGGAGGCCCCGGCGGTCCGGGTCACCTACCCGGCCGTCGAGGAGGCGGCGGAGGAGCCGGTCGAGACCGGCCGCCGTCGCCGTCGCGGCCGGCGGGAGGCCGAGCCGGTGGCGGCCGAGGTCGAGCCCGAGGCCGTCGAGGAGGAGGAGCCGGCCGCCGAGGCGGACGAGTCCGCCGACGCCGAGGACGACGACGACACCGCCGAGGGTCGCCGCCGCCGCCGTCGTGGTCGCCGGGGCCGTGGCCGGGGCAAGGGCGGCGCCGACGAGGCCGACGAGGACGAGACCGGTACGGCGGAGCCGGCCGAGGCGGAGGCCGAGGAGAGCGACGAGGAGGCCGAGGGCGACGGGATGACCCGTCGTCGCCGTCGGCGTCGTCGCCGGGGCGCGGGTGAGGCGGAGACCACCACCGAGGACGGCGTGCCCACCGTCGTCAAGATCCGTGAGCCGCGCAAGGCGGTCGACGAGGTGCAGGGCGTCTCCGGGTCGACCCGGCTGGAGGCCAAGCGGCAGCGCCGCCGGGACGGCCGCGAGCAGCGGCGTACCCGGCCGCCGATCCTGAGCGAGTCGGAGTTCCTGGCCCGCCGCGAGGCGGTCGACCGGACGATGGTGGTGCGCCAGCGTGGCGACCGCACCCAGATCGCGGTGCTCGAGGACGGCGTGCTGGTCGAGCACTACGTGACCCGCAACTCGTCCGGCACCATGGCCGGCAACGTCTACCTCGGCAAGGTGCAGAACGTCCTGCCGAGCATGGAGGCGGCCTTCGTCGACATCGGCCGCGGGCGCAACGCCGTCCTGTACGCCGGCGAGGTCAACTGGGACGCCACCGGCCTGGAGGGCCGGGCCCGCTCGATCGAGCAGGCGCTGCGCTCCGGCGACCCGGTGCTGGTGCAGGTCACCAAGGACCCGATCGGGCACAAGGGCGCGCGGCTCACCAGCCACGTCGCGCTCTCCGGCCGGCACCTGGTCTACGTGCCCAACGGCAACGCCTCCGGGATCAGCCGCAAGCTGCCGGACACCGAGCGCAAGCGGCTGCGGGACATCCTCAAGAAGTTGGTGCCGGACGGCGCCGGGGTGATCGTCCGGACCGCGGCGGAGGGCGCCAGCGAGGACGAGCTGGCCCGGGACGTCAAGCGGCTCCAGGCGCAGTGGGACGACATCCAGGCCAAGGCCGCCTCCGGCGGTGCCCCGGTGCTGCTCTACGAGGAGCCGGACCTGGTCATCCGGGTGGTCCGGGACCTCTTCAACGAGGACTTCCGCGAGCTGGTCATCGAGGGCGAGTCGGCGTACGACGTGGTCGAGTCGTACCTGTCGCACGTCTCGCCGGACCTGGTGGCGCGGCTGCGTCGGCACGCCGGCGTCACCGACGTGTTCGCCGAGTACCGGATCGACGAGCAGATCCTCAAGGGGTTGGACCGGAAGGTCTTCCTGCCCTCCGGCGGGTCGCTGGTGATCGACCGGACCGAGGCGATGACCGTCGTCGACGTCAACACCGGCAAGTACACCGGCTCCGGCGGCAACCTGGAGGAGACGGTCACCCGCAACAACCTGGAGGCGGCCGAGGAGATCGTGCGCCAGTTGCGGCTGCGCGACCTCGGCGGCATCGTGGTGATCGACTTCATCGACATGGTGCTGGAGTCGAACCGGGAGCTGGTGCTGCGCCGGCTCACCGAGTGCCTGGGCCGGGACCGCACCAAGCACCAGGTCACCGAGATCACCTCGCTGGGCCTGGTGCAGATGACCCGCAAGCGGATCGGCGCGGGCCTGCTGGAGGCGTTCAGCGAGACCTGCGAGTGCTGCAAGGGCCGGGGCGTGGTGATCCACACCGAGCCGGTGCCGGAGAAGCCGCGTGCCGGTGGCGCGGGGGAGAAGGTCAAGGCGGTCGCCTCGGCGGTCGTGCCGGCCGAGGAGAAGGGCCGTCGCCGGGGTCGCAAGGCCGCGGCGGAGAAGCCCGCCGTGGAGGCCGCGGCGGAGTCGCCGGTCGCCGCCGCGCCGGAGCGGACCGTCGTCGAGGTGGCCGAGTCCGCCGACGACTACTACGACACCCAGGGCTACGACCTGTCCCGGTTCGAGACCGAGACGCCGGCCGCCCCGGCGGTCGCGGACAGCCAGGAGGGCGACTCGGCCCGACTCGCTGCCGCTGACGACCCGGACGCGATCGGCGACGGCGACAGCGACGACGAGGGCGCCGACGGCGGCTCGTCGCGGCGGCGGTCCCGCCGTGGCGGCGCCCGGCGGCGTACCCGGCCGTGAGCCGCTGACCTGCGTGGCGTTTGACAGGGCCCCTGGTCCGGCAACAGAGTGCCGGGAGCAGGGGCCCTGCCGTTGCCCGTCGACCCCCGGTCGGGCCGGCCGCGCCCCGGAGGGAGGAGACATGCGCCGGGTGTTCGCGGTCACCGCGTTGACCGGACTGCTGCTGGCCGGGTCGGGCTGCGCCGAACGGACCGACCCGTTCTCGGTGGGCTTCGCCTCACCGGCCCCGGCGGCCACGTCGCCCACGCCCGCCCCGACCGTCACCGGCGACGCGGGCGTCTGCGCCCGCGCGAAGCAGGCCGGGTCCGTGGCCGTCCAGACGTACGTGCAGAAGCTGGCGGAGATGCTGCGGGCGGGCGGCACCGGGGACCGGGGGACGGAGAAGGCCGCCCGGCGGGACGCGGAGGCCGCGCTCGCGGGCTGGCGGGACGTGCTGCGGGAGCAGTCCGGGCGGGCCACCGACCCGGGCCTGCGGACGCTGCTGGCGGACCTGGCCACCGAGGTGGGCGGGCTCGGCACCGACGTGCGGAAGATCGACGAGACCGCGTTCGACCGGCTCCAGCAGCGGCTCGACCAGCTCTGCCCGGCGTGACCGGCAGCCCGGTTTGGGCGGCGGACCGGGTATGGCGTACTCTTGCCTGCGGCGCACTTTGGTGTGCCTAGTTCCCGCGCGCCCGCGCCGCCGGTGTCACGGCTCCCGGCGAGACGCCGTGGGAACGACCCGCCGGCAACGGTGGGAAAAGACGCCAGCAGCCTCAACGACAGGGAGTGCGCCTCCGATGTACGCGATCGTCAAGACCGGCGGCAAGCAGTACAAGGTCGCCGAGGGCGACGTGATCGAGGTCGAGAAGCTCACCGGTGCCCCCGGTGACGCGGTGAAGCTCACCGCGGTGCTCCTCGTCGACGGTGACGACCTGGTGACCGACGCGGCGAAGCTCGCCAAGGTCGCGGTGTCCGGCGAGATCGCCGCGCACACCAAGGGCCCGAAGATCCGGATCCACAAGTTCAAGAACAAGACCGGCTACCACAAGCGTCAGGGTCACCGGCAGCCGCTGACCCAGATCAAGGTGACCGGCATCTCCAACAGCGGGAAGTAGGTCGTCGGAAATGGCTCACAAAAAGGGTGCGTCCAGCTCGCGTAACGGTCGCGACTCCGCGGCCCAGCGGCTCGGCGTGAAGCGCTTCGGTGGTCAGGTCGTCAGCGCGGGTGAGATCCTCATCCGTCAGCGTGGCACCAAGTTCCACCCCGGTGACCTGGTCGGCCGTGGCGGCGACGACACGCTGTTCGCGCTGTCCGCCGGTTCGGTGCAGTTCGGCACCAAGCGCGGTCGCAAGACCGTCAGCATCGTGCCTCAGTAGTAGTTCGAAGCCGAAGCGGGCCGCGGACCTCGGGTCCCGGCCCGCTTCGGCTTTCCACGTGCGGGGCGGACCCCGCTGGAAGGATTGGCGTCGTGACGACGTTCGTTGACCGGGTCGTCCTGCACATGCAGGCCGGCGACGGCGGGCACGGCTGTGTCTCGATCCACCGGGAGAAGTTCAAGCCCTTCGGTGGCCCGGACGGCGGCAACGGCGGCCATGGCGGCAGCGTGTCGCTGGTGGTCGACCCGCAGGTCACCACGCTGCTCGACTTCCACTTCCGGCCGCACCTGAAGGCCGACAACGGCAAGGGCGGGGCCGGCTCGAACCGGGACGGCGCCAACGGCCGCGACCTGGTGATCAAGGTGCCGAACGGCACCGTGGTGCAGACCCTGGACGGCGAGGTGCTGGCCGACCTGGTCGGGGTGGGCACCACCTTCGAGGCGGCCCGCGGTGGCCGGGGCGGTCGGGGCAACGCCTCGCTGGCCAACGCCCGCCGCAAGGCGCCGGGCTTCGCCGAGCTGGGTGAGCCCGGCGACAAGCTCGACGTGGTGCTGGAGCTGAAGAGCGTCGCCGACGTCGGTCTGGTCGGCTTCCCGTCCGCCGGGAAGTCCTCGCTGATCTCGGTGATCTCGGCCGCGAAGCCGAAGATCGCCGACTACCCGTTCACCACGCTGGTGCCCAACCTGGGCGTGGTCCGGGTGGACAACCACACCTTCACCGTCGCGGACGTGCCGGGCCTGATCCCGGGCGCCGCCACCGGCAAGGGGCTGGGCCTGGAGTTCCTCCGCCACGTCGAGCGGTGTGCCGTGCTGGTGCACGTGGTCGACACCGCGACGCTGGAGCCGGGCCGCGACCCGCTCGCCGACATCGACGCCATCGAGTCGGAGCTGGCCCAGTACGGCGGGCTGGCCGACCGGCCCCGGCTGGTCGCGCTGAACAAGGTCGACGTGCCGGACGGGAAGGACCTCGCCGACATCGTCCGGCCCGACCTGGAGGCCCGTGGCTTCCGCGTCTTCGACGTCTCCAGCGCCACCCGCGAGGGCCTGCGCGAGCTGACGTACGCGATGGCCCAGGTGGTCGACGAGGGCCGCCGCGCCGTTCCGGACGTGGAGCCGACCCGGGTCGTGCTCCGCCCGAAGGCGGTCGACGACGCCGGTTTCACCATCGAGGCCGAGGCGGACGGCTCCTACACCGTCCGGGGCAGCCGGCCGGAACGCTGGGTGAAGCAGACGAACTTCGACAACGACGAGGCGGTGGGCTTCCTGGCCGACCGGCTGGCCCGGCTGGGCGTCGAGGAGAAGTTGGCCAAGGCCGGCGCGCGGGCCGGCGACCTGGTGCGGATCGGCGAGCGCGAGTTCGACTGGCAGCCGACGCTCTACGCGGGCGTCGACTTCACGCCCGGCAACCGGGGCACCGACGTGCGGTTGGAGGACAAGTCGACACGTCCCTCCGCTGCGGACCGGCTGGAGGCCCGCAAGGCCCGCCGGCAGCGCCCGGAGGACGAGATCGAGGCGGGTCCGACGGCGGAACCGGACGACGACTAGTCCGGTCGTGTCCGTGTCGGGGACCTCGGCCGGAAACCTTCGCGAAATCCGGTCGACCTACCGTGACGGGATGCTGATCGAATGCCGGCCCGCCACCGATCCGGAGGTCGCCGCGCTCGTCGTGGCCCAGCAGCGTGAGCTGCGGGACGCCGACGGCGGGCTGGACGGGCAGGTCACCGTCACCCACTCCGACATCCGTTACCTGGCGGCCGTGGTCGGCGGCCGGGCGGTCGGCTGCGGCGGTCTCCAGGCGCTCGACGCCGACACCGGCGAGCTGAAGCGGATGTACGTCCGGCCGGCGTACCGGGGGCGCGGCATCGCCCGGCAGTTGCTGCTCGCGCTGGAGGAACTGGCTTTCCGGCAGGGGCACCGGACGGTGTGCCTGGAGACCGGCACCTACCTGCCGGCCGCGATCGCGCTCTACCGCTCCAGCGGCTACCAGCCGATCCCGGTCTACGGCGAGTACGTCGACAACCCCCACAGCGTCTGCTTCGCCAAACACCTCCCCGTGGCGGCGTAAGGAGGGGCCCCTTCTTAACGCCTGGCGTCGAGAAGGGGCCCCTTCTCACACACCGCTCAGGCGCTCGTCTGCGCGTGCGGGGCGGTCACCGGCTTGGACTCGGGGCTGGCGTGGAACGCGCCGAGCATGGCGACCGAGAGCGCGTGGCCCCGCAAGAACCGTGACATAGCCGGACCTCCTCGTCCCGCCCCGTTCACCGTCCGTACCGCGGCTCCTGCCCCGGCCACTCCGGGGCAAATGCAGGCCGGCGTGTCGTCCCTGCTCAGGGTCGGTCGATCGGGATGTCCGGCCGGCCGCCGGCGCCCACCTCGTTGTTCAGCAGCAGGCCCGCGGCGAGCATGCCGAAGCCGAGGAACAGGTGCAGCCAGTTGTCGGCGTCGTTGACCGGTACGAAGTTCGCCGCGCTCTCCCGGTCGATGGCGAAGCCGTACAGCCAGAGGACCAGGTAGAGCGCGCCGCCGCCGGCCAGGAACACCCGCGCGCCGGCCAGCCGCCGCGCGGCCAGCAGCCCGACCAGCCCGAACAGCAGGTGCACCAGGTTGTGCAGCACCGACACCTGGAACACCCCGAGCAGCTTCGCCCCCGAGTGGTGCCCGGCGAACGCCAGTTCGCCGTAGTGGGTGGTGACGCCGGGGACGAAGCCGAGCACACCGATCAGCACGAAGACGGCCGCGACCGCGAGCGCGACCTTCTGCACGGCCGGCCGGGCCGGCGGAGCTTCCCGTACGTCGCGTGCCATCGCTGTCACCCCCCGTGGCGCCCCACCCGGTCGGGCCGGACTCCCCATTCTGTGATCGGGACGGGTCGCCCACACAGAGAAATGACGAATCAGGCATGGACCCGGAGCCCAGGGGTAGGGAAATTGTCACGCGGAAAGTATTCGCGTGATCCCCCCGAACACAACCCGCTGGGAACGCACGAGCGGAAGGGACACCATGACTCAGAATCTTTCCCCCACGTCCGCCACGTACGAGTCGACGAACGGCGGCGGCGTACGCGATCAGGCCCGTCAGGTCGGCTCCGACGCCGCAAGCGCGGGCGGCGCGGTCGCCCAGACCGCCAAGGAGCAGGGTCGGGAGGTGGTGGGCGAGGCCAAGCGGCAGGCCCGCGACCTCTACGGCGAGACCCGCAACCAGGTCACCGCGCAGGCCGGTCATCAGCAGCAGCGGGCCGCCAGCGGCCTGCGGTCGCTGGCCGACGAGATGCGGTCGATGGCGCAGCAGGGTGGCGGCTCCGGGCCGGTCACCGAGCTGGCCCACCAGGCGGCCGAGCGCGTGCACGGCGTGGCCGGCTGGCTGGAGCAGCGCGAGCCGGGCGACCTGCTCAACGAGGTGAAGAGCTACGCCCGCCGTAACCCGGGCACGTTCCTGGTCGGCGCCGCCCTGCTGGGCGTGGTCGCCGGCCGGCTGACCCGGAACATCGCCGCGGTGGGCAACAACGACAGCGGCGTCCGGCCGGCCTACGACCCGGACCGGACCGCGGTCATCCCGACCACGCCGACGGTGCCCACCCAGGCGCCGGCCGGTGGCTACCTCGACCCGACGCCGGGCACCTACGCCGAGCCGGACCCGGGCTACTCCGCGCCGGGCGCGACCTACCCGGGCGGCGGCGCCCCGAACACCTGGGCCGACCCGGCCGGCGGCACCGGCCAGCCGCTGCCGCCGCCGAGCCAGACCGACCCGCTGCCGGGCGTGCCGTCGACCGGCGCTCCGCGCCCGTGAGCGGCCGGACCGGCAGAAGGGAGACCACGGCATGACCGTGCCGACGCAGGACCCCGGCTACCAGCCGGCGGGCGCCCCGCCCCACGCCGACGAGGTGCGGGGCAGCTCGATCGGGCAGTTGATGAGCCAGGTCACCGGCGACCTCTCCACGCTGATGCGGCAGGAGGTCGAGCTGGCCAAGGCCGAGATCCGCCAGGAGGGCAAGAAGGCGGGCAAGGCCGCCGGCCTCTACGGCGGCGCCGGTTTCGGCGGCTACATGGTGGCGCTCTTCGTCTCCGTCGCGGTGTGGCAGTTCCTCGACAACGTCATGGACTCCGGCCTGGCCGCGCTCATCGTGGCGGTGGTGTGGGCCGCGATCGCGGCGGTCCTCTACTCGAAGGCCAAGAAGAACGCCGAGCAGATCCGTGGCCTGAAGCAGACCAACGACAGCGTCCAGCGCATCCCGGACGCACTCAAGCCGCACCCGGAGGGAGTCACCCGATGAGCACCGATCCCGACCAGATCCGCCGGGAGATCGAAGCCACCCGCAACAACCTCAGCTCGGACGTGGACGCCCTGGCGTACAAGGTCAGCCCGAGCCGCATCGTCGACGACCGCAAGCAGCGCGTCCGCAGCGCGCTGACGAACGTGAAGGACAAGGTGATGGGAACCGCTTCCGACCTCGGCCACAGCACCGGCCACGCCGCCCACTCGGTGGGCGACCACGCCTCCTCGGCCGCTTCCACGGTGAGTGACAAGGCGCACTCCGCCGCCTCCACGGTGGGCGACGCCGCGCACCGGGCGCCGCAGGTCGTGCGGCAGAAGTCCCAGGGCAACCCGATCGCCGCCGGCGTGATCGCCTTCGGCGTCGGCATGCTGGTCTCCTCGCTGATCCCGGCCACCCGCCGCGAGCAGGCGCTCGCCGCGCAGGTCAAGGAGAAGGCGACCGAGCACAGCGGCGCGGTCAAGGAGAAGCTGGGCGAGGTCGCCGGCGAGCTGAGGGACGAGCTGCGCGAGCCGGCCCAGCACGCCGCCGAGTCGGTGCGCTCGACCGCGCAGGAGGCCGTGCACGCGGTCAAGGACGACGGCCGCAGCGCCGCCCAGGACGTGCGGGAGAGCGCCCACCAGGCGCGCTCCTGACCGCGATCTGTTAAGCGGGGGCCCCTGCTATCGCTCAGGCGTTAACAAGGGCCCCCGCCTTCGCTCTCCACCCAGCGGGTCAGCTCGTCTGGGCGGTGCGGGGAGAGCTGCCGCAGGGACCGGGTGCTGTGGGCCGCTGTGCGTAGGCGGCTGCCCGCGTACGGCAGCCCGCCGCGCAGTCGCCGGCCCACCGCCAGCCAGGCGCACACGCCGCGCTCCAGCACCCAGGCGGGCGCCGCGAGCGTGGTGTGCGCCGGGAAGACCCGGGCCCCGCCGGCCCGTCGCCGGCCCAGCTCCGCCACCGCGACCGTGACCAGCCCGGCCCGCACCAGCAGCCCCGGGCGGCGGGCGGCGAGCGCGACCGCCGTGGCCGGCAGCACCGCCAGCGCGGCCAGCAGCCACGCCGGCCGGGCCGTCTCGTCGTACGCCTGGCGCACCCGCTGCCCGAGGAAGTGCCCGGCGGTGGGCGGCAGCCGCCGCACGTACAGCCAGGCCGGGGTGACCGTGCTGCCGCCGTACGCGCGGACGGTCCGCACCAGCTCCAGGTTCTCGAAGAGCACGTCCGGGTCGTAGCCGCCCATCGCCAGGAAGGTGCTCCGACGCAGCGCCAGCGTGCCCGGCCAGTCCCCGCCGAAGACCCGGGCGAGCAGCGTCCGTCCGGTGTCCCACCAGGCGTGCCAGGGCAGCGGGGCGAAGTGGTTCTGCGGCCGGACCAGGTCCGCCCGGTCGAGCAGGTCGTGCACCGCGCGCAACGCCGACAGGTCGTACCGGACGTCGTCGTCGGCGATCACCACGTGCTCGTGCCGGGCCAGCGCGACGCCGGTGAGCACCCCGAGCGCCTTGCCGTTGCGCCCGCGCAGCGCGGGATCCGGCGGGACGTGCCGGACCAGCCCTTGCCAGGCGTCCGCGTGCCGGGCGAACAGCTCCCGTGGTGAGCCGTCGACCACCACCACGTCCACCCAGCGGCGCAGCTCGCGCAGGTAGCCGGTCAGCTCGTCGAGACCGTGGTCGTCGGCGGCGCGCAGCGGCAGGACGTACGCCATCGGGAGCCGGTCCGGCGCGGACGCCGCGACGGACCGGCCGGGGTGCGGCAGCGGTGGAACGGTCGCTCGGGTCACGTCGCCCTCCGCGGTCGGGTCGGGTCCCGCGAGTGCCCGCAGCGCGGCCCCTGAAACCGCTTCGGTGCTCCCGCGCCTGACCGTCGACGGGGCGCGGCGACCCGCTCAGCCGGCCGGCCGCACCCCGTCGATGACCAGCCCACTGGGCGGCAGCGTCGGCATCCGGGTGAGGTCGAGCGCCAGGTCCTGCGGCGGGACGCGGTAGCTCATCGCGCCGGTCAGGTTGGCCACCGCCCGCTTCATCAACTCGATCGTGATCCACTCACCGGCGCAGCGGTGACCCGTGTCGTGGTCGCCGCCGCCCTGCGGGACCAGACCGAACGGGTCGTCCCGCCAACCGGCGAACCGCTCCGGGCGGAACCGCTCCGGCTCCGGCCACAGCTCCGGGTGGTGGTTGGTGCCGTACAGGTCGAGCAGCACCCGGCGGCCCTGCGGGAACGCGTACCCCCGCCACTCGAACGAGCGGCGCACCCGCGCGGCGGCCAGCGGGAAGAACGGGTAGTAGCGGCGGACCTCCTGCACGAACTGCTCGGTCGCGTCGTCGTCGCCGCGTACCCGGTCGCGCCAGTGCGGGTGGTCGTGCAGCGCCAGCGCGGCGAAGACCACGTACCGGTCCACCGCGACCGTGGGGCGCAGCACGTTGAGCAGCTCCACCGCGGCGATCCGGCGGGGCAGCGGCTGGCCGCGTTCGTCCCGGTGCTCGGCGACGATCCGCAGCGCGCTGCCCTCGGGTGCCGGCAGCGCGCCCGCGCGGACCCGCTCGACCAGCGCGCCGGCCCAGCGTTCGGCCCGGCGGCGGCCGAGCAGGCCGCGCCAGTGCTTCGGGCCCAGCACCGCCGGTCCCTCGATCATGGCGTGCATCTGGGCGGTGCGGCGGCGCACGTCGGCCTCGGCCAGCGGCACCCCGGCCCAGGCCCAGACCGCGCGGGTCAGCAGCCGGCCCGTCTCGTCGTAGAGCACCACCGGCCCGTGTTCCGCCCAGACCGGGATCCGGGCCCGCCACTCGTCGTCGACGAGTTGCCCGAGCCGCCGGACCGCGGCCGGCGTCATCATCGACATGAACATCGCCTTGCGGGCGCGGTGCGCCGCCCCGTCGAGGCCCTGGACGCCACCCACCCCGGTCAGCGTGCGCTGGCCGCGCATCGGCGTGGCGCCGCGCCGGACGAACCGCTCCTCGTCGTAGAACAGCTCGGCGGCCTCCCGGCCGCGCAGGCAGATGGTCGGCTCCAGCATCAGCCGGGTCTGCACGACGTCGGAGCCAAGCCGGTCGCAGCGGGCGCCGACGAAGCGGTAGCCCTCCCGGAAGTAGGCAAGCGTGCTGTCCGGGCTCCGGTCACTCGGCATGGTGCTCATCTCGGTTGCTCCTGACCCGGCTCGGCGATCCCTGTGCGATCTGCGCTGCCTGGACCCTGCGCGGTCGGCGCTACCTACCCGGGCCGGCGCGGCCGAATCCTCCGTTTCCGCAGATCCGCCCGCCCGGGGAGGGCGGACCGTACACCCGGGCGCTGGCCCCTCCCGGGGCGCGGAAAAGCTGGTTGGCTCGTACCCGGACTGGCGGCGACCGGTCCGGCCCTCGCCGGGCCCGGCGTCCGGCGGGCGGTCACCGGCGACGGGGGAGGCACGGATGCGCGACAACCGGGCGGCGCGGCGGTATCACCGCGACGGGACGGCCGGGCTGCGGGGCGGCGGCCGGGCGGAGCCACTGACCAGCGGGCCCCGGCGGGCCGGGGCCCGCCCGCCGGGGTTCTTCACCGTGCACCTCGGCTTCGTGGCCGCCGACCCCGCCGTCGCGCGGGAGCTGGCCGTCGCGTACGCGGAAGCGCTCGACCTGCTCCGCCCGGAGCTGGCGCTCGGCGCGGCGGCGCTGTCCCCGGCCGACGCCTGGCACCGGGCCGAGCGGCTGTTCTGCGGGGCGGCCGGGCCCGACGGCGAGCGGTGCGCCGACGTGGCCGGCCATCCCGGCTTCCACCATGCGCCCGGGCCGGGCGGCCTCGGCTGGGGCGACGGTGACTGACCCGGGCGGCTCAGTCCAGGTCGAACTCGCCGTCCTGGGCGCCCGCCACGAACGCGTCCCATTCGGCCTGGGTGAAGACCAGGACCGGGCCGTCCGGCTCGGCCGAGTTGCGCATCCCGATCAGATCGTCGACGAAAGCCACCTCGACCGCGCCCTCGGACGTGTCGCCCTCCGCTCGTTGCCAAACCGCCCGAGAAAGGTCGAAATCGCCCTTGGGGTGTTGACCCATCGTTTTCCCTCCATCGCCACGCGTCACGGGAAGGCCCGTGCGGACCTCATCGGGCAGGATAAGCGGATGCCGAGCCTGACCCGTGCAGAGGCGACCGCGCGTGGCGCGTCGATCACCGTCGA
This sequence comes from Micromonospora sp. NBC_01392, assembly GCF_045040125.1. NCBI lineage: Bacteria > Bacillati > Actinomycetota > Actinomycetes > Micromonosporales > Micromonosporaceae > Micromonospora > Micromonospora sp. NBC_01392. Next base: position 5,896,261 of record NZ_CP109549.1, on the reverse strand, counting down.
GTCCTATCAGGTGGACCTCGACGTGACCGGCGACGCCGAGCGGTTCCGCTCCACCACCACCATCCGGTTCCGGGCCATCCCCGGCGCCGAGACGTTCGTCGACGTCAAGCCCCGCCGACTCCTGCGGGTCCGCCTCAACGACCGCGACCTCGATCCGGCCCTGCTGACCGACGGGCGACTGCCGCTCACCGGGCTGGCCGAGGCTAACGAGATCACTGTCGAGGCCGAGATGGCCTACTCCAACACCGGCGAGGGGCTGCACCGCTTCGTCGACCCGGCCGACGGCGAGACGTACCTCTACGCGATGTCCTTCCTGGACGACGGGCCGCGCATCTTCGCCGCCTTCGACCAGCCCGACCTGAAGGCGCCGGTGACGCTGGCGGTCACCGCGCCGCCGGAGTGGACGGTGGCCGCGAACGGGCAGCTCGCCGACCGGCCGGCGCCGGGGCGGTGGGAGTTCGCCCCGACCGCGCCGCTGGCCACCTACCTCGTCTCGCTTGTCGCCGGGCCCTGGCACGTGCTGCGCGCCGAGCACGACGGCATCCCGCTCGGGTTCTACTGCCGGCGTTCGCTCGCGGCGCACCTCGACGCCGACGCGGACGAGATCCTCACCGTCACCCGGCAGTGCCTCGACCGCTTCCACCAGCTCTTCGCCGAGCGCTACCCGTTCGGCAAGTACGACCAGGCGTTCGTGCCCGAGTTCAACGCCGGCGCGATGGAGAACCCGGGCCTGGTGACGCTGCGCGACGACTACGTCTTCCGGTCCGCGGTCACCGACAGCCAGCGTGAGTACCGGGCCACCGTGATCGCCCACGAGATGGCGCACATGTGGTTCGGCGACCTGGTCACCATGCGCTGGTGGGACGACCTGTGGCTGAACGAGTCGTTCGCGGAGTACCTCGGCACCCGGGTCACCGCCGAGGCCACCCGCTTCGACCAGGCCTGGACCACCTTCGCGATGCGTCGCAAGGCGTGGGGATACGCCGCCGACCAGCGCCCCTCCACCCACCCGGTGGCGCCCGAGGAGGTCGCCGACGCCGCGGCGGGTCTGCTCAACTTCGACGGCATCTCGTACGCCAAGGGCGCCGGCGTGCTGCGCCAGCTCGTCGCCTGGCTCGGTGACGACGTGTTCCTCGCCGGTCTGAACGCGCACTTCGCCGCGCACCGGTTCGGCAACGCCACCCTCGCCGACCTGCTCGACAGCCTCGCCTCGGCCGCCGGCCGGGACCTCAGCGGCTGGGCCGAGCGGTGGCTGCGCCGGGCGCAGGTCAACACGCTGCGGATGGAGACCGCGGTGGACGCCGACGGCCGGTGGAGCGAGGTGGCGGTGACGCAGACCGCGCCGACGACCCATCCGGTGCTGCGACCGCACCGCATCGGCGTGGCCCACCACACCGCCGAGGGCCCGACGCGCCGGTTCGAGGTCGACCTCGACCCGGACGCCGACGGCGGCCGGACGCCGCTGCCCGAGCTGACCGGTCAGCCCGCCACCGGCCTGCTGCTGCCCAACGCGGGCGACCTCACGTTCGCCAAGCTCCGGCTCGACGCGGCCTCCGCCGACGCGGTGCCGGTGCTGCTCCCCGGGCTCGACGATCCGCTGGCCCGGGCGCTGCTCTGGGGTGAGGCGCTGGACGCCGCCACCGACGGCGAGCGGCCGGTCGCCGAGCTGGTCGCCCTGATCACCGCCGCGCTGCCGGCCGAGACCGAGGTGATCATCGCGGAGGACGTGCTCGCGCTCAGCCGCAACCTCGTCGACCGCTACCTGGAGCCGCTGGCCCGGGACGCGGCGCTGCTGCGGATCGCCGAGGCGTGCCGGGCGCTGCTGGCCGGCGCTCCCGCCGGCGGTTCGCTCCAGCTCGCCGCCGTGCGGGGCCTGATCGGCGCCACCACTGATGCCGACCTGCTCCGCGGCTGGCTGGCCGGCGCGGGCGTGCCGGAGGGGCTGGCGGTCGATGCCGACCTGCGCTGGGCGCTGCTGCACCGGCTGGTGGTGCTGGGTGGCGCCGGCGAGGCGGAGATCGCCGCCGAGTCGGCCGGCGACCGCAGCGCCACCGGCGCCGAGCGGGCGGCCGATTGCCGGGCGGCCCTGCCGGACGCCGACGCCAAGCGGGCGGCCTGGGAGATCATCGTCAGCAACACCGAGCTGTCGAACCGGTTGGTGGAGGCCACCGCCGAGGGGTTCTGGCAGCCGGAGCAGGCGGAGCTGACCGCCGGCTACGTCGAGCGTTACTTCGCCGAGATGCCGGCGACCGCGCGTCTGCGTACCGCGTGGGTGGCCGACCGGGTGGCGGCCGTGGCGTTCCCGCGCTACGCCGTGACGCAGTCCACCCGGGAACTGGCCGCGGCGTTGCTGGCCCGCGACGACCTGACGCCGGGGCTGCGCCGGCGGGTCGTCGACCTGGACGACGACCTGCGCCGCGCGCTGGTGGCCCGGACGGCGGTGGCCGCCGTGGGCGCCTGACCGACGCCTCGCGCCGGGCGGCCGACCGCCCGCCCGGCGCGAGCCGGCGACCCCGGCCGACCGACACCGGGGCGCGGCCTAGGATCGCGGGGTGGAGGAAGACATCCGGCGGATCGGCATCATGGGTGGCACGTTCGACCCGATCCACCACGGTCACCTGGTGGCGGCGAGCGAGGTGGCCGACCGCTTCGGGCTGGACGAGGTGGTCTTCGTGCCGACCGGGCAACCGTGGCAGAAGGCGGACGAACCGGTCAGCCCGGCCGAGGACCGCTACCTGATGACCGTGATCGCGACCGCCTCCAACCCCCGCTTCCAGGTGAGCCGCGTCGACATCGACCGTGGCGGGCCCACCTACACCGTCGACACGCTGCGCGACCTGCACGCCGAGTACGGCCCGAAGGCGCAGCTCTTCTTCATCACCGGCGCGGACGCGCTGGAGCGCATCCTCTCCTGGAAGGACCTGGACGACGTCCTGGAGCTGGCTCACTTCATCGGGGTGACCCGCCCCGGCTTCGAGTTGACCGACAAGCATCTTCCGGCCGACTCGGTCAGCCTGGTGCAGGTGCCCGCCATGGCCATCTCCTCCACCGACTGCCGCGCCCGGGTCGGCCGGGGCGAGCCGGTCTGGTACCTGGTACCGGACGGTGTGGTGCAGTACATCGCCAAACGGCGCCTCTACCAGCGTTGATCTCGCCCGTTATCTCCCTTTTCGTGCCGATAACCGGCCAGAACTGACAAGTCGTCACGCCGCCCGGTGTGAGAGGCTTGACGGGTCGCACGGTTGATCGAAGGAGAACGGTGACCACCATTCCGGAACGCGCCCACGAGCTGGCGATGGCCGCTGCCCAGGCCGCGGCCGACAAGAAGGCACAGGACATCGTCATCATCGACGTGGGCGACCAGCTCGCGATCACCGACGCGTTCCTGGTGGCCTCCGCTCCGAACGAGCGGCAGGTCCTCGCCATCGTCGACGCCATCGAGGAGCGCCTGCTGGAGCTGCCGGAGAAGGCCAAGCCGGTCCGCCGCGAGGGTGAGCGGGGCGGTCGCTGGGTGCTGCTCGACTACGTCGACATCGTGGTGCACGTCCAGCACACCGAGGAGCGCGAGTTCTACGCGCTCGACCGGCTCTGGAAGGACTGCCCGCAGATCCCGTTCGTGGACCGCGACCTGGCCGACTCGGCCGCCGGCACCGCCACCGCCGAATGACCCGCCTGATCATCTGGCGGCACGGCAACACCGACTGGAACGCGCAGAGCCGCGTCCAGGGGCAGACCGACGTGCCGCTCAACGACCTCGGCCGGGAGCAGGCCCGCGCCGCCGCGTCGGTGTTGGCCGCGCTGCGCCCGGACGCCATCGTCGCCAGCGACCTGCGCCGCGCCGCCGACACCGCCGCCGCGCTGGCCGCGTCGACCGGGCTGCCGGTCCGTTCCGACCCACGGCTGCGCGAGCGGCACTTCGGGCAGTGGCAGGGCCTGGCCCTGACCGAGGCCGCCGAGCGGTTCCCCGACGAGTTCGCCCGCTGGCGGGCCGGCGACCCCGACCCCGGCGCCGGCATCGAGAGCCTCGACGACCTGGGCGGGCGGCTCGGCGCCGCGTTCCGCGACGCGGCCGACCTGGCCACCGGCGGCACCGTGGTGGTCACCACCCACGGCGGCGGGGCCCGGCAGGGCATCGGCCACCTGCTCGGCTGGGACCACGTGGTGCTGCGCAGCGTCGGCTCGCTGGCCAACTGCCACTGGACCGAGCTGCGCCACGACGACGTCCGCGGCTGGCACCTGCGCGCGCACAATGTCGGGCTGATCACCCAGCCGGCGCTCACCGACGCGGTCTGAGCCGGTCGGCCCCGGCGCGGCACCGCGACATCGGCTAGCGTGCCGGTCATGCCCGTAGCGGTCGTCACCGACTCCACCGCCTACCTGCCCCCCGAGCTGGTCCGCGCGCACCGGCTCACCGTCGTCCCGCTGACCGTCGTGCTCAACGGCGCCGAAGGGCTGGAGGGCATCGAGACCTTCCCGGCGGACGCCACCCGCGCGCTGGGTGCCCGACGCGTCTCGGTGAGCACCTCCCGGCCCGCGCCGGAACAGTTCACGCAGGTCTACCGCGCGTTGCTCGCCGACGGCGCGGACGGCGTGGTCTCCGTGCACCTCTCCGCCGGGCTGTCCGGCACCGTCGACGCCGCCCGGCTCGCCGCCGCCGAGGTCGGCGACGACCGGGTCGCGGTGGTGGACAGCCGCTCCACCGGCATGGGCCTCGGCTTCCCGGCGCTCGCCGCCGCCTCGGCCGCCGCCGGGGGCGCCGACCTGACCGGGGTACGCGCGGCGGCGCTGGACGCGATCGACCGGACCACCATCTTCTTCTACGTCGACACGCTGGAGTTCATGCGTCGGGGCGGCCGGATCAACGCGGCCGAGGCGCTGCTCGGCACCGCGCTCTCGGTCAAGCCGATCATGCACATGCCGGACGGCGCGATCGTGGTGCGGGACAAGGTCCGCACCGCCAGCCGGGGCGTGGCGCGCCTGGTCGACCTGGCCGTCGAAGCGGCCGGCGACAACGACGTCGACCTCGGGGTGCACCACCTCGCCGCCCCGCAGCGCGCCGAGGCGTTGCTGACGGCGCTGACCGAGCGGCTGGGGGACCGGCTGCACGACACGTACGTCACCGAGGCCGGTGCGGTGGTCGCCGCGCACGCCGGTCCCGGGCTGGCCTGCGTGGTCGTCCACCGTCGCCCGTGACGGTCCCGGTGGCGGGCGGTCACCGGGCACGCCGCGGTCGCCCGCGCTAGGTTGGCCGGATGAACGCGCGGTCGTACGTCGTCACCGGAGGCGGTCGGGGGGTCGGTCGGGCCGTCGTCGAACGGTTGGCCGCCGACGGTGGCGCGGTGGTCGTGGTCGAACGGGACGACAGCGCGCTCGACTGGCTGGCCGGGCATCCGGCCGCCGACCGGCTGCACGCCGTCACCGGGGACGCCGCCGACGAGGCGGTCACCGGCCGGGCCGCGGACCGCGCCGAGGCGTCCGCGCCGCTGGCCGGCTGGGTGAACAACGCCGCGGTCTTCCGCGACGGCGACCTGCACCGGGTGCCCGCGACCGAGGTGTTCGACCTGATCGCGGCCAATCTGCGCCCCGCCGTGGTGGGGGCCGGCACCGCCGTACGCCGGTTCCTGGCCGCCGGGAGCGGTGGCGCGATCGTCAACGTCTCCTCCCACCAGGCCCGCCGGGCGGTGCCGGGCGCCCTGCCGTACGCCACCGCGAAGGCCGCCGTGGAGGGGCTGACCCGGGCGCTCGCGGTCGACTACGGCCGGCACGGCATCCGCAGCAACGCGGTCGCGCTCGGCTCGATCCACACCGAACGGCACGCCGCCTACCTGGCCGGGCTGGACCGGGCCGGGGTGGAGCACGTCGAGTCGGAGCTGGCCCGGCTGCACCCGGTGGGCCGGATGGGGCGTACCGGGGAGGTGGCCGACGTGGTCGCGTTCCTGCTGTCGGAGGCGGCCTCGTTCGTCAACGGTGTGACGCTGCCGGTCGACGGCGGTCGGGCCGCGCTCGGGCTGGACCCGGAGGCACGCTGACCGGCGCGCTCCTCCGGCCCGTGCTGGCCGTGAGTGACGGCGCGCGCCGGAGACACCCGTGGCTGGAACGCCACGGGTGTCTCCCGCCCGTTTTGGCAACCATGACGTTCCACCCACCGCGACGCCTCCACGCGGGCCCGCCGCGGCTGCTTCGCGTCGCGGTACGCGAGAAGGCCAGTCATCGCCAGCACATCCCCCGCATGATCAGGTGGTTGTCCACAACCGCCCTGCTGTCCACAGGCGAGGGTACGCGGGACAGCTCTCCGCCCGGCGTCGCCGCTAGCGTCCCGGCCGTGTCAGACGACGAGGAGACGACGGTACGGCGGAGGCTCGCCCGGCTGTTCACGCCGGCGGCGGGCAGGGCTGCCGTTCCGGCTCCCGCCGGCAGCGCTCCGCCGGCCGTCCGAGCGGCGGTGCCCGAGCCGCCACCGGCGTACCCGTTCGCCGAGCCGGACCGCCCCGGAGCGCGACGCGGACACCCGGCGCCCCTGTCGGGGACACCGACGACGGACGATGCGGACGGGCCCCACGAGGACAGCCCGGACCCGGAGGCCGGGCCCGGGCTGACGTCCCGGCTGCCCGGACCGGGCGCGTTCGATCCGGGCCGGCGAGGCGTCCGCGTCCTGGCCGTGGTGGCCGCGATCGTCGTCCTGGTGGCCGCCGTCTGGGCGTGGCGATCCCGGCCGAGCGCCGAACCGGTCCGGCCGGTCGAGTCGGTCGGCGAGACGCCGGCCGGGGTGGCGACGCGGGCGCCGGCCGGCGCGGCGACCGAAGCGGCCGACCCGGCGGGTCCGTCCGGCCAGGTGGTCGTCACGGTGGCCGGCAAGGTCCGCCGCCCCGGGCTGGTCCGGCTCCCGGCCGGCGCCCGGCTGGCCGACGCCCTGACGGCAGCCGGGGGAGCACTGCCCGGGATCGACGTGGCGCTGCTCAACCCCGCCCGGAAGGTCACCGACGGTGAGCTGATCCTGGTCGGCGTCACCGCCCCGCCCGGGCAGCCCGCACCCGGTCCGGCGGCCGGCGGCGGTGCGCCCGGTGGTCCGGCGGCCGGGCCGGTCAACCTGAACACCGCCACGCTGGCCCAGCTCGACGCGCTGCCCGGCGTCGGCCCGGTGCTCGCCCAGCGGATCCTCGACCACCGGGACCAGCACGGCGGGTTCCGGTCCGTGGCCGACCTGCGTCAGGTCGACGGCATCGGGGACGCCCGCTACGAGCAGCTCAAGGAACTGGTGACGGTGTGAGCACCGACGGTGGGGAGGCCGGGCCGGACCTGCGACTGGCCGGTTTCGCGGTGGCGGCCTGGCTCGCCGCGCTGGCCGGGCTGCACCTCTCCGTCCGGTGGACCGCCGGGCTGGCCGCCGTCGCCGCCACGCTCGCGCTCGTCGCGGGCCTGCACCTCGGTGGCCTGCTGGGTCACCCCGTCGGCCCGGCCCGCCGGTACGGCTGGATCGCCGTCACCGTCCTGCTCGGGGCGCTCTGCGGGGCGGCGGCCACCGGGGCGCGGGTCGCGGTCCGCGACGCCGCCCCGGTCCGCGCGCTCGTCGCCGAACGCGCCCTGGTCACCGCCGACCTGGTGGTCCGGGACGACCCCCGCCCGGTGCGCGGCGCGCCCGGCCGCGCGGCCACCCTGCTGGTCCGGGTCGATCTGGTACGCCTCACCGGCGCCGACGGCGGTCAGGTCACCGGCCCGGTGCGCGGTCTGGTGCTGGCCACCGATCCCGGCTGGCGGGGGCTGCTGCCGGGGCAGCGCGTCACCACCCGGGGACGGCTCGCCGCGCCGCGCGGCGGCGACCTGACCGCGGCGGTGCTCTCGGCCACCGGGCCGCCCACCCGGCACCGCGCCGCGTCGTGGCCGCAGCGGGCGGCCGGCGCGCTGCGGGCCGGGTTGCAGCGGGCCTGCGAGCCGTTGCCGGACGCCCCGGGTGGGCTGCTGCCCGGCCTGGTGGTGGGCGACACCAGCCGGCTGCTGCCCGAGGTGGAGGAGGACTTCCGGGCCACCGGGATGACGCACCTCAACGCGGTTTCCGGGTCCAACGTGGCCATCGTGGTGGGAGCGGTGCTGCTGCTGGCCCGCTGGGCGCGCGCCGGTCCGCGTACCGCCGTGGCGCTCTGCGGCCTGGCGCTTGTCGGCTTCGTCATCCTGGTGCGACCCTCGCCGAGCGTGGTGCGGGCCGCGGCGATGGGTGCGATCGGGCTCGCCGCGCTGGCCGCCGGCCGGCCCCGGGCCGCGCTGCCCGCCCTGGCCGCGGCGGTCGCCGGCCTGGTGCTGCTGGACCCGGATCTGGCCGGTGACCCGGGCTTCGCGCTGTCGGTCTGTGCCACCGGCGGGCTGCTGCTGCTCGCGCCGGGCTGGCGGGACGCGCTGCGTCGTCGGGGCGTACCGCCGGGGTTGGCGGAGGCACTGGCGGTGCCGGCTGCGGCGCAGCTCGCCTGCGGCCCGGTGATCGCCGCGCTGTCCGCGACCGTCAGCCTGGTGGCGGTGCCGGCGAACCTGCTGGTGGTGCCCGCCGTCGCGCCGGCCACGGTGCTGGGTGTGCTCGCCGCGGTGCTGTCGCCGGTGTGGCCGGCCGGCGCGGAGTTCCTCGCCTGGCTGGCGAGCTGGCCGGCGCGTTGGCTGGTGGCGGTGGCGACCCACGGGGCCGGGCTGCCGGCCGGGAACCTGCCCTGGCCGGGCGGGGTGACCGGCGGCCTGCTGCTGACCGCCGTGAGCGTGGCGCTGCTGCTCGCCACCCGGCGCCGTCGGGCCCGACGGCTGGTCGCGGTCGTGGCGGTCGCCGTGGTGCTGGGCGCGGTGCCGATCCGGTTGCTCGCCTCCGGGTGGCCGCCGCGCGACTGGGTGGTGGTGGCGTGCGCGGTGGGCCAGGGCGACGCCGTGGTGCTGCCGGTCACCCCCGGCCGGGTCGTGGTGGTCGACGCCGGCCCGGAGCCGTCCGGCGTGGACGCCTGCCTGCGCCGCCTCCGGGTACGCGAGGTGTCGTTGCTGGTGGTCAGCCACTTCCACGCCGACCACGTGGGCGGGGTGGCCGGGGTGTTCCGGGGCCGCCGGGTCGGCGCGGTGGTGGGCCCGCCCTGGTCCGAGCCGCCCTACGGGGTCGCCCATGTGCGCGAGGCGGCCCGTCGGGGTGGTGCGTCGCTCGCCCCGGCGTCGGCGGGTTGGCGCTGGCGGGCCGGCGCGGTGGAGCTGGTCGCGGTCGGGCCGCCGTACCCACTGCGCGGCAGCCGCTCCGACCCGAACAACAATTCCCTGGTGCTGACCGCCACGGTGGCCGGTGTGCGGATCCTGCTGGCCGGGGACGCCGAGACCGAGGAGCAGCGGGCATTGCTGGAGACGGTGCCGGCCGGCGCGTTCCGGGCGGAGGTGCTGAAGGTGGCGCATCACGGGTCCGCCTACCAGGATCCGGACTTCCTCGCCACGGTGCGCCCGGCGGTCGCGCTGGTCTGCGTCGGTGTCGACAACGACTACGGGCATCCCAACGCCGGTCTGCTGGGGCGGTTGAGCGGGGGCGGCGCGCGGGTGATGCGTACCGACACCGACGGGGACGTGGCCGTCGTGAGGGTCGGAGCCGGTCTGGCGGTGGTGGCGCGTGGCACCGGGCCGGGGCGGTCGCGCTGAGGCTCTGCGAGCCCGCACCCATGCTGACGGCCAGGCGGCCAAGACGGCCAGGCGGGGCAGATGCCCTGGTCAGAGGATATCGCCGTGAGTCGAACCTGATGAATACCGATAGATTTGTCTTATCTGGGAATTTAGGTAGTTATCTATGGATTAGATCTCCCAGAGTAGGCCACCCTGGGGCCACCGTACGGGTGACCATGTCTCGACAAGCGATGGGAATTCCAGCCATGAAGAACAAGAAGCTGATCCTCGCCAGCGCGGGGGCGGCACTGGCCGGCGGCCTCCTGCTGGCCGTACCGCTGACTGCCGCCGCCGACCCCGGCTCGACCACGGCCGCCAAGTCGGGGGTGGCGATGGCTCCTTTGTCCCAGCGGACCGGCACCTCGGTGTCGGTGTCGCCGGGGGCCAACGGGGTCGCCACCGTCACCTGCCCGGCCGGCACGATCGTGACCGGCGGTGGCGGCCAGACATCCGCCTTCGACATCTTCATCACCGACTCCTTCGCCTCCGGCAACGGCTGGGCGGTGCGCGGCAGCAACCGGGGCACGACGGTCCAGACCATCAGGGCCGTCGCCATCTGCATCGGCTAGTCGTGGCGACCATGGGCCTCGTCGACGGCGTGCCGGCCTGAGACCAGGCGAGACCTCCGGCGAGGCGTGCGGTGTCGACGCCCACGACCGGACCGGAGGTCTCCTGGTCGCTGAGGGTCCGGGAGGCTTCCCGGTCGGTGCGCGCGCTGGTCGATCCGGTCGAGCGTGCGGTGCTGCTGGACGCGACAGGGCCGAGCGGTACTCATCCCCCGCCGGGGTGCCGCCGCTGCAAGGCCGTCCGGGCCGGCGCCGGTCTGCCGGGTGGTGGTGCGCGGCTCCGAGCCGGGGCGGTCGCGCCGAAGGCGCCGAGATTCTGCGTTATAGATCAGGAATCAAGGCAAATGTCTGGATTTGCGTTGAGTGCGGGCTGGGCCGTCACAGTCCGCGATGAGCAGGCACGATCCGCCCCGAGGGCGTGCGAGTATGTGCGACGTGACCCCCGCCAGCCTGCCTCCCATTCTGCTCGTCCTCGGCGACGAGGAGCTGCTCGCCACGCGCGCGGTCTCCGACGCGGTCGCCCGGGCCCGCGCGGTGGACCCCGACGTGGACGTGCGGGAATACCAGGCCGGCTCGCTGGCGGTCGGTGAGATCGACGAGATGCTGAGCCCGTCCCTGTTCGGCGGTCGCCGGGTGCTGGTGCTCCGCTCCGGCCAGGACACCCGCAAGGACCTGTCCGCCGCGCTGCTGGCGTACGCGAAGAATCCCGACCCGGACGTGCAGCTCGTGGTGCTGCACCTGGGCGGCGCCAAGGGGAAGGCGTTCGCCGACGGCCTGCGGTCGGCGGGCGCGACCGTGGTGCCGGCGGGCAAGCTCAAGGGGCACCGTGAGCGGGTCGCCTTCGTCCGGGACGAGATCCGCCGCCATGGCGGGAAGTGTGCCGAGGACGCGGCCGAGGCGCTGATCGCGGCCGTCGGCAACGACCTGCGTGAGCTGGCCGCCGCCTGCTCGCAACTCGTCGCCGACACCGACGGTCGGATCGACGCCGAGACGGTCGCCCGCTACTACCGGGGCCGGGTCGAGGTGACCGGCTTCACCGTGGCCGACGCGACGATGGTCGGTGACGTTCCCGGTGCCCTGGAGGCGCTGCGCTGGGCGCTGCACGTCGGGGTCGATCCGGTACCCATCGCGGACGCGCTCGCCGACGGCGTGCGGACCGTGGCCCGGGTCGCCTCGGCCGGGCGGGGCAGCGCCTATCAGCTCGCCAGTAGCCTGGGCATGCCGGCGTGGAAGATCGAGCGGGCGCAACGCCAGGGTCGGGGCTGGACGCCGGAGGGCCTGGTCGCGGCGATGCGGGCCGCCGCCGAGTGCAACGCGGCCGTCAAGGGCGGCGCCGACGACCGGGCGTACGCGTTGGAGCGGGCCGTCTTCTCGGTGGCCGCCGCCCGGCAGGGCGGCGCCCGGTGACCCGAGCGTGGTCGACCGTGCCGACGGACGAGGACCGTTACCGGCCCCTCTACGCCCGGGTGCTCGGCCTGCGCTTCGTCAACCCGGGCGGGGTGCTCTGCTTCCTCTTCTTCGAGGGCGCGGTGGCGCTGGCCGTGCTGCTCTCGCTCGCCGAGTTGGTGAGCTGGTGGGCGGTGCTGGTGCTGCCGACCGCCGTGGCGGTCATGGTCAAGCTCAACGACGTGGTGGCCGAGATCGTGATCCGCACCGCGGCCCAGGTGCCCGACCAGGAGCGGGACCGCTTCCGCCGGCAGATGGAGCCGGTCGTCGGGCGAGCCCGGGTGCCGGCCACGGTCCGGGCGGTGCCCGGTGGCCTGAGTCTGGCCGGCGACGGGAGTGCCACCCAATCGGCGGCTCCCTACCACCGGGCGGGGCGTTCGGCGCCGCCGCTCGACCGGCCTGAGGAGCGGGGCCGGCGGACCGCCTCCGAGATCACCTGGCCCGATCCCTTCCGCTGACCGCCGCCCGCTCCGCCCAGCCGCGCCAGTCAGTCAGCAGCGCCAGCCAGTCAGCCGCGACCGATGCGGTTCAGCCAGCCAGCCAGCCAGCCAGCCGCGCCGCGCCGCGCCAGTCGGTCGCGCCGCGCCAGTCGGTCGCGCCGCGCCAGCCAGCCGCGCCCGCCCGGGCCGCGGCCCATGCAGCCCAAGCCAGCCGGACCGCGTGCGCGCGCCCGATCCCGCCCCCGGCGGAGAAACGCGGACAGCCGGAAGCCCCGGGGCGGTGGCCCCGGGGCTTCCGGTCAGGTCTACGGTCTTGTCAGGCCGAGAACGAGGCGACGCGCTTGGCGATCGCCGACTTCCGGTTCGCCGCCTGGTTGGCGTGAATGACACCCTTGCTGGCGGCCTTGTCCAGCTTCCGGGTGGCCTCCTGCATGAGCACGGAGGCCTTCTCGGTGTCGCCCGCCTCGGCAGCCTCGTGGAACTTGCGGATGGCGGTCTTCAGCGACGACTTGACCGACTTGTTACGCAGCCGGCGCTTCTCGTTCTGCCGGTTGCGCTTGATCTGGGACTTGATGTTCGCCACGCGACAGCCTCGTCTTGATAGCTCGGGTTGGTCAGCTTGCGTACGCGACGAGCATGCGTCATCGCCGCGCGAATGGTCAGGCTACCAGGTCGTTCCCGGACGAGCCAAAACGCCTCCCGAACGCACCGGTCAGCAGGGGTGAGAAGGGGCCCCTTCTCTACCGGAAACGTTAAGAAGGGGCCCCTCCTTACCCCGGGGCCAGCCGCGGCGGGCGGTCAGCCAGCAGAGGGCCTGGGTGCCGCTCCACTGGTGGTGGGAGCGTAGGTGGGGGGAGGCGGTGGACGGGTCGGCGGCGGCGCCGGTGAGGAAGTAGCCGGCTAGTGCGGCGAGGCTCACATCGAGCGCGTCTGCGGGCGCCCCGGCGGTCGCCGGGTGGCGGGCGAAGGCGGTGTCCGCGTCGAGGCCGCTGGCGTACCCGGTGAGCAGCAGGCCGGCCAGGTCGAACCAGGCGGGCCCGTGGCAGAGCCAGGTCCAGTCGCAGAGCCAGGCGCGACCGTCGGCGTCGATCAGGAGGTTGTCCACCCGCAGGTCACCGTGGGCCAGCCCGGGAGCGGCGTCGGCATACCCGGGGAGGCGGGACTCCAGCGCGACCAGCTCCGCCAGCGGGACGCCCGCCGCCGCCGCGGGCAGCGGTTCGCGGCCGGCGGCCACCTCGCCCCACCACAGGATGTCGTCCCGGGCCAGGTCGGCCAGGCGCGGCAGCCCGAGCGCGACGAGGTCCCCGGGCGGTTCGGCGAGCGCGGCGGCCACGTCGGCGTACGTGGCGAGGGCCGCCGCCAGCTCGGCCGGGTCCCAGGGCAGCCGGGGGGTGTGCCCGTCGATCGCGTCGAGCGCGAGCGCGTACCAGCCGGACTCGGTCAACGCCCAGCGCGGCCGGGGCACCGGCAGGCCGGCGGGGAGCCGGGCCAGGATCGCGGCCTCGTGGGCGTACCAGTCGACCAGGTGCCGCTGCCCGGCCAGCGCGGCCGCCTTGACGAACACCCGGTCGCCGGTCGGGCCGGTCAGCACGGCGGCGAAGCCGCGCGTGAAGCCGCCGCCGGCCACCCGGACCTCGGCCGGTGGGCCGCCGAGCCGGGCCGTCAGCGCGTCGCGCAGCCCGTCCGGCAGGTCGGCCCAGCCGGGTCGTTCGGCCGTCTCCCCGTACGGAACGGGTGGTAGCGAGATCGCACGCACCGCTCCATGCTGCCGCACCGCCACCACCGCCGGGTGCGGACGGCGCGTCGGTGGGCTCTGCCAGACTGCCGACCATGAGGACCGAGGACTTCTGGCAGTTGATCGACCAGGCCCGGGCCAACGCCGGGGGAGAGGCCGACGCGGTCGCCGTGCGGGCGGTCGCGCTGCTCGCCGAGCGCGATCCGGAGGAGATCGTCGGGTACGCCCACCATCAGCGGCGGGTGCTCGCCGCCTCCTACCGGGTCGACCTGTGGGGCGCGGCGTACCTGATCAACGGGGGCGCCTCGGACGACGGCTTCGAATACTTCCGGGGCTGGCTGATGACGCAGGGCCGGGCCGTCTTCGCGCGGGCGGTGACCGAGCCGGATTCGCTGGCCGAGCTGCCCCGGGTCCGCTCTGCCGCGCTCAGCGGCGAGGAGTTCGAGTGCGAGCGGATGCTGTCGGTGCCCTGGGAGGCGTACCGGCAGGCCACCGCGTCCGAGTTGCCGGCCGACCGGGACCCGGTGAAGGTGCCGGACCTGAACGACTTCTGGGACTTCGACGACGAGGAGGAGGCCCGCCGCCGGCTGCCCCGGCTCGCCGCGCTCTTCGTCGAGCCGCCGGCGGAGTGACGCCCCACCGGGCGGCGGGTGGCCGGGCAGTGCCGGGGGAGCCCGGGCGCGCGCCGGACGACGTGGGAGCATAGAGGGGGCCGGCGGCGCGCCGGCCCGCTCACGTCAGCCGACCAGAACGGACCGCTGTGCCACCGAAGCTCGATCCCGGCGCGAACGCTCCTGGTGCCACCGACCCGGCGCGCATCCGGAACTTCTGCATCATCGCCCACATCGACCACGGGAAGTCGACCCTGGCCGACCGGATGCTGCAGCTCACCGGCGTGGTCGACCCCCGGCAGATGCGCGCGCAGTACCTGGACCGGATGGACATCGAGCGCGAGCGTGGCATCACCATCAAGAGCCAGGCCGTCCGGATGCCGTGGACGATCCGGGAGGGTGACCGGACCGGCGAGACCGCCGTGCTCAACATGATCGACACCCCCGGCCACGTCGACTTCACCTACGAGGTGTCCCGCTCGCTGGCCGCCTGCGAGGGCGCGGTCCTGCTTGTCGACGCCGCGCAGGGCATCGAGGCGCAGACCCTCGCGAACCTCTACCTGGCGCTCGAGAACGACCTGCGCATCATCCCGGTGCTCAACAAGATCGACCTGCCGGCCGCCCAGCCGGAGAAGTACGCCGAGGAGCTGGCGCACCTGATCGGCGGTGACCCGGCGGACTGCATCCGGGTCTCCGGTAAGACCGGTGAGGGCGTGCCGTACCTGCTCGACGAGATCGTCCGGCAGTTCGTGCCGCCGGTGGGGGAGGCCGACAGTCCGGCCCGCGCGATGATCTTCGACTCGGTGTACGACGTCTACCGCGGCGTGGTCACGTACGTCCGGGTGATCGACGGCCGCATCTCGGCCCGGGACCGGATCAAGATGATGTCCACCGGCGCGGTGCACGAGCTGCTGGAGATCGGTGTCATCTCGCCGGAGATGGTGAAGGCCGACGCGCTCGGCGTCGGCGAGGTGGGCTACCTGATCACCGGCGTGAAGGACGTCCGTCAGTCGCGGGTCGGTGACACGGTCACCATCAACGGCAACCCGGCCCGGGAGGCGCTCGGCGGCTACAAGGACCCGAAGCCGATGGTCTACTCGGGTCTCTACCCGATCGACGGCTCGGACTACCCGAACCTGCGCGAGGCGCTGGACAAGCTCAAGCTCAACGACGCGGCGCTGGTCTACGAGCCGGAGACGTCCGGCGCGCTGGGGTTCGGCTTCCGCTGCGGCTTCCTCGGCCTGCTGCACCTGGAGATCATCCGGGAGCGGCTGGAGCGGGAGTTCAACCTCGACCTGATCTCCACCGCGCCGAACGTGGTCTACCGGGCCATCACGGAGGACGCCCAGGAGATCGTGGTGACCAACCCGAGCGAGTACCCGACCGGCAAGATCGCCGAGGTGTACGAGCCGACCGTGCGGGCCACCGTGCTGACGCCGAACGACTACGTCGGCGCGGTGATGGAGCTGTGCCAGGGCCGCCGGGGCAACCTGCTCGGCATGGACTACCTCTCCGCCGACCGGGTGGAGCTGCGCTACACGCTGCCGCTGGCCGAGATCATCTACGACTTCTTCGACCAGCTCAAGAGCCGCACCAAGGGGTACGCCTCGCTCGACTACGAGACCTCCGGCGAGCAGGCGTCCGACCTGGTGAAGGTGGACATCCTGCTGCACGGTGAGCCGGTGGACGCGTTCAGCGCCATCGTGCACAAGGACAAGGCGTACAACTACGGCACCACGATCGCGGCGAAGCTGCGGTCGCTGATCCCCCGTCAGCAGTTCGAGGTGCCGATCCAGGCGGCCATCGGCAGCCGGGTGATCGCCCGGGAGACGATCCGCGCGATCCGCAAGGACGTGCTCGCCAAGTGCTACGGCGGTGACATCAGCCGGAAGCGCAAGCTGCTGGAGAAGCAGAAGGAGGGCAAGAAGCGGATGAAGATGGTGGGCCGGGTGGAGGTTCCCCAGGAGGCCTTCATCGCGGCGCTCTCGTCCGACTCCGGCGACGGCAAGCCCGCCGGCAAGAAGTAGCCCCGGCGACCCCACGAAACCGGCCGGCACCCTCCGTCGAGGGTGCCGGCCGGTTCGCGTACTCAGGAAATTTTCAGCTCGCCGGAACCGCTCCCACCTGCGGGTTTCGGGTCTTCGAGCCGCCGGGAGCCGGCGAGACGGGGATTCGGCCGGTTTCGGTTTCTGGTCGGTCGGGAACTTAGCGGTCACGACAGCAACCGCACAGAACGTGCGAAACCGCTTATAGGAGGACCGACCGTGGAGTTCACCGTCTGGGGCATCATCACCGCGCTGATCGTCGGCCTGATCGTCGGCGCGCTGGGCCGGCTGGTCGTGCCGGGCCGGCAGAACATGCCGATGTGGCTGCACATGCTGATCGGTGTGGGCGCCGCGCTGCTGGGCACGATCGTCGCCCGGGCCTCCGGCTTCGCCAACACCGCCGGCATCGACTGGCGCGAGCTGCTGCTGCAGGTGCTCTTCGCCGCCATCGCCGTGGCCCTGGTGGCCGGGGTTGGTCGTCGGCGGGGCGTCACCCACCACTGACCGCGTACCAACGCGCCTCGACGGGCGCCCGGCCGACCGGCCGGGCGCCCTTCGCCGTTCCGCATTGAAGCCGGTCGGTTCGCCGACGGCAGGGACGACGGCAGCCCTGGCCGGGCTTTAGGCGGGAAAACCCAGCTCACGGTAGGGATGAACGATTCGTCACCGGAGTCGGTTTGGATTTTTCGCCGGTCGGGAACTTACCGGTCACGACAGAAACCACACGACATCGTGTGACTCGATCTGAAGGAGGAGGGCGACCATGGAGCTCACCGTTTGGGGCATCATCACGGCGCTGGTCGTTGGTCTGATCGTCGGCGCGCTGGGCCGCCTGGTCGTGCCGGGCCGGCAGAACATGCCGATGTGGCTGCACATGCTGATCGGCGTCGGTGCCGCGCTGCTGGGCACGATCGTCGCCCGGGCCTCCGGCTTCGCCAACACCGCCGGCATCGACTGGCGCGAGCTGCTGCTGCAGGTGCTCTTCGCCGCCATCGGCGTCGCCCTGGTGGCCGGTGTCGGCCGTCGGCGTGGCGTCTCGCGCTACTGACCCCACCACGACGCTCGACGGGCGCCCGGCCACTGGCCGGGCGCCCGTCCGCGTACTCCCGCTCTGACCTGCCCGGACGGCACCCCTGCCGGCCGGGCGTTCGGCTGCGATACGGTCGCCTCGGTCGCCCGCCGGGCCCACCCCCTGTTGTAAAGGAAATTTTCCTACTAAGGTGCGGCGGAGAAGGTTAGTGCCAAACGGCCCTGAGGGAGATATGGCGTGAACAGGTGGAAGCGGCTGGCTCCGGTCACCGCCATCGTGGCGTCGGCCGCGCTGGTGCTGACCGGTTGCGGTGGCTCCGGCGACGATGACAAGGCCGCCGACAACAGCAAGCTGACGGTCTGGATGATGGGCGAGGGCGGCGACGCCCAGACCACGTTCCTCGACACGGTCGAGGCGGAGTTCAAGAAGAAGCACCCCGAGACCGACGTCGTGGTGCAGTACATTCCCTGGCTCGAGGCGCCGAAGAAGTTCCAGGCCGCGCTCGCCGGCGGGGAGGGCCCGGACGTCACCGAGCTGGGCAACACCGAGACCCAGGGCTGGGCCGCGCAGGAGGCCCTGGCCGACGTGACGGACAAGTTCAACGGCTGGTCCGAGGGCAAGGACATCCTGCCCGACCTGGTGAAGAACGCCCAGCTCGACGGCAAGCAGTACGGCGTGCCGTGGTACGCCGGCGTGCGCGCCGTCTACTACCGCACCGACTGGTTCGCCGAGGCGGGTGTGAAGCCGCCGACGAACTGGGACGAGATGGTCGCCGCCGCCAAGGCCGTCCAGGCCAAGAAGCCCGGCACCTACGGCATCGCCCTGCCCGGCAACTCCGAGCTGCCGTTCTACTCCTTCCTCTGGGGTGCCGGCGGCGAGATCGCCACCAAGGACGGCGACACCTGGAAGTCCGGCTACAACACGCCCGAGGCGCAGAAGGCGGTCAAGTTCTGGACCGACCTGGTGACCGTGCACAAGGTCGCCCCGCCGGCCGCCGCCGGCTGGAACGAGGTCGACGCCCGGACCCAGTTCGCCACCGGCAAGGCCGCCATGGCGTTCGCCGGTAGCTGGCAGGGCGGCGCGATGAAGAAGGACAACCCCGACATCGAGAAGGTCTGGGGCACGTTCCCGATCCCCGGCCCGGACGGCAAGGCCGCCCCGGCGTTCGCCGGCGGTTCCGACATCGCGGTCTGGAAGGACAGCGAGCGGCAGGCGTTGGCCTGGGACTACATGACCGTGCTGCTGAGCAAGCAGAAGGACCAGGAGTTCGCCAGCAGCCTTGGCTTCTTCCCGGTCTACCAGGACCTGGTCAGCGGCGGGAACTACGCCAACGACAAGGTGATGGCCGCGTTCGCGACCGCCATCCAGAACACCAAGCTGACCCCGCTCACCCCGAAGTGGGTCGAGGTCAGCCGCACCAAGACGGTGACCCAGGCGATGAACAGCTCGGTCATCAAGGGCCAGAAGACGGTCGAGAAGGCAACCGCCGACGCGGCCACCGAGATGGAAAGCATTCTCAACGCCAAGTGACAACGCTGACCAAGGCCACCGGCGAGGCCGCCGCGCGGGAGAACCCCGCGCGGCGGCGCCGCCGAAAGGTGGACCGCCTCCCGTACCTGTTGCTCCTGCCCTGCCTGGCGATCATCGCCGTGCTGCTGCTCTGGCCGCTCGGCCAGGTCGTGATGATGTCCTTCTACAAGCTGGACAGCGTCCGGCAGCTCCGGGGGGACCGCGAGTGGCCCTGGGTCGGCCTGGCCAACTACGCGCAGATCCTCGGCGACCCGTTCTTCCGGACCGTGCTGCGCAACACCGTGCTCTTCGCGGTCGCCAACGTGGCGCTCACCATGGTGCTCGGCACGCTGGTCGGGCTGCTGCTCAACCGGCTCGGCAAGAAGATGGCCACGTTCGTGGCGAGCTGCGTGATGCTCGCCTGGGCCACCCCGGCGCTGACCGGCACCATCGTCTGGAAGTGGATCTTCGACGACACGAGCGGCCTGGTCACCTGGCTGTTCAACAAGCTGCCCGACGGCCTCTCCACGACGCTGTTCGGGCGTAGCGACTGGACCGGCTACGGCTGGTTCAACGACCCGCTGCTGTTCTTCGGCATCCTGACGCTGGTGGTGGTCTGGCACTCGTTCCCGTTCATCGCGGTGAGCGTGCTGGCCGGGCTCAAGAGCGTGCCCACCGAGTTGCAGGAGGCGGCCCGCGTCGACGGCGCCGGGCCGTGGCGCGTCTTCTGGTCGGTCACGTTCCCGATGCTCCGGCCGGTCTTCGGCATCCTGGTGGTGCTCTCCACGATCTGGGACTTCAAGGTCTTCACCCAGCAGTTCGTGCTGGCCGGCGGCACCCAGGACCGGTCGACGTTCATGCTGTCGATCTACTCGTACGCGGAGGCGTTCTCGCCGCCGCCGAAGTACGGCCTCGGCTCGGCGATCGCCGTCATCCTCACCGTGATCCTGCTCGCGGTGACCGCCCTGTACGTCCGCATGGTGCTCAAGCAGGAGGACGAGTCGTGAAGAAGATCGCGCTCAACGGCGCCGGCCTGCTGGTCGCGCTCTTCGCCGCGTTTCCCGTCTACTGGATGATCGCGACGTCGCTGAAGCCCAACCGGGAGATCTTCTCGGCCACGCCGCGCCCGGTGCCGGCGGAGCCCACCCTGGAGCACTACCGGGAGATCCTCACCGGCAACCTGATCCCCGGCGTGACGTTCCTCGACTTCTTCCTCAACAGCGTGCTGGTCGCGGTGGCCACCGTGCTGCTGAGCGGGCTGGTCGCGCTGCTCGCCGCCACCGCGGTGGCCCGGTTCCGGTTCAAACTGCGCACCAGCTTCCTGATCCTGCTCCTGGTGGTGCAGATGATCCCGCTGGAGGCGCTTGTCATCCCGCTGTTCCTGATGATCCAGCGGCTCGGCCTCTACAACACGCTGCCCAGCCTGATCCTCACCTACCTCGGCTTCTCGCTGCCGTTCGCGGTCTGGATGCTGCGCGGCTTCGTCGCGGCGGTGCCGAAGGAACTGGAGGAGGCCGCCGCGATCGACGGGGCCAGCCGGGCGCAGACGTTCCGCAAGGTGCTGTTCCCGCTGGTCGCGCCCGGCCTGGTGGCGACCAGCATCTTCTCCTTCATCACCGCCTGGAACGAGCTGATCTTCGCGTTGACGTTCATCAACGACCAGCAGCGGTACACGCTGCCGGTGGCGATGACGTTCTTCTTCGGCCGGGACGACACCGCGTGGGGCTCGGTGATGGCCGCGTCCACGCTGTTCACGCTGCCGGTGATCATCTTCTTCCTGCTGGTCCAGCGCCGGATGGTCTCCGGGCTGGTCGCCGGCGCGGTGAAGGGCTGATCCCCGGTCGACCTCGATGACGGGCCGTCGGCGGGAAGCCGGCGGCCCATCGACGGCTCAGGTGCCAGCTCAGGTGTCGGTTCAGGTGCCAGCTCAGGTGTCGGCGAAGACCTCGGCCAGCACCTGCGTCGCCGGGTCGCCCTTCACCCGGCCCCAGGTGCCCTGCTCGGCGGTCCACTCCAGGCTGCCGAAGCGGACCCGCTTCACGCCGTTGTCGTCGGCGTGCGAGACCAGCCAGTGCGCGTAGCGCCAGCCGTCCCGGTCGTCACCGGCCGGCACGGTCAGCCCGGTCAGCGTCGTCGCCGCGGTCAGTCGGGGCAGGCCCCAGTCCAGCGTCAGACCCTCCAGCACCGCGCTGGCGGCGGCCGGGCCCCGCAGCGTCGGAGTCGAACCGACCGTGCAGGCCACCGCGCCGGTCGCCTGGCCGAGCAGCGCGCGGGTGAGGACCTCCGACTCGTCCGCCCACTTCTGGTACGCCTCGGGGTAGGCCGACCGCTGCACCCGCTGGGCGGCCTCGGTGACCCGCATCCGTTCCCAGCCCTTGACCTTCTTCAGCGCGGCGTAGAACTTCCGGGCCGCGTAGCGCGGGTCCTGGATCTCCTCCGGCGTGCCCCAGCCCTGGCTCGGGCGCTGCTGGAACAGGCCGAGCGAGTCCCGGTCGCCGTGCGCGATGTTGCGCAGGTGCGACTCCTGGTAGGCGGTCGCCAGCGCCACCACCACCGCGCGCTCGGGCATCTGGCGCTGCACGCCGATGGCGGCGATGGTGGCCGCGTTGGCCATCTGGTCGGCGCCCAGCACCACCTCACCGTCGGCCTGCACGGTGCAGGTCCGGCTGGCCAGCGGCAGCCGCAGGTGGTGACCGAACTGCTTGGTCACGAACCAGATCGCGAGCAGGGCCAGCACGCACACCACCACACCAGATGCCACGATCGCCGGTCGCGTCCGCACCCGCACCCCCTGTCCTGACAGTCCGACCAGCGTACGTCGCCCGTCCCGCTTTCCGGCTCGGCCGACCGGCCTGCTCGCCGCCGCGTCACCGCCCCGTGACGGGTCGCTGTCAAGCGGGGCCCCGCCTATACCGGAGGCGTCAACCGGGGGCCCCGCCTTCTATTCGCCGGCGGGCACCCACGCCGCCGGACGCTTCTCGCGGAACGCGAGCACCCCCTCCCGCCCCTCGTCGGAGAGGAAGTACCCGGTGGAGAGCGTCGCCAACGCGGCGATCTCCGCCCGCAGGTCGGCGGCGGCCGGCCGGCGCAGCAGCTCCTTCGCCCCGGCGAGGGCCTTCGGCGCGCCCTTCACCAGCGCCGCGCGGTAGCGCTCCACGGCGGCGTCCAGCCCGTCCGCCGGCACGGCGGCGGTGACCAGGCCGATCTCGGCGGCCCGCCGGCCGTCGAACGTCTCCCCGGTCAGGTACAGCTCGGCGGCGGCCCGCGGGCTCAGCCGGGGCAGCACGGTCGCCGAGATCACCGCCGGGATCACGCCGATCCGTACCTCGGTGAACGCGAACGTCGCCTCCTCGGCGCAGACCACCAGGTCGGCGGCGGCGATCAGGCCCAGCCCGCCGGCCCGGGCCGGCCCGGCCACCTTCGCCAGCACCGGCTTCGGGCACTCCCGCACGGCGACCAGCACGTCGCCGAGCATGCCGGCCGGCACGGTCCCGCTGGCGTACGCGGCGGCGGTCTCCTTCAGGTCGGCGCCGGAGCAGAAGACCGGGCCGGTGTGGTCCAGCACGATCGCCCGGACCGTGTCGTCGGCGACCGCCGCGGCCAGCCCGGCCAGCAGCTCGGTCATCAGCGGCGTGGAGAGCGCGTTGCGGTTGTGCGGGCTGTCCAGGGTGAGGGTGGTCACCCCACGGGCCGTGGCGACCCGTACGAGAGCGTCCGGAGAGGTCATGCCGGGCACACTAGTGGCCATGCCCGGCGTCCTTCCAGAAGGCGAACCCGTCCCGCGCGACGGGTCGCTGCCCGCCACCGCCCGCCGCGCCGTCGGCGCCCGCGGCTTCGGCGTGTACGTGCACGTCCCGTTCTGCGCCAGCCGGTGCGGTTACTGCGACTTCAACACGTACACCGCCGCGGAGCTGGGCGGCGGGGTGAGCCGGGAGACGTACGCCGACAGCGTGCTGGCCGAGCTGGCGCTCGCCGGCCGGGTGCTCGGCGACGCCCCGCCGCCCCGGGTGGACACCGTCTTCGTCGGCGGCGGCACACCCACCCTGCTGCCCGCCGACGACCTGGCCCGGATCCTGGACGCCATCGACCGCACCTGGGGGCTGGCCGCCGACGTCGAGGTGACCACCGAGGCCAACCCCGAGTCGGTCACCCCGGAGTCGCTGAAGACGCTGCGGGCGGCCGGCTACACCCGGATCTCGCTGGGCATGCAGTCCGCCGCGCCGGGCGTGCTCGCCGTGCTCGACCGGCGGCACAGCGCGGGCCGGGCCACCGCCGCCGTCGCCGAGGCCCGCGACGCCGGGTTCGACCACGTCAACCTGGACCTGATCTACGGCACGCCGGGGGAGACCGCGGACGACTTCGCCGACTCGCTGGCCCAGGTGGTCGACGCCGGCGTGGACCACGTCAGCGCGTACGCCCTGATCGTGGAGGACGGCACCCGGCTGGCCGCGCGGATGCGCCGGGGCGAGCTGCCGTACCCCTCCGACGACGTGGCGGCGGACCGCTACCTGGCCGCGGAGGCGGCGCTGCACGCGGCCGGTTTCTCCTGGTACGAGGTGTCCAACTGGGCCCGCTCCGAGGCGGCCCGGTGCCGGCACAACCTGCTCTACTGGACCGGCGCCGACTGGTGGGGCCTGGGCCCGGGGGCGCACAGCCACGTCGGCGGCGTGCGCTGGTGGAACGTCAAGCACCCGGCCGGGTACGCGGAGCGGCTGGCCGACGGCGCCTCGCCGGCGCTGGCCCGGGAACGGCTCACCGCTGACGAACAGCACATGGAGGACGTGATGCTGCGGTTGCGGCTGGCGTCCGGGCTGCCGCTGGACGTGCTGGACGAAGCCGGCCGGGCCGGTGCCGAGCGGGCCCGGACCGGCGGGCTGCTGGACGCCGACGCGTACGCGGACGGTCGTGCCGTGCTCACGCTGCGCGGTCGCCTGCTGGCCGACGGCGTGGTCCGCGACCTGCTGCCCTGACCGGTCCGGCCGGCCCCGCCGCGCGGGACCGGCCGGCGACTGTCACTTGATCAGGCTGGCCGACATCGGGTAGCGGTAGAGCTGCCCCTCGTTGGCCTTCACGCCGCCCAGGATGCCGAAGATGATGCCGACGATCATGGCGCCGAAGCCGACCACCAGGCCGATCAGGATGCAGGTGAGGATCCAGCCGACCAGCGCGATGATCGACCAGATGAGCTGGAAGTTCAGCGCGGCGACCGCGTGCGCCCGCACGGTCGGGGACTGGTTGCCCCGGGCCAGCAGCGCCACCAGCGGCGCGATCCAGCCCAGCACGCCGCCGCCGATCAGCATCCCGGCCGCGCCGCCGAAGTGCGCCACCAGGGCCCAGGTCTTGTCGTCGTTGTTGGCGTAGCCGGCCGGCGGGCCGTAGGAGCCGCCGGCGGGGTAGCCGCCGCCCGGCGCGCCGTAGCCCGGGGCGCCACCGCCGGGCGCGCCGTAGCCCGGCGTGTCACCACCGGGTGGGGGATAGCCACCCGGCGGGGGATAGCCACCCGGCGGAGGCTGGCCGCCCGGGGGCGGATAACCGCCGGGCGGGGGATAGCCGCCCCCACCCGGCGCCCCGGACAGTGGTGCGGTGGGGGGCTCGTCGGCCGGCGAGGAGCCGTACGGCGCCGACGGCGGGAACGGGTCGGGCTGGGGGCCGGGGTCCCCCGCTCCGGGAGGGCGAGGAGGTTCAGTCATGGACGTCACGGTAGGTCCCGGGGGCAAGCGGCACCAGGGCTGTTCGGCCCGACGCGCCGCCCGGACACGACGGACCGCACCCGGGGTGCGGCGCTGATCATCGCGCCGACGGGGGTGCCGACGTAGACTGGCACTCGCTACAGTCGAGTGCCAGTCGCCCGGCGGATGCCGCGCGTCGCCCGGCCGAGGTGCGTCAGGAGGTGGGGAGATGGGTCTCGACGACCGCAAGCTCGCCGTGCTGCGCGCCATCGTCGAGGACTACGTGGCCACGCAGGAGCCGGTGGGCAGCAAGGCCCTGGTCGAGCGGCACCAGCTCGGCGTCTCACCGGCGACCGTGCGCAACGACATGGCGGTGCTGGAGGAGGAGGGCTACATCCGGCAGCCGCACACCAGCGCCGGCCGGGTGCCCACCGACCGCGGCTACCGCCTCTTCGTCGACCGGCTCTCCCGGGTCAAGCCGCTCAGCCCGGCCGAGCGTCGGGCGATCGAGCGCTTCCTGGTCGGCGCCGTCGACCTCGACGACGTGGTGCACCGCACGGTCCGGCTGCTGGCCCAGCTCACCCGGCAGGTGGCCGTGGTGCAGTACCCGAGCCTGGCCCGCTCCAAGGTGCGCCACCTGGAGCTGGTGCCGATCTCCACCACCCGGCTGATGGTCGTCATGATCGCCGACACCGGGCGGGTCGAGCAGCGGCTGGTCGAGCTGCCCGCCCCGGTCCCCGCCGAACACGTGACCGACCTGCGCCGGCTGGTCAACGAGAAGCTGGTCGGCAGCCAGCTCGCCGAGACGCCCCCGTTGGTGCAGGCGCTTGTCGAGGAGTCCGCGCCGCACCTGCGCCCGGCCATGACCACGCTCTCCACCGTGCTGCTGGAGACGCTCGTCGAGCGGCACGAGGAACGGATCGCCCTGGCCGGCACCGCCAACCTCACCCGGGGCGGCCTGCTCGACTTCCAGGGCTCGCTGCGCCCCATCCTCGAGGCGCTCGAAGAGGAGGTCGTGCTGCTCAAGCTGATCGGCGAGACCGAGCCGAGCAACACCACCCGGGTGCTCATCGGCGACGAGAACGAGATCGACAATCTCCGGGCCGCGTCGGTGGTCAGCACCGGTTACGGCCCGGGTGCCACGATCGTCGGTGGGCTCGGTGTGCTCGGGCCCACCCGGATGGACTACCCCGGCAATATCGCCATGGTGAGGGCCGTGGCACGCTACGTGGGCGAACTGCTGGCCCAGAACTGACCAGTCAGGGCCGACGGCCGGGAACGGCCGGCGACCGGCGACGCGAGACGAACATGAGGACACCGAACGCAGTGGCCAGGGACTACTACGGCATTCTCGGCGTGAGCCGGGACGCCTCCGACGATGACATCAAGCGTGCCTACCGGAAGTTGGCGCGGCAGTACCACCCGGACGTCAATCCGGACCCGGAGGCACAGGAGAAGTTCAAGGACATCAACGCCGCGTACGAGGTCCTCTCGGACGACCGGAAACGGCAGATCGTCGACCTGGGTGGCGACCCGCTCGCCCCGGGCGGCGGGGGCGCGGGCGCGGGTGGCCCGGGCGGCGCCGGCCCGTTCGTCGGCTTCCAGGACATCATGGACGCGTTCTTCGGCGGCGCGGCGGGCGGCAGCCGGGGTCCCCGGCCGCGTACCCGGCCGGGCGCCGACGCGATCCTGCGGCTGGAGCTGGACCTCAACGAGACCGCGTTCGGCGTCGAGGCGCCGATCACTGTCGACACCGCGGTGCTCTGCACCACCTGCTCCGGCGCCGGCACCGCCGCCGGCACCCACCTGGCCACCTGCGAGGCGTGCGGCGGCCGCGGCGAGGTGCAGTCGGTGCAGCGGACGTTCCTCGGTCAGGTGGTCTCCGCCCGGCCGTGCACCGTCTGCCAGGGCTACGGCACCACGATCCCGCACCCCTGCCCGACCTGCGCCGGTGACGGGCGGGTGCGGACCCGCCGCTCGCTGACCGTCAAGATCCCGGCCGGCGTCGAGGACGGCATGCGGATCCGGCTGGCCCAGCAGGGCGAGGTCGGCCCGGGTGGCGGCACCGCCGGCGACCTCTACGTCGAGATCCACGAGCGGACCCACGACGTCTACTCCCGCAAGGGTGACGACCTGCACTGCCGGGTCACGGTGCC
The DNA here is from genome assembly GCF_045040125.1 of Micromonospora sp. NBC_01392. Classification (NCBI taxonomy): domain Bacteria; kingdom Bacillati; phylum Actinomycetota; class Actinomycetes; order Micromonosporales; family Micromonosporaceae; genus Micromonospora; species Micromonospora sp. NBC_01392. The sequence continues at coordinate 5,869,394 of NZ_CP109549.1, read as the reverse complement.
GATGACCGCCGCCGCGCTCGGCACCCGGCTGACCATCAAGACGCTGGACAGCGAGGAGACCGTCGACGTGAAGGCCGGCACCCAGCCGGGCAGCACGCTGCGGCTGCGGGCCCGCGGCGTGCCGCACCTGCGCGGCACCGGCCGGGGTGACCTCTACGTCCACCTGGACGTGCGGACCCCGACCAAGCTCGACGCCGACCAGGAGCGGATGCTGCGCGACTTCGCCAAGACCCGCGGCGAGGAGGTCGCCGAGCTGACCAAGCAGGGCGGCTTCTTCTCCCGGATGCGCGACGCCTTCAACGGGCACCCCTGACGTGTCGGCGCCGCTGTTCCTGGTCGAGGCGCTGCCCACCGGCGACACGGTGACGCTGGACGGCCCGGAGGGCCACCACGCGGCCACCGTGCAGCGGCTGCGCGTCGGCGAGGAGCTGCTGCTCGCCGACGGCCGGGGCGGCACGGCCGCCGCCGTCGTCACCGCCGTCGGCCGGGGCACGCTCGACGCGCGGATCACCTCCCGGGGGTACGCCGATGCGTGCGTCCCCCGGCTGGTGGTGGTGCAGGGGATCGCCAAGGGCGAGCGGGGTGAGCTGGCCGTGCAGGCGATGACCGAGGTCGGGGTGGACGAGATCGTGCCCTGGGCGGCGTCCCGCTCGGTCGCCCAGTGGCGCGGCGACCGGGGCGTCCGGGCCCGGGAGAAGTGGGCGGCCACCGCCCGGGAGGCCGCCAAGCAGGCCCGCCGCCCGTGGCTGCCGGTGGTGGCCGGCGCCCCGGACGAGTCCACCGCCACGGTGGCCCGCCGGATCGCCGGCGCCGACGCCGCCTTCGTGCTGCACGAGGAGGCCGACGAGCGGCTGACCACTGTCGCGCTGCCGTCGACCGGCGAGATCGTCCTGGTGGTCGGCCCCGAGGGCGGCATCGCCGAGCCGGAGCTGGCCGCGTTCCGCGAGGCCGGTGCCCGCCCGGTCCGCCTGGGCCCCTCCGTCCTGCGCACCTCCACCGCCGGCGTAGCCGCCCTCGCCGTCCTCTCCACCCGCCTCCCCCGCTGGTAACCCCCACCCTCCCCCCACCCCACCCCCCACCCCTCGTGCCGCGCAGTTTCACGGAAAGAGGGGCTATTCGCGGCGGGATAGGCACTCTTTCCGTGAAACTGCACCCCGGTGGGGGTGGGGGGGGTGGGGGTGGGGTGGGGGGCGTCAGGTGCGGAGGTAGGAGGCGCCGTTCAGGTCGACGATGGTGCCGGACGCCCACTCCGCCTCCGGGCTGGCCAGCCAGTGGACGGCGGCGGCGATCTCCTCGGGGCGGGCCACCCGGTGGAACGGGGACTGCGCCCGCACGGCCTCGCCGCGCTCGCTCTTGAGGTGCTCGTTGGTCATGTCGGTCTCGACGAAGCCCGGGGCCACGCAGGCCACCCCGATGCCGTACGGCGCCAGCGCCACCGCGAGCGACTGGGCCATCGCGTTCATCCCCGCCTTGCTGGCCCCGTACGCCGGATTGGCCGGTTCGCCCCGGAACGCGCCCCGGGAGGAGACGTTCACGATCCGACCGCCCCGCTCCCGCATGTGCTGGGCGGCGCACCAGGCGGCGTTGGCGGCGCCGAGCAGGTTGGTGTCCAGCACCTCGCGCCAGCGCGCCCGCCACTGCTCGTAGCTGGTGTCGAAGACCGGGTGCGGCGGATCGGCCGGCCCGAACACGCCGGCGTTGTTGACCAGCACGTCGAGGCCGCCGAGCAGCCGGGCCGCCTCGTCCACCATGGCCCGTACGGCGTCCGGGTCCGCCAGGTCGGCGCGGACCACCACGTGGCCGTCGCCGGGCAGTTCGGCGCGCAACGCCTCGGCCAGCCCGGCCGAGTCCCGATGGTGGACCGCCACCCGGTCGCCGCCGGCCGCGAACGCCCGCGCCACCGCCCGCCCGATGCCCCGCGAGGCCCCCGTCACCAGCACCGCCCGTCCCGCCATGTCGGCCATCCTGCCGTACGTTCCCTACACTGCTGCGATGGACTGTCTGTTCTGCCGGATCGTCGCCGGGGAGATCCCCGCCACCATCGTCCGTGAGACCGCCACCACCCTCGCCTTCCGGGACATCGACCCGAAGGCCCCCACCCACGTGCTGGTGATCCCGAAGGAGCACTACGCGGACGTGGCCACCCTCGCCCAGGGCGACCCCACGTTGGCCGGTGAGCTGCTCCACACCGCCGCCCTGGTGGCCGAGGAGGAGGGCCTGACCGTGGACGGGTTCCGCCTCATGTTCAACACCGGCCCGTACGGCGGCCAGGAGGTCTTCCACGTGCACGCCCACCTGCTGGGTGGCGCGCCACTCGGCCCGATGCTCTGCCGCTGAGGCATGACCTCGATCTCCGACCGGCTCGACCGGATGGCCCGGCGGGCCCAGGCGAACGGGCGGGTCCCGGCGCTGTCGGCGGCGCTGCACCGGGCCGACCGGCCGCTCTGGGCCTGCGCGGTCGGCGGCACCGGCAACGACACCGCGCTCGATCCGGAGAGCGTCTTCCGGATCGGCTCGGTCACCAAGACGTTCACCGCGGTGCTGGTCATGCAGTGCCGCGACGACGGGCTGCTCGACCTGGACGACCCGATCGGGCGGCACCTGGACCTGCCCGCGTACGGCGAGCTGACCGTCCGTCGGCTGCTGTCGCACACCGCCGGCCTGCAACGCGAGCCGTACGGCGACGTGTGGGACACGCTGCGTGCCCCGGCCGTCGACGAGCTGCTGGCCGACCTGGCCCGGGTGGAGCGGGTGCTGCCCACCGGCCGTCGCTTCCACTACTCCAACCTCGGCCTGGCGCTGCTGGGGGAGGCGGTCGCCCGGCGGCGCGGCGGCACCTGGGCCGAGGTGCTCGCCGAGCGGGTGCTCGCCCCGCTGGGGCTGACCGCCACCGGCGTCACGCCGGGGGAGCGGGCCGTCACCGGTTTCCTGGTGGACGCGTACTCCGACGAGGCGCACCCGGAGCCGCCCGTCGACTTCGGCGCGGTGGCGCCGGCCGCCCAGCTCTGGAGCACCGCGCCGGACATGGCCCGCTGGGCGGCGTTCCTGGCCGACCCGGAGGCGCTGGACCCGGCCGGCGCGGTGCTCGCCCCGACCACCGTCGAGGAGATGCGCTGGCCGCTCACCACCACCGACGAGTCGCTCTGGACGGCCGGTTTCGGGCTCGGGCTGATCCTGGTGCCCCGACCGGGCCGGGTGACCCACGTCGGGCACGACGGCGCGATGCCGGGCTTCCTGGCCGCCGTCTACGGTCGTCGTGGTGGCGAGGGCACGGCCGGGGCGATGGGCTGCGCGGTGCTCGGCTCGTCCGGCACCGGTGTCGAGGTGCTCGACCTGACGCACGAGCTGCTCGCCGCCGCCGCCGAGCACGACCCGGCGGAGATCGAGCCGTGGCGTCCCGGTCCACCCGCCCCGGAACACCTGCGCGGCTTGCTGGGCCGCTGGTGGGGCGAGGGGTTCGAGTCCGTCTTCTCCTGGCACGACGGCGCGCTGCGGGCCCGGGGCGCGGACGACCCGGCCGGCAAGCCGCCGTCGGTGTTCGCGCCGCTGCCGGACCGGCCGGACGTGTTCCGCACGGTCTCCGGGCGGGAGGCGGGTGAGCTGCTCCGGCTCACCCGGGACGAGCGGGGCGCGGTGGTCCGGATGCACTGGGCGACCTACCGTTTCACCCGGCGGCAGGAGGCGTTCGACGGGTACGACTTCCGCGCCGGCGGCTGACCGCCGGGCACCGGAAATGGGCGCGGTGCGTACGGTGCCGACCCGATACGATGGAAGCCACCGTACGCCGCGCCAGCAGGGCCCGGCGCCGAGATCGGAGAGCAGGTGGCGCAGGGCCCGACGGGCCCGACCTATGACCGGCACCCCACCTCCCGACCCGCCCCGGGTGCAGACCAGGATCACGGTCCCCGACCAGAAGATCATGGTGAACCTGCTCGGCGCGGGCGACGAGATCCTGCGTCTCGTCGAACGCTCGGTCAGCAGCGACGTCCATGTGCGCGGCAACGAGATCACCATCACCGGTGCGCCCGCCGACAACGCCCTCGCCGAGCGTCTCTTCAGTGAGCTCCTCGAACTGATCGAGAAAGGCGAGACCCTGACCACAGACGCCGTTCGGCGTACCGTCGGCATGCTCGAGCAGGGCGGCGCCGAGCGGCCCGCCGAGGTCCTGACGCTCAACATCCTCTCCCGGCGCGGTCGCACCATCCGTCCCAAGACGCTCGGGCAGAAGCGCTACGTCGACGCGATCGACTCGCACACCATCGTGTTCGGCATCGGCCCGGCCGGCACCGGCAAGACCTACCTGGCCATGGCGAAGGCCGTCCAGTCGCTCCAGGCCAAGCAGGTCAACCGGATCATCCTGACCCGGCCGGCGGTCGAGGCGGGCGAGCGGCTGGGTTTCCTGCCCGGCACGCTGAACGAGAAGATCGACCCCTACCTGCGCCCGCTCTACGACGCGCTGCACGACATGCTCGACCCGGAGTCCATCCCGAAGCTGATGGCCGCCGGCACGATCGAGGTCGCGCCGCTGGCATACATGAGGGGCCGGGCGCAGCCGTACGACGCCCGGGTGCTGACCCCGGAGGGCTTCCGGCCGTTCGGCTCGCTCCAGGTCGGTGACCTGGTCATCGGCTCGAACGGGACGCCCACGCCGGTGATCGGCATCTACCCGCAGGGCCCGAAGCAGGTCTACCGGGTCACCACCCAGGACGGCGCGTCCACGCTCTGCTGCGGCGAGCACCTCTGGACCGTGGCCACGCCGGACGACAAGCGTCGCGGCCGGCGGCGCACGATCGAGACGCAGGAGATGATCGGCAAGGAGTGGCGGGGTCACACCCGCCGCTACGAGCTGCCGCTCGTCGACCCGGTGCAGATGGCGCCGCGTGCGGTTCCGCTCGACCCGTACGCGCTCGGCCTGCTGTTGGGTGACGGCTCGATCTCGTGCCGCACCACGCCGGCCTTCTCCACCGCCGACGCGGAGTTGGCGGTCGCGCTGGAGGAGGCGCTGGTCGACATCGAGCTGGTCCGCAAGAACGACTACGACTACGTCCTCCGGCACGTCAACGGGCATCGCGGCGGCGTCATCGTGGTCAACCCGGTGACGGCGGCTGTCCGCGAGCTGGGGCTGGCCGGGGCCACCTCGGGCACGAAGTTCGTCCCCGAGGTCTACCTGAACAACAGCGTCGGCGTCCGGCTGGCGGTGCTCCAGGGGCTGCTGGACACCGACGGCGGGGCGGTAGTCCAGTCCGGGCGCACCTGCCGGGTGCAGTACACGACCACGTCCGCCCAGTTGGCGGACGATGTGGTCCACCTGGTCGAGTCGCTCGGCGGGGTGGCCACGGCGCGGGTCCGTCCGGCCGAGGGCCGCAAGCCCGGCCTGGCGAACGGCCGCCCGGTTCCCTACCGTTCCGACGCCTATGCCGTGGAGATCCGTCTTCCGGCCGGTGTCGCGCCGTTCCGCCTGTCGCGCAAGCGCCGGCTGTACGACGAGCACGGCGGTGGCCGGCCGATGCGGTTCATCGACTCGATCATCCCGGCCGGGGTGCGGGAGACGATGTGCATCCAGGTCGCGGCGGAGGACTCGCTCTACGTCACCGACGACTTCCTGGTCACCCACAACACGCTCAACGACGCGTTCATCATCCTCGACGAGGCGCAGAACACCACGCCCGAGCAGATGAAGATGTTCCTCACCCGACTCGGCTTCAACTCCAAGATCGTGGTCACCGGCGACATCACCCAGGTGGACCTTCCCGGCGGGACGAGCAGCGGCCTGCGGGTGGTCCGGGAGATCCTGAACAACGTCGAGGACGTGCACTTCGCCCAGCTCTCCAGCTCCGACGTGGTCCGCCACAAGCTGGTCGGTGAGATCGTCGACGCGTACGCCCGCTGGGACGCCGAGCGGGAGAACCAGCAGGCGCAGAGCGTGCACGCCGTGCCGGGGCGGACCGCCCAGGGCGGCCGGGCCGGTCGGCGCCGCTAACCACCAGAGGAAGACAGTTGTCCATCGAGATCGCCAACGAGTCCGGTGTCGTCGTCGACACCGACGCTGTGCTCGCCGTCGCCCGGCACGCCCTCGACGAGATGGGGGTCAACCCGCTCGCCGAGCTGTCCGTGCTGCTGGTCGACATCGAATACATGTCGGAGCTGAACCACCGCTGGATGGGCGGTGACGGCCCGACCGACGTGCTCGCGTTCCCGATGGACGAGGGGAGCGTCGACCACGGCCCGGGCGAGAGCAGCCCGGCCGGCGGCGAGCCGGCCCTGCTCGGCGACATCGTGCTCTGCCCGGAGGTGGCCGCCAAGCAGGCGGCCACCGCCGGGCACTCCGCCGCCGACGAGCTGCACCTGCTCACCGTGCACGGCGTGCTGCACCTGCTCGGCTACGACCACGCCGAGCCCGAGGAGGAGCGGGAGATGTTCGGTCTCCAGGCCCGGCTGCTGGCCAGCTGGCGGTCGACCCGGTCCCGGTGATGGTCACTCTCGCGGCGGCGGCCCCGGCCGGCCTGCCCGATCTTCAGCTCCTGTTCTTCGGGGCCGGGCTGGTGGTGCTCGCCGGCCTGATCGCGATGACCGAGGCGGCGCTGGCGGCGGTCTCCCCGGCGCGCGCCGCCGAGCTGGCCCGCGACGGGGCGCGCGGCGCGCGTGCCCTCCAGGCGGTCGCCGGCGACGTGGTCCGCCATCTCAACCTGCTGCTCCTGCTCCGCCTGCTGGCCGAGTTGACCGCCACCACGCTCGTCGCGCTGGTGGCGGTGGACACGTTCGGCGCCGGCTGGCGGGCGGCCCTGGTCACCGCCGGGGCGATGACGGTGGTCAGCTTCGTGGTGGTCGGTGTCGCGCCGCGCACGCTGGGCCGGCAGCACGCCTACGCGGTCGGCCGGGCGGTCGCGCCGTTGGTGCGCTGGTTGGGGCGGGCGCTCAACCCGCTGGCGTCGCTGCTGATCCTGATCGGCAACGCGGTGACCCCGGGCAAGGGCTTCCGCGAGGGGCCGTTCGCCACCCAGGTGGAGCTGCGTGAGCTGGTCGACCTGGCCGAGCAGCGCGGCGTGGTGGAGCACGGCGAGCGTCAGATGATCCACTCGGTCTTCGCGCTCGGCGACACGATCGCCCGTGAGGTGATGGTGCCGCGTACCGAGATGGTGTGGATAGAGGAGCGTAAGACGCTCGCGCAGGCGTTGGCGCTCTTCCTGCGGTCCGGGTTCTCCCGCATCCCGGTGATCGGTGAGAACGTCGACGACGTGCTCGGCGTGCTCTACCTCAAGGATCTGATCCGGCGGACCCAGGGTGACCGGGGAGCGCGGCAGATGCCGGTGGCCGAGCTGATGCGCCCGGCGACGTTCGTGCCGGAGTCCAAGCCGGTGGACGACCTGCTCTCCGAGATGCAGGCGGCTCGGAACCACCTGGTAATCGTGGTCGACGAGTACGGCGGCACCGGCGGGCTGGTCACCATCGAGGACATTCTGGAGGAGATCGTCGGTGAGATCACCGACGAGTACGATGTCGAGCGCCCACCGGTGGAGCATCTGCCGGACGGGGCCGTGCGGGTGACCGCCCGGCTGCCGGTGGAGAATCTGGGCGAGCTGTTCGACACCGACCTGCCCACCGACGAGGTGGAGACGGTCGGTGGCTTGCTCGCCCAGGCGCTCGGCCGGGTGCCCATCCCGGGCGCCGAGGCCGAGGTGGCCGGCCTGCGGCTGATCGCCGAGGGCACCACCGGCCGACGAAACCGGATCGACACCGTGCTGGTGAGCCGGTCCGAGCCGGGTTCCGCGCCGGACGGCGCGGGGCGGCCCGATCCGACCGAGTCCCGTGGCAACCACAACCGTTCCGAGGAGAGGCAACCCGCCGATGCCTGAGTCACCCGCCGTGCCGGCCGCCCGGCCCACCCCCGCCGATCCGGCCGAGCTGAGCGCCGAGGACGGCAAGCTGGTCGTGCTGGCCCGGGGCGCCCGGGGCCGGGTGGGGGCCGTGGAGGGCGCGGCGGTCCGCGACCAGGACGGCCGGACGTACGCGGCGGCCAGCGTGGCGCTGCCGTCGCTGACCCTGACCGCGCTCCAGTTGGCGGTCGCCTCGGCGGTGGCCGCGGGCGCGAGCCGGCTGGAGGCCGCGGTGGTGGTGACCGAGGCGTCGACGCTGGACGGCGCCGGGCACGCCGCGGTGCGTGACCTCTCCGCCGACGCGCCGATCCACGTGGCCGCGCCGGACGGCTCGGTGCTCGGCACGGTGGTCGAGTGACGGCCCCCGTGGACCACCCGTACCGGGCCGGTTTCGCCTGTTTCGTCGGCCGGCCGAACGCCGGCAAGTCGACGCTTACCAACGCGATCGTCGGCACCAAGATCGCCATCACGTCGAGCAAGCCGCAGACCACGCGGCACATCATCCGGGCGGTGCTGCACCGGCCGGAGTCGCAGCTCGTGCTGGTCGACACGCCCGGCCTGCACCGTCCCCGCACGCTGCTCGGCGAGCGCCTCAACGACCTGGTCCGGGAGACCTGGAGCGAGGTCGACGTGATCGGGCTCTGCGTGCCGGCGAACGAGCCGGTCGGCCGGGGCGACCGCTTCATCACCGGCGAGCTGGCCAGCCTCAAGGCGACCGTGCTGGCCGTGGTCACCAAGACCGACCTGGTGGACAAGAAGCGCCTGGCCGAGCAACTGCTCGCGGTGAGCGAGCTGGGCGAGTTCGCGGCCGTGGTGCCGGTGAGCGCGGTCTCCGGCCACCAGGTCGACACGCTCGTCGACGTGATGACCGGCTACCTGCCGGAGTCGCCCCAGCTCTACCCGGACGACATGCTGACCGAGGACCCGGAGCAGGTGCTCGTCGCCGAGCTGGTCCGGGAGGCGGCGCTGGAGGGGGTCCGGGACGAGCTGCCGCACTCCATCGCCGTGGTGGTGGAGGAGATGATCCCGGAGGGCAACCTCACGAAGATCTACGCGGATCTCTACGTGGAGCGGTCCAGCCAGAAGGCGATCGTGATCGGTCACCGGGGCAGCCGGCTCAAGCACGTCGGCACCACCGCGCGCCGGCAGATCGAGGAGCTGCTGGGCACCCGGGTCTACCTGGACCTGCACGTGCGGGTGGCGAAGGACTGGCAGCGCGACCCGAAGCAGTTGCGCAAGCTCGGCTTCTGAGGGCCGGATCAGTCAGTCTTATGGGGCATCTCACGTTCTGTGGGCGTTCTTACACGTTTCACAGGCGGCGGGAGCAGGGTAGGGACTTCTGTCCCTGTCCCCGGACCCCGCTGCGAGCTGATGCGAAACCGCTACCTCGACCTGCTCCGCTTCCTGGCCATCCTGCGCGTCGTCACCTACCACGTCACCGGCTACGCCACGCTCACGCTGGTGTTCCCGGCGATGGCGGTGATGTTCGCCCTGGCCGGGTCGTTGATGGCCGCGTCCCTGGGCCGCAGCGGCGTGTCCGCCGTGGGGCGTCGGCTGCGTCGGCTGCTGCCCTCGCTCTGGGTGCTCGCCGCGGTCTTCGTGCCGGCGATGCTGCTCACCGGGCTGACGTTCGAGCCGAAGGTGCTGCTCTGGCTCTTCCCGATCACTGACCCGCCGGCCAACTACTGGGGTGGGCTGGCGCTCAGCCCGATCTGGTACCTGCGGGACTACCTCTGGTTCGTGCTCGCCTCGCCGGTGGCGCTGTGGCTGTTCCGCCACGCGCCGCTGCCCACGCTGGTCGCCCCGTACGCGCTGCTCGCCGCCATCGAGTTCGGCATCCTGCTGAACCCGCCGACGGTGCTGCGCGAGTTTGGCCTCTACTTCGGCGCGTGGCTGCTCGGCTTCGCCCACCACGACGGCCTGCTGCGGCGGATGCGCAACCGGGTGCTGCTGCCGGTCGCCGGCGTGCTCGGCGCGGCCGGCCTGGCGTGGATCGTCACCCATCCCGGGCCGCGCGGCTACGACATCAACGACATCCCGCTGGGCAACGCGCTCTGGGCGACCGCGTTCATCCTGGTGGCGATCGGCCGGGCGCCCACGGGCGCGGCGTGGGTCGACAGGTTCCCGGTGTTCGGCCGGGCGGTGACCGTGGTGAACCGGCGGGCGCTCACCGTCTACCTCTGGCACATGCCGTTCGTGGTGGCGCTCACCCCGCTGGTCGGTGTGGTCGGCTGGTCGCCGCGGGACCCGGTCGGCCTGTGGCTGCGGGTGGGGTTGGTCTTCGTGCTCGTCGGCGTGGTGACGTTGCTGGTCGGCTGGGTCGAGGACGTGGCTGCCCGGCGTACCCCGGAACTGGTGCCCGGCCGGCCACGGCGGACCGTGCCGGCGGGGGCGGCGGACGCCCCGGCCAGCCCGGCCCCGGCCGGCGCGGCCGGCCGGCTGGTCGGCGCCGGGGCCCGGGTGCCGGCGCCCCGCCGTGCCCCCGGGCCGACGACCGGCCGATCCGACGGGCCGCCCGCCGACGCCGACGCGCCCCGGGACCGGGCCGCCGGGTCGTCCGCGGGCCGCGCCGCCGGATCGTCCAGCGTCCGCGCCGCCGACTGAGCGCCGGCCGACTCAGCGGCGGCCGGCTCAGCGGCTGCTGACGGTGACGTTGCCGCTGGTGGCCGTCACGTCGAGCAGCAGGGACGCACCGGGGTCGTTCGACACCCGCACGTCGGTGTCGCCGGACTTCGCGTCGGCCCGCACCCGGTACCGGCCGGCCGGCACGGCGAGGTCGATGTCCCCGCTGGTGGTGTGCAGTCGGACCGGGGCCGGCTGGTCCAGCTCGACGGTCAGGTTGCCCGGGGCCGCCTCCGCGTCGACCGCGGAGGCGAGCCGGCGGGCCTCGATGTCGCCGGAGCCGGTCCGTAGCCGGACCGGACCGGCCACCTCGGTCAGCCGGATGTTGCCCGACGCGGTGGAGGCGCGGACCTCGCCGCTGGCTCCGCTGACGGTCAGGTCCCCGGAGCTGAGCGTGAACTCCACCGCCCCGACCTCGTTGAGGTCGACGTTGCCCGAGCCGGTGCCGCCCCGGACCGCCACGCCGGGCGGCGCGGTCACCTCCCAGGAGATGCTGCACCGCTGCCCGCAGTCGGTGGGCAGCACCAGCTCGTCGCCCCTGATCTCGTACCGGCTGTCCGGCTCGCCGCCCTGGTAGCGGACCACGCGCTTGATCTGCACCTGGTCGACCGGGCCGGTGGCGCGCACCACCACGTCCCCGGAGCCGTCGCCGTCGCCGTCCACGGTGATCCGGGTGATCTTCGCGCGTTCGGTCTGGTCGTAGTCGAGCCGGCGGAACGAGAGGGTGTCACACCCGGCGAGCACGATGAGCGCGGCGGCCGCGGTCGCCGCCACCACCGCGCGCGGGCGGGACGCGGTGCCGTACGGCCGGGAAGCGGTGCCGCGCGGCCGGAACGCCGTTCGGAGCGAAGCCATGGCCAGCACACTAGGGCCGGCCGGGTGACCGCCACATCCGGGATCGCCCGCCGGTCCACCCCGAGCCGACCCTGAGATCGCACCCCGAGGGAGAATGGACCGATGGCCGGGTACCGCCGACAGCTCTACCGCGACGACGCGGTGGTGCTGCGCGTGCAGAAGCTGGGCGAGTCCGACCGGATCATCACGCTGTTCACCCGCCGACACGGCCGGTTGCGCGCGGTGGCCCGGGGCGTCCGGCGCACCACCAGCAGGTTCGGCGCCCGGCTGGAGCCGTTCGGCCACGTCGACCTCCAACTCGCCGGCGACCCCAAGGGCAACCAGGGCAGCTCGCTGCACACCGTGAGCCAGGTCGAGGCGATCGAGCTGTACGGCAAGCGGTTCCTCGGCGACTACCCCCGCTACACGGCGGCCAGCGCGATCGCCGAGACCGCCGAACGGCTGACCCCGGTCGAGCGGGAGCCGTCGCTGCGGCTGTTCCAGCTCACCCTCGGCGCGATGAAGTCCCTGGCCCGCGGCGATCACGCCACCACGCTGGTGCTCGACGCGTACCTGCTGCGCGGCATGGCGTTCGCCGGCTGGGCGCCGGCGCTGGCCGCCTGCGCGGTCTGCGGCGAGCCGGGTCCGCACCGCGCGTTCTCGGTGCCGGCCGGCGGCGCCGTCTGCCCGGACTGCCGGCCGCCCGGCGCCGCCCATCCCGCGCCGGCCACGTTCGTGCTGATGTCCGCGCTGACCACCGGCGACTGGGCGTACGCCGACGCCGCCGAGAACGGCGTACGCCGGGAGTGCAGTGGGCTGGTCGCGGCGCACCTCCAGTGGCATCTGGAGCGCGCGCTACGCTCGCTGCCGCTGGTCGACCGGGGTGCCCCGGCGCCCGGCGCGGTCCCGCCGCCCGGCGGCGCGGGGCCGGGTGTGGTCCCGCCGCGCACCGGCGCCGGGCCCGCCGTCGCTGGTGTGAACAGGGAGATGACCGAGTGATCCGATCGACGAGGGCGCACCGCCGTGAGCCGGTGCCGCCGACCCCGCACCCGTCCGGTGCCCGGCCGCCGGCGTTGCCGCCCGCCGCGGTGCCCCGGCACGTCGCCATCGTGATGGACGGCAACGGCCGCTGGGCCAAGGAGCGGGGGTTGCCCCGCACCAAGGGGCACGAGCAGGGCGAGCACAGCCTGTTCGACACCGTCGAGGGCGCGATCGAGATGGGCATCCCCTACCTGTCCGCGTACGCGTTCTCCACCGAGAACTGGCGTCGCTCGCCGGACGAGGTCCGCTTCCTGATGGGCTTCAACCGCGACGTCATCCGCCGCCGCCGGGACCAGCTCGTCGACCTGGGCGTCCGGGTGGTGTGGTCGGGTCGGGCCGGGCGGCTCTGGAAGAGCGTCATCTCCGAGTTGCAGACCGCCGAGGAGATGTCCCGGGACAACTCGACGCTGACGCTCCAGTTCTGCGTCAACTACGGCGGCCAGGCGGAGATCGCCGACGCCGCCGCCGCGATCGCCCGGGACGTCGCCGCCGGCAAGCTGCATCCGGACAAGGTCACCGAGAAGACGGTGGCGCGTTACCTCTACCACCCCGAGGTGCCCGAGGTGGACATGTTCCTGCGTCCCTCCGGCGAGCAGCGCATCTCGAACTTCCTGCTCTGGCAGACCGCGTACGCGGAGCTGGTCTACCTGGACACGCTCTGGCCCGACTTCGACCGCCGTCATCTCTGGTACGCCTGCGAGCTGTACGCCCAGCGGGACCGCCGCTTCGGCGGCGCGCTACCCAACCCGGTGGCCCCGGGAGTCTGAGCTCACGCTTACCGACGCGACGCGCTGGGTACCGGTAGGGACAACAGCAAACGCGGAGGTGAACCACATGATTCAGAAGCGGATCGGGCAGTGGGCGGTCATGGCGGTCGCCGTGCCGCTGGCGGCGGCCGGCGCCCGCCGGCTCAGCCACACGCTGGAGGCCCGTCGCGGGCCGACCGGGGTGAGCCGCCTGCTGACCAAGGGCGCGGACCTGCTGCGGCCGCAGAAGGCCAAGCGGCGTCGGTTCTTCTGACCTGTCGGCCGGCGTCGGCCGGCCATCGGCGGAACGCCCCGCATCCGTGGGGCGTTCCGCTTTACCATCGGCGCAGGGCGCGCCGCCGGGACGCGCCGCCACGGGGGTGGAAGATGCGCGATCTCGGGTACGAGATGACGGCCGCCCTGGCCGCCGCCGACCTGGTGGAGCCGAGCCGCCGGGAGGCGGTCGCCGAGTTGTGCGCCGGCGTCGCCGAGCGGTGGTGCGCCGACCTCGGACACACCCCCACCGTCCGGTCCGGCGAGATCGGCGAGCTGGCCGCCGGTGAGCCGGCGGCGGACTGGGCCCGGTGACCCGGCGACGGCCCCGGCCCGACGCGTCCGATGACGCGCCGTGGACCCGGGCCGCCGGCCGGGTGAGCGTGGTGGGGCTCAGCCCTCCACTTCGGAGCGGTCGCCGGCCCAGCGGGTGTGGAACGCGCCGTCCCGGTCCACCCGGTGGTAGGTGTGCGCGCCGAAGTTGTCCCGCAGCCCCTGGATCAGCGCGGCCGGCAGCCGCTGCGCCCGCAGCGCGTCGAAGTAGGCCAGCGACGACGCGAAGGCCGGGGTCGGCACGCCCGCCCGGGCCGCGTCGGCCACCACCCGCCGCCAGGCCGGGACACCGGCGCTGACCCGGTCGGCGAACCACGGCGCGACGAGCAGCGTCGCCAGCTCCGGCTCGCCGTCGTACGCCTCCCGGATGCGGTCCAGGAAGCGGGCCCGGATGATGCAGCCGCCCCGCCAGATGGTGGCCGTGCCGCCCAGGTCGATGTTCCAGTCGTACTCCCGGCTGCCGGCACGGATGTGGTCGAAGCCCTGCGCGTACGCGACGATCTTGCTGGCCAGCAGCGCGCGGCGCACGTCCTCGACGAACGTGTCCCGGTCCTCCACCTGCCACTTCTCGCCGGCGTCGGCGAACACGCGCCGGGCCGCCTCGCGCTGGTCCGCGTGGCCGGACAGCGAGCGGGCGAACGTGGCCTCGGCGATGCCGGTGATCGGGATGCCCAGGTCCAGCGCGCTCTGCACGGTCCAGCGGCCGGTGCCCTTCTGCTCGGCCTGGTCGAGCACCACGTCCACGAACGCGTGGCCGGTCGCCGCGTCGGTGTGCCCGAGCACGTCCGCGGTGATCTCGATCAGGAACGACTCCAGCTCGCCGCCGTTCCACTCCCGGAAGATGTCCGCGATCTCCGCCGGGCTCGCCGACAGGCCGGCCCGCAACAGGTCGTACGCCTCGGCGATGAGCTGCATGTCGGCGTACTCGATGCCGTTGTGCACCATCTTCACGAAGTGGCCGGCGCCGTCCGGGCCGACGTGCCGGCAGCAGGGCGCGCCCTCGACCTGCGCGGCGATCTTCTCGAAGATCGGCCCGAGTTTCTGGTAGGACTCCGCCGAGCCGCCCGGCATGATGCTCGGGCCGCGCAGCGCGCCCTCCTCGCCGCCGGAGACGCCGGTGCCGACGAAGTGCAGCCCGTGCGTGCGCAGCGCCTCCTCGCGGCGGCGGGTGTCGGCGAAGTGCGCGTTGCCGCAGTCGACGACGATGTCCCCCTCCTCCAGCAGCGGGATCAGCTCGTCGATCACGGCGTCGGTCGGCGCGCCGGCCTTCACCATCACGATCACCGCGCGTGGCCGCTCCAGCGAGGCGACGAAGTCGGCGAGCGACTCGGACGGCACGAACGTGCCCTCGTCACCGTGCTCGGCGACCAGGCTGCGGGTGCGTTCCGGCGACCGGTTGTGCACCGCCACGGCGAAGCCGTTGCGGGCCAGGTTCCGGGCCAGGTTGCGACCCATCACGGCCAGACCGGTGACCCCGATCTGCGCCGTCGCCTGCTCTGCCATGCGTACCGCCACCTCTCGTCCGCGCCGCTGACCGCGGCCGTCCTCGTTACCGTCCTGCGACCGTATCGCGGTCGTGGCGTGAGGGGATCACACCGCGACGGCGGGTGAGGAGGCGGTGGCGGCGCGTCTCATCCCTCGGCGAGACGCGCCTCGATGTGCGCCACCTTCGCGGTCAACGCGTCGGTCACGCCGGGGCGCAGATCGGCCTTGAGCACCAGGCTGACGCGGGGCGCCTGGGCCGCGACGGTGTCGACGGCCCGCTTCACCACCGCCATCACCTCGTCCCACTCACCCTCGACGGTGGTGAACATGGCATCGGTCCGGTTCGGCAGGCCGGACTCGCGGACCACCCGGACGGCGTCGGCGACCGGGTCGCCCACGGACTCACCCACGCCGAGCGGGGTGATGGAGAACGCGACAAGCATGCCGACGATGGTGTCAGTAATTCGGGTGCGAATGTCGGTGGCGTCGGGTTAGCGTGTCGGCATGCGCAACTGACGCCCTTCCTCCGAGCCGGTCCGCCGCCGCAGATGCCGCGGACCCGTCCTGCTCCGGGCGTCCGCATCCCGTCCCGCCGCCGTCGTGCGCGGTGTCTGTCGCGGTCGGATCGCACCGGATCGCACCCGCTCGGCGCGTCCCCGTAGGACGCGCCCCCGGCGCGACCGTGGTCGGCGCGCCCGACAGACAGGAGGCCCGCGGATGCCCGCGAAGCGCAACCCGAAGAAGTCCCGCAAGCCGTCGTCGTCCCCGCTGGGGCTGACGCCGACGGATCTCGACGCGCTCACCGTGTCCCCGCCGACGCCGGTGACGCCGCCTGATTCCCCGTCACCCGCTTCGGTGTCACCCGCTTCGGTGTCACCCGCTTCGGTGTCGCCCGCTTCGGTGTCGCCCGCTCCGGCGGTGTCCCTTCCGGCGTCGGCCGATTCCCCGTCGGCCACTCCGACGTCGGCCGATTCGACACCGGCGCGTCCGACGCCGCCGAAGGCCGGTCCACCCACCGGCCGCGACCCCCGCCTGGCCGGTCGTAGCCAGCGAGCCGGCCAGAACCGCTTCTACGCCTTCCGGCGCAGCTGACCGCCGCAGATCCGGCACCTCCCCGTCGACGATCTGCGCCAAGCGGCGTCGATCATGAAGTTGGCGGTGACGAATCGGACATCTGTCACCGTCAACTTCATGATCAACGGGGCGGGGGCGGGGAGGGGGAGGGGAGGGGGGAGGGGAGGGGGGAGGGGTCAGCCGATCAGGGGGCGGAAGGTGCCCAGGAGGATGCTCGTGGTCAGGGCGGCACCGGCCAGCAGGGCGGCGGCGAGCACGAGCAGGGCGTCCGCGCGGGTGAAGCGCTGTCGGCGGGCGACCGTACGCGGGGTGCCCGCGTCGAAGCCCCGGGCGTCCATCGCCACGGCCAGCCGGGTGCCGCGCCGGATCGCGCCGACCAGCAGCGTGAACGCGGTGGACGCGAAGAGCCGCAGCTTGGCCACCGGGTTGCGGCCGGCGTCCACGCCCCGGGCCCGGCGGGCCATGCTGATCATCCGCCACTCCTGTTCGAGGAGCGGCACCAGCCGGAACGCGGCCAGCGCGCCGATGGCGAACCGGGCCGGCGCCTTCGCGTTCTGGATCAGCGCGTCGGCCAGTTCGGTCGGGTCCGTGGTGGCGAACACGATGATGCCGGGCAGCGCCACCGCGAGCATGCGTAGCACCAGCCCGAGCGCGGTGACCAGGACGCCCTGGGTGACCAGCACCGGCCCGGCCTCGACCAGCACCGGGCCGGACCGGTCGGCGGCGAAGAGCACCAGCGTGACCAGGATGCCGACGGCGGCGGCCAGCAGCGGCCACGCCCGGCGGGCCAGCACCCGGTAGCGGACCCCGAACAGCGGCAGCACGGCCAGCTCGACCGCGATGGCGATGGCCGGCGCGACCGGGTCCAGCGTCGCCACCAGCACGATGGTGAACACCATCGCGGCGGCCAGCTTCGCCACCGGGTTGCGCCGGGCCAGCGGGGCGCCCGGCGTCGCCACCGGCTCCAGGTCGATCACGGCGCACCCGCCCCTCGGCCCGGCGGTGACGGGTGCCGCGCCGAACCGGGAGGGCCCGGCGGTGACGGACGCCGCGCCGAACCGGGACGGCCCGGCTCGTCGGACCCGGCCGGGCGGTCCAGCGTGAGCGTCCGGTCGGCCAGCGCGGCGACGAAGTCCGCGTCGTGGGTCACCGTGACCACGCCGTGTCCGGCGTCGCGCAGCTCGGCGAGCAGGTCGACCAGTTCCCGCCAGGTGCGCCGGTCCTGGCCGAACGTGGGCTCGTCGCAGATCAGCAGGCGGGGCGCGGTGGCCAGGGCGGTCGCCACGCTCAGCCGCCGCGCCTCGCCACCGGAGAGGGTGTACGGGTTGGCGCCGGCCAGCCGGTCCAGCCGCAGCCGGTGCAGCAGCGCGTCCACGGTGGCGGTGACCGCCGCCTCGGACTGTCCGGTCCGGCGCGGGCCGAGCGCCAGTTCGTCGCGGACCGTACCGGTGACGAACTGGTGCTCCGGGTCCTGGAAGACCGAGCCGATCCGGCGGGCCAGCGCCGGCGCCCGCCAGCGGTGCGGGGGAGTACGCGCGTCCCGCCCGGCCAGTTCCGTGGCCGCGGTGACCGTGCCGGTGCCGGGGCGCAGCAGGCCGCCGAGGAGCAGCGCCAGCGTGGACTTGCCGGCGCCGTTCGGGCCGAGGACGGCGAGCGCCTCGCCGGCGCGTACCCGGAGGTCGGTGGGGGCCAACCGGGGCGGCAGGCCGAGCCGGTCGGCGGTGAGCAGCACGTCGCCGGCCGGCGCGGTGGCGGGTCGCGGCGGCACGGTGTGCCCGGGCACCCAGACCCCGGCGGCGGCCAGCGCCTCGCCGTGCGCGGCGAAGACCGCGCCGGGCGGACCGTCGGCGCGCACGCCGCCACCCGGTTCCAGCACCACCACCCGGTCGACGAGCGGCAGCGCCTCGGCGACCCGGTGCTCCACCAGGATCAGCGTGGTGTCCGGGTCGAGCGCGTCCGCGACCGCCCGGCGGATCAGCGCGGCGCCGGCCGGGTCGAGGTTGGCGGTCGGCTCGTCGAGCAGCAGCAGCCCCGGCCGCAGCGCGAGCGCCCCGGCGAGGGCCAGCCGCTGTTGCTCGCCGCCGCTGAGCGCGGCGGTCGGGCGGTCCCGGTGGTAGGGGAAGCCGACCCGGCGCAGCGCCTCGTCGACCCGGGGCCAGATCTCCTCGGCCGGCACGCCGCGGTTCTCCAGCCCGAACGCGACGTCGTCGCCGGAGCGGGCCATCACGAGCTGGGTCTCCGGGTCCTGGAACACCACGCCGACGCGTTCGCGCGCCTTGCGCGGGTCCAGCCCGTCGATCTCGACGGTGCCCTCCTGCTCGCCGGAGTCCTCCGGCAGCAGCCCGGCCAGCGCCGCCAGCAGCGTGCTCTTCCCGGCACCGGAGGCCCCGAGCAGCAGCACCCGCTCCCCGCTCTCGACCCGCAGGTCAACCCCGCGCACCGCCCAGCGTCTCCGTCCCCCGTGCCGCCACCCGAACCCCCGCAGAACCACCCCGCTCACCGCGCCACCCCCTCCCCAGCCTCGTTGATCAAGGAGTTTGCGTCAGGGAAACCGCCCGCCGCCGACGCGAACTCCTTGATCAACGGCGGGACCCCTCAGACCAGGGCTCGGTCGCGGCCGGCGGGGAAGCGGTCCAGGACGCCGGTGTTGGCCAGCGCGCGGGTGAGCACCCACGCGCCGAAGCCGGCGACGATCGTGGCGCTGACGATCGTGATGAGCGCGTACGGGATGCGGTAGGAGGTCAGCTCGTACGCCTTGTTCCAGTAGACGAAGTCGAAGATCGCCGCGCCCAGGCCGGTCAGCGCGCCGGCCAGCACCGCCACCGGCAGCTTGAACGAGCGGTAGCGGAACGCGGCGAACGCCAACTCCGCGCCGATGCCCTGCATCAGGCCCTGGAGGATCACGATGCCCGCCCACTGGCTGCCCAGCAGCGCGGAGACGATCGCGGCCACCGTCTCGCAGTAGAGCGCGGCGCCCGGCTTGCGGATGATCAGGCCGGCGAGCACCGCCGGGATCAGCCACACGCCGTAGAGCACCGCCTGCGCCGGCGGAAAGAACGCGAACGCCGCGTCGGTGGCGCTCCAGAGCAGGCCCCAGGCCCAGAAGACGACGCCGAAGGCGACGGCGATGACCGAGGCGACGACGATGTCGACGGTACGCCAGCGGTTGCTGTCGGTGTGGTTCATGGTGGCTCCCAGTTCGTGGTGAGGAACCAGGAGAAGACGCACGCCGCGCCCGGAATGCCGGACGTCGACGCGGCTGGAGGTCGACCGAACTCCCTGCGCTGGCATTACCCAGATCAGGTTCGAGGGTCTGCGGGCACCGGCCCGCACTCTCAGCGCTGTGCGCTCCCCTGTCGGATGTGAAGTTGTCTCGTCGCAGACGCTAGCACCGACGTCGGGGCCGGGCCCAGCAGGGCGACTGTCGGTAGGCTGGCGATCATGCAGGTCGAGGCGCGAAATCTGACGTTCGAGGTACGCACCGGCGGCCCCGAGGGCGGCGACCCCGTCCTGCTGCTGCACGGCTTTCCGCAGCACGCCGGCGAGTGGGACGCGGTGACGCCCGCGCTGCACGCCGCCGGGCTGCGCACGTACGCGCTCGACCAGCGCGGCTACTCGCCCGGCGCGCGGCCGGCGGCGGTCGAGGCGTACCGGATTCCGGAGCTGGTGGCCGACGCGACGGCCGTGCTGGACGCGCTCGGGGTGACCGCCGCGCACCTGGTCGGCCACGACTGGGGCGCGATCGTGGCCTGGGGCCTGGCGGCGGCGCACCCGGAGCGGGTGCGGACGCTGACCGCGGTGTCGGTGCCGCACCCGGCCGCGATGGGCCACGCGCTCGCCAACGATCCCCGGCAGAAGGCCAAGTCCGCCTACATGGCGCTGTTCCGGATGCCGGGCAAGGCGGAGAAGGTGCTGCTGGCGCTGCACGGCGCCGCGCTGCGCCGGCTGCTGCGCGGCGTCGGCGACGCGGCCACCGTCGCCCGGTACGCCGACCCGATGCGGGAGCCGGGGGCGCTCACCGCGGCGCTGAACTGGTACCGCGCGATGAGCGGGTCGGACATGAAGGCGGTCGGCCCGGTGGCGGTGCCGACCACGTACGTGTGGAGCGACAAGGACGTGGCGGTCGGCCGGACCGCCGCCGAGGCGTGCGCGGGACACGTCACCGGCGACTACCGGTTGGTGACCCTGTCCGGCGTCAGCCACTGGATCCCGGACGAGGCCCCGGGTCCGCTGGCCGAGGCGGTCCTGGCCCGGGTCCGAGGGACGGAGGAGGCATGACGGTGAGCGCCGAGGCGTACCTGGCGACGGTCACGTCGACGATGCAGCGGGTGGCCACCGAGCAGCGGGCGAACGTGGCCGAGGCGGCCGATCTGATCGTGGCGGCGCTCCGTGCCGACGGGGTGGTGCACGCGTTCGGCACCGGGCACTCCGAGGCGCTCGCCATGGAGATCGCCGGCCGCGCCGGCGGGCTGGTGCCCACCAACCGCATCGCGCTGCGCGACCTGGTCCTGCACGGCGGCGAGTCGGCCGACGTGCTCGGCCCGAAGCTGGAACGCGAGCCGGCGGTGGCGCACCGGCTCTACGAGCTGGCCCCGGTCCGGCCGCCGGACGTGTTCGTGCTCGCCTCCAACTCGGGCGTGAACGGGGCGATGGTCGAGTTCGCGTCGATCGTGAAGCAGCGCGGGCACGGGCTGGTGGCGATCACCTCCGCACGGCACTCGGCGCGGATGACCTCGCGGCACCCGTCCGGGCGGAAGCTGGCCGACTTCGCCGACGTGGTGCTGGACAACGGCGCCCCGTACGGCGACGCCACGCTGCCGTTGCCCGGCGGCGGCGCGGTCGGCGCAGTCTCGTCGATCACCGCCGCGCTGCTGGCCCAGCAGATCACTGTCGAGGTGGTGGCCCGGCTGGTGGCGGCGGGGGAGCGGCCGCCGGTCTACCTGTCCGCCAACATCACCGGCGGCGACGAGCACAACGCCGACCTGGAAGCCCGGTACGCGGGACGGATCCGCCGGGGATCGTGAGCCGGTTTCGCGAGCGCCCGAATCGGGCACAGGCGCTGCTGCCGGCGGGTGTTCACCCGCCGGCCGTGCCGTCTTCCCCGGAGGTTCACGAGTGTCCAAGGAATCCGAGAAGCAGCGCTGGCAGCGCAACTTCGCCGACCTGTTGCAGGAGCTGCGCGTCGCGCAGACCGGCGTGCAGATCCTCTTCGCCTTCTTGCTGACGCTGCCGTTCAGCAACGGGTTCACCCGGACCACCGAGTTCCAGCGTGACGTCTACATCGTGGCGTTGCTGGCCGCCGCCGCGGCCACCGCGATGATCATCTCGCCGGTCGCGTTCCACCGGGCGCTGTTCCGGCAGGGGCGCAAGCCGGAACTGGTCCGCTTCTCCCACCGGATGGCCACCGGCGGCCTGTTCTTCATGCTGATCGCGATGGTCAGCGCGGTGCTGCTGATCACCGACTTCGTGCTGCCCCGGCCGATCGCGTTCGTGCTCAGCGCCGTCACCGGGCTCTGGTTCCTGACGTTCTGGGTGATCCTGCCGTTTGCCCGCCGCAACTGGGGCGAGGACGACGTCGACGACGATGACGACGACCCGCAGACGCTGGCCGGCGACTGACGGTCCGCCAAATCGGACGTGCACGCGACGCTACCCCTGGGTAACACCCGGGGGTAGCGTCGTTTTCGTCGAGCGCGTCGATCGCAGCCGGACCGACCATCCAGGAGGCAGCCGTGACCACGACACAGAACAACGCCGACGGGGTGGGGCCGCTCCCCACCGAGGCGGGCCAGGTCTCCGAGAAGGAGGCCCGCCAGGTCGCCGAGGCGGCCCGCGAGGCGGCCTGGGACCGGCCCAGTTTCGGCAAGGAACTCTTCCTCGGCCGGTTCCGGCTCGACCTGATCAACCCGTGGCCCCGGTCCGACCCGGCCGACATCGCCCGCGCGGCGGAGTTCCTCGACGCGTTCGGGGCGTACCTGGGCGCCGAGGTGGACGGCGCGGCGATCGAGCGCGACGCGCGGATCCCGGACGACGTGTTCCACGGCATGGCCCGGCTCGGCGCGTTCGGCATGAAGATCGACCGGAAGTACGGCGGGCTCGGGCTCAGCAACCTGCACTACTGCCGGGCGTTGATGCTCGCCGGTTCGGTGAGCCCGGCGATCGGCGCGCTGCTCTCCGCGCACCAGTCGATCGGCGTGCCGCAGCCGCTGAAGATGTTCGGCACGCCCGAGCAGAAGGACCGTTTCCTGCCCCGGCTGGCCGCCGGCGAGGTCTCCGCGTTCCTGCTCACCGAGCCGGACGTCGGCTCCGACCCGGCGCGGCTGGCCACCACCGCCGAGCCCACCTCCGACGGCACCGGCTACCGGCTCAACGGGGTGAAGCTCTGGGCCACCAACGGCACGGTCGCCACCCTGCTGGTGGTGATGGCCCGGGTGCCGGCCTCCGAGGGGCGGCGCGGCGGGATCACCGCGTTCGTGGTGGAGGGCGACAGCGAGGGCATCACGGTGGAACGGCGCAACTCCTTCGTCGGGCTGCGCGGCCTGGAGAACAGCCTCACCCGGTTCCACGACGTGGTGGTGCCGGCCGAGAACGTGATCGGCGGCGAGGGCAAGGGCCTGAAGATCGCGCTGACCACGCTGAACACCGGCCGGCTGTCGCTGCCGGCGATGTGCGTGGGCGCCGGCAAGTGGGCGCTGAACGTGGCCCGGGAGTGGGCCGCCGACCGGGTCCAGTGGGGCCGGCCGGTCGGCGAGCACGAGGCGGTGGCGAAGAAGCTGTCGTTCATCGCCGCCACCACGTACGGCATGGAGTCCATGCTGGACCTGTCCTGCCTGCTCGCCGACGACGACCGCAACGACATCCGGATCGAGGCGGCGCTGGTCAAGCTGTACGCCAGCGAGATGGCGTGGCGGATCGCCGACGAGCTGATCCAGATCCGGGGCGGGCGCGGCTACGAGACGGCCGACTCGCTCGAAGCCCGGGGCGAACGACCGGCCGCGGTCGAGCAGCTCCTGCGGGACCTGCGGATCAACCGGATCTTCGAGGGGTCCACCGAGATCATGCACCTGCTGATCGCCCGCGAGGCGGTCGACGCGCACCTCTCGGTGGCCGGCGACATCATCGACCCGGACGCCGGGCTGGGCCGCAAGGCCGCCGCCGGCGCGCGGGCCGGTGCCTTCTACGCGAAGTGGCTGCCCACGCTCGCGGTCGGCAAGGGGCAGGCGCCCGGGGCGTACCAGGAGTTCGGGCCGCTGGCCGGGCACCTGCGGCACGTCGAGCGGACCTCCCGCAAGCTGGCCCGGTCGACGTTCTACGCGATGTCCCGGTGGCAGGGGAAGATGGAGCGCAAGCAGGCGTTCCTCGGCCGGGTGGTGGACATCGGCGCGGAGCTGTTCGCGATGTCCGCGGTCTGCGTCCGGGCGTACGCCGAGCGGCTCGAACACCCGGAGAACATCGAGCTGGCCGACCTGTTCTGCCGCCAGGCGCGGCTGCGCGTCGACGAGCTGTTCACCGGCCTCTGGTCGAACACCGACTCGGTCGACGTGGCCGCCGCGAAGCGGATCGTCGCCGGCCGCTACGCCTCGGTAGAGACCGGCGTGATCACCCCACCAACTGACCTCCCCTGGGTGGCCCCCTGGACCCCAGGCCCCTCCACCGCCCACGACGTCCGCCGCCGCCTGTGAAAGGAGGGGCCCCCTGTTAACGCCTCCGGCAGAGGAGGGGGCCCCTTTTAACACCCGCTCAGCGGCGGGCGATGGCCCAGGCGATCACCGCGGCAAGGATCAGGCCGTTGAGCGCGGCCAGCACCAGGTAGGCCGCCGGCGGGATCTTGCGGCCCTTGCGGACGAAACTCACCAGCACGCCCGCGTAGGCCAGCAGCAGCACGGCCACGACGATCAGGAAGTACAGCACCGGGACACCCTACCGGCCGGTGCGCAACCCCAGTCCGCGCAGCTCCAGCGCGGCGAGCGCGTCGACGGTGGCGTCGTCGCCGCGCCGCCACGCCTCGGCCACGTCCGGCGCGATCCGCTGGAGCTTCGACAGCGGCTGACCGGCGAGCGCGCGCAACGCCAGCAGGTCCCGGCCGGCGGGCGCGGCGGACATGGCCTTCGCCGCGCCGGCCCGGCGCATCCAGCGCACCCGCAGCGGCAGCCAGCCGAACAGCACCAGGCCGAGCGGGAACACCAGCACCGCGACGGTCAACGCGAGCGCCAACTGGCCGACCAGCTCCTGCTGGTCCCGGCCGGCCTCGGCCATCGCGCGCGCGGCGTCGGCGGCCCGGGTGAAGGGCGCGGTCAGCTCGTCGCCGACCAGCGGCACCCGGCCCACCTTGCCGCCGGCGTCGGCCAGGTTGTCGGCGAGGCCGGCACCGGCGCCCTCCAGCTTCTGCCCGGGTACGGCGAGCTTCTCGACCAGGTCGTGCAGCCAGAGCGCGAAGCGGATCGCCGCGTACACCCAGACGACCACGAGCAGGTCGGTCAGGAGCTGGCGGAGGGCGGTCGGAAAACGGTCGGCGTAGATCTTCACGCCGGACAGCCTGCCACGGCGCGGCCACGGCGGCACCGGTCGGATTTACCGGCCGGCGCAGGCCGGGCAGGTCCCGAAGATCTCCAGGGTGTGGCTGACCTCGGTGAAGCCGTGCTCGGCGGAGATGCGGTCCGCCCACTTCTCCACCGCCGGCCCGGCCACCTCGACGGTACGACCGCAGCCCCGGCAGACCAGGTGGTGGTGGTGCCCGTCGTCGCTGCACCGTCGGTAGAGATGCTCGCCACCGGGCGGGCGCATCACGTCGATCTCGCCGGCGTCGGCGAGCACCTGCAACGTCCGGTAGACCGTGGTCAGCCCGATCCGGTCGCCCCGTCGGCGCAGCATGGCGTGCAGGTCCTGGGCGCTGTGGAAGCCCTCGACCTCGTCCAGCAGCGCGCTCACCGCGCTGCGTTGCCGGGTGGTACGCGGCGTGCCGGTGGTCATGCCGGTCCCTCCCCGGCGTGGCTGACCGCGTCCGCCACGATGTGCGCGACGTGCTCGTCGACGAGCGCGTACGCGATCTCCCGGCCGCGTCGCGAGCCGCGCACCACCCCGGCGCCGCGCAACACGCGCAGGTGCTGGGAGACCAGCGGCTGCGGGGCGCCGAGCGTCTCGACCAGCTCGTGCACGCAGCGCTCACCCTCGGCCAGCTCGCTGACGATGGCGAGCCGGATCGGGGCCGAGAGGGCGCGGAGCAGCTCGCCCGCGCCCTCGAAGGCGTCGTACCCGTTGGTCCCGGTCACCCCGTAACGATAACCACTGCCGGTTGGGGCGCTCTCATCCGAGCAGCACCTCGTGCTCGGCCGGCTCGACCGGCGCGGGAGTCGGCGTCGCCCGGCCGCGGCGCCGCCGCAGCGCCCGCCCGCCGGCCGCCAGCAGCGCCACCACCAGGAACGAGCCGATCGCCACCAGCACCACCGAGGCGCCGGGCGCGGTGTCGGCCGTGGCGGCCACCCACACCCCGGCCCCGGCCGCGAACAGGCCCAACGCCATGGCCGCCGTCATGGTGGACCGGAAACCGCGGGTCACCTGCTGGGCGGTGGCCACCGGCACCACCATCAACGCGCTGATCAGCAGCACCCCGACCGCCCGCATGGCGATGGTCACGGTCACCGCGGTGCCCACCGCGACGAGCAGGTTCAGCGCCCGTACCGGCAGGCCGGAGACGCGCGCGTACTCCTCGTCGTGGCAGACCGCGAACAGCGCCGGGCGCAGCACCAGCATGGTCACCAGCAGCACCGCGCCGAGCACGCCGATGGTGACCAGGTCGCCCTGCGACGTGGTGGTCAGCGACCCGAAGAGGTACGCGTTGAGCGACCCGCTGCTGGCGTCGGAGAGGCCGACGAGCATCACGCCGCCGGCGATGCCGCCGTAGAACAGCAACGCCAGCGCGAGGTCGCCGGAGGTGCGCCCGTACGCGCGGACCAGCTCGATGACGACCGCGCCGAGCGTGGCGGCGAGCACCGCCACCAGCACCGGGGAGCGGTTGAGCAGCAGCCCGGCGCCGACGCCGGTGAGCGCCACGTGCCCGATGCCGTCGCCGATCAGCGCCAGCCGGCGCTGCACCAGGTAGATGCCGAGCGCCGGCGCGGCCAGGCCGATGACCAGCGCGCCGACCAGGGCACGGAGCATGAAGTCGTACTGGAAGAGGTCCATCTCAGATGCTCCTCCAGAGCCCGGCGGGCTCCTCGTCGCAGTGCGGGTGCACGTGCTCGTGGTCCGGGTCGGCGTGGTGGCCGGCCGGCTCGGGCACCGCGCCGTCGTGGGCGATCCCGCCCTGGTGCACCACCACGGCCCGGCTGATCAGCGGGCGCAGCGGCCCCAGCTCGTGGGCGACCAGCAGCACCGTGCCGCCGCCGTCGCGGAAGCCGCGCAGCGCCCCGGCGAACGCCTCCTGGCTGGCCGCGTCCACGCCGGCGGTCGGCTCGTCCAGCACCAGCAGCTCCGGGCCGCCGGCCAGCGCGCGGGCGATCAGGGCGCGCTGCTGCTGCCCGCCGGAGAGCGTGGCGACCGGGTCACCGGCCCGGTCGGCGAGCCCGACCGCGCGCAGCGCCGCCGTCACCGCCTCCCGGTCCGCCCGCCCCGCCGGCCGGAGCACGCCCCGGCGGGCCAGCCGCCCGGACGCCACCACCTCGGCCACCGTGGCGGGCACCCCGCCGCCGGCGCCGAGCCGCTGCGGGACGTACCCGATGCGGTGCCACTGCCGGAAGCGGCGCTGCGGCGTGCCGAACAGGGTGACCGACCCGGCCCCGAGCGGCACCAGGCCGAGCGCGGCGCGGACCAGCGTCGACTTGCCGGAGCCGTTGGCGCCGAGTACGGCGACCACCTCGCCGGCGGTCAGCGTCAGCGAGACGTCCCGCAGCACCGGCCGGCCGTCGTAGCCGACGGTGGCGTGCGCGATGTCGATCACGGGTGATGAGGTCATGAGCAGTCCAGGGCGGTTCGCAGGGTCTGGAGGTTGGCGCGCATGGCCGACAGGTAGTCGCCCTCGGCGGGCGGGCCCTCGATCGGGTCCAGGACCGCGGTCTTCGCCCCGACCTCCCGGGCGATCGTCTCGGCGACCTTCGGGCTGACCAGCGTCTCGAAGAAGATCGTACCGGCCTGGTGCGCCCGGGCCTCCCGCGCGACCTCGGCGAGCCGCTGCGGGGAGGGTTCGGCCTCCGGGGTGAGGCCGGTGAGCCCGATCTGCTCCAGCTTGTAGTGCTCGGCCAGGTAACCGAAGGCGGTGTGGCTGGTCACGATCTCGCGGCGCTGGCAGGAACGCAGGCCCTCGGCGTACTCGGTGTCGAGCGTCGTCAGCTCGGCGCGCAGCGCGCCGGCCCGGGCGGTGTAGTCGGCGGCGTGGTCCGGGTCGACCGCGCCGAGGCGCTCGGCGAGCTTGTCGCCGACGGTGGCCAGCCGGGTCGGGTCGAGCCAGAGGTGCGGGTCCTTGCCGCCGCCCTCCTCCTCGTGGCCGGCCTCGCCCTCGTGGTCGTGCTCGTGGCCACCGGCAGCGGCGTCGAGCAGCGGGGCGACACCGGCCACGTCGAACGCGCGGTCGCCGCCGTTCTGCTCGACCGCCTCGTCCACCGCCGGCTGGAAGCCGGTCAGGTAGACGATCAGCTCGGCGTCGACCACCTGGCCGACCTGGCGGGGGTTCAGCTCCAGGTCGTGCGGCTCCGCGCCGGGCTTGGTCAGGTTGCCGACCACGACCCGGTCGCCGCCGACGCGCTCGGTCAGGAACTGGAGCGGGTAGAACGCGGCCACCACGTCGACCCGGCCCGGGTCCTTGCCGCCGCCGTCGCCGCCGTCCGAGCAGGCGCTGAGCCCGCCCAGGGCGAGCAGGGCGGCGGTGGCGGCGGTCAGGACGCGGGGGGTGGCACGGGCGGTCATGGAGCAACTGTCCGCGATAACGAAAATTATTGTCAAAAACGCATGCTTGCATGTCAGCGCGGGTCGGCCCGGCCCGGAGCGGCTCAGTCGACCGTCAGCTTCGCCAGCGCCACCGCGATCAACAGGGTGAGCATCAGCAGCCGCAGCACCCGGGTCGCCGGCCGCTGCACCGGCCAGGTGACCGACATCAACCCGACCAGCCCGGCCGCCAGCACCAACAGCAGGACGCCGCCGGCCGGGCCGGGCGCGAAGAGGCCGACCAGCACCAGCACCAGCGCGGCGAGGAACACCGTCGTCGGGTTGAGCCGGGCCAACCGGGACAGCACGGGACTCTGCGTACGCTGCATGCCACAAACTCTACGAGGAGGAACGCCGTGCTGGTCACCAACCGGTTCGTGGTGGACGCCGAAACGGCTGACGAGTTCACCCGGGAGGCGCACGCCGCGCTGGCCGCGCTCGCCGCCCGCCCCGGCTACCTGCGCGGCGAACTGCTCCGGGCGCTCGACGACCCGGCCCACTGGTGCCTGCTCACCGAATGGGAGTCGGTCGGGGCGTACCGGCGGGCGCTGGGCGGGTTCGACGTCAAGGTCACCGCCGTGCCGCTGCTCGCCCGATCCGTGGACGAGCCGTCGGCGTACGAGACGCTCGCCAACGCCGCCCCGCAGGGCGAGATCGTCGTCGTCGCCAGTGATCGTGCCGCAGGCCCGTACCGCTGAGTCCCGGGGCACTACCCTGGCGCGTATGACCGCTCCCGGACCGGCCGCGCCGCCCCCGCCACCCGTGCCGCCCGGCACGCCGCCGGCCGCCCCGGCGGAGCCGGGTGTGCCCGCGCCGCCGCCCGGTCCCGGCGTCGCGCCGCCGTTCGCCGCCCCGCCCACCGAGGGCGGGCGGGCCCGGCTCTGGCTCGGCCTCGGCGTCGGCGCGCTGGCCCTGGTGCTCTGCTGCGGTGGGGGCGGCGCGGCCGTGGTCGGGCTGGCGGTGAGCAACGTGCAGGCGGTCGGCGAGCAGGGCCGGGCCGTCACCGACGACTACTACCAGGCGCTTGTCGCCCGGGAGTGGTCCAAGGCGTACGACCGGCTCTGCGACGACGCCCGGCGACGCGAGTCCCGGCCGGAGTTCGAGCAGCGGGCCGCCACCGAGCCGCAGATCTCCGGCTACCGGGTGGGCAAGGTCGACACCGCCACGCTGACCGTGCCGGTGGACGTGACGCTGGCCGGTGGGCGGCGGGAGGCGCAGACCGTCACGCTGGCGCCCGACCGGCAGACCGGCGGCATGGAGGTCTGCGGGGTGAGCTGACCGGCCCCCGGTATTCTGCTGGGCTCGGGGCAGCGGCGGTCGTACCGTGGTCCCGAACAGCCCGGATCCATCCATCTCGACCGCGCCGACCGCCAGCCGGCGTAGGAGGAAACATGCCAGCCGACCGTATCGACGCCGTCGTCAGCCTCGCCAAGCGCCGGGGCTTCGTCTTCCCCTCCAGTGAGATCTACGGGGGCACCCGGTCGGCGTGGGACTACGGTCCGCTCGGCGTCGAGCTGAAGGAGAACGTCCGCCGGCAGTGGTGGCGGACCATGGTCCAGCAGCGCGACGACGTGGTCGGCCTCGACTCGGCGGTCATCCTGGCCCGCAAGGTCTGGGAGGCCAGCGGCCACATCGCCGAGTTCGTCGACCCGCTCACCGAGTGCCAGTCCTGCCACAAGCGGTTCCGGGCCGACCACCTGGAAGAGGCGTACGAGGCCAAGCACGGCAAGCCGCTGACCTCGCTGACGGAGCTGAACTGCCCCAACTGCGGCAACAAGGGCACCTTCACCGAGCCGAAGATGTTCAACGGCCTGATGAAGACCTACCTGGGCCCGGTGGAGAGCGACGAGGGCATGCACTACCTGCGCCCGGAGACCGCCCAGGGCATCTTCGTCAACTACAAGAACGTGGAGACGGTCGCCCGCAAGAAGCCGCCGTTCGGCATCGCGCAGACCGGCAAGTCGTTCCGCAACGAGATCACCCCGGGCAACTTCATCTTCCGCACCCGCGAGTTCGAGCAGATGGAGATGGAGTTCTTCGTCGAGCCGGGCACCGACGAGCAGTGGCACGAATACTGGCTCTCCGAGCGCTGGAACTGGTACCTCGACCTCGGCCTGTCCGAGGAGAACCTGCGCTTCTACGAGCACCCCAAGGACAAGCTCTCCCACTACTCGAAGCGCACCGTCGACATCGAGTACAAGTTCCGCTTCGGCGGCACCGAGTTCGCCGAGCTGGAGGGCATCGCCAACCGCACCGACTTCGACCTCTCCACGCACAGCAAGCACTCCGGCGTCGACCTGTCGTACTTCGACCAGACGAAGCAGGAACGCTGGATGCCGTACGTGATCGAGCCGGCCGCCGGTCTCACCCGCGCGGTGCTGGCGTTCCTGCTGGAGGCGTACGACGAGGACGAGGCCCCGAACACCAAGGGCGGCGTGGACAAGCGCACCGTGATGCGCTTCGACCCGCGGCTGGCCCCGGTCAAGGTGGCGGTGCTGCCGCTGTCCCGCAACGAGGCGCTCTCGCCGAAGGCCAAGCAACTCGCCGCCGACCTGCGTAAGCGCTGGGTGGTCGAGTTCGACGACTCGCAGGCGATCGGCCGCCGCTACCGCCGCCAGGACGAGATCGGCACGCCGTTCTGCGTCACCGTCGACTTCGACACGCTCGACGACAACGCGGTGACGGTCCGGAACCGGGACACCATGGCCCAGGAGCGAGTAGCCCTGGACCAGGTCGAGCGCTACCTGATCGAGCGCCTCCCCGGCTGCTGACGGTGTAAGCAGGGGCCCCTTCTTAACGTTTCCGGTCGAGAAGGGGCCCCTTCTCACACCTGATTCAGGAGACGCGTACGTCGAGGGTGGCGGCCAGACCCCGCCGTGACTCGTACGCCTCCTCGACCGTCCGTCGCACCAGCGTCGGGCTCCGCCGGATCTGCGCCGGCGTGAAGTGCAGGACGAGCACCCCCAGCCGGCTCAGCTCGTTGTGCCGGTCGAGCGTGCGCGCCCAGTCGTCGGGGGTGAAGTGGAACTCCTGCGAGTCCACCTCCAGCGCCACCGCCGCGTCCGCCAGGTAGCCGTCCGGCGTGGGGAGCCGCCGCCCGTCCCCGACGCTCAGCCGCGGGTTCCAGAGCAGGTCCGGGAGCAGCCGGCTGCCGGCCAGGCACTCCCGCAGCTCGGCCTCGGGCGCGGATCGGGCACCGGCGACGACCTCGGAGAACGCCTTCCTGACCAGGGCCGTCCGGCTCCGCCGGGCCCGCCGGATCTCCTCGTCAAGGGCGGCGAGGTCGGTGAACCCGCGCTGCACGGCCTCGGCCACGACGGCGCGTACCGGCCGCAGGTGGCGCAGGCCCCGGGCCGCGTCGACCACGGCCCGGGCGGGCGAGCAGACCGGGTAGAGGGCCGTGTGCCGGGCCCTGTCGTCGACCGCCAGCGCGCGGGCGATCACCGCGTGACCGGAGGACTTCCGCCGCGACTGGTGCGGCACCACCAGGTGTACGTCGTCGGTGCGCGGGCTGTACCGGAAGCCGTACCAGCACAGCGCCGCCAGCCCGGTGAGCTGGGCTTCCGGACCCGCGTACAGGGCTGCGGAGATCCGCCGCTGCTCGTCCGTCAAGGTGCCGGTGACCAGCGCGTACGTGGCCGGCAGCACACGTTGCCACAGCCCTCGGCGGGTCTGCCGGTAGAGGAACATGTCGTCGAAGCCGGCGGCGAGCAACTGGGCGCGGGTGAGGATCTGCTGCTGCCGGTGCGCCGTCTCCGCGAGTTCGGTAGTGAAGTCAACCATGCCCGGAGGCTGATCCACCGGGGCGGTCCGCGCCGCCCCCGCCCCTTGCCCTGTGGACAACCACCCCGCTTGTGGAGGACCCGCCGCCCTGCCTGATCTGTGATATGCGCCGTGTTAAGAGGGGGCCCCGCCTATGCAGAAGGCGTTAACAGGGGGCCCGTCCTTACACTTGGGCGGTGAGTGAGCTGCAGATCGGGCCGTATGCGGTGTGGCCGCCGGTGGTGCTCGCGCCGATGGCCGGGATCACCAACGTCGGCTTCCGGCGCCTCTGCCGCGAGCAGGGCGGCGGCATCTACGTCTGCGAGATGATCACCACTCGCGCGCTGGTCGAGCGGAACCCGAAGACGCTGCGCATGATCGCCTTCGGCGCCGACGAGCACCCGCGCAGCCTCCAGCTCTACGGCACCGACCCGGAGATCACCGCCGCCGCCGTGCGGATCGTGGTCGAGCGGGACCTCGCCGACCACATCGACCTCAACTTCGGCTGCCCGGTCCCGAAGGTCACCCGCCGGGGCGGCGGCTCGGCCCTGCCGTGGCGGCGCCGGCTCTTCGCCCGGCTGGTCAAGGCCGCGGTGGACGCCGCGTCACCGGCCGGGGTGCCGGTCACGGTCAAGATGCGCAAGGGCATCGACGACGACCACCTGACGTACGTCGAGGCCGGGCTCGCCGCCCAGGACGCGGGCGTCGCGGCGGTCGCACTGCACGGGCGTACGGCGGCGCAGCGCTACTCGGGCACCGCCGACTGGGACGCGATCGCCACGCTCAAGGCGGCGCTGGACGTGCCGGTGCTCGGCAACGGCGACATCTGGGAGGGCGACGACGCGTTGCGGATGGTGGCCCACACCGGCGTGGACGGCGTGGTGGTGGGGCGTGGCTGTCTGGGCCGGCCGTGGCTCTTCGCCGACCTGGAGGCCGCGTTCGAGGGGCGCACCGACCGGCGGCTGCCCACGCTCGGCGAGGTCGCGGTGACCATGCGGCGGCACGCCGAGCTGCTGGTGGAGCAGTTCGTCGCCGGGGCCCGCAACCCGGCCCGGGGCGAACGGGACGGCTGCACCGACTTCCGCAAGCACGTGGCCTGGTATCTGAAGGGCTTCCCGATCGGCGGTGAGCTGCGCCGCTCGCTCGCCATGATCGAGAGCTTGGCCCAGCTCGACGACCTGCTCGGCAAGCTCGACCCGGCGGTGCCCTTCCCGGTCGAGACGCTCGGCCAACCGCGCGGCCGGACCAACTCCCCGGGCAAGGTCTTCCTGCCCGACGGCTGGCTGGCCAGCCGCGACGACGACACCCCGCCGGAGGGCGCCGAGCTGGACGACTCCGGCGGCTGATCCCGGTACGCCGAAGGGCCCGACCCCCGGTGGGGTCGGGCCCTTCGTCATGTCCTGCGGTCAGGAGCTGTAGCCGCGGCTGGCGATCCAGTGCGCCAGGGCGTCCACGTCCATCCGGTAGGAGGCCTGGTCCGGGTTCGCCGAGTCGGCGATCGTCACGACCTTCCCGCCGTCGCGGTAGCCCACCACGCTGATGTAGTGGCCACCCTCGAAGGAGTGCACGGTGCCGTCGGTGTCGGTGGCGGTCCCGGCGATGTTGGCCACCACGGCCCGGCCGTCGTCCACCGCGCGCACGACGTCGGCGCGCAGCTTGTCGACCTTGTCACCGGCCTTGTCGACCGGGATCTCGGTGGACCTGTAGACGTCCTTGCCGGTCTCCTTGTTCAGCACCGGGGTGATGTCGTTGATGGAGTTGGTGCCGGCCTCGGTGGTGCCCATCTCCTTGGCCATGGCGGCCACGTCGATGTTCTTGCCCTGCACGCTGAGCGCGTTGCGGGCCGCGGCCGGGCCGCAGAAGTAGAAGTTGGGCTGGGCCTCGTAGCGCACGCCCAGCTCCCGCTCGCCGTGGCCCTTGCGGTCGGTGGTGACGACCTGGGCGGCGCGCTCGGCGGGGGTGGCCTGGGCGGCGATGGCGGGGCCGGCGATGCCACCGGCGGTGGCGGCGATCCCGGCGACGGTCAGAGCGGTCTTGCGGATCAGATCGGTACGCATGATGCGACTCCTCTGCGGTTCGGGGGTGTGCGGCGCGGGGTGCCGCGGGGGGTCTGTGCCGTCCGGCGGTCGGCGGTGGGCGACCTGCTCGGGCGGCTCGGGGGTGTAACCACCGGGCGGGGCCCGGCATTCCGGGGCCGGCGCTCCGCGGCGGGCTCCCCGGGGGTGAGCCATGTTCAACGTCCGGGGGCGGGGAGGGATTCCGGTCGGGCCCACCGGCCTGGCCGACCGACCCGGACCCGGCGGACATACCTCGCGTCCGCGCACCGCGCCATCTTCAACCGGCCGACGAATCCCGACGCCCACCCCGTAACCGAACACCCCCCCAATAAACCCCCAAACCTCCCCAATCCCACCCGGCCCGACCCGTTGATCATGAAGTTGACGGCGATTGTGGTCCGCTTTGTCGCCGCCAACTTCATGATCAACGGGTTGAGGGGTCTGGGGGAGTGGTGGCGGGGACCTTGTCCGGGAAACCGAGCACCGAACGCGCGTCGAGGTCGATCGCGATTGCCGCCGGTGACGGGCACCAGTTCCCAGCCGAACCGGACCACGGCGTGGTGGCCGTCGACGGGCCGTGCGGGCGCAGGGCGTGGCCCGGGAAGGACTGCTGGACGCTGGCGATGGCCGCCGCGATCTGCTCGTGGCCGCGGATGTCGGTCAGCGGATCGACGTAGGGCAGGATGGTGCCGACGACCCGGCACGCCGCTGGACGTCACGGTGGCTGAGCTGTCCATCGCGTCGTTCTACCCGGCCGACGAGCGGACCGCCGCCGTGCTCCGGGAACGCGCCCGGAGCTGACGGCGCCGGGGCGGCTCAGATCAGCACGGCGGCGACGGTGTCGACGTACCAGCGTTCGTACCGCTCGACCGGCCAGCCGCGTTGTCGTACCAGCCAGTCGTAGTTGCGGAAGTCCATCGCCAGCCACAGCACGTCGGCGACGCTGTCGACGTCATGGTCGGGGCGTACGGAGCCGGTGGCGACGAGTTCGGCGGCGAACATCGCCATGCCCCGCCGGCGTTCCTCGACGTTCTTGCGCCAGATGGCGGCCGCGTCGGGGTCCGCGCTGGCGGCGCCGGTGAGGGCGATCATCATGTCGACCTGCCGGGCCTGGGTCGCGCTGAGGTGCCGGGCGTAGCGGCCCAGCTTCGCCCGGGCGTCGGGCAGCGCCCGGATCTCCGCGACGAACGGGCGGTCGGGCAGCGCGGTCGGTTCCTCGTCACCGGCGATTGTCACGTCGACGAGAGCGGAGAGCAGCTGACGCTTGCTGCCGAAGATCGCGTACACGGTCTGGACGGCCACGCCGGCCTCGGCGGCGACGGTGGTCAGCGGAGTGGCCGCGTAGCCGGGGTCGACGAACAGCTTGCCGGCCGCGGCGAGGATCGCCCGCCGGGTCTGTCGGGCCTGCTCCTGGCGTCTTGCCGACTCGTACCTCCTCTTGACACCCACCATGCGAGTGTAGTCATCTATTGGATAGAGGCTTACTCTATCGGAAAGAGTTGATGATCATGCCATTCGGTGTCGTCCAGGAGATGCCCGGCGTCAGTGAGCACGAGTACCGGCTGGTCGAGCGCCACCTCGGCCCGGACCGTCCGCCGGGCCTGCTCGCCCACGTTGCCGGACCGGTCGAGGGCGGCTGGCGCATCATCAACGTCTGGCAGGACGAGGCCGCGTTCCGGCGCTTCCAGTCCGAGCGACTCGTCCGCGCGGCCGGCCTGGCGGCCCAGGACGACGGCTTCGACGCGAGCAAGGCCGCCGGCTTCCGGTCCATGACGGTCGACGGCACCGAGATGCCGTTCTGATGGCCGACCTGGTCGGCCTGCGGGCACGCAACGTCACGTTCTGGACGGGGGCGGCGCCGGGCTGGGTGCACCACGCCGACCGCCAGGACCAACTCGGTCGACCACTCGGCGCGGTGGCGCTGGACTGGCTGCACCCGCGACCCGGCGAGCGGATCCTCGACGTCGGCTGCGGCTGTGGCGGCACCACGGCCGACCTGGCGGCGGCGGTCGGGCCGGCCGGGGAGGCCGTCGGCCTCGACCTGTCCGCCGAGATGCTGGCCGCCGCCGATGCGCGCTTCCCCGGCGACCGCCATCCCCACCTGCGGTTCGTGGTGGCCGACCTGGACACCCTGGACGTCGTCCCGGGCGCGCCGTTCGACGCGATCCACTCCCGGATGGCCCTGATGCTGCTCGCCGACCCGGTCACCGCATGCCGCACCCTGCGGCGGGCCCTGCGTCCCGGCGGACGGCTGGCGGCGACCGTCTTCCGGGACGGTCGCACGACGCCGTGGCTGACCGCGGCGGTGCTCGGCGCCGCCCCGCACGTCGGGGCGCTGCCGCCGCTACCGGTCGGCGACGAGCCGGGGCCGTTCGCGCTCGCCGACCCGGCGCGGGCCCGCCGGGTCCTGGCCGAGGCCGGGTTCGACGACGTCACCGTCGACGCCCACGACGTCACCCTGACCGCGCCCGATGACCCGGACACCGTCGCCGACTGGCTGATCGAGGTCGGCCCGGCCGGTGCCGCGTACCGGGCCGCCGGACCGTCGCGACAGGCGGCGGCGCGGGCCGGGGTGGCCGCACTGCTCGCCCGGTTCCGTGCGCCCGGGACCGGCTACCGGCTGCCCGCCGGGCTCCTGCTGCTCACCGGACGGGCCCCGGCATGACGCCCGATCCGGCATCCCCCCACCACGTCAGGACGGTCCGCACATGACATCGCTCAGGCACGCCGCGCTCGTCACCTCGGTGGTCGCGCTCGGGTTCGCATCGTTGGTCGGCTGTGCCGACGCCGACGACCCGTCCGTCCCGCCCGGCGCCGCCGCGCCGAGCCGGACGGCAATCCCGCCGGACGCCACCGCGCCGAGCCCGACGGCCGCCGAGGTCCCGTGCGACGCGGTCGCCGACGCGGTCAGCCGGCATCTCCGGTCGGATCAGGTCCGAGCGGTGACGGTGGAGGGGCAGTGCACCACGGTCGTGGTCGCCACCACACTGGCCGACGGGGACGCCGACCCGGCCCGCCGGCTCTGCGACCGGGCGGGCGAGGTGGCCTACTCCGGCGACGTCAACTCGGTCCGGGTGCTCAGCGGTTCGGGCAGTGAGCTGGCCAACGGCATCGCCGGGATGAGGTGCCTGACCTGACGTCGGCAGGCTCCTCCTGACCTCACCCCAACAGCGCGCGGTCGGGCCGGTCGGCCGAGCGGCGCTGCGGTGCCACCGTCGTCGTCGGCCAGGGGATCTCGGGGGCGGGGTGGAAGGTGATGCCGGCGGTGGCCCAGCGCGGGCCGTGGCCGGCGAGCCGGGCCCGGAACCCGGCCCAGTCGTGCGTCGAGCGGGGCGACCACCCCAGCTCGGCGACGGCGGGCAGGCGGGGGAACATCATGAACTCGATCTCGGCGCGGGTGGTGACCGACTCGGTCCACAGCGGGGCCTCCACGCCCAGCACGGCCTCGACCGGTACGCCGTGGACGTGGCTGCCGGGGTCCCAGTCGTACGCGCGCCGCACGTCGACGAGACCCGCCCAGTCGTGCCCGATCGGGGTGTCCGGGGCGTACTTCATGTCCAGGTAGGCGTGGTTGCCGGGGGAGAGGATCAGCCGGGCGCCCCGGCGTACCGCGTCGGCCGTCTCGGGGTCGTCGCCGTTCGTGCCCCACCACTGCAGGACGCGCCCGTCGACGTGCCCGGCCGGGGCGAGCTGGTGCCAGCCGACGACTGTCTTGCCGGTGGCCGCGACCAGGGCCTGGGCCCGCTCGACGAAGGCGCGGTAGCTCGCCGCCGGCACCTTGAACGCCTCGTCGCCGCCGAGGTGCAGCCACGGCCCGGGGGTCAGCGCGGCCACCTCGCCGAACACGTCGGCGACGAAGGCGTACGTCCGCTCGTCGGCGGGGTCGACGTAGCTGAACCCGACGTCGGTGCCGGTGTACGGCGGCGGCGCGGTCTTGCTCGGCGCCAGTTCGGGGTACGCGACAAGCGCCGCGTTGGTGTGCCCCGGCAGGTCGATCTCGGGTACCACGGTCACGTGCCGGCGGGCGGCGTACGCGACGATCCGCCGGTAGTCGTCAGGGGTGTACCAGCCGCCCGGGCCGCCACCGACCCCGGTGGCGCCGCCGACCTCGGCGAGTCGGGGCCAGGAGTCGACGGCGATCCGCCAGCCCTGGTCGTCGGTGAGGTGCAGGTGCAGGTGGTTGAGCTTGTAGCGGGCCAGGTGGTCGACCATCCGCAGCACGTCCTCGACGCCGAAGAAGTGCCGGGCGACGTCGAGCATGGCACCCCGGTAGGGGAAACGCGGCCGGTCGACGATCGTGCCGCCGGGCACCGCCCAGCGTGCGGCGACCGCTGTGGCGCTCTCGATCGCCGGGGGCAGGAGTTGCCGCAGCGTCTGCGCGCCGTGGAACAGCCCGGCCGGCGTGTCGGCCGTGATCCGGATGCCGATGGCGGTGACGTCGAGGCGGTAGCCCTCGTCCCCGAGCGCCGCGTCGCCGCCCGCGTCGCCGCTGGCCGTCCCGGCGGCGGTCGGGTGGTCGGCCGGCGGGGTCGGGGCCGCTGAGCCCGCGGGCGCGGTGGCGGTGGCCGCCGAGACGGTGAGCGTCAGCGGGGCGTCCGGCCCGGGATCGGCGACGTCGGTCACCGGGAGCGGGAAGCCGGTGGGCGGGCGCAACCAGCCGGCGAGCTGCTCGGCCACGTCCCGGCCGGCGGGGCTGACCCGCAGCGCCGCGTCCGGCGGCAGGGTGAAGTCGCCCGCCGGGTCGGGGTGCGCCCGCTCGGGGGCCGGCACGACGTCGGCGAGGCGGACCGGCGCGGGCGGGGTGAGCCGCTCGGTGGCCCGCTCGGCGGCGACGCGGGCCAGCTCGGCGGTTCCCGGCGACACGCCGGGCAGGGGACCGGTCTCGGGGGCTACGGGGTTGGTCGACACGGCGACGGCTCCGAGGGGTGTATTCGTGCGGGATATGGCAAAGGTCAGGTTCGGCGATATCCGGTGCCGTCAAGGGTACGAGGGGAATCGGAATTTGCGTGATCGTGCGCGTGGAAGCGTTCCCAAAAACCGGTACGGACGTGGGCAGTGGTGACTCTTGTGCCGATCGTCACCGAACGGTCCCAGGTCCTGCGAAGTTCGCTTAACCTTCGCCCACCGATCGCTGACGAGCCGGGATTGCCGGTGGTGGCTCCCGGGGTATGTCCGAACTGAACCTTCGTTAAGTGTCAATGGCGCGCGTGGGAGGCTCTGGTGGCAACGCAGGAAACGGTCGAGCACAAGTACGTCTACGATTTCGCCGAGGGCAACAGGGACCTCAAGGACCTGCTCGGTGGCAAGGGTGCCAACCTGGCCGAGATGACCAACCTCGGCCTGCCCGTCCCACCCGGCTTCACCATCACCACCGAGGCCTGCCAGGCGTACCTGACGACCGGGCGTGAGCCGGACGGGCTGGCCGGCCAGATCGAGGCGCACCTGGAGTCCCTGGAACGCGAGATGGGCCGCCGCCTCGGCGACCCGGGCGACCCGCTGCTGGTCTCGGTACGCTCCGGCGCCAAGTTCTCCATGCCCGGCATGATGGAGACCGTCCTCAACGTCGGCCTCAACGACCGCAGCGTCATCGGCCTGAGCACCCAGGCGGGTGGCAACGACAGGTTCGCCTGGGACTCCTACCGCCGGCTGATCCAGATGTTCGGCAAGACCGTCTGCGAGGTGCCGGGCGAGGAGTTCGAGCACGCGCTGGACGAGGCCAAGCACGCCAAGGGCACGCGGAACGACCTCGACCTGGACGCCGACGACCTGCGTGGACTGGTCGACGCGTACAAGAAGATCTTCGCCAAGCACACCGGGCGGGAGTTCCCGCAGGAGCCGCGCGAGCAGCTCGACCTGGCCATCCGGGCGGTCTTCGACTCGTGGAACGCGGAGCGGGCCATCCTCTACCGCCGCCAGGAGCGCATCCCGGCCGACCTGGGCACCGCGGTCAACGTGGTGAGCATGGTGTTCGGCAACCTCGGCCCCGACTCCGGCACCGGCGTCGCGTTCACCCGCGACCCGGGCAGCGGCGCGCAGGGCATCTACGGCGACTACCTGGCCAACGCCCAGGGCGAGGACGTGGTGGCCGGCATCCGCAACACGGTGCCGTTGCAGGAGCTGGAGCAGCTCGACAAGTCCTCCTACGACGAGCTGCTCGGCATCATGGCCCGGCTGGAGGAGCACTACAAGGACCTCTGCGACATCGAGTTCACCATCGAGCGCGGCAAGCTCTGGATGCTCCAGACCCGGGTCGGCAAGCGCACCGCCGCCGCCGCGTTCGTCATCGCCGGGCAGCTCGTCGACGAGGGCCTGATCGACCTGGACGAGGCGCTGCACCGGGTCAACGGCGCGCAGCTCGCCCAGTTGATGTTCCCGCGCTTCCAGCTCGACCACGACGTCCCGCCGGTCGCCAAGGGCATCGGCGCGTCCCCGGGCGCCGCCTCCGGCAAGGTCGTCTTCACCTCGGCCCGCGCGGTCGAGCTGGCCGCCGAGGGGGAGTCGGTGATCCTGGTCCGCCGGGAGACCAACCCGGACGACCTCAACGGCATGATCGCCGCCAAGGGCATCCTCACCTCGCGCGGCGGCAAGACCAGCCACGCCGCGGTGGTGGCCCGGGGCATGGGCAAGACCTGTGTCTCCGGCGCCGACGAGCTGGAGGTGAACGTCCCGGCGAAGAAGTTCACCGTCGGCGGGCACACCGTCGGCGAGGGCGACGTGGTCTCGATCGACGGCACCACCGGCAAGGTCTACCTCGGCGAGGTGCCGGTCATGCCGTCCGAGGTGGTGCAGTACTTCGAGGGCAGCCTCGACCCGGAGCACATCGACAACCCGCTGGTCCGCGCCGTACACCGGATCATGACGCACGCCGACGCGGCGCGGCGGCTGCGCGTGCGGACGAACGCCGACACCGGCGCGGACGCGGCCCGGGCCCGGCGCTTCGGCGCCGAGGGCATCGGCCTGTGCCGCACCGAGCACATGTTCCTCGGCGACCGTCGGGAGCTGGTCGAGCGGCTCATCCTCGCCGCCGGCGAGCGGGAGCGGGAGGACGCGCTCGCCGCGCTGCTGCCGCTCCAGCGGGCCGACTTCGTGGAGATCTTCCGGGAGATGGACGGCCTGCCGGTCACGGTGCGGCTGATCGACCCGCCGCTGCACGAGTTCCTGCCCCCGCTGGAGCAGCTCGCGGTCAACGTCGCGGTCGCCCAGGAGCGCGGCGAGGACGTGGCCAAGGAGGAGGCGCTGCTCTCCGCCGTCCGGCGGATGCACGAGGAGAACCCGATGCTGGGCCTGCGCGGCGTCCGGCTCGGCCTGGTCATCCCCGGCCTGTTCGCGATGCAGGTCCGCGCGATCGCGGAGGCCGCCGTCGCGGTCACCCGCGACGGCGGCACGGCCTGCCCGGAGATCATGGTGCCGCTGGTCGGCGCCGTCCAGGAGCTGGAGACGGTACGCGCGGAGGCCGAGAAGATCATCGCCGAGGTGGTCGGCGACAGCGGCGTCGAGGTGCTGATCGGCACCATGATCGAGGTGCCCCGGGCGGCGCTGACCGCCGGGCAGATCGCCGAGGCGGCCGAGTTCTTCTCCTTCGGCACGAACGACCTGACGCAGATGGCCTGGGGCTTCTCCCGCGACGACGTGGAGGGCGCGTTCTTCTGGCGCTACCTGGAACTGGGCATCTTCGGCATCTCCCCGTTCGAGTCGATCGACGCAGACGGCGTCGGCCGGCTGGTCCGGATCGCCGCCGAGGAGGGCCGGGCGGCCCGGCCCGGGCTGAAGCTCGGCGTCTGCGGCGAACACGGCGGCGACCCGGACTCGGTGCACTTCTTCCACGAGGTGGGACTGGACTACGTCTCCTGCTCGCCGTTCCGGGTGCCGGTGGCCCGGTTGGAGGCCGGCCGCGCGGCCGTCAGCACCACCGGTTCCGACTCCCGCTGAGCACGTCCCGGGCGGGGCCGCCGATGACCACCGGCGGCCCCGCCCGGCGCGCCTTTCCGGCCACCCGGGCGTAACCTGAGCTTCCGCCACGTGTCGATCAGGAGGGGTGGCCGTATGACCGCCGTCTGGGAGAACCTGACCGTCGACGCCCGGGATCCGTCCCGGCTCGCCCGCTGGTGGGCCGAGGCGCTCGGCTACCAGGTGATCACCGACAAGCCGGACGAGGTGGAGATCCGCCGCACGCCCGACACGCTCCCCGGCCTCGTCTTCGTCCCGGTCTCCGGCCCGAAGCAGGGCAAGAACCGGCTGCACGTCGACCTGCGCCCGACCGACCTGGAGGCCGAGGTGGAACGGCTCGTCGACATGGGCGCGCGGCACGTCGACGTCGGGCAGGGCGAGGCGGGGTGGACGGTGCTCGCCGATCCGGAGGGCAACGAGTTCTGCGTCCTTCCCCCACGTTGACCGACGACGCGGCGCGGCTGGTCGCCGAGGCGCCGAAGGACACCGGGTACGGTCGGTCGCCGTTCGAGCGGGACCGGGCCCGGGTGCTGCACTGCGCGGCGTTCCGCCGGCTCGCCGCGAAGACCCAGGTGCACGCCGCCGGCACCGACGACTTCCTGCGTACCCGGCTGACCCATTCGCTGGAGGTGGCGCAGATCGCCCGCGAGATGGGCGCCCGGCTCGGCTGCGACCCGGACGTGGTGGACACCGCCGGGCTGGCCCACGACCTGGGTCACCCGCCGTTCGGCCACAACGGTGAGGACGCGCTTGACGCGCTGGCCGCCGCCTGCGGCGGCTTCGAGGGCAACGCGCAGACGCTGCGGGTGCTCACCCGGCTGGAGGCGAAGGTGCTCACCCCGGACGGGTGGTCCGCCGGGCTGAACCTGACCCGGGCCGCGCTCGACGCGGTCGGCAAGTACCCGTGGCCGCGCCGCCCCGGCCAGCGCAAGTTCGGCGTGTACGCCGATGACCGTCCGGTCTTCGACTGGCTGCGCGCCGGCGCCCCGCCCGGCGACCGGCGCTGCCTGGAGGCGCAGGTGATGGACTGGGCCGACGACGTGGCGTACTCGGTGCACGACGTCGAGGACGGCATCCACGGCGGCTACGTCGACCT
Organism: Micromonospora sp. NBC_01392; assembly: GCF_045040125.1. Taxonomy (NCBI): domain Bacteria; kingdom Bacillati; phylum Actinomycetota; class Actinomycetes; order Micromonosporales; family Micromonosporaceae; genus Micromonospora; species Micromonospora sp. NBC_01392. Next base: position 5,826,334 of record NZ_CP109549.1, on the reverse strand, counting down.
GCGCCCGCTGCTGGCCGAGGAGGACGAGCGGCGGGCGCTCTGCGCCGACGTGGCGGCGGCCTACTCCGGCGAGGCCCCGGAGGACCTGGGCGGGGTGCTGGCCGAACTGCTCGCCGATCCAGTGCTCGCCCCGCTCGCCGCGTACGACGGCAGCCACCGGGCGCTCGCCGCGTTGAAGGCCACCACGAGCGTGCTCACCGGCCGGTTCGTGTCGAGCGTGGTGGCCGCCACCGAGGCGCGTCACGGCCCCGGCCCGCACCGCCGCTACGCGGCCGACCTGGTGGTGCCGCGCCGGATCCGGGCGCAGTGCGCGCTGCTCAAGGGCATCGCGTTGCGGTACGTGATGCGCCGGCCGGGTGCCAGTGGCCGCTACGACCGGCAGCGGGAACTCCTCGCCGAGCTGGTCGCCGCGTTGCTCGACCGGGCGCCGGACGCGCTCGACGAGGTCTTCGCGCCGCTCTGGCGGGACGCCCCGGACGACGCCGCGCGGCTGCGCGTGGTGATCGACCAGGTCGCCTCGCTCACCGATCCGGCCGCGCTGGCCTGGCACGCCCGGCTGGTGTCGGCGAGCTGACCGCCCGCCCGGCCCGGCCGGGAAGTGAGGGTAGCCTCAGTTGCATGACGGATCGCCCGAAGACGCTCACCGCCGCCACGGTCGTCCGGACCACGCGGCCCACCCCGCACCTGATCCGGCTCGTGCTCGGTGGCGACGAGCTGACCGGCCTGCCGGTGGGCGCGTACACCGACCACTACGTGAAGTTCGTCTTCCCGCCGGCCGGGGTGGCCTACCCGCACCCCACCGACCTGGCCACCATCAAACGTGAGTTCCCGGCGGCGCAGTGGCCCCGGCTGCGGGCCTACACGGTGCGGGCCTGGGACGCGGCGGCCGGCGAGCTGACCGTCGACGTGGTCCACCACGGCGAGGAGGGGCTGGCCGGCCCGTGGGCGGCGGCGCTGCGCCCCGGCGACCGGGTGCTGTTCACCGGGCCGGGCGGCGCGTACGCGCCGGACCCGACCGCCGACTGGCACCTGCTGGCCGGCGACGAGAGCGCGCTGCCGGCGATCGCCGCCGCGCTGGAACGGCTGCCGGCCGGCGCGCCGGCCCGGGTCTTCGTCGAGGTCGAGGGGCCGGCCGACGAGCTGCCGCTGGCCAGCGACGGCGCGGTGGAACTGCGGTGGCTGCACCGGGCCGGGCGTCCGGTCGGCGCGGCACTGGTCGAGGCGGTCCGGGCGTTGGAGTTCCCGCCCGGCCGGGTGCACGTGTTCGTGCACGGCGAGGCCGGCGCGGTGAAGGAGCTGCGGCGCCTGCTCCGGGTCGAGCGCGGCGTGCCCCGGGCCGACCTGTCCATCTCCGGCTACTGGCGCCTGGGCCTGGACGACGAGGGTTGGCGTGCCACCAAGCGCACCTGGAACGCCGAAGCCGAAGCCGAGGAACCCACCCCCACCCCCGCCTAACCCTCGGGGTGGGGCGTTTCGTCCCGCCCCGGCGTCCGCGCTGCCCAGGATGGGGGCATGGCGGAACAGGTGAGGGAGCGGCCCGCGACGCAGCCGGCCGACCGGGTGGTGCTCGGGCTCGGCGTGGCCGGCGTGCTGGCCGTGGTGCTCTGGGGGGTGTTCGCCCGCGGCTCCCTGGCGTCGTTCGGCGCGGCGGGGCTGAACTGGACGATCGACACGTTCGGCTGGTTCTTCGTGGTCGCCGCCGACGCGTTCCTGGTGCTGGCGGTGGTGGTCGCCGCCTCCCGGTTCGGCCGGATCCGGCTGGGCGCCGACGACGACGAGCCGGAGTTCAACGGGCTCGCCTGGATCGCCATGATGTTCAGCGCCGGCATGGGCATCGGTCTGGTCTTCTTCGCCGTCGCCGAGCCGATCCAGCACTACGCGGCGCCGCCGCCCGCCTCCGGCGTCGAGCCGCAGACCGGCGCCGCCGCCGCCACGGCCATGCAGTACACGCTGTTCCACTGGACGCTGCACCCGTGGGGCATCTACGCGATCGCGGCGCTGGCGCTGGCGTACTCGACGTTCCGCAGGGGGCGGGGCAACCGGATCTCGTCGGCGTTCGTGCCGCTGCTCGGCGACCGGGCGTACGGCCCGGCCGGGCGCGCGATCGACCTGCTGGCCGTGTTCGCCACGGTGTTCGGCTCGGCCACCAGCCTCGGGCTCGGCGCGCTCCAGGTGGCGGCCGGTCTGGACCTGGTCAGCGGCGTGCGGGACAGCCGGACGGTCGAGCTGGTGATCATCGGCGCGCTCACCCTGGCGTTCGTGCTGTCGGCCTTCTCCGGCCTGCACCGGGGCGTCAAGTGGCTGTCCACCACCAACGTGCTGATCGCCGTCGTGCTGATGCTGTTCGTGTTCGTGGTCGGTCCGACGGTCTACACGCTGGAGGTGCTGCCGGCCGCGGTCGGCGACTACCTGAGCGGCCTGGTCCGGATGTCGACGCGCACCGGCGCGTTCTCCGATCCGGCCTGGCTGGGCTCCTGGACGATCTTCTACTGGGCGTGGTGGATCTCCTGGGCGCCGTTCGTGGGCACGTTCATCGCGCGCATCTCGCGCGGGCGTACGGTCCGGCAGTTCCTGATCGGGGTGCTGCTGGTGCCCAGCGGCGCCAGCGCGGTCTGGTTCGCGGTGATGGGCGGGACCGCGCTGCGGACCCAGGCCACCGGCACCCGGGACCTGGTGGCCGACGTGGGCGCCGGTTCGGAGCAGGCGCTGTTCGGCCTGTTGGACGCGCTGCCGCTGGCCACGGTGACCAGCGTGCTCGCCATGGTGCTGATCGCGCTCTACTTCGTGACCAGCGCCGACTCGGCGTCGCTGGTGCTCGGTTCGTTGAGTTCGCGGGGCGCGCTGCGGCCACACCGGGGCGTGGTGGTGCTGTGGGGCGTGCTCATCGGCGCGGTCGCGGCGGCGCTGCTGCTGGTCGGCGGCCTGGACGCGTTGCAGCAGGCCACCATCCTGGTCGCGCTGCCGTTCGTGGTGGTGATGCTGGGCCTGGCGGTGGCCCTGGTCCGGGAGATGGCCGCCGATCCGGTGCTGCGCGCGGGGACCCGGCCCCGCCGGTCCGGCCTGGCCGCCGCGGTGCGCGCGGCCCGCTCGTACGAGGAGGAGGACCCGCCGCCGGTGACGCGGTGGCTCCACCGCCCGCGCGAGTGAGTGTGTCTCCCTCGGAATGTAGTAGGAGTGCTACATTCCGAGGCATGACTGCGGTCGAACTCCCGGGGGCGGTCGCGGCCCCCCGGCCTCCCGACGAGGATCTGGTCCTCGACGTCCGCGACCTACGCATGCGGTACGGCACCGTGGACGTGCTGCACGGCGTCGACCTCACCGCCCGGCGCGGCGAGGTGGTCGCGCTGCTCGGGCCCAACGGCGCCGGCAAGACCACCACCATCGAGATCCTGGAGGGCTTCCGGCTGCCCTCCGCCGGCACGGTCCGGGTGCTCGGCGTCGACCCGGCCCGCGGCGACGAGCGCTGGCGCGCCCGGCTCGGCGTGGTGCTCCAGTCCTGGCGCGACCACGGCAAGTGGCGGGTCCGGGAGCTGCTCACCCACCTCGGCGACTTCTACGCGCCGTACGCGACCGACCGGACGCCGCGTCCCTGGCCGGTCGACGACCTGCTGGCCACCGTGGGGCTGACCGCGCACGCCGACAGCCGGGTGGCCCGGCTCTCCGGCGGGCAGCGCCGCCGCCTCGACGTGGCGGTCGGCATCGTCGGCCGGCCGGAGCTGCTGTTCCTGGACGAGCCGACGGTCGGCTTCGACCCGGCGGCCCGGCGCGAGTTCCACGAGCTGGTGCACCGCCTCACCGACCTCGACGAGACCACCATCGTGCTGACCACGCACGACCTGGCCGAGGCGGAGAAGCTGGCCGACCGCATCCTCATCCTGGCCGGCGGTCGGATCGTCGCCGAGGGGTCACCGGACCAGTTGGCCCGCCGCGTCGCCTCCGACGCCGAGGTCCGCTGGACCCGCGACGGCGAGCGGTACGTGCACGCCACCGCCGACGCCACCGCGTTCCTGCGCGACCTGCTCCGCGAGCACGGCGACCGGGTGCGGGAGCTGGAGGTGCGCCGGGCCAGCCTGGAGGACGCGTACCTGGCGTTGGTGCACGAGGAGGAGACCGGCATCCGCACCGGCCGGGCCGAGCGGGTGTGGCAGCAGGAGGCGACGCGATGACCCCGACCACCACCGCGCTCCGGGCCGGGCTGCGGCGCGGCCTGATCGAGCTGCGCGCCACGTTCACCAACGGCCAGGACCTGTGGAACTACTTCTTCCCGACGGCGGTGCTGCTGGTCGCCATGTTCTTCATGCGCGGCTCGACCGTGCCCGGCACCGACTTCTCGCTCGGCGCCCGGACGCTGCCCAGCGCGCTCGGCATGGGCCTGCTCTTCGGCGGCCTGCTCGGGCTGGCCCAGCAGCTCATCGTCGACCGGGAGGACGGCACGCTGCTGCGGGCCAAGGCGATCCCCAACGGCATGCTCGGCTACCTGGTCGGCAAGCTGGTGCTGATCTCGGCGATCTCGCTGATCGGCGTGGTCATCCAGCTCGTGCCCGGCCTGTTCTTCCTGGACGGGCTGCGGCTCGGCGACCCCGGCGCCTGGCTCACCCTGGCCTGGGTGGTGCCGCTCGGGCTGGTGGCGACGCTGCCGCTGGGCGCGGTGATCGGCTCGGTGATCGAGAACCCGCGCAACATGGGCCTGGTGGTCCTGCCGATCTTCGGCCTGATCGCGCTCTCCGGCATCTTCTACCCGATCAACGGCCTGCCCGGCTGGCTCCAGGGCGTCGCCCAGGTCTTCCCGCTCTACTGGCTAGGCTTGGGCATGCGCTCGGCGCTGCTCCCGGCCGACCTGGCGGCGGTCGAGCTGGGCGGCTCCTGGCGGCACCTGGAGACGCTGGGCGTGCTCGGCGCCTGGGCGGTGCTCGGGCTGGTGCTGGCCCCGGTGGTGCTGCGCCGGATGGCCCGCCGGGAGTCCGGCTCGCGGGTCGCGGCCCGGCGGGAGCGGGCCATGCAGCGGGTCGGATGAGAGGGCGGCGATGAGCGAGACCGTGCACAACCGGATCGCGGTGCTGCGGGCCGAACGGGGCGTCTCCCGCCGGCAGCTCGCCGACGCGCTCGGGGTGCACTACCAGACCGTCGGCTACCTGGAACGCGGTGAGTTCCGGCCCAGCCTGCACCTGGCGCTGCGCATCGCCGCGTACTTCGAGGTGCCGGTCGAGGTGGTCTTCTCCATCGAACCGTTCCCGCGGATCGGCGACGCCGCGGCCGGGGCCGGCCGCTCGGCGTGAGGCCGGCGGGGCGGGCGGCGTCCGCCACACGTCCGTCCCCCCGGCCGCCGGATCGTCGGTCCGGCAGGGCAGGATGTACGCCGAGGAGGTGGCGGTCATGGCGGGGCGGATCCGGGACGAGGACATCGCGCTGGTCCGCGAGCGCACCTCCATCGCGGACGTCATCTCCGAGGTGGTGACGCTCAAGTCGGCCGGGGGTGGCAACCTCAAGGGGCTCTGTCCGTTCCACGACGAGAAGAGCCCCTCGTTCAACGTGTCGCCCGCCCGCAACGTGTTCTACTGCTTCGGCTGCGGGGTCGGCGGTGACGCGATCAAGTTCCTGATGGACGCCGAGCATCTCGGCTTCATCGAGTCGGTCGAGAGCCTCGCCGCCCGTGCCGGCATCCAGCTTCGCTACGTCGAGGACGACCGGTCCACCCCGCGCGCCCGGCCGCAGCAGGGGCAGCGGCAGCGCCTGGTGGCCGCGCACGCCGCCGCCGTCGAGTTCTACCGGGCCCAGCTCACCACCGCCGGCGCCCGCCCGGCCCGCGAGTTCCTGGCCCGGCGGGGCTTCGACCGGGCCGCCGCCGAGCGCTACGGCTGCGGCTTCGCCCCCGACGGGTGGGACCTGCTCACCAGGCACCTGCGCCAGCAGGGCTTCAGCCACGACGAGCTGGTCACCGGCGGCCTGTCCCGCCCGGCCCGGTCGGGCTCGCTGATCGACAGGTTCCGCCGTCGCCTGATGTGGCCCATCCGGGACATCACCGGCGACGTGATCGGCTTCGGCGCCCGCAAGCTGTTCGACGACGACGACGGCCCGAAATACCTCAACACCCCCGAGACGCCGATCTACAAGAAGTCGCACGTCCTCTACGGCATCGACCAGGCCAAACGAGAGATCGCCAAGCAGGGCAAGGTGGTGGTGGTCGAGGGCTACACCGACGTGATGGCCTGCCACCTCGCCGACGTCCCGACCGCGGTGGCGACGTGCGGCACGGCGTTCGGCGGCGACCACATCTCGGTGCTGCGCCGGGTGCTCTTCGACAGCGACGAGCGGGCCGGGGAGATCATCTTCACGTTCGACGGTGACGCCGCCGGCCAGAAGGCCGCGTTGCGCGCGTTCGAGGACGACCAACGCTTCGTCGGGCGGACGTTCATCGCGGTCAGCCCGGACAACATGGACCCGTGCGACCTGCGGCTGGCCAAGGGCGACCTGGCCGTCCGCGACCTGGTGGCCCGCCGCGAGCCGCTCGTCGACTTCGCGCTCCGGCACGTCATCAACCGGTTCGACCTCGACACCGTCGACGGCCGGGTCGAGGCGATGCGCCGCGCCGCGCCGCTGGTCGCGAAAATCAAGGACCGGGAGAAACGCCCGGAGTACGTCCGCAAGCTCGCAGGCGATCTCGGCATGGAGATCGAGCCGGTGCAGCGCGCCGTGCTGACCGCCGGCAACGGGCAGCCGGCCAACGGTCGGCCCGCGCCGACGCGCCCCGGCCCCGCCACGCCCGCCGTGGACAGTCCCCGTTCCATGGTGGAGCGGGAGGCGCTGAAGCTGGCGTTGCAGGAGCCGGTGCTGGCCGGCCCGATGTTCGACGCGGTCGAGGCCGCCGACTACCAACATCCGGTGCACGCCGCGGTGCGCGTCGCCGTCGCCGAGGCCGGCGGTGCGGCCGGCGCCACCGGCGGTGCGGTCTGGATCGAGCGGGTCCGCGACGCCTGCGCCGACCTGGCCGCCCAGGCCCTGGTGGGGGAGCTGGCGGTGGAGCCGTTGCGCATCGACGGCGAGCCCGACCCGAGGTACGTCTCGGTGACGATGGCCCGGTTGCAGTGGAGTTCGGTCACCGGCCGGATCCGCGACCTCAAGTCGAAGATCCAGCGGGTCAACCCGGTGAGCAACAAGGACGAATACTTCGCCCTGTTCGGGGAGCTGCTCTCACTCGAACAACACGCGCGGGCCCTGCGCGAGCAGGCCGCCGGAGGACTGTGATGGGACTCTTCCGCCGCCGCTCGAAGCTGCCGCCGGCCGACCGGCCGCCGCTCGCCGCCGACGAGCGGGTGCTCGCCTGGGCCGCCGCCGGCAACGGCGAGGGCGACGGCGTGCTGGTCGCCAGCAACCGGGGGCTCTGGCTGCCCGGCCGGGGGGAGCGCCTCGGCTGGCACGACGTCCTCAAGGCGGTCTGGTCCGGCCGGGAACTCACCGTCACGCCGGCCGAGCCGGTCACCGAGCGGGACGGCTACCTGGTGGTCGCCGACGCCCCGGCCGAGACGTACCTGCTGCTCGATCCCGGGGAGCTGCCGCACCAGGTGCGGACGCGGGTCACCGGTTCGGTGGCGTACACCGCGCACCACCCGGTGCCCGGCGGCGCGGGCCGGATCGCGGCCCGGCGGGTGCCCGGCGTGGACGGTCTGACCTGGACGGTCCGCTACGACCCGGGAACGCCGGCCGACGACGAGGCGGTGGTCGCCGAGACCGGCCGCCTGGTGGCCGAGGCCCGCGCCGCCACCACGCCCGCCGACGTCTGACCGCGACCGGCGCGGGTCCGCGTGTTTTCCCGCGAGCGAGCGATGCTGCATGCATAATGAATGCATGGTTGCCCTCCAGATCCGGGACGTGCCGGAATACGTGCGGGACGCCCTGGCGGCCCAGGCCAGGGCGCGCGGGCAGTCACTCCAGGCGTACCTGTTGGAGTTGGTGGAGACGCAGGCTCGACGATTGGGCAACACGGCGGTCCTTGATCGCTTCGCCGGCCGGTCGGACGGCACTCGTTCCCTGCCGGGAGAGAGTGCCGCAGAGTTGAACGACCAGCGGGAGCAGCGCGGGCCTGGGGGGCGCGCCGCGTGATCGTCGTGGACGCGTCGGTTCTGGCCGATGCCCTGGTCGATGACGGACCGGTCGGCGCCGCGGCGCGGGCGGAACTGACCGGGGATCCGCACTGGGCCGCGCCGAGCCATCTTCTGGTCGAGGCCATCTCCGTGATCAGAGGCAAGGTCCTCGGGAGGAAGCTCGCCCAGGCTCGGGCTCAGGAGGCGATCGACACTCTGCCGTCGCTGGTCATCGACGAGGTCGGTGTCGCGATGCTGCTCGACCGGATGTGGCAGTTGCGGGGCAACGTCACGGCGTACGACGCGGCCTACGTCGCGGCGGCGGAGTTGATGGCCTGCCCACTCGTGACCGGTGACGGTCGGCTCGCCAAGGCCAGTGGCGTCCGCTGCGAGATCCGACTGCTGGCGGCGTCCTGACCGGGCCGCCCGGGTTCACCGCCGGGCCCGGCTGACGCACAGCCGCTCGGGCACGGTCCACCACTGGTCGGGGCGGTCGACGACCGCAGCGGTCGGGCCGTCCTCCAGGACGCGGGCGAACCGCAGCAGGAAGGCGGCGATCCCCGCCGCCCCCTGCATCCAGGCCGTACGCGGCGGCAGCAGCGGCGGATCCTGCCGGTGCTCCACGAACTGCCAGCGCGCCCCCGCGTCGTCGCGGATCGCGCGCTCGACCAGGGCGTCGGCCATCATGCCGGCGCCCCGCAGCAGTAGTGCCGCGTAGGGCGCTTCCGTGGTGTCCTGGGCGGCGTCGATCAGGATGTCCCCGACGCCCGCCGTGCCGCAGCAGCGCCCGTCGTTGTCCCAGAAACCGGGGCGGAGCCGGTCCGGCACGCCGGACGTGAGGACCGAGTGCAGGCAGCGGCGGCGCAGCTCGCCGACCTCGAACCCGCCGACCCGCTCGACCCCGGCGCGGGCCAGCGCGGCGAACAACTGGGAGGTGCCGGACGGGCCGTGGCACCAGTTGTACGTCACGGGCTCCACCTCGCGTTGCGAGCGGGGGATGGTGTGCTCCACGACGAACCCGCCGTCGTCGAGCGAGGCGATGCGCACGAGGTGCTCGGCGCCCCGCCGGGCGGCGTCGACGAAGTCGGGCCGGTCCAGCGCGTGGCCGGCCACGGCCAGCGCCGCGGCCACCCCGGCGGTGCCGTGGGAGAAGTTCGGAGAGCTTGACCGATACCCCGGCCACATCCGCCAGTCCACGCCTGCCTCGGTCGGCTCGGCCACCCGCAGGATCGCCTCACCCCCGGTCGTCATGACCGCGGCGGCGGCCTCACCCCCGGCCCAGGCAGCGGTCAGGACCACTCCGGCGCTGCCGGAGACGACGTCCGTCGTCGGGCCGTGCGACTCCGCCGCCACGCTCGGCGGCGGGTCCCAGCCGGCGGGCGTGCGCGCCTCGGCCAGCCGCCGCATCGCCACGCGCTCCCGCCCGGGAGCCAGCAACCGCAGCGCGGTCACCCGACCGGCGAGGCCGTCGTACAGGGACGCGTCGAAACGGTCCGCGGGCAACGTGCGGCTCAGCCGGTCGACGATGCCCGCCGCCAGTGCCGTCTCGGCGCCGTCGTGCTCGCGGTGCCGGCCGATCTCCGCGAGCACGGGAGCCAGCCCGGCGATGCCCGCGTAGAGCGAGTCGCGGTCCTCGGCCGGCCGAGGTTGATCGTCGCCGACCACCTCGGGCAGCCACGGTCCGTCGTCGTTCCGGACCTGGCTCATTACCCAGGCCCAGCCGGCCTCCCCCACCTCGCGGTATCTTTCCGCACCAGACACACCGCCACCCTAGGCGCGCCGGACGACCTCGCGGTGCCCCGGTTATCCGGTCGTGCGGGTTGCTCATCGGCTGTTAGCGTCGCGGGATGTTCGCCACCGAACGGGTCCGGTTGCGCCCGCCCACGCCCGACGACGCGCCGAGCATGTTCCGGCTGCACGGTGACCCCGAGCTGCATCTGCTCACCGACGACCAGCCGTTCCTGCCGCGCCACGTCGGGCAGGAACGGGCCCGGCTGGAGAAGCAGGTCACCGAGCCGCCAGACAGCCGCACCTGGGTGTCGTTCCTGGCTGAGACCGTGGCCGACGGCACGTTCCTCGGTGGGTGCACGCTGTGGGGTATCAGCGCGTTCGAGCGGTTCGCCCACCTCGGCATCTCGCTGGTCCCCGAGGCCCGTGGCCAGGGCTACGGGACCGAGGTGGTCCGGCTGCTCTGCCGGTACGGCTTCCGCAGCCGGAACCTCCGTCGTCTGGAGCTGGAGACGCTGGCCGGCAACACCGCCATGCGGCGGACCGCCGAGGCGTGCGGCTTCGTCCACGAGGGCACCCAGCGGGAGCGGGCGTACGACGGCGACGGCTTCGCGGACCTGGTGCTCTACGGCCTGCTGCGGAGCGACTGGACGCCGTAACCGTCGTACGCGTGGTCCCGGCGACGACGGGCGCTGTCAGTGCTGGCCGCTCAGACCTCCGCGGCCGAGACGTTGGGCAGGTCGCCGAAGCGGGCTTTTGCGTCTCGGCTCAGCACGGTCCGTCCGCTTTCGGCCGCATGAGCGGCGATGATCAGATCGTGGGCGCCGCGTGGTGTCCCGGAGCGGCGTACGTGCGCGATGAGTCGGGCGTGGTGAGCGGCTGTCGCCTCGGTGTAGTCGAGGACGTCAACCGCGCTGACGATCGCCGCCAGGGCTCGTGCCCGGTCGGCCGCGCGTGTGACGGTGTCGGCCAGTTCGATGCCGACCCGGTATTCGGCGACGGTGACGGCGGCGATCGCGAGTTCGTCCTGGTCGAGGGAGTCGCGGTCGAGTGTGCCGCGTTCGTAGGCGATGAGGACGTTGGTGTCGAGGATCAGGCGTCGGCCCATGGATCCGTCCGTTCGCTCGTCACGTAGCCGAGGGCGTCGGCGATGTCCCGCTCGAAGTGATCATCGGGCGACGGGACGTCCGTCAGCGCGGCTCGAAGGTCTCGACCGGTGCGACGGTGGGCTGGATGGATCTCCGCGATCGGGCGGTTTCCGCGCGTGACGATGACGCTCTCGCCGCGCTCGATCGCATCGAGGAGGTCGGAGAATCTCCGCGAGGCTTCGGTGGCCGAGATGGTACGCATGGCGTCAGTGTATCTGATAATCAGACTGTGCCGTCCCGTGTCGTTGTCAGCGGGCCCGAGCCCAGCCGACGAAACGCTGCGCCAGGCCCTGCGGGGTGGCGTTGTCCCGGTCGGCGGCCAGGTCGGCGGTGGCCTCGCACAGCAGCGTGCCGAGATACACCAGCAGCGCGATCCGGTCCTCGCGGTACTCACCGAGCAGCGCCAGCCGGGCGGGGGAGCACGGCCAGGCCGCGCCGCAGATCCGGCAGCGCCAGGACGGGCGGGCCGCGACGTGCGGACGGTACCGGGGCATGGGCGTACCTCCGTCGCAGTGGGAGGGGGCGTCGACGGACCTCGTCGTGCGCCGACGCCCCCGGCCTGGTTCCGCCCGCCGTCCGATCCCGTGAGCGGTTCCGCTGCGTGACAGTCTGGTGACGGCGCGACTACGGTGGGGCGTTCGGCACGGCGACGACCAGCGCGTCCGCCGGCCGGCTCCCGGGTGTGTCGAGGATGTACGGAGGCTGTCCGTGGAACTGTCGTCCATGCTGGAGCACTTCGCGGAGGAGTTACGGCTCGCCCGCGCGGCCAACGGCATGTCCCAGACGTCGTTGGCCGAGGCGCTTAGCTATTCCGGCGCGCTGGTGGCCAAGGTGGAGACCTGTGAGCGCCGCCCGAGCCTGGACTTCGCCCGCCGCTGCGACACGGTGCTCGGCACCGACGGGCGCTTCGAGCGCATCCAGCGGCGGATCGGCCGGGAGGCCGTGGTGCCGTGGTTCCGCGACTGGCCCGGCATCGAGGCGGACTCCACCGCACTGCGTTCGTTCGAGCCGATCTGCGTGCCGGGCCTGCTCCAGACCGAGGGCTACGCCCGCGCGCTGCTCTCCGGCGACGGGCTGTTCGCGCCGGACGAGGTGGAGCAGCAGGTGACGATGCGGCTGGACCGCCAGGCGCTGCTGACCCGCGAACGGCCGCCGCTGCTCACCTTCGTCGTCGACGAGCATGTGGTGCGCCGGCGGGTCGGCGGGCCGGAGGTGATGCGCGAGCAGGTGCGCCACCTGGTGAAGGTCGGCTCGGGGCTGCCCCGGGTGCGGATCCACGTTGTGCCGCTCACGGTCGGGGCCTACCCTGGCCTGAGTGGCCCGTTCGTGATCGCCACCCCGCCGCACGGCGAGGACGTGGTCTACCAGGACGGGCAGCTCCACGCGCAGGTGATCGACCGCGCCGACCACGTGCGGCGGATGGTCGAGGTGTGGGAGTCGGTCCGCGGTGAGGCACTGTCGCACCAGCAGTCCCTCGAATTCCTGACGGAGGTGGCGGGGGCATGGACCTGAGCAACGCCCGGTGGCGCAAGAGCAGCCGCAGCAACGGCCAGGGTGCCAACTGCGTGGAGGTGGCGGACGCCCGGCCCGGCGGGGTCGCGGTGCGTGACTCCAAGGACCCGGCCGGCCCGGTGCTGGCCTTCGCGCCCGACGCCTGGCGCGCGTTCGTCGACCGGCTCCCCGCCCGCTGACCGAAGCCGGGGCGGTGTGACGGGGATGACCCCCGCCCGGCCGCCCCGCTCATGCGCCCCGCCCGTTCCGGCGTACCGGCAGGTTATCCGGGAGGTGGCTGGTTACCCGACCCGACCTCGGGGCAAGTCGTGCAGTGACGACACGACGACGAGGGAGGTGCGATGGCCAGCGACGAGTCTCCCGCCCGCGAGGGGCGCGAGCGTACCGGGCCGGTGGGCCCGGACGACGGTCCGGACAGCCCGACCGAGCTGCCGGGTCCGGGCTGGGTGGCGACGCTCAAGCGGACCGTCCGGGAGTTCCAGGACGACAGCCTTACCGACTGGGCCGCCGCGCTCACCTACTACGGCGTGCTCTCCATCTTCCCGGGCGTGCTGGTGCTGATCTCGCTGCTCGGCCTGCTCGGCGACCGGGCCACCCAGGGTGTGCAGGACACGGTCAACCAGGCGGTGCCCGAGGAGAACATCCGGAAGATCATCGAGAGCGCGATCACGCAGGCCGGTGACTCCGGCGGGCTGGCGAGCATCGCGGCGGTGATCGGTCTGATCGCCGCGTTCTGGTCGGCCTCCGGTTACATCGCCGCGTTCATGCGCGCCTCGAACAGCATCTACGACGTGCCGGAGGGGCGGCCGATCTGGAAGACGCTGCCGATCCGGCTCGGCGTGACCGCGGTGATCGGCGTTCTGCTGCTGATCAGCGCCGTGATCGTGGTGTTCACCGGCGGGTTGGCCGAGCAGGCCGGCAACGCGATCGGGCTCGGCTCGACCGCGGTCACGGTGTGGAACATCGCCAAGTGGCCGGTGCTGCTGCTCCTGGTCAGCCTGATGTTCGCGATCCTCTACTGGGCGTCGCCGAACGCCCGGCACGGCGGCTTCCGCTGGGTCAGCCCCGGTGGCGTGCTGGCCGTGGTGCTCTGGTTGGTGGTGTCCGGCCTGTTCGCGCTCTACGTGAGCAACTTCGGCTCGTACAACAAGACGTACGGCGCGGTGGCCGGCGTGATCATCTTCCTGGTCTGGCTCTGGCTGAGCAACGTGGCCATCCTGCTCGGCGCCGAGTTCGACGCCGAGCTGGAGCGCAGCCGCGCCATCGCCGCCGGCCTCCCCGAGGACAAGGAGCCCTACGTCGAGCTGCGCGACGACCGCAAGCTGCGCAAGAAGCGCAACGCGCCCGCACCGCGCTGATCTCGAACGCCGCCGCCCCGCCCGGTCGAACCGGGCGGGGCGGCGGCGTTTTCATGATTCGGAAGACTCTTTTGTTCATACGGACAGAAGTTTTCGCCAAATGCGCTGAAGCTATGGACACGCGACCCGGAAGGCTCCTACTGTGTCGGACACAACACCTCGGCGTTGCGTCGATGTGAACGACTCCGATGCGGAGGTGACTGCCGGTGCGGACGGTCGATCCCCTGCACGTACGGCTCCTGCGGCTGCTCCGGGACCAGGGCGCGATCTCCCGCGCCGAGCTCGGTGACCGCCTCCAGATGCCCCGCCCGCGGCTGCTCGCCGAGTTGGAGCGGCTGGTCTCCCTCGGCTACGTGGCCGAGGCCGGGCTGGCCGCCTCCCGGGGCGGACGCCGCTCCACGCTGGTCGAGCTGAGCCCGCACCTGCGCTTCGCCTCGGTCGACCTGGGCGCCAGCTCGATCGACGTCGAGGTGGTCAACGGCCGGCTGGAGCCGGTCACCGCGTACACCGAACCGGCCGACATCCGCTCCGGCCCCAAGGTGACCCTGCAAAGGGTCAACGACCTGCTGCACAAGGCCAAGGTGGACGGCGCGTACGAGCGGCTCGACGCGATCGGCATCGGCGTGCCCGGCCCGGTGAGCTTCCGCGACGGGGTGCCGGTCTCGCCACCGATCATGCCGGGCTGGGACCGCTTCCCGGTCCGCGAGCTGCTGACCCGCGAGCACGGCTGCCCGGCCGTGGTCGACAACGACGTCAACATCATGGCGATCGGCGAGCGGCACGGCGGCGTCGCCCACTCGGTCGACGACTTCCTCTTCATCAAGATCGGCACCGGCATCGGCTGCGGCATCTACCTGCACGGCGAGGTCTACCGGGGCACCGACGGCTGCGCCGGCGACATCGGCCACATCCAGGTCGACCCGAACGGCCCGATGTGCTCCTGCGGCAACCTCGGCTGCCTGGAGGCGGTGTTCAGCGGCGCGGCGCTGGCCCGGGAGGCGACCGCCGCGGCCCGCGCCGAGGTCTCACCAGCCCTGGTCGAGCGGCTCACCGCCCGGGGCGCGGTCACCGCGCTGGACGTGGCCCAGGGCGCGATCGAGGGCGACGTCACCTGCATCCAGCTCATCCGTGACGGCGGCCGGCGGGTCGGCAGCGTGCTGGCCGGGCTGGTCAGCTTCACCAACCCGTCCATGATCGTCATCGGTGGCGGGCTCGCGCAGCTCGGCCACATCCTGCTCGCCGAGATCCGCAGCGTGGTCTACCGCCGCTCGCTGCCGCTGGCCACCGGCAACCTGCCGGTCGTCCTCTCCGAGCTGGGCCCGCGCGCCGGCGTCGCCGGCGCCGCCGTGCTCGCCAGCGACGTCGCGTTCGGGGAAGCCGCATGACCGAGCGCACCGAGCGGAGCGAGGGCCGTGAGGGCATGCCCGACCAGCCCCGCATGACCGAGCGCACCGAGCGGAGCGAGGGCCGTGAGGGCATGCCCAGCCAGCCCCGCATGACCGAGCGCACCGAGCGGAGCGAGGGCCGTGAGGGCATGCCCAGCCAGCACCGCATGAAGGAGGGGGAGATGACCGGGAAGGAACCGCTGGTCGGGGCGCCCGCCGACGCCGTCGCGGGCGAGGTGGTGCTGCGCCTCACCGACGTGGTGAAGACGTTCCCCGGCGTACGCGCGCTGGACGGCGTGCAGTTGGAGGTGCGGGCCGGCGAGGTGCACTGCCTGCTGGGGCAGAACGGCGCCGGCAAGTCCACCCTGATCAAGGTGCTCGCCGGTGTGCACCGGCCGGATTCCGGCGAGGTGGTGTGGCGCGGCGAACCGGCCGCGTTCGCCAACCCGCAGGCCGCCATGCGCGCCGGCATCGCCACCATCTACCAGGAACTCGACCTGGTCGACGACCTGTCGGTGGCGGAGAACGCGTTCCTCGGCCACGAGCCGCGCCGGCTCGGCTTCGTCCGGCGCGGGCACATGGCCCGGCGGACCCGGCAGATCCTGGCCCGGCTCGGCCACCCGGAGATCCCGCCCGGGCGGCTGGTGCGGCACCTGCCGGCGGCCGGCAAGCAGATCGTCAGCATGGCCCGGGCGCTGTCCCACGAGGCCCGCCTGATCATCATGGACGAGCCGAGCGCGGTGCTGGCCCACGACGAGGTGGGCAACCTGTTCCGGATCATCCGGGAACTCACCGCGCAGGGCATCGCGGTCATCTACATCTCGCACCGGATGGAGGAGATCCGCGAGATCGGCGACCGGGTGACCGTACTCAAGGACGGCCGGACCACGGCGGCGAGCCTGCCGGCGCGTGACACCCCGACCCGCGACCTGGTCGCCCGGATGACCGGGCGGACCATCGAGTACGTCTTCCCGCAGCGCCCGGCCGACGACCGCGCCGGCGCGGAGCTGCTCCGGGTGGACGGGCTGACCCGGCACGGCGAGTTCGCCGACGTCTCGCTCGGCGTGCGGGCCGGGGAGATCGTCGGGATCGCGGGGCTGGTCGGTTCCGGCCGCTCCGAGCTGCTGGAGACCATCTTCGGGGCCCGCCGGGCGCACGCCGGGACGGTCCGGCTGGCCGGCAAGGCACTGCGGCCGGGCAGCGTGGGCGCGGCGGTCCGGGCCGGCATGGGCATGGCGCCCGAGGAGCGCAAGAGCCAGGCGCTGCTGCTCGGCGAGCCGATCTACCGCAACGTCACGCTCGCCACGTTCGGCAGGTACGCCCGCCTGGGCTTCACCGACGCCGGGCGGGAACGGGCCGAGGCGGACCGGATCGCCGCCGCGCTGGAGCTGCGCCCCCGGGACGTACGCCGGCCGGTGCGCACGCTGTCCGGCGGCAACCAGCAGAAGGTGGTGGTCGGCCGGTGGCTGCTCGGGGACACCCGGCTGTTGCTGCTCGACGAGCCGACCCGGGGCGTGGACGTGGGCGCCCGCGCCGAGCTGTACCAGGTGATCCGCGACCTGGCCGCCCGGGGCGTCGGGGTGCTGCTGGTCTCCAGCGAGGTGCCCGAGGTGCTGGGCCTGGCCGACCGGGTGCTGGTGATGCGGGAGGGCCGGGTGGTCCGCGAGGCCCCGGCCGGCGAACTCGACGAGAACACCGTGCTCGACCTCGTGATGGCGGGGTCCCTCATGGAAGGCGCACCGGCATGAGCGATACCCACACCACGCTGCCCGCGCAGTCGCCGCCGGTGGACCGGGCGGAGACCGCCAAGGTCGACGCGCCGGCCCGGCTCTCCTGGTGGCGCGGCGACGGCGGGGAGGGCGCGAAGCGCAACCTCGGCCTGCTGGCCACGCTTGTGGTGCTGGTGGTCATCGGCATCCTGACCCGCCCCGACCTGTACGGCGACCCGAACTGGGTGTGGGGCAACACGCTCACCATCCTCAAGCTCGCCTCGGTGGTCGGCGTGGTCACCGTCGGCATGACCTTCGTGATCATCGGCGGCGGCATCGACCTGTCGGTCGGCGCGATCGTGGCGCTGGCCGGTGTCTGGTCCACCACGCTCGCCACCCAGAGCTACGGCGCCGGCGGCATGATCTTCAGCGCGCTCACCGTCGGGCTGGCCGTCGGCGTGGTCAACGGCCTGCTCATCTCGTACGGGCGGCTGGTGCCGTTCATCGCCACGCTGGCCATGCTGGTGGCCGCCCGAGGGCTCGCGGCGGAGATCTCCGACAAGCAGACCCAGGTCTCCACCAGCTCGTTCATCAACGGCATCGCCACCACCAACGTGCTCGGCATCCCGCTGCTCGTCTACATCCTGATCGCGGTGGTGGCGGCCGGGTGGGTGCTGCTCAACCGGACCACGTTCGGCCGTCGCACGGTGGCGGTCGGCGGCAACCCGGAGGCGGCCCGGCTCGCCGGCATCAACGTACGCCGGCACACCGTGCTGCTCTACGCGCTCTCCGGCCTCTGCTGCGGCATCGCCGCGGTGATGCTGACCGCGCAGGCCACCTCCGCCCAGGCGGCGATGGCCAACCTCTACGAGCTGGACGCGATCGCCGCCGCGATCATCGGCGGCACGCTGCTCAGCGGCGGGCGGGGCACCATCATCGGCTCCCTGCTCGGGGTGATCATCTTCTCCACGATCACCAACCTGTTCGCCATCAACAACCTCTCCGCCGAGGCCCAGAACATGGTCAAGGGCGGCATCATCGTCGCCGCCGTCCTGGTCCAGCAGGTGCAGTTCCGCAGCCTGACCCAGTTCCTCGCCCGCAACCGGGCCACCACCACCTGACCCACCGCACCACCAGGCCGCCGTCGCGCAGACGGTGGCCCGGCCCACCGCACCCGAAATCACCCCCACCACCTCATCAGGGAGCCGTCATGACAAGTGACCTGTCACGCCGCCGGTTGCTCTTCGGCGGGGCCGCCGTCTCCGCCGGGGTGCTGCTCGCCGGTTGCACGAGCAACGAGCAGTCCCCCACCGAGGCGCAGACCAAGGCCGCCGCGACCGGCGCCGCCGCCGAACCGGGCAAGAAGGTGACCATCGGCTTCTCCGCCCCGGCCGCCGACCACGGTTGGATCGCCGCCATCACCAACAACGCCAAGGCGCAGGCCGGGGCGTACTCCGACGTGGAGCTGAAGTCGGTGGAGGCCGGCGCGGACGCGGCGGCCCAGCGGGCGGCGCTGTCCACGCTGATCTCCCAGAAGCCGGACGTGATCGTGCTGCTGCCGCACGACGGCAAGGAACTCAACGCGTTCGGCCTGGAGGCGATGAAGGCCGGCATCCCGGTGGTCAACCTGGACCGGGCGTTCCCCGACCCGAAGGCCTACCGGCTCCAGATCAAGGGCGACAACTACGGCATGGGGGTGGCCGCCGCCACCTACATCGCCGAGCAGCTCAAGGCGAAGGGCGTCAGCAACCCGGTGATCGGTGAGATCCCCGGCATCGAGTCGCTGGAGCTGACCCAGGAACGCTCCAAGGGCTTCGCCGACACGCTCGCCTCGTACGGGCTGAAGGTGGCCAACCGCCGGCCGGCCGAGTTCACCGTGGACTCCGGCCAGCAGGCCGCCACCGGTTTGTTCCAGGCGCTGCCGAAGATCGACGCGGTCTGGAACCACGACGACGACCAGGGCATCGGCGTGCTCGCCGCCGTCACCCAGGCCAACCGCAAGGAGTTCTTCATGGTCGGCGGCGCCGGCTCGAAGAAGGCCATGGAGGACATCGCCGCCGACAACACGGTGCTGAAGGCGACCGTCACCTACAGCCCGTCGATGGCCTCCTCGGCCATCTCCCTGGCCCGGCTGATCGGGCAGGGCAAGGGCATGTCCGACCTGGTGGAACTCCAGGTACCGAAGGAGATCGTGCTCTCCTCCGAGACGATCACCAAGGAGAACTCGGGCGACTACCTGAAGCTCGGGTTCTGACACACACGGGGGGAGACCCAGCTTGTCCAGTCACGACAGCATCCTGCGGGTCGGCATGGTCGGCTACGCGTTCATGGGCGCCGCGCACTCGCAGGCGTGGCGCACCGTGAACCGCGTGTTCGACCTGCCGGCGCGGGTGCGGATGGCGCTCGTCTGCGGCCGGGACGAACCGAAGGTGGCCGAGGCCGCCGACCGGCTCGGCTGGGACGGGTACACCACCGACTGGCGGCGACTCGTCGAGTCCGACGAGATCGACGTGGTGGACATCTGCACGCCGGGGGACAGCCACCGCGAGATCGCCCTCGCCGCGTTGGCCGCGGGCAAGCACGTGCTGTGCGAGAAGCCGCTGGCCAACACCGTCGCCGAGGCGCGGGAGATGACCGCCGCCGCGGCCCGGGCCCGGGCGTCCGGGGTCCGCGCGATGTGCGGCTTCAACTACCGGCGGGTGCCCGCGGTCGCCCTGATGCGGCAGCTCGTCGCCGACGGGCGGCTCGGCGAGATCCGGCACGTCCGGGCGGTCTACCTCCAGGACTGGATCGTCGATCCGCAGTTCCCGCTGGTGTGGCGGTTGCAGAAGGACCGGGCGGGCTCCGGCGCGCTGGGCGACATCGGCGCGCACATCATCGACCTGACCCAGTACGTCACCGGGCAGCTCGTCAGCGGCGTCAGCGCGCTCACCGAGACGTTCGTCAAGCAGCGGCCGTTGCCGGCCGGGTCGAGCGGCCTGGCCGCGCAGGCCGACGGCAACGGCCGGGGCACCGGTGCGGTCACCGTGGACGACGCGGCGGTCTTCGTGGCGCGGCTCGACGGCGGCGCGCTCGCCACGTACGAGGCGACCCGCTTCGCCACCGGCCGCAAGAACGCGCTGCGGGTCGAGATCAACGGCTCACGCGGCAGCGTGGTGTTCGACCTGGAACGCCTCAACGAACTGGAGTTCCTGGACGCCACCCGGCCCGCCGCCGAGCAGGGGTTCAGCCGGATCCTGGTGACCGAGCCGGAGCATCCGTACCTGGACGCGTGGTGGCCGCCCGGCCACATCATCGGCTACGAGCACTCCTTCACCCACCAGATGCGCGACTTCGTCGAGGCGGTAGCCACCGCAACCGACCCGACCCCGTCGTTCGCCGACGCGTTGCAGGTGCAGCTCGTACTGGACGCGGTCGAGCGCTCCGCCGAAGCCGCCACCTTCACGGAGGTGGCGAAGGAAGGGGCCCCGCTTAACGCCTCCGGTATAGGAGGGGGCCCCGCTTAACAATCCGCCCACTCCGCGCGGCGCGGAAGCGCCGCCGACACCCTTCCGGCGCCGGCCGGCGAGGGCCCACCGCGGTTGCGCCCCGCGGCGGGCACGAGGCCGGCGTCGGGGAGCGTGCCGCCGGAGTCCTCCGGGGGGCACGACCAGCACGGCCCTCCGGTGCGGCCGGACCGGGATTCCCCGGCCGCACCGGTGGACCGGCACCGACCTGGGGAGGTAACGCGATGCGTACGGGTGTCTGGCTGGTGGGAGCACGTGGTTCGGTCGCGACCACAAGCGTGGTCGGGGCGCTCGCCCTGCGGGCCGGGCTCACCGCACCGACCGGCTGCGTCACCGAACTGCCCGACCTGCGGGGTCCCGCGCTGCCGGGCCTCGCCGATCTCGTCTTCGGCGGCCACGACGTGGTCGCCACCCCGCTGACCAAACGCGCCGAGGCGCTCGCCGCCGCCGGCGTGCTGCCCGGCCGGCTCGCCGCCGCCGTCGCGCCGGAGCTGGCCGACGTCGAGGCGGCGCTGCGACCCGCGCCGACCGAGGGCGACCCGGCCACGCGGATCGCCGCCGTGGTCGACGACCTGACCGACTTCCGCCGCCGGTACGACCTGGACCGGGTGGTGGTGGTCAACGTGGCCGCCACCGAGCCGGCGCCCGCCCCGCACCCGGCCCACCACGACCTGACCGCGCTGCGCGCCGCGCTCGACGTGCTGCCGGCCAGCTCCCGGTACGCGTACGCGGCGTTCACCGCCGGCTGCCCGTACGTCGACTTCACCCCGTCCACCGGCGCCCGGCTGCCGGCGCTGGCGGCACTGGCCGACGAGCGCGGCCTGCCGTACGCCGGGCATGACGGCAAGACCGGCGAGACGCTGCTCAAGTCGGTGCTCGCGCCGATGTTCGCGATGCGGCACCTGGCGGTGCGTTCCTGGTCCGGGACGAACCTGCTCGGCGGCGGCGACGGCGCGACGCTCGCCGAGCCGGCCGCCAACGCCGCCAAGGTGGGCAGCAAGCAGCGGGTGCTCGCCGAGACGCTCGGCTACCTGCCGCAGGGCAGCACCCGGATCGACTACGTCGAGGAGCTGGGCGACTTCAAGACCGCCTGGGACCTGGTCACGTTCGCCGGCTTCCTGGGCACCGGGATGCGGATGGAATTCACCTGGCACGGCTGCGACTCGGCGCTGGCCGCCCCGCTGGTGCTCGACCTGGCCCGGCTGACCGCCGCCGCGCACGCCGCCGGCCGCCGAGGCCCCCTCGCCGAGCTGGCGTTCTTCTTCAAGGACCCGCTCGGCGACACCGGCCACGCGCTCGGTGAGCAGTGGGCGGTGCTGTGCGACTTCGTGGCCGGCCTGCACGCGGAGGCGGCCCGGTGACCCGGCTCGCCGACCTGGCCGAGCTGGTCCGCGCGCCGGCCGCGCTCTCCGTGCCCGGGGACGTGCTGGCCGGGGCCGCGTCGGCCGGGACGCTCGGCCGGCGTACGCCCGCGTTGGCCGGCGCGTCGGTGCTGCTCTACTGGGCCGGGATGGCCGCCAACGACTGGGCGGACCGGCGGCTCGACGCGGTGGAGCGCCCGGAGCGGCCGATCCCGTCCGGCCGGGTCCGCCCCGCCGTCGCACTCGGCCTGGCCGGCGGCCTGACCGCCGCCGGCCTCGCCGTCGCCACCGCCGCCGGGGGCGTCCGCGCGGCGGCCGTCGCGGTCCCGCTCGCCGCCACCATCTGGGGGTACGACCTGAGCGCGAAGGACACCACGGCCGGTCCCGCCGTGATGGCCGCGTGCCGAGGGCTGGACGTGCTGCTCGGCGCAACCACGACCCCGACCGCCCGGGGATGCGCCGCAGGCGGCGACCGGTGGTCCGGCGGCGGACCGTCCGGCACCGGCTACGGCCGGGGTGCCGGCGGGTCGGGCGGGAGCGTCGGACCGGCGTTGCTGCGGGCGCTGCCGGCGGCGCTTACCGTCGCCGCGCACACCTGGACCGTCACCGCGCTGTCCCGCCGCGAGGTGACCGGGGTGGCGGACCGGCGGTTGCCGGGCCTCACCCTGGCCGGCACCGCGCTGATCGCGCTCGCCGCCCCGGGTCGGCCGACCGTGTTAAGCGGGGCCCCCTCCTCTACCGAATGCGTTAAGAGGGGGCCCTTCCTTCGGCTCGGTGCGGTGGTGCCGGTGGCGCTCGCGGCCGGCTACGCCGTGCGGTACGGGCGGGCGCAGGCCCGGGTGCTCGCCGACCCGTCGCCGGCCCGGGTGCGCGCCGCGGTCGGCGCCGGCATCACCGGGCTGCCCGCGTTGCAGGGCGCGCTGACCGCCCGCGCCGGCGTCGGGCTGCTCGGCCTCGCGGTGGCCGCCGCCGCCCCGCTCGGCCGCCGCCTGGCCCGGCTGGTCTCGCCGACATGACCACCGTGACCCCGGCCGCCCCCCGCCGGCCCGCGCCCGCGCCGGGTCGGCTGCGATTCGGGTACGGCACCAACGGCTTCACCAACCACCGGCTCGACGACGCGCTCGCGGTGCTCGCCGACCTCGGCTACGAGGGTGTGGCGCTCACCCTGGACCACGACCATCTGGACCCGTTCGCCAGCGGGCTGGCCGGCCGGGTGGCCGCCGTGCGCCGCCGGCTGGACGCGCTCGGGTTGGCCGTGGTGGTCGAGACCGGCGCCCGCTACCTGCTCGACCCGTGGCACAAGCACGCCCCGACGCTGCTGCACGACGAGCCGGCCCGCCGCGTCGAGTTCCTCCGCCGGGCGGTCCGGATCGGCGCCGACCTGGGCGCGGAGGCGGTCTCCTACTGGGCCGGCGTACGCCCGCCGGAGGTGCCGCCACCGGTCGCGTGGGAACGCCTGGTCGCCGGCTGCGCCACGGTCTGCGCCGAGGCGGCGGCGGCCGGCGTGCCGCTCGGCTTCGAACCCGAGCCGGGCATGCTGGTCGAGGACATCGCCGGCTGGCGGCGGCTGCGCGACGCGCTCGACGCGCCGCCCGGCTTCGGCATCACGCTCGACATCGGACACTGCCGCTGCCTGGAACCGCTGCCGGTGCCCGACTGCGTGGCGGCGGTCGCCGACCACCTGGTCAACGTGCAGATCGACGACATGCGCCGGGGCGTGCACGAGCACCTGGAGTTCGGCACCGGGGAGATCGACTTCCCGCCGGTGCTTGCCGCGCTGGCCGACGCCGGCTACCACGGGCTGGTCGCGGTGGAACTGCCCCGGCACTCGCACGCCGCCCCGACCGTCGCCGCCCGCTCACTCGACTTCCTGCGCGCCGCCGCCCGGCGCGGCGAGGGGCGGTGAGGCGACCACCATCCACCACCGGCAGAGGGGAGACGGCATGACACCCGACCGACTGCGCGCCGCGCTGCGGGGCGTACCCGATCCGCAGTGGCTGGACGCGGCGCGGCGCCGCGTCGCGACCGAACCCGCGGCGATCCCGCGCTACTTCGCCGCCGCCGCCCGGCGGTGCGGGCGCGGGCCGGTGCCCGACCCGCCCGGCTGGACGGTCGACGAGGCGGCCCGGGCGTTGCTGCTCACCGCGTTGCCCACCGGGCACGCCGGCGCGGCCGAGACGCTCTACCGGGAGGGCGACGCGGCCGAGAAACGGGCCGTGCTGCGGGCACTGCCGCTGCTGCCGATCGGGGCGGAGTGCGTGCCGCTGCTGCACGACGCGATCCGCACCAACGACACCCGGCTGGTCGCCGCCGCGCTCGGCCCCTACGCCCGGCACCTGGAACAGCCGGCCTGGCGGCAGGCGGTGCTCAAGTGCGTGTTCACCGGCGTGCCGCTGGCCGTGGTCGACAGCCTGACCGACCGGGCCGACGGCGAGCTGGCGCAGATGCTGGCCGGGTACGCCGCCGAGCGGCACGCCGCCGGCCGGAGCATGCCCGCCGACGCCGCCGACCTGCTGGACCGGCTCACCATCCCCACCACGGAGGCGTGACATGCGCATCTTCGACCCGCACATCCACATGACGTCCCGGACCACCGACGACTACGAGCGGATGGCCGCCGCCGGGGTGCGCGCGGTGGTCGAGCCGGCGTTCTGGCTGGGCCAGCCGCGTACCAGCGTGGACAGCTTCGTCGACTACTTCGACTCGCTCGTCGGCTGGGAGCCGTTCCGGGCCGGGCAGTTCGGCGTCCGGCACCACGCCACCGTGGCGCTGAACCCGAAGGAGGCCAACGACCCGCGTTGCCGGCCGGTGCTCGACGTGCTGCCGCGCTACCTGGACAAGGACGGCGTGGTCGCGGTCGGCGAGATCGGCTACGACGCGATGACCCCGGCCGAGGACGCCGCGTTCGCCGGTCAGCTCGCGTTGGCCGTCGCGCACGACCTGCCCGCGCTGGTGCACACCCCGCACCGGGACAAGGCCCGCGGCGTCGCACGCACGCTCGCGGTGGTCGCCGAGTCGGGCATCGCGCCCGGGCGGGTGCTGATCGACCACCTCAACGAGGTGACCGTGAAGCTGGTCCGGGACACCGGCTGTTGGCTGGGCTTCTCGATCTATCCGGAGACGAAGATGTCGCCGCCGCGGATGGTCGAGCTGCTGAAGACGTACGGGACGGAGCGGATGCTCGTCAACTCCGCCGCCGACTGGGGGCGCTCCGACCCGCTGCTCACCCGGGACACCGGGGAGGCGATGCTGGCCGCCGGGTTCGACGCCGACGACGTGGACCGGGTGCTGTGGCGCAACCCGGTGGAGTTCTACGGCCAGTCCGGCCGGCTCGACCTCAGCGACGTGGACGCGCCCGCGCCCACGTTCGCCGGCAACTCGATCCGGCGCGGGGGCGAGTGATGCGGCTGCGGCATGCCGACGGCAGCACCGTCCATCTCGGCTACTGCACCAACGTCCACCCCGCCGAGGACCTGCCGGGCATCCTCGCCCAGCTCGACACGTACGCGGTCGCGGTACGCCGCCGGCTCGACGCCGACCTGCTCGGGCTGGGACTGTGGCTGGCCGCCCCGGCCGCCGCCGCGCTCGCCGCCGACCCGGCGGCCCGCCGCCGGCTGCGTCACGAGCTGACCGTACGCGGGCTGGAGGTGGTCACGCTCAACGGTTTCCCGTACGCGGCGTTCCAGGCCCCGGTGGTCAAGGGCGCGGTGTACCAGCCGGACTGGACCACGCCGGCGCGGCTGGCGTACACGCTGGACCTGGCCCGGGTGCTGGCCGACCTGCTGCCCGACGACGCGGCGCGCGGTTCGGTCTCCACGCTGCCGGTGGCCTGGCGTACGCCGTGGGACGCCGGCCGGGCCGAGTCGGCGCGGCGGATGCTCGACGCGCTCGCCGCCGGGCTGGCCGACGTGCAGCGGGACACCGGCCGGGTGGTCCGGGTCGGCTTCGAGCCGGAACCGGGGTGTCTGGTGGAGTCCACCGGACAGGCCCGCGCGGTATTGTCAGCCATGGATACCGAGCGGCTCGGGATCTGCCTGGACCTGGCGCACCTGGCGTGCGCGTGGGAGGCACCGGCCGACGCGCTGGCCCGGCTGCGCGACGCCGGCCTGCCGGTGGTCAAGGTGCAGGTCTCCGCCGCCGTCGAGGCCCCCGACCCGGCCGGCGCGACCGGTGCGCTGCGCCGCTTCGTCGAGCCACGGTTCCTGCACCAGACCCGCGCGGCGGGCTGCGCCGGCGCCACCGATCCGGCCGACCCGGCGTACGCCGCCGACGACCTGGACGCGGCACTCGACGCGCGGCTGCCCGGGGCATGGCGGGTGCACTACCACGTGCCGCTGCACGCCCCACCCGAGCCGCCGCTGCGCTCCACCGTGCCGGTGCTGCGGGCCGCGCTCGCCGCGCTGTTCGCCGGCCCGGCCGCCGGCTGCGACCACCTCGACGTGGAGACGTACACCTGGGGGGTGCTGCCGGTGGCGCGGCGGCCGCGCGGCGACGCGGAGCTGGCCGCCGGCATCGCCGCCGAACTGGCCTTCGCCCGCGACGAGCTGACCGGCCTCGGGCTGGCCACGGCGGCCGGAGTGCCCTCATGAGCCGGCGGCTGGTGGTGCTCGACGTGGTCGGGTTGACGCCGCGCCTGCTGGCGCACATGCCCCGGCTGCGCGCGGTGGCCGAGGCCGGCTTCGTCGCCGAGCTGGGCACCGTGCTGCCGGCGGTGACCTGCTCGGCGCAGGCCACGTTCCTGACCGGTGAGCCGCCCGCCGGGCACGGCGTGGTGGGCAACGGCTGGTACTTCCGGGACCTCGGCGAGGTGCTGCTCTGGCGGCAGCACCACGCGCTGGTCGGTGGCGAGAAGGTGTGGCAGGCGGCGCGCCGGGTCGAGCCGGGCTACCGGGTCGCCAACGTCTGCTGGTGGTACGCCATGGGCGCGGACGTCGACTGGACGGTCACGCCACGCCCGGTCTACCACGCCGACGGTCGCAAGGAGCCGGACTGCTGGACCGACCCGCCGGAGCTGCACGACACGCTGACCGACGCGCTCGGCACGTTCCCGCTGTTCACCTACTGGGGGCCGGGCGCGGGGCTGCCGTCGTCGGCGTGGATCAGCCGGGCCGCGCAGCGGATCCTGGCCGACCACGCCCCCGACCTGACCCTGGTCTACCTGCCGCACCTCGACTACGACCTGCAACGCTTCGGGCCGTCCGCGCCGCAGGCCGCCGCCGCGGCGGCGGAGCTGGACGCGGTGCTCGGGCCGCTGCTGGACGCGGCGCGGGAGCGCGACGCGACAGTGGTGGCGCTCTCCGAGTACGGCATCACCGACGTCTCCCGCCCGGTGGACGTCAACCGGATGCTGCGCGCCGAAGGGCTGCTGCGCGTCTACACGCAGGCCGGGATGGAATACCTCGACCCGTGGACGTCACGGGCCTTCGCGGTGGCCGACCACCAGGTGGCGCACGTCTACGTGCGGGACCCGGCGGACGTGCCGGCGGTGGCGAAGCGCTGTGCCGCGCTGCCCGGCGTCGCCGAGGTGCTGGACGCGGCCGGGCAGGCCGGGTACGGGTTGGCCCATCCCCGCGCCGGTGAGCTGGTGCTGGTGGCCGAGCCGGACGCCTGGTTCACCTACTACTACTGGCTGGACGACGCGCGGGCGCCCGACTTCGCCCGGCTGGTCGAGATCCACCGCAAGCCCGGCTACGACCCGGCGGAGCTGTTCTTCGACCCGGCCGCCCCGGGTGCCGCGAAGCGCCGGGCGGCGGTGGCGTTGGCCCGCAAGAAGCTGGGGATGCGCTACCTGATGAGCGTGGTCGGGCTGGACGCCGGGGCGCGGGCGGTGCGCGGCTCGCACGGCCGGCTGCCCGCCGACCCGGCGGACGGGCCGGTGCTGCTCTGCTCCGACCCGGCCGCGGCCCGCTCCCTGGTCGCGGCGACGGACGTCAAGGCGTTGCTGCTCCAGCTCGCCGGACTGGCCCGGGAGGCCCCATGACCGTCGCCGTCGACCGGACCGACCCGGCCCTGCTGCGGGGCCGCTTCGACGCCGCGCTCGCCGCGTTCCTGGACGCGCGGCGGCCGGGTCGGCCGGACGACGGTACGGGGGCCGTCCACACCGCGTTGCGCCGTTTCGTCCTGGCCGGTGGCAAGCGGCTGCGCCCGCTGTTCTGCTACTGGGGCTGGCGGGGCTCCGGCGGCCCGGACGGGCGGCCGATCGTGGTCGCCGCGTCGGCGCTGGAGTTGTTCCACGCGTTCGCCCTGATCCACGACGACATCCTGGACCGCAGCGACCGGCGGCGCGGCGAGCCGACGCTGCACCGGCACTTCGCCGGGCTGCACGCCGGCGCGGGCTGGTCGGGCGACCCGGCGGCGTACGGGCGGGCGGCGGCGTTGCTCTGCGGCGACCTCTGCGCCACCTGGTCGGCCCAGATGTTCCACGGCTGTGGGTTGCCGGCCGAGCGGCTGCGCCGGGGGCATCCGTTGCTGGCCCGGATGCGGGCCGAGGTGATCGCGGGGGAGTACCTGGACGTGGTGGCGGCGACCGGTGACGGCTCGGTGGCGAGCGCGCTCACCGTGGTGCGGCTGAAGACGGCCCGCTACACGGTGACCCGGCCGATCCAGGTGGGGGCCGCGTTGGCCGGCGCGACGCCGGACGTGGTGGCCGCGTTGGCCGGCTTCGGTGATCCGCTGGGGGACGCGTTCCAGCTCCGCGACGACCTGCTCGGCGTGTTCGGGGACCCGGCGGTGACCGGCAAGTCCACCATGGAGGACCTGCGGGAGGGCAAGCCGACGGTGCTGCTGGCGCTGGCCCGGGCGGCGGTCGGTCCGGCCGGCGCGGCCCGGCTGCGGGCGCTGGTCGGCGATCCGGCCCTGGACCAGGCGGGGGCGGCCGAGGTCCGCGCGCTCATCGAGGCGTCGGGCGCGCGGGACGCGGTGGAGCGGATGATCCGCGCGCGGGCGGACGCGGCGCTTGTCGCGCTGGACGGGCTGCCGCTGGCGGCGTCGGCGCGGCGGGCGCTGGCCACGCTCGCGGAACACGCCGTCGAGCGCCGCGCCTGACCCGACTTTTGTCGTGACGCGTCAAAAGTCAAAGCTGATCGATCAGAAGCTATGGACAGGCTGATCGAAAGGTCCTAATGTCGTGGCCAGCACAACGCTCCCCCCTTTCGGCATCCGGCGCGACGCGCGCCCGGTCCTGGCTGCGCGCGTCAGGAAGGACTGCACGGCATGTCCAGCCACCCCCACCACCACCCCCACCCTCGGGCCCGACGACGGCTCGCCGCCGGCGCGGCGCTGCTGCTCGCGGTCACCGCCGGCACCGTCACGCTGGCCACGACGCCCGTCCCGGCGTCCGCCCACCCCATCTCGGCGAGTGACTTCCAGCAGGTCGAACTCGCCCGCGGCGTCGCCGAGACCGGCGAGCCGATCTCCCTCGCGGTGCTGCCCGACCGGTCGGTCCTGCACACCGCCCGCAACGGCACGCTGCGCCGCACCGACGCGGCCGGCGTCACCACCGTCATCGGCACGCTGCCGGTCTACACCCACGACGAGGAGGGGTTGCAGGGCGTCGGCGTCGACCCCGGCTTCACCACCAACCGGCACATCTACCTCTACTACGCGCCGCCGCTGTCCACCCCGGCCGGGGACGCGCCGGCCACCGGCACCGACTTCTCCGCCTGGCAGGGCGTCAACCGGCTCTCCCGGTTCACGCTCAACGCCGACTTCACGCTCAACCAGACCAGCAAGGTCGACGTGCTCGACGTGCCGGCCGACCGTGGACTCTGCTGCCACGTCGGCGGCGACATCGACTTCGACGCCGCCGGCAACCTCTACCTCTCCACCGGTGACGACACCAACCCGTTCGACTCCGCCGGCTACGCCCCGATCGACGAGCGGACCAACCGCAACCCCGGGTACGACGCGCAACGCAGCGCCGGCAACACCAACGACCTGCGCGGCAAGATCCTCCGCATCAAGGTCAACGCCAACGGCACGTACTCGATCCCGAGCGGCAACCTCTTCGCGCCCGGCACCGCGAAGACCCGCCCGGAGATCTACGCCATGGGCTTCCGCAACCCGTTCCGGATGAGCGTCGACAAGGCCACCGGCGTCGTCTACGTCGGCGACTACGGGCCGGACGCCGGCACCACCTCGGCGCGCGGCCCGTCCGGGCAGGTCGAGTTCGACCGGGTCACCGGGCCGGGCAACTACGGCTGGCCGTACTGCACCGGCACCAACACGGCCACCGAGACGTACGCCGAGTGGGACTTCGCCACCGGCACCGCCGGCGCGAAGTTCAACTGCACCGGCGGCCCGACCAACAACTCGTTCCGCAACACCGGCCTGACCACGCTGCCGGCCGCCAAGCCGGCCTGGATCCGCTACGCCGGCGACGCCGGCAGCCCGCCCGAGTTCGGCGGCGGCTCCGAGTCGCCGATGGGCGGCCCGGTCTACCGGTACGACGCGGCGAACCCGTCCACCACCAAGTTCCCGCAGTCCTTCGACGGGCAGTTCTTCGCCACCGAGTTCGGCCGCGGCTGGATCAAGCCGATCCACGTCAACGCGGACGGCTCACCCGGCACCATCGACGCGTTCCCGTGGACCGGCAAGCAGGTGATGGACTCCGCGTTCGGCCCGGACGGCGCCTACTACGTGCTCGACTACGGCACCGGCTACTTCAACGGGGACGCCAACTCGGCGTTGTACCGCTTCGACTACCTGGGCGGCGGCAACCGCGCCCCGGTGGCCCGCGCCGCCGCCGACAAGACCTCCGGCACCGCGCCGCTGACCGTGGCGTTCTCCTCGGCCGGCTCGTCCGACCCGGAGAGCGGCGCGCTGACGTACGCCTGGGCGTTCGGTGACGGTGGCACCTCCACGGCGGCCAACCCGTCGCACACCTACGCCGCCAACGGCCGCTACACCGCCACGCTGACCGTCCGCGACCCGCAGGGCGCCACCGGCACCGCCAGCGTCACGATCACCGTGGGCAACACCGCGCCGACCGTGGTCATCGAGACGCCCGGCAACGGCAAGCTGTTCTCCTTCGGCGACACGGTGCCGTTCCGGATCACCGTCACCGACCCGGAGGACGGCACGATCGACTGCACCAAGGTCAAGATGACCTACGTGCTCGGGCACGACCAGCACGGCCACCAGATCACCTCGGCCACCGGCTGCACCGGCACGATCGCCATCCCGGTCGACGGCGAGCACGACGACGCGGCGAACATCTTCGCCATCTTCGACGCCGAGTACACCGACGCCGGCGGCCTCACCACGCACACCCAGCACACGCTCCAGCCCCGGCACCGGCAGGCCGAGCACTTCAAGACCTCGTCCGGGATCAACACGTTCGACAAGGGCACCGCCGAGGGCGGCAAGACCGTCGGCGACATCAACAACGGCGACTGGATCGCGTTCCAGCCGTACCTGCTCGCCGACGCCACCGGCTTCACCGCCCGGGTCTCCTCGGCCGGCGCGGGCGGCACGCTCCAGGTGCGGGCCGGCTCCGCCACCGGCACCGTGCTCGGCTCGGCCACCGTCCCGGTCACCGGCGCCTGGGACTCGTTCACCACGGTCACCGGCACGATCACCAACCCGCCGGCCGGCACCACCACGCTCTACCTCACGTTCGCCGGCGGCACCGGGGCGCTCTACGACCTGGACGCGTTCACGTTCACCACGTCGAGCGTGCGCACCGGCCCGGTGAAGGGCCTGGCCGGCAAGTGCCTCGACGTGCGCAACGCGGCCACCGCCGACGGCACCCAGATCCAGCTCTACACCTGCAACGGCACCGCCGCGCAGTCCTGGACCGTGACGCCGAACTCGACGGTCAAGGCGTACGGCAAGTGCCTGGACGTCGCCGGTGGCGCCAGCGCCGACGGCACGAAGATCCAGCTCTACACGTGCAACGGCAGCGGCGCGCAGAACTGGTCGGC
This sequence comes from Micromonospora sp. NBC_01392, assembly GCF_045040125.1. Lineage (NCBI taxonomy): Bacteria > Bacillati > Actinomycetota > Actinomycetes > Micromonosporales > Micromonosporaceae > Micromonospora > Micromonospora sp. NBC_01392. The sequence goes on along the minus strand of NZ_CP109549.1, from coordinate 5,794,626 downwards.
GCAGGCCGACGGCACCGTCCGCAACCCGCAGTCCGGCAAGTGCCTGGACGTGTCCGGCAACAACTCGGCCGACAGCACGCCGGTGCACCTGTGGACCTGCACCGCCGCCGCCAACCAGAAGTGGACGCTGCCGTGAGGATGGCAAGGAGAACACCGATGAGACTCCTCCGTACCGCGCTGGTGGCGGTGACCGCCGTCGCCGCCACCGTCGCCGGAACCCCGGCGAGCGCCGCCGACGCCCCGTACGACGTGCTGGTCTTCTCCAAGACCGCCGGCTTCCGGCACGACTCCATCGCGGTCGGCACGCAGACCGTCCGCGACCTGGGCGCGGCGAACAACTTCACCGTCACCGCGACCGAGGACGCCACCCAGTTCACCACCGCCAACCTGGCCCGCTTCGAGGCGGTGATCTTCCTCAACACCACCGGGGACGTGCTCAACGCGACCCAGCAGGCCGCGTTCGAGTCGTACATCGGCGGTGGCGGCGGATACGTCGGCGTGCACTCCGCCGCCGACACCGAGTACGACTGGCCGTTCTACGGCAACCTGGTCGGCGCGTGGTTCGCGTCCCACCCGGCGATCCAGCCGGCCACCGTCAAGGTGGAGGACCGGGCGCACGCCGCCACCGCGCACCTGCCGCAGCGGTGGAACCGCACCGACGAGTGGTACGACTACCGCACCAACGCGCGCTCCACCGCGCACGTGCTGGCCAGCCTCGACGAGTCCACGTACAGCGGCGGCTCGATGGGCGGCGACCACCCGCACGCCTGGTGCAAGACGTACAGCGGCGGCCGGTCGTTCTACACCGGCGGCGGGCACACCCAGGCGTCGTACGCCGAGCCCGCGTTCCGGGCGCACCTGCTCGGCGGCATCCGCTACGCCGCCGGCCGCACCAAGGCCGACTGCCGGCCGGAGACCGGCTACACCGCGCTCTACGACGGCGGCACCACCGGCTGGTCGCAGGCCGGGCCGGGCAGCTTCACCAACAGCGACGCCACGCTCACCTCGGTCGGCGGCATGGGCCTCTACTGGTACAGCGCGAAGCAGTTCACCAACTACTCGCTCAAGCTGGACTGGCGGCTGGCCGGCGACGACAACTCCGGGGTGTTCGTCGGCTTCCCACCGTCGAGCGACCCGAACTCGGCGGTGAACAACGGCTACGAGGTGCAGATCGACCCCACCGACTCGGCGGACAGGACCACCGGCGCGATCTACGGCTTCAAGTCCGCCGACCTGGCCGCCCGGGACGCGGCGCTGAACCCGGCGGGGGAGTGGAACACCTACGAGATCCTGGTCGAGGGCGAGCGGTTGCAGGTCTTCCTCAACGGCGTGCGCGTCAACGACTTCACCAACACCGACCCGGTCCGGTCGCTCGCCGGGCACATCGGCATCCAGAACCACGGCACCGGCGACGACGCGTCGTTCCGCAACATCCGGATCAAGGAACTGGGCGGCACCCCGCCGCCGGGCGGCACCACCACCGTCCAGGCCGAGGCGTTCAGCTCGGCCAGCGGCGTCAGCGCGTTCGCCAAGGCCGGCGCCAACGGCGGGCAGACCCTGGGGTACGTCGACCCGGGCGACTGGGCCGCGTACCAGAACCTGGACCTGACCGGCGTGACGTCGCTGCGGGCCCGGGTGGTCTCCGGCGGCCCCGGCGGCACCATCGGAGTGCGCACCGGCTCGCCGACCGGCTCGCTGCTCGGCCAGGTGGCGGTGCCGAACACCGGGAGCTGGACCACGTTCGCCGACGTCACCACCGCGTTGAGCGGGGTGCCGTCGGGGACCCAGACGGTGTACCTGACGTTCACCGGCAGCGGGTCCGGGCTGTTCGACGTGGACGACTTCACGCTGGTGCGGGGCGGCGGCACGGCCGGCACCGGCCCGGTGAAGGGCCTGGCCGGCAAGTGCCTCGACGTGCGCAACGCGGCCACCGCCGACGGCACCCAGATCCAGCTCTACACCTGCAACGGGTCCACGGCCCAGACGTGGACGGTGACCCCGAACGGGCCGGTGAAGGCGTTGGGCAAGTGCCTGGACGTCGCCGGCGGCGGCAGCGCCGACGGCACGAAGATCCAGCTCTACACGTGCAACGGCAGCGGCGCGCAGAACTGGTCGGCGCGGACCGACGGCACGGTCCGCAACCCGCAGTCCGGCAAGTGCCTGGACGTGTCCGGCAACAACTCGGCCGACGGCACGCCGGTGCACCTGTGGACCTGCACCGGGGCTGCCAACCAGCGCTGGACCCTGCCGTGAGGTAGGCCATAGAGTGGGGACGGCGACCGCGAGGTGGCCGGTGACCCGTCGGGAGGCGCAACCCGTCGGGCGCAGACGCTCACGCGTCCACCGGTGCCGGCCGTCGCCGTCCCCGGTCGCCCTCGCCCCGGCCCGCAACGGAATCCCCCATCACGACAGGGGAGAACGACAATGGCGCGACCCATCACGCTCTTCACCGGCCAGTGGGCCGACCTTCCGTTCGACGAGGTCTGCCGGCTCGCCGCCGAGTGGGGCTACGACGGCCTGGAGATCGCCTGCTGGGGTGACCACTTCGAGGTCGACAAGGCGCTCGCCGACGACTCGTACGTCGAGCGGAAGCGGGACACGCTCGCCAAGCACAACCTCCAGGTCTTCACCATCTCCAACCACCTGGTCGGGCAGGCGGTCTGCGACCACCCGATCGACGAGCGGCACCAGGACATCCTGCCGGCCCGGATCTGGGGCGACGGCGAGCCGGAAGGGGTGCGCCGCCGCGCCGCCGAGGAGATGAAGGACACCGCGCGGGCCGCGGCGAAGCTCGGCGTACGCACCGTCGTCGGCTTCACCGGCTCGTCCATCTGGCACACGCTGGCGATGTTCCCGCCGGTGCCGCCCGCCATGATCGAGCGCGGCTACCAGGACTTCGCCGACCGGTGGAACCCGATCCTGGACGTCTTCGACGAGGTGGGCGTGCGCTTCGCGCACGAGGTGCACCCCAGCGAGATCGCGTACGACTACTGGACCACGAAGCGCACGCTGGAGGCGATCGGGCACCGGCCGGCGTTCGGGCTCAACTGGGACCCGTCGCACTTCGTCTGGCAGGAGCTGGACCCGGTCAACTTCATCTTCGACTTCGCCGACCGGATCTACCACGTGGACTGCAAGGACGCGAAGGTCCGCACCGGCGACGGCCGGCGTGGCCGGCTCGCCTCCCACCTGCCCTGGGCCGACCTGCGGCGCGGCTGGGACTTCGTCTCCACCGGCCACGGCGACGTGCCGTGGGAGGACTGCTTCCGGGCGTTGAACGCGATCGGCTACGACGGCCCGATCTCGATCGAGTGGGAGGACGCCGGCATGGACCGCCTGGTCGGCGCGCCGGAGGCGCTCCAGTTCGTCCGCCGCCTCGCCTTCGACGCCCCCACCGCCGCGTTCGACGCCGCCTTCAGCAGCCGCGACTGACACCCTCGGCCCGGCCGACGTGCCCTCCGGCACGTCGGCCGCGGCAGCCCTGGCGCGGCCCCGGGCATTCCTCGCGGGGCCTACAACCTTGATGGCACAGACGAGTCGCCAACCGCCACGCCCCTCCCGCCCGCCGCCCTGGCCCCGCTCGCCCGGCGGTTGCCGTAGCTCCCTGGTCCGGTGGTTGTCGCGGCCCCGCTGGGCCCGCCGCCGGCCGCCCCGGTCTCGCTGGTCCGGCCGCCGCCGTTGCCCCCTGGCCTGCCCTGGTCGTGACCCACCTGCGCCATCAAGTTCGTAGGACGCGAGAGGCAAACGAGCGGCGTCGCACCGCGTCAACGGGTGGTGAAGACCTGGTCGCTGATCAGGCGGGCCGCGCCGATCAGGGCGGCGCGGTCGTCGAGGTCGGACAGGACGATCGGCATGCTGCCGGTGGCCAGCGGCGTGGAGCGCCGGTAGACCACGCCCCGGATCTCGGCGAGCAGGACCGGCCCGATGCCGGGCGCCGCGCCGCCGATGATGACGATGGCCGGGTTGACGAAGCTGACCAGCCCGACCAGCACCTGCCCGAGCCGGCGGGCGGCGTCCCGGACCAGCGTCTGCGCCGCCGGATCGCCAGCGGTCGCCGCCGCGGCCACGTCCGCCACCGTCAGCGCGCCGGCCGCCGCGAGCCGCTCCGCCAGCACCGTCGAGCGCCCGGCCCGCGCGGCCGTCACCGCCTCCCGGACCAGGGCGGCATCCCCGCAGTACGCCTCGACGCAGCCGGTGTTGCCGCAGCCGCAGAGCGGCCCGTCCTCGGTCAGCTGGAGGTGCCCGATGTCGCCGGCGCCGTTTGTCGCGCCCCGGTGGAGCGAGCCGCCGAGCACCAGCCCGCAGCCGATCGCGTCGCCGAGCTTGACGTACAGGAAGTCGTCGAACGGGCGGCCGGTGCCGGCGTGCGACTCGCCGAGCGCCATCGCGTTCGCGTCGTTGTCGACGTGCACCGGGCAGCCCAGCTCGGCGGCGAGCGTGTCGCGTACCGGGAACCGGTGCCAGCCGGGCAGCGCGGGCGGGGAGACGGGTGTGCCGTCGCTGACCGCCACCGGCGCGGGCAGCGCCACCCCGACGCCGGTCAGCCGGGTCAGCCCGGCCTCGGCCCGCAGCTTGCCGAGCAGCTCGACCGTCCGGCCGACCACCACCTCGGGGCCGAGCCGCACGTCGACGGGCTCGTCGATCCGGGTGAGCGGGTTCAGTTCACCGTCGGTGAGCGCGACCCGCAGCCGGCCGTCGCCGACGTGCACCGCGCCGAAGCGCACCTGCGCGCCGACCCGCAGCAGCGACGAGCGGCGACCACCCCGGGACGCGGCCGGCCCGGCGGTCTCCACCAGGCCCTGCGCGGCCAGCCGGTCCGCCTCGGCGGCGAACCGCGCCCGGGGCAGGCCGAGGACGTCGACCAGCTCGACCCGGGACCGGGGGCCGTCGTCGCGCAGCAGTCGCAGCAGCCGCGCCTGATCCGCGGTCTCCGGTCCGACCATCGTCATGTGATCGTCCACCTCCCCACCGGAGAATCTGCCACACCGGCGTCACGGCGGCGTGACGTGTGGGGAGGACACACGGGAGCGGGCCGGTCACCCGAGGGTGAGCCGGCCCGCTGTCCGTCTGTGTCAGAGGGTGCTGCTCGTACCGTTGGGCTTGGTGCTCGTGCCGGTCGTGGTCGAACCGGTCACGCCGGTCGAGCCCGTGCCGGTGGTGCCGGCCTTGCTGCCCACCGCGGCCGGCGTGCCGGCGAACGGCTTGTCGGCGTCGCTCAGCCCCGGCTTGCTGCCGTTGCCGGTCGAGATCTTCTCGCCGATCTTGGTCTGGCCGAGCTTGTCCTTGCCCTCGGAGTAGAGCCGGGTCGCCTGAGCCTGCGCGACGCCGGCCGCCTCCTGGACGGTCGGGTGGTCGAGCACCTTACGCCCGCGGACCACCAGCTCCTCGTACTTCTCGCGGCCGGCACGGGCGCCCAGGACGAACCCCGCTGCCAGCCCGCCAAGAAACATGATCTTTCCGCGCATGGCGGCTCCTTCCGTCCCTGAACTCTGTTGGTGGCTAACTACCCATCCTGCTCGCCGCTCATGCCTCCCTGTGCCGAGATGACGATTTATCCCGATTCTGCGCCGCCGGCAAACCCCCTGGCGCGTCACCCCCCGATGTCCTGTATTCTTTTCCCGTCGCACGGCGCGGGGAAGATCCGAGCCGGGCGGTGCACGGTCCCCTGTAGCTCAATTGGCAGAGCAGCCGGCTGTTAACCGGCAGGTTATTGGTTCGAGTCCAATCGGGGGAGCTTCGCTCCACCTCACGCCCGTCGGCCACGCCGACGGGCGTTTCTCATTGCCGGTTCCCGTACGGCCGCCCGGTTTCCGCCCGCGAACGCCGCTTCGGACGGCAGGATGGTCGGGGTCGACTTAGACTCCCGCTGCGTCGATTGTTGCGTCGATCCGAGGGTGGTGGAGATGGCCGCAGGACGCAGCCGCTGGACCGCGACGCTGATCGCGGTGGCGGTGGTGCTCGGCTGGCTGATCGTCGGCGGCGTCGCCGGCCCGTACGCCGGCAAGCTCGGCGACGTCGCCACCAACGACAACGCGTCCTTCCTCCCGGCCGACGCCGAGGCCACCCGCGCCCAGGACCTCGCCGCCGGCTTCGTCGACCGGGAGACCACCCCGGCCCTGGTCGTCTACGAGCGCACCAGCGGCATCACCGCCGCCGACCAGCAGCGCATCCAGGCCGACGCGGCCCGCTTCGCCCAGGTGCCCGGCGTGGTCGGCCCGCTGCCACCGCCGGTCGTCAGCCAGGACAGGCAGGCCGCCCAGGTGATCGTCCCGATCGACAGCGCCGAGGGCGAACAGATCCGCAGCGTGGTCGACCAACTGCGGGCCATCACCGGCCCGGACCGCGACGGGCTCACCGTCGACGTGGCCGGCCCGGCCGGCCTGCTCGGCGACCTGATCGAGGTGTTCTCCGCCATCGACGGGCCACTGCTGCTGGTCACCCTGGTCGTGGTGCTGATCATCCTGCTGATCGTCTACCGCAGCCCGGTGCTCTGGGTCTTCCCGCTGCTGGCCGCCGGGATGTCGTACTCGCTGGCCGCCGTCATCGTCTACCAGCTCGCCAAGCACGACGTGGTCAAGCTCAACGGGCAGGCGCAGGGCATCCTCACCGTGCTCGTCTTCGGCGCCGGCACCGACTACGCGCTGCTGCTCATCGCCCGCTACCGGGAGGAACTGCACCGGCACGAACGCCCCTGGGACGCGATGAAGGCCGCCTGGAAGGGCGCCGCCCCGGCCATCATCGCCTCCGGCGCCACCGTCATCGTCAGCCTGCTCTGCCTGCTGCTGTCCAGCCTCAACTCCAACCGGGCGCTCGGCCCGGTCAGCGCCGTCGGCATCGCCGCCACGTTGCTGGTGATGCTGACGTTCCTGCCCGCCCTGCTGGTGCTCGGCGGCCGGTGGGCGTTCTGGCCCCGGCGCCCCCGGCACGACGACGCCGACCCGCGTACCGAGCACGGCCTCTGGGGGCGGATCGCCGGCTTCGTGGCGCGCCGCGCGCGTACCGTCTGGATCGTCACCGCCGTGGTGCTGGCGGCCCTCGCGATCGGGGTGACCCAGCTCGGCGCCACCACCCTCGGCCAGTCCCAGCTCTTCACCCAGCGCACCGACTCGGTGGCCGGCCAGGAGGTCATCGACAGGCACTTCCCGGCCGGCACCGGCAGCCCGGCCACCATCTTCACCGAACAGGCCGCCGCGCAGCGGGTCGCCCAGGTGGCCCAGGGCGTCAAGGGCGTCGCCTCGGTGGCGCCGCTCGGCCAGCAGGGCCAGAACGCGCCACCCGACCCGAACGCCCCGCCCAAGGTCGTCGACGGCCGGGTGCAGCTCAACGTGACGCTCGCCGACCCACCCGACAGCAACGGGGCTGAACAGACCATCCGGGACCTGCGCGAGGCCGTGCACGCGGTGCCCGGGGCGGACGCCGTGGTCGGCGGCTTCACCGCCATCAACGTGGACACCGCCGACGCGTCCGTCCGGGACCGCAACGTGATCATCCCGGTGGTGCTGCTGGTCATCGCGATCATCCTGGCGCTGCTGCTGCGCGCCCTGGTCGCCCCGGTGCTGCTGATCGCCACCGTGGTGCTGTCGTTCCTGGCCACGCTCGGCCTCTGCGCGCTGCTGTTCAGGTACGTCTTCGACTTCCCCGGCGTCGACCAGTCCTTCCCGCTGTTCGCCTTCGTGTTCCTGGTCGCGCTCGGCATCGACTACAACATCTTCCTGATGAGCCGCGTCCGCGAGGAGTCGGTACGGCGCGGCACCCGCGCCGGGGTGCTGGCCGGCCTGGCGGTCACCGGTGGCGTCATCACCTCCGCCGGCATCGTGCTCGCCGCCACGTTCTCCGCGCTCGCCGTGCTGCCGCTCGTCGTGCTGGTGGAGCTGGGCGTGGCGGTCGCCGTCGGGGTGCTGCTCGACACCATCGTGGTCCGCTCGCTGCTGGTGCCCGCGCTCGCGTACGACATCGGGCCGAAGGTGTGGTGGCCCAGCCGCCTGTCCCGGTCGCACCGTGACGGCGACCGCGCCGGAGCGGGGGTGGACCGTGCCTGACACCGACGTGGTCGTCGTCGGCGGCGGCCTGGCCGGCCTCGCCGCCGCCCGCCGGCTGCACCGCGCCGGGGTGTCGTGGCGACTGCTGGAGGCCGGCGACCGGCTCGGTGGCCGGGTCGCCACCGACGAGGTCGACGGCTTCCTGCTGGACCGCGGCTTCCAGGTGCTCAACACCGCCTACCCCCGGCTCGGCGCGCTGCTCGACCTCGACGCGCTCGACCTGGGCTGGTTCACCTCCGGCGTGCTGGTACGCCGCGGCGACCGGCTGGCCCGGCTGGTCAACCCGCTGCGCGAGCCCACCGGCGCGCCCGGCGCGCTGACCGCCGGCGTCGGGTCGCTGCGCGACCGGCTGCGCCTGGCCGCGCTCGCCGCCGGCTGCGCCACGCTGCCCGTCGGGCGGCTGCTCGACGCCACGGAGACCAGCACCGAGACGGCGCTACGCCGGGCCGGGCTCTCCGACGCGATCATCGAGGAGCTGATCCGGCCGTTCCTGGCCGGCGTGCTGCTCGACCGCGAGCTGGCCACCTCCAGCCACGTGTTCGCGATGATCCTGCGCTCCTTCGCCAGGGGCCGGATCGGGCTGCCCGCGCAGGGCATGGGCGCGCTGCCCCGAGCCGTCGCCGCGCCGCTGCCCGCCGAGCAGATCACGCTGCGCACGCCGGTCACCGGCGTCGCGCCCGGCCGGGTCCGCACCGAGGCCGGCGAGATCACCTGCCGCGCCGTCGTGGTCGCCGCCGACCCGCCGGCGGCGGCCACGCTGCTGCCGGCCGTCGAGCGGGTACGCATGCACGCGTACACCACCTACTACCACCGCACCGACGCGCCGCCGCTGGACGAGCCGATCCTGCTGCTCGACGGCGACCGCCGGGAGCTGGTCGTCAACACGGTGGTGATCAGCAACGCCGCCCCCACGTACGCGCCGGCCGGCCAGCACCTGGTGGCCACGTCGGTGGTCGGCCCGCAGGCCCCGCCCGAGCCGGTGATCCGCCGCGAGCTGGACCGCCTCTACGGCCGGTCCACCGCCGACTGGACCCACCTCACCACCGTCTCGGTGCCCGACGCGCTGCCGGCCGCCCCGCCGCCGCAGGGCCGGCTGCGCAAGCCGGTGGCGCTCGGCGACGGCCTGTTCGTGGCCGGCGACCACCGCGACAGCCCGTCCATCCAGGGCGCGTTGGCCAGTGGCTGGCGCACGGCCGGCGCGGTGCTCGACGAGTTGCGGGGTTGATTCGGCGCTCGGCTGCTCGCTGTTATCCTCACGTTGCTCGTCGTGGGCATGGCGGCGGCGTACGCCGTCGTAGCCCGTGATCGATCGGCGGGTTACGATCCGACGCGCGGTGACGGGGCGGTAGCTCAGCCGGTTAGAGCAGGGGACTCATAATCCCTCGGTCGCGGGTTCGAACCCCGCCCGCCCCACCAGCGCAAAAGTCCGTCTAAAGATCATCTAAAAGGAGCTCTCGGTGCACGGCAGGCACCGGCTCCGACGGTTGCGTGTCGACCACCGATCGCACTCGTGAAGTGAGCCCTTGGCGGGTTGCAACCAGGCCTTCGCCGTGCGGCATCGCGATTGCCCGCCTCGCCCGCGTAGCCAGGCGGTGCGCTCGTCGCGTGACGTGTCGCCGGCGCGGTAGCAGCATTCGATTCGCAGTGAACTTTCGGCGTCGGCTGGAAGTCCTCGTTCAGGCGGGCGCTCCCATGTCATCAAGTCAAGCCTGCTTTACTGTCATTGTCTACTACACTAGACTTACCACGTGAAGCGAACCGACCTGATCAACCGGATCGGCAAGGCCGCCGCCGACGCGGGCATCACCTTCGAGAAGCTTCGCGAAGGAGGCAGCCACACCATCTACCGGTACGGCTCGCAGAACGTCGTCATACCCCGACACAAGGAGATCAACGAACTCACGGCGCGGGGCATCCTGCGCTCTCTCGGCTTGAGGTAGAAGGGACTACCGCCGATGAAGTACACCGCAACGTGTGTCCGCTCCGGCGGCTGGTGGGCCATCACCGTCCCGGAGATCACGGGCGTCTTCTCTCAGGCCCGCCGCCTGGACCAGGTCGAAAAGATGGCACGGGAAGCGATCGCGCTCATGCTCGACGTCAAGCCCGACAGTTTTGACGTGGAGGTGCAGCCCGAAGTCCCGAGGGAAGTCACCAGAGCGCGCAAGGCGCGTATCGCGCTGCGCGAGGCCGAACAGTCTGCCGACAAGGCCACCGTCGCTGCGGCCCGAACGCTGCTCGACAAGGGTTACACAGTCCGCGACGCGGGTGCCCTGCTCGGCATCTCCGCTCAGCGGGTGTCGCAGCTGGCGCCGAAAAAGGCACCAGCCAAGGTGGCAAGCCGCAAGGTGGTAACCGGCCGCGCAAGTAAGAGCAACAAGGGCGAGAAGCCTGGCGTCAAACCGGACCACGAAGTCGCCGCCTGATCTTCACCGCACGCCCCGGACCTCTCGCAGGTCCGGGGCCTCTTGGCTGTCGAAGCACGTGTCAGACAGAGCACCCAACCACCCGCTCGCGGCGCGGGCCCGCGACGCCCGCGCCGAAGGTGCCTACCGGCACAGTCGACACCACGCCCACGCGCCTGAACTCCGGTCCCCAACGGCCCGGCCGAGGTGGCACCGTCGCCATGACGTTCCCCGTCCGATGCCTGCGCTGCGTGCCGGGATCTACGACCTCGGCATGGGGGACCGCCCGGGAAACCGACCGCTCCGTGTGGAGGACCCGTGCTGCGGGCAGGTGGTCGACGACCGGGGTGAAACCGGGTGGACGAACCGCCCCGACGACGAGCGCATCGACAAGGAAACGCGAAACCGTGGCAAGTCGACGCCTACGGCAACCCGAACTTCCGGCTCCGGTGCGAGGTGTACTGACGGTCCCACATCGGCGATACCCGGATTGGTGCTGCTGACGGTCAGCTCAGAGCCGCCACCATCCGGGCACACCCGTTGTCGCCTCCGCGACGTACCTGAGCCTCGAACCAACCCGCCAGGGCAGCATCGGCAACTCACACACCAGCCGGGGAGAAACCTTGACCGACCCGTACACGCCGCCGCCCGCCCAACCGCCAACGCAGCCTCTCACCTTCGCCTCCCCGCCCGCCCCCGGCGGCAAGCGGCGGAACCCGCTGGTGTGGATAGCCGGCGGTCTGGGGGTGCTCGTCCTCCTTTGCTGCGGTGCGGGCGCGGTCGGTGCCGCCCTCGACGACAGCAAGCCCGCCGCTCAGACCAGCCCGAGCGTGAGCACACCCACGGCCACAGCAACGGCGGCACCCACCACCGCGGTACCCCCAACCGTTGCCCCGGCCACTCCCGCCGCGGCGGCGAGCAGCAAACCCGCCCCGACGAGGACCACCCCGCCGGCCAAGCCGAAGCCGGTTGTGTACGGGAAGCTCACCGAGCGGCAGTGGAAACTCATCGCCAAAAACCCGGACAGCTACACCGGCCGCACGTACGTCGTGTACGGGCAGGTCACCCAGTTCGACGCCGCGACCGGCACCGACGCGTTCCGCGCCAACGTCGGCGGCCGGAACCTCACCTACGAGTTCGAGTACGACACGAACACCCTGTTGCAGGGCGACGCCGGCCGGCTCTCCGACCTGGTGCAGGACGACGAGTTTCAGGCGAAGGTGACCGTGCTCGGGTCGTTCTCGTACGACACCCAGATCGGCGGGGAGACGACGGTTCCGCTGCTGCGCGTCGACTCCATCAAGGTCCTGTAACCGGATCCCGTCCGCCAGTTGGGCGGGCTTCACGCAGCCGCCCTTCACGGTCGAGGGCGTTTGCCTGCTTGAGGAGGTCATCGTGGACGGATACGTGCCGTTGCCGGCGCCTCGCCAGCGCATCGCTGACCCGGCCATGCCGTATGGCGAGTATCGGTGGCAGCCAAGCTAGCGGCCATCCGCAGCCCGCCGGCCACTGCTGGGCGACAACGCTCGCACCTCCGCGAGGATCACCGCCGGAGTGCTCGGCCTGGTCGTGACGACTACGGTGCTGGTCGCGCTGCCGATTCTGCTGTGCCCGTTTGCCACGTTAGGGTTGGCGGCGGTGGGGATTGTGGCACGTCGGGGTGGACGGAAGCCGCAGCAGCGTCTGCTATGGGCCTATTGAGGCAAGCTACAGAACCTCATGGGAGGTGGTCCCGCGGCCACCACCCGACACATCAGCGGCCCCGGCACTCGCCGGGGCCGCTTCCTGTCAGGCGGACACCGCCCATGAACCCGCGCCCCCGCCCCGCTGGCCTGACTGCCGGGGCGTCACTCCGTCGCGCGAGCTATGCCACGAAGCGGGCGCGGCGCCGGCGCCCGATCACGTAGCCCACGCCACCGAGGAGCAGCAGCGTGCCGCCGATGCCGGCCACGGTCGCGGTGTCGGAACCGGTCACCGGCAGCCCGCCGCCCTCGCCGCCGGGAGCGCCCGGGCTGACGGAGGGGGCAGCGGTCGGCACGACCGTCGTCGAGGCGCTGGGCGTGGCGCTCGCCGTCGGCGTGGGCTGAACCGTCGGCGTCGCCGTCGGAGTCGGCTGAGCCGCGCAGTCGAGCGCACGGGCGTCGTACAGGCCGGTGTTCAGGAAGGCCAGGAGGACGTCGATGGACCCATCGTCGAGTGCCTTCTGGGTCGCGGCCCGCACGTTGGGACCGGCGCCGGTCATGGCCTGGTTCGTCTTGACGCGCAGGTCCGTCTGCCAACGGCCCTGCACGTCCGACTTGAGGAACGCACGCAGATCGTCAGCGGTGCCGTTCAGCCGGTCCTCGATGGCCTTGGGGAGAACGGGCAACGATTCGGCGCTCGCCTCGGCCAGGAGCCGGTAGGCCAACAACCGCAACTCGGTGTTGGTGGCGGTGTCGAGATCGATGGTGATGAGCTCGCGGAAGTCCTTGTAGACCTTGCGCTCGATCGTCAGGCAGCCCGGGTCCAACCCGGGCACCTGAGCCTGAGCCGCCGCCGGCGCAGCCGGAATCAGAAAAGCCAGCGCCACCAGGACGCCGGCGAACAACTTCCATCGCACGTGGATGGTCCTCCCCGTTGTAGGCAAAAACATGGGGATGCTACCGACAACGGGCGGACCGCACTGCCCCATAAGATCGACATGCGGCGGTGACGGACGGATGCGAACTCTTCGCGGCGGTAGCCCGTGACCGCTGTCCGCCTCCTGCGGAGGACAGGCGTCAGCGGTCAGTTGGCGCCATGCGTTCCTCGTACACCTGGATCTCGGTCCGGAACCGATGCGCGGCCCACCCTGACGCCATTCGTCGGGGCCAGGACTGCGCAGCCAGGGGTGATGCCGCATGCTGTCCGCCATGGCGATCTTCGACCCCAAGGCCGACCTGCTCGACTACCTGCGCGGGGCGCGCAGCGTGCTGGTGTGGAAGCTCGACGGGCTGGGCGAGTACGACATCCGCCGCCCGCTGACGCCCACCGGCACGAATCTGCTGGGCCTGGTCAAGCACCTGGCCCGAGGTGAGTTCGGCTACTTCGGTGAGACCTTCGGTCGGCCGAGTGACGCCGTTCCACAGTGGCCGGCGGGTGAGGAGACGTGGGAGACGTGGGCCCTGCCGACCGAGTCGCGCGAGTCCGTCATCGAGCTGTACCGACGGTCCTGGGCGCACGCGGACGCCACGATCGAGGCGTTGCCGCTGGACGCGGTCGGTCGGGTGCCCTGGTGGGGTGACGGCGGCGCGGTGACGCTGCACCACGTCCTGGTGCACATGACCGCCGAGACGCAGCGCCACGCCGGTCACGCCGACATCGTCCGTGAGCTGATCGACGGCGCGGTCGGTCTGCTCCCCACCATGACGAACGTGCCGGCCCTGGACCCGGCGACCATGGCTGAGCATCGGGACATGGTGGAGCGGAACGCGCGGGAGGCCGCCGGGCGCTGAGGTCTGCTCGGGCCAGCCGCCATCTCGTCCCTGACCGTGGCGACCGGCCAGTCGCAGTCGGCGGCAGTCATCTCCGGCTGCGCCCAGCGGCGTCGAGCGACCTGCCCAGCCGGTACCGCAACGCGCGCACCTGACCGATCGACAAGACCACCTGGGCGCCTCCTGTGTCGTCGGTCGCGTTCAGTACCACCACCGGTTCGGCAGCGGCGTGACCGGCCTGCACCAGCGCCACGGCGACCAGGTACGCCTCCGGCCGGCTGGTGTTGATCTCTGATGTCCGTGACCGGTGCTCTCCCCGCTGGGCGCAGTCGTGCCGGTCGCACCACCGGGGATGCCGGTCGTCTGCCCCCCACATGCCGGTGGGGAAGAGGTGAACGTGTCCGCACATCCGCACCACGCCGGGCGGCAGGTTCCATGACATGGACGCGGTCAAGCCGGCTGCCGTGATGGCGCGCGCCGCCGCCTCCGGGTGGGTGCGACAGACGTAGGCGACGCCGTCCAGCGACTCGGTGAGGAGGTCGCTGTAGATCTCGATTCGACCAACCGCCGGTGCTCCACAATCAGCCAGCCTGAACGGTAGATCGCGCATGGTGCGTACCTCCGATGCGATCAAGGCCACGACCAGCGTTCCCGACGCGAGCCGAGGGCGGCTCTCTCCAAGCCAAGCTGACTCTACGGGAGTTAGGCCCAATCATGCATCAACTCATTTGGCCTAACCTGTGCCCCGCAACAGTTGGCCCAAAGGGCTGCCGGCGAAGATGGCCTAGTGGATCTCGATGGGGCCATGCGGGCACTGCGGGACGCCGAAGAGGCGCTACCCGGTGCTGACGAGCGTGCCGCGCAGGCCGCCCGGCAGATCAAGGCCGAGGCTCGCGCCCGGGTCGAGGCGGCCCGCGTCGAGCTGCATCGCGTCATGGTGGCGGAGTACCGGGCCGGCGCCCGCCAGGTGGACCTCATTCGCCGCACCGGCTACAGCCGCGAGCGGGTCCGGCAGATTCTGCGGGCCGCCGGCGTCGAGGGGGACTGACTCAGGGTCGCAGGGGCGTGCGGCGGGGGATCACCTTCCGGTGCGCGATCCGCCACCCGGCACCCTCGCGGCGGACGACGTCCTCGTACACGACGCTGCCGACCGACCCGTCGGTGTGGATGCCGAGCCCCTTCGACACCGCTCGGACCGTGCCGTCCGCGTCCTCGGTCACGTGGACGTTGGTGACGTGGTGCCCGACCGGATTGCGGTCCCCCAGGGCGAGGGCCGCACTCCTGATCGCCTCGTGGCCGTGCAGCTCGCCGAATCCGAAGGCCGTCACGTCGTAGACCACGTCGGCGGTGAACAGCTCGCCCATCCGGTCGAGTTCGCCGGCGTCCACGAGATGCCCGTGCAGGGCCAACAGCTCGTGGATCGCCACCCGGTCCGCCACCGGCAACGTCATCGGTCGCCCCCTCGTCGCGCGATCTCTTGATGCTATCAAGAGTTGACGATATAAAGAGACCGTGACCGACGAGACGTCCGAGGACGCCTTCTTCCGGGAGTTGGGCGGCACCTGCGCCGAGCTGCGGCAGGCGTTCGCCCGACACGTGGGCCTGAGCCCGCAGCGCGTGCAGGTGCTGGTCCGGCTGCGACGCGCGGGGGAGACCAGTCACCGCGACCTGCGCCGGGCGTTGGGCATCGACGGCGCGAGCATCACCCGGCTGGTCAAGGAGTTCGAGGCCGAAGGGCTGGTCGGCCGCCGTCTCGACCCGGCGGACAACCGCTACACCCTGGCCGCGTTGACCCCCACCGGCGTACGCGTGGCCGACGACCTGGTGCGGGCCCACCAGGCGTACCAGGAGCGGCTGCTCGACGGCGTCACCGCACGCGACCGGCAGACCGTGCGGCGCGTCCTGCAACGCGTCCGGGCCAACGCGACCGAACCGGACGGCCGGTGACCGACGACGGGCGCGCCGTGGCCCGGCGCATGTACGCGGCGTTCAACAATCGTGACTACGACGCCGTGCCGGGGATCTTCGCGGCGGACTTCCGCAGTCATCCGCTGGGGACCACCGGGCCGGAGCACGTGGCGGCGGCCTGGCGGCGGTTCCACGAGGCGGTCCCGGACGTCCGGGTCGTCGTCGAGGACATGGTCGTCGAGGGGGACCGGGTCGCGGTCCGCACCAGCGTGCACGGTGTGCCCGGGCAGCCGCCGTCGACCATGCTGGAGTTCCTCCGGGTACGCGACGGGCGCATCGCCGAAGTCTGGGGCCTGTCGGCCCTCCACCGCGAACACTGACCAGCCTCGTCGGGACGGGACCCGGCCGGCTCGGGGCTCACGCCTCCCGGACGCTCGCGGTGCCCCGTAGGTGGCGGGGCGCCTCGATCTCGTCGAGCAGCGCGATCGCGAAGTCCGGGTAGCTGATCCGGCTGGCCGGATCGCCGTGCGCGGCGAACTCGTAGCGGCCGGTGCGGACTCCGTCGTGGTCGAAGTCGCCGGCGGGCGCCACGTACGACCAGTCGAGGTCGCCGTGTCGCAGCTCGGCGAGGCCCGCCGCGTGGCCGAGGAAGAACGGGCGGTACTCGCTCGGGTAGCCGGGCTCGTCCATCAGGGGCGCGCCGGACGGCCCGGGGAGGACCGGTGCGAGACCGACCACCACCAGGCGGCGTACGCCCGCCTCGGTCAGCCCGGCGGCCAGCGCGCGCGACGACGCGGGGAAGAAGTCCTGCGGTGGCACGGTCAGGTCCGCCGCCGCGCTGATCGCCGCGTCCTGCCCGGCGGCGACCCGCGCCACGCTGTCCGGGTCGAGGACGTCGCCGGCCACCACCGGCGCGTCGATCGGGTCGCGGTGCCGGGCGGGGTCGCGTACCACCGCGGTGACCTGGTGGCCGCGCCGCCGCGCCTCGGCCACGGCCCGGCGTCCGGCGCGACCGCCGGCGCCGAAGATCACGATGTTCATGAGAAGACGCCTCTCACCAGGGCCGGAGCCCTGTGCCCGGCCGGTGCGCCGACGGTATCGACGGGCCTGGTTACCTCGGGGATACCGGCTATCGTGAGCCGCATGAGGCAACCGTTGCCCGCCGACATGTTCGACGAGCTGTGCCCGTCCTCGCTCAACCCGATCCGGTTCGGTGACAAGTGGGCGGCGCTCATCATCCGCTGCCTCGAAGGCGGGCCCCGGCGCTTCTCCGAGCTGCGGGTGCCGCTGCGCCGCGTCACCCCGAAGGTGCTCACCGGCTCGCTGCGCGCCCTGGAACGGGACGGTCTGGTGACCCGCACCGTCCACCCCGGACGCGCCGTCGAGTACGAGCTGACGCCGGTGGGCCGCAGCATGCTCGAACCGATCGCGGTGGCGTGCGCCTGGACCGAGCGGCACTGGGACGAGCTGCTCGACGCGCGCGAGTCGTACGACGCCGCGGCGCCTCCCGACCGGCGGGCCCGGCCGGCGTGACGATTGCGCCTGTCGACCGGGCCGACTAGCGTCAGCGTTCGTGAACACCGGACCGGCCCGAGGCCATGCACGGATTGGTGATCCGGTGGAGGTCTGACCGCGCCACGGGTGCGCCACGGGCACCCGCCAGGTCGGGCCCGCGGACCTCCCCGCCGCTCGCGCACCGATGGTTCCCATTCGTGTCGAGCACCGTGAGGTCAACCGCATGACCGTTTCGTTCAACCACACCATCGTCGCCGCGCGGGACCGCCACGCGTCGGCCCGGTTCTTCCGGGAACTGCTGGAGCTGCCGGAGGCGCCGTCCTGGGGTCCGTTCACCAACGTGCAGCTCTCCGACGGCGTGCTGCTCCAGTTCGCCGAGCCGCCGGTGGAGATCCAGATGCAGCACTACGCGTTCCTGATCGACGACGACCTGTTCGATCGGGCGTACCAGCGGCTGTGTGACCAGGGCGTCGAGCACTGGGCCGATCCGCAGATGCGTCGACCCGGTGAGATCAACAACGAGCACGGTGGCCGGGGCGTCTACTTCAAGGACCCCGGGGGCCACGCCATCGAGCTGATCACCCGTCCGTACCTGTAGTTCGGACGGGGTGCCGGCCGGGCGCCGAAACCGGTGTCCGGCCGGCACGTCAGCCCGTCGGGCCGCAACCCGGCCAGCCGATCGCCCGGCTCTGTGGGACGCTGACGGCGTGGCCCGACAGTCGACGGCATGGTCCCGGATGTCCACGCGGCAGCGTCGCGTGGTCGGGGTCGCGCTGGGCCTGGCGGTCGGCGGCGTCGTGCTCGCGCTGGCGGTCGATCCGGCACTCGGGGCGATGGTCATCTCGGCGGCGTCGCTGGTCGCCCTCTTCACCGTGGTGTTCACCCCGCCGGCCTGAGACGGCGTCCACGTCGTCAGCGCGGCGATTCGACGTACGCGGCCAGGTTGGCCAGCGAGGACGCGATGCCCTCCTCGTGCACCGCCTGGTCGATGCCGGGTGGCACGCCGGTCGCGGTGACGGTCACCTCGGTCGCGTCGCCGACCGCGGCCAGGTGCCAGGTCAGGGTCATGATCCCCGCGTACGCCGGGTCGTCGGCCTCGAACACCGCGGTCTGCACCACCCGCTCCGACCGGACCAGGTCGGCGAACCCGACGTCGACGACGTCCGTCGCGTCCGACGTCTTGCCCGGGCTGCCGGTGGGGTCGAGGTAGGTGAGCGCCATCCGGAAGCCGCCACCGGGGCGGGGATCCCACCGCTCGATCCGCCCGCGCATGCCGTCCGGCGGCAGCCACGCCTCCAGCGCGTCCCGGTGCAGAAGCGCGTCGTAGACCGTCGCCGGCGCCGCGGCGATCGTCCTGCTCGCCCGATCGATCCTGCTCACCACTCGATTCTAGGAGCCGGCCGAGTGGAGGATGGGCGGGTGAGATTTCCCCTCTCGACGCCGCCCGCCATTCCCGCCGGCACCCTCGCGTCCGGTCCACAGCCGACGCTCGCGGTCGGCGACGATCTCGTCCTGCGGCCGTGGCAGGGGTCCGACGCGTCGGCGTTCCTCGCCGCCTACCAGGATCCCGAGATCCGCCGCTGGCACACCCGCCGACCCGACTCCGAGGACCAGGTCCGCGACTGGTTCGCGTACTACCGCCAGGCGTGGCGCCAGGAGACGGCGGCGAGCTGGGCGATGACGTACGGCGGCGGTGAGCCGCTCGGGCGCATGGTCCTCGGCGCCATGGACCTCGGCGACGGGGTGGCGGTGTGCGCGTACTGGGTGGCGCCGGCCGCCCGCGGCGCGGGCGTGGCCTCCCGGTCGCTGCGGGCGGTGAGTGACTGGGCGCTCGGCGCCGGCTTCCACCGTCTCGAACTCGACCACTCGACCCGCAACCAGGCGTCCTGCCGGGTCGCCGTCAAGGCCGGATTCCGGGCCGAGGGCACCAGGCGCAACGCCGCCGTCCACCCGGACGGACGACACGACATGCACCTGCACGCCCGCGTCCGCGGCGACGCGTAGTCCAGCTGGACAGCGGCTGCCACGGGCACGCCGCGCTCGGCTGTTCGCGGGGATGAGAGAGTGACGGCGTGCGGGTGGGGATCCTCGGGCCGCTGGAGGTCCGCGACGGCGAACAGGCCGTCGACGTCGCCGGTGCCCGGCTGCGGGCGCTGCTGATCCGTCTCGCCCTGGACCCGGGCCGCCCGGTGAGCGTGCCGGCGCTGGCCGAGGCGCTCTGGGCGGACGCGCCGCCCGCCGACACCGCGAACGCCGTGCAGACGCTGGTGTCCCGGCTGCGCCGCGCGGTGCCCGGGCTCGGGGTGCGCCGCGGCCCGACCGGGTACCGGCTCGACCTGGCGCCGGACGACGTGGACGCGGAGCGGTTCGCGCGGCTGGCCCGCCAGGGGCGGGAGGCGCTGCGCGACGGCGACCCGCAGCGGGCGCTCGGGTCACTGCGGGACGCGCTGGCGCTGTGGCGCGGCCCCGCGCTGGCCGAGGTCGCCGACGCGCCGTACGCGGACGCCGCCGTGGCGCGCCTGACGGAGCTGCGGCTCACCGCCCAGGAGGACCGGATCGAGGCGGAGCTGCGGACCGGCCGGCCGGAGCTGCTGGTGGCCGAGCTGGACGAGCTGACCGCCGCGCACCCGCTGCGGGAGCGGCTGGCCGCGCTGCGCCTGCGGGCGTTGGCCGCCGCCGGTCGGCCCGCCGAGGCGCTGGCCGCGTACGAGCGGATCCGGGAGCGGCTCGCCGAGGAGCTGGGGGTGGATCCCTCGCCCGAGCTGCGGGCCGCGCACCTGGCGTTGTTGCGGGGCGAGGCGGCCCCACCACCGGCGCCCGCCGGGCGGCGGGGGAACCTGCGCGCCGCGCTCACCACGTTCGTCGGGCGGGGCGACGACCTGCGTCGGCTCACCGGGCTGCTCGCCGGCAACCGGCTGGTCACGCTGCTCGGGCCGGGCGGCGCCGGCAAGACCCGGCTGGCGAGCGTGGCGGCCGGCCGGCTGGCGGACGGCGTACCGGGTGGGGCCTGGCTGGTCGAGCTGGCCCCGATCACCGACCCGGCGGACGTGCCCCGCGCCGTGCTCGACACGCTGGGTCGCCGGGAGCGGGCGCTGGAACCGGCCCGGACGCCGATCCGTGACACGCTCGGCCGGCTGGTCGACGCGCTCGCCGCCGACGAGACGTTGATCGTGCTGGACAACTGCGAGCACGTCGTCGAGGCCGCCGCCCGGCTCGCCGAGGAGCTGCTCGGCCGCTGCCCGGGGCTGCGTGTGCTGGCCACGTCCCGCGAGCCGCTCGGCATCGTCGGCGAGGCGCTGGATCCCGTACCGCCGCTGCGCCTGCCGCCGGCGGACGTGTCGCCGGCCGACGCGGTCGCGTACCCCTCGGTGCAGTTGCTGCGCGACCGGGCCGGGGCCGTGCGGGCCGGGTTCACGGTGACCGACCACAACGTCGCCGACGTGGTGGAGATCTGCCGCCGCCTGGACGGCCTGCCGCTCGCCATCGAACTGGCCGCGGCGCGGCTGCGGACGCTGTCGCCGGGGCAGGTCGCGGCCGGCCTGGACGACCGGTTCCGGCTGCTGACCGGCGGCAGCCGGACCGCGCTGCCCCGGCACCGGACGCTGCGCGCGGTGGTGGACTGGAGCTGGGGTCTGCTCACCGGCGACGAGCGCCGGCTCGCCGAACGGCTCGCCGTGTTCCCGGCCTCGGTCACCGCCGAGTCGGCGGCCGGCGTCGCCGGCCCGGCCGCCGCCGCGCTGCTCGACGCGCTCGTCGACAAGTCGCTGCTCCAGGTGGTCGGCGACGGGCGGTTCCGGATGCTGGAGACCATCCGGGAGTACGGGCTGGAGCGGCTCGTCGCGTCCGGTGGCGCCGCCGAGGCGCGGGCCGCGCACGCCGCGTACTTCCGGGACCTGGTGGTGGTCGCGGAGCCGCACCTGCGCACCGCCGGCCAGCTCCCCTGGCTGCGGCTGCTGGCCGCGGAGCGGGAGAACATCGTCGGCGCGCTGCACTTCGCCTGCGACGCCGGGGACGCGGACACCGCGCTGCGGATCGGCGCCGGGCTGGCGCTGCCGCTGATCATCTGGGGTGACGACGGCGGGATCGGCGGCGACGTGCTGGCCCGCGCGCTCGCGCTGCCCGGCCCGGCGCCGGCGGCGGAGCGGGCCGTGGTGCTCGCCATCCGCATGATCACCGAGATGTTCCACAGCGCCCGCGAGCCCACGCCGGAGCGGATCGCGGAGCTGACCGACGCGGTCCGCGCGGCGCAGGGGACCGGGCACCCGCTGGTGGCGCTGCTCGAACCGGCCCTGTCGATGTTCACCGACGACACCGGCGCCGGGATCGCGGCGGTGGACCGCGCCCGCGGGCACCCCGACCCGTGGACCGACGGCACGCTGCTCACCATGCGCGGCCAGATCCGGGAGAACGACGGCGACGCCGAAGGCATGCTGCGCGACCTGACCGGGGCGGTCGCGGAGCTGCGGGTGGTCGGCGAACGGTGGAGCCTGTCGATGGTGCTGAGCCAGTACGCCGACGCGCTCACCAAGCGCGGTGACTTCCCGGCGGCCACGGCCGCGCTGGAGGAGTCGGCGCGGCTGGTCCGCGAGCTGAACCCGAGCGCCGAGCCGGGCTTCCAGTTGATCTGGCTGGCGGCCATCCGGGCCCGGTCCGGGGACGTGGCCGGCGCCAAGGCGGAACTGCGCCGGTTCGTGGCCGAGCGGGTGGCCGACCGGGAGGGCCGGGACGCCGCGTTCGCGCTGATGATGCTCGGGGACATCGCCCGGATCGAGGGTTCGCTCGACGAGGCGGCGGAGTGTTTCGCGGAGGCGATGCGCCGCCAGGACGAGGCGCCGCTCGTCGCGCCGCAGTTCCGCGGGCTGCTGTTGGCCGCGATGGCGAATCTCGCGCTCGCCCGGGGCGACGTGCCGGGTGCGCGTGGCTGCCTGTCCGAGGCCACCGCCCGGGGGCTCGCCGCCCGGGACATGCCGGTGATCGCGATCATCGCGGTCGGCTGGGTGGCGGTCGCCGCGGCGGAGGGCCGGTACGAGCGGGCCGCCGAACTGCTCGGCACGTCCGACTCGCTGCGCGGCTGGCCGGACCGGTCCAACCCGGACGCGCAGCGGCTCGCCGAGCGGCTGCGCGCCGAGCTGGGCGACGACGGGTACGCCGCCGCGTACGCCCGGGGGCACGGCCTGAGCCGGGCCGCCGCCCTGGCGTCCGTGAGCGGCGACCCGGCCCGGACGGCCTGAGCCGGGCCACCGCCCCGGCGAGCGGCGACCCGGCCCGACTCGGTGTGGCCGGTCAGGCGCGGCGTCGGTAGGCCCGGACGGCCAGCGGCGCGCAGACCGCGATGATCGCCACGGTCCAGATCAGTGACCGGGTCACCGGCCCGGCGACCGGGCCGCCGAGGATCAGGCCCCGCGCCGCGGTCATCACGTCGGCCACCGGGTTCACGCCGACCCACCACTGCAACCAGCCGGGCATCGTGTCGGTGGGCGCCATCATGTTGGTGCCGAACGTCAGCGGGAACATCACCAGGAACGCGGTGCCCTGCACCGCGCTCGGGCTACGCATCAGCACGCCGAGCAGCACCCCGACCCAGCTCACCGCGAACGCGAACGCGATGGTCAGCAGGCACGCCGCCAGCGTGGACAGCGGATCGGTGCCGATCCGGAAGCCGATGGCGTAGCCGAACGTGAACAGCACCACGATCGAGACCACGAACCGCACCAGGTCGCCGACCACGGAGCCGACAAGCGGCGCGGACCGGGCGATCGGCAGGCTGCGGAACCTGTCGAAGACGCCCTTCTCGATGTCGGTGTTGAGGCTGACGCCGGTCGCGACGGACGCGAACAGCACGGTCTGCACCATGATCGCCGGGAGCAGGAACTCCAGGTACTCGTGCTGCGAGCCGGAGATCGCGCCGCCCAGCAGGTAGACGAAGATCAGCACGAAGACGATCGGTTGGAGCGTCACGTCGAGGAGCTGCTCCGGCGTGCGGAGCGTCTTGATCAGGCTGCGGCCGGCGAGCGCGAGGCTGTGCCGGACCAGCCCGAACGGGCGGGCGCCGGGCCGGGGCGTACGGGTCCGGGGCGGCGTCGCCGCCGGGTGCGTGGTCGTGGTCATGCCGCCACCTCCGTGGGCTGTTCGGCGCCGTGGCCGGTCAACGTGAAGAACACCTCGTCCAGGCTGGGCAGCCGTAGCGCCAGCTCGACCACCCCGATGCCGGCGTCGTCGAGCCGGCGCACGACCGCGGTGAACGCCGCGTCGCCCTCCACCGGCACGGTGAGCAGGCCGGGCCGGGGGAGTTCGGGTTCGGCGCCGGTGGCGGCGCGCAGGATGTCGGCGACCTCGCCGATCCGATCCGGCTCGGTCGGCCGGACCACGATGGTCTGGCTGCCGGCGATGCGCTTCAGCTCGGCCGGCGTGCCGTGGGCGATCACCCGACCGTGGTCGATCACCGAGATCTCGTCGGCCAGCGCGTCCGCCTCGTCCAGGTACTGCGTGGTGAGCAGCACCGTCGAGCCGTCGTCGACGAGCGAGCGGACCACCCCCCACATCTCCTCGCGCTTGGCCGGGTCCAGGCCGGTCGTCGGCTCGTCCAGGTAGATCACCTCCGGCCGGCCGACCAGGCTCGCGGCCAGGTCCAGCCGGCGGCGCATGCCACCGGAGTACGTCTTGGCCGGCCGTCCGGCGGCGGCGGTCAGGTCGAACCAGGCGAGCAGTTCGGCCGCCCGCGCCCGGGCGTCGCGCCGGCTCAGGTCCAGCAGCCGGCCGATCAGCACCAGGTTCTGCGTACCGGTCAGGTCCTCGTCGACCGACGCGTACTGCCCGGTCAGGCCGATCAGCCGACGGACCCGGGCGGCGTCGGCGACCACGTCGTGACCGCCGACGATGGCCCGCCCCCCGTCCGGGCGCAGCAGGGTGGCGAGGATGCGTACCGCGGTGGTCTTGCCGGCGCCGTTCGGCCCCAGCACCCCCAGCACGGTCCCCCGTCGTGCGGCGAGGTCGATCCCAGCCAGCGCGGTCGTCGAACCGAACCGCTTGACCAGGCCCTCCGCCTCGAATGCGTAACTCATGGCACCGACCATGGCGGGCGCCGCTGGCAGCGCGCGCACACGACGCTGACACCGGTACGCACACCGCGTCGCCGACCGACAGGAGGTGCTCGCTCGCCGCGCCCGCCGACCACCTGGACCGGTGAACGGCCGACCCGGACGGCGGTGACGAGGTGCGCCGCCCGGCCCGACTGGGCATACTCGCCGGATGTCCGATCAGTCCCGGCGCCCGGCGGCGTCGCCGATGCTGGCCGCGCTGCGCGACGGCACAGGCGACCACCACGCCGCGGTGGAACGGCGACTCGGCCTGCCCGACCGGATCCGCTCCCGAGGTGATCTGGCCGCCGCACTGGCCGGGCTGCTCGCCGCCTGGTCGCCGCTGGAGCGGGACCTCGCCGCCGCCGACTGGTCCGGGCTCCCGCTCGACCCCCGGTTGGGCGGGGCCACCGCGTTGCTCCGCGCCGACCTGGTCGCCCTCGGTGTCGCGCCCGACCGGCCGGTCGCCGGCTCGTCGGGCCTCCGCTTCGACACCCTCGCCCGGGCGGTCGGCGGCCGGTACGTCCTGCTCGGCAGTGCCCTGGGCGGCAGCGTCATCGCGCCGGAGGTGGAGCGCCGGCTGGGGCTGGCCGAGGGGGAGGCGACCCGGTTCTTCCGCCGCAGCGGGGGCTCGCCGGGGCGCGACTGGCGGGACTTCCGGCGCGCGCTGGCCGGGCGGGAGTGGTCGGTCGCGGAACGGCACGACGCCGTCGAGGCGGCCCGGCGGACCTTCGACGTCGTGGGCGATGCCGCGCCCGTGACCTGAGGCTCAGGGACGGTCCAGGCGCTCGGCGTACGCGTCGCGCAGCGCCGCCCAGCCGAAGTCCTTCGCCTCCGCGCCGCGGATCGGGCCGACCGGGTCGCCGTCGAGCAGGTGCCCGGCGACGTCCAGGCAGAGGTGCCAGCCGGCGGCCACCATCGGGGCCAGGTCGGGCCGGTCGATGCGGTGCCGCACCGTGAGTGTGGTGCCGGCGTCGGTCGGGGTCAGCTCCCAGCGGAGCAGGGCGGTGCCCCAGGTGTACTCCAGCACGCGCGGGCGGTCCGCGCGCAGGATCGTGGCCGGCGTCGGGTGCGCCCAGTCGCCGTCGACCGTGCGGAGCGTGGTCTCGCCGGGGCTGCCCAGGTCGCGGTCGGCCAGGAACGGGGCCCACTCGGCGAGCTGCGCCGGGTCGGTCAGCGCGGTCCACACCCGCTCGGGCGGGTGCCGCAGGCCGCGGACGAGGACCAGGTCCCACCGGTCGTCGACCGGAACCCGGTCGACGTCGGCGAGCGGGCCGGGGCGGAAGCTTTCACGCTGCATCGTCACTCCTGACGGTCGAGATGGCGCTCCAGGGCGTCGAGGTGTTCGGTCCACATCAGCCGGTACGGCCCGAGCCAGTCGTCCACCGCCCGCAGCGGCCCGGTGTCGACCCGGTAGATCCGCCGTTGGGCCGCGCTGCGGCAGGTGACCAGGCCTGCCTCGCGCAGCACCCGGAGGTGTTTGGAGACGGTCGGCTGGCTCATGCCCAGCGCGTCCACCAGGTCGCCGACGCTGCTCTCCGCCCGGCGCAGCCGGTCGAGGATGCGGCGGCGGGCGGGCTCGGCCAGTACGGCGAAGGCGTCCACGGGCACCCGTTCAATATGCCATACCAGTTATATGTCTGTGGAGGCATAGAGGGTGTCCCTATGCTCGGGGCATGGAACTGCGGATCTTCACCGAACCCCAGCAGGGGGCCAGCTACGACCAGCTGCTCGCCGTGGCCCGCCGCGCGGAGGAGACCGGCTTCGCCGCGTTCTTCCGCTCCGACCACTACCTGAAAATGGGCTCGGTGAGCGGCGATCCCGGACCGACCGACGCCTGGACCACACTCGCCGGCCTGGCCCGGGACACCACCCGGATCCGGCTCGGCACGCTGATGAGCGCCGCCACGTTCCGGCTGCCCGGCCCGCTCGCCATCACCGTGGCGCAGGTCGACCAGATGAGCGGCGGCCGGGTCGAGCTGGGCATCGGCGCCGGCTGGTACGCCGAGGAGCACGCCGCGTACGGCATCCCGTTCCCGCCGGTGGGCGAGCGGTTCGACCGATTGGAGGAGCAACTCGCGGTCATCACCGGACTCTGGTCCACCCCGGCCGGTGCCACGTTCGACTTTCCCGGCACGTACTACCCGGTCACCGACTCGCCGGCGCTGCCCAAGCCGGTGCAGCGGCCCCGCCCGCCGGTCCTGCTCGGCGGTCGCGGTCCGAAGCGCACGCCCGGCCTGGCCGCCCGGTACGCCGACGAGTTCAACATGCCGTTCGCCTCGGCCGACGACACGACGGCCCAGTTCCGGCGGGTGCGGGACGCCTGCGCCGAGATCGACCGGGACCCGGCCACGATGACCTGGTCCAACGCGCTGGTGCTCTGCTGCGGCCGGGACGACGCCGAGGTGGCCCGGCGCGCCGAGGCGATCGGCCGGGAGCCCGCCGAACTGCGTGCGAACGGCGCCGCGGGCACGCCCGCCGAGGTGGTCGACACGCTCGGCCGGTACGCCGAGGCGGGCAGCAGCCGGATCTACCTCCAGGTGCTCGACCTGGCCGACCTGGACCACCTGGAACTGGTCGCCGCCGAGGTGATGCCGCAGCTCTGAGCGCGGACCGCGACCAGGGCCGGGACGGTCAGCCCGCCGTCGCCCGCCGGATCGTGTCGAGCCGGCCGTCGCGGTCGCTGTCCAGGTACGTCAGGTCCGGGACACCGTCGCCGTCCAGGTCGACCTGCACCACGTCGGCCACGCCGTCGCCGTCCAGGTCGGTGACCACCTCGACGGAGCCGTCCAGATGCCGGGTCACGATCGACCGGCCCGGCCCCTCGCGTGGCGGCGGCCCCGGGTGGGGCACCGGGTCCGGCTCGGGTTCCGGCGTCGGCACCGGCGCGGTCAGGTCCGGACCGGCCTCGGTCAGGTCGGGGCCGACGCCGGTCGGGTCGATCTCCTCCTCCGACGGGTACACGTCGCCGCGGAGGCTCGGGTCGCGGTAGCTGCTCATCCGTCCAGGATTCCCGCTGCGACCCCGAAGCAACCCTGCCCGCGCCGGATGGCGGATGATGCAGCGCATGACCGACACCAACTGGGCCGGCAACGTCCGTTGGTCGGCCCGGGCCCGGCACCGGCCGACCTCCCTCGACGAACTGCGCCGGCTGGTCGCCGGGGCGGACCGGATCCGGGCCGTCGGCACCGGCCACTCGTTCAACCGGCTCGGCGACACCACGGGCGTCCAGGTCGCGCTGGACGGGTTGCCGCCCACCGTCGCGCTCGACCCCGACCGCGGCACCGTCACGGTCGCCGCCGGCCTGCGCCACGGCGACCTGGCCACCACACTCCACGCCCAGGGGTACGCGCTGGCGAACCTCGCCTCGCTGCCGCACATCTCGGTGGCCGGCTCGGTCGCCACCGCCACCCACGGCTCCGGCGTCGCCAACCGCAACCTGGCCGCCGCCGTCGCCGGATTGGAACTGGTCACCGCCGACGGCGACCTGCTCACCGTCGACCGGACCGACAGCCGGTTCGCCGGGCTGGTGGTCAACCTCGGCGCGCTGGGCGTGATCACCCGGCTCACGCTCGACGTGGTCCCCACGTTCACGGTCCGGCAGTACGTCCGGCTCGGCCTGCCCCGCGCCGCGCTCGACGAGGCGCTGGACGCCGCGTACAGCGTCAGCGTCTTCACCGGCTGGCGGTCGGCGCGCTTCGACCAGGTGTGGATCAAGCAGCTTGCCGACCAGGCGCCGCCGCCGGCCGACTGGCTGGACACGGCGGCGGCCGAGACGCCGCAGCACCCGGTGCCCGGCATGTCACCCGAGCACTGCACCGCCCAGTTCGGCGAGCCCGGGCCGTGGCACGAGCGGCTGCCGCACTTCCGGCTCGGCTTCACCCCGAGCAGCGGCGACGAGTTGCAGTCCGAGTGGCACGTGGCCCGCGCCGACGCGGCGGCGGCGCTCGCCGCGCTCGACCCGGTCGCCGAGCGGATCGCCGCCGTGCTCCAGATCTGCGAGCTGCGTACGGTGGCCGCCGACGAGCTGTGGCTGAGCCCGAACTTCCGCCGGGACACGCTGGCGCTGCACTTCACCTGGATCGGCGACCCGGCGGCGGTCGCGCCGGTGCTGGCCGAGGTGGAGCAGCGGCTCGCCCCGTTCGCGCCGCGCCCGCACTGGGGCAAGCTGTTCGACCGGGACCCGGCCGCCGCGTACCCCCGGCACGCCGACTTCGTCGCGCTGCTGCGCGAGTTCGACCCGGCCGGGAAGTTCCGCACCGCGGAGCTGGACCGCTACTTCCCCCGCGACTGAGGTCAGCGACCGGTGGAGGTCTGCTGACGCAGGCTGCCGCGCTGCACGGCGCGGCTGATGTCGCTGGGCGAGACGATCCCGACCAACTGGTCGTCGATCACCACCAGCGCCCGGCCGTCGGTGCACTCGTTGAGCCGGGGGAGCAGGTCGGTGAGCTGCTCCTCCGGGCGGGCGAGCACCAGCTCGTCGGCCCGGCAGGACACCTCGGCCAGCGTGGTGGACGCGCGGCGGTCCGGCGCGGTGCCGCGTACCCGGTCGAGGGTGACCAGACCGACCGGCCGGCCGTCGACGGTCAGCGGCAGCGCCGAGTGCCGGTACGCGAACAGGTAGTGGTCGACGAAGTCGGCCACGGTCAGGTCACCGGACGCGGTCTGCGGCTGCGGCGTCATGACGTCGCCGACCCGGACGCCGCGCAGCGCGTCACCGACGCGCGCCTGCCGCTCCTCCTGCCCGGCCGCGCCGATCAGGAACCAACCGATCAGCGCCAGCCAGAGCCCACCGAACCCGGCGCCGCTGAGGAACCGCCACAGCCCGAGCCCGATCAGCACGATGCCCAGCACCCGGCCGGCGCCGGCGGCCACCACCGAGGCCCGGGTCCGGTCGCCGGTGGCCTTCCACACCGCCGCCCGCAGCAGCCGGCCACCGTCCAGCGGCGCGGCCGGCAGCACGTTGAAGAGCGCCAGCAGCACGTTGATGCCGGCCAGCCAGGAGAGCGCGCCGAGCAGCAGCCCCTGCCCGCCGGCCGCCGCGACGGCCACCGCGATCGCGCCGAACACCACGCCGATGATCAGGCTGACCAGCGGCCCGACGCCGGCGATCCGCAGCTCGGCGCCGGGATCCTTCGCCTCGCCCTTCAGCTCGGCGACGCCGCCGAAGAGCCAGAGCGTGATGCCCTCGACCTCGATGCCGTTGCGCTTGGCCACCACCGCGTGCGACACCTCGTGGGCGAGCAGCCCGAGAAAGAAGACCACCGCGGCGGCCAGGCCGGCCGCGACGTAGGCGATCGTGGAGTGGCCGGGGTACGAGCGCGGGAACAGGCTGGCCGACAGCGTCCAGGCGATCAGCACGAAGATGACCAGGACACTCCAGTTGACGCCGACGGGTACGCCCGCGATCCGACCGAGCCGGAAACTCGCCCTCATCGCTCCGTCATACCCGCCCCACCCACGCCCACACCAGTCCCGAACGGCCCAGCGCGCCGCGCTCGCCACGAAGCAGGCACCCACGATGCTGGGAGCATGACGCGGCGGATCACGATCAGCCTGCCCGACGACGTTGCCGATGACGTCGAGCGCTCAGCCGGCAGGATGTCTGGCTTCATCGCGGACGCCCTGCGACGGAAGATGTGGGCGGACGGGCTGCGGGCCCGGTGGGCCGAGCGCGGTTACCTGGTGACCGACGAGGACGTCGAACGCGCTCACCGCCGGCTGGCGGAGCGACCGCCGATCAGCAGTGAGCAGCACGACCGGAACATGCGGTGGCTACGCCAGTTCGGCGACGACGAAGGGCTGGCAGAGGACGCTGCCGACGTCTCGACGGCCCGCGACGCCCTGGCCCGCATCGATGCCGGCGACACCCCGGTCCCGCTGAGTGAACTGCGTGACGAGCTGGGTCTGTGAGCCCGTGCAGGCGCGCCTCGCGAGATCAGCCAGAGCTTTACGGAGAGCCTTGCCTGGGATGACTATGCGTCGAAGGGCTCGTGCCAGGAGGGTGGGCACCGGCAGGTGCCTAGCTTCGATGGCAGACCGCCTCCAGGTTGATGCCGTGCGGGTCCCGCACGAAGGCGCCGTAGTAGTCGTCGTGGTATTCGGGATGCACGGCGGGCGTCAGCAGTGACGTGGCACCGGCGTCGAGCGCGGCGCGATGGAAGGTGGCGACATCCTCGCGGGTGTCGACGGTGAAGGCCAGGTGCATGTTCGTGCCGACCGTGCCGCCGTCGATCAGCCAGAAATACGGCTTCACCCCGGCCAGCCCGAAGCCGGTCATGGCCGTTGGCTGGTTCGGGGTGGCGTTCGGCGGGATCTGGAGCATCTTGGTGATCCCGATGCTGGCCAGCACGGGCTCGTAGAAGGCCACCGCGGCGGCGAGGTCGGGCACGGCGACGTTGAGGTGGTCGATTCTGGACCCGGAGCGATCAAGACTCATGGCCTGAGCTTGCCCCGGGTGGCGGCCACCTGGTGACCGCTACCCGGCCCGGTTGCGTCGGGGCGCCTGACTGACCACGGTCGGGGAGAACTCGTTGGCCGCCTCGACCGCCCACTCCAGCGCGTGGTCGGCCTCCTCCTCCCAGCCCGGCTCGCCGCCCACGAAGTGCGACCGGCCGGGGAACTCCCGGTAGCCGGTGATCGCGGTGGAACCGCGGTAGAGGTTGGCGAGACTGCTGGCCAGCGACGGCGGGATCACGTGGTCCTCGCCACCGGAGGTGATCAGCAGCGGTGCCCGGTCGCCGCGCTTCTTGTCGATCTCGGTGGCCGAGTCCGGGTCCAGGTTGGCGAACGAGCCCTCGAACAGCACGTGCCCGGCGCCGGGTACGGCGTACCGCTGCCAGGCGGCGTCGGACTCCGCGCGGGTGAGCGTGTTGCCGAAGGCGTACCGGAAGTCCTCGGCGGTGAACGGGACCGCGCGGTGCCGGTTGGCCGGGTTGTGCAGGATGGAGAACCCGGAGCGCAACGTGCTCAGCGGCAGCTTGAGCACGCCCCTGACCGGCGCGGGGTGTACGCCGACGACGGCGGCGCCGAGCCGACGGTCCAGCAGCAGTTGGGCGATCAGACCGCCGAACGAGTGCCCCATGATGATCGGCGGTCGGGGCAGCTCCCGGATGATCGTCGCGTAGTGGTCGACGATGGTGGCGATCCGCTGGCCGGCGATCGGCGTGGGGTCGGCCCGCAGGTCTTCGACCTCGCGGTCCAGGCCGGGCCAGGCCGGGGTGAGCACCCGGAAGCCGCGCGCCGTGTAGCGGTCGGCCCAGTGCTCCCAGCTTCGCGACGTCATCCAGAGCCCGTGGATGAGCACGATCGTGTCGACGCGTCCGGTCGGTACGCCCATGCCGCGGCTTACCCGGCCCGGCGCCCCTCACTCCCGACGCGGCTCGTTAAGAGAGGGCCCCTTCTATACCGGAGGCGTTAACAGGGGGCCCCTGCTTACGCCTGACAAATGTCATGGGCGGAGCGTGACGGGTGCTCCCGGGACCCGAGGGTCGCGGGCCGGAGCATCATGGGCATGACCGACACCGCACCGGCCGTGGAACTGGCCGGACTCACCAAGACCTACGGCCCGGTGACCGCCGTGGACGGGCTCAGCCTGCGGATCACAGCCGGTGAGGTGGTGGCCTTCCTCGGCCCCAACGGCGCCGGCAAGACCACCACCGTGGACATGCTGCTCGGGCTGGCCCGACCGGACGCCGGCACGGTCCGGCTCTTCGGCGGCAGCCCGACCGACGCCGTCCGGCACGGCCGGGTCGCCGCCGTGATGCAGACCGGCGGGCTGCTCAAGGACCTCACCGTCGCCGAGACGGTACGGATGACCGCGCACTTCTACGGCCACACCCGGCCGGTGGCGGAGGTGCTGGAGCGCGCCGGCATCGCCGAGATCGCCGACCGGCCGGTGGGCAAGTGCTCCGGCGGCCAGCAGCAGCGGCTGCGGTTCGCCCTGGCGTTGCTGCCCGACCCGGACCTGATGGTGCTGGACGAGCCGACCACCGGCATGGACGTCGAGGGCCGGCGCGACTTCTGGCAGGCGATCCGGGCCGACGCCCGCTCCGGCCGGACCGTCCTGTTCGCCACCCACTACCTGGACGAGGCCGACGCGTACGCGGACCGGATCGTGCTGGTCCGGGCCGGTCGGGTGGTCGCCGACGGCACCACCGCCGAGATCAAGAACCTGGCTGCCGGCCGGGTGGTCCGGGCCACCCTGCCCGGTGCCGACCAGGCCGCGCTCGCCGCGCTGCCCGGCGTCCGCTCCGTCGAGGTACGCGGCGACGCGATCCTGGTGCACAGCGAGGACTCCGACGTCGTCGCCCGGCACCTGCTGACCCGCACCGACGCCCGGGACCTGGAGATCACCGCACGCAACCTCGAGGACGCGTTCCTCGCCCTGACCGCCGCCTGACCTGCCCGGGAGCCTCGCATGACCGCCACCACCTCACCCGACACCACCACCGGCCCGCGCCGGACCGATCGCCGGCCGCCCGCCCTGGGTGGCTTCTCCGCCGCCGTGCTCGCCATCGAGATCCGCCGGGTCCTGCGCAACCGTCGCACGCTGATGTTCATCCTGGTCATGCCGGCGGTCTTCTTCCTCCTGTTCGGACTGCCGTCGCGCGGCGAGAAGCTCGACAACGGCCTGCCGGTCACCGGCTGGATCATGATCAGCCTGGCCGTGTACGCGGCCATGGTGGCCACCACCAGCGCCGGCGCGGCCGTCGCCACCGAGCGTGCGCTGGGCTGGAGCCGGCAGTTGCGGCTGACGCCGCTGCGCCCGGCCGCGTACGTGGCGACGAAGGTGGCCACCGCGATGGTGCTCGGGCTGCTCGGCGTGCTCGTCGAGTTCGGCGTCGGCGCCGCCGCCGGGGTGCGGTTGCCGGCCCACGTGTGGCTGGCGTCCGGCCTGACCGCGTGGATCGGCTCGCTGGTCTTCGCCGCGTTCGGCCTGTTCGTCGGCTACCTCGCCCCGGCCGAGAACGTCATGCAGTTCATGGGCCCGGCGCTGGCCATCCTGGCCATGCTGGGCGGTCTGTTCGTTCCGCTCGATCTGCTGCCCGACGTGATGCGGCAGATCGCCACGTTCACCCCGGTGTACGGGGTCGGTCAGCTCGCTCGCGCGCCGCTGACCGGCACCGGGGTGGACTGGGCGGCGGTCGGCAACGTGGCCGCCTGGACCGCGTTCTTCGGTCTCGGCGCGGCCCGCCTGTTCCGCCGCGACACCACCCGGGTCTGACCGGGGCGGCGAGCACTAGCGTGGTGGGCGTGACGTTGCCGACCGCCCCGGCCCGGCCGGTGAACCGCCGCCACTGGCGGTTCACCGGCTGGCTGCTGGCGGCGGTCTGGCTGTTCTTCCTCAACATCCCGTTCGTCACCGCCCTGCACCAGCCGGAGCTGTGGCGGCGACTGCTCGGAATCGCCTCGGTGATCACGTTCGCCGTGGCGTACGTGCTGATCTTCGAGTGGGGTCGGGCCCGCCGGCAGCGGCACCGCCCGATCCCGGCCGACCGGGCCCGGCTGCTGATCGCGGCGCTGCTCGCGCTCGGCCTGGCCGGCATCCCGGGCACCGGCGGCGACTGGCTGACCACACTGGTCTTCGTGGCCGCCGCCGCGGTGTTCCTGCTGCCGTCGGTGGAGGCGCTGGTCGTGGTGGTGCTGGCCGCGGCGACCCCGCCGGTCACGTCGCGGCTGGTGCCCGGCTGGCAGTCGGAGAGCACTGTCGTCTTCGCGGTGCTGCTCGCCTCGTTCGCCATGTTCGGGGTGAGCCGGCTGGCCCAGCGCAACGGCGAACTCCAGGCCGCGCAGGCCGAGATCCGCCGGCTCGCGGTGGCCGAGGAGCGCGCCCGCACCGCCCGGGACCTGCACGACATCCTCGGGCACTCGCTGACCGTGGTGGCGGTGAAGGCCGAGCTTGCCGGCCGGCTGCTGGAGCTGGACCCGGCGCGGGCGGCCGTCGAGATCGCCGACGTGGAACGGCTGGCCCGGGAGGCGCTGGCCGACGTGCGGGGCACCGTCGGGGCGTACCGCGGGGTGGATCTGGCGTCCGAGGTGGCCGGCGCCCGGTCGGCGCTGGCCGCCGCGGGCATCGTCGCGGAGCTGCCGAGGACGGTGCCGGAGCTGCCGGCGGACCGGGACGAACTGTTCGGCTGGGCGGTCCGCGAAGGGGTGACGAACGTGGTGCGACACAGCGGCGCGCGGCGCTGCGTGATCCGGGTGGACCCGGCGGGGGTGGAGGTCCGCGACGACGGCCGGGGGCCGGCCGGCGAGTCGGCGGGCGCCGGGCACGGGCTGGTCGGGCTGCGGGAGCGGGCGGCCCGGTTGGACGGCACCGTGACGGTGGCCCGGGCACCCGGCGGGCGCGGTTTCCTGCTCCGGGTCACGGTGCCCGACCCCGACGGAAGGACACCCGGATGACCACGCCGATCAGACTGCTGCTCGCCGACGACCAGGCGTTGGTCCGGGGCGCGCTGGCCGCGCTGCTGTCGCTGGAACCGGACCTGACAGTGGTGGCGGAGGTGAGCCGCGGCGACGAGGTGGTGCCGGAGGCGCTGCGTACCCACCCGGACGTGGCGCTGCTCGACGTGGAGATGCCCGGCCTGGACGGGGTGGCCGCCGCGGCGGCGCTGCGGGCGGCGCTGCCCGGATGCCGGGTGCTGGTGGTGACCACGTTCGGCCGGCCCGGCTACCTGCGGCGGGCGATGGAGGCGGGCGCCAACGGTTTCGTGGTCAAGGACACCCCGGCCCGCCAGCTCGCCGACGCGGTCCGCCGGGTGCACGCCGGCCTGCGGGTGGTCGACCCGACGCTGGCCGCCGAGACGCTGGCCACCGGCGCGAGCCCGCTCACCGAGCGGGAGACCGAGGTGCTGCGGACGGCCCGGGGCGGCGGCACGGTGGCCGAGCTGGCGGCGACGCTGCACCTGTCCGAGGGCACCGTCCGCAACCATCTCTCGTCGGCCATCGGCAAGACCGGCGCCCGCAACCGCGCCGACGCGGTCCGGGTCGCGGAGGCCAACGGCTGGTTGCTGGGTTGAAGGAGGGGCCCCCTCTTAGAACTCCTAACGTTGGAGTTGGCGCCAGCAGATGAGGGCGCAGGCGAGGCTGAGGAAGGCTTCGTGGATGTCGTCGCGGATTTCCCAGCGGATGCGTAGGCGGCGGAACCAGTGCAGCCAGGCGATGGTGCGTTCGACGACCCATCGGTGGGTGCCGAGGCCGGAGCCGTGGGGTGTGCCGCGTCGGGCGATGACGGGGGTGACGCCGCGGGCGCGGATCTGTTGGCGGTGGCTGTCGTAGTCGTAGCCCCGATCGGCGTACAGCCGGTCGGGGCGCCGCCTCGGTGGTCCTGGCCGGCCGCCGATGGGCGGGATGGCGTCGAGTAGGGCGGTGGTCTGGGTGGAGTCGTGCCTGTTGCCGCCGGTCAGCGTGACGGCGAGGGGGATGCCGCTGGCGTCGGTGATGACGTGGTGTTTCGAGCCAGGCTTGCGGCGGTCGACCGGGCTCGGGCCGGTTTTGGGCCGTCCTTGAGCGCCCGGATGTGGGAGCCGTCGATCACCGCCCTGGACATGTCCAACTGCCCCGCGCCGCGCAGCCGGGCCAGCAGCACCTCATGCAGCCGTTGCCACACGCCGGCGTTGTTCCAGTCCCGCAACCGGCGCCAGCAGGTCATTCCGGAGCCGAACCCGAGCTCCTGAGGCAGGTACTCCCAGGGGATCGCGGTGTAGAGCACGAACAAGATCCCGCACAGCACCTTGCGGTCATCGAAGGGCTTACGCCCTGGATACCGGCTGCGCCGTGGTGGGCGGGGTGGCAGCAGCGGTGCGATCTCGGCCCACAACTCGTCCGAGACGATCCACGGCGGCTGCTCACCCCTCCTCACGTTCAGAGGAAACGACCCTCACGTCCGGTCGGTTACGCCCACCATCATTAAGTTCGGTTACGCCCACCATCATTAAGTTAGGACCTCTTAACACACTCATGTGAGAGGGGGACCCTTCTCTACCGGAGGCGTTAACAGGGGGCCCCTCCTTAACGGCGGTCGACGACCACGAGGGCGGTGCCGGGGGACAGTTCGGCGAGGAGTTGGCGTTGGGCGGCGCGGGTCAGCCGGATGCAGCCGTTGGTGACGTTCTTGCCGAGCGTGTCGTCGTTGTACCAGGTGTGCAGCCCGATGTGCGCGCCCCGCAGGCCGGTCGGCACCGCGTCGGGGTCGTCGGGGATCGCGCCGAGCGCGAAGATGTCGACGCCGCCGTAGACGTCCTGCGGCGGCGGGGTGCGGCCCAGGATGAACGTGCGGCCGAGCGGGGTGAGCTGGCCGGGCATGCCGAGGCTGACCGGCCAGGTGTGCACCGCGCGCCCGTCCCGCAGCCAGGTGAGCCGGTGCGTGCGGCGTTCCACCACGATCTGGTCGCGCAGCGCGACCGTGGTCCAGCCGCCCTCCGGCAGCCAGGCGACGGTGCGGTTCGCGGAGGGGAGCAGCACCGCGGTCCACCCGGTGCGGCGCTCGACGATCGGCACGGTCAGCGGGACGTCGTTGATCGTCGGCGCGAGGAAGGCCCGGGGACGGCCGCCGGGCGCGTCGTACGCGGGGATCTTCCGGTCCGGCCGCGCCCCCTCGCGGAGCTGCCGGGTGTCGGCCGGCGTCGGGTCGGCGGGGAAGCCGCGCGGCGCCGGGTCGTAGGTGACCACCGGCAGGTCGGCGGGCGCGGGCGCGGCGGGCGGCACGGACTCCACAGGCGACGGCCGTGGTGACGCCGGCCCGGTCGGGGCCGGTCCGGCGCCGACCGGTGTGGGCGCCGGCGTGCCGGTGAGCGCGTGACCGACCAGCAGCGCGGTGGCCAACAGCAGCGGTACGCCGAGCGCGGCGAACAGCCAGCCGGGGATCCGCCGCCCGGTGACATGGTCATAATGCACGAAAGTGACTGTAACCGAGACGAAGCCCCCGCGCCGGGAACTGCCGGCACGAGGGCTTCACTCGGGGGTACGGGCGAGGTCAGCTCACCTTCGCTCCGACGTGGATGGCGATGGCGTCGTGCGCGTTGACGGTCGCGGCGAACCAACCTGACGAGTCCACCGTGATCACCGGACCGCTGCACGACCCGTTGCTGAACGTGCCGTGGATGACGTCGCAGTAGCGGCCGGCCGGCAGCCCGGTGTAGTAGGACCGCCCGCTCACCGCGGAGTCCTCGTCGTTGATCGTCAGGTAGCCCTTGCCGGCCCGGCTGAACGCGATGTGCTGGTAGCCGTTGTCGTACCAGTTGGCGACCGCGGCGCCCTCGGTGGCGTTGCGGAAGCCGACCATGTTGGCGATGACCGCCCAGCGGTGCTCGCACTCCCAGCCCGAGTAGCAGGTGGTGTTGGTGATCTTGTTGCTGCCGTCCGAGGGCGGGGCCTGGTCCTTGTTGCTGAACGTGAAGCTCGACATCACCGCCGGGGTGCCGTACGGCCAGGCCAGCATGAACGCGTTGGCCAGCGCGTACTCGCCGCGGTCGCGGTAGGTGAGCACGCCGCCGTCGCGCTGGGTGTCGTGGTTGTCGGTGAAGACCACCGCCGAGCCGCCCGGCAGGTAGCCCCAGGACTCGCCGAAGTTCTTCAGGTACGCCAGCCGCTCGTTGTTGAACATCCGGGCCAGGTCCTTGCCGTACCGGAACTCGTGCACGTCGCCGTTGCCGGTGTACTCGGTCGGCTGGACCGGCTCACCCGCGCCGTAGATGACCTCCTGCACGAGGTACGCCGGCCGGGACAGCTTGGCCTTGATCGCGGCGATGTCGGCGGCCGGCATGTGCTTGCTGCCGTCCAGCCGGAACCCGTCCACGCCGAGCGAGAGCAGGTCGTTGAGGTACGTCGCGAGCCGGGTGCGGACGTAGTCCGACTCGGTCTTGAGGTCGGCCAGGTTGACCAACTCGCAGTTCTGCACCTCGTACCGGTCGTTGTAGTTGGCGATGTCGTTGTTGCCGTTGCGACCGCAGTAGTGGAAGTCCGCCGAGGAGTAGGTGCCCGGGTAGTTGTAGTGGCCGTACGACGTGCCGGCCCAACCGGTGCCGCCGTTCTCCTGGCCGGACATGTGGTTGACCACCGCGTCGACGATCACCTTGACGCCGGCGTTGTGGCAGGTGTTCACCATGGACTGGAACTGGGCGCGGGTGCCCTTGCGGGACTCGATCCGGTAGCTGACCGGCTGGTAGGACACCCACCAGGGGCTGCTGTTGACGTGCTCCTGCGGCGGGGACACCTGGACGTAGCCGTAGCCCTTCGGGCCGAGCGTGCTGGTGCACTCGCTCGCCACCGACGTCCAGTTCCACTCGAAGAGCTGGACGATGACCTTCTTGCTGCCGGGCGTGGCGGCGGCGGCCGGGGGTGCCGCCACCGTGGTCGGGACGAGCAGGCCGGCGGCGAGGCCGAGGACGAGCGCCGTGGCGCGGCGTCGACGTCGTTGCATCAGGACTCCTACGGGACGGGGGATGTGGGGGAGTGGAGCCTGGGGAGGGCTTCAGTGCCGGGTTCTTGCAGCCGGCGCTGAAATTTTCCGCAAGGTTACGAGCATGTTGCAAGAAATGTCAACGCATGGGCATCCGTCGTTGCGTGCACCGCTACACGCGCGTCCGACCGGGACGGTTCGAGGAACCGGTCGAGAAATTCGCCACCGGAGGTGATCCGTCCGGGCCGTCGCTCCGTACCTGAGGTGGGAGCAGGGTCGGCCGGTGGGGGCGCCGCCGCGAGACGATCGAGGAGCAGATGGCCCGGGCACAGCAGAACGAGAAGGCGACGACCGTCCGGACCACCACCAGCAGCCGTGGTGTCCGGACCGTGTCGAAGTCCGCGATGGTGGCACTCACCGCCTCCGCACTCGGCCTCGCGTGGGCGGGTGTGGAGCTGGCCGGCGCCGGCGGCGCCGTGTACGCGTACGGATTCTTCTTCACCGAGTTCTTCGCCGGGGTGGTCACCCTGGTCTCGCTCAGCCTCACCGTGATGCTGGGGCTGCTCGCCACCGACCGGCTGGTGCTGCTCATCCGGCACCGGGTGCTGCTCCAGTCCGCGCACCGCGCCACCGGCGTGCTCGGCGTGGTCGGGCTGGTCTTCCACGTCATCACCAAGATCGCGATCGGCCGGGCCGGGCCGACCGACGCGGTGGTGCCGTTCCTCGGCGGCAGCGGCCTCTACGTCGGGCTGGGCACCGTCGCCGCGCTGCTCATGGTGGGCGTGCTCTGGACCGGGCTGATCCGGGTCCGGTTCGCCGGCGTCGGTCCCAAGTGGTTCTGGCGCGCGCTGCACTCGATGGCGTACGTGTCCTGGCCGTTCGCGCTGTTCCACGGCCTGAACGCCGGCCGGGCCGCGAAGAGCTGGGTGGTGCTCAGCTATCTCGCCTGCGTGCTGCTCGTGGTGATGGCGCTGCTGGTGCGCCTCTCCGTCCACCTCGGCAAGCGCAGCCGCGAACAGCACCAGGCCGCCGCCCTGAACAAGGCGATGGCCGGCAAGAGCGAGGAACGTACCGGCGTGTTCGCGGCGCTGGCCCGCAAGAAGACCGCGGACAAGGACGAGAGCGCCACCGGCCGGGGTCGGGGCGGGCGCTGGGCCGAGGCCACCGCCACCTGGACCGCGCCCGCCGGCACCGCCCGGCAGCGGGACCCCGAGCGGTTCGCCGTACCGGTGGTGCCGGAGCCCGGATCGCTGCGGGAGCCGGTCCGTGCCGCCGCCGCCCGGCGGCGCGCCGAGGAGCCGGCCGAGCCGGCGCGGCGCGCCCGCACGCAGGAGGTCCCGGCCGCCCGGCGGTCCACCCGGAGCCGGGACACCGAGCGGGTGACCACCTCCACCCGGGTCCGCGACACCGAACGCGAACCGGTGCGCCGGAGCCGGGACGAGGAGCTGGAGCCGGTCGCCGGCCGGCGCGACGGGGAACGGTCCCGTCGGCGCCGCCGGGACACCGAGGAGCGGGTCAGCCGCCGGTCCCGGGTCGACGAGGAGGTCGCCTCCCAGTACTCCGCGCCGCCGGAGAACGGCGGCCGGCACTCCGCGCCGCCGGACACCGGGGGTCGGCACTCCGCCCCGCCGGACAGCAGCCGGTACGCCACCCCCGCCGAGGTGGCCCGCTACTCGGCCCCGCCGCGCCCGAGCGACGAGGCCGAGGAGCCGTGGGACAGTCCGCGCCGCTGGGCGAGCGAGCCGATCTCGGCCGGCCCGGTCTCGGCCGGCCCGATCTCCGGCACCCCGCTCTCGGCGGAGCCGCGCAGCGGGACCGGGCGACGCTACCGGGACGAGGAGGACGTGCCGGAGGAGCCCGACTACTGGCGTCCGCCGGCCCGATACACCGCCGAGGACGACGCGTTCGTCGACGACACCCCCACGCTTGTCGACCTCGCCTCCCGCCGGGCGATGCGGGCCACCAAGGACAGCCGCCCCAGCCGCCGGCGCAAGGCCGACGCGGACGCGGTCGACGGGGCGTACTGGGCCGGGCTGCGGGGTGAGGCCCGGTGAAGCGGACGGCCATCCCCCCGGTCGCCTGCGTCGGGGAGCCCCGGCTCACCGCCGGGTTCGCCGAGTTCGGCCGGCTCGACCTGCTCGCCCACGAGGAGGTGCACGGCCCGATCGGCCCGATGGAGCCGGCCGCGCTGCTCCGGCTCGCCGAGGCGATCGACCTCAAGGGCAAGGGCGGGGCGGGCTTCCCGTTCGCCCGCAAGATGCGCGCCGTGCTGGAGTCCGCCGAACGGCAGGACCTCGCCACCGTGGTGGTGGTCAACGCCACCGAGGGCGAGCCGGCGAGCTGGAAGGACAAGGTGCTGCTCACCCGGGCCCCGCACCTCGTCCTGGACGGCGCCGCGCTCGCCGCGTTCGCGCTGGACGCCGAGGAGATCGTGATCGGGGTGTCCGACGACGACGTGGGCCGGCCCTCACTGACCGAGGCGTTGCAGGAACGGCGGATGCCGGTGCCGACCACCATCGTGACCGTGCCGCACCGGTTCATCTCCGGCGAGGGCGGCGCGCTCGTCAACGGCATCAACGGGCTGCCGCACATCCCACCCGGCACCAAGAAACGGTCAAGCGACTCCGGCGTCAACGGGCTGCCCACCCTGCTCTCCAACGCCGAGACGTACGCCCAGCTCGCGGTCGCCGCCCGGATCGGCCCGTACGAGTACGCGGCGCTCGGCACCGACGACGAGCCGGGCACCGTGCTGCTCACCGTCACCGGGTCGGCGAAGCGACCAGCCGTGGTGGAGTGTGCCGCCGGCACCCCGCTGCGCGAGATCCTCGACCTGTGCGAGGTGCCCCCCGGGCCGGGCATCCTGATGGGCGGCTACCACGGCAAGTGGATCACCGCCGAGGCGGCGGAGCGGGCCGAGGTCTCCCGCAAGGGGTTGGCCGCGGTCGGCGGCACGCTCGGCGCCGGCATCATCGTGCCGCTCGGCACCGACACCTGCCCGCTCGGCGAGGCCGCCCAGGTGGTCCGCTACCTGGCCGGGGAGTCCGCCGGCCAGTGCGGCCCGTGCAAGATGGGCCTGCCCGACCTGGCCCGCTCCGTCGACCTCGCGGTCTCCGGCAGCGCGCCGATCGAGCTGGTCCGGGCCGCGGCCGGCGACGTGAAGGGACGCGGCGCGTGCAGCCACCCGGACGGCACCGCCCGGTTCGCGCTGTCCGCCATGGAGGTGTTCGCCGACGACCTGCGGCTGCACGCCACCGGGGAGGGCTGCGGCAAACGCGTCAAGGGCACCATGGGCCTGCCCGGCGCGCCCGACGGCAACCCGCAGAAACTCACCCTGGACTGGTCCCGCTGCGACGGGCACGGGCTCTGCGCGCACGTGGTGCCGGACTTCATCCGGCTCGACGGCAACGGCTACCCGGCCTTCCCGCCCACCCCGGTGCCGACCTGGCTGCGCGAGGGCGCGCTCAAGGCGGTCAAGGTCTGCCCCGAACTCGCGCTCCGGCTGGTCAAGGCCGAGTAGCCGTCCCGCCCAGGAGGCGCCGATGCCACCCCGTACCGCCCGCCGTCTCGGCGTCGCCGCCGTGCTGGCCGCCACGCTCGCCGGCACGGCCGCCTGCGCGGTCGGCCCCGAGCGGGCCACGCCGGCCGGCGCGGCGCCCGCCGGGTCCGCCGCCGCCCCGACCGCGTCCGCCCCGACCCCGTCCGCCGGTGCGCCGTCGACGCCGCCGGCCCGGGTGCCGCAGACGCTGGCGTTCACCGCGAAGACGCTCGACGGTACGACATTCTCCGCCGCCGCCCTCGCCGGGCGGCCGGTCGTGCTGTGGTTCTGGGCCCCCTGGTGCGCGACCTGCGCCAGCCAGGCATGGACGGTCGCCGAGATCGCCCCGACCTACCGGGACACCGTGCCGATCGTCGGCGTCGCCGGCCTCGGCCAGCAACGGGCCATGACGGACTTCGTCACCGAGTTCGACCTGGCCGGCACGCCGCAGCTCGACGACCGCGCCGGCACGCTGTGGCGCCGGTTCAAGGTGACCGAGCAGAGCACGTTCGTCATCGTCGACCGGAACGGCACGGTGGTCCACCAGGGCTTCCTCGACGGCGAGGCGCTGACCCGGCAGGTCGAGACGCTGGCCCGGGGATGACCGGCGCGCTGCTGCTCGCGCTGACCGCCGGCATGCTCGGCGCGGTCAACCCGTGCGGCTTCGCGATGCTGCCCGCGTACCTGTCGGTGCTGGTGGCCGGCCCCGGCGACGGGCGCGGCGCGGTCGGCCGCGCGCTCACCGCGACGGCCGGGCTGACGCTCGGGTACGCGGCCGTCTTCGGCGCGTTCGGGCTGGCCGTGGCACCGGCGGCGGACTGGCTGCGCCCCCGGCTGCCCTGGCTGACCGTGACGCTCGGCGTGCTGCTGGCGCTGGCCGGCCTGTGGCTGCTCGCCGGCCGGCGGCTGCCCACGCCCCGCCCGTGGCGCACCGCGCCCCGGCTCATCCGCACCTGGCCGTCCATGGCGCTGTTCGGCGCGGCGTACGCGCTCACGTCGCTGACCTGCGCGATCGCGCCGTTCCTGGCGATCGTGGTGACCAGCCTGCGGGCCGGCTCGCCGCTGCGCGGGCTGGCGCTCTTCGGCGCGTACGCGCTCGGAATGGCGTTGGTGGTCGGCGTGGCCGCGCTCGCCGTGGCGCTGCTGCGCGGGCGGGTGGTGGCCGGGCTGCGCGGCGCCGGCGCGTGGGTGTCCCGGCTGAGCGGCCTGGTGCTGCTGGTCGCCGGCGGCTACGTCGCCTGGTACGGCTGGTACGAGGTGCGGCTGGCCCTGGGCCGCCACGACGCGTTCGGCGACCCGGTGGTGACCGCCGCCGCCCGGCTCCAGCAGACCCTGGTGAGCACACTGAACACCGCCGGCCCCGCCCCCCTGGCCGCCCTCTCCCTCACCCTGCTCGCGCTCGGGTTGCTGGTAAGGCGGGGCCCCCTGTTAACGCCTCCGGTAGAGGCGGGGGCCCCGCTTGACAGCGAGGCCCCCGCGAGCAGCGCGAGCGGCGTGGCCCCCGCGAGCGGCGTGGCCGCAGCGAGCAGCGACGCCGCGGCGCGGGAGGCGGTCAGCGGGTCGGGGTGAGGCGGTCGGTGCCGAGCTTGTCGCGCAGCACCTCGGGGACCACCACCGAGCCGTCGGGCTGCTGGCACTGCTCCAGGATGGCCGGGAACAGCCGGCTGGTGGCAAGCGCCGACCCGTTGAGCGTGTGCACGAAGCGGGTCTGCTTGCCGCCCGGCTCCCGGTAGCGGATGGCCGCGCGGCGGGCCTGGTAGTCGCCGGCCCAGGAGACCGACGACACCTCCTTGTACTTCCCGGTGCTCGGCATCCACACCTCGATGTCGAGCGTCTTCTTCATCGAGGCGCTGGCGTCGCCGGCGGCGAGCAGGCTGGTCTGGAAGTGCAGGCCGAGCTGCCCGACCAGCCCCTCGACGTGACCCACCATCGCCTGGAGCGCGGCGTCGGCCTGCTCCGGCAGCGTGAACTGGAAGATCTCCACCTTGTTGAACTGGTGGCCGCGCACCGTGCCGCGCTCGTCGGAGTGCGAGCCGGCCGCCTCGCGCCGGTAGCACGGCGTGTAGGCGAACGCCTTCAGCGGCAGCTTCGGCGTCTCCAGGATCTCGTCCTGGTAGGCGCCGAGGATCGCCGTCTCCGCGGTGGGCAGCAGGAACTGGCCACGCGGGGCGGACTGCTTGTCCATGCGGTAGACGTCGTCGTAGAACTTCGGGAACTGCCCGGACGCGAAGCCGGCGGTGTCCAGCAGCAGGTGCGGCGGCAGCAGGAACTCGTAGCCGGCTTCGATGTTGCGCTCGATCAGCCAGTTGACAAGCGCCCACTCCAAC
Organism: Micromonospora sp. NBC_01392; assembly: GCF_045040125.1. Lineage (NCBI taxonomy): Bacteria > Bacillati > Actinomycetota > Actinomycetes > Micromonosporales > Micromonosporaceae > Micromonospora > Micromonospora sp. NBC_01392. Next base: position 5,749,971 of record NZ_CP109549.1, on the reverse strand, counting down.
CGGGCGCCCACGCCGGTGTACATCCAGAAGCCGGAGCCGCCCAGTTTCACGCCCCGCTCGTGGTCGACCAGACCCAGCGCGCGGCTCAGCTCCACGTGGTCGCGCACCTGCTCGATGGCCGGCGCCTCGCCGAACGTCCGCACCACCCGGTTGGCCTCCTTGCCACCGGCGACCACGTCGTCGGCGGGCAGGTTGGGCAGCTCGCTCATCGCCGAGCGCAGCCGGGACTGCACGTCGTCGAGCTGGGACTCCAGCTCCGCGAGCTGCTTGCGCTCGGCCTCCGGCGCGGCGGGCTGCGGCGTGGCGCCGGAACGCTTCGCCTCCGCGTACGCGCGCGCCTCGGCCTTGCGGCGCTGCCGCTCGGCATCGATCTCCGTGATCAGGGCGCGCCGCTCCTGGTCGAGTCGCTGGATGTCGTCCAGCGCCCGGGTGACCTCGGCGGGATCCAGACGCTTCGCCAGCGCGGTCGCCACCGCCTCGCGATCCTTCCGGATCAACTCCATGTCGAGCATGCTGCTCGTACGCCTTTCGTCCGGGCCGTCAGGTGGAACCCACAGATGCTACCGTCGCGGCCTCGCTGGCCCGGCCCGGGCTCTCCCGCCCGGACCGGCCCGCCGTGCGCGACGAAGCGGTCAGAGGCGCACCGGCATGAGGACCGAGAACGCGTGCGCGTCGTCCGCCCGGCGCACCGCCAGCGGGGTGATCGGGCCGTCCAGCTCCAGCACGAGCTGGCTGCCGCCGGCGTCCAGCGCGTCGAGCAGGTACTCCCGGTTCAACCCGACCCGCAACCCACCGTCCGGGTCCCCGACGGCGGCCGGGTCGACCAGCCGCAGCTCGCCCCCCTGGTCCAGGCCGAGCGCGACCACCGGGTGCGCGACACCGTCGTGCGTCTGGTGGCACACCCGCACGTCGTCGGCGGTGAGCGCCGCGCGCAGCGCCGCGCCGTCCACCGGGATCCGGTACGCGGGCGCGACCCCGAGCCGCGCGCCCAGCAGCCGGCGGTGGTCCGGGAAGTCGTACGGCAGCGGGGCGGTGGCCAGCGTGCGCCCGGCCACCGCGACCGTGACCCGGTCCGCGGCGACGACCACCTCCGCGCTCACCCCGTCGCCGTCGAGCAGCGCGCGCAGCTCGTCGACCGCCGCCACCGGCACCAGCGCGCGCACCGGCGGGCCGTCGACGGTGGCGTCGACCCGGGCCACCGCCAGCCGGTGCCGGTCGGTGGCGACCAGGTGTACGCCGGCCGCCTCGACCTCCAGCAGCACGCCGGACAGGACCGGCAGGTCCGGGTCGGCGCCGACGGCGAAGCGTACGGCGTCCACGGCAGCGGCGAGGTCGGTGCGGGACAGCACGAGTCGGGTGGTCACGGTGGTCTCCTCCGGGTCGATCAGGCTACGGATCCGGGAGAGTTCGCGGCGCGCGTCGGCGAGGCCGTCCTCCAGCCGGCGCAGGTGCGCGTCCAGCAGGCGGTGCACCTCGGTCGGGTGACGCCGGTGCCGCAGCGCCTCGGCGATGCCGGCCAGCGGCATGCCCACCCGGCGCAGGCCGGCGACCAGGCGGGCCGGGCCGACCTGGTCGTCGGCGTACCAGCGGTAGCCGGTCACCGGGTCCACCCGGGCCGGCGTCAGCACGCCGGTGCGGTCGTAGAACCGCAACGCGCTGACCGTCAACCCGCTGGCCCGGGCCAGCTCACCGATGCTGCGAAGCTTGCTCTCCACGGCCGCCATCCTGTGCCCTGCACCAGGTCGAGGGTCAACGCCCCGGGTTGTTAAGAGGGGGCCCCGCCTCTACCGAAAGCGTTAACAGGGGGCCCGGCCTTACGCCTTCAGCGTGCGGAATGTGATGCCGGCGCGGATCAGGCGGTCCAGCAGCGCGTCGCCCATCGCGGCGACCGGGGTGAGCTGGCCGGCGGTGTCCGGCAGCTCGTCGAAGGCCAGGCAGAGCGCCGACTCGGCGAGCATCTTGGCGGTCTCGTCGTAGCCGGGGTCGCCGCCGGCCACCTCGGTCACCACCCGCCGGCCGCCACCGGCGCCCACGAACCGCACCCGGAACCAGGACTTCGCCCGCTGCGCGGCGCTCGGCCCCTGACCGGAGGCGAGCCGGCCGAGCAGCCAGCGCCGGGTCGGCGGCACCTTCACCAGCCCGACCACGCCGGCCAGGCCCACGCCGGCGACCAGCACGGTGGGCAGCCGCTTCAGCGCGGCGAAGTGCCGGTACCGGAAGTCCGGGCCGTACTCGGGGCGGGCCGCCGCCGACCGCCGGACGATCTGCGGGTCGATGGTGGGCAGCGGCACCGCCCACTGGCCGAACTCGCGGACCCGCCCGACCCGGCCGGGCACCGCCCGCACCCGCCGCCCGTCCGGCCGGGGCTCGACCGCCCGCCGGGCCTTCGCCGCCCGGCTCGTCTCGCCGGTACGGGAGAACGCGGTCAGCGCCGAGTGGTACGTCCCGGCGGAGAACCGGCCGCCGGCGCGCACGTAGCCGTCCACCGTGATCGGCCCGTCCGTGGGGAGCTGCTTGACGGTGTACCAGACGCCGAGGTCGTGCGGGATCGAGTCGAAGCCGCACGCGTGCACCAGGCGTGCCCCGGTGCGCACCGCCTCGGCGTGGTGCCGCACGTACATCAGGTCGACGAACTCCGGCTCCCCGGTGATGTCCAGGTAGTCGGTGCCGGCGGCGGCACACGCGGCCACCAGCGGCTCGCCGTGGTGCACGTACGGGCCGACGGTGGAGGCGACCACCCGGGCGCTGTCCGCCACGGCACGCAGCGACGCCGCGTCGGTGACGTCGGCGGTGAGCAGGGGCAGTTCGGCCAGGCCGCTGTCGATGGCGGCCAGCCGGTCGCGGACGGCCGCCAGCTTGGCCGGGTTGCGGCCGGCGAGCGCCCAGCGCAGCCGGTCCGGCGCGTGCCGGGCCAGGTACTCGGCGGTGAGGCCGCCGGTGAAGCCGGTGGCGCCGAACAGGACGAGGTCGTACGCGCGGTCTTCGGGCATCCGCCGAGTGTGCCACCCGCCGGCCGGACTCACGGCGTGAAGACCGCCCGGACGCAGCCGTCCGCCCGGTCCCGGAACAACGCGTACCCCTCGGCGGCCCGGTCCAGCGGCAGCCGGTGGGTGGCGAGGTGTTCGGTGACCAACTCGTCCCGGGCCATCCGGTCCAGCAGCGCCGGGATGGCGTCCGGGCCGACCCGGGCGCCGCCGCGTACCGCCAGCCCCTTCTCGGTGACCGCGCCGAGCGGGAACCGGTCCACGAACGTCGCCCCGCCGGCGAGCACCACCACCGTGCCGCCCTTGCGGCAGGCGTGCACCGCCTCGCGCAGCGCCACCCCGGCGTCCGGTCCGCCGGCCGGCCAGCGGGTCGGACCGGTCGGCGGGCCGGCCGCGTCGACGCACACGTCCGGCCCCCGGCCGCCGCTGCGTTCCCGCAGCTCGGCGATGACGTCGACGGACCGGTGGTCGAGTGGCTCGGCGCCGGTGTGCCGGGCGGCCATCCGCAGCCGGTCGGCGTGCTCGTCCACCACGATCACCCGGGCCGCGCCGCGGGCCACGGCCGCCGCCGCGGTGAGCTGTCCCACCGCGCCCGCGCCCCAGACCGCCACCACGTCCCCGGGGGCGACACCGGCCAGCTCGACGCCGTGCCAGCCGGCCGGCGCGGCGTCCGCGGCGAAGACCGCCCGGTCGTCGTCGACCCCGTCCGGTACGGCGAACGCGCCCACGTCGGCGTAGGGCACCCGGACGAACTCGGCGTGGCCGCCGGCGAAACCACCGAGGCGGGCCGGCCGGCCGTAGCACCCGGCGGGCGGCGCCCCCCACTCCGGCTCGGTGGCCACGTCGCTGGTCCCGTTGTCGCAGCAGGCCAGCAGCCCCTGCCGGCAGAACCAGCAGGCCCCGCAGGCGATCGCCGCGCCGACCACCACCCGGTCCGCGACCCGGTGCCGGCGTACCTCCGGACCGACCTCGACCACCTCGCCGACGAACTCGTGCCCGAGCACCTCGCCGGTGGCCGCCTCGGGCACCCGGCCGGCCAGCAGCGGCAGGTCACCGCCGTAGGTGGCGCTGCGCCGCACCCGGACGATCATGTCCTGGGCGTTGCGCAGCTCCGGGTCGGGGACCTGGCGCACGGCGAGCGCGTCCGTGCCCTCCCAGCACAGGGCCCTCACCCGGTCGCCTCCGATCCGGGTCGGCGGGGCCGCCGCGCCGCCGGGCGGTCCAGCGGCGAGCGGTCCGCCCGCAGCACCTCCCCGGTCTCCAGGAGCTGCCGGGTCTGCCGGAGCACCTGCCGCAGGTACCGGCCGGGGTCGTCGCCGACCAGGTGCGCGGCGAACCCGGCCAGCGCCGGTGTCCCGCCCAGCGGGCGGACCGCCAGTTCGGTGCCGCGCCCGCCGGGCGCCGGGCGGGCCCAGACCTCCACCGCGCCGTCGAGCCGGCGCAGCGGCTCGGGCCACCGCCCGCCCGGGAGCACCTGTTCGGGCCGTCCGGTCACGGTCACCACCTGCCAGCGCCCGGGCCGGGCCCCGGTCGCGGCCCGCCGTCGGTGGACGAGTGCCAGTGCGCCGGCCGCCAGGTCGCGTACGCCGTCGGCCAGCCGTCCGGTCCGGGTCACAGGCCCTCCCCGAGGTCGCGGTCACCCGGGCGGCCGGCGGTGCGCGGCCGGCCGTCCGCGTGTCCCCAGCGTGGCGGCGACCCGGGTGACGCGGGTTCGCCCGGAAGGGGTGAACCGGCGCGGTCCGGGTAACCGCCCCCCGCACCGACGGGGGAGGGACGTATGCCGGAGCAGGTCGACCGGGTCCGCTTCGCCGCCGCGCCGACCGTGGCCGGTGGCCCGCCGTTGCTGGCGTCGCGGCTGGCGCCGCCCGCGCCGCCCGAGCCGCTGCTGCGGCGTCCCCGGCTGCTGGACCGGCTGGAGCGGGGCGCGGCGGGACCGGTCACCTTGCTTCTCGCGCCGGCCGGGTGGGGCAAGACGACGCTGCTGTCCGGTTGGGCGCGGGCGGAACGGGCGGGTCCGGCGCCGGTCTGGGTCTCCGTGGCGGAGGGCGACACCACCGAGCGGCTGTGGGCGTACCTGGCCGCGGCGTTGCGCACCGCCGTCGCCGGTGACCCGGGGGCGGACCCGCCGGTCCCGGTGGACCCGCCCCGGCCGGCGCAGCTCGAAGCGCTCGCCGCCGCACTGGCCGCCCGCGAGCACCCGGTGCTGCTGGTCCTGGACGACCTGCACCGGGTGACCGACGCGCAGGCGTTGGCCGGGCTGGAGTTCCTGCTCCGGCACGGCGACGGGCGGCTCCGGCTGGTGGCCGGCGCGCGCCGTGAACCGCCGCTGGCCCTGCACCGGTGGCGGTTGGCCGGTGAACTGACCGTGCTCGGACCGGACGAGCTGGCGTTCACCGCCGACGAGGTGGCCGACCTGCTGGTCGCGTACGGCGTGCCGGTGCCGGCCGAGGCGGTGCCCAAGCTCGCCGAGCGGACCGCCGGTTGGCCGGCCGGGCTGCGCCTGGCCACCCTGGCGTTGGGCGCCGACCCGGCGCGGGCCGTGGCGCACGTCGCCGGCGATCAGCCGGACATCGCCGCGTACCTGCGGGACGAGGTGCTCGCGCCGCTGGACCCGGCGGCGTGTGACGTGCTGCGCCGGAGCGCGGTGGCGGTCGCGGTCCGCGCCGACCTGGCCGCCGCGGTGACCGGGCGGGCCGACGCCGGACGCCTGCTGGCCGAGGCGGCCCGGGAGGGCGGCTTCGTCCAGCAGGACGGGGGCAGTCCGCCCTGGTACCGACCGCACCCGCTGCTGGCCGATCTGCTCCGCGACGAGCTGGCCCGGCTGCCCGTCGGCGAGCTGGGCGAACTGCACCGGCGGGCGGCCGGCTGGTTCGCCGCGCACGACCGGCCGGCCGAGGCGCTGCGGCACGCGCTGGCGGCCGGCGAGTGGGTGGACGCCACCGAGCTGCTGGTCACCCGCTGGCCGGAACTGGCCCCGGACGAGCCGGCCCGGCCCGTTCCGCCGGCGCCGCCCGAGCCCCCGGCCGAGGCGGTACGCCGGGACCCGGAGCTGGCGTTGGCCGCGGCGGCCGAACGGGCGTACGCCGGGGATCCGGCCGCCGCCGACGCGCTGCTGCGGCGCGCGGTCGGGCACGCGACGGACCTGCCGGCACCGCGCCGCGACCGGTTCCGCCGGCTGGCCACCGCGGTCGAGCTGAGCCTGGCCCGGCTCGCCGGGGACCACGCGGAGGTACGCCGCGCCGCCGATCGCCTGCTCGCCACCGCCCCGCACGACGGCCCCGCCGGCCCGGACCTCGCCGACGTCGGGGCGGCTCCCGGTGCCCGTGCCCTCGACATCGACGACGTGCGGGCGGTGGCCGGGGCCGCGCACGGGCTGGTCGCGCTCGCCGAGGGGGACCTGCGGGAGGCGGGCGGGCGGTTCTCCGCGGCGCTCGTCGCGGCGCGTCGGGCCGGCCGGCCCCGCGTCGAGCTGCTCTGCGCCAGCCGGTCGGCGCTGCTGGAAGCGGCCCGGGGCGCGCTGCGTACCGCCGAGGAGCGCGCCCGGGCGACCCTGTCGATGCCGCCCTGCCAGGGCTGGTCGTCGCGGCTGGACTGCGGCTACGCGTACCTGGCGTTGGCGTTGGTGGCCTGGCACCGGGACCGGCCGGCGGAGGCGGCGGCGCAGCTCGCGCTCGCCGGTCCGGCCGGCGCGGAGCCGGGCGGGGCGACGCTGGCGGCGCTCTGCCGGGCCGGGCTGCTGGCCGACGGCGGGGAGCCGGCCGCCGCGTTGCACACGCTCGCCGCGGCCCGGTCGGTCGCGCCGGGGCCCGAGCTGGGCGCGTGGCTCACCGCCGGCGAGGCCCAGCTCCGCGCCGCGGTGGGCGACCCGGGCGGGGCCCGCGCGCTGCTGGACGCGACCGGCGACGACTCCACCGATCCGGCGCTCGCGCTGGTCTCGGCCCGGCTGTGGCTGCGGGCCGGCGACGCCCGGGCGGCCGAGCGGGCGCTGCCGGACTGGACCGGGCCGGGCGCGGAGGGCTGGCCGCTGCCGGTCCGGCTGGGCGCGGGGCTGCTGGACGCGGCGCTGGCCGGGGCGGCCGGCGACGATCGGCGGGCCGGGCGGCTGCTGGAGGAGACGCTGGCGTTGGCCGAGCCGGACGGCTGCCGGCGCGTGTTCACCCGGGCCGAGCCGGGGGTACGCGACCTGCTCGCCGCCCACCTGGACTCCGGCACCGCGTACTGGGCGACCGTCAGCGACCTGGTCCGGGGCGTGGACGCGTCCGGGGCCGACGGGGCACCGGACGGGCCGGCGCGGGCGTTGGACGAGCCGCTCACCGAACGGGAGCTGACCATCCTGCGGTATCTCCAGAGCATCCTGACCAACGTGGAGATCGCCGCCGAGCTGTCGCTCTCGGTCAACACGGTGAAGACGCACGTGCGCAACGTCTACCGCAAGCTCGACGCGACCCGCCGGCGGGAGGCGGTGCGGCGGGCGCGCGAGCTGCGGTTGATCTGACCGGTCGCGGGCGGGGCCGGTCAGGTGGGCGCGACGGCGTCCACCACGGCCAGCAGCTCGGCCAGGTCGTAGCCGCCGTCGTGGCGGATGTCGTTGACGAAGAGCGTCGGCGTGCCGTTGACGCCGCTGCGGATACCGCCCACGAAGTCCTGCCGGACCCGGTCGGCGTGGGCCTGCCGGCCCACCTCCGCGCCGAGTTCGTCCGGCGGCAGCCCGATCTGTTCGACGCCGAGCGACAGGTGCACCGGGTCGAGCTGGTCCTGGTGCTCGTAGAGCCAGTCGTGCATCTCCCAGAACCGGCCCCGCGCGCCGGCCGCCTCGGCGGTCTCCGCCGCGTTCTCCGCGTACGGGTGGACGTTGGTGATGGGGAAGTGGCGGTACACCAACCGCACCACGTCGGCCCGTTGGCGCAGCACCTCGGCCAGGTTCGGGTAGGCGGCGCCGCAGAACCGGCACTGGAAGTCGCCGTACTCGACGACGGTGACCGGGGCGTCGGCCGGCCCGCGGACGTGGTCCCGGTCGCTGACCGGGACCCGCAGCCGGGCGGTGGTGACCTGCAACGGGGTGGTCATCGCGCGCTCACCCGCCGATCGGTGCCGAGCTGCTCCAGGGCGTCGAGGATGCCGTCCACGCCCGGGTTCACCTCGGGCGGGGAGAGGTGGCTCCAGGCCACCCGGCCGTCCGGATCGATCACCACGAGCGCCCGGTCCGACTGCCCGCGCGGGGCGTACGCGCCGTAGCGGCGGGACACCTCGCCCTTCGGTTCGAAGTCGGCGAGCAGCGGGAACCGGATGCCCCGGCTCTGCGCGAACGCCCGGTGCGAGTCGACGCTGTCCACCGAGATGCCCAGCAGCACCGCGTCGTACCGTTCCAGCTCGGGCAGCGCCGCCTGGTAGAGCGCCATCTGGTCACCGCACACCGGCGTCCAGTCGGCCGGGTAGAAGGCCAGCACGACCGGCCGGCCACGGAACTGCCCGGGGCCCACCTCCCGCGCGTCGGGCGACGCCGGCAGCGTGAACCCGGGCGCGGTCTGCCCGGGCGTGATCAGCCCGTTCGGATCACTCATACCGTCCACCCTGCCGGGCGTCCGGGTGAGCCGGGCTCACCCGGGCCGGGTGGTTCGGTTCACGGCCGCACCGTGATCCCGTTGCTCAGTCCGCGTACGCCGGTGAGCCGGGTGACCGACCGCTCGGCGGCCCGCCGCTGGTACTCCCACTCGACCTCGCCGTGCAGCGTGACCCAGCCGTCGGCGACGGTCACCCGCAGCGCCCCGACCGGCAGGAACGCGTCCCACTCCAACGCCCGGACGGCCGCGAGCGCGAGCCCCGCGTCGTCCCGGCCGGCGCCGGCGGGGACGGTCGGGACGGCGAGGTCGTCGGCGACCGCGCGGACCCGGGCGACCCGGTGCGTGGCCCGTTCGGCGGTCCACCGCGCGGCGGGGTCGTCCACCGCGCCGGTCAGCGTCACCACGCCGCCGTCGACGGTCACCCCGATCCCGTCGAGGCCCGCCCGGGCCAGTTCGTCGCGTACCGCGGACCGGATCTCCCGGTCGGTACGCGTCATCGTCCCGGTGGTCATCCGGTTCTCCTTCCGGTGGGTGGTCGACGCGCGGGGCGGTCCCCGCACCCTGCGATCCTGCGCGCGACCGGGTGATCCGACCCCACCCGGAACGGGTGATATGGGAGCGCTTCCATGGCGCGGTTGATCGGCGTACGCTGAGGGTCCCTCGGCTGCGGGAGCCAGTACGCCGACGGGGAGCCCGGGCAGCTCCCCTCCTCGAAGCGCCACCCCCTGCTCCCGTTCCCCGCCCCCAAGGGCAACCGAGAGGATCCGCCCCATGCGCAGAAAACTCGCCGGCCTGGCGGCCGTCGCGCTGGCCGCCACCGTGGCGACCGTCGTCGTGCCGCTCGTCGCCACCGGCGTACCCCCGGCCGCCGCCGCAGCCGCCGAGCCGTACACCTGGAAGAACGTCCGGATCGACGGCGGTGGCTTCGTCCCCGGCATCGTCTTCAACCCGACCGAGAAGAACCTGATCTACGCGCGGACCGACATCGGTGGCGCGTACCGCTGGGAGCAGGCCACCCGGTCGTGGACGCCGCTGCTGGACTGGGTCGGCGCGGACCGGTGGGGCTGGAACGGGGTGGTCAGCCTCGCCACCGACCCGGTGCAGACCAACCGGGTGTACGCGGCGGTCGGCATGTACACCAACGACTGGGACCCGAACCACGGGGCGATCCTGCGCTCGACCGACAAGGGCGCCACCTGGCAGGCCACCGAGCTGCCGTTCAAGAACGGCGGCAACATGCCCGGCCGGGGCATGGGGGAGCGGCTGGCGGTCGACCCGAACCGCAACAGCGTGCTCTACTACGGCGCCGAGGGCGGCAACGGCCTGTGGCGCAGCACCGACTACGGCGCGACCTGGGCCAAGGTCGCCAACTTCCCGAACGTGGGCAACTACCGGGCCGACCCGAACGACAGCAGCGGCTACCAGAGCCAGAACCAGGGCCTCACCTGGGTCAGCTTCGACAAGGGCACCGGCACGGCCGGCACCGCCACGAAGACCATCTACGTCGGCGTGGCGGACAAGCAGAACCCGGTCTACCGCAGCACCGACGCCGGCGCGACCTGGGAACGGATCCCCGGCCAGCCTACCGGCTACCTCGCGCACAAGGGCGTGGTCGACCCGGTCGGCGGCTTCCTCTACCTCGCCACCAGCGACACCGGCGGCCCGTACGACGGCGGCAAGGGCGACGTGTGGAAGTTCAACCGGGCCACCGGCGCGTGGACGCAGATCAGCCCGGTGCCGTCGTCGAGCGGCGACGCGTACTTCGGCTACTCCGGGCTGACCATCGACCGTCAGCACCCGAACACGCTGATGGTCGCCACCCAGGTCTCCTGGTGGCCGGACGCGATCTTCTGGCGCAGCACCGACGGCGGCGCGACCTGGACCCGGATCTGGGAGTTCACCAGCTATCCGAACCGGAGCAAGAAGTACACGATGGACGTCAGCTCGGTGCCGTGGCTGACGTTCGGCACCAACCCGGCGCCGCCGGAGGAGTCCCCGAAACTGGGCTGGATGAACGAGTCGTTGGAGATCGACCCGTTCGACAGTGACCGGATGATGTACGGCACCGGCGCGACGATCTACGGCACCACCGGCCTGACGAAGTGGGACACCGGCGGCACGTTCACCATCACGCCGATGGTGAAGGGGCTGGAGGAGACCGCCGTGCTCGACCTGGTCAGCCCGCCGTCGGGCGCGCCGCTGATCAGCGCTCTCGGCGACATCGGCGGCTTCCGTCACACCGACCTCGCGGCGGTGCCGCCGATGATGTTCACCCAGCCGGGCTTCACCAGCACCACCAGCCTCGACTACGCGGAGACCAAGCCGGCGGTCATGGTCCGGGCCGGTAACTTCACCGACGCCGACCGCCCCAACGACAGCCACGTGGCGTTCTCCACCGACGGCGGCGCGAACTGGTTCCAGGGCACCGAGCCCGGCGGGATCAACAACGGCGGCACGGTGGCCGCGTCCGCCGACGGCAGCCAGTTCGTCTGGTCGCCCGGCGACGCCGGCCAGCAGGTGGTCCGTTCGGTCGGCTTCGGCAACTCCTGGACCGCCGCCACCGGCATCCCGGCCAACGCCGTCGTCGAGTCCGACCGGGTCAACCCGAACAAGTTCTACGGTGTCAGCGCCGGGAAGTTCTACGTCAGCACCAACGGCGGGGCGGCGTTCACCGCCACCGCGGCGACCGGCCTGCCCACCACCGGCGTCAAGTTCAAGGCGCTACCAGGCGTCGAGGGCGACATCTGGCTGGCCGGCGAGGGTGGCCTCTGGCACTCCACCAACTCCGGCGCGAGCTTCACGAAGCTGACCGGCGTGTCCACGGCGGTGAACGTCGGCTTCGGCAAGGCGGCGCCCGGGAAGACGTACCCGGCGTTGTTCACCGTCGGCACGGTGGCCGGCACGCACGGGGTCCACCGTTCCGACGACGCGGGCGCGACCTGGGTCCGGATCAACGACGACCAGCACCAGTACGGCAACGCGGGCGAGGCGCTCACCGGCGACCCGCGCGTCTGGGGCCGGGTCTACCTGGGCACCAACGGCCGGGGCATCCTGGTCGCGGACCGCCTCGGCGGCACGCCCACGCCCACGCCGACGTCGGCGAGCCCCACCCCGACCGGCCCGTCGCCCACCCCGACGAGCCCGTCGCCGACGCCGACCGGTCCGACCCCGACGCCGACGGGCCCGTCACCGACGCCGACGTCACCGACCCCGACGCCGACCGGGCGCGGCTGCGCCGCCACCTACGCGGTGACGAACTCCTGGCCCGGCGGCTTCCAGGGCGAGGTGACGGTGCGCAACTCCGGCACCACGCCGATCGCCGGCTGGACGCTGACCTGGACCTATCCGGACGGTCAGCGGATCGCCCAGCTCTGGAGCGGGACGTACACGCAGACCGGCTCGGCGGTCACGGTGACCGACGCCGGCTGGAACGGCACCCTCGGCGTCGGCGCGACGACCACAGTCGGCTTCACCGGCACCGCCCCCAACGGCAACCGGACACCGACCGTCTCCTGCGCCGCGCGCTGACCGGTTCCGCGGGCGGCACCACGAGATGACCATGAGGTTGGCCGGACTGGAAAGCGCTCTTCCGCCCGTCAACCTCATGATCACCGGAGCCCGCTGACGCAACGGTGGCCGTCCCCCTCATCGGGGGGCGGCCACCGTTCGTCGTGTGCGGGTGCGGTCAGCTGTCCAGGCCGGCGGGGGAGTTGGGACGGTCGACGTCGACGAACTCGATCTCGTCGCCGGCACGCTCCCGGCTGCCGGCGGCGCGGGCGGCGGTGCCGGCGGCCCAGCCGATCGCCGCGCCGGCCAGGGCCGCCGCGATCAGCAGCGTCCACGGCAGCGCGGGCCGGCGGCCGGCGAGCGCCTCGAAGGCGAGGCCGGCCCGGCGGCGCGCCTCGTCGGCGGCGGAGCCGACCAGGTCGGTGGCCTCGTCGGCCAGGCCGGAGGAGCTGCGGCGCGCGACGCGGGTGGCGTCCCGCACGCTGTCACCGGCGGTGCCGACCGCGTCGAGCAGGTGCTGCCAGGCCTGGTCCGCGACCCGCTCGGGCTTGCTGCGGCGGTCCAACAGGCTGGATCCGATCATCGTTCTACCTCCTCGGGTGCCGAAGCCCGGCGGCCACGTCGGACTCCGGTGGTCATCCGGCGCGTCACGGTTCACTTCCGAGGGCAGTGCCCCGCCCGCTCCCGCGCCAAACCCCGCCCGCTCCGTCAGTCGAGCGGCGGGGAAACGGACGGGGTGGGCGGAATCACCCGTACGCGCCGGGGGCCGGGTGTCCCGGTGGGATGTGCGGGCCCGCTACCCTGGGTCGGCGGATCGGCCGACCCGGTCCGGTCGTTCGGCCGGTCACTGGTCCGCGTCGAAGGGGAAATCGGAACCCGGAGGTGCGGTTTGGGCTCGCCCAGGTGTGCCCAGTCCGCGAATTGCTCATCCCGGGGGGTGGCGACCGGGGCCGTTGGAGGAATACTCTCGGTCGCGGCCCGCGTACTGATGAGGCGCCCGTTGGGGCGAGTGGAGGTGCTCGCGTGAGCCTGTCGATCGTGAAATCGGTGCGTCCGGGTGGTGTCGTCCAGATCGCGCCCCGTGGGGAGATCGACGTCGACACCGCGTACGAGGTGCGGGAGGCGATCGCCGAGGTGCTGGCCAAGGCGCGTCCCGTTCGGATCGAGCTGAACATGCGGCTCGTCACGTTCATCGACTCGGTCGGCATCAGCGCCATGGTCGCCGGCTTCCAGACCTGCGAGGTCAGCGGCGTCAAGCTCGTGGTCACCGAGCCGAGCCGGTTCGTGCACCGGCAGCTCTGGGTGACCGGCCTGCTCGGTCTCTTCGGCGCGCCGGAGCCCTGGTTCGCCGACGACGCCCCCGAGGTGCTCCCCGGCGCCTGAGCGCCACCCGTCCGCACCGATCCTGCCTCCGGCCCCTCGCCGGCCGGGGGACCTTCGACCCGTTGCCAGGTCGGCCCCGGTACGGGACGATCGTCCGGACCCACGACGGCGAGGGGGACGGGTTGCAGAGCAGCGACAGCTTCAGCTACACCGTGCAGGCCCGGTGCAGCCGGGCGGACGCGGTGGCCCTGCTCGGCGACCTGAGCCGGCAGGGCGAGCTGCATCCGCTGATCGTGCGGGTCCGGCAGTTGCCGCCCCGGCCGGGCGCGCTGGCCAGCTTCGCGATCACCGACCGGCTGGAGCTCGGTCCGCTGCACTTTCCGGTCACCTACCAGGCGGACGTGCTGGTCGCCACCGAGGACGAGGTGGTCACCGTCGCCCGGCAGCAGCCGGCCACGACGGTGCGCAACCACACCCGGCTGCGCGACGAGCCCGACGGGGTGGTGCGGATCGACGTGGAGATCACGCTCACCGCGCCGGCGCCGCTGTTCGGTTACGCGTTCCGCCAGGCACGGGCCGCTCACCTGGGCCTCGCCGCCCGCCTCGGCGCGACGCTGGAGGGCCGGCCCGCCTGATCCGTCCCCATGGCTTCCAGACGGACAGCACGGTGACGATCAGCAGCAGCGTGGTGGAGACGGCCGGCGGCGCCACCAGGTCGACCCGCAGGTGCGCGTCGGCTGCCCCGGCGAGCGCGCCGAGGTGCCGGATTCGCGGGGTCAGCAGGAGCAGCACCAGGCCGAGCATGACGGTGGTGAGCGCGAACTTCACCAGCACCCACCGCCAGCGCAGCAGGCCCCACGGAGTGAGCAGCGCGCTGGCGGTGCCGATCAGCCAGACCGCCACGCTCAGCGGTGCGAACAGCCAGGTGACCAGCAGCGCCGCGGCCGGGTAGACCACCTCGGGATCGGCGCCCCGCAGCCCGGCGACGCCGAGCGCGAGCAGCGTCAGGTCGGTGCCGAGCCAGCCCAGCGAGGTGACCAGGTGCGCGGTGAGCAGCGCCTTGCGGCCGGCGGGGGAGAGTCGTCTCATGTCCCGATCGTCGTCCCGTCGCGCGGCCCACGTCGTGGGCCGCGCGACGACACCCGGTGTACGTCGTGGGGCGTAGTGCTCAGTAGACCGACAGGTGCACGTGGTTGGTGTGGTCGCTGGACGGGTCGCCGTTGCCCCCGCTGTACGACTTCCAGCCGCTGCTGGGTAGCCAGATCTGCTTGAACCAGATCACGTAGAGCACGGCGAGCGGGTCGGCGTTGCGCACGAAGTACGCGGCCAGGTTGTTGCCGTACGTCCGGTCGCCGCCGCTGGCCACGCCGCCGAAGCCGCTCTTCTGGGCCGCGAAGTCGCAGGCCCGGCCCTTCGGGTGCTCGCCGGAGCCGCTGGGTCGGTGGCAGGAGACGTACCGGGTGAAGCCGGCGGCCTTCGCCTGTTGCAGCGCGTGCAGCGTACGCGGGGTGATGCAGCCGCTGGCCGGCGTCGGATCGTTGACGCTGCACGACTCGGCCGGCCAGGAGCCGTCGGAGTTGCGCTTGGCCGGCTTCGCGTTCGCGGTGGAGGTGCCCCGGATCCCGCTGCCGCTGCTGCCGCTGCCGCTGCTGGCGGAGGGCCGGTTGTTGGCCTCCTCCAGCGCCTGCTCGGCCTGCTCCTTGCGCTTGGCCATCACCGTGACCTGCTTGCGTTGTTCCCGGACCTCGCCGTCGAGCGCGGTACGGGTGCGGATCGCCTCGTCGCGGGTGGTGATCAGCTCGCGCAGCGTCCGGTCCTCGTGCGCGGCGACCGTCTCCAGGGCGGCGGCCCGGTCCATGAAGCCTTCCGGGCTGGTGCTGCCGAGCAGCGCCGCGGCGGTGCCCATCCGGCCGGTGCGGTACGCCACCTCGGCGATCTCACCGACCTTGGCGTTGCGCTCGGTCAGTTCCGCGTCGATCGTCACGAGTCGTTCGTTGAGCTGCTTCTGCCGGGTCACCGACCGGTTCAGCGCGGCCTTGGCCTCCAGCCAGCCCTTGCTGGCGGCGTCGAGCTTGGCGCGCAGCGCCGGCGTGCCACCCTCGTCGTCGTCGCCGGGCGCGGCGGCGAGCCGGCCGGTCGGGGGCGTCGCCGAGGCGGGGGAGACCGGTGCCGTCACGAGGCCGAGGGTCAGCATCGCGACGAGTAGGGCCGCCATCCGGGCGGCCGTCCGTCGTACAGGTGCCACTGGGGGCATTCACGTGTCCTTCCGTCAACCGCCGACCGGGTTAGCTGACGGGTTCGGGACGGAAGATCCCTACCGCTGACGCGGATGCACCCCACGTACGTGGTTCCCCGGCTCGCCCTGCGGGCGATTAGGCGACGGCCGATCCGTCGGCGCCGGATGACGCCTGCGGGTCGGCCGCGACCGAGCCTACCGGCGTTGCCCGGAGCCGGCTCCGCCACCCGGAGTCGGATACCGGGCAAAACCGGCATAAGCTAACAATAACCACTTGGATTTAAGTCTGTCCTAACTACCAGCCGGTCGGGCCGCAGGCACCGGTGGACGCTCCGGGTTCGATCTGCAACGTCGCGTGATCGATCGAGAAGTCCTCGTGCAGCGCGGCCCGGGCGGCGGCCAGCACGGTGGCGACCTCGGCGCCCGGATCGGTGGTCAGGTGCGCCGAGGCCACCTCCATGCCGGAGGTGAGCGTCCAGACGTGCAGGTCGTGCACCTCGGCCACGCCGGGCACGGCGGTCAGCCGGTCGTGCACCGCGGTCACCTGGAGGTGTTCCGGCGCGGCCTGCACCAGGATGCGCACCGCGGCCCGGCCGAGCCGCCAGGTGCGCGGCAGGATGAACAGGCCGATCGCCACCGCGACCAGCGGGTCGGCCCACCACCAGTCGGTGACCGTGATGACCAGCGCGGCGCCGATCACGCCGAGCGAGCCGAGCAGGTCGCCCAGCACCTCCAGGTACGCGCCGCGCAGGTTGATGCTCTCCTGGGCGCCGGAGCGCAGCAGCGCGAACGCGGCGACGTTGGCGAGCAGGCCGAGCACGGCCACCACCAGCATCGGTCCGGCGAGCACCTCCGGCGGCTCGCCGAACCGGCGTACCGCCTCGATCAGGACGTAGACCGCGACGGCGCCGAGCAGCACCGCGTTGGCCAGCGCGGCGAGCACCTCCAGCCGGTAGAGCCCGAACGTGCGTTGCGGGTCGGTCCGGGCGCGCCGGGTGGCGGTGATCGCCGCGAGCGCCATGCCGATGCCGAGCACGTCGGTGAACATGTGGCCGGCGTCGGAGAGCAGCGCGAGCGAACCGGTCGTGACGGCGGCCACCGCCTCGACCACCATCAGCACGGCGAGCAGCACGAACGCCGCCCAGAGCCGGCCGGAGTGCCGGTGCGCCGCGTTGGCCACCGCACCGCTGTGGTCATGACCTGCGCCCACGCACACACCCTCCCGCCCCGGGTCCCGGACGAGCCCAATCTATGCTCACATCGCTATGTGTGCAAGTAACTGTGGCGTCAGCCCACCGGATCGAGCGTGGTCAGGCGCTGGGTGGCCCGGGACAGCGCGACGTAGAGCGTGCGGACACCCGAGCCCGGGTCGGCCCGGATCTCGCTCGGCGCGACCAGCACCACCCCGTCGTACTCCATGCCCTTGGCCTGGAGGCTGGTGACCACCTGGAGCCGGCCCGCGTCGAGGTCGCCCAGCCAACCGGCCACCTCGTCCCGGCGCGGCACCGGCGTGATCACGCCGACCGTGCCCTCCACCTCGGCCAGCAGCGCCCGGACCGCCTCGACCGTGGCCGCCGGCAGCTCGGCCGCGGCCACCGTCCGCTCCATGGGCGGCACGCCGGTGGAGCGCACCGCGACGGGCAGCGCCAGATCCGGATACCGCCGGCGGATCTCCGCCGCCGCCACCGCGAAGATCTCCGCCGAGTTGCGGTAGTTGGTGGTCAGCTCGAAGCGACGCCGGGGCCGCCGCCCCAGCGCCTGGTCACGCGCCCGGTCCAGCTCCTGCGGATCGCCGGTCCAGGCGGTCTGCGCCGGATCGCCGACCACGGTCCAGGACGCCAGCCGGCCGCGCCGACCGACCATCCGCCACTGCATCGGCGAGACGTCCTGCGACTCGTCCACCACCACGTGGGCGAAGTCGCGGTAGTCCACCGGGCGCTCCCGGGCGGCGGCCCGGGCCGCGCGCTGCCGATCGGCGTACGTGCTCAGCTCGCGCACGCCGCCGGCCAACTGGTAGGGGTCCCGCTTCGGCTTCGCCCGCCGCACCGGCTTGCCGAGCAGCGCGTCCAGCTCGTCCAGCAGCGCGATGTCGGCGACGGTCAACCCGTCGGTGTCCAGCGTCCGGTACGCGTCGGTGAGCAGCCGGATCTCGGCCGCGGAGAGGACCCCGCCGGCGTACCGGCGCAGCCGCTCGGGCCGGGCCAGCCAGCCCAGCACGTGACGCGGGTGCAGCCGGGGCCACCAGGCCTTGAGGAACTCGCGGAACTCCGGCCGCTCGATGATCTCGTCCTCGAACGCGGGCTGCTCCGGCAGCCGGCCCACCCGCAGCGTCCGGGCCTGCGCGTAGAGCGCGGCGAGCACGGCGTCGAACGCGGCCCGACGCACCTCGTTGCGACGCGCGCCCCGGGTCAGCGTGCGGTCCCGCACCGCGTCCAGCGCCGACCGGTCCAGCCGCAGCAGCTCACCGCGGTAGAGCAGGCGCAGCTCGGCCGGGGAGTCCGGCACCGCGTCCCGCGCGGCGCGCTCCAGCACCCGGCGCATCCGCAGCGAACCCTTCACGGCCGCCACCTCCGGCGGGTCGGTCCGGGTCGCCGACAGGCCCGGGAACAGCGAACCGAGCGAGTGCAGCGTGGCGGTCTCCTCGCCGAGCGAGGGCAGCACTGAGGCGATGTACTCGACGAACACGCCGGACGGGCCGACCACCAGGATGCCGCCGCCGGCGTACCGGGCCCGGTCGGAATAGAGCAGGTACGCGGCCCGGTGCAGCGCCACCGCCGTCTTGCCGGTGCCCGGGCCGCCGGAGACGATCGTGACGCCGCTGCCGGGGGACCGGATCGCCTCGTCCTGCTCCCGCTGGATGGTGGCGACGATGTCCCGCATCCCGCGACCGGTGGCCCGGGACAACGTGGCCAGCAGCGCGCCGTCGCCGACCACCGCCATGTCCGCCGGCGCGGCCTCCGGGTCCAGCAGGTCGTCCTCGATCCGGGTGACCCGCTCGGCGGCGGACTGGATCGTGCGCCGGCGCACCACGCCGCGCGGCTCGGCGGGCGTGGCCTGGTAGAACGCGGCGGCGGCGGGCGCCCGCCAGTCCACCACCAGCGTCTCCGCGTCGTCGGCGCGCACCCCGAGCCGGCCCACGTGCAGCACCTGCCCGGTGCGCAGGTCCAGCCGCCCGAAGACCAGCCCCTCGTGCTCGGCGTCCAGCACGTGCCGGCGCTGCGCGGCGTGGAAGACCATCGCGTCCCGCTCGACCAGCGCGCCGAACGTGCCGACCCGGGCCAGCCGGTAGCCCTCCCGCTCGGCGTCGGCCGCCGACCGGCGCAGTTCGGCCAGCCGGGCGTACACCCGGTCGAGATGCCGCTGCTCGGCGGCGATCTCCCGGTCCAGCGTGGTCTGGTCGGTCAACGCGGTGCTCCTGTGGTCGGACGGCACGACGGGCTGAATGAGGGTACGGGCCGCCGGCAAGCCGCACGTCGGGGCCTGCCTGCGCGCCGGCCCGGACCGGCGTCGGGACCGTCCGTCAGGCCGGGGCCGGGCCCGGGACCGCGATGCCGGCCAGCACCCGGCGCAGCACCCCGGCCACGGCGGCGTTCACCACGTCGGGCCGTTCCATCATCAGCATGTGACCCGCGCCGGGGCAGACGGTCAGCTCCGTGGTGGGCAGCGCCGCCGCGATCGACTCGGCGCAGGGCGGCGGCGTGAGCCGGTCCCGGTCACCGACCAGCGCGGCGGCCGGCAACCCGCCCAACGCGGCCAACGTCTCCAGCCGGTGCTGGGCGCCGATCGAGGCGCGGAACCCACCGATCGAGCGCAGCGTGGCGCGCGCCACCGCGGAGGTGACCAGCCGGATGTCCGCCGGGTCGCAGCGGTCGCCGAACAACATCCAGCGGATGCTCGGCCGCAGCGCGCGCAGCAACGCGTACGGCGGACGCCAGCCGCCGCAGCGGGCCAGCACCCCGGCGCCGGTGGTCTCGGCCAGCCGGATCAGCCGGGCGATCCGGGGCGAGAGCCCGTAGACGGTGTGCGTGTGCCCCTCGGCGGTGGTCGAGACGAAGACCAGGCCGGCGGTGCGCTCGGCGAACCGGTCGGGGTGGCGGTGCGCGTACTCCATCACCGTCATGCCGCCCATCGAGTGCCCGACCAGCACCACCGGACCGGACGCGGCGAACTCGTCGACCACCGCGGCCAGGTCGTCCCCGAGCTGGGCCAGCGTCGCGTCGCGCAGCGTCAGGCAGCTCGACCGGCCGTGACCGCGCGCGTCGTAGGCGACCACCCGGACCCGCTCGCCGAAGCGGTCCCGCAGGTCGGCGAGCTGCCGGTGCCAGCTCCGCCCGTCCAGCGTCCAGCCGTGCAGCATGACCACGGTGACGTCGGCGTCGACCGGCCCCGTCACCGTGACGTGCAGGCGTACGTCGTCGGAAAGCCGCAGCTCCTGGTGCTCCGACATGGTCCACCTCCCCGGGCCGCCCGGTGTCCGGCCACCGGGGCGTTACCCGGTGGTGACACCGGCGTTACCCGTCATGACACCACGGCAACCGGGCCGGTGAGAAGATTCGCCGTCCGCTCCCGTGCGGTCCGATCGGTGACCAGGCTGGAGGCATGCCGTCCCCGCCCGCCGCCCGGAGCCCCCGGGCCGCCCTGGCCGAGCTGCTCACCGGCAACCGCCGCTTCGTCAGCGGCCAACCGCTGCACGGGCACGACGTGACCGCCGCCGCGGCGGTGGCCTCCGGCGACCAGCAGCCCTACGCGGTGGTGCTGGGCTGCATCGACTCCCGGGTGCCGCTGGAGGCGATCTTCGACCAGACGTTCGGCTCGATCTGCGTGATCCGCACCGGCGCGCACGTGCTCGACCGCGCGGTCTGCGGCTCGATCGAGTACGTGGTGGGCCAGCTCGGCGTACGCCTGGTGATGGTGCTCGGCCACGAGCGCTGCGGCGCGGTGGGCTCGACCGTCGACGCGGTGCGCACCGGGCGGCGGCCCGGCGGCGCGCTGGGGTACGTGGTGGACCGGATCACCCCGGCGGTGCGGGAGGTCGGCGTGGCGGACCCGGCCGTCCACCCGCTGGCGATCCGCCGGCACGTGCGGCGCACGGTGGCCGCGCTGCGCGCCGACGACCTGCTCGCCGACCGGGTCGCCACCGGCGAACTGGCCGTGGTGGGCGCGCTCTACGACCTGGCCACCGGTGAGGTCACGTTGCTGCCGGCGGAGGAGACACGGAACCGCCCGCCGGGGTGATCCCCGACGGGCGGTCGCGGTGGTGCGGGTGGGGGCGGCTCAGCCCTCGAAGACACCGGCCTCGACGAGACGCTTCTCGGTCGCGTCCCAGCCGTGGTCCGGGTAGGACGCGGCCAGGCCGTTGATCTCGGCGCGGATCTTGGCGGCGTGGCCGGCGGCGGCCAGCGTCCGGATCTCCTCGACGAAGGCGTCGGAGTCGGTGCGCAGGTGCGCGGTCTTGCCGTTGGTCAGGTTGCGCACGTAGGCGTGCTTGCCGCCGTTGAGCGGGATCAGGTACTTGAACTCGCCCAGCACGCTGAGGGCGCCACCCTGGCCAGCCTGGCCGGCCCGGACTGACGCGCGCGCGGTCTTAGAGGTGTTGCTCGCCACGGAGGTACTCCTTGCAGACGTACGGTGGGGACGGGAACCGTCCGGGGGCTGTGCGAGTGACGCCCGGGTTTGAGCGCCGACCCGCGAAGACGTGCGGCGGCACAGAACCGCCCAGAGAACTGTACACGAACGCGACGCCTGGCTGGTGGTCGCGCCGTCACCGGGACACAACCGGGTCGCCCACCCGGGTATTTCCGGCCGGCCGACCGCGGCGAATTTTCCGATTCGCTGGCGCACCACCTGTCACAGCGGTCATCATGTGTGCCAGGGGCCACTCGGGTGACGAGGTCGTAGGGGAAGACGCACCTCGGCTCACCGGGAGGTCACCGTGCCAACGCGTGGCGTCGTATACGTCCACTCGACCCCGCTCGCCGTGTGCTCGCACGTCGAGTGGGCGATCGCGCGCGTCCTCGCCGCGCCGGTCAACCTGCACTGGACGGGGCAGCCCGTCGACCCCGGCGCGCGGCGCGCCGAGTGCGGCTGGACCGGCAGCCCGGGGACGGGCGCCGAGCTGGCCGCTGCCCTCCGGCAGTGGCCCATGATCCGTTTCGAGGTGACCGAGGAGCCCAGTCCCGGCGCCGACGGCGAGCGCTTCATGTACGTCCCCGGGCGGGGCCTGTTCCGGGCCACCGTCGGCGCGGCCGGCGACATCCAGCTCGGCGAGGACCGGCTGCGTACCCTGATGGCCGCCGCCCGCGCCCCGGAGGCGCTCGCACACGCCCTCGACAAGGCGCTCGGCACCGCCTGGGACGCCGAGCTGGAGCCCTACCGGTACGCCGGCGACGGCGCGCCGGTGACGCTGCTCACCCGGGTGGGGTGACGCCGGGCGAGTTGCCCCGATACGGTGGGGCCCGTGTCGATTTCCTCGCGGCGTTCCGCCGTCGCGCTCGCCGCACTGACCGCGCTGGTCCTCACCGGCTGCTCGGACGGGCCGGACCGGCCCCGGCCGACGCCGTCGACAGCGACGCCGTCGGCGGGCGCGAGCGCGTCGGGGTCCACCGACCCGGCCGCCGCCGATCCCGCCGCCCGGGCCGCCGCGCTCGTCGCCACGCTCTCCGACGAGGACCTGGTCGGCCAGGTGCTGATGCCGTACGCGTACGGCAGCTCGGCCACCCAGGTCTCCGCCGGCTCGGCCGCCGGCAACCGGGCGCTGGCCGGTGTCGACACGCCCGCCGAGATGGTGGCGAAGTACCGCCTCGGCGGCGTGATCCTGGTCGGCTTCAGCGCCGACGACCCGACCTCGGGCAACCAGGAGACCACGAACGTCGACAACCCGAAGCAGGTCCGCGCGCTGACCGACGGGTTGCGCGCCGCCGCCGGCAAGCTGCCCGCCGGCGCCGCGCCGTTCCTGGTCGGCACCGACCAGGAGTACGGCGTGGTCACCCGGATCACCGACGGGGTGACCCAACTGCCCAGCCCGCTCGCCGCCGGCGCGGCCGGCAACCCGGCGCTGACCGAGGCCGCCTGGCGGGCCGCCGGCGCGGAACTGGCCGCGATGGGGATCAACCTGGACTTCGCCCCGGTCGCCGACGTGCTGGCCACCCGCAGCACGGTGATCGGCTCCCGGTCCTTCGGCGCCACCCCGGCCACCGCGTCGCCCCAGGTGGCCGGCGCGGTCCGCGGTCTCCAGGCCGAGGGCGTCGGCGCGGCGGTCAAGCACTTCCCCGGGCACGGCCTGAGCGCCGCCGACTCGCACACCGAACTGCCGGTGGTCGGGCAGTCCCGGGCCGTGCTGGACCGCACCGCGTTCCCGCCGTTCCGCGCCGGGATCGACGCCGGCGCCATGGCGGTGATGTCCGCCCACCTGAACGTCACGGCGGTCGACCCGGGCACCCCGGCCACGTTCTCCCGCAAGCTGCTCACCGACGTGCTCCGCGGCCAGCTCGGCTTCCAGGGGGTGGTGATCACCGACGGGATGAACATGGCGCCGGCGAAGAAGTGGTCGCCCGGCGAGGCGGCGGTCCGCGCGCTCAACGCCGGCAACGACCTGATCCTGATGACGCCGAACGTCGGCCAGGCGTACGACGGGCTGCGCGCCGCGCTGACGGACGGCTCGCTGCCCCGCACCCGCCTGGTCGAGGCGGTCACCCGGGTGCTCACCATGAAGTTCCGGCTGGCCGGGCACCCGCAGCCGGCGCTGTCGACGCTGGACGGCCCCGAGCACCGCAAGGCCGCCGCCGACCTGGCCGCCGCCGCGGTGACCGTGCTGCGCGGCACGTGCGGCGGTGCGGTGACCGGACCGGTCCGGGTCACCTCCTCCGGCGGGCGGGACCGCACCCGGGCCCTGCTGACCGAGGCGCTCACCGCCGCCGGTGTCAAGGTGGTGTCCTCCGGCGGCACCGTCGTGCACCTCGTCGGGTACGGCGACGGCACGAAGGACCTGAACGCCGACGCGGCGGTGACGGTGGCGATGGACACGCCGTACGTGCTGGCCGGGGCGAAGTCGCCGACGGTGCTGGCGACCTACTCGTCCACCCGGGCCTCGATGACCGCGTTGGCCGCGGTGCTCGCCGGCAAGGCCCGCCCCACCGGCCGCGCCCCCGTCCCGGTCCCCGGCCTGCCCCCCACCACCTGCAAGGTGTAAGGACGGGCCCCCTGTTAACGCCTCCGGTAGAGAAGGGGCCCCCTCTCACACTCACGTGTTGAGAAGGGGCCCTTCCTTGCAGACCTGGCTCAGGGGCGGGTGAAGACCAGCGCCACGTTGTGCCCGCCGAAGCCGAACGCGTTGTTCAGCGCGGCCGGGATCTCCAGGTGCCGGGCCTTGTGCGCGGCCACCTCCAGGCTGAGGCCGTCGTCCGGGTCGTCCAGGTTGACCGTGGGCGGCACGACCCCGTCCCGGATGGCCAGGATGGTGGCGATCGACTCCAACGCGCCGGCCGCGCCGAGCAGGTGCCCGGTCATCGACTTGGTGGCGGTGAGCAGCGGGTGGTCACCGATCGCCTCGCGCAGCGCGCCGATCTCCAGCATGTCGCCGACCGGCGTGGAGGTGGCGTGCGCGTTGACGTGCACGATGTCCCGTCCGGCCATGTCCGCGTCGGCGAGCGCCCGGGTGATGGCCCGGATCGCGCCCTCGCCCTCTGGGTGCGGCTGCACCATGTCGTACGCGTCGGAGGTGACCCCGGCGCCGGCCAGGCGCGCGTAGACGCGGGCGCCGCGGGCGGCGGCGTGGTCGGCGCGCTCCAGCACCAGCACGCCCGCGCCCTCGCCGAGCACGAAGCCGTCCCGGGCCTTGTCCCACGGTCGGGACGCCTTCTCCGGCTCGTCGTTGCGGGTCGACATGGCCCGCATCGAGGCGAAGCCGGCGATCGGCAGCGGGTGGATGACCGCCTCGGTGCCGCCGACCACCACCACGTCGGCGCGGCCGGCGCGGATGATGTCCAGCCCCAGCGAGATCGCCTCCGCGCCGGTCGCGCAGGCGCTGGCCACCGAGTGCACCCCGGCCTTGGCGCCCAGTTCCAACCCGACCCAGGCGGCCGGGCCGTTCGGCATCAGCATCGGCACCGTGTGCGGGGAGACCCGTCGCGGTCCGGACGCCTCCAGGATGTCGTCCTGGGCGAGCAGGGTGGTGGCGCCGCCGATGCCCGAGCCGACGCTGACGGCCAGCCGTTCCGGGTCCGGCCCGGCGTCGGCCAGCCCGGCGTCCGCCCAGGCCTCCCGCGCGGCGATGAGGGCGATCGCCTGGGAGCGGTCCAGCCGGCGCAGCTTCACGCGGTCCAGCACCTCGGCCGGGTCCACCGCCAGTTGGGCGGCGATCCGGACGGGCAGTTGCCCGGCCCACTCCTGGGTGAGCGCACTCACCCCGGAGCGGCCGGTCAGCATGGCGTCCCAGGTCGACGCGACGTCCCCGCCGAGCGGGGTCGTCGCGCCGAGCCCGGTGACGACGACGTCGGGGCGACTCATGATCAGGACTGCGCCTCGATGTAGCTGACCGCGTCCCCGACGGTCTTCAGGTTCTGCACCTCGTTGTCCGGGATCTTGACGCCGAACTTCTCCTCGGCCGCCACCACGACCTCCACCATGGAGAGCGAGTCGACGTCGAGGTCGTCGGTGAAGGACTTCCCCTCGGCCACGTCGTCCGGGCTCACCCCGGCAACCTCTTCGAGGATCTCGGCGAGGCCGGCGGTGATCTCGTCACGGGTCATTGCGGTTGGTTCCTCTCATCGGGGTTTCTCGGCGGCCGGCGACGCCGGTCACCGCACCTGGAGCGCGTTCGCGCCCGAGGGGGTCATCAGGGGCAGCGCACGACCTGACCGGCGTAGGTCAGGCCGCCGCCGAAGCCGAACAGCAGCACCGGGGCGCCCGCGGGTACCTCGCGTCGCTCGACCATCTTCGACAGGGCCAGCGGGATGCTCGCCGCCGACGTGTTGCCGGACTCGACGATGTCCTTGGCGATGATCGCGTCCGGGATGTTCAGCCGCTTGGCGATGCCGTCGATGATCCGCGCGTTGGCCTGGTGCGGCACGAACGCGGCCAGCTCCGACGGGGCCACCCCGGCCCGCTCGCAGGCCTGGAGCGCCAGCGGGGCCAGCGCGGTGGTGGCCCAGCGGAACACCGACTGCCCCTCCTGCGCGATGTACGGACGCCAGCCCTCGATCCGCACCGCGTCGCTCTTCTCCGGCGCGGAGCCCCACACCACCGGCCCGATCCCGGTCGGCTCGTCGTCGGCGGTCGCGGTGACCACCGCCGCGCCGGCGCCGTCGCCGAAGATGATGCAGGTCGACCGGTCGGTCCAGTCGGTCACGTCGGAGAGCTTCTCCGCGCCGATCACCAGCGCGTTGCGCGCCGCGCCGGCCCGGATCGCGTGATCCACCGTGCCCAACGCGTACGCGAAACCGGAGCAGGCGGTGTTGAGGTCGTACGCCGCCGGCGCGTTGATGCCCAGCTTCGCCGCGACCCGGCAGGCCACGTTCGGGCTGCGGTCCACCGACGTGCAGGTCGCCACCACGACGAGGTCGATGTCGGCGGCGGTGAGGCCGGAGCTGGCCAGCGCCTTGCCGGCGGCGGCGGTGGCCATGTCGGCCACGGTCTCCTCGCCGGCGATCCGCCGGGTGGCGATGCCGACCCGGTCCCGGATCCACTCGTCGTTGGTGTCGACGAACTGTGCGAGCTCGTCGTTGGTGACCACGCGGGAGGGCTGGTAGTGCCCCATCGCGGCGATCCGGCTGCCGGCCATTTAGTGCGATCCTCCGATGCGGACGAGGGGCTGGCCCGGGGCGACCGGGTCGTCGTGGTGCGCGAGCCACTCGGTGAGCAGCCCGCTGTCGTGCGCGGTCACCTCGACCCGCCCCTGCCGGGCGGCGACGTGGCCGACGACCTGGCCGGCGTGCACACCGGCGCCCTCGGTCAGCTCGGTCACCGGCGTGAAGACGCCGGCGGCGGGGGAGACCACCACCCGGAAACCGGACGCCGACGGGCGGGCGACGCCGCCACCGCCGTGCCGGGCGATCAGGCTCCGCGCGGCGGGCAGGTCGTCGGGCGTGTTCAGGGTGACGATCTCCGGTGCCCCGTCCCCCTTGAGCTCCCGCTTGACCAGACCGGCCAGCGTGCCGGCCGGCGGCAGCTCGACCACGCCGGTGACGCCGAGGTCGACCAGGGTGCGCATGCACAGGTCCCAGCGGACCGGGGCGGTCACCTGCCGGACCAGCCGCTGCACCGCCTCCCGGCCGTACCCGACCGGGGCGCCGTCGAGGTTGGACAGCAGGACGCGGGCCGGATCGGCGACGGTGACCCCGCCGGCCACGCCGGCCAGCGCGGTCTCGGCCGGGGCCATGTACGGGGTGTGGAACGCGCCGGCCACCTTGAGCCGGATGACCCGCGCCCGGGTCGGCGGTTCGACGGCGAGCTTCTCCAGCCCGGCGATCGCGCCGGCGGCGACGATCTGGCCGGCGCCGTTGCGGTTGGCCGGGTGCAGGCCGTGCGTCTCCAGCGCGGCGAGCACCTCGTCCGGGTCGCCGCCGAGCACGGCGGCCATCCCGGTGGGCTCCAGCGCGCAGGCGGCGGCCATCTCCCGGCCGCGTACGCCGGCGAGCGTCACGGCCGCCTCGGCGGGCAGCACCCCGGCCAGTGCGGCGGCGCCCAGCTCACCGACGCTGTGCCCGGCGACCACCCGGACGTCGTGCATCGGCAGGTGCTCGGCGGCGAGCAGCGCGGCGGCGACCAGCAGCGGCTGGGTGCGGGCGGTGTCCTTGATCTCGTCCGCGTCCGCCTCGGTGCCGAGGTGGATCAGGTCGACCCCGGCCAGCGCCGACCACCAGCGCAGGCGCGCCTCGGCGCCGGCGAGGTCGAGCCATGGGTTCAGGAAACCGGGCTTCTGTGAACCCTGTCCGGGGGAGAGTACGGCGAGCACGTGTACGACTCTGACGGATACTCGCGGGTCGCGCTGTAACGCACGGCACCAAACCGCACTAGAAGCTTTAGAGGAAACCTACAAAGATCGGCGCCGGTCGTCGCCGCTCTGGGCCACTTTCCGACCGGCTGGGCTCGCTGTCTGGTTCGGGACCGGCGTGACGGCCGGGACCACCGGGTCGAGCCGACCGACGGTCAACGCGACCTGGAGCGCGAAGGCGTCCCGCGGGGCGAGCGGCGAGAAGCCGGTCACCTCGGCGATCCGCTTCAGCCGGTAACGCACCGTGTTCGGGTGCACGAACAGTGCCCGCGCCGCGCTCTCCAGCGTGCCGCCGGCGGCGAAGAACGCGTCGAGCGTCTCCAGCAGTTCGCCGCCGCCGGCGCGGGCCAGCGCCGCGTACACGTCGTGGCGCAGCCGGCGGCGCGCCTCGGTGTCGCCGGCCAGCGCCCGCTCGGGCAGCAGTTCGGCGGCGGCGACCGGGCAGGGCGCGGTCGGCCAGGCCGGCGCGGCGCGGAACCCGGCGAGCGCCGCCCGCGCGGACTCGGTCGCCTCGTCGAGGCTGGGCACCGCCGGACCGACCACCACCGGCCCGTCGCCGAACGCGGTACGCAGCTTCCCGGCGGCCGCCAGCGGATCGGCCGCCCCGCCCAGCACGATCACCAGGCGGTCGCCGTGCACGCCGCCGATCACCTCGACACCGATCCGGCGGGCCTGCCGGTAGACGGTGTGCAGGACGGCCGACACCTCACCGCCGGGGGAGCGGCCCACCGCCACCGCCACCGGCGGCGCGTCGGACCAGCCCAGCGCGGCGGCGCGGCTGGCCAGCACGTCCGGCGAGTCGCCGCGCAGCAGCGCGTCCACCAGCAACGCCTGCAACCGGGCGTCCCAGGAGCCGCGGGTCTCGGCGGCCCGGGCGTACACCCGGGCGGCGGCGAACGCGATCTCCCGGGAGAACCGCAGCACCGCCTCCCGCAGCGACTGTTCCTCGCCCGGCACGGCCAGCTCGGACACCTGCTCCTCGACGACCTCGATGGTCACCTTGATCAGCGCCACGGTCTGCTGGAGGCTGATCGAGCGGGCGAGCGCCACCGGCGCGGCGGCGAAGACCTCGTCCGACACCTCCTGGGTACGGTCGGTCGCGCCGCCGCCCTGGCGCAGCCACTGCACCAGGGACCGCACGCCGGCCTGGGCCACCAGCATCACCCAGGAACGCTGGTCGGCGGGCAGCTCGCGGAACCACAGCAGACTCTCGTCCATCCGGGCCACGCTGGCGGTGGCCAGGCTTCCCGCGGCCCGCTCGATGCGGCGCAGCGTGGCCGACGTCTCGGTACCGCCCGGTTCACTCACCGCACCAGCCTGACACGGCCTGACCAGCGGATCCACTTCGAGTCCGCGGCGGCGCCGCCGACGGGTGATCTCCACCGGTACGCGCTGACGATCTCGTCGGGCCGGGCCAGTACGGTGTCAGAGCGCGTCGGGGCGTTCCGTCCGACGGGCGAGGGCGAAGGGTGAGGGGGACCGGGATGGCGCACGGGGAGGCCGAACACGGCTGCGCCCAGCACGAGCACTGCCGGCCGGGCCACGACCAGCCGCGCCGGGCGGGGCTGGCCCATCCGGGTGAGCCGGCCGCCGGGCGGTCGTCGGAGCGCGCCGACGACGAGCCGGCGGCGCCGCGTCAGCGGGTCGTCGAGCCGGCCGGTCCCACGGCCGACCCGGCGCCGATCCAGGGCTGCCGCAGCGACCAGGCCGGCTGGGCGGGTGGCCACCGGCACGGCGCGGTGCGCCCCGGCAACCGCACGAGCCGCCGGGAACGGCCGCCGCGCCGCTGGTGCTGACCACGCGGGGTCCGTCCGGCGGTTAGCGTGGGTGGGGTGAAGGCGATGGCGATCGACGAGTACGGCCCGGCCGACCTGCTCACCGCTCGTGAGCTGCCCACCCCGCCGGTCGGTCCGGACACGGTCCTGGTGCGGGTGCGGGCCGCCGGGGTCAACCCGGTCGACTGGAAGGTCCGGGCGGGGCACCTGGCCGGCGCGTTCCCGACCCACTTCCCGCTGGTGCCGGGGTGGGACGCCGCCGGCGTGGTGGAGGCGGTCGGTCCGGCGGTGTCCGGGTTCACCGTCGGTGACGAGGTGATCGGCTACGTCCGCCGCGACGACGTGCAGCACGGCACGTACGCGGAACTGGTCCCGGCCCCGGAGCGGTGCCTGGCCGACAAGCCGGTGCGGGCGTCCTGGCCGGAGGCGGCCGGTCTGCCGCTGGCCGGGCTCACCGCCTACCAGGCGTTGCAGCTCGCCCGGACCGGGGCCGGTGACACCGTGCTGGTGCACGGCGCGGCCGGCGGGGTGGGACACCTCGCGGTGCAGGTGGCCCGCGCGCTCGGCGCCGACCGGGTGATCGGCACGGCGAGCGAGGCGAACCACGACTTCGTCCGGTCGCTGGGCGCGGAGCCGGTCAGCTACGGCGACGGCCTGCCGGACCGGGTCCGCGCGGTCGCGCCGGACGGCGTCGACGTGGTGCTGGACCTGTTCGGGGGCGACGCGCTGGACGCCTCCGCCGAGCTGATCGGCCGGCCGGGGCGGCTGGTCTCCACCGCCGACCCGGAGCACGTGACAGGCCTCGGCGGCGCGTACGTCTTCGTCAAGCCGTCCTCGGCCGACCTGGGGGTGCTCGCCGGGCTGGTCGACGCCGGCCGGCTCACCGTGCACGTGGCCCGGACGTTCCCGCTCACCGAGGCCGCCGAGGCGCAGCGGTTGGTGGAGGCGGGGCACGTCCGGGGCAAGGTCGTGCTGACCATCTGAGCCGGGCTCAGCGGGTGCGGCGGCGCACCAGGAGCGCGATGCCGGCCAGCCCGACGGTGATGACCAGCACCACGCCGATGTTGAGCAGCAGCAGCCGCTGCAACTCGCCGAGCGCGGTGTCGAGGCCCTCCGCCGGGTCGAGCGCCTCCTCCGGCAGGACGCGCTCGCCGCCGCCGATGCCGCCGGAGAGCGTGTCGAACCGGGGCGCCAGCGGCACCCCGACGGCGCGCAGCGTCTCGGACATGTTGAGGCGGCCGAAGAACCAGCCGGCCCGGGGGTGGCTCAGGTCGGGCTGCTTGGCCGGCCGGTAGACCCGGGGGCCGCCCTTGGCCAGCGGGAAGAGGTCGTAGGTGTGCTGCGGGCTGCCGGCGGCGAGCACCACCACCGTGTACTTCGGACCGAGGTCCTTGGCCGCCGGGCCGCGGAGCTGACCGGTCGTCCCCAGCCACTTGACCTGGTCGACGATCATGGTGACCTCGGCGGGTCTGGTGTCGGCCCGCAACTGCAACGGCTGGTCGAGCTGGTCGCCGGTGATGTCCACCCCGGCGGGGGCGAGCTTCGGCTTCGGCGCGGCCTGGGCCGCCGTCGTGCCGGTGAGGGCCAGTGTGCACGCCAGCACCGCCGCCCCGGCCACGACGGTCAGCAGCCGCCTCACCTTCCGGACCATCGCCGCCTCCTCGCCCCGTTCGATGGCTGGCCTCCGCTGCCGGTCACACTGGACCCGCCCACCCCAAAGACTCCGCAGAACGTCGCGTGGTTGCAGTAGGTGGAAGAGTATTTGGAACTATCTGCGAGCTGAGACCGACCAATGAACGGTCGAAGATCAGCGGCCGGATCTTACCTGGACGGAGGGGCTCATGGGGGGCAGGGTTGCCCGTACGACACGTACCTGGCTGGCGGTGCTCGGGCTGGCGGCGGGGGTGTCGCTGCTGTTGCCGGCCGCGCCGGCCGCCGCGCACAACTCGTTGACCGGCAGCGACCCGGCCAACGGGGCCCGGGTGGCCGCCGCGCCGAAGCGGATCGAGCTGCGGTTCCTGGCCACGCCGAAGGAGGCCGGCACCACGGTCACCGTCACCGGGCCGGACAACGTGGCCGCCGCGGGTGGACCGCCGACCTTCTCCGGGAAGCGGGTGAGCGTGCCGTTCAAGCCCGCCGCGGCCGGGCTCTACATCGTGGCCTACCAGCTCGCGTCCGACGACGGGCATCCGATCAAGGGCGAGATCCGGTTCACGCTGACCACCGGCACCCCGGCCGAGACGCCGTCGACGCCCACCAGCACCGCACCGACCACGGCGACGCCGCCCACGAGCGCCGCGCCGTCGCCGGCGAGCCCGACGCCCGCGGTCGCCGCCGCGGACGACGACGGGGGTACGGGTTGGCTCTGGGCGGCCGGCGCGGTCGTGCTGCTGGCCGCGTTGGGCGGTGGCCTGCTGCTGCGTCGCCGTGCTGCCCGCGGCTGACCGGGCCGGGCACTCGACGGCAGGCCGGATCCGCGGCGGGCGTCCGCTCGCCCGGTCACCGTGCGTGACGGGACGGGAGAGACCTCTACCGCGTCTCGTCATGCCTCCTGGTCATAAATATGACCAGGAGGCATGACGCCCGATAGGGCAACGTTTCCGGCGCGCGACACGCCCGGACGACACGCCGGGGCGTCACCCGCGGGCTCAGACCAGGCGTACCCGGGCGGCGCGCAGCCGGGTCAGCGTACGGTCGCGGCCGAGCACCTCGAGCGACTCGAACAGCGGCAGCCCGACGGTGCGGCCGGTGACCGCCACCCGGACCGGCGCCTGCGCCTTGCCCAGCTTCAGCCCGCGCTCCGCGCCGACCGCCTCGAGCGTGGCCTTCAGCGACTCGGCGTCCCAGGTCTCCAGCGTCTCGAACGCGGTGATCGCGGCGTCCAGCAGCTCGGCGGCGCCCTCCTTCATCGCCTTCGCCCAGGCCGCCTCGTCGATCAGCGGGTCGGCCAGGAAGAGGAAGTCGACGTTCGGCACGATCTCGCTGAGCACCGCGATCCGGGTCTGCGCCAGCGGGGCCACCGCGGCGAACGCGGCCGGGTCGAACTCGGCCGGCTGCCACGGCGGCGGGGCGATCGTGTCGGTGCCGGTGAGCCACGGCTGGCACGCGTCGACGAACTCCTCCACCGGCAGGGCCCGGATGTACTCCCCGTTGAAGGCGCGCAGCTTCTTCTCGTCGAAGAAGGCGGGGGAGGGGTTGACCTCGTCGAGCCGGAACTCGTCCTCGATCACCGACCAGGGCACGATCTCCCGGTCACCCGACGGCGCCCAGCCGAGCAGCATCAGGTAGTTACGCATCGCGTCGGCGAGGTAGCCCTCGTCCCGGTACGCCTCCAGGGCGACCTTGTCCCGCCGCTTGGACAGCTTCTGCCGCTTCTCGTTGACCACCACCGGCACGTGCGCCCAGACCGGCGGCTTGACGCCGAGCGCGTCCCAGAGCAGCTGCTGCTTCGGGGTGTTCGGCAGGTGCTCCTCGGCCCGGATCACGTGGGTGATCCCCATGGTCATGTCGTCGACCACGTTGGCCAGCAGGAAGACCGGCGAGCCGTCGCCCCGGGCGATGACGAAGTCCTCGATCAGCTTGTTCTCGAACGTCGGCTCGCCCCGGATCAGGTCGACCACCACGGTCTCGCCCTCGTCCGGGGTGCGGAAGCGCAGCGCCCGGCCCTCGCCGGCGGACAGGCCCCGGTCGCGGCAGAAGCCGTCGTAGCCCCGGTGCTGCGAGCCGGTACGCGCCTGCACGTCGTCGCGGGTGCAGTCGCAGTAGTACGCCCGGCCGGCCTCGTGCAGCCGCTGCGCGGCGGCGCGGTGCTCGCCCGCGTACGAGGACTGGAAGTAGGGGCCCTCGTAGCTGCCGCGGGTGATGCCGATCCAGTCGAGCGCGGAGAGGATGCCCTCGGTCCACTCGGGCCGGTTGCGGGCCGCGTCGGTGTCCTCGACGCGGAGCACGAACACCCCGCCCTGCTGCTTGGCGAAGATCCAGTTCTGCAACGCCGAGCGGGCGCCGC
The DNA here is from genome assembly GCF_045040125.1 of Micromonospora sp. NBC_01392. Classification (NCBI taxonomy): domain Bacteria; kingdom Bacillati; phylum Actinomycetota; class Actinomycetes; order Micromonosporales; family Micromonosporaceae; genus Micromonospora; species Micromonospora sp. NBC_01392. Next base: position 5,716,590 of record NZ_CP109549.1, on the reverse strand, counting down.
CGACGTGGAACATTCCGGTCGGGGAGGGGGCGAAGCGTACACGTACCGTCACGTCCCCCAGCCTACGGCGGGCCGCGACCGCTTTCCGGCAGGGGGCCCGGTCAGGGCACCGCCCTGATCTTCACGACGAGCGCGCTGCCGAGCAGCGTGACGGCCGCGGTCACCGCGTAGAGCGCCGGGTAACCGCCCAGGTGCACCACGATCGGGGCGGAGAGCGCCGGCCCCAGCACCTGCGGCGCGGAGTTGGCGATGTTGATCACCCCGAGGTCCTTGGCCCGGTCGGTGGCGGCCGGCAGCACCTGGGTGATCAACGCGGCGTCCACCGCCAGGTAGACGCCGTAACCGGCGCCGAGCAGCAGCGCGGCGACGATCGCCATCGACCAGACCGGCGCCACCGCGAGCAGCGTCGCCGCCACCGCCATGATCAGCCCGGACACGATCACGAAGACCTTGCGCCGGCCGGAGCGGTCGGAGAGCCGCCCGGCCACCACGGCGGTGAGCATCATGCCCACCGTGTAGAGCAGGATCAGCACCAGCAGCGAGCCCTCGGGGTCGGCCACCCGCACCCCGTCGGTGAGGAAATAGAGCAGATAGAGCGTGCCGAGCGCGTTGCCCAACTGCACCAGGAACCGGGTGAACCAGGCCCAGGCGAAGTCGGGGTGGCGACGCGGGCTGATCCACATCGAGGCGAGCAGGGCGCGCGCCCGCAACGGCGACCGGTGCTCCCGGGGCAGCGGGTCGTCCTGGGTGAGCAGCGCGAACGGCAGCGACAGCAGCAGCACGGCGAGCGCGATCGCGGCGTACCCGGCGGCGTTGCCGGTGACCACGGCGGTGACCAGCACCGCGCCGAGCACCAGGCCCAGCGCCTGCGGGATGCCCACCCAGCCGGAGACGCCGCCGCGCTGCGCCACCGGCACCCGGTCCGGGATCGCGGCGGTGAGGCTGGCCAGCATGGCGTTGAAACAGACCTGCGCGGCCACCCAGGCCACCGCCACGCCGGCGATGCTGTCCTGCCGGGCCAGCAGCACCAGCGCGAACGCGCCGACCACCGCGCCGGTCGCGGTCCAGACGTGCCGGCGGCCGAAGTGCCGGTTCGCCAGCCGCAGCGAGGTCCGGTCGGACAGCGCCCCGGCCAGCGGGTTCGCCAGCACCGCGGCGAGCGCGCCGAGACCGGTGACCACCGCCAGCATGGCCTCCTTGTCGCCCGGCGCGATGCGTTCCACCTGCTGCGGCAGCAGCACCTGGATGGGCGTGAAGAACGCCATCCAGACGCCCAGGTTGGCGGCGAAGATCAGCGCGATCCAGCTCCGCCGGACCGGCACGGTCGGCTCGGCGAGCGCCGCCGGCAGCGAGGCCGGCGTCGGGTTCACGGTGGTCATCGCCGGACCAGGTCCCGGAACCAGGCGTACGACGACTTCGGGGTACGCCGCTGCGTGGGGTAGTCGACGTGCACCAGCCCGAACCGCTTGGTGAACCCCTCGGCCCACTCCCAGTTGTCCAGCAGCGACCAGACGAAGTACCCGGTCACCGGCACCCCCGCGGTGATCGCCTCGTGCACCGCGCGTACGTGCCCGTCCAGGTACGCGATCCGTTCCGGGTCGTCCACCCGGCCCTGCGCGTCCGGCACGTCGTCGTACGCGCAGCCGCTCTCGGTGACCTGGATCGGTGGCAGCGCGTCGCCGTACCGGTCGTGGAGCTGGAGCAGCAGCTCGCGAAGCCCGTCCGGGGCCACCGGCCAGTCGAACGCGGTGCGCGGGTACCCGTCCAGCGGCACCATCTCGAACGGCAGCGGCGAGCCCTCCTCGGGGGCCCGGATGCCGGTCGGGTTGTAGTAGTTCACGCCGAGCACGTCGATCGGGGCGGCCAGCACGTCCAGGTCGCCGTCGTGGATCACGGCCGGGTCGAGGCCGGGCGCGTCGGGGTAGCCGCGGCCGAGCAGCGGGTCGGTGAAGAGTCGGTTGTGCAGCGCGTCGTACGCCTGCGCGGCGGCCCGGTCGGCGTCGGTGTCCCCGACCTGCCGCACCGGCGAGTAGTTGTTGGCGATCGCCACCGGGCTCGCGGTGCGGGCGCGCAGCGCGGCGACCGCGAGGCCGTGTCCGAGGAGCTGGTGGTGGGCCACCGGGAAGGCGTCGAAGAGCAGCATCCGGCCGGGCGCGTGGGTGCCGATGCCGTGCCCGAGGCTCATGTGGATGAACGGCTCGTTGAGCGTGATCCAGAGTTTCACCCGGTCGCCGAGGCGGGCCGCGGTCAGGTCGGCGTACTCGGCGAAGCGGGCGGCGGTGTCCCGGTTCAGCCAGCCGCCGGCGTCCTCCAGCGCCTGCGGCAGGTCCCAGTGGAAGAGCGTGGCGACCGGGTCGACGCCGGCGGCGAGCAGGCCGTCCACCAGCCGGTCGTAGAAGTCCAGCCCGGCCGCGTGCGCCGGGCCGGCGCCGGTGGGCTGGACGCGGGGCCAGGCGACCGAGAACCGGTACGCGGACACGCCCAGCCCGGCCAGCAGCGCGGTGTCCTCGGCGTGCCGGTGGTAGTGGTCGCACGCCTCGTCGCCGGTGCTGCCGTCGACGATCCGGCCCGGCTCCCTGGCGAACGTGTCCCAGATGGACGGTCCCCGGCCGTCGACCGTGGTCGCGCCCTCGATCTGGTACGCGGAGGTGGACACCCCCCAGCGGAAGCCGGCGGGGAAGTCGGGCATCGGCACGGTCGTCAATTCGCCCTCCCAATACGTGAAGCGTGTTCGCGACTCTAGGGCTCGGGCGAACGCCACGCCATAGGCCGGGACGGCGGGTGACACCAGGGCGTTTCGGCGTGTCTTAGCCAATCCCGTCCACTTAAGTCCGATTTACACATAGAGTGCCGAATATCGCGGATGTAGTTTTAGTGGGGGAAAGACGCTCATGATCCTCGTGGAACGCAGCGCACACGTGGCGGCGCCGGTGGAAATGGTCTGGGACGTCGTGCAGCGCGCCGAGCAACTGCCGGCCTGGCTGGCGGGGGTCCGTGCGGCCGAGGTCCTCTCCGGGGAGGGGTTCGGTCGGCGGCAGCTCGTCCAGGCCGGTCGCGGCGCCGCGCACGAGGCCGAAGTGATCGCCTATCAGGAGCCGACGCTGATCGGCTGGCGCGAACGGGCCAAGGGCGCCGGCGCCCGGGCCGAGGCGCGTACCGAGATCTACGTCCAGCTCACCGCGGACGAGGACGCCGGCGGCACCGTGGTCCGGCTGATCGTCGTCCGGTGGCCCGCCGGGCCGGTCAAGGCCGCACTGCTGCGGCTCGGCCTGCGCCGGGTGGGCGCCGACCTGGAGGACTCGCTGGCCCGGCTGACCGACCTGGCCGCCGTCGGCTGACCGGGTCGCAGTCCCGGCGTCGCCCGCAACGACGATGGTCCGGCATCCCAACCAGGGACGCCGGACCATCGTCGTGCTCGCACGCCGCCGGTGGTGAGAAGGGGCCCCCTCTCTGCCGGAGGCGTTAAGCAGGGGCCCTTCCTTGCACGTCTAGCTGTCGCCGCCGGTCTCGCCGACCGGGGCGGCGTTCACGTCGTCCAGCGCGTACTTGCGGGCGGCGTCGGCCGGCACGTGCGCCGGGACCGCGCCGCGCAGCGCGAGCTGCCGCAGCGTGGCGACCGCGACCGACTCGGCGTCCACGTGGAAGTGGCGACGCAACGCGTGCCGGGTGTCCGACATGCCGAAGCCGTCGGTGCCGAGCGAGGTGTAGTCGCCCGGTACCCAGCGCGCGATCAGGTCCGGTACCGCGCGCATCCAGTCGCTGACCGCGACCTTCGGGCCCTCGGCGTCGGCCAGCTTGCGCTGGATGTACGGCACCCGCTGCTCCTCACCCGGGTTGAGCAGGTTGTGCTCCTCGCACTCCACCGCGTCGCGGCGCAGCTCGGTCCAGGACGTCACCGACCACACGTCGGCGGCCACGCCCCAGTCCTCGGCGAGCAGTTGCTGGGCCTTGAGCGCCCACTGCATGCCGGTGCCGGAGGCCAGCACGTTCGCCTTCGGCGCGTCCGGGCCCACCTGCGGCGCCGGCGAGTAGCGGTAGATGCCCCTGACGATGCCCTCGGTGTCCACGCCCTCCGGCTCGGCCGGCTGGAAGATCGGCTCGTTGTAGACGGTGAGGTAGTAGAAGACGTTCTCCTGCGCCTCGCCGTACATCCGGTGCAGGCCGTTCTCCAGGATGTGCGCCAGCTCGAACGCGAACGCCGCGTCGTACGCGACCACCGCCGGGTTGGTGGCGGCGAGCAGCAGCGAGTGCCCGTCCTCGTGCTGGAGACCCTCACCGTTGAGCGTGGTCCGGCCGGCGGTCGCGCCGAGCACGAAGCCCCGGGCCATCTGGTCGGCCGCCGCCCAGAACCCGTCGCCGGTGCGCTGGAAGCCGAACATCGAGTAGAAGATGTACATCGGGATCATCGGCTCGCCGTGCGTGGCGTACGACGTGCCGGCGGCGGTGAACGAGGCGACCGAACCGGCCTCGTTGATCCCCTCGTGCAGGATCTGCCCGGTCGTCGACTCCTTGTACGACAGGAACAGCTCCCGGTCGACCGAGGTGTAGCGCTGGCCGTGCGGCGAGTAGATCTTCTGGGTCGGGAAGAGCGAGTCCATGCCGAACGTGCGGGCCTCGTCCGGGATGATCGGCACCCAGCGCTTGCCGAACTCCTTGTCCTTCATCACGTCCTTGAGCAGGCGGACGAAGGCCATCGTGGTGGCCACCTTCTGCTTGCCCGACCCGCGCTTGACGTCGGCGAACCGCTCGCTGCCCGGGATCGCCAGCGTCCTGCGCTCGGTGGTACGCGACGGGAGGAAGCCGCCGAGCTGGCGACGCCGCTCCCGCAGGTACTCCATCTCGTCCGACTTCTCGTCCGGCGTGTAGTACGGCGGGAGGTAGGGGTTCTCCTCCAGCTGCTTGTCCGGAATGTCGAGGTAGAGCCGGTCGCGGAACAGCTTCAAGTCGTCGAGCGTCAGCTTCTTCATCTGGTGCGTGGCGTTGCGGCCCTCGAAGTGCGAGCCCAGCGTCCAGCCCTTGATGGTCTTGGCGAGGATCACCGTCGGCTGGCCGGTGTGCTCCATCGCCGCCTTGTAGGCCGCGTAGAGCTTGCGGTAGTCGTGGCCACCCCGCTTGAGGTTCCAGATCTCGTCGTCGCTCAGGTGCTCGACCATCTTGCGGGTCCGCGCGTCGCGGCCGAAGAAGTGCTCCCGGACGTACGCCCCGGACTCCGCCTTGTAGGTCTGGTAGTCACCGTCGGGCGTGGTGTTCATCAGGTTGACCAGCGCGCCGTCGGTGTCCGCCGCGAGCAGCGGGTCCCACTCCCGGCCCCAGACCACCTTGATCACGTTCCAGCCGGCGCCCCGGAAGAACGCCTCCAGCTCCTGCATGACCTTGCCGTTGCCGCGGACCGGACCGTCCAGGCGCTGGAGGTTGCAGTTGATCACGAAGGTGAGGTTGTCCAGCTCCTCGCGCGCGGCCACGCCGATCGCGCCGAGCGACTCGACCTCGTCCATCTCGCCGTCGCCCAGGAACGCCCAGACGTGCTGCTGGGAGGTGTCCTTGATGCCCCGGTGCTGGAGGTAGCGGTTGAACCGCGCCTGGTAGATGGCGTTCAGCGGGCCGAGACCCATGGAGACGGTGGGGAACTCCCAGAAGTCCGGCATCAACCGCGGGTGCGGGTACGAGGGCAGCGAGCCGGCGCGGTGCGACAGCTCCTGCCGGAAGCCGTCGAGCTGGTCGGCGCTCAGCCGGCCCTCCAGGAAGGCCCGCGCGTACATGCCGGGAGAGGCGTGACCCTGGTAGTAGATCTGGTCGCCGCCGCCCGGGTGCTCCTTGCCACGGAAGAAGTGGTTGAAGCCCACCTCGTAGAGCGACGCCGAGCTGGCGAACGTGGAGATGTGACCGCCCACGCCGATCTCCGGGCGCTGGGCCCGGTGCACCAGCATGGCGGCGTTCCACCTGATGTACGCCCGCAGCCGTCGCTCGATGTGCTCGTCACCGGGGAACCACGGTTCCCGCTCCGGTGGGATGGTGTTGATGTAGTCGGTGGTGGTCAGTGACGGCACCCCGACCTGGCGCTCGCGGGCCCGCTCCAGCAGGCGCAGCATGACGTACCGTGCGCGCTTGGTTCCGCGCTCGTCGATGACACCGTCGAGTGACTCGACCCATTCGCTGGTCTCTTCAGGGTCGATGTCCGGAAGCTGGCTCGGCAGACCAGCGGTGATCACCGGGCGCTTGCGTTCCGTAGCCACAGGCGTTCCCTCGGTTCTGTGTGGGATAGGTCTCTAGCGCCATCCTGCCCCCTCGTGGCGCTCGTCGTCACCTCCGGCTCCCCCAGACGCGATGCTGAACACAGGTACCCGCCGGTAACTTTCTGCGATCACGGACGTGTCGGCCGGCCGGGCGGGAGAGCGAACCGCTGCGGCAGAATGCGCCGTATGCGTAGTGAGGTGATCAGCGTCCGGACCGGGTCCCGGCCGACCGTCCGGGACATCACGGCCGAGGCCGAACGGTTCGTCGCCGGGTCCGGCGACGGGCTGCTGCACGTCTTCGTGCCGCACGCCACCGCCGGGTTGGCGATCATCGAGACCGGTGCCGGGTCGGACGACGATCTGCTCCGCGCGCTCGACGACCTGCTGCCCACCGACGACCGGTGGCGGCACCGGCACGGCTCGCCCGGACACGGCCGCGATCACGTGCTGCCGGCGTTCGTGCCGCCGTACGCGACGGTGCCGGTGCTCGGCGGGCGGCTCCAGCTCGGCACCTGGCAGTCGATCTGCCTGGTCGACCCGAACGGCGACAACCCGGACCGCCAGATCCGCTTCTCCTTCCTCCCCGCCTGACCCCACCCCCACCCCCACCCCCACCCCCACCCCCGAAGCGGGCCCCCAGATTCACGGAAAGAGTGGCTATCCGACGCGGAATAGCCACTCTTTCCGTGAATCAGCGCCCAGGGAGGCGGGGGGAGGAGGCGGGGGGAGACGGGGAGGGGTTAGGGGCGGGTGGTTTCGGTTTCTACGGTTTGGCGGCCCTGGTCCGTTTCGGGTGCGGTGGTTCGTGCGGCGGCGGGCGGGCGGTCGTACGTCAGGTTCAGGCCGGGCACCCGGTCCTCGATCACGAACGTGGCCCGGGTGTACGCCGGCGCGTCCGGCCGGCTCACGTACGGCAGCACGTCGAAGTTCGCGGTCAGCTCCGTCGGTGTGATCGTGGTGCGCACGTAGCCGCGCAGGTTGTTCTGGAAGCGCAGGTGCGGGTTGAACGCCAGCCACGGGTGCGACCCGGTCGGCGAGTCCGCGCCGTCCCCGGTCGAGGTGATCGAGGAGCAGACCAGCTCACTGCCGACCGTGCGCGACGTCGGGTCGGCGTAGTCCAGCTTCAGGTCGCTGGCCCAGTGCGCGTGCACGTCGCCGGTGAGCACGACCGGGTTGCGCACCCCGGCGGCCACCCAGCCCCGGGTGATCCGGTCCCGCGAGGCGACGTACCCGTCCCAGGCGTCCATGCTGGTGACCGTGAGCGGCCCGGCGTTGTTGTCCCGCTGGGCGAAGAAGACCTGCTGGCCGAGGAGGTCCCACCGGGCCGCCGAGCGGCGGAAGCCGTCCAGCAGCCATGCCTCCTGCGCGGCGCCGGTGATCGACCGGGCCGGGTCGGACGCGTCCGCGCAGTCCCGGTAGCCGTCACCGCACGCCTGGTCGTCCCGGTACTGCCGGGTGTCGAGCATGTGGAACGTGGCCAGCCGGCCCCAGCGCACCCGCCGGTAGAGCTGCATGTCGATGCCGCGCGGGATCGAGGTGCGGCGCAGCGGCATGTTCTCGTAGTACGCCTGGAACGCCGCCGCCCGCCGGGCGAGGAAGTCCGGGTCCGGGGCCTCGGGCACCTCGTCGGCCCAGTTGTTCTCCACCTCGTGGTCGTCGAAGACCACCACCCAGGGCGCGACCGCGTGTGCCGCCTGGAGGTCGGTGTCGGTCTTGTACTGGGCGTGCCGCTGCCGGTAGTTGGCGAGCGTCCGGGTCTCCGGGCCCTCGTGGTCGCGCGGGTTGCCGCCCGGCACCGTGTACGTGTCCTTGGCGTACTCGTACTGGTAGTCGCCGAGATGCAGGATCAGCTCCGGCTCGGTCTCGGCCAGCCGCCGGTAGGCGGTGAAGTAGCCGTGCTCGTACTGCGAGCAGGAGACGAAGCCCATGGCCAGCGCGGACGGCAGCAGCCAGGGCGGCGGCGCGGTGCGGGTGCGGCCGACCGGCGAGAGCCAGCGCTCGGCCCGGAACCGGTAGAAGTACTCCCGGCCGGGGAGCAGACCGTCCAGTTCGACGTGCACGCTGTGCGCCGACTCCGGCCGGGCCAGCCGTACCCCTCGGCGCACCACGTGCCGGAACCGTTCGTCGGCGGCCACCTCCCAGGACACCGGCACCGCCCGGGATGGCATGCCGCCCAGGCCGTCCTCGGCCAGCGGCTCCGGCGCGAGCCGCGTCCACAACACGACCCCGTCGTGGTCGGGGTCGCCGGAGGCCACCCCGAGCGTGAACGGGTCGCGGCGCAGCGGGCCGGGCGACGCGGCCGCCGCGACCGGCAGGCCGGCTGCCGCGCCGGCGGCGCCGAGCGCCGCGCCGCTGAGCAGGATGGTACGTCGGGACAGTGCCACGGTTTCCTCCCCGGAGTCCGGTTCGTCGACTCCGGGCAGCCTGGCGATCGTCGATGGCCGTCAGGTGACGGGCAGGGGCGTTTTCTGCCGAACAGCGGTCGGCGGATGCAAGGTGGTGACGTCAGCCGAGCAGTCGGCGCAATAGTGGAGGAAGTCAATTGTTGATCTGTCACGTATGATTGTCGGCATGGCGCACCGCCCGGTCCCCCGCACGCCGTCCCCGGCCGACGACCGGCTCGGGCTGGCCGGGGACACCGTGCGCCGGATCCAGCACGTCGCCGCCGCGCTGCGGCACCACCAGGACGAGGAGATCGCCGCGCTGGGCCTGACCCCGGCGGCGGCCCGGGCGCTGCACGAGCTGGACCCGGACCACCCGTCGCCGGCCCGTGACCTGGCCGTGCGACTCGGCTGCGACCGCTCCAACGTGACCGGGCTGGCCGACAAGCTGGAGCAGGCCGGCCTGGTCGAGCGCCGGGCCGACCCGACCGACCGGCGGCAGCGGGCGCTCGTCGTCACCGCGCGGGGCCGGCAGGTCCGGGAGCGGGTACGCCAGGTGATGTCGGACTCACGGCTGCTCGACGGGTTGAGCACGGCGGAGCTGGCCACGCTGCGTGACCTGGTCTGGAAGGTCTCCGACGGCGGCTGCCCGGAGGAGCGCGGCGAGGTCTGAGCCGCGCCGGGCGTAACGTGTCCGACTGGGCGAGGCGGCCCTGATTCGGTAATGCTGTCCGACGTGACCTCCCCGCACGATCTCGACGACCGGCTCCGAGCCGACCTGGCCGCGCTCGACGCGCCGGACCACCGGCGTGACCTGCGTGAACCGCTGCCCGACGGTGGGTCGCTCACCGGGGCGCAGGCGCTGGCCCTGTTCGACGCGCAGCTCACCAGCCGGCTGGTGGACCTGGCCGGGCGCTGGCTGCGCGGCTTCGGTGAGGGGTACTACACGATCGGTTCGGCCGGCCACGAGGGCAACGCGGCGGTGGCCGCCGCGCTGCGGCCGACCGACCCGGCGTTACTGCACTACCGGTCCGGCGCGTTCTACTGCCTGCGCGCCGCCCAGGCGGCCGGCGAGTTCCCACCCGACGCGCCACCCGCGCCCGCCGGCCGGGAGCAGGATTCCGATCCGCGGGACTCGGACGGATCCTGGCCCGACAGCGCATGGGCGACCGCGCCGAGCGAAGCGAGGGCCGGGAGCGCATGCCCGGCCGGCAGCGACCCCACCGGGGCCGTCTCCCACCAGGATCCCGCTCCGGGTGCCCCCGCCAGCGGCGCGGCCGGGCCGGCGGACTCCGGCGACGTCGACGCGGTGCTGCTGCCGGACGGGGCCGGAGTGACCGTGGACGCGGACGGCGACGCGACGGTCGGCGTACCCGGTCCGCCGTCGCCGTCGCTCGACGACGCGTTCGCGGGCGCGGCGCGGGACATGCTGCGCGGCATGGTCGCCTCCGCCGAGGAGCCGATCGCCGGCGGCCGGCACAAGGTCTTCGGCCGGGCCGACCTCGCGGTCGTGCCGACCACCTCGACCATCGCCTCGCACCTGCCCCGCGCGGTCGGCCTGGGGCTGGCCCTGGAACGGCTCCGGCGGGGCGGACGGCGCGTCGACGGCGACCCGGAGGTGGCGTCCTGGCCGCTGGACGCCGTGGTGGTCTGCTCCTTCGGCGACGCCTCGGTCAACCACGCCACGGCCACCGCCGCGTTCAACACGGCCGGCTGGTACGACCACACCGGCCTGCGGATCCCGGTGCTGTTCGTCTGCGAGGACAACGGGCTGGGCATCAGCGTGCGCTCGCCCGAGGGCTGGGTGGCCGCCATGCTGCGGTCCCGGCCCGGCATCCGCTACTTCGACGCCGACGGCACGGACGTGGTGGCGAGCCACCGGGCGGCGACGGAGGCGACCGCCTGGGTGCGCCGGCACCGCCGGCCCGCCGTGCTGCACCTGCGCACGGTTCGGCTGATGGGGCACGCCGGCGCGGACGCGGAGACCGCGTACCGGAGCCCGGCGGAGATCGCCGCGGACGTGGCGCGGGACCCGCTGCTGGTCACCGCGCGGCGGCTGGTGGCGGGCGGCTACGCGAGCGGCGAGGAACTGCTCGCCCGGTACGACGAGCGGGGCTGGCAGCTCCGGCGGATCGCCGAGGAGGTGCTGGACGAGCCGAAACTGGCCACCCCGGTCGAGGTGGTGGCGGAGCTGGCGCCGCGCCGGCCGGTGCGGGTGTCCCGGACGGTCGCCGACGCGGCGGCACACGCGGCCGGTCCGGGCGCCGGGGCGCGGGCGGAGGCGTTCGGCGGGAAGCCGCCGGAGCTGACCGGGCCGCTGACGCTGGCGCAGAGCATCAACGCGGCGCTGGCCGACGGCATGCTCGACCACCCGCAGATGGCCGTGTTCGGCGAGGACGTGGCCGCCAAGGGCGGGGTGTACGGGGTGACCAAGGGACTGCGGGACCGGTTCGGGGTGGCCCGGGTGTTCGACACGCTGCTCGACGAGACCTCGATCCTCGGGCTCGGGCTCGGCGCCGGCCTGGCCGGCATGCTGCCGGTGCCGGAGATCCAGTACCTGGCGTACCTGCACAACGCCGAGGACCAGCTCCGCGGCGAGGCGGCCAGCATGCGGTTCTTCTCCCGGGGTGCGTTCCGGAACCCGATGGTGGTGCGGGTGGCCGGCCTGGCGTACCAGGAGGGCTTCGGCGGTCACTTCCACAACGACAACTCGGTGGCGGTGCTGCGGGACGTGCCGGGGCTGGTGATCGCCGTACCGGCCCGGCCGGACGACGCCGCGCCGATGCTGCGTACCTGCCTCGCGGCGGCCCGGGTGGACGGCGCCGTCTGCGTCTTCCTGGAGCCGATCGCGCTCTACCACACCCGCGACCTCCACGCGGATGGCGACGGCGAGTGGCTGGCCGAGTACGCCGAGCCGGGCGCCTGGGCGGACCGGCACGTGCCGATCGGCCGCGCCCGGGTGTACGGCATCGGCTCCACCGACGATCTCACCATCATCACCTTCGGTAACGGGGTGCGGATGTCGCTGCGGGCCGCGGCCACGCTGGCCGAGGAGGGCGTCGGCACCCGGGTGGTGGACCTGCGCTGGCTCGCCCCGCTGCCGGTGGCCGACATCATCCGGGAGGCGTCGGCGACCGGCCGAGTGCTGGTGGTGGACGAGACGCGGCGCTCCGGCGGGGTGGGCGAGGGGGTGTTGGCGACGCTTGTCGACACCGGTTACGTGGGCGCGGCGCGACGGGTGGCCGCTCTTGACTCGTTTGTACCATTAGGTCCGGCTGCTCATCAGGTTCTGGTGTCCGAGGAAGCCATTACCGAGGGTGCCCGTACGCTGCTGGCACGGTAAATTCCGTTCCACCCGGTGCGCCACTTGCGCAGCGAGCCGCAACTGTGTGGACTGGGCGCGGCGGTGTCGCACGACGCCGCCGGCAGGGATGAGATGAGGAGGCACGCGACAGTGAGCGCGACCGCTGGTCAGGCCGCCGACGGGGTACGCAGCCTGGCGGACCGGTTCGGGATCGAGCCGGGCATGGTCGTCATGGAGATGGGCTACGACGACGACGTCGACTCCGATCTCCGGGACGCCCTGACCGACCGCTGTGGAGAACTGGTCGACGAGGACACCGACGAGGTGGTCGACGCGGTTCTGGTCTGGCACCGGGACGGCGACGGTGACCTCTTCGAGCTCCTCGTCGATGCCCTCGGCCCGCTGGCGGACAACGGCGTGGTGTGGCTCCTGACCCCCAAGGCCGGCCGGGACGGCCACGTCGAGCCGAGCGAGGTCGCGGAGAGCGCCCAGACCGCCGGCCTCCAGCAGACCTCCACCATCAACGCGGGCCGCGACTGGAGCGGCGCCCGCCTCGTGCTCCGGCGCGGGTCCAAGAGCAAGAAGTAGGAGCACACATGCCCATCGAGGTTGGCGCCGAGGCGCCGGATTTCCTGCTCAAGGACCAGAACAACCAGGAGGTTCGACTCTCCGACCTGCGCGGTCGCAAGACCGTGCTGCTGGTCTTCTACCCGCTCGCCTTCACCGGCATCTGCCAGGGTGAGTTGTGCGAGGTGCGGGACAACCTCAACGAGTACGTCAACGACGACGTCCAGGTGCTGACCGTCAGCGTCGACTCGGTCTACGCCCACAAGATCTGGGCCGACCGGGAGGGCTACCAGTTCCCGCTGCTGGCCGACTTCTGGCCGCACGGCGCGGTGGCCCAGGCGTACGGCGTCTTCAACGAGGTCGCCGGCATCGCCAACCGGGGCACCTTCGTCATCGACAAGGCCGGCGTGGTCCGCTTCGCCGAGATGAACATGCCCGGCGAGGCGCGCGACCAGCAGGGTTGGCGCAAGGCGCTGGCCGAGGCCGTCGCCGCCTGAGCCACCCCGAGCACGTCGTTCGACCGGGCCGGAGGCGGCAGGTAAGCTTGCCGCTCCGGCCCGCCGTACGGGCGTTCCGGGCGCGTAGCTCAGTGGGAGAGCACTCGCCTTACAAGCGAGGGGTCGCAGGTTCGAAACCTGCCGCGCCCACCACTTTCCGGACCAGCCCCACCACGCCGCCGTGCACGAGGGGTAGGTCGCCCAGTTCGCCTGTCGCAACCCAGGCGATGTCGTCATGCTCGTCGGGCGCACAGTTGGTCGGAGTGCCGACCCAGGCCCCGACGTGCCAGACGGCCACGTGAACGGCGTCCTCGCCGCTGCCGAGGTGCAGGTCGCCCACGGGTGACGAGGACTCCGCCACGATGTGGACACCGATCTCCTCGTGCATCTCCCGCGCGAGGGCCTGTCGCTCCGACTCACCCGCCTCGACATGCCCGCCGGGGAGATCCCAGAGATCCGGGTAGGCCCGGCGGGTCGGACTGCGGTGCACCAGCAGGACCGCGCCGTTCTCCACGAGCGCCCCGATGACGACGACATGCATGATTGGGATTGGAACACGGGGGTGGGACAACGTGGCGCCCACCTCGGGATCGACCGACGTCGGCGGGCGGGAGCGGGGAAAGGCATTACCTGAGCACAATATGACTCCTCGTCATATTTATGACTCAGGGGTATGACGCCGACAAGCAGATGCTCCTTGCCGGACATGACGCGGAGTAACCGCATGCCATCCTCGTCAGGGGAGTGGGTTGGTGATGCGGACGCCGTGGGAGCGCAGCAACGCCTCCACCCGCTCGCGGGTCGCCAGGTCCGGCTGGCGTAGCCGCCAGACGCGCCCGACCACGACCGCGCTGTTCGGCCCGGGCACGTCCCACGGGCCGCCCTCGGGATAGACGGCGAGCGCGAGCCGGCCGAACCCGGGACGGGTCACCCCCGCCTCCCGGATCTCCGACCAGCGGTAACTACGGGTGACGCGGCCCCGGTGCCGGACCAGCAGCCCGGTGTCGTCGGCGAGCAACGCGCCGTCGCGTTGGATCCACGCCGCGACGACGGTGGCGACGAGAAGCGCGGCCGGCCCGTAGGGGAAGGAGGACAGCAGCAGGCCGACGACGACTGCGGCGGCGAGCACACCGGCTGGGGCGAGCACCGCCGGCCACCACCGCGACGCGAACAACACAGTCGGTTCCGAGCCGGGTCCCCGTTCCTCAGCCATCTCTCGTTGCTGCCCGGATCGGCGGCGGTCGAACCGCGTGTCGTAGGTGGCGGTCACAATCGCGACATGACCGAACGACTGGCACCCGTCCTGCGGGTTCGTGACGCCGACGCCGCCGTGGCCTGGTACGCCCGCCTCGGGTTCGCCCGGCAGTGGGAGCACCGGTTCGCGCCCGACCTGCCGCGCTACGTCAGCATCGCCCGACCCGGCATGGAGATCCACCTGTCCGAGCACGCCGGCGACGCCCGGCCCGGGACGTTGGTCTACCTCTACGTCGACGACGTGGACACGCTGGCGGCGGCGTGCGGCGGGGTCGAGGTCGGCAGCCAGGACTGGGGGCGGGACTTCGTGGTCACCGACCCGGACGGCAACCGGATCCGGGTCGGCACCGTGCCGGCGTGAGTCCTCCTACTGGCGGCGTCGGGCTTCCGCCTCGGCGTCGAGCAGCTCGTTCAGCGCCAGCGCCGAGTTGATCAGGGAGAGGTGGCTGAACGCCTGCGGGTAGTTGCCGATCTGCTCACCGGTCGCGGCGATCTCCTCGGCGTACAGGCCGAGGTGGTTGCTGAACGTGAACATCTTCTCGAACGTGAGCCTCGCGTCGTCCAGCCGGCCGGTGCGGGCCAGCGCCTCGACGTACCAGAACGTGCACATGTTGAACGTGCCCTCGTGGCCGGGGAGGCCGTCGGGGGAGTGCTCCGGGTCGTACCGGTGGACCAGGCTGTCGGAGACCAGGTCCCGTTCGATCGACGCCAGCGTGGACTTCCAGAGCGGGTCACTCGGCGTGATGAAGCCGACCGCCGGCATCGCCAGCAGCGCGGCGTCCAGCACGTTCTCGTCGTACGCCTGCACGAAGCTGCCGCGTTCCCGGTGGTAACCGCGGGCCATGACCTGGTTGTAGATCCGGTTGCGCTGCTCGGTCCAGCAGGACATGTCCCCGGGACGGCCGGTGCGGGTGGCCAGCCGGATGGCCCGGTCCAGCGCCACCCAGGACATCACCCGCCCGAACGTGTAGTTGCGGGGGTGGTGGCGGCTCTCCCAGATGCCGGCGTCGCGCTGGTCCCAGTTGTGGCAGAGCCAGTCGACGAGCCGGACGGTGCTCTTCCACACCTGGTGCGACACCCGGATGCCCTGCTCGTCGGCGAGGTGCATGGCGTAGAGCGCCTCGCCGTGGATGTCGAGCTGGAGCTGGTCGGCGGCGCCGTTGCCGATCCGCACCGGCCGGGAACCGCGATAGCCCTCCAGGTGGTCGAGGACCTCCTCGTGCAGGTCGGAGGAGCCGTCCACCCGATACATGATCTTCAGCGGGTCCTGGTGGTCGCCGGCCTCGCGGATCCGCTCGTCCAGCCAGTCCATGTATCGGCTGACCTCCTCGGTGAACCCGAGGCCGAGCAGCGCGTGCACGGAGAACGACGTGTCGCGTACCCAGGTGTAGCGGTAGTCCCAGTTGCGGGTGCCGCCGACCAGCTCGGGCAGCGCTGCGGTGGGCGCGGCGATCATCGCGCCGGTCGGCGCGTACGTCATGAGCTTCAGCGTGATGGCGGACCGTTCGACCATCTCCCGCCAGCGGCCGGTGTAGCGGGACCGCTCGACCCAGCGCCGCCAGTAGTCGCGGGTCCACTCGAACATGCCCTGGACCTCTTCCGGCGGGATGACCCGGGGCTCGGCCCCCTCCGTCTCCAGGACCACCCCGCCGGTGTCGCCCTCGTTGAGCGTGCCGTGGGCGATCAGGTCACCGTCCTCCAGTCGGACGTCACCGCCCTGGGCGAGGAGCTGCCGCACCGGGTCGACCGGGTTGAACGTGAGCGTCGCCGACCGGCTGCGGAACACGTACCCGTTCTGGTGCCGCTCCAGGGTGTGCGGCTGGCGCGCGTAGTCGAACCGGGGACGGCACTCCACCCGGAAGCGCATGCTGCCCCGGACCATGTTGACCATGCGGACCAGGCGGTGCGTGTCGGTCGCCCGCTCACCGGTGACCGGCATGAAGTCCATCACCTCGGCGACGCCGTCCGCGCTGATGAAACGCGTGATCAGGATCGGTGTGCCGGGTAGGTAGAGCTGCTTGGTGACGTACCGGACGTCGTGCGGGGCGATCCGGAAGTAGCCGCCCTTCTCCCGGTCCAGCAGCGCGGCGAAGACGCTCGGCGAGTCGAAGCGCGGCGCGCAGAACCAGTCGATCGTCCCGTCGCAGGTCACCAGCGCGGCGGTCTGCAGGTCGCCGATGAGCCCGTGATCCTCGATCGCCGGATAGCTCTCCACGTCGCCCCCCGGTGTCGACTGCCTCCTGCGCATTCCAACCTAGGGGAAGAATTGTCAGGTTAGGGCCGTTTCGCGGTCCGTCGCCCGCCGCCGCGCCTCGACCGCCGCGCGCGTCTCCGCGGCCACCAGGTCCGCGTTGATCATCGCGGCTGTCCGGGCACCGGCCGCCGCCGCGCCTCCGACCTGCGCGGACAGGTCGGTCACGTTCCCCGCCACCCACACCCCGGGAACCCCGGTACGCCCCGCCGGGTCGGCCGGCACGTACTCGCCCGAACCGCTCTCGTGCGGCGCCACGCGCAGCCCCAGCGTCGCCAGGAACCCGGCCCGCGCCACCATCCGCGGCGCGACGGTCAGCACCTCCCGGCTGACCGTGCGGCCGTCGCGCAGGCGTACCCCGGTCAACCGGTCCCCGACCACCTCGACGGCCGCGACCTCGCCCTCGACCACCGGCACGCCGCGCGCGGCGAGCTGCTCCGCCTGCTCGTCGGTGAGCGGCGGCGCGGTGTGGCGGAGATAGACCACGTCGTCGCTCCACTGCTGGAACAGCAGCACCTGGTGCACCGACAGCGGGCCGCTGCCGATCACCCCGATCGGCCGGTCGCGCACCTCCCACCCGTGGCAGTACGGGCAGTGCACCAGGTCCCGGCCCCAGCGCTCGCGCAACCCGGGCACCGCCGGCAGCTCGTCGACCAGGCCGGTGGCCACCAGCACCTGGCCGGCCCGCACCCGACGGCCGTCGGCCAGCGCCACGTCGAACCCCTCGCCGTCGCGGGTCACCGCCTCGACCTCGCCGGTGAGCAGGTGACCGCCGTAACGGCGGACCTCGTCGCGTCCGCGTGCCAGCAGCTCGGCCGGCGGCACGCCGTCGAGGCCCAGCAGCGCGTGCACCCCGTCGGCCGGCGCGTTGCGGGGGCTGCCCCCGTCGACCACCAGCACCGACCGGCGCGCCCGAGCCAGCATCAGCGCGCCGCTCAGACCGGCCGCGCCGCCGCCGATCACCAACACCTCGTAGCCGTCCTGTCGTACCTCGGTCATCGTGACCACCTCCGCGCCCAGCGTGCGACGACCCTGGGCACGGAAGCAAACCCTGTTGCCAACGTGGCAAACTGGCGGGATGGATGACGACCTCGACCAGGCGCTCGACGCGGTCGGCCCCCGCCTGCGTGCGCTGCGCCGCGAGCGGGAGACCACGCTCGCCGACCTCTCCGCCACGACCGGCATCTCGGTGAGCACGCTGTCCCGGCTGGAGTCCGGTGGCCGGCGGCCCACGCTGGAGCTGCTGCTTCCACTGGCCAAGGCGTACGGCGTCGCCCTGGACGAACTGGTCGGCGCGCCACCCACCGGCGACCCGCGGATCCACCTGCGGCCGGTCGCCGCGCACGGGATGACCATGCTGCCGCTCACCCGGCGGCCCGGCGGCATCCAGGCGTACAAGCTGATCATCCCGGCCGGCGGCCGGGCCGAGCCCGACCCCAAGACCCACGAGGGGTACGAGTGGGTCTACGTGCTCAACGGGCGGCTGCGCCTGGTGCTCGGCGAGCACGACCTGGTGCTCGTCCCCGGCGAGGCGGCTGAGTTCGACACCCGCGTCCCGCACTGGTTCGGCCGCGCCGACGCCGACGGCGTGGAGTTCCTCAGCCTCTTCGGCAGCCAGGGCGAGCGGGCCCACCTGCGGGCCCGCCCGCGCGCTCGGGAGTGAGCCCGGCCTGATCATCACGGCGTGCGGCACCCGTCGAGCCGCCGGCGGCGCGACGATCGGACGGTGAGCTATGCGGACGTACGCGGGCTGCGGATCTGGTACGAGGTGCAGGGCGCCGGCAAGCCGCTGGTCCTGCTGCACGGCGGATACGGGTCGACCGGGACGTTCGCCCCGGTCCGGTCCGCCCTGGCGGCGCGTCGGCGGCTGATCGCGGTCGACCTGCGGGGCCACGGCCGCACCGCCGGCGTGGACCGGCCACTGCGGTACGAGTCGATGGCCGACGACGTGGCCGCGCTGCTGCGGCACCTCGACCTGCCCGAGGTCGACCTGCTCGGCTACTCGCTCGGCGGCGGCGTGGCCCTGCGTACCGCGATCCAGCATCCCGCGCTGGTCCGCCGCCTGGTCCTGGTCTCCACGCCGTTCCGGCGCGGCGGCTGGCACCCGCGGGTGCTGGCCGCGATGTCCACGCACGACGAACACGCCGCCGAGCGGATGCGGGGCACCCCGCCGTACGAGCGGTACGCGAAGGTCGCGCCCCGGCCGCAGGACTGGCCGGCGCTCTGGGCGCGTAGCGGTGAGCTGCTGCGCCGCGACTACGACTGGTCGGCCGAGGTGGCCGCGCTGCCGATGCCGGTGCTGTTGGTCTTCGCGGACGCCGACGCGATCCCGATGAGTCACGTGACCGAGTTCTTCGGCCTGCTCGGCGGCGGCCACCGGGACCCGGGCGACGACGGATCGGACCGTCCCGCGTCCCGGCTGTCCGTGCTGCCCGGCCTGACCCACGACGAGGTGGTGGCGTCGCCCGCGCTGCCGGCGGCGGTGCTGCCGTTCCTCACCCACGTGGCGCGCGTGCCCGGCTGACCGAACCGCGTCGACTGCGGCGTGGACCAGCTCGACGCCGGGCGCCACTTCTGCCGAAACCCGACAGCCCAACACCCTTCCTGTCAGAGTGACAGTAAGTCTAGGGTTGATCCATGGCTGACGATCAGTGGGTGCCACCGACCGTGCTTCTCGCGGTTGATCTGGTCATCTTCACATTGCGGGAATCCCGCCTGCAGGTGATGTTGATCGAGCGTGGGATTGAGCCTTACCGGGGCGCTCTGGCGCTGCCCGGAGGCTTCCTCAGTCACGAGAAGGAGGATCTTGTAACGGCCGCCCATCGGGAGTTGGCCGAAGAGGCCGGCTTGGGAGCGGATCAGTTGCACCTCGAACAGCTCGGCATCTACGGCGCGCCGGACCGTGACCCCCGAGGGCGGGTGGTTTCCGCCTCCTACCTGGCCATCGCTCCCCGACTACCGGAGCCGGTCGCCGGCACCGACGCGTCCCGGGCGTGTTGGACCCCGGTGGACCAGGCATTGTCCAGCGACGCACAACTGGCGTTCGACCATAAGCAGATCCTGACCGATGGGGTCGACCGGGCGCGGGAAAAGTTGGAGCGGTCGGCGCTCGCCACCGCGTTCTGCGGACCGACTTTCACCATCGCGGAACTCAGGGACGTCTACGAAGCAGTGTGGGGTGTGCGGCTGGATCCGCGGAACTTCTACCGGAAAGTGCAGAGCGTGGACGGCTTCATTGTGCCCGCTGGGCCGAGTCGCAAGGCCGAAGGAGGGCGTCCCGCTCGGCTGTTCCGCCCCGGGCCCTGCACAACCCTTCACCCTCCGATGATCCGACCCGTCGGCCAGGCAGCCAGGGAGGCAGCGTGAGTACGAACAACGGTCTCGTCGTGATCCTCACGGCGCTGGACCTCGAGTACGAAGCGGTCCGCGACCAGTTGACCGGCCTGCGGGTGCATCGGCACTCGGCCGGAACGCGCTTCGAAGTCGGGTGGACTGCCCAGAGCGACTGTCGGGTGGCGCTGGGTCTGGTCGGAAAGGGCAACCATCCGGCCGCGGTGCTCGCCGAACGTGCGATGGCCGAGTTCTCTCCGGCTGCTGTGCTGTTCGTCGGAGTCGCCGGTGGGCTCTGGCCCAACATCCGGCTCGGCGACGTCGTCGTCGCCAGCAAGATCTACGCCTACCACGGCGGCACGAGCGAGGACGATGGTTTGAAGGCCCGGCCGAAGGCGTGGGAAATCCCCCACGAGGCCGATCAGATCGCCCACCACGTCGACAGGTCCGCCGAGTGGCGTCGTGGTCTCCCCGAAGGTGCGGCACCGAGAGTCCACTTCGGGCCGATCGCTGCGGGAGAGGTGGTACAGGACTCGGGAATCTCCGAGCAGGCCCGCTGGATCCGTCAGCACTACCACGACGCCGTGGCGATCGAGATGGAGGCGGCCGGTGTAGCGCAGGCGGGCCATCTCAACCGCGCCCTGCCCGTGGTGGTGGTGCGCGGCATCAGCGACCACGCCGATGGGAGCAAGGCGGCCACCGACGGGCAGAACTGGCAACCGAAGGCCGCATGTCACGCTGCCGTCTTCGCCACCGCGTTGGCACGAGAACTGATCATCGATGGGCCGGACAGCCGAAGCGGCGCGGACCGAGACGGGAGCCCCACGATGCGCATGAGCAACCGCAACATCGCCTCCGGGAACGCCCATGTCGGTGTGCAGGCCGGGCAGATCTACGGCAACGTCACCCTCGGCGCTGACGCCGATCGGCCGCTTGACCTGGCGGCGAGCCTCGCAAGCTTGCGCACCCATCTCAAGCAGGCACACCTCGACGGGCAATTGGACGAAGAGACCTATGCCGCAGCCGAGTCGGAACTGGAGGCGGCAACGGCCTGCGTCCCGGCCAGCACGGTCGAAAAGAAGAGCGGCCTGATGGTCGCGCTCAAACGGTTGCGGGGTCTGGTAGCCGATGTGTCTGAGCTCGCGGCGCGGCTTGCGGCGATCATCGCCGTGGCGCGGGGTATGTCATGACCACGCCGACAACTGTCAATGTTGCCGAAGAAGGCGCGGACGTCGGGGTGCAGGCAGGTGTCGTTCACGGTGACATCCACCTGTACCGGCTCTCGTCCAATCCCAATCCTCGGGAGCAGTTCGTCACCGCCCTGAACTACCTTGACGGACGGGTTCGTGACGAGGCGCGCTCGCTCATCGAGCAGGCGGTCGCCGGCGGATACGTCACCACGGAGGTCCAGTTCTTCCGGCTCATCGCTCTGCTGAGCGGACGCAACCTTCGCCAGCTCCCCACAGAGGAGTTGGATCGCCTCATCGCCATCTGTGCCAGCCTGCCGCATCTCGACAGCCACGATGAGTGGGCCGCGGGGCTGGCGGTGATCATCGAGCTCCTGACCCGGACGCCCGACGCCGAGACCGATCTTCTGATCAAGAAGATCGACGCGTTGAATCAGCGCCAGCGTGACGCGATCTACGGTCACCTGGAGGCGCTGCTGGAGGGTGCGGCACAGGACGAGATGTGGCGGAAGTCAGTCGCGCTGGCGCAGCTTCAGCGCACGAAGAACGATCGGTCCAGCAGGGTGTGGAAGTTCTTCCACCCCACACCCGCTCGGCCGCGGACCATGCTGGTGCAGTCCGCCGCTGTTCCGTTACGTGATTGGCTTCGGACCGGTGCCGGCGTCGCGGTGTTCGCCCTTGCCACGGTGCAGATGAGCGTGCTGATGGCGGCTCACCGCTCCATCGACCCGTACCTCGGCCTGCTGGCCGCTCTGCTCGGGCTGGCCGCCTTCTGCGTGGGTGGGGCCGACCGGTACCACCGTGCGACTCGGTTGCGCGCGAAGGAGGCGCAGATCCGTCCACCGCAGCAGAGAGGAGGTAAGGCGCCGGCGGGCGGCTTTGCGCATCAGGTGGACCGTCTCTTCGACCGCTACTTCCGTTTGTACGTGCCGAGAGATACCGACCGGGCGTACTGGCTTGCGCAAACGGCGGGCATTCAGCGTCACCTTCGCGACGAGGTGGTCGAACTCTACCGGGAGCAACGCGTCGAGGCTGATCAGATCGCCTGGCTCGTCCGATACCTGGTCGGCGATGTCCGTGGGCAATGGGAGCGGGACACCCTCACGGCGTACCGTCAGCAGTTGCGCACTCCCACGAGGAGTTGGGCCCTCTGCATCGGAGGGCTGGCTCTCCTCGCCGCCGGAATCTTCTGGGCGGTTCCCGCCGTCGTGACCACCGCTCCGTTCTCCGGCACGGCCTGGCTTCTGCTTGCGATGCTGTCCGCGGTGCCGGCGGTGCGTTCGTGGTTCCGAATCGTCGCCGAACGCCGCAGGGTCGTTGACGACCAGGCGGAACGGGACGCGGAGGCCGCCGCCCGTTGGGAGGCGTACCACCGGTGGTGCCACAAGCTGTCCGACAAGCCGTCGGACGCCGAGATGGCCGCATGGTTGGAAAGCGACCGCAAGGTCCTGGTCGACCAAGCCATGCAGCAGTACCGACTTCTCCCCAGCCAGGTGATCGCCCACGCCTTCATCGAAGCTCCGGCTCCTTCCTGCAAGAAGGCCCGGTATCCCCAGGGACCGTGGCGGTACTCCCGGTACCGCCTGCTGTTGTTCCTGCTTACCGACGACGGCGTCCGGCAGGTCAACATCGACCTGGAATTCGAGACCGCCACGAGCGAGGCGACCCAACGCCTCAACTACCGCTTCGACGCCGTTGCGGCAGTCCGAATCGACGGGATTGCGGCCCGGCGACAGACCTTCCAGCTCACACTCTTCAACGGGGAACCCATTTCCATCCGGGTGACCGAGCCTGACAACGAGATGCTTCAAGTCGACGAGAACCCGGCCAAGATCGCGGAATTGTCGCTGGATGCGGCAGGACTCACCCATACCCTGCACGTCCTCGAAGGCGTTGCTGCCGAGGGCAAGGAATGGGTGAGGCACAGACGCCGTCGTGCCGACAAGAGGCTTGCCGACCTGGCAGGGGCCATACGCGGGCTGCTCGACTGAACCCTGTCGCGCCGTCGGCTTGTGGGCGGGCATCGCGATCGGCCTTCCGCAACGACCCCGCACTGGAATGAACGCCGCCCGACCGGCCGATGGCTGAGGTCTATCCTCGGAGGACAGGCCGTGTGTCAGCTGACGGGGTGGTCGATGCTGAAGGATCTGGCTGCGGATCGGCATGCGCAGGTGGACACCCGTCGCCGTAACCTGGGCGCGCTGCTCCGCCGGGTCCACCTGGGCGGCGCGGTCTCCCGCGTCGAGCTGGCCGACTGGCTGGGCGTCAACCGCAGCACGGTCATGGCGCTCACGGCGGACCTCGCGGCGGCCGGCCTGGTCCGGGAGGTGCCCGCCACGACGAGTGGGCGGGCGGGCCGCCCGTCCTTCGTGGTCCGCCCGGAGTCGGCGGCCGTCCACGTCCTCGCCTTCGACATCGCGGTGGACCGGCTCGTGGCCGCCCGGGTCGACCTGGGCGGGACGGTTTCGGCCCGGCTCGAGGCGACCCGGCCCCGGGCCGGGGCCGACCTCGACGCGGTGGTGTCCGTGCTCGCCGACTTCGGACGGGCGCTGCACCACGACGCGTCGCCGACGTCGGTCTGCGTGGGCATCGGCGCGTCCTACTGCGGGATGATCCGGCCCGGGGACGGGATGGTGCGGTTCGGGCCGGACCTGGGTTGGGTGGACCAGGCGTTCGGCGCGGAACTGGCCCGGCGGTTGGATCTCGGCCTGCCGGTGCTGGTCGGCAACGAGGCCCACCTGGGCGCGATGGCCGAGCACCAACGCGGTGCCGGCGTCGGCGAGCAGAACCTGATCTACCTGCACGGTGACGTCGGCGTGGGCGGCGGGATCATCGTCGGCGGGGACCTGCTCGACGGCGACGGTGGGTACGGTTCCGAGGTCGGGCACATGCTGGTCAACCCGTACCAGGGGCGGCCCTGTGGCTGCGGCTCGCGCGGGTGCCTGGAGGCCGAGGTGGGTGAGCGGGCGCTGCTCGACGAGGCCGGCCGCCCGGCCGGCCACCGGGGGCGCGAGGCGGTGCGGGCCGTGGTCGCCGCCGCCGAGCAGGGGGATGCCGCCGCGCGCGAGGCGCTGCGGCGCATCGGTGACTGGCTGGGCATCGGCGTGGCGAACCTGATCAATCTGTTCAACCCCGGCGTGGTGATCTTCGGCGGGACGCTGCGCGAGGTGTTCCCGGGCATCGCGGCCCAGCAGGTCCGCAACCGGATCGCCGCCAACGTGCTCCCCGTCTCGCGCGACAAGGCCGACCTGCGCGTCTCCGCGCTGGGCTATGACGCCACCCTGATCGGCGCCGCCGAACTCGCCTTCACCCCGTTACTGACCAACCCCCTGGCCCTCCGCCCCTAACCCACCCCACCCTCCTCGTTGATCTTGCAGAAGTGGCCCGGGCAGAAGTGGCGTATCGGGCCTTCGAGGGGCCGCAACTGCAAGATCAACGAGGAGGGTGGGGAGGGAAGGACGGGAGGGGGAGGTCAGGGGTTCAGCCGGCGGGTCAGCCAGGGAAGCAGGGCGTCGGCCTGGAGTCGCTGGAACGCCCGCACGGTCGGGATGCCGGGCGGCGGCGGTTGACGGGCGCCGTCGAGGAAGAAACCGGTGAGGCCGGCCAGCACCCCGGTCAGATCGGCCGGGTCGACGTGCGCGGTGAGCGGCCGGGAGGCCAGCAGGGCGTCCGGGTCGTGGCCGCCGTACACCTGCACGTTGATGACGGTGAGCAAGGTGTCCAGCCAGGCGGGCCCGCGACAGGCCCAGGGCCAGTCGACCACGGTGACCCGGCCGTCCGGGCCGAGCAGCAGGTTGTCGGCGCGGACGTCGAGGTGGCAGAGCGTGTCGCCGGCCAGCGCGGCGAGGCCGCGGTCGGCGGCGGCGCACAGCTCGGGCAGGTGGTCGCGGGCCCACGGGTCGAGATCGGCGGGCGGATCGTCGGCGAGGCGTCGCCAGCCGGCGAAGTCGTGGACGAGCGCCTCGGTCGCGGTGGTGGTCGCGACCGTGGGGGCCGGGGTGAGCGTCGCGGCCATCGTCTCCAGCGTGGACAGCACGGCGGCCAGTTCGCCGGCGTCCCACGGGGTGACCGGGTGTCGGCCCTCGACGTCGGCGTAGACCAGCGCGATCCACTCGCCGTCGTCGTGGCTGCCGAGCAGCCGGGGCGTCGGCGCGGTCGGCGGCAGGGCGGCGGCGATCCGGGCCTCCGCGCGGTGCATGGCCGGCGTGTGCTGGTTCTGCGCGGGGCTGACCGCCTTGACGAAGGCCCGCCCGCCGCGCGCGGTGCGGACCCGGTCGGCGGTGCCGGGGGAGAAGCCGCCCGGCTGCGACTCCGCCGCCACCACCCGGTCGTCGAGGATGGCCTCGACCGCGGCGCGTACGTGGGCCGGCAGCTCGTGCCAGTGGAGTCGGGTCTTCGTCAGGCTGCTCACCCGGTCCACCGTGCGCGCCGTCCCCTCGCCGGGCAACCGAGTTAGCCGGGGGCCTTCGCTCGACGTCGAGGTGTCAAGCGGGGCTCCCGCCTCTACCGGACGCGTTAACAGGGGGCCCGGCCTTACCGCGCGTAGCGCAGCACCACGACGCCGCTGTCGAACGGGCGGGTGGTGGTGAGCGTGAACCGCCTCGGGTCGAAGCCGCGGTCGACCAGCGGGATGCCGCTGCCGGCCACCACCGGGTTGAGCTTGACCACCAGCTCGTCGATCTCGTCGAGGAGCTGGCCGGCGAGGTTGCCGCCGCCGCAGAGCCAGATGTCGCCGCCGGGGCGCGTCTTCAGCTCGCGGACGAACGCCGCCGGCTCGCCGGTCACCACCGAGACGTCCGGGTGGTCGGCCGGGGCCAGGGAGCGGCTGAAGACGTACTGCTCCAGGTGGGCGTAGGGGCTGGTGACGCCGACCTTCAGGGCCGGCTCGTAGGTGGCGCGACCCATCAGCACGGCGTCGAAGCGGCCGGTGGGTGGCGACGGGACGCCGAGTTGGGGGTGGGCGAACGTGGGCAGCGTCTGCGGCCAGTCGGACACCAGGTAGGGGGCCACGTCCGGCTCCAGCGGGAGGAAGTCGAACGACCCGTCGGGGGCGGCGATGAAGCCGTCGAGCGTGCTGGCGACGAAGTAGACGAGCGAGCGCAAACCGACTCCGATGTCCGGGGCAACCACGACGGCCGTCGTGGTTCGGCCACGAATATACAACACCTGTCGTGGTTGTTGCTAGGGTGTCCGGCGTGGCCAGGAACCCGGAACGCCGTACCCTGCTCGCCGACGCCGGCCTGCGGATCCTCGCCGCCGCCGGCGCGCGGGGGCTGACCCATCGGGCGGTCGACGCCGAGGCGGGCGTGCCCACCGGCACGACCTCCAACTACTTCCCGTCCCGGTCGGCGCTGCTCGCCGGCCTGGCCGAGCGGATCTTCGACCGGATAGCGCCCGACCCGGCGGTGGTGGCCGACCTGGGCCGCCGGGAGCCGTCACTCGCGCTGTTCACCGACTACCTGCGCGACATCGTCGCCCGCACCACCCGCGAGCCCGACCTCACCCGGGCGCTGTGGGAGCTGCGGCTGGAGGCCGGCCGCCGTCCCGAACTGCGGGCCGCGCTCGGCGACGTGCTCCGCCGGGGGTACGCCGACGACGTCGCCTTCCACGTCGCCGCCGGCCTGCCCGGCGGGGCGTACGAGATCGCGCTGCTGCACTACGCGGTTGACGGGCTCCTGCTCGACCTGCTCACCACCTCGATCGACGCCGGGTTCGACCCCGATCAGGTGGTTTCCACCCTGGTCTCCCGTCTGGTGGGCGGCGCGGACCTCGCCCCCTGAGCCCGGCACCCGACCGGGTTACCCCGGCGTGCGCAGCGGGAACGCTGGCCCGGACGCCACGGAAAGGAGCATCGGATGACCGGAGGCACCGGACTGACCATCGGCGTGCTCGGCTCGTACGGCGGACGCAACCTCGGCGACGAGGCGATCCTCACGGGTCTCCTGGCCGACCTGCGCCAGCACGAGCCGAACGCGCGGATCATCGTGTTCTCCCGCAACCCGGCGCACACCGCGCTGGCCCACCCCGAGGTCGAGGCGGTGCCGTGGGAGGGCGTCAGCCGGGTCGACTCGTCCCAGGTGCTCAACCAGCTCGACCTGCTCATCCTGGGCGGCGGCGGGATCCTCTACGACAAGGAGGCCCGGCGCTACCTGCGGGTGGTCCGGGTCGCCCAGGAGCGGGGCCTGCCGCTGCTCACGTACGCGGTCGGCGTCGGTCCGCTCACCGACGGGGTGGACACCGGCATGGTCCGTGAGACGCTGGCGCAGGCCGTCGAGGTGACCGTCCGGGACCAGGAGTCGCGGATGGTGCTGGAGGAGGCCGGCCTGGTCAACCCGATCACCGTCACCGGTGACCCGGCGTTCCTGCTCACGCCCGAGGAGTTCCCCGCGCAGTGGCTGCGCGAGGAGGGCGTGCCGGCCGGTTCGCGACTGGTGGGGTTGAGCGTGCGCGAGCCGGGCCGGGCCGCGGAACGCCTCGACGTGGACGGCTACCACCGGCTGCTCGCCCAGATCGGCGACTTCCTGGTGCACCGGATCGACGCGCACGTGCTCTTCGTCCCGATGGAACGCGACGACATCCGGCACTCGCACGGCGTGCTGTCGCACATGATCGCCGCGGATCGGGGCCGGATCCTGCACGGCGACTACCGGCCGACGCAGATCCTCGGCCTGATGCGCCACTTCGACCTGGCGGTCGGCATGCGGCTGCACTTCCTGATCTTCGCCGCCATGATGAACACGCCGTTCCTGCCGCTGCCGTACGCCGGCAAGGTCTTCGACCTGGCCCAGCGGCTCGGTGTGCCGGCGCTGCGCGGCATGGAGCGGGAGGTGGAGGGCCCGCTGCTGGCCGAGGTGGACCGGTTGTGGGACGAGCGGGCGGCCCGCGCCGACGAGACCGCCCGCCGGGTGGCCGAGGTCTGCGAGCAGGCGCGCGGCACCTCGCAGGTGACCCGTAGCGTGCTGGACAGCATCCGGGCCCGCGCGCTGACCCCGGTGGCCTGAGCCGGCGCGCTCAGACCGCCGGGCCGCGCCAGGTGTAGACCCATTCGTGCTCCGGCCGGTCGTCCGACTCCAGCTCGTAGATCTGCGCCTCCGCCAGCCCACCCGCCCCGAGGTGGTGGTGGGTGAGCGGCGGACGGCCGTTGCTGTCCAGCTCGACCGTGACGGTCTCGCCGTCGGCCGCGCCGCCGACCAGGGGAATGTGCACCGTGGAAGCCATGCGCCCATCCTGCCCCGGGCCGGCGCGCACGCGCAGCGGATAGCGGGGCAGCGGGCGGCCGGTCCGGCGACTAGCGTCCTCAGGATGGCGACCCCGACGATCGACCCGACACTCGGTCCGGTCCTCGCCCGCACGGGCGACGAACGGGCGATCCTCGACGCGTTCCTCGACTTCCACCGCGCCACCGTGCTGCGCAAGGCGCGCGGCCTCGCCGACGCCGACGCCGGTCGACGGCTGGTGCCCTCGCTGACCACGCTGGCCGGGCTGCTCAAGCACCTCGCCCTGGTCGAGGAGAACTGGTTCGTCCGCCTGTTCGCGCCGGAGCCGGGCGACGTCTACCTCACCTCCCAGGCCGACGCCGGCGCCAGCTTCACGCTCGGCCCCGACGACACGGTCGAGGCGCTCGCCGCTGCCTACGAGGCGGCCTGCGCCCGGTCCCGCGCCGTCGCCGCCCGCTTCGACCTCGACCACGTGGTGCCGCATCCCCAGCTCGGCGAGGTGTCGCTGCGCTGGGTGCTGGTGCACCTGATCGAGGAGACCGCCCGACACGCCGGGCACGCCGACATCCTGCGCGAGCTGACCGACGGCGAGACCGGCGCGATCTGAGCGTCGGAGCGGCCTCGTCCCGGCCGGCGGGCACGCTCCGGGCGCGGCGGCACCCGTCGAGCCGTCGGCCCGCGGGCGTCACCCGCGGGGCAGCAGCCCGTCCGGATACTCCATCCCGTCGTGGGTGCACGCGGCGGCGGCCACCCGGGCGGCGTAGCGGGCCGCGTCGAGCGGGTCGGCACCCCGCAGCCGGGCCGCGATCAGGCCGGCGGCGAAGGCGTCCCCGGCGCCGTTGGTGTCCACCACCGGCGCCGGTGGGGTGACGGCGGGCACGTGCGCCGGCGGCGTGTCCGGGGTGTGCAGCGTCGCGCCGGCCGCCCCGCCGGTGACCAGCACCGTGCGCGGCGCCAGCCCGGCCGCCACCTTGCCGGCCCGCTCGCCCAGCTTCACGTCGCTGACGAACACCAGCCCGGCGGCCTCGGCGAACGGCCGGTGGTAGTCGTTCTCGCCGTCCCAGTCGTGCAGATCGGTGGAGAGGGACGCGGCACCACGCAGCGTCGGCAGCGCGTCCCGCGCCCAATCCATGATCGACACGTGCGTGTGGGCGGCCCCGGCGACCAGCGCGGCCAGCTCCGCCTCGGCGAACGGCGCCGCCGGGCCGGACCACGGGCGCGGGTCGTACAACGACATCCGCCGGCCGGCCGGGTCGACCAGGTTCACCGACCGGCGGGTGCCGGCCGGCGCGCCCACCAGCACGGTCCGCACCGAGGTACGCGCCAGCGCCGCCCGCACCACGTCGCCGGCCGGATCGGCGCCCAGCACGTCGACGAGCGTCACCCGCAGGCCGAGCGCGTGCGCGGCCAGCGCCACCCCGGCCCCGGTGTTGCCGATCCGCAGCTCGACCGGGGGCACGGTCAGCGAGTCGGCGGCGGGCAGCGGCAGCGCGGGCACCCGGGCGCGTACGTCCACGCCCAGCCCGCCGATCACCAGGAGGTCGACCATGGCGCCGACGATATCCGCGCCGGGCCGCCTATCCTGGCCCCGGACGTCGGCGAGGGGGAGAGCGTGCTGGTCATCCACGGGCTGTGGCTGCCCGGCGCGGGGCTTGCCCTCTGGGCCGAGGACGGCACGCTGCCGGCCGCCGCGCCGCGCCGCCCCGGCCGTGCGCCCCGGGAACGGCCGCACCCGTTCGCCGCCGACCACGCCACGCTGGCCGCCGCGCTCGATCCGATGCCGGGTGAGCCGATCTCCGTGCTGCTCGGCCTGCCCACCCGCGCCGGCTCGCCGCTGGACTCGCCGGAGCTGGTCCGGGCCGCCGTCGGGGACCCGGTCCGCGGCCCGGTCACCCGCGCCGGTTGGCGGGTCCCCGCCCTGGCGTACGGCCCGGACGACGCGTACGCGCTGCTGCGCGCGCCCCGGCCGGACCCGGTCGGGGCCAGCGTGCGGCACCTGGCCGAGCTGGCCGACTTCGCCGCCGACCTGGTCACCCGTGGCCGCCTGCTCCCCACCGTGCTCGCCCTCAAGGAGGGGCCCCCGCTTAACGCCTCCGGTAGAGATGGGGCCCTCTCTCACCACCCGGCGCGAGCCCGGCGCCGGCTCCGGGCGGTGGCGGAGGCCGACGTGGTGACCGCGCTGGCGCTCTGGCGGCCACTGCTCACCGGCACGGACGCGGGCTGGGCCCGCGACCTGGCGCTGGCCCTGCCTCCGGCGGCCCGGGCCGCCCGCGAAGGCGTGGGGCCGGGCGAGCTGGTGGCGGATGCGCTGGACGCGCTCGTCGACGCCGCCGCCCGGACGGCCCTGGCCGACACCCGGCTGCACCGGGGCATGCGACCCGGTGGTCCGGTGCCGCGCTGGCTGGCCGCGCTCACCGGTCCGGAGCGCGCCTTCACCACCGAGCCGGCCGCGTTGGCGACGTTGCGGCGCGAGCTGGACGCCTGGCAGCACGACGCCGCCGGCGGCGCGGTACGGGCCACGTTCCGCCTGGTCGAGCCGGCCGTCGACCCGGTCGCCGAACTGGTCGAGGGCGGCGCGTGGCGGGTGGAGTTCGGTCTGCACCCGACCGACGAGCCGGGGCTGGTGGTCGACGCCGGGCACATCTGGCAGCGGCCCGTGCCCGCGCTCGCCGCGCGCGGCATCGACCCGCAGGAGACGCTGCTGGCGGAGCTGGGCCGGGCCAGCCGGCTCTGGCCGGAGGTGGACGCGGCGCTGCGTACCGCCGCGCCGGAGGGGATGGAGCTGGACGCCGAGGGCGCGCACCGGTTCCTGCGCGAGGGGGCGCCGGTGCTGCACGCGGCCGGGTTCGGAGTGCTGCTGCCGTCCTGGTGGCGGCGTTCCTCGTCCCGTCTCGGCGCCCGGCTGCGGGCGCGCAGCCGCACCGCTCCGGGCGCGGTCGCCACCGCCGCCGGCACGCTGGGGATGGACGCGCTCGTCGACTACCGCTGGGAGGTGGCGCTCGGCGACCAGCCGCTGACCGCCGAGGAGTTGGCCTCGCTGGCCGACCTGAAGTCGCCGCTGGTCCGGCTGCGGGGTCGCTGGGTCGAGCTGGACCCGCAGCGGCTGGAGGCCGGGCTGCGCCTGCTGCGGTCCTCCGGCGAGCTGACCGTGGCGGACCTGCTGCGGATGGGGCTCTCCGGCGAGGAGGGTGGTGGCGAGCTGCCGGTGCTGGACGTGGTCGCCGACGGGGCGCTCGGCGAGCTGCTGGCCGGCGAGGCGGAGCGGCGGCTCACCCCGGCCGACCCGCCACCGGGCTTCGTCGGGACGCTGCGGCCGTACCAGCGGCGCGGTCTGGCCTGGCTGACCTTCCTCCAGTCGCTGGGGCTGGGCGGGATTCTCGCGGACGACATGGGGCTGGGCAAGACGGTGCAGCTGCTCGCGTTGCTCGCCGGCGACCCGCCGCAGGCCGGGCCCACGCTGCTGGTGTGCCCGATGTCGCTGGTCGGCAACTGGCAGCGGGAGGCCGCGACGTTCGCGCCCGACCTGCGCGTGCACGTGCACCACGGCGCGGAGCGGGCCCGGGGCGAGGAGTTCAGCGCCGCCGTGCAGGAGGCGGACCTGGTGCTCACCACCTACTCGGTGGCCGCCCGGGACGCCGTCGACCTGGCCGGCGTGGACTGGCACCGGGTGGTGGTGGACGAGGCACAGGCGATCAAGAACGCCGCGACCCGGCAGGCCGAGGCGGTCCGCGCGCTGCCCGCGCGGCACCGGGTCGCAGTCACCGGTACGCCTGTCGAGAACCGGCTTGCCGACCTCTGGTCGATCATGCAGTTCGCCAATCCGGGGCTGCTCGGCCCGGCCGCGACGTTCCGCAAGCGGTTCGCCGAGCCGATCGAGCGGCACGGCGACGCCGAGGTGGCCGAGCGGCTGCGCCGCGTCACCGGCCCGTTCGTGCTGCGGCGGCTCAAGACCGATCCGTCGATCATCACCGACCTGCCGGAGAAGCTGGAGATGGAGGTGCTCTGCAACCTCACCGCCGAGCAGGCCGCGCTCTACCGGGCGGTGGTCGACGACATGATGGCGAAGATCGAGTCCAGTGACGGGATCGAGCGCCGGGGGCTGGTGCTGGCCACCATGACCCGGCTCAAGCAGGTCTGCAACCATCCCGCCCAGTTGCTGCACGACGGCTCCGCGCTGGCCGGCCGCTCCGGCAAGCTGGAACGGCTCGACGAGATCGTCGACGAGGTGCTCGCGGCGGACGAGCGGGCGCTGCTCTTCACCCAGTACGCCGAGTTCGGCGGGATGCTGCGCGGGCATCTGTCGGCGCGTACCGGCCGGGAGGTGCTGTTCCTGCACGGCGGCGTCGGCAAGGCCGAGCGGGACGCCATGGTCACCCGGTTCCAGTCGCCGGACGGCCCGCCGCTGTTCGTGCTCTCGCTCAAGGCCGGCGGCACCGGGCTCACGCTGACCGCCGCCAACCACGTGGTGCACGTGGACCGCTGGTGGAACCCGGCGGTCGAGGACCAGGCCACCGACCGGGCGTTCCGCATCGGCCAGCGTCGTCGCGTGCAGGTACGCAAGTTCGTCTGCGCCGGCACGGTGGAGGAGAAGGTGGCCGCGATGATCGCCGACAAGCGGAACCTGGCCCGGTCGGTGGTGGGCAGCGGCGAGCAGTGGGTCACCGAGTTGTCCACCGAGACGCTGCGGGAGCTGTTCACGCTGGAGGCCGGGGCGGTGGTCGAGTGAGTACGGGTCCCCGCTTCGACGAGTACGGGCCGCCGCTGCGGGTCGAGGGTGGGCTGCGGGCGCGCAGCACCCGGGGCGCGATCGGGCGTTCCTGGTGGTCGCGGCGGTTCCTGGAGGTGCTGGAGTCGTTCGCGCTCGGCTCCCGGCTCACCCGGGGCCGGGCGTACGCGCGCCGGGGGCAGGTGCTCCGGCTGGACGTCGCGCCCGGACTCGTCACCGCCGAGGTGCAGGGGTCGCGGCCGACTCCGTACCCGGTGCGGATCGGTTTGTCCGCGTACCCGGAAGAGGTCTGGCGTCGGATCGAGGCGGAGCTGGCCGGGCAGGCGTTCTTCAGCGCCCGGCTGCTCGCCGGTGATCTGCCGGCGGAGCTGGAGGAGCTGTTCGCCGCGGCGGGCGCGCCGCTGTTCCCGGCCGAGGTGGGCGAGCTGGCGCAGCGCTGTGGCTGCCCCGACTTCGCGGTGCCGTGCAAGCACCTGGCGGCCACGTTCTACCTGCTCGCCGAGGCGTTCGACGCGGACCCGTTCCGGCTGCTGCACTGGCGCGGCCGGTCCCGGGCCGACCTGCTGGACCGGCTGCGGACGCTACGCGGAGTCCGGCCCGACGGATCGGCGGCGTCGTCGGCCGGGTCGGTGGACCCGCCGGTCGGGACGGCAGCGGCGTCGTCGGCCGGGTCGGTGGACGAACCGGCCGGGGCGGCAGCGGTGTCGTCGGCGGGGTCGGTGGACCAGCCGGCCGGGGCGGCGGCGGGGTCGGTGACCGGCGCCGGGCGGGTGCTGGCCGGGTTGACGCCGATCGAGCCGGCGGCGGAGCTGGACCGGTTCTGGCTCTCACCGGTGGCCCTGCCCGACCGTCCGCCCACCCTGGACACCGGCCCGGAGCTGCTGCTGCGGCAGCTCGGCCCACCCGGCGCCGAGATCGGTGGACCGGGCCTGGTCGAGCGGCTGCGCCGCGCGTACCGGGAGTTCCGCGGACCGACCGGTTGAGCGGGTGCCCCACCTCTACCGGAGGCGTTGAGCGGGGGCCCGTGCTTGCGCTCACCGCAGGCGGTGGCGGAAGCGCCACATCAGGGCCGCGTTGGCGACCAGCACCGTGGCGCAGATCGCCCCGGCCAACCGGCCGGCCAGCACGGTCATCGCTGGCAGCGAGGCCCACAGCGTGATCGTCAACAGCATCAGGTACCGGCCCCGGCGACCCCTGATCCGATTGTCCAACCGGGCGAAGAACCGCGGATCGCTCTCCCGTAGCTGGCGGGTGATCTGTTCGAACCTGCGCTGATCCTCTTGGCTGAGCATGGCGATGCCTTCCCCTCACGGCTTCAGCGGTTCGGCGGCTTACCCGGATTCCCCGCCCGTCACGCCCCCTGCCCCTGCTCGTTTCCCTCCGCCCCCGACAACGAGCGCCCGGTTTCACGGAAAGAGTGGCCATCCGAGGCGGAATGGCCACTCTTTCCGTGAATCTGCGCGGCGGGAGGGTGGGGGTGGGTGAGGGGAGGCGCGGGGGAGGCGGGGTGGGGGAGAGGGGTAGGGGAGGCTTAGCGGTGTCTTAAGTTTGCCTGTGGGGGTGAACGGGGGGTGAGGGCCCGATGGCGGGCGAAACCTCGCGTCGAGTTGGTTGCCGGGTGAGTCGGCCCTGCTCCGGGGGGTGCTGGGAAGAGGTGTCGACGTCGGGGGCCCCGCGCTGGGTCTGAGCACCGTCTTAAGTGTGCTCAGGAGCCGCTCCGGGCCGCCTTGAGCAGCCGGTCCGGCCTGGCTACTTTCCCGTAGCAACTCTCCGGCAACCGTCGCCGCCCCTCCCACCCAACCCCCGGGTGGCAGGCGTGCCGGCGCTCGAAGAAAACGGGATAGCTACATGGCCGACCTGAACGTGCCACCGCGTCGACCTCGGGACGACCGCGGCTGGGACGGATACCAGCACCCCCATCCGGACGGGTACCGCGACCTGGGCGCCACCGCCCCGTACGCCGGCGGTCACCCCGCCCCGGCGCCGCAGCCCGCCCCGGGCCCCCAGTGGGTCGGACCGAACGGCTTCGCCCCGGCCGGCCACGCGCCCGGCGCGGGTCACCCCCAGCCGCACCCCGGCTACGCCCAGCCCGCCGGTGGGTACCCGCCGCCGGCCGGCCCGGGACTGCCCAACCTGGACGACGACTCCGACGACGCCCCGAGTCGTGGCCGGCGTCGTGCCCTCGCCACGCTCGGCGGCGCGGCGGTGGTCGCCGGCGGCGCGGCCTTCGCGCTCTCCCCGCAGCTTCGTGGCCTGTTCTCGGACGACGTGGCGGCCGGTGACGCCACCGGCACGGTGACCACCGACGGCACCCAGGCGCGGCCCAGCGGCCAGCAGCCCAGCACGGTGCGGACCTACACCGAGCAGAACGAGAGCTACATGGGCTCCCGGGCGGGCGCGGCGCTCAAGCGCAACGCCCCGACCGGCGGCCGGATCTTCGGCAGCCCGGCGGCTGCCGCGGCGGCGACCGAGGTGACCGTGAAGACGGTGCTCGCCAAGGACCCGATCCGCCACCTGGCCAGCCGGACCACGTTCGGCCCGACGCCCAAGGTGATCGCCGACATCAAGAAGCTCGGCATCGACAACTGGCTGCGCCAGCAGTTGGAGCCGGAGAAGATCGCCCCGACCAAGGCCGAGCTGAAGCTGTCCGAGTTGCCCTCGCTGAAGCTCAGCCCGACCCAGCTCCGCGACCAGCGCGACCAGCTCAACGAGCGCGGCGTCGACCCGGCCCGGGAGACGGTGGACGCCACCATCGCCCGGCAGATCTGGTCCGACCGCCAGCTCTTCGAGGTGATGGTCGACTTCTGGAACGACTTCCTGCACGTGGCGGCCGACTTCGACGGCGGCGAGACGTACCGCAACTCGTTCGACAAGGACGTCATCCGCAAACACGCGCTGGGCAGCTACCCGGAGATGCTGGTCGCCGCGAACAAGCACCCGGCGCTGCTGCTCTACCTGAACCAGGTCGACTCGCGCAAGGACGCGATCAACGAGAACCTGGCCCGGGAGAACCTGGAGCTGTACTCGGTCGGCGTCGACGGCGGCTACACCGAGAAGGACGTGCGGCAGGCCGCCATGCTCCAGACCGGGCGGGGCGTCGCGGACGGCAAGTACATGTTCTTCGGCGACCGGCACTACGTCGGCAAGGTGAAGATCCTCGGGTTCAGCCACGCCAACAACTCGAACGACCCGAAGGTCGCCGACAAGGTGATCGACTCGTACATCAGGTACATCGCGCTGCACCCGTCGACCGCGAAGTACGTGGCCCAGAACCTGGCCACCCGGTTCGTCTCCGACACGCCGCCGAAGTCGATCGTGGACCGGCTGGCGAAGGCGTACACCACCAACAAGGGCCAGATCCGGCCGGTGCTGGCGACGCTGTTCAGCTCCTCGGAGTTCTGGGCCGCGGTCGGCCAGAAGGTCCGCCGCCCGATGGAGTACCTGGTCGCCACGTACCGGTCGCTGGGCGTGGGCCCGGACGCGACCGCCGGGTTCCAGGGCGACCAGCGTCGTACGCCGTTCGCGCAGGGCCTGCGGCAGATCCAGGACAAGATGCGCGAGCTGGGCCAGTACCCGATGGGCAAGCCCACCCCGGACGGCTACGCCGACGTCTACCTCGCCTGGACCTCGGCCGGCACCATGGTCGACGGCTGGAACGAGGCCGGCGACCTGCTCGGCGGCTGGCGCAAGCAGTTCACCTACGTGAAGCCGGAGAAGCTGGTGGCGAAGCCGCCGACGACCGCCGGGGCGTACGTGGACGCGTTGGCGCAGAAGCTCGTGCACCAGAAGCTCAGCGCCAAGGAGAAGAAGCTCGTGCTCGCCGTGGCCGGGGTGTCCGAGGGCGCCAAGGTCGACGCCACCTTCAACGGGGCCATCGCCGCGGTCGCGCGGACGATCCTCGCGTCCCCCCAGCACCACCTCCGGTGAGGCATTCGATGGAGATGACCGTGAACCCGTACCCCCTGCACCCCGAATGCCCCGACGTGCGGCGACTGGCCGACAACCCGGCCGAGGCGCTGCTGCGCGCGGAGGCGGACATCGTCGCGGCCGAGAACGCGGCCGAGGCCGACCGGTACCGCCGGCTGGAGGAGGTCGAGGAGGCCCAGCAGGACGGCCGGGGCGTCACCCGGCGTACCTTCGTGGCCGGCGCGGCGGCCACCGCGACCGCGCTGGCGACCGCGCAGTTCGTGACCACCTCGGCGTCGTTCGCGGCGACCAAGACCGGCACGCTGATCCACGTCTTCCTCTACGGCGGGCTGGACGGTCTGAGCCTGGTCGCCCCGGCGAACGACCCGGTGCTCGGCAAGTCCCGCCCCGACCTGCTGCTCGGCAACGACTCGCTGGCCCTGGCCCGCGGCTTCAAGCTGACCAGCGCGTTCGCCCCGCTGGAGAAGTGGCTCAAGGCCGGGCAGCTCGGCTTCGTGCCGGCCGTGTCGGACCCGCGGCTGTCCCGCAGCCACTTCCAGGCCGCCGACGCCTGCAACCTGGGCGGCCTGCCGGGCGAGACCGGCGGCCGGGGCTGGCTGGACAGCCTGGTCGACACGCTCGGCAAGGGCACCGCGTTCCGCAGCGTCGGGATCGGCAGCACGCTGCCCCGCTCGCTTGTCGGCGTGAACGGCGCGATCTCCCTCAACAACGTCGGTGAGCTGCGGCTCAACGGCGACGACAAGTACCGCGCGGCCACCGAGAAGGCGATCCGCGGCCTGTTCACCGGCATCAACCACCCGGTGGAGGAGGCGGTCATCGAGGGCATGGGCGCGCTGTCCACCGCCCAGAAGCTCGCCGCCAAGCCGTACGCCGCCGCGGCCGGCGTCAAGTACGAGGGCGTCGGGAACGCGTTCCAGCAGCTCGCCCAGCTCATCAAGGGCGGGGCGAACGTGCGGGTGGCGACCGTCGGCATGGGCGGCTACGACACCCACGAGAACCAGGGCACCAGCGAGGGCGGCCAGCTCTGGCGGCGGCTCAACGAGCTGGCCACCGCCATGGCCGCGTTCTTCACCGACCTGGGTGACAAGGCCGCGGACGTGACGGTCATGGTGTCCAGCGAGTTCGGCCGGCGGGTCGCCTCGAACAGCGGCGGCACCGACCACGGGCACGGCGGCGTGGTCACCGTGCTGTCCGGGCGCAAGCTCGCCGGCTCGCTGCTGGGCACCTGGAACGGCCTGGACAAGTTGGACAGCGGCGACGTGCCGGAGTACAACAACATGTTCAACGTCTACGGGTCGGTGGCGCAGGGCCGCTTCGGCCTGACCGCCGCCCAGGTGGACAAGGTCTTCCCCCGGCAGAAGTTCACCCCGATCAAGATGTACGCGTGACGTATCAGCACACCGACGCCGCCGGCCGTCGTACCGGGCACTCCGCCCCGTACGGCGGCCGTCCGGCTGCTCCCGTACCACCGGGCCGGCCGCGTCGCGGGCCCGGCGGCCGGCGGGCGCTGGCGGCGGCGTTCTGGCTCGGTCTGGTCGTCGCGGTCCTGCCGTGGTGGCTGGACACCCCGGCCGGCTCGCTGGCCGACACCGCCGACCTGCTCACCGCCGGTGGCCGGATCACCGGCCTGATCGCCGGTTACCTGCTGCTGGTGCAGGTGCTGGCGATGAGCCGGCTCGGCGTGCTGGAACGGGTGCTGGGCGGCGAGCGGATCTCCCGGCTGCACCGGGACCTCGGCGCGACGCTGCTGGTGGCGGTGCTCACCCACATGGCGCTGCTGGTGGTGGGCTACGCCCGGCAGGAGCGCAACTCCGTGTTCGGCGAGGTCGGCGCGCTGCTCACCGACTACGAGGACATGCTCTCCGCGTTCGTGGCCGCCGGGATCATGGTGGTGGTCGGGTTCACCGCGGTCCGCGGCATCCGCCGCCGGCTGCCCTACGAACTCTGGTACGTGCTGCACCTGACCAGCTATCTCACCCTGCTGCTCGGCTACGCGCACCAGTTCAGCAACGGCGCCCAGCTCCACGAGCCGGGGCCGGTGCGCACCGGCTGGATCGCCGCGTACCTGCTGGTGGTGGCCGCGCTGGCGTGGGGCCGGATCATCGCGCCGCTGGTGTTCAACCTCCGGCACCGGCTGCGGGTGGCCGACGTGGTGGCGGAGAGCCCGGACACCGTCTCGGTCTATCTGACCGGGCAGCGGCTCAACCAGATCGACATGCTCGGCGGCCAGTACTTCCGCTGGCGGTTCCTCAACCCCGGCGGCTGGTGGCAGTCGCACCCGTTCTCGGTCTCGGCGGCGACCAACGGCCGCTGGCTGCGGCTCACCGTGAAGGTGGTCGGCGGGCACACCGCCGACCTGCGCGACCTCACCCCGGGCACCCGGGTGTGGGCGGAGGGCCCGTCCGGCACGTTCACCGCCGCGCACCGCACCCGGGAGCGGGCGCTGCTCATCGCCGGCGGCAGCGGCATCGCGCCGCTGCGGGCCATGCTGGAGGAGCTGCCGCCCGGCGCGGCGCTGATCTACCGCGCGCGTACCCCGGCCGACGTGCTGCTGCACCAGGAGCTGGACTGGCTGGCCCAGGCCCGGCAGACCTCGGTCTGGTACGTCATCGGCCGCCGCGACGACCCCGGGCCCCGCCAGGTGATGAACCCGGAGGGGCTGCGCCACCTGGTGCCCGACCTGACCCGCCGCGACGTCTACCTGTGCGGGCCGGGCGGCCTGGTCGACGAGACCGTGCGGGCGCTGCGGGCGGCCGGCGTGCCCCGCCGCCAGATCCACCTCACCGCGTTCGAGCTGTAGGAAGGCATCCACCATGCGTCGCGCGCTGATCGCGATCACCGGACTGGCCGCCGGCACCACCGCGCTTGTGGTCCTCAAGGGCGGCCCCGGTGCCGGGCAGGCCACCGCCGGTGACGTGCCGGCCGCGTCGGCTCCGGTCGCGCCGGGCGGCTCACCCGCGCCCGACGCCCCGCCGCCCACCGCGTCCGGCGTGACGCCGTCGGCGGCGCCCAGCACCTCGGCGAAGCCGAGCGCGAAGCCCTCCGCCGACCGGACCCCGGCGACCCGGACCAGCACCCGGACCCGGACCGCCCCGGCCGCGCCGAGGACCACCACGAAGGCGCCGAAGCCCACCACGCGGACGGTCACCGGGCCGACCGTCACCTACCGGTACGGGTCGCTGCGGGTGCAGATCACGCTGAGCGGCAGCCGCATCGTCGACGCGACCGGGCTGGACATGCCGGTCGGCGGCCAGGAGGGGCAGCGCGCCGACGACGTGCAGGCCCGCTACAGCGGCAGCTCCGGCGAGGTGGTGGCGAAGCAGAGCGCCAACCTGAACACCGTCTCCGGCGCCACGTACACCAGCACCGCGTACAAGCAGTCGTTGCAGTCCGCCCTCGACAGGGCGTGACGCGGTTGGCCGCCGCCGGCCGGCCCGGCCTGCGTCGGGTCGAGCAGATCATGGGTACGGCGATCAGCCTCGACCTGGCCGACGACCTGCCCGCCGCCACGTCGCACGAGCTGGCCGAGCGCACGTTCGACTGGCTGCGCGAGGTGGACGCCCGGTTCAGCACGTACCGGGACGACAGCGAGGTGTGCCGGCTGGACCGGGGCGAGCTGCGGGCGGTCGACGCCTCCGGCGACCTGCGGGCGGTGCTGGCGCGCTGCGCCGACCTGTGGACGGCCACGGACGGCTTCTTCGACGCGTACGCCACCGGGCGGCTGGACCCGTCCGGCTACGTGAAGGGGTGGGCGGCACAGGTCGCCTCGGACCGGCTGGTGGCGGCCGGCGCCCCGAACCACTGCGTGAACGCGGGCGGCGACGTCCGGGTCCGGGGGCACAGCCCGACCGGCGAGCCGTGGCGGATCGGGGTGCGGCATCCGTGGGACCCGGCGGCCACCTGCCTGGTGCTGACCGGCACCGACCTGGCGGTCGCCACCTCCGGTGTCTACGAGCGCGGCCACCACGTGGTCGACCCGCGCCGGGGCACGCCGGCGGCCGGCCTGCGTTCGGTCACCGTGGTCGGCCCCGACCTGGGCGTGGCGGACGCGTACGCGACGGCGGCGGTGGCCATGGGCGAGCCCGGCATCGCCTGGCTGGACCGTCTTCCCGCGCCCTGGCGGCACGCCGTGGTGACGGACGACGCCCGCCTCCTCCGCTCCCACGC
This sequence comes from Micromonospora sp. NBC_01392, assembly GCF_045040125.1. NCBI lineage: Bacteria > Bacillati > Actinomycetota > Actinomycetes > Micromonosporales > Micromonosporaceae > Micromonospora > Micromonospora sp. NBC_01392. The sequence goes on along the minus strand of NZ_CP109549.1, from coordinate 5,675,549 downwards.
CCTCCCCGCAACCTCCTGACCCCCCGGCCCTCCGGATGCGCTGTTTCACGGAAAGAGGGCCTATCCGGCCGCGCACAGGCACTCTTTCCGTGAAACAGCGCGAAGGGGGACAGCGCGAAGGGGGACAACGGGGGCGCGGGTCAGCGGAGGGGGCGGTGGAGGATGGCGGGGCGGGAGCCTGGGGGGCGGGCACCCGGGGGGCGGGCGCCGCGGGGGCGGGTGAAGGCCCACAGGTGCGGGCGGCGGCGGTGGTGCGGTGGTGGCTCGGTGCCGCCGGTGTGGCGGGCCGCGTCGTCCCTGGACATCCTCAACCCCCGCTCTGGCGCGGATGCGCCCTCGCCCGGCTCAACGAGCCCGGTGGCGGGGAGGTCGCTCTCGGCGACAGTCGGGCAGTCGACCGGTCGGGTCAGCGACCCCGGCGGGGCAGCGGGAGATGACCGGGGAACAGCTCCGGGGTGAGCGTGACGCCGGCTGCCCGCAACGCCGCGATCAGCGCGTTCTGCACCAGGTAGGAGTCGGGGAGCTGCCAGCGGGCCTGTTCCGGGGCGACCGCCCAGCGCACCGCGCCCTCGGGCAGCCGGGTGGGCGGGGCCGGGATCCACGAGCCGGGGCCGTGCCGCACCACGTGGAAGCAGTGTTCCAGCTCCGGTCGCAGCGGGTCGCCGGGGCGGACCAGGAACATCCAGCGGCCGGTCGGGGTGACCAGCACCGGTCCGCGTACGCCGAAGCCGGCCGGGTGGGCGGCGACCGTCTCCAGCACCTGCCGGCCCAGGTGGGCGGCGACCTCCAGCACGTCGAACGCGCGCCCGGTGGGCAGCAGCACCCCGTGTGGGCGGCTGCGCCACCAGGTGGCCACCCGGGCCGGATCGGCGCTGGCTGCGTGGTCCCACTCCTCCAGCGCGGGGTGGCAGCCCACCGTGGGGCAGCCGGCCCGGCCGCAGACGAAGCGACTGTTGGCGAGGCAGGCGCCGGGCGTGACCGGCCAGCCGTGCAGCGCGTACCGGATCGCGACCCGTCGCAGCCGCACCCGCTCCAGCGGCGACAGGTGAGTGACGCGCGGTCGGACGTTCCCCCACATGTGTGCCATCCCCTCTCGCCCCACCGAATCGTCCACCGCCACGCGTCGAGAACCGTCACTGCCGTAACCCGGGATCGTTGACCTGACGAATGGCCGGTGCAACTTGCACGAAAATTACGAGAACTGGCTGGACGGCTGACGTACAACCTGTGCGACCAGGGCAAATCTGGTGAACGTGCGGTGACCGGCCGGCGCCGACAGGGGGAGGGTGCGGGGATGGACGAACTACCCATAGGCCGGCGGGTGGCGTACTGGCGGAGCCGTCGCAAGATGTCCCAACAGGTCTTCGCCGACCGGCTCGGCAAGTCCAAGAGCTGGGTGGACAAGGTGGAGCGCGGGGTCCGCCGGTTGGACAAGTTCTCCGTGCTCTACGAGATCGCCGACATCCTCCAGATCGACGTGCAACTGCTGCACGGCAAGGACCCGGAGCGCCGCAGCGACGCGCTCAACTGCATCGACCAGGTCGAGGTGGAGGAGATCCGCTCCGCCCTGGAGCGCTACGACTCGATGAGCGCCTACTTCGACGCGGCGCCGTACCCGCCACCGCTCGCCGACATGCGCAAGGCGGTCAACCACGCCTGGCTCACCTACCAGTACGGCCGCTACGGCATGCTCACCCGGGCGCTGCCCAAGCTGCTGCGCGACGCCCAGGCGGCGGACGCCGTCTACGGTGGCGACGACCAGGGTCGGGAGGCCGCCCACCTGCTCGGGCAGGTCTACCAGATCGCCTCCTCGGTGCTGCGCAAGCTGGGCGAGTGCAACCTGGCCTGGCTGGCCGCCGACCGCTCGATGGCGGTCGCCCAGCGGGCTGACGACCCGCTGCTCGCCGGCATCGCCACCACCCGGGTCTGCAACGCGCTCGTCGCGATGGGCCGCCCCCGCCCCGCGCTCGAACTCAACGTGCGGATCGCCGACCGGCTCGCCCCCGGCAGCGACACCGAGGCCCGGCCGGAGCGTCTCTCGGTCTACGGCTCGCTGCTGCTCCAGGGCGCCATGGCCGCCGCCCGGATCGGCGACTCGGCGACCGTGGACGACCTGATCAGCGGTGCCGCCGAGGCGGCCGTCCTGCTCGGCGGCGACCACAACCACTACTGGACGTCGTTCGGCCCGACCAACCTGGAGCTGCACCGCGCCGCCGCGGCGGTCGAGCTGGGCGACGGCGGCCGGGCGGTGGAGACCCACCAACGGCTGCCCACCGCGGCGTTCAACGCGCTCCTGCCGGAGCGGCGCGCGCACCACCTGCTCGACCTGGCCCGGGGGTACGCCCAGATCGGCGACGTCGCCAACGCCGGCGACATGCTGTTGCAGGGCGACCGGCTCGCGCCCTCCGAGATCCGGTGCCGGCCCATCGCCCACGAACTGATGTCGGACGTGCTCCGTCGCACACGTGGTGCGCCGCCGCCGCCGATTGCGGAGTTGGCTGAGCACATGGGAGTCGGAGTATGAGCGCGGGCCGGGGCCGATGAGCGGTCCGCACACCAGCGACGGGCACCACGGGGTGCTCTACGTCATCGCCTGCGGTTCGCCGCTGGCCCGTCACGTCGGCCGGCTGGTCGACCTCGCCCGGTCCGACGGCTGGACGGTCTGCGTGGTCACCACACCGGACGGCGCGAAGTTCGTCGACCGGGCCGCGTTGGCGCGGCAGACCGGCCACCCGGTCCGTACGCACTACAAGCACCCGGGTGACCCGGACGTGCTGCCCCCGGCGGACGCCATGCTGGTCTGCCCGGCGACGGTCAACACGGTCAACAAGTGGGCGGCGGGCATCACCGACACGCTCGCGCTCGGCCTGCTGATCGAGGCGCAGGGGCTCGGCGTGCCGATCGCGGCGGTCCCGTTCACCAACGTGGCGATGGCCGGGCACCCGGCGTTCCGGGCCAGCCTGAACCGGCTCGCCGAGTGGGGCGTCCGGGTGGTCTTCGGCGACCACGTCGTACGCCTGCACCCGCCCGGGACCGGCGAGCAGCACCTGGACGCGTTCCCCTGGGAGGCCGGCCTGGCCGCCCTGCGCGGCGCGGCCCGCCCGTTGGCCGCCTGAGGTGTAAGCACGGGCCCCTTGTTAACGCATTCGGTGGTGCAGGGGGCCCCGCTTAACGCCGTGGACGTGGAAACCGCCGGACGGCCGGTAAGCTGGCCGGCCGTGAGCACAACCGGATCGACGCCCACGGTCGCCGACGTGGTGGCCGCCCTGGACCGCCGCTACCCGCCCGCCTGGGCGGAGGAGTGGGACCGGGTCGGCCTGGTGGTGGGCGAGCCCGACCAGCCGGTCCGCCGGGTCGCCTGCGTGGTCGACGTGGTCCCGGAGACGGTGGACGAGGCGCTCGCCGCCGGCGCCGACATGATCGTCGCGCACCACCCGCTGCTGCTGCGCGGCGTCTCCTCGGTGGCGGCCACCACGTTCAAGGGCCGGATCGTGCACCGGCTGATCAAGGCCGACGTCGCCCTGTACGTGGCGCACACCAACGCCGACGTGGCCGACCCCGGCGTGTCCGACGCGCTCGCCGCCCGGTTCGGGCTGACCGGGCTGCGTCCGCTGCACCGGCCCCGCCCCGGCTCACCGGCCGACGCGCCCGGCCGGGGCATCGGCCGCGTCGGCGAGCTGCCCACGCCGGTCACGCTGGCCGAGCTGACCCGGCTGGCCGCCGACGTGCTCCCGGTCACCGCCTGGGGCGTTCGCGCCGCCGGGGATCCCGGGCGTATGGTTCGTACCCTCGCCGTCAGCGGCGGCTCGGGGGACGCCTTCCTCGCCGAGGCGGCGGCGGCCGGGGTGGACGCGTTCCTCACCGCGGACCTGCGCCACCATCCGGCCGGCGAGCACCTCGCCGCCGGGGGCCCGGCCCTGCTGGACGCCGCCCACTGGGCGACCGAACGGCCCTGGCTGGACGACCTGGCCGCCCACCTGGCCGACGACCTCGGCGTCGAGACCGTGGTGTCCGACCTGGACACCGACCCCTGGACCGTGCACGCCGCCGCGCCCCGACCGGACGACAAGGAGCCCCGACCGTGAAGGCTGACCCGAAGGTGCAGCGTCGCCTGCTCGACCTCCAGGCGATCGACACCACGCTCGCCCAGTTGGCGCACCGTCGCCGCAGCCTGCCGGAACGGGCCGAGCTGGAGGCGCTCGCGCGCGAGCTGTCGGCGCTGGAGGACGAGCGGGTCCGCGCCCAGGTGGCCGTCGACGACCTGGACCGGGACATCGCCCGGCTGGAGAAGGACGTCGACCAGGTGCGGGCCCGCAAGAGCAAGGACGAGGCCCGGCTGGCCTCGGGCAACGGCCCGGCCCGGGAGCTGGAGGCGCTCCAGCACGAGCTGGTCTCGCTGAACCGCCGGCAGAGCGACCTGGAGGACGCCGAGCTGGAGCTGATGGAGCAGCGGGAGACCGCGCAGGGCGTGCTGGACGGCATCGAGAGCCGGATCGCCGAGGCACGGGAGCGCCGGGCCGCGACCGAGCAGCGCCGCGACGACGCGCTCGCCGAGATCGCCAAGGAGGAGGAGTTCAAGCGCACCTCCCGGCAGCCGCTCGCCGGTGACCTGCCGGCGGACCTGGTCACGCTCTACGACAAGATCCGCGAGGACACCGGGATGGGCGCCGCGCTGCTCACCGGCGGTCGCTGCGGTGGCTGCCGGCTGGAGCTGTCCGGCGCCGACCTGGCCCGGATCCGCAAGTCGGACCCGGACGACGTGGTCCGCTGCGAGGAGTGCCGCCGGATCATGGTCCGGACCAACGAGTCGGGGCTGTAGCCGCCGTGGCGGTACGCGCGGTCGTGATCGAGGCCGACGGCGGCTCCCGGGGCAACCCGGGCCCGGCCGGCTACGGCGCGGTGGTCCGGGACCCGGAGACCGGTGAGGTGCTGGCCGAACGCTCGGCGGGGATCGGCACGGCGACGAACAACGTGGCGGAATACCGGGGCCTGATCGCCGGGCTGGAGGCCGCCGCCGAGCTGGGCGCGGCCGAGGTCGAGGCGCGGATGGACTCCAAGCTGGTGGTCGAGCAGATGTGCGGCCGCTGGCAGATCAAGCACCCCGGGCTGCGCCCGCTGGCCGCCCAGGCCGCCGGGCTGGTCGGCCGGTTCACCGCCGTCCGGTTCACCTGGATCCCCCGGGAGCGCAACAAGCACGCCGACGCGCTGGCCAACGCCGCCATGGACGCCGCCGCCGGCCGCGCCCCGACGGCGGCGGCGTCGCGTGCCGCGCAGCCGCCGCGTGAGGTCGCCGGCCCCGACTCGGCGGCCCGGGCCGCCGCCCGCGAGGTGGCCGCCCGCGCCGCCACCGCGAAGGCCACCGGCACCGACCCGGCCACCACGCCGGCCTCCTGGGAACCGCGCCCCACCGAGGAGGGCACCCGGTTGATCCTGGTGCGGCACGGGGAGACCGAACGCACCGTGCAGAAGCAGTACTCCGGTCGCGGCGACGTGCCGCTGACCGCGCGGGGCCGGGCCCAGGCCCGGGCCACCGCCGCCCGGGTGGCCGCGCTGGCGCCGTCCGTCGCGGCCGTGGTCAGCTCACCGCTGTCGAGGTGTACGGCCACCGCCAGGGCGGTCGCCGCGCTGGTCGGCAACCCGCCGGTACGCACCGACGACGACCTGATCGAGTGCGACTTCGGGGTCTGGGAGGGGCGTACGTTCGCCGAGGTGCGGGACGGCTGGGCGGGCGAGTTGGACGCCTGGCTCGCCTCCACCCGGGTCGCGCCGCCGGAGGGGGAGTCGTTCGCCGCGGTGGCGGAACGCACCGGCCGGGCGGTGGACCGGCTGCGGTCGGCGTACCCGGGGGAGACCGTGGTGGTGGTCTCGCACGTCTCGCCGATCAAGCTGGTGCTGCGCGACGCGCTGGCCGCCGGCGACGCGTTCCTGCACCGGCTCTACCTGGACACCGCGGGCGTCTCGGTGCTCGACCTGTACCCGGACGGCGGCGTCGCGGTCCGCTCGGTCAACGACACCGCCCACCTCACCGACCTCTGACCGGGAGTCGGCCGTTCGGCGCAGCCGGGCGGCCGTTCGGCGCATCGACGTCCGCCTGTCGAATGTGACCGGGCTCACCGGGTCGTAGCCTCCGGCCGTCACCTGGCCCGCTACGACTTCCCGGAGGTTGTCAATGGCCACACCGGAACCGGAGGCGCTGGACACGGCGCGTTCCCGGGCGAAGGACAAGAGCCCCTGGAACTGGCTGCTCTTCATCCCGATCGTGGTGCCGCTGATCCCGGCCTTCTTCAACGCCGACTCGCCCCGGCTGTTCGGGTTCCCGCGCTTCTACTGGCTGCAACTGGCCTGGATCCTGCTGGGCGTCGGCACCACCACGCTGGTCTACCAGATGACCAAGAAGAAGCGGGGTGACCACTGATGTGGCGTGACCACCTCACCGAGATCATCGTCTTCTCCGTGCTGTTCCTGCTGGTCAGCGCCATGGGCTTCGTGGCCGCCCGGTGGCGCCGGCCGCAGGACATGGCCCACCTCGACGAGTGGGGGCTGGGCGGGCGCAGCTTCGGCGGCTGGATCACCTGGTTCCTGGTCGGCGGTGACCTCTACACCGCGTACACGTTCGTGGCGGTGCCGGCGCTGATCTTCGGGGCCGGCGCGGCCGGGTTCTTCGCCGTGCCGTACACGATCGTCATCTACCCGATGGTGTTCCTGGTGCTGTGCCGGCTCTGGTCGGTCTCGCACCGGCACGGCTTCGTCACCCCGGCCGACTTCGTCCGCAACCGGTTCGGCTCGCCGATCCTGGCGCTGCTGGTCGCCATCACCGGCATCGTCGCCACCATGCCGTACATCGCGTTGCAGCTCGTGGGCATCGAGGCGGTGCTCAAGACGATGGGCGTCACCGGGGACAGCGCGGTGGCCCGGCACCTGCCGATCATCATCGCGTTCGCGATCCTGGCCGCCTACACCTACCAGTCCGGGCTGCGCGCGCCGGCGCTCATCGCGTTCGTGAAGGACTCGCTGATCTACGTCGTGATCCTGGTGGCGGTGATCTACCTGCCGTACAAGCTGGGCGGCTGGGGCAGCATCTTCGACGCTGCCGACGCGAAGTTCCAGGCGACGGCCAACAACCCGAACGACGGCATCCTGCTCAACGCCAACAACCAGCTCCAGTACGTGACGCTGGCGTTCGGCTCGGCGCTGGCGCTGTTCCTCTACCCGCACAGCATCACTGGCGTGCTGGCCAGCCGGAACCGGGACGTGATCAAGCGGAACATGTCCGCGCTGCCGGCGTACAGCCTGCTGCTCGGGTTGATCGCGCTGCTCGGCTACATGGCCATCGCGGCGAACGTGAAGCCGCTGCCCGGCGCCAAGGCCGGCAGCGTCGACGGGAACACGGTGGTGCCGCTGCTGTTCGACCAGCAGTTCCCGGACTGGTTCGCCGGCGTCGCGTACGCGGCCATCGGCATCGGCGCGCTGGTGCCGGCGGCGATCATGTCGATCGCGGCGGCGAACCTGTTCACCCGCAACATCTACAAGGAATATCTGAAGCGGGACGCGACGCCGGCGCAGGAGGCGAACGTCTCGAAGATCACCTCGCTGGTGGTGAAGGTCGGCGCGGTGGCCTGCATCGTCTTCCTCGACCCGCAGTTCTCCATCGACCTCCAGCTCATCGGCGGCGTGATCATCCTCCAGACGCTGCCGGCGGTGGCGCTGGGCCTCTACACCCGTTGGTTCCACCGGGGCGCGCTGATCGCCGGCTGGGTGGCCGGCATGGGCCTCGGCATGTGGATGCTCTACCAGATCGGCAACCCGGCGACCGGGAAGAAGCACTTCGCCGGCTCGGCGTTCCCGCTCTCCGAGTTCGGCTTCGACACCAAGAAGACGATCTACGTGGGGATCGTGGCGGTGCTGGTGAACCTGGTGGTGGCCGCGCTGGGCACGCTGGTGCTGCGGGCCGCGAAGGTGGCCGACGGCCCGGACGGCACCACGCCGGACGACTACTTCGCCGACGAGGGCACGCCCCGCGTCTCCGCCGAGCGCGCCGACCCCGCCCCCGAACCCGTCGCGTAGAAGGAGGGGCCCCCTGTTAACGCATTCTGCATAACAGGGGGCCCCGCTTAACAAGGGCCTCAGCGGCGACGGTTGCGCGCGTCCAGGGCCTCGTTGAGGCGGTGCAGCAGCTCCGCGAGCGTGTCCCGGTCGTCGTCGGACCAGGCCGACAGCATCTCGCCGTAGAGCCGGGTCCGCGCGGCCCGCACGGCCGCCATCCGCTGGAGCCCGGCCGGCGTCGCGGTGATCACCGTGCCGCGCCCGTCGGCCGGGTCGGGGGTACGCGCGATCAGGCCGTCGCGCTGGAGCGCGGAGACCTGCCGGGTGACCGTGGAGCCGTCCAGGTTCAGCCGGGCGGCGAGCGCCGAGACGTTCTGCGGGCCGGCGTCGTCGAGGTGCCGCAGGATCACGTACGCCGCGCGGTCGAGCAGCCGGTGCTCCATGGTGCCGGTGCCGCGTCGGGTGGCCTCGCCCAGCCGCATCAGCAGGGCGACCTCGGTCTCGATGCGGCCGAGTGTGACTTCCTTCGCGTTGTCGTCGTCGCTCATAGCTGTATGATACAAGGAAATTACCTGTACGATACAGCTATCTGGGAGGTTGCGGAGTGGATCGGCGATCCGAACCCAACCGCAGTGCCATCTACGCCACCACGCTCGTGGCGTTCCTCGCCATCGCCGGCATCGCGGTGGTGGACCCCATCCTGCCCGCCATCGGCGACGCCATCGGCGTCACCGCCTGGCAGGTCGAACTGCTCTTCACCGCGTACATCGCGGTGATGGCCGTCGGCATGATCCCGGCCACGCTGGCCAGCGGGAAGTTCGGCTTCAAACCGGTGCTCATCACCGGTGTCTCGGTGGTCGGCCTGGCCGCCATCGGAGCCTCGTTCAGCAACGACATCGTCCAGCTCTCCGTGCTGCGCGGCGTCTGGGGGCTGGGCAACGCGATGTTCTTCGCCACCGCCATGGTGGTGCTGGTCAACCTCGCCAACGACCGGGAATGGGTGGTCGGCCTCTTCGAGACCGCGCTCGGCCTCGGCTTCGCCGTCGGCCCGCTCATCGGCGGCCTGCTCGGCGAGGTGAGCTGGCGGCTGCCGTTCTTCGTCTGCGGCGTGTTCATGGTGCTCGCGCTCGGCGTCGCCGCCCGCAAGCTCCGCGAACCCACGAACAAGCAGACCCCGGTACGCGTCGGCCAGATCTTCGCCACCTACCGCCGGCCGGCGTTCATCACGCTCTGCGTGGTCACCGCCGCGTACAACTTCGTGTTCTTCGTGGTGCTCGGCTACACGCCGCTGTTCCTGCGCCTCGACGTCATCCCGCTGGGCCTCGCGTTCACCGGCTGGGGTCTCGGCCTGGCCGCCGGCATCCTGCTGATCGGCCACCGGCTCGCCCACCGCATCGGCGCGGTGCAGACCGTCGGCGTGGCCATCCTCGGCCTGCTGGTCTGCATGGTGCTGTTCGCCACCTCCACCGGCACCGCCATGTCGCTCGTCGTGCTGGTCGTCGCCGGCCTGTTCATGGGCCTGGCCAACGCCAACCTGACCGATTTGGCGCTCGGCCTCGGCTCCGCCGACCGGCGCATCGCCACCGGCGCGTTCAACCTGGTCCGCTGGGGTGCCGCCGCGCCCGCGCCGATCATCTCCGGCAAGCTCGCCGAACACGGCCTGGCGCTGCCGTTCTGGGTCGGCTTCGGGGTGCTCGCCGTCGGCGTGCTGGTCTACCTCGCGTTCGGTCACCTGATGGCCGCCGGCTACGGCGAACGGGTGATCTGGAACCGGGCCGCCCGCGCCGCCGAACACGCCCCGGAGGAGCCGGTCGGGGAGGCGTACTGACCGATCGTCAGGTCAGCGCGCGCCACAGCAGGTAGAGGCCGATCGTGGTGCCGAACAGCACGATGACCGTCTTCAACACCACCGCCGGGAGCCGGCGGGCCAGCCGGGCGCCCGCGTACCCCCCGACGACGGTGGCCGGCGCGACCACCGCGACGGCCGCCCACTGCACCGGGCCGAACAACGCGAAGATCACCAGCGTGGTCAGCCCCACCACGGCCGAGAGCAGGTTCTTCACCGCCGTCACCCGGGCCAGCGTGGCGTCCAGCACCAGGGCCAGCCCGGCCACCAGCATCACCCCGAGCGCCGCACCGAAGTAGCCGCCGTACACCGTGCCGACCAGGACCATGGTCTGCACGGTGACGGTACGGCGGCGCGGGCTCAACCGCGACGGATGGCCCACCAGCCGGCGCAGCGGATCCTGGAACGCGAGGATCGCGGTCGCGCCGAGCACCAGGAACGGCACCACCACCTCGAACGCGCGCGCCGGCGTGGCCAGCAGCAGCACACAGCCCAACGCCGTGCCGACCGCCGCGGTGGGCAGCAGCGACCACAACGCCCGACCGCGCGGCAGATCCGCCCGGCTGCCCGCCACGCTCGCCGCGTACCCCGGGAAGACCGCCACCGAGTTCGACACGTTGGCCGCCACCGGCGGCAGCCCGGTCGCGATCAGCGCCGGGAACGTGATCAGCGAGCCGCCACCGGCGACCGCGTTCACCGTGCCCGCGGCCAGACCGGCGACCAGCAGCAGCGCGACGTCGGAGAGGTCCATGATCCCCGAGGCTAGTACGCCCGGGTCCGGCTGTCCGGGTACGAGTCGGGGGGACCACTGTGCGGCCCGGATTCCGGTATAACCAGGCGTGACGGGGGCACGGGGGAGGCATCGATGCGGGACAGACTGGACCGTGCGCTGCGCGCCGGCCAACTCGACGGCCTGCACGCCGTCGTGGCGGTTCGCGGCGACGAGATCGTGTTGGCACACTACGGCGTCGGCGACGATTTCACCTGGGAGCGTTCGCTGGGCGTCGTGGAGTTCGGACCCGGGACGCTGCACGACATCCGTTCGGTCACCAAGAGCGTGACCGCGCTGCTGTACGGCATCGCGCTGGGCGACGGGCTGGTCCCGGCGCCGGGGGAGCCGCTGCTGCCGCACCTCCCGGGCTATCCCGACCTGGCGGCGGATCCCGCGCGTGCCCGGCTCACCGTCGAGCACGCGCTGACCATGTCGCTCGGGCTGGAATGGCGCGAGGATCTTCCGTACGACAGCCCGGCCAACGCCGAGATCGCGATGGAGTTGGCCCCGGACCGGTACCGCTACATCCTGGAACGGCCTGTCGTCGAGCCGCCCGGCACCCGGTGGGCCTACTGCGGCGGCGCCACCGCCCTGTTGGGCCGGCTGATCGCCGACGGCACCGGGCAGTCCCTGCCGGAATACGCGCAGGCGACGCTGTTCGGCCCGCTGGGCATCGACCGCCACGAGTGGCTCGCCGGCCCGGACGGAGTGGCCTCCGCCGCGTCCGGGCTGCGACTCACACCCCGCGACCTGGCCCGGCTGGGCGAGCTGGTGCTGCACGAGGGGGTGTGGGATGGCCGCCCGCTCGTCCCGGCCGACTGGCTCCGCACGATGCTCCAGCCGCGCCTCCAGACCGAATGGGGCGCGCGGTACGGCTACCACTGGTACCTCGACTCCGTCGCGGGCCACGAGCTGGTGGCGGCGATGGGCAACGGCGGTCAGCGCCTCTACGTCCTGCCCGACCTGGACCTCAGCGTGGCCGTCACCGCCGGCAACTACGACGACCCCGAGCAGTGGCGGACCCCGCTCGCGCTGCTGGAGCAGGTCATCCTCGCCGAGGCCGGGTGACGCGCCGCAAGGTGTCGGGGCGGAAATGGGCGCGGCGGGCGCGTCGTTAGGATGGGGGCGCGACGGACGAGTCGACCGGGCGGTCGCGTCGGCGGGCTACAGCCCGCCGCCGAGGAACGTCCGGACTCCACAGGGCAGGGTGGTTGCTAACGGCAACCCGGGGTGACCCGCGGGACAGTGCCACAGAAAACAGACCGCCGGCCCGTCACGGGACGGTAAGGGTGAAACGGTGGGGTAAGAGCCCACCAGCACCCCGGGTGACCGGGGTGGCTCGGTAAACCCCACCCGGAGCAAGGCCAAGAAAGGGCCGTCACCGCAAGATGACGACCCGCGCAGACGCTTGAGGGCTGCCCGCCCGATGTCTGCGGGTAGGCCGCTGGAGCCTGCCGGCGACGGCAGGCCTAGATGGATGGCCGCCGCCGGCGCGCCTACGGGCGTGCCGGGCACAGAATCCGGCGTACAGGTCGACTCGTCCGTCGCCCACCAGCTCAGAGCCGTGATCAAGGCTCTGAGCTGGTTCTATGTCCGGACGTCGATGGTCGTTCATGGTCAACATTGGCCGGCGTTTGACGCCCTGACGACGCCCTGAGCGCCGGCTCAGTTGACCTCATCTCGGGTCGGGCTGGCTGTGCCGCCGTGGAGGTCGACGCTCGTGGCGTCACGCCCGGCACCGCCGCCGCGGAGCGGACCATCCGGTACGCCTCGTTGTTGCTCGACGCGGGGGAGAGCATCAAGGCCCCGGCGTCGTACCTCGGCCACGCCGACCCCGGCTTCACGCTCCGGGTCTACACGCACCTGATGCCGGCCAGCGAGGAGCGCACCCGTCGTGCAATCGATGATCTTTCCAAGAACCCTCGTCCACAGATTGATTCACGACCCAGAACCGGACGGTCTGGGCATCAGCCGGCGGCGCGACTGGACGGACGGCTCTACCGAGCCGCTACGGTGGCCGACGTGACGGACGCTAAGCCTGTAGTCGAGGTGGTGGCCTACGATCCGGCCTGGTCGGAGCGGTTCAGGGTCGAACAACGGCTGTTGTCTGAGGCGCTGCCTACGGTGCTGAGCGTCGAGCACTTCGGGTCTACCAGCATTCCTGGATTAGCGGCCAAGCCCATCATCGACATCATGGCGGTCGTGCCCGAGGCCGATGCGGTCGTCACTGACCTCCGGTCGCTTGAAAGGCTTGGGTACGTCTATCGTCCGATGGCCTTTCCTGAGGACCATGACCACTTGTTCTTCGCGAAGGACACCGCTGGCGTTCGGAGCCACCACCTGCATATCTTCGGCGTCACGTCGCTGGTGCCCGCGGCGAACCGAGTCCTTCGCGCCTACATCGCGGCCACCCCCGACGCTGCCCGTCGCTACGAGGCGGCAAAGAGGCGTGCGGCCGAGCTGCACCCCTACAGCCGGGCCCAGTACGGGGCCGCGAAGGAAGAAATGATGACGTACTTGTCGGCCGAGGCCCGCCTGTGGAGCCAGTCAGCAAGGCGCCCGTCGGAGAAGGGCTGGTAGACCCCTGACGCCCTGGCGACGCCCTGAGAGGGTGTCAGGAGGGTAAAGTGCCTGCTCAGAGTGCGTGTGCCCTTCGCAATCCAGCGTGCAGGTCGACTCGTTCGTCGCCCACCAGTTCAGAGCCGTGATCAAGACTCTGAGCTGGTTCCGTGTTCGGGCATCGATGGTTGTCGTTGGCCAACTTTGGCCGGCGGCGTTTGACGCCCTGACGCCTTGGAGACGCCTGAGCGCCGGCTCAGTTCGGCGACAGGATGGAAATCGCTTCCGGCATACGGACACGGGCCCTACCCTGCTTGCTCGCAGACGATCCGGTCACCGGCCCGCCGCCGCAATCCGACACCGAGGAGTTGCCGATGCCCCACGTGACGCTTTACGCGCTTGAAGAGGAACTGGTCGGGCATGAATCCCACCTCATCGAGGAACTGACCAATGCGGTCGCCTCCGTGTATGGCGCATGGGCTAGAAGTTCGGTGGATGTCAGGCTGATTGGCGTTCCTACCGGTCGATGGGCCCGCGGCGGAGCGGCGGTCGCTGCAGCCGCCCCCTCGGTCACCTTCGGCATGCGGGAGGAAGTGTTCGCGCGAGAGGACGCAGCCAGAGTCATCGCACAACTTGTCTCCGCCTTCACCGAAGCCGTTACTGCCGTGTTCGGCGAGGATTGTCGCGACGAAGTGCTCGTCGAACTGGTCGGCCAGCCCACGTCCCGGTCCGGGCTCGGCGGAAAGGTCATCAGTGTCGGCAGCTAGTGGGATCTCTTCCCTAGTCGGGCTGGCTATGCCGCTGAGGGCCGCCGTTCGATGGTTCCGGAGCGGAGCCGGCGGCTGTGGGGGAAGGCCGGGCACCTCTTGGCGGTGGAGCTGGTGCCGCGACCGGTGATCCGGTGGCAAGCCAGTCCCGGGGTTGGACCGGCGCGGCAGGCGAAGCCCAGTCCATTCGACCAGAGCGGCCCCGCTGGCTTCCGTCACGGCTCTCTCCGGAAAAGCCGGCGAAGTCGATCGTGACGTTCGAGGCCTCGAACGCTCGCTCGATGTGCGGCCGGAGCCCCACCCGGGCGTTCGGTGTTGGCGCGGACAAAGGCGCCGCTGCCCTGACGGGTCACGATCAGCCGCCCGTCTTGCAGCTTCCGCAAGGCGGCCTTGATGGTCTCGCGGGCGATGCTGAACCGTTCGACGAGGGCGTGTTGCGACGGCAACTTCTCACCTCGGCGGTGGCGAAATTCGTTGTCCGGTCTTCGGAGCGTAGTGGTAGAAAACCGCGTGCATAGGACTCTTACGTTCTCTGATCACCTGCGGCTGATCGACGAACGGTCGACCGCCTTCCGCGCTGCGGTAGCTGCGGCACCCGGTCTCGACGTGCAGGTTCCGACCCACCCCGAGCGGACGCTGTTCGATCTCGTGCAACACGTGGGCCTGGCCCGCCGCAAATCGGCTGCCATCGTCGCCGCCGGGCCCGGGAACGCGCCCCCGGCGAAGTCGGCCTGGGACGACGGCTCGGGTGCGCCTCGGGAACGCGAGGCACTGCTGGCCTGGTGGACGGAGTCCATCGAGCAACTGACGAGCGCGCTGCGTGCGGCCGGCCCGGATCGCAGGTGTTGGACGTGGTGGGATGATTCGCCGTCACCGCAGACCTCCGGTGCTTGGGCGCGGCGACAGGTTCCCGAGATCGCGTGTACACCTACGACGTCCAGCTCACCCTGGGTGCCCCGCAGCCGTTGCCGGACGAGGTCGCCCTCGACGGGTTCGACGACTGTCAGTTCACCCTCTGCGCGACCACGGTCGCCTGGCCACACGACCCCGCCGTCGTCGATTACCACGCCACCGAGGGCCACTCCTGGCGCCTTCGGCTCTCCCGCGACGGGGCACAGGTCGTCCGCCTCACGTCCGCTGCCGGGGAGGATCCCACGACGGTCGACGTCTCCGCCCGGGGCACGGCGAGCGACCTCGTCCTGTTCTTCTACGGCCGGATACCGCTGGATTCGCTGGAGTTCGAAGGCGACCGTCGCGTCTTCGATCAGCTCGCCGCCTGGGACCCGTCCGTGTGACAACCGACGACGTGGGGCGGTGCCCGGCGGCTGACTCTTCCGGATCTTGCGCCGATCCCCGACCGGTGCCAGGCTTCGAAGATGACCTTGCTCAGGCTCATCGAGACGACTCCAGGACAGTATTCGCTGCTGCTGGATGCGGGGACCACGCCGGTTGACGCCCTGGTCGAGGAACTCGGTCACGAGCCCAACGGGTACTTCTGGGAAGGCGTCGCGGAGGTTCTCGTCAGCACCGAGGCCCCGACGCTCGAAGGCCGGTTCGCCTACGACCCGGAGGGTGGCATGTTTTGCGCGTACGGCACCGATCGGGCCGCGCTACAAGAGCTGGAAGCGCTGATGAACGCGGTCGCGACCAACGACGAACGCATGCGGCGCCTGGTCACTGACGCCGAAGCGCGCGGGTTCGAGTTCGACGACTGACAAACAGGTCGGCTGCTCTTGGCCCGCTGCCTGGCCCGAGCGCCCCTGAGCCGAGGCAGAAGGACGGACGTCGTTGCCCGTTGCCCCGGTTCGGCTACTTGGCCGGGGGATTGACGTAGACGCCTCGGCCCGGCTGGCCGTACACGAGGTTCCGCGCCTTGAGCTGAATCATGACGAAGCGGATCACCGTCTCGCTGACCTCGTAGATGTCGCACAGTTGGCGGGTGCTGGGCAGCCGGTCGCCGGGCTTCAACACGCCGGACTCGATCTGCCGTGTGATGTCGTCGGCGATCTGTTGATACAGCGGCTCAGCCATCCGATGCCCTCCCCACGCAAGGGAACACGTAAGGCGCCACGGCGGACGACACGGGGTATTGTCAGTACACCCGGTGTACCCAGTAACGTAGGTTGTGAGGTGCTGCCATGGTCCGCTACAACGAATACCTGCTGGCTACCGCTCTAACCCTCGCCCGGCGGCATCGACCGATCTGGTCCTGGGGCAGGTGGCGGCGGATCTGCCGCTGCGGCGCAGAGCTGCCGTGCCGGGCTGAGCACCGGATCCCGATCAATCGTGGGCACTGGCCGGAGGAAGGTCGGTGACCACTCACGGGCCGGTTCTGCCGACCTGGATCTGCGAAGCCTGCGGCAGGCCCTGGCCCTGTGCCACCCGCCGACGCGAGTTGCAGACCGAGTACTGCCGAGCCCCGGCGTCGCTGAGGCTTCACATGGCCTCGTGCTACCTGAGCGCGAGTCAGGATCTGGCCCCAGCTGCCCCCAGCAGTCTCCGCCACAGGTTCTTCGGGTGGCTGGGGTGAGGGCAGGAGATCTGATCACGGTGACTCGGGCGGCCAGCCCGCAGTTCGTCAGCCCGATCCTGTTCCGAGTGATCCGTCAACTCGACTGGACGACCTACGACGGCTGGGTGTGGCTTGACGGATACCAGCTCAGTGCCACGGGCGACGCGGTGGCGCGACGATCGATCTTCGTGCGGCCTGCCGGACTGGTCGTGCAACGAAGGGTCGCCCCGGCAGCCATGACGGTCGGGCAGCAGAGACGCTGACCTCCGTTTCTCCGCCTCGACGGCTACCGGAACTCGTGCACGACCTCGATCGGACCCACGATGTGCGCGTTGAACTCGGCAAGCTCCTCAGCGGGCACCCACAGCTCCAGGATGGTCTGCCCGCCGGCTTGTCGCACCGGGTAGCGCTTCAGGAACTCCGACTCCACGTGGAAGCGGGTCACGTAGCCGACGCCGGAGGCGGGCACGTTCCAGTCCCGGGCGATCCTGACCGCGTAGTCCTCGTTCAGGACCGGGTAGAAGATCGGCTGGTCCGGCAGGCGCGGCGGCCATGCCCGCCATCCGGACTCGCGGACGAGGTCCAGCTCCGCCGGCCCGGTCGGGCGCCACAGCACCGTCGTACCGTCACCGCTGCCCATGTCCACCTCGCCGTCCGCGTTGCTGATCAGCCCGGACGGTACCGGCCCGGCCTTCCCGGGGACCACCGCATCCTGCGGTGGAGCCGATGCTGCTACCCGGCACCCGGTGGCTAGCCGATCGGTTTGGCCGCCCCGGCAGGCGGAAGCCCCAACCTGGGCGGCCGGGCCACTGCCAGGGCCCGACCGCCGCCAGTTCCACGCTGATCTGGCTGTACCAGCGCAGCCGGCACATTGCCGCCCGTCATGCGGCTCCGGCCGGGAGTTCGCCGGGTAGCCGCTCGCGGCAGAAGTCCCGGAAGGAGCGGGGCCGGCGTCCGGTCACGTCCGCGACGGTGGTGGTGGTCCGATCCTCCGCGCCGGCCGCGACCGCCGTGTCCAGGCCCGCGAGGAAGCGGGCGAAGTCGGGCGGGAGGCCGTGCAACTCGTGGTACGCCGCGAGCGCGTCCTCGTCGACGGCACGGTGCCGGACCGGGCGTCCGCCGATGTCGGTGAGGATCGCGGCGATGTCGGCGTAACTCAACCGTTCGGGCCCGGTGACGATGTGCTCGGTGTCGTGCGACGTCGGGTCGGTGAGCGCGCGGACGGCCACCTCGGCGATGTCGGCCGGATCGACGAACGCGACCCGGGCGTCGCCGGTGGCGCTGACGATCTCGCCACGCTCCCGGACGCTCACCGCGTGCGGATGGTCGCCCACGAAGTTCTCCATGAACCAGGACGGTCGCAGCACCGCCCACTGGGGAAACAGTCTGCCGAGCCTGGCCTGCACCTCGCCCAACCCCGGGTCGTCGGCCTCGATCGCCGAGGAGCTGAGCAGGACGGCCCGCCGTACGCCGGCCCTTCGGGCCAGGTCCAGGAAGGGCAGCATGACGGGTGCCGGGTTGGCGTCGCCGACGGGTGGGATCAGGTACAAGCCGGTCGCGCCGTCCAGCGCGGCGGCGTGGGTGCTGGGGTCGTACCAGTCGAAACGAACGTCTCCGGCGGATGCCCGGCGGCTGGCGGCGCGGACCGGGTGGGCGGTGGCGGTGAGTCTCTCGGTGACGAGGCGGCCGGTCGTTCCGGTGCCGCCGATGACGAGGATCATGATTGCACCAGCCCGCCGTTGAGCAGTTCCTGCGCGGCCTGCGGATTCCAGTAGTCGCGGTAGTGCACGAGGTGTCCGTCGCGGCCGGTCAGGACGGCGATGTATCGCAGCTGGTACGGCTTGCCGGTGGCCACGACGACGCCTGCGGCGGTGAACTCGGTGACGACCACCGCCGGGTCTACGGTCTCGTGCACGGTGACGTCGGTGATCTCCCGAATGTCCAGGACGTTCGGATAGCCGATGAGGTAGTCGTGCAGTGCGGCCCGGCCGGCCAGCCGGTTGGGCTGCCCGGCCGGCGCGAACGGGAACTCCATCACGCCGTCGCCGGCGAACAGCGCGATGAAGCCCGCCATGTCCTTGGCGAGCAGGAGGTCGATGGCGTGGTGGAACAGTTGGACGGTGGTTCTCGGCACAGGCGTCCCTTCTACGTCGGTGACCGTCCGCCACGGATTACGATAAGCGGACGGTCGGTCCGTTTAGAGCTTAGCGGACCGTCGGTCCGTTTGTTGGGGAGGGCATGTGCGAGCCGACGCGGTACGCAACCGGGAGGCGGTGCTGGCTGCGGCGGATCGGCTGTTCGCGGCCGCGACCGACCCTGAGCGGATCTCCATGGACGACGTGGCCGCCGCCGCCGGAGTGGGCAAGGGCACGCTGTTCCGGCACTTCGGCGACCGGGAGGGCCTCGTCCGTGCCCTGCACGGCATCCGCGGCGACCGCCTCCGGACGACACTCGCGGCGGATCGGCCGGACGGCCCACCGGCGGAACGGGTCCTGCACCTGCTCCGCGAACTGGTGCGGTTCAAGCGGGACAACCGGGTGCTGACGCTGGCTCTGGAGAACGCGGGCAACGGCAGCCCCTACCGTGCCGAGTCGTACGAGGAGTGGCACACCCTGCTGGCCGGTCTCGTCTCCGAGGCGCGGGGCCCGGAGGCGGCGGACTACCTGGCCCACGCCCTGCTGGCGGCCGTCCGCAGCGACCTCGTGGAGCATCTGAGCGACTGGTCCGACGAGCGCTGGGACGCCGGGCTGACCGCACTGACCCGGTCCGTACTGCGCGATGTGAGGTGACCGTCGGCTCGGTGTCCCCGGTGCCACGCCTCGGCCGCGCTGTGGCCGGAGAACCGGAACTGCGGCATGACAACGAGTTCGGATCTTGCGCCGGCCACCGACCGGTGCCAGGCTTCGAAGATGACCTTGCTCAGGCTGATCGAGACGACTCCAGGGCGGTTTTCGCTGCTGCTCGATGCGGGGACCACGCCGGTTGACGCCTTGGTCGAGGAACTCGGTCACGAGCCCAACGGGTACTTCTGGGAAGGCGTCGCGGAGGTTCTCGTCAGCACCGAGGCTCCGACGCTTCGAGGCCGGTTCGCCTACGACCCGGAGGGCGGCATGTTCTGCGCTTACGGCACCGATCGACAGGCACTGCAAGAGTTGGAAGCCCTGCTGAATCTGGTCGCGTCCGACGGTGACCGCATGCGTCGGCTGATGGCGGACGCCGAGGCGAGCGGGTTCGAGTTCGACGACTGACAGTCAATCCGGCCGGTGACGCGGCGCATAGGACGCCGGAGGAGCCACCCGCCATCAGCTGCCCACTCGGGGACGGGCCCGGCCGGCCGGCCGGGCCCGTCCCTGTCGCACCGGTCAGTACGGGTAGATGGTGAACCTGTTCAGGTAGGCGCAGTTGGGATCGTTGGCCAGGACCTGGGACACGTACCAGCCGTCCGGCACGTTGCTCGCCGCGCACATGCTCATGCCGGGGTAGATCTCGTTCGTGATCTGCCAACGGTTCAGGTAGCCGCAGCTCGGGTCGTTGGAGCGGCCCAGGGTCGCGACCCACCCGGCGGGAATCGAGCCGACCGCGCAGATGGAGGTCGTCGCGGCCTGGGCCGGGCTGCCGATCGCCAGGGACGCGCCCACTCCGGCCACCGTGACGGTCAGCGCCACCGCGCCGTTCCGGGCCGTCGTCGCCCACGTTCTGAAGGGTCTTCTGTCCATTGTCTGCTGCCTTTCTCGCGTGCGGGATGCGAGCTGTGCGGAATGGAATTACGCCGAAGGTCGAACCGGGATCAGAGTCGTCGGATGACGTACCGGTTGAGGTATGCGCAGTTCGGGTCGTTGGCCAACACCTGCGTGACCACCCAGCCGCCGGGGACGTCCGACGCCGCGCACATGGAGATGCCGTCGTACAGGCTGGAGGTGATCTGGTAGCGGTTGAGGTTCGCGCAGTTCGGGTCGTTGGACCGGGCGCCGGTGGCGATCCAGCCGCCGGGAATGCCGGTCGCCGCGCAGACGGAGATGCCGTCGTAGAGGCCGGCCCTGATCTGGAAACGGTTGCTGTATCCGCAGGTGGCGTCATTGGCGGCACCGCCGGTGGCGTACCAGCCCCCGGGGATTCCCCACAGGCTGCAGACGGGGATGCCCTCGTAGAGGTCGTTGGTGATGGCCAGCCGGTGGTAGCCGGCGCACTGGTTGATCCCGACGCCGGTGACCACGTAGCCGGCCGGCACACCGGCGTTGGCGCAGACGACAGTCGAGTCGGCGCGGGCGGGTTCGGTGTTGCCGGCGACGGTGCCGACGACGGTCAGGCCGAGCACGGCCAGGGCGGCGAGTCCGTGCCGCAGCATTGCTCCCATCCGGCGGGGAACGCGTTTCCGCATACGTCTTACCTCCAGTTCGTGGGCCACTTCGGAGCGTGGATAATTGCTCGCCGTCACATAGACGACGAACGCTTGATGAGATCGGACGTTAGCAACCAGAGGTGAATCGCGCGAAGCGCGGATCCGGCTTTCCCGCTCCGGAAAAGCCATTCCGCCAATGCTAAGACAATTTAGCCTGCGGCTATGTGTTGTTGGAGATCGACGGCGTCCCGGCGGTCAGTTGCGCATCACGCGCCGCCTGCGCCCGGTAGAGGTGGTGCAGCAACAGGAAGCCCCGTACGGTCGGCTCCGGCCGGCCCTCGGCGGACCGCTCCAGCAGCGCATCGCCCACCTGGCGCTCCAGCCGGTGGAGGCGTCGCTGCACGGTGCTCGGCGAGCAGCCCAGCCGGGAGGCGGCCTGCGGGGCGGAGCCGGTGCGCAGCACCTCGAAGGCGGCCTGGAGGTCGTTCCAGTCGATGACGTCGCGAGCCGGGTCGGGGTCGCCGGCCTCGTCGACGCCGATCGTCCCGGCGCTGATCACCTCGGCGTGGTGCGTGTCCAACCAGGACCGAAACGCCGGCACGGACCACGCGCGGGAGAGATACCAGCCGATGAGGACGCCGCAGAACCGGTCGGCGAGTGCGGCGGGAAGCCGCTCGGGATTCCAGGCCACCACCAGGTCCAGGCTGGGCAGGCCGATCACCGGGCGGACCACCACCTCGTCGTCGGTGCGGGCGACCGGCACGCAGAGCGTCACCGCGTGCCCGCCCGCCACCAGATCCCGGATGCTGCGGGTGCGGTCGGTCCGGTACGCGATCCGCGGGCGGAAGCCGTGGCCCCGGCACGCCTCGACCAGGAGTTGCTCGACCGCCGGATCGTTGCTGGTCAGCCAGGGCTCGTGCCGGAGCTCGGCGAGCGTCAGCACCGGGTTCGCGGCGAGCGGATGCCGGGTGCTCATCGCCAGCCGCAGCGGATCGCGGACGGCCACGTGCCGCCGTACCGACGCGGCGACCGGCGCGTGGTGCAGCGTGTGCACCCCGAGGAAGATGTCGAGGGCGCCCTGCGCCAGTTCGACCATCGCGAGTTCCGGCCGGAGTTCGGCCCCGTGCCACCGGCTCGCCGGCCACCGTTGCGAGAACCACCGCACCAGCTCGCCGAGCGAGGTCACATAGGTGGCGAAGGCGCACTCGGATGGGCCGGCGACCGGGGGAGCGGTGGCGGCGCGCAGCGGGCCCGCCATGCGTCGCGCGGCGTCGGCCAGCGCCCGACCGGCGGTGGTGACCTGCACCCCGCTGCCGGTGCGGTCGAACAGGTCGGTGCCGGCGAGTTGTTCGGCGGCGTTCACCCGTCGGCTCAGCGCCGGCTGCGAGACCCGCAGCAGCTCGGCGGCCCGGGTCATGCTGGGCGTCGTGCTCACCACGCCGATGGTGTGCAGCATCCCCCACGGCAGCGCGGACCCGGGTTCGGTCATCGTGCTCACCGTTCCGTCGGGTGGACGGCGAGCGCGACCGCCCCGCACCGCGCCACGGCACCACCGGCCACCGGCAACGACATGCGCGCAGCCTAGGCGACCGACTGACCGACCGGTGCGGGGAGGCCGCCTCGGTCGGCCGGCGGTCCCTCGCGGTCCTGGACCGAGGGGTTGTGGCACGCTGCGGTGATGATCGCGCTCGCGGACATCGAGGCCGCCGCGGACCGGATCGCCGGTCACGTGGTCCACACGCCCACCGTGCCCAGCCCCGGCCTGTCCGAGCTGCTCGGCGTGCCGGTCACCGCCAAGCTGGAGCTCCTGCAACGTACCGGGTCGTTCAAGGCCCGGGGCGCGGCGGCGAAGCTGCTCGCGCTCGACGACGCCGAGCGGGCGGCCGGCGTGGTGGCGGTCAGTGGCGGCAACCACGGCATCGCGGTGGCGGTGATGGCCGGGACGCTGGGCGTGGCGGCGACCGTGGTGATGCCGCGGACCGCGCCGGCGCGGGCCGTCGAGGTCTCGCGCGCGGCCGGCGCGGACGTCCGCCTGACCGACGACATGGCCGCCGCGTTCGCGCTCATGTCCCGGTTGCGGGAGGACGGTCGCACGCTGCTGCACCCGTTCGACGACCCGGTGGTGCTCGCCGGGCAGGGCACCGTCGGGCTGGAGTTCGCCGACGACGCCGGTGAGCTGACCGATGTGCTGGTCAGCGTCGGCGGCGGGGCGCTGATCTCCGGGGTGGCCGCGGCGCTGCGGGCCCGCCGGCCGGGGGTACGCGTCTGGGGCGTGGAGACCGAAGGCGCGCAGGCCATGTCGCAGGCCCTCGCCAAGGGCGGGCCGGTCGAGGTGTCGCTGTCGTCGATCGTCACCACGCTCAGCGCGCCGACCGTCTCGCAGCTCACCTACGACCACGTGACGGCGCTGGTCACCGACGTGCTCGTGGTCTCCGACGCGGAGGCGGTGCGCGGCACGGTGGAGTTGGCGGAGCACGCGAAGGTCTGGGCCGAGCCGGCCGCCGGATGTCTGCTGCCGGCGGCCCGTCGGGTCCGCGACCGGGTGGGTGCGGACGCCCGGCTGGGCCTGGTGGTCTGTGGCGGCAACACCACAGTCGCGGACGTGACCGCCTGGACCGCGCGCTTCGGCGGCTGACTGCCCGCGCGCTATTCGAGGTCGGTGGGGTAGGGGCGGTCGAGCACGAAGCTCTTCATCACGAGCGTGGAGTTCAGCCGCTGGACGCCGGGGAGCGCCGACAACACGTCGTCCTCCAGTCGCGCGTACGCGTCCAGGTCGGCCGTCCGCACACGGAGCAGGTAGTCCGGGTCACCGAACAGGCGCTGGGCCAGCAGGACGTTCGGGACGGCTGCCACGCCCTCCTCGAAGGCGAGCAGCGTGGCCCGGTCCTCCTGCTTCATGGTGACGAACACCAGGGCCTCGAAGCCCAACCCCAGTTTCTTCGGGTCCACCACCGCCCGGTAGCCCACGATCGCCCCGGACGCTTCCAGGTCACGCACCCGCCGATGCGTCGGAGACACCGTCAACCCGATCCGTGCCGCCAGGTCGGTCAGGCTCAACCGCCCGTCCTGCTGCAACTCGGCAAGGATCTTCCGATCAGACGCATCCATCGTCGAGATTCTTCCACAACCTGCGATCGGGGCGGCAAAAGACGGAAACACATTCTGTCGAATGGTCGATAGGTTTCCTCGCAGGAGGGAGGAGCCGTGGAACCCGCTGCCGTGCTCGCGTTCGCCGCCATCGCGTTCACCCTCGTCGTCGTCCCCGGTCCCGACTGGGCGTTCGTGCTCGCGGCCGGCACGCACGACCGCGTCGTGGCGCCCGCCGTGGGTGGCCTCATGGCCGGCTACGCGCTCATCACGCTCCTGGTCGCGGCCGGTGTCGGTCCGCTCGTCGCGGGCCTGCCCCTCGCCCTGAGCGGGCTCACCGTGGCCGGGGCCGCTTACCTGATCCACCTCGGCGTCCGGACCCTGCGCGGCACCGGGCGGGTCGGTGACGTCGACGCGTACGCCGTGACCGCCTCCTCCCCGGCCCGCTACTTCATCCGGGGGGTCGGCGTGAGCGCCCTGAACCCCAAGGGCCTCCTGATCTTCCTGTCGGTCCTGCCGCAGTTCACCCGGAGCGCCGGCGGATGGCCGCCGCCGGCGCAGCTCGCCACCCTCGGCGGCGTCTTCGTGCTCATCGTCGCGCTCTTCTACCTCCCGCTCGGTTACGCCGCCGATCGCATCCTCGGGGTGCGGCCCCGCGTCGCCCGGATCACCACGTACGTCGCCGGCACGGCGATGGTGCTCGTCGGAGTGGCGCTGCTCGTCGAGCGGCTCGTGGAGGCGGCCCGGTAGAACCGCGGGACGTTCCCCGCCGGTGAGACGACGACCCGGTCGCGCCGGGCCACGGGGCGGGCGCGACCGGGTCGGTCGGTCAGGGCGTGGCCGGGGTGACGCCGTCGAGCAGGTCGGCGAGCCGGGCCGCGGTGTCCGGGGCGTGCAGGTGCAGACGCGCCACGTTGATGCTGTCCGTGCCGACCACGGCGAGCAACGCCTGCCGGCTGACCGCGTACACGCTGAGGTAGCCGTTCTCGTTGCGCACGGTGGACTGCTGGAAGTCGCCCTGGCCCAGCCGGAAGCCGACCTGCCGGCCCAGCCCGAACATGGTCGCCGCGAGCGCCGCCAGGTCGTCCGGGTTGGCCTCGTTCTGCAGGTTGTGCGTGATCAGCAGGCCGTCGACGCCGCCGAGGACGCAGCCGTGCACACCGGGGATCTGTAGCCGCAGGGCGGACAGTTCCCGGCTGATGGCCGGGTACGGCAGCGTCGGGTTGCCCGCCAGCGACGGCGGCAACCTCCGCGCCGGTGGCAGCGTGCCGGCCGCGGCCGGCGTACGGCGGGGGAGATCGTCCACCCGGCTCACAGTTCCAGGCTCTCCTCGATCGTGCGCAGCTGGTGCCGGGCCATCGCCAGGTTGGCCCGGCTCTTGCTCACCATGAGGTACAGGAACAGGCCCTTGCCGGTGCGGTTGCTCAGCGGCCGGATGAGGTGGTACTGGCTGCCGAGCGTGATGAGGATGTCCTCGATCTCCTCGTCGAGCTTCAACATCTCGATGGTGCGCAGCTTGGCGCGGACCACGTCGGTGTTGCCGGCGGCGGCGACCGTCAGGTCGATCTCACCGGTGCCGCCGGCCACGCCGAGTGTCATGCCGCTGGTGTAGTCGACGAGCGCGGCTCCGATCGCGCCGTCGATGCTCATCGCGTTCTTCAACGCGACGTCGAGGTTGCCCACGGTGTGTTCTCCCCAGGGTGTTGGCCGGGTGGGCCGGTCTCCGCTCGGGGTGTCGTGCGGGCTGACAGCCGGCGCCTCCCGTGAATATGCTTCGTCGAAGGCTTCCACAAGGAGGTCCGGCCTGCACCCGAGTGGCCGGTGATCCACCTGTCCGGTCCGCCCCGGCCGGCCCCTGGTCCCGTATATGGGACTCGCCGGCCGATGGTCGATCGTGGACCCACCTGCTAAGCGCCGTCGAGCCGGCGGGTGACACCACCCTATGTAGTAAACCGATACAGTACGGCGGTGCGACTGACCATTCCCGTGGTGAAGGTGCTCTCGGCGTTGCTCACCGCACCCGACGAGCCGCGCTACGGCCTCGACCTGATGCGCCTCACCGGCCTGCCCAGCGGCACGCTCTACCCGGTGCTGCACCGACTCCGGGCGGCCGGCTGGCTCGCCGCCGACTGGGAGGACGTCGACCCGGTCGCGGCCGGCCGGCCCGCCCGCCGCTACTACCGTCTCACCGGCGACGGGATCCGCGCGGCCCGGCTGGCCCTGGCCGAGCTGCGCGCGCCGGCACCCGGGCCCCGTCCGCGCTCCGGCGGCGTCGGGCCGGCCGGAGCCCCGGCGTGGTGACCCGGCGGCTGGCCGCGCTCCTGCTGCGCGCGGCGGTACGCCGGTGGCCGGCGGCATCCCGCGCCGAGCTGCGCCGGGAGTGGGCCGCCGAGCTGCACGAGCTGGCCCGGTCGGGACGGCGGTGGGCGATGCTCCGCTTCGCCGCCAGCCTGGCGACCAGCCGGGCGGCCACGTCGCCCGTCGACCGGGCCGTGCCGCGCGGGCGCCTGTGGCGTACCGCCGGGGTGTTGCTGCTCGCGCCGCCGGCCGGCCTCGCCGCGCTCGTGCTCGCCGCGACCACGATGAACCTGACCTACGAGTGGCTGGTGTTCCGGCTGAGCTGGGCCACCGCGGCACAGCTCCCGGTCTGGGCCGGCGGCACCGCGCTGCTGGGCGCGCTGCTCGCGGTCGCCGTCGTCCGGTGCGCGCGGCGGACCGTACGCGTGCCGGCGCTGCCCACCGCGCTCGGCGTGGTGCTGCCGATCGCCGCGACGGCGGCGGTGGTGCTCGGCCTGTTCGCCGGCCGGGGCGAGCGCGGCGTGGCCGCGATGGTGCCCGGCGTGCTGCTCTGGCTGGCGCTGCTGGTGCCGGCGGTCTGGGCCGCCGGGGCGTTGGCCCGGCGGGGACGGACGCGGACGGCCTGGCTGGTCGGGGTCCTGGGCGCGCTGGTCGCGGCCGACGCGGCGGTGGCCCTCACGGTGGTCGCCGCGATCCCGGCGACCGCACCCGCCGTCGCCGACCTGCCGCCGGACGCGGTGGACCGGGTGTCCGCGCCGCTCTGGCTGTTCACCTGCTGGACCGACTCGTCGCTCGGGCTGCCCCGTCCGACGGCGTGGGAACGGTTCCTCATCACCGACCGGGTGGTGGTCGAGCCCATGTTCTACCTGGCCTGCACGCCCTACGCGGTGGCGTACGCGGTCGCGGCGGCCCGGCCGCCCCGGGCTTCGGCACCCGGTCCGGAGCCCGTCGCGGCACCCGTCTGACGCCCGGCGGAGGTCTTCCGCCGTTCCCCCTCGGAACGGGTCCGATCAGGTCTAATGTGGAGAAGGCGACGACTATTTGTGGCGTTCCGGTGGCGGCCGGGCGGTTCCCGGTGCACAGTGATCGCATGAGCGACGACGGAAGTGGTGGGCACTACTACTGGTGCACGCGACACCACCGGGTCGAGACCGATGCCGACGTGTGCCCCGCGAAGCACGTTCTCGGACCGTACGCCTCAGCCGCCGACGCGGAGAACGCCCTGCAACAGGTGCGGGAGCGCAACGACGCGTGGGACGCCGAGGACGCCCGTTGGGCCGGGGAGGGCCGATAGACGGCGCGGGACGGACCGCGTCGAGGTTATCCGTGCTCCGCGAGGGCGAGAGCACGTCCCCAGGAAAGGGAACCGAGATGGCCGTAGCACAGCAGGCCACCACCCGCCCGGCCGCGAAACGGACGACCGCGAAGAGGACCACCGCGGGCAGGACGACGACGGTCACCAAGGCGTCGCCGAACGCCTCGGGCGCCGGCGCCGGACGGACCCCGGCCAGGAAGGCGGTCGCGAAGAAGGCGGCGGCCAAGAAGGTCGTGTCGGCGGCGCGCAAGGCGCCGGCCACCAGGACCACCGCCAAGAGCGCGCCCGCCAGGAAGGCCACCGCGAAGAAGACGGCGGCGAAGAAGGCCCCCGCGAAGAAGACCACGACGGCAGCGGCGAAGAGGACCACCGCCGCGAAGAAGGCGCCGGCCAGGAAGACCACCACCGCGGCGGCCAAGAAGACCACCGCGGCGAAGAAGACCACGGCGGCGAAGAAGACGACCGGAGCCCGGAAGGTCACCGCGGCGGCCAAGAAGACCACCGCCAGCAAGACCACGGCCGCGAAGAAGACGGCGGCGAAGAAGACCACCGCCTCCACCCGGCCGACGGCCCGGAAGGCGGCGGCCAAGAAGGCGCCCGCGCGCAAGACCACCACCGCGCGTAAGACCACCACCGCCGCGAAGAAGACCACGGCGGCCAAGAAGGCGCCGGCCCGCAAGACCACCACCGCGCGCACGACCACGGCCCGGAAGGCGCCGGCCCGCCGGGCGTCCGCCTGACGGCTGCCGCCGGCGGGGCGGGGCCGCCTGCCGACCACGCCGGGTCGGTGAGCGGAACGGGCGGAGCGCTGTCAGGATTGACCGCGTGGTGATCCGACGCGTACTGGCGCCCCGCATCGACTTCGGCGCGCTGCGCCGCGAGCTGGGACTGCCCGACAGCTTCCCGCCCGCGGCGCAGCGCGAGGCCGACGACGCCGCAGCCGCGCCGCTGCCGGCCGTCGCCGACCGGACCGACGTCCCGTTCGTCACCGTCGACCCGGCGACCTCGCGCGACCTCGACCAGGCCATGCACCTCGCCCGCCGCGCCGGCGGCGGCTACCGCGTCCGGTACGCGATAGCCGACGTCCTCACCCACGTCCGCCCCGGCGGTGAGCTGGAGGCGGAGACCTGGCGTCGCGGCCAGACCGTCTACCTGCCGGACGGCAACGTGCCGTTGCACCCGCACACGCTCAGCGAGGGCGCGGCCAGCCTGCTGCCCGACGTCGACCGGGCCGCCGTGCTCTGGACCATCGACCTCGACGCCGACGGCGGCACCGTCGCGGTCACGCTCGAACGGGCCCGGGTCCGCAGCCGCGCCAAACTCGACTACGGCGGCGTGCAGCGCGACGCCGACGCCGGCCGGCTGCCCGAGCCGATCGCGCTGCTGCCCGAGATCGGCGCGCTGCTCACCGAGCGCGGGCTGCGCCGTGGCGCGATCAACCTGCCGCTGCCCGAGCAGGACGTCGAGCCCGACGGCGACGGGTGGCGGCTGGTGCTGCGCGGCCCCGGCCCGATGGAGGAGCACAACGCCCAGATCTCGCTGCTGACCGGCATGGCCGCCGCCGACATCATGCTCGCCGGCCGGATCGGGCTGCTGCGGACCATGCCCCGCCCCCGGACGGAGGCGGTCAACCGGCTGCGGCTGGCCGCCGGCCCGCTCGGCGTGCCCTGGCCGGACGGCACGTCGGTCGGTCGGGTGCTCGCCGGGCTGGACGCGTCGCAGCCCCGGGCCGCCGCGTTCGTCGACCAGGCCGCCGAGCTGATGCGCGGGGCCGCGTACACCGCCTTCGACGGCGCGGTGCCCGAGCAGCCGGAGCACGGCGGGGTGGCCGCCGCGTACGCGCACGTCACGGCGCCGCTGCGCCGGCTCGCCGACCGGTACGCCACCGAGGTCTGCCTCGCCCTGCACGACGGCCGGGAGGTGCCCGCGCACGTCCGTGCCGCGCTGCCGAAGCTGCCGGAGGTGATGGCGGCGACCGACCGGACGGCCGGCGCGGCCACCCGCGGCGCGATCGAGCTGGCCGAGGCGGTGCTGCTGGCGCCCCGGGTGGGGGAGACGTTCGAGGCGGCGGTGCTGGACGTGGACGAGCCGCGACCGGCGGGCAACGGCCGGCCCGGCCGAACGCCGGGCGGCACGGTCGCGTTGGACGAGCCGCCGGTACGGGCCCGCTGCACCGGGGAACTGCCGCTCGGTGAGCGCGTCCGGGTCCGGCTGACCGTCGCCGACCCGGCCGAGCGGAAGGTCGCCTTCGAGCGCGCCTGACCGGGGTCGCCCGCGCGTCCGCCCGACCGGTGTCGCCCTCGCGCGCGGGCATTGTCACAGCGTCTCGGCGCGCGGTGCGCCGCCGCTCTTTGCGAGGATGGCCGCATGGCTTACGACGCGACCACGCTGCCCGACATCTCCGGGCTCACCGTCGGCATCATCGGGGGCACCGGTGACCAGGGCCGAGGGCTCGCCTACCGGTTCGCGCGGGCCGGGCAGACCGTGCTGATCGGTTCCCGCACGGCCGACCGGGCCGCCGAGGCCGCGGCCGAGATCGCCGCGCTGCCCGGCGTGCCGGGCGACGCCACGGTCACCGGCGCCGGCAACGACGAGGTCGCCCGGCGCAGCGACGTGGTGATCGTCGCGGTGCCGTGGGACGGGCACGCCGCCACCCTGACCGCGCTCGCCGAGCCGCTGGCCGGCAAGATCGTGGTGGACTGCGTCAACCCGCTCGGCTTCGACAAGCAGGGCCCGTACGCGCTCACCGTGGCCGAGGGCAGCGCCGTGCAGCAGGCCGCCGCGCTGCTGCCCGCCTCCCGGGTCTGCGCCGCGTTCAACCACGTCAGCGCGCCGTTGCTGGCCGACCCGGAGGTCGACCGGATCGACCTCGACGTGCTGATCTGCACCGAGGACCGGGACCTGGTCGGCGTGGTCGCCGCGTTGGCCGCCCGGATCCCCGGCATGCGCGGCATCTACGCCGGCCGCCTGCGCAACGCCCACCAGATCGAGGCGTTCACCGCGAACCTGATCGCGATCAACAAGCGCTACAAGGCGCACGCCGGCATCCGGGTCACCGATCTCTGAGCGTGCCTGTCAAGAAGGGGCCCCTGCTCTACGCCAGGCGTTAACAAGGGGCCCCTCCTTACGCCGTCAGAAGGTGTGCTCGGCGGCGGGGAACTCGCTGTTGCGTACCTCGTCGGCGAATTGGCGGGTGGCGTCGGTCAACGCGCCGGCCAGGTCGGCGTAGCGCTTGACGAACCGCGGCGCGCGGCCGGTGCGCAACCCGGCCATGTCCTGCCAGACCAGCACCTGACCGTCGGTGTCCGGGCCGGCCCCGATGCCCACGGTCGGGATGGACAGCTCACCGGTGACCCGCTTGGCCACCTCGCCCGGCACCATCTCCAGCACCACCGCGAACGCGCCCGCCTCGGCCACCGCCCGCGCGTCCGCGAGCACCTCCTCGGCCGTGTCGCCCCGGCCCTGCACCCGGTACCCGCCGAGCGTGTGCTCGCTCTGCGGGGTGAACCCGATGTGCGCCATCACCGGGATGCCGGCGCCGACGATCGCCTCGATCTGCGCCGCGCAGCGCCGGCCGCCCTCCAGCTTCACCGCGTGGCAGCCGCCCTCCTTCATGAACCGCACCGCGGTCCGCAGCGCCTGCGCCGGCCCCTCCTCGTACGAGCCGAACGGCAGGTCGCCGACGATCAGCGAGTGCGTCGTGGCGCGTACCACGGCGCGGACCAGCGGCAGCAGCTCCTCGGCGGTCACCGGCAGGGTGGTCTCGTAGCCGAACACGTTGTTCGCGGCCGAGTCGCCGACCAGCAGCACCGGAATCCCCGCCCGGTCGAAGATCGAGGCGGTGTACTGGTCGTACGAGGTGAGCATGGCCCACCGCTCGCCGCGCTCCTTGGCGGCGATCAGGTCGCGGGTGCGGATCCGCCGGGTGGCCGGCCCGCCGTAGAGGGCGGTCACCTCGGTCGGGGTGGACTCCACCATGACAATCTCCTTCCTCGAGGCCGCGCACGCGGTCCCCGGGTTCCCCGCGATCGTCGCACCGGGCGGCCGGTCGGGGGCAGGCCGGAGTGGAGGAATTCACTCCCGGCGCGGGCGCGCTCAGCCGTCCTCGCGCCAGCGGTTGGTGATCGGCAGCCGCCGGTCCCGCCCGAACGCCTTCATGGAAATCTTGGTGCCGGGCGCGGACTGCCGCCGCTTGTACTCGGCGGTATCCACCATCCGTAGCACCTTGTCGACCACCGCCGGGTCGTGACCGGACTCGACCAGGCCGTCCCGGCCCAGGTCGCCGTCGACGTACCCGATCAGGATCGGGTCGAGCACGTCGTAGTCGGGCAGCGTGTCGCTGTCGAGCTGGCCGGGGCTCAACTCGGCCGACGGCGGCTTGCCGATCGAGTTCTCCGGGATCGGCGGCGTCTCGCCGCGCCGTTCCGCGTCCGCGTTGCGCCACTTCGCCAGCCGCCAGACCAGCGTCTTCCACACGTCCTTGACCGGGTTGTAGCCGCCCACCGAGTCGCCGTAGAGCGTCGAGTAGCCCACCGCCAGCTCGCTCTTGTTGCCGGTGGTCAGCACCAGGTGGCCCTCCTGGTTCGACAGCGCCATCAGGATCACGCCGCGGACCCGGGCCTGGAGGTTCTCCACCGCCACGCCGGACAGCGACATGTTGGCCAGGAACGTGTCGACCATCGGCTGGATCGGCTCGACCCGGTAGTCCAGGCCGGTGCGCTTGGCCAGTTCCTCGGCATCGGTGCGGGAGTGCTCGGAGGAGTGCTGGCTGGGCATCGAGACGCCGACCACCCGGCGCGGGCCGAGCGCGTCCACCGCGAGCGCCGCGGCCACCGCCGAGTCGATGCCACCGGAGAGCCCGAGCACCACCGAGGGGAACCGGTTCTTGTCGGCGTAGTCGCGCAGGCCCAGCACCAGCGCCTGCCACACCTCGGCCTCGTCGGCGACCGGCTCGATGATCCCGCCGGTCGCCGCCGGCCCGGTCGGCGCGGCCGGGACCGCCGGCACCTCGTGCCGGACCAGCCGCATCCCGTCGGCCAGGTCGGTGGCGCCACCGCGTGCCGCCGGCGCCGGCGGCAGCTCCACATCGTGCACCAGCAGGTGCTCCACGAACTGCGGCGCCCGGGCCAGCAGCGTGCCGTCGGCGGCCACGATCAGCGAGTCGCCGTCGTAGACCAGCTCGTCCTGGCCGCCGACCATGTTCACGTACGCGATGGCGGCGCCCGCCTCGGCGGCGCGCCGGCGCACCAGCGGCAACCGCGCGTCGTCCTTGTTCAGCTCGTACGGCGAGCCGTTGATGCTGAGCACCAGCCCGACGCCGGCCTGCCGGGCCACCGCGAACGGCCCGCCCGCCTGCCACAGGTCCTCGCAGATGGTCAGCGCCACGTCGACGCCGCCGACCCGGACCACGGTCAGCGTGTCGCCGGGCACGAAGTAGCGGTCCTCGTCGAACACCCCGTAGTTGGGCAGGTGGTGCTTGAAGTAGGTGGCCACCACCTCGCCGCGGTGCAGCAGCGCCGCCGCGTTGCGGGCCCCCCGGCCCGGCTCGGCGTCGGCGCTGACCTGCGGCGGGCCGTCCGCGTCCAGGTAGCCGACCAGCACCGGCAGCTCGCCGAGGCCGTCGTCGGCCAGGTCGGCGGCGAGCCGGTGCAGCGCGGCCCGGGACGCGGCGACGAAGGACCGCCGGAAGACCAGGTCCTCGACCGGGTAGCCGGTCAGCATCAGCTCGGGGAAGAGCGCGAGCTGGGCGCCGGAGTCAGCGGCCTTGCGGGTCCACGCGCGGACCCGGTCGGCGTTGCCGGTGAGGTCGCCGACCGTCGGGTTGACCTGGCACAGGGCGAGACGCAGGGTGGGCATGTCCCCCATCTTGCCCCAGCCGTCCGGCCCGAATCCGGCCGGATGCTCCGGACCCGGCCACCGTCTCCCGGGCCGGGACACGGTAGGGCGGCGGGCCGGGGAAGGGCGTAACGTCGGCGTAACGGGGTCGGTGGAGACTGAGCGGTCAGCCGGTCCGACCCGATCGGTGGAGAACGTACGTGTCACGAGGGGTGGATGTGGACCGTCAGCAGGAGTTCGTCCTCCGTACGCTGGAGGAGCGGGACATCCGTTTCGTCCGGCTGTGGTTCACCGACGTGCTCGGCACGCTCAAGAGCGTCTCGGTGGCCCCGGCGGAGCTGGAGGCGGCCTTCGAGGAGGGCATCGGCTTCGACGGCTCCGCCATCGAGGGGTTCGCCCGGGTCTTCGAGTCGGACATGGTCGCCATGCCCGACCCGACCACGTTCCAGGTGTTCCCGTTCGAGGGCGGGGTCAGCGGCGAGAGCGCCCGGATGTTCTGCGACATCCTGCTGCCCGACGGCAGCCCCTCCTGGGCCGACCCGCGGCACGTGCTGCGCCGGATGCTGTCCCGGGCGGCCGACAAGGGCTTCACCTTCTACACCCACCCCGAGATCGAGTTCTTCCTGCTGGAGAACGGCCCGCAGGACGGCTCGGTGCCGATCCCGGTGGACACCGGCGGCTACTTCGAGCACACCACGCACGCCGTGGCGCGCGACTTCCGCCGCCAGGCGGTGCTGGCGCTGGAACGGATCGGCATCTCGGTGGAGTTCAGCCACCACGAGGTCGCCCCCGGCCAGCAGGAGATCGACCTGCGGTACGCCGACGCGCTCACCACCGCCGACAACATCATGACGTTCCGGCACGTGGTGAAGGAGGTGGCGCTCTCCACCGGCGTACAGGCCAGCTTCATGCCGAAGCCGTTCACCGACCAGCCGGGCAACGGCATGCACACCCACCTGTCGCTGTTCGAGGGCGAGCGCAACGCGTTCCACGACGCCGGTGACCCGATGAAGCTGTCCAAGGTCGCCAAGTCGTTCATCGCCGGGCTGCTCACCCACGCCCGGGAGTACACCGCGGTCACCAACCAGTGGGTCAACTCGTACAAGCGGCTGTTCCCGCAGGCGCTGCCGGACCGGATCACCGAGAGCCCGGCGTACGTCTGCTGGGGTCACCTGAACCGGTCCGCGCTGGTCCGCGTGCCGGCGTACGGCAAGCCGAACTCGGCCCGGGTCGAGGTCCGCTCGCTGGACTCCGCGACCAACCCCTACCTGGCCTTCGCGGTCATGCTCGGCGCCGGCCTGAAGGGCATCGAGGAGGGCTACGAG
Source organism: Micromonospora sp. NBC_01392 (assembly GCF_045040125.1). Taxonomy (NCBI): domain Bacteria; kingdom Bacillati; phylum Actinomycetota; class Actinomycetes; order Micromonosporales; family Micromonosporaceae; genus Micromonospora; species Micromonospora sp. NBC_01392. The sequence goes on along the minus strand of NZ_CP109549.1, from coordinate 5,640,851 downwards.
CTGCCCCCGGGCGCCGAGGACGACGTCTGGTCGCTGAGCAGCGCCGAACGCCGCGCCATGGGATACGAGGCGCTGCCGGAGAACCTGTCCGAGGCGATCGACGTGATGGCCGGCTCCGAGCTGGTCGCCGAGGTGCTCGGCGAGCACGTCTTCGACTTCTTCCTACGCAACAAGCGGGCCGAGTGGGAGCAGTACCGCCGCGAGGTCACCCCCTACGAGCGGCAGCGCTACCTCTCCCTCTAGATCGAGTTTGCGCGGTGCCGCTATCGTCTGCGGCACCGCCCGCGCACCGCGCCCGGGCGGGTGGAGCCGGGGAGGCGTTCGGTGCTGGAAGACCTGCTCAACGGGGCGTGGCAGAGCATCGTGTTCGGGGTCGTGGGGGTGGCGCTGATGGCCGCCGGCTTCCTGCTTGTCGACCTGCTCACCCCGGGCAAGCTGCGCGAGCTGATCTGGACGCGCCGCAACGGCAACGCCGCGCTGCTGCTGGCCGCCAACCAGCTCGGCATCGCCGGCATCGTCTTCACCGCGGTGCTGACCAGCTACAGCTCGTTCGCCAAGGGGCTGGCCTCCACGGTGATCTTCGGGCTGGTCGGCCTGCTGGTGATGGCGCTGGCCTTCCTGGTGCTGGACCTTCTCACGCCGGGCCGCCTCGGCGACGTCATCGCCGCCGACGAGCCGCACCCGGCGGCCCGGGTCAGCGCCGCCACCCACTTCGGCGCCGCGCTGATCGTCTGCGCCTGCATCGCCTGACCGATTGTCGGACCCGGGGCATAGCGTCCGGGACGTGAACCGCACCGACCGTCTCTACGCCCTGGTCGAGGAGCTGCGGGCGGTGTCGCCGCGCCCGCGCAGCGCGGGCTGGCTGGCCCGCCGCTTCGAGGTCAGCACCCGCACCGTCGAGCGCGACATCTCCGCGCTCCAGGGCGCCGGGGTGCCGATCTGGGCCGAGCCGGGCCGCACCGGCGGCTACGTGGTCGACCGCGCCCGCACGCTGCCGCCGGTCAACCTGACCCCGGCCGAGGCGGTGGCGATGGCCGTGGCGCTGCACCGGCTGGGCGGCTCCCCGTTCGCCCCGGCGGCCGGCGCGGCGCTGCGCAAACTGGTCGCGGTGATGCCGCCGGCCGCGGTGGCCGAGGCGCACCGGCTCGCCGGCCGGGTGCACCTGGTGGGCGACGGGCCGGGCACGCCGGTCCCGGCCGCCGTCGCCGACGCGGTCGCCGCCGGGCGGGTGCTGCGCCTGCGGTACGCCGACCGCGACGGCGCGGATTCGGCGCGCGACGTGGAGCCGCTGGCCTACCTGGGCAACGCGACGCACTGGTATCTGGTGGCCTGGTGCCGGCTGCGCGACGGGCTGCGTTGCTTCCGCACCGACCGGATCCGCTCGGTGCGCCCGCTGGCCGAGCCGGTGACCCGGGAGCTGCACCTCGACGACCTCGACCTCCCGGTCGACCGGCTGCGCCCGCTGACCCTGGTCTGAAACCCGACAGCGTCTCCGGTTCGGATGGGGGACGCTGGCGGGTCTGCCGTCCCCGGGGAGGAACGCCGGTGCCCGACACGCTCAGCTACGCCGACGCCGTACGCCTGCTCGGCGGGGAGAAGAGCAGGGTCGTCGACTGGTTCGACAAGCTGACCGGCGGGGTGCTGCTGGCCGCGTCGGTGCCGGTGCCGGCGCTGCTCGGCATCTTCGACGCCAAGGCGGAGTTCGTCCGGCTCGGCCACGAGCTGGTGCGCGGCGTGTCCGAGAAGCGCTCCGGGCTGTCCCGGTACGGGCGGACGCAGCGGCTGGAGGCGGCCCACGCGGTGATCGCGGTGACCGCGTTCTTCGAGGCGCTGCACGACGTCGACCTCCCGTTCGACGTCGAGGACCTGCGGATCACCGCGGCGGAGCAGGTGACCCTGGCCGGGTCCGGGCCGGTGCCGCCCGACGACGACCTCGTCGAACATCTCTTCGCCATGACGGCGCCGGTGCCCGGCCCGCAGCTGCCGTATCCCGCGTTCCGTGCGGCGCTCGTCGACTACTACCACGGGCTGCTCCGGCCGCTGGTCTACTTCCTGGGCGGGCTCGCCGAGCTGGGCCACATCGACGGGAACCTGCCGGTCCGCCGGGCGCTGATCGGGTTGCCGGCGTTCGCCGCCGACCGGCACCGGGACCTGCTCACCCGGCTCGCCGTCGACTTCCCCGAGGTGTCGCTCTGGCTCGACCTGCACGAGCACGAGGCGACCCGGGCGGAGGTGCGTCGGCTCTCGCTCGGGCTGGCCGACCTGCGGCAGGCCCTGACCGAACTCTCCACCGGCCGCGACCCGGACCCGCGTCGGGCCGCGCTCGCCGCCGCGTACGCCGCCGAGCTGCGCCGGCCGGTGATCTCCTCCGGTGACGTGCCGGCGGGGCTGACCGTGCCGACACTCGGCGAGGCGTACGTGCCGCCGCGCTGCCGGATCGCCGAGCTGAGCCCGTTCGCGCGGCCCGGCGACGAGACCTGGTGGGCCGAGCAGCCCGTCCGGGACGACCTCTGGCAGTCCCTCGTGGTCCACCTCACCGGCCTCGGCGGGACCCGGGCGCCGCTGCTGGTCCTCGGGCAGCCCGGGTCCGGCAAGTCGGTGCTCACCCGGGTCGTCGCCGCCCAGTTGCCGGCGGCGGACTTCCTCGTGGTCCGGGTGGTGCTCCGCGAGGTGTACGCGGCCGGCGACCTCCAGGACCAGATCGAGCAGGCGATCCGCGACGACACCGGGGAACGGCTCGACTGGCCGGTGCTGGCCCGCTCGGCCGGGGACGCGCTGCCGGTCGTGCTGCTGGACGGCTTCGACGAGCTGCTCCAGGCCACCGGCGTCAGCCAGACCGACTACCTGCGGCGGGTGGCGGCCTTCCAGCGCCGCGAGGCGGACCAGGGGCGGCCGGTGGCCGTGCTGGTCACCAGCCGCACCAGCGTGGCCGACCGGGCGCAGCCCCCGCCCGGCACGGTGGCGGTACGGCTGGAGCCGTTCGACGAGCCCCGGGTCGACGCCTGGGTGCGCACCTGGAACCGGGTCAACGCCGCCGCCTTCCGCGCGCCGGGCGCGCGCCCGCTCGATCCGGCCACCGTGCTGTCCCACCGGGAGTTGGCCGAGCAGCCGCTGCTGCTGTTGATGCTCGCCCTCTACGACGCCGAGGGGCACGACCTGCGCCGGGCCGCGGAGCTGCGCCGCGGCGAGCTGTACGGGCGGCTGCTGGGCCGGTTCGCCCGGCGGGAGGTGGGCAAGCATCGCCCGGGTCTGCCCGGCCCGGACCTGGATCGGGCGGTCGAGGAGGAGCTGCGCCGGCTGGCCGTGGTGGCGTTCGCGATGTTCAACCGGGGCACCCAGTGGGTCACCGCCGAGGAGTTGGGCGCCGACCTGGCGGCGTTGCCGGTCGCCGGCCCGGCGGAGGGGCGTCCGGCCGGGCTCCGGGTCCCGTTGCCGGCGGCCGACCTGGTGCTGGGCCGGTTCTTCTTCATCCACCGGGCGCGGGCCGTCGACGAGGAGCGGCGTCGCGAGACGTACGAGTTCCTGCACGCGACGTTCGGTGAGTTCCTGGTCGCGCGGCTGACCGTGCAGGCGGTGGCCGACCTGGTGGACCGGGAGTCCGCGGCCAGCCTGCCCTGGGGTGGCGAGCCGGCCACCGACGACCTGTTGCACGCGTTGCTGTCGTACGCGGTGCTGAGCAGCCGGGCCACCGTTCTCGGCTTCCTCACCGAGCAGATGTCCGGGTGGGACGAGACCCGGCGGGACGCGTCGGCCCGCCTGTTGCTGCGGTTGTTCCGGAGCGCGGGGTACGAGGCCGGGTCGCGCCGCTTCGACGGCTACCGGCCCCGACGCCTGCGGGTGACCGTGCGTCACGCCGCCTACAGCGCCAACCTGCTGCTGCTCGTCCTGGCGGTGGCGGGGGAGGTGACCGGGCGGGAGCTGTTCCCGGACGAGGCCGTGCCGGTGGACGAGTGGCGCGCCCAGGTCGGGCTGTGGCGGTCACAGCTCGCCGCCGACGAGTGGGACGGCTTCGCCGACCTGCTGGCCCTGGAGCGGCTGGGCGAGGCGTCCACCCGCGACGTGCGGCTCCGGGTGGACGGCCGGTTCGCCGTGCCACCCGAGCCGGACCTGGGCTGGGTGTCCGGGCTGCCGGCCGGCGGGCTGGGCTCCGGCTACCGGCTTCCGGTGGAGCTGCTGGTGCGGCTGCGGCGCGCGGCGCACCTGAGTTGCGACCGGGGTGAGGCGTTGCTGGTGCACACGCTGGAACCGATGATCGACCAGTTGCACCCGGCGCTCACCACGTTCCGGACCCCGGCGGGCGGGGTGGCCTTGTCGGTCGCGCGGGCGCTGCTCACCGCCTGGCTGTTGCCGCTGCGGCCGGCGAGCCAGCGGCAGCGCCGGGACGTGTACCTGCGCTGCGTGCGGCTGACCGACGAGGTGTCCGAGCGGGTGCCGGTCTGGGACCGGGCGGCCTTCCTGCGTCTGCTCCTGGACCGGCTGGCGCAGGACCAGGAGGCGTCCCCGGCGGTGGTCGCGGAGGTGCTGCTCGCCTGCCGGAACGAGGGGCTGGTCAACGATCCGGCGGTCGCCACCGCGATGCTGAACTGCGTCGAGCGGGCGGCGGGGGGTGACGCGGCGGTGGACCACACGTTCGCGCTGGTGTTCACCAGTGTGATCGTCGAGCTGACCGTCTCCCACGCCCGGCTCGAAGAGTCGACGGTCGGGACGGTGACGCGTCTGCTGGAACGCGGCGTCAGCCCGCGGGATCGGGTGGTGTTGCTCGCGTTCGTGGCCAAGGCCCGGCTCGAGTGGCCCGATCGGGCCCACCGGCTGGAGCTGCTGATGCGGGCCGACGCCGACGCGCCGGAGAAACACCGACAGGACGCTGTCGTGGACCTGCCCGACGCTGGTTCCTGACGACGTCGGCCGACCGGCCGGCGCGGTGAGGAGACAGCATGTCCAGCACGCCGGTGACCTGGTTCGAGATCGGCTCCGACCGTCCGGACGAGGCGCAGCGCTTCTACGCCGACCTGTTCGGCTGGAGCTTCGAGGAGCAGGGCGGCCCGGGTAACTCGTACCGGCAGACGGCGGCCGGCGGCGAGCGGGGGATCGGCGGCGCGATCCGGGGCACCGACGCCGCCGCCGACAACTACGCGATCTTCTACGCCCAGGTGACGGATGTGGCGGAGGCGTGCCGGCGGGCGGAGGCGGCCGGCGGCACGGTGCTGTCGGCGCCGGTGACCGCGCCGAGCGGCCTGGTGCACGCGCGGCTGTGCGACCCGTCCGGCAACCTGCTCGGCGTCTTCACCCCGCCCGCCGGTGGCTGAACGCGGTCCGAATGAAAGAGGTGGGCGGTCGGTGCAAGGGGTTGCACACATCGTCGACGGTGAACATCTGGTTTCTTCTGATCGAAGCTGGTAACTTCCTGGCACCACGCGTCGCAAGTTCTTGCAACGCCTTCATCCCCTTGCGTCCGCTGAGTTGGGCCGGGGTGTCAGGAGAGCCGCCATGAGAGGCAGGACCACCACCCGCCGCCGGTGGGGAGCGCTTGCGCTCGCCGCCGGCGTGCTCGCCGCGCTGCTGCCGTTCACCGCCTCCGCGGCGGCCAACACCGTCACCGTCTACTACCAACCGCCGGCCGCCTGGGGTGCCGCGGTGAACATCCACTACGGCGTGGACGGGCAGGCCTGGACGCCGGTGCCCGGCGTGCCGATGGACGCCGCCTGCGCCGGCTGGCGTCGCAAGGTCGTCGACCTGGGCGCCGCCACCGGCGCCCAGGTCGTCTTCACCAACGGCACCGGCGTCTGGGACAACAACAACGGCGCCAACTACCGCCTCGGCGCCGGCACCGTGACCGTCGCCGCCGGGCGGGTCGGCACCGGCGACCCGTGCGCCACGGCCACCCCGTCACCGAGCCCGTCCGGCACCCCGTCGCCGACACCGACCGGCAGCAGCGGCGGGCACACCGCCGAGGTCTGGTACCACCTCACGCCGCGCGGCTGGACCGCCGCGAACCTGCACTACCGGCCCACCGGCGGCACCTGGACCACCGCGCCGGGCGTCGCCATGGAAACGCGCTGCGCGGGCTGGGCCCGCCGGATCGTCGACCTCGGCGCGGCCACCGGGCTGACCGCCGCGTTCAACAACGCCGCGGGCACCTGGGACAACAACGGCGGCGCGGACTACACCCTTGGCACCGGACGCAGCGTCGTCGACAACGGCCGGGTCACCGCCTCCGCCGCCGACCCCTGCGCGCCGGCCGTACCGGACACCACCCCGCCGTCCACGCCGGGCGGCCTGACCGCCGTCGCCGACGGGCTCGCGGTCACCCTGACCTGGACGGCGGCCACCGACGACCGGGCCGTCACCGGGTACGAGCTGACCCGCACCGGGGGCGCCGGCACCGTCACGGTCACCAGCACCACCACCCGGTACGTCGCGTACGACCTGCGGCCCGGCACGGCGTACACCTGGACGGTGCGGGCGCTCGACGCGGCCGGCAACCGGTCGGCGGCGAGCGCGCCGGCGTCCGCGACCACCGGCAGCGCGCCGGCCGGCGGCGCCCCGCTCGGCGGCGACCCGCGCGAGGACAGCATCTACTTCGTGATGACCGCCCGGTTCGCCGACGGCGACCCGGCCAACAACCGGGGCGGTAGCCAACACGTGGCCTCCGGCAACGCGGCGAACAACGACCCGATGTTCCGGGGCGACTTCAAGGGGCTGGTCGACAAGCTCGACTACGTCAAGGCGCTCGGCTTCTCGGCCATCTGGATCACGCCGGTGGTGCTCAACCGCTCCGACTACGACTTCCACGGCTACCACGGCTGGGACTTCTACCGCGTCGACCCCCGGCTGGAGAGCGCCGGCGCGTCCTACCAGGACCTGATCAACGCGGCGCACGCCAAGGGCATCAAGATCTTCCAGGACGTGGTCTACAACCACAGCTCCCGGTGGGGCGCCAAGGGCCTGTTCACGCCCACCGTCTACGGCACCCGCGACGACCAGTGGAAGTGGTACTACGACCAGCAGCAGGCCGGCCGCGAGTACGACCCGATGGTCGAGGCGACCGGGAACGACCCGGCGCTCACCCCGGCGCAGAACGCCAAGGCCAAGGGCCGGCCGTACAACGGCGACGTGTGGTCGTCCGCCGCGCCGGCCGGCAACCAGTGCCTGAACTGGGGTACGCCGACCGGCGGGCGCAGCGCCGAGGGCTACTCGCTCTACCAGTGCCAGTGGCCCACCCCGACCAGCAAGCTGTTCCCCGCCGACAAGTACCACCAGTGCTGGATCGGCAACTGGGAGGGCGAGGACGCGCGGAGCTGCTGGCTGCACGAGGACCTGGCGGACTTCAACACCGAGAACACGGCCGTGCAGGAATACCTGATCAACGCGTACAACAGGTACATCGACATGGGCGTGGACGGCTTCCGGATCGACACCGCCGTGCACATCCCCCGGGTCACCTGGAACCGGCGCTTCCTGCCCGCCATCGGGCAGCACGCGGTGTCGAAGTTCGGCGAGAAGGGCAAGGACTTCTACGTCTTCGGCGAGGTCGCCGCGTTCGTCAACGACAAGTGGAACCGTGGCTCGGTCAACCACTCCGCGCAGTTCTTCACCTGGAAGGAGCGCAAGGAGTACAGCCCCGACGACGTGCGGGCCGCGATCGAGCAGTACGACTACGAGCAGCTCCTCGGCCCGTCCGGGCAGCCCACCACCGACAACGCGTTCCTGCGCGGCAACGCGTACCACGCGCCGGACCACTCGACGTTCTCCGGCATGAACGTCATCGACATGCGGATGCACATGAACTTCTCCGACGCCGGCAACGCGTTCGGCAACGGGAAGGACTCCGACGACAGCTACCATGACGCCACCTACAACGTCGTCTACGTCGACAGCCACGACTACGGGCCGAACAAGTCCGGCACCCGCTACACCGGCGGCACCGACGCCTGGGCGGAGAACATGAGCCTGATGTGGACGTTCCGCGGCATCCCGACGCTCTACTACGGCTCGGAGATCGAGTTCCAGAAGGGCGCCCGGATCGACTGCGGGCCGACCTGCCCGCTGGCCACCACCGGCCGCGCCTACTACGGCGACCACCTGGCCGGCAGCGTCACCGCCGCCGACTTCGGGGTGGTCGGGTCGGCCAGCGGGGCGGTGGCCACCACGCTCGCCCAGCCGCTGGTCAAGCACGTGCAGCGGCTCAACCTGATCCGGCGGGCCGTGCCGGCGCTGCAGAAGGGGCAGTACTCGACCGAGGGCGTGAGCGGCGCGATGGCGTACAAGCGGCGGTTCACGCAGGGCGCGGTGGACAGCTTCGCGCTGGTCACCGTCTCCGGCTCGGCCACCTTCAGCGGCGTGCCGAACGGCCGGTACGTGGACGCCGTCACCGGTGACGTGCGGACGGTCACGAACGGCACGCTGACCGCCCCGGTCAGCGGCCAGGGCAACCTGCGGGTGTACGTGCTCGACCTGCCCGGCAACCCGGCACCCGGCAAGATCGGCGCGGACGGGCCGTACCTGCGTTGAGGTCGGGATGGCGGTAGGCGGGTCCCCGCCTGCCGCCGCTATCCCGGGTCGGGTGGGAACCAGCTCCCACCGCAGCAGGACACCAGGTAGACCAGCACGGAGACCGCGATCCACCCCAGGTCGGCGGCGTGGTTGCCGGCCCGCCGACCCGGGTACGGGGACGCGGCGGTCGGCCAGGCCGGCCAGTACGGCCGGTTGGCGGCCTTGAACAGCAGGTAGAGGACCGTGAACACCAGCCACCAGTACTGGAGGGCGGTGTCGGCGCGCTGCCGCGCGGGCAGTGCGAACAACGCGAGCCCGACGGTGACGGCGGTGGCGAGGGCGGCCACCCGGGCCGTCCACCGGTGCCGGACGAACAACGCCAGCCCCAGCAGCGGAACGAGCAGGACGGCGGCACTCGCCACCCGGGCGCCACCGAGCCGCAGATCGCCGGACTCGCCGAAGCGCTCCAGGAAGCCGTCCGCGTCGAGACCGATCAGGACGGTCACCAGGCACACCGCCGCTATCAGCGCCTTCACCTGGAGCAGGCGGCGGCGGGTACGCCGTTCGTCGTCCGGGTGCCGGTAGCCGCCGGGGCCGTACCGCCGTCGGCGGGCCAGCTCGTCGACGCTGGCGACGACGCTCACGAAGAGTTGCACGTACAGGAAGCTCCACAGCGAGGCGATCCAGCCGTAGTTCTCGCTGTGCCGGCTGCCGGCGTAGGTGACCCCGATCAGGGCGCTGGCCGTCACCAGGGACGTGAAGCCGAGCGGCCAGGCCACCGGGGGCACCTCGGCGACGCCGCGTCGGCCGACGATCAGCAGCAGCAGGAGCGGGGGGAGGACGAGGGGCGCGACCGACCACCATCGCGCCGGGCGCGAGGTCTCCCCGTACGAGTCCAGCCGGGTCACCCAGACGAACGCGGCCGTCGCGGCCAGCCAGCCGAGCGCCGCGACCAGCAGCGCGAGCCAGGGCACGCGTCGGCGGAGCAGGTCGAAGACCCGTTCGATGCTGCCGAAGACCAGATCCATCCGACGCCCCGTCGACCGCCCCCGACTTACCCGGCGTCGAATGTTAAGCGGGGCCCCCTGCTATGCGAAATGCGTTAACAGGGGGCCCCGCCTTTCTCAGCGGGGGTGGTGGGGGCCGGGGAAGACGCCCGCCTCGGCGGCCTTGAGCACCGCGTCGGCCTGCTCCTGGGTCAGCTTGCCGTCCTTGACGGCCTGGTCCAGCCGCTCCTTCAGGGCGGCCTGGCGGTCCTGCGCCGACGGCGGCGTCGGTCGCTCTGGCCGGTCCGCCTGCCGCTGCTCGCGCAGCTTCTCCAGCGCCGCGGTGACCTTGTCGGACGGCACGCCCAGCTCCTTGGCGAGCGCCTCGGCGAACTCGGCCTGCCGGTCGGCGTGCCGCTGCTGGCGGTCGCCGCCCTGGTCGGTGCTCGTGCTGGCGCTCGGGCTGTTGTCGTCGGCGAGCGCCACCGTCGGGGCGGCGATCCCGACGGTGAGCACGCCGGCGGCGGCGAGGCCGACCAGCAGGCGCTTCCTCGTCATGCGGATCATGCGGTTCTCCTTCTCGGTGGTGGTGCGATGACGTCACCGACAGTGACGGTCGGAGCTGGGGGCAACCCGTGGCGACCCTGTCAGCGAGCTGGGAATCGGGTGAGGATCCGGACAAATGCGGTTGCCATCCCGCCGGGAGGGCCGCGACGCTTGGCGAAAATCCCGACGGAAGGGCATCCCCCATGACACAGTCCGTCATCCGCGAGGTCGCGCTCACCGGGCCGGGCTCCGGCCCGTACGCGATCACGGTCGGGCCGGACGGCGCGCTCTGGCTGACGCTGGCCGGCTCCGGCGGCGTCGCCCGGCTCGGCCCGGACGGCGCGGTACGGGCCTACCGCAACGACCCGCCGGAGAGCCGGCCGCTGATCATCACCACCGGCCCGGACGGCGCGCTCTGGTACACCCGCTCCGGCGACCACCGGCTCGGCCGGCTCACCGTCGACGGTAGGGGCGGCTCGGTCGCGCTGCCGCCCGGCTGCGCGCCGTGCGGCCTGGTCACCGGGCCGGACGACGCGCTCTGGTACGCCGGCATGGGCGACGACACGGTCGGCCGGGTCACCGCCGACGGGGAGGTGAGCACGTTCCCGTTGCCGGTCGCCAAGGGCTTCCCGTCAATGCTGGCCGTCGGGCCGGACGAGGCGCTCTGGCTGACGCTCAACCGGGCGAACGCCATCGCCCGGGTCGGCCTCGACGCGTCGGTGACGGTGCATCCGCTGCCCACCGACGCGGCCGGGCCGGTCGGCATCACCCGGGGCGGCGACGGGGCGCTCTGGTTCGTCGAGATCCTCGCCGGGCAGCTCGGCCGGATCACGCCGGACGGGCGGATCGACGAGTTCCCGCTGCCGGACCGGGCGGCCCGGCCGCACGCGATCGTCGCCGACCCGGCCGGCGGCTGCTGGTTCACCGAGTGGGCCGCGAACCGTCTCGGCCACGTCGCCCCCGACGGCACGTTCACCCACCACGACCTGCCCACCCCGAACTCCGAACCGCACGGCCTCACGGTCACCCCCGACGGCTCGGTCTGGGTCGCCCTGGAAACCGGCGCGCTGGCCCACCTCCCTCCGTCCCCCCCCCCGTCCCCTCCGTCCCCGCCGGCCTGACCGCCCGCCTGACCCCGGTGATCATGAGGTTGGCGGCAGTCTGGAGATCCACAACTGCCGCCAACCTCATGATCGACGGGGTGGAGGGGTTGTCAGCGGACGGCGGGGGTGCTGGTCAGGGTGTTGGTGGTGGTGTCCAGGACGGTGGGGGTGCCGACCGGGACGGTGAGCTGGCCGGGGCCGTGGCCGATCGGGAGGCCGCCGAGGACCGGGACGCCCAGGTCGCCCAGGCGGTCGGTGAGCACGTCGACCACCGTGGTGTCCCAGCCGTCGGCGCACTCGGTGAACTGGCCGACCGCCACGCCGGCGAGCCCGGCCAGGGCGCCGCAGCGGCGCAGGTGGGTCAGCATCCGGTCGATCTTGTAGGGCGGCTCCTGCACCTCCTCGACGAGCAGGATCGCGCCGGTCAGGTCCGGCATGTCCGGCGTGCCGATCGACGCGGTGAGCAGGCACAGGTTGCCGCCGAGCAGCCGGCCCTCGGCCCGCCCGGGCACCCGCACCGGGTACGTCTCCTCCGCCTCGACCGCCGCCACCGTCACCGGTTCGGTGGTCATCAGCGCGGCGTGCAGCGACTCCGCCGAGCGGATCGGGGTGCGCTCGTCCCGCCAGGCGGCGCCCGGACCGTGCACCCCGGCCAGCCGGGCGCCCCGCCAGAGCGCGAACTGCAACGCGGTGATGTCGGAGAAGCCGGCCACCACCTTCGGGTCGCGGCGTACCGCCGCCATGTCGATCAGGTCCACCACCCGCTGCGCGCCGTAGCCGCCCCGGGTGCAGAGCACGCCGCGGATCTCCGGGTCCGCGAACGCGGCGTTCAGGTCCGCGGCCCGCAGCGCGTCGTCGCCGGCCAGGTAACCCCGCCGGGCGTACGCGTTCGGCGCGGGCACCGGCCGCAGCCCCCAGCCGGTGAGCAGCTCGATGCCGCGGGCCACCCGTTCGGGCCGGGTCGGGCCGGACGGCGACACCAGCATCACCGCGTCGCCGGGGCGCAGGACCGGTGGGCGCAGGCAGTCGTCGGTGGGCACGACCGCGAGCCTAGTGCGGCCGAGCCGGACCGTCCGGTGTCGGGCGTACCGGCTAGCCTCGACGTCGTGGCGACCGCGCTGGTGATCGAGAACGACCCGACCGACGACCTCCGCCGACTGGGGGAGTGGCTCACCGAGGGGGGTCTGGAGCTGCACGTCCTGCGCCCGCACGCGGGCGACCCGCTCCCCGCCGACCTCGACGGGTACGCCGCCCTGGTGGTGCTCGGCGGCGACCAGCAGGCCTATCCGCTGGCCGACGACAGCCCGGGCGCGCCCTGGTTCCCGGCGCTGGAGGGGCTGCTGCGCAAGGCGGTCCGCCACCGGCTGCCCACGCTGGCGATCTGCCTGGGCGCGCAACTGCTCGCCACCGCGCACGCCGGTCGGGTGGAGCGCAGCCCGTCCGGGCCGGAGGTCGGCCCCACCGTGGTCGGCCGGCGCGACGCCGCCGAGACCGACCCGCTGTTCCGCTTCGTGCCGCTGATGCCCGACGTGCTCCAGTGGCACGCCGACGAGATCACCGAGCTGCCGCACGGCGCGACGCTGCTCGCCGCGTCCACCCGCTACCCGCACCAGGCGTTCCGCCTCGGCGACCGGGCCTGGGGGTTGCAGTTCCACATCGAGTGCGACACCGCGATGATCGCCGAGTGGTCGCGCGACTCGGCCACGCTCGTCGAGCTGGGCTACGACCCGGAGCTGGTGGTGGCCGCGTGCGACCGGGCGATGGCCGACGTCGAGGAGGCCTGGCAGCCGTTCGCGGTCCGGTTCGCCGCGCTCGCGCTCGGCGAACTCGGCGACGACAGCCCGCGCCGCAGCCTGCCGTTGCTCGGGGCGTGAGGTGACCCGGCCGGCCCGCGGGCGCCTGGCCCGCTACGGCTTCGCCGAGAGCGACACCGGTCCACGCGCGGTCGACCTGCTCGGCCCGGACGGGCTCGGCCTGTGGCGGCCGGACACCCAGGAACCCACCGACGACCAGGCCGTCGAGCTGCTCACCGCGCTCTCCCGGGCCGCCGACCCGGACCTGGCGCTGCGCCAGCTCCACCGGCTCGTCGAGGCGGAACGGCAGCACGGCGACGAGGTCGCCGTCCGCGACGCGCTCGCCGCCGACCCCGGGCTGCGCCGCCGGCTGGTCGCGGTGCTCGGCGCGTCCTCGGCGCTCGGCGACCACCTGGTCGCCAACCCCGGGCAGTGGGCGGTGCTGGCCACCGAGCCGGACGGGCTCGCCCCGACCGCCGACGGCCGGCTCGACCTGACCGCCGCCGCCAAGCTGACCACGCTCACCGGCGCGGTCCCGCTGCTGCGGCAGGCGTACCGGTTGGCGCTGCTGCGGATCGCGGCGGCCGACCTGACCGGCGGGCGTGGCCTGGAGCAGACCATGGCCGCGCTGTCCGGCCTGGCCGACGCCACGCTGGCCACCGCCTACGACATCGCGGTCGACGAGCTGCCCGAGGGCACCGCCCCGCCCCGGCTCGCGGTGGTCGCGATGGGCAAGTGCGGCGGCGACGAGCTGAACTACGTCTCCGACGTCGACGTCATCTTCGTCGCCGCCGGTGACGACGACCTGATCGCCGCCACCCAGGTCGCCACCCGGCTGATCGGGATCTGCGGGCTGGTCGCGTGGCCGGTCGACGCCGCGCTGCGCCCGGAGGGCAACCGGGGTCCGCTGGTCCGCACGCTCGCCAGCCACCTGGCCTACTACAAGCGCTGGGCCCGCACCTGGGAGTTCCAGGCGCTGCTCAAGGCCCGCCCGGCGGCCGGTGACGTGGCGCTGGCCCGGGAGTGGATCGCGGCGCTCGCCCCGCTGGTCTGGACCGCGGCGGAGCGGCCGGAGGCGGTCTCCGACGTCCGGTCCATGCGCCGCAAGATCCTCGACAACGTGCCGCCGAAGGAGCTGGAACGCGAGATCAAGCGCGGTCCGGGCGGGCTGCGCGACATCGAGTTCGCCGTCCAGCTGCTCCAGCTCGTGCACGGCCGCGGCGACGAGTCGCTGCGTGTGCCGGGCACCCTGCCGGCGCTGCGCGCGCTGGTCGCCGGCGGCTACGTCGGCCGCGCCGACGGCGAGGCGCTGCTACGCGGCTACCGTTTCCTGCGCGCCGTCGAGCACCGGCTCCAGCTCCAGGGCCTGCGCCGCACGCACACCGTGCCGACCGAGCCGGCCGCGCTGCGCTGGCTCGCCGCCGCGCTCGGCTACGCGGCCACCCCGGGCCGCAGCGCCGTCGAGGAGTTCCGCGCCGAGTGGGTCACCCACGCCACCGAGGTACGCCGACTGCACGCGAAACTGCTCTACCGGCCGCTGCTGGAGTCGGTGGCCCGGGTGCCGGCCGAGGGGCTGCGGCTCACCCCGGAGGCGGCCCGGCACCGGCTGGAGGTGCTCGGCTTCGCCGACCCGGCCGGGGCGCTGCGGCACCTCCAGGCGCTCACCGGCGGCGTCAGCCGCACCGCCGCGATCCAGCGCACGCTGCTGCCGGTGCTGCTCGACGAGTTCGCCGACGCCCCGGAGCCGGACCGCGGCCTGCTCAACTACCGGCAGGTGTCCGACAAGCTCGGCAGCACCCCGTGGTATCTCCGCCTGCTGCGCGACTCCGGCCCGGTCGCGCGCCGGCTGGCCCGGGTGCTCTCCTCCTCCCGGTACGCGGCCGACCTGCTGGCCCGGGAGCCGGAGGCGCTGCGGCTGCTGGCCGAGGACAGCGAGTTGACCCCGCGTCCCCGGGAGACGCTCGTGGAGGGCTTCGTGGCGGCGGCGGCCCGGCACGACGACCCGGTCGAGGCCACCCGGGCGGTCCGCGCGCTGCGCCGCCGCGAGCTGGTCCGGATCGCCGCCGCCGACGTGCTCAGCCGGGCCGGGTCGCTCGCCCCGCTCACCCCACGCCCGCCGGGCGGCGGGGCACGCCGTCCCACTGTGGTGGACGTCAGCGCGGTCGGCACCGCGCTCTCCCACGTCACCGACGCCACGCTGGCCGCCGCGCTGCGCGCCGCCCAGGTCGCCCAACCCGGGCCACCGGGCCTGCGCTTCGCCGTGATCGGCATGGGTCGGCTCGGCGGGTACGAGTCCAACTACCTCTCCGACGCCGACGTGCTGTTCGTCTACGACCCGCCGCCCGGGGCGGACGAGAGCGCGGCCGGGGCCGCCAGCGCCGCCGCGCACGCGATCGCCGAGGAACTGCGCCGGCTGCTCTCCGCGCCGGCGCCCGACCCGCCGCTCGGCGTCGACGCCGACCTGCGCCCGGAGGGCCGGCAGGGTCCGCTGGTCCGCAGCCTGGCCGCGTACGCGCAGTACTACGCGCGCTGGTCGAAGGTGTGGGAGGCGCAGGCGCTGCTGCGGGCGCGGTTCGTCTGCGGCGACGCCGACCTGGGCGCCGAGTTCGAGGCGATGGTCGAGCCGGTGCGCTACCCGGCCGACGGGCTGAGCCGCGAGCAGGTGGTGGAGATCCGGCGGATCAAGGCGCGGGTGGAGACCGAGCGGCTGCCCCGCGGCGCCGACCCGGCCACCCACACCAAGCTGGGCCGGGGCGGGCTCGCCGACGTCGAGTGGGCCGTGCAACTGCTCCAGCTCCGGCACGCCGGCCGGCTGCCCGCGCTGCGCGGCACCCGTACCCTCGACGCTCTCGCGGCGGCCCGCGAGGCCGGCCTGCTCGACCCCGACGACGCGGCCGAGCTGGCCGCCGGCTGGACGCTCGCCGCGCAGGTCCGCGACGCGCTGATGCTGGTGCGCGGCCGGGCCGGTGACCAACTGCCCAGGCACGGGGTGGAGCTGGCCGGCGTGGTGCGCCTGCTCGGCCACGAGGACCCGGGCGAGTTCCTCGACGAGTACCTGCGCACCGGCCGCCACTCGCGCACCGTCGTCCAGCGCATCCTCGAAGCCCCACTGTAAGGAAGGGCCCCCTCTTAACGCCTGCGGTAGAGGAGGGGCCCCCGCTCACCACCGCAGGGCCGTCAACCGGTCAGGGTGTAGGTGCCGGGGCGGGGGACGGTGACGGTGAGCCAGTCGCCGTCGGGGGAGAGCGTGGCGCCGCCGGTGACGGACAGCCAGCGGTCGTGGCGGACCCGGACCGGGACCTGGCCGGCAGCGGGGGCGCGGAACGTGACCGAGGCGCCGTCCTGCCGGACCAGTTCACCGGGCGCGCCGACCAGCGGCGTGGGGTCGGCGACCGCGTACAGCCGCCAGTGCCGGTCCGACCAGACCTCGGTCAGGTACGGCTGCCCGGCGGCCACCAGCTCCGCCTCCGGCCGCCCCACCCAGGACAGTTCCGCGTCCGGCACGGCGACGTACTGCACCGCGTTGTCGGCCAGCCAGGCCCGGTAGCTGTCGGCGGTCAGCGGGACGCCGGTGCCGGGAGCGCCCGGCACGGTGGTGAAGAACAGCGGGTTGCGGTCGATGTCGGCCTGCCGCAGCCAGCCCCGGGCCAGCGGCACCTCGCCGAGGCGGGCGGCCTCCCAGTAGTTGCGGGTCGGCGGCACCTCCACCCGCCCGGTGAGCCCGCGCCGGGCCAGCTCCGCCCGCAGCGGCGCGAAGTACGCCGGATCGGCCGTCGGGTCGTCGGCGCTGCGCAGGTCGGCGGTGACCACCGGCGGCTGCCACCAGCAGACCACCGCCAGCAGCGCGGCCAACCCGACCGCCCCGGCGGCCCGGGGCAACCTGCGCGGCAGGGTCGCGGCGGCGCCCATCACCGGCAGCGCGAACATCACCACCAGGCGGGTGGCGTTCAGCCCGACCGGGGTGGGCAGCAGCGCCGCCGCCAGCACCCCGACCGCCGACAGCAGCGCGCCCACCCGCACCGGCCGGTACCCCACCAGCGCCGCCACCAGCAGGCTGGTCACCACCGCGTGGACCGTGTCCGCCCGGCTGATGTTCATCCAGCCGCCCTCCCCGAACAGCAGCCCGGTCACCGCGAGCGGCCCGGCCGCCGGCACGGCGAGCAGCAGGCCGTCGGCGTACCGGCGGGTGAGCAGCAGCGCGACGCCGGCGAGCCCGACGAACAGCCCGGCCACCGGGCTGGCCGCGGAGGCGAGCAGCGCGGCGACGGCGACGGTCGCGGCGCGTACCCGGTTGACCCGACCGGTCACCTCGGCGGGCAGCGTCAGGGCGAGCAGCGCGGCCAGCCCGAACGTGACGCCGAGCGCGTAGGTGACCCGGCCGGAGACCAGGTTGCCGGCGATCGTGACGACCCCGACCAGGCTGCCGAGCAGCGGGCGGGGCACCCGGAGGCGGACCAGCAGGGCGGCGAACGCGGTGGCCGAGGCGAGCAGGGTGAGCGCGCCGGTGGGGCGTACCCCGAGCAGTGCCATCAGCGGCGGCGAGACGAGGCTGTAGCCCCACGGGTGGACGCCGCCGTACCAGCGCAGGTCGACCAGGGCCGGCCCGTGCGCGGCGAAGAAGCCGGCGCGCGCCACCTGGGCGGACAGGTCCGAGCCGGTGGCCGGCAGGACGAGGAGGAGCACGGCGAGGACGAGCGCCGACGCGGCGGACACCGCCACCACCCGACCGCCCCGCATGCCCACCTCCTGATCGCGAACCACCGTACTGGCAGCATTACGAGGGTGTCTCACCACCTCTCGCGCTGGACCGGCCTGGCGGGCTCGGTGCTGCTCGCCGTGGCCGCGTACGTCGGCGGCGCCCTGCCCGACGGCGAGCTGCGTCCCACCCCGGTCAGCATCTGGCAGGGCCCGGACGGGCCGCTGATCATCGGACTGTGGCTGGCCGGCACCGCGCTGCTGGCCTGGGCGTGGTGGTCGTTGCGGAACCGGGTGCCCTCGGCCAGGTGGGCGTTGGTGACCGTCGCGCTCTGGATGCTGCCGATGCTTGTCGCCCCACCGCTGGGCAGCCGGGACGTCTACGCGTACGCCTGCCAGGGTGCCAGCTTCTCGGCCGGGATCAACCCGTACGAGCAGGGCGTGTCGGCGCTGCCCTGCCCGTGGCTGGACACCATCTCGTACATCTGGCGGGACACGCCGGCGCCGTACGGGCCGCTGTTCGTGCTGATCGCCGGCGCGGTGGTCAAGGCCACCGGATCGCTGTGGGGCGCCGTGGCGCTGTTCCGGGTGCTCGCCGTGGCCGGGGTGGCGCTGACCGCCTGGGCGCTGCCGGCGCTGGCCCGCCGCTGCGGGGTGCCGCCGAAGCAGGCGCTCTGGCTGGCGCTGGCCAGCCCGCTGGTGCCGGTGCACCTGGCCTCCGGGGCGCACAACGACGCGATGATGGTCGGCCTGCTCGTCGCCGGGCTGGCCGTGGTGGCGAGCCGGCCGGGCCGCCCCGGGCCGTTGCTCGCCGGTGGGTTGCTGCTCGGCCTGGCCGCCGGCATCAAGGTCACCGCGCTGGTGGTGGTGCCGTTCGCGGCGCTCGCCGCGGTCGTCGGGCCGTACCGGATCCGGACGCTGGTCCGCGACGGCGGGTGGGTGGTCGGCGGCGCGCTGGCCGCGCTGGCCGGCGCGACGCTCGTGGCCGGTCTCGGGCTCGGCTTCATCAGTGGCCTGGAGCAGGGCGGGCTGGTGGTGGCCTGGACCTCGCCGCCGACCGCGGTCGGGCAGACCGTCGGCTACCTGCTGGCACCGTTCGGCGTGCACGTCGACGCGCTGCCGGTGACCCGGGCGATCGGCATGGTGGTGCTGGTCGCGCTGCTGGTGTGGCTCTGGTTCCGGGCGTGGCGCCGGGGCGAGCCGTTCTGGTACGCGGCGCTGGCGCTGGTCGCCACCGTCGCGCTCGCCCCGCTGTTCCACCCCTGGTACTGGCTGTGGCCGCTGGCCGTGCTCGCCGCCACCGCGCGCCGCACGCGCTGGTTCTCGATCGTCACAGTGGTGTCGTCGTTCCTGGTGCTGGCGGACGGGACCGGTTTACCCCGGTACACCAAGATGCCGGGTGCGCCGCTGATGACGCTGTTCGTGATAGTGCTGGTGGTGTGGTTGGTACGGTCGGCTCGGAAGGGGCGGCAGCCGGTTCCGGTGGAGTGAGGAGTGTGCCGGTGAGCGAGCCCGACGCGCCGGTGCGGCCGGTGGCCGCCGCGCTCGCCCGGTACGCCGGACTCGTCGGCGCGGTCCTGCTCACCGCCGCCGGCTGGCTGGGCGGGGCGCTGCCCGACGCGCCGCCGCGTACCACGCTCGCCGGTCTCTGGCAGGCCCCGCACGGGCCGGTGACGCTCGGCTGCTGGCTGGTGGGGACCGTGCTGCTGGTCGGCGCCTGGTGGTCGCTGCGCTGGGGCGCCCCGTCGGGCCGGTGGGCGTACCTGACGGCCGGGCTCTGGTCGCTGCCGCTGCTGGCCGCGCCGCCGCTGGGCAGCCGCGACGTCTACTCGTACGCCTGCCAGGGCTGGACCTGGACGCAGGGGGTCAGCCCGTACCGGGTGGGAGTGGCGGCGGCCGGCTGCCCGTGGACCGGTTCGGTGTCGCCGATCTGGCGGGACACGCCCGCGCCGTACGGGCCGTTCTTCGTGTTGTTGGCCGGGCTGGCGGTGCTCGCCGGCGGTGGCCTGGTCGGGGCGATCGTGCTGCTGCGGCTGGTCGCGGTGGCCGGGGTGCTGCTGGTCGCCGCCGCCCTGCCCGGCCTGGCCCGGGCCGCCGGGGTGCCGGCCCGCCGCGCGGCCTGGCTGGTGCTGGCCTGCCCGCTGGTCGGGGTGCACCTGGTGGCCGGCGCCCACAACGACGCGCTCGCGCTCGGGCTGCTCCTGCTCGGGCTGCTGGCGCTCGTCCGCCGGCCGGGCGCGCCGCGCGCGCTGCTGGTGGCCGGCGTGTTGTTGGGCCTGGCGGTCGCGGTGAAGGCGGTCGCCGTGGTGGTGCTGCCGTTCGCGGCGCTCGCCGCGGTGTCCGGCCGGCACACCTGGCGGGCGCTGCTGCGCGACGGTGGCCGGCTGGCCGCGGCGGTGCTCGGCACGCTGCTGGTCCTCTCGCTCGCCACCGGCCTCGGGTTGGGCTGGGTGGACGGGCTCGGCCGCAGCGGCGACTCGCAGCAGTGGACCTCACCGCCGACCGCTGTCGGTTTCGTGATCGACTACGCCGGCGAGTGGGCCGGGCGTGACCCGCACGCCGTGCCGGTGACCCGGATGGTCGGGCTGGTGCTGCTGGCCGGGCTGCTGGTGGCGCTCTGGTGGCGGACCTGGACGGCGCTGCGCCGGTCGGGCGCGGATCGGCAGCGGGTGACGTTGTTCGGGGCCGGGCTGGCGTTGGCCGCCACCGTGCTGCTCGCCCCGGTCTTCCACCCCTGGTACGCGGTCTGGCCGCTGGCCCTGCTCGCGGTGGCGGTGGTGTCGCCGGCCCGGACCGTCTGGTTCGTGGCGCCCTGCGCGGTGGCCTCGGTGCTCACGCTGCCCGACGGCACGAACCTGGCCCGGTTCACCAAGGCGCCCGGCGCGGTGCTGATGACGGTGCTGGTGGTGGCCGTCGTGGTGGCCGGTGTCCGGGCCGGCCTGCGCCGCCGGCACCTGCCGCGCTGAGACGCCCCGGCAGCGGAACGGCCGGGCCGGCCCCGCGGAAGGCGGAGCCGGCCCGGCCGGTGCTGACGAGAGCGTGCTCAGCAGTCGAAGTACATCGCGAACTCGTGCGGGGTCGGGCGCAGGCGTACCGGGTCGACCTCGTTGGCCCGCTTCCAGTCGACCCAGGTGGAGATCAGGTCCGGCGTGAACACGCCGCCGTCGAGCAGGTAGTCGTGGTCGGCCTCCAGCGAGTCGAGCACGGCCGACAGCGAGCCGGGGACCTGCTTGACGTCGCCCCACTCCTCCGGCGGGAGGTCGTAGAGGTCCTTGTCGATCGGGGCCGGCGGCTCGATCTTGCTCTTGATGCCGTCCAGGCCGGCCATCATCATCGCGGAGAAGGCGAGGTAGACGTTGGCCGAGGGGTCGGGGACGCGGAACTCGACGCGCTTGGCCTTGGGGTTGCTGCCGGTGACCGGGATGCGGGTGCAGGCGGAGCGGTTGCGCTGGGAGTAGACCAGGTTGACCGGTGCCTCGAAGCCGGGCACGAGGCGCCGGTACGAGTTGACGGTCGGGTTGGTGAAGGCCAGCAGCGACGGCGCGTGGTGCAGCAGGCCGCCGATGTACCAGCGGGCGGTGTCGGACAGGCCGGCGTAGCCGGTCTCGTCGTAGAACAGCGGCTCGCCGTTCAGCCAGAGGCTCTGGTGGGTGTGCATGCCGGAACCGTTGTCACCGAACAGCGGCTTGGGCATGAACGTGGCGGTCTTGCCGCCGGCCCACGCCTCGTTCTTCACGATGTACTTGAAGAGCTGGAGCTGGTCGGCGGCGTGCAGCAGCGTCGAGAACCGGTAGTTGATCTCGGACTGGCCGGCGGTGCCCACCTCGTGGTGCGAGCGCTCCACGGTGAAGCCGCTGTCCACGAGCCGCCGCACGATCGAGTCGCGCAGGTCGGCGTAGTGGTCGACCGGGGGGACGGGGAAGTAGCCGCCCTTGTAGGCGGTCTTGTAGCCGCGGTTGCCGCCTTCTTCGATCCGGCCGGTGTTCCAGGCGCCCTCGATCGAGTCGATGTAGTAGAACGACTGGTGGGCGGAGGTTTCGTGGCGGATGGAGTCGAAGATGTAGAACTCGGCTTCGGCGCCGAAGTAGGCGGTGTCGGCGATGCCGCTGGCGGCGAGGTAGGCCTCGGCCTTCTTGGCGACGTTGCGGGGATCGCGGGAGTAGGCCTCGCGGGTGAAGGGGTCGTGGACGAAGAAGTTGAGCGCGAGGGTCTTCTGGGCGCGGAACGGGTCGATGAACGCGGTGGCGACGTCGGGGAGCAGGAGCATGTCCGACTCGTGGATCGACTGGAAGCCGCGGATCGACGAGCCGTCGAACGCGAGGCCGTCGGTGAAGACGCTGTCGTCGAAGGACTCGACCGGCAGGTTGAAGTGCTGCATCACGCCGGGCAGGTCACAGAAACGTACGTCGACGAACTTCACGTCCTCGTTGCTGAGGTATCGCAGGAGTTCCTCGGAATTGGCGAACACACGTCCTCCTGGCAGGTCCACTCCGGTGGCTGACTGTTGGCGACGCTATGGCCGGGCGGTTGCCCGGCCGTGTCTCCTCTGTTTCCGCCGTGTTACGTCGCTAGCGGAGCGTCATCGCCCGTGTATTATGCCCGATCTTGAGTGCCTTGTCGGATTTTTCGGTGGGCGTCGAGACGGCGCTACCCTGGCCGCGTGACCGATACCGCCGCCGCACCGGTGCCACCCGCCACCGATCCCGCCTTCACGCCCCCGAGCCTCGGCCGCCGGTTCGGCGCGCTGATCATCGACTGGGTGCTCTGCCTGATGGTCGCCCGGTCCTTCGCCGACCCGGTCCGCGACGGGTGGCCGCCGGTCCTGGTGCTGATCCTGGAGTACGGCTTCTTCCTCGGCCTCTTCGCCCAGACCCCCGGCATGTACCTGACCCGGCTGCGCTGCGTCGCCTGGGCCGACGGCGGCCGGATCGGACTGGTCCGCGGGCTGCTGCGGGGCCTGCTGCTGTCCCTCGTCGTGCCGGCCCTGATCATGGACCAGCACCGCCGTGGCCTGCACGACCGGCTCACCGGCGCGGTCGTCACCGACGCGCCGCGCCGCTGACCGCACACGAAAAAGGAGCCGGCCCCGCGCGGGGCCGGCTCCTTTTTCCGCGTACGCCGGGCGTCAGCGACCCCGGGTCTGCCGGAACGCGCCGCGCGCCGGCCGCATGTTCTTCGGGACCGCGCCCTTGGGCATCTGCGGCCGGGCGGTCAGCGCCTTGAGCCGCTTGTCGAGCGCGTTGACGTCCTTCGGCGAGAGGGACCGGGGCAGCCGCATCAGCGTCATCCGCAGCTTGCGGACCGGCAGCTCGCCCTCGCCCTGACCGATCACGTAGTCGTGCAGCGGGGCCGAGCCGATCACCTTGGCCAGCCGGCGCTTCTCCTGGCCGAGCAGGCCCCGGACGCGCTGCGCGTTCCCCTCGGCCAGCAGGATCACGCCGGGGCGGCCCACCACCAGGTGGACCATGTCCATCTGCGTGGTGGAGCTGACCGCCGGGGTGACCCGCCAGTCGCCGCGCATGCTCTCCATGATCTGCGCCGCCGCGCCGGGCTGCCCCTCGGCGGCGTTCATCATCGCCTTGTTGGAGCGCAGGTTGAGCACGATCAGCACGGCGAGCAGGGTGAGCAGGATGCCGATGGGCAGGAAGAGCCAGCCCCAGGCGAGCACCGCGACCACGGTGAGCGCGAGCGGGATCAGCACCGCCGCCGCGGTCAGCGGCGCGAACCACTTGTCCTGCTTGGCGGTGAACTTGAACACCATCCCGATCTGCTTCAGCCGCTGGCCGAACGAGACCTTCTCCTGGGGCTTTGCCATGCCGCAGAGTCTAGTGGTCGGCGCTCGGCCGGTTGATCCGTGGCCACCTGTTCCGTGCCGGCCGGTCACTCCGCGACCGCTCGGCCCGGTCAGCGACGGGGCAGGTAGATCCGCCAGCCGTCGACGGTGACCACGTCGAGCGTGCCCGGTGCGGTGCCGAGCCGCCGGTCGAGCAGTGCGGCAAGTGGCGAGGCGTCCGGGGCCACCCAGCCCGCGTCCGGGTCCGCGGCGACGGCCCGCCGGTACGCCGGCAACCGGTCGAAGCCGGGACGCAGCCGGTCGTCGACCACGGCGCAGACCACGTCCTCGCCGGTGGCGAACGCGATCCGGTTGCAGGTCCAGTAGCCGCCCCGCACGTGCCGGACGCCGAGCGCGCCGAGCATGTCGACGAGCGCCCGGTGCCGGTCGGCCTCGGCGTGCACGGCGGGCGCCGCCCGGATCACGTCCACTGTGGCACTCGCCCCGGTGCCGAGCACCCCGGCCAGCACCGCGACCGCCGCCGCCCCGCCGACAGTGGCCGTCGCCGCCACGGTCTTGATCGACTCCAGGTCGGGGAAGTGGCGGTATCCCGGCCGCCCCGACACCGCCACCTCGCCGAACTGGCGTCGCCCGCCGAGCGGCCCGGCCAGCCGCCCGCCGAGCGGCCCGGCCAGCCGCCCGCCGAGCGGCCCGGCCAGCCGCCCGCCGAGCGGCCCGGCCAGCCGCCCGCCGAGCGGCCGGGCGAGTGGGCGGGCGGCCTGCCACAGCGGCCAGAGCAGGGCGGGAACAGCGATCGCCAGACAGGACAGGTAGCGGCTGCTCTCGATCGGCGTCCGCCCGGCTGCGTTGCTCGCCGTGTACGCCGCCAGCACCGTCGCCGCGCCGGCGAGCAGCGCCAACCGCACGCCAGCCGACACCCGCCGATCCGCCGGTCCGGCGGGATCGTCACCGGATCGTGGACAGGTGGCGTTCGCCGCGGACGGAACGTGTCCAAGACCTGTGCGCGCAACCGCGCCGCGCAGGGTGCGCCATGCGGCCAGCGCGGCGAGAGGCAGCAGGAGGAGAAAGACCGCCGCCCACCAGAGCTGCCACGGCGCGCAGTGACCGGGGGAGCAGAAGCCCATGGCCAGTGACGGGCCGAGGACCAGCCCGCCGTGCAGCCGCTCGGCCCAGCCCGCCGCCACGTCCGAGCCGCTGGCCCGCAGCACCGCGGTGAGCGGGTTGCGACCGTGGCGCAGGCTGTCCAGCACCATCGGCGCGGCGCCCAGCAGCAGCGCGCCGGCGAGCACCGCCCCGGCACGGCCGGCCAGTTCCCGCCGTCGCCAGGCCAGCAGCAGCGCGCCGAGCGTCGCCACGTACGGCAGGATCAGCGGGTCGACCCAGAGCAGCACCCCGGCGACCAGCCCCCAGGCCGCCCAGCGGGGCAGCCGCGCGCCCGGCCCGCCGACGCATAGCCCGACCGTGAGCAGCGCCAGCGCCGCCCCGGCCGGATTCAGCTCCGGATAGCCGCCCCCGGCGATGAGCTGGTTCTTCACCACCCGGTCCGCGCCGAGCGCGAGCACGGCGACAACCAGCAGGGCGTACCAGCGGTCGCCGCCGAGCCGGCGGGTCAGCCGCCAGGACAGCAGCAGGAACAGCGCGTACAGCGCCAGCGTGGGCAGCCGCAGCACCAGCACGGACGGCCCGGCGACCGCGAGCAGCGGCGCGGCCAGGTACGCCTCCAGCGTGCCCATGTACGCCTGGCCGTAGAACCAGACCGGGAACGCGTCGCCCCGCGCGATGTGCAGGGCGGCCAGCCCCATGGTCGCCTCGTCGCTGTTGGTGGGCGGCGCGTCGGCGAGCAGCAGCGCCAACCGGTAGCCGACGCCGACGCCGCCGATCAGCAGGGCGAGCAGCGTCGGCAGGCGGAGTCGCCGGGGCGTACGCGCCGGGTCGGCCTCGCGTGGCTCCTGGCGTACCCCGGCGGTCATGCCTGCGATCATGGCATCCGGCGGGTGGCCGGCGGTGGGTGACGCGGTCGACGGCCGGCCTCAGCCGGCGACGGCGATCCCCTCGCGGGCGGCGAGCGCCTGCTGGTAGAGGCGGCCGGCCCGGTACGACGAGCGGACCAGCGGGCCGCTCATCACGCCGGCGAAGCCGATCTCCTCGGCCTCCTCGCGCAGCTCGACGAACTCCTCCGGCTTGACCCAGCGGGTGACCGGGTGGTGCCGGGGGGTGGGGCGCAGGTACTGCGTGATCGTGATCAGCTCGCAGCCGGCCTCGTGCAGGTCGCGCAGCGCCTGGGAGACCTCGGCGCGCTCCTCGCCCATGCCGAGGATGAGGTTGCTCTTGGTGACCAGGCCGTCGGCCCGGGCCTGCCGGATCACGTCGAGCGAGCGCTCGTAGCGGAACGCCGGACGGATCCGCTTGAAGATGCGCGGCACGGTCTCCACGTTGTGCGCGAGCACCTCGGGGCGCGAGCCGAAGACCTCGGCGAGCTGCTCGGGCACCGCGTTGAAGTCGGGGATCAGCAGCTCGACGCCGCAGCCGGACCGCAGGGCGTGGATCTGCCGGACCGTCTCGGCGTAGAGCCAGGCGCCGCCGTCGGGCAGGTCGTCGCGGGCCACGCCGGTGATGGTCGCGTAGCGCAGACCCATCGCGGCGACCGACTCGGCGACCCGGCGCGGCTCGTCGGCGTCGAACTCGGCCGGCTTGCCGGTGTCGATCTGGCAGAAGTCGCAGCGCCGGGTGCACTGGTCGCCACCGATGAGGAAGGTGGCCTCCCGGTCCTCCCAGCACTCGTAGATGTTGGGGCAGCCGGCCTCCTGGCACACCGTGTGCAGCCCTTCGCGCGAGACGAGCCCGCGCAGCTCGGTGTACTCCGGGCCCATCTTGGCCTTGACCTTGATCCACGGCGGTTTGCGCTCGATCGGCGTCTCGGCGTTGCGCGCCTCGATCCGCAGCATGCGGCGCCCCTCGGGGGCGACGGTCGCGGTGGACGCGGGCTGCTGAGTCGTCGGCGCAGAATGCTCGATCGTCACAAAACCGAGCCTACGCTGGTCGGCGACGGTCGATGAACGTCAGGCGACGGCCGTCACGCCCGAAACGTTGTGACGCCGGACACGGACGCCGAAAAAATCCCCGTCACACCGGGCGGTCGCGGTGCTAGCGTGCCGGCAGAGCTGCGACGGAGCCGAGTAGCGGACCGACCCGCCAGCCCAGAGAGCCGCCACTTGCTGCAAGGCGGTCTGGCGCCGGCCCCGCGAAGACCCTCCCGAGCTGCGGGAAGAACGGCCGTGTGTAAGGAAGGGCCCCTTGTTGACGCCTCCGGTAGAGGCGGGGCCCCCGCTTGACACCCGCCCAGTAGAACCCGCCCGGCTGGCCCCGGTGAAAAGGCGACGAACGAGGCCCCCGCTCCGGCGGGGGCGAAGGTGTGGTGGCACCGCGAGGCTCCCGCTCGCCCACACCTCCCTGGGGATCGCGTTGCGATTGATCAAGGAGGTAGCCACCGTGCAACGCATCCTGTCCCACGAACTTCCCGCCCAGGTCGGCGCGACCGTCCGGCTCGCCGGCTGGGTCCACCGCCGCCGGCTGCTCAAGTCGGTGGCCTTTCTGATCGTCCGCGACGCCACCGGGCTCGCCCAGGTGGTGGTCGCCGCGCCCGCCGTGCGCGCGCAGGTCGAGGCGCTCGGCGAGGAGACCGTCGTCGAGGTGGTCGGCACGGTGGTCGCGAACCCCGCCGCGCCCGCCGGGGTCGAGGTCGTCGAGCCGACGGTACGTCCGCTCGGCCCGCCCGCCGTGCCGCCCCCGTTCGACCTGTACCGGCCGGTGCTGACCGCGAGCCTGCCCACCCAGCTCGACCACGCGTCGACCGCGTTGCGCCACCCGACCCGGTCCGCCGCGCTGCGGATCTCGGCGGCGGCGGTGGCCGGCTTCCGGGCCACGCTCGACCGGCGGCGTTTCGTCGAGGTGCACACGCCCAAGGTGGTCGGCTCGGCCACCGAGAGCGGGGCGAACGTCTTCGCCCTGGACTGGTTCGGCCGGCCCGCCTACCTGGCCCAGTCGCCGCAGTTCTACAAGCAGCTCATGGTGGGCGTCTTCGAGCGGGTGTACGAGGTGGGGCCGGTGTTCCGCGCCGAGCCGCACGACACGGTGCGCCACCTGGCCCAGTACACCTCGCTCGACGTGGAGCTGGGCTTCGTGACCGACCACCGGGACGTGATGGCCGTGCTGCGGGACACCCTCGCCGGGATGCTGGCGGGCGTCGGGGACCGGGCCGGTGGCGCGCTCGACACGCTCGGTGTGGTGGTGCCGCAGGTGCCCGCCGAGATCCCCGCGGTGCACTTCACCGACGCGCTGACGATCGCCGGGGCGCCTGCCGACGAGCCGGACCTGGCTCCCGCGCACGAGCGGGCGCTGGGGGAGTGGGCCTGGGCCGAGCACGGCAGCGACTTCCTGTTCGTCACCGGCTACCCGATGGCGAAGCGCCCCTTCTACACCCACCCGGATCCGGCCCGCCCGGCGTACTCGAACGGCTTCGACCTGCTGTTCCGGGGAATCGAGCTGGTCACCGGCGGGCAGCGGCTGCACCGGTACGCCGACTACCGGGCCGCGCTGGCGGCGCGCGGCGAGCCGGTCGAGCCGTACGCCGGTTATCTGGACGCGTTCCGGCACGGCATGCCGCCGCACGGCGGGTTCGCGATCGGTCTGGAGCGGTTCGTCGCCCGGCTGACCGGCGCGGCGAACGTCCGGGAGGTGACCGCCTTCCCGCGCGACCTGCACCGCCTCACCCCGTGAGGCACGGCTCCGGCCCAGGACCACGGGGTCCTGGGCCGGAGCGACGTGCGGTACGCGATCAGGTGAAGTTGACGTCACTGCACCACATGTACGCCTGGTCGAGGTGGGATGCCTGCCAGATGACGAACAGGATGTGGTGTCCGGTGTAGCCGGAGGTCGAGACGTTGAAGCTGATGTTCTGCGACGGCGCGTACCGGCCGGTCTGCGTGATGTAGTCGAGGTTGCCCCACCCGAGCGTCTGGGTGGTCGGGTTGAACCCCTGCTTGCTGACGTAGACCTTGAAGTAGTCCGCCCCGTGGCTCGCCTGGTCGTAGAGCTGCACGGTGAAGTTGCGGCTGATGTTCGTGGTCTTCCACGCCCCGGGCCGGTTCAGGCTGTCGTTGCGGGACAGCGCGTTGCTGCAGAGCTGCCCGTCGGGCGTGCGGGCCTGGAACTGCCCGCCGAGGCCGTCGCGCAGCGCGCTCATCCAGTTCCACATGGTGTCGGCGTTGGCCTGGAACGCCTGCCAACACATCGGGTCCTGTTGCTGCATGGCCGGGTCGGTGTGGTGGCTGCCCCAGGTCTGCCAGCACTTGTAGGCGCGGGTGGCCGGGCTGACGATCGTGCCGTGGGCCTGGGCGGCCCCGGGCACGGCCAGGACGCCGGCGATCAGGGCGAGCGCCACGACGAGCGCGCGGGCGGTTGATCGCGGTCGTCCGGATTGGTGGTGGGAACGCACGGTTACGTCCTCCTTCGGCGCATAGGATGGGAGTGGGAGCGCTTCCATGCCCAGCGTCGCATTTATGACTCTAGATATCAATGGTCATCTATATCTTTGTCCGCATTGATGGATTCTGCGCAGGTGACAGCGGTCAGACCCGGGTCAGCGTGGGCAGGTGCCGCTCCACCACCGGCAGCACGTCGGCGACCGTGACCGGCCGTCCCAGCTCGGCGGTGAGCGAGGTGACCCCGGCGTCGCGGATGCCGCAGGGCACGATCCGGTCGAAGAAGCCCAGGTCGCAGTCGCAGTTGATGGAGAAGCCGTGCAGCGTCACGCCCCGGGCCACCCGGATGCCGATGGCGGCCACCTTGCGGGCCGGGCCCCGGTCGTCCGCCGGCACCCACACGCCGCTGCGCCCCTCGACCCGGCCGGCGGTCAGCCCGACCTCGGCGCAGACGTCGATCAGGAGCTGCTCGGTGCGCCGGACGTACGCCACCACGTCGACCGGGTCGGGCAGACGGACGATCGGATAGCCGACGAGCTGCCCCGGACCGTGCCAGGTGATCTTGCCGCCGCGGTCCACGTCCACCACCGGGGTGCCGTCCATCGGCCGGTCCCACGGCTCGGTGCGCTTGCCGGCGGTGTAGACGCTCGGGTGCTCCAGCAGCAGCACCGTGTCGCCCCGCTCGCCGGCCACCACGGCCTCGTGCAGCCGGCGCTGCTCGTCCCAGGCGGCCTGGTAGTCGAGCCGGCCGGCACGGACGGTGGTCAACCCGGAAGTCGTCACGCTCACCCGTCCAGCCTAGTCCCGCCGGCCCGGCCGCCCACCCGTGACGCTCGTCGCGTCACGCGCCGGGCACCCGCCACAGCCAGACGTCATCGACCCGTTCCGGCGGGCCGAGTAGCGCGGTGGCGGTGCGCCGCAGCGCCTCCTCGTCGACGTCGTACTTGGCGCCGTGCACCCGGTCGGCCAGCACCACCACCCGCACCCCCCAGTACCGCAGGTCGGCCCGGGACTCCTCGATGCTGCCCTCGGTGATGATCGGCACCAGCCCGGTCCGCCCGGCCTGGTCCATCAGCGTGTCGAAGGTGCGCGGCACCGGGCCGATCCGGCCCCGGCCGTCCGGGCCGCCCGGGCCGAGGAAGAAGCCGGCCGGGATGCGGAACTCGCCCTGCCGGTGGGCCAGCGCGTACGCCTGCCAGCGCTGCCCGTCCGGATAGACGTCGACGGTCAGCGGCAGCGGCGTGAGCACCCCGTCGGGCGGGACGTAGCGCTGCCAGGCCCCGGTGGTGACGAACGCCGGGACCGGCTCGCGGACGCTGGTCAGCAGCGGGGTGGGCAGCAGCGGCAGCAGCGCGGCGACGAACCCGACGACCCAGGCCGCGCCGGTCACCCGCCGCCGGGGCGGCCGGGCGCGCAGCGTGTCGATCGCGTACGCCAGCAGCAGCCCGATCACCGGTGCGACGACGAGCGCCAGCCGCGACGGCAGCGCCGCGTTGATCACCGGCAGGTTGTCCAGCACCCCGAACGGCAGCAGTTGGTCGGTGCGCCGGCCGTTCCACTTCGCCGTCGGCCCCCAGGAGAGCACCGCGAAGACCACCGCGGTCACGCCCAGCGCGAGCAGCGTGGCCCGGAACGCCCGGTCGGCGCGTCGCCAGAGCAGGGCGAAGCAGGCGACCGCGAGCAGCAGCAGCGGCACGCCGAAGAACGAGTTCTCCTCGGTCGGGTTGGGCGCCAGCGACGTGCCGAACCCGGCCCAGCCGGCCAGTGACCGGCGCGGGTACGACAGGTACGCGGCGATGTCCTCGGAGTGGATCAGCGGGTCGAAGCCGGTGCCGTGGAAGCGCTGCGGCCCGGCGAAGTGCAGCCACAGCGGGTACGCCAGCAGCACGCCGGCCACCAGCGCGGTCACCCCCAGCCCGGCCGCCATCCGGGGCAGCGCGGCCCGGGCCTCCGCGCGCCGGGCCGGGTGCAGCGCCCAGACCAGCAGGAACACGGCGAGCGCCAGCGCGGTGAAGAACAGCCCCTCGGCGGCGATCGAGAACGCGACGCCCACCAGCAGGCCGAGCACGATCCCGCCGGTCACCGCGCGGCCGGGCCGGCGCAGCCGGAACACGCCCCAGACCAGCAGCGGCACCAGCCAGCCGGCCGTCCAGTTCAGGTGCGCGTTGGCGTGCGACACCATCGCCGGGCAGTAGGCGATGAACAGCGCCCCCACCCCGGCGGCCAGCCGGCTGCCGACCAGGTGCCGGCTGAGCAGCCAGTGCCAGGCCACCGCCGTGGCGGCCAGGTTGAGCGTGAGGATCACCAGGAACGTCGCGGGCGGCCCGATGAGGTACGTCAGCGGCGCGAAGACCGCCGCGTACACGGTGATCGAGGTGTTGACCGCGAGGTTCACCCCGTCCGGGACGTTGATCAGGTGGGTGAAGAGCGGGTTCTCGCCGTGGGTCAGCGCGTGCCCGCCGAACGCCAGCAGCCACTCGAACAGCGCCTGGTCGCTGGAGTTGACGGTGATCGTGCGGGTGTTCGGGTCCCGCCACATGCCGCTGGTCACCCAGAGCGCCAGCGCGACCGCGGTGAGTGTCACCAGCAGGTCGGCGCGCCGGTCGCGGGCGGCGGTGGCGGGCGGCGGGTCGGCGACCGGGGAGGACGGCACGCAGCGGACGTTACCAACCGGACCCGGGCACACCGCCCGGACGGTGAATGTGTGACCGACAGCCATTCCCGTCGATGAAACACGGACGTAACGTTCCGGCAACTCGGAGAGTGACCCAGTTCACATTCCATGATCGGGAGGTCCCCGTGTCCCGCTCCTCATCCCTCATCACCCGCCTCGCCGGGGCGGCGGCCGGGGTCGTGCTGGCCGCGGCCGGCGTCCTGACCGCCGCGCTGCCCGCGCAGGCCGCCTCGCTGACCCAGGTCACCGGCTTCGGCTCCAACCCCGGCAACCTGGCCATGTACGCCTACCGGCCGGACGGCCTGCCCGGTAACGCGCCGGCCGTGGTGCTGCTGCACGGCTGCACCCAGAACGCCTCGACCTACTTCACCAACTCCGGCTGGCAGAAGTACGCCGACCAGTGGAAGTTCGCGCTGATCGTGCCGCAGCAGCCCTCCGGCAACAACGCCAACTCCTGCTTCAACTGGTTCGAGACCGGCGACACCGCCCGGGGCCAGGGCGAGGCGCTCTCGGTCAAGCAGATGGTCGACTACGCGAGGACGAACTACGGCACCGACGCCGGCCGCGTCTACGTCAGCGGGCTCTCCGCCGGCGCCGCGATGAGCGCCGTCATGCTGGCCACCTACCCGGACGTGTTCGCCGCCGGCTCGATCATCGCCGGCATCCCGTACCGCTGCGCCACCAGCACCACAAGCGCGTTCAGCTGCATGAACCCGGGCGTGGACAAGACCCCGGCGCAGTGGGGCGACCTGGTCCGCAACGCGTACCCGGGCTACGCCGGCAAGCGGCCCCGGGTGGCCGTCTGGCACGGCACCAGCGACTACACGGTCAACGTGGCCAACGCGACCGAGTCGCGGGACCAGTGGACCAACGTGCTCGGCGTGTCGGCGACCCCGACCAGCACCTCGTCGCTGCCGGGCGGCACCAGCCTGGAGGTCTACGGCAGCGACCAGGTCCGCGTCTACCGGGTCGCCGGCATGGGCCACGGCACCCCGGTCGACCCGGGCTCGGCGGCGGACCAGTGCGGCACCGCCGGGGCGTACTTCCTGGACACCATCTGCTCGACGTACCGTGACGCGCTCTTCTTCGGTCTGGGCGGCGGCGGCACGCCGAGCCCGACCCCGACGGCGACCGCGACCGCCTCGCCCACCCCGACCGCGTCGCCCTCGCCGACGCCGACCACCGCGCCGGTCTGCGTCACCGCCAGCAACTACGCGCACGTCACCGCCGGCCGGGCCTACCAGTCCGGCGGGTACGCCTACGCGCTCGGCAGCGGCCAGCGGATGGGCCTCTACAACACGTTCTACACCACCGCGCTGAAGCAGACCGGGCCCGGCTACTGGGTCATCGGCTGCTGACCCGCCCGCCCCGCGCCGCGCCGTCCCCGCCGGCTCACCCGGCGAGGGCGGCGCGCAGCGCGCCCGGCAGGTCCGGGTGGGTCCAGGTGAAGCCCGCCTTGCCGAGCACGCCCGGCAGCACCCGGGTGCTGGTGAGCGCCTCGTGCGCGAACCCGCCGAGCACGACCTGCAACGCCAGCGCCGGGATCGGCATGATCGCCGGCCGGTGCAACTGGCGGGCCAACTCCCGGGTGAACTCGGCGTTGGTGACCGGCGCCGGACCGACCACGTTCACCGGGCCGGCCACGTCGTCGCGGGCCAGCAGGAACGCGGTCGCGTCCAGCCAGTCCGGCATCGAGATCCACGGCACCCACTGCCGGCCGTTGCCCAGCTTGCCGCCGAGACCCAGCCGGAACGGCAGGAGCTGTGGCTTGAGCAGGCCGCCGTCGCGGTGCAGCGGCAGCCCGGTCCGCAACCGCACCACGCGTACGCCGGCGTCCTCGGCCGGCCGGGTCGCCGCCTCCCAGACGCGGCAGACGTCGGCGAGGAACCCCTCGCCGGCCGGCGCGTCCTCCTCCACCGTGCGGTCCCCGGTGTTGCCGTACCAGCCGACCGCGGAGGAGTTCAGCAGCGCCGCCGGCCGGTCCGCGGCGGGCAGGCCGGCGATCGTGATGGCGAGCGTGGAGGTGCTGTCCACCCGGCTGGTCCGGATCAACTTCTTGTAGTCGTCGTTCCAGCGCTTGTCACCCACCCCCGCGCCGGCCAGGTTCACCACCGCGTCGGCGTCCGCGACCAGTTGCGGGTCGAGCTGCGCGGCGGACGGATTCCACTGCCGCTCGTCCGGGGTGCGCGGCGGGCGGCGGACCAGGCGGGTGACCTGGTGCCCGTCGGCGCTGAGCCGGTCGACCAGTCGGGTGCCGAGGAAGCCGGACACGCCGGCCATGAGGATCCGCATACTCACATCTTCGGGTACGCGACGCGATCCGGATGCGTGGAGCGAAATCACTCACGCGTCACGCCTGCCGCGCGGCGCGGCGTCGCCCGGGCGTGTCGCGCCCGCAGCCGAGACGCCACGGCAGCGGTATGCCTCAGCGTCATAATTATGACGCTGAGGCATACCGCATTCGCCGAGACATGTCTCCCGTCCGCTCGCAGGGAGTCGCCCCGGCCCGGGTGCCGGGCGTACTCGTCACCCTGCCGCACTCACGCGGTCGCCGGGGTGCTGCGCAGGTCGGCGAGGAGGCGCTCCACCTCGGCGAACGCCGCCTCCGGCAGCGGCCCGTGCGCCAGCGCGCCGAGGTTCTCCCCGGCCTGGTCGACGGTCCGGCAGCCGGGGATCGGCAGCGTCTGCGGGCTGCGGGCGAGCAGCCAACCCAGCGCGCCCTGGGCGAGCGTACGACCGTCGGCGGTGAGCGCCTCCCGGACCCGGGCCACCCGGTCGGCCCACTCGGCGCGCGGGACGCCGTCGCTGAACCAGTCCAGCCACTCGGGCGCCACCCCACGCACGTCGTCACCGCCGCGGGCGGTCGGTGCGTCCTGGTACTTGGCGGTGAGCAGGCCCATCGCCAGCGGACCGCGATTCAGGCTGGCCAGGTCGAACTCCGCGCAGACCGCGAGCATCGCGGCGTTGTCCCGCAGCACCGACTGGTCGTGCTGGATCGCCGCGCAGTGCGGGCCGGCCTCGGCGAACGCCCGCGCCGAGGCGGGGTCGTCGGTGCTCCAGCCGTACGCCCGGATCTTCCCCTCACCGACCAGCTCCTCCAGCGTCTCGACCAGATCCAGCGCCTGCGGCACCGGCAGGCCGCCCAGGTGCAGCTGGTAGAGGTCGACGTGGTCGGTGCCGAGCCGGCGCAGCGAGCCCTCCAGGCTGCGCCGCGCGTACCCCGGGCTGCCGTCCTCGCCGGTGGCCTGTCGGGTCGCCTCGTCCGTGGGATAACCGAACTTGGTGGCGATCACCGCCCGGTCCCGGCGGCCGGCGAGCGCCCGGCCGAGCACCCGCTCACTGTGCCCCGCCCCGTAGTTGCTGGAGGTGTCGAAGAGGGTCGCGCCCAGCTCCAGCGCCCGGTGGATGGTACGGATCGACTCGTCGTCGTCCACCTCGCCCCAGCCCAGGGGCTGGGTGCCCGCCCAGAGCGGGCCGCCGATCGCCCAGCAGCCCATGCCGATCGCGCTGACCTCGATGCCGCTGCGGCCCAACCGTCGTGTCGTCGTCATGGAATCAGTGTCCTGTCTCGAGTGCGCTCGAAGTCGACCCGTTTTCGGCCAGCCGGGGCAGGAGCGGCGCGAGCGCGTCGACGGCGCCGGCGCGTACCACGAAGCGGGTGACGCCCCAGCGGCGGCGGTGCCCGGCCACCGCCGCGACGATCTCGTCGGCGGTGCCGATCAGCACGAACGGGGTGGCCAGCACCTCCGCCGGGGTGAGGCCGGTCTCGGCGGCCGTCTCGGCGGCGACCGCCTCGGCGTCGTCGGTGATCGCGACGTGCTGGACCAGCGCCTCCAGGGCCGGCGGTGCGTCCCGACCGGCGGCGCCGGTCGCCACGTGGGCGAGCTGCGCCTCGAGCTGGTCGGCCCGCCACCGCACCTCGTGCGCGTGCCCGTCCGCCAGCGTGCGCCCGAAGCCGGTCAGGCCGACCACGTCGGCGTGCGCGCCGGCCCACCGCAGCAACGTGGAGTTGGCCGTGCCGAGGGTGAGCGGGATCCGGTCCTGGACCGGCCGCGGATCGTCGAGGCGGGCGGCGTGCGCGGCCAGCTCCGGCGTGTCGACGGTGACCTCGTCGCCGGCCAGCAGCGCCCGGACCGCCTCCGCCACCGCCACGCAGCGGCGGACCCGTCCGGCGACGTCGGGGCGCTCGCGCCCGACCGCCCGCCACTCACCCGGCGTGTGCCCGGCGCCCAGGCCGAGCCGCGCCCGGCCGCCGGAGACCACGTCCAGAGTGGCCACATCGGCCGCGAGCAGCATCGGCTCCCGGACCCCGGCGTTCGACACGTACGAGCCGAGGCCCAGCGTGCCGGTCACCGCCGCGGCGGCGGCCAGCGCCACGAACGGGGCCGGGCCGAAACCCGGATGGTCGGCGGCCAGCAGCGCGTCGAAGCCGGCGGCCTCGACGGTGCGGGCCAGCTCACCCCAGCTCGCCCCGTCCGTGGGCCGGGCCTGTACGGAGAAGATCGCCATCCCCCCAGTCTCCAGCCCCCCGCCCGCCCTCCGCCGCCCCTTCTGCCCACGGCCGAAGGTGTAAGGAGGGGCCCCTGCTTAGAGGTCCTAACTTAATGATGGTGGGCGTAACCGAACTTAATGATGGTGGGCGTAACCGACCGGACGTGAGGGTCGTTTCCTCTGAACGTGAGGAGGGGTGAGCAGCCGCCGTGGATCGTCTCGGACGAGTTGTGGGCCGAGATCGCACCGCTGCTGCCACCCCGCCCACCACGGCGCAGCCGGTATCCAGGGCGTAAGCCCTTCGATGACCGCAAGGTGCTGTGCGGGATCTTGTTCGTGCTCTACACCGCGATCCCCTGGGAGTACCTGCCTCAGGAGCTCGGGTTCGGATCCGGAATGACCTGCTGGCGCCGGTTGCGGGACTGGAACAACGCCGGCGTGTGGCAACGGCTGCATGAGGTGCTGCTGGCCCGGCTGCGCGGCGCGGGGCAGTTGGACATGTCCAGGGCGGTGATCGACGGCTCCCACATCCGGGCGCTCAAGGGCGGCCCAAAACCGGCCCGAGCCCGGTCGACCGCCGCAAGCCTGGCTCGAAACACCACGTCATCACCGACGCCAGCGGCATCCCCCTCGCCGTCACGCTGACCGGCGGCAACAGGCACGACTCCACCCAGACCACCGCCCTACTCGACGCCATCCCGCCCATCGGCGGCCGGCCAGGACCACCGAGGCGGCGCCCCGACCGGCTGTACGCCGATCGGGGCTACGACTACGACAGCCACCGCCAACAGATCCGCGCCCGCGGCGTCACCCCCGTCATCGCCCGACGCGGCACACCCCACGGCTCCGGCCTCGGCACCCACCGATGGGTCGTCGAACGCACCATCGCCTGGCTGCACTGGTTCCGCCGCCTACGCATCCGCTGGGAAATCCGCGACGACATCCACGAAGCCTTCCTCAGCCTCGCCTGCGCCCTCATCTGCTGGCGCCAACTCCAACGTTAGGAGTTCTTAACGCATCCGGTAGAGAAAGGGCCCCTTCTTACACACCTCAGACCGCGTCGAGCCGCGCCAGGTCGGTGGCGGAGAGGCGGAGCGCGCCGGCCGCGACGTTCTGCGCCAGGTGCGCCGGGTCGCCGGTGCCCGGGATGGCGAGCACGTTCGGGCCCCGGGTCAGCGTCCAGGCCAGCCGGACCTGGGCGGCGGTGACGCCGTGCTCCCGCGCCACCGCGAGCACCTCCGGGTGCTCCTCGCCGGTGGCCCCGGCCTCCCGCCCGCTGGTGGCGAGCGAGAAGAACGGCACGAACGCGGTGCCGTGCGCGGCGCAGTCCCGGATCAGCTCGTCGTGGATCCGGCGGTAGCCGAGGCCGTACGAGTTCTGCACGCAGACCACCGGGGCGATCGTGCGCGCCTCGGCGACCTGGTGCCGGCGTACCGCCGAGACGCCGAGGTGCCGGATCAGCCCGGCGTCGACCAGCTCGGTGAGCGCGCCGAAGTGCTCGGCCAGCGGCTCCGGCCCGTACACCCGCAGGTTCACCACGTCCAGGTGGTCCCGGCCGAGCTGGCGCAGGTTCTCCTCGACCTGCCCGCGAAGCTGCTCCGGCCGGGCCGCCGGCAGCCACTCGCCGGACGGGTCCCTGCCCGGCCCGACCTTGGTCACGATGACCAGATCCTCCGGGTACGGCGACAGCGCCCGGTTGATCAACTCGTTGGCCGAGCGCAACGGCGAGAAGTAGAACGCGGCCGTGTCGATGTGGTTGACGCCCAGCTCGACCGCGCGGCGCAGCACGGCGACGGCCCGGTCCCGGTCGCTCGGGCTGCCGTCGGCGTTCGCGGTCAGCCGCATCGCGCCGAGGCCGATCCGGTTGACGGTCAGATCGCCGAGCTGCCAGGTGCCGGCCGCGTCGGCGTGGACGGTGTCGATGGTCATGCGGGTCCCCGTTCCTCGTGTCAAGGCCCCATGGTGGGCCCGGGCGGTGACACGCAGGCCGTCCGGAAACGGTTCAACCGCCGGGCCGCTCACCCTCGTCGGGCTGCTCGTGCCAGCGGGCCCGCCAGGCCGCCTCGTGCGCCTCGTGGCTGGTCCGCTCCTCGAAGACGAGCTTCCGCAGCGCCCGCCGGCTCTCGTCGAGGACGATCACCTCGGCCGCCACCATGCCCACCAGGACGACCGTCAGCAGCGCCATCGCGACCAGGCCGGGCACCCGCTGCGCGAGCGGGATGCTCGCGCCGAGCAGCAGCACCGCCGCGACCCGGGTCCAGCTCAGCGTCCGCAACGTCCGCGCCTGGAACAGCATGTTGCCGCAGAGATAGCAGGCCACCCCGCCGAAGAGCAGCGGTACGCCCGGCCAGTGCGCGGGCCGGTCCGTCGGCACCTGCGGGTCGGCGATGTCGTGCACGATGATCTCGGCACCGAGCGCGAACAGGATGATGCCCGCGATCATCGGCAGGAACAGGTACGCGTACGCGTCCCTGGCCATCGCCACCCGCGGCCCGTCCCGGGCGGCGTGCAGGGCGATCCGGGCGGCCGGCCCGACCAGGTCGTAGTGCGCCCACCAGAGCGCGGCGGTGAAGAAGATGCCGAGCACCGCCGCCGCCACGGCCGGCCAGGTGGGCGGCTGCCCGAGCAGGTTGCTGCCCACGCCGACCGAGATGACCGACTCGCCCAACGCGATGATCAGGATGAGGTCGTACCGTTCCGTCCAGTGCTCGGCCGAGGGGACACCCCAGCCCCACGTGCCGGCGGTCATGCCGGAGGCGTACTGGAGCAGGACGACCGTGGCCCACAGCCCGTCCCGGACCACCGACGCCGAGGTGAGCCCGTCGATCTTCGGCGGCACCAGCGCGGCGACCAGCAGCAGCGCGGTGCTGGCGACCAGCTCCGGGGCGAACCGGATCAACTGCCGGCGCTCGTTCGGGCTGTTGCGCACCACGTGCCGGTAGAGCAGCAGGTGCACCAGGCGCAGCACGGTGTAGCTGACCGCCGCGACGATCGGCCCGGCCGCGTTGCCGCGCGGGTCGTGGAACGCGTTCGGCAGCGACAACGCGAACGTGAACAGCGCCGCCATGCCGACCGTCATGAGCACCGGGACGAAGCCCTCGCCGAGCCGGACCCGGGTGGCGACCACGCTGTGCACCACCCACGACCACCACAGCACGGCGAGCACCAGCAGCGCGTGCAGCAGCGCGCCGCCGGTCACCTGGAGCGCGGTGGCCCGGGTGATGATGAAGAACGAGAAGACGAAGACCAGGTCGAAGAAGATCTCGAACCGGTCCACCCGGGCGCCCGGGGCCACCGGCACCGCCGGCCCGAGGCGCCCCCGCCACCCGTACCCGCCCACCGGCCGAGTCTGTCAGCGTGCGGTCCGCGCCGGGGCGGAAACAACGAAGGGGTACGCGGCCGAAGCCGCGTACCCCTTGTGTGTCTGAGGCGTCAGAGGCCCAGTTCGGCCTCGAAGTTGCCGGCCTCCAGCCGCTCCTTGACCGCGGTCAGGAAGCGGGCGGCATCCGCGCCGTCGATCAGCCGGTGGTCGTACGACATGGCCAGGTAGACCATCGACCGGACCGCGATGACCTCGCCCAGCTCCGGGTCGTTGACCACGACCGGGCGCTTCACCACGGCGCCCGTGCCGAGCATCGCCGACTGCGGCGACGGCACGATCGGGGTGTCGAAGAGCGCACCCCGGCTGCCGGTGTTGGTCAGCGTGAAGGTCGCCCCGGCCATCTCGTCCGGAGTGATCTTGTTGGACCGGGTGCGCTCGGCCAGGTCGGCGATCCGCTTGGCGATGCCGCCCATGTTGAGGTCACCGGCGTTGTGGATGACCGGCACGAGCAGCCCGCGCTCGGTGTCCACGGCGATGCCGAGGTGCTCGGCGGCCGGGTAGGTGATGGTGCCGCCGTCCAGGTCCATGCTGGCCTGGATGATCGGGTAGGTCTGGAGCGCCTCGATGGCGGCGAGCGCGAAGAACGGCAGGAAGGACAGCTTCACGCCGTGCCGGGCCTGGAACGACTCCTTGGCCCGGGCCCGCAGCTTGGCGACCTTGGTGACGTCGACCTCGACGACCGTGGTCAGCTGCGCCGTCTCGTGCAGCGACTGCTGCATCCGCTTGGCGATGGTCGCCCGGATCCGCGGCAGCTTCTCCGTGGTGCCCCGCTTGGCGCTCGGCTGCGGCTTGGCGGCCGGCTGGGCCGGTGCCTTCGCGGCCGGCTGCTG
This sequence comes from Micromonospora sp. NBC_01392, assembly GCF_045040125.1. Taxonomy (NCBI): domain Bacteria; kingdom Bacillati; phylum Actinomycetota; class Actinomycetes; order Micromonosporales; family Micromonosporaceae; genus Micromonospora; species Micromonospora sp. NBC_01392. The sequence goes on along the minus strand of NZ_CP109549.1, from coordinate 5,600,584 downwards.
CTCGGCGGCGGCCGGCGCGGCCTTGGCGGCCTTCGCCTTCTCGGCCGCCTCCAGCACATCCTGCTTGCGGATCCGGCCACCCACGCCGGTGCCGTTGACCGAGCCCAGGTCGACGCCGTGCTCGGCGGCGAGCTTGCGGACCAGCGGCGTCACGTAGCCGGCGGCCTCCTCGCCGCCGCCCTGGGCCGGGGCGGTCGGGCGCTGCGGCGTGGCGGTCGGCGCGGCCGGCTGGGCGGCCTGCTCCGCCTTGGCCGGCTCGGCGGCCTGCTCCGCCTCGGCGGACGGCTCGTTGTAGGACACGCCCGGGGTGGGCTCCTCGACCTTCGGCTCGGGCTTCGCCTCCGCCTTGGGCTCGGGCTTCGCCTCCGCCTTGGGCTCGGGCTTGGGCTCGGCCTTCGGCTCGGCCGGCGCGGCGCCGGCCGCCCCGACGATCGCGAGCACGCCGCCGACCTCGGCGGTCTCGTCCTCGGCGACCTTGATCTCCAGCACGGTGCCGGCGACCGGCGACGGGATCTCGGTGTCCACCTTGTCGGTGGAGACCTCCAGCAACGGCTCGTCCACCTCGACGGTCTCGCCGACCTGCTTGAGCCAGCGCGTCACCGTACCCTCGGTGACGCTCTCGCCCAGGGCCGGCATGGTCACCGGGGTGCCCTCGCCGGACGACGCGGCGGGCTGGGCCGGCTCCTCGACGGCCGGCTGCTCGGCCTCGGCCCCGGGCTCCGCGGCGGCCTGCGCGGCCTGCTCCGGCTCGGGGCCGGTGCCCTCGGCGGCGGCGGTCGGCTCGGCCTCCTCCTTCGGGGCGCTGCCCGCGTCCTCGCCCTCGCCGGCGATGACCGCCAGCTCGCTGCCGACCTCGGCGGTCTCGTCCTCGCCGACGACGATCCGGCTCAGCACGCCCGCCGCGGGGGACGGGATCTCGGTGTCGACCTTGTCGGTCGACACCTCGAGCAGGGGCTCGTCGACCTCGACGGTGTCACCCTCCTGCTTGAGCCAGCGCGTGACGGTGCCCTCGGTGACGCTCTCGCCGAGCCGGGGCATGGTGACCGATACCGGCATGTTCTCCAGACTCCTTCATTCCCCTGGTGGGATCATCGCCCGTCGCCGGACGCCGCGGTTGTCGTGTCAGGCGTGCGCGTGCAGCGGCTTGCCGGCCAGGGCCAGGTGCGCCTCGCCCAGGGCCTCGTTCTGGGTCGGGTGGGCGTGCACCAGCTGCGCCACCTCGGCCGGGTAGGCCTCCCAGTTGTAGATGAGCTGGGCCTCGCCGATCAGCTCGCCGACCCGGGCGCCGACCATGTGCACGCCGACCACCGGGCCGTCGTCCACCCGGACCAGCTTCACGTGGCCGGCAGTCTTGAGGATCTGGCTCTTGCCGTTGCCGCCCAGGTTGTAGTTGTAGGTCTTGACCTTGTCGGCGCCGTACTGCTCCTTGGCCTTCGCCTCGGTCAGGCCGACCGACGCCAGCTCCGGGTCGCAGTAGGTGACGCGCGGGATGCCGGCCTCGTCGATCACGGCGGGGGTCTTCCCGGCGATCTCCTCGGCGACGAAGATGCCCTGCTGGAAACCGCGGTGCGCGAGCTGGAGGCCGGGCACGATGTCGCCGACCGCGTAGACGTTCGGCACGCTGGTGCGCAGCCGCTCGTCGGTCAGGACGTAGCCGCGGTCCATCTTGACGCCCTGCTCCTCGTAGCCGAGGTTGGCGGTGGTCGGGCCACGACCGACGGCGACCAGCAGCAGCTCGGCCTCGACCGTGTCGCCGCCCTGAATGGTCAGCTTGACGCCGTTGTCGGTCTTCTCGACCTTCTCGAACGGCTTGCCGACCTTGAAGTTGATCTTCCGCTTGCGGAACGCGCGCTCCAGCGCCTTCGACGACTCCTCGTCCTCGGCGGCGACCAGCCGGGGCAGCGCCTCGACGATTGTCACGTCCACGCCGAAGGACTTCCAGACGCTGGCGAACTCGACGCCGATCACGCCGCCGCCGAGCACGATCGCCGACGACGGGACGCGGTCCAGGGTGAGCGCGTGGTCGCTGGTGATGATCCGCTCGCCGTCGACCTCCAGGCCGGGCAGGCTCTTCGCGTACGAGCCGGAGGCCAGGATCACGTTGCGGCCGGTGTAGCGCTTGCCGTCCACCTCGACCACGTTCTTGCCGACCAGCTTGCCGGCGCCGGCCACGAAGGTGATCTTCTTGGCGCTGCCCACCAGGCCCTGGAGGCCCTTGTAGAGGCGGGAGATCACGCCGTCCTTGTACGAGTTGACCGCCGCCATGTCGATGCCGACCAGCTCGGCCTTCACGCCGAACTGCTCGGACTCGCGGGTCTGGTCGGCGATCTCGGCGGCGTGCAGCAGCGCCTTGGTGGGGATGCAGCCGTTGTGCAGGCAGGTGCCGCCGAGCTTCCCCTTCTCGATGAGCGCGACGGAGAGATCCAGCTGGGCGGCACGCAGCGCCGCCGCGTAGCCGCCGCTACCACCTCCGAGGATGACGATGTCGAAGGTCGTGTCGTTCGGCTCGCTCACATCCAACTCCCAGGTCGCGTCGCTGCATCGGGGGTTACGGCGGAGTAACAGGCACACCCCACCTCGGTCATCTTGTCACCACCTCGCACCGAGCGCGTACCGAGGTGCCCAACGACACGTCGGCGGCACGTACCCTTGGCATCGTCTTCGATGACGTCCGGGGGAGGAGTGGGTCCGGTGGCGCTGTTCCGACGACGCAAGCGGGTGGCCGCGGTGAGCCGTGACCGTGCCGCCGAGCGCGCCGATCTGGACCATCTCGAGAACTTCGTCCGCACCCGACGGGGCGTCGAGGCGTTCCTGGAGCCACGGACGACGGTCACCGAGACCACCGTCATGCTGATCGCCGACGACGGCGAGTGGACCCGGCGGCGGGTCGGCAGCCCGGAGGACGCCCGGCGTTGGGCGCACCGGACCGCCATCCCGATCTACGACGTGAGGCTGATGGGCTACCCCCAGCGCATGCGCGACTACAACGAGCGTCGCAAGCGCCGTCCCGAGCTGTTCTGAGCGCCTCGGGCCGCAGGTGTTAAAAGGGGCCCCCTGTTATGCGGAATGCGTTAACAGGGGGCCCCTCCTTGCACCTCAGCCGTTGGCGGCTACGTCGTCGACCAGCGCGAGCAGGGTGCGGACCGGGACGCCGGTGCCGCCCTTGGTCCAGTAGCCGGTGGCCTCGCCCGAGTGGTAGCTGGGACCGGCGATGTCGATGTGTGCCCAGGCCACGTCGTCGGTGACGAACTCCCGCAGGAACACGCCGCCCTGGAGCATGTGACCGGCGCGGTCCATCCCGGCGTTGACCTGGGAGATGTCCGCGACGTCGGACTCCATGCCCTTGCGCACGTCGTCCGGCAGCGGCATCGGCCAGGCCGGCTCACCTGTCGCGTCACCGGCCACCCGGACCCGCTCGCACAGCTCCGGGCTGCCCATCACGCCGGCGATCCGCTTGCCCAGCGCGATCACCTGGCCACCGGTCAGCGTCGAGGTCTCGAACAGGTAGTCGGCGCCGTCGGAGCAGGCCCGGGCCATCGCGTCGGCCAGGATCATCCGGCCCTCGGCGTCGGTGTTGAGCACCTCCACCTTCTTGCCGTTGAACATGCTGATCACGTCGCCCGGCCGGTAGCTGGCGCCCGACGGCATGTTCTCCGCCATCGGCAGGTAGGCGGTGACCGTCACGTTCGGCTTGAGCGCCGCCACCGCCAGCATGGCCGCGCCGACCGCCGCCGCGCCGGCCATGTCCGACTTCATCTCCCACATGCCCTGCGCCGGCTTGATCGAGATGCCGCCGGTGTCGAACGTGATGCCCTTGCCGACCAGCGCGACCCGCTTGCCGTTGCCGCCGCCGGGCGGCGTCCAGGTGAGCTTCACCAGCCGCGGCGGTGCCTCGGAGCCCTGGCCGACGGCGAGGATGCCGCCGTACCCGCCGGCCGCCAGCGCCGCCTCGTCGAGCACCTCGACCTCCAGCCCGGCCTCCCGGGCGGCGGTCGCCACGGCGTCGGCGAACGCCGGCGGGCGCAGCTCGTTCGGGGCGGTGTTGACCCAGTCCCGGCTGGTCCGCACCGCGCCGGCCACCGTCTGCGCGCGCTCGACCTCGGCCAGGGCGGTCGCGTCGGCCGCGTCCGGCACCGCGACCAGCAGCTCGGACACCGGCTCGCGCCGGGCCGGCTGCGGCTTCGTCTTGTAGCCGGCGAACCGGTAGCCGCCGAGCAGCGCGCCCTCGGCGACCGCGCGCAGCGCGGCCGGCGCGTCGGCGTCGTCCGGCAGCGGCAGGGCGAGGGCGACGCGGGCAGCGCCGGCCAGCGCCCGGACCGCCGCGCCGGCGGCCCGGCGCAGGGACTCGGGGGCGGGCGCGGCGCCGGCGGGCTCCGGGCCCAGCCCGACGGCGGCGACCACCGGGGCGGTCACCGTGCCGAGCGTGGCCAGCTTGATCACCTCGCCGGGGCCACCGGTCGCGCCGAGCAGGGCCAGCGTCTCGGTCAGCTTTCCGTCGAACGCGGCGGCGATGCTCTCCGCGCCGCTGGCCAGCAACAGGGCGCCGGCGGGTGCGCCGTCGCCCGGTCCGTTCGGCTGGCTGTGCACGCCGATCACGATCGCGTCGACGGGAAGTTCGGCGGGGTCGGTGTCGACCAGGCTGAGGGTGGTGCGGGGCGATGTCACGAAAGCTACTCCGGGCGGGCCGGGCCGGCCGCGTCGTCGCGTACCGGCGATGAAGGTCTCTCCGGCGGCAACCTACCCGCCGGAGGCGTGGCTGTCCCGCCGATGCGTACCGACGGGATCCCGCCGATGCTAACCACCGGGGTCCCGGCCGGTAAGTTGCCACCATGACCGAGGTGACCTCCGACGCTGCCGAGACCCGGCTGCGCCGTTCCCCGCTGCACGAGCGACACACCGCGCTCGGCGCGAAGTTCGCCCCCTTCGGCGGCTGGCAGATGCCGCTCGAGTACGCCGGCGGCGGCGTGCTCAGGGAACACGCCGCCGTACGGACCGCTGTGGGCGTCTTCGACGTCTCGCACCTGGGCAAGGTCCGGGTCACCGGGCCCGGCGCGGCCGACTTCGTCAACGCCTGCCTCAGCAACGACCTCGGCCGGATCACGCCCGGCCAGGCGCAGTACACGCTCTGCTGCGACGACGCCACCGGCGGCGTGGTGGACGACATCATCGCCTACCTGCACGCCGACGACCACGTCTTCCTGGTGCCCAACGCGGCGAACACCGCCGAGGTGGCCCGCCGACTGCGCGCCGCCGCGCCGGCCGACGTGACCGTCACCGACGAGCACGAGGCGTACGCGGTGCTCGCGGTCCAGGGACCGGGCTCGGCGGCGCTGCTCGACGCGCTCGGGCTGCCCACCGCCCACGACTACATGAGCTTCTCCACCGCCACGTCGGCCGGCGTCGAGCTGACCGTCTGCCGCACCGGCTACACCGGTGAGCTGGGCTACGAGCTGGTCGTGCCCGCCGAGCACGCGGTCGCCGTCTGGGACGCGCTGTTCGCCGCGGGCGACGACGTGCGGGCGTGCGGGCTGGCCGCCCGGGACACGCTGCGCACCGAGATGGGGTACCCGCTGCACGGGCAGGACCTGTCCCTGGAGATCACCCCGGTGCAGGGCCGCTCCGGCTGGGCGGTGGGCTGGGACAAGCCGGCCTTCTGGGGCCGGGACGTGCTGCGCGCCGAGAAGGCCGCCGGACCGGCCCGTACGCTGCGCGGGCTCGCCGCGGTCGACCGGGCCATCCCGCGCCCCGGCATGGCCGTCTTCGCCGGGGACCGCCGGGTCGGCACCGTCACCAGCGGCACGTTCAGCCCGACGCTCAAGCACGGCATCGCGCTCGCGCTCGTCGACACCGACCCGAAGCTGCCCGACGGCGAGGAGCTGACGGTGGACATCCGTGGCCGGCGAGCCCGGATGCGCCTGACCAGGCCGCCGTTCGTCCAGCCCTCGGTGCGCTGACCGACCCGGGTCAGCCCTCGCCGCGCTCGCCGGCGTCGAGGACGGCCTGGGTCCAGCCGCCCTCCAGCACACCGGTGCCGTCCAGCACGGCCCAGTCGACCACGTCGGACGCCTCGACCACGACCGGCGAGCCGATCCGCACGCTCGGGTCGGTGGTGGCGTCGGTGGCGCTCGCGCCGACGATCCGTTCCGGGGCGTCCCACGAGGTCACCCCCGCCCAGACGTACTCCGGGCCGTCGTCGCCGGGCAGGCCGTACTTGACCACGAGCTGGCTCTCCGCCGGCAGCCCGCCGGCCAGGAACCGGGCCCGGATGTCGCCGAGCGCGGCCCGGGCGGTCGCCACCGCCCGGCTCATCGCGTCGTCCGTGCGGGTGTAGCGGACGTCGGGCTGGATGCCGTTGAACAGCGTCGCGCAGGCGGCGGCGAAGTAGCGGCCCGGCGGCCCGGGATGCCCCGGCGGCGGGTTCAGGCTGAGGAACGAGTCGGCGTCCGGGTCGGTGGCCGGGTCCAGTTCCAGCCGGAGCAGCACCGGCGCGGTCGCGCCGTGCTGCTCCGGATTGCCGTACGCGACCGCGATGTCGTGCCCGGTCACCGTGGCCAGCACCGGGAGCTGCACGAACGCCGGCACCTCCTCGCCGGCCAGCCCGTCGGTCCAGTCCCGCAGCAGCCGTCGGGCCGCGCCGGTCATCACCGCGCCCCAGGCCCGGGTGAGGTGGTCCGGCACGCCCTGGGCCTGCAACTCCAGCAGCCCGAACCGGCGCAGCCCCTTGGTGGTGAACCAGAGCCCGTCGGCGTCGGACGAGTAGGGCACCAGCACCCAGTCGACCAGCCGGATCCGGCCCTGCTCGTCAGGCAGCGAGCGCAGCGCCGCCGCCGGGTCGAGGAACTGGAGACCGAACACGTCGACCACGTCCCCGCCGACCGTCTCGGCAATGGCCGCGGCCACCGCCCGGGCCGCCCACTCGTGCGCCGGCGGCCAGCCGGGCCGGTACTCCGCCTGCACCACCACCAGGTGGGTGGCGGCGGCCAGCCGGGCGAGCTGCTCGTCGGTGGCGCCGAACGCGGCCAGCAGGTCCGGCGGAAGCTCCGGGAACTCGCTTATCGAACGCGTGTCCACGCTCATCAGCGGGCTGTCCAGCATCTGCTTGGCCAGCCCGTGCACCGGCCCGGCCAGCCGGCCGGTCAGCCCCTCGACCGCGGTCTTCGGGCTCACCCGGGGCAGCCCGTCGATCGGCACCAGGTAGGTCGCGTCGAGCGACTCCGGCACCGGTACGGGCAGGAAGTCGTCCGTGATGAGCATGCCGTCTCCCTCGACCACGCCGGTGCACTCACCCGAACGCTACCCGGCCGACCGGGCGGCGATCAGCCGGTCAGCACCAGTCCCAGGTAGGACAGCGTGGTGACGACCTCCACCAGGGCCCCGAGGACGTCACCGGTGATGCCGCCGAAGCGGCGTACCAGGTGCCGGAGCAGCCCGGCCGCGACGGCGAGCGCGCCGAGCACGGCGAGCGGCCCCTGCCACGGGCGGCCCGGCACCGCCGGCGCGGCCAGCAGCGCCACGGCGACCGCGCCGAGCGCCACGACGCCCCACCCCACCGTGCCGGCGACCAGCGCGCCCAGCCCGTCCGGCCGGGCCGCCGGCACGCCACGGCGGCAGGCCAGGCCGACCGCCAGCCGTCCGGCCGCGGTGGCCGCGACCACCGCGGCGAGCGCCGCGACCGCGTCCCGCCCGACCAGCTCCGCCAGCACCGCGGTCTGGAGCAGGAGGACGACCACCAACGCGACCACCCCGAACGGGCCGACGTCCGGCTGCTTCATGATCGCCAGCGCGGCCGGCCCGCGCCGGTACGACCCGAGCGCGTCCACGGTGTCGGCCAGCCCGTCCAGGTGCAGACCCCGGGTGAGCAGCGCGCCCAGCCCGACCGTCACCCCGGCGGCGACCAGCGGCGGGGCGAGCGCCCCGGCCAGCAGCAGCGCTCCGCCGAGCACCGCGCCGAGCAGCGCGCCGACCGCCGGGGCCAGCGCCATCGCGGTGCCGGCGGTGGCCCGGTCGACCCGGCCGGCGCGTACCGGCGCGGTGGTGAACGTGGTCAGCGCCAGCCGGACGCCGTCGGCGAGCCGGCGCTCAGTCGGCACGTCGGCCGGGCGAGACCGGCTGGTCGTACCCGACCGTGGTCGGACCCGGTCCGGCCGGCTCCGGCTCGGCGAAGTCCGGCTCGTCCGCCGGACCGGCCGGCGCCTCGGAGTCGGCGCCGCCCAGCGACGGGTGCACCGGCAGCGAGGCGGCGAGCGTCAGCGCCGAGCGCAGCAGCGGCAGCGCGGCCAGCGCGGTCGCCCCCTCGCCCAGGTCGAGGCGCAGATCCAGCAGCGGAGTCAGGCCGAGCACGTCGGCGGCGAGCCGCACCCCGGGCCGGCCGCCGTGGTCGGGCAGCAGGCACCAGTGCCGGGCCTGCCCGGCCAGGTCGCGGCTGACCATGCCGGCGGCGGTGCCGACCGGCCCGTCGAGCAGCACCGGGACGCGCCGGGCGGTGGCCCCGAGCAGCACGCCGGTGGCCGTCGCGATGTCGCCGCCACCCAGCTCCGCCAGGATGTCCTTGGCCTCCCGGGGGGAGCGCCGGGTGCGGTGCAGCGCGTCCCGGACCGCCGCGCAGCGGACCATCCAGGCGTTGTCGTCGATCTCGCCCTGGTCGTTCACCACCCGACCGAGCACCGCCGGTGGTTCCGCGCCGGCGGTGGCCGCCAGCACCGCCGCGGCGGCCGCCTCGGCGCCGGCCCCGCACGCCGCCAGCACCAGCAGTTGTACGCCCGCGTCGGCGGCCTGCTCGGCCAACCGCCACCCGTAGCGCAGCGCGGCCTCGACCTGCTCGCCGGTGAGCGCCGGGCCGTCCTCGAACGGCGCCGAGGCGGGCGCCTCGACGACCTGGAGGCTGGCGCCGTTCTCGGCGGCCAGCCGGGCCAGCGCGCCCCGGCCGGCGCGCGCCTGTCGGGCGCGCCGCGCCGACTCGCCGGCCACCGCGCCGGCCGACGCGCCGCCTTCGTGGTCGCCGTGCAGCAGCAGCACCCGGACGCTGGCCCAGGGACGGGGGTTCGCGCTGCCCTGGGTGGCGGCGGCGAAGCCGACCACCTGTTCCAGCACGCCCAGACCGGCGCCGGGAACGTCGAGCGTGGCGAGCCGGTCGACCGCCTGCGGGCCGGTGTAGTCGTCCGGCATCGGCAGTTCCATGCCCGGCTGGATGACCAGGCCGGTGGCGATCATCGGCAGCGCCATGGTGGGTGCCGCCCAGTCGCCGGCCCCGGCCGGGCCGGCCGGCGCGCCGGCCGGTGCCGGCGTCGCGGCCGGGGTGAACACCTCGGGCAGGGCCACGTCGTCGACACCCCGACCGCCGGCCGCGTGCCGTGGCTCGGGCGGCGCGCCGACCGTGCCGGCCGGGTGGCCTCCGCCCACGGTGGCGCCGGTTGCCGCCCCGGCTCCGCCCGTGGCGGCGGCGGTCGCGGCCCCGGCCGGGCGGGCCCCGGCGGGGGCGTCGGTCGGGGCGTGGGCCGCCGGCGGGTGCGCCGGCACGGTCGGGAGCGACGCGGCGGGCGGCTTGAGCCAGGCGGTCTGCCCGGCCACCACGAGCGCGACCGCGTCGCAGGCGTCGGCCACCGCCCGGTTGGTGGCGCCCAGCGCGTCGGTGAACGCCCGGCCCAACGGTGTGGTGGGCACCAGGGACAGGCCCACCTCCGGGCTGACCAGCACCAGCCGGGCCTCGCTCGCCCGCACCGCGGCGGCCAGTTCGGCGACGGTGGCGGTGTCGTCGGCCGGCTGGTGGGCCGGGTCGAGCAGCACGGTGACCCAGCCGCCCAGGTCGTCCACGAGCAGCGTGTCGTTCGGGCCGGCGGCGGTGATCACCTCGGCCAGCCGGCCCGGATCCGTCGCGGTCTCCTCGGTGGTCCAGCTTCCCGGCCGCCGGGCGCGGTGCGCCGCGAGGCGGGTCGCCCACTCGGTGTCATCCGGATCCCCGGCGGGGGCGGTGGCCACGTAGCGAACCATGGGCGCGTCGGCGACCAGGGACTCGGCGAACTCGGACTTGCCGGAGCGGATACCGCCGAGCACCAGGAGGGTGTGCCACCCGTCAACGGACATGCCCGTACCTTAGTTCTCCCGCCCCCGTCCCGCCCCACCCCCTCCCAGCGCCGATCTTGCGGTTGCTGCCCGCCGTACGCGGCAAATGCCCCGTTCTGTCGGGGCAGCGATCGCAAGATCGCGGGAGCGGTGAGGGCTGTGGCGCGACGGGCCGACTAGGCTTGCGGGGGTTTCCGGTCCTGCGGGGCGACGGGCGGCGAGGGGAGACGCGGCATGGCGTGGAGCTGGCGGTACGAGGGCGCGAACGGCGACCCGGTCGACGGGCCGGGCGAGTCGTTCCCGAGCCAGGCGGACGCCGAGTCCTGGATCGGCCAGACCTGGCGGGAGCTCGCGACATCCGGCGTCACCACAGTCGTGCTGGTCGAGGACGACCGGGTGGACTACCGGATGAGCCTGCAACCCCCGGCCGAATGACGGGCTACGACCGCCCGGGCGACCCGCTGATCCTCGGCGTGCCCCGGGCGGCGTTCCGGCCCAGCCCCATCTTCCTGGCCCTGGTCGCGCTCTTCGCGGCCGGCGGGGTGATGACCTGGAACCGGTACGGCAACGTCCGGTTCGACGTGTTCCTCTTCGTGGTCGCCGGCTGGCTGGTCTCGCTCTGCCTGCACGAGTACGCGCACGCCGTGGTCGCGTACCGGGCCGGCGACCGGGACATCGCCCACCGGGGCTACCTGACGCTCAACCCGCTGAAGTACACCAGCCCGCTGCTGTCGATCGTGTTGCCGGTGGTCGTGCTGCTGCTCGGCGGCATCGGCCTGCCCGGCGGCGCGGTCTGGGTGGACCGGCACGCCATTCCCGGGCGGCTGCGGCACACCCTGGTCAGCCTCGCCGGGCCGGCCACCAACGTGGTGTTCACGCTGGTGCTGGTGGCGGCCGTGACGTGGGGGCCGGCGCTGGGCGGGCCGCTGGAGTTCTGGGCCGGCGTCGGGCTGCTCGCGTTCCTCCAGCTCATGGCCAGCGTGCTCAACCTGCTGCCGGTGCCGGGCCTGGACGGCGGCAACATGATCCAGCCCTGGCTCAGCCCCGCCTACCGGCGGATGTACGACCTCTTCGCGCCGTACGGATTCATCCTGCTCTTCGCGTTGCTGTGAAGCCCGCGGATCGGCGGCGCGTTCTTCGGCGGGGTCTTCGCGGTCGGCGACGCGCTCGGCCTCCCCCCGGACCTCTACCGGCTGGGCCTCCACCTGATCCGGTTCTGGCAGGGCTGACCGGCCCGCCGCACGGGCGACCGGCCCGGCGGGGTGTGCGCCGGCCGTCCCCGGGCCGACGGCCACGCCGGCCCGGGGACGACTGACGTCACGGACGCCGCGCCGGGCTCTCCGTCTTCGCCGGGTCCCGCTCGACGACCGGCTCGACGATGTCGTCGATCGCCTTGAGCAGGCCGGCGTCGAGCTTCACGCCCGCCGCCTTCACGTTGTCGTGCACCTGCTCGGGTCGGGACGCGCCGATGATGGCCGAGGACACGTTCGGGTTCTGCAACACCCAGGCGACCGCGAGCTGCGGCATGGTCAGCCCGGCCTGCTCGGCGAGCGGCTTGAGCTGCTGCACCCGGGTGAGCACCTCGTCGGACATCCACCGGGCGATGAAGTTCGCGCCGGACTTCTCGTCGGTGGCGCGGGAACCGGCGGGCGGCGGCTGGCCGGGCAGGTACTTGCCGGAGAGCACGCCCTGCGCCATCGGCGACCAGACGATCTGGCCGATGCCCAGCTCCTCGCTGGCCGGGATCACCTCGGCCTCGATGACCCGCCACAGCATCGAATACTGCGGTTGGCTGGAGACCAGCGGGATGCGCAGCTCACGGGCGAGCGCGTGCGCCTCGCGCAGCTGCGCCGCCGTCCACTCCGAAACGCCGATGTAGTGCGCCTTGCCGGCGTGCACGACGTCGGCGAACGCCTCCATCGTCTCTTCCAGCGGGGTGCTGACGTCGAAGCGGTGAGCCTGGTAGAGGTCGACGTGGTCGGTCTGCAGGCGGCGCAGCGAGCCGTCGATCGACTCCCTGATGTGCTTGCGGGACAGGCCACGGTCGTTGCGGCCCGGCCCGGTCGGCCAGTACACCTTGGTGAAGATCTCCAGCCCCTCGCGGCGCTCGCCGGCCAGCGCGCGGCCGAGCACGGACTCGGCGCGGGTGCCGGCGTAGACGTCGGCGGTGTCGAACGTGGTGATGCCGCTGTCGAGGGCGGCCCGCACGCAGGCGACCGCCGCATCCTCCTCGACCTGCGAGCCGTGGGTGATCCAGTTGCCGTACGAGATCTCGCTGACCATCAGGCCGGAGCGGCCCAGGTGTCGGAATTCCATGCTCCGACCCTAGCCCCGACTCCCCTGACCCGCCGGTTCAGAGCACCGGGTTCGCGTCGGCGAGCAGCCGGTCGATCTCGGCGGCCACCGCGGCCCGGCCCGGGTGCACCGGGTCGATCAGCGGGTCGCCGTGCCGGTCCAGCGCGCCCCAGCGACCCGCCTCGGTGGCGACCAGGAACGCCACCGGGTGGATCACCAGCGTCGGGTACGCGGGCGCCACCCGGACCCGGCCGTTCCGGTCCACCACGCCCCGCCGGCCGGCCAGCTCGACCACCGCCAGCCCCTCCTCGGTGAAGCCGTCCAGGTGCCGGCCGTCGGCCAGCGCCGTGCCGAGGCCGTGGTAGCGGGTCGGCACCACCACCTCGCCGGCGTGGTCCACCGCCCCCCAGCCGCCGTTCTGCCGCACCGCGGCCAGACCGTTGCGGAACGGCCGGACCTCCTCGTAACCGGGCGGAATCCTCACGATGTTCGTCCGGTCGACGGCCATCCACCGGCCCTTGCCGTCCATGCTCACCCACGACAGGCCCTCGGCGAACGCGCCCACCGAGCGGTAGCCGTTGTTCGCCTCGATCAGCGCCGCCCCCGACGTGTCGATCAACGCCCAGCGGGACGCCTCCGGCCGCCGGACCCAGGCCAGTCCCTCGTGGAACGGCTGCACCTCGGCGTACCGGTGCCGGATCACCAGCTCACCGTCGGCGTCCGCGTACCCCCAGAGCTCCTGCTCCTCGTCGAACGTCGCCACCGGGTACCGCGGCGTGCCGAGCACCTCCGCCCGCCCGCGCGGCGCCGGCCCGAACCCGTCGCGCGCCGCCCGCGCCGCGACCGCGTCCAGCGCGACCAGGGTCCGCGCGTTCAGCGCCGCGTCCTCGCCCCGGCGCAGGTCCAACGCCCGCTCGAAGTGCAGGCACGCCTCGGTCAGCCGACCCTGGTCGTAACAGCAGCGACCGGCGTGCTCGTGCAGCAGCGCACGCAACCGGTCCGGCAGCTCCGCCGAGTTCGCCTCGGCGAAGAGCCGGTCGGCCTCCGCGTACTCGCCCCGCCACCGCAGCACCTCGGCCAGCCGGGCGCGGGCCAGCGCGGTCCGCCGCAACTCACCGGTGGCCTCCGCGTACGTGAGGGCCAGCCGCGCGTCGGCGACCGCGTCGTCGGCGTCACCGAGGACCCGGGACGCCACCGCACGCAGGCTGAGCAGCCGGGCCCGGCTGCGGTTGTCCAGCGCGGTGTCGAGCTTGCCGGTGAGCCCGTCCCGGATCCGCCGCAGCTCCGCCGGATCGGGCGCCTCCTCGCGCAGCGTCTCCGGGTGCAGCCGCCAGCCGACCGCGGCCAGTGCCCGCTCCGGGTCCACCGGTCGCGCCGGCGCCGGTTCGTCGCCCGCCGGCCCCGATTCCGGGGTACGCGCGTCAGCCGGCCCGTCGGCCTCGTCCACACGTGCGGGTTCGGCGTCGGCACGTGTCGACGCCGAACCGGTCGGCTCGGGTGCGCCCCGCGCTCCGCCGGCCGTGTCGATGTTGCCGTTGCCGTTGCCGTTGCCGCTGCCGCTGCCGCTGCCGCTGTCGCCGGTCCGGGGCGTGCCGGTGGGGCTCGTGGCGGTCGGGGTCGTGCTGTCGGCCAGGGTCGTGCCGGTGGCACGTGAGCCGGTCGTAGCGCCGTCCATCCGGGTCGGGCCGGGGGGCTCCGGGTCGGTCGCGGCGACGCTCCGGGCGGCGTCGGGCGGACTCGCGGACGGCCCAGCCGTATTTTGTCCGGCCGGGGCGGTGCCGGTGGAATCCATGGCGGCCGGCAGTAGCGAGACCGAATCTTCTTCGGCAGCGACTGGACGACGCGGCTCTTCCTCAGCGCGGGTTGCCCCGGCGCGTCGCTCCTCGCCGGCCATCGTGACCCGTCGGTCCGGTACCGGTCGGAAGATGTCTCCCGGCTCACTGCCGCGCGCGCCGTCCTCGACCGCCTTGTCGTCGCTCGGGGCGTCGCCGGTCAGGTTGTCGTCGGTCGGGACGTCGCCGGTCAAGCTGTGGTCGGTCGGGACGTCGTCGGTCAGGTTGTCGTCGGTCGCGTTGTCGGCGGCCCGCTCGTCGAGGGTCGGGCCGTCGTCGGCCCGCTCGTCACCGGTCAGGGCGTCCGTGATCGGCGCGGAGCCGGGTGCGGCGGCGTCAGCGGGCAGGTCGCCCGGCACCACCTGCCCGCGCCCGTCGCCGTCCGCACCGGTGCTCCCGGACCCCGACGACGGCGTGGCCGGGTCAGCTGTCGCTCCCGAAGGGCGCGTCATCCCCGCGGCCGCCGTGACCTGCGACATGGCACCCGGGTACGCCACGGCGTCGGTCCCGGTACCCGGCTGGACGTGGGCGACCGCATATGCCGTGGCGTCGGTCTCGGCGCGCGGTTCGTCGGCGACGATCGCGTGTGGCGGGGCGCCGGTGTCGGCGTGCGGTGGGTCGTCGGTCACCGCGTCTGACCCGAGGTCGGTGCCCGGGCTCGCGTGCGGCGCGTCGCCGACCACCGTGACCAGCGCGTCGTCGGTGCCCGTGTGCGGCGTGTCACCGACCAGCGCGGCCGGCTCATCGTCGGCCACGGCGTTCGGCGTCTCATCGGTGCCCGTGCCCGTGCCCGTGCCCGTGCCCGTGAGCGGCTCATCGTCGGCCACCGCGACCGGCGCGGCGTCGGCCCCGATGCGGGCCGCAGCATCGCTGGTCGTGCGGGCGTCCCGGTCGTCGGTGAACGCGTCGCTGCGGGCGGTGGTGCGGGCGTCCTGGTCGTCGGTCAACGCGTCGACCTGGCCGGGCCTGACGGTGTGGTCCGCGGTCGGCGCTTCGGCCGGTGCCGGCCGGTCGTGACCGGCGGATGGTACGGAGCCGGTGGCCGGGACAGCCGGCGTGGGGGTTCGAGGGGCGGCGGACGGAGCGGGCGGTGTCGGCGTCGGGGATTCGGCAGGCATCGACGCCGGGGACGCCGACGGGCGCGCGTCGGGCAGCGTCACCTCGGTTGCCGTGGCGGCAACCGGTTCGGCCGGCGGGTCGACATGGTCGACGGAGGTGGAGGCGGGCCCGGTGTCTTCGGCTCGTTCGGTGGTCCGGGGTGTGGTGCCGATCCCGGATACGACCGCCGAGTCGTTCACGCTCTCAGGTCGATAGCGGTCGCCTGTCACACCCATCGGTTCGGCGGGCGCGATCGAAGCGACCCGCCGCTCCGGTCCGGCCTGCGCGACAGCCGGGTCCTCGTCCGCCGGCACGACACCCGGGTCCTCGTCCGCCGGCACGACACCCGGGTCCTGATCCGCCGGTGCGGCAGTCCAGGCCTGGCCGGTCGGTACGGCAGTCTGAAGCCGGTCCGTTGGCGCTTGGCCGGTCGGGGAAGTGGCGGGGACAGGCTCTGCCGGCAAGGTCGGCCCGGCGGAAACGGACGGCGCAGCCTGTGCCTCGGCACGGGCCGTGTCGTCGGGCTGGCCGTCACGCCCGCCGGTCGTCGCCGGCTTGTTCGGCCGGAACCATGCCTCCGCACCGGAGTCCCTCGGCTGCGGTGCCGGATCCGCCTCGGGTACCGGCGGGCGGTACCGGGCAGGCTCCCGCCGGTCCTGATCCGGGTCAGCAGCCGTGCCGCCGGCGGTCGCGCCGGCTGTCGGGCGTTCATTCCCGGCCGAAGTGGCGGGCCCGGTCTGTGGCGTTCGAACCTCCGCCGGACCGGAGGGGCCGGATCGGGCCGGGCCACTTCCGGATGTCTGCCCGGACGCGGGGCCGGGATAGGCAGGCGGAGCCGGGCGAGCGGGAGCGGTCGGGGCCGGCGCGTCGGCCGCCACCCCGGGCGCGGACGCCCGTGCCGCGGGTGCCGCCGACCGGCCGGTCCCGGGCACGCCGGTTCCGGGCACGCCGGAAACCGGAGCGGTGGCGGCTGGTCCGGTGGCGGCTGGTCCGGTGGGGACCCGGCGATCCTGTTCGGCAGCCGGCCGGCGGATCTCGTCGTAGCGACCGGGGGCCGGGGGAGCGGACCGCCGTGGCTCGTCGGGTCGGCTCGGCGGTACCGGCCGCGTCGGGGCGTCACCGGCACGGACCGGTGGGTGCTCGTCGGGGCGTGCCGGCCACTGGGCCGGCTGAGGCCGGTGGTCGGGGCGCGCGGCGGGCGGTCGGGCCTCCCGGGACTCGGGGCGGGGGCGGGCCGGGCCGTCCTGCTCCGGACGGTGGCCGTCGCGGCGCCGGTCGTCGCTCGGACCGCCCGGGTAGCCGTCCCGCGCCGGCCGCTCCGCGTGCGGGCGGGACCGCTCGTCGGGCTGGTACGCGGCCGGCTCGGTACGCGACCGCCGCTCGATCACCGGCCACTCGCCCTGCGGCGCGTGGGTCCGGTCGAGCGGCGGGCGTTGACCGTCCCACCGCTGGTCGACGGCGGGGCGTGGGGCGGCGTACCGGTCGGTCCCGGTGGGGCCGGCGGCGTCCCGGCGCGGCGTGCCGTCGGCCCACCGTCCACCGGTCGGCTCGCGCCGGTCCGTCGGAGGCCGTCCCGGTTCGCGCCAACCGTCACGACCCGGCTCGCCGCGTGCCGCGGTGCCACGCTCGGGCGCGGGACCGACCTGGCCGTGGCGTTCCGTGGGTCGGCCGGGTACGGCATTCCGCCCCGCGTCGGCCGCCGGAGTCCAGCGACCGTCGGGTCCGGCCCAGCGACCGTCGGGTCCGGGCTCGCGACGGTCGGGTCCGGCCTCGCGACGGTCGGGTCCGGGCTCGCGACCGTCCACCGGGGCGCGGCGGTCGTCCGCCGGCCGGCGGCGTTCGGACCAGCCCGCGGCGGGTTGCGGGGCCTCGCTCGGCTCCGGCATCCAGCCCGGTGCCGGCGGGGTCGACCGGTGCGACGGCGACCCGGGGTGGGTCCAGCGCTGGTCGAAGCGTTCAGGTGTCGGGGGCGGGCCGGGCGGGGTCCGGTCCGCCGGCCGAGGCGGTCGGCCGTCCGCGCCGGGGCGGTCCGGCCGGCCGCGCCACTCGCCCGCCGCACCGACCGGCCGCTGCCCGCGTGGCTCGTCCGGCCCGGCCGGGCTGACCGGGTACGTCCCGCGTGGGCCGGCCGGGCTGACCGGATACGTCCCGCGCGGTCCGGCCGGGCTGACCGGGTACGCCTCACGCCGTCCAGCGGGGCTGACCGGGTACGTCCCGCGCGGGTCGGCCGGGCCGGCCGGGTACGCGTCGGTCGGCGCCGGGCTGATCGGATGCGCGTCCTCGGGCGCGGGGCTGACCGGGCGTACCTCGGCGCGTCCGACCACGGCCCGGCGACGCGGCGGGGGCGTCAGGTGTTCGAGGCCGATGTCACCCGGGTAGCGCTGCCCGGGGAACTGTGGCTGCCACTCGTGGGTGGGCTCCAGCGCCCAGGCCGGTTCGGCCGGCTCACGCCAGCTGCCCCAGCCACTCATCGGCAGCCCCTTCCGTGGCTCGCGCGGCGCGGCCCCGGAACCGGCTCGCGTCGCTCGCTCACGGCGGTGTCACCTCGTTGGAAATTGTCGCGCTGGGGCGGCGGACGTGCCGGTAGAGTCGCCCGGCCAGCACGTCTTGGCTGCGGAAGGAGGGTAACGGCGTGGGCTCGGTCACCGCCACTGTGGCGTCACCCACCGACGGACACGTTACCCCATGGTTTCGGACATTCGGCGCGATAGTGGCGGCCGGGTTCCGGCGACACGCCACCTACCGCCAGGCGGCCGTGGCCGGCGTGGTGACCAACACCGTTTTCGGCTTCCTGCGCTGCTACATCTTCCTCGCCGCCACCGACGCGGCCGGCACCGTCGCCGGCTACGACCGGGCGCAGCTCGCCACGTTCGTCTGGGCCGGGCAGGGGCTGCTGGCGGTCATCGCGATCTGGGGCTGGACCGAGCTGGCCGACCGGATCCGCTCCGGCGAGGTGGCCGCCGACCTGCTGCGACCGGTGCACCCGGTGACCAACTATCTCGCCGTCGACGTGGGCCGGGCCGGGTTCGCCGCGCTCGCCCGGCTGGTGCCCCCGCTGGTGGTCGGCCCGTTCTTCTTCGCGGTGTACCTGCCCCGGCACTGGGCCACCGTGCCGCTGTTCCTGCTCTCCGCGCTGCTCGCGGTCGTGGTCTGTTTCGGCTGCCGCTACCTGGTCAACGCCACCGCCTACTGGTTGCAGGACGTCCGGGGCCCGATGATCCTCTGGACGCTCGGCTCAGGCGTGCTCGCCGGGCTCTACTTCCCGCTCGGCTTCCTGCCCGGCTGGCTGGAGGCGACCCTGCGCTACGCCACTCCGTTCCCGAGCCTCCTCCAGGTCCCGCTGGACGTGCTTGTCGAGCGGGAGCCGATGTCGACGGGTCTCGGCCTGGTCGGGCTCCAACTCGGCTGGGCGGTGCTGCTGCTGGCGCTCTGCCGGCTGGTGCAGCGCCGGGCCGAGCGTCGCCTGGTGGTGCAGGGTGGCTGAGCACCACAGTGCGCCCGGGGTGGCTGAGGTCGGCGGCGGGGCGCTGCGGGCGTACCGGGCGCTGCTCGGGGCGCAGGCGCGTTCGCAGGCGGCCTACCGCACGTCGTTCGTGGTCGACCTGGTCGGCAACCTGGGCGCGACCGTGTTCGACGTGGTCACCGTCCTGGTGATCTTCGGGGTGACGCGCGAGCTGGGCGGCTTCACGCTGCGCGAGACGCTTGTCGTGGTCGGGTTGTCGTCGTGCGGGTTCGCCGCCGCCGACCTGCTGGTCGGCAACGTCGAACGGCTGCCCCGGTACGTGCGCACCGGCCTCTTCGACGCGGTGCTGGTCCGCCCGCTCGCCGCGCTGCCCCAACTGCTGCTGATGGACCTGCCGCTGCGCAAGGTGTCCCGCGCGGTGTTCGGCCTGGCGGTGCTCGGGTTCGCGCTCGCCTCGGCCGGGATCGACTGGACCCCGGGCCGGGTCGCGCTGGCCCTGGTCGCCCCGCCGGCCGCGGTGGTCTTCTTCGCCTCGGTCTTCGTCACCACCGCCACGGTGTCGTTCTACTGGGTCGACTCCGGCGAGCTGGCCAACTCGGTCACCTACGGCGGGCGCGACTTCACCTCGTACCCGGTCACCGTCTACGGCGGGTGGTTCCGCGCGCTGTTCGCGTACGGGATGGGGTTCGCGTTCGTCAGTTACCACCCGGCGCTGGCGCTGCTCGGCCGCGCCGACCCGCTGGGCCTGCCGGCCTGGGTGGGCTGGGCCGCGCCGGGCGTCGCGCTGGTCGCGGCGGCGGTCGCGGCCGTGGCCTGGCGCGTCGGGGTCCGTCACTACCGGAGTACGGGGTCATGAACGTCATCGAGATGGACGGGCTGCGCAAGGAGTTCACGGTGCGGGTCAGGACCGGGACGCTGCGCCGCGAGAAACGGACGGTGACCGCGGTCGACGGCGTCGACCTGCGGGTGGAGCGCGGCGAGATGCTCGGCTACATCGGCCCGAACGGCGCCGGGAAGTCGACCACGCTGAAGATGCTCACCGGTGTGCTCATGCCGTCGGCGGGTCGGGCCCTGGTCTGTGGGCTGCGGCCGGTGGCCGACCGGACCCGGCTGGCGCTGCGCATCGGGGTGGTGTTCGGGCAGCGGTCGCAGCTCTGGTGGGACCTGCCGCTGCGGGACTCGTTCGACCTGCTGCGGCACGTCTACCGGGTGCCGGCCGGCGCGCACGCGGCCCGGCTGGCCCGCTGCCGGGACCTGCTCGACCTGGACGCGTTCCTGGACACCCCGGTCCGGCAGCTCTCCCTGGGTCAGCGGATGCGCGGCGAGCTGACCGCGGCGCTGCTGCACGGCCCGGAGGTGCTCTTCCTGGACGAGCCGACCATCGGGCTGGACGTGGTCAGCAAGCAGGCGGTCCGGGGCTTCCTGGCCGAGCTGGGCCGGGCCGGTGACACCACGCTGGTGCTCACCACGCACGACCTGGCCGACATCGAGCGGCTCTGCCGGCGGCTCGTGGTCATCGACCACGGCCGGGTGGTGCACGACGGGTCGATCGCGGAGCTGCACCACAGGTACGGCTCACGCCGGATGGTGGTCGCCGAGCTGGACACCGCGCTGCCTCAGCCGCCGGTGCTGCCGGGCGCGCCGGTGCAGCGGGTGGAGGCGGACGGGCGGCGGCTGGTGTTCGCGCTGGAACGGGCGAGCGTCGCCGAGGTGGTGGCCGGGCTGGCCGGCCTGGCCACGCTGCGCGACATCTCGATCGTGGAGCCGGACATCGAGGAGGTCGTCGCCCGCCTCTACCAGAGCGAAAGGACGGGCCCCCTGTTAACGCCTGGCGTATAGCAGGGGGCCCTTCTTAACGCGTTGCTCAGACCTTGTCGCCGATGTTGACCCGGGGGGCCGGGGCGCGCATCTTGCGGAACGTGATCGACCGCATGATCGCGTAGAAGTAGAGCGAGCCCAGCTTCTCGGTGCTCTTCGGGAAGCGCTGGCGGACCAGCTTCTTGATCTTCCGAGAGATCAGCACCGAGTCGATCAGGACGCCCAGCGCCAGCGCGCCCCAGAGCAGGTTGGACGCCAGCCGCACGACCGGCGGCATGGCCTGGTTGGAGCCGACCAGCACGATCAGCGCGCCGCCGAAGAACCAGGTGCCGACCGTACGCCGGGAGTCGACCACGTTGCGGGCCAGCAGGCGCTCCGGCCCCCGGTCCCGCGGACCGCCCTCGCGGCGGAACTCGGCGCTGGCCTCGGCGCGCGCCGCGCGGCGCTGCTCCCGGGCCTCCTCCTTGGTCAGCGGGCGGGCCGGCGCGGCGGCCCGGCGACCGGCGGCCGGACGCTTCGGAGTGGTCCGCCCCAACTCCTTCTTGCTGGGCGTGTAGCCCCGGGGGCGGGCGGCGGCGGACTCCTCGTCGGTCGTCACCGTGGTGACGGACTCCTCGACGGGGTCGGCGGACTTGCGGCGAAACAGCGACGGCACGCCGGCAAGGGTAGCCAACCGGTGCGGCCCGGCGCACATCGCGGTGCGCCGGGCCGGTGACCGGGTGGATCAGGGACGCTCGACGTGCGCGCCCAGGTCAGCCAACTTGGCCTCGAAGTCCTCGTAGCCCCGGTTGATCAGGTCGACGCCGTACACCCGGGAGGTGCCCTCGGCGGCCAGCGCCGCGATGAGGTGGCTGAACCCGGCCCGCAGGTCCGGGATGACCAGGTCGGCCGCGTGCAGCTTGCTCGGGCCGGCGATCACCGCCGAGTGCTTGAAGTTGCGCCGGCCGAAACGGCACGGGGTGCCGCCGAGGCAGTCCCGGTAGACCTGGATGTTGGCGCCCATCGTGTTCAGCGCCTCGGTGTAGCCGAGCCGCTGCTCGTAGACCGTCTCGTGGACGATCGACAGGCCCCGGGCCTGGGTGAGCGCGACCACCAGCGGCTGCTGCCAGTCGGTCATGAAGCCGGGGTGCACGTCGGTCTCCAGGGCCACCGCGTTCAGCTCGCCGCCCGGGTGCCAGAACCGGATGCCGCCCTCCTGGCCCGGGTCGCCGAGCTTCGGCGGCCGGGTGTCGGTGACCTCGTACTCGCCGCCGACGGAGCGGAAGATGTTCAGGAACGTCATCATGTCGGCCTGCTGCGCGCCGAGCACCTCGACGTGGCCGCGGGTGGCCAGCGCCGCCGCCGCCCAGCTCGCGGCCTCGATGCGGTCGGGGATCGGCCGGTGGGTGTAGCCGTGCAGCTTCTTGACGCCCTGGATCTCGATCACCCGGTCGGTGTGGACCTTGATGATCGCGCCCATCTTCTGCAGGATGCAGATCAGGTCGATGATCTCCGGCTCGACGGCGGCGTTGCGCAGCTCGGTGACACCCTCGGCCATCACCGCGGTCAGCAGCACCTGCTCGGTGGCGCCGACGCTCGGGTACGGCAGCGCGAACTTGGTGCCGTGCAGCCCGTTCGGCGCCGACAGGTGCAGACCCTCGGGGGTCTTGTCGACGGTCGCGCCGAACTCGCGCAGCGCCTGCAGGTGGAAGTCGATCGGGCGCGGGCCGATGTGGCAGCCGCCCAGGTCGGGGATGAACGCGTGGCCGAGCCGGTGCAGCAGCGGGCCGCAGAACAGGATCGGGATCCGGCTGGACCCGGCGTGCACGTTGATCTGGTCGGTGCTGGCGCTCTCGACGTTGGACGGGTCGAAGACCAGCTCGCCGTCCTCGGCGCCGTCGGTCACCTTCACCCCGTGCAGGCCGAGCAGCCCGCGGACCACCTCGACGTCACGGATCCGCGGCACGTCGAACAGCCGGCTGGGTGTGTCGCCGAGCAGGGCGGCCACCATCGCCTTGGACACGAGGTTCTTCGCGCCGCGCACGCGGATCCGCCCTTCGAGCGGAGTGCCTCCGTGTACGACCAGGACGTCGTCGGTCAACGCAACCTCCAGCGCGTTGGGTGTTGCCGTGTAGGTGAGGGCTCGCGATTGCTCATCGCTACCCGGATCGCGGCCATGGGAAAACCGGCACGCGTATGTCGTCGCCCCGGCAGCATAGCCCTCCGTGACGAGAATGGAATCGGTCACATCGCCAGCGGGGGCACGAACCGGGGTGTCCGGTACGTTTCCGTGCCAGCGATCTCACCGAGGGTGATCAGGCGCCGGGCAGCGCCAGCATCTGGTCCAGCGCCGCGCGGGCGTGCCCGGCGGTCTCCGGGTCCACCGTGATCTGGTTGACCACGCGGCCGGCGACCAGCTCCTCCAACGCCCACACCAGGTGCGGCAGGTCGATCCGGTTCATCGTCGAGCAGTAGCAGACCGCCCGGTCGAGGAACATGATCTGCTTGTCCGGGTGGGCCAGCGCGAGCCGGCGGACCAGGTTCAGCTCGGTGCCCACCGCCCACGCCGAGCCGGCCGGGGCCGCCTCGATGGCCTTGATGATGAACTCGGTGGAGCCCACCAGGTCGGCGGCGGTGACCACCTCGTGGCGGCACTCCGGGTGCACCAGCACGTTCACGCCGGGCACCCGCGCCCGCACGTCGTGCACGCTGTCGAGGGTGAACCGGCCGTGCACCGAGCAGTGCCCGCGCCACAGGATCATCTTCGCGTCGCGGACCTGCTCCGCGGTGAGCCCGCCGCCCGGCTTGTGCGGGTCGTAGAGCACGCAGTCGTCGAGCGAGAAGCCCATCTCCAGCACCGCCGTGTTGCGGCCCAGGTGCTGGTCGGGCAGGAACAGCACCTTGCGGCCCTGCTCGAACGCCCAGTCCAGCGCCCGCTTGGCGTTCGACGAGGTGCAGACCACGCCGCCGTGCCGGCCGACGAAACCCTTGATGTCGGCCGAGGAGTTCATGTACGTCACCGGGACGGTGTCCGCCGCCACGCCCAGGTCGGTCAGCGTGTCCCAGGCGGCCTCGACCTGCGACAACACGGCCATGTCGGCCATCGAGCAACCGGCGGCGAGGTCCGGCAGGATCACCTTCTGCGCGTCCGAGGTCAGGATGTCCGCGCTCTCGGCCATGAAGTGCACGCCGCAGAAGACGATGTACTCCGCGTCCGGGCGGGCCGCCGCCTCCCGGGCCAGCTTGAACGAGTCGCCGGTCACGTCGGCGAACTGGATCACCTCGTCGCGCTGGTAGTGGTGGCCCAGCACGAACACCTTCGTGCCGAGCGCCGCCTTCGCGGCGGTCGCGCGGGCCACCAGGTCGGGATCGCTCGGCGCGGGGAGGTCGCCCGGACACTCCACGCCACGCTCGGTGGCGGGATCGCTGCCGCGGCCGAGGAGCAGCAGCGCAGTGGCCGTGTTGGAGGGCTCAACCCAGGTCGAAGTCACGTCCCCATGGTCCCACAGCCCGGCCGCCGCGCAGCCGCCACGGATGTGGCCTGCCACACTGCTCGGCATGCGCGTGCTGCTCTGCCCGGACAAGTTCGCCGGAACCCTGCCGGCCCCGGAGGTGGCCGCCGCGGTGGCCGAGGGCTGGCGGACCGTCGCCGGAGACGACGACCTGCTGCTCCGACCACTCGCCGACGGCGGGCCCGGATTCGTCGAGGTGCTCGCCGGGGCGCTGCCCGGGCGGCGGTTGCCGGTGCCCACGGTCGACCCGCTCGGCCGTCCCGCCGCCGGTGAGATCCTGCTCACCGACGACGGCGTGGCGTACCTGGAGAGTGCGCAGGCGTGCGGCCTGCACCTGCTGTCCGCCGCCGAACGGGACCCGAAGGCCACCACGTCGTACGGGCTGGGACTGCTGGTCGCCGCCGCGGTCGAGGCGGGCGCGCGGACCGTGGTGCTCGGGCTGGGCGGCTCGGCCACCAACGACGGCGGCGCCGGGATGCTCGTCCCGCTCGGCGTCACCCCGCTCGACGTGGGCGGCCGGGCGCTGCCGTACGGCGGGGCGGCGCTGGCCGGGGTCGCCGCGCTCGACGGCGTACCCCGGTTGCGGGGCGCGACGCTGGTCGCCGCCACCGACGTGGACAACCCGCTGCTCGGGCTGCACGGCGCGAGCAGCGTCTTCGGGCCGCAGAAGGGCGCCGACCGGGCGGACGTGCTGCTGCTGGACGCCGCGCTGGAGCGCTGGGCGGCCGTGCTGGTCGAGACGCTCCCCGGGTGTCCGCCCGACCTCGGCGCGCTGCCCGGCGGCGGCGCGGCCGGCGGCCTCGGCGCGGCGGTGCTGGCCCTCGGCGGCCGGCGCGAGTCGGGCATCGGCCTGGTCACCCGCGCGGTCGGCCTGGACGCCGCGCTGGACGGCGCCGACCTGGTGATCACCGGCGAGGGTTCCTTCGACCACCAGTCGCTGCGCGGCAAGGTGGTGGCCGGCGTGGCCGGGGCGGCCCGCGACCGCGGTGTGCCGTGCGTGGTGCTGGCGGGACGGGTGAGCACCGGGCGGCGGGAGGCCGCCGCGGTCGGCGTGACCGAGGCGCACAGCCTGGTCGAGCACTTCGGCGGCGAGGAGCGTGGGGGAGTGGCGGCGGCGATGGAGCGGCCGGCCGAGGGGCTGCGCGCGCTCGGCGCCCGGCTGGCCGGCCAGTGGAGCCGCTGAGGCGTTCCGCTGGTCACGCCGCCGGGTGATCACGCCGACAGCGGCGTACGATCGGACACGGACCACCGGGAATACTGGCGGACGTGCGGCGTTGGCCAGTACGTCCGGACCTCATACCGCGCAGGGAGACTTCCACGTGACCACGCCAGCGCAGACCGAGTCGACCGAGGCCAAGGAGGCCCCCAGCACCGTCGTCCTCACCGACGTCGCGGCGCAGAAGGTCAAGGCCCTGATCGAGCAGGAAGGCCGCGACGACCTGCGGCTCCGCGTCGCCGTGCAGCCGGGTGGCTGCTCCGGCCTGCGGTACCAGCTCTTCTTCGACGAGCGGTCGCTCGACGGTGACGTCGTCACCGACTTCGGCGGTGTCGAGGTCGTCGTCGACCGGATGAGCGCCCCGTACCTGACCGGCGCCACGATCGACTTCGCCGACCGGATCGACGCCCAGGGCTTCACCATCGACAACCCGAACGCCGGCAGCTCCTGCGCCTGCGGCGACTCGTTCAGCTGAGTCGACGGGCCGAAACGCCTGCCGAACGGCGGAACCATCCCTTCCGGGATGGTTCCGCCGTTTTCGTTACTACGCGAACGTGCGGTGAACGGCCGGTTCACGACCGACATCGACCGGAGCGCCGGGACGCCCGGTAGTCTGACCGCGCCGTGCTCCCGACCACGAGGGTTGACATGAAGATCGCCGTGACCGGCTCGATCGCGACCGACCACCTGATGAGCTTCCCCGGCCGCTTCGCCGACCAGCTCATCGCGGACCAGCTCGACAAGGTCTCGCTCTCCTTCCTCGTCGACGAGCTGGTGCTCCGGCGCGGCGGCACCGCGGCCAACATCGCGTTCGGCATGGCCCAGCTCGGGCTGCGTCCGGTGCTGCTCGGTGCCGTCGGGGCGGACTTCGCCGACTACCGGTCCTGGCTGGAGCGGCACGGCGTCGACTGCGACTCGGTGCACGTCAGCGACGTGGCGCACACCGCCCGCTTCGTCTGCACCACCGACACCGACATGTGCCAGATCGCGTCCTTCTACGCCGGCGCGATGAGCGAGGCCCGCAACATCGAGCTGGCGCCGGTGGCGCAGCGCCTCGGCGGCCTCGACCTGGTGCTGGTCAGCGCCAACGACCCGGCCGCGATGATCCGGCACTCCGCCGAGTGCCGGGACCGCGGCTACGCCTTCGTCGCCGACCCGTCCCAGCAGCTCGCCCGCATGGACGGCGCGGACGTGCTCGGCCTGGTCGAGGGCGCCGAGTACCTGATGACCAACGAGTACGAGAAGTCGCTGCTGCAGAGCAAGGCCGGCCTGACCGACGAACAGCTGCTGGACCGGGTCAAGGTGCGGGTCACCACGCTGGGCAAGCACGGGGTGGAGATCGTCGGCCGGGAGATCGACACCATCCGGGTGCCGATCGCGCGGGAGATCCAGGCGGTCGACCCGACCGGCGTCGGCGACGGCTTCCGGGCCGGCTTCTTCGCCGCGCTCGACTGGGGCGTCGGGCTGGAGCGCGCCGCCCAGGTCGGCTGCCTGCTGGCCACCCTGGTGCTGGAGAACTTCGGCGGCCAGGAGTACGAGGTCCGACGGGACCTGTTCGTGAAGCGGCTCGCCGAGTCGTACGGGGACGCGGCCGCCGAGGACGTCCGGCCGCACCTGCTGTGAGCGTCCCGGCCGGCCCGACCGGCGGGGTGGGCCCGGCGGCGGTCCGCCCCGGCTCGGGCGGGGGGCCGGTGCTTGTCGCCTTTGCCGGGCTGCCCGGCGTGGGCAAGAGCACGCTCGCCGTGCGGGTCGGCGCCGCGCTGCGCGCCCCGGTCCTGCCGGTCGACCCGGTCGAACGGGCCCTGGGCCGCTACGGCCTGGTCGGCGACGTGCCCGGGATGGCCGCGTACGGCGCGGTCGCCGGGCTCGCCGAGGTGCAGCTCGGCCTCGGGCTGAGCGTGGTGATCGACGCGGTGAACCCGGTCGCGTCCGCCCGCGGCCTCTGGCACGACCTGGCCGAACGGGCCGGCGTCCCGCTGCGGGTGATCGAGGTGCACTGCGGCGACGAGGCGGAGCACCGGCGTCGGGTCGAGGCCCGCCCGGCCGCCGGGCAGGCGCCCGCGACCTGGGAACAGACGCTGGTACGCCGCGCCGAGTACGAGCCGCTGATCGGCCCCCGCCTGGTGGTCGACACCGCCGTGGCGGCCGACCCCCTCCCCGGCATCCTCGCCTACCTCACCTGACCCTCCTCCCCACCCTCACCCCCCCCCGCCGCCGAGCGCGCAGATTCACGGAAAGCGTGGCTTACGAGCCGGATTTAGCCACACTTTCCGTGAATCTGCGGGGGGATCGCGCGGGGGCGGGGGGCGGGGGGCGGGGGACTGGGCGCGGGGGCGGGGTCAGGGGATGCGGCGGATGTCGTAGGCGGGGCCCTGGTCGGGGTGGGCGGCGAGGAACTCGTGGCCGCGCATCCGGCAGAACGCCGGGATGTCCACGGCCGCGGCCGGGTCGTCGGCCAGCACCCGGACCACCGCCCCGGCCGGCAGGTCGGGCAGCCGGCGGGCCAGGTTGATCACCGGGAGCGGGCAGCGCTGGCCCCGGCAGTCGAGCACCTCGACCGGCTCGCTGTCCGCGCTCACGGGGTCACCTCTCGAGCCGGCCCGGCGAGCCCCGCAGCCGCGAGCATGCTCGCGTTCACAGGCCGGTCACCCCCGCCTCGGCGCGCAGGTCGGCGACGATGCCGGGCAGTTCGGCCAGGAACCGCTCCACGTCCGCCTCGGTGGTCTCCCGGTGCAGC
The DNA here is from genome assembly GCF_045040125.1 of Micromonospora sp. NBC_01392. Classification (NCBI taxonomy): domain Bacteria; kingdom Bacillati; phylum Actinomycetota; class Actinomycetes; order Micromonosporales; family Micromonosporaceae; genus Micromonospora; species Micromonospora sp. NBC_01392. The sequence goes on along the minus strand of NZ_CP109549.1, from coordinate 5,572,575 downwards.
GACACCCGCACGTTGCCGTGCGACAGCACCCCCATCGCCTCCAGCACGTGCGAGGGGCGCAGCGTCGACGCGGTGCAGGACGAGCCGGAGGAGACCGCGAAGCCGCGCCGGTCCAGCGCGTGCAGCAGCGCCTCGCCGTCCACGTACAGGCAGGAGAACGTCACCAGGTGGGGCAGTCGGTCCACCGGGTCGCCGACCACCTCCACGTCCGGCACCTCCGCCGCCACCCGGGCCCGGATCCGGTCCACCAGCGGCGCCAGCCGGGCCGCCTCGGCCGCCGCGTCGGCCACCGCCGCGCGCAGGCTCGCCGCCGCGGCCACCACCGCCGGCAGGTTCACCACCCCCGGGGTACGCCCCGACTCCCGCTCGTCGGCCGGGTACGGCGACTCCCACCGGGTGCCCTTGCGCACCACCAGCAGGCCGACGCCGGGTGGCCCGCCCCACTTGTGCGCGCTGGCGGTCAGCACCGACCAGCCCGCCGGCAGCGGCGCCCGGCCGACCAGTTGGGCCGCGTCCACGTACAGCGGGACGCCCGCCTCGGCGCACCGTTCGGCCGCGGCCGGCACCGGCTGCACGGTGCCGACCTCGTGACTGGCCCCGATCAGCGCGGCCAGCGCCACACCGGGGGCGGCCACCGCCGTCGCCCAGGCGTCCAGGTCCAGCCGGCCGAGCCGGTCCACGGGTACGGAGACCGCGTCGCCCCCGCCGGCGGTGTGCCGTTGGGCCGCGTGCAGCACCGCCGAGTGTTCGATCGCCGAGTGCGCCAGCGTCGTACCGGCCCGGCGTCGCCCGGCCAGTCCGCCCAGCACGGCGGCGTGCGCGGCGGCCGTACCGCTGGGGGTGAAGGAGAGTTCGTCGGCGCGGACGCCGAGTGTCTGCGCGGCGGCCTCCCGGGCGGCGTCGAGGAGTTGGCGGGCCCGGCGGGCCGGCGCGTAGAGCCGGGCCGGGTCGGCCCAGCCGTCGTCCAGGGCGGCCAGTAGCGCCTGCCGCGCGACCGGATGGAGCGGGACGGCGGAGGCGGCGTCCAGGTAGACGGGGGAGGCGCTCATGGTCCTTCACGCTATCGCCCGGGCCCGCCCACGATCTCCCCGAAGGGGGCGGACAGTGACCCCAAGACCGCCTGGCCCGCCATGGTCGAGTAATCTGCGACCGTCGGTGACGCCTTTGCCGTCGGTGTCAGGAAAACAACCGCCGCGGCGCGCTAGGGAGGCAGGACCAGGTGGTCGCAAGGAGTTCGGAGGTACGGCCGTCGGCCGTACGGCACAGCGCTTCCCCGGGGGCCGGTGGGCGTCGGCGGCGTGGTGCTGGTCGACTCGCCGGGCTCGGTCTCGGCGGAGCGGCGCTGCTGGTCGCGCTCACCGGCTGTGACGTCGGCAAGACCTTCGGCGGCTTCGGCTGGCCGCAGGGTGGCATCACGCCCGAGTCGCACCGGATGTACGACCTGTGGATCGCCTCCTGCATCGCGGCGCTGGCGGTCGGCGTGTTCGTCTGGGGCCTGATCTTCTGGTGCGTGGTCCGCTACCGCAAGCGCGGCAACGAGCTGCCGGTGCAGACCCGCTACAACCTGCCGATGGAGTTCCTCTACACCATCGCGCCGATCCTCGTGGTCTCCGTGCTCTTCTACTACACCGCGGTCGTGCAGACCGACGTGAACAAGGAGACGAAGAACCCCGACGTCACCGTCGAGGTCGTCGCGTTCAAGTGGAACTGGCAGTTCAACTACCGCGACGGCCAGGGCCGGGACGCGAACACGGTCGCCTCGACGCTGGGCACCAGCGAGGTCATCCCGGTGCTGGTGCTGCCGAGCGGCCGGTCCATCCGGTTCGAGGAGCAGAGCCGCGACGTCATCCACTCGTTCTGGGTGCCGGAGCTGCTGTTCAAGCGCGACGTCATGCCGGGCAACGTCCGTAACACCTTCGAGGTCTCCAGCATCGACCAGGAGGGCGCGTTCGTCGGCCGCTGCGCCGAGCTGTGCGGCAGCTACCACGCGTTCATGAACTTCGAGCTGCGGGTCGTCTCGCCGGAGAAGTTCGACCAGTTCCTGGCCGCCAAGAAAGCCGGCAACTCGACCCAGGACGCGCTCAAGGCGATCGGTGAGCCCGAGTACGCCACCGAGACCAAGCCGTTCGACACGCGGCGCAACACCGCGAACTTCAACCCGTCCGACGCGTCGGCCGGCGCGGGAAGCTGAGGGGTTCGGCATGAAGACCGAGTGGAAGATCTTCCTCACCATCGCCACGTTCCTTCTCGGCGCGACAGTGCTCTACGGCGCCTGGACGTACGGCGACAGCGGCGGTCACGTCGAGTGGGTCGGCACCGTGGCGCTGCTGCTCTCCTTCCTGCTCTGCGCGATGTGCGGTGGCTTCTTCTGGTTCGTCTCCCGGCGGATCGACCTGCGTCCGGAGGACCGGGCGGACGGCGAGATCGCCGACGGCGCCGGTGAGATCGGCTTCTTCAGCCCGGGCAGCTACTGGCCGTTCGGCCTGGCGCTGGCCGCCGCGATCGCCGGCCTGGGGCTCGTGTTCTGGCAGTTCTGGCTGCTGGGCCTGGGCCTGGTGGCGGTGGTCTTCGCCGCCTGCGGGCTGCTCTTCGAGTACTACTCGGGCACCCGCCGCACCGCCGAGCACTGACCCGCACCAGCTTCGCCGCAGGCCCGCGCCCCCTCCGGGGCGCGGGCCTGCCGCCGTTCCCACCCTCCGCCTCCCCTGCCTAGTCGATCATGAAGTTGGCGGCGTCGACTGTCCGAATTGTCGCCGCCAACCTCATGATCACCAGCCGTGGGCCGGGGTTGCGGGGCGGCGCGGGTGTGCGGGGGGGTGCGGGGGTGCGGTCAGGCGGCGTGGCGGTGGGCGGGGCGCGGCACGCGCCGGCGGGACCGCGTCGCGAGGCGGAGCGTGCCGGCGGCGATCAGCACCGCCGCGCCGCAGCCGGTGCAGGCCAGCTCCGGGCAGTCGGCGCCGTGCCCGTCGCCGCAGTGCGGCGTCTCGAACAGCACGACGCCCTCACAGATGTCGCAGTAGAGCTCGCGGTCCGACACGGGCGTCTCCTCTCGCTCCGGTGCCGGCCGGGGCGGGACGCCGCCGACCGACAGAGCTATCGACCGAAAACGGAAAATTACTCCCCTGTAGTTTGGCACGGGGGTCCGACAGCCACGGCTCAGGCGGAGCGCGCGACCTCCAGCCAGCGCTCAAGCGTGCTCGCGGCGGCGCCCGAGTCGACCGCCTCGGCGGCCCGGTCCAGGTTGGCCCGCAGCGCCTCGTGCAGGTCGCCGTCGAGCGGGCCCTGAGTGGCCAGCGCGACGGCGGCGTTCACCAGCACGGAGTCGCGTACCGGGCCGGTCTCGCCGGCCAGCAGCCGCCGGACCACGTCGGCGTTGTGGACGGCGTCTCCGCCCCGCAGGTCGGCGAGGGTGGCCCGGGGCACCCCGAGCTCCGCCGCGTCCAGCACCGACTCCCTGACGGTGCCCTGCTGCGCCACCCAGACCCGGGTCGGCGCGGCGGTGCTGAACTCGTCCAGCCCGTCCTCGCCGCGCAGCACGATCGCCGAGTCGCCGCGGGCCGCGAAGACGGCGGCCATCACCGGCGCCATCCGCCGGTCGAAGCAGCCCACCGCGCCCGCGCGGGGCCGGGCCGGGTTGGTCAGCGGGCCGAGGAAGTTGAACGCCGTGGGCACGCCGATCTCGCGCCGGACCGGACCGGTGTGCCGCATGCCGGGGTGGAAGCGGGCGGCGAAGCAGAAGCCGATCCCGGCCTCGGTGACGCAGCGGGCCACCTGCTCCGGAGCCAGGTCGAGCGGCACGCCGAGCTGCTCCAGCACGTCCGCGGTGCCGCAGGAGGAGGAGGCGGCCCGGTTGCCGTGCTTGACCACCCGGACACCCGTGCCGGCGACCACCAGCGCCGCCATGGTGGAGATGTTGACCGTGTGCGCGAGGTCGCCGCCGGTGCCCACCACGTCGAGCGCGGTGGCGCGCACCTCCTCGGGCAGCTCGACCGGCACGGCGCGGGTCAGCATCGTCTCGACCAGGCCGCCCAGCTCGGCCGGGGTCTCGCCCTTGGTGCGCAGCGCCACGGCGAAGGCGGCGATCTGCGCCGGCGTGGCCGAGCCGGCCATGATCTCGCCCATCGCCCAGGCGGTGTCGGCGGCGGAGAGCTCCTCGCCGCGCAGCAGCGCGTTGAGCAGAAGCGGCCAGGTCCGTTCGCCCATGGCGGGCCTCCCGAGCGGCGTGAAGTGAAGCGGTTGGGGGCGCGCCACGGCCGCGTCGCCGTGGCGCCGCAGGTGGATCAGGCCGCGGCGTGGGTGCGGCGCAGCAGCTCCGCCACGGTGCTGCCGGCGATCACCGGGTCCAGCGGGTGGGTCAGCGTGGCGTCGACCTCGGCGTACGCGGCGAGCCAGCGGTCCGCGGCGCGGGCCAGCACCACGCAGGTCGGCGGCGCGTCGTCCCGGTCGTCCTTGATCTGCCGGGCGATGCCGATGCCGCCGCCCGGGCTCGCCTCGCCGTCGAGCAGGAGCAGGTCGATCTCGTAGTCGTCGACCAGCCGGACGCAGCCGGCGTAGTCGGACGCCTCGACGAACTCGATCTCGATGCCGGGCGCCGGCCGGGTGCCGACGGCGAGCCGCATCCGGTCCCGGACCTTCGGGTCGTCGCTGTAGAGCAGGACGGTGCAAAGACGATCGCTCATCGTGACGTGGCTCCCACCTCGTAGCTGCCCGCTGATCGTAGCGGTCGTCACATTCCGCCGGTGGGCCCGGTCCCGGCCCCGGCGTTCGCCTCGGCCGCGCGCTGGCGGGCCTCCTGGCGGTCCAGCTCGCGGTCCAGCCGGCGGGCCTCACGCTCCGACTGTTTGATCCACTGCACCACCAGCACGGCCAGCATGGTGACGCTGACGAACTCGCCGCCGGCCCAGAGGACGCCGCCGGCGACCACCTGGTCGTTGCGCGGGTCGGACCAGGCCAGGTTCAGCGACGGGTACCAGTCGCCGCCGAGCAGCGTGGTGCTCTGCATGATGGTGAGCCCGAGCACGGTGTGGAACGGCACCGAGAGCAGCATGAGCAGCGCGCGGGCCGGGTACGGCCAGCGTCCGGGCAGCGGGTCCAGGCCGAGCAGCGGCCAGAAGAAGACGCAGCCGGTCATGATGAAGTGCGCGTGCACCAGCTCGTGCGCCCACTCGTGGCGCAGCGTGAACTCGTAGAGGTTGGTGAAGTAGAGCACGAACGGGTTCGCCACGAAGATGGCGAACGCCACCAGCGGGAAGGTGTAGACCCGGGCCACCCGGCTGTGCACGACCGCGAGCAGCCGCTTGCGGGGCCGCACCGGCAGCGTGCGCAGCGCCAGCGTCACCGGGGCGCCCAGCGCCAGGAAGATCGGCGCGATCATCGACAGCACCATGTGCTGCACCATGTGCACCGAGAGCAGCGCGGTGTCGTACGCGCCGAGCCCGCTGACCGTGACCGCGGCGATGCCGCCGAGCCCGGGGCCGAGGAACGCGACGGTACGCAGCACCGGCCACCGGTCACCGCGCAGCCGCAACCGGTGCACCCCGTAGAGGTAGAGCCCGGCGGCGAGCACCAGGCCCAGCGTGAGCCAGCTCTCCAGCCGGGTCTCGGTGAGCACCCGGGCCACGGTGAACGGCGGTGGGGCGGCCTCGCCTCCCGCCGCCAGGGTCGCCGGGGCGGCGGCCGAGGTGACGGCGAGGATCTGATCGACGTGCAGCACGCTTTTCAGGGTAGGTCAGGCGAAGCGGACGACCACGATCGGGCCACTGCGGGCACCGGTTTGCCACCCCGCTGATCGTCGGTCCCGGTCAAGGGCAATAATGACCGCGTGACTGCGGCCCCAGCCATTGACAAGAGCCGGATCCACTCCCTGACGCGGCCGAACATGGTCAGCGTCGGGACGATCGTGTGGCTCTCCAGCGAACTCATGTTCTTCGCGGCGCTGTTCGCGATGTACTTCTCGATCCGCGCGGCGGCGCCGGAGCAGTGGGAGAAGCACACCGAGGTTCTCAACATCCCGTACGCGACCACCTTCACGGTGATCCTCGTGCTCTCCTCGGTGACCTGCCAGCTCGGTGTCTTCGCGGCCGAGAAGGGTGACGTCCACGCCCTGCGTCGGTGGTTCACGATCACCTTCGTGATGGGTCTGATCTTCGTGCTCGGCCAGGCGAACGAGTACCGGACCCTGGTGCACGAGGGCGTCAAGATCAACGAAGACGGTTTCGGGTCGATGTTCTACCTGACCACCGGCTTCCACGGTCTGCACGTGACCGGCGGGCTGATCGCCTTCATCATCTTCATGGTCCGCACCACCATGGGTCGGTTCACGCCGGCCCAGGCGACCTCGGCGATCGTGGTGTCCTACTACTGGCACTTCGTCGACGTCGTGTGGATCGGGCTGTACGCCATGATCTACTGGCTTCAGTGATCTTGGCGCGTTCCGAACCGCGCCGCTGCTCCGTCCCCTGAGACAAGGTCCAACCGGTTAAGGACACAGGTCATGACTTCTGACAACGACCGCCGACGCGGTCTGCTCGCGCGGCTGCGCGGGCGGCCCGTGGCGCGCAGCAGGGGCCGCCGCCGGCTGGGTGCCGCGGTCCGGCTGGCCGCCGCGCTGATGCTGGCCGGCGGCGCCTACACCGTCTTCGCCCCGGGCGTGCAGGCGCAGGACAACCCGCCGCTGACCGCCGCCGGTAACGAGGGCAAGGCGCTGTTCGATGTGAGCTGCGTGACCTGTCACGGTCGCAACGCCCAGGGCGTCGAGGGTCGGGGCCCGAGCCTGATCGGCGTCGGGTCGGCCTCGGTCGAGTTCCAGGTCGGCAGCGGCCGCATGCCGATGGCCCGGCAGGAGGCGCAGGCCATGCGCAAGCCTCCGCAGTTCACCGACGAGCAGGTGCGCCAGCTCGGGCAGTACATCCAGGAGCTCGGTGGCGGCCCGCAGGTGCCGTCGGGCAACCTGCGTGACGGCGCCAACATGGCCACCGGTGGCGAGCTGTTCCGGATCAACTGCTCGCAGTGCCACGCGTTCGGCGGCGGCGGTGGGGCGCTCTCCTCCGGAAAGTACGCCCCGAGCCTCAAGCCGGCCAGCGACCGGCAGATCTACGCCGCCATGCTGAGCGGCCCGCAGAACATGCCGGTGTTCGGCGACAACCAGATCACTCCGCAGGAGAAGGCGGACATCATCGCCTACATCCAGGAGACGCTGAAGAGCGACCAGGACCAGGGCGGTTTCAACCTGGGTCGGTACGGCCCGTCGACCGAGGGTCTGGCGATCTTCCTGGTCGGCATCGTCGCGCTGGTCTTCGCGAGCCTGTGGATTGCGGGCAAGTCGTGACCCAGGCGAACATCTGTATCATTGCCCTGGTGCCGGCCACCGGTGCCACGCGTAGCGAGGTGACGGCATGAGCACCCACACCGAGCACCAGGCCCCGCAGGGTCCGGAGCCGGTCGACGTGTACGACCCCCGGCTCTCCCGGTTCGAGATCGTCCAGGAGGGCGCCCGGCGGGACGACATCGAGATCGTCCACTACGAGGAGCAGGTCGTCCCGGGCAGCAAGGCGGAGCGCCGGCTGACCCGTACGGTCGCGCTGATGTTCCTGTTGACCGGCGTCGCCGCCACCGCCTTCCTGGTGATCTACATCTGGTGGCCGTGGCAGTGGGAGGCCGGACGCGGCGGCGACAAGCTCTACACGCCGCTGCTCGGCCTGACCCTGGGCCTGGCCCTGCTCGGCGTCGGCTTCGGCATCCTGACCTGGGGCAAGAAGTTGCTGCCCAAGGAGGTCTCGATCCAGGACCGGCACGACCAGGGCGGCAACCCGGAGGATCGCAAGATCACCGGCGAGACCATGCTCTACCTGGCCGACGAGCTGGGCGTGAAGCGGCGTCCGCTGCTCGGCATCTCGCTGCTGGCCGGCCTGGCGCCGGTCGGCGCGGTCGCCGCGGCGCCGCTGATCGGTGGTCTGATCGAGCAGCCGCACAAGAACAACCAGATGTTCACCACCGGCTTCGCGCCGGCCGAGGGCGGTGAGAAGATCCGGCTGATCCGCGAGGACGGCCGGCCGATCCGCCCGGCGGACGTCAGCGTCGGCGGCCAGCTCACCGTGTTCCCGGGCATCGAGGGCGGCGTCAGCAACCGGCACGCCGACTCCCCGACCCTGCTGATCCACCTGCGCGAGGACGACGCGCAGAAGTCGCGCGCGGCCAACGAGCGCAAGGGCCGCGGCGACTACATGTGGGGCAACTACGTCGCGTTCTCCAAGATCTGCACGCACGCCGGTTGCCCGGCCAGCCTCTACGAGCAGCAGACCAACCGGCTGCTCTGCCCCTGCCACCAGTCCCAGTTCCTCATCACCGACAACGCCAAGCCGATCTTCGGCCCGGCGAACCGGCCGCTGCCGCAGCTGCCGATCGAGGTGGACGAGGAAGGCTTCTTCGTGGCGAGGTCCGACTACACCGAGACCATCGGTCCCGACTTCTGGGAGCGGCCATGAAGCGCCGAAAGTTCGATGCGGCCGCGCTGCCGGCCAAGACCGCCGGGGCGGTGGACGACCGTTTCCAGGTCGCCACGCCGCTGCGCAAGCTGCTGAACAAGGTCTTCCCCGACCACTGGTCCTTCCTGCTCGGCGAGATCGCGCTGTTCTCGTTCGTGGTGCTGTTGCTGACCGGTGTGTTCCTGACCTTCTTCTACGAGCCGGCGATGACCGAGGTGACCTACGACGGCAGCTACGCGCCGCTGCGGGGCACCCCGATGTCGGCCGCGTACGCCTCCAGCCTGGACATCTCGTTCGACGTCCGGGGCGGTCTGATCATGCGGCAGATGCACCACTGGGCGGCCCTGCTGTTCATGGCCGCGATCGTGGTGCACATGCTCCGGGTCTTCTTCACCGGCGCGTTCCGCAAGCCGCGTGAGACCAACTGGATCATCGGCTCGCTGCTGTTCTGGGTCGGTTTCCTGGCCGGCTTCACCGGCTACTCGCTGCCCGACGACGGCCTCTCCGGCACCGGCCTGCGGATCGCCTCCGGCATCATCCTGTCGATCCCGGTGGTCGGCTCCTGGGTCAGCTCGTCGATCTTCGGCGGCGAGTTCCCCGGCATGATCATCATCAGCCGTTTCTTCATCGCCCACGTGCTGCTCATCCCGGGCCTGCTGGTGGCGCTGATCAGCGTGCACCTGGGCCTGGTGTTCAAGCAGAAGCACACCCAGTGGCCCGGCCCCGGCCGGACCAACGAGAACGTGGTCGGCGAGCGGATGTTCCCGCGCTACGCGCTCAAGCAGGGCGGCTTCTTCATGGTCGTCTTCGGCGTGATCGCGCTGATGGGTGGCCTCTTCCAGATCAACCCGATCTGGTACTTCGGCCCGTACGAGGCGTGGGTGGTCTCGGCGGCCAGCCAGCCCGACTGGTACGTCATGTTCCTCGACGGCTCGACCCGACTCATGCCGGGCTGGGAGATCAGCATCCCGATCGGCGACGGGTACGTCATCCCGCCGCTGTTCTGGCCGACGGTCGTGCTCCCCGGCATCCTGGTGGGCCTGTCGACGATGTACCCGTTCCTGGAGGCCCGTCGCCTCAAGGACTACAAGCACCACAACCTGCTCCAGCGGCCCCGGGACGTGCCGGCCCGGACCGCGGTGGGCGCGATGGCGGTCGCCTTCTACGTCGTGCTGACGCTCTCCGGCGGCAACGACGTGATCGCCGACAAGTTCCACATCAGTTTGAACGCGATGACGTGGGCCGGCCGGGTCGGTCTGCTGGTGATCCCGCCGCTGGCCTACTACGTCACCTACCGGATCTGCCTGGGTCTCCAGCAGCACGACCGGGAGGTGCTGGCCCACGGCGTGGAGACCGGCATCATCAAGCGGCTGCCCGACGGCCGGTTCGTCGAGATCCACCAGCCGCTCACGTCGGCGGACGGGCACGACGGCCACGCGCCGGCGCTTGACTACGTCGGCTGGGTGGTGCCGAAGAAGATGAACCGGCTCGGTGCCCTCGGGCCCGCCATCCGGGGCTTCTTCTACCCGATCGAGAAGCCGGCCGAGGCGCCGGTCTCGCCGGGCCACCCGCCGGTCGAGCCCCGAGGAGAGCGGGAGGAGATCGGCAGCGGCGAGAGCCGACGCTGACCCTTCCGGGTACGACTGACCGTGGCGCCCGCCGGACTCCTCCGGCGGGCGCCACGTCCGTTTCCGCCCCGATCGGCGGTTCGGTGCGCCCCGGACGGGTGGAATCGCAGGAATAACCCCGGTCAGCCGGGTATCCGTGCGGTCCGACGTCTCATGGGGGAGGAACGCATGTGGGGAATCAAACGCCTGGGTCTGCTGGCCGCGCTGGTGGTCGTGGGGCTGGCGCCCGCCGCCGCGGCACAGGCCGCGGCGCAGCCGTCGACGCAGGACACCCAGTATCTGCAGGCGGTGCACCAGGTCAACCTGTTCGAGATCACCGCCGGTAACCTGGCCCAGCAGAAGGGCCAGAACCAGCAGGTCAAGGACCTGGGCAAGATGTTCGTCACGGACCACACCCAGCTGGACCAGACGGTCAAGTCGACCGCGCAGCAGCTCAACGTGCAGCTGCCGGCCGACCCGACCGCCGACCAGCAGAAGGTCCTCGACAAGCTGAACGGGCTCAACGGCGCCCAGTTCGACAAGGCGTGGGTGACCGCCCAGCTCGCCGGCCACGTCCAGGCCATCCAGGCCACCCAGACGGAGATCTCGCAGGGCTCCGAGCAGTCGGTGGTGCAGCTCGCCCAGGACGCGCTGCCGGTCCTGCAGGCACACTACGACGCGCTGGTGGCGCTGGCCCAGACGCTGGGCGTCCCGGTGCCGCAGACCAGCGCCAGCGGCACGCCCAGCCCGGGCGGCACCACGTCGCCGGCACCGGGCGGCACCGAGTCGTCCGCGCCGGGCGGCACCGGGACCGAGGAGCCCGCTCCGGGCACCACGGAGACCCCGGCGCCCGCGCAGAGCTGACCCGACCGCACGACCGGCGGTGGCCGGTCCGCCCCTCGCCGGGGTGGGCCGGCCACCGGCGTCTCAGTCGGCGCTGGCCAGCCCGATCGCGAACGCCTCCTCCAGGTCGTGCTGCGAGTAGGCCCGGAACGCGATGTGCGACTCGGTGTTGAGCACACCGGGCACCTTGGAGATGCTCCCGGCGATGACCTGGGCGATCTGCTCGAACTCGCGGACCCGGACCATGGCGATCAGGTCGACGTGCCCGGCCACCGAGTAGACCTCGCTGACGCCGGGCAGGGCGGCCAGGTTCTCGGCCACCTCGGGGATGGAGTCGGTGGCGCAGTCGATCAGCACGATCGCGGTGATCACGGGACGTTTCTCCGTTCGTCGGCGACGAGCCCCATGCTAGAGCCCACGCCGGTCACCGCGCGGCCGGGACGGTCAGGTCGGCGCCGGCCCGGATCACGCCGTCGAGGCGTTCCCCGGCGGCGACCGTCGCGCCCGGCCAGATCACCGACCGGTCGACCGCGCCGTGGACCCGCGCGCCGGCGCCGACCACCGAGCGGGTGACCGGCCCGGCCACCGTCGCGGACGGGTCGACCAGCCCGGCAGGACCGGCGGCGTGCAGGTTGGCGGCCAGGTAGTCGGCCGGTGTGCCGGTGTCGTAGAACGTCCCCGGGTAGCGGACCACGGTCAGCGCCCCGGCCGCCTCCGCCGGCCGCCACACCGCCCGGACCAGCTCGTCGAACGTGGCCGGCAGGTCCCGGACCAGCCGCCAGGGCAGCAGCGACAGACCGGCGAAGCGGTGGCCGGCGAAGGTGCCGGGGGCGGCCGGGTCGTCCGCCGGCCGACCGAGCAGGCGTACGCTCCGCCCGTCCCAGCCGTCGCACAGCGCGGCCACGTCGGGGCCGGGTGGCGCCGCCGGGTCGGCCAGGTACGCGTCGGCGTTGGCGACCAGCACGCCCCGCCCGGCGATCCAGTCGCGCAGCCGGCCGACGCCGCCGGCGGTGCCCAGCGGTTCGCCCGGTTCGACGGAGAGGTGGGCCCGGTCGCCGACCCACGCGGTCACCTGGTCGCCCAGGTAGCAGGCGTTCACCGCGACCCGCTCGGGGCCGGTCAGACCGAGGCCGGCGAGCCGGGCCAGGGCCCGGTCGAGCAGCGGCACGTTGCCGACCGGGCAGAGCGCCTTGGGCACCCGCTCGGTGAGCGGGCGCAACCGGGTGCCGGCGCCGGCCGCCAGCACCACCGCGCACACCTCGACCCCGGCCGCCGGGCCGGACGAGTCGGGGACCGGTGCGTTCACGCGCTCGGTGGCGTCGCCGGCGGGACCTCGCCGGCGCGTGGGCCGATGCCGTAGTGGGCCAGCAGGTTGGCGGTGGCGCGGCTGAGCCGGGGCAGATCGTCGAGCGGGTGCCAGGCGGCCTCCAACACCTCGGCCCCGTCCACCTTGAGCGTGGTGCTCGACGCCGGCACCGTCACCTCGAAGACCACGTCCACCCAGCCCTTGGCGTGCACCACCGCGTTCGGCACCGCGGGCCGGAGCCGGTCTGGGGAGAGCCGGACGCCGGACTCCTCGTGCAGCTCCCGGGCGGCGCCGACCACCGGGGGCTCACCGCGTTGCAGCAGGCCGGCGGGGAGGCTCCAACTGTGGCCGGGGGGTTGGCGCAGCAGCAGGATCCGTCCCGCGCCGGTGGCCTCCGCGTCCCGGACCAGCGTGACCGCGCCGACGATGTACTTCGGCACGGCCAGCCGGACCAGCCGCCGCCGCAGCGGGACCGGCAACCGGTAGAAGAGGCGGTAGCCGAAGGCCCGTCCGGTGGCACGCGCGCGGGGGATCATGCGTTCAGGCTAGTGGCAGGCGGGTCGGCGGGGGCGAAGGCCCTTCACCTTACTGCCGGTGGTCGACCAGGTCGATGAGCTGCTGGACCACCGCGTCCGGCTCGACCGAGCGGTCGAAGACCGCGACCAGCAGCGTCTCCAGGTCGGGGTAGCCCAGTTCCTCGGAGAGCCGCAGCAGGGGCAGGTCGCTGGCCAGGCCCCGGTTGTGCTTGCGCAGCGCCAGGCCGATCGAGGCGCGGCCGAGCCGGACCTTGTCGGCGATCGAGATGCCCGGCTCGGTGTGCTCGGCGAACCACCTGTTGATCTGCATCTGGGCGTGCGGGGACTTGACGAAGCCCAACCACTCCCGGCGCGGACCGCGGGGCGCGACGTCGGCCTCGAAGCCGCTCTCCGCGTCGCTCTCGGTGAAGATCTCCACCACGTCGCCCTCCTCCAGCTCGGAGGAGAGCGGGGCCAGCCGGCCGTTGATCCGGGCGGCGAGGCAGTGGTCGCCGCGTTCGGTGCCCAGCTCGTACGCGAGGTCGACCGGGGTGGCCCCGGCCGGCAGCACCAGCTGCCGACCGTCGGCGACCACCTGGATCTGCGCCTCCGACAGGTCACAGCGCAGCGACGCCATGAACTGGGTCGGGTCGACCGTGTCCTGCTCCCAGTCGAGCACCCGGCGCAGCCAGGACAGCTCGTCCGTCCGGTCGGCGGCCCGGCCGGCGGCGCGCGGGAAGCGGTAGTGGGCGGCCACGCCGTACTCCGCGGAGCGGTGCATCTCGGTGGTGCGGATCAGCACCTCGACCGTGCGGTCCTGCGGGCCGCAGACGCTGGTGTGCAGCGACCGGTAGAGGTTGTTCTTCGGGGAGGCGATGAAGTCCTTGAAGCGGCCCGGTACCGGTCGCCAGAGCCCGTGTACGGCGCCCAGCGCGGCGTAGCAGTCGGTCGCCGGGCCGTCCACCACGATGGCGATGCGGGGCAGGTCGTACGGGGCGGCGTGGCCGCCGGCGACGGTGTCCTTCCAGATCGAGTAGAGGTGCCGCGGGCGGGGGGAGACGTCGGCGTCCACCCGGCTGCGGCGCAGCGCCGCCCGGGTGCGGGCCACCACGTCGGCGAGGTAGGCGTCCCAGCCGGGTCGGTCGTGCACGAACCGGGCGATCCGCGCGTGCTCCTCGGGCCGCAGGTGCAACAGCACCACGTCGTCCAGCTCGCGTTTGAGCGTCTGGATGCCCAGCCGGTCGCAGAGCGGGACCAGCACGTCGAGGGTCTTGCGGGCGATCCGCTCCCGCGAGGCGGCGGAGCGGACGCCGAGCGTCCGCATGTTGTGCAGCCGGTCGGCCAGCTTGATGACCAGCACCCGGACGTCCTTGCCGGCCGCCACGATCATCTTGCGGACGGTCTCCGCCTCGGCGGCCTTGCCGTAGAACGCCTTGTCGAACTTGGTCACGCCGTCGACCAGGTGGGCCACCTCGCGGCCGAAGTCCTCCTGGAGCGCCTGGAGCGTGTAGCGGGTGTCCTCCACCGTGTCGTGCAGCAGCGCGGCGACCAGCGTGGTGGTGTCCATGCCGAGGTCGGCGCAGATCTGCGCCACCGCGAACGGGTGGGTGATGTAGGGCTCGCCGCTCTTGCGGAACTGGCCGCGGTGCATGTTCTCGGCGATCGTGTACGCCCGGCGCAGCACCGAGACGTCGGCGCTGGCGTGGATGCCACGATGGGCGCGGACCAGCGCGGTGACCGGGTCGCCGTCGGCGGTGGGCCAGGTGAGCAGCGAACGCAGCCGGCGGGTGAGCGGTAGCTCGCCCTGGTTCGGAAGGGCGCCGCCCAGGGCGGCGCCGTGTCCGGCGTCGACGTCCACCTGGGACACCTCCTCACCCGGCCCGCGGTCACCGGGGCCGGTGACCGGGAGCAGACCCGCGAATCGGGCAGTGCTGCACTTCTTCAACAGCCTAAGGGAGTCGGCGTCGTCCGATCGGACACTTGGTCATGAGCGTTCGGTCGAGAGTTGGTGGGATCCGCCGTTCTCGGCCTTCGCCAGCAGTTCACGGAAGCGTCCCGCGCCGGCCACCGGCGAGGCCCATCCGGCGGTGCTCTCGACCAGCCGCGTCTCCGGCCGTTCCAACCAGGACAGGATCCGCTCGGTCTCCTCGGCGGTGGCCGCCGGCACCGGCCCGTGCCCGGGCAGCACCGTCTCGGCGGTGGCCCGGATCGCCGCGATGGTCGGTCGTGGGTGGACACCGGGTGGCGACACGCCGGCCCCGGCGAGCCGCCCGTGCCGGACCAGCGCCAGCTCCCAGCCGCCCCGGGCGGCGGGCCGGGCGGCGGCCAGCTCGGCGATGCCGGTCAACGCCGCCAGGCGCTGCATCCGGACCGCCGCGCGCAGCACCGCGACCAGCCGGCCCCGCGCCACCGCCGCCTCCTCGTAGCGCTGGGCGGCGGACAGCACCTCGATCCGGGCGAGCAGGGCGTCGACCACCACGGCGGGATCGTCGCGGGTGGCGGTGCGGAACGGGGTGGCGGCGGCGTGTTCGTACTCCTCCGGGGTGATCCGGTGCTCGCAGGGCGCCGGGCAGCGACCCAGCTCGGCCAGCGCGCAGGCCGGCATGGTGGTGCGCCGGGAGAGCCGGTGGGTGCACTGACGCAGCGGCACCGCGTCGTGGAAGCCGGCGGCGGCCAGCTCCGCGGCCTGTTTGGACCGGAACGGGCCGAGGTAGGCGGTGTCGGTGGGGCCGAGGTCGCGGACGACCGACAACCGGGGGTACGCCTCGTCGGTGAGCTTCAGCCAGACCTGGCGCTCCGGGTATTTCGACCGGCGATTGTACGGCGGGGCGTGCGCGGCGATCAGCCGCAGCTCGCGGACCTCGGCCTCCAGCGAGTGGGCGCACTCGACCGCCTCCACCCGCTCGGCGGCGGCCAGCATCTCGGAGATCCGGGCCCGTTTCTCGCCGGCGGTGAAGTAGCTGCGCACCCGGGTGGCGATGTCGCCGGACGTGCCGACGTAGAGCGGCCGGTCGTCGGCGGCCCGGAAGATGTAGACGCCGGGCACCTTCGGCAGCCCCTCGGCGAGGTGCCGCTTGCGGCGCTGGGTCGGGGTGACCGCCCGGGCGAACTCGATCGCCTCGCCGATCGTGTCGACCCGGTGCCCGCCCAGGCGGCTGATCAGCCCGTGCAGCACGTCGACGGTGGCCTTGGCGTCGTCGAGCGCCCGGTGGGTGGGCTGGGTGGCGGTGCGGAAGTAGCCGGCCAGCGTGCCCAGCTTGCGGTTGGGCACCTCGTCGCGGGTGAGCACCCGCCGGGCCAGCGCGGCGGTGTCCAGCACCCGCGGGTTGGGCCAGCGGTAGCCGTGCTTCGCGCAGGCGGCCTTGAGGAAGCCCACGTCGTAGGGGGCGTTGTGGGCCACCAGCACGGCGTCGGTGAGGAACTCCAGGAAGCTCGGCAGCACCTGCTCGATCGGCGGGGCGGGCACCAGCATCGCCTGGGTGATCCCGGTCAGCACGGTGATGAACGGCGGGATCGGCACGCCCGGGTTGACGAGCGTGGCGAGCACGCCCAGCTCATCGCCGCCGCGGACCTTCACCGCGCCGATCTCGGTGATCCCGCCGCCGTCCGGCGCGCCGCCGGTGGTCTCCAGGTCGACGACCACGAAGGTGGTCGCGTAGAGCGGCAGCGCGGGGTCGACGCCGCTGCCCGCCGCCCGGTCCAGACCGGCCAGCGACTCCTGGACGTACTCCGTTCCCGTCACCAGCGGGACGGTAACGGCACGGTCCGACACTCGCGTCACTCCGGCCCCGCTGATACCACGGGGGTACGATGAGAGATCGGCTCACTCACCGGGCGGTGGGCCCGTTCGGGGTGGGAGACTTGCCACATGCCCCTCACCGAGCCGCACGACGACCGCTCCTCCGCGGAGGAGCCGGTGGTCGGCGCGCCCGAGCCCGGTGAGGACCCGTCGCCGCCCGAGCCCGAGCCCACGCTCCCCGAGCCGGTCCGCCAGCGGATCGTCGCGCTGACCGCCGCGGTCCTGCCCGGCCTGCCCGCCGACGAGGTGCCGGTGCCGCTGCGCCGGGTCGCCAAGTTCGCCCCCAACCGCCGCGCCCGGCTCGGCGCTCCGGTGATCGCCGCCCAGCTCACCGCCGACCCGCTGTTCCGGCAGCGGGTCACCGCCCGGGTGCTGGCCGACGCCGGTGACCTCGGCGCGGCGGTGGTCGAGGGCACCGCGCCGGCCGCCGCCGACCCGGTCGAGGTGGCCGCGCTGGCCTACCTGGCCCGGCCCCGGGGCTGGCGGGAGCTGATCGAGGCCAGCGGCGAGGCGGTGCGCGCCGAGGCGGACAGCGCGGTCGTGGCCGAGCTGGTCCGGGAGGCCGAGCAGCGGGCCACCCGCGCCGAGCACGACCGGGCGGTGGCCCGGGTCGAGGCCGAGAAGCTCCGCGACGAGCTGGCCCGGGTCCGCGAGGAGCTGGGCCAGCTCCGCGAGGAGGCCCGGCAGTTGGCCCGTACCCTGCGGGAGACCCAGGCCCGGGAGCGCCGGGCCACCGAGCTGCTGGCCACCGAACGGGGCCGGGCGGCCCGCGCGGCGGCCGACGCGGACGCCGAGCTGCGCCGCGCCCGGGCCCGACTGGCCGAGGCGGAGGCCGCCGCCGGGGTGGCCCGGGCCAGCGCCAAGGAGGCCCGCTCCGTCGACGACGCCCGGCTGTGGCTGCTGCTGGAGACGATCGGCCAGGCCGCGGTCGGGTTACGCCGGGAGCTGGCACTCGACCCGGTGGACACGCTGCCGGCGGACTTCGTCGCCGACGCGTTCGCCGACCAGCCCGGCGCCGCCCAGGCCGGACCGGCGACCCGGGCCCGCGACACCGACGACCCGGCCCGGCTCGACCAGCTTCTCGCGCTGCCCCGGGCGCACCTGGTGGTGGACGGCTACAACGTCACCAAGCGCGGCTTCGGGGAGATGTCGCTGGAGCAGCAGCGCAAGCGGCTGATCACCGGGTTGGGCGGGATCGCGGCGCAGACCGGGGACGAGGTCACCGTGGTCTTCGACGGCGCCGAGCGGATCCACGGGCTGCCGCCGGCGCCGCGCGGCGTACGGGTGCTCTTCTCCCGCAAGGGCGAGACCGCGGACGAGCTGATCCGGCGGCTGGTCCGCGCCGAGCCGGCCGGCCGGCCGGTGGTGGTCGTCTCGTCGGACCGCGAGGTCGCCGACGGGGTACGCCGGCACGGCGCGTACCCGCTGGGCGCCGACTCGCTGCTGCGCCGGCTCGCCCGCTCCTGACCCGCTCGCGCCGCTTCGGCGGACTGGTGACTGGATGATCGTTTTCGGGGTGGGTGCTGCCTCGTTGTCCGGTTCTGTCGTACCCGACGCATAGCCTTGCGGTGACCGACGGTGGTGGCCCCTTCCCCGACCGCCACCGGCGACCGCGTCAGGAGGCGTTCATGCTCATCGACTGCGACGGCTGCGGCATCCGCGGCGCCGGCTGCGCCGGGTGCCTGGTGACCGCGCTGCTCGACCCCGAATCCCCGGCGGCCGACCTGGGCCCGGCCGAGCACCGGGCGATCGAGGTGTTCGCCCGGGCCGGCTTCGACGTGGAGGTGCTGCCACCGGCGGCCACCCCCGCACCCGCATCCGCACCCGCACCCCGTCGCGCCACCCGCCGCCGCCGGGTGGCCTGACCCGCCGCCCGTCGTCCACAGCCCCACCCAGGCGGCGCCGCCCGGGCACCGGGCCGTCCCGCCGCGCCCGGGCCATAGGATGGGCGGTCACGGCGGGAGGGGAGCGGCATGACGCGGACGGGTGGCGACGGCGGGGTGGGGTGGTGAGCCCGCGCGCCTGGGCGCTGCTGACCCTGGCCGGGCTGGCGGTGGCGCTCGTCGTCACCGTGGCGCTGCTGGTGCCGTGGAGCCGGCCGCCGGCGCCCCGCGCCGACCAGCTCGCCGCGTTGCGGGCGCTCCCGGTCGAGCAGGTGGCCCGAGGCCGGGCGTTCAGCGGCGCGTTGCGCCCGGCCGGCTGGTCGGCGCTCGTCGTCGGTCTGGTGGTGGCGCTGCTGCTCGGGCTCACCCCGCTGGGCGGGCGTCTGGTCGAGTTGGCCGGCCGGCCCTTCGGCGGGCACTGGGTGGCCCAGGCCGTGCTCGGCGGGTTGGGCGTCATGGTCCTCGCCGACCTGCTCACCCTGCCGTTCGCGGCCTGGCGGCGCACCGTGCTGGTCCGCTACGGGCTGAGCACCCAGGGCTGGGGCGGCTGGACGGTCGACCTGCTCAAGTCGTACGCGGTCAGCGCGGTCCTCGGCGCGCTCGTCCTGCTCGCCTTCTACTCGGTGGTCCGGCTCGCCCCCCGGTGGTGGTGGGCGTACGGCGCGGCCGGCGCCGCCGCCCTGGTGGTGATCCTGTCGTTCGTGCTGCCGGTGCTCGTCGAACCGGTGTTCAACAGGTTCACCCCGATGGAGCCGGGCCCGCTGCGCACCGAGCTGACCGCCATGGCCGCCCGGGACGGGGTCCCGGTCCGCGACGTGCTGGTCGCCGACGCGTCCCGGCGGACCCGGGCGGTGAACGCCTACGTCTCCGGGCTCGGGCCGACCCGGCGGGTGGTGGTCTACGACACGCTGCTGCGCGAGGCGGAACCGGCGGAGGTGACAAGCGTGGTCGCCCACGAGCTGGGGCACGCCAAGGACCGCGACGTCTGGACCGGCACGCTGATCGGCGCGCTCGGCGCCGCCGCCGCGGTGGTGGCGCTGTACCTGGTCGGCTCCTGGGCCCCGCTGCTGCGGCTGGCCGGCGTCGACTCCATCGTCCAGCCGCGGGCGTTCCCGCTGCTCGTCGCGCTGGTCACGGTGGTCGGGCTGGTGGCCACCCCGGTGCAGGCGCTGGTCTCCCGACGGGTGGAGGCGCGGGCCGACGCGCACGCGCTGGCGCTCACCGGCGACCCGACGACGTTCGAGGCGATGCAGCGCCGGCTGGCCGGGGTGAACCTGGCCGACCCCGACCCGCCGCGCTGGGAGTACCTGTGGTCGGCGTCCCACCCGTCCACCGTGGAGCGGATGGCCGCCGCCCGCGCCTACGCCAGGGAGCACGGCCGATGAGCCGCACCTTGCTGATCACCAACGACTTCCCGCCCCGCCCCGGCGGCATCCAGTCCTTCGTGCACAACCTCGCGGTGCGCCAGCCGCCCGGCTCGGTGGTGGTCTACGCGTCGAGCTGGCGGGACGCGGAGAAGTTCGACGCCGACCAGCCGTTCGAGGTGGTCCGGGAACGCACCCGGGTGCTGCTGCCCACGCCGCTGATCGCCCGTCGGGCGGCCCGGCTGGCCCGGGCGTACGACTGCGACACGGTCTGGTTCGGCGCGGCGGCGCCGCTGGGGTTGCTCGCGTCGGGGCTGCGCCGCCGGGCCGGGATCCGCCGGGCGGTGGCGCTGACGCACGGGCACGAGGTCGGCTGGGCCGCGTTGCCCGGCGCCCGGTCCGCGCTGCGGCGCATCGGCCGGGGCGTGGACGTGACCACCTACCTCGGCGAGTACACCCGGGTGCGGCTGGCCCGGGCGTTGGACGGGCTGACCGAGCTGCGCCGCCTCGCGCCCGGCGTCGACGTGGAGACCTACCATCCCGGCGTCGACGGCGAGCCGGTCCGGGCGCGGCTCGGCCTCGCCGACCGGCCGGTCGTGGTGTGCGTGTCACGGCTGGTGCCGCGCAAGGGGCAGGACGCGCTGATCCGGGCGTTGCCGGAGATCCACCGCCGGGTGCCGGACGCCGCGCTGCTGGTGGTCGGCGGCGGGCCCTACCGGGCCACCCTGGAGAAGCTGGCCCGGCAGGCCGGGGTGGAGCGGGACGTGGTCTTCACCGGCTCGGTGCCCAGCGCCGAACTGCCCGCGCACTACGCCGCCGGCGACGTCTACGCGATGCCCTGCCGCACCCGCAACCGTGGGCTGGACGTGGAGGGCCTCGGCATCGTCTACCTGGAGGCGAGCGCGACCGGGCTGCCGGTGGTGGCGGGCGACTCCGGTGGCGCGCCGGACGCGGTCCGCGAGGGGGAGACCGGGTACGTGGTCCGGGGCCGGGACGTCGCCCAGCTCGCCGACCGGGTGGCGACCCTGCTCGCCGACCGCGACCTCGCACGCCAGCTCGGCGCGGCCGGCCGGGCCTGGGTCGAGCGGGAGTGGCGCTGGGAGACCCAGGCCGAGCGGATGGCCACACTGCTCGCCGGCTGACCGACGCCCGAGCGGTTCACCGGCCACCGCCGTCCCGTCTCCGCCTCACCCGTGCGCCGCTTCCCGCCCGGACCCGTCGAGCGCGCCGCCCGCCCGCCCCCGAACCGCGTCCCGCCCCGAGGGCGAGGTCGTGGCACTCCGGGCGGACGGCGCGGGCTCGCCGGCGGCGACGTGTCAGGCGGGGGCCGCTTCTCTCCTCGACGCGGTGGGCGGGGCCTCCTCCGGACGCTCGGCCGTGCGACGCGACAGCCGTCCCGGCCACCAGACACGCACGCCCAGGTCCAGGGTCAGCGCCGGGATCAGCAGGCTGCGAACCAGGAGCGTGTCGAGCAGGATCCCGACCGCCACGATCACCCCCATCTGCACCGACGGCACCAGCGGCAGCACCAGCAGGGCGCCGAAGGTGGCCGCCAGCACCACCCCGGCGCTGGTGATCACGCCGCCGGTGACGGTGAGCGCCCGCAGCGTCCCGGGCCGGTGCCCGATCGACGCGGTCTCCTCCCGGGCCCGGGTCATCAGGAAGATCGTGTAGTCCACGCCGAGGGCGACCAGGAACAGGAACGCCTGCAACGGCACGCCGACGAACAGCCGCGGGTGGCCCAACGCGTCGAGCAGCAGCCCGGCGGCGCCCATCGCCGCCGCGTACGACAGCACCACGCTCGCCATCAGCAGCAGCGGCGCGACGAGCGCGCGCAGCAGGAGCATCAGGATCACCAGGACCACGGCGAGCACCAGCGGGATGACCACCCGGTTGTCCCGGTCCACGGTGCGTCGCTCGTCGAGCAGCGTCGCGGTGCGCCCGCCGACGAGCGCCTGCGACCCGGGCACCGCGTGCACGGCGGTGCGCAGCCGGCCCACCGTGTCCCGGGCCGCGGCGCTGTCCGGGGCGGCGGCGAGCACCGCGGTGACGCGTACCCAACGACCGTCGGCGGACCGCTGCGGACCGCCCACCTCCGCGACGCCCGGCACCGCGCGGACCGCGCCCGTGACCAAATCGGCCGTGCCGGCGGCGGCCAGCACCTCGACCGGCGCGACCGACCCGCCCGGGTAGTGGGCGGCGACCAGCCGCTGACCGGCGACCGAGCCGACCTCGGTGGTGAACGACTCGTCGTCGGGCAGGCCCAGGGTGAGATTGCCGATCCCGAGGGTCAACGCGACCAGGGCGACGGCGGTGCCCACCCAGACCGGGCGCGGCCGGCGACCGACCAGGCCGGCGATCCGCTGCCACACCCCGTGGTCGGCGCCGAGGTCGCGCTCGTCCGCGCCGGGCGTGTGGCGCGGCACGAACGGCCAGAACAGCCACCGCCCGCACACCACGAGCACCGCCGGCAGCAGCGTGGTCATCGCCAGCAACGCGGCCACGATGCCGACCGCGCCGACCGGTCCCAGGCCGCGGGTGGCGGGCAGGTCCGCCGCGACGAGGCAGAGCAGCCCGAGCGCGACAGTCGCCGCGGAGGCGCAGACCGCGCCGTACGACCGGCGCAGCGCCACCGCCATCGCGGCGTGCCGGTCGGCGTGCCGGCGCAGCTCCTCGCGGTAGCGGGCGATGAGCAGCAGGGCGTAGTCCACGCCGACGCCGAAGACCAGCACGGTGAGGATGGTCTGGCTCTGGAAGTCCACCGTCAGGCCGGCGTGCCGGGCCAGCAGGTAGACGGTGGCGCCGGCGAGCTGGTTGGCGACGCCGACCGCGAGCAGCGGCACCAGCCACAGCACCGGGCTGCGGTAGGTGACGAGCAGGAGCAGGGCGACGGTGACGGCGGTGGCCAGCAGCAACGCGCCGTCCATCCCGTCGAACGCGTCCCAGACGTCGCTCTCGGCGACCGCGTCGCCGGTCAGCGCGGTCCGCAGGCCGGGCGCCGCGTCGGCGAGCCGGTCCTTCATGGCACGTACCGCGTCGGCGCGTCGCTCCTCGTCGAGGGTGACCGGGAGCGAGAACAGCAGCGCCCGGCCGTCCGCGCTCGGCGCCGGCGCGGAGACCGCGCCGCCGTCGGCGTACCCGGCGAAGGCCGCCCGGTCGGCGTCGACCCGGGCCCGGTCGGCGGCGGTGAGGCCGGTGTCGCGGACGTACACGGCGACGGCCAACTGCCGGCGGGACTCGGGGAAGGCGGCTTCGGCCCGCTGTGCGGCGCGGCTGCTCTCGACGCCGGGCGGCAACGCACCGAGCGTCGAGTTGTCCTGCGTCTCGCCCAGCTTCAACGCGAGCGGCCCGGCGACCGCGAGCAGCGCCAGCCAGAGGACGAGGACGGCGTACTTGCCGCGGCGGCCGGCGGGCAGCCGGGCCGTTCGGTGCGGGGACATCAGGGTTCCTCTCACTCGTCGCCCGGCGCGGACCGCGGGCCCTGACTCGATCCTTCGGGCCGGCGGCCCGCCGGTCAGGGGTGCCGCCCCGACTCCACGGGTGGTGCCAGCACCACCGGCGGACCGGCGGTGATACCGGAGAATGGAACTCGTGGACGCATCGGTACGGGCACTGCTCCGGACCCGGCTGCGGCCCGCCGCGGTGACCGCCGCCCAGGGGCTGCTGACCGCGCTGCTGTCGTTGACCACGCACGTGGCCCTGTTCGTGCTGTCGCTGGTCGCGCTGTTGCTGATCCCGGCGTTCGGCGTCGGCTTCGCCCTCTTCCCGGTGGTCACCGGCGCGGTCCGGATCTGCGCCGGGCTGCACCGCCGGCTGGCCCGGTGGAGCGGCGTCGAGATGCCCACGCCCTACCTGCCCGCGCCGGCCGGTGCCCAGTTCGGCACCTGGCGGCGGTTCCGGTGGGTGGTGGGCGACCCGGCGACCTGGCGGGATCTGGCCTGGCTGCTGCCCGGCGCGGTCACCGGCGCGGTGTGCCTGGCCGCGTTCGTCCTCCCGCTGTACGGGCTGGAGGGGTTGATCGGCGTGCCGCTGGTGCTGCGTGCCGTCGGCGTCTGGTACGGCTACGGCCCGTTCTGGCCGCTCGACAATCTCGTCGAGGCGGTGCTCTGCGTCCCGTTGGGCGCGCTGCTGCTGGCCGCCGGGGTGGCCACCGGGCGCTGGCTGGTCTGGCTGCACGTGACGTTCGCCGGGTTCTTCCTGACCCCGACCCGCGGCGCCGCGCTGGCGCTGCGGGTGCGTCAGCTCACCGTCACCCGGGCCGAGGCGGTGGACGCGCAGGCCGCCGAGCTGCGCCGGATCGAACGGGACCTGCACGACGGGGCGCAGGCCCGGCTGGTCGCGCTGAGCATGAGCATCGGGCTGGCCGAGCAACTAATCCGTGACGACCCGGAGGCGGTCCGCCGGCTGCTCGCCGAGGCCCGGGAGACCAGCGGCCAGGCCCTGGCCGAGCTGCGCGGGCTGGTTCGCGGCATCCACCCGCCGGTGCTCGCCGAGCGTGGCCTGCCCGGCGCGGTACGGGCGCTGGCGCTGGCCGTGCCGCTGCCGGTGGAGGTCACCGTCGACCTGCCCGGCCGGGCCGCCGCCCCGGTCGAGTCGGCCGTCTACTTCGCGGTCGCCGAGGCGCTGGCCAACGTGGGCAAGCACAGCGGGGCGACCCGGGCCTGGGTGGAGCTGCGGCACGCCGACGGGCGGCTGACCGCCGTGGTCGGTGACGACGGCCGGGGCGGGGCGGCGCCGGCGGCCGGCGGCGGTCTGGCCGGGACCGGACGCCGGCTGGCCGCGTTCGATGGGACGATGGCAGTGACCAGTCCGGCCGGTGGACCCACCGTCATCAGCATGGAGCTGCCGTGCGCGTTGTCATCGCCGAGGATCTCGCCCTCCTCCGAGACGGGCTGACCAGGATCCTGGAGGCGTTCGGCTGCCAGGTGGTGGCGGCCGTCGACAACGGACCGTCAGTGCTGCCCGCGCTGGCCGCGCACCGGCCGGACGTCGCGGTGATCGACGTACGGCTGCCGCCGACGTTCAGCGACGAGGGGTTGCAGGCGGCCGTGCGGGCCCGCGCCGAGCTGCCCGGGCTGCCGGTGCTCGTGCTGTCCCAGCACGTCGAGCAGCTCTACGCCCGTGAGCTGCTCGCCGACCGGCGCGGCGGCGTCGGCTACCTGCTCAAGGACCGGGTGTCGCACGTGGACCAGTTCGTCGACGCGGTGCGCCGGGTCGCCGCCGGCGGCACCGTGATGGACCCGGAGGTGGTGGCCCAGTTGCTGGCCCGCCGCGACGGCGCCGGGCCGCTCGCCGAGCTGACCGCGCGGGAACGCGAGGTGCTCGGCCTGATGGCCGAGGGCCGGTCGAACGCCGCGGTGGCGGCCCGGCTGTTCGTCACCGAGAAGGCCGTCGACAAGCACATCAACAGCATCTTCAGCAAGCTGCGGATGCCGCCGTCCGGTGACGACAACCGGCGGGTGCTGGCCGTGCTGGCCTATCTGGACGGGGCGGACACCCGCCGCCAGGCGGGCTGACCGGGTGCGGCGACCGGGTGTGGTACGTGAACCAGACGTCCGCTCAGCCCTCGGATTCGGGGCTGGCTCGCCGCCACAGCCAGACACCCACCAGTACGCAGGCGGCTCCAGCCACCGCGATGCCAACCTTTGCCGCACCGGGGACGTCGTCCAGGAAGGGAAAGGCGCGGGAGGCTGCCAGCGCCAGGAACGCGACGACGAAGAGAACGAGGGCCAGAACGCGCTGACCGGTCATGGGTGCCTCCGGGGTCGGGAAAGGTTCGGCCAGGTTGTTAAGCGGGGCCCCCTCCTATGCCTGAAGCGTTAAGAAGGGGCCCCTCCTTACGCCGCGGGCGCGCGGGTGAGGTGTTGCAGCGCCGAGCCGGGGCGGCCGAAGTGCCAGCCCTGACCGGCGTCGCAGCCGATGGCGCGCAGCCGGTCCGCCTGACCGGCCGTCTCCACCCCCTCGGCGGTGACCGTGAGGTCCAGGGCGTGCGCCAGCGAGACCAGCGAGGCGAGGATCCGCTCGTCGGTACGGCCGCCCGGATCGCCGGCCGGCGCGCGCAGCCCGGTCACGAACTCGCCGGCCACCTTCAACTCGGTCACCGGCAGGTCCCGCAGGTACGCGAGATTGCAGTAGCCGGTGCCGAAGTCGTCGATGGCCACCCGGACGCCCAGGTCGCCGAGCACCCGCAGGGCCCGGACCGGCTCGACCACGGTGCTCATCATGGTGCTCTCGGTGACCTCCAGTTGCAGCCGTTCCGGGGGCAGGCCGGTGCGGCCGAGCACGCCCCGCACCTCGGGCACCAGGTCGGCCCGGTGCAACTGGCGTACGGCCAGGTTGACGCTGACGAACGGCGCGTCGCCACCCGCCGCCGACCAGGTGCCCGCCTCGCGGCACGCCTCGGCCAGCACCCAGCTGCCGAGCCGGACGATCAGGCCGGTCTCCTCGGCCAGCGGGATGAAGCTGTCCGGCCGGAGCACCCCCAGCTCCGGGTGGCGCCAGCGCACCAGCGCCTCCATGCCGAGCACCCGGCCGTCACGCAGCGACGTCAGCGGCTGGTAGTCGAGGTAGAACTCGCCCCGGTCCAGCGCGGCCGGGATCGCCGCGGAGAGCGCGTACCGGGCCAGCTCGCGGCGGTTACGGTCGGCGTCGAACAACGACCAGCGGGCCCCGCCGGCGGCCTTGGCCCAGTGCAGCGTGCTGTCCGCGGCGCGCATCAGCTCCATCGGGGAGGTGCCGGCCACCGGCCGCTCCACGATGCCGATGCTCGCCGACACCGTCAACTCGTGCCCGTCGACGAGCGCGGGCTCGCGTACCGCCTCCAGCGCCGCCTCGGCGACCTTGACCACGTCGTCGGTGCCGGCGGTGCGCTCCACCAGGATCACGAACTCGTCGCCGCCCAGGCGGGCCACCAGGTGCTCGCCGAGCGTCCGGCGCAGCCGCTGCGCCACCGCCACCAGCAGCGAGTCGCCGACCTGGTGACCGAGGGAGTCGTTGACCACCTTGAACCGGTCCAGGTCGAGGAAGCAGACCCCGATCCGGTCCGCGCCCCGGCCGGGCGCGACGATCGCGGCGGTCAGCCGCTCGGTGAACAGCGTGCGGTTCGGCAGGTCGGTCAGCGGGTCGTGGGTGGCCTGGTGCCGGAACCGGGCCTCGCTGTCCCGCAGCGCCCGTTCGGCCTGGGCGCGCGCCATCATGGCGGCCCGCCGGATGGACTCCTGCTCGTCCAGCGTGCGGTCGCGCAGCGCCCGGGCGTACCCGGTGGCGACGGTGGCGAGCAGCCGGGACATCCGGTCCTCGACGTCGTCGACGTCCAGGTCGAGGTCGCGGACCAGCCGGAGCTGGATCACCTCGACGGTGCGACCCAGGCCCTCGGCGGAGGCGATGTGCGACTGCACCAGCTCCGCGCCCACCTGCTGGCCGATCCGCAGGTCGAACGGGTCGGCGCGCATCGCCTGCGCGAGCCGCTCGGTGAGCCGTTGCAGCATCTCCTCCAGTTGCGCCTGGGTCATCGGCAGGTAGCTGGTCCCGGAGACCGCCTTGGCCCAGGCCCGGGCGAAGACGCCGGGGCGGCAGCGGCCGGCGGCGGTCACGGTGGCCACGTCGTCAGGCACCGAGCCGCCCGACCCCGCCCATGAAGACCGCCCGTTCGGCGTGTTCCGCCTGGTCGGGGGCGTCCGGTCGCCACTGCGGCACCCACACCACGCCCGGGTCGACCAGCTCGAACCCGGCGAACAACGCGGTCAGCTCGGCCCGACCGCGGATGAAGAGCTGGCTGTCGGTGCGCCGGTAGACCCGTTCCGCCTCGGCCCGCTCGCCGGTGCCGTCCCGGCCGTCGTCGCTGGCCTGGGAGAGCACCAGGTGGCTGCCGGGCGCCAGCGCCGCGCGCAGCGTCCGCAGGATCTCCTCCGGGCGGTCGGAGTCCGGGATGAAGTGCAGCACCGCCACGATCATCACCGCGACCGGCTGGGTGAAGTCGATCAACCGGGTGACGTCCGGATGGCGCAGGATCGCCACCGGGTCGCGCAGGTCCTCCCGGACCACGGCGGCCCGCTCGTTGCCGGCCAGGATCTCCTGGCTGTGCGCGACCGCCACCGGGTCCACGTCGACGTAGACCACCCGGGAGTCGGGGTCGATGCCCTGGGCGATCTCGTGCACGTTGCCCACGGTCGGGATGCCGGAGCCGATGTCCAGGAACTGCCGCACCCCGGTCTCGGCCAGGTAGTGCACCGCCCGGCGGAGGAAGGCGCGGTTGGCCTGGGCCATCAGCGGGGCCTCCGGCACCGCCTCGACCATCGCCCGCGCGGCGGCCCGGTCGGCCGCGAAGTTGTGCGAACCGCCCAGGTAGTAGTCGTACATGCGGGCCACGCTCGGGCGTTCGATGTCGATCGTCTCGGGTGCCCAGTCCGGCCGCTGCATGTCCCTGCCCCTTGGGTGTCGGCGACGCGCGGCGTCACCGCCGCGCGGATCACCCGGGTATTCTGCCCGGCCGCTGTCGCGGTGCAAAGACCGCCGCCGTTCCGCGTCCGGCCGTTCACCGTACGCGGTCGACCCGCGCCCGGAATGCCGGAGAGGCCCGCGTCCGGCGTGCGGACGGGGCCTCTCCGGCGGTGCCGTCAGAACTTCGGCGCGTCGGGGGCCTCCAGCAGCCCCAGCCGCAGCGCGGTCATCAGCGCCTGGGCCCGGTTGGCCGCGCCCAGCTTCTCGTAGAGCTTGGAGATGTGGGTCTTGGCGGTGGACTCGCTGACGAAGAGCTGCTTGGCGATGCCGGCCACGCTCATGCCGTCGGCGAGCAGCCGCAGCACCTGCCCCTCGCGGGGGGAGAGCTGCGGACCGGACGGGGCCAGCCGGCGCTTCATCGCCTCGGCCAGGTCGGCCGCGGTGAACGCGCTGGGGGAGGAGGCGGCGTGCCGGGCGGCGGCCACCACCTCGTCGGCCGGGGCGGTCTTCGGGACGAACGCGCTCGCCCCCGCCTCCAGCGCGCCGAAGAGCTGGTCGTCACCGGCGTACATGGTGAGCACCACGATGCCCATCGAGGCGCTGGACTTGCGCAGCGCGCGGGTGGCCTCCAGGCCGCTGCCGTCGGGCAGTCGCAGATCCATGATCACCACGTCGGGCTGGAGCGCGCCGGCCTGGCGCACACCCTCCGCGGCCGTGGCGGCCTCACCCACGACCTCGAACTGCCGGTCCCGCTCGAAGGCGTGCCGCAGACCCTTGCGGATCAGGTCGTGATCGTCGACAAGGAGAACCTTGGTCCGGGTGGCCGGTGTCGGGCTAGTGGTCATCCTCGGGTTACTCCCCTTCTGCTGCTGCGGCGCTGCCGCGCACCTTATCGCGCCGGGGCGACGAGCCGAGTACCACCGCCACGGTTGTGCCGCTGGGTTGCCGCGGCCTGATCTCCAACCGGCCTCGGATACGTTCCGCCCTCTCCGCCATGATCGCAAGACCATAGTGCCCCTCGGGCCGCTGGTCACCGATGCCGTGACCGTCATCCGACACTTCGATCCGGGCGTACGGGGGATCCACCTCACAGGTGACCCAGAGGTTCGACGCGCCGGCGTGCTTGCGCGCGTTGGTCACCGCCTCCTGGGCGATGCGCAGCAACTCGGCCTCGGTGGCGGCCGGCAGCCGGGCGGTGGACTCGTCCAGGGACAGGTTCACCCGCAGCCCGCCGGAGGCGCCGACGGTGCGGGCGTACTCGGCGATCGCCGCCGCCAGCCCACCGTGCCGGTCCACCTCGCTGCGCAGCTCGAACAGGCTCAACCGCAGCTCCTGGATCACCCGGGTGACCTCGTGCCGCAGCGTACGCAGCGCCTCGGCGGTCTCCTTCGGGTCCTCGTCGACGTACGCCAGCGCGTTGTCGATGCCGTACCCGACCATCACCAGCTCCTGGGCGACCCCGTCGTGGATCTCCCGGGCCAGCCGCTGCCGCTCCTCGTTGGTGGCCAGCGAGCGCACCTCGTCGAAGAGCAGCGCGGCCTCCAGCCGCAGCGCCGCCGGGCCGGTCAGCGCGGTCACCCGGGACACCACCGGCGGCGGGTACGCGGCGCCGGTGTCCGCCTCGATCACCACCAGGCCGACCGTGCGCACGCCGGCGACCAGCGGCACGATCAGCGCGGACACCTCGCCGGAGTGCCGGGACCGGGCCTGCGAGCGGGCCGAGACGGTCGGCTGCTGGCTGGCCCAGGCGTCGGCGATGGCGGAGTCGGCGTCGAGCGTGGTCTCCCAGTCGACCCGGTCCGCGCCGATCTGGGCGAGCACCACCAGCCGGCCGCCGCCGCTGGCGGAGAGCACCGCGCCCCGGTCGGTCTTCGCCACCACCCGCAGCTCCTCCAGCAGGTGCTCGGAGATGCCGCCCGGGTCCAGGGTGGCGCCGGGGAGCTGCCGGGCCACCGTCCGGAGCTGGGTCAACAGCCGGGTGGCCTCGGCGTACGGCTGGGGTTTGCCCTCGCCGCGGACCCGCATCACCCGCTGGAGCGTGCCGGCGGTGTAGAGGCCGAGGCCGGCCAGGATCAGCCACTGCGCGCAGACCGCGAGGTAACCGAGCTGGCCGAGCTGCGGCTCGCCGCCGACGTCGGTGAACGCGGCGCTGACCAGCAGCGTCGCCGCGGTGACCGCGAGCAGCGCGGCGCCCTCGGAGAACCGGCGGCGCAGCGCGGTCACGGTGACCGGCACGGCCAGGTACGGCAGCACCGCCGACGCGCCCATCCCGTCGGTGACGCCGGTGAGGTGGGCGTCGGCGGCGACCTGGCTGGCGGCCAGCCCGAGCACCACCACCTCGGCGAAGCGGCTGATCGGGGTGAGTAGCCGGTGCTGCGGGGCCAGGACGGCGGGCAGCCCGGCGACGCCGAGCAGGGCGATCCACCAGAGCTCGGTGGCGTCGCGGGTGGCGAACAGGGTCAGGGCGGCGACCAGCGCGAGGAGAACCGCGCGGGCCGCGACCGCGAGGAGCTGCGTCTGCGGCTGTCCGGATGTGGAGGCGGGCACCTGACGGATCGTAGTCAGCGCCGGTAGATCTCCGCGATCTCCGTGGCGTACGTCTTGTGGACGACCTGCCGCTTGACCTTCAGCGAGGGGGTCAGCTCGCCGGTCGCCTCGGTGAAGTCCTGCGGCAGGATCCGGAACACCTTGATCGCCTCGGCCTTGGAGACGGACTGGTTGGCCTGGTCGACCGCGCCCTGCACCTCGGCCCGCAGCGCCTCGTCGTCGCGCAGCTCGGCGGCGCTCGTGGTCTCCGGGCGCCCGTGCCCGGCCAGCCACTTCGGCAGCGCCTCCTCGTCGATGGTGACAAGCGCCGCGATGAACGGCTGCCGGTCGCCGACCACCACGCACTGGCTGATCAACGGGTGCGCCCGGACCTGGTCCTCCAGCACCGCCGGGGCGACGTTCTTGCCGCCGGCGGTCACGATGATCTCCTTCTTCCGGCCGGTGATGCTGAGGTAGCCGTCCGCGTCGAGCTGGCCCAGGTCACCGGTGCGGAACCAGCCGTCGGTGGTGAGCGCCTCGGCGGTGGCCTCCTCGTTGTGCCAGTACCCCTGGAAGACGATGTCGCCGGAGATCAGGATCTCGCCGTCGTCGTCGATCCGGACGGTGACGCCGGGCAGCGGGCGGCCGACCGTGCCGATCCGGGTGCCGGTGGGCAGGTTCGCGGCGGCGGCCGGCGAGGTCTCGGTGAGGCCGTACCCCTCGCAGACGGTCACCCCGACGCCCCGGAAGAAGTGCCCGAGCCGGGCGCCGAGCGGCGCGCCGCCGGAGATCGCGTCGCGGCACCGGCCGCCCAGCGCCGCCCGCAGCTTGCCGTAGACCAGCCGGTCGAAGAGCGCGTGCTGGGCGCGCAGCGCCAGGCCCGGCCCGCCCGGCGTCTCCAGCGCCTCGCTCCAGGCGATGGCGACCTTCTCCGCGCGGTCGAAGATCTTGCCCTTGCCGTCCGCCTCGGCCTTCTGCCGCGCGCCGTTGTAGACCTTTTCGAAGACCCGGGGTACGGAGAGCACGAACGTCGGCTTGAACTCCTGGAGCGCGCCGACCAGGTCGCTGGTGTCCGCGCAGTGCGCCATGGTGGCCCGGGCCTGCACCACGCCGACCTGGATGAGCCGGGCGAACGCGTGTGCCAGCGGCAGGAAGAGCAGGGTGGAGGCGCCCTGGCGGAACAGGTTCGGCAGCACCGGCACCGCGTTGGCGATGTCGGCGTAGATGTTGCGGTGGGTCAGCACGCAGCCCTTCGGCCGGCCGGTGGTGCCGCTGGTGTAGATGATCGTGGCGAGGTCGTCGGCCTTGAGCGTCGAGCGGCGCACCTCGACCTCGGCCGGGTCCACCGAGGAGCCGGCGGTGACCAGCTCGGGCACCGCGTCCAGCTCGATCTGCCAGACCTCGCGCAGGTCGGGCAGCCGGTCCCGGACGCCGGCGACGAGCGTCGCGTGCGCGGTGCTCTCCACCACCACGGCCACCGCGCCCGAGTCACCGAGGATCCAGGCGGCCTGCTCGGCGCTGGAGGTCTCGTAGATCGGCACGGTGACCGCGCCGGCCGCCCAGATCGCGTAGTCGAGCAGGGTCCACTCGTAGCGGGTGCGGCTCATCAGAGCGACCCTGTCGCCGGGGGACACGCCGGCCGCGATCAGGCCCCGGGCCACCGCGACCACCTCGTCGCGGAACTGCCGGCAGGTCACCTCGATCGGCCCCGCGTCGCCGGCCGGCCGGACGAACTGCACGGTGTCCGGGGCGACCTCGGCGTTTTCCCAGACCGGGTCGGTCAGGTTGGCCGCGTCGCCGACGGTGACGATCGGCGGGACGGAGAACTCGCGCACCTGCACTCCCTCGTGCTCGCACCGGCGCCGGGCCGGCCTGGTCGGCTCTGTCGAAACCTACCCGCCCGCCCCGGTGGGGAGCCGGGTAGCCTCCCCCCATGGCGGACTCCTCCACCCAGTCGATCATCGTCGGCGCGTCACCGGAGCAGGTGGCGGCCGTCATCTGTGACTTCCCCCGTTACCCGGAGTGGACCGAGTCGGTGCGCCGGGCCGAGGTGATCGAGGAGTACGAGGACGGCTACGCGAGTCAGGTGCGGTTCACGCTTGACGCGGGCGTGTTGGCCGACGAGTACGTGCTGGCGTACGAGTACGCCGAGGACATCTCCCGGATCGAGTGGCACCTGGTCGCGCCGTCGACGATGCAGCGGTCCCAGCGCGGGTCGTACGACCTGGTCGGCAACCCGGACGGGACGACCACGGTGACCTACACGCTGGAGGTGGAGCTGTCCGTGGCGATGCTCGGCATGTTCCGCCGCAAGGCCGAAAAAATGATCATGGATACGGCGTTGAAGCAGCTCAAGCGCCGGGTAGAAGCACCCGGTGCGGCCAACTGATCCGATCGCCGTCCCGGTCGTCACGCTGGAGGAGCCGAACCATGGGCACCACTGATCCGGGTTCGGCCCGGGAAGAGGCCGAGCGCCTCGTCGTCACGCTGCTGGCCACCGCGCGGATGGCCGCCGCCTCGTCCGGTGCCGGGGGCCGCAGCCCGCTCGGTGGGATCCTCTCGGGTGTCCTCGGTCACATCCCGACCGGCACCGGCGCCGGTTTCGCCACCGGCTCGCCGGAATGCTGCGTCTGCCCGGTCTGCCGGGGGATCGCGGCGTTGCGGGACCCGAGTCCGGAATTCGCCGAGCGGCTCGCCACCGGCGCCGGTGACCTGGCGGCCGGTGTGGCCAGCCTGCTGCGGGCGTTCGCCCCGGCGGAACCGGCCGGTCCGGCGACACCGGCCGACCCGCCGGACCAGGCGACGCCGACCGGCCCCGGCGGCCCCGCGCCGACCGGGGCGGGGGACCACGTGTGGCGCGAGGCGACCCGTACCGGGCATGATTCTCAGCCGGCACCCGAGCAGGACGTGTGGTCCGCCGCCACCCGGGGGGAGGGCGCGGCCGATCCGGGTGCTTCCGACGGCTCGGGGTCGCGGCGTGGCGGCAGGCACGCCGAGCCGGAGCCGTCGCAGCCGCCCGTCGACGCCGCCGGGCCGGCGGGGCCGGCGACGAGCCGGCCGCCGGCCGGCCGTCCCACGGTGCCCGCCTCGCGGGCGCCCGACGAGGCGGGCGCGGACGCGGACGCACCAGGCGACGGGGCCTGACCACCGGACATCCCGGATCGCACGGCCGGTTCGGCCGGCGTCCGGGGCAGCACAGCAGAGGGGAGTGGCAGCGGTGACGCTGACCATCGGAGTCGACGTCGGTGGCACGAAGGTGGCCGGTGGTGTCGTGGACGACACCGGCGCGGTACTCGTGCAGACGCGACGGGACACCCCCGCCGACGACGTGGCCAAGACCCGGGACGTCATCATCGAGGTGGTCACGGAGCTGACCACCGGCCGGACCGTCGAGGCGGTCGGCATCGGCGCGGCCGGCTGGATCGACGCCACCCGCTCCACCGTGCTCTTCGCGCCCAACCTGGCCTGGCGGGACGAGCCGCTGCGCGAGTACGTCAGCAACGCCACCGGCCTGCCGGTGATCGTGGAGAACGACGGGAACGTGGCCGCCTGGGCGGAGTTCCGCTACGGCGCGGCCCGGGACGCCGACGACTCGATGGTCATGTTCACCATCGGCACCGGCGTCGGCGGCGGCATCGTGCTCGGCGGCGGGCTGGTCCGCGGCGCCAACGGCATCGCCGCCGAGCTGGGGCACATGCTCACCGTGCCGGACGGCCACCAGTGCGGCTGCGGCCGGCTCGGCTGCATCGAGCAGTACGCCAGCGGCAGCGCGCTGGTCCGCTTCGCCCGCGCCGCCGCCCGGCAGGAGCCGCACCGGGCCACCGCGCTGCTGAAGCTGGCCGACGGCGAGGCGGAGGCGATCACCGGTCCGATGGTGACCGCCGCGGCCAAGGACGGCGACCCGGTCTCCACCGAGGCGTTCGCCCAGGTCGGGCGCTGGCTCGGCACCAGCCTCGCGGACATGGCGCAGATCCTGGACCCGCAGGTGCTGGTGGTCGGCGGTGGCGTGATCGACGCCGGCGACCTGCTGCTCGGCCCGACCCGGCGGTCGTTCACCGACGCGCTGGCCCAGCGCAGCCGCCTGCCCGTCGCCGAGGTGCGCCCGGCCGAGCTGGGCAACACCGCCGGCGTGATCGGCGCCGCCGACCTGGCCCGGAGGATCTGACGTGTCGGGTGTGCCGCTGCGGGTGCTGTCCTACAACGTCCACAGCCAGCGCGACGACACCGCCGCGCTGGCCGAGGTGGTCCGCGAGGCCGCGCCGGACGTGGTGATCGTCCAGGAGGGGCCGCGCCGGTTCCGGTGGCGGCAGAAGTGCGCCACGCTGGCCGACTCGTTCGGCCTGGTGGTCGCCGCCGGCGGCCTGCCGTCACTGGGCAACCTGCTGCTGACCAGCCTCCGGGTACGGGTCACCGAGACCCGGTGCACGCGCTACCCGCTGACGCCGGGCCGGCACCTGCGCGGGGCCGCGTACGCGCGGTGCCGGGTGGGCGGCGTCGACTTCCTGCTGGCCGGCTCGCACCTGTCCACCGACCCGGCGGAGCGGCCGGCCCAGGCGGCGGCGTTCAAGCGGGAGCTGGCCGCGTCCCCGCTGCCGGTGGTGGCCGGCGCCGACCTCAACGAGGGGCCGGACGGACCGGCCTGGCGGACCGTGGCCGAGGGGCTGACCGACACCGCGGTCGCCGCCGACCGGGCCGACCGGCACACGTTCTCCTGCGCCGATCCCCGGCGCCGCATCGACGCGCTCTTCGTCGACCCGCGGATCACCGTGGTCGACTACGACGTGGTGGACACGCCGCGGACCCGCCGGGCCAGCGACCACTTCCCGGTCCTGGTCGACCTGCTGCTGCCCGCCGCCGGCTGACCGCCGCGGCGGCCGGACCGGTGGTCCGGGGCGAAATCCGGCCGGTGGCCCGCTCCGGTCCGACCGTGGCTCGGGCCGGCAGACGGGGCTCGGAGCGGGTGCGTTGGTGGTCGCGACCCGGCCGTTACGGAACGTGAGGTGTCGGCGGCCGGGGTAGCCGACCTGTCGGCGCCTTTGCTCTGCAGCCGCATAAGCATCGGCTACCCATGGTGATCGACGTGACACGGCTCGTTGTCGCGGCCCTTCGGTACCTGACCAGCTCACGGCCGTGCTGCGTCCGTGGCTGCAGAGCAAAGGCGTCGGACCGAGAGGACCGCCGCGCCACGCGGCGCTCACCGTGCGTGAAGAGGTGAGCGGTCACCCAGTGTCAGGCGGTCCGCCCGAGTGAGCCGTGCCGGCTTCCGGGCGGCTGGACAACGGCGGGCATTCTCGGCAGGATTTCGCACCGACCCGGCACGCGTGCCGCACAAAGGAGATTTCCCGGTGTCCTCCTCCACCGATCTCGGCCGCCCCGAACCGGACCCCACGGCCGTCCCGAGCCGGGACGACCGCCCGGTCTCCGACCGGGGCGACACGGTCTGCGTCATCGGCGCCGGCGCCAGCGGGCTGACCGCCGTCAAGAACCTCCGCGAGGCCGGCTTCGGCGTGGACTGCTACGAGCGGGAGACCGGCGTCGGCGGGGCGTGGAACTGGCGGCACGACCGCAGCCCGGTCTACGGCAGCACACACCTGATCTCGTCCCGCCCGTTCACCCAGTTCCCGGACTTCCCGATGCCGGACGACTGGCCGGACTACCCGCACCACAGCCAGCTGCTGTCCTACTTCGAGCGCTACGCCGACCACTTCGACCTGCGCCAGCATGTCTGGTTCGGCACCGAGGTGGTCCGGGTCGAGCCGGTCGAGGGGGACCGGTGGGACGTGACCACCCGCAGCACCGGCGGCTACGGCCCGGAGCGCACCTCCCGCTACGCCGGCGTGGTGCTGGCCAACGGCCACAACTGGTCGCCCAAGCTGCCCCAATACGAAGGGCTGGCGGAGTTCCGGGGCGAGGTCATGCACGCCTCGTCCTACAAGGACCCGGCCCAGTTGCGCGGCAAGCGGGTGCTGGTGGTCGGCGCCGGCAACACCGGCTGTGACATCGCGGTCGAGGCGGCCCAGCAGGCGTCACACTGCTGGCACTCCACCCGGCGCGGCTACTGGTACGCCCCCAAGTACGTCCTCGGCCGCCCGGCCGACCAGGTCAACGACACGTTGCTGGCGCTGCGGGTGCCGCTGCGGGTGCGGCAGTGGCTCTACCACTGGACGCTGCGGCTGACCGTCGGCGACCTGACCCGGTTCGGCCTGCCGAAGCCCGACCACCGGGTGTACGAGACGCACCCGATCGCCAACAGCCAACTCGTGTACTACGTCGGGCACGGCGAGATCACCCCGGTGCCGGACGTGACCCGCTCCCACGACCGCACCGTGGAGCTGAGCGACGGCCGGCGGATCGACCCGGAACTGGTCGTCTTCGCCACCGGGTACCTGCCGCGCTTCGAGTTCCTGCACGGCCGGGTGCTCGGCGACGAGGACGGCTCCGGCCGGCCCCGCCTGTGGCTGAACGCGTTCACCGCCGGTCATCCCACGCTGGCCGTGGTCGGCCTGGTGCAGCCGGACTCCGGCATCTTCACCATCTCGCACTGGCAGAGCGTGCTCTTCGCCCGGTTGCTCACCCTGCGCATCGCCCGGCCGGAGCGGGTCGCCGCGTTCGACCGCCGGGTCCGCGCCGGCCTCGGCGAGCGGTACTCGGCGAAGGTCAAGGACAGCACCCGGCACTGGTTCGAGGTCGGGCACGCCGACTACCTGCGCGCGTTGCAGCGTGCCCTGCACGAGCTGGAGGACGACAAATGACCAGCGAGCGGGTGCGGGTGGTCCGGGCCTGGGAGTGGGCCCGGCCGGAGCGACCGGTACGCCGCGAGGTGCTGGCCGCGCTGCCCGAGCAGGATGAGGCCAAGCCGCCGCTGCTGTTCGTGCCCGGCTTCGGCCACGGCGCGTGGGCGTTCGCCGAACACTGGCTGGGCCACGCGGCCGGTCGCGGCTTCCCGGCGTACGCGCTGAGCCTGCGCGGGCACGGCGACAGCGAGCCGGCGCCGGACGCGACGCTGCGCGCGTACACCCATGACGTGACGCAGGTGGCGGCGAGCCTGCCGCGGCAGGCGGTGCTGGTGGGGCACGGCGCCGGCGCCCGGGTGGTGGCGCATGCGATGTCCCGCTACCCGGCGCGGGCG
This sequence comes from Micromonospora sp. NBC_01392, assembly GCF_045040125.1. Lineage (NCBI taxonomy): Bacteria > Bacillati > Actinomycetota > Actinomycetes > Micromonosporales > Micromonosporaceae > Micromonospora > Micromonospora sp. NBC_01392. The sequence goes on along the minus strand of NZ_CP109549.1, from coordinate 5,534,681 downwards.
GCGGTGCTGGTGGCGCCGGTGCTCGGCGGCTGGGGGACGTTCGGCGCGGCGCTGCGCCGCAACCCGGCCGGCACGGTGCCGGCGGTCTTCGGCGCCGGGCTGCGGCTCAACCGGCGGCAACTGTTCAGCCGGGAACTGCCCGACGCCGACGCGCGCCGGCACGTGGCGCGGCTCGGCCGGGCCGGCCGTCGCGCGCAGTGGCAACTGCTCACCGGCCGGCAGCCGGAGCCGGCGGTGGGCCGGCCGCCGGTGCTGGTGCTCGGCAGCCCCGACGACCGGGTGCTGCCGGCGACGGCCCTCACCCGGGCGGCCCGCCGGTACGCCTCGGCCCCGCTGCTCTTCCCCGGCATGGGTCACGACCTGATGCTCGACGCCCGCTGGCGGGAGCCGATCGACGCGATCCTGGACTGGCTGGACAAGGACCCGGCGCCCACCCCGGGCTGAGCGCCGGGCGCCGGGTCACCGCAGGGTGGCCCGGCGGCCGACAAGCGACCCGCTCTCCTCCAGCGCGCTCAGGTAGGACGCCGCCCAGGCGTGGATGTCGTTGTGCGCCAGGTGTTCCCGCATCGCGCGCATCCGGGTCGCGACATCCTCCGGGCCGGCCCGCAGCGCGGCGAGCAGCCCCTGCTTGAGCCCGTCCAGGTCGTGCGGGTTCACCAGGTACGCCTGTTCCAGCTCGGCGGCCGCGCCGGCGAACTCGCTGAGCAGCAGCGCGCCGGTGCCGTCCACCCGGGCCGCCACGTACTCCTTCGCCACCAGGTTCATCCCGTCGCGCAGCGGCGTCACCGCCATCACGTCGGCGACCCGGTAGAGCGCCACCAGCTCGGCCCGGTCGAAGGGCTGGGTGAGGTAGTGGATCGCCGGCTCGCCGACCCGGCCGAACTCGCCGTTGATCCGCCCCACCTGGTGCTCCACCCGGTCGCGCAGGATCTGGTACTGCGCCACCCGGTCCCGGCTGGGCACCGCCACCTGCACCAGCACCGTGTCCCGTACCTTGACGTCGCCGCTTGCCAGCAGTTCCCGGTACGCCTTGAGGCGCTGTTCGATGCCCTTGGTGTAGTCCATCCGGTCGACGCTGAGGATCACCTTCTCCGGCTGGCCGAGATCCTGCCGGAGCCGACGGGCCCGCTCGGCCACCTCGGGTCGGGCGGCGAGCGCGGACATCTCGGCGGTGTCGATGGCGACCGGGAACGCGCCGATGCGCACCACCCGGTCGTCGACGCCGATCCGCCGGTCGCTCGCGGACAGGCCGAGCACCTTGGCGGCGAGCTGGGCGAAGTTGTGCGCGGCCTGGGCCCGCTGGAAGCCGATCAGGTCGGCGCCGAGCATCCCGCGCAGCAGCTCGGCCCGGCGGGGGAGCTGCATGAACAGCTCCGGCGGGGGGAACGGCACGTGCAGGAAGAAGCCGATCCGCAGGTCCGGGCGGAGCGCGCGGAGCATCCCGGGCACCAGTTGCAGGTGGTAGTCCTGCACCCAGACCAGCCCGCTCGGCTCGGCCACCTCGGCGGCGGCCTCGGCGAACCGCTGGTTGACCCGCTGGTACGCCTCCCACCAGCGGCGGTGGTACTCCGGCTGCTCGACCGCGTCGTGGTAGAGCGGCCAGAGGGTGGCGTTGGCGAAGCCCTCGTAGTGGTCGCGGAAGTCCTCGGCGCTCAGCGGGACGCTGCGCATCCGCACACCGTCCACGTCGGGCAGGGCGGGTGCCGGGCCGGTGCCGCCGGCCCAACCCACCCAGGTCGCGGGCGTGTGCCGGAGCAGGGGGTGCAGGGCGCTCACCAGGCCGCCAGGGCTGCGGCGCCACTCGAAGGCGCCGTCCGGCGCCACACTGTCGTCGATGGGGAGGCGGTTGGCCACCACCACGAGGGGGCTCTGTCGCATCTCGGGCAATCCGCTCAGCAGGGGTACCGGCCACCGGAGAAAGCGCAAACCGGACAGCCGGTGCGGGACGTGACGTTCAGCGGTATTCCTACTGACCGTAAGTTACACCCCTGTTACCGGATCGCCGCGGGGCGTACCGCGTCCCGCGATCCGGGCAACCGCCGCGGCGGCTCAGACGACCGCGCCGTCGTCCGGGTCGTGGTCGTCCCGGTCGCCCGGGCGCAGCCGCCAGATCAGCATCACGAAACCGGCCAGGATGCCGGTGAAGCCGAGCACGGTCACCACCGACGGGTCGACGAGCGACATCACGGTCGGCGAGAGGAAGAACAGGAACCCGACCACGATGCAGAGCACGCCCAGCACCGCGTACTTCGAGAAGCGCGGCAACGGCGGCGGCGGAGGCGGGGTGTAGTGCTCCTCCTCCGCGTCCCCCGGCAGGTCGGCGCCGAACGTGTCCAACCCGTCCAGCAGGGACGGCTCGTCGTGCCGACCGCGGCTCAGCGAGATGCCGGACACGTCCGCGGCGTAGGGCAGCCGGCGCACGTCCGTGGCGGTCGGCCCGGCCGGCTCCTCGGCGCGGCCGGCGGCGGCGCCGCCCGGCGCGGCCGGGTCGTCGACGTCCTCGGCGGCCGGCCAGGGGTGACTGCCGGCGGCCGGCGCGGTGTGGAAACCCGCCACGATCTTGGCCCACTCGGCCTCGATGTCGGGCTCGTCGGCGCGGGACGGCTCGGCCCCCTCGTCGGCGAGCTGGGTGAGGTAGTCCCGGGCGGTGGTGAGGTGGGACCGGTCGACGTAGAGCCGGTCGACCGGTCGGGCCGGCACCGTGGTGGTGCGGGTCACCGGGTTGAGGTCGGCGGAGGGCTGGAGGTAGGCGGCGATGCCGCCGGCGGCCAGCACGTCGAGCAGGTGCTCACCGACGCGCGGATCCACGTCGCCCGCGACCGCGTACTCGGCCGCGTCGAGCCCGTTGTCCCGCCGCCCTCGACGGGCCCCGCCCCCTGACACCGGCCACCCCCTTCGCCACGGCCTGACGTCGTGCCCTGAATCCTGACACGTCGGGACCCGGTTCCGGGAGTGCGTTGTGGCGCGGCGTACGTGGTTCGTACCCTCGTCCCGCACGATCCCGCGTGTCGCCACCTCTCCCGGAAGGACCCCGGTGCTGTACTGGCTGCTGAAGTACATCATCCTCGGCCCGTTGCTGCGGTTGGTCTTCCGCCCGCAGGTCGAGGGGCTGGAGCACGTGCCGGCCACCGGCCCGGTGATCCTGGCCAGCAATCACCTCTCGTTCTCCGACTCGATCTTCACCCCGTTGATCGTCAAGCGAAAAGTCACCTTCATCGCGAAAGCCGAATACTTCACCGGCAAGGGCCTCAAGGGGTGGCTGACCAAGATGTTCTTCGTCGGCTCCGGCACCATCCCGGTCGACCGCTCCGGCGGCCAGGCCGCCCGGGCGGCCCTCGACACCCAGCTCCGGGTGCTGCGCGCCGGGGGCATCGCCGGCATCTACCCGGAGGGCACCCGGTCCCCGGACGGCCGGCTCTACCGGGGCAAGACCGGGGTGGCCCGGCTCGCGCTGGCCAGCGGCGCCCCGGTGGTCCCGATGGCCATGCTCAACTCCGACGCCATCCAACCCACCGGCCAGATCGTGCCCAACCTGGGTCGGGTCCGGATCCGCTTCGGCCCGCCGCTGGACTTCTCCCGCTACGCCGGCCTGGCCGGCGACCGGTTCGTCGAGCGGGCGGTCACCGACGAGATCATGTACGAGTTGATGGAGCTGTCCGGTCGCGAGTACGTCGACACGTACGCGCAGAAGGCGAAGAACCCGCCCCGGCAGCCGGTCCCCGCCTGACGCTCAACCCGCCCCGGCGACCCGGAGCAGGCCGGCGGCGGCGTGCCGGTCCGCGAACACGCGTACCCGGGCCAGCGTCGCCGCCGCGGCCGGCGGATCCGCCTCGGCCAGCGGTCCCACCGCCAGCGCGGAGGCGATCATCTGGTCGGTGACGTCGGTCATCGCCGCGTAGTCCGCCGCCGCGGTGGTGAACAGCCGGCCCGCCCGGGCGTCGTCCCCGTCGCGCCGGGCCAGCGCCGCGTCGGCGGACCGCCCGGCCGCGCGCGCCCAGCGGGTGGCGCGCGGGGCGCGGCCCAGCAGGTCGCGCACCAGCACCGCCGCGTCGCCGCCGAGCAGGCCGGCGACGTGACCGACCGCCGGCACCCACTCGGCGAACGGGATCATCCGGGTCCGCCGCCAGTCCTCGTCCAGCTCGGCGAGCAACGCCAGCGCCTCGTCCCGCCGACCCTGCACCGCCCGGCAGAGCGCGGCGTGCGCCACGGTGGACCGCAGCACCCGGTGGAAGCCGCTGCGCCGGGCCGCGACCAGCGCCTGGTCCACCAGGTCCGGGGCGGCGTCGCCGTCGTCCGGGTCGTCGCCGAGCGCCCGGATCCAGCCGGAGACCGCCACGATGTGCAGGTCCCACTCGTCGGTCGGCCGCCGCGTGGACCCCTCGGCCATCCGCAGCGCCGCGGTCCAGTCCCCGCGGTAGTACGAGCGGGCCCACTGGTCGCTGAAGCTGGCCGTCAGGCCGTGCTCGTCGGCGAGGTCGAGCGAGCGCTGCTCGTCGACCAGACGGGCCGAGCCGGCCAGGTCCCCCTCTTCCTGCAACGCCCAGGCCAGGTTGTGCACCGCGCGGCGGCGGCTGGTGAGCCGTTCCACCCGGCACTCCTCGGTGACCTCGGCCAGCTCGGCGTACGCCGCCTCGGCGCCGGCCTGATAGCGGGCGACCGCCAGCGTGATCCGGGCGTTGGCCCGCGCCTCCCGCAGCTCCAGCCGTTCGGCCAGCTCGGCGGCGCTGCGCGCGGCGGCGCAGGCCGGCTCGGTCTCCGCGTCGAGCATGTGCGCCCGGGCCAGCTCCAGCAGCGCGCCGACCTTGTCCTCGCTGTCCGGCAGCTCGGCGTGCAGCCGGATCGCCCGGTCCAGGCAGCGCCGCGTCTCCGACCGGTCGGCCCGGGCCCAGGCGGCCGTGGACAGCAGCCGCCACGCCTTCGCCGCGCCGGGCAGGTCGCCGGCGTCGGCCAGCCGCCCGGCCAGGCCGGTGAGGAGTTCCGCGCCGCCGTCGACCAGGAAGCCGTCGCGGTCGGTGTAGAACGCCAGCTCGGCCTGGAACAGCTCCAGCGCCGGGTCCGGCCCGCACTCGACACTGAGCGCGCGGGCGACAAGCGTGGCCGCGGTCTCCAGCGCGTGCAGCTCGTACGCCCGGCGGGCGGCCCGGTGCAGCGCGGACCGGGTGGCGACGGCGTACGGCGCCTGGTCCAGCCCCACCGTCCGGGCGATCTCGTGCGCCGCCCACCGGTGGTTGGCCAGCACCTCGGCCAGGTCGTGCTGCCGGCCGTCGGCGAGCTGTTCCAGCCAGTCGGCGGCGCGTTGGTGCCGGACGACCCGCTCCGCGCGGGGCAGTCGCTGGTAGCAGACGTCCCGGACCAGCACGTGCCGGAAGCGGTACTCCGACTGGCCGGGCATGGTCGAGACCGGCAGCTCGAAGACCAGGTCGCGGCGCTGGAGGCGGTGCAGCGCCCGCTCCACCCACTCCGTCGGCCGGCCCAGGGCCAGCGCCACCGGCGCGGCCCAGAACTGCACGCCGACCACCGAGGCGGCCTGGAGCACCGCGCGGTCCGCCGGGTCGAGCAGGTCCAGCCGGTTGGCGATGACCGCCTGGACGGTACGCGGCATTCCGGCGCCCGCGGCCGGATCGAGCCGCCCGGGGCCGGCCGAGCGCTCGACCAGCCCGCCGTCGAGCAGCATCCGGGCGTACTCCTGGGCGTAGAGCGGGTTGCCGTCGGCGAACTCGATCAACGGCGCGCGGGCCTCGCTGGGCAGCGTGGCCTGGCCGAGCAGCAGCGAGTAGAGCGTGTCGATGTCCCCGTCGTGCATCGGCGGCACCGAGATGGACATCGCGCCGCTGATCGTCCCGGTCCAGGCCGGGTGCCGCTCGCGCAGCTCCGGCCGGGCGGTCGCGACGACCAGCAGCGGCACGTTGCGGGCCGCCGCGCCGAGCTGCTCGACGAAGGAGAGCATCGCCTCGTCCGCCCAGTGCATGTCCTCGAAGACGAGCACGGTGGGGCCGGTCGCGGCCAGCGCCAGCAGGAAGCGCCGCCACGCCGCCTCGGTCTCGGCCGAGGTGAGCCGCTCGCCGGAGACGCCGACGAGCGGGCCGAGCGCCTCGGCGAGCCGGACCGCGTGCGGGTCGGCGAGCCGGCCCAGGCGCTCGCGCAGGCGCTCCCGGGTGCCGGCCGGGTCGTCGGCGCCGGTCAGCCCGGCCCAGCTGCGGACGATGTCGGCGAGCGCGGCGTAGGTGACGTTCTCGCCGAACGGCGGGCACTGGCCGGTCAGCCAGGTGACCCGCGCGCCGGGCAGGTTCGCCGCGTGCCGGGCCAGCTCGCGCAGCAGCCGGCTCTTGCCCACCCCGGCCGGGCCGAACACGGTCAGCAGTTGGGAGGTGCGCTCGGTGACGGTGCGGTGCAGCGCGCTGACCAGCAACCCTCGCTCGTGGTCCCGGTCCACCATCGGGGTCAGCTCGGCGCCCTGCCCGTCGCGCCGGGGCCGGGCCCGCACCGCCAGCCAGATCCGGCTCACCGCCGACCGGCCGCGCAACGTCACCGAGGGCTGGTCGGCGTACTCCATCTCGCGTCGGGTGGCGGACCAGGTGCTCTCGTCGACCACCACGCCGCCGGCCGGGGCCAGCGCCTGCAACCGGCTCGCGGTGTTGACCACGTCGCCGGTGACGAAGGCCTGCCCGCCGTCGCGCGCCGCGGCCAGGTCGACAAGGGCCTCGCCGGTGGCGATGCCGACCCGGAAACCGAGCGGCGGGTGCGGGCCGGCCGGCTGCTTGGCCAGGCTCCGTTGCAGCTCCAGACCGGCGCGTACGCAGCGCAGCGCGTCGTTGTCGGTCGCCACCGGCGCCCCGAACAGCGCCATCACCGCGTCGCCGATGTACTTCTCCACCACGCCGCCGTACTGGTGCACCAGCCGGCGCACCGTGGCGAAGTAGACCTGTTGCAGGCCGCGGGCCTGTTCCGGGTCGGCCCGCTCGGCGTACGTGGTGAAGTCGACGATGTCGATGAAGAGCACGCTGACCTGCCGGCGGTCCTCCTGCACCGCGACCGCGTGGTCGCGCAGCGGCTGGCCGCAGCTGGTGCAGAAGTTGGTGCCGACGTCGTTGGCGTGCCCGCAGCTCGGACAGGCCGCCGCGAGCGGCCGGCCGCACCCGCCGCAGAAGCGGTCGTCCGGCCCGGCGGTCCGGGCGCAGTGTCCACAGGTGAGGTCGATGTCCGGCTCCGTACGCGTGAGGTCCCCATTGTCCCGCGCGGTCGGCCAGTCGGGTACCCGACGGGTCGGCGGGACGTCGCGGCTGTTCGGCCGGGTCTAGTCTCCCCTAGCAGGAAGTCCCGTCGACAGGGAGAGTGCCGTGCACGTCCGGCTTTCCGCCTCATGGACCGATCCACGGGGGACGGTGTGGGCCTCGGGCGACACGGTCGACGTGGACGCCGTCACACTCGCCGAACTGGAGGAAAAAGGCATGGTGGAGCAGCCCACGGGCACCGGATCGACCGAGACCACGACGACCACCACGACCACGCCGCCGAAGAAGACCGACCCGTCGAAGATCGGGCCCGGCCCGAGCGCGCCGCCGGCGGACACCAAGGACAACTGACGCGGCACGACGGGTGCCATCGGGTGGGGTCCGGCGGGGTGACCGCCGGGCCCCGCCGTCGTCCGGGGGGCCCGTTCGTCGCCCGGCTGCCGGCTCGTCGTCCGGCTGCCGGCCCTGGTCGGGCTAGCGGTCGCTCATGCCGGCGCGGCGGCGCAGCGCGGCCACGTCGGTGACCACGATGCGGCGCCCCTCGGTGCGCAGCCAGCCGCGGCTGGCGAACGAGCCGATGGCCTGGTTGACGCTCTGCCGCGAGCCGCCGGCCATCTCGGCGAGCTGGCTCTGGTTCAGCTCGATCGTGATCATCGGGGCCTGGCTCTCGCCGGCCAGCCGGACCAGCGTCTTGGCCACCCGGCCGGGCAGGTCGAGGAAGACGTGGTCGGCGTTCTGCTCGGTGAGTCGGCGGATGAGCTGGCCGAGCGAGCGCATCACCGCGTCCAGGATGCGCGGGTTGGAGTGCACCAGCTCCATGAAGGCGGGCCGGGACAGCGCCAGCGCGGCGCAGTCCTCGATCGCCTCCGCCGAGGCCGACCGGGTCGAGGCGTCCAGCAGGGAGACCTCGCCGAGCACGTCCGGGGGTCGGATCACCGACAGTACGGCGCGTTCGCCGGTGGGCGCGGTGCGGAACACCGCCACCGCGCCGCGACGCAGCACGATCAGCGACTCGCCCGGGTCGTTCTCGACGAAGAGGAGCTGGCCCTTGCGGTACGTGCGCGGCACGGCCGCGGCGATGACCCGCTGCCGCACCTCCGGCTCCAGCCCGGCGAACATCTCCACGCCCGTGAGCGCGTCACCCGGCTCCGGCAGGCGAGACTCCACGGCTCAACCCCTCCCCGGTCAGAAGTCACCAGCTCGCACACCGGGTGAAGCGGTCAGTCCCGGTACGAGGCAGTTCAACCGGTTCGGCGCCCGACGGCGGTACACATCAGATCATGACGCGCCGGTAGCGTGCTGTACACCCCCGGAGACACTTCCGTGACCATGGCCGGCCGGGTGGCCGGTCCGCGCCGACCTCGGTGGACGCCCCGGCGACGGCCCGGCGGAGCCGATGGGCGAGGATGGGACCGATGGTCTACCGCTACTTCTACGACTGCGAATTCATCGAGGACGGCCGCACCGTCGACCTGGTGTCGATCGGCGTCGTCGACGAGTACGGCCGCGAGTTCTACGCGGTCTCCACCGAGTTCGACGACTCCCGGGCGGTGCCCTGGGTGCGGCGCAACGTGCTGGACAAGCTCCCCTCGCCGGCCGACCGGGCCTGGCGTTCCCGGGAGCGGATCCGGGACGACCTGCACGAGTTCCTGTTGGCCCCAATGCGGGACCGCCCGGGCGAGCAGTTGGAGCTGTGGGCCTGGTACGCCGCGTACGACCACGTGGTGCTGGCCCAGCTCTGGGGCGCCATGCCGGCGCTGCCCCGGGAGATCCCCCGGTTCACCAAGGAGCTGCGGCAACTCTGGGACGACCGGGGCCGGCCGCGGCTGCCGGAGGCCGAGGCCGGCCGGCACGACGCGCTCGTCGACGCCCGGCACAACCTGGCCCGCTGGCGGGCGATGACCACGCGCTGAGCGCATGCCCAGTCGGCGCGGCAGGTTTGACCCGTTCTGCCCGGGGCACCGGAGGCGGCATCACGCCGATCCGAGACAGGAGTGCCCCATGAGCGACGAACCGACCAGCGCCGCGGACGCCCGGCGCAAGGTCACCGAGCTGATCCGGGACGCCCGGATCTGCCTGCTCACCACCAGCGCCGTCGACGGGCGGCTGGTCAGCCGGCCGATGGGCCTCCAGGAGGCCGACTTCGACGGCGACCTGTGGTTCTTCGCGTACGCCGACTCCGCCAAGATCCGGCAGATCCGGGTGAACCCGCAGGTCAATGTCGGCTTCTCCGACCAGAAGCACAACGCCTGGGTGTCGGTGGCCGGCACCGCCACCGAGGAGTGGGACGCCGACCGCGCGAAGGACCTGTGGAACCCGCTGCTCAAGGCGTGGTTCCCGGACGGCCTCCAGACGCCGGGGATCACCCTGATCAAGGTGCACGCCGGCTCGGCGGAGTACTGGGACTCGCCCGGCAGCACGGTGGTCAACCTGCTCGGTTTCGCCAAGGCGGCGGTGACCGGGAAGCCGCCGAAGGCGGGGGAGAACCACGAGGTCGGCTACTGACCGGTAGCCGGTCCGGCGGGCGGGACGGGCCGGGGCGCGGTGCCGGCGTACACGTACGCCGACTACAGTTCGCAGTGACGGCCCGCCCCGGGCCGGCAATGGCGCCGATGGTCTGATCCGACACATATCCTGGGGCTTAATCCGGGCTTCACCTGATGCTTCAGGAGGATGAGCAGATCATGCGTATCGGCGTGCTCACCGGCGGCGGCGACTGCCCTGGTCTCAACGCGGTGATTCGGGCGGTGGTCCGCAAGGGCGTCGCCACCTACGGTCACGAGTTCGTGGGCTTCCGGGACGGCTGGAAGGGCCCGCTCGAAGGGCTGACCAAGCCGCTGGGCATCGCGGAGGTGCGCGGCATCCTGCCGCGCGGCGGCACCATCCTCGGCTCGTCCCGCACCAACCCGTTCAAGATCGAGAACGGCGTGGAGCGGATCAAGGAGAACCTGGCCGCGCAGGGCGTGGACGCGCTGGTCGCGATCGGCGGCGAGGACACCCTCGGCGTCGCCACCAAGCTCCACGAGCTGGGCGTCAACGTGGTCGGCGTGCCGAAGACGATCGACAACGACCTGGGCGCCACCGACTACACGTTCGGCTTCGACACCGCGGTCAACATCGCCATGGAGGCGATCGACCGGCTGCACACCACCGCGGAGAGCCACCACCGCACGCTCGTCGTCGAGGTGATGGGCCGGCACGCCGGCTGGATCGCCCTGCACGCCGGCCTCGCCGGTGGCGCCAACGTGATCCTGCTGCCGGAGCGGCAGTTCGACGTCGAGCAGGTCGCCGGCTACGTCGAGAAGCGCTTCCAGCACCAGTACGCCCCGATCGTCGTGGTCGCCGAGGGCGCCCAGCCGCTGGACGGCCAGATGGTGCTGCACAACCAGGAGCTCGACTCCTTCGGCCACGTCCGCCTCGGCGGCATCGGCCAGTGGCTCGCCGAGCAGTTGGAGGCGAAGACCGGCAAGGAGGCCCGCACCGTGGTGCTCGGCCACATCCAGCGCGGCGGCACCCCGACCGCGTTCGACCGGGTGCTCGCCACCCGGCTCGGCCTCCAGGCCATCGACGCGGTGCACGAGGGCGACTGGGGCAAGATGGTCGCGATGCAGAGCACCGACATCGTCCGTGTCCCGCTGGCCGATGCCACCCGCGAGCTGAAGACCGTCCCCCTGGAGCGCTACGAGGAGGCCGAAGTCTTCTTCGGCAGCTGAGGTGCAAGGAGGGGCCCCTTGTTAACGCCCAGTGCATAGCAGGGGCCCCTTCTAACAGTCGTCTGACGAGGAGGCGCGGTGGGCGGGAACACGGTCGCAGTGATCGGCGCGGGCAAGATCGGCGAGTTGATGCTCTCCGGGCTGCTGCGCTCCGGCTGGCCGGTGGACCGGCTGCTCGCCACCGCGCGCCGGCCGGCCCGCGCCGAGGAGCTGACCGAGCGCTACGGCGTGCGGGTGGTGGACAACCCGACCGCCGTGGACGAGGCCGACGTGCTGGCGATCTCGGTCAAGCCGCAGGACGCCGCCGCCCTGCTCGACGAGATCGGCCCGAAGGTCCCCGCCGGCAAGCTGGTCATCTCGCTCTGCGCCGGCCTGCCGACCAGCTTCTTCAACCGGCGGCTGCCCGAGGGCACCCCGGTGGTCCGGGTGATGACCAACACCCCGGCGCTCGTCGACCAGGCGATGAGCGCGATCTCGCCCGGCGCGCACGCCACCGCGGCGCACCTGGCGCTGGCCGAGGAGATGTTCTCCCCGCTCGGCTCCACCATCCGGGTGCCCGAGTCGCAGCAGGACGCGGTGACCGCGCTCTCCGGCTCCGGCCCCGCCTACTTCTACCTGCTCGTCGAGGCCATGATCGACGCCGGCATCCTGCTCGGGTTGCCGCGTCAGGTGGCGCACGAGCTGATCGTGCAGACCGCGATCGGCTCCGCGGTGATGCTGCGCGACTCCGGCGAACACCCGGTGAAGCTGCGCGAGGCGGTCACCTCGCCGGCCGGCACCACCATCTCCGCGATCCGGGAGCTGGAGAACCACGGCGTACGCGCGGCCATGCTGGCGGCGCTGGAGGCCGCGCGCGACCGCGCCCGCGAACTCGCCGCCCAGGTGTGAGGCCGGGCCCCCGCTCAACGTTTCCGGTAGCGGCGGGGCCCCACTCGACAACTCGCTGTGCGTCGCCTGCTTGTGCTCCCGGGCCGCCGATCGCCTGCGAAGGCTCCAGCGACAGGGGCGGAGCATGTGCCGCATACTGGGCCGGTGTTCACTCTCGCCCAGGCGCGACACCTGGTGGCCACCCTGCGGCCCCGCGTCGACGAGCTGATCAAACTTCGGGCCGACCTCGCCGAGCTGCGGGTCGACCTGGCCGACCACGGCGCCAGCGCGCTCGGCGGGCTCGCCGAGGTGAAGGCCATCGAGGCCCGGCTGCACGCCGTGGTGGACGAGTTCCACCAGCACGACATCGAGGTCAAGGGCATCGCGCCGGTGCTGCTCGACTTCCCGGGTGAGCGCGACGGCCGCGCGGTCCTCTGGTGCTGGCTGGAGGGGGACACCGACGTCCGCTGGTACCACCGGGTGGAGTGCGGCTTCGCCGGCCGTCGTCCGGTCTGAACCGGTCGCCGGCGGGCCCGGCGCCGCCCGGCGGCCGGGTGTGACCGGCCACCGGACGGACGTGCGTCAGCTGTCGGCGTAGCGGCGGGCGGCGGCGAGTGCGGCGCGCAACCGCTGCGCGCCGGCCGGCGCCGGCCGCTCCCAGTCGCCGTCGGTGGCGTAGAGACCGGCGTACGCGGTGGTGTCCCGCTGGAACCGCCAGCCCTCGGCGAGCGGCCCGACGTCGACGGCGTCGTAGCCCAGCGAGTCGAGGAACGCGGTGACGGTGGCCTTGGCGGCCTCGTCGTCGCCGGCGATCGGAAGGGCGGTCCGGTCGGCGGCGCCGGCCGGGCGGCCCAGCGCCCGCAGGTGCCCGAAGTAGATGTTGTTGAAGCCCTTGACCACCCGTGACTCCGGCAGGTGCCGCTGGAGCAGCTCGCTGGTGGTGGTCGACTCGTCGTCCAGCTCGGGGAAGCTGCCGTCGCGCTCCGGGTAGTAGTTGTTCGTGTCGATCACGATCTTGCCGGCGAGCGGTGCGGCCGGCACCTGGCGGTAGGCCCGCAGCGGGATCGTGACGACCACCAGGTCGCCGGCGGTCGCCGCCTCCTCGGGGGTGGCCGCCCGGGCCCGGGGGCCCAGCTCGCTCACCAGGTCGTGGAGCGTCTCCGGGCCCCGCGAGTTGCTGAGCACCACCTGGTGGCCCGCGTCCACCGCGAGCCGGGCCACGGTGCCGCCGATGTTACCGCTGCCGATCAGTCCCACAGTTGTCATGTCCGGTCCCAACCCGGTCGAGGCCCCACCACATTCCCGACCGCGAAGGTAGGTTGTTCGCCCGGCGGAAACCTTCAGGTTGCTTTCTCGGGCCGGCAACGATTTGTAACGACAAGTCTCTATGGGCAGGGACAGCGAATCGATGATCTTCCCTGTTTAGTGATCTCATTGATATCAATCTCTCACCACCACTTCCCACCCCCAGGAGTGCGACGTGCGGAGATCCCGTCTTGCCACCCTCGCCCTGTCCCTGGCCGCCTCGATCGGGGTCTCGCTGTCCCTGGCCGCCGCGCCCGCCCAGGCGTCCCCGTCCGACCGGTACGTCGCGCTCGGCGACTCGTACGCCTCCGGCGTCGGCGCGGACAGCTACACCTCGGAGAGCGGCAACTGCCTACGCAGCACCAACGCCTACCCGGCGCTCTACAACGCCAACATCCGGCCGGCCTCGTACCGCTCGGTCGCCTGCTCCGGCGCCACCACGGCGGACGTGATCAACGGCCAGCTCTCCGCGCTCTCCTCGACCACCACGCTGGTCAGCGTCACGATCGGCGGCAACGACGTCGGCTTCGCCAACATCATGAGCACCTGCGTGCTCCAGGGTGAGACGCAGTGCGTGTCGGCCGTGAACGCGGCCATGAACGTGGCCCGCACCCAGATGCCCGGCCGGCTCGCCAACGTCTACAACGGCATCAAGAGCCGGGCCCCCTCGGCGCGTGTCGTGGTGGTCGGCTACCCGGTCTTCTACCAGCTCGGCACCGTCTGCGTCGGGCTCACCGCCACCTCCCGGGCGAAGATCAACGAGGGCATCAACCTGCTCGACGACATCACCCGCACGGCCGCCACCTCCGCCGGCTTCACGTTCGCCGACGTCCGGTCCATCTTCGTCGGGCACCAGCTGTGCAGCTACGGCACCAAGTGGCTGCACGCGTTGAACGTGCTGAACCTGACCGTGTCGTACCACCCGACGGCCGCCGGGCAGTCCGGCGGCTACTACCCGGTCTTCCGGTCCGCGGCCGGCTGACCCGCGCACCGCGAGCGGCGTGCCTCCGGCGGGAGGTACGCCGCTGCGGCGTGCGCTCAGGCCGGCAGCACCTTCTCGATCGCCGCCCGCAGCTCGGGGTCGTCGGGCGTGACCTGGGGGGCGAACCGGGCGACCACCGCGCCGTCCGGCGCGACCAGGAACTTCTCGAAGTTCCAGCGCACGTCGCCGGTGTGCCCCTCGGCGTCCGGCGTGGCCACCAGCTCGGCGTAGAGCGGGTGCCGGTCCGCGCCGTTGACGTCGACCTTCTCCGTGAGCGGGAAGGTCACGCCGTAGTTCACCTGGCAGAACTCCTCGATCTCCGCCGCGCCGCCCGGCTCCTGGCCGGCGAACTGGTTGCACGGCACCCCGAGCACGGTGAGCCCGCGCTGCGCGTACGCGTCGGCGAGCGCCTGAAGGCCCGCGTACTGCGGGGTGAGGCCGCAGCGGGAGGCCACGTTGACCACCAGCAGGGCGCGGCCGCGGTAGCGGTCGAGGTCGGCCGGGCCGCCGCTGAGGGCGTCGATCTGCACGTCGAAAACGGTCATGCGACGAGGCTACGGGCCGTCGTCGGCCGCGCCCCGCGCCACCCGTGAAATCGACGCATCTGCATCTTGACGAACTGATGACGGCGTGAGTAGCGTCTCAGCAATCAATCTGGAAAGTTTCCTAACTGTTTGGGGAGACGCCGTATGAAGAGATCGCTCCGCCGGGCCCTCTGGGCCACCGGCGCCGTGGTCGCGCTCGCGGTCGCCGCGGTGCCCATGACCACCGCGTCGGCTGCCGGCAGCGTCACCGCCACGTTCACCAAGGTGCAGGACTGGGGGACCGGTCACGAGGGGCGGGTGACCGTCACCAACGGCACCGGCGCCAGCGTGAACGGCTGGCGCATCGAGTTCGACCTGCCCTCCGGCACCTCGATCAGCAGTTCCTGGGACGCCGACGTGACCCGCACCGGCGACCACTACGTCGCGGTGAACAAGAGCTGGGCCGGGTCGCTCGCGCCCGGGGCCAGCTTCAACTGGGGCTACAACGGCACCGGGGCGTACAAGGGGCCGCTGAACTGCACCGTCAACGGCGGCTCGTGCGCCGGCGGCGGCACCCCGCCGACCACCGCCCCGCCCACCACCACGCCACCGACCACCACGCCGCCGACGACGGCGCCGCCGACCACGCCGCCGCCGACCACGCCGCCCCCCACCACCACGCCGCCGACCGGTGGCAAGAAGGTGGTCGGCTACTTCGCCGAGTGGGGCGTCTACGGCCGTAACTACCACGTCAAGAACATCCACACCAGCGGCTCCGCCGCGAAGCTGACCCACATCCTGTACGCCTTCGGTAACACCACCGGCGGACGGTGCAGCATCGGGGACAGCTACGCCGACTACGACAAGGCGTACACCGCGGCGGACAGCGTCGACGGCGTCGCCGACACCTGGGACCAGCCGCTGCGCGGCAGCTTCAACCAGCTCCGCAAGCTGAAGAAGATGTACCCGAACCTGAAGGTGCTCTGGTCCTTCGGCGGCTGGACCTGGTCGGCCGGCTTCACCCAGGCCGCGCAGAACCCGGCCGCGTTCGCCGACTCCTGCTACTCGCTGGTCAAGGACCCGCGCTGGGCGGACGTCTTCGACGGCATCGACATCGACTGGGAGTACCCGAACGCCTGCGGCCTCCAGTGCGACGCCAGCGGCCCGAACGCGTTCAAGAACGTGGTCTCGGCGCTGCGGAGCAAGTTCGGCTCCAGCTTCCTGGTCACCGCGGCGATCACCGCCGACGGCAGCAACGGCGGCAAGATCGACGCGACCGACTACGCCGGCGCGGCGACCAACCTCAACTGGCTGATGCCGATGACGTACGACTACTTCGGCGCGTTCAACGCGCAGGGGCCGACCGCCCCGCACTCCCCGCTCTACTCCTACAGCGGCATCCCGCAGCAGGGCTTCTGGTCCGACGCGGCCATCCAGAAGCTCAAGTCCAAGGGCGTGCCGGCCAACAAGTTGCTGCTCGGCATCGGCTTCTACGGACGCGGCTGGACCGGCGTGACCCAGACCGCACCCGGCGGCACCGCCACCGGCGCGGCCCCCGGCACCTACGAGGCCGGCATCGAGGACTACAAGGTCCTCAAGAACACCTGCCCGGCCACGGCCACGGTCGGCGGCACGGCGTACGCCAAGTGCGGCAGCAACTGGTGGAGCTACGACACCCCGGCCACCATCGGCGGGAAGATGAGCTACGCCAACACCCAGGGCCTCGGTGGCGCCTTCTTCTGGGAGCTCTCCGGAGACACCAGCAACGGTGAGCTGATCGGCGCCATCAAGGGCGGTCTCGGCTGAGCCGAGGGCCGACGCACCACCCACCCGGCGGGGAGGGGCCGCACCAGCCCCTCCCCGCCCACGTGGTCAACCCCGGGCGGCCCGTTGCCGGTGCTCGCCCGGGGACCACCCGTAGGCGCTCCGGAACGCGCGACTGAAGTGCGCCGGGTGCGTGAACCCGCACCGGGCGCCGATCTGCGCGACGGTCAGCCGCCGCAGCGCCGGGTCGGCCAGGTCCCGGGCCGCCCGCTCCAGCCGGCCGGCGCGGATCAGGCCACCGACCGTCGTACCGGTGCCCTCGAAGAGCCGGTGCAGCGACCGCAACGACAGGTGGTGCGCCGCCGCGACGGCGGCCGGGGAGAGCCCCGGATCGGTCAGGTGCCGCCGGACGAACGCCGCCACCCGCACCCGGAGCCCGGTGATGCGGGTGTCGACCGGCAGCTCCCGCGTGACGTCCAGCCGCCCGGCCAGGGCGCCGGCGATCAGGTCCAGCGCGATCCGGTCGAGGTGCGGGACGTCGGCCGTCGCGTACTGCTCCGGGTGCGCGACGATCCGCCGCAGGAACGCGGCGAGCAGCGCGCCCATCCCGGTGCGCGCCGGGATCCCGGCGGCGAACAGCTCCGCCAGCCGGTGCGGGGCCACCGGCAACGCCCGGTGCGGCACCAGGACGGTCAACGTCTCCACCGCCGCCGACGGCGTCGCGCCGTCCGCCCGCAACCGGGAGCCGTGTGGTCGGACGGTGTCGACGACGGTGAACGCCGACGGGTCGAGCGGCGCCTCGCGACGCTGCTGGGTCACCACCCCGCGCCCGGACAACGGCAGGGCGAGGTGGTACAGCTCCGGATCGGCGCTGTCGATCATGCGCGCGGAGCGGATGAGCTCCAGGGGCGGGTAACGCCACACGCCGAGGCGGAGCGTGCCGAGATCGAGCACGCGGGCCGAGGCGGTGAAGTCGTCCGTGTACGCGCTCCGGATCGTGGCCGTCGTCGACTGCCGCGCGACGAGGTCCTGCCAGAAGTCGAACCGGTCGGCCGGGGGCAGCCACGCGGTGTCGACCGATGTCACGGTGAGGATGGTTCGTCACCTCCGGGAAGCGCGGTCCGGGGGCCCGCCGCGCCACCCGAGACTAGTGACCGTCCGGCCGGGTCGCGGCCGGCAGGCGCGCCGCCTGGCCGAACGGCGCGATCGAGGCGAGGATGGGGGAGGTCGGCGACCGGCGCGGGTCGGTGTGACACACTCGCCGGCCGGGCACGTCACGGTGCCCCGGCGCCGATGGGAGGATCGATGGGTCAGCAGCACCGGAGGGTGGTGACCGTCGCCGTCGTGCTCGCGCTCCTGCCGGTCGCGCTGACCGCCTGCGGCGACGACAAGAGCGCCGGGAGCGCCGACGGCTCCGCGTCCGCGACCCAGCAGGCGCCGGCGCAGGAGGCGGCCACCAAGAGCCGGGAGCGGGTGCAGGCGTACCTCGAGGCGCTGGCCGCCCGCGACGTCGCCGCCGGCCGCAGCCAGCTCTGCGCCCCGCTCCAGGCCGCCTTCGACACGGCCGCCACCGGGCCCAACGGCGACTTCGCCGACCATTTCACGGTGTCGCGGGCCACCATCACCGACGTCCGGACCGGGCCGCGTGGCCAGGAGGTGAGCGCCTCGATCACGGTCGCCGCCGGCTCCGAGACGGCCACCCGTGCGCTGCTGTTCACGGTCACCCGCACCGGCGCGGACTGGTGCATCGCCGGCGAGGCCCAGGGCGGCAACTCCGCCCAGCCGGCCGGCACGCCCTGACCCGAGGCGCCGGCTGGCGTGGATCTCCCACGCACCGGAACCGTCCCCCTCGGGGTGGAGCGTCCCGGACGGTCGCCGTACGCTTCCCTTCATGCGCCATGAGTGGCATCAGCTGAGTCACCCCGCCGTGGGCAGCACTGGTCTGCAGACCAGCCGCCCGACCGCCGACTCCGCCGAGGACGTGGCCCTCGGCCTCGACCGCTGGCGGGAGTTGCCGCGCGCGCAGACCCCGCCGTGGAACGATCCCGCGCAGGTCGCCGAGGTCTGCACCGTGCTCGACACGGTGCCGTCCGTGGTCGCGCCCTACGAGGTCGACCAGCTGCGGCGGCGACTGGCCCTGGTCTGCGAGGGCAAGGCGTTCCTGCTCCAGGGCGGCGACTGCGCGGAGACGTTCGCCGACAACACCGAGAGCCACCTGCTGGCCAACGCCCGCACCCTGCTCCAGATGGCGATCGTGCTCACCTACGGCGCGTCGCTGCCGGTGATCAAGGTGGCCCGGGTCGCCGGGCAGTACACCAAGCCCCGGTCGCTGCCCACCGACGCGCGCGGCCTGCCCGCCTACCGCGGCGACATGATCAACTCGCTGGAGGCCACGCCGGAGGCGCGGGTCGCCGACCCGCAGCGCATGATCCGGGCGTACGCGAACTCGGCCGCCGCGATGAACATGATGCGGGCCTACCTGGCCGGCGGGCTCGCCGACCTGCACGCGGTGCACGACTGGAACAAGGACTTCGTCCGGCAGTCCCCGGCCGGTGAGCGCTACGAGGCGATCGCCCGGGAGATCGACCGCGCCATCGCCTTCATCCGGGCCTGCGGGATGACCGACGAGGAGGCCCTGCGCACGGTCACGCTCTACTGCTCCCACGAGGCGCTCGCGCTGGAGTACGACCGGGCCCTCACCCGGATCTCCGACCGCCGGGCGTACGGCCTGTCCGGGCACTTCCTCTGGATCGGCGAGCGGACCCGGCAGATCGACGGGGCGCACATCGACTTCATCTCCCGGATCGCGAACCCGATCGGCGTCAAGCTCGGCCCCACCACCACGCCGGACGAGGCGATCGAGCTGTGCGAGAAGCTCAACCCGGACAATGTCCCCGGCCGGCTCACGCTGATCAGCCGGATGGGCAACCACCGGGTCCGGGACGCCCTGCCGCCGATCGTCGCCAAGGTCACCGCGACCGGCGCGAAGGTGGTCTGGCAGTGCGACCCGATGCACGGCAACACGCACGAGTCCTCCAACGGCTACAAGACCCGGCACTTCGACCGGATCGTCGACGAGGTGCTCGGCTACTTCGAGGTGCACCGCGGTCTGGAGACCCACCCGGGCGGCCTGCACGTCGAGCTGACCGGTGAGGACGTCACCGAGTGCCTGGGCGGCGCCCAGGGCATCGAGGACCTCGACCTGCCCGACCGGTACGAGACCGCCTGCGACCCGCGCCTGAACACCCAGCAGTCGCTGGAGCTGGCGTTCCTGGTGGCGGAGATGCTCCGTGGCTGACGCGAGGAGTGAGCTTGCGAGCCCCGCAGTCGGCAGCCGAAGAGACGACAGTGGCTGACGCGAGGAGTGAGCTTGCGAGCCCCGCAGTCGGCAGCCGAAGAGATGACAGTGGCTGACGCGAGGAGTGAGCTTGCGAGCCCCGCAGTCGGCAGCCGGAGGGAATACCGTGGATAGTGTGATCGATCTTCGGACGGACACCGTGACCCGGCCGACGCCGGCGATGCGGGAGGCGATGGCCAGCGCCGAGGTGGGCGACGACGTCTACGGCGAGGACCCGACCGTCACCGCGCTCGAGGCCGAGGTGGCCGCCCGGTTCGGGCACGAGGCGGCACTGTTCGCCCCGAGCGGCTCGATGGCCAACCAGCTCGCGCTCCAGCTTCTCGTCCCTCCCGGTGACGAGCTGCTCTGCGACGCCGACGCGCACGTGGTCACGTACGAGGTCGGCGCCGCCGCCGCGTACGCCGGAATCTCCACCCGGACCTGGCCGGCGGCCGGCGCGGAGCTGGACCCCGACGTGGTCGTCGGGATGATCCGGCCGGACGGCTACTTCGCGGTGCCGACCCGGGCGATCGCGGTCGAGCAGACCCACAACCGGGGCGGCGGCGGGGTGATCCCGCTGTCGGCGCTGCGCCGGATGCGCGAGGTCGCCGATGAGCACGGGGTGGCGCTGCACTGCGACGGCGCCCGGATCTGGCACGCGCACGTGGCCGACGGGGTGCCGCTGGCCGAGTACGGCGTGCTGTTCGACACGCTGTCGGTGTGCCTCTCCAAGGGGCTGGGCGCGCCGGTCGGCTCGCTGGTGGTGGGCAGCGCCGAGAAGATCGCCCGGGCCCGGTTCCTGCGCAAGCGGATGGGCGGCGGCATGCGGCAGGTCGGCATCCTGGCTGCCGCCGGCCGGTACGCGCTGGCGCACCACGTCGAGCGGCTCGCCGACGATCACGCCAAGGCCGCCCGGCTGGCCGAGGCGGTCGCCCCGCACGGGGTGCTCGCGGCCGGGGTGCGGACCAACCTCGTGCCGCTGGACCTCACCAAGCATCCGCTCGACGCGCACGCCCTCGCGGCCGCCGCCCGGGCGGAGGGCCTGTTGATCTCGGTGCTCGGCCCGCGTACCGCCCGGCTGGTCACCCACCTGGACGTCACCGACGCCCAGGTCGACCGCGCCGCCGAGATCCTGACCGCCGCCCTGCGCGCCTGACGGTCGTCAGGCGCCTGGCCGGCGCTCCGCGCCTCCTCCGCGCGAGGCCGGCGCTCCGCGCCTGGCCTGTGATCAAGGAGTTCGGGTCGGTTCCGGCGCTGATCGGGACGCAAACTCCTTGATCAGATCACCGAGGAGTTTGCGGGGCGGGTCGGGTGTTCTTCGTTCCCGGTCAGGGGTGCAGGCGCCTGAGGGTGGCGATGTCGGCGGCGTGGCCGACGTGCTTCTCCGTGGGCGTCTCCACCAGCACCGGCACGCCGGCGGTCGCCGGGTGGCGCATCAGTTCGGCGAACGCCGGCTCGCCGATGCTGCCCTTGCCGATGTTCTCGTGCCGGTCCCGGGTGGAGCCGCACAGGTCCTTCGAGTCGTTGGCGTGCACCAGCCGTAGCCGGTCGGCGCCCACGGTGGCGACCAGCGTGTCCAGCGTGGCGGTCATGCCGCCCTCGGCGGCCAGGTCGTGCCCGGCGGCCCAGGCGTGACAGGTGTCGAAGCAGACCCCGAGCATCGGGTGCCGGTCGACCGCGTCCAGGTAGGGGCCGAGGTGCTCGACCCGGGAGGCCAGCGACCGGCCGCCCCCGGCGCTCGGCTCGACCAGCAGCATCGGCCCGCCGACGGCCGCGGTCTCGTCCAGCAACGGGAGCAGCGACTCCCGGACCTGCCGCAGCGCCGCCTCCGCGTGCCCGGCGTCGACCGAGCTGCCGGCGTGGAACACCACGCCCTCGGCGCCGATGGCTCGGCCCCGGCGCAGCGCGTGGGCCAGCGTCTCGGCCGACCGGGTGACCGTCGCCGGGGTGGGGGAGCCGAGGTTGACCAGCAGCGAGGCGTGGATGAACACCGGCAGGCCACGCTCGCCGCAGCCGTCGCGGAACAACGCGTCCTGCGCCGGGTCGCCCGCCGGCAGCGCCCAGCCCCGCGAGTTGGAGACGTAGACCTGCACCACCTCGGACGCGGTGGCCTCGGCGTACGGCAGCGCCGCCCGCGCCAGCCCACCCGAGGTGGGCGTGTGCGAGCCCACCCGCCGGTGCCCGCCGGTCGCCTCCGCCGGGCTCACAGGCAGGTCACCGTGACCGTGGTGCCCGGTGGCACCGGCGTGTTCTCGGCCGGGTTCTGCAACCGGGCGATGCCGTTCGGGTTGAGCTGGACGTTGACCGGGAAGCCCTGGCTCTCCAGCGTCTGCTTGGCCTGCTGGCAGGGCATGTCGATGACGCGGGGGACGGCCACCTGGGGCGGGCCCTTGCTGATCTCCAGCTTGACCTTCGCGCCCTTCTCCACGCCGGTGCCGTCGGCCGGACTCTGGCCGAGGATCTCGTCCTTCGGCTTGTCGGAGTCCTTGTAGTTCTCCTCCGCCGTCAGCCCGAGCTTCCCGAGGATGCCCCGGGCCTCGTTGATGTTCTTGCCGACCAGGTTGGGCACGGTCACCGGGGCGCGGCCCTTGCTGAGGATCAGCGTCACCTTCGACCCGGGCTTGACCACGGTGCCCACCTTGGGGTCGGTGGCCAGCACCACCCCGGCCGGCAACGCGTCGTCGTAGCGGGAGGCGCCCTTGGCCGGCGCCAGCTTCGCGTCGGTCAGCTCGGTCTGGGCGAGTTCGAAGTCCTTGCCCACCACGTCCGGCACCGGCAGTCGCTCCGGGCCCAGGGACAGCGTCAGCGTGATGGTGCCGCCCTTGACGATCCGGGCGGCCGAGCCCGGCGCCTGCCCGAGCACGGTGTCCTTGGGCACCTTCTCGTCGTAGCGGGCGTCGGCGTAGCGCAGCGTGAAGCCGCCGCGCTGAGCCTGCGCCTCCGCCTCGGCCTTGGTCAGGCTCACCAGTTGCGGCGCGACCGTGTACCGGCCCACCCCGAACCACCAGCCGCCCCCCGCGGCCACCAGGCCGAGCACCACGACCACCACGGCGACCGCCAGCCGACCGCGCGGCGAGCCCATGATCCGGGTACGCAGGGCGGCCAGCCGCTCACCGGGCCCCGCCGGCTCGTCGGCGCGCCGCCGGTGCGGCTGCTGTGCGCCGCCCCCCTCCGGCAGCCGGGCCCAGGCCGGCCGCTCGGCCGGGCGGACGGCGGCCACCACCTGGGTCGGCTGGCTCAACACGGCCGTGTCGTCGCTGAGCTGGCGCAGCACCGCGGTGTGCGCGTGCGGGTCGCCCAGCTCCTCGCGGGCGGACCGCACCTCGGTCAGCAGCGCCCCGGCGTCGGCCGGGCGGGCCGCCGGGTCCCGTCGGGTGGCCCGGGCGACGAGCGCGTCGAGGACCGGCGGCAGCGCCGGGACCAGGGTCGACGGCGCCGGCACGTCCCGGTCGACGTGCTGCCAGGCGACCTCCACCGGGCGGTCGCCGTCGTAGGGCACCCGGCCGGTGAGCATCTCGAACAGCACGATGCCGGCCGAGTAGACGTCGGTGCGCGGATCGGCGTGCCCCTGGGTGACCAGCTCCGGCGCCACGTAGGCCACGGTCGCCATGAGCTGGTTGCCGTTGTCCTCCTCGGCGCTGGCCTCGACGGCCCGCGCCAGCCCGAAGTCCGCCACCTTGACCACGCTGTCGACGAGGTTGCCGCCGGCGCCGGTGGGCGCCTCGGCGACCAGGACGTTCTCCGGCTTGACGTCGCGGTGCACGAGACCGGCCCGGTGCGCGGCGGCGATCGCGGCGAGCATCTGCTCGGCGATGGCGAGCGCCTCGTCCGGGCGGAGCCGCCGCCGCTCGGCGAGCACGTCGCGCAGCGTGCGGCCACGGACGTACTCCATGACCAGGTACGGCAGGCCGGCGTGGATGCCCTGGTCGTAGACCGCGACCACGTTCGGGTGGGTGAGCCGGGCGATGGTCTTCGCCTCGTCGGTGAAGCGCTCGACGAAGCCGGCCATCCGGGCCCGCGCCTGCGGCGCCTGGGTGGGATGAATGATCTTGACCGCCACGGTGCGCTCCAGGCGCTCGTCGGTGGCGGTGTACACGGTCGCCATGCCGCCACGAGCCACGCGACCGCGAATGCGGTAGCGCCCGTCGATCAGCGAGCCCAGCAACGTGTCGGCGACCTGTGTGTCCATCGGCAGGCAGTCTATGTGTCGGGAGGGTGAAGGATGAACAGGATGCTACCGCCGGGGTGCGACGCGGGTGGACCGCCACACGGCACGGGCCGGTCCGGGGGTGCCGTGCGCCGGGTACGACGGGCACGTGGCAGGGTGTTCTGGTGACCGATTCCGTACCCGCCGAGACCGGTGCCGACCTGCCCGGACCGACCGACCCGGCCGGCTGGCTGACGCTGCCGGACGTGGCCGAGCGCCTCGACCTGTCGATCAGCAAGGTGCACCAGATGATCCGGGACCGGGAACTGCTCGCGGTACGCCGCGACGGTGTCCGCCGGATCCCGGCCGACCTGGTGGCCAACCACATCGTGCTCAAGCACCTGCCCGGCGTGCTCAACCTGCTCGCCGACGCCGGGTACGACGACGAGGAGGCGCTGCGCTGGCTCTACCGGGAGGACCCGTCCCTCCCCGGCACGCCCGCCGCCGCCCTCTCCGGCGACCTGGCCCGCGAGGTCAAGCGCCGAGCCCAGGCCGTCGCCTTCTAACCCCACCCACCCCCGTCCACCCCTCCCTCACCCCCCACCCCCCACCCCCCACCCCACCGGCCCCCGCAGATTCACGGAAAGCGTGCCCATTTCGCGCTCGACAGCCACGCTTTCCGTGAATCTGCGCGGATCTTGGGTGGGGGGTGAGGGAGAGGGGAGGGCGGGGGTCAGTCGGCGCGGCGGGTGGCGGCGATGGCCAGGTCGACCAGGGCCTGGCGGGCCTCGGTGTCCAGGTCGACGGCGGTCAGCGCGGCCAGCGCGCTCTCGGTCAGCGTGGCGATCCGGCGCTCGGTGCGCTCCAGCGCGCCGCTCGTGGTGATCAGCTCACGGAGCCGGGTCACCCCGGCGGCGTCCAGACCCGGCTCGCCGAGCCCGGCCAGCAGCAGCTCCCGGCCGGCCGGGTCGAGCGCCTCCAGCGCGGCCGCCACCAGGTACGTCCGCTTGCCCTCGCGCAGGTCGTCGCCGGCCGGCTTGCCGGTGCGCTCCGGGTCGCCGAACACCCCCAGCACGTCGTCGCGGAGCTGGAACGCCTCACCCAGCGGCAACCCGTACGCCGAATAGGCCGCGTGCACCTCGGCCGGGGCGTTGGCCAGCGCGGCGCCCAGCAGCAGCGGACGCTCGACGGTGTACTTCGCCGACTTGTACCGGGCCACCTTGCCGGCCCGCTCCAGCGAGGTGTCGCCGGTGGCCTGGGTCAGCACGTCCAGGTACTGCCCGACGGTCACCTCGGTGCGCATCTCGTCGAAGACCGGCCGGGCCCGCGCCACCGTCGCCGGGGCCAGGCCCGCGGAGTGCAGCAACTCGTCGGACCAGACCAGGCAGAGGTCGCCCAGCAGGATCGCGGCGGCGTCGCCGAAGGAGTCGGCGTCGCCGCCCCAGCCCGCCGTGCGGTGCCGGGCGGCGAACCGCCGGTGCACCGCCGGCTCCCCCCGCCGGGTGTCCGACCGGTCCATGAGGTCGTCGTGGATCAGCGCGCTGGCCTGGACGAACTCCAGCGCGGCCAGGGTGGCGACGACCTGGTCGGAGTCGACTCCGCCGGCCCCCCGGAAGCCCCAGTAGCCGAACGCCGGGCGCAGCCGCTTCCCGCCACCCAGCACAAATGCCTCGATCGCCTCGGCGACCGGCAGCAGACCGTCGTCGACGGTGGTCAGCCAGGCGCGCTGGCCGGTGAGGAACTCGGTGAGCGCCTTGTCGATCCGCTGGCGCAGGCCGGCGCGGTCGACGGGGGAGACGGGAGCAGCGTGGGTCACGCCACGACGCTAGTCGGTTCCCGTCGGACCCGCCTCGTCGCCGCCCCGGCGCGCCGTCCGGCGCGGGACGGCCCGTGCCCGCCCCGACCCGGGCCCGCCCGGCTGCGGGGGCCGGCCGGTACGGGCGGGTGGACGCGGGCGACCCCGGCGGGCGCCGGAGTGCCGACCCGGGCGACCGGCGGCCCGGGTGCCGCCACGGGCCCGCGCGGGCCGACCGGCAGCATCGGTCGCACCGGCGGGTTCGGGCGGCGGCCCGGCGGTCGGGTTGCCGGTCGGGGCCGGTTCGGGCCGACCGGCGGTGTCGGTCGCACCGGCGGTGTCGGTCGCACCGGCGGTGTCGGTCGCACCGGCGGGTTCGGGCGGCGGACCGGCGGTCGGGTTGCCGGTCCGGGCCGGTTCGGGCCGACCGGCGATGTCGGCCGCCCCGGCGGGCCCTGGTTCGGGCGGTGGACCGGCGGCCGGGTTGCCGGTCCGGGTCGCGTCGGGCCGACCGGTCACCTCGGTCGCACCAGCGGGTCCGGTGAGTCCGGCGGCCGGTCCGGGCCGGTGACCGGCCGGCCCGCGGCGGAGCCGGCGGCTGCGGGCCGCGGCCTCGGTGATCAGCTCGCCCGGGACGCCGAGGACCCGGGCCAGCCAGGCGGACCAGAAGTCGCCGGGGAGCCGGAGCTGGCGCTCCCACCGGGACACCTCGTGCCGGGTGAGCGTGGGCACGCCGGCGGCGGCGCACAGCTCGGCGGCGATCCGCTGCTGGCTCCAGCCGCGGGCGGCCCGCAACTCGGCCAGGAGCGGCCCGAGCTGGCGGGGGCCGGACGGCGGGGACGGGGACATCGGGACCTCCGGGGCGACGGCGCGGTGGCGACGCGGACGCCCGGCCGTGCCGCGCCGGCGCGTCGCCGTCGGGACGACCCCCGCGCGGGCCCCCGGGCCGGCCACCCGCCGCCCCACCGCGCTGCCGTCGTTCCTACTCCGGGGGTGCGACGTTCCGGTATCGACCCGTTCGTGGACTGGGAAGGTTCTCGGCACAGCGGGCCGGTCCGGCTACAGTCGGTCCGTGGCTCTCGGTCTACCCTCGGTCCTCCCCAACCCCCAGCCGGCCATCGGGGAGCTGATCCGTGACGGCCAACCGACCTTCTCGTTCGAGTTCTTCCCACCGAAGACCGACGCCGGGGAAAAGCTGCTCTGGCAGGCGATCCGCGAGCTGGAGTCGCTGCGTCCCTCGTTCGTCTCGATCACCTACGGCGCCGGCGGCTCGACCCGGGACACCACGGTCGCGGTGACCGAACGGATCGCCACCGAGACCACGCTGCTGCCGATGGCGCACCTCACCGCCGTCAACCACTCGACCGCCGAGCTGCGCCACGTGATCGGTCGGCTGGCGTCGGTCGGGGTGCGCAACGTGCTCGCCGTGCGGGGCGACCCGCCGGGCGACCCGGGTGGCGAGTGGATCGCGCACCCCGAGGGCGTCCGGTACGCCGAGGACCTGGTCCGCGTGGTCCGCGACAGCGGTGACTTCAGCGTCGGCGTGGCCGCCTTCCCGTACAAGCACCCGCGCTCGCCGGACGTGGACAGCGACACCGCGCACTTCGTCCGCAAGTGCCGGGCCGGCGCCGAGTTCGCCATCACCCAGATGTTCTTCGACGCCGACGACTACCTGCGGCTGCGCGACCGGGTCGCCGCCGCCGGCTGCGACACCCCGATCCTCGCCGGGGTGATGCCGGTGACCCAGATCGGCACCATCGCGCGTTCGGTGCAGCTCTCCGGCGCGCCGTTCCCGCCGGCGCTGGCCGAGCGGTTCGAGCGGGTGGCCGACGACCCCGAGGCGGTCCGCCAGCTCGGCGTCGAGCAGGCCGGGGAGATGTGCGGGAAGCTCCTGGACGAGGGCGTGCCGGGGATCCACTTCATCACGCTCAACCGGTCCACCGCGACCCGCGAGGTGTGGCAGCGGCTGCGGGCCGACGCTCGGGTGTGACGACCACCCGCCACACACGACACCCGGGCCACCCTTCTACGGTTGATCCGTGGTGGGCACACAGCTGAACTGGGACCAGTACGCGACCGCGTGGGCGCGGCTGCACGGTGGGTTCGATCCCCGTAGCGCCGCGCCGGTGGTGCGCGCCTGGCTGCGCTTCGCCTATCACGTGGGCTTCGTGCTGGGCCGGCTGCGCGTCGGCCCGACCGCGGTGACCGTGTTCGGGGTGCTGCTCTGCTTCTGCGTACCCCTGTTGGTGGGGCGGGCCGGCGACGGGCCGTTCCTGGGCGCGTTGTTCGTGCTGCTGGCCGCCGTGGCGGACAGTGTCGACGGCGCGGTGGCGGTGGCCACCGGCCGCACCACCCGGCTGGGCTACGTCTACGACTCGGTCGCCGACCGGCTCGGCGAGGTGGCCTGGCTGGTCGCGTTCTGGCTGCTCGGTGCGCCCGGCGCGTTGGTCGCGGCGGCCGGCGGCCTGTCCTGGCTGCACGAGTACGTGCGAGCCCGGTCCGTCTCGGCCGGGATGCGGGAGATCGGCGCGGTCACCGTGGGGGAGCGGCCCACCCGGGTCTCCGTGGCCCTGGTCGGGCTGCTGGTCGCCGGGCTCACCGGGCTGATCGACGCCGACCTGACCGCCGGCACCATCACCATGGCCACCACGGTCTGGGTGTTGCTCGCCGGCTTCGGGCTCGGGCAGTTGCTCGCCGCGGTCCGCCGCGCCCTCGTCGACGTCGGCTGACCCCTGCCGCGGTGGTGAGAAGGGGCCCCTTCTCTACCGGAGGCGTTAAGAAGGGGCCCCTCCTTTCACCAGGCGGGGCCGATGGCGTCGGCGACTATCTCCGCGGAGAGGGTCACCATGGGGAGGCCGCCGCCGGGGTGGGTGGAGCCGCCGACCAGCCACAGGCCGGCGGCCGGGCCCCGGTTGGCCGGGCGCAGCAGCCCGCCCGCGGTGCCGTAGATCGCCCCGCCCGGCGCGCCGGTGGCCGCGTCCAGGTCGGCCGGGGTGCGGATCTCCGAGAACACCAGCCGGTCCCGGACGTCCACGCCGCGTTCGGCCAGCACGTCCAGGACCCGGTCCGCGTACGCCTCGGCCAGTCCCGGCCGCCGCCAGTCCACCGCGTCCGGGGCGGTGCCGTGCCGGGGCGCGTTGACCAGCACGAACCACGCCTCGTGGCCGTCCGGCCGGACCGCCGGGTCGTCGGCGGCGGTGACGAACACGGTCGGGTCGGGCGCCGGGCGGGCCCGCACGCCGCGACCGGGAGCCCCGAACACGGCGTCGAACTCGGCGTCGTAGTCGTGCGGGAAGAAGACGTTGTGGTGGGCCAGCCCGGAGTCGCCGCGCACGCCGAGCAGCAGCACGAAACCGGCCAGGCTGCGGTCGGTGAGCGCGGCCAGCCGGCGCGGGTCGGGCAGCAGGTCCCGGTAGACGGTGAGCGCGTCGGTGTTGGCCACCACCACGTCGGCGGGGACCGGCGCGGCCGACCCGGCGACGCGTACCCCGTGCACCCGGCCGCCGGCCGCGTCGATGCCGGTGACCGCCGCGCCGGTGCGGATCAGCACGCCCAGGTCCAGGCAGCGCGACAGCAGCGCGTCGGCGAGCGTGCCCAGCCCGCCGCGCAGGTACCAGCCGCCGAAGGCCAGCTCGGCGTAGGGCACGGCGACCAGAGCGGCCGGCGCGCGGCGCGGATCGGCGCCGGTGTAGGTGGCGTACCGGTCCAGCAGCATCCGCAGCCGCCGGTCGGACAGGTAGCTGCGGCCCAGCCCGCGCAGCGTGCGGCCGGGACCGATGGCGGCGAGGTCACCCAGCCGCCAGGCCAGCGCGGCCAGATCGCGCGGCGAGTCCACGGTGCGGCGCAGGATGTCCCGGTGCGAGGCCGCCCAGACCCGCTCGGCCCGGCGCCACAGCCGCCGCCAGTCGGCGGCGGACCGGTCGCCGAACACGGCGCCGATCCGCGCGGCGAACTCGTCCGGGTCGGCGCACGAGTCCAGCGCGGGACCGCCGCCGGGGAAGACGTGCCGCACGATCGGGTCCAGCGGGACCAGGTCGAGGTACTCGTCGAGCTTCGCGCCGGTGGCCTCGAACAGGTCGGAGAAGACCTGCGGCAGGGTGACCAGGCTCGGCCCGGTGTCGAAGCGCCACGCCCCCTCCGGGGTGTGGTGCGTGTAGCGGCCGAGTTTGCCGCCGACCGTGCCGGCCCGTTCCAGGACGGTGACCTCGTGCCCGGTGACCGCGAGCCGGGCGGCGGTGGCGAGCCCGCCCACGCCGGCGCCGATGACCACGATGCGCGCCATGGGGTGCCCCTCCTAGGTGACCGGGCGACCCCGCCAGGTGAGCCGGCGTCGCTTCCGCAGATGGTACGACCGGACGGTCAGCCAACCCAGGACCACGACCGACACGGGGTGCGCCAGCGCGTCGGGCCAGGCCCGGCCACCGGTGGCCCGGGCGCTGACCACGCGTCCCGCGACGCCGGCCAGGTAGGCGCCGAACGCCACCCCGGCCACCGCCGGCGCGCCGGCCACCAGCGCGGCCACGGCCAGCAGCGGCGGCGCGGTGTAGAGCAGGAGCAGCAGGGCCAGCACGACGGCCGCGCCGGCCGGATGGCCGAACGAGGCCCAGAGCGACTTGGTGTAGCCGTCGCGTAGCTGCGGCCAGTCGTCGTACATCCGGCAGGAGGCCAGCCGGGAGCCGTCGGCCAGCGCGATCCGGCCGCCGGACCGCTTCACCGCCCGGGCCAGCTCGATGTCCTCCAGCACCTTGTCGGCCACCGCCGCGTGCCCGCCGGCCCGCAGGTAGCCGGCCCGGTCCACGACCAGGAACTGCCCGCCGGCGGCGGCCAGCGAGGGCCGCCGCGAGCGTTCCATCGCGCGCAGCGGCAGGAACGTCAGCCACAACCACTGCAACAACGGCTGCACCAGTCGGTCGGCCGCCGTCCGCACCACGATCCGGGGGTACGGCGACAGCAGCGTCGCGTCGGCCGTGCGCAACCCGGTCACCGCCGCCGCGACCGCGTACGGGGTGAGCACCACGTCGGCGTCGACGAACGCCAGCACGGTCGGCGCCGGGTCGGCGCGGGTGGCGAGCTGCCAGCAGGCGTGCGGCTTGCCCAGCCAGCCGGGCGGCGGCGCGACGCCGGTGAGCAGCGTGACCCGACTGTCGGCGCCGGCCACCGCGCGGACCACGTCGGCGGTGCCGTCGGTGGACCCGTCGTCGAGCACCACGATCCGCAGCCCGGGCACGCCGCGCTGGGCGAGCAGCGCGCGCAGGCACGGGGTGACCCGGGCGGCCTCGTCGCGCAGCGGCAGCAGCACCGCCACCGGCTCGGTCACCTCGGCCGGGCCGCCGGTCGGGCGGCGCAGCCAGGCGACGGCGTTGACGAGCGTGTGCCCGGTGAGCGCGGCGACCGCCACCACCAGCGCGAGCGCGGCGGTCATGCCGGCGCGTCGACCCGAGGCGCGGGATCCGGGGCGGCGGCGCGGTCGCGTCGGGCCCGCCACAGCACCACCGCCAGCGGCACCGCGGCCACCGCCATGCCGGCCGCGCCCCACAGCGCGGACGCGGGCAGCCGGAGGAAGACCGCGTGCGCCAGCACGCTGGAGGCGTACGTCCAGAGGTAGAGCGTGAACATCGGGCCGTCCCGGCCGTCCACCCGCTCGACGGACGGCCCGGCGAGCGGGGGCAGCGCGGCGGCGAGCAGCACCGCGAAGCCCAGCCAGCCGAGATAGTTGCTGACCGGGATGCCGGGCAGGCCGGGCAGCGCCGGGGTGGCGTCGAGCCAGGTCCAGTAGCCCTCGGCCACCATCTGCGGGTCGAGGAACAGGTCCCACGCGGCGAGCCCCACCGCCGCGAGCGCGACCCGGGCGGCGCGGGAACGGGTGAGCCGGACCGCGGTGAGCCACGCCGGCCAGGCCATCCAGGTCCAGGCCAGCGGGATGATCAGCGGTACGCCGGCCAGCTTCGGGCCCAGCTCGCCGGAGTAGTCGTAGCTGCCGAACGGGAACCCGGTGGCCACGCCGAGCGCCTCGACCGCGAACCCGCCGCCGGTGACGAGCGCGACCAGCGCGGCGGCGACCCGCGTGCCCCGGGTGAGCAGCGCGTGGCCGACGGAGAGCAGCCAGCCGAGCACCACGGTGGCCACGGTCAGCCCGGCGCGGGTCGTGCCGCCGGTGAGCGGGTAGCAGATCTGGGCGAGGACCAGCACGGCCAGCAGCGCCCAGGGCACCCGGGCGCGGCTCATGTCGTCCCCGGCTCGGGGGCGGGCAGCGGCAGGTCCCGGCCGAGCACGCCGAACGGCCGCTCGTCGCCGGGGAAGTGGAAGTGCCGCAGCACGTCGACGAAGCCGAACCGGCGGTAGAGCCGCCACGCCCGCGACGCCTGCTCGTCCGCCTCCGGGGTGGAGAGCAGCGTGGTGTCGCCCTCGGCCATGGTGAGCAGCGCGCGGAGCTGACGGGCGCCCACACCGTGCCCCTGCGCGGGCGGGCGGACGTGCAGCTCGACCACCTCGAACGGGCGGGCCAGCCAGCGTTGCCGGGCCTGCGCGTTCAACGCCCGGTACACCTGGTCGTGCCACCACTGGCCGGTGGCGCCGAGGTAGCCGTACCCGAAGCCGGCCAGGCGCCCCTCGGTGGTCAGGCTGGCGACGGCCCGGAACCCGGGTCGGCGGACGTGGGTGGCGATGTAGCCGCGCCGGGCCTCCAGCAGGTCGGCGCGGTAGCCCATCGCCTCGCCGTAGACGGCGACCACGTCGTCCAGCCGCCGGACCAGGTCGTCCGGCGTCCACCGCACCAGCCTCATGCGTTCCCTCTCGCGGAGTCGGGGTCGCCCTCGGCGGCGACCCAGCCGAGCACCGTACGGTCGCCGCGGACGTCGCCCACCGCGAACCGCGCGAACAGTTCCTCCGCGTACCAGCCCTCGGTGGGGGTACGGGTGATCGCGGCGCGGTGCTCGGGGGAACGGTACGCGAACGCGACGAGGTCCGCCGGATCACGCCACACGCTCACCGTGCCCTGCCAGCCCAGCGGCGCCTCGCCGACGCCGAACCGGGCGAGCAGCCCCGGCGCGGCGTGCAGCTCACCGGCGACCGGCGGGATGGCCCGCCAGAACGTGGCCGCCCGACGGGCCCGCAGTCGGGCCCGGGTCAGCGCCAGCACCGGCCCGGTGACCCGCCCGCCGGCCGGGGCGCCGAACGGCTCCCGGCCGGACCACCGGCCCCGGCTGGTCAGCGGGCGCAGGTCCACCCGGACGGCGGCGTCGGCGATCCGGGCCCAGGAACGGGCGACCGGGGAGGTGTCGAAGCGGGTCGCGTCGGCCGGGGAGTCCCAGACCACCAGCGCGGCCCACCGGGTCAGGTCGGCGTCGCCCGGCCCGAAACCGGTGCCGGTCCCGGTGCCGAGCAGCTTGGCGAAGCGGACGCCGGGTAGCCGGCGCAGCCGCGTCGGGTGGGTCGCCATCCGGGCCAGCGCCCCGGGCACGGCCCGCCGGGGGACGCGCCACACGTGCAGCGTGACCAGCTCGGGGTTCACGCCACCCCGGCCGGGTCGCCGCCGGTGATCCGCAGCAGTTCCGCGTACGTGGTGGGGAACACCGCCTGCGGCACCCCGCCGGCCGCCCACAGCTCCGGGTACCCCTCAAGGGCGGTGTCGACCAGGGTGCGCAGCGGCCCGGGGTGGCCGACCGGGGCGACCCCGCCGATCACCTGCCCGGTGTGCCGCTTGACGAAGTCGGGGGTGGCCCGGCGCAGGTGGGTCACGCCCAGCGTGGCGGCCAGCCCGGCGGTGTCCACCCGGTGCGCGCCGGAGGTGAGCACCAGCAGCGGCTTGCCGTCCGCGTCGAAGACCAGCGAGTTGGCGATGGCGCCGACGGCGACGCCGAGCGCCGCGGCCGCCGCGGCGGCGGTGTGCACCGCCTCGGGCAGCAGCCGGACGGCGCTGCCCCGGCCGGACCCGTCCCGTGCTCCCGCGTCGTCGAGCGCCCGCTGCACCGCCCGCACGTTCGGATGTGCCTGTGACTGCATGCCCCGATTCTCCCCCACCCGGTCCCCACCCGGTCCCCACCCGGACCCGGATGTGTTGATCATGAGGTTGGCGGTGCCGCCCTCGGCGTGTCGGACCGTCAACCTCATGATCGACCGGTGGGTGGCGGGTGGGAGTGCGGGTGCGGGGTGCGGGTGTGGAGCAGGGTCTGGATGCCGTCGAGGATGCGGGCGAGGCCGAAGTCCAGGGTGGGGTCGGGGGTGGTGGGGGAATCGCGGGGGGCGGGGGCGGACAGGGCGGCGGCGAGGGCCGGGAAGCGGTCCTCGCGGCCGTGCACCAGCGCGCCGAACGCCGCCTCCCGGCCGGACCCGGGCGGGAGGGCGGCCAGGTTGCGGGCGTGGCCGACCAGCAGCGTGGCCACGTCGAGCCGCTCGGACGCGGTGAGCCCGGTTCCGGCGAGCGCGGCGACGACGCGTTCCACCCAGGCCAGCTCGTTCGGGCCGGGCAGCCGCGCGCCGACGGCTGCCGCCTGCGCCCAGGGATGCCGGCGGAACCGCTCGACCAGCCGCCGGGTCCAGTCGTCGAGCTGCCCGCGCCAGCCCGCCCCGGCCGGCGCCGGAACACCGGGCGCGGCCCGGTCGGCCGTCGGGACCGGCGTCGGCTCACCCAGCGCCCCCGGCGCCGTGACGTCGGGTGCGGCCGGGGCCGGGGGCGGCTCGCCCAGCGCCGCGTCCAGCATCAGGGCGACCAGCTCGGCCCGGCCCGGCACGTAGCGGTAGAGCGCCATCTTGGTCACCGCCAGCGACTCGGCGACCCGCTGCATGGTCAGCCCGTCGAGCCCGTCCGCGTCGGCGACGGCGATGCCGGCGCGGGCCACGACGGCGGGTGAGAGCGTGGGACGCGGCCCGCGCCGGGGCCCGACGGGCGTGCCCCAGAGCAACTCGAACAGCCGCTTCTTGTCGACCTCACCGGTCCCCACGAGTTCATCCTCCCCGGCATCCGTCCGTCAGCGGAGAAGATACGGCTCGGGAGCCGGGCCAGCCCGGGGTGGCCCGGACCCGGCCGGCGGCGTCCACCAGCAGGGCCGCGTACCCGTCCAGGGTGGCCAGCCAGTCCAGCGCGTCCGTGCCGCGGGCGACGGCCGCGGTCGCGTACACGTCGGCCCAGAGCAGTTCGGGACCGACCACGGTGACCGACCGGACCGCCTCGGCCGGCCGCCCGGCGCGCGGGTCGGTGATGTGCGCGCCGCGCCGCGCGGTGCCGGAGGTGGCGACCGCGCCGGCGGCCCGCTCGACCACGTCGAGCACCAGGTCCGGACGGTCGGGGTCCTCGATCCCGATCCGCCAGGCCGGCCGGCCCGGCCCGGCCCGCAGCAGCACGTCCCCGCCGGCGTTCAGGCACAGGTCGTGGTCGGCCAGGTCGGTCAGGTGCCGGGCGGCCCGTTCCACCGCCCAGCCCTTGACCAGGCCGGACGGGTCGTAGCCGGTGCCGCCCCGCGGCAGCGGCAGGCGGCGGGCGTCGAACCAGCCGCCGGTCCGCACGCGGGCCGTCTCGCAGAGCCCGGCCACCTCGCGCACCAGCGGGTCGGCGGTCGCCGCCGGGCCGGGCGGCGCACCGCGCAGGCGGCCCAGCACGCTGTCCGGCCGGTACGTGCTGAACACCGCGTCGACCGCGCGCAGCTCGGCGAAGAGCCGGGCCACCCGCTCCTCGACCGCCCCGGTACGCACCCGCGGGCCGCGCAGGTGCACGCTCACCGGCAGCCCCATCACCTGGGCCACCCAGGCCCGCCGGTCGCTCATCCGAGGTGCGCCGCGTCGATGGCGGACTGGAGCGACTCCCGGTAGCCGTCGCTGGTGACGGTGGCTCCGGAGACGCTGTCGATCCGGGCGCTCTGCGCCGCGAGCGCCTCCTGCCGCAGGATCGGCACCGCGTAGTCGTTGATCTCCTGGTCCCGCCGGTTGCCGTCGGGTACCTGCACGGCGGTGACGTCGGTGATCTTCCCGCCGGAGACGGTGATCTTCACCTGCACCGGTCCCCACCGGGTCTGCGCCACCGACCCGGTGGCCGTGCCGCTGTCGCCCCCGGTGGGGCTGCCGGTGCCGCTGTCGCCGGTGCCGGTGCCGCCGCCGGTGGATGGGTCGGAGCCGGTGGTGCCACCGTCCGTGCCGCTCCACGAGCCGCCGCCCGGGTCGGTCCTGGCCGCGACCGCGCCGGTCTCCCCGGCGCCCATGGTGCTGGTCCGGTAGCTGAACAGCAGCACCAACGCGGCCACGGTGGACAGCAGCCAGATGGTGATCCGTCGCACGGATCCTCCCTTCGCGCCTGTCACCAGGCGAAACGTTCGTGATGGACGTGCGCGTCGGGCACTCCGGCCGCGCGGGTCGCGGCGCGGACGGCGTCGACCCAGCCGTCCGGGCCGCAGAGGAAGACGTCGTGTCCGGCCACGTCGGG
Source organism: Micromonospora sp. NBC_01392 (assembly GCF_045040125.1). Lineage (NCBI taxonomy): Bacteria > Bacillati > Actinomycetota > Actinomycetes > Micromonosporales > Micromonosporaceae > Micromonospora > Micromonospora sp. NBC_01392. The sequence continues at coordinate 5,498,604 of NZ_CP109549.1, read as the reverse complement.
GGAGAGCCGGCGCAACGCCTCGGCCTCGGCGAGCCCCTCGGCGTACGCCGGCAGCCAGGACGGCCGCGCCGCCCGGGGGCCGACCAGGTGGTGCACCACCAGCCCGCGCTCCGCGACGAGCCGGTCCAGCTCGGCGGAGAAGGCCAGGTCCTCCCCGGTACGCGCGCGGTAGGCGAGCACCGCCTGCCCCGGCGCGTACGGCAGCTCCCAGAGCAACGCCAGCAGCGGGGTGAGGCCGACGCCGCAGGCCAGCATGGTGATCCCGCCGCCTCGCCAGTGCTGCCCGGTGAGCCGCCCGTACGGCCCCTCGATCAGCACCCGGGTGCCGGGACGCAGGGCGGCCACCCGGGCGCTGCCGTCGCCCAGGTCCTTGACCGTGATCCGCATCAGGTCGCCGCGCGGCGGCGCGGACAGCGAGTACGGGTGGGCCCGGGACCAGCCCGGCCCGTCCAGGAACCGCCAGAGCAGGAACTGCCCGGCCCGGACCGGCAGCCGGTGCAGGTCCCGCCCGCGCAGCCAGACCGAGGTGACCCCGGGCGCCTCGGGCACCACCGCGGCCACCTCGATCCGGTGCCGCAGCGAGCGCCAGGCCGGCAGGCCGAGCCGCCAGATCAGCACGCTGGCCAGCGCCAGCAGGTAGACCGTCCACCAGTAGGCGCGGGCGAGCGGCGAGGCGATGAAGTCGGCGCCGGTCCAGAGCTGGTGCGGCAACGCCAGCGCGACGCCCAGGTAGGCGTAGAGGTGCAGCAGGTGCCAGGACTCGTAGCGCAGCCGCTGTCGGGCCGCGCGGACCGAGGTGACCACCACCAGCACCAGCAGCGCCAGCGCCGCGGTGGCCAACAGCATCCCCGGGTACGTGACGACCAGGTCCCAGGCTTCGGCGAGCACCCCTTGGCGGGCGGTGCCGGCGTACCCGAGGACGGTCAGCAGCACGTGCGCCAGGAGCAGGTGGAACGAGGTGAGACCGGCGAGCCGGTGCCAACGGGCGATGCGGTCCTGGCCGAAGCGACGCTCCAGCTGGGGCACCCGGGCCATCAGCACCACCTGGATCAGCATCAGGTCGGCGCTGACCAGGCCGGTGAGCCGGCCGAGCGAGGTGAGCCCGGTGGCCGTGCCGGCCCACAGCTCCTGCACGCCACGGTCGGCGGTCCAGAGGGCGGTGACGACCAGCAGGCTGAGCGCCGCGAGGCCGCCGGCGACGTCGGCCCACCAGGCGGGGGCGGCCGGCGGGGTGCGGCGCACCGTGCGCCGGCCGGCCACGGTGGCGGTCACCGGAAGGGTTTTTCGGTACGGCTGACGTTCATGGGGGTAACCCTGGTCCGACGAGTTCCGGGCCGCCTTTGCCGCGGCTGTGCGCCGGCTGGGAATCCGGCCGCCCACCCGGCGTGTCCCGGGCACGTCACACGTTGCGTTTTCGTCGGTGGGGAGGTGTACTGTCAGGGTAGTTAGAACGAGTGTTCGATTGGATCGCGTTTGACGCGGGTCGCGGTTGACCCGCTCCGCACGCGCTCGGGTCGCCCACCCGTTCCCCAGCTCCGGAAGCGGTGTTTCGCGGCGCCGACTTCCGGACAAGGTGCGGCTCCGCGGGCCGCACCGGGCTTCGGACAGTCGCGAGTCCGAGCCCGTCAGGCAGGTCGTCGCCCGCCGCCCACGACCCCCGGGCGGCGGGCGACGGACCCGCCGGCACGCCGGCCGGGTGTGGGTGTGGGGAAGCGTCCACATCCGGCCGGCCGCCACCTGAGGTGCGTCTTCCTCCGCACCGACCGCTCCGGGCGACCGGGCGACGGTTCCCCCGTCGCGCGACCGCCCGCCCCGGCCACACGCGGAGGAGAGACCCATGCCGACCAGTCCGGCCCAGGCGCCCACGGTGCCCGCGCACGTGCTGCCGCACCGCACCCCCGCCCAGTTGCTCGCGGTGGCCCGCGAGGGGTTGGCCGAGGCCGCCCGCACCCGCCCCGACGGTCTCCGGTACGCCGCCGCCCACCTCGCGGCGCTGCGCGCCGCCGCCGCCGTGCTGGCCGCCCGGGCCCGGCCCGCGCCCACCCGACGCAACCGGATCACCAGCGTCTGGGTGCTGCTCGCCACCGTCGCCCCCGAGCTGGACGAGTGGGCCGCCTACTTCGCCGCCGGCGCCGGCAAGCGAGCCGCCGCCGAGGCCGGCATCCCCCGGGTGGTCACCGCCCGGGAGGCCGACGACCTGCTCCGGGCCGCCGAACAGTTCGTGACCGTGGTGGAGACCGCACTCGGCCGGCCGCACCAGCCGGCCCTCGACGGCCTGCCCCGGCCCCTGCACCTCGGCGGCTCCGACACCGCGCCGCGCTCCGGGTCGGCCGCCGCGCCGCGCCCCGGGTCGGCTGCCGCGCCGCGCCCCGGGGCGGCCGCCGCCTGAAGTCGTGGCGTCCGGCCGCCATCGGCGGGACCCGGGGGGCCGGACGCCGCACCACACGGTCCAGCGCACCACATGATCCACAGCACCAACCACGGGCCGGCCCGTGGCGAAAACACGACGGGGGGTTGGTCCGATGGCGGGCCGCATGGTGGTCGGCTCCGCCGCCCTGGCCGAGCTGGTGCGTCCGGCGAGCGCGCCCGACGCGGCCGGTGGCCACCGGGTGCTTCCCGTCCGGGCCGAGCTGACCGGGCTGCTGCCCAACCGTGGGCTGCGACGCGGCAGCACCGTCGCGGTCGGCGTCGGCCGACCCCGGCACAGCGGCGCCACCTCGCTGATCCTCGCGCTGCTCGCCGAGGCGTCCCGGGCCGGCTCGTGGTGCGCCGTGATCGGTGTGCCCACGTTCGGGGCCGGCGCGGCGGCCGAGGCCGGGATCGCCCTGGACCGGCTCGCCCTGGTGCCCGATCCCGGGCCGGAGTGGCCCACCGTCGTCGCCGCGCTCATCGACGGGGTCGACGTGGTGGTCACCGCCGTGCCGGCCGCGGTCTCCGCCGCGGTCTCCGCCCGGCTGGCCGCCCGGGCCCGGCAACGTGGCAGCGTGCTGGTCCCGTACGGCCGGTGGGACGGTGCGGACGTGACGCTCCAGGTGGTCCGGGGCGTCTGGCAGGGGCTCGGGCCGGGGCGCGGGCGGCTGCGCCGCCGCGAGGTGACCGTCTCGGCCCGTGGCCGGGGCGCCGCCGCCCGGCCCAAGGAGATCAAGGTGTGGCTGCCCGGCGACGAGCTGACCCGGGTGATTCCCCGCTCGGTCGGGTCCGGCATCCCCGCCGCCCCGGGCCGCCGGCTGCGCGTGGTCGCCCCGGTGGCCGGGCCGTGAGCGCCCCGGCGCGGGCGCTGCTGCTGTGGTGCCCGGACTGGCCCGTCCTCGCCGCCGAGATCGTCGACGGCGTGCCCGCCACCGACCCGGTCGTGGTGCTGCACGCCAACCGGGTGGTGGCCTGCTCCGAGCGGGCCCGGGCCGAGGGGATCCGGCGTGGGCTGCGCCGGCGGGAGGCCCAGGGCCGCTGCCCGCAGGTCACCGTGGTCGACCACGATCCCGGGCGGGACGCGCGGGCGTTCGAGCCGGTGGTGGCCGCCGTCGAGGAGGTGGTCGCCGGCGTCGAGGTGATCCGTCCCGGCGCCTGCGCGACCGCCGCCCGGGGGCCGAGCCGCTACCTCGGCGGTGAGGAGGCGGCGGCCGAACGGATCGTCGAGCACGTGGCCCAGAGCTGCGCGGTGGAGAGCCAGGTCGGCATCGCCGACGGGGTCTTCGCGGCCGGCCTGGCCGCCCGGGAGGGGCGGATCGTGCCCCCGGGCGGCACCGCGGCGTTCCTGGCCACCCGGCCGGTCGAGGCGCTCGGCCGGCCCGCCCTGGTCGACCTGCTGCGCCGCCTCGGCGTACGCACCCTCGGTGACTTCGCCGCGCTGCCCGCCGGGGACGTCCTGGCCCGGTTCGGCTTCGACGGGGCGCTGGCGCACCGGCTCGCCGCCGGGCGGGACGACCGACCGCTCGCGGTCCGGCAACCGCCCGCCGACCTGACCGTCACCGCCGAGCACGACGAGCCGATCGACCGGGTCGACGCCGCCGCGTTCGCCGCGCGGACGCTGGCCGAGCGACTGCACGAGCGGCTCGCCGCGTACGGGCTGGCCTGCACCCGGCTCGGGATCGAGGCGGTCACCGCGCACGGCCAGGAACTGCACCGGGTCTGGCGGCACGACGGCCTGCTCACCGCCGCGGCCATCGCCGACCGGGTCCGCTGGCAGCTCGACGGGTGGCTCTCCGGCAGCAACGGCCGGGGTGGGGCCCGCCCGGCCCGCCCGACCGCCGGCATCATCCGGCTGCGGCTGGTGCCGGACGGGGTGCTCGCCCAGGCCGGCCTGCAACCGGGGCTGTGGGGGGAGACCGGCGCGGAGCGGGAGCGGGCGCACCGCGCGTTGAACCGGGTGCAGGGCATCCTCGGCCCCGAGGCGGTGGTCACCGCCGTCCTGGGTGGGGGGCGCTCCCCGGCCGACCAGGTGCGTCTGGTCCCGTGGGGCGACGAGCGGGTGCCCGCCCGTCCCGGCCCGCCACCCCTGCCGGCCCTCCCGCCCCCGGGCGCCACACCATCCGTCGGGTCCGCCGAGTCGGGCCGGGCGGCGGTGCGGGCCGGTCGGCGGACCGGCCGGGCCAGGGCGGTGCCCGAGCCGCCGTGGCCGGGGCGGATCCCGCCGCCGGCGCCGGCCGTGGTGCTGCCCACCCCGCTGGCGGCCGAGGTGCACGACGCGGCGGGGGAACCGGTCGTGGTGAGCGCCCGGCTGGCGGTCAGCGCGGCGCCGGCCCGGCTGACCGTGGGCGCCGGCCGGCCGGCCGAGATCTCCGGGTGGGCCGGCCCGTGGCCGGTGGACGAGCGCTGGTGGGCGCCGGCCGAGGCGCGTCGGCGGGCCCGGTTCCAGGTCTGCCTGGTCGACGGCTCCGCCCTGCTGCTCGCCGTCGAGGGCGGGCAGTGGCTGGTGGAGGCGATCTATGACTGAGCGGCCCGCCCCGGCTCGGCGGCGTGCCGCCGTGCCGGGCCGACTTCCGCTCGCCGGAGGCTACGAACTTGATGGCGTAACCGGGTCACCCCGCCGACCTGTCGCCGCCGGTGTCGCTGCCACCGCCACCGTTGCCGCCACCGTCGCTGGTGTCGCCACCGCCTCCGTCGCTGGTGTCGCCACCGCCTCCGTCGCTGGTGTCGCCACCGCCTCCGTCGCTGGTGTCGCCACCGCCTCCGTCGCTGGTGTCGCCATGACTCATCCGTGCCATCAAGTTGGCAGGCAGCCGCGGGCAACCCTTCGACCGGCCGATACGGGAGATCTTGGAAGCTTCTGGCCCTCCCGGGGGCCGACATCTTCCAAGATCTCGGCAGACCGGAGGATCTCGACGGGTGCCGGGCGGGGGAGCGCGGCATGAGCTTCCACAACCCGAGGATGCCCTGGTCGAAGCTGGAGCAGGTGCTCTCCGGGCGAGCGAAGGGCGAGGGCGTCCGGGGCGAGCGGCACCTGCACGTGGTGGACCCGCAGGTGGTGGACCCGCTCGCGGTCGACGCCGACGGCGGTGACGCCCCGGCCTGGAGCCGCAGCCGTGCGGAGTACCGGCCGCCGGAGCTGACCCGCCCGGACGGCACGGTGCCCTACGCCGAGCTGCACGCGCACTCCAACTTCAGTTTCCTCGACGGGGCCAGCCATCCCGAGGAGATGGCCGAGGAGGCGGCCCGGCTGGGGCTCACCGCGCTCGCCGTCACCGACCACGACGGCTTCTACGGCGTGGTGCGCTTCGCCGAGGCGGCCCGCGCGCTGCGGCTGCCGACGATCTTCGGGGCGGAGCTGTCGCTCGGGCTGCCCGGCCCGCAGAACGGCGAACCCGACCCGCTCGGCCGGCACCTGCTGGTGCTCGCGCACGGCCACGAGGGGTACGCGCGCCTCGCCGCCACCATCTCCCGGGCCCAGTTGCGCGGCGGGGAGAAGGGCCGCCCGGTCTACGGCGAGCTGGAGCAGATCGCCGCCGAGCTGAAGGACCACGTGCTGGTGCTCACCGGCTGCCGCAAGGGGCACGTGCCGGCCGCGCTGCTCACCGACGGGGTCGACGCGGCGGCCCGGGAACTGGACCGGTTGACCGCGTTGTTCGGCGCGGAGACGGTGGCGGTGGAGCTGACCGACCACGGCCACCCGGTCGACGCCGACCGCAACGACGCGCTGGCCGAGCTGGCCGCCGCCGCCGGGCTGCCCACCGTGGCCACCAACAACGTGCACTACGCCACGCCGGGGCGACGTCGGCTGGCCACCACCCTGGCGGCGGTGCGGGCCCGGCGCAGCCTCGACGAGATCGACGGCTGGCTGCCCGCCGCGGCCACCGCCCACCTGCGCAGCGGCGCGGAGATGGCGGCGCGGTTCGCCGCGTACCCGGGGGCGGTGGCGCGGGCCGCCGAGTTCGGCGCGGAACTCGCGTTCGACCTGCACCTGGTCGCGCCGCAACTGCCGGCGTACCCGGTGCCGGCCGGGCACACGGAGATGAGCTGGCTGCGGCGGCTGACCATGGACGGCGCCCGGGAGCGCTACGGGCCGCCCGAGGCGCACCCGGAGGCGTACGCGCAACTGGAGCACGAGCTGCGGATGATCGACGAGCTGGGCTTCCCCGGCTACTTCCTGGTGGTCTACGACATCGTCACGTTCTGCCGCGAGCAGGACATCTACTGCCAGGGGCGGGGCTCGGCGGCCAACTCGGCGGTCTGCTACGCGCTGCGCATCACCAACGTGGACGCGGTCCGGCACCGGCTGCTGTTCGAGCGGTTCCTCGCCCCGGAACGGGACGGCCCGCCCGACATCGACGTGGACATCGAGTCCGACCGGCGGGAGGAGGTGATCCAGCACGTCTACGCCCGCTACGGCCGGGAGCACACCGCCCAGGTCGCCAACGTCATCTCGTACCGGCCCCGGTCGGCGGTGCGGGACGTGGCGAAGGCGTTCGGCTTCTCGCCCGGCCAGCAGGACGCCTGGAGCAAGCAGATCGACAGGTGGGGCTCGGTCGCCGCGGTCGACGTGGCGGACATCCCCGAGCAGGTGGTCGCGTACGCGAACGAGTTGCAGACCTTTCCCCGGCACCTGGGCATCCACTCCGGCGGCATGGTCATCTGTGATCGGCCGGTGATCGAGGTGTGCCCGGTGGAGTGGGGCCGGATGCCCGGCCGCAGCGTGCTCCAGTGGGACAAGGACGACTGCGCCGCGGTCGGCCTGGTCAAGTTCGACCTGCTCGGCCTCGGCATGCTGTCCGCGCTGCACTACGGCTACGACATGATCGGGATGAGCCTGGACCTGGGCGGGATGACGCTCGACGACCCCGAGGTCTACGACATGCTCTGCCGGGCCGACTCGGTCGGCGTGTTCCAGGTGGAGAGCCGGGCCCAGATGGCCACGCTGCCCCGGCTCAAGCCCCGCGAGTTCTACGACCTGGTGGTGGAGGTGGCGCTGATCCGGCCCGGCCCGATCCAGGGCGGCTCGGTGCACCCGTACATCCGGCGCAAGAACGGCCAGGAGCCGGTCACGTACGCGCACCCGCTGATGCGCAACGCGCTGGAGAAGACGCTCGGTGTGCCGCTGTTCCAGGAGCAGCTCATGCAGCTCGCCATCGACCTGGCCGGCTTCGACGCGGCCGGCGCGGACCAGTTGCGCCGGGCGATGGGGGCGAAACGCTCGGTGGAGCGGATGGCCCGGATCGCCGACCGGCTCTACGCCGGGATGGCCGAGCGGGGCATCACCGGTGAGCTGGCCGACGACGTCTACCGCAAGCTCACCGCGTTCGCCAGCTACGGCTTCCCGGAGAGCCACGCGATGAGCTTCGCGTACCTGGTCTACGCCAGCTCGTGGCTGAAGCGCTACCACCCGGGCCCGTTCCTGGCCGCGCTGCTCAACGCGCAGCCGATGGGTTTCTACTCGCCGCAGACGCTGGCCGACGACGCCCGCCGGCACGGGGTCCAGGTGCGCCGGCCGGACATCAACGCCAGCGGCGCCAAGGCGGTGCTGGAGTCGACGCCGGAGACCCGGTGGGGGAGCCTGCCGGGCGAGCCGCCGCACGCCTGGGGGCTGGGCGGGCCGGCGGTCCGGCTCGGGCTGGGCAGCATCCGTACCCTCGGCGACGACGCGGCCGAGCGGATCGAGGCGGAGCGGGCCGCGCACGGGCCGTACCGGGACATGCCGGACCTGGCCCGACGGACCGGTCTGACCGCCGCGCAGCTGGAGGCGCTGGCCACCGCGGACGCGTTCGCCGGTTTCGGGCTGACCCGGCGGCAGGCGCTCTGGGCCGCCGGCGCGGCGGCCCAGGACCGGCCCGGTCGGCTGCCCGGCACGGTGACCGGCGCGGACCCGCCCACGCTGCCCGGCATGGCGGCGGTGGACCGGCTGGTCGCCGACGTCTGGGCCACCGGCCTGTCCCCGGAGAGCCACCCGGCCCGGTTTATCCGGGGCCGGCTGGACGCGCTGGGCGCGGTGCCGATCGCCCGCCTCGGCCAGGTGGCGCCCGGGCAGCGGATCCGGGTCGGCGGGATCGTCACCCACCGGCAGCGGCCGGCGACCGCCGGCGGGGTCACGTTCCTCAACCTGGAGGACGAGACCGGCATGCTCAACGTCACGTGTTCGCCAGGGCTGTGGCAGCGCTACCGTCGAATCGCCCGCACCAGCGGCGCGCTGGTGGTGCGGGGCCGGTTGCAGCGGCACGAGGGCGTCACGAACCTCACCGCGGACCGGCTGGACGCGATCGAGCCGCCCGTCACGCCGGCGTCCCGGGATTTCCGTTGACCGTAGTGATCCACATTACGGTTTCCCGGGGCCGGACACGGGAGACTCCCGGACACGGGTGGGCAGAGCGGCCCACCCGGGTATGGGGGATGAACCAGATGACCTTTCACAGCACGTACCCCGGTGGCGTGGCCAACGCCCGACGGACCCGGCTCGGCGCCGGGTGGGCGCCCACCCACGAGATCGAGCCGCGCGAGCACCAGGTGACCGACGGCCCGGTGGCCAACGCCCAGCGCTCCCGCGCCGAGGAGGACCCGGCCGGCGGCGGCGAGTCCTGACCCCTAGGCTCGGCGGGGTGGAGCAGACCCGAACCCTCACCCCCCGCACCGCCGTGATCTGGTCGGTGCTCCGGGCCGAGCTGAGCCGGCGGGCCGACGAACGGCTCGCCGTGCTCGACGTCGGCGGCGGGACCGGCGGCTTCGCCGTCCCGCTCGCGGAGGCCGGCCACCGGGTCACCGTGGTCGACGCCAGCCCCGACGCGCTCGCCGCGCTGACCCGCCGGGCCGCCGAGGCCGGGGTCGCCGATCGGGTACGCGCGACGCAGGGCGACGCCGACGCGCTCGCCGGGCTGGTCGAACCGGCCTCGGTGGACCTGGTGCTCTGCCACTCCGTCCTGGAGGTGGTCGACGACCCGCAGCCGGTGACGGCGGCGCTGGTCGCCGCGTTGCGTCCCGGCGGCGCGGCCAGCGTGCTGGTCGCCGCGCGGGCCGCCGCGGTGCTCGGCCGGGCGATGAACGGGCAGCTCGACGCCGCCGCCGCGCTCGCCGCCGACCCGCACGGCACCGCCGGGGGCCGGGACACGCTGCGCCGCCGCTACGACGCCGACGGCGCGGCCGCGCTGCTCACCGCCGCCGGGCTCGTCGTCGAGGAGATCCACGGCGTACGCGTGCTCGCCGACCTGTTGCCGGCCGCCGTGGCCGACGGTCAGCCGGCCGCCCTGGTGGAGTTGGAACGGGCCCTGGCCGGTCGGTCGCCGTACCGGGACCTGGCCGCCCAACTGCACCTGTTCGCCCGCCGCCCGGCATGACCGGCCCGGTCCCGGCCCCACTGGACCGGGTCGCGCCCCGCTACGACGGCGGCGGCCTGGTCGACGTGCTGCCCAGCGCGCTGTCGCTGCTCGGCGTGCCCGGTGCGGTCGACCGGCTCGACCTGACGCCCCGGCTCGCCGGGGTCCGCCGGGTCGCCGTGCTGCTCGTCGACGGCCTCGGCTGGCACCAGATCCCCACCGCCGCCCGGTACGCGCCGACGCTGGCCGGGCTGGCCGCCACCACCGGCACACCGCTCACCGTGGGCTTCCCCTCCACCACCCCGACCAGCCTGGTCGGCCTCGGCACCGGCGCCCCGTCGGGCGCGCACGGCGTGCTCGGCTTCACGGTCCGGGTGCCCGGCACCGACCGGGTGCTCACCCACGTCGACTGGGCCGGCGACCCCGACCCGGTCCGCTGGCAACCGGTCCCCACCTGGTACGAGCGGGCCCGCGCCGCCGGCGTGGCGGTGACCGTGGTGAGCCGCCCCGAGTTCGCCGGCAGTGGCCTGACGCTGGCCGCCAACCGGGGCGGCGACTACCGGGGCGCGGCCGGGATCGACGCGCTCGCCGCCCGGATGCTCACCGCGCTGGCCGCCGGCGTCGGGCCCACGCTGGTCTCCGGCTACCACCCCGACCTGGACCGCCACGGGCACCTCAGCGGCGTCGACTCCGCGCCCTGGCGGACGGCCGCCGCCGAGGTGGACGCGCTGCTGGCCCGCCTGCTGGACGGGTTGCCGCCGGACGCCGCGCTGCTGGTCACCGCCGACCACGGCCAGCTCGACATTCCCGTGGGGCACCGGATCGACCTGGACGCCGATCCCCGGCTGCGGGCCGGGGTGCGGGTGGTGGCCGGCGAGCCCCGGGTCCGTTACCTGCACGTCGAGCCGGGCGCCGAGGTCGACGTGGTGGCCGCCTGGCGTGGGGTGCTGGGCGGGGCGGCCGACGTGCTGACCCGGGCGGAGGCGGTGGCCACCGGCTGGTTCGGGCCGGTGCCGGAGGCACACCTGGCCCGGATCGGTGACGTGGTGGTGGTCTGCCGGGACACGTACGCGGTGCTCGCCACCCGGTCCGAGCCGCCGATGGTGTCGCGGCTGGTGGCGTACCACGGCGCGGACACCGCCGCGGAGATGACCGTCCCGCTGCTGGTGGTCCGGGGCTGACCGGTCCGGCCGCGCCCGCCCGGACGGGGCTGACCGGTGGGGTTGTCGGACCGGCGGGCTAGCCTGCGGGGCATGGGCCGCAGCCAGTCGTTGCCCCGGGGCGGCGGTGACCCGCGCTTCGGGCCGGACGCCGACGACACCGCCTGTTCCATCCTGCACGTCGACATGGACGCGTTCTTCGCCTCGGTGGAGGTGCGTCGCCGCCCCGAGCTGCGTGGCCGGCCGGTGGTGGTGGGCGGCGTCGGGCCACGCGGCGTGGTCAGCTCCGCCAGCTACGAGGCCCGGGAGTTCGGGGTCCGCAGTGCGATGCCCACCGCCCGGGCCCGGGCGCTCTGTCCGGGCGCGGTCTACCTGCCGCCCGACTTCACCGCCTACTCGGCCGCGTCCCGGGCGGTCATGCAGATCTTCCGGGACGTCACCCCGCTGGTCGAGCCGCTCTCCCTGGACGAGGCGTTCCTCGACGTGGCCGGTGCCCGCCGGCTGTTCGGGCGACCGGCGGCCATCGCCGCGCTGATCCGTCGCCGGGTGGCCGAGGAGCAGCGGCTGACCTGCTCGGTCGGGGTGGGGCCGACGAAGTTCGTGGCCAAGCTGGGCTCCACCCGGGCCAAGCCGGACGGCCTGCTCGTGGTGCCCGCCGACCGGGTGCTGGACTTCCTGCACCCGCTGCCGGTGTCGGCGCTGTGGGGGGTGGGGGAACGCTCGGCGGAGGCGTTGCGCCGGCTCGGCCTGCGTACGGTGCGCGACCTGGCGGAGGCGCCGGCCGGTCTGCTGCGCCGGGCGGTGGGCGAGGCGTCCGCGACGCACCTGCACGAGCTGGCCCGGGGGCGGGACCCGCGCGGGGTCTCCCCGGAGCAGGTGGAGAAGTCGATCGGGGCGGAGGTCACGTTCGACACCGACGTCACCGACCCGGTCGAGATCCGGCGCGCGCTGCTCGCCCTGGCCGAGAAGGCGGGCGCCCGGCTGCGGGCGGCCGGTCAGGTGGGTCGTACGGTGTCACTGAAGGTCCGGTTCGCCGATTTCCGCACGATCAGTCGTTCCCGCACGCTCGGCGTGCCGACCGATACCGCACGGGAGATGTTCGACACGGCCTGGGCGCTCTGGCTCGCTCTCGCCCCTGGCGAGGCGGTTCGCCTGGTCGGCGTACGGATGGAGGGGTTGGCCGCGGCGGAGGAGACGCCGCAGCAGCTCACCCTGGGTGCACCGGAGCGGGGGTGGCGGGAGGCGGAAGCGGCGGCGGACGCGGCGGCCGCCCGTTTCGGGCGGTCCGTCATAGGTCCGGCCAGTCTTCTCGGCCGGCGCGATCCACGACAAGTCGAAAAACCGACCCGGCCGTAGGTCGTCCCGCTTTCCGACGCGCGAGCCCCCTCGTAGACTTGCGGGTAAGCAGCCGGTTGGCTGCCACGGTCTGTCGGCCCGACCGGGCCGACCAACGTGACCGGGGAGGAGTGCCGTGCCGCTCTCGGAGCACGAGCAGCGGCTGTTCGAGCAGATCGAGCGGTCGCTTGCCGAGGATCCCAAGTTCGCCTCGGCCGTGCGCGCCAGCGACCCGCGTTTCCACGCGCGGCGTCGCGTGCTCGTCGCTGCCGGCGTGGTCGTCGCTGGTCTGGCACTGTTGATCTACGGTGCCGTGATCAAGATTCCTGCGGTGGCCGTGGCGGGCTTCGTCGTCATGCTGGCCTCGTTGGGTTACGCGGTGCAGTCGCACCGCAAGTCCCAGTCGCCCGACCTGCACGTGGTGGGCGGCACAACGACAAGTCGGCGTCGTCCCCGTGGCCGCAGTGGCCGCCGGGGCTCCTTCCTCGATCGGATGGAGGACCGCTGGCGGCAGCGCCCGGAGGGCCACCGCTGACCACGCCCCGCCCCTGACCCGGGCGGGGCCGCGACGGACGCTTGCCGGCGTGCCGGCAAGCGCATTCGCCACGTCACCCCCACCCCGTGCGTTGTTCCCCTGATTCACGGAAAGAGTGGTTATCCGGGCCCGGATAACCACTCTTTCCGTGAATCTGCGAAGGGGAGGGGAGAGGGGGCGGGGGTCAGCGGGCGGGGCGGTTGGCCAGCAGGCGACGTGGGTTCCAGCGCAGCATTCGCTGCCGGGCCTGCCCGGTGACGGTGACCAGGCGGGCCGACCGCTCGGCCAGGGCGTTCTGCCACCGCGCCAGCACCGACGGCGGCAGCACCGCCGCCAGCAGTCGGGTCCGCCGGTCCGCCCGGGCGGCGAGCGCTCCCCGGACCGTCCGCAGGGCCGGCTGCAACTCGGCGTCGGTCAGCGGGTCACGGGCGTACCGGGCCCGCTCCTCGGCCCGACCCAGCAGCCGTACCCCGGTCACCGCGCCGGCGTCCTCGACCAGCGCCTCCCGGCTCAACCGCTCGGCAGTGGCCCGCGGCGTCTCCGTGCCGTCCACCGGCACATGGAAGTCGACAAGCGTGTCGAGCAGTTCGTCCCAGGCGGCGTGCGCGTCGACGCGGGCCGCCTCGGCGTCCACCCCGACCACCATCTCGGGGCCGCGGCCCCGCTGCCCGGGCACGGCCATCGCGGTGGCCGCCGGCAGGGTCGCCCGGACCCGCCGCCGACGACGCAGCGCGGAGCGGCGCAGGGCCGGCACGGCCAGCAGCGCCAGCAGCGCGAGCACCCCGGCCAGCCACCACGGCCAGACCCGGTCCTGCCGGGTCGGCCCGTTCTCACCGACCGCCAGGCCCTGGTCGGCGTCCTTGTCCAGGCGGTCCGGTTCGTTCGGGCCGGCCGACGGGTCGGTCGCGTCGGGCGCGGCGCTGCTGCCCGGCGCGGGGGTGACCTCCTCCGGGGCGTCGGTGTCCGGGGCCCAGGCCGACCGCACCGAACCCGGGATGCTCGCCGCCGGGGTGGCGTCGAACGGCACCCAGCCGATCCCGCCGAAGTAGACCTCGGTCCAGGCGTGCAGGTTCTGGTTGGTCAGCACGTAGGAGCCGTCGCCGCCGTTGCTGCCGTTGGTGAACCCCACCGCCACCCGGGCCGGTACGCCGGCCGCCCGCACCAGCCAGGCCATGGCCGCCGCGTACTGCTGGCAGTAGCCGACCTTGGTGGCCAGGAAGTCGGTGATGTCGTCCCCGCTGCTGCCGGCGCGGGTGGAGAGCGCGTAGGTGAACCCGTTCTCCACCGAGAAGTAGTCGTAGACCGCCCGGACCTTGTCGTAGTCGGTCTGCCGGCCCTTCACCAGCCGTTCGACCAGCCGGTCGACGGCCGGGACCGACGGGGTGACGGTCTGCTGGCGCAGCACCGCGCTGTCCGACGGCAGGGACGGCGCGGCGCGCAGCGCCGCCGGGCTGAACGTCGACCGTACGTAGTCGAAGGAGTAGCGCTTGCCGCGGGCGTTGTCGCGGCTCGAGAAGACGATCTGCTGCTGCGGGTCGTAGCGCCAGTTGCCGGCCAGGTCATCGGTCTTCACCGGCTCGGCGTAGACCGGCATCAGTGGCATGTTCAGGTTCTTCGTCACCTCGACGGTGGCGCGGTAGCGCTGCTGCTCGACCCCGCGGGGCGCGCGTTCGGCAGGGTCGGGCAGGCCGCGGGTGACCGGCTGCCCACTGGGCACGCGCGCCTGGAAGCCGCTCGGCCGCAGATCGTCCACCACGCCGAGGCGCAGGTAGAACGGGTTCGGCTCGTTGGTGGTGACCTTGACGAGGTCGAACCGTTCGCTCTGGTTGAGCTGCCCGCTGAGCGCGGCGAACAGGTCGATCCGGCCCGTGCTGCCGCCCTGGCCGGGCCGCCCGTTGCCGTCGCCGGGGCCGGTGCCGAGGTTGTTCATCAGGCCGCCGGTCATCCCCGGCACGGCCAGCGGCAGCGCCACCGCCACCACCACCCCGACCACGGCCAGCCGACGGCCGGCCGCGGCCAGCGGCGACGCCTCCCAGACGTCGACGTCGCGGCCCTCGCCGGTGAACCGGCGACCGAACCGGCGCACCCGGTCGACGTTGTCGGTGACCAGCAGCCACAGGTAACCGGCGGCGCCCACCACGAACGGGGTGGCCGGGACGCTGTCCACGTAGACCGCCACCGGCACCGAGTAGATGGCCAGCATCGGCAGCCCGGCCAGCGCCGGCCGGCGCAGCCCGACCGCGAGCACGTCCACCACCACGGCCACCGCGCCGATGCCGAGCACGGCGAGGAAGAGCAGCGAGTCGACGTCGGGCACCTTGACGCCGTAGCCGCGCATGTCCTGCAACGAGGTCTGGAGCAGGTCACCGAAGTGGGCGAACGTGGCCGGGGTCGGCACGAACGCGAACGCCTCGGTGCCGCCCGGGAATACCCACGTCAGGCCCAGCGTCAGGCCGGCCAGCATGGCCAGCAACTGGCCCCAGAGCGGGGCCCGTCCCAGCCGGGCCAGCGCCGCCGCGCCGGCCACCACGGCGACCACGATGGCCGCCTGGACCAGCCACGTCCAGCGTTCGAAGATCGCCGACAGCGGGGCCGCCGCCAGCAGCGTCGCCGCCGCGGCGACGAAGCCGATGTTGCGGTGCGGGATCACCGAACCACCCTTCCGGTCATCGCATGCCTCCGGCGACGGTCTCGGCCAGCGCCGCCCGCAGGGCGAAGCCCTGGGAGCCGCGCCCGGCCTGCGGCCACAGCGCCGGCAGCCGGTTGCCGTGCTCCACCCCGATCACCCGCCAGCCGCTCTGCAGCAGGGCGAGCGCGGCACTGCCGTGCGCCCGCTCCGCCTCGGCCCGTGCCTTCGGCGCCAGGTTCAGCCAGGTGTTGCTGTCGAGCAGGAACGCCACGCAGGTGGCGCCGTTGCCACGCAGCCCGGCCAGCAGCTCCGCCTCGGCGTCGCCGAGCGTGCCGAGCAGCGCGATGATCAGGCCGCCGTCGGCCCGCTGCCGGACCTGCTGCACCAGCGTGGTGATCTCGCCGCGTCGGTCGAGGTGCACCTCGGCGAGGTGATCGAGGAGCACCCCCTCGCCGCCGGCCTCGGTGGCGCCCACGTCGGCGCCGTTGCCGGTGACCAGGCGCAGCTTGTAGCCGGCCTGGCGCAGGTGCACGGCGATGCTGGCGGCGGCCGAGACGGCCCACTCGAAGCTGGCCGTCGGACCCTCGCCGCGATGCCCGGCGGCGCGGGTGTCCAACACCACCGTCGCCCGGCTCTCCCAGGGCTGCTCCTCGCGGCGCACCATCAGCTCGCCGGTGCGCGCGGTCGACTTCCAGTGCACCCGGCGCAGGTCGTCGCCCATCCGGTACTCCCGGGTGGCGGCGTCGTCCTCGCCGTGCACGGCCACCGAGCGGGCCCGGCTGTCGCCGCTGCCGGCGTACTCGCCGGGCAGCCGCACCGCGGGCAGCGGGGTGACCTGGGGGATCACCGTGAGGTGGTCGGTGCTGGGGAACGAGCGGGTCAGCTCGCACAGCCCGAACGGGTCGGTCAGCCGGATCACCAGCGGGCCCACGTCGTAGCGGCCCCGCACGTCGGCCCGGACCGTGTACGCCACGGAGCTGGCCTGGTGCGCGCCGAGCCGTTCCAGCACCACCCGGGGCCGGCTGCCCAGCGCGTAGGGGAGCCGGTCCTCCAGCAGCAGCGTGCCGGTGGGCAGCCGGGACAGGTTCTGCAACCGCAGCACCACCCGGGAGCTGGCGCCCACCGGCACCCGGTGCGGATCGAGCGTGCGGTTGCAGGCCAGCTTGTAGCGGCTACGACCGACGTACGCGGCGGCCAGCAGCGGCAGGACGGCGAGCAGGACGGCCACCCGGAGCAGGTCCTTCTCACCGAGGATGGCGGCGGAGATCGCGGCGGCGACCGCGGCCGCCAGGAAGGAGCGCCCGCGGGTGGTCAGCCCACGCAGCCCGTCGCGCACGTCACGGCCTCCGCGGCTCGTACGGCCCCCGGCCGTTGCCGTTGCCGGTGCCACCGGGCCGGGTGTCGTACGGGGAGCGCTGCCGGTCGTGCGGCAACGGCAGGCGGTGCACCAGCTCGGCGACGATCGCGTCGGTGGTGCGCCGGGCCAGTTGCGCGTCCGCGGTCGGGATGATCCGGTGTGCCAGCACCGGCACCGCGAGTGCCTGGAGGTCGTCCGGCAGGACGTAGTCGCGGCCCTCCAGCGCGGCCACCGCGCGGGCGGTGCGCAGCAGTTGCAGCGTGGCCCGCGGGGAGGCGCCGAGTCGCAGGTCGGGCGCCTCTCGGGTGGCGGTCACCAGGGCGATCGCGTACTGCTTGACGGCGTCGGCGACGTGCACTTGGCGGACGTGGCCGATCAGCCGCCGCACGGTGGCCGCGTCGGAGACCGGGCGCAGGCCGGACAGCGGGTCGGTGGCGCCGTGTCCGTCCAGCATGGCCAGCTCGGCGTTCGGGTCCGGGTACCCCATCGCGATGCGGGCGGTGAACCGGTCCCGCTGCGCCTCGGGCAGCGGGTAGGTGCCCTCCATCTCGATCGGGTTCTGCGTCGCGATCACCATGAACGGCGTCTGGAGCTGGTAGGTCACCCCGTCGACCGTGACCTGCCGCTCCTCCATGCACTCGAGCAGGGCCGACTGGGTCTTCGGCGAGGCCCGGTTGATCTCGTCGCCGACCACCAGGTTGGCGAAGACCGCGCCGGGGCGGAACTCGAAGTCGTGGGTCTCCTGGTTGTAGACGCTGACGCCGGTGACGTCGCTGGGCAGGAGGTCGGGGGTGAACTGGATGCGGCGGACCGAGCAGTCGATGGAACGGGCCATCGCCTTGGCCAGCTTGGTCTTGCCGACGCCGGGAACGTCCTCGATGAGCAGGTGGCCCTCGGCGAGCAGCACCGCCAGGGCGAGCCGGACGGTGGCCGTCTTGCCCTCGATGACCTGCTCGATGTTGGCCACGACGGCCTCACTGGCGGCACGGAACTCGTCGTGCGGCAGCAGACCGCCCACCTCGTCCCAGGTCTGTTGTGTCACGGGCCTCCTCCTCGTCGCCGGAACGGCAGCTCTGTATAGAGCACCTGGACCCGCCGTTGGGTTCGCGACGCCGAGCCTCGTCTGCCGCACGCATCTCACTGGCCTCTCAGGCTAACCATGTTTGCCGGGAACGCCGACTCCCGCAGGTGGTCGGTCGGTTACGCCCGGAATATTCGCCGGACGGGGGACCGGGGTACACTGCGACCCATGGCCGGAGTCTTCCTGCTTCTTACCGAGCCGTGCTGATGCGCTGAACGCGCGACAGCACGGCCGCCCCTCCTGCGCGAGGGGCTTTTTTGTGCCCCCAGCAGACCTGAGGAGACGCCATGAGTGAGGCAGCCGCACCGGCCACCGACATTCCCCCGTTCCGGTACACCGCCGCCCTGGCCGAGGAGATCGAACACCGCTGGCAGGACACCTGGGAACGGGAGGGCACCTTCCACGCCCCGAATCCGACCGGCCCGCTGGCCGACCCGGGGCACCCCCGAGCCGGCGCCGAGAAGCTGTACGTGCTGGACATGTTCCCGTACCCGTCGGGCGCGGGCCTGCACGTCGGCCACCCGCTGGGCTACATCGGCACCGACTGCTACGCCCGCTACCAGCGGATGGCCGGCCACAACGTGCTGCACGCGATGGGCTTCGACGCGTTCGGCCTGCCGGCCGAGCAGTACGCGGTGCAGACCGGCACCCACCCGCGGACCACCACGGTGGCCAACATCGCGCGGTACAAGGCGCAGCTGCGCCGGCTGGGGCTGGGCCACGACGAGCGGCGCTCGGTCGCCACCATCGACACCGAGTTCTACCGCTGGACGCAGTGGATCTTCCTGCAGGTCTACAACTCCTGGTACGACGCGGACGCGCGCCGGGCCCGCCCGGTGGCCGAGCTGATCGCCGAGTTCGAGGGCGGCACCCGGCCCACCCCGGACGGCCGCCCCTGGGCGGAGCTGACCGTGGCCGAGCGCCGCCGCGTCGTCGACGACCACCGGCTGGCGTACGTCTCGGAGGCGCCGGTGAACTGGTGCCCCGGGCTGGGCACCGTGCTGGCCAACGAGGAGGTCACCGCCGACGGTCGCTCCGAGCGGGGCAACTTCCCGGTCTTCAAGCGCAACCTGAAGCAGTGGATGATGCGGATCACCGCGTACGGCGACCGGCTGCTGGACGACCTGGACACGCTGGACTGGCCCGAGCCGATCAAGCTGATGCAGCGCAACTGGATCGGCCGGTCCACCGGCGCGCACATCGACTTCCCGACCGACGCCGCCGCGGTGCGGGTGTTCACCACCCGGCCGGACACCATCTTCGGCGCCACCTACCTGGTGCTGGCGCCCGAGCACGAGCTGGTCGACGCGCTGGTGCCGGCGGCCTGGCCGGCGGGGACCCGGGACGCCTGGACCGGCGGGCACGCGGGCCCGCGCGAGGCGGTCGAGGCGTACCGCAAGGCCGCCGCCGCCAAGACGGACATGGAGCGGCAGGCCGACACCCGGGAGAAGACCGGCGTCTTCACCGGCGCCTACGCCGACCACCCGGTCACCGGCGCGCCGGTGCCGATCTTCATCGCCGACTACGTGCTGGCCGGCTACGGCACCGGCGCGATCATGGCGGTGCCCGCCGAGGACGAGCGGGACCACGCGTTCGCCGAGGTCTTCGAGCTGCCCGTGGTGCGTACCGTGCAGCCGCCGGAGGGGTTCACCGGCGGGGCGTACACCGGGGACGGGCCGCGGATCAACAGCGCCGCGCCCGCGGCCGGCCTGGACCTGAACGGCCTGGGGCTGGCCGACGCGAAGGCCCGGGCCATCGGCTGGCTGGAGGCCGAGGGGCGCGGCGTCGGCGCGACCACCTGGCGGCTGCGGGACTGGCTGTTCTCCCGGCAGCGCTACTGGGGCGAGCCGTTCCCGATCGTGTACGACGAGACCGGGGCGCCGATCGCGCTGCCGGAGTCGATGCTGCCGGTCGAGCTGCCCGAGGTGGACGACTTCTCGCCGAAGACGTTCGACCCGGAGGATGCCGCCAGCAACCCGGAGACCCCGCTGTCGCGGCGACGCGACTGGGTCGAGGTGGAGCTGGACCTGGGTGACGGGCCGAAGCGGTACACCCGGGAGACCAACGTGATGCCGCAGTGGGCCGGCTCCTGCTGGTACGAGCTGCGCTACGTCGACCCGACCGCCGCCGACCGTTTCGCCGAGCCGGAGAACGAGGCGTACTGGATGGGCCCGCGGCGGCCCGGCGACTGCGGGGGAACCGACCTGTACGTCGGCGGCGCCGAGCACGCCGTGCTGCACCTGCTGTACGCCCGCTTCTGGCACAAGGTGCTGTTCGACCTGGGGCACGTCTCCTCGTTCGAGCCGTACCGCCGGCTGTTCAACCAGGGCTACATCCAGGCGTACGCGTTCACCGACCCGCGCGGCGCGTACGTGCCGGCCGAGGAGGTCGTCGAGGTCGACGGCCGGTGGTTCCACGGCGAGACGGAGGTCCGGCGCGAGTACGGCAAGATGGGCAAGTCGCTGCGGAACGTGGTCACCCCGGACGACATGTGCGCGGCGTACGGCGCCGACACGTTCCGGGTGTACGAGATGTCGATGGGCCCGCTGGAGGTGTCCCGTCCGTGGGAGACCCGGGCGGTGGTCGGCTCGTACCGGTTCCTGCAGCGGGTCTGGCGCACGGTGGTCGACGAGGGGACCGGCGCGTCGCGGGTCACCGACGCGCCCGCCGACGAGGCGACCCGGCGGCTGCTGCACAAGGTGATCGACGGGGTCCGCGTCGACATGGACGCGATCCGGTTCAACACCGCGATCGCCAAGCTGATCGAGCTGACCAACGGCCTGACGAGGCTGGCGGAGACGCCGCGCGAGGTGGCCGAGCCGCTGGTGCTGATGGTCGCCCCGTTCGCCCCGCACATCGCCGAGGAACTGTGGCGCCGGCTGGGCCACGACACCTCGCTGACGTACGCGGACTTCCCGGTGGCCGACCCGGCCCTGCTGGTGGCCGAGTCGGTGACCTACCCGGTGCAGGTCAACGGCAAGGTCCGCGGCCGGGTCGAGGTGCCGGCCGACGCGCCCGAGGACGTGGTCCGCGCGACCGCGCTGGAGGCGGTCGCCGGCGTGCTGGCCGGCAAGGAGCCGCGCAAGGTGATCGTGGTGAAGGGCCGGATGGTCTCGGTCGTCGCCTGACCCCAGGTCGGGGGTCGTGGCCGGTCGCCGTCCGGGACCGGAGAGGTGACTCCGCGGAGCCTACGAACGTGATGGCGTGGATGACTCGCCGGCACCACACGCCGGGAGGCGTCGTGGCTGAGCCACCTACGCCATCAAGTTCGTAGGCACTCCCAGGCGCAGGCCGCACCGGGGACGTGTCTCCACGCGACCCGGGCCGCGGGCCGGTGGCCCGCCGCGAGTGCGGGCGGCGGTCAGGTGGTGCCGAGCGCGGCGGAGACCGCCCGGCGGTGTCGGTGCAGCCAGTCGTGCCAGCCGCGTACCGTCTCGACCGCGCCGGCGGCGCGCAACCGGCGCATGCCGGGCTCGTCCCGGTCGGCGCCGGCGTCGATGCCCCGCCAGGTGGTCCCGATCTGGTCCCACATGACCGTGACCAGTTCGGCGCGGGGGAGCAGCCCGCCGGCCGGGCCCTCGTAGGCGTCACAGAGCAGCCGGCAGCGACGGCCCAGCTCGGCCGGGTCGGCGTCGCCGCCGAGCGTGCCCCAGTGCCAGCCGGCGAACGCCACGTCGTCGATGCGCCGACCCGGACCGGCGAGGTCCCAGTCCAGCAGCGCCACCGGCACCGGACCGGCCGGTCCGGCCCGGTACACCGTGTTCTTCGGGGACAGGTCCCGGTGGCAGACCGTCTCCGCGCCGCCGGCCAGCCCGGTGCCGGCGCAGGCGTCGTGCAGCGCCCGGACCAGCCCGGCCAGGCCGGTCAGCGCCGCGTCGGCGAAGAAGGCCGGCTCCTCCCGGTCGCGCCACGGGACCACGCCGTCGATGTGGGAGAGCACCTGCCGGCCCTGTTCGTCCACCCCGAGGTACGCGGGCGCGATCCCGGGCGCGGTCGACGCCAGGTGAACCAGCAGCGCGGCGACGAAGTCGGCGTTGGCCGGCCGGGTCCGGCGGACCGTGTCCCCGACCCGGACCACCTCGGCGATGAACCCGCCGGGCAGCGTCTCCCCGGTGCCGGCCACGTCAGCTCGGACCGAGCCGGCGTTGTCGCTCGGCCCGCCACCAGCGATGGATGATCAGCACGCTGGCGATCAGGCCGAGGCTGGCCGGCGCGGCGGCGTACCAGTTGATCGAACCGGGGCTGGTCACCGCCGCGCCGATCGCGGCGTAGCCGATGGCGGTCGGGGCGGAGGCGATCACGCTGCCGGCCAGGAACGGCAGCACCCGGGCCGCGGTGGTGCCGTAGCCGTAGCTGACCAACCCGAAGCCGGCGATCGGCAGCAGCCGGACGGTGATCACCCCGAACACGCTCTGCCGGGCGAACCAGCCGTCCAGCCGGGCCAGGCGACCGCGGACCCGCTCGGCCACGAAGTCCCGGCCCAGCAGCCGGCCGACCGCGAAGCCGAGCGCCGCCGCGAGCAGCGCCGCGCCGAGCGCGTACGCGGCGCCCTGCACCGGCCCGAAGATCGCGCCCGAGGCCAGCGTGACGAACGTCCGGGGCACCAGCGCGACCAGCAGCAGCGCGCCGCCGACCACGGCCGCCACCGGGGCGTACCCGCCGAGCGAGTCGGCGAGCCGGGGCAGGTCGGCCGCGTCCGGCCGGGGCACCAGCAGCAGTGTGACGCCGAACCCGGCGAGCAGCAGGAGCAGCAGCCCGAACCGGCGCGCCGACGGCTGCCCCAGCAACCCGACGAGGCGGCGGACCGCCGGTCGCCGCCCCGGCCGGGCGGCCCCGGTCATGCCCGGGCGGCGGCGGCCACCGCGGCGCGGCGCTCGGACCGGAGCCGGTCGGCCCAGGTGTCGTCGAGCGGGGGGAGCTGGTGGATGCCGGTCGCCCAGCGCAGCAGCAGGTCGGCCAGGTCCGGGTTGCGGGCCAGCGCCGGGCCGTGCGAATAGGTGCCGAGCAGCTTGCCCCGCCACGCGCCCTCGGTGGCGCCGTCGTTGCCGACCCCGGCGGTGACCCGGGCCAGCGGCGACACGCCCGGACCGAGATGGGTGCGGCCACCGTGGTTCTCGAAGCCGGTCAGGTGCGGGATGCCCAGCCGCGGGTCGACCTCGCCGGCCAGCTCGCCTACCGCCCGGGTCGGACCCCGGTCGGAGGAGAGGTCGAGCAGCTCCAGCCCCTGGCAGCGGGTGCCCTTGGCGAAGAAGGACGTGCCGAGCAGTTGGTAGCCGGCGCAGACGCCGAACACCACCGAGCCCTGGGCCACCGCCCGGTGCAGGCCGCCGTCGGCGAGCAGGCGCTGGGCGCCCAACGCCTGCGGGCCGTCCTCCCCGCCGCCGATCAGGTAGATGTCGGCGGTGGCGGGCAGCCGCTGGTCGGAGCGGACCTCAAGCACCTCGACCGGCATGCCGCGCAGCTGGGCCCGGCGGGCCAGGATCAGCGCGTTGCCCCGGTCGCCGTAGGTGGACAGCAGGTCGGGATAGACCCAGACGATGCGCAGGCTCTCAGTTGACACGGTCCAGCTCCGCTCGGATGTCCTGGAAGGCGGTGTAGTTGGCGATGACCTCCAGCCGGCCCGGCGGCACCGCGCGGACCGCCTCGTCGAACGTACGCACGTGTCGGAACGGCACGCCGTTGACGTCGAGGCGCACCGCGAGGTCGTACGCCCGGTCGCCGGTGATCAGCACCTGCCGGCCGGCCAGCGGGGAGAAGTCGACGTCGAACAGCCACGACGTGTCCAGCCCGTCGGGGTCGCGCGCGTTGATGGAGAGCAGGGTCGGCGCGACGTCGGCCATGTCGAACGCCTCCAGCCAGCTCGCCGGGTTCTTGGCCAGCAGCAGCCGGATGTTGCGCCCGTCCCGGTCGACCTGGGCGTAGCGGCCGGCCACCGAGGTGACCGAGCCGAGCCGGGAGACCGCGTCCACCGGGCGGACGCCGAACTCGGCGGCGACCGCCAGCGCGGTGGCCGCGTTGCCGAGGTTGACCTTGCCGGGGAGCTGGAGCTGGATCTTGTGCCAGGCGCCGGTGGGGTCGAGCACGCCGTCGTCCTCCACCGTCCACTGCGGCTCGGGGCGGCGCAGCGGGCAACCGGTGCACCACCACTGCCCGCCGGAGCGCTGGATGGTGGAGCCGCACTCGGGGCAGACCCACGAGTCGTCGTGCCAGCGCTGGCCGGCGCTGAACCAGGTGACGTGCGGCGGCACGTGACCCTGGGCCGGGTCGGCCGGCGGGGTGGCGGCCCAGACCACCATCGGGTCGTCGGCGTTGGCCACCACCCGCACGTCGGGGTGCCGGACCAGGGCGGCGCGCCAGAGCTGCGCCATCATGGCGACCTCCTTGGCGCGGTCGAGCTGGTCGCGGGAGAGGTTGAGCAGCGCCACCACGTGCGGCTCGGTCGCCTCCAGCACCTGGGCCAGGTAGTGCTCGTCCACCTCCAGCACCGCGTACGGCGTGCTGCCGGCCTTGGCCAGCGCCGAGGTGTGCCCGGTCGGCATGTTGGCGCCGAAGGCGTTGGAGGCGACCCGGCCGAGCACGCCGACCGCGGCGGTGGTGAGCCGGGTGGTGGTGGTCTTGCCGTTGGTGCCGGACACCAGGGCGATGGCCCGCCCGGCCGAGAGGTGGGCGAGCAGGTCCGGGTCGATCTTGAGGCCGATCCAGCCGCCGATCACCGAGCCGTCGCCACGGCCCGCGGCCCGCGACAGCGCCGCGGCGGTGCGCGACACGGAGCTGGCCACCTTTGCCCGCAAGGGCATCTTCGCGTCCGTCACCCGAGCGAGGTTACCGGACCATGCTTCCCGCCAGATCGCCGCCGACGGCGAACCGTTCGGCCGAGGACGGCCCGGCGGACGGCCGGAGCGCGTTCGGCCGGACGGGGGCGGTCCGATGTCGGGTAACGGACCCCCGCCGGGGGCGGCCGCCCCCTCCACCGGGCCCCACCCGCGTTGACGTGCGGTTTTGCGCGCGGAAACGCCGCGCCGACCAGGCGATTCTGGTTGCAGGTGGAGGGAAGTGGAGTAGAGTGGGGCGCGATGGTGAGGCCGGGAGGGCCACACCGGCCCGGGGGGTCAGCGGCGCCGCGAACGCCGCTCAGGGCGAGGGGGTTGGGCCGATGTTCCTCGGCACCCACACCCCGCGCCTGGACGACAAAGGCCGGTTGATCCTGCCGGCCAAGTTCCGGGACGAGCTGGCGGGGGGTGTCGTGATCACCAAAGGGCAGGAGCGCTGCCTCTACGTCTTCCCGATGCCCGAGTTCGAGCGGATCGCCGGCCAGTTGCGCGCCCAGCCGATGACCAGCAAGGCGGCCCGGGCCTACAGCCGGGTCTTCTTCGCCAGCGCGCACGACGAGGTGCCGGACAAGCAGGGTCGGGTCACGATTCCCGGGCACCTGCGGTCGTACGCGGCCCTCGACCGGGAGCTGGTCGTGATCGGGGCGAGCACCCGGGTGGAGATCTGGGACAGGGCGGCCTGGGAGGCCTACCTCGCGGAGAGCGAAGACGACTTCGCCGACATCGAGGAGGGGGTGCTGCCCGGCGGTCTGTAGGGCGTGACGGCGCCCGACGTACTGCGAGATCTCCAGCCGCTTTCGAGTTCCTGGCACCCCTTCCCCGGTGCCAGGCGCACGATCCGAGACGGAGGGCCGCGGCCTCCGGCGGGCGGGAGCGGATGGGGATCTGGCGGTATGGCGAGGCGTCGTGGCGACGACGGACACGTGCACACAGACGGTTTTCGAACGGTGGGGGTCGACATGGGGGAGCTTCGCGGCACGCACGTGCCGGTGCTGCTCGAGCGGTGTCTCGAGCTGCTGGCCCCCGCGCTGGACCGCCCCGGCCGGACCGTCCACGTCGACGCCACGCTCGGCCTGGCCGGGCACGCCGAGGCGGTGCTCACGGCACACCCGGACACGGTCCTGATCGGCCTGGACCGGGACACCGAGGCGCTCGCCCACGCGCGGGTCCGCCTGGCCCGGTTCGCCGACCGGATCCACCTGGAGCACGCCGTCTACGACGAGCTGCCCGAGGTGCTCGACCGGCTCGGCTACCCGGCGATCGACAGCGCGCTGTTCGATCTCGGCGTCTCGTCCCTGCAACTCGACGCGCCCGACCGCGGGTTCGCGTACGCGCAGGACGCGCCGCTGGACATGCGGATGGACCAGACCCGGGGGGTGACCGCCGAGGAGGTGGTCAACACCTACTCCCACCCGGATCTGGCCCGGCTGCTGCGGGTGTACGGCGAGGAGAAGTTCGCCGGGAAGGTCGCCTCGGCGATCATCCGGGAGCGGGAGCGGTCCCGGATCACGTCGTCGGCGCGGTTGGCCGAGCTGGTGCGGGACGCGATCCCGGCGCCGGCTCGACGAACCGGCGGACACCCGGCAAAGAGAACGTTTCAGGCTTTACGGATCGAGGTAAACAGAGAACTGGCGGCGCTGGAGACGGCGCTGCCGGCCGCTCTGGACAAGCTCACCGTGGGCGGCCGCCTGGTGGTCCTGTCCTACCACTCGCTGGAGGACCGGCTCACCAAGCAGGCGCTCGCCGACCGGGTCCGCAGCAAGGGCCCGGTCGACCTCCCGGTCGAACTGCCCGGGTCGGGTCCGACGTTCCGGCTGCTGAGCCGGGGCGCGGAGCTGCCCGGGGAGGCCGAGGTGGCCGCGAACTCGCGGGCCGCCTCGGTGCGGCTGCGGGCCGCGGAACGGCTCGACCCGGAGGCGACCCGGCAGGGGCGTACCGACCGCGAACGGTACCGCCGCCGGGTGAAGGCGATGCACCAACCGGGGAACGGGACGGACGAGGAGGGGGAGGGGACATGAACGTCGAGAAGCGCGACGGCCGGGGGGCCGTCGGGCAGCGCGCACCGCGGTCGGGGGGCCGGACCACGGCGCGCACCATGCGAGACACCACGACGACCGCGGCCGACCGTCGGGAGGGGACCCGCGCCCGGGGGGCGCGCGAGTACCCGACCGAGGGCAGCGCCGCGCTGCGGCCGGCCGAGCGCACCCGGGTCGCCACGCCGACGGCGCCGCGGCTGCGGGTCGCCCCGCCGCCGCCGATCCGGGTGCCGCGGGCGCCCTTCGTCGGGCTGATCCTGGTGCTGGTGGTCGGCGGGGTGCTCGGCATCCTGGCGGTCAACACCAAGATCAACGAGAACGCCTTCCGGCTGGAGAAGCTCCAGCAGCAGCAGGCCAAGCTCGACGTCGACGAGCAGGAGTTGAAGAAGGAGATCGCCGAGCAGAAGGCGCCGGGCAACCTCACCGCCAACGCCCGCAAGTTGGGCCTGGTCGAGTCGGCGGACCCGGCCTACATCCGGCTGCCGGACGGGCGGACGATCGGTGTGCCGCACCCCGCCGAGGGTGCGCCCACCGGCGTCGGCCAGCAGGGCAACGGAGGCTGAGCGGTGCCACCGAGATCGGACGAGCCGCGCCGGGACCCTACGGGCTCCCGGCGCGGTTCGTCGCGTGGGGCCGAGCCGCGTGAGCCGGGCGTCGGCGGGATCTCCGACGCGCGGGCGTACACCCCGCGCGGCCGGACCATCCGCGAGGGCGGCGCGGAACAGCGGCGTACCCCCCGCAGCACCCGGTCCGGTGACCCGTTCCGGCCGGCGTTGCAGGTGCTCGACGGCGGCCGGGCCGGGCGGGCCGGCCGCCGGGAGCCGGCCGCCTCCGGCGAGGGCGTCCGCGCCGGTCGCCGGGCGACGGCGGCCGGTGGGCGCGCCGGCGTGGTGCGGACCGTCTCGGCCCGCCCGGTCGGGGAGCCGTTCGACGACGAGGAGGACGCGCCGCCGCGCCGCCGGCCCGGCCCGCGTCGGCCGGCGGCCCGCCGGCCGGTCCGCAAGCCACGTCGCCCGCCCCGGCTGGGCGACCCGCGCCGGCGGCTGCGGCTCGCCACCGTGCTGGCGCTGACGCTGTTCGCCAGCATCGGCGTGCGGCTGGTCTACCTCCAGACCGCGGACAGCCCGGCGTACGCCGACGGCGGCCTGCCCAAGCGGGTCGCCGTGGTCGAGTTGCCGGCCCCGCGCGGCGCCATCCTCGACCGTTCCGGCGAGCCGCTGGCACACAGCGTGGAGGCGCGCTACGTCTTCGCCGACCCGACCCTGGTCAAGGACCGGTTCGCCACCGCGCGGGCGTTGTCCCCGCTGCTCGGCGCGCCGGCCTCCGACCTGGCCGACAAGATGAAGCCGAGCAAGCTGCCCGGCACCGACACCGACCTCCAGTTCGTCTACCTGGCCCGGGGCGTCGAGATCGGCACCGCCAAGCAGATCATGGCGCTCGACCTGCCCGGCATCAACGTGCACCGCGACGAGCGACGCGAGGTGCCCGGCGGTGACCTGGCCGCCAACCTGCTCGGCTTCGTCAGCCAGGACATGATCGGCCTGGAGGGCCTGGAGGCGAAGTACGACGACCTGTTGCGCGGCGAGGCCGGCAAGCGCACCTACGAGGTGGGCCAGGGCGACCTCGCCGCGCCCATCCCGGGCGGCTACAGCCGGACCACCCAGCCGAGGCCGGGCAGCTCGTTGCAGCTCACCCTGGACCGGGACCTCCAGTTCATGACGCAGCGGATCCTGGCCAAGCAGGTCGCCCAGGTGAAGGGCAGCGTCGCCGCCGCGGTGATCATGGACGTCCCGACCGGTGAGGTGCTGGCCCAGGCCAGCCAGCCCACCTACGACGCGGCCGACCCCGCGAAGGTCAACTCGCCGGCCGACCGGGACGACGCGGCCACCAGCTTCGTGGTGGACCCGGGCTCGATCCACAAGGCGATCACCTACGGCGCCGCGCTCCAGGAAGGCGTGATCACGCCGAACACCACGTTCCCGGTGGCGAACACGATCGTCCGGGGTGGGGTCCCCTTCCGCGACACCCACCCGGCGGACGGGCGCACCATGAGCATCCCCGGCATGCTCGCGTTCTCGTCCAACGTGGGCACCATCGAGATCGCCGAGAAGCTCGGCAAGGACCGGTTGATCGACTACCAGAAGCGGTTCGGGCTGGGCCAGCCGACCGGTGAGGGCCTGCCGGGCGAGGCGCCGGGCCGGATCCTCCCGGCCGACCAGTGGAGCGGGTCGGCGTACGGGTCGGTGCCGATCGGGCACAGCGTGGACGCCACGCCGTTGCAGATGGCCGCCGCGTACAACGCGGTCGCCAACAACGGGACGTACGTGCAGCCGCACCTGATCAAGGAGACCATCGGGCCGGACGGCACGCGGACGCCGGGCGCCGCCCCGGCGTCCCGCTCGGTGCTCAGCCCGGCCAACGCCGCCGCGCTGCGCCGGATGCTGGAGGCGGTCACCACTGTCGACGGCCCGGACGGGCGGGCCACCGGCCTGGCCGCCGCCGTGCCGGGCTACCGGGTGGCCGGTAAGACCGGCACCGGCCTGCGCTACGACAACGGCAAGCAGCAGCCCGGCGAGGTCGGCTCGTTCATCGGGATGGCCCCGGCGGAGAAGCCGCGCTACGTGGTGGCGGTCTTCGTCTGGAGCCCCGACGGCGGGGGCGGCGCGGTCGCCGCGCCGGCGTTCCGGGAGATGATGGGCTTCACGCTCCGGCACTACCGGGTGCCGCCGTCGCTGACCGACAAGTCGCCGAAGTTCGAGGTCTTTCCGCGCTGAGCGGGCCGGGCGCGACATCATCGGTGGGTGGCGACGAACCACCGGGGCGGCTGTGCGGTCGGAACCGGACGACCGGGTAGGGTCTGACGCCGTGCCCGGCAATCCACGTCCCGCCACCGTGCTCCCCGTCCGGCTCGGCGACCTCGCCGACCTGCTGGCCGTGGTCCCGCCTCCGGGGGCCGCCGAGTTGGCCGTCACCGGGGTGACCCACGCCAGCCACGAGGTCCGCCCCGGTGACCTGTACGCCGCCCTGCCCGGCTCCCGCCGGCACGGCGCGGAGTTCACCGCCGCCGCGGCCGCCGCCGGCGCGGTGGCCGTGCTGACCGATCCGGCCGGCGTGCCGCTGGCCGCCGACGCCGGCCTGCCCGTGCTGGTCGTCGACGACGCCCGCGGGGTGCTCGGCACGGTCGCCGCCACCATCTACGGCGACCCGACCGCCGGGCTGACCGTGATCGGCGTGACCGGCACCGCCGGCAAGACCTCCACCAGCTACCTGATCGAGTCCGGGCTGCGCGCCGCCGGGCACGTCACCGGCCTGATCGGCACCGTGGAGACCCGCCTCGGCGACCTGGTGGTGGACAGCGTCCGGACCACCCCGGAGGCCACCGACCTGCACGCCATGCTCGCCGTGGCGCGGGAGCGCGGCGTGGACGCCGTGGTGATGGAGGTGTCCAGCCACGCGCTCGTGATGGGCCGGGTCGGCGGCGTCCGGTTCGACGTCGGCGGCTACACCAACTTCGGCTCCGACCACCTCGACTTCCACGCCGACGAGGCGGACTACTTCGCCGCCAAGGCGCGACTCTTCGACGGTCGCTGCCGGGTCGAGGTGCTCAACCACGACGACCCGGCGCTGCGCCCGCTCCACAAGCCCGGCACGGTGACCTACTCCGCGGCCGGCGACCGCGACGCGACCTGGTGGGCCGACCGGATCTCCGGCGAGGGGTACGCGCAACACTTCACGCTGCACGGCCCGGACGTGGTGGCGCTGCCCACCGGCGTGGCGCTGCCCGGCCGGCACAACGTGGCCAACGCGCTGCTGGCCGTCGCCACGCTGGTCGCGGCCGGCGTCGACCCGGACACCGCGGCGCGCGGCGTGGCCGCCTGCGGCGGCGTGCCCGGCCGACTGGAACTGGTCAGCGGCGACGCCCCGGTGCGCGGCGTGGTCGACTACGCGCACAAGGCGAACGCGATCGAGGCGGTGCTGACGGCGCTGCGCGGGCTCACCGGTGGCCGGCTGGTCTGCGTGCTCGGCGCCGGCGGCGACCGGGACCGGGGCAAGCGGCCGGTGATGGGCGAGGTGGCCGCCAGGGGCGCCGACGTGGTGCTGGTGACCGACGACAACCCGCGGACCGAGGACCCGGCCACCATCCGGGCCGAGGTGCTGGCCGGCGCGTACGCGGCGGCCGCCCCGGCCCGCGTCATCGAGGTGCCCGGCCGGCGGGCGGCGATCGAGGAGGCGGTCCGGGTGGCCGAACCGGGTGACGTGGTGGCGGTGCTGGGCAAGGGGCAGGAGCGCGGCCAGGAGATCGGCGGCGAGGTGCTGCCGTTCGACGACCGGGTGGAGCTGGCGGCGGCGCTGCGGGCCCGCTTCGGGGACCTGGTGGGTGGCCGATGATCCCGCTGACGCTGGCCGAGGTGGCCGCCGCGGTCGGTGGCCGGCTGACCGGGGCCGACCCGGATGCCCGGGTCACCGGCACGGTGGAGTTCGACTCCCGCAAGGTGACCGCCGGTGGGCTCTTCGTGGCGTTCCCCGGCGAGCGGGTGGACGGCCACGACTACGCGGCCGGGGCGGTGGACGCCGGCGCGGTCGCCGTGCTCGGCTCCCGCGAGCTGCCGGGCGTGCCGATGGTGCTTGTCGACGACGCGCTCGACGCGATGGGCCGGCTGGCTCGCGCGGTGGTCGACCGGCTGCCCGGACTGAC
This sequence comes from Micromonospora sp. NBC_01392, assembly GCF_045040125.1. NCBI lineage: Bacteria > Bacillati > Actinomycetota > Actinomycetes > Micromonosporales > Micromonosporaceae > Micromonospora > Micromonospora sp. NBC_01392. Next base: position 5,467,211 of record NZ_CP109549.1, on the reverse strand, counting down.
CGTGATCGGGTTGACCGGCTCGTCCGGCAAGACCACCACCAAGGACCTGGTCGCCCAGCTCGCGGTCCGGCTCGGCCCTACCGTGGCGCCGCCCGGCTCGTTCAACAACGAGCTGGGGCACCCGTACACGGCGTTGCAGGCCACGCCGGAGACCCGCTACCTGGTGATGGAGAAGGGCGCCCGGGGCGTCGGGCACGTCCGCTACCTGTGCGACGTGGTGCCGCCGCGGATCTCGGTGGTGCTCAACGTCGGGGTGGCGCACCTGGGCGAGTTCGGCTCGGTGGACGCCATCGCGCTGGCCAAGGGGGAGCTGGTCGAGGCGCTGCCCGCCGACGGGCTGGCGGTGCTGAACGCCGACGACCCGCGGGTCGACGCGATGGCGGCCCGGACCGTGGCCCGGGTGGTCCGGTACGGCGAGTCGGCGCACGCCGACGTGCGCGCGGTCGACGTGACGGTCGACGGCCGGGGACGGCCCTCGTACACCCTCGTCACCCCGGAGGGCAGCGCGTCGGTGCGGCTCGGGCTGACCGGCCGGCACCAGGTGTCGAACTCGCTGGCCGCCGCGGCGGTCGCCCGCGAGCTGGGCCTGCCGCTGACCGAGCTGACGGCGGCGCTGGGCGAGCTGGGCCTGGTCTCCACCCGGCGGATGGACGTGTTCGAACGCCCCGACGGCGTGGTCGTGATCGACGACTCGTACAACGCCAACCCGGCCTCCACCGGCGTGGCGCTGCGCGCGTTGGCCAGCATGCGCGGCGAGGGGCGTACGGTCGCGGTGCTCGGCTACATGGCCGAGCTGGGCGACTTCGAACGGGAGGGACATCAGCAGGTCGGCCGGCTCGCGGCCGAGCTGGGAATCGACCGGCTGCTCGTGGTGGGCGAGCCGGCGGCGCCGATCCACGAGGGCGCGACAGCGGTAGGCAACTGGGGAGGAGAGTCGGTGCTGCTCACCGATCAGGCGGCGGCCGTCGAGGTGCTGCGGAGCGAGCTGCGTCCGGGCGACGTGGTGCTGGTGAAGGGCTCCCGGTACCGGACCTGGGACGTGGCCGACGCGTTGCGCGCGGACGCCCGGGAGACGGCGACGGAGGGCGGCGCCGCATGAGGGCGGTCATCGTCGCCATCGGGGTCGCGTTCCTGATCTCGCTGTTCTGCACCCCGATCGCGATCAAGGTGTTCGCCCGGCTCAAGGCCGGCCAGCCGATCCGATCGAACCTCGGGCTCGCCAGCAACGAGGGCAAGAAGGGCACGCCGACGATGGGCGGCGTGGTCTTCATCCTGGCCACGGTCATCGCGTACGTCGCCGGGCACCTGGCCCTGACCACGCTGCCGGACGCGCAGATCGCGCAGGTCGAGCCGACCATCACGGCGCTGGTGCTGCTGGGGCTGATGGTGTTCTCCGGCGCGGTCGGCTTCATCGACGACTTCCTGAAGGTCCGTAAGCGGCACAGCGGCGGCCTGAACAAGCGGGGCAAGCTGGCCGGGCAGATCCTGGTCGGCGCGGTCTTCGGCGCGGTGGCGGTCTACTTCCCGTCGAGCATGACCGACGTCAGCGGCAACGCGACGAACACCGAGACGGTGGGCAGCACCACGCTGAGCTTCATCCGGGACATCCCGGCGCTGGAGATCGGCAAGATCGGCGCGGTCATCGTGATCATCATGGTGGTGATGGCGGCGACCAACGGCGTCAACCTCACCGACGGCCTGGACGGCCTGGCCACCGGCGCCTCGGTGATGGTGCTCGCCGCGTACGCGCTGATCGCGTTCTGGCAGTACCGGCACTGGTGCGCGGACCCGAACTACACCGAGGCGTACTGCTACACGGTGCGCGACCCGCTGGAGGTCGCGCTGATCGCCGGCGCGGCGGCCGGCGCCTGCGTGGGCTTCCTCTGGTGGAACACCTCGCCGGCCCGGATCTTCATGGGCGACACCGGCGCGCTGGGGCTGGGTGGCCTGATCGCCGGCATGGCGATGTCCACCCGGACCATCCTGCTGCTGCCGATCCTGGGCGGCCTCTTCGTGATCATCACGATGTCCTTGGTGATCCAGATCATCTCGTTCCGGACCACCGGCAAGCGGGTGTTCCGGATGTCGCCGCTGCATCATCACTTCGAGCTGGCCGGCTGGAGCGAGGTCAACATCGTGGTCCGGTTCTGGATCATCGCCGGCATCGGTGTGGCCATCGCGCTGGGCCTGTTCTACAGCGAGTTCCTCGCCGCGGTGAGCTAGGTGTGAAGGAGGGGCCCCCTTTTAACAGACGTCTGTTAAAAGGGGGCCCCTCCTTCAGATCCGACACGCCGACCGTGGGGTTGCGCCACGGGCGGGCGGGTCGAGCCGCCATGATGAGCGGGTGGGGGAGGGACGAGACATCCAGGTCAGCACCGAACCGCCGGCCCGCCGCGCGCCCGCGGCCACGCCGCCGGGCGATCCGCCGGCCGGCGCGCGCTGGGACCCGGCGGGCGGCCTGGCCGCGCTGCGTGGCCTGCTGGCCCGGCCGCTGGCCTCCTACTACCTGCTGCTCTCCAGCGCCGGCCTGCTGCTGCTGATCGGCCTCACCATGGTCTTCTCCGCGACCAGCGTGCGGGACTACGCCGAGGGCGGTGACGCCGCCGCCTCGCTGACCAAGCAGGCCGTGTTCGCGGTGATCGGCGTCGGCGCGTTCTGGGCCTGCCAGCGGCTGCCCGCGCGCACGTTCCGGGCGGTGAGCCGCCCCGCGCTCGGCGTGGCGGTGGCGCTGCTGCTCCTGCTCAACCTGCTGGTCGCGCTGGAATCACTGTTCGGGGTGGCGTCCATCGGGCCGTTGAAGGGCGAACTCCTCTCGCTCTCCCTCGGCCCGATCTCGCTTCAGCCGGCCGAGGTGGCCAAGTTCGCGCTGGTGCTGTGGGCGGCGCACGTGCTGGCCCGCAAGGGGGCCGCGCTGGGCTGGTGGCGGGAGCTGGCCACGCCGCTGTTCCCGGTGGTCGGCCTGATCTTCGTGCTGGTCGGTTACAACGACCTGGGCAGCATGCTGTGCCTGCTGGCGCTCGTGGTCGGCCTGCTCTGGGCAGCAGGCGTCCGGACCCGGGTCTTCGCCGCGCTCTCCGCGATCGGCCTGGCCGGCATCGGCCTGCTGGTCGCCGCCGCCTCGCTCGGCGCCGGCTCCGGTTCCCGGGACGCCGAGAACTACCGGCTGGGCCGGCTCACCATGTGGCTCGACCCGCCCGATCCGCAGACCTGCATCGAGCTGAAGCTGGAGAACTGCTACCAGCCCATCATGGCCCGGTACGCGATCGGCAACGGCGGCTGGTTCGGCGTCGGCCTGGGCCAGAGCGTCTTCAAGTGGGACTGGCTGCCCGAGGCACACAACGACTTCATCTTCGCCATCGTCGCCGAGGAGTTGGGCGTGGTGGGCTGCACCGTGATCCTGGTGCTCTTCGCCGTGCTGGCGTACACCGGCATGCGCATCGCCCGCCGGGTGGAGGACCCGTTCCGCCGGCTCGCCGCGGCCGGCGTGACCGCCTGGCTGGTCGGCCAGGCCGTCATCAACATCGGCGGCGTCACCGGGCTGCTGCCGCTGACCGGCGTGCCGCTGCCGTTCATCTCCGACGGCGGCAGCGCGCTGGTGGTGACGCTGGCCGCGATCGGCATGCTCGCCTCCTTCGCCCGCGCCGAGCCGGACGCGGCCCGGGCCCTGAACGCCCGTCCGCCGGCCCGATGGGTCCGACTAGTGTGGGCCCCGTTGCCGCCGCTTCCCGGCCGGCGTCGCCGACCGGCGCCGCCCCCGGCGGACCGAGGGCCCGTGCCCCGGTCCCGACAGCGTCGGCAGGACGATCAGGCCGCGACCCGCGGCGCCCGGTCCGACCGGGCGCGTGCCGGCGCGGCGAACGAGAGGAGACGCTGATGGGTCCGCTGCGTTCGGTGGTGCTCTGCGGAGGGGGCACGGGTGGGCACATCTACCCGCTGCTCGCCTTCGCCGACTGCCTGCGCCGACACGACCCGAGCGTCCGGATCACCTGCCTGGGCACCCCGAAGGGGCTGGAGAACGAGCTGATCCCGCCGGCCGGCTACGACCTGCGGCAGATCCCGGCCTACCAGCTGCCCCGCTCGGTCAACATGAGCCTGGTGCGCACCCCGGACCGGATGTGGAAGGCGGCCCGCGCCGCGGGCAAGGTGATCGACGAGGTGGGGGCCGACGCGGTGGTCGGCTTCGGCGGGTACGTCTCGGTCCCCGGTTACCTGGCCGCGTGGCGGCGCGACCTGCCGATCGTCATCCACGAGGTGAACGTGCCGCCGGGCGTGGCGAACCGGATGGGCATGAAGTTCACCAAGCACGTCGCGGTGGGCTTCCCGCACCAGCCGGCCCAGTCCGAGGCGCTGCGCGAGGCGCGGGTGGTCGGGGTGCCGCTGCGCCGCGGCATCGCCGGGCTGGACCGGGCGGCGCTGCGGGACGCCGCCCGCGCGCACTTCGGGCTCCGGCCCGACCTGCCGGTGCTCTTCGTGGCCGGCGGCTCGCAGGGCGCCCGCTCGATCAACCTGGCCGTCTCCGGCGCGGCGAAGGAGCTGGCCCGCAACGGCGTGCAGGTGCTGCACGTGATCGGCGCCCGCAACGAGCCGGTCTCCGTCCCCAGCGACCTGCCGGTGCCGTACGTGACGCTGCCGTACCTGTCCGAGATGGAGCTGGGTTACGCGGCGGCCGACCTGATGCTGGGCCGGGGCGGCGCGATGACCTGTGCCGAGGTGGCCGCGATCGGCCTGCCCACGGTCTACGTGCCCTACCCGCACAGCAACCAGGAGCAGAAGCGCAACGCGCTGCCCGTGGTGGAGGCCGGCGGCGGGCTGCTCGTCGACGACGCCGAGGTGACCCCGGCCTGGGTGGAGCGCACGGTGATCCCGCTGATCCGGGACCCGCGACGCCTCCACGCGATGAGCCACGCCGCGGCCGGCTACGGTCGCCGCGACGGCGACGTGGCGCTGCTGAACTTCGTCTACGAGGCGGTCTCCCGCTGATGCGGGCCGTCGCGACGGGAAGGTACCCCTCATGAACACCGCGCAGTTCACGCCCGCCGGCACGATGACCGCGGAGGACCTGGGCCGCATCCACCTGATCGGGGTGGGCGGGGTCGGGATGGCCGGGCTGGCCCGGCTCTTCCTCACCCGTGGCCTGCCGGTCTCCGGCAGCGAGCTGCGGGAGTGGCCGTCGCTGGCCGGCCTGCGCGCGCTGGGCGGGACGATCCACTCCACCCACGAGGCGGCCAACCTGGACGGGGTGGACACCGTCGTCTACTCCTCGGCCATCCCGCAGGACCACCTGGAGCTGGTCGAGGCGCGTCGGCGGGGCCTGCGGGTGCTGCACCGCTCCGAGGCGCTGGCGGCGGCGATGACCGGTCGGCGCACGGTGGCGGTGGCCGGCACGCACGGCAAGACGTCCACCACGTCGATGGTGACCATGGTGCTCCAGCAGGCCGGCGCCGATCCGTCCTTCGTCATCGGCGGGGAGATCTCCGAGGTCGGCTCCGGCGCGCACCACGGCACCGGCGAGCACTTCGTGGTCGAGGCGGACGAGAGCGACCGCTCCTTCCTCATCTACCGCCCGTACGTGTCGATCATCACGAACGTCGAGGCGGACCACCTCAACACGTACGGCGACCTGGCCACCCTGGAGGCGGCGTTCGCCGAGTTCGCCCGGCTCACCGACCCGGACGGCTTCGTCGTCACCTGCGCCGACGACGCCGGTGGCCGGCGGCTGGCCGAGACGCTCCGGGCGGAGGGCCGTCGGGTGTGGACGTACGGCGAGTCCGCCGACGCCGACCTGCGGATGAGCGACGTGGTCTCCTCGGCGCAGGGCGTGCGCTACCTGGCCGAGGTCGAGGGCCGGTCGCTGGGCGAGATCCGGCTGCCGATGCCGGGCCGGCACATGGCGCTCAACAGCGCCGCCGCGGTGCTCGCCGCGTACCTGCTGGAGCTGCCGGTGGCGGCGGCGGAGGCCGCGCTCGGCGCGTTCCCCGGCGTGCGGCGGCGGTTCGAGCGCAAGGGCGTGGCGGACGGCGTGCTGGTCTACGACGAGTACGCCTACCACCCCACCTCGATGACGCTGGCGTTGCAGACGCTGCGCGAGGTGGCCGGCGACGGCCGGCTGATCGTGGTCTTCCAGCCCTACCGGCTGTACCGCACCCGCGACCTCCAGGCGGAGATCGCCGCCGCGCTCGGCATCGCCGACGAGTTGGTGCTGTTGGAGGTCTTCGGTCCCGGCGAGCCGCGCCAGCCCGGTGAGGGGTCGGTCGCGCTGATCGAGGCGGTGCCGCTGCCGGCGGACCGGAAGGTCTTCGTCGAGGCGTGGGACGACGTGCCGGCCGAGGTGGCCCGCCGGGCCCGGACCGGCGACGTGGTGGTGACCATGGGCGCGCCGCCGATCTCGCTGATGGGTGACCAGTTGCTGGACGCCCTGCTGGCCCGGGCCAGCGGCGCCACGGTGCTCCGCGCCGGCGTCGGTCCGGACGGCGCGGCGGCCACCGCCGGATGAGTCCCGGCCCGGCCCGGGGCCGCACGCCCGGCCAGGACGGTGGCGCGGGGCGGCGCAGCCCGGTCCGGCGCTGGCAACTGGTCCGGGCCGGGGCGGACGCCGTGCCGCCGTCCACCCGTCGGTTCATGGCCCGGGCCCGGCAGCGGCGGATGCGCGCCGCGTTGCCGTGGGCGTTGGCCGCGGCGGTGGCCGCGTTGGCCGCGCTTGTCGCCTGGACGGTGCTCGGCACCGGGCTGTTCGGCGTCCGTGAGGTGCGGGTGGTCGGCGCGCGGCTGGTCACGGCGGTGGAGATCCGGGACGCCGCGGCGGTTCCGGACGACGCGCCGTTGGCCCGGGTGGATCTGGCCGCGACGGCCCGCCGGGTGGGCACGTTGCCGCCGGTGGCCCGGGCCACGGTGGAGCGGGACTGGCCGGCGACGCTGGTGATCCGGGTCGAGGAGCGGGTGCCGGTGGCCGCGGTGCCGCAGGGCGGACGCTTCGCCGTGGTGGACGCCGCCGGCGTGGTCTTCCAGCGCCTGGACCGGGCCCCGGCCGGGTTGCCGCTGGTCCGGGTGGCCCGGCCGGGTCCGGACGATCCGGGCACCCGGGCCGGGCTGGCGGTGCTCGCCGCGCTCGGGGAGAAGCTGCGCGCGGAGCTGGTCACGGTGGACGTGGCCGGGCTGGCCCGGATCACGTTGCTGCTGCGCGACGACCGACAGGTCTTCTGGGGGGACGCCGCGCGCAGCGCGGACAAGTCGGCGGTGGCGACCGCGTTGTTGCCGCGCCGGGCGGACCGGATCGACGTCAGCGCGCCGGACGTGGTCACGTTCCAGTGACCGGTCACTCAGCGAACGGGCAGTGTGTGACCGGTCGCTCGGTCGGCGACACGCCGGAAAGGGTCCTTGGCTCCTGGCGCGGCGGCGCATACGTTGCCCCGAAGAGATCAGTGGTTGACATAACTCTAAGCCTCTAGTAGAGGGTGAGGGTTCTCCTCTGGTCCGGCCAAGCCGTGTGGGGTCGGCCCATGCCAATCTCGAAGGGAAAGGACCGGAGATGACACCTCCGCACAACTACCTGGCGGTCATCAAGGTCGTCGGCATCGGGGGCGGCGGCGTGAACGCCGTCAACCGGATGATCGAGGTTGGGCTCAAGGGCGTCGAGTTCATCGCGATCAACACCGACGCGCAGGCGCTGCTGATGAGCGACGCCGACGTCAAGCTCGACGTCGGCCGGGAACTGACCCGAGGGCTGGGCGCCGGCGCCAACCCGGACGTCGGCAAGAACGCCGCCGAGGACCACCGCGACGAGATCGAAGAGGTGCTCAAGGGCGCCGACATGGTGTTCGTCACCTGCGGCGAGGGCGGCGGCACCGGCACCGGCGGCGCGCCGGTGGTGGCGAACATCGCCCGCAAGCTCGGCGCGCTCACCATCGGTGTGGTCACCCGGCCGTTCTCGTTCGAGGGCAAGCGCCGCCAGGTGCAGGCCGAGGCGGGCATCGAGGAGCTGCGCAACCAGTGCGACACGCTCATCGTGATCCCGAACGACCGGCTGCTCGCGCTCGGCGACCGCAACATCTCCATGATGGACGCGTTCCGCACCGCGGACCAGGTCCTCCTCTCCGGTGTCCAGGGCATCACCGACCTGATCACCACGCCGGGCCTGATCAACCTCGACTTCGCCGACGTGAAGAGCGTGATGAGCGGCGCGGGCAGCGCGCTCATGGGCATCGGCAGCGCGCGGGGCGAGAACCGCGCGGTCGAGGCGGCCGAGGCGGCCATCTCCAGCCCGCTGCTGGAGCAGAGCATGGACGGCGCGCGGGGCGTGCTGCTCTCCATCGCCGGCGGCTCGGACCTCGGCCTGTTCGAGATCAACGACGCGGCGCAGCTGGTCACCGACGCGGCCCACCCGGACGCCAACATCATCTTCGGTGCGGTGATCGACGACGCGCTCGGCGACGAGGTGCGGGTGACCGTGATCGCGGCCGGCTTCGACGGTGGCACCCCGGCCTACAAGGCGGTCGACCCGCCGCGCAAGAGCAACCAGAACCCGCCCACCCAGCCGAACGCGCCGGCGAACCCGCCGGCCACCATGCCGGCGCCGCAGCAGCCGTCCCGCCGGGTGCTCTTCGACGATGTCGACGTGCCCGACTTCCTCAAGAACGGGTCCTGAGCCCCGCCGATGACGGATTCATCCACCGCGGTGCGACCCGAGCGTCGCGCCGAACTCGCGGCCGGGCTGGCCCGGGTCCGGGCCCGGATCGCCGACGCCTGCGTGGCGGCCGGCCGCCACGCCGACGAGGTCACCCTGGTCGCGGTGACCAAGACGTACCCGGCCGCCGACGTGGTCGCGCTGGCCGGGCTCGGCGTGACGGACGTGGGGGAGAACCGGGACCAGGAGGCGGCCGGAAAGGCAGCGGCGGTGGCCGACGCCGGGGCGGTGCCGCGCTGGCACTTCATCGGGCAGTTGCAGCGCAACAAGGCCCGCTCGGTGGTCCGGTACGCCGACGTGGTCCAGTCGGTGGACAGCGTGCGGCTGGCGGTCGCCCTGGACGCCGCCGCGACCGGTGCCCGGGACCGCCCGCTGGACGTGTTGGTGCAGGTGAGTGTGGACGGTGACCCGGCCCGGGGTGGCGCGCTGCCGGGCGTCGCCGACCCGGAGCGGGGCCTCGACCCGGTGGCCGCCGCGGTGGCCGGGGCGGGCGGGCTGCGGCTGGCCGGCCTGATGGCGGTGGCCCCGCTGGGCTGGGAGCCGGACCGCGCGTTCGCCCGGCTGGCCGAGGTGGCGGCGCGGCTGCGTGCCGACCATCCGGGCGCGACGGTGCTGTCGGCGGGGATGAGCGGCGACCTGGAGAGCGCGATCGGCCACGGCGCGACACATGTCCGCGTCGGCAGCGCGTTGCTCGGAATGCGCCCCACGCTGGGGTAGCCTGGCCCGGACGGAAGCAAATTACATCAGTGTTGTTCAGGACGGCGTCTCCCGAAGCCCGGGGGCCGTGGCGGGCGGGCCGCGAACCGCACGTCAGGGGATTGCCGGTCCGGTCCGGTGGGCATGATCGTCCACTCGTGATCAAGCGACACGGCACGGGGGCGCGTGCCGCATGGCGGACGGAAGGGCGCGGGGATGGGTGCACTGCGCAAGGCGGGGGTCTGGCTCGGTCTCGTCGAGGAGGACGACGAGCGGGCGTACGAGGACGGTGGCTACGACAAGGGTGGCTACCGTGACTCGTCGCGCTACCGGTCGAGCCGGTACGCCGAGGAGTTCGCCGACGAGGACGACGAGGAGTCGGAGGAGCCGCCGGCGCCCCGGACCCGGGCCGGTGACCGGGGCCGGTTGACCGAGCGCGCCACCAGCCGCGCGGTCGACACCGACCGCTCCGAGGGTGAGCGGGCCGAGCGTTCCGAGCGGGCCAGTGTCCGGTCCATCACCCGGTCCTCCGCCGGCGAGGGTTCCGGCGCGTTGTCGTACCACACCCGGGACAATCTGGCCCTGGCGCCGCAGGCCCCGCCGCGCGAGCGGACGGTGGTCCCGGAGGACGAGCAGCGTTACCAGATCACCACGCTGCACCCGACCACCTACCGCGAGGCGCGGACCATCGGCGAGCACTTCCGGGACGGCGTTCCCGTGATCATCAATCTCACCGAGATGGACGAGGCGGACGCCCGCCGACTGGTCGACTTCGCCGCCGGGCTCGCGTTCGGCCTGCGCGGTACGATCGAGCGCGTGACCAACCGGGTGTTCCTGCTCTCACCGGCCAATGTCCAGGTCACCGCGGAGGACAAGGCCAAGATCGCTGAGGGCGGCTTTTTCAGCCTGAGCTAGCCCGCACGACCGAGGGACGTCGCCTGCTGTGTTGTCGATCCTGTTCCAGGTGCTCTACCTGCTGCTGTATTTCTTCCTGCTTGTCCTGTTGGCTCGATTTGTCCTCGGGGCCGTGCTCGCCTACGGCCGTCGCTGGCAACCCGGTCGGGGGGCATCGGCGGGACTGGAAGTCGTGTGGAGCGTCACTGATCCGCCCCTGCGAGCGTTGAGGCGTGTGATCCCACCACTGCGAATTGGTACCGTGAGCATCGACCTGGCCTCCCTTGTGCTCCTGGTTATCCTGTTCGTGCTGATGGAGTTCGTGTTACAGCGCCTGATCGTGGCGTTCGCCTGACCAGAGCGCTTTCGCGGCCGCAACTGACCCGAGGAGTTTCGATGCCGCTGACCCCGGCCGACGTCCACAACGTCGCCTTCAAAAAGCCGCCGATCGGCAAGCGGGGGTACGACGAGGAGGAGGTCGACGCCTTCCTGGACGAGGTCGAGCGTGAGCTGGCCCGTCTGATCGAGGAGAACAACGAGCTGCGCGCCCAGGTGGAGCGCGGCGGTCGGGGTGGCGCACCCGCCGGCCCCGGCGGCGACGCCCGGCTCGCGGCGGAGCTCAACGACGTCAAGGCCCAGCTCGACCGCGTGCAGCGCGACAAGGCGGCCGCCGAGCAGGCGGCCCGCGCGATGCAGGCCGAGCTGGAGCAGGTCCGCACCCAGGGCAGCCCGGTGGGCGTGACCGGGGACGGCGAGCAGCAGGCGCTGCGGGTGCTGATGATGGCCCAGCGCACCGCCGACGACCACGTCTCCGACGCCCGGCGCGAGGCCGACAGCCTGCTCTCCGAGGCCCGGTCCAAGGCCGAGGAGGTCACCCGCGAGGCGCGGGCCAAGGCCGACGCCCTGGAGCGGGACGCCCGCCAGCGGCACCAGGAGGCCATGGGCGGCCTGGACGCCAAGCGCACCGCGCTGTCGAAGCACATCGAGGAGCTCAAGCAGTTCGAGCGTGAGTACCGCACGCGCCTCAAGGCGTACCTGGAGAGCCAGCTGCGGGACCTCGACGGTCGTGGCCAGGGCATCGAGGTCGAGATGAACCGCGAGGGCACCCGTGCCGTCGGCGGCAGCAACGGCCTCGCCACCGCCGGCCTCGCCGGCTCCTTCGGCGGGGGCCGCGGCGCCGGCTCGCTCGAGTCCGGCCGCTGATCCCACGTCGGTGGCCGTCCCCGTGGCGGCCACCGACGGCACCAGTCCGACACGACGCGGCCGGGGGTGAGCCGTGATAGCCGCCAGCGTCCTGCTCATCCTCGTCGCGGTCGTGCTGCTGGTGGTCGGGCTGGCCGGTGGGTCCAGCTCGCTGCTGATCGTCTCGATCGCGGCCAGCCTGCTGTCCGCCGTCGCCTTCGTCGTGTTCGCCCGCCAGGCGGCCGCGGCCCGGGCCGCGGCGGGCCGGGAGGCCGGCCCGCGTTCCCGGACCGTTCCCGCCGGCCCGTCCCCGGACGAGCCGGTGAGCCCGGTCCCGCATCACACATCCACGGTCGGTGCCGGTGGACCCGGGTGGCGGCAACCGCCCGGGCCGCCGGTGGCCGAGCCCTACACGCCGGACGCCCGCGCCTACTCGCCGTCGGGCGAACCGGACGCCCGCGTCTACTTTCCGTCGGACGGGCCGGACGCCCGCGGGTTCCCGCCGTCGGACGGGCCGGACGCCCGCGCCTACTCACCGCCGGACGAGCCGGACGCCCGCGGGTTCCCGCCGTCGGACGGGCCGGACGCCCCGGACGCCCCGTCGTCCGGCGACTATTCCTCGCCGATGGGGTCGGACGTCCCGTCGTCCGGCGCCCACTCGTCGCCGAAGGGGCCGGATGCCGCGCCGTTCGTGGCCTACTCGCCGGTCGAGTCGGAGGCCGAGCCGACGCCCACCTCGCCCGCCCCGGGCGGGCCGCTCGCCGGCGATCCGTCGGCCGAGTTCCTCTCCGCCGGGGAGGTCGCCCGGCTGGTGCGACTGCCCGACGAGGTCCGGGTGGTCGACGGCCATCCCCGCTTCCACCTGGCCGACTGTCCCCACCTGGTGGGCCGGCCGGCCGAGTCGTTGCCGGTCGCCGAGGCGGTCGGGCTCGGCTTCACGCCGTGCGCGTACTGCGCCGCCGCCACCACGCTGCTCACCGACGCCCGGCCACGCTGACCATGACGACCGCGGACGCCCCGCTCACCGTCGCGGTGCGCGTGAAGCCCGGCGCGGCCCGGGCCCGGGTGGGCGGCCGGTTCGACGGGCCGTACGGCCCGGCCCTGGTCGTCGCCGTGCACGCGCCGGCGGTGGACGGCCGGGCCACCGAGGCGGCCCGGCGCGCGCTGGCCGACGCGCTCGGCGTCCGGCCGGCGGTGGTGTCGCTGCGGTCCGGCGCAGCCAGCCGGGACAAGCTCTTCCTGGTCGAGCGCCCGGCCGACCGCCTGCCCGAGGTGCTGCGTCGGCTGCGCGACGGCAGCGCGGAATGAGGGTCCGGCGGGCCGGTACGCGATGACGCCGGGGCTGAACCTCGCGCTGCTGGTGGGCGCCGCCGTGCTGCTGGTCGCGGTGGGCGCGGTGCGCTTCTCCACCCGGCTCGGCGTACCCAGCCTCCTGGTCTACCTGGCGCTCGGCGTGCTCATCGGCGAGGCCGGCCTGGGCATCCGCTTCGACGACGTCGAGCTGACCCGGGTACTGGGCTTCTGCGCGCTCATCGTGATCATCGCGGAGGGTGGCCTGAGCGCCCGGTGGAGCACGCTGCGACCGGTGCTCGGCCTGGCGGCCGTGCTCTCCACGGTCGGCGTGGTGGTCAGCATCGTGGTCGTCGGCGTGGTGGTGCACCTGCTGCTCGGCCTGGACTGGCGGCTGGCCCTGCTCTACGGCGCGGTGCTCTCCTCCACCGACGCCGCGGCGGTCTTCGCCACGCTGCGCCGGCTGCGCCTGCCGCCCCGGCTGGTGGCCACGCTGGAGGCCGAGTCCGGGATGAACGACGCGCCGGTGGTCCTGCTGGTGCTGCTGCTGTCCCGGGCCGGTGTGGCGGCGGCCCACCCCTGGTGGTACGAGGTGCTGCTGCTCGGGTACGAGTTGGGCGCCGGCGCGGCGGTCGGCGTGGGCGCGGGCCTGGCCGGGCGGTACGCGCTGCGTCGCGCCGCGCTGCCCTCGGCCGGCCTCTACCCGATCGCGGTGGTGGGCTTCACCGTGCTGGCGTACGCGGCCGGTTCGGTGCTGCACGCCTCGGGCTTCCTCGCCGTCTACGTGGCCGGGGTGCTGCTCGGCAATTCGAACCTGCCGCACCGGCAGGCCATCCTCGGGTTCGCCGACGGGCTGGCCTGGCTGGCCCAGATCGGCCTGTTCGTGCTGCTGGGGCTGCTGGTCTCGCCGACCCGGCTGGACGCGGCGGTGCTGCCGGCCGTGATCACCGGACTGGCCCTGCTGTTGTTCGCCCGGCCGTTGTCGGTGGCGGTCTCCGCGCTGCCGTTCCGGGTCTCCCGGCGCGAGCAGCTCTTCCTCTCCTGGGCCGGGCTGCGCGGCGCGGTGCCGATCGTGCTGGCCACCATCCCGCTCTCGCTGCGGGTGCCGGGCGCGGACCGGCTCTTCGACGCGGTCTTCGTGCTGGTGGTGATCTTCACGCTGCTCCAGGCCGGCACGCTCGCTCCGGCCGCCCGCCGGTTGGGGGTGACCGCGCCGGCGGAGGCGAGCGAGATCCTGCTGGAGACCGCGCCGTTGGAGCGGATGCGGGCCGACCTGCTCCAGCTGGAGGTGCCGCCCGGCTCCCGGCTGGGCGGGGTGCACGTGGACGAGCTGCGGCTGCCGGTGGGCGCGGCGGTCACGCTGGTGCTGCGCGACGGGGTCGGGTTCGTGCCCGGCCCGGACACCCGGCTGAAGGTGGGGGACAGCCTGCTCATCGTGGCCACCGCGGGGGTGCGGGACGCCGCGGAGCGGCGGTTGCGGGCGGTCAGTCGTCGCGGTCGCCTGGCCCGGTGGTTTGGGGAGTACGGCGAGGACCGGACCGGCTGATCTGCTAGCGTTCCTTTTGCCCCGATAGTTGGCACTTCGGGGCGGAAACCCGGAGCGACGGTGCGGCACGTTGTCGGACGCCTGTACGTTCCGTATTCTTGCCAACCTCCGGAGTGCACGGCGGGGCGCCGTGTGCCCCGTTCCGTTCGCGGGGGACGCGCCGGTGCCCCCTGCCCACGTACCGCTGACCGCCGCGCCACTGCGGCTGAGGGAGCTGACGATGGCGAAGCCAGCCGACACCAGGACCGCCGGTCGCAAGCCGGTGGCGAAGGCCACCCGCAGCGCGGCGGAGACCGAGAAGATCCGGGCCGCGCTGGCGGCGCGGCGGGACGAGCTCAACGCCGAGTACGATCAGACGCTGAGCGAGATCACCGAGCTGCAGCGCGACCGGCTGACCGACTCGGCCGGGGACGACCAGGCCGACACCGGCACCAAGACGTTCGAGCGTGAGCAGGAGATCTCTCTCGCCAACAGCATCAAGGAGCGGATCACGCAGGTCGAGCGCGCGTTGGAGCGGCTCGACGAGGGTGGCTACGGCTGGTGCGAGCGGTGCGGCAACCCGATCCCGGTGGAGCGGCTCGCCGCGTTCCCGTCGGCCACCCTCTGCGTGAGCTGCAAGCAGCTGGCGGAGCGGCGCTGACGTCGTCCGCTCCCCGGCGGCCGAACCGCAGACGGTGACCGCCACCGTCGCGAACGTCGATGGGGAGCAGATGACCGCAGCACCGCCCGCCGGGCCCGGCACCACCGAGTCGGGGGCCGGCGCCGCGCCCCGCCGCGCGGCGGTCGGCCTGCTGCTCGGCGTCGCCCTCTTCTCGCTTCTTGCGGACCTGGGCACGAAGCAGCTCGCGCTCAGCGAGCTGCCCGGCCGGGAGGAGCCGCTGTCGGTGCTCGGCGGCGCCGTCTACTTCACCCTCACCCGCAACAGCGGGGCCGCCTGGAGCATCGGCGCGGACCACACCTGGATCTTTCCGCTGATCACGTTCGCGGTGATCGGGTGGATCGGCTGGATGGCGCTGCGGCTGCGCTCCCTGCCGTGGGCGGTGTCGCTGGGCCTGGTGCTGGGCGGGGCGCTGGGCAACCTCACCGACCGGATCTTCCGGGCGCCGGGGCACTTCGTCGGCCACGTGGTCGACATGATCAGCCTGTTCGGCCCGTACGGCGAGCACTACCCGGTGTTCAACCTGGCCGACAGCTCGCTGGTCTGCGGCGTGGTGCTGGCGGTCTTCCTGGAGCTGACCGGCCGGCAGCGCGACGGCTCCCGGGCCGGCGCGAAACCCACCACCGACGACGCCGCCCGGGCCGACGAGAAGGAGCGCGCGTGACCGCCGCGTACGCCACCGGTGGCGACCACCGTTCCCTGCCGGTCCCGGACGGGCTCGACGGCATGCGGCTGGACCAGGCCGTGTCCCGGCTGTTCGGGCTGTCCCGCACCGCCGCGGCGGCGCTCGTGGACGCCGGGGACGCGCTCGTCGACGGCGTGGCCCGGGCCAACTCGCACAAGGTGAAGGCCGGCGCCTGGCTGGAGGTCACGCTGCCCGCGCCGGTCGCCCCGCCGACCGTGGTGCCGCAGGCGGTGCCCGGCCTGACCGTGGTCTACGCCGACGACGACATCGTGGTGGTCGACAAGCCGGTCGGGGTGGCCGCGCACCCGAGCCCCGGCTGGACCGGCCCGACCGTGATCGGCGGGCTGGCCGGCATCGGCCACCGCATCTCCACCAGCGGCGCCGCCGAACGGCAGGGCGTGGTGCACCGGCTCGACGTGGGCACCACCGGGATCATGGCGGTGGCCAAGAGCGAGCTGGCCTACACCGCGTTGAAGCGCGCCTTCAAGGAGCGCGAGGTGGAGAAGCGCTACCACGCCGTGGTGCAGGGCCACCCGGACCCGCTGCGCGGCACCATCGACGCGCCGATCGACAGGCACCCGCACCACGACTACCGGTGGGCGGTGGTCTCCGGCGGCAAGCCGAGCATCACGCACTACGACACGCTGGAGGCGTTCCCCTCGGCCAGCCTGCTCGACGTGCGGCTGGAGACGGGGCGTACGCACCAGATCCGGGTGCACTTCTCCACCCTGCGGCACCCCTGTGTGGGCGACCTGACCTACGGCGCGGACCCGACCCTGTCGGGCCGGCTCAAGCTGTCCCGGCAGTGGCTGCACGCCCGCTCGCTGAGTTTCCGGCACCCGCGCACCGGCGACGAGGTCACGTTTGTCAGCGACTACCCGGACGACCTGGCCCGGGCGCTGGAGATCCTGCGCGACTGACCGTGGACGACGACGACACCGCGCCGCCGCGCCGCGCGCGTGCCGCCGCGCTCACCTGGCTCGCGCTCGGCTGCGCGCTGCTGGTGCTGGTGGTGGCCGTCGCGCAGCGGCGGGACCGGCCGGTCGGTGACCGCACGGTCGGCGAGGTGACCCGCGTCGGGGTGGCCGCCGGCGGTTCCGTTCCGGCGTACCAGCGGGCCGCCGGCGCGGAGCTGGCCCGGCTGGACGCGCCGGACGGCTGGGCGCTCGTCACGTTCTCCGCCTACCTGACGCCGGCCCGGGTGGCGACCACGTTGGCCGGGACGCCGGTCTCGGCGGTGATCGCGCGCGTGCCGCTGCCCGGCCGGCAGACCGAGATCGTCCGGATCGCCGCGCTGCGGCTGCCCGACGACGTGGTCGGCGGGATGGCCGGGGTCGCCGCACGCAAGGACCGGGAGGCCGCCGACTACCGGGCCCGCGCCGCCGCCCCGGCGGCCACCGCCGATCCCGGGCTCCGTCGGGAGTACGACACCGGCGCGGCGGTCGCGGCCCGGGAGGCGGCCGGCTACCGGGCCGGGTGCGCCTGTGTCTACGCCGCGGTGGTCCGGGCCGCGCCGGACGCGCTGCGCGTGCTCGCCGACCGTCCCGGCGTACGGGTGGTGGATCCGGCGCCGGAGGTGACCCGGTTGGACCGGACCGTGTTCACCCCGCCGCTGCCCGAGCAGCGGGACGTGGCCCGGCCACCGGCCGACACCGGCCCGCCCGGGGACGGCGGAATGGGCGATTCGTCGGAAGCCGCACCGACAGTGAGCGGACCTTCACCGGCCGGTCGGTCGCCGGTCCCCGGCTCCGCTCCGGCCAATCCCACTCCCACCTCCTGAGACGCCCGGATGCGCGCCGCTCCGCCGGGTGTCACGGTGAGCAGAGCCACCGGGCGATGTGCGGCGCGGGGAGTGGTCCGAATAGGGTTTCGTTCGTAGCCTGTCAGGCGTCAGATCGATGGGCTGGGGGAGGGCGAATCCTTGGACGGCAGCGAGACCGGCTGGGGTCGGCAGGGTGAGCCGGCACCGCGGTGGCGGGCGCTGCTCGACCGGGCCCGGCTCGGCGGTCGCGGCGCGGAGCACGCCGACGCCGACCGGCACGCCGAGGAATCCGTGCCGCCGCCCCCCGAAGCGCTGCCGCGCCGTGGCGCGGGCACCGGCTGGACCGGCCGCGCCGCCGCCGTCGGTCGCGCCGCCGACGGGTCGTACGGTGCCGAGCCCGGCTACCGGGCCGAGGCCACGTTCCGGGTGGACCCGGCCTTCCGCGCCGACCCGCGCCTCGACGGCGAGCCGGCGTACCGGGCGGAACCGGCGTACCGCACCGATCCGGAGCCGCTGGCCGAGCCGTCCTGGCGGGCCGAGCCGTCCTACACCCCGGAACCGCGCGAACCGTCCTGGCGCGTCGACCCGTCCTACGCCACGGAGTCCCCGGTCGAGCCGCGCGCGGAGCCGTCCTGGCGACCCGAGCCGTCGTACCCCGCGGAGCCGCCGGCCGAGCCGTCCTGGCGGGCCGAGGCGGAGCCGCGCGGGCGGGCCGAGGCGCCCGTCGAGTCGCGATACTCCCTGCTCGACGGCGGCTACCGTCCCGCACCGCCGCCCGCCGAGTCCCGTTACGCGTTGCTGGACCGCGGCCGGTACCGGCCCGGCATCCCGCCGACGCCGGAACCACCCGTCGTGCCCACCCCGCGCCGGCCGGTCGAGGCACGGCCGGGCCGGATCGAGGCGGCCCCGGCGCGGTGGCGCGCCCCGGCGCCCGACGCCGAGCTGGAACGGGCCACCGGCGTGCTCCGCCGCGAGCTGGGCACCCCCCGGGTGCTCGCGTTCGCCAACCCCAAGGGCGGGGTGCACAAGACCACCGCCACCGTGCTCGCCGCCGCCACCGTGGGCAGCGTGCGCGGGCGCGGCGTGCTCGCCTGGGACGACAACGAGCTGCGGGGCACGCTGGGCCTGCGCGCCGGCAGCGCCCGACACGCCCGCACCATCCGCCACCTGGTCCACGACCTCGCGCAGATCGAGATCCTCGACGGCGACACCCTGCTGTCCCACCTCGACGACTACCTGCGGCACGCCGCCGACGGCTCGTACGACGTGCTGGCCGGCGAGGAGAGCCCGCGCTTCGCCCAGCGACTCGACCAGTTCACCGTCAAGCGGGTGCTGGAGCTGCTGCGCCGCACCCACGAGGTGGTCTGCGTGGACACCGGCAACAACGTGGAGAGCCCGAACTGGCGCACCGTCATGCAGGCCGCCGACCAGCTCGTGGTGACCACCGTGCCGCGTGAGGACGCCGCCTTCAGCGCGGACTGGATGCTCGACCTGCTGCACGAGGTGGGCATGGGCGAGCTGGCCGACAACGCGGTCACGTTGATTTCCTGCCCGACGCCGGGGCGCACCTCGCTCCAGGACGACCTGGAACGGCACTTCGCCACCCGTACCCGGGCGGTCACCGTGGTGCCCTACGACCCGGCGCTGGAGACCGGCTCCTCGATCGAGTACCACCAGCTCCAGGCCGAGACCCGGCACGCCTGGCTCAAGGCGGCGGCGGTGATGGTGGAGCCGTTCGCGCGCTGAGCGCCGACCACCGCCCCACGCCGTGCCCGGGCCTGAGAGGATCACCGGGTGAGCCCGGACACCCCTGATCCCGAGCGGACCGCCGACCGTCCCGGCGCCGCGGAGCAGCCGCCCGCCGAGCAGCCGTCCGGCTGGCCCGGTGGCCTTCCGGTGCCCGCCGGCACCCCGGTCACCGCGCCCGGCGCGGCCCCGCTCGCCGGCCATCCGGACGTCGTCCGGGAGCTGCCCGGCGCGATGTCCGACCCGCGCCGCGACGGCGGACGGCCGGTGGCGACGGTCCTCGGCGTGGCGGCGCTGCTCACCGCGCTCGGTGTGCCGCTGGGTCTGCTGTGGGCGTGGGCCGCGCCGGGCACGCCGGTGCGGCAGACGCCGGACGGCGCGGTGTACGCGGTCCCGCAGCCGGAGCAACCGATCGCGGCCGACGGCTGGTTCAGCCTCCTCGCGCTCGGCTTCGGGGTCCTCTCCGCCATCGCGCTGTGGGTGCTGCTGCGCCGCCGGCGCGGCCCGGTCGGCCTGCTCGCGGCGACGCTGGGCGGCCTCGGCGCGGCGGTGGTGGCCTGGCAGGTGGGCCGGCGGATCGGGCTGGGCACCTTCCAGCGGCTGCTGGACACCGCGCCACCGGGCACCGACTTCACCAAGCCGGCCGACCTGCGCGCCGGCGGGGTCGACTGGTTCGGTCCGCTGCCCCTGCCGCACGGCAACCTGCTGCTCGCGGCGTTCGGCGCGGCCGTCACGTACACGCTGCTTGCCGGCTGGTCGCGATGGCCGTCGCTGCGCCCCGAACCGGAGCCCGGTGCGTGGCCGGCCCCGCCCGGCCCGGACGGCGGGTGGCCGGCGGCGTCGGGCCCGGACGGCGGGTGGCCGGCGGCGTCGGGCCCGGACGGCGGGTGGCCGACGGCGTCGGGCCCGGACGGTGCGTGGCCGGCGGCGTCGGGCCCGGACGGCGGTTGGCCGGCCCCGCCTGGCCCGGGCGGCGGGCGGCCACCCGCGTCGGAGGCCGCTGGGTGGCCGGCGGCGTCGGAGGTCGGTGGCCCGGGGCCGGCCGGCCCGGGGCCGGGGGACGGCGACCGGGCGGACCCGCCGGGGTTCAGTTCGGCGTCGGAAGACCCGCCAGCTCGCTGAGCGGCACCGGCACCGCCCGGACCTGGCGCAGCAGCGCCGACTCGCGGTTGAGCAGGCGTAGCTCGGCGCGGAGCCGGCCGGGGGTGTCGTCGATGGCGAGCAGTCGCTGCCGGTCGGCGACGGTCAGCGCGGCGGTCGCCGCGACCAGGTGTGACAGCACGGTCGGGTCCTCCGGGAGCTGCTCGGAGATCTCCTCCTGGTCCGGCCGGATCAGGCCGAGATAGTGCCGGAACACCGAGATCACCCGGGCCGCCAGCACGTCGGCCACCTCGTCCGGGCCGGTCGGCTCGGGCAGCCACTCCACCTCGGCGGTGAGGTACGGCTCGGCGTCGTCGTCGATCTCGGCGACGCGGAACCGGCGCCGGCCCACCGTGACGATGTCGAACCCGCCGTCGGCCAGCTCGGTGACCTGCCGCAGCTCGGCCGTGCAGCCCACCTCGTGCAGGGTGATCTCGCCGCCGGCCAGCCCGGAGCGGCCCGGCGGCCCGGCCGGCGCGACCTCCCAGCCGGCCTGGATCGCCACCACGCCGAACTCGCGTGGCGCGCCCTCGGGCAGCCCGACCAGGTGGCGGACCAGGGATCGGTAGCGCTCCTCGAAGATGTGCAGCGGAAGGACCAGCCCGGGGAAGAGGACGGTCCCGAGCGGGAACACCGGCAGCCGTGCGCTCACGTGATCGAGCGTAGCTCCCCCGCGCCCGGCCTGCGTGTCCCGGCTCACCGTCCCGGCGTGCGGGCGGCCCCGGTCGGTCCGACCGGCGGCGGCCTAGACTCGCAGGTGTGCTGAATCGGATCGACCTGCGCGGCGGGGTGCCCGACCCGCGCCGCCTGCTGCCCCGTGCCCAGCTCGACGTCTCCGTCGCGGTCGAGCGGATCCGCCCCCTCGTCGAGGCGGTCCGCGAGCATGGCTACCCGGCGATCCGGGAGGCCAGCGAGCGGTTCGACGGCGTCGCGCCGGAGCATCTGCGGGTGCCGGTCGAGGTGATCCGCGCCGCCGAGGGTGAGCTGGACCCCCAGGTCCGCGCCGCGCTGCTGGAGTCGATCACCCGGGCCCGCAAGGTCCACGCCGACCAGCGCCGGACCGACCACACCACGACCGTGGTGCCCGGCGGCACGGTGACCGAGCGGTGGGTGCCGGTCGACCGGGTGGGCCTCTACGTCCCCGGCGGTCTGGCCATGTACCCGTCGACGGTGGTGATGAACGTGGTCCCGGCCCAGGCGGCCGGGGTGCGCTCGCTGGTGGTGGCGAGCCCGCCGCAGAAGGACAACGACGGCCTGCCCGACCCGCGGGTCCTCGCCGCCTGCGCGCTGCTCGGCGTGGACGAGGTGTACGCGGTCGGCGGCGCCCAGGCGGTGGCCATGCTCGCGTACGGCGCGACTGTCGACCCGGCCGGAGACGAGCGCTGCGACCCGGTCGACATGATCACCGGGCCGGGCAACATCTGGGTCACCGCCGCGAAGCGGCTGCTGCGCGGCGTGGTCGGCATCGACGCCGAGGCCGGCCCGACGGAGATCGCCGTCCTGGCCGACCACACCGCCGACCCGGCGCACGTCGCCGCCGACCTGATCAGCCAGGCCGAGCACGACCCGCTGGCGGCCAGCGTGCTGGTCACGCCGTCGACCGAGCTGGCCGACGCGGTCGACGCCGAGCTGGCCCGGCAGGTGCCGGCGGCCAAGCACGCCGAGCGGATCGGCACCGCGCTGCGCGGCGAGCAGAGCGGCGTGGTCCTCGTCGACGACCTGGCGGCCGGGCTGCGGGTGGTCGACGCGTACGCGGCCGAGCACCTGGAGATCCAGACCGAGAACGCCCGCGAGTGGGCGTTGCGGGTGCGCAACGCCGGTGCGATCTTCGTGGGCGCGTGGTCGCCGGTGTCGCTCGGCGACTACTGCGCCGGCTCCAACCACGTGCTGCCCACCGGCGGCTGCGCCCGGCACTCCTCCGGGTTGTCCGTGCAGTCCTTCCTGCGCGGCGTCCACCTGGTGGAATACACCGAGCAGGCGCTGCGCGAGGTGGCCCCGCACGTGGTCACGCTGGCCGGCGTGGAGGACCTGCCGGCGCACGGCCAGGCGGTCCGCGTCCGCTTCCCCGGAGACGACTCGTGACCACGCTCGACGACCTGCCGATCCGGGGCGACCTGCGCGGACGCTCCCCGTACGGCGCGCCGCAGCTCGACGTGCCGGTGCGGCTGAACACCAACGAGAACTCCTACCCGGTGCCCGAGCCGGTGGTCGAGGCGATCGGCAAGGCGGTCGCGGCCGAGCTGCGTGACCTGAACCGTTACCCGGACCGGGACGCGGTGGCGCTCCGCGCCGACCTGGCGGCGTACCTGGGCCACGACCTCACCGCCGACCACGTGTGGGCGGCCAACGGCTCCAACGAGATCCAGCAGCAGTTGCTCCAGGCGTTCGGCGGCCCCGGGCGCACCGCGCTCGGCTTCACCCCGGCGTACTCGATGCACCCGCTGCTGGCGCTCGGCACCGGCACCCGGTGGATCCCCGGCGTCCGGGGCGCCGACTTCGGGCTGACCGCCGCCGACGCGGTCGACCAGGTGCGCGCGCACCGCCCGGACGTGGTGTTCCTCTGCTCGCCGAACAACCCGACCGGCACCGCGCTCGACCCGGCCGTGGTCGCCGCCGTGCTGGCCGAGGCGCCCGGCATGGTGGTGGTGGACGAGGCGTACGCGGAGTTCGCCCGGCCCGGCACGGTCAGCGCGCTCGCCGTGCTGCCCGGCCACCCCCGACTGGTGGTCACCCGCACCATGAGCAAGGCGTTCGGGTTCGCCGGCGGCCGGCTGGGTTACCTGGCCGCCGACCCGGCGGTGGTGGCGGCGGTGCAGCTGGTCCGGCTGCCGTACCACCTCTCCGCGCTCACCCAGGCCGCCGCCCGGGCGGCGCTGGCGCACCGGGACGCGTTGCTCGGCACCGTCTCCGCGATCATGGTCCAGCGCGACCGGATCGTCGCCGAGCTGCGCGCGCGGGGGCGCCGGGTGGCCGACAGCGACGCAAACTTCGTGCTGTTCGACGTCGGCGGCGACCAGGGCGCCGCCTGGCGTACCCTGCTCGACGCCGGCGTGCTGGTCCGCGACGTCGGCCTGCCCGGCTGGCTGCGGGTCACCGCCGGAACCCCGGCCGAGACCGACGCCTTTCTGTCCGCGATGGAGAAGTTGTCATGAACCGCACCGCCCGGATCGAGCGGGTCACCAACGAGACCAAGGTGCTTGTCGAGATCGACCTCGACGGCACCGGCAAGGCCGACATCGAGACCGGCGTCGGCTTCTACGACCACATGCTGAACCAGATCGCCCGGCACGGCGGCTTCGACCTGACCGTGCACACGGTCGGCGACCTGGAGATCGACGCGCACCACACCATGGAGGACACCGCGCTCGCGCTGGGCACGGCGTTCGACCGGGCGCTGGGTGACAAGGCCGGCATCCGGCGGTACGGCTCGGCCACCGTCCCGATGGACGAGGTGCTGGTGCGGGCCGCGGTCGACCTGTCCGGCCGGCCGTACGTGGTGCACGACGAGCCGGCGCTGTCGCCGTACATCGGGCCGGTCTACCCGACCAGCATGACCCGGCACATCTGGGAGTCGTTCGGCCAGTCGGCCCGGGTCACGCTGCACGTGGACGTGCTGCGGGCGGCCCGGCCCGGCGGCCACCCGGACGCGCACCACGTGGTCGAGGCCCAGTTCAAGGCCGTGTCCCGGGCGCTGCGTGAGGCGACCGCGATCGACCCGCGCAGCGCCGGCGTGGTGCCCTCCACGAAGGGTGCGCTCTGATGAGCGCGAGGAACGCAGCGCAGCGGAGTCCCGCAGTCGCGAATGAAAGGCGGCCCGGCCTGTGAAGGTGTTGCCGACGCTGCTGCTGATCCTGGCCGGGGTGCTGGTCGGTGGGACGTGGTCGCTGCACAAGCAGGGCGCCGCCCGCGCCGCCGTGGTGGTCACCGGCCTGCTGGCTGTGCTGGCCACCGCCGGCGGGCTGCTCTGGCTGCTGCCCGGGGAGGGCTGATGGCCCGGCGGGTGGTGGTGCTCGACTACGGCTCGGGCAACCTGCGTTCGGCCGAGCGCGCGCTGGAGCGGGCCGGTGCGGACGTCACCGTGACCGACGACCTGACCACCGCCGCCGGGGCCGACGGCCTGGTGGTGCCGGGCGTCGGCGCGTACGCCGCGTGCATGGCGGGCATCGAGGCGCTCGGCGCCGGCCCGGTGATCGCCGAGCGGGTGGCGACGGGCCGCCCGGTGCTCGGCATCTGCGTCGGCATGCAGGTGCTCTTCGAACACGGCGACGAGCACGGCGTCGTGACCAAGGGCCTGGGCCTGCTGCCCGGCGGGGTGACGAAGCTGCCCGCGCCGCGCCTGCCGCACATGGGCTGGAACACGGTGCGCCCGCCGGACGGGTCGGTGCTCTTCGCCGGCCTGCCGGCCGACGCCCGGTTCTACTTCGTGCACTCCTACGGGGTCACCGACCCGGCCGCGCTCGCCGCCGCCGGCGCCGTCGTGACCACCGCGCACCACGGCGGCGACTTCGTCGCGGCGGTGGAGCGGGGGGCGCTGTCCGCCGCCCAGTTCCACCCGGAGAAGTCGGCCGACACGGGCGCGGCGCTCCTGCGCAACTGGCTCGGGACGCTTGGGTGAGCGCGAGGAGTGAGCCGGTCCTGCGAGCCCCGCAGTCGCGAACGAACGGCGGCTGATGAGTAAGGAGCGGGCCCGTCGTCGGGCGGCCCGCGAGGCCGAGCAGGAGCGGGAACGCGCCGTCCGGGCCCGGCGGGTGGCCCGTCGGGAGCGGCGCCGGGCCTGGGTACGCCGGCTGACGCCCCGGCTGCGGCGGGGGCGCACCGGTCGGCTGCGCCGGCACAGCCGGCGGGAGCGGGCGGCCATCGTGCTGCTCACCGCCGTCGCGGTGATCGGCATCTGGAGTTTCGTCGACGACCTCGCGCTGCGTCTGGCGTTGGTCGTGTTGTTGCTGCTGGTCCTGCCGGCGATCGTGGTGATCGCGTTGGACCGTCGTTGAGGATGCGAGGAGACAACCGTTGAGCCTTGACCTGTTGCCCGCCGTGGACGTCGCCGACGGCCAGGCCGTCCGGCTCGTGCAGGGCGCCGCCGGCAGCGAGACCGCGTACGGCGACCCGCTGGAGGCGGCGCTCGCCTGGCAGTCCGACGGCGCGGAGTGGATCCACCTGGTCGACCTGGACGCCGCGTTCGGCCGGGGCTCCAACGCGGCGCTGCTCGCCGAGGTGGTCGGCAAGCTCGACGTCAAGGTGGAGCTGTCGGGCGGGATCCGCGACGACGAGTCGTTGCGGGCGGCGCTGGGCACCGGGGCGGCCCGGGTCAACATCGGCACCGCCGCGTTGGAGGATCCCGAGTGGTGCGACCGGATCTGCGGCGAGTACGGGGACCGCGTGGCGATCGGGCTGGACGTGCGTGGGCGTACCCTCTCGGCGCGGGGCTGGACCCGCGACGGCGGTGACCTCTACGACGTGCTGGCCCGGCTGGACGCGGCCGGCGCGGCGCGGTACGTGGTCACCGACATCACCAAGGACGGCACCATGCGAGGGCCGAACCTGGACCTGCTGCGCGAGGTGTGCGCCCGCACCGACGCGCCGGTGATCGCCTCCGGCGGGGTGTCCACGCTCGACGACCTGCGGGCGCTGGCCACGCTGGAGCCGGTCGGCGTGGAGGGCGTGATCGCCGGCAAGGCGCTCTACGCCGGCGCGTTCACGGTCGCCCAGGCGCTCGCCACGCTGCGGGCCGGCGCGTGACGATCGAGGTGGGCGGGTCGCCGGTGGTGACCCGGCTCGGCTCGGGCGGCCCGTGGGAGGCGCTCTACGGCTACTCCCGGGTGGTCCGGGCCGGCGCGCTGGCGATCACCGCCGGCTGCACCTCCACGGTGGACGGTCGGGTGGCGCACGTGGGGGACGCGGCGGCGCAGACCGCGCAGGCGATCCGGATCGGCCTGGACGCGCTGGCCGAGGTGGGCGCGGAACCGGCCGACGTGGTTCGGACCCGGATGTACGTGACCGACCGGCTCTACGTCGACGAGGTGGGCCGGGCGCACAACGCGGTGTTCGGCCCGGTTCGTCCGGTGGCGACCATGGTGGTGGTGGCCGGTCTGCTCGACCCGGAGCACCTGGTCGAGATCGAGCTGGAGGCGTGGCTCCCGCACCCCTGACCCCAGAGGCGGTGCGCCCTCTTTCACGGAAAGAGTGGGTATCCGGGCCGGAATAGGCCCGCTTTCCGGGAAAGAGCGGCTACCGGTGTGAGCGTGCGCACCCGCGCCCAATCAAGTTGTGCACAACTTGATTGGGCGCTACAGTTCGACGGGTGACCGATGATCTGGTGCTACGCCGGCAGGTGTGCTTCGCGCTCTACGCGGCGTCGCGCGCCCTGACCGACGTCTACCGGCCCATCCTCGACGAGCACGGCCTGACCTACCCGCAGTACCTGGTGCTGCTGGTGCTGTGGGAGCGCGACGACGACGCCCCCACGGTCTCCGAGCTCGGCGCGCGGCTCCGGCTCGACTCCGGCACGCTCTCCCCGCTGCTCAAGCGGCTGGAGGGGGCCGGCCTGGTGGTGCGAACCCGCTCGGCCGCCGACGAGCGCCGGGTCGAGGTGGGCCTCACCGATCGGGGCCGGGCGCTGCGGGAGCGGATGGCGGACGTGCCGATGCGGGTGGCCGTGGCCACCGGCCTCACGGCGGCCGAACTGGTCAATCTCCGCGACACGCTCACCCGGGTCACCGAGACGATCCACCGACAGAAGGAGCAGTGACAATGCAGGTCCTCTACACCGCGTCCGCCAAGGCCACCGGCGACGGTCGCGACGGCCACGTCCGCACCTCCGACGGCACCGTCGACCTGAACCTCGCCGTGCCGAAGGAGATGGGCGGCGCCGGCGGCGCGGCCAACCCCGAGCAGCTCTTCGCGGCCGGCTACGCGGCCTGCTTCCACTCCGCGCTGCGCATCGTCGCCCGCCAGGCCAAGGCGGACGTCGCCGGCTCGGTCGTCGAGGCCGAGGTGGGCATCGGCCCGAACGGCAGCGGCGGCTACGGCCTGGCCGTGACACTGGTGGTGGACCTGCCCGCCGTCGAGCGCCCGGCCGCCGAGAAGCTGGTCGAGGCGGCCCACCAGGTCTGCCCCTACTCGAACGCGACCCGCGGCAACATCGAGGTCGCGCTGACCGTCCGGGAGGCCCTGTGAGCGCGAGGAGCGAGCCGGGTTTGCGAGCCCCGCAGTCGCGATCGAAGGAGGCCCTGTGAGCAACGGTAGCGACAGCGTGAACCGGGAGATCCACCTGGCGTCCCGCCCCGAGGGCTGGCCGACCGCCGACAACTTCCGGCTGGTCACCACCGAGGTGCCGACGCCGGGGCCGGGTCAGGTCGTGGTTCGCAACCAGTTCATGTCCGTCGACCCGTACATGCGGGGGCGGATGAACGACGTCAAGTCGTACGTGCCGCCGTTCGCGCTCGACGCCCCGCTCGACGGCGGCGCGATCGGTGAGGTGGTGGCCGGCGAGGCCGCGGGCGTCAAGCCCGGCGACGTCGTGCTGCACGGCCTGGGCTGGCGCGAGTACGCGCTCGTCGACGCGACGGCCGTCCGCAAGGTCGACGCCGGCCTCGCGCCGGTCAGCGCCTACCTGAGCGTGCTCGGCATGACCGGGCTGACCGCGTACGCCGGGCTGCTCGACGTGGCCGTCATGAAGCCGGGGGAGACGGTCTTCGTCTCCGGCGCGGCCGGCGCGGTGGGCTCGATGGTCGGGCAGATCGCGAAGCTGCGCGGCGCCGGCCGGGTGATCGGCAGCGCCGGCTCCCGGGCGAAGGTCGAGCGGCTCGCCGCGCTCGGCTTCGACGCCGCCTTCGACTACCACGACGGGCCGGTGTACGAGCAGCTCAAGGCCGCCGCCCCGGACGGTGTCGACGTGTACTTCGACAACGTCGGCGGGGAGCACCTGGAGGCCGCGATCGGGGCGATGAACCTGCACGGCCGGGCCGCCATCTGCGGCATGATCGCCCAGTACAACTCGGCGGAGCCGCCGGCCGCCCCGCGCAACCTGGCGCTGGTGATCGGCAAGCGGCTGACGCTGCGCGGCTTCCTCGTCGGTGACCACGGTCACCTGCGCGAGCAGTTCGTGCAGGAGGTGGCCGGCTGGCTGCGCGAGGGTCGCCTGTCGTACGACGAGACGGTGGTCGACGGCATCGAGCAGGCCCCGGACGCGTTCCTCGGCCTGCTGCGCGGTGAGAACCTCGGCAAGATGCTCGTCCGCCTCTGACACCCCACGGAAGCGGCGGTGACCGGCCTCACCGGCCGGCCACCGCCGCTTCCGCGTTGGCTAGGCTTTCCGGCATGACGGTGGCGGTGCGGGTCATTCCGTGTCTGGACGTGGATGCCGGACGGGTGGTCAAGGGCGTCAACTTCGTCGACCTGCGCGACGCCGGCGACCCGGTGGAGCTGGCGGCGGCGTACGACCGGGCCGGGGCGGACGAGCTGACGTTCCTCGACGTCACCGCCTCGTCCAGCGACCGCGGCACGATGCTCGACGTGGTCCGGCGCACCGCCGAGTCGGTCTTCATCCCGCTCACCGTGGGCGGCGGCGTCCGGCAGGTCGCCGACGTCGACACGCTGCTGCGGGCCGGGGCGGACAAGGTCGGCGTGAACACCGCGGCCATCGCCCGCCCGGAGCTGATCGCCGAGATCGCCGACCGGTTCGGCCGCCAGGTGCTGGTGCTCTCGCTGGACGTGCGGCGCGCCCCGGCCGGGGTGACGCCCAGCGGCTTCGAGGTCACCACGCACGGCGGCCGGCGCGGCACCGGCCTGGACGCGGTGGCGTGGGCCGCGCGCGGCGCCGAGCTGGGCGCCGGCGAGATCCTGCTCAACTCGATGGACGCGGACGGCACCAAGGCCGGGTTCGACCTGCCGCTCATCCAGGCGGTCCGGGACGTGGTCGAGGTGCCGGTGATCGCCAGCGGTGGCGCGGGCGCGGTGGCGCACTTTCCGCCGGCGGTCGGCGCGGGCGCCGACGCGGTGCTCGCGGCCAGTGTCTTCCACTTCGGCGAGCTGACCGTCGGCGAGGTCAAGGACGCGCTGCGCGGCGCCGGGCACCCGGTGCGCTGACCCGGGCCGGGCCCACGGGTCACGGCCGCCCGGAGCGCCCCTCCGGGGACCGGCGGGGCATCGGGATGGAGCGGACCACGTACTCCTGCACGGCGGCGGCGTGGTCGTCCTCGGCGAGCTGCCACTCGGACTCGCCCGGCGGGTGCCGGCGGGTCAGCGCGCCCTGCACGGTGTCGACAGTGGTGCCGAGCCCGGCGCTGGGCCGGGTGCGCCAGAGCTGTTCGCCGTCCGGGGTGACCCGGAACCAGCCGTCGGCGACGCTGACCAGGCCGGCGCCGACGAGCCGCCGGACCGCCCCCTCGACCTCGTGTCGTTCGGGAATGGCCTGGTTGAGGTGGTCGGCGGTGGAGAGGACGTCGGCGAGGCGTACCCCCTCGGGGCGGCGTGTGGCGGCGGCCCGGCGGTGCCGGCCGGCGCCGCTCGCGATGACCAACGCCACGAAGATCCAGGCGTCGCTCCAACGCCATCCGTTGTCCCCCATGCACGAATGATGCCCGCCCGCGACGGCGGAGAAAACACCCGGTTTTCGCGGCGCGCGTCGTCGCAGCTCAGCGCGCTGCGGGCCGGCCCGTACGGTGGCGGTCGGCCCGAACGCGCTCACGCAGCGTAGGCGCGGACCGGTCGGGCCGGGATCGCGAAGATCGGGATGAACAGTTGGGCGAGCGGCCCGATGGCGAGCGCGTAGGCCACCGTGCCGAGACCGACGGTGCCGCCGAGCAGCCAGCCGAGGGCGAGCACGGTCACCTCGATGACGGTCCGGACCAGCCGGATCGACAGGCGCGGGCGGCGGGCGACCAGGCCGGTCATCAGGCCGTCACGCGGCCCGGGGCCGAGCCCGGCACCCAGGTAGAGGCCGGTGGCGGCGCCGTTGGCGACGATGCCGACCACCAGCAGCGCGGCGCGTACCGGCAGGCCCTCGCCAGGCGGCAGCACGGTCAGGGTGCCGTCGACGACCAGCCCGATCACCACCACGTTGCTGATCGTGCCGAGCCCGGGGCGCTGCCGCAGCGGGATCCAGAGCAGCAGCACCACGGCGCCGACGGCGATGGTGACCGTGCCGAAGGAGAGGCCGGTCTGCCGGGCCAGGCCCTGGTGGAACACGTCCCAGGGATCCAGGCCCAGCCCGGACCGGATCATCAGCGCCATGCTGAGCCCGTAGAGGACCAGGCCGGCGTAGAGCTGGGTGAGTCGCCGCACCGGCCGGTCCCGGAGATTGCCAAGCTGTGCCATGCATGCCACCCTAGGGTCCAATCGGCCCCAGCCGGAGAGGCCAATCGGGGAGGAGTGGCCATGACAAGCCAGGTGCGCGGTGTCCAATTGGCGCGGCTGCTCGGCCAGTGGCACGCGCTGCCCGGCCGGCGGCGCAGCCCGGACTACGTCGCGCTCGCCGCCGCCGTCCGTGGCCTGCTCGCCGACGGCCGGCTGCCCCTGGGGGTACGCCTGCCGGCCGAGCGGGAACTGGCCGAGGCGCTCCGGATCAGCCGGACCACCGTCACCGCGGCGTACCGGGAACTGCGGGAGAGCGGCCACCTGGCGAGCCGGCGCGGCGCCGGGAGCTGGACCATGCTGCCGGGCACCCACCGGGTGGCCAGCACCGGCCTCTGGACGCCGCTCGACGACCGGGACATGATCGACCTCGGGGTCGCCGCGCTCTCCGCCCCGCCGCAGCTCGTCCCCGCCGCCCGCGCGGCGGCCGAGGACCTGCCCCGCTATCTCGGCGGCGCCGGCTACCACCCCACCGGCATCATCGAGCTGCGCGAGGCGGTGGCCCGCGGCTACACCGAGCGTGGCCTTCCCACCAGCCCCGAGCAGATCATGGTCACCAGCGGCACCCAGCACGCGCTGGACCTGGTGCTCCGGCTGGCGCTGTCCCCCGGCGGCGGGGTGCTGGTGGAGTCGCCCACCTACCCCAACGCGCTCGCCGCGCTCGCCGCCCGGCGGGCCCGGATCGCCACGCACGGGCTCTCCGACGACGGGTGGGACGCCGACCTGCTGCTCGGCAGCCTCCGGCAGACCCGGCCCAAGCTGGCGTACGTGATCCCGGAGTTCCACAACCCGACCGGCCACCTGATGGCGGCCGACCTGCGCGAGCGGCTGGTCGGCGCGGCCCACGCCGCCGGCACCGACCTGGTGGTGGACGAGTCCTTCGTCGACCTGCCGCTTGACGACACCCCGCTGCCACCGCCGGTGGCGGTCTTCGACAGGCACTCCCGGGTGATCAGCATCGGCGGGATGAGCAAGCCCTACTGGGGCGGGCTGCGGATCGGCTGGGTCCGCGCCTCCGCGCCGCAGGTGCAGCGGCTGGCCGCGGCCCGGGTCGGCGTGGACATGGCCAGTCCGGTCCTCGACCAGCTCGTCGCGGTGCACCTGCTGGCCCAGGCGCCGGCCATCGTGGCGGCCCGCCGGACCCAGCTCGCCGGCCAGCGGGACGCGCTTGTCGCCGCGCTCGCCGACCGGCTGCCCGACTGGCGGTTCCGGGTGCCGCGCGGCGGCGTCACGCTCTGGGCCGAGCTGGACGGCCCGATCTCCAGCGCGTTGGCCCGGGCGGCCGAGGAGGTCGGCGTACGGCTGGCGCCCGGCCCCCGGTTCGGCCTGGACGGCACGCTGGAGCGGTTCCTCCGGCTGCCGTTCACGCTGCCCGCCGCGGAGCTGGCGGAGGCGGTCGGGCGGCTCGCCGCGGTCCGCTACGACCTGGACCGGGCCGGCCGGCCGCAGTGGCGGGAGCCGAGCGTCATCACCTGAGCGACAGTGCCCGTTCCGGTGGTTGCCGGCCGAACCGGACCCCCGCCCGGCGGCGGGACCGCAGACTGCCCGGGTGGGGAACCGGAGCGACGCCCGCTGGTCGTGGGCGCTACGCGCAGCCGCGCCCGGCTCCCGCACCACCCGGTTGGAACTCTTCTACGACCTGGTCTTCGTCTTCGCGTTCCTCAGCGTCACCACGCTGACCGCCAGTGAGCTGACCCCGGTCAACCTCTACCGCTTCCTGCTGGTGCTGGCGCTGCTCTGGTGGTCGTGGACCGGCTTCGCGCGGGTGGGCAACGCCTGCCGCGCCGACCAGGGCATGCTGCCACTGGTCGGCTTCGTGACCGTGGCGGCCACGTTCCTGCTCGTGCTCAGCGCGCCCGGCGCGTTCCAGGACCGGCCGGGCGGCCTGCCCGGCCCGCTGGTCTTCGCCGGCTGCTACTTCGTGATCCGGATGGCCCAGCTCACCGTGTTCGGCCGGGTGGACCGGGCCGACCCGGTGCGTCGTCGACGGTTCCTGCTGCGCGTCCTGGTGCCGGTCGTGGCCACCGTGCTGCTCGTGGCCGCCGGCACCGTCCGGGCCTGGCTGCCCGAGGGCCGGTTCGCGGTCGGGCTGCAACTGGCGCTCTGGACGCTGGCGGTGCTTGTCGAGTACGTGGTCGGCACCACCGTGGCCTGGCACTGGTGGGTGGTGGTCTCGGCCGGACACTGGGCGGAACGGCACGCGCTGATGGTGCTGGTCGCGCTCGGTGAGTCGATCATCGCGCTGGGGCTCGGACCGAAGACCGGGCTGCCGCTGACCGGTCCGGTGGCGATGGCCGCGCTGCTCGGCATCGCGATCGTGGCGGCGCTCTGGTGGGCGTACTTCGACACGCTGGCGTTCGCGCTGGAGCAGGCGCTGCACCACGCCCGGGACCGGGACGCCCGGCTGCGGCTGAGCCGCTCGGTCTACACGTTCCTGCACCTGCCGATGGTCACCGGGACGATCTTCTACGCGCTCGGCCTCAAGGACCTGCTCGCCGAGATCGCCGACCCGAACACCCCGCCCTGGGGGTGGCCGTTGGGCGACTTCTGGGGCGGCGTCCTCTTCGGCGGGGTGGCGCTCTACCTGCTCAGCATCGCCGGCTGCTGGTGGTTGGCGGTGCGCGAGGTGCACCGTCCGCTGCTGGTCACGGTGGCGGCGCTGGCCGCGGTCGGCCCGTTCGCGTTCCGGATCCCGGAGGTGGCCGCGCTGGGCGTGCTGGCGGTGCTCACCGGCGCCGGCGTCACCTGGGAGACACGCAGCGAGGACGGCCGCCGCCGCCGGGTGCGTCAGCTCGCGCTGGAGGAGCAGTTGGCCGCCGAGGCCGAGCAGAGCCGGTGGCGTCGGGAACACCTGTGACCGGCGCGGGCCGCCGGGGCCGGTCCCGCGCGGGCCGTGCCCCGGGACGGTGGGGCACGGCCGGCGCGGCGCCGGGGGCACGTCACAGCTCGGCGAGCGTGCCCTCGTACATCTTGTCGATCTCGCCGGCGAAGTTGGTCTCCACGCTGCGGCGCTTGATCTTCAACGACGGGGTGACCTCGCCGTCGGCGATGGTCAGGTCGCGGGGGAGGATCGTCACCTTCTTGATCGTCTCCCAGCGGTTGAGCTTGGCGTTCAGTTCGTCCACGTACCCCTCGACCATCGTCCGCGCCTCGGGCGAGGTGACGATCGTGGTGTAGTCGCGCCCGTCGAGCTCGGTGCCGGCCGCCCAGCCCTTGATCGCGTCCGGGTCCAGCGTGACCAGCATGGTGCAGTAGTTGCGGGCCTGCCCGATCACCACCGCCTGCGAGGTGTACGGGCAGATCGCCTTGAACATGCCCTCGATGTGCGACGGCGCGACATACTTGCCGCCGGACGTCTTGACCAGGTCCTTCTTGCGGTCGGTGATGCGCAGGTAGCCGTCGTCGTCGAGCGTGCCGATGTCGCCGGTGCGGAAGAAGCCGTCGTCGGTGAACGCCTCGGCGGTCTCCCCGGGCAGGTTGTGGTAGCCACGCATCACCGGCCGGCCCCGGACCAGGATCTCGCCGTCGGTGTCGATCCGGCACTCCAGGTCGCCCATGGCCCGGCCCACGCTGCCGATCTTGAGACCGTCCGGCGGGTTGACGAACGCGCCGGCGCTGGTCTCGGTGAGGCCGTACCCCTCCGAGATGGGCAGGTTGGCGGCGGCGAAGAAGGTGGCGATCTCCTTGCTCAGCGGCGCCGCGCCGGAGACCAGGACCCGCATCCGGCCGCCCAGCCGGGCCTGGAGCTTGCTGAAGACCAGCTTCTCGGCGAGCGCGTACTTCATCCGCAGCCCGGCCGGGACGGGCTTGCCGGCCTGCTCCAGCGCGACCTTCTCCTTGCCGACCGCGACGCCCCAGCCGAAGATCTTCGCCTTCGCGCCGCCCGCGCTCTGCGCGGTGGTGACCGCCTTGTTGTAGACCTTCTCGAAGACCCGGGGCGCGCCGCACATCAGCGTCGGCCGGACCACGCCGAGCAGGTCGACCAGCTTGTCCACCCGGCCGTCGACGTAGGTGGGCAGCCCGACGTGGGTGGCGCCGCAGAGCAGCGTCTTGCCGAACGAGTGGGACAGCGGCAACCACAGGTATTGCAGGTCGTCGACGCGCAGCAGGCCCAGCTCGGCCTGCGCGACGCCCTCCCAGCACCACCCGCCGTGCAGCAGCTCCACGCCCTTGGGCCGGCCGGTGGTGCCCGACGTGTAGATCAGGGTGGCCAGGTGGTCCGGGCCGATGCCGGCGACCAGCTCGTCGATCAGGCCGGGCGTGGCGGCCAGCGCGGCGGCGCCGCGTTCCTCCAGCTCGGCGAGCGTGAGCTGGGGAACGCCGGCCGCTGGGTCGGCCGCGCCGTCGAGGAGCACCACGTGGGTCAGCGCCGGCAGCTCCGCGCCGGCGATCTTCGCGGCCTGGGCCGGGTTCTCCGCGAACAGCACCCGCGACCCCGAGTCGGCGAGAATGTACGCCGCCTCCTCGGGCTCGGTGGTGGGGTAGACGGTGGTGGTGGCCCCGCCGGCGCACATCACGCCGAAGTCGGCGAGCACCCACTCCAGCCGCGTGTTGGCCAGGATCGCCACCGGGTCCTCGAGGCCCACACCCAGCCCGTGCAGCCCGGCCGCGATCGCCTTGGCGCGCTGCCCGACCTGCTCCCACGTCAACCAGACCGGGCCCGAGTCGTCGGGTGCGGGGTGGGCGAAGGCGTGCCGGTCGGGGGAGTCCGCCACGCGCTTGAGGAACATGTCCGGTACGGAACGGTACGGTACATCGAGAGCCATCGTGGAAGCCGCCTTCAGGGGTGGAGGGACGTGACGGGGGTCACGCCGGTCTGCGGTTACCGAAGAGTATTGCCTGCACCCGGGCAGCGGCTAGTGCGGATCGGCCGGGGTTCGGGCTCAGGCGTACCGGGTGGCGGCGCGGGACCAGTCGTAGGTGGCCCGGATCCAGTCCCGGCGGGTGGCGAGGAACGCGCGAACCCCGTCGTCGGCGTCGACGGCCAGCGCCGCGTCCCGCTCCGCGTACGCCGCCAGCGCCGCGTTGAAGCGGGCCGCCGCCTCGCGCAGCGCCGCCGCCTCGTCCTGGCCGGTCTCGCCGGCGATGGTGGTGACCAGGTTGTGCGCCGGCGGGGCGACGCCGCGCTCCTTGTCGTAGGAGAACAGGTCGTTGCACCAGCAGACCAGGTCGGCGGCGAGGACGTCCAACGCGGTCAGCGCCGGATCGGCCCGCCGGGTGGGGCCGGGGCACGCCGGGTGGGTCAGGTCGGTCACCGTGAAGCCGGGGCGTACGCCGCCGGTGTGCCGGCGCATCTGCACGTACTCGGCCACCCCGGGCACCCGCCGGTGCTCCCGGTTGGCCGCCTCCCAGAGCAGCGCCAGCAGGTATTCGCGCAACTGGCCGACCAGGCGCAGCAGCAGCGCGGGCCGCTGCGCGTCGCGGGCCCGCCGGCACAGGTCGTCGAGCGCCACCGCCAGCGGGCCACCGGCCGGGACGGGCGCGGCCGGGTCGCCGTGCCGGTCCAGCACGCTCAGCAGCGCCGCCACGGTGGGGGCCAGCCGGGTGGGGTCCGCGCCCAGGCCGTCGTCGTCGCAGGCGTCGTCCACCACGAACAGCCAGTTGATCAGGTCGGTGAGCAGGCGCAGGCCCGCCGGGGACGCCTCCGGGCCGGCCCGTCCGGCCAGCTCCGCGGCGTGCGCGCCGGCCAGTCGGCGCCGCCCGGCCGGGTCACGGACCAGGCCGAGGTCGCGTACCCAGCCGGCGCTCTCCGCGGTGACCCGCTCGACGGCGGGGTGCCGTCGCGCCGGGAAGGGCGGTTCGTGCAGCGCCGAGAGCGCGAAGCCACGCATCCGTGCCCCCTGTCCGCCGCCCGCGGGGCGGGGCGGCGGGCAGGAGCGTACGGCAGAATCGATCGGTATTCATCACTGGGATGTGCGCTTTTCGTGATAGTGCGGTCACGGGATGCCTACGCTCGGTCAGAGTCCCAGCTCGGCCGCGCGCAGCCGCTCCGCCGGCCCGGCCGGGCCCTCCACCTGGACCCGGGCCACCCGCTGCCGGCCGGTGAGGAACAGCACCAGCTCGCCCGGCGCGCCGACCAGCCGCAGCCGCTCGCCGCCCCGGCCGACCCGCAGCTCGCCGTGCCCCGGCGCCTGCACCAGCACCTCGGCCGGAAACCGCCGCAGCGCCATCCGGGCCAGCAGAGCGACCCGCTTCCAGAGCACCGCCTGCTGCCCGGCCGGCAGGTCGCGCGGGTGCCAGCCGGGCCGGGCGCGGCGCACGTCCTCGTGGTGGATGAAGAACTCCATGCCGTTGGCCAGCTCGTCGGTGAGCGGATTGCTCACCGGGCTCCACACCGGCGGGCGGCGGACCCGGGCGACCAGGTCGGCGTACGGACCGGCGGCGACCCGCAGGCGCACCGCCTCGGCATACCCCCGCAGCGGCGGCAGCAGGATCCCGCCGGCCGCGTCCGGCCGGCGCTCCCGCACCAGCAGGTGCGCCGCCAGGTCACGGGTGTTCCACCCCTCGTTGACCGTCGGCGCGTCCGGTCCCAGTTCCAGCATCAGATCGGCGAGCGCCTCGCGCTCCGCTCGGGCGTACCGCGGCATGGCCCGATCGTAGGCCCGCCCGGCCCGATCGGCGCGCCATGGCCGCCGCGGCGTCCCGGGCCGCCGGTCGCCGCCCGCCGTCCGGCCCCGGTCGGCGCGAACGTGACGGCGGACATATCCCGGCCGGGTCGGCGTACGCGGCGACGAGCGGTAAGGATGGGGGAGAAAACTGTGGCTTACGGCGGGGGAGAGCGTGGCGAGCGGGACAAGTCGGGACGTGCTCGGCAAGGGGCTCAGGGTGCTCGGCCGGGCGATCCGGGAGCAACCCCGGATCTTCGCGGTGGCGGTCAGCGGCAGTGTGCTCTTCGGCCTCCTCGTCATCGCCAGCGCGTACGTGGTCGGCGCGGTGGTCGGCGACGTGGTGGTGCCGGCGGTCGAACGCGGCGCGGTGGCCGGCGGCGCTCTCGCGCTCGCCGCGTCGGCGCTGTTCGGGATCAGCGTGCTGCGGGTGGTCGGCATCTTCGGCCGGCGGCTCGGCGCCGGTTACATGCAGTACCGGCTCCAGGCCGCCTACCGTCGCCGGGTCACCCGCCGCTACCTCGACCTGCCGCTGGCCTGGCACCACCGCAACTCCACCGGCACGCTGCTGTCCAACGCCAACTCCGACGTGGAGGCCGCCTGGTACCCGATCGCGCCGCTGCCGTTCGCGGTCGGCACGCTGGTGATGCTGGTCGGCGCCGTGGCCTCGCTGTTCGTCACCGACTGGGCGCTCGCCCTGGTCGGCCTCGCCGTCTTCCCCGCGCTGTTCGCCCTCAACGTGGTCTACTCCCGCCGGATGGCGCCCCGCCAGGCCCGCGCCCAGCGGCTGCGCGCCGAGGTCAGCGGCATCGCGCACGAGAGCTTCGACGGCGCGTTGGTGGTCAAGACCATGGGCCGGGAGTCCCAGGAGACGGCCCGCTTCGCCGCCCGCGCCGGTGACCTGCGCGACGCCTTGATCTCCGTCGGCCGGCTGCGCGGCGTCTTCGACCCGATGCTGGAGACACTGCCCAGCCTCGGCACGCTCGCCGTGCTGGTGGTCGGCGCGGTCCGGCTCCAACAGGGCGCGATCACGGTGACCGAGCTGGTCAGCGTGGCGTTCCTGTTCACCGTGCTGGCCTTCCCGGTACGGGCGATCGGCTGGGTGCTGGCCGAGCTGCCGCGCAGCGTCGCCGGCTGGGAGCGGGTCAGCCGGGTCCTGGACGCCACCGGCGAGATGCCGTACGGCGACGTGACGCTCGACCCGGCCCACCGGGAGCCGGCCACGCTGGGCTTCACCGACGTCCACTTCGGGTACGAGCCGGCCGAGGCGCACCAGCCCGGCACGGAGGTGCTCGGCGAGGTGACGTTCACGGTGCCGGCCGGGAAGACGGTGGCCCTGGTCGGTCCGACCGGCGCCGGCAAGTCCACCATCGCGTCGCTGGCCGTGCGGCTGGTCGATCCGGACCGTGGCCGCGTCACGCTGGACGGCGTCGACGTGCGCGAGCTGACCGCCGCCTCGCTCGCCGCCACGGTGGCGCTGGTGGCCCAGGTGCCGTTCGTCTTCGACGACACGGTCCGGGCCAACATCACGCTCGACCGGGCCGGCGTCGGCGACGACGAGGTGTGGGCCGCGCTGCGGCTGGCCGAGGCGGACGGCTTCGTCGCCGCCCTGCCGGACGGGCTGGACACCATGGTCGGTGAGCGGGGCACCTCGCTCTCCGGCGGGCAGCGGCAACGGCTCACGCTGGCCCGGGCGCTCGCCGGCCGGCCCCGGCTGCTGGTGCTCGACGACGCCACCAGCGCCGTCGACCCGCGGGTCGAGGCGGCCATCCTGGCCGGCCTGCGCGCCCCCGGCGACGGTGGCGCGTCGATCCTGGTGGTGGCGTACCGGCGGGCCACCATCGCGCTCGCCGACGAGGTGATCTACGTGGAGCGGGGCCGGGTGGTCGCCCGCGGCACGCACCCCGAGCTGCTGGCCACCGTGCCCGGGTACGCCGACCTGGTCACCGCGTACGAGCAGGCCGAGCAGGAACGCGAGCAGAACCGCACGTACGACGAGGTCACGCCGGTGCCCTCCGGCCTGGAGATGGAGGTGGACCGGTGAGCGCGACCACGACCACGATCACGGCCGAGCGGTCCGAGTCGACCTGGGGGACGCTGCGGCGCGGGTTGGCGCTCTCCCCGGAGCTGAAGACCGGGCTGGCCGCCACGTTGGCGTTGGCGCTGGTCTACATGATCGGCCGGGTGGCGGTGCCGGTGGCGGTGCAGCGCGGCATCGACCACGGCATCGTCGGCGGGCTCGACCTGGGCGTCATCTCGCTGACCGTGGCGGTCACCGTCGCCGTGCTGGTGGTCACCACCGCCTGCGGCTACCTGATGATGCGTCGGCTGTTCACGGTCAGCGAGACCGCGCTGGCCGGCGTGCGGACCCGCGCGTTCCGGCACGTGCACGACCTGTCCATGCTGCACCAGCAGTCCGAGCGGCGCGGGTCGCTGGTCTCCCGGGTCACCAGCGACGTCGACCAGATCACCCAGTTCCTCCAGTGGGGCGGCGTGATCCTCCTGGTCAACCTGGGGCAGTTGCTGGTGACCACCGCCGTGATGCTGGCGTACTCCTGGCAGTTGACGCTCGTGGTGCTCGTCGCGTTCGCGCCCGCGGTGCTGATCATCCGGCAGTTGCAGCGCCGGCTGGCCGGCGCGTACGGGCTGGTCCGGCAGCGGACCGGCACACTGCTCGGCGCGATCGGCGAGAGCGTGGTCGGCGCGCCGGTGATCCGGGCGTACGGGATCGCCGGGCGCACCGCCCGCCGGCTGGACGCGGCGATCGACGGGCAGCGGGTGGCCCAGCAGCGGGCCATCCGGATCAGCATCCTGGGCAGCTCGGTCGGCGAGCTGGCCGCCGGCCTGGCGCTGGCCGGCGTGGTGGCGGTCGGGGTGAGCCTGGGCGTCGACCGGACGCTGTCGGTCGGGCAGCTCACCGCGTTCCTGTTCCTGGTCACGCTCTTCATCCAGCCGGTGCAGATCGCCACCGAGGTGCTCAACGAGGCGCAGAACGCGATCGCCGGCTGGCGTCGGGTGCTCGACGTGCTGGACGTCGAGCCGGACGTGGCCGACCCGGGCGAGCGGGGCCGGGAGCTGCCGTCCGGTCCGCTCGACGTCCGCTTCGCTCAGGTGACGTTCGCCTATCCGGGCGGGCCGCCGGTGCTGCACGACGTGACGCTGGACATCGCGGCGAAGAGCCGGGTGGCGGTGGTCGGCGAGACCGGCAGCGGCAAGACCACGTTCGCCAAGCTGCTCACCCGGCTGATGGACCCGACCGAGGGCGAGGTGCTGCTCTCCGGCGTCGACCTGCGTCAGGTCCGCTTCGACTCGCTGCGCGCCCGGGTGGTGATGGTGCCGCAGGACGGTTTCCTGTTCGACGCCACGGTCGGGGAGAACGTCCGCTTCGCCCGCCCGGACCTGTCCGACGCCCGGCTCGCCGGCGCCTTCACCGAGTTGGGCCTGGCCGACTGGCTGGACGGGCTGCCGGCCGGGCTGGACACCCCGGTGGGCGAGCGCGGCGAGGCGCTCAGCGTCGGCGAGCGGCAGCTCGTGGCGCTGGCCCGCGCGTACGTGGCCGACCCGGACCTGCTGGTGCTCGACGAGGCGACCAGCGCGGTCGACCCGGCCACCGAGGTGCGCCTGCAACGCACGCTGGACGCGGTGACCCGGGGGCGCACCACGCTGGCCATCGCGCACCGGCTCTCCACCGCGCAGTCGGCCGACGAGGTGATCGTGGTGGACCGGGGCCGGATCGTGCAGCGCGGCCCGCACGAGGAGCTGGTCCGGGACGCCGACTCGGTCTACGCCCTGCTCTTCGCCTCGTGGCTGGAGCAGACCCGCTAGCCGGCCACCCCGAACTCCCGCGATCTTGCACTTTCGGCCCCCAGTAGGGGTGGATCGTCCCTTTTCGTCGGGGCAACAAGCGCAAGATCGCCGCCGGGAAGGATCAGCGCACGTCGCCGGTGAGGTAGCGCTGGACCGTCGGGCCGGCGGCGGCCACCAGGGTCGCCGGCTCGGCGCCGGCGATCGGTTCGAGGCGGAGCACATACCGCATCAGGGCCAGCCCAGCGAGCTGGGTCGCCACCAGCCCGCCACGCAGCGGCAGCTCCGTCGGGTCGACCTCGAGGTGGTCGAGCACCCGCCGCAGCACCTGGGTGACGAGGAACTCCCGCAGCAGGCGGGCGGTCCACTCGTTGCTCACCGCCGAGCGCAGCAACGCCACCCCTGCGGCGCCGACCGGCGAGTCCCATACCTCAAGGAACGTGCGGACGAGCCGCTCGCCGATGCCCTCCGGCCCGCCCGCGAGAACCGTCGGCAGCAGCCGCGCCGGGTCCACCGGGAACGCCATGGCCGCCCGGAACAGCTCCTCCTTGGTGCCGAAGTAGTGGTGCACCAGCGCCGGGTCCACGCCGGCGGCGGCGGCGACCGTCCGAATCGGGGTGGCGTCGAAGCCGCGCTCGGCGAACGCGTCCCGGGCCGCGGCGAGGATCGCCTCCCGGGTGTCCGGGTTGCCGGGCCGCCGCCCGGTGCGACGCGGGGTCACCCGCTGCGCCGGCGCAGCGTGGCGGCGGCCAGCACCAGCGCGACCACCGCCGCGCCGGCCACGATCGCCACGTCGCGCCACATGGTGCCGGTCGGCCGGGTGTGCGCGCCGACCTCCTGGAGCGCCTCGACCGCGTACGACAGCGGCAGCGCGTCGCTGACCGCCTGGAGCCAGCCGGCCATCTGGCCGCGGGGCACGAACAGCCCGCAGAGCAGCAGTTGCGGGGCGACCACGACCGGCATGAACTGCACCGCCTGGAACTCGGTGCGGGCGAACGCCGAGCAGAACAGGCCGAGCGCCACGGCCAGCACCGCGTTCACGCCGGCGATCAGCACGACCAGCCACGGGCTGCCGGCGGTGTCCAGCCCGAACACCTGGTAGGCCACCAGCGAGGCGACGGTGGACTGGAGCACCCCGGCCAGCCCGAACGCGATGCCGTAGCCGAAGAGCAGGTCCAGCTTGCCCAGCGGCGTGGTGAGCAGCCGCTCCAGCGTGCCGGTGGTGCGCTCGCGGAGCATGGCGATGCTGGTCACCAGGAACATGATGATGAACGGGAAGAAGCCCAGCATGATCAGCGCGACCCGGTCGAAGGTGCGCGGCGCGCCGGGTGGGGTGGGCTGGTCGACGTACATGAAGTAGACAAGCGTGAGCAGCACCGCCGGCACCACGACGAGCAGCGCGACGGTGCGCCTGTCGTGCCGGAGCTGGCGCAGGATCCGCCCGGTCGTGGCGGCCAGGATGCGCCCGTTCACGAGGTGGCCTCCGATTCGCCGTCGCGGATCAGGCGCAGGAACGCCTCCTCCAGGTCGTCCACGCCGGTGGCGGCGCGGACCGCGGCCGGGGTGTCGTCGGCGACCAGCCGGCCCTCGCGGATCAGCAGCAGCCGGTCGCAGCGGGCCGCCTCGTCCATCACGTGACTGGAGACCAGCAGCGTGGTGCCGGTGGCGGCCATGGCGTGGAACCGGGCCCACAGGTCGGCCCGCAGCACCGGGTCCTGGCCGACCGTGGGTTCGTCGAGGACGACCAGTTCCGGGTCGCCGACCAGGGCGCAGGCGAGCGACGCGCGGCTGCGTTGGCCGCCGGAGAGCGTGCCGACCAGTTGGTCGGCCGCCGCGGCCAGCCCGACGTCGGCCACCGCCCGGTCGGCGTCGGCGCGGCCCCGGCCCTGGAGCACGGCGAAGTAGCGGGCGTTCTCCCGGACCGTGAGGTCGGCGTAGACGCTCGGCGCCTGGGTCAGGTAGCCCACCCG
Source organism: Micromonospora sp. NBC_01392 (assembly GCF_045040125.1). NCBI lineage: Bacteria > Bacillati > Actinomycetota > Actinomycetes > Micromonosporales > Micromonosporaceae > Micromonospora > Micromonospora sp. NBC_01392. The sequence goes on along the minus strand of NZ_CP109549.1, from coordinate 5,424,200 downwards.
GTGGCGCAGCTCGGCCGTGCCGGCGGGCCGACCGAGCACGTCGACCGTGCCGGCGTCGACCGTCTGCACGCCGACCACCGCGCGCATCAGCGTGGTCTTGCCGCTGCCGCTGGGCCCGAGCAGCCCGGTGACCGTGCCGCGGGGCACGGCGCAGCTGATGCCGTGCAGCACCCGCCGCCCACCCCGGTCGACCACCAGGCCACGGACCGCCACCGCGTCGTCCATGTCCGCCTCCGACAATTCATTGACCGTTGAAATCAACGGTAGATGAATTCCATCGGCCGGGCAATGCTGTTGACTTCGAGTGGGCTCGAACTGGAAGCCTGGATCGGTGGACATCGGTATCCGGGAGAAGAGCCTCAGCGTCGGCGAGGCGGCGCAGCGGGTCGGCCTGACCACCTACACGCTGCGCTGGTACGAGCAGGAGGGGCTGGTCGCGCCGGTCGGGCGGGACTCCGCCGGCCGTCGGCGCTACACCGAGGCGGACGTCAACTGGCTGTTCCTGCTCCTGCGGCTGCGCCGGACCGGGATGCCGGTGCGCGACATGCGCCGCTACGCCGAGCTGGCCCGGCAGGGCGACCGTACGCTCGGCGCGCGGCGGGCGCTGTTCGAGGCGCACCGGGCCCGGGTGCTGGCCCGGATGGCCGAGCTGACCGAGGACCTCAAGGCCCTCGACCACAAGATCGACCTGTACCGGCAGGCCGAAGAGGAACTGGGCTAAGCCACCCGCACCGGACACCCGGTCCGCCATCGGGCATTGCGCTTGAGATCGGACTTCCGGCACCATGTCGCGGTGGGTCCCGCTTCGTTGCCCGAGTCCGGATTCCTCGACGACTGGACCACCCGCCTGCGCCGGGCCGCGGACCGACCGGTCGTCGGGATCATGCTGCGCGGCAGCCACGCCCGACGGGCCGCCACCGAGCACAGCGACGTCGACGTGGACGTCCTCGTCGCCACCGACGAGGAGCGTCCCGCCTCGGCAGCCCCGGCCCGCCCCACCGGCGCGTACGCGAGCCGGGACGCCTACCTGGCCGAGTTCGACGGCCGGCTGGTGCACGTCTCGGTGGCCTCCCGGGACGTCCGCTCCTGGGTGCGCCGGCTCGGCCAGCCCGCCGACTGGGCGTTCGGGCTGCCGGTCACCGCGCCCGCCCGGTTGCTCTGGGCGGTCCCGGAGTGGCGCCGCCGGATCGACCTGCCGGTGCTCTGCCAGCCCGCCGACGAGCCGCGCCTGGAGGACCTGATCGCCACGCTGGGCAAGGTGGCCGGGGCGCACTGGGCCGGCGACGCCCCCGGGGTCCGGCTCGCGGCGGCCGACCTGGCCCGGCTCTGCCCCTCGGTGCTCCGGCTGGCCAACCCGGCCGTCCGGGTGGTGTCCCGCCGGGCCGCGCTGACCGCCGTGCTGGACCTGCCGGTTGCCCCGCCCGGCTACCGCGCCGACATGCTGCTCTGCCTCGGGCTGCGCGCCGGTGCCCCGGCCGAGGTCGGGGCCGCCGCCGGCCGCCTGGTCACCGGAATCGTCCCGCTGGTCCGCCCGTACGCCGGGGAGGTCGCCGCGGTGGCCGGCGCGGACCTGGCCGAGGCGCTCGCCGACGGCCGGGTGGACCGCTACCTCGGTCAGCTCAGCCGGACGTTGCACGCGGCGCCACCGGCGACCCGGGACACGTCGACGGTGCCGGCGCCACGTGCGGGAGAATGGTCAACCGTGCCCGCCTCTGACGCGCCCGTGACCGGCGCCTCCACCCGCTCCGCCGCCGGCCCGGCCCGGCCCTCCCAGCTCGACCCGGCCATCGCGGCCAGGCTCCGCCGCACCCCGGACGGTCTGGTCGCCGCCGTGGTCCGCGCCCACGACTCGGGTGAGGTGCTGATGGTCGCCTGGATGGACGACGAGGCGCTGCACCGCACGCTCACCAGCGGCCGGGCCACCTACTGGTCGCGCAGCCGGGGGGAGTACTGGGTCAAGGGCGCGACCTCCGGCCACCACCAGTACGTCCGCTCGGTCGCGCTGGACTGCGACGGCGACGCGCTGCTGGTCAGCGTGGAGCAGGTGGGCGCGGCCTGCCACACCGGTCACCGCACCTGCTTCTTCACCGAGCTGCCGGTCAGCTCGCCGGGGGTGACCCCGTGACCGACGCCGCGGTCGGCCCGCCCGCCGTCCGGGGCCGGCGCGAGCTGGCGTACGCGGTGCTGCTCTGCCTGGCCGGCGCGGGCCTGGCCGCCTGGGCGGTGACCCGGAGCTGGTCGGCCGATCCGACCGCCGGTGGTTCCCTCGGGCCCGGCCGGTCGGGCCGCACCGGCGCGGACCTGCTGCCGTGGGTGTCGGCGCTGGCCTACGTCGGGTTGGCCGGCGGCGGCGCGGTGCTGGCCACCGGGGGCCGGCTGCGCCGGCTGCTCGGCGTGCTGCTGGCGGTCGTCGGGCTGGCCGTCGCGGTCGGTGGCGGGGTCGGTCTCGGCGAGACCGGGGTCAGCCGGCTCTGGCCGGCCCTGGTGCTGGCGGGCGGTCTGGCGCTCGCGACCGGCGGGGCGTGCACCGCGTGGCGGGCCGGGCGGTGGCCGGCGATGGGCGCCCGGTACGAGCGGCGGGCCGGGTCGACCGGCCCCGCCGACGCGGACCGGCCGGCGGTCGAACGGGGCACCCGGGACGCGTGGGACGCGCTGGACCGGGGCGAGGACCCGACGGTCAGCTGACCGGCTGGGCCTCGCGCGTCGCCCGGCGGTCCCGGGCCGCGGCCCGGGCGGCGGCCAGCTCGGCCACCAGCCGCTCCAGCTCGCGGCGTTGCGCGGCCCGGGCCCGGTCGGCGCAGACCGCCTCCCAGGCGTTGCCCTGGGCGGTACGCGTCCGGCCGTCACCGGCCACCGCGCGTTCGAGCGTGTGCACCACGCCGACGGCGAGTGCGGCGACGGTTCGGGAGACGGTGGTCAACCCGATGTTCTGGTGCGGCCCGTTGGCGCTCATGGTTCACCCCACACGAGATCGTTCGGCTTCGGTCGGCAGCGGCCTCGTCGAGTCTGCCCTGCGACGATGGTGTCCGGCTCACGTTTCGCCACCGTGAAGCGCAGGTCAACGCTCCCGCACGCGGGGCGACCTGCACAGGGGCGGAAGTCCTTGACCTTGGTCACAGCGGGCCGGACGTCGGGCTGCGAGGTCGGGCCGGGCGTGGTGAGATGGGTCATGGGCGATGGTCGATGCATGCGGTGGCGCTGCGTGACACCGCGTTCACCCGAAGTCGGCCATCATGCCACAGCCCATGTCGTGAGGTGCGCCATACCCCCCGGCACGTGTCGCCAGGTGGCGCCACCTAGCATCGGCCCATGACACCCGGAGAGGGGAGTCCGTTGGTGACTGCTGAGCATGCGCACGCGGAGGGGGACGACGCCGGAGCGGCGCCGTCCGCAGGGGTGCTCGACGAGATCCTGGCCGGGGTGCGCGAGGACGTGGCCCGGCGGCAGGAGCAGCTCCCGCTGGAGCGGATCCGCGAGCTGGCCGCCGCCGCACCGCCGCCGATCGACGCGTACGCGGCGCTGCGCCGACCCGGCGTGGCCGTGATCGCCGAGGTGAAGCGCTCGTCGCCGTCCAAGGGGCGGCTGGCCGAGATCGCGAATCCGGCCGACCTGGCCAGCGACTACGCGGCCGGTGGCGCGCGGGCGATCAGCGTGCTGACCGAGGGCCGCTGGTTCGGCGGGTCGCTGGACGACCTGGCCGCGGTCCGGGCCGCGGTGAACGTGCCGGTGCTGCGCAAGGATTTCGTGGTCTCCAGCTACCAGGTGCACGAGGCCCGCGCGCACGGCGCCGACCTGGTGCTGCTGATCGTCGCCGCGTTGGAGCAGAACGCGCTGGTTGGGCTGCTGGAGCGGATCGAGTCGCTGGGCATGACCGCGCTCGTCGAGGTGCACACCGAGGAAGAGGCGGACCGGGCCCTGGAGGCCGGCGCGCAGGTGATCGGCGTCAACGCCCGCGACCTGCGTACCCTGGAGGTCGACCGGTCGGTGTTCGAGCGGATCGCGCCCGGGCTGCCGAGCCGCGTCGTCAAGATCGCCGAGTCGGGCGTGCGCGGTCCGCACGACCTGATCCGGTACGCCTCGGCCGGCGCCGACGCCGTCCTGGTGGGCGAGGGCCTGGTCACCCAGAAGAGCCCCCGCGAGGCGGTCGCCGAGCTGGTCAACGCCGGGAACCACCCGGCCACGCCCCGCCCGGTGCGCTGACCCGCGCCGGGTCCACCCGAACCGAGAGGACGCCCGCGATGAGCGCCGCACCCGCTGCCGGCCAGGTTCCCGACGCCGCCGGCCACTTCGGCCGGTTCGGCGGCCGGTTCGTCCCCGAGGCGCTGGTCGCCGCGCTGGACGAGCTGGACGCGGCGTACCGCAAGGCGATGGGGGACGAGGAGTTCCTCGCCGAGTTCGACGCGCTGCTGCGCGACTACGCCGGCACCCCCTCGATGCTGTACGAGGCCCGGCGGCTCTCCGCCCAGGTGGGGGCGCGCGTCCTGCTCAAGCGGGAGGACCTCAACCACACCGGTGCCCACAAGGTCCGCAACGTGCTCGGCCAGGCGCTGCTCACCCGGCGGATGGGCAAGCGGCGGGTGATCGCGGAGACCGGCGCCGGCCAGCACGGCGTGGCCACCGCGACCGCCGCCGCGCTGTTCGACCTCGAGTGCGTGGTCTACATGGGCGCGGTGGACACCGAGCGGCAGGCGCTCAACGTGGCCCGGATGCGGATGCTCGGCGCCACCGTGATCCCGGTGACGGCCGGCTCGCGCACGCTCAAGGACGCGATGAACGAGGCGATGCGCGACTGGGTCGCCAACGTCGAGGACACCCACTACCTGATCGGCACCGCCGCCGGGCCGCACCCGTTCCCGGAGATGGTCCGGGACTTCGTGCGCGGCATCGGCGTGGAGGCCCGCCAGCAGTGCCTGGACCTGACCGGCGCGCTGCCGGACGCGGTCGCGGCCTGTGTCGGCGGCGGCTCCAACGCGCTGGGCATCTTCCACGCCTTCGTGCCCGACACCGGGGTGCGGCTCTACGGCTTCGAGGCCGGTGGCGAGGGCGTCGAGTCCGGCCGGCACGCGGCCAGCATCACCGGCGGCTCGTCGGGCGTGCTGCACGGCACCCGCACCTACGTCCTGCAGAACGCCGACGGCCAGACCATCGAGTCGCACTCGATCTCGGCCGGTCTGGACTACCCGGGCGTCGGGCCGGAGCACGCCTGGCTGCACGACACGGGCCGGGCCACCTACCTGCCCGTCGACGACGCCGAGGCGATGGCCGCGTTCGAGCTGCTCTGCCGCACCGAGGGGATCATCCCGGCGATCGAGAGCGCGCACGCGCTGGCCGGCGCCCGCAGGATCGCCCCGGAACTCGCCGCCGAGTTGGGCCGGGAGCCGGTGATCCTGGTCAACCTCTCCGGCCGTGGCGACAAGGACGTGCACACCGCCGGCGCGTACTTCGGCATCCTCGACAAGGAGTGAGAGCGTGAGTCGCATCGGGGTCGCCTTCGACAAGGCCCGGGCCGACGGGCGGGCCGTGCTGGTCGGCTGCATGCCGGCCGGCTTCCCCACGGTCGAGGGCAGCATCGCCGCCATGACCGCCATGGTCGAGGCGGGCGTCGACGTCGTCGAGGTGGAGATCCCCTACTCCGACCCGGTGATGGACGGGCCGGTGATCCAGAAGGCCAGCGACATCGCGTTGGCCGGCGGCGTGCGTACCGCCGACGCGCTGCGCGTCATCGAGGCGGTGGCCGCGACCGGCGCGCCGGTGGTCACCATGACCTACTGGAACCCGATCGAGCAGTACGGCGTCGACGCGTTCGCCCGTGACCTGGCCGCCGCCGGCGGCACCGGGCTCATCACGCCGGACCTGATCCCCGACGAGGCGGCCGAGTGGCTGGCCGCCTCCGAGGCGCACGGCCTGGACCGGACGTTCCTGGTGTCGCCGTCCTCCACCGACGCACGCCTGCGGATGACCGCCGAGCACTGCCGCGGTTTCGTCTACGCCACCGCGATCATGGGCGTGACCGGCGCCCGCGCCCAGACCTCCGAGGCGGCGCCGGTCCTGGTCGCCCGGCTGCGCGAGGTCACCGACCTGCCGGTCGGCGTCGGGCTGGGCGTGGGCACCGGCGCGCAGGCCGCCACCGTCGCCGGGTACGCCGACGCGGTGATCGTGGGCAGCGCGCTGGTCCGCTGCGTGCTCGACGCGCCGGACGAGGCCGCCGGCCTGGCCGCGCTGCGCACGCTCAGCGCCGAACTCGCCGAGGGCGTCCGCAACCCGGCCCGCTGACCTCGTCGTCGAATCCTGCCGCGTCGGCGGGCCTGTGCTGGTTCTTCGCCTACGAACTTGATGGCGTGAACGACTCAGGCGGTGCCGGACCACCCCGGGCCTGCGCTGAGTCATCCGTGCCATCAAGTTCGTAGGCAACCGGGGGCACTGGTGGTGGCGCGCAGGCTGCGGCGCGCCGACGACCGGACAGGGCGGACCGGGGTGCCGCGCACACGGTCCGCACCGGTACCGTGTGCACCCGTGACCCTCGCCCCGATGACTCCCCTGGCGGCCATGCCCAGCCCCAGCACCGCCGTCTGGCAGCTCGGTCCGGTTCCGATCCGGGCGTACGCGCTCTGCATCATCGTCGGCATCGTGGTGGCCTGCGTGGTCACCGAGTACCGACTGCGTCGCCGCGGCGTCGCACCGGGCGCCGTGCTCGACATCGCCGTCTGGGCGGTGCCGGCGGGCATCATCGGAGCCCGGCTCTACCACGTGATCACCTCCCCGGAGAAATACTTCGGCGCCGACGGTCAGCCGCTCAAGGCGTTCGCCATCTGGGAGGGCGGGCTCGGCATCTGGGGCGCGGTGGCCGGCGGCGCGGTCGGGGCCTGGCTCGCCGCCCGGCAGCTCGGCATCCCGCTCTCCGTGGTCGCCGACGCGCTGGCCCCCGGCCTGCCCCTGGCGCAGGCCGTGGGCCGGCTGGGCAACTGGTTCAACAACGAGCTCTACGGCGGGCGGACCAGCCTGCCGTGGGGCCTCGAGGTGCACGTGATGGACCCGGACAATCCGGGTCGCGCGCTCCGCGACGACGCCGGCAACCCGGTCCTGCAACCCGGGCTCTACCATCCGACGTTCCTCTACGAGGCGCTCTGGAACGTCGGCGTCGCCGCGTTGGTGCTGGTGCTCGACCGCAAGCTGCGGCTGGGCCGGGGCCGGGCGTTCGCGCTCTACGTGATGGGCTACACGGCGGGCCGGTTCTGGATCGAGCTGATGCGCACCGACGAGGCCAACCACATCCTCGGCGTACGCCTCAACGTCTGGACCGCGGCGCTGGTCTTCCTCGGCGCGCTCGCCTACTTCGTCCGGGTCCGTGGCCCCCGGGAGTACCTCGTCCCGATCGGTGAGCCGACGGCACCGGTGACGCCGGCCGGCGACGTGTCCCAGGTCGACCTCGCCGCCCGCGAGCCCGCCGCGGCCACGGTGGCGCCGGAGGGCTACCGGGTGGTGACCGAGGACCAGTTCCGCGCGTACCGGGAGACCGGCGCGCTGCCCCCGACGGAGCCCACGGCGACCGACGGCCCGGCGCTCGACGACCCGGACCGGGCCGACGACGTGGACCGGGCCGACGACGTGGACCGGGCTGACGACGCGGACCGGGCCGACGACGTCGACCGGGTCGACGCGGACGCCGTGCGGGCCGAGGACGCGGACCGGGCCGACGCGGACGCCGGGCGGGCCGACGGCGGCGGGCGCCCGGCGGACCGGGACAGCTGAGCGGGGGAGTCATGCGCAGCGCGGTGGTGGTCGGCGCCGGCCTCGGCGGAATGGCGGTGGCCGGCGCGCTGGCCCGCTCCGGGTGGCAGGTCACGCTGCTGGAGCGGGCCGACCGGGTCCGGCCGGAGGCGACCGCCGTGGTGCTCTGGCCGAACGGGGTACGCGCGCTGCGCGCGCTCGGCCTCGGCGACGGGCTGGACGCGATCGCCACGCCGCTGCCCGACGGCGGGATCCGCCGCCCGGACGGGCAGTGGCTGGTGCAGTCCCGTCCCGTCCCGGCCGAGCGGATGCCGGTGGTGGTGCACCGGGAGGACCTGCACGACGCGCTCATCGCCGGGTTGGGCGAGCGGGTGGAGCTGCGTACCGGGGTGACGGTGCGCAGCGTGCGCGCGGTCACCGGCGAACGGCCGGCGGTGGACGACGGCCGGCACACGTTCTCCGCCGACCTGGTGGTGGCCGCCGACGGCACGGACAGCGAGATCCGGCGGCAGCTCGCCCCGGAGACCGCCGTGGTGAGTTCCGGGTGTGCCGCCTGGCGCGCGGTCATCCCCTGGTACCGCGCCCCGCAGCTTCCCGACGACCAGCCGGTGCACGGCGAGACGCTGGGCGCCGGTTACCGGTTCGTGGCCGCCTCGCTCGGCGAGCGGGGCACCGCCGGGGCGTCGCGCCGGGGCGGCATCTACTGGGTGGCGACCGCCGCCGGCGCACCCCGGCCCGAGCCGCCGGAGATCCAGCTCGCCCTGCTCAAGCGCTGGTTCGCGGGTTGGCCCGCGCCGATCGCCACGCTGCTGGAGGCCACCGATCCGGTCGACGTGGTGCAGCAGGAGGTCCGCGAGCTGCGGCCGTTGCCCCGGTCGTACGGTTTCCCGGTCGGTCCGGGCGGCGTGGTGCTGCTCGGTGACGCCGCGCACGCCATGCCGCCGCACCTCGGGCAGGGCGCCTGCCTGGCGTTCGAGGACGCGGCCACGCTCGCCGGGCTGCTGCGCGAGTCGCGGCTGCCGGACGCGGTGACCGCGTACGACCGGCTGCGCCGTCCCCGGGCGGCGACCATGGTTCGGCAGACCCGCCGGATGTCGGCCGTGTTGCAGACCCGGGGTCGGCTGGCGCTGCGCGCCCGGGACGCCGCGCTGGGCACGATCAGTCCGCGGCTGCGCAACACCGCCGCCGCGGCGGCCGCCGACTGGCAACCACCGTCCTGACCGCCCCGGCGCGGGCTGCGCCAGGGCCGCCGGGGGCGCTCAGATGACCGCGGCCGGCTCGGCGATGCAGGCGGTGCCGAGCCGGCGGAATCCGACCCGCAGGTAGACCCGGGCGATGTCCTCGCTGCCGGCGCTCAGGAAGATCAGGTCGGTGCCGGCGGCGCGCAGCTCCCGGGCCAGCGTGGCGGTCACCGCGGCGCCCAGCCCGCGTCGTCGGGCGGACGGCAGGGTGGCCACCCCGGCGATCTCCGCCACGTCGCCGACCCGCATCGCCATGCCGCTGGCCAGCGCGCCGTCGGCCGGGGTGCCGGCGAGCACCGAGACGCGCCGGCCGTCGGCCACCCGGGCCGCCTCCTCGTCCAGCGCGTCGACGTCCAGCCGGGCGAGCGCGGCGTCCCGTTCGGCCGGCCCGGCGTCGCCCCGGGCGGTGCCGCCGTGGGCGAAGCCGACCGCCGCGACGGCCCGGCGCAGCGCGATGTCCGCCGCGAAGCCGGGATCGTCGGGGTCCAGCACCCGCATCGGTACGTCGCTGAGCGTGCCCGGGTCGGGCAGCCGCTCCGCCTCCAGCAGCATGAGCGGCGCCTCCAGCACGGTCAGCCCGGCCGAGCGGGCCACCGCCAGCAGGCTCGGCTGGTGCTCGTGCACCCACTCGAACGCCTCCGGCAGGCCCAGTTCGCGCTGCCGTTCCCGGACCGCGGTCACCTCGGCGAGCGTGGCCGCCTCGGTGGCGCCCGGCCGGGGGCGGGCGTAGAACGGCCAACCGGCCCCGTCCCGGACGAACAGCACCAGGGTGTCGAACTCCTCCACGCGGGCCGCGTCCCGGGGCACCGCGTCGTAGAACCGCTCCAACCGGTCGAGCACGTCAGTACGCACGAGATCCACCGCGCGAGACTACATGTCCCAGCATCTGGAAGTGTGATCAATCTGAACTGGCCTTGCGCGGCACGCCCTAACGTAGACTCAATAAACCCCAGCGGGCCGACGTCGTCCCCTCCATGATCCATCCTGAGTGACGACAGGAGGCCCGGTGGCCTTTCCGTACCCTCTCAGCCCGCAACCGGCCCCGCCGACGACGGGGCTGTACGACCCCGCGTACGAGCATGACGCCTGCGGCGTGGCCTTCGTGGCCGACCTGCACGGGCGGCGTTCGCACCAGGTCGTCGCGAACGGCCTCGGGGCGCTCTGCCGGCTGGACCACCGGGGCGCCCGGGGCGCGGAGCACAACACCGGGGACGGCGCCGGCATCATGATCCAGGTGCCGGACGCGTTCCTGCGCGCGACCGTCGACTTCCCGCTGCCCCCGCCCGGCCAGTACGCGACCGGCCTGGTCTTCCTGCCCGACGACGACGCCGCCGAGGCCCGCGCCCGCCGGGTGGTGGACAAGTACGCGCTGGTCGAGGGCGCCGACGTGCTCGGCTGGCGGGAGGTGCCGACCGACCCGTCCGGCCTGGGGGAGACCGCGCTCGCGGCGATGCCCCGGGTGCGGCAGCTCTTCGTCGCCGCGCACCGGCTGACCGACGCGCCCGCCGGCCCGGCCGGCTCCCCGCTGACCGGGCTCGACCTGGACCGGGTGGCGTTCTGCCTGCGCAAGCAGGTCGAGCGGGAGACCGCCGAGCGGGGCGTGCCCGCCTACTTCCCGTCGCTGTCCGGTCGCACCATGGTGTGGAAGGGCATGCTCACCCCCGACCAGCTCCCGGCGTTCTACCCGGAGCTGACCGACGAGCGCGTGGTCAGCGCCATCGCGCTGGTGCACTCGCGGTTCTCCACCAACACGTTCCCGTCCTGGCCGCTGGCGCACCCGTACCGTCTCATCGCGCACAACGGCGAGATCAACACGATCCGCGGCAACCGGAACTGGATGCAGGCCCGGGAGGCGCTGCTGCGCAGCCCCCACCTGTCCGGCAACATCCGCCGCGTCTTCCCGGTCTGCACCCCGGCGGCGTCCGACTCGGCCAACTTCGACGAGGTCCTGGAGCTGCTGCACCTGGCCGGGCGGAGCCTGCCGCACGCGGTGCTGATGATGATCCCGGAGGCGTGGGAGAACGACCCGGACATGCGCGCCGACAAGCGCGCGTTCTACCGCTTCCACGCCAGCCTGATGGAGCCGTGGGACGGCCCGGCCTCGGTCGCGTTCACCGACGGCGAGGTCGTCGGCGCGGTGCTGGACCGCAACGGCCTCCGGCCGGGCCGCTGGTGGCACACCAGCGACGGCTTGGTGGTGCTGGGCAGCGAGGCGGGCGTGCTCGACCTCGACCCGGCCACCGTGGTGGCGAAGGGCCGGCTCCAGCCGGGCCGGATGTTCCTGGTCGACACCGTCAACGGCCGGATCGTCTCCGACGACGAGATCAAGACCGAGCTGGCCGCCGCGCAGCCGTACCAGGAGTGGCTGCACGCCGGCCTGATCGAGCTGGACGACCTGCCCGCCCGCGAGCACACCGTCTACACCCACGACTCGGTACGCCGCCGGCAGCAGACGTTCGGCTACACCGAGGAGGAGCTGAAGATCCTGCTCGGCCCGATGGCCCGCAGCGGCGCGGAGCCGCTCGGCTCGATGGGCACCGACACCCCGATCTCCCCGCTGTCCACCCGGCCGCGGCTGCTCTACGACTACTTCCACCAGCTCTTCGCCCAGGTCACCAACCCGCCGCTGGACGCCATCCGGGAGGAGCTGGTGACCAGCCTGGCGTCCACCATCGGGCCGGAGGGCAACCTGCTCGACCCGGGCCCGGCGAGCTGTCGGCAGATCGTGCTGCCCTACCCGGTGATCGACAACGACGAGCTGGCGAAGATCCTTTCCATCGACGAGGACGGTGACCTGCCCGGCTTCAAGGCGGTCCGGGTCTCCGGTCTCTACCGGATCCGCGACGGCGGCCCCGGCATCAAGGCCCGGCTGACCGAGATCTGCCGGCACGTCTCCGAGGCGATCGAGGACGGCGTCCGCATCCTGGTGCTCTCCGACCGGGACTCCAACGCCGACCTGGCCCCGATCCCGTCGCTGCTGCTCACCGCCGCGGTGCACCAGCACCTGGTGCGCGAGCAGACCCGCACCCAGGTGGCGCTGGTCGTCGAGTCCGGCGACTGCCGCGAGGTGCACCACGCGGCCGTGCTGATCGGGTACGGCGCGGCGGCGGTCAACCCGTACCTCGCGTTCGAGTCGGTCGAGGACATGATCTCCACAGGCATCCTGGCCGGGGTGGACCGGGTGAAGGCGGTCCGCAACTACGTCAAGGCGCTCGGCAAGGGCGTCCTGAAGATCATGTCCAAGATGGGCATCTCGACCGTGTCGTCGTACTGCGGCGCGCAGGTGTTCGAGGCGGTCGGCCTGGACACCCGCCTGGTCGACCGCTACTTCCGCGGCACGCCGAGCACCATCGGCGGCATCGGGCTGGCCGAGATCCACGCCGAGGTGGCCGCCCGGCACGCGCTGGCCTGGCCGGCGCCCGGCGTGCCCGCCAGCGACCGGCTGGAGGTCGGCGGCGAGTACCAGTGGCGTCGCGAGGGCGAGCTGCACCTGTTCAACCCGGAGACGGTCTTCCTGCTCCAGCACGCCACCCGCAGTCGCCAGTACGACGTGTTCCGGCAGTACACCGCCAAGGTCGACGAGCTGGCCGCCAAGGCGGGCTCGCTGCGCGGGCTGTTCACGCTGCGCACCGGCGTGCGCCCGGCGGTGCCGCTGGACGAGGTCGAGCCGGCCACCGAGATCGTCAAGCGCTTCGCCACCGGCGCCATGTCGTACGGGTCGATCTCGGCCGAGGCGCACGAGACGCTCGCGATCGCGATGAACCGCCTCGGCGGCAAGTCCAACACCGGCGAGGGCGGCGAGGACGTCGAGCGCCTGCACGACCCGGCGCGGCGTTCCGCGGTCAAGCAGATCGCCAGCGGCCGGTTCGGCGTGACGAGCGAGTACCTGGTCAACGCGGACGACCTCCAGATCAAGATGGCGCAGGGCGCGAAGCCCGGCGAGGGCGGCCAGCTCCCCGGCAACAAGGTCTGGCCGTGGATCGCCCGGACCCGGCACGCCACCCCGGGCGTCGGCCTGATCTCCCCGCCGCCGCACCACGACATCTACTCCATCGAGGACCTGGCCCAGCTCGTCCACGACCTGAAGTGCGTCAACCCGGCCGCCCGGGTGCACGTCAAACTGGTCAGCGAGGTCGGGGTGGGCACCGTGGCGGCCGGCGTGGCCAAGCTGAAGGCCGACGTCATCCTGATCTCCGGGCACGACGGCGGCACCGGCGCGTCCCCGCTCAACTCGCTCAAGCACGCCGGCACCCCGTGGGAGCTGGGCCTGGCCGAGGCGCAGCAGACGCTGCTGCTCAACAAGCTGCGCGACCGGGTCACCGTGCAGGTCGACGGTCAGCTCAAGACCGGCCGGGACGTGCTGGTCGCGGCGCTGCTCGGCGCCGAGGAGTTCGGCTTCGCCACCGCCCCGCTGATCGTCGAGGGCTGCGTGATGATGCGGGTCTGCCACCTGGACACCTGCCCGGTCGGCATCGCCACCCAGAACCCGGTGCTGCGCGAGCGGTTCACCGGCCGGCCGGAGTTCGTGGAGAACTTCTTCCTCTTCCTCGCCGAGGAGGTCCGCGGCTACCTGGCCGAGCTGGGCTTCCGCAGCATCGAGGAGGCGATCGGGCAGACCGAGCTGCTGGAGGTGGTCGGCGCTATCGACCACTGGAAGGGCCACGGGATCGACCTGAGTCGGGTCCTGCACCTGCCCGAGCTGCCCGAGGGCGCGGCCCGGCGCGGCGTCCGGCCCCAGGACCACGGGCTCGACGTGGCGCTGGACAACCGGCTCATCGAGCTGGCCGGTCCGGCGCTGCGCGACGGCACGCCGGTCCGGGTCGAGGTCGAGGTGCGCAACGAGCACCGCAGCGTGGGCGCGATGCTCGGCGGCGAGGTGACCCGCCGGTTCGGCGGCGCCGGCCTGCCCGACGACACGATCGAGTTCCTGCTGCGTGGCACCGCCGGCCAGTCGTTCGGCGCGTTCCTGCCGCGCGGCGTGACGCTGCGCCTGCACGGCGACGCCAACGACTATGTCGGCAAGGGCCTGTCCGGTGGGCGGATCGTGGTCCGGCCGGACGCCGCCGCGCCGTTCGTCGATCACGACGCCGAGCCCGGCCACCGCGCCGAGGACCAGATCATCGCCGGCAACACCATCCTGTACGGCGCCACCGGCGGCGAGGTCTTCCTGCGCGGCCGGGTCGGGGAGCGGTTCGCGGTGCGCAACTCCGGCGCGGTGGCCGTGGTCGAGGGCCTCGGCGACCACGGTTGCGAGTACATGACCGGCGGCACGGTGGTGGTGCTCGGGCCGACCGGGCGCAACTTCGCCGCCGGCATGTCCGGTGGCACCGCGTTCGTGCACCGGCTGGACCGGCGGCGGATCAACGCCGAGCTGGTCGACCTGTCGCCGCTGCGCGACGAGGAACGGGACCGCCTGCACGAGCTGGTCCAGCGGCACTTCGCCGAGACCGACTCGGCGGTGGCCGAGGCGCTGCTCAAGCGCTGGCCGGAGGCGGTGGAGGAGTTCACCGCCGTGGTGCCCCGGGACTACCGCCGGGTCATGGAGATCATGCGGGCCGCCGAAGCCGCCGGCCGCGACGTCGACGACGCGGTGATGAGTGCTCTCACCACACCTTCGACCGCGTCCGTGCCGCCCGCGCCGCGGGTGGTCGCCCAGGAGGTGGCCCGTGCCTGACCCGAACGGTTTCCTGCGCTACGACCGGCGGCTGCCCGCCCGCCGTCCGGTCCCGGTGCGGATCACGGACTGGCGGGAGGTCTACCCGCCGGCCGGCGAGGAGCTGATCCGCGAGCAGGCCACCCGGTGCATGGACTGCGGCATCCCGTTCTGCCACGACGGCTGCCCGCTGGGCAACCGCATCCCGGACTGGAACGACCTGGTCCGCACCGGCAACTGGGACGCCGCGGTGGAGTCGCTGCACGCCACCAACAACTTCCCCGAGTTCACCGGGCGGCTCTGCCCGGCGCCGTGCGAGGCGGCCTGCGTGCTCGGCCTGGGCGGCCAGCAGCCGGTCACCATCAAGCAGGTCGAGGTGGAGATCGCCGACGCGGCGGTGGCCCGGGACGGGCTGCGCCCCCGGCCGGCGTCCGTGTCGACCGGCCGGTCGGTGGCGGTGGTCGGCTCCGGCCCGGCCGGCCTGGCCGCCGCGCAGCAGCTCGCCCGCGCCGGTCACACGGTCACCGTGTACGAGCGCGACGACGCCGTCGGCGGCCTGCTCCGCTACGGCATCCCCGACTTCAAGCTGGAGAAGCAGCACGTCGACCGCCGGGTGGCCCAGCTCACCGCCGAGGGGGTGCGCTTCCGCACCGGCGTCGACGTCGGCGTCGACGTGACCGCCGAGCAGCTCCGCGCCGAGCACGACGCGGTGGTGCTGGCCTGCGGCGCGTTGCAGGGCCGGGACACCCTCCAGACGCCGGGCCGGGCGCTGCGCGGCGTACACCAGGCGATGTCGCACCTGGTGGCCGCGAACCGGGTGGTGGCCGCCGCCGGCGCCGGGCGGCCCGCGCTCGCCACGCTGCCGGACGGCACGCCGATCGACGCGGCCGGCAAGCACGTGGTGATCATCGGCGGTGGCGACACCGCCGCCGACTGCCTCGGCGTGGCCCACCGGCAGGGCGCGGCCGGCGTCCACCAGCTCGACCTCTACCCGCAGCCGCCGACCGAACGCGACGGCGCGCGGGACCCGTGGCCGACCTGGCCGTGGCTGCTGCGTTCCTACCCGGCGCACGAGGAGGGCGGCGAGCGGGTCTTCGCGGTGGCGGTGCAGGAGTTCGTGGACGACGGCACCGGGCAGGTCCGGGCCGTGCGGATCGCCGAGGTGACCGTGGAGAAGGTCGACGGCCGGCGCATCGTCACGCCGCTGCCCGGTTCGGAGCGGGAGATCCCGGCCGACCTGGTGCTGCTGGCGATCGGCTTCGAGGGCACCGAGGAGCAGCCGCTGCTGGCCCAGTTCGGGGTGGCCCGCAACGCCCGGGGTGCGATCGACGCCCGCCCCGACTGGCAGGCCGCCGACGGTGTCTTCGTCGCCGGCGACATGCACCGGGGCGCGTCGCTGATCGTCTGGGCGATCGCCGAGGGGCGGGCCGCCGCCGCGGCCGTGCACGCGTACCTGGGCGGGGCGGGCAACCTGCCCGCCCCCGTCGACCCGGCCCGCCAGCCGCTCGCCGCGAGGTAAGGAGGGGCCCCCGCTTAACGCCTGTGGTAGAGGCGGGGGCCCCGCTCAACACCGGCCGGCCGGGCCTGCTCTCCCTCGGGGAGCGGGCCCGGCCGTCGCCGGTCAGCGGGCGAGCAGGTCGTGCGCCGACCGGATCTTCGTCCAGGAGGCCGGCTGCGCCGGGGCCGCCGAGGTGCGCGCGGTGGCGCCCAGCTCGGGTCGGCCGGCGGTGAACAGCCAGGTGGTGAACACCGCGTCCAGGTCCCGGCCGGAGATCCGCTCGGCGAGCGCCTGGAACTGCTCGATGGTGCCGTTGCCGTACTGCCGCTGGGCCGTCCAGGTGCGCAGGATCCGGAAGAACGCCGGGTCGCCGACGGCCAGCCGGATCTGGTGCAGCGCCATCGCCCCCCGGTCGTAGACCGCGTCGTCGAAGACCCGGTTGGCACCCGGGTCGCCGGGCAGCACCTGCCAGAACTCCGAGTCGGCCGGGTAGCTGTCGTAGGTGAAGTCGAACAGCTCCTGCGCGGTGCCCTCGTCCTGCTCCTCGGACCAGAGCCACTCGGCGTACGAGGCGAAGCCCTCGTTCAGCCAGATGTTGCGCCAGGCCGCCACCGACACCGAGTCGCCGAACCACTGGTGCGCGTTCTCGTGCACCACCACGTACGGGTTGGCGCCGCGCCGCCAGAAGCCCGGCCCGTAGACCGGTCGGGTCTGCGTCTCCAGCGCGAAACCGATGCCGTCGACCGGGCCGGCCACGCCGCCCTGCGCCTCGAACGGGTACGGGCCGAACACCCCGCTCTCCCAGTCGACGATCTCGGCGGTGCGTTCGATGCTGGCCCGGGCGGCCGGCAGGCGCTCGCCCAGCGTGGTGCTGTACGCGTTCACCACCGGCTGCCCGTTCGGCGCGGTGTCGGTGACGATGTCGTACTGCCCGATGGCGAGGAACGCCTGGTAGGTGGCGCCGGGTTTGACGCTGCGCCAGCTCCACCGGGTGCGGTTGCCGGCCTCGGGCAGCGGGTCGCGCGGCTGCACGCCGTTGCTGACCACTTCGAGGCCGGTCGGCACCGAGACGGAGATGTCCCAGGTGGCCTTGTCCTTCGGGTGGTCGTTGCTCGGGTACCACCACCAGGCCGACTCGGGCTCGTTCACGGCGAGCGCGCCGTCGGCGGTGCGGGTCCAGCCGGTGTAGCCGTAGACGGTGGTCTCCGACGGGACGCCGGCGTACTTCACCACGACGGTGAGCTGCTGGCCCTTGGCCAGCGGGCGGGCCGGCGTGACGACCAGCTCGTGGTCGCCGGCGCGGGCGAACCCGGCGGCCCAGCCGTTGACCCGGACCGATTCGACGGCCAGCGCGAAGTCGAGGTTGAACCGGGACAGGTCCTTGGTGGCGGTGGCCAGGATCGTGGTGGTGCCGCTGAGCCGGTCGGTGGCCGGCTCGTACCGCAGCCGGATGTCGTAGTGGTCGACGTCGTAGCCGCCGTTGCCGTAGTCGGGGAAGTAGCTGTCGCCCAGCCCGGGACTGCCCGGCGTGGGGGTGGCCGCCGAGACGTGCGGGCGGCCCCATCCGGTCGGGGCGGCCTGGCCGGGGGCGCCGGTCACGGTGGTGACGGCGGTGGTGAGGGTCAGGGCGGCGATCGCCGCCGAGAGTGCGCGTGGCACGGGTGGGACTCCCTCCGTCGGGTGTACGCACCGCCAACCTAATCGACACATGTAAACGGATCTGCCCCGAGCTGGTGGCCGGGGCTATTCAAATACTGTCGATGTTTCGATAGCATTACCGACTAGTAACAAGCACCGTCCCCTCGACCACGCGCGCGGTCAACGGGCTCCACCATCCCTGTCCCGTGGAGGTCCCCCCATGCCCCGTCGCGTCCGTACCGCCTTCGCCGCAGTCCTGGCGGCCGTCCTCGGCGCCGTGCTGCTGCCCGGCGCCGCCCGTGCCGCCACCGTCAACTACGTCGCCCTCGGCGACTCCTACTCCTCCGGCGTCGGCGCCGGGCCGTACGACCTCTCCACCTGTCTGCGCAGCCAGAAGTCGTACGCCCCGCTCTGGGCCGCGGCCCACGCGGTCACCAGCTTCCGCTTCCCGGCCTGCGGCGGCGCGGTCACCGCGGACGTGCTGAACAACCAGGTCGGCCAGCTCAGCACCGCCACCACACTGGTCACCATCACCATCGGCGGCAACGACGCCGGCTTCGCCGACGTGATGACCGGTTGCCGCTTCGGCAGCACGTCGAGCTGCGAGAGCGCGGTGGCCGGGGCCAAGGCGTTCGCCACCGCGACGCTGCCCGCCCGGCTGGACGCCACCTACGCGGCGATCCGGGACCGGGCCCCGAACGCCCGGCTGGTGGTGCTCGGCTACCCGCGGCTGTTCGAGACCGGCTCCTGCGGGCTGCTCGCCATGAGCAGCTACAAGCGCACCATCCTCAACCAGGCCGCCGACGTGCTCAACGGCGTCACGGCCGACCGGGCCGGCGCGGCCGGGGCCACGTTCGTCGACGCGCGGCCGTTCTTCACCGGGCACGGGGTGTGCGCCGCCGACCCGTGGATCCGCGACGTCAGCGGCGTGATCGAGGCGTACCACCCGAACGCCAACGGCTACCGCTACGGCTACCTCGCCGCCCTCACCGCCGCCATCGGCTGAGGTGTAAGGAGGGGCCCCCTGTTAACGCATTCCGCATAGCAGGGGCCCCCTCTTAACAACTCACCGGCGGCCGGGTCAGCGGCCCACCGGCGCCAGCCCGCCGACCGTCTCCGGCAGCGCGGTTGCGGGGGCGTGGGCGCCGGGCGTCGCCTGCGGCAGCGCGACCTCCGGCGTCGGCCCGGCGTGCCGCCGAGGCCGGGCGCGGCGGCCGGAGGGCACGGCGAGTGCGGCCAGCGCGGCAGCGAGGGAGATGCCGGTGAGCAGCAGGAAGCCGGCGGTGAAACCGGCCTCCCGGGGCAGCCCGCTCGGCTGCGGGTTGGCGGTGATCACGGTGCTGGCCAGCGCCGCGCCGATCGCGCCGCCGATGGTACGGATGTTGGCGTTCATGCCGGTCGCCGCGCCGGTCTGCGAGGCCGGCACGTTCCCCACGATCAGGTTGGCCATCGAGGCGAACGCCAGCCCGATGCCGAGCCCGACCAGGCCGCCGGCGAGGCCGACCTGCCAGCGGGTGTCGTGCGCGGCGGTGAGCATCGCGGCAGCGGTCACGTTGAACACCGCGCCGGTGCCCAGTTGCGCCTTGGCGCTGAACCGGGACTCCAACCGCCCGGCCAGCAGGCCGGCGGCGAACATGCCGACCAGCATGGGCAGCATGAGCAGCCCGGCCTGGGTGATGCTGGCGCCGAAGCCGTAGCCGGCGCTGGTCGGGATCTGCGTGAACTGTGGCAGGAAGGCGTAGACGGCGAACATCGAGGCGCCGTAGAGCAGCGCCACCAGGTTGGTGGTCCAGACCGCCGGCAGGCGCATCATCCGCAGGTCGATCAGCGGGTTCGCGGCCCGGGCCTCGACCGCCAGCCAGACGGCCAGCAGCACCGCGGCCACGATGAGCAGCCCGGTCACCCGGCCGGAGGCCCAGCCCCAGGCGGCGCCCTTGCTGACCGGCAGCAGCAGCGCCACCAGCCAGCCGGAGAGCAGGACGGCGCTGAGCCAGTTGATCCGCCCCGGGGTGCGTACCGGCGAGCGGGGCACGAACCGGTGCGCGGCCAGCGCGGTCAGGCCGACCACGACCAGCGGGATCCAGAACAGCCAGCGGTAGCCCAGCGTGGCCACGATCGGCCCGGCGAGCACGACGCCCAGGCCGCCGCCGACGGCCACCACCGCCGAGATCGAGGCGACCGCCGAGCTGACCCGGGCGGCGGGGAACTCGTCGCGGATGATGCCGAACGACAGCGGGAAGACGGCGCCGCCGATGCCCTGGACCACCCGGGCGGCGATCAGCACGCCGATGTTCGGCGCGACGGCCGCCACCAGGCAGCCCAGCGCGAGCGCGGCGAGCGAGACGACGAGCATCCGCTCCTTGCCGACCATGTCGCCGACCCGGCCGAGGATCGGCGTGAAGATCGACGCGGAGAGCAGGTAGGCGGTCAGCACCCAGGTCACCGTGTTCGGCGACGTGTGCAGGTCGTGCTGGATGGTGGGCAGCACCGGGGTGATCAGCGACTGGAGCATCGCGAAGAAGCCGGTGCCGGCCGCGAGGACGAGGAACGTCATCCGGCGCGAGCCGCGCCGGAAGGTGTCGATCATGTGGGAGAACTCCCGTTCGGTACGAGTCGGTGGCCGCTCGCGCGGTGGGCGGCGATGGCGGCGCGTCGGGCCGGGGCCCACCGGAGTACGCTATCCGGAGGGGTGCCTCCACCAACGTAATGGAGGGGTGCCTCCGTTTGCAAGACGGAAGGAGTGACAGGCGTCATGTCCAGCGCCGACCAGTCGACCGAGGTCTTCGCGCGCCGCCCCAAGCGGGCCGACGCCCGGCGCAACTACGACGCACTGATCGCCGCCGCCCGCGACGTGTTCGGCGAGTGCGGCGCCGGCGCGTCGCTGGAGCAGATCGCCCGTCGCGCCGGCGTCGGCATCGGCACGCTCTACCGCAATTTTCCGCAGCGGCGTGACCTGTTCGAGGCGGTCTACGTCGAGGAGGTGCGCGCGCTCAGCGCCTCCGCCGCCGACCTGGCCGACCTGGACCCGTGGGACGCCCTGGTCGGCTGGCTGCACCGGTTCGTCGCCTACGTCGGCGCGAAGCGGGCGCTGGCCGAGGAGCTGGTGCACGACTCCGACGTGTTCCGGAGCTGCCGCACCGAGATCTACGCGGCCGGCGAGCCGCTGCTGCGCCGCGCCCAGGCCGCCGGGGCGGCCCGCCCCGACGCCGACTTCGACGACGTGGTGCGCCTGATCAGCGGCCTCGCCGCGTACCAGTTCCCGGACCCTGCACAGCGCGACCGCGTGCTGACCATCGCCCTGGACGGCCTGCGTCCGCCGACCAGGTGAGTCGCTCCCCGGAGAGCCCGCGCGTCAAGCGGGGCGCTTTCCTATGCGTGAGGCGTTAACAGGGGGCCCCTCCTTACATCCCTGGGCGGTTGCGCGCGGAGTCGACAATGGTGCGACACTCGCCGTCACCTGGAGGTGACCATGCGCGAACCGGTGACCCGGCCGCGGCCTGCCCGCGAGCAGCTCCCGGCCGGCGGTCTGGAGCTGCTCACCCTGCTGGCCCGGCTGCTGCGCCGGCCGCGTCGCGGGGACCGCCGGCTCCCGCTGCTCTGGCTGCTCCGGCCGGCCGACGACGGCGCGGTGGCCGGCCTGCTGCGCCGCTTCGCCGGCCGGGGCGCCGGGCGTCGGGTGCCGCACGCGGTGCTGGACCTGACCGACCGGCCGCCCACCGACGACGTCGCGACCGCGTTGCGCGAGCTGCACCGGCAGCTCTCGCTGGAGGCGTTCGGCGCGCCCCGGCTGCGGTTCCGGCACTATCCGCTCGCCGACTGGCTGATGCACCAGACGCTCACGGTCGACGTGGACGCCGCGGACAGCGGCCGGGCCTCGCTGGTGCGTCGGCTGCGCGACTGGCGGGGGCGACGCGTCGGCGTCGGCGAGGACCCGCAGGTGGGCGGCGGCTCCGGGCTCGGCACCGCGCTCCAGGTGTTGCTCTGGCTGCTGCGCCGGGCGGTGCCCAGCGTGGTGTTCCGGATCGCGGTCTCCGGGCGGGTGCCCCTGGTCGGCCGGCAGTACCGCTGGTTCATGCGCCAGCAGTATCTCGCACCCCGGCAGTCGGTGACGTTCCTCGGCTTCGCCGAGCGGCTCACCGCCGGCTGGCGCGACGGCGAACACCCCGCCCAGGTGGAGAAGCTGCTGCTGCACGCGTTCCTGGAGGACCTGCGGCTGGCCTACCGGCGGCGGTTCTGGCGACCGGGGGACTGGCGGCGCACCGCCTACCCGATGGTGCTGCTCGACGGCGTCCGCCCGGACAACGTCGGGCACACGCTGGTCCGGATCTTCGGCGAGGTCCGCAACGAGACCGGCCGCAACGACCCGCTGCTGGTGGTCGCCGTCGCCACCGACCCGCCGCCGGAACCGGCCGCGTCCCGGCCGGTGGCGCAGGCCGAGGAGGCGTACGAGGACTGGGCCGAGGTGCTGCCGGAACGTCGCCGGCTGCGGCGTACCGGCGCCTGGCTGCTGGTGCTGACGGCGGAGGAGGACGCTGCCGGCGTACCCCCGGGGGTTGCCCCGCCGGCGCTGGTGGCGCCGGATCCGCCCTGGTGGGCGCGGCGGTTCCTGCCGGCGGCGGTGGCAGTGGTGCTGCTGGCCGGCGTGGGCGTCTGGGCGCACGGGCGGTGGGCGTCGGACTGCCGGCCCTGGCCCACCGACCGGGTGAGCGTGCGCCTGGTGGGCGGCGAGTGCGTCGGCTACAGCGACACCGCCGGGCAGGTCTTCAACAGTGAGCCCGGCCAGGACCGGCTGCGCGCGGTGCAGCGGCGCATCTTCGCGCAGAACCGGGCCACCGAGGAGGTGTGGCGGCGCAGCGAGCACCGCCGCCCCTACCTGACGCTCGTCTACCTGGGCAGCCTCACCGGCAACCGGACCCGTGCGGACGAGGAGTCCTACGTCTCCGAGCGGGAGGAGCTGGAGGGCATGGCCACCGCCCAGTACGCGCTGCTGAAGGAGTCGGCGGCGGCGGACGACGCGGCGTTGCTGCACATCGTGGTGGCCAACGCCGGCCGGCAGATGCGGCACGCCGACGACGCGGTACGCATGCTGGAGGGGCTGGCCCGCGACGACCCGACCGTGCTCGGCGTGGTCGGGTTGGTGGACAGCCGCGCCAGCACCGCGGCGGCGCTGCGTGAACTCAACCGGGTCGGCCTGCCGGTGCTCGCGCCCACGCTGTCCGCCGACCGGATGGACGAGAACTCCAGCCTCTACCTGGCCATGTCCGCGCCCAACCGGGAGCAGGTCGCCATGGTCGAGGCGTACGCCCGGCAGGTGCTGCGGGTCGGGGAGGCGCACGTCTACTGGACCACCGGCGAGGGCAGCTCGCTCACCGACGACCTCTACGTCGCCACGCTCGTCGACGGCCTGCGGGAGCGGTTCGGCACCCGACTGACCCGGCTCGACGAGTGGCGCAGCGGCCGGCGACTGACCCAGGAGTGCGGCTACCCCGGCATGCTCTTCTTCGCCGGCCGCTGGTCGGAGTTCGACGGCTTCCTGCGGGCGCTCAAGGAGTGCGGCGCGGACCCGCCCCGGCACCTGGTCGCCGACGACTCGGTGAACCGCTACATGGCCAACCCGGGGCTGCGCGCCAGCGCGCCGGGCAACCTGCCGGTCACGTACGTGTCGAAGGCGTCGTTGGCCACGTGCACCGCGCTGCGGGCCGCGCAGGCGGCCCGCGACGACGCCCGGGGCAGCTTCCTCACCTGGATCGGCGCGGACGACCTGCTCGACCCGCCGCGCTGCCGCGCCGGGACCGGCCCGCCGGTCGGCGAGCGGGTCAGCCTCGCCTACGACGCCGCGATGATGATGGTGCGCGCGCTGGAGAGTCTCGCCGCCCGGCTGCGGCACGCCGACACCGGCCGCCGCTGGGAGCCGCGCGCGGTCAACCCGGTCGGCGTGCACGCCGAGGTGCTGCGACAGAACGCCGCCGGCGGCTACCCGGGGGTCAGCGGCCTGATCCGGTACGCGCCGGACGCCGGCGAGCCGCTCGCCAAGCGCTTGGCGCTCCTGACCGTGGCGAAGGTGCCCGACGTCGGGGCCGCCCCGGTCGAGGTCTTCCACTGTGGCGTCGCCGACGCCGGCCCCGACCCCGGTTGCCGCACCGCGAAGTGACGGCCGCCCGGGCCCGGTCACCGGGGCCCTGCCCTGCCCCGGTGCCCGCACCGCCGCCAGCGCGCGGCCGCGCGGTCGGCGGACGACTGCCGATGGCGCGGCTCATCAAGAGGGTTACTGTGCGTGACGGCTCCTGCGGTGAGGTGACTTGTGGGCCGTATACCACAGAGGCATAATCATGCCTCCTGGTCATATCGGTGGCGGTCGTGTGCCGGTGCGGCGAGCGCGTCCTCTCCGTGCTGGCATGACGGTGATCAGTGGTCCGGAAGGTCGAGGCGCGGATGACGCACGAGCGGGACCTGTCGGCACGCGACGGCGGGGAGTTGGACGGCTTCCACATCGGACACCTGTCCGGCGGGATCGGCGAGGCGGTGTCGGACTTCGCCTCCGAGTGGGAGGACGTCAGCTTCGCCACCCGCGTCTGGGAGCGCCAGGTCGAGGACGGCTACCGCGTCGACCTGCGGGTGCACGTGCTCCGGAGTGAGCGGCTCACCGATCTGGACGCGGTCCGCGAGTTCCTCGCCGAGTACCAGGAGCGTGACCCCGCGACCTGGGAGCTTGCCGACTTCACCCACCCCGACGGGCCCGGCCTGATCGGCGACGCGGAGGCGTTCTGGCTCGCCGGACCCGGAGTGGCCGTGAATGTGCTGGCGGACCAGGAGGTGGTGGACGCCGCCGCGCTCCGGTCGATCGCGGTCGGCGCGCGCTGGCTCGGGCGTTGAGTTCGGCATTGCAGGACATGCTCGACGATCTGCGGGAACCTCCGGTTGCGGCCGATCGGCCTTGCATCGTCGGTCCGCATCAGCGCGGGAGTGGCGGTGAGCGCAGCGGTGCCCAGCCGACGAACCGGGCGAACAGCGCCTGCGGGCTCGGCGCCTCGTCCGGGTTGAGACGGTGCAGATCCACAGCCGCGTCGTAGAGCTGCCCGTACAGGTGGACGGAGAGAGCCGTGCGGTCACCTGCGTACTCGGCCAGCAGGGCGAGCCGAGCCGCCGCGCACGGCCACGGGTGGGCGCAGCACTTGCAGATCCAGAGCGGGCGCATGGGTGCATGCGGTCGGGCGCCGGTGCTCATGCCGGCACCCGCACCCGGGCGGGGGATGGGCCAACGCGGGGTTTGGCGTCCAGCCAGCGCAGCCCGGCCGGCTGCACGAACAGTTCCCGTTTGGCGACCGCCTCGCCCCTGCCGTCCAACTCGTAAGTCTCGATGGATGCCCAACCGTCGAACGTGGAGCGGTCGGTGATCTCGCGAATGACCCGCACGGTGATCGGGCGACAGAACTGCACGCTCGCCGCGCGGTCGAGGCGCAGCAGGTCTCCCGCCCGGATCGGACGAGCGCTCACCGTGGCTCGTCGGGCCCGGTCGCGGCGGCCTTGACGAAGCGCGCGTAGACCACCTCCAGGCAGGGGTAGTCCTCGCCGCAGCCGCACAGCCAGCGGACGACCCGGCGCGGCGGGTGCGCGAAGAGGATGTCATCGGCGTCCTCGATGTCCTGCGCCGAGACGAAGGGTTCACCGGGGGACGTGTCGTCGGTGCGTTCGCCCATCGGGCCTCCCGTCGGAGTACGACGTGCGGGGACAGGTACGCACGCTCGGCCGTCCGGGGGATTGGCCGGCCGAGCGCTCTACGCGGTGGGAACGGACCAACTCCGGGTTGCAGACCTGGGAGCCGGCCGGATCGAGCTTTACACAACTAGTCACACATGGCAAGGACGACAACACGTTGCTTGTCATGGCATGTCGTGCGTGATCGAATGGCGGGGCAGACCTGGGAGTCCATATGCCCGTCAAACCGAAGTGGGAACAACTCGCGGATCAGCTCCGCACTCAGATTCAGTCAGGAGAACTCGTGCCGGGGGACAAGTTGCCGTCCACGGCGCAGCTCAAGGCGGAGCACGGCGTCTCGACGACAGTGGTTCGCCAAGCCATCCTCGTGCTTCAGACGCAGGGATGGGTGGAGGGCGTTCACGGCCTCGGGGTCTTCGTCTCCGAGCGAGGCGAGTCGGCCTGACGCCTCGCCGGTCGAGTGCCCCAGGTGACTCTGCGTAAGGCGCGTGGCAGACAGAAGGCATCTCGACGGTATGCCTCTGCACATTTATGCCCAAGCGTCGTACCGCTTGTCGGCGATGTTCCCGCCGAGACGGGGTGCACATGAGCGCCGGACGGGCGAGCGTCCCACCGACCGGGACGCGTTCCGGCGCACGCCGATCTTGCGCTTTCGGCCGATGGAACGCGGTTCATGTGCCGCTTTGTCGGGGCGGTGAGTGCAAGATCGGCGCGGCGGGGGTGTCGCGGAGCCTGGCCGCGGTGTGCACGAGGGAGGCGACCGGGCGGGAGCGGCTGCCGGCGGGCCAGGCGAGCACCGTGGTGATGTGCGGCGCGTCGACGACGGGTACCGCGACGTGTTGCGGCCACTGCCAGGCGCGGCTGGAGGTCGGGATCACCAGCAGCGTCCGGCCGAGCGCGACGAGTTGGGCGAGCTGCGACTGGGTGCGTACCTCCGGGCCCGGCCCCGCCGGATAGGTTCCGTCGAGCCGGGGCCAGCGCGCGATCGGCAGGTCCGGCACGTGCTGGACCTCCGCGAGCGTGAGCCGGTCGCGGGCGGCGAGCGGATGCCCGGCGGGCAGGATCGCGACCTGCCCTTCGGTGACCAGGTCCTCGGTGTCGAATCCGGCCAGGTCGTCGACGGGGCGGTGCATGATCGCCACGTCGGCGCGGCCGGCGCGCAGCAGTCCGGCCTGCTCGCCGACCTCGCACAGCAGGACCTCGACCGGTGGTGCGCCGGGCTCGCCCGCGAGCGCGTCGAGGAGGCGTTGCAGCAGCTCGTGCGAGGCCCCGGCCTTCGTCACGAGCACCAGTGGTCGCGTCGGGGTCCCGGCCCGTCGGGTACGACTCGCGGCGGCCGTCACCGCGTCGAGGACCGTGCCGGCCTCCCTGAGCAGCACCCGGCCGGCGTCGGTGAGGGCCACGCCGCGCCGGTCCCGGTCGAGGAGCCGGACACCGAGGCGGCGCTCCAGTTGCCGGATCGCGCGGGAGAGCGGCGGTTGGGCGATCCCGAGCCGCGCGGCGGCGCGCCCGAAGTGCAACTCCTCGGCGACGGCGACGAAGTATCGCAGCTCGCGGGTCTCCAGATCGTCCACGGATGCAGGCTAACGCGCCGGTGATACCCGCCGGGTATCACCGCGTACCCGATCGGTCTTGGCCGTCGGGTCGGCGGCTCGCCAGCATGGGGCGGGTGAACGACACGAAGACCGCGCTGGTCACCGGCGCGAACAAGGGCATCGGCTACGCCGTCGCGGCGGGCCTCGGCGCGCTCGGTTTCACGGTCGCGGTGGGGGCCCGCGACGACGCGCGGCGCGCGGAGGCGGTCGGGCGGCTGCGTACCGTCGGTGTCGACGCGTTCGGGGTGGCGCTCGACGTCACCTCCGCGGACAGCGCAGCCGAGGCCGCGGCCACCGTCGAGCGCACGACCGGACGGCTCGACGTGCTGGTCAACAACGCGGGCATCTCCGGCCGGTACGACGGGGGCGCGCAGGACCCGACGACGCTCGACCTGGACGTCCTGCGTACCGTCCTCGACACGAACGTGTTCGGGGTGGTCCGGGTGACCAACGCGATGCTGCCGCTGCTGCGCCGGGCGCCCGCACCGCGCATCGTCAACATGTCGAGCAACATGGGCTCGCTGACGCTCGCCACCGGCCCGGTCCTGGCGGCGTACGCACCGTCGAAGACGCTGCTCAACAGCATCACCGCCCAGTACGCCCGCCGGCTCGCCGACACGAACATCATCGTCAACGCCGCCTGCCCCGGCTGGGTGGCCACCGACTTCACCAACTTCGCCGGGCCGCGTACCCCGGAACAGGGCGCCGCGATCGCGCTCCGGCTGGCCACCCTGCCCGACGACGGGCCGCGCGGCGGCTTCTTCGACGACAACGGCGTCGTTCCGTGGTAGGCATCGACCGGCGGCCCTGGCAAGGTCGTCGTCGGCATCGTGCGAGCATGGATGCGAGCCGAGGATCTCGACACCAACCGTGCTCGAACCGCAGACCGACGTTCTCCACGAGTGAGGCAGTAACCGGAAGAACGCTAGATCTTGGAAGCGGAAGGCCCCTCTGGGGGCCATTTCCTTCCAAGATCGCCAAGATCGCCAAGACCGCCCACGTCGCCAGTCGTTTGTCCGGGCCAGCCGGCGGCACGCAGGGCGGCTCGTAACTGGTCGAGCACCGATTCCGGGTCGTCGCGCAGGGCCCAGGAGGGGAACCGGAGGACGCGGTCGCCCTCGACCCAGAGCGCGTTCTGCCGTCGCATGTCCGCCCAGGCGTGCGCCGGGTCGAGATGCTGGCCGCCGTCCACCTCGACGTGCACCCGCCACTCGTCGAAGTAGGCGTCGAGGTAGCGTCGCCGCCCCGTGGCGTCGCGCCGGATCACCTGGCGGGTCGGTTCGGGCAGGCCGGCGCGACGCACGAGGTCGAGCAGGTTCAACTCGCCCAGCGAATGCGCACCGCCGGCCGCGTCCGTGGCGGTGGACAGGAGGAGTCGCCGGCGGCGGACCCGTGGCATCCGACTCAGCACCTCATGCAGGTCGTCACCGCCCACCAGCCGCTGCTGGAACGCCGCCGCGACGATCGCCCGGGCCTGCGCGTCGGAAGGTGCCCACTGGGCCGCGTCGATCACCGATCGGGCGGCCGTCGTCCGGGGCGGCTGACCGACCCGCACCACATCCCCGTCGGGCAGGTGGATGGTCCGGTGTGCGCGTACCCCGGCCGGCAGCGGAGCACGACGGCAGGTGGCGGGCAGGAGCAGATGGACGACGCGGTCCGGAAACCCGCGAAGGCCACCCGCCTGGGCGGCGGTGATGCCGCCGAGCAGCGCGGACGGGCCGGCGGCCAGCACCGCGATCCACCGGCGCTGGGCGGGACCGACCGGGCCGTTGTGCGCGACGAGAACAGCACGGTGAGCCTGACGCCATCGGCCGGTGGCCACCCGGTGCCGGATCGCCTTGCGGGTGAGATGTGCCCGTGCCTGATTGAGGCTGAGCACGTCGTCCTGACGGAACAACAACCAGGTCAACTCGTCCGCGTCGTCCGATGGCAGCGCCCGCCGCATCCCCGCCCACGAATTCCCCACCCCCCAAGGCTGCCGCCCCCAGGACCCGCCGCGCGCCCCCTGTGGACAACGCTCGTAGATCTTGGAAGAAAAGGGCCCCCGGAGGGGCCGATTCCTTCCAAGATCTACAACCTCAGCGGTGCGCGTTGCTCGGGCGGGCCCAGGGGCCGGTGATGGCGAAGACGTAGCCGGGGGTCTGGATGTTGGCGAACAGGATCTTCCCGTCCGCGCTGAACGTCGGCCCGGTGAACTCGCTGTCGTTCAGCTCGTTGCGGGCCAGCGCGTACGCCTTGCCCTGCTCGGTGACGCCGACCAGGTGCGACACGCCCTCGCCGTCCTCGGCCAGGATCACCCCGCCGTACGGGGAGACGGTGATGTTGTCCGGCCCGTCGTAGTTGCCGCTGTCGGCCTCCGGGTCGGTGTTCACGCCGAAGATGGTCTTCAGCGTGACGGTCTGCCGGCGCGGGTCGTAGAACCAGACCTGGCCGTCGTGCTCGTTGACGCTGCCGTCGTCGTGGCGGGCGTAGCTGGCCACGAAGTACGCGCCGCCGTCACCCCACCAGGCGCCCTCCAGCTTGCGGCTGCGGGTCACCTCGTCGTCGGTGAACTGCTTGCGCACGGACACGGTCCGGGCGTCCCGGTCCGGCACCTCCACCCAGTCGACCTGGTAGCGGGTGCCCGGCGTGGTGGCCTCGGACAGGTCGGCCACGTGCCCGTCGCCGCGCCGGCACCGCATCGCCTCCAGGGTGCCGGCGGTGGCGCCGTCCGGCCGCTGGGCGAGCGCCCGCAGCGCGCCCTTGCCGGCCCGGAAGCCGGGCGGCGGCGTCCACCGGAAGTACAGCCCGTTCGGGCCGCTGGCGTCCTCGGTCAGGTAGATCGAGTGGGTGTACGGGTCGACCGCCACCGCCTCGTGGGAGTAGCGGCCGAGGAACGTCAGCGCCACCGGGTCGGTGTTGGCGGACCGGTCGTGCGGGTCGACCTCGAAGACGTACCCGTGGTCCTTGAGGAACTGACCGCCGGCCCGCTGCTCGGTCTCCTCGCAGGTCAGCCACGTGCCCCACGGCGTGATGCCGCCGGCGCAGTTGTTGTGCGTGCCGGCCACGCTGACGTATTCGCGCAGCCGCCGGCCGTGCTTGTCCACCTCGATGGTGGTGGTGCCGCCGCGTGCGCCCGGGTCGTAGGTGAGGCCGGGCAGCGCCGGCACCGGGTAGGGCTCGCTGCCGCCGATCTCATGGTTGTTGACCAGCACCGAGCCGCGCGGGCCGCGGAAGCAGCCGGTGCCGTCGGCGTCGCTCGGGGTCGGCTGCCCCGATTCCAGCAGCGTCGCGCCGGCCTGGGCGACGACGGTGTACGAGAAGCCGGGCGGCAGCGCCAGCAGGCCGGCCGGGTCCGGGACCAGGTCGCCGTAACCGACCGCGGGCCGGCACGCGGCGCGGGCCGCCGTCGGCCCGGCGATGGCGTCCAGGTTGCCGGCCACCACGATGCCGAGGCCGCCGGCCGCGCCGCCCAGCAGCGACCGCCGGGAGAGGGGTGAGTTGGAGGTCACGTCGTCGCCTTCCTGTGCACTCGAGGTTGCACTGGCAGGCAAGTCGGGTCGCGGGAACGGCGGGCGGCGGGACCGTCGGCGGTGGGGTGAACAGTGGACGAATCCCGGGTGCCGAGCGCCCCGTGCTCCGATGGCGGGCGTCCGTTAGGGTTCCCTCGATCGCAGACGGCGTCGGAGGGCGGACGGTGAACAGGTTCGCGGCGGCGTACCGGCAGGCGGTCGAGCGGCACCGGGCGGCGCGGCGCCACTGGGCGACCGCCGGGCGGCTGCTGGGGGCGGCCGGGCCGGCCCCGGTCGGCAGCCCCGAGCTGGTCGCCCGACTGGCCCGCCTGGGTGGGGAGCTGGCCGCCGCGGTGCCCGGCACCGCCCGCGTCGCGACCCACCC
The DNA here is from genome assembly GCF_045040125.1 of Micromonospora sp. NBC_01392. Taxonomy (NCBI): domain Bacteria; kingdom Bacillati; phylum Actinomycetota; class Actinomycetes; order Micromonosporales; family Micromonosporaceae; genus Micromonospora; species Micromonospora sp. NBC_01392. Next base: position 5,393,255 of record NZ_CP109549.1, on the reverse strand, counting down.
CGTGCCGGTACGCCTCGGCGAGGCGACCACCGTCGACGGCGTGTTCCCGGTGCTGGTGCCGGTGGGGGCGGGCGCCCACCTGGCGGTCGACGTGGACGCCCGCGACCCGCGCGTCGGCGAGTTGCTGCGCGCCGTGGTGGTCCGGCTGCTCACCGCCGCCCCGGCCGGCGCGGTCCGGGTGGTCGGCATCGACCAGGCCGCGTTCGGGGCGGCGTTCCTGCCGCTGCGCCCGCTGCACGACGCCGGGGTGCTCGGCGCGGCGGCGACCACCGAGGCGGAGACGGCCGCGTTGCTGGACGCCGCGGAGCGACACGCGCGTACCGCCCAGCGGGCCGACCCGGAGGACCGGGAGCTGCTCGTGGTGGTCGCCGCGTCGACGCTGCCGGCCCGGGAGCTGGCCCGGCTGGCCGCGCTCACCCACGCCGGCCCGGCCGCGGCGGTCTGCGTGCTGCTGGCCGGCTACGCAGCGGCCGGTCCGGGCGTGTCCGTGCCGCCGCTGGGGGCCACCACCCAGCTCCGGGTCACCGAGCGCTACACGCTCGTCGGTGACCCGCCGGGCCGCCCGTTCAGCGTCGACGGCAGCGGGCTGGCCGCGCCGGTGGTGCTCGACGGCGACCCGTCGCACGCCGTGGTGACCGCGTTGGCCCGCCGGCTCGCCGAGGCCGCCGACGACAGCTCCGCCGTCACGTTCGCCGACCTGCTCCCGCCGCGGCGGTGGGCCGAGTCGGCCGGCGCCGGCCTGCGCACGGTGCTCGGCCGGGCCGGGCGGAAGCCGGTGACCGTCGCGTTCGACGACGCCACGCCGCACTGGCTGGTGGGTGGCCGCACCGGCGCCGGCAAGACGGTGCTGCTGCTCGACGTGCTCTACGGGCTGGCCGCCCGCTACTCCCCGGCCGAGCTGCGGCTGATGCTGCTCGACTTCAAGGAGGGCGTCAGCTTCACCGAGTTCGTGCCGACCCCGCGCGATGAGTCCTGGCTGCCGCACGCCCGCGCGGTCGGCATCGAGTCCGACCGGGAGTACGGCGTGGCCGTGCTCCGGGAGCTGCGCGCCGAGCTGACCCGGCGCGCCGAGCTGCTGAAGCGGCACGGCGTCAGCCGCCTCGCCGACCTGCCGCCGAACGCCCGCCCACCCCGGATCGTCACCGTCGTGGACGAGTTCCACGTGCTGTTCGCCGGCAACGACGCGCTGGCCCGGCAGGCCGTCGACCTGATCGAGGAGCTGGCCCGCAAGGGCCGCTCGTACGGCCTGCACCTGGTGCTGGCCAGCCAGAGCACCACCGGCATCGAGGCCCTGTACGGCCGGGCCGAGGCCATCTTCGGCCAGTTCCCGCTGCGCATCGCGTTGCCCGGTGGGGACGCCGTGCTGGACCCGCGCAACGACGCCGCACGGGGGCTCACGGTCGGCGCCGCCGTGGTGAACACCGCCGCCGGCGCGCCCGGTGCGGACACCGAGGTGGACTTCCCGGACGCGCACGCCGCCGCGGCCGACCTCGCGGCGCTGCGCCACGAGTTGCACGCGGCCCGCCCGGAGGGCGCCCTGCCGCCGGCGGTGTTCCGCGGCCACGAGACGCCCCGGCTCGCCGACGATCCGGCGTGGGCGGCGCTGACACCCGGCGCCGACCCGCCGTACGCGCTCCTCGGCCGCGTGGTGGACGTCGCCGGCAGCCCGGCCGGCTTCGCGCTCGACGCGAGCCCGGGCCGGCACCTGGCCGTGGTGGGCACCGCCGCGGCCGGCGCGGAGGTGCTCCGCTCGGCCGTCCTGGCGCTGGCCCGGCAGCACGCGCCGGGCACCGCCCGGTTCCTGTTCGCGCCGTTGGCGCCGGGCACCACCGACCTTGCCGACGACCTGGCGATGACGCTGGCCGCCGCCGGTCACCCGGTCCGCCGGCTGGACACCGACGCGCTGCGCGCGCTCCTCGCCGAGCTGGCCGGCGACGCGTCCGGGCCGGGCCGCACCTACCTGACGGTGTTCGGGATGGACGCCGCCGCCGGCACGCTGGCCGTCACCGCTCCGGGCACGTTCCGCTCCGGGCACGACGACCTGCGCGCGGTGCTGCGGCACGGTCCGGCACGCGGCGTGCACGTGCTCGGCTGGTGGCGGGGGCTGCGCCGGCTCGCCGACGACCTCGGCGGCAGTGGGCACCGCGACGACGTGACCGGGCTGGTCGCGTTGAACGTGCCGGCCGCCGACCTCGGTCTGCACCTCGGCGTGCACGACCTCGCCTACCAGCCGCGCGACGGCCGCGCCCTGCTGGTCGACCGGCACGAGCACCGGACCGCCCTGATCGTGCCGTTCGCCCCCGAGAGCGACAACCCATGAGTGGATTCGACGAGTACGCGGCCCTGATCCGGGAGCTGTCCACCCGGCAGCGGGGCGGGGAGCGGGCCATCGCCGCCGAGGCGGAGCGCCGGCGTGGCCTCCAGTCCGGGGTGGACGAGGTCGGGCGGCGGCTGGCCGCGCAGGGGGAGCGCCTGGACCGGCTCGGGCAGGCGGTCGGCGTACCGATGGGGTCGGTTCCGGACGCGGCCGGTGCGCCCGCCGGGCCGGGAAGCGATCCGGCGGCGGAGCTGGCGGCGGCCGGGCGGCTGGCCGACGAGGCGGACCGGCACGGGCAGGAGGCGGAGGCGTTGGCGCGGCGGCCGGTGCTGCTGCCCACCTGGTCCGCGCCGGCCCGGGCGGTCGCGGTGTACGCCGGGTGCGCGCTTGTCGGCTCGGTGTTCATGTTGATCGCGCTGCTCGGTTCACCGTTGCCGGTGTCCGGGATGGACCTGGTCGCGGCGCTGTCCTGCGCCGGCGTGCCGTTGCTGTCGTTCGTGGCCGGTCAGGTCGTGCTGGCCCGCTGGGGCCGCCCCGCGCTGCCCGACCCCGAGACCCCGGCCGGCCGGTACGTGCCGATGGGCTTCGTGATCTGCGCCCTGGTCTCCCCGTCCCTGTTCTGCCTCTACCTGATCCTCTTCCGCCTCCTCCGCTGACCCGGCCTGGCCTGACCCGCCTCGGCCTGGCCCGCGATCTTGCAGTTTCGGCCCGGGTGATGCGGCTTTCATGGCTTTTGTCGGGGCGGCAAGTGCAAGATCGCGGAGGGGGGTGGGGCGGGGGTGGGGCGGTAGGGTTGGTGGGGTTGGGGGCGAGGTGGGGAGGGCTTGTGAGTGCGGCGGAGGTCATTGCCAGGCTGGCGGCGGCGGCGCGGAAGCTGGACGAGGCGAAGGCCCGTACGGCCGCTGCCGCGCAGGACGCGGCCGAGGCGCGGGCGTTGGTGGCCGGCGCGCTGGAAGGCGCCACGGCGGGGCCGCTGATCGGGGTGATCGACGCCTACCGGCAGGCGCTCGCCCAGGCCGCGCAGGGCGGCGAGCCGGCCCGCCAGCACGTGCAGGAGACCATCGCGAAGGTCCAGGCGCTGGGGAACTGACCGGCCGGGGCGGGCGTCACGGGTCGGTCAGCAGCAGCCAGTCGTCGTCGCGGCGGGTGACGGCGGTGCCGGGTGGCCAGACGTGGGTGACCGATGTCGAGGCGCGGGCCTGGTCGACCAGTGCCCGGCGGGCCAGTGTCGCGCCCTCGAAGCGGGCCCGCCCGTGGAACACGGCCCGGCCGAAGTTGGCCGCGCCCTCGAAACGGGCGCCCTCGAACCACGCCTCCGCGCCGAACTCGGTCCAGCGGAACAACGCCATGTCGGCGAAGCGCGCCCGGTGGAAGCCGGCGTACCCGACGAACGTGGTGTGCTCCATGGACACCCCGCCGAGGAAGACCGTTTCCCGGAAGCTGGCGCTGTCGGTGAACCTGGCCCGGTCGAAGCTGATCGGCTGCCGCACCGTGGCGTCCCGGAACGAGACCGGTCCGAGGCTCGCGCCCCGGCAGGACAGCGCGCCGCCGAGGTCGGCCCGCTCGAAGCTCACCCGACCGGTGAGACGGGCGTCGTCGAGGACGATCTCGGCGTCGCCGGTGAGGTCGTCGAGGACGACGTCGGCGAACTCGGCGGTCAGCCGCAGCCGGCCGTGCGTGACCGCGCCGGCGAAGCTGGTGGTGCCGGTGCAGACCGCGCCGGTGAGGTCGAGGTCCACGAGCGTGCAGCCGGCGGCGTCGAAGTTGTCCAGCCGGGCGCCGGTCAGGTCCAGCGCGATGCCCGGCCACCAGCCGTCCTGGTCCGCGCGCAGGTGCCGGGTCAGCATCCGTTGCGCGGTCCGCCGCACCTCGGTCTCGCGCCTGTCGTCGGGCGCCGGCATCCGCAGGTACGCGCAGATCACCGCCACGGTTGTCGGGCGCTGCGCCGGGTTGTCCTGACCGAGCCGTTCCAGGGCGTGCAGGCCGCCGAGGCGGACCGCCGGGTGGTCGCTGCCGATCAGCTCGATGGCCCGGACGTACAGCTCGGTGAGCCGCCGTTCGGCGGCGTCGTGCTCGACGGCGGTGGCCTGCCGGTCCTGGTGGCGGGCGGCGGTCTCGGCGACCACCTCGGCGTGCGCCTGCACCCGGTCGCGGTGCGTCTGGTCGCGGGCGGCGACCGCCTCCTGGTGCCGCTGGCCGCGTTCGCTGATCCACTGTCGACGGGCGGCGAACAGCAGCGCCACCCCGCCGCCGGTGCCGGCGACCACGGTGAGGCCGGTGCGGATGGCGTCGACGCGCAGCGTGGCCCGGGTGTCGGGTTGGCCGGCCCGGTCGGCCTCGGCGAGCAGCCAGTCCAGCACCAGCCAGCCGAGCAGCACGGCCAGCAACAGCCCGAGCAGCGCCGACCACCAGGGCATCACCCGCAGCGGCTTCTCCGGCGGCGGTGGTGGGGTGGACACGGCGCCCAGCATGCCATCGCGGCCCCGGGCGGTGGGGGCACCGGCCCCGTCCCGAATGCCGGTTCGTGCGCCAGGTGGAACAACTGGTTACCGGCGCGTAACTTTTCATTGACGTGTGTGAAATCAGACACGCATCATCGTTCCCACGATCGATCGGACCCCACCCGCCCCGCCCGGTTCCCGCCGGGTGCCCCTCCCATCGGAGGTGCAGCCCATGCTGCTCCGAACGATCCTGGCCGCCACCGTCACCGCCACCGCGCTGCTCGTCCCGGCCACCGCCGCCCACGCCGCCGCGCCACCCGCCGCGCCGGACGCGGTCACCGCCCCCGCCGCCCCGGCCAGCACCGTCACCGCCGCCGAGCGGGCCGCCGCCGCGGCAGCCGACCCGGTGATCGTGGTCGGCGGCCTGATCGGCGTCTCCATCGCGTACGAGCCGATCGCCGCCCGGCTGCGCGCCGACGGCTACCGGGTCTCCATCTACCAGCTGCCGAACCTCGGCTTCGGCGACATCCGCGAGTCCGCCCGGGCCCTGTCGTCCTACGTGGACCAGGTCCGCGCCGCCACCGGCGCGAGCCGGGTCGACCTGGTCACCCACTCCGAGGGCGGGCTGGTGAGCCGCTGGTACGTCAAGTTCCTCGGCGGCGCCGCCGCGGTCGACCAGTACGTCAGCCTCGGCAGCCCGCAGTACGGCACGTACGTCGCCAACATCCTCGCCGTCGTCGGGCTGGGCAGTTGCGCCGGCATCGTGGCCTGCCAGCAGATGACCATCGGGTCGAGCTTCCTGGCCGACCTGAACTCCGGCGACGACACCCCGGGACCGGTCCGCTGGACCACGCTGCGCACCTGGCAGGACGAGCTGGTGCGTCCGGTCGACAACGCGGTGCTCGCCGACGGCGCGACGAACGTGCTGGTGCAGGCGTGGTGCCCGCTGCGGGTGGTCGGCCACCTCGGTCTGGTGCTCGACGGCACCACCTACACGGCGGTGCGGCAGGCGTTGGCCGGCGTCGCGATCCGGCCCAACTGTTTCGCGGTCTGAGCCGCCCGGGCCCGCCCCCCCGGGGTGGGCCCGGCCCGACCGCGCTCACCCCCGGATCAGGTCGGCGGCCCGCCAGGCCAGCGCCGTCACCGGCGCGCTGGTCCAGCCCGCCACCATCGCCGGCAGCACCGACGCGTCCACCACCCGCAGCCCGTCGACGCCGCGTACCCGCAGCTCGGGGTCGACCACGTGGTCGTCGTCCGCGCCCATGGCGCAGGTGCCGACCGCGTGATAGCCGCAGTAGCCGTGCGCCACCGCCGCCTCGACGATCTCCTCGTCGGTCCGCGTCGTCAGGCCGGGGACGGTCTCGACCTGGAGCCGCTTGGCGATCGGCCCGGTGGCGAAGAACTCCCGCATCCGGCGGAACAGGTCCACCGCCGTCCGTCGGTCCGGTTCGGTGGTCAGGTAGTTCGCCACGATCGCCGGCGGGACGCGTGGATCGGCGTCGGTGACGGTGAGGCTGCCCTCGCTGTCCGGCCGGGTCACCGTGCCCAGGCACATCACGCCCGGCTCCCGCTCCAGCTCCAGCGCCCGGCCGGGGCGGGGCGGGGCGGCCGAGAACGGCGCCATCAGCAGGTGGCCGTCCGGCCGGTCCAGATCGGGCCGGGACTTCACGTGCGCCGCGACGTCGAGCACCGGCAGCGCCAGCGGCCCGCCCCGGGTGAGCAGCCAGCGCAGCGTGGCGCCGGCCTGCCCGAGCGGGCTCGCCAGCCGGGCGTTGTAGCCGCCCGGCTCGGCGAGCCGGTACTGCAACGCGATCGACCGGTGCTCCCGCAGGCCGGCGCCCACCCGGGGACGGTCGAGCAGGACCGGCACGCCGGCGGCGCGCAACGTGTCGGCCGGCCCGATGCCGGAGACCTGCAACAGCGCCGGGGTGGCCAGCGCGCCGGCGGCGAGGACCACCGCCCCGGCCGCCCGGTGCTCGACCTCCCGGCCCCGGTGCGCCACCCGTACGCCGACCGCCCGGCCGCCCTCGACCAGCACGCGCAGCACCACGGCGTCGACCACGACGGTCAGGTTCGGTCGGCGCCGCGCCGGGTGCAGGAACGCGTCGGCGGCGCTGACCCGACGGCCGGCGTGGATGGTCGCGGTCGGGTAGCCGATCCGCTCGTCGTCGTCGGCGTCCAGGTCGTCCACCCGACGCCAGCCCAGCTCGACGCCGGTCGCCACCATCTCCTCGGCGAGCGGGTCGGTGCCGGTGGCGACGGAGAGCCGCACCGGCCCGCCGACGCCCCGGTGCGGCGCCGGCCCCAGCGGATGGTCCTCCACCCGCTGGAACACCTGCCGCATCGTCGACCAGCCCCAGCCCAGCGGCGCCAGCGTGTCCCAGTCCCGGGCCGCGCCGCGGCTCCAGATCATGCCGTTGACCGACGTCGAGCCGCCGATCATCCGGCCCCGTTGCCACGTCTCCCGCCGGCCCGGCCCGGTGGCCGCCGGGTAGTGCCAGGCGGTACGCGGGTCGTCCATCAGCCGGGAGAACGCCTTCGGCACCCGCACGAACGGGCTACGGTCCCAGCCGCCCGCCTCGACCAGCAGCACCCGGGTGCCCGGGTCCTCGGTCAGCCGGTCGGCCAGCACACACCCGGCCGCGCCGGCGCCGACCACGACGTAATCGAATTCCACCACTGAGAGGACCCCCACTCGCGAGAATCCTTCTGACAGTAGTTTCTCGATCACCGTTGGCAAGTGTCGGGTTTCAGGCCGCCTTCGCCAGCGCCTCGTACTCGTCGTCGGTCAGCTCCACCTCGGCCGCCGCGACGTTCTCCTCCAGGTGCGCCACCGACGACGTACCCGGAATCGGCAGCATCACCGGCGACCGGCGCAACAGCCACGCCAGGGCGAGCTGCGCGGGGCTGGCGCCGTGCCCGGTCGAGATCGCGTCCAGCGGACCGCCCGGCCGGGCCAGGTTGCCGGTGGCGATCGGGAACCAGGGGATGAACGCCAGGTCGTTGCGCTCGCAGTGGGTCAGCACGTCCTCGGCGCTGCGGTCGGCCAGGTTGTAGAGGTTCTGCACGGACACGATCGGGGTGATCGCCCGCGCCGCCTCGATCTGCTCCACCGTCACCTCGGAGAGCCCGATGTGCCGGATCTTGCCCTCCTGCTTGAGCAGCGCCAGCTCACCGAGCTGGTCGGCGAGCGGCACCTGCGCGTCGATCCGGTGCAGCTGGTAGAGCGGGATCGCCTCCAGGCCCAGGTGGCGCAGGCTCAGCTCGCACTGCTGGCGCAGGTACTCCGGGCGCCCCACCGGCCGCCAGTCGCCCGGGCCGGAACGGGTCAGCCCGGCCTTGGTGGCGATCACCAGGTCGTCGGCGTACGGGTGCAGCGCCTCCCGGATCAGCAGCTCGCTCACGAACGGCCCGTACGAGTCGGCGGTGTCGATGAACGTCACCCCCAGCTCGTACGCGCGGCGCAGCACCCGCACCGCCTCCGCCGGGTCCTTCGGGTCGCCCCAGACGCCCGGGCCGGTGAGCTGCATCGCCCCGTAGCCGAGACGGTCGACCCGCAGGTCACCGCCGATCCGGTAGCTGCCCGACGCCTTGGCGGGCTGGTTGCTGGTGGCCATCATGGTCCTCCTGAGGTGGGTGGTCCGCCGACCCGAGGATCATTCCCCGAACCGGGCCGCCGAAGCCTGCTCAACCGAGGTGTCGCAGCACCACCAGCGCCTGGTCGTCCTCCGAGCCGGCCAGGTCGTGCAGGAGCGCGTCCGCGATCGCCTCCACCGGCTCGTCCCGCACCGCGGTCAGCGACCGGTGCAGCGCCGCGACGCCCTCGTCGTACGGCTGGCCGCGCCGCTCCACCAGCCCGTCGGTGTACGCGACCAGCACGTCCCCGGGACGGAACGCGACAGTGGTGATCGTCATCGGCCGGTCGACCATGCCCAGCGGCATCGCGTTGGCGGTCTGCACGGTGCGCGGCGGCCGCCCGGCCGGCAGCACCACCGGGTGCGGGTGCCCGGCCCGGGCCACGTGCGCCACGCGGGCCGCCGGATCGACCACCACGACCAGGCAGGTGCCCAGGAACCCGACGCCGAGCAGCTCGGTGAGCCGGAGGAACACCTCCTCCAGCGGCACGCCCATCCGGATCAGCGTGTTCAGCACGGTACGTAGCTGGGCCATGTCGGCGGCGGCCTCGACCTGGTGCCCGACCACGTCACCGACCACCACGGCCAGCCGGTCGCCGTCCTGCCGGACCAGGTCGTACCAGTCGCCGCCGAGGTGCAGGCCGCTCATCGCCGGCCGGTAGCGGGTGGCCACCTCCAGGCCCTTCGGCGTGGTCAGCGAGGAACTGCGCAGCCGGCCGGCCAGCCGGGTCACCAGGTTGTGCTCGGCGGCGGCCAACCGGACCCGCTCCAGCGTCTGCTCGCACAGGTCGGCGACGGTGTCCAGCAGCGCCAGGTCGCTGTCCCGCAGCGGGCGCTCCCGCCGCCAGCCGAAGCCCAGCGCGGCGATCGGGCGGCGCTCGGCGCCGAACAGCGGCAGCGCCACGGTGGTCACCATGCCGTGCCGGCCGACCGCATCGGGCAGGCCGGGGAACCGGGAGGCGAAGTCGGCGCGGTCGCGCAGCACGATGCGTTCCCCGTGGCGCAGCGCGCGGACGATCGGGCGCGGGTCGTCGACGGTCAGGTCGCGGAACGTGGCGGCCAGCTCGCCCGGCACGTCGTCGTGGTACCAGAGCCGGACCCGGCGGCCCTCGTCCCGCATGGCCAGGCCGGGCAGCTCCGCGCCGAACGCGGTGGTGGCGGCGTCCAGGATCACCGCGATCGCCTCGGTGGTGGACCGGGTCATGCTCAACCGGGCCGCGAACCCGGCCATCGCCTGCGCCGAGCCGGTCAGCTCGGCCCGTTGCAGCGCCTGACTGCACAGCGCGGCCACCGCGTCGAGGAGACTGTGCAGCGCCTCGTCGTCGGCGACCGGGTCGGCCCAGCGCACCTCCAGCACGCCGAGCGCGCCGCCGTCGCCGTCCCGCAGCGGCAGGCAGACCCCGGTGGCCCGGCCGTCGCCCAGCGGCAGCGCCGCGTTGTCGCGTACCGCCCGGGCCAGCGGGACGTCGGCGTCGACCGGCAGCCGCTCGGGCGACACGCCGGCGCCGGCCACGTCGAGCACGGTTCGGCCGGGCAGGGCGATCGCCACCCGCAGCGTGGTGGCGTCCACCACGGCCGGGGCCACCGTGGTCACCACCTCGACGATGGCGTCCCGGCCCCGGGCCGAGCTGAGCGCGCCGGCCAGCCGGGCGAGCGCCTCGGCCCGCCGCAGCGCCTGCTCCGACCGGACGCGGAACAGCCGCAGTTCGGCGCGGGCGGCCGCCAGTTCGGCGCGGGCGGCGTCGAGTTCGGCGCGGGCGGCGTCCGGTTCGGCGGGGTCGGCCGATCGCGGGGTCTCCGTCCCGTCGCGCTCCGTGATCGCCCTGACCGCGTCCCCGCCGGTGGTGTCGAGGACGTCCGGCCACCGGGCGTCGTCGGGTCCGGTGCTGCTCACCCGGAACCTCCGCTCGGGCGTGGACGTCGGCAGTACCCGAAACGTACCAGCGGCCCGCCCTGGCGGCGATCGTCACGCCGTCCGGTCGGGGCCCCGTCCACGGGCGAGCGCGTCCACCGCGGCGAGATCCCCGGCCGGCGCGTCCGCCAGCGCCAGGTCGTGGAGGAACCGCACCCACACCGGCTCGATGCCCGGCGCGTCGGCGAACAGTTCCGCGGTGACGTGTCCGGTCGCGTACGCCACCGTGCGCCGGACGAGGTTCTGGATCTCGTCCGGGGTGTGCCACCGGACCTCGCGGGCCGCCGCCGGATCCGGCCGGACGGTTCCGGCGACCACCGCCCGGTAGAGGAACCAGTGGTGGCCCGTGCCCCGCGGGCCGGCCGGCCGGCGGCAGGCGTTGGGCCGCCAACCCTCCGCCACCAGGTCCAGCGTCCGGACGGTCAGGCCCACCTCCTCGGCGACCTCCTGGCGGGCCGCGTCGGCCGGGGTGCCGTGGTCGTCCACGTGACCGGCGACCGGGGCCATGCCCACCGGCGGGGTGGCCCGGCGCAGCAACAACAGCCGCCCGGCCGGATCGGCGATCAGCACGCCGACGCTCGTGTTGTCGCAGCGGCGCGGCGGGCCGGCGACCGGCGGCGGGTCACCCCGGTGACTCGTCATGTTAGTCAACGCTCTTATCCGATCTACTGTCGCAAGTCAATGCTTGCGCGTCATTCAATCCCGTATACGCTGGCACCGGCCTTATGGTAATTGCATCTCGAGTGCCTCCCGCGGTCGTGACGGCACGTGTTGAATTCGCACCCCTATAGCCGACCCTTATCGCGTGCGTCGCGACCCCTATATTCGTGCGCGACTACCCCTGAAGGAGTGGGAGCATGAGCGGTCCATCGGTCGCGGAGACTGCCGCGAAAACGGTGCCGGACGATTCCGGCGCGGCCGTTCCCGAAGGTCCCCACCGTTTTCGCGACACCGCGAAGATGATGCGTCTGTCGCAGGGCAACTGGCGCGAGGCGGAGAGCGGGGGCCTGATCAACCTGCACCTCGACTGCCGGCCCGACGGCACCCTGCACGACCCGGACACGGGCCGCTCGTTCCTCAACCTCAGCTCCTACTCCTACCTCGGGCTGAACACGCACCCCGCGGTGGTGCAGGGGGCGATCGACGCCCTGACCGACCAGGGTTGCGTCGGCCTCGGCATCACGCCCACCCGGATGCGGCCGTCGGTGCTGCGGCAGGCCCAGGACCAGCTCTCCGAGATCTGGCGGGCGCAGTGTCTGCTGGCGATCTCGTGCAGCGTGGCGACCGCCGGACTGCTTCCGTTGGTGTCCTCGGGGCATCTCATCGACGGCCGTCCCCGGGTCACCGTGTTCGACAAGCGCAGCCACTTCTGCATGGACTACGTGAAGCCGATCTGCGCCGACGAGGCGCCCGTGCTGGTGGCCCCGCACAACGACATCGACTTCGTCGAGGACGCGTGCAAGAAGTACGGGCGGGTGGCCTACGTCGCCGACGGCGCCTATTCCATGGGCGGCCTGGCGGATCTCGACGGCCTGTTGCAGCTCCAGGACCGGTACGGCCTTTTCCTGTGGATGGACGATTCGCACGCCATTTCCGTCATGGGTGACCGGGGAGAGGGCTACATCCGGTCGGCGGTGGACCGGCTCAACGACCTGACCCTCATCACCGGATCGCTGGAGAAGGGCTTCGGGTGTTCCGGCGGCGTGGTGATGCTCCCGGACTCCGTCGACCCCGCCCTGGTCAACACGTTCGCCGGGCCGATGTGTTGGTCGCAGTCCCCGAGCGTCGCCAACATGGGCAGCGTCCTGGCCGCCGCCCGGCTGCACGCCGGCCCGGAGCTGAACGTCCTGCAGACCCGGCTGCGCGCCAACCTCGACTACTTCGACTCACGGGTGCCCAGCGAGTCCGCCGGCAGCATCCTGCCGGTGCGGGCGCTCCCGGTGGGCGACCGCGACCTGGCCGTGGACCTGTCCCGCAGGCTGCTGGACGAGGGTTTCTACTGCGCGCCGGTCTACTTCCCGGTGACCTCCCGGGGCCGCGAGGGACTACGCGTCATGATCCGGGCCAACCTCGGCGAGGACGACCTGCGCCGCTTCGTCGACCTGCTCGTCGACTGGGTGGTGCCCCACCTGGTGGGGGCGGACGGCGCCGTGGCGGCCGGGGACCCGAGATGACCCTCGTCGAGGGCGTGCCCCGCAGTCGGTCCCGCGGGATCTGTCGCTGCCTGCTCGTCACGCCGGCCACCCGGATGGAACGGTTCCTCGGCAGCGCCTCGGGAGCCGCCGACATCAACCTGCTCGACCTGGAGGACTCCGTGCCGGCAGAGGCCAAGCACGGCGCGCGGCAGGCGGTGGCCCTACTCGACCCGGCCGAGGTGCCGGACGGATACAGCCTGCGGGTCAACCCGGTCCGATCCCCCGAGGGCGTTCGCGACCTGCACATGGTGCTCGACGCCCGGACCGCCCCGGACATGATCGTGCTGCCGAAGGTGGAGTCGCCGCACGACGTCGAACTCGTCGACGAGGTTCTGGCCGGCGCGGGGATCGACACCGTGCTCTGGGCGATCCTGGAGACCGCGTCCGGGCTGGAGAACGCGATGGCCGTCGCCCGGTCCCGTCCCCGGCTCGTGGCGTTGACCTTCGGCGCGGCCGACTTCTGCGCCGACACCGGCACCGCCATGGAGTGGGAGCCCCTGTTGATGGCCCGGTCCCGGGTCGCGCTGGCCGCGCGCTCGGCGGGGATCGAGGCGGTGGACGGGCCGACCTTCGACCTCGACGACGCCGCCGCGCTCGAGTCCGACGCCCGTCGCGCCGCCGGCCTCGGCTACACCGGCAAGGTGGCCGTGCACCCCGGCCAGGTCGACGCCATCAACGAGGTGTTCACGCCCAGCGCGGCCGACGTCCACCGGGCCGACCGGATCGTGGGGGAGTTCCGCCGCACCGGCGCGAGCATCATCACCATGGACGGCCGGATGCTCGGGCCGCCCTTCCTGCGGCAGGCCGAGAGCACGCTCGCGCGGGCGGGGCGGTCGCGGTGAGGCCGCCGCGCGCCTTCACCGAGGTCTCGCCGGGGCGGTACCGCGAGTCCCGGGGCCTCTACTACGACGAGTTCGACGTCGGTGACGTCATCGAGCACCGACCCGGCCGGACCGTCACCGACGCCGACAACATCTGGATGTCGCTGCTCAGCCTCAACGCCCACCCCCTGCACATCGACGCCGCCTACGCCGAGCAGACCGAGTTCGGCCGTCCCGTCGTGTCGAGCCTGGTGACGCTCGCCATCGTCGGTGGGATGAGCACCAACGGCACCAGCGCGCGGGCGGTGGCCAACCTCGGCTGGGAGGAGATCCGCCTGACCACGCCGGTCTTCGTCGGCGACACCCTCACCGCCGAGTCCGAGGTGGTGGCCAAGCGCCTCTCCCGGTCCCGCCCCGGCACCGGTGTCGTGACGTTCCGGACCCGCGGGCTCAAGTCCGACGGCACCCCGGTCATGACCTTCACCCGCAGCGCGCTGATCCCGTGCGCCGACGGGAGCGGCGCGGCGTGAGCGGGGAGACCGGTCTCGTCCCGTTGGTGCTCGACCGCGACGCGGTCACCGACGCGGCCGACCTGCCCGCGCTGGTCGAGGAACTGCGCCAGGGGTACGCCGAGGGTCGGCGCGCCGCCGCCCGTACGCCGCTGCGGACCACCGTGACCACCGCGGACCCGCCGGCGATGTTCGGCGTCATGCCCTCGGTCAGTGCCCGGGACGGTCTCTTCGTCACGAAGCTGGCCGCGCTGGTGCCGGACCGGCCGGCGGGGGAGCCCGCGATCCACGCGCTCTCGGTGGTGATGTCGACCCGGACCGGGCGACCGCTGGCGGTGCTGGACGGTGCGGCCGTGACCGACCTGCGGTGCGCCGCGGTCACCGCGCTGGTGACCGACGTCTGCACCCCCTCCCGGCGGCTGCACGTCGGCCTGATCGGCAGCGGGGTGCTGGCCCGGCAGCAACTGCGGGGGATGTGCGCGGTACGGCCGATCGCGTCGGTCCGGGTCGCCAGCCGCCGCGCGGCGAACGCCGAGGCGTTCGCCAGGTGGGCGGTCGGCCTGGTCGGCCCGGGGTGCCCGGTCGAGGTCGTCGACGGGCCGGACGACGTGCTCGTCGGGCGCGACGTGATCTGCACCGCGACCGGCTCGGCCGAGCCGCTGGTCACCCGGCTGCCGGCCGGGCCGGTGCACGTCAACTGCATGGGCGCGCACGCGGCGGACCGCCGGGAGGTCGCCGCCGACCTGCTGCGGGAGCACCTGGTCCTGGTGGAGGATCTCGACCTGGCCCTGGCCGAGGCGGGCCCGGCGCACCGGGACGCGACGGATCTCGGCACGCTGCTCGCCGACGTCCCGGCCGACCTGGCGTCCCGCACCACCGTCTTCAGCTCGACCGGCGACCCGTGGGCCGACCTGGTGACCGCCGGGCACGTGCTGCGCCTCGCCCGCGACCGCGTGGCGGTCGGCTGATGCGCGTCCTGGTGACCGGCGCCGCGGGCCGGCTGGGTGGGGCCTGCGTCGCGGCCCTGGCCGACGCCGGGCACGACGTCCGCGCCCTGAAGCACCGGCGTCCGGTGACACCGGTCCCGGGCCGGCGGGTCGAGGTGCGGCAGGGCACGCCGGCGGACCCGGCGACGGCGGCGGACCTCACCCGGGACGTCGACGCGGTGGTGCACTGCGCCTTCCGGTTCGCCCCGCACCCGCCGGCCGACTACCGGCGGGACAACCTGGACGCCGCGCTGCGGCTGATGGAGCACGGACACGCGAACGGGGTCCGGACCTTCGTGCAGGTGTCCAGCGTGATGGTGTACGGGCTGGACCCGGGCGTCGGCACGGATCCGCTGCCCGAGACGCGGTCACCGGCCGACGTCGCCGAGGTGCTGGACCCGTACCCGGCGATGAAGATCGAGCTGGAGCGCCGGCTGCGCGAGTCGTCGGAACGGCTCGGCGTGAACCTGGTGGTGGTGCGCCCGGGGATCCTCTTCGACGACCGCACCCCGCCGGTCGTCCGTACCGTCGGTCGGGTCGGCCTGCTGGTCGGCGCCGGCCGCAACCATCTGCCGTTCGTCCACACGGCGGACGTCGCCGACCTGGTCCGGCGGGCGGTGGAGGACGGTCGCCCGGCGGTGTACCACGCCGCGCCGGTCCGACCGGCGCCGGCGCTGCCGTTCGCCCGCGCCTGGTGCCGCCGGCACGCGCCCGGCCTGCGGGTGCTGCCCGTGCCACGGCCGGCCTACGCGGCGCTGGGTCTGCTGACCTGGTCCGCCGCCCGGGCCCGGGGCCGGCCCGCCCGGTGGCCCAACCTCCGCTACGGGATCCGCCGCGCCACCCGCGACCTGCGGTACGACGTGACCCGGGCCCGCGCGCTCGGCTGGGTCGACACGCACACCCGGACCGTCCAGGAAGGAACCGACCGATGACCGGCACCTGGCCGTTGAGCGAACCGACCCCGGTCACCGACCGCCTGGACGAGGCGTTCCGGCACGTCGACTTCGCCGGCTGCCAGGTGTTCGTCCTGCTGGGGCACCCACGTTCGGACATCGGCAAGGGTCAGCTGGTGGCGCGGCTGGCCGCGCTCGCCCCCGGCCCGGCGACGGTGGTCAAGTTCGACGGCATCCTCAACACCAACGAGCGCGGCAACCATCCCTCGCCGAACGACGACCTGGCCACCTACCGGCGGTTCCTGCCGGGCATCGTGATGGGCTGGCCGAACCAGATCCTCGGCGGCGACGTCCTGCTCTCGTTCCTGCGCGAGTTCGGCGGCACCGACTGGGAACATCTCAGCTTCGTACCGCACCTCAGCCGGTTCTTCCTGCTCACCCTGCACCGGGCCTGGGTCGACGCGGGTCGTCCGGACCACCTGTTCGTGGAGCTCGGTGGCACGGTCTTCGACCAGGAGCTGACCACGTACGCGCTGCCGGCGCTGTCCATGCTGGGCACGCCGACCAACGCCCGGGTGACCACCGCGCTCCTCTCCGAGCTGCCGGGCGGGTTCGTGGAGCCGAAGACGCGGTCGCTCCAGGACTGCCTGACCGGCAGCCTCCGCTTCGGCCTCCTCTACGACGTGCTCTTCCTGCGCGTGCCGGAGCGGGATCCGGGGGACGACGAACTGGCCGCCCTGGAGGCCGCCGTCTCGGCGAAGCTGCGGCGGCACCTGGTCCACCGGCCCACGCCGCCCCGGCTGGTGGTCGTCCCGACCTTCGAGGGGCCGGCCCTGGACGGGTACCTCGACTACCTGCACCGCCGGCGACACCTCGTCGCCGACCTCGGCCGGCCGGCGGCCGGCGTGACCATCACCGGCGGGTCGGGGCGCCGGTCGGAGGAGACGAGAGAGGGAACGGTCCCATGTGCGGGATAGCTGCCGCCTTCCCCGCCGACCGGGCCGCCGTGGAGGCGGCCCTGGCCGGCATGCGCCACCGCGGCCCGGACGCGACGGCCGTGCTCGACGACCCGCGGTTCACCCTCGGGGTGGTCCGGCTCGCCATCACCGACGTCGCGCACGGGGACCAGCCGCTGCGCTCGCCCGGCGGGCGGGCCTGGGTGGCGTTCAACGGCGCCGTCTACAACCATCGCCGGGTCCTCGACGAGCTGGGGGTGCGCCCACCGTCGGGCAACGACGGCCACGTCGTGGGCGTCCTCTACGAGAAGTACGGGCTGCGCTTCGCCGACCACCTGGAGGGCATGTACGCGGTCTGCCTCTACGACGTGGAGCAGGACGTCCTGGTGGTGGCGGTGGACGGCATCGGGATCAAGCCGCTGTACGTGGCGCGCGGGGGCGGGTCCACGTTCGTCAGCAGCACCCCGGAGACCATTCCGGCCGAGCTGCGACCGCTCGCCTGCCGGGTGGCCCCGGGGACCGTGTGGTCCTCGCGCGGGGAGGTCGTCGCCATCGAGCCCCGCCCGCGCGAGGGGACGCTGCGGGACCTGGTGGTGACCGCCGTACGGGACCAGATCCCGACCGAGGTGCGGTGGGGCTGCATGCTCAGCGGCGGCCTGGACAGCTCGCTGCTGACCGCGATCGCCGCCCGGGAGGCCGGCCGGGTCAGCACCTTCACCGCCGGCATCGAGGGCAGCCCCGACCTCGACGCGGCGCGGGAGGTGGCGGAACACCTGGGCGCCGACCACCATGAGGTGATCTTCGACGAGACGGAGATCCCCGACCTGCTCGACGCCGTCGTCACGCACACGGTCAGCCCGGACGTCTTCACCGTGCTCGGCGGCGTCGGCACCTGGCTCACCGCCCGCCTCGCCCACGCCGCCGGGGTCAAGGTGCTGCTCTCCGGCGAGGGCGCGGACGAGCTGTTCGGCGGCTACGGCTTCTACGCCGACCTGCCACCGGCCATGGTCGAGCCGTGGATGCGGTTCGAGCAGCAGGACTTGGGCGCGCGGGAGTGCCTGCGGCTGGACCGCTGCGCCATGGCGCACCACGTCGAGGCGCGGGTGCCGTACCTCGACTCGGCGGTGATCGCCCACGCGCGGGCCCTGCCGCCGGACCGCAAGATCGACCGTTCGGTGCGGCCGGTGCGGCAGAAGGTCGCGCTCCGGGAGGTCGCGGAGGAGTTCCTCCCGTCCCACCTGGCGCACCGGGTCAAGATGCCGTTCCCCGACGGCGCCGGGTACCTGCACGCCGTCGGACGCTTCGCGGCCGGCCGGATCACCGGCGCGGACCTGGCCGAGCTGTTCGAGCAGCCGGAGGCCGCCGCCTTCCTCCAGGCCGCGCCGGAGATGCAGGGGTACGGCCTGCGCACCGCCGCCTACCTGTGGCAGCGCTGGAGCGAGCGCTTTCCCGACCTGAGCGCCGACTACCGGGGTCTGGTCCGTCGAGGGCTGCTCCGGCGCACCCTGCGCCACGGCGCCTACACCCGGGCGGACTTCCTCGCGGCGCTCGGGTCGTCCGGTCCGGCGGTCGATTGAACACCTACAATTCCCGGTACGAAAGGGACGGACGGCGCGCCCAGCCGTCGGTGACGAGAGAGGCTTGCCGTTTCATGCACGCTGCGCAGGACAGCTCGCTGATGGACCCACCGGCCGCGGCGGGTCCGGACGATCCGGCCGACGGCGGGTCGGACAACGCCTCCCTCGCGGCAGCCCGTAAGCGGTCGCTGGCGATCGAGCAGGAGTTGCGCGAGGACCCGTCCCGATTCCGGGTGCTGACCGGCGACCGGCCCACCGGCCGGCTGCACGTCGGTCACCTGTTCGGCTCGCTCGAGAACCGGGTGCGGTTGCAGGACGCGGGGGTGGAGACGTTCGTCATCATCGCCGACTACCAGGTCATCACCGACCGGGACGCGGTCGGCCCGGTGGGGGAGCGGGTCCTGTCGCTGGTCACCGACTACCTGGCGGTGGGGCTCGACCCGCGCCGCTGCACCATCTTCACCCACTCCGCCGTGCCGGCGCTCAACCAGTTGATGCTGCCGTTCCTCGCCCTGGTCACCGACGCCGAGCTGCGCCGCAACCCCACGGTGAAGGCGGAGCTCGCGGCGACGAACGGTCGGCCCATGTCCGGGCTGATGCTGACCTACCCGGTGCACCAGGCCGCCGACATCCTGTTCTGCAAGGCCAACCTGGTGCCGGTGGGCAAGGACCAGTTGCCGCACGTCGAGCAGACCCGGGTGGTGGCCCGCCGGTTCGACGAGATCTACGGCCGGGCCGACAAGCGGCACGCCGTGTTCCCCCGCCCGGACGCCCTGCTCTCCGAGGCGGTGAGCATCCTCGGCGTGGACGGGCAGAAGATGAGCAAGTCCCGGGGCAACGCGATCGAGCTGGCGATGAGCGCCGACGTCACGGCCAAGCTGATCCGCCGGGCCGTCACGGACAGCGAGCGGACGATCACCTGGGAGCCGCAACGTCGCCCCGAGGTGGCCAACCTGCTGTTGCTCGCCGCGCTCAGCAGCGGCCGGTCGCCGGAGGCCATCGCCGACGAACTGGCCGGCGCCGGCGCCGCGGGGCTGAAGGCCGTGGTCACCGAGGCGGTCAACGAACGGCTCGCCCCGATCCGCAGCTGGCGCGCGGAGCTGGCCGCCGACGAGGGCTACCTGCGGTCGATCCTGGCCGAGGGCAACCGTCGGGCGAACGAGGTCGGCGACGCCACGCTGGCCGAGGTCCGCGACGCCATGGGGATGGTCTACTGAGCCCTCGGGGAGGGGACCCGGTGCACACTTCGACCGGATCGATCGCGTTCGTCAGCATGGGCCACTACCCGTCCGGCTTCCGGGTAGGGGGCATCTCCAACGTCATGGCCGGCTGGGCGCAGGCGCTCAACGGACGCTACGACGTGCACGTCGTCGCCGTCTACGACACGGTGCCCGACGACCTCGACGAGGCGTTCGCCGCGCACGCGCACCGGTTGGCCGGGGTCCGCAAGCACGCGGTGGGCAGCCCGGCGGAGGCCGCCGAGGTGGTGGCCGGGATGGATCTCGTCTCGCTGCACCAGGAGGCGCACTGGCTGCCGTACCTCCCCCAGGCCGGCCTGATGATGCACAATCCGCCGTGCTTCACGCCCGGCCGGGTGTGGCCGCCCGCCGCCGACCCCGGGGCGCTGCGCGCCGCCATCGCCGGCGCGCCGTCGCGGCAGGCCTGCTCGCGGTGGCTGGCCGGGCTGATCGAGGCCGAGGTCGCCGCCGGGGTGGACGTCGTCACCCCGTTCGTGGCGGCGGAGTTCGTCGGGCAGCCCCGCGTCGAGAAGGGGCGGCACGTGGTGTGGGCGGGACGACTCGTCGCGAACAAGGGCCTGGCCGACGCGGCGACGGTCGCCGGTCGTCTCGGGGTGGAGCTGCGGGTCACCGACGTCACCCCCGGCGTGCTCGACCCGGAGACCGCCGGGTTCCGGGACCGGCTGCGCCGGCTGCCCGGCGTCCGACTGGTCCCGCCGCCGTCGTCCCCCGCCGAGGTGGCCGGCCTGTTCGCGGCGGCCTCGGCGGTGGTCCTGCCGTCGGTCGGCGAGCCGTTCGGCATGGTCTCCATCGAGGCGCAGGCCAGCGGCACGCGGACGGTCGTGTACGCCGACGCGGGCCTGCCGGAGACCGTCGGGCCGGCGGCCGTCGCGGTGCCCGTGGGTGACCTCGACGCGCTTACCGCAGCGGTGCGGGACGCGTTGGACGCGCCGGAGGTGCCGGCGGGCAGCCGGGCCTGGGTCGCCGAGCGGTTCAGCCTCGACCGCTCGCTCCGGGCGCTGCTGCGCAGCCTCGGTGGTGGTCCCGACCCGGTCGGCGCCGGCGCCCCGGTGCCCGCCCGGACGCCCGGGACGATCGGATGAGCGGCCCGGGCGGTACGCCGCTGCGACTCGGGCTGTACGCGCTGCCGTTCGGCTACGGGCCGGCGAGCAAGGCCGTCGCCGTCGCCCAGGCGGTCCACCGGCGGCTCGGCGACGGGGTGCGTTGGACGTTCGTGTCCAGCGGCCTCGGACTGGAGCTGCTCCGGCGCACCGGGCTGCCGGCCCGGGTCGTGGACACCGGCAGCGTCCACGAGGCCGAGCAGGTCGGCGGTGAGCTGCGGCCGACCCTGGACGCGATGATCGTGGTGATGCACCGGCCGTTGGCCGCCCGCCTGGCCCCGGAGCTGCCGGTGTTCTGCGTCGACAGCCTGGCCTACATGTGGCGGCCGGACTCGTTCGCCGGTTTCCCCGGCATCCGGTCGGTGCGCCGCTACTGGGTGCAGGATCTCTTCGACTCCGTCGAGGTGATGGCCCGCACCGGGGTGCCGAACGTCCGGGCCGTCCCGCCGATCACCGACGTCGGGCCGGAGCCGACCGACGCCGGGCCGGCGGACCGGGCCGGGGCGCCGTGGGTGGCCAGCCTCGGTGGCCTGCTCAACCCGTACCCGGGCAGCCAACACGTCTACCTCGCGCAGGTGCTGCGCCTGGTCGCCGACGCGTCGGCGGGCCCGCCGGTGGTGCTCACCAGCGCGGGCGCCATCGACCGGTTCGGTGACCTCTTCGCCGAGGTCGACGCCCGTTCGCTCAGCCACGACGCGGCGCTCGCGTTGTTCCGGCGGGCCGGCGCGGTCCTGGCACCCCCGGGGCTGACCACGATCCTGGAGCTGGCCCAGCTCGGCCGTCCGATGCTGCCGCTGCCGCCGGAGAACTACTCGCAGGTGCTCAACCTGCGCCGGTTGCTGCGCCACCACGGCACGGAGCTGGGCCCCGCCTGGCGGGTGCTGGACGACGCGTACCGCCCGATCGGGGCCGACCTCCCCGAGGGCGACGGGGTCCGGGCGGTGCACGACCTCAACGAGCGGGTGCTGCCCGATCCGGCCTTCGGCGCGGCGCTCGCCGAGGCGTGGCGGCACCCCGACCAGCGGGACCGGCCGCTCCCCGCGGCGCTGCGCGCCCCGGTCAGCGGCGCCGCGGTCATCGCGGCCGACCTGGCGGACTGCCTCCGGCGCTGACGCCGCCCGCCGGCACCGGCACGGCGGGCGGCGGCGCGGGGGCGTCGGCCCGGTAGCGGCGGCGCACCCGGGCCAGCGCGATCACCGCCAGGGCGGCCAGCGGCAGGAACACCAGCGGCCCGAGCGGGCTCACCAGCGGAGCGACCACGGTGCTGCCGAGCGCCACCGCGCCGGTGTTCGTCGCCATCGTGACCGCGGCCCCGGTCGCCTGGTCCGCGTCGCCGGCCTCGCCCATCACCAGCGAGGTCAGCGCGGCGTGCGCCAGCGGCAGCGACGCGCCGACCAGCGCCCCGCCGACGATCCAGGCCGGTACGCCCAGCGTGCTCGCGGTCGCCCAGGTGAGCAGGCCGACGGCGAGCAGGCCGAGCCCGAGCTGGGCCAGCCGGCGGTCCGGTATCCGCCGCCGGGCGGCCACGGCCGCCGCGCCGGCGGCGGTGAGCGCCACCACCGAGACGGTCACCGAGAAGACCACGGCGGGCAGGTCGGCGGCCCGGATGAGGCGTGCGACGTAGAGCCGGGACGTGTCGCTGGCCAGCGCGTATCCGGCGGCGGCGAGCACGGCGGTGGAGCCGAACAGCCGCCAGGAGGGCCGGGCCGTCGGCGCGTCGGCCGGCCGGGGCGGCGGCGGCCCGACGCCGGGCGTACGCGCCGCGGCCAGCATGATCACCGTGACGGCGAGGAACGTGACGGAGTTGGCCACCGCCGCGACCGGCACCGGATGGGCGACGGTGGCGATCAGGAGGGCCGCCACCGGCGGCCCGGCGGTGCGGCCGAGCTGGAACTGGATGCTGTCCAGCAGCAACTGGCGGGTCCGGCTCGCGCTGCCCGGCCAGGCGCCGACCAGGGCCAGCCAGGACGGGCCGCCGAAGCCGACCGCGAACGGCGTGACCGAGCAGACGACCGCCACCAGCAGCGCCCGGCGGGTGGACAGCCCGTCGCCGGTGTCCCAGGCGACGACGGCCACCGCCAGACAGCTCGCCGCCTCGACCGCGGACGACCACACCAGGGTACGGACGTGTCCGAGCCGGCGGGCCGCCCGCGCCCCCAGCAGCACACCGGGGATCGTGCCCAACAGCGCGGAGATCTGCCACACGGCGAGCACCGCCGCCGGCAGGCGGTTGTCGCCCAGCGCCCAGGCGATGTTCACCCACTGGGCCGACGCCGCGGTGTTGGACAGCAGGGCGAAGCACCAGAAAACGGGGAAGGGCACCACCGGGCGAGCCTACCGGCCGGCGGGCCGGACATCGGCTCCCGTCGCTGCCGGATAGGGGTCGTGCGGGGTTGGCAATCCGGCCACCGTGCCCGAAGCTGGCAGCGGCGCCACCGCCGGGTGCGCCCGGACGACGATGGGAACGCGGTGCACTTCGGACTCGGCTTCGACGAGGCGTACGTGCCGCACGCACGGGTCCTCATCGAGAGCATCCTGCGCGAGGGCGCGCTGGCGACGCCCACCTTCTGGCTGGTCACCGATCACGACCTCGGGGCGGACCTGCGCGACGCGGTCCGCCGGCAGGTCGGCGACCGCGGCGAGGTGCGCTTCCGGCCGGTGGACCGGGTCGCGCACCTGCCGCTGTCCACCCGGGACAGCGCGCGACACATCTCCCAGGGCATGTACCTGCGGCTGTTCCTGCCCTGGCTGGTGCCCGTCGAGCTGGACCGGCTGGTCTACCTCGACTGCGACATGCTCTGCACGGGGTCGCTGGCCGGGCTCGCCGACGTCGCGCTCGGCGAGGCGGTGGTCGGTGCGGTGCGCGACGCGTACACCCGGCGGCTGGCCGACGGGGGCGCGCTCCCGGGGCTGCGGGAGGAGGCCGCGCTGGACCCGCAGGCGCCCTACTTCAACTCCGGCATGTTGCTGATCGACCTCGCGCGGTGGCGCGACGCGGACGTCACCGGCCGCGCGCTCGACTACATCGAGCGGCACGCGGACGCCGCGCGCTACCCCGACCAGGACGCGCTGAACCACGTCCTGTTCGGACGCTGGCTGCGGCTGTCGCACCGGTGGAACCACATGATGGGCTGGCGGCTGGAGCCGGTCTACGGCGGTGACCCGGCGCAGGCGTCCCTGGTGCACTGCGTCGGGCCGAAGAAGTTCTGGACCGACGAGTTCCCCGACTTCAGCGAGTTCGGCCGGCGCTACTGGAAGTACCGCGCGGAGCTGGACGGCTGAGGCGACCCCGGCTCAGGCGAGGAACGGCAACCGCTCCACCAGGACCGGATCCGCCGCCGGCAGGCCGCGGACGAACCGGTCCACCTCCTCCACCGCCTGGTCGCCGAGCCGGCGCAGCTCGCTGCCCTGCGCGCCGGCGACATGCGGGGTGACGAGCACGTTCGGCAGGGCGCGCAGGGGATGGTCCAGCGGCAGCGGCTCGGGGTCGGTCACGTCCAGCACGGCGGAGAGCCGGCCCGTACGCAGGTGCCCGAGCAGCGCCTCCTGGTCCAGCAGCCCGGCCCGGGCGGTGTTGATCAGGGTGGCGCCGTCGGGCAGCAGCGACAGCCCGGCCGCGTCGATCATCCCGGCCGTCTCCGGGGTGAGCGGGGCGTGCAGGCTGACGATCGACGACTCCCGGAGCAGGTGCGCCAGCTCGACGGGGCGTACCCCGAGCCGCTCCGCGTCGTCCGGTTCCAGGAACGGGTCGTGGCAGAGCAGCCGGAAGCCCAGGTCCGACAGGCGGGCCGCCACCAGCCGACCGACCCGGGACGCGCCGACCAGGCCCACCGTCCGGTCCGCGTTGCCCGTCGCCGGGTAACCGGTGAGCAGGGCGCGGCGGTCCAGGCTGCGCCGGTAGCGGTCGGCGGCGGCGAGGACGTTCTTGCCGGCCAGCAGCACCATCGCCACCGTGTAGTCGGCGACCGGCACCGCGTTGGCCCGCGCCGAGGTGGTGACCCGGACGCCGCGCTCCCACACCGCCGGGTCCAGCAGTTCCTTGACCGAGCCGCCGGTGTGGACCACCGCCCGCAGGCGGGGCATGGCGGCCAGCTCCGCCACGCCGAGGCGTGGGCAGCCCCAGCCGGTCAGCAGCAGCTCGGTGCGGCGCAGCGCCGCCGGGGTGGCGTCGGACCAGCCGGTCCAGGGGGCCGGGGGGAGGCTGACCAGCCGGTCCAGCCGGGCCCGGCTGGTGGGGGTGAAGAGCTGGTCGGGCAGGTCCGCGCGCATCAGCAGGGCGGCCGGGAGCATCCGCGTCCTCCTCAGTAGGCGAAGCTGACGCTGCGGGGCCGGGGCCGGGCCTTGTAGCGCGGCTGCTGCCCCTTCTTCCACAGCAGGCTGGCCAGCTCCACCGGGTGCACCGGGTCGCCGGCCGCCGCCGCCCGGTGGGCCAGCCGCTCACAGATCTCGACCGCCGCGGCCCGCAGCTCGACCTCCGCCGGGCTGCCGTGCGCCAACGGCCGGCCGGCCCGCAGCGAGTCGGCCAGCTCCGCGTCGATCTCCAGCAGCCCGTCCTCGATCAGCACGTGCGGGATGAGGTTGTCCGCGAACGCGGTCAGCCGGCCGAGGTCGGTGAACCGTCGCGCGCCGCCGGGGTCGTGGCACAACGACAGGCCGTACGTCGCGAGCTGGGCCCGCTTGTGGAACGGCACGTCCAGGTCGCCGTGGCGGGAGACGTCCCGCCAGTGCGGCATCCCGGCCAGGATCGCCACCATCGCCGTCGGCGACCCGGCCGCCTCCTCCACCAGCGCCGGGTACTCCCCACCGAACCGGTCCCCGGTGTACGCGCCCAGCTCGTTCCAGGCGGTGGCGAACATGGTCATCAGGGTGAACGCCGGACCCCGCGTGGGTTGGCCGAACATCTCCGCGCAGGCCCGCCCGTCCAGCCCGGCCAGGTACGCGGGGGTCGGCACGCCGTCCCGGCGCACCCGGTCGAGCAGGAGCTGGCCGATGGTCCGGGCGCCGGACAGGCCGGGCAGCTTCACCAGGTGCGGGTGCAGGCCGGAGCCGAAGTTGACGGCGTCGCGGACGATCACGAAGCCGATCCGGGTCCGTTCGTCCGGCAGCCGGGCCAGCCCGGACTCCACCGGCGGCTGGCGGCGCAGCTCGTCGAGGTAGCCGGCGTCGACCGGGCGCGCCGACGGCCGGGCGTGGGTGGCCCGGGCCGCCACCGAGGCGGCGGCGACGCGCAGCGCGGCCGGGTGGTCGACGGTGTGGTCCGGCGACGCGGTCCGGTCGGTGGTCTGGTCGGTCATCCACTCTCCTCAGAGCTTCGCGGGACCCAGGGACTCCAGCGCGGCGAGGTGCGACTCCGCCACCCGGGCCCAGTCGTACGTGGCGCGCAGCCGCCCGCTCGCGGCGCGGGCCCGGTCGAGGCGGGCGTCGTCCAGCGAGTCCAGGCAGCGGGTCAGGTCCTCCCGGGTGCGGCCGTACGGGATGGCGGACCCGCCGAGCATCTCGGTGAGGAAGGGCCACGGCGACACCAGCGCCGGCAGCCCCCGCCCGATCGCGTCGGCCACGGTGCCGGTGGCCAGCATCTCGCCGTCGCGGAACGGCAGCACCAGCACGTCGATCGCGGCGAGCCGCCGGTTGTACTCGCGGCGGGGCACCAGGTCGTAGGGCACCACCCGGATCCGGGGGTCCGGTGACCGGGGCAGCTCCGGGGTGCCGGAGAGGACCAGCAGTTCGATGTCGTCGCGGGCGGACGCGGCCACCGCGTCGATGACCAGCGCGGTGTCCTTCTCCGGGCGGGGCGCCCCGATCACGCCCAGCCGCAGCGCGCCCGGGCGCAGGCCGTACTCCCGCTCGGTACGGGCCCGGTCGTCGGCGCGGATGTCGGTCATCAGGTCGCCGAAGTGCCCGTGCGGAACGACCCAGTGGCGGGCGTCGTCCGGGTAGGGCAGCACGTCGCGCGCCCGGTCCCGGCCGCGCGCGCTGTGGTGCACCACGCCGTCGGCGGCCGCCGCCCAGGCCTGGTAGACCGGCCGCCACCGCGGCTGCCGGTCGTGCGGCGTGAGGTTGTGCTGGGTGAGCAGGAGCCGTACCCCGCGGTCCCGGATCGCGTCGATCAGCGCGAGGTGCCCGGCCAGCTCCGCCGGGAGCAGCCGCTCCGGCCAGTGCAGGTGGAACACGTCGACGTCGGCCAGGATCTCCCGGTGCCGGTCGAGCTGCCCGCGGCCCAGCGCCACCTCGTGCACCCGGTCCCGCAGCGGACCGTAGAGCAGGGCGTCGTAGTGGTGGCCGTACGCCGAGCTGGCCACCCGCAGCTTGGGCGTCACCGACCAGGTGAACGACATCCGGCTGGCCGGCGCCACCTCCACCTGGTGCACGACCGGCAGCTCGCCGAAGTAGCTGCGGTAGGCCGACACGCCCGCCACCTCGACGGTGGTGACCACGTCCGCCGGGCCGACGCCGAACTCGACCCGCAGCGGCCGGGCCGCCGCCTCCGTCACCTGGAGCGCGACCGCCTCCGGCGGCCGGTCGAAGCGCAGCTCCTCGTGCACGTGCAGGGTCCGGCCGCGCACCTCGTACCGGGCGTGACGCGTCGCGGGCACCGGCGGGAGGTCGGCGGGTGTCTGCCGCCTTCCGGGCTCCTGCCAGCGGTGGTGGACCACCTCCAGGCCGCCCGGCCGGTGGACCACCCGGTCGGGCCGGCCGGCGGGCACGACCGTACGCCCGTCCTGCACCGCCACCGGCACGCCGGTGGCGAGGGCGCTGTCCACCGGCACCTCGAACAGGCCGGGCCACTGCGGGGCGGGCAGGTAGTCCGAGACGGTGGACCCGACAAGCGGCAGGACGAACGCGGTCTGCGCCGAGCGGTACGACCAGACGCCGGCGTGGCGGGCGCGGTCGAAGAAGAAGACCGCGTCGCGCGGCCGGCGGGGCGTCGGGCCCGGCATCGGGACGGAGTCCAGCGAGTTCGCCGCGTCCAGCAGCTTGCCGAGGCAGTCGAGGGTCATCTGGAGCCGCCGTGCCGGACCCCGGTACGCGTAGGTCGACCGGTGCCGGTGGGCCTGGATCAGCCCCTGGTCGAACCAGGGGCGGAGCGCGTCGAACGCGTCGCGGGCCCGGGCCGCCCACTCGTCGCGGCCGGTCGGGGACAGCTCGGGACGACGCGCCACGAGCCCGGCCAGTTCGACGGTGAGGCAGCGGGCCAGCGCCCCGGCGGAGCGGCCCCAGGCGACGGCGCTCCCGCTGTCGGTCACCACGAGATCCACCAGGGCGAGCGCGTCGCGGGCGCCCGCCGCCCAGGCCGGGCCGATCCGGGCGGCCAGCGGCTCGGCGACCGGATACAGGGCCGGGCCGTAGATGTCGAAGCGGCCGGAGCCGTCGGTGGAGTCGTCCAACTGCCGACCCGGGGTCTCCTCGATCAGGTCGCGGGTGCGGCGGACCAGGTCGTCCAGCGCCGCGGCGTCCACCGGCAGCCCGAGTTCCGCCCGGGCGTGCTCGCACCGGGCCAGCACCGCCGCGTAGTTGCGCGGCGTGCGGGCGTCCAGCCAGCTCTCGTGCGGCCCGGTGTCCACGGCGGCCCGCAGGTGCTCCCGCCGTTCCGGCGGCAGCCGGGGGAGCAGCGCGTTGTCCGCCCACGGGCCGAACCGGCGCAGCGTCTCCGCCACCCGGTAGGAGGCGAACGTGTGGGTCCGCTCGCCGTCGACCGCGCCGAGCACGGTCAGCAACGCGTCGTCGATCGGCGTGCCGGCGAGCCGGGTCACCCCGCCGGCGTGCAGCAGCCCGAGGACGTGGGCGAGGTCGGCGTGCACGTCCGCCTGCACCGGGAATCCGGCGAAGACGCGGGGCACCCGGAAGCGCGGCGTGTAGCGCGTCACGAACTCGGTGAGCGTACGGGTCGCGAACCAGCGGAGGGCCTGACCCAGTGAGGACGGCTCCGGGTCGACGTCGGCGTCGCCCGGCGGGCCGGCCAACCACGGTGAGGCGGCCGCGGCCGAGCCCCGGGCGATGTGCACGCGGAAAGATATCAATGCCCCGAAGGTGCTGGCAACGGCGGGACGAACGCCCGGTTCCGGCGGTGACCCGGGCAGTTGCGGCGAGCGACCCCGCGGTGACGCGACCCCGTGCGAGGCTGGACGCGACGGCGGTCAGGAGGTGCGCATGGGCGCCACGCCCCGGCTCGACTTCGCGTTGGACACCTACGAGTGCATCGTGCTCTACCCGGGACCCTCGGGCCGGGCGCTGCCGGAGGAGACCGTGCAGCGGTTGCAGTCCGAGCATCTCCGGCACATGCAGGCGTTGCAGCGGCGCGGCATCGTGCTGATCGACGGCTCGGTGGACGGGCCGGCCCGGGAACCCGACCCGCCGATCGGCTTCGGGCTGGCCCGGACCGGCTCGGTGGACGACGTACGCAGCGTCATGGAGGCCGACCCGGCGGTGCAGGCCGGGCTCTACCGGGTGGAGGTGCTGACCTTCCTCTGCCCGGCCGGCTCGCTGGAGTTCCCGCTGATCAAGGCGGAGAGCTGAGGGACTGTCGCGCGGGCGACGGCGGGCCGCCCCGGGTCGGTGCTACGGTCCGGCCCACGCAGCGACCCCGGCACGTCCGGCGCCCGCCGGCCCGGGGTCGGCCGAGGAGTCCGCCATGACCTCCGCCCCGGATGTCCCGCGCGCCACCGACCTGCTCCGCGCGGCGCTCGGCGACCGCCTGCTCACCCCGGCCGACGCCGGCTTCCCGGCCGCCGTGCGGCTCTGGAACGGCGCGCCGGGCGCGGTCCCCGCGCTGGTGGCCCGCACCCACGACGCCGCCGAGGTCGCCCTGGCGGTCCGCGTCGCCCGGCGCTGCCACCTGCCGCTGTCGGTCCGGGCCGGCGGCCACGACTGGGCCGGCCGGGCGCTGCGCCAGGGCGGACTGGTCGTCGATCTCACCGCGCTGCGCCGGGTGGACGTCGACCCCGGCGCCGGCGTGGTCACCGTGGGCGGCGGGGCGACGGCCGGTGACGTGCTGGCCGCCCTGCGGCCGTACGACCGGGTCGTCCCCACCGGCGTGGTGCGCGCGGTCGGGATGGCCGGGCTGACCATGGCCGGCGGCTACGGCCCGCTCTGCGGCCGGTACGGGCTGGCGCTGGACAACCTGCTCGGCGCCGAGGTGGTGCTCGCCGACGGCCGGCTGGTGACCGCCGACCCGGCGCACGAACCCGAGCTGTACTGGGCGTTGCGTGGCGGCGGCGGGAACTTCGGCGTGGCCACCGCGCTGCGCTACCGCACGCACCCGCTGGCCACCGTGCTCGCCGGCATGCTGCTGTTCCCGCTCGACCAGGCGACGGCGGTGCTGCGCGGCTACGCCGACGTGGTGCGGGACGCGCCGGACGAGGTGACCGTGATGGCCGGTTTCCTGCCCGGCCCGGCCGGCGAACCGGTGGTCTTCCTCGCCCCGTTCGTCGGCGGCGACGACCCGGCGGCGGGCCGGGCCGCGGTGGACCGGCTGCGCGCGCTCGGCACGCCGCTGGTCGACCAGGTCGGCCCGCTGGCGTACGAGGACGCGCTGCGCCTGTTCGACGGCGGGATGGCCGACGGCAACCACTACCTGCTGCGGACCCGGTGGCTGGCCGGGGTGGACGAGCCGGTGGTGGCCGCGCTGACCGCGGCGGCCGGCGCGGTCAGCTCGCCGTTCTCGGCGATCGCGCTGCACCACTTCCACGGCGCGGCGGCCCGGGTGCCGGTCGGCGGGACCGCGTTCGGGCTGCGTGCCGACCACCTGCTGGTCGAGATCATCGCGGTCTGGACGCCGGGCGGGGACCCGGCGCCGCACCGGGCGTGGGCCGAGCGCACCGCGGCGGCGCTGGCGCCGCACGCGCTGCCCGGCGGCTACCCGAACCTGCTCGCACCGGAGGAGACCGACCGGGTCCGGCTCGCCTACGGGCCGAACTGGGACCGGCTGCGCCGGGCCAGGCGCCGGTACGACCCGCACGAGGTGTTCTCCGCCGTGCCCACGCTGCCGCCGGCCGACCGGCCCGGACCCCGCGTCGGGCGGTGACGACGGGCGGTACGATTTCCGCCGCGCGGTCGCCGATGCCCGCCACACGACGTTCCGGTGCGGTAGGCCTACCGCCCGCCCGCGCGTTTGTTCGCGCATCGTTGGACAACTGTTCCGCAAGTCCGCAAGGGGTCGGCTGGTGAGCCGACCCGGAGGAGAGACTAGCCTGATGGGCGTGACACGCCGCGCGAAGATTGTCTGCACTCTCGGCCCCGCCACCTCGTCCCCGGAGCGCATCCGGGGGCTCGTCGAGGCCGGCATGAACGTGGCGAGGCTCAACTTCAGTCACGGCAGTCACGCCGACCACGAGTCGGTCTGCCGGATGGTCCGGGAGGCGGCCGAGGCCGCCGGGCAGCCGGTCGCCGTGCTCGCCGACCTCCAGGGCCCCAAGATCCGGCTCGGGCGCTTCGCCGACGGTCCGCACGAGTGGCGCACCGGCGACTCCGTGGTGATCACCAGTGACGAGATCGTCGGCACCAAGGAGCGGGTCTCCTGCACCTACCGCAAGCTGCCGCAGGAGGTGAAGTCGGGCGACCGGCTGCTGATCGACGACGGCCGGGTCGCGGTCGAGGTCAGCGACGTCACCGGCAACGACATCCGCTGCCTGGTCACCGAGGGCGGCCCGGTCTCCAACAACAAGGGCGTCTCGCTGCCGAACGTGGCGGTCAGCGTCCCGGCCATGTCCGACAAGGACGCCGAGGACCTGCGCTTCGCCCTCGGCCTCGGCGTCGACCTGGTGGCGCTCTCCTTCGTCCGCTCGCCGGACGACATCAAGCTCGTCCACTCGATCATGGACGAGGAGGGCGTCCGTCGCCCGGTGCTCGCCAAGGTCGAGAAGCCGGAGGCGGTCGACCACCTGGAGGCGATCGTGCTCGCCTTCGACGGCGTCATGGTCGCCCGCGGCGACCTCGGCGTGGAACTGCCGCTGGATCAGGTCCCGCTGGTGCAGAAGCGCGCCGTGCAGCTCTGCCGGGAGAACGCCAAGCCGGTCATCGTGGCCACCCAGATGCTCGACTCGATGATCGAGAACTCCCGCCCGACCCGCGCCGAGGCCTCCGACGTGGCCAACGCCGTGCTCGACGGCGCGGACGCGGTGATGCTCTCCGGCGAGACCAGCGTCGGCAAGTACCCGGTGCTCACCGTCAGCACCATGGCGAAGATCGTCACCACCACCGAGGCCGGCTCCATCGCCGTGCCCCGGCTCCAGCACGACCCGCGTACGCACGGCGGCGCGCTCACCGTCGCCGCGTCGTCGATCGCCCGCGCCATCGGCGCCAAGGCCATGGTGGCGTTCTCGCAGACCGGCGACACCGTCAAGCGGCTCAGCCGGCTGCACTGCGACCTGCCGCTGCTGGCGTTCACGCCGGTGCCGGAGGTGCGCAACCAGCTCGCGCTCTGCTGGGGCGTGGAGACGTTCCTGATGCCGTTCGTGCAGCACACCGACGACATGTTCCGCCAGGTCGACCAGGCGCTGCTCGGCCTGAACCGGGCCAACCCGGGCGACTACGTGGTGATCGTGGCCGGCAGCCCGCCCGGCACCCCCGGCTCCACCAACACGCTGCGCGTGCACCAGCTCGGCTCGCTCGTCGACGCCGCGGCGGCCCGGGCTCTTCAATGAGTGACGCTCCGGTGGCGACCGGGCAGGCCGCCGTCGACCAGCTCCTGGAGGTGCTGGACCTCGCGCAGACCGGCGAGATGGCCTTCCGCGGGATGAGCCCGCAGGTGGGCCCGCAGCGGGTCTACGGAGGCCAGGTCGCCGGTCAGGCGCTGGTGGCGGCCGGCCGCACGGTCGGCCCGGAGCGGGCCGTGCACTCCCTGCACGGTTACTTCGTGCGGCCCGGCGACCCGGCCGAGCCGATCGACTACCAGGTGGAGAACGTCCGCGACGGCCGGTCCTTCTCGGTACGCCGCTCGGTGGCGCTCCAGCACGACAAGCCGATCTTCTTCATGTCGGCGTCGTTCCAACGGCAGGAGGAGGGGCTGGACCACCACGCCCCGCTCCCACCCGACGTGCCCGGCCCGGACGACGTGCCCACCATGACCGACCGGCTGTCCCGCTACCCGGAGCGGCTCGGCATCTGGGGGCAGATCCCGCGCCCGATCGACGTCCGGTACGTCGGCGAGCCCGGCTGGGTACGCCCCGGCGACCGCCCGGCCGAGCCGCACCAGCGGGTCTGGATGCGCATCGACGGGAAGCTGCCGGACGATCCGCTGCTGCACGCCTGCGCGCTGACGTACGCCTCGGACCTGACGCTGCTCGACTCGGTGCTGTCGGTGCACGGCGAGGTGTGGGGGCCGGGCGGGGTGGTGGGCGCGAGCCTCGACCACGCGCTCTGGTTCCACCGGTCGTTCCGCGCCGACGAGTGGTTCCTCTACGACTGCTGGAGCCCGTCCGCGTCGGGTGCCCGGGGCCTGGCCACCGGCCGGATGTTCACCACCGACGGCCGGCACATCGCCAGCGCCGTGCAGGAGGGGCTGCTGCGCCGGGTGGGTGGCTGACCCGGCGGCCGTGACCGTTCGGCCGAGGGTCGGGAGACCGGGCGGCTGAACAGGCGACTAACCTTGCCGGCATGCGTCTCTCCGCCCGGGTCGACTATGCCCTCCGTGCGGCTGCCGAGCTGGCCTCGGTCGCCGAGGGCACGGCCGCCGGGCGGAGCCGGCCGGTGACCGCCGAGCAGATCGCCCGCTCGCAGGACATCCCGCCGAAGTTCCTGGAGAGCATCCTGCTCCAGCTCCGCCGGGGCGGCATCGTGCACGCCCAGCGGGGCCCCGAGGGGGGCTACTGGCTGGCCCGTCCGGCCGGGGAGATCTCCCTGGCCGAGGTGATCCGGGTGATCGACGGGCCGCTGGCGCACGTCCGCGGCCACCGCCCGGAGCAACTCGGCTACCAGGGCGCGGCCCGCGCGTTGCAGGACGTGTGGATCGCGCTTCGGGCCAGCGAGCGGGAGATCCTGGAGCTGGTCACGATCGCCGACGTGGCCACCGGCACGTTGCCCGCCCGGGTCAACGAGCTGGCCGCCGACCCGCGCGCCTGGAGCTGACGGCCGTCCGGCGTGTCCCACCAACCGGATGGGGGACTTGACCCGGGGTGCCTCCGTGCCGCATTGTCGACCAAGTTGATAGGAGATACCGAAAAGTCAGGGGGCGCTCGTGCGCAAGCTGCTGGTACTCGCCCTCGTCGGGCTCCTCGCGCAACTGGTCGACGGCGCGCTCGGCATGGCGTACGGGCTGACGTCCTCGACGCTGCTGCTCTTCGCCGGTGTCGCGCCGGCCGCGGCCTCCGCGTCGGTGCACCTGGCCGAGATCGGCACCACGCTCGCCGCCGGCGTCTCGCACTGGCGCTTCGGCAACGTCGACTGGAAGGTGGTCGGCCGGATCGCGTTGCCCGGCGCGATCGGCGCGTTCGCCGGCGCCACGTTCCTCAGCTCCATCTCCACCGAGTCGGCCGCCCCGTGGATGGCCGCCATCCTGTTCACCCTCGGCGCGTACCTGCTCATCCGCTTCTCCCGGCCGCTGCGCGCCAACCGGGCCGCCGGCCGGCTGCGTAGCCGCTTCCTGGCCCCGCTCGGGCTGGTCGCCGGCTTCGTCGACGCCACCGGCGGTGGCGGTTGGGGGCCGGTCGCCACCCCGGCGCTGCTGGTCTCCGGCCGGATGGAGCCTCGCAAGGTCATCGGCTCGGTGGACACCTCCGAGTTCGTGGTGGCGGGCGCGGCCAGCGTCGGCTTCCTGATCGGCCTCGGCTCGGAGGGCTTCCTGCTGCCCACCGTCGCCGCGCTGCTGATCGGCGGCCTGATCGCCGCGCCGATCGCGGCCTGGCTGGTCCGCATCGTGCCCGCCCAGGTGCTCGGCGCCGTGATCGGCGGCGTGATCGTGCTGACCAACGCCCGCACCCTGCTGCGCGCCGGCGAGCTGGGCGGCCCGGTGCCGGCCCTGGTCTACGCCGTGCTCGGCGCCGGCTGGCTGGTCGCCATGACGCTGGCGGTACGCGCGCTGCGTCGCGCCCGCCGGGCCCGGGCCACGGCCGAGGCGGCGCTCGCCGCGGCGCCGACCCCGTCGGCCGCGGTGGCCGACGCCCCGGCTCCGTCGGTCGAGGCGGGGGAGCCCCGGCCGCTCGCCGCCGCCGTCGAGGGCTGAGCCTCCCGCGTCGGGGGTTGAGCCTCCCGCGTCGGGGGTTGAGCCTCCCGCGTCGGGGGTTGAGCCGCCGGCGTCGCTGACGCGCGGCGTCCCGGGCGGCCCGCGCCGCGTTTGTCGGCGTGTCGCCGGCCCGGGGCGGATGCGCTCGCGCGCGATATACCTCTCCGTCATAATTATGCCTCAGTGGTATATCGCCGTCCCGCGCGTTGTGGTGCCGGGACGTCACTCTCCGTGGTCGAAATGGCGGGCGAGGTTTCGCCGGGGCGTGGCGTGCTTGTGGGGGTGCGCGGTGGTGGCTACGCTGGCGGAGCGCGGAGCCTAATCATCAACGTCGATGCGTCGACGTTCCCGTCGCGTCAGCGCACGTGCACACTCCCGCCGGTCCGGGCAGGCCGGCGTCGCCGCGTGCCCGACCTTCGCGAAAGGCAACCCCCGTGCACCACACCACCTCACGCCGGCTCGCCCTGCTCGCCGCGGTCTCGGCGGCCACGCTGGCGGCCGGCGTGCTCACCACCGTCACCGCCTCGGCGGCGGCCGCCGCCTGCCGGGTCGACTACCGGATCACCAACCAGTGGGGCGGCGGCTTCGGCGCCGACGTCACCGTGACCAACCTCGGCGACCCGGTCGACGGCTGGACGCTCGGCTGGAGCTTCGCCGCCGGTCAGCAGGTCGCCCAGGCGTGGAACGCCACGGTCAGCCAGTCCGGCGTCCAGGTCACCGCCCGCGACGCCGGCTACAACGCCGCCATCGGCACCGGTGGCACCGCGAACTTCGGATTCAACGCCTCCTGGAACAACGCCAGCAACCCGGCCCCCACCACGTTCACGCTGAACGGCACCACGTGCACCGGCGCGTCCCCGACCGCGACGCCGACGACGTCCGGCCCGACCACTCCGCCGCCCACGACGCCGCCGCCCACCACCCCGCCTCCCACCACCCCGCCGCCCACCACGCCGCCGGCCGGCGCGAAGCAGATGGAGAAGCTCGACCGGGGGCTGGTCAGCGTCCGCTCCGGCAGCGGGAACCTGGTCTCCTGGCGGCTGCTCGGCACCGAGACCTCGGGCGTGTCGTTCAACCTCTACCGCGGCGCCACCAAGGTCAACGCGAGCCCGATCACCGGCGCCACCAGCTACCTGGACGGCGGCGCGGCGGCCGGGTCCGCGTACACCGTGCGGGCCGTGGTGAACGGCGCCGAGCAGGCGGCGTCCGCCCCGGCGCTCCAGTTCGCCAACGGCTACCTGGACGTGCCGATCCAGGCCCCGCCCGGCGGCACCACGCCGAGCGGCGAGGCGTACAGCTACTCGGCCAACGACGCCAGCGTGGGCGACCTCGACGGCGACGGCCGCTACGAGTTCGTGCTCAAGTGGGACCCGTCCAACGCCAAGGACAACTCCCAGTCCGGCTACACCGGCAACGTCTACGTCGACGCGTACACCCTGACCGGCGCCCGGCTGTGGCGGATCGACCTGGGCCGCAACATCCGCGCCGGCGCCCACTACACCCAGTTCCAGGTGTACGACTACGACGGCGACGGGGACGCCGAGGTGGCCATGAAGACCGCCGACGGCTCGCGCTCCGGCACCGGCCAGGTGATCGGCTCGTCCTCGGCCGACCACCGCAACTCCAGCGGCTACGTGCTCGCCGGCCCGGAGTACCTGACCATGTTCGACGGGCGCACCGGCGCGGCGCTGTCCACCGTCGACTACGACCCGCCGCGCGGCACGGTCTCGTCCTGGGGCGACTCGTACGGCAACCGGGTCGACCGGTTCCTCGCCGGCACCGCCTACCTGGACGGGCAGCGCCCCTCGCTGATCATGGCGCGCGGCTACTACACCCGCGCGGTGATCGCCGCCTGGGACTTCCGCGACGGCACGCTGCGCAAGCGGTGGACGTTCGACTCCAACGCCTCCGGCAACGGCGCCGCCGCCGGTCAGGGCAACCACCAGCTCTCGGTGGCCGACGTGGACAACGACGGCCGTCAGGAGATCGTGTACGGGGCCGCCACCATCGACGACAACGGCCGGCTGCTCTACTCGACCGGCAACGGGCACGGCGACGCGTTGCACGTCGGCGACCTCGACCCGTCCCGCGCCGGCCTGGAGGTCTTCAAGGTCGACGAGGACGGCAGCAAGCCCAGCTCGTGGATGTCCGACGCGCGTACCGGACAGCTCCTCTGGCAGACCGCGCCGAACGGCGACAACGGTCGCGGCGTCTCCGACGACATCTGGGCCGGCAGCCCCGGCGCGGAGTCCTGGTCCTCGGCGGTCGACGGCCTGCTCAACACGCGCGGGCAGAACGTCGGCCGCAAGCCGTCCTCGGCCAACTTCCTGATCTGGTGGGACGGCGACCCGGTCCGCGAGCTGCTCGACGGCACCAAGATCGACAAGTACGGCACCGGTGGCGAGACGCGACTGCTCACCGGCAGCAACGTCGCGTCCAACAACGGCACCAAGTCCACCCCGGCGCTCTCCGCCGACCTTCTCGGCGACTGGCGCGAGGAAGTGGTCTGGCGCACCGCCGACAGCTCGGCGCTGCGCGTCTACAGCACGCCGGTCACCACCGGCCTGCGCCTGCCGACGCTGATGCACGACCCGCAGTACCGGGTCGCCGTCGCCTGGCAGAACACCGCCTACAACCAGCCGCCGCACCCGGGCTTCCACCTCGGGGACGGCATGAGCACGCCGGCCGCGCCGAACATCTACCTGCGCTGAAACGGCAGGCACCGGGTCGCCGGCCGCGGAATCCGCTCAGCCGGCGACCCGGTGCACCACACCGCAGCATTCCCGACCCGTCCCGACCGGGAATGCCGTACCACCACCGGGGACAAAGCTATGCGTCCCACGCGACGCTGCGGTGACGTGGCTATGAAGAGCGTGTTTCAGCCTTCGCGGCGCAGGCCACCGGCCACCTTCTCGGCGATCAGCTCGAACGAGCGGACCCGGTCGTCCACGTCGTAGACCATCGCGGTCAGCATCAGCTCGTCCGCGCCGGTGCGCTCCAGCAGCGTCCCGAGCTGCCGGGCCACCGTCTCCGGCGAACCGGTCGCCTGACCGTCGCGACGCTGCGCCACGAACTCCCGCTCCAGCGCGGAGTACGGATAGGCCGCCGCCTCCTCCGGCGTGACCAGCGGCTCCGGCCGCCCCGACCGCAGCTTCAGGAACGACAGCCCGGCCGGCCCGGCCAGCCACTCCGCCCGTTCGTCGGTCTCCGCGCAGACCGCGTTGACCGCCACCATCGCGTACGGCCGGTCCAGCCACTGCGACGGCCGGAAGTGCTGCCGGTAGAGCTGCAACGCCGGGACGGTGTTCTGCGCGCTGAAGTGGTGCGCGAACGAGAACGGCAACCCGAGCAGGCCGGCGAGCTGGGCGCTGAAGCCGCTCGACCCGAGCAGCCACACCTGCGGCGACTGCCCGCGCCCCGGCGTCGCGGTGATCGGACCCGGCTCGGCCCCGGAAAAGTAGTTCATCAGGTCGGCCAGCTCGCGCGGGAAGTGCTCGGCGGACAGGCCCTCCATGGTGCGGCGCAACGCCAGCGCGGTCCCCTGGTCGGTGCCGGGCGCCCGCCCGATGCCCAGGTCGATCCGACCCGGGTGCAGCGCGTCGAGCGTGCCGAACTGCTCGGCCACCACCAGCGGCGCGTGGTTGGGCAGCATCACCCCGCCCGAGCCCAACCGGATCGTGCTGGTGTGCGCGGCCAGGTGCGCGAGCAGCACCGCCGGCGCCGAACTGGCGATCGCCGGCATGTTGTGGTGCTCGGCCACCCAGAACCGGCGGTAGCCCAGCTCCTCGGTGCGGCGGGCCAGCTCGGTGGTGTGCCGCAGCGCCTCACCGGCGTTGCCGGTCGCCGCCACCGGGGCAAGGTCAAGAACAGACATCGGTACGTCGATCACGAACTGGTGCAACCCGCCCGGTGCCGGAATTGTTCCGTCGGGTGGGTCAGCCCATACCCCGCGCCTGCTCGAAGATCAGACTGGTCTGGGTGTGCTGCACCGCCGGATCGACCGCCAGAT
Organism: Micromonospora sp. NBC_01392; assembly: GCF_045040125.1. Taxonomy (NCBI): domain Bacteria; kingdom Bacillati; phylum Actinomycetota; class Actinomycetes; order Micromonosporales; family Micromonosporaceae; genus Micromonospora; species Micromonospora sp. NBC_01392. Next base: position 5,354,490 of record NZ_CP109549.1, on the reverse strand, counting down.
GGTCGAGCACGAAGTCCCGCAACGCGTCCCCGGACGCCGCCCGCACGTGCAGCACGTAGTCCTCCGCGCCGGCCACGTGGAACACCGACACCACCCCGGGCAGCCGCACCGACCGGGCCCGGAACGCGTCCACCGCGGCCCGCTCGTGCGCGGTCAACCGCACCGACACCAACGCCTGCAACGGAAGGCCCACCGCCGCCGGGTCCACCTCGGCGTGGAACCCGCGGATCGCCCCGCACTCCCGCAGCGCCCGGGTACGCGTCAGACACGTCGACGGCGCCACCCCCACCCGCTCGGCGAGCGCGTTGTTCGGCAGCCGGCCGTCCGCGGTCAGCTCGGTGAGGATCGCGCGGTCGACGTCGTCGAGGGCGGAGAACGGCCGTACATCATTCGGTGCGAGAGGCATGCCGACATCCTCCACCGAACAAGCTCCGGACGAAAGCGAGATCATCAGAATCTTCTTCGGTTCCCTTGCCCTGACCCGTCGTCATGTTCGACGCTTCCCGGCATGACCGCCGTGGACACCGCAGCCGTGCACGCCGGGCGTGACGACCTCGCCGGGCTCGGCGTCCACGTCCCGCCCATCGACCTCTCCACCACCAACCCGCTGCCCTCGGTCGCCGGCGGCGGCGACGACTACGAGACGCTCGCCACCGGCAACCCGCTCCCGGCCGGCGGCAGCGCCGTCTACCAGCGGCTCTGGAACCCCACCGTGGCCCGCTTCGAGACCGCGCTCGCCCACCTCGAAGGCACCGCCGAAGCGGTCGCCTTCGCCAGCGGCATGGCCGCGCTCACCGCCACCCTGCTCGCCGCCACCCGCGACGGCAAGCGCCACGTCGTCGCCGTCCGCCCGCTCTACGGCGGCACCGACCACGTCCTCGCCACCGGCCTGCTCGGCACCGAGGTCACCTGGGCCCGCGCCGACGACGTCGCCGCCGCGATCCGCCCCGACACCGCGCTCGTCGTGGTGGAGACCCCGGCCAACCCGACGCTCGACCTCGTCGACATCGCCGCGCTCGCCACCGCCGCCGGCGACGTCCCGCTGCTCGTCGACAACACCGTCGCCACACCCGTACTCCAGCAGCCCGCCCGGCACGGCGCCGCGCTCGTCCTGCACAGCGCCACCAAGAGCATCGGCGGCCACGGCGACGTCCTCGCCGGCGTCGTCGCCTGCGCGCCCGACTGGGCCGCCCGGCTGCGCCAGGTGCGCGCCGTCACCGGCGCCGTCCTGCACCCGCTCGGCGCGTACCTGCTGCACCGCGGCCTCCAGACCCTCCCGCTGCGGGTCCGCGCCCAGCAGGCCGGCGCCGAGAAGCTCGCCGCCTGGCTCGCCGGCCACCCCGCCGTCGAACGGGTCCACCACCCGTCCCGGCACGACCCGGCCGGGCTGGTCGGCCGCCAGATGTCCGGCGGCGGCAGCCTCCTCGCCTTCGAGGTACGCGGCGGCGCGCCCGCCGCGGCCACGGTCGCCGGCGCCTGCGAACTGATCACCCACGCCGTCTCGCTCGGCGGCGTCGACACGCTCATCCAGCACCCGGCGTCACTGACGCACCGGCCGGTCGAGGGCGACGCCAAGCCGAGCGGCGCGCTGCTGCGCGTCTCGGTCGGGCTGGAGGACCCGGAGGACCTGCGGGCCGATCTGGCGCGGGCGCTGGCGTCCATCTGACGCGCGCCGCTCGCGCGCCCGTGCGGGCGTCCGGTCAGGACTTCGGGCCGACGTGCCGGTCCAGCGCGGCGACCGCCTCCCGGCGCGCGACGGACAGGGACCACGGCAGGTTCATCCGCCAGGCGATGCCGAGCAGGTCGAGGGCCCACTGGCACAGCGCCATGATGTCTGCGGAGCGGTTGGAGAACATGTAGCGGGGATAGACGTACTCCTTCCCGCGAACGACGACCCGGTTGGCGAAACGGCAGCCGTCGGAGTGGAAGAGCCCGCGCAGGAAATCACCCGGGTGCGCCTCGACGAGGGTGCGTTGCCAGTCGGCGAGGACGATCGGGCGCTCGTGCTTCTTGCCGGGCCCGTGCTGGGGGAACAGGCACGGCCAATGAAGTGCGGTGCTCTGCACGGCGACACAACCTCGCTTCTGGATGCGCTGCACCTTGTTGGCCAGGACGGCGCGCATCGCGGCGTCGCACAGGTCGATCAGGTTCGGCCAGGCATCCGCGCAATAGATGCGGAGCACCGGCGTTCGGTCGGTGGTGACCAGATGGCCGTCTCCCAGGTAGAGCCCGAGCAGATAGGCGTAGGCAGCCTGATCGAGCGGACCTTCCTGGTCGGGGCGACAACGGAAGCACCGGACCGCGCTGCCGAAGATCGCCGGTTCAGGCCGGTCGACGCACCAGTGCCAGACTGTGGTGTACGGCAGGGAGAGGCTGCGGGCCACGGAACGGATGTTGCGACCCCGGGCGCGAAGGGCGCGGGCTCGTGCCCGCATCTCGGGAGGATGCACAGCAGCATCCTCGAACAGGTGTATGACAAAAGTGCCGGGAGCGGGATTCGAACCCGCAAGCCCTTTCGGGCAGAAGTGTTTGAGACTTCCGTGTATGCCGTTCCACCATCCCGGCGGGGTGGGGTAACTGTACCCGACTAGGCTCATGCGGGAGCATGGGTGGTGACCGTGCCGAGATCGATGGTGGGAGTGGCTCGTGGGCGAGATGCAGACGGATGCGGAGCGCAAGCGCGTTCTGATCGCCGAGGACGAGGCGCTGATCCGGCTGGACCTGGCCGAGATGCTGGTCGAGGAGGGCTACGAGGTGGTCGGCGAGGCCGGCGACGGGGAGACCGCCGTCAAGCTCGCCGAGGAGCTCAAGCCCGATCTGGTCATCCTCGACATCAAGATGCCGATCATGGATGGGCTGGCCGCCGCCGAGCGGATCGCCGGCGCGCGCCTCGCCCCCGTGATCATCCTGACCGCGTTCAGCCAGCGTGACCTGGTCGAGCGGGCCCGGGCGGCCGGCGCGATGGCGTACCTGGTCAAGCCGTTCCAGAAGAGCGACCTGGTGCCGGCCGTGGAGATCGCGCTGTCCCGCTACTCGGAGATCTCCGCCCTGGAGGCGGAGGTGGCCGGCCTCACCGACCGGCTGGAGATCCGCAAGACCGTCGAGCGGGCCAAGGGCGCGCTGATGACGACGTACGGCATGACCGAGCCGCAGGCGTTCAAGTGGATCCAGCGCACCGCGATGGACCACCGGATGACCATGAAGGAGGTCGCCGAGCGGATCCTCGCGGAGACCGCCGGCGGCGAGGTGGCGCAGCAACCCGCCTCCTGACCCAAGGGGCGGGGGAGCGACCGATCGATAGGATCGGATGCATGCCTTCTCCGCGCCTCAGGTCGGTCTTCGCCGTGGTCGCCGGCGTGGCGGTGCTGCTGACCGCCTGCCGGTCGACGCCGGAGCGGCCCGCTGATCCGGCCCCGGTGCGCCCGGCCTGGCGGGCGGTCGAGTTGCCCGTGCCGGTGGGCGTCGCGGGTCGGCCGCTGCTGCGCGACGCGGCGCACTGCGGGAGCCGCTGGTACGCGGTCGGCGGGCTGGTCGACGGCGCGGGGGAGACCCGGCCGGCGGCCTGGTCCAGCGCGGACGGGCTGAGCTGGTCGGCGTTGCCGGTGCGCGCGCAGACGTTCTACGGCCGGCAGCACGTGCTCTACGCGGTGGCCTGCCGCGACGACGGAATGGCGGCGCTCGGCGCGAAGACGGGCGGCGTGCACGGCAATCCGCGTACCGGAACGTGGGTGTGGCGTCCGGGCGGGCCGGTGCGGGAGGTGCCGGCGGCGTTCGAGTTGTTCGGCGGGCCGCGCGCGGTGAGCGCGGCGCGGCTGGCGGCCGGGCCGGCGGGCTGGTTGATCGCCGGGGCACGCGCCGACGGGGCGGCGGTGTGGTCGTCGCCGGATGCCGGCGGGTTCGTGCTGCGCGCCGGGGTGCCGGAGCTGGCCGGCGACGCCCGGGGCCGGACGACGGCGTACGACGCGGTGGCGGTGGGTTCCGGCTGGCTGGTGGTGGGGTCGTTGCTGCCGACCGGCGGCGCCGCCCTGATGCCGTTGGCCTGGTCGTCGGTGGATGGCCGGTCGTGGCGGCGGTCGGCGCTGCCGGTGTCGGCGGGCGGCGGGGCGGCGGAGCGGGTGGTGGTGCGCGACGGCGCGCCGACCGTGGTGGGTCCGGTCCGGGACGGCTTCGCGGTGTGGCGCGCGCCGGCGGGGTCGTCGGACGGTTGGCAGCGGGTGGGCGGGTTCGGCGCGGCCGGTCCCGGGGTGCTGTCGGTGGCGGGTCTGGTGGGCGTCGACGGCCGGCTGCTCGCGGCGACCGGGGACGGCGCGGATCGGCGGCTGTGGATTTCGGGTGACGGTGGCGCGTCGTGGCGGCCGGTGATCGTCCCGGCGTCGGTGCCGGACCGCGGGGACGCCGCGCTGGCGGTGGCCGCCGGTGATGCCGGATTGCTTGTGGTCGCCGACGACGGGAAAAGCTCCCGTGCCTGGTGGGCGGCGTTGCCGGCCGTCGATGAGTAGCGGGTGATGGCGGGTTGACCCGTTACCGATGAAACCTCGGTGAACGCCGTGCGCCGCCTTCGGTTCTTACGGGAAGCGTCGGGAATCCGCCACGGCGTGTAACGGTTCGGTCAACCCCGCTTTCCGGGTCTTACGCCACCGCTGGCCGGTGGGATAACGTCCCGGCCCAGACCGGCGACGACGGTCTGGTTCGTCCGCCCCCGCAAGTGCCAATCAGCAGCGGGTGGTTCGGACCATGGACGGAGGAGGGTTCGGGCCTTGAGGCAGAAGCTCGCACGCGTGATCGGCGGGGTCGCCATGCTGGCGCTCGTCGCCGGTGGTACCGCTTGTTCCAGCGGCAGCGACGACGAAGCGTCCGGGGGCAGCGCCTGCGGGAGCAAGATCGCTTTCTTCGGCGCGCTGACCGGTAGCTCGGCCGCGCTGGGCATCAACGAGAAGAACGGCGTCAAGCTGGCGGTCGACAAGTACAACAAGGAGAACGCCGACTGCAAGGTGGAGCTCGCCGAGCTCGACTCGCAGGGCAGCCCGGACCAGGCGCCGCAGCTGGCCCAGAAGGCGATCGACGACGCCAAGATCCTCGGCGTGGTGGGTCCGGCCTACTCGGGCGAGTCGGAGGCCGCCGGTCCGCTGTTCAGCGAGGCCGGCCTGGTCACCATCACCCCCTCCGCGACCCGGCCCAGCCTCGCCGAGCAGGGCTGGAAGACGTTCTTCCGCGCGGTCGGCAACGACTTCAGCCAGGGCCCGGCCGCCGGCAACTACATCAAGAACGTGATGAAGGCCGACCGGGTCTACGTCATCGACGACCAGTCGGCGTACGGCGCGGGCCTGGCCGACGAGGTCAAGAAGGTGCTCGGCCCGGCGGCCGTGGGCAGTGACAAGGTCCAGGGCGAGGGCAAGCAGGTCGAGTTCTCCGCCGTGGTCACCAAGGTCAAGGCCGCGAACGTCAAGGCGGTCTTCTACGGTGGCTACTACCAGGAGGCCGGCCTGATCCGCAAGCAGCTCACCGCTGCCGGCGTCACCGCCCCGCTGGTCGCCGGTGACGGCGTCAACGACGGCGCGTACATCACCTCCGCCGGCGCGGCGGCTGCCGAGGGCACCATCCTCACCTGCCCCTGCCAGCCGTCCACCGAGGCGCGCGGCACCTTCGCCGCCGACTACAAGGCGCTCAACGGCGCCGACCCGGGCACCTACAGCGACACCGCGTTCGACGCGGCGAACATCCTGCTGGCGGGCATCAAGGCCGGCAAGTCCTCCCGCGCCGACCTGCTGGAGTTCGTGAAGGGCTACAGCGGCGAGGGCGTGGCGGCCAGCTACAAGTTCGTCGAGGGCGGCGAGCTGGACCCGGCGCAGGTCAAGGTCTGGGCGTTCAAGGTGCAGGGCGGCAAGGTCGTCCCGGACCAGGAGATCCCCAAGTCCTGATCGGTCGATCGCTGCGACTGGCGATTGAGTTGTGAATCGCGGGTGCGGCCGGGAGCTGGCTCCCGGCCGCACCCCCTTTTTCTCTTCAGCGACGGAGCGTCCCTCCCTTGAACTTCGACGGACTGTTCTCCAACTTCGGGGAACTCACCACGACCGGCCTGACGCAGGGCGCGATCTACGCCCTGGTCGCGCTCGGCTACACGCTTGTCTACGGCGTGCTCAGGCTCATCAACTTCGCCCACTCCGAGGTCTTCATCGCCGGCGCGTTCGCCGCGATCTGGACCTGGAACGGCTTCGGTCTCGACCAGGACTCGCAGGTCAGCGGCGTCGGCTCGATCCTGTTCTATCTGCTGGTGGCGATGATCGTGGCGGCCATCGCCTCGGCCGGCACCGCGACGGTGATCGAGCGGGTGGCGTACCGGCCGCTGCGCAAGCGCAACGCGCCGCCGCTGGCGTTCCTCATCACCGCGATCGGCGCCTCGATCGCGATCTCCGAGGCGTTCGGCGTCTACACCCGACGCCTGCCCCAGGGCGCGCCGTCGCTGGTCAGCTCCAAGCCGCTGTTCCACATCGCCGGCGTGCCGATCGACAGCATCCAGCTGCTCACCATCGGCGCGGCGTTGGTGATGATGTTCGCGCTGGACCAGTTCATCAACCGCAGCCGCACCGGCCGCGGTATCCGGGCGGTGGCCCAGGACGCCAACACGGCGGCGCTGATGGGCGTCAACAAGGACCGGATCATCCTGATGGTCTTCATCGCCGGCGGCACCATGGCCGGTGTCGCGGGCCTGCTCTACGACGTCCGGATCCAGACGCTCACCTACAGCGTCGGGTTCCTGCTGGGCCTCAAGGCGTTCACCGCGGCGGTGCTCGGTGGCATCGGCAACCTCCGCGGCGCGCTGATCGGCGGCCTGCTGCTGGGCGTCGTGGAGAACTACGCCTCGGGCCTGTTCGGCAGTCAGTGGAAGGACTTCGCCGCGTTCGCGGTGCTGGTCGTGCTGCTGATGTTCCGGCCGACCGGTCTGCTGGGCGAATCACTGGGGAGGGCACGCGCATGACGACGACGGTGAATCCGCCGACCCCGGAGCAGCAGGAGGGGATCGGGGTACGGCTGCGGCACGGCCGCGAGGCGGTCGCGAACCGCTGGCACCACGCTCCGCGCTGGGTGCGCTGGGTGCTGCTGGCCGCGGTGATCGTGTTCTTCTACGCGTTGCCGAACAAGGAGTTCTACCAGTACCTCGGGCCGATCCCGACGCCCGGGGCGAACTTCACCCAGGTGCTCTTCACCGTCTCGATCTACGTGTTGCTGGCGGTCGGGCTGAACATCGTGGTCGGCTTCGCCGGCCTGCTCGACCTGGGCTACTTCGGCTTCTTCGCGGTCGGCGCGTACACGGTCGCGGTGTTGACGTCGCCGAGCAGCAACATCAAGACGCTGTGGCCGTGGCTGCTGGTGGTGCCGATCGCGATCGCCCTGACCATGGTCTCCGGCGTCATGCTTGGTACGCCGACGCTGCGGTTGCGCGGCGACTACCTGGCGCTGGTGACGCTCGGCTTCGCCGAGATGATCCGGATCGCGGCGGTCAGCTCCGAGTTCCTCAAGGGGCAGCGGGGCTTCAACCAGATCCCGCACCCGCCCGGCAAGTACGCCGACGGCAAGCCGTTCTTCGGTGTGCTCGACGCCCGCCCCTACTACTGGCTGGTGCTCACGCTGATCATCCTGGTGGTGATCGGGGTGCGGAACCTGACCCACAGCCGGGTCGGCCGGGCCTGGATCTCGATCCGGGAGGACGAGGACGCGGCCCAGCTCATGGGTGTGCCGACGTTCAAGTTCAAGCTGTGGGCGTTCGCCTCCGGCGCGGCGATCGCCGGCCTGGCCGGCGCGTTGTTCGCCGGCAAGCAGAACTTCGTCAACTCGCAGAACTTCGAGCTGCTCAACTCGATCATCATCCTGGCCGCGGTCATCTTCGGCGGCTCCGGCAACATCGTCGGCGCGATCGTCGGCGGCGGCCTGGTGGCGTACATGATCGAGCGGTTCCGCGGCATCGAGCTGTTCGGCGTCGAGCTGTACGAGTACCGGTTCCTCTTCTTCGGTCTGGTGCTCGTGGTGATGATGATCTTCCGGCCGCAGGGCCTCATCCCGAACCGGCGACGAGCGGCGGAGTTCAAGGACCGTCGCAAGGAGGTGATCGTCGGTGAGTGACACCGAACAGACCCCGGCCGTTCCGGCCCAGGCCGCGGCGCCCGCCGTCGAGACGGTGGACAAGCGCGAGCCGTTGCTGGAGGTCGACCACGTCACGCTGCGCTTCGGCGGTGTGGTCGCGCTCAACGACGTGGACTTCACGCTCTACAAGGGCGAGATCCTCGGGCTGATCGGGCCCAACGGCGCGGGCAAGACCACCTGCTTCAACGCGATGACCGGCATCTACCAGCCCACCGAGGGGCAGATCCGGTTCCGGGGCGAGAAGATCAGCGGCAAGAAGCGCCACCAGATCACCCGGATGGGCATGGCCCGCACGTTCCAGAACATCCGGCTGTTCCCGGAGATGACCGCGCTGGAGAACGTCCAGGTCGGCGCGGACGCGCACCACAAGACCAGCGTGCTCTCCGCGCTGCTGCGGCTGCCGCGGCACTGGAAGGAGGAGCGCGAGGGCCGGGAGAAGGCCGAACGCCTGCTGGAGTTCGTCGGCATCCTGCCCCGGATGCACGAGTTCGCCCGCAACCTGTCGTACGGCGAGCAGCGGCGCCTGGAGATCGCCCGGGCGCTGGCCACCGACCCGGTGCTGCTCTGCCTGGACGAGCCGGCCGCCGGCTTCAACCCGGCGGAGAAGGAGGAGTTGCTCCAGCTCATCCGGCAGATCCGCGACACCGGCGTGACGGTGCTGCTGATCGAGCACGACATGCGCCTGGTGATGGGCGTGACCGACCGGATCGTGGTGCTGGAGTTCGGAAAGAAGATCGCCGAGGGGCTGCCCGCCGAGGTGCGGGACAACCCGAAGGTGATCGCGGCGTACCTGGGGGTGCCGGACGATGCTGCTTGAGATCGAGGACGTGAGCCTGCTCTACGGGCGGATCCAGGCGTTGCACGGCATCAGCCTGACCGTGGACGAGGGCGAGATCGTCGCGCTGATCGGCGCGAACGGCGCCGGCAAGTCCACCACCATGCGGGCGATCTCCGGCATCCGGCCGATCGCCACCGGCAGCATCAAGTTCGCCGGTGAGGACATCTCCAAGCTCCGGGCCGACCTGCGGGTCCGGCGCGGGCTGTGCCAGGCGCCCGAGGGCCGGGGCATTTTCCCCGGCATGACGGTGCTGGAGAACCTCGACATGGGCGCGTACACCCGGCGGGACAGGGCCGGCATCGCGCAGGACCTGGCGCGGGTGCTGGACCTGTTCCCCCGGCTGGCCGAGCGGCGCAAGCAGGCCGGCGGCACGCTCTCCGGCGGCGAGCAGCAGATGCTCGCGGTCGGCCGGGCGCTGATGAGCCGGCCGAAGCTGCTGCTGCTCGACGAGCCGTCGATGGGTCTCGCGCCGATGCTCATCCAGCAGATCTTCACCATCATCACGGAGATCAACCAGCAGGGCACCACCATCCTGCTGGTCGAGCAGAACGCCCAGCAGGCCCTGGCCCGCGCGCACCGGGCGTACGTGCTGGAGACCGGCCGGATCGTCAAGAGCGGCACCGGCGCCGACCTGCTGCACGACCCCTCGGTCAAAGAGGCCTACCTCGGCGTGGCCTGACCGACGCCCCCCTCGCAAAAGGAGTACCCCATGTTCCACCCCAGCCCCGGCCGTCGGGCGGCGCTCGGCGTCGCCGGCGCGGCCGTCCTCCTGCTCTCCCTCGCCGCCTGCGGTGAGGAGGAGCAGACCGAGCAGCCCGGCGGCGGCGCGAGCGTGACCGCCACCGCGGATTCCTCGCTGGCCGCCAAGGTGCCCGACGCCATCAAGTCCGACGGCAAGATCGTGGTCGGCACCGACTCCACGTACGCCCCGGCCGAGTTCCTCGACTCCGACGGCAAGACCGTCATCGGCTTCGACGTCGAGCTGTTCACCGCCGTGGCGGCCAAGCTCGGCCTGAAGGCGGAGTTCGTCTCGGCGCCGTTCGGCGACATCATCAACGGCGTCAACTCGGGCAAGTACGAGGTCGGCGTCTCGTCGTTCACCGTCAACGACGAGCGCAAGGGCCAGGCCAACATGGTCAGCTACTTCCAGGTCGGCACCCAGTGGGTGACCAAGAAGGGCAACCCGGCCGGGGTGGCGCTGGACAACGCCTGCGGCAAGAAGATCGCGGTGCAGAAGGACACGGTCCAGGTCGAGGACATCCAGAAGCGTTCCAAGACCTGCACCGACGCCGGCAAGCCGGCCATCACGATCGACCAGTTCCCGGGCCAGGACGCCGCCACCGCCGCGGTCGTCTCCGGCAAGGACGACGCGATGCTCGCCGACTACCCGGTCGGGGTGTACGCGGTGACCCAGTCCAAGGACGCCCTGGAGCTGCTGGACAAGCAGTACGAGGCGGCCCCGTACGGCTACGTGGTGGCCAAGGAGCAGGCGCAGTTCGCCGAGGCGGTGCGCGACGCCACCAAGGCGCTGATCACCGACGGCTCGTACAAGCAGGTGCTCGACAAGTGGAAGGTGGGGGACGGCGCGATCACGGATCCCGCGATCAACCCGTGACGACATGACCACCGAGGAAGCGACAACCGCGCGGGCACGGCCGGAACCGATCAAGGCCGTGCCCGTGCGGCACCCGGGACGCTGGATCGCGGTGGCGGTGCTCGCCGTGCTGACCGCGATGTTCGTCCACCTGCTGGTGACCAACAAGGCCTTCAACTGGTCCTTCATGGTCGACAAGATGTTCCGCCCGCCGATCATCGAGGGGCTGCTGCGCGGCACCGTGCTGATGACGGTCAGCGCGATGCTGATCGGCGTCACGCTCGGCGTGGTGATCGCGGTGATGCGGCTCTCCGACAACCCGATCCTGCGCGGCGTGGCCTGGCTGTACACCTGGTTCTTCCGGGCCGTGCCCCGGCTGGTGCTGCTGGCCGTCTTCGGCAACATCGGCATCCTGTGGAGCCGGGTCGAGTTCGGCGTGCCGTTCGACACCCAGCTCGGCCAGTTGTTCGGCATCGACAACCTGCAACTGCGGTTGTTCGGGTTCTCCTCCCGGGACATCCTCACCGGCTTCATGGCCGGCCTGCTCGGGTTGGCGCTCTCCGAGGCCGCGTACATGGCGGAGATCGTCCGGGCCGGCATCCAGTCGGTGGACCCGGGGCAGACCGAGGCGGCCCAGGCGCTCGGCCTGAGCCGGGGCCAGTTGCTGCGCCGGGTGGTGCTGCCGCAGGCGATGCGGGTGATCATCCCGCCGACCGGCAACGAGACCATCGCCATGCTCAAGGACACGTCGCTGCTGCTCTACGTGCCGGTGAGCGTGGAGCTGTTCTTCCAGCTCGACGCCGTCGGCAAGCGGACGTTCCAGATCTTCCCGATGTACGTCGCCGCCTGCCTGTGGTACCTGTTCCTGACCAGCATCCTGCTGGTCGGGCAGTATTTCCTGGAGCGCCACTTCGGCAAGGGGTACGGGACCACGCAACGGGCCCGGGCGCGGCTGCGCACGCTGGCCGCGGAGACCGGTGGAGGCGGCGCCGGAGGGGCGGGGACACCATGACCGAGCTGATCGTGCCCACGCAGGCCACCGTGCCGACGGCCGGGTCCGACCTGATGGTGCGCGCCGAGCAGGTGCACAAGTCGTTCGGGCCGCTGGAGGTGCTCAAGGGCATCGACCTGGAGGTCCGCGCCGGCGAGGTGTGCTGCCTGCTCGGGCCCTCCGGATCCGGCAAGTCGACGTTCCTGCGCTGCATCAACCACCTGGAGAAGATCGACGCCGGCCGGATCTGGGTGGACGGGGACCTGATCGGCTACCGGGAGCGCGGCGGGAAGCTGCACGAGATGCGGGACAAGGAGGTGGCCGCGCAGCGCCGGGCGATCGGCATGGTGTTCCAGCGGTTCAACCTCTTCCCGCACATGACTGTGTTGCAGAACGTCATGGAGGCGCCGCTGCTGCTGCGGCAGGCGAAGAAGACGCAGGCCCGGGAGCACGCCGCGCAGTTGCTGGAGCGGGTGGGGCTGGGCGACAAGCTCGGCGCGTACCCGGGTCAGCTTTCCGGCGGCCAGCAGCAGCGGGTGGCGATCGCCCGGGCGCTGGCCATGCGGCCGAAGCTGATGCTCTTCGACGAGCCGACCAGCGCGCTCGACCCGGAGCTGGTCGGGGAGGTGCTGGACACGATGAAGGACCTGGCCCGCGACGGCATGACGATGATCGTGGTGACCCACGAGATCGGCTTCGCCCGGGAGGTCGGCGACCACCTGGTCTTCATGGACGGCGGGGTGGTCGTCGAGCAGGGCGACCCGCGCGAGGTGATCTCCGCGCCGAAGCACGAGCGGACCCAGGCGTTCCTGGCCAAGGTGCTCTGACGGGTCCGGTGCGGCGCGCGCCGCACCGGACCCCTCCGGTCAGTTCACGTAGCCCCGGAGCAGCCAGCCGGGGCTCTGCGACTCGCAGACGTACGTCTGGTAGGTGCCGCTGCTGACCCGGGACTGCCCGACCGAGATGCACTTCGACTGGGTCGAGTAGACCCCACCGTTGACCCAGACGGCGAAAGCCGGCGCGCTGAACGCGGCCACCATGCCGGCCGTGGCGAGCAGGTGCCGGGGATGTCGGGGTCACGGACTAGAGTCGCTGCCGTGACAGCTACGACGCCGCGCCTGCTCCTCGTCGACGGACACTCCCTGGCATACCGGGCGTTCTTCGCCCTGCCGGTGGAAAACTTCTCCACCACCACGGGGCAGCCGACCAACGCCGTCTACGGCTTCACCTCGATGTTGATCAACGTGTTGCGCGACGAGCAGCCGACCCACATCGTGGTGGCGTTCGACGTCTCCCGCCGCTCCTTCCGCACCGACCGGTACGCGGAGTACAAGGCCGGTCGCAGCGAGACCCCGACCGACTTCAAGGGCCAGGTCAGCCTGGTCAAGGAGGTCCTCGCCGCGCTGCGCGTGCCGGTGGTCGAGAAGGAGGGCTACGAGGCCGACGACGTCATCGCCACGCTCGCCTGCCAGGCCCGCGACCAGGGCATGGACGTGCTGATCACCACCGGCGACCGGGACGCGTTCCAGCTCGTCGGCGACCAGGTCACCGTGCTCTACCCGCGCAAGGGCGTCTCCGACCTGGCCCGGATGGACCCGGCGGCGGTCGAGGCGAAGTACGGCGTCACCCCCGGCCGCTACCGCGACCTGGCCGCGTTGGTCGGCGAGACCAGCGACAACCTGCCCGGCGTGCCCGGGGTCGGCCCGAAGACCGCGGCCAAGTGGATCAACCTGTACGACGGGGTCGAGGGCGTGGTGGCGCGCGCCGACGAGATCAAGGGCAAGGCGGGCGACAGCCTGCGCGAGCGGCTCGCCGACGTGATCCGCAACTACGAGATCAACTGCCTGGTCACCGACCTGGAGCTGCCGGTGCGTCCCGAGGACGCCCGCTGGCAGGGCTGGGACCGCGAGGCCGTGCACCAGGTGTTCGACACGCTCCAGTTCCGCATCCTGCGCGACCGGCTCTACCAGTACCTCGAAGCCGTCGAGCCGGAGGCCGAGGCCGGCTTCGAGCTGGCCGGCGAGGTGCTGACCGAGCCGGGCGCGCTCGCCGGCTGGCTCGGCACGCACGCCCCGGCCGGCACGTCGGTCGGCCTGGCGGCCACGCTCGACACCGGGCCCAACCGCCGGCACACCGCGACCGTGACCGGGATGGCGCTGGCCACCACCGACGGCGCGGGCGCCTGGTTCGACCCGAGCCGGCTGGCCGCCGCCGACGAGGCCGCGCTGGCCGGCTGGCTGGCCGACGCCGGGCGGCCCAAGGTGCTGCACGACAGCAAGCCGGCGGTGCTGGCGTTCGCCGCGCACGGCTGGGAGCTGCGGGGCATCGCCCGCGACACCCAGATCGCCGCCTACCTGGCCCGTCCCGACCAGCGTTCCTACGACCTCACCGACCTGGCGCTGCGATACCTGCACCGGGAGCTGCGCGTCGACGCGCCGGAGACCGGCCAGCTCACCCTGGACGGGTTCGGTGACGAGGACGCGGCCGAGCAGAACCTGATGCTCCAGGCCCGGGCCACGCTCGACCTGGCCGACGCGATCGACGCCGAGCTGTCCCGGGACGGCGAGCAGTCCGCCCGGCTGATGGCCGAGGTGGAGCTGCCGCTGATGCGGGTGCTCGCCGCCATGGAACGCACCGGCATCGCCGCCGACACCGACTACCTGTCCGAGCTGGAGGCGCACTTCGCCGCCGAGGTGAAGGCCGCCGCGCAGAGCGCGTACGCCGTGGTCGGCCGGGAGTTCAACCTGGGCTCGCCGAAGCAGTTGCAGGAGATCCTCTTCACCGAGCTGGCGCTGCCCAAGACGAAGCGGATCAAGACCGGCTACACCACCGACGCCGACGCCCTCCAGTGGCTCTACGCGCAGACCGAGCACCCGCTCCTGCACCACCTGCTGCGCCACCGTGACGTCGCCAAGCTCAAGTCGACTGTCGACGGGCTGCTCAAGTCCGTCTCCGACGACGGCCGGATCCACACCACGTTCAACCAGACGGTGGCCGCGACCGGGCGGCTGTCGTCCACCGAGCCGAACCTCCAGAACATCCCCATCCGCACCGAGGAGGGGCGGCGGATCCGGCGCGCGTTCGTGGTCGGCGAGGGCTACGAATGCCTGCTCACCGCCGACTACAGCCAGATCGAGATGCGGATCATGGCGCACCTGTCCGCCGATGAGGCACTTGTCGAGGCGTTCAACTCCGGGCACGACTTCCACGCCGCGACCGCCTCCTCGGTCTTCACCGTCGAGGTCGGCGACGTCACCGCCGACCAGCGCCGCAAGATCAAGGCGATGAACTACGGCCTGGCGTACGGGTTGAGCGCGTTCGGCCTGTCCCAGCAGCTCGGCATCTCCGCCGAGGAGGCCCGCGGGCTGATGGAGAACTACTTCGCCGGGTTCGGTGGCGTCCGCGACTACCTCCAGGAGGTGGTGGCCCGGGCCCGGCAGGACGGCTACACCTCCACCATCCTGGGTCGCCGCCGCTACCTGCCCGACCTGGTCAGCGACAACCGGCAACGCCGGGAGATGGCCGAGCGGATGGCGCTCAACGCCCCGATTCAGGGCTCGGCGGCCGACATCATCAAGGTCGCCATGCTGCACGTCGACAGCGCGCTGCGCGACGCCGGGCTGCGTTCCCGGATGCTGCTCCAGGTGCACGACGAGCTGGTCTTCGAGGTCGCCCCGGGGGAGCGGGAGGCGCTGGAGGCGCTGGTGCGCAAGGAGATGGGCGCGGCGTACCCGCTGTCGGTGCCGCTGGAGGTGTCGGTCGGCGAGGGCCGCGACTGGAACAGCGCCGACCACTGACCGACCCCCCCGCCTCTCGGCGAGCCGGGCTCAGCCCTTGAGCGGGTCGTGCCCCCAGTTCATCAGCGACCAGCGCCACCTCGTGTCGCGGACGTCGCCGGACGGGCGCTGGGCCAGGTGCCGGTGCACGTAGCCGACCACCTTGCGCATGTGCTTGTAGTCGGCGGCGGTGAGCTGGTCGCGCTTGCGGCGCAGCAGGTCCACGATCCGGCGGCCGGAGTCGTGCCCGACCGATTCGCCGCCCTTGGTGCCCGGCTTGTGCCAGCCGACGTGCTTGGACTCGTCGGTCTCCAGCCAGCGGGTCAGCTCGGCGGGTTTCATGTTCACCGCGTCGGTGAACTCGCGGTACGTCTGCTGCGGGTCCTCACTGCGACTCATCGCGGAGCACCTCCGGTCGGTGGGCGACGTCGCGGCCGGAGTCGTCGTTGGTGATCCGGTACTGCGGCTGCTCCGGCGAGGCGTGCACCGGATGCCCGCGGACGTGGGTGCGCTCGGTCAGCTTCTCCTTGACCACGCCGTACGCCCGACCGCTGTGGCTGGCCCAGGAGACGTGGTCGCCGGCGCGGAACTCCTTCTCGGCCATGCCGGCGGTTACCCGCCCGCCGGACCGAGTAACGGTGCGGTCAGGGCCGGATCTCGGCGACCGGCAGCTTGATGTCGAACGGCTCGGCCAACTCGACCACCTCGCTGCCGTCGGCCACCAGCTCGTACTGGCGCTCGCCGCCGGGGCCGATCCGGTCACCGAGGCGGTACGCGTACAGGTGCACCGGGTCCTGCTCGATCCGCCAGTAGAACGGGATGCCGGCGGCGGCGTACTCGCCCGGCTTGGCGAACCGGTCCACCCGCCGGGTGCCGGGCGAGACGATCTCCACGGCCAGCACGACGTCCACGGGGCGGAGCAGGCGGCAGCCGGGCGGCAGCCCGGCGTGGTGGAGCAGCACGTCCGGCCGACGGCTCGCGTCGACGTCCAGCTCGATGCTCACCGCCTGGGTGGCGCGTAGGTGGGTCGGGGCGCGGCGCCGTAACCACATGACCAGCAGGCCGGTGATGTGCTGGTGGCGGAGAGTGGGGAGCGGGGTCACGTGGAGGATGCCGTCGACCAGTTCGACGCGGGGCGCATCGGGGGGCAGCGCCAGCAGATCTTCCACCCGATGGTCGGCGAGCTGTTGCCGGACCGGGTCCGGGCGCCAGGGCACGGCTTCCGTCATCATCTGTTCGGTGCCCACCGGAACAGCGTGCCGCGCCACCGCCGGCCCAGGTCGGACCGGAGGTGCGACGCGCTCAGGTCGCCGGCTTCTCCGTCACGAAGATGGCGGTGCCGGGGAAGAGCCGGCCGCGCAGTGGGCTCCACTGGCCCCAGATCCCCTCATGATCGGCCGGCCACTCCGGCTCCACCAGGTCGAGCAGGCGGAACCCGGCGCCGACCAGTTCCCGGATGCGGTCGCCCAGCGTGCGGTGCTGCTCGACGTAGGTGGCCACGCCGCGTGCGTCCTGCTCGACGTAGGGGGAGCGGTCGAAGTACGAGTGCACGGCGGTCAGCCCGCCCTCGCCCGGGTCGTCGAGGAAGATCCAGCGCATCGGGTGGGTGACCGAGAAGACCCACCGGCCGCCGGGGCGCAGCACCCGGGCCACCTCGCGCATCGCCGCCGCCGAGTCGTCGACGAACGGGATCGCGCCGAACGCGGTGCAGACCGTGTCGAAGGCGGCGTCGCCGAAGGGCAACGCCAGCGCGTCGGCCTGGACCAGCGGCACGCGTACCCCGCTGCGGTCGGCGGCGTCGGCGGCGTGCCGCAACATGCCGGCGGAGAGGTCCAGCGCGACCGGCCGGGCGCCCTGGGCGGCGAGCCAGCGGGCGGCGGCGGCCGCGCCGGCGCCGAGTTCGAGGATCCGGCGGCCGGTGACGTCGCCGAGCAGCCTCGCGTCGGCCTCGCGCAGCCCCTCCGGGCACCAGACGAAGTCGACGTCACCGAGGAACGTGCCGTGCTCGGCCTGGTAGGCGTCGGCGTCGGTGTCCCACCAGCCGCGGTTGGCCCGGCGGATCTCGGCGGCCCCGACCCGCCGGCGGGTCACCCTGTCGTCGTCCACGGAGTCCACGCTAGGGCCGGTCGGGTGCCGCGTCGCGGGCGGGCCGGGCGTGTCGCGGGTGGGGCGGATGTGACGGACGAGACAGGAGTGGCCCCTTACCGCGCGAAATCTCCGCTTTCGCAGCGGATGAGGTCGCACGGACCCGGGAGGGCTTGCACGCTGTGGTAATGCAGCGGGTAGGCTAGACGATGCGCTCGCGGATCGTGTGCCTCGGCAGGGAGCAGGTGTGCGGTCACCGGAGCCACTAATGATCTTCTTGCGTCGATCGTTCGGTGTGCCCGGCGACGGATCCGCTGGCGCGGAAGAGTCACCGCGACACCCATGCCCGCTGTGACAACCCATCCGACCGGAGCAACCGCCCACATGACGAGCAGCATCGAGGCCACCTCGAGCGCCAACAAGGTCACGCACGACGATCTCGGCTCTGAGGAAGCATTCCTCGCCGCTATCGACGAGACCATCAAGTACTTCAACGACGGCGACATTGTCGAAGGCACCGTCGTCAAGGTCGATCGGGACGAGGTCCTGCTCGACATCGGCTACAAGACCGAGGGCGTGATCCCCTCTCGGGAGCTGTCGATCAAGCACGACGTGGACCCGGCCGAGGTTGTTTCGGTCGGCGACCACATCGAGGCCCTCGTCCTCCAGAAGGAGGACAAGGAGGGTCGGCTGATCCTCTCCAAGAAGCGGGCGCAGTACGAGCGGGCCTGGGGCACGATCGAGAAGATCAAGGACGAGGACGGTGTCGTCCGCGGCTCGGTCATCGAGGTCGTCAAGGGTGGTCTCATCCTCGACATCGGCCTGCGCGGCTTCCTGCCCGCGTCGCTTGTCGAGATGCGGCGGGTGCGTGACCTGCAGCCGTACGTCGGCCGCGAGCTCGAAGCCAAGATCATCGAGCTGGACAAGAACCGCAACAACGTGGTCCTGTCCCGCCGGGCCTGGCTGGAGCAGACGCAGTCCGAGGTGCGCACCGAGTTCCTCAACAAGCTTCAGAAGGGGCAGGTCCGCAAGGGCGTCGTCTCCTCGATCGTCAACTTCGGCGCGTTCGTCGACCTGGGCGGCGTGGACGGCCTCGTGCACGTCTCCGAGCTGTCCTGGAAGCACATCGACCACCCGTCCGAGGTCGTCGAGGTGGGCCAGGAGGTCGAGGTCGAGGTCCTGGACGTCGACCTGGACCGCGAGCGGGTCTCGCTGTCGCTGAAGGCGACCCAGGAGGACCCGTGGCGTCAGTTCGCCCGCACCCACGCGATCCAGCAGATCGTGCCGGGTAAGGTCACCAAGCTGGTGCCGTTCGGCGCGTTCGTCCGGGTGGACGACGGCATCGAGGGCCTGGTCCACATCTCCGAGCTGGCCGAGCGCCACGTGGAGATCCCGGAGCAGGTCGTGCAGGTCGGCTCCGAGGTCATGGTCAAGGTCATCGACATCGACCTGGAGCGCCGCCGGATCTCGCTGTCGCTCAAGCAGGCCAACGAGGGCTTCGTCGAGGGCGAGGAGCACTTCGACCCGACCCTCTACGGCATGGCCGCGACGTACGACAACGAGGGCAACTACATCTACCCGGAGGGCTTCGACCCGGAGACGGGCGAGTGGCTCGAGGGCTACGACAAGCAGCGCGAGACCTGGGAGAACCAGTACGCCGAGGCGCGTCAGCGTTGGGAGGCCCACACCAAGCAGGTGCAGACCTCCCGCGCCGCCGACGCCGAGGCCGCGGCCAACCCGGCCCCGCCCGCCAGCGCCACCACCACCACCTCGACCTCGTCGGCCCCGAGCCGTCAGGCCGAGGAGCCGGCCGGCACGCTGGCCACCGACGAGGCGCTCGCCGCGCTGCGGGAGAAGCTCGCCGGCGGCAAGTGACCGGTCGCTGACGCCGGTTCGTCCACCCGGACGCACCAGCGGCTGCCTCTGACGACGGGCCCCGTCCCCGCGTTCCGCACCAGCGGAGCGCCGGGGGCGGGGCCCGCGTCGTGAACACGTGCGGACGCCGTTCGCGTGCCTTCCCCGGTCGGCGCGGAAGCGCCGGCCTGTTTGGCATGTGTCCGGTGATCCGGTTGACTGTCCGGATGCTGAAGGTGGGGCTGACGGGCGGGATCGGATCCGGCAAGAGCGCGGTGGCGGCCCGCCTCGCCGCGCTCGGCGCGGTGGTCGTCGACTCGGACCGGATCGCCCGCGAGGTGGTCGCGCCCGGCACCGAAGGACTGGCCGAGGTGGTCGCCGCGTTCTCCGACCGGGTCCTGGGCCCGGACGGCTCGCTGGACCGGGTCGCGCTGGGCGCGCTGGTCTTCGGCGACGAGACCGCCCGCCGCCGACTGGAGGCGATCACCCACCCCCGGGTCCGGGCGCGGGCCGCCGAGCTGGTCGCCGCCGCGCCCGCCGACGCGGTGGTGGTCAACGACGTGCCACTGCTGGTCGAGGTCGGGCTCGCGCCCACGTACCACCTGGTGGTGGTGGTGCAGACGGCGGTCCCGACCCGGCTGGCGCGGTTGTCCCGGGACCGGGGCATGGACCCGGCCGAGGCCGAGCGGCGGATCGCCGCGCAGGCCGATGACGCCTTCCGGGCGGCGGTGGCGGACGTGCTGCTCACCAACGACGGCACGCTGACCGACCTGCACGACGCGGTGGACGACCTCTGGCGGGACCGGTTGCTGCCCTACGAGCGCAACGTCCGCGAGCGGCACGCCGTCCAGACCGGGCCGTCGACGTTGACCGAGCCGTCGACGTTGACCGAGCCGTCGACGTTGACCGAGCCGTCGACGTTGACCGGGCCGTCGACGCTGATCGAGCCGGATCCGACCTGGCCCGCGCAGTACGCCCGGCTGGCCGCGCGGATCCACCACGCGGCCGGTGGCGACCTCCGGGTCGACCACGTCGGCTCCACCGCCGTGCCCGGCCTGGCCGCGCCGGACGTCATCGACATCCAGCTCACCGTCCCCTCGCTGGCGGAGGCGGACGGTCCGCTCGCCGACCGGCTGGCCGAGGCGGGCTTCCCCCGGCTGCCCGGCGAGTGGCGGGACGCGCCGCGTCGCCCCGACCGGGTGGAGTGGGTGAAGCGGCTGCACGGCGGCGCGGACCCGGGTCGCCCGGTGCTGCTGCATCTGCGGGTGGCCGGCTCGGCCGGTTGGCGGTACGCGCTGCTGATGCGCGACCACCTCCGCGCGGACCCGGCACGCCGGGCCGCGTACCTCCAGATGAAGCGGGACCTGGTGGCTGCCGCGCCGGACAGCGCGGAGCACGGCACGCTCACCGATCCCTGGTTCGACGAGGAGCACCTGCGCGCCGAGGACTGGGCCGCCCAGACCGGCTGGCGCCCCTGACCCCCACCACCCCCGCACCCCCGCCCGCCGCCCCCAGATTCACGGAAAGTGTGCTCATTCCGCGTCGGATGGCCCCACTTTCCGTGAATCTGCGCGCTTCGGCGGGGAGGGGGTGGGGGTGAGGGTGAGGTGGATCCACACGTTTCGGGTGGTGCGCAGTTCCAGGCGGCGGGGCAGTCCGGCCCGGTCCAGCCACCAGCGCAGGCCGCCCGGCACCTCGATGACGTCCACCGCACGGCCTGCGGTCGCGTCCGTCCGGATCCGCAGCGCCGGTTGGTCCGGTGGTCGGGTGCCGGCCCGTAGCGCGGCCTCGACGAGCCGGTCGAGGGCGTCGGTGGGCGGCCGGGCGGCGGCCGTGAGCAGCCCGCCGGGCGTCGGCAGTGGCAGCCCGCCGGGCGTCGGCAGTGGCGGCGCTCCGGGCCCGTCGGGGGACGCCTGCGCGTGAGCCACCCCGCCCGGTCCGGCCCGGCGCAGCGTACGCCGGCCGGTGTCGTCGTCGGTCACCGTGAGGTACGCCGACGGCGTCGACCAGTTCAGCGTGCCCACCCCGTGCAGGGTGGTGGACGGGTCGAGCGGGGCGGCCACGGTCACCGCCGCGCCGCCGGCGCGCCGTAGCCGGGCGGGCAGGCCGGCCAACCGGTCCGCCTCGTCGTCGGTCAGCGGCCGGGGCTGCCCGGCCCGGCCGCCGAGCGCGTCCACCGGGTGCGGGGCGGGCCGGTCGGCGCGCTCCAGGTCGACGGTGACCGGCGTGCCGTCGGGCAGCCGTCCGGCCAGCCGGTGCAGTCGGGCGTCCCGGTCCAGCCAGAGCGTCGGCCGCGGGTCGCCAGACGGGGCGGCCAGCGACGCCCGGAGCACGTCCACCGGGACGCCGGCGAGGCTATCCCGGCGCAGCCAACGGCCGTCCCGCGCGACCGGGTCGAGCCGGTCCGCGCCCAGTCCGAGCAGCAGGTCGCGGACGGCGGCCAGCCCTCGGCCGGCCGGCGGCTCGCGGAGCCGCCACCGGTCGGGCGGCGGCACCAGCGGTGGTCGCGCCGGCGTGGGCAGCGCGGCCGGGGCCGGCCGGACCAGCAGCGCCGCCGCGGTGGCCTGGACGAGCCCTCGGTCGGCGCCCGCGCCGGGACCGCCGACGTCCAGGTAGAGCAGCGGCCGGGCCCAGTCGACCCAGCCGAGCAGTTCGATCCGGTCCCGGCCGGCGCCGGCTGTGACCCGGACGCCGGCGCGCAGGTCCCGCACGTTGGTCACCCGCAGCGCGGCCACCCGCTCGGCCTCGTCGGTGGTGAGCGGGCGATCCGCCGGGTCCGACCGTGGTGGGGACGCGCCGTGCAGTCCGGCGACCAGGAGGGTCGCCGAGGCGGCGGCGGCCAGCCCGAGCGAGGCCAGCGCGGCGCGTCGGCGGGTCGGCCGGTCCGGTGGGTGGCCCGCCCCGTCCAGCGCGGGATCGTCGCCCGCTCGGCCGGTGCCGGCCGGTCTCGGGCCGGTCGCGGCGCCGCTGCGCCGACGGCGGCCGACCGTGGTGCCGGGCCGGGTCGGGACACTGGTGCGGGATCGGCGATGGCCTCGGCCGGGCTCGCGCGGCACGTGCTGGTCGGCGTCGCCGCGCGCGGTGGCCCGGTGCGGGCGCGGCGGTGCGGGCGGCCGGCCGGGCTCCGGCGGCGGGGTGGACGCGCCGGTGCCGGGCGCGCGGTCACGGCGCGTCCGGCGGTCGGGAGAGGGCTCCACGAGGGGACAACGCGGCTGCGGGGTCGCGGGTGACGACGCAGGGGCGCTCGCGGCGGCCGGTGAGCGCCTCTCGGCGCGACCACCATGGGCGCGCACGCCGGTCGTCCCGGGTGCTGCGGCCTTCGGCGCCGGGGGCGGCCGGGCCCCCACGAGGGAGGCGGCCACCGGCCCGGTCGGCCGCCGCGAGCGGCCTACGGTACGAGGGTAGTCCGGTGAGATGAGCCACACAATGGGAATATCGAAGCCGGTCAGGGACGGCCCGTGGTCGGCGGGGAAGTGTCGGACCGCGGGCGTACCGTTGGTGTCATGGCGCTCGACATTCCCCGGCTCGACGGCCGCTTCCAGGTGGTCAGCGAGTTCCAGCCGGCCGGCGACCAGCCGGCAGCCATCGACGATCTTGAGCGTCGCGTGCGTCGCGGCGACCGCAACACGGTGCTGCTGGGCGCGACCGGCACCGGCAAGAGCGCCACCACGGCGTGGCTGGTCGAGCGGCTCCAACGGCCCACGCTGGTGCTCGCGCCGAACAAGACGCTCGCCGCCCAGCTCGCCAAGGAGTTCGGCGAGCTGCTGCCGCACAACGCGGTGGAATACTTCGTCTCCTACTACGACTACTACCAGCCCGAGGCCTACATCCCGCAGACCGACACCTACATCGAGAAGGACTCCTCGATCAACGAGGAGGTGGAGCGGCTGCGGCACTCGGCGACCATGTCGCTGCTCACCCGGCGCGACGTCATCGTGGTGGCCACCGTGTCGGCGATCTACGGCCTCGGCACGCCGGAGGAATACCTCGACCGCGCGGTGCGGGCCAAGGTGGGGCAGGAGCTCGACCGGGACCAGTTGCTGCGCCGGCTGGTCGACATCCAGTACGCCCGCAACGACATGGCCTTCCAACGCGGCACGTTCCGGGTCCGCGGCGACACGCTGGAGATCATCCCGGCGTACGAGGAACTCGCCGTCCGGATCGAGCTGTTCGGCGACGAGATCGAGAAGCTCTACTACCTCAACCCGTTGACCGGGGACGTGGTCCGGGAGGTCGACAGCCTGGTGATCTTCCCGGCCACGCACTACGCCGCCGGCCCGGAGCGGATGGAGCGGGCGATCCGCGACATCGAGGCCGAGCTGGCCGAGCGACTGGCCGAGCTGGAGCGGCAGGGCAAGCTGCTGGAGGCGCAGCGACTGCGCATGCGCACCACCTACGACATCGAGATGATGCGTCAGGTCGGCTTCTGCTCCGGCATCGAGAACTACTCGATGCACATGGACGGCCGGCTGCCCGGCAGCCCGCCGCACTGCCTGCTCGACTACTTCCCCGACGACTTCCTCACCGTGGTCGACGAGTCGCACGTCACCATCCCGCAGATCGGCGGCATGTACGAGGGCGACGCCTCCCGCAAGCGGATGCTGATCGACCACGGTTTCCGGCTGCCCAGCGCCGCCGACAACCGGCCGCTGCGCTTCGACGAATACCTGGAGCGGGTGGGCCAGTCGGTCTTCCTCTCCGCCACCCCGGGCCCGTGGGAGCTGGAGCAGGCCCAGGGCGAGTTCGTCGAGCAGGTGATCCGGCCCACCGGTCTGATCGACCCCGAGGTGGTGGTGAAGCCGACCAAGGGGCAGATCGACGACCTCATGCACGAGATCAAGCTGCGCACCGAGCGCGACGAGCGGGTGCTGGTCACCACGCTGACCAAGAAGATGGCCGAGGACCTCTCCGACTACCTGCTGGAGAACGGCATCCGGGTGCGCTACCTGCACTCCGAGGTGGACACGCTGCGCCGGGTCGAACTGCTGAGTGAGCTGCGCAAGGGCGACTACGACGTGCTGGTCGGCATCAACCTGCTCCGGGAGGGCCTCGACCTGCCCGAGGTCTCGCTGGTGGCGATCCTCGACGCCGACAAGGAGGGCTTCCTGCGCAGCGGCCGGTCGCTGATCCAGACCATCGGCCGCGCGGCCCGGAACGTCTCCGGCCAGGTCCACATGTACGCCGACAAGATCACCCCGTCGATGGCGGCGGCGATCGACGAGACCGACCGGCGTCGGGCCAAGCAGATCGCGCACAACGAGGCCCACGGCATCAGTCCCGAGCCGCTGCGCAAGAAGATCCACGACATCCTCGACGACATCTACCGCGAGGCGGAGGACACCGAGGCCGCCACCGTCGGCGGCGCCGCGCGGCAGCTGTCCCGGGGCAAGGCGCCGGTCAAGGAGACCCGCAGCCGCGGTGGCCGCGGCGGCGCGGCGATCCCGTCCCGGGAGGGGATGGCCCGGGCCGATCTGGCCAACCTCATCCAGGAGCTCAACGACCAGATGCTGGCCGCCGCCCGCGAGCTCCAGTTCGAGCTGGCGGCACGGATCCGCGACGAGGTCGCCGACCTCAAGAAGGAGTTGCGCGGGATGGACGCGGCCGGGGTGCGGTGAGCGGCTCGCCGGCCGGGAGGACGGCATGCTGACCGAGGCGGTCGTCGGGCGTCCCGACGCCCGGCTGCGTCCCTGGGTGGACCGGTACCTCGGCTATCGGGAGGACGCGCCGGCGCCGCTGGTGCGCCGCGAGGTGGCCGGTGCGTTCGTGGTGCTGATCCTGGGCTGGGGCGACCCGCTCGACGTGCACGATCCGCGGGCGACCGGCCGCGGCACGTCCGGCAACGCGTTCCTGGCCGGCCCGTTCGACGGTTGGTGCGCCACCCGTACCGCCGGGACGGGAGTCGGCGTGCAGGTGGTCCTGACCGCCCCGGCGGCGCGTCGGGTGCTCGGGCTGCCGCTCGGCGAGCTGGCCAACCGGGTGGTCCCGGTCGACCGGGTCGCCGGCTGGCTGACCGACCTGCGGGACGCGCTGGCCGGCACGGCCGGCTGGACGGAGCGCTTCGCCCGGCTCGACGCCGCCCTCGCCGCCCGGCTGGCGGCCACCGACCCGGTCGACGGTCGGCTGCGGGCGGCGTGGCGGCGGCTCGACGTCAGCGGGGGAGCGGTCGGCGTCGCCGCGCTGGCCGACGAGATCGGCTGGTCCCGTCGTCACCTGGCGGTCCGGTTCCGCCAGGAGTTCGGGCTGCCGCCGAGGACCGTGGCCCGGCTCCTGCGCTTCGAGCGGGCGTACGCCGGTCTGGGCCGCACGGTGCTCACCGCGCCGGCCGCCGGCGCGGGCGGGGCGGGTTGGGCGGAGCGGGCGGCCCGCTGGGGCTACTACGACCAGTCGCATCTGATCCGGGAGTTCCAGGCGTTCGCCGGGGCCACGCCGGCGGTGCTGGCCCGGCCCGGATCACATCCGTCCTATCCGGGCTGACCGGCGCGCGGCAGGCTGGTGCCATGCGAAGCATCTACCCGGTCCTCCGGTACCCCGACGTCCACGCCGCTGTCGACTTCCTCCGGTCGGCGTTCGGTCTCACGGTCCACGAGCTGCACGCCGGGCCTGACGGCGCGGTGCGCCACGCCCAGCTCGGTCACGGCGACGGCCTCGTCATGATCGGGCCGGGGCCCGCACCGGCGAGCCGCCCGGCCGACGACGACTACCGCGTCTACCTGGCGGTCGACGACGTGGACGCGCACCACGAGCGGGCCCGCGCGGCCGGCGCGGAAATCGTCAGGTCGCCGTTCGACACCGACTACGGCTCCCGCGACTACGCCGCCCGTGACCTGGTCGGCATGGTCTGGTCGTTCGGCACGTACCGTCCCTGACCGTCCCGGCGTCTGTTGCTCTACGCAAGCGAGGTATTGCCGTGTGTGATGGTCATGCGTACGCTCCCACCCTGGGAGGAGCGCATGCCGATGTCAGCAAGTCCGGTCGTCCGGCGGGTGCGGCTCGGCGTCGAGCTGCGCCGGCTGCGCCGCCGTGAGTCACTGACGCTCGAGCAGGTCTGCGCCCGGCTCGGTTGGGCGTCCACGTCGAAGTTGTCCCGCATCGAGCTGGGGCAGAGCCGGCCCGACCTGGCCGACGTGCTCGACCTGCTCGACGTCTACGCGGTGCCGCCGCACCAGCGCGACGATCTGATCGTCATCGCGCGTGACGCCGCCACCGGGCGTGGGTGGTCCAAGGCGCTGGGCGAGATGGGCGAGCGGCAGCGGGCGTACGCGGAGTTGGAGGCCGGCGCCGAGCGCATCGTGGAATACCAGCCGGCGTTCGTGCCCGGCCTGCTGCAGACCCCGGCGTACGCCCGGCTGCGGGTGTCGGCCGGCGCGTCGGTCGCCGACGAGGTGGACGTGGATGCCGACGTCCGCGCCCGGGCGGTACGCCAGGAACTGCTGGTCCGGTCGGACCCGCCGCACTACACCGCGCTGATCGACGAGCGGGCCTGCGAGCCGGGCGGCCTGCCGGCCGAGGTGTGGCGGGAGCAACTACGGCATCTGCTGGCGCTGGCCGAGCGGTCGCACGTCACGGTCCGGGTGCTGCCGCGGGACGCCTCGTCCGGCGACGACCTGCACCCGCTGGCGCCGTTCTCCTACTACGCCTATCCGGACCCGGACGATCCCCGCACCGTGCTGGTGGAGACGCTCACCACCGACCTGCGCCTGGTCGGCGAGGCGGATGTGGCCCGCTACGAGCAGGTGATCCAGCGGCTGCTCGCGGCGGCGCTGCCGGAGGACGCGACGGCCGAGCTGCTGGCTCGACGGCTCGGCCCCGCGCCGGTGCCCCGGCCCCGCGACGCGCGCGAGCCGGGGTGAGGGGCGCCGCGCACCCACCGGGCTGAAACGGGGCCGCCGCGCGCCCACCGGGCCCGGCGCCCCCGTTGCCCGCCGGGACCGGTGACCGCGCGTCGCGCGCAGGCTACGCGTGGGGTACGACAGTTCAGGCCGGCACGTCGACGAAGTGCTCGACCAGCGGCGGGCCGGCGAAGTACGGGCCGATCAGCCCGCGCCACCGCCCGAAGCGCTCGGTCTGCCGGAAGTTCACGTCGTGCGCCTCCACCGAGTCCCACTCGACCAGCAGCACGAACCGGGTGGGCGACTCCACCCCGCGGGTCATCCGCACCGAGCGGCACCCCTGCGCCTCGGCGAGGATCGGCCGGGCCTGCGCGTAGGCGGCGGCGAAGTCGTCCTCTTGTCCGGGCGTCACGTCGATCAGCGCGACCTCAAGAACCATGCCCGAAGCCTCCCATGCCCGGCCACCCCCGGTACGCTCCGGGGGCGCTCCGGCGGCGGGGGAGGGACACCCACATGCTCGACTGGCTCACCGGCACCGCGTTCACCGTGTTCGGTGCCGGCACCACCTGGGCGGAGCTGCTCGGCTTCGGCACCGGCGTGGTCAACGTCTGGTTGGTCGCCCGCCAGCACATCGCGAACTGGGCGGTCGGCATCGCCAACGTGCTGCTGCTGATGGTGCTGTTCTGGACCGCCGGCCTGTACGCCGACGCCGGCCTGCAACTCGTCTACGTGGTGCTCGGGATCTACGGCTGGTGGCAGTGGCTGTTCGGCGGGGCCCGGCGCAGCCGGCTCACCGTGGCCCGCACCGGGCGGCGGGAGTGGTGGGCGCTGGGCCTGGCCGGTCTGCTGCTCACCGCCGGGCTGTGGGCGCTGCTGGACCGGGCCACCGACTCGACCGTCCCGCTGGCCGACGCGGTCACCACCGCGTTGTCGCTGCTGGCCACCTACGGCCAGACCCGCAAGCGGGTGGAGAGCTGGTGGCTGTGGATCGCCGCCGACCTGATCTACATCCCGCTGTACGCGTACAAGGGGCTGTGGCTGACCGGCGGCCTGTACCTGATCTTCCTGGCCCTCTGCGTGGTGGGGTTGCGGTCCTGGCGGGCGGACCTGCGCCGGCGCGCGGCGGCCACGCCGGTGCCGCCCGGCCCGGCGCCGGTGGCCGCATGAGCGCGACCGGGGCGGCCCCGCGCCGGTTCCGGCACGGCCTGGTGGTCGGCAAGTTCTATCCGCCGCACGCCGGGCACCACGCGCTCGTCGAGGCCGCCGCGGCCCGTTGCGCGGCGGTGACCGTGGTGGTGGCGCCGTCCCGGCGCGAGTCGATCCCGCTGGATCTGCGGTTGGCCTGGCTGCGCGAGGTGCACGCCGGCACGCCGTGGGTGCGGTTCGTCGGCCGGCACGACGACCATCCGGTCGACTACGCCGACCCGGCGGTCTGGGACCTGCACTGCGCGGTGTTCGCCGACGCGCTGGGCGGCGAGTCGGTGGACGCCGTCTTCTCCTCCGAGGCGTACGGCGGGGAGCTGGCCCGCCGGTTCGGCGCGGTCGCGGTCGACGTGGATCCGCAGCGGCGGGCGGTGCCGGTCTCCGGCACCGCGGTGCGCGCGGACCCGGCGGCGCACTGGCGGTGGCTGAGCGCGCCGGTGCGGGCGTGGCTGGTCCGCCGCGTCGTGGTGGTCGGCGCGGAGTCCACCGGCACCACCACCATGGCGCGGGCGCTCGCCGAGCGTTTCCGCACCGCCTGGGTCCCCGAGTACGGCCGTGAGCTGACCGCCCGCAAACTCGCCACGCTGCGCCGCTCCCGACCGGACGCGACCGTCTTCGACGTCACCTGGGACCGGGACGACTTCGTCGAGGTGGTGCGCGAGCAGCAGGCCGCCGAGGACGCCGCGGCGCGGGTCAGCGGCCCGCTGTTGTGCTGCGACACCGACGCCCGGGCCACCGCGCTCTGGGAGGAGCGCTACCTGGGGTCGTCGTCGGCCGAGGTCCGGGCCGCCGCCCGCCGCCCGGCGCTCTATCTGCTCACCGACCACGAGGGGGTGCCCTTCGCCGACGACGGCCTGCGCGACGGGGAGCACCTGCGGGCGTGGATGACCGGGCGGTTCCGCGTGGAGCTGGCCGCCAGCGGGGTGCCGGTGGTCGAGCTGCGCGGCACGCACGAGGAGCGGCTGGCCACCGCGGCCGCCGCGGTCGAGGATCTGCTCGCCGCCGGTTGGGCGTTCACCGAGCCGCTGCTGCCCGCCCACTGAGGCCCTCTTCCGCACCGCACCGGACCGGAGTGTGCCGGGCGCGCCGGCACCTGGCGGTGCTGTTCGCCGGATGCCCTTTCGAGCTGATGGCAGTAACGACTCACGCAGGGCGCGTTCGGGACGCCGGGTGGGACGTGGCCGGCGGTCGGTCGACGCGCTGCCGTGAGTCGTTTCCGCTCTCAGCTCGAAAGGGCACCGAGAGCTGCCAGCGCCAGGAAGGGAGGCTAGCCTCCTAGGACGTCCCGCGAATACGTGAGGAGCGGCACCCGATGACGGCAGATCGGCGCCCGGAGATGCGCTACCGGGCCGGCATGGTGAACAATGGCGGCCGAGGAGGGGAGTATTCCCCCGTGACGGAGTCGTCAGCACGGAAGAGCGCCGGCACCCCCCGGTCGCTCGACCCGGCTCCGTCGGTCGGAGTCCACCCGGGCGCCGGCGGAAGAGACCTCCGACAGTCACCACAGTCAGCGTCGACGCACCCCGGCCCAACACCCGGCGTACGGTGTGCCCGACGCTGCGTGTCTGCCGGAGGATGGATTTGAACGTGTCCGCATTGGTGTGGGCGGTAACCCTGACCGCGATGATCGCGGTCCTGCTCGCCGACCTGTTCATCATCGGCCGCCGCCCGCACGAGCCCAGCGTCCGCGAGTCCAGCCTGTGGGTCGGCTTCTACGTGGTGCTGGCGCTGCTCTTCGGCGTGGTGCTCTGGGTGACGGCCGGGCCGAGCGTGGCCGGCCAGTTCTACACCGGCTGGCTGACCGAGTACAGCCTCTCGGTGGACAATCTCTTCGTCTTCGTGATCATCATGGCCCGCTTCGGGGTGCCCCGGCAGTACCAGCAGAAGGTGCTGCTCATCGGCATCCTGTTGGCGCTGGTGATGCGCGGTGGGTTCATCGCCGCCGGCGCGGCGCTGATCTCCCAGTTCTCCTGGGTGTTCTACATCTTCGGCGCGTTCCTGATCTACACCGCGGTGAACCTGGCCCGACAGGGCGAGCCGGACGAGGACGAGTTCAGCGAGAACCTGCTGATCCGGTGGAGCCGCAAGGCGCTGCCGCTGTCCCGGGACTTCGACGGGGCGAAGATGACCACCCGGGAGCACGGGCGGCGACTGTTCACCCCGATGTTGATCGTGATGATCGCGATCGGCACCACCGACCTCATCTTCGCGCTCGACTCGATCCCGGCGATCTTCGGGATCACCCAGGAGCCGTACCTGGTGTTCACCGCGAACGTCTTCGCGCTGATGGGGCTGCGGCAGCTGTACTTCCTGCTGGGCGGTCTGCTGGACCGGCTCATCTACCTCAGCTACGGGCTGGCCGTGGTGCTCGGCTTCATCGGCGTGAAGCTGGTCCTGGAGGCGTTGGCCGACAACAACCTGCCGTTCATCAACGGCGGCGAGCACGTGGCGTGGGCGCCGCACATCCCGATCTGGCTCTCGCTGACGGTCATCCTCGGCACGCTGGCCGTGGCCACCGTGGCGAGCCTGGCCAAGTCGTCGCGGGACCGGCGCCGGGAACTGGCCGAGGCGCGTCGCTGACCGCACCGGGTGTCCGGGGCGACGACGCCCCGGACACCGGGTCAGACGCGGTGCGCGCCGACCAGGGTGGCGACCCGGTCCGGGGGCAGTTCCTCCTCGACCACCCGGCGGGTGAGGTAGCAGGCGTGCAGCATCCGGCGCCGGCCGCCGTGCGGCTCGGCCGTGACGATCCCGACGTGGTGGATGCGCCGGCCGGGGCGGGCGAAGAAGTAGAGGTCGCCGGGGCGCTCGTCGTCCAGCGCCAGCGGCGTGGTCGCCTCGGCCTGGTCGTCCGCGTCGCGGGGCAGCGTGACGCCGTACCGCCGCCAGGCCAGGTGCACCAGACCGGAGCAGTCGATGCCGTCGGTGGACAGGCCGCCCCAGATGTAGACCGAGTCGCGCAGCCGCTCGGCGACCGCGAGCACCTCCTTGGCCTCGGGCCGCTCGGCGGGCAGCGGCACCAGGTCGCCCTCCGGGGCCCAGAGCGGCTCGACCCGCCCGGGCGCCCGGACCGGCCGCCAGCCGTCCGCCGGCCGGCCGGCGGAGGTGAGGTGGGTGCCCAGGATCACCCCGGTGAGCGCCGGTGACCCGCCCGCGGTCTCGTGCAGTGTGGTCCGGCGGACGTCGACCACCAACGCGGACCCGGTCGGCCCGGTGTCGGCGGGCGCGGCCAGGTGGGCCGACCGCATCCAGCCCGGGTAGCCGCGAGGGTCCAGCTTGGCGGCGGGCTGCCCGAGCGCGACCACCCGGACCCAGCCGTCCGGCCCGGCCCCGGTGACCAGCACCGGCTCGCCGAGCAGCAACTGGGTCAGGACACAGTCGCCGACCCACTGGTCGCGATCCATCCCGGCAACCCAGGCGGCGACGTCGGGGCTGTCGCGCAGGGCGGGTCCGTCGATCGGGCGGACCGCGTCGGGGTCTGTCCACAGGGTCGCCACCGGGACCCGTACCACGGCCTGGTGGCCCGGTTGAGACGCCATCCGCACCCCTCCTCCCACGCTCCTGTGGGGGACCCTATGAAAAAATCCAACCTCACTCAACCGTGGCGCTGAACCTTAGCTTCATTCACGTCGGCGATGCCGAGCCCCGGGGCGTCCGGCAGCAGCACGTCCGCGCCCTCGTACCGGAGCCCGCCGGTGACCGGCGACCAGGCCAGCCACCAGGCGGCGTCGAGATCCGACACGGCCGTGGTGCCGTGCGCGGCGGCCAGGCTGGCCGCGGCGCCCACGCCGACCGGACCCTCCATCATCGAGCCGACGATCGTGCCCATGCCGTGCGCGGCGGCCAGGTCCAGCAGCGTGCGGGCCGACTGCAGGCCGCCGCACTTGGCCAGCTTCACGTTTACCATGTCGGCCGCCCGACGGCGGATCACCTCGACCAGGTCGCGCACGTCGAAGACCGACTCGTCGGCGAGGATCGGCACCGCCACCCGGTCGCTGACCCAGGCCAGCCCGTCCAGGTCACGGCGGTGCACCGGCTGCTCGACCAGCTCGACGTCGAGCCCGGCGTCCTCGATGCCGCGGATCACCCGGACCGCCTCGCGCGGCGTCCAGCCCTGGTTGGCGTCCAGCCGGATCCGCGCGTCCGGGCCGACGGCGGCGCGCACCGCGCGGACCCGGTCCAGGTCGCCCCGGGCGTCGGTGCCGACCTTGAGCTTCAGCACCGTGAAACCCTCGGCCCGGCGCCGACCGGCCGCCGCGGCCAGGTCGACCGCGTCGCCGGCGGCCAGCGTGACGTCCGTCGGGACGCGCAGCGCGGTGCCGCCGAGCAGCCGCACCAGGGGTACGCCGAGCCGCCGCGCGGCCAGGTCGTGCAGCGCCACGTCGACGGCCGCCTTCGCCGACTCGTTGCCCACCACGGCCCGGCGCACCTGCCCGCAGCGGGCCTGGAGGTCGTCCGCGTCGCGCCCGGTCAGCAGCGGGGTGAGCAGTTCGCGGACGCACGCCTCCGCACCGCCGATCGACGCGCCGGTGACCTGCCAGACCTGCGGGGCCTCGCCGAACCCGGATCGGCCGTCGCTGTCGATCACCTCGACGATCAGGGTCTCCACGGTGGTGGTGCTCCGCAGCGCGGTGACGAACGGGGTGTGTAAGGGGGCCGAGAGCCGGTGGGTGCGTACCGCCGCGATCGTCATGTGGGGCACCCTATAGGCACTGGTGGCGAGCAGGGGAGGGCCGATGACCGGGCGGGACTGGGAGCTGGTGGGCGCGCCGAACGCCCGTGACCTGGGCGGGCTGCCGACGACCGACGGGCGGCGGGTCCGTGCCGGGCGGCTCGTCCGGACCGCGGCGCTGGGCCGGCTGACCGACGACGATCTGCCGGTGCTGGGCAAGCTCGGCACGGCCTGCGTGGTGGACCTGCGCGCCGTGCAGGAGCAGGAGGTGGCGCCGCCGGACCGGCTGGTGGGCGCGCCCCGCGTGGTGCACCTACCGGTGTACGACGCGGCCCACCCGGTGTTCACCTACGTCTCGGCCGTGTTGCAGGGGCACGACCTGGCGGCGTACGCGGAGTTGGCCCGCGAGGGCATGCCGGGGGCGATGACGGCGATCTACCGCTGGTTCGTCACCGGGGAACCGGCGCGGGCGGGGTTCGGCGCGGCGGTGCGGCTGGCCGCGGACGGCGCGAACCTGCCGTTGCTGTTCCACTGCTCCGCCGGCAAGGACCGCACCGGATGGCTGTCGGTGGTGCTGCTGACCGCGCTGGGCGTGCCGGAACCGGCGATCCGGGCCGACTACCTGCGGCACAACGAGCTGACCGAGAGCCTGCGCGAGGTGCTGCTGGCGGCGATGACGCGCCGTCGGCCGGACCTCGACCCGGCGGTGGCCCGGCCACTGCTGGAGGTGCGCGCGGAGTACCTGGACGCCGCGTACGACGAGGTGCGCCGGGTGCACGGCTCGTTCGAGGCGTACCTGCGCGACGGGCTGGGCGTGACCGACGAGGTCCGGGCGGCGCTGCGGGAGCAGTTGCTGGAGTAGCCGCTCAGCCGGCCAGCTCGTGCCGGGCGTCCCACACCCGCGCGGAGACGTGCGCGATGAGCCGGCACGCGTCGTCCTCGACCTGCTCGCCGTCCGCGCCGCCGTCGGCCAGGTCGGTGGTCGTGCACACCACGATCGCGTACGGCGGCGCGTCGTCCGGGAAGACCACGCCGGCGCCGTGGCGGACGCCGCGTACCCAGCCGTTCTTGTGCGCGATGCGGGTGCCGTCGGGCAGCCCGGCGGCCAGGTCCTCGCGGTGTTCCTGGGCGACGAGCACGTCGAGCATGGCGGCGCAGCCGGCCGGCGAGGCGAGCGGGCCGGGCCGGCTCGCGCCCAGCGCCAGCTCGCCGAGGAGGGCGGCCAGGTCGGCGGCGGTGACCAGGTTGTCGATGCCGGCGTCGCGGGCGGCGAAGTCCTCGATGCCGCGGCCGGTGACGCTGTGCCGCGCGCCGGCCCGCGTCCAGGCGTCCGCCACGGCGGGCAGCCCGACCTGGCCGATGCACAGGTTCGTGGCCAGGTTGCTGGATCGGATGATCATGCGTTCGGCGAGCCAGCGCAGCGGCGCGGTGCCGCCGACGGCGTCCCAGACCGCCTCGTCGTTGTCGTAGTCGCGGGCGTTGGTGAAGCGGGGCGCGCCGGGCTGGGCGGAGTCGAACGCGTTGCGCACCGGCACCGGCGCGTCCAGGTCGAGCCGGCCGGCCTCGGCGGCCCGGTGCAGCGCCACCAGTACGGCCACCTTCATGGTGCTCGCCGCGTAGTGGGTGGCGTCGGCCTGTCGGGTCCAGACGGGCCGGGCGCCGGGGCGTCCCACGTACGCGGAGACGGTGCCGGGCACCCGGTCCAGGTGCGCGTCGAGCTCATCCCAGATCATGCAGGTGACCGTAGCGGATCTTCGTGGCGCGGGGCTGCGCCGGCATCGTGTCCGGGTCTAGCGTGCGGGAATGACGACCCCCCTGTACGACGAGATCGCCGACTGGTACGAGGAGTACGCCACGGTCGGTTCGGCGACCTACATGGACCGGGTCCGGTCGGTGCTGGCGGAGCTGCTGGGCGGCGGCTCGGGTCGTTGCCTGGACCTGTGCTGCGGCACCGGGGCGCACGCCGCGGAGCTGCGCCGGCTCGGCTGGACGCCGGTGGGCGTGGACCTGTCGGCCGGGCAGTTGCGGCACGCCCGGGCCCGGCTGCCGGTGGCCCGCGCCGACGCGACCGCGCTGCCGCTCGCCGACGGTGTGGTGCCGGCCGCGGTCTGCCTGCTGGCGCACACCGACATGCCGGACTATCCGGCGGCGGTCGCGGAGATGGCCCGGGTGTTGGCGCCGGGCGGCCGGCTGGTGCACGTCGGGGTGCATCCGTGCTTCTGCGGCGCGTTCGCCGACCGGTCCGACCAGGAGCGCATCGTGATCGACGGCGGCTACGCCGAGCGGCAGCGCACCGTCCGGTCGTGGAACTCGCACGGCGTGCGGGCCCGGGTGGGCGCCTGGCACCTGCCCCTGGCCGACCTGCTCACCGCCGTCACCGCCGCCGGCCTGGTGCTCGACCGGGTGGTCGAGTCCGGCTCCGGCCCGATCCCCGACGCCCTGGCCTTCGCCGCCACCAAACCCCACCCCCACCGGGGGCGCTGATTCACGGAAAGAGTGGCCATTCCCCGGGGAATGGCCACTCTTTCCGTGAAAGTGCGGGATGCGGAGCGGGTGGGTCAGCCGGCGTGCTTGCGGCGGGCCGCTGCCCGGCCGCGCTGCTGCTGGTCGAGGACCACCTTGCGGATGCGCACCGCGGTCGGGGTGACCTCGACGCACTCGTCCTCGCGGCAGAACTCGAGCGCCTGCTCCAGCGACAGCTTGCGCGGCGGGATCAGCTTCTCGGTCTCGTCGGAGGTCGACGCCCGCATGTTGGTGAGCTTCTTCTCCTTGGTGATGTTGACGTCCATGTCGTCGGAACGGGAGTTCTCCCCGACGATCATGCCCTCGTACACCTCGGTGGTCGGCTCGACGAAGAGCTGACCCCGCTCCTGAAGGTTGATCATCGCGAACGAGGTGACCGCGCCCGCCCGGTCGGCGACCAGCGAGCCGTTGTTGCGGGTACGCAGCTCACCGAACCACGGCTCGTACGACTCGAAGACGTGGTGCAGGATGCCGGTGCCCCGGGTGTCGGTGAGGAACTCGGTGCGGAAGCCGATCAGGCCGCGCGCCGGGACCAGCCACTCCATCCGGATCCAGCCGGTGCCGTGGTTGACCAGCTGCTCCATCCGGCCCTTGCGGGTCGCGAGGAGCTGGGTGATCGCGCCGAGGTACTCCTCCGGGGCGTCGATGGTCAGCCGCTCGACCGGCTCGCAGGTCTTGCCGTCGATCTCCTTGGTGACCACCTGCGGCTTGCCGACGGTCAGCTCGTAGGACTCGCGGCGCATCTGCTCGACCAGGATCGCCAGGGCCAGCTCACCGCGGCCCTGCACCTCCCAGGCGTCCGGCCGCTCGGTGGGCAGCACCCGCAGCGACACGTTGCCGACCAACTCCTTGTCGAGCCGGTCCTTGACCATCCGCGCGGTGACCTTGGCGCCCTTGACCCGGCCGACCAGCGGCGAGGTGTTGGTGCCGATGGTCATCGAGATGGCCGGCTCGTCGACCGTGATCAGCGGCAGCGGGACCGGGTTCTCGGCGTCGGCCAGCGTCTCGCCGATCATGATCTCCGGGATGCCGGCGACCGCGATGATGTCGCCGGGGCCGGCCGAGTCGGCGGGCTTGCGCTCCAGACCCTCGGTCATCAGCAGCTCGGAGATGCGGACCCGCTGGGTGCTGCCGTCGGTGCGGCACCAGGCCACGGTCTGACCCTTGCTGATCGTGCCCTGGCGGACCCGGCACAGCGCGAGCCGGCCCAGGAACGGCGAGGCGTCGAGGTTGGTGACGTGCGCCTGCAGCGGCGCGCCGTCCTCGAACGCGGGCGGCGGGATGGTGTCGAGCAGGGTGCGGAACAGCGGCTCCAGGGAGGTGCTGTCGTCGGGTACCGAGCCGTCGGCGGGCTGGGTCAGCGAGGCGATGCCGTCGCGGGCGCAGGCGTAGACGATCGGGAAGTCGATCTGCTCCTCGTCGGCGTCCAGATCCAGGAAGAGCTCGTAGGTGTCGTCCACGACCTCCTTGATCCGGGAGTCCGGCCGGTCCACCTTGTTGATCACCAGGATGATCGGCAGCCGGGCGCGCAGCGCCTTGCGGAGCACGAACCGGGTCTGCGGCAGCGGGCCCTCACTGGCGTCCACCAGGAGCACCACGCCGTCGACCATGGTCAGGCCGCGCTCCACCTCACCACCGAAGTCGGCGTGGCCGGGGGTGTCGATGATGTTGATCGTCACCGGGTCGGAGCCGTCCGCCGGCAGGTACCGCACGCCGGTGTTCTTGGCGAGGATGGTGATGCCCTTTTCCCGCTCGAGGTCCCCCGAGTCCATGACCCGCTCGGTGTCCTCGCCGCGGGCGCCGTAGGCGCCGGCCTGCCGCAACATGGCGTCGACCAGGGTCGTCTTGCCGTGGTCGACGTGGGCGATGATGGCGACGTTGCGGAGGTCGGTGCGAAGCTGCATACCCTCCATACTCCTGTCTGCGGTTGCCGGGGCACGCCTCGGGGTCACCCCGAGATGGCCCGGATCTGTGTCGAAAGTGCTGGGCCGACCGTTCCAGCCACTGGCATGCTGGCTCCCGTGCGGGTGCCGAATGCCTGATCTGCTGAACTGGCTGCAAGGGCTGCCGCCCCTGCTGATCTACCTGGTCGCCGCGCTGATCGTCGCGGGCGAGACCGCGGTGATCTTCGGGCTGCTGGTGCCGGGCGAGGCGACCCTGCTGCTGGTCGGCTTCCTAGCGTACGCGGGGACGCTACGGCTCGCCCCCGTGCTGGCGGTGATGACGGCCGCCGCCGTGATCGGAGACACACTCGCCTACCGGGCCGGGCGGCGTCACGGGCCGCGGTTGCGCGCCTCCGGGCTCGGCGCCCGGATCGGGCCGCACCGGTGGCGACGCGCCGAGGAGTTGCTGGACCGGCTGGGCGGGCGCGGCATGATGGCCGCGCGCTGGGTCGCGTTCGCCCGCACGCTGGCGCCCCGGCTGGCCGGCGGCGCCGGGATGTCGTACCGGCGGTTCGCGCCGTGGAACCTGGCCGGGGTGGTGAGCTGGGTCGGCGCGTCCGTGCTGGCCGGTTACCTGGCCGGCGAGTCGTACCGGCGGGTGTCGGACCTGCTCGGCCGCGCCACCGGCGCGGTGCTGGTGCTGCTGCTGTGCCTGCTCGGCGTGGTGCTGGCCGGCCGTTGGCTCGGGCGCAACCCGGACCCGGCCCGGGCGTTGGCGGCCCGCGCCGCCGCGCTGCCACCGCTGCGCTGGCTCCGGGCCCGGTACGGGGTGGTGTTCCTCCTGCTCGGCATGCGCGTCGGTCCGGTCGGTGCGTGGCTGGTCAACCTGGTGTTCGGGCTGGCGCTGCTGTTCGCCGCCGGGCTGGCGGTGGCGGCCCTGCTGGCGGCGGTGGTCCGGCACAGCGGGCTCGGGGTGCTCGACGGGCTGGTCGGCGACTGGTTCGCCGCCCGGCGTACCCCGGGGGTGGCGGACGCGGCGCTGGCCGTCGTGTCGGTGCTGCGTGGCTGGGTGCTGATCACCGCGGTGGCCCTGGTGGCGGCGGTGGTGGCCCGGCGGCACCGGCCCTGGCGGGCGGACCTGCTCGGGGTGGTCGGCACGGTCGGTGCGGCGGTGCCGCTGGTGCTGCTGGTGGGGGTGGTCGACCTGACCGGTCCGGGCGTCCCGGACCGGGTCCGTGACCTGTTCCCCGGCCAGAACGCGCTGGTGACGGCGAGTTTCGGCACGCTGGCCTGGCTGCTCTCGCGCGGGGCGCGCTGGCCGGTCGGGGTGGCGGTCTGGACGGCCGCCTCGGCCGGGGTGGTGGCGGTCACCGGCGCGCGGCTCTACCTGGGCTGGAGCGCGGCCAGCGGCACCGCCTCGTCGGTGCTGCTGGGCGCCGCCTGGACCGCCGTGTTCGTGATCGCCTGGTCGACCCGGAACCGGGCGGCGAGCGGGGACGGCCGGGCCGACCCGGCGGACGCCGACCAGTCCGGCCCGGTGGCGGTCGCTGATTCGTC
Organism: Micromonospora sp. NBC_01392; assembly: GCF_045040125.1. Classification (NCBI taxonomy): domain Bacteria; kingdom Bacillati; phylum Actinomycetota; class Actinomycetes; order Micromonosporales; family Micromonosporaceae; genus Micromonospora; species Micromonospora sp. NBC_01392. Next base: position 5,315,546 of record NZ_CP109549.1, on the reverse strand, counting down.
GGGCCCGGCGGACGCCGGCCCGGGCGGCCCGGACGCGGGGGAGGGGCCGCCGCGGCCCCGGGCTCGCCGGCCGGCGTCGCGGGGGCCCCGGACCCCCGTCGATCCCTGCTAGGGTGCGCCGGACGGGGGACCACGGGGAGGATCGATGCGGCGAGGAGTCGGCCGGTGGGCCGCGGCTGCGGTGGCGGCACTGCTGGCGGCGGGCACGGTGACCGGGTGCGGCGGCGAGGAACGGCCGGTCCGCGGGGTGGCGGCGGAGCTGCCCACGGCGGCTCCGGTCGAGGAGCCGGCGGAGGCGCCGGCCGACGCGCCGAGCGAGGCGCCGCCGGCGGTCGAGGCGATCGGTGGCAAGCCCAGCCCCAGCGCGAAGGCGAGCGGGAAGCCACGGCCGAAGCCGTCCCGCACGTCGACGGCGCCGTTGGCCCGGCCGAAGCCGCCGACCGAGACGCGGGTGCCGCCGCCCCCGCCGAAGCCGGCGCCCAGCGGCTGCAAGCCCACCCACCGGGGCACCAAGGCGACGCAGAGCCAGGTCAAGGCGGCGCTGGCCGACGCGGCGGCCCGCACCTACTGGCCCACCTCCGCGCCCGACATCCGCATCCCGTCGGCGCTGATGAAGGCGACCGCCTGGCAGGAGAGCGGCTGGCAGTCGACAATCGTGGCCTGCGACGGCGGCGTCGGGCTGATGCAGGTCATGCCGGCCACCGCGGAGTGGATGAACCAGCGGTTCGAGCAGTCGTACGACATCGACGACTACCGGGACAACGCCTACCTGGGCGGCACCTACCTGGCCTGGTTGACCAAGTACATCGGCGACATGTACTTCGAGTCGGACTACCGGCTGGACGCCTCGCTGTGCACCGCCGAGCTGAACTCCTGCCTGCTCAACGCCGTGATCTCGGCGTACAACTACGGGCACGGCGCGGTGGCCCGGGAGGGGCAGCCGCTGGCGATCCCCAACCCGCAGTACGTCCACAACGTCCGCGAGCTGATGACCAGCTGCGAGTGCCTCGGCTTCTGAGCGGCCCGCGGCGACCGGGCGTCGGCGTGCTGCCGACGCCCGGTCACCGGGTCAGTCCCGCGCGGTGACCGGCTCGGCCGGTGCGTGGGTCGCCTCGGTGGGCGCGTCCGGGTCGCGGGTGATCCGCCCCGGCCACCAGAACCGGTCGCCGAGCAGGAACGCCAGCGCCGGCACCAGCACGGTCCGGACGAGCAGCGTGTCCAGCAGCACGCCCACGCAGACGATGATCCCGATCTGGGTGAGCGTGATCAGCGGGAGCACGCCGAGCACCGCGAAGACCGCGGCCAGCAGCACGCCGGCGCTGGTGATGACGCCGCCGGTGACCCGCAGCGCGGACAGCATGCCGTCCCGGGTCCCGGTCCGGCGGGCGTCCTCCCGGGCCCGGGTGACCAGGAAGATGTTGTAGTCCACGCCGAGTGCGACCAGGAACACGAACGCCAGCAGCAGCACGCCGCTGTCCAGCGCCGGGAAGTCCAGCACGTGGTCGAAGAGCAGCCAGGCGGCGCCGAGGCTGGCGAAGAACGACGCGATCACGGTCAGCACCAGCAGCAGCGGGGCCAGCAGGCCGCGCAGCAGCAGCACCAGCACGGCGCCGACCAGCAGCAGGATGATCGGCAGGATCAGCCGTAGGTCCCGGGTGTTGGCCTGGTCGGAGTCGTAGGTGGCGGCGACCGTGCCGCCGACCAGCGCGCCGTCCGGGGCGTCCGCCCCGGCGACGGTGGGGGGCGCGGAGTCGGGCACGGCGGCGACCGCGTCGCGCAGCGCCGTCACGGCCCGGTCGGAGGCGGCGGTGCCGGGTTCGGCGGTGAGCACCACGTCGACCTGGGCGACCCGGTCCCCGGCGAGGCCGGGCCGGGCCGAGGCGACACCGTCGACCGCGCCGGCGGCGGCGAGCACCGCGGGTGCCGCCTGCGGGTTGGTGAGCACCGCGACCGGCTGGGTGCTGCCGGCCGGGAAGGCGCGGGCGAGCGTCTCCGCGCCGGCGACCGCCTCGGGCCGCTCCCGGAACTGCTCGGTCTCGGACAGGCCGGTGCGGATGCCCAGCCCGCCGAGCGCGAGGCCGGCGAGCAGCAGCGTGGCCAGCACCGCGACCGGCAGGGGCCGGCGGACGACCAGCTCGCCGAGGCGGCCCCAGAGCCGGCCCTCCCGGGCGGCGCTGCCGACGCGCGGAACGAACGGCCAGAACAGGCCCCGGCCGAACAGCACCAGCGCGGCGGGGAGCACGAACAGGGCGGAGAGCATGGCGAACACCACACCGATGGCGCACGCCACCGCGAGCGCCCGGTTGGTCTCCTGCTCGGACAGCAGCAGCGTGAGCACGCCGAGGACGACGGTGCCGCCGCTGGCCAGGATCGGCTCGGCGGTGCGGCGCAGCGCGGCCCGCATGGCGGTGAACCGGTTCTCCTCGCGGCGCAGCTCCTCGCGGTAGCGGGCGATGAGCAGCAGGGCGTAGTCGGTCGCGGCGCCGAAGACCAGCACGCTGGCGATGCCGGTGACCTGGCCGCTGGGCAGGTAGATCCCCAGCGCGGGCACGACGGTCTCGACGGTGCGCAGGGTGAGCTGCTCGGTGGCGGCCACCACGAGCAGCGGCACGAGCCACAGGAACGGGCTGCGGTAGGTGATCAGCAGCAGCAGCGCCACGACGGCGGCGGTGACCAGCAGCAGCGTGGTGTCGGCGCCCTGGAAGACCTTGCTCAGGTCGGCGGTGAAGGCGGGACCGCCGGTGACCTCGACGGTCAGGTCGTCGGGCAGGTCGGCCACCGCGTCGCGCACCTTGCCCACCTCGTCGACCACGGCCTGCTGGTCGCCCGCGGTGGACAGCGGCACGGCGACCAGCGCCACGGTGCCGTCGGGGGAGAGCTGGGCGGGGGCGACCCGGCCGCCGACAGCGAGCGGGCCCAGCCTGCCGGCCGCGGCGTCCAGCGCGGACCGGTCGGACGCGCTGAGCGGAGCCCGGTCGGCGCGGCTGACCACGACCAGCGCGGGCTGGGTGTCCCGCGACGGCAACTGGTCCTGGAGGCGCTCGACCTGGGTGGACTGCCACTCGACGGACAGGCCGGTGGCGGAGACCGGTTCGGGGTTGTCCGGCCGGGGTAACCCGAAGACCACCGCGCCGACGACGAGTGCGGCGGCCACGGTGAGCCAGGCGGCCAGCCGGCCCCGGGCGACGCGGGTGAACAGTGACATCGGATGCCCTCTTGATCCTGCGGGGTGATTCTCGCCAGCCGAGTATCTTGATGAGCGAGATTATCCGGCAAGGCTCTATGCTGCAAGCCGGACCGAGGGGATGGCGGCGAGCGGTGACGGGGCACGGCATGTACCGGCGACGGAACGACCCACGGGGACGCATGGTCGCGGAGATCACCAACGACCTGCGTCGTTACTCGGTGGACGCCCAGCACGTCGGGCACGCGTTCGCCGGGCTGCACGGGTTGAACCCCACCGACCTCCAGGCGCTGATCGCGGTGATGGAGGCCGAGCTGGTGGGCGAGCCGATCACCCCCGGCCGCCTCGGCGAGATGCTCAACCTCTCCTCCGGCTCGGTGACCGCGCTCGTCGACCGGCTGGAGCGCGCCGGCCACATCCGGCGTGACCGGGACACCGCCGACCGCCGCAAGATCCTGCTGCACTACGCCGACCGCGGCGCGACGCTGGCGCAGAGCTTCTTCGGCCCGCTGGGCCGGCGCACCGACGAGGTGATGGACCGGTTCACCGACGACGAGTTGGCCGTGGTGCACCGGTTCATGGGCGAGATGGTGCACAGCATGCGGGCGCACCGCGACGAGGTGCGCGCCGCCCGCGGCACCGCCACCGAACCGCCCGGCGACCGCTGACCGTGCGGCTCGTCACCCGGCTCGCCGCGGCCGCGCTGCGGCTGCCCGCCGCCCGCGCCGGCCGGGTCACCGTCACCCGGGACGCCCCGGTGCGGGTCCGCGACGGGGTCACCCTGCGCACCGACCACTACGCGCCGGACCTGCCGGGCGCGGCCTGCGTGCTGATCCGCACCCCGTACGGGCGGGGCGGCCCGATGCGGCTGCTCGGTCGCCTGGTCGCCGAACGCGGTCATCACGTGGTGATCCAGTCCTGCCGTGGCACGTACGGCTCCGGCGGCGAGTTCGACCCGCTGGTGCACGAGCGCGACGACGGCCTGGACACGCTCGACTGGCTGCGCCGCCAGCCCTGGTGGACCGGCGTGTTCGGCATGTTCGGCGCCAGCTACCAGGGCTTCGTGCAGTGGGCGGTGGCCGCCGAGGCCGGTGACGAGCTGCGCGCGATGGTCGCCGTGGTGACCGCCTCGGCCACCCGCGACTCGACGTACGCGGGCGAGTCGTTCGCGCTGGACACGGTGCTCACCTGGGCGGAGCTGCTCCAGGCGCAGACCGTGCCCTGGCTGGCCCGGCAGTGGGAACTCAAGCGCGGCCAGCCCCGGCTGGTCCGGGCGCTGGCCCACCTGCCGCTGGTCGAGGCGGACCGGGTGGCCACCGGCGTGACCGTGCCGTTCTTCCAGGAGTGGCTGCGCCACCACACGCCGGGCGCGGACTACTGGCGCGCCCGGGTCTTCGGCGACCGGATCACCGAGGTGCGGGCGCCGGTCGCCATGGTCAGCGGCTGGCAGGACATCTTCCTCCCGGCCCAGCTCGACGACTACGCCCGGCTGCGCGCCGCCGGCGCCCGGCCACGGCTGACCGTCGGCCCGTGGACCCACGGCAGTCCGGGTCTGCTGGTGGCGGCGCTGCGCGAGGGGCTGGACTGGTTCGACGAGCACCTGACCGGCCGGCCGGCGTCCCCCGGCGCGGAGGCGGCGCGCGCGCCGGTGCGGGTGCACGTGGGCGGCGTCGGGGGCGGGTGGCGTGACCTGCCCGACTGGCCGCCGCCCGGCACGCCGACGCGCTGGCACCTGCGTCCTGGCGGTGGCCTGTCGCCCGCCCCGCCGGTGGGCGGTCCGCCGGACCGGATCCGGTACGACCCGGCCGACCCGACCCCGTCGCTGGGCGGCCCGCTGCTGGTGGCCCAGCGGGCGGGCGCGGTCGACAACCGGCCGGTGGAGTCCCGCCCGGACGTGCTCACCTACACCGGCGAGCCGCTCGACGACCCGGTCGAGGTGATCGGGCCGGTGCACGCCGAGATCCACCTGCGCAGCGAGCTGTCCTACCTGGACGTGTTCGTGCGGCTGTGCGACGTGGACCGGCGCGGCCGGTCCTGGAACGTCTGCGACGGCCTGGTCCGCGTCGAACCGGGCCGGTTCCCGGCCGGCGCGTCGGGCGTGGTGCGGGTGCCGGTCACGCTCTGGCCGACCGCGTACCGGTTCGCGCCGGGGCACCGGCTGCGCCTCCAGGTCTCCGGCGGCGCACACCCGCGCTGGGCGCGTAATCCCGGCACCGGGGAACCACTCGGCACCGCTGTCACGCTGCGTGCGGGATGGCGCGAGGTGGTGCATGATTCCGAGCATCCCTCGGTGTTGCTGCTGCCGGTCGTGCCGCCCGCGTCCACACCGGGCAGATAATCGCAAATATTGCTCCTGAGCTGGGATTTCTCCGCAAGTGGGGATACGCTCCGAGCAAGTGCCCGTTGCTGTGCAGCCATCCGGCAGGGGCGCGTCCGCAGATCTCAAGCCATCACACGTAGTGATGGTCGCTCCCTTGCCGACATCGCTCGAAAGGGGATCCGCCATGACGTCGGCTCCGGCGAACCTGCTGGCCGTCCGCAGCCTGTTACTCACCTACCTCAACGTCGACAAGAACGTCGTCCGGGATCAGGACCTCGAGCCGGCGGAGGTCGGCATCGTCGGTGATCCCAGCCACCGGGGCGGCTACCACTGCGGCTCGGACCGGGTGGTGACCAACGACTACTCGGTGGTGGAGTCCACCCGGGACCGTTCCGGGCTGACCCTGTACGCGTCCGCGTTGGACGTCGGCACGTTCTCGGTCCGCTCCGGCGGCGCCATCCACACGTTGCGTACGTTCTCCACCTGGCTGGTGGCGCAGTGCGCGGCGAACGCGGCCGACACCCGGGACATCCGGGAGGTCATCTACTCCCCGGACGGCCGCACCGTGCGGCGCTGGGACCGGCTGGGTCGGCGCACCAGCGGCGACAGCAGCCACCTGTACCACACCCACATCAGCTTCTTCCGCGACTCGACCAGGGCGGGCCGGGACCAGACCCCGCTGTTCCGCCGCTACCTCACCGCCATCGGGCTGATCACCCCCGCGAAACCGGAGGACGACATGGAACAGACCGACAAACTCATCGGGAACACCGGCTCGACCAGCCGTACGGTCGGCGACGTGCTGGCCGACCTGCAGAACCTGCGTAACTGGCTGATCTCGCCGGCCAACACGGTCGGGTTGGTCAACCCGCCGCTGGCGAACTCCCCGCTCCAGCAGATGCTGGCGATGCTGCGGGCCTGGCCGGCGCTCGTGGCGCAGGTGACCGAGCTGTCCGGCAGGGACTTCACCGACGAGCAGCAGATCGTCACCGGCGTGCTCGCCGGGCTGCCGCCGGAGAAGATCGCCGAGGCCATTCCGCCGCAGATCGCCCGCGACGTCGCCGACGAGTTGTCCCGGCGGCTGACCGCCTGACCGTCCGCGCCGCGACGACTGCCGCGTCGCGGCGCCGGGCATTCCGCAACAGTCATTGCGCAACAGCTCTTGCGAATGTCAGACTCGGTCGCATGGACCAACCCACCGTGCGCCAGGTCACCGACTCGCGGGTGCTCGCCGCGCTCGCCCATCCGCTGCGCCGCCGCCTCATGGACGTGCTCAAGGTGTACGGCCCGTGCACCGTCGGCCTGCTCGCCGAGCGCACCGACCAGGCCCCGGCGAACGTCAGTCACCACCTGAAGGTGCTGGCCGCCGCCGACCTGCTGGTCGAGGCGCCCGAGCTGGCCCGCGACCGGCGGGAACGCTGGTGGAAGCTGCGGAGCAGAGGCGTGCGGTGGTCCGAGTCCGACTTCGACGACGACCCGTCCACCCGGGTCGTGGCCGACGCGGCCGGCTCGCTCAACCTGGAGCGGCACACCGCCCTGGTGCGGGCCTGGCACGCCGCCGCCGACGAGACGCACGCCGCCTGGGGCGATGCCCCGTTCAGCACCGACCACTGGCTGCACCTGACCCCGGACGAGCTGGCCGAGCTGAGCCGCGAGGTGATCGCGCTGTTCAGTCGCTGGGCCGACCGTCCGGTCCCCGACGACGGGCAGCGCCGCGAGCCGGTCTTCGTGTTCACCCACGGCGTCCCGGCCCGGCCGTGACCGCCCCGGCCGGCGCCTCCGCCCCGCCCGCGGTCGCGCCGTCCGGCGGCCTGTTCCGGCACCGCGACTTCCGGCTGCTCTGGACCGGCCACACCATCAGCGCGGTGGGCAGCAACATGACCGCCGTGGCGCTGCCGCTGGTCGCCGTGGCGGTGCTCGACGCCAGCACGTTCCAGGTGGCGGTGCTGACCGCCGCCGCCTGGCTGCCCTGGCTGCTGGCCGGCCTGCCGGTGGGAGCATGGGTCGACCGGGTCCGTCGTCGGCCCGTGATGATCGCCGCCGACCTGGTCGCCGCCGCGTTGTTCGCCAGCGTCCCGGTCGCCGCGCTGCTCGACCTGCTCACCGTCGGGCACCTGCTGGTCGTGGCGCTCGGCGCCGGCCTGGCCCGGGTCTTCTTCGAGACCGCCGACCAGGTCTACCTGCCCACCCTGCTGCCGCCCGACCAGGTGCCGCCGGCCAACGCCCGGCTGCACGCCACCCAGACCGCGAGCTACCTGCTCGGCCCCGGACTGGCCGGGCTGATCGCCCAGCTCGCCGGCGCGGTGACCGCGGTGGCGCTGGACGCGGTGAGCTTTTTGGCGTCCGCGCTGTGCCTGCACCGCATCCGCGCGGTCGAGCCACACCCGTGCCGGGCCACCGGGACGGCGTCCATGCGCCGGGACGTGGCCGACGGGCTGCGCTTCGTCGCCCGGGATCCGTGCCTGCGGGTGCTGACCGTCTTCGGCGCGGCGAGCAACATCGGGCTCACCGGCTACCAGGCGGTGCTGGTCGTCTTCCTGGTCCGCTCGGCCGGGCTGCCGGCCGGCCTGGTCGGTCTCCTGATCGGCCTGGCCAGCGTCGGCGGGGTCGTCGGCGCGGCGCTGGCCGCCCGGCTGGCCCGGCGGCTCGGCACCGCCCGCGCGCTACTGCTCGCCGGCGCGCTCACCGGGCCGCCCGCGCTGCTGATCCCACTCGCCGGCCCCGGCGCGCGGGTGGCCTGGCTGGTGCTCGGCGGCGCGCTGGTGAGCCTGGGCGTGGCGGTCGGCAACGTGGTCAAGGGCAGCTTCCGGCAGACGTACACGCCGCACCGGCTGCTCGGCCGCGTCACCGTGAGCATGCACCTGCTCAACTACGGCACCATCCCGCTCGCCGCGCTGGTAGCCGGCGGGCTGGGCGCCGCCTGGGGGCCGGGAGGCGCGATCCGTCTGATGACCGCCTGGCTGGCGCTCACCCCGTTGATCCTGCTGATCGGGCCGCTACGCCGGCGACGTGAGCTGCCGGCGGCACCCGCCTGACGACGCGCTGCGGCGGCGGTCGGAGCCCGACCGCCGCCACCGGCACTACGTCACATCGGACGGACGTTGTCCGCCTGCGGGCCCTTCTGGCCCTGCGTCACCTCGAACTCGACCTTCTGGCCCTCGTTCAGCTCGCGGTAGCCACCGCTCTGGATGGCCGAGTAGTGGACGAACACGTCCGGGCCTCCGCCGTCCTGCTCGATGAAGCCGAAGCCCTTTTCCGAGTTGAACCACTTGACCGTGCCGGTTGCCATGCGTCTCTCCCTGTTCAATGCGGGTGAGCACCGACCCGCGGTCGGTGATCGCCCCTGTACCTCCTCGACAGTAACCGCCCGAACCCGGATCCGCTGGCGGAAGTGCCGGCGTGGCTCACGAATACCTGCGAACCGGAAACCCTCCCCGACCCGACCCGGGGCACGGCATGCTTGCCCGGATGAGCACAACAACGGCGCTGGCCGACCTGGAACGGGAGATCACGGCGCCCGGTGCGGGCCCCGACCGCCTGCGCCTGGTGGCCACGCCGTTCGTGCCCGAGGTGCGGCTGCACCTGGCCGAGGACGCCATCCTGTGGTGGGCGCGGATGGAGGCCGCCGCCGGGCGGCCGCTCCCGCCGCCGTACTGGGCCTCGGTCTGGGCCGGTGGGCAGGCGCTGGCCCGGCACCTGCTCGACCATCCCGAACTCGCCGCCGGGCGGCGCGTGCTCGACCTGGGCGCCGGTTCCGGGCTGGTCGCCATCGCCGCCGCGCTCGCCGGCGCCGACCGGGTGGTCGCCAACGACGTCGACCCGTACGCGGTGGCCGCCGTCACCGTCAACGCGCGGGCGAACCGGGTCCGGGTGGCCGTCGACAGCGACGACCTGCTCGACGGGGTGGCCGGCGTCGACCTGCTGGTCGCCGGCGACGCCCTCTACGACGCCGAGCTGGCCGCGCGGGTGCTGCCCTACCTGCGACGGTGCGCGGACCGGGGCGTCGAGGTGCTGGTCGGCGACCCGGACCGGGGCCACCTGCCGCCGGCCGGGCTGGAACTGGTGGCCAGCTACCCGGTGCCCACCACCGAGCCCTCGGTCGACTCCCCGGTACGCCGGGTCCAGGTGCTGCGCCCCCGCTGACCCCTCGGGGATCATCCGGAGGGGATCTCCGGGGCGGCTGGGGGATCACGCCCGATGTGCCGGGTGGCCGGCCGGGCATAGCGTGCTCGGCGTGACGGCCCTGCTCACCCGGTTCGGGCGACTGCCCACCACCCCGCTGACGGGCCTGCTGGGCGTGGTGATGCTCGCCGACGTCGTACCCCTGCTCGGGGTGCTGGTGCCCGGCGACGCCGCGGGCCGGAAGGCGGCGGCGCGGGCCGGAAGGCGGCAGCGCGGTGACCGGCTGACCGGGTCGGGTCCGGCCGCCACGGGGGAGGCCGGACCCGGCGCGGGTCACCAGCCGCGGGCCCGCCACTGCGGCACGGCGGGCCGCTCGGCGCCGAGTGTGCTGTCCTTGCCGTGACCCGGGTAGAACCAGGTCTCGTCCGGCAGCCGGTCGAAGAGCTTCGCCTCGACGTCGTCGATGAGCCGGCCGAACCGCTCCGGGTCCTGGTCGGTGTTGCCGACGCCACCGGGGAAAAGTGAGTCCCCGGTGAAGAGGTGCGGGGTGCCGGACGGGTCGCGGTGGAGCAGCGCGATCGACCCCGGCGTGTGCCCGCGCAGGTGGATCACCTCCAGCTCGCAGTCGCCGACCCGGACCGTGTCGCCCTCGTGCAGCGGCTCGGCGGCGATCGGCAGGCCCTCGGCGTCGTCGGCGTGCACCAGCGCGCGGGCGCCGGTCTTCGCGACCACCTCCTCCAGCGCGACCCAGTGGTCCATGTGCCGGTGGGTGGTCACCACCGTCGCCAGCCCACCGTCGCCGACCAGCTCCAGCAGCCGGGGCGCCTCGTTGGCGGCGTCGATCAGCGCCTGCTCGCCGGTGGCGCGGCAGCGCAGCAGGTAGGCGTTGTTGTCCATCGGGCCCACCGACAGCTTGGTCACGGTGAGCCGGTCGAGTTCGCGCACGGCCGGCGGGCCGCCGGGCGTGACGTCTCCGGTGTAGGTCATGACGGGGTTCAGATCCATTCCGGTGGGTTCGGCAGAGGGCCGTCGGGATCGACGGTGAGCAGCTCGCCCGTGCCCCGGCCGGTCAGCCAGGCGGCGAGTTCCGGCGCGGGGCCGGTGATCGTGGGCGCGCCCTCGGGATCGCCCACGACGAGGTCGCGCGCCGGGCCGTCGGGCCGCAGCAGCATGGCCGGCGCGGCCGGGTCGTCGGCCAGCCCGGTGGCCACCTCGTGCAGCAGCCGCTGGGCGAACGCCTCCGGCCAGTCCGCCGGCCGGTAGCCGGCGGCCAGGTCGACGTGGTGCACCTCGATCTCGCGCAGCCGGGCCCAGACCAGCAGCGCCGCCGGCCACGGGCCGCGCCGGGTCTGCACCGTGGCGCCCCACGCACCGGGCGGCATCTCCGCCACCGCCACGTCGAAGCGCTGGCCGCTGCGACGCAGGTCGTCCAGGAGGTCGGCCGGGCCGCGCCCGGCGCCCGCCTCGATGTCGGCGTTCCGCGCCTCGACCGAGGCGTACATCGGGATGTCCGCGCCGGTGCGCGCGGCGGTGAGCAGGTTGACGAACCCGTCGGCGTTGCGGGCCAGGTGGGTGAGCACGTGCGCGCGGGTCCACCCCGGCAGCAGCGACGGCGCCGCGACGTCCGCGGCGGCCAGGGCGGTCACGGTACGCAGCAGCCGGTCGTTCGCCTCGGCCAGCTCGCCGGTCAGCAGCAGGGGGTCAGTCGTCATCGGGTTCGACAGTAGCGGGCCGGCCCGCGCCGCGCCGCCGGGGAAATCGCTTTCGGCGCGTCGCCGCGCGTCCTACCGTCGGGGCCGACGGCTTCACGCCGTGACGCCGGGAGTCGGAGGGAGGTGGTGCGCATGCCGGTCCCCGCGCGTGTGTCCGCCCTGATCCCACGACCCCGATGAGGACGCCATGACCCTCGACCTGACCGCCCTCGGCTGGGACGCCGACTGGGCGACCCACCTCGATCGACGCGCCGACCACCGACCCGGGCGGGTGGCCCGGGTGGACCGCGGCGTGTGCACCGTACTGCGCCCGGAGGGGCCGGTACGGGCGAGCCTCGGCGGCGGCGTGCTCGCCGCCGCGGCCCGCGACCTGACCGCGTTGCCCTGCGCCGGTGACTGGGTGCTGCTGGCCACCTGGCCGGACGGCCCGGTCACCGTGGAGACGGTGCTGCCCCGGCGCACCGCGCTGGTGCGGCGCACCGCCGGCAAGGACGCCAGCGGCCAGGTGCTGGCCGCCAACCTCGACACCGCCGCGGTGATCGAGCCGGTGCACCCGGCGCCGGACGCCGCCCGGATCGAGCGCCTGCTCTCCCTCGTCCACGAGTCCGGCGCCGAGCCGCTGGTGGTGCTCACCAAGGCCGACCTGGCCGCCGACCCGGCCGCGGTGGCCCGGCAGCTCGCCGAGCTGGCCCCGGGGGTGCCGGTGCTGCCGGTCAGCGCCGAGCGCGGCACCGGCCTGGCGCCGCTGCGCCGGCACGTCGCGCCGGGGCGCACGCTGGGCCTGCTCGGCCCGTCCGGGGCGGGCAAGTCGAGCCTGGTCAACGCGTTGGCCGGGGCGGCCGTGATGCCCACCCAGGCGATCCGCCGGGTCGACGGCAAGGGCCGGCACACCACCACCTGGCGGGCGCTGGTGCCGGTGCCGGGCGGCGGCGCGGTGCTGGACACCCCCGGCGTCCGGGCGGTCGGCCTGCTGGACGGCGCCACCGGCCTGGACCGGGCGTTCGCCGACATCGCCGAGCTGGCCACCGGCTGCCGGTACGCCGACTGCGCGCACGACGCCGAGCCGGCCTGCGCGGTGCGGGACGCGCTGGACAGCGGCGCGTTGCCGGCCCGCCGCTGGGAGAACTGGCGCCGGTTGCAGCGGGAGCTGGCGTACGAGAGCGGTCGCCGCGCGGCCCGGGTGGCCGCCGAGCGGCGGGGCGGCTGGCGCGGTGGGCGGCGACGCACCGGGCGTCCGGCGACGCCGCCCACTCCCGGCGCACTCTGAACTGGGGGAATGTCCGCGCGCCGGAAGTTGTCACACCTCGGGGCTAGAGTTGCCGGGGCGCTTTCCCTGCGCCTCGACAATTCGTAAAACCACCCAGATCCGGCGTCTGGTGAACAGACCCGCCGCACATTCTTCTTCCGGGAGCACACGCACCGTGGCCGACCGTCTGATCATCCGTGGCGCGCGCGAGCACAACCTGCGTGACGTCAGTCTCGACCTGCCCCGGGACGCCCTGATCGTCTTCACCGGGCTCTCCGGCTCGGGCAAGTCCAGCCTGGCGTTCGACACCATCTTCGCCGAGGGGCAGCGCCGTTACGTCGAGTCACTGTCGTCGTACGCCCGGCAGTTCCTCGGCCAGATGGACAAGCCCGACGTCGACTTCATCGAGGGCCTCAGCCCCGCCGTCTCCATCGACCAGAAGTCCACCTCGCGCAACCCGCGCTCCACCGTCGGCACCATCACCGAGGTCTACGACTACCTCCGGCTGCTCTTCGCCCGCATCGGTGAGCCGCACTGCCCGATCTGCGGCGAGCGGATCTCCAAGCAGAGCCCGCAGCAGATCGTCGACCGGGTCCTCGCCATGCCCGAGGGCACCAAGTTCATGGTGCTCGCGCCGGTGGTGCGCGGCCGCAAGGGCGAGTACGTCGACCTCTTCGCCGAACTCCAGGCCAAGGGCTACGCCCGGGCCCGGGTCGACGGCGTGGTGCACCCGCTGACCGAGCCGCCGAAGCTCAAGAAGCAGGAGAAGCACACCATCGAGGTGGTCATCGACCGGCTCAGCGTGAAGCGGAGCGCCAAGCAGCGGCTGACCGACTCGGTCGAGGCCGCGCTCGGCCTCTCCGACGGCCTGGTGCTGCTCGACTTCGTCGACCTGCCGGAGGACGACCCGGCCCGGGAGCGCCGCTACTCCGAGCACCTGGCCTGCCCCAACGACCACCCGCTCGCGATCGAGGACCTGGAACCCCGGGTCTTCTCCTTCAACGCGCCCTACGGCGCCTGCCCGGAGTGCACCGGTCTGGGCACCAAGAAGGAGGTCGACCCCGAGCTGATCATCCCGGACCCGGAGCGCACGCTGCGCGAGGGCGCGATCCAGCCCTGGGCCACCGGGCACAACCTGGAATACTTCCTGCGCCTGCTGGAGGCGCTCGGCGAGAGCCAGCACTTCGACGTCGACACGCCGTGGCGCGCGCTGCCGTCGCGGGCGCAGAAGACGATCCTGCACGGCTCCGACGACCAGGTGCACGTCCGCTACCGCAACAAGTACGGTCGCGAGCGCTCCTACTACACCGGCTTCGAGGGCGTGGTGCAGTGGATCGAGCGCCGGCACACCGACACCGAGTCCGAGTGGTCCCGCGACAAGTACGAGGGGTACATGCGGGACGTGCCGTGCGCGGCCTGCGGTGGCGCCCGGCTCAAGCCGGAGGTGCTCGCGGTCACGCTGGCCGGCAAGAGCATCGCCGAGGTCTGCAACCTCTCCGTGGGCGAGGCGGCCGACCTGCTCGCCGGCATCGAGCTGACCGACCGGCAGAAGATGATCGCCGAGCGCGTGCTCAAGGAGATCAACGCCCGGCTGAAGTTCCTGCTCGACGTCGGTCTGGACTATCTCTCCCTGGGCCGGCCGGCGGGCACGCTCTCCGGCGGCGAGGCGCAGCGCATCCGGCTCGCCACCCAGATCGGCTCCGGTCTGGTCGGCGTGCTCTACGTGCTCGACGAGCCGTCGATCGGCCTGCACCAGCGGGACAACCACCGGCTCATCGAGACGCTGCTGCGGCTGCGCGGCCTGGGCAACACGCTGATCGTGGTCGAGCACGACGAGGACACCATCCGGGTGGCCGACTGGATCGTCGACATCGGCCCGGGCGCGGGCGAGCACGGCGGCAAGATCGTGCACAGCGGCTCGGTGCCGGCGCTGCTCGACAACGAGGAGTCGGTCACCGGCGCGTACCTGGCCGGTCGCCGGGCCATTCCGACGCCGGCCACCCGTCGTCCGCAGACGCCGGGCCGGGAGCTGGTGGTGCACGGCGCCCGCGAGCACAACCTGCGCAACCTCACCGTCAGCTTCCCGCTCGGTCAGCTCATCGCGGTCACCGGGGTCAGCGGCTCGGGCAAGTCGACGCTTGTCAACGACATCCTCTACACGGTCCTCGCCAACCAGATCAACGGCGCCCGGCTGGTGCCCGGCCGGCACACCCGGATCACCGGCCTGGAGCACGTGGACAAGGTCGTCGGCGTGGACCAGTCACCGATCGGGCGCACCCCGCGCTCCAACCCGGCCACCTACACCGGCGTCTGGGACCACGTCCGCAAGCTCTTCGCCGAGACCACCGAGGCCAAGGTCCGGGGGTACGGTCCGGGCCGGTTCTCGTTCAACGTCAAGGGCGGGCGCTGCGAGGCGTGTTCCGGCGACGGCACCATCAAGATCGAGATGAACTTCCTGCCGGACGTCTACGTCCCCTGCGAGGTGTGCAAGGGCGCGCGGTACAACCGCGAGACGCTCGAGGTGCACTACAAGGGCCGCACGGTCGCCGAGGTGCTGGACATGCCGATCGAGGAGGCGGCCGAGTTCTTCTCCGCCATCCCGGCCATCCACCGGCACCTCAAGACGCTCGTCGACGTCGGCCTGGGCTACGTGCGTCTCGGCCAGCCCGCGCCGACGCTCTCCGGCGGCGAGGCGCAGCGTGTGAAGCTCGCCTCCGAGCTGCAGAAGCGCTCCACCGGGCGGACGGTCTACGTGCTCGACGAGCCCACCACCGGCCTGCACTTCGAGGACATCCGCAAGCTGCTCATGGTGCTGGAGGGCCTGGTCGACAAGGGCAACACGGTGATCACGATCGAGCACAACCTGGACGTGATCAAGACGGCCGACTGGCTCATCGACATGGGCCCGGAGGGCGGTCACCGGGGCGGCACGGTGCTCGCCACCGGCACCCCGGAGGAGGTCGCCGAGGTGCCCGAGAGCCACACCGGCGAGTTCCTGCGGCCGATCCTCAAGCTGGCCGGCGACGCCAAGGGCGCCAAGGCGGCCACCACCCGGGCGGCCAAGGCCAACGGCGCCACCAAGTCGCGGGCCCGTAAGGTGCCGGCGACGGCACGCTGACCGACGCGTACGCGCGGACGGGCCGGGTCCGGCCCGTCCGTGCTGACCGGCGCGGGCCCGGCCGGTCCGGCCGCGGGGATATGCAGTTCGTGACGCGCCGGTATGAACCGTGCGCCACCCTGGTGCGTGTACCGCAGTGTGGCCACGGATCATGAACCGGTGGCGACAGCCGAGAGAGAGGCCGGAGATGAGTGACGATCAGGCGCGGACCGAACCGGTCACCCAGAGCCGCCGGGCCCTGCTCGCGGGCGCCGGCGCGGTCGGCGCGGCCGTGGTGCTGGCGGGCTGCGGCGACGACGACGCCACCCCGGGAGCGGCCCCGACCAGCGGCGGACCGCCCGGCGCCAGCGCCACCGGTGACGCCGGCGGCGGCAACCGGGACAGCAGCGCCCCGCTGGCCCGCACCACCGACATCCCGGTCGGCGGCGGCGCGATCTACGCCAGCAAGGGCGTGGTGATCACCCAGCCCGAGGCGGGCCAGTTCAAGGGCTTCGACCCGATCTGCACGCACCAGGGCTGCCCGGTGTCGAACGTCGACGGCGGCACCATCAACTGCACCTGCCACAACAGCCGGTTCTCGATCAGCGACGGGTCGGTGAAGCAGGGACCGGCCACGAAGCCGCTCGCGGCCAAGGAGATCAAGGTCAGCGGCGACCAGATCACGCTGGCCTGACCGGGCGTCGCGCCCCCGCCGGCCGGGCGGGGCGCGGCGACGGTGGGGTGTCGGGGGTGCGGACTACGCTTGGCGCGTGGCTGACCCCTCGACCTACCGTCCCGCGACCGGCACCATCCCGGAGTCACCAGGGGTCTACCGGTTCCGCGACGGCACCGGCCGGGTGATCTACGTGGGCAAGGCGCGCAACCTGCGCAGCCGGCTCAACTCCTACTTCGCCGATCCGGTCAACCTGCACCAGCGCACCCGGCAGATGGTCTTCACCGCCGAGTCGGTCGACTGGATCACCGTCGCCACCGAGGTGGAGGCACTCCAGCAGGAATACACCTGGATCAAGCAGTACGACCCGAGGTTCAACGTCCGCTACCGCGACGACAAGTCCTACCCCTACCTCGCGGTCACGCTCGACGAGGAATACCCGCGCCTCCAGGTGATGCGCGGCGCGAAGCGCAAGGGGGTGCGCTACTTCGGGCCGTACTCGCACGCCTGGGCCATCCGCGAGACGCTCGACCTGCTGCTCCGCGTCTTCCCGGCCCGCACCTGCTCCTCCGGGGTGTTCAAGCGGGCCGGCCAGGTCGGCCGGCCCTGCCTACTGGGTTACATCGGCAAGTGCTCGGCGCCGTGCGTCGGCACCGTCACCGCCGAACGGCACCGGGAGATCGTCACCGGCTTCTGCGACTTCATGGCCGGCCGGACCGACACCATGGTCCGCCGGCTGGAGAAGGAGATGCTCGACGCCAGCGAGCAGTTGGAGTTCGAGCGCGCCGCCCGGTTGCGCGACGACGTGGCCGCGCTGCGCCGGGCCATGGAGAAGCAGACAGTGGTGCTCGGCGACGGCACCGACGCCGACGTGGTGGCGTTCGCCGACGACCCCCTCGAAGCCGCGGTGCAGGTCTTCCACGTCCGCGACGGCCGGGTGCGCGGCCAGCGCGGCTGGGTGGTGGAGAAGACCGAGGAGCTGACCACCGGCGACCTCGTGCACCACTTCTGCACCCAGGTCTACGGCGGCGAGCAGGGCGAGGCCGACGTCCCACGGGAGCTGCTCGTCCCCGAGCTGCCCGGTGACGCCGACGCGCTCGCCGACTGGCTCTCCACCCGCCGGGGGAGCCGGGTCTCGCTGCGGGTGCCCCAGCGCGGCGACAAGCGGTCGTTGCTGGAGACCGTCGAGCGCAACGCGAAGGACGCGTTGACCCGGCACAAGCTCAAGCGCGCCGGTGACCTGACCACCCGCGGTCAGGCCCTCGACGAGATCGCCGACGCGCTCGACATGCGGACGTCGCCGTTGCGCATCGAGTGTTTCGACGTCTCCCAGATCCAGGGCACCGACGTGGTCGCCAGCATGGTGGTGTTCGAGGACGGGCTGCCCCGTAAGAACGAGTACCGTCGTTTCATCGTGCGTGGCGCCACCGACGACCTGTCCGCCATGTCCGAGGTGCTGCGCCGGCGCTTCGCCCGCTACCTCGACGCCCGCGCCGAGACCGGGGAGCTGGGCGAGGAGACCGCCGCCGACCCCGACCGCCCCGGCATCGACCCGACCACCGGGCGACCGCGCCGGTTCGCGTACCCGCCGCAGCTCGTGGTGGTCGACGGCGGCCCGCCGCAGGTGGCCGCCGCCGCGAAGGCCCTCGCCGAGCTGGGCATCGACGACGTGGCGTTGTGCGGGCTGGCCAAGCGGCTGGAGGAGGTCTGGCTGCCCGACGACGAGTTCCCGGTGATCCTGCCGCGCACCTCGGAGGCGCTCTACCTGCTGCAACGGGTCCGCGACGAGGCCCACCGCTTCGCCATCACGTTCCACCGCCAGCGACGCTCCAAGCGGATGACCGAGTCGGCGCTCGACAACGTCCCCGGCTTGGGCGAGGTCCGTCGCAAGGCGTTGCTGCGGCACTTCGGCTCGCTGAAGCGGCTGTCCGGGGCCACGGTCGAGGAGATCACCGAGGTGCCCGGCGTCGGCCGACGTACCGCCGAGGCGATCCTCGCCGCCCTCGACAGCGACCCCGCCCCCACCCCGTCCTGACCGTCCCCCGCCGGCGGCCCTCCCACAGCTCGTTGATCAAGGAGTTGGCGTCACCGCCGCACCCCCGTCCGGCCTGCCCGTGTCCGGGTCGGGCCCACCTGTGCCCGGCTCGTCCCACCCGGGCCTCCGGTGATCATGAGGTTGGCTGCCGTGCTGTCGGCGTGTCGGCCCGCCAACTTCATGATCGACGGGATGAACGGGTGGGTGTGGATGCCTAACCGGTCTATTCTCGCTTGATGGGATGAGTGTTCCGCATAACGGGAACAATGGAGATCTTGGTGCGTTTCGGCCCCCGGAGGGGGCCGTTGGGTACCGAGATCTCCCAGTGCTCGCCTCGGGCAGGCTCCCTCAGGGGAGCCGCCTGGGTGGGGTGTCGGGTTTGGGCCGGTGTGGGGTGGTCGGGGTCACCGGCTCGGGGGAATCGGGGCCGGGGGCGGGGTGTTATACCTGGCAGACCGCGTGGAGCCCCGCCCCCGGGCCGCTGGCAGCCCCGGTCGGAATGAGCGGCCACCGGCCGTCGTTACATCCCCCAGCCGCCGACCCGGCCCCCCGTGGCTCCGGTCGCGCCGGGCCCCCGAGCAGGCCCCCTTTCGGCCGCCGGGCCCACCCCTTTTCAGACCTTTCCCCGCACGCAGGCGTCCCCGCGTCCGCGTATCCCCCACCCCCCTTTGGGAGGCATCATCATGGCTACCACTGTGCTGCGTAAGACTGTGCTGACCGCTGCCGGTATCGCCGCGACCGCCGGTGGGATCGCCGGCCCCGCGATCGCCGCCCACGCCGCCCCCGCCCCCACCGGCAAGGCTGCTGTCGTGGCCGCTGACCGTAACAGCGGTGAGCGGGAACTCGACGTGCGCTACGAGGCCCAGCCGAACTTCTACTACTGCGGCCCCGCCGCCGCCCGCAACGCCATCAGCGTGCTCGGCAAGAACATCGACGTGCACGCCATGGCCCGCGAGATGGGCACCACCGAGAACGGCACCAACAGCATCAACGACATCACCCCGGTCCTGAACAAGGAGACCGGCAAGCCCTACCGCTCGGTGGAGATCAAGACCGGTAAGGCCGACGACCGGCAGACCGACAAGCTGCGCACCGACATCGTCCGCACCGTCGACGACGGCCGCGCCGTGGTCGCCAACATCGCCGGCACCACCACCGACACCGACGGCGGCACCCACTCCTTCGAAGGCGGCCACTACATCAGCGTCGTCGGCTACCAGAACAACGGCACCACCGTCACCATCGCC
The DNA here is from genome assembly GCF_045040125.1 of Micromonospora sp. NBC_01392. Taxonomy (NCBI): domain Bacteria; kingdom Bacillati; phylum Actinomycetota; class Actinomycetes; order Micromonosporales; family Micromonosporaceae; genus Micromonospora; species Micromonospora sp. NBC_01392. The sequence goes on along the minus strand of NZ_CP109549.1, from coordinate 5,295,910 downwards.
GACAGCGCCAACCCGGACACCGCCTCCTACCGCATCACCGTCGACAACCTCGCCGACTGGATCGCCACCCGCGGCTACAGCACCAGCTGACACCAACGCACAAGGGCCCGACCCCACCAACGGGGTCGGGCCCTTTCGTCACCCCTCAGCGAGTACGGCGAGGATGGCCTCGCCGTACTTGGCGAGCTTGTTCTCGCCGACGCCGTTGAACCGGGACAGCTCGGCCAGCGAACTCGGCGGCTCGGCGGCGATCTGACGCAGCGTGGCGTCGTGGAAGATCACGTACGCGGGTACGCCCTGCTCCTTCGCGGTGGCGGCCCGCCAGGCGCGGAGCCGCTCGAAGACCGGCGCGGCGGCGGGGGAGAGGTCGGCGACGACGGTGGCCGCGCCCCGTGGCTTCGCGGCCCGGCCGGACAGCGGTCGTTCCGGCTCCTTGCGCAGGGTGACCGTACGCCGCCGGCCGAGCACGTCGGCGCTGGCCTCGGTCAGGGCCAGCGTGCCGTAGTCGCCCTCGACCGCGAGCAGACCCTCGGCGAGCAGTTGCCGGACCACGCCGCGCCACTCGGTGTCGCGTAGCTCGGTGCCGATGCCGAACGTGCTCAGCGCGTCGTGCCCGTGCTGGTCGATCTTGTCGGTGTGCTTGCCGAGCAGGATGTCGATGCTGTGCCCGGCGCCGAACCGCTGGTTGCGCTCCCGGTCGAGCCGGTAGACGGTGGAGAGCAGCTTCTGCGCGGCGACCGTGCCGTCCCAGGACTCCGGCGGGTCCAGGCAGGTGTCGCAGTTGCCGCAGTTCGACGCCCCGGTCTCACCGAAGTAGTCGAGCAGTTGGGCCCGGCGGCAGCGGACCGTCTCGCAGAGCGCCAGCATCGCGTCGAGGTGGGCGGCCAGGTTGCGCCGGTGCGCCAGGTCGCCCTCCGACGTCTCGATCATCTTGCGCTGCTGCACCACGTCCTGGAGCCCGTACGCCAGCCAGGCCGTGGACGGCAGCCCGTCACGGCCGGCGCGACCGGTCTCCTGGTAGTAGCCCTCCACCGACTTGGGCAGGTCGAGGTGGGCGACGAAGCGTACGTCGGGCTTGTCGATGCCCATGCCGAACGCGATGGTGGCCACCATGACCAGCCCGTCCTCGCGCAGGAAGCGCTGCTGGTTGGCGGCGCGGGTCGCCGCGTCCAGGCCGGCGTGGTAGGGCAGCGCCGGGACGCCGTTGGCGACCAGGAACTCGGCGGTCTTGTCCACCGAGGCGCGGGACAGGCAGTAGACGATGCCGGCGTCGCCCGGGTGCTCGTCGCGCAGCAGGCTCAGCAACTGCCGGCGCGGTTCCCGCTTCGGCACGATGCGGTACTGGATGTTGGGCCGGTCGAAGCTGGCCACGAAGTGTCGGGCGTCGGTGAGCTGGAGCCGGGTGGCGATCTCGGTGCGGGTGGCCCGCGTCGCGGTGGCGGTCAGCGCGATGCGCGGCACCTGCGGCCAGCGCTCGTGCAGCATCGACAGGTTGAGGTAGTCGGGGCGGAAGTCGTGGCCCCACTGGGAGACGCAGTGCGCCTCGTCGATCGCGAACAGCGCGATCCTGCCGCGTTCCAGCAGGCCGAGCGTGGAGCGCACGGCCAGTCCTTCCGGGGCGAGGTAGAGCAGGTCCAGCTCACCGGCGAGGTAGGCCGCCTCGACCCGGCGGCGCTGTGCCGCGTCCTGGGTCGAGTTGAGGAACCCGGCCCGCACGCCGACCGCGGTGAGCGCGTCGACCTGGTCCTGCATGAGCGCGATCAGCGGCGAGACGACCACCGCCACGCCGTCGCGGACCAGCGCGGGGATCTGGTAGCAGAGCGACTTGCCGCCCCCGGTGGGCATGAGCACCAGCGCGTCACCGCCGGCCACCACGTGCTCGATGATGTCCTGTTGGACACCGCGGAACGCGTCGTAACCGAAGACCCGGCGCAACACGTCCAGCGCGCCCTCGACCCGTTGCTCGGTGGGGGAGACCATCCGCGCAGTCTACGAGCGCCCGCCGACACCGCCACGGAAGCCGCCCGCCCGCGCCGTCGCCCCACCGGGCCCTGTTTCACGGAAACAGTGGCTATTCCGCCGCGGATAGCCCCTGATTCCGTGAAACAGGGGAGGGAAGAATGGCGGAGCTGCGTCGCCTGCGAGATCGCGCCGGCCACACCGCCGAGGAGGTGGCCAAGATCCTCGGCTGGCACCGCACCAAGGTCATCCGCTTGGAGCAGGGGCAGTCCCGGGTGATGCCGAAGGACATGCCGCCGCTCCTTCACCTCTACGAGGCCACCGAGTCCGAGCGGGAATCACTGGCCGCGCTGCACCGCCAGTCCCGGCTGAAGGGCTGGTGGAGCGCGTACGGCGACGTGCTGCCGGACGACTACGTCGGCTTCGAGGCGGAGGCCACGTCGATCAGCTCGTTCGAGAGCCTCTACGTGCCCGGCCTGTTGCAGACCGAGGAGTACGTCCGCGCCATCGTCCGGGCCGGTCGCGGCACCGCCGACCAGGACGAGACGGATCGCGTGGTGGCGGCGCGGCTGGGTCCGCCTCTGTGAGCAGGTGCAGCCGGATCCCGACGAGCTGGCGGGCCGGCTTGCCGAGATTGTCGCGGCGGCCGAGGTCGACTCCTGTCTCGACGAGCCGTGGGACTACCTCGCCGTGCTCGGTCGCCAGCGGGTCAAGGCCCTGCTCCGTCGTCACTGACCGGCCGACGCGGTCCGTGCTCCGGGGTCGAACCAACTGGCCCGGTTCTCCGTCGTTCACCTCAGCGGCCCCGGACGACGAGCGGTAAACCGGACGAGCAGGTGTTCCGGGGGTCACCCCGTGGAATCCCGGTCGGGGTCGCAGCCGTTAGAGTCGTCGACTGACCATGCGCGGCCGACCGGCCGCGGCGCCACGGCTTGGGGGTACATCGGGTGAGCGAGGCGCGGACGGCGGAGGGCCTGGTGCCGACCGGCACGGAGACAGCGGTGGGGCGGCCGGCGCCGACCGAGGCGGAGACGTCCCTTGTGGTGGTGACCGGCCTCTCCGGGGGCGGGCGCAGCACGGTGGCGCGGGCGTTGGAGAACGTCGGCTACTACGTGGTCGACAACCTGCCCCAGGCGCTGCTGCTGGACATGGCCGAGCTGGCGTTCAAGGCCGGCGGCGCGGCCCGGCGTACGGCGATGGTGTTGGACGTGCGCTCGCGCGCGTTCTCCACGGACCTGGCCGGCGCGATCCGGGAGTTGCGCGAGCGCGGCTTCTCCCCCCGGGTGGTCTTCGTCGACGCCGACGACGAGGTGCTGATCCGCCGGTTCGAGAGCGTGCGCCGCTCGCACCCGTTGCAGGGCGACGGCCGGCTGGCCGACGGCATCGCGGTGGAGCGGGCGCTGCTGGAGGAGGCCCGCGACCAGGCCGACGTGATCATCGACACCAGCCACCTGAACGTCAACCAGCTCCGCCGCCGGGTCGAGGAGCTGTTCGGCGGCGAGGACGCCCGCCGGCTGCGGATCACCGTGCTCTCGTTCGGCTTCAAGTACGGCCTCCCGCCGGACGCCGACTTCGTGATGGACGCCCGCTTCCTGCCCAACCCGTACTGGGTGCCGGAGCTGCGTGAGCACACCGGCCGGGAGGAGGCGGTCAGCGCGTACGTGCTGGGGCAGGAGGGCGCGGACGCGTTCGTCGCCGGCTACGCCGACCTGGTCAACGCCACCACGGCCGGTTTCGAGCGGGAGGGCAAGCGCTACCTGACGGTGGCCGTGGGCTGCACCGGCGGCAAGCACCGCAGCGTGGCGATCGCCGAGGAGCTGGCCGTGCGGCTGCGCGCGTCCGGCATCGCCGCCAACGCGCAGCACCGGGACCTGGGGCGGGAATGACCCCGACCAGGGTGGTCGCGTTCGGCGGCGGGCACGGGTTGTCCGCGTCGCTGCGGGCGCTGCGGCACTGCGTACCCGGACTGGACCTGGACATCACCGCGGTGGTCACGGTCGGCGACGACGGCGGCTCCAGCGGCCGGCTGCGCGCCGAGCGCGGCGGCCTGCCCCCGGGTGACCTGCGGCAGGCGCTCGTGGCGCTCTCCGGTGACCATCCCGCGACCCGGCGCAGCGCGGCGTTGTTCCAGCACCGTTTCGCCGCCGCCACGCCCGCGCCGGCGCTGGGCGCGCCGCCCGCCGCGGTGGGTGACCCGCTCGCCGGCCACGCGGTCGGCAACCTGCTGCTGCACGGGCTGACCGAGCTGCTCGGCGATCCGGTGGCCGCGCTGGACCACGCCGGGGCGATGCTCGGCGCGGTCGGCCGGGTGCTGCCGATGTCCCGCCAGCCGGTGGGCATCGAGGCCCGGGTCCGCGGCGTCGACCCGGAGCACCCGGACGAGGTACGCACGGTGCGCGGCCAGCACCAGGTGGCGGTGACGACCGGCGTGGTGGAGTCGCTGCGGCTGACCCCGGCCGCGCCGGCCGCGTGCGCCGAGGCGGTGACCGCGGTACGCGCCGCCGACTGGTTGATCTTCGGGCCGGGGAGCTGGTACACCAGCGTGCTGCCGCACCTGCTGGTGCCGGGCCTGGCCGACGCGATCGTGTCCAGCCCGGCGCGGCGGCTGGTGACCTTGAACCTGGTGGCCGAGAAGGAGACCTCCGGGCTCTCCCTGCCCGACCATCTGGACACCCTGCGGCGCTATCTGCCCGAGCTGAAGGTGGACATGGTGCTCGCCGACTCCACGGCGGTGGGTGATCCCGTGGCGGTCGAACGTGCGGCAGAATCGCTGGGTGCCCGGCTGGTCCTCGCTCCCGTCGCCGTCGTCGACGGCACGCCCCGTCATGATCCGGCCGCCCTGGGCGCCGCACTGGTGCCGGTCCTGGGCGCCGATCGTTAGACACGTACGTAATCACCGGCGACACGCCGGAACCGGTCCGTGAGGGGGCGCTGGAATGGCGATGACGGCTGCGGTCAAGGACGAGCTGAGTCGGGTCGACGTGCCCAAGCCCTGCTGCCGCCGGGCGGAGATGGCCGCCCTGCTGCGCTTCGCCGGCGGCCTGCACATCGTGTCGGGGCGCGTGGTGGTGGAGGCGGAGCTGGACACCGGCGCGGTGGCCCGCCGGCTGCGGCGGGAGATCGCCGAGGTCTACGGCTACCCGAGTGAGATCCACGTGCTCGCCTCGGGCGGCCTGCGCAAGGGCAGCCACTTCATCGTGCGGGTGGTGAAGGACGGCGAGTCGCTGGCCCGGCAGACCGGCCTGCTGGACGTGCGGGGTCGCCCGGTGCGGGGGCTGCCGCCGCACGTGGTGGCCGCCAACGTCTGCTGCGCGGTCTCCGCCTGGCGCGGCGCGTTCATGGCGCACGGCTCGCTGACCGAGCCGGGCCGCTCCAGCGCTTTGGAGATCACCTGCCCGGGGCCGGAGTCGGCGCTCGCGCTTGTCGGCGCCGCCCGCCGGCTCGGCATCACCGCCAAGAACCGCGAGGTGCGTGGCGTGGACCGGGTGGTGGTGAAGGACGGCGACGCGATCGCCGCGCTGCTCACCCGCATCGGCGCGCACTCCAGCGTGCTGGCCTGGGAGGAGCGCCGGGTACGCCGGGAGGTGCGCGCCACCGCCAACCGGCTGGCCAACTTCGACGACGCGAACCTGCGTCGCTCGGCGCGCGCGGCGGTGGCCGCCGCCGCCCGGGTGACCCGGGCGCTGGAGATCCTCGCCGACGACGCGCCCAACCACCTGACCTCGGCCGGCCGGCTGCGGCTGGAGCACCGCCAGGCGTCGCTGGAGGAGCTGGGCGCGCTCGCCGAGCCGCCGTTGACCAAGGACGCCATCGCCGGCCGGATCCGCCGGCTGCTCGCGCTCGCCGACAAGCGGGCCCGTGACCTCGGCATCCCGGATACGGAAGCGGCCGTCACGCCGGACATGCTCGTGGTCTGATAGGACGGAGGGGGCGGCGTCACGCGTTCGGGATCACCACCCGGCGCAACGCGCCGCCACGCGCTCGGATAGGGTCGCTGCGTACGGCAAGGGGGCCGGCACAGGCACTCCTCGCCGCACTCACCGCCTCGGGCGGTCAGGTCTGGTACGGACCGCGGCGGGGTGGCCGAGATGACATCGTCAACGGCCGGCTCCAACGGTCGGCGCACACACCTCCGCCGGCTGTGGTCTGACGCCGGCGGACCAGAACGCGAGGAGATGGGACCTGTGACCATCCGGGTTGGCATCAACGGCTTCGGCCGGATCGGCCGTAACTTCTTCCGGGCAGTGCTGGCGTCCGGCGCCGACATCGAAATCGTCGCGGTCAACGACCTGACCGACAACGCGACGCTCGCCCACCTTGTCAAGTACGACAGCATCCTGGGTCGCCTCCCGCACGAGGTGAAGGCCAGCGCCGACGAGATCACCGTGGGCGGCAAGGCCATCAAGGTGTTCGAGGAGAAGGACCCCGGCAAGCTGCCCTGGGGCGACCTCGGCGTCGACGTCGTCATCGAGTCCACCGGGTTCTTCACCGACGCCACCAAGGCGAAGGCGCACATCGACGGCGGGGCCAAGAAGGTCATCATCTCCGCGCCGGCGAAGAACGAGGACGTCACCGTGGTCATGGGCGTCAACCAGGACCAGTACGACCCGGCCAAGCACAACATCATCTCGAACGCGTCCTGCACCACCAACTGCCTCGCCCCGATGGCGAAGGTCCTCCAGGACACGTTCGGCATCACCAAGGGTCTGATGACCACCATCCACGCGTACACGCAGGACCAGAACCTGCAGGACGCGCCGCACAAGGACCTGCGCCGGGCCCGGGCCGCCGCGCTGAACATCGTGCCGACCTCGACCGGCGCCGCGAAGGCCATCGGCCTGGTGCTGCCGGAGCTGAAGGGCAAGCTCGACGGTTACGCGCTGCGGGTGCCGATCCCGACCGGTTCGGCCACCGACCTGACCGTCGAGGTCGGCCGGGAGACCACCGTGGACGAGGTCAACGCCGCGATCAAGGCCGCCGCGGAGGGCCCGCTCAAGGGCGTCCTGGTCTACAACGAGGACCCGATCGTCTCCGCCGACATCGTCACCGACCCGGCGTCGTGCATCTTCGACGCGCCGCTGACCAAGGTGATCGGCAACCAGGTCAAGGTCGTCGGCTGGTACGACAACGAGTGGGGCTACTCCAACCGCCTCGTCGACCTGGTCAAGCTGGTGGGTTCCTCGCTGTGACGATTCGTAACCTCGACGACCTGCTCGCCGAGGGGGTGTCGGGTCGGCGCGTGCTGGTGCGCGCCGACCTGAACGTCCCGCTCGACAAGCAGACCGGTGACATCACGGACGACGGGCGCATCCGCGCCGTGCTGCCGACGCTGAGCGCGTTGGTGCAGGCCGGCGCGAAGGTGGTCGTCTGCTCGCACCTGGGCCGTCCGAAGGGCACGCCGGACCCGCAGTTCAGCCTCCGCCCGGTCGCCGGGCGGCTCGGTGAGCTGCTCGGCGCCCCGGTCCACTTCGCCGAGGACACCGTCGGCGACTCGGCACAGTCGACCGTGGCCGGCCTGGCCGACGGTCAGGTCGCGCTGCTGGAGAACCTGCGGTTCAACAAGGGCGAGACCAGCAAGGACGAGGCCGAGCGGGGCGCGTTCGCCGACCAGCTCGCGGCGCTCGGTGACGCGTACGTCGACGACGCGTTCGGCGCGGTGCACCGCAAGCACGCCAGCGTGCACGACGTGCCGGTCCGGCTGCCCCACGTGGCCGGCCGCCTGGTGCTGCGCGAGGTGGAGGTGCTCAGCAAGCTGACCGGCACGCCCGAGCGGCCGTACGTGGTGGTGCTGGGCGGCTCGAAGGTCTCCGACAAGCTGGCCGTGATCGAGGCGCTGCTGCCCACCGTCGACCGGCTGCTCATCGGCGGCGGGATGTGCTTCACGTTCCTCAAGGCCCAGGGCCACGAGGTGGGCACGTCGCTGCTGGAGGAGGAGATGGTCGAGACCTGCCGGAACCTCCTGGAGCGCTCCGCCGGCAAGATCATGCTCCCGGTCGACGTGGTGGCCGCGGACGCCTTCGCCCCGGACGCCGCGCACGACACCGTGCCGGCCGACGGCATCCCCAGCCACCGGCTGGGGCTGGACATCGGCCCGGAGACGGTGGCCGGCTTCGCCGCCGCGCTGTCCCAGGCGAAGACGATCTTCTGGAACGGCCCGATGGGCGTGTTCGAGATGGCGGCGTTCGCCAACGGCACCCGCGGGGTGGCCGAGGCGATCACCAAGACGGATGCGTTCAGCGTGGTGGGCGGCGGTGACTCCGCCGCGGCGGTGCGCGCCCTGGGTCTGGACGAGTCCTCGTTCGGGCACATCTCCACCGGTGGCGGCGCCTCCCTGGAATACCTGGAGGGCAAGACCCTCCCCGGCATCGCGGCTCTGGAGAACTGAATGGCGAGCACCACCCGCCGGCCGCTGATGGCCGGCAACTGGAAGATGAACCTCAACCACCTCGAGGCGAACCTGCTGGTGCAGAAGCTGGCCGCGAGCCTGACCGAGAAGCAGCTCACCGACGTCGAGTGCGTGGTGCTGCCGCCCTTCACCGACCTGCGCACGGTGCAGACCGCGGTGGACGGCGACAAGCTGCTGATCGGCTACGGCGCGCAGGACCTGTCGCCGTTCCCGTCCGGGGCGTACACCGGTGACATCGCCGGGCCGATGCTGTCGAAGCTGGGCTGCGGGTACGTGGTGGTCGGCCACTCCGAGCGGCGGCAGTACCACGGCGAGGACGACGCGCTTGTCAACGCGAAGGTGGCGGCGGCGCTGGCGAACGGGCTCACGCCGATCCTCTGCATCGGTGAGGGCCTGGCGGTCCGCGAGCAGTCGGGGCAGGTGGCGCACTGCTGCGACCAGCTCGACGGCGCGCTCAAGGGCCTCACCGCCGAGCAGGTCACCCAGGTCGTCGTCGCGTACGAGCCGGTCTGGGCGATCGGCACCGGCAAGACGGCGACGCCGGAGGACGCGCAGGAGGTCTGCGGCGAGGTGCGCAAGCGGCTCGTGGAGACCTACGACGAGACCACCGCCCAGCAGGTCCGGATCCTCTACGGCGGGTCGGTCAAGTCGTCGAACGTCGCCGCGATCATGGCCCAGCCGGACGTGGACGGGGCTCTGGTCGGGGGCGCCAGCCTCGACGCGGAGGAGTTCGCGCGGATCTGTCGGTTCCCGGAGCACACGGCCCGCTGATCGCTCGCTATCCTTGACGCTGCCCGTCCACCGGTCGGTGCCGCAGTGCCCGACAGGTCCGGGCAGTGATCGCAACGAGAGGACTGACCCCCGCCATGCCGATCTGGTTCGCCTACACGATGATCACCTTGCTGGTCATCACCAGCGTGCTGCTCACCCTGCTGATCCTCCTGCACCGCGGTAAGGGCGGCGGCTTGTCGAGCATGTTCGGCGGCGGCGTCAGCTCCAGCCTGGCCGGTTCCTCCGTGGCCGAGAAGAACCTCGACCGCTACACCGTTCTGGTGGGGATCGTCTGGTTCGCGTGCATCGTCGGGCTCGGCCTCTGGCTGCGCCTCCAGATGGCCAGCGGCACCTGAGCGAGCGCGTCTACGCGTACAATCTGCGCGCGGTCCGTCACGGACCGCGCGCAGTTTTGTTCCGCCGCCCGTCGCCCGCCGCCGACCCCTTCCGGCGGCGGCCCCTTCGACGACAGGGAGCGCGCAACGTGCCCAGCAACAACGTCATCCGCGGCACCCGGATCGGGTCCGCCCCTGAGCGTTTCGACCAGCGGGCCGAGCCGGCGCCGCGCCGGCCGGTCGTCTACTGGTGCCGCCACGAGCACCGGGTCGAGTTCCTGATCGCCGCCGAGGCGGAGACCCCGGCGTCGTGGGACTGCCCCCGCTGCGGCGAGCCCGCCGGCCCCGACCCGGGCAACCCGCCGGGCCGCACCCGCGCCGAGCCGTACAAGACCCACCTGGCGTACGTGCAGGAGCGGCGTACCCCCGAGGAGGGCGAGGCGCTGCTGGCCGAGGCCCTGGCCGCCCTGCGCCACCGCCGAGGCCGCGCCTGACCCGAGGCGTCAAGAAGGGGCCCCTTCTCTACCGGAAACGTTAAGAAGGGGCCCCTCCTTACACCTCAGCGGAGGCTGCGGGAGCGGGGCGGGACGTTGGCGGCGGCGGCGCGGTCCAGCAGCCAGAGGGTGCGGGAGACGCCGTGCACGCCGGCCGCCGGCAGTTGCACCGACCCGGCCCCGGCCAGCGCCATGCCCACCGCCCTCGCCTTGTCCGTGCCGGCGGCGATCAGCCACACCTCCTCGGCCGTGTTGATCGTCGGCAGCGTCAGCGTGGTACGCACCGGCGGCGGCTTCGGGCTGCCGCGTACCGCGCTGACCGGGCGGCTGTCGTGGTGCACCGGGTGCTCCGGGAACACGGACGCCACATGCCCGTCCTCACCGACGCCGAGCATCAGCACGTCGAAGTGGGGGAGCGTGGCGTGCCCCGGCCGGGCGGCGGCGGCCAGCTCACGCGCGTACCCGGCGGCGGCCGCCTCCGGGTCGTCGCCGGCCGGCCCGTCCGACGCCGGCATCGGGTGCACCCGGGCCGGGTCCAGCGGCACCGCGTCCAGCAGCGCCGCCCGGGCCTGGGTCTCGTTGCGTTCCGGGTCGCCGGCCGGCAGGAACCGCTCGTCACCCCACCAGACGTCGACCCGCGACCAGTCCACGGCGTCCCGCGCGGGGAGCTGGCCGACCGCCCGGTACACCGCCGCGGCGATCCGCCCGCCGGTCAGCACCACCGATGCCTGACCGCGCTCGGCCTGCGCGTCGAGCAGCTTCACCACCAGCCGGGCCGCCACCGCCTGCGCCAGCAGGTCGGGGTCGGCGTGTACGGCGACACTCGCCTCAGTCATCCGTCGTGCCCTCGTGTCTCTGTGTGTCCGGTCGCCCGGTCCGGGCGGTCACTCGTTGGCGGTCGCGCCCGCGTGCGCGGTCACGCCCGCCTCGGCCCGCTGGGCGGTCGCCGGATCCTTCCACACGTGCACCCGCTGGACCGCCCGCTGGTCCAGCCCGGTCAACCCGGCCGTCGCACCGAGCGCCTCGGCGTACACCTGGTCGGCGTCGAGCCGGCGCAACTCCTCGGCGAGCTCGTCGCCGAGTGGCCGCCGGACCAGCGGCAGCGTCCGGTCCTCCTGCCCGGTACGCCGGAACCGGGCCACGCTGTCGTCCCGGGTGAGCGTCAGCTCGTCGCCGTTGGCGCAGCGCAGCTGCACCTCACGCATGCGCGGGAACTCCTCGGAGTGCTCCCACGCCGGCTCGATGCCGAGGCGTGCGGTCAGCCAGCCCCGCATCAGCGCCGCGGTCGGGTCGGTGCGCGGCGCCACCACCGTCGCCTCGGTGACCCGGGCCTGGGTGGTGTCGAACGCGCCGGCGACCAGCGTGCGCCACGGGGTGATCCGGGTCCAGGCCAGGTCGGTGTCGCCCGGCGCGTAGTCGCAGGCCCGCTGCCGCAGCGCGGCGATCGGGTCGGCGGCCTGCGCCGAGTCGGTGATCCGCCGGTCGGCCACCACGCCGAGGAAGTCGGTGGCGATCTCGTCCGGCGGTTCGCCGTGCCACCAGGTCACCACCGGCACGTCCGGCACCAGCAGCGGCATCACCACGGACTCGGCGTGCAGCGCGAGGCGGCCGTACATCCGGGTCACCACCGCCTCGCAGGGGCCGAGCCGGCCGCCCACCACGATCTCCGCGTCCAGCCGGTTGCGGTCCCGCTCGATGTCGGAGCGGACCACCACGAGCAGCCGGCAGGGGTGCGCGGCGGCGGCGATGGTGGCCGCCGCCTCGGCCTCCCGGACCCGCTTCTCGTCCACCACGACGATGAGCGTGAGCGCCATGCCGCTGGCCACCCCGCCCGCGCTGCGCCGCTCGGCGGCCAGCGCCTTGACCACCTCGTTGCCGGTGGTGTCCCACAGCCCGATCACTGGAGCCTCCTGGTTCGCTCGCTCTGCTCGCTCACGCTCTTCGCCAAGCTCTTCCCTCGGCGGCCAGCATCTCGTCGGCGGCCCGGGGACCCCACTCGCCGGCCCGGTACGGCTCCGGCGTGGTGCCCTCCCAGGCGTGCTCCAGCGGGTCCACCACCTGCCAGCTCTGCTCCACCTCGGCGGCGTCCGGGAACAGCGTCCGGTCGCCGATGAGCACGTCCAGCACCAGCCGCTCGTACGCCTCGGGGCTGGACTCGGTGAACGCCTCGCCGTACTGGAAGTCCATCGCGATGTCGCGGACCTCCATGGTGGTGCCCGGCACCTTGGAGCCGAACTTCAGCACCACGCCCTCGTCCGGCTGCACCCGGATGACGAGCTGGTTGGCGCCGAGGGACTCCATGTCGGCCGGGTTGAACGGCAGGTGTGGCGCCTTCTTGAACATGATGGCCACCTCGGTGACCCGCCGGGGCAGCCGCTTGCCGGCGCGGATGTAGAACGGCACGCCGGCCCAGCGCCGGTTCTGGATGGCCAGCTTCACCGCCACGTACGTCTCGGTGGTGGAGTCCTCCGGGACGTCCTCCTCCTCCAGGTAGCCCTTGGCGCGCTCGCCGCCCACCCAGCCGGGCAGGTACTGCCCGCGCACGGTGTCCCGGGCGACGTCCCGGGGCACGGCGATGGCCTTGAGCACCTTCAGCTTCTCGGCCCGGATCTCGTCGGCGTCGAAGCTGGTCGGCTCCTCCATGGCGACCAGGGCGAGCAGTTGGAGCAGGTGGTTCTGGAGCACGTCGCGGGCGGTGCCGACCGAGTCGTAGAACGCGGCCCGGGTGCCGATGCCGACGTCCTCGGCCATGGTGATCTGCACCGAGTCGACGTACTTGGAGTTCCACAGCGGCTCGAACAGGTTGTTGGCGAACCGCAGCGCCAGGATGTTCTGGACCGTCTCCTTGCCCAGGTAGTGGTCGATCCGGAAGACGTCCTGGCGGGTGAAGACGTCGTCGACCAGGTCGTTGAGCGCCTTGGCCGAGGGCAGGTCGTTGCCGAACGGCTTCTCCACCACCACCCGCCGCCAGCCGCCGGACTTCTCGTTGTCGGCCATGCCGGTGCGGGCGAGCTGCTTGAGCACCACCGGGAAGGCGGCCGGCGGGATGGAGAAGTAGAACGCGGCGTTGCCGTGGATGCCGTGCGTGTCGCGCAGCTCGTCCAGCGTGGTGGCGAGATGGTCGAACGCGGCGTCGTCGTCGAACGAGCCGCCGACGAACTTGATGTTGCCGACCAGCCGGGCCCAGACCTCCTCGCGCCACGGGGTGCGGGCGTGCTTCTTGGCCGCGTCGTGGGCCAGCGACTCGAAGTCGCCGTCGCCCCAGTCGCGCCGGGCGAAGCCCAGCACCACGAAACCGGGCGGCAGGAGCCCCCGGTTGGCCAGGTCGTAGACCGCCGGCAACAGCTTCTTGCGGGCCAGGTCCCCGGTGACCCCGAAGATCACCAGGGCGCACGGCTCGGGGATCCGCGGCAGCCGCCGGTCCTGGGGGTCGCGCAGCGGGTTCACCGGGCCACCTCCTCCTGCATCTCGGTCCACTGATTCCAGGTCATTGATCGTCACGTACGTGTCCGTCCGGCCGTATCCAGCAGCTGGGCGACGCCGGCCGCCCGCTCGGTCAGGTGTAGTCGCAGCACCGGTCGCTCCCGGCCGGTCAGGGCCCGCCGGTCGCCGGCGGCCTGGGCCGCCTGGAGTTCCGCGAAGGTGTACGGGCGACCCGGCACCTCCAGATCATCGGTGACCGCACCGGTGATCTGGAGGTGCCGGGCGCGCCCGTCGGGGTGGCCCGGATGGCGGGGGCCCCACCCGAACGTCACCGGCCGCCCGGTGACGCGGGCCAGCAGCGGGCGCAGCCCGGCCACCGCCGCGTCGACCCGCCGGTCGAGGTACGCGGTCACCGCGAGGTGCTCGTCGGGGGCCAGCCCGTCGGTCAGCCAGCGCAGCGCGCCGGCCAGGTCGCCGGGGGCGCCGGCCGGGGCGTACACCTCGACCGCGCCGTCGACCGACGACGGTGGTCCGTCCGCCGGCGCGGGCACGTCGTCGTCGACGCCCACCGGCTCCGCGAACGGGTCGACCCGCAGCGCCACCGCGGCGGTCGCGGCAGCGTACTCCCAGGTGAGGAACTGGGCGCCGAGCGGCCCGTTGACCGCCACGTCGGCGGCCACCCCGGGCCCCACGCCCGCGCCGAGCGCGCCGCCCAGGGCGATCGTCAGCACGCCCGGACCCCCGACGCCGGGCGCGTCCGGGTACTCCGCCGGGACCGGCAGCAACCGCCCGCCGGTCGCGGCGGCGAGCAGCGCGCCGGCCCAGTGGCGCAACCCGTCGAGGCCGGTGCCGTCGGGCACCAGCGCCACGGTGGTCCGACCGTGCTCCGCCGCCCCGGCCAGCGCCGCGCCGAGCGCGAGACCGGGATTGTCCCGCTCCCGGTCGAGCGCGCCGGCCAGCGCCGCCGCCTCGTCCAGCAACTCGGTCACCGGCGCGCCGGCGAGCGCGGCCGGGACCAGGCCGACCGCGGCGAGCGCGGACCAGGGCCCGTCCACCTGCGGGTCGGCCGGGATCAGCACCGCGCCCAGCTCGTCGGCGAGCGCCTCCAGCGTCGACCCGGGCGGGGTGACCACCACCAGGTGCCGGGCCGCCTCCGGCCCGGCGTCGTGCCAGGACTGCCGGAACGCCCGCAGGTGGGCGTCGGTGGTCCGGTCCAGGTCACGGCCGGCGAGCACCAGCACGGTACGCGCCGGCCGGTCGGCCAGCGCCGCCCGGACCGGCCCCGGATCGGCCGTGTCGAGCACGGTCAGCGGCCGACCCAGGCAGTCGGCGATCACTCCGGCGGCCGACGTGACGCCGCCGGGGCCGGCGAGCACCACGTGGTCCAGGTCGCCCAGCTCGGCGGTCAGCTCGGCGAGCTGGGGGAGCAGCTCCCGGCTGCGGCAGTGGGTGTCCAGCCAGCCCAGCCGGGTGCGGGCCGTCGCCTCGGCCCCCCAGAGCGTCGGGTCCTGGGCGGCCAGCCGCGCGGGGACGTCGCGGGCGACCAGCGCGGCGCGGGCGGACGGGTCCACCGCGTCCGCGCCGTGCACGGCCAGGCCGGCGGCGGCGTCCGCCGGCCCGGCGAGCAGGTCGTCCACCTGATCACCTCACCCGTTCCACGGTACGGCGGGACGCGTCCCGGGGCCGGGCCCCGGGACGCGTCGGACGCCGTCTGTCACGCGTTCCCGCCGGCCTGCTGGGCGTTGCGCGCGTTGCCCTCGGCGGCCCGGTGCGGGCTGCCGGCGCCCTTGGCCGCCTCGGCGAGGGACTTCTTGACGCCCTCCAGCAGCTCCAGCCAGCTCGCCTCGAACTTCTCCACGCCCTCCTTCTCCAGCGTGGCGATCACGTCGGCCAGGTCCACGCCGACGGACTCCAGGTCGGCGAAGACCTGCCGCGCGTCGTCGTACGCGCCGGTGATCGTGTCCGCCTGGGTCTCGCCGTGGTCGGCGTAGGCGTGCACGACCGGCTCCGGCATGGTGTTGACCGTGCCGGGGGCGATCAGCTCCTCGACGTAGATGACGTCCCGGTAGTCCGGGTTCTTCGTCGAGGTGGAGGCCCACAGCGGGCGCTGCGGGTGGGCGCCCGCGTCGGCCAGCTTCTGCCAACGCGCGGAGGAGAACACCTCGGCGTACCGCTCGTACGCCAGCCGGGCGTTGGCCACCGCGGCCTTGCCGCGCAGCGACTTGGCCTGGTCGGAGCCGATCTTCTCCAGCCGCTTGTCGACCTCGCTGTCGACCCGGGAGACGAAGAACGAGGCGACCGAGCCGATCTTCGACAGGTCGTGCCCGTTGGCCTGCGCCTGCTCCAGGCCGGCCAGGAACGCGTCCATGACCTGCGAGTAGCGGTCCAGCCCGAAGATCAGCGTGACGTTCACGCTGATCCCCTCCGCCAGCGTCTTCGTGATCGCCGGCAGGCCCTCCTCGGTCGCCGGGATCTTGATGAAGAGGTTCGGCCGGTCGACCAGCCACCACAGCGCCTTGGCCTCGGCCGCGGTCTTGTCCGCGTCGTGCGCCGAGCGCGGGTCCACCTCGATCGAGACCCGGCCGTCCACGCCGGCGCTCGCCTCGTACGACGGGCGCATCACGTCGCAGGCCCACCGCACGTCGTACGTGGTGAGCATGCGGACCGCCTCCTCGACGTCCACGTCGCGGGTGGCGAGGTCACGGAGCTGCCAGTCGTACTCGTCGGCGTCGCTCAGTGCCTTGGCGAAGATCGTCGGGTTGGTGGTCACACCGGCCACGTGGCTCTCCCGGCGCAGCTTGTCCAGCCCGCCGGAGCTCAGTCGTACCCGGGAAAGATCGTCGAGCCAGATCGCCACCCCGGCGTTCTGGAGCTCGCTCAGCCTGTCCGTCATGCCGTCCACGCTCCCCTCAGTTGCCGGTCGTGAAACCGGTGATGTCGCCCACCCGGGTGAGCGCCGCGTGCGCGGCGGCCACGATCCGGTCGGGGGTGAACCCGAACTGCTCGAAGAGCACGGAGTGGGGCGCGCTGGCGCCGTAGTGCTCGATGCTCACGCTCTCGCCGCTGTCGCCGACGATCCCCCGCCAGGACATCGCGATGCCCGCCTCCACGCTCACCCGTGCCTTTACCCCGCGCGGCAGCACCGACTCCCGGTACGCCTCGTCCTGCTCGTAGAACCACTCCTGGCACGGCATCGACACGACCCGGGTGGGGGTGCCGTCGGCCTCCAGCCGCTCCCGGGCGGTGAGGCAGAGCTGCACCTCGGAGCCGGTGCCGACGAGGATCACCTGCGGCTTGCCGTTGGACGCCTCGGCCAGCACGTAGCCGCCCTTGGCGGTGCCCTCGGCGGAGCCGAACTCGGCGCGGTCGATCGTCGGCAGCGCCTGCCGGCTCAGCGCCAGCGCGGTCGGCCGGTCGGTGTGCTCCAGCGCCTGCCGCCACGCCCACGCGGTCTCGTTGGCGTCGGCCGGGCGGACGACGTCGAGGCCGGGGATGGCCCGCAGCGCGGACAGGTGCTCGATCGGCTGGTGCGTCGGGCCGTCCTCGCCGAGGCCGATCGAGTCGTGCGTCCAGACGTAGGTCACCGGCAGCTTCATCAGCGCGGCGAGCCGCACCGACGGGCGCATGTAGTCGCTGAAGACCAGGAACGTGCCGCCGTAGGGGCGGGTGCCGCCGTGCAGCGCGATGCCGTTGAGGATCGAGCCCATGCCGTGCTCACGGATGCCGAAGTGCAGCGTGCGGCCGTACTCGTCGCCCGGGAAGTCCTTGGTGGCGTGCCCGGCCGGGACGAACGACGGCTCGCCCTTCATGGTGGTGTTGTTGCTCTCGGCCAGGTCGGCCGAGCCGCCCCACAGCTCCGGCAGCACCGGGGCGAGCGCCTCCAGGACCTTGCCGGAGGCGGCCCGGGTGGCGACGCCCTTGGCGTCCGCCGGGAAGCTCGGCAACGCGTCGGTCCAGCCGGTCGGCAGCGTACGGGTGGCCATCCGCTCCCACAGCGCCTTGCGCTCCGGGTTCGCCTGCGCCCAGGCGTCGAACCGGGTGTCCCACTCGGCCTGCGCCTCGGCGCCGCGCTCCAGCACCTGGCGGGCGTGCTTGAGCACCTCCTCGTCGACCTGGAAGGTCTGCTGCGGGTCGAAGCCGAGGATCTCCTTGGTGGCCTTGACCTCGTCCGCGCCGAGCGCCGAGCCGTGGATCTTGCCGGTGTTCTGCTTGTTCGGCGCGGGCCAGCCGATGATGGTGCGCAGCGCGATGAACGAGGGCTTGCCGGTCTCCGCCTTGGCGGCCAGCAGCGCCTGGTAGAGCGCCTCCACGTCCTCGTGGTAGTCGCCCTGGTCGGCGTCGCCGGTGCGCCAGTCGACGGTCTGCACGTGCCAGCCGTACGCCTCGTAGCGGGCCGCCACGTCCTCGCTCTTGGCGATCCGGGTGTCGTCCTCGATCGAGATCTCGTTGTCGTCGTAGATCACGCAGAGGTTGCCGAGCTGCTGGTGGCCGGCGAGCGCGCTCACCTCGTGGGTGATGCCCTCCTCGATGTCGCCGTCGGAGGCGATGCACCAGATGTCGTGCCGGAACGGCGAGTCGGCGCGGTCCGGTTCGGGGTCGAACAGGCCCCGCTCGCGGCGGGCCGCCATGGCGAAGCCCACCGCGTTGCCGAGCCCCTGGCCCAGCGGCCCGGTGGTGGTCTCCACGCCCGGGGTGTGGCCGTGCTCCGGGTGGCCCGGGGTGAGCGAGCCCCACTGGCGCAGCGCCTTGAGGTCGTCCAGGGCCAGCGGGTAGCCGGAGAGGAAGAGCTGGATGTAGAGCGTCAGGCTGGAGTGCCCGGCGGACAGCACGAACCGGTCCCGACCGGGCCAGTTCGGGTCGGCCGGGTTGTGCCGCATGACGCGGTTGAAGAGCAGGTACGCCGCCGGGGCGAGGCTCATCGCCGTGCCCGGGTGGCCGTTGCCGGATTTCTCCACCGCGTCCATGGCCAGCACGCGGACCGTGTCGACGGCCCTGCGGTCGAGGTCGGACCAGTTGAGAGCGGGAAGCTCGGGTCGTTTCGCAGCCACGATGGTTGTGCTCCTCGGCAGATGGGCGGAACCCTCACTGATGACCCTATCGAGCGGTGCTAAACGTCCGCCCGGGGATCTCGGCATGGTCTTCTCCGCGGGCGCGGCCGGCCCGGTCGTTCAACCCGGGGTGTGACGGCCCGCACCGTTGCCGGGTCTGCGGGGCAGCCAAAACGACGACGCGTAGTGTGTGGGGCGGTGTGTGGACCCGGGCTCGGGTCCGGGCCGATCGATCTCCCTTGCCGAAGCCGGAAGGTGGCAATCCGTGAGCATGATCACCGAGCGCCCCGTCAGCAACCCTGCCGGGAAGTCGCCGGTGGGCTCGGTGACGGAGGCGTCGGCGACCGACCGGCGGGACGTGCGGGGCGTGGTTGCCGCGTACGTGGCGCTGACCAAGCCGCGGATCGTCGAGTTGCTGCTGGTGACCACCGTGCCGGCGATGATGCTCGCGGACGGCGGCATGCCGTCGCTGTGGCTGGTGGCCGTGGTGCTGATCGGCGGCTCGCTCGCCGCCGGCGCGGCCAGCGTCCTCAACTGCTACATCGACCGCGACATCGACCAGTTGATGCGGCGCACCAAGCGCCGGCCGCTGCCCGCGCACACCGTGTCGCCGCGCAACGCGTTGGTCTTCGGGCTGGTGCTGGCGGTGGTGTCGGTGGCGCTGATGGCGGCGACCACCAACTGGCTGGCGGCCGGCCTGACGCTCGCCGCGATCGCCTACTACGACCTGGTCTACACGCTGTGGCTGAAGCGCACCACGGCCGCCAACACGTTCTGGGGCGGCGTCTGCGGGGCCGCGCCGGTGCTGATCGGCTGGGCCGCGGTCACCGGTTCGTTGTCGCCGGCCGCGTGGGGCCTGTTCGCGGTGGTCTTCTTCTGGCAGATGCCGCACTTCTACGCGCTGGCCATCAAGTACAAGGACGACTATGCGCGGGCCGGCATCCCGATGCTGCCGGTGGTGGCGTCGGTCCGGCGGGTCAACGTGGAGATCATCGCGTTCTCCTGGCTGACGCTGTTGTCGTCGCTGGCGGTCTGGCCGCTGGGGATGAGCCCGATCTACGGCGTGACCGCGCTGGTGGTCGGCGGGATCTTCGTGGTCGAGGCGCACAAGCTGTGCCGGCGCGCGGCGCGCGGCGAGGCGGTCAAGCCGATGCGGCTGTTCCACTGGTCCACCACGTACCTCACCATCCTCTTCGCCGCTGTCGCCCTCGACGCGCTGATCTGAGCGGTTCTCGCCCCGTGCGGGATTACCGCACGTGAGACAGTTCATCAGAAATTTTCTTCTGTTCTTTCACGGCGGGACAACCCGGACAGAGCGTGACGATCTCATGCGGGAGATTCGTCCGTACATGACGGATTAATCAGGGCAAATTACCTTTGGTTCTCCTTAAACCAGCGGGTAATTGGCATCACATTCAGTTCATGGTTCTCGCACATCCGGGTGGAAGTCTGCATAGGCTTCGCGTCATGGCAGATGGTTCCGATACGACGCTGACGACTGAGCAGACCACCGAGCAGGCCTCCAACGGCCTGGTCGCGGGCATCAAGTCGTTCGCCGCCGGACACGGCGGCGCGAAGGCGGTCATCGAGTACGTCGGCAAGCGCGGCGCACGGATCGTCCTCGTGGGTTCCGACGGGGTGTGGGCCGACCAGTTCGCCGACGGCACGGACGTCGCGCGGCAGGCCTGCGCCAAGGCCGGGGTCGACGTCGAGAACGCCTGGGAGCGTGAGCTGATGGACCAGATGCGTCCGAGCAACGACCTCTGGCGGTCGATGGCCCGGCGCACGATGGCCCGTTGACACACATAACCGCATGACCGACCACCACCAGTCGACCCGGGGGGAACCCCGGGTCGCTTTCGTCACCTGCGCCGCCCTGCCCGATCTCGACCCGGACGACCGGCTCGCGCTCGGCCCGCTCGCCGCACGCGGCGTCGCCGTCGACGGCGCGGTCTGGGACGACCCGGCCGTGGACTGGTCCCGGTACGACCTGGTGCTGCTCCGCTCACCCTGGGACTACGCGCTGCGCCGCGACGAGTTCGTCGCCTGGGCACGCGGTGTGCCGGCCCTGCTCAACCCGGCCGACGTGGTCGCCTGGAACACCGACAAGCGTTACCTGGCCGAGCTCTCCGCCGCCGGGGTGCCCACCGTGCCGACCACCTGGCTCGCGCCGGGGGAGAGCTGGCCGGCGCCCGCCGACGGCGAGTTCGTGCTCAAGCCGGCGGTCAGCGCCGGCAGTCAGGACACCGGCCGGTACGACCTGGCCGACCCGGAGCACCGCGAGCTGGCGTCGGCGCACGTGCGGCGGCTCGGTGCCGCCGGGCGGGTCACCATGGTCCAGCCGTACCTCGACGCGGTGGACACCGCCGGGGAGACCGCGCTGCTGTTCCTGGCCGGCCGCGACGGCCTGGCGTTCAGCCACGCGATCCGCAAGGGCCCGATGCTGACCGGCCCGGACCGGGGCGAGGCCGCGCTCTACAAGGAGGAGCGGATCGACGCCCGCACCGCGACGCCGGCGCAGCGGGCCGTCGCGGAGCAGGTGCTGGCCGCCGTCCCGGGCGGCGCCGACCGGCTGCTCTACGCCCGGGTCGACCTGATCCCCGGCCCGGACGGCGCGCCCGTGCTGGTCGAGCTGGAGCTGACCGAGCCGAGCCTGTTCGTCGGGTACGCCGAGGGCGCGCCCGACCGGCTCGCCGACGCGGTCATGTCCCACCTGAGCCGCCGCCGCTGACCGCGCCACCGCCACGGGCTGAGTTGGCGGGAACGTCAGTCGCGGTCGGTGTGGTTGCGGTCCCAGCGTCCGCCGATCGGCGGGGTGTCCAGCCGCACCGCGGCCACCGTGCCGGCCAGGTCGTTGTCCTCGACCGCGCACGACACGCAGCTGCCCGCCTCGGTGATCCACAGTCCGTACGCCTGGGTGTCGGCGTCCCGGTGCCAGATCCGGTTGTCGCGCACGGTGGCCGAGTCGAACGGGGCGGCGACGGTGATCCCGGCGCAGGCCGGCGGCCCGGCGGGCAGCTCGTACGCGGAGCCCGGCGCCGGGGTGGCCTCGTTCCAGCCGGTGGCGCCGTCCGGGCGCACCTCGGCCAGGGAGAGCCGGTCGGCGGTGTTGTCGGCGACCACCGCGTCCCGGGTGCCGACCCGGACGACCTTCCCGCGGTGCCCGCCCGGCGGCCAGTCCGCGTGGGCGTCGGTGACCTCGCGCGGGCCGTAGCGCACCGCGTCGCCCGAGCCCCGGTGGGCCGGTGCGGATCGCTGACCGTTGTCCCGGATGCGGTTGCCGACGATCGACGCGTCCAGCATCGGCCGGTCGATCCGGATCCCGTCCAGCGCGTTCTCCCGGATGTCGTTGTCCTGGATCACCACGTCCGCCGCCGCGCCCCGGTAACCGTGGCCGAGGTCGTGCTCGTGGTAGCCGTACCCGCCGTTGTTGCTGATCCGGTTGACCTGCACCGCGTACGGGCCGGGGGTGTTGCCCATGCTGATGCCGTCGCCGACGTTGCAGTCGATCACGTTGCCGGTGAGCAGGCCGCCGCGCCCGGCGACCCCGGCGGTGCCGTTCGCCGAGACGTCGAAGCCGGCCTCCAGGTTGTTGGTCATGGTGCAGCCGGAGACGATCAGCCCGTCCGCGCCCCAGTCCGAGATGCCGAACCGGTTGGCCTGGCTGTGGCAGCCGATGATGCGGATGCCGCGCGGCGGGTCCCAGTAGTCCTTCTGGAGTTCCAGGAAGATCCCGTTGGTGCCGTTGCCGACCGTGGTGCAGTTGGCGATGGTGAGGCGCTCCACGGCGCCCCAGCCGCCGATGCCGACCCCGATCCCGGCGCCGCCCATCTGCTGGCCGTTGTCCAGTCGGCCGCAGCCCACCACGACCACGCCGTCGATCAGGCTGTCCTGGAGGAAGTCGCAGCCGAGACCGGTGGCGCCGGTGTGGTGGATGTAGAGGTTGCGGAACACGCCCCGCACCACGTACTGCAGGCCCAGGCCCTTGGCCAGGTAGTCGTACTCGGCCAGGCCCACGCCCGAGCCGTCGATCTCGAAGTCGGCGAACGTGCAGTCGGCGATGTGCCGGTCCCGGTCCGCGCCGTGCTGCACGGTCGTCCAGTAGGCGAGCGGCACCGGGTCGGCGCGGTTGCCCTCGTTGCTGAGCAGGAACCGGGTCGCCGCCGGGCCGGCGCCGATCAGGGACACCCCGCTGCGCCACACCGTGCCGGCGTCGCGGATCGAGTAGAGGCCGGGCGGGCAGTGGATGACCCGGGCCCGGCCGTCGGCGTCGTAGCCGGCGCCGAGGCGGTCCACCAGCGCGGCCAGGGCCGGCTGGTCGTTGGTGACCCCGTCCCCGGTGAGGCCGTGCTCGCGGGCGTCGCACCACAGCGGCGCGCCGGCCACCGGCGTCAGCCGCTGCGGGGTGGACGTGGCAAGGCCCTTGCGCGACACCGGCGGCTCCTCTCGGGCGTACGGTCCGTCGTCCGGACCGCATTCCCGCTCCCGCCGGGCGGTAACGCCCGGTGCGGCCTCAGGCGGTGGCGCCCACCGGCTCGGCGGCGGGCGTCGCCGGTGCCTCCGGGAGCCGTTCCCGGGTGGCCCAGAGCACGCCCAGCGTGGCCAGCAGCACCAGGCAGGAGCCGAGCATGTGCGCGGCGACCAGCACCGCCGGCAGGTGGGTGAAGTACTGGACGAAGCCGATCAGGCCCTGGCCCAGCTCGACCGCGAGCAACACCCCGGCGGCCCGCGCGGCCCGCGCCGCGCCCACCGCCCGGAACGCGAACAGCAGCGCCACCGAGAGGCCGATCAGCAGGAAGACGCCGTCCGCGTGCACCTGCGAGATCGCCTCCGGGTCGAGCCCGTTGCGGGCCGCGCCGTGGTCGCCGGCGTGCGGTCCGCTGCCGGTCACCCAGGTGCCGACAACCAGCACGGCCGCGCTGACCACGACCGTGATCCGGGCGAGGGTACGCAGCGGCGCCGGCACGGTCGGCGTCACCGGCCCGTCCGGCTCCACGGTGCGCCGCCAGAGTGCGTACGCGGCGGCGATCACCACCATCGAGGCGAGGAAGTGCAGCCCGACCACCCACGGGTTGAGGTTGGTGAGCACGGTGATCCCGCCGAGCACCGCCTGGGCCGGGATGCCGAACAGCACGCCCACGGCCAGCGGCAGCAGCCCTCGGCGGCGCGGGCGTTGGGCCAGCACGGCCAGCACCACGGCGAGCGCGATGATCCCCACCGCGAACGTCAACAGCCGGTTGCCGAACTCGATCACCCCGTGCACGCCCATCTCGGACGTGGTGGTGTAGGACTCGTCGGTGCACCGGGGCCAGGTGGGGCAGCCGAGGCCGGACGCGGTGAGCCGGACCGCCCCGCCGGTGACCACGATCGCCACGTTCGCGATGATCGAGGTGTACGCGAGCCGACGCAGCAGCGTGGGGGAGACCGGGAACCGGACGGAACGCTTCACCCGGCGAATCCTACGCACCGTAGTGGACCACGATCGGGCGACTCCGCCAGTGCGGTGTTCGGGATCACCGGACCCCGGGTTTGCGGGCCCCGGCCGAATTACGTAACGTTGCTGTTGTGAAAAACGCGGCAGCGCTGTCCGAGGGGTCGGTGACCGGTACGGTCGTCGGCGCGCCGGCCGCTGCCGACCTGTCGACCCGGGACCGGGTCACCCAGCTCCTGCTGGAGCGGGGCGCGACCACCGCCGCGCAGCTCGGTTCGGCGCTCGGCCTCAGCCCGGCCGCGATCCGCCGCCACCTCGACGCGATGCTCGCCGACGGGGACGTGGCCGCCCGGGAGCAGGCCGTGCGCGGCAGTCGGGGGCGGGGCCGGCCGGCCAAGGTCTTCGCGCTGACCGAGGCGGCCCGGGTGCGGTGCGGCACCCACCACTACGACAACATGGCCACCGCCGCGCTGCGGTGGATCGCCCGCACCGGTGGCGCCGAGGCGGTCGCGGAGTTCGCGGCCGACCAGGTCGCCGCGCTGGAGAACCGCTGCCGGGCCGCCATGGAGGACGCCGGTGACGCCCCGATCGCGCGGGCCGAGGCGCTCGCCGGGGCGCTGACCGCCGAGGGTTACGCTGCCAACGCGTCCACGATCGCCTCCGGCGGGCAGCTCTGCCAGCACCACTGCCCGGTGGCGCACGTGGCCGCCGAGTTCCCCCAGCTGTGCGAGGCCGAGACCGCGGTGATCTCCCGCCTGGTCGGCACCCACGTGCAGCGCCTGGCCACCATCGCGCACGGCGACGGCGTGTGCACCACGCACATTCCCGCCCAGTCCGGTTCCACCGTCTCCACTGTGAGGACAGATAGATGACCGAGCAGATCGTCCAGCCCCTGACCCAGGAGGAGCAGCTCGCCGCCCTCGGTCGTTACGAGTACGGGTGGGCCGACCCGGACGTCGCCGGGGCCGCCGCCCAGCGTGGTCTGAACGAGGCGGTGGTGCGGGACATCTCGGCCAAGAAGAACGAGCCGGCCTGGATGCTCGACCTGCGGCTGAAGGGCCTGCGGCTGTTCGGCCGCAAGCCGATGCCGGCCTGGGGCGCGGACCTCACCGGGATCGACTTCGACAACATCAAGTACTTCGTCCGGTCCACCGAGAAGCAGGCCACCAGCTGGGAGGACCTGCCGGAGGACATCAAGAACACCTACGACCGGCTGGGCATCCCGGAGGCGGAGAAGCAGCGGCTGGTCGCCGGCGTCGCGGCGCAGTACGAGTCCGAGGTCGTCTACCACAAGATCCGTGAGGACCTTGAGGAGCAGGGCGTCGTCTTCCTCGACACCGACACCGCGCTGCGCGAGCACGAGGACGTCTTCAAGGAGTACTTCGGCACGGTGATCCCGGTCGGCGACAACAAGTTCGCCGCGTTGAACACCTCCGTCTGGTCCGGTGGCTCGTTCATCTACGTGCCGAAGGGCGTGCACGTGGAGATCCCGTTGCAGGCCTACTTCCGGATCAACACGGAGAACATGGGCCAGTTCGAGCGGACGCTGATCATCGTCGACGAGGGCGCGTACGTGCACTACGTCGAGGGCTGCACCGCGCCGCTCTACTCCTCCGACTCGCTGCACAGCGCGGTCGTGGAGATCGTGGTCAAGAAGAACGCGCGGTGCCGCTACACCACCATCCAGAACTGGTCGAACAACGTCTACAACCTGGTCACCAAGCGCGCGGTGTGCCACGAGGGCGCGACCATGGAGTGGGTCGACGGCAACATCGGCTCCAAGGTCACCATGAAGTACCCGGCGGTCTACATGACCGGCGAGCACGCCAAGGGCGAGGTGCTCTCGGTGGCCATGGCCGGTGAGGGCCAGCACCAGGACGCCGGCGCCAAGATGGTGCACGCCGCGCCGCACACCTCCTCGACCATCGTGTCGAAGTCGATCGCCCGGGGCGGTGGCCGCACCTCCTACCGCGGCCTGGTGCAGGTGCTGGAGGGCTCGCACAGCAGCCGTAGCACGGTCAAGTGCGACGCGTTGCTCGTCGACACCATCTCCCGCTCCGACACCTACCCGTACGTCGACATCCGCGAGGACGACGTGTCGATGGGGCACGAGGCGACCGTCTCCAAGGTCAGCGACGACCAGCTCTTCTACCTGATGAGCCGCGGTCTGAGCGAGGACGAGGCGATGGCGATGATCGTGCGCGGTTTCATCGAGCCGATCGCCAAGGAGCTTCCGATGGAGTACGCGCTGGAGCTGAACCGCCTGATCGAGCTGCAGATGGAGGGCGCGGTCGGCTGACGCCGCCCGCGTCGGGCCGGGCCTCGTGCCCGGCCCGTCTCCGGTTCCACTGACACCGCCGTCGCTGAACAGACCAAGGAAGAGATGACTACCCAGGCTTCCGCGCCGCCCACGACCAAGTCGCAGGCGCTCCGCTCGTACGACGTCGCCGACTTCCCGGCCCTGACCGGCCTGGAGGAGGAGTGGCGCTTCACCCCGCTCAAGCGCCTCCGTGGCCTGGCGGGTGACGGCTCCGGGGTGACGCGCGGCACGGTCCGGCACGAGCACGGCGACCTGCCCGAGGGCGTCACCGTCGACCGGATCGGCCGGGACGACCCGCGGGTGGGCAGCGTGCTCACGCCGTTCGACCGGGTCAGCGCGCTGGCCTACGGCGCGGCCGAGGACGCCCTGCTGGTGGCCGTCGCCCGGGACGCCGTGGTGGACGCGCCGGTGCGCCTGCGGGTGGTCGGCGAGGACGCCGGGGCGCTCGCGTTCGGGCACACGTTCGTCGAGGTGGGCCGCTTCGCCGAGGTGACGGTGGTGCTGGAGCACGTCGGCTCCGCCACGCTCGCCGACAACGTCGAGGTGACGGTGGCGGACGGGGCGAAGCTGACGCTCGTCACGCTCGCCGAGTGGGCCGACGACGCGGTCCAGGCGCAGCACCTGAAGGTCCGGCTGGGCCGGGACGCGCGGGTCGTGCACGTGCAGGTGAGCCTCGGCGGTGACCTGGTCCGCCAGCACACCACCGTGGAGTACACCCAGCGCGGCGGCGAGGCCGAGCTGTACGGCCTCTACTTCGCCGACTCCGGCCAGCACCTGGAGCACCGGCAGCTCATCGACCACACCGTGCCGGACTGCCGCAGCAACGTCGGCTACCGGGGCGCGCTCCAGGGCGACGACGCGCACACCGTCTGGGTCGGCGACGTGCTGATCCGGGCCGAGGCGACCGGCACCGACACGTACGAGATCAACCGGAACCTGCTGCTCAGCGACGGCGCCCGGGCCGACTCGGTGCCGAACCTGGAGATCGAGACCGGCGAGATCGCCGGCGCCGGGCACGCCAGCGCGACCGGCCGGTTCGACGACGAGCAGCTGTTCTACCTGATGGCCCGCGGCATCCCGGAGTCCGAGGCGCGGCGCCTGGTGGTGCGGGGCTTCTTCGCCGAGCTGATCAACAAGATCCCGGTCGAGGACCTGCGCGAGCGGCTCGGCGACGCGATCGAGGCCCGCCTCACGAAGGCCGGCTCCTGATGATCAGGATCTGTTCGACCGAGGACGTGCCGAAGGGCGCGGTGATCAGCGCCGACGTGGACGGTGTGCAGATCGCGGTCGTGCACGGCGAGGACGACGCGTTCTACGCCGTACGCGACGAGTGCTCGCACGCCGCCGTGGCGCTCTCCGAGGGCGAGGTGTCCGGTTGCACGCTGGAATGCTGGCTGCACGGATCCCGTTTCGACCTGCGTACCGGTGAGCCCACCGGGCTGCCCGCGACCGAACCCGTACCCGTCTACCCCGTCGAGGTCCGCGACGGCGAGATCTACGTCAGCATGACGCCGAGCAATGGAGTGACGCGATAATGAGCACCCTGGAGATCCGCGACCTGAAGGTGTCGGTCAAGCTGCCCGAGGGTGAGCTCAAGCCGATCCTGCACGGGGTCGACCTGACCGTGCGCTCCGGTGAGACGCACGCGATCATGGGCCCGAACGGCTCCGGCAAGTCGACGCTGGCGTACTCGATCGCCGGCCACCCGAAGTACGAGATCACCGGCGGGTCGGTGACGCTCGACGGCGAGGACGTGCTCGCCATGACCGTCGACGAGCGGGCCCGCGCCGGCCTCTTCCTGGCCATGCAGTACCCGGTCGAGGTCCCCGGCGTGTCGGTGGCCAACTTCCTGCGTACCGCCAAGACCGCCATCGACGGCGAGGCGCCGAAGCTGCGCACCTGGGCCGGCGAGCTGCGCGGCGCCATGGAGAAGCTCCAGATGGACCCGGCGTTCGCCCAGCGCAACGTCAACGAGGGCTTCTCCGGCGGGGAGAAGAAGCGGCACGAGATCGTGCAGCTCGAACTCCTCAAGCCGAAGATCGCCATCCTCGACGAGACCGACTCCGGCCTCGACGTGGACGCGCTGCGCGTGGTCAGCGAGGGCGTCAACCGGGTCCGCGACACCGGCGACACCGGGATGCTGCTGATCACCCACTACACCCGGATCCTGCGCTACATCAAGCCGGACTTCGTGCACGTCTTCGTCGCCGGCCGGATCGTCGAGCAGGGCGGTCGCGAGCTGGCCGACAAGCTCGAGGAAGAGGGCTACGAGCGGTACGTCGCCGGAGCCGGCGCGGCGCGGGCCTGAGTCTCGACATGACCTCCTCGATCGCGATCCCGGCGGGCATGCCGCAGTACGACGACGTGCCGCGCTTCGACACCGCGGCGGTGCGGGCCGACTTCCCGATCCTGGACCGGGAGGTCAACGGCCACCCGCTGGTCTACCTGGACAGCGCCAACACCTCGCACAAGCCGCGTCAGGTGCTCGACGTGCTCACCGAGCACTACGCGAGGCACAACGCCAACGTGTCGCGCTCGGTGCACACGTTGGGCACCGAGGCGACCGAGGCGTACGAGGGCGCGCGGGCGAAGGTCGCCGCGTTCGTCCACGCGCCCAGCGTGGACGAGGTGGTGTTCACCAAGAACTCCACCGAGGCGATCAACATCGTGGCGTACGCGTTCTCCAACGCGTCGCTGCGCGCGGACGCCGACCCCCGGTTCCGGCTCGGCCCCGGCGACGAGATCGTGATCTCCGAGATGGAGCACCACTCGAACATCGTGCCGTGGCAGCTCCTCGCCGAGCGCACCGGCGCGACGCTGCGCTGGTTCCCGGTGACCGACGGCGGTCGGCTGGACGAGTCGGGCCTGGACGACCTGGTCACCGAGCGCACGAAGATCGTCTCGCTGGTGCACACGTCGAACATCCTCGGCACCGTGAACGCCACCGCTCGGATCACCGAGCGGGTCCGCCAGGTCGGCGCGTTGCTGCTGCTCGACTGCTCCCAGTCGGTGCCGCACCAGCCGATCGACGTGGTCGACCTGGACGCGGACTTCATCGTCTTCACCGGCCACAAGATGTGCGGCCCGACCGGCATCGGTGTGCTCTGGGGCCGGGGCGAGCTGCTCGCCGCGATGCCCCCGGTGCTGGGCGGCGGCTCGATGATCGAGACGGTGACGATGGCGCGCACCACGTTCGCCGCGCCGCCGGCCCGGTTCGAGGCGGGCACGCCGCCGATCGCCGAGGCGGTCGCGCTCGGCGCGGCGGTGGACTACCTCACCGGCGTCGGGATGCGGGCGATCCAGTGGCACGAGAAGGAGCTGACGGCGTACGCGCTGGACGCCCTCGCCACCGTGCCCGGGCTGCGGATCTTCGGCCCGTCGGTGCCGGTCGGCCGGGGCGGGACGATCTCGTTCGCGCTCGGTGACGTGCACCCGCACGACGTCGGGCAGGTGCTCGACTCGCTCGGCGTGCAGGTGCGGGTGGGCCACCACTGCGCCAAGCCGGTGTGCACCCGCTTCGGGGTGCCGGCCATGACGCGGGCGTCGTTCTACCTCTACACCACCACGGCGGAGATCGACGCCCTGGTGGCGGGTCTGGAGCAGGTGCGGAAGGTGTTCGCGTGACGCAGCTCGATTCGCTCTACCAGGAGATCATCCTGGACCATTACAAGCACCCGCACGGCCGTGGGCTGCGGGACGCGGCGGACCCGGCGGCCCGGGTCGGCGAGGCGCACCACGTGAACCCGACCTGCGGTGACGAGATCACCGTACGGGTGGCGACCGACGGCACGGTGTTCACCGACATCTCCTACGACGGGATGGGCTGCTCGATCAGCCAGGCGTCGGCGAGCATCCTGCACGAACTGCTGCGCGGTCGGGCCGCGGCCGACGCCGCGGTGGTGCACGAGGCGTTCGTCGAGTTGATGTCCGGACGGGGCCAGGTCACGCCGGACGAGGACGTGCTCGGGGACGGGGTGGCGTTCGCGGGTGTCGCGCGCTACCCGGCCCGGGTCAAGTGCGCGCTGCTGTCGTGGATGGCGTTCAAGGACGCCGCGGCACGCGCCGGGGTGGGCGTGGGCCCCGAGACGAAGGCGAATCATCAATACAGCGCGGCGGCGTCCCAGGCCGGTGCCGGGCGGAGCGAGGGGGCGGCATGAGCGAGGACGAGACCACCACGACGCCGGAGACCGGCGCGGTGGCGACCGACAGCCCGGTGACGCCGGCCAACGGCAAGGCCGCTGTCGGCGACATCGAGGAGGCGATGAAGGACGTCGTCGACCCCGAGCTGGGCATCAACGTGGTCGACCTGGGTCTGGTGTACGGCGTGCACGTGGACGACGAGAACGTCGCCACGCTGGACATGACGCTGACCTCGGCGGCGTGCCCGCTGACCGACGTGATCGAGGACCAGACCCGGCAGGCGTTGACCACCGGCCCCGGTGGCGGCCTGGTGAACGACATCCGGATCAACTGGGTGTGGCTGCCGCCGTGGGGCCCCGACAAGATCACCGACGAGGGACGGGACCAGCTCCGGTCACTCGGCTTCAACGTCTGACCCCTTCCACGGGTCACCAGGCGAGGGCGCGGCACCCCTTCCGGGGCGCCGCGCCCTCGCCTTTCCACCCCACCCACCCACCCCCTCTCTTCGGTCCGCAGATTCACGGAAAGAGGCCCCTTCCCGCCGCTGATAGGCCCTCTTTCCGTGAATCTGCGCGGGGGCGGTGCGGGGTGTGGGGGCGGGGCGGGTGGGTGGGGGAAATGGGTGGTGGGGGTGGTGGGGTGGGGGGAAGGATGAGCGGGTGATCGAGGCGTACCCGAAGCAGGTTCCTGTCCGTGCGGCGACCACCGCGCGTCGACAGCGCACCGCTCGGCGGGTCGCCTCGCGTCCCCGTCCGACGTCGTGACCGGGGCGTTCCTCGCCGGTCTGTTGGCCGGTTACGGCGTCGCCGTGCCGGTCGGCGCGATCGCGATCCTCATTCTCGGGCTGAGCGCCCGCCACGGGTTCCGGGTCGGCGTGGCCGCGGCGCTCGCGGTGGCCACCGCGGACGGGCTCTACGCCGCGCTGGCCACGCTGGGCGGCGCCGGGCTGGCCCGCGTGTTGGCCCCGGTGGCCGGGCCGCTGCGGGTGGTCGCCGCGCTGGTGCTGCTCGGCATCGCCGCCCACGGCCTGTGGCGGACCTGGTCCGGCCGGCGGGCCCGGGAGGTCACCGAGACGCCGTCCGGGCGTGGCCTGCACACCCCGGGCCGGGCGTACGCGGCGCTGCTCGGGTTGACGCTGCTCAACCCGGCGACGGTGCTCTACTTCGCCGCGCTGGTGCTCGGCCGCCGGGACGCCGCCGACCCGGACCCGACCGCCGCCGCGTGGTTCGTGACCGGCGCGTTCCTGGCATCGGCGAGCTGGCAACTGCTGGTGGCCGGTGGCGGGTCGATGGTCGGGCGCGTGCTGGCCGGCCCGCGCGGTCGGCTGGTCACCGGGCTGGTTTCCAGCGCGCTGATCGCCGCCCTGGCGGCGGCCACCCTGCTGTCCGGCTGAACCGCGTACCGTCGTGGCATGAGCAGCCGACCCGCAGCCGGGGGTGGCCGGTGGGTGGAGGTCGATCCGGGCCGCGTCCTCCGCTGGGTCGAGGGCTTCGCCGACCGGCACGGCCCACCCGTCACCACCGTTCGGGGCTTCGGGCTGCTGCTCACCGCCCCGGACGGCGCCACCGCCGAGCTGCACACCCCGCCCGGCGCGCGTTCCACACCGGACCTGACCGCGTTCGCCGGTGTCGCCGCCGCGCCCCGCCGGATCGGCCTGCTGCTGGCTCGCAAGGGCGCGGTGGCGGTCGGGGTGGCCGACGGGACCGAGCTGGTGACCTCCAAGGTCGACACCCGGTACGTGCAGGGCCGCACCGCCGCGGGGGGCTGGTCCCAGCAGCGGTTCGCCAGGCGGCGCGACAACCAGGCGAAGGCGGCGCTGGGCGACGCGGCCGATCTCGCCGTACGCCTGCTGTTGCCGGCCGCCGGCACGCTCACGGCGCTGGTCTGCGGCGGTGACCGGCGTGCGGTGGACACGGTGCTGGCCGACCGGCGGCTGGCTCCGCTCGCGGCGCTGCGCGCCGAGCGCCTCCTGGATGTGCCCGAGCCTCGGCGCGCCGTCCTGGTCGCGGCCGTCTCCGCCGCCCGGGCAGTCCACATCCTGGTCCGCTGAACAGGAAAGATCACATCAAGCCGGTCAATCCCGCTCACTCCTAGTGCATCGAATCGACTCGATGCATAGGCTTGGTGTCACGAAGCGGTGGGTCTCCGGGCGACCCGCAGGGCAGCTTCGCCTCCGCCGTTCACGCACCGACATCGTTGGGAGAAAGCATTTCATGAACGGACATCAGGACGGCCGGCTGCGGACCCGGTGGCGCCGTGCGACGAGGCTCCTCGCCGCCGCGGCGGCGATGTGCACCGGAAGCGTCGTGCTCACCGCCGCACTGACCGGGGGCCCGGCGACCGCGGGCCCGGCCGAACGCGTCGCGCTGGCCGCCCCGGCGGTCACCAGCGTCACCGCGGGCGGCGCGCACACGTGCGCGATCAGCGCCGACGGGGGGCTGTGGTGCTGGGGCTCCAACTACAGTGGCCAGCTCGGTGACGGGACCACCACGAACCGGAACACTCCGGCGCGGGTCGGCACCGCCACCTGGACCGGCGTCGACGCCGGCTCCGGCCACACCTGCGCGGTCCGGACGGACGGCACGCTGTGGTGCTGGGGCTCGAACTTCCGGGGCCAGCTCGGCGACGGCACGACCACCAGCCGCAGCGCGCCGGTGCAGGTCGGGACCGCCACCACCTGGGCCCGGGTCGACGCCGGCCCGGCACACACCTGCGGCGTCCGGACCGACGGCACGCTCTGGTGCTGGGGCTTCAACCGCACCTCGCAGTTGGGTGTCGGCAGCTCGCCCTACACCGCGACCACCCCGCTCCAGGTCGGCACCGCGACCAACTGGGCGAGCGTCTCGACCGGCTTCGCGCACACCTGCGGCGTCCGGACCGACGGCACGCTCTGGTGCTGGGGCTACAGCTCGGACGGGCAGCTCGGTCTCGGCACGCTCGGCTCCCAGACCACGCCGGCGCAGGTCGGCACCGCCACCACCTGGACGGGCGTCACGGCCGGCTACGCGCACACCTGCGGGGTCCGGTCCGGCACGTTGTGGTGCTGGGGGGAGAACGGGTACGGGCAGCTGGGCGTGAGCGGCAACTTCCAGACCACGCCGATCCAGGTCGGCACGACCACCACCTGGAGTCGTGTCGCCGCGAGCGGCGACACGACGTGCGCGTCCCGCACCGACGGCAGCCTGTGGTGCTGGGGGAAGAACGCGACGGGGCAGGTGGGTGACGGCACCACCACCCACCGGTCCGCGCCGACCCGCGTCGGTGCCGACACCACCTGGACGGGCGGCCTCGCCGCCGCCGACCACAGCTGCGCGATCCGTACCGGCGGCGGCCTGTGGTGCTGGGGTGACAACAGCGGGGGGCAGTTGGGCGACGGCACCACCGTCCAGCGGTCCACGCCGATCCAGGTGACCCTGCCGGGCTGATCCGCCGGCATCCCGATGTCGGGCCGTCGGCCTGCGCCGCTGGGCGTTCCAGCGGGCAGGCCGACGGCCCGAGCGGGGAGCGGCCGGTCTACTGGCCGGCGCCGAAGGTGTCGCAGGCCTTCG
Organism: Micromonospora sp. NBC_01392; assembly: GCF_045040125.1. Classification (NCBI taxonomy): domain Bacteria; kingdom Bacillati; phylum Actinomycetota; class Actinomycetes; order Micromonosporales; family Micromonosporaceae; genus Micromonospora; species Micromonospora sp. NBC_01392. Next base: position 5,262,035 of record NZ_CP109549.1, on the reverse strand, counting down.
GGTCGCCGGTGGAGAAGCCCTTGGTGAACCACTGCTTGCGCTGCTCGGAGCTGCCGTGGGTGAACTCGTCCGGGTTCACCGGCCGGCCGGAGCGCTGCTGGATGGCGTCGTCGCCGATCTTCTCGGCGGTGTCGATCGCCTGCTGGATGTCCTGGTCGGTGATGCTCTCGAAGATCTTCTGGCCCTGCTCGTCGGCGGTGCCGGTGGCGTTCTTGGCCCAGGCGCCGGCATAGCAGTCGGCCTGGAGTTCGAGCTTCACCGAGAGCGCGTTGGCGCTCTGCGGGTCGCGCTGCTGCTGGCGGCGCATCTGCGCCTCGGTGCCGAGCAGGTCCTGCACGTGGTGGCCGTACTCGTGGGCCAGCACGTACGGCTGGGCGAACTCGCCCTTGGCGCCGAGCTGGTCGGCGAGCAGGCGGTAGAACGTGAGGTCGATGTAGACCAGGTCGTCGGCCGGGCAGTAGAACGGGCCGACGCCGGAGTCGGCCGCGCCGCAGCCGGTGCTGACGTTCTGGCTGAAGAAGACCGTCTTGGACGGCTTGTACTGCTCGCCGAACACCTCCGGCATGGCGGTGCGCCAGTACGCCTGGATCGAGTTGACGTAGAGCGCGTTGCGGCAGTCGAGCTGCTTCAACGCGTCGTCCGCCGAGCACTTCTGCTCCAGCGAGGTGTTGTCGCCCTGCGCCGAGTCGTCGCCGCCGTTGGTGGCCGCGTTGAGGCCGAAGCCGCCGCCCACCAGGGCGACCAGCACGGCGATGATGATGCCCACGATCCCGCCGCGACCGCCGCCGGTCGGGATCGGGATGCCCATCCCGCCTCCCCCGCCGGACCCTCGCCGGTCGTCCACCTGGCTGGTGTCGACCCGCGCGTTCTCATTCAGCTCCATGTTGACCCCGATCACCGATCTGTCCGTGTGTGGTGGTTGCGGTACCGGACCGGGTCCGGACGGCGAATTCGGTACCCGATGATCTTGTGCGGTAATCCGGCGGGACGACCACGGCGCGCCCGGTACACTGGAACCGTGCTGCGCTGCGAAGGCTGAACGGCCCCGCGCCGACGGGAGAACGAGACCCGCCGGCGCTTTCGCGTGCCCTGAGTCAGCCCTTCCGGACCCCGAGAGCGAGTACTCCGAAATGATCACTGCCACCGGCCTGGAACTGCGCGCCGGTTCCCGGATCCTGCTGTCCGACACCACCCTGCGGGTGCAGCCGGGCGACCGGATCGGCCTGGTCGGCCGCAACGGCGCCGGCAAGACCACCACGCTGAAGGTGCTCGCCGGGGAGGGCCAGCCGTACGCCGGGCAGCTCGACCGGCGCAGCGCCATCGGCTACCTGCCGCAGGACCCGCGTACCGGCGACCTGGAGGTCACCGGCCGGGACCGGGTCCTCTCCGCACGCGGCCTGGACGTGCTCATGGCACAGATGAAGGAGCTGGAGGACAAGCTCGCCGAGGGTGCCGACGACGAGCGGCTGGTCCGCCGCTACGGCGCGCTGGAGGACCAGTTCGCCTCGCTGGGCGGCTACGCGGCCGAGGCCGAGGCGGCCCGGATCTGCGCCAACCTCGGCCTGCCCGACCGCGCCCTGGCGCAGACCATCGGCACGCTCTCCGGCGGTCAGCGCCGCCGCATCGAGCTGGCCCGGATCCTGTTCCGGGACGCCGGCGAGAACGGCGGCGGCATCCTGCTGCTCGACGAGCCCACCAACCACCTCGACGCGGACTCGATCACCTGGCTGCGCGGCTTCCTCGCCAACCACAAGGGCGGCCTGATCGTGATCTCCCACGACGCGTCGCTGCTGGAGGCCGTGGTCAACAAGGTCTGGTTCCTGGACGCCACCCGGGCCGTCGTCGACACGTACAACCTGGGTTGGAAGGCGTACCAGGAGGCGCGGGAGACCGACGAGCGCCGCCGCCGCCGGGAGCGCGCCAACGCGGAGAAGAAGGCCGGCGCGCTGATGGCGCAGGCGGACAAGATGCGGGCCAAGGCCACCAAGACGGTCGCCGCGCAGAACATGGCCCGCCGCGCCGAACGGCTGCTCTCCGGCCTGGACGAGGTCCGGGTCGCCGACAAGGTGGCCAAGGTGCGCTTCCCCAGCCCGGCGCCGTGCGGCAAGACGCCGCTGACCGCCAGCGGCCTGTCCAAGTCGTACGGGTCGCTGGAGATCTTCACCGACGTGAACGTCGCGGTGGACCGGGGCTCCCGGGTGGCCATCCTCGGGCTCAACGGCGCCGGCAAGACCACGCTGCTGCGGATGCTCGGCGGCCTGCTGAAGCCGGACACCGGCGAGGTCCGCCCCGGGCACGGCCTGCGGCTCGGCTACTACGCCCAGGAGCACGAGACGCTGGACGTGGACCGGACGATCCTGGAGCACATGCGCAGCGCCGCCTCCGACCAGACCGACACCGACCTGCGCAAGATCCTCGGTGCGTTCCTGTTCTCCGGTGAGGACGTCGACAAGCCGGCCGGGGTGCTCTCCGGTGGCGAGAAGACCCGGCTGGCGCTGGCCACGCTGGTCTGCTCCGGGGCCAACGTGCTGCTGCTGGACGAGCCCACGAACAACCTCGACCCGGTCAGCCGGGAGCAGGTGCTCGACGCGATCGCCCGCTACCCGGGCGCGATCGTGCTGGTCACCCACGACCCGGGGGCGGTCAGCGCGCTCAAGCCGGACCGCGCCATCCTGCTGCCCGACGGCGACGAGGACGCCTGGTCCGACGACCTGCTCGAACTGGTCGAGCTGGCCTGACCCCGGGTCGGCGGCCGGCGGCGCGGTTCAGCCGAGCAGGTCGGCGAGCCGGGGGAGGACGCCGGAGGTGAGCAGGATGGCCGCGCCGATGACGATGAAGATCGCCGGTACCAGCCAGTGGCCGGCGCGGCCGACCAGCGACACCACCCGCGGGTGGCCGCCGAGCGCGGCGGCGACGGCGCACCACACGGCGACCAGCACGGCGAAGACCAGCAACCAGACCAGGCCGGTGAGCGGGTCGAGGGCGCGGAAGACCGGCACGTAGACCGCGATGTTGTCGGCGCCGTTGGCCACCGTGATCCCGGCGACGCCGAACAGGGTGCCGACCACCACCGGCGGGTCGTCGTCCCCGGCCCGGTTCCGCAGCGCGCGGACGCCGAGCGCGATCGGCAGCAGCCCGAGCAGGCCCGGCCACGGGTCGGGCACCACCAGCAACCCGGCGGCGGCCACCACCGCGACGGCGACCAGCGCGCCGATGCCCGCGTACTGACCGGCGACGATCTGCCAGGGCCGCGGCCGGCCGTCGGTCCGGGACGCCACGAAGAGCACGGTGAGCACCACGACGTCGTCGAGGTTGGTGGCGGCGAACACTCCGGCGGCACCGCCCGCGCCGGCGATCAGATCGGTCACCGGGGGCACGTTACGACCCGGCCGGTACGGATCGGACGGCCGGGAGGATCACTCTATCGGGAAGCTGACATTGCGTAGCGTGTCGGTTGGCGAATAGTTGATATCTGGCGCATGATCGTTCGAGGCGGTCTAATAGGTGGGACCGTATCCGAACCGCACAGTCTGGGACGTGAGGAATCAGCATGGCAGCCACCGGCACAGCCACCAGCACTGAGAAGGGTCGCCGGATCGTCGGGGCCGAGCGTCAGACGCTCGCCAAAGACCTGGTAAAGCGGTACACCGGGGGTGAGAGCATTCGTGCGCTGGCGGCCTCGACCGGCCGCTCGTACGGGTTCATCCACCGGGTGCTCACCGAGTCCGGGGTGCAGCTGCGGCAGCGCGGCGGTGCCCGGCGCCGCAAGAAGGCGTGACCCGCCCCCCAGCGTCGTCCATCAGCGTCGCGCTCCGGGTGGTCCGGTGACCACCGAGACGACCGGAGTTCGACTCGACTGCGACGGGCCGGTCGCGACGGTGACGTTGTGCCGGCCCGACGTGCTCAACGCCCAGACCCCGGCGATGTGGCGCGCCATGAGCGACTTCTCCCGGGACCTGCCCGGTGACGTCCGGGTCGTCGTCGTACGCGGCGAGGGGCGGGCCTTCTCCGCGGGCCTGGACCTCGCGGTCGCCGGTGCCTCCGGGCCGGGATCCTTCGCCGAGCTGGCCACGCTCTCCGAGTCCGAGTGCGCCGACCGGATCGCCGCCTATCAGGCCGGCTTCACCTGGCTGCACCGACCGGACGTCGTCTCGATCGCCGCCGTGCAGGGCCACGCGATCGGCGCCGGCTTCCAGCTCGCGCTCGCCTGCGACCTGCGGGTGCTCGCCGCCGACGCGAAGCTCTCGATGGCCGAGGTGACGCTCGGGCTGGTCCCCGACCTGGCCGGCACGCGCCGCCTGGTGGAGTTGGTCGGCTACTCCCGCGCCCTGGAGATCTGCGCCACCGGCCGTCGGATGGACGCCGCCGAGGCGGACCGGATCGGCCTGGCCACGCTCGTGGTGCCCACCGACGAACTGGATGCCGCGGTGCGCGACCTGGCCGCCGGGCTGCTGGCCAACAGCCGGGACGCCGTCGTGGAGATCAAGGCGCTGCTCGCCGGCGCGGCCGGGCGCTCGCACGCCGAGCAGCAGCGCGCCGAGCGGGAGGCCCAGACCCGTCGGATCCGGGACCTGGCCGGGCGCGGCGAATAGCGGTAAGGACCGTTCGGGAAGATCTGGGTTACTCGCGAGGTTGTCACAGGCGTCGGGAGAATTGACCCCGGCGGTCCGCGCTGCCCGACGACCCGGAGGTGACGAGTGTCCAACCCCATGGCCGGCGGCGGCATGGGCGGCTGGAGCATGCTCCGGTCGCTGCGCAACCGCGACGAGGTCTCCGCCCACCGGCTCAAGCGCGGCACCGCCCGGCGGATCGTCGCGTTCGCCCAGCCCTACCGGCGCGACATCGTCGTCTTCCTGCTCACCGTGATCGTCGCCGCGGTGATCGGCGTGGCCACCCCGTTGCTCGCCGGCGACGTCATCGACGCGATCGCCGGCCGTGGTCCCGACGCCCGTGACACCGTGGTCCGGCTCGCCCTGATCATCGCCGCGCTGGCCGTGGCCGACGCGCTGTTCTCGCTGGCCCAGCGGTGGTATTCGGCCCGCATCGGCGAGGGCATCATCCTCGACCTGCGCACCCGGGTCTACGACCACGTCCAGCGGATGCCGCTGCAGTTCTTCACCCGCACCCAGACCGGCGCGCTGGTCAGCCGGCTCAACAACGACGTGCTCGGCGCCCAGCGCGCGTTCACCTCGACGCTGTCCGGGGTGGTCAGCAACGTCATCCAGCTCGTGCTCACCGCCGGGGCGATGCTGGTGCTGTCCTGGCAGATCACCGTGCTGGCGCTGGTGCTGCTGCCGATCTTCATCATCCCGGCCCGCCGGGTCGGCCGGCGGCTGGCCGAGATCACCCGCGAGTCCTACGACCTCGACGCCAAGATGAACGCCACCATGACCGAGCGGTTCGGCGTGTCGGGCGCGCTGCTGGTGAAGCTGTTCGGCGCACCCGAGGTGGAGGCCGACCGGTTCGCCGGTCGGGCCGAGCGGGTGCGCGACATCGGCATCCAGTCCGCCATGTATTCGCGCACGTTCTTCGTGGCGATGCTGCTGGTCGCCTCGCTGGCCCAGGCGTTGACCTACGGCGTGGGCGGCTGGCTCGCGGTCACCGGCGCGGTCAGCGCGGGCACCGTCGTCAAGCTGGCGCTGCTGCTGACCCGCCTCTACGGCCCGCTCACCGCGCTGTCCAACGTCCGGGTCGACGTGATGAGCGCGTTGGTCTCCTTCGACCGCGTCTTCGAGGTGCTCGACCTGCGTCCGGCCATCGCGGAGAAGCCCGACGCGGTGCCGGTGCCGCCGCGCAACGGCCGGGTCGAGTTCCGGGACGTGCGCTTCCGCTACCCGAGCGCCGCCGAGGTGTCGCTGGCCTCGCTGGAGGAGGTCGCCACGCTGGACCGGACGGTGAACGAGCCGGTGCTCAAGGGCGTCTCGTTCGCCGTCGAGCCCGGGCAGATGGTGGCGTTGGTCGGTCCGTCCGGCGCCGGCAAGTCGACACTGTCCATGCTCATCTCCCGGATCTACGACGTCAGCGACGGCCAGGTGCTGGTCGGCGGCGTCGACGTGCGCGACGCGACGCTCGCCTCGCTGCGCGACGAGATCGGCGTGGTCACCCAGGATTCGCACCTGTTCCACGAGACGATCCGGGAGAACCTCCGTTACGCCAAGCCCGACGCCACCGACGACGAGATCTGGGCGGCGCTGGCCGGTGCGCAGGTCGCCGACCTGGTCCGGGCCACGCCGGACGGGCTCGACACCACGGTCGGCGAGCGGGGCTACCGCTTCTCCGGCGGCGAGAAGCAACGCATCGCCATCGCCCGGCTGCTGCTCAAGGCCCCGTCGATCGTGATCCTCGACGAGGCCACCGCACACCTCGACTCGGAGAGCGAGGCGGCGGTGCAGCGGGCGCTGTCGGTGGCGTTGACCGGGCGTACCGCGCTGGTCATCGCGCACCGGCTCTCCACGGTGCGCGACGCCGACCAGATCCTGGTGCTCGACGAGGGCCGCATCGTCGAGCGTGGCCGGCACGACGAGCTGGTGGCGGTCGGCGGCCTCTACGCCGAGCTGTACCGGACCCAGTTCGCGGTCACCGACTCGCCGGTCCCGTACGCGGAGCCGGAGCAGCCCGAGCCGGTGGTGACCACGGTGCCGATGGGCACGTACGTCGCACAGGAGACCATGCCGCCGGCGACGGCGAACTAGGGTCTGTCGCACCGGAGCCGGCCGGCCCTAGGCGTTCCGCCCCCGGGCGCCGGTGACCCGCCCGGCTGCCCCTCGCCCGGGCGACGCCCCCGGTTGGCGCGGCACCGACCGTCGGGCCCCGCCCCAGGTCTCGGCCAGGTGTTGCCGGAGCAGGTCGTGCCGGAACTGGTAGACCGGCCCGGAGGTGCGCAGGACCTGCCGTTCCCGCGCGTCCTCCAGGAACCGCCGCATCCGCAGCGGGGTCCGGAAGCGCACGGCCATCTCGACCTGCCGGCAGCACGTGCGCCAGGTGGTGGAGACCGACCAGAGCCAGACGGCGCTGGCGAGCGCGCCCAGCACGCCGATCGCCAGGACCCGGGGCAGGCTCACGTCGAAGTGCATGCCGAAGCCGGTGCCGCCCACGAACGCCGCCGTCGCCGCGGTGGCCGCCAGCATCGTGCTCGCCGCCGCGTCGTCCCGCCACGACCGGCGAGGATCGAGCGCGTAGTCGTCGGGCTGCGCGGCGGCGAACAGAGAGCCGCCGAGCTCGATCGTGAGCCAGGCCGCCAGCCCGGTGAGCAGCCACCCGCCGATGCCGGGGAGGGCGGAGCCGAGCAGTGTCAGCGGCAGGATCAACCCGAACCCGAGGGGAACGGTGACCAGCATCCGGCGTGGCACGAACATCGCTCGCCACCAGCGCCGGGGCACCCGTCTGGGCATCGGTTTCCGTTCCCGGATCACGATGAAGGTGGACAGGAAAGCCATGAGCAGACCCACTGGCAACCCGCTGGTGATCTCCCGCCCTTCGGCGAGCCGGTACGACAGGCCGAGCAGCAGGCTGATCGGGATCGCGGTCGTGTACCAGACCGCCAGGGCGAAAAGCAGCGCCGGGAGGGGAGGGGACGGACCCGCCGGCGGCATGTTCCACCACTTCAGGCCGTCGGCGCCGGTGCGACCGAGGTGATGGGCGAGGAAGCCGAGCGTCCGTTGGGCGGTGCGCAGCGAGTAACGCGACGGTGGCCGGTCCGGGCCGGAGGCGTACGCCGTGGCCAGCGCCCGGTCGAGCAGGTGGCGCTCGACCTGGCTGGCCTTGCGGAACCGTCGACGGTCCAGAAGTTCGTCCACCGGGTCGAGCGGCTCGTACGCGTCCCGGAGCAGGGTGAGCAGGAACGGGTTCTTGAGCGGGCCGGTGAGCGGGCCGGCCGGCCCCTGCCGGAGCCGGTCGGTGACCTTCTGCCAGGCCGGCGGCGGCGGATCGGCGAGCCGGCTCAGGAGGTAGTCGACCGCGACCTCCTCGTCGACGGGCCGCAGCTCGACGCCCGCCGCGCCGATCAGTGGATACCGTCGGACGGCGCCGGTCAACTCGTCGATCCGACTGAGCAGCACCAGCCGGAGATTGGCCTGTCGGCTCAGCTCCCGCAGGACGACGGGGCGCAGACCCTCGCCGATCTCGTCCAGGCCGTCGACGAACACGGCGATCCGGTGGCCGGCGACGAGCCGTGCCGCGTCCTTGGCGGTGAGGCCGGGAACCTCGGCGATCCGGTCGGCGATCCAGGTCGCGAACGGCGTGGTGATCGCGTCCCAGCCGCGCGGGCTGACCAGGATCGGCACCGGCATGCGGGACCGGTGCTCCGGGCCGGCCTGCTCGCGCGCCGCCAGCGCGTCCCGGAACAGGAGGACGGCCGCGGTGCTCTTGCCGGCGCCGGGTGGACCGGCGATGATCAGCCGGCCGGAGGGCAGACCGGCGTAGAGCGCGTAGAGCTGCTTGTGCGTGCCCTCGGCCAGCTCCTGGCCGGTGACGCGTTCCGCCCCGGGGAGCGGCTCGAACGGGCCGGTCAGGGCGTGCCGCGCCGGGGCGCCGATCGGCGCGGAGGCGCGGTGCCAGGTGATCGGCAGGGGCGCGGTCAGGTCCCGTTCGACGACCTCCTGGCCGCTTCGTTTCCGCATTGCCGCCGCCAGGTCGTCGGCCAGGTCGTCGAGCGGCCGGGCCGACTTCCGCGGGAACCGCGCGGACAGCACCGCGGTCAGCGCGACGAGCACCCCGACGACGGACAGCACGAAGGGCGGGACACCGGTGGCGATGCTCCGCTCGATCACGTCCCACGGCCCGGCCGACGCCCACCCATGCATGGCCGCGATTATCGCAGGAAACCTCTACGCCGTGCGGTCCCGTCGTCGCGGTGCGTCATCGTCGGGCCGACGACGCGCGGCGGCGCCGGAAGGCGCTATCCGCCGGTGACCGCCGCGCGCAGCTCACCGAACGCGGCGCCGAGCGTCTCCGGCGTGAAGTGCGCGTTCAGCCCGCTCGGGTTGGGCAGCACCCAGAGCCGCGCCGGCCCGAGCGGCTCCGGTTGCGGCCCGAAGCCGGCCTTCGGCCGGGCGAAACCGATCCGGTACGCGGTCACCCCGACCACCGCCACCCAGCGCGGTCGGTGATGCTCGACCTTGTCGGTGAGCACGCGTGCGCCCTCGACCAGTTCCGCGGCGGTCAGCTCGTCGGCGCGGGCGCTGGCCCGGGCCACCATGTTCGTGATGCCCAACCCCCGCGCGGGCAGCTCGTCCTGCTCGCTGGGGTGCAACAGGCGCGGGGTGAACCCGCCCCGGTGCAGCGCCGGCCAGAACCGGTTGCCCGGGCGGGCGAAGTGCCAGCCGGTGGCCGCCGACCACAGGCCCGGGTTGATGCCGACGAAGAGCACGTCCAGACCGGGCCCGATCACGTCGGGCAGCAGCCGGTCGGCCGCCGCGGCGAGCTGCTCCCGGCTGGGTCGCGGGTGACGCCGGGCGGGCGCGGCGGGACCGGTCGCGGGCTCGGGTCGCCCGCCGGCGGGGCGGCGTCGGTCGTTCACCGACGTGCCGTTCCGGGTCGCGGGCGCGTCACCGCGATGGCACCGGGTCGCGGGCGCGTCACCGCGATGCACCGGGTCGCGGGCGCGTCACCGCGCGGCACCGGGCCGCGAGGTCGTCGACGTGCCGTCACAGGCCACGTAGCGCACCGCCGTCGACCGGCACGGTGACCCCGGTGACGTAGCTCGCGGCGGGGGAGAGCAGGAACGCGGCCACCCGGCCGAACTCGGCGGGCTCGGCGATGCGGCCCAGCGGGATCGCCGCCTCCGCCGCGGCGCGGGCCCGGTCGGCGTCCCCGGAGGCGGCCAGCATGTCCCGGTTGCGGTCGGTCATGATCCGGCCGGGCAGCAGGCTCACCACCCGTACGCCGCGCGGACCGTACTCGACGGCCAGGTCCTTGGCCACCCCGGCCAGGCCCGGTCGGAGGCCGTTGGAGATGCCCAGCCCGGCCAGCGGCTCGCGCACCGAGGTGGACAGCACCAGGGCGATCGCGCCGCCGTCGGTGAGCGCGCCGGCCAACGTGCGGGCGAGCCGGACGCTGCCCAGGAAGACCGTCTCGAACGACTCCCGCCACTGCGCGTCGGTGACCTCGGCGGCGGTGCCCCCGGGCGGCCCGCCGACCGAGATCAGCGCGCCGTCGAGCCGGCCGAAGTGTTCGCGGGCCGCCGCCACGAGGCGGTCCGGAGTGCCGGGGTCGGCCAGGTCGGCGGTCAGCCCGATGGCCCGCGCCGGGCCGCCGAGCGCCTCGACGGCGGCAGCCACCCGTTCCGGGGCCCGCGCGGAGACCACCACCCGGGCGCCGTCCGCGACGAGGTGCCGGGCGGTGGCGAGACCGAGGCCACCGGAGGCGCCGGTCAGCACGTACACCCGGTCGGCCAGTCCGAGATCCATGGCCCGATCCTGCCGCATCGGGTGAGGACCTGTCAGCGCGGGGCGGGCCGCAGCAGGCGTACCCGGCCGGCGAACTGGACCACGACGGCGCCGCCGGTGCGGGCGAGCGCCGGGAGGCGGCGGCGTCGGGGCGTGCCGCGGCCGTCGTAGCGGTTCGCCGCCTCCCGCCCGGCCAGCTCGTCGGCGCCCAGCGGCGGCAGCGTGCCCCGGTCGCGCAGCTCGCGGGCCAGGTCCCAGCCGTCGCGCAGCGAGCCGTTGGTGGGGCGGCCGGCCGCCCAGTCGACGAAGACCGCCGGCCAGTCGGCGCCGAGGCCGGCGGCGAGCAGCGGCCAGTGCCGGGCCACGTCGCCGGCGCGCTTGCGTCTCAGCGCCCGACGGGCGGCCTCGACCGGCGCGGCGGCGAAGCCGGGCGGCAGCGGCCCGCCCGCGACCAGCGCCGCCACCAGCTCGGCCTGCCGGGCCGCCAGGTCGCCGCTCACGTGACCACCGGGTACCCGGACGCGGCGGCGAGCGCGTCCAGCTCGCCGCGCAGCTCGGCGGCGGGCGGGTAGTGGCCGTCGCGTTCCAGCAGCAGCGCCGGCGGGCGGCGCCGGGCGCACAGCTCCCGGACCAGGTCGAGCACCTCGGCGGGCAGCGGATCGGTGTGCGTGTCGTGGTAGAAGCCGCCGGCCTCGGACCCGCCGGCCACGTGCACGTAGGCGATCCGCTCCAGCGGCAGCCGGTCCAGCAGCGCGGCCGGGTCGCCGCCCCGGTTGCGCGCGTTGGCGTGCACGTTGGCGACGTCGAGCAGCAGCAGCGCGTCGGTCGCGTCGAGGATCTCGGTGAGGAAGTCGGCCTCGTCCAGCTCGTCGTCGGGCCAGTCGAAGAGCGCGGCGATCGGTTCCAGCGCCAGCGGCACCGGCAGCTCCGCCCGCGTCCGCCGGACGTTGGCCACCACCGCGGCCACCGCCTCCCGGCTGCGGGGCAGCGGCAGCAGGTGGCCGGCCTCCAGGCCACCGGCCCGCACGAACGCGATGTGCTCGCTGACCAGCGGCGCGTCCAGCGCCGTGGCCACCGCGGCCAGGTGCGCCACCCGGGCCGGGTCGACCGGTTCCGCGCCGCCGAGCGAGAGACGCACCCCGTGGGGTACGACGGTGACGTCGCGGGCGCGCAGCTCGGTCAGGCCGTCGGGCAGCGGCCCGGTCGGCGCGACCGCCTCCGCGACCACCTCGACGAAGCGCAGCCCCGGCAGGTCGGCCACGAAGCCGGCGATCTCGGGCCGCCAGCCGATGCCGACGCCGGACGGGCCGCTCATCCGCCGCACCCGCCGCCGCCCCCGCATCCGCCACCCCCGCCGCAGGAGCTGCCGCCGCCGCACGAGGAGGAGCCGCCGGAGCAGGAGGAGGAACCGCCGCACGAGCTGCCGGAGCTGCCCGCCGTACCCATCGCCTGGCGCTGGATCTCGGCCTGCTCCGCGAAGCCCGGGTCCATGGTCCAGAGCGTGGCGGTGCCGAACAGCGCCACCGCCATGGCGGTGGCCGACGGGCCGTACGTGGCGTACGCCGGCGCGGCGGCGGGACGCAGCGCGGTGTGCCGGCGGCGCAGGTCGCGCAGCGCGGCGGTGGCCGCCCGGGTGCGCCACGGCACGCGGTTGAGCAGCAGGAACGCGACGATGAGCGGGACCAGGACGAGGAGCAGGAAGCCGGCGGGCCGGCCGTTGGTCAGCCCGACGAAGGCACGCGCCACGCCGAGCACCAGCAGCAGGCCGAGCAGGGCGGACCCGCGTCGCAGCGTGCGGCGCCGCTCCGGGTCCAGCGCCAGGCCGCGGCGGACCAGGCCGTCGCGCAGTTCGTCGAGGGCGCGCCGGACCCACTCGTCGCGGGGCAGCTCCCGGGCGCGCAGGCCCTGGCCGGCCGCGTGGTGGACGGCCTGGTCCAGCGGGGTGAGCCCGGCCGGCAGCGGCCCGCCGGTGGCCAGCCGCCGGTCCGGATGCACGCCCACCGCGCCGGCCCGGCGCAGGCCGCCGAGCGCGGTCCAGACCGCGAGCTGGTCGCCCCCGTTGAGGTACGCGACCTGCTGCGGGCCGAGCGAGCCGTGGTCCGGGACCGGGGTGCCGGCCAGCGCGCGGAACCGGTACACCGCCGTGCCGACGACCAGGACGACGGCCGCGACGAGATACCAGCGCAGGAAGACGGGGCCGGGGATGCCCCAGGTGTCGGCCGCGAGGACGGTCATGCTGTGCTCCTGTCGCGAGGGGTCGCGGCTCATTGTGGAGCAGGTACGCCAGTGTCGATCTCCGTGGGGCGGCCAGTTACCGGACCGAGACGTCAGTGCCGGCGGACGGCCTCCTCGACCAGGTCGAGCACGCGGGCCAGGTCGCCGGCGGGCCGGCCCATCGCCAGGTGCAGCACCAGCCCGTCGTAGGCCAGCTCCAGGAACTGGGCCAGCACGTCGATCGGCACGTCGTCGCGGAGCACGCCGGCCTCGCGCTGGCGGAGCAGCCGTTCCCGGGTCGCCTCGGCGATGGCCGCCGAGCGCTCGGACCAGCGCTTGGCGAACGCCGGGTCGGTCCGCAGTCGACGGGAGACCTCGAGCTGGCTGCCGAGCCAGCCGGTGGTGTCCGGGGAGACCGCGCGGGCGAGCAGGTCCCGCATCACCTGGACCAGGCCGTTGCGGGCCACGGTCTCCACCATGGCGGCGGCGTCGTCCTCGGCCACGGCGAGGAAGAGCGAGTCCTTGTCCCGGAAGTGGTGGAAGATCGCGCCCCGGGAGAGACCGGTGGCCTCCTCCAGCCGCCGCACGGTGGCGCCCTCGTAGCCGTGCCGGGCGAAACACGCCCGCGCCGCGGCGAGGATCTCCTGCCGGCGCGCGTCGAGCTGGTCCTGACTTACTCTGGGCACGATGCGATCGTCGCAGGTGGCGGGGGCCGACGCAAACCGTACGTACGGCTTGCGAGGCGGGTTGGCTACCATCCGGTGATGACCCCGCTGACCGTCGCCGCCGTGCAGGCGCAACCGGTGCCCGGTGACGTCGCGGGGAACGCGCGAGCCGCCGCCCGCCTGGTCGGCCGGGCCGCCGGGGCCCGCGTCGTGGTGCTGCCCGAGCTGTTCCTGCCCGCGTACCATCCGCCGACGCTCGGCGCGGACCCGTCCGGGACGGACGTGACCGCCGACCCGGACGGGCATGTCGACGACGCCCGGCTGGACCCGCTGCGCGCCGCCGCCCGGGACGGCGGGACCGCCGTGGTGATCGGCGCGGCGGTCCGCCACCCGGACCGGCGGCGCACCATCTTGTCGCTGGTGGTGGACCCGACCGGCATGGTCACCGCGGCGTACGACAAGCAGCAGCTCTGGAGCGGCGAACGCGAGCTGTTCGACGCCGGCCGGCGGGGCGCCACGCTGGTGGTCGACACGTGGCGGTTCGGCCTCGGCATCTGCTACGACGGCTGTTTCCCGGAGCACGGCCGGGCCGCGGCGGGCGACGGCGCGCACGGCTACCTCTGCCCCAGCGGCTACCTGGCCGGCTCGGCGCACCGTCGGGACCTCTACTACGCGGCCCGCGCGCTGGACAACACCATGTTCGTGGTCTTCGCCAACGCGGTCGGCGGCGTGGCGCCCTGGCGGTTCAACGGTGGCGCGGCGGTCTACGACCCGGAGGGCCGGGCGCTGGCCCGGGGCGCGGACACCGGGGAGGACGTGCTGGTGGCGACGCTGGACCCGGCGGTCCTGGCGGACACCCGCGCGGCGCACACCATGCTGCTCGACCGGCTGCCCGACGCCGGGGCCGCCCGCGCGACGCTCGTCGCCTGACCGCGAGCAGGACCTCCGGCCCTGCCGGTGCCCAGGGCGTTCCCGTAGGGTGCTCAGGTGCCGTTGCTCCTGCTCGCTCTGGACGACACCCTGCTGGACCGCGACGGGCCGTTCCGCGCCTGGGGAGCACGCTTCCTGGAGAGCATCGGCGCGCCGCCCATCGACCTCGACTGGCTGGTCTCCGTCGACGCGGACGGGCTGACCAACCGGTGGGACGTGGCCGACGCCATCCGGGACCGCTACGGGCTGCGCATCCCGTCGATCGATCTGGTCGAGGAGCTGCACGACGGCGTGGTGGCGCACATGCGGCTGGATCCGCTGGTGGCCTGCGCGCTGCGGATCGCCGCCGACGCGGGCTGGGTGCCGGTGGTGGTCACCAACGGCGCGGAACGCCAGCAGGACACCAAGATCCGCCGGACCGGCCTGGACCGGTACGTCGCCGACTGGGTGATCTCCGAGGAGGCCGGGGTCAGCAAACCCAACCCCCGGATCTTCGCGCTCGCCGCCCAGCGGGCCCGGTTGCCGCTGCGCGGCGCGTGGGTGATCGGCGACAGCCCGGAGGCGGACATCGGCGGCGCGACCGCGGTGGGCCTGCCCAGCGTCTGGCTGCACCGGGGGCGGCGCTGGTCGGATCCCCGGTTCGCGCCGACCCGGGTGGAGGACGGGCTGATCCCGGCCGTGGCCGCCGTGCTGGCGGGCTGAGCGGGGAAAATCGCTTGCCCCGCCGGGACCGGCCCACGAGCATGGTGCCGCGCGAGGGCGCAACCGGGTCGCCCGGTCGAGGAGAGGAGGTCGGTCATGGCCGTCTTTGCAGGGTCGTTCCGCCTGCCTCCACCAGACTCGACCGAAGGACAGATCCACCCGTGCGCGATCACGACTTCCCGGCGCAGCCGCGCCGTGGCCGCGGCAAGAGCCGCTTCGACGACGACGAACCCGATTTCCTGAAGCGGGGCCGGCCGGCCCCGACCCTCGCCGACCCGGACGCCGAGCCCGACGCGGAGGACCGCTGGTCCTCCTGGGACCAGGCCGTCCACGGCCCGGAGCCGCACCCGGCCTGGCTGGTGACCGAGCTGGCCGCCCGGGACACCGAGCTGGGGATGCTCAAGACCGGCAAGGAGGCGGACGTCCACCTGGTCCGCCGCGCGGTGCCGGACACCGATCGGGGCTGCCTGCTGGCGGTCAAGCGCTACCGGGACGCCCAGCACCGGCTCTTCCACCGTGACGCCGGCTACCTGGAGGGTCGCCGGGTACGCCGGTCGCGGGAGATGCGGGCGATGGCCGGGCGTACCGCGTTCGGCCGGCAGATGATCGCCGGGCAGTGGGCGGCGGCCGAGTTCGCCGCGCTGTCCCGGCTCTGGGAGATCGGCGCCGCCTCCGGGCGGATCGCCGTGCCCTACCCGGTGCAGCTGCTCGGCACCGAGCTGATGCTGGAGTTCGTGGGCGACGCCGGGGCGGGCGAGGCCGCGCCCCGGCTGGCCCAGGTCCGACCGGACGACGACGAGCTGCGCGACCTGTGGGAGCAGTTGGTCGACGCCCTGGTGGTGCTGGCGCGGGCCGGGTACGCCCACGGCGACCTGTCCCCGTACAACCTCCTGGTGCACGCCGGCCGGCTGGTCCTGATCGACCTGCCGCAGGTGGTGGACGTGGTGGCCAACCCGCAGGGGGCCGAGTTCCTGGCCCGCGACGTGCGCGTGGTGGCCGCCTGGTTCACCGCCCGGGGGCTGCCCGCCGTCGACACCGATCCGGTGGCGCTGACCGAGGTGCTGCTGCGGGAGGCGGGGATCCGCTGAACCGTGAGCGTCCCGGGCGGGATCCGTCCCGCTCGGGACGTCGGCTCGGCCTTGCCGCCCGGGACGGCGGTGTCGACGACGCCACCCGGAGCGCGGGTCACTGGAGGTAGCGCTCGACCTCCGGCACCGGGCGCTCACCCTGGGCGTCCGGGTCGCCGTGTGCCTGCCGGGCCGCCCGGCGACGGCGGAGCAGGTCCCAGCACTGGTCCAGGGACTCCTCCAGGTGCCGGAGCCGCTCGCGGGCCTCGTCGTCGGTGCCGGCCTCGTGCTGCTGCGCGCCGGCGCGCAGCCGGTGCTCCTCGTCGACGAGTTCGGAGATCCGGCTCAGGATGGTCTTGTCGTCCATGCCCGAAGCTTGGCACAGCGGACGGGCCCGCGCCTGCGTTCCCGCGCCGGCGAGGCAGGTGTCAAGCGGGGCTCCGAGCTATACCGAAGGCGTTGAACGGGGGCCCGTCCTTACCCGCAAAACTTTCGGCGTGACGCATATCCCACGGGCTCCATTCTCGACAAAGAGATTGTTGTTAAGTGAAATATCCTCGTTGCCGTCTTTTGATTCAACGCCCAGGATGGCATGCTCGCGAGCAACGTTCACGGGTCGAGACGGGGTAGCGACCCTCAGCAACCCGAGGGAGCGTTCAGGTGGTCGATTCGTCCGGCCTGTCCCGGCCCACCGGCCGGCCTCGTGTCGTGCCGCTGCGGCAGATCCTGCCCGCCGTCCTGCGGGACCCGGCCCGCGCGCTGATCGACGTGGGCAACCGCACCGGTGGCGAACTGGTCCGGCTCAACCTCGGCTCGTTCCGCCCGTACCTGGTCACCCACCCCCGGCACGTGCAGCACGTGCTGCGCGACCGGGCGGACAACTACGAACGGGCCGGCGACGGACTGTTCTGGCGCCCGGTCAAGCGACTGTTCGGCGAGGGCATCCTCGGCGAGGGGCAGGTCTGGTCCGCCAGCCGCCGGATGTTGCAGCCGATGTTCACCGCCAAGCGGGTGGAGGCGCTCATCGACGGCATGGCCGGAGCCATCTCCGACGCCGTCGACGAGCTGGACGAGCCGTACCGCGCCGGGCGGCCGGTCGACATCGGCGTCGAGCAGGCCCGCATCGTCAGCCGGGCGATCATGAAGGTGCTCTTCGCCGACCGCATCTCGGTGCCGGACGCGATGCGCGTGATCGACGCCCAGGACCGCATCGCCACCGCGGTCATCCCCCGCATCGTCGTGCCGTTCGCGCCGCTGTCGCTGCCGATGCCGGGCGACCGGGCGTTCCGTCGTGCGGTGCGCGTGGTGGACGACGTGCTCGTGCCGATCGTCCGGCAGACCCGCGACGACGCCGACTCCGGCGACGACATCATCTCCACCCTGTGGCGGGCCCGCACCGACGACGGCCGGCAGCTCGACGAGCGGCAGGTCCGCAACGACACCGTGGCCATGTTCGCCGCCACCACCGAGACCACCATCAACGTGCTCACCTGGGCCTGGCCGCACCTGCACCAGCACCCCGAGGTCGCCGAGCGGCTCTACGCCGAGATCGACGACGTGGTCGGTGAAGGCCCGGTACGCCGGGAGCACCTGGACCACCTCACCTACACCAGGATGGTGCTGGACGAGCTGCTGCGGCTCTACCCGATCGGCTGGATCATCCCGCGCCGCGCGGTAGCCGACGACGTCATCGACGGCGTGCCGATCGAGGCCGGCGCCACCATGGCGGTCAGCCCGCTGATCACCCAGCGGATGCGGCAGTTCTGGGACCGGCCGGACGAGTTCGACCCGGAGCGGTTCCGGCCGGAGCGGGTCCGCGACCGCCACCGTTACGCCCACTTCCCGTTCGGCGGCGGCCCGCACCAGTGCCTCGGCATGTACCTGTTCTACCTGGAGGCCCAGCTCATCCTCGCCACGATGCTCAGCCGCTACCGCTTCCGGCTGCGTCGCACCGACGTGCCCTGGTTGCGCCTGGCGGCGGCGCTGCGACCCCGCGAGCGGGTCGAGCTGACGTTGCTCGCGGCCGGCCGGGCGGAGCCGGCGTGACCGGCGGACCGACGCCGGATCCGATCACCGCCGCGGCGGAACAGGGCCGGATCTGCGCGCTCGTCGCGCACGGCCAGCGTGGCCTGCGGCGGGTGGCCGCCGCGCACCCCGACCTGTTTCCCGCCGACCCGTTCGACGCGACGCTGTTCGGCAGCATCGCCTCGGCGATGGCGTTCAGCGCGCCCTGGCACACCGCCGCCGAGCTGGCGGTCACCAACCGCGCGGTGCTGTGGGGCTTCGCCGTCGACTGGCTGGTCGACCAGCGGGCGACCAGCCGCGCCGAGGTGGACCGCATCGCCCGTACCTGCCTGGACGTGCTGGACGGCGCGTCGACGACCGACCCGCTCGGCCGGTTCCTCGCCGAACTGCGCGACGACGTCGCCACCGCGCCCGGCTACGCCGCCCTGCGCGGACGCTGGCGCACCACCATGGAACGCACGCTGGACGCGATGGCCCGCGAGTGGACGTGGCGGCGCACCGGCCGGCCCACGCTCGCCGAGTACCTGGCCAACGCGGACAATCTCGCCGCCACGGTGGTCAACGTGGCGCACTGGATCCACACCGGATCGGTCGCCGACGCCGCCGCGCTCGACCGGCTCATCGAGGTCGGCGACGAGGTGCAGCGGGCGCTGCGCCTGGTCAACGACCTCGGCACGTACCGCCGGGACGCGGAGTCGGGCGACCTCAACGCGTTGCTGCTGGTGGACGACCCGGCGGAGGTCGAGCGGCGGTTCGCCGAGCAGGTCGACCACTGCCGGGTGCTGCTGGCGAAACTGGCCGACGAGACGCCCCGGGAGGCCGACTTCCTGTCCCGCCAGCTCGGGTTCACCACCGGGTTCTACCGGCACACCGACTTCTGGGGCGTGCGGTGAGCCTCACCGCCCAGCCCGCCACCCGGAGCGGGCCCGCGCGGGAACTCGTCGACGCGCTCGCGGACGACCCGACGGGGCAGACCTCGCCGTCGATCTACGAGACCGGCCGGCTGGCCGCGCTGGCACCCTGGCTGCCCGGCCACGACACCCGGCTGGCCTGGCTGCTCGACCGGCAGCGCCCGGACGGCGGTTGGGGCGGGCCCGGCGGCTACGCGTTGGTGCCGACGCTGAGCGCCGTCGAGGCGCTGCTGACCGAGCTGCACCGGACCGGGCCGGCCACGGCGCCGGCCACCGCCGCGCACCGCGGCCTGGCGTTCCTGGCCGCCGTGCTGCCCGGCGACACCCCGCCCGACCTGCCGGCCACCGACCTGATCGTGCCGGCGCTGCTGACCGCCGTGGACCGGCGTCTCACCGGCCCGGCGGGCCCACCGCCCGGGCTGGCCGGGTGGGCGGACCGGCCCCGCCTGCCCCTGCCGGCCGGTCTCGACCCGGTCCGGCTGACCCGGGTACGCGGCCTGCTGGCCACCGGCCGGCCGGTCCCGGCGAAGCTGGCGCACGCGCTGGAGGTGACCGGCGAGCTGGCCCCCGGGGCGGCCGGTGTCCGCCCCTCGGCGAGCGGCTCGGTGGGCGCCTCCCCGGCCGCCACGGCCGCCTGGCTCGGCCGGCCCGAGCCCGGCCCCGCCCTGGACTACCTGCGCGGGGTCGGCCGGCCCGGGCCGGTGCCCTGCGCCAGCCCGATCACCGTCTTCGAACGGGCCTGGGCGCTCGCCGCCCTGATCCGGGCCGGCGTCCCGCTGCGGGTGCCGGAGCCGGTGCTGGCCGAGTTGGGCGCCGCCGTCGGCGCGTCCGGCGCGGCCACCGCGCCCGGCTTGCCGGCCGACGCCGACACCACCTCCGTGGTGCTCTACGTGCTGGCCCGACTGGGCCGGCCGCTCGGTGTCGCCCCGCTCGCCGGGTACGACACCGGACGCCACTTCTGCACCTGGCCGGGGGAGGACGGCGCCTCGCTGACCACCAACGCGCACGTGCTCGACGCGCTCGGCGAGCACGCGACCCGGCCCGGCGTGACGGCGGCCCGCCGCCGGGTCGCCGACTGGCTCGTCGAGCGGCAGGAGCCGGACGGGCGGTGGGAGGACCGCTGGCACGCCTCGGCGTACTACGCGACGTACGCGGTGCTGCTCGCACTGGCCGACCACGCGCCCGACGGGGCGGCCCGGACCGCCGTCGAGCGGGGCGTCGGCTGGCTGCTGGACACCCAGCGGGCGGACGGATCGTGGGGGCGCTGGCAGGGCACCGCCGAGGAGACCGCGTACGCGGTGCTCGCGCTGACCGGCGCGGGCCGCGCCGGGGACCCCCGGATCGCCGCGGCGCTGGCCCGGGGCCGGGCCCGACTGTCCGAGCTGGACGGATGCGACGGTGGTCCGGCACTCTGGCACGACAAGGACCTCTACCGCCCGACGCGGATCGTGCGCGCGGCGGTACTGGCCGCGTCGGGGCGTGCCGGCTGGGCGTCGCCGCGTCCGGCACCCACCATGATCAGGATCGCTTGAATGGAGTTCACGACGGCTGCTAGCGTGCGCCGGAGTCGATCGGATTCCGGACCGACCGAAGACCGGGCCAGGACGGTGTGATGGGTTCCCGCAGTACGAATCTCCGTACGAAGATCATCGCGCTGCTGGCGTCGTTGACCGCGCTCTGGGCGTTCGCGGCCTGGGTGACCGTACGGGACGGGTTCAACCTGCTCGGCGTGCAGGCGCTCAACGCGCGGGTCTTCGAGCCGAGCGACCCGCTGCTGCTGGAGCTGCAGAACGAGCGCCGACTCTCGCTGCGCTACCTGGGTGAGTCCGACCCCGGGCAGTTGCAGGAGCTCCAGGCCCAGCGCGGACGCACCGACAGCGCGGCCACCGCGCTGTGGACCTCGGTACAGGACTGGCGCACCGAGGTCCCGGCCAGCGACGAGCTGGAGCAGCGGCTGGCCGAGCTGAAGGCCGAACTCGGCCAGCTCGTCCAGGTCCGCGACGAGGTGGGTCGCAAGACCATCGACCGGACCGCGACGCTGGCCGCGTACGACGAGGCGGTGGACGGCATCTTCGCCGTCTTCGACGCGCTCGGCGGTCTCGACGACGACCAGATCGCCCGGGACACCGCGGCGCTGATCGACCTGAACCGCTCCCGTGAGCTGCTGTCCCAACAGGACGCGTTGCTCACCGGCGCGGTCTCGGCCAACCGGCTGACCGTCGCCGAGCAGACCGCGTTCGCCCGGCTGGTCGGCGCCCAGTGGTTCCTCGCCGACCGGACCGCCCGGGAACTCGCCCCGACCGACCGGTCCCGCTACCAGCAGATGGTCGAGGGGGAGGCGTTCGGGCAGCTACGCACGCTCCAGGACCGGGTGCTCGCGGCCAAGGGCGAGGACGTGCGCCCGCCGGTCACCGCCGCGGCCTGGCGGGCCGCCGCCGACCGGGCGATGGCCGACCTGCGCGGCGTGATCCTCGCCGGCGGTGAGGACATCGTGTCCCGGGCCACCCCGGTCGCCGTCGGTGTCATCATCCGGCTGGTGCTCGCCGCCGGTCTCGGCCTGATCGCCGTCGTCGCGTCCGTCATCGTCTCGATCACCACGGCCCGCGCGCTGGTCCGGCAGCTCGAACGGCTGCGCGAGGCCGCCTTCCGGCTCGCCAACGAGCGGCTGCCCAGCGTGGTGGAGCGGCTGGGGCACGGCGAGGAGGTGGACGTCGCCCGGGAGGCGCCGCCGTTGCAGTTCGGCGACGACGAGATCGGCCAGGTCGGCAAGGCGTTCAACGCCGTGCAGGAGACCGCCGTCCGCACCGCCGTCGAGCAGGCCGAGCTGCGCCGCAGCGTCCGCGACGTGTTCCTCAGCCTGGCCCGGCGCACCCAGGCGCTGGTGCACCGCCAGCTCACGCTGCTCGACGCGATGGAACGCCGGGAACACGACGCCGAGGAGCTGGAGGACCTGTTCCGGGTCGACCACCTGGCCACCCGGATGCGGCGCAACGCGGAGAACCTGATCGTGCTCTCCGGGTCGACGCCGGGCCGCGCCTGGCGGCGCAGCGTGCCGATGGTCGACGTGGTGCGCGGCGCCGTCGCCGAGGTCGAGGACTACACCCGGGTGACCGTCCGGCCGCTCGGCGCGGTGTCGCTGACCGGCCGCGCCGTCGGTGACGTGATCCACCTGCTGGCCGAGCTGATCGAGAACGGCCTCTCCTTCTCGCCGCCGCAGACCACTGTGGAGGTCCGCGGTCAACTGGTCGCCAACGGCTTCGCGCTCGAGATCGAGGACCGCGGCCTCGGCATGAGCGGCGACGAGCTGGCCGCCGCCAACGCGCGCATCGTGGACCGCTCCGAACTGAACCTCGCCGACGCCGCCCGGCTCGGCCTGTTCGTGGTCAGCCGGCTCACCGAGCGGCACGGCGTGAAGGTGCAGCTCCGGGAGTCGGCGTACGGCGGCACGACCGCGGTGGTGCTGATCCCGCGCGAGCTGATCAGCACCGACGCCGGCGACCCGGGCGGCTCCGGCGACGCCCGCGACGACGCCGCCGCGTCGTCGCCGGCCGCCGTGGCGCCTGACGGATCGGGCCGGCCCGCCGAGGAGACCGTCGTGGTCCGGGTGGGCGAGGACGGCACCACCGGCGGGTTCGGCCCGGTCGACACCGGCCCGCCGGAGGCCGAGCCGGCACCGCCCGCGCCCCGGATGACGCCGTCCGGGCTGCCGGCGCGTACCCGCAAACGGCAGCCCGCGGTGGCCGGGCCGACCGCGGAGCTGGCCGTGGTCGAGAACCGCGCCGCCCCGCCCGCGGTCGAGGCGGCGGCGCCGCCGCAGACCGACGCCGGGCTGCCCGTCCGGGTACGCCAGGCCAACCTCGTCCCGGAGCTGCGGCACGAACGGCCCGAGGCGGACGACGACGGGGCGGACGACACGGCGCGCGCGCCGGAGCAGGTACGCCGGATGATGAGCTCCTACCAGAGTGGAACCCGACGTGGCCGCACCGACGCGGCGCGGCTGCTCGGCGGGGCGCACGGGGCCGGTGACGGGCCGGCCGACGGAAACGAGCAGGTCACCTGACCGGGCGTCGAGGCCGACGCATCCGGGACGAGAACGGCACACCAGCCGGGGAGAAGAGGACGACGAGTGGCGCAGAAGACGGCTTCGAGCGCGGATCTTGCGTGGCTGCTGGATGACCTGGTCGGCCGGGTCAAGCAGGCGGAACACGCCGTGGCGCTCTCCACCGACGGACTGCTGATGGCCTCGTCCCGCGGGTTGAGCAGGGACGACGGCGAGCACCTGGCGGCGATGGCGGCGGGCATCCAGAGCCTGGCCCGGGGCGCGGGCAAGCGGTTCGGCGGTGGTCAGGTGCAGCAGACCATCATCGAGATGCAGTCCTCCTTCCTGTTCGTCACCGCGGCCGGCCGCAACGCCTGCCTGGCGGTGCTGGCGGCGGAGGACGCGGACGTCGGCCTGATCGCGTACGAGATGGCCATGCTGGTCACCCGGGTCGGCCGGTTCGTCGCATCACCCACCCGGGAACAGCCCCTCGGCGAGAACACGGCGCGATGACAGGCCGGGGGGAGCCCACCGAGCAGGAGTGGGTCGACGACCACGCGGGCCCGGTGGTCCGCCCGTACGCGGTGACCGGCGGCCGGGCCCGCCCGGTGACCGGCACGTTCGACCTGATCTCCCTGGTGACCGCGACCCGCGCCGAGGTCGGGTCGGAGTCCGGGCTGGGCCCGGAGCACGTGGCGATAGTCGGCCTCTGTCAGCGGATCCTTTCCGTGGCCGAGATCGCCGCCCACCTCGACCTGCCGGTGGGCACCGTCCGGGTCCTCCTCGGAGACCTGGCGGCCCGCAGTCTGGTGCAGGTACGCGAGCCGCGCGCCACCCCCGCCGGCCTTCCCGACGAGCATGTTTTCGAGGCGGTAATCAATGGACTACGGGCGCTCTGAGCGGCCGGCGGGAGCAGCGCCGCTGCCCACCGCGATCAAGATCCTGATCGCCGGTGGTTTCGGCGTCGGCAAGACCACCATGGTCGGCGCGGTCAGCGAGACCCGGCCGCTGCGTACCGAAGAGGTGCTGACCGAGACCGGGATCGGCATCGACGACCTGTCCGGGGTGGAGGCGAAGTCGACCACCACCGTGGCGATGGACTTCGGCCGGATCACGCTCAGCGACGATCTGGTGCTCTACCTGTTCGGCACGCCCGGACAGGACCGGTTCTGGTTCGTCTGGGACGAGCTGGCGCTGGGCGCGCTCGGCGCGGTGGTGCTCGCCGACACCCGCCGGCTGGCCGACTGCTTCCCGTCGATCGACTACTTCGAGGGGCGGGGCACGCCGTTCGTGGTGGCGGTGAACTGCTTCGAGGGGGCCCGGGAGTTTCGGCTCGACGAGGTCCAGGCGGCGCTCGACCTGGACCCGGGCGTGCCGGTGGTGCTCTGCGACGCGCGTCAGCGCGAGTCGGCCAAGGAGGTGCTGATCACGCTGCTGGAGCACGCCATGAAGCTGCGTGAGGCGCGTCGGCGGGCCGCCGGTGACTGAGCCGGCCGTGTCCGTCCGCGCGATGGCCCCGGAGGAGTTCGACCGCTGGCAGGACGAGCTGGCCGTGGAGTACGCGCGGGAGCACGTGTCGGCCGGCAACTGGACGGAGGCGGAGGCGCTCGACCGGGCGCGGGAGGCCAATGCCGCCCTGCTGCCGGACGGCCTGGCCACGCCCGGCATGCTCCTCCTGATCGGCGTGCTGCCCGACGGTTCGTCGATCGGCCGGCTGTGGATCGGCCTGACCCATCCGCGCGGCGTCCCCCACTGCGCCTTCATCTACGACATCGAGGTGGTCGCCGACCGCCGCGGTCAGGGCCTGGGCCGGGCATTGCTCGCGGCGGGGGAGCGGATGGCCCGGGAGCGGGGCGCCCGGGCCCTGGAACTCAACGTCTTCGGCGCCAACGAGACGGCGGCGACGCTCTACCGGACCTCGGGCTACCAGGTGGTCACCCAGCAGATGCGCAAGGACCTGCTCGCCTAGGTCGCGCGGACCTTTGGCTGTGCGGCCCTTGACTCGTGCAGGGTCGCTGGTTACTGAGCGTCGCCGTGGCAGGGAACAACTCACTGTGGTGCGGTATACCTCTCCGTCATAATTATGACCGAGAGGTATACCGCTTCTCAGGCAACTATGCCGCCGGCCGCGACACGCCCCGGAGGCGAGTTGCGGCCGGCCCGGCCGAGCGCTGCCTCCGGACACACCCGGCGACTGCCGAGGCGGCCGGGTGGCGCGGCGCGCCCTCAGGAGAGCAGCGCGGCGCGTGGCCGCAGCGGTGGCTGGGCAGCCCGCGCGGGCGTGGCTAGAGGCGGGTGGCGGTGCGGACCAGGGCGGCCAGGGACCGCGACCGACTGTGCGGCGGCCACGCGATCACCGTGGTCACCGCCGGCGCGTCCGGCACCGGCACGGCGGCCAGGTCGGGGCGCAGGAGCGTCCGGCACGACTCGGGGAGCACTGCCACCGTCCGGCCGAGCGCGATCAACTGGAACAACTGGGCGTGGTCCCGGACCTCGGGCCCCGGCCCGTCCGGATAGCTGCCGTCCCGGCGCGGCCAGCGCGGCAGCGGCAGGTCGGGCAGCGCGGCGACGTCGGCCGTCCACACCTGCGCCCGGCCGGCCAGCGGATGCCCGGCCGGCAGGACCACCACCTGCTGTTCGGTCACCAGTTCCTCGGTGTCGAGCCCGGCCGTCGAGTCGAACGGCAGGTGCAGCAGCGCCACGTCGGCCCGCCCGTCACGCAGCAGCCGCTCCTGTTCGCCGATGCCGCACAGCAGCACCTCCACGGCGACCGCGTCGGGCTCGGCGGCGTACGCGTCGAGCAGTTTCGGCAGCAGCTCGCTCGACGCGCCGGCCTTGGTGGCCAGCACCAGGCCGGGCTCGCCGGCCGCGGTGGACGCGGCGCGGCGGGTGCGACGGTCGGCGGCGGCCACCGCGTCCAGCGCGGCCCGGCCCTCGCGCAGCAGCACCGCGCCGGCCGGCGTCAACGTGACGGCCCGGCTGTCGCGGGCCAGCAGCGTCGCCCCGAGCCGCCGTTCGAGCTGCGCGATGGCCCGCGACAGCGGTGGTTGGGCGATGCCGAGGCGGCGCGCGGCGCGGCCGAAGTGCAGCTCCTCGGCGACCGCGACGAAGTAGCGCAACTCCCGGGTCTCCACCCGGCCACCGTACCTCCGGGCGATACCTGTCGGGTATCGCCCGCTACCGAGACGGTGTTGGCCGCCCGGTGCCGGCGCGGCCAGGATCGATCGCATGAGTGCAGGCACGATCGCGCTGGTGACCGGCGCGAACAAGGGAATCGGCTACGAGATCGCGGCCGGGCTGGGCGCGTTCGGCTGGCGGGTGGGCGTCGGCGCCCGCGACGGGCAGCGCCGGGAGGCCGCCGTGGCGAAGCTGCGCGCGGCCGGCGTGGACGCGTTCGGCGTACCGCTGGACGTGACCGACGACGCGAGCGTGACCGCCGCCGCCCGCCTGTTGGCCGAGCAGGTCGGCGGTCTCGACGTGCTGGTCAACAACGCCGGCGTCACCGGCGGCATGCCGCAGCAGCCCGGCGGCGCGGACGTCGCGACCGTGCGGGCCGCGGTCGAGGTCAACGTGATCGGCGTCATCCGGGTCACCGAGGCGATGCTGCCGCTGCTGCGCCGCTCGGCCGCGCCCCGGATCGTCAACATGTCCAGCGGCGTCGGCTCGCTCACCCGGCAGAGCGCCTCCACCGGGGAGGAGCAGACGGGCCCGCTCTCCGTGGCCTACGCGCCGTCGAAGTCGATGCTCAACGCGGTGACGATCCAGTACGCCCGCGCGCTCGCTGACACGAACATCCTGATCAACGCCGGCTGCCCCGGCTTCACCGCGACCGACCTGAACGGCTTCCGGGGGGTGCGTACGCCGCAGCAGGGCGCGGCGATCGGGATCAGGCTGGCGACGCTGCCCGACGACGGGCCGACCGGCGGGTTCTTCGAGGACGCCGGCGTGGTGCCCTGGTGACCGTGCAAGGAGGGGCCCCTTGTTAACAGACGTCTGTTAACAAGGGGCCCCTCCTCGCACACCAGGTGCTAGCTGGCGATCATGCGGCGCAGCACGTACTGGAGGATGCCGCCGTGCCGGTAGTAGTCCGCCTCACCGGGGGTGTCGATGCGGACCACGGCGTCGAACTCCACACCGGTGTCGGTGGTGACCTTCACCGTGCGCGGGGTGTCGCCGTCGTTGAGCGCGGCGACCCCGCTGATCGAGAACGTCTCGGTGCCGGTCAGGCCCAGCGACTCCGCGGTGGTGTCCACCGGGAACTGCAGCGGCAGGACGCCCATGCCGATCAGGTTCGAGCGGTGGATCCGCTCGTACGACTCGGCGATGACCGCCTTCACGCCCAGCAGCATGGTGCCCTTGGCCGCCCAGTCCCGCGACGAGCCCGAGCCGTACTCCTTGCCGGCCAGGATGACCAGCGGGACGCCCGCCTCCTGGTACGCCATCGAGGCGTCGTAGATCGAGGACTGCTCGCCGGTCAGGTGGTTGACCGTGAAGCCGCCCTCCACCCCGGGGACGAGCTGGTTGCGCAGCCGGATGTTGGCGAACGTGCCCCGGATCATCACCTCGTGGTTGCCGCGGCGGGAGCCGTACGAGTTGAACTCGTGCCGGGCCACGCCGTGCTCGGCCAGGTACTTCCCGGCGGGGGAGTCCGCCTTGATGGAACCGGCCGGGGAGATGTGGTCGGTGGTCACCGAGTCGCCCAGCTTCGCGAGGACGCGGGCGTCGGCGATGTCCTGCACCGGGGTCGGCTCCTGCTGCATGCCCTCGAAGTACGGGGGCTTGCGCACGTAGGTGGAGTCGCCCGCCCAGGAGAACGTGTCACCGGTCGGGGTCGGCAGCGACTGCCAGCGCTCGTCACCGGCGAACACGTCGGCGTACGCGGCGCTGAAACCGGTGGCGCCGATCGCCGAGGCGATGACGTCCTGGATCTCGGCGCTGTTCGGCCAGATCTCCCGCAGGAACACCGGGTTGCCCTGGGCGTCCTCGCCGATCGGCTCGTTGGCCAGGTCGATGTCCATGGTGCCGGCGAGCGCGTACGCGACGACCAGCGGCGGGGACGCCAGGTAGTTCATCTTGACGTCCGGGTTGATCCGGCCCTCGAAGTTGCGGTTGCCGGAGAGCACCGATACGACGGCCAGGTCGCCCTCGTTGACGGCGGCGGAGACCTCCTCCGGCAGCGGGCCGGAGTTGCCGATGCAGGTGGTGCAGCCGTAGCCGACCAGGTTGAAGCCGAGCTTCTCCAGGTACGGCGTGAGGCCGGCGCGGTCGTAGTAGTCCATGACGACCTTGGAGCCCGGTGCGAGGGTGGTCTTCACCCACGGCTTGCGGGCCAGCCCCTTCTCCACCGCGTTGCGGGCCAGCAGCGCGGCGCCGATCATCACCTGCGGGTTCGAGGTGTTGGTGCAGGACGTGATCGCGGCGATCACCACCGCGCCGTGGTCCAGCTCGTACTCGACGCCGTCGGCGCCGGTCACCCGGACCGGGTTGGTGGCCCGGCCACCCGCGCCCACGGCGGCGGTCTCCAGGTCACGCGGCGCGTCCGCCGGGTCGTTGACGCCGTTGGCCGGCGCGTCGCTGGCCGGGAACGACTCGGCGCTGGCCTCGTCGGCCGGGCCGTCGGTGCCGAACGGCTTCTGCTGCTGCGGCACGCCCGGCTTGCGGCCCGGGTCGCCGCCGGTCTCGTCGGCCGCCACGTAGTCGGTCAGCGCCGAGCGGAACAGCGTCTTCGCGCTGCCCAGCGGCACCCGGTCCTGCGGGCGCTTCGGGCCGGCCAGGGACGGCTCGATGGTGCCGAGGTCCAGCTCCAGGCGCTCCGAGTACTCCGGCTCGTGGCCCGGGTCGTGCCAGAGGCCCTGCTCCTTGGCGTACGCCTCGACCAGCGCGACCTGGGACGCGTCGCGGCCGGTCAGCTCCAGGTAGCGGATCGTCTCGGCGTCGATCGGGAAGATCGCCACGGTGGAGCCGTACTCCGGCGACATGTTGCCGATGGTGGCGCGGTTGGCCAGCGGCACCGCGCTCACGCCGGGGCCGTAGAACTCGACGAACTTGCCGACCACGCCGTGCTTGCGCAGCATCTCGGTGATGGTCAGCACCAGGTCGGTGGCGGTGGTGCCGGCCGGCATCTCACCGGAGAGCTTGAAGCCGACCACGCGGGGGATCAGCATGCTGACCGGCTGGCCGAGCATCGCGGCCTCGGCCTCGATGCCGCCGACGCCCCAGCCCAGCACACCCAGGCCGTTGACCATGGTGGTGTGCGAGTCGGTGCCGACGACGGTGTCCGGGTACGCCTGGCCGTTGCGCTCCATGATCGTGCGGGCCAGGTACTCGATGTTGACCTGGTGCACGATGCCGGTGCCCGGCGGGACGACCTTGAACTCGTTGAACGCGCTCTGACCCCAGCGCAGGAACTGGTAGCGCTCCTTGTTGCGCTCGTACTCCAGCTCGACGTTGCGCTCGAACGCGTCCTCGCGGCCGAACAGGTCGGCGATGACGGAGTGGTCGATGACCAGCTCGGCCGGGGCGAGCGGGTTCACCTTGGTGGCGTCGCCACCGAGGTCGCGGACCGCCTCGCGCATGGTGGCCAGGTCGACCACGCAGGGCACGCCGGTGAAGTCCTGCATCAGCACCCGGGCCGGGGTGAACTGGATCTCCACGCTCGGGTCGGCGGTGGGGTCCCACGCGCCGAGCTGCCGGATGTGGTCGGCGGTGATGTTCGCGCCGTCCTCGGTCCGCAGCAGGTTCTCCAGCAGGATCTTCAGGCTGTAGGGCAGTCTGTCGTGCCCCGGAACCTGGCCGATCCTGAAAATCTCGTAGCTCGCGTCTCCGACGCGTAGCTGGGTCTTCGCACCGAAGGTGTCGAGGCTCGCCACGTCGTACTCCTTCACACCAGCGACCGTGAGTAGTCCTGAGCAGTTTGTCGCACCGACCGGGGCGCCGCCGTGCTTAGGCGACACTTACCTGCGTCGGTCTCTACAAAACCGTACGTCCGTCTTGCTATTCACGCAACCTCGTGCCACGCTGCGGGACGAGGAGGTGCCACCATGATCCACCACGTGCTGCTGGCCTGCCCCCGCGGCTCCGAGGACCGCTCCCGCGCGTTCTACGTCGGTCTGCTCGGCCTCACCGAGAAACCCAAACCCCCGGCCCTCGCCGCCCGCGGCGGTTGCTGGTTCACCGGGTACGACGCCGAACTGCACCTCGGCGTGGAGGACGATTTCGTGCCCGCCCGCAAGGCCCACCCGGCGCTGGTCCGCGCCGACCTGGACCGGCTGGCCGCTCGGCTGGCTGCCGCCGGCCACGCCGTGACCTGGGGCGACGACGAGATCCCCGGCATGCGGCGGTTCCACACGTACGACCCGCACGGCAACCGGCTGGAGTTTCTGACCCCCACGGGCTGAGTTCCACCCGGGTAGTGTCGGAGCGTGGTCGACGTGCAGCACTGGCTCTCCGCGCTACCGCCCGGCGTGATCTACCTGATCGTCGCCGGGGTGATCGGCGTCGAGAGCATGGGCGTCCCGCTGCCCGGCGAGATCGTGCTGGTCAGCTCCGCCCTGCTCGCCGCCACCGGGGTGGTCCAGCCCGAGTGGGTGGCCGTCGCGGCGGCGACCGGCGCGATCGTCGGCGACTCCATCGGGTACGCCGTGGGCCGCCGTGGCGGCCGGCCGCTGCTGGAACGGCTGGGCCGGCGTTTCCCGAAGCATCTCGGCCCGACGCATCTGGCCCGCGCCGAGCAGAGCTTCGCCCGGCACGGTGTGTGGGCGGTCTTCTTCGGCCGGTTCGTCGCGCTGCTGCGCATCCTCGCCGGCCCGCTGGCCGGGGCGCTGCACGTGCCGTACCGCCGGTTCCTGGTGGCGAACGCGGCCGGCGGCCTGGTCTGGGCCTTCGGCACGACGTACCTGCTGTTCTACGTCGGCCGGGCCGCCGAGCACTGGCTCAAGGACATCTCCTGGGCCGGGCTGGTGCTCGCCGTGCTGGCCGGCCTGGTCAGCACGTGGTGGCTGCGCCGGCGCGGGAAGCGACTGGCCGCGGCCGAGACGCCCGAGCGGAACGAGCCGGTCGGCGCGACCGAGCGCTGACAAGGGCCCGACCCCGTTGGTGGGGTCGGGCCCTTTCGGGTGTTGCTTAGCTGGTGCTGTAGCCGCGGGTGGCGATCCAGTCGGCGAGGTTGTCGACGGTGATGCGGTAGGAGGCGGTGTCCGGGTTGGCGCTGTCGGCGATGGTGACGGTGGTGCCGTTGTTCTGGTAGCCGACGACGCTGATGTAGTGGCCGCCTTCGAAGGAGTGGGTGCCGCCGTCGGTGTCGGTGGTGGTGCCGGCGATGTTGGCGACCACGGCGCGGCCGTCGTCGACGGTGCGGACGATGTCGGTGCGCAGCTTGTCGGTCTGCCGGTCGTCGGCCTTACCGGTCTTGATCTCCACCGAGCGGTAGGGCTTGCCGGTCTCCTTGTTCAGGACCGGGGTGATGTCGTTGATGCTGTTGGTGCCGTTCTCGGTGGTGCCCATCTCGCGGGCCATGGCGTGCACGTCGATGTTCTTGCCGAGCACGCTGATGGCGTTGCGGGCGGCGGCGGGGCCGCAGTAGTAGAAGTTCGGCTGGGCCTCGTAGCGCACGTCGAGTTCCCGCTCACCGCTGTTACGGTCAGCGGCCACGACAGCAGCCTTGCCGGTGGGGGCGGGGGCGGCGTGGGCGGCGATCGCGGGGCCGGCGATCCCACCGGCGGTCGCGGCGATACCGGCAGCGGTCAGCACAGTCTTACGCAGCACAGTGGTAGCCATGATGATGCCTCCCAGGGGGGTGGGGGATGCGGCCGGGGGGCCGCGAAAGGGGAAAGAGTGTGAGGGTGGGCCCGGCGGCCGATCAGGTGGCCTGCACGGGGGCCCGACGGCGGCGCGACCGGCTCACCGGGGGGTGGCCGGGTCGGCGGCTCCGGGGGATGTAACCACGGCCGGTGGCCGCACATTCCGTCGGCACGGGGCTCGTCTAACCGGGGGTGGCTGGCCCGGTGAGGTAACGACGGCCGGTGGTCGCTCATTCCGACCGGAAACTCGCCAGCAGCCCTCGAGGGCCGGGCTCCACGCGGTCTGCCAGGTACAACGCCCCGCCCCCGGCGACCATTCCGCCGAGCCAGTGACCCCGACCACCCCAAACCCGACAAAACCCGACACTCGCCCAGGGGCGCCTCACCGCAGCCCCGCCCGAGTGCCATGAAACCGCACATCCCGCACCCCAGGGCGCCCTCAACCCGGAGCCCGCCGAAGGGTGAACCCGGTGGAGATCTCGGTACCGAACCGCACCTCCGCAGCCCGATGCGTACCAAGATCTCCACCGCCCCCGTTGAGCAAAACGTTCACCCACCGCGCTGATCATGAAGTTGGCGGGTCGACACGCCGACAATCCGGCAGCCAACTTCATGATCAGCGTGGTGGGGCGGGCTCCTGCCGCCCAGGCGGACCGGTTGGGTGCGCCGAGGGTGTCGGCACTTCGGCTGGGTGGTCATGCGGTGAGCAGGGCGAGCAGTGCGTCGCGGGCGGCGCGTACCGCGGCGCGCGACTCCTCGGTGTGGTCCAGGGCGTCGAACCCGTGTCGTCCGTCCGGCACGTCGACCAGGTGCAGCGGCAGCCCGTGCCGGGTTGCGGCAGCCGTGAACGCCGCGATGGTGGACGTGACCTCGGGCCGCTCCCGACCGGCCCGGGTCAGCACGAGCGGTGGCCGGCCGGCGTCGACCGTCGTCAGGGCGTCGAGCGGGTGGAAGCGCGGGTCGACCGGTGGCCATTCGGGGAGCGGGGCCAGCAGCGGGTACGTCGCGGCGAGACCGCGCAGCCAGCGGGGCGGGTCGCGGAGCCAGTCGCCGAGCAGCAGCCCGGCGCCGGAGAAGAACCAGAGCGCCAGCCGCTGCGGGTCGACGCGGGGATCGGCGCGGAGCAGGTCGGCCGCGTCGGCGACGCGGGCGGCGACCGTGCGCAGGTCGTCGGGGCTGGTCACGGCGAGCCGGGGGAGCGCGACCACCACGCCCTGGTCGGCGAGGAGCGCGCCGTAGCCCCGGTAGAGCGGCCAGTCCCGGGCGTCGGGTGCGTCGGGCGGCCCGGGAACGCCGTGCACCACCACGACCGCGGGGTGCGGGCCGTCGCCGGTCGGCAGGTGCAGGTCGACCTCGCCGTGTCGTTCGACGGGGGCGGCCGGCGGGTCGAGCACAAACTGTGTCTCCCAGAAACTGTTTCCCATGACGGCGATGTTAGGGCAGCGCGTCGTCGCGCGCCGCCCCGGTTCTCGCCGGATCAGGAGGAGGACGCCTTGGCGTGCCGTTCCCGCAGCCGGTCCCGGATCTCCTCCGGTGTGTACGCCCGGCGCTGCCGCTCCGCCCGGGCCACCACCACGCCCGTCGCCGCGACGCCCGCCAGGCCGGCCAGGCCGAGCACCTTCCACCACCGCATCCGTTGCCGCATCGGCTTAGGGTAGTCCTCCATGAGCATCAGCCTGGACGAGGCCGTGGAGCTGACCCGCACCGGCGACCTGTGGGTGTTCCGTGGGCGCAGCGTGCCTGACCGCGCCATCCAGTTCACCACCAACAGCCCGGTGAACCACGTGGGCATGGCGGTGGTGCTGGACGACATGCCGCCGTTGATGTGGCACGCGGAGCTGGGCCGTTCGCTGCCGGACATGTGGACCGGCACCCGCCAGCGCGGCGTGCAGTTGCACGACCTGCGCGACGCGGTCTGCGTGTGGGCCAACCGGTACGGCCAGCGGGGCTGGCTGCGTCAGCTCGAACCGCCCGCCGACGGCGCCATGGAGGAGGCGGTGCTGCGTACCGTGGCGCGTCTGGACGGCACCCCGTTCCCGTCGACCGCGCAACTCGCCTGGCGCTGGGCCCGGGGTCGGGTGCCGATGCCGCGCCGGCGACCGTCCAGCCCGGACGCGGGCGGGACACCGGGCGCGGGCCGGGCAGCGGGCGGTGCCGGCGCACCGGGTGCGGACGGGACGTCGGTGCGTGACCGTGCGCTGGAGACCGCGTACTGCGCGGAGGTGGTGGCGGTGACCTACGAGGCGATGGGGTTGCTGCCGGCCGGCCGCCGGCCCAACTGGTACGACCCGGGACGGTTCTGGAGCGGCGACGACCTGGACCTGACCGGCGGCGCACAGCTCGGCAAGGAGATCGAGGTGCGCATCCCACCGCGCTGACCAGGTTTGCCGGGCTGGCGGGCCGGTAATGGAGAGCGTCGTGACGGCTTCCACCGACCTCGACACGCTCTCCGACTTCTTCGACAGGTACGGCGTGGCGCTGACCACCGCCGACGTGCCGGCCATCGCCGCCTGCTACGCCCTGCCCGGGCTGGTGGTCGCCGACACCTACAGCTTCTCGTTCACCTCGCCGGCGGCGGTGGCGCTGAGCTTCGTCGGCGCCGCGCCCGACTACCAGGAGCGGGAGCTGGTCGCCGCGAACGCGCAGATCGAAGACGTGCAGCAGGTCTCGGCGCTGCTCACCGAGGTGGCGGTGCGGTGGGAGTTCCTGGACAGCCAGGGTGGCGCGGTGCCCGGCGAGCACTACCGCTACCTGCTGCGGGCCACCGACGAGGGCCCGGCCATCTGCACCGTCATCCGCACCGCCTGAGCCCTGCCTCCACGGTGGTGAGCGGGGGCCCCTTCTCTACCGGAGGCGTTAAGAAGGGGCCCCGCCTTACTCGTTCAGCGGTGGCTGGCGGCCCAGCGGTCGGGCTCGGGGGCCGAGTGCAGGCCGGGCTCGTGCAGGCCCTCCTCGTCGAGCTGGCCGATCCGCCGGTAGGTGTCCGGCCGGCTGGTGCGCAGCACGCCGCCCCAGATCAGGCCGAGCACGCCGGCCACCACCGGGATCGCCGGCAGCAGCCACTTGAGGTAGCCGGCGGTGTCCGGCGCGAGCAGCGCGTCGAAGTTGAACAGCAGCACCAGCAGCACGGCGGTGAGCAGGACGGTGCCGAGCGCCGGGGCGATCGCCCGCTGCCAGGCCGACTCCGGGCCGCCACGGCCCCGGAAGAAGCCGACGACGGAGGCCGAGGTGAGCGTCATCAGCAGCACCACGCCGACCGCGGCCGAGCCGGACAGCCAGGTGAACAGGTCGATGACCGGGTCCCGCCCGGACATCGCGAATCCCACGAAGACCACCACGGCCAGGATGCTCTGCACCACCGAACCGGCGACCGGGGCGCCGCTGCGGCTGGAGGTCGCGCCGAGGAAGCGGGGCAGGACGTTCTCCCGGCCGAGCGCGAACAGGTAGCGGGCCACGCCGTTGTGGAACGACAGCAGGGCGGCCAGCACGCTGGTGATGAACAGGACGTTGGCGATGTCCGCGACCACGGCGCCGGAGTACTGGTCGAGCGCCCCGAAGATCACGCCGGGGCCGGCCTCGGCGCTGGCCTGCGGTGCGTTCTCCGGCCCGGTCAGCACCGTCAGCGCCCAGGCGGAGAAGGCGTAGAACAGGCCGGTGAACGCGACCGCGATGTAGGTGGCCCGGGCCACGGTGCGCCGCGGGTCCCTGACCTCCTCGCTGTAGATGGCGCCGCTCTCGAAGCCGGTGAAGGAGGCGATGGTGAACGCCAGCACGGCGCCGAACCCGGCCCCGAACAGGTGGCCGGGGCTGATGCCGGCGGTGGTGACGGCGCCGCCGGCCGGGTGGGCGAACGCCACCAGGTCGAAGATCAGCACGGCCACGCACTCCAGGACCAGCAGCACCGCGAGGACGCTGGCGTTCAGGTCGATGCGCAGCACGCCCAGCACGCCGATGAAGACCCAGGCCAGCAGCGCCCAGACCCACCATTTGAGGTCCAGCCCGGCCTTGGCCGACATGAAGTCCGACATGATGGCGCCGAACAGCCCGTAGAGACCGATCTGGATGGCGTTGTACGCGGCCAGCGCGACCGCCGAGCCGGCCACCCCGCCGGCCCGGCCGAGGCCGTTGGCGATGTACGCGTAGAACGCGCCCGCGTTGGCGACGTACCGGCTCATCGCGGCGTAGCCGGTGGCGAAGATGGCGAGCACGGCCGCGAGCAGGACGTAACCCAGCGCGGCGCCGATGTTGCCGCTGACCGCGTACATGGTGGTGACGCCACCACCGAGAACGGTCAGCGGGGCGGAGGCGGCGACGGTGAAGAAGACGAGATGGGCGGTGCCGAGACGGCCACGGCGTAGCCCACCGTCGGAGAAGAACGGATCGGAGGACAAGGCTTCTCCAGGGGAGGGGAAGGGGTTGAGGATGTCTACTTCGGAACAGCCTCAGGCAGGGTATTGGTGATCACGGATCGTCACAACCCCGCTTCGATATCGATTAGGGCGCGTGTGTACGACCGGAATTGAGCTGTGCGTGGTCATGCCGTACCGTCCCGTGTCGACGATCACGGCCACCGTTCGAGGATGGACCATGACCTACCCCGGGGCACAAGCCACGTACCGGCTAGCCGATGCGCTGTTCCTCATCGGACATGACGAGTTCACCGGTAAGCCGCATGTCGCCGTCGACCGGCTGGAGTGCGGGTTGGCCGGCGCCGCGCTCGCCGAGCTGATGTTCGAGGGACGGATCGCGCTCGACGGTGGCGGCATCGCCGCGGTCGACCCGCGGCTCTGGCAGGAGCCGTTGACCGACCTGCTGATCACCGAGATCCTGCGTCGTGAGGGCGCGCATCCGGCCCGGTTGTGGATCCGCTACCTGCGGAC
Organism: Micromonospora sp. NBC_01392; assembly: GCF_045040125.1. Classification (NCBI taxonomy): domain Bacteria; kingdom Bacillati; phylum Actinomycetota; class Actinomycetes; order Micromonosporales; family Micromonosporaceae; genus Micromonospora; species Micromonospora sp. NBC_01392. The sequence continues at coordinate 5,225,419 of NZ_CP109549.1, read as the reverse complement.
CCAGCTCAACATCAACGAGCGGGTCGGGACGCGGCTGGTCACCGCCGGCGTGCTGCGTCGGGAGCAGGGCAAGCTGATCGGCCGTCAGGTGCGCTGGCCGGCCACCGACCCGAACCAGGCGGCCTCGCCACGGGTACGCCTGACCGCCATGCTGATGCACTCGTCCCCGGCCGAGCTGGACCCGGGCACGCTGCTGCTGGCGAGCCTCGCCGAGGCCGTCGGGCTCGCCGCGCACATCTTCGACCCGCAGGTCGGCGGCCGGATGCGGGACTGCCGTCGGTTCCTGCCGGCGCAGCTCGACGGGCTGCTGGCCGCCGTGGTGGGCGCGTTGGACGCCAGCACCACGACGGTCCGTCGGTGACCTGCCGCCGATGACGTCCCGCCCCGGCGGACCGGGACGGGACGGGCCAGGTCAGGCCGGCTCGCGCCACATCGGGTAGAGGCTGGGCCCGTCCGGCAGGTCCAGGGTGGTTGGCCGGCGTTGGAAGCCGAGCCGCTCGTAGAGCGCCGCGTTCCGCGCCGAGCTGGCCTCCAGGTACGCGGCGGTGCCGGCCCGGTCCAACTCGGCCAGCTTGTCGCGCAGCAGCGCCGAGCCCACGCCCTTGCCGTGGTGTGCCGGGTGCACCGCGATGAACGGCAGGTACCAGTGCGGCTCGGCCGGGTGGTTGGCACTCATCTGCTCGTCGAGCATGCCGAACCGCTTCATCGCGTCCGGCCCGATGGTGGCCTCCAGCTCGGCGAACTCGTCGCCCTCGTCGGCGCCGTGGTCGTCGCCGACCGGCAGCCAGAGCGTGGCGCCCAGCCCGTCGCCGGCCACGTGGACCTCGCCGGTCCGCAGCGCCAACGCGACGAACGGCCCGAAGAAGGCGGGGTGCACCCGCGCCCGGTGGTCGTCCGCCGGGAAGATCCAACCGCTCACCGGGTCCCGCATGAACGCCTCGGCGAGGATCCCGGTCACGACGGCGGCGTCAGTTGTGGACGCCCGCCGGATGTTGCCCTGCCACTCTGTCACTGGCCACCCGTCCTGCCGCTGCACGAGCCATTGTGGTCATCGATCGGCGTGCAACGTATCAGGTCGCCGAGCCGCGGGTCAGACCCGAACGGACCGCTCGCCGCACCCGGGTGTCGGTGGCTAGGCTGGCCCGGCCCGGCGAACAGGAGGAACATGTCCCGCACGCGTCGCGCCACCCCGTCGACCGGGTCCGCCATCACCTCGTCGCCCTGGGTGGTCGTCGCGATCGGTGTGATCGTGATGGTGGTGCTGCTGGTGGTGGCGCTCGGCTCGGTGCGGGGCCGGCGGACGTTCCCGGCGTCGCCCACCGATCCGGCGATGTCGCTGCCGGAGCTGCCGACCGCCACGGCGACCTCGCCCAGCGTGACGGGCGGTCCGCCGAGCACGGCCGGCCGCCCGGTGGTCCCGGGGCTGTCGCCCCGGTCGACGGTGCTGCCGGCCAGGCCGACGCCGGCCGTGTCGACCGGCGGTCCGCGGGGTGAGGTGCGTCCGGCGCCGCCGGCGCCGCCCCCGGCCCCGCCGGCGCCGCCGTCCGCGGTGACCGGCCGGTACGCGGTGGTGAGCAGCTTCGACGGCGGCTTCATCGGCGAGGTGCGGCTGGTCAACACCGGGGGTACGGCGCACGGCTGGACGGTGCGGCTGACGTTCCCGCAGGGTCGGCTGGTCACGGCCTGGGTGGAGGGCGCCGAACAGGGCACGTTCGGCTTCGACGGCGGCGTCGTCACGTACCGCAGCGGCGTCGACCTGGCGGCGGGCGCGTCGGTGCCGGTGCGTTTCCACCTCGAACGGACCGGCACCACCCGTCCGGAGAGTTGCACGGTCGACGGTGTGACCTGCGCCGGGCTCTGATCCAGCCGTCCGGACGACGGCGCGTGGTCCGGACGGTTTTGCAAGACGGCTGTCGTGTTTCGACTTTGTTTGCAAGCTATTGCAGAATGTTTCGGCAAGAGCTAGCGTGCGGGCGAATCAGCGACCAGAGAAAGGCCGTCGATGAAACCGACGCCGATATCCCCCAAGGCGTTGCTCGCCCTGGTCTCCTCCCTCGTACTCACCCTCGTCGGCGTGCCGGTGGCCCTCCACCAGCTCGGCGCCGACGGCACCGACCGCGCCGTCACCCCCGACGTGCTGGCCGCCGGCAACGCCCCCCAGTGGAACCGGGAGCCGTCCGCCGAGGCGCTGCTGAAGGCGGGCGCCACCGACGCCAAGGCGGAGCAGTTCTACTTCGTGCTGCCGGACCGCTTCGCCAACGGCGACAAGCGCAACGACACCGGCGGCCTGCGCGGCGACCGGCTCGCCACCGGCCTCGACCCGGCGGACAAGGGCTTCTACCACGGCGGTGACCTCAAGGGCGTCATCGACAAGATGGACTACATCCAGGGGATGGGCACCACCGCCATCTGGCTCGCCCCGATCTTCAAGAACCGGCCCGTGCAGGGCACCGGCGCCGACGTCTCGGCCGGCTACCACGGCTACTGGATCACCGACTTCACCCAGGTCGACCCGCACTTCGGCACCAACGCCGAGCTGAAGAAGCTGGTCGACCTCGCGCACCGGCGCGGCATCAAGGTCTACCTCGACATCATCGTCAACCACACCGCCGACGTCATCCGCTACGCCGAGGACAAGTACGGCTACGTCGACAAGAAGACCGCCCCGTACCGCGACGCGCAGGGCCGGGCGTTCGAGGACCGCAACCACGCCGACGGCACGCGGAAGTTCCCGCAGGTCAACCGGGAGTCGTTCCCGTACACCCCGACGTTCGCCAGCCCGGCCGACGCGAAGGTCAAGGTCCCGGCGTGGCTCAACGACCCGACCATGTACCACAACCGCGGTGACTCCACGTTCGCCGGGGAGAACAGCGAGTACGGCGACTTCTTCGGCCTCGACGACCTGTGGACCGAGCGTCCCGAGGTGGTCCGCGGCATGACCGACATCTACGGGCAGTGGATCGGCAAGGCCGGCGTCGACGGCTTCCGCCTGGACACCGTCAAGCACGCCAACCTCGACTTCTGGCCGCAGTTCACCCGCGGCATCGACGCCTACGCGGCGAAGGCCGGCAAGAAGGACTTCTTCATGTTCGGCGAGGTCTACAGCGCCGACCAGGAGATCGAGTCGACGTACGTGCGGCAGGGCGGCCTGCCGGCCACGCTCGACTTCTCGTTCCAGGAGGCGGCGCGCGGCTACACCGCCGCCGACGGCTCGGCCAAGGCCCTCGCCGACGTGTACGCCAAGGACGACCTCTACTCGGCGCGTGACACCGACGCCAACCGGCTGCCCACGTTCCTCGGCAACCACGACATGGGCCGGATCGGCTCGTTCATCGCCGCGGCCGGCGGGGACGACGCCACCCAGCTCCGCCGCGACCAGCTCGCGCACCAACTGATGTTCCTCACCCGCGGCCAGCCGGTGGTGTACTCCGGCGACGAGCAGGGCTTCACCGGCCCCGGCGGGGACAAGGACGCCCGCCAGGACATGTTCGCCTCGAAGACCGCGGACTACCTCGACGACGACCTGATCGGCACCACCCGCACCCACGCCGCCGACCAGTACGACACCCGGCACCCGCTCTACCGCACCATCGCCGAGCTGGGCGGACTGCGGGCGGCGCACCCGGCGCTGCGCGACGGCGTCCAGGTCACCCGGTACGCGGCCGACGGCCCCGGCGTGTTCGCGTTCTCCCGTGTCCTGCCCTCGCAGCGGGTGGAACACGTCGCGGCGGTGAACAACGCCTCGACCCCGCAGACTGTCACGGTGGACACCTGGTCGGCCGGCGCCCGCTTCACCGGCATCTACGGCGACGCCGCGACCGCCACGGCCGGCGCCGACGGCAAGCTGAGCCTGACCGTGCCGGCCATGTCGGCAGTGGTGCTCAAGGCCGACCGGGCCATCCCGCAGGCCGGCGCGGCCCCGACGATCACGCTGACCGAGCCGGGTGACGCCCCGGTGGCCGGCAAGACCGCGATCACCGCCCAGATCGGCGGCGACCCGCTCGCCACCGTCACGTTCGCCGCGAAGGTCCCCGGCGGGAAGTGGACGCTGCTGGGCACCGCCGACCGCGCGCCGTACACGGTCCACCACGACCTGACCGGCCTGCCCGGCGGCGCGGCCGTCGAGTACAAGGCGGTGGTCCGCGACGGCAAGGGCCGGACCGCCACCGCCCGCACCACCGGCACGGTCGGCACCCCGGCCCAGGGCGCGTCCCGGGACTGGGCGATCGTGCACTACCAGCGCCCGGCCGGCGGCTACGCCGACTGGGGGCTCTACGCCTGGGGCGACATCGACCCGGCGTACGCCACCGAGTGGCCCAAGGGGCAGCCGTTCGCCGGTGAGGACGCGTACGGCCGGTTCGCCTGGGTGAAGCTCAAGCCCGGCGCGAAGTCGGTCGGCTTCCTGGTGGTCGACAAAGACGGCAACAAGGACGTGGCGAACGACCGCACCATCGACGTGACGCAGACCGGCGAGGTCTGGGTCAAGCAGGGCGACCCGACGCTCTACCCGACCCGCGAGGCGGCCACCGGCGAGCCCGCCCCGCCGGTCGACCAGAACACCGCGGTCATCCACTGGCGCAAGGCCGACGGCAACTACGACGGCTGGGGCCTGCACCTCTGGGACGGCGCGGCCAACCCGACCGACTGGGCCGCCCCGCTGAAGCCGGAGAGGATCGACGCGTACGGCGCGGTGTTCCGGGTGCCCCTGGCGGCCGGCGCGACCGGGCTGAGCTACATCATCCACAACGGCGACGAGAAGGATCAGCCGGACGACCAGCGGCTCGACCTGACCGGCGTCGGGCACGAGGTCTGGCTGCTGGCCGGCGTCAAGGGCCGGCTGCTGCCGGCGACCAGCTCCGGCACGGCAAAGGACGTCGACATCGCCAAGCAGAAGGCGCAGTGGATCGACAGGTCCACCGTCGCCTGGGCCACCGGCCCGACCGACGGCAAGAAGTACGCGCTCGTCGCCGCCGGAGCCGGCGGGATCGGCGTCGCCGACGGCGAGCTGACCGGCACGTACACCACGCTGCCGCTGCGGGCGCAGCGCAACGGGCTGACCGAGGCGCAACGGCAGGCGTACCCCCAGCTCTGGGCCTATCACGCGTTCACGCTCGACCGCGCCGACCTGGCCAAGGTGCCGGCGGCGCTGCGCGGGCAGCTCGTGGTCACCGAGCGGGACGCCGAGGGCGCGCTGCTCAGCGCCACCGGCGTGCAGATCCCCGGTGTGCTGGACGACGTCTACGCGGCGGCCACCGGGGTGAAGCTCGGCCCGACGTTCGCCGGCCGGGTGCCCACGCTCGCGGTGTGGGCGCCGACCGCGCGGAAGGTGTCGCTGCAACTGTTCGACTCGCCCACCGCGCCGCCGAGCACGGTGGCGATGAGCCGCAACGACCGCACCGGCGTCTGGTCGGTGCGCGGCACCACGGCGTGGACCGGCCGCTACTACCGCTACCAGGTCGAGGCGTGGCAGCCGGCGGCGCAGAAGGTGGTCACCGCGTCGGTGACCGACCCGTACTCGGTGGCGCTCGCGCCGGACTCCACGCACAGCCAGATCGTCGACCTGACCGACCCGGCGCTGGCGCCGGCCGGCTGGGCGAAGCTGCGTAAGCCGGCGGCCGTGCCCGCGTCGAAGGCGCAGATCTCCGAGCTGTCGGTACGCGACTTCTCCATCGCCGACGGCACCGTGCCGGCCGAGAAGCGGGGCACCTACCTCGCGTTCACCGACCCGAACACGGCCGGGATGAAGCACCTGCGGGCGCTCGGCGACGCCGGGGTCAACTACCTGCACCTGCTGCCGGCGTTCGACTTCGCCACCATTCCGGAGAAGCGGGCCGACCAGGCCCAGCCGGCCTGCGACCTGGCGAAGTTGCCGCCGGACTCGGACCAGCAGCAGAAGTGCGTCGCGGCGGTGGCCGACAAGGACGGCTACAACTGGGGGTACGACCCGCTGCACTACACGGTGCCGGAGGGCGGCTACGCGGTCGACCCGAACGGCGCGAAGCGCACCACCGAGTTTCGGCAGATGGTCGCCGGGGTGAACCAGGCCGGCCTGCGGGTCGTCATGGACGTGGTCTACAACCACACCTCGGCCGCCGGCACCGACGGAAAGTCGGTGCTCGACCAGGTGGTGCCCGGCTACTACCACCGGCTGCTGGACGACGGCACGGTCGCCAACTCGACCTGCTGCGCCAACACCGCCCCGGAGCACGCCATGATGGGCAAGCTCGTGGTGGACTCGCTGGTCACCTGGGCCAAGGCGTACAAGGTGGACGGCTTCCGGTTCGACCTGATGGGCCACCACCCGAAGGCGAACATCCTGGCCGTGCGGGCCGCGCTGGACAAGCTCACGCCCGCCCGCGACGGCGTCGACGGCAAGAAGATCATGCTGTACGGCGAGGGCTGGAACTTCGGCGAGGTCGCCAACGACGCCCGGTTCACGCAGGCCACCCAGGCCAACATGGCCGGCACCGGGATCGGCACGTTCAACGACCGGCTCCGCGACGCGGTGCGTGGCGGCGGCCCGTTCGACGCCAACCCGCGGGTGCAGGGCTTCGCCTCCGGCCTGTACACCGACCCGAACGGCGACGAGGTCAACGGCTCGGCCGCCGAGCAGAAGGCCCGGCTGCTGCACGCCCACGACCTGATCAAGGTGGGCCTGACCGGTAACCTGCGCGACTACCGGTTCACCGACTCCGCCGGGAAGACGGTCACCGGGGCGCAGGTCGACTACAACGGCTCCCCGGCCGGCTACACCGCCGCGCCGGGCGAGGCGGTCACCTACGTCGACGCGCACGACAACGAGATCCTGTACGACGCGTTGGCGTACAAGCTGCCGCAGGGGACCCCGGCGCAGGACCGGGCCCGGATGCAGGTGCTCGCGTTGGCCACCACCGCGTTCGGGCAGGGCACCGGGTTCGTCACGGCCGGCTCGGAGCGGCTGCGCTCGAAGTCGCTGGACCGCAACTCGTTCAACTCCGGGGACTGGTTCAACCAGATCCGCTGGGACTGCGCCCAGGGCAACGGCTTCGGCGCCGGCCTCCCGCCGGAGCAGGACAACAAGGACAAGTGGCCGTACGCCAAGCCGCTGCTGGCCGATCCGAAGCTGGTGCCGGACTGCGCGGCGGTCGACCTGGCCGACGCCCGGTACGCCGAGCTGCTGCGGATCCGCCGGTCCTCGCCGGTGTTCGGCCTGCCCACCGCCGAGCAGGTGCAGAAGCGGGTCGCGTTCCCGCTGTCCGGGGCGAAGGAGACCCCGGGCGTGCTGACCATGACGCTCGACGCCCGTGGGTTGGGCGGCACGTGGAAGTCGGTGACGGTGGTCTTCAACGCCACCCCGGAGACGGCGAAGCAGACCGTGACCGGCCTGCGCGGGGCGAACGTGGCGCTGCACCCGGTGCTGCGGAACTCCGCCGACCCGGCGCTGCGGACCGCCTCGTTCGACCGGGCCGGTGGCACGTTCACCGTGCCGGCGCGCAGCGTGGCGGTCTTCGTCCAGAGCTGATCGCGGCAGCGGACCGGCCCCCCAGCCACGTGTGGCTGGGGGGCCGGTCCGTACCCCGGGTCCGTCAGGTCAGTTGAAGCAGTCCTTGACGGTGTTGGCGCAGTTGGTGGGGTCGTTGTCGCTGATGAGGGACTCGTCGTCGAGCTTGACGCGGCCCTCGTTGTTGAGGATGCCGCCGGCGACGCGGTGGAGCTTGGCGGTGTCGGTGGCGGTGTTCTTGGTGACGTGGGTCTTGGTCAGGGTGATGGTGGCCTTGTTGTTGAAGATGCCGCCGCCGTTGAGGGCGGTGTTGCCCTTGATGACGGTGTTGCGCAGGGTGAGGGCGGCGTTGTCGTCCTCGTCGTGGTCGCGGGTGAGGAAGCCGTCCTCGATCTTGACGAGCCACTCGCCGTTGTAGATGCCGCCGCCGAAGCGGTTGGCGGTGTTGTCGACGATGACGCTGTCCGCGATCGTGGCGCTGCCCTCGTCCTTGGTGTTGGGGTAGCCCCAGTGCTTGCCGCCGGTGACCACGACGCCGCCGCCGTCGCCGTCGGCGTGGTTGTTGGCGACGACGACCTTGTCGAGGTCGAGGTCGGTGTTCTCGGCGTAGATGCCGCCGCCGTTCTCGCAGGCGGTGTTGCCGGTGATGTGGGTGAAGGAGACGGTGACGTAGCCGCCGCTGCTGAACAGGCCGCCACCGTTCTTCCCGGCGCGGTTGTCCGACAACGAGGAGTTCTCACCCTCCTTGCCGCCGTTCTTGCCGTGGTCGGAACCGATGATCTCGACCGTGCCGGCCTCGTCGTGCTTGCCCGACGGGACGTAGCTCTTCAGCTCCGCGGCGTCGGCGCCGTGCTTGCCGGCGAGCCCGCTGCCGTTGGCGATGCCGCCGCCGTTGCCGCCGGCGGTGTTGTCGTCGACCTTGGTCTCCTCGACCTTGAGGATGCCGCGGTTGAAGACGCCGCCGCCGTCGCCCTGGGCGTGGTTGTCGACGACCTTGCTGTCCTCCAGCCACACCCGGCCGTAGTTGGCCACCGCGCCGCCGTCGTGCTCGGCGTTGTTGTCGGTGAGCTTGACGTTGGACAGGTGGGCGCTGCCGCCGCGCTCGACCAGGAGCGCGCCGCCGTCACCCTCGTTCCGCTTCTCCTTCTCGTCGGCCGGACCCGAGACCGTGGTCGCGGTCGCCGCCGTGGTGGCGGCCTGGGCCGCAACCGGTGCGGCCTGGGCCGCACCGGTGGTGGCGGCCTGGGCCGGCGCGGTGACGGACGCGGTCGTGGCCTGCGCCGGTGCCACCGGCGCCGCGACCGGAGCGGACTGCGCCGGCGCGGTGGCGGACTGGGCCGCGGTGGCGGCCGACGCGCCCGCGACCGCCGGCTGCGCCGGGGCGACGGGAGCCGGCAGGGTCGCCGTGCCGTTCGCCGCCGAGGGCGCCACCGACGCCGGGCCGCCCGGGTACTTGAACCCGGACGCGTTCCCGCCCTTGACGGTCAGGTCCTTGAGCGTGAGGTGGCCGCCGTCGGCGACGCGGAAGATGCGGAAGGTGTCCTCGGCGTCGCGCTTGATGGTGGAGCCGTTGCCCTTGATGGTGACGTCCTGGGTGATCTCGGGCAGGCCGCCGCCGACCTTGCGGTCCTTGACGCCGAGTTCGTAGGTGCAGTTCTCGGCGAGTTTGAGGGTGCCGCCGTGGTCGCGGTTGGTCAGTTCGAGCGCGTCGACCAGGGCGTCGTCGTCGCAGGGAACCTCGCGGGCCTTGCCGTGGTCACCCTCGCCGCCCCACTCGCCGCGGTCCTGGCCCCACTCACCCCGGTCCCGGCCTTCCTGGCCGTGCTCGCCCTTGCCGTCCTTGCCGTCCTTGCCGTGCTCGTCCTTGCCGTACTCGTCCCCGGTGGCCTCGTCGCCGTGGTCACCGTCGCTGAGCTGCTGCGCGGTCGACCACTTCACGTCGGCGAGCCGGTGCGGACCGGTCACCCCGGTGGTCGCGTAGGCAACGCCGGCGAGGCTGACCGCTCCGGTCAGGCCCACGACGCCGGTGGCGAGCCACAGCCGGCGGCGCCGGAGCGGGGAACTGGTCTCGCGGGTGGTGGCGTCATTGTTATTGCGAAGGTAGTTGGACATCGGAGCTCTCTGCCCTCTCCTTGTACCTGACAAGGTCGCTTCGCCACGGCGAGGCGGCCTGCGCTACAAATCGGTTGTAGCTGCTGAAGACGAACTTATGAGAGCTTTGTTCGCCTCGCGGCCAGATGCGAAAAAAACCCGCATAAGGGTGCGGGTGGGGCGGGCTGACGCAGCGAGGGCGGGATCACCCGATGGTGCCCACAAGGTCGTTCGACTCCGTTTCGCCCGACGTGGCGACCTCCGGGCGGTGCGACCCCGCGCCTGCCGGCGGGTTGGTAGCCCTCCTTCCGCCGGTCGCGGCGGAAGGAGGGCTCCCGGTTATGTGGTGGTGCGATCAGGCGAAGCAGTCCTTGACGGTGTTGGCGCAGTTGGTGGGGTCGTTGTCGCTGATGAGGGACTCGTCGTCGAGCTTGACGCGGCCCTCGTTGTTGAGGATGCCGCCGGCGACGCGGTGGAGCTTGGCGGTGTCGGTGGCGGTGTTCTTGGTGACGTGGGTCTTGGTCAGGGTGATGGTGGCCTTGTTGTTGAAGATGCCGCCGCCGTTGAGGGCGGTGTTGCCCTTGATGACGGTGTTGCGCAGGGTGAGGGCGGCGTTGTCGTCCTCGTCGTGGTCGCGGGTGAGGAAGCCGTCCTCGATCTTGACGAGCCACTCGCCGTTGTAGATGCCGCCGCCGAAGCGGTTGGCGGTGTTGTCGACGATGACGCTGTCCGCGATCGTCGCGCCGCCGCCGTTGGTCACGATGCCGCCGCCGTCGCCGTCGGCGTGGTTGTTGGCGACGACGACCTTGTCGAGGTCGAGGTCGGTGTTCTCGGCGTAGATGCCGCCGCCGTTCTCGCAGGCGGTGTTGCCGGTGATGTGGGTGAAGGAGACGGTGACGTAGCCGCCGCTGCTGAACAGGCCGCCACCGTTCTTCCCGGCGCGGTTGTCCGACAACGAGGAGCCCTCGCCCTCCTTGCTGTCCCACGCCCCGGCGATCTCCACGACGCCGCGGTCGCGGCCGGGACCGGTCGGCGTCGCGGTGCGGCCCGTGCCGTGCCGCCCGCCGACGTCGTTGCCGTTGGCGACGCCACCGCCGCTGCCGGCGGCGGTGTTGTCGTCGACCTGGGACTTCTCGATGGTCAGAAGGCCCCGGTTGAAGACGCCGCCACCGTCGCCCCGCGCGTGGTTGCGCCGGACCGTGCTGTCGGTGAGCCACACCCGGCCGAAGTTGGCCACCGCGCCGCCGTCGTGCTCGGCGTTGTTGCGGGTCAGGTCGACCCGCCGGAGGTGGGCCTTGCCGCCGCGCTCGACAAGCAGCGCGCCGCCGTCACCGGCGCCCCGGTCTCCGTCCGCGTCCGCCCGGCCCGTCGTCGCCTGTCGACCCGGGTACGCGGACACCGAGGCGTTCCCGCCGGAGACGGTCAGGTCGTCAAGGGTGAGGTGGCCGCCGTCAGCGACGCGGAAGATGCGGAAGGCGTCCTCGGCGTCGCGGGTGATGGTGGAGCCGTTGCCCTTGATGGTGACGTCCTGGGTGATCTCGGGCAGGCCGCCGCCGACCTTGCGGTCCTGGACGCCGAGTTCGTAGGTGCAGTTCTCGGCGAGTTCGAGGGTGCCGCCGTGGTCGCGGTTGGTCAGTTCGAGCGCGTCGACCAGGGCGTCGTCGTCGCAGGGAACCTCGCGGGCCGTCCCGTGCTCGTCCTCGCCGCCCCACTCACCCCGGGCCCGACGCTCCCCGCCGGGCCCGTTCCCACCCTTCGGGTCGGCGGCGGACGGGTGGTCGCCGGCCTCCTGCGGCGCGGCGGGGCGGTTCTCCGCCACCCGTTCCGGATCGCCGGCCCTGTCGTTGCGGGCGGCGAGGCCACCCAGCGCCGCCAGCCCGACGACCCCGGTCAGCCCGGCCACGCCGGTGGCGACCCAGATTGCCCGCCGCCGGTTCGCCGGCGGGGCCACGATCGGCGCCCCGCCGTCGGGTGCCGTTACGTCGTTGGACATGCGCGCCCTCCACCCTTCGGTGTCTCCTCGAACGGGTTGTATCGCCATGAGCCGCACGAACGGCTGCAAAACGGTTTCAGCCCCTGAACGACACCGTAGGAGAAGGATCCTCGCGAGAAGCGCTTATCCGAAGAAAGCCCGCATAAAGGGCGTTGAAGGACGGCTGTGCCGCCGACGGCATCGGCCCCGCGACGCGGCAGGCGTCACGGGGCCGATGACACGAACGGTCGATGGGTCAGCCCGGCAGGCGCGGGCCCGCCTCGCGCTGCTCGGCCAGCCAGGTCTCCACCTCGCCCGAGGCGCGCGGCAGCCCGGCCGAGAGGTTCACCGGGCCGTCGGCGGTGACCAGGATGTCGTCCTCGATCCGGACGCCGATGCCGCGCAACTCCTCGGGGACCAGCTCGTCCTCCGGCTGGAAGTAGAGACCGGGCTCGACGGTGAGCACGTACCCCTCGCCGAGCGGCCCGTCGCGGTACGTCTCCTTGCGCGCGTTCGCGCAGTCGTGCACGTCGATGCCGAGCATGTGGCTGGTGCCGTGCAGCGTCCAGCGGCGGTAGACCGTCGAGGCCGGATCCATCGCCTCGTCCACGCTCACCGGCAGCAGCCCGAGGTCCTTGAGCGCCTCGGCGAGCACCCGCATCGACGCCAGGTGGACGTCGCGGAACCCCACCCCCGGCTTGCACATGTCGATGCCGGCCTGCTGGGCGGCGTGGACCGCGTCGTAGACCTGACGTTGCAGCGGCGTGAACCGGCCGTCGACCGGCAGCACCCGGGTGACGTCGGCGGTGTAGAGGTTGCGGTTCTCCACGCCCATGTCCATCAGCAGCAGGTCACCCGGGCGGGTGGCGCCGTGGTTGTGCACCCAGTGCAGGATCGTGGCGTGCTCGCCGGCCCCGACGATCGAGCCGTAGCCGACGTCGTTGCCGTCGTGCCGGGCCCGCAGCGCGAACAGCCCCTCCAGCAGCCGCTCGGAGATCGGCCGGTCGGCCGGCAGCGCGCGGGCCACGTCCTCGAAGCCGCGCACCGTGGCGTCGCACGCCTCCTGGAGCTGGGCGATCTCCCACTCGTCCTTGACCAGCTTCAGCTCGGAGATCGCGATGGCCAGCTCCCGGTCGCGGCCCGGCTGGCCCTCGGCGCGCGCGCCGTCGTACCGGCGCACGGCGGCGTCCACCCGGGCGTCGAAGCCGCGCAGCACCCGGGTGCGCCCCGGGGCCAGCTCGGCCAGCGCCGCGTCCAGCTCGCTCAGGTCGGCGGTCGGCAGGCCCAGCTCGGTCGACTTCTCGCGCAGCGTCGGCCGGCGACCCACCCACAGCTCACCGTGGCGGCTGCGGAAGAACTCGTCGGTCACCCGGGACGACCGGGGCCGCATGTAGAGCGTGGCCTCACCGCCCGGCCGCAGCACGAGGACGCTGTCGGGCTCCAGGTCGCCGGTCAGGTACGCGAAGTCGCTGCCCGGCCGGAACCGGTGCTCGGTGTCGTTGGCGCGGACCTTCTCGTTGCCGGTGGGGATGACGAGCGTCTCGCCCGGGAACGCCTCGGCCAGTGCGGCCCGTCGTTTGGCGTGGTTGGGCACCTCCGGGCGGGGTGCGACCGGCAGTTCGGTGTCCCGCCAGCCCTGCCGCATGAACGTCAGGAACGCCTCCGGGAAGTCGGGGTCGTGCGACTCCGTGCCGTCCGCCGCTTTGCCCTGTTGCGTCCGCTCCTCGGTCATGATCCGCCCCTCCCTGAGCCCCATCGCTGGTCCCGACGGTACCGCGCACACGTCAGCGGGGAGTGCCTGCGGTGCCGCGACGGCGGCTTCCGGCGCGTGGAAAGATGGCCGTCATGTGCGGACTCCTGGCCTTCTTCAGCGCGCGCGGTGACGCCGCCGCCCACCGCGACAACATCGCCGGCGCACTGGAGTGCCTGCACCACCGTGGCCCGGACGAGACCGGGGTCGAGGTGGTCGGCGACGCCTCCGGCCGGTACGCGGACGGTGTGTTCGCGCACAAGCGGCTGGCGATCATCGACGTGGCGCTCAGCCACGAACCCCTGCCCTACGCGGGCGGTCGTTACCTGCTCACGTTCAACGGCGAGATCTACAACTACATCGAGCTGCGCGACGAGCTGATCCGCGACCACGGCGCCCAGTTCGCCACCAACGGCGACGGCGAGGTGATCGTCGCCGGCTACCACTACTGGGGTGAGCGGGTGCTCACCAAGCTGCGCGGCATGTTCGCGTTCGTGATCTGGGACCGGCAGGAGCGGCGGGCCTTCGGCGCCCGCGACTACTTCGGCATCAAGCCGCTGCACTACCTCCAGACCGCCGACGGCCTCTACCTCGCCTCGGAGAAGAAGGCGCTGCTGCCGTTCGCGCACTCCGCCTACCAGGGCGACGCCGGGATCGACACGGCGAACCTGAGCCACTACCTGACCCTCCAGTACGTCCCGGAGCCGGGCACGCTGCACAAGGGGATCAGCCGGATCGGGTCGGGGGAGTACCTCACCTGGACCCCGGACGGCCGGATCGACGTGCGTCGCTGGTACCGGCCGGTGTTCCGCCCGGCCCCGGTCACCGACGAGCAGAAGCTCTACCACGAGATCCGGGAGACGCTGCGGGAGAGCGTCCGGATGCACATGCGCTCGGACGTGCCGGTCGGCTCGTTCCTGTCCAGCGGCATCGACTCCACCGCCGTGGTGGCGCTGGCCCGCGAGTTCAACCCGAACATCCTCACCTTCACGGTCGGGTACGACGTGCCCGGCTACTCCGAGATCGACGTGGCCCAGGACTCGGCCCGGCACCTCGACGTGACCACCATCCCGACCAAGATCGGGCCGCAGGACATGATCGACGCGTTGCCGAAGATCGTCTGGCACCTGGACGACCCGGTCGCCGACCCGGCCCTGGTGCCGCTCTACTTCGTGGCGAAGAAGGCCGCCGAGCACGTCACCGTGGTGCTCTCCGGCGAGGGCGCGGACGAGTTCTTCGGCGGCTACACGATCTATCGGGAACCGCTCTCGCTCAGCTCGGTCAACGGTCTCCCGGACGGCGTGCAGAAGGGCCTGCGGGCCGTCTCCAAGGCCATCCCGCAGGGCGTCAAGGGCAAGAGCTTCCTGGAACGCGGCACCACGCCGATCGAGCAGCGCTACTACGGCAACGCCCGGATGTTCACCGAGGAGGAGAAGCAGCACCTGCTGCGCCGCTACGACCCGTCGGTGCGCTACACCGACGTCACCGCGCCGATCTACGCCGAGTGCACCGAGCTGGACGACGTCACCAAGATGCAGTACGTCGACCTCTACACCTGGCTGCGCGGCGACATCCTGGTCAAGGCGGACCGGATCTCGATGGCGCACTCGCTGGAGGTCCGGGTGCCGTTCCTGGACCGGGAGGTGTTCAACGTCGCCGCCGGCATCCCGGTCGACCTGAAGCTGCCGCCGCGCTCCGAGGCCACCAAGTACGCCATGCGCCAGGCGTTGCAGGGCGTCGTGCCGCCGGCCATCGTCAACCGCAAGAAGCTGGGCTTCCCGACCCCGACCCGGGTCTGGCTGCGCGGCGAGATGTACGAGTGGGCCCGGCACGTGCTGGCCACCTCCGGTGCGGGCGACCTGATCGACCTGTCGTACGCGATGCGCCTGCTCGACGAGCACAAGCGGGAGGAGGCCGACCACTCCCGCAAGGTGTGGACCGTGCTGATCTTCTGCGTCTGGCACGCGATCTTCGTGGCGAAGACGCTCGACCCGGGCATCCAGCGTAACCAGTCGGCGCTGCTCACCAAGCCGGTCGTGGGCAGCATGGTCCGCTGATCCAGGCGTGTCGAAGGGCCCCCGGCGCGCTGCCGGGGGCCCTTCGCTACCGCGGTGTCACCGGCCGGTGCAGGTGACCGTGGGCAGGGTGTTCTGGCCCGAGAAGTTCGCGGTGAAGCCGAACGTGGTGGTGCCCTCCGGCGCGACACTGCCGTTGTACGCGGCGTTGGTGACCGTCACCGACGACCCGCTGCCGCTCAGCGTGCCGTTCCACACCTGGTTGATGGTCTGGCCGCTGGGCCAGGTCCAGCTCGCGGTCCACCCGCTGTACGTGCGGGTGCTGTGGTTCATGATCATGACCTCGCCCTGGAAACCACCGCCCCAGGCGCTGACCACCTTGTAGACCGCCATGCAGTTGCCGGCCGGCATGGTCGGCGTCGGCGTGGGGCCGGTCGGCGTCGGCGTCGGGTTGGTGGGCGTCGGCGTGGGGTTGGTGGGCGTCGGGGTCGGGTTCGTCGGCGTCGGCGTCGGGTTGTTGCCCGAGCCGATGCCGGTCACCTCGCCGTTGCCGCCGTCGAACGTCACGTCCGAGCAGCCGAAGAAGTTCTCCTGGCTGTCCGAGCGGACCCACCGCGAGTAGATGATGTGCCGGCCGCTCTTGTTGCTCGGCAGCGTGCCGTTGAAGTAGTAGTGCCCGTCGTTGGTGCCGACCGCGCCGCTCTGCGGCGGGTTGGTCACCTGCAGGAACGGCTGCTCCTCCAGGTCGCTCCAGGCCAGCGGCCGGGTCGGGCTCCAGCTGTCCTTGGTCACGTAGAAGTAGAACGTGCCCGGGTGGTGCGCCCAGTTGCTGTAGCGGAACTCCATCGACCGCCCGGCCGTCAGGTGCGTGACCGGCCAGTCGTTGCGGGCCGCGTCGTAGCCGCTGAAGTTCGGGTTGCCGCCGCTGCACAGCTTGCCGTCGGGGATGAACCCGGTGGTCCGGCCGCCGGCGTCGGAGCGCAGCACGCTGAACCAGTTGTAGAGCGAGTTCGCCCCGTTCTGGGCGACCGCCTGGGAACAGGCGGGGTTGTTCGGCCGGATCTCACCGGTGCCGGTGAGGCCGTCCTTCCAACACAGGTAGGTGCGGGCGCCCGGCGTCATCGCCGCGCCGTGCGCGGCGGCCGGGTCGGGCCCGCTGGCCAGGGCGAACGCGCCCACGGCCAGGGTGAGGGCCGCGGTGACGAGCGCGGCCGTACGGGATCGGTGCACGGGGATCTCCTGACTCGCGGAGCGGCCCACCCTCGGCCTGCCCCGCTGCGACGAGCGGATGCGACGATCGCGGTGCCCGCGCCCGGCGGTCGGCGTGCGGCCGGGGCCGTCGGGGAACGCGCACTGCCTGCGGTCCGTGTCACGGACCGCGGATGCCCCTCGCGTCGGCTCGACCCGGCGGCGCGGCAGCCCACCGCGCCCTCCCGTCAGCGCAATCCCATCACGTCCGGCCGTCGCATGCAATAGCCGTCGGTCGATGCCCTGGGGTTCCGTCGCGCCGTGCCCCGGCATGCGCCAGGATCGGGGGAGGACAACCGGGAGGAGCCAGCATGGGGTACGCGGTGGTGCTCGGCGAGGCGCTCGTCGACCTGCTCGACGCCGAGCACGACGGGGCGCCCGTCTACCGGCAGGCGGTCGGCGGCGGGCCGCTCAACGTGTCGGTGGCGATCGCCCGGCTCGGCGGGGACGTGCAGTTCGTCGGGTCGCTCGGTGACGACGCGCTCGCCGGCCGGGTCCGCGCGTTCCTCACCGACGCCGGGGTGGGCGTGGCCGGGGCGGTGACCGTGCCGGCCCCGACCGCGCTGGCCGTGGCCACCTTCGCCGGCCCCGAGCCGGAGTTCCGCTTCTACGGCGAGCCGCGCTCGTACGCCCTGCTCGGCCCGGACGACCTCGACGTGGCCCTGGTCGAGGGCGCGGACGTGCTCTACTGCGGCTCGATCGTGCTGCTCGACCCGCCGGTGTTGGCCGCCGCGCGTCGGGCCTGGTCGATCGCCGGCGGGCTGCGCGTGTTCGATCCGAACGTGCGCCCGAGCCTGCTCACCGCGCCCGGCGCGCTGGACGGCCTGCGCGGGGTGGTCGCCGAGTTCGCCGCCGCGGCGCACCTGGTCAAGCTGAGCAGTGCGGACGCTCGGGTGCTCTATCCGGACGAGCCGGTCGAGGGCGTCGCCGCGTACCTGCGGGAACTGGGCGCGGCCACCGTCGTGGTCACGCTCGGCGCGGACGGCGCGCTGGTCGCCGCCGCCGACGACGTGGTACGCGTGCCCGCGCCGACCGTCGACGCGGTGGACGCCACCGGCGCCGGTGACTCGGTGATGGGCGCGCTGGTGGCGGAGCTGCTCGCCGCCGGCGAGCCGCCCGACGCCCACGGCTGGCAGGACCGCGTCGCGTTCGCCCTGCGGGTCGCCGCGCTGGTCTGCGAGTCCCCCGGCGGCGCCACCGCCATGCCCACCCGCGCCGCCGTCACGGCCCGCTTCGCGTGAAAGGCCGGGCCCCCTGTTAACGCATTCGGTATAGGAGGGCGCCCCTCTTAACAACGGCGTGGGGCGCGCGGCGGGCGGTCAGCGGGGCCGGGCGAGCGTGCGGACGGCCAGCAGGGCGAGCGCGGCGGCGCCGGTCAGGACCACGGCCATCGGGAGGGCGCTGCCCTCGCCACCGAGACCGACCAGGGGCGCGGCGAGCGCGCCGACCACCGACTGGATGCCGCCCATCAGCGCGGCGGCGGTGCCGGCGTGCCGGGCGTGCGCGTCCAGCGCCAGCGCGGTGCTGTTCGGCATCACCATGCCCAGCGAGCCGACGAACACGAACAGCGCCACCGCGGTGCCGGCGAGGCTGCCGGTGAGCGCGCCGGTCAGCACGCCGAGCGCGGCGACCAGGCTGACCGCGAGCGTGGTGACCAGCAGCCGGCGCGGGCTGAACCGGTCGAGCAGCCGGGCGTTCGCCTGCCCGGTGGCGATCAGCGCGAGCGAATTGACGCCGAAGACCACGGCGAACCCGACCGCCGAGACGCCGAAGACGTCCTGGAACACGAACGACGACCCCGAGATGTACGCGAACAGGCCGGCGAACGTGAAGCCCTGGGTCAGCGCGTACCCGAGGTAGACCCGGTCGCCGGCCAGCGCCCGCATGGTCCGCGCGGTGGCGGCGAGGCCGCCGGTGCTGCGGCGCTCGGCCGGCAGCGTCTCCGGCAGGCGCAGCGCGACCGCCACGGCGAGCACCGCCCCGATGACGGCCAGGGTGAGGAAGACCGCCCGCCAGGAGCCGAACCGGAGCACCAGGCTGCCGACGCCGGGCGCGGCCACCGGCGCCACCCCGAAGACCAGGGTGAGCCGGGAGAAGTACTTCGCGGCGTCCCGACCGGCGTAGAGGTCACGGACGACCGCGCGGGCCACCACGATGCCCGTGCCGCCGGCCAGCCCCTGGGCGAACCGCGCGGCGGCCAGCAGCGGGGCGCTCGGCGCCGCGGCGCAGGCCAGCGCCAGCACGGCGTACGCGACGACGCCGACCAGGACCGGTCGGCGTCGCCCCCAGCGGTCGCTGAGCGGGCCGGTGACCAGTTGACCCAGCGCCAGGCCGATCAGGCAGGTGGTCAACGAGAGTTGGATGCCGGCCTGGTCGGCGTCGAGTTCGCGGGTCATCGCCGGGAACGCCGGGAGGTACATGTCCAGCGAGAGCGGGCCGATCGCGGTGAGCGTGCCGAGCAGCACCAGCAGGCTCACGCCGCCGCCCCGTCCGGCGGGTCGGTCGACGGGTGGGCGCGCGGCGGGCCGCACGGTCTGGTGCACGAGAGGTCCCCCTGGATCCGGTGGTCCGGGTTACCTTATCTCTGTAGTCAGAACTGTTGCGATGTGAAGCAGGTGACTCGGTGACGGGCGACGAGGAGATCGCGCGGTTCGGCGCGGGGCTGGGGGAGCTGCACCGGCTGCTGCGCCGCCGGACCGTCGCCCGCGCCGACCGGGAGCCGCTGCCCGAGGCGCAGGTGGAGGTGCTCCTGCTGGTCCGGGCCACGCCGGGGATCAGCGGCAAGGAGGTGGCCCGGCGGCTCGGCACCGCGCCGAACACGGTCAGCACACTGGTCCGCGACCTCACCGACGCCGGGCTGCTGATCCGCGACCGCGACCCCGCCGACCGCCGGGTGGTCCGGCTGCGCCTCACCGAGGCCGCCCGCCGACGGATGGCCGACCACGAGGTCCACCGCGCCGCGCTGCTCGCCGAGGCGCTCGCCGAGCTGGACCCGGTGGCCCGGACCGCCGTGCTGGCCGCCGCCCCGCACCTCGACGCGCTGCTCACCGCGCTGCGCGCCCGCCCCTGACCGGGGCCGGGCACCGGGGACCGGCGGACCGGCTCCGGCCGTGCCGTCGAACTCGACCGGGCCGGGCCTTTGCCGGGCGGCGATCAGGCCGTGCGGTCGAGTTCGGCGGGTTCGTGCCGGGCGGCGATCAGGCCGTGCCGTCGAGTTCGGCGTAGCCGCGCCGGGCCGCGATCAGGCCGGGCCGGGCGCCGAACGGCGACTCCGCCGCCACCCGCTCCGGCGGGGCGCTGCCGGTGTGACCGGCCCGGATCAGCCACGCCTGCCGGGCGAGCTGGGCGTGCTGCTCGCGGACGAACGCCACGTCCACCGGCTCGCCGTGACCCGGCACCACCACGGTGGCCGGCGTGGTCAGCCGCAGCAGGTCGGCCACCGCGTCCGGCCACTGCAACGGGTACGACTCCTCGAACGCCGGCGGCCCGCTCTGCTCCACCAGGTCGCCCGCCACCAGCACGTCCGCGTCCGGCACGTGCACCACCAGATCGGCGTCGGTGTGCCCGTGCCCGGGATGGCGCAGCACCACCCGGCGCCCGCCGACGTCCAGCACCGTCTCCTCGCGGACCTCGTGCGTCGGCGTCCGCAGCTCGGTGCGCGCCAGCTCCTCGGCCAACGCCGGCTGCTCGGCGCGCATCTCCGCGTACGCCGCCCGGCGCAGCGCGTCGGGCTGGTCGCGCAACGCCGCGACGGCCTGGGCATGCGCGTACACCTCGGTGCCCGGCTCGGCGGCCAGCGTGGCGTTGCCGAAGCAGTGGTCGAAGTGGTGATGGGTGTTGACGATCACCCACGGGTGCGGCGTCACCGCCCGGGCGGCCGACGCCAGCTCCCGCGCCTGCCCGGCGGTGGAGAGCGTGTCCACCAGCAGCGCGGCGCCGTCGCCGACCACCAGCACCACGTTGACCCGCAGCAGCGGCTCGCGCAGCAGGTGCACACCGGCGGCGATCTCGGTGAAGCGGGCGGTCACGGCGTGCGCCCGGCCCGCTCGACGAAGCGCCGCCGGTCGACGAGCGCCCGCTCCACCCGCCCCTGCGCGGCCACCGCGGGCCCGTCCGTGACGGTCACCTCGAAGACCAGCCGGCGGCCGTCCACCTTCACCAGCTCGGCGTGCGCGGACACGGTCCGCCCGACCGGGGTGGCCGTCCGGTGCTCCAGCTCGACCCGGACGCCGACAGTGGTCGACCCGGCCGGCAGCCGGGCCGCGACGGCCGCCACGGTCGCCGCCTCGGCCAGCGCCACCACCCGGGGTGTGCCGAGCACCGGCACGTCTCCCGAACCCACCGCCTCGGCGGTGTCCGCGTCCGTGACGGTCAGCTCGACGCGGGCGGTCAGGCCCGGTGCGAAGGGCGACTCCGACTGCTCCTGCATGCGGCCGAGCCTAGTGCAGCGCGGTCGGAGTCGTACCGCGTCCGGGTGGCCGCCCGGGCCGTTCCCCGGACGGTCGGCGTCGGCCGGCCGGACGCCCGCCGTTAACCTTGTCGGTGATGGCCGTGCTGACAGATCCCCCGCCCCCCGCCCCCGCCGGACCCACCGCCTCCCCCGACGGCGGGCGCCGTCGCGTGATCGCGATGGCTGTCTGGAGCGTCGCCTTCGTCGCCACCTGGCTCGCCATCGGCCTGCCCACCGACCCGGCGTACGCGTTCCTGTGGATCTGGGCCGGCACCGTCGCGTGGAACTCCAACCGCCCGTGGCGCAGCCACCTGCGCTTCGCCCGGGACTGGATCCCGGTGGTGCTGCTGCTCGCCGCGTACAACCTGTCCCGCGGGTTCGCCGACAACGGCGCGACCCCGCACGCCATGGAGCTGATCGTCGCCGACCGGTTCCTGACCGGATGGGCCACCGGCGGCGAGGTGCCGACCGTCTGGCTCCAGCAGCGCCTCTACGACCCGAGCCAGGTGCGCTGGTGGGACGTGCTGGTGAGCTGGATCTACTTCTCGCACTTCGTGGCCACGCTGGCCGCCGCCGCGGTGCTCTGGATGCGCAACCGGCAGCGCTGGATCGGGTACATGGCCCGATGGGGCTTCCTGTGCGCGGCCGGGCTGGTCACCTACTTCGTCTACCCGGCCGCCCCGCCGTGGTGGGCGGCCCAGAACGGGTTGCTGACCGAGGTGGCCCGGATCTCCACCCGGGGCTGGAAGGAGATCGGCATGCACGGCGCGGGCAACCTGCTCAACGCCGGGCAGATCGCCTCCAACCCGGTGGCCGCCATGCCGTCGCTGCACACCGCGTTCGCGCTGTTCGTGGTGCTGTTCTTCCTCCGCTCGGTGCGCAAGCGGTGGTGGCCGCTGCTGCTGGCGTACCCGCTGGCCATGACGTTCACGCTGATGTACAGCGGCGAGCACTACCTGATCGACGTGCTGGTCGGCTGGGCGTACGTGGGGATGACGTTCCTCGTGGTCGGCCTGGCCGAGCGCTGGTGGCGGGCGCGACGGGCCCGCCGGGACCCGACGCCGGCCGCCGTGACCGGCGTCACCGCGCCGGCCGCCGGCCCGGACACCACGCTCGCCGCCGACCAGGACGCGGTGCCCGCCGACCGCCGCTGACCGGCCCCGGGCGGCGCCGGGTCAGCGGCTCCGGTCGGCCGACCGCGCGGCCTGCGCCCGCGCGGTCAGCTCCGCGGCCAGCTCCCACGCGTCGGCCAAATCCCGGTCGACCGCCGCCGCACCCGCCCCACCGGCGGTGTCCGCGTGCACGGTGGCCAGCCGCAGCCGCCGCTGCGCCGGCCCCTGGGTGACCCGCACGCTCTGGATCCGGGCGTACGGCACCAGCGTCACCGAGCGCGTCAGCAACCCGGACCGGGCCACGAAGACCCGCTCGTCGAGCCCGACGCCGACCACCGCCCGACTCAGCGGGCGCAGCCAGCGGGCCCGGCGCGGCGGCGGCGTGCCGGGCAGCGCGTCCAGCCGCACGCCGGGCAGCACCTCCGCCACCACCCGCTCGCCGGTGCCGGCGTCGCCGACCGGCAGCAGCCGGTCCGGGCGGTTCCGGTCGTCCGGCTCGCCGGCCGAGTAGCCGGCCACCTCCAGCCGCAGCCGCAACCAGCCCTTCATCCGCCAGAGCAGCGGCCAGGTCACCCCGACGGTCTGCACCCGGTGCAGCGGCACGGTCTGCACCCGCGTCTCCAGCAGCCCGTTGTGCACCCGGAGCGTGTCGCCGTCGGCGTCCAACCGGAAGCTCCAGTCGTCGAGCACCCGGCGGACCGGTTGCAGCAGCACGCCGGCCATCGCGGTCAGCGTGCTGGCCACCGCGATGAACGACCAGGAACCCTCGGACAGGAACTGCGCCACCACGAACGCCACACCGAACGGCAGCAGGAACGCCTGCGGCGTGAGCAACTGGCTGACCAGCAGATCCTGATTGCGTACGGCGTGCAGCCGCCGGCCGGCGGGGGCGGGCGTGGGTGGCGCGCCGACCGTGGCCGGCGCGGACGCCGGGGCGCGGCCGGCCACGGCGAGCAGCCGCTGGCGCAGCGCGGCGGCCTCGGCCACCCCGAGGTACGCCAGCGGCGCCTCGGTCTTGCCTCCGCCGACCACCTCCAGCCGCAGCTCCGCCAGCCCGGTGAGCTGGGCCAGCAGCGGCCGGACCACCTCCACCGCCTGCAACCGCTCCAGCGGGATGGCCCGGGTACGCCGCCACAGCAGCCCCTCGTACACCCGCAGCTCCCGGCCGACCACGTGGTAACCGGTGTTCCACCAGCTCACCACGGACAGCACGGTGGCGCCGAGGACGAAGACCGCGACCAGCACGGCGAACCAGCCGAACCCGACCCGGGACAGGGTCGACCAGGAGAGCCCGGCGATCACCACGACCAGCGACTTCGCGCCGTGCAGCGCGGGACTCAACGGGTGCAGCCGCTGTCGCGGCTCCGTCTCGCCCGGCGGCCCCCACGGCGCCGGCACCCACGCTCCGGGAGGCGGCGGCACCGGCTGCGGACCCGGGCCGGCCCACGGACCCGGGCCGGGCGGTGGGGCATGGTCGGGCGGTGGACCGTGGCCCGGCGGTGGCGGCCACGACTGCCCGTTCGTCACGGCTCGCTCCTCGCGCTCGCGGTGCCGTCCTTCGTTCGCGGCTGCGGGGCTCGCAGGGCCGGCTCGCTCCTCGCGCTCGCGGCGCCGTCCTTCGTTCGCGGCTGCGGGGCTCGCAGGGCCGGCTCGCTCCTCGCGCTCACAGGCCCTCCGCCCGGTCCTCGCCCAGCGCGGTGAGCCGGTCGCGCAGCCGCGACGCCTCGGCCGGTCGCAGGCCGGGCACCCGGGCGTCGCTGGCCGCCGCGGCGGTGTGCAACTGCACGGTGGCCAGGTCGAAGGCGCGCTCCAGCGGACCGGCGCTCACGTCGACGAACTGCATCCGCGAATACGGGACGATGGAGAGCCGCCGAACCAGCAGGCCGTGGCGCACCAGCAGGTCGTCGGCGCGCTCGGCGTACCCCCAGGCACGCACCGCGCGCACGATGGTGACCACCCGCCACGCGGACAGCAGCAGCGCCACCGCGACGGCGGCGCCGAGCAGCCAGTGCCCGGAGAGCGCCCAGGCCGTGCCGAGCACCACGAGCGCCACGGCGAGACCGATGCCGAGCCGGATCAGCTCCACCCAGATCAGGTCGCGGGAGATCGGCTGCCAGCGGACCGTGTCCGGCCAGGGCTCCAACGGGCCGGGCGGGGACGCCGGCCGGCCGGCGTGGCCGTCGGCGCTCACCGGGGGGAACCGCCGCGTCCGCCGGCGGCGCGGAATCCGATCGTCTGCGCGCTCACGCTTCGAGCGTAGGCGATCAGGGCAGCGGCACCACCTCGCGCAGGAAGCCGCGCGCGTCGAGGAAGTCACCCAGCGAGGCGCGGTGCGCCGGGCAGGCCAACCAGGTCTTGCGCCGGTCGGGCGCGTGCAGGCGGGGGTTACGCCAGCGCAACTGGAACACCGCGGGGGCGCGACACCCCCGCGCCGAGCAGATCGGCGCGTCATCAGGGCGGGGAGTGGTCACCGGGGCGAGTCTAGAGCCGCACACCGGGGAGTTTTAGCGCCGGGCGGCCACGGGGGGAGCCGCCCGGCGACGGGGTGAATCGTACACGCGCCGGGCCCCTTGTTGTCCACCCGTGTTCAGCGTTTTCCACCGGACTCCGACGGCGCGGCGAAAATCGTGCCTCTCCCACCTTCGGCTCTCAGCAAGGCATGACAGTCTTGACACGCACCACGCCGCGACGACTACCCAGCTGTGGAGGACCGGTGGCCCAGCCGACCACGCCCGACGTGCCGAACCCGACCGAGGCGACGCCGGACCCGCCGCCCCCGGCCGTCACCACCCCGGCGCAGGACGCCACGCTGCTGGAACGCGCGCTGTTCGAGATCAAACGGGTGATCGTCGGGCAGGACCGGATGGTCGAGCGGATGTTCGTCGCGCTGTTGGCCCGGGGGCACTGCCTGCTGGAGGGGGTGCCCGGGGTGGCCAAGACGCTCGCCGTGGAAACGCTCGCCCGGGTCGTCGGCGGGTCCTTCGCCCGCGTCCAGTTCACCCCCGACCTGGTGCCCGCCGACATCATGGGCACCCGGATCTACCGGCAGTCCAGCGAGAAGTTCGACGTCGAGCTGGGCCCGGTCTTCGTCAACTTCCTGCTCGCCGACGAGATCAACCGGGCGCCGGCGAAGGTGCAGTCGGCGCTGCTCGAGGTGATGAGCGAGCGGCAGGTCTCCATCGGCGGTGAGTCGCACCGGGTGCCCGACCCGTTCCTGGTGATGGCCACCCAGAACCCGATCGAGCAGGAGGGCGTCTACCCGCTGCCGGAGGCGCAGCGGGACCGGTTCCTGATGAAGATCGTGGTGGGCTACCCGACCGACGCCGAGGAGCGGGAGATCGTCTACCGGATGGGCGTGGCCCCGCCCGAGCCGGCCCGGGTGTTCGACACCCCCGACCTGATCGCGCTCCAGCGCAAGGCCGACCAGGTCTTCGTGCACAACGCGCTCGTCGACTACGCGGTCCGGCTGGTGCTCGCCACCCGCGCCCCGGCCGAGCACGGGATGCCCGACGTGGCCCAGCTCATCCAGTACGGCGCCAGCCCGCGCGCCTCGCTCGGCCTGGTCCGGGCCACCCGCGCGCTGGCGCTGCTGCGCGGCCGGGACTACGCGCTGCCGCAGGACGTGCAGGACATCGCGCCGGACATCCTGCGCCACCGGCTGGTGCTCAGCTACGACGCGCTCGCCGACGACGTGCCGGCCGACCACATCGTGCACCGGGTGATGTCGACCATCCCGCTGCCCGCGGTGGCGCCCCGTCAGCAGGCCACACCACCGCCACCGGCCGGGCCGCACAACGGGTGGCCCGGGCAGCGCCCGTGACGCCGCCCACCCGGCTGCCGGCCGCCGGCGAGCGCTCCGGCGCCGTGCTGGCCCGGCTCCAGCTCATGGTCACCCGCAAGCTGGACGGGCTGCTCCAGGGCGACTACGCCGGCCTGCTGCCCGGCCCGGGCAGCGAGGCGGGGGAGTCCCGGGAGTACCGGCCCGGCGACGACGTGCGCCGGATGGACTGGCCGGTGACCGCCCGCACCACCATGCCGCACGTGCGGCGTACGGTGGCCGACCGCGAGCTGGAGACGTGGCTGGCGGTCGACCTCTCCGCCAGCCTCGACTTCGGCACCGGGCGGTGGCTCAAGCGGGACGTGGCGGTCGCCGCGGTGGCCGCGCTGGCCCACCTCACCGTGCGCGGTGGCAACCGGATCGGCGCGGTGGTCGGCACCGG
This sequence comes from Micromonospora sp. NBC_01392, assembly GCF_045040125.1. Classification (NCBI taxonomy): domain Bacteria; kingdom Bacillati; phylum Actinomycetota; class Actinomycetes; order Micromonosporales; family Micromonosporaceae; genus Micromonospora; species Micromonospora sp. NBC_01392. Next base: position 5,199,081 of record NZ_CP109549.1, on the reverse strand, counting down.
CGCGACCACCGGTGCGCCGGGGACGCTGCTGCGGCTGCCCGCCCGGGGCGGACGCAAGGAGGCGCAGGGGCTGCTGCGCGCCGTCGCCGGCACCGAGATCCGCCCCGGGCGCAGCGACCTCGGCGCGCTGGTGGACGCGCTCAACCGGCCGCCCCGGCGGCGCGGCGTGGCGGTGGTGATCTCCGACTTCCTGTCACCGCCGGCGCAGTGGGGCCGGCCGCTGCGTAAGCTGCGGGTCCGCCACGACGTGCTGGCCGTCGAGGTGGTCGACCCGCGGGAACTCGAACTGCCCGACGTGGGGGTGCTGCCGGTGGTCGATCCGGAGACCGGGGAGCTGCACGAGGTGCAGACCGCCGATCCGGGACTGCGCCGCCGGTACGCCGAGGCGGCGGCCGCCCAGCGCGGGGCGATCGCCGCCGAGATGCGCGCCGCCGGCGCGGCCCACCTGCGCCTGCGTACCGACCGAGACTGGCTGCTGGACATGGTGCGTTTCGTCGCCGCGCAGCGGCACGCCCGTACCCGAGGGACGACCCGATGATCCGTTTTCTGCAACCGTGGTGGCTGCTGGCCGTGCTGCCGGTGCTGGCGCTCGCCGCCGCGTACGTCTGGCGGCAGTTGCACCGCCGGCAGTACGCGCTGCGCTTCACCACCGTCGACCTGCTGCGTACCGTCGCGCCCAAGGGGCTCGGTTGGCGGCGACACGCGGCGGCGACCGCGTTCCTGCTCTGCCTGCTGGTGCTGGCCACCGGGCTGGCCCGGCCGGCGATCGACACCCGGGAGCCGCTGGAACGGGCGACCGTGATGCTCGCCATCGACGTGTCGCTGTCCATGCAGGCCGACGACGTGGCGCCGAACCGGCTGGAGGCCGCGCAGGAGGCGGCCAAGCAGTTCGTCGGCGAGCTGCCGGAGAGCTACAACCTGGGGCTGGTGTCGTTCGCCAAGTCGGCGAACGTGCTGGTGCCGCCCACCAAGGACCGGGGCGCGGTGACCACCGCCATCGACGGGCTGGTGCTGGCCGAGGCGACCGCCACCGGGGAGGCGGTGTTCACCTGCCTGGAGGCGATCCGGTCGGTGCCGGCCGACGGCGCCGCCGGCATCCCGCCGGCCCGGATCGTGCTGCTCTCCGACGGTTACCGCACGTCGGGCCGCTCGGTGGAGGAGGCGGCCGCGGCGGCGCAGGCGGCCAACGTGCCGGTCTCCACCATCGCGTTCGGCACCGACTCGGGCCAGGTGGACATCGGCGGTCAGCTCCAGCGGGTGCCGGTGGACCGCAGCGCGCTGTCCCAGCTCGCGGAGACCACCCAGGGCTTCTTCTACGAGGCCGCCTCGGTGAGCGAGCTGAAGCAGGTCTACCAGGACATGGGCAGCTCGATCGGCTACCGCACCGAGCCGCGCGAGGTCACCCAGTGGTACGCGGGGGTCGCGTTGCTGCTGGCGCTCTGCGCCGGCGCGCTGAGTCTGCTGTGGACGTCCCGCCTGATCTGAGCCGGGGCGGGCCGGCGGTGGTCAGTGACCGCCGCCGGCCAGTACGAACAGGACGGCCACCCAGACGGCGGCGAGGGTGAAACCCAGCGGTGCGGCGTAACGGCTCATGGTTGTGCTCCGTGGCGACTTCGGCCCGGTGAGGCGGGCCGTGCGGGGGACCGGGAGGGACACACACGAAGTCGTGACCGGGTGCTCCGCCGCGCGGCAGGGCCACCCCCGGCGGTGGAACGCCGGAGAGCGGGTGCGGTGCGGAGGGCGGGAAGCGGGTCAGCCGCGTCGACCGAGCCGTGGCTCAGCGGGGCTGACGGTGGGCCCGGCCACGACTGGGAGGATCGCTATCTCGCACAGCGATCACCTCCTGCGGTCGGCGGAGCCCGGAGCGCGGGCGCAGACCGGCCCGCAGACAGTGATCAGCGTACACCGGGGGTGGCGGTGTCGCGCGCCGGGCCGGGCGGGAGGACACGCCCCGGCCGCTGAGCTGGGCGGGTTAGCGCTTACCTGTCGGTAACCCCTAGGCTCGCCACCGACCGAGAGATCAGACTGAGCTTCAGGGGGACCCGTGGCCCGTACCGTGCTGGTGACCGGCGGAAACCGCGGCATCGGTCTGGCCATCGCGCAGGCCTTCGCCAAGCAGGGTGACCGGGTGGCGGTGACCCACCGGAGCGGGGACGCGCCGGAGGGGCTGTTCGGGGTGCGGTGCGACGTGACCGACGCCGAGTCGGTGGACGCCGCGTTCGCCGCGGTGGAGGCCGAGCTGGGCCCGGTGGAGGTGCTCGTCGCCAACGCCGGCATCACCGACGACACGCTGATCATGCGGATGTCCGACGAGCAGTTCACCCGCGTGCTCGACACCAATCTGGCCGGCTCCTTCCGGGTCGCCAAGCGGGCCTCGACGAAGATGCTCCGGGCCAAGTGGGGCCGGATGATCTTCATCTCCTCGGTGGTCGGCCTCTACGGCGGCGCCGGCCAGGTCAACTACGCCGCGAGCAAGGCCGGCCTGGTCGGGGTGGCCCGCTCGATCACCCGTGAGCTGGGCGGGCGCAACATCACCGCGAACGTGGTGGCGCCCGGCTTCATCGACACCGACATGACCGCGGCGCTGCCCGAGGAGCGCCGCACCGAATACCGCAAGGCCATCCCGGCCGGCCGGTTCGCCCAGCCGGCGGAGGTGGCCGACGTGGTCACCTGGCTGGCCTCGGACGCGGCCGGGTACATCTCCGGCGCCGTCATCCCGGTCGACGGCGGCCTGGGCATGGGTCACTGACTGACGAGAGCACGGAGGAAATGCGCATGTCCGGACTCCTGGCCGGTAAGCGGCTGCTGGTCACCGGCGTCATCACCGACGCCTCGATCGCGTTCTCCGTGGCGAAGCTCGCCCAGGAGAACGGCGCCCAGGTCGTGCTCACCGGCTTCGGCCGCCTCTCCCTGGTGGAGCGGATCGCCAAGCGGCTGCCCGAGCCGGCGCCGGTGATCGAGCTGGACGTCAGCAACGACGAGCACCTGGCCGGGCTGGCCGACAAGGTGCGCGAGCACGTCGACGGCCTGGACGGGGTGGTGCACTCGATCGGGTTCGCGCCGCAGAGCTGCCTCGGCGGCGGGTTCCTCGACGCGCCGTGGGCCGACGTGGCGACCGCGTTGCAGGTCTCCACGTTCTCCTACAAGTCCCTCGCCATGGCGGCGTTGCCGCTGATGTCCGCCGGCGGCGCCGTGGTCGGCCTCACCTTCGACGCCACCAAGGCCTGGCCGGTCTACGACTGGATGGGCGTGGCCAAGGCCGGGCTGGAGTCCGCCTCCCGCTACCTGGCGTTGCACCTGGGCAAGCAGGGCATCCGCAGCAACCTGGTGGCCGCCGGCCCACTGCGTACCATGGCCGCCAAGTCGATCCCCGGGTTCAGCCAGTTCGAGGACGCCTGGTCCGAGCGCGCGCCGCTGGGCTGGGACCTGTCCGACTCCGAGCCGGCCGCCCGGGCCTGCCTGGCGCTGCTGTCCGACTGGTTCCCGGCCACCACCGGCGAGATCGTGCACGTCGACGGCGGCTACCACGCCCTCGGCGCCTGAGGTGTTAGGAGGGGCCCCTTCTTAACGCATTCTGCATAAGAAGGGGCCCCTCCTAACATCCGGTCCCCGGGTCGTTACCGCGCTGAGCAGGGGGCGTCGCACGCGCGTCACGGCGGGCGGGGAAGAATGGGGCCATGGCGTACGACGCGTTGGTGCTGGTCTCCTTCGGTGGCCCGGAGCGGCCCGAGGACGTGCTTCCCTTCCTCCAGAACGTGACCCGCGGCCGGGGGGTGCCGCCGGAGCGGCTGGCCGAGGTCGCCGAGCACTACCTGCACTTCGGTGGCGTGTCCCCGATCAACCAGCAGTGCCGCGACCTGCTGGCGGCGATCCGGGCGGACTTCGCCGCCAACGGCGTCGACCTGCCGGTCTACTGGGGCAACCGCAACTGGGACCCGATGCTCGCCGACACGGTGGCGCAGATGCGCGACGACGGGATCACCCGGGCGCTGGCGTTCGTCACCAGCGCGTACGGCGGCTACTCCTCCTGCCGGCAGTACCAGGAGGACATCGCGTCGGCGCGGGCCGCGGTCGGTTCGGACGCGCCGCTGATCGAGAAGCTGCGCCAGTTCTGGGACCATCCGGGCTTCGTCGAGCCGCACGTCGACGCGGTCCGCGCCGCGCTGGCCCAGCTCGACCCGGCCCGGCGGGACAGCACCCGGCTGGTGTTCACCGCGCACTCGATCCCGGCCTCGGCGGCCGCCACCGCCGGCCCGCACGGCGGCCGGTACACCGCCCAGATGGAAGAGACCGCCCGGCTGGTGCACGCCGCCGCCGCGCCCGACCTGCCGTACGACCTGGTCTGGCAGAGCCGGTCCGGCCCGCCGCAGGTGCCGTGGCTGGAGCCGGACGTCAACGACCACCTGACCAGCCTGGCCGAGCAGGGCGTGACCGGTGTGGTGGTGAGCCCGATCGGGTTCGTCTCCGACCACCTGGAGGTGGTCTGGGACCTGGACACCGAGGCGCTGGAGACGGCCAAGCAGCTCGGCCTGGACTTCGTCCGCGCCGGCACCCCGGGCACCGACCCGCGCTTCGTGGCGATGGTCCGGGAGCTGGTCCTGGAGCGCACCGCCCCGGACGGGGAGCGGCTGCGCCGCCGGCTCGGCGAGTTGCCGGCCTGGGACACCTGCCCGGCGCTGTGCTGCGTGCCCGCGGCCCGCCGGCCCTGAGCCCGACCGACCACCGACACACCCTGGGGACGACACGATGCATGACCGCAAGCCGGTGCAGAGCTGGCTCACCGACATGGACGGCGTGCTGGTGCACGAGGGGCAGCCGGTGCCCGGCGCCCCGGAGTTCGTCAAGAAGCTGCGCGCCTCGGGCAAGCCGTTCCTGGTGCTGACGAACAACTCCATCTACACCCCGCGCGACCTCCAGGCCCGGCTGGCCCGGATGGGGCTGGACGTGCCGGAGGAGGCGATCTGGTCGTCCGCGCTGGCCACCGCCCAGTTCCTGGCCGACCAGCGGCCGGGCGGGACCGCGTACGTGATCGGTGAGGCCGGCCTGACCACGGCGTTGCACGCGGTGGGGTACGTGCTCAGCGACTTCGCCCCGGACTACGTGGTGCTGGGGGAGACACGCACCTACAGCTTCGAGGCGATCACCAAGGCGATCCGGCTGATCGACGACGGCGCGCGGTTCATCTGCACCAACCCGGACGCCACCGGCCCGTCGGTCGAGGGGGCCCTGCCGGCGGCCGGCTCGGTGGCCGCGATGATCTCCAAGGCGACCGGCGTGGAGCCCTACTTCGTCGGCAAGCCCAACCCGATGATGATGCGTTCCGCGTTGAACACCATCGACGCCCACTCGGAGTCCACCGCGATGATCGGCGACCGGATGGACACCGACATCCTGTGCGGGCTGGAGGCCGGGCTGGAGACGATCCTGGTGCTCACCGGCATCAGCACCCGGGCCGAGGCCGAGCGGTACCCGTACCGGCCGTCCCGGATCGTCGACTCGGTGGCCGACCTGATCGACGAGCTCTGAGCCGGGCCTAGAGCCGCAGCGGGGCGTTGCAGGCGGCCACCAGCGCCTGCCGGCAGGCGGTGGTCAACGGTCGGAGCGCCGCGTCCCGCTGCTGCGCCTCGTGGGTGTTCACCGCCCCGCCCGGGGCGCTCTCGCCGGCCAGGGCGAGCACCCGGTCCAGCACGGCGGCACGGGCGAACAGCCGGCGGGACCGGGGATCGAAGCCGGGTGGCAGGTCGGTGGCGCCGTCGGGGCGACGCAGTGCGGCGAGCGCGCCGGCCAGCTCGGGCCGCCACTGGGCGACGTCCAGCCGGGTCAGGGCCGCGGTCGTCTCGGCCAGCGCGGTGGCCAGTTCGGCTTCGGCCTCCGCCGCGCCCGGCGCGGTCAGGGACGCCTTCGGCGCGTCCGGCGGCAGCGCGTGGACCCGCCACAGCACCGTCTCCCAGGTCATCCCGGAGCCGGAGGTGTGCGTGCGGACCTCCGGCACCAGCCCGAGCCCGCTGGCCACCACCGCCTCGCCGGCCAGCAGCGCCGCCCCGGCGAACGCGCCGGGCCCGGGCAGCCCGCGCGGGTCGCCCGGCGCGGGCAGGACCAGGCGGATCTCGTCCGGGGAGTGCTTGGCCAGGCTGGGCAGCGCCTCCCGCAGCGACACGTCGGTCCAGGTGCCGGGCGCGTCCGCGACGAGGTGCTCCTCGTCGCCGGCGATGGCGTCGGCGACCTCGTCGAACGGCACCAGGCCGGCGCGCCAGGCGCGTACCCAGGCGACGAACCGGCTTGACCGGCGCGCAGCCAGCGTGGCCGCGCCCGTTGCGGGGGAGGACATGCGGAAAGGGTACGTGGTGGCCGCCGCCGCTGTCTCGGCTGCCGCACGGGTGGCGTGGCCTGCCCCCAACTACCCCGTTCGCACCGTTTCGTATGCCCTCGGGCGGTGCCCGGACCGGCGCGTCGGCGGGCGAGCCGCCGGCCCGATGACTAGCGTGATCGTCATGGCGGGGCGATACGACGGGGACGTGCTGGCGGGCGACTGGCGGAGGCGGAAGGTGACCCCCGAGGTCGACGCCGAGCCCGACCTGGTGGTCGAGGACGCCGACTCCGGGTTCTGCGGCGCGGTGGTCGGTTTCGACTCGGGCGCCGTCGTGCTGGAGGACCGGCACGGCCGGCGACGCAACTTCCCGCTGCTGCCCGCCGCGTTCCTGCTCGACGGCCGGCCGGTCACGCTGCGCCGCCCGGCCCGCGCCCCGGTCCCGGCCGCCCGGCGTCGGACCGCCTCCGGCTCGGTCGCCGTGGACGGCGTACGGGCGCAGGTCGCCAAGGCCAGCCGGATCTGGGTGGAGGGTGTGCACGACGCCGCGCTCGTCGAGCGGATATGGGGCGACGACCTGCGGATCGAGGGCGTGGTGGTGGAGCCGCTCGACGGCATCGACGCGCTCGCCGACGAGGTGCGCGCGTTCGCGCCCGGACCGGGCCGCCGGCTCGGGGTGCTTGTCGACCACCTCGTCCCCGGTTCGAAGGAGAGCCGGATCGTGGCCCGGGTGACCTCACCCCACGTGCTGGTCACCGGTCACCCCTACGTGGACGTGTGGCAGGCGGTGCGACCGGCGGCGCTGGGCATCGCGGCGTGGCCGGTGGTGCCGCCCGGGCAGCCCTGGAAGGAGGGCGTCTGCGCCGCGCTCGGGGTGGCCGAGCCGGCCGACATGTGGCGGCACATCCTGTCCCGGGTGGACAGTTTCGCGGACGTGGAGACGCCGTTGATCAACGCGATGGAGCGGTTGATCGATTTCGTCACCTCGCCTGAGTAGTGGTTGCGGTCAGGGCCGGGGGCGACCGTGACCGGCTCCGGGCGGTCAGGCTTGATCCCTGCGCCGGTCACGGTCGCCCCCGGCCCCGTCGTGCGCCGGATTCGTGGCTCGGTTCCGGTGCGGGGGTGGGGCTGTCGGGGCGCTACAAAGTTGATGGCGTGGACGGGTCGGGGGGTGAGTCGTCCATGTACTCAAGTTGGTAGGCGCCCGGGGTCAGGGGGCCTGGTCGGGAGAGCGGGTCAGGACGAAGGTGGCGATGTCGAGCGCGACCGGCGTGCCGGCGGAGTCGCGGACGACGGTGAGGACCTCCCCGTCCTGCGGGCCGGACCGGCCCCGCCAGCGGTCCGACCCCTGCGGGGTGAAGCGGAGCGGCGGGCCGCCCATCGGCCCACCCACCAGGTCACCGGCCGGATCGGCGCGGAACTCGTACTCGATGCCCATCCACCACCAGCGGCCGGTCAGCTCGGCCGCGTCGGCGGCGGGGGGAGCGGCCGGGCGCCACGGGGCGGGCGCGGGCGGCTCGGCGTCCAGCACCCGGGTGAGCACGTCGCGGGCCATCCCCACGACGTGGTGCCCGCGCAGCCCGTAGGCGTTGGCGAAGTCCACCACCGCGGTCCGGGTGGGGCGGTGCACCACCAGGCCGGCGACGAAGCCGGGCATCGACCCGCCGTGGCCCACGTACACCCGGTCGCCGACCCGGTAGAGCTCCACACCGAGGCCGTGGCCGCCGGTCCACGAGTCCAGGTCGCTGATCGCCACCGGGACGCACATCTCGGTCAGCGTGGCCGGGTCGAGCAGCGCCGGGTCCGGGTCGGCGAGGAACGCCGCCCAGCGGGCCAGGTCCTCGACCGTCGACCAGAGCTGCCCGGCCGGCGCCATCGCCCCGGTGTCGGTAAGCGGCTCCTCCCGCAGCGTCTGGTGCCACGGGTGCACGACGAAACCGCGGGCGTACGGCTCGGCCGGCAGCACGGTGGTGCGGCGCATGCCGAGCGGCGTCAGCAGCCGCTCGGTCAGCAACGCGCGCCACGGGGTGCCGGTGATCCGCTCCAGCGCGCCGCCGAGCAGCCCGTACGCCAGGTTGGAGTAGTGGTAGACCCGGTGCGGCGGGTAGGCGATCTTGTCCGGGGTCAGCCCGGCGAGCAGCGTGTCGAGGTCGGTGCCGTCGGCGCGTTCCCACCATCCGCCGTCCGGCTCGCGTTGCAGCCCGCTGGCGTGCCCGAGCAGCTGGCGCACGGTGAGCGCGCCGACGGGGGTGCCGGGCAGGTGCTTGTCGAGCGGGTCGTCGAGGGTCAGCAGCCCGGCGTCGCGCTGCTGCATCACCAGCACGGCGGTCATGGTCTTGGTGATCGAGCCGATCCGGTACTGCGTGTCGACGTGGGGGCGGGGCTGTTCGCCGGCGAGCGACACGTGTGCCAGCTCGCCGTCGCGGACCACGCCGAGGGCGACCGACGGCCCGCGTCCGTCCGCCTGGGCGTGGGCGACCAGCAGGTCCACCTGGCGTGCGGTCTCGGGCAGCAGAGCCATCTCGTCCTCCTCGTCGCCGTCCGGCCCGGCCAGCCTAGCGATCATGACAGTTCGATGACACGTGCTCCGACGTGTCACGATTGGCCACGTGGACGCCGTGTTCTGGATCGTTCTGGGTGTGGTATTGGCGGTCGCCGAGATCTTCACGACGACGCTCTTCCTGATCATGTTCGGGGTCGGGGCGTTCGCCGCGGCCGGCGCCGCCGCGCTCGGCGCGCCGGTGGCGCTCCAGGCGGTGATCTTCGCGGTGGTGTCGGCGCTGTCCCTGGCGCTGGCCCGGCCGGCGATCCGCCGCAACGCCCGGTCGGCGCTGGAGGCCGGCGAACAGCCGTTCGGCGTCGAGGCCATCGAGGGGTCCAGTGCGGTGGTGCTGGAGCCGGTGGACGCCGACCGCGGCATGGTCAAGATCGATGGTGAGCTGTGGACGGCCCGCTCGTTCGACGCGACGCAGACGTACGCCGTCGGCCAGCGGGTGCAGGTGATAAAGGTCCGGGGCGCGACCGCCCTGGTCTGGCAGGACGACATTTCCGCCCCGGGCGAGCTGCCCGAAGCGAGAGGGTGAAGATATGGAGTTTGCAGCGGTCCTGTTGATCGCCGTGGCGCTGATCGTGGTGGTCACGCTGGCCAAGGCGGTGCGGATCGTGCCGCAGCAGCGCCAGGACGTGGTGGAGCGGCTCGGCAAGTACAAGCGCACCCTGAGCCCCGGCCTGAACCTGCTTGTGCCGTTCGTCGACGCGGTACGCACCAAGGTCGACATGCGTGAGCAGGTGGTCAGCTTCCCGCCGCAGCCGGTGATCACCTCGGACAACCTGGTCGTCTCGATCGACACGGTCCTCTACTTCAAGGTGGTCGACTCGGTCCGGGCCACCTACGAGATCTCCAACTTCCTCCAGGCGATCGAGCAGCTCACCGTCACCACGCTGCGTAACGTGATCGGCTCGCTGGACCTGGAGCGCGCGCTGACCAGCCGCGAGGAGATCAACCGGCACCTGTCCGGCGTGCTGGACGAGACCACCGGCCGCTGGGGCATCAAGGTGACCCGGGTCGAGATCAAGGCGATCGAGCCGCCGCCGAGCATCCGCGACTCGATGGAGAAGCAGATGCGCGCCGAGCGGGACCGCCGCGCCGCCATCCTCAACGCCGAGGGGCACAAGCAGTCCCAGATCCTCACCGCCGAGGGTGAGAAGCAGGCCGCGGTGCTGCGCGCCGACGGTGACCGGCAGGCCCGGATCCTCCAGGCCGAGGGTCAGGCCAAGGCGATCCGCACCGTCTTCGACGCGATCCACACCGCCAACCCGAGCCAGAAGGTGCTGGCCTACCAGTACCTCCAGGCGCTGCCGCAGATCGCCAACGGCACCGCCAACAAGGTCTGGATCGTGCCGACCGAGCTGACCCGGGCCCTGGAGGGCATGGGTGGCGCGTTGGGCGGGCTGGCGAACATGGTCGGCGACCAGCCGTCGCCGGAGGCCGCCCGGACCGCCAGCGAGGTCGAGCGCGAGGCCGCCGAGGCGGCCCAGGCCGCGGCCGTCGCCGCCCAGGAGATCCACGACGAGGTACGCGTGGCGGAGGCGCAGGCCACCGGCGGCACCACGGCGAAGGGCCTGCCGGCCCCGGAGCCGGTATCGCCGGAGTCCCTGCTCAACGACCCGGCGGACCAGCGCGAACGGGGCTGATCCCGGCAAATCCGAGAATCGCTCATCCGGCGCCCCGGCGCCTGCCACCATCGGTCTCAGGGACGGGTGGTGACCAGGGCCGGGGCGTCGTTGCGCGTACCGGGCCACCCGTGGCGCGAGCGAGGTGGCGCATGACGGAACCGGCGAACCGGATCTTCTCCCGTACCCCGGTCCCCGGCGCGCACGACCCCGGCGGACCGCTCGGCTCCCGGCGCACCGGTGGGGGGTTCCGGGTCCTGCCGTTCGTCTCCGAACCGGGGCCGGGGGCCCCGGCCACGGACGCGAGCTGGGCCTGGTCCGTCCGCCGGTTCGCCCGCGCGGCGGTCTGGCTGCTCCCGGCGTACGCGGTCCTCTACGGCGTGGTGGCGATGGCCAGCGACGGCGGAGTGGGCAACGACCCCTATCCGGCCGAGGGCCAGCCGCTCTACCTGGTGGGCTGGGTGCTGTCGGTCTGGCTGGGGCTGCTGGCCCTGCTCGCGCTCACCGGCCTGCTCGCGGCCACCCGCTGCCGCCGCGTCGCGTTGGCCGGGCTGCTGGCCAGCATCGGCGGCATGGTGCTGATGCTGCCGTTCGCCGGGCTGGCCGAGCAGACGCCGGTGTTCGGCCTGACCGCGCGCGGCATCGTGCTGTTCGGGGCCACCTGCTACAGCGCGGGCTGGTTGCTCACCGGTTGGTCGGTGGCCCGCTCCGGGATGTTCTCCTACGGCGACGGCACCATGCTGATGATCGCCGCGCCGCTGCTCGGCCTCGGCGGCGCGCTGATCGGCTCGTTGCAGACGTTCGGCGCGATCTTCGTGCTGGTCGCCGGCATCGGTATCGGCTACCGCAGCGGCCGGCTGGTCCCGGAGACCATCGCCCGCGACGCCGCCAGCGCCAGCGTCGCCGCCCCGCCCCCGTCACCGGACGGCCCGCTTGCCGCCGGTTGACCGGTCCGCGGGCGCCGGCGGGGCTGGACAGTTGCCGTGAGGTAACTGACAGTTGCCTGGCGAAGTGGCCGGTAGGCGGCTTTCGTGGCAATCCTTGGCTCCATGCCGTCTCCCCGGTCGCCACTGTCGCGGCTGTTCACCGTGCTGCTCGCGGGCCTGCTCGCCGGGCTCGTCCTGGCGCTCGCCGCGCTCCCGACCGGCCTGCTCGGCGGGTTCGTCGCCAAGGCGAGCCTCGGCGCGTACGCGGAGCTGCCCGACGCGCTGCGCACCCCCGCGCAGCCGCAGCGCTCCTACCTCTACGCCAACGACGGCAAGACGCTGCTCACCACGTTCTACGACGTGAACCGCACCGACGTGCCGCTGGCCGAGATCGCGCCGGTGATGCGTCAGGCGATCATCTCGGCCGAGGACCGGCGGTTCTACTCGCACGGCGGCGCCGACCTGCGCGGCATCGCCCGCGCGCTGGTGGCCAACGTGAAGGGCGGCGGCACCGAGCAGGGCGGCTCCACGCTGACCATGCAGTACGTCCGCAACGTGCTCAAGACCGACCCCACCCGCACCGCCGAGGAACGGCAGGCCGCCACCGAGCAGACCGTCGGGCGCAAGCTCCAGGAGATCCGGTACGCGAACGCGCTGGAGCAGTCGCTGTCCAAGGACGAGATCCTCAACCGCTACCTCAACATCGCGTACTTCGGTTCCGGCGCGTACGGCGTCGCCGCCGCGAGCCAGCGCTACTTCGGCACGGCGCCGGCGGACCTGACGCTCGGCGAGGCGGCGCTGCTCGCCGGCCTGGTCCAGTCGCCCGACGAGTACAGCCCGATCGACGGCGACAAGGACGCGGCGCTGGCCCGCCGGGCGTACGTGCTCGACTCGATGGCCGAGACCGGCGCGATCACCGCCGCCCAGGCGGCGGCGGCCAAGTCCGAGCCGCTTAGGCTGCGCCCGACCGCCCAGCCCAACGGCTGCACGGCGACCGCGCAGGGCCACGACGACTGGGGCTTCTTCTGCGACTACCTGCGCCAGTGGTGGCTCACCCAGCCGGCGTTCGGGGACACCGCCGACGAGCGCGAGCAGGCGCTGCGCCGCGGCGGCTACCGGGTCGTCACCACGCTCGACCCGAAGATCCAGCAGACCGCGCAGGCGCAGGCCACCAAGGTCTACGGGTACGACGACAAGCGCGCGCTGCCGATCGCCGCGGTCGAGCCCGGCACCGGTCGGGTGCTCGCCATGGCGGTCAACCGGCACTACAGCCTCGCCGACAACCCGGACGGGCAGGCCAACCACCCGAACACGGTCAACCCGCTGATCTCCGGCGGCGCGAGCGTGGACGGCTACCAGGCCGGGTCGACGTTCAAGCTGTTCACCATGCTGGCCGCGCTGGAGGCCGGCAAGCCGCTCGCCACCGGCTTCGACGCGCCGGCCAAGCTGCCCACCCGGTACGCCTCCGACGCCGAGGGCAACTGCGACGGCATGTGGTGCCCGAGCAACGCCAACCCGGAGTGGATGGACGGCTACCGGATGATGTGGGACGGCTTCGGCCGCTCCGTCAACACCTACTTCGTCTGGCTGGCCGAGCAGGTCGGCGAGGACAAGGTGGTGGAGATGGCGCAGCGCCTGGGCATCACGTTCCGGGCCGACTCCGACGCCGCGTTCGCCCGGAACAACGCCGCCAACTGGGGCGCGTTCACGCTCGGCGTGGCCGCCACCACCCCGCTCGACCTGGCCAACGCGTACGCGACGGTGGCCGCCGAGGGCACCTACTGCACGCCGCTGCCGGTGGTCTCGGTCACCGCGCCCGACGGCGACGCGGTCGACGTGGGACAGCCGAACTGCAAGCAGGTGCTCGAACCCGACGTGGCGCGGGCGGCCACCGACGCGGCCCGCTGCCCGGTGGGCCAGCAGTCGGCGTACGGGCAGTGCAATGGCGGCACCGCCACCGGCGTCGACGGGATCGTCGACCGGCCGGTGGCCGGCAAGACGGGCAGCTCGGAGCGGAACGCCACCGAGACGTTCGTCGGGTTCACCCCGCAGGTGGCCGTGGCCGGCATCGCGGCCAACCCGGACGACGCGACCGACCTGGTCGGCTCCGCGGTGCAGGCGAAGGTGATTGACGCGGTGGCCCGGACCATCAAGGCGGCGGTCGCCGGCAAGCCGGTGAAGGACTTCACCGCGCCGAGCCGCGAGCTGGTCGGCGACCCGCAGCGCCCCCAGCCGCGCCCGCAGCCCCAGCAGCCCGCCCAGCCCCGCCCCGACCCCCGGGCCGACCTCCCCGCAGACATCCTCCGCTGGCTCCAGAACCGCAACTAGCCCCCACACCCATCCCACCCCACCCCCTACGCGCTGTTTCACGGAAAGCGGGGTCATTCGCGCCCCGATGGCCACGCTTTCCGTGAAACAGCGGGCACGGGTGTGCGGCGCGCACGGAGGTGTCGGATTCGGGTGGGCGGCTCCGACCCGATCGGGAGGGGCGCTTGGGTGCCCCGTGACGTGGAGGAGCGCAGCATGGGCAAGGTCATCTACTGGGTGCACCAGTCGGTCGACGGCTTCGTCGAGGGACCGAACGGCGAGTTCGACTGGCCGGCGATGGGGGACGAGCTGTCCGCGTACTCCCTGGAGCTGGCCGGGCGGGCCGGCGCGTTCGGGTACGGACGGCGGGTGTGGGAGCTGATGGCCGGCTACTGGCCGCAGGTGGAGTCGATCTCCGACCATCCGCACGACCTGGCGTTCGCGCCGATCTGGCGGCGTACCCCGAAGGTGGTCGTGTCCCGCACGCTCGCCGCGGCCGACCACGGCGCCCGGGTGATCGGCGGCGGCGACCTGGCGGCGGAGCTGGCCGAGGTGCGGGCCGGGCTCGACGGCGACCTGCTGGTCACCGGCGGCACCGGCGCGGCGGCGGCGCTGGCCGCGCTCGGGCTGGTCGACGAGTACCAGGTGATCGTGCATCCGGTGCTGCTCGGTGGTGGGAAGCGGTTGCTGCCCGGCCTCGACCGGCAGGCCCTGCGGCTGGTCGCCACGCGCGGCTTCGACGGCCGGTCGGTGCTGCTGCGCTACGAACGGGCGTGACCGGCCGGGGGTGAGCATCCCGAGCGGGCGTGACCGGCCGGCGGCGAGCATCGCGGGCGGGTGGCGGCGGGAGCGGTCAGCGGCCGCGCCGGCGGGGCCGGTAGGTGGCCACGGTGGCGGGCAGGCCACGCCGGAGGATGCCCGCCCGGTCGCTGTCGCCGCGCAGCAGCGCGGCGGCCGTCTTGCGGGCCTGCTCGGCGGTGAAGTGCGGCGGCAGCATCAGCTCCGCCGGGTCGACCACCGCGTTGACCACCACCGGCCGGTCCGCGCCGAGCACCCGTGGCCACAGGTCGGGCACCTGCTCGGGCGCGTCGACCAGCTCGCCGCCGAGCCCCAGCACCTCCGCCCACCGGTGGTACGCCACGTCCGGCAGGTCCTGGCTGTCCGGGAACCGCGGCGTGCCCTCGCCGGAGCGCTGCTCCCAGCTCACGAACGACAGGTCCCGGTTGTTGAGCACCAGCACCACGAACCGGGGATCCGCCCACTCCCGCCAGTACCTCGCCACCGTGATCAGCTCGTTGACGCCGTTCATCTGCATCGCCCCGTCGCCGAGCAGCGCGATGACCGGGCGGTCCGGGTGGGCGAACTTCGCCGCCAGCGCGTACGGCAGGCCGCCGCCCATGGACAGCAGCGTGCCGGAGAGGCTGGCCAGCATGCCGGGCCGGACCCGCAGGTGCCGGGCGTACCAGGCGGTGGCCGTGCCGCAGTCCACGGCGAGCATGGCGTCGTCGGGCAGCGCGTCGTCGAGCGTGGCGAACAGCGACTGCGGGTTGACCGGGTCGGCCGGCTGCCCGGCCAGCTCCCGCTGGGCGGCCCGCCACTTGCCGGTGGCGTCGGCGATGGTGGCCCGCCAGGCGGTCGGCGCCGGGCCGGGGCCCAGCTCGTCCAGGAGGGCCCGCAGCGTCGGCCCGGCGTCGCCGGTCAGGTTCACCTCGGTCGGGTAGCGCAGCCCCATCCGGCTGCCGTCGAGGTCGATCTGCACCGCCCGGGCCTGCCCCTCGGGCGGGTAGAACTCCGAGTACGGCATCTGGCTGCCGACGATCAGCAGCCGGTCGCACTCCTGCATGAGCTGCCAGCTCGGGCGCGTGCCGAGCAGGCCGATCGCGCCGGTGACCCAGGGCTGCCGGTGGTCCACGGCGGCGAAGCCGAGCAGCGCGGTGGCCACCCCGGCGCCGAGCCGGTCGGCGATCCGGCGTACCTCGTTCTCCGCGCCGAGCGCGCCCTGCCCGACCAGCATGGCCACCCGCTCGCCGCCGCGCAGCGTCTCGGCCGCGAGGCGTACGTCGGCGGCCGGCGGCACGGTCGGCGGGCTGCTCGGCACCGCGCTGGTGTGGTAATACCCGTGCGCGTGGGGCGGCTGCGGCACCGCCGGTTCGTCCTGCACGTCGGCGGGGAGGACCAGGGCGGTCACGGTACGCCGCGCGAGCGCCGTGCGGCAGGCCCGGTCCACCAGGTGCCGAACCTGGGACGGGTCGTCGAGCTGGGCCAGGAAGCCGCCGGCCACGTCCTTGTAGAGCGAGAGCAGGTCCACCTCCTGGTAGTAGCCGCCGCCCTCGGCGGGCAGCGCGGTGTGCCCGAGCAGCGCCACCACCGGCTGGTGGTCGAGCTTGGCGTCGTAGAGGCCGTTGAGCGCGTGGATCGCCCCCGGACCGCTTGTCACCACCACGCAGCCGAGCGGGCCGCCGCCGTACTTGACGTGCGCGCCGGCGGCGAAGCCGGCGGTCTCCTCATGGCGTACCTGGATGAACCGGGCGCGCCCCTCGGCGCGTTGCAGCGCCGACGTCAGGCCGTTGATGCCGTCCCCGGGATAGCCGTAGTAGCGGTGCACGCCCCACTCGGCGAGCCGGGCCACGATGTGATCGGCCACGGTGGCGCCGCGGGGCAGCCGGCCGTCGTCGGGATGGTCCGCGCCCATCGTGGTGGTCCCTCCGTCGGTGTCCGCTTCCCGGCTCTCCGTTCCCCGCCTCGGGCGACGGAAACCCGGCCCGCGCCGGGGGACGGGTCGGGGCACCGGGCAGAATCGTCGGGTGCCCGTCCACGAGATCACCGACCCCGACGACGACCGGATCGCCGACTACCGCGCGTTGACCGACGTGGAGCTGCGGACCCGCTGGGAGCCCCCGCACGGGTTGTTCATCGCCGAGGGGGAGCTGGTGCTGCGGCGGGCGCTGCGGGCCGGTTACCCGGCCCGGTCGTACCTGGTCGACGCGAAGCGGGCGGACCAGCTCGCCGACCTCGACACCGGCGACGCGCCGGTGTACGCGGCCACACCGGCGGTGCTCCAGCGGGCCACCGGCTTCCACGTGCACCGGGGCGTGCTGGCCTCGTTCCACCGCAAGCCGCTGCCGTCGACGGACGAGGTGCTGGCCGCCGCCCGCCGGGTGGTGGTGCTGGAGGACGTCAACAACCACACCAACCTGGGCGCGATCTTCCGGGCCGTGGCGGCGCTCGGGGTGGACGCCGTGCTGCTGTCGCCGACCTGCGCCGACCCGCTCTACCGGCGCAGCGTACGGGTCAGCATGGGCGAGGTGTTCGCGGTGCCGTACGCGAAGCTGGAGCCCTGGCCGGGCGGGCTGGACCGGGTCCGCGCGGCCGGCTTCACGGTGCTGGCCCTGACGCCGGCGCCGGACGCGGTGCCGATCCAGCGGCTGACCGGCGACCAGCGGGCCCGCGCGGCGTTGCTGCTGGGCGCGGAGGGCGCCGGGCTGACGGCGGCGGCGATGGCCGCCAGCGACGTACGCGTGGTGATCCCGATGCGTCGGGGCGTGGATTCGCTGAACGTCGCCGCCGCGACCGCGGTGGCCTGCTGGGAACTCGGCCGCGACGACCCACTGTGACGGTCGCTTGCATGACCATGCGGCTTGGTGCATAATCTTCCTGTGTCCAAGGTCCTCACCTCCCTGCCCACCGGCGAACGTGTCGGCATCGCCTTCTCCGGCGGCCTCGACACCTCGGTCGCGGTCGCGTGGATGCGCGACAAGGGCGCCGTGCCCTGCGCCTACACCGCCGACATCGGCCAGTACGACGAGCCCGACATCGCCTCGGTGCCCGGCCGCGCGCTCAGCTACGGCGCCGAGATCGCCCGGCTGGTCGACTGCCGAGCCGCCCTGGTCGAGGAAGGTCTCGCGGCGCTGACCTGCGGGGCGTTCCACATCCGCTCGGGCGGGCGGGCCTACTTCAACACCACCCCGCTCGGCCGGGCCGTCACCGGCACGCTGCTGGTGCGGGCGATGGTCGCCGACGACGTCCAGATCTGGGGCGACGGCTCGACGTTCAAGGGCAACGACATCGAGCGGTTCTACCGGTACGGCCTGCTGGCCAACCCGCAGCTCCGCATCTACAAGCCGTGGCTCGACACCGCCTTCGTCACCGAACTCGGTGGGCGCAAGGAGATGTCGGAGTGGCTGCTCGACCGTGACCTGCCCTACCGGGACAGCACCGAGAAGGCGTACTCCACCGACGCCAACATCTGGGGCGCCACCCACGAGGCGAAGACGCTGGAGCACCTGGACACCGGCATCGAGACGGTCAGCCCGATCATGGGCGTCCGGTTCTGGGACCCGACGGTGGAGATCCCCACCGAGGACGTCACGATCGGCTTCGACCAGGGCCGCCCGGTGACCATCAACGGCAAGGAGTTCGGCAGCCCGGTCGACCTGGTGCTGGAGGCCAACGCCATCGGCGGCCGGCACGGCCTGGGCATGTCCGACCAGATCGAGAACCGGATCATCGAGGCGAAGAGCCGGGGCATCTACGAGGCGCCCGGCATGGCGCTGCTGCACGCCGCGTACGAGCGGCTGGTCAACGCCATCCACAACGAGGACACCCTGGCCAACTACCACACCGAGGGCCGCCGCCTCGGCCGGCTGATGTACGAGGGGCGCTGGCTCGACCCGCAGGCGCTGATGCTGCGCGAGTCGTTGCAGCGCTGGGTCGGCACGGCGGTCACCGGCGAGGTGACGTTGCGGCTGCGCCGGGGCGAGGACTACTCGATCCTGGACACCACCGGCCCGGCGTTCAGCTACCACCCGGACAAGCTGTCCATGGAACGCACCGAGGACTCGGCGTTCGGCCCGTCGGACCGGATCGGCCAGCTCACCATGCGCAACCTGGACATCGCCGACTCGCGGGCCAAGCTGGAGCAGTACGCCTCGCTCGGCATGGTCGGCGGCACCGCCCCGCAGCGGATGGTCGGCGCCGCGCAGGCGGCCTCGACCGGCCTGATCGGCGCGATGCCCGAGGGCGGCGCGGAGGCCATCGCCTCCCGGGGCGTCCCCTCGGCGGAGGACGAGTGGCTCGACCGCGCCGCGATGGAGTTCGGCGTCGACTGAACCGGGACCGCACGGACGGGGCTTCGGTTCCGGTGGTGACGCAGGGTAGCGTGTCGCCCGTGTTCCCTACCGTGCGTGAGGTGCTCGGCCTGGTGCCGGTGCGCCACGGCGCGCCGCGCCTGGTCGCCGGCGACGCCGGGCTGGACCGCCCGGTGCGGTGGGTGCACGTCACCGAGGTGCCGGACATCGCCACCCTGCTCGGTGGCGGCGAGCTGGTGCTGACCACCGGCATCGGGCTGCCCGCCGACGACGCCGGGCTGCGCGCGTTCGTCGGCGACCTGGCCGACGTCGGGGTCTCCGGGCTGGTCGTGGAGCTGGGCCGCCGCTACGTCGGCGGCGTGCCCCGGGTGATGGCCGCCGCCGCCGAACGGCGCGGACTGCCGCTGGTCGAGCTGCGCCGGGCCACCCCGTTCGTGCGGATCACCGAGGCGGTGCACGCGCTGATCGTCGACGCCCAGCTCACCGAACTGCGGGCCACCGAGGAGATCCACCAACGGTTCACCGAGCTGTCCGTGGAGGGCGCCGAGCCGGCCGAGGTGCTGCGGCAGGCCGCCGAGCTGGCCGGCTGCCCGGTGGTGCTGGAGAACCTGTCCCGGCAGGTGCTCGCGTACGACCCGGCGGGGGAGAACGCGGAACTGCTGCTGGACGGCTGGGAGCAGCACTCCCGCCGGATCCGGCCGGCCGGGCGGACCGCGTACGACCCGGACAGTGGCTGGCTGGTCACCACCGTCGGCGCGCGGGGGCAGGACTGGGGTCGGCTGCTGCTGCGCTGGCCGGCGGCCGAGGCCGCGCCGCCCACCCGGCTCACCATCCTGATCGAGCGGGCCGCCTCCACGCTCGCCCTGGGCCGGCTGATCCGCCGCGACGCCGAGGGCCTGGAACGACAGATCCACCGGACGCTGCTGACCGCGCTCATCGACCACTCCCGCCCGGTGGACGAGGTGGCGCTGCGGGCCAAGGCGCTCGGCGTCACCCTGGACCGGCGGCACCTGGTCGGCGTGGTGGTCCGGCACCGCAGCGACGACCCGGCCGGGGACGCCGGGCCGGACGGCCACGACGATCCCGGTGCGGCGCGCCGCCGTGATCCGGAGGCCGTCGGCCCGGAGGCCGGCCCGGCCCGGCTCCGCGATCTCGCCGAGGCGGTCGGCCAGGCCGTGCGCGAGGCCAAACTGACGGCGCTGACCAGCGCCGTCGACGACCACGCGGTCGGCGCGCTGCTGGCGCTGCCCGACCCGGCCGCCGAGGAGAGGGCGCTCGCCGCGTTCGCCGCCGCGTTGCGTCGGGTACGCCTCGACGCCGCCCCGGCCCGCCCGCCGGCCCCCCGCCCGGCCCGCCCGACGGACGGGGCCGGCCGGGCTGCGGGCACCGGGGGCGTGCGCCCGGTCGACGGGACCGGCCGGGGCGGTGCCACCGGGGGCGTGCGGCCGGTCGACGTGCCGGCCCGTCCGGCGGTCGTCGTGGCGGCCGGCTCCGGGGTGAGCAGCCTGCGCGAGGCACGCCGGTCGCTGGTCGAGGCGCGGCAGATCGCCGAGGCGGCCCGGCGGGACCCGCGTGACCTGCCCTGCTTCCGGCTGCCGCACGTCGGGCTGGCCGGCCTGCTGCACCTGCTGCGGGACGAACCCCGGTTGCAGACGTTCGTGGAGCGGGAACTCGGCCCGCTGCTGGCGTACGACGCGCAGCATCCCCGGGAGCAGTTGCTCGGCACCTTGCGGGCGTACCTGGAGCAGGGCCGCAACAAGTCGGCGGGCGCGGTGGCCGCGCACCTGTCCCGGCCGGCGTTCTACGAGCGGCTGGCCCGCATCGGCCGCATCCTCGACGCCGACCTCGACTCGGTCGACCAGTGCCTCTCCCTGCACGTGGCGCTGCTGGCCCTGGACGCCGTCCGCACCCCGTGACCGGGGCGGGTACGCCGCTCTTTCCCGGAAAGCGGGCCCATGGCGCGCGAAATGGCCACGCTTTCCGGGAAAGAGCGGCCATTCGCGGGGGAGGGGAGGGGTCAGATCAGGGACTGGAGGGTCTTGGCGTAGGGGGCGGGGACGAAGTTCGGGCCGGCGGGGGTGAACACGTCGGAGGTCGCGGCGGCCTGCCAGGCGGTGTCCGGCAGGGCCGCGACCAGGGCGCGCACCACGGGGGCGTCCCGCCACTGGTCCTGCTGCGCGAGCAGGCTCAGCGCCACCACCGACTCCTCCACCTCGCCGACGCACTCGAACGGCTTGTGCCCGTCCACGCCGAGCAGCTCCCGGTAGCCGGGGACCTGGGACTCGTCGGCCAGCAGGTCACCGCCGAAGATGCCGGTGAGCCGTTCGCGGGGCATGAACGGGGCCATGGCCAGGAAGACGAAGCGGCACTTCGGGCAGTTCCGGCACCAGCGCTCGCTCGCGTCGTGCAGCTTGAACGCGGCGTTGCAGCTCGTCACCACCGCGTCGTACCGGTCGATCTCGGCGAACAGCCGGGCGATGTGCAGCTCGGACAGGGAACGCAGGAGCGAGAAGTACGGCTCGGTGAGCCCGGCGTGCTCGGCCAGCGCGGCCCGCAGCAGCCCTTCCGCCTCGACGCCCTTGGACCACTGGTGGTTGATCTCGTGGCCCTGCCAGACCAGGTTCGGGTCGGACGCGGAGCGCTCGTTCGACATCACCACCGGCCCGAGACCGTGCAGCACGGCGGTGGCGACCGCGATCAGCGAGTTGATCGCGGTGACCGGGATGTGCCCGTTGCGGGCCCCGGCCCGGTTCAGCTCGAACAGCACCGGGTCGAGTCGCCGCCGGGCGGCGAGCGGCACCAGGTCGGACGCCTCGTTCACCGAGACGATCACGTGGTTCGGGTTGACCGAGAACGGCACCGGGTCGAGGCCGGCCCGGCGCAGCGCCTCCAGCGTGACGATGGAGT
Organism: Micromonospora sp. NBC_01392; assembly: GCF_045040125.1. Taxonomy (NCBI): domain Bacteria; kingdom Bacillati; phylum Actinomycetota; class Actinomycetes; order Micromonosporales; family Micromonosporaceae; genus Micromonospora; species Micromonospora sp. NBC_01392. Next base: position 5,177,374 of record NZ_CP109549.1, on the reverse strand, counting down.
CCTTGCCGCCGCCCACCGCCGACAGCGGACGCCGGTCGGAGTTGTCCCACGGCGCCGCCGTCTCGACGGAACCGGCCGGGACCTCCGGGCGCAGCGTCAACACGTGCGGCAGCGCGTTGCGGTACGCGTACTCGGCGAGGCCCTTGGTGTAGACGGCGGTGACCAGCTCGACGGCGGCGGACCCCAGCGGCGCCGGCAGCACCAGCCGGGGCGGCGCGGCGGCCTTGTAGTAGCTGACGCCGGCGACCACGTGCAGCAGCTCCAGGACCCGGGCCAGCCGCGTCGCGGTGGCGTCGGAGACCGGCTCCGCCGGCAGCGGAAGCGTGATCACCTCGGTGAACCGCTGGTCGCCGTCGGGGCCGGTCAGGGCGTAGTCGAACAGAACCTCACCGGTGGCGAAGTCGATCGAGTACGACGGGAAGGTGAAGGCGGCCATCCGTCCGAGCTGTCCGTTAAGCACAGGTCATACTAGTCCGGACCCACCCGGACGTGAGCAAGGAGATTCGACGTGCGCCTGTCTGACCTGCGCGGACGCTCTGTGGCGATCTGGGGCACGGGGCGTGAGGGCATGGCCGCCGCCCGAGCGGTCGCCGCGCACGGTCCGGCCGGTCTCGTCGCGGTGGACGACCGGGCGAACTTCCTGTCGCTGCCCTGGGAGGGCGCGCTGGCCGAGACCGCCCCGCTGGTCACCGGCGAGCAGGGGCGGCACGCGCTCACCGCCGCCGACGTGGTGGTCCGTTCGCCGGGCGTGCCGCAGACCCACCCGTGGATGATCGAGCTGCGGCAGCGCGGCGTCCCGGTGACGCAGGGCACCGCGCTGTGGATGGCCGACCACGCCGACCGGACCATCGGGGTGACCGGCAGCAAGGGCAAGAGCACCACCTCCAGCCTGATCAGCCATCTGCTGGTCGCCGTCGGCCGGCCGAACGTGTTCGGCGGCAACATCGGCGTGCCCACGCTGGAGCTGCCCGACGCGGAGCTGTACGTGCTGGAACTCTCCAGCTACCAGTGCAGCGACCTGACCGACTCGCCGCGGATCTCCGTGGTCACCGCGTTGTTCCCGGAGCACCTGGACGCGCACGGCGGGGAGCGGGAGTACTACCGGGACAAGCTGAACCTGCTGGCGCACGGCCCGCACGCCGTGGTGGTCAACGGGGCGGACCCCCGGCTCGCCGCGGAGCTCGGCGACCGGGCGGCGGTCCGCGCCGGCTCGCCGGACACCACCCACGTGGCGACCGGCCCGGACGGCACGCCCTGGTTCCACCTGCGGGACACGCCGCTCTTCCCCCGCGCGGTGCTGCCGCTCGTCGGCCGGCACAACGAGGGCAACCTCTGCGTCGCGCTCGCCGTGCTCGACGTGCTCGGCGTCGACGTGGCGGCGCACAAGGACACGCTGGCCGTCGCGGTCGCGGAGTTCCAGGGACTCGCCCACCGGCTCACCGAGATCCCCGACCCGTCCGGGCTCACCTTCGTCGACGACACGCTCGCCACCAGCCCGTACGCGGCCATGCACGCCATCGACGCGTACGACGGGCGGCCGTTGACGGTCATCCTGGGCGGCACCGACCGGGGGGTGGACTACGCGCCGCTCCGCGAGCACCTGGCCGAGCGGGAGATCACCGTGATCGGCATTCCGGACAGCGGCCCGCGGATCATCGAGGCGCTGACCGGGCTGCCGGGCGTGCGGTGCGAGATCGTCGACGACCTGTCCGACGCGGTGCGCCGGGCCCGCAAGATCACCCCGACCGGCGGGGTCGTGCTGTTGTCACCGGCCGCGCCCAGCTACGGCCGGTTCCGCAACTTCGAGCACCGGTCGGAGGCGTTCCGCGAGGCCATCGCGGAGACCATGGCCGGCTGAGCCGCCGCGACAGTGGACTTCGCCTTCGCCACCGCGCCCGGATCGGACCGGCCCAACGAGGACCACGTCGTGGTGTCGGCCGACTGGGCGTTCGTGCTGGACGGCGTCACCCGGCCGCCCGGTCTCGACACCGGCTGCGTACACGGTCCGGCCTGGCTGGTGCGGCAGTTGGGCGACTGCCTGGTGGGCGCGCTGACGGCCGCCCCGGCGGCACCGCTCGACCGGGTCCTGGCCACCGCCATCGACCGGTTGCGGGGCCGCCACGGGGGTCGCTGCGACCTGTCCAACCCGCACAGTCCGTCGTCGACGGTCGCCGTGGTCCGGGCCGCGGACGACCAGGTGGACTATCTGGTGCTGTGCGACTCGTCGGTGGTGTTCGAGAACGCGGACGGCCGCACGGTCGTGCACGACGACCGCACCGACACCCTGCCGGCGTACGACCGGCACACGGTGGCCCGGCTGCGCAACCGGCCGGGCGGCTTCTGGGTGGCGTCGACCGATCCGGCGGCGGCGGCCGAGGCGGTGACCGGCCGGGTGGCCCGGTCCGGGCTGCGTCGGCTGCTGCTCTGCACCGACGGCGTCTCCCGGCTGACCGAGTTCTTCGCGCTCGACTGGGCGGAGGTGTTCGGGATCGCCGAGCGGTCCGGGCCCGGCGCCGTCATCGACACCGTCCGCCGCCACGAGACCGGCCGGCCGGAGCTGTTGGCGCGGCCGGGGCGGGGCCCGGTCAAGCAGCACGACGACGCGACGCTCGCCGTGCTGCTTCCCCGTCCCTGATCCGGCCCCCGGGGCCCCGGGGTTCCGCACGGTGACGGAATCCCGACGGTGGTCTTGTCCCGCCGGGCGGGCGACGGTTCAATACTGCCGTTCTCGCCCACGCCGAGGACGCATCGCCAGGCGTCACCGCACCGGTTCCACGAACGGGCGGCCGGTTCGACGGAAGGTGCCAGCCGTGATCGAGGAGACGGGCGGTCCGATGTCCTCCGAGGACCTGTACCGGACGGCGGCCATGGACGCCAAGACGTTGCAGGACCGGATCCTCACGGCGGCCGGTCCCGGTGTCGACGTCAGTGACGGCCGCGCGCCGGCCCAGGCCCTCGCCGACGCCCTCCTCGCCGTGGTGCAGGACTACCTGGCGCAGACCTCGGACGAGCACGACGTGGAGCTGTTCCTCGAGGTCAACGGCCGGCCGCCGGAGGATCTCGCCGCCTGGCCGGTGACCATCCTGGCGGGCCTCGTCCTGCGCCGGACCCCGGCCGCCGACCGGCACGCGATCGGCGAGCGCGCGGTGCAGATCGCGGCCCGGCGGCTCCGGTCGGCCTCCGGCGCCTGACCGACGGGTGGCGCCGAGGAAGCCGCGGACGGCGGTGAGCCGGTCAGTAGGCTGGCACGGTGACAACCACGTTTGCTGACCTGACCACGATGCGGGTCGGTGGTCCGATCGGTCGCCTGTACGTGCCGGAGACCACCCCCGATCTGCTCGACCTGCTGCGCCGGACCACCGCCGCCGGGGACCCGCTGCTGGTCATGGGCGGCGGTTCGAACCTGGTGGTGGGCGACGTCGGCTGGGACGGGACGGTCGTCAGGTTGGCGACCTCGGAGTTCCGCATCGACGGGGAGCTGGTCACCGCGGCCGCCGGTGTCGAGTGGGACCATCTGGTGGCGGCCACCGTCGACGCGGGGCTCGCCGGCCTGGAGGCGTTGTCCGGCATCCCCGGGCTGGTGGGCGGCACGCCGGTGCAGAACGTCGGCGCGTTCGGCACGGTGACCTCGGACGTGCTCGACTCGCTCTCCGTCTACGACCGGCAGACCGGCGCTCTGGAGCGGTGGACGCCGGAGCGCTGCGGCTTCGGCAGCCACCGGCAGTCCGTCTTCAAGCACAGCGACAGGTGGGTCGTGGTGGAGGTGACGTACCGGCTGCGCCGCAGTGACCAGTCGCGGCCGATCGAGTACGTGGAACTGGCGAAGCGGCTGGGCATCGACGTCGGCGGCACCGCCGCGCCGGCGGACGTCCGCGAGGCCGTGCTCGCGCTGCGGCGCAGCCGCGCCATGGTTCTCGACCCGGCGGACCACGACACCTGGAGCGTCGGGTCGTTCTTCATCAACCCGGTCCTCGCCGAGGTGCCGGAGCAGGCCCGGGAGTGCCCCCGCTATCCGGACGTCAAGGGCACCAAGCTGCCGGCCGCCTGGTTGATCGAGCGGGCCGGCTTCCCCCGGGGCTACGGTCACGACTGGGGCAACGGCACGGTGGCGCTGTCCAGCCGGCACGCGCTCGCGGTGACCAACCGGGGTGGCGCCACCACGGCCGAGGTGATGAAGTTCGCGGCGCACATCCGCGCGGGCGTCGAGGCGCGTTTCGGTATCCGGTTGGGGCCCGAATGCGATCTGGTCAACTGTTCCTTCTGAACGGTCTTTCTCGGCGTGTCGGTTAGCCGACAATGTGCCGGCGTCGATGCGAAGTGGCCGCGGTGATTGCGGTCGAACTGGTCGAAGGGCTGAACGTCCGGCAATTCGCGACCGGATCGGATGAGCGTCGGGCGACCGTTCCGGTGTCGGCACGCCTCCGACGGGCGACTTCCCCGCAGGCGTCCTCGCCTATGGTGACTGTCGATGAACGAGACCGGTGCGCCCGACCCCGACGACATCCTGCAATACGCCATCGACGCGTTGGCCGACATCCGTGAGGCGACGCTCCCGCCGGAGAAATGGGAACAGTTCCGCAGTTGTCTGGTGCTGATGAATGAGGCACTGGATCGGCGCGACCTGGTCGCCGTCAATCGGTGCCGGCAACGGATCGAGGCGCTCGAGAATCTGTTGGGCGCCAAGGCGGACCTCACCAGGGACGTTCGGCAGTCGGTGCCGCTGCGGGGGCAGGCCGATCGGCTGACCGACCGGCTGCGCCGGGAGAAGGGGGACGGGTCGGAACCGGACGGCCGGGGCCGATGAGACTGCACGCGTACGCGCTCAACGCGTACACCTATTTCGACGGCCTCCGGGACACCGGCATCGCGACCCGGATCACCGCCGCCTGCCGCAGCCTCGGCATGCGGGAGCCCGACCGGGTGCCGCTCGTGCGCGGCGACGGCCTGCGGGCCCGGCAGTTCCTCACCGCCCCGGGCGCCGGCACCCGGCAGGCGCTGCGGTACACCACAGCCCGCCTCGACGCGTTCCTGGTCTGCCTGGCGCCGGTCGACGGCACCGCGGACTGGCGCGACCTCGACCGGACGTGGCGGACGGCGGTGGGCGCGACGGCCGACGAGGACTGCACCGGTCGGGTGCGGCTGTTCTACGCGCTGTACGACGGCGACGGTGACGCCGACCGGCTCGCCGCCGCGGCGGAGGCCGCGCTGCCGGCCGGCGCGGACCTCCGTGGGGCGGAACCGACCGAGCCGGTGCCGGGCACCTGGCTGTGGGAGGTTCCGTCGCCCGACCCGGCTCGCCTGGAACGCGTCCTCGTGCTGCTGGCGCCGACCGCCGGCGAGTCGCTGAGCGACTCCTGGGTGTGGCCGGACGGCGACGCGCGACTCCGGCCGCTGCCCGGCTACCTCTGGGAGATGGCCAAGGTCCGCCACGAGGCCCGCCGGTTCGCGGAGCGCCGCTCGCCGGACCGACAGGCGCGGTTGTACGACCTCGCGTCCCGCGTCGAGGCCGGTGAGCGGGCCGACCCCGAACCGACCGAGGCCCGGGAGGAGCGGCTCCGGAAACTCCGGCGGGAGACGGCGTTGGGCGCCGCCGACGAGGCCGACCTGCGCATCATGTCCCGGACGGTCACGGCCGAGGAGCACAACGCCCGGATCTGGCTGCGCGACTGGGCGGACACGCTCGCGGTGCCGGACCGCCTCGCCTGGATCGAGGGCCTGGCCGGGCCGGTGGCCGCGGACCTGGCGTACGTGGCCTGGCTGCTGACCGAGATCGACGACGCGGCGGACACGGCGCGCAACACGGTGGCCTACGCGGAGCCGATGGCGCAGATCGGCGCCGCCGACCTGGAACGGCGGTTGCGTGCCCTCGCCGAACGCAACGAGTTCCTCACCGCGCTGCACACGTCGGTCCTCGCCGCCGTCGGCCTGCTGCTGGCCGCGTCCCAGTCGCTCAGCTACGACTGGCCGATGTACGCGTCGCTGCGGGCGCCGTTCATCGTCTCGGTGGCCGCCGGTGGGCTGTTCCTGCTGCTCGCCGCGGCGCTCCGGTCGACCCGCCGGCGTTGGGTCGGCCTGGCCGCCGCCGGCTTCGCCGCCTCGGTGACCTGGTTCGTGGTGACCTGGCTGGTCCGGTGGCAGACCGCGCATCCGCCCGCCGCACCGCTCACCCGCGGCTGGTCGGCCGCCGCCGCGGCGGTGGCGCTCGCCGGCTGGCTGGTCCGCCGGGCGATCCGGTCCCGACGTGAACTGCGATGAACCCATCCCGACCGTGTGCGACGACGACCGCAGGAGGATCCGTGACCGTGATGAGCGCCGAGCGCCTCGAGGAACTCTGCCTTGCCCTGCGCCGGGGCGAGATCACCTGCGACGACGACCTGGTGGCCGCCATCGAGGCCGACGTGGTGGCGTACGACCGTGACCCGCGTACCCAGGTGCCGCCCGACGACGTCGCCGAGCTGTTGCCGCTGATGGGCTGGCTGATGTACGAGGCGACCTGGTCGGCCCTGGAGCGGATCCCGAACCGGCGGGGGAGCGACGGCGACCGGGACCGGAATCACGAGTGGATCCTGCGGGTCGCGAACGCCGCCCTCGACCTGCCGTGGCCGGAGTACGCCCCGCGGTCGTTGGGCGCGTTGCGTTCGTTGGCGCTCGCCGAGTCGAAGGAGGACACGCAGGCGTCCTACGACCGCGCGCAGGCCTTTCACCAGAAGGCACGCAACCGGCACGCCAGTTGTCTCTCCTACCACCGGGATCCGAAGAACGTCCCCTCCCCGTTCGCCGGATTCGAGCTGCACTACGACGAGATGCTGCTCCAGTTGGTGCTGGCGGAGACCGGGACCGCGTGCCGGATCGCCGAGCGGGTGATCGACAGGTGGGCGGAGGAGTTCGCGGCCGAGGGCGACGACGCGGACCGGCAGCGCCGCGAGGAACGCGTACAGATGATCTTCAGTGATCTGGCGGAGGGCGCGACCCGGGGCGAGGAGGCGCTCACGGCGGCCGAGCGCGTCGCGGAGCACGGCTTCGTCGACAGGCCGACGAAGGAGCGGCTGGCGCTGCCCACCAGCTTCGTCAACCCGGGCATCATGACCGCCCGGGCCATCCTGCTGATGCTGGGGTTGTCTCCGGAGATGCAGCGGCTCGGGTACTTCCCGCTCGGCGACGACGAGTCCTGGGACGACAGTCGGAAGGCCCTGGCGGCCCGCTTCGACCACGCCTATTCCAAGATCGAGAGGCCGATCCTGACCAGCGGGGGCGAGCCGCAGGAGCTGCGGCACGGCCTCCGGCTCGCCGTGGTGCAGATCCGGTTGGCCGCCGGCCTGCTGATGCCGGGCCACCGGCTGCCCAGCACGCTGTCCTTCGCGCCGTGCCTGGCGCACGAGGTGCTCGACGACGACGCCGTGGAAGCCATGTCCGCCTGGCTGACGGAGCCGGTCACCGACGCGAAGGGCCGCGAGACGCAGCGCAGCCACCTGCGTGGGTTCGGCGGCTCGGTCATGCCCAACTTCTTCGACGGCGTCGAGGAGTGCCGCGTCGCGTTCGGCGGCCGGCCCGGCTACCGCGCGTGGCGCGCACGCTGGTTCATCCTCGACAAGTACGCCAACGAGCCGGGCCGGGCCGGGCGGGTGTCGGCCGTGCTGGGCCGGCCGGTGAACCGGACCCGCCCTATCTGACGTAGGCGTTGAACAGCGCCCAGTTCGCCACCGGCTCGCCCAACCGCAGGTAGTGCAGTTGGGCGAGCCGGAGCGCGTGGTCGAGGCGGATCCCGGACCGCCGGATGAGCCCCACGAGATGGGCGGCCATCCGGCTGGCCGGGAGTTTCGCCACCTCCTCGATCGCGGCGGCGACGGACCGCCCACCACCGGCCAGCACCGCCACCACGAGGCCGACCGGCTCGATGTCCGCCACGTTGGTCACCGCGCCGACCTGACAGGACACCATCAGCGTCGACGCCGGCCAGCGCAGGGCCAACGCGTACGCGGCGGACAACTGCGCCCCGGTGTCGGTCTCCTCCGGCAGGATCAGGTGCTGCCCGAGGCCGTGGCCGGTGCCGTGCGCCTTGACGTGGAGCAGTCCGCACTCCGTTCCCCGCCGGAGGGCCACGCTGATCCGCGGGGACGCGTGGGCCGTGGGTTCCTGTTCGTCGAACGGGCAGCGGCTCAGCGGGACGTCCCCCCGGTTCAGGTTCCAGGCTCTGCGTTCCAGGTTGTCCGACGGGCCGTCGTGGGCCAGCGGCACCAGCCGGACCAGCGCCGGGCCGGTGACCACCGGGGGCGGCGAGCCGGACAGGCAGGTCAGCACCGGGGTGTGGGTGAGCACGGCCCGGCGCACCAGCCGGGTGCCCCCACTGTCGAGCACCAGCGCCGCCCAGGGCACCAGGCACAGCTCCTGGTGCGCCGAGATCACCAGTTCCAGCGGGTCCCCGGTCACCGCGTCGAGCCGGCCGCGCAGCTCGGCGGGGAGCAGGTCGAGGGCCAGCCGGTGCCAGTCCGGGTCACCCAGGTCGAGGTCGATCGGCGCCTGCGGGTCCCGGGCCCGCCGACCGGCGACGTAGGCGGCGAGCTGCGCACCCGGGGTGAACCGTTCGAAGAAGACACCGTCGCCCGGGGTGATCAGCGCGCGGAACCAGTTCGTCCCCGTGGCGAGGCTGTCCGGCAGGGCGGCGAAGTCGAGCGCGTACCTGTCGTCCAACGCGCGGCGCAGGGTGGTCAGGTCCGTCGGGGTGGGCAGCGTCATCTCCGCGAAGATCGGGTTCACCCGCTTCTCGATCCGCCGGTGCAGGGTGTCGATCTCCCGGTTCTGCTCCTCCCGCTGAACCCGCACCGCACGCGCGTCCGCCCGGTGGTCGAGGGGGTCGTCCCGTTCGGCCTTCAGCACGTCGTCGATCAGGCCCTGAAGCTGGTTGGGCAGCAACGACACCTCGGCCCGCATCTGCGCGGCCAGCCCGGTCTGCTTGGCCGCCAGGCACATGCGCAGTCCCAGCTCGGCGGCGGCCGGACCGGGCAGGGCCGCGGCCAGCAGCGCGATGTCGCCGTAGACCCGGCGGAACGCCGTCGACAACGGGGTACGGGCCCGGGAGATCACCCCCCATCGGCTCCGGATCCCCTCGGCGACCGTCAGCGCCCGCCCCGCGAGCCCGACCGCGCGATCGTTCCCGTGCCCGGTCAGCGCGAGCAGCTCGGCGAGCGTGAGCGCCAGCGACAACTCGTAGACGTCGTGCTGGGGGTCGGCGATCCGGAACTCCTCCAGATGCGCCAGCGCCGCGGTCATCCGGGTGACGGCTTCGTCGGTGTCGCCGGTGGCCTGGTCGGCCAGCGCCAGGATGAAGCCGTAGCGGTGCCGGGTCGAGTAGGAGCTGGCCTCGGTCGACTCCCAGTAGGTCTGGGCCAGCTCGCCGAGCGCGCTGTGCACCTCGGCGGCCTGGCCCAGCTCCAGCAGGCAGGCGCCGGTCTCGAAGTCGACGTCGCCGGCGCACGGCTCCGCGCCGCTGGCGAAGAAGAACTCGCGGTCCAGGGCCGCCGCCAGGGCCAACGCGTCCGCGGGTCGCCCCGACGCCCGGAGGCTGCGGATCAGCCGGTAGGTCACGGTGACCTCGGTCCACCTGTCACGCACCGGCCCGTCGGCCGGACGGATCTCGGCGAGCGCCGTCCCGTACAGCTCCTCGACGGCGGGCGTCGCGGCCAGCGGATGACCCAGGTAGGCGCAGAACCGCAGGATGGTGGCCGCGTTCGCGTTGCCGTCGCTGCGGAATGACCAGTCGTGGTCGACCTGTCCCGTCCATTCGCGGCGGGTGGTCGCCTCCACCAGGTACCGCTCGACCGCGATCCGGAGCAACGCCTCCTCGTTGTCGAACACCCGGGCCTTGTGGTCGTCCTTGCGCACGATGACCAACGCCTGCTCGGCGTCGTGGGCGAGCCGCAGCATGGTGTCGCGGGCCAGGGCGCGGCGTACCGCGTCGGCGAGGGCCTGGGTCACGTCGGGACACTCCACTTCCGGTGGTCGCGATGACGTCGGCAGCGCGGCCCGCAGCTCGGACAGGCCAGCATGCCGGCGAGGGCACGCAGGGCCGCCGCGTCGGGCGTGGCGACCAGGTGGACGTACGGCAGGCTGCCCACCAGCGCCGGCGCGTACGGGGTGAACCCGGGATCGCCGGCCTTCGGGTGTCCCCAGATCACCGCGTGGGCCAGCCGGGACAGTCGGCTGACCTGGGCCACCAGGGGCGTCGGATCGGCCAGCTCCCACCCGTCGGAGACGATCACCAGGTGCGCCGAGCGCACGACGCGGTGGCCGCCCCACACCCGGCCGAAGGCGGTGACGGCGCTCCCGAGCCGGGTGCCGGCGTCCCAGTCCGTGCGGCGGGCGGCCAGCGCGCGCATCGCCGCCTGCGGATCGCGGGACCGCAGCTCCCGGGTGATCCGGTCGAGCCGGGTGCCGATGGTGAACACCTCGGTGGTCAGCGGTGCGGCGGCGACCGCCGCGTACCCGAACCGCAGCAGCAGAGCGCGGTACGCCCGCATCGAGTAGCTGAGGTCGAGCAGCAGGACCAGGCGACGTCGCGCGTGGAGACGACGGCGGTACCACAGCCGGGTCGGCTCACCCGCGGTGCGCATCATCGTCCGCGCGGTGCGGGGCACGTCGACGTGCCGCCGCCCGCCGGAAGCACGGCGCATCGTGCGGCGCAGCGGAACCGCCGTGGTGAACGCCGCGACGAAGGACGCCAGTTCGGCGCGGTCGGCGGCGCTCAACGTCCACGGTGGGGCGGTCGCCAGCCGCTCGCCGGAGCCGGCCCGGGAACGGGCCGATCCCGGATCGGCGGTGTCGTCCCGACCCGGCTCCTCGACCGTCGCCGGGCGGACCCGCGCGGGGCCGGGCAGCGCGGAGTCACCCGGCCCGGTGGACGCGGCCGGCCCGAACCAGGCGGCGAACGCGGCGTCGAAGACGGGCAGGTCCTCGCGGCGCGAGCACAACGTCAACCGGGTCGCCCAGTAGACGGCGTCCCGGTCGAGCCGCTCGTACGCGCCGAGCGCGCGCATCGCGGTGGTCACCCGCGCCACCTCGACGCGGAGCCCGTCGGCGCGGAGCCGACCGGCGAACCCGACCAGGTCGCGGACCGGGTCGTCGTCCGGCGTCACGGGGCCTCCGCGCGCAGGACGTCGCGGACGGTCTCCTGGTCCTCGCGCTGCTTCACCAGCACCCCGAGCGCGTCGTCGGCGGCCTCGGCGACGGTGCGCCGGCCGAGCGCCGCGGCGGCCCGGGCGAAGGCGATCGACTCGGCGACCCCGGGCGGCCGCACCAACGACAGGTGCCGCAGCTTGGCCATGGCGGCCGCGATCTGCGTGGCCAACGGAGTGTCCGCCACCTCCGGCACGTTGCGCCGGATGATCTCCGCCTCGTCCGCTTCGGTGGGATGGTCGACCCAGTGGTAGACGCACCGCCGTTTGAGGGCGCCGTGCACCTCCCGGGTGCCGTTGGAGGTGAGGACCACGAACGGCGGCTCGTCGATCGTGATGGTCTGGTAGTCGGGAATGGTGAGCGTCTCGCCTTCGAGGACCTCCAGCAGGAAGGCCTCGAACTCGTCGTCGGCCCGGTCGATCTCGTCGATGAGCAACACCGACGGACGTTGCTGCACGGCCCGCAGAATGGGCCGGGGGATCAGGAACTCCTTGCGGTAGATCGACTCGCCGTCCGGCGTGCCGCGCAGATGCAGCAGTTGGCGGGTGAAGTCCCACTCGTAGAGCGCCTGGGACCGGTCGATGCCGCTGTGGCACTGCAACCGGATCGGGGTGACGCCGAGCAGCTCGGCGATCTTCCTGGCCAGCACCGTCTTTCCCACGCCCGGGTCGCCTTCGAGGAACAGCGGCAGCTTGAGTTTCATCGCGAGGAAGACCGCCGCGGCGAGTCCGGGATCGGCCAGGTAGTTCAACCTCGCGAGTTCCTCCGCGATCCGTTCCGGGGTGGAGAAGGAAGCGTTCGGCATCGGTCGAGATTCGGCCCGGGGCCGCACGCCTGTCGATCCTATGAACGGGTGACCCGCCGATACCGGTCGACCGAGCGGGCGCGCCACGACACGTGCGGACCGGCCCGCCGGGCGGGTCCTGCCGATCGATTCCGCGGGTGTCGCGAATGCGGTGGGGCCGGCCGGGCGACGTGCTGTCGAATCCGTGTTGACCGGCCACGATGCACGGTCCGACGCCGGGAGCGCCAGCGACCGACGGACGTCGTTGTCGTCTAGAGTGCGAGGCGCGGTCGCGACTTCTCGGCCCGTCCGCGACGAGTTCCGCGAAGGAGAAACATGGTCAGTTTCGACGCTGTCGCCCTTCCGACTTGCGAGCCGAATTTCCGTCCGCAGGCGACGACCGAGCAGATCCTCGCCTGGATCTCGTCGCCGCCGATGCGGGCGCTGGTCGAGGAGTACGGCGACGCCCTGCCGTCGGCCGACGTCGGCGAGCTGCTGGAGTGGCTCGACGCGTTCTCCGACCGGCACTGGGACTTCCGCAAGCGGGGCAACGTCGAGCGCGACCAGGTGACCGCGCCGACGTTCGAGCCGGCCCGGGCGGCGCTCGTGCTCGCCGCGGCGACCGCCCTGCGTCTCGTCGAGCCGGTCGACCCGCCCCGCGCGGCGTACGACCACCTGCTCGTCCTGGGTGGTCTCGGGCGGGCCTGCCTGCAACGCACCGAGTACGCTGCCCGGCTCGTCCGCGACGGTGTCGTCTCCGTCGGCGAGGTGGCGGCGCTGGGCAGCTTCCGACCGCTCACCGAGCCGGAGACCACGCTGCCCGGCCTGGCCGACGGTCGGTTCGAGATGGACGCGATGGACGTCGGCGCGCGCCACGCGTTCGGGCTCACCGAGCCGGCGCGCGACGAGTCCTCCGAGGGGGCCGTGACGCACCGGTCCTGGCGGGTGCGCACCTACCGCCCCGCCGACGGTCCGCCGGTGCAGGTGCTCGCCGCGCCGTCCAGCGAGCCCGAGCTGCGTCGCGCCAACACCCCCGACACGTACGACTTCTGGGCCCGGCGCTCCCGCCTCCGCCCGTCGGACCGGATCCTCGTCGTCACCTCGCCGATCTACGTGCCGTTCCAGCACAGCGACGCGATCCGCATGCTGGCGGCGCGCTACGGCTGCGGGATCGACACGGTCGGGTTCGATCCGGCGCAGGCCACCGTGCCGCTCGCGCCGGACGCCACCAACCCCGACCGCTACCTCCAGGAGATCCGGTCCGGGATCCTGTCGATGCAGCGGTTGCACCGGGCGCTGGCCGGGAGTCTGGCCGCGTGACGGCGACGGTCTTCGCCGCGGTGCCGTTGCCCACCACCGGGCCGCCGGCGGGCCGGGCGGACGGGGCCGGCGTCGGCTCCGGTCCACCGGACCGGGCCGGGATCGCCGAGGGGATCGCCTCCTGGGTGGACTCACCGGCCCTGGCCGCGCTGCTGGCCGAGTTCGGTGGTGGACCGCGGCCGGTCGGTCCGCTCGGCGACCGGCTGGACGCGCTGGAGGAGTTCTCCGCCCGGTGGGACCACCGCAAGGGGCGGCTGGAGCGGCACCAGGTGGTGGGGGAGAGCTTCGCCGCCGACACCGACGCGCGCATCCGGTCGGCGGCGAGGTCGTTGGGTCTGGCCGGCCGGGTGACGCCGCGGGGCCGGTCGTTCGACCACGTCCTGGTGCTCGGTGGTGGCGTCCGCACCATGATGGCCCGCGCGCACCTGGCCGCCACGATCCTGCGTCGGGGGGTCCGCGCCGGCTCGGTCGCGGGGCTGGGCAGCCTGCGGCCGATTCCGGAGCAGAACGTGGTCGCCGCCGGGCTCGGGCTGGGCGCCGTCGCGACCGAGGGCGACGCGGTCGACGAGGCGCTGCGGCACGCTTTCGGCGCGGCGCCCGCCACCGAGCGGCACTCCGGCACGACCGGGGCCGGCCAGCCCTGGTGGGTCCGGTCCCACCGGGACGTGGACCCGCCGGTGCACGTGCTGGCCGCACCGTCGACCCGGCCGGGGGAGCGGGCCAACACGGCGGACACGTTGGTCGGCTGGGCGGAGCTGGTGCGGCCGGCGTCGGTCGGCGCGCGGCTGCTGGTGGTCACGACCGACATCTTCGTGCCGTTCCAGCACTGTGACGCGGTCCGGCTGCTGGGCCTGCGGTACGGCTGCGCGGTGGAGACGGTGGGCTTCGACAGCGGCGACGACCCCTGGGTCCCGCCGCCGGCGACCTCCGCGATCCTTCAGGAGGTCCGGTCCGCCATCCGGTCCATGCGGGTGTTGTACCAGGCGGTCGCCTGAGCGTGCCCGTCGCCGCGTCGACCGGCCCGTCCCGGTCGGGTCGGGCGAGGCGGCGCGGTCAGCCCCGGTCCAGCGGGATGACCTCCGTCGGGTCGTCGGCCGGCTCCCGCGGCGCGGGTGGTGGCGGCGGGGCGCTCCCGGCCCGCTGTTTGTCCGGCGTCCAGGCGAACGCGAGCGCGCCGCCGACCAGCGCCAGCAGCATGCCGATGACGAACCCGCCGAGGTTCGAGGTGAGCCAGGAGACCAGCCCGAGCAGCAGCGACAGCAGCGCGTAGAAGACGCGTTGCTGCGGGGTGGCGATCAGCAGCGCCCCGCAGAGCACGAGGATCGCCGGGACCAGGTAGGCGGCCAGTCCCTGCGGCCCGACGTGCAGCAGCACCCCGAGCGGCGCGCGCAGCGTCACCAGCATCTCGACGCCGCCGAGCGCGATGAGCAGGCCGGCGGTGAACGGGCGGGCCCGCCGCCAGTGGCGCCAGCGCCCGCCGGGGCGGGTGGCCGGCGCCGCGTGCTGTCCGACGGTCATCGTCAGCACCCGTCGGAGCTGAAGCCCATGTGCAGGTTGGGCAGCGTGAAGACCGCGGCGGTGGTGGCGTAGTTGTTCTGCCGCAGGTTGGTGATGGTCACCGAGTCGGCCTGCTGGGCGAAGACGCCGGGGTTGCCCTTCACGCCGGGGACCTGGTCGACGGTGCTGGCGTCCTGCCCGACGTTGATGTTGCGGAACGAGGCGTTGCCGGCGACCTCGTCGCCGTCGACGACGAGCGTGCGGGCGGTGACCGGCTTGCCGGAGCCGCCCGCGGTGATCCGCAGGTTGATTCCGCCCAGGCTGATGCTCTGGCAGAGGTTGGTCAGTTCGGCCTTGTCGATGGCCGACACGATCACCACCACCTGGCCGCCGGTGTCGCCCTGGTTGGGGCTGTCCGGGATCATCTGGTCGAGCGTGGCGAACTGCTCGAAGCCGGTGCCTTCGAGTTTGTCGGCGGTGACGGTGAACGGCATGCCGGAGATGGCGAACTGCGCGCCGAGCACGCCCTGCGCGGTCAGCACGACCATGCCGGCGGCGCCGGCCGCGACGGCGCCGAGCGTGACGGCGAAGCGGCGCCAGCGTACGCCGCTGCTCGGCTGGCCGGGCTCGATCGGTGCGGTCTGCTCCGACATGGCGGCTTCCTTTCGAGATCAATTCATGTGCGGCGATGTGAATTGGCTTCGCAGGATTTCGCGCCAGGGGCGCAGGCCGAAGTTACCGCTGGGTAAAGTGGCGGTCAACAGAGAGTTCGCCGGCATGTGCCAAATGCGGCCAAAGTGAAAAACCGCAGCGGTTTCTCACCGGATCGTCAGTCGGCTGCGCACGGCGCGGCCGTGCTCGGGCCGTCGTCCGGGCCGGCGCGCCGGGTGGCCCGGCGCGCGCCCTCGGGGCCGAGGAACGGCGCGGTGGCCGCGTACGTGAGCACCGGCAGCAGCAGCGGCAGCTCCTCGGCCCGCCCCTGTGCGACCCGGGCGCGGATGGTGGCGTGGATGCCGCCGACCACTGTGGACACCAGCACGTCCCGGTCCACCCCGGCGACCGCCGGCCCCGGTCCGGCGTCGGCGAAGAACCGGCGGAAGCTGTGCAGCAGCGCGTCGCGTTCCCGGCGGGCGTCCGGGCCGGCGGCGTCCACCTCGACCAGCGCCATCCGCGCGAAGGCGGGCACGCTGGCCAGCACGTCGAGCAGGGTGCGCAACGCGGCCCGGGCGGCGTCCGGCCAGGCCGGCCCGGCGTCGGCGTAGGCGGTCTCCATGAGCTGCGAGACCACCGCGATGCCATGCCGGTAGGTGGCGAGGAACGCGTCCTGCTTGCCGCTGAACAGGGCGTAGAAGGCCGGCCGGGTGACGCCTGCGGCATGGCAGATGTCGGTGACCCGGGCGTTGTCGTACCCCCGGGTGGCGACCTCGCGGACCAGCCCGTCGAAGAGGCGGTCGCGCTGGGTCGCGGCCACCTCCTCGGCCGGTACCCGCCGGGGCCCGCGCTTGATGGCGCGGTCCGGATCGCGGCCGTGCCGGGCCCCCGGCAGCGGTGCCGGCGGGGGCGGGCTCTGCATGGTCAAGATATCGGCCTTCCTTGATGCGTTGACTTTACGACCCTCTGAGGTTTATAACTTTCGACACGCTCAGTTCACAGCCCGTCACCATTGGTGATCACCACGGAAGGGCTCGAACGGCCGTCATTATCGCCGTCCGGCTCCACCACCACCCCCGTCCCACCGCCGGAAGGAACCACCATGCCCAGGTACGGACGCATCGGCGCGGGCCTCGCCGCCCTGGCGCTGCTGACCGGTCTGGTCGGCGCCACCCCCGCCACCGCCGCCCCCTCCACCTCGCTGGCCAGCGCCGTGCTGACCTACCCCACCGCGGCCGGCACCGCCGTGTCGGTCAACGACGTCATCCAGGCCAGCCTGAAGACCGGCACCAGCGCGACCTTCTACTCCTCGGCCAGCGGCACCACCGGCGTCAAGTGCGCCGCGTCCACGTTCAGCGCCAAGGTGCTGAGCAACCCGACCGCTCCCGGCACCGCCACCGAGAGCCTCACCGCGCAGTCGTTCACGAGCTGCACCAGCAACATCTTCGGCACCACCGGCGTGCAGAGCGTGGCCGTCAACAACCTGCCGTACACCACGTCGGTCACCAGCGGCGGCGTGGTCACCATCTCCGGCACCTCGGCCGCGCCGATCCAGAGCACCGTGGTGCTGAACTCGCTGCTCGGCCCGATCACCTGCGTCTACCGGACCAGCACCAACACGCTCACCGGCGTGGCGGCCAACGCCACCAACTCGATCGCGTTCACCAACCAGACCCTGACCAAGTTCTCCGGCCCGTCGCTCTGCTTCAGCACCGCGTACTTCACCGCGACGTACTCGCCGGTGCGCGACACCAGCAAGACCGGCAGCCCGGCGGTCTTCGTCAACTGACCACCCGGCCCCCGGGCCGGTGCGCGGCGGTTCGCCGTGCACCGGCCCCCCGCCGTGCGCCGACCCGATCGGGTACGTGGTGTCAGGTGGGCGGGGTCGCCGCGCGACACAGTGACAGTTGTCCCGGCCCCGGCGCGGTGGCAGCGTGCGGGAACCAGACCCGCCGCTGAAGGGTGCGCCCGATGACCGACGACCTGCTGGCCCGGCACCGGGCCGTGCTCCCGTCCTGGATGCCGCTCTACTACGCCGAACCACTCGAACTGGTCGCCGGCTCCGGCCGCCGGGTGACCGACTCGGCCGGTCGCAGCTACCTGGACTTCTTCGGCGGCGTGCTGACCAACATGATCGGCTACGACATCCCGGAGATCCGCGAGGCGGTGGAGCGACAACTGCGCACCGGCCTGGTGCACAGCTCCACGCTCTACCTGATCCGGCAGCAGGTCGACCTGGCCGAGAAGATCGCCCGGCTCTCCGGCATCCCGGACGCCCGCGTCTTCTTCACCAACTCCGGCACCGAGGCGAACGAGGCGGCGCTGCTGGTCGCCACCAACCACCGCCGCTCGCACCAGATCCTCGCGGTGCGCAACAGCTACCACGGCCGGTCGTACGCGACCATGGGCATCACCGGCAACCGCGGCTGGACGGCCAGCGCGCTCAACCCGTTGCAGGTGGCCTGGCTGCACTCCGGCGAGCGGCTGCGCGGCCTGCTGGCCCGGCTCGACGCCGCCGACCGGGTGGACGCCGCGGTCGAGGACCTGCGCGAGGTGCTCGCCACCCAGACCGCCGGCGACGTGGCCTGCCTGATCGCCGAGCCGATCCAGGGCGTCGGCGGCTTCACCTACGCCCCGGACGGGCTGTTCGCGGCCTGGAAGAAGGTGCTCGACGAGCACGGCATCCTGCTGGTCAGCGACGAGGTGCAGACCGGCTGGGGGCGCACCGGCGAGCACTTCTGGGGCTACCAGGCGCACGGCGTCACGCCGGACCTGCTCACCTTCGCCAAGGGCATCGGCAACGGCTTCGCGCTGGCCGGCGTGGTGGGTCGGGCCGAGGTGCTGGAGACGGTGCCGGCGATCAGCTTCTCCACGTTCGGCGGCAACCCGGTCTCCACCGCCGCCGGCAACGCGGTGCTCGACTACCTGCTCGACCACGACCTCCAGGCCAACGCCGCCCGGGTCGGCGCGATCCTCGCCGACGGCCTGCGGGCCGCCACCGCCGGCCTGGACCGGGTCGCCGAGGTCCGCGGCAAGGGCCTCATGCTGGCCGTCGAGTTCGTCCGCCCCGGCACCGTCGAGCCGGACCCGGAGCTGACCACCCGGGTGTTCGAGGCGTGCCGGGCCGGCGGCCTGCTGGTCGGCAAGGGCGGCCTCTACGGCAACGTGGTGCGGATGGGCCCGCCGCTGACGCTGACCGAGGACGAGGCCCGCGAGGGCCTGGCCGTCCTGGTCGACGCGATCCGGACCTGCGTGGCGGTGGCGGCATGACCGTCCTCGGGCACTACGTCGACGGCAAGCGGACCACCGGGGACTCGGAGCGGCGCGGCGACGTCTTCGACCCGGCCACCGGCCGGCGTACCGGTCGGGTGGCGCTCGCCGGGACCGCCGACGTGGCCGGCGCGGTGCAGGCCGCCGAGCGCGCGGCTCGCGGCTGGCGGGACGCCTCCCTGGCCCGGCGCACGGCGGTGCTGTTCGCCGTCCGGGAGCTGGTGCACGCCCGCCGGGACCGGCTCGCCGAGGCGATCACCGCCGAGCACGGCAAGGTGCTCGCGGACGCCGCCGGCGAGGTGCAGCGCGGCCTGGAGGTGATCGAGTACGCCTGCGGCATCGCCCCGGCGCTGCGCGGCGGGTTCAGCGAGAACGTCTCCACCGAGGTCGACTCGTACAGCCTGCGGCAGCCGCTGGGCGTGGTCGCGGTGATCTCCCCGTTCAACTTCCCGGTGATGGTGCCGCTCTGGTTCGTGCCGGTGGCGATCGCCTGCGGCAACGCGGTGGTGCTCAAGCCCAGCGAGAAGGACCCGAGCGCGGCGCTGCTGCTGGCCGAGTGGTTCACCGAGGCGGGCCTGCCCGACGGGGTGTTCAACGTGGTCAACGGCGACAAGGAGGCGGTCGACGCGCTGCTCGACCACCCCGGCGTCCGGGCCGTGTCGTTCGTCGGCTCCACCCCGGTGGCCCGGTACGTGCACCAGCGTGGCGCGCTGGCCGGCAAGCGGGTGCAGGCGCTGGGCGGGGCGAAGAACCACATGGTGGTGCTCCCCGACGCCGACCTGGACCTGGCCGCCGACGCCGCGGTCAACGCCGGGTTCGGCTCGGCGGGGGAGCGGTGCATGGCGATCTCCGCGCTGGTCGCGGTGGAGCCGGTGGCCGACGCGCTGGTGGCTCGCATCGCCGCGCGGATCAGCCGGCTGCGCACCGGGGACGGCCGACGCGGCTGCGACATGGGGCCACTGGTCACCGCCGCGCACGCGGAGCGGGTCCGCAGCTACGTGGAGTCCGGGATCGCGGCCGGCGCGGTGCCGGTGGTGGACGGGCGGGACGTCACCCCGGACGGCGACCCCGGCGGCTTCTGGCTCGGCCCGACGCTGTTCGACCATGTCACGCCGGAGATGTCGATCTACACCGACGAGATCTTCGGCCCGGTGCTGAGCGTGCTGCGGGTCGACTCGTACGACGAGGCGGTGGAACTGGTCAACGCCAGCCCGTACGGCAACGGCACCGCGATCTTCACCAATGACGGCGGCGCGGCCCGGCGCTTCCAGCACGAGGTGGAGGCCGGCATGGTCGGCATCAACGTGCCGATCCCGGTGCCGATGGCGTACTACTCCTTCGGCGGCTGGAAGGCGTCGCTCTTCGGCGACCTGCACGCGCACGGCGCCGACGGGGTGGCGTTCTTCACCCGGGGCAAGGTGGTCACCAGCCGCTGGCTCGACCCGCGCCACGGCGGGGTCAACCTCGGCTTCCCCACCCAGACCTGAGCAGCCGCAGCAGGCCCGCCCCGGCCAGGTACGCGACAAGCGCCGGGACGGGCAGGCCGAGCGGCTCCGGCGTGGCCTTCGGCGCGAGGCTGTTCAGCAGCAGTCCGGCGACCAGCCCGGCGTACCCGAGGACGGCGAGCGTGGTGCGCAGCCGCCGGCCGCCGTCGCCGGCCGGCCCGGTCGGGGGTGGGCGGCGGGTGCGGGCCTCGACCGGGCCGAAGACGGCGACCAGCGCGGCCAGCAGCACGGTCAGGGCGAGCAGCCACGGCACCCGCCAGCCCCACCAGGCCGCCGAGCCGACCGGGGGAGTGGGCAGCACGCCGAGCGCGTCCAGCAGGCCGATCAGCAGGATCGCGGCGGTCAGGTGCCACAGGAAGACGGTGAGCACCACCGCGTTGACCGCGATCACCGCCTGCCACGGGCCGGGCCGCCGCAGCCAACGGCCGGCCGGGCGGCGCAGCACCAGGATCAGCCCGAGCTGGGCGGTGGCGGCGGCGAGCAGCGCCAGACTCGGCGGCGCGGCGTTGTCCAGCCGTTCGCCGGGCACGTGCAGCATCGCCACCGGGTACGGCCCGACGACGGTCAGCAGCACCAGCGCGACCGACCCGACCGCCAGCAGCGTGCCGCCGGCCCGGCGACCCAGTGGCAGCCGGCGACGGCGCGGACCGGCCCGTTCGGCGGCGGCGCCCGGGCGGGGGTCGGCGGTCGCGGCCGTGCGGTCCGGGCCCGGGGCGGCTGTTCCGGCGGGGTGGGCCGCCGACCGGCTCGCGTCGAACCAGGCGAAACCGAGCTGGTGCACGGCCAGCCAGGCGAACAGGTAGTTGCCGTCGGCCAGGACCGCCGGGCCGAGGAGCCGACCGAGGTCGCCGAGCGCGACGAGCGCGACCAGCCCCACCGGCACGGCCAGCCCGAACCGGCGGTGCAACGCGGTCATCGGCGGGGTCAGCGCCACCACCACGAAGTAGGCGACCAGGAACCAGAGCGGGATGGTGGCGAACCAGACCACGGTCCGGACCTGCGCCGGGTCGGCGCCGCGCGCCGAGGCGACCGCCGCGCCGGCGGCCAGCACCAGCAGCAGTGTGGTGGTCGGCCGGACCAGCCGGGCGCTGCGGTCCACCAGCCAGCCGGTCGTGGTCCCGCCCCGGTCACGGCGGGCGGCCAGCGAGGCGGCGTTGGCGTAGCCGCCGACCAGGAAGAACACCGGCATCACCTGGGCCAGCCAGGTCAGCGGCCAGGCCCAGGGCAGGTCGGCGAGCGCCGAGTGGCCGGCCGGGCGGCCGTGGTCGTACCCGATCGCGGTCACGCCCCAGTGGCCGAGCACGACCATCGTGATGGCCAGCGCCCGGAGCAGGTCGACGTAGCGCTCCCGCCCCGGCGGCGTGCGCTCGGCGAGCTGCCGCAGGCGGCGCATGGACCCAGGCTATGCCAGCCGAAGACGGTTGGTGGTCGGGTCGGTCCGGTGGCCCCCTGCGGGCCGGCTCACTGGGCGGATCGGCGCAGGACGGCGCAGGAGATGGTGCCGGTGACGGCCACGGCGGTGACAATCACCGCGACGTCGGTGTGTCCGGGAAGTGGAGTGGCGAGCACTGCGGCGATCTGCAGGGCGGCGCTGGCCGAGCCGGCATCTCCGCAGGACAGCGGTGGTATCCGCGCGGTGGCATCCGGACCGAACAGGCCGTCGAGGACGTGCTTCTCGTACCGGCCCAGGTCGCCGGCTGCCGGGGAAGCCACGACCGCCCACACCTGGTCGGGCGCGAGATCGCAGGCTTCGAGCGCCTCCTGGACACAATCGCGTAGTTCGGTGGTGGGCCCGGCGGCAGGAAAGGCGCGATGGGCTGTGTGCAGGACGTCGACGAGCGGCCGGCGGTTTGGCGCCGAGGCCCCGGACTCGAGCAGGAAGAGGGCGCATCCCTCGCCGATGGCGCCGCTGGCGTTCTCGGGTTGGTCGTGCCGGGTCTCCAGCAGCGCGCGGGTGTGGCTGTACTCCTCGACGGCACCGACGACGACCCGGTCGGCTCGCCCGTTGTCCAGCAGTCGGCGGGCGTAGCTCAGCGCGGCCAGTGCGTCCGTGCGACCGGTACTGATGGTGGTGTTCGGTCCGGTGAGTCCATGCCAGATCGCGACCAGCCCGGCCGCGCAGTTGGGCACGCCGCTCGGGATGACGGCGGGGTTGACGTGGAACGGTCTCGCCGCACGCAGGGAGCTGCGGGTGAAGTCCCGCATGGCCTGGGTGCTGCCGGCGGTGGCCAGGACCACGGCGGTTCGTGCCGGATCGTCGGCAGCGCCGAGTACCGCGACCAGGTCTCGGGCCGCTACGACGGCGAGGCCGCTGACCCGGTCCATGGCCCGGGTGCCCTTCCTGCCGAGCAGAGCTCTCGGGTCGAAGTCGGGCACCAGGTGTGCGGTGTGAGGCGGCAGGCGCGCCGAGGCTCGGGTGGCGGGCGCCGCCTCACCGGTGCGGAGCGCCCGGGTGAGCGCGGCTCTGCCCAGGCCGAACGGGGAGATGGCGGTCCAGGCGGTGATGCTGGGTGATCCGGAGCAGGTGGTGCTGCTCATCGGTAGGTCCTTCCTGACGCGGGCGGGTCAAAACCGGCCGAAGACGACGACGGCGTTGTTCCCGCCGAAGGCGAATCCGTTGTTCTGAACGATGTGGACATCGGCGTCGACGGAATGGTTCGGCACGCAGTCCACGTCGCAGGCGGGATCGGTGCGGATGTGGTTGATCGTGGGCGGTATGAACCGGTGGGTGATCGCCAGGACGGACGCGATGCCGCCGAGTGCGCTGGCGGCGCCCATCGTGTGGCCGAGCATGGACTTGATGCCGACCGTGGGCGGCGGCCTCGTCCCGTACACGTCACGGATCGCGCGACTCTCGGTGGCGTCGTTGGCTCTCGTGCCGGTGGCATGCGCGCAGATGAGGTCGACATCGTCAGTCTTGACGCCGGAGTCGGCCAGCGCCAGCCGTATACAGTTGGCGATGCCTGACTGATGCGGCGTGAGCTGATGGTAGGCATCACAGGTGAGCCCGTAGCCGAGCACCTCGGCGTAGATCCGAGCGCCGCGCGCCTGGGCGGCGGTGGCCGTTTCCAGCACGAGGAGGCCGGCGCCTTCCCCGTTGACCAGCCCTCGCCGATCGGCGTCGAACGGTTGGCACACCCGGGGCGCCGACAGGCCGAGCCGGTAGAAACCAGTGAAGTTGCGCCGGCACAATGCGTCCGCGCCGCCGCAGAGGACGAAATCGACGCTTCCCGAGCGCAGCGCGTCCAGCCCGGCGCCGATAGCGTAGTTGCCGGCGGCGCAGGCGGTGCCGATCGTGGCGGTCTCCACCTTGGTCAGCCCGAGTTCCCGGGCGGCGGCGACGGCGAGCGTACCGGCGGGCACCTGGGCGACGAGCCCGGGATCTACGCTGGCCGGACCGTGCGCGAGTTCGAGAGCGACGAGCTGGTCGAGTTCGTGGGAGCCGCCGTCGGTCGTGCCGACGGCCACCAGTCCCTTCCGCTCGATCAGCGCGTCGTCGGTGAAACCTGCGTCAGCGACCGCCATCCTCGCCGCGACCGCCGTGAACAGGGCAGCCCTTCCGAGTTTCGCGGGCGACGTCCGTCGCAGCCAGGAGGCCGCGTCGAAGGCGGGGATCTGATGCGCACTGGCGTGCGCAAATCCCGTGGTGTCGAAGAGAGAGACCGGGGCGGCGCCACACCGGCCGGCTCGCAACGCCGTGAGGAAGTCCGTCGGTCCCATGGCGGTGCTGCTGACCACGCCGAGGCCGGTAACGACGACCCGCGGTCGTGGGGCGCCGCCGGTCATGCCGGGCTCGTGGCGGGGTCGGACCAGGCCTGTGCCAGTACGTCGCGCACTCCGCTGAGGTTGACCATCCGGTTCGCCTCGTCGTAGTCGATGATGACGTCGAATTCCTTCTCCAGCGCTGCGTGGATCTCGATGATGCTCACCGAGTCGACCCCGTGGTCCTCTTTGAAGAGGCTGTCCTCGGTGACCTCCGCCTCGTCGAGTTCCAGCAGATCAAGCACGATCTCCCGGACGCGATCCCGTGTGTCATTCATTGTCATCCTCCATTTGTGATGAATACGTGACGGTCGTGGACCTGGTTCGCTGCCTCCTGGCGCATGGCGGCCCGAGGTCGCCATGCGCCAGGAAGGCTCTAGTCGATCTTGGTGTTTCGGGTGACCAGGGCCGGTGTGTACAGGACGCCGACATCACCGGACCAGCGGTAGGTGTTGTCCGAAAGATCATGAATCAGCACCCGGGATTGGATGTATCCCTGGTACGTGAATGCCTGCTTCCCCGGACCCACCGAGAAGTTGTAGGTCTCCTGGACCTCCTTCGACCACTGCTCGCTGAAGGTCAGGGTGACGCTGAACTTCAGGCCGACTTTGGCGAACTCGACGTCGACCTCCGCGAAGACTTCGGCACTGATGCTCTGTGTGGTGGTGAAGACGAAGCCGGTGGTGATGCTCTTCTCGTAGCTCGTGGTCGCGTCCGAGACCCGGTTGTCGATGTACCCGATGTTTTGGAGGTCCTGGCCGTAGAGAATGATCCTCTTCTGCTGGCTGTTCGAGTCCGAGACTACTGGTGCGCCGCTGAGGAAGACCTCCTGTGTCGGGTCCGGGCAGGTCTCCCAAACCTTGATCTTCGAAGGAACGGGTGGCATGGTTCAACTCCTTGGTGTCTGGATTTCAATGTGCTGAATCAGTTGGGTGGGCATTCGGTGTTGTCGGCCGGCCAGAGGCCGTACTGCGGATTTTCCGCGTACCAACTCTTGGTGATGTCGCAGATGGGATCGCATTTGCCAGTAATGAGCTTGTTGTCCAGGCAGAGATTGCTGAATCCGATAGCTCCGGGGTATTGGATGCCGCGGGCCATCATGGTCAGCTTCACCTGGTGCGTGTCCCCGCCGTGCTTCTCTTTCCGCTTGTAGTTCTCCACCGAGAGGGCGTAGTCGATGGCAATGATTCCCACTCCGTCTGCCGTCTGGTTTGCCGGATTGTAGTTCTGCGCGAGATAGATGAGCCGGTTCTTGTTGATCGTGTAGTCGTCCACCGACTTCTGCATGGGTTCGATGTAGGTGCTGACGAGACCTTCTAGGTCATTGCCGTTGATCTGGGTGGCCACGGTGGTGGTGGCGGCGGTGCACGTCTTCTTGAAGAAGTCGATGACCGCCTCCCGGGTCTTCATGAATTCCGGTCCCTGGCTCAGGTCGGTGGAGTAGCCCGGGAACTGCTGCGTCCGGGCCTGGTACCGAGCCGGAAGTTGGGCGAAGTGGTCCTTGTAGATGACGTTTCCCAGCATCGCCGTGTACGGCCCGGTGACGACTCCCGTGCTGTCTGGTGTCCAGGTGGTGGTTGCCAGCGGCCGTACATCCTGCTCCGCGAGCCCGGCGAGAAACGAGAGGGCCGGTGAGCCGAGGCCGGCGACTCGGGCGGCTAGGCCCAAGCGCTGGCCGCCAGCGCCGCCCAGGACGCGTTCGACAAGAGGATGAGCATTCGGGGCGGGCCGGCCGACGACGTCGAGCAGTTCGGCCGCCGTGTCGTCGTTACGGACGAGCTCCTGTACGAATTCCCGTGTGCCAGGGTGTCGGCCAGCGAGCATGAGTGCGAGATTCTGGGTTGAATGATCGGCGTCCTGCAAGGTCTCGACGAGCCCTTGTGCATCATCGGACAGGAGCCGTGACAGGGCCTCTCCCGGGCTGATCTGAGCTGCGGTCGCCTGCTTTTTTACGCCCTCTGTCCGTTCCGCGACCATGAACGCCTGAAGGTGCGACGGCATCAGTTGCGACCGTACTTCGTCGATGGCACCTTGCAGGCTGGCGGTGCTGGTGTCGGGGCACCTCAACCCGACGTCCGCCATGTTCCCCTTCATGCTCTCCGGGGTGATTACCGTCGGTTTTACTGATTTGAGAAGCTCGATTCTTACTTTGCTTGGCACGCGCGGCATGATGCCTCCTCGTGGTTCGGGATAGGGCCGCTCAGTGATTCGGGCCCGGCTGTCGGTTGGAGCATATGGCGGCTCTTGGAAGGTCTCGGAAGCGACGCGAAAACTGTCACCCGCAAGGGTGGTGCGAACCTTTCCTTGAATGCCGTTCATGCGTTCGGCGAACCTTAAGTTCGTTTTCTAAATACCCAACGGCAATTTCGGTGCTGCGGTTCCCTGACCGATCGAGACTGGTGGGATGGCTGGTCGTGGTCGCCCCAAGGCGCTGTTGGTTCTTACGGAGCAAGAACGTCAGACATTGGTTTCCTGGTCGAAGCGACGCAAGAGCCCGCAGGCGTTGGTGCTGCGTTGCCTTATCGTCCTCGCCTGCGCGGACGGGCTCTCCAACGCCGAGGTTGCCGAGCGGCTTCAGATCTCACGACCGACGGTGGGCAAGTGGCGGTCGCGGTTCGTCGAGCGCCGGCTGGACGGTCTGGCCGACGACGACCGTCCGGGAGCGCCGCGGAAGATCACCGACGAGCAGGTGGAACAGATCGCGGCCGCTCCGCTGCGATCGTCCGCGACCGCTCCCGCGCGGTGGTCACGGTCGTTGATGGCGGAGCGGACAGGACTGTCCCCGTCCACCGTGGGGCGGATCTGGAGGGCCTTCGGCATCGGGCCTCATCTCGGTGGGACGGCGACTCCCCTCAGGGGTGGGCGATCGCCGGACCGGAGAATCCACGACGTGGTGGGCGTGTACCTGGATCCGCCGCAGCGGGCGCTCGTGTTGCGTCTTGGAGAACGACCGCCGGCGCGGGGCTCCTGCGCCAGGCCGGGTGACGCGGAGGAGCGCGATCCGATGTCCGCGGGGACCGGTGCTCTGCTGGACGCGCTCGACCTGGTGTCCGCCCACGTGCGTGGTGGCTCCGGGCCCGGTCGGCGTCGGGCCACCGACTACCGCGCGTTCCTGACAGGAGTCGACCGGGCGGTGCCACCCGGCGTGAGGCTGCTCGTCATCTGCGACACCTACGCGGTCCACATGACCGACATCATCCAGCGTTGGCTCGCGGCTCACCCCCGGTTCCGCGTGGAGTTCACACCGACCGGCTCGTCGTGGCGCGACTCGGTGGGTCAGCGCCTCGGTGGCCCGGCTGCCGCAGCGGTGGAGCGGAGGGTGGACGACGCCGTGGCCGCCGTGGCGGCGGAGGTCCGGGACTGGACCCAGTCAAGTGACGGACGGCGTCCGTTTGCCTGGACGACGAAAGCCGCCGAGTGCCGCCGCGAGGCGGAGCCCTTTCGGAAACGAACTTGAGGCGCGACGCCGGTGGCGATGGCCGGGACGGATAACGGATCGGCCATGAGGTCTTGTGGTCCGCGTCGCGTCGGCGTAGAAATTCTTCAACGAAAATGTGCCCTGTGAAGAGAAGCGACGGAATCACCGAGGAGATGCGATGAACAGGCGTGAGATCCTCCGGCGCAGTGCCGCCGCCGGTCTGCTGGCCACCCCCGCCGCCGGGCTGCTCGCCGGCTGCGCCACCTCCGGTGGCGACGACAAGGGCGACGGCGGCACGTACCAGGGCACCAAGAGCGAGCAGAACCCGCTCGGCGTCAAGGAGGACGCGCCACTCGAAGTGGTGATCTTCAACGGCGGCTTCGGCGAGGAGTACGCCAAGGCCCACGAGGCCATGTACCGGGAGAAGTACCCGAAGGCGGAGATCAAGCACTCGGCCACCCAGGAGATCAGCAAGACGCTCCAGCCGCGCTTCGTCGACGGCAGCCCGCCGGACGTGGTCAACAACTCCGGCGCCGGCCAGATCGACTTCAACGGCCTGGTCTCGCAGAACGCGCTGGCCGACCTCGGTGAGCTGCTCGCCGCGCCCAGCCTCGACGTACCGGGCAAGACGGTCAAGGACACGCTGCTGCCCGGCACCGTCGAGGTCGGCTCCTACGACGGCCGGTTCCTGGTGCTGAACTACACCTACACGGTGTACGGCATCTGGCACTCGACCAAGCTCTTCGCCGACCGCGGCTGGAACTACGCCAAGACCTGGGACGAGCACATCGCGCTCTGCCGGCAGATCAAGGCCGCCGGCATCGCCCCCTGGACGTACGCCGGCCTGCACCCGCGCTACATGAGCTGGCCGGTGATCTCCACCGCGATCAAGGTGGGCGGCCCGTCGGTCGCGCTGGCCATCGACAACCTGGAACCCAACGCCTGGAAGTCGGACGCCATGAAGACCGCCGCCGACGCCTGGCACCAGATCGTCAAGGACAAGTTCATCCTGGCCGGCTCCCCGGGCCTGGACCACAAGCAGTCCCAGACCGCCTGGTGCCAGGGCAAGGCCGCGTTCATCTCCTGCGGCTCCTGGCTGGAGAGCGAGCAGAAGGACGTCACCCCGGCCGGCTTCAACATGACGGTCGCGCCGACGCCGAGCCTGGGCAGCGGCGACAAGCTGCCGTTCGAGGCGATCCGGGGCACCGCGGGCGAGCCGTTCATGGTGCCGGCGAAGGCGAAGAACACCGCCGGCGGGCTGGAGTACTTCCGGACCATGCTGTCGCGCAAGGGCGCCCAGGACTTCACGAAGAAGGTCGCCAGCCTGCCCGTGGTCGCCGGCGCCACCGACGGCGTCGAGTTGCCGTTCGGGCTGGCCACCGTGGTCAAGGCGCTGGACGCGTCCGGCGCCAACGGGTTCAACTGGGTCTACAACAACTACTACCGCAAGCTGGAGCGCAACCTGGTCGACGCGGCCTGCGGCGAGTTCTTCAGCGGCCGGATCTCCCCGACCGAGTTCCTCGACCAGTGCCAGCGGGGCGCCGACTCGATCGCGCAGGACAACTCCGTCAAGAAGTACAAGCGGGCCGCGTGACGATCGGATGCGACACGGCCGACTCCCGCTGATCCTCAGCTTCCTGCTGCCACCGCTGGCGATCTACGGCATCTTCGTGCTCTCGCCGTACCTCCAGGCGTTCCAGATCTCGACCACCGACTGGCTGGGCTACTCCGCGCAGGCCGACCAGGTCGGCCTGGCGAACTTCCGCACCCTGCTGCACGACGGGTACGTCTGGAACGCGTTGAAGAACAACGCGATCCTGCTCGCGGTGGTGCCGGTGGTGACCATCGCGCTGGGTCTCTTCTTCGCGAGCATGCTCACCATGGGCGGGCGCAAGGGCCGCGCCGGGGTGACCGGGGTACGCGGCACCGCGCTCTACCGGCTGGTCTACTTCTTCCCGCAGGTGCTCTCCGTGGTGATCATCGCGTTGCTGTGGAAGGAGATCTACAGCCCGACCAGCGGCCTGCTCAACGGCGCCCTGCGCGCGATCGGGCTGGCCGAGCCGCCGGCCTGGCTGGGCGATCCGCGGTTCGCGTTCTGGTGCGTGCTGGCCGTGATGGTGTGGAGCAACGTCGGGTTCTACGTGGTGCTGTTCGGCGCCGCCATGCAGGCCATCCCGCGCGACATCTACGAGGCGGTGCTGCTCGACGGCGCGTCCCGCGCCACCATGCTGCGGAAGATCACCATCCCGCTGCTCTGGGACACCATCCAGGTGGCCTGGATCTACCTGGCCATCGCCGCGCTTGACGGTTTCATCCTGGTGCAGCTCATGACCAACGGCGGGCCGAACTTCTCCTCCGACGTGATCGGCCTGCGGATGTACGACACCTCGTTCGGCAGCGAGAACAAGTTCGGGTACGCCTCCGCGATCGGCGTGGCCATGTTCTTCCTGACCCTCTCGGTGGCGGTGCTGGCGCTGCGCACCGCCCGGCGTGATCGGATCGAGTACTCGTGAGCACCGTACGGGCCGGGGTGCCGGCCGACCGTCCGCCGCGCCGCGAGACGGGCGTGGCCAACGTCTTCTCGCACGGCTTCCTGCTGCTGTGGGCCGCGATGACCATCCTGCCGCTGGCCTGGATGCTGCTCAGCTCGTTGAAGAGCAACGGCGAGATCATCGCCGACCCGTGGGGCCTGCCGGAGGCGCTGCGGTTCGACAACTGGGCGCGCGCCTGGACCACCGCCCACATCGGCCGGTTCTTCCTGAACAGCCTGGTGGTGGTGGCCGGCTCGCTGAGCCTGACCATGCTGCTCGGCGCCACCGCCGCGTACGTCTTCGCCAGGTACGAGTTCCGTGGCCGCCAGGTGGTGTACTACCTGTTCGTCGGCGGCATGATGTTCCCGGTGTTCCTGGCCCTGGTGCCGCTCTTCTTCGTGGTGCGCAGCGTCGGCCTGCTCGGCACCTGGCCGGGGCTGATCCTGGTCTACACGGCGTACTCGCTGCCGTTCACGGTGTTCTTCCTGACCGCCTTCTTCCGGACGCTGCCGACCTCGGTGGCGGAGGCCGCGATGATCGACGGATGCGGCCACTTCCGGCTCTTCTTCCGGGTGATGCTGCCCATGGCGCGACCGGGACTGATCAGTGTCGGCATCTTCAACTTCCTCAGTCACTGGAACCAGTTCCTGCTGCCCCAGGTGCTCATCCCCGGCGACGGCCCGAACCGGATGCTCGCCCAGGGGCTCAGCTCGCTGGCGGTCAGCCAGGGTTATGCCGGCGACTACGCCCAGCTCTTCGCCGGGCTCACCATCGCGGTGCTGCCGGTGCTGGTGGTCTACGTGGCGTTCCAGCGGCAGATCCAGGCCGGCCTGACCGCCGGGCAGCTCAAGTGAGGTGGTTGCCACAGGCAACGGGACAGTGCGGATGATCGCGCTCCAATAAGGTGAGCCGGCACACTCACCTTGTTGACAGGAAACTCCATGTTTTTTCTCATCTACACGCTGTTGTTGCTGCTCGGCGGCATCGCGATGGTCGCCGTGGGCGTCGCCATCAAGGAGCAGGGGACCGGGTCGCGCATCCTCAACGTGATCGTCGGCCTGGCCTTCTTCGCGTACGGCTTCTACCTGCTGTTCCTCTTCGACGGCGGCAGCTACCGGATCTTCTTCTACGTCTTCATCCTGCCGATCCTGCTGATCGTGCGCGCGGTGAAGGCCCGCCGGGAGGCTCGCGAGCAGGCCGCCGCGCACCAGTTCGCCGGCGCGCCGCAGCCCGGCATGTTCCCCCCGGCCGCCCCCGGTCAGCCGGCGCCGTACGGCATGGCGCCGCAGAGCCAGCCGGGCCAGCCGGGCCACCCGGCGCCGCAGCCCCAGTACGGGCAGCCCGCCCCCCAGAGTTGGCAGTCGGCCCCCCAGAGCTGGCAGTCGGCCCAGCCGGGGAATGCGGCCCAGCCGGGCCAGCCGATGGCGCAGCACCCGGGCCAGCCGGGACCGTCCGGTGGTCCGATCGGCTGACCACGTTTGCCCAGGGCCGGTCGACCTCGTGTCGTCCGGCCCTTCGCTTGCCCGGCGACACAGTCACGTGTCCGATTCTGATCGCTGCGGAGGGGCCGGGTCCACTGCGCCGTCCGTGCCCACGGCCGCGTCTGCGCCCCGCCCCGGTGGCGTCGGCCAGCGTGGGATGGTGAGCCCCGAGGGCGGTATGAAGTGCCTACGAACTTGAGTGCAGGGATGGGTCATCGCGCCGACCCACCTATGCGTTCAAGTTCGTAGGCACTTCGACCGGAAGTGCGGCCGGAGGCGGTTGCTTGCCGTTACCCCGCCGGTATGAGTGACGTCGTGACCGGAACCGGCCGTGAGTGGGTGCGAACCGTCGGCGGCGCCGGACGGGTGGGGTCATTCCCCCTCCGGCCCTCCGGCCCTCCGGCCCTCCGGCCGCGGGTGACGTCGACGATCCGGCAGGCCGGTGAGCCCGTCTCCCGTCGCCCGTCGGCTTCAGGGCATGGGAGCGGCGGTCAGGTCGGGGGTGGGACGAGCCGGGCGTGCAGTGCCGCCGGGTCGGTGACCTCGGGCAGGTCCCGGGCGGCGAGCCAGGCCGCGGCGGCGGCGCCGTCCCCGGCGGAGTGCAGCGGGGCGGCCGGCCAGCGGCGGGCCAGTTCGGCGCGGACGACGGTGGCCAGCGGGGTGTCGCCGGTGAGCAGGCCGCCGCCGAGCACCACCGGGTCGGTCGCGTCGGCGGGACGGATCCGGGAGACGCTCTCGGCCAGCAGCGCGGCGGCCTCGGCGATGATCGCCCTGGCGGTTTGCTCGCCCTGGCGGGCGGCGGTGACGACGAGTGGCGCGAGTCGGGCCAGGTCCACCGGCGGTCGTCGGGTGACCGCCTGCACCACGGCCCCGGCGGTCTCCCGGGGGCGGGCGGCCACCTCGGTCGAGCCGGTCAGTTCCGCCAGCACGCGGCGGGCCAGCTCCCCCGGCGCCTCGGCCCGGTCCAGGTCGGTCAGGAGCCGGCGGACCGCCTCCCGTCCCAGCCAGAACCCGGAACCCGCGTCGCCGAGCAGCCAACCGTGGCCGTCGGCGACGCGGTCCAGGCGGAGCGCGTGCACCTGGGCGGCGATCGCGCCGGTGCCGGCGATCAGCACGGTGCCGTCCGGGGCGGCGGTGCCGGAGGCGTACGCGACCAGGGCGTCGCCGTGCACCGTGTACGGGCAGCGCAGCCCCGCCTCGGCCCACGCCCGGTCGAAGGCGGCGCGCCCCTCGGGATCGGCGCGGAGGCGGCCGGCGCCGGCGAGGCCGATCACGCCGGCGCGTACCCGGGTCGGGTCGACCTCGGCGAGCGCCGCGCGGAGAGCGGCGAGCAGCTCGGCGGCGGCCCGGTCGGCGCCGTGGCTGGTCGGGTTGCCGCCCCCGGCCCGGCCGGTGCCCAGGCGTGCGCCGTCGAGGCTCACGGCGGTGGCGCGGGTGGACGTGCCTCCCACATCGAGGCCGACCACGACGGTGTCCGACATGGTCCTCATGCTGTCCGGCCAGGCCCTCCGCGCGCAAGATCGCGGCCGTGCGCCAGGTAACAGTTTGAAAACTTCGCCCACGCTCTTGACACGGAGGGGCCGTCAGTAAGAACTTTTACCACTAACAGTTAACACTCTTTTCCGAAAGGCTTTCGCCGATGGCCGAGCACGAGGTCGAGACTTCCGCGGGGACCGCGGTGGTCGATGCCGCGCCGGCCGACCGGCGGAGCGTCGACGGGGTGCTGGCCCGGGTCCGGGCCGGCGCGGGGGAGCTGACCGGGGCGCTGCGCCGGGTGGCCGAGCACGTGCTCAGCGACCCGGAGGCGGCGGCCCGGGCCACCATCGTCGAGCTGGCCGAGCGGAGCGGCACGTCACCGGCGACCATCACCCGGTTCTGCCGGGCGATGGGCTTCGAGGGCTACGCCGACCTGCGGCTCGGCATCGCCGCCGAGACCGGCCGGGCCCGCTCGGCGGGCTGGACCGTCGACATCGGCCGGGAGATCCAGCCCGGCGACCCGCTGTCCCGGGTGCTCGACCAGATCATGGCCGCCGACACGCGGGCCATGCACGACACCGCCGCGCTGCTCGACCTGCACGAGGTGGAGCGGGCGGCGATGGCCATCGCCGGGGCGAACCGGGTGAACATCTTCGGCGCCAGCGGCAGCGCGCTGGTCGGCGAGGAGATGCAGTTCAGCCTGCACCGCATCGGGGTGGCCGCCTGGGCCTGGAGCGACGTGCACGAGGGGCTGGCCAGCGCCGCGCTGCTGGGCGTCGGCGACGTCGCGCTCGGCATCTCGCACACCGGCCAGACCCGGGAGACCATCGAGCTGCTCGCCGAGGCGGGCAGTCGCGGGGCCACCACCGTCGCGCTGACCGGCTTCCCGCGCTCGCCGCTGGCCGAGCTGGCCGACATCGTCCTGGTCACCGCCAGTCAGGCCACCACGTTCCGGCCGGACGCGCTCTCCGCCCGGCATCCGCAGCTCGTCGTGCTCGACCTGCTCTACATCGCGGTGGCGCAGCGCACCCACGACCGCGCCCACGCGGCCTTCCGGCGTACCGCCCAGGCCGTCGACGGGCACAAGGCCGCCAAGGGGGCCCACTCATGATCAGTGCCCAGCGGTACGCGGACGCCGTCCGCCCGGTCCTCGACCGGCTCGTGGACAGCCAGGCGGACGCGGTGGACCGGGCGGCGGACCTGATCGCCGGCGGACTGCGTGCCGGCGGCGTCCTCCAGGCGTTCGGCGCCGGCCACTCGGAGGCGTTCGCCGCCGAGCTGGTGGCCCGCGCCGGTGGCCTGGTCCCCAGCAACCGACTCTCCCTGCACGACCTCGTGCTGCACGGCGACGCGCCCCGCGACGTGCTCGCCGACCCCAAGCTGGAACGCGACCCGACGGTGGCGCACCGGCTGTTCGGGTTGGCGGCGCCGCAGCCCGAGGACGTCTTCGTGGTCGCCTCGCAGTCCGGCATCAACGGCTCGGTGGTCGAGCTGGCGACGCTGGTCAAGCGCGGTGGCCACCCGTTGATCGCGGTCACCTCGGTCGAGCACACCGCCCGGGTCGCCTCTCGGCACCCCTCCGGGCACCGGCTCGCCGACCTCGCCGACGTCGTGCTGGACAACGGCGCGCCGTACGGCGACGCACTGCTGCCGCTCGAGGGCGGCGGCGCGGTCTGTGCGGTCTCCTCGGTCACCGCGGCGCTGTTGGCGCAGCTGCTGACCGCGGAGGTCGTACGACGGTTCCACCAGGCCGGAGAGGTACCCCCTGTCTACCTCTCCGCCAACGTCCCCGGTGGGGACGAGCACAACCTCGCCCTCGAGTCGCGGTACGCCGGGCGCCTCCGGCGAACCGCCTGACCCGACACCACAAGGAGAGACAAAGATGTCGGTTATCCCCGAGAAGTCTGACCTGAGCCGTCGGACGCTGCTCCAGCGCGCCGGCGCGGCCGGTCTGCTGGCCATCCCGGCGGCCGGTCTGCTCAGCGCCTGCGCCGGCAGCGAGCCGAGCAAGTCCGACGGCGGCGGCGCGGCCAAGAGCAAGGACAACCCGTTCGGCGTCAAGGACGGCAGCGCGGTCAAGGTGGTCGTCTTCAACGGCGGGCTGGGCGACCAGTGGGCCAAGGAGGACAAGGTCGTCTTCAACGCCAAGCACCCGAACGTCACGGTCAACATGTCTTCCACCCAGAAGATCAAGACCGAAGAGCAGCCCAAGATGGCGACCCAGCCGAGCGACCTGGTGATGAACTCGGGCGCCGACATGATGGACCGCAGCACGCTGATCAACGAGGGCGCCATCGAGCCGCTCGACGACCTGCTCACGGCGCCCGCCTGGGACGGCGAGGGCACGGTCGGCGACTCGCTGCTGCCGGGCACCGTCGGCGACGGCACCCAGAACGGCAAGTTCTACGTGGTGAACGTCGCCTACACGGTCTGGGGCAACTGGTACAACGCGGCGCTGTTCAAGAAGGAGGGCTGGACGGCGCCGACGACCTGGGACGAGTTCTTCGCCCTGGCGCCGAAGATCAAGGCCAAGGGCATGGCGCCGTACGTGCACGACGCGGCGCACGGCTACTACCCGCGCTGGGCGCTGTTCGCCAGCATCTGGAAGGCGGTCGGCAAGCAGGCCGTCGTCGACATCGACAACCTGAAGGACGGCGCCTGGAAGGCCGACGGGATCGTCGCCGCGCTGGAGCCGTGGGAGAAGCTGGTCAAGGACAAGCTGCTGCTGCCGGGCAAGCTCGACCACACCCAGTCGCAGCAGGCGTTCCTCGACGGCAAGGCGGCGTTCATCCAGGTCGGCACGTGGCTGAAGAACGAGATGGCGGCGACCATCCCGCCCGGCTTCGAGCTCACCATGTCGGACTACTGGAGCAAGCCCGGCGACAAGGCCGCCAAGGACGTCTTCGCCGCCTCCGGCGAGGGCTTCGTGGTGCCCAGCAAGGCGCCGAACAAGGAGGCCGCGAAGGAGTTCCTGCGGGCCATCCTGTCCAAGGCCGGGTCGGCGAAGTTCGCCGAGCTGACCAAGTCGCTGGCCTCCACCAAGGGCTCCGGTGACAACGTCCAGGACACGGCGCTGGCCAGCGCCAACAGCCTGGTCAAGGGCGGCAGCGGCGAGCTGATCTCGGTGAAGTTCCCGGACTTCTACGCCGACCTGGACAAGGAGAGCCAGAACCTCTCCGAGGAGCTGATGGCCGGCCGGCTCACCGCGGCGCAGTTCGTCGACAAGATGCAGGCGGCCGCCGACAAGGTCGCCAAGGACTCGTCGATCAAGAAGCAGACCCGCACCGCCTGACGCTGTTCGAGGAAGTGAGTCCAATGCGGCACGGAGTCGCGCGTTTCGTCACGGGCTTCCTGGCCCTGCCCGTCGCGCTGTACCTGTTCTACGTGGTGTGGCCGTTCGCCCAGGCGGCGGGTTACTCGCTGACCGACTGGGGTGGGTACTCGGATTCCCAGCGCTTCGTCGGGCTGGACAACTACGTCCGGCTGTTCTCCGACGAGCTGATCCGGAAGGCGTTCTGGCACAA
The DNA here is from genome assembly GCF_045040125.1 of Micromonospora sp. NBC_01392. Taxonomy (NCBI): domain Bacteria; kingdom Bacillati; phylum Actinomycetota; class Actinomycetes; order Micromonosporales; family Micromonosporaceae; genus Micromonospora; species Micromonospora sp. NBC_01392. Next base: position 5,140,986 of record NZ_CP109549.1, on the reverse strand, counting down.
CGTGTTCTTCCTGGTCACCGTGCCGCTGTTCACGATCGCGCTGGCCCTGTTCCTCGCGTTCCTGCTCAACGTGGGCGGACGCGAGGACAGGGCCGGCATCCGCGGGGTCTTCGGCTCCGCGCTCTACAAGGTGATCTTCTTCTTCCCGCAGGTGCTGTCGCTTGTGGTCATCGCCGTGATGTGGCAGCAGATCTACCGGACCGACGGGCAGGGCCTGATCAACGGCCTGCTGATCAAGATCGGGCTGGTGGACGCGGACAACCCGATCGCGTTCACCGCCGACCCGGAGCCGTTCCTCGGCGTGCCGGCGGTGCTGTGGTGGCTGCTGCTCATCGCGGTGTGGAGCGGCGCCGGCTTCTACATGGTGCTCTTCTCGGCCGCCATGCAGTCGATCCCGAAGGACATCTACGAGGCCGCGATCCTCGACGGCGCGGGCCGGTTCCACACGTTCTTCAAGGTGACGCTGCCGCTGCTGCGGGACAGCATCTCGGTCGCCTGGGTCTACCTGGGCTTCATCGCGCTGGACATGTACGCGCTGGTCTTCGTCATGACGCCGAGCCAGGGCGGGCCGAACCACGCCAGCGAGATCTTCGCGTCGGTGCTCAACTTCACCGCGTTCCAGAAGGGCCAGTTCGGCTACGCCTGCGCGATGGGCGTCGCGCTGGCCATCTTCACGATCCTGCTCGCCGCCGTGCAGTTGAGGATCACCCGTCGTGACCGTATCGAGTACTGAAGGAGGCGCGGCGATGAGCACGGCGACATCCGATCTCGACCGGGCCGGACAGGCCACCAGCGGGTCCGGGGCTGCCCCCGTACGCCGGGGGGAGCGGCACCGCGGCGGAGTCGGCGCCCGGATCTTCAACGGCTTCTCCCACATCTTCCTGGTGGTCTGGGCCGTGATGGTCATCTACCCGCTGTTGTGGGTGGTGATGTCCGCGCTCAAGGACGACTCGGAGGTCATCCGCGAGCCGCTGTCCCTGATCCCGGACAAACTACACTTCGAGAACTTCGGCCGGGCCTGGACCGAGGGGCACCTCGGCTCGTTCTTCCTGAACACCCTGCTGGTGCTGGTCGGCAGCGTCACGCTGACCATGCTGCTCGGCTCGATGGCCGCGTACGCGCTGGCGCGGTTCGAGTTCCGCGGCAACCGGCTGATCTACTACATGTTCCTGTCCGGCCTGACGCTGCCGATCTACCTGGCCGCGGTGCCGCTGTTCAAGGGCGTCTACAACACCGGGGTCAGCTTCCCGCTGCTCGGCCCGAACAAGCACGTGATGCTGATCCTGGTCTACGTGGCCTGGTCGCTGTCCTTCACGATCTTCTTCATGCACTCGTTCTTCCGGACGCTGCCCGACTCGATCGCGGAGGCGGCGTCGGTGGACGGGGCCTCGCACACCCGCACGTTCTTCAGCGTGATGCTGCCGATGGCCAAGCCGGGCCTGATCAGCATCGGCATCTTCAACGTGCTGGGCCAGTGGAACCAGTGGTACCTGCCGACGCTGCTCATGCAGTCGGTGGCCGGTGAGCCGAAGCACCAGGTCATCGCGCAGGGGCTGATCGAGTTGTCGGTCAACCAGGGCTACAAGTCCGACTGGTCCGGATTGTTCGCCGGCGTGACCATGGCGATGCTGCCGGTGCTGATCGTGTACATCGTCTTCCAGCGCCAGGTGCAGTCCGGCCTCACCGCCGGCGTCGGCAAGTAGCCCCACCGTCGCGGGGAAGGAGGGGCCCCCTGTTAACACCTCGCGGTGAGAAGGTGCCCCTTCTCTACCGCAGGCGTTAACAAGGGGCCCCTCCTTTCCCGCGCAGGGTGTCGGTGGGGCGAGGGAGAATCGCGTCTGTGGGGGTCGTGGCGGTGGGGGCGGGGGAGCGGGGCGGCGGTGTGCTGCAACCGCTGGACGGTGACGGCCGTCCCGCCGGGGCGGTCGAGGAGGTGGCGGATCTTGCCGCCGCCGTCGGCGCCCGGGAGGCGGCCGAGCGGCCCCGCTGGGTGTGGGCCGGCGGGGCGGCGGTCTATCCGGCGCTGCTGCGCGCCGGCGTCCGGCTCGACCGCTGCCACGATGTCGAGCTGACCGAGACGCTGCTGCTCGGGCACGCGGGCCGTTGGGGCGAGCCACGCGCGCTGCCCGCCGCCTGGGCCCGGCTGACCGGGGCGCCGGTCCCGCCGGACCCGACGCCCCGCCCGCCCGAGCCGCCCGGCCACGGCCAGGGCGCGCTCTTCGACCCGCCGGCCGGCCCGCCGGGCCCGGGCATCACGGCGTTGACCCGGGTGTACGCCGACCAGCTCGCCCGGATCGCCGCCACGACCCACCCCGGCCGGTTCCGGCTGCTGGTGGCCGCCGAGTCGGCCGGCGCGCTGATCGCCGTCGAGATGGGTGCGGCCGGCCTGCCCTGGCGTGCCGACGTGCACGACGCGATCCTGGCCGAGCTGCTCGGCGAGGCGTCCCCGGTCGGCGGGCCACCCCGTCGGCTGGCCGAGCTCCAGGCCCGGATCGCCGCCGCGTTCGGCGTACGCCGGTTGCACGCCGACTCGCCCGCGGAGCTGTTGCGGGCGTTCGCCCGCGTGGGGGTGGAGCTGCCGAACACCCGGGCCTGGGTGCTGCGCGGGGTGGAGCATCCGGCGGTGCCGCTGGTGCTGGAATACAAGGAGCTGTACCGCATCTGGACGGCACACGGCTGGGCCTGGCGCGACGCCTGGGTCTCCGGCGGCCGGTTCCACCCGGAGTACGTCCCCGGCGGCGTGGTCTCCGGCCGGTGGGCGACCCGCGGCGGCGGCGCGTTGCAGATCCCGAAGGTGATCCGGCGGGCCGTGGTGGCGGACCCGGGGTGGACGTTCGTGGTGGCCGACGCCGGCCAGCTCGAACCACGGGTGCTCGCCGCGGTCTCCGGCGACGAGCGGCTGGCCGCCGCCGGTGGTGCCGGCGACCTGTACGCCGCGCTGGCCCGGGACGCGTTCGCCGGTGACCGGGCCCGGGCCAAGGTGGCGCTGCTCGGCGCCATGTACGGGCAGACCGGCGGCGCGGCGGTGCCGGCGCTGGCGGTGCTGCGGAAGAACTACCCGACCGCGTTCGGGTACGTCGAGGCCGCCGCCCGCACCGGCGAGGCGGGTGGGCTGGTCCGGTCGTGGCTGGGGCGTACCTGCCCGCCGGGCGCGGTCGGGTTCACCGACGGGGACGAGGCGGTGTCGGACGGCCCGGTGGACCCGCACGGCCCGGCCGCCCGCGCGGCCCGGTCCCGGGGGCGGTTCACCCGCAACTTCGTCATCCAGGCCACGGCCGCCGAGTGGGCGTCGACGTTGTTGGCCACGCTCCGCACCGAGTTGGCCGGCACCGCTGCCGAGCTGGTCTTCTTCCAGCACGACGAGGTGATGGTGCACTGTCCGGTCGACGAGGCGGCGGCGGTCACCGAGGCGGTCTCCGCCGCCGGGGCGCGGGCCACCCGGCTGTTGTTCGGCGACACCCCGGTCCGGTTCCCGCTCGACCTGTCCACGGTGGACTGCTACGCCGACGCGGCATAGCCACACATTTTTCCGTTTTGCCCCGCTACTCGCTCGCCGCCGTGCTCGTTGGGCCCGTTGTGCGTACGACGGGACGGACCGGGCGCGGCTGTGCCCGGTCCGTCCCCCTGGTCGAGGGGGCACCGCTGAACCGGATCGCTGCAATGATCATCGCCGCGGGTGGGGGACGCCGCATCGGCGGTCCCGAGGCGTTGCTGCACCAGGGCGAGAAGCCGCTGGTCCGCCGGATGATCGACACGATGACCGACGCGGGCTGCGCGCAGGTCGTGGTCGTGCTGGGCGCGGCGGCCGAGCAGGTGCGGCGGACCACCGACCTGACCGGCGCCACCGTCGTGGTCAACCGCGCCTGGGGCACCGGCGTGGGCTCCTCGATCCGGGCCGGGCTCGCCGCGCTGACCGACGACGGCATCGAGGCGGTCGTCGTGGTGCCGGTGGACATGCCCGGGCTCACCGAGGTGGCGGTCCGCCGGGTGACCGCGCTGCCGTACCCGGACGTGCTGGTCTGCGCCACCTACGACGGCCTGCGCGGCTACCCGATGCTGTTCGGCCGCCGGCACTGGCCCGGAATCGCCACGCTGGCCAGCGCCGACGTCGGCGCCCGGCCCTACCTGTTGGCGCACAAGGACCAGATCGTCGACATCGCCTGCGACGCGGTGGCCGACGGCAGCCGGATCGACAGCCCGGAGCTGATGGCGCTCTACGGCCTCTCCATCCCCGAGCAGCGCATCGGCGCCTGATCGGTCCGGGGGATGTCAGGCATCCGACATGCCGGTGAGCGTGTCCAAGGCCGGTCGCATCCGAGCTGCCTGTTGCTGGCCCGCCACCAGATGGTGCCGCAGATGTTCGCCGACTACCTGTCCAGCGCCCGGCAGACCCGCGCCGACCTCATCGAGCGGCTCGGTGAGGTCGAGCACTGATGCCAGCCCCGCCTGCCGATATTCGGCTGTGGGTGGCGGCGTTCTTCCCTAGTCTGAGCCACCAGCCGGACCGGGCCGGACGGCGGATCGGAGATGAGCAGCGCGATGACGAGCCACCTCTACGCGATCAGCGTCGACGCGGAGACGCCGCTACGGCTGGCGCGATTCTGGGCGGAGCTGCTCGGCCGGGAGGTGGTCGACGACCCGTACGAGGGGGTCGCGCTGCGGCCCGACGGCGACGCCGGCCTGCGCATCCGGTTCCTGCCGACCGGGACGCCGAAGGCCGGGCAGAACCGCATCCACCTCGACCTGACCAGCGCGTCGCCGGAGGCGCAGCGGGAGACGGTGGCCCGGGCGATCGGGCTCGGCGGGCGGCACGTCGACATCGGCCAGGGCGCGGAGGAAGGGCACGTGGTGCTCGCCGACCGCGAGGGCAACGAGTTCTGCGTCATCGAGGCGGGCAACAGCTTCCTCGCCGGCTGCGGGTCCGTCGGCGCGGTGAACTGCGACGGTACGCAGGCGGTGGGCTACTTCTGGAGCGCTGCGCTGGGCTGGCCGCTGGTCTGGGACCAGGATCAGGAGACCGCGATCCAGTCGCCACGTGGCGGAGCGAAGGTCACCTGGAGCGGTCCGCCGCTGATGCCGAGGCACGGCCGGGACCGCGTACACCTGGATCTCGCGCCGCCGGCCGACGGCGACCGGGAAGCGGAGATCGACCGGCTGCTCTCGCTCGGGGCGACGCGGGTCGGCGCCGGCCGGCACACCGCCGACGACGTGGTGCTGGCCGATCCCGACGGCAACGAGTTCTGCCTGCTGACGCCCCGCTGAGGCCGGCCGACGTCGAACACCTACGAACCTGATGGCGTGGACGGTTCAGACCCGGCTCCCGCCGGCCGACGGTCCTGAGTCGTTTACGCCATCAGGTTTGCAGGCGGTCCGAGGCCAGGTCCAGAGGCGTCACCGCCGCGCTGCTGCCCCGCGTCAGACCTGGATGTCGAAGCGTTGCAGCACCGAGGGCGCGACCAGGCCCAGCGCGGCGAGCACGGCCAGCACGGTCAGCGCGCCCCGCAGCACGACCGTCTCGGCCTTGCTGCCGGTGCGCAGCGCGATCTTGTTGGGCAGCCCGATCATCGTCCACATCCGCCGTCTGATCGGGATGGGCCAGAGGATCGGCACCCCGGCCCGGGTGATCATGTCGCCCAGGATGTGCACGAAGCAGCCCACGCCCACCGCGAGGCCGATCATCGGATAGCCCCGGTCGCCGGGCAGGTTGGCGAACGTGAACCAGGCCGCGGCGGCGGACACCAGCGTGACCACCACCCAGCCGGCCCGCTCGGCCCACTCGTCGAAGAGCCCGCGCAACGCCAGGCCGATCATGAAGAACAGGATGCTGACCACCGCCCACTTGCCGTAGTGGGCGCAGAGCGCGGTGGTGCCCCACCCGACCAGCACGGTGAACGGCAGGGTGTGGGTCAGCGTGCGGTGCCCGTTGTTGCGGCGCGGATCCTTGCTGAGCTTGGTGGCGTAGTAGACGCCGAGCGAGATCTTCTCCATCACCTCGGCGACGAAGAGGCTGAACACGCCGAACGTCCGGGCCACGGTGGCGCCGCCCTGGTTGCGGGTCACCTTGCCGGAGAGGTCGAGGTCGGGAAAGAGCGCCCCGCCCGCGCAGACCGCGGTGCCCACCGCCAGCGCCAGCGGCGTCTGGTGATAGTCGGCGAACTGGTCCAGCGCCCAGGAGCCGGTCAGCCACACCGCCGCGCCGGACAGCGCGTGGGACGGTCCCATCATCTCGGCTCGCCCTTCCCGAAGATCTTGATCGACGAAACTACGCCACTGTAGTCAGTCGGTGCGACGGCGGGACGCCCCGGTCATCCCGCCGTGCGGGTGGGTCGGATCGGCCGGATACTGTCCCGGATCAACGCGAACTGGTCCTCGGCGGCGGCCCAGTCGGCGTCCGAGGTGGTCAGACCCAGCGTCCACCCGGCCTCCTCGCCGGGCAGCACCCGCAGCGCGTGCATGCGTTCCCCGTACGGCGCGTCCCAGCGGCACTCCCACTCCGCGCCGTCGCCGGCGGCGCCGAGCCGGACCCTGTCGTAGCGGGGGAGGCGGCCGGCGGAGGTGAGGTCCCGCTCGGCCGAGCGCAGCCGACCGACCGGATCACCACCCGGGTACGGCTCGACGCCCAGGATGCGCCGGGTGGCCGGGTCCTGGAAGCAGGTGGTGTCGCCGGAGCGGAGCTGGAGCCACCCGGCGGGCAGCGCGATGTGGAAGCCGCCGGTGTCGGCGGGCCAGACCCAGCCGGCCGGTATGGTCACCGCCGGATCGGCCGGCGGCGGGCCCTTCTGCACCGGCGTGCCGGCCACGTCGGGGCGAATGCAGGGGAACGGCGGGGGCGGCGGCCCGCCCGGACCGTGGCCGGGCGGGGGCGGTCGCTCCCAGGGCTGGCCGGACGGCGCGCCCTGGTCGTCACCGTCCGGCTGATGCCGGTGGTCACCGTTGACGGCGAGGGCGGTGCCGACGCCGGCCAGCACCGCCAGCAACGCGGCCCCCGCGGCGAGGAGCCAGCGCCGGGTGGCCGCCCGGCGCCGGTCGACATCGGCGGGGTCGTCCGGCGAGCCGATGCCACCGGTTCCGGGCCGGCCGGGCACGCCGGGCGTCAGGCCGCCGGAGGCGGTGCCGCTGTCGCCGACCACGCCTGACGGCGCGTTCCCTCGCGCGCGGTCGTCACGGAGCGCGCCACTGCCGGTCGGACGGCCGACTGCCGGGTCGACCGGGCCGCCGGAGGTGACCGGGGGCGGGCTCGTCGTGGGAGCGCCGCCGAGCCCCGGCGTGTGCACCGGGCTGGCGTCGGCGCGGGCGGCCGGCCCCTCCGGGCCGGTGGGACTGCCCGGGTCCACGAAGCTGGTCAGGACCGTGGGCCCGAACCCGCCCACCGGCCGGTCAGGGGTGTCCCGGGCCCGGCCGCCGCTCTCCGGCTGCTCCGGCTCGCCCGAGCGGCGCTCCCGGTCGGGCCGCGACTCCGGCTCGCCGTCGGTCGGGCGCGCCCACTCGCTGCCCAGCGCCGCCCGGCTCCACGCCCGGGCCGCCGCGGCCGGCGGCATCAGGTCCGGGTAGGCCACGGTCGGCGGGACGGCGGGGTCCGCGTCGTCCGCAGCGGCAGCCGGGCCGGCAGGTGCTCGCCGAGGCGGACCGTCGGCCGGGTCCGGGCGGCCCGGCGCTACGGTGTCCGGCTGTGCCCGCACCTCACCGGAGGTCGAGGGCGCCCCGGCCCGGCCGGTCGGACCCGTCGGTGGCGGTCCGACCCCACCGTCGGGCGGAACCGGGGACCGGGCCCCGTTGGCCGGCGGGACGGTCCGGGTGCTCCCGCCCGCCGGTGGGGCACCGCCGCCGGTTCCGCTCGCCGGCGGCTCGGCCGGGTCGGACCGGGGCACCGGCGGGACGCCGATGCTGGAGCCGCTCAGCGGTGGGACGGTGGGGGCGGGCCGGGGGACCGGCGGGACGCCGATCCGGGACCCGGTCAGCGGCGGAACGGCCGGCCCGATCCCGGAGCCCCGCCCCGCTGCGGACCCGTGCCCCGCTGCGGACGCGCGCCCCGCTCCGGACGTGCGGCGGTCGGACGGGACGGGCTGGTTGGGCACGGTCGGGGCGTCGATGGCCGGCCGGGGTGGGGCGTCGGTGACCGGCTCGGCGGCGTCGGCGAGCAGCCCGGCGACGTCGTCGTGGCCGAGCCGGTGGCGCGGGTCGCGGCGCAGCAGCCCGACCAGCACCGGCATCAGCGGGCCGGCGTGCGGGGCCGGGTCCGGGGGCTGGCTGGCCAGCGCCGCCAGCGTCGCCATCGCGGTGCTGCGGGCGTACGGGGACCGGCCCTCCACGGCCGCGTGCAACGTGGCGCCGAGCGACCACAGGTCGGCCTCGATGCTGGACACGCCCTCGGCGGCGCGCTCCGGCGCGACGTACTGCGGGGAGCCGAGCACCAGCCCGGGACGGGTCATGGCGCCGTCCCCGCCCTCGAACACGGCCAGCCCGAAGTCGGTGAGCAGCACCCGGCCGTCCCGGGCCAGCAGCACGTTGGCGGGTTTCACGTCGCGGTGCAGCACACCGGCCTCGTGCGCGGCGCGCAGTGCGGCGTGCACCGCCATCCCGATCGCGGCGGCCCGCCGGGGCGGCAGCCGGCCGTCGGCCTCGATCAGCTCCTGCAACGACCGGGACGGGACGTACTCCATGATCAGCCATGGGTCGCCCTGGACCCGCACCACGTCGTAGACCCGGACCACGTTGGGGTGGTTGAGCCGCGCGGCCGTGCGCGCCTCGCGCAGCGTCCGGGCGCGCAGCTCGTCCCGCTCGTGCTCGGCCAGCCAGTTCGGTGGGACGACCTGCTTCACCGCGACCTCGCGCTGGAGCTCCTCGTCCCGGGCGCGCCAGACCTGGCCCATCCCACCGCGGCCGACCAGCTCGATCAGGCGGTATCGTCCGGCGATCACCACGTCCCGCACCGCACTCCTCACCGCTGGTCGTGGTCCACAATAGCCAACGGATCGGACGGTACCTATCCCGTCCGGGCGGGTCGCCTCAGCTCGCCGCTCCGGCCAGCAGATTTCCCTCCGGAATCGCCACCGCGGACCGGCCCCCGGCCAGCATCGCGGCGGCACGCCGGGTCTGGAACGTGTGGTGCTCCCGCCGGGCGGCGGCGTAGCTGGCGGCGGTGCGGGCCGCGATGGCCGACCAGGCGTACTGCCGGGACACCATGGCGCGCGCCTTGCGCGCCACCCGGCGGGCGAAGACCTCGTCGCCGAGCAGCCGGTCGACGGCGCCGGCCAGCGCGTCCGGGTCGCCGTGCGGGAACGTCACCCCGGTCACGCCGGGCTCGACGATCTCGGCCAACCCGCCGGTCCGCGCCACCGCGAGCGGTGCGCCGGCCGCGGCCGCCTCCAGGGCGATCATGCCGAACGGCTCGTAGAGGCTGGGGATCACGGTGGCGTCGGTGGCGGCGAGCACCGCCGGGAGCTGGGTGGCGTCCAGGAAGCCGGCGAACCGCACGGTGTCGCCGAGGCGCAGCCGGTGCGCCTGGTCGACCAGCTCGTCCTTGTACGGCCCGTCCCCGGCGATCACCACCCGCAGGCCGGGGTGCCGGTCGGCCAGGCGCGGCACGGCGTGCACCAGGTGCTGCACCCCCTTCTCGTAGACCAGCCGGCCGGCGTACCCGACCAGTGGCCCGTCGCCGGCGAAGCGGGCGCGGGCGGCGGCGACCGCCTGCGGGCGGGCCCGCCAGACGCGGTCGTCCACGCCGTTGGCCACCACGTCGATCCGGCCGGTCGGCAGCTCGAACAGCCGGGCCACCTGGTCGCGCATGTAGCCGGAGCAGGCGATCACCCGCGCGGAGGCGTTGCTCAGCCAGTGCTCGACGCCGTGGATGGTGCGGTTCATCTCCGCGGGCAGCCAGCCCTGGTGCCGGCCCGCCTCGGTGGCGTGGATGGTGGTCACCAGCGGCACGTCCAGGTGCTCGGCCAACGTGATCGCGGTGTGCGCGACCAGCCAGTCGTGGGCGTGGATCACGTCGTACGCGCCGGACTCGGCGGCGCGCAGCGCGGCCCGGGTGAGCGTGTGGTTGAACGCCATGGTCCAGGCCAGCAGCGACCCGGTGGCGAGCGGGAAGCGGACCGGGTCCTCGGCGGCACGCAGCACGCGCACGCCGTCGGCGTACTCCTCCAGCGGCGCGCCCTCGGCGTGCCGGGTGACCACGGTGACCTCGTGCCCGGCGGCGGCCAGGGCGACGGAGAGCGCGTGCACGTGGCGGCCGAGGCCGCCGACGAGCACGGGCGGGTACTCCCAGGAGAGCAGCAGCACCCGCAGGCGCCGGGCGGGCTGGATGTCGATCACTTCGGCGTCAGCTGACACGCGGCCCCCTTGGAGTTGTGGACGTCCCCGAACCGTCGGCGGGGTCGCGACCCATCCTGCCCAGGCGTCGCTAACCGGCGGAGACGCGCCGGTTGCCGGTCTGTAACGCGTTACCGGCGCATCCGCCGCGCGCGCAGCAGCTCCGCCACCGACCAGGCCTGGAACGGGCAGCCGGTGGCGGTGTGCGGGGCCGCGCCGTCGGCGGTCTCGCTCACCGAACCCAGGCCGTCCTCGACCAGGTGCCCGTCCAGCCCGACCAGCAGGTCCGCGGTGGGCAGGCCAGCCTTCCGGTACGCGTCGAGCAGCGGCCCGGTCAACCACGGCCAGACCGTGCCCTGGTGGTAGCCGGAGTCCCGCTCGGCCGGGCCGCCCCGGTGCCGGTGGGTGAAGCCGGGGGAGTCGGGGGCGAGGCTGCGCGGCCCGAGCGGGGTGAACAACGCCTCGGTGAGCCGGCGCAGCGTGGCCTCGTCCGGCTCCAGCGGCGCGAACGGCAGCGACCAGGCGAGGAGCTGGTTGGGGCGCAGCAGGTCGTCGTCGTGGTGCGGGGCGCCGCCGAGCGGGTACGCGGGCGCCGGCGCGTCCACCACGTCGTGCAGCCAGCCGGCCGGCGCGGGAAACCGGTCGCGGAACGACGTGGTGGCCCGGGAGTGCAGCGTCCACAGCGCGCCGGCGTCCCGGCCGGCCAGCTCGGTCAACTCGGCGAGCCCGGCCAGCCCGTTGATCCACAGCGCGTTCACCTCGACCGGCTTGCCGGTACGCGGGGTCACCGGCACCCCGTACACGCGGGCGTCCATCCAGGTCAGCGCCACGTCCGGCGGGCCGCCCTGGGTGAGCAGCCCGTCGGTGGGGTCGACGCCGATGCCGTAGCGGGTGCCGGCGACGTGCGCCTCGACCACGCCGTGCAGCGCGGGCAGCAACTCGTCGCCGAGGTCGGTGTCGCCGGTGACCGTGACGTGCCGGCTCACCGCGTGCAGGAACCAGAGTGTGGCGTCGACCGTGTTGTGCTCGACCCGGCCGGTGTCGGCGGTGTTCGCCAACATGCCCTCGCTCAGCGTGCCCGCGTACGCGCGCAGCAGCTCCCGGCCCTCGTCGGCCCGGTTGGCGCAGAGGAACAACCCCTCGTAGGAGATCATCGTGTCCCGCGACCAGGCGCCGAACCAGGGGTAGCCGGCCACCACGTCCGGGCCGGTGGCGGTGCGGACCACGAACGCGTCGGCGGCCAGCGCCAGCGTCGCCTCGACCGCGTCGGCGGGCTTCGCGGCGGCCACCACCGCCCGGCTGCGCCGCCGGGCCGCCTCGACCACGGCGGTCGCCGGTGGCGGCTCCTCGGCCAGGTCGTCCGCCCAGGCCGTCACCGTCACCGTCGCGCCGGGCTCGTCGAGCGCGCCGGAGAACCGGCCCGCGTACCAGAGGTCCTCGTCGGGATTGAGGCCGCGGGCGGCCTCCGCCCGGTGGTGGACGCCGAGCCACCACTGGCCCTCCGGGGTCCAGTCCGGCCCGGCGAGCCGGAACGCGCCGTCGACCACCGCGCCGCCGGCCACCGGCTCCAGCCGGGGGACGGGACCGTCGGCCCGTCGCTCGCCGTGCGCGTCCCGCCAGGTGCAGGCCGCGGCCAGGTCCAGCCGGACCGGGCCGCCGGAGACCAGCCGGTGGACCACGGCGACGCAGGACCGGCCGTACGTCATGGCGACTTCCCGCTCGATCACCACGTCGCCGATGCGCCACCGCCAGCGCGGCACCCCGTCGGTGAGGTCGAAGCGTTCCAGCAACTCGAAGCCGCGCGGGTCGACCACGCCGGAGTTCCACTCGTGCGCGCCGAGCCGGACCTGGCGACCGGACGGCAGCGTCACCGCCGGGTCGAGGCTCACGAGTCCCACTTTGCGGGACGCCGGTGTCTGGCCGGGCACCACCAGCAGACCGTGGTACCGCCGGGTGCGCAGCCCGGCCACGGTGCCCGTGGCGTAGCCGCCGCGCCCGTCCGTGACCAGCCATTCCCGCCCGGCGGCGGCGGACAGCGTCCCGCAGAGCTGCGGGCCGAAACGGATGTCGATCAACTTTCCTCCACCGGCAGCGAGGTGTGACAGGCCACGACGACAATGGCCGCTGTGGAGAAGTACTCCGGCGGCGTCGAAGATGTGCGGGTGATCACCGACCGCCCGACCTCCGCGACCCCCGACCCCGAGCGGCACCGGCTCGCCCAGGCCGATGCCGGGGAGCAGGACTGGCGCGCATGGGGCCCCTATCTGTCCGAACGGGCGTGGGGGACGGTACGGGAGGACTACAGCGAGCACGGCACGGCCTGGGACTACTTTCCCCACGATCATGCGCGGTCCCGAGCCTACCGGTGGAACGAGGACGGCATGGCGGGCGTCTGCGACGACCGGCAGACGTTCTGCTTCGCGCTGGCGCTGTGGAACGGACGCGACCCGATCCTCAAGGAACGGATGTTCGGCCTCGGCGGCGACGGCGGCAACCACGGCGAGGACGCCAAGGACTACTGGTGGTACCTGGACAGCACGCCGACGCACTCCTGGATGCGCTGGCGGTACCACTACCCGCAGGCCGCCTTCCCGTACGACGAGCTGGTCGCGGTGAACGCGCTGCGCGGCCGGGACGACACCGAGTACGAGCTGGTGGACACCGGCATCTTCGACGACGACCGGTACTGGGCGGTCACCGTCGACTACGCCAAGGCGTCCCCGACCGACATGTGCATCCTGGTCACCGTGGCGAACCGGGGCGAGGAGGACGCTACCCTGCACGTGCTGCCGACGCTCTGGTTCCGTAACACCTGGGCGTGGGGCCTGCCGGGCGCCGACCGGGTCCCCGAGCTGCGCGGCGCCGGTTCCCGGCTGGTCGGCGAGCACTGGGTGCTCGGCCAGGTGCTGCTGGAGGGCGACGGCGACCCGACGCCGCTGTTGTGCGACAACGAGACCAACGCCGAGCGGCTGTGGGGGCTGCGCGGGCGGTCGGCGTACCCGAAGGACGGGATCAACGACCACGTGGTGGCCGGCGCCGCCACCGTCAACCCGGAGCGGGTCGGCACCAAGGGCGCGCTGCACTACGTGCTGGACGTGCCGGCCGGCGAGCAGCGGCGGATCCGGCTGCGGCTGACCCGCACCGCGCCGCCCCCGGCGGGCGACCCGCCCGCCCCGGCCGACCTGGGCGACGGGTTCGACACCGTGCTCTGGGCCCGGCGCGCCGAGGCGAACCGGTTCTTCGACAGCGTCATCCCGGCCGCGGCGACCGCCGACGAGGCGCTTGTCGCCCGCCAGGCCATCGCCGGGCTGATGTGGGGCAAGCAGTTCTACCACTTCGACGTCAAGCGGTGGCTGGAGGGCGATCCGGGCTCGGCGCCGCCGCCGGCCGGCCGGCGGCACGGGCGCAACAGCGCCTGGTGGCACATGACCAGCTTCGACGTGTTCTCCATGCCGGACCCGTGGGAATATCCCTGGTACGCGGCCTGGGACCTGGCCTTCCACTGCGTCACCATCGCCCGGGTCGACCCCGGGTTCGCCAAGGAGCAGCTCCTGCTCCTGCTCCGCGAGTGGTACCTGCACCCGAACGGGCAGATCCCGGCGTACGAGTGGGCGTTCGGCGACGTGAACCCGCCGGTGCACGCCTGGGCCGCGTTGAAGGTCTTCGAGATCGACGGCGCCCGGGACCACGACTTCCTCGCCCGGGTGATGCAGAAGCTGCTGCTCAACTTCACCTGGTGGGTCAACCGCAAGGACACCGGCGGCAACAACGTGTTCGAGGGCGGCTTCCTGGGGCTGGACAACGTCGGCCCGTTCGACCGCTCGGCCGCGCTGCCGGTGGCCGGCACGCTGGAGCAGTCCGACGGCACCGGCTGGATGGCCATGTACGCGCTCAACCTGCTCGACATGGCGATCGTGCTGGCCGAGCACGACCGCGCGTACGTGGACACCGCGACGAAGTTCTTCGAGCACTTCGCGTACATCGCCGCGGCGGCGTACTCCCAGGGGCTCTGGGACGCCGAGGACGCGTTCTTCTACGACGTGCTGCGGCTGGCCGACGGCACGCAGGTGCCGCTGAAGGTCCGCTCGGTGGTCGGCCTGCTGCCGCTGGCCGCGGTCACCCGCCTCACCACGCGCACCATGCGCCGCCTGCCCGAGCTGAACGCCCGGCTGCGCTGGTTCCTCACCAACCGCCCCGAGTACGCGGACGTGATCGGCGCCCGCCGGCTCGGCCCGGACGGCACCCAGCAGCGGCTGCTGTCCATGGTCGGCCCGGAGCAGGTGGTGCGGCTGCTGGCCCGGATGCTCGACACCGACGAGTTCCTCTCCGAGTACGGCCTGCGCACGCTGTCCCGCGCCCACCTGGACAAGCCGTTCACGGTCACGCTCGGCGGGCAGGAGTTCAGCGTCGGCTACGAGCCGGCCGAGTCGACCAGCGGCCTGTTCGGCGGCAACTCGAACTGGCGCGGCCCGATCTGGATGCCGACGAACTTCCTGCTGATCACCGCGTTGCGCGACCACGCCGCGTTCTTCGGCGACAACCTCCAGGTCGAGTACCCGACCCGGTCGGGGGTCAAGCGGACGCTGGACGAGATCGCCGACGACCTGTCGGCGCGGCTGATCTCGCTGTTCACCCGGGACGGGTGGGGGCGGCGACCGATCTACGGCGCGGCGCAGCTGTTCCAGACCCACCCGGACTGGCGGGACCTGATCTGCTTCCCGGAGTACTTCCACGGCGACAACGGCGCGGGACTCGGCGCGTGGCACCAGACCGGGTGGACGGCGCTTGTCGCCGACCTGATCCTCACGCTGCGCCGCTGAGCCCGCGCCGTTGTCCCGGCCCGGTCAGGCCAGCGGGAAGAACGCCACCCGGGCGTGGTACTCGCCGGCCACGGTCACCGTGTCGCTGCCGACCCACAGGCCGCGGTCGGTGGCGTACAGCTCGGCGGTGCCGACCCCACGGTCCTTGGTCGGGTTCCACGCCAGCGCCTTGCCGGTGGTCGGGTGGATCGCCCCGACGCCGGGCCGGGACACCGCGCCGGGGCCGGCGGAGTTGCGCCCCGACGGGTTGTCCAGCCAGCGCTGGTGGCCGCCGACGTAGACCGCCGCGCCGGTCACCGCCACCGACAGCAGCGTGTCGCCGCCGGTGTAGTTGGCCCAGGTCGGCTGCTTGCCGGCGGTGGCGGCGCCGAACTCGAAACGCGCCGCGGTGTCGCAGAGCGTGCCGGGGAACGGGCCGCCGGTGGTGACCACCGCGAACCAGGCGCCGTCCGGCGAGATGTCCACCCCGCGCAGGTAGGCCGGCATCGTCTTGGCGCACTGCGGCTGGTAGCGCGTGGTGGCCCAGCCGGAGAGCGTGGCGCCGGTGGCGCTCAGGTCGGCCACCGCGAGCTGGTGCCGTGCCGCGCCGGACACGGTGCTGAAGTTGCCGGCGAAAACCAGTCGGCCGCCGTCGGCGGAGACGTCCAGCGCCTCCACCTTGACCGGCGAGGTGGCCCCGGAGGAGGTGACCCGCGCGCCGTCCAGCCGCAGGTCGACCGAGGTGTCGGCGGCGCCGGTGGTCGCGTTCAGGGCGGCCAGGCCGCGCCGGGTCACCCCGCCCACGGTCTGGAACGCGCCGCCCACGAGCAGCCGGTTGCCGACCAGCCGCATGTCGTTGACCTGGTTGTTGAGCGCGGCCGGGGCGAATCCGGCGACGCGCGCGCCGGTGGCCGCGTCGATCCGGGCCACCCGCGGCGCGGCCACGCCGTTGACCGTGGTGAACGCGCCGCCGAGATAGAGCGAGCGGCCGTCCGCCGAGGCGGCGAGCGCCCGGACCGTGCCGTTGACCACCGGCTTGAACGTGGTGTCGATCCGGCCGGTGTCGGCGTGGAACGCCACCAGCCGGGGCATCGCGAGCTGCGCGGTGGTGTTCGCGTTGCGCACCTTGGTGAACGAGCCGGCCAGGTAGACCCGGTCGCCGATCTGGAGGATCCGGTACACGGTGCCGTCGAGCGCGTGCGGCGTCCAGGCCGCCGGCCGGGCGCTGACCACGGTGGTGTGCGTGGCGTTGACGGCGAGGGCCGGAGCCGTGGGGAGGGCGCCGGCGGTGGTGGCGAGCGCGGCCACCACGGCGATGGCCGCGACTCGCCGGCGTCGGGCCCGCTGCGGAGGTGGTGGGGCGGGTGCGGGAGTCATGGTCGAAGCATCCCGCCGGAGCAGGCGATCCACAGTCGGGCAGCCGCTCCGCGCCGGTCGACGATCGGCCGGTCCGCGCGGTCCGTCCGGCGGGCGGCGGGCCCCGCCCCAGCGCCCGGGCGAGCGGGGGCCGTTGCTCTACCACAGGCGTTAAGCGGGGGCCCCGCCTTGCACGTAGGGTGTGCGGGGCCGCGACGGGGGAGGTGCGATGCGATCGGTGCTGGTCTTCGACGCCGACGACACGCTCTGGGAGAACAACGTCCTGTTCGAGCGCGTGATCGAGGATTTCCTCACCTGGTTGGACCACCCGACGCTGGACCGGACGCAGCTCCGGGCCGTGCTCGACGACGTGGAACGGGCCAACGCGGTGGCGCACGGCTACGGCAGCAAGGTCTTCCTGCGCAGTCTCGGCGAGTGCCTGGAGAAGCTACGGGAGCGCCCCGCCACCGAACGGGAACGCCGCGAGATCGAGCAGCTCGCCGCCGCGCTGGTCGGCCACCAGGTCGAGCTGATGCCGGGCGTGGCGGAGACGCTCGACGACCTCGCCACCCGCCACGAATTGCTGCTGCTCACCAAGGGCGAGCGCGAGGAGCAGCAGCGCAAGCTCGACGCCTGCGGGCTGCTGCACCACTTCCGGGCGGCGCACATCGTGCCGGAGAAGGACGTCGCCACCTACCGTTGGCTGGCCCGCGAGCACGCGTTCGACCCGGCGGTCGCCTGGATGATCGGCAACTCGCCGCGCTCGGACATCCTGCCCGCGCGGGCCGCCGGCATGAACGCGGTCTTCATCCCGAACGAGAACACCTGGGTGCTGGAGCACGACGAGCTGGACCCGTCCGACCCCCGGGTGATCCGACTCGCCGCCTTTCCCGACCTGGCCCGACACTTCTGAGCCGGCCGGTAACGTCCGGAACGTGCCGCTCACGTTCCCGTCGCACCTGGCGCCGGTGCTGCCGCTGAAGTTGTGGCGACCGCGCTGGTTCGACGGGGTGGCGTTGGCCACCGGCGCGGTCGCGCCGGACGTCGGCTACCTGTTCACCGGCACCCGGTTCGACCTCGGGATGCGCACCCACACGCTCGGCGGGCTGCTCTGGTGGTGCCTGCCGGTCGCCCTCGGGTACGCCTGGATCGCCCGCCGGGTGGTCGCCGGCATCGCCGTGCACCTGCCCGCGCCCCGGCTGTTCGGCTGGCCCCGGTACGTCGGGCTGGCCGGCGTACGGCATCCCTGGCAGGTCACGGTCTGTTCCGCGCTGATCGGCGCGTTCAGCCACGTCGGGTGGGACCGGGTCAGCCACAGCGAGCGCCTGCCGCGGCTGATCGGCATCGCCGACTTCCACGGCCTGACCGGGCTGTACTGGTTCCAGTTCGCGGACGTGTTCGCCAGTGGTGGCGGCGGACTGCTGGTGGTGGCGCTGGCGATCCGCGCGGCCCGTGACGGCGAGATCTTCGACGGCGAACCCCCGCCCGCCCCGGCGGCGAACCCGCTGGTGTTCTGGCGGGTCGCCCTGACGGTCACCGGTCTGGGGGCGCTGGTGCTGCCCGGATTGCCGGCGGCCACCGTGCCGGGGCCGGCCGGTGTACGCGCGCTCCACGTCGGCGGGCTGGCGCTCATCGCCGGCGCGGCGGCGGCCCGGTCCGCGCCGGTTCGCGGGGCCGAACGCGCCCGGCGTCTCGAAGACGAACAGCGTCGGCCCGGCTGACCCCGTTACGTCGACATGCCGCGTTTCGACATAGACATCAATCACAATCGCCCGGCCCGGTCGAAGCTTGTCCGACCTGCGCGGACGCGCCTAACCTGAGCCGGCGTCCACGCCTCGTCGGGGTGAGTCGGGGGCGCACCGGAGTCCGGTGGTAAGAGCACCGTGGAGCTGAGTGCGGGCAGAGCGGCTCGCCGTCTGGAGCCCGGCGTGGGCGTCGTGCCGCACCCGCCGTGTTCCCGCGGCGTGCGCCGTTACCACTTCCGGACGACCGGGGTCAGGGCCGGGGAGTTGCGGACCCGGTCCTGACCCGTCCGGGCCGCTGCGCCACACCCCTGGTGCGCCGGCCGGTCACGGAGCGACACTGAACCATGACTCTCCAGCGCGTACCGCTGCTCGCCGGCCTGGTCGTGCTGCTCGCGGCGGCCTGCACGACGACCGGCCACGACGGCGCGCCCCCGGCGCCACCGACCACCGCCCCGGCCAGCACATCGGCCCCGGCCGCCACGACGGCCGCCGCACCGCCCCCGGCCGCCACCCGACCGACGTCGACCGACCAGGGGACCGCCGGGCCCTGGCGGGTGACCTGGGGCTGGGGGGTGCCCGGCACGTCCGCCCGGGTCACCCACCCGGTGCGGGTACCGGTCACCGCGGCGCCCGGGGCGTCGCTGCCCGTCCTGGTGTCGGTGCAGGTCGGCGACCATCCCGCCGAGGGGTTCAGCCGGATCACGTTCGCGTTCCGTGGGCCCACCCCGTCCTACCGGGTCGGGTACGTGCCGCAGGTGGTGACCGAGGGGCGCGGCGCCCCGGTCGAGTTGCCCGGCACGAACTACCTGTCGGTGCGGTTCTTCCCGGCGCAGGCACACGACGCGCGGGGCGGCCGGACCGCCGACGTGCCGCCGGCCGCGGTCGGCTACCCGACGCTGCTCGGCTGGGCCGCGGCCGGCGACTTCGAGGGGCACCTGAGCTTCGGGCTCGGCCTGCGTCCCCCGGACGGCGCACGGCTGCCGGTGCGGTTGGGTGAGTCCACCCGCCCGGACGGCGCCCACGTCGTCTCCGTCGACGTCCGGCGCGGCTGACCACCAGCCCGCGCCGCCCGGGTCGGGGCCGGCGCGGGCCGGGCTCAGCCGGTCTCGCCCCGGACGATCGCCACCGCCACCCGACAGAACTCGTCCATGTCCGGCTGGAACCCGGCCGCGATGTCGGGGTGCAGGCCGGACCGGGTCTCGTCGAGCAGGCGCCGGCAGACGTCCTCCACGGGCTCGCCCGCGTAGCCGGCGCGGATCCGCTCGGTGGCCGCCTGCAGGGCCGAGGTCAGCTGATCCTCCAACGGGCCGCGCAGCTTCTGCTGCACCGGATCGAGCCCGCTCGGGTCGAGCGTGACATGTGGCTCCGACATCGGCGCTCCCTTCGTCGGCGTCCGCGGTACCCCACCGCGTCCGTCGGTCAAACCATCGTCGGTACGGCCGCCACCCGGACCAGGTACGAGAAGTCCTCCGCCGGCTCCTCGGCGTACGACAGCCGGCGGATCTGCCGGTCGTCGGACCAGAGCGCGACGTCGACCAGCACCCCGAGGTGGGCGAGGCCGATGGTGGACACCCGCTTCTTGTCCTGGAGCACCGCGCACACCCCGCCCAGCAGGGTGCTGGCGTCGGAGGTCCGGTGCCCGGGCGGGCAGCGCAGGGTCAGGTCCACCTCGACCGGCCCGGCGAGCGGGGTCCACCCGGTGCGCTGGGCCGCCGTGCAGGCGGCCTGGAGCAGGGTGCGGACCCTCGTCGCCTGCCGGTGTCCGGCGGCGAAGATGGACAGGGCCTCGGTCTTGACCGGGGGCAGGCCGCTCACCTCGAACGACAGGGCGAGAGCGCGGGTGTCCTGCACGACGGCACCTCCTCGGGGCGAATCCTGCCCAACCGGCACGCACGGGGGCGGCGGTTCCCGGGAGAACCCACCGATCGAGCAGGCTGTGGGGGACAGCCGGCGGCGGGTCGACAACGGTGGCGACGCGCGGGGCCACGGAGTGAGGGAAACGCTAGTCCAGCCCCGTCCCGCCCGGTAGTCTCGCCGTTCACCTGGTGGGACGCGGCTCAGGCCGCCTCACCGGCGTGTCGGGCCAGGTACTCGTCGATCGCCCGGCGGATGAGACCGGACCGGCCGCCCTTGTCGTTGCCGGCGAGTTCGTCGAGCTGCCGGACGATCGTCGAGGGAAGCCTGACTCCGGTCACCACCATCGGGACGCTCTCCGGCGCGGGCGTCGGCCCGAGGTCGGGCCCCCGGGTCGCGTCCCGCAGCAACTCGGAGATGTCGCCGCCCCGGTCGAAGTAGGCGACCAACTCCTCGCGGCTCATCGCCCGCGGATCACGGCCAGCGCTCATCGCGTTCCCTCCATCCACTGCTTGACCTCATCGGGCGTGGCAAGCCGTACGGCCAGGATCCCGTAGCTGTTGACCTTCCCGAACCGCTCGCAGAGCACCATGATCACCCGAGCGGTGTCCGCCAAGCCGGCGACGGCGAGCAGCAGACTCCCGATGTGGTTCTCGATGCGTTGCGGTGAGTAGAGCGCCTCGATCGCCTCCTGCTCCGAGACGTCGTGGCGGCTGGCGCTCGCCTTGCCGGTCTCGGTCCAGGCGTACTCACGCTCCATCACGACAGCAGCGTACAACGCGTAAAACGCCGGTGGTCAGCGGCGCGCGCGCTTGAGCTCGTGGAACGTGTCCAGGCGCAGCAGCGGCAGCATCGAGTCCCAGATGACCAGCGCGTCCTCGGTGCCCGGGACCTCGGTGATGATCGGCCCGTGGATGCCCCGGCCGGCGTCCGGCACCATGAGCACCGGCGAGCCGATGTCCGGGCCGGCCGAGGCGTACGCCAGCGCGTGCGACTCGCGGACCGCCTCGTCCCAGCGCTCCTCGTCAAGCGCGGGCGCCGCGTCCGTCACGCCGGCCGCCTCCACCGCCGCCGCGACGGTCCGGTCACCGAGTGGGTCCCCGGCGTCGTGGCTGCGCGCCCCCAGCTCGGTGTAGAGGCGCCCCGCGTCCTCGTGCCGGCCCTGTGCCCGCAGCGCCTCCACCAGCCGCAGCACCCGGCCGGAGGCGGCCATCGCCTCGGCGTACTCGGGGGCGATCTGCCCGTCGTTGAGGATGGCCAGGCTGAACGCCCGCCACTCGACGGCCAGGCCGCGGGCCTGGGCGACGGCGACGAGCCAGCGGGAGGTGCGCCAGGTCCACGGGCAGACCGGGTCGAAGAAGAAGGTGGCGTCCATCCCCCCAACCTAGGGGCGGACGGGTCGGCGCGCAGCGCGGCGGTCACCGTCACGTGACCGTGATGTTTCGCTTCGTCGCAGGTCGGGCACGTTCTGCCGCACGAAACGCCCGGGGCGTCGGGCGCAGGGCCGGTGCCTCGACCGTCTCGCCGTGCGCCGGGGCACGGGTGACCTCCCCGGCTCTCGCCGAAGAGAGGGGGAGGGTGATGACGACAGTCCCCGACACGGCCGCACGGCGGCCGGCCGGACGCGTGGCGGCGGCGGCCGCCGCGCTCGCGTTGGTGGCCCCGCTGGCCGCCTGCGGGTCCGGCGGCGACGGTGGCACGCCGACGATCAACCTGTACTACCCGCCGGAGCAGAACCTGCAGAAGGTGGTCGACGACTGCAACGCGCAGGCCCAGGGGCGCTACCGGATCAGCTACCGGGTGCTGCCGCGCGAGGCCGACGAGCAGCGGGTGCAGATGGTGCGACGGCTCGCGGCGCAGGACAGCGGCATGGACGTGCTCGGCCTGGACGTCACCTGGACGCAGGAGTTCGCCAGCGCGGACTGGATCCGGGAGTGGACCGGCCAGGACAAGGCCGAGGTGGAGCAGGGCACGCTCGCCGGCCCGCTGGACACCGCCAAGTACGAGGACAAGCTCTTCGCCGCGCCGAAGAACACCAACGTGCAACTGCTCTGGTACCGCGCCGACCTGGTGTCGCAGCCGCCGAAGACCTGGGACGAGATGATCTCGGCGGCCCAGCAGCTCAAGGAGCAGAACAAGCCCTACCGGGTGCTCACCATGGGTGCCCAGTACGAGGGCCTGGTGGTGCTCTACAACACGCTCGCCGAGAGCGCCGGCGGCAAGATCCTCAGCGACGACGGCAAGAAGGCGGTCATGGACGCCGGCACCGTGCGCGCGCTGGAGCAGCTCAAGACGTTCGCCACGTCGGGCGTGACCTCACCGTCGTTCAGCAACGCGGTCGAGGACCCGGTCCGGCTGGAGTTCCAGTCCGGCGGCGGCGCGTTCCAGGTCAACTGGCCGTTCGTGTATCCGGCGATGCAGGAGGCCAACCCGGAGCTGGCCAAGGACGTCAAGTGGGCGCGGGTGCCCGGCATCGACGCGAACACCCCGAGCAAGGTCACCATCGGCGGGGTCAACCTCGCGGTGAGCAAGTACTCGAAGCGCCCGACCGAGTCGTTCGAGGCGGCCCGGTGCATCCGCAACGCGGAGCACCAGAAGTTCTCCGCGGTCAACGACGGCGTGCCGCCGACCATCGAGGCGGTCTACGACGACCCGGAGATGGCCGAGGCGTACCCGATGAAGGAGACCATCCTGGAGGAGCTGAAGGAGCCGGCGGTGCGACCGCTGACCCCGGCGTACCAGAGCATCTCCACGGTGATGTCGGCGATCCTGTCGCCGCCCTCGGGGATCAACCCCGAGCGGACCGCGGACGAGCTGCGCAAGGCGATCGCCGACGCGCTGGAGTCGAAGGGTGTCCTGCCATGAGCGTGAACGCCACGCCGGCCGGCGCGGAGGCCGCCGCCGAGGCGGAGCAGCCGGCCGCCAGGCACGCCGCGGTGCCCGCCCAGCGGGCCCGCCGGGGCGCCCGCGCTCCGCTGAGCGACAACAAGCGGGCCGAGCGACGCCTCGGCTGGCTGCTGTGCGCGCCGGCCGCGCTGGTCATGGTGCTGGTCACCGCGTACCCGATCCTGTACTCGATCTGGCTGTCGTTGCAGCGCTACGACCTGCGGTTCCCCGACGAGCGGCAGTTCGTCGGGCTGGAGAACTACGTCACCGTGCTGACGAACGACTTCTGGTGGACCGCGTTCGGGGTGACCATGCTGATCACGGTGGTCACCGTGGCGATCGAGCTGGTGCTCGGCATGGGCCTGGCGATGATCATGCACCGGACGCTTGTCGGCCGGGGCATCGTCC
Organism: Micromonospora sp. NBC_01392; assembly: GCF_045040125.1. Taxonomy (NCBI): domain Bacteria; kingdom Bacillati; phylum Actinomycetota; class Actinomycetes; order Micromonosporales; family Micromonosporaceae; genus Micromonospora; species Micromonospora sp. NBC_01392. The sequence goes on along the minus strand of NZ_CP109549.1, from coordinate 5,117,627 downwards.
GCACCGCGGCGCTGATCCCGTACGGCATCGTCACGGTGGTCGCGGCGTTCTCCTGGCGGTACGCCTGGACGCCGGGCACCGGTTACCTGGCGAACCTCTTCGACGGCAGCGCGCCGCTCACCGAGCGGGCCAGCTCGCTGGCGATCATCATGCTGGCGGAGATCTGGAAGACCACCCCGTTCATGGCGCTGCTGCTGATGGCCGGGCTGGCGCTGGTGCCGGAGGACCTGCTCAAGGCGGCCTCCACCGACGGCGCGACGGCGTGGCAGCGGTTCACCAAGGTGATGCTGCCGGTGATGAAGCCGGCGATCCTGGTCGCGCTGCTGTTCCGCACGCTCGACGCGTTCCGGGTCTTCGACAACATCTTCGTGCTCACCAACGGCGGCAACGAGACCTCGTCGGTCTCGATGCTGGCCTACAACAACCTGATCCGGGGCCTGAACCTCGGCATCGGCTCCACGATGTCGGTGCTGATCTTCATCACCGTGGCGATCATCGCGTTCGTCTTCGTGAAGCTGTTCGGCACCGCTGCTCCCGGCAGCGACGATGGGGAGAGGCGCTGACATGGCCGTGGAAACCACCACGCGGGCGAAGCTGCGCTGGGGCGTGCTGGACGTCGTGGTCGTCGTCTTCGCGCTGGTGCCGGTGCTCTGGATCGCCTCGCTGTCGTTCAAGACCCCGGGCACGCTCACGGACGGCAATTTCTGGCCGCGGGAGTGGACGCTCGACAACTACCGGACGATCTTCGACACCGACCAGTTCGTCCGGGCCCTGGTCAACTCGATCGGCATCGCGCTGATCGCCACCGCGATCGCGGTGGTGCTCGGCACGATGGCCGCGTACGCGATCTCCCGGCTGGACTTCCCGGGCAAGAAGCTGCTGGTCGGGGTCTCCCTGCTGATCGCGATGTTCCCGCAGGTGTCGCTGGTGTCGCCGCTGTTCGAGATCGAGCGGCAGCTCGGCCTCTTCGACACCTGGCCCGGCCTGATCCTGCCGTACATCACGTTCGCGCTGCCGCTGGCGATCTACACGCTGTCGGCGTTCTTCAAGCAGATCCCGTGGGACCTGGAGAAGGCGGCGAAGATGGACGGCGCCACCCAGGGTCAGGCGTTCCGGCGGGTGATCGCCCCGCTGGCCGCACCGGGCGTGTTCACCACGGCCATCCTGGTCTTCATCTTCTGCTGGAACGACTTCCTGTTCGCGATCACGCTCACCTCGACCGAGCGGTCCCGCACGGTCCCGGTGGCCCTCCAGTTCTTCACCGGCGAGTCGCAGTTCGAGGACCCCACCGGGGCGATCTGCGCCGCCGCCGTGGTGATCACCGTACCGATCATCCTGTTCGTGCTCTTCTTCCAGCGCCGCATCGTCTCCGGCCTGACCTCCGGCGCAGTCAAGGGATAGGTGACAACAATGGCTGACATCGTGCTGGACAAGGTGAGCAAGCGGTTCCCGGACGGGACCACCGCGGTGCGGGACGTCGACCTGGAGATCGCCGACGGCGAGTTCGTCATCCTGGTCGGCCCGTCCGGCTGCGGGAAGTCCACCACCCTGAACATGATCGCCGGGCTGGAGGACATCAGCGACGGTGAGCTGCGCATCGGTGGCGAGCGGGTCAACGACAAGGCCCCCCGGGACCGGGACATCGCCATGGTCTTCCAGTCGTACGCGCTCTACCCGAACATGACGGTCCGGGAGAACATGGCCTTCCCGTTGCGCCTGGCGAAGATGGACAAGGAGACCATCAACCAGAAGGTCGACGAGGCCGCCAAGGTGCTGGAGCTGACCGCGCTGCTGGACCGCAAGCCGGCCAACCTCTCCGGCGGCCAGCGGCAGCGGGTGGCGATGGGCCGGGCGATCGTGCGCCAGCCGAAGGCGTTCCTGATGGACGAGCCGTTGTCCAACCTGGACGCCAAGCTGCGGGTGCAGATGCGCACGGTGGTGTCCCGGTTGCAGAAGCAGCTCGGCACCACCACCGTCTACGTGACCCACGACCAGACGGAGGCGATGACGCTCGGCGACCGGGTGGTCATCATGCGGGGCGGCGCGGTGCAGCAGGTCGGCCCGCCGCAGGAGCTGTACGACCACCCGCGCAACCTCTTCGTCGCCGGGTTCATCGGCTCGCCGTCGATGAACTTCGTGCACGCCGCGGTGGAGGACGGGAAGCTGCGGACCGCGCTGGGCGACGTGCCGATCGGCGAGCGGGTCCGCCGCGAGCTGGAGGCCGGTGACGCGCCCCGCGAGCTGATCCTCGGCATCCGGCCGGAGCACTTCGAGGACGCCGCGCTGATCGACGACGAGACCCGCCGTCGGGGCCTGGAGTTCGAGGCGCCTGTCGACATCGTCGAGTCGATGGGCTCGGACAAGTACGTCTACTTCACCGTGGAGGGGGAGCGGGCCACCGCCGCCGAGTTGGAGGAGCTGGCCGCGGACGCCGGCGCCGCCGACTTCGCCGGCGCGGGTTCCAGCCTGGTCACCCGGTTGTCGGCGGAGTCGCCGGCGCGGGAGGGCGAGTCCCGCCGGGTGTGGTTCAACCTGGAGAAGATCCACCTGTTCGACCCGGGCAGCGGGCGCAACCTGACGCTGCACGAGGGGCGGGCGGCCGGCGCGCTCGCCGACTGAGCGCTCCGCGTGCAGGGGCCGGCGGCGGGTGCCGTCGGCCCCTCCGCCGTCTCCGGGCGGACGCGCCGTGCCGGCACACCGTGCCCGCCGGGCTGCTGCCACCGCGCGGCGTCACCAGGAGTGACGCAGCGCCAGCCCGAGGAAGCGGGCGTAGCGGGCCAGGGCCGCGTCCACCCGGGCGCGCAGCTCGGCGTCGAACGGGACGAGCTGCTGCCGCACCGTCACGGTCACCGTGGTCGCCCCCAGCGTCCGCCGCCAGGTGCCGACCACCCGGCCGCCACGCACCACGGTGGACTGGAACATGCCGTTGTTGCCCGGCACCACGGCGGCGGCGTGTGCCGGGTCGAGCATCAGCGAACGGTCCCGGTAGCCCAGCAGGTACTCGTCGAAGCCGGGCAGCGTGTGCAGGTCGTCGACCGGCTCGCGGGGGGTGTCGAGCAGCGCGGCGTCGACCACGGCGGGTTCACCGTCGACCTCGACCGGGGCGAGGAGGTCGCCGGCCAGCGTCACGGCCCGGGTCGCGTCGGTGACGGTCAGGCCGCTCCAGCGGGCCAGCTCGTGCCGGGTCACCGGGCCGTGGCCGCGCACGTAACGGTGGGCCAGCAACGCCAGCGCCTCGTCCCGCTCCGGGCGGTGCGGGTCGGGCACCCACTCGTCGAGCAGCGCGAACGTCTGCTCGGTGCCGACGTGCGGGGCGATGCAGGTGATGCCGCGCTGGCTCGCGTACCAGAGCAGGTGGTAGCCGCGCTGGCCGGTGGTGTCCAGCCCGGCGGCGCGCAACGCGGCCAGGCACTCGGTGCGGGTGAGCCGGCCGCCCCCGCCCAGCGCCGCGCCGAGCACGTCGCCGGCGTGGTCCCCGTCGGCGAGCGTCAACCCGAGCTGCCGCCACCGGGCCGCCGATCCGGCCAGGGCGCGGACCCCGGTCACCGCCAGCATCCAGTGCGCGTCCCGCGCCGGCACCAGGTGCACCGTGCCGCGCATCGGCCAGGTGCGCAACGCCTCGCGCCGCTCCAGCGCCGCGTGGACGTCGTCGCGGGTGCGGCCGGGCAGGCGTACGCCGAGCGACCACAGGCCGCTGGCCGCGTCCTGGGCCTGCATGGCGCCGAACCACTCGACCACGTCGGCCACCCGCTCCGGCCGGGCGACCGGGTGCGGGCGCAGCAGCAGGCCGGTCATCCGCAGCGCGAGCGCCTCGGCGCGGGTGAGGCGTACGGTCACGGCGGGGCCTCCCGTCGACAGGTGGACGGTCAGCTTAGGACGCCGGACCCCCGCCGGAGGTGCCCCCACACATCGATCGGCCTGTGGAATGATGACTCCGCCGCCGACGGCACCGGGTGTGCTGGCGGTGACATTCGGTGATGCGGCGACCTGTCGTCGCCTCACCGCTATTTGTTTCCACGTGATACGGGGGTAACGCGAGTGTCGTCTCGCACGTTCAAGGCGGGTGCCGTCGCGGCAACGCTCTCACTCGGTCTGGCCGTCGTGGCCCTGCAACAGTCCTCGTCGGCCGCGGTCGACACCCAGCCCTCCCTGGAGGAGGACTTCACCTACCCGGGCGCCGCGCAGGTGCTCACCCAGCGGGGCATCAAGCTGCTGAAGGGCGACGGGCACATCGTGCTGGCCGACTGCGGCGCGACTCCCAACAACCCGCCGGCCGACCTGATCCTGGTGCAGAGCAACGACTTCAGCCTGCCCGCCGGCAAGAACTTCTGCTTCAAGGCGAAGGGCGCCAGCGGTTACCTCACCATGGAGATCCCCATGGTGTACTTCGTGCGGGGTGACTCGACCAACACCGTCGACGCGAAGGTCGAAGTCAAGGACGACCCGACCGTGGTCGAGACCGAGCAGGTCGACCCGGGCGAGTGGCAGCCCGTCGGCGAGGGACAGGCCCGGGGCGCGGCGACGCTGCTCGAGCTTCGCTTCCCCACCGCCAACTGACGCACCACCGGGAGCCGACCTCGCACGCCGAGGTCGGCTCTCTCCTTTTCGCCATCCGCAGCGACGTGTGCTCGCTGCTCTGACGCGTCAGTTCCAGGGGAGGGACCGTGTCGGCAAGACCCAGTGTCATCCGGCGGACAAGTGCGGTGCGAAGGCGGGCGGGGCTGGCGTTCAGCCTCGTCCTGACGCTGCTCGCCGCGTTTCTCGTCGTGCCCGGCCCGTCGTACGCGGCGGACGAGACGGAGCCGGGTGAACTCCGGCTCCGGGCGCTTCTCCTGCTCAAGTCGGGCGGCGCGAGTGTGGAGCGAGCGGCGGCGGAGGCGCTCGTCGGGGACGACGACGCGGTCGCCGACTTCCTCGACGAGGGCTACTTCACCGCTCGCCAGCAGGACGACCTGGTCCGGGTCGAGGAGTACGCGGGCCTGGGCGGCCCGACGATGAAGCAGGCGGCGGTGGCCGCGCTGAGCGGTTCCGTCGAGGACCGCCGCGCGTTCCTCAACGGCGGATGGGAGGCCGCGTTCGCCGTCGACGAGCGCATCCGCCTCGGGCAGGTCGTCAACGCCGGTGGGAACGAGGTGAAGCGCGCCGGCCAGGCGGCGCTGAACAGCACCGACGACGCGATCACCGAGTTCCTCCGTACCGGCCAGTACGAGGCCCGGGAGATCGACGACCGGATCCGGATCGGGCAGATCCTCACCGGCGGTGGTCCCTACGTCCGGGCCGGCGCACAGGCCGCGCTGAACGGCACGGCCGAGGACATCCGGGAGTTCCTGCTGTACGGGCAGCACGTGGCCCGCGCGCGTGACCAGGAGATGCTCACCGTCACCCAGCTCGCCGACCTGTCCCAGGAGGCCGGCCGGCTCGCCGCGCAGGAGACGCTCCAGGCCGAGCAGGCGGCCGACCGTGCGGTGGAGTCCGCCCGGCTGGCGAAGGAGGCCGCGCAGCGTGCCGCGGCCGAGACCGCGGCGGCGAAGGACTCCGCGGAGGACGCGGCGGCGGCGGCTGCGCGTGCCGCGTCCGCCGCCGGTCGTGCCGCCGCGGCGGCGCAACGCGCGATCGGCGCCGCGAACGCCGCGAGTTCCGCGGCGAAGGTCGCCTCGGCGTCCGCCGCGCGCGCCGCGCAGGCGGCGGCGCTCGCCGGGAACGCCGCCTCCCGCGCCAACACGGCGGCCTCGAAGGCGGCGGGGGACGCCACCAAGGCACAACAGGCCCGCGACGCCGCCCGGATCGCCCGGGACGCGGCTAAGCAGGCGCGGAAGGCGGCGGACGCGTCCGAGGCGTCCCAGCGTGCCTCCGTCGCCGCCGGCAACGCCGGCACCGCGGCGGCGAGCGCGGCGGCCAACGCGAAGCTGGCGGCCGACGCGGCCGAGCAGGCGGCCGGTCAGTCGAACGTGTCCGCCGCCGAGGCGGCGCGGGCGCGGGAGGCGGCTGCCCGGGCCCGGGCCAAGGCGGAGGAGTCCCAGCGGGCGGCGAACGCGGCCAGCGCCGAGGCGCGGCGCGCGGCGACCGCGGCCGGCCAGGCGACGACCGCCGCGCGAGCGGCGGCCACCCACGCGGACAACGCCGCCGCGGCGGCCGAGGACGCCGCCGCGCACGCCGGGGAGGCGGCCTACGCGGCGCAGATGGCCACGCAGCACGCGGTCAACGCGATGAAGGCCGCGGAGGACGCGGAGAAGTACGCCAACCAGGCACGGGACGTCGAGACCGCGGCCCGTCAGGCGGACGTCGAGCGGCTGGCGGCCATGACGGCCGAGGGGGTGATGGCCGCCGAGGTCGAGCGCAAGGAGGAGGAGACCCGCCTGGCGCAGGCGGCCTGGGACGAGGCGCAGGAGACCCAGCGGGACGAGGAGACCCGCCGCTGGCTGGCCGAGGCCACCGCGCCGAACGCGCCGGCCGACGTGGTGCTGACCAACGGCCGCCGGGTCGCCGTCCGGCTGCTGACCACCGGGGGGACCTGGACCCGGGCGGCCGCCGAGCGCGCGCTCACCGGTTCGGAGCTGGACGTCCGGGCGTTCCTGACGACCGAGCTGCCGCTGGCCACCGGCCAGGACGACCGGGCGGTGGTCGGCCACCTCGCGGACACCGCGACGAAGCCGGCGGCGAAGACCGCCGCGGTGGCCGCCCTGGCCGGTGACGACGCGCAGGTGCGCGAGTTCCTCCGCACCCGGGCGTACCCGGGCAAGGCCGACGACGACCGGATCCTCATCGGTCAGTTGATCACCACCGGTGGGTCCACCATGAAGACGGCCGCCGAGGCCGCGCTGAACGGGACCGACCAGGACCGGCACGAGTTCCTCCGGTCCGGCCGCTACGACGCGGCGGAGCAGGACGACCGGATCCGGGTCGGTCAGATCATGACCGCGGGCGGCCCGGAGGTGAAGGCCGCGGCGACCATCGCGCTCTCCGGCCCCCGGGCGGCGCTCCGGCACTTCATCGACGCCGGCCAGTACAAGGCCCGTCTCCGGGACGAGGAGACGACGGCGCACGTGGCCAAGGTTCGGGCGCTCGTCGCCGACGCGGCGCGCAACGCGGCCACCGCGCGGGTGGACGCGGCCCGGGCGGCCGAGGCCGCGGCCCGGGCCCGGTCGGCGGCGGCCGAGGCGGCGGAGTACGCCCGGCAGGCGGAGCTGTCCGCCGCGGCGGCGCAGGGCTACGCCGACCAGGCGCAGCAGTCCGCGCTGGCGGCGCAGCAGTCCGCCGCCGCGGCCGCGCAGTCGGCGGCGACCGCCCAGGCCGCGGCGGCCCGGGCCCGCAGCGACGCGCAGGCCGCGCAGCAGTCCGCGGCGGCGGCCACCGTGTCGGAGCGGCGCGCGGCCAACTACGCCGCGGCGGCGCAGCAGTCCGCGGCGCGGGCGAAGGCGTCGGCCGAGGAGGCCGGCCGGAGCGCGGCCGAGGCGCGGCAGGCGGCGACCGAGGCGTTCCAGGCGGTGGTGGCCCTGCAACGTCAGGAGGCCGAGGCTCGACGTACGGCCGGTCAGACCGACCCGGGCAGCGTCGAGTGCAACCTCTACATGCACCTGAACCGGATGTGTCACAACCCGTTGCTCGGCGCGCTCGAACGCGAGGACAACTGGTGCACGATCCAGTGGGGCCACGGTCCGCTCTGCGAGGGCGTGGTCAAGTACTTCGACCAGAAGGACGCCGAGGAGGGCAAGCTCGTCGGGCAGCTCGTGCTGACGATCTGCGGGTTCATCCCCGTGGTGGGGGAGCCGTGCGACGCGGTGGACGCGCTCATCGCCTATCTCGAAGGCGACACGGAGGGCGCGCTGCTGTCGCTCGCCGGGATGATTCCGGTGGTCGGCTGGATCGGCGGCGGCAAACGCGGCGTGGACCTGCTGCGCGAGCTGTACCAGTTCGGCAGCAAGGCGTGCAAGAAGGCGAGCAGTTTCCTGCCCGGCACGCCGGTGCTGCTGGCCGACGGCAGCCGGAAGCCGATCGAGAAGCTGCGGATCGGTGACCGGGTGCTGGCCACCGACCCGGTCGGGCGGGTGACCGGGGCCAGGGAGATCACCCGGACCATCCAGAGCGAGGGGGAGAAGAACCTCGTCCGGGTCCGGTTGGACGTCGACGGGGCCGCCGGCCGGGCGACCGCGACGGTCACCGCGACCGAGAACCACCCCTTCTGGGTGCCCGCGCGCAACGCCTGGGTGTCCGCCGGTGAGCTGCACCGGGGCCAGTGGCTGCGCACGGCGGCGGGCACGTCGGTGCAGGTCGAGCAGGTCAGCCGCCGTACGGTGACGACCCGGGTGCACAACCTGACCGTCGCCGAGCTGCACACCTACTACGTCGGAGTCGGTCGGACGTCGGCGCTGGTGCACAACACCAGCGCCTGCAAGGTCACCAACACCGGCAAGATGAACGACGTGGAGATCGCCCAGGCGCACGAGCTGGGCAACCACGTCGGCGGCAAGGAGTTCGTGGGGCAGCCGGTGCGGGACACCCCCGGCATCGACGGCTGGCTGGACGGCGTACCGACCAGCCTGAAGGCCACCGACAGCGTCAGCCCGAGCGCGGTGCTCAAGCACCTGTCGAAGGCCGAGTCCCAGCTGCGCAACGCGAACTACCGCGACGCGATCGTCTACGTCCGGGCGGACAAGCTCGACCATGCCCGGTTGCAGAGCTTCATCGAAGGTGGGCCGGCGATCAGGGACATCACCCGGCAGGGCATCGTGAAGGAGGTCTACATCAAGACCGCCACCGGCTGGATCCACTGCCTCGCCGGGTCCTGTAGCTAGGGTTTGCGGCATGGCGATCGAGTGGCACCTCCGGGTGAACCGTCGGTTCACCCTCCACGAGGCCGTCGATCTCACCCGCGTCCGGCTGGCCGACCTGCTCGGCCAGCCGGACGCCCCGCCGCCCGTCCGCGTCGTCGAGGCGTCCGCGGAGCGTCGGCGCGGCGGGCCCGGGGTGCCGCTGCCGGCGGACGCCCTGGACCGCGTCGCCGAACCCGCCGGCCTCGGCGCCGACGTCGACTTCTTTCTCGAGATTCCCGAGTGGCGCGCCGGCGCGCTGCTGAGCCTCAGTGAGTTCCTGCCGGGCGTCGACGACCCGGAGGCGGGGGTGTTCGTCTGGGTGACGTCGCAGCACGATCCCGCCTCCCAGGTGCTGAGCATCGCCGCCTGCGTCGCGTTCGCCGAGTGCGCCGACAGCGAGGTGGTGGACGAGTACGGCTATCTCGCGAAGACCCGGACGAACTCGCCGGAGGCGCTTCTCTACCAGCTCCGGGTGACGTCGCCCGTCGAATCGTTCACCGCCGCGACGGACCTGGTCCTCAGCCGCACCCGGCTGCGCCGGCGCTGACCACGGCACCCCTGATCGCGCTACGCCGGCGTCGTTGCCGACGGAGCGCGATCCCCCGTTCAGGCTCCCGGCGCGGGGCGGCGGTCGGCCGGCGCCGGTCTGACCAGGATCCCCGGCGCGGCCGGCCGGGAGAGCGGTTGCCCGCCGAACTTGCGCAAATCTTGAGCCGTGGTCAGTCCAGCCGTCGGTGCATCACCAGCAGGTCGACGTACCCGTCGGTCGGGTGCCGGAACCCCTCCGGCACCCGGCCGACCACGTCGAAGCCCAGCGACCGCCACAGGCGTACCGCGCGGGTGTTGCTGGCCACCACGGCGTTGAACTGCATGGCCCGGTAGCCGTCCGCGCGGGCCGCGTCCAGCACGTGTTCGGCGAGCGCCCGGCCGACGCCGCAGCCCCCGGCGGCGGGGGCGACCATGAAGCCGGCGTTGGCCACGTGGTCGCCCGGGCCGGCCTGGTTCGGCGCCAGCCGGGCGGTGCCGAGCACCGTGCCGTCCGGGTCGACCGCGACCAGGGTCCGCCCGGGCGGCGTCGCCATCCACTGCCGGCGGGCCTGCTCCTCGGTGACGTCACGCGGCCAGGTGTACGTCTCCCCGGCGGCCACGATGTCGTGCAGGAACGGCCAGATCAGCGGCCAGTCGGCTGCCGTCGCGGTACGGATCTCCACCGGTCGAGCATGGCACGGCCGACGTTTGACGTGGCAAACAACGGGTAGTCGCCGAAGCTCACCGGCGAACTCGCGAAGGAGAAGCTCTGATGGATGGCCAGGTCAAGGTCGCGGTGATCTACTACAGCGCGACCGGCATCACCTACCAGATGGCCCGGGCGGCGGTCGAGGCGGCCGAGGAGGCCGGTGCCGAGGTGCGCCTGCGCAAGGTGCGTGAGCTGGCGCCGGACGAGGCGATCCGGTCGAACTCGGGCTGGCAGGCGCACCGGCTGGAGACCCAGGACGTGATGGAGGCCGAGCCGGACGACCTGTCCTGGGCCGACGTCGTGATCATGGGCTCGCCCACCCGGTACGGCATGATCGCCGCCCAGCTCAAGCAGTTCATCGACACCACCGGACCGCTGTGGGCCAACGGCGCGCTGGCCGACAAGGTCTACACCGGCTTCACCTCGACCGCGACCTCGCACGGCGGTCAGGAGGCGACCCTGCTGTCGCTCTACACCGTCTTCTACCACTGGGGCGGCATCGTGGTGACGCCCGGCTACACCGACCAGAGCCAGTTCGTCGCCGGCAACCCGTACGGCGCGTCGCACACCAGCAACAACGGCGAGGTCGCCCCGGACCACGTCGCGTTGGCCGCCACCGCGCTCACCGCCAAGCGGGCCGTGCTGATGGGGGCCGCGCTGAAGCGGGGCATGGCCGGCTGACCGGCCCGGCACGCGGGTGACCGGTGGCCGGACGGGGGCTCTCGAACCCGTCCGGACCACCGGTCGTCCTTCGGCCTACCCGCGATCGGCCCCGCCATGCGCGCTCGGGGCGGGGGAACCCGATCGGAGTCGTCGCCGGCGCCGGGTAGGTTGACCGGCGATGGACATTCTCGCTCTGGACCTCGGCACCTCGTCGGTACGCGGGCTGGTGCTGGACGCGGACGCGGTACCGCGCCCGGGCGCGCTGGCCCGTCGCAAGGTGCGCCTGGCCACCGGCGACGACGGCGCCGGGACGCTGGACGGCGCCGGCTACCTGGCCTGCCTGGTGGAGTGCCTCGACGAGTTGGCCGCCGGCGGGCACCTGCGGGCGGTCGGGCTGGTGGCGACGTCCGCGCAGTGGCACTCGGTGCTGCCGCTGGCCGCCGACGGCACCCCGTCGGGTCCGGTGCTGACCTGGCTGGACACCCGGCCGACGCCGCCCGTCGGGGGCGCCGGCCCGGCCGACCCGGACGACTACCATCGGCGCACCGGCACCTGGTGGCACCGCTGCTACTGGTCGGTGCGACTGCCGTGGCTGCGGGCACGCGGGGGCGACGTGTCCCCGCGCTTCGTCGGCCTGGCCGAGTACGTCCTCGGCGCGCTGCTCGACGACGCGCCCATGTCGATGTCGCTGGCCTCCGGCACCGGCCTGCTCGACCTGCGCCGCCTGGACTGGGACGCGGAGGCGTGCGCGCTGGCCGGCGTACGCCCGGATCGGCTGCCGTCGCTGGCCCCGGCGGGCTGGCACGGCCGGTTGAACCCGGAGCACGCGCGGCGCTGGCCGCAACTGGCCGAGGCGCGGTGGGCGGCGCCGGTGGGCGACGGCGCGGCGTCCAACGTGGGCTCCGGCTGTGTCGACGAGTCCCGCGCCGCGGTCACCGTCGGCACGTCCGCCGCGGTCCGGGTGATCCAGGCCGTGCCGGCCGGCGCGGAGCTGCCGCCGCTGCCGGACCAGCTCTGGCGGTACCGGGTCGACCACGACCACGTGGTGACCGGGGCGGCGTACTCCAGCGGCGGGAACCTGTTCGCCTGGGCGAGCCGTGAGTTGCGGCTGCCGGAGGGCGACGAGTTGGAGGCCGCGCTGCGCCGTGCCGGCGACGCCCGGACGCTGCGTGTCAATCCCCGCTTCGGCGGCGACCGGCCGCCGGGCACGGCGCCGGCCGGGTCGGGCGAGTTGGGCGGGTTGAGCTTCGGCACCACCGCTGTCGAACTCCTCGCCGGCCTGATGGGTGGGCTGTGCCGGCTCGTCGCCGACGACCTCGCGCTGCTGGAGGCCGGTGTCGCCGACCCGATGGAGGTGGTGCTCGGCGGCGGGGCGCTGACCGCCTCGCCGTGGTGGCGGGCGGCCTTCGCCGAGGTGCTCGTCCCGCGTACGGTGCGGTGGCAGCGCAACCCGGAGATCGGGGCGACCGGCGCCGCGCTGGTGGCCCTGGGGCGGGTCGCGGAGGCGGCCCGCATCGGCGGCGTCGGCGATGTCGACCGGTCGTACGCCGACGAGCCGGGCACCACCCCGACGCGCTGACCGTCCTGCTCATGCCGTCCGGGCGGGCGTTGACACCGCCCGTCGGCCTGGTTGGATGGATCCCGCTCCCCGGCGTGGTGGAGTCGGACGAGGAGGCAAGTGTGGGCGCAGGTCCCGACCCGGTTCGCGGCGCGGCCCCACCGCCGCACCGGCGGCGCTCCGGGTTCCGGCTGCGGGACTGGCGGCTGAGCACCAAGCTCGCCACGGTGCTGGTGATCCCCTCGGTGGCGTTCCTGGTGCTGGCCGGCGTGCAGACCCGGGGGCTGGTGGGGCAGACCACGACGTTGAGCGACTTCGCCGAGCAGGTCGGCATCGGCCGGCAGATCACCGCCGTGGTCGACCGGCTCCAGCAGGAGCGGGACCGCTCCGCCGGTGAGCTGGCCGCGTTGCGCCGGTCCGGCACCGGCGCCGACCGGGACGCCGCGGTCGCCGCGCTGAGGCCGTTGCAGGAGGCCACCGACCGGGCGGTGGACGAGCTGCGCACCGCGGCCGAGCCGCTGGCCGACGCGGACGCCGCCTGGCGGGTCTCCTACTCGGAGGCGCTGGAGGCGTACGACCAGGTGGTGAACATCCGGGCCGCGGTGCCGCCCGCGGTGCTCTCCGGCGACACCGTGCTCGGCAACTACCACCGGGCCGTCGCGGCGCTGCTCAACCTGCTGGCTGAACCGTCGCCGGGGGAGGGGCGACGGGCGCTGACCGAGGCGGTGCTGCGGTACGTGCAGCTCGCCCGCGTCAAGGAGCTGTCCTCGCGGATCCGCGCCGAGCTGTACGCTGCCGCCCGCGCCGGCCGGTACGAGCCGGACGCCCAGGTGACGCTCAGCGACCTGCGGGCCCAGCAGCTCACCGCGTTGGGCGCGTTCCGGGTGGCGGCGACCGCCGACCAGATCCGCCGCTACGACCGGACGTCGGTCGATCCGGCCTTCGTCGCGGCCACCCGGTTGGAGGAGCAGACGCTGCCCACCGGCGAGGCGACGCCGGCGCTGCTGTCCGCGCCGCAGTGGTGGGCGGCCACCGAGCAGCGGCAGGAGCTGTTCCGCCAGTTGGAGAGCGAGATCGTCGACGACGCGGTGGGCCGGGCCGACGACGCGAGCGCCCGGCAGTTGCGCGAGACGCTGCTGGTGGCCGGCGGCATCGTCACGGTGCTCCTGGTCGCCGTGCTCATCTCCCTGCTGGTGGGCCGGTCGGTGGCCCGGGCCATGCGCCAGTTGCGCGGCCAGGCGTTGCGCATCGCGCAGGTGGAGCTGCCGATGACGCTGGAGCGGCTGCGGGTGGTGGACCGTCCGGTGAACCGCATCGACGTGCCGCCGGCGGTGATCGACTCCCAGGACGAGCTGGGCGAGCTGGCGGAGGCGTTCGTGGCGGTGCACCGCAGCGCGGTGGACGTCGCGGTCGAGCAGGCGATGATGCGCCGCAACGTGAACGCCATGTTCGTCAACCTGGCCCGGCGCAGTCAGGTGCTCGTCGAGCGGCAGTTGGAGCTGCTGGACGACCTGGAGCGTGAGGAGAGCGACCCGGACCAGTTGGAGAACCTGTTCAAGCTGGACCACCTCGCCGCCCGCATGCGCCGCAACGACGAGAGCCTGCTGGTGCTCGCCGGCTCCGAGTCGACCCGGCGGTGGAACCGCCCGGTGGGGCTCGGCGCGGTGCTGCTGGCGGCGAGCGCCGAGATCGAGCAGTACCAGCGGGTGCGCCACGAGAACCGTGCCGGCCTGCACGTGGTCGGGCACGCCGTGGGTGACCTGGTGCACCTGTTCGCGGAGCTGCTGGAGAACGCCACCGCGTTCTCCCGGCCGGACACCGCGGTGCGGGTCGTGGTCGGGCCGGACGGACCGGGCGCGTTGGTGGAGATCGTGGACCAGGGGCTCGGCATGAGCCAGGCCGCGCTGGCCGAGGCGAACGCGGTGCTGGCCGCGCCGCCGGCGGCCGACGTGTCCGCCTCCGAGCGGATGGGCCTGTTCGTGGTGAGCCACCTGGGCGCCCGGCACGGGGTGCGGGTGCAGTTGCGCGCCGGCCGGGAGGGCCTGGTGACCCGGGTCCGGATCCCGGGCCACCTGCTGGCCGAGGCGCCCGCGCCGGGGCTGGACCCGCCGGTGCCGGCGCGGATGCTGACCGGCCAGGCCGCCGCGGCGTCCCGCGCGCTCGGCGCGGCGACCGCCGAGCTGCCGGTGGCCGGTCGGCACCCGGTGTCGCCGCTGCTCCGGCCGCAGCCGGGTCCGTCGCCGCACTCGGGCCAGTCGCCGCAGTCGCCGCAGCCGGCGCTGCCGGTGTCGCCGTTGACCGGCCGGCCGCTCGGCGACGTGGCGGAGCCGGCACCCGCCGGCCCTCCGGCGCTCGCGCCCGCCGGCCCGCCCCGCGTGGCCCCGCGGCCCCGGCCGGTGCCCGGCCGGGCCGAGGACGTGCTGGCCCCGGCCGTTCCGGCGGCGGCCGGCGGCGGCTGGTTCACCCGCCAGGGACCGACGTCGTCGGTGCTCGGTGTGACGCCGGCGCCGGCCCGGACGCCGGTCACCGGGGGGACCAACGAGCACGGCCTGCCGGTACGCGTGCCGATGGCCCAGCTCGCCGCGGTCTCCTCGCCGGCCGGCCCGGACCGCGCGGCGGTACGGCACGACCCGGACCCGGAGGCGGTCGGCGGTATGCTGTCCCGCTTCTACGGCGGGGTGCGCCGGGCCGAGGCCGAGGAGACGACCGAGATGTACCTGCCGCGTGACGAAGGGGGACGACGACAGTGACGACGTTGAGCCAGGAGGCACGGGACCTGAGCTGGTTGGTGAACGCGTTCGTCGAGCGGGTTCCGGGTGTGGCGCACGCCGTGGTGGTGTCCTCCGACGGGCTGCTGGTGGCGCTCTCCGCGCACCTGCCGCGGGACCACGCGGACAAGCTCGCCGCGGTGACGTCGGGCCTGATGAGCATCACCGCGGGCGCGGCCCAGATGTTCGACGGCGACGTCGTCAAGCAGACCGTGGTCGAGATGGGCCGCGGCTACTTCCTGGTGATGCAGATCCGGGACGGTTCGATCCTGGCCACGCTGGCCGGCGGCGACGCCGACATCGGTGTGGTCGGCTACGAGATGGCGCGGCTGGCGAAGCAGGCCGGTGAGATGCTCACCCCGGCGCTGCGGGCCGAGCTGCAACAGGCGCTGCCGCGCTGAGCCGGGCCAGGCGTTCCCGCGCCGGCCGGGCCGCCCGGCCGGCGACGCCGCCGGCCGGGCCACGCCCGCCTAGAGTCCGTTGCGGCGGATCACGTCGCGGTACCAGTGGGCGCTGCGCTTGAACACCCGCCGCTGGGTCGGGTAGTCCACGTAGATCAGGCCCCAGCGCTCCTCGTACCCCTCGTTCCACTCGAAGTTGTCCATCAGCGACCAGACGTGGTAGCTCTCCAGCGGCACCCCGTCCCGGATGGCCCGGTGGGCGGCGGCGAAATGGTCGCGCAGGAAGGCGACCCGGCCGGCGTCGTCGACGGTGCCGTCCGGGCCGGGGGCGTCCGGGCAGGGCAGGCCGTTCTCGGTGATGGTGATCGGCACCCGGCCGTAGTCGCGGGTGACCCGGGTCAGCGTGTCGTACAGGCCCTCGGGGTAGATCTGCTGCCAGCCGGCCTCGGAGGTGGGCCACTTCTGGATCGTGTCGCCGCTGCCGGTGACGTAGATCGGGGTGTAGTACTGCACCGCGAGCAGGTCCACCGGGCTGGAGATGATCTTCAGGTCGCCGTCCCGGATGCCCCGGGCCAGCCGGCTGTCCGGCCCCAGGTCGGCCAACACGTCCCGCGGGTACTCGCCCTTGAAGACGGAGTCGAGGTAGAGGCGGTTCTCGTAGCCGTCGTAGAGCCGGGTGGCGGCGGCCGCCTCGGCGGTCTCGTCGGCCGGGTAGCAGGGGTGCAGGTTGAGCGCGGGGCCGATGCGCCCGGGCACGCCGGAGGCGCGCAGCGCCTGCACGGCGAGGCCGTGGGCGAGCTGGAGGTGGTGGGCGACCAGGTACGCCGCCGCCGGGTCCCGGTGGCCGGGGGCGTGGTGGCCGGTGAGGTAGCCGTTCTGCACCACGGTCTTCGGCTCGTTGATGGTCAGCCAGACCGGCACCCGCTCCCCGAGCGCGCGGAACACCGCGTCGGCGTAGTCGGCGAAGCGCTCGGCGGTGTCCCGGTTCTCCCAGCCGCCGGTGTCCTGGAGCGCCTGGGGGAGGTCCCAGTGGAACAGCGTGGCCATCGGCGCGATCCCGCGCTCGTGCAGGCCGTCCACGATCCGGCGGTAGAAGTCGAGGCCACGCTGGTTCGGGCGGCCGGAGCCGTCGGCCTGGATGCGCGGCCAGGAGATGGAGAACCGGTAGCTGCGCAGCCCCAGGTCGCGCATCAGGTCGAGGTCCTGGGCGTACCGGTGGTAGTGGTCGGCCGCGACGTCGCCGGTGTCGCCGTTGCGGGTGCGTCCCGGGGTGCGGCTGAAGGTGTCCCAGACGGACTCACCCCGCCCGTCCTCCTTGGCGGCCCCCTCGATCTGGTACGCGGAGGTCGCCGCGCCCCAGCCGAAGTTGGGCGGGAAGCGCAGCCCGCGGTCCGGCTCCGAGTCGGTGCGCCGCTCGGGTGGGCTGTCGCAGCCGCCGAGGGCGGTGGTGGCGGCGACCCCGGCCGCGGTGGCACCGGCGAGCCCGGTCCGGACCGCGCCGGCGGCGCTCGCGGACAGGGCGGCGCGGCGGAGCAGGCGCCGTCGGGTGAGTAACGACATGAGGCTTCTCCTCGAAGTGACGGGCCGCCCGGGGCCGGGAGCGCTCCCAGCATAGGCCGGAGGCGGCCGGCCTCGAATCCGGCGGTCGCGGCGCGGGCGGCGGCGCGGCCGGCGGGCGGCCGGAATGGGGTGGGCGGGTGTCGCTCGGGGGCTGGGGCGAGCGGCGAGAGTGGGGCAGATAGCGAGAAAGGCCGTCCGGGTGGCGTGTCACGCCTGTCCCGTCGGCCTCTTTTGCCGTCGACAACGGGGGTTTAGTGTGGGGACGGGGGAGGGCAACCCCCGTCCCCACTGAGATGCACACACGCACGATTGGGAATTGGCGTCCGTCGTGCGTGTCGCGCGGGAGCCGGGCCACGCGAGTGGCTCTGGTTCCACCTCCCTCCGTCTGGCGGGTGAGGGCCGGCGGCGGCGTCCGGGCTGGTTCGCCGCCGGCCACTGGGCCGGTAGCCGGGCACGGGTGTCCCCGGCGCTTCAGTAACTTACATGTCCGTCGATGGAAGCGCTCCCATCGGCGATGCTGCGACTGTAACGCCCGTCACGGCTTTGTGAAAGCCCCTAAACGAGATCGAAACATGGACGTGGGTATCTGCCCTGGACATTGTGGTGGGAGCGCTTCCATGGCACACTCTCGTCACGCGACGAGGAGCCAGATCTCGCGAGCGCGGGCCGCCGAGGGCACCCGGACATCCGGTGCGGCGCCCCGATTCCCGGCACGACCGGGACGACCACCTTTCCGGACGCCTCCGTCCCCCCGCGTACGCCCGTCGACGCGTGGAGGCGCCCCGCCGGGGCCCCGGCCCCGGCCCGGTCCGAGGAGACACCGCCCACATGAGACTCATGGCCAGACGTCGCCGCACGGCGATGCTCGCCGCCACCGCCCTCGCCATCGGCGGGGTGACCCTGCCCGCGAGCGCCGCCCAGGCCGCTCCCGCCTGCGACGTGACCTACGCGACCAGCGAGTGGAGCACCGGGTTCACCGCCACCGTCACCATCAAGAACCTGGGTGACGCGCTGAACAACTGGTCGCTGAAGTTCGCGTTCCCGAACAGCAGCCAGCGCGTGACGCAGGGCTGGTCGGCCAAGTGGAGCCAGAGCGGCAGCGACGTGACCGCGACCAACGAGTCGTGGAACGGCAGCCTGCCCACCGGCGCGTCCACCAGTATCGGCTTCAACGGTTCGTTCAGTGGCAGCAACCCGAAGCCGACCGCGTTCACGCTCAACGGGGTCGCCTGCAACGGCGCCTCCAGCAACCAGCCGCCGTCGGTCTCCCTCGGCGTGCCGGCAGGCCCGTTCACCGCGCCGGCGGACGTTCCGCTGACCGCCACCGCGAGCGACGCCGACGGCACCATCAGCAAGGTCGAGTTCTACCGCAACGGCCTGCTGGTCAACACCGACACCACCGCCCCGTACGGCTACGACCTGCTGAGCCTGCCGGCCGGCAGCTACACCGTGCAGGCCAAGGCGTACGACAACGCCGGCGGCACCGCGATCGCGGAGAAGTCGTTCACGGTCGGCGCGGCCACCGGGCCGAGGCTGGTCGCCACCCCGTCGGCGGTCAGCGTCGACGAGGGCGGCAGCGCCAGCGTCCGGTACACGCTCAGCGCGGCGCCCACCGCCAACGTCCCGGTGACGCTCGCGGTCACCGGGGACAGCGACGTCACCGTCTCGCCGGCCTCGCTGACGCTCACCCCGAGCAACTGGAGCACCGGCGTCACCGCCACCGTCTCCGCGGCGGAGGACGCCGACACGGTCAGCGGCACCGCCACCATCGCCGCGTCGGCGACCGGTGTCGCGGGGGTCTCGGTGGTCGCCACCGAGGTCGACAACGACTCCCCGGGTGGCGACAACGCCTACATCAAGAAGTTCCTCGACCAGTACGGCAAGATCAAGAACTCGGGTTACTTCAGCCCCGAGGGCGTGCCGTACCACTCGGTCGAGACGCTGATCGTGGAGGCGCCCGACCACGGGCACGAGACCACCTCCGAGGCGTTCAGCTTCTGGATCTGGCTGGAGGCGCAGTACGGCCGCGTCACCCAGAACTGGAGCCCGTTCAACAACTCGTGGACGGTGATGGAGAAGTACATCATTCCCAGCCACGCGGACCAGGCCACGGCCGGCTCGCCGGGCACCCCGCAGTACGCCGCCGAGCACAACCTGCCCAGCCAGTACCCGTCGGCGCTGGAGGCCAGCGTCCCGGTCGGCCAGGACCCGCTGCGCTCGGAGCTGCAGTCCACCTACGGCACCGGTGACATCTACGGCATGCACTGGCTGCTCGACGTCGACAACACCTACGGCTTCGGCCGGTGCGGCGACGGCACCACCCGGCCCGCGTACATCAACACGTTCCAGCGGGGCACCCAGGAGTCGGTGTGGGAGACCGTGCCGCAGCCGTCCTGCGACACGTTCAAGCACGGTGGCCAGTACGGCTACCTCGACCTGTTCGTCAAGGAGTCCAACGCCCCGGCCAAGCAGTGGAAGTACACCAACGCGCCGGACGCCGACGCGCGGGCCGTGCAGGCCGCGTACTGGGCCCTGACCTGGGCCAAGGCACAGGGCAAGGAGGCCGACGTGGCGGCCACCGTGGCCAAGGCCGCCAAGATGGGCGACTACCTGCGCTACGCGTTGTTCGACAAGTACTTCAAGAAGATCGGCAACTGCGTCGGGGCGTCCGCCTGCCCGGCCGGCAGCGGCCGTGACTCGGCGCACTACCTGCTCTCCTGGTACTACGCCTGGGGCGGCGCGTACGACGCCGGCCAGAACTGGTCGTGGCGGATCGGCTCCAGCCACAGCCACTTCGGCTACCAGAACCCGTTCGCGGCCTGGGCGATGACCAACGTGCCGGAGCTGAAGCCGAAGTCGCCGACCGCGGTCTCCGACTGGCAGAAGAGCATGGACCGGCAGCTGGAGTTCTACACCTGGCTCCAGTCGGCCGAGGGCGGCATCGCCGGCGGCGCCACCAACAGCTGGGACGGCAACTACGGCACCCCGCCGGCCGGCACCGCCACCTTCTACGGCATGTTCTACGACGTCGACCCGGTCTACAACGACCCGCCGTCGAACCAGTGGTTCGGCATGCAGGCCTGGTCGATGCAGCGCATCGCCGAGCTGTACCTGCAGACCGGCAACGCCAAGGCCAAGGCGCTGCTGGACAAGTGGGTCCCGTGGGCGATCGCCAACACCACCACGGGCACCAACTGGTCCATCCCGTCGGACATGAAGTGGACCGGTCAGCCGGCCAACTGGAACCCGAGCAGCCCGCAGCCGAACACCAACCTGCACGTCGAGGTGACGGTCAAGGGTCAGGACGTCGGCGTCGCCGCCGCCTACGCCCGCACGCTCATCGCGTACGCGGCCAAGTCCGGCAACACCGCGGCGAAGAACACCGCCAAGGGCCTGCTGGACGCGCTCTCGGCGGCCGCCGACAGCAAGGGCGTCTCGATGCCGGAGAAGCGCGGCGACTACAAGCGCTTCGACGACGTCTACAACGCCACCGACGGTCAGGGTCTCTACGTCCCGCCGGGCTGGACCGGGAAGATGCCGAACGGTGACGCGATCGCCGCCGGCAAGAGCTTCCTGGACATCCGGTCCTTCTACAAGAACGACCCGGACTGGCCGAAGGTACAGGCGTACCTGAACGGTGGCGCCGAGCCGGTCTTCAACTACCACCGGTTCTGGGCGCAGGCGGACGTCGCCATGGCGTACGCCGACTACGGGGCCTACTTCCCGCAGGGATGAGATGACGACTCCTCCGTGGGCGGGTGAGGCCCCGCCCACGGAGGAGGCCGACCCGGCCGATGGGGGAACGGAGCGGCCGGGTCGGCGGACGGCCTGACGCCCACGGTCAGGCCGGGTGGGCCGGCCGTCCGGCCGACGCAGCGGACGGACCGGCCCACCACTCCGCCCGGGGCGACCCATGGCGCGAAAAGGCACCGAAAAATCAGCGCTCCACGGGATCACATCCGTGGCGCGGACGGAGTAACGTATTTGGCGGAGAGGCCGCTCCCCCCGTGGCGGCCTCTCCACTATTTTTTTGCCCGGCCTCCACCGCGCGCCGCACCGGCCCGACCGCTAAGTTGTCCGGGTGCGGGAGACGGCGAGGGGTTGGACGGCGGTCTGGTTGGTCGTACTGGCCTTGGTCCAGACGGCCGCGTTTCTGGTGGTGTGGCGGTTCGCCGTGCACACCGAGCTGGGGCAGTGGCTCGACACGGTCGCCCTGACCGGCAACCAGATCGGCCAGGACCGGGTCGACGGGCCGGTGGACACCATCCTCAACGCCATGTCGGTGGTGTCGTTGCTGGCCGCGACCGCGGTGATCGGCTTCATCGCGCTGATCCGGGGCCGCAAGGCGCTCGCCGTCACCGCCACGCTGCTGATCGCCGGCGCGAACGTCAGCACCCAGGTGCTCAAGTACGTCCTCACCCGACCCGAGTTCGGCGTCGACCCGGAGCGGGCCGCCGCCGGCAACAGTCTGCCCAGCGGGCACACCACGATCGCGGCCTCGGTGGCGGTCGCGCTGATCCTGGTGCTGCCCCGGCAGTTGCGGGTCGCGGGGGCGTTCCTCGGCGCCGGCTACGCCGCCGCCGCCGGGGTGGCCACGCTCTCCGCCGGCTGGCACCGACCCAGCGACGCGGTGGCCGCGTACCTGCTGGTCGGCGCCTGGGCCGCGGTGGCCGGGCTGGTGCTGCTGGTCTTCCAGCGGGAGCGGGCCGTGGTGGAGCCCGGCGACGCGCACCGGCTGGCCGCCGCCGTGCTCGGGGTCGGCGGCGCGGTGGCGCTGCTGGCCTCCGCGTTGGCGTTGTCCTGGCTGGTGGACCGGTCCACCGTCGCCGTCGAGGAGCTCGGCCGCCGTCCGCTGTTCATCGGGTACGCGGGCAGCGCGGCCGGCATCGTCGGCACGATCGCCGTGGTGGCCGCGCTGGTGCTCGCCCTGGTGCACCGGTTGGTGCCCCGCTGGAAGGGCTGAGGCGGCCCGATGGAGCCGGTACGGGCCGCGTTCCGCGACGAGTGCGAGCGGCTGGAACGGGTCCTGCACGGGCTCGACGAGGCGGCGCTGGACCGGCCCACCCCGTGCCCGCCGTGGCAGGTCCGGGACCTGCTGGCCCACGTGAGCACCGGCGCCGGCCGGCTGGCCGGGATGCTTGCCGAGCCCGCGCCGCCCCGGGCCGAGGTGACCGCCGCCGGGTACTTCGACGCGGCCAAGTTCGCGCCCGCGGTCGACCGGGACCGCATCGACGGGGCCCGGGCGGCGGCCCGGGAGCTGCCCGGCGCGGCCGACGTGGCACGGGAGTTCGGGCGGGCCTGGCGGGCCACGGACGCGGCGGTGGCCGCCGAGCCGCCCGACCGGGTGGTCCGCACCCGGCACGGTGACGCGATGGCGGTGACCGAGTTCCTGCGTACCCGCGTGGTGGAGCTCGCGGTGCACGGGCTCGACCTGGCCGACGCGCTGGACCGGCCGCCCTGGACGGCCCCGACCGCGGCGGCCGTGACGGTCGACGTGCTCACCGCCGGGCGGCCGGTGCCGGAGCGGCTCGGCGGGGACGCGCTCACGGTGCTGCGCAAGGCCACCGGCCGGCTGCCGCTGACCGACGCGGAGCGGGCGGCGCTGGCGGCGGCCGGCATCCGCCGACTCGCCTTCGGCGGCTGAGCCGGGTCACCCGATCGCCGACGCCGGTCGGCCGGTTCCGTCGGCGGCCTGGCGGCCGGTTCCCGTCGGCGGCCGGGCCAGCCGGTCGCGGCCGGGCCGGGTCAGCCGGTCGCGGCCGGGCCCGGTCAGCCGGTCGCGGGCGCCGGCCCGGCGGTTCCGTCGGCACCCGACCGGTCGGCCGCGCCGCGCCGCAGGTGCTCCAGCACGATCGGGTCGATCCGGCCCGGCACGAAGCGCTCCTCCAGGTTCTCCAGGCCGGACCAGGCGGCGAGCGCGTCGTCCAGGCCGGCCGGGCCGACCGGGTGCCCGGCGGCGGCGAGCAACTCCGCCACCTCGACGGCGAGCGGCCCGGTGAGGTCGCGCAAGGTGGCCGGGTCGGGCCGGCCGAAGATCATGGTGTGCAGGCCGAGCAGGCGGCGCAGCTCGGCGACCGGGTCCGGATGGTCGTCCACCCGCAGGTCCACCAGTTCGTCGCCGGTGCCGGCGTACCCGCCGTGGCGCCGCACCACCAGCAACGCGGCGCTCTGCCGGCCGCGCCGGTCGCCGCCGGCCCGGTCACCGGCGGTCAACGCGGCGAGCAGCCGCTGCGGGAACGGCAGATCGACGCCGGTGAGCCAGGCGTCGCGCAGCGCGTCGATCACCTGCGGGCCGCTCAGGATGTTGCCCTGCGCGGCCCAGCCGTCGCCGGCCTGACCACCCGCCCAGGGGTGACAGCGCGGCCCGGTCCAGGTCGCTCCGGCCCCGGCGGCGCCGACCACGGCGAGCTGCCGGTCGTCACGCCCCGGGTCGGCGGCGACCAGGCCGGCCACCGTGTCGGCGGCGGTGACGCCGGTGCGCAGCAGCGCGAGGGCCTGCGCCCGGTAGGCGAGGTTGGCGTGCGCCTGGGTGGCGACCGCCCCGACCCGTGCCTCGGCGGCCGGCACCAGCGCCCCGGCGGCGAGGAACCGGCTGGCCACGGCCACGCCGTGCAGGTGCCCGTCGGCGGAGCGGGCGACGAGCGAGAACGTCACGCGCGGATCGTAGCCCGGCGGCGGGCGCGGCGTCGGCACACCGGCGGGAGGCGGCGGACGCGGCCGGCACGACGACGCGGGCGGTCGGAAAGCGGTGCGGGCGGGGTCGGAAAGCGGGGCGGGCGCGGTCAGAACGGCGGCGCGGCCGCCTCCGGCGGGCGGCCCCAGGCGCGCCGGACGTCGGCCACCGCCACCGCCGCCAGCACCACGACCGCGTACCCGGCCGCCACCAGCAGCGGGACGCGCACCAGCAACGGCACGGGCAGCAGCAGCGCGACGATCGCCACCAGCCGGGACGGGGAGACGCGGCCGAACACCTCGTACTCGAAGCGGGCCCGGCCGGCCAGGAACAGGGCCGGCCCGCCCAGCACCACGGCGAGCCACGCCAGCTCGTTGTGCCCGCTGGGGTGCTCGACGGCCAGCTCGTAGCCGATCGCGGTGGCCACCACGCCGATCACCATGACCATGTGGGTGTCGGCGGCGGAGCGGCCGATGGTGGCCGGATGCTCGGCGCCGGTCACCGCCTCGCCGAGGATCTGCCCGGCCCGCTGCACGTAGATCCGCCACAGCAGCACGGACGTCGCCAGGGCGGCGGAGAACGCGACGATGCTCTGCCAGCCGCCCGGCGAGCGGGTGAACGTCAGGCCGCTGACGAGGATCGTCTCGCCGATCGCCACCAGGTAGAACTGCTGGTACCGCTCGGCGAGGTGCTTGCCGTGGATGTCCCAGCGGGAGATCGTCGAGCGGCCCAGGCCCGGCACCGGCCAGCCGAACCGGTTGCCGAGATACTCCACCACCAGCGCGGCGCTCCAGAGCACCACCCGGGGGTTGGTGGGCAGCACCGCGCCGGCGAGCCAGAGCACCCCGGACACGACGTACGTGATCAGCATCCGCAGCTTCAGCCGGCGGTACTGGATCCGGCGCAGCACCAGCAGGAGGATCGCCGAACGGCCGACGTTCGCCACCACGTAGGCGACGGCGAACGCCAGGCCGCTCCCGGTGAACGCGCGGGGGATCGCCACCCCCATCACCATCGCCGACACCAGGGCGGTGATCACGATGACCTGCAACCACAGGTGGTACGGGTCGTAGCGGCTGGTGGTCCACGCGGTGCCCTGCCAGAGCATCCAGAGCGCGATCAGCAGCAGCAACGTCTTCCCGCCGCCGGTCACCGCCGACCAGGTGGTCTTGCCGCCCTCCAGGGCCAGGTCCTCGAAGGCGCGCGCGGAGATCCGGGTCAGCGCGAACACGTAGACCAGGTCGAAGAACAGCTCCAGGAACGTGGCCCGGTCGCCGTCGCCGTCGTCCGAGCGCAGCGTGGCGGGCTCGTCGACCCTCACCGTCGTGCCCTGCCCTCGATCGCGTCCACCCGGCAGTCGTAACACCCCCACCGGCCTCGGCGGCGCGGATCGGTCGGATCGCCCCCGATCTTGCTCCGGCGGTGCCGGGCGGGCACGATCGACGGGTGACGAACCGATGGGGCATGACCGTGCCGCTGGGCGGTATCCCGCTCGCCGACCACGCCGAGGTCTACGCGACGCTGGACCGGGCCGGGTTCACCGACGTCTGGTCGTCGGAGGTGGCCGGGACCGACGCGTTCACCCCGCTCGCGCTCGCCGCCGCCTGGGCGCCCCGGCTGCGCCTCGGCACCGCGATCACCCCGGTCTTCACCCGGGGCCCGGCGCTGCTGGCGATGAGCGCCGCCGCGCTGGCCGAGGCCGCGCCGGGCCGCTTCGCGCTGGGCGTCGGCGCGTCCTCGCCGGTGCTGGTACGGGACTGGAACGCGGTGCCGTTCGACGAGCCGTACCGGCGGACCCGGGACGTGCTGCGCTTCCTGCGGGCGGCGCTGCGCGGCGAGACCGTCGACGGCGCGTACGACACGTTCACGGTCCGACGCTTCACCCTGGAACGCCCGCCGGCCGTGCCACCGCCGGTGCTGCTGGCCGCGCTGCGCCCCGGCATGCTGCGGCTCGCCGCCGCCGAGGCCGACGGGGTGATCCTGAACTGGCTCGCCGCCGACGACGTGCCGACCGCGCTCGCCGAGCTGGGGGAGCGCCGCCCCGGCTTCGAGGTCGCCGCCCGGATCTTCGTCTGCCCCACCGAGGACGCCGCGTACGCCCGCGCGTTGGGCCGTCGCCTGATCACCGGCTATCTCACCGTGCCCGCGTACGCCGCCTTCCACCGCTGGCTGGGTCGGCAGGAGACGCTCGGCGAGATGTGGCGGGCCTGGGCGGCGGGGGACCGGCGCGGGGCCGCCGCCGCGGTGCCCGACGACGTGGTCGACGCGCTGATCCTGCACGGCTCGCCCGAGCGGTGCGTGGCCGCCGCCCGCCGGTACGCCACGCACGGCGTCGACGTGCCGGTGCTGGCGTTGCTGCCCACCCCGGAGACGACCGAGGGCGGCGCGACGGCCTGGGCTGATTTGTTGCCCCGGCTCGGGGCCGGCGCCGAGGACGGGAGCTGAGATGAACCTGACCGACCGGGTGGTGGTGATCACCGGCGGGGCCGGTGGCATCGGCGCGGCGCTGGGCCGCCGCTTCGCTGCCGAGGGCGCCGCCGCCGTGGTGCTCGCCGACCTGGCCGCCGACGCGGCCCGCGCGGCGGCCGAGGCGATCGGCCCGGTGGCCACCGGCGTCGGGCTGGACGTCACCGACGAGGCGGCGGTCCGCGCGTTCGTCGACGAGACGGAACGCCGCCACGGCCGGATCGACCTGTTCTGCGCCAACGCCGGGGTCGCCACCGGCGGCGGCCTCGACGCGCCCGACGCCGACTGGGACCGGGCCTGGCGGGTCAACGTGCTCGGCCACCTGCACAGCGCCCGGGCGGTGCTGCCGGGGATGCTGCGCCGGGGCCAGGGCCACCTGCTGCTCACCTGCTCGGCCGCCGGCCTGCTGACCGCCGTCGGGGACGCGCCCTACACCGCCACCAAGCACGCGGCGGTCGGCCTCGCCGACTGGCTGGCCATCACCTACCGGGACGCCGGCATCCGGGTCAGCGCGCTCTGCCCGCAGGGCGTGGACACCCCGATGCTCGCCGACGGGCTCGCCGAAGGCCACCTCGGCGCCCGGGTGATCGCCGCGTCCGGCGCGATCCTCACCCCCGACCAGGTCGCCGACGCGGTCGTCGCCGGGCTGGCCGAGGAACGGTTCCTCATCCTGCCCCACCCGGAGGTCGCCGACTACGCCCGCCGCCGCGCCGAGGACCCGGACGGCTGGCAGGCCGGCCTGCGCAAACTCGTCCGCAAGCTGCGCGCCGCCGACTCCTGACCGGCCCGCGCCGCGCCCGCGTCCGCGCGCCACCGTGCCGCGGTCGGCAACCAGCGTGCGTGCGGGCGTCAGCGCCGCCAGCGCAGCGGACCCGGGTGGACCCGCCACCACAGCCGCCGCCAGCGTGGCCGGGCGTCGCGCAGCGCCTCCCCGTACGCGGTGACGAGCGTCGCCGCCCGGTCCGCCTGCTGCCCGGTGGTGCTGCCCGGGGCGAAGGCCACCTGGTTGACCAACCCGGCCAGCTCGCCGACGTCGCCACCGGACGCCCTGTCGTCGGAAGCCCTGTCGTCGGCCGGCGACGCACCGGTCGCCGCGCGGGCCTCGGCCAGCGCCCTCCGGGCCCGCTCGGCGACCTCCGCCGCCGCCAGGTCCGACCCGGCCGGGCGGCCGGCCAGCCGCAGCGCGTCGGTCAGCTCCCGCCAGGCGCCGGCGACCCGCTCGCCGGGAGCACCCCGGTCCAGCCGGGACCGGCTCAACCGGCGGCGCGTCGCCGCCAGGGCCGCCAACACCGCGCCGACCACCAGCACCAGGCCGCCGACGCCGCCGCCCACCAGCACCGGCGTACCCGGGCCGCCGCGGGCCCGGTCCGGCGCGGACGCCGCGGCCGGGGGAGAGGCCGAGGGCTGCTCGGTCGGCGCCGGCACCTCCGACGGCGGCGGCTCCTCCGGCTGCGGCCGGAAGTCCTCCTCCACCGGGCGGGGCGCGGAGTCCGGGCGCGGCAACGGATCGAACGACACCCAGCCGACGCCGTCGAACAGCACCTCCGGCCAGGCGTACGCGTCGGCGGCCCGCACCGGCCCGTCCGCGTTCGGCGCGAACCCCACCACCACCCGGGTGGGCAGCCCGGCGAGCCGGCCGAGCACCGCGAACGCGGCGGCGAACTGCTCCGAGGTGCCCCGCTGCCCGCCGCCGTTACGCGGCCCGAACAGGAAGAACGTCAGATTCGGGTACGCGTGCCCGCTGGGTGCGTCCGCGGTCAACCGGTAGTGCTCGGCGAGGAACGTGGCGATCGCGTCGGCCCGCGCGTACGGGGCGCCGTTTGCCTCGGCGAGCTGGGCGGCCAGCCGGCGCAACTGCTCCGGCGCCCCGTCCGGCACCCGCAGCACCCGCGCCACCGCGTCGCCGGCCGGCACGTTCGCGGTGCTCACCAGGTTCACATCCGGGCGCTCCCGCACCGAGGACACCTCGTACCGCAGCCCCGGCACGAGCCCCTCCGGGCGGATCAGCGTCCCGCTCGCCGGGTCGTACGCCACCCGCGCGCCGCCCACCTCGCGCGGCGTCGGCACCGCCGGCAGCAGCCGCCCGGTCAGGTCGCCCACCGTGATCTCCTGGCGCACCGCCTCGGTGGTGGCCCCCGGCGCGGGCTCGACCGCCGGCAGGATCCGCCCCGCGTTGCGGTACGTGGCCCCGACCCGCCAGGTCACCCCGTCGTAGTCGCTGAGCACCGCCAACCGGATCCGGGGCGGACCACCCTCGGCCGGCCCGACGACCGTGCGCACGTCGAGCAGCCGCTGGTCCGGGTTCAACGCCCACCCCGAGATCCGGATCAGCGGGTTCTCGTCCAACGACTCCACCTGCGGCGGCTCCACGTACCGGCGCGGGTCGACCGGACGCGCGTCGACCTGACCGGCGACCACCGGCGCGAGCAGCGCGGCCAGCGCCACCACCAGGACCAGGCCGGCCGCGCTCGCCGCGGCCAGCCGCAGCCGCACCGCCGCGCGTACCGCCGGGGCGAGCCCGGCGACCGGGTCGGCGTCCGTCGCCGGGTCGGGCCGGCGTCCCGGCGCGGCCAGGCCGACCGCCGCGACGGCCGCGAACAGCACCGTCGGGCCGACCGCCGGTTCCGCGTTCGGCCCGACCACGTAGAGCGCGCCGGCGTAGAGCAACGCCGGCGGCAGGTATCCGGCCAGCACCCGGCCGGCCCGCACCGCCACCTCGGCGGCGGTCAGCCCGGCCAGCCAGGCGGCCACCACCGGGACCAGCACGGTGTCCGGCGTCGGCTGCACCGGGATCATCGCGGTCAGCAGCCGGGGGATCGCGTTGCGGGCGGCGTCGGCGGCCACCTCGCCCAGCCCGCCGGGCAGCGCCGCGTGGCTCGCCGCCAGCCGCAGCGACAGCAGCGTCCAGCCGGCCAGCGCGGCCACCGACAACGGCGCCACCAGCCACGACGCCAACCGTCGGGCGGCCACGCTGACCGCCACCGAACCGACCGCCGCGCCGACCATCAGCCGGGTCAGCAGCGGATCCGCGTACACCCGGCCGAGCACCACACCGGCGAGCGCGACCAGCACCACCAGCGCCACCGGCACCGGCGCCGCCCGCAGCGCCCGGACCGCCCACTCCCGGGCCGGCGTCCCGGTCACCACCGGCGGATCCCGTCCCACTCGGCGGCGAACGCCGCGCCGTCGGCCGCGTCCAGCACCACCAGGCCCGCCGCGCCGGCCGCCGTCGGCGCCGCCGCGCCGAACATCCCCACCACCACCGACGGGTACGCGCCGCGCAGCGCGCCCACGTGCCCCAGCTCGTCGGCGGCCCCCGGCCCGGTGAGGAAGACCAGCGTGTCGCCGAGCCGGTCCTGGCGCAGCCGGCCCGTCGCCGCCGACAGCACCTCCGGCCCGCCACCGGCCAGCTCGGTCGCGGCGAGGCGGTCCAGCGGCCCGGCCACCCCGGCGGGCTCGGCGTCGGCCGGCGCGACCAGCAGCAGGTGCACCGGGAGGGACTCCCGCGCCGCCGCGGCCACCACCGACGCCGCCGCCTCGCACGCCGACTCGAACGACTCCGCCACCCCGGCGACCCGCCCCGGATGCGCGGCCACCCGGTTGTCCAGCACCACCACGAGGCGCGGCAGGCTGGTGTCCACGTTCTCGCGCACCATCAGCTCACCCACCCGGGCGCTGGTCCGCCAGTGCACCCGGCGCAGCTCGTCACCGACCACGTACTCACGCAGCGAGTCGAACGTGATCGACCCGTGCGGCACGCTGTCGGTGCGCCCGTCCAGGCTGCGTCCGGCGCCGGTGGGCACCGCGGACATCGGGTGGATGCGCGGGTGCACCCACACTCCGACCGTGCCGCCGTAGCCACGGGCCAGCGCCACCAGCCCGAGCGGGTCCCGGCGCACCACCCGCAGCGGACCGACCGGCACCACCCCCCGGCGGTGCGTCGGCACCGGGTAGCGCACCACCGTGTCCCGCCCCGGGCGCAACCGCAGCACCGGCACCGGCACCAGCGCGCCGGCGCAGCGGTCCTCGGCGACCAGGTTCGCCGCCCGCAGGCGGCCGGTGTTGCGCACGGTCAGCTCCATCGCCGCCGGCTCGCCCCGGGCCACCCGGTCCGGGTCGGCCCGCCGCGCCACCGTCAACCGGGGCCGCCAGGCGGCGGTCACCCCGGCGTAGCCGACCGCGACGCCGGCCGCCGCGCCGAGCACGGTCAGCTCCGGGTACGCGTACCGGAAGCCGACGCCGAGCAGCACCAGGGCGGCGACGAGCAACCCGATCCCCCGGGCGGTGATGCCCACGCTCAGCCGTGCACCGGGGCGGGCTGGCCCGACGGCAACGGCACCGGCACCGAGGCGACCGCCTGGCGCAGCACCTCGGCCGGCGTGACGCCCCGCACCTGCGCGTCCGGGGTGAGCAGCAGCCGGTGCGCGAAGACCGGCCCGACAAGCGCCTTCAGGTCCTCCGGCATGATCCAGCCCCGACCGTCGATCAGCGCGTACGCGCACGCCGCCCGCGTCAACGCGATCACCCCGCGCGGACTCACCCCGACCCGCACCTGCGGATGGGTACGGGTCGCCGCGGCCAGCCGCACCGCGTACGCGTACAGCGGCTCGGCGATGTGCACCCGCCGGGCCATCTGCACCATCTCGCCGACCGTGGCGGTGTCGGTGACCGCGCTCAGCGAGTCGGGGGAGCGGACCGTGGCCCCGCGCAGCACCTCCACCTCGACCGCCTCGTCGGGATAGCCGACGGAGAGCTTCACCAGGAACCGGTCGAGCTGCGCCTCCGGCAGCCGGTAGGTGCCGTCCATCTCGACCGGGTTCTGCGTGGCCACCACCAGGAACGGCTGCGGCACCGGGTGGCGTACGCCGTCCACCGTGACGGTGCGTTCCTCCATCACCTCCAGCAGCGCCGACTGGGTCTTCGGCGACGCCCGGTTGATCTCGTCGGCGATCACGATGTTCGCGAACACCGGCCCCGGGTGGAACTCGAAGCCGCGGCTGGCCTGGTTGAAGATGGTCACCCCGGACACGTCCGAGGGGAGCAGGTCCGGGGTGAACTGGATCCGCCGCCACTCGCCCTGCACGGTGGCCGCGACCGCCCGGGCGAGCGTGGTCTTGCCGACCCCGGGCACGTCCTCGAGCAGCACGTGCCCCTGCGCGAACAGCGCGGTCAGCGCCAGCCGGACCACCTGCGGCTTGCCCAGCACGACCGCGTTGACGTTGTCGGCCAGCCGGGCGGCCAGGGCGGCGAAGCCCTGCACCTCCGGCTGGCTGAGCGGTTCGTGCGTGTTCACGGGGCGCCTTTCGAGGAAGAGATCGTGGTCAGCAGGCGGGCAGCAGGTTGAGGTTGTCGCCGCCCTCCAGGTTGAGCCAGGCCCACGGGATGTAGGTCCGGCCCTTGTAGTCGACCTGGATCCACCAGGTGCTCTGCTTGTTCTTGTTGTAGATCCAGGCGTCCACGTTCTCGCCCTTCGCCTTGCAGTAGGTCCGCAGCCGGTGGCCGTCCGGCACCCAACCCGCCTGGCGGTCGTCGTCCTGCCGGGTGACCTCGAAGATCTCGTTGCCGTTGCGGCCCGAGACGTCCTTGTCGCAGTACGTCCGCTGGTCGCCGTCCGGCCCGTTCTTGCAGGTGGCGACGCCGTAGAGCGGGTCGGTGGTCTGGGCGCGGGTGGCCGTGCCCTTGCCGGCCGCGTTGCTCGCGGTCAGCGCCACCGAGTACGCCGTGCCCGGCGTCAACCCGGTCACCCGCAGGCTCGCACAGCTCCCGGTGGCCGTCTTGCCGCCGGTCGCGGCCGTGCAGGTGGCCTTTCCGCCGCCGGCGTCCACGGTGAACGTCACCGTCACCGACGTGGCGTCCGCCGACGAGCCGGTCACCGTGATCCGGGGCGCGGCCACGGTGCGCGCCGTGGTGCTGGCCTCCGCGCCGGGGCCGGCCTCGTTGACGGCCTTCACCGTCACCGTGACGTTCTGGCCGTTGCCGAGCCCGCCCACGGTGGCCCGCACGTCGGTCACCTCGACCGTCTTCCCGCCGGCCTCCACCACGTACCTCGTCACCGGGCGACCGTTCTCCACCGCCGGCGACCACTGCACCGCGACCGTGCCGGGCTGGTCGGCCACCGTGGACGCGCGCAGCTCGGTCGGCGCCCTCGGCGCGGTGAACGGCACCACCGTGTTGCTCACCGGCGACGCCTTCGACCCGGCGCCCTTGTCGCTGACCGCGGTCACCGTGAACGCGTACTGCGTGCCGTACTCCAACTGCCCGGCCGGCACCACCAGCTCCGGCTTCGGCGACTCGCCGGCCGGGGCGCTCGCGCCGGCCGAGGTCGCGGTCACCGCGTACCGGGCGACCTTGTTGCCCTGGCCGTTGGCCTCGGGCCAGCTCACCCGGACCGTGCCGTCCGGGCGCGCCTCGGCGGTCACCGCCGTCGGCGGGTCCGGCACCTCGGCGGTCGGCACGACCGGGTTGCTGCGGCGCGCCGGACCGTCGCCCTTGGCGTTCACCGCGTGCACCGCGAACGTGTACGTCTCGCCGTTGGTCAGGCCGGTGATCTCCAACGCGCGCTGGTTCGCGCCCACCTGGTGGGTCTGGCCGGCGCCCTCCACCTCGTACCTGATGATCTCGGCGCCGTTGGACGCGGCGGCCTGCCAGCTCACCCGCGCCGACGCGTCGCCGGCGGCGGCGGTGACCGCCTTCGGTGCGCCCGGCCGGCTCACCTTCGGCTTCTTCGGCGGGGGCGGCGGCGGGGGCGCCGGCGGCGGGTCACCGCCGAGCACGTCGTTGGCGTACTTGTCCACCTCGCGCACCCTGTTGTGGTCGTCGACCACCTGCGCGGTCGACGAGTCCGGCGGGTT
This sequence comes from Micromonospora sp. NBC_01392, assembly GCF_045040125.1. Lineage (NCBI taxonomy): Bacteria > Bacillati > Actinomycetota > Actinomycetes > Micromonosporales > Micromonosporaceae > Micromonospora > Micromonospora sp. NBC_01392. The sequence goes on along the minus strand of NZ_CP109549.1, from coordinate 5,084,640 downwards.
GATGAACAGGTGGTTCTCGCGGACCTCCAGCTCCACCGGGCCCGGCCGGCCGGCGCCCTTGATCGCCTCCACCAGCTGCCCGCCGGCGTCGAACGAGTAGACCGTGCCGGTGCCCTCGTCGGCGACGTAGAACCGACCCGCCCAGGCGACCGCCGGGCTGAGCCGGGCGCCCTCGCCGGGCACTGTGAACCGCTTCACCTCGGCCCCGTCGCGCACCACGTGCACCGACCGGTCACCGGGGACCGTGACCGGCACCTGCGGCCCGCTGGTCCGCGTCGGCAGGCTGCCCGGCGCGGTCATGGTCAGGCCGGCCCGCCGCGTCCGGCCGCCGCTGACCGTCACCAGCGACGCGGAGGTGCGGTCCAGCACCGCCACCCCCTCGTCCAGCGTGGACACCACCAGCTCGTGCGCCGGCTCCGCCACCTCGTACGTCTCGACCCGTTTCGGGCTGAGCCCGCCGGCCGGCGCGTCACCCGGCGTGGCCGGCAGGTCGGCGGCGGTGACCGCCGAGACGGTGCCCTCGCTCGGCACCGCGATCCACAGCTTGCCCGCGCCGTCGAACGTCCCGCCGGTGATGCCCGGCGGGTACCGGACCGGCTCGCCCACCGGCGTCAACGCCCGCGGGTCGAGCTGCCGGACGATGCCCTGCACCGCGTCCACCACGAACGCCTCGTCGTCGTGCAGCGCGACGCTCACCCCGAGCCCCGGCGCGGTCGGCGTGGTGGCGGTGATCTGCAAGGTGGCCAGATCCAGCGAGCTGACCTGGCCGGTGTTCAGGTCCCGCAGGATCAGCAGCCGGTCGGTCTGGGCGACCTGCGTCTGGTGCCGCCGCCCGCCGGGCACCTCCATCCGGGTGTCCACCCGGGCGGTGATGCCGTTCACCCGGGCCAACTCGCTGCGCGTGGTGCTCCACAGCCAGGACGACGAGTCGAAGTTGGCCACCGCGTTGTCGGCGGCGCCCAGCCCGAGCACCGTCAACCCCATCGCCGCCAGCAGCGCGGCCACGGTGCCGATGGTCACCAGCCCGCCGCGCATCCGCTTCCGGGGGCGGGCCGTCTCCGGCCCGGCGGTGCTCGTGACGTCCTCGATGGTGGTCACAGCCGGCTGCCTTCCCGTCGGTGGAGGAGGGTGCCGCGCCCGGCCGACCCTCCCCAGAGCCGGAGCCATCATAGGGGCCGGCCGGGGCAGGTGAAACCCGCACCGTCCTCCTGTGGACACCGAGCGTGTCCCCGGTGGCCGGTCAGTTCGGCGTGGCGCCGGTGCCCTCCCGGTCCGTGCACACCTGACCCGACGTGGCGTACGAGTCGGTCGAGTAGACCGCCAGCACCGTGAAGCAGTAGTCCAGCCGGGCGCTCAACCCGTTCACGGTGTACCGGGTCTGCCCGGCGTCCACGGTGGCCATCACGCCGAGCTTCTGCCCGGCCCGACCGCCGGCCACCACGAACGGCACCCCGCCGTCCGTCGGGTCGGTCCAGGTCACCGTGATCGTGGTGGTGTCGTCCCGCAGCCGCAGGTCACCCGGGGGCGGGCCGGTCACCTTCGGCTTGACCGCGCCGGGCGCGGGAGCGGGCGGCGCCGCGTCCCGGTTCAGCCACACCGCGCCCCCGGCGACCACCGCCACCAGCGCGAGCACCGCGCCGCCGACCACCAGGGCCGGCACCGTCCGGTTCCGGCCGCGCGACTCGGGCTCCACCGCCACCGGGTACGCGGCCGGCTGGTGGAACGCCGGCGGCACCGCCGGCCAGGAACCCTGTTCCGGGTACGCCGCCGGGTCCGGCCGCTCCGCCTCCGGGAAGTCCGGCAGCCCGTCGTTGACCGGCAGCGGCCACCCCCGGTCCGGCGCATCGCCGTCGACGTCCCGGTCGTGCCGGTCCGTGCTCCGGTGCTCCGCGACGGCACCGCGCTGCTCCTCGACGACGTTCGGTCCCGCCTCGGGGGCGTCGACGGTGTCCGGCGCCGGTTCGGGGTCGGGCCCGGCAACCGGCTGGGACGGTGCCACGCTGCTCCAGGGCGGCGCGGTCATCCCCCACGGGGGCGCCGGCGTGCCGCTCACGGGTGCGGCGCTGACGGGCATGCCGCTGATGGGCGTGCCGCTCACGGGTAGGCCGCTCACGGGCGTGGCGCTCACGGGCGTGGCGCTCACGGGTATGCCGCTGACCGGATATTCCGGCGGTCCGCTCACCGGGTGGCCGGGCGGTCCGCTCACGGGTCGGGTCGGTGACCCGCCGCCGGTGTGCACGAACGCCTCACTGCCCGGCGGGACCGGCGAGTACCCCGGTGCCACCGCTCCGGCGGCCGGACGTGCCGGCGCGGCCGGACCGCTCTCCGGGAGTGCACGGGGCGCGGGTGGGCGCGTTGGTGGGCCGCTCACCGGGGCCGTCTCCGGCCGATGTGCGCTCGGCGAACCCGCAACCGACGGCGGTCCGTCCGACGGCGGTCCGTCCGGCAGGTGTCCGCCCGGCGCCCCGCTCGTCGGTTGCGAGCTCGCCGGGAGGTGGGTGCTCGCCGGCGCCCCGTCGACGGAACGCGGGGCGGCCGGCTGCGCGCTCGTCGGGACGGTGTCGGCCGAGGGCATGGCGGCGGCCCGCCGCTCCGCCTCCTCGCGCAGCAACGGGCCGATCTGCCGCACCTGAACGGTCGGCTTGTCCCAGCCCGGGCCGGGCGTCAGTGGCCCGGATCCGGGTCCGTCCGCCGCCGCCCCGGCCGGCTCGTCGGGCCGGTGTGCCGGCGCGGTGGTCGACGACGACGTGGCGGGTGTCCCCGCCGACGTGGTGCCGAGGGCCGGCGAACCGGGCCCGGGCTCCGGGACCCGTGGCGTCGGCGGTACGGGTGTGCCGGCCTCGCGTTCCTGCCCGGTGACGCGTGCCAGGGTGGACGGAGACGTCGGTGTCGCATCAGCCCCCGTTGCCGGCGCCGGCGGCGGGACGGCGGCATCCGGAAGCGCCCCGGTGCTCGCCCAGGGGGAGCGCGGCGACGGCCGGCGAGGCGGGGGGACGACCGGCGGCGGTGGTAGCGCGACGGCGCCGGTGGTCGACGCCGCCGGATCGAGAGGCGGAAGCGGGGCGACCGGTGCCCGGGGCGGTACCGGCGTCACGCCGGGAGCGGGCGGTACCGGCGTCACCCGATGGCTCGCCGGGATCGGTGGAGTCCCGTGGCCCGCGGGGATCGGTGGAGTCCCGTGGCCCGATGGGACCGGCGATACGCCGTGGGGCGGCGGGATCGGTGGCGCTCCACGGGGCGTCGGGACCGGCGGTGCGCCGTGGGTCGTCGGGATCGGTGGAGACCCGTGGGTCGTCGGGATCGGCGGTGCCCCGTGCGCCGCGGGGATCGGTGGCACCCCGTTGGGCGTCGGGATCGGCGGCGGCGCTCCGTGGCTCGGTGGGGCCGGCGGGCCGTCGGCGTCGGACGGAGAGGGCACGGTCTCCGGGCCGGCTTCCGGCGGAGCCGGCGTGGCCGAGAGGCCCGGTCGGGGTGGCGGGGGCGCCCAGGGGCTCGCCGGCCGGTCAGCCCCGGTGCGCGGGAGCGGGGACGGGACCACCGGCGGCGGCAGCGGGGCCGGCCCCGGGGCGGACCGGGGTGACGGGGGCGGGGGTGGAACAGGGTGCGCTCCGGCGCCGGACGAGGCCCCGGGCGCCCGGAACCCCGGGGCTGGTTGTGGCGCCCATTCGGCGCCGGGCACGGGCGTGACACCAGGCGGTGCGGGGACGGTGGAGGGCGGCGCGGTCGCCCGGGACGGCTGCGTCGGCGCGACCGCCGGCAGCGACACGGTGGGCCCGGCCAACGCCGGATCGGGGTGCCCGCCGGCAGCGGCGGCGGAGCCGCCGGGGAGTGGACCGGAACCGGCGGGAGCGGCGGCGGAGCCGCCGAGGTAGTGGCGCGCCGTGCGTACCGCGGGGTGGTCCGGACCGAGCACGGCGGGCCCGGCGGTGGCCACGCGGCCGTAGTTGCGGCGGGCCTCGTGCCGGTTGCCCAGCTCCTCCGCGACCCCCGCGAGGTCGAAGCTGAGCGCGAGCATCAGCGGGTCGGCGTCGCCGCGACGGCGCTCACCGGCGGCGTACGCCTCTTCGAGGACGCGACGGGCGGCGGCCGGGTCGTCGGCCTCCCGGTGCAGTCGGGCCAGCAGATGGCCGGTGGCCAGCACGTCCTGGTGGTCCTCGCCGTACGCCGGTCGGGCCGCGGCGATCGCGTCGTCGAGCAGGCGACGGGCGCCGGTCAGGTCTCCCGCGGCGCGGAGCGCGAGGGCCTGGTGCTGCGCGGCGGTCAGCGGGGAGGGGTGGGACACGTGAGCAATGCTGCCCGGAATCGCCGGTTGCGCGCTACCCGCCCGACCGTGGGCGGCGTTGACCTGCGAAGACGTGCGGCGCCGGAGGTGATGTGCATGATCGTTTCGACCCGTGTACAGTAATGCCCCGTGCGGCCCTCGGGGCCGGCCGAACCGGTGTGAACGTCACCGCGGCCGACCAGGTAGGCTGGACGAGCAGGTCCGGGTGGCGGAATGGCAGACGCGCTAGCTTGAGGTGCTAGTGCCCGTATAGGGCGTGGGGGTTCAAGTCCCCCCTCGGACACGTACAGTTACCCCACAGTAATCAGCGTCAGGCATAGCCTCGACGCTGATTTTGTTTTCACCGGGGTTGTAGGTGAGAGCGAGCCGTAGCTCGCGGTAGACGGTGCTCTTGTCCTCGCTGCGGGCGTAGCGCAGGGTGGTCCGGAGGTCGTCGAAGCTGCCGATGAGGCGTCGGATGTCGTCCTCGGTGAGGCGACGGGGAGTCTGCGCTTGTGCTGTCGTTGCCGCATTGCGTTGGGTGAGGGCGGCGGCGCGTTGGGCGTTGACCTCGGCCATCCAGCCGGCGACGGTGGCCGGGTCGCCTCCGGCGTCTGCGATGGCGCGGTACTGGGTGAGCTTGGCGTCGCATCCGGCAATGATCTTGTTTGCGGCGGTGATCTCTGGTGCGATGCTGCCGGGGCCGGCGTCGGGTTGAGCGGCGTGCAGTTGGCGGATCGTTTCGGTCAGCCGATGCGGGGCGAACATTTTGAGCAGCCAGTTGTCGAGCGCGGGGACGATGTCTCGTTCCGCGACGTAGACGTTGCGGGGGTGCTGGACATGGTTGGCCAGGGCGTATTCGTTGGGGTAGCGGCACCGGTAGTAGGCGGTCTCATGTGCCTGGTGGCTTTGCATCTTGCGTCCGCACAGTCCGCAGAGCATGAGACCGCGAAGGATGTAGGGGCGGCGCGTCTTTCGTTGCCGGGTGCCGGTGCGGCCCCGACCGCTGGCCGCCATGATCGTCTGAACAAGCTCGAAGTCGTTGACGGTGACGAGCGGCGGATGCGCGATCGCGTCGGACCACACCCACGAGGTCTTGTCGTTCCAGCGCATCCGGGTTTCGTAGCCGAGGGCGACGTCGTTGACGTCGAGGAGTACCTCGTCCTTGCGCTGTTTGTTCCACACTTGCCGGCCGGTGTAGCGGGGGTTGGACAGGATGTTCTTGACGGCGCTCTTGGCCCAGCCTTCGCCGGTGCGGTGGGGGTTGCGGGCGGGGTCGGCGGCTGATGGTGACGGGATGCCGTCGTGGGTGAGGGCCTCGGCGATGGCGAAGTAGCCGTTGTTGGCGAGGTACATGGCGAAGATTCGGCGTACAACGGACGCGGTGGCCGGGTCGGGTTCGAGCTTGTGCAGGCGGCGGCCGTCGGCGGCCTTGCCCGGGTTCGGGTGCGGTCCGGCGTCGGCGAGGCGGTATCCGTAGGGTGGGCGCCCGCCTAGGAAGCGGCCTTCGATCTTGGCCTGGGAGGTCATCGCCGTGCGGACGCGGACCTTCACCCGGGTGCGTTCGCCCTTGGACATGCCGCCGAACACGCTCATGATCAGGTCATGCGCTTCGGACTCGGGATCGATCGCGCCACCCACCTCTGGCACCCACAGGCCGACGCCGTAGTGCGAGAAGACCGGCATGGTCAGGCTGTACTGGTTGCCGTAGAACGCGCGCTGGGGCTCGCCGATCACGACGGCGTCGAAGCCGCGGTTCGGGTCGGCAAGGGCGTCGAGCAGCCTGGCCGCTTGGGGCCGCCGCTTCCATGGCAGGGAGCGGGACAGACCGATGTCGAAGAACTCGGCGACGATGATGCCGCTAGCCGGTTCGATGAGGCCGGTAGCGCGTGTGCGCTGCCAGTTCCTCGACGCTACGGGGTCCTGCTGATCCTCGGTGGAGACGCGGCCGTAGAAGGCGAACCGCCGGTGTGCATGGCCGGCGAGCAAGGTAGCGGCAGTTTCTTCGATTCGGGGTACGTCGACGGTCACAGAACGTGCCTTCCGGGTGTTGAGGGGTGCGCATCCGCTGACCATCCGGGGTTGGGTAGCGCCGGACGCGCCATCGACCAGATCCACCCATACGGGGATGAAGAGATCAAGCTTCCGTGGACTCGACCGGCCCCTGGCGACTGCTGGCGGACGAGCGTTGCAGCAACGTAAGCAGCGCGCGGGCCACCGCGTCGGTCAGCTCCGGGTCGGTACGGAATTCGATGGTCGGCGCTGGTCTTGCCCCGGGTGGCGTAGCCGGCTTCCCGGGCGGGCGGTCGCTCATGAGGAAGCCCTCATGATCACCACGTCTTCGTGCTGGACGAGCCACTGCGGATCGCCGGTGGCGATCGCGTCTCGGATGTTCTTCTGCTGAAAGAACGAGGCGCGGGGGATGATCACACCGTTGCGGACGCCGCAGATGAGGGCGATGCACTCCTCGACCAGTTCGAGGCCGGCGTTGATGCCGGCGGCGGCGACCATGCCGGGGATGTCGATGAGTTCGCCGTGGCGGCGGTAGGGCCGGGCAGTGACGACGACGTGTCCGTCGGGCCGCAGCAGCGTGCGGCAGCCGGCGAGGATCGCGGTGAACCCGTCGGCGAGTTGGCCGTGGCTGCGGTAGGCGAGGTTGTCCCCGCCGCCGTACTTGTGGTGGACCTTGCGGACTCTGCCGCGTCTCGGGCCAGGGGTACGGACGTGGCCGTGGGTGGACGATCCGTAGGGCGGTGAGGTGATCACGAGGGAGACCTGGCCGTGCAGGCTTGCCGGCAGCAGGGTCGGCAGTGCGGTCGAGTCACCGTGGTAGATCTCGCCCCGGCCCGGCGCCCCGGCCTGCACCGTGCGGCGGATGTTGTCCGCCGCCATAGCGACCCATTCGGCTTCGTACTCGACGCCGACGCCGTGGCGGCCGAGGTGCATGGCCTCGACGACGGTGGTGCCGATACCAGCCATGGGGTCGAACACGACGTCGCCGGGGTTGGTGTAGGTGCGGATGGCGTACCGGGGGGATGGTGGGCAGCATCTTGCCGGGATGGGCCAACGACTCCGGGGTGTACCGGCCGCGCCGCAGGTCACGCGACGCGATCTGACCGGTAAGCCAGACCGAACCGAGATAGCCCTCGGCGAGCAGAGCCGCCAGCTCAGACGCGCCAGAGCACGACGGCTCGGAGTTGTGGGGTTCGGCATTGTGGAACGGCGGACGAGGCTTAGGCACGGGTGCCCTCCTCACCGGTGGCGGTGGTGCCGAACACGAGCAAGTCCCGGAACGCCGGGAGATGACGGCCGTCGAGCAGGCGCCGGTCCTCGTCGGCTTCGTCTGGTAGCTCCGGGGCAGTGCGCGGCTCGTGCTCGGGCAGCGGGACGAGGACCGCGGGGATGTGCTGGTGGTAGAAGAGCCCGACAGCGCGGGCGGCGGCGATGACCGTCGTGCGGTGGCTAAAATCGCCCGGCCGAGCCGGGCCGCTGGTGAGCCCGACGAGCAGGAACCCACCAGGACGCAGCAGTGGCCGCCAGGCGGTCATTGCCATGGCCGCACTGTCGTAAGTAAAGGGCTGTGCCTCTTCGGGCAGGCTCGCCAGGATCAGGTCGACACCTGCACCGGGCCGAAGCTCCGCTCGGCGTACCCCGTGTTGAGGGTCAGGCGGCAGGATCCGTAAGCGTGAGCCGTGGCGACCGGTGATCAGCTGGGCCGGCACTCGGCGCAGGTAGGCGGTCGCCGCGATGGCGACGGGGTGCGCGTCCAGATCGAGCACCACACCGCCCACGTGGGTGTAGCGGCAAATGAGGTAGGCGAGGTGGCTCGGGGATAGCCCGTGCCAGTGCGGCACTCCGGTTCGAGGCGCGCGGGGAAAGCGGCTGTGGGGAAGGAGCAGCCCGACCGGTACCGGCGGAGGCTGGTCACCGGGGGGAGTGGAGTGGGACTTCGGCATGGGCGCGTGGGCCACGTCCGCCGACGAGCGCTGACACTAGGGGATTACAAATCCAGGCCTCGGATTGGAAAGCGTGCCCTCTGCCCAGCCGGGTACCTTGCTCGACGCCGCCGGGTTGAACAAGATCTTCAACGGGTTGAACGCGCAGGTCCGAGCCGTCGAGAAACCAGCTGTCGTCGTACAGGCGCCAGTGCGTAGCGGCCGAACGGCTGGGCGGGCTTAGCCGGTGGGCCTTTGGCGCTACAGTCAGCGGACCGGTTTCGGGCCTGCGGTCAGGTTGCAGCGTCTGTCGCTGGTCAATGCGATAGCCCGGCGGCTCGTCTTGCTGCGGTGATTACCCTGGACAGCCACGTTTTCGGGGTTAGCGTTTCCTGGACGCTGAGTAGGTAGGCGGCTGGGGCGGCCCAAGCCGCCTTCGCCTTTGCTCGCGTGGCCCGGCGCAGGCTTAGTGCACCGAGCGCAACGCCGCTGGCGAGGGCCAGCTGGGGCTGGGCGAGCATGCCGGTGGCCGCCAGCCCGGCGGGCAGTTCGAACTTATTGTTCATCGCGAGGGTGGCCGTCTCGATCCCGACGTCCGTGAGACCCCGGCGGAGTTCGTCCACGGGTGCCTTGGCGTAGCGGGACACCGCGTCAGACAGGTACGCGGCGAGGATGGTTGGCGACTCGACATCCCGCAATTGATCGGCCAAATCAGATCCGACTGTGTCGATGTATTCGCGCCACCGATCGAACTGTCCGCCGAAGCGACGTCGAACCTCGATGATCTTTTCTATCGGGACGTGGTCGAGGTCGCTCGGCGTGACTGCGGTAACGCACAGCATGCCGAACGTCTCGGAGATGCCCGGCCGGTCGGTGCCCGCTGGGTTGGCGTCATCGGCTGGTGTGAAGGTGAGTGGACCGGAGACGATGGCGTGGGCGGCCAGTTGGTCAGTGGTAGTGGCGAGGTTGTTTCGCCGGGCTAGTTCCTCGATCAGTCGACACTTGTAGATCCAGGCTAGTTCCGGGTGCATGGCGTACCAGTCACCGCGAGCCGGTACTGCTAGGCCCGCATGTATCAGGTCCTCGGCTAGGTTGGGCAGCACCTCGCTGGAGTGCACGCCGGCCAGTGCTCCAGACTGGATCCGTTCGACAAGTCGCTGCGGATGCGCCCACTGCGCCGGTCCATAGTGTTCCAGGTCGGGGATGCAGCCAGGCTCGGTGCCGTGCAACGAGAGCGGTTGAGGTGCGGAGAACTCGCTCGGATCCGGGGCGGCAAGCTGCGAGGGTATCCGCCAGGCCTCATGTCGCTTGGCGGGAAGGGTGTCGACGAACCGGGAGAACGGTCCGACCACCGCCTGCGCCGCCGGAGTCGGCGAGTGATCCACTACGAATCCAAGCTCATCCTGCAGCGCTTGGACCAGGGCGGAGTTGCGGGTCGGGTAATCCGGATGAACGACCCGCACCATACGCGGCCAGTACAACGCCGCCACCTTTAACCAACGGACGTCGCGGAAGTGAATGTACGGATAGTAGACGGCCATCTGGGGCAGACGCGCTGCGGATCCCGACACGACACCTCCAAGAAGGGAACTACCGGAACAAGATCTACTACGTCTCCCGGGAGGGAGACAAGCAACTTGCTTACTGTGCACTCATCAGGTTTGCGACAGAGTGGCGAGCCCCTGGACGACTCGCTCTCATGCCGCGGACGGCGTGCCGGGCACCGGTCACAGCAGCACCTGCATCTGCGCAGTGGTCGGGCCGTTGGTGGCTCGCGGCCGGTGCGATGCTGATGTCCCTCGTCGCTAGATGGGTCGCCGTCGCCCTGTGGCGGCATCGGGCCAGAGCGCAGTCACCGAACGCGTAGCTTCGATCTTATGCTGATACCACGGCCGCTTATGACCGTCGGGGGTCAGCGTGGGACATGGCCGCTTGCAGACTGGACCAACAAGCGGAATCCCATCGGCACCCGCTGGTGACGACGCAGGCCGAGTACTTCGTAGTCGACCGAGAGGTCATCGAAGAAGAGCCCTGATCCCGGGGCCATCTCCACGTCCGGGATCGTGATCGTGACGAAGACCGGCAACTCCGTGCCTGCGGCGATCCTGATCGAGCGGAACGGTGCCGCCGCAGCCGGGTCGAAGACGACGGCGGTGGCCTCGTCGGCAGGGTTTACCGCCAGGCGCGCAATCTTGAACACATGCCGATTACCCGGACCGCCCTCGCCCGCGACGCCGGTGATCGTCACCGGCCACGGCCCGGGATTGCGGATGGACGCGCCGAACGTGACCTGGCCCCCGGGATTGAAGGCGAACCGCACCTCCGTCGTCGGCCCCTCCGTGCGGGACTCCGCATCAGCTCCATGCCACCAGGAGCTGCCATGATCGAGGCGATGGCCGGTGGTGGCTGACAGATACGCGGCGCACAACGCGACGGCCAGCGCCGCGGCGACGAGGAGCCGTCGACGACGTGTCACAGGGGCCCCCGCCTGGGACCGAGCACCGACGTTGACGTCATGACAGCGCACGCTACAACGCGCATACGGGCAGCGCTGCCCGCCCCCGCGGGGTTCTGCTGGTGCCTCGGTCGTCGTATCCGTTGTGTGCCCGCTGGCACCGGAGCCAAGGAGCAACGGCGGTCGCCTCCTGCACGCGACCGCCGGCAGGGCGACAGGCCAAGGCAGTCACTGCCGTCCGACTTCCGGCCTGTCAACGCCGGCTGAAGTTTTCAGCCGGAGCCGACACAGGGATCGACGCGGCGACCTTCATCCACGGGCAGCTCCATCGTGAGCGGCAGCCGATCACCTCGCGGAACCAACCGGCGGTCAGGGCCTGACGTTGCTTCGGGTCTCCAACCACGGTTCGCCGTCGTTGCTGCACCCGGCGGGCCCGACGTAGTCGGCACCGGCGGGCGTGCGGTGCCAGCTCGGCAGCCACTTGCCGTCATAACCGTCGTAGAGGGTGTTGTACTCGAAGACGTTGCCGTGGCTTCCACATTCGGCCGGCTGATTGTACGTGGTTGCGCAGGACTGGCTACATGACCATTCCGAGAAGAACCCGACCGGGTCGACGCTGGTGCGGGTGAAGAGGTTCTCCCGGACGAGGTTGCCATTGGAATCGTTGCGCACCCGCATCGGGCCGCCGCTGATCCACCGGAATGCATTGTTGCTGATCAGGTTGTTCGAGGCGCCGTGGGACAGATATATGCCGTGAATAAGTCCCTCGTCAGGTGCCGGATTCTCCAGATTTTCGAAGTGGTTGTTCTGCCGTCCGCCGTTGCCCCTGCCGGTGCTGCTGTCGCCACGCGTCATCGCCGCCGCACCCGCCGACATCCGGTCGACGGTCAGCCCCGCCTCCTGACCCGTGTCGCGCGCAACGCGGCGGCCCCCGCGGGTCGGACGTCCTGAGGCGCTGGCGCACGTCGGGCGTCCTCGGTGGCAGGCGATGGCGCCGTTGTCGCGGAGCTGGGAGTGGAAGCGTCGTTCCCCGCCCGGCTGTAGCGAGCGCCAGCGGCGGGCCCCCTCGAACTGGCACGGCAGGGCGGCGCTCGGCGCCGGCGGGGGAGAATCCCAACTGGTAGGCCAGGGTCAGCAGGTTGGCGTGGTGCCACACCCGGGCGATCACCCCGTCGTGGGCAGGCACTCGGCGAGCAGGTCGACGACGTCACGCCAAGCCCGCTGCGCGTGCCGTGGGTGGTAGCCGACGCCGGGAAGCACGGTGTGGTCGACCGGTGGGTGGTGGAAGGCGTGCAAGGCGCCGCCGTAGACCACGAGGCGCCAGTCGACGCCTGCGGCCTGCATCTCGGCGGTGAATGCGTCCCGTTGCGCGGGCGGCATGATCGGGTCTTCCGACCCGACCCCGGCCCAGACCGGGCAGCGGATGCGCGCCGTCTCGCCCGGTCGACCGGTGGTCAGCGCGTTGACGGTCCCGATCGCGCGCAGGTTGACGCCGTCGCGCCCGAGTTCCAGCGCGATCGCGCCCCCGGTGCCGTAGCCGACGGCGGCGATCTGGTCGGGGTCGGTCCGCGGTTCGGCGCGGAGCACGTCGAGCGCCGCGTGGCCGATGCCCCGCATCCGGTCGGGGTCGGCGAGCAGTGGCATGCAACGGGCCAGCATCTCCTCGGGGTCGCCCAGATAGCGTCCGCCGTGGAGGTCGAAGGCCAGCGCCACGTATCCCAGTTCGGCGAGCGTGTCGGCTCGGCCGCGCTCGACGTCGCTGAGCCCCACCCCCTCGGGGCCGATCAGGACCGCGGGCCGGCGGTCGGCGCCGGCCGGGAGCGCGAGGTGCCCGATCATCGTCAGGCCGTCGGCCGCGTATCTGACCTCGCGCGTGGTCGCCGTCGTCATGAGCCTGGACTGTAGTGCGCGCCGAGCCCGGTGGGGCCGGCGTTCTGCCGCTGGGAGAAGGCCGGTCCCCGGCGTGCTCCGGAACCATCCGTCAGCGGCTCGGCTGAGCGCGCCGCCGGGGGCGGACCTTCGGGTACGGAAGACGAGCGCGCCCGTCACTCCTTACCCGACCCGTCTCGATCACCCGGTCGACTGCGGATCGGCAGCCTCGAACACGCGGCGCGGCCCGACCGCCTCAGCCCGTGGAACCGGGCCGCTCCCCGGACTGTGGTCCGCGGCCTCAGGTTGTGTCGCCTGGATCGTGCGAGGTGGGGTGGAGGTTGAGGTTGAGTAGTTCCAGGCCGGTGACGGGCTGGAAGCCGGCATCGGTGTAGAGCGTCAAAGCCGGAACGTTGTCGGTCTCGGTTTGCAGTGACACGCGTCGCGCGCCCGCAGTGCGCGCGTGGTGGATGATGTGCTGCAGGAGGGCGTTCGCGATACCGCTACGGCGATGGTGCGGGGCCACGTAGAGGTCGCGGATCGACCATGCGCTGCCCAGCGCCAGCGAGGCGGGCATGATCGTGGCCGTGACGAAGCCGCACACGTCATCGGCTCGGAGGGCAGCAGCAGCGAAGATCCGTTGCTGCGCGAGCTGGTCGTGCAGCCAGGAGCGGGTCGTCTCGGGAGATGACGGTTGGCCGTAGTGCACCCGGTAGTCGTCGAAGAGGGCAGTTACCTGATCGAGCGCCGGGTGGGCGGAGGTTATTGGCACGATCGTCGTCGTCACCCGACAAGTGTGGCCGACGGGCGTCTTCCTCATCGGCCACCGCGACACGTCCGGCCAGTTCGGCGGCCTCGGTCGCCACCAGGATGCTTCGGGCGGCGCCCGGTGGATGAGCGTCGCGGCTACGACGTGGACCACGAGTGGCGGGGCGCGTCCGGTACCGGACGCGCCCCGCCACCGTCAGCCCCACAGTCAGGCCAGGTTGGCCCATCGGCTGTACATCCGCAGGTCGCGGGTGGTGCGGCGGATCAGCTCGGGGTGCACGGTGTCGCCCCAGCGGGCTGCCGCGGCGGCCGCCTTCGCCAGCTGCTTCGCCGCGGCGTCGGCCGCCGGGGCGGGCATCCCGTCGGCCAGCAGCCGTTCGGCCACCGCGAGCCGGGCCCGGACGTCGGCGGTGGTCCTCGTCGGCGCACAGGCCGTGGCCCGCTTCACCGTCGCGCGCAGGGCGGCGACGCCGGCGCGGGCGGCGTGCCGGTAGTCGGCGTGCGGGACCACCGAGCGGGTCCGGAACGTACCTTCGCGCAGCGCCTCCTGCTGGCGGGCGTTGAGCTGGTTGTAGGCGAACAGCGCCGCACCGTCGGAGTCGGCGTCGTTCACCGCCTGCACCTGGTCCAGCATCAGGTCCGGTGACGTGCCCCGCAGCGGCCCGTAGGTCGCGGTGTAGAGCGGCACGTCACCGACCCGCTCGCGCATGACGGCGGTGTCGTGGCCGACGGACTCGGCCGAGGTGCCGAACGACATGCCGGTGAGGAAGTCCAGGGTGCCGGCGTCGACCCAGGCGCCCCAGTTCTGGAACTTCTTGGCCAGGCCGTCGGTCGGGTCGGCGAAGACGGCGGCGGAGAGCTGCCGGTCGGCGGCGACCCGCCGCTGCATGGTGCGGACCTGGTCGACGAAGGTGGTGATCTGCTTCTCCCGCCAGGCGTTCCAGGTGGGCCACTGTGGCGAGTCGGGCGTCAGGGTGTACGGGTCGACGCCGTGCTCCGCGGCGAACGTCCCGCGGCTGTACGCGGAGTAGGAGAAGTCCGCCCCGTAGGGCAGGGAGACCGGGTAGCGGATGTAGTCCAGGTGCAACCCGTCGACGGCGTAGCCGCGCAGGATCTCCTCGAAGGTGGCCAGCACGTGGGCGCGCACGGCGGGCATCGCCGCGTCCATCCAGTAGTAGCCCGGCTCCATCCGGGAGGGCTGGGGCCCGGCCTTGCCGACGTCCTCGCGTTCCACCGCGGCCCACTCGGGGTGGGCCGTCAGCACCGGGCCGCCACCGCTCTCCACGCCCACGAAGAAGGTGTGGGTCCAGGCGTGCAACTCGATGCCCCGGGCGTGCGCCTCGTCGACCCAGACCTTCAGCGGGTCGAAGCCCCGCATCTCGGGTCGCTGCGCCGGCATGCCGGCCCGCTCGGCCACCGCGCTCGGGTAGATCGTGTATCCGCCCCAGACCGTCTCCAGGAACACCATGTTGAAGCCGGCGGCGGAGATCCGGTCCAGCGAGGCGCGGATCTGCTCCGGGCTGGTCTCGATGGGGCGTACCCACAGGCCACGGCCCTCGACGGGCCGGGACTCCCGGGTGCGGTAGCCGGCCACGTCGGCGCGGCGGGTGGCGTCGCGGGCCAGTTCCGCGGCCCGTTCCGGCTCGCCGTCGGCCGCGGAGCGGGCCCGGGCCAGCAGGTCGGTGGCCTCGGTGAGGGCGGCGTCCACGGCGGCCGGGTCGATGTCGAGGCAGCTTGCCACCGCGGCGGTCTTTCCGGCGCGGGCGGCGGTCACCGCCCGCTCGGCGCCGAGCAGGAAGCTCTGCGCGTCGACGTCGACCGTGACGGTGGCGCTGTCGACGGTGACCTTCGCGCCGAGCGGGGCGTTGCCCTCCAGCCAGGAGCCGCGCGAGCCGTGCCCGGAGAGCACGAACCCGCCGGCCGGGATGGCGCTGTCGCCGCCCTGCCGGGAGACGACCCGCCCGTCGCGGACGGCGACCTCGAAGCCGTAGTCGTTGGTGCCGGTGCGGTCCCGGCCGGCGGCGGGCGTGTAGGCGACGAGCTGCTCGGCGCCCCGGCAGCCGGGGAAGCACTCGCCCTTGGCCGGGTCCACCCCGGCGGGGTTCGTGGCGGCGGTCGGGTCGGTGGCGTCGAGCGTGGCGGCGGCGCGCCGGATCAGCAGGTTGCGCAGCTGCACCCGGTCGCCGGCGCGCAGGTGGTCACGCAGCCACCGGCGGTCGTCGACGCCGCCGGTCTCGGGTGGGGACGCGGAGAGCACCACCCCGTCGGCCGGGATGGCGTTGTTGCCGGGCTTCGGGCAGGAGTCGAGGACGGTGCAGACGCTCAGCACCTCGTACGCCCCGCCGCCGGCGGCGCGCAGCACCGCTTCGCCGCCGAACGCGTTGGTCTTGGTCTCGGCGCCGGAGTCCGGGGTGTAGAGGGCGAGGATGCCGGCGGCCCGCGAGGACGGGTCGATGGCGTCGATGGTGGCGGTGGCGGCGTCGGCGGCGGCGACGGTGGGCAGGCCGGGGTCGGCGGCGGGCGCGCGCTGGGCGGCGGCGGGAGCCGCCAGCAGGCCGAGCAGGACCACGCCGGCGGCCGCGGAGACGGCGGTCCGTCGCAGGGATGTGGGGGATGGCATACGGCCCATCGTTGGCGCACTGGTACGGACAAGTCAAGGGCTCTCGTCGAGGTCGATTCCGGACGTGCGGCACAAAAGTCGAGCTGAGGCTTGACCTGGCGGCGATCATCGGCCAAGCTCTGGCGAACTGGTCCGTACCACTTCACCCCCCTTGCATGGAGGACCCTCATGAGGCGTACCCGCGCCTTCGCAGCGGCCGCGTTGGCCGCCGCCCTCTTCCTCAGCGGCTGCGGCCTGTCCAGCGGCGACGACTCCGGCTCAGCCGGCTCCAGCGACAAGATCAGCGGCGAGGTGAAGGGCGAGATCACCTTCGCCACCCTCGCGCTCAAGCCCACCTTCGACGACTACATCAACGGCCTGATCTCCGACTTCCAGACCCAGCACCCGGGGACCACCGTCAAGTGGGTCGACCTGCCGTTCCAGGGCGCGCAGGAGAAGATCACCAACGACGCGCAGGCCGGCACGCTGCCCGACGTGGTCAACCTGAACCCCAACTTCGCCCAGAAGCTGGAGAAGCAGGGCGTCTTCGTGGACATGGAGACCAACGCCGGCGACGTGAAGAGCACCTTCGTGCCCGGCGCGTGGGATGCCTTCAAGGTCCCCGGCCAGGCCGGCTCGTACGGCCTGCCGTGGTACCTCACCAGCGAGGTCACCATGTACAACAAGGACCTCTTCGCCCAGGCCGGGATGCCCGACGCCGCCCCGCCGAAGACCGTCGACGAGTTGCTCACCCAGGCCGAGAAGCTCTCCGCCGCCGGCAAGGGCCGCTTCTACGGCTGGCACCCGGCACTGGAGAACAGCTTCGTGCCCAACCTGGCGAAGCTCGGCGTGCCGCTGCTCAACGACGACGCCACCAAGTGGACGTTCAACACCCCGGAGGCCGTGCAGTACGTGACCCGGGTCCGCGACCTCTACACCAGCAAGGCCATCGCACCGGACTGGCTGACCCAGGACCACGCCAAGGAGACCGAGGCGTACTCCGCCGGGCGGGTCGCGCTGTTCCCCTCCGGGCCCAACTTCCTCAAGGTGGTCGGCCAGAACGCCCCCGCCGTCGCCAAGGCCACCGCCGTCGCCCCCCAGATCGCCAGCGCCGACGGCACCACGAACATGTCGGTGATGGGCCTGCTGGTGCCGAAGAAGAGCAAGAACCCGGCGACCGCCCTGGAGTTCGCGAAGTTCGTCAGCAACGCGCAGAACCAGCTCGCCTTCGCCAAGATCGTGACGATCCTGCCGTCCACCGCGGACTCGCTCAAGGACCCGTACTTCACCCAGGTGGACCCCGCCGACCCGACCTCGCCGGCCCGCAAGATCTCCGCCGAGCAGATCGCCAAGGCCGAGAACCTGACCCCGGTGCAGTGGGACGACCGCACCAAGGCGGCGGTGATCGGGAAGGTCCAGCTCGCCGTCAAGGGCGACCTCGACCCGAAGGCCGCCCTGGACCAGGCCGTGGACGAGGCCAACAAGCTGCTCGCCCGCTGACCGCCGCCCGGCGCCGCCCGGCCCCCGCCGGGCGGCGCCACCACCCCTCCCACGACAGGAGCTCACCGACGTGATCGGCCGTCGCTGGTACGTGCCCTGGCTCTTCCTCACCCCGGCGCTGCTCGTCACCGCGCTGATGACCTGGGGACCGCTCGCCAACACGGGCGTGCTGGCGTTCACCGACGCGCAGGCGCTCGGCGGCGGGCAGTTCACCGGGCTGGACAACTTCACCCGCCTCGCCGACGACACCGAGTTCTTCCGGGCGCTTGGCAACACCGCCCTCTACCTGGTCGTCGTCGTACCGTGCCTGGTGCTTCTCCCGCTGCTGCTGGCCCAGTTGGTGCACGCGAAGCTGCCCGGCATCGGCGCGTTCCGGGCGGTGTTCTACACCCCGGTCATCGCCTCGATGGTCGTGGTCGGCTTGATCTGGAGCTGGCTGCTCTCCTCCGACGGCCTGGTCAACGCCGTACTGGTCAAGCTGCGGGTGATCGCCGAGCCGTTGCCGTTCCTCACCGACTCCACCCTGCTGCTGTTCTCCTGCATGCTGGTGACCGTCTGGAAGGGCCTCGGCTACTACATGGTCATCTACCTGGCGGCCCTGTCCAACGTGCCGAACGAACTCTACGAGGCCGCCCGCGTCGACGGCGCCGGCGCGGTCCGGCGGTTCCGGTCGGTCACCGTGCCCACCGTCCGCCCCACCATGCTGCTGGTCGGGACGCTGGCCGCGATCTCCGCGACGAAGGTGTTCGCCGAGATCTACGTGCTGTCCTCCGGCACCGCCGGACCGGGCGGCCAGGCCAAGTCGATCGTCTACTACATCCGCGAGGTCGGCCTCGGCGTCGACGGCGAGATCGGGTACGCCTCGGCGATGAGCCTGACGCTCTTCGTCGGCACCCTCGGCCTCTCCGTCCTGGCGCTCGTGCTGCGCCGCCGAGGCGAGAGGAACGAGGCATGAGCGAGCGCACCGAGCGGAGCGAGGGCCGCGAGCGCGTGCCCGGCCGGTACGGCATGAGCGAGCGCACCGAGCGGAGCGAGGCCGAGCCGGCGGTCCGCGCGGCCCGGCGACGTGCCGGCGTCGGTCGCATCGCCGGACCGGCCCTGCGCTACCTGCTGCTGCTGGCCATGACCGCGCTGCTGGTCGGCCCGTTCCTGTGGCAGCTCTCCACCGCGCTCAAGGGCACCGGCGAGCCGATCTACGGACCGGACACCACCCTGTTGCCGGCCGAACCGACGCTCGGCAACTTCGGCAAGGTCGCCGACGTCATCCCGGTGTGGCGCTACATCGGGAACTCGGCGATCGTCGCGGTCGCCAGCGTGCTCACCAACTGCCTGCTCGGCGCGATGGCCGGTTACGCGCTGGCGCGGATGCGCTTCCGGGGCCGGGGCGCCGTCTTCGCCGCCGTGCTCGCCTCGCTCGTCGTGCCGTTCGAGGTGATCATGGTGAACGTCTTCCTGACCGTCCGCAGCCTCGGCCTGGTCGACACCCTGCTCGGCGTGCTGCTGCCCGGCGCGGTCTCCGGACTGTCCATCCTGGTCATGCGGACCGCCTTCCTCGCGCTGCCGAAGGAGACCGAGGAGGCCGCGGCCATCGACGGCGCGGGGGAGTGGGCCCGGTTCTGGCGCGTCGCGCTGCCCAGCGTGCGCGGCTCGCTGGCGGTGGTCGGCGTGTTCAGCTTCCTGTTCGCCTGGGACGACTTCCTCTGGCCGCTGATCGTGCTGAAGAACCCGGACAACTTCACGCTCACCGTCGGGCTGCAGTACCTCTCCGGCACGTTCACCAACGACCAACGGGTGGTCGCCGCTGGCACGATGATCGCAGTCATTCCGCTGCTCGCCGTCTTCTTCGCCCTGCAGCGGATGTTCTTCCGCGGCATCGGAGAGGGAGGGGTGAAGGGGTGACCGCCGTCAGCGGCAACAAGACCGCCTTCAAGCACGAGGCGCTCTACACCGCGCTGCGCGCCGAGATCGGCGCGGCGCTGCGACCGCACGACCCGCTGCCCAGCGAACGGGAACTCGTCACCCGGTTCGGGGTCAGCCGGGCCACCGTCCGGCAGGCCGTCGGTCGGCTGGAGGAGGAGGGCCTGGTCTACCGCGCCCAGGGCGCGGGCACGTTCGTGGCCGACCCGGCCACCATCTCCAAGTCGCTGGCCCTCACCTCGTTCAGCGAGGACATGCGCAGCCGCCGGCTCAGCCCCGACTCGCGACTGCTCGACCTCACCGTCGTCCCGGCCGGTGTGGCGGTGGCTCGTGAGCTGTCGCTGTCTCCCGGCGCGCAGGTCGCCCACGTCCGCCGGCTCCGGCTCGCCGACGGGCTGCCGATGTGCGTCGAGGAGGTGTGGCTGCCCACCGAACGGGTCGGTGACCTCGACGCCGGCCTGGTCAGCGGGTCCCTCTACGAGGTGCTGGCCGAGCGTGGCGTCCGGCCCGACCACGCCGACCAGGTGATCTCCGCGACCGTGGTCGACGCCGACCAGGCCGCGCTGCTCGGTGTGGCGCCCTACTCACCGGCGTTGCGGGTGGACCGGACGACCTTCGCCGACACCGGCGTCGCCGTCGAGCGCGCCGAGAGCATCTACCGCGCCGACCGCTACGACTTCCGCATCACCGTGACCCGAAGGACGCCGTGACCGCCCCGCTCCTGGCCGCCCTCGACATCGGCGGCACCAAGACCGCCGCCGCGCTGGTGCGCGGCGGCGCCGTCCTGGCCCGTACCCAGGCCCCCACGCCGGCGCGCGACGGCGCCGCCGTCGTCCTCGACCACGCCGCCGCCCTGGTCCGCGCGCTCGGCGCCGACCCGGTGGCGGTCGGCGTCGGCGCGCCCGGTCTGGTCGACCCGGCGACCGGCCTGCTCACCGCCGCTACCACCTCGATCAGCGACTGGTCCCGGGTGGACGTGCCCGGCGCGCTGCGGCACCGCCTCGGCCTGCCCGGCGCGGTCCTCAACGACGTGCAGGCCTTCACCCTCGGCGAGGCTGTGCACGGCGCCGGCCGCGGCCTGCCCACCGTGATCGGGGTGGCCGTCGGCACCGGGATCGGCGGTGGCGTGCACGCCGCCGGCACCCTGCTCACCGGCCGCCGCGGCGCCGCCGGGCACCTCGGCCACGTGCCGGTGCCGCAGGCCGTCGGACGCCCCTGCCCGTGTGGCGCCGCCGGGCACGTGGAGGCGGTGGCCGCCGGCCCCGCTGTCGCCGCCCGCTACGCCGAGCGCACCGGCGACCCGGTCGACCTGCCCGAGGTGGTGCGGCGGGCCCGCGCCGGCGACCACGACGCGCGCACCGTCCTGTCCGACGCGGGCGCGGCGCTCGGCACCGCCCTCGCCGGCCTGGCCAACACGCTCGACCCGGACCGGATCGTCGTCGGCGGCGGCGCCGCCGTGCCCGAGCTGCTCGCCGCCGCCGGCCCGGCCTTCGCCGCCGCCTGCATGCCGGTGCTCGGCGCGGTGCCGCTGGTCCCGGCCGCGCTCGGGGCGGACGCCGCGCTCGTCGGCGCCGCCGAGGCCGCCCGGCGCGCGCTCGACCTGCCGACCCCTGCCGCGGCGGCGACCCGATGATCGACATCGCGCTGGTGCCGCTCGACGACCGGCCGGTCTGCCGCACCCTGCCGGGCCAGGTCGCCGCCGTCGCCGGCGCCCGGGTGCACACCCCGCCGGCCGAGCTGCTGCCCGCGCAGCGGCGACCCGGCGACCCCGACCGGCTGGCCGGCTGGCTCGCCGGCCGCCGCGCCGACGCCGCCGTGGTCGCGCTGGAGACGCTCGGCCTCGGCGGCCTGATCGCCTCCCGGTTGCGCGACGACCCGGTCGCGGCCGTGCTCGGCCGATGGGCCGCGCTGGCCGAAGGCCCCACCCCGGTGTACGCCGCCACCGTCGTGCAACGCACGCCCGACGCCGACGACGCGGGCGAGGAACCCGACTACTGGGCCCGTCACGGCCGGGCGCTGCACGCGTACTCGGCCGCGCTGCACCACGACATCGGCGCGTCGCGGCTGCCCACCACCGACGTGCCGGCGCCGATCCGCCGGGACTTCCTGCGCCGCCGCCAGCGCAACCACGTGCTCAACCAGGCCGCGCTCGGGCTCGCCGCCGACGGCGTGCTGGACACGCTCGTCGTCGGCGCCGACGACACCGCCGTCGCCGCGGTCGGCACCGCCGAGTGGCAGTGGCTGCGCACCTGGACCACCTGGCTGGAGATCACCGACCGGGTGCTCGCCCACCCCGGCGCCGACGAGATCGGCGCCGTGCTGGTGGCCCGCGCCCTCACCGCCGCCACCGGCCACGTGCCCCGGATCGCGGTCGCCTGCGCCGATCCCGACGGGCTGGACCGGGTGGCCCGCTACGAGCCCGTCCCGGTCGGGGTCGGGATCGCCAGCCAGGCCGCCGCCGCCGGGGCGACGATCGTGGACGACGCGGCCGACGCGGTGCTCGTGGTCCACCCGCCGCAACCCGGCCGGGCCGACTGGGCGACCGCCCCGCCGCCGGACACCGACCCTGCCCCGGCGGCGCGGACGGCCGAGCTGGTGCGCCGGCTGCTCGCCGAGGGACGGCCGGTGGCCCTCGCCGACTGCGCGCTCGGCAACGGAGCCGATCCCCGGCTCGTGGCCGACCTGGCCACCGACGGCACGTACGCCCGGCTGGCCGGCTTCGCCGGCTGGAACACCGCCGGCAACACCATCGGCAGCGCGCTCGCCACGCTCGTGGCGTACCAGGTCGGGCGGGCCACCGGCACCCTCGACGAGCGCGCCGCCCGGCGGCTGCTCGCCCACCGGCTGGTCGACGACCACATCTGGATGTCGTACGCCCGGCCGCGGCTGCGCCACGAACGCGGCACCGACCCGACCCGGCACGACCACGTCCCCGACGCGGAGACCGCAGCCGTCACCGGCCGCGTCGAGCACCTGCTCCGCGAACGGTGGCGACAGCTCGATGCGATCCCGGACCTCGCGGTCCGACCTGGCTCGGTGACGCTGCCCTGGCACCGGACCTACGAGATCGACTTCACCCTGGAGGACCACAGGTGAACAGCCCCGTACCGGACCTGGCCGCGGACGTGGCCGTCATCGGCGGCGGCCTCGGCGGAGTGGCCGCCGCGCTCGCCGCCGCCCGGGCCGGCGCCACGGTGATCCTCGTCGAGGAACTGTCCCGGGTCGGCGGCCAGGTCACCACGCAGGCGCTGCCGGCGCTCGACGAACATCCGCACGTCGAGAGCTTCGGCGCCTCGACCGGCTACCGGGCGTTCCGCGACGCCGTCCGCGCCCACTACGGCGGCACCGCCAACCCCGGCGGCGGCTGGGTGAGCCGGCTCTGCTTCGAACCGGCCGTCGCCCAGCGGGTGCTCGACACCGCCCTGGCCGAGGCGAAGGTGACGGTGCTGACCGGCCACCCGGTGGTCGCCGCCAGGACCGGGGACGGCCGCGTACACGACGTCACCCTCAGCGACGGGACGGTGCTGGCCGCCGCCGTGTTCTGCGACGCCACCGAGCGCGGGGACCTGGCCCCGCTCGCCGGGTTCGCCACCGTCACCGGCTCCGAGGGCCGCGCGGCGCACGGTGAGCCGGACGCGGTTCCCGGCGGGCCCGACCCCGCCGCCCAGCAGTCGTTCACCTGGTGCGCCCTGGTGGAACACCATCCCGGCGCGGACTTCACCGGCCCCGCACCCGCCCGCTACGCCGAGCTGCGGCACCGGCTCTCCTTCGACATCGCCGGATGGGACGGTGGCACGCACCGGTACCGGATGTTCACCGAGGGCCCGGACGGCCGGCCGCCGTTCTGGACCTACCGGCGGCTGCGCGCCACCGGGCCGGAGTTGGCGGTGCTCAACTGGGCGTCCAACGACTGCGCCGGACACGACCCGATCGGCGACCCGGCCGGGGCGGAACGCGCCGGCCGCGAGCTGACCGCCGCGTTCGTGCACTGGCTACGCACCGAGGCGCCCCGGGAGGACGGTGGCCGGGGCTTCCCCGGGCTGCGGCTCGCCCCGGAGGCCGCGGGCACGCCCGACGGTTTCGCCGAGGCGCCGTACCTGCGCGAGTCGCGCCGGATCGTGGTCGACCGGCCGGTCACCGGCCACGACCTCGCACCCGTCGCCGGGCGTGCCCGCGCCCGCCACCTGCCCGGCTCGCTCGGCGTCACCTGGTATCACGTCGACCTGCACGAGCGCACCGGGCACCCGGAGCCCGTCTACCGGGAGACGGCGCCGTTCGCCATCCCCGCCACGGCGCTGGTCCCACGCGGTGCGGTGAACCTGCTGGCCGCCGCGAAGAACCTCGGCGCCACCCAGGTCGCCGCCGCCGCGTACCGGGTGCACCACGGCGAGTGGGCCGTGGGCGAGGCGGCCGGCGCGCTCGCCGCCCGCGCCGCCCTGGACCGCCGGCCGGTGCACGCCGTCCGCGACGACCCGGCGTTCCTGCTCGCGGTGCAGCGCGACCTGGTCGCCGCCGGCGTGCCGCTGGCCTGGGTCGCCGACGTGCCGCCGGAGGATCCACGGTTCGCCGCCGTGCACCTGGCCGCCGCCCACGGGGCGCTGGAGGGGGAACGAGCCGCCGACCTGGTCGTCGACCCCGACCGTCGCGCCGGGCCGGCGGACCTGGTTGCGCTGCGCCGGGCCGCCCGGGCGCTGGGCGCCGCACCGTCCGACCCGGACCCCGATCGCGCCTTCGGCGCCGTAGTGGAGGACATCACCCGATGACCGTGCTCGACACGATCCGTGGCCGGCTGGTCGTCTCCTGCCAGGCCGACCCCGGAGAACCGCTCGACGACCCGGCGCACATGGTGGCGCTGGCCCGCTCCGCGCTGCGCGGCGGGGCCGCCGCGATCCGCGCCCAGGGCCTGCGCGACCTGCGGGCACTGCGCGCCGCGCTGCCCGACACCCCGCTGATCGGGCTGGTCAAGGCCGGCAGCAGCGGCGTCTACATCACCCCCACCCTGGCGCACGCCGACGCGGTCGCCGCCACCGGCGTGCAGATCGTCGCGCTCGACGGCACCCGCCGGCCCCGCCCGGACGGGCTGACGCTCGCCGAGACGGTGACCGGGTTGCGGCACCGTCACCCGCGGGTGCTGGTGATGGCCGACGTGGCCGACGCCGCCGACGGGCACGCCGCGGTCGCCGCCGGCGTCGACCTGGTCGGCACCACGCTCTCCGGCTACACCGGCGGCGCGGTGCCGCACGACCCGGACCTGGCGCTGATCGCCACGCTCGCGGACTCGCTGCCGGTACCGGTCGTCGCCGAGGGCCGGATCAACACGCCCGACGAGGCGGCCGCCGCGCTGCGCCACGGCGCGCACGCGGTGGTCGTCGGCACCGCCATCACCCGACCCGCCGTGGTCACCGCCCGATTCGCCGCCGCGCTCGTCACCAGCCCGGAGATGTCATGACCGTGCACGTCGTCAGCCACACCCACTGGGACCGCGAGTGGTACCGGCCGATGGAGTCGTTCCGCGCCCGTCTCGCCGAGCTGGTCGCCCGCGTCTGCGACCAGCTCGACTCGGGCGAGCTGGGCCGGTTCCACCTGGACGGGCAGACCGTCACCGCCCTGGACGCACTCGCCGTACGCCCCGACCTCGCCGACCGGATCCGCGCGCACGCCGCCGCCGGCCGGCTGCACGTGGGACCGTGGCACGTCCTCGCCGACAACCAGCTCGTCTCCGGCGAGAGCCTGATCCGCAACCTGCTCACCGCCCGCCGGGTCGCCGCCGACCTCGGCCTGACCCTCGCCGGCGTCGGCTACTGCCCGGACGCCTTCGGCCACCCCGCCGACCTGCCCCGCGTGCTGCGCGGCTTCGGTCTGGACACCGCGCTGGTCTGGCGGGGCGCGCCCCCGCATCTGGCCCGGTTCCGCTGGCGTGCCCCGGACGGCTCCGAGGTGCTCGCGGTCAACCAGGGCTACTACGAGCCGGAGGTGCTCTGGGAGGCGGCCGCCGCGGCGGACCGGCTCACCACGTTCCGGGACAAGCAGGCCGGCCGGGACGCCGACGGGCCGTACCTGCTGCTCAACGGCGGCGACCACCTCGCACCGCGCCCGCTGCCGGCGGGGTTGGCCGACGGCGCGGCGGTGGAGAGCACCCTGGCCGACTACTTCGACGCGATCCGGGACACGGTGCCGGCCGGTGAGGTGGTCACCGGTGAGTTGCGCTACCCGGGGGACTGGCTGACCTTCGTGCTCGCCGGCACCCTCTCCGCCCGGCTCCATCTCAAGCAGGCCAACGCCGCCACCGAGACCCTGCTGGAGGCCTGGGCCGAGCCGCTGACCGTCCGCGCCGGCCGCGCCGACGCGGTCGGGCTGCTCCGGCACGCCTGGGACCAGCTGCTGCAGAACGCGCCGCACGACTCCATCTGCGGCTGCTCGGTGGACGAGGTGCACCGCGAGAACGAGGTGCGCTTCGCCCGCGCCCGGCAGGCCGGCGAGCACCTGGTCGAGCGAGCCCTGCTCGACCTCGGGCTGGACACCCGGCTCGCCGGCGACCCGGTCACCGACGCGGCCGCGTTGGTCGTGGTCAACCCGCACGCCACACCGGTCACCGCACCGGTCGAGGTGGACGTGTACACCGCGCCCGGACACACCCTCACCGGCCTGGTCGACGCCGGCGGCGCGCCGGTGCCGTACGACCTGCGGGAGACCGAGCCGACGCCGCTGTTCTGCGCCGACCTGGACATCCTCCCGGACACCCGGGACACGCTGCGGCACCGCATCGCGTTCGTCGCCGACCCGCCGGCCGGCGGCTGGACCGGCTACACCGCCACCGTCGCCGCCGGGGAACCGGACGCCGTGCCGACCGGCCGCCCGGGCCGCGCCGTGACCCGCGGCGACTGGACGCTCACGGTCGCCGACGACGCGTCCTTCACGCTGACCGACGCGGCCACCGGCCGGACCCTGCCCGGCCTGGGCCGCCTGGTCGACTGCGGCGACGCCGGGGACACCTACACCTACGACCCGCCCCGGGCCGACGAGACGGTCACGCCGGTGCTGCGCGAGGCGTGGGTCCACGACACCGCCGTGGCCTCCCGCATCGTGGTCCGCGCCGACCTCGACGTGCCGGCCGGCCTCACCGCCGACCGGAGCGCCCGGTCCACCGAGCGGGTGGTGCTGCCGCTGACCGTCACCGCCACGCTCTGGGCCGGGGTGCCGGAGCTGGACTGGCGGCTGGAGTTCGACAACGCCGCCGCCGACCACCGCCTCCAGGCCCACTTCCCGACCGACGCCCCGGCGAGCGACTGGACCGCGGACACCCACTTCAGCCTGCTCACCCGCCCGCTCAAGGCGCCGCTCGGGCCGCTGCCCGAGGAACGCGGCCACGAGGCCGACGCCGGCGTCGCGCCGGTCCGTTCCCTGGCCACCCTGCCCGGCCTCGCCGTCCTCGCGCCGGGCCTGCCCGAAATCCAGGGCATCGCCGGCGAGCGCCCGTCGCTCGCCGTCACGGTGCTGCGCGCGGTCGGCTGGCTGTCCCGACCCGACCTGCGCGCCCGCACCGCCGGCGCCGGTCCGCAGCTGCCCACCCCGGAGGCGCAGTGCCGGCGCCGGATCACCGCCGCCGTCGGCGTACGCCTCGACGACGCCGAGGCCGTGGTCGCCGCCGCGGCGGCCCGTCGCCGGGCACCGCTGCGGACCTGGCAACTGCGCCCCGGTACGGCGGCGCCGGCGCCGACGGCCGGGCTGCGGGTGAACGGGGCGCAGGTGTCGGCGTACAAGCTCGCCGAGGACGGCGACGGCGCGGTGCTCCGGCTGGTGAATCCGACCGCCGTCGAGGTGGTGGCCACGGTGTCCGGGCTCGACGGCCGACTGGTCGAGTGCGACCTCGCCGAGCAGCCGGTGGGCGGGGAGACGGCGGCCGACCGGATCGCGCTCGGCGCGTTCGCGACCCGCAGCTTCCGCGTCGCCGGGTGAGCGCGGCCGACGGATCCGTTCCCTGGGCACACCTCCACGATCACTGGTGAACATGCCGAGCCGGTCGAGAAGCGCGGCCCGCTCGGCCCCGGTGGCGCTGTCGAGGGCGTCGAGGACGGTGAGGAGGTCGCGCATCTCTTCCAGGTTGAAACCCGAGGGGCTTCATCCGTTTGACCGCGGCGAGGCGGTCGAGGTCGGGCTCGGTGTACAGGCGGAAGTGCCCTCGCTACGCGCGGAGGGCACGATCAACCCGGCTTCCTCGTAGTGCCGAATGGTCCGGATGCTCAGCCCGACCCGCTCGGCTGCCTCACCGATCTGCATCGGGCGGCCGGTGGCCGGGCCGGTGGTGTCCTGCCCCGGCCCGGTGTCCCGGCTGGTGGTGGCCATCAGTGGCCGACACCGAGTTGGCCGGCGAGGGTGTCGTGGATGCGGGCGCTGGGCTTGTTCAGCTCGATGATCTCGACGGTCGTGCCCCGGCTGGCGTACTTGGTGGTGATGGCGTCGAGGGCGGCGACGGATGAGGCGGCGACCTTCGAGCTCGCGGTGGAGTTGGTGCGGCCGGCGGGGCGGGTCGCCAACATCGGCGTACACGGCAGACCGGTCACCCTGCACCTGGAGCGGCTCTGGTCGCGGGACCTGACGATCACCACGGGGTTGGTCGACACCTCCTCGACGCCGACCCTGCTGCGCCTGCTCGCTGCCGCTCGGGTCGACGCGGCGCGTTTCGTCACCCACCGCTTCGGCCTGGACGACATCATCCGGGCCTACGACACGTTCAGTGACGTCGGACGGACCGGGGCCCTGAAGGTCGTGCTCAGCCGCGTCTGACGTCCCGACCGTTGCCGCGCGGACACCGACCAGGTTCGGCAGCGACCTCAGCCGGCAACTCGTCACCTGGTCACGGCCCGACCGGATACACCAGTCGAGCCGTGACCATCTCCGGGTCAGCGTGCCGCGCCCCCCAGCACAGCGCGCGCCCGGTCGCCGTGCCCCGCCGCGACGAGAACCTCGAATCGGCGGGGCACGGTGGCACTTCGGGAGACGTCGTCGTCGCGCCCTCCGGTCAGGCCGTACGCGGCGGTCATTGCCGACTCCCGATCTCGTCCCGCTCGAGGTCGGTCGGCGGCACCACCACGACCGGGCAGGGTGCGTGCTGAACGCAGTGCTGGCTGACCGAACCGAGCAGCATCCCGGCGAAGGCGCCGTGCCCTCGGCTGCCCACCACCAGCATCTGCGCCCCGTGGGCGACGTCGAGCAGTGCCTGGGACGGATGGCCGTGCACGACCCGGGTCCGGATCTCGGCGGGTGGCCGCTCGGCGGCCTCGTCCTCGACCGCCTCCGCAAGCATCTTCCCGGTGATGGCGGCGAGGTCGACGTCCTCGAACACCGAAGGCGACCACGCGTACGCGAACCCGTACACGGGCGGGCCCTGCCACGCGCTGACAGCTTCGACCGTCGCGCCGGTCAACCGGCCCTGGCCGACTGCCCAGCTCAGCGCCGTTCGGGAGCCCGCCGATCCGTCGACGCCGACGACGATGCGTCGGTCCTGCTCCTCGCTTCGGTTCACCATGTCGTCGTCCTCACGGCCTCTCGGATCGTCGGCACCGGCCGGCCCTACCTGAGCCATGCGAATTGTCGTACCAATGGGACCTCGGCCCACCGGGCGCCCAGGCCCAGGGTGTGGCCGGCGCCCAGGAGGGCGAGGACGACCAGCACGGCTGCGTAGACGAGGTGGTCGTCCATGAAGGGGTTGCTGGCCGGCGGTAGGACCGCGGTCCACATCATGATGGTGAGCAGCGCGCCGGCCCCGGCGGCCAGTCGCATCGCGACCCCGAGGAGCAACGCGACACCCACCGCGAGCAGCGCGCCCATGAACAGCACGTCGGTCAGCCAGCCGCCGGCGATCGAGTGGTAGAAGCCGGTGAACGGGCCGGTGGCCGCCGACCCCAGGAACCCCTTGGTCGGGCTGCCGCCGTTGACCCAGGATCTCGCCGCGGTCGTCTCGTGTCCCAGGCCGAACAGCTTGTCCAGGAAGGCCCAGAGGAAGATCCAGCCCAACGCGAGACGGATCCCCGCGAGCAGGTGACGGACCGGCGCGCTCAACTGCGGACCGGCGCCGGTCGCAGCGGATGGTGTCGCCTCGCGGTGTGCCGCGGTGGGTCCCGGACCGGCCGGGTCACCCGGTCGGGGCCGGTGCCCACCGACATCGGTCGCCGGTTGCGCCAGCCGGGCGGTTGGTACGGCGCCGCGCGCCACGCCGTTGTGGTCCTTGGCGATGTAGGCCATCGCACTCACATTCCCTCGCTGCTCAACTACGGGCCCACAGCCTGAGGAGACCATGGGTGGTTCCGGTTGCCAGGAAGGCGATCCACAGGCCACGACGACGCATTCCGCCACGCGTGTGGCGCGGTCGGCGGTAGCGGGGGACCGGTCAGCTCCTGGGCGGATCGACGACGGCGGGCGGTCAGCCACCGGGGGCCCGAGCGACGCCCTCACTCTACGCCCAGTCGGTGGAAAAGGCGCCGAGGGTTGTGCCCTGGATCGGTACGGGCGACCTCCCGAGCTGGGTGGGTGTTGGCTGCGGCGCGCCGCGCGCAGACCGGCCGGGGGTGGGGTCCGGCAGGTTGTCGACGGCGTCGCACCGAGCGATGTCTCGCCGCCGGATCGCCCACCGGCCGACCTCGTCCGCTCCCCAGACGGTCGCCGGGGGACCACCCGGCGCGGCTGAGGGTGTAGAGGTATCCGCCCATGACCAGGGCCGCGGAGACGCCGCCGAGCAGCGGGCGACGTCGGTGCCGGAGCGACCCATCGCGACGCCGATGTCGGCGTGCCGCAGTGCGGGTCTGATCGTCGAGCGGTCGGACGGTGCCGCCGGGGTCGGCGAGGTGGGTGCAGCACGGCAACACCGTCAGGTGTCGAGGACAGGCGATGCAGGGGCGGCTGCGGCGCGAAGCGGCCTGGGTGGACTGGCGGTGCACTCCCTGCGCGAGCCTGCGGTGTCCGGGCCGCGAGCACGCGCCGACCTGGCCGAGAGCTGTCATCGGGGAGGTCGGCTCCGCAACGGCGACCTAACCGTACGCGCCATTCGCCCGCACGGCGTTGTCGATCAGTGCCGCGGCCTCGTGGGACGACGGTTGCCGTCGACAGGCGTACGGTAGGGGTGTCGCCCTGGACCCCGGTGGCCGGTAGTTGGCCGTTGCGGGCACGGCGACGTTTCTTCGCCTCCGCAGCGATCGGGTGCGTTTCTCGCTGGGCACTGTCTCTCGTGCACGAAGATCCGGCTGCGGCCGAAGTCAGGAACCTGTCATGTCGTACGTGTGGCTCGTCGTCGTCCTGGTACTGGTTCTGTTCCTGTTGTCGTTGGCGTTGAAGGTGGTCAAGCAGTACGAGCAGGGTGTGCTGTTCCGGCTCGGCAGGGTGATCGGGGTCCGCCGCGCGGGACTGACCGTGATCATCCCGTTCATCGACGTGCTGAACCGCGTCAGCCTGCGGATCATCACCATGCCGATCCAGTCGCAGGGCATCATCACCAGGGACAACGTCAGCGTTGACGTCTCCGCGGTCGCGTACTTTCGGGTCGTCGACGCGGTGAAGTCCGTCGTCGCGATCGAGAATGTCGGCGCCGCCATCAACCAGATCGCGCAGACCACCCTGCGTAAGGTCGTCGGGCAGCACACCCTCGACGAGACGCTGTCCGAGACGGACCGGATCAACGTCGACATCAAGACGATCCTGGACGTGGCCACCGAGGACTGGGGTGTCGAGGTCACGCTCGTCGAGTTGAAGGACATCCAGCTGCCGGAGAGCATGAAGCGCGCCATGGCCCGTCAGGCCGAGGCGGAGCGGGAGAAGCGCGCGAAGATCATTGCGGCTGAGGGCGAAGCGCTCGCCGCGGACGCGCTCGGTGCCGCCGCGGACATCATGATGGCCCACCCGCTGGCGTTGCAGCTGCGTAACCTGCAGAGCCTGGTCGAGCTCGGGGTGGACAAGAACACCACGGTGGTGTTCCCGGCGCCGCTGATGAGCACGATCGGCGAACTCGGTGCCTTCCTCGCCCGGGAGGCCGGCGCGGCGAACCTCGCACCGGCGCCGCGTGGCTCCGTCGGGGACGCCGTCCCGCAGGTCAACGGCGCTGTCCGTGCCGCGCCCGCCTCCTGAGGCTGCCCCCGGGCGTGCCGTCGACTCGTTGCGACTCGTCCCCCCGCCGCGCCACCGCGTCGCATGACGCTCCAAGGCGGAAGGCGATACCCCGATGACCGTGACCCCACCCGAGGTGGACGCCACGACGTCAAGCCGCGGTTGCTCGGACACTGGGGTGTCACGCCCGGCCTGAACCTGTACGCGCACCTGTCGCGGATCGTCGCGGCCCGGTCCCAGGAGGTCGTCTGTGTGATGTGCAGTGCCGCCAGGCGCCCGTCTCGCCGCACGCTGGCCTCGACCTACCTTGGCCGGGATCCGATCATCTCGACGTCACCCAGCACATCTCACCCGGCCGGAGTTCGAAGGTTTCTTCACACCGTTGACATGCGTCTGGTCAGCGAATCAACGCCGCTGGTGCGCGCCGGGGGACCGGCGCCTGCCGTCGGCTCGTTCGAGGGCGAGGGATGTCGTCCGCGCCGCCGCTGCGGGCTCGGGACCAGCGCGGCACAGTAATTCACTGGTGGTTTGCGCCGGATGGGTAGGCTCTCGCTGCTCGGAAGGACCGGTGGGACGCCCGGCTCGATGGCCCGCGTGCTCGGTCGAAGCGTGGAGACGGACGGAGTCGGCATGGTCAGCGGGCGTGAGGCCGGCGCGGAGGTCCGTGGAGGCGGCGAGCCGAATGGCGTCGCGCGGTCGCCGGGGGAACCGGCGGATGCGGCGGAGTTGCTGGTGCCCGAGTGTGTGGACACGCCGGCGGCGATCACACCCCCGGCCGGGACGGTGGCGCGGTGGTTGCTCAGACACCGGGTGCAGCCGGCCGGCCCCGAGGCGGGGGAGTCGCATGCCAGGCCGCACTCGTGGTGGAAGGTGATGTGTCTGACCGGGGTGGACTATTTCTCCACCCTGTCGTATCTGCCGGGCATCGCGGCCCTGGCGGCGGGCGCGCTGTCGCCGTTGGCGACGTTGCTGATCGTGGCGTTGACCCTGTTCGGGGTGTTGCCGATGTACCGGCGGGTGGCGCGGGAGAGCCCGCACGGGCAGGGTTCGGTGGCGATGCTCGAGCGGCTGCTGCCGTTCTGGCGGGGCAAGGTGTTCGTGCTGGTCCTGCTCGGCTTCGTCGCCACGTCGTGGATCATCACGATCACCCTGTCGTCGGCGGACGCGACGGTGCACCTGTTGGAGAACCCGGTCCTGCCCGACGCGTTCCCGCACGGCACGACCGCGGCCGTGGTGGTGACCGTGGTTCTGCTGCTGATCCTCGGCGGGGTGTTCCTGCTCGGTTTCAGCGAGGCCGTCGGGGTCGCCATCCCTCTGGTGGCGGTGTTCCTCCTGCTGAACGCCGCGATCGTGGTGGTCGGTCTGGTCGAGGTGGTCCGCGATCCGGCGTTGCTGTCGGGCTGGACCTCCGCGTTGACCGCCGGCACCGGCGGTGTCGGTGACGTCGTCGGCCCGGCCGTGTTGGCGTTTCCGCTGTTGGTGCTGGGCCTGTCCGGCTTCGAGACGGGTGTGAGCATGATGCCGCTGGTCAAGGGCGACGGTCCGGACGGTGAGGCACGCCTGCGGGCGCGCATCGGCAACACCCGCAAGTTGCTCACCACCGCCGCGCTGATCATGTCCGGGTATCTGCTGACCACGACGTTCGTCACCACCGTGTTGATTCCCGCCGAGGAGTTCGCCCCCGGCGGCCGGGCCAACGGACGGGCGTTGGCCTACGTCGCCCACGAGTATCTCGGGGAGGCGTTCGGCACCGTCTACGACATCAGCAGCGTGCTGATCCTGTGGTTCGCCGGCGCGTCGGCGATGGCCGGTCTGATCAACATCGTGCCCCGGTACCTGCCGTCGTACGGAATGGCGCCGGAGTGGGGCCGGGCGGTCCGGCCGGTGGTGATCGTCTACACGCTGATCAGCGTCGCGATCACGGTGGCGTTCCGCGCGGACGTCAACGCTCAGGCCGGCGCGTACGCCACCGGGATCCTGGCGATGATGGTCTCCGGCGCGGTCGCGGTGACCATCTCCGCGTTGCGCGGCCGGCAGCGCCGCGCCACCGCCGGGTTCGCGGCGCTGACGCTGGTGCTGGTGTACGCGCTGGTCGCCAACGTGATCGAGAAGCCGGAGGGGATCGCCATCTCCGGCCTGTTCATCGCCGGGATCATCGTCGTGTCCCTGGTCTCCCGGGTGTCGCGCACCACGGAGCTGCGGGCGGAGCGGATCGAGTTCGACGAGCCGGCCCGCCGGTTCGTCACCGACTCGATCGAGTTCGACGGCCGGCTGGACATCGTCGCCCACCGTCCGGACGCCGGGACCGGCGCGGAGTACCGGGCGAAGGAACGCGCGCAGCGGGGCATGAATCCGGTTCCGGGCGCCGCCGACGTGTTGTTCCTGGAGGTCGAGGTCATCGACCCGTCGGAGTTCAGCGACGTGCTGCGGGTGCGCGGCGTCGAGGTGGACGGATACCGGGTGCTGCGGGTGCAGAGCCCGGCCGCGCCGAACGCCATCGCGGCCGTACTGCTGGCCCTGCGCGACGCCACCGGTCTGCGTCCGCACGCGTACTTCGAGTGGTCCGAGGGCAACCCGATCGCGCACCTGCTGCGCTACCTCCTTCTCGGTCGGGGTGACACGCCGCCGGTGGTGCGGGAGATCATCCGCAAGGTCGAACGGGACCCGACCCGCCGTCCCGGCATCCACGTGGGCGGGTGACGTCCTCGCGCGGCGCGGGAAGCTCCAGCGGATCCGCGCCCGTCGTGGCGATGTCGTCGGGGCCGGAGGCGACCGAGGTCGAAGCCGTCGAGCACGGCGCCCAGGATGTGCCGCCGACAGCGGGACCAGCGGGGTCGACTACGGATTCTTGACGACGTGCCGACCAATTTCTACGCCGTCTTCACGCCGCGGCCAGATCAGCCGAAACCGGGCCGGCCCGTGCGGCGGCGCGGTCGCCGTCACGGCCACGTCAAAAATCGGGTCGTGGTCGTAGCGGGTGCGTGAAAACCGTCGACGGTGGCTGGCCGCCGGGGGTGATATGGCGACGAGGGATCGAGATGCGGGCCCTCATCGTCGCAGGAGGCGCGTGGTGACTGTCGATCCGGATCCGTCGGCCCCGGCCGGCCGCCAACCGACACCGACCGGTGTCAGTGTCGCGGCAGGGTGGGTGGTGATGGTCGCCGCGGCTCTGCTGGCGGCGGCGGTGTTCCCGCCGTCGGAGGCGCCGGGGCGGATGCTCGTCATGGCCGTCGCGGCCGGCGTCTTCGCGTCGGCGGTGGCGGACCTGCGCGCGGTGGCCGCCGTCACCGTGCTCGGGATGGCCACGTTCGTCGGATTCCTGGCCAACCGGTTCGGCGACCTGACCGCGACCGCTGACGCCTGGTCGTACGCCGTGGTGATCGGCTTCGCCGGCGCGCTCGGCAGCGGCTACCGATTCATGCGGTTCCTGCCGGGGGCGGCCGGGCAGGAGCCCGACAGGGCGGCGTACCGGCCGTTCACCTGCGGATCCGACGCGGTGGTCTCGCCGCCGGACACCCCGTTCGGTACCTCTCGTGGGGCGTGACCGACCGCGCACCGCACCGGACACGACGGATTGCGGCGGCCCGCGCCGCCGCGCGCCGCCGCGGCGGGCGGGTTCCTGTCCATCTGTGTGGAGTTGGTGACCGGGCGTGGCCGGGACTGGTGGCCGCGCCCCGGCCGCGTCTTCACGGCCCACCGCCGGCACACCTTCGCCCAGTTGGCCGAGGCGATCGACGTCGCCTTCGGCCGCTGGGACCTGGCGCACCTGCGCATGGTCGTCCTGCCCGACGGCATCGACGTGAGCTGGTCGGCCTGGCGGGACGGGCCGGCGTTCCCCGGCACCCGTGACGGCCGCTCCAGCCGGCTGAACGCGCTGACCGTCGGCACGGTCTTCGCGTACGTGTTCGACCTGGGCGAGGACTGGACGCACCTGTGCACCGTCCGCCGCCCCGACCCCTGCGCCGCGCCGCCGCAGTCGCCCCGGCCCGACCGCGGCTGGGGCGATCTCCCCGACCAGTACGGGCGTCACCGGGCCGACGACCGGGTAAGCGCCCCGCCGCCGCGCGGCTCGTCGACGCTGCTGTCGGACCTGCCGCCGATCCTGCCCTCCTGGGGCGCCCAGGTCGGTGGGTCGCCGCCCCGCGCCGCCGGCACCGCCGGCGACACGTCCCGCGCCCCCGGTGACCCGTTTCACCTGATCAGCGTCCGGCGTTAAAAGGGCGTCAAGAATCGCCCGGGCGGCGTCATGGTTGCGTTAACGACCCTGTCCGCCGCACGTCAGAGGCGCTTTGATTGCCCGGCGCGACCGGATGGCGGTCGTGACGATTCCATTGCCGGTTAGAGGAGTCAGCGGTGTCTGACGTGCTGTTCGTGGTGTTGACGGTGGGGCTGTTCGCGGCTCTCGCTTTCGTGGTGAGGGGTGTGGAGAAGCTGTGAGTGCCGTCAACGCCGTCGGCTTGGTGCTGGCGATCGGGCTGGCCGTGTTCCTGGTGGTCGCCCTGTTGTTCCCGGAGCGGTTCTGATGACCATGACAACAGCGGGCGTCGTCTTTGCCCTGTCCCTGGTCGCGGCGCTGGTCGCGGTCTACAAGCCGTTCGGCGACTACATGTTCCGGGTGGTGTCGGGCACCAAGCAGTCCCGCGTCGAGCGGGGCATGTACCGCCTGGTCGGGGTCAACCCGGCCGCCGAGCAGTCGTGGGGCGTGTACGCGCGCAGCGTGCTGGCGTTCTCCGCGATCTCGATCCTGTTCCTCTACCTGTTGCAGCGGGTGCAGGACAAGCTGTGGCTGTCGCTGGGCTTCGATCCGGTGGTGCCGCACGGCGCCTGGAACACCGCGGTGTCGTTCGTGACCAACACGAACTGGCAGTGGTACTCGGGTGAGTCGACCATGGGCCATCTGGTGCAGATGGCCGGCCTGGCGGTGCAGAACTTCGTCTCCGCCGCGGTCGGCATCGCCGTCGCGGTGGCGCTGGTCCGGGGCTTCGCCCGCAGCCGTACCGGCGAGCTGGGCAACTTCTGGGTCGACCTGACCCGGATCGTCCTGCGGATCCTGCTGCCGATCGCGGTGCTCGGCGCGCTCGCGCTGATGCTCGGCGGCGCGGTGCAGAACCTCTCCGGCGGCACCGACGTCTCCACCCTGACCGGGGGAACCCAGACGATCACCGGCGGGCCGGTGGCCAGCCAGGAGGTGATCAAGGAGCTGGGCACCAACGGCGGCGGCTTCTACAACGTCAACAGCGCCCACCCGTTCGAGAACCCCACCTCGTGGACCAACTGGATCGAGATCTTCCTGATCCTGCTGATCCCGTTCAGCCTGCCCCGGGTCTTCGGCCGGATGGTCGGGCAGAACCGGCAGGGCTACGCGATCGCCGCCGTGATGGGAATCCTGGCTGTCGCCAGCGTCGCCCTGACCAACGTGTTCGAACTCGCCGGGCACGGCACCGTGCCGCAGGCGGTCGGCGCGGCCCTCGAAGGCAAGGAGGTCCGGTTCGACGTCTCGAACTCCGCGACGTTCGCCGCGGCGACGACGCTGACCTCGACCGGCGCGGTCAACTCGTTCCACGACTCGTTCACCGCGCTCGGCGGCATGATGACGATGATCAACATGATGCTCGGCGAGGTCGCCCCGGGCGGCACCGGATCCGGCCTGTACGGGTTGCTGATCCTCGCGGTGATCACCGTGTTCGTCGCCGGCCTGATGGTCGGTCGCACGCCGGAGTACCTGGGCAAGAAGATCGGTTCGAGGGAGATCAAGTTCGCCTCGATGTACTTCCTGGTCACCCCCGCGCTGGTGCTGGCCGGAACAGCGGCGGCCTTCGCGACCGGTAACAACTCCACCGCCCTCAACGTCGGCCCGCACGGGCTCTCCGAGGTGCTCTACGCGTTCACCTCGGCGAGCAACAACAACGGTTCGGCGTTCGCCGGCATCACCGTGAACACGCCCTGGTGGAACACCGCGCTGGGGCTGTGCATGCTGCTCGGCCGGTTCCTGCCGATCATCTTCGTGCTCGCGCTGGCCGGCTCGCTGGCCCGCCAGAATCCCACCCCCGCGTCCGAGGGCACCCTGCCGACCCACAAGCCGCTGTTCATCGGCATGGTCGTCGGCGTCACGGTGGTCCTCGTCGCGCTCACCTTCCTGCCTGCGCTCGCGCTCGGCCCGCTGGCCGAAGGGCTGTGACCACCATGAGAGAGAAGGACATGACCACGTCCACGCCGGCGCCGCACGGCACCGCCGACGCGGCCACCGCCGGCACACCCGCCACCCAGGGCAACCGGGTCGGAGGCGGCCTGCTCGATCCGAAGCAGCTACTCCGATCCCTGCCCGACGCGTTGCGCAAGCTCGACCCGCGCACGCTGTGGCGCAACCCGGTGATGCTGATCGTCGAGATCGGCGCGCTGTTCACCACCGTGCTCGCCGTCGCCGACCCGTCGGTGTTCGCGATCGCCATCGCGATCTGGCTCTGGCTGACCGTGCTCTTCGCCAACCTCGCCGAGGCGGTCGCGGAGGGCCGGGGCAAGGCGCAGGCAGCCACGCTGCGGCAGGCGAAGAAGGACACCGTCGCGACCCGGCTGGTCGGCTGGACGCCGGGCGCCGCCGCGAACACCTACCGGGACGAGGCCGTCCCGGCGCCGGAACTCAAGCAGGGTGACGTCGTGCTGGTCGAGGCCGGCAACATCATCCCGGGCGACGGTGACGTCGTCGAGGGCATCGCCAGCGTCGACGAGTCGGCGATCACCGGCGAGTCCGCCCCGGTCATCCGGGAGTCCGGCGGCGACCGCAGCGCGGTCACCGGGGGGACGAAGGTCCTCTCCGACCGGATCGTCGTGAAGATCACCCAGAAGCCGGGGGAGAGCTTCATCGACCGGATGATCGCGTTGGTCGAGGGCGCCAACCGGCAGAAGACGCCGAACGAGATCGCGCTCAACATCCTGTTGGCCGCGCTGACGATCATTTTCCTGCTCGCGGTGGTGACCCTTCAACCCCTCGCCATCTTCTCCAAGGGCTATCAGGCCGCCGCGCCGGACTCCGGGGCGATCACCGACGCCGGCGTCACCGGCGTGGTGCTGGTGTCGCTGCTGGTCTGCCTCATTCCGACCACGATCGGCGCGCTGCTGTCCGCGATCGGCATCGCCGGCATGGACCGCCTCGTGCAGCGCAACGTGCTGGCCATGAGCGGCCGGGCGGTCGAGGCGGCCGGCGACGTCAACACGCTGCTGCTGGACAAGACCGGCACGATCACGCTGGGCAACCGGCAGGCCGCCGAGTTCGTCCCGGTCGAGGGCGGGACCGCGGCCGAGGTCGCCGACGCCGCCCAGCTGTCCAGCCTGGCCGACGAGACGCCCGAGGGACGCTCGGTGGTGGTGCTGGCCAAGAACGCGTACGGGCTGCGCGAGCGCGAACCCGGCCTCATCCCGCACGCCACCTTCGTGCCGTTCACCGCGCAGACCCGGATGAGTGGCGTCGACCTCACCGCCGACACCGGTGAGAGCCCGTCGCGCCGGGTCCGCAAGGGCGCCGCCGCCGCCGTGATGAAGTGGGTACGCGAGAACGGCGGCCACCCCACCGAGCAGGTGGGGCAGATCGTCGACGAGATCAGCGGCATCGGCGGCACCCCCCTCGTCGTCGCCGAGCACGTCGACGGGGAACCGGCCCGCGCCCTCGGGGTGATCCACCTCAAGGACGTGGTCAAGGCCGGCATGAAGGAACGGTTCGACGAGATGCGCCGGATGGGCATCCGCACCGTGATGATCACCGGGGACAACCCGCGTACCGCGAAGGCCATCGCGGACGAGGCCGGCGTGGACGACTTCCTAGCCGAGGCCACGCCGGAGGACAAGCTCGCCCTGATCCGCAAGGAGCAGGAGGGCGGCCGGCTGGTCGCGATGACCGGCGACGGCACCAACGACGCGCCCGCCCTCGCGCAGGCGGACGTCGGCGTGGCCATGAACACCGGCACGTCCGCCGCGAAGGAGGCCGGCAACATGGTCGACCTCGACTCCGACCCGACCAAGCTGATCGAGATCGTGGAGATCGGCAAGCAGCTCCTGATCACCCGCGGGGCCCTGACGACCTTCTCGATCGCCAACGACATCGCCAAGTACTTCGCAATCATCCCGGCCATGTTCGCCGGCATCTACCCGAGCCTGGACACGTTGAACATCATGCGGCTGTCCAGCCCGGAATCGGCGATCCTGTCCGCGGTCATCTTCAACGCCCTGGTGATCATCGCGCTGATCCCGCTGGCCCTGCGCGGTGTGCGCTACCGCCCGGCCAGCGCCTCGAAACTGCTCAGCCGCAACCTGCTGCTCTACGGCCTCGGCGGCATCGTGGTGCCGTTCGTCGGCATCAAGCTCATCGACCTGCTCATCCAGTTCGTCCCCGGGATCTGACATGCGACTTCCCAGTTGGCTCACCCAACACCTGGCCGCCCTGCGTGCCGTGCTCGCCTTCACCGTGCTGCTCGGGCTGGCCTATCCGCTCGCCCTGGTCGCGGCCGGGCAGCTTCCCGGCCTGTCCGGCAGGGCGGAGGGCTCCCTGATCACCATGAACGGCCGGACCGTCGGCAGCTCGCTGATCGGGCAGTCCTTCACCGACGCCGACGGCAACCCCGTCCCGCGCTACTTCCAGTCCCGCCCGTCCGCGGCCGGCGACGGCTACGACCCCACCTCCACCTCGGCCAGCAACCTCGGCCCGGAGAGCGTCGTCGACACCCTCTCGACCGACCCCGAGGCAGCCTCCGAGAGCCTGCTCACCCAGGTCTGCGCCCGATCCAAGGCGGTCGGTGAACGGGACGGCGTGGACGGGCGGCGGCCCTACTGCACGCCGGACGGGGTGGGCGCGGTGCTGGCCGTGTTCCGCGCCGACGGCCTCACGGGCCGCATCACCCGGGTGGTCAGCGTCAACCAGGTCGCCCCGGCCACCCCGTTCGTCAGCTCGTGGCAGGGCGTACCGGTCGAGCTGGCCGAGCCGGACGAGGACTACGTCGCTGCCGGCGGACTGATCGTCCCGGTCCGGGGCGACGCCCCCGCGACGCCCGC
The DNA here is from genome assembly GCF_045040125.1 of Micromonospora sp. NBC_01392. Taxonomy (NCBI): domain Bacteria; kingdom Bacillati; phylum Actinomycetota; class Actinomycetes; order Micromonosporales; family Micromonosporaceae; genus Micromonospora; species Micromonospora sp. NBC_01392. The sequence continues at coordinate 5,044,204 of NZ_CP109549.1, read as the reverse complement.
GGTGCCGGCCGACGCCGTCACCGCCAGCGGCAGCGGCCTCGACCCGCACATCTCACCGGCGTACGCCGACATCCAGGTGGCCCGGGTCGCGCGCGAGCGCGGCGCGGACCCCGCAGCGGTCCGGGCCCTGGTGGAGAAGCACACCACCGGCCGGTCGCTCGGCTTCATGGGCGAGCCCGGTGTGAACGTGCTGGAGCTCAACCTCGCGCTCGACGAGAAGTTCCCCGCCCGCTGACGGACGACCTCGGGCAGGGCCGGCCCCGGGTCGGCCCTGCCCGAACCGTCACCACCAGAGAGGATCTTCTGCGTGTCACGAGGAGAGCTTCGCATCTATCTGGGGGCCGCCCCCGGCGTCGGCAAGACCTACGCCATGCTGGAGGAGGCCCAACGTCGGGCCGAACGCGGCACGGACGTGGTGATCGGCTTCGTCGAGACGCACGGCCGCAAGCACACCGCCGCGATGGTCGGCGACCTGGAGCAGGTGCCCCGGCGCACGATCACCTACCGGGGGGCCGAGTTCACCGAGATGGACCTCGACGCGGTCCTCGCGCGCCGGCCCGAGGTGGTGGTGGTCGACGAGCTGGCCCACACCAACGTCCCCGGCTCCCGTCACGACAAGCGCTGGCAGGACGTCCAGGAGCTGCTCGACGCCGGGATCAGTGTGTTGACCACGGTCAACGTCCAGCACCTGGAGTCGCTCAACGACGTCGTCACGCAGATCACCGGCACCACCCAACGCGAGGCGGTGCCGGACGAGGTGGTCCGCGCCGCCGAGCAGGTCGAGCTGGTGGACATGACGCCGGAGGCGCTGCGCCGCCGGATGGCGCACGGCAACATCTACCGCCCCGACAAGATCGACGCCGCGCTCGGCAACTACTTCCGGGTCGGCAACCTCACCGCGTTGCGCGAACTGGCCCTGCTCTGGCTCGCCGACAAGGTCGACGAGCAGCTCGACCGGTACCGCGCCCAGCAGGGCATCTCGGACACCTGGGAGGCGCGGGAGCGGGTCGTGGTCGCGCTCACCGGCGGCCCCGAGGGCGAGACGCTGATCCGCCGGGCGGCCCGGATCGCCGCCCGCAGCAAGGGCGCCGACCTGCTCGCCGTGCACGTCGCCCGCAGCGACGGCCTGGCCGGCGCCGACCCCGCCCAGCTCGCCCGGCAGCGGGTGCTGGTGGAGAGCCTCGGCGGCACCTACCACCAGGTTCTCGGCACCGACGTGCCGCAGGCGTTGCTCGACTTCGCCCAGGGCGTCAACGCCACCCAACTCGTGCTCGGCGCCAGCCGACGGGGACGCCTCGCCCAGGTGTTCTCCCGCGGCGTCGGGGTCACCACCACCGCCCTGTCCGGCGCCATCGACGTACACCTGGTCACCCATCCGGAGGCGGGTCGGGGCCGGCGCTCCTCGGCGGTGCCGGCGGCACTGTCGCGCCGACGCCGGCTGCTCGGCTTCGCGCTGGCCGGGCTGGGGATGCCGCTGCTCACCCTGCTGCTGTGGGCGCTGCCGGATCTCACCCTGACCAACGACATCCTGCTGTTCCTCGCCGGCGTGGTCGGGGTGGCGCTGGTCGGCGGGCTGTGGCCGGCGCTGGTCGCCGCGCTCGGCGGCTCGCTGCTGCTCAACTGGTACTTCACCCCGCCCTTCTACACGCTGACCATCGCCGAGGCGGACAACCTGCTTGCCCTCGGCGTCTTCGTCGGCGTCGCCCTCGCGGTCAGTTGGGTGGTCGACGTGGCGGCCCGCCGTACCCGCGAAGCGGCCCGGGCCTCCGCCGACGCGCAGACCCTCGCCGTCGTCGCCGGCGGGGTGCTGCGCGGGCAGCGGCCACTGCCCGCGCTGCTGGACCGGCTCCGGGAAACCTTCGGGCTGCGCGCGGTCAGCGTGCTGGAGTTGGCCGCCGACGCCGAGGGGCGGCCCGGCCGGGCCCGCGAGGAAGGCGCCTGGCGGGTCGTGGCCAGCGTGGGGGAGGCACCGGCGTGCAGCCCCAGCGCGGGGGAGACGGCGGTACCGGTCGACGACCGGCTGACCGTCGTGCTCTCCGGTCGTCGCCTGGAGGCCGCCGACCGGCGCATCGTCGAGGCGTTCGCCGCCCAGGCCGCCGTCGCGCTGCGCCAGGAGCGCCTCGCCGAGGAAGCGGCCACCGCCCGCCCACTGGCCGCCGCCGACCGGATGCGCACCGCGCTGCTCGCCGCCGTCAGCCACGACCTGCGTACGCCGCTCGCGTCGGCGAAGGCCGCTGTCAGCAGCCTGCGCAGCCCGGACATCGAGTTCGACCCGGACGACCGGGAGGAGTTGCTGGCCACCGCCGACGAGTCACTGGACCGGCTCGGGCGGTTGGTGGAAAACCTCCTCGACATGAGCCGACTTCAGGCCGGCGTGCTGGGCGTCAGATCCACAGCGATCGGACTGGAGGACGCCGTACCGCGGGCGCTGGACGAACTGGGCCCGATGGCGGCCGACGTCACCACCGACATCCCGGCGGACCTGCCGGCCGCCGAGGCCGACCCGGGGCTGCTGGAGCGGGTGCTTGTCAACATCGTCGCCAACGCGCTGCGGCACAGCCCACCCGGGCAGCCGCCCACCGTCACCGCCAGCGCCCACGCCGGCCAGGTCGAGCTACGGGTGATCGACACCGGCCCGGGCATCCCGCAGGACCAGTGGGAACACGTGTTCCTGCCGTTCCAGCGCCTCGGCGACCGGGACAACCAGACCGGGGTGGGGCTCGGACTCGCCCTGTCCCGCGGCCTGGCCGAGGCGATGGGCGGCAGCATCACCCCCGAGACCACGCCCGGCGGCGGTCTCACCATGGTGCTGCGGCTGCCGGCCGCCACCGGGTCGGAAGGGCCGCGGGAATGACCCGCATCCTCGTCGTGGACGACGAGCCGCAGATCCTGCGCGCACTGCGGATCAACCTGCGGGCCCGCGGCTACGACGTCGAGGTCGCCGACACCGGCGCGGCCGCGCTGAAGGCGGCCGCCGGCCACCCGCCGGACCTGGTGGTGCTCGACCTCGGCCTGCCCGACATCGACGGCATCGACGTCATCCGCGGCCTACGCGGCTGGACCGGCGTGCCGATCATCGTGCTCTCCGGCCGGGCCGGCAGCGAGGACAAGGTCGCCGCCCTCGACGCCGGCGCCGACGACTACGTCACCAAACCCTTCGGCGTGGACGAACTGCTCGCCCGCATCCGCGCGGTCACCCGCCGCCTCACGCCAACAGCGGCCGATGCTCCGGCGCCCTCCGCGACGGCTGCCCCCCGGGTGGGCCGGCACACCGTCAACCTCGCCGACCGGACCGTCACCCGCGACGATGGTGCCGAGGTCCGGCTCACCCCCACCCAGTGGGCCATGCTCGACAAGCTGCTGCGCCACCCCGGCAAGCTGATCAGCCAGCGGCAGTTGCTGCACGACGTGTGGGGACCCGAATACCAGCACGAGACCAACTACCTGCGGCAGTACATGGCCCAGCTGCGGCGCAAGCTCGAAGACGATCCCGCCCGCCCCCGGCACCTCATCACCGAACCGGGCATGGGCTACCGCTATCGGCCCTGAGCGCGACAGCCTGGCGCTCTGGCCCGCCCGGTGGGCCTGACCCTGACGCAGCGTCCAACGGGGCCGGCAAGACCACCGTGGTGAAGATCCTGGCCACACTGCTGCGCGCCGACGCGGGCACCGCCCGGATCAACGGCTTCGACGTGGTGGCCATGAGGACCCGTCTGCGCCACGCCAGTGACGGGGTGGGAGGCCCTCACTCCGACCGAGGTCACCGTGTGCCGCCTGGTGGCCGCCGGCCGGTCCAACCCGGAGATCGCGACCGAGCTGTACACCTCCCGCAACACCGTCCAGACCCACGTGTCGCACATCCTGGCCAAGTTGGGTTGCCGATCCCGTACGGAGATCGTCGCCCTCCACCGCGAGCGGGGGCTGCCCGCGGGGGCGCGGCGCGACCGCGCCACCGTGCGGTACACGGCCGGCGGCAACGACCTGCCGGTGCTGCTCAACAGCTGCATCGCCAGCGGGTCGCCACCCGACGTCGCGCTCGTCCCCCAGCCGGGTGTGGTCGCCGCGCTCGCCGGACGCGGTGCGCTCGTCCCACTCAGCGGTCGGACCGCGGACGCCGTCACGGCGAACTACAACGACACGTGGCAGCGGCTCGGCGCGGTCGACGGCACCCGGTACGGCTTCTACTTCAAGGTGGCCAACAAATCGGTGATCTGGTATCGCACGGAGTCGCTCCGGGCCGCCGGCGTGGCGCCGCCCGCGACCTGGGACGACCTCCGGGCGGTCTCGCGCGCCCTGGTGCGTTCGGGGCACCACCCCGATGGTCGCCGCCGGTGGTGACGGCTGGGTGCTGACCGACTGGTTCGAGAACGCCTTCCTGCGTATCGGCGGGCCGGAGAAGTACGACCGACTCGCTCGCCACGAGATTCCCTGGACCGACCCGGCCGTCGTCGAGACGTTGACACTGGGTGCGTACTGGCGCACGCCCCGGACGATCCTCGGTGGCCCCGTCGGCGCGCCGCAGATCACCTTCGACCAGTCGATCGCGGACGTGTTCGGCGCCACGCCGAGGGCCGCCATGCTCTTCGAGGGAGACTTCGTCGCCGCCGACATCACCCGGCTCGGCCGGTCCCGCGTGGGGGAGACCGCGAAGGTCTTCCCGTGGCCGTCGATCAAGGACTCGGTGCCGGCGGTCGTCGTCGCCGGCGACCAGGCGGTCCAGCTGAAGGACACCCCCGGGGCTCGAGCCGTGATGCAGTGCCGGGACGGCAGGCCGTACTTGTCCTGGCTCGTGGCGTTGCCGATGGGCCCGCGCCTGGCGGTGCTGGCGTTGGTGCCGCTGCTGGCGTTGCGCCCCCGTCACGGTCGGTGGCGGGTGTGGCTCGCCGCCTCCGCCGGCGCGACCGGAGCCGACGAACACCGTCGACGGTGACTGCCGTGAGCAGGTAGGTCAGGGCGGAGCTGAGCAGCGTCGCGGCGACCGCGAGCGGGTTGGCGTGCACGATCAGCCGCGCGGCGGCTGATCCAGGTGGTGCGTCGGTCAGCGCGGGATCGGTACGGGTCGTGGCCGGTACCCGGGAATCGGCCGGACGGTCAGCCGGCCCCGACGTTCGCCTGTGCGATCCCGGCCCGGCCGCGGGCGCGCTCGTCGGCCTCGTCGATCCGGTCGGCGATGGCGAGTGCCTCCCGGTGGTGGCGTAGCGCCGCCTCGCGGTCGCCCGCCAGGAGGTACGCCTCCCCGAGCGTGTTCAACGCGTTGGCATGGATGTCCGGGTTGAGGGTGCGGGCGAGGACGAGCGCCGCCTGTCCGGCCCGCAGCGCCGCCTTCGGCCGACCGAGCCGCGCGTAGCTGAAGGCGAGATTGGCCAGCGCGTTTGCCTGGCCCGGCAGGCTTCCCGTGCGGCGTTGCAGCGCCAACGCCCGTCGGGTGTGCCGGACCGCCTCGGGATGGCGGCCCAGTCGGGCGTGGAGCAGGCCGACGTTGTTCTCCAGGCTGGCCAGGCCCGGCCCGCCGAGCTGTCGTTGGAGGTCGAGCGCCCGCTCGGCGTGGTCGAGCGCCTCGCGGTTGCGGCCGAGCAGGTGCAGGTCGATGCTGAGGCCGCTGAGCGCGGTGGCCTCCCATTGCCGGTCGCCGACGGCCCGGAACAGGGCGATGGCCCGGTGGTGCTCCGTAATGGCCTGGTCGTGGCGGCCGAGCCGGCGGTGCACGAGCGCCAGGTGGTGCCGGGTGACCGCCTCGCCGTCCGGCTGCCGAAGCGTCCGGTGCAGGGTCAGCGCCCGGTCGAGCTGGGCCAGCGCCGGTTCCGTCCGGCCCGCTCCGTCGTAGACGTGCCCGAGCATCGTCAGTGTGTACGCCTCTGCCCCGGTGTCGCCGAGCACCCGGGCGGCGTCGGCGGCGCGCAGCAGGATCTCGACCGAGTCGTCGGTGTGCCCGCGCCGGGTCAGATACGGCTGAAGCAGGTGGGAGAGCAGAACCACGTGCCGGTGGCAGGCGACGTCGGCCGCGCTGCGGATCGCGGCGACGAGATTCGGGTACTCGGCGTCGAGCCAGGCCAGCGCCCCGGGTTCGTCGGTGAACCGGACCGGGGCGACCCGCGGCAGCGGGACCCGCCCGACCGGCGGGGGACGGAACCGGCGTAGCGGACGGGTCGCGGCCCCGACCGTGGCGACGTACCAGTCGAGCAGGCGTTCCTTGGCCTCCACCACGTCGTCGCCGTCGTCCTCGTCGACGCACAGCCGGACGGCGTACTCCCGCAGCAGATCGTGCATCCGGTAGCGCTCTGCCCGCACCTGCTGTACGAGGTGCTCGTCGAGCAGCGATTCGAGGGCGTCCCGCGCAGCCCGCGGCGAGCACCCGGCCAGCGCGGCCACCGACGCCGGCGTGACGTCGTCGCCCGGGTGCACGCCGATGATCCGGAACAGGCGTCGCCGCCGCGGGCTCAGCGCCCGGTACGACGACGTGAGCACGCTGCGCACCGCGTGGCCGCCGTCGGACAGCTCGTCGAGGCGGTGGTGCTCGTCGGTGAGCCGGGACAACAGATGGTCGATCCGCCAGGCCGGACGTGCCCGGAGCCGGCGCGCGGCGACGGCGACGGCGAGCGGCAGGTGGCCGCAACGGGCCAGCAGCGCGTCCGCGGCGGGCCGTTCGGCGGCCACCCGCTCGCCGCCGACGATGGTGCTGAGCAGGCTCAGCGAGTCCGCCGGGTGGAACACGTCCAGCCGGACGGGACGCGCGCCGTCCACGGCCAGGCTGCGGCGGCTGGTGACGATCACCAGGCAGTCGCCGTGGGCGGGCAGCAACGGCAGGATCTGCGACTCGTCGGCCGCGTCGTCGACGACGAGGAGCACCCGGCGGTCGGTCAGCCGGTCGCGAAACAACGCGGCGCGGGCCGCGAGCGTGTCGGGGATGCCGGCGGCCGGCACCCCGAGCAGCCGGAGCAGGGACTCCAGCACCTCGCTCGGGTCGGCCGGCGCGACGTCGCCGGTGAAGCCGTGCAGGTCGACGTGGAACTGCCCGTCCGGGTATCGGGCGGCGAGCCGGTGGGCGGCGTGCACGGCCAGGCGGGTCTTGCCCACCCCGGCCATCCCCTCCACGACCACGATCGGCGCGGCGGCGCCCCCCGTGGCGCCCGCCGCCAGCAGCTCGGCGAGTTCGCGGCGCCGCCCGACGAACTCCGCGATGTCCGGTGGCAGATGACGGTACGTACGGGCCGGGCCCTGCCCGGCGCCGTGCGGTCGTGGCCGGGGCGGCTGCGGGTCGGCCGACGAGATCCGCCGGTGCAGTTCCCGCGACTGGACGGACGGCTCGATCCCCAGCTCCGCGACCGTGCGTCGGTGCAGGTCCCGATAGACGGCCAGCGCGTCGGAGCGCCGGCCGGCCCGGCTGTGCACGGTCATCAGCGCGCGGGCGAAACGTTCGTCCAGGGGGCGTTCGGCGACCAGCCGGACCAGTTCCGGGACCAGGCCGGCGAGTTGCCCGGCGGCGAGGCGGGCGTCGACGTACTCGGCGGCGGCGTCGATGCGGGCCTCGTCGAGCGCCGCGGCGGACGGCCCGATCAGGCGACCGCCGAGGCCGCCGAACGCCGGTCCGCGCCAGAGCCCGAGGGCGTGTCGCAGCAGCCGGGCGGCGGTGGCGTCGTCGCCGTCGACCCGGGCCGTGCGGGCCGCCGTGAGCCCGTTCTGGAACTGGTCCCGGTCGTACCGCTCGGGGTCGGCCTCCAACTGGTAGGCCGAGCCGTGGGTGGCGATCGGCGCGGCGGCTCGGGTGCCGCCCGGCGCCAGCCGGCGGCGCAGGTCGGACACCAGGCCCTGCAACTGCACCCGGTACGAGGGTGGAGGCGTTTCCGGCCACAGCTCGTCGACGAGGACGTCGAGGGGGACGGGTCGGTTGGCGCGGGAGAGGAGGACAGCGAGAACGAGCGTGCGTTGCGGCCCACCCAGGTGCACCGGCTGCCGGTCCCACTGGACGCCCACCGGGCCGAGAACGCGGAAGTACAGCCCCGCCACGGTCAACGCCCATCGAGTCTACGTATTCCCACCCCTCAATATTGTCACGCGCGGTAGCCCGCCGCTTGCAGCGCGAACAGCTCGGCGTACCGGCCGCCGGCGGCGACCAGGTCGTCGTGGCTGCCATCCTCCACGAGCGCGCCGTCGTGCAGCACGAAGATCCGGTCGGCGTGCCGGACGTTGGCCAGGCGGTGGGTGATGAGGATGGTGGTGGCCCGGCCCTGCCGCTCCCGGATCGCCTGGAACAAGGCTTCCTCGGCGCGCGGGTCGAGGGCGGAGGACGGCTCGTCCATGATCAGCAGTTCGGCGTCGCGCAGGAAGCCCCGGGCGGCGGTGATCCGCTGCCACTGCCCGCCGGAGAGGTCCTGGCCGTGGGCGAAGGTGCGGTCGAGCAGCGTCTCGTACCCGTACGGCAGCTCCGTGATCATCCGGTGGGCGGCGGCCTGGTCCGCCGCGGCCTCGATGCGCTCCCGGCGAGGTTCGCCGCCGACGTCGCCCAGCGCGATGTTGGTGGCCGCGGTGAACGGCCAGCGGTGGTGGTCCTGGGTGACCACGGCGATCCGCGACCGCAGGTCGTCGGTGTCCCACTCGGCCAGTGGTCGCCCGTTCCAGCAGACGGCGCCGCCGGTCGGCGTGCGCAGCGTGGCGATCAGCGCGGCCAGGCTGGTCTTGCCGGAGCCGTTCTCCCCGACCAGCGCCACCGTCTCGCCGGCCCGGACGGTCAGCGTCACATCGCGCACGGCGGCGTCGTCGCGCCCGGGATAGCGCAGGCCGGCGTGGCGGACGCTCAGCTCGCGCAGCGGCCCGGGCCGGTCCCCGCCCGGGACGTCCGGCAGGTACGCCGCCGCGCGGGTCAGGAACCCGGTGTAGTCGGCGAAGTGCAGGCCCTCGGTGTAGACCTTGTCGGCCTGCGTGGTGGCGGTGGTCAGGGAGCGCTGCGCGGCCTGTAGGGCGAGCACACAGGTCGCGGCCGCGGCGAGCGGGATGTGCCCGCCCACGAGCAGCAGTCCGAGCAGCAGGTAGACCGCGCCGGTCGCCGCGCCGCCGGTCAGTGAGCCCACGGTGGTGGTCGTGGTGACCCTCCGGGCGAGGGCGAGCTGGACGTCGGTCTCCGCCCCCATCACGCGGTCGTACTGGTCGAGCAGGAACGCGCGCAGCCCGTACGAGCGCAGCTCCGGCGCCGAGACCCGCTCGGCCATCAGGCGGTGCAGGATCCAGATGCGGCGCCGGCGCACCGAGCCCGCCGCGTACGTCCGGTACTGCAGGTGCCCGGCCCGCAGCGCGGCCCACGCCCGGGGCAGCGTGGCGACCAGCAGCGCCGGCAGCAGCAGCGGATGGATGACCACCACCGCCACCGCGACGGCGACCAGCCCGGCCAGGCCGGCCAGCAGGTTCGTGGTCGCCTGCACCAACCCGGTCGCCGACTCCGGGCCCCGGGAGGCCCGTTCCATGTCGTCGGCGAACGCGTCCGCGTCGAACGCCTCCAGCCGCACGGCCGTGGTCGTCTCGAACAGGCTGCGCTCCACGTCGCGGCTGACCCGCGGCGTCAGCCCGTTCTGCGCGTACCCGGTGACGATGCCCAGGCCGGCGCGCAGCGCGGTCGCCCCGGCCAGCGCCGCGAGCGCGGGCAGCGCGGCGACCACCTTGTCGGCGGTCGGGCCGCCGGCGAACAGCTCGACCAGCACCCGCTGCGTGGCCAGCAGCCCGAACGCGGCGAGCAACCCGCCGCCGACCGTCGCGGCGGCCACCACCGCGGTGCGGGCCCGGTCCGCCCGCCAGCTGATCCGTGTCGCGGCGGCGACCAGGCGGGGCAGCTCGGCCAGCACGGTCAGCAGACCGGCCTCCGCCCGGGTCCGCAGGCCCGTCTCCCACCACATCTCGCGCAGCTCCGGCAGCACCGACTCCGCGGCGGGCGGGCGGTCCCCGGGAGTACGCGGGTCGGCGTGCCGGTCGTCCGCGACGGCGGCCTCGGTCATCGGGTACGCCTCCTCCCGCTGCGCCGCCCGGTCGCGCTCCGGGATCCGGGCTGGAGGTCGAGAGTAGAGCATCGATCCCGTCGATGTCCGGACACTATGTGTAGCCGCGTCTTCGTTCTTAGTGATTAGTTAGCGCCCTGCGCTAGCGTCCCGCACAGCCCAGGGGCCGGTCGGCAACCAGGCCGTCGTGCCCCGCTACCTCGATGGAGGCGACATGACCCAGAGACTGCAGGCGACCCTGCTGGAACTCGCGCCGCGTAGCGGTGGACCGGCCACCGTGGAGCCGCGGATCCACTTCGAGGAGGTGCAGCAGTCGCTGCACTCCGCCAACCGCTGCCCGTACACCTGCGGGCCGTGCACCGACCGCTACAGCGACCGGTGCATCGCCACCGGGCGCACCGTCTGATCCCGGCCTGACCGCTCCTGCTGCCCGAGGAGGTAGATCTCCGTGTCCGACTGGGAACCCGCGCCGTTCATCCAACGGCTCGTCGACGAACGGTACGGCGGCCGGTTCACAGTGCGCCTCGGGCCGCAGTGGTGCTACGTCGACCGCGAGGGCGTGCGGCTTCCGGACCACGGCTGGAAGCTGCACGTCTCCTCGCGGGCCGAGGACTTCCCGGCGCTCGCCATCCGCGCGGTGCCGTTCCTGCTCGACGCGGGGTGCAGCTTCAAGCTCGCCAGCAGTGGTGACGTGCTCAGCGGGATGAACTACGGCATCGACTCGCCGGCCACCGTCGGCAAGGCGATGACGATCTACCCGGAGCAGGACCGGGTCCGCGAACTCGGCCTCGCGCTGGCCGTGTTGCTGCGCGGGCATCCCGGCCCACGGGTGCTCAGCGACCGCCGCGTCGCCGACGACGCCCCCGTCTACTACCGCTACGGCCCGTTCGTGGCCCGCTGGTACCGGGGCGAGCGTGGGCGCCTGGCGATGCGGATCCCGGGACCGGACGGGGAGTCGTTCGACGCCGTCGCCGACCTCGACTACCGCCAGCCGGACTGGGTGAGCGACCCCTTCCAGTCGGGCGACGACGAGATGCCGGCGCTGCTCGGCGGCCGGTACCGGCCGGAGGACGGCCTCCAGCGGACCGCGCAGGGCAGCGTCTTCCGCGCCCGGGACACCGCCACCGACCGGGTGGTCATCGTCAAGCAGGCCCGGGCCTACGTGGGGGACTCCGGCAACGGCCTCGACGCCCGCTCCCGCCTCCGCAACGAACGCCGGGTGCTCACCGCCTGCGACGGGGTGCCGGGGGTGCCCGGATTCATCGACCACTTCGCCCACGGCGAGGACGAGTTCCTGGTCACCACCGACGTCGGCGAGCAGGACCTCGCCTACCGGGTCGGAAACCGCGGCGCCATGCTCCGCGCCGGCACGCCGGTGTCGGGCGAGTTCCTCCGGACGGTGGGCGAGCTGGCGCGTACCGTGCTGGCGCTGCACGAGCGCGGCGTGGTCATGCGGGACATCACCCCGCGCAACGTGGTGCTCGGTGCGGACCGGGCGCACCTGGTGGACTTCGGCATCTCCGCCCTGGACGGCCTGCACGTGCCCGGCGGCACGCACGGCTACGCCTCCTGGGACCAGATGCGCGACGGTCCCGCCACCGTCTCCGACGACCACCACGGCATCGGCATGACCCTCGCCTTCGCCGCCACCGGCCTGGCGCCGGTCGTGGGCGAGACCGAGCGTGGCGTGCCTACGCTGCGGATGCTTCAGTCGCTGGACCGTATCCTCGGCCCCGCGCACGCCACCTTCACCGCCCTGGTGGCCGACCTGCTCCAAGGGACCCCCTCGCGGGCCGACGCGGCGCTGCGGGCGCTGGCCGGCGAACGGTGGGCGACAGCTGCCGTCCCCGCCCGCCGCCGGGAGGCGCCCCATGCCGACCCGCTCGTCGTGGAGCGGCAGGTGCTCGACGAGTTGATGCGCGACGTCGAACTCCGGCAGTTGCGGCAGCCGGCGTCCGCGTTCGCCAACGTGGACGGCAGCGTCTACACCGGCAGCGCCGGGGTCGGCCTGGAACTGCTGCACCACCTGGACGTACCGGGCGTGCCGGAGCTGCTCGACCGGTTGGCCACGCACACCGTCCGGGCCAACGCGCGCACCGACGTGCCGCCCGGCCTGTTCCTCGGCTCCACCGGCAGCCACCTCTTCCTCGCCCGGCTGCGGCAGGCCGGTTTCGACGTGGCGCTGCCCCCGATCCCGACGGTGCCGTTCGACACCGACGACGAGCACGACGACATCATGACCGGCACGGCCGGCGTCGGCCTCGGCCACCTCTACCTGGCCGACGTGCTCGACGACCCGGCCCACCTCGACGCCGCCCGGGTCTGCGTCGACCGGCTGCTCGGCAAGACCGAGATGACCCTGTCGGTGACGCTCGACGCCGGGCTGCCCGAGGAGATCGACACCGACCCGACGGCCAGCTACTCCCACGGCCGGGCCGGGCTCGTCGACCTGTTTCTCGCTTACGCCGCACGCACCGGCGACCCGCGTGTGCTCGCGGCGGCCGGGGAGCGGTCCCGGGAGTTGCGCGAGCGTACCGAGGTGCTGGTCGCCCGCGCCCGCGATCCCCGCGCGATCCCGCTCTCCGTGTCCTGGTGCCAGGGCCTCGCCGGCATCGGCCGGACCCTGCTGCACGCCGCCGAGGTGTTGGCCGACACCCGGTTCACCGAGACCGCCGTGGCGGCGGCCGACGCCTGCGCCGACTGGATCCCCCGCCTGGCCAACCTCGGTCAGTGCTGCGGAGTGACAGGTGTCGGCGGGTTTCTCGTCGACTGCGCCCGGCACACCGGCGACGACCGGCACCGGCGGGCGGCGCGGGCGGTCGTCGCGCAACTGCTCACCCGCAGCCACGGGCCGGACGACGCGCCGCGGTTCGTCGACGCCAACCGGCAGGACGCGCCGTGGTCCTGGGCCACCGGTAACGCGGGTGTCCTCTGCTTCTTCCGCCGGCTCAACCGCTCCGACACACCGGAGGTCGTGCCGTACAGCCACCTGCCGCGAGGTCACGCGGGGGAGCGCCCCACCCTCGTCGGCGGCTGACCGACTCGGATGAGGACGCCGCGGTGGCCGACCAGGACCCCGCGCGAGATCGACTGTGTGGCGAGGCGCGCTGCCGACGGGGAGATCGGAGAACGGTGCGGCTCCGGCGCCCACCCGTCATCCAGGCACTTGCGGCCCGGAACCGCGGCTGGCGCGGTGGTCGGGGTGGCAGCAGCGGCGCGATCTCGGCCCAGAGATCGTCCGAGACGATCCACAGCGGCTGCTCACCCCTCCGCACGATCAGACAGAGCGATCTCCACGTCCCGAGGACACGCCCAACATCATGAAGTTGGGAGTTGTCAGTGACGTCTCGCTACGAGGCGGCATGGTGTAGCTGGCACGGAGCGGACCGACGACGGCTGGCCGGCCGCGCGCCACCGATCTGGCGGTATCGGAAACGAACGCACGCACAAGCGGCGACAGACGCAGCTCGGCGCATCCGCTGGGCGTGTTGCTGAGCATGCCCGCATCAACGAGTTCGTCCACCAGCTCGTCGTCCTCCGGCGGCAGCGGGCTCACCGCATCCGCGGCGACCGGGGCCAACCAGTGCAGCAGCAACTGGGCCGGCTGGCTCAGCGCCAGATAGGCCGACCGGAGGTGCTCCCGCATCGACAGGTCGCCGATGCGGAGCCAGCTCAGCACGTCTCCACCACGGTGCCAACCGTCCACCACCTGCCGAAGGGCCGTGTGTGGACGCAGGGCGATCCTCCGGAGCGCGATGTCCAGGGCCAGCGGCAGGTCGCCGCAGGCCGCGGCGAGACGGTCGAGGTCGTCGGGCTCGGCCGTGACGGTGAGGGGCAGGGCCGATTCGATCATGGCGAGGGAGTCGGTGCGCGCCAGTGGTCTGACCTGTAGCCGGCGAACGTCGCGTAGTCCCAGCAGCCGGTTGCGGCTGACCAGCATTGTCGTGCTCGTGTCACTGTCCACCAGCAGCGGGCGCACCTGCTGCTCGTCCCACACGTTGTCGAGGAGTATCAACAGGCGGCGTTCGGCCGCCAACGTGCGGTACAGGCCCACGCGGTGGTCGAGGGTGCCGGACAGTTGGTCGCCCGACACCCCCAGTGCCCGGAGGAACCCGTCCAGGATGTCGTAGGGGCTGGACACGCTGCGGGCATGGTGCGCGCCGAGGTCGGCGTACAGCTGCCCGTCGGTCGCCTCGGCTGCCTGCGTGTGGGCATGGTGCAGAGCCAGGCCCGATTTGCCGACCCCCGCCGGACCGCTGATCACGATCGGGGTGTCGCCGGGGATCCGCAACCACTCCAGTTCCGCCGCCCGGCCGATGAATCCGCGTGGTCGCGGTGGCAGCTGCATCGGGTACGGGAGCTCGCCGGCGCGCCGGCCCGTCGGCCGTACCCGCGTGGAGAGCCGTACCTCCCCGCCCGTGGCGGCGAGCCAGCGCTGCCGCCAGATGTCCTCGTCGCCACCGCAGGCGGCGACGAATGCGAGCGTCACCGGCAGGGACGGCATCCGGTTGCCGCTCGCGGCGCTGGACAGCACGGACGGCGAGAACAGCGCGCATTCCGCCATCTGGCGATATGTCGGGTTCCCCGCCAGCGCACGCAGTTGCCGCAATTCGTCGGCAAACTGCGCGACGCGTTCTCTGGCTTTATTGACCGGCTTCTCGGGTCTACCCATGATGGTTTCTCCCCCACACGTTGTTCAACACGGCGCAATCGGCTCTCCCTGCGGGAACCGAACCTTGATGTTCGCCGAACTGTTGAGTCGGTGTCTCCGCTGCCTGATCCGCGACAGCTGATCCCCAGGCACGTCTCATGCCCGAATTCGTGCGGACGCCGCGTACGCATGCTCATGAGGTGAGGTGATTGGTTCTACCATTCGCTCAATGTGGGCTTTCGCCTTTTCGCGGCAGTATCGGCCGGGTGGGGTGGATGGCTTTTCGCTGGTCGCTCCGCCCGGGTCCGGCGGGATGTTCCGCGCATTGGTGAACGGAGCCGGGATTCGTCATCCGGTGCCCGTCGCGGTCTGATCGCGAGCGAACTCGCCGGTCGTGCACCCGTCCGAGCCCGGCCCCGGTGGCAGGGCTCGGACGGGTGCACCGTGCGGGCGGTGGGTCGGCCCTACCACCGGGCCGGCGATACTCCCGCCCGCCGGCCGGGGGGATCTGGATCCCTGAGGAGCGTCGAACCTCGCCGGAACGCGGTCACACCGCCTGTGGGAAGGCGAAGAAGCGGTCCGGGTCGTACCGGCGTTTGACCTGCACGAGCCGCTCGGCGTTCGGCCCGTAGTAGGCCCGCTGCCAGTCTTCGAGGTCGGGGTCGGCGAAGTTGACGTAGGACGCGTCGGGGGCGAACCGGCCCGACTCGACGTAGCGGGCGTGCAGCCATTCCAGGTTGGCGCGAACGACCTCCGGCGAGTCGGTTTCGGCCCATGAGGTGTCGAGGCTGAGCAGGAACCGCGTGTCGCGATGCGGGAACGCGGTGTCCGCCACCGGTACGCGGCTGATCGCCCCGCCCCACGCGAACAGCGCGGCCCCGGCCCCGTCCGCGTTCCCGCTGCCGGGCCACGTCTCCACGGCCCGGACCAGTGCGACCAGTCCGGCGTCGTCGATCGGGTGCGGCACGCAGCGGTTCCGTACCGCGAAGGCGCCGCCGGCGCTGCTGTGGTGCAGGTAGGTGGCGGCGGCCCAGAAGTCCCGGTCCTCGATCTCGGCCCGGTGGGGCCGGGCGACGGCGTGGGCGGGCGCCAGCAACTCGCGCAGCTCCGCTGCCGGGCCGAGATGGTGGCCCACCACGGACACGACACCCGCGCCGCCGGACGAGCGGGCGATGCCGATGCGGGCGGAGAAGCCGTCCGGCGCCGTCCGCATGATCTCCTGCATCGTGGCGAGCACCTCGACCGCGTGCGACCACGACCACAGCACCAGGCAGGTCGACCCGGCCGGAGCGGGGCGGACCTGGAAGGTGAAGCTCGTGTTGACACCGAAGTTGCCGCCCCCGCCACCCCGGCACGCCCAGAACAGGTCCGGATGTTCCCGCGCCGAGGCGGTGACCCTGGTCCCGTCGGCCAGCACCACGTCGGTCGAGACCAGCGCGTCGCAGGTGAGACCGTGCGCGCGAGAGATCGTGGTGACACCCCCGCCGAGGGTCAGGCCCCCGATGCCGACCGTGTCGGAGTTGCCCAGCGGGAACGTGACGTCGTACGGCCGCAGGGCCGCGTAGATGGCCTTCATCGGGGTGCCGCCCGCCACCACGGCCTGTCCGTTGTCCGGGTCGAACCGGATACCCGCGAGCTTCCGCAGGTCCAGCACCAGCCCGGAGGACACGGAGTAGCCGGCGTAGCTGTGACCGCCGCCGCGGGCGACCAGCGGCACCGACTCGGCACGGGCCCAGTCGATGGCTCGGCTGACATCCCCGGCATGGGCGACCGTGAGGACGGCCGCCGGTCGGATGCCGGCGAACCGCCGGTTCGCCGGCGAGCATGCTTCCGGGAAGCCGGGATCGCCGGGGAGCCGGAGCTCGCCGTCGACGAGGCCGCGCAGCATCCGCCATCCGGTCATCGCGCCGCTCCCGGGATCTCCTCAAGGTACGACACGCCGGCGGCGGTGTGCTCGCCGTAGCGCTGCCAGACCTCACGCAGCACCAGGGTGTCGCCGAGCCACTGCGGCGTGTTGGTGCTGTGCCCGGCGATCACCTCGCCGCCGGCCAGCACCATGGTGTAGGCGAGGCTGAGCACGCCGCGCTCGTCGCAGGTGCCGGTGATCGTGCCCCGCCGAACTCGGCCACCCTCGAATACCGCCCAGACCAGGTTCCCGCGCTGGTGGTACACGGCGCAGGTGCCGTCGCCGCCGCCCAGCGCGCGAAACCGACGGCCGTCGTAGTCGATGCTCACGCGTCCACGTCCAGCAGCCCGGCGGGCATCGTCAGAGTGGTGCCCGGCGGCGGGGGAGCGACCGGTTCGGCATCCAGTTCGACAAGTGCCACCGCGTCGTCGAGCTGCCGGGCGCAGGTTTCCGGGTCCGGGGCGGAGCAGACGACGAACGAGTGGCGGGCGATGTAGCCGCCCGGTGGCAGCCGCAGTGTCGTGCCCGGCTCGACCATGCGGGACGCGAGCACCAGGCCGGGCGCCTGCTCGGGTACGGCGACCGAGTGTACGACGCAGTCGTGGTCGGGGTAGCCGAACCGGATGCCGGCGACGCCGGCGCGGGCATGGGTGAGGTCGGGCCGCTGGCCGGTGGCGACGTCGAACAGCACGCTGCCCGGTTCGATGCCGGTGGCGATCTGACCCAGATACGGGATCAGGTCACCGCCGAGGCGGCCGTTGACCTCGATGATCACCGGGCCGCCCGGGGTCAGCCGAACCTCGGTGTGCGTGATGCCGTTCTCGATGCCCAGAATCCGGTGCGCCGTGACCAGCGCGTCCAGCAGCGTGTCGTCGGACCGCAGCGGGTCGGCGGAGTCCACGACGTGCCCCGTCTCCTCGAAGAACGGTGGCAGGCCGGTGGTCTTCCTGGCGACGAACATCGGCAGGTACTCGCCTTTGTGCACGGCGCCGTCGACGCTGATCTCCGGACCGTCGACGAAGCCCTCGACGATCGCTCCACCGCGGTAGGGCTCGTCGCCGATCAGGCTGGCCTCGTGCGCGACCCGGTACGCGAACTCGAGTTCCCGCTCGTCGGAAGCGAGCGAGACCCCCATGCTGGCGCCGAGCGCACGCGGCTTGACGATCACCGGGTACCCGATCCGGGCGGCGGCCGTGCGGGCCTGGTCGAGATCGGCGGTCAGCTCGAACCCGGGTTGCGGTGCGCCGGCCGCGGTCAACCGGGTACGGCAGCTGTACTTGTCCCGGCAACCGTGCACTCCTGGTACGCCCAGGCCGGGCACGCCGAACTCGGCGGCCAGTTCGGCCGCGGGCATCACCAGCGGCTCGTCCCAGCACATCAACCCGGTGACGGTGTACCTGCCGGCCAGCTCGCGGGCGGTCTCGGCGAGCAACCGGTGATCGAACACGTTGACCACGACGATGTCGTCGAAGTACTCGTGCTGCCAGGTCGGCCGGAGATTGTTGATCAGCACCAGCCGCAGCCCGGCCTTGTGGGCACGTTCGGCGACGGCACGGACGATGTACTCGCGGTAGAGCCTGAGGCCGCTGCCGACAACGAGCAGCGCGCCGGGTGCGGGTGCGGTCATGAGGGTGTCCTCCAGGGTGCGGTGGGTGTCATGGGGTCGACGCCGCGGCACCCGCGGCTCGACCCCGGAAGCTCGTCGACGACCGCGTCGACGGCATGCGGAGCGGTGCGGAATCCGTCGCCGCCGCTGGCCGGGCGGGCCCAGGCCCGGAGCCCGATCCGGACGAAGCCGGTGTCCGCGCCGGCCGCGGTGGCGTAGTGGCAGTGCCGCACGCGCACGACGTCGTACCGGTGGACGTCGGCCACGATGCCGGCCGAGAGCACCCGGGCGGCCCAGCCCGCCCCGTCGTCCGGATCGGACAGCGTGGACACCCCACGCCGGACGGCATCGGTGCTGATCTTGAGCAGGGTGCCCGCCACCGCGGGCAGCAACCATGCTCGGCCGTCGGCGCCGATCCCACCCGCAGCGGGTGCCGCCGCCCAGCTGTGGACCAGCTCAGCCGGTGGCCGCAGATAGACCATGGTCTGCCGGTGCAGCGTCACCGGCAGGTCGATCAGGGCCGCCGACCAGGGCCCGGCCGTAACGAGCACCGCGTCACCGGACTCGACCGAGCCGTCGGCCAGCAGCACCCGGCCGGTGTCCGGTCCTACGCCGACGACCTCCCGGCCGGGCCGCAGGTCCGCCAGCCGGTGACGCCGCAACCACCGGACCGCTGCCCGCAGGATGCGGTCGGCGAGCAGGACGCCCGCGTGCGGCTCGAAGACGACCGCGGCGCCGGCCGGAAAACCGATGTGCGGACGGTCCGCCGGATCGGTGACCCGGATCGGCAGCCCGGTGGCTTCGGCCGTGGCGACGGCCGAAGCGACCTCGTCGGGGGGGAGCGCCGTCAGCACCCCGACGCGCCGATAGAGGCGGGCGCCCGACAGACCTCCGCTGATCAGGGAGTCCAGCTCACACCAGCGGCGGTGCAGTCGTGCCGCTCGTTCGGTGCCGGCCACGTCGCCGGTGGCAAGGGCGCGCAGGACACGGTGCTGGTCGAAGGACGTCGACTCCGGATGCGGGATCGGGCCGTGCTCCAGCAGCACCACGCGGTGCCCGGCCAGTACGCACCGGATCGCGGAGAGCAGCCCGGTGACGCCGGCACCGACCACCACGACCCGCGGCCGGTTCCGGTCCGCCTGGTAGGTGCCCCCGGTCATCGCCCGCCCCTCGCCGCGGCCAGCCGCGGCAGCGGCACCGGAACGACGGAGGTGACCTCGGCGGGATCCGTGCTGGCGGTCGCGGCTTCACCCAGGGCCTGGGCCGCCAGATCGACCAGGATCGGCGCGGCCGACCGGAGCAGCCAGCCGACCTCGAAGCAGAAGTCACCGGCGTCGTCGTCTGCCGCCGGCCAGCGGTCCAGCCTGGCCAGGTGGTCGCTGATCGCCTCCGCCGCGCGGTTGAGGCTGAACCCGGGCAGCTCGTAGGACGCCGCGAACCGGTCGGACATGCGAGCTGCGGCGTGGCGCGAGCGCGCGGACACCGGCAGTGGGCCGCGCCCGACCCAGCGGTTCACCCGATCGGCGATCCGGCTCCACGGCCCGGTCAGCCGGGACTCGGTGACTCTCGCGAGCGCGTCCCGGCTGAAGCTGGTCCGCTGGTGTTCCGGGCTGGTCGTGGCCAGGTAGAACCGGATCAGGTCGCGTGGCACCTCGGCAGCCAGGTCCCGGCCCCGCACCACATGTCCGCGGCTGGTGGAGAACTTCTGGTGGTCCAGCTCGTAGAACTCGTTGGTCAGGTAGCGGGTGGGCAGCTCGTAACGGTCGTCGCAGGCCAGCAGCATCGCCGGACCGGTGATCGCGAACGGGTGGAAGTTGTCGAATCCGAGGAAGTAGACGATCTCCGATTCGCTGCCGGCCAGCCACAGTCCGTCCTCGCCGGCCGGGGGGTGCCCCCGGTTCTCCGCCGCCAGCGCCGAGCAGTGCATGCTCCACGCCATCGCTTCGGCGTTGGGGTTGACCACCTGCCCCGCGACCTCCGGAAACGGCACCTTGATGCCCCACGGCACCGGATAGGTCACCGGGAAGTCAGGCAGTGGTCGGGACAGCACCCGCGCCATCGCCTGCACCATGTGCGGCCGCATGCCGTCGGCGTGCCTCTCGAAGTGCGTGCGGAGCCGGTCGCGATAGCGCTCGACCGGGAGGACGAGCACCCGGGCGTCCCGCAGCGGTACCGGCTCGTCCGGGTCCAGGGTGGACCGCACGTTGAGCAGTTCGCCCGCCGGCACCAGGTGCCCGCAGCTCTCGCACAGCCCGGCGCAGCCCTCGGCCAGGCACTCCGGGCAGTTGCCGGACACGAAGCCGTCCACCAGGAACTGCCCGGTCCGCTCCGAGTACGGGAACGGCATCGTCCTCAGCTCCAGCCGGCCTGCCGCGCGCAGCCGGCCGATGAAGTCGACGACCCACCCGGTGAATCGGTCGTCGTCGCCGGTGTAGCTGTCGACACCGATTCCCATCGTCCGCAGGGTCGACGCGATCTGCGCGGCCGAGGTGGCCACCAGCTCGTCCGGGTGGACGCCGCGGCGGTGGGCGGTCGTCACCACGAACGTCGAGGTGTCCTGGAAGCCGGTGCCCAGGAGCACCTCCCGCCCCAGCGCCCGCGCGTAGCGGGTGTGCACGTCGGCGGCGAGGAACGGGCCCGCGATGTGCCCGAGGTGCAGGTCCCCGTTCGCAGTCGGCGCCGGCGAGATGATCACCGTCCGGGTGCTCATCGTCGATCCGCTTCGTGCCGGGCCAGGAACGTCGCCGACATCTCGGGGTCCCACCAGAGTCCGTAGTACTCGAAGTCGGCGGGGCCGTCGTTGACCACCCGGTGGGTGGAACCCGGCGGCAACCGGACGATGTCGCCCGCGGCGAACGGATGCCGCGCCTCGTCGACGACCACCGTGGCGGTGCCGGAGACGGCGATGAAGATCTCGTATTCGTGGTGGGAGTGCGGAGTCGACTCGGTCCCGGCACGCAGGACGCACCAGGCGCCCTCGAACGGCGCGTTGAGCGCCGGCCAGGGCAGCAGGCGCTGGCCGTCGATCCCGTAGGCAGGCTCCAGACGATCACGGTCGAGGCGGCGAATGTCGATCATGCCCGCACCGCCAGCGCCCGGTCGGCCGATACCTGGTCGACGCCGGCGCCCCGGTCGGCGACACGGCGGTCGACGATGTCGCCGACGATGTCGGCCGAGCGTTGCGCGAGCACGCTGATGAGCGAGTCGGAGATGCCGTGCGTGGCTTCGTTGACGCCCTGGAGGTACAGGGCGCCCCTGGCGTCCGCGCCCAGATCGACGCGGTAGTGCCGGTTGACGGTGACCTTCGGCAGACCGATGGTGTCGGCCAGTTGGCGCACCATCGCCGGCATCCGTGAGTCGAAACCGGTGCCCAGGAAAAGCGCGTCGCATCGGACCTGCTCCACGCTGTCGTACCGGAGGTCGCGAACGTCGAGCACCACCTCCGCACCGCCTCCGGGCACGGGCTCGACCTTCGCCCCGACGACCTCGGTGAGCCCGCGGACGCTGGAGACGGGCTGGCCGAGCATCTTCTGCCGGTAGATCATGGCGTACAACTCGTCGAGGAACGGCGGCGCCAGGCCCGCGTAGTTCGTCAGGTGCATCTCGTTGAGCACCTTGTGGCGAACCTGGTCGGACATGCCGAAGAAGGTGTCCACGAAGGACGGGTAGAACAGCTCGTTGACGAACTTGCTGGTCTGGTAGTTCTTGAGGGCGATCGAGCGCAGCAGCATCACGGGCGACGAGCCGGGGGCGTCCTGGTGCAGCGCCATGAACATCTCGGCCGCGCTCTGCGCGCCACCGACGACCACCGGCCGCAGTGGCCCGCCCGGGCGGGCCAGGCTCGTGGCGGCGCCGACCCGGCTGCCGTACTCGGTGCTGTGGATGACGCGCTCGGTGGGCAGGCCGCGGAACACCTCGGGCACGAAGGCGTCCCGGCCGCCACCGAAGACCAGGTCGCGGCAGACGATCGTGTCGCCGTCGGACAGGTGCACCACGAAGCCGAGTACCGCGGCGTCGTCGGCTCGGATCGGCTGGATCCGCTCGGCGCGGACCTGGTACCGCACCCGGACGTGCTCCAGCGTGTCGGCCACCCACTGCTGGTAGGCCGACAGCTGCCACCGGAACGGGTTGAACGTGCCGAGGTTGACGAATGCGTCAAGTTCCCCGTTCTCGTGCAGGAAGTTCAGGAACGAGAAGCGACTGCGCGGGTTCCGCAGGGTCACCAGATCCTTGAGGTACGACACCTGACTGCGGGTCCAGGGCAGAAGCAGATTCCGCTGCCACTTCACATCCCCGTACTGCTCAAGGACCATGGCCCTGCCGGCGACCTCGGGTGAGTCGCACTCCTCGAGGGCCACCGCCAGCGCGAGGTTCGACGGACCTGCGCCGATCATCAGAACATCCACGTCGTGGACAGACACGTGTATTCCTTCCGGGACGGTGTGACGTGCCGCGACGGCACGCCGTGGGGGCGCGGCGCACCGTCGACAACAGCGTTTTCCGGCTGTCGTGCATTCACTCAAGCCGAAGTGCGTATTGATGGAAAGCATTGGGAGCGGAAGACAATCAAGTGATCGTGACCGTGGTCGATGAGTTTATCGGTATGGCGGATACGACCTTTGTCGGCCGAATGAAAGGGATCCGGATGTGTGGCGCGCGAGCAGTCCGGTCGCGACTCCGGCCGGATCGCGGCAGGATCCGGCCGCCGACTTGGCGGCTGTCATCCGCAGCCATCCGTCGCCGCCGCTAATTCTGCTGGGAGCTATTCCCACGGGGGTGTGTGAATTGGTTATTCTGCGCGATCAAAACTTCCGACCAACTCTTCGGCGCGCTGCAATGGCAGCCAGAGGTGGGAGGGACGACCTTCGATGTCGTGCCCGCATGCCATCTGACGACGAGCCACCTGGAGACATCGCCGTGACCGCCACCATCGACAGACCCGCGGGTGTGCTCACCGTCCTACGCCGGACCCCGACACCGGTGCGTTGTCTGCTCGGGGGCGTGCTGGTCAACCAGCTTGGCGCGGTGGTCCAGACGTTCATGGTGCTCTACCTGGTCTTCCGCGGGTTCTCCGCCGGGCAGGCCGGCACCGCGATCGCCGCCTACAGCGTCGGATCGGTGGTGGGCGTGCTCGTCGGCGGCGAGCTGATCCACCGCATCGGCCCGCGCGGCGCCATCACCGTCGCGATGCTCGGTTCTGCCGCGATCCTCGCCGTCCTGCCTCTGCTCAGCCGACCCTCGACGTTCGGCGTGCTGATGATCGCCATGCTGCTGGCCGGGCTCGCGACCCAGAGCTACCGTCCCGCCGCGGCCGTACTGTTGAGCGACCTGATGCCGGACGACATGCGCGTCATGGGCTTCTCGATGATGCGCATCGCACTGAACATCGGCGCCGCGCTGAGCCCGCTGATCGCCGCCGGGCTGATCCTGCTGGACTGGAACCTGTTGCTGTGGTTCGACGCTGCCACCGCTCTGGTCTACGCGATCCTCGCCCGCTGGCTGCTGCCCGACCTGCGGACCGGACGAGGGGCGCCCGGCGCGGCCGTCCAGGGCGGGAGCGGTACCCGCATGGTGTACGGCCTCCTGTTGCGCGACAGGCGCTTCTGGTTCTTCCTCGTCTCGACGCTGATCGGTGCGGTCATCTACGTCCAGTTCAACGTCGTCCTCCCGCTCAAGATCAGCGCCGAGGGGCACTCCACCGGCCTGTACAGCGGCGTACTGGTCACCGCGTCGATCGTGCTCATCCTCTGCGAACTGAAGATCACCGCAAGCGTCGCGCGTTGGCCCGGTCACGTCGCGGCGACGGCGGGCACCGTGCTCATGGCAGTCGGTGCGGCCAGTTTCGGGGTCAGCGGTGGCTCGGCCGTGGCGCTCGTCGCGTGCACCGTCGTGTTCGTGTTCGGCACCATGATCAACGGGCCCACCATGTTCGCCTACCCCGCCACGTTTCCCGCGCCGGTGAACGCGCGCTACATCAGCGCGCACCAGGCGACGTTCGGCCTGGGGATGGCCGCCGGCCCGCTGATCGGGGTCGCGGCGTGGGTGTGGCTGGGCAACGGGGTCTGGTGGCTGTGCGGCGGACTCGGCCTGGTGGCGGCCTGGTGCGCCCGGCTCGGAATGAAGACCCCGCGCCAGACGCCGTAGTGCGACCGCCGCGCGACGTCGCACGCCAGATGACGGGCCCCGCCCGAGGGCGGGCCGGAATGTCCCGATCGAGCATGCCGTGCAAGGAAAGGTTGATCCCGATGAGCGACATCCGCCATGTCTCCGGCGACGAACGCCTGCGCACCGCCTTCACCCTCTATCCGTACGCCTTCGACGAATCGCCGTCCCCGGACGCGGCGGAGGGCCTGGCGAGCATCCTCCCCTTTCACGAGGGCAACCACACGCTGATCGCTGAGGACGGTGGCCGGACGCTCGCCACGGCGGCGGCGATCCCGACGCACCAGAACCTGCGCGGCATCGTCATGCGCATGGCGGGCATCGCCTGGGTGGCCACCCATCCCGCGGCCCGCCGACAGGGCCACTGTCGTCGGTTGATGCGCCAGCTTCACCGCGACATGCTCGACACGGGACACCTGCTGGCCACGCTCTATCCCTTCCATCCGTCGTTCTACGAACAACTGGGCTACGTCGGGCTGCCACTCAACCGTACGGCGACGTTCGCGCCCGAGGGGTTGGCGCCGCTGCTGGGCGTCGAACTCCCCGGCGACGTGTCCTGGCAGGGAATACAGGATGGCTTCGAGGTCTACCGCGCCTTCCAGCGACGCCTGCTGGCGCAACGGCACGGTTTCATGTTCACCCCCGACTACCGAGCTGCCCGCATCCTCGCCCCCGCCGACCGGTGGCTGGCCGTCGCCTCGGTCGACGGGGAGGTGGTCGGTGTGCTCACCTACCGCATCGACGGCTACGGCGGCCGCCTGCACGGTGACGAGTTGCTGTACACCAATGGGCTCGGGCGGGCGTTGCTGCTCCAGTTCCTCGCCCAGCACGTCCACCAGGTCGCCCAGATCGCGGTCACCGTCGCGCCGGACGAGCACCCCGAGACCTGGGCGGGCTCCCTTGCCGTCCGTACCGAGGCGAGGGCGGCCTTCCCCACGTCACCGCCCCTCATGGGTCGGCTCCTGTCGATGGACGCGCTCCGCGACGTGCCCTGTGGCTCCGGACGGACTCAGATAGAGATCGTCGAGGACGAGTTGCTCGCGGGGCGGTATCTGCTCGACGGAACCCGCGGGACGATCGACGTCACCGTCGCCGGACAGGCCGGGGAGAGGGCCACGCTCACCGCCGCTGGACTGTCCGGACTGGCCTACGGTGTGCTGGACCCGGCCGACGTCGTCGCGCGCGGCCTGGGTGACATCTCCGACAACGTGGCGGCCGAGCTACGCGCACTGCTGCCTCGCCGCACGCCGTACGCCTTCGGTAAGGGCTGATCCACCCGCCTCGCTGTCAGTGGTGAGCCGGTGCCGGGACCGCTCGCCATACGGGGGCGATGTTCTCGACCTTCTCGATCATGCCGTGGCAGTAGTGCGCGTTGTGCTCCAGGGTCTGCGTGGCCATGTTGGGGAACTGCAACCGCTTGTGGTCCACGACGTAGCCGGGGCCGCCGGCGGGCAGCCGCGCGGCGTCCTGTAGCTCCTCGGTCCACTCGCTGGCCAGTTCGACGGTGTACTGGCGGCCGGTGCGGCCGAGGACCCGGACGGCTGCGCCGGCGCCGGACGGCTCGTCCAACGGGGTGTTGGAGTAGACGTACGGGCGGTTGATGGTGTCGATCTCGAAGCGGGCGCGGGCCTTCGGGTCGGCCCACCAGTCGCGGCTGGTGGCGAAGTCGCGCAGTTGGTCGGCGAACACGTCGCGATGCTGGTGCAGCGCGAGGTGGACGAAGAGGCCGTAGTTGCCGAGGTCGTAGTAGTCGGCGCTGGCGATCGAGTGTTCGACGAAGCGCACCAGTGGGTCGTCGGGGCGGCTGCGCCAGTAGTCG
Source organism: Micromonospora sp. NBC_01392 (assembly GCF_045040125.1). NCBI lineage: Bacteria > Bacillati > Actinomycetota > Actinomycetes > Micromonosporales > Micromonosporaceae > Micromonospora > Micromonospora sp. NBC_01392. The sequence continues at coordinate 5,018,080 of NZ_CP109549.1, read as the reverse complement.
ACGAACTCGGAGAACAGGGCCGCGTAGGTGGTGACACCGGCGCCGACCAGGTACTCCGCGACGGTGCGCAGGCTGCGGGTGTTGTGCAGCGCGTGCACGGCGTAGAAGAAGCGCATGCCGTCGGCGAAGTCGGCCGTGCTGGCCTCGCGGGTGGCGATCACGATGCGGGCGTCGGCGACGTCCCCGCCGGCCGGCCGGGTGGTCAGGCCCAGGCGATCCCGGTTGTGGTAAATGGGGGTGTTGTTGAGCAGCAGGTGGGAGTAGGCGATGACGGTCTGCGCGCCGTTGTCGCAGAGCTGCCCGATGCCGCTCTTGAAGGAGTCGAGTGTCTCGCCGGGCAGCGGCCAGATGAGTTCGATGAACGAGCTGACCCGCTTCTCGCGCAGATCCTGTTGGAGCGCGGCGAAGGCGCTGAGCTTGATGTTGGAGCGGGCGACCAGGTCCAGGACGCGGGGCTCCATGCTCTGGATCGACACCGGCTGGGAGGCGACGAGACCAGCGTGCTGGAAGATTTCGGTGATCTTGGTGACCGCCTGCGGCTTGTTCTTCGCCGCCGAGAAGTAGACCGTCTTGGGCATGCCGTATTCGCGGGTGCAGTCGGCCATGTGCTGCGACAGCTCGATGTCCCGGCCGAGCATGCCCCAGTTGGCGTCGACGAGGTACACGAAGAAGACGTTGTTGCGTCCCATCCAGGTGATCTCGTCGCGGACGCGCTCCTCGTCGAACCGGTACACCCGGTCGTTGGTGGCCGCGCCCCAGTAGCAGAACCCGCAGTGGTAGGGGCAGCCGCGGTTGGTCTCCAGCAGGCCGATGGTGTATTCGTCGTCGAACAGGCCGGTGAGGTACGGCGAGGGAATCTCGTTGAGGTTGGCCAGCCGCGGCGGTGCGGGCGTCGTGATGAGCTGCCCGTCGCGGCGCACGCTGAGGCCGGGGACCTTGGTCAGGTCCGGCGTCGTTTCGGTCAGCTCGCGCAGGTACGCGGCGAAGATGCCCTCGCCCTCGCCGTTGCAGACGGCGGTGACCGTGTCGGTCGGGCTGAGCTGCTGGTCGGCGTGGTGCATGACCTGGGGGCCGCCGAGCAGGACGGGCACGTGTGGTCTGGCGGCGCGCAGCGCGGCCAGGACCTGCCGCACCAGGCCCATGTTCCACACGTAGCAGCTGAACGTGTAGATGTCGGCGTCGAGGTCCAGGACGTGGCGCGTCACCTCGGCGGCCGGGGTCTTGATGCTGGTGGTGTACGTCCGGTACACGTACTCACCGGTGAGGACGTCGTCGGCGCGGGCATACGCTTCCAGGTATCCGGAGACCAGCGGGGTGATCCGCTCAAAGACGGAGAGCTCAACCATGCCGACCGTTCGCATCGGTGTTCCCCTTGTCACTGTCGTGGCCGGTGGCATTCATCCACCGGCCTCCCTGCCGTTCAGGCTGGCGCGAGTGGCGAGCCGGTGGGCGCGCCGACGTAGAACAACCCGAAGCCACCGAACTCGACGGGCTCCGCGGCGAGCCCCGCCGCACGGAACCACTCGGCCAGGCGCGACGGGTGGTAGGCGACGGTGTCGAGACCCTCGTCGTTGCGGAACCGCACCCCGTCAGCGTCCTCGGTGAGCCGCAGCCCGGTGTAGCCGCAGGCGTCGTAGTACTCCCGCCGCCGCCGCGACGCGTCCCGGTCGGTGCGATAGGTGCTGATGGCGAACGGCAGGCCGCTGCCGGCCAGCGCGGTCAACACGGCGCGGGGCCGGGCCATGTTGCCGAAGCTGTTGAACGGGAACAGCGCCACCGCTCGCCCCGGTGGCAGTGCCACGGCCGGCAGCTCCTCGGCGTCGGCGAGCGCGAAGCGGTACCGGTCCGCGGGCAGCGCGCGATCGGCCAGCCGTGCCCTGCCCTCGGCCACGTAGCGGGAGACGACGTCGACGCCGACGTACCCCAGGCCGCGGCGGACCGCCCACTCGAGATGCAGGCCCGACATGCTGCCGACCTCGACGAGCACGTCGATCCCGGCACTGATCGAGTCCAGCATCCGCTCCTCGTGCGCGAGCAGCGCCCGCACCACCGGTGGGAGCAGGTCGGCGTCCACCAGCCGGTCGCCGGCACCGCTCGCGTAGAACTGGGCGGTCACCGCGCACCACCATCGCTCGGCCGTTCGTAGAGTGCGTGGAATGTCGCCCGGATCTCCTGCACCTCCGCCAGCACCGGCGGCGCGCAGCCGCTGAGCGGGTAACGCGTGGTGGCTTCCCCGAAGTCGTCGAACGCTTCGGCCCACTCGCCGGCGGGCACCGACCATTCGCTGTACCGGTAGCCGGTGCCGCCGTCGGCGCCGCGCAACGGATGTTGGGTGGCCCAGTTGAGGCTGACCGGCCACGGTCCGCCGTACCGGTCGCGCCAGTCGCTCAGCTGGCGCAGGAGGGCGAGCCGATCGCGGTGCGGCTCGCCGAGGCCGAACAGCACCGCCGCCCCGGTCTGGACGCCGAGCTGGGTGAGCTGGTCGATGGCCTGCTCGGTGCGGCTCATCCACGCGGCCCCGTCCGGCCGCCGGTCCTTGCTCATGCCGCCGATGCCACCCGGGTCGAGCGTCTCCACCCCGATGAAGACGTAGTCCATGCCGACCTCGGTCAGTCCCTTGATGAGGTCGGTGCGGCTGAGGATCTGGTCGATGGTGAACTGCCCGCCGAACCGGATGTCCAGGTCGGTCCGGTCCAGCAGGTCGACCAGCCGGGTGATCTCCCGCGGTGATCCGCCGAGAATGGTGGAGTCCTCGATGAAGGCGCTGGCGCCGCGACCGGGCGCGTCGGCCGCGACCACGTCGCTGACGGCGCGCAACTGCCGGACCAGGCGGTCGGCGCCGTTGCCGAGGTCGACCAGGCCGCCGGTGACGCTGCGCCGTTCGCTGCAGAAGTCACAGTCGAAGACACAGCCGTTACCGGTGTCGCTGAAGACGTGCCCGGTGAGCCGGCCGCCGAACACGTCGAAGCTGGCGCCGACGCCGAAGATCTCGGCCGGGCTCGGTAGCTGGTCACGGCTGAATGTCGGCCGCCGTGACGTGACCGCCCGCGGCAGGTCGCCGTCGGCCCAGCTGGCTATCCAGTCGCCCGGCTCGTCGGCGATCCCGGCGGCCAGGTCGGCGGACGTCGCGGGCTGTGTGGCGGTGGCGATCACCTCACCGAGCCCCGCGATCACATGCTCACCCGGACCGGCGACCACCAGGTCGAAGACGGGCGGCAGAGTGCCGTCGGCGATCAGGCGCACCGGCGATCCCGGATGGTGCCGCACCGTGCCGCCGGCCCGCCAGATCGTCTCCGACGCGTGCCGGCCGCCGAGGACGACGTGGACCCGGTCGCCGAGGCGCTGCTTGGCGCGGACCGCGCAGGCGACCGCGCCGGGCAGACACACCGACATGGCGCCGAGCAGCAGCAGGTTCGGCTCGAACCGCTCCAGGAGCGCATCGAACCGCGCCATGTCCTCCACCAGGCTGTGCATCAGCAGCACCGACTCCCGCCGGGACGCGCGGCTTCCGGCCCAGTTCGAGTCGCCCCAGGCGCCGGTGCCGTTCGCCGCCCGCTGCCCCGCGACGCGGCACGCGTTGAACAGGCTGGCGGGGTCGGCGCTGGTCAGCGTGTGCCGGCCGAGCCCGCTCGCGGGCAGTTCGGGCGGGGCGACCGCCACGACGCGAAGTGCCATCTCCTACCTTCCCTTCCGTCCGTGGCGGAGGTCAGGCCCCGGATGACCATTCGGCCAGCACTCGCCGTAGTTCTTCCGGTGTGGTGACGTCGATGCGCCCGATCGGGCGGTCCGGCTCCTGCAGCGCGGTGGTGAGGAACTGGCTCCAGCGCTCGATGAGCGTCCGCACGGTCGCCGGGTCGAACAGGTCCGTGGGGTATTCGAGGACACCCGCGAGCCCGGCCGGGCGACCGTCGTCGTAGCTCTCCCACAGGCTGAAGAACAGGTCGAACCGGGATGTTCCGGTGTGCGCGGGCTGGTAACTCGCGGTGATGCCGGGCATGTCGAGTCGGCCCTCCGGTGTGTTCTGCAGCGCCAGCATGACCTGGAACAGGGGATGGTGCGCCAGGGACCGGGCCGGGCTGACGGCTTCGACGAGGTGCTCGAACGGCACGTCCTGGTGGGCGTACGCGGTGAGCGCGGTGGACCGGGCCCGCTCGACGAGCTCACCGAACGTCGGGTCGCCCGACACGTCCATGCGCATCACCAGCGTGTTGACGAAGAAGCCGACCAGGTCGTCGAGCTTCTCGTCGGTACGCCCGGCGATCGGGGAGCCGACCGGCACGTCGGTGCCCGCACCGAGCCGGTTGAGCAGGCCGGCCAGCCCGGCGAGCAGCACCATGAAGGCGGTCGCGCCGCGGGCGCGGGCCATCGTCACCACCCGCTCGTGCAGGACGGCGTCCATGGTGAACCGGTACGTCTCGCCCTGGTAGCTGGCGACGGTCGGGCGGGGCCGGTCCGTGGGCAGGGCCAGCGCGTCGGGCAGCCCGGTCAACGTGGTGCGCCAGTGGTCGGTCTCCCGGGCCAGGCGGCTGGCCGGGTCGGTGCCGGCGCCGAGCGTCTCGTGCTGCCACACCGTGTAGTCGGCGTACTGCACCGGCAGCGGCTCCCACTGCGGTGCCTCGCCGGTGAGGCGGGCGGCGTACGCGCTCGACAGGTCGCGGGCGAGTGGCGCCATGGACCAGCCGTCTGCCGCGATGTGGTGCATCAGCAGCAGCAGGACGTGTTCGCTCGGGCCGAGGCGGAGGAGCGCGGCGCGCAGCGGCAGGTCGCGTTCGAGGTCGAAGCGCGTCTGCGCGGCGCGGGCGAGCGCGTCGGGCAGCGTCTCGGCGGTGACCGTCTCGACGGCGATCGGGACGTGGACCTCGGCCGCCGGCCTGATCTCCTGCCACGGCTCCCCGTCACGCTCGGGAAACACCGTGCGCAGACTTTCGTGGCGGCCGACGACGTCGTTGAGCGCGGCGGTGAGCGCGCGGACATCGAGCCGGCCGGACAGCCGCAACGCCAGCGGCACGTTGTAGGTCGCCTCGCCCTCGAACCGGTGCAGGAACCAGAGCCTGCGCTGGGCGAAGGACAGCGGTGCGCCGTGCGCGTGGTCGCGGGCCTCGATCGGGGCCCGACCGTCGTCGTCGTTCTGCAGGTGCTCGGCGAGCAGTTTCGCGGTGGGCGCCTCGAAGAGGGTGAACACGTCCAGATGCACGCCGAGTGTGCTGCGGATGCGGCTGATGAGGCGGGTGGCGAGGAGGGAGTGTCCGCCGTGGTCGAAGAAGTTGTCGGTGGGGGTGAGGGTGGGTTGTTTGAGGATGTCGGCCATGAGTCCGCACAGGATTTCTTCGTGTGGTGTGCGGGTGGTGTGGGGTGTGTTGGTGGTGGTGGTGGGTTGGGGTAGGGCGGCGTGGTTGAGTTTGCCGTTGGGGGTGGTGGGGAGTTGGTCGAGGGTGATGATGTGGTGGGGGATCATGTAGTCGGGTAGGTGTTGGGTGAGGGTGGTTTTGATGGTGTGGGGGTCGATGGTGGTGTGGGGTTGGGGGACGATGTAGGCGATGAGTTGGTGGTCGGGGGTGGTGGTGACGGCGGCGGTTCTGATGTTTTCGTGGGTGCTGAGGGTGGTTTCGATTTCGCCGAGTTCGATGCGGTAGCCGCGGATTTTTATTTGGTTGTCGGTGCGGCCGAGGTATTCGAGTTGTCCGTCTGGTCGCCATCGGGTGATGTCGCCGGTTCGGTACATTCTGGCGCCGGTGGTGCTGTGGGGGTCGGCGATGAATCGGGTGGCGGTGAGGGCTGGTTGGTTGGTGTAGCCGTGGGCGGTGCCGGCTCCGGCGATGTAGAGCTCTCCGGTGACGCCGGGTGCTACGGGGTTGAGGTGGTCGTCGAGGACGTAGAGGTGGGTGGCGGTGACGGGTCGGCCGATGGGTGGGGTGGTGTTGCCGGTGAGGGGGTCGGAGAGTGTGGCGGCGATGGTGGTTTCGGTGGGTCCGTAGGCGTTGATCATGAGCCGGTTCGGGGACCAGTGGTGGACGAGGTCGCCGGGGCAGGCTTCGGCGCCGACGAGGAGGCAGCGGAGGTGGGGTAGGGGGGTGGGGGTGACGGTGGCCAGGAGTGTGGGTGGGATGAGGGTGTGGGTGATGCGGGCGTGGTGCAGGAGGTCGCTGAGGTCGTGTCCGGCGATGATTCCGGGTGGGGCGATGGTGAGGGTGGCGCCGTGGGGTAGGGACATGAGTAGTTCCATGACCCAGGCGTCGAAGCTGGGTGTGGAGAGTTGCAGGACGCGGGAGTCGGGTCCGAGGGCGAGTCGGGTGTGGAAGGTGTGTGCCAGTGAGGTGAGTCCGGTGTTGGGGACTCGTACGCCTTTGGGTTGGCCGGTGGATCCGGATGTGAAGATCACGTAGGCGCTGGCGTGTGGTGTGGTGGGGGCGACGAGGTGGGGTGGGTCGACGGGCTCGCCGGGGACGTCGGCGGGTATCGCCGCAACGGTGAGGGTGGTGGCGAGTTGGGTGGTGGTGTGGTCGGTGACGGCGATGTGGACGTCGGCCTGGGTGGTCATGGTGTGCAGGCGTGGGGTGGGCAGTGTGGGGTCCAGGGGGGTGAACACGCCGCCGGCTTGGGAGACGGCGAGTGCTGCGGTGACGAGGTCGATGCCGCGTGGGAGGAGGAGTCCGACGACTGTTTCGGGGCCGACGCCGGCGGTGGTGAGTCGGGTGGCCAGGGCGCCGGCGCGTTGCCACAGTTGCTGGTAGGTCAGGGTCAGGTCGCCGGCGGTGACGGCGGGGGCGTCCGGTTGGGCGGTCACTTGAGCGGCGACCATCTGGGCCAGGGACAGGACGGGTTGGCGGTCGCCGCCGTCGCCCCAGCGCAGCAGATCGGCACGCTCCGCCGGGGACACGACGTCCCACTGTGAGAGTCGGGCTTCGATGCCCCCGGCGGCCAGTGCGGCCAGGATTCGGAGCCACCGGTCGACCAGTTCGGTCACCACCGCCCGGTCGAACAGATCCAACGAGAACTCCACCACCCCATCCATCCCGGAGGGTGTGGCGCCGTCGTGGCGTTCCCACAGGCTCAGGGCCAGGTCGAAGCGGGAGGTCCCCGTGCTCACGGGTTGCACCTGCAGATCGAGGCCGGGTAGCGCGAAGTGCGGGTCGGGCGTGTTCTGCAGCGCGAGCATGATCTGGAACAGCGGATGGTGGGCCAGCGTGCGCGTCGGGTTCAGTTCCTCGACCAGGTGCTCGAAAGGAACGTCCTGGTGGGCGTAGGCCGTCAGCGCCGTACCGCGTACCCGGTGCAGCAACTCGGTGAACGTCGGGTCGCCCGAGGTGTCCACCCGCATCACCAGCGTGTTGACGAAGAAACCGACCAGATCGTCCAGCCGCTCGTCCAACCGACCCGCCACCGGAGAACCGATCGGGATGTCCACACCCGCACCCAACCGGCTCAACAACCCACCCAGACCGGCCAGCAACACCATGTACACCGTCGTACCGGTCTCCCGGGCCAGCCGAACGAGGCCCGCATGCACGTCGGCCGGGATGCGCAGCTTCAGGAGGTCGCCGCGGTAGGAGGCGGCGGCCGGGCGGGTGCGTACGGCCGGGATGTTGATCTGGTCGGGCAACCCGGTGAGCGCGGTCAGCCAGTATGCGGTCTGGCTGCCGAACAGGCTGTGCGGGTCGTCCTTGGCGCCGAGCAGTTCCTCCTGCCAGAGCGTGTAGTCGGCGTACTGCACCGGCAGGGGAGTCCAGTGCGGTGGCCGGCCGCCGTGACGGGCGGCGTAGGCGGTGACGATGTCGCGCGACAGGGGCGCCATCGACCAGCCGTCGCCCGCGACGTGGTGCAGCACGAGCAGCAGCACGTGCTCGGCGGGGCCGAGCCGGAGCAGGCTGGCCCGCAGCGGCAGGTCGGTGGCGAGGTCGAAGGCGAACCGGGCGGCCGCCGCGAGCAGTTCCGTCATCTGCTCCGGCGTCACGTCGGCCTCGTCGAACTCGACCCGGGCCTGCTCGGTCGGCACGATGCGTTGCCACGGCCGGCCGTCGACCTCGGGGTACACGGTGCGCAGCGCTTCGTGGCGGGCGACCACGTCGTGCAGGGCCTGGCGGAGCGCCGCGGGGTCGAGGGCGCCGGTGAGGCGGAACGAGATGAGCATGTTGTAGGTCGGGCTGGGGCCCTCCAGCCGGTGCAGGAACCACAGCCGGCGCTGGGCGGAGCTGAGCGGTAGCAGCTCCGGCCGGCTCGTCGCCGGGCGTACCGGTGGTCGGTGTGCTCTGCCCGGGTCGAGGCGGGCGGCGAGACCGGCCACGGTGGGCGTCTCGAACAGCGCGCGGATCGGCACGTCCGCGCTCATCGTGGTGCGGATGCGGCTGATCAGCCGGGTCGCGAGCAGCGAATGGCCGCCGAGGTCGAAGAAGTTGTCGTCGACGCCGACCGCGTCGACGCCCAGCGCCTCGGCGAACAGGTCGGCGATCATCTGCTCGCGCGGGTTGCGGGCGGCGCGCCCGGGTGTGTGCACGGGAGCGGGCAGGGCGGCGCGATCGAGCTTGCCGTTCGGTGTGACGGGCAACGCGTCCAGCAGCACGACCGTGGTGGGGACCAGGTAGTCGGGCAGCCGGTCACGCAGCCAGTCGACCAGTTCGCCGGGCGTACCGGTCCAACCCGGAGCGGGTACGGCGTAGCCGACGAGGCGTACCACCGCGGGCTGGTCCGTGCGGGCGATCACGGTCGCGCGAACCAGGCCGGGATGGCGGGCCAGCACGGCGGCGGCTTCACCGGGCTCGACCCGGAACCCGCGGATCTTCACCTGGTCGTCGGTGCGGCCCAGGAACTCGAGCTGACCGTCCGGGCGCCAGCGGGCACGGTCACCGCTGCGGTAGAGCCGGGAGCCGTTCGGGCCCGCGACGAACCTCTCCGCGGTCAGGTCCGGACGGCCCAGGTACCCGCGGGCGAGTCCGGGACCGCCGATGTAGAGGTCACCGGCGACGCCCACCGGTACGGGATTGAGCCAGGCGTCGAGCACCAGCAGCCGGGCACCGGCTACGGGCTGGCCGATCGGTGCGCGCACCGGCCAGCCGCCGGCCGGGCCGGTCAGCGGTGTGCCGGTGACGACGTGGGTCTCGGCCGGGCCGTAGTGGTTGTGCAGCCCGATGTGTGGGCGGGTGGCGAAGAAGCGGCGCAGTTGCTCCCCGACCACCAGGGCCTCGCCGGCCTGTGCGATCACGTGCAGGTCCGGGAGCCGGCGGTCGCCCTCGGCGGCGGCCTCCGCGATCTCGGCCAGCACCGGCTGCGGCGCGAACAGTTCGGTGGCGGCGCTGTCCTGGAGCCAGCCGGCCAGCAACTCGCCGCTGCGGCGGGTGTCGTCATCCGGGACGAGCAGCGTCCGACCGGTGGTGAGGGCGCCGAAGATCTCCTGGGCGGCGACGTCGAAGCCGACCGAGGTGAACTGTACGGTGCGGGTACCCGGCCCGCCCGGCAGTTCCTCCCGTTGCCAGGCCAGCAGGTTGGCCAGCGCGCCGGACGGCATGACCACCGCCTTCGGGGCACCGGTCGAGCCGGACGTGTAGACGACGTACGCCGGATTGTCGGGCCGGACCACGGGCCTGGCGAGCGGGTGGCCGGACGACCACGACTCCGGACCGATGACCGGTGTGCCGTGTCGGGCGAGATCGGCATCGGTGGTGAGCAGCAGCGCGGGGCGGGTGTCGGCAAGCATGAACCCGATCCGCTCCGCCGGGTGGCCGAGGTCGATCGGCAGGTAGGCGGCGCCGGCGCGGAGCACGGCGACGAGGGCCACATAGAGGTCGAGGCAGCGGGGCAGCGCGACGGCGACGATCGACTCCGCGGCGACCCCGTGGTGGGCCAGGGTGGCGGCGAGGTCGTCGGCGCGGCGGAGCAGTTCGGCGTAGGTCAGGCTGCCGTCGGGCGCTTCGACGGCGACGTTCTCCGGGGTCGCGGCGGCCTGCGCGGCGATCTGGTCGGCGATCGGCGTGGCTGTTCCGCAGGACGCCGCGTCGGTGCCCCAGCGGTCCAGTTCACCGCGTTCGTCGGCGGTCAGCACGTCGATGTCGTTCAGCCGGCGGCCGGGGTCGGCGACGGCCTGGGCGAGCAGCCGCCGCCACCGGTCGACCAGAGCCTCGACGGTCGCCGCGTCGAACCGGTCGGTGGCGTATTCGACGATGCCGCGCAGGCCGCCGGCCCGGCCGGCGTCGTAGCGCTCCAGCAGGCTGAAGAACAGGTCGAACCGGGCCGTGCCGGTGGTGACGGGCCCCAGTTCCACGTGGAGATCGGCGAGGTCGAAGGCGGCGTCCGGCGTGTTCTGCAACGCCAGCATGACCTGGAACAGGGGATGGTGGGCCAGGGACCGGGCCGGGTTGAGCACCTCGACGAGATGCTCGAACGGGACGTCGTCGTGGGCGTAGGCGTCGAGCGCGACGTCGCGGACCCGGGCGACGAGGTCGGCAAAGGTCGGGTTCCCGGTCAGGTCGACGCGCATCACCAGCGTGTTGACGAAGAAGCCGACCAGGTCGTCGAGCTTCTCGTCGGTGCGCCCGGCGACCGGCGTGCCGATCGGGACGTCCGTGCCGGTGCCGAGCCGGGCCAGCGTGGCCGCGAGCCCGGCGAGCAGCACCATGAAGACGGTGGCCCCTCCGGCGCGGGCGGTCGCGAGGATGCCGGCGTGCAGGTCGGCGTCCAGCACCAGGTCGAGCATCGCGCCCCGATGGGTGGCGGTCGCCGGGTCCGACCGGTCGGCCGGCAGCGCGATCCGCTCCGGCAGGCCGGCCAGCGTGTCCTGCCAGAAGCGGGTCTGGGCGGTGAGCCGCGACGCCGGGTCGCCGACGCCGCCGAGCAGTTCGCGCTGCCAGCCGACGTAGTCGGCGTACCGCACCGGCAGCGGCTCCCACCGCGGCGCCTCGCCGGTGCGGCGGGCGGCGTACGCGGTGACGAGGTCGCGTGACAGGGGGGCCAGGGACCAGCCGTCGGCCGCGATGTGGTGCATCAGCAGCAGCAGGACGTGGTCGCTCGGGCCGAGGCGGAACAGGATGGCGCGCAGCGGCAGGTCGGTCGCCAGGTCGAACGGCACGCGCGCGGCCTCGAACAGCGCCGTCGGCAGATCGGCCACGCCGACCGTGATGACGGGCAGGTCGACCGGAGTGTCGGTGGGCAGCAGGCGCTGCGCCGGCTGGCCGTCCCGGTCCGGATAGACCGTGCGCAGGGGCTCGTGGCGGCCGACGACGTCACCGAGGGCGGCGGCCAGCGCCGGCACGTCGAGGTCACCGTCGAAGGTCAGGCGCAAACCGATGGTGTATGTCGGGCTGGGACCGTCGATGCGGTTGAGCAGCAGAAGACGTTGTTGCCCGGCGGACAGGGCGGCCGGGTCGTCGTCCGGCCGGTGGCGCAACCGTGGCCGCTCGGTCGGTGTGGCGGCGAGCCGGGTGGCGAGTGCGGCGGGCGTCGGGGACTCGAACAGCGTGCGGATCGGCACGTCGCCGCCGAGTGTGCTGCGGATGCGGCTGATGAGGCGGGTGGCGAGGAGGGAGTGTCCGCCGTGGTCGAAGAAGTTGTCGGTGGGGGTGAGGGTGGGTTGTTTGAGGATGTCGGCCATGAGTCCGCACAGGATTTCTTCGTGTGGTGTGCGGGTGGTGTGGGGTGTGTTGGTGGTGGTTTGGGGTGGGGGTAGGGCGGCGTGGTTGAGTTTGCCGTTGGGGGTGGTGGGGAGTTGGTCGAGGGTGATGATGTGGTGGGGGATCATGTAGTCGGGTAGGTGTTGGGTGAGGGTGGTTTTGATGGTGTGGGGGTCGATGGTGGTGTGGGGTTGGGGGACGATGTAGGCGATGAGTTGGTGGTCGGGGGTGGTGGTGACGGCGGCGGTTCTGATGTTTTCGTGGGTGCTGAGGGTGGTTTCGATTTCGCCGAGTTCGATGCGGTAGCCGCGGATTTTTATTTGGTTGTCGGTGCGGCCGAGGTATTCGAGTTGTCCGTCTGGGCGCCATCGGGTGATGTCTCCGGTGCGGTACATTCTGGCGCCGGTGGTGCTGTGGGGGTCGGCGATGAATCGGGTGGCGGTGAGGGCTGGTTGGTTGGTGTAGCCGTGGGCGGTGCCGGCTCCGGCGATGTAGAGCTCTCCGGCGACGCCGGGTGCTACGGGGTTGAGGTGGTCGTCGAGGACGTAGAGGTGGGTGGCGGTGACGGGTCGGCCGATGGGTGGGGTGGTGTTGCCGGTGAGGGGGTCGGACAGTGTGGCGGCGATGGTGGTTTCGGTGGGTCCGTAGGCGTTGATCATGAGCCGGTTCGGGGACCAGTGGTGGACGAGGTCGCCGGGGCAGGCTTCGGCGCCGACGAGGAGGCAGCGGAGGTGGGGTAGGGGGGTGGGGGTGACGGTGGCCAGGAGTGTGGGTGGGATGAGGGTGTGGGTGATGCGGGCGTGGTGCAGGAGGTCGCTGAGGTCGTGTCCGGCGATGATTCCGGGTGGGGCGATGGTGAGGGTGGCGCCGTGGGGTAGGGACATGAGTAGTTCCATGACCCAGGCGTCGAAGCTGGGTGTGGAGAGTTGCAGGACGCGGGAGTCGGGTCCGAGGGCGAGTCGGGTGTGGAAGGTGTGTGTCAGTGAGGTGAGTCCGGTGTTGGGGACTCGTACGCCTTTGGGTTGGCCGGTGGATCCGGATGTGAAGATCACGTAGGCGCTGGCGTGTGGTGTGGTGGGGGCGACGAGGTCGACGGGTTCGGTCGGTTCGGTGGGGATGTCGTCGGCGGGTGTCGCGGTGAGGTTGAGGGTGGTGGCCAGTTGGGTGGTGGTGTGGTCGGTGACGGCGATGTGGACGTCGGCCTGGGTGGTCATGGTGTGCAGGCGTGGGGTGGGCAGTGTGGGGTCCAGGGGGGTGAACACGCCGCCGGCTTGGGAGACGGCGAGTGCTGCGGTGACGAGGTCGATGCCGCGTGGGAGGAGGAGTCCGACGACTGTTTCGGGGCCGACGCCGGCGGTGGTGAGTCGGGTGGCCAGGGCGCCGGCGCGTTGCCACAGTTGCTGGTAGGTCAGGGTCAGGTCGCCGGCGGTGACGGCGGGGGCGTCCGGTTGGGCGGTCACTTGAGCGGCGACCATCTGGGCCAGGGACAGGACGGGTTGGCGGTCGCCGCCGTCGCCCCAGCGCAGCAGATCGGCACGCTCGGCTGCGGACACGACGTCCCACTGTGAGAGTCGGGCTTCGATGCCCCCGGCGGCCAGTGCGGCCAGGATTCGGAGCCACCGGTCGACCAGTTCGGTCACCACCGCCCGGTCGAACAGATCCAACGAGAACTCCACCACCCCATCCATCCCGGACGGACGGCCGTCCGGACCGCGGTGCTGGCGGACGATGACGCTGAGGTCGAGGCGCGCGCTGTCGCGGCCGACCGGCAGGACATCCGCGTCGAGGCCGGGCAGGTCGAAGGCGGTCTCGAGGATGTCGTCCTCGATCGCGAGCAGGATCTGGACCAGCGGGTGCGCGGCCAGTGAGCGGGCGGGGTTGAGCACCTCCACCAGGTGGTCGAAGGGGACGTCCTGGTGGGCGTAGGCGTCGAGGGTGGTGTGGCGCACCCGGCGCAGCAACTCGGTGAACGTCGGGTCGCCCGAGGTGTCCACCCGCATCACCAGCGTGTTGACGAAGAAACCGACCAGATCGTCCAGCCGCTCGTCCAACCGACCCGCCACCGGAGAACCGATCGGGATGTCCACACCCGCACCCAACCGGCTCAACAACCCACCCAGACCGGCCAGCAACACCATGTACACCGTCGTACCGGTCTCCCGGGCCAGCCGGACGAGGCCCGCATGCACGTCGGCGTCGAACGTGAAGCGGTAGGTGTCGCCGCGGAAGGAGGCGGCCGCCGGCCGTGGCCGGGCCAGTGGCACCGTGACGATCTCGGGCAGTCCCGCGAGCACCGACCGCCAGTAGCCGGTCTGGCGGGCGAGGCGGCTGTCGGGCTCGTCCGGCGAGCCGAGGTACTCCTCCTGCCAGAGCGTGTAGTCGGCGTACTGCACGGGCAGCGGTGGCCACGCCGGTGTCGTGCCGGCGAGCCGGGCCCGGTAGGCGGTGCCCAGGTCGCGCACGAGCGGGCCCATGGAGGCGCCGTCGGCGGCGATGTGGTGCAGAACGATCAGCAGTACCGCCGTCGAGTCGTCCACGGCGTACAGGTGACACCGCACGGGTAGGTCGCGGGTGAGGTCGAACGGCGCTGCCACGGCGCGTCGCAGGGCGGGCCCGAGATCGTCAGCCGGTACGGAACGTTCGTCCAGCGCGATGTCGAGGCCGGCGGCGTCGAGGACGGCCTGGTGCGGGTCGCCGTCGACCTCCGGGTACACGGTACGCAGCGACTCGTGGCGCGTGGCGAGGTCGTTGAGGGCGGCGCGCAACGCGTCCCGGTCGAGCGGTCCGCGCAGCCGCACGGCCAGCGGGACGTGGTAGGTGTCCCGGCTGCCGAGCCGGTCGAGGAACCACAGCCGTCGCTGGGCGGGCGAGAGCGGGACGAGATCCGGTCGACCGGCGGGGCGCAACGCCGGGCGGGCGGCGCGACCGGGTGCCACGTGGGCGAGCACGCCGGTGACGGTGGGCCGGGCGAAGAAGTCGGCCATCTCCAGATCGGTGGCCAGCGTGGACCGGATGCGGCCGATCAGCCGGGTCGCGAGCAGCGAATGGCCGCCGAGGTCGAAGAAGTTGTCCTCGGCGCCGACCGCGCGAACGCCGAGCGCGTCGGCGAACAGCTCCGCGAGGATCTGGGCGTACGGTTCGTGGTGCACGCCCGCGCTGACGCCGGGCGACGCCGGTGCCGGTAGCGCGGCGCGGTCCAGCTTGCCGTTGGCGGTCAGCGGCAACGCGTCCACGATCACCAGCGCCGCCGGCACCAGGTGATCAGGCAGCGTCCGGGCCAGGTCGTGGCGCAGGGCGGCCGGGTCGAGCGTGGTGTCCGGGGCGGGGACCACGTAGGCGACGAGACTGATCTCGCCGCCGTCGTTCTCCCGTGGCACCACCACGGCCTCGGCGACGCGGGTGTCCCGGGCCAGCACGGCGGCGATCTCGCCCGGCTCGACCCGGAAGCCGCGGACCTTGACCTGGTCGTCGGTGCGGCCGAGGAACTCCAGGGCATGCCCCGTCCACCGGACCCGGTCACCGGTGCGGTACATGCGCGCGCCGGGCGGCCCGAACGGATCGGCGACGAACCGGGTGGCCGTGAGGCCGAGTCGGCCGAGGTAGCCGCGGGCGACACCGGCACCGGCGACGTAGAGTTCCCCGGCGGCGCCGGCCGGCACCGGGTGCATGCTGCCGTCGAGTATGTAGGCGGCGAGATGGGGCAGCGGCGTGCCGATCGGGCTGACCGGACGACCGACATCGTCGGGTGTGACGTCGTAGCGGGTCACGTGGACCGTCGTCTCGGTGATGCCGTACATGTTGACCAGCCGCGGGCGGTCGGCGCCGTGCCGGTCGAACCAGCCGCCGAGGCGGTCCGGGGCGAGGCGTTCGCCGCCGAAGACGATGTAGCGCAGGCTGAGGTCGTCAGGCGCCGTGACGTCGGCGCGGTCGAGCGCGGCGAACGCGGAGGGCGTCTGGCTCAGGACGGTGACGCGTTCGCGGGCGAGCAGCCGCCGGAAGGCGTCGGGTGCGCGAGCGACGTCGCGGGGCACGATGACCACGCTGCCGCCGGTGGTGAGCGCGCCCCAGATCTCCCAGACGGAGAAGTCGAACGCGTGGGAGTGGAACATGGTCCAGACGTCGGCCGGGCCCACGTCCAGGTCGACGAGCGTGTTCGCCAGCAGCCGTTCGACGTTGCGGTGGGTGACGACCACGCCTTTCGGCGCGCCGGTGGAGCCGGAGGTGTGGATGACGTACGCCGCGCTGTCCGGGGTGGGGCCGGCCACCGGCTCGGCGGTCTCGGGCACACCGGTGTCGTCGCCCCCGTCGACGGTCAGCACCGGGATGTCGAGCGGCGGCAGCAGGTTTCGCAGCGCGCTCGTGGTCACCACGGCGGCGGGTGTGGTGTCGGCCAGCAGGTAGGCGACGCGGTCGGCGGGGTGGTCCGGATCGATCGGCGCGTAGGCGGCCCCCAGCCGGGTCACGGCCAGCATCGCGGTGACCAGTTCCGCGGAGCGGGGCAACACCAGCGCCACGCGCTGCTCGGGCCGGACGCCGTGCCGGTGCAGCAGCGTGGCCAGCCGCGTCGAGTCCGATTCGAGGTCGCCGTAGCTGAGAGTGCGGGACCCGTCGGTGACCGCCGGAGCGCCGGGCGTGGCGATGACCTGCCGGCGAACCAGGTCGACGAGGGTGGTGTCGGCGGTGGCGGATGCGGTGGCGGGGGCGACGCCGGCTCCGGCGCCCACGCCCATGCTCAGGCCGCCGACCGGCCGGTCGATCCGGCGGGCGGTGGCGGCCAGCAACGCGAGCAGGCGGGTGGCGTGGCCATCGAGGTCGGACGGGGTGTAGAGCGCGGGATGCCCGTTCAGGTCGACGCGGGGTCCGGCGCCGGCGCGGTCGTAGGCGACCACGGAGAGGTCTTCCAGCAGCGGCGCGGCCGGGTTGTGCATGATCGTGCGGTGCTCGCCGAACCGGAGCTCCTCGAACCGCATCACGTTGACCATCGGGCCGAAGAAGCGCCGGTCGGGCCCGCCCAGTCGCAGTTCGCGGTGCAGATCCTCGCCGCGGTAACGCTGATGCGCGAGCGCGGCGCGCAGTTCGCCGTCGACCTGCCCGACGAGGTCGGCCACGGTGGTCGTGGGACGCACGGTCAGGCGTAGCGGCACGACGTTCGTCGTCATCGCCGGGGTGCGGCCCGCGTGGGGTGCGCTCCGGCCCGCGACGGGCAGACCCAGCACGATGTCGTCGGCGCCGGCCATGCGGTGCAGGTACACGGCTGTGGTGGCGATGAGCAGCCGGGACCAGCGCACACCGGTACGCCGTTCGGCCGCCAGCAGTTCGTCGACGGAGTCGGCGGGCAGTTCGTGACGACTGCGGACGAAGGTGGAGCTGATCGACGTGTCCACGGGGTTCAGGCTGATGCGCTCGGGCCGGTCGGCGAACCGCTCGTGCCAGAAGGCGCGGTCGGCGGCGCGGGTTCCCGAGCTGTGGTAGGCGGCTTCCTCGTCGACGAGCGCCGCCAGTGAGCCGAACGGGGTCGGCGGTGGGGTCCGGCCCGAGACGAGTGCCGTGTAGAGGGCCGCGACGCGGCGGGTGATCAGGCTCGCGCCGTAGGCGTCGACCGCGATGTGGTGGTAGCGCTGGTACCAGAAGACCCGATTCGGTCCGGCGGTGAACACGACATGGGCGAATGGCGCGTCCGTGGTGAGATCGACCGGCCGGGCGAGGTCGGCGCGGGCGTACGCGTCGACGGCCACGATCGCGTCCTGACCGGTGTCGAGATCGATGACGCGGGGCGCGACGGGCGCCGGTGGGTGCAGCACCTGCACCGGCCCGTCGGCCGAGCGGGCGAACCGCACGTGCAGCGCCTCTGCCTCGGCCACCGCCAGGGTGATGGCCCGCACCAGCGCCCCCACGTCGACCGCCCCGTGGATCTCGAGGTAGTTGCCCCAGAGATAGAGCGACGCGTCCGGGTCCATCTCCTGCCCGAGCCAGACGCCGGTCTGGGCCGCCAGCAACGGGTACCGCGTGGGTGACGCTACGGACACGGCACTCCCCTCGTCGAGTCTGACCGGCACACCGATCGGCGGCGCGATCGGTGTTGCTGTGGTTGCCGCACAAAACAGACGCAGGTCCCTTGCCCCGCGGTGCACTTAATTCGAAGTGCATAAATGTTTGGTCAGGCTTTCATGATGCCCGGAACGCTGTCAACACTTCGGTTCGCTTCGATGTAAGGGTCTTAGTGATCGTTTTTATCCGCGAGGGAGGGGGGTGACCGCCGGCGCCGAAGGTGAACGATGTGAGTCGATGCGAGTGGCCGTCGGCAGTGGTTAAGGTGAGGTGGTGGACGACACCTACCGATCGCCGTGGCAGGTCGACGACGTCGCCGAGCTGGCCAGCCTGAGCCGCCGATTCTTCACCACCGAGGCCGCGCCGCGGCGTGCCGAGTGGGCGGCGCAGCGGCACGTCGACCGGGTCTTCTGGCGCCAGGCGGCAAAACTCGGCCTGCTGTGCGCCGGCGTGCCGGCCGAGTACGGCGGCGGTGGCGGCGACGCCCGCCACGATCTCGTCGTCATCGCCGAGCAGGTGCGCGCGGGGGAGTTCGGCTTCGGGAACGCGGTGCACAGCGGTGTCGTGGCCCGGTATCTGGTCAGCTACGGCACCGACGGGCAGAAGCGCCGGTGGTTGCCGCCGATGGCGAGCGGTGACGTGATCGCCGGGATCGCGCTGACCGAGCCGGAGGCGGGATCGGATCTGAAGGCGATCCGCACGCGCGCCGAGCGCGACGGCGACGGCTGGCGGGTGAGCGGCGCCAAGACGTTCGTCACCAACGGTGGATCGGCCGATCTGCTCGTCGTGGCGGCGAAGACCAACGCGTCCGCCGGGGCGCGGGGCATATCGCTGTTCCTGGTGCCGGTGGGAGATCAGCCCGGGGTGGTACGTGGCCGGGTGCTCGACAAGATCGGCCAGGAGTCGGCCGACACGTCGGACATCACCCTCGACGACGTGCGGCTGCCGGCGGAGGCGTTGCTGGGCCGGGAGAACGCCGGCTACGCGATGCTGCTCGACCAGTTGTCGTGGGAGCGCCTGCTGGTCGGGGTCATGGCCGCCGCCGTGACGGAGCGCGCGGTCGAGCTGACGGTGGCCTATGCCCATCAGCGCATGGTGTACGACGACGAGCTGTTCGCCCTGCAGCACGTGCGCATGGAACTGGCCGAGTGCGCGACGTTGGCGCAGGTCGGCCGGGTCTTCGTCGATCACTGCGTCGCCCGGCACCTGGACGGCACGCTCGACGCGCGCACCGCGTCGATGGCGAAGTTCTGGCTCTCCGACGTGCAGTGCCAGGTGCTCGACCGGTGCCTGCAACTGCACGGCGCCAACGGCTACACCCGCGACTACCCGATCGGCCAGCTCTACGTCGACGCCCGGGCGCAGCGCATCTACGGCGGAGCCAACGAGGTGATGAAGGAACTCATCGCCGGGACCCTGTGAACCTCGCGCGGCGCTACGCGTTGGCGGGTTCGCCGAGAGCGACGTGGTCGCGTTCGGCGGCTTCGAGTTCCGGATAGACCGGGCAGCCGTAGAGCGGCTCGTACGGCGCGAAGCTCCGGTACGCCTCGATCGTGCGCAGGTGTCGGGCCAGCGGGTTCTTCTGGCTCCAGAAGTCGCCGCCGAGCAGCCGCGCGATCCAGATCGGCGCCACCCGCGCGCCGGTGCTCTTGAGAAACCGGCCGAGCCGGAAGTCGTGCTCGTAGAACGCGTAGATCAGCCGGAAGTACGTGTCGTAACCGGTCTTGTAGAACCGCGAGTAGAGCTCGGTCGCCTCCGTCTCGTCCTGCGCGCCGTCGAGGATCGCCACCGTCGTCTCACCGGCCCGGATTCCCGAGGTGAGCGCCAGGTAGACCCCGGCGGAGAAGATCGGATCAACGAAACAGCCCGCGTCGCCGGCCATCAGGTAACCCGGACCGGCGACCTGGTCGGAGAAGTAGGTGAAGTCGCTCTCCACCCGCGTCTCGCTGTGCTCGGTGAGATCCGCGATCCGCTGATGCACCCGCGGTATCCGCCGCGTGAACTCGTCGAACACCCGATCGGCGCCCATCCGTTGCAGGATCTCGGGTCGGGTGACCGCGCCGACGCTGATCCGCTCGGGCCGGATCGGGATGGCCCACACCCAGCCGTCGGCGTGGCTGCCGATCTGGATGTCGCCCGACACGCCGGGATTGGTGGCCTCCCGCACCCCGTCGTAGTGGCGGAACGCGGCGACCATGCGCAGCCGGTCCGGGGTGCGACGGCTGCGCAGCACGCCGGTGCTGATCACGCCGGCCCGGCCGCTGGCATCGATGATGCGGCGCGCGGACAGGTGACGCGTCACGCCGTCCTGGGTGTAGGTCACGCCGGTGAGGCGCTCGCCCGCGCTCTCGAACCTGGTGACCCGTGCGCCGAAACGCACGTCGACGCCCGCCTTGGCGGCGTGCCGCAACAGCATGTCGTCGAAGGCGGACCGCTCGACCTGGTAGGTGGTCAGCTCGCGCCCCGCGCCCTGGTCGGTGAAATCCACCCGGGTGTAGCCGCCGTCGACGTCGCAGAACTCGGCCCCCGTCTTGACCGGGAAGTCGGTCGCGTCGACCTCCTCCCGGACGCCCAGGCGGTCGAGCAGCGCGGCGGTGTAGGTCAGCATCGACTCTCCGATGTGAAACCGGGGAAACTGCGCGCGCTCCAGCAGAACTGTCGAGTGCCCGCTCGCCGCGACGAGCCGCGCGGCCGAGGAGCCGGCCGGGCCGCCTCCGATCACGATGGCGTCGACTTCTTCCCGGATTGTCTCGGACACGATGTCCACTCCCCACATAGATCGACATCCGTCGCTACCCACTATTGCATCGACCGGGGTTCACGAAAAGGGTTTGCGTGCCGGTAGTCCGCGACTGTGATCGTCCGGGGTTTGCCGCTGCGGTCGTCTGCGTGAAACGATAACGATCGATCAGCTGACCGATTGTCGCGTGGCCGTGCACCGTGTCCGGAGGTTTACCGTGTCCGCATCCTCGTCGGCTTCCGCCAGCGATCTCTTCCGGGCCGCGCGTGACCTGCTGCAGAGACACCGCGACGACTACGCCGCCGCCACCGCCGCCTTCAGGTGGCCGAGGCTGCCGTCGTTCAACTGGGCGCTCGACTGGTTCGACCACCTGGCGGAGCGACCGGATCGCCGCGACCGACCGGCGTTGCAGCTGTGGGAGACCAGCACCGGCAGTCCGCGGTGCGAGACCACGCTGACGTACGCGCAGCTCTCCGCCCGCTCCAATCAGCTGGCCAACTGGCTCCTCGGGCACGGGGTGGCCCGCGGTGATGCCGTGCTGGTGATGCTCGACAACCGGGTGGCGCTGTGGGAGACCATCCTGGCCGTGATGAAGCTCGGCGCCGTGATCGTGCCGGCCAGCCCGATGACCGGCGTCGACGGGATCGCCGACCGGATGCTCCGGGGCGGTGTCCGGCATGTGATCGCGACGGTGGCGAGCGCGCCGGTGTTCGACGAGGCCGGGCGCGGCGACGTCACGTTCATCGCCAGCAGGGACGAGCCCGGTCAGCCGGTGCCCCCCGGGTGGCTCGACCTCGAGGACGCCGCCACGGCGGCCACGACGTTCACCCCGTCCGGTCCGACGCGTGCCCAGGACCCGCTGATGCTGTACTTCACCTCCGGCACCACCTCGCACGCCAAGCTGGTCAGTCACACCCACTCGTCACTGCCGGTCGGACAACTGTCGACGATGTACTGGATCGGGCTGCGGCGCGACGACCGGCACCTGGCGGTGGCGTCGCCGGGCTGGGCCAAACACGTGTGCAGCAACCTGTTCGCGCCGTGGTCGGCCGAGGCGTGCGTGGTGGCGCTGCGCGCCGGCAGGTTCGACGCGGACGTGACCCTCGAGACGCTACGCCGGGGCGAGGTCACCACGTTCTGCGCGCCGCCGACGGTGTGGCGGCAGCTCCTGCCGCGCACGACCGCCCGCACCCGGCTGCGGCTGGACGCCGCGACGTCGGCCGGTGAACCCCTCGACGCGGCGCTACTCGACGGCGTGCGTGCCGAATTCGGCGTCACGGTCCGCGACGGCTACGGCCAGACCGAGATTCCGGGCCTGATCGCGAACTCACCCGGCGTCACCGTACGGCCCGGGTCGATGGGCAGGCCGCTACCGGGGTTGCCGCTGGTGTTGCGGGACAGCCGCGGCGCGCTCGCCGACGAGGGCGAGATCTGCCTGGATCTCGCGTCGGACCCGATCGGCCTGATGGCGGGATACCTCGGCGACCCGGCCGCCACCGACCGGGTCATTCGGGACGGCTTCTACCACACCGGCGACATCGCGCGCCTCGACGGCGACGGGCACTTCGGGTACGTCGGCCGGGCGGACGACCTGTTCAAGTCGTCCGGTTACCGCATCTCACCCTTCGAACTGGAGCGGGCGCTGCGCGAGCACGACACCGTGACCGACGTCGTCGTGGTGCCGGCGGCCGACCCGGTCCGGTTCACGGTCCCGAAGGCGTTCGTCGAGCTGACACCCGGTACCCCACCGGACACCGACGCGGCCGGTGAGCTGTTCCGGTTCATCGCCACCCGGCTCTCGCCGTACCAGCGGGTGCGGCGGCTGGAGTTCGTGCAGCTTCCGCGCACCAGCACGGGCAAGGTGCAGCGCGGTGAGGTGCAGGCGTGGCAGCGGCAGGGCGGCGAGCGCGTCGAGTTCCGCGAGGACGAGTTCAGCGGCCTGCCGCGCTGGGGTGCCGCGACCCGCTGAGTCAGCTCGCCGCCGGTCGCTCGGCGCGGCGGGTCCGGATCGGGAGGTGGCTGATGCCCGCCACGAAGTTGGACTTCAGGTGGCGCACCGGCCCGGCCGGCTCGATGTCGTCGACCAGCGCCACGAACTCGGTGAGCAGCATCCGCAGTGCGATGCGGGCCAGCGAGGCGCCGACGCAGAAGTGCGGGCCGTACCCGAAGGCGAGATGACGTTCGGTCCGGTGGCCGATGTCGAAGCGGTACGGGTTGGCGAAGACCGTCTCGTCGCGGTTGGCCGAGCCGAGCCACACCGCGACCGCGGTGCCACGCCGGATCCGCTGATCCGCGATGGTCACATCCGTGCGGGCGTACCGCATGAAGTGGTTGGCCGGCGACGACCACCGGAGGCCCTCCTCGACCGCGGGCGCGATCAGACCGGGGTCGGCCTTGAGGCGCCGGAACTCGTCGGGGTGCTCGAGAAACGCGCAGATCAGTGCCGTGAGCACGTGCGGCGTCGTGACATTGGCGCCGAGCAGCAGGCTGTAGCAGTTGTAGACGATCGCGTCGTGCCGCAGCGGCCCGCCGTCCGGCCGCATCTGCGTCAGGAAGCCGATCAGGTCGTCGGACGGCTCGGCGAGGCGGCGGGTGACCTCGCTGGAGAAATAGTCGAAGAGCTCGTGGTGGACGCCGACGAGCGTGATGTGGCTGTCCCCCTCCTGGAACTCGGTGTCGTCGGGCGCGATCGCCATCGTCGTCGCGCGCGTCAACCGGGGCCAGTCGGCCTCCGGGATGCCCATCAACGCACCGGTGAACGACATCGGGAAACCGGCGGCCGCGACCGCCAGGTCCCACACGTCCCCGTCGCGGGCGGGCTCCAGAGCCTGGCGCACCGCGCGCGTCAGCAGGTGCCGGCGCTGGTTCAGCCGGTGCGGCGACAGCTCCCGGGCCAGCGGCTCGCGCATCGACGTGTGCCGCGGCGGATCGGTCGCGGCCATCATCTGGCCACCGGCCGGGTCACCGCGGCCCAGCGCGTTGAGCAACGTGCCCCGTTGCGACGTGAACTCGGTGTGGTCGGCCAGCACCCGGCAGGCGTCGGCGTGACGTGTCACCGACCAGAACTCGCGGCCGTCCGCCAGCCGCTGGTGGTGCGCGGGCGCATGCCGGCGCAGCGCGTGCCAGATCGGGTGCGGGTCACCCGTGGCATACAGCTCGGGGTCGAACAGGTCGACCCGGCTCAGGTCGACCTCGGCGTCCGCGGTGGGCACGGTTATCCGCATTCCAGTTCCTCAGCTCCCGGTGCCGAGATGCGCGTCGACGATCCGGGCCAGCTCCGCCACCGTCGAGTTCTCGTAGAACGTCCTGGCCGGCAGAGAGAGGCCGAAGTTCGCCTCGAGTTCGCCGGTGATCCGCATGCCCGCCAGTGAGTAGCCGCCGAGCTCGAAGAAGTCGTCGTGCACGCCGACGGTGAGCAGGCCCAGCACATCGGCCCAGACCGCGGCGACGGCCTGCTCCGTCGGGGTGCCCGGCGGTTGGAACTCGGCGTTGACCTCGGGCCGGTCCCGGCTGGCCCAGGCAGCCAGGGCCGCTCGGTCCACCTTGCTGTGGGGCGTCAGCGGCAGGTCCTCCACGACGGTGATCGCGGCCGGCACCGCGTATCGGGGCAGCGACGCGGCCAGGTGGCGGCGGATCGACAGCGTCGACAGCGGAGGCTCCGCGGGATCACCCGCCACGAAGGCGACCAGGCGCTGACCGCCGTCCGGGGCGCCCTGTGCCACCACGGCCGCGGACCGCACCGGCGGACAGCGGCGCAGCGCCGCCTCCACCTCGCCCGGTTCGACGCGGTAGCCGCTGATCTTCACCTGGTCGTCCACGCGGCCGAGGAAGTCCACCGCTCCGTCCGGGCGGCGGCGCGCCAGGTCGCCGGTGCGGTACATGCGGGCGCCCGCCACGAACGGGTTGGCCACGAAACGCTCCGCGGTGCGGGCCGGCTGCGCGTGGTAGCCACGCGCCAGCCCGGCTCCGTCGACGTACAGCTCACCGGTCTCGCCGTCGGGCACCGGGCGCAGCCTGGCGTCGAGGATGTGCCCGCCGCTGCCCGGCACCGGCCGGCCGATGGGAACCGCCGGCCCGTCGACCGGCGTGCGCACCGGGTGGCACAGGCTGAACGTGGTGTTCTCCGTCGGCCCGTAACCGTTCACCACGCGCAACCCCGGTACGGCCGCCAGCACGCGGTTGACCGCCGCCGGGTCGATCACGTCACCGCCGACGAGGAGCGTGCGAACCCCGCCGAATGCGTCGAGCGGCCCGGCGGCCATGTGGTGGAACAGACCCGCGGTCAACCACAGTACGGTGACCCGCTCGTGGGCGATGACGTCGAGCAGGTCACGCGGCTCGACGGCGTCATGTGGCCGCACGGCCACCCGCGCGCCGTGGCACAGCGGCGTCCACAGCTCGAACGTGGACGCGTCGAACGCGACGGGCGCCGCGTGCAGCACCGTGTCCGCCGCGGTCACCTCGACGTAGTCCGGTGCGGCGACGAGCCTGGTGACGGCGCGATGGGGTATCCGGACGCCCTTGGGACGGCCGGTCGAACCGGAGGTGTACGCGACGTAGGCGGTGCTGTCCGGATGCGGCCGTCGGGGCGTGGGGGCATCGGGGCCGTCACCGTCGACCGGGACGGCGGTACGGCCGTCCGCCGCGCTGTCGTCGCCGGCGGTGACCACGATCCGCACGCCGGCGTCGTCGAGCAGCGCACGCCGGTAGTCCGGTGGCTGCGACGGGTTGACGCCGAGGTAGGCGGCGCCGGCCCTGAGGATGCCGAGCAGCGCGACCGGAAGCCACACCGACGCCGGCACGCCGACCCCCACCGGGGTGTCCGGCCGGACGCCTGCCGCGATCAGGCGATGGCCGAGGCGGTTCGCGGCGGCGTCGAGGTCCCGATAGGTCAGCCGCTCGTCGCGCCAGCTCACCGCGACCGCGTCCGGGCGGGTGGCGACCTGCTCGGCGATCATGTCGAGGACGGTGCCGGCGGACTCAGGTGTCGGCATCGCTGGCCGTCCTTTCGAGGTCGCGCATGATCTCGCCGCGCAGTGCCGGCGGTGCGGTCAGGAACGCGTGATGGTTGCCACGCAGCGTCACGAAACGCACATCCCTGGAGTAGGCGCGCCAGCCGACCATCTGCTCGGGCCGGATCTCCCGGTCGTCGGTCCAGCCGATCACGGTGATGGCCGTCGCCAGCCGGACCGGTTCCGGGAAGACGTACCGGCGGTTGGCCGCCAGGTCGGCTCGCAGCACGCCCAGCCCGACCTCGATGGCGTCGGGCTGCGGCCGGCCGCCCATCGCCCGGATCAACCCGGCCAGTTCGACGCCCAGGGCTTCGTCGTCCATCTCGAGGAACCGACCGTACGGGCCGTCGTGGGGGGCCACCTCCGACGACACGAAAAGCCGGTCCGGTACCGGAAGTCCGAGCCGCTGCAGATGCAGCGCGGTGGCGAACCCCGCCAACGCCGAACTGCAGTGCCCGAAGAACGCGAACGGCCGGTCCAGCAGCGGCCGGATGTCGTCCACCAGGGCGGCGGCGTAGTCCTCGTACCGGCCGTAGTGCGGCTCGCGGAACCGGTTCTCGCGCCCCGGCGGCTGCACCAGGCACACCTCGGCCGGGCCGAGCCGGGCCGGCCAGCGCGCGTACATGGACGCGCCGACTCCGGAGTACGGCAGCAGGAACAGGCGGTACGTGCTGTCGGCCGTGGGCTTGCGCAGCAGCCATGGTCGGCGGGTGGCCGTGACGTCCATGCGGGCGGGCTCCGGTCAGGTGTCGGTCTCGGCCATCGCCTCGACCAGGCTGCGTGGCCGCATGTCGGTCCAGTGCTCCTCGACGTAGCTCAGGCAGGCCTCGCGGGTGTCCTCACCGTGCACCACCCGCCACCCGGCGGGCACGTCGGCGAACGTCGGCCACAGTGAGTGCTGGTCCTCGTCGTTGACGAGCACGACGAAGCGGCCGTCGGGATCTTCGAAGGGGTTGGTCATTCTCGGCTCCTTGACGTGGTGTGCGGATCGGTGGTGAGCGCCCGGGCCAGCGCCGGCCCGAATGCGGCGACCGCGTCCGGTTCGAGCAGCCGTGGATGGGTGGAGGCGACCTCGACCGTGCGGACCGCCCCGTTGACGTAGGGCTGCCAGCTTGTCGGTTCGGGCCAGTCGTCCACCGGGTTGGCGGTCGTGACGACCAGCAACACGTCGCCGTCGAACCGTTGCGGTCGGTAGTCGAACTGGAGGCGGATGTTGTTCTCGAACGTGCCGAGCACCGCCTCGATACCGGCCTCGTCCACCCCGGACAACGCACCACCGGAGGCATGGAGCCGGCGTACCGTGGCGGCCACCGTGATCTCCTCGAGGTCACCGGGATCGGCGCCGACGAACATGAGGAAGCCGGCCAGGATCTCCTCGCGGGACGGCATGGCCGGTGGCGTCGAGAACGCGCTCTGCGGGTAGGTGTCGAGGATCGCCAGCAGCTCGACGGTGTCGCCGGCCGCCTGCAGGGTGGTTGCGAGCGCGTGCGCGGCGATGCCACCGAACGACCAGCCGAGCAGGTGGTACGGGCCTTCGGGCTGCACCGCGCGGATCTCGGCCAGCCACCTGTCGACAAGCGCCGGCATGTCGGCCGGAGCCGGGTCGCCGTGCAGACCTGGTGACTGCAGCGCGTACAGCGGCCGGTCCGGTTCGACGAACCGGGCGAGTCTGGCGTACGACCAGCCGACACCGGCGCCCGGCGGCAGGCAGTACAGCGGTGGGAGCGTGCCGCTGGGCCGCAGCGGCAGCAGTGTCGCGAACGGATCGAGGTGACCGTCGCCGTCGTCGAGCCGCCGGGCCAGGTCGGCCACGGTCGGCGTCTCGAACAGGTGCAGCAGGCTGAGCCGCGTGCCGAGCGTCTCCTCGATCCGTCGCAGCAGCGTCGGGGCCAGCAACGAGTGCCCGCCCGCGGCGAAGAAGTCGTCGTTCGGGCCGATGTGCGGCCGGTCGAGCACTTCGGCGAACAGCGCGCACAGCAGTTCCTCGCGGGGGGTGCCGGCGGCACCCCCGACCCCGGTCACGGGCGCCGGCGCGGGCTCGTCGGCGGGCACGACAGTGATGTCGGCGGGCACCAGGTGGGCGGGCAGCCGGGTCCGCAGTCGATCGCCCAGCGCCGCCACGTCCAGAGTCGCGCCCGGATCGGCCACCAGATAGGCCGACAGCCCCTGCGTGGCTCTGCCGTCGCCGTGCAGGGCGAGATCCACGTCGCGGACACCGGCCTCGCCGCGCAACGCGGCGCGCACCTGACCGAGATCCAGGGGTGTGACGGCCTCGGCCGCCACCACCCGGGCCCCGTCGCACCGCGACAGGGACCGCTCCGGATCCGCCAGGGCGGCGGTCAGCAGTTGGCGCCAGCGGCCGACCAGGGCCTCGACGGTGGCGCGGTCGAACATGTCGGTGCGGAACTCGGCGATGCCGTCCATCCCGAGCAGCGTGCCGTCGGCCGCCTTGCGTTCGATGAGCTGGAAGGACAGGTCGAACTTGGCGCTGGCCGTCGGGACCGGCTCCGCGCCCACCGTGACACCGGGCAGACCGAAGCCGGTGAACGGCACGTTCTGCAACGCGAGCAGAACCTGGAACAGCGGCTGGTGGGCCAGGGACCGGGTCGGGTTGAGGGCTTCCACCAGGTGTTCGAACGGCACGTCCTGGTGACCGTACGCGGCGAGCGCCGTCGACCGGGCCCGCTCGACGAGGCCGGTGAAGCTCGGATCGTCGCTGGTGTCCACGCGCAGGACGAGTGTGTTGACGAAGAACCCCACCAGGTCGTCGAGAGCTTCGTCGAGGCGCCCGGCGACCGGTGTGCCGATGGGGATGTCGTCCCCGGCGCCGAGCCGGGAGAGCAGCCCGGCAAGGCTGGCCAGCAGCACCATGAACGTCGTGGCGTCGACGCTGCGGGCGGTGGCCACGAGCGCGCCGTGCAGGTCGGCGTCGAAGGTGAAGGTGACGACCCCACCGCGATAGGACGCGACCGGTGGCCGTGCCCGGTCGGCCGGCAGCACGAGTTGTTCAGGCAGGCCACGCAGGGTTTCCCGCCAGAAGGCCACCTGGTCCGCGTAGAGGCTGTGGGGGTCGTCCTCGGCCCCGAGCAGTTCCCGCTGCCACAGTGTGTAGTCGATGTACTGGACCGGCAGTGGCGACCAGGCCGGTGGCCGCCCGTCGCTGCGGGCGGTGTAGGCGGTGAGCAGGTCGCGGGTCAGCGGCGCCATGGACCAGCCGTCGCCCGCGATGTGGTGTATCAGCACCAACAGGACCGACGTCTGGGCGTCGATGGTGAACAGCCACGCCCGTACCGGCAGCTCGGCGGCCAGGTCGAAGCGGTAGGCGGCGGCCACGGCCAGCGCCTCCGCCAGGCCGGCCTCGTCGGCGGGTGTCACGGTCATCGGCACGGCGAGGCCGTCGACCGGCTGGACCTGCTGCGCCGGGTGGCCGGCGGTCTCCGGGAAGGTGGTGCGCAGCGACTCGTGCCGGCCGACCACGTCGGTCAGCGCGGCCCGTAGCGCCGGCACGTCGAGTTCGCCGCGCAGCCGCAGCCCGATGGGCACGTTGTAGGCGGCGTCGGCCACGCCGAGACGTTCCACGAACCACAGCCGCCGCTGCGCGTACGACAGCGGCACGACGGCGGGGCGGGGCATCGGCCGGACCGCGGGCCGGGTGGTGGCGACCGCGTCGGTGAGGTGCTCGGCGAGCATGGCCGGGGTCGGGGCCACGAAGATCTGTCCCACCGGTATCTCGACGCCGAGCACGGCCCGGATGCGCGCGGCCAACCGGGTGGCCAGCAACGAGTGCCCACCCAGGGTGAAGAAGTTCTCCTCCGCGCCGACGGCGGGGTGGCCCAGCACCTCGGCGAACAGGTCGCACAGGATCTCCTCCTGCGGCGTGCCGGGCGCGCGGGTGACACGTGACGGGGTGGCGGCGGGGGCCGGAAGGGCGGCCCGATCCACCGTCCCGTACGGCGTCCGCGGGAGATCGTCGAGGACGACGGTGGCCGACGGCAGCAGGTGGGCGGGCACGTGCCGGCGTAGTGCGGCGGCGTCGACGTGATGTCCGGCGTGCCCGGCGACGTAGGCGACGAACCGTGGCGGCGTCTCCTCGCCGGAGCGGACGACGACGCCGCGCCGGACCGCCGGGTAGTCCGCGACGGCCGCCTCGACACGGCAGGGGAGCAGACCCGGTTCGAGGCCGTCGACCTGTTCGGCCGGGCCGTAGAGGTCGAGCTGCCCGTCCGGGCGCAACCGGCCACGGTCACCGGTCGCGACCAGGCCGGTGCCGTCGTGCACGTGGATGTCGCCGGCGACGCCCGGCGGCACGGGCCGCCGCCAGGCGTCGAGCAGGTAAAGGCGTTCACCGGCAGCGGGTCGCCCGATCGGCAGCGGATCGATCGCGGCGGTGCCCGCGGCGGGTTCGAGCGGGTCGCTGATCGTGAGCCAGGGGTGGGCGGCGGTGCCGTACACGTTGACGAACCGCCGGCCGGCGGCCCAGTCCGTCACCATCGCGGGCGGGCAGTTCTCCCCGGTGACGGCGATGCCGCCGAGGCCGGCGGGCGCCGCGTCCGGGTCGAGGTCGCTGAGGCGGGTCGGGGTGGTGATGAGGTGACTGACGCGTCCGGTGTGCAGCCAGCCGTCGAGATCGGCCGAGTCGGTCGGCACGGGTAACAGCGACGCACCGGTTTCGGCGGCCAACAGCGCCAGCGCTCGCGCCACGGCGGGCCCGGCGGTCGCCTCGTGCGCGACGCGGGCGTCGGGGCCGATGCCCAGTGCGGTGGCCAGCGCCCGCGCCCGCGCCGCGAGCACGTCGTCCACCTCGACGGTTCGAGCGGCGTCCGGGTCGGGCGCCGTGGCGTGTTCGGCGGGCGTCAGCAGATCTACCGCGCCCAGCCGGATGCCGGGGTCGGCGACGGCGGCGGCGAGAAGGCGGCGGTAGCGGTCGGCGAGAGCCTCGACGGTGGCCCGGTCGAACAGGTCCGTGTTGAACTCCACCATGCCCGAGATGCCGGCCGGCGCGCCGGTCTCGTCGCGTTCCTCCGCGACGTTGACGAACAGGTCGAACCGGGAGGCGCCGACGCGGGGCCCGTGCGCGCCGGCCGCGAGATCAGCCGACCTGAACTGCCCGCCCGGTGCGTTCTGCAGGGCGAACATGACCTGGAACAACGGCTGGTGCGCCAGGGACCGGGTCGGGTTGAGCACCTCGACGAGATGCTCGAACGGCACGTCCTGATGGCTGTACGCGGCCAGCGCGGTCGACCGGGCACGCGCGAGGAGGTCGGCGAAGGTCGGATCACTGCTGGTGTCCATGCGCAGGACCAGAGTGTTGACGAAGAACCCGACCAGTTCGTCCAGCGCCTCGTCCAACCGCCCGGCCACCGGGGTGCCGATGGGCACGTCGCAGCCCCCGCCCAGCCGCGACAGCAGCCCGGCCAGTCCCGCCAGCAGCGCCATGAACATGGTGGCGCCGTGACCACGGGCGGTGGCGACGAGCGCGGCGTGCAGGTCGGCGTCGAGCGTGAAGGCGACCACGTCACCGTGGTACGCGGCGACCGGTGGCCGCGGTCGGTCGGCCGGCAGCACGAGCTGTTCCGGTAGGCCCCGGAGCGCGTCCTGCCAGTAGCTCACCTGCTGCGTGTAGACGCTGTCGGGATCGCCCTCGGCGCCCAGCAGCTCGTGCTGCCACATCGTGTAGTCGGCGTACTGCACGGGCAGCGGTGTCCAGGCCGGCGGTTGCCCGAGGCCGCGGGCGGAGTAGGCCGTGCGCAGGTCGCGGGTCAGGGGCGCCATGGACCAGCCGTCACCCGCGATGTGGTGCATCAGGATCAGCAGTACCGAGGAGTGCTCGTCGACGGTGAACAGCCACGCCCGCACGGGTGGCTCGGCCGCCAGGTCGAACCGGTGACCGGCGGCCTCGACGAGCGCGGCCGCCAGGTCGGCGGCGGGCACCCCGACGGTCTCGACGTGGGCCACCACCTCGCCGATCGGGAGCACCCGCTGCGACGGTACGCCGTCGGTGTCCGTGATGACGGTACGAAGCGACTCGTGGCGTTCGAGCACGTCTCGGTAGGCGGCCCGCAGGGCGGCCTCGTCCACCGCCCCGTCGAGGCGGATCGGCACCGGCACGTTGTAGGTGGGACTGGGACCTTCGAGGCGGTGCAGGAACCACAACCGGCGCTGCGCGAAGGACAGCGGCACCACGTCCGGCCGGGCGATCGGCGTCAGGGCCGGGCGCAGCGAGCGGTGCGGGTCCAGCGCCGTCGCCAGTCCGGCCACCGTGGGCGCGTCGAAGAGCTTGCGCACCTCCAGTTCGACTCCCAGCGTGGAGCGCACGCGACTGACCAACCGGGTCGCCAGAAGCGAATGGCCGCCCAGATCGAAGAAGCTGTCGTGAACTCCCACCGCCGAGACGCCCAGCACCTCCGCGAACAGGCCGCACAGCACTTCCTCCTGCGGTGTGCGGGCCGCCACCGCGCTGGTGGCACCGGACTCGGGCACCGGCAACGCCGAGCGGTCGAGCTTGCCGTTCGGGGTTGTCGGCAAGGATTCCAGCAGCATCACGACCGGCACCATGAACTCCGGCAACCGGTCCCTGATCCAGTCACGCAGGCGGGACTCGACGAGCCCGGCGTGGGGCGCGGGCACGACGTAGGCGACGATCTGGGTGACGCCCGGCCGGTCGTGTGCGACGACGGCGACCTGGTTGACGTCGGGGTGCTCGGTGACGACGGCCTCGACCTCGGACAGCTCCACGCGATGACCGCGGATCTTCACCTGGTGGTCGATGCGGCCCAGGTACTCCAGCGTGCCGTCGCGCCGCCACCGCACCAGGTCCCCGGTGCGGTACATGCGGCCACCGGCCGCGCCGAACGGGTCGGCGACGAAGCGTTCGGCGGTCAGCCCGCGGCGTCGCAGGTACCCGCGAGCGGCGCCACGACCGGCGATGTACAGCTCACCTGTGGTCCCCGGCGGCACCGGGTTCAGCCACGGGTCCAGCACATGCACCTGCTGGTTCGTGATGGGCCGGCCGATCGGGGCCGCCGGTGGCCAGTCGTCCACACCCGGCGGCAGTTCGCACGCGGTGACGACGTGCGCCTCGATCGGGCCGTAGTGGTTGTGCAGGCGGCGTTGCGGACCACGGCGCATGAAGTCACGGATCTGCCTGCTGAGCAGCAGCGCCTCCCCGGACTGCGACACCTCGTGCAGCGCCGGCAGAGCCGTGTCGTGCTCGTTCGCCGCCTCGCAGACCGCCTCGATGACCAGCGTCGGGCTGTAGAACTCCCGGATGCGGTGGTGCGCCAGCCATTCGGCCAGCGCACCCGCGTCCCGGCGGACGGTCTCAGCCGGCAACACGAGCGTCTTGCCGGTGGTGAGCGCCGAGAAGACCTCCTGCGTGGCCACGTCGAACGTGACGGTGGTGAACTGGGCCACCCGGGCGTCGGGGTCGGCGCCGATGTGCGCGTCGTGCCAGCGCAGCATGTTGGCGATGACGGTCGTCGGCATGACGACGCCCTTGGGTCGGCCGGTGGTGCCGGAGGTGTAGAGCACGAAGACCGGGTTGAGTGGATGCGGCCGGCCGGTGCGCTCGGCGTCGGCCAGGTCGCCCGCGGGGACGGTGCGCAGCCGGTCGCGTACCTCGTCGGCGTCCACCACGATCACCGGCGCGACGTCGTGGTCCACGCCGCCCGCCAGCGCGGTGACGGTGAGCACGGCGGCGACCTGCCCGTCGTCGAACATGAAGTCGACGCGTTCGGCCGGGAAGCCGGGGTCCGCCGGCAGGTAGGCCGCGCCGGTCTTGTTCACCGCGAGCAGTGCCACGATCAGGTCGACCGACCGCGGCATCAACAGCCCGACGAGGCGTTCCGGGCCGGCGCCGTGTGCGACGAGCAGGCGGGCCAGCCGGTTGGCGCGCGCGTTGAGGTCGGCGTAGGTCACCCGCTCGCCGCCGGACTCGACCGCGATCCGCTCGGGCGCCTGCGTCACCTGCGCCTCCACCCGCTGGTACAGCAACTCGGCGGGCACCGGCCGTACCGTGTCGTTCCACGTGGCGAGATCCGCCCGCTCGGTCGGATCGAGGAGGTCGAGCGCGCCGAGCCGACGGTCGGGATCGGCGACCGCCGCGGCCAGCAACCGGATCCAACGCCGCGCGAGGACGCCCACCGTGGCCCGGTCGAACAGGTCGCTGCGGTACTCGATGATGCCGTCCATGCCGGTCGGCCGCCCGGTGGCGTCGTGGCGCTCGACCACGTTCCAGAACAGCTCGAAGCGGGACGTCGCGGTGCCGACGGGCTGGAACGTGACGTGCGCGCCGGGCAGCTCGAAGCCGGCCTCGGGCGCGTTCTGCAGGGCGAGCATGACCTGGAACAGCGGGTGGTGGGCCAGCGACCGGACCGGGTTGATCACCTCGACCAGACGCTCGAACGGCACGTCCTGATGGGCGTACGCGGCCAGCGCCGTGCCGCGGACGCGCTCGAGCAGGTCCGCGAACGACGGGTCCCCGCTCAGGTCGACCCGCATGACGAGCGTGTTGACGAAGAAGCCGACCAGGTCGTCGAGCGCCTCGTCGAGCCGCCCGGCGACGGGGGTGCCGATCGGCACGTCCCGGCCCGCGCCCAGCCGCGAGAGCAGCCCGGCCAGGCCGGCCACCAGCACCATGAACACGGTCGCGCCGGACGACCGGGCCACCTCGACGATCCGCTCGTGCAGCCGCGCGTCGACACTGAAGTCGAGCAGGTCGCCCTCGTAGGACGAGAGCGCCGAGACGGGCCGGTCGGTGGGCAGCGCGATGCGGTCGGGCAGGCCGGACAGCGCCCGCTGCCAGTAGTCGGTCTGCTGGGCGGCCAGGCTCTCCGGGTCGTGCTCGGCACCGAGCAGCTCCTGCTGCCAGAGCGTGTAGTCGGCGTACTGCACCGGTAGCGGCCACCAGCCGGGCGCACGCCCCTGCGTCCGGCTGGCGTACGCGGTGAACAGGTCGCGGGCCAGCGGCGCCATCGACCAGCCGTCGGCGGCGATGTGGTGCACGTTGAGGAGCAGCACGTGGTCATCGGGCGCGAGCACCAGCAGGTCGGCCCGCACGGGTGGCTCCGATGCGAGGTGGAACGAGTAGCGGGCTGCCCGCTGCAACACCGCTTCCATCGTCTCCGACGTCACCGGCGTGACGGTGAGGTCCACACCGGCATGGTCCGGCGGCCGGACCAACTGGGACGGCGTGCCGTCGACCTCCGGGTAGAGCGTGCGCAGGCTCTCGTGGCGGGCGACCACGTCGGTCAACGCGGCCCGCAGCGCGGCGCGGTCGAACGTGCCGGTGATCCGCAACGGCAAGAGGATGTTGTAGGTGGGGCTGGGGCCTTCGAGGCGGTGCAGGAACCACAGCCGGCGTTGCGCGAACGACAGCGGCACCACGCGTGGCCGTGCCCGCGGTGTGAGGGCCGGGCGCAACAGCCGGCTGGCGTCCAGCCGCGACGCCAACCCCGCTACCGTCGGCGTCTCGAACAGCGTCCGCACCTCCAGCTCCACCCCGAGGGTGGACCGCACCCGGCTGACCAGGCGGGTCGCCAGCAGTGAGTGCCCGCCAAGGTCGAAGAAGTTGTCCCGGGTGCCCACCGAGGACAACCCGAGCACTTCCGCGAACAGGCCGCACAACACCTCCTCCTGCGGTGTGCGCGCCTCGGCGCCGCCGGTGACACCGAATTCGGGTGCCGGTAGCGCCGCCCGGTCGAGCTTGCCGTTCGGGGTCAGCGGCAACGACTCCACCACCATCACGACCGGCACCATGAATTCCGGCAACCGATGGCGGAGATGCTGGCGCAGCGCGCCGACGAGCAGGCGGCCGGGATCACCCCCGAGCGGGCGGTTGGTGAACGCGGCCGCCGCGTGCCGGCCACCGGGCGTGGCCGGCGCGACGGCCACCGCCAGGCCGGTGCCGGGCGGACTGTCTGCCGTCGTGCCGGCGGCGATGTCGAGGTCGAACCGGTCGACCTCCTCCGCCGACCATCGGGCGGCCGCCACGCGCCCGGCCCGGTGCACGGCGTCGAGCGCGTCCTGCGGGTCCACGCCGCCCGCGTCGTACGCGGCGGCGACGGCGTCGACCCAGACCCGTCCGGCGTCCACGACACGCGCCACGGCGGCGTCGGCGGCGACGCGCGCGTTGGGGACACCCGTGACGCGTACCGCTTCGCTGACGCCGGCCAGCCGCTGCGCCACGGCCGCCACCGACGAGACGTCGACGTCCCAGCGCCAGGTGATCTCGGCCGGCGCCGCCGGATCCGGCCCACCGGCGCGGTAGAGCACGGCGTCATAGCGGTAGCGGTTCAGCTCGGTGTCGTGGCGTCCCCGCTTGAGCCGCACGTCGACCGCGCCCAGCAGGGGGAACGCGGCTGCGGCGTCGGTGAACATCCGTGGGTCGACAAGCAGTTCCCGCTCGAGGTCGATATCGTGGTCGAGCCGCTGCCGGACCTGGTCGACGTCGGCGAACGCCGGGGTGTCGACCAGCCGGACACCGGCGTGGAAGCAGCGCACCAGCGCGAGGTTGCGCAGATCGCCCAGGAACACCGCACCGCCCGGCCGGACCGACCGGAGCGCGATGTTGACCACGTCGACCAGGTAGTCGGCGCTCGGGAAGTACTGGACGACGGAGTTCACCACCACGGCGTCGAAGTGGGCCTCCGGCAGGCCGGTCGGATCGTCGGCGGCCTGCTCGCGCACCCGCACCCGGCCCGCCAGCGTCGGATCGGCGGCCGTCCGTGTCCGCAACGCGGTGACGGCCGGACCCGAGAAGTCGGTCGCCACGTACTCCTCGGTGTGCGGCGCCAGCGGCCCCAGCAGCAGGCCGCTGCCGACTCCGATCTCGAGCACGCGGCGGGGTCGCAGCGCACGGATCCGCGTGACGGTCTCGTCGCGCCACTCCCGCATCGCGTCCAGCGGGATCGGCGCGTCGTCGTAACTGCTGTTCCAGCCGCTGAAGTCGTCGTCGAACGGCGCCGGCGCGGTGGACAGACCGGAGTAGAGATCGTCGTAGACGTCGCGCCACTCGCCGACCAGTTCAGCCGCGACCTCCTGGATGCTGGCGGCGTCGGTGGCCGGCACCACGTACCCGACGAGGCGCTGGTCGCCGGGTTGGACCTCGTGCACGGTCACCGCGGCCTGTGCGACGCCGGGGTGGGCGGCCAGCACCGCCTCGACCTCGCCGAGCTCGATGCGGAAGCCGCGTACCTTCACCTGGCCGTCGGCGCGGCCGACGAAATCGAGCACGCCGTCGGGCCGCCATCGGACGATGTCGCCGGTGCGATACATCCGGCCGCCGCCCGGATGGTACGGATCGGCCACGAACCGCTCCGCCGTGAACGCCGGTCTGTTCAGGTAACCGAGCGCCACCCCGGCGCCGGCGATGTAGAGCTCGCCGTCGACCCCCGGTGGCACCGGGCGCAGCGCCGGGTCGAGCACGTAGACGCGGGCGCCGTTGACCGGCCGCCCGATCGGCGGCAAGCCCATCTCCGGCTCGACGAAGCAGGTGGTCGCGTGCACCGTCGTCTCGGTCGGGCCGTAGATGTTGAGGATGCGGCAGTCCGGCCGGGTCTCGTGGAGGTCCCGGACGGTCTGGGCGGGCAGCACCTCGCCCCCGAGAACGACGGTGTGCAGGGCCAGTGACGCCCACAGCTCGGCGGCCACGGTGCGGGTGGCCAACAGCTCGGCGAAGGCCGACGGCGTCTGGCTGAGCACGGTCACGCCCTCGGCGGCGAGCAGTCGTAGGAAGTCCAGCGGGGAGCGGGTGTCCGAGCGGCTGGCGATCACCAGCCGGCCGCCGTGCAACAGCGGTCCCCACATCT
Organism: Micromonospora sp. NBC_01392; assembly: GCF_045040125.1. Taxonomy (NCBI): domain Bacteria; kingdom Bacillati; phylum Actinomycetota; class Actinomycetes; order Micromonosporales; family Micromonosporaceae; genus Micromonospora; species Micromonospora sp. NBC_01392. Next base: position 4,980,876 of record NZ_CP109549.1, on the reverse strand, counting down.
CCCACACGGAGAAGTCGAACGAGTACGACTGGAACAGCGTCCACACCTGGTCGTCACCGAGACCGGGCCACGGTGCGTCGGTGGCGAACAGCCGGATGACGTTGCGGTGCGCGACGGCGACGCCCTTGGGGCGGCCGGTCGACCCGGAGGTGTAGATGACGTAGGCGGTGTGCCCGGGGGTGAGGCTGCCGCCGATCTCGTCGACGCTCAGCGCGTCGGCGGGAAGCTCGGCCAGACGTGCCACCGTCTCCGGGTGGTCGAGCTCGATGACCGTCGCGGTGGCGGGCAGGCCCACACCGCTCGCCCCGGTTGTCACCACACACGCCGGCCGCGCGTCGGAGACGAAGAACGTCAGGCGATCCGGTGGGTAGTCCGGGTCGAGCGGGAGATACGCGGCGCCGGTCTTGAGCACCGCGATGACGGCGACGACCAGGTCCGCCGAGCGCGGCAGCGCCAGGGCGACGATGCGGCCGGGCGCCGCGCCGTGTTCGACAAGCAGGCGGGCGAGCCGGTTGGCGCGCTCGTCGAGCCGGCCGTAGGTCAGGCGGTCGTGGCCAGCCGCCACGGCTTCCGCGCCGGGCGTACGGATCACCTGTGCCTCGAACATCTGCGGCAACGTCGCGCTGGTCCGCCCCGAGTGCTGGGCGCGCTCCGTCGCGGTGTCCGTCATAGCGCTCCTCAAGCTCGCCGATCGCGTCGGCAGCGATGCCGCTCGAATCCCCCTGCGATGGTCGAAAATTGTCCCGGCGAGCAGCCTCCTGGAATGCCTCGAAGCTAGAGCGCGCATCGATGACAGTCAAGGCTTGACCTCGTCCGGGGCCTCTGGTAGCGATATAGAAGTCAATAAATGCTTTGATCATCATCGACTGTTCGCGAAACGATCAGTGCACCTCGGCGCTTGACATCGCCACGCACCGGGCCGGGGCGGTCATGCAGGGGGAGGCTTCGTGCTCCATCGCAAGGACATCGTCTTCACAAAGCCGCCCATCTTCCGGCCCGGAATCGAAGAGTATGCCACCGCGCACACCTCGCCGGTCGCCGGAGAACTGCACCAGATACAGCAGCGCACGCAACGGGAGTGCCCACAGTGGGCGGACATCGCGTCCACCTCCATCCAGGCCGTCTTCCTCGGCATGCTGGTATCCCTGGCGCAGGCCCGGAACGTGCTGGAGGTCGGCACCTTCACCGGTCATGGCGCGGTCGCGATGGCGTCCGCGCTCCCCGCCGACGGCAAGGTGATCACCGTCGACAGCTTCGTCGCCGACGAGCAGGCCCGCGCGGTCGCCAAGTCGGCATTCGACGCCAGTCCGCACGGTCACAAGATCCGGCTGGTGGAAGGTGACGCGCTTGACGTTCTCGGCGAGGTGAACGGACCCTTCGACATCATCTTCGTCGACGCCGACAAGCCGAACTACCAACGGTATTTCGACCGCATCATGCAACGGCGGCTGCTTTCCCCGCACGGATTACTCATTTTCGACAACACCCTGTGGGGCGGGGCGGTCACCGACCCGCCGCCGGCCTCCGGCGTCGAGCTCGACCGCACCACCGACGCCGACGAGTGGTTGCGCGCCATGCGCGGCGACTGGGCGCGGCACCTGGCCGCGTTCAACGCCTCGATCACGGCCGATCCGCGGGTGGAGAACGTGTTGCTGACGGTGCGGGACGGCATGACGCTGATCCGACATGCCGGTTGACGGACAGCCGCCGTTGGAGGCGTTGCGGTCGCTGCACGCCGCCGGCGTGCTGGCCACCGGGTTCCGTCGCGTGCCGCCACTGCTGAACCAGCTGGCCCGCGCTCCCGACGCCGCCGCCAACCTGATCCGGGCCGGCCAGCTACTGACCCGCATGGATCCGGCCGACGTGCCCCGGCCGGACCGGCGCGGTCTGCTCACGGTCGCGATCACCAGCGCCACCACCGTACGGCCGTTGCTGGCGCCGCTGACCGCCGAGTGCGCGCGACACGGTCTGCTGGTGCGGCCCCACGTGACCGAACAGGACCCGCACGCGCTCGCGCTGCGCCGGGGCGGCGCCGTCGAGGCGGCCCGGCCCGATCTCACGCTCTGGCTGCTGGCCCCGCCGATGGTCACCTCGCGGCTGTCACCCGGCTGGCGGGCACCGGATCTCGCCGCCGTGCTCGCCGCCGTCGGCGACGAGATCGGCGCGGTCGTCAGCGAGGTTCTCGCCACCACCACCGGGCTGCTGGTGCTCAACACGACGCCGCTGGTCCGCGCGCTCAGCCACCAGGCGCGCGACCTGCGGACCCGGGCCGAGGTCGGCGCGTTGTGGCGCGAGTTCAACGCGGCCCTGCTCCGGCTGAGCGCGCGCGATCCACGCGTCGTGGTCATCGACCTCGAACCGCTGGCGAACGCCACCGGACCCGTCAGCGACGAGCGCATGGCCGGGTACGCGGGGGTGCACCTCAGCGACGAGCTGTTCGCCGCGTACGCCCGCGAGGTCGGCCACCTCGCCGCCGCGGCGGCCGGGCTCACCCGCAAGGTGCTCGTGGTCGATCTCGACGGCACCCTGTGGGACGGCATCCTGGGCGAGGACGGTCCGGCCGGGATCGCCGCCGCGGGAACGCTGCGCGGGGAGGCGTTCCGCGCCGTCCAACAGCTCCTCAAACACCTGTCCGGGCAGGGGGTGCTCCTTGCCGTGAGCAGTAAGAACGACATCGACGCGGTACGCGCCGTGCTGCGCGAGCACCCGGACATGGTGCTGCGCGAGGCGGACTTCGCGCGCCTCAACGCCAACTGGCACCCCAAGGACGTCAACCTGGACGATCTCGCCGCCGGGCTGAACGTCGGCGCGGACAGTCTCGTCTTCGCCGACGACTCGCGTTACGAAGCCGGCCTGATCGCCGCCGCCCGACCGGAGATCGCCGTGGTCGAGCTCGACGACGAGCCGGCGTCCCACGTGTCGCGACTGCTCGCCGACGGCTGGTTCGACGTGCTCGACCTGACCGATCAGGACCGCACCCGCACCGCCGGCTACCACGCCGACGCCGCCCGCACCGAGCTGCGCGATCAGGCCGGCTCGACCGCGGCGTACCTGCGAAGCCTCGGCACTGTGGTGCGCCTGGCCCGGCCGCGCCCGCACGAGATCGGCCGGATCTCGCAGTTGACGTTGCGCACCAACCAGTTCAACCTCACCGGCGAGCGGGTGCAGCCGGCCGGTGTCCAACGGCGGCTGGACGATCTCGTGGTCGCCGTGGAGGTCACCGACCGCTACGGCCGCTACGGCATCGTCGGCGCCGTCTTCGCCTGCCGCGACGGTGACACGCTCGACCTCACCAACGTCGTGCTCAGCTGCCGGGTCTTCGGCCGGGACATCGCCGAGGCAGCGGTGATCAGCATGCTGCACCACGCCCGCGACACCGGATGCGACCAGGTGATCGGTCGTTACCGGCCGACCGGCCGCAACGCCGGTGCGGCGCGGTTCTACCCGGCGCTCGGCTTCGCGCCCGCCGCCGGCGGCTTCCGCCACGACCTGCGGGCCGTGCCGGAGCAGCCGGAGCACCTCGCGGTCGAGAACGACCTTGCCCCGACGGAGGCGGCGTCATGATCAATGAGGCGGAGTTCCTCCGGCTCGTCCGCGACGAGCTGAGCCTGCCGGTGGCCGACACCGGTGACCTCGACGTGGACCTCGACGCGGTCCCCGGCTGGGACTCGATCCATGTGCTGCGGCTGGTGGTGGCCATGGAGAGGCGCACCGGCCACCGGGTGCCCGTCGGCGCCCTGCTGACCCAGCGGACCCTGCGTGGCATCTACCGCCGCGCGACCGCGGCGCCGGACTGACCCGGCACCGCCGCGAGCAACCGCCGGCCCACGTCCTCGACCACCGCACGTTCCTGCGGCGTCAGGAAGAAATGGTCACCGGACCACGTCCGCAGCTCGAACCGGCCCCGGGTCACGTCCCGCCACGCGGCGACGTCGTCGACGGACACCTCCGGATCGGTGTCGGCGCTGTAGCCGACGATCGGCACGTCCACCCGATCGACGTGATCCGGATAGTACGTCTCCACCAACCGGTAGTCAGCCCGCACCATCGGCAGCAGCATCGTGCGCAACTCCGGATCGTCGAAGACATGTGCGGTGTGACGGTCGAGCCGGCGGATGTCGTCGATCAGCGCGGCGTCCCCGCGGATGTGCAGATCATTGCGCGACAGGCGATGGGGCGCGGGTCGCGCGGAGACGAACAGCATGCGCAGCACCGGGCCGAGGTCGCGTTCCAGGCGCACCGCGACCTCGTGGGCCACCGATGCCCCCAGACTGTGGCCGAAGAACGCCAGCGGCGGGCCGACGAGCGTCGCCGTCGCCTTGCTGATCGCGTCGGCCATGGGCGCCATCGCCTCGATGAACGGCTCCCGGATGCGGTCCTCGCGGCCCGGGTAGCGCACCGCGAGCACCTCGACGCCGGGCGGCAGCGCGCCCGGCCAGCCGCGGAAGAAGCTTGCCGCGCCGCCGGCGTGCGGGAAGCACACCAGCCGCGCGGTGGGAGCCGGCACCCGCCGATGCCACCGGAACCAGAGCGGGTCGGCTTGCGTCATCTCGCCCCCTCACCCTCGCCGGACGTCACCGTCGACCGGTGCCGCCATGCGACGTCCCCACTGAATTTCACGTTAGTCTATGCGTTGACCGGCTTGCGGGCCGGACCTGCCGACCGAAGGGAACACCGTGCGCTGGGCCGACGTCTATCTCGCCGGGACCGGTGCGTATCTGCCCGAGCGTCGCGAGTCCGCGCGGCGGGCCGTCGCGACGGGGCGCTACGACGCCGCCGAGAACACCGCCAACGGCATCCGCGCCGTCCGCGTCGCCGGCCCCGACGAGCCGCCGCCCGTGATGGCCGTCGCCGCCGTGCGGCAGGCGCTCGACCGGGCGGGCCGCCCCACCGACGGTGGGCCGACCCTGGTGATCCACGCCAGCCTCGGCCACCAGGGCCTGGACTTCTGGACGCCGGCGCACTACATCCGCCGCGAGACGATCGGCGGTGACGGCCCGACCTTCGAGATCCGGCACAGCTCCAACGGTGGGATGGCCGCGATCGAGACCGCCGCCGCCTACCTGACCGCGATGCCCTCCGTCACGGCAGCCGTCATCACCGCGGCCGACGCGTTCGCCCTGCCGTACGTCGACCGGTGGCGCAGCGAGAACCAACAGGTGTACGGCGACGGCGCCGGCGCCCTGGTGCTCACCCGCGAGCCCGGCCTCGCCCGCCTGGTCGCGACCGCCACCGTCACCGACTCGGGCCTCGAGCCGATCTACCGCGGCGCGTCCGAGTGGGCGGCGGTGCCGATGCCCGGCGGCGGCCCGGTGGACCTGCGCGGCCGCAAACGGGAGTACCTGTTGCTCAGCCCGGAGCGCTACGACGAGGCGATCGAGCAGACCCAGGCCGGCCTGCGCACCGCCCTGGACAACGCCCTGGCCGACGCGGGCATCACCGTCGACGGGGTGGACCTGTTCGTCCACCCCGTCATCGGCGAGACGGTCGTGGCGTACACCTATGGCGAGCGCCTGGGCATTCCGGCCACGGCGACCCTCTACGACTGGGGCCGGGACATCGGGCACCTCGGCGCCGCGGACCAGTTCGTCCAGCTCCATCACCTGCTCGTCAACGGCCTGGTCCGAGCCGGGCGTCACGTCGTGGCCATCGGCTCCGGTGCCGGCTTCGGCTGGACGGTCGCGGTGTGGGAGATCCTGCCTACCGCACCCCGGTGAGCGCGGGGAACTCGGCGACCAGATCGTCCACCGACGGCAGCGCCGCCATCTGCCGGCGCACCGTGTCCGCCCGCTCGCGGTAGGCCGGCTCGCTCAGCACCCGCCGGATCTCCCGCCGCAGCCGCGCGATCGTCGCCTCGGGGGCCGGCGCCGTCGCCGCGACGCCGGCATCGACGCAGCGGGCGGCGTTGTACAGTTGATCTCCCATGATCGGCATCGTCACCATGGGAACCCCGGCCCTCAGCGCCTCGCGCACGCTGTTCTGCCCGGCGTGCGTGACGAACACGTCGCAGCGGGCCAGCAGCAACGGTTGCGGGATCGTGTCGACCAGCACCACGTGCGGGCGCCCCGGCGCCACGCCCGCGGGCAGCACGCCTGCCGTCGACACGATCGCGTCGAACTCGAGCCCGTCCAGCGCCGTGACCAGCATCCGGACCAGCGCGGGCCCGTAGCCGGTCACATGCGGCACCAGGGTGCCGAGGCTCGCGAACACCAGCGGGCGTCCGGAACGCCGCTGCTCCAGCCATTCCGGCAACGACTCACCGGCGGTCAGCGGATCGGCGTGCCGGTAGCAACGCGTGTTCGGCAGGGACTCCTCGGCCCGGTCATAGCCGGGCGGCAGGAAGGAGGCGTGCCGATAGCGGTAACTCGCCAGCCCTTCCGGATCCGGCGCAAGGCCGAGCGCCTCCCGGTGCGGCGCCAGCGAGGCCGCCAGCCGATCGGGCCCGTACGTCAGCGCCGTCGCGCCCCCGGTCGACACCGAGACGTGCGGCACGCCGAGCACCTCCGCCGCCAGCGCGCCGCCGAACTCGGTCGACGCCCGGACAATGAGATCCGGCGCCTTCCGCTCGGCCAGTGCCAGCAGGTCAGCGGCGGTTCGTCCGGCCGGCCCTCCCGCCATCTGCTGCGCCACGGTGCGCGCCCCGTCCTCAAGCTCCGCCAGCGGCACGACAGCCGACCGACCGTCCTCGCCGGTGAGCTGCGCCAGCCAGTCGTCCCCGACCGCGGCCGTGGCGAACCCCTGCCGTCGAGCCAGCGGCTCCGCCGCTGCCGGCACCGCGACCGTGACGTCGTGTCCGGCCCGTCGCGCCGCGTCGGCCACCGGCAGCAGCGGCCGGACATGGGACGTCATCGCGTGACTCGTGATCCAGATCTGCATAGACGACCTTCGCTGGATTGGATGAGCGTCACTGTACCGAAGCCGGTGGCTCACTGCCACCGCCCGGCGTCCCGGCTAGAGTCACCGTGTGCACCAGGCGGACGTGACCACCGAGCTGGCCCGGGCGGCCGCTCTGATCGGCGGCGGTGACGTCTCCCGCGACCGCCTGATCAGCGAGTGGGCCGCGTCGTCGGATCCGCTGACCCGCTGCGTCCTGGCCCACCACATCGCCGACCTCAGCCCCGACCCGGCCGACGAACTGGCCTGGGACGAGCGCGCCCTGGCCGACGCGGACACCGCCCCGCCCCCGTCGGCCGCCCCGTTCTATCCCTCGCTGCACCTCAACCTCGCTGCCTCGCACCTGCGCCTGGGCGACCTCCCCGCCGCCCGCCGTCACCTCGACCGCGCCGACGCCACCCGGTCGGCGCTGGGCGACGACCCGTACAGCGTGATGATCCGCGCCGCCGTCGACCGACTGCGCGCCAGGACCCAGGCTCCGTAACCCGGAGGCGCGCCGCCCCGGATCGCCGGCGACGTCCGGGAGGCGACGGCGCGCCGACAGTGGTGCCCACGGTCGGGCTTCCACGGCGTGACGGGCGGAGATCAGCTCAACGCCTCGGCCCGACGGTGTTCCCGCGCCGACGCGGGCAGCCGGGCGGCCGCGTAGCGCAGGCAGGGCGGCGCCATCACCGAGGTGACGATGGCGACCAGCACGATGACCGTGAACATGGCGGTGTCGAGCACGCCGAGGCGCAGCCCGACCGTGGCGACGATGATCTCGATGACGCCTCGGGCGTTGAGGCCGGCGCCGACGGCGAGGCCCTCCCAGTGACCCAGTCGGGCGGCCCGGGCCCCGACGTACGCGCCGACGAACTTGCCGACGACCGCCACGGCCAGCACCAGCAGGGCGACACCGAGCACGGTGGGCCGGGCCAGCGCGGTCAGATCGCTGCGGAGGCCGACGGTGGCGAAGAACAGCGGCGCCAGCACGCTCATCACGACCAGCCGCAACGGGGCAAGAGCCGCACGGTCCAGGCTGGCGCAGCCGTTGATCACCAGACCGCCGACGAAGGCGCCGAAGACCGGCTCCAGGTGCAGCGCGTGGGTGGCGGCGGCGAACAGCAGCAGGATCACCACCACCGACGCGACGGTGGGGCCAGGCTCTCCACCAGCTCGTACCCGCCGCAGCAGCGCGCCGACGAGCGGCCGGGCGAGCCACAGGGCGACCACGACGACGAGGGCCACGGTGCCGACCGCGAGGGCGACGTCGAGGCCGCCGAGACTGCCGGCTGCCATCGCGGCCACGACCGAGAGCAGCAGCCAGCCGACAACGTCGTCCACGATGGCCGCGCTCATGATCAGGTGACCGATGTCGCGGTGCAGCAGTCGCATCTCCCACAGGGTCTTGGCGATGACCGGGATGGCACTGACACACATCGCCACCGCGAGGAACAGGGCGAAGACCGGGCGGTCGGTGCCGGCCGGGAGCACGCTGGAGGGGAGGAGCAGGCCCAGGCCGACGCCGAGCGCCAGGGGGACGACGAGCCCTCCGATGCTGACCCTGGCGGCCACGCCACCGTCGCGGCGTAGCTGCCCGAGGTCCAGGTGCATGCCGGTGAGGCCGACCAGAAGAAGCACGCCGAGTTGACCGACCGCGTCGAGCAGGTGCAGTTGCTCGGACTGCGCGGGGAACAGCCATCGGGACAGGTCGGGCACGGCCGCGCCGAGAATCGACGGACCGAGCACCACGCCTGCGGTCAGTTCACCAACCAGCGAGGGCATGCCCGCGCGTACCGCGAGGCGCCCGAGCGCGACGGCGGCGGCCAGCAGGATGCCCACCTGGAGCAGGAAGATCAGCAGCGAATGGGTGCCGAGAGGTGCGACCGGTATGGCCACCAGGAGTCCTTTCGATGCGCCGCGCGGACGCGGACGGGAAACGCCGCGGCGGAGCTGTCACCAACGCATCGACCTTCCCAAATTCGTGGAGATCACTCAAGACATCGGACCACCGGATCGGGAAAGCTCGCGGGAGGGGTGTGCAGGCGGCGGCCAGCGTGCCGACGGGCCTTGGCACCTCTCGACAGAAAATTCAAGGTGGTCTAACTCTGGACCTTTACTGTTAACACTCCTAATAATTGGGTCCTCGGTTCCGCCCCCTCCGGAAGGCCCACCCCATGCGCCGCCCCGCCGTCCTCGCCCTGGCCGCCGTCCTGGCCGCCGGCGCCGCCACCGTCTATCTGGCGTCGTCCGCCTCCGCGGCCGCCGCGTGCTACCCCACCTGGTCGTCGTCCGCCGTGTACGTCGGCGGCGGTCAGGCCTCCTACCAGGGCGTCAACTACCAGGCCAAGTGGTGGACCCAGAACGAGAACCCGGCCACGCACAGCGGGCAGTGGGACGTCTGGGCCAACCAGGGCGCCTGCGGCGGCACCACGCCGCCGACCACGTCACCCCCGACCACGTCACCCCCGACCACCCCGCCGCCCCCGACCACCCCGCCACCCACCACGCCTCCGCCGACCGGCAACGGTCAGCTGCCGAAGCACTTCCTCACCGGGTACTGGCAGAACTTCGACAACCCGGCCCAGGAGATCCGGCTCCGTGACGTGCCGGCCTCCTACGACCTGGTGGCGGTCGCGTTCGCCGACGCGACGAGCACACCGGGCGCGGTGTCCTTCGGCATCGACGCGGGCCTGAGCGCCTCGCTCGGTGGCTACACCAACGCCGACTTCAAGAACGACGTCGCCACCCTGCACGCGCGGGGCAAGAAGGTCGTCATCTCGGTCGGCGGCGAGCGCGGCACCATCTCGGTCGCCAGTTCCAGTGCCGCCACGAACTTCGCCAACTCGATCGTCGGCCTCATCGGAACCTACGGCTTCGACGGCGTCGACATCGACCTGGAGAACGGCGTCAACGCGACGTACATGGCCCAGGCGCTGCGCGACATCCGCAACCGGACGAGCGCCAACCTGATCATCACGATGGCGCCGCAGACGATCGACATGCAGAGCACCGGCGGCCAGTACTTCCAGCTGGCGCTGAACATCAAGGACATCCTGACCGTCGTCCACACCCAGTTCTACAACTCCGGCGCGATGCTCGGCTGCGACAACACCGCCGCGTACAGCCAGGGGTCGGTCAACTTCCTCGTGGCGCTCGCCTGCATCCAGCTCGAGAACGGGCTCCGGCCGGACCAGGTGTCCCTCGGGCTGCCGGCCGCGCCGAGCGCGGCCGGTGGCGGCTACGTCAACCCCTCCGTGGTCAACCAGGCCCTCGACTGCCTCGCCCGCGGCACCAACTGCGGCTCCGTCAAGCCGCCGCGCACCTACCCCGGAATCCGTGGCGCCATGACGTGGTCGATCAACTGGGACGTCACCAACGGCAACGGATTCGCCAACACCGTCCGCCCGCACCTCACCACCTTGCCCTGAACCCCCGCAGGAGCGTGTCATGAAACTCAGGCAGAAGATCCTGGCTCTGGCCGCCGTCACGGTCACCGCCACCGCGATCGCGATCGTCCCCATGTCCACGTCGAGCGCGGCCGTGGCCTGCTACCCGGCCTGGTCGTCGTCCGCCGTGTACGTCGGCGGCGGTCAGGCGTCCTACCAGGGCGTCAACTACCAGGCCAAGTGGTGGACCCAGAACGAGAACCCGGCCACGCACAGCGGGCAGTGGGACGTCTGGGCCAACCAGGGCGCGTGCGGCGGCGGCACCACCCCGACCACCCCGCCGCCCACCGGCCCGACCAACCCGCCGCCGGCCGGCAAGATGGCCGCGTCGCCCTACGTCTACCCCGGCTGGGGCAACCCGCCGGCGCCCTCGACCATCACCGGTCAGGGTGTCCGCGCGTTCACCGTCGCGTTCGTGCTGGCCAACGGCTGCAACCCGGTCTGGGACGGTGAGGGCGGCCTGACCGGCGGCGCCCACGAGTCCTGGATCAACCAGGCCAAGGCGGCCGGCGCGACGATCGTCCCGTCGATCGGCGGCTGGCAGGGCAACAAGCTCGGCCCGAACTGCGCCACCCCGGAGGCCCTCGCCGGGGCGTACCAGAAGGTCATCAACACCTTCGGTCTGAAGGCCATCGACATCGACATCGAGAACTACGACGAGTTCGAGAACTACGTGGTCGCCGACCGCATCGTGAGCGCGTTGGGCATCATCAAGCGCAACAACCCGGGCGTCACCACGATCCTCACCTTCGGGACGACCACGAGTGGCCCCAACGCGCACGGCGTCCGGCTGATCAACCAGGCCCGGGCGCTGAACGCCAACGTGGACGTCTTCACCATCATGCCGTTCGACTTCGGCGGCGGCAGCGACATGTACACCAGCACCCGCAACGCCGCGGAGGGCCTGAAGAACCAACTGAAGTCCACGTTCGGCTGGAACGACCAGACCGCCTACGCCCACATGGGCATCTCCGGCATGAACGGTCTGTCCGACCAGCAGGAGGTCACCACCCCGGAGACCTGGACGCGGATCCGTGACTACGCCAGGAGCAGCGGCCTCGCCCGGTTCACCTTCTGGGCGGTGAACCGCGATCGCGGCTGCGCCGGCGGGGGCGTGGTCTCCACCTGCAGCGGCATCGCCCAGAGCGACTGGGAGTTCAGCCGCATCTCCGCCGGCTTCTAGGCCCGGAGGTCTCCGGTGGACGGTTCCGCGACCAGGCGGGAACCCGAAACCGGAGACCTCGCCCGCCGGTCGCGGACCCCGGTGCGGGGACCACCGCTCCCGACCAGCGGCGTCACTTTTCTGGGGTATCGAAGCGTGTGACCGTGTGCCACGATCGCTGTCGAACCCGCCCAGGGCGCCGCGCAGGGCTCACGATGCTGGTGCGAGCCGTGGCTGACGTAGTGAAGGGCCGATGGACAACCGGTATCAGTACTACCGCATCGCTGATCCGACTTTCTACGACCGACCCGGTGCGGACGGCGGCCCCCGGCGGGACCGCTTCGGCACGGACCTGCGGGCCGGGCCGGGATGGAACCTGTCGACCCGGGACGGGTGGACGATGGTGACGCCGCCACGGGGCCTCGTCGCGACGCAGGGGTGGAAGATCCACGTGTCCGCGACGCTGGACAACGCCGCACGGATTCTCGACACCGTCTGGACGTACTGCCAGCGGGCGCAACTCGCGTACAAATTCCTCAGCACCGAACTCGACCTGACCCTGCGCAACTCGAAGTACGCGGACCGGGCGGCCAGCGGCAAGTTCATCACGATCTACCCCGAGGACACCGACGAGCTGGAGGCCGCGCTCCGCCGGCTCGGCGCGCGGCTCGACGGGGAACCCGGCCCGTACATCCTCAGCGATCTACGGTGGGACCGGGGCCCACTGTTCGTGCGCTTCGGCGGGTTCGCGCCCCGCCGGGTCACGACGGCCGACGGCTCGCGGGTTCTCGCGGTGCGGCAGCCGGACGGCACGCTCGTGCCCGACCGGCGGGAACCCGCCTTCTCGGTGCCCGCCTGGGTCGACGTCCCGGCCTTCCTCCGGCCGGCGGTGGACGATCGCGGCCGGCAGGAGACGCGACCCGAGGAGTTCCCGTACGAGATCGAGGGTGTGCTGCACTTCTCCAACGGCGGCGGCGTCTACCGGGCCCGGGACGTCAGAACGGACCGGGTGGTCGTGCTGCGGGAGGGCCGACCGCACGCCGGCATCGACGGGCTCGGCCGGGACGCGGTGCACCGACTCGACTGCGAGGCCGACATGTTGGCCCGGCTGCGCGGGCTGCCCTGCGTCCCGGCCCTGTACGAGAAGTTCACCTGCTGGGAGCACGTGTTCCTCGCCGAGGAGTTCATCGAGGGGCGGACGCTCGGTCGCGAGTTCAGCGCGCGGTACCCGCTCACCCGGGCGGACGCCGGTCCGGACGAGATCCGGGACCACGTCCGGTGGGCGCTCGACGTGCTGGGGAAGGTGGGTGACGTCCTCGCGGACCTGCACGGTCGCGGGGTCGTCTTCGGCGACCTGCATCCGCACAACGTCATGGTGCAGCCGGACGGCGCGGTCCGGCTCATCGACTTCGAGCTCGCCACCGGGGTGGACGACAGCGCCCGGCCCGCGATGGGCGCGCCCGGCTACGTCGCCGCGGACGGTCGCACCGGAGTCGCCGCGGACCGGTACGCGCTGGGGTGCCTGCAACTGTCGATGTTCCTTCCGCTGACCGCCGTGTTGCCGCTCGCGCCGGGCAAGGCCGCGCAACTCGTCACCGCGGCGATGCGGCGCTTCGACCTTCCCGCCGGGTTCGGGCCCGAGGTGATGGCCAACCTCGGCCTGGCCGGGGACGGCCAGGGTGCGGTGTCCGCGGCGTCGCCGGAGATGCTCCCCGGTGACCTGGACACGCCGGAGGTGCCGGTCACCCGCGTCCGCACCGCCCTGGCGACGGGCATTCTCGCCACCGCCACCCCCGGGCGGCCGGACCGGTTGTTCCCGGGGGACATCGAGCAGTTCCAGGTCGGCGGTCTCGGGCTGGCCTACGGCGCGGCGGGTGTGCTGCACGTCCTGCACCGGACGGGGGTCGGACGGTTCCCCGAGCACGAGGAGTGGCTCGTCCGCCGGGTGCGGGACGAGCGGAGCGCGCTGGCGCCGGGCTTCTACGACGGTCTGCACGGCGTGTGCCACGCCCTCGACGGGCTGGGCCGGCACGAGGAGGCGTTGACCCTGCTCGACCGCGCGCCCCGGGCCGGTGGGCTGGACCTGCTGTCCAGTCACCTGTTCGACGGGCTCGCCGGCATCGGTCTCAACTATCTGCACTTCGCCACCACGACCGGTGACCGGAGCTGGACGACCGCCGCGCTGGACATCGCGTCGCGGCTCGACGACCGCGACGCGGGCCGGGCCGCCGCCGGCAACCGCCCGGCCGCCGGCCTCCTGCGGGGAGCCAGCGGCGTCGCGCTGTTGTCGGTCAGGTTGTTCGAGGCGACCGGTGACCGCGCCCACCTGGAGTCGGCGGAGCGCTGGTTGCGGCACGACCTGGGCCGCTGCGTCCTGATGCCGGACGGGTCGCGTCAGGTGGACGACGGGTGGCGCGTGTTGCCCTACCTCGCCGCCGGCAGCGCCGGCATGGCGATGGTGCTGCGGGAGTTTCTTCGGCATTGTCCGAGTGACGAGCTGGGGACGGTGCTCGGCGAGCTGACCCGCGCGGCGTGTGCCGAGTTCACGGTCCAGTCCGGCCTGTTCAACGGGCGGGCCGGACTGCTCGCCCTGTTGCTCGGCCTGGACCGGTCCGACGTTCCCGTCGTCGCCGCGGACGGCGGCGGCATGACCGTCGCCGACCTCGTACGTCGGCACGTGGCCGCGTTCTCCTGGCACGCCGTGGCGTATCGCGGTGGTCTCGCCTTCCCCGGGGACCAGCTCGAACGGCTGTCCACCGATCTGGCCACCGGCGCGGCGGGCGTCCTCCTCGTGCTCTGGGCCGCCGCGCAGCGTGAACCTGTCCCCGTCCTGCCGTTTCTCGGCGGGACGGTGCCGCGACGAGAGCGGAGGGGGGTGATGAGATGAACTTTCTGTTGAACCTGCAGGGCGTCACTGTCGAGCAGGAGCCCGCGCCCGAGGCGCCCACCAGCACCTTCAGTTACTTCTACTGCCGGGACTACAGCACGTACAGCGTGTGGGTCGGCTGCGGCGACTAGCCGCCCCGTCCGGGTCCACGCCCGGCTGACCGGCTCCCGGGGACGACCGTCGCACGGGTCGCCCCCGGGAGCCGTTGCCGTCGCTGTCGCCTGACCGCCAGTGTCCGGGCACGGACAGTGCGCGCGTGCCGGCGTCCGGGCCGGTCGATGATGGGTCCGTCGACGTGCCGCCGCTACGGGCCGGTGGGCGTGGCACTCCGGACAGGGAGATGGACATGTCGTTCGAGGTCGACTTCAACTGGGCGTCGCAGGCCGTCATCGAGACGGTGGCGGTGCCGTTCCCGTCCCTGGAGACGCCACCCGACGTGGTCGTCGCCGATCCTCCGGTCCCGCAGTTGGCCTTCCAGCAGTCCGGTCCGGTCACGGTCACGATGCTCGGCTGTGGCCGGTGGAACCGGGACACCAGCTACCGGTTCAACGCCGGCTGCAACCCCCAGCCGCACCACGCGGCGCAGGTGGGGGAGGTGGGGGTGCTCTCCGCCGCCGAGGCGCAACGGTTGGAGACGTGGTTCGTGCGGCGCTATCCGAACTCCAACCCCGCCGTGCTCAAGAACGGCGGGAAGTGGAATCTCGTCCTCACCCGCAACGGCGCGGTGTTCAACTTCCACGTCGCCGTCCAGCCGGCCCACGCCTAGCCGCGACGGGACGGGGCGCGGGCCGGCCGGACCGGCCCGCGCCCCCGCAGGTCACTTGTAGACGCGCACGTAGTCGACGAGCATCCGCGCCGGGAACGGCGTCGACGCGTCCGGCGGGCCGGGCCAGTCGCCACCCACGGCCAGGTTGAGGATCAGATAGAAGGGGTGGTCGAACACCCACGGGCCGCGGGTCGTCTCCACCGTCTCCTTGCTGGCGTAGAAGACCTGCGTGCCGTCGACGAGGAACCGCATGCCCCGGCTGTCCCACTCGACCGCGTAGACGTGGAAGTCGGCGGACAGGTCGACCGTCCAGACGTGCTCCTGGCCGTAGCCGCCCCCGCCGTTGTAGGCGGGCGCGTGCAGCGTGGTGTAGCTGCGGTAGGTGTCGCGGCCGAGAATCTCCATGATGTCGATCTCGCCGTTGTACGGCCACGGCCGGCCGGTGAGGAAGTCGCCGCCCATCATCCAGAACGCCGGCCAGAGGCCGTTGCCTTTGGGCACCCTGATCCGCGCCTCGATCCGGCCGTACTGCACCTGGAACCTGGCGCCGGTGTTCATCCGGTGCGAGGTGTAGGCGCGTCCGCCGGCGTTCTCCCGCCGGGCCTCCATGACGAGGTGGCCGGCGCCGTTCACCGCCGCGTTGGCGTTGTCGGTGTAGTACTGCGACTCGTTGTTCTGCCCGGTGCCCGGGTCGACGGTCCACTTCGCCGCGTCCGGCGGGGCGCCGGCCGGTCCGTCGAACTCGTCGGCGAAGACGAGGGTGGTGGCCGGGAACGTGGGGTCGGCGGGCCGGGCCGGGGGAGCGGTCGGGGCGCCTCCGGTGCCGTACACCTGGAACTCCCACAGCGAGTACCCGTAGCCGTTGCTGCGCGCGGTGCCGTACATCCGCACGTAGCGGCCGGTGCCGGTGACGGTGAGGTCCTGCCGGAAGCCCGGGTTGGTCGTGGTGCGGTAGACGGTGGTCCAGGTGGTCGCGTCCGTCGAGGTCTGGATCTGGTACGCGCTGGCGTAGGCCGGATCCCACTGGAGGACCACCCGGTGCACGGTCGCGGTGGCCCCGAGGTCGACGTAGATCCAACCCGGGTCCACCCAGCCGGTGGTGGGGCTCGTCGCCCAGCGTGAGGCCGGGTCCAGGTCGAACGCCCGCGCCGGCGAGCACTGCCAGCAGGCGCCGTCGTCCTGGTGGGACGAGGCGACCGCCGGCTTGCCGTAGGACAGCAGCACGTCGCCGCCGGACGGCGGCGGTGTCGTCGGTGTCGTCGGGGTCGCTCCGGTGGTGCGGACCGCGAGTTCCCAGAGCGAGTAGCCGTAGGCCGTGGCCCGCGCGGTGCCGAGGACCCGCAGGTAGCGGCCGGAACCGGTCACGGTGAGCTGTTGGCCGCCGCCGGCGCCGGTGGTGGTGGCGTGGACGGTGGTCCAGGTGACGCCGTCGGTGGAGAGCTGGATCTGGTACGCCGTCGCGTAGGCCGCCTCCCAGGTGAGGTCGACCCGGCAGACGGCGCGCTCGACGCCGAGGTCGACGCGCAGCCACTGCGGGTCGGCGGCGGCGCTGGACCAGCGGGTGCCGGGATTGCCGTCCACCGCCGCCGACGCGGGCAGCGCGGCGTTCTCGGTCGACGAGGCGGTGGCCGGGCGGTTCAACGCGGCGTTGCCGGTGGTGTCGCACCCGGTGGCGGCGCGCGTGCCGGACACCTGGAACTCCCAGAGCGAGACCCCGTACGCGGTGCCCCGGGCGGTGGTGGTGACCCGCACGTACCGTCCGGTGCCGGCGACCGCGAGCGTGTCGACGCCGCCGTCGCCGCCGGTGACGGCGCGCAGCGTCGTCCAGGTCGCGCCGTCGGCGGAGACCTGCACCTGGTAGGCGGTGGCGTACGCGGCCTCCCAGGCGAGCACCACCTGGCTGACGGTCGCGGCGGCGCCCAGGTCGACGCTGAGCCACTGCGGGTCGGCGGCGGCGCTGGACCACCGGGTGCCGGAGTCGCCGTCCACCGCCGCCGAGGCGGGGAAGGCGGCGCTCTGCGTGGACGAGGCGGTGACCGGGCGGCCCTGGGACAGCAGCGGGTCGGCGCCCTGGGCCGGACCGGCGGCGAGGCCGGTCAGGGTGGCGACGAGCGTCGCCGCGAGGGCGGCGGCGGTGAGGCGGCGACGGGTACGCGTCGGCGGGTCGACGGTGCGGACGGGTTGGCGGTCCATGGGCGTCTCCAGGAGCGGGCGGTGG
Source organism: Micromonospora sp. NBC_01392 (assembly GCF_045040125.1). NCBI lineage: Bacteria > Bacillati > Actinomycetota > Actinomycetes > Micromonosporales > Micromonosporaceae > Micromonospora > Micromonospora sp. NBC_01392. The sequence goes on along the minus strand of NZ_CP109549.1, from coordinate 4,963,521 downwards.
CCGGAGAATGGCTCGCCGGTCGGCCGTGACCAGCGATGGAGAGCGCTCCCTGGTGACCAGGTTCGGCGCGCGACAGGCGCGTGTCAAGGAAATCCGGCGGTTCCGGAACCACGCCGCCGCCGCGCCGCGGCATCGACATCTGTGGTTGCATGTGGGCATGCGTCGCACTCTCGCCCACCTGCTGGCCGTGCTCGTCGCCGCGTCGTGCGTGCTCGTCGCCGCGCCGGCCGGCGCGGCGACCACCGCGCCGTCCCTGGTGCTCGGCACCGACTTCCCGGACCCCGACATCCTCAAGGTCGGCGGCACCTACCACGCCTACTCGACGAACAACGGCAACGGCAACGTGCCGGTCGCCACCGCGTCGGCGCTCACCGGCCCGTGGACCCGACGCGCCGACGCGCTGCCGACGCTCGGCGCCTGGGCCTCCGGCGGCCTCACCTGGGCGCCGGACGTGTCCCGCCGGGCCGACGGCACCTACCTGCTCTACTACACCGCCCGCAGCCGTGCCGCCGGCCGCCAGTGCATCGGCGCGGCCACCTCGACCTCGCCGCTCGGCCCCTTCGCCCCGGTCGGCTCCGGCCCGCTGGTCTGCGACGCCGCCGAGGGCGGTGACATCGACCCGTCCAGCTTCGTCGACACCGACGGCCGGCGTTACCTGCTCTACAAGGACGACGGCAACGCGGTCGGGCAGCCGACGAGCCTGTGGGCGCAGGCGGTCGCCGCCGACGGGGTGACGCTCCAGGGCGGCCGGGTGGAACTGCTGCGCAGTGGCCGCGCCGAGGAGGCGGGCGTCATCGAGGCGCCGGTGCTGACCCGGGTGGGCGCGCACTACGTGCTCTTCTACTCCCTCGGCGGGTACGGCGGCGACGGCTACCAGACCAGCTACGCCAGCGCCACGTCGCTGACCGGCCCGTACACCAAGGCGTACCGGTCGCTGCTGACCACCGCCAGCCTCGACGGCGCGGTACGCGGGCCGGGCGGCGCGGACGTGGTGCGCGAGGCCGGCGGCGACCGGCTGGTCTTCCACGGCTGGGTGAACGACTACTCGGCGCGCGGCATGTACGTCGCCGACCTCGGCTGGGCCGGGGACAACCCGGTCGTGCGGGGCAGCCGGGTGCGCTACGAGGCCGAGCGGGGCACACTCCACCACTGCGGCGTCCGCAGCACCGCGACCGCCTCGCAGGGACAGGTGGCGGCCTACCTCGACTACGCCGACAGCTGGGTCGAGGTCAGCGTCTTCGCGCCGCGCGCCGGCGGCTACACCGCGTACGTCGGCTACTCCGCCGGCTACGGCGACGCCGAGCACACGCTGACCGTCAACGGCGGTGGCGCGCAGGTGCTCGCGTATCCGAACACCGGGTGGGAGACCTGGCGGCAGGCCCGCGCGGACGTGGTGCTGAACGCCGGGTGGAACACGCTGCGCCTGACCCGGCGCAGCCGCTGGGCGGAACTCGACTACCTGGAGATCGCCTGATCGTCGGCACGGGTGACGCCGTTCGTGGGGCGGGAGCCCCCGGGGCCTCGCCGTGCCTTCCGGGCCGCCCGGCCGGGTGGCCCGATCCCGACAGCGTACGGAGGTCACGTGATCACGAGAAGGAGCCTGCTCGTCTCGGCGGCGGCGGTGGCGGTCGGTGCCGGCGCACCGCTGCGTGCCGGCGCCGCACTGCCCGAGGTCGACATGGAAGCCCTGATCAAGGCAGCGCAGATCGATCCGCGCCGGGCGGACACCGCGCTCACCGAGGGCGCCCGGGACAGCGTCCTGCTGGTGGAGCGCGCGTTGCAGGCCCGAGGGCTGCTGGCCTCGACGTACGTGGACGGACACTTCGGCACCAGCACCGTCGCCGCGTACGCGGCGTACCAGCGCTCGCTCGGCTACACCGGCCTCGACGCGACCGGACTGCCGGGCCCGTCCTCGCTGCGGTCGCTGGGGGACGGACGCTACACCGTGGTCCGGTCGATCTCACCCGGCAGCATCGTGACGATGCGCGGGGTGCAGGTCAACACCCGCACCCGGTCGATGCTGCTGGAGGCGGAACGGCTGCTCGGGCGTCAGCTCGGCCTCACCCAGGGCTCCTACAACACGGGCGTCGGAGCCTCCGCCGGCACCCACGACGGCGGCGGGGCGCTGGACATCTCGGTCAGCGGGCTGTCGTCGGCGACCCGGACCGACGTGCTGCGCCGGCTGCGCACGGTGGGCTTCGCCGCCTGGTACCGGACCCCGGACCAGGGCGACTGGGGATACCACATCCACGCGATCGCGTTGGCCGACACCGACCAGTCGACCGGTGCCCAGAACCAGGCCGGCGACTACTACCTGGGCCGTAACGGACTGGCCAACCGGGCACCCGACGACGGTCCGGTGGTCAGCCCGAAGCGCACCTGGGAGGAGTACCAGCGGGCGCTCTGAGCCGCGGGGCGCCGGCCGACCCCGACCTGACGGGGTACGGAACGGGGTGGCCCGCGCGCCGACCGGCGCCCGGACCACCCCGCCGCCCGTCCGGCGGTCCTGACCGGCGTCAGCCGCCGGTGATGGTGAACGTGGTGCCGGGCTGCCGGACGATGTCACCGTCGGCGGAGTTGCTGATGGTGACGTTGGTCAGCGTGGCGTTGCCCCGGGCGCCGCTCATGGCGAGGATGCCCGCGCCGTTGTTCGACCGGTCGATGCGGACGTTGCTGATCGTGACGTTCGGCATGCTGCCGCCGCCGTTCTTGAACTGGATGCCGTCGTAGGTGGAGTCGATGACGTCGGTGTCGCGGATGGTGACGCCGGTGATGTCGCCGCTGGCGGGGAACAGGGTGATGGCTCCGAACTCCTGGTCCTCGTTCCAGAACACGCCACCGCACCGGTAGAGGCCGTTGTTGGCCACCAGCGTCGTGCCGGAGAACGGCAGCGGACTGTGGTCGGTCGCCAGCATGATCCCGGGGTAGTTCATGGTGTCGGAGATCAGGTTGTTCTCCACCGTGTTCCCGTGACCGCCGTAGATCGCGACGCCGTTCGCCCGCCACGGCAGTTGCACGGTGTTGTTGAGGAAGCGGTTGTCGTGTGCCACGTCCACCGCGGCGTCCTTGACGCGGGGGTTGGCCCACACCGCGAGCGAGTCGTCGCCGGTGGTGCGGAAGGAGGAGTTGAACACCCGTGAGTTGCGGGTGCCGTTGGAGAAGTTGACCCCGTCGGCGTAGGTGTCGCGGACGCGCATCCCGGTGAACTCCAGCCCGTCGCCGGGGTTCCAGTAGGCGGGGGTGTCGGAGTAGTCGCGTCCCACCCAGGCGCCCACGTTGACGTGTTCGATCCAGACGTTGCTGATCTTCGTGTTCTTCCCGAACCGTCCGTTCAGGCCGTGCCCGCGGTTGGCGCGGTTGGTGGTCATGCCGAAGATGGCCAGGTCCGAGATGGTGGTGTTGTCGTCGATGTCAAAGCCGACGTTGCCCTCGTGCGGGTGGTTGATGTTGCCCACCACGTTCTGCGGCTCGGTCTCGGTGTAGAGCTGCGAGTGCCACATGCCCGCGCCCCGGATCGACGCGTTGCGGATCCCTCGTTGGTTGTACTGCCCCCGGTTGGGGTCGGGGGAGAGGATCTTCTGTTCCTGCCGCCACTGGCCGGCCGGGATCCAGACGCAGCCGATGACGCCGTTCTGGTCGTCCGTCACGGCCCGCTGGATGGCGGCCGTGTCGTCGATCCCGTCGTTGGGGACGGCGCCGTAGGCGGTGATCGAGGTGCACTCCGCCGGCTTGCTGGCCGGTGGCGCCACCTGCTCCAGGTCGATCAGGTCGACGACGTAGAACGACGCGGTGTCGGTCGCGTCGCGTTGCAGCCGGAACCGGGTGCCGGCGGGGTACGACTGGGCGAGCAGGGCGTGCGACTCGTCGAACAGCCGCCGGGCGTTCGCCTGCGGGGTGTTCGAGAGCGACTCGGTGTCGTCGGTGGTGCCGTACAGCCAGCTGTTGCGGGAGGAGAGCGTCAGTTTCTGGACGAACGTGTCGTTGACGTAGAGGCTGAGGCTGGCGGTCAGCCCGCCCCCGTTGGGCGCGTCGGGGATGGAGTTGCGGACGACTATCGAGTTGGCCGGGTTGGTGGAGGTGACCTCGACGAACTGGCCGGTGCTGGTCAGCCGGACCGACTTGCGGCCGGACGACTCGGTGGCGAAGTTGGTGTGGCCGAAGGTCCGCAGCGGGTCGGCCTCCAGCAGGGTGCCCTGGTAGCGGGCCGCCTCGGCCTCGTGCTCCGTCCACGGCACGGCCGCGCCGCGTCCCACCACCATGGACTGCGACAGCGAGTTGTTCGTCTCGTTGGTCTCGGTGACGACGCCGGTGGCGTCGGCGGTCGCGGTCAGCGTCACACCGCCGGTGGTCGCCGTCCAACTGCCGGTCACGGCCACGGTGGCGGTCGCTCCGGCGGCCAGTGCCCCGGTGGCGGTGTTCAGGGTGGTGCCGCCGACCACGAGCCGGGTGACGCTGGCGGCGGCGGCGCTGGTGCCACGGTTGCGGACGCTGACGGAGAACGTCACGGTGGCGCCGACGGCGGGACTCGGCGGGTTGCTGGTGATGGCGACGACCTGGAGGTCCGGGCCGGGGGCCTGACCGACGACAAGCGGCGCGGACGCGGTGAAGCTGTTGTTGTCGTTGTTCTGCTCGGCGACGGTGTCGGCCGGGTCGACGACCACGACGAGGGTGTAGGTGCCGATGGCCTGCGCCGGGGCGGTCGCCGACACGGTGGCCGTGGCGCCGGCGGCCAGGGAACCGACCACGCCGCTGGCGACGACGCCGCCGTTGAGCCTGAAGTCGACCTTGGTGCCGGCCGCGGTCGCGCTGCCGCTGTTCCGGACCGTCGCGCTCAGGTTGACCGGCGTGGCCTCACTCGGCGCGGTGGGGGTCCAGCTCGCCGCGGTCACGACCAGGTCCGGGTTCGGCGCCCAGCCGCCGAAGACCTGGAGGTCGGCGACCTGCGCGCCGGGCGCTCCGGTGTTGCCGGTGAACCTGAGCTGCACCTCGGCCACCCGGGCGGTGACCGGGATGGTCACCGAGTTCCGGTTGCCGGACGGGTCGAAGCCGTAGGCCGCGGCGGCCTTCAGGGTGGTGAACGTGGTGGCGCCCTGGGCGCGTCCCCGCACCTCGATGGTCTGGGTGCGGGCGCCCCAGACCGGGTCCGGGTTGAGCTTGACCACGATCCCGGTGACGTCGGCGTCGGCGCCCAGCTTGACCGTCAGGGTCGCCGGGAGACCGTTCGACTCCCAGTACGAGGTGGGGCTGTTGTCGGTGGCGTTGGCGGCCACGAACGTGAACACCGAGGAGGACGCGTCGACGGGCTTGCCGGCGGACAGGTTGGTGCCGGACGGTGTGCCCGGGTCGCCGCCGCCCTGCCCGGCGACGCCGTAGATCTCCAGCTCGGCGATCTGGGCGGCGGGCCATCCGGTGTTGCCGGTGATGGTCAACCGTAGGTAGCGGACGGTCGCGGCGGTGAAGTCGATCGTCACCGTGTTCCCCGAGGCCGGGTCGAAGACCCGTCCCGCCGAGGGGGAGAGGGTGCTGAAGGTGCTGCCGTCGCCGCTGCCCTGCACGGCCAGCGTCTGGGTCCGGGTCGCCCAGGCAGTCGACGCCGGCAGTTTGAGTGTGACCTGGTCCACCGCGACGCTGCTGCCGAGGTCGACCTGCACCCACTGCGGGAACGCCTGGGCGGGGCTCTCCCAGTACGTCTGCTGGTTGCCGTCGGTGACGTTGCCTCCGACGTAGCTCTCGACCGAGCCGCTCGTGGACACGGCCCTGCCGGCGGCGAGGTTCGCGCCGCCGGCTGCCGCCGCCGGGGTGGGTGCGAGGGCCGACAGGCCGGTCAGGAGGGCTGCGGTGAGCCCACTGACGAGCCGTCGGCGGTGCTTCTTCGGTGTCATCGGGTCCTTCGATCCGTGGGTGGCGGGGCGGGCGGCTCGCATCACACGGATGCGGTTCCCGGCTTCTTCCGTGGCCTCGTTACGTTCTTGCGTTCCTCTAGCGAGTTCTTGCAAGGATGGCCGTCAATGTTTCAGACGGATGACCGACACGTCAACGGGGCGGAGGAAGAAAGACCACGGAGCGGGCGCGGTGGCGCCGTCGGCGCGGTCGTTCGCGTCGGTTCCGGAGCCGCCCGGGGCGGCTCCGGAACCGTCACGCGTTCACCAGCCGACGGCGACGAGCAGCCACTGCGGGTCGCCGTGCGAGACGAACGACGACTGGTCGGCGACGTCGTCGTACGGGAAGCCGTAGGCGCGGCCGTTGATGGCGCGGTCGTGCCAGAACTTCGCGTACCAGTTGGCCGGCGACTGCTGGTAGAAGCGGGTCGGGTCCTCCCACTGCGTCCGGGCGAGCTGCGCGGTGTGCCGGTTCAGCGCGGCGCAGCCGGTCGGGTCACCGGCGAACCGGCCGGCGCAGCCGAAGATGTCCGACGTGGCCGCCGGCAGCCCCACCGAGGTGGCGTACGCGGTGAAGTAGCCGGCGTACTGGCCGCCGGCCCGGAACTGCGGCGAGCTGCCCGGCGCCGGGATCCGGTAGGGCGCCTCGATGCTGGCCAGATGCTTGAACTCCGCCGGCACCGCGTCGGCGAAGCGCTGGAACGTCACCGAGCGGTCCTCGGCGAAGGTCGCCTCGTTCTCGCCGACCGCGACGTCGTAGCCGTCGCGCGCGTGCAGCCGCATCGCCAGCTTGAGCGCGAACGCGTCGACCCGGGTGGTGTTGCCGTTGAACTGGTTCGTACCCACCGTGAACTCGATGAAGTCGCTGTACTGACTGGTCGGCGAGCCGAGCCGGAAGTACATCCGACCGGCCGAGTTGACCGGCATGTCCAGGTAGGGCTGCTCGGCGATGGAGTGGGTCTGCCCGTTGAAGCTCCAGTAGACCTGACTGTCGGGGTAGCGGCCGTTGGTCCGGTTGAGCACCTTGACGGTGAGCACGTTGCGGGCCGGCGGAATGCTCGTCGTGTCACCCCAGAACCCGCCGGTCGGCGGCGGGGTGGTCGGCGGCGTCGTCGAGCCGTCGGTGGTGGCGACCGCCACCTCCCAGAGCGAGTAGCCGTAGGGCGTGGCCCGGGTCGTGCCGTACATCCGCAGATAGCGGCCGGTGCCGGTGACCGCGAGGGTCTGCGTGCCGCCGGTGCCGGAGGTGGTCGAGGAGACGGTGGTCCACGGCCCGTCCGGTGCGGCGGCCACCTGGAGTTGGAAGGCCACCGCGTACGCGGCCTCCCATTGGAGCGTGACCTGGCAGATGGTCCGGGTGGCGCCGAGGTCGACGCGTAGCCACTGCGGGTCGGCGAAGGCGCTCGACCACCGGGTGCCGGTGTTGCCGTCGACGGCGGCCGAGGCCGGGAAGGCGGCGCTCTCGGTGGACGAGGCGACCGCCGGGCGGCCGGCGGCCACGTTGCCGCCGCAGGCGGCGAGGCCCGGGGCGGCGCCCGCCGAGGGGGCGGCGGCGAGCATGCCGCCGGCGAGCAGGGTGAGCGCGGTGACGGCGGCGGCGAGCAGCCGACGCCCGGGACGGCCGGGGACGGGACGGGCCGGCACGAGCCGGTGCGGGACGGGTGGGGTGGGGGACATGAACGCCTCCTTCGGTGGATCCGACGGAGGGCGCTCTCTCGGTCACCGAGGGTGGACCCGGATCGCGGTCGCTGTCAAGGAACAACCGGCGCTCCATGATCTTTTCCGGACTTTCCGCGCATCGTTGACTCAGTGAAGAGCGTCGATGACGCTGGGTGCGAGGGCGCTCTCTCCGCAAGGTCCCCACCACCACCGTCTGGGAGCCACGCATGCCCGCGACACCACCGCTGCCCGCACCCGTACGCCGCCGGCACCGCCCGGCCGGCGTGGCGCTGGCGCTGCTCGCCCTCCTCGCCACATGTCTCGTCGTGCCCGGCCCGGCCGCCGTCGCGGCCGGGCCGCTGATCTCGCAGGGACGCCCCACCACCGCCTCGTCGTCCGAGGGCGCCGCCACCCCGGCCGCCGCCGCCACCGACGGCGACGCCGGCACCCGTTGGTCCAGCGCGTTCGCCGACCCGCAGTGGCTCCAGGTCGACCTCGGGGCCACCGCCACCGTCGACCAGGTACAGCTCGTCTGGGAGGCGGCCTACGCGACCGCGTTCCAGCTCCAGGTGGCCGCCGCGCCGACCGGACCGTGGACCACCATCCACACCACCACCGCCGGCACCGGCGGCACGCAGACCCTCACGGTCACCGGCACCGGTCGCTACGTGCGGATGTACGGCACCGCCCGGGCCACCGGCTACGGCTACTCGCTCTGGGAGTTCAAGGTCTTCGGCAGCATCGGCACCACCCCGCCGCCCACCGGCCGGCCCATCTCGGAGTTCCGGAAGGTCGCCGCGTCCTCGTGGGAGGGTGGCAACGCGCCCGCCGCCGCGCTCGACGGGCGGAGCACCACCCGCTGGTCGAGCCAGTTCGGCAGCGACCCGCAGTGGCTGAGCATCGACTTCGGCGGCGTCGCCACCATCAACCGGGTGGTGCTCGCCTGGGAGGCCGCCTACGCCACCGGCTACCGCCTGGAGACGTCCGCCGACGGTGCCACCTGGACCACGATCTACGCCACCACCACCGGCCGGGGCGGCACCGAACAGCTCACCGTCACCGGCACCGGTCGTTACCTGCGTCTCTACGGCACCGCCCGGGCCACCGGCTACGGCTACTCGCTGTGGGAGGTGCAGGCGTACGGCGGCGTCGACGACACCGCCACCACCGCGCCGCTGCTCTCCGGCCCCACCCGCCCGCCGGCGACCCGCGACCAGTTCGCGCTGACCGCGCCGGCCGACGCGGCGATGGTCACCACCACCCGCCGGCCCGCGCTGAGCTGGACGGCGGTCGCCGGCGCGACCCGCTACCAGGTGTGGATCAACATCAGTCGCACCGACTACGACTTCACCGCCGCCGGCAACCTGCTCGACCTCTACACCAAGGTCGCCGAGCCGACCGGCACGACCTACACGCCCACCTGGGACCTGCCGGACCGCTGGACCTACCAGTGGTACGTCACCACCGTCGGCGGCACACCGGTCACCTCGACCATCCGGCGCTTCAGCGTCTACCTGCCGGTGCTGGAGAACGTCGCCGACGGGATCGGCATTGTCGCCGGCGCCCGCGACCTCAACCGCAGCGGCGCCATCGAACCGTACGAGAACTGGCGGCTGCCGGTGTCGAGCCGGGTGGACGACCTGCTCGCCCGGATGACGCCCGAGGAGAAGGCGTACCAGCTGTTCTACAACGCCCAGGCGTACCCCCGATCGGGTTGGCACTTCGGCCCCGCGCAGGCGGCGGACCTGCACAGCCAACTGCTCGCCTCGGCCGGCACCCGGCTGGGCATCCCGTTCGTCTCGGCGGGCGACACCATCCACGGCTACCAGACGACGTACCCGATGCAGAGCGCGCTGGCCGCGGCGAGGAACTACCCCCTCGACTACCGGCTCGGCGACATGCAGCGGCGGGAACAGTTGGAGGTCGGCACCCGCGGCGTGCTCGGGCCGCTGGCCGAGGTCGGCACCAAGGTGATCTACCCCCGGATCCAGGAGGGCAACGGCGAGAACGCGCAGGTCGCCGCGGCCCAGGTCCGCGCCCTGGTGGCCGGCCTCCAGGGCGGCCCGGAGCTGAACCCGCACTCGGTGCTGGCGACGGTCAAGCACTGGCCCGGCGAGGGCGCCGGCGGCGAGGCCCTGATCGTCTACGACAACGTGACGATCAAGTACCACATGATCCCGTTCCGCGCGGCCATGGAGGCCGGCGCGGTCAACATCATGCCCGGATACGCGGGCAGCTCACTGCTCGACCCGGGTGGCCCCGGTGCCGGCGACAGCGCCAAGATCCTCGCCTACCTGCGGCAGAACCTCGGGTACCAGGGACTGATCACCACCGACTGGCTGCCGTCGGGCTCCTGGATCGGCGCGGCGAAGGCCGGCTCCGACGTGATGGGCGGCGCCGACCCGGGCGCGGCCGGCTTCTCGATCGCCGACTTCGTGGCCAACGTGCCGGCGTCGCGCATCGACGACGCGGTCCGGCGGGTGCTGCGGCTCAAGTTCCAGCTCGGCATCTTCGAGGCCCCGTACGGCGACCCGGTCAACGGCCCGTACCGCTTCCACCAGCCGGCGTACGCGGCGCTGGCCGACCAGGCCGCCCGCGAGGCGATGACCCTGCTGAAGAACGACGCCGGCACGCTGCCGGTGCGGCTCGCCGCCGGTGACGACATCGTGGTCGCCGGTCCGCGGGCGGCCGACGGCGGCTCCTGCTGCGTGTGGACCAGCTTCTTCCACGCCGAGTACGGCTCCCGGACCATCCTGGACGCCATCCGGGCCCGGGCCGCCGAGGCCGGGGTGACCGTGCACCAGGACGACAGCCCGAACCCGAAGCTGGCGGTGGTCGCGGTCGGCGAGGCCTCCTACACCCACGCGACCAACTGGCCCAAGGAACAGCCGTACCTGCCGCCGGACCAGCTCGCGGTGATCCAGAAGTTCCGCGCCCGGGGCATCCCGGTGGTGGTGGCGCTGGTGCTGCCCCGGCCCTACGTCATCACCGAGTGGCGGGACCTGGCCAGCGCCATAGTGGTCACCTACCGGGGCGGCGAGGAGATGGGCCCGGCCCTGGCCGGCCTGCTCTTCGGCGACTACCAGCCGCGCGGCAAGCTGCCCTGGCAACTGCCCCGCAACCTCTCCGACGTGCTGCGTCCGGGCGGCACCGACACCCCGACCGACGCGGTCGAGTCGTGGGACCTGCCGTACGACCTGGGCGCGACCGCGACCGAGCGGGGGCAGATCCGGGCCGCGATCGACGCCGGCCAGCCCCCGGCGACGACGTACGGCAATCCGCTCTACCCCTACGGCGCCGGGCTGACCGGCTTCTGAGCGCACGGGCGGGGGCGCGCCCCGGCACCCGGTGCCGGCGCGCGCCCCGGCTCACACCTTGCGGAAGCGTGCCTCGGTCACCGCGAACAGCCCGTACGCCGCGAACCCGGCCGCGACCACGAGCAGCAGCCCGGTGCCGTAGGGCTCGCCGGCCAGCGTCCGCAGCGCCGCGTCGAGCCCGCGCGCCCGGTCCGGCTCGTACCGCCACGCCGCCAGGACGAACAGCACCCCGGCGATCCCGTACGCCAGCCCCTTGGCCACGAAACCCGCCGTGCCGAGCCGGCGCACCAGCCGCCGGGTCGCCGCCGCCGTCTCGCCGACCCGCAGGTGCTTCTCGAAGCGCCCGGTGACTCCGACGAACGCCAACCAGCCCCCGAGCCCGGCCAGGACCAGGCCCGCCACGAGGACGGCGACCCGTCCGCCGCTCGACGCGAGCAGACCCTCGGCGGTGTCCTGCTGGGTGTCGGCGCTTGACGACTTCTTGCCGCGCACCACCTTCACCCCGCTGAACGCGAGGTAGAGGTAGAACGCGGCCCGGCCGGCCGACGCCAGCCGCTCGGTCGGCCGGCGCTCCCGGAGCATCTCCAGCACCTGCCAGACCGCCATGGCCACCAGCCCGACGACGATCGCCACGACGAGCACCAGGCCGAACGGCTCGTCGGCGATCTCCTGCATGGCGCCCGACTGGTCGCCGTCGGCGGCCGGCCCGCCGGATGCGACCCGGACGATCACCCAGGCGAAGAGCAGGTGCAGGATGCCGTAGCCGATGAAGCCGGCCCGGGTGAGACGCTCCAGGGTGGGATTGTCGGCGGCGCGGGAGACGGTGCCGCGAGCCCGCGAGGACAGCGATGACATGCGCCGACATTCACCCGTGGCGGCTCCGGCGAAACGTGGGCGAGGCAGGAGGGCTCGGGTGGGGCGCCGGGCAGCCGCACGGGCCGAAGCAGCGAGGCATCGTCCGCTACCGCCTGGCGGCACGCTGATCAGCCACGACCGGCCCGGCTACGGCGACTCCGACCGCTTCGAGAGGTGGGACATCACCGACGCCGCCGGGGCGCCGGTGTCGGCCAGCCACGCGCCGGCCAGCGCCACGAGGCTCGGCACGTTCTCGACCGCGTCGGCGATCTGCTCGGCCTCGGTCGTCGACAGGCCGCTGACCCGGCCACGCAGGTGCGCCACGCTCTCGGCCCGCTCGAACGCCGTCACGTCCAGCGTCCGGCCCGGGTGCACCCGGGCCGGGTCACGACTGGTGATCAGCACGTGCCCGGTGCCCTGCGGCAGGTGGTCGCGGACGTGCGCGTAGTCGTCGACGCCGTCGAACACCAGCAGCCACCGCTCCGGTGGCCCGCCGTCGGGCCGGCTGAGCCGCTGCCGTACCGCCCGGGTCATCTCCGGGACGGTGGGCGGCCGGGGAAGCCCCAGCGCGTCGCCGAGGTCGGCCACCCGCACGTCGACGAACTGGGGCGGGTCCGCCGGGATCCACCAGACGACGTCGTACGCGCCGCGGAAGCGGTGCGCGTACTCGATGGCGAGCTGTGTCTTGCCGATGCCCGGGCCGCCGCGCAGCACCACCGGGAGACCGGTGCCGGCTGCGGCCACCAACTCCTCCCGCAGCCGGCGCAGCAGCTCCTTCCGGCCGGTGAACCGCGGGTTGCGGCTGGGCGGGTTGAACACCAGGGCCGGGCTGACGAGCTGGTCGGCGACGGTTGACCCGGGTGCGAACCGGGCTAGCGTGCGGCGGCGCAGCGCCTCGTCGATCCGGGGCAGCGCCCTGATCCGCCCGCCGGTGAGATAGCTGGTCAGCGTCTCGTACGCGGCCAGCAGCGTGGTCCCGTCGCCCGCACGGTCGCCGAAGGTGGCCAGCGTCTCCTCGTACGCGTAGGAGGCCCGGTAGGGGACTCCGACGGTGTGCCAGTACGTCCGCCGCTCGGCGTCGGTCATCCCGTCCGGCAGGCCGGCGAAGCGCTGCATCGCCAGCGCCCGGCGGGCTTCCGTCCGGCCCGCCTCCCGCTCCTTCACCCGCATCGGCACCGGCAGCACCCGCCGGGTCCGCCGCGCCCCGACATCGCGGATCCGGGTGGCGACGGCCGCGGCCCCGTCGATGCCTCTGTCGCTCAGGGTGAAACAGTCGACCAGCACGTCCGGCAGGTGGATGGTGCAGATCTCGGCGACGTCGCTGAGGCCGGTGCGGCTGTCCAGCAACGTCCAGTCGTAGTGCCGCTTCATGTCCTCCCGCAGGGCGTCGAAGAAGAGCGCGCCGCCCTGGCGGTTGTAGAAGTTGTCCCAGCCCAGGCCGGCGACGCCGGTGCCGTAGTCCGGGTTGTGCCGGCCCGCGAGCAGCAGGTCCAGGCTGCCGCCGCCGGGGAACTCCCAGCCGACCGGGAAGGCGTACTTCCACACCCTCGCCATCTGCCGGTGCCAGTTGCCGGGCCGGTAGGCCGCCGGGGAGCGCCCGGCGTGCTCGGCCTCCGCGGACCTCCTCGAGCTCTCCCACTCGTACTCGAGGATCAGATCCAGCACGCCGCCGGTAGAGGCGACCTGCTCGGCGTCGAGAAAGGGGGCGAAGAACCGGTGCAGGCCCGGCGATTCCAGGTCCCAGTCGGCGACGAGCACCCGCTGGCCGTTGGCGGCGAGGATCCAGGCGGTGTTGGCCAGCGCCATCGTCCGTCCGGTGCCGCCCTGGTACGAGTAGAAGGTGACGATCTGACCGTCGCGCTCCTCCGTCATCGGTCTTCCCCTCGTCGCTGCTGCTCCGGTGGGTGGTCGCTCATCCACCGTCCGGCGAAATCGACCGCTGCCCGGATTCCGAACAGCCGCCCGGTGCCGGCGCCCACCGATCCGCGTCGGACGGCGGGCAGGGCATCCATGGCCGCGCCGATCCGTGGGAAGTCCGCGTCGTTCAGGGCGAGGCCGTGGAAGTCGCGCCGGACCCGCCGGCCCGCGTCGTCGAGGACGTAGCAGCGGTACGGGCGCCTCGGAGGGCGACGGGCGAGCCGGTACTCGGCGAGGTGGAACGCCGTGCAGGCCTCGTAGCCGACGCCGAGCAACAGGACCAGGGCGTCGGCGGCGTACAGGGCGCCGAGCGGGGACCGTTCGCCGAGGTGGCACTCCAGGTCGTGGACGCCGGTCACCGTCGCGGCGTCCGGACCGAGTGCGGCGAACGACGTCTGTGGATGCCGACTGCGCCGCGCGCCCGGTTGCCGTCGGACATGCTCGGCCAGCGCGCCCATGCCCTCCGACGGGCTGTGTCCGGGGTGGAACGGCGCGATGGTCGCCTCGACCGCGGTCACCTCCTGCGCGCTCAGGCCGGCGGTGCGGGCCCGAAAGGCCGGCGAGGTGATCGAGTTGCCGGCGGTCTGCGCCGGCACCACGATCGTTCCGGCCTCCCCGAGCGTGTCGCGCAGCGCGGCGAGCACCGTGGCCGGTCCTCCCACCACCGGCCCGATCCGCCGCAACGACGCGTGCACCAGCACGGGGCGACCCTCGGTCAGGCCGACAGCCCGCAGTGCGGCGGCGAGCCCGGCGCGGTCGATCGGCGCTGTCATCCCCACCACCCTGCCGCACCACCCGGGACGCACGGGCGCGACGCACCTGCCGTACACGTCTGACGTGTTGCCGCCCTGTGATCACGGAGGGTAAGCTGCCGGTGTCCACAAGGACCTGTGACTTTACCAACACCCTCAGTCGAACGCTCCGGTGTACGAGAAGGAGCCGTGCGGTGATCCCCCTGGGCGGCGGCCATGACCGAGGTTGATCAGCCGGCCGCGGATGTTCGGCTCGGCAGCGGCCAGGGAGTGCAGGTCGGCTCCGGTAACGTCCAGCACAACCACTTCCACCACCGGTCGTCGGCGGTCGACTGGCCGGTGCAGGTGGGGGTGGTGCCGGCTGAAGCGGACTGTTACCAGGCCCGCCGGCTGGTCCACGGCCGCGAGGGGGCGTCGGGGACGCTCGTCCTGTCCGGGCTCGGCGGAGTGGGCAAGACGCAGGTGGCGGCCAAGGTGGCCAACGCGGCGTGGGCCGCGCAGGAGGTCGACCTCCTGCTCTGGGCGACCGCCTCGACCCGGGACGCGGTCGTCGCCGCCTACGTGCGGGCCGCCGCCGCGGTCGGCGTCGCCAGGGCCGACGAGGGGGAGCGGGCGGCCGTCGCGCTGCTCGCCTGGCTCCAGCGGACGGACCGGCGATGGCTGGTCGTGCTCGACGACGTCGCCAACCCGGGCGACCTGCGGGGCTGGTGGCCCCCGATCTCGCCGGCGGGTCGGGTCCTGTTGACCACCCGGCGTCGGGACGCCGCGATGACCTCACACAGTCGGGAAACGGCCATGGTCGAGCTCTTCACGCCCACCGAGGCGACGCGGTACCTGCAGTGCAAACTCGGTCCGCTCGCCGCCGACGCGGAGGCGGCGGCTCGGTTGGCGGAGGATGTCGGCCACCTTCCGCTGGCGCTCGCGCAGGCAGCCGCGTTCATGATCGATCGTGGCCTCGACTGCGCCGCCTACCGTCGGCGTTTCGCCGACCGCAAGCATCGGCTGCTGGATCTGACGCCGGAGAGCGACCTGCTCCCCGACGACCAGTCGATGACCATCGCCACGACCTGGTCCATGTCCGTGGAGTTGGCGAATCAGCTGCGCCCGGTGGGCCTGGCCGGGCTGGTGCTCGACCTCCTCAGCGTGCTCGATCCCAACGGCGTGCCCGCGACGGTGCTCACCAGCGGACCGGTCCTCGACAGCCTCTCCGGCGCCCGGTCGTCGGCCGTGGACGCCGACATGGTGCGGGACGCGCTGCACGCCCTGGACCGGCTCAGCCTGATCACCTACCGGTCGCCCCGTCCCGTCCGGGTGCACGCGCTGGTCCAGCGGGCCACCCGGGAACAGCTCGGGGAACGACTCGACGAGACGGTCCGCGTCGCGGCGGACGCCCTGTACCAGGCGTGGCCCCGCAACGAACGCGACCACGACCTCGTTGCGCTCCTGCGGGCCAACGCCGCGAGCGTGACGGCCCACGGTGTGACCCACCGCCGACAGGTCCTGCTCGACGACAGCACCGGCGGGCACCCGCTGCTGCTGCGCGTGGGGACCAGCCTCGGGCGGGCCGGTCGCGTCGACGCGGCGGTCCGCTACTTCCGACACCTCCACGCGACGGCCGCCGCCCAGCTCGGAACGGATCACCCGTTCCTGTCGCGCACCAGCTACGAGATCGCCTACTGGCGGGGCGAATCCGGCGAGTTCGCCGAGGCTGCCCGCACGTTCGAGGAACTCGCCCGGGAGCGGGAGGGCCGGCTCGGGGCGGATCATCCCGAGACCCTGGCCGCCCGCTTCCAGCACGCGTTGTGGCGCGGCGAGGCCGGCGACGCGTCGGGTGCCCTCGCGGCCTTCGAGCGACTGCTGCCCGTCTACCGTCGGGTCTTCGGCCCCGAGCACGTGGACACGCTGCGGCTACGCTCACGACTCGCCTACGTGCGCGGGGAGAGCGGGGACGCGCCCGGGGCGGTGGCGGCGTTCCGGGACCTGCTCGCCGACCGCCTGCGTCTCCTCGGCCCCGACGACCGCGACACGCTGGCGGCCCGGCACCTGGCGGCCCGCTGGCAGGCGATCGCCGGTGACCCGTGGGGAGCCGCCGAGGCCACCCGGGAGCTGGTGGTCGACGGCATCCGGGTGTTGGGTCCCGACCATCCGGACACCTTCCACTTCCGGCACAGCCTCGCCCGGTGGCGCGGCTTCTCCGGAGACGTGGCGGGCGCCCTCGCCGACTTCGCCCAGTTGCTCGGGGACCGGACCCGGGTGCTGGGACCGGATCATCCGTACACTTTGGCGACCCGGTACCAGATCGCCCGCTGGACCGGTGCGGCAGGAGATCGTGCCGGGGCGGCGGACCTGTTCCGGCGCCTGGTGACCGACCGGGAACGGGTGCTCGGCCCGGACCACCCGGACACCCGCAACGCGCGGCACAACCTGGCCTACTGGCGCGGCGAGATCGACGAACTGCCGGCCGAGACCAGGCGGCGATCCGACCACTGATCAGCGGCGGCCGGCTCCGGCGGGCGTCATGGACGGTCGCGGGGTCAGTGGAACGTGTTCTCCTGGGTGTTGCCGTTTCCCACCTGGACGCCCCGCGCGTGGCGCAGGTCCGGTCCCGGGACCGGCTCGGCGGTGCTGGTGGCGGCCGAGCTGCCCGCGCCGGCCCCGGTCGCCGGCGGCCTCCGCGTGGCCTCGGAGTGTCGCCAGTGCAGGAAGCCGAGCACCGCGCCGGCCGCACCGAAGATGACCGAGAGCACGACGCCGGCGATGGACACCCACTTCTCCGCCCGGTCCAGTCCCTCCCCGAGCAGGACGACGGTGACCCCGGAAACCGCGACGACCACCGACACCGCCGCCAGACCACCACGCCAGAACCGGTCCATCACCCCATCATGGAGCCCGTGGTCGGCAACGCCAAGCATCCGCGCGTGCGGCGTCGCATGCCCGACGGTCACGACCAGCCGTCCAGCGTGGCACGCATCCGGGTGGTGAACCGCTGGCCGGCCGCGGTCAGGACCCCCAGGCCGTGCAGCGCGTCGAGCGCGTCGAGGGTCCAGTCGCGGTAGCGGCGGTGGTGCGCCGCAGCCTCCGGGCCGGGGCGTCGGCGCCACACGTCGGCGACCGCCAGGTGGGCGTACGTGCCGTGCAGCACCCCTTCGACCGGGCGCGGATCCGCCCGCCAGGGCACGGTGAGCCGCCGTGTGTCGTCCCGGTCGACCAGCTCGCACACGTCCAGCAACCCGTCGAGCTTGAGGTGCTGCACCTCGTGCACGAGCAGCACGGCCAGGGCGGCGTCGTCGGGCACCGGGGTCACCGCGACCGCGCCGAAGGCGGACGCGGCGGTGGCGCTGCGGTGCCGACCTAGCGGGTCCGGCCGCAGCGGCACGACGGCCCGCAGCAGCCCCCGTACGCCCGGGGCGTATCCGCCGGCCGTGGTGTCGATCCGCCGCACCGCCGCGGTGAGCTGGGCGGCCCACCGGGCGGCGGCGGCCGGGCCGAGCCGGGGCGCCACCGGCAGGTCCTGGTAGCTGTCGCGGTACGGATCGAGGTCCTCGATCAGCACGGCCGGATCCTCGGCCCGACGCGCCGGCCGCCACCCGGCCGGCCCGACCGCACCGCCCGGCGGCACGCCTGACCCGGCCGGTTCCGGCCGGAGCCGAACCGGACCACCCGACGGGGCGTCGACCCCGACCGGTTCCGGCCGGGGCGGGACGTCGTCGACCGGCACCGTGACCGTCCGGCCGCCGGCGCGAGCCCGAAAGCCGCCGGGCACCGCGGTGACGGTGACCGGGCCCGTCGCGTCCGGCCAACTGAGCGATCCCAGGGTGGGGAGGCTGAGCACGCCGTCGCGCAGCGGCACGTCGAGGTCGCCCGGGACACCGGCGCGGATCGCCGCCGCAGCGGCCACCGCGGCGAGCCGGCCGAGGTCGGCCAGCGCCGGCGTCCGGACGCAGCGGTGCGCCCACCGGCGGACGAACGGGTGGCCCAGCACGTCGGCCACGGCCGCCGGAGCGGTGACGTCCAGCTCGACCAGGCGGTCCCAGGCGGGCCCGGCGAACGGGTGCCCGGCCGTCGCCGGGCTGAGCGCGACCAGCAGCGCGCGGGTCTTGGCGAGGTGCACCTCGGTGAGCTGGCGGACGGAGGTCTCGGTGCCGTACCCGGTGCCGAGGTCGTCGAGCACCGCCGGGTCCAGCGCGTCCGGCGCCGGACCGTTGTCGGCCGGCGCGTCGCGGACCGACCGGCCGGGTGCCGGCGGCACGGTGGCCGGGCGACCGTCGCGGGCCGACGCCGCCGGCCCGACGGTGGCCGCGCCGGCCGGACGGGTCGACGCCGGCGGCACCGCGACGTCCGGACCCGCCGGTTCCGGCGCGTCCGGACCGCCCGTCACGCCGTGGACCAGATGGAGCAGGTCAGTGCAGTAGGCGGACGGGTTGTCGAAGCCGCTGCCGACGCGGAAGCGGTGGGCGAACAGCCCGCCGCCGCACCGGCGCACCACGGGACAGGCCCGACAGGTCGCGCAGAGGCCCGCCAGGCCGCTCTGCCGGACCGCGATCATCGGGTGCGCGGCGACCGCGTCCACCGGATGGCGGAAGACGTCCAGGCCGGTGGCGGGCGCGCCGTCGTACGCCGACTTCAGTGAGTCGACCTGCTCGTAGCTGCCGTCGGTCTCGATCACCGCGAGGTCCGCGGCGGCCAGCCCGACCGCCTCGGTGCGGGTCGTACCGCCGGCCGCCGTGGCGAGCAGCGAGTCCAGCAGGCGGATCGGCACCGGGCGCCCGTCGGCCGTCCAGGCCCGGTGCACCGCGAGCAGCCAGTCGGCGTACGGGGTGGCGGCGCCGGACGGACGGGGCGGTGGGCGGTCCCAGTTGGCGTGCGGCAGCAGGAAGTCGATCTGCGGCGGGTCCTCGGCGAGCAGCGCCCGGTAGGCCGGCACCGGGTCGTTGGCGAGGTCGACGGTGCACAGCAGCCCGGCGAAGCTCGGCCGGTACTCCGGGCGGCGCAGCAACGCGAGGGCCCGCAACACCCGCTCGTGGCTGCTCGCCCCGTTGGCGTAGCGGCGGTGCCGGTCGTTGGCGACCCGGTCGCCGTCGAGCGAGATGCCGACCGCCACGCCGTGGGTGACCAGCACCTCGGCGATCTCCTCGGTGAGCAGCACCCCGTTGGACTGCATCCGCAGGTCCAGCCGGGTCACCGGGTCGAGTCGACGGCGCAGCTCGGTCGCCACGGCGTCGAGCCCGGCCGCCCCGGCCAGCAGCGGCTCACCGCCGTGCAGCACGACCCGCACGCCGTCGAGCCGGTGCGCGGTGGCGTGCTCCGCGATGCGCCGGGCCGCCGCCGCCACCGTCCGTGGCGGCATGGTGTGCGGCTGCCGACGCCAGGACTGGTCGGCGTGCTCGTAGACGTAGCAGTGGTCGCAGGACAGGTCGCACCGACTGACGATCTTGAGAACGTACTGGCTCAGGGGCGTCGGGCGGCGCGGGCTCGGCGGGGTCAGATCGAGGAGCCGAAGGCGGCGACGTCGACGCGGGCCGGCTGGTCCGCGGCGCGGGTGTCGGACAGTGCCACGGCACGGGCACGGGAGAGCGGGATCTGGCCGAGCGGAGTGCGTCGGAGATCGGCCAGCGGAGCGGTGGTCGTCGGGCGATCCACGTGAGTCCCCCCATCGGACTGGTCGGTCGGCTGGGCCGGCCGGATCAGCAGCTGGTGACATCTGTCGATGAGTCTACGGCACGTACCCCGGGTTGACCCCCCGGTCGCCGTCGCTGTCGCTTCCCGGCGTCAAGCTGGACGCGGACGCGGCGATGCGGTCGTGTCTATGCTCGTGGTCATGTCCCTGGGGAGCGCGGGCGGCGCGGACCGCTGGTTCGAGTCGGCGACCGGGACGGCCGGCCGGGCCGAGGTGTTCCTCTTCCCGTACGCCGGTGGCATCGCCGCGTCGTTCACGCCCTGGCAGGAGGCGGCCCCGCCGGAGCTGTCGGTGCGGGTCGCGCAGTTGCCGGCCCGGGGGGTCCGGTTGCACGAACCGCCCGTCGACGATCTGACCGGGCTGGTGGCGGAGCTGACGACGGCGGTCACCGAGCGGGCGTCGGGCCCGTTCCTGCTGTTCGGGCACAGCCTGGGCGCGCTGGTGGCGTTCGAGGTGACCCGGGAGCTGCGTCGCCGGGGCGGCCCCGATCCGCTGGCGTTGCTGGTCAGCGGCGCCGAGGGGCCGCAGACCCGGCGGGTCGCGCGGCGCTGCCACGAGCTCGACGACACCGACCTGATCGAGGCGCTGCGCGACTTCGGGGTCACGTCGGCCGCGCTGCTGGCCGACCGGGAGCTGATGGAGCTGATCCTGCCGGGGATCCGGGCCGACTTCGCCCTCTCCGAGCGGTACGCCTACCGTCCCGGACCGCCGCTGGAGCTGCCGGTGCACGTGCTGCTCGGCGACCGCGACGAGCACGTCGACCCGGACCGGGCGGCCGGGTGGGCGCGGGACTGCGCGGCCCCGCCGCGGGTCCACGTGTACGCCGGGGGGCACTTCTTCCTGGCCGAGCACCGGTCGGAGATCCTGGACCTGATGCGACGCATCGTCACCTGTCCCACCGCTCCGGCGCATTCCGCGACAAAGGACAGGTAAGGACCCATCGGTGCGCGGGGGCTTCCACGATGCCGGCCGGCGGACATGGTGGATCGACGAGACGCGGTGCTAGAGTTCGCCATTCCTTCGTCGAGGAACGCCGCTGCCGAGGCGGCACACCGTAGCGCGCGCCGAGGTGCTGATGAGCCGGCCGTACCTGCCGTCCCTGGTCCTGCGCGACTACCTGCACGCGGTGGCGACACTCCACCCCCACCTGCGCGGGATGCTCGACTTCGGGCGGCCGGGCGCGGCCGAGGCGCTGGCCGAACTGGCCGCCACGGTGAGCGAGTTCGACACCGACTCCACCGGCCGGGGCGACTCGTACCGCCGGGCCCAGCGCGACACGCTGGTGCGGTGGACCGGGATGCGGCGCCTGCTGGAGCTGGCCACCCCGGCGGACGCCGAGCCGGTCACCGTGATCCTGGACGTGCTCGGCGGCGACGGCACCGTGGCCCGCGCCGCGAGCAGCCAGTCCGCCTGCTTCGAGTCCAAGTTGGCGTTCGTCACCGGTGACGTGTCCGGCCACATGGTCGACCGGGCGCTCGCGCACGGCCTGCCCGCCGTCCGCCAGGCCGCGCACTTCCTCTTCCTGCGCGACGGCAGCGTGGACGCGGTGCTGCTGGCGTACGGCACCCACCACATCCCGGCGCACCGGCGGCCACCGGCGGTGGCGGAGGCGGCCCGGGTGGTCCGCCCCGGCGGCCGGATCGTGCTGCACGACTTCGACGAGTCCAGCCCGATGGCCGGGTTCTTCGCCGAGGTGGTGCATCCGCACGCCGCCGGCGGCCACGACTACCGGCACTTCACCCGCGCGGAGCTGGCCGGCCTGTTCGCCGACGCCGACCTGCCGGTGCGCGTCGTCGACCTGTACGACCCGCTGATCGTGCGCGCCGACACCGAGCGGGCCGCGTACGCCGGGATGCGCGACTACGTCGGCGACATGTACGGCGTCCGGGACTTCTTCGCGACGATCGGCGACGACGCGGTGTGGCGGTTGCTCACCCACCACTTCGACCACACCGGCTACCTGGCCGCGATCGGCGGTCGGGACGGCATCCCGGTCCGGCCGGTGGTCTACCGGGCCGACGGGCAGTTCGTCGCCGAGGTGCCCCGGATGGCGATCGTCGCGACCGCGACCAGGACGGCGTGACCACCATGTCCGATCCGCGCTACCTGCCCGATCTGGTGCACCGGCCCACCGGCCCGGACGCCGACCGGATCGCGGTCGTCGCCCCGGACGGCGAGCTGAGCTACGCGCGACTGTGGGAGCGGGCCGAGGCGACGACGGAGCTGCTGCGCCGGGCCGGCGTCCGGCCGGGCGACCGGGTCGGCCTGCACCTGCACCGGTCCGCCGACTACGTGACGGCGCTGCTGGGGACGCTCGGGGCGGGCGCGGTCGCGGTCCCGGTCGATCCCGAGCTGCCCTCCGGCCGGGCCGAGCAGATGCTCGCCCTGGCCGCCCCGCGCGTCGTGCTCCACGCGGACCGGCCCGCGACGGTGGCCGCACCGGCGGGCACCCTCTGGCGCGACGTGCGTACCGCCGAGGTGGGGGTGGGCCTCGACCCGCCGGACCGCGCGGGCTGGGCGCCGCCCGCGGAACAGGCCGCGCTGGTGTTGTTCACCTCGGGTTCCACCGGCCGGCCGAAGGGGGTGGTGCTGCACCACGCCGGGCTGGTCAACCGACTGGCCTGGGGCCACGACCGGTTCGGCTTCACCGCCGAGGACCGGGTGCTGCACAAGGCGTCGATCGGGTTCGACGCGTCGGTGCACGAGATCTTCGCCCCGCTGGTCGCGGGCGGCGTCGTGGTCGTCGCCGGTCCGGGGCTGCCGTTCGACAGCCTCGGCCTGGTCCGGCTGATCCGGCGGGAGGCGGTCACCACCGCGCACTTCGTGCCGACCATGCTGCGGCACGTGCTGGACGAGCCGGAGTTCGCCGGCTGCGGGACGCTGCGGCGGGTGCTGTGCGGCGGTGAGGCGCTGGACATGCGGCTGGTCCGGCGGCTGCGGGAGGTGCTGCCGTGCGGGCTGTTCAACGGGTACGGCCCGAGCGAGACGTCGATCAACGTGTCCTACTGGGACTGCGCGGAGCCGTACGCGGGCAGCATCGCCCCGATCGGCCGGCTCGTCGACGGCGTGGTCGCCCACGTGCGCGACGAGGAGGGCCGGCCGGTCGCCGACGGGGACACCGGTGAGCTGTGGCTCGGCGGGGTGGCGGTCGGCCTGGGCTATCTGGGCGACGACGCGCTCACCGCGGAACGCTTCCGGCCCGACCCGGAGCGGCCGGGCGGCCGGCTCTACCGCACCGGCGACCTGGTGCGGGTCGCGCCGCAGGGGTTCCTGGAGTTCCGGGGCCGGGTCGACGACCAGGTCAAGGTCCGGGGCGTGCGGGTGGAACCGGGCGAGGTCGCGGCCGTGCTGCGCGAGCATCCGGCGGTGCACGACGCGGTGGTGGTGACCGCGCCCGACGCCGACGCCGGGCCGCGCCTGGTCGGCTACGTCGTGCCCCGGCCGAGACGCGCCCCGACGGTCGGTGGGCTGCCCCGGTTCCGGCTGCCCAACGGCATGGCGGTGACCGCCGCCTCACCCGACGAGGCGGTCTTCCTCTACCGGCAGATCTTCGACCACGCGGAATACTCCCGGTTCGGCGTCCGCCTCGGTGACGGCGCGGTCGTCGTCGACGTGGGCGCCAACATCGGCCTGTTCGCGCTCTGGGCGACCCGGCAGGCCCGCGACGTACGCCTGGTCGCGGTCGAACCGAATCCGGACACGTTGCCGTACCTGCGGGCCAACCTCGGCCTCTACGCCGCGTCGGCGTCCGTCGTCGAGGCGGCGGTGACCGACGTCGCCGGCACCGCCGAGCTGATCTCGTTTCCCGAGCTGAGCTACCTGTCCGGCCTCGGCGCCGACCGGGCCGGGGCGGCGTCGGAGCTGGTCCGGTCGCACTACCGGCACGGCGGCGGCGCCGCCGACGACGCCGAACGGGCCGCGCTGCTGGCGGACGCGCGCCGCCGGCTGACCCCGGTGGCGCACGTCGTGCCGACGGTGACCCTGTCCGAGCTGCTGGACCGGTTCGCGCTCGACCGGGTCGACCTGCTGAAGGTCAACGTGGAGGGCGCCGAGCTGAGCGTGCTGCGCGGGGTGCGCCCGGAGCACTGGCCCCGCGTCCGCCAGGTGTGCCTGGAGGTCGAGCGCAGCAGCGTCACCGCGCCACCGGCACGGGAGCTGCTGTCGGCGGCCGGGTTCACGGTGCACGAGATCGGCGACTGGAACGTCGGCGCCGACGCCGACGTCAGCTACCTCTACGCGGTGCGGTCGGGGGAGCAGCCGCCGGCCGGGTCGCCCTGGGCCGAGCCCGCCGACCAGATGCTGACCACCGCCCAGCTCCAGGGCTACCTGGCGTCGGCGCTGCCGGCGGCGATGCGCCCGGACCAGATCGTCCTCGTCAACCACCTGCCCCGGCTGCCCAACGGCAAGGTGGCGCGGCGGGAGCTGCCGCCGCCACCCCGACCGCGGGCGGACCTCGCCGCCGAAGCGGGCGGCGTGCTCACCGACCGGCTGCGCGAGGCGTGGCGGGTCACGCTCGGCGTCGACGCGGTCCACGACGACGACAACTTCCTCGCCCTCGGCGGGCATTCGCTGACGGCGCTGCGGGTGGCGGTGCGGGTGCGCGAGATGGCCGGCCTGGAGGTCAGCCCGGCGGGCTGCCTGCGCGCCGGGTCGTTCGCCGACTGGCTGACCCGGGTCACCGACGGGGGACGCGATGTCCGCGCCGCCCGGTGACGCGTCCCGGCACGTCGTCGTGGTGGGCGGCGGCCGGCTCGCCCGCGCGCTCTGCGACTCCCTGGCCGCGATCCCCACCCCCGTCCGGCTCCGGGTGACCGTGCTGGCCCGCGACCCGGGCGCGGCGGACCGGCTGGCCCGGGGCGCGCAGGTACGGGCCACTGTCACCGGCGCCGCCGTCGGGTTCACCGCCCGGCCGTTCACCCCGGCCACCACCGGCCCCGGGGCCGGCTACGCCGCCGACGCCGCGTCGATGGCCCGGCTCCGGCCCGACGTGCTGGTCTGCGCCGCGTCGGCCCAGTCGCCGTACGAGCGGACGCACGCGCCGTCGGCCTGGACGGAGCTGGTCACCGCCGCCGGGTTCGGGGTGACGCTGGCGTTGCAGGCCGAGCTGGTGTCCCGGCTGGCCGCCGCGCTGGCCGCCGGCGCGCCGGACGCGTCGCTGGTGAACGCCGCCTTCCCGGACGCGGTCAACCCGCTGCTGGCCGCGGCGGGCCGGCCGGTGCTCTGCGGCATCGGCAACGTGGCGACGCTGGCCGCCTGCCTGGACGCCGCGCTGGGTGGCCCCGGGCCCCGGCGGTTGGCCGTGCTCGGTCACCACGCCCATCTCGCGGCGCCCGACCCGGCCGCCGCCGACGACACCGCCGAGGTGCGCGCCTGGCTGGACGGCCGGGAGGTCCCGGACGTCACGACGCTGCTCGCCGGCTACCGCGCCCTGCCCCGCCCGGAGCTGAACGCGCTGGCCGGGCACGCCGGGGCCGCCGTGGTGGCGGCGCTGGCCGCCGGGGTGGACGAGGTGGTGGCGAACCTGCCCGGTCCGCTGGGCCTGCCGGGCGGCTATCCGGTCCGGCTGCGCGACGGCCGGGCCGAACTGCGCCTGCCGGCCGGCGTCGACGTGGCGCACGCGTCGGCCTGGAACACCGCCGCCGGGCGCCGGGACGGCGTCGAGGTCGACGACGGCCACGTGCGCTACCCGGAGCGGGCCCGGGCGGCGCTGGCGGCGTACCGGCCGGACCTGGCCGGCGGTTGGCACGCCGGCGAGCTGCCGGAGGTCTTCGCCCGGTTCACCGCCCTGCGTGACCACCTGCGAACGGTGCCGCCGGCGCCGGCCCGTGCCCGGAGTGTGTGGGAGGAAGCCCGATGTCCGTGACCGCCCCGACCGTCCGCAACCTGATCACCGACTACCAGGACGTCATCGCCTCGGCGGTGCGGCGGTGCGGCGCGGTCCCCGGCGACGCCGCCGGCACGCCCGGCTTCGCGCCCGGCTTCGACCTGCCCGAGCTGACCCCGGCCGTGCGCGACTTCTACGCCGCCGCCACGGTGCGCTGGGCCCCGCTCGGTGAGTACGGCGGCCACCGCCTCCACCTGCTCGACCTCACCGGCAACCCGGGCACCCGGACCACCAAGACGTTCGCGTCCCTGGTGATCGTCGCCCGCGCGGTGGAACACATCCGGCGTACCGGCGCCCGGCTGCGCATCGTCACCCCGACCTCCGCCAACAAGGGTGTCGCGCTGCGCGACGCGGTGGCCCGCGCGTACGCGGCCGGGCTGGTCACGCCCGAGCAACTCGCCATCGTGGTGCTCGCGCCGCGGGCGACCCGGCACAAGTTCCGCCACGACGCGCTCGCCGCCGACCCGGTCGCCCGCCGGCTCAACCCGCTGCTGCGCTACACCGGCGACGACCCGGAGGGTGTGAAGGCGCTCGGCCGCGCGTTCGTCGACGCGTACGCCGCCCGGCTGCACGACGAGCACGGCGTCACGCTCTGGTACACGCTGGACCTGAAGAACTACCTGGTGGCCGACGCGGCCCGGGCCGCGTTCGAGGCCGAGGTCGCCCCGACCGGCGGGGCCGGTGCCCGCTGGCACGCCCACGCCGTCTCCAGCGCGTTCGGTCTGCTCGGCTACAACCTCGGCCGCGACGTGCTGGAGGCGGCCGGCCGGGCCGACCCGGACGACCGTCCCGGTTTCCTGCTCGTGCAGCACCTCGGCACGCCCGACATGGTGCTCAGCCTGCGCCACGGCTCGTTCGCGCGGGACAACGTCCCGACCTGGACCCGCGACGAGAGCCTGGACGCCTGGACGCAGGACAAGGACCCACGCTTCCCGGCCGTCACCGACGACCCGGCCGAGGTGCTCGACCCGACCTTCTACACCCACCGCCCGGTGACCTCCCCGGCGATGAACGCGCTGATCGACCGGCACGGCGGCGACGGCATCGTGGTGTCGCGGCGCGAGTGCGTCACGCGCTACCCGGCGGCCCGGGCACGGCTGGCCGACGCCGGGCTCGTGCTGCCGGCCGAGCCCGGACGGCTGCGGGAGTGGTCCATCGTGATGGCGCTGACCGGCGTCTGCAACGCCGTCGACCGGGGCCTGGTGCCGGCCGGACACGACATCGTGGTGCACGGCACCGGCAGCTACGCCGACGACTTCACGGTCGCCGACGCGGACGCCGAGGTGTCCACCGTCGCCGACGTCGCGGCGGCCGTCGTGGGCCGGCGGTGAGCCAGACGCCGGCCGCCCACCCGCTCGGCCTGCCCGCCGGGCCGGCCGAGCGGCTCGTCGCGCGGGCCCGGACCGCCGGGGTCGAGCCGGCCACGGTGGTCCTCACCGCGACCGCGCTGCTGGTCCGCCGGTACACCGGCGTCCAGGTGGTGACGCTGGGCCACGGCGACGAGCCGGTGACGCTGGACCTGACCGTCGACGCCCCGATCCGCCGGCTGTGGCGCGCGCTGCGCCCGGCGCCGCCCGGCGTCACCCCCGACGCGGTCGTCCGGATCGACCCCGACCTGCGTGCCGGCACGCTGACCGGCCTGCCCGACGACTACGCCGACGACCTGCGCGCCGACCTGACCGACGTGCTGTCCGCGCTCGACCCGGACGCGTCGTCGGCCGACGTGCTGCGCGTGGCCCGCTACGAGCGGCGTCCGGCACCCGACCTGGGCCGGCTGCACGGCGGCGACGGCACCGAGGCCGACGCCGTACGCGGGGAGACGATCCCCGCCGCGTTCGCCGCGGTGGTCGCCGCGCACCCGGACCGGGTGGCGGTGCTGGCCGACGACGCGACGGTGACCTACCGCGACCTCGGCGCGGCGGTGACCGCGACCGCGGCGGCGCTGGCCGGGCCGGGCCACCCCGCGACGCCGCCCGCGCCGGTGGCGGTGCTGTGCCGCCACGGGGTCGCCACGATCACCGGGATCCTCGCGGCGCTGGCGTCCGGGTCGGCGTACGTGCCGCTGGACCCCGTGTTCCCGACCGTCCGGCTGGCCGGCATGATGCGCGACGCCGGGGTACGGGCCGTCGTCACCGACTCCGCACACGCGCGGCTCGCCGCCACGCTGGCCGCCGACGCCGGGCTGCCGGCGCTGCCCGTGGTGCCGCTGCGACCGGGCGTTCCCGGGTCCGGCCCGCCGGTGCCGCCCGGCCCGGCGCGGCCGGACGACCCGGCGTACGTGCTCTACACCTCCGGGTCGACCGGGCGGCCGAAGGGGGTGGTGCAGAGCCACCGCAACGTGCTGTTCGGCATCCGTAACCACGTGCGCAACTTCGCCGTCCGGCCGGACGACCGCACCAGCGTGCTCACCTCGTTCGGCTACGACATGGCGGTCACCGACACGTTCGCCGCGCTGCTGTCCGGCGCCGCCGCCGTCCCCGTCGACGTGCGGGCGCACGGCCTCGGTCACCTGGCCGGCGCGCTCGCCGACCGGGGCGTCACGGTCTACCACTCCACCCCCACCGTCTACCGCTACCTGGTGGCGAGCCTGGGCGACGGCGGGCGGCTGCCGTCGGTCCGGGCGGTCCTGCTCGGCGGCGAGGAGGTCACCCGGCACGACGTGACGCTGGCCCGGCGGTCGTTCGCACCGGGTGTGGTGTTCGTCAACGGGTACGGCACCACCGAGATCAGCTTCGCCACGCAGCACCACCTGCCGCCCGACGCCCGACCGGAGCGGGCCGTGGTGCCGATCGGGCACCCGCTGCCGGGCGTCGAGGTGGTGCTGACCGACCCGGCCGGGCGCCCCACCTGCCGGACCGGCGAGGTCGTCGTGCGCACCCCGCACGTCGCGCTCGGTTACCTGGGGCTGGCGGAGCTGACAGCGGCCCGGTTCACCGCGCACGACGGGGTGCGGGCGTACCGGACCGGGGACGTCGCCCGGCGGCTGCCCGACGGGACGCTGGTCTTCCTCAGCCGCAGCGACCGGATGGTGAAGATCCGCGGTTACCGGGTGGAGCTGGGTGAGGTCGAGGCCCACCTGGCCGGGCTGCCCGGGGTGGGCCGGGCGGCCGTGGTGGCGCGGCGTGGCGCGGCCGGCGCCGGCGAGCAGGAGATCATCGGGTACGTCGTGCCGGCCGGCGGGGCGGACCTGCGGCCGGCGGTGCTGCGGGAGCGGCTGGCGGCGGTGCTGCCGGACTTCATGGTGCCCCGGGCCGTGGTGCCGGTGGCGGACCTGCCGACCGGCCCGACCGGCAAGCTCGACCCGGCCGCCCTGCCCGACCCGGACGCGGAGGCCGACGGCCCGACCGGTGGGCCGCCGTCGGGGCCGGTCGAGGAGACCATCGCGGCGGGCTGGCGCGCGGTGCTGGGACTGCCCACCGTGGACCGGCGGGTGAACTTCTTCGCCGCGGGCGGCCACTCGCTCCAGCTCGCCCTGGTGCAGAAGCACCTGGAGGAACAGCTCGGGCGGCGGGTGCCGCTGGCCCGGCTGGTGGAGTTCCCGACGGTGGCGTCGCTGGCCGCGCACCTGGCGGCGGGAAGCGCGGTCGGCGTGCCGGAGGACGGTCGCCTGGCGGCGGTCGGCCGCCGGATGGCGCGGCGCCGGGCCGCGCGGGGCGGCGGCCCGGGGGAGGGCGACACATGAGTGAGGACGACCGGATCGCGGTGGTGGGGCTGGCCTGCCGGGTGCCGGGCGCGGACGACGCGGTCACCCTGTGGCGCAACCTGCTGGCCGGCACGGTGTCGGTACGCCGGCTGACCGCCGCCGACGGCGCGCCCACCGACCCCGACTGGGTGCCGGTGTTCGGCCGGCTCGACGACCTGGCGGGTTTCGACGCGGACCTGTTCGGCTACCCGGCCGGGGCGGCGGCGCTGCTCGACCCGCAGCACCGGCTGTTCCTGGAGGTGGCCTGGCACGCGCTGGAGGACGCCGGCATCGACCCCGACCGCGACCCGGCCCAGATCGGCGTGTTCGCCGGCTGCGGCCCCAACCGCTACCTGCGTCACCACCTGCTGGGCAGCCCGGCCCTGCGGCCCGCCGCCGGGGACCTGGCCGAGGACTGGGACGACGCGTTGACCGGCGCCGACGGCGACTACCTGCCGACCCGCGTCGCGTTCGCGCTGGGCCTGACCGGGCCGGCGGTGGCGGTCCGGACCGCCTGCTCGACGTCGCTGGTCGCGGTCTGCCAGGCCGCGCAGAGCCTGCTGGACTACCGCTGCGACGTGGTGGTCGCCGGTGGCGCGGCGGTGGTGTCGACCCGGCAGGCCGGCTACCGCCTGCGGCCGGGCGGACTGCTGGCCGCCGACGGGGTGTGCCGCCCCTACGACGCGGCGGCCACCGGGCAGGTGTTCGGCAACGGCGCGGGCGCGGTGGTGCTCAAACGGCTCGCCGACGCGCGCGCCGACGGCGACCACGTGCACGCCGTCCTGGCCGGGTGGGCGGTGAACAACGACGGCGCGGACCGGCCCGGCTTCACCGTGCCGGGCGTGGCCGGGCAGGCGGCGGTGCTGGCGGAGGCGTTGGCGTCGGTGGGCTGGGACCCGGCCGACGTGGGCTACCTGGAGGGCCACGGCACCGGCACGCCGGTCGGTGACGCGATCGAGGTCGAGGCGCTGGTCCGGGCCCGGCGGGGCAGCCGGGCCCCGCTGCTGCTCGGCTCGGTGAAGGGCAACGTCGGCAACCTGGACGCCGCCGCCGGCGTGATCTCGCTGATCAAGGCCGCGTACGCGGTCCGGACCGGGCAGGTGCCGGGCACGGCGTGCTTCACCGGCGCGCACCGCGACGTCGACCTGGCCGCGGCGGGCGTCGAGGTCACCGCGCGGACCCGGTCGTGGGACGGGCCGCGGCGGGCCGGGGTCAGCTCGTTCGGCCTCGGCGGCACCAACGCGCACGTGCTGGTGGAGCAGGCCCCCGCCGCGGGCGACCGGGACGGGCCGGGCGGCGCCGGCGGCGACCGGGTGGTGCTCGGCCTGTCGGCGGGCAGCCCGACCGCGTTGCGGGAGCTGGCGGGGCGACTGGCCGGGCGGCTGGCCGAGGGCGACCTCGCGGTCGCGGACGTGGCGTACACGCTGGCGGTGGGCCGGCGGCGGCTGGCCCACCGGGGCGCGGTCGGCTGCGCCGACGTGCCGGAGGCGGTCGCGCAGCTCACCGCGTTCGCCCGGGGCGAGCCGGTGGCCGACGACGCCGCGACCCGGTCCTGGCGCGCCGGTGACGACCCGCCGGTGGCGCCGGGACGGCGGGTGCCGCTGCCCGGCTACCCGTTCCAGCGGACCCGGCACTGGATCGAGGCGGCGCGATGACCGGCCCCCACCTGCCCTATCCCGAGGTGTGCCTGCCCGACCTGGTCGCCGGACACGCCGCCCGGCGGCCCGACGCGCCGGCCGTGACGCAGGGCGGCCGGACGCTGAGCTACGCCGACCTGGTCGGCCGCGCCGCCGCCCTCGCCGCGTCGCTGCGCGCGGACGGCATCGCCCCGGACGACCTCGTGGGCGTCTGCGTGGACCGCCGCCCGGACCTGGTGGTGGCGCTGCTGGGCGTGCAGGCGGCCGGCGCCGGCTACGTTCCGCTCGACCCGGCGCTGCCGGCGCCGCGACTGCGCGAGCTGGCCGCCGAGGCCCGCCTGCGCGTCGTGGTGGGCGCGCCGGCCGTCGCTCCCGGCGTCTTCGCCGACCACGCCGTGCGGGACGTGCCCACCGCGACGGCGCGCTGGCGGCCGACGCCCGCCACGCTGGCCACCACCGCGTACGTGATGTTCACGTCGGGGTCGACCGGACGGCCCAAGGGCGCGGTGATCGAGCACCGGGCGCTGACCGAGGCGGTCACCGGCATCGCGGAGTTCTCCGGCTTCGGCCCCTCGACCCGCTGCCTGGCCTTCGCCTCGATCGGGTTCGACGCGTCGGTGGCCGACCTGCTCGCCCCGCTCGCCGCCGGTGGCACCGTCGTGCTGGCCGGTGACGCCGAGCGGGCCGACCCGACCCGGCTGTACCGCGTCTGCGCCGAGCAGGACGTCGACGTGGTGGTGCTGCCGCCGCCGGTCCTGCCGCTGCTGGACCCGGCCCGGCTGCCCGGCGTACGGCTGGTGATGACCGGCGGGGAGGCGACCGGCCCGGAGCAGGTCGGCCGGTGGACCGAGGGCGGCCGGCGGTTCGTCAGCGTCTACGGCCCGACCGAGGCGACCGTGCTGGTGACCTGGTTCGAGGGCAGCGGCGTGTGGACCCGGCCCATCCCGATCGGCCGGCCGGCCGCCAACCACCGCATCCACCTCGTCGACGACCGGTTCCGCGAGGTCGGCCCCGGCGAGATCGGTGAGGTGCTGGCCGGCGGGCCCGGTCTCGGCCGGGGCTACCTGTTCGACGCCGCGCGCACCGCCGAGCGGTTCGTCCCGGACCCGTTCACCGACCGGCCCGGGCAGCGCCTCTACCGCACCGGTGACCTGGCCCGCCGGCTGCCGGACGGGAACCTGGAGTTCCTCGGCCGGGCCGACCGGCAGGTCAAGATCCGCGGGCAGCGCATCGAGTTGGGCGAGGTGGAGGCGGTGCTGCGCCGCCACCCCGACGTCGACCTGGCCAGCGTCCAGGCGGGCGGCGGCCCCGGCGGGCCGGAACTCGTCGCGTACGTGGCGACCCGCCTGGACGTGGCCGAGCTGCGCGCCCACTGCGCGCGGCTGCTGCCGGCGGCGGCCGTGCCGGCGCGGATGCACACCATGCCCGCGCTGCCGGTCACCATCAACGGCAAGATCGACGTCGACCGGCTGGCCGCGCTCACCGCCGCCGCGCCGGAGCCGGCACCGACCGGCGAGGCGCCGGCGACCGACACCGAACGCCTGGTCGCGCGGGCGTGGTCGGCGCTGCTGGACGCGCCGGCCGTCGACCGCGACGCCGACTTCTTCCACCACGGTGGACACTCGATCGCCGCGATGCGGCTCGTCGCCGACCTGCGGGAGCGGCTGGGCCGGGACGTCGCGGTCGAGGACGTGCTGCTCGGGCGGACGCTGCGCGGCATCGCCGCCCGCGTCGACGCCGCCGCCGGGACCGACCCGGCCACCACCGTCCGGGGCCGGCCGCCGGCGCTGTCCCCGGCGCAGCGCCGGCTGTGGTTCCTCGACCGCTACTTCCCGGCCGCCGCGTCCGCCTACAACGTCGCCTTCGCCGAACGGCTCACCGGCGCACTCGACGTCGCGGCCCTCGCCACCGCGCTCACCGCCGTCGCGGACCGCCAGCAGATCCTGCGGTGGCGCATCCCCGACACCGACGGCGTGCCGTACGCCGTGGTCGACCCGCCCGCGCCGGTGCCGCTACCGGTACGCGACCTGCCGCCGGGCACGGACCTCGCCACGCACCTCGCGGCCGGCGCGGCGCGGCCGTTCGCGCTGGCCACCGACGCGCTGTGGCGGGCCGAGCTGATCCGGACCGGCGTCGACGAGCACGTGCTGGCCGTCTACGCCCACCACGCCGTGTTCGACGGCTGGTCCCAGTCGCTGTTCCACGCCGACCTGGCCACCGCCTACCGCGCCGCGCTCGGGCAGGGGCCGCCGCTGCCGCCGCTGGCCGCCACCTACGGCGACTACGTCGCGTGGCGGGAGGAGCGCTCCCGGCGCCGCGGCGCGTCCGACCTGGACTGGTGGCTGGCGCACCTGAACGGCGCGCCGGTGGTGGTGGAGCTGCCCGGGGGACGGCAGCGGCCGGCCGAGCAGACGTACGCCAGCGCGACGGTCGGCACCCGGCTGGACCGGGCCGCCACCACCGCCCTGACCGACCTCGCCGCCGGGCTCGGCGCGACCCCGGCCGCCACCGTGCTGGCCGCGTTCGCGCTGGTCCTGGCCCGCCGCGCCGGCCTGCCCGACCTGCTCGTGGGCACCCCGACGGTGGACCGGCGCGCGGCCGACTTCGCGCCGATGGTCGGGTTCTTCATCGAGATCGCGCCGCTGCGGCTGCGTCCGTTCCCGGAGGTCGGCTTCGCCGCGCACGTCCGCGCCGCCTGGGCCGAGCTGCTCGCCGCGCTCGCCCACCCGGAGGCGCCTGTGGAACGCGTCGTCGGCGGGTTCGGCCTGGGCGGCCTGCTGGACCGCAGCCCGCTGGTGCAGGTGCTGTTCAACATGTACACGTTCGACGAGCCGAAACTGGAGCTGGCCGGCCTGACCAGCGAGCCGGTGCCGGTGGCCGCGCCCGGGTCCCCGTTCGACCTCACCCTGTACGGCGTGACCCGGGACGGGCAGCTCCGGGTGGAGATCGTGTTCAACCCCGACGTCTACGGCGGCGACCTGATGGCGGCCGTGCTGGGCGAGGTGGAGCGGGTGCTGCGCGCCGGGGCCGCCGATCCCGGGCGGCCGGTCTCCGAGTTGCCGGCCTGGACGGCCGTTCCCGCCGGGAGCCCGGGCGAGGTGCCCCGGGCCGCGCCGGTCACCCGCGCCACGAGCCGGCCGGGGGCGACCGCCGCCCGCCCGGCCACCGCCACCGAACGGCGGATCGCCTCGGTCTGGTGCGACGTGCTCGGTGTGCCCGAGGTGGCCGCGACGGACAGCTTCTTCGACGTCGGCGGCGGCTCGCTGGCCGTCGCCGTGGTGCAGCGGCAGCTCAACCGGCTGCTCGGCACCGACCTGCGGGTGGTGGACCTGTTCCACCACCCGACCGTCCGCGCGCTCGCCGCGCACCTGGACAACGGCCGGGCCGCCGGGTCGCCCGGCGACAGCGCCGAGGACGCGGCGGTGGAACGGGCCGCCCGCCGGGGCGCGGTGCGCCGCCAGCGGGTGCTGCGCCGGGCCGCCGACGGGCCGGCCGGAGTGGGTGAACCGGAATGACGCACCTGGTGCCCCTCGGCGACACCGGCTGGTCGGTCTGGCGGGACGCGCTGCTGCGCAGCGCCGGGTTCCCGGCCGACGGCCTGGACCGCTTCGCCGCCCCGGAGTGCGCCGCCGCCGCCGACCGGCACCTCGCCGGCCAGGTGGACGACGCCGCGTTCCCCGCCGCGTACGCCGACGCCACCCGGGCGGCGTCGGCGGCGGTGTGCGGGATC
Source organism: Micromonospora sp. NBC_01392 (assembly GCF_045040125.1). Taxonomy (NCBI): domain Bacteria; kingdom Bacillati; phylum Actinomycetota; class Actinomycetes; order Micromonosporales; family Micromonosporaceae; genus Micromonospora; species Micromonospora sp. NBC_01392. Next base: position 4,928,532 of record NZ_CP109549.1, on the reverse strand, counting down.
GCCGCCGACCCGCTGTTCCGCGAGGCCGTCACCTGGCAGAACCCGGACGTGCTGGTGGCGCTGGACGGGCTGGTCCGCGACGGCCCGGACGGGCCGCGCAACGTCCGCCGCCGGGGCCGGGAGAACGTCGTCGCCGGCTACTGGCAGCGCTACGTCGCCAAGTGCGAGACCATCGGCTTCTTCGGCCCGGTGTGCTGGGGCGTCGTGGCGCCGGGTCCGGCTGCCGTCACCGCCCGGCCCGGCCCCGGCCTGCTCCGCCGGCGCGTCGTCCACCTGGAACACTGGGCGCTGTCCGCGTACGCCGACCGGCTGGTGGCGGACCCGCTGCTGCGGTCGTGGCTGGCCCCCAGGCTGGCGCCGCACGCCCACCTGGACGGGCGGGTCGTGCACCGGCCCGCCCAGCGTCCCGCCCCGGTGTCGCTTACCGAGTCGATCGCGCTGGCCCGCTGCGACGGACGCCGCCCCGCCCGGGAGATCGTCGACGACCTGGTCCGCGACGAACAGACCGGCGTGCGCCGACCCGAGGAGGGGTTCCTGCTCCTCACCCACCTGGCCGAGCGGGGGCTGCTGCGCTGGGACTTCGACCTGCCGCCGGGCTTCGCCGCGGAGGCGGGCCTGCGCGCCCGGATCGACGCCGTCGGCGACCCGGGGGCCCGGGAGCCGGCCCGCGCCGGACTGGACCGGCTCGCCGCCGCCCGCGACCGCGTCGCCGACGCCGCCGGTGACCCCGCCGCGCTGGCCGCCGCGCTGGCCGACCTGGACACCGAGTTCACCGGACTGACCGGCCGGTCGCCGCGCCGCCGGGCCGGGCAGAACTACGCCGGGCGGGCGCTGTGCCACGAGGAGACCGTCCGCGACGTCGAGTTCACCGTCGGCCGTGACCTGCTCGACGCCCTCGCCCCGGCACTGGACCTGCCGCTGCGGGCCGCGCGCTGGCTCACCGCCGAGCTGGCCACGGCGTACGGCGACGCGCTGCGTGACCTCCACGACGACCTGAGCGGTGACGGGCCGGTCCGGCTCGGGGACCTGTGGTTCGTCGCCCAGGGGCCACTGTTCGGTCCCGGTGACCGGCCCGCCGACCGGGTCGCGCGCGAGTTCGCCGCCCGCTGGGAACGGGTGCTCCGGCTCGCCGACCTGCCCGCCGGCACCGCGCGGCTGACGGTCGACGCGGCCGAGCTGGCGCCCCGGGTCGCCGCGGAGTTCCCGGCCACCCGACCCGGCTGGAGCGCGGGCCGGGTCCACAGCCCGGACCTCCAACTCGTCGCGGAGTCGCCCGACGCCGAGGTCGTCGCGGTGCTCGGCGAGCTGCACGCCGCGTACGCGACGTTCAACGCCGAGCTGTTCACCCACTGCCATCCGGACCTGGCGCGGCTGCGCCGGGCGTACGCGGCGGACCTGGGCCCGGCGCGGCTGCGTCCGGTCTACCCGGTCGACTTCCCCCGGGTCGGCGGCCGGCTGTCGGCGTCCCTGTTCGGGCCGGACGACCACCGGCTCGCGTTCGCCGACGCCCCCGGCGCGGGCCGGGAACGGCTGGTGCCGGCCAACGCCGCGGTGGTCTCCGAGGTGGCCGGCGTGCTGGTGGCGACCGGCCCCGACGGCACCCGCTGGCCGCTTGTCGAGGTGTTCTCCGACCTGATCGCGGTGCACGCCGGCGACGCGTTCAAACTCATCACCGAACGCCCGCACAGCCCCCGGGTCACCGTGGACCGGCTGGTGCTGGCCCGGGAGACGTGGCGCACCACCGTCGGGGCGACCGGCCTGACCGACGCCGTCGACCCGGCGCGCCGTTACCTCGCGGTACGCCGGTGGCGGGCCGCGCTGGGCCTGCCGGAGCGGGTCTTCGTCCGGGTGGCCACCGAGCTGAAACCCGAGTACGTCGACCTGACCAGCCCGCTCTACGCCAACCGGCTCTGCCTGATGCTGCGGGCGGCCCGACGGGCGGGCGGCGCGGACGTGCCGGTCACGGTGACCGAGTTGCTGCCCACGCCGGCGCAGGCGTGGCTGCCCGACGGCCGGGGCCGCCACTACGTCAGCGAGCTGCGCCTGCACATCCGCGATGCCGCCGAGCCGGAGGTCATGCCGTGACGAACGAGACAGTGGAGCCGATCGCGATCGTCGGGCTCAGCCTGCGCGTGCCGGGCGCGGCCTCGGCGGAGCGGTTCTGGCGCAACCTGGTCGACGGCGCCGAGTCGTTCACCCGGTTCAGCCGCGCGGAACTGCTGGCCCGGGGCGTCGCCGCCGACGAACTCGACGATCCGGCGTACGTGCCGGTGGCCGCCGTGCTCGACCAGGTCGACCAGTTCGACGCCGGCCTGTTCGGGATGAGCCCGCGCGACGCGGAGCTGGCCGACCCGCAGCAGCGGCTGTTCCTGGAGCACGCGCACGCCGCGCTGACCGACGCCGGCTGCGACCCGGCCCGCTACGACGGCGAGATCGGCGTGTACGCGGGCGGCAACGCCGACCTCTACCAGTGGCTCAACGTCCGGCGGAACCCGCGCGCGCTGGCCGACGCCGGTGAGCTGCGGGTGTCGTTGGGCAACAAGCCGGACTACCTGGCCAGCAGCGTGTCGTTCCGGCTCGGTCTGCGCGGCCCGGCGATGACCGTGCAGACCGCCTGCTCGTCGTCGCTGGTCGCGGTGCACCTGGCCAGCGAGGCGCTGCGCAACGGCGAGTGCGACACGGCGCTCGCGGGCGGCGTCTGCGTGGAGCTGCCGCACGCCGTCGGGTACGTCGCGGACGAGGGCTACACCTCCGCCGACGGGCACTGCCGCCCGTTCGACGCGCACGCCGACGGCACCGTGTACGGCAGCGGCGTCGGTGTCGTCGTGCTCAAGCGGCTGTCCGACGCGCGGGCCGACGGGGACGACATCCGGGCGCTGATCATCGGCAACGCGGTCAACAACGACGGCGCGACCAAGGCCGGCTTCACCGCGCCCAGCGTCACCGGCCAGGTGGAGGTCGTCGTGCAGGCCCTCGCGGTGGCCGGCGTCGCGCCGCGCTCGGTCAGCTACGTGGAGGCGCACGGCACCGGCACGGTCCTGGGCGACTCGATCGAGATCGCGGCGTTGAGCGCGGCGTACGGGCGGCGCACGGCCGAGCGGGGCTGGTGCGGGGTCGGCTCGACCAAGGCCAACATCGGTCACCTCAGCGCGGCCGGCGGCGTGGTCGGCCTGATCAAGACCGTGCTGTCGATGCGGCACCGGCTGATCCCGCCCAGCATCAACCACGACCGGCCCCACCCGGAGATCGACTTCGCGGCGAGCCCGTTCTACGTGGTGTCGACGCTGACCAAGTGGGAGCCGGCGGAGCAGCGCCCGCTGCGGGCCGGAGTCAGCTCGCTCGGCCTCGGCGGCACCAACGCGCACCTGGTGCTCCAGGAGGCCCCACCGCTCGCCCCCACCGAACCGGACGACGGCGGCGGGGAGCTGCTCCAGGTGTCCGCCGCGACCCCGGCCGCGCTGGCGGCGGCGTGCGCCGGGCTGGCCGCCCACCTCACCGACCGGCCGGAGCTGGAGCTGCGCGACGTGGCGTACACGCTGCGGGAGGGACGGCCGGCGTACCGGCACCGGGCCGCGGTGGTCGCGGTGGACCGGAGCCGGGCGGCGGCTGCCCTGACCGATCCGCGACGCCGGGCCGACGGGGACGCGGCGCACCCGCCCCGGGTGGGTCTGCTCTTCTCCGGCCAGAGCTCGGCGCACCCGGGCATGGGCGCGGGCCTGGCCGCGACCGAGCCGGTCTTCGCCGCCGCCGTCGAGGAGTGCGCCCGGGTCCTCGGCCGGGACCCGCACGAGCTGCTCGTCGGCGCGGGACCCGGGGCCGACGAGCGACTGGCCGAGCCGGAGGTGCTGCAACCCGCGCTGTTCACGGTCGGGTACGCGCTGGCGACGCTGTGGCGGCACTGGGGCGTCACGCCCGCCGCGGTGCTCGGCCACTCCATCGGCGAGCTGGTGGCGGCCACCGTCGCCGGGGTCTTCGACCTGCCCGACGCGGTGCGCCTCGCCGCCGCCCGGGGCCGGCTCGTCCGGGCCGCGCCGGAGGGCCGGATGCTCGCCGTGCAGCGCGGCGCCGACGAGATCACGCCGCTGCTGCCGGCCGGGGTCGCGGTGGCGATCAGCAACGGGCCGCAGACCTGCGTGCTGGCCGGCGCGCCGGAGCCGGTGACCGCGTTCGCCGACACGCTGCGCGGACGCGGCATCGGCTGCACGCCGCTGCGCACGCCGTACGCGATGCACGTGCCGCTGCTGGAGCCGGTGCGCGACGAGTTCGCGGCGCTGGTGGCGGCGGTGCCGCGCCGGGCGCCGACGGCGCCGGTGTGGTCGGCGGCGAACGCCGCGCCGTTCACCGACGCGCAGCTCACCGACCCGGCGTACTGGGCGGAGCAACTGTGCCGGCCGGTGCGCTTCGGGGCCACGGTGGCGGCCCTCGCGGCGACCGGCCCGCCCGACGGGTGGCTGCTGCTGGAGTGCGGCCCCGGCCGCCAGCTCGCCGGGCTGGCCCGGCTCAGCCTGCCGCCGGGGGCCCGCGCGCCGCTGCGCACGCTGCCCGCGCCGGGGGAGCGGCTGACCGACCGGCAGACCGCCCACGAGGCGGCCGGCCGGTTGTGGACCGCCGGGGTGCCGGTCCACCTGCCCACGCCCGGCCGGCCGCGTCGGCTGTCCCTGCCCGGCTACCCGTACCAGCGGACCCGGCACTGGATCGACCCGGCGCCGGCGGCCGTGGCGCCCGCCGCGCCGGCCGCCGACCGCCGCCACGACGACGGTGTCGTCGAGGTTCCCCTCTGGCGTGAGCTGCCCGCCGCGGCGTCCGCCGACGTGCCGGCCGCGCTGCTGCTGTTCGCCTCGGGCCGGCGGGGCACGGCACTGGCGGATCGGCTGCGGGAACGCGGCGTCGACGTCACGGTGGTCCGCCCCGGGCCGGCCTTCGCGGTCCGCCCGGACGGCTACCAGGTACGGCCGACAAGCGTCACCGACCACCGTCGGCTGCTCGACGAGTGCGCCGACGACGAGCGCGCCGGCCGGGTCGTGCACGCCTGGCCGCTCGACGGGGACCCGGCCGGCTCCGACGTGGCGGCCGTGTCGGCGGCCCAGGACCACGGCTACCTCGCACTGCTGACGCTGCTGGAGGCGCTGCCGGACACCGACGTGGAGCTGGACGTGGTGACCGCCGGGGTGGCCGACGTGACCGGCGCGGACCTGCTGCGCCCGGAACACGCGACGGTCGCCGGGGTGGTGCGTTCGGCGCCGCTGGAACGCCCGCGGCTGCGTGGTCACTGGATCGACGCCGACCCGGGCGAACCCGCCGTCGACCCGCTGGCCGACGAGCTGCTCGGCGTCGACCGGGCCGAGGCGGTCGCGCTGCGGCTCGGTGGGCGTCGCTGGATCCGCGAGTTCGCGGCGGTGCCGGCCGGCGGTCGGGCCGGTTCCGGGCCGGTCGTCCGGGACGGCGGGCGGTATCTGATCACGGGCGGCTCGGGCCAGGTCGGCGGCGCGTTCGCCGCCGAGCTGGCCCGGCCCGGCGCGCGGCTGGTGCTGGTGAGTCGCGCCACCGCGCCGCCGGCCGCCCGGATCGAGGCGCTGGAGCGGGCGGGCGCCCGGGTGCGGCACCTCACCGCCGACGTGGCCGACCCGGACGCGATGCGGGCGGTCCGCGCCGAGGTGCTGCGCGACCTCGGCGGTCTCGACGGCATCATCCACGCCGCGCGGCGGCCGGACACCGGCCCGGCCGCCGGGTCACGGCTGGCGGAGGCCGCCGCGGAGCTGCGGCCGAAGCTCACCGGCGCGCTGGTGCTGCGCGAGGTCTTCGGTGACCTGCCGCTGGACTTCGTGGCGCTCAGCGCCTCGGTGACCGCGCTCGCCGGTGGCCTGGGCCGGGTCGACGACACGGCGGCCAACGCGTTCCTCGACGCGTACGCCCGCGCCCCGCACGGCTGGCCGACCCGGGTGGTGGCGCTGGCCTGGGGCGCGTGGCGGGAGGACGGCGTGCCCGACCACGACGGGCTGCCCGCCGCGGCGGCGACGGCGGCGGCGCGGCGGGTCCTCGCCGGGGGCCGCGCCGGCTCGGTGGCGATCGGCGCGTACACCGTGGCCGCGGTCGCCGGCCACGAGCGGCGGCTCGCCTCGGTCACCGCCGCGACCACCGCCACCGCGACCGCCGTCGACGGCGACCTGACCGCCACCGTCGCCGGGATCTTCCGTGACGTCCTGGGCGTCGCCGAGGTCGGCCCGTACGACGACTTCTTCCGGCTCGGCGGCACCTCGTTGGTGGCGGCGCACCTGGTGCTGCGCATCCGCCAGGCCGTCGGCGCCCGGCTGTCCATGCGGGTGCTGTTCGACGCGCCGACGGTCGCCGCGATGGCCGCCCGGATCGAGGCGCTGCGCGCCACCCCGCCGGCCACGGCGGCGGAGGCACCGATCCCGCGCCTGCGCCGGCCGGGGCGGCCGGCGTGACCGAGTCGCCGCCGGACCTCACAGCGCTCGACGGCGTCTACCGCGCCGCCGCCTCGTACGCCCAGGAGCGGGTCTGGTTCACCGCCCAGCTCAGCCCGGGGCAGCCGTTGTTCACGATGACCGACGCGGTCACCCTGCCGGCCGGGGCGGGCCCGGAGCAGGCGCTCGCCGCGCTGCGGACGGTCACCGAACGGCACGAGGCGCTGCGCACCACGCTGTGCCTGGTGGACGGCGAACTCCGGCAGGACATCCACCCGACCGTGCCGGTGGAGCTGCCGGTGACCGACCTGTCCGGACTGCCGCCGCCGGAGCGGGAGCGTGCCCGCGTCGGGATCGTCGCCGAGTACGCCCGCCTCGACCTGCCGATGGACGGCCTGCCGCTGTGGCGGGCGCGGCTGCTGCGGCTCGACGCGGACACCTGGTGGCTGCTCTTCGCCGGCCACCACGTGATCCTCGACGGCACGTCGCTGCTCAACCTGCGCGCGGAGCTGACCGAACTGTGCGCCGCCGCGGTGGCGGGCCGCGCGCCGGACCTGCCCGACCTGCCCGTCCAGTACGCCGACTACGCGGCCTGGGAACGCGACCGTCTCGACGGCCCCCGCCGGGGCGAGCTGCGCGCGTACTGGCGGGAGACGCTGGCCGGCCTGCCCGCCGTGCACGGGCTGACCACCGACCGCCCGCGCCCGTCGACGCGCGCGTTCCACGGCGCCGACGTGCGCCGCGCCCTGCCCGACGGCGTGGCGGAGGCGTTGCCCGAGCTGTCCCGGCAGACCGCCGCCACCCCGTTCATGGTGCAGCTCGCCGCGTTCGTGGCGTTGCTGCACCGGCTGTCGGGCAGCGACGACGTCGTGGTCGGCATGCCGGTGGCCGGCCGGGACCGCGCCGAGCTGGAACCGCTGCTCGGCATGTTCATGAACATGCTGGTGCTGCGCGTCGACGTCTCCGGTGATCCGCCGTTCCGGACGCTTGTGCGCCGGGTCCGCCGGGTGGTGCTCGACGCGTGGGACCACCAGGACATGCCGTTCCAGAAGCTGGTCGAGGACCTGGCGGTGCGTCGCGACCCCGGTCTGCCGCCGCTCTACCAGGTGACGTTCCACCACCTGCCGACCGGGCGCGGCGCGGCGTTCGGCGGCGCGATGGACGACCTGTCGTTGGAGATCGCCGGCGACGAGCTGCGGCTGGAGTACGACACCGCGCTGTTCGAGCCGGCCGGCATGGCCGCGTTCGCGGACCGCTACCTGCTGCTGCTCGCCGCCGCCGTCGCGTCGCCGCAGACCCGGGTGGGCGCGCTGCCGGTCATGTCGGACGCCGAACGGGACCGGGTGGTGACCGGCTGGAACGACACCGCCGCCCCGGTGCGCCGGAGCACCCTGGCCGAGTTGTTCGACGCCCAGGTCCGGCGCACGCCGGACGCGGTGGCGCTGGTCGACGGCGACACCCGGCTGACCTACGCCGAGTTGTCCGCCGCCGCCGACCGGGTGGCCCGGCGGCTGACCGCCCACGGGGTGGGGCCGGAGTCGGTCGTCGCCGTCCACGAGCCCCGCTCCAGCCGTCTCGTCGCCGGGCTGCTCGGCGTCCACCGGGCCGGCGCGGCGTACCTGCCGCTGGACCCGGACCATCCGCCGGAGCGGCTGGCGTTCATGCTGACCGACGCCGGCGCGGAGGTGCTGCTCGCCGACGAGGTGCCGACCGGCCTCGCCGGGGCGGGCGTGGTGCTGCCGTTGACCGGTCCGGACCGGCCGGGGCCGGTGGGCGGACCGGACCGGCCGGTGCCGCTGACCGGACCGGACCGGCCGGGACCGGTGCCGGGCCGGGCCGCCGGGCCGGACAACGCGGCCTACGTGATCTACACCTCCGGGTCCACCGGGCGGCCGAAGGGCGTGGTCAACGCGCACGCCGGTGTGGTCAACCGGCTCGACTGGATGCAGGACGCCTTCGCGTTGGGGCCGGACGACGCGGTGCTGCACAAGACGCCGATCGGGTTCGACGTGTCGGTGTGGGAGGTGTTCTGGCCGCTCGTGGTGGGCGCGCGGCTGGTGCTGGCCGCGCCGGGCGGGCACCGCGACCCGGCGTACCTGCGGGAGCTGATCGAACGCGAGCGGATCACCACCGTCCACTTCGTGCCGTCGATGCTGGACGCGTTCCTGGCCACCGCCGACGCCACCGACCTGGCCCGGTGCGGCTCGCTGCGGCGGATCGTGTGCAGCGGCGAGGAACTGCCGCTGGACCTCGCCCGCCGGGCCGTGGCCGCGCTCCCGGCGGCGTCGCTGCACAACCTCTACGGGCCCACCGAGGCGGCGATCGACGTGACCGCCTGGGCGGCCACCCCCGCCGCGCTGGCCGCCGTCACCCGGGTGCCGATCGGCGGGCCGATCCGCAACGTGCGCGCCCACGTGCTCGACCGGGCCATGCGGCCGGTGCCGGTCGGGGTGGCCGGGCAGCTCCACCTCGGCGGGGTGCAGGTGGCCCGGGGCTACCTGCGCCGGCCCGGGCTCACCGCCGACGCGTTCCGCCCCGACCCGTTCGGCGCGGCCGGCGGGCGGCTCTACGCCACCGGCGACCGGGCCCGCTGGCGGGCCGACGGGACGCTGGAGTACCTCGGTCGCCTCGACGACCAGGTGAAGCTGCGAGGGCTGCGGATCGAACCGGGGGAGATCGCCGCCGTGCTGCGCGAGCAGCCGGGCGTCGGCGCCGCCGCCGTCGCGGTCCGCGGCGGCACCCCCGCCGGTCAGCGCCTGGTCGCGTACGTGACACCGGCGGCGGGCGCCGGGGCGGTGGACCCGGCGGCGTTGCGGGAGGCGCTGCGGCGGCGGCTGCCGGACTACATGGTGCCGTCGGCGTTCGTGCCGCTGGACGCGCTGCCCCTGTCCGCCAACGGGAAACTGGACACCGCCGCGCTGCCCGACCCGGTGCCCGACGGCGGCGGGACCGCCGCGCACCGCCCACCGGTCACCCCTGTCGAACGGGCCGTCGCCGCCGCCTGGCAGGACGCGCTCGGGGTCGCCGACATCGGCCTCGACGACGACTTCTTCGCCCTCGGCGGGCACTCGCTGCTGGCGATCCGGATGCTGGCCACGCTGCGCGCGGCGTACGGGCCGGTCGACGTCGGCGTGATGGACCTGTTCCAGCACCCCACCGTGGCGGGGCTGGCCGCGCTGATCGACGGTCCGGCCGACGACCGCCGGCGTCCGCTGCTCTACGAGCTGACCCGGCCGGTGCCGGCGGCACAACGGGTGCGGTCCTACGTGTGCGTGCCCTACGGCGGCGGGCTGGCCAGCATCTACCAGCCGCTGGCCGACGAACTGCCGCCCGGGCACACGCTCTACTCGCTGGCCGTCCCCGGGCACGACGTCGGGGTCGACGACACCGAGCTGCCCTTCGACGAGCTGGTCGAGCGGTGCGTGGCCGAGATCGAGGACCGGGTGGACGGCCCGCTGGTCCTCTACGGCCACTGCGTCGGCGGCGCGCTGCTGACCGGCATCGCCCGGCGGCTGCACGAGCGGGGCCGGCCGATCGAGGCGATCTACGCCGGTGGCGTGTTCCCCACCGCCCGGCCGGACAACATGCTCGGCCGGCTGGTCGACTGGGTCGACGCGCGGGGCGCGGACCGGCGCTACGAGACGTTCCTGCGGTCGATCGGCGCCGAGCTGGCCGACCTGGACCCGGCACAGGTCGACCGGTTCGTCCACCACGTGCGGCGCGAGGCGGCCGAGGCGCAGGAGCGGTTCACCGCCTGGCTGGACGCCGAGCCGGTCCGGGTCCCCGCGCCGGTGATCTCCGTCGTGGGCACCCACGACGTGCTCACCGAGTACTACGAGGAGCGCTACCGCGAGTGGGGCTTCCTCGGCGGTTCCACCGCGCTGGTGGTGCTCGACCAGGCCGGGCACTACTTCGTCAAGCAGCGGGCCCGGGCGCTCGCCGAGGTGCTCACCCACCCGGGTCTGTCCGCGCCGGGCACCGCGCCCGCCCCGGTCGCCGGTGACGGCTGGGAACTCGCCGCGACAAGCGCCGACCCGGCCGCCGTCGAGGCCGGGGTGCAACCCGGCGTACGCCGGTTCCTGGCGCTCACCGTGAGCCAGCTCGTCTCGGCCACCGGCTCGGCGCTGACCCAGTGGGCGGTGCCGGTCTGGGTCTACCTGAGCACCGGGTCGATGCTGTGGTTCGGCCTGTCCGGGGTGATCGCCTACCTGCCGGCGCTGTTGGCGCTGCCGGTCGCCGGCACCGTCGCGGACCGGTTCGACAGGCGTCGGGTGCTGATCGCCGCCTGCGCGGTCGCGGTGACGGCGGAGGCGCTGCTGGCCACGCTGCTGTGGACCGACCGGCTGGGGCTGGCCGCCGTCTACACGCTGGTCTGCGTGCTCGGCGCGGCGTCGGTGTTCCAACGCATCACCTACCTGGCCGCGATCCCGCAGGTCGTGCCGAAGCGCTACCTGGGCCACGCCAACGGCATCGCCCAGCTCGCCGTGGGGCTCAGCTCGCTGGCGGTGCCGCTGCTGGCGGCGGGCCTGCTCGCGGCCGTCGGCCTGACCGGGGTGCTGGTGATCGACATGGTGAGCTACACGGTCGCGATCGGCGTGCTCGCGGTGGTGCGCTTCCCCCGGCTGCTCGGCCGCCGCCGCAAGGAGCCGTTCCTGGCCGAACTGGTCGGCGGGGCGCGGATGGCGTGGGCGGAGCCGGGCTTCCGGGCCATGCTCGGCTTCTTCTCGCTCTACAACCTCTGCCTGGCCAGCCTGCTGCTGGTGCCGCCGATGGTGCTGGCGTTCGGCACCATGGGCCAGGTCGGCACCGTGGCGTTCGCCGAGGCGCTGGGCGCCGTCCTGGGCGGGCTGGCGGTCGCGGTCTGGGGTGGACCGACCCGACGCCGGATGCCCGCGCTGATCGCCATCGCGTTCGGGGTCGCGATCAGCCTGGTGCTCAGCGGCGTACGCCCGAACCTGTGGCTGATCGCGCTCGGCAGTTTCGGCGTGGGCCTCGGTCTGGGCCTGCACAACGGCATCTACCTGTCGCTCATCCAGGTGAAGGTGCCGCAGCGGTTCCACGGCCGGGTGCTGGCGATCATCCAGACGCTGACCTGGGCGACGTTGCCGCTGGGCTTCGCCGTGCTGGTGCCGCTGAGCGGGTCCGTGCTCGAACCGATGTTCGCCCCGGGCGGCGCCCTGGCCGGCAGCGTCGGCGCGCTGATCGGCACCGGCCCCGGCCGGGGGCTCGGGTTCGCGTTCGTGGTGTCCGGCCTGGCGCTGGCCGTGGTGGCGGCGGGCGCCTACGGCATGCGCCGGCTGCGCCACTTCGACACCGAGGCCCCGGACGCCCCGGCGGACGCGACGCGGTGGCTACCGCGCGGGCGCCGGGTCGACGATCTGTAGCCGCAGCTCCGAGGCGTACGCCCGGCCGGCCGCGTCGGTCAGCCAGGCGTCGCCGGGGCCGGGCAGCAGCTCGGTGACCGTCAACCCGACCCGGTCCCCGCCCCGCTCGTGCGCGCCGCGCAGCAGCGTGCACAGCAGCCGGGCGTAGACGCCGCTGGTCAGGTCCACGAAGGTGGGCTTGAGTTCGGTGTCGACCCGGACGAAGACCTGCTCGGGCAGGCCGAGCGCGCGCCGCCAGCGCCGCACCGCGAGGTAGCGCGCCCGCTCGCCCTTCACCGTGTGCAGCCCGGTCGCGCCGACCGTGGTGCGCCACGTCTCCCGCACCAGCACCAGACCGTCGACGGTGACCCGGGGCGTGTGCCCGGCGTTCCCGGCCAGCTTCCACGTGTCGAACACCTGGTGGTCGACGAGCGGCGCGAACACCTCCAGCAGCGGCCACTGCCGGCCGTCCCCGGCGTACGCCCGCAGGCCGCCGTCGGCATCGGGCCGCACCGTGAGGTCGGTGATCGGCACGAGGCGGTCCGGGTCGGCGCCGGGGGCGCCGGTGAAGCCGAGCTGCGCGTCGGCGGGCCCGTGCAGCCACTCCGCGATGCGGGCGGTGTGCCGGGGCCAGTCCACCGGGGCCAGCAGCCGTACCCGGCCCTCGGGCAGGTCGGCGCGCATGGCGTCGCGCAGCCGCTGCGGATCGGGGTGGCCGTGGGCGAAGAAGTGCGTGTCGAACGCGGCCAGGGCCACGTGCAGCTCGCCGAGCACGACGGTGACGTCGCCGCGTCGCAGCGCCGCCTCGTCCGGGGCGCACAGGTGCACGTCCGGGCTGTGGATCCGGGCGGCGGCCCAGCCGGGCGCGGTGGCGGGGAACGCGGCGGCGACCCGCGCGGTCAGCTCGGCGGCGTCGAAGCGCAACTCGCGGGCGTCGGGGTCGGCGTCGGCCAGCCCGAGCACGGTCGTCCAGCGGGCCAGGAAGTCGGCGGTGACGGCGGCGCTGGGCGGGTCCGCCCCGAAAACCACCGCCTGGGCGTGGAACCACAGGTCGGCCAGGGGCACGTCCGGGCTCCCCGCGTCGGCCGACAGGTCGCGGTGGAGGGCGGCCAGCGCGTCGGCGTACGCGTCGCCGATCGCCGCCGTCAGCCACCGCGCCGACAGCAGCAGCGGCTCCAGCGGGGCGAGCCGGCGCAGCAGCGCGTCGCCGAAGCGGATGTCGAGGTCGCGTACGGTCTCCAGGTGGCACAGGGTGCGCCCGGCGTACACCTCGCCGGGCTGGTGCCGCGCGGGCCGGCCGGTCAGCTCGACGAACCGGCGCTCCAGCGTGGACATCGCCGCGGCCAGGGCGTCGGGGTCGGCGGCGGCGGCCACCGCGTCGCGCAGCGCGCCGACGTCGGCCAGCTCGCCGAGCAGCCGGGCGCGGAGCGCGTCGTCGCCGATCGCGGCGAGCTGGTCGCGCAGCGTGTCCTCGGCGGTGAGGTCGACCGGCAGGTCGAACCCGATCCGCAGCACGCCGCTGCCGGCGAGCGCGTCGAGTTGCGCGTGCACGTCGGCGGCGCGACGGAAACCGCTGGCCGGGTCCGCGAGCAGCCCGGCGACGAGGTCCCCGACCCGCGGTCGCCGCCGGGCCAGCGCCAGCAGCGCGGCCGTCCCCGCCGGCAGCGCCTGCGGCGCGCGGTGCGGGTGCCGCAGCACCCGGTCCCGCAGCGTCAGCTCCGGCGACAGCCGCACCGGCAGCCAGTCGCGGACGCCGGCCGCGCGGGCGAACGCCGCGCCGAGCGCGTCCAGCCCCCACCGTTCCAGGAAGACCCGGCGGTCGCGGGTCAGGGCCGGACCCGGCCGGACGGTGACGACCGGACCGGGTCCGCCCAGCTCGGTCCAGCAGATCGGGCCGAAGAAGCCGACCGTGTCGTTCTTGAGGCAGTAGCGCTGCCAGTACTTCGCCACCACCTCCTCCCGGTGGCGCCGGCGCAGGTTGCGCGGGGCGTGCGGGCCGTCCCGCCGGATCGCGTCGACGGCCACCAGCACCGCCGGGTTCTGCCAGGTGAGCGCCGTGCGGAACGCGTCGTCCCCGGCGACGTCGTGGACCGCCCGGCCCAGCTCGGCGGCGGCGTCGTCGAACGCGGCGTCGAACGTGGCCTCGTCGCAGGCCCCGGCGAGGTGGGCGTCGGCGACGGCGGCGAGCGCGGGCGCGGCGAACCGGCGCATCCCGGCGGCCGGGAAGCCGGCCGAGCGCAGCAGCGCGGAACGCCAGACGTGCCACGGGGTTCCGGTCAGGGGCGTGAGATGCTCTCGGGGCACCCGGCAATGGTAGGCATCGACGGGATCCACGGCGGGACGGGCGAACATGAGCTTCGGGCTGGTGTCCTTCGGGGAGGCGCTCGGCGACCCGGCGCCGGTGGCGGACGTGGTGGGGGAGTACACCGACGACGTGCAACGGGTCCTCGGCTACGGCTACCGGCAGGTGCACCGCGCCGCGCCGGAGGTCGGCGTGACCGACCTCGCCGAACGGGCCGCCCGCCGGGCGCTCGACGCCGCCGCGCTGGCCGCCGCCGAGGTGGACCTGCTGGTGCTGGCCGTCACCGACGTCACCGAACACCTCTACTGGGACGCCGCCGCCGATCTGGCGCACCGGCTCGGCCTGGTGGACGCCGAGGCGGTGCTGCTCACCCAGGCGTGCACCACCGGTGTGCTCAGCCTGGACACCGTCGCGGGCCGGTTCGCCACCCACCCGGGGTACGCCACCGCGCTGGTGGTGGCCGCGAACCGGACCTGTGAGGCGTACTGGAACCGGATGGACACCCAGCCGATGGTGTTCTCCGACGGCGCGGTCGCCACGGTGGCCCGGCGCGGGCACCCGCGGCTGCGCTGGCTGGCCACCGAGGCCGTGACCGACGGCCGCTACGCCGGGTTCCACCGGCTCGACAGCGGCGGCGCGGCGACGCCCTTCGGGCCCGGCGGCGATCCACCCGCCGCCCTCGACGGGTGGCACGTGATGGAGTTCTTCGACTACGACGCCGAGCAGTTCGCGCAGTTCGCCCGCGAACTCGACGAACGGGCCGTGCGGGTCACCGAGCGGGCCTGCGCCCGGGCCGGTGTCGCGGTCGCCGACCTGGCGCGGCTGATCCTGGTCGGCGACAACGAGCGGGCCATGACGTCGCTGGCCGAGGCGCACGGGGTGCCGCTGGCCCGGACCAACCGCGAGCTGGCCGCCGAGCACGGGCACCTCGGGGCCGCGGACCAGCTCTTCGGGCTGAGCCGCCTGCTGGCCGCCGGGGAGCTCGACGCGGGTGACCGGGTCGCGTTGATCTCGCTGGGCCGGGGCATGCACTGGGCCTGTACCATCGTCGCGGTATAGGCATCGATCATCCGGTCGGTGTGCCAGCGCGCCGCCGCCGCTGCCGCCGGAGGACCCGTTCCGGAAGGGACACGGCATGTCCAGTCGGTTGGTGCGACTCGTCGCCGACGTGCTGGAGCTGCCGGTCGACGAGGTCGACGCGCAGACCGGGCCGGCCACCACGGCCGCCTGGGTGAGCCTGCGTCACCTCCAGATCGTCGCGGCGGTCGAGGACGCCTACCGGGTCACCATCACGCCGCGGGAGATCCGGGCCGTGCGGTCGGTGGCGGACCTGCGCGCGCTGCTGGCGCGGCGGGGCGTCGAGGAATGACGGCCGCCGCGCCGTCCCCGCTCGGCGACGCCGACCTCGACGCCGGGCTGCTCATCCGCCGCTTCGAGGAGGAGCTGCTCCGCCTGTACGCCGACGGCCACCTCGCCGGCACCACCCACACCTGCCTGGGCCAGGAACACATCCCGGTCGCGCTGGCCCCGTTGCTGACCGGGGACTTCGTGTTCAGCAACCACCGGGGGCACGGGCACTACCTGGCCCACCGCGCCGACCCGCACGGCCTGCTGGCGGAACTGCTCGGCCGGGACGGCGGGGTGTGCCACGGGCACGGCGGCAGCCAGCACCTGCGCCGGGACGGTTTCCTGTCCACCGGGGTGCAGGGGGAGAGCCTGCCCGCCGCGGTCGGCGTCGGGCTGCACCTCAACCGCACCGGGCAGGACCGGATCGTGGCGGCCTACGTCGGCGACGGCACCTGGGGCGAGGGCGCGGTCTACGAGGCGCTCAACATGGCGCAGCTCTGGCGGGTGCCGCTGCTGGTGGTGGTGGAGCACAACCGGATCGCCCAGTCCACCCCGACCACGGCGCAGTTGGCCGGCACCATCGCCGGCCGGGTGGCCGGGTTCGGGATCACCGTCAGCGAGTCGGACTCGCTCGACCTCAACGAGGTGCGGGCCGGCGCCGCGCCGCACGTCGCGCGGGTCCGCGCCACCCGGCAACCGCACGTGCTGGTGCAGCACACGGTCCGGCTCGGCCCGCACAGCAAGGGCGACGACTCCCGCGCCGCCGACGAGCTGCGCGAGCTGCGGCGGCTCGACTGGCTGGAGCGCTACGCCACCGCGTACCCGGAGCAGTTCTCGGCAGCGGACGCGCGGGCCCGGCGGCGGGTCGCGGACGTCTCGGCCGAGGTGCTGTCCCGGCCGTTGGTGAGCGGCGGCGTGGCGTGACCCGCGCCGAACGGGTGAGCGAGAACCTCAACCGCGCCCTGCAAGAGCTGTTCGCCGCCGACGACCGGGTCTGGCTGCTGGGTGAGGACGTCGCCGACCCGTACGGCGGCGCGTTCAAGGTCACCCGGGGGCTGTCCACCGCCTACCCGGACCGGGTGCTGTCGACGCCGCTGAGCGAGAACGGCATCACCGGCGTCGCGGGTGGCCTGGCGCTCTGCGGTGACACCGTGATCGTCGAGATCATGTTCGGCGACTTCGTCGGTCTCGCGTTCGACCCGATCCTCAACCTCCTCACCAAGTCCGTCAGCATGTACGGCGAGCGCGTCCCGATGCGGGTGGTGGTCCGCTGTCCGGTGGGCGGCGGGCGGGGCTACGGCGCGACGCACAGCCAGAGCGTGCAGAAGCACTTCATCGGCATCCCGCACCTCGCGCTCTTCGAACTGTCGCCCCTGCACGACGCGGCCGACGTGCTCGCCGCCGCGCTGCGCCGGGGCGAACCGGCGATGCTGTTCGAGGACAAGATCCTCTACACCCGCCGCCGGTACGTCGACGGCCGCGTCGACGACCGCTTCGCCGTCGAGATGCGGGGCGCGGACCGCAACTGGGCCCGCGTGCACGACCCGGCCGCCGACACCGCGCCGACGATTGTCATCGCGCCCGGCGGGGTCGCCGACCGGGCCATCGCCGCCGCGCGGGACGCCGCCGGGCGGGGCCGTGCCGTCGAGGTGCTGGTGCCGGCCCGGCTCTACCCGGTCGACGTGGACGGGCTGCGCGGCGTGCTCGACGGCGCGGCCGGGGTGATCGTCGCCGAGGAGAGCACGGCCGGTGGCACCTGGGGCGGCGAGGTGGCCGCCCGGCTGCACGCCGAGGCGTGGCCGCTGCTGCGCCGGCCGGTCGAGCTGGTCAGCTCCGCCGACCGGGTCATCCCGTCCGCCCCGCACCTGGAACGCGCGGTCCTGCTCGGCGCGGACACCATCCTGGAGCGGATCATGCGGGTTCCGGCCGGCGGGCCCGCCGCGCCACGGGCGGCCGGCGTCGACCCGCCGCCGGCCGGGTCGCGTCCGGCGGGGACCGCCGAGCCGGGTGTCCCGGTGCGGGTGCCCACGCTCAATCCGACCGACGAGAGCTACCTGCTGCTGGAGTGGCTGGCGCCGGCCGGCGCCACCGTCGGCGTCGGGGAGCCGATCGCGGCGGTGGAGACCGCCAAGGCGATCGAGGAGCTGGCCGCGACGCACGCCGGCGTGCTGCGGCACGACGTGGCCGCCGGGGCGGACTGCGTCCCGGGCGGCGTCATCGGCCGCGTCCTGCCGGTCGGGGCCGCGCCCGCCCCGACCGCGCCGCCCCCGGAACTGCCGTCGCCCCCGGAACCGTCGCCGCCCCCGGAACTGCCGCCGGGCCCGGCCCCGGAACTGCCGCCGGGCCCGGCCCCGGAACTGCCGCCGGGCCCGGCCCCGGAACCGCCGCCGGGCCCGGCCGCCGCGGCCCGGCCGCCGGTGGCGTCGCCGGCCGGACGGCCGTTGTCACCGGCGCAACGCCGCGTCGCCGAGGTGGTGGCGACCTCGCACCGGGAGATCCCGGCCGCGTTCACCGTGGTGCGCGTCGACGTGACGGCCGCCCTCGGGTACGCCCGCCGGACCGCCGAGGAGACCGGCGCCGACGTCGGCCTCACCGAGCTCGTCATCGCCGCCGTGGCCGCGCTGCACGACCGGTTCCCCGACCTGTACGCCACGCTCACCGGCGACGGTCGGGTGCGCGACGCGGCGCAGCCGGCGGTCGGGCTGACCGTGGACGTCGGCACCGGGCTGTTCCTGCCGGTGATCCGGGACGCCGCGAAGCTGGACCTGGGCGACCTCGCCGACACCGTGGTCGCGCTGCGCATGCGGGCGCTGCGCAACCGGCTCGGCGAGGACGACATGGCCGGCATGAACTTCCTGGTCGCGCTCAACGACACCCCGGGCGTGACCCACGCCCGGCCGATCATCCCGCCCGGTGTCACCTGCGCGCTGTCGGTGCCCGACGTGCACCGCGAGGTCGTGCTCGACGCCGACGGCGGGTTACGCGAGCGGACCACCGCCGACCTCGGCCTGGCCTACGACCACCGGCTGGTCAACGGGGCGCGGGCCGGCGCGTACCTGGCCGCCCTCGCCGACGCCCTGCGCCGGTGACCGGGCGGACCCGGACGCATCGTCGACAGGCGATCTAAACTGCGTCGCGGAGCACCGTGCGTGGTCGGTGACCGCCTCCGACGGGGTGATCAGCATGCTTGTCCGCGTCCTCGGACCCTGCACCGCCGAGACCGACCGGGGCGACGCGGTGCCGCTCGGCCCGCCCAAGCAGCGGGCGCTGCTTGCCGCGCTGGTGCTACGCGCCGGGCGGGCGGCGACCGTCACCGAACTCGTCGACACGCTCTGGCCGGACGACCCGCCACGGTCGGCGGTCAAGAACCTCCAGCTCTACGTGCACCAGCTCCGCAAGCTGCTCGGAACGGCGCTCAGCCACCGCAACGGCGGCTACCGGCTCGACCGGGCGGCCTACCGGCTGGACGCCGCCGAGTTCGACGACCTGGTGGCCGCCGCCCGGCGGGCCGCCGCCGCCGACGACCTGCCGGCGGCCCACGACGCCTACCGGCGGGGGCTGTCGACGTGGCGGGGGCGCGCGCTGGCCGACCTGGTCGACCGGGGCCTGCTGCGGGCGGAGGCCACCCTGCTGGATCGCCGGCACCTCGTCACGCTCGACGAGTCCCTGGCGGTGGAGGCCCGCCTGTACGGGCCGGTCGCCGTCCTGCCCCGGGCCCGGCGGCTGATCGTCGACCACCCGCTGCACGAGCCGTTGCGCGAGCACGAGCTGCGCGGGCTGCTCGCCGCCGGCCGCCACGCCGACGCGGCGACCGCGTACCGGGAGTTCCGTCGGCTGCTCGCCGCCGAGGTCGGGGTCGCGCCAGGTCCGACGCTGCGGGCGCTCGGGGCCCGGCTGCCCTGGCACCGCGCGGCCGAGCCGGGCCCGGCCCAGCTCCCCGCCGACCTGGCCGACTTCACCGGGCGGGCCGCGCAGGTGGCGGAGATCACCCACCACCTCAGCGGTACGGCGGGCGCGCTGCGCATCCACGCCGTGTCCGGCACCGGCGGGGTGGGCAAGAGCAGCCTGGCGGTGCACGCCGCGCACCTGCTCCGACCGCACTACCCGGACGGGCAGCTCCACGTGCGGCTGCACGGCCACGGGGAACGGCCCGTCGATCCGGCCGACGTGCTGGCGCAGTTCCTGCGCGCCCTGGGCCGGCCGGCCCCGCCGCCGGGCGGCGACCTCGACGAGCGCGTCCACCTCTACCGCAGCGCGCTGGCCGACCGCCGGGTGCTCGTGCTGCTCGACGACGCGGCCGGGGAGGGGCAGGTCCGCCCGCTGCTGCCCAGCGGCGCCGGTTGCGCGGCGCTGGTGACCAGCCGCACCCCGCTGGCCGGCCTGGTCGGCGCCCGGCACCTGCCGCTGGACGTGCTGGACGCGGAGGCGGCGGTGACGCTGCTGCTGGCCGCCGCCGGCCGGGACCGCGCGCGGGTCGATCCGGCCGACGCCGCGACGGTGGTGCGGCTCTGCGGCCGGCTGCCGCTGGCCGTGCGGGTGGCGGGCGCCCGACTGGCCACCCGTCCGCACTGGACGCTTGCCGCGTTCGCCGGGCGCCTGGCCGACAGCCGGCGGCGGCTCGACGAACTGCGCGCCGGGGACCTCGACGTACGGGCCAGCTTCCAGCTCAGCTACGACGGCCTGGAACCGGACACCCGTCGCGCGTTCCGCCTGCTGGCCCTGCTGGACCAGCCGACCGTCACCGCGTGGCTGGCCGCCGCCCTGCTCGGCACCACGCCGACCGGCGCGGAACGGCTGCTGGAGTCGCTTGTCGACGCCCAGCTCCTGGAGTCGTCCGCCGGTGACCGGTACCGCCTGCACGACCTGCTTCGGGTCTACGCCGCGGAGATGGCCGCCGCCGAGCCCGAACCGGCGCGGCGGTCGGCCGTCGGCTCGGCGCTGCGGGCCTGGTTGACGCCGGCGGAACGCGCCGCCGCGGCGCTGACCGGCCCGGACGCCGAGCAGGCGCGGTGCTGGTTCACCGCCGAGCAGGCCGATCTGGTGGCCGCCGTCCAACAGGCGCACCGGGCCGGCGCCTGGTCGATCACCTGGCGTCTGGCCCGGTCGTTGACCCGGTTCCTGGAGGAACGCTCCCAGTGGGAGGCCTGGCGGACCACCCACGAGCTGGCGCAGGACGCGGCCCGCCGCGCCGGGGACGTCGCCGTCGAGGTCGCGCTCACCCAGCGCCTCGGTGACCTGTACCGGGACCGGGGCCGCTTCGCCGAGGCCGCCGACCACTTCGGCCGCTGCCTGGACCTGGCCGGACGGACCGGCGACGACCTCCAGCGCGCCGCGGCGCTGCGCGGGCTCGGCGACGCCGGCTGGGGACGCGGCGACGCGCGGACCGCGATCACCCGCTACCGTGCCGCGCTGCCGCTGTTCGTCGCCGGTGACGACCGGCGCGGCACGGCGGAGACACTGCGAGGGCTGTCGGTGGCGTACCGGGGCCTGGGCCGGCTGTCCGACGCGGCGGTGGCGGCCCAGCGGTGCCTGCGCGCGTTCGCCGCGCTCGGTGACCGCGACGGCGAGGCGTACGCCCGGCGCACGCTGGGCAGCATCCGGCTGGACCAGGAACGCTACGACGAGGCCACCGAGTGCTTCCTGCGCTGCCGGGCGGACTTCGCCGCGCTGGGGGACCGGCTGGGCGAGGCGGCGGCGCTGCTCGGTCTCGGGATGACCCAGGTCGACCAGGAGCGCTTCGCGCGGGCCGTGCCCACCTACCGGGACTGCCGCGCGGCGTTCGCCGACGTCGCGGACGCGCTCGGCGAAGCGTACGCCCGACGTGGTCTCGGCGACGCGCTGACCGGGCTCGGGCGGCACGAGGAGGCCGCCGGGGAGTTGACGGCCGCGCTGGCGGTCTTCCGCACCGGCGGGGACGTCCGCTGGGAGGGCTACGCGTTGTTCAGCATCGGCCGGCTGGAGTTGGCGCGGGGCCGGCCCGACGAGGCCCGCGACGCCCTGCGCGGGGCGTTGCGGATCTTCGAGCGGATGGCAGCCGCGCTCTGGATCGACCGGACCCGAGGGCTGCTGGCCGCCCCGCCCATCCACGCGGGCGGCGTCTGAGTCGCGCCGGTCCGCCCGTACGCCCTGCTCAGCGCGCCCGTATACCACCGCTATACCGGCCCGGCCGGATGGTGGTGGGGCCCGGCGTCGACCGGGATCGGTACGGGACCGCGGACGTGGCCCGGTCGGCGGTGCGACCGTCCGGGCCACGTCCGCATCGATGCGTGAGGAGACACCAGTGGACGAGGACGAGAACAGCCGGTCGGGTCGGGGGCTGTCCCGGCGTTCGCTCATCCGGCTGACCGGCGGCGCGGCGGCGGCGGTCGGCGTGGGCGCGTATCTGGGGGCGGGTCAGCCGGCCTCGGCGGCGCCGTTCTACCGGGCGCACGGCCCGGTGCTGACCGACGGCTACCAGACCTGGCTGACCGCGATCTCCAACCAGTCGGCCAACCTCGCCAAGGTCGTCACCGGGTGGGGGCTGGCGGGTGGCTGGGCGGCCAACCCGGATCACGTCTGGACCGCGTGCGGCGCCACGGACTACCTGATCGTGCGGACCGTCACCGGGGACACGAACACCATGATCGACGCGAACAACGCGGTCAACGAGATCCGGAACTCGCGGTTCTTCGAGTACAAGCGGATCCGGTCCGGCGCCGGTAAGTGCATCATCGAGCTCGGTAACGAGCCGAACATCGGGGTGAGCGACATCTGGGGTTACGGATGGTGCCTCAGCGCCACGATCGACCGCATCCGGGCGGAGTTCCCCGGCGCGTTGATCTGCGGCACCGCCCTGTCGCCGAACAAGGGCGTGCGGCCCGACGACTGGTACGGCAACCAGAACTACCGGGACGCGATCGCCAAGTGCGACTTCGTCGGTGTCCACTTCTACAGCAACCCGAGCAACGGAAGCTTCACCGAACAGGGCAACGTCAACGAGCTGACCTACGCCGAGACGTTGCAGCGGGCCGCGTCGATCTGGCCCGGCAAGCGGGTGATCGGCACCGAGTACTCGATCCGCACCACCGCCATCTCCCAGTACGACAAGGGCTACAAGTACGCCAACCTGATCCACTTCGACAACTCGGTCGCCAGCAACCTGTGGGGCGCCACGTACTACCACGTGCAGACCAACCCGGGCGGCGTGGACGTCAACGAGAACGTCGGCTCCGAGGGCGCCCGCGGCTACCGTCGGCGGCTCAGCGAGGGCGGGCTCTGACCCGTTCGGGTGGGACCGGCCTGCGGGCCGGTCCCACCCGGGGGACGCCGTGGATCAGGGCACGGGGTGTCGGGGTGGCCCGATCCGGTGACCGTGCCGCCCCGACCGACGGGTCAGCTTCCGCAGATGCCGTACGCGTTGAGGCTCCACGAGCCGGCGAAGCCGTCGGCGTCCTCGTCCGCCCGCGTCCGCACGGTGTTCCCCCCGGTGATGTTGACCGCGGTGAGCAGCACCTGGCCGTTGCCGGCGTTGATGTCCGCGCCCGCGCCGTAGAGGCCCTTGCCGGCCGGGCACGCCGTGTTGCTGTTGTCGGACGGGTTGCTCGCGCTCGTCCCGATCAGGGAGATGCGCTCCAGCCCGGCGGGCGCGGTGGCGCAGACGGCGATCGCGGTGGCGCTCCAGCCGGCCGGCGAGGTGCCCTGCACCGCGACCGCCCGGACGGTCACCGACGTCAGGTCGAACGACGGCACCACCTGGTCGAGCACGACGTCGCCCAGGCCGCTGTTGATCCGCCCGCCCATCCCGATGACCTTCTTCGTCCCGCAGCTCGCCGTGACGAGCGCCGTCCCGACCGCCCCGGTCGTGGCCACGACCTGGTAGCCGGCCGGCGCGGTGGCGCACTGGGCGAGGCCCTGGAGTCCCCAGTCGCCGACGAAGTTGACCGGGCCCACCTCCCGCATCGTCGCGACGAACCCGGTGCCGTTCGACAGCGGCTCCAGCCGGTCCAGCCCGACCCGTCCGGCGGCCGACGAGCCGGCGGTGAGGAAGCCACCGCCCCCGGTGACCACCTTGCCGGCCGGGCAGGACGCGAGCGCCGACTTGTCCGTGCTGCTCTCGGCCACCGACTGGGTGACCGTCTCCAATCCCGCCGGCGTCGCCGAGGCCGGCGTCGCCCAGCCCAATCCGGCCACCACGGCAGCCGTCGACATGACGGCCGTCAGCGCGCCCCGTCCCCTGGTTACCCGCATCTCGCTCTCCCTGTCCGTCTCGACCGGCGTCGCGCCGGCCCGCCTCCCGCCGGACCCGTGCTCCGGCGGCTGGGGAAAGCCTGGGCGGGGCCGCTTGTCGTCCGCTATCCGACCGCTTGTCGTCGGCCACGTCGGCCACGCCGTCCATAGACTGGGTCGTCCGACCACGACTGACGGGGAAAGCCATGCGGTGGTCCCTCCTCGGTCCCGTCCAGGTGACCGCCGATGGGCGGGTCCTTCCCATCGACCGCCCGCAGCAACGTGCGGTGCTCGCGCTGCTGCTCCTCAACGCCGGCCGGCTGGTGCCCCTCGGGCAGCTCGTGTCGGCGCTCTGGGGCACCGACCCGCCGGCCAGCGCCCGGACCCAGGTGCAGGTCTGCGTCTCCCGGATCCGGGCGGCCCTGCGGGACGCGGGCGCGGCCGACCTGCTGGCGACCCAGGGCGGCGGCTACCGGCTCACCGTGCGCGGGACCGAGCTGGACCTCGCCGAGTTCACCGTGGCGGTCGAACGGGCCCGCGCCGAGGAGACGGCCGGCCGGCGGGCGGAGGCGGCGCGGCTGCTGCGCGACGGGCTGGCGCTGTGGCGCGGGCCGGCGTTGGCCGGTGCGGCCGGGGCCTTCGTCGACGACGCCGTCGCCGGCCTGGACGAGCAGCGGCTGCTCGCGTACGAGCGGCTCGCCGCCGTGGAACTCGGCCTCGGCCGGTTCGCCGCGACCGCGCGTGTGTTGCGTCCCCTGGTGGTCGAGCATCCGCTGCGGGAGCCACTGGTGGCCGGCTACCTGCTCGCCCTGGCCGGCTGCGGCCAGCGGGCCGCCGCGCTGCGCGTCTTCGCCGAGACCCGCCGCCACCTGGTCGACGAGTTGGGTGTGGAGCCCGGCCCCGAGTTGAGCGGGGCTCACCTGCGGGTGCTGCGGGGGGAGACCCCGGCCGGGCCGGCACCCGCACCCGCGCCGCCCGCCGGCCCGCCCCCGGCGCAGCTTCCGGGCGACCCCGCCTGGTTCACCGGCCGGACGGCGGCGCTGCGCCGACTGGACGCGCTGCTGCCCGCCGAACCGTCGGGGGCGACCCCGGACGGCGGTGAGCGTGCGCCGGGGCGGGCGGTGGTCATCTCTGCGATCGCCGGCACCGCCGGGGTCGGCAAGACCACCCTCGCGGTGCACTGGGCCCACCGGGTCGCGCACCGCTACCCGGACGGGCAGCTCTACGTCAACCTGCGCGGGTTCGACCTGGACGGGCGGGCCGTGCCGCCGGGCGAGGCGCTGCGTGGCTTCCTGGAGGCGCTGCACGTGCCGCCCCAGCGGGTGCCCACCGACCTGCCCGGGCAGGCCGCGCTGTTCCGGACCCTGCTCGCCGACCGCCGGGTCCTGGTGCTGCTCGACAACGCCCGTGACGACGAGCAGGTGCGACCGCTGCTGCCGGGATCGAGGGGCAGCCTGGTGGTGGTGACCAGCCGCAACCGGCTCACCGGGCTGGTGGTCAGCGACGGGGCCCATCCGGTGACGCTGGACCTGCTCCCGCCGGCCGAGGCCCGGGAGCTGCTGTCCGGTCGGCTCGGTCGCGGCCGGGCCGGGCGCGATCCGACCGCGCTGGACGAGATCGTGGGCCGCTGCGCCGGCCTGCCACTGGCCCTCGCCGTCGTCGCGGCCCGCGCCGTCGGGCAGCCCGACGTGCCGCTGGCGGCGCTCGCCACCGAGTTGCGGAACACCGACCCGGACCGGCTCACCGCGCTGGCCACCGGCGACCCCGCGACCGATGTGCGGGCGGTCTTCTCCTGGTCGTACCGCGCGTTGGACGCCGACTCGGCCCGGCTGTTCCGGCTGCTCGGGCTGCACCCCGGCCCGGACGCCGGCCGGGCGGCGGTGGCCAGCCTCGCCGGGTTGCCACCGGCCCGGGTCGGCCCGCTGCTGGCCGGGCTCACCCGGGCGAACCTGCTCACCGAACGCGCCACCGGCCGGTACGCGATGCACGACCTGCTCCGCGCGTACGCCTCGGAGCTGTGTCACGACACCGACCCCGCGGCCGAGCGGGAGGCGGCCCGGCGTCGCCTGTTCGACCACTACCTGCACGCCTCGCACGCGGCCGACCACCTGCTCGACCCGTACCGGCTGGCGCGGCCGGCCGCACTGCCGCCGCCCGACCCGGGGGTGACGGTGGGCGACCGGCCGGAGCACGCGTGGGCGACCGCGTGGTTCGCCGCCGAGCACCACGTCCTGCTGGCGTGCGTGGAGCAGGCGGCGGCCATCGGCCTGGACCGGCACGCGTGGACGCTGGCGGCGGCCCTCACCACCTATCTCGACCGCAGCGGGCACTGGCCCGAGCTGGCCGCCGCGCAGCGGACCGCTCTGGCGGCGGCGGTGCGTCGGGACGACCTGGCCGGTCAGGCCCTGGCGCATCGGGGACTCGCCATCGCCTGCACCTGGTCGGGCGAGCACGAGGCGGCGCACCGGCACTACCGACGCGACCTCGAGCTGTACCGCGAGTTGGGCGACGACACCGGCCGGGCGCACACGCACCTCGGGGTGAGCTGGGTGCTCGCGCGGCAGGGCCGGCTGCGGGCGGCTCTCGACGAGACCCGGCTGGCCCTCGACCTGTACCGGGCCGCCGACTACCGGGTCGGCCAGGCGAAGGCGCTCAACAACCTGGGCTGGATGCACGCCCGGCTCGACGAGCCGGGGCCGGCGCTGCGCTGCTGCCGGGCCGCCCTGCGGCTGCACGAGGAGAACGGCGACCGGCACGGCGCGGCGCTGACCTGGGACAGCCTCGGCTACGTCCGGCACGGCCTGGGCGACCACGACCGGGCCGCGGACTGCTACCGGCGGGCGTTGGCGCTGCACCGGGAACTCGGCGACCGGTACGACGAGGCGGAGGTGTTGGACAACCTGGGCGACAGTCTGCGGGCCGCCGGTGACGTCGACGCCGCCCGCCGGGCGTGGCGGGAGGCGCTGACGATCTTCGACGAGCTGCGCCATCCGGACGCCGACCGTCCTCGGGCGAAGCTGGCCGCGCCGGCCGTCCCGGTGGCGTCGGCGGGCGTCGGCGAACTCTAGCGCCGCCGCGTCGTCACCGCGGGCCGTGGCGCCGGGCCCGGCGTCGTGCGGCGGGCCACCTCCCGGTCGGGGCCCGCCACCGGGTGGTGACGGGCCCCGACCGGTCGGCACAGCGATCAGTTGAAGGTCGCGTCCAGCGCCGCGGCCAGCTTGTCGTGACCCGACTCGTTGGGGTGGGGGGATCCGCCGAAGGCGGTCTTCTGGAGGTCGGTGACCCCGAGGGCCGGAGCCGGGGCGAACCGTACCCTCGGGTTGTCCGCCGGCAGCCCGGTGCGGATCACCAGGTTGAGCTGGTTCGTCCACTGCGCGACGGTCGCCTTCCAGCCCGGGTCGTCGATCAGGTCCCGTTCCTGGGAGGGGATCTGACCCGGCAGGTAGCCGTGCAGCTCCTGGGCGAGGTTCACCCGGTACTGCTCGGCGAGCCGGCCGACGTCGAACCGGGCCGGGCTGATGTCGTAGTAGCCCATCCACACCACCTTGTCGGCGCCGGCGCCGAGCACCTCGTCGACGATCTCCTCGACGTCCGCCTTGATCTGCTGGTAGAGGGCCGGGCCGTCCCAGGTGGGCACCTCGACCCGGTGGTGGATGTACCTGATCCCGGTGACGTCACCGACGATCTTGCCGTGACACGCGCCGCCGTCGATGACCCTGGCCTTCGCGGTGAAGTTGCCCGCCCGGTCGAACCAGTCCATCTGCGCCTGCAACGGCAGCTTGTGCTCGGTGAAGTACCGCTGCATCAGCTCGCGGTAGTGGTCCATCAGCCCGCAACTGGCGAGGGCCTTGAGCAGCCCCGTCCACGTGGTGTTGTTCACCCCGCCGGTGCTGACGAAGTAGGCGGCCTTCCGGTCGGTCTTGGCCTGCTGGATGGCCCGGGTGGCCAGGTCGACGGGGGGCCAGTTCCGGGCCCAGGGGTTCTGGCAGGCGTCCTGGTGTCCCGGGGCCGCGCCGAGGATCTGCTGGGTGCCGTAGCCGGTGCGGGCGAAGTTGTAGTACTCGACGACCCGTTGGTTGCGATTGACGGCGTACTTGCCGGCGTAGCTGAACAGCATGTCGTTGCCGGGCATGCCGCGGAAGTCGGCTCTCGTGTTGCCCACGCAGGCGCCCATCGGGAAAGCGTTCATGAACTGCAGGTGGGCGGAGGTGACCGAGTCTCCGGTGGCCACCAGCACCACCGGCTGAGCGGGGTTGCGGTTCGGCGGGCAGTAGCGGTCCTTGCGCGCCTCGCCCAGCCTCTCGTCGGCCGCGTTGCCCGGACACGGCGGGCCGGGCGTCGGGCTGGGCGGCGGGTCCACCGGGCCGGTGGGCGGATCGGTGGGCGGGTCGGTGGGCGGCGGACTGTCCGTCGGCGATCCGCTGGGGCTGGTCGACGGGGACCCGCTGGGGCTGGTGGATCCGCTCGGGCTGGTGGACGGGGACCCGCTGGGGCTGGTCGATCCACTGGGGCTGGTCGACGGTGAGGTGCTGGGGCTGGTCGATCCGGTCGGGCTGGTGGACGGGGACCCGCTGGGGCTGGTGGATCCGGTCGGGCTGGTGGACGGGGACCCGCTGGGGCTGGTCGACCCGCTCGGGCTGGTCGACGGTGAACCGCTGGGGCTGCCCGACGGGGAACCGCTCGGGCTGCCACTCGGTCCCGGCGACGAGCTGGCGCACGGCGAGGAGCTGCTGCTCGGGCTCACGCTGGTGCTCGCCGGTGCGCTCGGGCTGCCGGTGGGGCCGCTCGGGTAGGCCGACGCCGTCGTCCCGGCGAGGGCCGGCTCCGCGGGCACGGTCCGCTGCACCGGGGTCGCCGCCGCGGTCGGGGTCGCCGACGGACAGCCGTTCACCTCCTGCCAGTCCTCCACCAACGCCCGGTGCACGTCGGCGGGCAGCGGTTCCCCGTCCGGGACACAGGGGTCGAAGGTCCAGCGGGTGAGCACGCCCCGGTAGGTGATGTCGCGGGTGCAGATCCCCGGGTCGGCGCCGGCCTGGGCCGCCACCGGACTGACGGTCAGTGGCTCGGGAGGGGTGACGTGGACGCCGGTCCCCAGGGTGAGGCCGAGGACGGCCACCGTCGCCAGGGTGGCGGTGACGGCGCCCGATGCCCTCGCCCTTCGGTGCAACGCGGATGTCATGAGCTGGCGTTCTCCTCTCGTGCGGTCGGCCGGCGCGGGCGCACGACGCCGGTCGGTGCTCCTACGCCTCGCGTGGAACGTAGCCACGGGTGATAATTCGTCGATGAATCCGCGATGAGGCGGTGGGACTGGTCGTGCGGATACGAGCGCTGGGACCGGTGCGGATCTGGGACGGCGCGCAGTGGGCGCCGGTCACGGCGCCGCACCACCGCGTCGTGCTGGCCGTGCTGCTGGCCGAGGCCGGGCAACCGGTGAGCCGGGATCGACTGGTCGACGAGATCTGGGGTGGCCGTCCCACCCGGACGGCGGCCAGCGCCGTCAACGGGTACGTCATGCGTCTGCGCCGGTTGCTGCGGGCCGGTGGGGCCGGCGACGTGGTCAGCCGTGCGGCCGGCTACGAGCTGGTGACCGGCGAGGACACGATCGACGTCCAGGTGTTCGAGCGGATGGCGCGCGCCGGGAAGCGGGAGGTCGCCGAGGGCCGCGTCGCCGACGGGGTCCGCCAGTTGTCCGGCGGCCTGGCGCTGTGGCGCGGCCCGGCGCTGGCCGACGTGCCCGAGACGCTCACCGTCTCGGCGGCGGCGGCCCGCCTGGAGCAGCTCCGACTGGCGGCGTACGAGGAACGCTTCGCCGCGCAACTGGAGTTGGGCCAGCACGCGGAGATCGTCGAGGAACTGGCCGCGCTCGCGGACGCGCATCCGATGCGCGAGCGGCTCTGCCGACACCTGATGGTCTCGCTGTACCGCTGCGGGCGGCGGGCCGAGGCGCTGGAGGCGTACCGCCGGGTCCGTGACGTGCTCGTCAGCGAGACCGGGATCGAGCCCGGCCCGGAGCTGCGGGACGTGGAACGCGCCGTGCTCACCGACGACCGGAGCCTCGCCGCGCCCGCCGTCCGGCCGGTGACCCCGGCGCAGTTGCCGGCCGTGGTCACGCACTTCGCCGGCCGCCGCGATCCGCTGGCGGCCCTGGACGCCCTCGCCGGCCAGCGGCCCGCGCCGCCGGTGGTCGTCACGGGGCTGGCCGGGGTCGGCAAGACGGCTCTGGCCGTCCGCTGGGGGCACGCGGAGCGGGACCGGTTTCCCGACGGTCAGCTCTACGTCGACCTGCGCGGCAGCTCACCACGGCCGCCGGTGACACCGATGGCCGCGCTCGTCCACTTCCTCCAGGCGCTGGGCGTACCGGCGGAGCAGATCCCGGCGGAGCCGGACGAGGCGGTCGGGCTCTACCGCAGCGTGACCGCCCTGCGGCGGATCCTCGTCGTGCTCGACAACGCCGCCGACGCCGACCAGGTCCGTCCGCTGCTGCCCGGGGGAGCCGGGTGCGTGGTGCTGGTGACCAGCCGTGAGCAACTGCGTGGCCTGACCGCCCGGGAGGGCGCGGCCCGGCTCCGGTTGGACGTGCTCTCCCCGGACGAGGCCGATGACCTGTTGGCCATGCTGCTGCCCGGGGCGGCCGGGCGGGACACGGCGGAACTCGCCCGACTGTGCGGCTACCTTCCGCTGGCCATGCGCATCGCAGCCGCCAACCTGCGGGCCGAGCTGACCCCGATCGGCCGGTACAACCAGCGGCTCGCCGCCGGTGACCGGCTGGCGGCGCTCGGTGTTCCCGGCGACGCCACGACCGCCACCGTGGCCGCCTTCGACCTGTCGTACGAGGCGCAGCCGGCGGCTGCCCGCCGGGTGTTCCGGCTGCTGGGCGTCGCCCCGGGAGATGTCGTCACCCCGCCGGCCGCCGCGGCCCTGGCCGACGTGCCGGTGGTCGAGGTGGAGCCGCTGCTCGACGCCCTCGCCCGGGCCCACCTGTTGGAGCAGTCCGCTCCTGCCTGCTACCGCTGGCACGACCTGGTGCGCCTCTACGCCCGGCGACGTGCCTCGGTCGAGGACACCGACCGGGGGGCCGCGCTCGACCGACTGTACGACCACTATCTGTCCAGCATGGACCTCGCCGCCGGCCTGCTCTATCCGAGTGTCGTGCGGCTGCCACTGCCGTCCGGCGTGAGCGCGCGGCACCGGGTCGGGTTCTCCACCGCGGCCGAGGCGCGGAGTTGGGTGGAGGCCGAGCGGGACAACATGATCGCCGCCGTCATGGCCGCCGGGCCGGAGCACCGGACGGCCGCCTGGCGGCTCACCGACCACCTGCGCTGGCACCTCGACTTCACCTCGCCGTCGGCGGAGTGGCTGCCGGTCACCGAGGCCGCTCTGGCGTACGCACGGGAGGACGACCATCCGCTGGGGCAGGCCGCCGCCCACCTGAGCCGGGCCACCGTCCTGCTGGCCACCAGCCGGTACGCCGACGCGCTCGACGACTTCCGGCGGGCGCTCGGGTTCGCCCGGCGTGGTGGCTGGGCCGAGGGCGAGGGCAGCGCCCTGAGCAATCTGGCCCACGTGTCGTTCGAGACCGGCCGGCTGGACCTGGCCGCCCGCTACAGCCTCGAGGCGTTGGAGATCGACACCCGGATCGGCCGGTTCGCCGGCCGGTTGGCGCGGTTGGCCAATCTCGGCAACATCCGTCTCCAGCAGGGCCGGCTGGCCGACGCCGTCACCTACTGCGAGCAGGTCATCGAGCTGGAGAGCCGGGTCGGCGAGTGGCACGGGCAGGGCACGGCGCACGGCTGCCTGGGTGAGGCCCACCTGCTGCTCGGCCGCTACGACGAGGCGTCGGTCCATCTGGGGCGGGCGTTGGCCACGCACCGGCGGGCCGGCGCCCGTAGCTGCGAGGCCGACACCCTGCGGCTGCTGGCGGCGGTGCACGGGGCCACCGGTGACCTCGACCGGGCGCGACGCGACGCGGTCGAGGCGCTGCGGATCGCCCGCGAGGTCGGTGACCGGTGGGTCGAGGCGCACGCCCTGCTCGCCCGCGCCGACCTCGACCTGCGGGCCGGCGACGCCGATCCGGCGATCGACCGCCTGGGGCAGGTCCTCGCCCTGGCCCGGGGCGACGGGGCCCGGCACGCCGAGGCGCAGGCGTTGATCGGTCTGGCCCGGGCCCACCGGTTGCGCGGGGGGACCGGGGACGACGAGGCGCGGGCGTACGCGTCGCGGGCCCTGGCCATGTCCCGCGAGTACGGCTACGAGTTGTTGGAGAAGGCCGCGTTGACGGTGCGCGGTCCGGAGCCCACGCACATCGGGCGGTCGGCGCCGGACAGCTGAATACGCACAATGAGTCCGAGCGCGTCGACACCATTCCGGGTTGACGCACCCGATCTCGACAATTGGTGTCGTGTTAGAGTTCCGCGATGCTCGGCCGAATGCTCATTCTTGTCCTCTCGGTCATCCCGAAGCACGCGATCAGTCGCGGCGCGGGATGGCTCGCCACCCGCACCGTTCCGGTACGGTGGCGCGGCCCGGCGTACCGCACCTACAGCCGTATCTTCGGTGCTCGGCCGGAGGAGGCGGCTCTTCCCCTTGAGCAGTACCCGTCCGTCAACGCGTTCTTCACCCGTACGCTCAGACCGGGATCACGTCCGCTCGCGGCCGACGCCATCGTCTCCCCGGTCGACGCCACCGTCGGCGCATACGGAGTCATCGAGTCCGACACGCTCGTGCAGGCCAAGGGGCGCAATTATTCCCTCACCGCGCTGCTCGGTGACCGCGAGTTGGCGGACAGATTCGACGGAGGCACGTACACCACGTTCTACCTTTCGCCGAAGGACTATCACCGCATTCATTTCCCGTTGTCCGGAAAGGTCACCGCGGCCACCTACATCCCCGGTGAACTCTGGCCGGTCAACGTCGCCGCCGTGGCCAACGTGGCGAACCTCTTCGCGGTGAACGAGCGCATCGTCATCGAGGTCGACGGCGAGCGCGGCGGGCGGGTGGCGATCGTCGCCGTCGGCGCCACCATGGTGGGGATGACCCGTCTCGCCTTCGACGACCTGCACACCAACGCCCGACGGCGCGAGGTGCGCCGTCGTCGCTACGATCCGGCGCTTCCCGCGTCGGCCGGCGCCGAGTTGGGGCACTTCGAGTTCGGTTCCACGGTCGTCCTGGCCTGCTCACGAGACGCCGGCACCATCGAGCCGCTGCCGGTCGGGGCGACCGTACGGATGGGTGAGCGACTCGGTGCTCCGCCCGCCGTCCCGCCCACCGACGGATCGTGACCGCCCGCCCGTGCCGCCTCGTCGTGGAGCGGCGCGAAGACCGCCGCGACGACCTCGGCCGGAGGCGAGACCTGCCGCGCCCGGTCAGCCGCCGCCACGGGGGCGACGGTCCACAGCGGAGGCGGTCCGGCCGATGCTCGACGACACTCAGGCGCTCATGCGGGCCGCGTACCACGGCAAGGGACGACGGCCGAGCGTCGGGGGCGGCCCGCGTCGATCTCCGGATCGGGGGCTGCCACACCCGACTGGTTCATGCTGCCCCGTCAGGCCTCGCGGCGGCGGCGTGTTGCCGGTTCACGACGAGCAGCGCCACGGTGCAGGCGACCGGCAGGATGCCGGCGAACTCGTTGTCCAGGAGCCAGAAAACCTGCACCACGAGCAGCTCCACCATCAGGGCCACCTCGAACAGCCCGGCCGCCGGCCGGCCACGGGTCGAGCGCCACAGCCCGAGGACCCCGAGCACGAACGCGGTGGCCGCGAACGCCGCGTAGATGGCGTTGGGCAGGTTGGGCTGCCGAGACAGCAGCACGAGTGGGCGACCCAGTGAGAAGAGGG
The DNA here is from genome assembly GCF_045040125.1 of Micromonospora sp. NBC_01392. Taxonomy (NCBI): domain Bacteria; kingdom Bacillati; phylum Actinomycetota; class Actinomycetes; order Micromonosporales; family Micromonosporaceae; genus Micromonospora; species Micromonospora sp. NBC_01392. Next base: position 4,895,057 of record NZ_CP109549.1, on the reverse strand, counting down.
TGATCAGCGCGATCGCCGGGGCGGTCCAGCGACGGACGAACGGGCGGCGGCAGAAACGGGCCAGCGCCGCCCGCCACTGCTCGCGGATCCGGGTCAGCCACTCACCGCCCGTCGCCGAGCCGGCGTAGCCGTCGGCCGTCCGCTGCGCGGCGTTGACCAGCCGTTCCCGCTCGCTCAGGGGCCGCCGGTTGACGGCGAGTCGCACCGCGACGTACGTCGCGACGAAGACGGCGTAGATGATGGCGGCGACGGGTTCGTAGAAGTAGTTGTTGTCGGCGGTGAGGAACTTGCCGACCTCGTCGATGAACAGCCCGAACCCGACACCGGCCATGAGAGCGGCGGCGTTCTTCACCGCGCTGCCGAGGAACAGCATGGTCATCAGCTGGGCGGCGAGCATTCCGAGGCCGCCCCACAGCACGTGTGCCACGTGCAGCCCGCCGCTGCCCACCTGGGGGTAGCCGGCCATGCCCAGGAACGCCCTGGTCACCAGGATCGTGACCACCGCGGCGACGAGGAACAGCGTGAACCGGTCCGCGCCGCCCTCGTCCCGGACCAGGTGACGCGCCCAGAGTCGACGGAGCCGGGTCCGCGGCGGATCGGACCGGGCGCCGGGCCGCCTGTCGGGCCGGAGCGGGTCGTTGGTGGACGTGGACGCGGGCCGGGTCACGTCCTCATCCTCTGCCGGTCGGCCGGCCCGGACGTCCACAGGAACCCTCGACGCCCCAAGGAAACCCCCCACACTTCGCCCGGCCACTGAGGCAAATACCATACCGGATCGGCCATTGCCGGCGCCGCCCGCGGCGAGAGCCGACGACGGGCCCGCGTCACCATCCCGCACAGCCCCCGGCGGCCAGCCCGCGGCGCCGGCGAGGCGAGCGTGCCAACGCCAGCTCGGCGAGCGGCGCCAAGCTGGGGATACTGATGGAGTATAGGGATCCTGCTCATGGTGAACGAGCCCTCTCGGTCGCCTTCAGGCAGGGGATTCCATGTACGTCGCAGACCCAGTCAGCCCGCTCGGTGGCACCCCACTGCTCTTCCTGCTCCTGCAGATCGGCGTGCTGCTGTTGGCCGCGGCGCTGCTCGGCAAGCTGGCCGCGCGGCTCTCCTTCCCCGCCATTGTCGGCGAGCTGTTGGCCGGCGTCCTGCTGGGACCGTCATTGCTGGGGGGCGTCGCACCGGCGGCGTTCCGATGGCTGTTTCCGCCCACCGTCGAACAGTTTCACCTGCTCGATGCCGTCGGGCAGGTCGGGTTGGTGCTGCTGGTGGCGTTCACCGGCGCGAGCCTGGATCTGCGGATGATCCGCCGGCGCCACCAGACCGCGCTGCGGGTGAGTCTGCCGGGGCTGCTGATCCCGCTGGCCCTCGGCGTCACGGTGGGGCTGCTGCTTCCACGGTCGCTGCTGTCGGAGCACGGTCAACGGCCGGCGTTCGCGCTGTTCCTGGGCATCGCCATGGCGGTCAGCGCCATTCCGGTGATCGCGAAGACCCTGATGGACCTGCGGATGATCCACCGCAACGTCGGCCAGCTCATCCTGATGGCAGGCACGGTCGACGACCTGCTGGGGTGGCTCGGCCTGTCCGTGGTGACGGCCGTCGCGACAACGGGACTGCGCGCCAGCGACCTGGTGCTGCCGATCGCGTACCTGGCCGCGGTGGTGCTGGTCGCCGTGTTCGTCGGGCGTCCGCTGGTCGGCCGCGTGATGCGGGTCGCGAGTCGGTCGGCGGGCCAGGGCCCCGTCCTGGTCAGCGCGACCATCCTGATTCTGCTGTGCGCGGCCGCCACTCAGGCGCTGCATCTGGAGGCCATCTTCGGCGCGTTGATCGGGGGCATGCTGATCGGCAGTGCCGGGCCGGAGGTGGTGCGCCGCCTCGCCCCGCTGCGCCTGCTGGTGACCGCGGTGCTGGCGCCGCTGTTCTTCGCCACCGCCGGGCTGCGCATGGATCTCACGCTGCTGGCCAAGCCGCTCGTGCTCGGCATCGCGACGCTGCTGCTGGTGATCGCCATCGTGGGCAAGTTCAGCGGCGCGTTCCTCGGCGCCTGGCTCAGTGGCCTCAACCGCTGGGAGGCGGTCGCTCTCGGTGCGGGCATGAACGCGCGCGGCGTGATGGAGGTGGTCATCGCCATGGTCGGTGTGCAGCTGGGCGTCCTGACGACCACGATGTACACCACGATCGTCCTCATCGCGATCGTGACCTCGCTGATGAGTCCGCCACTGCTGCGGTTCGGCATGTCCCGGCTGCAGATCACCGCGGACGAGGAGATGCGGCTGCGCGCGTACGACGAGCCGGCCGAGGCGCCGCCGGCGGCCACCCGCCCGTGAGCTGCGCGGACGCGCGGATAGTCGCCGTATAGATGAACTATCGCGCCCGCCGAGAGGCTGCCTTGGTGCCGTGCTGTCCCGCACCACCACTACGTCCGCGCCACGAGCGGAACCGTCGCGAGCAAGGGAGCGGTCTCGGATGACCACCGAAAATATCGATCAGGTCCCGTCCGTGTCCGACCTGCGCAGCGAACTGCTACTGCGCCGGCTGGGCGGGGGCCGGACGGCCAGGCGATCCGTGCTGCCGCGCGCCGACCGGGACCGGCCGCTGCGCCTGTCGTCGGGTCAGCAGCAGATGTGGTTCCTCAACCGGCTCGACCCGGACAGCCGCGAGTTCCTGGTCCCGCTCGCGTTCCGGATCCGCGGCGTGGCCGATCGGGACGCGATCGAGCGGGCGCTGTCCGCGCTGATCGCCCGGCACGAGATCCTGCGTACCCGCTACGTGCTCACCGGCGACGAGCCGGAGCAGGTGATCGACGCGCCGGCCCCGATCCAGGTGGCGACCGACGTGCTCACCGGGTCGGCCGACGAGCGGGAGGCGCGCTGCGCCGAGGTGCTCGCCGCCGAGGCGGCCCGGCCGTTCGACCTCGAGCGGGACTGGCCGATCCGGGCCCGGCTGGTGGCCCTCGAAGCCGACGACCACGTCCTCGCGGTGATCTTCCACCACGTGGCGTTCGACGCCTGGTCGGCGCAGGTCTTCGTGCGTGAGTTCACCCAGCTCTACCGCGCGTTCGTCGAGAACGCCGTCCCCGACCTGCCCGACCTGCCCGTGCAGTACGCCGACTTCGCCGCCGCCCAGCACACCGCCGGCGCCGAGCGGGAGACCGCCCGGCACCTGGACTACTGGCGCGAGCAGCTCGCCGAGCTGCCGACGATCGACCTGCCCGCGGACCGGCAGCGTCCCGCCGTGCGCGAGCATGACGGCGCCGCGGTCGAGTTCGCGCTTCCCGCCGCGCTCGCCGGCCAGGTGCGGCAGCTTGCGGAGCGGCTCGGCACCACTCCGTTCGTGGTCTTCCTCGCCGCGTTCCAGTTGCTCGTCTCCCGGTACACCGGCCTGAACGACGTGCCGGTCGGCACCGTCGTGTCCGGGCGCAGCCGGCCGGAGCTGCAGGGACTGATCGGGTACGGCATCAACAACCTGGTGATGCGCACCCGTTGGCACGAGCGGCAGAGCTTCGCCGAACTCGTCGCGGCGGCCCGCGAGGTGCTGGCCGACGCCTACGACCACCAGAGCGTGTCGTTCGCGCGGCTGGTTGACGAGTTGCAGCCGGAGCGGGACATGTCGCGCAGCCCTCTCTACCAGGTCGCCCTCACCATGCACGAGCCGCGCCGCGACGCCGTGGCGCTGCCGGATGCGCGGATGTGGCCGTACCCGCTCACCGGCGGCATCGCCAAGTGCGACCTGGAGTTGCAGGTCGGCGACGCCGGCGACGGCAGTCTGGGCGGCCATCTCGTCTACGCGACCGCCCTGTTCGACGAGTCCACCGTCGAGCGCATGGCCACCCACCTGCGCAACCTGCTCGCCGCCGCGGTGGCCGACGTGGACGCGCCGCTCGCGAGCCTGGAACTGCTCGACGCCGCGGAACGAGCTGTGGTGATCGGTGCACCCCGGTCGGCGGCTCCCGTCCGGTCGTGCCTGCACGAGTTGTTCGAGGAGCGGGTGCGGCGGTCGCCGGATGCGGTGGCGGTGGTGGTGGGTGGGGTGTCGTTGTCGTATGGGGAGTTGAATGCGCGGGCCAATCGGGTGGCGCATTGGTTGCGGGGGCGGGGTGTGGGTGCGGAGTCGTTGGTGGGTGTGTGTCTGACTCGTGGTGTGCATTTGTTGCCGGTGTTGTTGGGTGTGTTGAAGGCGGGTGCTGGTTATGTGCCGTTGGATCCGGCGGTGCCGGTGGAGCGGCTGAGTTTTGTGGTGGGTGATGCGGGTGTGGGCGTGTTGGTGTGTGAGCGGGAGACGGTGGGGCTTGTCGATTGTGGTGGTGTGGTGTTGGTGGTGGATGAGCCGGGTGTGTTGGATGGTATGCCGGTGGGGGATGTGGGTTCGGTGGTGTCGCCGGATGGTGTGGTGTATGTGATTTACACGTCGGGTTCGACGGGTCGGCCGAAGGGTGTGGTGTTGTCGCACGCGAATGTGGTGCGTTTGTTGTCGTCGGCGCAGGAGCATTTTGCGTTTGATGCGTCGGATGTTTTTTCGTTGTTTCATTCGTTTGCGTTTGATGTGTCGGTTTTTGAGATGTGGGCGGCGTTGGCGCATGGGGCGTCGGTGGTGGTGGTGGGTCAGGAGGTGACGCGTTCGCCGGAGGATTTCCTGGATGTGTTGGTGGGTTCGGGGGTGACGGTGTTGTCGCAGACGCCGTCGGCGTTCCGGTCGTTGGTGTCGGCGGCGGCGGAGGGTGATGTGCGGGTGGGTGAGTTGGTGGTGCGGGTGGTGGTGTTCGCGGGGGAGCGGTTGGAGGTTGCGGAGTTGGTGCCGTGGGTGCGGGTGCATCCGTTGGCGCGGGTGGCGTTGGTGAACATGTACGGCATCACCGAGACCACCGTGCACACCACCTACCACCGGCTGGTCGACGGGGACCTGACTCCCGGCCCGCGCAACCCGATCGGCTACCCGCTCGGTGACCTCAGGGTCTATCTGCTGGACACGCTGGGCCGCCCGGTCCCGGTGGGTGTCACCGGTGAGATCTGTGTGGCGGGTCCGGGGGTGGCGCGTGGGTATCTGGGTCGGCCGGATCTGACGGCGCAGCGGTTCGTGCCGGATCCGTTCGGGTCGGGTGGGCGGTTGTATCGCTCGGGTGATCTGGCGCGGCGGCGTGCGGACGGGAGTCTGGATTTTGTGGGTCGGGCCGATGACCAGGTGAAGGTGCGTGGTTATCGGATCGAGTTGGGTGAGATCACGGTGGTGTTGTCCGGTTGTGCCGGGGTCCGGGACGCGGTGGTGTTGCTGCGTGGCAGCGGGGTGGAGGCCCGTCTGGTGGCCTATGTGGTGGCGGTGCCGGATGCGCGGTTGGATGTGGCGTCGTTGCGGCAGGCGTTGGCGGTGTCGTTGCCGGAGTACATGGTGCCGGCGGCGTTCGTGGTGCTGGATCGGTTGCCGTTGACGGCGAACGGGAAGCTCGACAAGCGGGCGTTGCCGGAGCCGGACGGTCGGGCGTTCGGCCAGGGCGGCTATGTGCCGCCGGAGAACGTGGTGCAGGAGCGGCTGTGCGTGGTGTGGGCCGAGGTGCTCGGCGTGGACCGGGTCGGCATCCGGGACAGCTTCTTCGAACTCGGCGGCGACTCCATCCGCGCCGTCTCCCTGGTCGGCGCGCTGCGGGCCGAGGGTTTCGACCTGAGCGTGCGGGACGTGTTCGACAGGCGTACCGTCGCCGAACTCGCAGGCCTGCTGGGCGAGCGGTCCACCCTGGTCGCCGACGACCACGCCCTGGTCGAGCCGTTCGCGCTGATCAGCGACGACGACCGGGCGCTGGTCCCGGACGGGGTGGTCGACGCCTACCCGCTGTCGCAGATCCAGACCGGCATGGTCATCGAGATGCTGGCCGACGACCAGCAGAACAACTACCACAACTCCAGCGCGTTCCGGATCATGGATGAGCGGCCGTTCGACTTCGCCGCCTTCGAGCGCGCCGCCGCCTGGCTGGTCGCCCGGCACGACACGCTGCGTACCTCGGTCCACCTCACCGGATACTCGGTGCCGATGCAGCTGGTCCACCGAACGGCCGAGGTGCCGATCGGCTGGACCGACCACGGCACGCTCGACGCGGCCGGGACCGAGCACGTGCTGCAGGAATTCGCGACCAGCGAGCGTGCCCGGCCGTTCGACCTGACCCGGCCCACCCTGATGCGCTTCTTCGTGCACGTCACCGAGCCCGACTCGTGGTGGATCTCGATCACCGAATGCCACCCGGTCATGGAGGGCTGGAGCTACCACACCATGCTGATGGAGCTGGTGCGGGCGTACCAGCGGATCGCCGCGGGTCAGGAGCCTGACGCCGAGCCGATGCCGGCGGTGCGCTTCGCCGACGCCATCGCCGGCGAGCTCACCGCGCTCAACTCACCGGAGACCCGGGCGTACTGGCGTGACGTGGTGGGCCGGTACGAGAAGTTCACCCTTCCGCGCGACTGGGGCGACCGGAGCGTGGCCGAGCGGACCGCGTACCACACCCGGATCCCGTGGACCGACCTGGAGCCGGGGCTGCGGCGGCTCGCGGCCCAGGCCGGCGCGTCCATGAAGGCCGTCATGGTGTCCGCGTTCGGCAAGGTGCTCAGCCGGCTCAGCGAGGAGCCCGCGGTGCACGCCGGGTTGGTCTACGACACCCGCCCCGAGGTGCTCGGCGCCGACCGGGTCTTCGGCATGTACCTCAACACGCTGCCGTTCCCGTTCGACCCGATCCGGGGCACCTGGCGCGACCTGGTGACCCGGACCTTCCGCCGCGAGGTCGAGTCCTGGTCGCACCGGCGCTACCCGCTGCCCGCGGTCCAGCGCGACAACCCCGGCCGGCAGGGGCTGATCGAGGTCTTCTTCAACTACCAGGACTTCCGCCAGATCGACACCGAGCTGGTCGACGCCACCCAGGGGCTGGACGACAGCCCCACCGAGTTCCCGTTGACCGTCTCCTCGCGGGCCGGGCACATCTTCCTGACCTCGGACGTCCGCTCGCTCACCCCGGCGAACACCGACCGGATCGCCGGCCTGTTCCGGACCGTGCTGACCGCGATGGCCGCCGACCCGGACGGCGACGCCACCATCGCGCTCGCCACCCCTGACGAACTGCGTGACCAGCAGGATCGGGCGGTCGGCGCGCCGCTGCCCGGCGACTACCAGCCGGTGCTGGAGCTCTTCGAGCAGCAGGCCGCCCGTACGCCGGACGCCGCCGCCGTGGTGACCGGCGGCCACACGCTCACGTACGCGGAGCTGGACGACCGCGCCGAGCGGTACGCGGCCGCGATCACCGCCCGCGGCGCCGGCCCGGAGTCGGTCGTCGCCGTGCTGCTCGACCGCGGCCCGGAACTCGCCGCCGCCCTGCTCGGCGCCTGGAAGGCGGGCGCGGCCTACCTGCCGCTCGATGCCGGCTTCCCGGCCGAACGGGTCGCCGGGATGGTGGCGGACGCCCACGCCGCCGTCGTGATCACCGAGCGGGACCTCCTGCCCGGCATCGCCGACGTCCCCGCGGACCGGCGGCTGTTGGCCGAGGACCTGCCCGCCGACCGTCCCGCGGTCACCGGACGGCCCAGGCCGGATGCCGACCAGTTGGCGTACGTCATCTACACCTCCGGCTCGACCGGCCGCCCCAAGGGCGTCGCCGTGTCGCACCGAGGGCTCGCCAACCACGTCTCGTGGGCGGCGCGGACCCTGGCCTCCCGGGGAACCGGCGGCGCGCCGCTCTTCTCCTCGGTCGCGTTCGACCTCGTCGTGCCGAATCTGTGGGGACCGCTGGTCACCGGGCAGCCGGTGACGATGGTGCCGAACGAGGTGGACCTCGGCGAACTCGGCGCCCACCTCGACCGGTACGGCCCGTACAGCTTCATCAAGCTGACCCCGGGCCACCTGGAGGTGCTCACCACCCAGCTCGCCGCGGACCAGGCGGCACGCCTGGCTCCGGTGCTTGTCGTCGCCGGCGAGGCGCTGACCCGGCATGTGGTGCGCGCCTGGCAGGCGAAGGCGCCCGCGGTCGAACTGATCAACGAGTACGGTCCGACCGAGGCGTCCGTCGGCACCTGCGTCCACCCGGTCGACGGGCCGGTCCCCGACGTCGTCCCGATCGGATTGCCCCTGCCGGGCATGGTCATGCGGGTTCTCGACCGGGACCTGCGTCCGTTGCCGACCGGCGTCACGGGTGAGCTGTACGTCGGAGGCGCCGGCGTCGCCCGAGGCTACCTGGGCCGCCCGGACCTGACCGCCGACCGCTTCCTGCCCGACCCGTACGGTCCGCCGGGCGCGCGCCTCTACCGCACCGGCGACCTCGTGCGGCTGCTGCCGGACGGCGCCGTCGACTTCCGCGGGCGCCGCGACGGCCAGCTCAAGATTCGTGGCTACCGGGTCGAGCTGGGGGAGATCGAGGCGACGCTCGGCGGCCTCGACGAGATCACCGACTGCCGGGTCGTGGCCCGCGAATCCGGGCCGGACGGCGAGCGGCAGCTCGTCGCCTACCTGGTGGCGAACGGCGAGATGAACCGCGCGTCGATCCGCGAGCGGCTCACCCGCGCGCTCCCGGACTACCTGGTGCCGTCGGCGTTCGTGCAGCTGGAACGGCTGCCGCTGAACGCCAACGGCAAGCTGGACCGGCACGCCCTGCCGGCCCCGGAGGAGACCGCGCCCGGGTCGAGCGGTTTCGAGACCGCCACCCCGTTGCAGGAACGTCTGGTCGCGGTCTGGTCCGAGGTGCTCGGCCGGGAGGCCGGCGTCCGCGACGACTTCTTCGACCTCGGCGGCGACTCCATCCGGGCGGTGGCCCTGATCGGCGCGCTGCGGGCCGAGGGCTGGGACGTGTCGGTCCGTGAGATCCTTCAGCACCGCACGGTCGAGGCGGTCTCGCGGCTGCTCACCGGCCGGGACGCGCTGGACGCGGGCGACCGCGCGGCGGTGGCGCCGTTCGAGCTGGTGCCGGCCGTCGACCGGGAGCGGCTGCCGGACGGGCTGGCCGACGCGTACCCGCTGTCGATGAACCAGTCGGGCATGCTGATCGAGCTGCTTGCCGGGAACGACGACAGGCGCAGCTACCACAACGTCAACGTGTACGAGGTGCGCGACGACCAGGGCTTCGACCCGGACGCGTTCGAGCGGGCGGTGCGCGAGGTGATCCGGCGGCACGACGTGCTGCGGACCTCGGTCCGGCTGACCGGCTACTCGGAGCCGATGCAGCTCGTGCACCGGGTGGCCGCCGCGCCGTGCTCGTGGCGCGACCTGCGGCACCTCGACGCCAGGGAACAGTTCGACGACATGTCGGCGTTCGTGGCCGCGGAGCGGGCGGACCTGTTCGACCTGTCCTCCGACGAGCCCCTGCTCCGGGTGCACGCCCACGTCACCTCGGACTCCGAGTGGCTGTGTGGCTTCACCCAGAACCACGCGCTGCTGGACGGCTGGAGCAACCAGCTGTTCCTGATGGACGTGCTGGAGTGCTACCGGCGGCTGCGCGACGGGACCGCGCCGGAGCGGTGGGACGCGCCGGCGGTGCGGTTCGCCGACACGGTGGCGGCCGAGCGCCGGGCGCTGGAGTCCGAGCGGACCCGCGCGTACTGGCGAGACATGGTCCGCGACCACGTGAAGCTGACCATGCCGGCCGGGTGGAGCGGCGACCGGGACGCGCCCGCCGAGGTCGTCCGCGCCGGGATGTCCTACGCCGACCTGGAGGAGGGCCTGCGGCGCCTGGCCGCGTCCGCGCGGACGTCGGTGAAGAGCGTGCTGGTCGCGGCGCACGCGAAGGTGATGAGCCAGCTGACCACCGCGCCCGGCTTCCACACCGGACTGGTCACGCACACCCGGCTGGCCGAGCCGGGCGGCGACCGGGTCTACGGCAACTTCCTCAACACCCTGCCATTTCCCGTACGCCCGGACGCGCGCACCTGGCGCGACCTGGTACGCCAGGTCTCGGACACCGAGATCGAGATCTGGGACCACCGGCACTTCCCGATGCCCGCCATCGAGCGCCCGGCCGGCACCGGCCGCCTGGTCGACGTGTTCTTCTGCTACCTCGACTTCCACCGGATGGACACCGAGGCGGCCGACGACAGCCAGGCGTTCAGCGACGCGCCGAACGAGTTCGCGGTCGGCATCGTCACCCTCGGCGGACGCCTGAGCCTGCGCAGCAACAGCCACGTGCTCAGCCACGAGCGCGCGCGGCAGATCGTCGGCATGTTCCGCGACGTCCTCGCCGCCATGGCCGCTGATCCGGACGGCGACGCCCGCGCGACGTTCCGGCCCGAGCCGAAGCCGCGGACGGCGCTGCGCAAGGTCCGGCGCCCGGGCCGCGGACGCCGGCGCCAGACCCCGCACGAGGTGTTCGCCGACCGGGCGGCGCGGACCCCCTCCGCCGTCGCCGTGATCGACGGCGACACCGAGCTGACCTACCGCGAGCTGGACGAGCGGGCGAACCGCCTGGCCCACCGGCTGCGCACGGCCGGCGCGGGCCCGGAGACGGTGACCGGCATCTGCCTGCCGCCCGGCGCCGACGCGATCTGCGCGGTGCTCGGCGTGCTCAAGACCGGCGGCGCCTATCTGCCGCTCGCGCCGGGCGGCGACCTCGCACCCACCCGGGAACTCGGGCTCACCGCCATCGTCACCGGCGACTCGTCGCTGCACCCGGTCACGGTCGCGCCGGACGGTCCCGGCGACGCCGCCGCCCCCGAGGTGACTGTCGATCCGGAGACGGCGATGCTGGTCGGCCCGGCCGAGCCGTACGCCGTGGTCAGTCACGCCGACGTGCTCAGCGAGGTGACCGCCGCGCACCAGGCGGCCGAGTTCGACGAGTTCGACGCCTGGAGCCTCGACGCCGGCTGGGCGGACGACCCGCTGCCCATCTGGGGTGCGCTGCTGTACGGCGGCCGGCTGGTCGTGCTGCCGCCGGACGAGACTCCGGCGCGACTGCTGGACCGGCTGCGCCGGCACGAGGTCTCGGTGCTGTCGAGCCGGGCGGACGACCTGCGTGACCTGGCCGCGCCGATCGCCCGGGACGAGGATCTCGCCGTACGCCTGGTGCTGCTCACCGGCGACGCGGGCCACCCGGACGACCTGCGCCCGCTGGTGGCGGCGGACGGCGACGGCCCGGCGGTGGTCAGCCGCTACCGGCGGGCCTGCTGGCGGCAGCTCGAGCCGGCCGACCTCGACGATGCGCGGTTCCCGATCGGCGACCCGCTGCCCGGCCGCGAGCTGCGGGTGCTGGACGCGCAGGGCCGCCCGGTGCCCGACGGTGTGCCGGGCGACCTCCACCTGGGCGGCATCGTGCCGCGCGGCTTCATCGGGCGTCCCGCGCTCACGGCGGACCGCTTCCGCCCGGACGCCTTCGGGCCGGCCGGGTCCCGCCTGTTCGCCACCGGGGACCGGGCGGCTGTCCGCGCCGACGGCGCGCTGGTGCCGCAGCCGTCGTCGGCCGACGACGGCGAGGAGGGCGAATCGGAGTACGAGCCACCGCGGTCCCCGCTGCAGAGCCGCATCGCGGCCATCTGGCAGGAGGTGCTGGGCCGCACCCCGATCGGCGTCAACGACATGTTCTTCGACGTGGGCGGCGACTCGATGCGGGCGCTGGCCGCGGTCGGTGTGCTGCGCGAGGAGGGGCTGGACGTCTCGGTCCGCGACCTGTTCCGCCACCCGACCGTCGCCGAGCTCGCCGATCGGCTGGCCGGCCGCGACCGGCGCCCCGGCGACGACGAGCCGGTCGCGCCGTTCGCCCTGATCGGCGACGACGACCGGGCGAAGCTGCCGCCGACGGCGGTGGACGCGTACCCGCTCTCGCAGGTGCAGGCCGGAATGGTCGTCGAGATGCTGGAGGATCCCACGGCGTACCGCAGTTTCGTGGCGTACGAGGTGATCGGCTCCGAGTTCGACGAGGCGGCACTGCGGGCCGCGCTGGTCGAGGTGACCGGACGGCACGACGCGCTGCGCACCTCGCTGCACCTGACCGGGTTCTCGGTGCCGACGCAGGTCGTGCACGGCCCGGCCGACGTGCCGGTGACCGTGCACGACCTGCGCGACGTGCCGGCCGACCGGCGCGACGAGGAGTTCCGGAAGCGGCTCGCCGCCGACCAGAACGCGCCGTACGACGTGGCACGCCCGCCCCTGCTGCGGGTGGTCGTCGCCCGCCTCGAGGACACCCGCTGGTGGCTGGGCCTCGGCCTGCCGCACGCGCTGAGCGAAGGCTGGGGCCTGGCGATGGTCCAGGCCGAGCTGCACGCGGCGTACCGGGCGCTGGCCGCCGGGGACACACCGCCACCGTACGAGGCGCCGCCGGTGCGCTACGCCGATTTCATCGCCGCCGAGCTGCGGTCCCTGGCCGGGGACGAGGACGCCGCGTACTGGAGATCGGTGGTGGATGATCGAGAGGGGATCGGCGTTCCCGCGGCCTGGGCCGGGCCGGACGATGTGCCTTACCAGCACCTGGTGCCGCTCGACGACCTGGAGCCACGGCTGCGGGAACTGGCCGCCGGGCTGCGCGTCCCGGTCAAGAGCGTCCTGCTGGCGGCGCACGTGGCGGTGCTGGGCCGGCTCACCGAGACCCGGCGCGGCCATGTCGGCCTGGTGACCGACGCGCGCCCCGAACTCGCGGGCGCGAGCCGGGTCTACGGCATGCACCTCAACACGGTGCCGTTCGCCGTGGACCGGACCGCCGCCCGCTGGCGGGATCTGATTCGCGGCGTCTTCGCCCAGGAGACCGCGTTGTGGCCGCACCGGCGGTATCCGATGCCCGCGATCCAGCGGGACTCCTCGGCCGGGCGGCAGGTGCTGACCGCGTTCAACTACGTGGACCTGGCCGGGGTCGGCCCGCGCCGGCAGGACGCCGACGGCGACATCGGCGCGACGCTCAGCCAGTCGCACACCGAGTTCGACCTGACCGTGCACTGTCGGCCCGACCGGATCAACCTGACGACCCGTACCGGGGTGATGAGCCGGGAGAACGGCGCCCTGCTGGCGAAGATGTACCGCACCGTGCTGGAACGGATGGCGCAGGACGCCGACGGCGACGCGCGGGCGTCGGTGCTGTCGCACGCCGGCCCCGGACCGGACGCGGCCGAACGGGAGCCGTTCACCTTCGACCCGGTGCGCGGACTGGCGACGTGGGCGGCCGAGACCCCGGACGCGCCCGCGCTCGCCGGCGACGTCGGGACCGTCAGCTGGGGACAGCTCGGCGCGGACGTCGACCGGTTGGCCGGCCGGCTGCGCGCCGCCGGTGTCGGACCCGGTGTCGTGGCGGCGGTCTGCCTGCCGGCCGTCGTGGAGCGGGTCACCGCGGTCCTCGCCGTCCTGCGGGCGGGTGGCGTCTGCCTTCCCCTCGATCCCGAGACCCCGGTCAAGCGGCTCGCGTTCCAGCTCGCCGACGCCCGGGCCCGGGTCGTCGTCGCGGACCGCGAGTCCGCGCTCGACACCGACCTGCCGGTACTTGTCACTGGCGACGGGACCGCGGCGGCGCCCGAAGGCGAACCGGCACCGGAACCCGAGCCGTCGGACCCGGCCTTCCTGCTCTACACGTCGGGCTCGACGGGACAGCCGAAGGGCGTGTCGATCACCCGCCGCGGCGCCGGCAACCACCTGCTCGCCAAGGTGGCCGACCTTGGCATGACGGCGGCCGACACGCTCGCGCAGAACGCGCCGCCCACGTTCGTGGTGTCGATCTGGCAGATGCTCGCCGGTACGGCCACCGGCTGCTGCGTCCGGGTCGTCCCGGAGGCTGTCGCGCGCGACCCGCGCTCCCTCTTCGCCCTGGTCGCTGACGGCGGGGTCACCGTGCTGGAGGTCGTGCCGACGCTGTTGCGCGCGGCGCTCGACGGCGGCGTCACCCTGCCGCCCGGCGCCGCGCTGCGGCGGCTGGTGGTGACCGGCGAGGCCTTCCCGGCTGAGCTGGCCGCCCGGTGGCTGGCGCGGTTCCCGCAGGTCAGCCTGCTGAACTCGTACGGGCAGACCGAGTGCGCGGACGACGTCGCCCACCACGCGCTGACCACTGCCGACGGGCTCATCCGGGTGCCGATCGGCCGGCCGGTCCGCGGCACCAGACTGTACGTCCTCGACGAGTGGGGCGCGCCGGTGGTCGACGGTGTGCCCGGCGAACTCCACGTCGGCGGCCTCGGCGTGGGCGACGGCTACCTGAACCAGCCGGCGCTGACCGCCGAGCGGTTCGTCCCCGACCCGTGGGGCCCGGCCGGCGGCCGGCTCTACCGCACCGGCGACCTCGCCCGCCGGCTGCCCGACGGCACGCTTGACTACCTCGGCCGCTCCGACCAGCAGGTGAAGGTCCGTGGGCACCGGATCGAACCGGGCGAGATCGAGGCAGCCCTGACCCGGCACCCCCTGGTGCGGCAGGCGGTCGTCGTGCACCGCGACGACCGGTTGATCGGCTACGTGGCGGCGGCGGACGAGCGGCCGACCCCGGCCGCGCTGCGCGCCGCGCTGGAGGCCGAGCTGGCCGCCTACCTGATTCCGGCCGCCTTCGTGGTGCTGGACGCGATTCCGCTGTCCCCGAACGGCAAGGTCGACCGCGCGGCGCTGCCCGAACCCGGCGCCGAGGCGCTGGCGGTGACCGAGTTCGTCGCGCCCGCCGACGGCCTCCAGGCCGAGGTGTCCGGGCTGTGGGCGCGGGCGCTCGGCGTGGAGCGGGTCGGCCTGCGCGACGGATTCTTCGCGCTCGGCGGCGACTCGCTGCGGGCGGTCGCGCTCGTCGGCGACCTGCGAGCGGCCGGATACGAGACGACCGTGCGCGACGTGCTGGACGCCCGGACCGTCGAGCGGCTCTGCGAGCGGCTGCGCCCGGTCGGGACGGGCGCGGGCCGGCGGTACGTCGAGGCGTACGCCCAGATCGGACGTGCGGACCGTGATCTGCTTCCGCCGGACGTGGTGGACGCCTACCCGTTGGGCCGTACCCAGCTGGGCATGGTCATCGAGGCGATGTCCGGTGACGGCCGCGGCGCGTATCACATGGTCAACATGTTCCGGGTGACCGACGGGCACCCGCTGGACGAGGACGCGCTGCGCCGGGCCGTCGCGGTGGTGGCCGACCGGCACGAGACGCTGCGCACCTCGATCCGGTTGACCGGCTTCTCCGCGCCGATGCAGCTCGTGCATCGGCAGGTGGACGTTCCGGTCGAGGTGCACGACCTGCGGGACGTGGACCCGGCCGAGCACCCCGCGATTCGCGAGCGCCTGGTGGCGCGCCAGCGCGCCGAAGCGTTCGATGTCGCGGTCGCGCCGCTGCTTCGGGTGCTCGCGCACCAGGAGAGCGACGAGGCGTGGTGGCTCACCCTGACCCAGACGCACGCGCTGACCGAGGGCTGGAGCACCCACCAGGTGCTGATGGAGCTGCTGGACTGCTATGACCGGCTGCGCCGAGGCGCCGAGCCGGAGCCCTACGACCGGCCCGGAGTCCGGTTCGCCGACGCGATCGCCGCCGAGCGTGCCGCGCTGGCCTCGGACGAGGACCGCGCCTACTGGGAGCGGATCACCGGTGACAACGCCGGGGTGACGTTGCCGCGGGGCTGGGCGGGCGACTCGGACCGGCGAGTGTTCCGGCAGATTCCCTACGACGATCTGCTCGACGGGCTGAACGCGCTGGCCGCCGAGACCGGCACGGCGCTCAAGACCGTGTTGTTGTCGGCGTACCTGAAGGTGCTGGGTCAGCTGACCGACGAGCCGGCCTACCACGCGGGCATGGTCGTCGACACCCGGCCGGAGGAGCCGGGCGCCGACCGGGTGCCCGGCATGTACGTCAACACGCTGCCGATCGCCGCCGACCGGACCGCGGCGACCTGGCACGACTTCGTCACCCGGGTCTTCGCCCAGGAGCTCGACGTGTGGCAGCACCGGCGTTACCCGATGCCCGCGATCCGCCGCGACGCGGGCGGCGACCCGCTGATCCAGATCTTCTTCAACCACCTCGACTTCCGCGGCGTGGACACCGGCCGGGTGGCGGCCGGCACCCGGACGACGAACTCGCCCAACGAGTTCGCCCTCTCGCTGATCAGCCAGCACGGCCGGTTCCACCTCGGTAGCAGCGAGCGGCACCTGGATCCGGCGAGCGCGGACCGGCTGGCCGGCATGCTGCGCGCGGTGCTGGAGTCGATGGCCGCCGGTGGCGACGGCGACGCCCGGGCCACCTACCTGCCCGCGGGCGAGCGGGAGCTGCTGCTCCGGCAGGCGTCACCGTCCCACGGGACGCCCGTCGACCGCTGCCTGCACGAGTTGTTCGAGGAGCGGGTGCGGCGGTCGCCGGATGCGGTGGCGGTGGTGGTGGGTGGGGTGTCGTTGTCGTATGGGGAGTTGAATGCGCGGGCTAATCGGGTGGCGCATTGGTTGCGTGGGCGGGGTGTGGGTGCGGAGTCGTTGGTGGGTGTGTGTCTGACTCGTGGTGTGCATTTGTTGCCGGTGTTGTTGGGTGTGTTGAAGGCGGGTGCTGGTTATGTGCCGTTGGATCCGGCGGTGCCGGTGGAGCGGCTGAGTTTTGTGGTGGGGGATGCGGGTGTGGGCGTGTTGGTGTGTGAGCGGGAGACGGTGGGGCTTGTTGATTGTGGTGGTGTGGTGTTGGTGGTGGATGAGCCGGGTGTGTTGGATGGTATGCCGGTGGTGGATGTGGGTTCGGTGGTGTCGCCGGATGGTGTGGTGTATGTGATCTACACGTCGGGTTCGACGGGTCGGCCGAAGGGTGTGGTGTTGTCGCACGCGAATGTGGTGCGTTTGTTGTCGTCGGCGCAGGAGCATTTTGCGTTTGATGCGTCGGATGTTTTTTCGTTGTTTCATTCGTTTGCGTTTGATGTGTCGGTTTTTGAGATGTGGGCGGCGTTGGCGCATGGGGCGTCGGTGGTGGTGGTGGGTCAGGAGGTGACGCGTTCGCCGGAGGATTTCCTGGATGTGTTGGTGGGTTCGGGGGTGACGGTGTTGTCGCAGACGCCGTCGGCGTTCCGGTCGTTGGTGTCGGCGGCGGCGGAGGGTGATGTGCGGGTGGGTGCGTTGGTGGTGCGGGTGGTGGTGTTCGCGGGGGAGCGGTTGGAGGTTGCGGAGTTGGTGCCGTGGGTGCGGGTGCATCCGTTGGCGCGGGTGGCGTTGGTGAACATGTACGGCATCACCGAGACCACCGTGCACACCACCTACCACCGGCTGACCGGTGACGACCTGGACGCCGGCGCCGGCAACCCGATCGGGCGGCCGCTGAGCGATCTGCGTGTCCACCTGCTCGACGCGTACGGAGAACTCGTTCCGGTGGGTGTCACCGGTGAGATCTGTGTGGCGGGTCCGGGGGTGGCGCGTGGGTATCTGGGTCGGCCGGATCTGACGGCGCAGCGGTTCGTGCCGGATCCGTTCGGGTCGGGTGGGCGGTTGTATCGCTCGGGGGATCTGGCGCGGCGGCGTGCGGACGGGAGTCTGGATTTTGTGGGTCGGGCCGATGACCAGGTGAAGGTGCGTGGTTATCGGATCGAGTTGGGTGAGATCACGGTGGTGTTGTCTGGTTGTGTCGGGGTCCGGGACGCGGTGGTGTTGCTGCGTGGCAGCGGGGTGGAGGCCCGTCTGGTGGCCTATGTGGTGGCGGTGCCGGGTGTGCGGTTGGATGTGGCGTCGTTGCGGCGGGCGTTGGCGGTGTCGTTGCCGGAGTACATGGTGCCGGCGGCGTTCGTGGTGCTGGATCGGTTGCCGTTGACGGCGAACGGGAAGCTCGACAAGCGGGCGTTGCCGGAGCCGGACGGTCGGGCGTTTGGCCAGACCGGCTATGTGCCGCCGGAGAACGTGGTGCAGGAGCGGCTGTGTGTGGTGTGGGCCGAGGTGCTCGGCGTGGACCGGGTCGGCATCCGGGACAGCTTCTTCGAACTCGGCGGCGACTCCATCCGCGCCGTGGCCGTCGCCGGCCGCCTCCGCGAGGACGGCCTCGCCGTCACCGCCCGGGACGTGCTCTCCGGCCGCACGGTGACCGCCCTCGCCGAGCGGCTGACCGCGGGCGGCCACGCCACCGAAACCGGCGTCGAGCCGTTCGCGCTGATCGGCGACGAGGACCGGACCAGGCTTCCGGCGGATGCGGCCGACGCCTACCCGCTGTCGCAGAACCAGCTCGGCATGCTGGTGGAGATGACGGCGTCGGCCGGGCCGCTCAACTACCATCGGGTCGCCACCGCGCGCATCCCGGCGACGGAGCCGTTCTCGGCCGACGCGCTGCAACGCACCGTGGACGGCCTGGTCGCCCGGCACGACGTGCTGCGTACCTCGGTCGACCTGACCGGTTACACGGTTCCACTGCAGGTGGTGCACGCCGCCGCGGCGCTGCCGGTGCGGGTTGCCGACCTGCGTGGCGAATCGGCGGACGCATGTGAACGGGCACTGCGTGACGCGCTCGACGAGGAGAGCCGCACACCGTTGCCGCACGAGGCCGCGCCCCTGCTGCGGATCCGGGTGCACCTGCTGCCCGGCGGCGAGTGGACGCTCTTCATCACCCAGTCCCATCTGATCGTGGACGGGTGGACGTTCAGCCGGCTCCGTGCCGACCTGCTCGACACGTACCGGGCGATCCGCGCCGGGCAGGAGCCGCCGGAGCGGCCACGGCCGGCGGTGCGCTTCGCCGACACCATCGCCGCCGAGGTGCGCGCGCTGGCCGCGCCGGACGACCGCGAGTACTGGCGTCACCTGGTCACCGGGCGGGGGCCACTGGTGTTGCCGGCCGGACTGGGCGGCAGCGGAACCGGGTCCCACCGGTTCGACCTCGAGTTCGGTGACCTCGCCGGCCCGCTGCGGGATCTCGCTTCCCGGGCCGACGTGCCGATCAAGAGCGTGCTGCTGGCGGCGCACCTCGCCGTGCTGCGGCAGCTCAGCCCCGAGCGTCGGTTCCACACCGGCCTGGTGGTGCACTGCCGCCCGGAGGCCGCGGGCGCCGAGCTGGTGTACGGCTCGCACCTCAACACGGTGCCGTTCCCGGTCGACCCGGCCGCCGCCGACTGGGCGGACGAGGTGCGCCGCGCCTTCGACCGCGAGCTGGAGATGTGGCCGCACCGGAACTTCCCGATGCCGGCGATGCAGGTGGAACTCACCGACGGCGGGCGGCTGCTGCACACCTTCTTCAGCTACGAGGAATTCGGCACCCCCGCGGGCCGGCGCCCACCGACCACGGACGGCGGCGGCTTCAGCCGGAACGAGTTCCCGTACGCCGTGACCGCGAGCGACGAGCGCCTGGTCCTCCAGGCCGACGACGCGGTGCTCGACCGCGAGCACGGCGAGCGGGTGATCGCGATGTACCGGGCGGTGCTCGAGGCGATGGCCGCCGGCACCCGCGCCGACCGGGTGCACCTGCCCGCGGGTGAACGGGACTGGCTGCTCGCCCAGGGCATCGCGCCGGCCGGCCCCGCCGGGACCACCGCGCTCCACCAGATCGAGGAGCACGCGGCCCGGACGCCGCACGCCCCGGCCGTCGTCACCGACGACGGGCGCCTCAGCTTCGCCGAGCTGGACGCCCGCGCCGACCGGATCGGGCAGCACCTGCGCAGCCGTGGCGTCACGGCGGAGTCGCGCGTGGCGGTGCTGCTGCGCCGCGGCCCCGACCTGGTCGCCACCATGCTCGGCGTGTGGAAGGCCGGCGGCGCGTACGTGCCACTCGACCCGGCGAACCCGCCGCAGCGGCTGCGGGACCTGCTGCGTACCGCCGACCCCGAGGTGATCGTCTCGGAGGCGGCGCTCGCGGGGATCATCGCGGCGGACCCGGATCTCGCCAGCCGCGGCGTCCTGCTGGACGACGATGCCGCCACCGTCGACAGCGCCCCCGCCGGGCGGCCGCCGCGGATGGACGACCCGGATCTGACCGCGTACGTCATCTTCACCTCCGGCTCGACGGGTGTGCCGAAGGGCGTGCAGATCAGCCACGGTGCGCTCGCCAACTACCTGCGCTGGGCGCGGCCGCAGTACCTCGGCGGCGGCCGGCGGGCGGGCAGCGCGCTGTTCTGCTCGATCTCCTTCGACGTGTCGGTGACCTCGCTGTTCATCGCGCTCTCCGACGGCCTGCCGGTGCACCTCGCGCCGCAGGACCTCGACCTGGGGCGGCTGGGTGAGTGGCTGCTGCGGCACGGGCCGTTCGACCTCGTCGACCTGACGCCCAGCCTGTTCGACCTGCTGGCCGGCCAGCTGACCGACGAGCAGTTCGAGGTCGTCACCGACCGGCTGTCGCTGGGCGGCGAGGCGTTCCGCGGCGCGGCGGCGGCGCGGCTGTACGGCGCGTTCGGCGACGGCCGGGTCATCAACTCGTACGGGCCGACCGAGGCGACCGTGGCGAGCACCGAGCACGTCCTGACCGGCTGGCGGGGCGGCGACACGGTCCCGATCGGCCGGCCGATGGCGGGGACCAGCGCGTACGTGCTCGACGAGCGGCTGGACCTGCTGCCGGTCGGCGTGCCGGGCGAACTGTTCCTGGGCGGCGAGTCGATCGCCCGCGGCTACCTCGACCGTCCCGGACTGACCGCGGCCCGCTTCGTCCCCGACCCGTTCGGCGCCCCCGGCGCCCGGCTGTACCGCACCGGCGATCTCGCCACGGTGCTGCCGGACGGCACGCTCGAGCATCTCGGCCGCCTCGACGAGCAGGTCAAGGTGCGCGGCAACCGGGTCGAGCCGGGCGAGATCGAGTCGGTGCTCAGCGACCACCCGGAGGTGAACGAGGCGCGCGTGCTGCTGCGCGGCGACCGGCTCACCGCGTACCTGGTGCCGGTCGGCGAGCCGGTGAGCGGGCTGCACCTGCGGGAGTGGCTGGCTCGGCGGCTGCCGGAGTACATGGTGCCGTCCGCGTACGTCTCGGTTCCCGCCATCCCGCTCACCCACAACGGGAAGCTGGACCGGGCCGCGTTGCCCGACCCGGACGGCGCCGCGCTCGCGCACCGGCCGTACGTGCCACCGCGGTCGGCGGCCGAGCGGCGCATGGCCGAGCTGTGGTCACAGGTCCTCGGCGTCGACCCGGTCGGCCGCGACGACCGCTTCTTCGAGCTGGGCGGCAATTCGCTCGTCGTCTTCCGGCTGATCTCGGCGGCGGCTGCCGACGGACTGGCGCTCTCGCTGGTCCAGGTCTACGCCGACGACAGCCTGCGCGCCGTCGCCGCGACCGCGGAGCCGGTGCGGGCGGAGGTCGCGCCGGTCTCCGCCGCCTGGCACGACCCGCTCACCACTCCGGAGGTTCCCGGCGTGAGCGTGGCGGTGCTGCGCGACGGCGAACTGGTGGACCTGCACGCCGAGGGCCTGCTGACGGCCGGACGGCCGGAGCCGGTGACCGCGGACACCCTGTTCCAGGCCGGCTCGTTGAGCAAGCACGTCACCGCGTTCGGGGTGCTGCGCCTGGCCGACCGCGGCGTGCTCGACCTCGACCGGCCGGTGCGCGATTACCTTCGCGGCGACTTCCTGCCGCCGGGCTCCCCGATCACGCTGCGGCACCTGCTCGCGCACCGGTCCGGCATCGCGCCGGCCCCGGCGCCGGGCTACCCGCGGGAGGGCGGGCTGCCCGCCGTGACCGACCTGCTCCGCGGGCCGGACTTCCGGGTCCACGGCTCGCCCGGCGACGCCTTCGAGAAGGCGAACGCGCACTACTGGGTGGTCGAGCAGGTGCTCACCGACGTCACCGGCACGCCGCTCGCCGACCTGATGCGGGAGCTGGTGCTCGACCCCGTGGGGATGGCGGCCAGCGACTTCGGCCAGGAGTTCCCCGAACGGTACGCGGGTTCGGTCGCCACCGGGCACACCGTGGCCGGCCGGCCGCTCGACGGCGGCTGGCTGCGCTGGCCGGACATGGCCGCGGGTGGTCTGTGGACCACGGCGGCCGACCTGGCCCGGCTGGCGCTGGAGATACGCCGCGCGCACCTGGGTCGCCCGCAGGCGCTGCTGTCCCGGCCGGCGGCCGGCGACCTGCTGACCGTGCAGCATCCGGACAGCGCGTACGGCCTGGGCACGGTCGTCGACGAGAGCGCGACCGAACTCGGGTACGGCCACGGTGGCTCGGCCGACGGCTACCACGCGATCTCGCTGTGCCGGCTGAGGCGGGGTTCCGGGGTGGTCGTGCTGACCAACTCCGACGCCGGTGCCGCCGTGGCGAAGCGGCTCGTCGCCGGCGTGGACGGCGGGCAGTCGCGATGACCGCACTGACCGACACGCCCGTCGTGCCGCTGCGCCGCAACCGGGACTTCCTGGCCCTCTGGATCGGCGCCGGGCTGACCAGCCTGGGCGGCACCGTCGCCACCGTCGGCTTCCCGATGCTGCTGGTGTTCGCGGGCCGTTCGACCGTGGCGGCCGGCTGGACCGGGTTCGCCGGGCTGCTGCCCATGCTGCTGGTGCAGCTGCCGGCCGGGGTCATGGTCGACAGGTGGGACCGCCGCCGCACGATGATCTGGTGCAACGTGACCGCACTGGCCGCGGTCGGCGCCGTCGGCGTCGCGGTCGCCCTCGGCGCGCTCTGGCTGCCGCTGCTCATGGCGGCGGCCTTCGTCGAGGGCACCGCGGCGATCGTCTACCGGCTCGCCGAGCGGGCCGCGGTCAGCAACGTGGTGCCCGCGCCGCAGCTCAGCTCCGCGATGTCGCAGAACGAGGCGCGTACCCGCGCCGCCGGGCTGGTCGGGCAGCCGCTGAGCTCGTCGCTGTTCGTGCTGCTGCGCGCGGCGCCGTTCCTGTTCGCGGCGCTCAGCCACCTGCTCGCGCTGGGCAGTCTGCTGTTCGTCCGGGGCAGCTTCCAGCAGGAGCGCGCGAGCACCGCACGCAACCTGCGCCGGGACCTGACCGAGGGCATCTCCTGGGTGCTGCACCAGAGGTTTCTGCGCAGCGCGCTGGGCTTGGTGGCGGTGACGAACATCCTGTTCCAGATACTGTCGCTGGCGCTGCTGGTGATGGTGCGCGACGCCGGCAGCTCGCCTGCCGTGATCGGCGTGATCGGCGCCGTCTCCGGCATCTGTGGCGTGATCGGCGCGTTGGCCGGGTCCGCCGTCAACCGCCGGCTGGACCTGGTCACCGTGCTGGTCTCGGTGCTGATCGCGTGGGCCGTGCTGATGTTCCTGATCTCGCTCGGCCCGCCGATCCCGCTGCTGGCGCTGCTCTTCGCGTCGACCACCATGCTGGGTGCGCTGCTCAACGTCGTGGCCGGCACCTACCAGCTGAGCATCACGCCGGATGCCCTACAGGGCCGGGTCGGCAGCGTGGCCGGGCTGCTCGGCTCCGGCGCCAACTCGCTCGGCGCGCTCGGGGCCGGCTTCCTGCTGGCCGCCGTGCCGACCGCGGCCGCGGTGGCGGGGATCAGCGGGGTGATGCTCGCCCTCGCGGTGGCCGCCGTACTCAGCCCCGCCGTGCGCAGCGCGCGCGCATCTCGAGGAGGCCCGGATGACGACCGTGGATGACCGCACGTCCGCGACGCGCGAATGGCTGCGGATTTTCGACCCGCGGCCGGCCGCGACGCGACGGCTGATCTGCTTCCCGCACGCGGGCGGCACGGCCGCCGCGTTCCGGCCGCTGGCCCTGGCCGCCCCGCCGGACGTCGAGGTGGCGGCCGTGCAGTACCCCGGGCGGCAGGACCGGCTGGGTGCCGAGATGCCCGTCGGGATCGCCGCGCTCGCCGATCAGATCGTCGAGGCGATCGGGCCGGGCATCCGCCGCGACACCGCCCTGTTCGGTCACAGCATGGGCGCCATGGTCGCCTTCGAGGTGGCCCGCCGGCTACGCCCGCGGTTTCCGGCGCCGCTGGCGCGGCTCATCGTGTCGGCCTGCAAGGCGCCCTCCGACGTGGTGGCCCGCAAGCCGCTGCTGGACGACGCGGGCATCCGCGAGTTCGTCCGCGACCTGGGCGGCACCGGCGCGGTGGTGCTGGAGAACGAGGACGTCTGGCACCTGCTGCTGCCGACCCTGCGGGCCGACCTGCGGTCCATCCGCAGCTACGAGTACCGGCCGGGTCCGCCGCTCGGCTGCCCGATCGTCGCCGTCGCCGGTTCGCGGGACGAGTCCGCCACGGTCGAGGACATGCGGCGCTGGCGTGCGCACACGGTTTCCGGCTTCGTGGCGCGCAGCATGCCGGGTGGGCACTTCTACCTCAACGACCTGCCGCAGGAGCTGATGGAGTTGCTCACCCAGGCATGATCCCGGGGAGTGCACGCGCGAATGGCGGTGTGCCCGTGGGCACACCGCCATCCGGCGGCGCCGCTCAGCTCGCCGTCTCCGCCATCCGGCGGCGCCGCTCAGCTCGCCGTCTCCGCCATCCGGCGGCGCCGCTCAGCTCGCCGTCTCCGCCATCCGGCGGCGCAGGCTCAGCGGGCGCATGTCGGTCCACACCTCGCCGATGTGCTTCAGGCACTCGTCACGGGTGCCCTCGACGCCGTCGCCGCGCCAGCCGGCGGGGACGTCCCGGTCGGCCGGCCAGATCGAGTACTGCTCCTCATCGTTGAGCACGACCTTGTACCGCTGGTTGTCTTCGCGTTCGTCGGCCACGACGCCTCCTTCACCGGACGGGTGTCATTGCTAGCGATCCTGCGGCCCCGCCGATATTCCGCCTATACACCAGCTACGGACGGCCGGGCGGCGGCGCGGCGGCCACGGACGGTGGCTGCCGTGATAGGCGGCATATAGGCGCAATATCGGAGATCGACCGACGGTGGCGTGCACATGGCGACTGACGACTGTCGAGGGACGAATCATGTTTACGACGCTGCTGAAGTCGAAGATCCACCGCGCTACGGTGACCCAGGCCGACCTGCACTACGTCGGGTCACTGACCGTCGATCGCGACCTCATGGACGCGGCCGGCCTGGCCGTCGACGAGAAGGTGGACATCGTCGACGTCGACAACGGGAACCGGCTCTCGACGTACGTCATCGAGGGGGCGCGCGGGACCGGAATGATCGGTATCAACGGCGCCGCGGCGCGGCTGATCAGCCCCGGCGACCTGGTGATCATCATCGCGTACGGGATGTACACCGAGGCCGAGGTGCGGACGGCACGGCCACGCGTGGTCTTCGTCGACGAGCGCAACCGGATCCGCCTCCTCGGTGACGACCCGGCCGAGGTTCCCGAAGATTCCGGGCTGTTCCGCGGCGACGTGGTCGACCCCGTCCACCAGCCGAGCTGAGGAGACCACCGTGCCGTCGGTCACGCTGATCTGCCTGCCCTTCGCCGGGTCGGGCGCGTCATTCTTCAAGAAGTGGCAGTCCTCCGCGCCCGCCGACTGGCGGGTGCTGGCGGTCCAGTTGCCCGGCCGCGAGGAGCGGCTGGACGACGAGCCGCACACCACCGTCGCCGCCGCGGTCGACGAGGCGCACGCCTGGCTGCGTCCCCGGCTGGACGACGCCGGGCGAATCGTGATCTTCGGGCACAGCCTGGGCGCCGTCCTCGGGTACGAGCTGGCGCGGCGGATGTCCGCCGACGGCCCGATCGCCGGGCTTGTCGTCAGTGGATCGCCCGGCCCGGGGACCGTACGCGAGGATCCGGCCGCCGGCCTGGACGACGACGCGTTCCTGGCCGCCGTCCGCCGCCTGGCCGGCTACCGCCATCCGGCGATGGACGACCCGGAGATGCGCGAGATGATCCTGCCGATGCTGCGCGCGGACGTCGCGATGCACGAGGGCTACCGCCCGCCGCCGGGACCGCCGCTGCGGACGCCCGTGACGGCCGTGCGCGGCGACGGCGACGACCTGGTCACGCCGGCCGAGTGCGGCCAGTGGGCGGACACCACGACCGCCGCCTTCACCAGCGCCGAGCTGCCCGGCGGTCACATGTACCTGACCGAGCCCGGCGGCGAGCGCGCGCTGTTGCGGCTGATCGACGGCAGCCTGTTCGCCCGGCCGGGGATGTCATGACCGCCGTGCCGACGACCGCCAACGACCTGACCGGCCGAACCGCGATGGTGACCGGGGCCGGGCGTGGCCTGGGCCGGGCCATCGCGGTGGCGCTGGCCGGTGCCGGCGCCGACCTGGTCCTGCTCGACGTCGCGCGGGACCTGCCCGGGGTGCCGTACCCGATGGCCTCGCCCAGCCAGTTGGAGCACACGGCCGCGCTCTGCCGCGACGCCGGCGCCGCGGTGCTGGCCCGGCAGGCCGACGTGCGGGACCTGCGCGCGATCGAGGAGTCCGTCGACGCCGCCACGCAGCGGTTCGGCACGATCGACGTGCTGGTCAACAACGCGGGCATCGCCGCGCCGTCCGGCCGGGCGGTCCACGACATCGACGAAGAGCAGTGGGAGCTGATGCTCGACGTCGACCTCAGCGGCGCCTGGCGCACGATCCACGCCGTCGGTGGCCTGATGATGCGCAGGCGCTCCGGCAGCATCGTGAACGTCTCCTCCACCGCCGGCCTGGTCGGCTATCGCCACTTCGCCGGGTACGTCGCGGCCAAGCACGGCCTGATCGGACTGACTCGGGCCGCCGCGCTCGACTACGCGCCGTACCGGATGCGGGTGAACGCGGTGTGCCCCGGCTCGGTCCGCGACGACCCGCGGGTCGAGGGCCGGATGCTTGCCGAGATCGCGCGGTCGCTCGAGGTGCCGGTCGCCGAGCACGAGGAGACGTTCGTCCGTGACCAGCCGATGAACACCCTGATCGAGCCGGACGACGTGGCCGGTGCGGTGCTCTGGCTCGCCGGTGACGGCGCCCGCCAGGTCACCGGAAGCGTGCTGACCGTCGACGGCGGTTTCACTGCCCGCTGAGTGCGAGGGAGATTGACCGTGTTGTCCGGAAACCACGGCTGGTGCGTCGCCGCCCCAGGCGACCCGGCCGATCTCGAACGGCGTTTTCAGGAGGCGGCCGCGGTCTGGTGGCCGGGCCCGCGACGCCCGCGCCTGTGGGTCGACCACGTGCCCGCGCCCGTGGGATCGGACCTCGCCGACCGGCGGCGGCGGGCCGAGCTGGCGCACCCGGCCGATCCGCTGCGGGCCGTGGTGCTGACCTACCCGGGCGGTGCGGCCGAGCTGATCCTCGTGGCCGACCGTGGCGCGGTGGACGCGGCCTCGCTCGCGCTCGTCGCCGACGTCGTACTCGGCCACCGCGGCGAGCCCGGGTCGCGCGCTGCCGCGCCCGTGCCGCTGCCCGAGCCCGGGGCGTCGCCGTTCGACTGGGCGGTGCCCGACCCCGCGGCGCACGGGCGTACCGGGGTGGTACGCGTGCCGCTCGGCCCCGGACCGACCGACGGCCTGCTCGCCGACGCGGTCGCCGCCGTCCTCGCCCGCTACGACGACGAGCGGTCTCCCGCCGTCGCGACGCTGGGCCCGGCGCCACAGGCCCCCGGACCGTTCGTCACGGGCGGCGACCAGGGCCCGTACGCCGGAGTCCTGCTCGGCGAGTTCGACGCCCGTTACCGTCCCGGCCCGGCGGCGCCGTTCCCGCTCACCTTCCTCGTCCGGCGCG
The DNA here is from genome assembly GCF_045040125.1 of Micromonospora sp. NBC_01392. Taxonomy (NCBI): domain Bacteria; kingdom Bacillati; phylum Actinomycetota; class Actinomycetes; order Micromonosporales; family Micromonosporaceae; genus Micromonospora; species Micromonospora sp. NBC_01392. The sequence goes on along the minus strand of NZ_CP109549.1, from coordinate 4,867,734 downwards.
GCGGCGACGAGCGCTTCCTGGAGCTGCGTCATCAGGAGCGCGCGGTGGACGGCGCGTCGGCCCGCCGGTTCGCCACCCACGTCGCCCACGTGCATGCCCAACTGGGCGGCCCGGCCGCGAAGCCCGGCGACGTCGAGCTGCTCGACGAGCACGAGTGCGCGCGGGTGGCGGCCCTCGGTGAGACGCCCGAGCCGCCCGGATCGCGCGCCCATCTCGACGAGCTCTTCACGGCCCAGGTCGCGCTGCACCCGGAGGCGCCCGCGCTGACCTGCGACGGGCACACGCTGACGTACCGCGAGGTGGACCAGCGGGCCGGCCGGTTCGCCGCGGCGCTGCGGTCGGCGGGCGTACGGCCCGGCGACCGGGTGGGCATCTGCCTCGAGCGTTCGTCGCACCTGGTCGTCACCATGCTCGCGGCGGTCCGCGCGGGCGCTGTCTACGTCCCGCTGGACCCCGCCTACCCACGGGCCCGGCTGGAGTACACCGTGCGGGACGCGGGCCTGGTCCTGATCGTCGCGGACGGGAGCGTGCTCGACGGACCGGGCCTCCCGCCGGTCCTGACCACCGCCGAGCTGGCGGCGGGGGAGGCGGACGGGCTGGTCCCGCACCGGGACCACGGCGCGCCCGCGTACGTCATCTACACCTCGGGTTCCACCGGGCGCCCGAAGGGCGTGGTGGTCCCGCACGAGAACGTCACGGCGCTGGTCGCGGCCACCCGGGGGAACTTCGGGCTGGGGACGGCCGACGTGTGGACGTTCTTCCACTCCGGCGCGTTCGACTTCTCCGTCTGGGAGATCTGGGCGGCGCTGCTGACCGGCGGCCGGCTGGTCGTCGTGCCGTACTGGACGTCGCGTTCGGTGGAGGACTTCCACGCTCTGCTCGCCCAGGAACGGGTGACCGTCCTGAACCAGACGCCGTCGGCCTTCGCGCAGCTGGTCGCGGAGGACGCGCGGTCCGATCGGCGGCTCGCGGTTCGCCTGGTGATCTTCGGCGGTGAGCCGCTGGACGCGCGGCTGCTGCTGCGGTGGCACGACCGCTACCCCGAGCCGGCGTGCCGTGCCGTGAACATGTTCGGCATCACCGAGACGACGGTGCACGTCACCGAGCACACGGTGACCCGCGGCGACGCGCTGGCCGGGTCGCGCTCGGTCGGGCGCGCGCTGCCCGGCTGGTCGCTGCGGGTCGTCGACGAGCAGGGCCGCCTGCAGCCGATCGGAGCGCCGGGCGAGATCTGCGTCGGCGGTCGGGGAGTGGCGGCCGGCTATCTGGGCAAGCCCGCCCTGACGGCGCAGCGCTTCGTCCCCGATCCGTGGACCGGCGGTCGGATGTACCGCAGCGGCGACCGTGGCCGGCTGCGCGCCGACGGCAGCCTGGAGCATCTCGGGCGGATCGACAGCCAGGTCAAGATCCGGGGTTTCCGGATCGAGCTGGACGAGATCCGTACCGTGCTGCTCGCCGACCCGGCCGTCACCGCGGCCGCCGTCGTGGTCGGTGGCGGCCGCAACGGTGACGCCGCCGAGCAGCGCCTGGACGCCTACGTCGTGCTGCGCGGGGAAGGCGTGACGGAGATCCGGGAGCGGGCGGCCCGGATGCTTCCGGAGTACATGGTGCCCGCGACGGTGACGGCGGTGGAGTCCCTGCCGCTGACCGTCAACGGCAAGCTGGACCGCAACCGGCTGCCGGCACCCGCCGTCGGCCGTCCGCCCGCACTGGCGTCCACGCCCGCGGTTGCTGCCGACGGGGGTCTGGCGGGGGCGATGGCCGCCGTCTGGCAGGACGTGCTCGGCGTGCCGGTGGACGGCTCGGACAACTTCTTCGAGCTGGGCGGCAACTCGCTGTACGCGGTCCGTATCGCGTCCCTCATGCGCGAGCGGGGGCTGCCACGCCTACCGCTGAGGGAGCTGTACCGCCATCCGCGGCTCGCTGAGCTGGCGGATCACCTGGTGTCCGCCGAATCCCCCTGATGGTCGGCAGATCGACGCCGAGAAACGTCAGGGTCAATCTCCGGGGCGTCGCTCTTGTTAACTCCGATCGGCATGTGCAAGTCTGGTTTTGCACATCACCAAGGCAGCGCCTGCCGTGATCGGACAGGAGGTGGAACGATGCTCGCGCACCTGACGCACCTGACCGGATCGCCGTGGATCTACGTTCTCACCGCACTCGTGGTCACGGTCGACGGTATCTTCCCCGCCCTGCCGTCCGACTCGCTGACGATCTGCCTGAGCGCGCTCTCCGTCGCAGGCCGGCCGCACCCGGTCGGCCTGCTGGTGGCAGCCGCCGCCGGCTCGGTGGCGGCCGACCACCTGGCCTACCTGCTGGGCCGTAGCACGTTCGGGCGGCTCCGTCGGAGTCGCGTCGGCGCCCTCGGCGCGGCGCTCGCCGGCGCGGAACGCGCCCTGGAGCGGCGCGGCGGCGTGGCGCTGCTGATCGCCCACTTCCTGCCCGGCGGGCGTACGGCCGCCACGCTGGCGGCCGGCTCGGTGGGGTTCCCGCTGCGCCGGTTCCTGCCGGTGAGCGTGCTCGCCGGCGTGCTGTGGTCGCTCTACATGAACGGCCTCGGACGTCTCGGCGGCATGGCCTTCGCCGATCATCCCCTCATCGGTGCGATTCCGGGCATCGTCCTGGGTGCGGCGGTCGCCGTCGTCCTCCAGGTCCGGGCCCGTCGTGCCGCCCGACGCGCCGCCGCCACAGCCGACCCCCCGCGGCTCGGTGTCGGCGCCCGGCGGAAGGTCGAGCGCCGGGAGCCGGTTGCCGTCTGACCTTTCGCCACGACGGCCCGGCGCGCTTCGGCGCGCCGGGCCGTCATCCTGTCCGGGATTCGCCCGGATAGCTGGAATATAGGCCGCCTATCAAGGCCCTTCGCGACAGTGGCGTCGGCGCGGATTCGCCGCGCGGCAGGCCACGATCCGTCCCCGACCCGGGACACGGATCCGATCCGAAGGGTGCCATGCGAATGGAAGACAACAGGCTCAAAAGTGTCGTCGTCCTCGGCGGCGGGACGGCCGGCTGGATGTCGGCCTCCTACCTCGGCCGGGCGCTCGGGCCGCACGTCCGGATCACGGTCGTCGAGGCGCCGTCCATCCCGAGCATCGGCGTGGGCGAGGCGACCGTGCCGAACCTGCACAAGACCTTCTTCGACTTCCTCGGACTGGCCGAGGAGGACTGGATGCGGGAGTGCAACGCCAGCTTCAAGATGGGGATCAAATTCGTCAACTGGCGTACGCCCGGCGCCGGTTCCCCGAAGCCGCGGCAGCTCAACGGCTACAGCGACCACTTCTACCACCTGTTCGGGATCCTGCCGAACTCGGAGAACCTGCCGCTGTCGCACTACTGGGCGGCGAAGCGTTTCGCCGGTGAGACGGACGAGCCGTTCGACTACGCGTGTTACCGCGAGTCGCCCGTGTTGGACGCCAACCTGGCGCCGCGGTTCGCCGACGGGACCAAGTGGACGAACTACGCCTGGCACTTCGACGCCAGCCTCGTCGCGGCGTTCCTGCGGCGGTTCGCCACCGAGAAGCAGGGTGCGATCCACATCGAGGACGAGATGGTCGACGCGGAGGTCGATCAGCGCGGCCACATCACCTCGCTGCGGCTGAAGTCGGGCCGGACCGTCGACGGCGACCTGTTCGTCGACTGCACCGGCTTCCGCAGCCTGCTGATCAACAAGGTGATGCGCGAGCCGTTCCTGGACATGAGCGACAACCTGCTGAACGACCGGGCGGTCGCCACGGCGGTGCCGCACGACGACGAGGCCGACGGCGTCGAGCCGTTCACCTCCTCGATCGCCATGCCGTCGGGCTGGACGTGGAAGATTCCGATGCTGGGTCGCTTCGGCACCGGGTACGTCTACTCCAGCCGGTTCGCCGATCAGGACACCGCCACCCGGCAGTTCTGCGAGTTGTGGGGGCTGGACCCGGAGACGCAGCCGCTGAACCACATCAAGTTCCGGGTGGGCCGCAACCGCCGGGCCTGGGTCCGCAACGTGGTCAGCATCGGGCTCTCCTCGTGCTTTCTCGAGCCCCTGGAGTCGACAGGCATCTACTTCATCACCGCCGCGCTCTACCAGTTGGGCAAGTTCTTCCCGGACCGCAACTTCGACCCGGCGCTGCGGGATTCGTTCAACGACGAGATCGAGCACATGTTCGACGACTCGCGCGACTTCCTGCAGGCCCACTTCAGCCTCTCCCCGCGCCGGGACACCCCGTTCTGGCGGGCCTGCAAGGAACTGGTCCTGGCCGACGACATCAAGCGGAAGATCGCTCAGTACCGTGCCGGGCTGGCGATCAACATGCCGATCACCGACGAGTCGACCTACTACGCCAACTTCGAGGCGGAGTTCCGCAACTACTGGACCAACAGCAGCTACTACTGCGTCTTCGCGGGTCTCGACGTGCTTCCGGAGCACCCGCTGCCGGCGCTCACCTACCGCGACGGCGCGATGCAGCGGTCCGAGCCCATCTTCGCCGAGATCAAGCGGAAGCAGCGCGAGCTGCTGGACACGCTGCCGAGCACGTACGAGTACCTGCGCCAGTTGCACGGCTGAGCCGCGGTGAGCGGTCCGCGCCGGGTCCGGTTGTTGCCTGGGTAGGCATGTGCTAAGTTTTTTATGCACATGCAGGAGGTCACGTGGAGCCCGCTACGGTGAACGGTGACGAACTCGTCGAAACGCTGGCGACGCTGGCAAACCCGCATCGCATGCGGGTCATAGGGGTGCTCGCGAAGCGGCGCAACTATGTCAGTCAGCTGGCCCGCGAGTTGGGCATCAGCCGGGCGTTGCTGCAGGTCCACCTGCGCAAGCTGGAGGCGGCGGGCCTTGTGGACTCGCAGCTCGAGTTCTCCGAGGACGGCAAGGCGCTGAAGTTCTACGAGGTCCGTGACTTCGCGCTGACCCTGACGCCGGAAGCCATCGCGGACGCGGTGCGGACACTCACCAAATGACAGTCGCAGCGGTAAAAGGGGAATGCTGGCATGGACGCATTGGCCTGGCAGGAAGTCATCGGAGCCATCGGGCTCTTCGCCTTGGTGATCACCGTTCTTGCCCTGGTGATCCGCGAGGTCGCCAAGACGCTGCGCGCCAAGGCTGCCATTGCTCGCGACAACGACTATCGCGAGTTGGCGAAGCGTTCCACGGCCGCTGAGGAGGCGGTGGAGGTGAAGCTCGCCGGGATCGACACCCGAATGGCCGGCCTGGAGGAGCGTCTGGCCGCCATCGAGCACATCCTCAAGGACGTCGAGTAGCGCTCGTGGTGCACGGGCCCGGCGCTCGGAGGCACGACAGAGAAACGCCGTCTTTTTCAAGAGGGGAATTGTCTCTGTGTCCATCCATACGGGAGACGTCCGGAAACCGTTCGCCGAACGCGTCGCGAGCTGGTCCGTACGCCATCGATGGCCGGTGCTGATCGGCTGGCTCGTCCTGGTCGTGGCCACCGTCCTCGGCAGCTCGCTGATCAGCGGCAACGGCGCACCGGCCCATGATCCCGGCGAGTCCGGGGTGGCCCAGCAGGCGCTGCGCGACCAGCCGGAGTACCTACCCATCCGGGAGAACGTGCTCATTCATCCGAGCGGGTCGGGTGGCTCAGGGTTCGCGTCGGACCCCGAGGCACGGGCGGCCGCGGCCGAGGTGGTCGACGAGCTGCGCGAGATGCCGTCCGCGGTGTCCGACGTCCGCTCACCGCTGGACCCGGCCGCACCCGGACAGGTGTCCGCGGACGGCCGGTCCGGGCTGGTCACCTTCGTCGTCGCCGGGCCCGACGACGCGATGCTCGACAACTACCAGAAGGCGACCGACGCGGTCAGCGCCGTCGCGGCCAAGCACACCGGCGTGCGCATCGACCAGGCGGGCGACCGGAGTCTCTCCGCCACGGTGGACGACGCCATCAAGAAGGACTTCAAGACCGCCGAGACCACGTCGCTGCCGCTGACGATCCTGATCCTGCTGGTCGTGTTCGGGTCGCTGATCGCCGCCGGCATCCCGCTGCTGCTCGCCGCGACCACCGTGGCCGCCGCCATGAGCGTGCTGTCGGTGGTCGACCTGGTGGTCCCGATCAACAGCGCCACCTCGTCGATGATCCTGCTGATCGGCGTGGCCGTGAGCGTCGACTACTCGCTGTTCTACCTGCGCCGGGAACGGGAGGAACGGGCCGCCGGCCGGGAGACCGGCGCCGCCCTGGAGATCGCCGCCCGCACCTCGGGACGTGTCGTGGTCATCTCCGGGCTGACCGTCATGCTCTGCGTCGGCGGCCTCTGGATGACCGGCCTCGACAACTTCCGCGGCCTCACCATGGGCACGATCACCGTGGTCGGTCTCGCCGTCATCGGCTCGGTGACCGCGCTGCCCGCGCTGCTGGCCATCCTCGGCCATCGGGTGGACCGGGCGCGGGTGCCGTGGCTCGGCCGCCGGCGCACGGTCGCGCGGGAGTCGCGCTTCTGGACGGCCGTGGCCCGCAACGTCGTGCGCCGCCCTCTGCTCTGGGGCACGGTCGCGGTCCTCGTGCTGGTGGGCCTGATGGTGCCGGCGCTCGACATGCGGCTCCAGGACGCCGGACCGACGAACAGCCTGCCGCGCAGTGTGCCCGCCGTCGACGGCGCGGTCCGGATGCAGGCCGCGTTCCCCGGAGCGGCCGCACCGGAGCAGGTGGTCGTCTGGGGTGCCGACGCCGCAAGCCCGCAGATGACGGCCGCGACCGACGAGCTGCGCCGGCGGATCGGCGCCAGCGGAGGACTGCTGCACGAGCCGGTGTCGGTGATGCGGGTGGGTGAGGCGTTGGTGGTCCGGGTCCCGCTCGACGGCAACGGCACGGACCAGCGCTCCAATCAGGCACTGCGCGAACTGCGGCAGGAGGTGCTGCCCGCGACGTTCGGCAAGGTGCCCGGTGCGAAGTTCGCGGTGGCCGGCAAGACCGCGTTCGCGTACGACTTCACCCAGCAGGTACGGCAACGCATGATCTACGTGTTCGCCTTCGTGCTGCTGCTCGCGTTCGTCCTGCTGAGCCTCGCGTTCCGGTCCTGGTGGCTGCCGGTCGCCTCGATCGTGCTCAACCTGCTGTCGATCGGCGCGGCGTACGGCGTGCTCACCTGGGTGTTCCAGGACGGGCATCTGAGCGGCCTGCTGGGCTTCACGGCGTACGGCGGCATCACCGACTGGCTGCCGCTCTTCATCTTCGTGCTGCTGTTCGGGCTGAGCATGGACTACCACATCTTCATCCTCAGCCGGGTTCGCGAGCGCCGGGCGGCCGGTGCTGACGCCCGCACGGCGATCGTGAGCGGTGTCGGTGCGAGCGCCGGCGTGGTGACCAGCGCCGCCGCCATCATGATCGGCGTCTTCTCGGTCTTCGTGACGCTCTCCGCCATCGAGTACAAGATGCTGGGTGTCGGCATGGCGGTGGCGATCCTGATCGACGCGACGGTGGTGCGCGGTGTGCTGCTGCCGGCCGCGCTGGCGCTGCTGGGTGACCGCGCCTGGTCGCGCCGGAGCCTTTCCCGGGAACGGGAGCTGAAGACCGACCAAGCCGAGCCGGAGGTCTACGCGCACGCCCACTGACCCCGGGCACTGAGCCGACCCGCGCCCCCGCGACCACCGTCGCGGGGGCGCGATAGGTTCGGTACCGGAGAAATATAGTCCGCTCCGGACGCTTGGAGAGGTGACTGACACCTCCGCCGTGACGCGGCCGCCGAGCCTGCTGGCCCTCTACGACCCGCAATGGAAACTCGACCCGTACGCGCTGTATCGCGCGATGCGGACCGACGGCGTCGTGGTGTGGGACGAGTGGATGCGGACCTGGCTGGTCCTCGGCTACGAGGAGATCGTTCAGCTCTCCAAGGACGAGCGGCTCACGGGCGCGCGCGTCGAGTCGTTCTACGAGCAGCTGCCGGCCAGCGCGCGTACCGAGATGAAGCCGCTCAAGACTGCGCTCGCCGACATGATGCTGTTCAACGAGCCGCCTCGGCACACCCGGCTGCGGCGGCTCATCAAGCCGGGCCTGACCCCGCGCTTCATCCGCGAGCTGCGACCACTCGTCCAGGAGATCGCCGACGACCTGCTCGACCAGGTGGTCGGCAGCGGGCGGATGGACGTCATCCGCGACTTCTCGGAACCGCTCACCCGCCGCGTCGTGGGCAGCCTGGCCGGGGTGCCGGACGATGCGCTGCACCTGCTGAGCGACTGGCCCGGCCTGCTGCACGAGTTCTTCACGCAGTCGCGCAAGGCCGTGCCGCGCATCAACGAACTGCGGGCCGTCTTCGACCGGCAGACCGCGGCGCGCCGGGCCGGCACCGCCGACGACCTGTTCAGCCGGATGATCGCGGGACAGCTCGACGACGCGGACTACACCGACGACGAGGTCTTCGCCAACTTCCTGCTGCTCATCGACGCCGGGCAGGCCACCACCACGCACGTCATCGGCAACGCGGTGCTGGCCCTCATCCAGCAACCGGACCAGCAGTCGCTGCTGCGTGAACGGCCCGAGCTGGCGAACGGCGCCGCGTACGAGTTCCTGCGTTACGACGGCTCGGTGCAGTTCACCTCCCGGGTGGCGCTCGACGACCTGGAGATCGGCGGCCGGCACATCAGGCGGGGCGACACCGTCACGCTCGTACTCGGCGCGGGCAACCGAGATCCGGAGCACTACCACGACCCGGACCGGCTCGACGTGGCCCGCCGCGCGGCCGACCAGCTGTCGTTCGGGTACGGGATCCACTACTGCCTCGGTGCCGCCCTGGCCGTGACCGAAATCGAGATCGGCATCGCGGCCCTGCTGCGCCGGGCCGGCGACCTGCACACCGTCGACGCCGAGCCGGACTGGCTGGAGAGCGTCAACTTCCGGTTCCTGCAGCGGCTGCCGATCACGTTCACCCCCCTCGGCTGACCCGCGACGACGCGAGGAGATCGACATGACGACTGAAGCGGTACCGACCTCGGCGCTGGTGGCCCGGCACGCCGCGACGCGACCTGCCGCGGTGGCGTTGGCCGACGGCGACCGGGAGGTCACCTACGCCGAACTCGACAGCAGCGCCGACCGCCTGGCGGGACTCCTGGTGGAACAGGGGCTGCGGCCCGGTGAGCCGGTCGGTGTGCTCCTGCGCCGCCGCGCGGAACTGGTGATCGCCCTGCTCGCGATCTGGCGGGCCGGCGGGGCCTATCTCCCGCTCGCGCCCGACCATCCGGCGCAGCGCCTCCGCGGCCTGCTGGCCGGCAGCGGCACCCGGCTCGCCCTGACCGAGGCGGACACGCAGGCGCCCGTGGCGGCCGCCGGTGCCCGCGCCGTCGTGCTCGACGACGCCCTCGCCACGTCCGCGCACCGTCCGGCCGAACCCGCTCTCCGCCCGATCGACCGGGACTCGGCCGCCTACGTCCTCTTCACCTCGGGCTCCACCGGCCGACCGAAGGGCGTGGTGATCCCGCATGCCGGTTTCGACAACCAGCTGGCCTGGCGGGTCCGCTGCCACGGGTTCGGCGCCGCCGACCGGGTGCTCTTCAAGACGCCTGTCACCTTCGACGCGGCGGGTTGGGAGATCTTCGCGGCCCTGCGCGCCGGAGGCACCGTGGTGGTGGCGCCCGACGGCGCGGAGCGCGACCCGGCGTCGCTCGTGCGCCTGGTCGCCGAGCACGGCGTCACCGTGCTGCAGGTGGTGCCGTCCCTGCTGCGCGCCCTCGTGCACGAGACGGGCTGGGACCGCTGCACCGGGCTGCGGCTGCTGTCCAGCGGCGGTGAGCAGCTGACGGCCGAGCTGGTGCAGGACTTCCTGGCGGAGGTCGAGGACCACACCGAGTCGGTCACCGTCTGGAACACGTACGGCCCGACGGAATGCTCGATCGAAGCCGTGGCGCAGGAGGTGGACCCGCTGCAACGGTCCGGGCCGGTGGCGATCGGCCGGGCCATCGAGGGCATCCGCACCGTCCTGGACGGCGACGAGGGCGAGCTGCTCCTCGGTGGCGTCGGCCTGGCTCACGGATACCTCAACGACGCGGCGCTGACCGCCGAGCGCTTCGTGCCCGACCCGGCCGGCGACGGCGCCCGGCTCTACCGCACCGGTGACCGGGTGCGCCGCCGCGCGGACGGCGCGCTCGAGTTCACCGGTCGCCTCGACGACCAGCTCAAGATCAACGGCGTGCGGATCGAACCCGGCGAGGTCGAGGCCGCGATGCTGGAGCACCCAGGGGTACGGGCGGCGGCGGTTTCGGCGTATCGGGCGCCGAGTGGCGCGATGCGGCTCGCGGCCTACCCGGTCGCCGCGCCCGGAGCCGACCTGACGACGCTGTCGGGCTTCCTGGCGACGCGGCTGCCCGCCACCCACCTGCCGGCCGCGATCGTGCCGATGGACGCCCTGCCGAGCACGTCGAGCGGCAAGGTCGACCGCAGGGCACTGCCCGTGCCCGGCACCGGGTCCGAGGAGACCTCCGACGCGCCCGCGTCGCCGGAGGAGTCGCGGATCGCCGGCCTGTGGCGCGAGGTGCTGGGCGTCGACCGGGTCGAGCGCGACGACGACTTCTTCCGGCTGGGCGGCTCCTCACTTCAACTGGTGCAGCTGGCCAACCGCCTGCGCTCGGCGTACGGCCGCACGATCGCGCTGGACGCGTTGCTGTCGCCAGCGACCGTGACCCGGCACGCCGAGCTGGTCGAGGCCGCCCGCCACGACCACCACCGGATCGAGCGGGCGCCGCGCGAGGGCGGCCTGCCGCTCTCCGCCGGCCAGCAGCGGATCTGGCTGCTGGACCGCCTCGACCCGGGCAGCCGGGAGTGGGTCTCGGGCGTCTTCCTGACGGTCCCGCCCGGCGTACCCGAGTCGGCGGTGCGGCAGGCGCTCGACACGCTGGCCGCCCGGCACGAGTCGCTGCGCACCCGGTACGCCGTCGTCGACGGCGAGCCGAAGCAGTACGTGCAGGAGCCGCGCCCGGTCCCGCTGCGGACCGTCGCCGTGCCCCGCGCGGAGCTCGGGGATGTTCTCGCCGACGCCACCGGTGCGGGCTTCGACCTGGAACGTGGCCACCTCGTGCGGGCGCTGCTGCACACCGACCCGCAGACCGCCCCGGACGGCGCACGGACCCTCGTGTTGCTCGTGCACCACATCGCGAGCGACGGCTGGTCGTCCGCGATCCTGACCCGCGAGTTCGACGAGCTGCTGGCCGGCCGCGGCGCGGGCCTGCCCGAGCCGCCGATCCAGTACGCCGACTTCGCCGCCTGGGAACGCGCCGCCGCCGACGCGCCGGCGCGCCGCGCGGACCTGGACCACTGGCGCGCGGACCTGGGCGGGGCCGCCGCCACCGAGCTGCGCACCGACCGGCTCCGCCCGGCCGTCCGCGACAGCGCCGGCGCCGTCGTCCCGTTCGCGATCCCTGAGCCGCTCGCCCGGTCGATGACCGAGCTGGGCCGCGACAGCGACGCCACGGCGTTCATGACCATGCTGACCGCCTTCGCCGTGCTGCTGGCCCGCTACACCGGCCAGTGGGACGTCGTGGTGGGCGCACCGGTCGCCGGCCGCAGCCGGCCGGAGACCGAGAACGTGGTCGGGTTCTTCCTCAACAGCGTGGTGCTGCGCTGCCGGCTCGACGGCGCGATGACGGTCGCCGAGGCGCTGGAGCGGGTGCGGGACGTCTGCAAACAGGCGCTCTCGCACCAGAGCCTGCCCTTCGACGAACTGGTCGCCGATCTCGCGCCGCCGCGCGACTCGTCCCGTACCCCGCTGTACCAGGTGGCGTTCGACTTCCACGGCGCCGAACTCTCGGGCGCCCCCGAGGACGAGGCGGACCTGGACACGCTGGTGCACGCCTCCCGGGTCGCCAAGACCGACCTCACGCTCTACGTCCGGCCGCAGCCGGACGGCGCGATGGTCGGCCTGCTGGAGTACGCCACGTCGCTGTTCGAGCGGGCAACGATCGAGCGGATGGCCGGGCACCTGACCGAACTGGTGTCCGCGATCTGCGCACACCCCGCCGGTCGCCTGTCGGAGCTGGACTTCCTGCCGGCCGGCGAGCGGGAACTGCTGACCGGGTACCGGTCGGTTCCGGCGCGGACCGGCGACGTCACGGTGCTCGACGGCTTCGAGCGGCAGGCGGCGGCCACGCCCCGGGCGATCGCGGTCGTCACCGACCAGGATGAGCTGACGTACGCGGAGCTGGACGCGGCCGCCAACCGGTTCGCGCACCACCTGCGGTCTGCGGGCGCCGGGCCGGAGTCCACCGTGGGTGTCCTGCTCGACCGTGGGCCGGCGCTGCCGGTGGCGTTGCTGGGGATCTGGAAGGCCGGCGCGGCGTACCTGCCGCTCGACCCGGAGACGCCGGCGGCCCGGGCCGGGCTGGTGCTCGCCGACGCGGGCGCCCGGCTGCTGGTCACCGCGCAGTCCCACCTGGACCGGCTCGGCGACGGCGTGCACGACGTCGCCGTGGTCGCGATGGACCGGGACGCCGCCGTGATCGACGCCGCCGACGCGCGGCGCCCGGAGCGGGACACGGCTGTCGAGGCGCTCGCCTACGTCATCTACACCTCCGGGTCGACCGGTTCGCCCAAGGGGGTCCAGGTCACCCACTCCGGCCTGGCCGGGCACGTCAACTGGGCGGTGCAGGACCTCGCGTCCCGCGGCACGGGCGGCGCGCCGGTGTTCCTCTCGGTCGCCTTCGACCTGGTGGTGCCGAACCTGTGGGCGCCGTTGCTGGCCGGGCAGGCCGTCCGGCTGCTGCCGCAGGACCTCGACCTGACCGAGCTGGGCGGCCGGCTGCTGGCCGCGGGGGCGTTCTCCTTCATCAAGCTGACCCCTGGGTACCTCGACATCCTCCGCCACCAGCTCGACGCCGGGCAGATGTCGGCGCTGGCCGCGACGATCGTGGTCGCCGGCGAGGAGTTGCCGGTCCCGCTCGCCGACGCGTGGGCCGCCGCGCTGGGCCCGGAGAATCTGATCAACGAGTACGGCCCGACCGAGACGACCGTCGGCGCCAGCATCCATCCGGTGACCGCGCCCGTGCGCGGTGAACGCGTGCCGATCGGCCGCCCGCTCCCCGGCGTCACCCTGCACGTGCTCGACGATCGGCTGGCGCCGCAGCCCATCGGGGTGGTCGGTGAGCTGCACGTCGGCGGCGCCGGCGTGGCCCGCGGCTATGCCGGGCGACCGGCGGCGACCGCCGAGCGGTTCCTGCCGGACCCGTCCGGGCCGCCCGGCTCGCGGATCTACCGCACCGGCGACCTGGTCCGGTTGCTGCCCGGTGGCACGATCGAGTTCCTCGGCCGGCGGGACGAGCAGGTCAAGGTGCGCGGGTACCGGATCGAACCGGGCGAGGTGGCCGCGGTGCTGCGCGATCACCCGGCGGTACGCACCGCTGCCGTCGTGGTGAACGGCACGGGTGAGGCCGCCGCGCTCGTCGCGTACGTCGTCCCGGCCGATCCCGCGGCCGCTCCGGCGGACCTCGCGGCCTTCTGCGCCGAGCGGTTGCCGGCCTACCTCGTGCCCGCCGCCTTCGTGCCGCTGGCCGGGCTGCCGCTGACCGCCAACGGCAAGCTGGACCGCGGCGCGCTGCCGCCGGCGACCGCGCCGGCCGAGGCGGCACCGAGCGCCTCGGTCAGCGGCGTCGTGCAGGAGCGCATCGCCGAGATCTTCGCCGAGCACCTCGGCGCGCCGGTCGACGCCGGCACCCACTTCTTCGCCGCGGGCGGCAACTCGATCCTCGCGATCCGGGTCATCGCCGCGATCCAGGCGGCGTTCGACGTTCCCCTGTCGATGCGAACGATCTTCGACGGGGACACGGTCGCCGAGATCGCCGTGGCGGTCGAGCAGGCAGTCACCGCGGAGATCGCCGGCATGTCCGATGAGGAGGTCGTGGCCAGCAGTTCTGACGCGTAACCGGACCGTACCCCAGCAAAGAAAGGCTTCTGATGTCCGAGAACACCTATCAGCCGGCGATCCTCGCGTTCCTGCGGGAGCAGTTCCCCGACGCCGTGGACGACGGCCCGATCACCGAGACCACTCCGCTGATGACGTCCGGGGTGCTCGACTCGCTGCGGATCGCGGTCCTCATGACCTTCATCCGGGACCGTCTCGGCCTGCTCGTGCCGCTCGAGAAGATCGACGCCGAGAACTTCGCGGACGTACGCTCGATCGCCGCGCTGCTCGACGAGGCCGACCCGGTTCCGGCGGCGACGGGAGGCCGGCGGTGACCGCCGACTACGACGTCGTGGTCGTCGGTGGCGGGCCCGCGGGCTCCACGATGGCCTCCTACCTGGCTCAGGCCGGCATCTCGGTGGCCGTCATCGAGGGCGCCGTCTTCCCGCGCGAGCACGTCGGTGAGTCGCTCGTCCCCGCCACCACGCCGGTGCTCGTCGAGATCGGCGCGATCGGCCGGATCGACGAGGCGGACTTCCCGAAGAAGTACGGCGCCTCGTGGACCTCGGGGCTCTCGGGATACATCCCGTTGCTCGGACACGACGGGCTCAGCCACGGCTGGACCGCCGACGTCCAGTTCGTCGAGCGCAACCAACCGGGCGTGGACCGCGACTACACGTTCCACGTCGACCGGGGGCGGTTCGACGCCATTCTGCTCAAACACGCGCAGGAGAGCGGCGCGACCGTCTTCAACGGCATCCGGGTGCACCGGGTGAACTTCGACGACCCGGAGCTGGTCTCGGTCGAGTGCAGCGCCGGTCCGCGCCGGTTGACGTACACCGCCCGGATGGTGGTCGACGCGTCGGGCCGGCAGACGATGCTCGGCCGGCAGTTGCGCACGAAGGTCGCGGATCCGGTCTTCGACCAGTACGCCGTGCACAGCTGGTTCGAGGGGCTGAACCGCCGGGCCCTCGCGCCCACCGAGGCGCAGGCGGACCACATCTTCGTGCACTTCCTGCAGGTCAAGGACAGCTGGGTCTGGCAGATCCCGATCACCGACAAGGTCACCAGCGTCGGCGTGGTCAGTCAGAAGAGTCGCTTCCGCGAGTTCGGCGGCGACCAGGACGGCTTCTTCTGGGACATGGTGGCCAGCCGGCCCGACCTGTACGACGCGCTCAAGAACGCGCAGCAGGTCCGGCCGTTCAAGACCGAGGGCGACTACAGCTACTCCATGAAGCAGATCTGCGGCGACCGGTACGTGCTGGTCGGCGACGCGGCCCGGTTCGTCGATCCGATCTTCTCCAGCGGCGTCAGCGTGGCGCTGAACAGCGCCCGCATCGCGGCGCAGGACATCATCGCGGCGCACCAGGCGGGTGACTTCGGCAAGGAGCGTTTCGCCACGTACGAGAACAAGCTGCGCCGTGCCGTGAAGTACTGGTACGAGTTCATCTCCATCTACTACCGGCTGAACGTGCTCTTCACCGCGTTCGTCCAGGACCCGCGCTACCGCCTCGACGTGCTGAAGATGCTGCAGGGCGATGTCTACGACGGCGAGGAGCCCAAGGCGCTGGCCGCCATGCGCGAGGTGCTGGCCACGGTGGAGGGCAACCCCGACCACCTGTGGCACAAGTACCTCGGCACGCTGAAGGCGCCGACCGCGGCGCCGAGCTTCTGACCCACGGAAAGGGGGCCGGGCCGGGATTCGATCCCGGCCCGGCCCTTTCCGGTGCGTACGCTGCGCGGATCAGGCGGCGAGTCGCGTCGCCAGGTGATCGGCGATCCCCGAGATGCTCGGCTTCTGCCAGAGCAGGGCGGTCGGCAGCGGCTGACCGAACCGCTTCTCCAGGCGCCGCCGGATGACGATGGTCATCACCGAGTCGAGGCCCTGTTCCACGAGCGAGCGCCGGGGGTCGAGCGAATCCACCGGCATCCGCATCTCGGCAGCGATGTCGCTGCTCACCTCGCCCAGGAGACGCTCGCGCAGCTCGCCGGCGTCGAGACCGGCGAGACCGAGGTCCTCCTCCGCGGCCGGACCGGCCGCCTCGGCGACGGCCACCTCGCTCAGCAGCGCGATCGGCTCGGTCACCTCCGCACCCGGCAGCATCCGCAGGACCGGGTAGTGGCCCGGGCCGCGCTGCTGCGCGTAGTCCCACGCGGCGAACGCCTCGGCGGGGGAGACGGGCGTGGTGCCGCGGGACCGCAACTCCTGGTCGACGGTCTCGTTGACGGCCATGCCCTGGCCACGCCACGACGTCCAGCCGAAGCTGATCACGTCGCCGCGGTGGGTGGCGAGCGCGTCCAGGAACGCGTTGGCGGCGCCGTACGACGCCTGGCCCGGCAGGCCGAGCAGCTGGCCGCACGACGAGAACAGCACGAAGAAGTCGAGGCTGCCCGGCGGGAACGTCCGGTGCAGCGCCCAGGCGCCGTCCACCTTGGGGTGCAGCACGGTGCGCAGCGACGGCTCGTCGACCGCGTGCGCCATCCGGTTGTCGAGGACGCCCGCGGCGTGGACGACGCCGCAGATCGGGGGCATGCCGAGCGCGTCAGGGGCGAGGGCCCGCGCCACCGCGGCGGCGTCGGCGACGTCCAGGCCGATCACCTTGACGGTGACACCCGACCCCTCCAGTTCGCGGACGCCGCGAATCCGCCGCGCCGTCTCCGTGTCCTTCGTCGTGTCCCAGTCGGCCCGGGCGGGCAACCCGGTTCGTCCCGCCAGCACGATGCGCCGTGCGCCCCGCTCGGCCAGCCACCGGGCGACGTCCAGGCCGAGCACACCGAGGCCGCCGGTGACCAGATAGGTGCCGTCGGCACGGCAGGCGAGCGGCCCGCCCGCCGGCTCGCGGTCCGTGCGCACCAGGCGGGCGGCCCGCGCGACGCCGTCGCGTACGGTCACCACCTCCTCGCGCCGCCTTCCGCGCAGCACGGCGAGCAGCGTGGTGATCTCCGCGGCGGGGTCGCCGGCGGGCAGGTCGACGATGCCGGCCCACTGCTCCCCGTACTCGCCGGCGAGCACCCGGCCGAGCCCCCACGCCGGCGACTGGGCCAGCGCGGCCGGCGACTCGCTCTCCAGCACCCCGGTGGTGAGGCACCGGACGCGCCGGTCCCGCGCCAGCAGCCGCTGTGCGGTGCCGAGCAGGTCCCAGGTGACGCGGGCCGCCTGCTCCGGCAGATCGGCGTCGGCGCCCGGGACGGGACCGGCCACCAGGACCACGTCCGCCGACTCGCCGCCCGGCAGCACGGCGTCCTCCTGCGCCGGGTCGGCGACGTCGACCGTGACGCCTGCCGCGCGCAGCGCGCCGGCCAGTGCGCCGGTGCGATCCGGGTCGCCGACCAGCACCAGGGCGGGAACCGGGCCGGCGTCCTCGTCCGCCGTGAGCTCGCGCCAGCGCAGCTCGTGGACCAGCTCCCCGGGCGCGGCGACGGCCAGCGTGTCGTCGTCGACGGCGGCGTAGGCGAGCCCGGTGATCTCGGCGCGACCGTCCGTGCCCGCGCCCTTGACCCGCACGTCGAGGCGGTTCGGCGCGGACGGGTCGCGCACCACGTGGATGTCGGCGACGGCCGGCGGCGTGCCCGTCACCCGGACCCGGTCGACGCCGGCCACCATGCGCAGCACGGGCTCGCCGGGCAGTGCGGTCGGCGCGACGGAGAACGCCGCGTCGAGCACCCCGGCCCACGAACTCGTGTCGCCGACGGTGACCCGGGCCCGCAGCGCGTCGTCGCCGCGTAGCAACTCCTCGACATCCCAGTCGAAGGCCATCGTCGGCACGCCGACCCCGGCCAGGTACTCCCGCACGCCGCCCGGCTCTGCCGCCCGCCAGCGCGTCCGGGGCAGCGCCGCGGCCGCGACCCCGTCGTCGAGACCGGCGGTCGCCGTCGCGTGCACGAGCCAGACGCCGTCCGCGCCCGGCGACCGGGACACCAGCCGCAGGCCGGATCCGTCCCGGACCACCTGAACCTCGCGGCGCTCCTGAGCCACCAGGGGCAGCCGCAGGGACACCTCGGTCAGCACGGTGCGGTCCGCGCCGCCCGCGCCGAGGAACGTGGTCAGGTAGACGGCCGCCGGCGCGATCTCGACACCGCCGATGGTGTGGCTGCCGGGATAGGGCCGGCTCTCCCGGTCGAGGTCGGTACGCCAGACCTCGATCTCGGACGGACCAGCCACCGTGGACGCGGCGCCCAGCAGCGTGTGCGACGCCGGGTCGTGCGGGCGCCGGCCGCCCGGGCCGGAGACGGCGGTCTCGTGCCAGTGGGGTCGGTGCTGCCACGGGATGCCGGGCAGGTCGGCGTGGCCACCTGCCGGTTGGAGGCGATCCCAGTCGAGCGCGATGCCGTGGCAGTGCGCCAGGCCGGCCGCGGCCAGCAGGGTGGCCCGCTCGGGTTGGTTGCGCCGCAGGGTGGTGCCGACGAACGCGTCCGGGGCGTCGGTCTCGCCGAGCGTCTCGCGGATCGAGTGGGCGACCACCGGGTGCGCCGAGACCTCCAGGAAGGCCCGGTAACCGTCCTCGACGGCGGCCCGGACCGCGTCGGTCAGGCGTACGGGCTGACGCAGGTTGGTGGCCCAGTACGCGCCGTCCAGCGTCCCGGCGCCGCGGCTGTCGGCCAGCGCCGTGCTGTACATGGGCAGCCGGGGCTTGCCGGTGTCCAGGTCGTCCGCGGCGGCGGCGAGATCGGCGAGCAACGGATCGGTCTGCGGACTGTGGAACGCGACGTCCGAGGCGACCCGCCGGACGGTGACGTCCTCGGCGCCCCACCGCTCGATCAGCTCCTCGACGGCCTCCGGCGCACCGGACACGACAGTGGAGAACGGTGACGCCGCGATGCCGGCGGCCACGTCGTCGCGTCCGCGCAGGCGTTCCTCGACATCGGCGAACGGCAGGGCGACCATGGCCATCGCGCCCTGACCGGCGATGCGGCGCAGCAGCTTGGAGCGCCGGCAGCTCAGCCGCGCGCCGTCGTCGAGGCTGAGCGCACCGCTGGTGACGGCGGCCGCCAGCTCACCGACCGAGTGGCCGATGACGGCGTCCGGGCGTACCCCGTAGGAACGCCAGACCGCCGCCAGGCCGACCTGGACCGCGAAGATCATCGTCTGGATCCTGTCCACGCTCTCCAGGTCGCCGTCGACCAGGACCTGCCGCGGCGAGAAGCCGATCTCCGCCTGGAAGATCGGCTCCAGCCGGTCGATGACCTCGGCGAAGGCAGTCTCACCGACCAGCAGGTCGCGGCCCATCCCGGCCCACTGCGCGCCGTGGCCCGAGAAGACCATGACCAGGCCGCGTCCCGAATCGTCGCCGGGCGAGCCGAGGACGGCATCCCGGTCCTGCTGGCCGTCGGCGATCAGCCGCAGCCGTTCGACGAGTTCGTCGCGGCCGGTGGCGACGATCGCCGCCCGGTGTCCCAGGTGCGAGCGGCGTACGGCAAGGGTCCGGCCGACCGCGTCGAGCGGGAGCGTCTCGTCCTGGGTGAGCTGGTCGGCGAGCGCCTCCGCGCGCTGGGCCAGCGCCGGTGGTGAGCCGGCCGACAGCGGATACAGCCGCGGCCCGGTCGCGTCCGGGGCACCCGGGGCCGAGGCGTCCGTCCGCGCCGCGGCGTCGACCGGCGCCTGCTCCAGCACGACGTGCCCGATCGTGCCCCCGTATCCGAAGCCGGAGACGCCGCACCTGCGCGGCGAGTCATGGTCCGGCCACGGCGTGGGCTCGGTGACCACGCGCAGCCCGGAGCCGCTCCAGTCGATCAGGGGATTGGGCTCGTGGAAGTTGAGGCTCGGCGGCAGCGTCCCGTGGTGCAGCGCCAGCGTCGCCTTGATCAGGCTGGCGATGCCCGCGCCGGCCTCCAGGTGGCCGATGTTGGGTTTGACCGAGCCGATCAGGCAGGGCTGCCCGGCCGGCCGGCCGCTGCCGTAGACGGCGCTCATCGCGCCCGCCTCCAGCGGGTCGCCCAGCCGGGTGCCGGTGCCGTGGGCCTCGACGTAGTCGACCGACGCGGGGTCCACTCCGGCGCGGCGGCACGCCTCGGCCAGCAGCCTGCGCTGGGCGTCGCCGTTGGGCGCCATGATTCCGCCGGTGCGGCCGTCCTGGTGGACCGCGCTGCCCCGGATCACCGCGAGGATCCGGTCGCCGTCGCGTTCCGCGTCGTCGAGCCGCTTGAGGACCAGGACGCCCCCGCCCTCACCCCGTCCGTACCCGTTGGCCTCGGCGTCGAACGGCTTGCAACGCCCGTCCGGCGCGGTCGCGCCGGCGGCCTGCAACGTGAGCGTCAGGCCGGGGGAGACGATCAGGTTGACGCCGCCGACGAGGGCGATCCGGCACTCGTCGTCGCGCAGCGCCTGGGTGGCCAGGTGGGTGGCGACCAGCGAGGCCGAGCACGCGGTGTCCACGGCGACGCTGGGCCCGTGCAGGTCGAGCGCGTACGAGATGCGGTTCGCCGCCGCGCACATGGCGCTGCCGATGCCCGTCCACGCCTCGATGGACGGCAGGTCCTCCAGCATCCGGCGGCCGTAGTCGTCTGAGCCCACGCCGACGAAGACGCCGGTGTCCCCGCCGGCCAGGTCGTGCGGCGGGATGCCGGCGTGTTCCAGCGCCTCCCAGGTCACCTCGAGCAGTAGCCGCTGCTGCGGGTCCATGAGCTCGGCCTCGCGCGGCGAGAGCCCGAAGAACGCCGCGTCGAAGACGTCGATGTCACGCAGAAAGCCGCCCGGGACGGCGGCCTGGCGGGCGGCGGTGGCGTGGTCCGGGCCGACGTCCTGATACGCCGCCCACCGTTCGGTGGGCGGGTCGCCGATGCCGTCACGGCCGTCGACCAGCAGCCGCCAGAAGTCGTCGGCGCTGTGGACGTCGCCAGCGAACCGGCAGCCGGCGCCGATGACGGCGATCGGCGCGATGTCGGATGTCCCCATCAGTGTCTCCTCACTGTTCGAACCAGGGAGCAGGGTGTTCGATCCGCACCACGGCGCTGGACACCGTCACGCCCGGCCCGACGCCGAGCATGAGCAGGTGATCCCCGGGCTCGAGGGCGCCGGTGGCGAGGAGGTGGTCCAGGGCCACGATCTGGTCGCTGGCGCCCAGGTGGCCGAGGGTGCGGCCGTGGTCCCAGGTGGAGCGGGACATGGCCAGGCCGAGGACGGCCATGCAGCGCTGTTCGACGATCTCCCGGGAGTAGTTCATGTACGCCACCCGCGTCACGTCGCCGATGTCGATGCCCGCCTCGTCGAGCGTCCGGTCGACCACGGCGAGCGTCTGGCGGTGGATGCCGACCAGGGCCGCGGTGCCGGTGCCGTCGGCCAGCACCTCCCGCTTGAAGTCGGCGTTGCGGGCGGCGAAGTCGAGGGACCGCCCGACGGTCGGGCCCGGCGGGAAGAGCGGCTCGTTGCCGCGGTGCATCTTCTCGGCCCCGGGCACGGCGGCGCAGCAGACCGAGAGCAGCCGGGCGAACGAGGGCTCGGTGCTGAGCAGGACCGCGCTCGCCGCGTCACCCGCCACGTAGCCGGGCCCCATCCGCCACCTGTCGATCAGCGGGGTGCCGAAGTTGTCCGCCGCCACGAGCAGCGCCGCCCGGGCCCGGGCGGCGCCGTCGCCGAGGAATCCGGCGCCGAGTTGCAGGGCGCCGAACATGCCGTTGCAGCCCTGCCGTACCTCCATCGCGAGCAGGTCGCCGCCGAGCAGGTGCCGCTGCAGGTGGTACTGCGGCTGCCAGCCGTCCGGCCCCTGGTACCAGGAGTCGGCGTAGAGCAGAAGGCTGACGTCGGTGGGGGAGTGCCCGCCGCGCCCGAGCGCCTCGCGGGCGGCGTGCAGCGCCATCTCGGGCGCGGGCACGTCCCCGGCCACGGCGGCGCCGGCGAGCTGGTGCAGGCCGACCTCCTCGGCCGGGTACCGCCCGTCGGCGACCGCCTGCTCGATGGGTACGGTCGGGGGTACGTAGGTCCCGAGCCCTTTGATGAAGATGTCCGGCGTTCGCACGACCGCCGCGCTCCTTTCCGTTGTCCGCGGTGCTCAGGCCGCGTCGCGCAGCGCGCGCACCAGCCGGTCCAGCAGCTGCTCGGCGGCGCGCGGACGGAACAGTCCGGGCCGGTGGCCGAGCCGCAGGTGGATCCGCTCGCCCGGCACGACGACGAGCCGTACCGGGTAGTGGGTGTCGTCCACCACCTCGACGCCCGTCAGCCGCGGCTCGTCGAGCGCGGCGTCCCACGCGGCGGGGTCGAACGAGTAGTTGACGAAGGTGATCGCGGTGTCGAACAGCTCACCGCCGAGCGGGCTCTGCCGCTGGATCTCGCCCAGCCCCATGTGGTGGTGGGCGATCAGGTCGGCCTGCTCGTTCTGGACGCGTTGGACCAGGGCGCCGGCGGGCTCGCCGGCGCGCAGGCGCACGCGTACCGGAACGGTGTTGGTGAGCAGCCCGACGATGTTCTCGACGCCCGGCAGCCGCGGCGGCCGGCCCGAGACGGAAGCGCCGAACACCACGTCGTCGCGCCCGGTGAGCTGGGACAGTACGGTCGCCCAGGCGGCCTCGACGATCGTGTTCAGCGTGACGCCCAGGCCCTGGGCGCGGTCGGTGAGCGCGGCGCTCAGCGACTCGTCCAGGTCCCGGCGCAGCTGGGTCTGCGGGCCGGCGGCCGGCTGCGCGCCCGGCGCGACGAGGGTCGCCGCGGTCAGGCCGTCCAGCGCCTCGCGCCACGCCCGGCGCGAGGCCTCCCCGTCGGTGCCCGCGAGGTGGCGCAGATAGTTTCGGTACGGCGTGACCGGGCCGAGCGTTCCCCCGGCGTACGCGGTGAACAGCTCCTGCACCAGGATCGCGGTCGACCAGCCGTCCCACAGCACGTGGTGGGCGGTGAGCGTGAGCAGGTGCCGGTCGCCGAGCCGGATCAGGTGCAGGCGCAGCAGCGGCGGGCGGGTCAGATCGAAGCCGCGTTCCCGGTCCGCCGCGGCCAGCCGGTCCGCCTCGGCCTCCGCGTCGGCTGCCTCGGACAGGTCGGTGTGGGCCCAGCCCGCCCTGCGTACGCCGGTGATGACCTGGACCGGCCCGGCGAAGCCGTCGTCGTAGCGGAACACCGCCCGCAGGTTCTCGTGGCGTTCCAGCAGCGAGTCCGCGGCCGATCGCAACCGGTCGGGGTCGACCCGCCCGGTCAGGTGGAAGCGGACCTGGGAGGTGTAGGCGTCCCGGCCGCCCCGGGCCACCAGATGCTGGAAGAGCAGGCCCTCCTGCAGCGGCGAGACCGGCAGGACCGCCGTCATCCCCGGATACTCCTCGGCCAGCGCCGCCCGCCGGGTGCCGTCCAGCCAGGGCAGGTCAGGCTCCACCTGACCGGCCGGAGCCGCAGGTTCCGGTGCGGTCCGGCGCACGACCTGGGCGAGGCGCGCCACGGTGGCGTGCTGGAAGACGTCGCGGGCGCTGAACTCCAGGCCGCGTTCCGCCGCGTTGGCCACCAGCGGGAAGACGCGGATGCTGTCGCCGCCGAGCTCGAAGAAGGAGTCGTCGACGCCGACCTCGCGCTGCCCGAGCGCCTCGGCGAACAGCTCGCACAGCACACCCTCGACGGAGGTGGGGTCCGGCCGGTCGCCGCCGCCCGCCTGGAACAACGGTGCCGCCAGCGCCTTGCGGTCCACTTTGCCGTGGGGAGTGACCGGCAGCTCGTCCAACAGGACCACCGCGGCCGGGACCATGTGCTCCGGCAGCCTGTCACCGGCGAAGCGGCGTAGTTGCGCGCCGGTCACCTGCGCGCCGTCGGCCGACCGGGCGTAGCCGACAAGCATCCGGTGCCCCGGCTGGTCCTCGCGGAGCACGACCACCGCCGCGGCAACGGCGGGATGAGCCGCCAGCGCCGCCTCGACCTCGCCCAGCTCCACGCGGAAACCACGAATCTTCACCTGGTTGTCGGTACGCCCGGAGAACTCCAGCATGTCGTCGGCGCGCCGGCGCACCACGTCCCCGGTGCGGTACAGCCGCGATCCCGCCGGCCCGTACGGGTTGGGCACGAAGCGTTCGGCCGTCAGCATCGGCCGGCCGAGATAGCCGCGAGCCAGCCCGGCCCCGCCCAGGAAGAGCTCGCCCGCGACACCCGGCGCGGTGAGGGTGAGCTGCGAGTCGAGGACCAGTGCCTGGGTGCCCCGAATCGGGTGACCGATCGGTGCGGGCGTCTCCACCGTGTCGAGCGGCGGGCTGACGGTGCTGGCCACGGCGGCCTCGGTCACGCCGTACACGTTGGCCATGTGACGGCCGGCGGCCCAGCGGCGTACCAGATCGTCACCGGGTGTTTCTCCACCGGTGATCAGTGAGACGAGTTCGGGCAGGTCGTCACCGCGTAGCTGGGCCAGCATCACCGGCGGGATCGCGGCATGGGTGATCCGCTGTCGCCGCAGCAGCCCGACGAGCGACTCGGCGCCGGCGGCCTGGTCGGGCTGCGGCAGCACCAGCCGTCCGCCGCGCACGAGCACCGGCCAGATGTCCCCGGTGGCGACGTCGAAGCTGGGCGACGCGAACTGCAACGAGCGGCTGCCGGCGTCGAAGCCGAACCGGTCGGCGTGGTCGAGGACGAAGTTCAGCATGGCCCGACGCGACACGACCACCCCCTTGGGCGTGCCCGTCGATCCGGAGGTGTAGATGACGTACGCCGGATGGTCGGCCTCCGCGCCCGCCGGTGCGGCGTCCCCGGCGAACGCCTCGGCCTCGCTGAGCAGGATCGGCTCCGCGCCGTCCGGCACCGAGCCGGCCGTCTCCTCGGTGACCAGCACATACCGCGGACGAAGGTCCTCGAGCATGAACCGGATCCGGCCCTCGGGATAGGCGACGTCGATCGGGGCGTAGGCCGCGCCGCTCCGCAGCACACCCAGCATGGCGACGATCAGCCCGCGGGAGCGGGGAATCGCCAGCGCGACGAAGTCCTCCGGTCCGACCGCCCGGGCCGCGAGGCAGCGGGCCACGGCCGCGGCTCGCGCCGCCAGGTCGGAATAGGTCACCTCATCGTCGCCGTGCACCAACGCGACCGCGTCGGGCGTGGCGGACGCCTGCCGCTCCACCAGCTTCTCGACGGTGACCCGGCCGCTCGGGTCGGAGCGTTCCGGCGCCTGGGAGGCGGCCAGCACGGCCGCGCGCTCGTCCGGCGTCAGCACCTCGAGCCGGCCGACCGCCGTGTCCGGAGTGGCCAGGACGGCCCGGATGAAGGCGAGCGCCCGGTCCTTGTGCGCGAGCAGCCCCTGCTCGTCGTGGTGCTCGGGGTTCGCCTCGAACATCAGCGGCATCGGGCCGCCGGGCGTACCGGAAATGGAGATCGAATAGTCGACGATCGGGCCCGACGCCAGATTGTGGAACGTCGCGGACGCCGCGCCGAAGCGGAGCTCCTGCTCGTAGGGCATGAAGTTGACCATCGGACCGAGGAAGGGGTTGGCGCTGCCGGTGAGACCCAGCGCCCGGCGGAGATCCTCGGCGCGGTAGCGCTCGTGTCGGAGCGCGCCGCCCACCTCGGCCGCCATCGCCGGGATCAGCTCGGTCAGGCTCTTCGCGGGGTCGACGTCGATGCGCAGCGCCACGGAGTTGGTGGCCATCCCCGGAACCAGGCGCGCCGCCGCGGTTCGCCGCCCGGCCACCGGCAGGCCCAGGATCACGTCCCGGCGGTCGGTGACGCGGTGCACGTACCCGGCGATCGCGGTCAGCAGGACCACCTGCCAGGTCGTGCCGTTGCGGCGGGCCACCTCGGAGAGCGCCGCGACGTCCCCGTCGCCCAGCCGGTCCGGGCTGCTCAGCCGCAGCGGCCGCTCGGGAGCGGCCGGTCGCCCGGGCATCCGCATCACCTCGGGCTGGTCACCGAGGCGGCCCGCCCAGTAGTCGCGGTCGCGGGCGAACGCCGCCGAGTCGCGGTACGCGCGGTCCTGCCCGACCAGCAGCTCGATCGACCCCAGCGGCGGGCCGGACGCCTCGGCCTGCCGCTCGGGACCCGCGGCGAGGGCGGTGTACACCTCGGCCAGCCGCCGCCCGAGCAGGAGCACGCCGTAGCCGTCGATGACGGCGTGATGCAGGCGGTAGTAGAACCAGTGACGTTCGTCGGCAAGCGTGAGCAGCGCGGCCGAGACGAGCCCGCCCGCCGCCGGCTGGACCGCCCGGGTGATGTCGGCGGTAGCCCAACGACGCGCCTCGGCGGCCGGGTCCGCGGCCCCGCTCAGGTCGTGGCATTCCAGTTCGGACAGCGGCTCGCTCGCGATGATCTGCACCAGATCGCCGTCGTCCTCGACGATCGCGGCGGTACGCACCGCGTCGGCCTCGCCGGCAACCTGCCGCCAGGCGTGCCGCATCAGCCCGGCGTCGACAGGCCCGACGATGTCCAGGTATTCGGCGCAGTTCATCTGCTGGCCTGTCGGGTCCAGCCGGTGGGCGAACCAGACGCCCTGCTGCGCCGCGGAGAGCGGGATCCGGTGGGACAGCTGGTCAGTCATGGCGCACCTCGGTTCCGGCCGTCCGGTAACCGCCGTCCAGGAAGATCAGGGGTGGGTCGTCACGGTTGGCGACGTCGCACTCGAGCACATCGGCGACGAGCAGGTCGTGGTCGCCGACCGGGTGGATCTGGGCGATCCGGCACTGGAACCAGGCCAGGCAGCCGGGCACCAGCGGGGCCGGCTCGGCCATCGTCAGCGGCGGCAGGTGCGACGGGAGGACGCCCCGCTCACGGGCCGCGAAGTGCTGCGCGTACTCGTGCTGGCTCTCGCAGAGGACGCTGATCCCGAGCAGGTCACCGGGCTCGATCAGGGCCCGCATCCGGCCGTACGCGGTTACCGAGAGGCCGACCAGCGGCGGTTCGAGCGACAGGGTCAGGAAGGAGTTGGCGGTCAGGGCATGCGAGTCCGCGCCGTGGCGGACGGCGGCGACCGTGACGCCGGTCGCGAACCGCCTGGCGCTACGCCGCAGGGACGATCCGATGCGCTGCTCGTGCAGGTTCGCGGTCATGACGACCCCCAGCTCAGCTGGACATCGCGACGAGGACCCGCCGCTTGCCGGTGAACGGGCGGCGGCCGTGCCCGACCAGCACGTTGTCGATGAGCAGGACGTCGCCGGCGTGCCAGTCGACGTCGACGGCCAGCTCCAGGCCCCGGTCGCGGATCTGCTCGACGTACGTGTCCGGGATCGGCGAACCGTCGGCGAAGGTGACCGACTGCGGCAGCTCGTCGGCCGGGATGACCCGCGCCAGCGCCGCGGCGGTCTCCGAGCCGAGGCCGGCCGCGTGCCACTGGTCGGCCTGGTTGAACCAGACGCGCGTGCCCGTGATCGGGTGCTCGGTGGTGGCCGGCCGGCGCTGGATCACCCGCAGGGAGCCGTCCTTGCGCCACTCCCACTCCGCCTCGGAGTCGCCGAGGAAGCCCTCGATGGCGTCGCGGTCGTCGGTCTCGAAGGTGTCCTGCCAGCTCTTGCCGAGACCGCGGCCGCTGTGCAGGTTCTGCGTGTACCGGACCCCGCCGGCGAAGGCGTCGCGTACGTCGGCGTCGAGCGACTCGAGCCAGCGCTCGCCGTCGACCACCGGGGTGGCGCCGCCGGTCTCGGGAGCCGTCTCGCAGAAGAAGAGGAGCCGGGAGGGCCACGCGTGCCCGTACGACAGCTCGTTGTGCATCGAGATGGTGAATTCCGGCGGGTACTCGGTCGAGGTGTAGACGTTCTGGCCCACCTTCGTGCGCGGCGAGTTGCCGTGGACGTAGGCGAGCCGGTCCGGCAGGAGCTCATCGAGCACGCCGGGCAGCGCGTCCGGTGTGGCCTGGAAACCGCGGAACACCACGGCCTTCTCGCGAGCCAGCAGATCGGTGAGATCGGGTTCTCCCCGCACGTAGTCGATCAGGGCGCGAGGCTCGGCCTCGCAGCCGACGTCGTGCGGGGAGATCTCCAGCGGAGTCCAGGTGCTGTCGACGGCCATCTGCGGGTCCTTCCAGGCGAGTCGGTCAATGCCGACCCTCTGCCGCAGGCCTATATTTCGTCGGTATCCGGCCTATTGGCCCGCCGGGCTGTCCGCGCTCTGCTTGCCGGTCAGGATCGCCTGGTACGTGTACTGCATGGCCGCTCCCGGCTGGACACCCAGTTCGTCGTCGAGGCATTGGCGCCCCTCGTGGAACACGGCGAACGCGTCGGCCTGCCGGTCGGACTGGTAGTGCGCCAGCATCAGCTGGGCCCTCAGCCGTTCCCGCAGCGGATACTGCCGCACCAGGCCGAGCAGTTCGGCGGTGACCTCTTCGTGGCGGTGGTTGGCCAGGTCGGCGTCGATCCGGTTCTCCAGGACGGTGAGCCGGGCCTCCTCCATGGCCGGGCGCTCCCGGTCGGAGAGCTGCTCGGTGACGTCGGTCATCGCCGGCCCGCGCCACAGGTCCAGCGCCTGGCGCAGCATCTCGCTCGCCTCCTGTGGCCGGTCCTCCCGCAGCGCGGCGGTTCCCTTCGCCGACAGGTCGGTGAACTCCTCGTAGTCGAAGCGGGTGCCCGGCATGTGCAGCGTGTAGCTGGCCCCCCGCCGCACGATCTGGATGGAGTCGCGCAGCAGGCGTCGCAGCCGGGACGCGTAGGTGTAGATCTGGGCCTGGAACGTCTCGGGCGGGTCCGCGCCCCACAGCAGCTCTCCGATCTGGTGGTCGGAGAGTGCCCGTCCGCGGGACAGCATGAGCGCGGCCATCAGGGTGCGCTGCTTCATGCCGTGGAGCGGCACCTCGTCATCGTCGGCCCAGAGGCCGACCGGTCCTAGGATGCGGAACTGCATCGTCTGCCTTTCGTTCGACCCCGCGGCGCGGGCGCTTGGTGGGAGGCAGTTCCTGAGCGGACGGCGCTCGTCGCCGCCGGCGGACCGGCGAGGGCGGCGCGACCGTCCGGCGCGCTCCGCCCCGGCCTGGACCGGGACGGCGGCGCGGCTATCGCGCGAGGAGAGGGGCCGGACGAGGTGCGCCCGCGGGGAGTTCCCAACGTGGGCGTGAGGAGCCGACTGTCCGGACGAGAATTCAAATGCACGACGTCCCCCGTTGACTGCCGTGGTAGGTCACTAGCCGGACGGACAGGGCATCTCCGGAACAGATCTTTAAGGCGCTCCGCAGAACGATCCGCCGTCGACCGCAACCACAAACAGGTGTCTTGTCTGCCTGCGATCTACCAGTCAATCACCGCTTACACGGAAGGTACACATCGCCGCACCGAAGAGGCAATCCGAGCGGAGGATTGCGTGCGGCGCCGATCGCGTGCACTTGGCAGGCTCCCGCGATCTGTGTTAGTTGGCCGGGACCGCACCCGCCGCCCATCAACGGGCTATTGGTGGTCCCATACAAAGACCGCGACCTGTCGGCCGAACGGTTCCGGCGCAGGTCACGGTCATCCGATCACCACCGGGCCCGGTGGTGGGCCGAGTCGGGCGGATTCCGGTGGCGATGTGGCTCGATCGTTCGGGGACGCTCCGTCATCGCAGGGTTACGGCGCTGTTTCCGGACGCATGCTATGACGCATTTGTGACGATTGTTGCCCCCGCTGCGTAGTCGTCAATCAGCAGGCGTCGAAATTTACTTATCCGTTTTAATGTATAATTCGGACAGGTTGCCGTGCTGCCGCGCTCACCTCGGAAGACGTGGCGGCAAGGCGGTGAAGCGCGCGCAATGATCCGACTTTCACCATGATCACGGCGATGACGAAAACGGTGGCGCAGGCCGGTGACGGCACGAAGGCGACGAGCAGAACCAGGCTCGCGGTATTGACGTCCTTGGCCATCGGCGACCAGTTCCACCGGTAGGCGCCGCGGTGGACGAGGTAAAAGTAGTTGATACTCAGGATCGGCCAGTGCAAGAATCGGAGACTGAGGATGCAGTCCAGCACGTCGAACTGCACGAGGAATAGCAAGAGGGGGGCTGCCATTGATGGCCGCACCTCTGTCAGCGCGAGTATGACGGCCACACCCGACACCCGATCGGCGACGATGTCGAAGACGGCGCCGCGCCGGGTCTCCTGGCGCAGCCGGCGGGCGGTCTGGCCGTCGGCGACGTCCCCGGCCGAGTAGGCGATGATCGCGGCCAGCGTGAGCGGGGCACTGCTGTGGACGAAGGCCGGGATCGCCAGGGCGAGGCAAACCACCAGGCGTACCGCGGTGATGGCGTGTCGGCACGTTGCGCACCGGCCCGTCGGGGCCGAGTGCCCGCCGGTGCGTGGCGGGGAGGGATGCCGTCTCCAGCCTGGTTATTCGATCACCTCTGCTCCTGCCGCTCCGCGCCCCGCCTCGTCCAGGCGCTCCTCGTCGGGGCGGTGCGCTCGGGCCGGCGCGGCTAGGGGCGCGGCAGCCGTCGGACGACCACGAGCGAAGCCGCCTTCACCAGGACGACAGCGACGGCGAAGAGCGCCGGCCAGACCGGCGACGGCGCGACCACGGCAAGCACCACCAAGCCGCCGGTGTTCGCCGCCTTGGCCACCGGCGACCAGTTCCACCGGTAGACCCCGGGGTGCACCAGGTGGAAGTAGTTGGGGCTCAGCACCGGCCACCGGAGGAACGACAGGCTGAGAACGAGATCGAGGACGAGGAACTGCGCGGCGAAGAGCGCGAGGGGCGCGGTCATCTCCGGAAAGCGGAGCATCAGGCCGGCGAGGCAGAGCGCGCAGCACAACCGGTCGCAGGCGATGTCGAGAACGGCCCCGAACCGTGTCTCCTGTCCCAGCGTCCTGGCCGCCCAACCGTCCAGGATGTCGCCGAGCCAATAGGCGCCGACGGCCCAGGCGAGCAGCGGCCCACTCCCGGAAGAGATCGCGGTGACGGCCAGGAAGACGGAAACCACGGTTCGGACAACGGTGATCGCGTTGGGGACATTGGTGATCGAGGTCGGGACGTCGCGAGCCCATCCGTGGCTGGCATCGAGCGCCACTGGCGACCGGGTCGGCTGTCCGTCCGTGGTGATCATAAAGATCTCCTCTCGGGTTACCGAGCATATAGGCCAACGCCTAAGTCGACGGGACACGTGCAAGCTTTTCTTGGCTGATTGCCGGGGCGGCGTCGGTCCGATCAGCGGACGGATGTCGAACTGTCAGAGATGGAGCGACAGCCCGGCGAGCGCGGGGAGCAGTGCCACGACCATCATGCGGGCCGTGCGGCCGAGGAGGCATGCGACCGCGAAGACCGCCGTGCGCATCTTGCCGGCGGCGGCGGTGAAGGTCATCACGATGAGCGGTGGTGCGCCGGTGAAGGCGCTCACGAACAGCAGCAGCGGGCCGGTGATCCGGTGGCGATCCGCCGAGACCACCGTGACCAGCCTGTTCGCCATGCGGCGCAGCCGACCGGGGTGCTGGCTCGCGGAATCGCCGCGCCGGACCACGAGGGCCCGCTTCCTGGCGAGCCAGTGACGCAGCATCGGTGACCGCAGTGTCCCGCGCGCGGTCAGGAAGATCGTCAGCTTGCCGACGCTCTGACCAAGGGCTGCCGCGGCGGCCAGCAGCGCGGGGTTGGTCGTCGTCGTGGCGACCAGCCCGACGAGGTACGGCTCGGCAGGCACGACGGGAAGAAAGGCCGAGATGAAGCCGACTCCCACGGTGCCCAGCACTTCGGGTATCACGCTGACTCAGGGATGTCGCGGCGTAGCGATCGGGACTCCATGGAGGTCGGCACCACCCTGGCTGCAGTGACGGATCGGCGCCGCCACGAATGGACTCCCGGGGAGCAGATCGCGCACGGGCGTCGCGAGCACCGGGACGGTCGTGGGGACCATTGTCCTGCACGGGCGCGTGACGCGCGGGGAGCTGCCGTGGTCCGTCGGGTGATCGGGCGGGCCGGGTCCGTCGACATAGGCCGGATATAGATGTCGCCCATACCCTTCTCCCGCGCGAACGGCTGTTTGTCGAGAGAGAGAAAATGATGAACGGATTGAGGACGAGGGTAGGACGTGCCGCGACTGCGCTGGCCGGGGCGGCCCTGTTGGCGATCACGCCCGGAACGGTCGCAGTGGCGGCTGCCGCGCCTGTCGCCGTGGCGGGGGGCGGTTGCAACGAGCTTGAGATCTGGGGTTACGGGGACGGCTACGGGTTGACGCCCGGGACGACGGTGACCATCACGGTCGACGTCTGGCAGATGTCCGACCTGGAGTCCGAAAGCCGTACCCAGACCGTGGCCCCTGACGGCACCATCGCCGGGCACTCGTTCTGGACCGAGGACATCATCGCCTTCGCCACCGCGAAGGCGACCATTCGAAGCGGTGCGGGAACGGTGCTCGCGGTGAGCCCCGAGGTGTCGATCGGCTGTCCCCCCTGGTAACCGAACCCTGAACGGTGCGCGGCAAGGTCGACACTTGCCCCGCACCGTAGGTGTTTCCGGGTCGTACGACGCGACGTGGCCTCAGACCGTCGGGGACGCCCGGCTCGTGTCCCGGGCCGCCGTCACCGCCGGGCCTCGGCGAGGTCGCGGCCGGCGGTGACTCGAGTTCCCCGCGGCCAGGTCCACGCGGCGCGCAGGACGAAGGCCAGGAGCAGCAACTCGAGCCCGATGGAGAGGCCGTAGAAGGAGACGTACGTCCAGGACTCGCCGTCCGCGTTGTACACCGAGACGGGGATGTAGAGCGTCGCCACGACGAGGTTGGCGGTGCGGTTGACCCGGGCCGGGAGTGTCGTGGAGAGCAGGATCATGAGGATCGGGACGGCCATGAGCGTGAGCGCGAGGGCGACGAAGGTGGGGCCGGTGTCGAACTCGTGAACGACGCCGCCCCGGATCTCGTCGATGAAGCCGGGCTTGTACAGGGCGAGGTAGTCGACGTAGAGGTAGAGGAACATGAAGCTGGTCCAGGCCGCGGCGAGCTTCGCCTGGACCGGGAGGTGCGGCTCCTGGAGCGCGCCGGCTGGTTTGTCGGTTCTGATCATCGGTTCTCCTGGGTGCTGGTGTCAGCCGGGTCGGCTCACCCGACGTCTTCACTATGAGCAGCGCCGACGGGTGCCACATCCGCTCGCGGGCTCGCGCTGTCCCGGTCCCCGGCACGGGAAAGCCGCCGTACTTTCGGCTGATTCGCCCGAGCGGCGACCCTCCTACCTTGTCCGGGAGGGGGGAAGCATGGTTGCTGGGATCTGGGCTGAGCCGCGTCCCGCGCGCCCGCCGGTGCGGGTCTGGCGGGACTGGGCGCTGTCCTCGGCTCTCGTCGCGATCTCGCTCGTCGAGATACTGCTGCGCGACGACCGGGCCTGGGCGCCGCTGCTGGTCGGTGTCAGCGTCGTGGTCGCGGCGTGCCTGCTCTGGCGACGCACGCGGCCGCTGGCCGCGGTCGCCGTTGCCTTCGGGACCGTTCTCGCGTTCGACATCGCGAGGATCGCGGTCATCGATGCCACAGGTCTGCTGGGCATCGCGGGCCTGCTGGTGCTGCCCTACGCCCTGCTGCGCTGGGGGGCAGGTCGAGAGGCCGCCCTCGGACTCGGCATCATCCTCGTCTGGCTACCCGTCACCCTCGTCGCGGACCCGACCTCACCCGCGGAGAAGATCGCCGGTTACGGGTTCTTCCTGTTCTCGGCCGCGCTCGGCGCGGCGGTGCGCTACCGCGCCAGAAGCCACGAGCGCGACATCGAGCAGGTGCGGCTTCGTCAGCGCAACGAACTCGCCCGCGAGCTGCACGACACGGTCGGCCACCGGGTCCTGGCCATCGCCGTCCAGGCACAGGCAGGTCGCGCGTTGTCCGCCGCGGATCCGCAGCGCGCGTTGGCCACCCTGGTCACGATCGAGGAGGAGGCGTCCCGGACGCTCAGGGAGATGCGAGCGCTCGTGGGGGTGCTGCGCGACGGAACGGACGCCGACCTCGCCCCCCGACGGGGGGTGGCGGACGTCGAACGACTCGCTCGTCCCGGCGGCGAGGTGCTGGGCGTCCGCGTGCGGGTCTCCGGCGACGTCGAGACCGTCGAGCCGGCGGTCGGCACCGCGCTCTACCTGATCGCCGCCGAGGCGGTCACCAACGCGACCCGCCACGCCTCCGGCGCCACCGGAGTCACCGTCGACGTCACCGCATCCCGCGGCCAGGTGCGCCTGCGGGTGCGTGACGACGGTGCGGCGACCACGACCCGCTCCCCGCACGCCGGCTACGGGCTGCGCGGCATGGCCGAGCGGGCGAGCCTGCTCGGCGGCACCCTCCGGGCGGGACCTGACCCGGACGGCGGCTGGAGCGTCGACGCCTCGCTGCCCCGGAAAGCGCGGGCGTCATGACCATCCGCGTGCTGGTCGCCGACGACCAGGACATCGTCCGGGCCGGGCTCTGCATGATCCTGGACGCCCAGCCGGGCATCACCGTCGTCGGTGAGGCCGCCGACGGCCGCCGGGCGATCGCCCTGGCCCGTTCGCTGCGTCCCGATGTGTGCCTGCTGGACATCCGGATGCCCGAGGTCGACGGGATCGAAGCCACCCGCCAGCTCGCCGGCGCCGACGTCGCCGATCCGCTGCCCGTCGTCGTCATCACCACCTTCGACCTCGACGAGTACGTCTACGGCGCGCTGAAGGCAGGCGCCCGAGGCTTCCTCCTCAAGGACGCCGGCGCCGAGATGCTCGCCCAGGCCGTCCATGCCGCCGCCCGCGGCGACGCCCTGATCGCCCCGAACATCACCGCGCGGCTCCTGTCCTCCTTCGCGAACAGCCGTCCGCGTCCGGTGCCCCCCGAGCCGGTCGAGCCGCTGACCGCTCGCGAGGAACAGGTCCTGCTCGCTGCCGCCCGCGGGCGGACCAACAGCGAGATCGGCGACGAGCTGGCCATCAGCCTCAGCACCGTCAAGACCCACATCGCCGCCCTGATGCGCAAGCTCAACGCCCGCAACCGCGTCGAGATCGTCATGTGGGCCTACGAGACACGCCGCGTCGGCGCCTGACCGGTGCCCGCATACGAACCCGGAAGCGGGAGCGCCGGAGGGCCGGACAAGGCGCGGAACTCACCTCGGGCGGGTCGCGGCCGGGACCGGAACCCCCGCCGGTCGGCGGGGGTTCCGGCACGCGGATCAGGTCAACGGGACCTGGCGGGCGAGTGCCGCACCGCCGCTTTCGAAGGCGGCCAGGACGGAGGTGGGCGTGCCACCGGTCACCGGCACCAGGACGGTGACCGGGCGTCCGGGACGGAGCCGCACCGTGTGCTCACCGAGCGACCGCTCGCCGTCGTAGGTGTGCAGGTACGCCGTGCCGGCGCGGTCGGCCCGGACGGTCACCCGCACGCCGCCGGCCACCTGTCGTTGGCCGGTCAGTCGCAGCGCCCGTTCGGGCAGCCGGGCCACGGCGGCCGGCGCGACGCCGTCCACCGCCGACTGCGCGATGGTCTGCGCGCTGTGCACGCTGCGCGCGGCGGTGTCCGGGAAGACGGGGGCGGTGGGCTGCCGGTCCGCCGGCGTGAGGCCGGGCAGGGTGACCAGCCCGTACCGGTACGGGTCGGCGCGGACGCCGGTGAACGTGGACCAGCCGAGCCGGGACTGGGAGCTGAGGTCCTGGGTGTCCGAGTCGTAGACCAGCACGTTGAAGCCCATGTGCGTCGGGTCGATCGCGTCGGGCAGCACCGCGAACGGGATGCGGGCCTCGATGGTGTAACCGGTGTACGGGGCGGTGACCTTGCTGACCACGGTCATGCCGGGGGCGGTCGTGGCACCCGGTCCCTGCCGGTTGTCGGCGTCCCGCTGCCAGCACGGCGGGTCGCCGTTGGCGGGGTCGTCGGTGACCGGGAAGATGCCCGCCTTGAACACGGTGGAGGTGTCCGTCGAGTTCCCCTTGGGGTCGACGATGATCTCGACGCTGTCGGTGCGCCGCTGTCGCTTGCAGTCCTGGGGCACCACCTTCTTGCCGAGGACGTCATCGGTGACCTGCACGAAGACGAGGAGGGCGTCCTCGGTCCAGGCGATCCGCCCGGTGGCCGAGGCGTCCTGTCCGGTGGTGGCCTGTCCCTCCCAGATGCGGGACAGGTCCAGTTCCGCGCCCGGGTACTCGCCGGGGCCGGCCACCCCGTCGACGGCGTGGTTCTGCCCGGCGCGCGGGACCACGCTGGTCGGCACGATCTCCAGGGCGCCGGTCTCCACCGTGCTGCCGGTGCCGCTGGTGGTGGTGATGGTGAATCCGTAGTCGCCGCCGTCGCCGCCCTCGTTGGCGGTCGGCAGGCCGGCGTCGCTGTTGGTGACGGTGAAGGTGACCGCGCCGGTGGCGCCCGGCGCCAGGCCGGTGTAGCTCTTCGTCGCCGCGTCAGCCGTGAAGCCGGCCGGCAGGCCGAGGGCGACGGTGCCGCTCTGCGTCGTCGTGCCGTGGTTGCGCAGGTCGATCCGGACGGTCCGGCTCTTGCCCGAGCCGATGGTCAGCACCGGCTTGATCAGGGTGTCCAGTTGCGGGTAGCCGCTGTCGCCGGCCCAGCTCCGGAACAGCCCGACCTCGGGCAGCGGCTCCAGGGTGCCGCGTACGTCGGCGACCACCCGGACGGCGCGGTCGGTCCGGCCGGCGCCCTGGCCGGTGGTGAGCGACGCGCCGAGCAGGTGCTGGGCGTTGGTGCCGGTGCCGGCCGGGACGGTCACGGTGAAGGTGGCCGTACGCTCCTTGCCGGCCGGTACGGCGCCGCGGAGCGCGCCGGAGCCGGTGGCGGTCCAGCCCTCGGGCAGCCGCAGCGCGATCCGGGGCGCGGTCAGCGCCCGGTTGCGGGGCGCCCGTACGTGGGCGGTGACCGTGACGCGCTGCCCGGGGGCGAGGTCGAACCGGTCGGCGGTCAGCTGGAACTCGGTGCCGCGGGGCAGTCCGCCGGCGGCCGGGGGCAGCACCGACCCGCGCAGGATCGCCTCGGGTGAGGTGTCCGACGGGTCGTACGGGACGCGGCTGTCGACCAGGGTGTAGAAGTCGCAGCGGATCGCGGCGGGGTCGGTGGGGGCGGCGGCGGTGCTCGCCCAGCCCTGGGTGACGTACTCCCGGCGGGCGTCGACCTCGATCTCGGCCCAGGTCCGGCCGTCGGCGGCGCGAGTGCCCTCCCAGACGCCGAACACCTGGTCGGTGGGGACGGTCGGCACGAAGCTGGAGGCGCACCGCGGCCCGGCCGTCGAGGTGCCGGTGCCGCCGGTACGCAGCAGCTTGGCCGCCCGGAACGGCGTGAGCCCTTCCCGGGTGAGCTGCTCGGGGAAGGCTCTGGGGTCGGCGGCGGCGTGGAACGCCTCGGCGGCGAACCGGGCGGCCTGCTGGTGGTTGCCGTGGTTGCCGGGGGTGGGGGACGGGTTCATCGTCATCAGGATCTCGGGCCGGGTCTGCCGGATCACCCGGACGATCTGGCCCAGCGTCTCGTCGTGGCCCCAGATCTGCTCCGACAGGGGCGCCGAGGCCGTGTACCAGAAGTCGACGCGGTCGAGGTTGTAGAGGTTCTCCACCCCGGCCTTGCCGATCGCGGTGCGCTCCTCGCGCTCCCGGATGATGCCCAGCGGCGGTCCCTCCTCCAGGCCGACGGCGTTGCCCCCGCCCTCGCCGCGGGTGATGGTGACGACGCCGGCCTTGGCGCCGTACTTCTCCTTCCACTGGCCGAGGGTGGCGAGGCTGCCGGCCTCGTCGTCGGGGTGCGCGCTGACGAAGAGCACGTCCAGGTCGACCGCGTCGGTGGGGCGGGCGGTGGGGGGTGCGGCGTGGGCGACGACCGGTGTCCCGGACAGGGCCAGGGCGAGCGCCGTGGGTAGCAGGAACGCCTTGATGCGCATGCAGATCCTTTCGCGTGCGGCGAGGTCCGCGCAGCGGCCGACGACGTCGGGCGCGGCTGCGCCGACGGCGGGGGTCGCGGGTGGACGCTGAGTGGGGCCGCCGGGGGGCGGCAGGCCCGGGAGTAGCGGCGTGGGACGGACGCCGGTAGCACGGCGGTCCGTACACACTGGAAGGCCTTCGCCGGAGACGCTAGGGACCGGCGCGGCGGCTCGTCAATGCTTTGCAAGGACTTTCTTAATTTCCAGAAGAAAACAAGTCGCCCAGTAAACCGCAGCGCGTGGGTGCGGCGCGCGATGCCTGTCCGGTGCGCACCGCACCTGGAGTCGGCGGCGTTTTCGCTGCCAAAGCGCTTCGGGTGTACGCCGCATCAGCCTTTCGGCCACTTGACCGCTTAATTCGTTCGCCGTATGAAGTAAAGGTGACTGACATGGTGCTGCCACCACCGAGCCGGGTGGGTCGAGTGCGGGCCGGGACGGTCGGGCGGTGGCCCGTGAGCCCCGCTCCGCCCAGCCCTTGCGGTGCAGGTTGTCCAGGACGCTCATCACCGTGGTGTAGGCGAGGGCGGCGAACAGGCCGGCGAACGGCTTGTCGCGACGACCGCCGGTGAGTTGCCGGCCGTCATGGCACCGGTGGGCCGGCCGGCGGGGTCGCTACCGGATCACTCGATGCCGGCCGTCCGCGCCGACAGGCCGTCGTCGCTCGTTTCACTCGGCAGTGACTGCGGGATCCCCGGTCTTCAGCGTTGCGCTGATCTGCCTGAGAGTGGCTCGTTGCTCCTCCGTCAGCGCGTCTGTGAAGTGTGTCCGCACGGCGGCCTCGAGTTGCGACTCGGCCCGTTCGAGGGCTTGGCGGCCGAGGTCGGTGAGCTCGATGTCGTCGCCTCTGCCGTCAAGCGTGCAGGGGACCCGTGCGATCAGATTGCGGCGCTCCATGCGGCCGAGTTGACGGGACAGGCGGCTGCGTGACCAGCGCATTCGGTCGGCGAGGGCGGCCACGCGGACGCAATGGGCTGCCCGCGTCGACCGGGCGGCGTCGGGGAGGAGCGGGACCAGCCAGGTGGTGCGTTCTGGCGTCGGGTCGCGCTCTGCGAGCGCGTTGACGGCCGCCAGGACGTCGACATCCGGCATGGACAGGTCGACGGCCGCCTCGAGGTCGCGGGTCACGCGGGCGTCGAGGAGCAGCCGGATCTCCCGGTAGGCGACCCATGCCTGCCGGTCGGCCGGCGGCAGCGGTCGGGCGTTTGTCTGCCGACCTGCCAGGGAAGGCGGCGGAATGTTGGTCACGCCGCCAGTCTAACCGCATCTTGTTGATGTGTAACCAAGTTCGGGCTAGGGTGAGCCTGATGTTGGTTACATGTAACCGTTATGGAGTGTGTGATGGCTGAGCGGGCGGGGGTCGACAGCGGCCTGGAGCGGGGTGCCGAAGTCCCGGAAGCGCGGCTGGATGCCGTCAGGGGTCTTGATGCCGGGGCGCGTCGGTGCCCGCACCGGGACACGGCGGCGACGAACCTCGCGCCCACCGTCGGTGACGCATGGTGACCGGCGCGGTCGTCCTCGCCCTCGTGTCGGCCGTGAGCTGGGGTGTCTCCGACTTCCTCGGTGGGGTGCGCAGCCGCCGGCTAGGGCTGGCGCCGGTGCTGCTCATCTCCCAGACCGCGGCGCTGATCCTTCTGACGGCGAACCTGGCGGTGCTGGGGACGGGGCCGCCAGGGCCGGCTCACCTGATGGCTGCGGCCGGTGCGGGGCTCAGCGAGTTGGTGGGGGTCGCTGCCCTCTACCGAGGGCTGGCGCATTGTCGAGCGAGCGTGGTGGCGCCGGTCGCGGCGGCCGCTCCGGTGGTGCCGATCGGTGTCGGGGTGGCTCTGGGTGAGGTGCCGAACCTGCTGCAGTTCGCAGGGCTGGGCTTCCTCGTCGCCGGGATCGTTCTTGCCGCGCACCAGCGGGGATCAACCGGCGGCGGTACGGCGGCCGCAGTGGCGCACGGGGCGGTCGCCGCCGCCGGATTTGGTGCGTTCTTCGTCTTCATGGACTTCGCAGGAGCCGGTGGGATCCCGTGGGCGCTGGTGGTGTCACGCCTCACCGCGGTCATCGGAATACTCGGGTTCGTGCTGGCCGTCCGGGCGCAGCTCAACGTGCCGTGGCGAGTGGTGCCGAGTCTGCTACTGATCGGCGTTCTCATCATCGGGGCCGACGCCGCTTACACCGCCGCGGCGCAACTCGGCTACCTGAGCATCGTGGCCGTTCTCAGCGCGTTTCACCCGGTGGTGACCATCGTGCTGGTCGCCGCGGTGCTGCGCGAGCGAATCGACCCCGTGCAGCGAATAGGCATCGCTGCGGCGCTGGCCGGCGTCCTCATCGTGACCGTCTGACAGCGGAACCGGACCAAGGCGCGGCCCACAAGGGATAACCACGAGATCGGCCGTTCGGGGAACGGGAAACAGGGGTTCGGATGGACGACGACGAGCGGGAACAGGCGCTGGTGGTGGCTTTCTCGAGCGAGCGCAGCTCCTTGCAGGCCGCATACACCGGCACGATCACCGAAGCGAACGGCAGGCTCTCGGGATTCCTCGCGGTGCTCTCCGCGGCGATCATCGGCTTGGGACTCGTGGCCGGCAAGAGCGCCTTGGTCTGGCCGTTTCTCGCGACGGTCCTGCCAATCGTTTTGATCTTGGGAGAGTTCACCTTCCTCCGGCTGGCCCAGACGATGACCGAGAGCGACCTGCTCGCCGTGCGGATCCAGCAGGTCCGAGCGTGGTATCGGGATCACCTGATGCCGGACGACGGCTACTTCGCCGAGGTGGCCCCCACCGGGCAGAGCGCGTCCGAGGCGACCTGGACGGACGTGGGCGTAAAGCCGCGGTGGTGGCAGTTTCTGCTCACCGCGGCGGCGACGGTGGGCGCCATCAACGCGTTGCTCTTCGGGGCGGGCCTGACGATCGCTCTGGCCGCGGCCGGAGTGACGCTCCCGGTCGCCGTCGTGGTGGGCGTGGCAGGAGTGTCCACCTTCTTCGCCGCCCACCTCATCTACATCATGCGAGGGGTGCCCACCTTCCGCCGTGGCGACAGCCCTCGCGATACGTTCCCGCCCGAGTGAGTCGGAGCTGTGACATGGTCCGCCGACCACGTCCCCCACGGCATCGGCGAGCGCCACGGTCACGGCGTCGCCGACCGCGCCCACCACCAAGCCCCCGACGGCGTCGCCGAGCACCGGCCCGACGTCCTCGCCGACACCACCACCACCACCGCCTCCGCCGTCGACCGGCGGCAAGAAGGTGGTCGGCTACTTCGCCGAGTGGGGCGTCTACGGCCGTAACTACCACGTCAAGAACATCCACACCAGCGGGTCCGCCGCGAAGATGACCCACCTGCTGTACGCCTTCGGCAACCCCACCGGCGGCCGGTGTGCGCCGGGCGACGCCGACGCCACGACCGGCAAGGCGTACCCCGCGGCGGACAGCGTCGACGGCAAGGCCGACACCTGGGACCAGCCGCTGCGCGGCAGCTTCAACCAGTTGCTCGAACTCAAGAAGATGTACCCGCACCTCAAGGTGATCTGGTCGTTCGGCGGCTGGACCTGGTCGGCCGGCTTCACCCGGGCCGCGCAGAACCCGGCACGGCGTACGCCAAGTGCGGCAGCAACTGGTGGAGCTACGACACCCCGGCCACCATCGGCGGGAAGATGAGCTACGCCAACACCCAGGGCCTCGGTGGCGCCTTCTTCTGGGAGCTCTCCGGAGACACCAGCAACGGTGAGCTGATCGGCGCCATCAAGGGCGGTCTCGGCTGAGCCGAGGACCAACGCGCCGCTCACCGCGAGCGGGGAGTGGCCGAAGCGGCCACTCCCCGCTCGTACCCGGCTGCCCGGTAACCCGATGCCAGCCGGTCGCCTGCGGGATCCGGTGGTCACCGGCGCCGACCGTGACACCACGTCACATCCGGTCGTGACACCGTGGCGCTGACGCCGTGGCTGCGGCCGCGCTCGTGCGGCGTGGCGTCACGGATCCGGAACCACTGCCGTACGAGACGCTGGTGCGGATCGACGCCTTCGCGCCCAACCCCGGTGACATCGTCGGGCTGGACGACGTCACACCGGGAACGGTTCCCGGCTGGGACGGCAGTGGGGCAGCCCGCCGGTGAGATCCAGTCCGTCGGTACGGTCGCATCAGCCGCGCGGAAGCACGGTGATGGCCACGATGGCGCTGTTGACGACCGTGGCCGTCACGGTACGGGTCACGGCCTGCGCCGCGGCGTCGGCTCCCCAGTCGCCTCGTTCCAGTTGCTTGGCCCGCGTGATCACCGACGACGTCCACGGGATCTCGCGGTCGAACTGCGGGAGAGTTCCGCTCGCTGAGAGCAGCGCCGCGAGCGCGGCGATGCGGGCCGGTGGCGGCGTGTCCGCCGAGAGGGCTTGCCGGACGTCGGCGAGCAGACCCGCCCGGCGTCCGGTCCCACCCTCCCGGAGGGCTGTCGTACGGAACAGGCCGAGGACCTTGTGCGGCCTCCGGTCGAGGTCGCCGCGCGCGATCAGCCTGTCCAACACCGGCTCGCGCAGTGGAGGGCCGATCGCCGCGAGTGCGGTCTGCGCGCCCCTCGCCTTCGCGGAGAGGTAGTCCCACGCCGGACGCAGGAGGTCGTCCGACGGTGGGTGACCCGCCACGCTCCTGATCCGGCCCCGGGCCTCCGTGGCGAGGTGGTCGCCGAGGGCGAGGTCCGCCAGGACGGCCCCGCCGAGCACGTAGAAGAGCGTGTTCTCACCCGCGATGGTCCCGGACCGGGGCTGGAACAGCAGCAGCAGGAGATCCTCCACCAGGGTCGGTGGGTCGGACCGGTGCTCGGTGGTCATCGGCGGGGCTCCCAGCGGAAGAGTCGGGTGGCCAGGGCGACGGCGACGACGACCCAGCCCAGGGTGGGCGCGAGCAGGAGCAGGGAGTCGGTCACGG
Source organism: Micromonospora sp. NBC_01392 (assembly GCF_045040125.1). Taxonomy (NCBI): domain Bacteria; kingdom Bacillati; phylum Actinomycetota; class Actinomycetes; order Micromonosporales; family Micromonosporaceae; genus Micromonospora; species Micromonospora sp. NBC_01392. The sequence goes on along the minus strand of NZ_CP109549.1, from coordinate 4,825,378 downwards.
CGACACCGCCGTTCCAGGCGTTCCTGGTCAGTTCGGTGGCAGCGCCGCCGGGCAGCAGCCGCTTGAGCCAGGAGAGGTTCTCGGTGCCGCTGATGCCCACCCAGGTGGCCACGGCGATCACGCCGAGGGTGACCGGCAGGGTGGTGACCTGGGCGTGCTCGGGAGAGTTGGTGAGACCGGCGGTGGCCAGGGCCAGGCCGATCATCATGGCCAGGGTCGCCAGGACCGCCAGCACCAGCAGGGCGGCGTTGGCCGGCCCGCCGGCGACGACGGCCAGCGCGGTCAGGATCGCGGCCACCTGCACCACCGCGATCGTGGTGGGCGGCAGCAGCAGGCCGGCCAGGATGGTGGAGTCGGCGACAGCGGTGGAGCGCAGCCGCTTCAGGAAGAGATTCTGGCGTCGGGAGGCCAACGTGGTGACGGCGGTGGCGTAGAGCCCGAACGCGGCCACGGTGAACAGCACGATCGCCGCGATGTAGCCGAGGCTGCCGATCTCGGCGAAGATCTCGTGCTGGCGGACGAAGACGGCGGAGACAACGACCGGGATGATCAGGCTGGTGATCAGCACCAGCCGGTTCCGGAAGATCTGGATCAGCTCGCTGGACGCGATGGACAACATGGGACGCTCCGGTTCGAAAGAGGTTCAGCGGGTGACGGCGCGGAAGACGTCGTCGAGCCGGGTCGACCCGGCGTGCAGGTCGCGCAGCTCCACCGCGTGGTCCTGGGCCCACCCGAGCAGGGCGTGCAGGTCCTTCTGCAGGGCGAAGGTCTCGATCACGACGTTCCCGTCGGCGTCGACGGCGGCCTGCGCCGGCAGCACCGGCGCCGGTTCCGCGAGGGAGAAGCGGATCACGGCCGGCAGGCTGCGGGTCAGTTCGGAGACGGTGCCCTCGCGGTGGAGGACGCCCTGGTGCATCAGCCCGATCCGGTCGGCGCGCTGCTGCGCCTCCTCCAGGTAGTGCGTGGTCAGCACGATGGTGGTGCCGTTCTCGCGCAGCCGGTCGACAGTCGCCCAGACGGCGTCGCGGGACTGGATGTCCAGGCCGGTGGTCGGCTCGTCCAGGACGATCAGCTCCGGGGTGCCGTAGACCGCGGTGGCGAAGTCCAACCGCCGCTTCTCGCCGCCGGACAGTTGGGCCACCCTCCGGCCGGCCCGGTCGGTGAGGTCGACCAGGTCGAGCACCCGGTCGACGTCGTCGTGGCGCCCGCTGAGCCGTCCGATCAGACCGACGGACTCGCGGACCGTGAGGTCGGGGGAGAAGCCGCTCTCCTGGAGCATCACCCCCGTGCGGGGACGCACCGTCCGCCGGTCATCGGGGCGATGCCCGAGGACGAGTACGGTGCCGGAGGTCTGCCTCCGGTGCCCCTCGACGACCTCAAGCGTCGAGGTCTTGCCGGCCCCGTTGGTGCCCAGCAGCGCGTAGAGCTCCCCGGGTCGTACCTCGAAGGAGAGGTCCTTGACGGCGTGGAAGTCACCGTAGGTGAGGTTCAGCCGGTCGACTTCGATGACGGGTGTGGTGGACATGCACCCATGACAGCGCGAGTGTGCCCGGCGTGGCAGTGGCGCGGTGTCATGACCGCGTGTGACGTGGTGTCACTGGTCGCCGCCGGTGATCGTCGGATACTGGGGTGGTGACCGCACCAACGCCGCGCTTCACCGCTTCGACGCAGAAGAGGCTGCGCCGGCTCAACCTCGCCGCCTCACTGCCGCCGGTGGTGTTCGCCGCCGTGGTGCTGGTCTACACCGACGCGCGTACCTGGTGGCACGTCGCCGTCCTGGCGCCCGGGGCGGTGGCGGCCCTGGTGGCCTTCGAGCGGTGGACGGCCGGCGACCTCGACCGGTTCGCGCTGCCCTGCGCGGTCGTGGCGGCACCGGTGTGGCCATTGGGAGTGCTGGTGACCGGCAGTCCCAACGCGTACTGGGGGATCTGCGCCGTGGGTTCGCTCGCGCTGCGCCAGGTGCGGCGGCGCCGCGCCCTGGTGATGGCCGGACTGTTCTCCTTCGTCGCCGTGGTCGGCGCGATGCGGCTGCTGGTGCAACGGGACGACCCGGGTGACGTCGTGGTGCGCTACGTCCTCGTGCCGACCGTCCTCACCGTCGTCGTGACGGTTCTGACGGTGGTGGGGGAGCGGTTCTACGACCTCATCCGGGAGCTCGAACAGACCCGGGAACGCGAGGCGGAGCTGGCCGTGGTCCGGGAACGGGTCCGGTTCGCCAGCGACCTGCACGACATCCAGGGCCACACCCTGCACGTGGTCAAGCTCAAGATCGCCCTGGCGCAGCGGCTGCTGGACCGCGACACCGCACGGGTGGCCAAGGAGCTGCGAGAGACGTACGCGCTGGTCAGCGACACCATCGCGCAGACCAAGGAACTCGCGTACGCGCAGCGGCGGCTCAACCTCACCGCGGAGATCGAGAACGCGAAGAACCTGTTCGAGGCCGCCGGCATCCGGGTCCGGGTGACCCGGGAGGCCGAGGTCGACACCCGGGTCAGCGAACTGCTCGGCCAGGTGCTGCGGGAGACCACCACCAACATCCTGCGCCACGCGCAGGCCGCCCGGGTGCAGATCACGCTCGCCCAGACCGGCATCACGATCGTCAACGACGGCGTGACCGCCACCGGGCTTCCCGAACTGCGGGGCCTGGCGGCGTTGCGGCAACGGGTCGTGGACGACGGTGGCGAGTTGTCCGTGGAACAACGCGACGGGCGGTTCCGTACGGCTGCGGTCTTCGCGCCCGCCCGCGCCGACGCGGCCCCCACGGTGGCGAGGGAGGACGGCCGATGACGAGCATCGTGCTCGCCGACGACGAGGTGTTGTTGCGTACGGCCCTGGCCGCGCTGCTGCCGATGGAGGGCGACATCACCGTGCTCGCCGAGGCCACCGACGGCGGGACGGCGATCGCCGCGACCCTGCGACACCGGCCCGACGTGCTGGTCATCGACCTGGAGATGCCGGGCGTGGACGGCCTGGAGGCGGTCGCGGAGATCCGCGGCGTACGGCCGGAGCAGGTGATCCTCATGCTGACCCGGCACGCCCGGCCGGGCGTGCTGCGCAAGGCGCTGCGGCTCGGCGTGCAGGGCTTCGTCAGCAAGTCCGCCGAGCCGGCCCACATCACCTCGGTCATCGCCACCCTGCACGCGGGCAAACGCTGGATCGACCCGGACGTGTCCGCGCTCGCCGTCACCGAGGACTGCCCGCTGACCGACCGTGAGATCGACGTGCTGCGGGTCACCGGGGAGGGCTACTCGGTCGTCGACATCGCCGCCCGGCTGCACCTTGCCCCGGGCACCGTGCGCAACTACCTCTCCAACGCCATGCGCAAGACCCAGACCCGGACCCGCCACGACGCGGCCCGGTACGCCCGCGAACACGACTGGCTGTAGCGGCCGTCCGGCGACCGCTCGGGGGTTCGGCGTGCTCACCTGTCGGCGTCGCGGTCCGATCGGATCGCGTGATCGGTGAACCGACTGTCGTCCCCGACCGTTGAAGGCGCAGTCCCGCCTGTCGTAGAGCGGGTCCGGCGAGTGGTGGAGGGGTCGAATGCAGATGTGGCAGCGGGGCGGCGCGCACCGGGCGGTGCGCGCCGTGGTGGTCCTCGGTGCGGTCGGGGCCGTGCTCGGCGCGGGTCTGGCCGTGGTGCCCACCGCGCGGGCAAGTTCCCACCCGACCATCGTCGGCGCCGGCGGCAGATGCGTCGACGTGGCGTGGACGCAGACCGCCAACGGCACGCCGATCCAGGTCGCCGACTGCAACGGCACGGTCGCCCAGGACTGGTTCCACGACGGCTCGGGGCCGGTGCGGGCGCTGGGAAAGTGCCTCGACGTGGCGGGCGGCGGCCGGGCGGACGGCACGCGCATCCAGTTGTTCGACTGCAACGGTACCGGCGCGCAGCAGTGGCGGTTCACCGACGGGCAACTGGTCAACACCGGCTCCGGCAAGTGCCTCGACGCCCCCGGCGACGCCGACGGCACGCATCTGCGGCTGTGGACCTGCACCGGCGGCCCGGCCCAGCGGTGGAGCGTGCCGGGCGCACCGCGTCCGGCCGGCGCGGCGGGGAAGAAGGGCGTGAGCACGTGGGCCTTCCCCCGGGTCGCTGACGGCGTCCACGCGGTGGGGGCCGGCTGGTACTACGACTGGTCCGCGAACCCGGACGACGTCCCGGCGCAGGCGGAGTTCGTACCGATGATCTGGGGAGCCGGCGCGGTCAACACCGGCGAACTCGACAGCGCGCGGCGCTCTGGCACCACGCTGCTCGGTTTCAACGAGCCCGACCTGCCGCAGCAGGCGAACATGAGCGTCGAGCAGGCGCTGACGTTGTGGCCGCGGCTCGAACGGACCGGTATGCGCCTGGGCAGCCCGGCCGTCGCCTTCGGCGGCGACGTCCCCGGCGGATGGCTGGACCGCTTCCTGAGCGGGGCGCGTCAGCGCGGCCTGCGGGTGGACTTCATCGCCCTGCACTGGTACGGCTCGGACTTCGGCCCCGCCGCCCCGCAACACCTGATGAACTACGTGCAGGCGGTGCACGAGCGCTACGGACTGCCCGTGTGGGTCACCGAGTTCAGCCTGACCAACTTCACCGGTCATCCTCGCTACCCGAGCGCCGGGCAGTTGACCGAGTTCGTCCGCGAGGCCACCGCCCGGCTTCAGGCGGCCCCGTACGTGGAGCGCTACGCGTTGTTCGCGCTGCCCGCGTCGGGGGAGGCGGCGGCACTCGGGCTGTATCGCGAGGACGGCGTCCTGACCCCGGCCGGGGATGCGTACCGCGGGTCATGAGCAGCCCCGGCGGGAGGGTGAGGTCGTCGTCCTCGCCCTCCCGCCGGCGGGCGGGGGAAGGATCGGCGCTCGCGCTGGCGCTCAGGCCCCGAAGCGGCGATGCCGGGCGGCGTACGAGCGAAGGGCCCGGAGAAAGTCGACCTTCCGGAATCCGGGCCAGTACACGTCACAGAAGTACAGCTCCGAGTAGGCCGCCTGCCACAGCAGGAACCCTGACATCCGCTGCTCGCCACTGGTGCGGATGACGAGATCCGGGTCCGGCTGGCCGCTGGTGTAGAGATGGGCCCCGATGTCCTCGGGGGTCAGTCGTTCGGCCAGCTCCTCCATCGTCGTGCCGGCGCGGGCTTCCCGGACGAGGATCGAGCGCAGCGCGTCGACCACCTCTTCGCGACCGTCGTAGCCGACGGCCACGGTGAGGTGGAACGGGGCGTTCTGGTTCTGGGTGTTCTCCTGGGCCAGCTTGAGCGCGTGCCGGGTGGAGTCGGGCAGCCCGTCGAGCCGCCCGGCCAGGTGCAGCTCCCACTGGCCGGGACGTCGGGACAGTCGGGCGGCGATCACCCGTTCGATGATCTCCATGAGGAACTGGACCTCCCGCGGCGACCTCTTGCGGAGGTTGTCGCTGGAGGCCATGAAGATCGTCACGTGGCTGATCCCCGCCTCTGCGCACCACCCCAGCACCTCGTCGATGTGCTCGGCCCCGTGATGGTGCCCCATGCTGGGGTTCTCCAGCCCCATCTGGCGTGCCCAGCGGCGATTGCCGTCCATCACCATGGCGACGTGGTGCGGCAGGGGGGCGTCGGCGAGCTGCGACCAGATCCGACGGGCGTACAGCCGGTAGAGCGCGTTCCGGAGGATCACCGTACAAACCTACCAAGAGTGGGTTGATCGGCGTGCCCACGTACCGCGGCGGGGTCGGCTCAGGCGACGGGATCGACGGTCTGCTCGGCCCCGGTGGCTTCCTCGCCCTCGGCGGCGAGGGTGGTCTCCAGCCAGCTCGCGATCAGCTCGGCGACGGTGTCCGGCGGCGGCATGGCGATGCCGATCGCGTTCTCCCGCTGCCACAGTTCGAAGATCACGCGTTCCTGCGGTTCCACCACCGTGTGCCCCTCGTCGCGCAACGCCTCGACGTGTCGCTGGGTGACCCGCTTGACCCACATGGAGCGGTTCATGCTGGGGAAGAAGAGCGACGGGCGGTCGCTGGCCAGCAGCGCGGTCTGCGCCGGCGTGCCGGCCAGGCCGAGGGCCGTCGCGGCGAGCATGTTGGCCGTCGCCGGCAGCACCACCAGGCCGAGGGAACGCTTCGCGAACTCGGTCGGATTCAGCGCCGGATCGGCGCTGGTCCAGACCTCGTCGGCGTACCAGGCGGCCACCTGGGGCGGCACGAAACGTTCGGCGCTCGCCGTGAGCAGCACCCGCAACGGCAGGTCGATCTCCTGGCGGAGCCAGGACAGGTACCCCGAGGTCGCCATCGCGGCGCTCGAGCCGCTGACGATCACCGACAGTGCGTCATCTCGCATGGCGACAGCGTGGCGTGACGACCCGGTCCCGGACATGGGGGAGCGGCCCCGTCTTCGCGCCCCCGCCCGCCGGGAGTTTGGGGGCCGTTCCCCATGCCGTCCGGACCGGCCGGGTGGCAGGTTCTTCCCCAGGCCCCGGCCGGCCAGCCACCCCGACGCCCGTCCGAGGAGGTGAACGTCATGAAGAAGATCACGATCCGCAAGACCGGTTCCATCAAGCTCACCACGTCTGCGCCGCTGTACTGCACGGACTGCTGCTGACCGGTCCGGCCGCCCCGACGCCTGTGGCGCCGGGGCGGCCGTCACCGGCCGTCACCGCGATGGAGGTCCGATGTCACCCACCCGCTTGGAGTTCCACCCGCTCACCTACGTGCCGGAGCGGGACGGCATCACGGTCGGCCGCGTCGACGCCGCCTCCTTCGCCATGCTGCCCGAGGACGGCGTCGCGCTGCTGCGCCGACTGGCCGGGGGCATGCCGGTCGACGAGGCCGAGCAGTGGTACCGGCGCACCTACGGCGAGACCGTCGACATGGCCGACTTCGTGGACGCGATGCGCGAGCTGAGGTTCGTCCGGGCCGAGGGGGAACCGCTGGCCACGCCGCCGAAGGTGCGTTTCCACCGGCTCGGCCGGTTCGCCTTCTCCCCGCTGGCCTGGGTCGTCTACCTGCTGGTGATGGGCGCCGCCGTCGTCGCCATGGTGAACCGACCGGAACTGCGCCCCCAGGCCGACCACGTGTTCTTCGTGCCGTCCCTGCTCGGCGTGCAGGTGGGCCTGGCCCTCTGCCAGTCGCCGGCCATCCTCTGGCACGAGTTCTACCACCTGCTCGCGGCCCGCCGGCTCGGCCTGCCCACCCGGATGCAGATCGGCCGCCGGCTCTACTACGTGGTGGTCGAGACCGAGCTGGACGCGCTGCTCACCGTGCCGGCGCGGCGGCGCTACCTGCCGATGACGGCCGGCCTGCTGGCCGACGCGGTGCTCTTCGGCGCGCTCGTGCTCGCCGCCGCGGCCGACCTGTCCGACGGTCTGTCCTGGCCGGGACGGCTCGCGCTCGCGGTGGCGTACACCGTGTTGCTGCGGATGTCCTGGCAGTTCTACGTCTTCCTGCGCACCGACATGTACTACGTCGCCACCACGGCCCTGGGCTGCACCAACCTGGACGAGGTGAGTCGGGCGTACCTGCGCGACCGGTTCGGCTGGTTGCCCTGGGTGCGCCGGGCCGACTGGGCCGAGGGCGACTGGTCGCCGCGGGACCGGCGGCTCGCCCCCTGGTTCGCGCTTGTCACCTGCGCCGGCGTCGGGGTGCTGCTGGTCACCGTCGCGCTCTGGACCGCGCCGCTGATCTGGGAGTTCGGCACCCGGGTGGTCAGCGCCCTCGTCAACGGCTCGCCCACCGGGCCCGGCTTCTGGGACTCGGTCGCCTCCCTCCTGTTGGTCGCGTTCGAGCTGGTGCTGCTGCCGCTGCTGGCCGGGCGGGTCCAGCGCCGGCGGGCGAAGAGCCCGAGCCCCGCTCCGGCCGGCTGACCGCCGCCCGCCCACCACGACCGTCCACGACGGCCACCGAGCCGCCGGACCCATCCCAACCGAGGAGCAAGGCATGACTGCACACCAATGGCGGGTTGGGCCGTCGCCGGCCGACGGCGAGCGGGCCGATCTCGCGGTCGACGCGCACCGGGGCCTGCGGGGTCCGTACACCGGGCTGGGCAGCCTGCTGCGGCTGATCGTGCCGGAGACCTACGAGCGCCGGCCCGACCTGGTCCGCCGGCACCTGACCGAGATCCTCTCCGCCGCGCCAGAGCTGCGGGGCGCGATCGACGCCGCGCCCGAGACCCTCACCTCCCTGGCCGTACCCGAGGAGCGGACCCGGATCTACCCGGCCAACCGGACCCGGCGGCTGGCGCACGGGGCGACCGAGTTCGTCGCCGGCCACGCCGCCGCCACCGGCCGGCTGCCGCTGCGGGTGGCGTTCGACCGGGTGGACCAGGCGGACCCGACGGACCAGGAGTTCCTCGCCATCTTCCTGCGTCGGGTCCGGCCGGACCGGGTGCGGGTGACCATCGGCACCGACGGCGGCCCCCTGGAGCCCGAGCTGTCCGCCGCGCTCGAGCGGTACGCGACCCGGCTGCCGGACCTGCCCCGGCCGGGCGCCGCCGCCGGCCGGGACCGGGAGGAGCTGGCGCAGGCGTACGTCGACGCGGACGGCACCTCCACCGACCCGGCGGAGCTGGCCGCGTACGAGCAGACGGACGCGGACCAGCGGGTACGGCTGCACGACGCACGCGCGGCGCGGCTGCGTGAGCGCGGCGAGTGGAGCCTGGAGCTGGGCGCGATCCCGTGGCACCTGGAGCGCGGCAGTGATCCGGCCGGCGCCGGCGCGGACGCGCTCTACGAGGCGGCCCGGCACTGCGGCGCGATGGGCTACTACCACGCGGTGATCGACTACGGGACCCGCGGCCGGGCGATCGTGGACCCGGAGACCCAGATGCAACGGTTCTGGCTGCTGAGCACGCGGGCCAGCTCGGCGATGGTGGTGCTCGGGCGCACCGTGGAGGCGGAACCGACCTACCTGGACCTGCGCAGCCGGTACGCCGACCCGGAGCTGCAGATGTCCACCGGGTACGCGCTGGCGATGCTCTACACCCGGTTCCACCCCGACGAGCTGCGGGACCACCATCTGGCCCGGGGCTACATCAACAACTCCATCGCGATCGCCTCGCTCCTGCCCGACCTGGAGAAGCGGGCCTTCCACTCGGTGTTCCAGAACAACGGTCTGGCGCTGATCGAGATGCGGTTGGGTCGGCTGCCGGCGGCGCTGCGGCTGGTCGACGAGGGGCTGCGCCGGCTCGACCATGAGCTGCCCGGCGACAAGCACCGGCTGCACCGGTCCGTGCTGGTGCACAACCGGGGCAAGGCGTACCTCGCGCTCGGCCGGCTGGACGAGGCGCTGGCCGACCTGACGAAGGTGATCGAGCTGGATCCGAACTACGCCGACTACTACTTCGACCGGGCCGACGTGCGGCGGCGGCTGGGCGACCTGGCCGGCGCCATCGCCGACTGCGACACCGCGATCAGCCTGTCGCCGCCGTTCTACGAGCTGTACTACAACCGGGCGGACATCCGGACCGAGCTGGGCGACCTGGCCGGCGCGGTGGCCGACTTCGGTTACGTCGTCGAGCTGGAGCCGGACCAGGTGGACGCCCGGGTGAACCTCGTCAGCCTGCTGCTCGACGACGGGCTGCTCGACGACGCCCGCCCACACCTGGACGAAGGACTGCTGCGGCACCCCGACGAGCCCCGCCTGCGGCAGTTGCGCGGCGTGCTCGCGCTGGCCGACGGCGACCGGGCGCAGGCGCGGCGGCAGTTCGACGCGGCGCTGCGGGCCGACCCGGAACTGGTTGCCGCGCTGGCCAGCCGGGCCGCCCTCGCCTTCGACGGCGGGGACCACGCCACCGCGGTCGCGGACCTGACCGCGGCGCTGGCGGTCGAGCCCGACAACCCGGACCTGTGGTACAACCGGGGCTTCGTCCACCAGGCGTCGGGCCGCTGGGCCGACGCGGTGGCCGACTACAGCCGCGCGTTGGACCTGCCCGGGGCCGACCGGGGCGAGCTGCTGAGCCAGCGGGCCCGGTGTCACGCGGAACTCGGGGACACCGAGGCCACCCGGGCCGACGAGACGGCCGGCGCGGCCGAGCGGCTGGACCTGGCCGGCGCGCGATGACCACCACGGCCTCGATCAGGGACTCGACAGCGGTCGGGCCGCGCGCCGGGGCGCAGCCCGACGCGTCCCAGCCGCCCGTCGGGGCCGCCGACCGCTCCCCGCCCGTCGGGGCCGCCGACCGCTCCCCGGTGGGCGACGCGGCCCCGCCCGCGCCCGCCGGTGGCCCGTCCGCCGACCCGCCCGCGCCCGCCGGCGACCGGGCCGGCGAACCGGCCCGGCCCGGCGGCGTCAGCGGCCCGCTGCTGCGCGAGTTCATGCGCAACTGGGCCACCGGTGTCGCCGTGGTCACCAGTCGCACCGACGGGCGGCCGGTCGGCTGCACGGTCAACGCGTTCACCTCCGTGTCGCTGAGCCCGCCCCTGCTGCTCGTCTCGCTCGGGCGGGCGAGCCGTACGCTGGCCGCGCTCACCGCCGAGGGCGGGTTCGCGGTGAACCTGCTGAGCCGGCGGCAGTGCCACCTGGCCGACCAGTTCGCCGGCCGCGTGCCGGACCGTTTCGCCGGGGTGCCGTACCGCGACCGGGACGGGTTGCCGCTGCTCGACGGCGCGCTCGCGGTCGCGGTCTGCACCGTGAGCCAGGTGATCGGGGTCGCCGACCACGCGCTGGTGCTGGGGGCGCCGTACTGGTGCGAGAGCCGCGCGGGCGTGGAGCCGGCCGTCTTCTTCGGCGGCGGGTACCGGGCGGTCAGTCCGGGTTGACCCGCTCGCGGAACCGGGCGGCGTACCGGTTGAGCGCCGCCCGGTTCGTCTGCTCGGTCTTGGCGATCAGGCTCGCCACGTGCTTCTCCACGGTGCGCGGGGAGATGAAGAGCTCGTTGGCGATGCTGCGGTTGTCGGACCAGTCCGCCATGAGTTCGAGAACCTCGTACTCCCGCTCGGTCACCCCCTTGAGCCGCAGCGGCGGTGGCACCCGGCTGGTGTCGCGGCGGTGCGGCACCACCACGCCGCACCGGCGCAGTTCGGCCCGGCAGGCCCGAGCGGGCGCCCCGAGGCCGGCCTGGCGGAAGTGCTCCTCGGCCTGGCGCAGCCAGGCGACCGGGTCTCCCCAGCGGTCCGTCCGGGCCGCCCCGGCGACGAGGCGCAGGCCGAGGTGGACGGCGATCGGGTGGGCGTGCGCGTCCCGTCGCACCGCCGCTACCGCCGCCGCGGCCTCCTCGCGCCGGCCCTGCCGGCCCAGCAGCACGGCCTCGGCGAGCGACCCGAACTGCCGGTTCCAGTGCAGGCGACCCGCGTCGCTGCCGCTCGTCGCGCGCCCGCGACACCAGCTCGCCTCACCGCCCAACACGTCCAGCAGCAACCCCAGCCCGTGCTCGCCGGTCAGCGGATAGGGCGCCGGCCGTTCCGCGTCGTACCGGGCCGCCCGGGCCAGCTCGTCGCGCGCCCGGTCCGGGTCCTCCTCCAGCAGCGCGCAGACCGCGTACGCCATCCCGTGCGCCAGCGCCAGGTACGGCGAGCCGGTGTCCCCGTGGCGTCGCAGGTCGACAAGCGCCTCGTCCAGCTCCGGCCGCCGGCCCCGGTGCCCGGCGCAGATCGCGCGGACCAGCGACGACCGGACCAGCACGTCGCGCAACCCCAGCCGCCCCGCCTCCGCCACGCTCACGGCGACCAGGCGCTCCGCCTCGTCGTACCGGCCCCGCAGGGCGTGGTGCCAGGCGAGCAGGGCGTGCCCGGTGTGGCGCAGCGCCGGGGAGCCGAGCCGTCCGTTCCGTTCCGCGCTGTGGCGCAGGGCGTCGGCGTCGCCGGTGAGCAACCACTGGTGCTCGGCGAGCAGCAGCGCGGCGCGGGCCCGCCACAGCGGCAGGTGGTGACGGTCGGCCAGCTGCCGGATCCGGAAGAAGCACGTCTGCGCCTCGTCGGTCTCCCGCCGGCGGGCCAGCAGGCCACGGACCTGCCAGCCGAGACAGGCCACCGCCGGCAGCCCGGCGTGCTCGGCCTCGTCCACCGCCCGCTCGGCGAGCCGGACCGCCTGGTCGGGCGTGCCGACCGCGAGGTGGGCCGCGACCGCGTCGAGGTACGCGGTCTGCGGTCCGGGGGCGTCCGGGCCGAGCACCGCCCGGGCCGTCTCCAGTTGGACGACCGCGTCGGCCCACCGCCCGGCGAGGCCGGCCAGCCGGGCGAGCTGCACGTGCACGCCGGCCAGCCGTTCGGGCGGGACGCCCGGGTGGCAGAGGTCGTCGAGGCTGTCGAGGAGCCGCAGCCCGCGTTCGGGATCGCCCGTCTCCACCAGCGCGCAGAGCAGCTCGTGCAGCACCTCGGCGCGCAGCGGGGCGTCCGGGGCGGTCTCGGCGAGTCGCCACGCCTGTTCCAGGGTCTCGACGGCCGCGTGCAGCCGGCCGGTGGCGAGCGACCGGCGGCCGGCGAGGGTCAGCAGCCGGGCCGCCCGCGCCGGGTCGCCGCCCCGGCCGGCCAGGCGGGCGGCGAACGCGCACCATCCCCCGGTCAGCTCCGGGTGCAGCTCGTGCACCGCCTCGGTCACCCGCTGCGCCAGGACGGCCCGATCGGCCGGGGTGAGCAGGTCGAGCAGCGCCAGGGCGGTGGTCGGGTTGCGGAAGGCGTACCAGTCGTGGTCGTCGGGGCGGGGCACGACCAGCCCGGCGGTGACCGCCGCGCGTACGTGCCGGAGCAGATCGTCCTGGTCCAGCCGCAGGGCCTGCCCGAGCACCGAGATGGGGAACCGTTCGCCGATCACGGCCGCGGCGGTGAGCAGGCGGCGGCCGGCGGGCCCGAGCCGGGTCGCCTGGCCGGCGACGGTGTGCCGGACGCTCGACGGCACGGCGGTGGGGATCTCGTCGACCAGCCGGCACCCGCCCGGGTGCACGACGAGGGCACCGCTGTCCACCATGGCCTGGAGCAGCTCGGTGGCGAGGAACGGGTTGCCGGCGCTGTCCCGGCAGAGCCGGGTCACGACCGCCTCCGGCACCTGGTGGGGCAACAGCCGCAGCCGGGACGCCGCGAGCAGGCGGACCGCTGGCGGGTCCAGCGGGTCCAGCGGCAGGACCGCGCCGCGGCACCGCCGGCCGAGCGACTGGGTCAGGTCCCACGCCGGCCCCGGGCCCTGCCGCACGGTCGCGAGCAACAGGGTGCCCTGGTCGACGAGGTTGTCGGCCAGGTACTCCACCACCGTCAGCGTCCTGCGGTCGGTGTCGTGCAGGTCCTCGAGCGCCAACAGGCAGCCGCGCTCGGCGCCCGCCACCGACAGCAGCCGCAGCACCGCCTCGCCGAGGAGCACCGGCGAGGCCGGCGCCGGAGCGGCGTCGGGGGAGCGGTACTCGGGGAGCAGCCCGCCCAGGGCGGACCGGTAGGGGCGCAGCCTGGGATGCTCCAGGATGGGTTCGCTGCGGGACAGGTGCGCCAGGGCCTCGGTGAGGGGGCGCAGCGGCACGACGGGTCCCGTGCTGCCGGCCCGCCCGGGCAGCACCGACATGCCGGACTGCCAGGCCCGACGGACGGCCTCCAGGACCAGCCGGGTCTTGCCCGTGCCGTCCTCGCCGACCAGGAAGACGCAGCCGCCGTGCCCCTGCCGGGCCCGGTCCACCGCCGCGTGCAGCAGGTCCCGCTGGTGGTCGCGGGCGACCAGGACGGGCAGTGAACAATTACTCCCGCCGAGCATGGCACCTCCCTGTCTCGGAACAAGAACGGAACGCCTGGTCAACCTCGAAGCGTCGTGACACATATCCGACCGGGGTCGTAGGAATCGGGACCGGCGGTTCCGGGAACGGTCAGCTTAAAAAGGATCGCAACGAATTTACAGTCTTGTATTTTCCTTTGGATCTTCCAGTTGATACACCGGCCGTGTTCGCGGAAGTGCGCTGAGTTACGCAGTTTCCCGCTTATGATCCACTTTGGTGGTTTTTGCTGATGCGCTGTCGGAGCGCGACGGCGGATCGTCGAACAAAGCGGATTGCGCGATGAATGGTCTGTGCCGGTGCTTTTGAAAGGAGTGTCGCTGTATGGCGGCGAACCGAGCGATTCGCCGGGGCGGGAACCATTTCCGCAAAGCTGTCCGACCGGGTGCCCCGGCCGGGGCCGCGGGGGAGGTCGCGGTCGCGGGCCGGCGGGAACATCGCTCCGTGCGGGGTCCGGCACGAACTGTTGACAGCTCTCGATTCGTGGGGAACTCTCCTGCTGTGTTCGACGTATGATCGGCAACCCGGGCGGTGAGGGGTACGGATGCGGACCATCGACTGGCGGGACGACCGGATCGTCGCGATCGACCAGACCCGGCTGCCGCACGAGGTCGAGTTCCTGGAGATCGACACCGTCGAGGACCTGATCGCCGCGATCCGGTCCCTGGCGATCCGGGGCGCGCCCGCGATCGGCGTCGCCGGGGCGCTCGGCGTGGCGCTCGCCGCCCGACGACACCCGGACCCGACCGAGCTGCGCCAGGCCGTCGACGCGCTCCGCGCCGCCCGCCCCACCGCGGTCAACCTCGCCTGGGGCGTCGACCGGGTCCGCGCCCGCCTTGACGCCGAGGGCGCCGAGGCGGCCCTCGCCGAGGCCCTGACCGTGCTGGCGGAGGACGTCCGCTGCTGCCGGGAACTCAGCGAACGCGGCGCCCGCTGGTTGGTCGACACCGTCGGACCGCAGGTGGCCGTGCAGACGCACTGCAACGCCGGCGCGCTGGCCACCGTCGAGTGGGGCACCGCCCTCGGGGTCGTCCGGTCCCTCCAGGAGCACGGCGCGCTCGCCCACGTGTACGCCTCGGAGACCCGCCCGCTGCTCCAGGGCGCCCGGCTGACCGTGTGGGAGCTGGCCCAGATGGGCGCGGCGCACACCCTGGTGGTGGACTCGGCCGCCGCGTCGGTGCTCGCCCAGGGCCGGGTCAACGCGGTGGTGGTGGGCGCGGACCGGATCACCGCCAACGGCGACGTGATCAACAAGGTGGGCACGTACCCGCTGGCGCTGGCGGCGGCCCGCGCCGGGGTGCCGATGGTGGTCGCCGCTCCGGAGTCCACCGTGGACCTCGCCACGCCGTCCGGCCGGGACGTGCACATCGAGGTCCGCGACCCCGAGGAGATCACCGCCCTGGGGGCGGTGGCGCTGGCCCCGAAGGGCACCGGCACGCTCAACTACGCCTTCGACGTGACCCCGGCGGACCTGGTCACCGCCATCGTCACCGAGCGTCGGGTCATCCTGCCGGCCGCCGGCGGTCGCCCCGACGACCCCATCGGCCGGAGCTGACCCACCGACCCGAGGAGTGCACACCCCGATGCGTAACCGCTGGTCCGCCGCCGACGCCCCGGACGGCTCCGCCCCGATCGCGCGACTCGTGTACGCGTCCCGGCTGCTCGGTGCCGACACCGGCCTGGTGCTGCACGGCGGGGGGAACACCTCGGTCAAGACGACGGTCACCGACCTCACCGGGGAGCCGGTGGCGGTGCTGCACGTCAAGGGCAGCGGCTCCGACCTGGCGACGATGGACCCGTCCGGGTTCACCGCGCTGCGCCTGGAGCGGCTGCGGGCGCTGCTGCGGCTGGAGCGCCTCGGCGACAGCGACATGATGAACGAGTTGCGCTGTGCCCGGCTCGACGCGCGGGCGCCGGACCCGAGCGTGGAGACGCTGCTGCACGCGCTGCTGCCGCACCCGGTCGTGCTGCACAGCCACGCCGACGCGCTGCTCGCCCTCACCAACCAGCCGGACGGCGCGCGGCTGGTCGAGGAACTCTACGGCGACAGCGTCGTCGTGGTGCCGTACGTGATGCCGGGGTTCGACCTGGCCCGGCGGTGCGCGGACGTCTACCCGGCCCACGCGCACGCCGGGACGGTCGGCATGGTGCTGCTGCACCACGGGCTCTTCACCTTCGGCGCGGACGCCGAGGAGGCGTACCGCCGGCACATCGACCTGATCAGCCGGGCGGAGGAGCGGGTCGGTCTGCCCCGACCCCCGGTCGCGCCGGTCCCGCCCCGGCCGGTGGACCGGGTCCGGCTGGCCCGGCTGCGCCGGGACGTCTCCGCCACGGCCGACGCCCCGATGCTGCTCAGCCGCCACGAGGACCCGGCCGTGCGGGCCTTCCTGGGCCGCCCCGACCTGGCGGCGGTCGCCACCCGGGGCCCGGTCACCCCGGACCACGTGCTGCGCACCAAACGGATCCCGCTGGTCGGCACCGACCCGGCCGGCTACGCCGACGCCTACCGCCGGTACGTCGAGCAGCACCGCTCCCGGGCCCGCACCACGCTGACCATGCTCGACCCGGCGCCACGGGTGATCCTCGACCCGGAGCTGGGGATGCTCACCACCGGCCGGTCGGCGGCCGAGACGCTGATGGCCCGGGACGTCTACCGGCACACGGTCGACGTGATCGAGGCCGCCGAGGCGGTCAGCGGCTACCGGGCGCTGCCGGCGGAGGACATCTTCGACGTGGAGTACTGGGAGCTGGAGCAGGCGAAGCTGCGGCGGGGCGGACCGACGCCGGAGTTCGCCGGCGAGGTGGCGGTGGTGACCGGGGCGGCCTCCGGCATCGGCCGGGCCTGCGCCGAGGCGCTGCTGGCGCGCGGGGCCTGCGTGGTGGCCCTGGACCGGGACCCTTCGGTCGGCGCGTCCGACGGGCCGGCCCGCCTCGGCCTGACCGTCGACGTCACCGACACCGCGGCCGTGGACGCCGCCCTGGACGCCGCCGTCGACCGCTTCGGCGGGGTGGACATCGTCGTCGCGGCGGCCGGGATCTTCCCGCCGAGCCGGGCGATCGCCGACCTGGACCCGGCCGGGTGGCAGCGCACCATGGCGGTCAACGCGGAGTCCGTGGCCCACCTGTTCGGCCGGGCCCACCCGCTGCTCGCGCTCGCGCCCCGCGGCGGCCGGGTGGTGGTGATCGCCTCCCGCAACGCCCTCGCCCCCGGCCCCGGCGCGGTCGCCTACTCCGCCTCGAAGGCGGCGGTGACACAGGTGGCGCGGGTGGCGGCGCTGGAATGGGCGGGCGACGGCATCCGGGTGAACGTGTTGCACCCCGACGCGGTCTTCGACACCGGGCTGTGGAGCCCGGAGGTGCTCGACGCCCGGGCCCGGCACTACGGGCTGACCGTGGCGGAGTACAAGCGACGGAACCTGCTCGGCGCCGAGATCACCAGCGCCCGGGTGGGGGAGCTGGCCGCCACCCTCTGTGGGGAGACGTTCGCGGCCACCACCGGGGCGCAGATCAGCGTGGACGGCGGGAACGAGCGGGTGATCTGACGGACCGACCGTCAGTCGGCTGTCTGCCGAGGGACGGTGTGCCGGGGGGTCACGCGCGCCGGCCGTCGACCGGTGGCGCCTCCGCGGGGCCGGGCGCGCCCAGCCCGTGGTCACGGGCCAGGGCGATGGCTTCGGCCCGGCTGCCCAGGTGCAGCTTGACCAGGATCGCCGAGACGTTGTTCCGCACGGTCTTGGCGCTCAGCCCGAGCCGGTGCGCGATCATCGGGTTCGCCAGGCCCCGGGCGAGCAGCACCAGGATCTCGCGTTCCCGGTCGGTGAGCTGCGGGAACGGGGCGTCGGCACGGGCGCCGAGCAGCGCGCCCGCCCGGTCGGCGAGCGGCGCGCCGAGGATCAGGTCGCCGCCCGCCACGCCCCGGATGCCGCGCTCCACGTCGGCGGCCGACGCGCCCTTCAGCACGTAGCCGCGTGCTCCGGCGCGCAGCGCGGCGACCAGTGAGGCGTCGTCGTTGAGCATGCTCACCACCAGGACCCGGACCGCCGGGTGGTCACGGCGCAGCAGGCGGGTCGCCTCGATCCCGGAGCCCTGGCCGAGGTGCAGGTCCATCAGCACCACGTCGGGGCGTACCCGGGCGACGAGGGTGCGAGCGTCGGCGGCGTCGGCGGCCTCCCCGACGCACTCGATGCCGACCAGAGTGTCGAGCAACGCGCTCATGCCGAGTCGGAAGACCGGGTGGTCATCCACCACGACGACGCGGATCGGGTTGTCGCTCACGGCCGCTCCAGGGGGATCGTCAGGCAGACGGTGGTGCCGCGGGCCCCGGCCGGTCCCACGGTCAGGGTCGCACCCACCGCCTGTGCCCGCTCCCGCATGGCGTGCAGGCCGACCCCGTGGTTGGTGGGCCCGGTCGGCACGCCCCGACCGTCGTCGGTGACGGTGACGCGTAACAGGTCGGGCAGCCGGTCCAGCGAAACGGTGCACCGGTCCACGCCGGCGTGCCGCTGTACGTTACGGATCGCTTCGGCGGTGACGCCGTAGGCGGCGGTGGCGATCAGCTCCGGCAGCGGGTCCAGGGCGGCCGGTCCGTGCACCACGACATGGAGACCGGCCCGCGCGTACTGGTCGCGGAGCAGGTCCAGGGCGGGGCCCAGGCCGCCGTCGGCGAGCACCGGGGGCAGCAGACCGTGTGCCAGTTCCCGGACCTCCGCCGCGCGTGCGGTCAGCTCGTCGGTCAACCGGTCCAGCAGGTCCTCCGCCCGGTCCGGGTCGCGGCGCAGCAGGTTGCGGGTGGCGGCCAGCCCCAACCCGATGCCGCTCAGCGCCGGGCCGAGGCCGTCGTGCAGGTCCCGGCGCAGGGACCGGCGTTCCTCGTCGCGTACCTCCGCCAGCCGTTGCCGCGACCGGGCCAGGTCCCGGTTGGTGCCGGCGAGGTCCACCACGGCGGCGACCACCGGCGCGAGAACGGCGAGCGACTCACGGGTCCGGCCGTCGAGCAGCTCCCCGGGCCGGGGCCAGGCGTGCAGGTGGCCGACCAGTCGGTCGCCGCTGGTCAGCGGCACGGCGACCGGGGGGCCGTGGTCGTGGGGTGGGGATGGTGGGCCGTGCTCGGTGATGCGTACCTCGGCCAGCCGCAGCGCGGCGGCGATGGTCGCGCCGATGTCGGCGGTGGTGCCGACGCTGTGCACCACCCGGTGCAGCAGCGGTTCGGGTGCCTCGCCGTGCACGAGCCGGTCCACGCGTCGCTGCACCGCTTGGCGGATCGGCTGGAAGGCCGCCGCGAGCGCGGCGGTCACGACGAGCTGCGGCAGCGGCAGGGCACGCGGCAGCAACCGGTCGAGCAGGGCCACCGCGGCACAGTAGCCGGCGATCACCACGGCGGTCATCAGATACCAGACCAGGGTGCGGCGCACGGCCACCCGCAGCCCCCACAACTGCTGGCGTAGCACCACCACCGCCACCGCGGCCGGGAAGAACGCCTGCGAGGCGAGCATCAGCAGCGCGGGCACGGTCGACGGGACAATCGGTGGCAGGAGGGAGGCGGCGAAGCTGAGGGTGAGCAGCGCGCTGCCGGCGGTCGCCCAGCCGAGGCCGTGGCGCTGCGGTGCCGGACCGCGCCGCCACCGCCATGCCAACCCGGCGCAGGCCAGCAGGCCGAGACCGACAAGCGCCCACGGCAGGACCGGCGCCAGCGGGCGCAGCAGCGCGGCCCGAACCGCGCGCAGCTCGGGCGGTAGCGGGAGCGCCCCCAGCGGCGGTGGCGCGGTGGCGAGCACGGCCGTCGTCAACGCCACGTAGCCGAGACCGGTGGCGGCGGCGAGTCGGTCGAGGCGGCCGAGTGGCCGGTCAGGCAGCAACCAGGGCATGACCACGACGAGTGCGTAGAGGCCGGGCACCCAGGCCACGTGGTGCAGGACGGCCAGCAGCGGTGGTCCGTCGACGGCGAGCTGCCACTGGGCGACGCACGCGGACAGCGCGCTGCCCAGCGCCGCCGCGCAGGCGATCACGCCGGGCAGCCGGCTGCCGGTGCGCTGCCGGCTGAGGATCAACCAGGCCACCGCCCCGTAGACGAGGCCGTCGAGCAGGTCGACGAGGGAGTAGAGCCCGGTGGCGGTGAACGGGGGAGTCGCCACGGACCAGGCGGCGACCGCGCCGAGGCTGAGCAGGGCGGTGAGGGCGAGGACGGTCCACGCGGCCCACCGCCGCGTCCCGGGTGCGTTCGACATGTCGGGTCCACTGTGTCAGTCCGGTGCCGTCGGCGGGACCACCGAAACGGCGTGAGCCGGACGACGGGCCGGTCGTGGCGACCGGCCCGTCGTCCGGGGTCAGCTCTGCGCGACGGCCTTGCCGCTGACCCTCAGCTGGTCGACCACGGTGGCGACGTCGGGCAACCGCTCCCGGTAGACGTTCGCGGCGAGACGCTGCGAGTACGTCTCGTAGACCGCCGCCAACTCACCCGCCCGTTCGATGGCGACCGCGTGGATGCAGTTGCCCAGATATTCGTTGGGCGAGTTCGGGCTGTCCGCGCCCGAGCACGCCGTGTTGAAGATGGGCGCCTGCCCGACCCGGGGGTCGATCTCGGAGATCGACTCCGGGCACGGGTCACCCGGTGTCGCCTGGGTGCAGGGCGCGTAGTCGGCCTCGGCGACCTCGTACGCCCGACCGATGTGCGTGTCCGGCAGTTCCCGCCCGACCGGCGCGCCCGGGTGGCGGTAGTCGCTCGGCAGCAGGTTCCCGCCGAGCAGATAGCCGCTGAGCGAGGCGTCGGAGTCCAACGCCACCGGGAAGCCGAGCCTGGTGTACGCCTGAAGCAGCCGGAACGCCTCGGTGACCTTGTTGCCGGCCTTGCGGAGCTCCGAGGTCGGGTCGCCGAACCTCTGGTTGACCAACTGGTAGTAGCGCTTCTGCTTGCCCCACAACATCCGGTTGCCCAGCGTACGGGCGATGGTCAGCCGCTCCGGGTTGTCGGCCGAGCGCGCACCCGTCTCGAAGGCCGGCAGGTGCACCGATTCGTCGTCGTAGGTCATGTAGTAGACCTCGTCGTAGCAGTAGCCGGTGGGCGGGTCGTCCCGGGTGCTCCACGAGCAGACGATGCCGGCGCTCCTGGTGTTGCGCCAGGTCCGCACGTCCATCCAGAAGCCGCCCTGGTTGACGCTCATCTGCGCGTGCACGGTCAACTGGAGGTCGGCCTTGGTGATCTCGGCGCGCGGCCCGGTGGTGGTCGTGTGGTTGACGAGTTCCGCGTCGTAGCAGATCCGGAAGTGCGGCTGGAACTGCCTGCTCGTGCCGTGGCTGAGCAGCTGGAACGCGTTCGGCAGGTCGCCGAGGTTCACGTTGGTCGGAATGCGCACCCGCGGCAGCGGGCTGTACGGCGCACACCCGGACATCTTGGCGTCCTCGTTGTAGCCGCGCTCCTTGTCGGCGGTCCAGTACTTGCGGGTGTTGGTCAGGCGCGTCGGCGGCGCCTGGTCCGGGCCGTACCACGGGTTGTAGCCGCCGCCGGTGGCCTCGTCGCGCAGCTTGCGCAGCTCGGCGGACTGGGCGTTGACCGCGCTCTTGTAGTTCTCCACCAGGCCGGTGAACAACGCGTTGCGGTGCCCGTCCGCGCTGGGCCGGCTGAACCGGCTGCTGGCGTCCAGGATCTGCTGGCCGGAGCGGCCGATCCGGGCGGCGAAGGAGTCGTCGCCGATCATGTCGCCGGCCAGCGTCGGGTTCTCCAACGCCAGCGCGGTGAACGGCCGGGTCGACATCGTCCAGACCCCGGCGTGCGGGGTCTTCACCGTGGCCGGATACCCCGGATCCCACTTCCGGGCCAGGTAGGACAGGTAGTCGATGGCGCCGTAGGGGGTCTTCTCGTCGAGCACCTTCACCGGCTCGATCGTGGACTGCGACCACTCGGCCGGCGTGAGGACGAAGGGCGCGCCCGCGGCCGTGGAGGTGGCGGCGGTGAACAGCCGGCCCTCCGTCTCGTCGTACTGGGCCACCGAGAGGGGACGCCCGGTGCGCGCCTGGTATCCGACGAAGGTGTTGATGACGTACTCGGCGTCGGCGAGCGCGTTCTTCTTCAGCGCCTCCTGCATCGAGAGGCTGAGCTGGTCGACCTTGGTCTCCAGGCCGTAGATCTGGTGCTTGATCGCCTCGATGTCGCGCATCACGACGCCGATGTCGTCGCGCATCTTCAGCAGGACCGACATGACGTCGTCGTAGATCGCCGAGAGCATCGCCTCCACCCGGTCGAACCGTTCGTGCATCTCGGTACGCAGCTCGCCGACCTGCTCGCGCAGCTTGCCGATCTCCTGCATCACCAGCTCGTGCTCGCTCGGGCCGGAACCCATGAAGATCGGCAGTAGCGTCATCACCGCGCCCAGCACGTTGCCGGTGAGCACCACCGTGCTCAGCGACCCGATGGCGTCGCTGAGGCTGAGCCCGGCCACCGTCGGCAGGTACTTGTTGATCGCGGTGGCGACGCCGACCGCGGCCTTGCCGATCGCCAGCACGTCCTTGCCGGCCTTCGCGTCGGCGAACCCGGCGAGTGTGGCCAGGATCGTCACCGCGGAGTCGGCGGCGTCGATCGCCACCTGCCGGCTGGCGGCCTCGGCCAGCGCGGCCGTGTGGTCCTGCGGCGTCGGCTTCGGGCCGGGACCGACCGGATACTTCAGGTCCGCGGCGGCCAGCTTGTCGATGATCTGCGAGTTCTGCGCGGCGACCTGGTCCAGTGCCCCGCTCAGCTGCGCGCGCAGCGCCGCCAGGTAGGCCTGCTCGTTGCCCAGGTGCTCCAGGATCGCCTCGGTGTTGACGAAGGAGGCGAGCAGCGGGTCGGCGAGCAGTTGCTCGGTGGTCGCGGTGGCGCGCACGTTGAGCTGCGCGCCGATCTCCCCGTCCCAGGCCGCCGCGAGGTCCGCGTCCTGGGCCGCCGCCCGGGTGAGCTGGCCCCACGCGCGTTCCTGCTGCGCGTAGAGCGCGTCCATCCACCGGTAGTTCTGGTAGGCGCTGGTCACCGCGTCCTCGACCTCGGCCGAGGCGGTGATCGTGCCGCCGACGGTGGCGTCCAGCAGCCCCTTGACCATCGGCGCGCCGATGCTGACCCCGGGGATGCCGGACAGCGCGTCGATCACCTTGATCATGGTGGCGTACGTGGTACGGGCGGTGGTGTCGGAGATGCCCGCCGCGTTGACCGCCTGCCGTGTGGCGACCAGGTGCCGTGTCACGTCGTCGCGGGACGCGCCGGGGTTGCGCCCCCGCCAGTCCAGCAGCTCCGCGGTGAGCACCAGGTTCTTCAGACCCGCGACGCCACCGTTGTGCGCCCGCAGGTAGGCGGCGAACACGCCGTCGTGGAACTTCGCCGCCTGGAAGTCGACCGGGTCCTCGGCCGCCACGGCCGGCGTCGGCGACACGACCACCACCGCCGCCACGACCGCGGCGACCAGCGCCCGCCACCGCCCTCGGCGGCGGGGAGCCCATAGCATCACACCCACTGGGAATCCTCCGGATCACTGTGCGCCCGCCGGGTCGGCGGGACGCGCAGCGCAGCCTGCGTCCGGGGGTGTCCCGCCGGCCAGGGGTGGATGTCCCGCGCGGACGGGACGCGGGACGTCCCCCGTCCGGCGGGGCGCCGCCGTCCCGGGTCGGCCGGGACCGCTGCCCCTGGTGGGCCGGGACGGCGCGGCGGTTGACTGCCCGGCATGACCGACACCTCGCCGGACCACATCCCGGCCCACGTCAAGGGTTCCTACGTCAACTGCTCCGAGTACACCCGGGCGCCCCGGCTCACCCCGCCGCCGACCGTGGCCGGCGCGGACGGCACCGTACCGCCGGCGCCGGTGCGTCTGGCGGTCGTCCGGTGACCGTGGCCGCCGCACCGGGCCTGCTTCCCGCCTGGCGGGAGTGGCTCGCCGAGAACCTGGCGATGGGGGTCGCCGCCGGGCAGGCCCGGGCGGCGGCCGTCGCCGCGGGCGCGGATCCGGACGCCGTCGACGCGGAACTGGCGGCCCTGGAGGCGCACCCGTACTTCGCCGTCTGCCGACGGCTCGCGCTGCGTTACGACTGGATGGAGTCGGTGCTCGACACCTACCGGGTGCTGCGCGACGACGACGGCGGTCGTGAGCTGGAACGGCGCACCGACCTCACCGCGGCGGAGTTCTTCGGCCGCTACTACTACGCCAACCGTCCGGTCGTCCTCGACAGCCTGATGGCCGACTGGCCGGCGCGGAACTGGACGCTGGACGCGATGGCCCGCCGGTGCCCGGACGCCGTGGTCGAGGTGATGACCGGCCGGGAGGCCAACCCCGACCACGCCTGGCAGTACGACCGGCACCGCACCACCATGCCGTTCCGGGACTACCTGACGCTGCTGGGCTCCGGCACGCGCACCAACGACTACTACATGGTGCCCCGTAACGAGAACTGGACCGGCTCGCTGCGGGCGCTCGCCGAGGACGTGCGGCCACCGGGCCATCTCGTCGATCCCGCCGGCGGGGGACACCTGTTGCTCGGCCCCGCCGGCACGGTGACCCCGCTGCACATCGACAACAGCACCGTGCTGCTCTGCCAGGTGCTCGGCCGCAAGCACGTCCGGCTGGTCCCGTCGTACCAGCGGCATTTGGTCTATCCGCGCGGCGGGACGTTCAGCGCGGTGGACGCGGCCCGGCCCGACCTGGACCGGCATCCCCGCTACGCCGAGGCCACCGTGCTGGAGACCATCCTCGAACCGGGCCAGATGCTGCTCATTCCCGTCGGCTGGTGGCACTGGGTGCACGCGCTCGACCTCAGCGCCACCGTCACGTTCCACCACTTCCGGGTGCCCGGCCAGAACCATCGGATGGCCACCCCGCCCGCGGCCCCCGGCGCCGGCCGCGCCGACCGGTGAGGCGGCGCGGCGAGCGCCGCGAATCGCCGGCGGTCCACCGGGGCGGGCCCCGTCCGGCATTGACACGCCTCGCTCCACATTCCATGGTCGATGGAATCACCTCTCCGTCGAAGGGCGCGGCATGGTCAGCAGCGAACACCGGTACGTGATCGTCGGGGCGGGGCCCGCCGGCCTGCAACTGAGCTACTACCTCCAGCGGCAGGGCGCCGACTACCTGACGCTGGAACGGGGCGACACCCCCGGCGGGTTCTTCCGACGGTTCCCGCGGCACCGTCGCCTCATCTCCCTGAACAAGGTGCACACCGACAGCACCGACCCCGAGATCCGCCTGCGCTGGGACTGGAACTCACTGCTCAACGACGAGCCGGACCTGCTCTTCCCACGATTCAGCGAGGAGTACCTGCCGGCGGCCGACGACCTGGTGCGCTACCTCGCCGAGTTCCAGCGGGTGCACCAGCTCAACGTCCGCTACGGCACGACGGTCGAACGGATCACCCGGACCGACGACGGCTTCACCGTGCGCACCGACCGGGGCGACGTGCGCGCGGGCTGCCTGATCGTCGCGACCGGATGGGGCCGGCCGTTCGTACCGGCGATCAAGGGGATCGAACACGCCGTCGGGTACGAGGACATGGTCGTCGATCCCACCGCGTACGACGGCCAACGCGTGCTGATCATCGGCAAGGGCAACTCCGCCTTCGAGACCGCGTCGGCGATCCTGGGCCGGGCCTCGATGGTGCACCTCGCCAGCCGGCAGCCGCTGCGACTGGCGTGGAACACCAAGCACCCGGGCGACGTCCGGGGCCAGTACGGCGCGATCCTGGACAGCTACCAGTTCAAGACACTGCACTCGGTGCTGGACTGCACGATCGACGAGATTCGGCCCGTCGACGGGCGGTTCCGGGTGTCGATCACGTACACCCACGCCGAGGGGGAGACCGCCGAACTCGACTACCACACCGTGCTCAGGTGCACCGGCTTCCGGATGGACACGTCGATGTTCGACGAGTCGTGCCGTCCCGAGATGGTGCGCGACGGTCGGATGCCCGGGTTGCGCCCGGACTGGCAGTCGCGCACCGTCGACGGCCTCTACTTCGCCGGCACCATCGCCCAGGACCGGGACGTCAAACACGCGTCCTCGCCGTTCATCGACGGATTCCGGTACAACCTCCGGACGTTCACCCGGTTGCTGCGGGAGCGGTACGACGACGTGCCGCTGCCGTACGCGCCGACGCCGGCGGACCCCGCGTCGCTGACCAAGCTGATGCTCGACCGGGTCAACTGGTCCTCGGCGCTGTGGACGCAGTTCGAGTACCTCTGCGACGTCTTCGTCCGCGACGACGTGACCGGCGACTTCCACCACTACGAGGACCTGCCGGAGGACTACGCCGTCGAACGCTTCGGGACCGCCACGCACTGGTACACGCTCGCGCTGCGGTGGGGCCGCGACGACTACGGCGACGTCTTCGCCATCGACCGGCACCCGACGCCCGACCGGGCCCGGGAGAGCGCCTTCATCCACCCGGTGATCCGCCGCTACCGCGGCGCCGAACTGCTCGCCGAGCAGCATCTGCTGGAGGACCTGCTGGCCGAGTGGCGACGCCCGGACCGGCACGTCGGGCCGCTTGTCGACTTCCTGACCGAGGACCTCACCGACAGACCATGACCTCGTCGAGCGGCTTGCGGGTCAGGTCGGGGACGCGGGCGTCCGGGGTGGGGTACCCGACGGGCATCACCACGTACGGACGCTCCTCCGGCGGACGCTCGCACACCTCGTTGAGGAACCGCATCGGGCTGGGCGTGTGGGTCAGGGTGGCCAGGCCGGCGTGGTGCAGCGCGGTGATCAGCACGCCGACCGCCATGCCGACGGACTCCTTGACGTAGTACGGCTTCGGGCTGTTCGGTCCCTGATGGACCTCGAACACGACGATGACGACCGGTGCGGTCTCCAGGAACGGCTTGCGCCAGTCGGTGCCGATCCCGGCGATCGCCGCCAGCCACTCCGGCGAGGCGCGGCGGTCGTAGAACGCCCGCTCCTCGGCCTCGGCGGCCTCGCGCAGCCGGCGCTTGCGGACCGGATCCGTCAGGACGACGAAGCGCCACGGCTGGACGTTGGCGCCACTGGGCGCGGTCGAGGCGGCCCGGATCGCCGCCTCGACCACCCCGGCGGGCACCGGGTCACCGGCGAAGTCGCGCACCGAGCGGCGTTGGGCCATCCGGTCGGCGAACGCCTCCGCCTCGCGCACCATCTCCGCCGGCGGGCGGCGACGGTGCCGGATGGGGACCGTGGGCAGCAGGCTCGTGTCGTTCACCTGGAACCTCCCCTGATCAGGTGCGTCCAGCATGTCCCGGCGGTGGCCGCCGTGTCGTTACTCAGAGGTGCGCTCCTCGCGCTCGGGCGCGGTGTGCCTGGCGATCGTGTCGACCACGTCAGTCAGGCGCCCGCGCGGCGCCCAGGCGTCCCGCTGGCGGCTCGCGCCGTCGCCGCCGTGGGCGAGCCCGGCCAGCCAGCCCTCCACCCGCTCGCGGTCGCCCGCCTCGTCGAGCGCCGGCCGGGCGCGCTCCACCAGCCGCTCGGCGAGCGTCGCCGCCGGCAGGGGGCGACCGGTGGCGACGTCGACGCCCTGGCCGCCCATCCCGTCCCGGGCGGCCCGCCAGTATGCCAGTCGCATCAGCTCGGGGGCCGGGCGTGGCCCTTCGTCACCCCGGTCGACGGCCTCCCCGGCGACGACCGTCAACGCCCGCACCAGGGCGGCGAACGCCGCGGACTCGGGCGCGGTGAGCGGGACGTCGGCCACCCGCACCTCGATCGTGGGGTGCCTCGTCGACAGGCGGAGATCCCAGAAGACGGTGCCGTGGTCGACGAGCGCGCCCGCTTCGAGCAGCGCGTCCACGTGGTCGTCGTACTGCTTCGCGGAGGTCAGGTACGGCGGCGGGCCGGCCACCGGCCAGCGCCCCCAGGTGATGGTGCGCCAACTCGCGTAGCCGGTGTCCCGCTCGGACCAGTAGGGCGAGTTGGCGGTGAGGGTGAGGAGCACCGGCAGGTGCGGGCGCAGGTGGTTGCCGATCAGCACGGCGCGGTCCCGGTCGGGTTGCTCCACGTGGACGTGCAGGGCGCAGATGGCCAGCTCGTCGTGCAGCCCACGGAAGGTGGCGGTGCCCCGGTCCTGGCGGGGCCCCTCGGTGACGGGTGGCGGCACGGCGCGACCGAGCACCGGCGAGCCGCTGGCGAGCACCCGCAGGCCCGCCGACCGGGCCGCGGACTGGATCGCGGCCCGTCCGTCGACGAGTTGCGCGTGGAGCACGTCGAGGCTCCGGCACGGGTCCGTCCGCGTCTCGACCTGCAACTTGGTGATCTCACCGTCGACCCGGGGGCCGAGGGCCGGGCGGGCGCGGTCGACGACGGTGGCCGCCTCCGGCACGACCCCGCGGTGCGCGGCGTCGACGACGAGGAACTCCTCCTCGACACCGAGCCGGGGTACGGAGGTTGGCACGCCCTGATCCGTAGTCACCACGCCGCCGACCCCTCGCTGCCGGTCGTTCGCCGACGTAGAGCAGGTTACGGGATGTCGTCCCCCGGTGACGGCACGATTCGCTCCATGATGGACAGCGTGTCGACGAGGCCGGCCAGCAGCGCCGTCCGCTCGGGCATCCGGTCCAGGCAGACGTACTCGTCGTCGGCGTGCGCCCCGCCGCCGACCGCACCCAGGCCGTCGAGGGTCGGCACCCCGATCGCGGCGGTGAAGTTCCCGTCGGACGCGCCGTTGGCGTACGCGCCGTCGGGGCTCGGGACGCCGATCCGCCGGGCCGCCGACCGGGCCAGTTCCAGCAGCGGGCGGGCGAGGTCCGGGGACATCGGATAGCGGTTGATCCCGCCCTGCACGTCCAGCGTCGCCTCGGGCAGGACCGGCGCGAGTCCGCGGATGGCGTGGTCCACGCGCTCGAGTTCGTGCCGGGTCCAGGCCCGTACGTCGACGGCGAGGCAGGCGGAGTCGGGCACCGTGTTCGTGGTGGTGCCGGCGGAGAGCAGCGTCGGCGTGACGGACGTGCCGTCGCTGTCCGCCGTGCCGATGCGGCCCAACGTGAGGACCTGGTGGGCGACCTCGACCGTGGCGTTGACCCCGCGCTGCGGTTCGACGCCGGCGTGGGCGGCCCGGCCGGACACGGTGAGGCGGTAGACCGAGCCGCCCTTGCGGGCCACCTTCAGGTGCCCCTCGGGGGTGGCCGCCTCGCAGACCAGGACCGCACCCGACCGCCGTGCCTCCCGCTCGATGAGCGGCCGGGACGTGCCGGAGCCCGTCTCCTCGTCGCAGGTGAGCAGCACGCCCACCGCCGACGTGTCCTCGATCAGGCGCAGCGCCGTGAACATCTGCACGATGCCGGCCTTCATGTCCAACACACCGGGGCCGGTCGCGACGTCCCCGTGGACGGTGAACGGCCGGGACCGGACGGTGCCGACCGGGAAGACGGTGTCGAAGTGGCCGAGGAGCAGCACGCGCTGATCGACGGCCGGCCACAGCAGGTGCGGCAGGCCGTCGATCTCGACCCGCTGGGCGGGCCGGCCGAGGACCTGCTCGCCCCAGCGGGCGAGCAGGTCGGCACAGCAGGCGAGGTGGGGCAGCGAGCCCGGCGCCGATTCGCAGGAGACGAGCGTGCCCAGCCGGTCGACCATGTCCGCCTGGTACCGCTCCGCGGCGCCGAGTAGCGAGCGTTTTCGGCCCATTGGTCCCTCCAACTGCATGGTTGACGGGTTCGATATGATGCCCGCCTATTTCACCGTCGCAGGGGGGACCGGATGTGGTCTTCCTCGTCCGTGCTCAGCCCGTCGGCGCGGTGGTCGACCGCAGCGGAGCGGACGATCCGTAGCCCACGTCGATGATCCGGCGGGCGGTTTCGGAGTAGGCGTCCGGCCCCTCGGGCGCGAAGGTGCCGAGGCCGTCGACGTAGCGGTTGTACATGCAGAACGCGGCCGCGATCAGGACGGTGTCGTGGATCTCCAGGTCGGTGGCGCCCTGGGCGCGGGCGTCGGCGACGAGCTCGGGGGTGACGTTGCGGCCACTGATCTGGACCGCGCCGGCGATCCTCAGCAGCGCCCGCAGTTTCGCCGAGATCGGCGCGCTGTCGAGGTCCGCGCGGACCTGGTCGACGAGGGTCATGCCGTCGTCGAGCTGCGCGGCGGCGAACGCCGAGTGCGACGCGCAGCAGAAGTTGCACTCGTTGCGTCCCGAGACGTACGCGGCGATCAGTTCGCGTTCCCCGGCCGGGAGCGTGTGCGGGGCGCGCAGGAGCACCTCGGCCAGTTCGTTGAGCGGCTTCGCCGTCTCCGGGCGGTACCGCATGGGACCGGAGATGCCGGGGAACTGCTTCTCGTCGATCCCGAGATCGATGTGCGCCATGAAGTGCTGCCTCCAGTCGTGACCGTGGCGCCGGCCGGGTCATGCCCCTGCCGTCGCGGAGGCCCGGACCGGACGGCGTGTTCGGACGCCGCGCGCCCACCATCCCATATGGACCGGGGCCGCATCCCGTGGATCGTGCTCTGTGTCCGGCCCGGATCGGGCCGCCCGCGCCGCGCCGGACGCGCCGCAACGGTGGAGATGCGGACGAAAGGTGCCGACGGTGAGGCTGATCGAACAGGTGTACAGCGACGCGCCCTCCGGCTGCGGGGAGGCGGGCGAATGGAGCGGGGCATGAGCGAGGGCAGAGGAACCGACGTGACCGACATCTACGACTACCGGGCCGAGCGCGACGGCAAGTCACCGTTCCACCCGCCGGTCCGGTACCAGACGCTCCGCGACGAGAGCCCGGTCAGCCAGGTCACCATGTGGGACGGCAGCAAGGTCTGGTTCATCACGCGGCGCAACGACGTGCGTGCCGCGCTCGCGGACGAGCGCCTCAGCGCGGACAACCGCCGGCCGGGCTTCCCGCTGTTGAGCGCCGGGTCGGAGACGCTCACCGAGGACAACCCGACGTTCGCCCGGATGGACCCGCCGGAGCACACCCGGCAGCGGGCCATGGTCAACGCCGACTTCACGCAACGCTCGTCGGCCCGGTGGCGGCCGCGGATCCAGCAGATCGTCGACCGGCTGGTGGACGACCTGCTGGCGAAGTCGCCGCCCGCCGACCTGGTCGCCGAACTGGCCGAGCCGCTGGCGGCGCAGGTGATGTGCCTGATCCTCGACATCCCGTACGAGAAGGACCTCTTCCTGCGGGTCGCCTCGACGTTCGCCGACCACTACGTCGGCCAGGACAAGCTCGACGGGGCCAGCGACGAGCTGACCGACGTCATCGTCGAGGTCCTCGAGGCCAAGGCCGCGAATCCCGGTGACGACGTGCTCAGCCGCCTCATCACCGAGCAGGAGGCGAACGGCGCGCTCACCCGTGCCGACATCATCGGCATGGCCCGCGTGCTGATCGTCGCCGGGTACGAGCCGGCGGTGCACGGCGTCTCCCTCGGCCTGGCCGCGCTGTTCTTCAACCCGGACCAGTTGGCGTTGCTGCGCGAGGACCCGAGCCTGATCGCGGGCGGCCTGGGCGAGCTGCTCCGCTACAGCACCAACTTTCACACCGGGCTGCCCCGGATCGCGGTCGGCGACACCCGGATCGGGGGACAGGAGATCAAGACCGGCGAGGCGGTGCTGGTCTACCTGCCGACGGCGAACTTCGACCCGCAGTGGTACGACGACCCCGACTCGCTCGACATGCGCCGGACCCACGCCGGCAACGTGTCGTTCGGGCACGGACTGCACCGGTGTCTCGGGCAGCACGTGGTCAAGATCCAGATGGAGGCGGTCATCGAGACGCTGCTGCGCCGGATTCCGGACCTGCGGCTGGCCGTGCCGCTCGATCAGCTTCCCTTCCAGCGTGAGGCTGCCGTCTACGGCGTGTCGAAGCTGCCCGTGACCTGGTGATTCCCGGCCGCGGGCCACAGCGCCCGGCGGTGCGGAGCCCGTCCGGCGTGACCGCGCCGCCGGCCGGATCCACCCCACCGCACCCGTCAGCGCCGACGGGTGCGGTGGCGGTGGCAGGCCGCCCGACCGGTCGGCCGGGGAGCCGGAACGGGTCAGTCCCGGCGGACCGCCGCCATGGTCAGCCCGGCGTCCCGGGAACCGGCCACCCGGGCGGCGATCGGCTCCAGCTCGGCCAGTTCCGCCCCGGTGAGCACGAGACCGGCCGCGGCCACGTTCTCCGCGAGCCGGACCGGGTCCCGGGTACCGGGGATCGGCACCACCGGCAGGCCGTGCACGGCCGCCCGCTGGTGCACCCAGGCCAACGCGACCTGTGCCGCCGTGACGGAGCGGGCGGCGGCGATCCGGTGGACCGGGCTGAGCAGCGCGGCGTTGTGCCGGGCCCGGTCACCGGTGAAGCGCGGCATGTGCCGACGGGAGTCGTCCGGGGCGAGCCGGTCGACACCGGTGACGGCGCCGGCCAGGAAACCGCGGCCCAACGGCGCGTACGGCACCAGCGCCACGCCGAGTTCCGCCGCCGTCGGGACGACTGTCGTCTCCACGTCCCGGGAGAAGATCGACCATTCCGACTGCACGGCGGCGATCGGGTGCACCGCGTGCGCGGCCCGGAGCTGTGCCCCGGTGACCTCGGAGAGCCCCAGGTGCCGGACCTTGCCCTGGGCGACCAGCTCGGCCAGGGCGCCGACGGTCTCCTCGACCGGCGTCGCCGGGGCGACCCGGTGCACCTGGTAGAGGTCGATGACGTCGACACCGAGACGGCGCAGGCTCGCCTCCACGGCGCGGCGGAGATATTCGGGCGAGTTGTCGATGCCCCGGTGCCGGGGATCGTCCACGCTCCGGACCAGGCCGAACTTGGTGGCGATGACGACCCGGTCCCGGTTGGCCCGGGCGAACGGCCCGAGCAGCTCCTCGTTCCGGCCGTACCCGTACGCGTCGGCGGTGTCGAAGAGCGTCACCCCGAGCTCCAGCGCCCGGTCGAGGGTCCGCCGCGACTCCTCGACGTCGCTCGGGCCGTAGAACTCGCTCATGCCCATGCAACCGAGCCCCTGCGCGCCGACCGGTGGGCCGGCGGCGCCCAGGGCGACCGGCCGCAGCGTCCGTCCCGTCATCGGGTCATCGGCCCGACCAGTGCGTGCCGGCGGCCAGTTCCTGGTCGACGGTGCGGAGCAGGTCGACGTCGATCTTCCGGATGTCGTCGACCAGGTGTCGCACCCCGGTGGCCACCATCTCCTCCCGCTGGAAGTTGTGCGGCATGCTGGCCGGTACGCCGATGAAGCCGGCGCCCAGCGCCCTGGTGACCTCGGCCACCCGGTTGATGTCGTCGACGAAGACGACCTCGTCGAACTCGTAGCCGAAGATGTCCCGGACGATCTCCTTGGTGCCGGGCCGGACGTCGTTCACGTCCACGTACGGGATCTCCGCGTCGAAGTAGCCGGCGAGGTGGCCGAGGTACCTGTCGAACGTGTACTCGCGGTTCCGGCCGCCGTAGCACACCACCCGCACGTCGACCTCCCGCAGCGTGGCGAGCAGCTCCTCGACGCCCTCGGTCACCTCGACCGGGTGCGTCCTCAGGTACTCCTCGCGGTGCGCGAAGAACGCCGCGATGGTCTCCTTCGCCGTCCAGGGAAGCTTGCAGGCCAGGGCCATGTTCTGCCCGGCGGCCAGTTGCGGCGAACCCCAGACGTGCCGTTCGACGTGGGCGGTGTACGCCCCACCGTGCATGGTCACGAAGCTCTCGATCACCGGGCTGTAGGTGTCGTTCAGCACCACTCCGTCGCTGTCGAGCGCGACGAGGCGGATCTTGTCCAGCTTGCTCACTTCTTCTCCAGACGGTCGGTCCGATGGGTCGGGTGGTGCGGTCGGGCGGCGGTCACGCCGCGGTCAGCACGAGTGCGGCGTTGTGCCCGCCGAAGCCCAGCGACGTGCTCACCGCCACGTCGATCCGGGCCGGTCGCGGCGCGCCGCTGACCACGTCGATGTCGAGTTCCGGGTCCAGCCGGCCGAGGTTCGCGGTGGGCGGGACGCTGCCGTGTTCGATGGCGAGCGCGGTGTACCCGGCCTCGATCGCGCCGGCCGCCGCCAGGGTGTGTCCGGTCACCCCCTTGGTCGAGGTCACCAGCGGCCGGTCGCCCAGCACCCGGTGCAGCATCCGACCCTCGGTGACGTCGTTGAGGGGGGTCGAGGTGCCGTGGGCGTTGACGTGGTCGACGTCGGTGGGCCCGAGCCCCGCGTCGGCCAGCGCGGCCCGCAACGCCTGCTCGATCCCGCGTCCCCGCGGATCCGGCGCGGTGGCGTGGTAGGCGTCGGTCGCGGCGCCGTAGCCGCGCACCACCGCCCGGGTCCGGGCGGCCCGGGCCCGGGCGTCCTCGATCCGTTCCAGGACGAGCACGCCCGCGCCCTCCGCGACCACGAACCCGTCCCGGTCGGCGTCGAACGGCCGGGACGCCTCGGCCGGCGCGTCCGCCCGCCGCGACAGCGCGCCCATCCGGCCGAGCCCGGCGACGACCAGCGGGGTCAGTGCCGACTCGGCGCCGCCGGCGAGCACGATGTCGCAGGCCCGGGCGCGGAGCAGGTCCCGCGCCACGCCGACCGCCGTCGTCCCCGACGCGCAGGCGGTGGCGGTGACCAGGCTGGGACCGCGGGCGTCCAGGTCCAGCGCGACGTACCCGGCGGCCATGTTGACCATGTACATCGGAATCAGGAACGGGGACACCTTTCGCGGCCCGCCCCCGGTCAGCGCGGTGTGCTGCCGTTCCAGGGCGCCGGCCCCGCCGAGCGAGTTGCCGAGGACCACGCCGACCCGGGCG
Source organism: Micromonospora sp. NBC_01392 (assembly GCF_045040125.1). Lineage (NCBI taxonomy): Bacteria > Bacillati > Actinomycetota > Actinomycetes > Micromonosporales > Micromonosporaceae > Micromonospora > Micromonospora sp. NBC_01392. The sequence goes on along the minus strand of NZ_CP109549.1, from coordinate 4,791,108 downwards.
CCGTCCCAACCGCCGGGCTGCCAGCCGGCGTCCTCGGCGGCGGCCCGGGCGGCCACGATCGCCAGCTGCGCGAACCGTTCCAGCTGCCAGGACGCGAAGCCGCCGAGCGCGGCCTCCGGCTCGAATCCGGGCACCCGGCAGCTCAGGGCGGTCGGCGTGCCACGGAGGGTGTCGTCGGCCCGCGCGCAGCTCAGACCCGACCGGATCCGCTCCCAGTTCGCCGCCACGCCGATGCCGGCCGGCGTCACCAGGCCGAGCCCGGTGACCGCCACGCCGAAGCCGTCCGGGTGCTCGGCCATCAGGCGACCGCCTGTTTGGTCTCGACCAGCCGCGCCGCGTCCCGGATGGTCATCTCGTTGGTGAGCTCGCCGTCGTCGATGGCGATGTCGAACACGCCGTCGAGCAACAGCCCGAGTTCCACGATCACCAGCGAGTCGATGTCGAGTGACTCGAACGTCATGTCCGGCTCGATGCCGTCCGGCACCAGCTTCAACTGGGTCGCCAGAACGTCGATGATCCGGTCTTCGATTGCCTTCATCCGTGTGCTCCCGCTAGCTGTGGTCAGTTCCGTGAGGTGGTACCGCCCGGCACTCCGGCCAGACGAGCGCCACCGACCCCCAGGTGAGCCCGCCCCCGAAGCTGGCGAGCACCACCCGGTGCCCGGGGCGTACCGCGCCGGCCGCGACACCGTCGGCCAGGGCCAGGGGGATGGACGCGGCCACCGTGTTGCCCACCCGGTCGATGTTGGTGACGAACCGGTCGACCGACCGCCCGAGCCGGGTCGCGACGGCGGCGATGATCCGCAGGTTGGCCTGGTGCAGCACGAACCGGTCGACGTCGGCCGTCGCCCAGCCGCCGAGCGCGGTGGTCCGTCCGATCGAGGCCGACATGTGGCGGACCGCCTCGGCGAAGGCTGCCCGCCCCTGCATCTCGAAGTAGGTGTCCTCCGGCTTGACCGGCAGCCCGGTGGACCGTTGGCGCGATCCCCCCGCGCGCACCTCGATGAGGTCGCTGCGGCTGCCGTCGCTGCCCAGGCTCAACCCGTGCAGGGCGCCCGGCTCGTCGGCGGTGCCGCTGCGCAGCAGCACCGCGCCCGCCCCGTCCCCGAAGACGGCCCGGGTCGTCCGGTCGTCCGGGTCGAGGATGGTGGAGAACGTGTCCGCGCCGATGACCAGCACACTCGACGCGGTGCCGGCGGCGATCAGGCCCGCCCCGGTCGCCAGGGCGTAGACGAACCCCGCGCAGACCGCCGCGACGTCGAACGCCGGTACGCCGTCCAGGCCGAGTCGACTGGCCACCTCGGGTGCGGTCGCCGGGCAGGGCCGGTCCGGTGTGCTGGTCGCGACCACGACCACGTCGGCGCCGGCGGCGCCGGCCGACGCCAGGGCCCGGCGGCCCGCCTCGACCGCGAGGTCGCTGGTGGCCTCGCCCGGCGCGATGACGTGGCGTTGCCGGACGCCGGTGCGGGTGACGATCCAGTCCTCGTCGACGCCCAGGCGCGCCGCGAGCTCCCCGTTGGTGACGACCCTCGGGGGCACCCAGGCGCCCAGCCCGGCGACCACCGCCGCTCGCCCCATCAGGCCACCCGCTCCCGGTCCGTCGTCGAGGTGCCGTCGACGTCGAGCGCCACGGTGAGACCCATCCGCGCGATCTCGGCGCCGCCCTGGTGGAACGTCACGTCGACCGGTCGGGGCGACCCGCCGACCCGGTCCGGTTCCGCCGCCGGCCCGGCCGCGTCCGCCGGTACCGCCGTCAGCGTCACCGGCTGGTCGAGTTCCGCGTAGGCCGCGAACGACGCGGTCATCCGGGACATCACGGTGCGGTGCGGCGCGCCGCCGCCCCAGTGCGCCGTGGCCAGCGTGGCCACCTGCCGCGCGGCCTCCAGGAGCACCATCCCCGGCACGTGGTCGTGGTCGTGGTCGAAGAAGCTGATGTTCTCCACCGGCACCCGCAGGCCGGCGGTGACCGCCCGCTCGGCGGTCCGCACGTCGAGCAGCACGGTGTCGGTGGCGCGGCGACGGCCGACGCGGTCCGGCGCCGTCAGCTCGCCGGCGACGGCCGCCGGGCCCAGCCGGGACGACATCGGCGGCGGGCCGCCGCGCCCCCGGGACCGGACCACCGTGTACGCCTCCGGGGCCAGGTAGCCGACGGCCAGGCGCACCACGCCGATCCGGTGACCGGCGACCCCGAGGGTGAACTCGTAGTCCAACCCCCGCACCCGGCCCCCCACCCGACGGGGGACACCGGTGGTCACCGTCATCCGCAGCTCGGTCGGGCCGGACGTCGCGTCCCGGACCACCGCCGCGCACCCGGGCCGGAACAGCTCGGCGGACCAGCCCCGCAGCACGAAGGCCGCGCGCGGCTCGACGTCGAAGAGCACGTGGGCGGCGTACGTCTCGGCCTGCCGGCAGCACTCGACGAGCAGCAGCGGATCGAGCCGCCGGTTGGCCGACCCGGTGTGCCCGGTGTAGTGCGGGTGCACGGCCGGCAGCAGCGCGGCGGCGACGAAACCCTGCGGGCCGACCGGTCGGACGTCGGCCAGGAACACCTCGGTCGGGTTCCGCCGGTGCACCACGGACCGGTCGACGGTACGCGCGAAGTCCAGCGACTCCGCGGCGACCAGCAGTTCCCGCTCGCCGGCGGCGGTCGCCCCGGCCACCCCGGTCACCGCGCACCGCCCACGGTCGCCCGGCTGCGGGCCGGACCGGTCACCACGTCCAGCAGCGCGCCCACCGGCACGGTGGGTTGCCGACTCATCAGCGTGGTGGCCACCCGGTACGGGTCCGCGTAGCCGCGCCGGGCGACCAGCGCGCCCCACAGCTCGGCCGGCACCCGCTCCCCGGCGGCGTCGTGGTCGTCCGCACCGGCGTGGACGTCGAGCAGCCGCCGCGCGCGCCGGATCCACCGGCTGAGTTGGTGCGCCGAGTAGTTCTCCCGGGCGGTGCGCCCGAGGCCGGCGATCAGGTACAGCCGCAGGCCGAGCCGGAACGCGTCGACGCCGTGGTCGTCGACGAACCGGTCGGCGATGGCGTCCAGGGTGTACCCCTGCCAGCCGCCGAAACGGGTGGACGTGGTGACGCCGTCGATCGGCACCCGGGGCACCTCGAACCGGACCACGCGGGCGCCGAGCGCGGTGAGGACGTGGCTCACCGTCTGGTAGTCGGCGCGCAGCTGCTCGTCGTGGGCCAGCACCACCAGGTCGTGGTCGGCCAGCAGCGGCACCAGCTCCCGGAGCAGATAGAGCAGGTAGTTGGGTTGTCCGTCCGCGCCGAGGACGACCCGCAGCGGGTGGCCCGCCGCGGTCGCGTCCAGGTACACCGGCGCGCCCACCGGACGGCCGTCGATGCAGAGGTTCCGGCGGACGAGCAGGTCCAGCAGGTCCGCCTCGGCCATCAGCTCGGGCCCGTGCCGGCCGAGGTCCGGGTCGAACATCCCCAGCAGCTCGTAGTGGCCCCGCCAGATGTCCAGGAGCCGGGCGCTGGCCGGGTGGAGCCAACCGGCCTCGGCACGTCGTACCGTCGGTTCGATCGCGGCGAACGGCAGCCGTGGGGTCCGGTGGTACGCGACGTACAGCTCGCCGATCCCGACCTCGTCCAGGCCGGCGTACGCCGTCCCGGGGTGGTGCCGGTCGAGGTGGTCCCAGAATCCCGCCACCTGCTGGCTGCCCGCGTACGCCCCGTGCTGGTAGGCGACTGTCACGTCGGCGAGGACCGCGCTGACCCGGACGATCACGTCCAGCGAGAGCAGGTACTTCAGGTGGGTCGGCGTCAACGGCTTGGTGGGGCTGACCGTGACCGGCGCCAGCAGGATCCGCGGTCCGGCGCCGGGCGGGAGCGGGTGCGTCATCGGGCCGCCGCCGACTCCGCCAGCGCCTTCCGGAGGCGGCCGATCACCTCCTCGGCCTCCACCGGCGTGCAGTAGCCGGGGTCGGCGATGAAGGTGCGGCCGGCCACGCCGCCGACGGTGCGGGGCACCAGCCACAGGTGGAAGTGTTCGGTGCCCTCCATGCAGGAGAAGATGTGGATCCGCGGCGCCCCGGTCACCTCCTTGAGCGGGCCGGTGAACCGCCGGACCAGCGTGCCGATGCCGGCCGCCTCCTCGTCGGTGAAGTCGGCGTAGTCGAGGAAGTGCCGGTGGGACTCGATGAGCAGGGTGCCGACCGGCCAGTACGGCGTGGGCCCGTGGCCCACCCGCCAGATGCCGTCGTCCACGAGGTGCCCGCCGGGCGGCACCGGGAAGCCCGCCCAGGCGGGCACCGGCAGGCCGGCGTACTTGGCGCAGACCAGGCACTGGCGCTCCTCGGGCGTGCGCCCGCTGAGCAGCCGGGTGAACGGGTCGCGGACCCGGGCCAGCGGCTCCAGCTGGGCGTGCCGGCTGTACCAGGCGTCGAGTTCGGCGGCGGTCGCGGCCGGATCGGTCAGGTGCGGGGTCGCGGCGTCGGCCCAACGTTCCCGGGCCTGCTCGTCGGTCAGGCCGCTCAGGTCGGCCACGTCCCGCCAGGACCCGCCGGTGTCGCGCAGGTACCCGACGATCGCGTCGTGCAGCTCCGGGACCTCGGTGCCGAGCAGGCTCCACAGCTTCGGGGCCAGCGGCTCCTCCCCGTCGGGGGTGGCGACCGCCAGGCGCAGCGCCTCGGACAGGGCCTGCAACCGCGCGGACAACGCCAGGCGGGACAGGTCGGCCGCGGTGAAGTCCGGTGTGTCCATGTGGGTCCTCTTCATTCGGTCGGGCGCCCTATCGCCCCGGCTCGGGGGAGAGCCAGGTGAACAGGCGAAGTGCCGGGGAGTCGTCGCGCGCGTGGTGGACCCGCGCGTAGCCGGGCTCGGTGTGGACCAGTCGGGCGTCGAGGTCGGTCCGGTGGATCAGGCGGAGTGGCTCGTCGGCGCGCAGGCTGCCGCGCAGGACCGATTCGGCCAGGGTGTGGTGCAGGTGCACGAGGTACTCGGCCAGGGTCAGCGCCCGGACGGCCACGTGCAGTTCGCGGGGGGCGCCGGGGTGGGCCGACGCCGGCCCGGCGACCGGCGGGAGGTCGAGCTCCGCCGGCAGGGCCGGCAGCATCCCGGTCACCGGCTTGAGCAGGCGGCTCAGCCCCGGTAACCGGCCCGCCGGGAAGGGACCCAACCAGGCCGCGCTGCCCGTCGGGGCGACGACCCGGGCCGGGTTCCGGGCGGTGAGGTTGGCGGAGTTGCCGAACAGGAAGCGGGTCCGGGTCCAGGACCGGCGCCAGGCGTCCGCCTCCCCGTCGGACAGGCCGGCGGCGAAGCACCGGGCGCCGCGTACCAGGTCGTCGAGGTCGACGCTGCGCAGCAGCACCAGCACGGTGCAACCCCCGGTGTCGTCGGCGGCGCGGTGCGGCTCGGTGCCCACCCAGGCGGCACGCGCGGCGAGGAGTTCGGCCAGCCGGCTCTGGAACGGTGCGCCGTCGAGGCCCACCGGGGCGCTCACCGGTCCACCGCCGGGGACGCCGTCCGGTTCGCCCCAGCATCCACAGTGGACTCTTTGGTCGTCGTCAGCACCGCCGCGACCACCTCGTCCGGTGGCGCCGCGCCGTCGACGATCCGCACCGGCAGGTCGCGGACCTCGGCCAGCAGCGCCGCGCGCAGGTCCGTCTGCAACCTGACGAAATCGGCGCGGTCGACGGTCGGCCCGTAGTGCTCGAACCGGTTGACCCGCGCGCCGTCGCCGCTGCGCGCCCAGGCCGTCTCCGCCGGCACGTCCAGGTAGAGCACCCGGCCGGGCTGCGGGAACGAGCGCCAGTAGTCGAACGTGGGGGTGTGCTCCACCCCGAGCAGGCGGCACTTGACCAGCAGCTTGTAGTAGTACGAGTCGATGATGACCCGGTCCGCGCCGGCGGCCCGCGCCAGTTCCTCCCGCAGGTGCAGCACGATCGGGGTCAGCACCGACACCACGAGCTCGGGGGAGTAGCGCTCCCCGGCCCACCCGAACGCGTCGGTGATCCAGCTGCTGCGCAGCTGATGGATCAGCGGGTACGGCCCGAGATACCGGTCGTCGTAGGAGACGACCCGCCAACCGTGCTCGTCGTGCAGCCGGCGCAACACCGTCGACTTGCCGGCGAGGTCCGGCCCGAGCAGGGCCCAGAACCCGGTGCCGTCGGAGCGGCTCACGCCGGTGCTCCCTTCGTCAGCCACCCGACCGCGAGGTAACTCGCGTACGTCACCGGGATGTAGGCGATGGTGAGGCCCACCGGCCAGCGGGGCGCGCCGGTGACGAACCGGGACGCCGCGGCCACCGACCACGCCAGCGGCACCAGCGCCAGCCAGCCCCAGGCGTGCCCGGCGCCGGACTGCCACGGCCGCAGCAGTCCCAGCACGATGCCGGTGGCGAGGACGGCGGCGCCGAGCGCGACGGCCGTGGTCCCCCACGGGCCGAGGACCGTGCTGTACGTCCGCTCCCCGGGCCGGGGCCGGCGGGTGGCCTTGCGGCCGAACTCCAGGCACACCCCGCTGAGCGTGACCGCGACGATGGCGAGCACCCCGCCCAGGTCCGGCCGCCGCCCCTCGGCGTGCAGGAAGGCGGTGTACACGTAGATGCTGAGCAGCGGCTGGATCGGCAGGTTCACGGCGAGGTGCAGGGCCAGCCGGTCACCGGCGGGCCAGCCGTACACCCGGTCCAGGGTGATCACCACGGCCGTGTAGCCGAGTTGCCCGACCAGCGCCGCCAGGACCACGCCCCGGCCGGCGTTGAGCAGCAGCAGGGCGGCGGCGCCGAGGACGACGAGGACCATCAGGTCCCGCTCCCGGACCACCCCGGCGGGCAACGGCCGGTGCGGGTTGTGCCGGCGGTCGTACTCGTGGTCCCGGATGTCGTCCATGGCCCGCAGCAGCAGCATGCCGACCACAAGCGTGACCGCGGTGACGGCGAGCCCGCCGTCGGGCCGCCAGCGCGACACCCCGCTGACCGCCGCGAAGAGGGCGGTCAGGCCGATCGCCCAGGAGAGCATGAACGGCACGTGCACCGCCGGCGGGTACGCGGCGGCCACGTACCGGCCCCAGCGGCCGGTCACCGGACTCCGTCCAGGATCCGCACCGTGCCGGCCGTGCCGTCCACCTCGATGAGGCTGCCGTCGGTGATCCGGTCGGTGGCCCGGTCCACCGCGACCACGGTGGGGATGCCGAGCATGCGTCCGGTGATGGCGGTGTGCGACAGCAGGGTGCCCCGTTCCACCACCAGCGCCCGCGCCGAGAGCATCAGGTAGAGCCAGCCGGGATCGGTCTCCCGGGCGACCAGGACGTGGTCGCGGCACTGCTCGGCGTCGACCGACGGATCGAGCACCACCTTGGCCGGGCCGCGGACGACGCCGGAGCTGGAGGCCAACCCGGTGAGGACGGCCGCGTCCGGTCCGACGGGTGCTCCCGGCCCGGGGGCGGCGGCCCCGCCGGTGCCGCGTGCCCCGGCCAGGGCCACCGCGAGCGGCAGGTCGGGATCGGTGCGCAGCCGGGTGGGCAGCGGGTCGGTCTCCGTCCAGCGGGCCCGCTCGGCGGCCCGGACCGCCGCCAGGCCGCGCAGGTCGGCCCCGGCCAGGGTGCCGTCGAAGGCGCCCAGCACCTCGTCGACGGTGAGGTCGACGACGTCGCCCGGCCGGTCCAGGCGGCCCCGCGCGGCCAGCTCCGCACCGAGCCGGGTGAGCAGCACCCGGGAGTCGCCGAAGAGCTGGCTGCGGCAGAACCGGGTGTTCTCCCGGACATTGATCAGCGTACGCATCGTCCGGCCCAGCCCGCGCAGCACGGCCCGTTTCACCGGGTTGCGGCACCGCTCGCGCAACTCGCGTACGGCCTGGTCGTGCGCCTGGCGCCCGGCGGCCCGGCTGGCCGACACGGTGAGTCCCCGGGTCAGGTAGGCCCGCACCGGCTGGAGGACGGTCCACGGTTCGTCCCGTGGGGCGGGCGTCTCCAGCTTGAGGTCGTGCATGCCCCGGTCGCCGTGGTCACGGAGGTGTTCCCGCAGCGCCGCCAGGAACCGGGCGCCGTGCCGGCCGGCGACCAGGTCGTCCCAGATCCGCCGCGGGTCCGCGTCGGACCGCAGCGCCGCCCGCGTGTCCGGGTCCTCGGCGGCGGTCGCCGCCAGCGCGACCGCCGAGTGCAGCGCCGCGGTGGAGCGGTTCTCCGGACCGCCGCACAGCAGCCCGTTGAGCAGGCTGCGGTCCGCCTCCGGCACCCACCGGCGCAGCAGCCCGTCGGTGGCCCGGGTGGCGGTGAACAGGAAGATCCCGTTGACCAGGGTGACCCCCCACCGGCGGGCCACCTGCGCCCACAGCGCCCGGTAGGCGTCGACCATCTCGTGCGGACGCCGGGCCGCCACGTCGGCGAGGCCCGCGTGGTACCCGTCCCACCAGCGGAGGAAGCGGCGGACCCGCCACGGGTGCGCGACCAGCCGGGCGAGGATCTCCAGCACGTCGAGGACGTCGGTGAGGCGGGAGCCGCGCCGCCCGCCGGGTACGCCGCCGCGCCGGGCCGTCGTCCCGTCCCGCCCGGTGCTGTCGGTCGCGGCCAGGCCGAGGGACCGTTCCCAGGTGGACCAGAGCGGGCGGAAGCACCGGATCAGGCCGTGCAGGTGGTACCAGCAGTCGAGTTGGTAGTAGATCCGGCCGTCCAGGTGCCCGATCATCCGACGCAGCGTCGGTCGCTCGCGTCGCAGCGTGCGGGCGGGCACGCCCATCCGCCGGTAGAGGTCGGTGAACCCCACCTCGTACAGCTCCCGGGCCACCGAGTAGGTCAGGGCGCAGCTGATGCCCGGGAAGCTCTCGGTGACGTTGTTGTTGTCCCAGAGCAGGGCCGGGCTCTCCGCCTCGTCCGGGGGGCGTGCCGGCGTGGCGACCGGGCGCGCCTGGACCAGGTGGATCGCGCCGTCCTCGGTGATCGTGCCCTCGATGTCCTGGGGTGCGTGGAAGCGGGCCTCGACCCGCGCCGCCAGTTCCGCGATCGCCACCAGGTCGGCGTCCGTGAGCACCGGCTCGGTGGCCAGTTCCGGGGGCACCGGCAGGTCGACCGGCCCCTGGTCGGGGCGGGCCGGATCCCACCCGACGGCCCTGGTCTTGACCGTCACGTGGGGCTCGACCGCGCCGGTCGCCGGGTCCACGAAATAGTGGTCGACGTCGGCCTTTTCCTGAACCACCCCTTCGCCAATGCCATAGGCGGCGGCGATCACCAGACGCGCCGCGCCGTCGCGCGGATCGCGGGTGAACGCGACGAATGACCGGGTGCCCATGGCCATTCGTTGAATCCCGACCGCGATTCGTGCGGCGAACGGGGCGTGGCCCCGACGGGCGCGGTAGAGCACCGCTTCCGGGTTGAACGCCGACGCCCAGCAGGCGACGAGTCGTTCGGCGAGACCGGCCCGCCCAACGTACAGGAAACTGTCACTGAGCCCGGCGAACGGATCCTCCGCCGAATCCTCGCCCGACTCCCGCTGATTGGGTCGGGGTACCGCACACGCACGCACCGCCACCAGTCCGTCCGGTCCGGCGATCTCGTCGAAGTGCGCGTCTATTTCATCGAGGAGTTCTGATGGAATTGTCAGGTACCGGACTCTCTGCCGAAGCGCTTCCGCGTGGCTGAGCAGCGCCTGGGTCGACCCGGCCGAATCGGCGCGGATATCGGTCAGGAGAGGGCCGACGACCTGGTCGAACACGGTCGCGGGCACGCACCGTAACGGCGGTACGGCAAATCCGTCACGGGCCAGTTCTGCCTGTCTGGCGAACTTGTGGCCGACCAGCTCCGGGTCGAGAATCATCGGTCCGCTTTTGACTAACCACACACTGCTGAGCCTTCCTCACGCATGCGGAATTAGCCCGACTGTCCGCCGGGATGGGCGCGTCGCACATTCGCGGTGATCATGCACGACGGGGATCTCTGATTCAAGGCCCGAAACAGAAGACCGTGCGAATCGTTGCGTTTGCGCTGTCCAGACAGGTCCGACAAAACGCGATGACGTGGGACCCCGGTGGCATGCTCCGGTCCGCCGGGTGGGCGCAGCTCATTGGCGCCGCATTCCCGCTGTTCGCGGAGGAGGGCGGAGAAACGGCAGGGCAATGCCGGACAGCAGCGACGAACCGGGCGTCCGAACGGAACGTTCCGCCGAATATTTCGATAGCGCCCAGGTTTCCGGCCCGGCTATACGTCGCTGACGTGCGCCGATGCGCGATAACCGCAGCGAAAAAACCGGTGGCGGACCAGGCGGGTTTCCGGGCGTAGCCGACGTGGCCCGGGTGGTCGCTCCCGGGGCTCGGCCCGCCGGTGGGGGAGGGCTCCCGGAGCGCGCGGAAGGCCGGGCGGGACGTCGCCGACGTCGGCATCGTGCTCGGCGCGGTGGCCGAGACCGATGCCGACGGGCGAGGCGGGCAGGGTGGCGAGGCGGTCAGATGTCCGGCGGTGGAGACGGAGCGGGTGCCTTACCGCCCCGATGCCGAGCCGGCCGCCTCGGTGGCCGCGACGAGGCTGGCCGGGCGCATGTCCGTCCAGTTCTCCTCCACGTACGCCAGGCACTCCTGACGGGAGCTGGCCTCGACCACGGTTCGCCAGCCCTCGGGCACGTCGACGTCCGCCGGCCACAGCGAGTGCTGGTTCTCCTCGTTGACCAGCACCAGGTAGGTGGCGTCCTCGTTCTCGAAGGGGTTCGTCATGACAGTCCTTCCGGGTGACTGGTGGAATCGCGGTGGTAGAAAAACGCCTTGTCAGGCCAGCCCCAGCGGCGCGTCCGGCGAGGCACTGTAGGTCCGGGCGATCTCCGCGAAGTCCGCGGCCATCGAGGCGATGGTCTCCTCACGGAACAGGTTGCGCTTGAAGGAGAGGCACACCGAGGCGTCACCCGACGGTTCCCTGGTCAGGGTCCACAGTGCCCCGTCCGGCACGGCGGACTTCCGTGGCTGCAGGCCCGTCGCCCGCGGGATCCGGCCGAACTTCACCTCTCCCGGCACCTCGATGTACTGCCGCTGATCGGGCACCGCCTGGAACACCGCCGCCGCGTGGTCGTCGGAGGCGGCCGTCCGCATCAGCTCCGGGGCCTGTCCGAAGATCTCCAGCGTCGGCATCTCGTGCGAGAACGCTTCGAGGCAGGTGGTCCGGGTCCGCTTGAGCAGGTCCCCGAACGACGCGCAGCCGGCAAGGTCGGTGCGAAGCGGCAGGAAGTTGAAGAGCGGGCCCACGGTGTTCTCGAACAGTTGCCCGCCACGCCCCGGCGTGAACGTCGCGATGACGACGTCCGTGGCGCCGGTCCGCCGGTGCACGAGCAGCTTGTACATCGCGACCAGGACCATGAACCGCGTGGCGCGGTGGGCGCGGGCCAGCCGGTCGATGTTCGAGAACACGTCGTCCGGGATCCGGAACCAGTGCGCCGCGGTCGACTCGGGCAGGTTCGCGGATCGCGGGATGTCCGTGGGGAGCGCCGTGAACAGCCCGCCGTCCAGTTTGCGGCGCCAGTATTCGCGCTTCGCCTCCGTGCCCGCACCGGCCCCGCTCCGCTGCCAGTCGGCGAACTCGCGGAACTGCGGTGCCGCCGGCAGGTCCGGGACGGTCTGACCCGTCCGGGCGACGTACCGGTTGACCAGGTCGCGAATGACCACCTCCATGGACATGCCGTCCGAGACGATGTGGTGGATCATCACGACCAGGACCGTGTCCTGGTCGTCGAACCTGCCCAGCACCACCCGCAGGGCGGGCGTCTCGTCCACGCCGATCGTCTCGTCCTCGACCTCCTGCCGCAGCTCGTCGGCGCGCGCCGCGCGCGCCGCCTCCGGCGTCTCCGGGAGGTCGCGGATCTCCACGCGCACCGGACCGGGCGGTGAGATCTCCTGGTGCCGATTCCCCGTCGTACCGATGATCCGCGTCCGGAGCGCCTCGTGCCGCGTGACGACGTCCTGCAGCGCGTCGCGCAGCGCGGCGACGTCGATCGGCCCGCCCGTCACGCGCCACGCGTCCACCACGTGGTACCGGGGACCGAACGGGCCGTCGTCGTCACCGTGGTCGAACACGTCGACGAACTGGTGATTCAGCGACAGCGGGATCGTCTCCGGCGCGTCGACGCCTGTGGTCCTAGTGGGGCTCATCCCGGCTCCTATCAACTGGTTCCGCTTGTTCCAGGAGGTACTGGTCCAGCTCGGTGACGGTGGGCAGCTCGAACAGGTCGTCAAGAGTGAGCTCCACACCGAGTGCCTCGTTGACCGTCTGAACCAGCCGGATCCCGCTCAGCGACTGCCCGCCGAGTTCGAAGAAGCTGTCGTCGAGTCCCACCTCCGCGACGCCCAGGGCGCTGGCGAAGGCGGCGCACAGGATCTCCTGCTGCGGGGTGCCGGGGGACGTGTGGGTCGACGAGCCGGCGAGGACCGGTTCGGGCAGCGCCCGACGGTCCACCTTGCCGTTCGGCGTGAGCGGGAGCGAGTCGAGCACCACGAACGCGGCGGGGATCGAGTAGTCGGGCAGCACCTTCTCCGCGTGCCTGCGGAGCGCCGCGAGGTCCACCGCATCGGTCTCGCCGACGACGTACCCGACGAGGCGGTGGTCGCCGTCGTCGGTCGGCCGGGCCACGACGATCGCCTCGGAGATCTCCGGGTAGGCGGTGAGCGCCGCCTCGACCTCGGCGGTACCGACCCGGAATCCGCGGATCTTCACCTGGTCGTTCGCCCGGCCGACGAACTCGATCATGTCGTCGGTGGCCCAGCGGACCAGGTCGCCGGTCCGGTACATGCGCGTCCCGGCGCCGCTGAACCGGTTCGCCACGAAGCGCTCCGCGGTCAGGCCCGGTCGGCCGAGGTAGCCGCGCGCCAGGCGCTCACTCGTGACGTACAGCTCCCCGACCTGGCCGGGGCCGACCGGCCGGAGCCGCTCGTCGAGCACGTACAGCTCGCCGTTGTCCAGCGAACGGCCGACCGGCACCCGCGTCGCGGGAACGAACGGCGCGGTCACCGTGGTGGTGGTGGCGAACAACGTGACCTCGGTCGCCCCGTAGGTGGGTCGCACCGTGAGGCCGGGGCACGCCTTCAGCACCCGCTCGACGGCGCCCGGCGAGATGACGTCACCACCGGTCGAGACCTCACCGACGGTGGCGAGACAGTCCGGCGCCTGGTCGGCGACCACCCGGAACAGGCCGCTGGTGAGCTGGACGGAGGTGATCTCGTGGTCCCGGATCAGCCGCCGGAGCGTGCCGAGGTCCAGGCGACCGTGCGGTGCCAGGACCAGGTGGCCGCCGCGCAGCAGGGGAACCCACATCTCGTACGTCGACACCGCCGCCGCGTACGGCGCCACCATGAGCACCCGGTCCTGGGGACTGTTGTCCCAGCACGAGTCCAGGGCGACGCTCAGCACGCCCCGGTGGGTCACGCAGACGCCCCGCGGCAGCCCCGACGACCCGGAGGTGTGGATGACACAGGCGACGTCGTCGGGCCGTACGTCGATGTCCGGGGCGGCGACCGGCTGGTCCTGCCGCGCGGGGGCCGGGTCGACGAGCACGGTCCGCCTGCCGACCGGCAGGCCCGCGCTGCGGGTCTCCTCGTCGGCCAGCAGCACCGGCCGGCCGGCGTTGTCCATGACCCGCTGCTTGGCCTCCAGCGGATGGGCGTGGTGCAACGGCAGGTAGACCGCGCCGGCCTTGAGTACGCCCAGGGTCGCCACGATCAGCTCGGGCGAGCGCGTGATCAGCACCCCGACCGGCTCGCCGGGCCGCACGCCGAGGCTGATCAGCCGATGCGCCAACTGGTTGGCGCGCTCGTCGAGCTGGCGATAGGTCAGCCGTACGCTCCCTCCGGTCAGCGCCGGCGCGTCGGGTGTCCGGGCCACCTGCCTGGCGAACTGCTCCTGGATGGACCTGGAACCCATGCCGCCTCATCTCCGTCCACTCGTTCGCAGACCCGACCTGACAAGAGGGAACGTACCGCCGGCGCTGATCGATTTCGCCTTCAGGACTGCGCTACGGGCCGTCGATGTGCATCGATGTCGATCAGCAATCGTAAAGATGTGGCAGACCGACGGAGTTGGGACACTCGACGAGGCCGTCGAAGTGGCATCAGCCCTATCTCGGCGATAAGGATCGTCTGCGGACTGGACTCCGACACGCTGCGTCTGACCGGGAGAACCGTCAGCAGCCGAAAGGATCGTGCACCGTGACACGAAATAGCAGCACCGCCGAACACGACCTTCCTGCCCCGGTCGAGCCGGACCTCACCCCGGCACAGATGGTGGCGCGGGCCGAGGCGATGATTCCCGAGCTCGTCGACCGCCAGGCAGAGGTCGAGGAACGCAGCTTCTACGCCGAGGACATCCACGAGAAATTCGCCCGGAACGGCTTCTACCGAATTCTCCAGCCCCGGCGTTACGGCGGCTACGAATTCGGCCTCGACACTTTCGTGCGCGTCTCCACGACCCTGCTGCGCGGCTGTCCGTCGACCGGCTGGATGTTCACCCTCGGGGCCATGCACACGCAGGTTGTCGCCACCATGTTCGGTGAGCGGGCGCAGTCGGAGGCGTTCGGCGTCGGCGACTTCATCTGCCCCGGCACCGCCGTTCCCAGCGGGTCCGCCGAACGCTCCGCGGACGGCGGCTGGACGATCAGCGGCAAGTGGTCCTACTGCTCCGGGTCGCCCTACGCGACGCATTTCCTCGGACACGCCCTGATCGCCGGTGTGAACGGGGCGTCGCCGAAACCCCTGTTCTTCCTCGCGCCACGCAGTCAGTGGACGCGGTTGGACGACTGGGGCCGGCAGTTGGGCCTGCGCGGCAGTGGGTCACACAGCATCACCATGGAGAACGCCTACGTTCCGGAGCACCTCGCCCTGCCCGGCGTGCAGGTCATGGAGGCCGATGTCTCGGGTGGCACGCCGGGCCGGGACCTGCACGGGAACCCGGAGTACGGCGGCGGGCCGCTCTCCTTCACGAATCTGGGCAACGCGGCCCTGGCCGTGGGCATCGCCCGGGGAGCGCTCGACATCTACGAGATCCTGCTACGGGAGCGGACGACCCTGGTCCCGCCGATCGTGGCCCGGCACCACGATCCCGACTACCAGTTCTGGTACGGCGACGCCGTCGGCATGATCGGTACCGCCGAGGCCGCGTTGCTGAACGGAGTCCAGCAGTGGCACGACAACTGTGTCCGTGGCCCCGCGGCGGTCACCCGGCAGGAGGACCTGCGGATCTCGGCGATCTGCCGACACGTGATCCAGCTCTGTTGGGACGCGGTGGCGAACTACCTGATGCCGACCGCCGGCGCGAGTTCGGTCCGGCACGGCGAGCGGCTTGAGCGCGTCTGGCGCGACATGTCCATGTTGCACAGCCACGGGGGAATTTCCGTCCTGCTGCCGACGGTGGCCGTGCGGGAACTCACCCGGGTACGGATGCGCTGACCTCGCCGAGGGACGACAGGCCGGTCATCCGGGCGCGACTCGCGGGTCGGCGAGTGCCGCGCCGATCGGATGACCGGCATCGATCCACGTCACGTTCGTCGGCCCGCCGCCCCGGCCTCGCCCGCGCGCTGACATGAACGCATTTACGAAGACGTGGTCGCGACGGACGCGTGGGATCCTCGGCCGGAGCGAAAGGACAGCCGCCGATGACAGTGCAAGAAAGGGTGGACGGGGCAACGGATTCCCCGACACCTCCGGGCATCAGACTCCCCTCCCTGACGGCGATGCGGACCGTGGCCGCGACCCTGGTGTTCATCCACCACGCGATGTTCCAGCCGCTCTTCTCCGACCAGGGCGTGCAGAACGCCTACAACGAGTTCTCCCGCAACCTGGGCCCGCTGAGCGTCATGTTCTTCTTCGTGCTGAGCGGCTTCATCCTCACCTGGTCGGGCAAGCCGCGCGACGGCCTGAAGAACTACTACCGACGCAGGTTTTTCAAGATCTTCCCGAACCACCTCGTGGTCTACGCCATTCTGCTGGTCCTGATGTTCGTGGCCGGGCGCACCATCCTGTGGCCCGAGGCGCTGGCCAACCTCCCGCTCATGCAGGCGTGGGTGCCGAGCTTCGACTACCAGCTCCTCGCGGTGAACCCGCCGACCTGGACGTTGTCGGTGGAGCTGCTGTTCTACCTGTGCTTCCCGCTCCTGCTGATCCTGATCAACCGGATCCGGCCCAGCCGGCTGTGGCTGTACGCCGGGCTGGCCGCCCTGGCCGCCCTGCTCATGCCGGTGCTCTCGCGGCTGCTCCTGCCCGACAGCCCGGCGACCCCCATCTCCGCCTCGCTCTCCTGGCCCCAGCTGTGGTTCATCTACTACTTCCCGGTCACCCGGATGTTCGAGTTCGTGGTCGGGATGGTCATGGCCAGGATCCTGATCACGGGCCGCTGGCCGAACATCCGGCCGTCGATCATCGCGGCGGTGGTGGCGGCGGCGTACGTGGCGACCCTGCCGCTCAAGCTGTTCGAGGAGGGGTACCAGACGGCGTTCCTCATCCCGCTCGCCCTGGCGATCACCGGCACGGCCGCGGCGGACCTCGCCGGGCGCCGGACGCTGTTCAACACCCGCGTCATGGTCTTCCTGGGCGAGATCTCGTACGCCTTCTATCTGGTCCACATCACGGTGTTCTTCTCCCTTCAGGCCGCGTTCAACCACCAGTGGGGCTTGGGCGGGATGTTCACCTCGCGGCCGTTCGCCACGTTGCCCGCGTTCGCGTTCCTCATCGGCTCCTATCTGGCCTGTGTGCTCGTCGCCTGGCTCCTGTACTCCCTGGTGGAGCGTCCGGTGATGCGGCGGTGGGGCCGGCCGGGACGAACCCGACCAACGGAGGCTCCGGCCGCGGTCCACTGATCGCCTGTCTGTAGCCGCCGGTCGTGGAGCGGGCCGGCGGGGCGGTCGGGGTCGACGAGGGTGACGCTGAGGGCGTCCGCGTCGACCCCGACCGTACGATTGTCTGGCCACGCCGGTGGGTCACTGTGCTGATCGGGCCGGCGCTTCCTGCTCGCGAGGGCGGTAGCGCAGGTGCACGACGCCGTTGCGGAACCGGCGCTCGTCGACGAGGTCGAGGTCGGTACGCATCCCGGTCGGCAGTCCCGGCTTGCCCCCACCGACGGCGACGGGCAGGACGAACAGCTGGCACTCGTCGACCAGCCCGGCCTTGAAGGCCTGCGTCGCGAGATTGGCGCCTCCGATGGTGAGGTCGCTGTTGGCCGTGGCCTTCATCTCCTTGACCGCGCCGGGGTCGAAGCGACGTTCGACAGTGGTGTCGGCGGTTGACGCCGAGGAGAGGCTCCCGGAGTAGACGACCTTGCTCGCCGCCTGCCAGGCGTTGGCGAAATCGGCGGTGAGGTCGGACTGCGCGGCCAGCGCGTCATTGGTCTCCCAGACGGCCATCGCCTCGTACTGCCGCCGTCCGTAGAGGAACGTGCCCGCCGACCGCACGATGTCGGTGTAGCACACGAACACCTCGTCATCGACCGGAAACAGGTTGAAGTCGCCGCGTTCGTCCTCGATGTAGCCGTCGAGCGACACGTTCGTCACGTAGATCAGCTTTGCCATGCTCCACCTCTCGATGATCGGTTGCCACCACCCGGACCTCCGTCGGCGCGGCGTCCACCTGGTGCACGTCTGGCGCGAACCCTCGTGATGGGTGCGCCGACGCTCGGGGTCCACTCGGGACCTCCGGTCGCGCCCCTCCGCCGGCCCCATTGATGAGGCGCGGTGGACGTGCCGGAGTTGCCCTCCCATATTTACTACTTGGGCGGGATGAGTGTATGCAGAAGCTTAGGTTCTTTGTCGGATTTCGGGCGGTGTGTCAACCCCGACCTGACTCGCGCAGTGGTGAGTGGCGCGGCCGACTCGCCGCCGCGCCGGGCGGTCGCGATGGGGTCGAGTCGGGCTCGCGCCAAAGGGGAGATACGTCGGATGGGTGGGAATCCCGCCACTCTTCTTTGTCTTCTTCCAGGTCAGCGGCTTGCTCGGGGAGGCCGCCGCGCAATAGACGAGAGGCAAACCGGAGAGCGTTTCGTCTGTTGGGGAGAGCAATCTGGAAGTTGTGCTGGAGGTTCCGTGCCTAAAAGGTAGTAAGGTCTGGTTCCAATAGGTAGCATCCGCTGGCGGACGGCGAGAGATGGTGGTACTGCATGCCGAGGTTTAACCCGATCAAGGAGCTTCGCTCCCTTGTTCCCGAGGATGGGCCGAAGCGGGTTTACGCGCTGGGCACCTTTATCAACATGTTCGGGTTCGGGCTGCTGGTCGTCAGTATGAGCCTGTATTTCACCCGAATCGTGGGGCTGCCCGCCTCGCAGGTGGGTCTCGCTCTCACCATCGGCGTCGCCATCAGCCTGGTCAGCGGTGTCCCGGTCGGTAACCTGGCCGACCGGTGGAGTCCGGTGAAGACCGTCAAGGTCATGCTGGTGATCCAGGCCCTGACGGCCACCACATTCATCTTCATCGACAATTTCACCCAACTTGTCATCGCCGCCACCCTCGACATGCTGGCGATGAAGGCGTCCGTGGCGGCGTCCGAATCGCTGCTGCGTCGGGTGGCCGGCGACGAGGCGGTCGGCTTCCGCGCCCAGGTGCACGCCATCCAGTTCGTCGCCATGGGCCTGGGCACCGCCGGGTGTGCCGTCGTGATCCAGATCGGTACGCCGACCGCGTACCACCTGATGATCGCCCTCGACGCGCTCAGCTTCCTGGGCGCCTTGCTGGTCTTCATGAAGCTGCCGGACTACGAGCCGTTGCCGAAGCCGGAAACCGCGTCCCGCTGGGGTGTGCTGTCCGACCGGCCCTTCGTCGCGTGGACGGCGATCGCCGGCGCCATGAACCTCCAGCTCTTCATGATCAACATGCTGCTGCCGTTGTGGGTGGTCGATGCCACCAACGCACCGACCTGGACGGTTGCGGTCTTCTACATCATCAACAACACGTTGATCGTCTTGTTCATGGTCCGCGTCGGCAACAAGGTGAAGACGGTCCGGCAGGGTGGCGTCGCGATCCGGCGCGCCGGAGCGCTCCTCCTGTTCAGCTGCGCCGGGATGGGCTTCGCGAGCGGGCTTCCCGGCTGGGCCGCGGTGCTCCTGCTGATCGCGGCCGTCCTCGTGCACACCTACGGCGAGCTGTGGTACATGGCGGGCTCCTTCGCCCTCAACTTCGGCCTGCCGCCGGCGCACGCACAGGGGCAGTACATGGGCTTCCTCGGGATCGGCTCCGGCATCGGCGAGGCGTTCGCCCCGTTGCTGTTCCTCAGCTTCATCCTGACCCTCGGCCGGCCGGGTCTGGTCGGCATCGGCGTGTTCTTCGCCCTGGTGGGCCTGTTGGCGCCCGCCGTGGCACGGTGGGGCGAGCGGACCCGACCCGAGTCGGAGGAGAAGCCGTCGGAGGAGAAGGCCGCGCCGGCTGCTCCGGAGGTCGCGCCGGCCGTAGCCGACTGAGGTGATCTGATCCGGCCAGAAGTGGACGCTCCGGCGACCTGATCACGGTCCCTGGAGAGGAGATGACGGTGCGACCCGGGAGTCCCGTGCGGGACTCCCGGGTCGTCCGCGAGACAGACCAGCCGATCGCCGAGGTGGCGGCTGACCCGAACCAACCGCGCAGGCCCTGACACCGTCAGGGTGAGGGCCCGGCTTCGCTGACCGGCGCGGGTCGCCGCGGCGCCGGTGCAGCGTGGTGGACACCCCCGAGCACACCGGGCCGGTAAGCCGGGCGGCCACGCGTTGTCCTGTGCGCGATGACGGCAGCCGAGTGTGCGGGGCTGCGCCCCGGGGCATCACAATGGTGGACGAGGTTTGCGGGGGCGATCCCTCGGCCGGGCGTTCCCGACTCGAATCAGCGCAGCATACCCGGCGACGGGTGGCGCGGATTACTTCTCCGCTGCCGACACGGATTTTACCGGTGGCCGGCGCTTCGGGGGAGCACTCTGCAACACAGAAGATGCGCTTACCCGAAAGTTCGCGAAGAATCGGCGGTGTGGCCGTCATTTCCGACGTCTGACCGTGCGGCCGGCTCCTCGGTGCGAGAGAGAGCTGGGTCCTGCCGTCTCGCCTGCCGATCCGAGGAGCGTCCGTTCGAGCGTAAAACGCCGCCCAGCATGCAGTTTCCTCACGCCCTGATGCTCAGTCGTCGATCGCCTGTTCGGAGGAACGAAATGGCGGATCAAGAGAAGATGCATGAACCGCGGAAAACGCGGCCGATGACCGGCGCCGAGTACATCGAATCGCTGCGTGACGACCGCTGTCTGTATCTTTACGGTGATCGCGTGAAGGACATGACCAGTCATCCTGCGTTCTACAACCCGGTACGGATGACCGCGCGGCTCTACGACGCGTTGCACGACCCGCGCACGCATGACGTGCTCACCTCGCCCACCGACACGGGCAGCGACGGCTTCACCCACAAGTTCTTCACCACACCCCGCTCGGCGGAGGACCTGGTCGAGCACCAGAAGGCCATCGCCGCCTGGGCCCGGATGAGCTACGGCTGGATGGGGCGCAGCCCCGACTACAAGGCGGCCTTCCTCGGCACGCTCGGTGCGAACGCGGACTTCTACAAGCCGTTCGAGGAGAACGCGCGGCGGTGGTACGCGGAGTCCCAGGAGAAGGTCCTCTACTGGAACCACGCGATCGCGCATCCGCCGGTCGACCGGAACCGCTCCCCGGACGAGGTCGGTGACGTCTTCGTGCACGTGGAGAAGGAGACCGACGCCGGGCTCGTGGTGAGCGGTGCCAAGGTGGTCGCCACCGGCTCGGCGCTGACGCACTACAACTTCATCGCGCACTACGGCCTGCCGATCAAGGACAAGAAGTTCGCGCTCGTGGCGACCGTTCCGATGGGGGCGCCCGGGCTGAAGCTGATCTGTCGCCCGTCCTACACGGCCAGCGCGGCACTGATGGGCAGCCCGTTCGACTATCCGCTCTCCTCCCGGCTGGACGAGAACGACACCATTCTCGTGCTGGACAAGGTGTTCATCCCGTGGGAGAACGTGTTCATCTACGGCCATCTGGGAAAGGTCCAACTGTTCCCCAGCCGGTCGGGCTTCTCCGAGCGGTTCACGTTCCAGGGCTGCACCCGCCTGGCGGTGAAACTCGAGTTCATCGCCGGCCTGCTCGCGCGGGCGGTGGAACTCACCGGCGCCAAGGACTTCCGTGGCGTGCAGACCCGGATCGGTGAGGTGCTGGCCTGGCGCAACCTGTTCTGGGCGTTCTCGGACGCGGCGGCCCGCAACCCGGTGCCCTGGCACAACGGCGCGGTCCTGCCCAACCCGCGGTACGGGATGGCCTACCGGTGGTTCATGCAGATCGGCTACCCGAGGATCAAGGAGATCGTCCAGCAGGACGTCGCCAGCGGGTTGATCTACATCAACTCCAGCGCCGAGGACTTCAAGAACCCGGAGATCCGGCCGTACCTGGACCGGTATCTCCGCGGCTCCGACGGCAGCGACGCGGTCGAGCGCATGAAGGTCATGAAGCTGTTGTGGGACGCCGTCGGCACCGAGTTCGGCGGGCGGCACGAACTCTACGAGCGCAACTACGCGGGCAACCACGAGAACACCCGGGTCGAGCTGCTCTCGGCGCAGCTCGCGAGCGGTGAGATCGACGACTACAAGGCCTTCGCGCAGGAGTGCCTCTCCGAGTACGACCTGGACGGTTGGACGGTGCCCGACCTGTCGTCGTTCGACGATCTCCACGAGGTGCGGGACCGGACACTCAACGGGTGAGGGCGGCCGTGGCACCCCCGGCACGCTGGAGACGCATCCGGGTATGTCGATAGAAAGGGTCTGAACATGCGATTTGGTGTGCACTTGCCGCAGGGCTACAGTCTCGACCTCGTCAACATACCGGTGGCCGAGCAGTGGTCCACGATTCGTGACATCGCCCAGGCCGCCGACGCCGGGCCGTACGATTCGATCTGGGTCAGCGACCACTTTCTCACCATTACGGCGCCGAGCAACGAGTCGGCGTTCGAGGCGTGGTCGATGATGGCCGCGTTCGCGGTCTGCACGTCCCGGGTGCGGCTCGGGCAGTTGTGCACGTGCATCGGCTTCCGGAATCCGGCGTACCTGGCCAAGATGGCGGCCTGCGTCGACGTGATGAGCGGCGGCCGGTTGGACGTCGGCCTCGGCGCGGGCTGGTTCGAGGACGAATGGCGTGGCTACGGCTACGGTTTCCCCAGCGTCGCCGATCGGCTCGGCATGCTCGACGAGGGCGCGCAGATCATGCGGCAGTTGTGGACGACCGGCACGGCCACGCTGGCGGGACGCCACTACCAGCTCGATGGTGCGGTCAGCAATCCGCTTCCGCTGCAGGCCGGTGGGATCCCGTTGTGGATCGGCGGCTCCGGCGAGAAGAAGACGCTGCGGACCGCGGCGAAGTACGCGCAGTACACGAACTTCGGGCCGTTGAGCCTGGACGAGTTCGCGCACAAGTCCCGGGTCCTGGCCCAGCACTGCAAGGACGTGGGCACCGACTTCGACGCGATCACCCGCTCGGCCTACTACCTCGTGACCATCGGCGAGACCGAGAAGGACGTCGCCGACAGCATGGCGCGGAGGAGGGCCCACTACGAGCCGCTGATGCCGCCCGAGGCGCTCGAATCCTGGCTCGGCGAGTTCCGCCGTGGCCTGGTCGGGACGCCCGAGCAGATCGTCGAGCGGTTGCGCAAGGCTGCCGACGCCGGGGTCGGCTACGTGATCGCCTACTTCGCGGACGCCGCCTACGACCGGACGAGCATGGACCTGTTCGCCGGCAAGGTGATACCGGAGTTGATCGGTTAGGCGTCCCCACGGCAGGTGACCGGCCGCCGGCGGAGCCCTTCGGGCCCGCCGGCGGCACCGCCAGGTTCGGGGGCGCGGGCCCGGGCGGGGACGGCCCGGCCGGTCACACCCTGGGGGCGTGCACCAGGGCGAGCCGCTCACCATCCCCGTGCATGCCACGAGGTCTCCGGTGGCGGGGTTCATCATCGTCGATGAACCCCGCGACCGGAGACCTCGTCGTCGAGCGGCCACCGGCACGTGGCGCCCGACCTCGGGACGTCGGTCAGCCCGCGGTCTCCACTTCGAGCTGCTTCGGCCCGTTGTCGATGATGTCGGCGAAGTGCTTGCCGAGTTCGTTGGCGAGGCTGCCCTCGTAGAGGTCGGTCCGCACCACCAGGTGCATCTCCAGGCCGTCGGGGACGGGCAGGACCTCGAGCACGAAGTCGTGCACGGACGCCGTCCAGTCGTCGTTCCGGGAGTCCATCACGCCGGGGACCTCGCCGAGGCTGAGCGTCGGCACGGAGTTGTAGACCACGGCCGGCTTGCCGATGAACATGGCCTCCAGTCCGCCGAACGCGCCCAGGATGCTGGCCATCTGCTTCATGTCCAGCAGGACGTCGCGCGCGGCCATGCCCTGGAGGTACGAGTCACGGATGCGGGCGAGGAGGTGCGGGCCCGACCGGTACGGCCCGTTCGGCCGCAGCAGGATGTTGCCGACCCGGGTGGTGATCGTCGCGTCGATCATCGCGCCGGCCTTGTTCCCGATCGACACCATCAGGCCGAGGTCGTGCGGGGCGCCCGCCCGGATGAGGGACTGGACGTACACCGCCACCATCCCCACCGACGGCGGCATGCCGTTGGCGCTGGCGTAGTCGTCCCAGGCCCGCAGCCGCGTCTTCGACACGGTGAAGGAGAAGTCGGCCGCGGGTCCGCTCGGCTCCGTCGGCCCGTCCTTGCGCCCGGGAAGGCGACAGGGCGGGAGGTCGCGGAGTTCGTTGAGCCAGTACCGGCGCTGGGCCTCGGCGTCCTGCGTCCTGAGCTGGTGACGGTAGTCCGCGGCCATCTCGGCGAGCGTCGCGGTTCGGCCGGACCACTGCGGCGCCCTCCCGGCCGCGCGGGCGGAGTAGGCCGCCGACAGCTCCGCCGTCATGATCTCCAGCGAACGGCCGTCGAACGCGGCGTGGTGTGCGGCCACCCCGAACAGGGTGCGACTGCTCTGCCGGCTGTGCACGATCACGCACCGCCAGACCTCACCCTGGTCGATGTGCAGCGGGTGTTCCAGCGCCTCCCAGAGCGCGTCGCCGGCCGCGCCGTCGTCGTCCTGCTCCGGCAGCCGCTGGAACCGCGCCTGGCCCGGATCGGCCGGCACCTCGGCCAGGCCGAGATCCGGCTCGTAGAGGTACTTGGCGTGCAGGGCCTGGTGACGGCGGTGCACGTCGGTGGCGGCGGCGGCGAGCGCCACGTCGTCGACCTGGCCGTCGAACCACCAGGCGAACCGCGGCACGATGTCCATCGGGACGGTGTGCGCCTGCATGGGGGTGATCGCCACGAGTTCGGCGTTGCGCTCGGCCGGTGGCGCGACCGAGGTGCGGGGCGCGTCGTTTCCGCTGTCGTGGGCGTCGATCCACGTCGCGAGCTGCGCGACGGTCGGGGTCCGGAAGAGCTGGGTGAACCGGACCCGGATCCCGGTCGCCTGTTCCAACCGGGCGCACGCGACGGTCACCGCTACGGAGTCAAGGCCCAGATCGAAGAAGGACGCCATGCGCGGCAGGCTGGAAATGCCGAGCATCTCGCCGAATATCCGCGCGATGGTGCTCTCTGTCTCGCCGCGCGGGTGCTCGTCCGTTGAGAGTGCCCCGTTGGGGTCGCTTCGCAGGTCTTCTCGCTGCGTCATGCCCGCTCCTTAGAGGGTGGATTAGCGTTCAACGAACTGGTGGTCAAGCCGGCGCCGGGTGGTGGGTGTCGGGGCGCGACGGCTGGTCGGGCGTCACCCGGTCATTGATGCTCGGTGTCACAGCCGCCCGACTCCTTCGCATTCGGCCTTAATTGGGCGTCGGGGCACACGTCAGAAGCCACTTGTGCATGTCACTGTCGCAGGCCGGCCCTTCGCGATACACCTCCAAAAGAGCTACCTGAATCGCTGGATAGAGCAATTTTGAAGTAGACCCCTGTGTGACCTCGCTGTTCTCATGTACCCCGTCACTGTGACGATTGGGGGAACTAACGATGGCGGATTTAAGTCGCCGTGGGCTGCTAGCAGGTGCGGTTGCCGGGGGGATCACCGTTGGTCTGAACGGGACCAGCGCGAGTGCGGCGCCGTCGGCTATCCACGCAGGATCGTCAACGAGTGCGCAGTGCGCGTCGCCCGACGCGGTGGTGGTCGGGACCAACGACCCGCGTTATCCGAGCCTCATCACGCCGTGGAACAGGCGTTTCGAGGGCAGCCCGCAGAATGTGCACCTGGTCTACAACGCGAAGCAGGTCGCCGAGGTCGTCGGCGCTGCGGTCGCCGCGAACAAGCGATTTGCGGTTCGCAGCGGCGGCCATTCCTTCGAGAATCTCACCTCTTCTCCTGACATTCAGGAACTGATCGACCTCTCGCAGATGTCGGATGTCTACTACGACCCCAAGCGGCGGGCGTTCGCCATCGAGAGCGGCGCGACGCTGGGCAAGGTGTACGACACCCTCGTCAAGGGGTGGGCCGTCACCATTCCGGGCGGAATCTGCCCCGGCGTGGGCGTCGGTGGCCACATCGCCGGTGGCGGCTACGGCTTCCTGTCGCGCCGGTACGGTCTCGCGGCCGACTACCTGTACGCCGTGGAGGTCGTGACCGTCGACAAGTCGGGCAAGCCCCGGATCGTCGTCGCGACGCGTGACGAGGGTGACCCCAACCGGGACCTCTGGTGGGCGCACACCGGTGGCGGGGGCGGGAACTTCGGCGTCGTGACGCGCTACTGGATGCGACGTCCGGGCACGGATTCCACCGACCCCGCCGACCTGCTGCCCCGGGCGCCCGCGACCATGATCCGGCGAGCGGTCGTGATGTCCTGGGACCAGTTGGACCGCACCTCGTTCCTGAAGTTCTTCCGGAACTACACCAACTGGTACGAGCAGAACAGCGCGCCCGACTCGCCGAACGCGAATCTGTGGGGTGGGTTCTTCACCTTCCACAAGTCGGCCGGGCCGGTCGGTTTCATCGTGGGTGTCGACAGT
Source organism: Micromonospora sp. NBC_01392 (assembly GCF_045040125.1). Taxonomy (NCBI): domain Bacteria; kingdom Bacillati; phylum Actinomycetota; class Actinomycetes; order Micromonosporales; family Micromonosporaceae; genus Micromonospora; species Micromonospora sp. NBC_01392. The sequence continues at coordinate 4,765,241 of NZ_CP109549.1, read as the reverse complement.
GGGGTGCCGAATGCCCAGGCCCTCGTCGACGCACACGTCGAGGCGGTCATGTCCGGGGTGGGCGTGCAGCCCGCGTCGGACACCACCGAGTTCGCGCCGTACCTGGACGACCGGAACTGGCAGAGCGAGCCGGATTCGCGTTCCAAGGACAAGGCTGCCAACCTGCGCAAGGGATTCTCGGACAGCCAGCTCGCGACCATCTACCGTCGGCTGACCGACCCGGAGCCCACGAACGCGGGCGCCGCGCTCACCATGTCCGGATACGGCGGCAGAATCAACGCGGTGGCCTCGGACGCGACCGCGACGGCGGACCGCGACTGCGTCCTGCGGGTGTACTTCACCGGTGGCCGGTGGACCTCGCCCGCCGACGACGCGAAGAACATCAAGTGGATCCGCGAGTTCTACCGGGACGTCTTCTCGGAGACGGGCGGCGTGCCGGTGCCGAACGCGATCAATGGCGGCAGCTACATCAACTACATCGACGCCGATCTCGCCGACCCGGCCTGGAACACGTCCGGGACGTCGTGGGCGGAGCTCTACTACAAGTCCAACTACCCGCGTCTGCAGCAGATCAAGAAGCGGTACGACCCGCGGAACGTGTTCCACCACGCTCTGTCGATTGTGCCGAGGTGACCGTTCGCTACCGGAAAGAGGAACGGGTCGCCTACATCACGCTGGACCGGCCACATGTGTTGAACGCCATGGACCTGCGTACGCATGAGGAACTCGCCGAGATCTGGGACGATTTCGAAGCCGATGACGACATCTGGGTCGGCGTGCTCACCGGAGCGGGTGAGCGCGCCTTCTCGGTCGGTCAGGACCTCAAGGAACTGGTGGCCCTGACCGAGCAGGGCCGGGCCACGCCGTCCACCTTCGGCAGCCGGGGGAAGCCGGGCTGGCCCCGGCTGACCGAGCGGTTCGGCCTCGCCAAACCGCTGATCGCCCGGGTCGACGGGTACGCCCTCGGCGGTGGTTGCGAGCTGGCCCTGGCCTGTGACGTCATCATCGCCTCGGACCGGTCGGTCTTCGGGCTCACCGAGGCCAGGTTCGGTCTGATCCCCGGGGCGGGCGGCGTCTTCCGGCTGACCCGGCAGATGCCCTACCGGGTCGCGGTCGGGCACCTGATCACCGGTCGCCGGTTCGACGCCGCCCGCGCCTACGCGCTCGGACTGGTCAACGAGGTGGTGCCGGCCGCCGAACTCGACGCGAGCGTGGCGAGTTGGGTCGAGGACATCCTGCGCTGTGCCCCCCTGTCGGTGCGTGCGATCAAGGAGGCCGCGGCCACCGCCGCGAACCGGAGCCTCGCCGACGCCTTCGCCACCCGCTACGCCTGGGAGGAGCAGCGCATGCACAGTGCCGACGCGACCGAGGGACCGCTCGCCTTCACCGAGCGGCGGGACCCGGTCTGGCGGGGGCGCTGAGCGTTCAGGCTTGACGCCCGCCCGGTCACCACGGCCGGGGGCGCCCGGTCCGCGATCTCCGTCCCGTCCAGGATCCTGGACGGGACGGAGATCGTTCCGGTTCCCGCCGCGGCCGGCGCCCTCCCGGCTCCCGCCGCGCTCCCCGGCCGGCCGAGGTCCACGCGGCGCACCGGCGCCGGCGATACCGCCGGCGCCGGTGGCGCGGAGCGCCCCGACGGCGCGTCGTACGGGTCCCGGCTCAGTCCTCGGCGGTTCCGGACCCCGCCCGGATCATGTCCATGACCGTCGAGTCCATCAGCGTGCTGACGTCGCCCAGCGTGCGATTCTCGGCGACGTCCTTCAGCAGGCGTCGCATGATCTTGCCGGAACGGGTCTTGGGCAGCTCGCCCACGAAGATGATCGAACGGGGTTTCGCGATCGGGCTGAGCGTCTTGGCGACATGGTTGCGCAGGTCGGCCTTGAGCTGGTCACCACTCTCGCCGGCGGTCTCCACGGTGCTGCGGGCGATGACGAAGGCGGCGATGGCCTGGCCGGTGGTGGGATCGGCCGCGCCCACCACGGCCGCCTCGGCGACCGCCGGGTGCGACACCAGCGCGGATTCGACCTCGGTGGTGGAGATGTTGTGGCCGGAGATGACCATGATGTCGTCGACCCGGCCGAGCAGCCACAAGGCGCCGTCCTCGTCGCGCTTCGCGCCGTCACCGGCGAAGTAGACCCATTCGTCACCGGCGTTGGCGCCGGCACCGAACTGGGACCAGTAGGTGTCGACGAAGCGTTTGTCGTCGCCCCAGATGGTCCGCAGCATCGCCGGCCACGGCTTGCGGAGCACCAGGAAGCCGCCCCCACCGTTCGGCACCGACTCGGCGTCGTCGTTGACCACGTCGGCGGAGATGCCCGGCAGCGGGCCCATCGCCGAGCCGGGCTTCGTGGCGGTCACGCCGGGCAGCGGCGAGATCATCATCCCGCCGGTCTCGGTCTGCCACCAGGTGTCCACGACGGGGGTCCGGTCGTGCCCGATGTGCTCGCGGTACCACATCCACGCCTCGGGGTTGATCGGCTCGCCGACGCTGCCGAGGATGCGCAGCGAAGACAGGTCGTACTTGGCCGGGATGTCGCTGCCCCACTTCATCATGGTGCGGATCAGGGTGGGCGCGGTGTAGAGGACGCTGACCCGGTACCTGTCGACGATCTCCCAGAACCGGCCCGGGTGCGGGGTGTCCGGGGTGCCCTCGTACATGACCTCGGTGGCGCCGTTCGACAGTGGACCGTAGACCATGTGCGAGTGCCCGGTGATCCAGCCGATGTCGGCGGCGCACCAGTGCACGTCGGTGTCGGCCTTGAGGTCGAAGACGGCCCAGTGGGTGTACGACACCTGGGTCAGGTAACCACCGCTGGTGTGCAGGATGCCCTTCGGCTTACCCGTGGTGCCCGAGGTGTAGAGGATGAAGAGCGGGTGCTCGGAGTCGAACGCCTGCGGCTCGTGCCTGTCGTCGGCCTGCTCGACCGTCTCGTGCCACCACAGGTCCTTCTCGCCCCAGGTGACGTCCTCCCCGGTCCGGCGGACGACGAGCACGTGCTCGACGCCGGCGCACCGGGCGACGGCGTCGTCGACGATGGGCTTGAGCGCCGACGGCTCCCCGCGCCGGTAACCACCGTCCGCGGTGATGACGACCTTCGCGCCCGCGTCCTCGATCCGGGTGGCCAGCGCGTCCACCGAGTAGCCCCCGAAGACGACGCTGTGGGGGGCGCCGACGCGGGCGCAGGCCAGCATCGCGACCACGGCCTCCGGGATCATCGGCAGGTAGATGGCCACCCGGTCGCCGGCCGTCACACCGAGTTCGGTCAGCGTGTTCGCCGCCTGGCTGACGCTCTTGAGCAGGTCCGCGTAGGTGATCGTGCGGGTGTCGCCGGGCTCGCCCACCCAGTGGATGGCGACCTTGTCGCCTCGGCCCGCCTCGACGTGGCGGTCCACACAGTTGTAGGCGATGTTGAGCGCACCGCCGACGAACCACTTGGCGAACGGCGGATTGCTCCAGTCGAGGACCTGCTCCCACTCCCGCGCCCAGGTGAGCCGCTCCGCCTGCCGGGCCCAGAACGCCGGCGGGTCGGCGGCGGCGTCGTCGTAGGTGTCCGCCGTGACGTTGGCGTGGGCGGCCAGGTCAGGTGGTGGGGCGAAGGTTCGCGTCTCGGTGGAGAGATTCTCCAGCGGCGTGGTCATGGTGGCAGCTCCTCTCGCGGCGTCGGCGCGCCACCCCAGTCCAGCCGCAACACCGCCGGTGGTCATCTTCGACCGTGCGGGGACGCCCGGGATGGTCCAGCGGGGCCGTCGCGGGCCGGCTTCCGCTGGACCAGGACGCGGTCACTCGGGCTTGCGCCCCCAGGCCTGCACGTACAGGTGTGAGATCACGCTGGTGCCGGGGTCGGCGAGGTGACTGCTCAACGCCGTGTGCAGCTCGTCGAACTCTTCCCTGGTGATGAGCTCACTCGCGATGAGCCTGTCCCGCAGGTTCTCGGCGAAGTCGGCGAGCACCATCCGCCGCTCGTGTCCGGGCTCGTGGTCGATGTAGACGACGGGCCGCACCTGGACGTCGACGAGGCCGGCGCGGCGGAGCAGACCGGGCATCCGCCTGCCCACGAACAGGTTGATCTTGTTGAGGTCGGCGTACCGCTGGGAGACCTCCATGAGCCGGGTCCACGACTCGGCGGGCGGGTCGCACACCTGCCCCACCCGGTCGCCCTCGTGGAACGCGACCCAGCCGCCCGGGCGGGCCAGCCGTACCGCCTCGGTGACGATCTCCTCGGGCCGAGGCACGTTGTGCAGGATCAGTCGCTCGGTGACGAAGTCGAAGCTGTCGCCGGGGAGGCCCGTCGCACGCGCGTCGCCGTGCCGCACCTCGACGTTGTCCAGCGTGCGGTCCACCACGAACTTGCGTGCGAGCTCGACCGACTCCGCGTCGCGCTCGACGCCGATGACGGACCCGGTCGGTCCCACCCGTCGGGCCAACTCGTCCAGGCAGCCACGGGGTCCCACGCCGAGCTCCACGACGTGCTTACCGTCGAGCGGACCGACCTGGTCGAACAACCATGCCGCCTCGGACCGGAAGTCCTCCGCCTGTGCCCGCAGACGATCGTGCTCCGCGCTCCGGTAGCCAAGAAAGTACTGGTCCTCGAGAATCATCGATGCTGACTTCCCTCGTTGGTCGAGGCCGCGGCGCGGCCGGATGGGTGTGGATCCGTTGCTCGGATGTCGACATGCCCCCGCTCGGCACGTCGGCGCGTCAGGGGCGGGCCGGGCACCATCCACTGTGGCGTCCGTCTCCCCGGGGTCCACTCAGGGTGGTGCGGCGATCGGCCGCGCCCGGGTGGAGAGGCTCCCCAGCGACGTCGTCATTGTGGAAGCTCCTTTCACGGTTTCGACGTGCTATCTCAGTCCAGCCGCAACATCGCCGGCGGGCATCTCCGACCGTGCGGGAATTGTCGAGCGGCGCCGGGGCGGCCGGGTGACATCGCGGCCACCGGCCAGCCGGCTCCGGTAACCGGTCGATCGGTGAAAGCGCCGTCGCCACCCTCCAGATATCTGGAAGGTGGCGACTCCTCTGCGATGCGGCCCGGCGGCTACGACGGTGGCGCGAAAATCAGATGCTGACGGTGTAGTCGCGCGGGGTCCGACGCGGCGGCCCGTCGACGTACGCGTTGTAGGCCTCAAGAATCTGCTGAGCCTCGTCGCTCGCCTTGGCGAACGCGGCGGCCGGGTCGGCGTCGTCGACCAGGACGTCGTGCATCGCGGAGACCAGCTTGGCGACGATGGCGGCGTGGTCGCCCATGAGGGGGCCGAGCGACGCCAGTGAGCCGTCCGTCTCCGCCGCTTGTTCACTGGCCGGCTGCAGATTGGGGTTGCGGGCGAACCAGTCCTCGGCGTCGAGGGCGTCGAGCGCCGGCTTGGTGATGGGGATGCGCCAGTGGAGCTTGGCCCACTCCGCGACGTAGCGCGGGCTGTTCAGGTACTGCATGAAGGCCAGCGCGCCGTCCTGCTTCTCCTGGCTGAGGCCGGCGGCGAGGAAGAGCGAGAACCCGCCCAGGCTGTTGCCGGCGAACCGGACCTCGTCGTTGTACGGCATGCGACCCGCCGCGACGGTGAACCCGTGCCGCTCGCCTCGCTGGATCAGGTGGGTGGCGTCGACGGACGACGTGATGAGCAGGGCGACCTCCTGGTTCTCGAATGCCTTGAAGCAACCGAGGAAGTCTCCCGGGGTTCCGGTGTACAGGAAGTGGCCGTTCCGGTGGAGGCGTCGCCACCACTCGACGTAGGCCATCATCTCGTCCGAGGCGAGGTTCACCTTCTCGGGTCGTGCCGAGCGGCCGTTGTCGTGGTCCGCGATCAGACCGCCCTGCTGCGCCACCGACTGCAGGAAGAACCAGTAGCAGTTCGGCCAGGCGATGCCGTGCGCGGGCCCGTCGGGGAGTTTCGCCACCGCCTCGCACGCGGCCTCCACCTCGCGCCAGGTGCGCGGGGGCTTGGTCACGCCGGCGCGGTTGAGAATGGTCATGTTGGCGTAGAGCACCAGGGTGGATGCCGTCCGGGGCACGGAGACCAGTTCGCCGGCGTAGCGGAAGAAGTCACGGGCCGCCGGCAGCATGTCGTCGAACATGACCGGTTCACCGAGGATCTCGGTGCGCCCCGCGATGGCCCGGTCGATGGACGTGAACAGGGGCGAGCCATCGCTCTTGAGCGTGTCCATCATGGTCCGTGTCAGCGTGAAGTGGAATTCCGCGACATCGGGCGGATTCCCCTCCTCCACGGCTCGGGTCACGGCTTCGGGCATCGTGTAGAAGTCGTGGGGCTTGATTTCGACATGATATTCCGGGTGCTTCTCGTTGAACTCGCGGGCAGCGGTCACCGCGATGTCCGGCTGATCTGCCATCTTGTAGCTGGCAGGATCGCTCAACCACACGCTGATACCGGTCTTCGTGGCCATATACCAACCCTCCGTTGTTATTGTTGTGGGTCAATTTCTATGGTGACAGGAAGTTGGCTCGGGTCAGCGTCCCAGTGGCGCGGCACTGGCCGCAACTTCGACTTTGCTGGGCGTATGCCCCGCTGATGTGGCGCGCCTGCGTATTGTCGAGGGCCCTTTCCAGCCGGTCCGGCGGCGCCGGGTGGCGGTGGCGAGCCCGGGGTCAGGCGCCGGACGACGGCGGTCGGCCGGAGGGCGGGCCGTTCCGGCCGCCGTGACACCCGGGCCCGGTCGCGCTACTCCGGACGGTTGCGCGGGCAGTTCTGGTAGACGGCGAGACGCCACTGCCCGTCGCGCTTCACGAGAATCCACGAGGCCCGGATCGCGGCCGAGTCCGGGAGATCCGTCTCGCCGGCCGGAATGACGCCGCCCTGGCTGATCAGGGCGACCGCGCCGGGGCCGAGCGGCTTCATGTCGATGGGCTGCCCGGTTACCCGGGTGCCCTTGTAGGGGCCCGCGAACGCGGTGGCCATGAACTGCAGGATCTCCGCGCGGCCCTTCTTGTACACGCCGGGCAGGATGAGCGTGCCGTCCTCGACGAACAGATCGGCGAAACCGTCGGCGTCGTGCGCCGCCCACGTCTTGATCATGCGGGCGGGGAGGGCGGCGATTTCGGCCTGGTCCGCGTCCTGGTCCGCGGTCTTGGCGCCGGTCGGTGCGGAGTTCTTCGTCGTCATGCCGTTCTCGCTTCCATGAGGCCGGTGGCGGCTCTTTCGGCCGTAACGTGCGGGATGGGTGTCGGCGTATTCGGGCGCGGACAGCGGCTGCCGACGTAACGACAATCGCATCGCGCCCACATCGGTGCATCTTCGGTGTTGCCGCGCCCGGTGGCGCCGGTCAACGGCACGGGGCACGCGATCCGAACCGCGGAAAAAGGGGATGAGAATTCGACTTCCGCGCCGACCGTCCGGCCGTTCGGCGCCGCGCGCCAGGTGCCGCCTCGGTCGGCCCGAACCCGGCCGGACGCGCCCGTGTCGCCCCGCGCGGGCGCGTGCGGGTGTCGCGGTCGGCGGAACCGGTGGCGACCTGGCGGTGGCGGTGCGATCAGGGGCCGAGCCGGTCCACCGCCCGCCGGCCGGCCGGTGGCGGGGGAGCGGCGACCCGGCGGCTCACCGTGCGCTCGGGTCCGAGGCGAGGTCGCGGTGCAGCTCGGCGCCGATCTGCCGGGCTGCCGCGAAACTCGCCCAGGCGGTCAGCTCGATGATCGCCCGGTCGTCGTGACCCTGGGCGCGGAAGTCCTCGATGACCGCGTCGGTGACCCGGTAGGACGCGAGCGCGGTCAGCAACGCCAGCCGCGCGGCGGGCCGGTCGGTCTCCGGGAGCTCGGCGACCGCCGACTTCCACGGCGCGTCACCGCCGAGCCCGGCCGGCTCGGGAGTCCGGCTGGCCAGCTGAGCCGACACCAACCGGCGGACCCGCTCCGGCACGCTCCGCGCCCCACCGGCGTCGATCGCGGCGGCGACCCGGGCCACCGCGCCGGCGATGTGTGGTGGCCCGGCGGCCCAGGAGAGGTCGGCCGGGAGCGGAGCGTCGGCCAGGAGGTCGGCGGACCGACCGGGGTCGGAGTGCCGGCTCGCCATGCCCCGCATGAGCCGGGCGGCGACCCGCCGGACCACCCGCAGCACCGGGGCGGGAGCCGGCGGCATCGGGGATTCCTGCAGGAAGACGTTCACCATCCGGTTGATGTAGTGGAACGTGACCGCGACACCGATCAGCTCCGGCGCCTGCCCGGGTGCGAACGGCGCCGGATGCCGTGCCTGCGCCGACGGGTTCCCGCTGGCCCGGGCCCACCGCGCCAACTCCCGTACGTCCGGGTCGCTGAGGTCGCCGACCCGGTCCCCGGCGACGGCCCACGCGTCGGGTCCACGGAGCAGCCCGGCCAGGGCGGCACCGTGGACCTCGACGCAGTACGGGCACTGGTTGGCCAGCGACACCGCGGCGGCCACCGCCTCCTTGACGGACCGGTCGACCAGGCCCGGGGCGAGCATCGTCTCGCGCAGGATCGACCAGCAGGCGGCGAGCGCGTCGGGTGCGGCGGCGTGCAGCATCACCGGTGGCGCGACCATGCCGAAGTCGGCTTCCATCTGCCGGTACACCCGGGCGGTCAGGCCGGTCGCGGCGCGGAGCGAAACCGGGGCGACGTGACGGATGTGCGTCACCGACACCCGCCGGGTGGCTCGGGCGAAGAGGGTTACCACAACGGACTTCTTTCCACGTGGCATGGGTCGCGGCAAGGTGCCGGCGCACGGTGCGCCGGCACCCTCTCAGCTACGCGGCGCGGGGGACCGCCCGCCGGCTGGCGGTCTCGCCCTCGGGCGACGGCGCACCGTAGCGTACCGAAACACCGCGCTCCTGCGCGGCCCGGACGATGCCGGGCATGGCCCGCTCGGCCAGGGCCGCGATCGTCATCGCCGGATTCACCGTCAGCGCGCCGGGCACGGCGGAGCCGTCGGTGACGAAGATCCCCGGATGGTTGCGCAGCTGGTGACCGTCGTCCAGGGCGGAGGTCGCCGGGTCGTCGCCGATCCGGCAGGACGCCAGCGGGTGCACGGTGTACGCACCCACCAGATCGTTGGTCCAGGGCATGACGCGGGCGAGCCCGTCGCGTTCCAGGGTGTCCTTGACCGCGGCGTCGGACAGCGACCAGCCGCGCCACGTGTTGGCGGTCGGGTGGTAGCGGAGCGGCCCGTTGCCGAGCATCTGCTGCGAGAGCCGGTGCGAGTTGCCGGTCTCGGGCGGCGGACCGAAGACACCCTCGTTGTCGTCCTCGGACATGGTGAAGATGGTGAGCCACGACTGCCAGCGCCGCATCATCTCCTTCTTCTCCACGCCGAACCAGGTCGGGCCGGTGGCGTCGGGCGCCTGGGCCAGGATCGTGCCCAGCCCCGGCGGGAAGTAGAGCTGTTCGAGGGAGAAGCGTTCGTACTCCGGGAGGCTGCCGTCGAGCTGGTCCCAGCTCGCGACGGTGGGTCCCCGGCCGATCTGGTAGGCGGCGTAGGCCTGGCCGCCGTCCCGGGTGAGGCCGAGCACCTCGCGCACCCGGTCCTCGTCGAAGACGGCGGTGTTGAGTCGCTCGCCGTTGCCGGAGAAGTAGCGACCCACCGCGTGCGGCATCGGGCCCAGTCGCGGCTCGGAGCGCTGCAGGATGACCGGCGTGGCGCCCGCGCCGGCGGCCAGCACGACGATCTTCGCGTCGATGGCGCCCTCGTCGTGCAGGACCCGGTAGTCGAGGTCGTCGACGATCCGGTAGTGCACCCGGTAGCCGCCGTCGTCGTTGCGGGACAGGTACTGGACCTCGTGCATGGGCCGGATCTCGGCGCCGTGCGCGAGCGCGGCCGGGAGGTAGTTCAGCAGCAGCGAACGCTTCGCGTCGAACTTGCAGCCGGCCATCATCCAGTTGCAGTTGGTGCACAGGTCGAGGTCGATCGCGGACGGCGCCGGATTCGCGGTGCGGCCGGCGTGGGCGCAGGCCGCCGCGAAGAGCCCACCGGCGAACGGCACCTGGTCCCAGGGGGTGAGCCGCACCGGCAGGGCCTCGGCGACCCGGTCGTACCACGGCTCGAGGGTGTCCCGGCTGATGGCGGCCGGCCACATCCGCCGGCCGATGCTGCCCCGGCGTTCGAAGACGAACCGTGGCGCCCGCGGCATGGTGGCGAAGTAGACGACGCTGCCGCCGCCGACGCAGTTGCCGCTGAGCACGCTCATGCCGTCGCCGACCACGAAGTCGAAGATGCGCGTGTAGGACGAGCCGAGCAGGAAGTCGTGGTCGAACTCCTCGGCGGTGAGCCAGGGGCCGCGCTCCAGAACGGTGACGCGCGCACCGCCGGCAGCGAGATGGTAGGCCGCGATCGCGCCGCCGAAGCCGCTGCCGATCACGAGGACGTCGGTTGACTCGATAGCGGTCACGCTGGGCTGCCCGTCGTGGTGGTGTTCGGATGGATGTCGGCCAGTTGCCGGCCGTAGGAGAACTGGGGAAAGCGCCAGACACCGTCGGTGTCCGGCCGGAAGTAGCCGATGCTCAGCAGACCCGGATGCCCGGCGGCGAGCGCGTCCAGCGTGCCCAGATGCGCGGCGCTGTCGAAGGCCATGTTGCTGAACAGCGCGAGGGACACCCACATCTGTCGCTCCGGGTGCTCCGGGGCGGTGAGGAGCTGGACGAGCTCCGTGCGGTCGGCGAACGACAACGCCACGAACGGCGGCACGTCGTCGTCGAGCACCAGGTCGCGCTTCTGCGCGTACTCGGTGGCGTGGTCGTTGAGGGAAACGGCGAGTGCGTCCAGGGCGGGCGCCAGGCCACCGCCGGGCTGTTCCAGGAGGTCGATCGCGCCCGATGCCACAGCGCCGCCGCCGGTAGCGGCGCCGGCGATGGCGCGGTCGTCGGGCGAACGTTTCTCGCCGGGGACGATCGTGTCGGCGAACGCCTCGATTGTCATTGTGCGCGCCGGATCGGCGTCTAGGGTTTCGGGTTGCACGGCGTCTCTCCCAGTAGGTCGTGCTGCCGTTTGGACGGGATTGCACGCAGTCTCTGGCGGCCGGTGGGCGTGGACCAGAGTGGGCGGTTCCGTTCGCGATGGACCCATCGTGGCGGGGATAAACAGGCTGATGCATCTCCCGCGTTGCGTCGCCGGCGTTAGCCGGGGTCACGCAACCTCGAAGTCGGATCATGGTGACCGATGCACAACAATCGGCAGCAGCACCAGTGCGCACATCGTCTCCCATTGAGGAGTTCCTATGGCTGTAAATGATGCCGATCCGGCCACGATGGATCCGCGCGAGTTCGCCCGGCTGGTCAAGAAGACCCCGACCGCCGAGTTGCGCCAGATGATGCACGGCGAGCGGCGCACGGCCGTCCTCGACGAGCTGTTCAGCAGCATGCCCGGGGTGTTCCGGGCCGATCGGGCGCGCACCCTCAACGCGGTGATTCACTGGGTCATCGGCGACCGGCCCGACGGCGGTACGGACACCTATGAAATGGTGATCGCGAATGGTGCGTGTGCCTTGTCGCCGGCGCCCCACGCGGAACCCAGGCTGACCCTGGCGCTCGGTGCGGTGGACTTCCTGAACCTGGTCACCGGAAACGCGCACGCGGTGGCGCTTGTCATGCGCGGCAAGCTGAAGACCACCGGCGACCTCGCGCTGACCGCCAAGTTCCCGACCCTGTTCGACGTGCCGAAGCCCTGACGGCCCGATCGCGCCGACGCCGTCGGCGCCCCCGGTGGGATCCGGGGGCGCCGACGGCGTCGCGGTGCCGGGCGTCAGGCGGCGCGGGCGGCGTCGTTCGGCGCGCGGGTGGCCGGGCCGAGGTGCCCGCCGACGCCCCCGTGTTCCGGCCTGTCGGTGGCGGGCTCGCCAGGTGTCGGCAGGCCGAACCCGTGCCCCTGCCGGGAGCGCGCCTCGACGATGCGCCGGGCCGTCGACCGGACGTCCTGCAACGCCAGCAGCACCGGCGGGTCGAGCAGCCGGAGCGGACGCAGCGCCAGGTCGGGCAGGGCGACCTCGCCGTCGTCGTGGACCCGGATCGGCCCGTGCCGTAACACGTACGGCCGCACGCCACGGGCGGCGGGCTCGTTGACCACGCCGGGCGGCAGGGCGTGCACCAGGAGGAACCAGGATCCCGGCGGCACCTTGTCCAGCAGGTAGGGCCCCGGTCGCTCGAGCACGGTGCAGCTCACCGGCCGCCCCTGCGGGATCTGCTGCGGGAACAGACCGATGAACGTGTGGCCGAGCGGGATGTCCGGAGCCGAGGAGATGGTGCCGCCGACGGTCGCCGACGGGCTGCGCGCCCCGTCGGACCGGTCGTCGACGGCGATCCGCGGTACGAAACCGCCGTACCGCCGGTAGGTCGTCGGCGACACCCCGACGCTGCTGGTGAACCGGGTGCTGAACGTGCCGACGCTGTTGTAGCCGACCCGGTGGCTGATGTCGACGACGTTCAGGGAGGTCGACACGAGGAGCTGCTTGGCCTCCTGGAGCCGCATCGCCGAGAGGAACTTCCTCGGGGACAGGCCGGTGGCCCGCTGGAAGATCCGTGAGAAGTGGAACTTGCTGAACATCGCGGTGCGGGCCAGGTCGTCGATCGTGAGCGGCTCGCCGAGGCGCTCCCTCATCAACCTGATGACTCGGTGGACCGCTTGCTCGATTGCCTTGTCCATGTCGCCTCCCCGGTTCCCCAGGGATCCCGCCCGGGGTAGCGTGCTGCACGGCCGCATCGACATGATGAGCGCAAAAATGGTTCGCGGGGCTTCAGAAAAGAGACCGCCACCGTTCGGTGGCGATCTCCCACGGCTGCCTGCCGCCCCACCACTGAGTCTCTGAGCCAATCGGCCGGGGCGCATCTTTAGGATTGCTTTCACGTGCACTATAACCGCGTGACCGCTTTCCGATGATATGGCCACAATCGACGCGCGGATGCGGTCGTCAGGGCTTTCGGTATCGGCACACGACAATGCCGTACGGTCGACCGGCCCCGGGCCCCGGGGCCGGTTGGAAACGTCGTGTTGATCAGCCGGCGGTGGCCGGGATGTGGTCGAACTGGCCCGGCCGACGTCCCGACCCGGCCGGCCCGCGGTACGCCTGCGCGATGTCCAGCCAGGACTCGGCGTCCGGCCCGGTCGCGGTCACGGCGAGGTCGGCGCGGTGCCGGCGACGGGTCACCAGCAGGCAGAAATCGACCGCGGGACCGGTGATCCGCTGGGCGGCGTCGTCCGGACCGAACCGCCAGTGCGCGCCCGAGGGCGCGGTGAGGTCGAAGCCGAACTCCACGTCGGGCGGGGTCAGGTCGCGCGCGAGGTAACCGAAGTCCCAGACCCGCACCGCGAACGCCACCAGGACCCGCAGCCGGTCGGTGTACGTGCGCCGCACCCCCAGCGCGTCGGCGATGTCCTGGCCGTGCCCGAACAACTCCATCATGCCGGCGGCGGCGAGGACGCCCGGCGGCAACGGCCGGACCAGCCAGGGCACCGGCTGTTCCGGCGGCGCGGCGGCGAGCGCCTTCTCGGCGGCGGCCCGCACGGCACGCCACTGCCCCAGCAGCACCTCGGGCGGGTCGTCGAGGAAGCGCTGCATGGCGCCCCGCACGTTGGCGTCGAAATCCGGCGTCAGCTTCGCGGCGATCCTGGCGAAGCCCTCCGGGTCGGACGCGGCGGTGCCGGCCAGGTGGAACGTGGCCGTGAGGTGGGCGATCTGGTCTCTGATCGTCCACCCGTCGGCGGGCGTGGGCAGGGCCCACTGATCCGGCGTCAGGTTCGCCACCAGGCGGTCGACATCGTCGCCGTCGGCGACCAGTGCGGAGATGATCTGCTCATGGTCGGGCAACAGACAGTCCTTTCTGGATAGCCCGCGCCCCCCGGCGTCACGAATAATTCGGGCCTGGACTTGGCGCGGTCCATTTCAGCATGACCGAGCCCTGTCGGCATTCATCTCCGTCGTTGCGCACGTCTCCGCAACGGGAACGCGGAGTCTTCCCGGTTGCGCAATTCTTCGACCGCTGCGCATTTCCGGAGACGTGGTGGCGCGTACGGCGCGCCCATGCTGAGGGCATGGTCACCTATCCGCTTCTCCGATCGGAACCGCCTGTCCCGACCCCGCCGCCGCGCCTCACCGCACCGAGTTCGTGAGACCCGGTCATGGTTGCCAGGCGGGTCATCTCCTCCGTACTCCAGCGGCAGGTCAAGTACATCAGCCCGGTATCGCCCACGGCCGCCACCGGCCTTGTCGCCGAGGTCTACTCGCAGGCCGCCGACGAGATGCGGGTGGTCATTCCGCCGATCCTCGCGCAGTCCCCGTCGCCGGCGGCGCTGGCCGCCTACTGGATGCTCACCCGCGAGACGCTCACCGCCACCGGTCGGGTCGACCGCGCCCGCAAGGAGGTCGTCGCGGCGGCGGTGTCGGTGGCCAACACCTGCCCGTACTGCGTCGACATGCACAGCATCGGCCTGTACGACCTGTCCTGCGAACAGACCGCGGAGGCGATCGTCGCCGACCGCGCGGGTGAGGTCCCGGACCCGGGACTGCGTGCCGTGGCCGGCTGGGCGCGGGTCGCGCACCGACCGGACGAGCCGGCCGTACGGCAGCCGCCGTTCGCCCCGTCCGACCGGCCGGAACTCGTCGGGGTGGCGGTCACGTTCCACTACCTGACCCGGGTGGTGAACGTGTTCCTGCCGGGCTTCCTCGTCCCTCGCCGGTTCGGGCCGAACGCCCGCCGCCGGTTCAAGCACGGGCTGAGTCAGGTCCTGAGTCCGCTGTTGCGCGAGACCCGCCTGTCGGGCCGGGCGCTGGCGCTGCTGCACGACGCCCCGCTGCCGGCGGACGCGGCCTGGGCCGAGGGGCACCCGGCCGTGGCCGCGGCGGTGGCGCGTTCCTTCGCGGCGCTGGACGCCGTCGGCGCGCGGGCGCTGTCCCCGGACGTGCGGCACCTGGTCGGCGAACGCCTGTCGACCTGGCGGGGCGAGGATCCCGGGCTCAGCCGGGAGTGGTGCGAACGGCTGGTCGCCGAACTGCCCGAGGCGGACCGCGCCGCCGGTCGGCTCGCGCTGCTGACCGCCTTCGCGTCGTACCAGGTGGACGAGGCCGTGGTCGCCGAGTTCCGGGCCCGGGAGCCGGGCGACGCCGCGCTGGTGGAGGTTGTCGCGTGGGCGAGTTACGCGGCCGCCAGGCAGGTGGGCGCGTGGCAGGTGACCGCCGGGAGCAACGCACTTCCGGAGTAGCTCTTTCGTGCCGAACACACAAGTCTGTACCGAGATGTTGATGTATGGGGAGGGCGCATGCCGACCACGCTTGGATCGCTACGCCGGCTGGTGTTGACACCCCCGCTCCGCGAGGTGACGTTCGAACGCCGCGGGTTCCCGGGCGCGTCCTCGTCGGCGGCGAGCCGCCTCGAAGCGATCCCGCAAGCGGTGATCTGCGGCTTCGAGTGGGGGATCGACGCCCGCGACCAGTGGGAGGTGGAGCGGCGGCTCAGCCTCGTCGAGGCGGAGCAGCGGGGGTTCGCCTACGAGGGCGCCACGATGGCGTTCACCGTCCTCGACGCGATGCGCGGGGGACGCGGGCACCGCACCCGTGACCTGCTGCTCGGGCCGGGCCAGCCGCACATCTTCCTGGCCTACATCGGCATCGGCTTCGCGATGGCGAAGCTGCCGCGGGCGCTGTGGAAGCGGATCGTCCCCGACCTCGACGGCACGCCGTACCACCCGACGATGAGCTGGCTCGCGGTCGACGGATACGGCTTCGACCTGGCCTACTTCAAGACCGGGCGGTGGGTCGACGAGCAGCGGGTGCCGCCGTCGTATCCGTTCCAGGGCCGTCCGGACTACTTCCACCGTGCCGTGGACCAGGGCATCGGCCGGGCGCTGTGGTTCATCCACGACGGGCGGGTCACCGACGTGGCCACGGCGGTCGGGCGCTTCGCCACCGAACGCCAGGCCGACCTGTGGAGCGGAGTCGGCCTGGCGTCGACGTTCGCCGGCGGGTGCGCGGCAGCCGACCTGGCGACGCTACGACGACTGGCCGGGCCGCAGTGGACCGAGGTGGCCCAGGGCTCGGTGTTCGCCGCCAAGGCGCGCCACTACTCCGGCACCGTGCCGCCGCACACCGAGACCGCGATCGCCGCGCTGGCCGGGCTCACCGTCGAGAAGGCCGCGGCGCTCGCCGACGACGTCGCCGTGGCCGAACGGGACGCGGACGCCGGACCCGCGTACGAGCAGTGGCGTCAGCGGATCCGTACCGCCGTCGCGGCGTCGACCGCGCACGGCGCGCGCTGAGCCGCCCGTCGGTGGCGCCGCTCGACGCACCTCTCCGCCGGCCTGCCGGTGGCGCGGTGCGGGTCCGACCGGACGCGTCATCGCGCACGGGGCGCCGGAAACGCGTCCCGCACCGCTGAAGATGTGTCCGCGACATCGGACACCGCACCATTGAGAAGCAGGGCTGGGCGCGGTCGATCGAATTGACGACGACCGCGTTCGGCCCTTCCATTCAGCGCGACTGTGGCATTCTCCCGACGGATTTCCGGGAAACCGCGGAGGAGCTGATCCCCGCGGCGACATCGCAGTCGAGAAATGGCGACCCGCCGGAATCCGTCGAACGGCGGGACACGCGACGACCTGTGCCGGCCGGTGGCCGGCACAGGTCGTGGTGTCGAGCGGGTCCTCGCCCGGATCGCCCCGGGCGGCGCCGGTCAGCGCGGCTCGACCTGCGTCGCGATGAACTCGGTCAGCTCGGGCTTGATCGGACCGGCCGGCTGGGTCGTCGGCAGCTCCACCACCTGGTAGGCGTCCCGGCTCAGGCCCTTCACCTCGACCGTCGAGGGGGAGTCGGTCAGCGCCGTCACCGTCGTCCGACCGACGGCCTCCGTGCTGGACGTGTCGTTGCGGCCGGCCAGCAGGAAGGCGAGCCAGCCGCGGTACCACACGATCAGGTCGGAGAAGGCCCCCATGGTGCCGCCGAGCCCCCGGCCGGCCGCCAACGCGGTCACCTCGTCCTGGAAGACCTGTTCCATCGCGGCGACGACCGCCGACGGGTCCCCGTCCAGATCCGGGCACGAGCGGGTGGCCGGACCGAACTTCCCGAGGTACTCGTCGAACTTCTCCCGCACGAGCTCGTCGTCGGGCCATCCCGGCTGCACCAGGAGGGCGGTCACCGGCCGGGTGGCCGCCAACAGGCCCGCGACGCGCAGGGCCACCGCCGAGGAACTGCAGTGCCCGATCACGTACACCCGGCCCTGGTCCGCGCCGGACTTCAGGAACTCGTCCGCGCAGGCCTCGGCCAGCTCCGGTAGCGGAATGTAGAGGCGCTTGCCGCTGAGCGCGCCGATGGGGTCGATCTGGAACACCGGCCGGCCCGGCAGGCGCTCGCTGAGCATCTCGCTCAGACGCGGCGCCATGGACAGCGCCTGGAAGTCGGCTACCAGGATGGGATCGGCGTCGCCGGGACTGAGCCGTCGCAGCACCGGTTCGTCGAGGTCTGAACGGGTCATGTCATCCTTATCCGCTCGGGTCATCGCGCGCCGCTCACGGCCGTCGGCGGGTGCCGGCGCGCTGATTCTTGTCGGACAACTGCGGTCTCGGGTCCGCGCCCGCCGCTCACAGCCGGGCGAGCAGATCCCTGGTGAAGAGGTCCTCCGGCGAGAGGATGCCCGCGACCACGCTGAAGTAGCGCTCGGTGAGTTCCGGGGAGTCCTGGACGGCGCGCAGGAGGCTGAGCAGGTGGGGGTCGGGATCGAGGCGGGCGGTGACGAGGTTGGTGTGGTAGGTCGGTTTCATCTGCGTGTCCCGGGCGCTGGCGAAGCGGGCCAGGGCGGCCTGCTGGCGGACCGGGTCGTTGATCGTGGCCGACGGGTCGTCGCCGCTGGTGAGTTCGGCGGCGAGCAGCTCCGACTGGTGGAACGCGTCGGTGATGCCGTGCGCGTTGATGGAGTCCTTGTGGTGGCCGGCGTCGCCGACGAGGGCCCAGCCGGGGCCGTGCGCCTGGCGGAAGAAGTTGCGTTGGTCGCCGGTTCCGTAGAGGCGCTCGGCCATGGTCGCCTCGGCGAGCCGCTCCCAGAGGGGCGGCGCCGTGGCCTGGATGTTCGCCAGATAGGCGGCCTTGGGATCGCGCCGTACCTGCGCGAACTGCTCCTGGGGCAGGTAGGAGGCGATCAGGGTGAGGTCGTCGTGGGTGCCGACCGCGGCGACCCAGCCGCCGGTGCGTTCGTAGATCTCGAAGTGGGCCGGAATCCCGGACCAGTAGGTGAAGTAGACACAGGTGAGGTTGGGATGTTCGGCGTAGTGGGGCGCGTCGACGAACTTGGCGACGGTGGACCGCATCCCGTCGGCGCCGATGACCAGGTTGGCCCGTTCGGTCGTCTCGGCGCCGTTCGCGGTGCGTAGCCGGACGCCGGTCACCCGGCCGTCCTCGGTGGTGAGGCCGGTGACCAGCGTCTGTTCCCGCACCTCTACGCCGGCTTCCGCGGCGGCTTCGGCGAGGATGGGGTCGAGGACGTATCGACGGGGAGCGAAGGCGCCGACCACACCCGGTAGCGTCGGTGCCGGCCCGCGCAGGTAGACGTCGGCCACGCGGTAGCTGGCGGTGGTCAGCGGTGGGCAGCCGGTCTGCCGTATCCGGTCGAGCAGGCCCCAGCGGGCGAGCCGTTCGACCCCGGACTGGTGAATGTACAACGTGGACAGTGTGTCGCTCGGGTATGTGGCACGTTCCAGCAGGAGCACCCGGTGTCCCGCTCGGGCGAGCAGGAGCGCCGTTGTGGCACCCGCACAACGCGCCCCCACCACAATGGCGTCATAGGTCACCACTCCATCGTCGGGCCGGTCACCGGCCCGACCAACTCTGCTCGTGCCCGACCTGCCGCCGGCTGTCGCCCCGATCCGGAGGTCGAACCGGGCCGAAGCGGCGCGCAGCGGCCGATGCCGGCGTATCCGGTGCCGGGTGGGCGACGCGCGCGGCCGGGCCCCGGTGACCGGTGTCGCGTTCGCCGTCGTATTCGGTGGCGGTCGCCCTACCTGATGATTCCCGTGAGGAAAAGGGGCCTTCCGGGTTCACCTCGCCGTCCGGAATGACATTCGAGCGGGTGTGCCGCGACGTCGCGCCGGCGCGTATCGCATTGCCGGAGGCGATGGCGGACATTCGCGCCCGATTCCGACCTGGCCCAGATTCGCGTACCTCGGACTGGCTTGTCCGGCTGCGGATCGTCGCCAATCTGGTGAGGCCCACGTTCCGGGTGCTCCGGCTGGCCGAACGCCTCGGCGACACCGCGTCGCCGGCCCGGCTCACCGGCGGTGGCGCGAACAGCCTGGTGCGGTGCGGGGCCGCCCCGCACGCGGCGGCGACCGGCCCGACGAGCACGTGGCAGCAGTGACGGCCGCGGTCCGCGTCTGGCTCGAACGTTTTGCCACTGCTTGGTGGTCAATGGCCAGTTCGGAATGGGCGACGACTGTCGACCGGGGGCAATGATCTCCGCGTTCTGTCGGCAATCGTCATTCCCTTGACTCAACTTTCGGCGATGATAATATCGTCTACGCTCTATGCGCCGGACGGGACGACGCAACGCGTCCCGTCGAATGTCGTCCCATTGGACTGCGATCACCCTGGACGGGAACGTGCACCCACATTCGCCGCCGCCGGATGTCGGCGGCGGGAGTTCGACATACCCCGGTCCGGCCGACGGGCGCCGGGTGCTGTGCGCGCACCAAGGGTGATCCCTCGTACGACCCGCTGCCCATCGCCGGCATTCCGGCCGGTCAAGTGGGCCCCCTGATCCAACTCACCGCCGACTTGTCCTGACAGGAGCAAGCCATGTGGAGAAAGCACGTGCCGAGACTGCACATCCCTCGTGTCGCCGGCCTCGCGGCGGCGCTGGTTCTGGTGGCCAGCACGGGCCTGGTCGCGGCGCCCGGCAGCACGGCCTTCGCCGTCACGCAGGTGTCCTCGAGCGTGCAGGGCTCGGACCACCGGACGTACACCGCCACCAACCACCTCACGGCGGCGGCGTTCCGCGGCGGTCCCCGTGAGTGGCTGCTGGCCTGGGCCGGTGCGGCGGACGCGTCGAACCCGGCGGCCAAGGACTTCATCGCCGTCATCGACGCGACGCGGGGCTCGCGGACGTACGGACAGGTGGTCAACACCGTGACGTTGAGTCCGCAACGTCAGAACGAGCCGCACCACATGCAGTACATCTGGCACAAGGGTCAGCGGATCTTCGCCGCGAGCATCCTGAGCGACACCGCTTACGTGTTCGACTCGCGGAGCCTGCCGGTGCTTCGCCTGACCGGTGTGAACCTCCCCGTCGACACGCCGTGCGGCTCCGCGCCGGACGCGTTCTGGTCCCTGCGCGACGGCACCGCCTACGCCACCTACCTCGGCGGCCCCGACATCGCCGGGCCCTGCCGCTACACCAACGGCCAGGTCCGCGTCGGCAACGGCGCCAACGGCTCGCCCGGCCAGGTGGTCCGGATGTCGGCCGACGGGCGCACGCTGGCCGAGATCCCGATGGCGCTGCCGAACGGCGAGGACCCGGCGATCTGCCACAACCGGCCGAGCATCACGCCGGCGACGTGCGCCAACCCGCACGGGCTCCAGGTCCGCGAGGACCTCAACGTGCTGGTCGCGAGCGACTTCGCCGAGCTCAGGAGCTTCCTCGAGCCCTCCGACGTGGAGACCGACCCGCTCCTGCTGCGGACCAGCATCCGGGTCCTGGACATCACCAACCGGAACAATCCGACGCTGCGCTCGGTGTCGTACCTGCCGGACGGGCCGCGCGTGGACGACTCGATCGCCGTCAACGAGAACCGCATGGTGATGGAGAACGCGCTCACCAACCAGCGTCGGCACCGGGGCGCCTTCGCCTCCACGATGGCCGGCGGGGCGATCTTCTACACCCCCGACATCACCAGTCGCTCGCCGAAGTGGCGGCAGATCTTCGACGACACGGCGGCGTACCGCAGGTTCGATCCGACCGGAGTGCTCACCGGGTCGAACGCCGGCGGTAGCTGGTTGCAGGTCACCCCCGACGACCGGTTCCTGATCCACACCGTGATGGGCACGGACCCGCGGTTGCCGCGCGACGTCACCAGCGGCATGGTCTTCGTGCTCGACATCCAGAAACTCCTCGCGTCCGGGGCCAACCCCGCCTGCAACATCGACACGATCGAGGAGGTCGCCGCCGGCGGGGCGGAGTCCGACTGCCCGGCCCTGACCAGTGTCGTGCCGGTCGCCGACAAGGTGACGCCGAACATCGGCGTCGGGCCGCACTGGGGCAGCCAGGACATGTTCACCCGGGACCGGAACGGCTTCTACCGGGAGGCCGACCACATCGAGCGGGTCGCCACCTCGAACTACTTCGTCGCCAAGACCGGCCTCGACGGTGACCACCGCATCTGCATGTTCGACTTCGACCGCGCCGGCGTCCTGTCTCCCGACAACGCGTTCCGGGACGAGCAGACGCACCAGCCGTGCGTGAGCTTCAACCGCCAGGACTGGCCGCACGGCAGCGTCGGCGTGGCCCGCCCGCACGGCGTGCTCTTCGTGGTCAGCGACAAGGTCCTCCGCTGACCGGGTAGCAGACGCCGGACAGACAGTGAACCGGACGAGGCGCAGCGACCGCTGCGCCTCGTCCGCCGTCCGGGCGCGGCGCGGGCGGGTCGGTCAGGGCAACTGGCCGCTCACCGCCGTGACGGTGCCGTGGGGCACCCAGGTGGTGCTCTGGTGGTCATGGCCACCGGCGCCCGGAACGAACAGCTGGCCCGCCGCGTAGAGGCGCAGCGGCCCGGCGGGCACGGCGCGCTGGCGCATCCACGTCAGGTACCCGATGCCGGTCGGCGGTTCGAGCGGGAACAGCTCGGAGAGCTCGGTCAGGTACGCCGTCGGGGCGTCGTCGCGCACATCGAAGCGCAGCGGCAGCAGCGGACCGCTCGGGATGGCCAGCAGCGGCCCGGTGAGCAGCCACGGCGCCAGGTAGCTACCCTGCGCGGGCAACCGGTCGGCCGCCACCGCACGCAGCGTCGTCTCGGCCGCCGCCCATCCGGACACCACCAGCAGCGGGTGGTCGCCGGGGTCGGTGACGCGGAGTTTCTCGGCGGCAGCGGCGGCCTCGACGAGCTGCCGGGCCGCGACGCCCCGGGGCGAGTCGTCGGACCGGACGGAGATCGCGGTGACGCCACGCCCCGCGATGAAGGACACCATCGCCCGCAGCGCGTCGGCGTCCTCGGCGGTCAGCTCCTGGGCCGGACAGGTCGCCAGGGGCCGCCCGGCGCCGGCGAGCACGGCTCCCAGGCTCGCGCTGGCGCACTCGGGGCCGTCAGGGGTGGTCACGTCCGGGCCGGGGCCGGCCCGGCCCGTGTCGACGGCGAGGGAGGCGGTGGCGCCGCCATGGGCGAGCCAGAGCCGGCTGCGGCCGGCCGGCAGCCGGACCAGCCCCCACGACCCGGTGGTGCCGGGCCGGGCGCCCGCCGCGGCCAGCCGGCCCGGATCGAGGCCGACCCGCACGTCGTCGGCGCCGACGTGGACGAGGTTCCAGCCCGGGCGCTGCGGGGTGACGAGCACGGGCAACCGATGGCCGGCGGCGTCGACCTGCCGCACCATCGGGATCCCGACGTCGGCCGGCGCGGGCGGCAGCGGGACACCGACCAGCCCGACGCCCGCCACCAGCGCCGCCGCCGCCGTCACCGCCTGGAGCCGGCGCGACGCGGGCCCGACCGTCACCGCCACGGCGGCGAGCCCGAAGTACGCGACGCTGAGCCAGCCGAACGTGAACCACAGCAGCGTGGCGTCCAGCCGCACCTCGCCGCGCACGCAGGACGCCGTGGCGACGCCGGCGGTGACCAACGCCGCCCCGGTGGCCACCGGACCCAACGCGACCGGGCCGGCGCCACGGCGACCGGCGAGCATCGCGGAGATCGCGCCCACACAGCACATCGCGGCCAGGAGCCCGACGGCGGTGAGCGCCCGGGCCGGGGACCCGTCCGGCACGGCCTGCAGGACGCGACCCGCGCCGATGACCGCGCCGAGCGCGAGCGCTGCCCGGGGGCGGGTCACCAGCCACGGCAGCGCCAGCGTCCCGAGCGCGAGGAGGACCGAGGGCACCACCGCGGTGCCGCACGCCTGGATCGCGCCGATGTCCGCGACGGCGGCGACGACCGCGGCGACGGAGGTCCGCGACCGCTCCGCCCGGCCGCCGCCCCAGGCCGTCGCCACGGCGGCCGCGGTGGCCAGCAGGCTCAGGCAGTGGATGACGACCGCGAGGCCACCGCTCGGGGCCGCGCCGGCCGGGGCCTCGTGATCGTGCGCCTGCGCCCAGGCCGGGGCGGTGCTGGTTGCCACCGCCACGGCGGCCAGGACGGTCACCGTCCCGGCGTGGTGGACGCGGGTCCTCATCGGACGGACTGACTGCTGACGACGCGGCGCACGCTGATCGACACCGGCGACTCCAGTCCCAGGCAGTTACGACGGTCAATCACCTCCCGCACCATAGACAACGCGGGCACGGAATTCCATGTCGTCCGTCCGCGACGCCGGTGGGGCGGTGGGCGTCCGGGGCGGGCCCGGACCGGTCCGGGTGGCGCCGGCCGGCCCGTCGACCACCGCCTGCGCGCGGTTCCCGGCCCGCCGAGTGGCGCCGCCGGCGGTCGGGGCGTACGGCCGTGTGCCGGCGGGCGCGCCGCCGATCCCGTTCACCGTCGTATTCAGCGGCAGCCGCGCCGGCCTGACGATTCGAGCCGTAAAATGGAGCACCGCGAGTCGCCACGCCTCTCGAAACACCATTTGAACGCCCGTGTCACGACACCGCTCACACGTGTCTCCTATTGTCGAGGGCAATGGCGGACATGCGCGTCCGATGGCTGGTCGGGGCGCATCGGTGATGACATGTCGCAGGCCGGTACGCATACCGCGGCGCTGGCCGTCGGACCTGCCAGGATGTGGGTCGCTGCGGACAAAACGACGGGCGAGCACTCCCGGAGATGCGCCGCCGGAAACAGAGTGTGATCCTGGGTCATCGACCGGTGTGAGCGAGCGATGTCCTTTACCTGGTTCTCGTGATAACGAGAACCAGCGCCGCTTGCCTCAGGTGCGGAGCAGAGCATCGGACCGCCATATGGCTCAACAGTCCAATCAAAGTCGAGCGTGAGTGGAGCAGCCGTGACAACGCGCGTCAGTGATCAGGAAACGCCGGATTCTGCTGCTCCGGCGGAGGAGCTCTTGGGTGAGTTGTTCGCGGCGCAGGCAGCCCGGACCCCCACCGCGGTGGCGGTGGTGTCCGGGAACGTGTCGCTGTCCTATGCGGAGCTGGACGCGAGGTCGAACCGGCTGGCCCGGTACCTGGCCGCGCGCGGCGCCGGGCCGGGCCGGCTGGTCGCGGTGGCGACGGAACGGTCCGCGGAGATGATCGTCGCGGTCCTGGGGGTGCTCAAGTCCGGCGCGGCCTACCTGCCGATCGACCCGGCCAACCCCGCCGACCGGATCGCGTTCATGCTCGCCGACGCCGCCCCCGCCGCCATCCTCACCTCGCGCGCCCTGGCCACCACCACGCCGGGCGCGGCGTCGGACGGCGGACAGCCGGGCGGGCGCGACGGGCTGACGATCATGCTGGACGACCCGGCGGTACAGGCCGAGGTGGCCGCGCTGCCCGACACCGCGGTGTCCGACGCGGACCGCGTCGCGCCGCTGTTGCCCGGGCACCCGGCGTACGTGATCTACACGTCGGGCTCGACGGGCCGGCCCAAGGGCGTCACGGTGGAGCACCACTCCGCGGCGTGGTTCGTGTCGTGGGCGGCGTCGACGTTCGGCGCGGACCGGTTCCGCCGGGTGCTGGCGTCGACGTCGTTGAGCTTCGACGTGTCGGTGTTCGAAGTGTTCGGACCGCTGGCCTGCGGCGGGTGTATCGAGGTGGTGCAGGATGTGCTGGTGCTCGCGCGGGGCGGCTGGTCGGGCAGCCTGATCAGCACCGCCCCGTCGGCGATGGCGGGGGTGCTCGCCGCCGCGGAGACGTCCGCGACCGCGCAGACGGTCGTGCTGGCGGGCGAGGCGCTGACCGGGCCGGTGCTGCGGGCCGTGCGGGCGGCGGTGCCCGGCGCCCAGGTGATCAACGCGTACGGCCCGACCGAGGCCACGGTGTACGCCACCGCCACCACCGGGGACCTGGCGGCCGGGCCCGAGCGGGACGACCGCCCGGTGCCGATCGGCCGGCCGCTGCCGGGCGCGCAGGTGTACGTGCTGGACGACCGGTTGCGGCCGGTCCCGATGGGGGGGACCGGCGAGCTGTACCTCGCCGGCGCGGGGCTGGCGCGGGGCTACCTGAACCGGCCGGCGTTGACGGCGGACCGGTTCGTGGCGTGCCCGTTCGGCACGGGGGAGCGGATGTACCGCACCGGGGACCTGGTCCGGTGGGCCGGTGACGGCCAACTGGAGTTCCTCGGACGCGCCGACGACCAGGTGAAGATCCGGGGACTGCGGATCGAGCCGGGTGAGATCGAGGCGGTGCTCGCCGCGCAGCCCGGAGTGGGCCGCGCGGTGGTGGTGATGCGGGAGGACCGCCCCGGCGACCCGCGGCTGGTCGGCTACGTGGTGCCCCGGCCCGGCGGTCAGGTGGATCCGGCGGCGCTGCGGCAGGAGGCCGCCCGCAAGCTGCCGGGATACATGGTGCCGGCCGCGGTGATGGTGCTGGACACGCTGCCGCTGACGGTGAGCGGGAAGCTGGACCGGCTGTCCCTGCCGGCGCCCGACTTCGGCGCCGCCGCCGGCGGTCAGGAACCCACCACCCCGCAGGAGGCGGTGCTGGGTGAGCTGTTCGCGCAGGTGCTGGGCGTCGACCGGGTCGGCGTCGAGGACAACTTCTTCGACCTGGGCGGTCACTCGCTGATGGTGACCCGGTTGATCAGCCGGGTGCGCTCGGCGCTCGGCGTGGAGCTGGACATCCGGACGGTGTTCGAGAATCCGACGGTCCAGTCGCTGGCCCGGTCGCTCCGGGAGGCGACCGGCGCGCGTACGCCGTTGACCCGGGTGGTGGACCGGCCGGAGCGGCTGCCGTTGTCGTTCGCGCAGCAGCGGTTGTGGTTCATGAACGAGTACGACGGCCCGAGCCCGTTGTTCAACGTGCCGTTCGCGTGGCGGCTGCGCGGCGGGCTGGACGCGGAGACGCTGATGGCCGCGCTGCGGGACGTGGTGGGCCGGCACGAGGCGCTGCGTACCGTCTTCGCGGTCGCCGACGGCCAGCCGTACCAGCGGGTGGTGGACGCCGCGGTCGCGGTGCCGCAGGTGACCATGGCGGTGGCCGACGAGGCCAGCCTGCCGGGCCTGCTGGAGCAGGCCGTGCGGTACGTCTTCGACCTGGCCGGCGAGCTGCCGGTGCGCGCGTGGCTGTTCCGGACCGGGCCCACCGAGCACGTGCTGGTGCTGGTGATGCACCACACCGCCAGCGACGCCTGGTCGGCCGAGGTGCTGGTACGGGACCTGAGCGAGGCGTACCGGGCGCGGCTGGCGGGGCGGGCGCCGGAGTGGGCGCCGCTGCCGGTGCAGTACGCCGACTACACGCTGTGGCAGCGCCGGCTGCTCGGCGAGGACCGCCACTCCGACGGCGTGCTGGCAGGGCAGCTCGATTTCTGGCGCTCCGCGCTGGCGGGGTTGCCCGACCAGCTCGACCTGCCGGCCGACCGGCTGCGCCCGCCGCAGCCGTCGCATCGTGGCGGCCTGGTCGAGCTGGAGCTGGACGCCGGGTTGCACCGCGGTCTCGAGGAGGTGGCGCGCGCCAACCGGGTGACGGTGTTCATGGTGTTGCAGGCCGGGCTGGCCATGCTGCTGTCGCGCTCCGGGGCGGGCACCGACATCCCGATCGGCACGATGGTGGCCGGCCGCACCGACGAGGCGCTCCACGATCTGGTCGGGTTCTTCGGCAACACGCTGGTGCTGCGGGTGGACCTGTCCGGGGATCCGAACTTCGGCGAGCTGCTGGGCCGGGTGCGGGAGCTGGACCTGACCGCGTTCGCCAACCAGGACGTGCCGTTCGAGCGCCTCGTGGAGGAGCTCAACCCGGTCCGGTCCGCCTCGCGGCACCCGCTGTTCCAGGTGATGCTCACCATCGACGACGACACCAGCCAGCAGTGGCAGGTGCCGGGCATCGAGGCGCGGGCCGAGTCGCTGGCCGGTGAGACGGCCAAGTTCGACCTCAGCATGTTCTTCCGCCCGGAGTACGAAGCCGACGGCTCGCCGGCCGGGATCCGCTACTCGTTCGAGTACGCCCGGGACCTGTTCGACGAGTCGACGGTGCACGCCCTCGGCGGTCGGTTGGCGCGACTGCTGGACCAGGCCGCCGCCGACCCGACCCGGCGGATCAGCGAGCTGGACCTGCTGACGCCGGCCGAGCGGGAGCTGGTGTTGCACCGGTGGAACGACACCGCCCTCGAGGTGGAGGCGGCGACGGTGCCCGGGGTGTTCGCGGCGCAGGTGGCCCGGAACCCGGAGGCGGTCGCGGTGGTCGACAGCCGGACGAGCCTGACCTTCCGGGAGCTGGACGAGCGGTCCAGCCGGCTGGCGGCGATGCTCGTGGACGCGGGCGTCACCGCGGAGTCGCGGGTCCTCGTCGTGATGCGGCGGTCGTCGCAGCTGTGGGTGGCGCTGCTGGCGGTCCTGAAGGCGGGCGGCGTGTACGTGCCTGTCAACGTGAGCTGGCCGGAGTCGCGGATCGCGTTCGTGGCCGGCGACGTGGGCACCGTGGCGGTGCTGTGCGACGAGGAGCTGACGGAGCTCGCCGAGCGGGTGCGCCCGGACGGGGCGCCGATCCTGTTGGCGACCGCCGGGGACGCCGCCACCGGGGCGCGGGAGGACTTCCGGGACGCGGAGATCCACCCGGACCAGTTGGCGTACGTGATCTTCACGTCCGGGTCGACCGGGGTGCCCAAGGGCGTCGCGGTGACCCATCAGGACGTGGTGGACATGGTGCGGGATCCGGGGTGGCCGGAGGGCGTGCACGAACGGATGCTGGTGCACTCGCCGCACTCGTACGACATCTCGACGTACGAGCTGTGGATCGCGCTGTTGCGCGGCGGCACGCACGTGGCGGCGCCGCCGGAGGAGATGAGCATCTCCCGCCTGGCGGAGGTGATCGCCTGGGCGGCCCCGACGGCCATGTGGCTCACGTCGGCGCTGTTCGACGCGGTGGCGGCGGAGCAGCCGTCGGCGCTCGCCGGGCTGCGGATGGTGGTGGTCGGCGGCGACGCGGTGTCCGGCACCGCGGTGCGGCGGGTGGTCGAGCGGTGTCCGGGCGTGCTGATGGTGAACGGGTACGGGCCGAGCGAGTCGACCACGTTCACGACGTTGCACGCGATGACCGAGTTCTCGGACGAGCAGGCGGCGCAGCCGGTGCCGATCGGCGGCCCGATGGCCAACATGCGGCTGTACGTGCTCGACAACAGCCTGCGGCCGGTGCCGGTGGGCGTGACGGGTGAGCTGTACATCGCCGGCGCGGGCATGGCGCGCGGGTACATGAACCGACGCGGGTTGACCGCCGAGCGGTTCGTGGCGTGCCCGTTCGAGACGGGCGAGCGGATGTACCGCACCGGCGACCTGGTCCGGTGGAACGCCGACGGTCTGCTGGTGTTCGTGGGACGCGTCGACCTGCAGGTGAAGATCCGGGGCTTCCGGGTCGAGCCGGGCGAGATCGAGGCGGTGCTCGTCGCGCAGCCGGAGGTGGGCCAGGCCGCGGTGGTGGCCCGGGAGGACCGTCCCGGTGACCGGCGGCTCGTGGCGTACGTGGTCCCGACGCCCGGCGGTCGGGTGGACCCGGCGGCGGCCCGGCAGGAGATCGCGCGGACGCTGCCGGAGTTCATGGTCCCGTCGGCGGTGGTGGTGATGGACGCGTTGCCGCTGACGGTGAACGGGAAGCTGGACCGGCGCGCGTTGCCGGTGCCGGACTACAGCGCGGTGGCCAGCGGCCAGGCGCCGGGCACGGCGCGCGAGTCGGTGCTGTGCGACCTGTTCGCCCAGGCCCTGGGCGTCGACCGGGTCGGGGTCGACGACAACTTCTTCGACCTGGGCGGCCACTCCCTGCTCGCCGCCATCCTGCTGGCCCGGCTGGAGGACCAGCTCGACATCAAGATCGGGCTGAAGGCGTTCCTCGCCAACCCCTCCGTCAAGGGCGTCACCAGCCACGTGTCGTCGGCCGACGCGCCCGAGCCCGACGCCCGCGTCAACGCGGTCTGAACGCGGAAACGCACCGGGCCTGGTGGAGATTCCACCAGGCCCGGTGCGTTTGGGTGGTGCGCCGGCGGGCTCGGTCAGCCCGCGCTGAGGTAGTTGTAGAGGCGGCGGACGCCTTCGGCGACGGTGTCCTCGCCCTTCGCGAACGCGATCCGGATCTGCGGCGGGCCGCTCCGGTCCGAGCCGTAGAAACAGAGGCCGGGCACGACGCCGACGCCGCCTTCGCGCAGCAGGCGTTGGGTCAGCTCCGCTTCCCCCTCGCCGGGGCGCGCGAACGAGGTGGCGTCACACATGACGTAGTAGGCGCCGGCCGGGCGCTGGAACTCGATGTTGCACTTCTCGAGGCCGGTGACGAGGATGTCGCGCCGCTTGCCGTAGACCTCCCGCAGCTCCTCGAAGTAGCTGCCCGGCAGCGAGAGTGCCGCGGCGCCGGCCGCCTGGAACGGGGTCGGCGCCGCGATGGTGAGGAAGTCGTGCACACGGGCCACCCGCTCCATGAGGCGCTGCGGCCCGGTCACCCAGCCGACCCGCCAACCGGTCACGGAGAACATCTTGGAGAGCGCGTTGATCGTGATCGACTGCTGGTCCATCCCGGGGATGTCGGAGATCCTGGGCGGCCGCTCGTTCGTGAAGTAGAGCTCGTCGTAGATCGCGTCGTGGATGACGATGATGCCGAGCCGCAGGCAGACGTCGGCCAGGCCCTGGGTCTCCTCCCGGGTGAAGACGCGCCCGGTCGGGTTGTGCGGTGAGTTGATGATGATCGCGCGGGTGTTCCGGTCGGCGACGGCGGCGATCTCGGCCGGGTCCAGCACCCAGTCCGGCCCCTTGAGCTGGACGTACCGGGCTTCCACGTCGATGAGCCGCAGGTTGACCGCGTAGGACTCGTAGGCCGGCTCGACGATGATGACGTTGGAGCCCTTCTCCGCCACGGCGAGCAGCGTGGCCAGCATGCCCTCGGTCGCCCCGCACGTGACGCAGATCTGCGTCTCCGGGTCGTAGGGCGTCGGCATCTCCCAGCGCCGCTGCTCGAAGTCACTGATGGCCTGGAGGAACGGCTCGCTGCCGCGGGGGGACGTGTACTGGTTGTCGTTCGAGCGGATGGCCGCCACGGCGGCCTCCTGAAGGCTCAGCGGAAGCGGATAGCTCGGGATGCCCTGGGCCAGGTTCACCGCGTCTGCCGCCAGGCACGCGCGGGTCATCCCGCGGATCACCGACTCGCCAGCGGGAATGTTCGCTGGCGACCTGAATATGTTCTCCAGATCTGACGTCACCGACATGAGCTGCTTCCTTCCGGGATTGACGTGGCGCCGGGGTGGAACCACGACGGTCTGCGCGGTCGAGCCGCCGCCGCGCGTGATGTTCGAGGGGTCGGTCCCGCGGGGGGATCACGAAGGTTTCGATCGATGTGTTTCCCCGAGCCTGCCACGGCGGTCCCCGGCTCGTGCCGCCGGCCGTCGTGCGCCGGGACGCGCGGAGTGGTGGGGCGGTCCGGCGCGGGCCCGGCGAGGGGGCGCACGCGCCGCCGCGGTGGCCGCGGTTCGGTCGGGACGGCCGGATCGCGGGCGGGGCGCGCGGATCGCGGCGCCGGGCGGGCGGACGGCCACGGCACGGTCGCCGGCCGCGGGGCCGACCGCGCGGCGGATCCGGCCACGAGCCGGGCCGTCCGAGGCAGCAGCCCGGGACGACGACGCGGCTCGTGGACCATCTCGACGGGAGGGGGTGGCACCGGTGACTAGTCGAGCTGCGCGCAGATCTCCTCGAGGAGGCGGTATTCGGCCGCCTCGTCCTCGTCCCGACCGCCCAGCATGTAGTAGCCGAACTTCATGTGCTCCATCGGGCCGTTGATCTGGAGGATCCCGTTCCGGAGGTCGGTGATCGCCGCTTCCACGTCCTCGAGCTCCACCTCGGTGTTCTCGCGGATGTAGAGGGCGGTCATCCGTCGCGCGGGAAGGATCTCACCGTGCCAGGCCCGCACCTGGGGGGACTCGTTGTAGGTGTCCCAGTACATGCGCGAGCCGGGAATGATCCCGGGCGCCGCGACGGAGATGCTGGTGATCAGGTCGCGGTACTCGTCGGCCATCGACAGCCAGCTGTTCACCTCGGTCTTGAGGTTCTTCATGGTCGTGCCCGGCAGGCCCATGATGCCCGACGCGTACAGCTTGTAGTCGAGGTCGCGCGCGAGCTCCAGCGCCTCCCCGATCCGCTCCGGTCCCTTGTTGATCCCCTTGGAGTCGGCCTTGAGCAGCTTCGGGTCGAACGCCTCCAGCCCGACGTTCCACGTGCGCACGAACCCCTTGCACAGCTCCGCCGACTCGAGGAACTCGTAGACCAGCCCGTAGGCCAGCATGAACCGGTGCTTCTGCAGGATCGGCGACTTGGCGCAGGCCTCCGCCATGTCGTTGAGGTAGGAGATGTTCCCCTCCCACTGCTCACGCGAGAAGCCGAGCGTCGAGTCGCCGGCGGCGTACACGTTCGCGCCGATGTCTCCGACGATGTTCTCCAGCACCGGGATCGCGGACGCGACATCCGTCGTCTTCGGGGTCAGGCCCTGGATCGAGCAGTGCTTGCACCGGCGGCCCGGCCGCTTTCCCCAGGTGCACCCGCCGTCCAGCGGCACCGTGACCATCCGCTTGAGGTCGTAGTGCTGGGAGTACCAGACGTTGAAGGCACGGTCGTAGTGTTTCTCGAGCTGGTCGATGATGAGGCGGTAGTCGGGCAGGATCCGACGGTCCAGCGGGAACGTGCCGGCGTCCTGGTTGACGACCTCACCACCGGCCGACCGGTACGCCACGGAGGGGACCTTGCTCAGCTCCAGCCCGCCCTGCAGGTGGGTCAACAGGCCCATCATGGTGAACGGGCCGTTGTTGCCGGTGCTGATGAAGTCCACCAGGCGACTGCC
Source organism: Micromonospora sp. NBC_01392 (assembly GCF_045040125.1). Taxonomy (NCBI): domain Bacteria; kingdom Bacillati; phylum Actinomycetota; class Actinomycetes; order Micromonosporales; family Micromonosporaceae; genus Micromonospora; species Micromonospora sp. NBC_01392. The sequence continues at coordinate 4,733,235 of NZ_CP109549.1, read as the reverse complement.
GTACTTCCCGGTCAGGGTCTCCTGGTAGAGGATGCCGGCGTGGTCGTTGCCGAAGACCACGACGGCCTTGGGGTTGACCCGCTTGATCTCCGCCGCGACGATCATGGCCCACAGCGTGGTGGCCGTGTAGACCGTGAAGGCGGCGACGTCGGGCGGGTCCTCGTTGATGGCGGTCCGGACGTGCTGCCAGTCCAGGTGGCTCATGTCGATGTAGCGCCAGGGGAGGTCCGGGAAGCACCTGTCCTGATACGTGATCATCTCGACCAGGGCGGCGTGCGGGTACACGGACCCCTCGTTGAGGTGCCGTTCCTCCTCGGACCTCCCGTCGAGCATGGCGTTGCCGGCGTCGTGGGCATCGCGATGCGCGGAGGTGAGCGGCAGACCGAAATACCACACCGATCGAAGCTTCTTCGATGGCGCCTGCACCGAGGGACCGGGATAGTCCCAGCGGTAGCGAGGATCGGCCCCCACGATTTCCTGAATGGGCTTGAGGCTCATTTTCATGGCCACTACCTCCGACTATTCACAGGTCCTGTGGCCCTGTCCCGAATATCTCGTTGAAAAGCGTCACGTCTCCCGACGCGGGACTGTCCGGCCGAAAGTATTCAAGCCCCCATTCTTCAGAGCGACCAGGGAGGGCGGCATCTCGCAGCTTGCTGGGGTGCACGCATCCCTGCTCACCTGGTCGTCGTTCCCGCCCCGGCGGGCTCCGCAATGAGAAAGACGCCATCGGTGCCGGTAGCGCCGAAGATGGCTCTGACACCCAGTCGGCCCTGCCGGGCTCACGCAGCGGGCAGCGGCTTCGCTCGTCCGACACCACGGCTGACGGCATGGGGAAGGCGCACGTTTCTGGTTCGCAGAGGAGGAAGATCGCGATGCCTGAACAGCCTGTCGGCCGCGCGGTGGTACTCGGCGGCAGCCTGGCCGGCCTGCTCGCCGCCAATGTGCTCGCCGAGGTGTATCCCGAGGTGCTCGTCGTGGACCGCGACGAACTGGCCGGAGTGGCGGGTTACCGGAAGGGCGTTCCGCACGGTCGGCACGCCCATGGTCTGGTCGCCCGCGGGCAACAGATCCTGGAGAAGCAGTTTCCCGGGCTGACGGCCGACATGGAAGCCGCCGGCGTCCAGCCGGGCGACTTCAGCGGCGCGATTCGTTGGTACTTCAACGGAATGCAGCTCCGCCAGGCGAATACCGGCCTGCTTTCGGTGCCGTGCACCCGGCCGGTCATCGAGCACCAGGTGCGGAACCGGGTGGAGAAGGTCAGCAACATACGCTTCCTGGAGGGGTACGACATCGTCGGGGTGGAGGCGACGCCCGACAAGAGCCGGGTCGTCGGCGCGCGGGTGCAACGTCGCGACGGCGGTTCGGACCCCGAGGTGCTCCACGCCGACCTGGTGATCGACGCCACCGGGCGGGGGTCGAGGACGCCGACCTGGCTGGAGGAGCTCGGCTACTCCCGGCCGGAGGAGGACCGGGTGAAGGTCGACCTGGCCTACACCACCCGCCACTACCGGGTGCGTAACGACCCGTTCGGCAGCGACATCGCCGTCATCGCGGCGGCGACACCCACGCATCCGCGCGGCGCGTTCTACTACCGGCTGCCCGGCGACGACGGACGGGTCGAGCTGTCGCTCACCGGCGTTCTCGGCGACCATCCGCCGACCGACCCGGACAAGTTCCTCGAGTTCGTCCGGTCGGTTCCGGTGCCGGAGATCTACGAGTCCGTCCGCGAGGCCGAGCCGCTCAACGACCCGGTGATGTTCCGCTTTCCGGCGAGCGTTCGCCGCCGCTTCGAGCGGCTGACGCGCTTCCCGGCCGGGTTCCTGGTCATCGGCGACGCGGTCTGCAGTTTCAATCCCATCTACGCGCAGGGCATGGCCATCGCCGCGGTCGAGTCCCGCGTCCTGGCGGACAAGCTCAGCAGCACGACCGTGCCGGATCCGCTCGAGTTCTTCCAGGAGATCTCCCGCCAGATCGACTCGCCCTGGGAGTTCGCGGCGACCGCGGACCTCGGCTACGCGGGCGTGGAAGGCCGGCGGACCGCCAAGATCCGCATGATCAACGCCTACGTGGCGAAGGTCCAGCGGGCCGCCGTGCACGACCCGAGCCTCACCAATGCCCTCATGCGGGTGGCCGGCCTCATCGACGAGCCGACGTCCCTGCTCCGCCCGGGCCGGATGCTCCGCGTGCTGCGGCAGGCCGGTCGCCGGCCGAACCGGGTCCCGGCAGCGGCGCCGCTCGGCGCCGGCCGCGACTAGCGCCGGGACGTGCCGTCCGCGCGTGCGCCACGATTTTCTGCTTCTCCCTTCCGAGCGAGCCACCTGCTCAGCTCCACCCCGCGTCGCCCGTTGCGAGGCGACCCCGCGTCAGCGGACGTCCGTTTAGGAGGAACACGATGGTGACTGTTCACGCACCGGGCAAGACCGAACTCGTCAAGCGCGCGTCCGAGCTCGTTCCGCTCCTGCGGGAGAAGGCGCCCTGGATGGACGAGAACCGGCGGATCCATCCCGATGTCATCGAAGCGCTGACCAGCGCCGACCTGCTCAAGATGCGGGTGCCGACCCGCTACGGCGGCTTCGAGTCCGACATGGAGACCGTCGTCGACGTGATCGCCGAGCTCGGGCGGGGCGACGGCTCGACCGCCTGGACGGCCTCGGTGTGGGCGATCAGCACCTGGATGATGGGGCTGTTCCCGGACGAGGTGCAGGACGAGGTGTTCGCGACGCCCGACGTCCGGATCAGCGGCATCCTCAGCCCCGGCGCGGTGGCCGTGCCGACGGACGGCGGCTACATCGTCAACGGCAAGTGGTCGTTCAACAGCGGCGTGCAGCAGAGCACGTGGAACACGAACGCGGCGGTCACGCCGACCGAGGACGGCGGGATGGCGCCGGTCATGACGCTCATCCGGAACTCCGACCTGCAGGTCGTCGACGACTGGCACACCTCGGGCATGCGTGGCTCCGGCAGCGTCACCACGATCGCGAAGGATCTCTTCATCCCGAAGGAGCGGGTGCTCCAGATGGGGCCGGTGCTCCAGGGCCAGCACATGTCCAAGCTGAACGCGGACTCGCCGATCTTCAAGGCGCCGTTCATGCCGACCGCGTGCGCGACGATCAGCGCGCCCGCGCTCGGCCTCGCGATGGGCGCCAAGGACGTGTTCCTGGAGCGGCTGCCCGGCCGGAAGATCACCTACACCGCATACGAGAACCAGAGCGAGGCGCCGGTCACCCACCTGGAGATCGCCGAGGCGGTCACCAAGATCGACGAGGTCGGGTTCCACGCCCACCGGGCGGCCCGCATGCTCGACACCAAGGGGGCCGCGGGGGAGCAGTGGACGCTTGAGGAGCGGGCGCGCGTCCGGCTCGACCTGGGCGCGGCGTGCCAGCGGGCCAAGGAGGCGGTCGACATCCTCGTCGGCGCCAGTGGCGGTTCGTCGATCTACCGCGACGTGCCGATCCAGCGCATCCAGCGGGACGTGCAGACGCTCAACCTGCACGCCATCCTGCACCCGAGCACCAACCTGGAGCTCTACGGCCGGATCGTCTGCGGTCTGGGCCCGAACACCCCGTTCATCTGATCGGCGCGTTCGCCGGCCGCCCGGGGCGCTCTCGTCAGCGCCTCGGGCTCCGGCGCGCCGCCGTCCTCGATCTGAGCCCAGCGCCGCTCCTGGCGGCTCTCGACCGACACAGGGAGGTTGTTAGATGCGTCCGTTCCGTATCGACGTGCCGCAGTCCGATCTCGACGATCTGCACCGGCGGCTCGACCACACGCGCTGGCCGGACGAGATGCCGGGTGTGGGCTGGGATCGCGGTGCGCCGCTGGAGTACGTCAAGGAGCTGGCCGACCACTGGCGGAACAGCTTCGACTGGCGGGCGGCCGAGGCGCGCCTGAACGCGTACCCGCAGTTCGTCACCGAGATCGACGGCGTGAACGTGCACTTCCTGCACGTCCGCTCGCCCGAGGAGGGCGCGACGCCGATGATCCTGACCCACGGCTGGCCGGGCACGGTGGCCGAGTTCCTGAACGTCATCGGGCCGCTCAGTGACCCGGTCGCGCACGGCGGTGACGCCGCCGACGCCTTCCACCTGGTGATCCCGTCGATCCCCGGCTACGCGTTCTCGGGTCCGACGGGTCAGGTGGGCTGGGACACCGGTCGGGTGGCCGGCGCGTGGAAGGAGCTGATGAGCCGCCTGGGCTACGAGCGGTATGCCGTGCAGGGCGGTGACTGGGGGATGCCGATCTCGCTGCGACTGGGGCTGGCCGATCCCGAGCACGTCATCGGCATCCACCTCAACATGTGCGTGGCGTTCCCGCCGCCCGACCCCGCGGCCATGGAGGGTCTGGGCGAGGCCGACCTGGCCCGCCTCCAGTTCACCGGCACGTTCATGCAGGACGGGACCGGTTGGCAGCGGATCCAGTCGACCCGGCCGCAGACGCTCGCCTACGCGCTGACCGACTCGCCGGTGGGGCAGCTCGCCTGGATCGCCGAGAAGTACAAGGAATGGACCGACTCGGCGAAGGTGCCGGAGGACGCCGTGAGCCGCGACGACATCCTCACCGCGGTCTCGATCTACTGGTTCACGGCGACGGCCGGGTCCAGCGCCCAGCTCTACTACGAGTCCAGCCGGATGGACGCCGACTTCGTCCGGACCTGGGCCGGGCCGTGGCCGCTGACGATGCCGGTGGGCGTCGCGTCGTTCCCCAAGGACGCGGTGCGGCCGGTGCGCCGGTTCGCCGACCAGATCCTGCCGACCCTCACCCGGTGGACCGAGTTCGACCGGGGCGGGCACTTCGCCGCTCTGGAGCAGCCCCAGCTGCTGGTCGACGACGTCCGCACGTTCGTCCGCTCGCTCGCACGCTGACCGCCCGGTTCCGCCCAGGACCGGGCGGATCGGCGGGATGAGAGGCGGCCATCGCGTCGGTCCTTCACGACGACCACGTCGACGAAGGACCAGGGACGCGGTGGCCGCTTCGGCGAGTGGGCCCCGGATCGTGCGCCGGCGGGTCTGCGCACCTGACCGATCCGGCGTCGCCGAGGTGGCGCCCACGCGACCGACAGGGCGTTCGGAAAGGCTTTCCGACAATCCCCGCGCCGAAGCCTCGGGCGACTCCGGCGGACATCGGAAACACATTTCCTGACTACGCCGGCATGGGCGCCGGTCATATTCGACGGCGCACTATGGGATGTGATCGGGTATCCGTCGGACGATAGAGTCTTAGCTGTTGATTAGGTGCGAGCGTGACTCATTCGAGCCGACACCGCGCAACCTCCAAGATGCGGCGTCCCAACCTGGGACCGCACCGTAGGCGTACGAGCATAATGCGCCTGGCCCAAAAGCCAGGCTTGCTGAGATGCGGAAGGAAGATCTGCGCGTGACCGTTGACATCGCCAACACCCAGAGGCCGTACGCTCGGACACTGGCAGCAGAGTCTCCCATTTTCCAGTCCAGCCCCTGCGAGTCCACAATTGTCGGGGTGGGCACGGCCTCGTCCTCCACACCCTTCTCCCAGCAGGACCTGCTGGACACCTTCGCGATCTCCGATCCGAAGATCCGGTCGGTCTTCCTCAACAGCGCGATCCGCCGGCGTTTCCTCGACCTGCCGTCGCCGGGAGACGACGGCCTGCCGTCCCCGGAGACCCAGGCGGACCTGCTCGACCGGCACAAGCGGCTGGCCGTGGACATGGGGCGGCGTGCCCTGCAGGCCTGCCTGGACGATGCCGGGGCGTCGCTCTCCGACATCCGCCACCTCTGCTGCGTGACGTCCACCGGATTCCTCACGCCGGGGCTCAGTGCCCTGCTCATCCGTGAGCTGGGCATCGACCGGCACTGCAGCCGGAGTGACATCGTGGGGATGGGCTGCAACGCGGGGCTAAACGCGCTGAACGTCGTGTCGAGCTGGTCCGTGGCCAATCCGGGCGAGCTCGCCGTGGTGTTGTGCACCGAGGCGTGTTCTGCCGCGTACGTGATGGACTCGACCATGCGTACCGCGGTGGTGAACAGTCTGTTCGGCGACGGCGCCGCCGCGCTGGCCCTTGTCGGCCGCCCCGCCGGCGACTTCCTGGACGCCACCGGCGGCGATTCCTCGGGCGCCGCCGGCGGCGGTCCTCGCATCCTCAAGTTCGCGAGTTGCATCATCCCCGAGGCGATCGACGCCATGCGCTACGACTGGGACGGCGTCCAGAACCGGTTCAGCTTCTTCCTGGACCCGCAGATTCCCTACGTCGTCGGCGCGCACGCGGAAATCGTCACGGACCGGCTGCTGGCGAACACCGGCCTGCGTCGTAGCGACATCGGGCACTGGCTCGTGCACGCGGGCGGCAAGAAGGTCGTGGACGCGGTGACGGTGAATCTCGGACTGAACCGTCACGAGGTGCGGCACACCACCAGCGTGCTACGTGACTACGGCAACGTATCAAGCGGCTCGTTCATCTTCTCGTACGAACGGCTCCAGCAGGAGAGAGTGACGGCCCCGGGCGATTATGGAGTGCTGATGACCATGGGTCCTGGTTCCACGATCGAGACAGCGTTGATCCAGTGGTGAGCGCGGCAACCGTCCGGACCGGCCGGGGCGAGCGTGGCGCCGGCGACGGCACGCGAGGCGATGTCGAGCTTCGCATCGACGGCTCGAAACCCCTGACGATGGAGTCCGTCGCCGCGGTGGACGCCGCCTGCACGGTGGCCGAGTCGACCAAGGCCACCACCCTGCTCGCGGTGCACCTGACCGGCACCCCCGGCAAGGACTGGACGCACGGCCTGGAGGTGGCGCTGGTCAGCAAGTGGGAGCGGTCGTTGCGCCGGCTCGAGCGGCTCACCGTCACGACTGTCGCGGTCGCCTCCGGCGACTGCGGGGGTCTCGCCCTGGACGCCCTGCTGGCGACGGACTACCGCATCGCCACGCCCGACGTCCGGCTGTCCCTGTACGTCGACGGCGAAGCCACCTGGCCCGGCATGGCGATCTTCCGACTCGCCCAGCAGGCCGGCGGGACCCGGCTGCGCCGGGCGATCCTCTTCGGCGCCCATCTGGACGCCACCGAGAGCGTCGACCTGGGCATCGTCGACGAGGTGACAAGCGATCCGGGCATGGCCCTGACCGCCGCGGCCGAGATGGTGAGCGGTCTCTCCGGCAGAGAGGTGGCCGTCCGCCGACAACTGATGTTCGACGCGCCGACCACCAGCTTCGAGGACGCCCTCGGCCGTCACCTCGCGGCCTGCGACAGAGCCCTGCGGCGGTCGGCCGGCCCCGGGGCACGGTAGTCGGATCCGCTCCCGCGCGACGCAAGGGAGCCGGGGTGGGAGTGGGGCCGGAGCCGGTAGACGGCGCCGGCCCCACTCACCGCGTGTGCTGTCTCCGGATGCTGACGCCGCACTCTGCGAGAATTGTCGGCCCGTCGCTCCATCTACAGTGGACCTCTCCCGGGCGGAGAGACGAGTCCCGCGATGAGGGGGAATTGTGGATCGAAAGATCGCGAAGGGCCTCGCCCTCGTCGTCACCGCGGTGATCGTGGCGGTCACGCCCGCGGCGGGCGGCTCGGCGGCGCCCGCGGTGGAGCCGGCGACGACCGCCAGGATCACCTGGAAACCCTGCGGGACGCCCGAGCCGCACGACGGCGGCGCCGAGTGCGGCCTGCTCGACGTGCCGCTGGACTACCGCAAGCCGACCGGCAGGAAGATCCAGATCGCGGTCTCGCGGATCAGGGCGACGGTGCCCGCCGAGGACTACCAGGGCGTCATCATCGCCCTGCCGGGCGGGCCCGGCAACGCCGGGCTGTGCACGTCGGCGGCGGTGTGCGTCCCCGCCGCCGTCGGCGGCGCCTACGACTGGATCGGCTTCGACCCGCGTGGCGTCGGCGCCAGCGTTCCGGCGTTGTCCTGTGACGAGGACTACCTCCACGGGCCGCGCCCGGAGTACGTCCCCTGGCGCCCGAGCATCGAGCAGACCTGGCTCCGCCGGTCGAGGAACTACGCCGAAGCCTGCCGGGTGGCCGGCGGCGCGCTGCTGGACCACATGACCACGCTCGACACGGTCCGGGACGTGGAATCGATCCGCAAGGCGCTCGGCATCGGCCAGGTCAACCTGTACGGCATCTCGTACGGCACCTACCTCGGCCAGGTGTACGGCACGGTGTACCCGAAGACGGTGCGCCGGATGGTGCTCGACAGCAACATCGACCCGCGCAAGGTCTGGTACCAGGCCGCCCTGGCCCAGGACGTGAACTTCGAACGCAGCCTGCGCATGTGGTTCGCGTGGGTGGCGACGTTCGACCACGTCTACCACCTCGGCAGCACCGCCGACCAGGTCCGGAAGCGCTGGTACGCGACGCAGCACAAGCTGCGTACGGCGCCGGCCGGCGGCGTCGTCGGCCCGGCCGAGTTCACCGACATCTTCATCTACGCCGGCTACTTCCAGGCGATCTGGCCGACCCTGGCCGACCTGTTCGTCAGCGCCGTCGACGACCCCGACGCCGAGGTGCTGGTCGCGGCGTACGAGAGCTCCTTCCGCCCGGCCGACGACAACGTCTTCGCGGTCTTCAACGCGGTGCAGTGCACCGACACCCGGTGGCCGCGGAGCTGGGCCACCTGGCGGCGCGACAACTGGCGTACGTTCCGCGGCGCACCGTTCGCCACCTGGTACAACGCCTGGGGCAACGCACCGTGCCTCTTCTGGCCCGGCAAGGTCTCCACGCCGGTCGAGGTCGACGGCTCGAAGGTCCGGAGCGTGCTGTTCGTCGGCGGCACGCTGGACGCGGCCACGCCGTTCGAGGGCAGCCTCGAGGCCCGGCGCCGCTTCCCGAACGGGTCGCTGCTGGCGGAGGTCGGCCAGACCACGCACGTCCTCTCGTTCAGCGGCAATCCGTGCGTCACCGGCGTCATCGCCGACTACCTCACGACGGGCCGGCTGCCGAAGCGCAAGGCCGGTGACCGACCCGACGCGACCTGCGACGCCCTGCCGCCGCCCGACCCGACGGCCACGTCGTCGCAAACGTTGTCCCGACTGGTCGACACCGGCGCGGCATGGGCGCCGGGGTTCCGCGCGCGACGCTGAGGTGTCGCCGGTCGACGCCGCGCGGCTCCGGGTGGCGTGCCGCGGCGTGGCCGTCGGCGCGGACGCGGGTGGACAGGCCCGCGCGCCGGGCCGCCGCTGACGGGCCGGTCGAGGACTGCCCGTGGCCGTGGACGGCGCACCGCGGGACCGGTGGCGACGCGGCGCCGGGGCGCGGCCGATGGCCGATCCCCGGCGCCGCTGCTCAGTGCCCCCGCCGCCCCGATTCACCCGGCGCGTCGAGCAACTCCGCGTACGCCACGTCGAACGCCGTCGCCGCCGGCACCGGGAGATCGGGCTCGACACCGGTGCCCTCCCAGTTGCCGCCCGTGATCGGGTTGATCGAGTAGGCGTGCGGCACCGCGATCTCCATCGTCGGCGTCAGCTCGTGGACGGTGGCGAGGTTCGCTCCGCCACGCGTCGTCCCGCCGACCAACCGGGCCCGGCCCCGCACCTTCAGGTTCAGGCAGAGATCCTCGGCGCCGGAGAACGTCCGGTCGCTGGTCAACACGTACACCGGGCGGTCGAGGTACCGCTCGCCGGGCAGCCACGCCAGGCTCCACAACTGTCGCGTCTGGTCGGTGACCCGGTCGTAGATGCTGTTGAGGTGCGTCGGTCCGGCCGGCAGGAGGTAGCTGCTCCAGAGCACGACGCCGTCCGGTGAGCCGCCGCCGTTCTCCCGCAGGTCGAGGATGAGCGCGTCGGTGCGGGACACCAGCTCCATCGCGCCGATGATCGCCCGGCCGCCGTTCGTGGAGCCGCTCATGCGGCGTACGTCCAGGTAGCCGATGTTGCCGTCGAGGATCTCGACCCGACGGACGCTGGCGCCGGCGGGAGCGCGGCGCTCGTCCCGCACCCGGACCCACAGGTGCGTGTCCGGGCACACGTCGAGCAGGTCCTCGGTGAGGCGTTCGGCGAGCGTCGAGTCGTCCAGGCCGTCATAGGCGCCGGCGGTCAGTCGCTGCCGCAGCGCCGTGGCTGCCGCCTCGGCCCGCTCCGGGGAGACGTAGCGCTCCCGCAGCAGCTCGATCGCCCGCTCGACCGGGTGCACGCGCACCGTGTCGGGTTGGGTGACGATCATGAGAACTCACATTCGTCGAGGTGGGGGGCCGGCGCCGGGCGTCGTCGCCGCAGCCGACCGGCCCGGACGGTCGGCCGGGCGGTGCCCGGCGGTGCGCGCCTGCGCGTGACCGCGGGTCAGGGCCGGGCGCTACGCAGGCCGGGCGTCGGCCGTCTTCGGGCCGAAGCGCAGTGTCGCGTGGTGCTCCTGGGCCATCCGCCGCAACGCCGACAGCGCCACGTCGAGCAGGACCCCCCGCACCACCACGGCGGCCCGGTCGGCACCCACCCCGTCGGCGGGCAGCAGGTCGAGATCCTGGACCGCGAGTTTCTCGGCCGCCTCCGCGTACGGGAGGAAGTATTCCATCCCGCATTCGCAGCCCAGCCGCTGCAGGGTGAGCACCACGAGCGCGAGACGGTCCCGGCTGGGCGCATCCATGTCGAGGGACCAGCCGAGTTCCTTGACGAAACGGTCGACGTCGGCGCGCACCTGTTTCGCGCCGTCCACGCTGTGCAGCGCCGGCTCCTGCGGAAACAACGCGCGGTCGACGAGCGCGTACAGCGCGGGCAGCGGCACCTTGTCGTTCTCGATCGCGGTCAGCAGCTCCCGCACCGAGGTGAGTTCCAGCTGACCGATGTTGGTCAGGGCCCGGATGAGCCGCAGCCGTCGCAGATGCGCTTCGCCGTACGCCGCCTGGTTGCGGCCGGTCGGGGTGCCGGGCGGGAGCAGGCGCTCCCGCAGGTAGAACTTTATCGTTGCGATCGGTACGCCTGTCTGCCTACTGAGATCTGAGATACGCATCAGGTTCCCCGCTGTCGACAGCACCGGCCAGACCAGAGTAAGGGTCGGGCTGCATGTTCGTCACCTTCGATGTTGCGTTTGGTGCAACTTGCTCCCGCGGAACGATACGCGCCGGTGCCCGCGGGTGGCGTCGCATGGCCGTGGCCAGCCCGGCGCCGGCGAACAGCACGCCGGCGACCACCGAGAGCGCCGGCCGGCTGGCCGTGGCGAAGCCGTCGTGGAACGCGGCGCGGTGCGTGGAGTCGGGCAGGCGGTTCTGCAGCACGGCGCCGATCAGCGCGGCGCCGAGTGCGGCACCGGCCTGGCGGGCGGTGTTGAGCAGGCCGGACGCCGCCCCCGCGCGTCGCGAGGTGATACGACGCATCGCCTCGGTCGTGGTGGGCGCGATGGACAGGCCCATGCCGATACCGATCGCGACGAGCGGCCCGGCGAAGGTGCGCCACGACGACGAGGGGCCGGGCAGCAGCGCGACTCCGAGCACGCCGACGGCCTGCAGCGCGAGGCCGACGACGAGGAGGATCCGGCCGCCCACCCGGTCGGCGAGCCGGCCGGCGACCGGCGCGACGGCGCTGAGCGTGACCGTCCACGGTAGTGCGGCGAGGCCGGAGGCGAGCGGGCTCATGCCGAGCATGTTCTGGGTCTCCAGCACGAAGACGAACAGAAAGCCGTACAGGGCGAGGGAGCTGATGGCCGTCAGCACCGTGGCGATGGTGAAGTTCCGGTCACCGAAGAGGTCCAGCGGCAGCAGCGGCTCGGCGGCCCGCCGCTCCCACCAGACGAACAGCGCGAGCAGCACCACGCCGGCGACGAGGACGTGTGGGATGCCGACAGGTCCCAGCACCCGACCCCACGCGTACCGCTGTCCTTCGACGAGGCCGAACACGATGGCCAGCAGGCCCCCGGTGGCGAGCGCGACGCCCACCGCGTCGAACCGGTGCGCCCGGTCGGGCCGCAGGCGGGGCAGGTACCGTGCCGCGAGCAGCAGTCCGGCCAGACCCACCGGCACGTTGAGGTAGAAGATCGACTGCCAGCCGGCCTCCGTGACGAGCAGACCGCCCAGGGTGGGGCCGCTGACCGCGGCGACGCCGGCCACCGCGGTGAAGATGCCGAAGGCGGCGCCGCGGCGCTGGGGAGGAAAGACGGCGGAGATCAGGACCAGGGCCTGGGGCAGCAACGCCGCGGCGCCGACCCCCTGCAACACCCGGGCGGCGACCAGCTCGCCGGTGTGCCGGGACGACGCGCACCAGACCGACGCGACGGTGAACACGGCGAGGCCGACGACGAAGACCCGGCGCGGGCCGACCCGGTCGCCCAGCCGGCCGAATGTGATCAGCAGCGAGGCGAAGGCCAGCAGGTATCCGTTGAGCACCCACAACGCCCCGTCCACCGGGGTGCGCAGCTCCGCCATGATGTGCGGCGCCGCGGTGTTGACGATCGTGGTGTCCAGCAGGATGAGGAAGTTCGCCAGACACAGCACGGCAAGGACGGACCACGGGTTGCGGTGCGCCGTTCGGTGGGGCATGTCACTCCTCGGATCGATTCCCGGCCACGGTGCCGAGGGGTTGTCACTCCTCGACGCGCCGCTCGGCGACGGATCCGCGGGTACGGCGCCCGGCCGCCGGCCGTGGACATCGGGGAGGGCGGTCCCGGCCGCGCGCCCGCGGGCCGTCGCCCGCGTACGTCACGTCGACCCGGGTGCGTGCGCCGACCGGTGGCGCCTCGGCGACCCGGCGACCCGGTCCGACGCGCCGGCCGTGGCGGCGCCCCTGCCGGCCGAGGGTCGGCGATGGTTACGTCGCCGGTCTGCCGGGTGTCACGGCGTCGCCCCCTGTCGGTGGGATCAGGAATTGCGGATCAATCGTCTGGGAGGCCCGGATCGGGTGCACCTCCGTGGTTGCTTCCCATTGACGACAGTGGATGACAACGCCTTTTCGCCAGGCGGCAGTCTTTGACGCGCGGGAGATTCCCACGCCGTACTCGTCGCGCGAGAACCGCCGGGAAGGGTGAGCCCGGGTCGCCCGCCGAACCGCCGCGACCGGTGGACGGTCGAGCGCCGGCGCGACCTCGTCGGGCCGGGACCACGCGAGGGCGCGAGGGCGCGACGGTGGGCGTCCGCCATCCGGGCGGAATGCGCGGGGCGTGGCCGCCGCCTCCCGGACGCGCTGCGCGGGCGGCCCTCGCGGCGAAGGCGCGACGGCCTCGCGGGCCACGGCCCGAGCGCTCGGGGCGGCATTCGGTCACGCCGGCCGGCCCGACGGGCGCGGCGGCGACGGTGAACGGCGGGCGGCCGCGGTGGGAGTCGGGGCGCGGCGATCCGGTCGACCGTCACCCGGGTCGTTCCGTGGCCAGCCCGCCTCACCTGCTCGGGCTGGACCGTCGACCTCGTCGGATCGGAATCAGATCGGACCGCTCACGCGGCGGAGCGGCCCGCCGCGACCGCGGCGCCGATCGACGACACCGCGCCCATCCGCTCCTCGGCCACCCGGGCCAGCGCGAACTTGCGCTGGTCGAGCAGCGCCAGCAGAACCGGGGGATCCATCGCGCGGACCGGTTGCAGGTCGAGGTCGGCGTGCAGCACGCCGTCGCCCCGCATGTGCAGGGGACCGACGGTGGCGACGCAGACGGTCTGGTCTCCGTCGTCGGCGACCATGTCGGCGTCCAGTTCCCCGTTGACCGACTGGGCGAGGAGAAACCAGTTACCCGGTGGTACGCCGTCGAGCTGGTATGCGCCCGGGCGGGACAGGACCGTGCAGCGGACCGGCTGCCCTTCCGGGATGCGGTCCGGGAACAGGCCCAGGAACACCGGACTGTCCACATGCGATTCCGGGGCCCAGGCGCGGCCCTGCACCCGGGCGTTGTGCGAGTGCCCCATCCGGTAATCGGGGTCGGTCGCGATCTGCGGGGCGAAGCCGGCCAGTCGACGGTACGTCGTGGGTGGCATTCCCACGCTCCGGGTAAATCGGGAGCTGAAAGTCCCGACGCTGTTGTATCCCACTCGCATGCTGATATCGGCGACACTCAACGAGGTGGAGACGAGCAGGTGCTTGGCGCGCTGCAGACGCAGGGCGGAGAGGAAGCGGCCCGGCGTCACGCCGGTGGCTCGCTGGAAGACCCTCGTGAAGTGAAACTTGCTGAACATGGCAGCGCGGGCCATGTCGTCGACGGTGAGCTGCTCGCCTAGCTTTTCGTGCATGGCGGCGATCGCTCGCCGCACAGCCTTCTCGATTGGATCGTCCACAGCGGTTCCCCCAATGACCTGCAAATCTCATCATGCTGACACTGCCTAGCGGACGGCCCCCGTGAGTCCAGTCTGCTTTGATGTGGCGAATATTGGCGGTGGTCACCGCCGCTGGCATTTATGCGGGCTATCCATGAAATTAGCCTATTCCCACCTCCCGAGACCGGCGGTATTGCTGGCGTCGAGGTTAGCCGAGCCATCGGGCGATGGCAACACCGTCAATGACGACGCGAGCACGGAGCGCAGTCATGGAGTGGCATGCACAGAAGTGCTGTCCTCGCACGTCAGAGCCGCATTGGCGGATGGCGGCGGGCGGATAGCGGCACACTCCGCTGCTGATAGTACGAATCTCCAGTCGCCATAATTAGCCAGGTCCATTTTCCCCGAAGCGCCGCACTTGGTGCCGCCTTGTCGCGGGGTGGATGTTCGGGAATGGACGGATCTGTCCGGTGCGTCTCGTGAGCCTTCCGTCGCCGCCTGTCGACTGGTGTCTCCGCTGGTCATCCCGTAATTGCGGAGGGTTGCCGGATAGGCAAGTTTGAAGATGACGGTCCACTGGCCGCTGCGTAGATTTGCGGAAAGTCCATTCCGTGATTGGCCGCGATGGTGGGTGCCCGCAGAACCATTCGTGCGTACCCGGTGTGCTGCCGCTCCGTCGGAATCCACGGCACGCTCCCTCGCCAAGTTCCGGATGCCGCTTCCGGACGGGGGCCGACGACGGCCATCGTGGTATCGGCGGAGCCTCCGCATCCGTCTCCTGCATTGCGCTGATCTGCGGGAAACCGTAATGCGTACTCTCCAGTTCCCGTTTTTGTGGTGTGGGGAGTCGATTTTATTGCGGTTTACCGGCGCGATCGCCGTGGCGAATGCGAACGACCGCAATGCAGGAGAATTTTCTGCCCACGGATGCGTAACAATGAGGCTCAAGTGGGCAGACCGGAGAAGATGATGACTGCTTGGAACAAGCTTCGACGCCGCATTCTGACCCCCGATGTGGGGCAGACAAAACTCAGTACGCGAGGATTCCACCTCAAGGACGAGCAGGCCCGCGACCGCCTCGAAACGGTCGGCAGCTCGTTCCTGCACGGCTTCGCCGCCGCCGCGGAGGCGGACGGCCCGCCGGAGGCGGCGCCGGTGGTCGAGTCGTCGCCGGCCGCGTTCCGGGGCTTCGCCTACGAGGGCGCGGCGATGGCGTTCGCGATCCGCGACGCCCTGCCCGGGCGGTCGCGGCACGTCGCCCGCTTCCTCGCCGACCACGACGAGCACGTCTACATGGCGTACGTCGGGGTGGGCTGGGCGATGGCCCGCCTGCCGCGTCCCTTGTGGTCGCGCCTGCACGCCCCGGATCCCCTGCTGCGCTGGCTCGTCCTCGACGGGTACGGGTTCCACCAGGCTTACTTTAAGACCGACCGCTACGTTCGCCGGCGGGACGCTCCGTCGGCGTTTCCGTGGCCCACCGACGGTCCACGGGACTACTCCCGGGACTACTCCCTGCGGGCGATCGACCAGGGCATCGGGCGGGCCTGCTGGTTCGTGGCCGGAACGGACGCCCAGCAGCTCGTCCGCCTCCTCGACGCGTTCCCCGCGCACCGCCGCTCCGACCTGTACGCCGGCGCCGGGCTCGCCGTCTGCTACGCCGGTGGCGGGAGTGAGCAGGAACTGAACTGGCTCGCCCGGACCACGGGGGAGTACCGGCTGGAACTCGCGCAGGGCGCCGCGTTCGGGGCCGCGGCCCGCGTCCGCGCCGGCCTGGTGATGCCGCACAACGAACTGGCCACCGGCGTCCTGTGTGGAATGTCGGTGGACGAGGCCACACGAGTGACCGATGAGGCGCGGGTCGGGCTACCCACCGACGACGTCCTGCCCGCCTACGAAGTCTGGCGCCAGCGCATCAAGAGCGCCTTCATTCCGTTGGTAGCGACACGAAAGCCGAGTGAGCAATGACCAGTATTGCCGTGGTCGGGATGGCGTGCCACTACCCCGACGCCCGTTCGCCGCAGGAGCTGTGGGAGAACGCCGTCGCGGGTCGCCGGGCGTTCCGGCGGCTCCCCGACGTCCGCATGAACCATGACGACTACTGGGACGCCGATCCGGCCGCCCCGGACCGCTTCTACGCGCGCAACGCCGCCGTCCTGGAGGGCTACGAGTTCGACCGGGTCGCCTACAAGGTCGCCGGCAGCACCTACCGGTCCACGGATCTGGCGCACTGGCTGGCCCTGGACACCGCCGCGACGGCGCTCGCCGACGCCGGGTTCCCGATGGGTGAGGGCCTGCCGCAGGAGCGGACCGGTGTGGTCGTCGGCAACACCCTGACCGGTGAGTTCTCCCGCGCCAACCAGATGCGCCTGCGCTGGCCGTACGTGCGGCGGACCGTGGCGGCGGCGCTGCGGGCGGAGGGCTGGGACGACGAGCGGATCTCCACCTTCCTCGCCAGCTACGAGGCGGCGTACAAGAGCCCGTTCCCGCCGCTGGACGAGGACACCCTCGCGGGCGCGCTGTCGAACACCATCGCCGGCCGCATCTGCAACTACTTCGACCTCAAGGGCGGCGGCTACACCGTCGACGGCGCCTGCTCCTCGTCGCTGCTGTCCGTGGTGACCGCGTGCCGGGCGCTGCTCGACGGGGACCTGGACGTCGCGATCGCCGGCGGCGTCGACCTGTCCATCGACCCGTTCGAGGTCATCGGCTTCGCCAAGACCGGCGCGCTGGCCACCGGTGAGATGCGGGTCTACGACCGGACCTCCAACGGGTTCTGGCCCGGTGAGGGCTGCGGCATGGTGGTGCTGATGCGCACCGACCGGGCCGTCGAGGCCGGTCACCGGATCTACGCCTCGGTCGCCGGGTGGGGAATCTCCTCCGACGGCCACGGCGGCATCACCAGGCCCGAGGTCGACGGCTACCGGCTCGCGCTGCGCCGCGCGTACGCCCGGGCCGGCTTCGGCGTCGACACCGTCGGGCTCTTCGAGGGACACGGCACCGGCACCAAGGTCGGGGACGCCACCGAGCTGACGGCGCTGTCCAGCGCCCGGGAGGCGGCGAACCCGGAGGCGCCGCCGGCCGTGATCGGCTCGGTCAAGGGCATGATCGGCCACACCAAGGCCGCCGCCGGGGTGGCCGGGTTCATCCGCGCCGCGATGGCCGTGCACCACGAGGTGCTTCCCCCGAGCGTCGGCTCCGTCGACCCGCACGAGATCCTCACCGACGACGGGGCCCGGCTGCGCACGCTGCGCAAGGCCGAGCCGTGGCCGGCCGAGGTGGCGGTGCGGGCCGGGATCACCGCGATGGGTTTCGGGGGCATCAACACGCACGTCGTGCTCGAACGGCACGGGCCGCGCCGGTCGGTGCCGGACCGCCGGGTGCGGGCCCTCGCCACCTCGGTCCAGGACGCCGAGCTGCTGCTGGTCGACGCCGCCTCGGCGGAGGAACTCGCCGAGCGGCTCGCCGAGCTGAGCGCCTTCGTGCCGGCGATCTCGTACGCGCAGCTCGGCGACCTCGCCGCGACGCTGCACCGCGACCTGCGCGGCCGGCCGTTCCGCGCGGCGATCGTCGCCTCGTCGCCGGAGGAGGCCGAGCGACTGCTGACCGCGGCCCGCGAGGCCGTCGAGTCCGGCGAGGCGAAGCTGATCCGCCCGGACGGCCGGTTCCTGCTCGGACACGTCAGCGGCCCGGCCCGGATCAGCTTCCTCTTCCCGGGGCAGGGTTCCGGACGCGGCGTCAGCGGCGGCGCGCTGCGGCGGCGGTTCGCCGAGGTCGAGGACGTCTACCTGCGCGCCGCGCTGCCGACCGGTAGCGACGTCGTCGCGACCGAGGTCGCCCAGCCGCGCATCGTCACCGGGTCCGTCGCCGGGCAGCACGCCCTGGCCCTGCTCGGCATCGAGGCGTCGACCGCGATCGGGCACAGCCTCGGTGAGATCGTGGCCCTGCAGTGGGCCGGCGCGATGAACGAGGAGACCCTGCTGCGGGTGGCCGGCCTGCGGGGCCGGACCATGGCCGGACACAGCCGGGCCGGCACGATGGCGGACATCGGGGCGCCTCCCGAGATGCTCGACACGATCATCGGGGACCTGCCGGTCGTCGTGTCCGCCTACAACGGGCCTGAGCACACCGTCGTCTCCGGATCGGTCGACGCGGTCGAGGCGGTCTGCCGTAACGCCCAGGCGGCCGGACTGAGCGCGACGCGGCTGCGCGTCTCGCACGCGTTCCACTCCCCGTTGGTGGCTCCGGCCGCCGACGCCTTCGCCGACACCCTCGCGGACGAGACGTTCCAGCGGGTGGGGGCCCGGGTCGTCTCCACCGTCACCGGTGACGTGCTCCCCGCCCGGACCGACGTGCGGGCCCTGCTCCGCCGCCAGATCACCGACCCGGTCCTGTTCAACCAGGCCGTCGCGCTGGCCGCCAAGAACACCGACCTGTTCGTCGAGGTCGGGCCGGGGCAGGTGCTCACCGGACTGGCCGGCACGGTCACCGATGTTCCGGTGGTCGCGTTGGACACCGACAGCGAATCGCTCGCGAGTCTGCTCCGGGTCGCCGGCGCCGCGTACGTCACCGGCGCCGCGCCCGCACCGGCGGCGCTGTTCGACGGCCGGCTCGTGCGGCCGCTGGAAGTGGGCGCCACGTTCTCGTTCCTGACCAGCCCGTGCGAGCGGGCGCCGGAGCTCGACCCGGCGATCGAGCGTGGCCCCGCCGTGGCGGCGCCGTCCGTCGTCGCCGACTCCGCCGGGCCGGACGGGGAATCCACCCAGGACCTGCTGCGGCGGCTCACCGCGGACCGCGCCGAGCTGCCGCTCGAGCTCGTCGGCCCGGACAGCCGGCTCCTCGACGACCTGCACCTCAGCTCCATCACGGTCGGCCAGGTGGTGAACCAGCTCGCCCAGCGTCTGGACGTGCCGCCGGCCCAGATGCCGATCAACTTCGCCACCGCCACCATCCGCGAGCTGGCCGAGACGATGGAGAACCTCGCGAAGACGGCCCGGGACAGCGATGCCGCCGCCACCCCGGTGGTGTCCGGGGTGGCCGCCTGGGCCCGACCCTGGCGGGTCGACCTCGACGAGGTGCCGCTGCCGGCGGTGCCCGCCGACGCCACCGCGAAGAACGGCCCGTGGCACCTGCACGCCGACGCGGACCACCCGTTCGCCGCGGAGCTCGCGAGCACGCTCGAACAGTCCGGGCTCGGCAGCGGAGTCCTCGTCTGCCTGCCGCCGGACTGCACGGAGGAGCAACTGGAGTCCGCGCTGCGGGGCGCCCAGCAGGCGCTCACCGCCGGCAGCACCCGCTTCGTCCTGGTCGGACACGGCCGCGGCGCGGCGGCGATCGCCCGGACGTTGCACCTCGAGGCGCCGACCGTGCTGGTCACCGTCGTGCACCTGCCCGCCGCCACCGAGGCCGCGGTCGAGCTGGTGGTGAAGGAGGTCGCCGCCACCACCTCCTTCACCGAGGTGCACCACGACGACGGCGTCCGGCGGGTCCCGACCCTGCGCGCGATGCCGGTGCGGCCGGGCACCCCGGTGGCCCCGCTCGGCGCGGACGACGTGCTGCTGGTCACCGGTGGGGGCAAGGGCATCACCGCCGAGTGCGCCCTGGCCCTGGCCAGCGACAGCGGTGCCCGGCTGGCGCTGCTGGGCCGCTCCGACCCCGCCGAGGACAGCGAGCTGGCAGCCAACCTGGCCCGGATCGCGGACGCCGGCGTCACCGTGCGGTACGCCCGCGCCGACGTCACCGACGCCGCCGCCGTCGGCCAGGCGGTGCGGGACCTCTCCGCCGAACTCGGGCCGGTCACCGCGGTCCTGCATGGCGCGGGCCGCAACGAGCCGGCCGCACTGCCGAGCCTCGACCCGGCCGCGTTCCGCGCCGCCCTGGCGCCGAAGGTCGACGGTCTGCGGGCGGTGCTCGACGCGGTCGACCCGGCCCGGCTCCGATTGCTCGTGACGCTCGGCAGCATCATCGGCCGGGCAGGGCTGCGCGGCGAGGCGCACTACGCCACCGCCAACGACTGGCTGGCCGAGGAGACCACGGCGTTCGCCCGGGCGTACCCCGACTGCCGCACCATGTGTCTGGAGTGGTCGGTCTGGTCGGGCGTCGGCATGGGCGAGCGACTGTCGGTCGTCGAGTCGCTCAGCCGTGAGGGCGTCATGCCCATCACTCCCGACCAGGGCATCGCGATCCTGCGGCGCCTGGTCACCGACCCGGCGACGCCGGGCGTGGTGGTGATCAGCGGGCGCACCGAGAGCGTCCACACGGTTCGCTACGACCTGCCGTCGCTGCCGCTGCTGCGGTTCGTCGACCGCGTGCTGATCCGCTACCACCAGGTCGAACTGGTGGTGGAGACGGAGCTGAACGTGGGCGCCGACCGCTACCTCGCGGACCACGATCTCGACGGCAACCTGCTGTTCCCGGCCGTGTTCGGGATGGAGGCCATGGCGCAGGTGGCCACGGCCGTCTCGGGCGTCGACGCGGTCCCGGTCATCGAACGGGCGGAGTTCCTGCGACCCATCATCGTCTCGCCGCACGGACACACGAAGATCCAGGTGGCCGCGCTGGTGACGGACGACGACACCGTCGAGGTCGCGATCCGCAGCGAGGAGACCGGCTTCGCCGCCGACCACTTCACCGCGCGACTGCGCCTGAGCGGCGAGGCCGCCCCGGACGGGCCGCCGGACCAGGTGCCGGACGGGTTGGCGCCGGCCTCGATCACGCCGTCCGACGACCTGTACGGCGAGATCCTCTTCCAGGGCGCCCGGTTCCAGCGGCTCCGGCAGTACCACCGGGCCGCGGCCCGTCACGTGGACGCGGTCGTGGCGGCCGACGAGTCGACCACCTGGTTCGCCCCGTACGTCTCCCCGACGCTGTTGCTGGGTGACCCGGGCGTCCGCGACGCGCTCATGCACGGCAACCAGGTGTGCGTGCCGGACGCCACGCTGCTGCCCGCCGGCGTGGAACGGATCCACCCCGGCGGCGCGAAGCTCTTCGAGGCCCGCGAGCTGCGCTACTGCGCCACCGAACGGGAGCGTGACGGCGACACGTACATCTACGACATCGCCCTGCGCGACGAGGCCGGGACCACCGTCGAGCGGTGGGAGGGGTTGCGGCTGCGCGCGGTCCGGAAACAGGACGGATCCGGCCCCTGGGTGCCCCCGCTGCTCGGCTCCTTCCTGGAGCGTGGGCTCGGCGACCTGGGGATCACCGACGTGGCGGTGGCGATCGAGTCCGACCCGCCCGCGCCGGCGGACCCGGCCGAGCGGACCGCCGCGCGTCGCCGGACCAGCGCGGTCGCCGCCGGGCACGCGTTGGGACGGCCGGTCGAGATCACGTACCGGCCCGACGGGAGACCCGAGGTCGCCGGCGAGCGCACCGTCTCGATCGCGCACGGCGCCGGGATCACGCTGGCCGTCGCCGCGGAGGGCGTGCTCGGCTGCGACGTCGAGAGCGTGGCGCCGCGCGGCCCCGAGGAGTGGCAGGGACTGCTCGGCCCGCACGCCGGGGTGGCGGAACTTCTCGCCGGCCGGCCCGGTGAGACCCCGGACATCGCCGCCACCCGCGTCTGGACCGCGATGGAGGCGATGCAGAAGGCCGGACTGCCGATGCACGGACCGCTCGTCGTGGCCGACGCGGATCGTCCCGGCTGGGTGCTCTTCGGCGCCGGCGGCGCCCGGGCCGCCTCCTTCGTCACCAGTCTGCGCGGCGGCGAGGGGCAAGTGGTGATCACTGTTCTGGCTGGTGCGAAGGGATGACCATGGAGAGCTACTACGAGCTGCGGCACACCGTCGGGTTCGAGGAGACGAACATCGTCGGCAACGTCTACTACGTCAACTACCTGCGGTGGCAGGGCCGGTGCCGGGAGATGTTCCTCAAGGACCGCGCGCCGGCCGTCCTCGCCGACCTGCAGGCCGACCTCAAGCTCTTCACGCTCAAGGTCGAGTGCGAGTTCTTCTCCGAACTCACCGCGTTCGACGAGATCGCCGTCCGGATGCGGCTGATCGAGCGGGCGCAGACGCAACTCGAGTTCGGCTTCGACTACGTGCGCCTCGGCCCGGCCGGCGAGGTCCTCGCCGCCCGGGGGATCCAGCGCGTCGCCTGCATGCGTGGCCCGAACAACCGGACCGTGCCCACCCGGGTTCCGGAGGCGCTCGAGGACGCCCTTGAGCCGTACCTCGCCGTCGGAGCCCGGCGATGACGACCTTCGACACCGAAGAGGTGACCGACTCGACGCACATGCGTCGCGTCTACGGAACCTTCGCCACCGGCGTCACGGTGGTCAGTGTCGGTGGGGACGAGCCGCACGCCATGACCGCGAACTCGTTCAGCGCCGTGTCGCTCGACCCACCGCTGGTGCTGGTCTGCATCGACCGGGACGCGCTCATGCACCAGGCGCTCAGCCGCGCCGGCACCTTCGGCATCTCCGTGCTGGCGCCCGACCAGGAGGCGGTGGCGCGCTACTACGCGGACCGGCGCCGGCCACTGGGCCCGGAACAGTTCGAGTTCGCCGACTGGCGGCCGGGCGGGCGGACGGACGCGCCGTTGCTCGCCGGGGCCGTCGCCCACTTCGAGTGCGAGCTCTGGCGGTCGTACGACGGGGGAGACCACACGATCTTCCTGGGTCGTCCGCGGGGCATGCGCCGGTACGGCGACGGTGAGGCCCTGGTCTTCCTCGGTGGCCGGTTCCGCCGGCTCGAGATGGCGCCGTCCGCGGTGGTGACGTCGTGACCGCGGTCGTGCGCCCGGCGTCGCCGTCGATGAACGGGCCGTCGCGCGCCGCCGCGGTCAACATGTTGATCATGATGAACCGGGACCGGCTCGGCATGATGACCACCGCGGCGGCCCGCTGGGGCGACGCCGCCCGGCTGCCGGTCGGACCGAAGACGCTCTATTTCTTCAACCACCCCGGCCACGCCAAGCACGTGCTCGCGGACAACGCCGCCAACTACCACAAGGGCATCGGTCTGGTGCACGCCCGCCGGGCGCTCGGCGACGGACTGCTCACCAGCGAGGGTGAGCTGTGGCGCAAACAGCGCAAGGTGGTGCAGCCGGCGTTCCAGAGCCGACGCATCGCCGCGCAGGCCGGCATCGTCGCCGAGGAGGCGGCCGCCCTCGTCGACCGGCTCCGGACGCTTGGCCGCCAGGGCCCGGTGGACGTGTTCCACGAGATGACCGGGCTGACGCTCGGGGTGCTCGGGCGCACCCTGCTCGACACCGACCTCGGCCGGTTCCCGTCGATCGGCCGTGACTTCACGGCGGTGCAGGACCAGGCCATGTTCGAGCTGGCGACGTTGAGCGCCGTGCCGCCCTGGGTGCCGCTGCCGCGTCAGCTGCGGTTCCGGCGCGCCCGTCGTCGGCTGCAGACGATCGTCGACCAGCTCGTCGACGAGCGCGGGGACCACTCCGGCGACCGCGACGACGTGCTGTCGCGGCTCATCGTGTCCGCCCGGGCCGAGCCCGACCCGCGGGTCGGCCGGCAGCGGCTGCGGGACGAACTCGTGACGCTGCTGCTCGCCGGGCACGAGACCACCGCCAGCACGCTGAGCTGGGCGCTCTACCTGGTGGACAAGCATCCCGAGGTACGCGAGCGGCTGCGGGAGGAGGCCACCACCGTGCTCGGGGACCGGCTGCCGACCTTCGACGACCTGGGCCGGCTGCGGTACACCGCGATGGTCATCGACGAGGTCGTGCGGCTGTACCCGCCGGTGTGGATCCTGCCGCGCAAGACGCTCGCCGACGACGTGGTCGGCGGGTATCACGTGCCGGCCGGCGTCGACGTGCTGATCTGTCCCTACACGCTGCACCGGCACCGGGCCTTCTGGGACCGCCCGGAGGAGTTCGACCCGGAACGCTTCGACCCGGTCCGGTCCACCGACCGCCCGCGGTACGCCTACATCCCGTTCGGCGCGGGACCGCGGTTCTGCGTCGGCAACCATCTCGGCCTGATGGAAGCCGCCTTCGTGCTCTCGATGCTGGTCCGGGAGCTGCGGCTCACCAAGGTCGCCACCCACCAGGTCGTACCGGAGCCGATGTTGTCGCTGCGCATGCGCGGTGGCATGCCGATGACCATCAGCTCGGCCGACTGACGGACAACCGGGTGACGGACCGCCGTCACCCGTGACCGCACCACACAAGGAGCCCGTCCTCGACGGGCGTCACCCCGAGGGGGAGCGTTGCCACCGAAACCAGTGGGTCCGCTGCGCCGGCTCATTCCCGCAATCTTCGTTCTGGTGCTCGTCGCGGGGCTGTTCACGATCTCGCGACTGCCGTCCGCGTCCGCGGCGGACCGGGAGGCGATGGCATCGCGGTTCGCGTTCACCGAACTGCCCATCGCGTTCCCGCCGGGCCTGCCGCAGCGCACGGTCCGCACCGTGAACCCGAAGTACAAGCACATCCGTTCCTGGATCTCGTCGGTCGGCGCCGGTGTGGCGCTCAACGACCTCGACGGGAAGGGCGGCGCCAACGACCTGTGCCTCGTCGATCCGCGCAGCGACAGCGTCGTCGTCACCCCCGCGCCCGGCGGCGGCGCCACGTACGCGCCGTTCGTGGTCGAGCCGGCGCCGCTGCCGATGGGTCCGGCGATCGCGCCGATGGGATGCGTGCCGGGCGACTTCAACGTCGACGGCCGCACCGACCTGCTGGTCAACTACTGGGGTCGGACGCCCGTGCTGTTCCTGCAGAAGAGCGACGCGCGGGGCCTGAGCCTGGCGTCGTACCACCCGGTCGAGCTGATCCCGCAGCAGAAGACCACCGACGGCCTCTACCGCGGGCCGCTCTGGAACACCAACGCGACCGCGGTCGCCGACTTCGACGGCGACGGCCGACCCGACATCGGCATCTTCAACTACTTCCCGGACTCGCAGGTGCTCGACCCGCAGGGCCTGCCCAACGTGCAGATGAACCACTCCATGTCCCGCGCGCAGAACGCGGGCGGGGCGCACATCCTGCGCTGGACCGGGGCCACCAGCGGCGCCGAGCCGACCGCCACCTACGAGGTGCAGAGCGCGATCGACCCCCGGTACGCCACCGGGTGGACGCTGGCCTCGGCCTCCGCCGACCTCGACGGTGACCTGCTGCCCGAGCTGTACCTCGCCAACGACTTCGGCAACGACCGGTTCTTCCACAACGTGTCGACGCCCGGCCGGATCAGGTTCAAGCTGGCCGAGGGACGCCGTGGCCCGCTGGACCCGAAGTCGCTGGTGATGGGGCACGACTCGTTCAAGGGGATGTCCGTCGACTTCGCCGACCTGTCCGGCACCGGCCGGTTCGACGCCTTCGTCAGCAACATCACCGAGTCGTGGGGGCTGGAGGAGAGCAACTTCGTCTGGCTGAACACCGCGAAGACCCCGCAGGAGGCGCGCGACCGGATGAGCAAGGGCATCGCGCCCTTCGAGAACGAGGCCGCGGCGAAGAACCTCGCCTGGGTCGGCTGGGGCTGGGACGCGAAGATGGCCGACTTCGACAACAGCGGCCGGCTCGTCGTGGTGCAGTCCTGCGGCTTCGTCAAGGGCACGATCAACCGGTTCAACTGGCTCCAGGAGCTGGCCGCCAGCAACGACCTGATGCTGCGCGAGCCCGACATGTGGCCCAACGCCCAGCCCGGCGACGACATCGCCGGCTCCAACGCGCTGGCGTTCTGGGCGCCGGAGGGCAATGGTCGCTACGTCGACCTGAGTCCGCAGCTCGGGCTCGCCGACCGGACCCCGACGCGCGGGGTCGCCGTGGGAGACACCGACGGCGACGGCCGCCAGGACTTCGCGGTGGCGCGGCAGTGGGGGCCACCGGCCTTCTACAAGAACACCAAGACGGAGATCGGCAACTTCCTCGGGCTGCGGCTGCACCGGCCCGCGCTCGGCGCCGGCCAGTCCGGCGACGCCGGCACCCCGGCGTACGGCGCGCAGGCGCGGGTGACCACGGCCGACGGCCGCACCCAGCTCGCCCAGCTCGACGGCGGTGGCGGGCACTCGGGCAAGCGCAGCTTCGACGTGTTCTTCGGGCTGGGCGCCCAGGGCGCCGCACCCGTCACCGTCGAGCTGAGCTGGCGCGATCTCTCCGGCGCCCGGCACCAGCAGACGCTGTCCCTCTCCGCCGGGTGGCACGACCTCATGCTCACCGACCGAGCCCAGGAGCTGACCAAGCCATGACGGACGTCAAACGCGCCCCGGAAGGCGCGACCACCACGGTCGAGGCCGCCGACGCGGCCCGCAACGGCGCCGGCCCGGCCGGGGCCCACCGGGGCGTCGACACCCGGCCGCCCGTACCCCGGGTGGACAAGCGTGACCCCCGCTACCTCGCCCTGCGGAACTTCGCCATCTCCATGTCCATCCTCAACATCCTCGGTTACACGATCCTCGGGTTCGAGCAGCCCTGGACCTGGCCGCTGTTCGTCCTGGCGCTCGGGTACACGGTGGAGCTGGTGATCGAAGCGGTCGCGGCCCGGTCCCTGGGCCGCCGGCCGGCCTACAGCGGCAACGGCGCATGGGGCGTCTACACGTTCCTGCTGCCCACCCACATCACCGCGCTCGCGGTGAACATGCTGCTCTACGCCAACGACATGTTCTGGCCGATCGCCTTCGCGGTGGTGGTGGCCATCGGTCAGAAGGCGGTGCTGCAGGCGCCGATCAGCGGGCGCATGCGGCACTTCATGAACCCGTCGAACTTCGGCATCACGATCGCGCTGATCACGTTCTCGTGGGTCAACGTGGCACCGCCGTACCACTTCACGGAGAACGTGCCGGACGTGTTCCGGATGTTCATCCCGATGGTGGTCCTCACCGCCGGCACCATCCTCAACGCGATGCTCACCAAGAAGGTCGCGCTGATCGTGGGCTGGGTCGGTGGCTTCGTCATCCAGGCGCTGATCCGGCACTACGTCTGGGACGTGCAGCTCTGGTCGGCGCTGAGCATCATGACCGGGGTGGCGTTCGTGCTGTTCACCAACTACATGATCACCGACCCGGGCACCACGCCGTCGAAGGCGCGGAACCAGTTCATGTTCGGCTCCTCGGTGGCCATGGTGTACGGCGTCCTGATGGTCTTCAACGTGGTCTACACGCTGTTCTTCGCGGTCACCATCGTCTGCCTGGCCCGGGGCCTGTTCTGGTGGGGCAAGTGGCTGATGGAGCGGCGTGGCCAGCGCACCCCGGTGCAGCCGGTGCCGCCGCCCGCGGCGGTCGAACTACCGATCGCCCGCTGACCCGCCACCCGGCGCGACACCGACCGGACCGTCCTCCACCCTGCGGGGCACCGCAGTGCGGAGGGCGGTCCGGTCGCTTCACCGACAGGTGCTCGTCAGCGCATTGCGGACAGCTCCCCCCGGATGCTCCCTCCGTCGTCTACTGTGCACACTGGGTACCCGTGATGTTCGGTCACCGCGGGCTTCCCACGATGCTCGGCAACCGGACGGAGGCACCGGCATGGAAGTGTCCACCCAGCAGTGGGAGTCGATCCGCGACGACGTCACCGCCGCCGGCGAACGGTTCGCCGCCCTGGTCGAGAAGGCCCCGGCGGACGTGCGGGCGACCCGGGAGTGGTCGGTCGTCGACACCGCGGTCCACCTCGTCACGGTGACCGACCTCGACGCCGTCATCACCCGGTCCTACCCCGAACCCGCGTTTCCGCACCCCGGCCTGTACGAGCAGTGGCAGCGCACCAACGTCGACGATCTCGCCCTGCTCAACGTCGAGGTGATGCGCCTGTGCGAGGAGCGTGACCCGGCGGCGCTGGCGGCCCGGATCCGCGCGAACTGCGCGGCGATGCTCGACGCCACGAGCGACGTCGACCCGTCGGCGCCACTGCCCTGGCTGGGCAGTTCGACGCTCACCATGGCGGGGCTGTTCGCCCACATCGTCAACGAGTTCAACATCCACGGCTGGGACATCGCCCGGGCCGCCGGTCTCCCGCACGAGATCCCGCCCGGCGAGGCGGCGGCGTTCTTCGAGGTCTTCTTCGTCGGGCTGGTCCGCGACGGGTACGGTCACCTGCTCGACACCCCGAAACCGTTGCCCGACGTGCGCGTGGCGGTCGCCTTCGAGTCGCGGCACGCGCGCCCGGTGACCCTGCTGCTCGACCGGAACGTGGTGAGCGTCGCCGAGCCGGGCACCCGACCGGACGTCCGGGTCAGCTACGACCCGGTGGTCCTCAACCTGATGCTCTTCGGCCGGGTCTCACCCGTGCGGGCGATGCTCTCCCGCGGCGTCCGCGTCGGCGGCCCCAGGCCGTGGCTGATGCTCGCGTTCATGCGCAAGGTCCGCTGCCCGAGCTGACGGTGCGCACGCCGCCGGCGACCCGGCGGCGTGGGGGCGTCGACGCCGTGATGAGCCCGGCGACCCGCGACGGTCACCGGCCGCCCGCGACACCCGCCGACGGCACCGGGTCGGCGCCGCCACCGCGCAGGACCCGACGCGCGATCGCGGGTCGGAGCAGTCGGGTCGGCGGGTCCACCAGGTTGAGCACGCGCAGGAACGCCTCGCCCAGCACCGCGTCGGTCCGGGCCGCCGCGTGCAGCCGGTGCACGTACCAGTTGACCAGCCGGACCCGCGCCGAGCGCGGGCCCGGCACCTGCGGGAACCGCAGGTCCGTGCCGACCGCGATGGACCACGGGCCGTCGATCAGCTTGCCCGCGCCGCGGAAGAAGCGCCGGGCCAGCCGGTCCGGGCCGCCGGACAGGAGCGAGCGGAGCAGCAGGCCCTCGGTGGCGGCGACCGTCATGCCCTGGCCGTACACCGGATTGAAGCTGCACACGGCGTCGCCGACCACCAGGTAGCCGAGCGGGAAGCGGCGCAGCCGCTCGTAGCGTCGGCGCACGCTCGCCGGATAGCGCATCTGGGCGGGGCCGCCCACCGGGACGGCGTCGCGCACGAAGCGGCTGATCACCGGCATGCCCAGTGACTCGGCGAAGCGGGTGAAACCCTCGTGGTCCGACGGCGGCTGCTCACCGAGCATCCCGCTGAGCGCCACCGCGAACCGGCCGTCCTCCTGCGCGGCGACGATGCCGGTGCGGGGGCGACCCGGCACGGCGTTGGTCAGCGCGCCGAGCAGTCCGTCGAGGTGCCGGGGTTCGCGCTGGTAGACGCGGGTGACGTAGGTGACGTCCACCGGGACCCGCTGTTCCGGCGGGGTCGGGTAGCCGAGTTCGGCCAGCCACACCGGGCTGCGGGAGGCCCGACCGCAGGCGTCGACCACCAGGTCGGCGTGGATCGGGTACGCGGCCCCGACGCGCGGCGTCACGAGGACGCCGATGATCCGGCTGCGGTCCTCGGTGCTCAGCAGCGCGGTCGCCTCGGCGGGCGGGCAGAACCGGACGTTGCCCAGGTTCCGTACCCGGGCGCGCACCGTGCTCTCCAGCAACGGGCGGCTGACGCCCACGCCGACCAGGTCCGAGGCGGCGCGCCGCATCGGGTGGCCGTCGTTGCACCAGTGCACCTGATCGTGCAGGTCGACAAGGGGCGCGCCGGCGGCGGACAGTTCGTCGCTGAGCCCCTCGAAGAGCTCGTCGAGGGCCCGCCGGCCGCGCGCCAGCAGCACGTGCAGTTGGCGGGACTGCGGCACCCCGCGCCGGGCCGCCGCCGCCTCGGGCAGCGGGTCGCGGTCGACGACGGTGACGGTGTCGTACGCCTCGCTCAGCACCCGGGCGGCGATCAGGCCGGCCATGCTGCCGCCGAGCACCACGGCGTCGCCTGCGGAGACCATGACCGGAATGCTAGGCGGACCGGACGGACCCCTCCGCCTCTCGACGTGCGCACCTGACGGCGTGCCCCGCCCGTCAGGGCCGCACGCATGAAGATAGCGTTCCGTGTCGATGACATAGCACAATGGAGCGATTCGTGTTCGTTGACATTGGGAGTCGCCGTGTCCAACCTCGTGGAGTCTTCGCCGGCCACCAGAACCGGCCGCCCCTGGGGGCTCAACGGTCGCCACCACCGAGCCGCTCTCTCCATTTTCATGGTCATCGTCCTGGCGCACTGGGCCGAGCACCTCACCCAGGCGTACCAGATCTGGGTGCTGGGCTGGACGCCCGCGCAGGCGCGCGGCGTGCTCGGGATGCCGTTCCCGTGGCTCATCAAGTCCGAATGGCTGCACTACGGGTACGCGATCGTGATGCTGGTCTTCCTGTTCCTGCTGCGCCCCGGGTTCGTCGGCCGCAGCCGGACCTGGTGGACGGTCGCGCTCGCCATCCAGTTCTGGCACCACATCGAGCACTTCCTGCTGCTGGTCCAGGCGCAGAGTGGGCACTTCCTGGCCGGTCGTACGGTGCCGACCAGCATCCTGCAACTGGTGCTGCCCCGCGTCGAGCTGCACCTGTTCTACAACACGGTGGTGTTCCTGCCGATGGTCGTCGCCATGTACTACCACCTGCGCCCATCGCGGGCCGAGTCGCGGGACATGATCTGCAGCTGCCGTCCACTGCCGGCATGACCTCCGTGTCACCGACCCGTCGCCGGCTGCTCCTCGGCGCTGCCGGCGTCGGGCTGGCGCTGCTGGTGGTCTACCTCGTCTTCGGCCGGGCGGCGCCGGCCCAACTGGAGGCCGTCGAGCCGGTCGACGGCGCGTCGGTCGCCGTCTCGCCCACCCAGGTGGCGCTGCGGTTCGACGCCGCCCCGCACCCGCGCGTCATGCACCTCACGGTGATCGGTCCCGGCGGGGACAAGGTCTCCACCGGCGATCCGGTCCTGAACGACAACCGGATCAGCGTCCCGGTCTCGGCCAGCCGCCCCGGCCCCTACCAGGTCGGCTACCACGTCGAACTCGACGACGGCACGCCCGTCGCCGGGATCGCCACGTTCACGGTCGGCCAGGGGACGGGGACCCCCACGGGACCGGTCGAGGCCGCCGCCCCGGCGCACGAACACCACCTGGAGCGGGACACGAGCACCCTGGTGCTCGTCCTGATCGATCTGGTGCTGGTGGCCGGCCTGGTGTCGGTCCTGCTGCTTCGGCCACGGGTGCGCTGACCCGGCCACCCGGCGGCGCCGCCCGGTCCCCGGGGCGGCGGCGTCGGGACGGCGGCCCGTCAGGCTCGCAGCCCGGCGATCACCTCGGCGACCGCCGGGGCGTGGGCCGGGGCGAGCAGATCCAGGTGGGAACCGGGCACCCGGTGCACGCGCACGCCGCCCCGGCACCGTTCCGACCAGATCTCCAGGCTCTCCTCGTCCACGCGGGGCTCCTGCGGGCGGACCAGCTCCAGTGAGCCGGGGTAGGACGGCAGCCGGTAGACGCGTTCCGCCTCGGCGTTGATGGGATAGATCTCCACGAGGCGGCGCAGCCGTTCGGCGCCGAAGCCGGGCGGCAGGACACCCCGGGCGGTCCCCTCGTCGAGGATGCGCGTGCACATCGCCTCGGGGGAGAGCCCGGCCAACTCGTCCGCCGGCAGGTCGAGGCCGAGATTGTGGTTGACCAGGGACCAGAGCAGCCGGGCGCGGGAGGCCGGTGGTTGCGCGCGGCGGGTCACGGCGGTGTCCAGCAGCACCACCGCGGCGGGTCGCTCGCCGTCGTCCGCCATCCGGCTCGCCATCTCGTACGCGACCAGCCCGCCGAACGAGTAGCCGACCAGGACGAGTTGCTCCGGGCGGTAGGTGCGGGCCAGTTCCGCGCGGTAGGCGGCGGCCATCTCGCCGATGGTGTGGTCCGGCTGCATCCGTGGGTCGAGGGCCCGCGCCTGCAACCCGAGGCAGGTGTGGCCGGGTGGCAGCGCGTCGGCGAGGTGCCTGTACCACAGGACGCTGCCGCCGAGCGGGTGCACACAGGCGACCACCGGACCGCCGGGGTCCCCGGGCCGGATCGGCACGACGGGGGTGGGCGTGTCCGTGAACCCGTCGCGCAGCAGCCGGGCCATCGCGGTGACGCTGCTGGCCCGCGCCATGACGGGCAGCGGCAGGGACACCCCGGTGCGTCGTCGGATCTCGGACAGGGTGCGCACCGCCTGGAGGGACGTGCCGCCGTGGGAGAAGTAGTCGTCGTCGACGCCGAGGGCGGGGTTGCGCAGGTGGTCGCGCCAGATGCGCAGCAGCACCAGTTCGATGGCGTCTCGTGGTCGGCCGTCCCGGACGGCCGTGGTCGTCTGTGTCATTCCGGTGTCCCCCGTTGGCGGTCGACTGGCGCGGACCGGAGGTCCGCGGCGTTGCTGGTGTCCGGACCCGCGACGTGGCCCGACGGGTCAGGAGGGGGCCGGCTCCGGGCGGGTGCGGCGGGCCCAGGCCACGACCGGGCCGCTGAGCGCGGCGCCGGCCAGCGGGATCAGGGCGAGGACCAGCCAACCGGCGGCGCCCAGACCGCCGGTCAGGCCGGTCACCAGGGCCGGGCCCGCCACCGCCGGGACCGCCTGGCCGAGCCGGAACACCCCGGCGTAGCGGGCCTGCGCGCGCTCCGGGGCGAGACCGAACTGCATCGTCCACCGCGCCGTCTCGCCGCCGAGTTCGGCGAAGGTCAGCAGGACCGCGACCAGCACCAGCACCGCGATCGCCGCCGCCGCCGGCAGTCGGCCGGTGAGCGCGGCCACCGGGCAGGCGGCGGCGAGCAGCAGGAACGCGAACCGCTGGAGGCGGGCGGCGGACGGAATGGTGTCGCCGGCCCGCGACACCCGGACCTGGAGCAGCACGACCAGCACCGTGTTGATGCCGGTCAGCCACGCCGCGAGCGGGCGGGGCGCGTCGGTGGCGGAGACGATCCAGAGGGGCAGCCCGACCAGCAGGATCGTCTCCCCGATCCGGGTGAGGCAGCTCACCTGCGCCACCAGCAGGTAGGGCAGGTCGGCGAGGGGCCGGACGCGCTCCCGGGCGCCGTCCGTCGGGGCGGGCCGCGGCCAGGCCGGCAGCAGCAGGTAGAGGCCGGCGACCGCGACCCAGCACGCGGCCACGGCCGCCAGCATGCCGAGGTACGCCGCCCGCGAGTCGACGGCGAGCACCAGGCCGGCGGCCAGCGTGCCGAGCGCGAAGCCGGCGTTGAACACGCTCCGCAGGTACGCCGAGACGCGCACCCGGTCGCTTCCGGTGACCGCGGCGGCGATCATGCCGTCGCGGCTGACGTCCCAGGACTGCTCGGCGACGGCGACCAGCGCGACCAGCGGCACGAAGAGCCAGAACCGGTCGGCCGCCAACAGCAGGAGCACGAACAGCGCCTGGAGCAGCACGAACACGACGGACATCCGGCGGGCGCCGTAGCGGTCCGCCAACCGGCCGGCCGGGACGCTCGCCGCGATGCCGGCGAGGGCGGCGGCGGAGAGACCGGCTCCCACCTGGCCGACGGTCAGGTCACCGGCGCGGAGGAAGTAGACCGGTGCTCCGGCCAGGTAGAGCCCGGCGCCGACACTGCCGGCCAACTGGGCGGCCGCGAGCCAGCGGGCGGGGCCGCTCACCGGGAGGAGGGCGCCGAGCGCGGCTCCCAGGCGCCCTCGCGGCACCCCGCCGCCTCCGGCGCCGGACAGAGTGGACTGCGGTGACGCCATGCCGTTCCCCCGTTTGAGCTGCGTGTTCCGCGTGCGAGATGGCGAATCCCGGCTCATTGATCTTTCTGTGCCCCGGGACGGGACACCTGAACACGCGCATTGACGCGAGCGATTCTAACAGCACTCCGCACCCGCGCCGCGGCACTGACCCGCGTGGATTGCTCGGTGCTGCGGTCGCGTGCTACGGTCCGGTGCGGGCCTCTCAATGGGAGGCCCACACTCGCGCAGGCGTCGTCAAAACGGGGGTTCTGACGTCTTGGAAAATGCATTTTCCCCTGCCCTCCTTGAGTTGTCCCGCGATGTTCTCGGCATTTCCGAGAATCGGTTTCCCGCTGATTCGAAGGAATCTTTCGCCGCCTTGGGCGGCACGTCGCTGCGGGCGATGCGGCTGGTCGCCCGGGCCGAGCGCGAGCTCGGCCTGCGGATCGACCTCGCCGACCTGTTGCGTCCCGGGCCGCTCGTCTCCGCGCTCGGCCGCAGCGGGCCGCTGGAGCGCGGTGGGCGGCGGGAGCGCCCGGCGGCGGACCGGCGTCCCCTGCTGCCCGCGCAGCACGCGATGCTGGTGCACGAGCAGCAGTGGCCGG
Source organism: Micromonospora sp. NBC_01392 (assembly GCF_045040125.1). Taxonomy (NCBI): domain Bacteria; kingdom Bacillati; phylum Actinomycetota; class Actinomycetes; order Micromonosporales; family Micromonosporaceae; genus Micromonospora; species Micromonospora sp. NBC_01392. The sequence continues at coordinate 4,699,096 of NZ_CP109549.1, read as the reverse complement.
GCGTCGGTTACCGCCTGTTGTTCAGCCTCCGCTGCCCCGGTCCGGCCCGCGCCCGCCACCTGCGGGACTGCCTGGACGCGTTGACCGCCCGCCACGAGACGCTGCGCACCGTGTTCGACGCCGACGCCGACGCCGACGCCGACCAGCCCGGGCGTCGCGTCCTGCGCCGGTGGCGCCCGGTGCTGCGGGAACAGGGGCACTACACCCCGGACGGCGACCCGGTCGCGGCCGCCCACGCCCACCTCGCCGAGCTGGCGTCCGGGCTGGACCCGTTCCGCCGACCGCCCGCCGAGTGGCTGCTGACCGAGCTGCCCGGCGGCGGGAGCCACGTCGTCTCGCTGCTGGCCCACCATGCCCTGCTCGACGGTTGGGCGGTCGGGCTCCTCCTGCGGGAACTGGCCGCGGCCTACCTCGGCGGCGCCGTGCCACCGGCCGAGCCGGGTGTCCCCCCTGACGTCCTGCTCGAACACGCCCGCCCCGCCGACGAGCTGCGCCGGCACCGTGCGGGTCAGTTGGCCGGGGCGCCACAGGTGGTGGAGTTACCCGGTCGGCCCGGCGCCACCGGTCGGCCGGGCCGCCCGGGCTCGCGGCTGACCTTCACGCTCGGACCCGGGGCCACCGCCGCGTGCGACGACCTGGCGCGCGACGCCGGCGTGACCCGCCCCGCGGTGCTGCTGGCCGCGTGGGCGCTGGTCACCGGCCGCCGGTGCGGGGTCGACGACCTGCTCGTCGGGGTGCCGGCCGCCGGGCGTCCGACCGCCGAGCTGGCCGAGGTGGTCGGCCTCGCGACCCGCGTCGTGCCGGTGCGCTGCCGGTGGGACGACGACGCGCCCGCGAGCGCGCTGGGCCCCGCCGTGGCCGACGCCCTCGCCGACGCGGTCGCCGCCGCCGAGCTGCCGTTCGAAGCGCTCGTGTCCGAGCTGGGCGCGGCCGGGGCGATCGACCGCAACCCGCTGGTCCAGATCGGGTTCGCCGCCCACGACGAGCTGATCCCCGCCGAGCTGCCGGGTCCCGCCGGGACGGCGACCGTTCACGAGGGTCACGACGGGGGTTCGGTCTTCGACGCGATGCTCTACCTCCAGGCCTGGGGGGAGCGCCCCCGGTTCGCGCTGGAGCACCGGCTGGCGGCGCTCTCCCCGGCCGGCGCGGCGGAGCTGGCCGAGGCGTTCGAGGCGACGCTGGTGGCGCTGGCGCAGGCCCGCGACCTGCCACTACGGACGGTCCGGGGGATGTCCGAGCGGCAGCGCGCCCGGCTCGACGAGTGGGGTCGCGGCCCGGACGCCGCCCCGGTCACCGGGCTGTGGCAGGCGTTCGCGGAGCAGGCCCACCGGCGACCCGGGGCGATCGCCGTGCGCGGCCCCGAGGGCAGCACCACGTACGCCGAGCTGCTCGACCTGGCCGAGCGGTTCTCCGCCGACCTCGCGGAGGCCGGGGTGACGGCCGGATCGACGGTGGTGGTGGCGACACCGCCCGCCACCGCCGAGGTGGTGGCCGTACTGGCGACGCTGCGGCTGGGGGCGGCGTACACCGGCCTCGACGCCGACGCCCCGGACGAGCGGGTGGCGGCGCAGCTGGCCCGGTGCCGCCCCGCCGCCGTCGTGGGTGATCCGCGGATCGCCCGGCTCGCCGGGGTCGGCCCGGCCCTCGGCGGGCCGTCCCGGCCCGCCGGCGCCGCCGTCCCTGCCGTGGCCGCGCCGGATCCGCAGCGGGTCGCCTACCTGGCGTTCACCTCCGGGTCGACGGGCGAGCCCAAGGCCGCCCGGATCACCCACGCCGCGGTGCTGCGCCTCGTGCACGACCCCGACGTGTTCCGGTCCGAGCCCGGGGACGGCTTCCTGCGGCTGGCGCCGCTGGCCTTCGACGCGTCCACGATGGAGCTGTTCGTCCCGTTGCTCACCGGCGGCCGGGTCGAGATCTTCCCGGGCCCGGTGCCGCACCCCGGTGAGCTGGCCCGTTTCCTCGCCGAGCGTGAGGTCACCGTCGCCTGGCTGACCGCCGGGCTGTTCCGGGTGCTCGCCGACTACGACCCGGCGGCGTTCGGCGGGCTCCGGCAACTGCTCGCCGGCGGCGACGTCGTGCCGGCCGGGCCGGTCGCGGCCGTGCTACGGGCCTGTCCGGGGCTGCGGGTCACCAACGGCTACGGCCCCACCGAGAACACCGTCTTCACCACCGTGCACCACGTCGACGACCCGTGCGAGCTGCCGGACGACGTCCCGATCGGGCGGCCCGTGTGCGGGACCGGCGTCCTCGTCGTCGACGACGACGGCGAGCTGCTGCCGCCCGGCGCGGTGGGCGAGTTGTGCGCCGTCGGCGCCGGGCTGGCCCTGGACTACCTGGACGACCCGCAGCGGACCGCGGAGGCGTTCCGGCTGCTCGGCGACGGCACCCGCTGCTACCGGACCGGCGACCTCGTACGCTGGGACGAGCAGGGCCGACTGCGTTTCCTGGGCCGCCGCGACCAGCAGGTCAAACTGGACGGCCACCGGGTCGAGCAGGACGAGGTGACCCACCGGCTGTCGGCGCACCCACGGGTGTCCGACGCGGCGGTCGTGGTCGCCGGCGACGCGGAGAACGGCCGCTTCCTGGTGGCGGCGCTGGTCGCCCCGCCGGAGGACGGTCTCGTCGAGGAGGTGCGCGCGTCGGTGTCGCGGAGCCTGCCGGCGTACGCGGTGCCGAAACGCTGGGTGCTGCTCGACGCGCTTCCCCTCACCGGCAACGGCAAGGTCGACGCCCGGGCGATCCTGCGCCGGGTCGAGGAGCAGGTGGCCCCGGCGCCGCACCGCGCCCCGACACCGCCCGGCGCACCGGCGGAGGACCTCGAGTCGCTGATCGCCGAGGTCTGGGCCACCGTGCTCGGCGACGACGACTTCGACTTCGACGAGCCGTTCTTCGAGGTGGGCGGCGACTCGTTGCAGTTGGCCAGGGTGCACCGGCTGCTGCGGGACAAACTGCCCGACCGGTCGATCGTCCTGCTGGACCTCTACCGCCACCCCACCGTGGACTCGCTCGCCGGGTGGCTGCGCGGCGCGGGCCCGGCGACCACGGCGGCGACGCGGTGAGCGCCGGACGCGGACCGATCGCCGTGGTGGGCGTCGCCGGCCGCTTTCCCGGCGTCGCGTCGCTCGACGAACTGTGGGACGCGTTGGTCGAGGGCCGGGAGCTGCTCACCCGGTTCACGCCGGAGCAGCTCGCCGCCGCCGGCGTCCCCGAACCGGAGCGCGACGACGAGGACTACGTGCCGGTGCGTGGTGTGCTCGACGGCATCGAGGACTTCGACGCCGCCTTCTTCGGCCTTCCACCCCGGGAGGCGATGATCACCGATCCCCAGCACCGACTGCTGCTGGAGTGCGCGTGGGAGGCGCTGGAGTACGCGGGCCACCCGCCCGGCCGGGAACCGGGCCGTATCGGCGTCTTCGTCGGCACCGGCGTCAACACCTACCTGACGAACCATCTGCTCGGGCGACCGGACCTGCTCGCCGAGCTGGGCGCGCTCCCGATGATCATCGGCAACGAGAAGGACCACGCGGCGACCCGGATCGCGTACCGTCTCGGCCTGCGCGGCGCGGCGATCGGCGTCCAGACGGCCTGCTCGACCTCGCTCGTCGCGGTGCACCTGGCCTGCGAGAGCCTGCACAGCGGGGACACCGACCTGGCCCTGGCCGGGGGCGCGACGGTCAGCACCCCGCAGCAGCGCGGCTACCGCTACGAACCGAACGGCATCGGCGCGCCGGACGGGCACTGCCGGGCCTTCTCCCGCGACGCCGCCGGCACGGTGGCCGGCAACGGCGCCGGGATCGTCGTGCTGCGACGCCTCGCCGACGCGCTGGCCGACGGCGATCCGATCCTGGGGCTGGTGCTCGGCTCCGCGGTCAACAACGACGGGGCCGCGAAGGTCGGCTACACCGCGCCCGCGGTCGCCGGTCAGGCCGAGGTGATCGGCATGGCCCTGGCCCGGGCCGGCCTCGACCCGGCGGACGTCGACGTGGTGGAGGCGCACGGCACGGGCACCGAGATGGGCGACGCCATCGAGGTCGCCGGCCTCGGCGTGGCGTTGGGGCCGGGCGGGCCGGCGGGCGGACGCCTGCTGGGGTCGGTGAAGCCGAACCTCGGCCACCTGGACGCCGCCGCCGGGATCACCGGGATGATCAAGATGCTGTTGGCCCTGCGCCACGGCGTCGTGCCGCCCACCGTGCACCACGACCGGCCCCACCCCGACATCCCGTTCGCCGACGCCGGCCTGCGCGTCAACCCGACGGCCGAGCCCTGGCCGGCGCGGGGCGGGCCACGCCGGGGCTGTGTCAGCTCGTTCGGCATCGGCGGCACCAACGCCCACGTGGTCCTCCAGGAGGCGCCCCCGACCCCGGGCACGTCCAGGTCCGCGCCGGCCGCCGACCTCGTCGTGCTGAGCGGGCGCACCCCGCAGGCGGTACGGGCGGCGGCGCGGCGGCTCGCCGACCACCTGACGACGGCACCCGGGCGGGAACTCGCCGACGTCGCGCACACCAGCCGCGTCGGCCGTACCGCCTGGCCGGTCCGGCGGGCGATCGTCGCCACCGACCGCGCCGACCTGCTGCGGCAGCTCGGCACCGATCCGGAGCCGGTCGTCGTGCCCCGCCGGGCGACGCTCACGTTCGCCTTCCCGGGGCAGGGCAGCCAGTTCCCCGGGATGGCCGCCGACCTCCACGCCCTTCTCCCCGGCGTCCGCGAGCGGCTCGACGCCGGGCTGGACGCACTGCCGGCGGGCACCGCCGATCCGGTCCGCGCCGCGCTCCTGGACCCGTACGCCGCCGACCGGGCGGCCCGTCCCTCGATCGCCCAGCCCGCCCTGTTCCTGGTGGAGTACGCGCTCGGCGCCCAACTCCTCGACTGGGGCCTGCGACCACAGCGGATGATCGGGCACAGCGTCGGCGAGTACGCCGCGTTCTGCCTGGCCGGCGGCCTGCGCCTGACCGACGCCCTGGTGCTGCTCGTGGAGCGCGGGCGGCTGGTGGAGCGCACCCCGCCCGGCCGGATGGCCGCCGTGCTGGCCGACCGGGACCGGGTGGCCGCGCTGCTGCCGCCGGACGTGCAGGTGGCCGCCGACAACGCTCCCGGCGTCACCGTCGTCTCCGGCTCGCCGGCCGGGGTGCGGGAGCTGACCGACAGGTGCGCCACCGCCGGCCTCCGGGTACGCCCGGTGCCCGCCGCGCACGGCTTCCACTCCAGCCTGCTCGACCCCGTCCTCGACGACTTCCGGGCGGTCGTCGGCGCGGTGCCGCACCACCCGGTCACCACCACCGTCCACTGCGGGCTGACCGGCCGGTCGGTGGTCGAGGGCGCGACCCGTCCGGCGGAGCACTGGGTGCGGCAGCTGCGCGAGCCGGTGCGGTTCCGGGAGGCCGCCGCCGAGCTGCTGACCACGCGCCACCCGGTCGTCCTCGAGGTAGGGCCGGGCCGGGCGCTGACCGCGCTGGTCCGGGCGGCGGGCGGCGGGCGGGTGCCGGTGGCGCCCACCATGCCGGCCGAGCCGGGCACCGCCGCGCTGCCGGTGCTGCTGCGGGCGCTCGGGACCGCCTGGACCGCCGGCGTCGAGCCGGACTGGGCCGCGTTCCGGCTCGACCCGGACGCCCGGCGGGTGCCGCTGCCGACGTACCCCTTCGAACGCGTCCGGCACTGGGTCGACCTCACCGAGCCGGCGGCGGGGGAGGCGGCGGCGGACACCGCGGCTCCGGAGCCGCCCGCCGAGCCGGACGAACCCGAGACGCCCGCCGCCACCGTGGAACGGGAGATCATCGCGGCGTGGCGGGACCTGCTCGGGGCGACCGACGTGGCACCCGACTCCGACTTCTTCGCGTTGGGTGGGGAGTCGCTGGTCGCCGTGCGGATGCTCAGCCGGCTGCGACAGCGGTGCGGCGTGCGCGTGCCGCTGCGCATCCTGGCGCAGGACCCCACCGTGCGCGGGCTGACCCGGGCGGCGCTCGACCGCCTGCCGGCCGGCGCGAACCAGTGACACAGGGAGAGACAGTGACCGCACCGGCGCCCACCCTGGAAGTCCTCGCGGACGGTCCGGGCGCACCGCTCGTCATCATCGACTTCATCCGCATCTCCGCCGGGGCCGGGCTCGGTGAGCTGCTGGCCTCGGCGCCCCGCGACCGGCCCGTGTACCGCGCCGACCCGGTCGAGACGCTCCTGGGCGGGCCCGGGTTCCGGGCCACCACCGACCTCGCCGAGGAGTACGCCGCGGCCGTGCGTCGGCTGCCCGTACGCCCGGCCCTGATCGTGGGATACTGCAGCGCCGCGCCGACGGCCATCCGCACCGCCGAGCGGACCGGCGTGCCGCTCGTCCTGGTGGAGCCCACCTGGCAGGACCGGGGCGCCGTGGAGCACGACTTCCGCGCCTTCCGCGCCACCCTGCGGGAGGGCGAGCCGGCCGCGGTGCCGCTCGACGCCGACCCGGCCCGGGCCCTCGCGGTGATCACGAGCACGCTGGACGACGACCTCGACGCGTTCGCCCGGGCGAACGACCTGCCGGACGACGAACGTCAGGACACCCGCGAACAACTCGTCGACAGGTACGTGGCCTGGCTGCACGTGCTGCTCTCGGCGTCCGCGGACCCGGTGCCGCCCCGGCCCGCCGACGTGGTGCTGGCCAGCCGGGACTACCCGGGCGAGCACCCCGGCGTCGAGACGCTCCGGCTCGACCTGTCCGCCGACGAGATGCCGACCGCGCCCGCCACCCGGGCCGCCCTGAGCGCGCTGGCCGAACCGACGGCAGTGGCCCGGTGACGGCGTTCCTGCCCGAGCTGGTGCTGGCGCAGGCCGCCCGGACACCCGGGGCGTGTGCCGTCGTGGACGAGCGTGAGTCGCTGACGTACGAGGAACTCGTCCAGCGGGCCGGCGTGGTGGCCGGGCTGCTCACCGCGGCGGGGGTGGAACCGGACGCCGTGGTGGCGGTCCACGCCGAACGCTCGGCCCGGTTCCCGGTGCTGCTGCTCGGGGTGCTGCTCAGCGGCGCCGCGTACCTTCCCCTGGAACCGGGCGACCCCGCGCCCCGCCTCGCCGGCATGCTGGACGACGCCGGTGTGGTCCTCGTGCTGACCGAACCCGAGCTGAAGGCCGCGGCCGAGGCCGTCGCCGGCAGCCGTCCCGTGCTGACGGTCTCGGCGACCGAGCTGCGCGCGGGCGTCCCGGCGCCGCCGGTGCCGCTCCGCTCGGACCTGGGGCTGGCCTACGTCCTGTTCACCTCCGGCTCCACCGGGCGTCCGAAGGCCGTCGCCGTGCCGCACCGCGGCATCGTCAACCGGCTGCGGTGGATGCAGGACGAGTACGCCCTGACCAGCGCCGACGCCGTCCTGCAGAAGACCCCCGCCACGTTCGACGTGTCGGTGTGGGAGCTGTTCTGGCCGCTCGCGCAGGGCGCCCGTCTGGTCATGGCCCGGCCCGGCGGGCAGCGCGACCCGGAATACCTGATGGCCGTCATGCGGCGGGAGCGGATCACCGTCGTCCACTTCGTACCGTCCATGCTGGAGTCGGTGCTCGACGAGCCCGGCTGGCACGGGTGCGACGCGTTGCGGCTGGTCGTCTGTAGTGGGGAGGCCCTCCCACCGGCTGCGGTGCGCCGGTTCCGGGCGCGGAGCCGGGCCCGGATCGACAACCTGTACGGGCCGACCGAGGCGTCGATCGACGTGACCTGGTGGCCGTGCCGCCCGGTGGAGGACGGTGCTTCGGTGCCGATCGGCCGGCCGATCGCGAACGTCGTGGTGCGGGTCCTCGACGCGGACGGGAACCTGGTGCCCGAGGGCGTGCCGGGGGAGCTTCACCTGGGTGGGGACCACGCCCTGGCCCGGGGATATCTCGGCCGGCCGGGTCTCACCGCGGAACGGTTCCCGGCGGACCCCTTCGGCGACGGCGCCCGGTTGTACCGGACCGGCGATCTCGTGCGTTGGCTGCCCGGCGGGATGCTGGAGTTCCTCGGTCGGCTCGATCACCAGATCAAGCTGCGCGGGCAGCGGATCGAGCCGGGCGAGATCGAGGAGACACTGCGTCGGCATCCGGCGGTGACCGGTGCCGTGGTCGTGCTGCGCCGGGACGAGGGACGCGCCGAACGTCTGGTCGGCTACGTGGTGGGGCCGCCGGACGGCCCCGGCGAGCGGGACCTGCGCGCCTATCTCGCCGAGCGGCTGCCCGCGTCGATGGTGCCGGCCCGGGTGGTGCGCCTGGACGCCCTCCCTCTCACCGCGAACGGCAAGCTGGATCGACGGGCCCTGCCGGAACCACCACGGCGCCGGCGTCCGTCAGCGCACGAACCCGATGTGGGCGGTGGCCATTAGCGAGCCGGGCTCGCAGAACGGCACCTGCTCGACGACCCGGCCCTCGTCCAGGTCCACGACGAAGAGCGTCGAGGCGCCGGTCATGAAGACGTACCGGCCACTGGGCTCGACCGCCAGGTAGAGCGGCGACTGGCTGTTTTTCGCGCAGATGAACGGCGGCTGGACCGGCTCGTGCGCGAACAGTTCCAGGTCGAACACCGTGGACATGTCGGTGGGGTCGAGGACGAACAGCCGGTTCGGGAAGCCGGTGACCGCGATCAGCTGTCGACCGTCGCGGTGGAACAGCTGCTGCGAGGTGATGCGCAGGAAGGTCGGCCCGGTGTGGGCCGCCTCCCGGACCGCCGCGCCGTCCTGGTACCGCCACCGCTCCAGCACGCCCGGCCCGTGCACGACGACGTTGTTCTGCCACTTCGAGATGTTGTTGCAGGAGACGTAGAAGACGTTCGGGTCGTCCAGGTCGACGTCGACGTGCGCCGAGCAGCTCGCGCCGGTGGTGTGCACCGAGGCGCGGGTCAGCTTCTCGTCCGCCACCACGAATCGGCCGGTGGGGAACTCGTTGGCCGCGTACCGCGCGACGTCGAAGCTGCCGCCGTCGGTGCCCCGCACCCGGCCGTCGGGACCGGGGCGCACCGACAGGTCCATGTCGACGCCGACCATGAACCCGTTCGGCGAGGCCTCCAGCTCGTGGATGGTGTCGCAGGCGAACTCGGGCAGGTCGCCCAGCCGGCTCGCCGCGCCGGTGCGCAGGTCGTAGCGCCAGGCGCTGCTGCGCAACGGCTGCTCCGGGTCCTGGTAGCGGCGCAGGCGGTCCTCGGTGTCGGTCATCGCGAACCCGATCACGCCCGGCTCGACCTCGCACTTGGTGGAGCTCTGCATCGCGGCGAAGTCCAGCTCGGTCGCCGGCGGCCACAGGTGCGAGCCGCCGTCGCGGCCGAGTCGGCGCAGGTAGGGCGCCTGCTTGAAGGAGACGACGACCTCGCCGTCCGCGGTCTGCACGAAGCTGTGCGGGTGCAGGAAGTACGAGAGCAGGTCCTCGAGCCGACCCAGCCCGTACGGCACCGGACCGTCGCCGAGCCGGTCCCGCAGCACCGCCAGTTGGCGGGCGCGCAGGTCACCGATGTCGATCGTGGTCTCCCGCACCGTGCGGGCGCCCAGGTCGACGAAGAGGTACCGCTCGCGTGTGCCGTCCGTGGACAACCCACAGACCAGCAGCGTCAGATCGCCGTAACCCGCCGACAACGGCAGGCTCAGGTCAACAGCCACAACAGCGCCTCCCGGAGGATGGTGATGCAGTTGGTGGTGAGGACGGACTCGACGTGGAACTGGAAGCTGGTGAAGCCCTCGGAGCGCAGCGCCACGACCCGGCCGTCGGGCTCCACCGCGATGGTCACCCCCGCGGGGGCCTCGGCCGGGGCGTCGGCGAAGAACGTGTTGTAGAAGCCGACCGGCTCGGCCCGCCCGAACAGGTCGACGGTCTCCTGCACGCCCTGCAGCGGCGGGTCCACCGGGTGCACGGTCATGCCGAGCAGACGGCAGAGGATCTGGTGGCCGAGGCAGACCGCGAGGAACGGCGTGCCGGCCGCCATCAGGTCGCCCACGATGCGGTGCAGTTGGGCGATCTTCGGGTCGTCGAGCTGGTTCGGGTCGCCGGGCCCGGGCCCGACCAGCACCAGGTCGTAACCGGTCAGGCCGATGCCGGACTCCCGGTAGTCGCGCATGGTGACCTTGAGCCCGAGGTGCTCCAGGATGTGCTTGAGCATCTCGGTGAACTGGTCCTCGTTGTCGACGATCAGCACCGAGCGGCCGATGAGTTCGGGCGCGGCGTACCGGTCGTCGAACTGCCTGTTGATCCAGAAGCGCGACAGGTAGCGGTTGCGGCTGTTGAGCACCTCCATGACCTTGTCGTCCACGAACCGGTCGAGGAAGGGGCCGGGCGGCGCCGCGGTGGTGATCGCCTTCAGCAGCCCCTCGGCCTTGGTGCGGACCTCGCGGCACTCCTTCGCGGGCACGGAGTCGCGCACCACGCTGGCGCCGCTGCGGATCACGGCGTGGCCGTCGGTGTCCACCGCCATCGTCCGGATCGTGATGGCGCTGTCCAGCCACTCCTGGCCGTCGTCCTCGAGACCACGGATCATCAGGGCCGACGAGTAGTACCCGCGGGACTCGGATTCGTGGCGGTGGATGACCCGGGCGGCGTTCTCCAGCGGGCTGCCGACCATGGTCGCCGCGAACATCGACTCGCGGAACGCGTCGAGCGGACTCATGGTGGCGGTGCCCTCGAGCACGTACTCGGTGTGGACGAGCGCGCTCATCTCCTTCAGGTACGGCCCGTGCACGACGCCGCCCTCGCCGCAGATCCGCGACATCATCTTGAGCTCCTCGTCGACGACCTGGAAGAGCTCGTTCACCTCCTTGCGGTCGGAGAGGAACTCGATGAGGTCGGCCCGCTTCTGCAGCGCCGCCCGCGGCAGCGTGCCGCAGATCGGGTTCATCGTGACCGTGCCACGACGGTAGGTCAGGTGCCGCTCGGGTGAGGACCCGATGAAGTAGCGCTCCCCGTCGAAGAAGCAGAACGTCAGGTACGCCCCGATCTCGTTGCGGGCGAGCCGGGCGAAGATCGTGTGCGCGACGTCGGGCCCGAAGTCGCCGATGGTCACGTCGCAGCGCCGCGAGATGAGGAAGTTGGAGCCCTCGCCGCGCTGGATCTCCTCCTTGATCACCCGGTCGATCCGGGCGGCGAACTCCTCGTCGCCGGGGGTGTGCACGGGGTCGGAGACCACCCGGACGTCGGCGTGCGCGTCGGCGAACGACTCCAGCTCGACCTCACGGAACTCGCTGGGCACCAGGGAGATCAGGGGCTCGTTGTCGTCGTGGCAGACGTAGCCGCGCTCGCGCAGCTGCGCGTAGGGCACCATGGTCAACACCGGGTGCGTGGCCGGGCGGGGCACCTCGGCGAGTGACCAGGACCGTACGGTCTCGCCGCGGGCGTAGTTGACCTTGCCCTCGGAATGAATGAGGCAATAAGGGCCGACAAAGTCAAGACTCACCGGAAGCCACCTTGCTGATCAGAAAGTGGTGTAGCACCAGGTAATCGATTTCCGTATCGAGGAAGCAGCTTAGCGCATCGGCCGGTGACCCGACGATTGGCTGCCCCGCGACGTTGAACGAAGTGTTGATCAGACACGGCACGCCGGTGACCTGCTCGAAGGCGTGCAGCAGGCCCGCCAGCAGCGGATTGTCCGCCTCGTCGACGGTCTGGGCGCGAGCCGTGCCGTCCACGTGCACGGCGCCCGGAACGAGCGTCCGGTATTCGGGCCGGACCGGGAAGACGAATGTCATGTAGGGGGAGGCCTTCTTCTTGCCCAATTCCAGGACGCGCGGCGCCGAGGCCGCGGGCAGCACCGGCGCGAACGGTCGGAACGGCTCCCGCCGCTTCACGCGGATGTTGATGACGTCCTGAATATCGGGAAACGCGGGGTTGGCCAGGATGCTGCGATTGCCGAGGGCGCGCGGGCCGTACTCCACGGCGCCCTGGAACCAGCCGATCACCACCGGGTCGACGAGCAGCTTGGCCACCTCGGCGAACAGTTCGTCCTCGGCCAGCTCACGCCACTCGACCCGGTCGCCCACCGCGGCGAGGGCCGTGCGGACGTCGTCGTCGGTGTACCTCGGCCCCAGGTAGGGGACGGGCGACGGGCGCACCGGACGACCCAGCTCCCGCGACGCGTACACCGCCGCGCCGATCGTCACGCCGGGGTCGCTGGCGCCGAAGCTGACCGAGGCGTCCTCGAACCGGGAGCCCTCCAGCAGCTTGGTGTTGTTCACGCAGTTCAGCGCCAGGCCGCCCTCGATGATCAGATGCCGCGCGGAGGTCCGCCGTTCGAGCGCCGCCACCTGGTGTCGGGTGACCACCTCGACCGTGTCCTGGACCGCGCGGGCCACCCGGCACCGGAAGTCCCAGTCGGTGCGGTCGCCCGCACACTCGAAGATCTGATCGAAGAAGGGGTAGTACGCCTGGGTGTCCAGCAGCGGGTTGCCGACCCGCAGCCGGTAGCCGCCGGTGTCCTCCAGCGTGACCACCTCGCGCAGCAGCGGATTGTCCGCGCCGAGCGGCGGATGGAAGCCGCTGAGCCCCATGACCTTGTACTCGTCGTTGTTCGGCACGAAGCCGAGATAGCGGGTGACCTTGCTGTAGAGCAGCGCCAGACTGTTGGCGATGTCGACGGTGGCGTCCGCCAGGATCGTCACCTCGCCGTCCCGGATCTCTCCCATGATCGACGAGTAGCGCTCCGCGCGCCCGTCGCTGACCAGGAACGCGGCGTCCCGCCAGCCGGCCGTGTGGTAGCCGCACGACAGGTGGGCGAGGTGGTGCGGGACGAGCCGGAGCCGGTCGGGCGGGATGGTGAAGCCGGTCCGCGCGGCGAAGTCCGCCCTGATCGCCTCCGGCGTCAGCAGCGTCGTGCGCAGCTCCTCCAGCCGGGCCAGGCGGTCGGCCCGCTCCTGCTCGGCGGCGGCCGACCGGAGGATCCCGGCCCGCTCGGTCGCCCAGACCTCCGCGGTGAAACTCCACGGGAAGGCGAAGCGGTCCACGTCGGCCAGCTCGACGCCGGCCTCCCGCAGGGCCCAGCGCAGCGCGTTGACCGGCAGGTCCGACGTCTTCTTGACCCGGCTGAGCCGCTCCTCCTCCACGGCGGCGACCAGCTCGCCGTCGACCACCACGGCGACGGCCGCGTCGTGCCCCAGCACCCGGTACCGGTCCAGGCCCGAGCGCCGGTACAGGCGACCGAACAGCTCCGCGGACCGTGTGAAACCGTTGAACCCGACGACGATCATGCCAACTCACCCCGCTATCGCAGATACCGCAGCTTGAGTTCCAACTCCGCCAGCTCCTGTGCGACCTCCGAGCCGGCCACCACGCCGCCGCCGCAGCGCAGCAGGACGTCCGGCCCGTCCTGCTCGGCGCAGGTGACGATCGTGTTGGAGGTCAACGCGTCGCCGGCCGCGTCGTAGAGCCCCACCGCGCCGGCGAAGAACCCACGCGGCTCGCCCTCGATCTCGGCCAGCACCTCCTGGGCGCGCAGCTTGGGCGCGCCGACCACGACCCCGCGCGGGAAACTGGCCAGCAGGACCCGGCCGAGCCCGCGCGCCGGGTCGTACCGGCCGGAGACGTCGCTGGCCAGATACGTGGTGGGTCCGATCACCAACGGATCGCACAACCGGTCGACCACCACGGTTCCGGGCTCGCAGTACGAGCCGAGGTCGTTGCGTTCGAGGTCGACGAGCATGATGTGCTCGGCGAAGTACTTCGGGTCGCCGCGCAGCAGCGCGCCCCGATCCTGTCGCTCCCGGTCGGTCCGCGCGGCCGGCTGGGTGCCGGCGAAGACCCGGCTGCTCACCCGGCCGTCGCGCGCCAGCACGTGCGGCAGGGAACAGTTGCCGAACACCCGGGTCCCGGCCAGGTCGAACCAGTAGGAGTAGTCGGCCGTCGCGTACCGGGCGGCCACGTCGGCGTAGTAGCGCGGCAGCGAGGTGCGGGGGCGTACCCGGACCGGCACCGAGAGGACGACCTGGTAGACGTCGCCGGCCAGCAGGTGGTCGCGGGCCCGGGCGAGCTGCCCCGCGTACCGGACCGGGTCGATGTCGACGACGACCTCGGTCAGCGGCGCGGTGAGCGGCGGCGCGGTCCGGGCGGTGGTCCGGGCGCAGGCCGCCACCACGTCCGCCCGGTCCTGCGCGGCGCAGCTCAGGGTGCCGGTGGCCGGGTCGTGGACCACCGCGCGCCGCAGCGGCCCGGCGAAGCCGAGCAGCCGCCCGGGGGCCGTGGCCGGTGGCGGACCGCCCGGGATGCCGGCCTCGGCCCGCAGCCGCAGCGACAGGTCGTAGGAGAACGCGAACGCGACGTCGGGGCCCGGACCACGCCTCGCCTCGGCCAGCAGTTGGTCGAGCAGGGCGGCGACGTCGCCGTCGAAGCGTTCGCCGTCCCGCTCGATCCCGTCGGCCGTGACCCGCCACACGTCCGACAGCGACGCGAACAGGGTGCGCCGCTCCCGCCCGGGCAGGCGATAGCAGAACAGCGATCCGAACCGCTCCGTCAGCGGCTCGACGAGATCGTGCGGGTCGCCGGCGAAGGAGACGCGGGCGGTCGTGGCGGTGGACGTGGGCGCCGACATCGACGCCCTAGAGCGTGAAGTTGAAGGCGTTGCTGCCGGCGCCGGTGAGCTGCCCGACGCCGCGCCGGACCGCCTCGCTGACGCCGCTGGAGTAGAACAACCGGGTGTAGCGGTCGCTGAGGTCGGCATAGTCCTCCGTGTACGCGATCCGCCCGTCCTCCACCGTGACGATGCCCAGCGCGGCGAGCGCGTCGAAGACCGGCCGGAACTGCCGAAGCGGCTCGGAGCCCGCCGGATAGAACGAGTTGAACCGCGCGACGTCCAGCTCGCGGTGCTTCATCGCCAGCACCAGGTGCCGGCGCAGTGACTCGTCCTCCGAGAGCGGGAAGGCCTTCTCCACCGCCGACCCGCCCGCCTGGATCCGGCGCATGTACTCGCGGAAGGTGAACGCGTTGCCGTACGTGTAGCCGTGCGAGTGGCTGTAGGAGCTGGCGCCGAGCCCGAGGACGTAGCCGTTGTTGCCCCAGTGGTTGTCCTGGTAGTGGAAGATCCAGTTGTCGCGCGGGAAGAGGTTGCGGGAGTACTGCCAGTAGCCGTTCGCCGTCATCCGGCGCTTGGCGTACCGGAACAGGGCGAGGCTGCGCCGGAAGAGCTTGGCGTGGTCCTCCTCGCGCAGCGTGGTGTCGTTGATCGCGCCCTTGCGCACCGAGAGCGTGAAGAGGGTGATCTGGGTGGGCATCGGCTCCAGCGCGGTGACCGCGTCCATGGTCCGCTGCATGTTGTCGAACGCCTCGCGCTCGATGCCGGCGATGAGATCGATGTTGACGTTGGGCACCCCGCTGTCGGCCATGTGGTAATAGGTGCGCACCACACTGGACGGGGTGTCGGCGCGGCGCGACTTGCGCAGGATCTCCGGGTCGAGCGACTGCACCCCCATGGAGAGCCGGTTCGTCCCGTTGGCCGCCATGGTCGCGATGCGGTCCTCGGTGGCCGAGTCCGGCGAGCACTCGTAGGTGATCTCGCGGCACTCGGACAGGTCGAAGCGTCGGATGACCCGCTCGAAGAGGAAGTCGATCTGCTCGGGGTTGAGCCGGCTGGGCGTGCCGCCCCCGATGAACACCGTCTCGATCTTCTTGGTCCGCATCATCGGCAGGTACTGCAGCGCCTCCTTCTCGAGGCAGTGCAGGTAGTCCCAGATGACCTGGGTGTCGTTCTGCACGACCGCCACGCTGTAGTAGCAGAAGCTGCACTTCTGGCGGCAGAACGGAATGTGGATGTAGAGGTTGTGCGAGAACGTGTCGCTGCCGGCCCAGAGCGTGTCCGGGTCCGAGGCGGTGGCGTCCCGCGGCTCCCAGAGGGAGATCGGCGGATAGGTGAACACCAGCCCCGGGATGTGTTCGGCGGCCTCGATGAGCTGGTCGACGACCTCCGACCGGCCGGCGTCTGTCAGATCGAAGATGAATTCCTCAGCCACGGTCGCTCCTCGAACCTGTCAGGGACAGGAAGTTCTCGATGATCAGTTGCCCGGCCGGCGTGCCGATCGACTCCGGATGGAACTGGACGCCGTACACCGGCTGCCTGGCGTGCTCGACGGCCATCACGCACTCGTCGTCGTCGGCGCTGGCGACGAGCCTCAGGTCGGCCGGCAGGGTGGCCGGGGCGATCGCCAGGCTGTGGTAACGCATGGCGGGGAAGCCACTGGGCACCCCGGCGAAGAGCCGGCTGGTTCGGCGCAGCCGGATCGTTGACACGTGGCCGTGCCGCACGGTCGCGAGTCGCGTGGTGCGCGCCCCGTAGAACCGGCCGATGGCCTGGTGCCCGAGACAGACGCCCAGCACCGGGATCCGACCGGTGTAGTGGGCGAGGGCGGCGAGACAGACGCCGTAGGAACCGGGATTCTCGACGGAGCCCGGACCGGGCGACAGCACCAGATGGGTGGGGTGCCGCGCGGCGATCTCGGTGAGCTCCGCGGTGTTGCGCAGGACCGTCGGTCGCGCGCCGGCGACCGCCAGGTACTGCACCAGGTTGTAGGTGAACGAGTCGAAGTTGTCCAGCACGACGACGCGGGGGCTCATGCCGGTTCCCGCCGTACGGCCCGGCCCTCGATCTCGAAGCGCAGTTCCGGGCGGCAGACGTCCACGGTGTTCAACAGGTGCGGCAGGGTGAGGCCGGCGTCCGAGCAGTGTGCCTCGAAGGCGCTCCGCGCCTCCGCGTCCTTGCAGTAGACGTAGCAGCTCACCAGGTCCGCGGGGGACAGGTCGGCGCCGGCCAGCAGGTCGGTGAAGCTGGCCATCGCGTAGTCCACGGCGGCCCGCACGTCGTGCTGCGGCAGGGAGACGCCCTGCTTGTCGATGCTGGAGATCCCGGAGACGTGCACCACCTGGCAACCGTTGCGACGCGACCGGTTGGCGCGCACGAAGCGGGGACCGTAGTCGTAGGGCGCGCACTGCAGGTCGGTGCCGAACGGCGTCGCCGCCGCCACGCCGTCCCGCGCGACCGCCTCGGCCATCACGGCCACCGCCTGGCCGGGGGGCAGCCCGGCGCCGATGCCGGTGCTCGCCGGGTAGGTGGTGAGTTTCCACCTGTCGAACGTGGCGTCCCGGGCCTTGTTCAGGTCGCCGTAGGTCTCCTCGATGTCGGCGAGGAAATACCAGGTCCGGTCGATGTGGTCGGGAGCCATGCCGGCCCGCGACAGCACCGCCTCCAGTCCGCGCAGCGCCGCCAGCGCCTGCTCGAAGGTGGACCCGTCGCGACCGGGCGCGGCGACGTGCACCAGCCGTCGGACCTCGGCCCCGTCCTCGTGGGTGCGGACCAGGCGCGTGCCGGCGTCGAGCGCGACCACCTCCACCTCCGCACCGGGCAGCGGAACGATCGCGGTGACCTCGATGCCGGGCCGGCCGGTGGCCGGGTACTGGGGGCCGGCGGTCAGGGCCCGCAGCGACCGTTCGCCCTCGGGCGCCAGCTCGGCGGCACCGAAGACCACGACGCGCAGGCACTCGGCGCCCGGCTCCCTGGTGATGTGTTCGACGGCGGCGTCGACCTCGGCCTGCGTGATGACATCCCGGGCCGCCGGCTGGTAGGCCTGCACCTCGTCGTACCGGATTCCGCGGACACGTCGAATGACGATGACGCCCTCCCCCGTGGTGACTGTCGCGTTCGGCGGCAGGGCTGGCCGCCAGAACGAGTAATCTGGCTCTGCGAAACCGTGGGGAACGTCGTCGTGTCCCACTCCGGTCAACGCCGCGACGGCTCGCCCATCCTGACACGCGACGGCAGCGGCGTCCACCCGATAGTCGGGCGGCAGTTAGTCGTTGATCTATGCAACGGCGGTTTCGCCAGTTCAGCACGCTCGAAGTCGTGGCCCGGGAAGGTCCGCCAGCGTGATCGGCAAACCCCAACCGGTGAGCCAAAAAGCCGCAGAAATGGATGAAACACCCTCCGCGCGGGGGCGCGGGTCGGAGGGTGGTTTGACATCATGGACGCGGAGCGCGCGGCGGGGGCTCCGTGGAAAGTGTACGGAGAAAGGGTTCTCTGACCATGTGGGAAACGGCCGGGTCGGCTTTCCAGGAAATGTTCTGCAGAATGTACGGCGTTGCCGATCCGGCGGTGCCGCTGCGCAAGATAATTCACTGGTGGGCCGTCACCGCCGATGTCGGAATGCAGGACGACGACTGCAATCTCGGCACGGCTTTCGTGCCGGCCGGACACTTCTACGAGATGCACATCCCGGCGCCCGGTGACGAACGTCGGCGGACCGATCGGGAGCGCGCCCGGCAGGCCGGCGCGGACTGGTTGCTGTACCCGCAGATCCGCACCACCGACGACACCACGGCGCTCGCCCGCGACGGCTTCCTCGATCTGCCCTGGTTCATGGAGGCCCAGTACCGGGTGCGCGCCGGCGTCGACGACGACCTGCGGGCCCAACTGGGCAACTCCCGCTACCGGGACCTGCGCCGGCTGGTGCGCCGCGCGGCCGCCGAGTACGACCACCGCGTCCTCGACGGCGCCGGGGCGGCGGCCGACCCCGCGGCGCTCAAGGACTTCGACCGGCTGCACGCGCTCAACCTGGCGAAGTACGGACACCGCTTCAACCACCTGTCGTCCACCGCCCTCGAACTGGTCCTGGACTCGCCGCTGCGCGACCGCATGCGGCTCTTCCTGCGGCAGTCACGGGCCGACGGCGCGACCGTCCAGGCCGTGCTCTGCTTCCTCGACCCGACCGGCACCGAGCTGACCATCCTCGCCCAGGGCATCGATCCCGCCCTGGTGACGCCCGGTCAGAACGTCTACCGCGCGGCGTTCTACGAGATCTTCCGGTGGGGCGAGGGCCAGGGCATCGGCGTCTTCAGCCTCGGTCGCGGCAACGAGGTCAAGAAGCTCGACGTCGGCGCGAACACGTACCACCTGCTGGCCAACCACATCCGCGGGGTGTCCGGCGCCGATCCGGCCGGGTTCGCGCCGATGCGCGCCAAGCTGCGCGACTTCTTCGACCGGGTGATCGGCGAACTCGAGTCCACCGGCGGTGACCGGGTGACCGTGCGGCGATGACGGACCTGGTCGAGGAGAGCAGCTCCGCCACCGGGCGGCGCCGGCTGCCGCGTGCCTTCTGGGTGCTCTGGGCGGGCAGCCTGGTGAACCGGCTCGGCTACCTGATCCAACCGTTCCTCGCGCTGTACCTGTCGGGTCAGTGGCGTCTCTCGCCCGGCACGGTCGGCCTGGTGCTGGCGAGCTTCGGCGCCGGGGCCGTGGTGTCCCAGCCGCTCGGTGGCTGGCTGGCGGACCGCTGGGGCGGGCGGCGCACGCTCGTCGCCGGCCTGCTGGCCACCGCGGTGACGGCGATGCTGATCCCCTGGGCCGGCACTGTGCCCGTGCTGGTCGGCGCCGTGGTGCTCTACGGCCTCACCGTGGACCTCTACCGGCCGGCCCTCGCCGCGCTCGTCGTCGCCACGGTCCCCGGTGAGCACCGGGCGCGCGCCTTCGGCCTGATCTTCTGGGCGGTCAACCTGGGCAGCGCGGTGGCCGGGCTGGCCGGCGGCCTGATGGCGGCGCGCGGCTTCGTGCTGCTGTTCGCCGTCGACGCCGCGAGCTGCGTGATCTTCGCGCTGGTCGCGGCGCGACTCCTGCCGCCCGACCGGCGGCCCGCCCACGACGGTGGCCGGGGCGGCCCGGCGAGCCCGGGCTCCGACGCCCTGTTGTGGGCGGTGACCGGCACCTTCCTGGTGTTCGCGGTGCTGCTCGTGCAGGCGTACGTGACGATGCCGCTGACCATGCTCGACCAGGGGCTGCCGCCCACGGCGTACGGGCTGGTCATCGCGGTGAACCCGATCGTGATCCTGGTGCTCCAGCCGCTGCTCGCCGGACGGCTGGCCGACTGGCCGCGGTCGACCGTCTACGCCGGCAGCCTCGCCGTCACGGGACTGGGCTTCGGGCTGCTGGCCGCCGCGCGGACCGTGCCCGTCTACGCGTTGGCGGTGCTGATCTGGACGATCGGGGAGATCGGCGTGGCCACGGTCGGGCCGACCCTGGTGACCGAGCTCGCCCCGCCGGGGTCGGAGGGGCGCTACAGCGGTCTGTTCGGCATGGCGTACGGCGCTTCCAGCCTGGTCGGGCCGCTCACCGGCACCACGGTGCTGGCGGCGGCCGGGCCGACGACGCTCTGGGTGGCCTGCGCCGTGGCCGGCCTCGCGGCGGCTGCCGCGGCCTTCGCGCTGCGCGGCGCGATGGCCCGGCGGACAGCCCTCGCCCGGCCCGGGTGAGCGTCAGTCCGCGGCACGGGTGATGGGTGCCTCCCGGGGGTTGCGGGCGAGCCGGAGCAGGTCGCGACCGTCGACCTGGAGGGTGCGGTCGTTGCGGCCGCTGCCGCAGTAGACGGGGCCCATGCCCGCGACCGCGACGTCGAAGACGGTGATCACGCCGTCGGCGTCGGTGAGCGGGCTGGCGCCGCCCGGCTCCATGTCGAGCGCGTCGAGCACGGCCGGGTCGGCGGGGCGCAGCCGCGACCGTGAGGTGCCGACGGCTTCCGCGAGCCCTCGGTAGTCGAGCCGGGCCGGCCCGGGCAGCACCGCCAGCACCACGGTGTCCGGGGGGCCCTGGAAGGCCAGGGTCTTCACCGATCGTGTCACCGGGAAGTCGAGCAACGCCGCCACGTCGTCGCTGGTGCGGATGGCCCGATGCGTGGCCACCGCATAGGTGGCCCCGGCCCGGTCGAGAATGCGCATCGGCGTCGGTACCGCATCGCGGGAATGTGTCATGTCGCCGACACTACCGGTCCGGTGCAAGAGTATCCGGACAATGTCCGACTTGTATGTTGGATGGGGAAGTGTCAGTGCCGCGAGGCAATGCCGACAAAGGATCATGGAAGTTCCGTTGACACCACCCGAGGGGCGGGGGTTAACTATTTCCCGGCCACCGGAGTGAGCCGCGAGGTCTTCGCGGTAACTCGACGCAGCGCTGACACGGGGAGTTCTCGCGCATGAGCCACGCCATTCGGCAGACCTGAGTTATCTGTCAACCTGTTGACGTCGCCCTGGCTGTCGCCGTGGCGACAGCTTCTTCCTGCTCTCTCGCAGGTACGGCCACCACATCGCGGTGGCGGCCACCGCATGACCGAAGCCGCCACACATGCCGTTCCGCCCGTCCGGGACAACAGGAGGCTTACCCATGTCCCAATCCTTTCCGCCCTTTTCGGAAATCCGCGCGGAAGCTGAGCGCAGCCTGGCCGCGATGCCGGTCGACCAGCTTGCCGACATCGGCATTCTGCAACCGATCGAAAACTATTATCTGGTCGGCACCTACCCGCCGCTCAAGGCAATGGGGGAGATCACCCCGGCCGAAACCTTCACCGGCCTGACCCGGAACGCGAACATCTACCTGCACCTGCCGTTCTGCGAACAGCGCTGCACGTTCTGCCACTTCGCCAAGGAGATCCGGCCGGACTCGCCCCGGGTGACCCGGTACCTCGCCGCGCTGCACCGTGAGCTCGAGATCGTGACCGGCATGCTTCCGCACCGGGTCACCGCGGAAACGGTCTACTTCGGCGGCGGCACCCCGTCCTACCTGTCCGCCGCGCAGATCACGGCGCTCTTCGCCCGGTTGCGGCAGCACATCGACATCCCGGGCACCGCCGAGATCACCTTCGAGCTGCACCCGTCGGTCATCGACGCCCCCGACTACACCGACCGGCTCGACGCGCTGCGCGACGCCGGGGTGAACCGGTGGGTCTTCGGCGTGCAGTCCATGGACGACCGGGTGCTGCGCAAGCTCAACCGTGGGCATGAGGCGTCCCACGTCTACCGGCTGCTCGACCTGCTGCACGAGCGGGGCCTGGACAACCACTCGGTGGACCTGATCTTCGGGCTGCCGTACCAGACCGAGGAGAACTGGTACACCACGCTGACCAGCCTGATCGGGTACGGCGTCGACAAGTTCAACATCTTCCCGCTGATGTTCAAGCAGGCCGACCCGATCTCGGCGCACTACCGCAACGAGCCGGGGATCTTCCCCGACCTGCGGCAGCGGCTGCGCATGCACTTCATGACCGAGGCGTTGACCCGGCGGCTCGGCTTCCGGCGCGGTCCGCTCTTCTACTACTCGAAGGCGGCCACCCACTCCCGCCAGCAGGAGAACAAGTACGACTCCATCGAGGACACCAACCTGCTGCCGTTCGGCGTCTCCGGGTTCGGCTACGTCGGGAACACGCAGTACTACAACGACTGCACCATGGACGGCTACATGCAGCGGGTCGAGGCGGGTCGCCCCTCGGTCTGGCACGGCGTGCACCTGTCGACCGACGAGCGGATGCGCCGGGCGGTCATGTTCAACCTGCGCTCGCGCGGCGTCGGGCGCGACGACTTCCGCAGCCGCTACGGCGTCGACCCCGCCGAGCACTTCGCCGCCGAGCTGGCGCCGTACCGGGAGCACGACCTGATCCGGATCGACGACGACGCCATCCGGCTGACCGACAAGGGCGTACCGGTCGCCGACAGCATCGCGTTGCGTCTGGTGAGCCCGCAGGTCCTGGCCCGGGTCCAGGACGCCAACTCGCGGATCGTCGACCTCAAGCGGGATCCGCTCGACAGGTACGACTTCTCGCCGCTGGAGCGTGACCCGGTCGGCGCCGGCGTGGCCACCGCCGGCCGTCGCCCCCTGCTGCCGACTGTCGAGCACTAGGCCATGACCACACAGTCGACCCCCGGTGGCGCATCGCTGCGGCGGGAGCTCTCCGGGCGGCAGTTGAGGATGATCGGCCTCGGCGGCGCGATCGGCACCGGCCTCTTCCTCGGCTCGGGTCAGGCGATCTCGACCGCCGGTCCGGCGGTCACCGTCGCCTACGCCATCGGGGGCGCCGTCGCGGTGACCCTCGCGTACGCGCTCACCCGCATGATCGCCGCACATCCCGACGCGGGCGGGTTCGGTGGCATGGCCGAGCGCTACCTGGGCCCGGGCCCCGCGTTCGCCCAGCGCTGGTGGTACTGGATCGCCGGCGTCGTCAACATCGGCAGCGAGGCGCTGGCGGTCGGCATCTACCTGAAGCTGTGGTGGCCGGGGCTGCCGCTGTGGGTGCCCGCGGTGCTCTTCGCGACGCTGGTGCTGGTGGTCAACTCGTTCACCGTCGGCGTGTTCGGCGAGTTCGAGTACTGGCTCGCGATGATCAAGGTGATCACGATCGTGGTCTTCGTCGGCCTGGGCGCCGTCGCCATCTTCGTCGGTCTCGGCGGCCGGTCGGCGACCGGGCTGTCGGCCTGGACCGACCACGGCGGGTTCGCGCCGCACGGCGTGGGCGGCATCTGGCTCGCCATGGTGCTGGTGACCTTCAGCTACATGGGCACCGAGGCGCTCGCCGTGGCCGCCGGCGAGGCGCGCGCCGGCGGCCGGGACCTGGTCGCGGCCACCCGCGGTGTGGTGCTGCGGCTGCTGCTGTTCTACGTCCTCGGCACCGCGGTCGTCGTCTCGCTCGTACCCTGGAACGAGGCGGCGGCCGGTGGTTCGGTGGACGCCAGCCCGTTCGTCCGACTGTTCGACATCGCCGGGGTCCCGGCCGCGGTGCACGTGATGAACGCGGTGGTGCTGACCGCGGCACTGTCCGCCATGAACACCAACGTCTACGTCGCCAGCCGCACGCTGCACGGACTGGCCGGCAGCGGCCAGGCGCCACGGCTGTTCGGCCGGGTCGACAGGCGCGGCGTGCCGCTGCCCGCGCTGCTGGTCTCCGGGGCCGGGCTGCTGCTGGCGGCCCTGCTCGCGGCGGTCGCCCCCGAGCGGGCGTTCCTGGCGCTGATCGGGTTCTCGCTGTCGGGCGCGCTGCTGACCTGGATCCTCATCCTCGCCACCTACCTCGCCTACCGGCGCGCGGAACGTCCGGCGGACGGCGGACTGACCGTGGCCGTGGTGCTGGCCATGGTCGTGCTGGCCGCGGTGCTCGTGTCCATGGCGTTCAGCGACACGTTCGGCCTGCCGATGCTCAGCGGGGTGCCGCTGCTGGTGGGGGTTCTGGTGGCGTACGCGGTCCACGCCCGGCGCCGTCGGGCGGCCGGGGCGCCGGACCCGGACGCCCCCGAGCCCGTCGGGGCACGGTGACCCGATGACCGGTCCCGACCTCGCCGTCCCGACCCCACGGACCGGACTGATCCCGCTCCTGGTGGGCGACACCCCCGTGGTCTCCGTGCCGGTCACGGCCGGCGGCCGGGAGGGGACGCTGCGGCTCAAACTCGAGTCGTTCAACCCGTGCGGATCGATCAAGGACCGCACCGCCGTCGCCCTGTTCGGTTCCCTGGCCGGCCAGGTCGACCCGGTCACCGGCATCATCGAGTCCACGTCGGGCAACCTCGGGGTGGCCCTGGCCGCGCTGTCGTCCGCCGCGCACGTGCCGTTCACGGCGGTCGTGGACCCGCGCACCCCGGCCTACGCGGTACGCGAGATGCGGCGCTTCGGCGCCTCGGTGGTGGTGGCCACCGACGAGGACGGTCGGGGCGGCTACCTGCTCAGCCGCCTCGCGTTGGTCGACCGGATGCTCGCCGAGCGGCCCACCCTGCGCTGGACCAACCAGTACGAGAATCCCGCCAACCCGGCCGCGCACGAGTGGGGCACCGCGCCGGAGCTGGCCCGGCAGGTTCCCGCCGACACCGTCGTCCTGGCCGCCGTCTCCACCGGCGGCACGCTGTCCGGCCTGCGCAGCTACGCCGCCCGCGCCACGAAGTGGACGGTCGTCGGGGTCGACGTGCCGGGCTCGCACGCGGTGGGGCACACCGACGGTCCGCGACTGTTGTCCGGGATCGGCTCCAGCAAGTGCTCCGGCTTCGTCTCGGCGGCCGACGGACCGGTCGAACGGGTCCGTCCCGCCGAGGCGGTCGCCGCCGCTGTCTGGCTGTTGGAGCAGACCGGCATCGGGGTGGGCGCCAGCTCCGGCGCGCTGGTCGCGGCGGCCCTGCGGCTGATCGAGCGGGACCGGCTGACCGACGTCGTCTGCGTCTGCGCCGACGGCGCCGGCAACTACCTGGACACGGTGTACTCCCCGCACTGGCGGGCGGCGCACGGGTTCCGGACCGACCCGCCGGCTGTCGTCCGCGGTCCGGTGGAATGGAGCACCGTATGAACGCCGATCCGCTGCGGGACTGGTTCGACCGGGCGGGCGTGCGGGTGGATCCGCGCCGGGTGCTGGCCGACGAGATGGACGGCGGCAAGGTGCTCTTCCCGGCCAGGTTGATCCCCTACCTCGACCACGAGCTGCTGGCCGGCCTGGCCGACGAGGCTCGGACCGCGTTGGTGGCCCGGCACGCCTACCACTACTTCGCGTTCACCGCCCACTTCGAGACGAGGGTGGTCAACCGGGCCGCGGAGATGCTCGCGAACGGCCGGGTGGACGCGCCGTTGCGCCGGGACGTGCGGCTCGACGCGTTCAAGATCTACTGTGACGAGGCGTACCACGCGCTCTACTCGTTCGACGTGGTGCGGCAGTTGGAGTCCGCGAGCCGGGTCGAGGCGCTGCCGTACGACTTCACCCCGTTCCTGAACCGCCTCGACGACATCTCCTCCGGCGCGATGCCGCACCGTGGGACGCTGCCGCAACTGCTCCAGGTCGTCGTCTTCGAGACGTTGGTGACGACGCTGCTGGCGGAGCTGCCGAACGACCCGGACGTGGTCGGGCTGGTCCGCGAGACGGTCCGCGACCACGCCCGGGACGAGGGGAGGCACCACGTCTTCTTCTCGCACCTGTTCCGCGAGGTGTGGTCCGGGCTCGACTCGGCCGCCCGCCGGGAGACCGCGCGTTGTCTGCCCCGGCTGATCGGCCACAGCCTGCGGCCGGACCTGCGGCCCGCCCGGGCCAACCTCGCCGCCGCCGGGCTCACCCCCACGCAGGTCGAGGACGTGGTCCGCGACGTCTACCCACCGGAGTCGGTGCGTCGGACCACGCGCGACCAGGCCGTCCAGTCCGTCCGACTGTTCCGCTCCTGCGGGGTCCTCGACCTGCCCGAGGGGCTCGACGCCTTCCACGAGGAGGGACTTCTGTGACCACCTCCGTCGACCGATGGTTCACGGCCGGGCTGCCCGGGCTCCGCGGGCCGGGCAGTGTCGCGGTGCTGTCCCGCGCGGACGTCCTGCGCTGCCTCGACGCGCTGGACGTGGTGGCGCTGGTCCGGCGTACCCTCGCCGACCACGACGCGGGACGGTGCGTGCTGCCCGGCGAGGCGTACCTGCGCTGGGACAACAGCCGCGGCGCGTACACCCGGTCCATCGGGATGCCCGGCGCGGTGCCGGGCGCCTACGGCATGAAGATCATCAACGCCAGCGTCTCCAATCCGGAGGTCGGACTGGAACGCGCCGGCGGCGTGGGACTCTGCTTCGACCCGGAGACCGCCCGGATAATGGCCGTCGTGGAGGTCGGGATCGTCAGCGCCGTACGCACCGCTGCCGTCTCCGCCCTCGCCGTGGACCTCACCGGACACACGGACGCGGAGAGCCTGACCGTGCTCGGCTGCGGCGCGCAGGGCGGCACCCACGCGGCCCTGCTCCTGGAGACCCTCCCGCGACTGTCCCGGGTCACCCTCCACGACCACGTCGGCGCCTCCGCCCACGGCCTCGCGGAACGCCTGCGCCGGCTCCGCCCCGAGCTGGACGTACGCGTCACCGCCGAGGCGGCCACCGCCGTCGCGGCCAGCCAGGTGACGATCGCCACGACCACCGCCGACGCGGGCTACCTGCCGCCGGCGTGGATACCCGCCGGCGCCCTGGTGGTCAACGTGTCGCTGGCCGACCTGACCGTCGAGGCGCTGCTCGCCGCCGGCGCCCTCTACGTCGACGACGTCGACCTGGTCGCGGAGAATCCCCGGCGCCCGCTCGGCGCGCTGATGGCGCAGGGTCGGGTCACCCGCCCCGGGTCGGCCACCGGCCGGGCGATCGACGGCACGATCGGCGGCCTGGTCACCGGCCGGCACCGGCTCGTCCGCACGGATTCCTACACCGTGGTGAACCCCTTCGGGATGGGCGTGCTCGACGTCGCCCTGATCGAGGCGGTGCGTCGCCACGCCGTCCGCGCCGGTCTCGGGTCGACGGTGGACCTCGGATGACCGGCCGTCGGGGCAGCCTCATCTCCCTGCGCGACCTCACCGCCGCGCAGCTCACCGACCTGGTCGACGCCGCCGTCCGGGTCGCCGACGACCCGGCCGCGGTGCCGCCGAGCCTGACCGGCGCGGTGGTGGCGACGCTCTTCGAACGCACCTCGACCCGGACCCGCACCGCGTTCAGCGTGGCGGCGCTCCGACTCGGCGCGCAGGTGCTGCCCTACGGGCCGGAGAGCCTGCAGACCAACACCGGCGAGTCCGCCGAGGACACCGCGCGGATCCTCGGGCTGATGCTCGACGGGGTGGTGATCCGCAGCACCCGCACCGTCGCCGAGCTGGCCCGGATGCGCGACGCCGGAAACCTGCCGCTGATCAACGCGATGGCCCGGGAGGAGCACCCCACCCAGGCGGTGTGCGACCTGGCCACGCTGCGACGGCACCTCGGCCCGCTGGACGGCATCCGGGTGGTGTACGTCGGTGAGGGCAACAACACCGCCTCCGCGCTGGCGCACGCGCTGGCCCGGATCCCGGGTGCCGAGCTGACCCTCTACACCCCACCGGGCTACGGCCTCGACGCCGCGACCCTGGCCGCGGCGGCGGAGGACGCCGTGGCCGGCGCCCGGGTGCGCCAGACCCACGAACGAGACGACCTGCCGGACGTCGCCGACTGCGTGTACACCACACGGTGGCAGACCACCGGAACCGTCAAGGAGGACCCGCTGTGGCGCCAGACCTTCCGGCCCTTCCACATCGACGAGGCCTTCCTGAGCCGCTGGCCGCAGGCGGTGTTCCTGCACGACCTGCCGGCGCACCGCGGGGAGGAGGTGGCCGCGGCCGTCCTCGAGTCGCCGCGGAGCCTGGTGTGGCAGCAGGCCCGGATGAAACTGGACAGCGCGACGGCGGTCCTGCAGACCTGCTGGGGCACCTGAGCCGCCTGACGGTGGCGGTGCACGCCGGGCCGGTCACCGCCGAGCGGGACGCGGTGCTGTGCCTGCTGGAAGCGGTGGAGGTGCTGCTGCCCCTGCTCGGGCCGGCGCCGCGGCGCCCCAGCCGCGAGGACCTGCACACCATCGACGGACAACTGCGGGCCATGCGGACGTCCCTGCGTACCCATCTCTGGCAGACGCCGACCGGCTTCTCCAGGTCGGCCCCCGCGAACAGGAGCGATGACGCATGCAACCAGTGACCCTGCTGGTGTACGGCAAGGGTGGCCCGGCGCTGGAATACCTGCTGCCGAGGCTGACCAGCCGGGCCATCGTCGACGTGCTGCTGGTCGGCGAGCCCCAGCCCTGGCAACGCGAACTCCTGTTCCGGCTGTGCCGGCGGCTCCACCACGCCCGGCCGGACGCCCCGCTGGCCGACGAGATCGTCGCGCACGCCACGGCCGTCCGCGCCGACGCCGTGCTCACCTTCTCCGAGTACTGCGTGGTGCCCACCGCGGCGGCCTGCCGGCGGCTCGGCCTGCCCGGGCCCGGTCCGGGCGCGGCGACCTCCCGCAACAAGCTGCTCATGCGCCGCGCCTGGGCGGCAGCCGGGGTGCCGAACCCGGCGTTCCGCCCGGTCGACTCGCTCGACGACCTGACCGCGGCCTGCGCCGAGCTGGCCGGCCCGGTGATCGTCAAGTCGGTGCTGGGCGCCGGCTCGATCGGGCAGGCCACGATCCAGCCGGGCGACGACGTCGAACCGGTGTGGCGGGAACTCGCGGCGGCCGTCGACGCCGCGAGGAGATCGGGCATGTACGAGCACGGCAGCTCCAGCGGACCCCGGTTCCTGGCCGAGGAGGTCATCGAGTCGAGCACCGATGGCTGGTACACCGAGCCGGGCTTCGGCGACTACCTCAGCGTCGAAGGGCTGGTGACCGGCGGCACCTACCACCCCCTGGCGATCACCGCGCGGCTGCCGACGATCCCGGTGTACGTGGAGCTGAGCAACCAGGCGCCGTGCGTGCTGGCGCCGGAGCTGCAACAGCGCATCGCGGACGTCGCCCGCCGCGCCGTCGACGCGCTGGACCTGGACACCTGCGCCACCCACACCGAGTTCAAACTGATGGCCGACGGCACGGTGCGGTTGCTGGAGTCGGCGGCCCGCGCCGGCGGTGCGGCGGTCACCCGGGAGCTGCTCGAGGTCTACGGCGTCGACCTCGTCGCCCTCCAGCACGCCGCCGCGCTCGGCGACCGGCCCGAGCTGCCGGGGCGGCTGCTCCTGCCCTCGGACGCCACCTGCGCCGCCGCGTCCCTCTCGGTCATCGCGTCCGACTCGGCGGGCAAGCCCTGGCCCGTCCTGCCGCCGTTCGACCCCGACCGGGTCGACTGGTCGTCGCTCGTGTCACCCGCCACCAGCGTCGAGCTGGTGCGCGGCCAGTCCCAGGAGCCGGGCAGCCCGATGCCCCGCTACCACCCGAACACCGGCGTTCTGGGCTATGCCGGCCTGCTCTTCCTGCGGACCACCGACCCGCTGACGCTGCGCGACGACGCGGTCCGCATCCTCGACGGCCTCGCCGAGGCGATGGACCGCTGCCGCACGACGCCCTGACCAGCCCGCACCGCTCCGACTTAGGAAATGGAGTCCGATGTCTCTCGTGCTCGGTCTGAACCTCAGCCACGACCGCTCCGCCTGCCTGGTTCGCGACGGCGAGATCGCCGTCGCCGTCGAGGAGGAGCGCCTGGACCGCATCAAGCACTCCGAGGGCTTCCTCGTGCAGGGCCACTTCGAACGCATCACCAAGACCCTGCCGATGAAGGCGATCGCCTACTGCCTCGACGCGGTCGGCGCCGGGATCGACGACGTGGACCTCGTGGTCGGCAACCGACCCCTCGGCGACGGCGCCGTCCACCGCATCCTGCGCGAGCTGCCCATCAAGGACAAGAGCAAGGTCCGCGCGCTGCCGCTGCCCGGCCACCACCGCGCCCACGCCGCCGTCGCCTACCACCCGTCCGGGTACGACGAGGCGGCCGTGCTCGTCGTGGACCAGGCCGGCGCCCGGTTCCCGGACGGCAGCATCGAGAAGCACACCCTCTTCCGGGGCGACGGCGACCGGTTGGCGCCGGTGACCGCCTGCCGCTACCCGGCCGACTACTCCGACCTGAGCCTCGGCCTGTTCTACGACTTCTTCACCGCCCGGCTGGGCTTCGTCACCCGGTACGGCACCCCCGACTTCGGGGTGTTCGGCTGCGGCGGCTATCCCGAGGCGGGCAAGACCATGGGGCTGGCGCCCTACGGTCGGCCGCGTCCCGACTGGGGGCACTGGCTGACGTTGGACGGGTTCGACATCCGCTCCGCCCAGAAGGATCTCGAGGACATCTGGCAACGGCTGCTCGCCGAGGAGGGCGCCGACTACGACCCGGCCGACCCGCTGCGCTGGCAGTCGCCGTTCGCGGAGGACGTCGCCCACCACGTGCAGGCCGAGCTGGAGCGGGCGATGCTGCACCTCGCCGGCGTGGCGCACGAGCTGACCGGCTCGGACAACCTCTGCATGGCCGGTGGCGTCATGCTCAACTCGGTCGCCAACGAGCGGGTACGCACCGAGTCGCCGTTCCGTGACCTCTTCATCCCGCCGGCGGCCGGCGACTCGGGCGTCGCGATCGGCGCGGCCCTCTACGGCAGCGTCGAGCTGCTCGGCAACCGGCGTCCCTCGGTGATGCGGACGGCGTCGTTCGGCCGGGCGTATTCCCGGGACGAGGTGCTGGACGCGGTGCGCCGGGTCGCCGACCACACCGGGGTCGAGCTGACCTCGCGGGAGGCCGGCCCCCGGGACGTCGCCGAGCTGCTCGCCGCGCACCGGGTGGTGGGGTGGTTCAACGGCGGTTCCGAGATCGGCCCGCGCGCGCTGGGCAACCGCAGCATGCTGGCGGACCCCCGGCACCCCGCGATGCGCGACTACCTGAACAACGTGGTCAAGCACCGGGAGCCGTTCCGCCCGTACGCCCCGTCCGCGCTCGCCGAGCACGCGGGGGAGTGGTTCGACTTCACCGGTGACAGCAACTTCATGCTGCTCGTCCCGCAGGTCGTCGCGGCCCGCCGGGAGAGCGTCCCCAGCATCACGCACGTCGACGGCACCGCCCGCCTGCAGACGGTCTCGGCGGACGACAACCCGGCCTACCACGCGGTGATCTCCGCCTTCCACGAGCTGACCGGGGTGCCGATCGTGCTGAACACGTCGTACAACGACGCCGGGGAGCCGATCGTCGAGACGCCGCTGCACGCGCTCTGCACCTTCGTCCGCACCGAACTCGACCACCTCTACCTCGACGGCATCCTGGTGTCCAAGGCCGGGCGAGAGCTCGGCGCGTCGCACCCGGCGCGCACCCCGCTGACGGGAGACTCTGCTCGGTGACTCTGCTTCCGGACACCGGTTCCGTGACCCGCCGCGAGCACCACCTGCGGCGGGTCCGCACCGGCTTCGTGCTCAGCCAGGTCTTCTTCGGCCTGGCGACCAGTCTGTTCGACATGTACTACGCCCTGTTCCTGGGGCAGGTGGGCATCCCGCCGGCCGGCGCGGGGCAGGTCTTCTCGGTCGGCTTCACCGTGATGGCGGTGATCGTGCTGCCGCTGAGCGCCTTCACCGACCGGCTCGGTCTGGAACCGATGATGCTGCTCAGCAGCTTCGGTTTCGCCGGCACGATGCTGGCGATCCCGTTCGTCGACAGCCTCTCCGCCCACCTGCTGCTGTTCGGTCTCAACAGCGTCTGCTCGGCCCTGATGCTGGTCAGCGTCAACGCTGTGCTCGCCTCGGCCATCCACGACGAGCAGGAACGCTTCGCGCTGTTCCGCACCGGCTTCGTCGCCTTCCTGACCGCCTCCGCGGTCGGCAACGTGGCCGGCGTGCTGCTCGCCCGCGTCGGCGCGGAGACCGCCGGCTGGTACCGCTTCGACCTGCTGTGTTCCGCCGTCCTGGCGGTGCTGATCGGCGTGGCCCGCATCGCGATGTGGCGCCGCGACGCCGCGCCGGCCGTCGTGCCCGGCGAGCCCCGCCCCCCGGTGCTGCCGGCCCTGCGCGCCAACGCCGGTCACCTCGCCGGCCTGTTCGTCCTCGCCGTCCTCGTCGGCGGCGCCGGTGTCCTCGCCATCCGCTTCATCAACCTGGTGGCCGTCAACTACCTGCACCTGGCCACCGAGTCGCTGGGCTGGCTCCTGGTCGCGGACCGCCTGGCCAGCGTCCTGGGCATCTTCGTCCTGTTCCCGCTGATGAAGCGCGGCGGCGCCCTCCGGGTGGCCGGCTTCGCCATGATCGCGGCCCTGTTCCTGCAGATCCTGAGCGCCACCGCCGGCACGGCCGGCTTCTTCGTGCTCTGGTACCTGCTGCGCCAGGGGGCGCACTACGCCCAGATGCCGGTCCTCGACAACTTCGCCAACAGCCGGGCCGCGCAGGGCACCCGCGCGTTCGTCAACGGGGTCCAGCGGATGGGCATCTTCGCCGGCAGCGCCGCGGCCTCCCTCGCCTACGGGACCCTGATGTCCGCCGGCCGCTACCGGGGGGCCGTCGTCCTCTCCGGCGTGCTCTCCCTCCTGGCCGGGATGACATACCTGGTCCAGTCGCACGTCGGGCTCCGCCGTCGAGGCGCGGATCAGTGAGGCATTACCCGAGCTCGGTGTGCATGATGGCTTCCACCAGGACCTCGCCGGTGGACGTCAGCGTGACGGAGCCGGCGTCGCGGTCCGTGGTGAGCAGGCCGCGGCGCTCCAGGGCGGCGAAGGCGCTGCCCCACGGCTCGTCGAACAGGGACCGGCCCTCGAACCGTTCCCGGTGCAGGTCGTCCCGCAGCGGTTGCAGCGTCGACAGGGCCATCTTGATCGAGCGGGACTCGGTGGCCAGTGGCCCGAACCGGGTGGCCGAGGCCAGCGGCAGCACACCGGCCTCCACCGCCTCGACGTAACGCCGCTCGTTGACCTCGGTCATCGCCTCCGAGCGCCGGCAACTGGAGCTGCCGCCCAGGCCGATGGCGACCTCGGCGTCCTGCCGGTCCTGGTCCACCATGATGGCCTTCCACATCTCCGGGGCGTGCCCGGCCCGGTGGAAGTACATGGTCGGGTGCTCCCGGTAGCCCGCCGCAGTCAACCCACCGGCCAGCACGTCGCGCATCTGGTACTGCTCGCCGAGCGTGGGCCAGTGGTGGCCGGCGGCGGCGAGCCGGTCCCGGTAGCCGGCGAACTGCCAGGCGGCGGGCCGGTCACCGGCGACACCGGTGCGGGTGTCGGCGTACGAGCGCAGGTGCAGCTTGGTGCAGACCAGGCCGGGCACCTCGTACTCCCGAACGGTGTCGAGGTCACGCCGCACGCTGTCGACGGTCTGGTCGAGCAGTCCGTACATCAGGTCGACGGTCACCCAGTCGAAGCCGAGCCGGCGGGTGTTCGCCAGGAAGGCCCGGCACTCGACGGCCTCGTGCTCCCGCCCGGACAGCCGCAGCACCGGGTCGTCGAACGACTGCACCCCGCAGGACAGCTTGCGGCAACCCTGCTCCAGCAGGAACTCCAACAGCGGCTCGGTGAAGGTGGTCGGGTCGCCCTCGAAACGGACGGCGGTGTCCGGGGCGAAGGCGAAGTTGGCGCGGTAGAAGTCGAGCAGCCGGGCCACCGCGTCGAGCGACATCAGGGACGGGGTGCCGCCGAAGACGTTGAACTCGCCGATCGGCGCGTCGCGGAGGTTCGGCACCCGGTCGAGCCAGAGCTGGGCCTCCCGGATGTTGAGGTCGACCCACCGGTCCACCTTCGCCCGGGTGACCGTCGGGTCGCCCTTCACCAGCACCACCGGGTACTGGCAGAACCGGCACCGGTAGCTGCAGGTCGGGATGTAGGACCACAGGTGGATGGGCCGGGTGTTCGCCAGTTGCGCGTTCAGGTCGTCGAGGAAGGAGTCCACGGGGGCGTCCGGGATGTCGCCGGGGAAGACGTGCGACCCGAACGGGTCGAGGGCGACGTACTCGAGCAGCCGGCGGTTCTCCGGCGCGGCGAGCACGTCCACGACGGCGGGCCGCGGATGGTCGGGGTCGAGGTGGGACAGCGAGGCCAGCGCGTCCTCGTAGGCGTCGCTCATCAGAACACCCCTCCGTTGCCGAAGTAGTCGTGGGCCGCGCCGGATTCGCGGTCCTCGCAGTAGTGGCGGACGAAGTCGCGGAACCGCCCGGGGTCGCCCTCCTCCCGGATCTTTTGGAGGCAGTCCGGCAGCGGTGGCGGATATCCGATGTCCGGCCCGACCGTGGCGCGGAGCCGGGCGAACAACTCCGCCGCGAACTCGAAGTAGAGCCGGAAGCTGGGGGACTTGTAGGAGTGGATGGGGACGAAGTCGATCAGCCGGCTCTCGGCCCTGATCTCGGCGATGCGTCGCGCCAGCCGGTCCGCCAGCGCGGGCGTGAAGAACTCGATCACCGCGCGTTCGTCGAGCAGGGCCGGGGTCAGCAGCACCGGAAGGATCATGTTCTTCGGCACGAAGTCCTTGATCGAGAACTCCCACGCCTGGACCGCCTCGTCCTCGGTGAGGTCGACGGCCGGGGAGTGGGCGGCGTCCGGGCGGATGTCGCGCATGGTGATGATGCCGCCGGCGCCGTACGCCCGCCCGGCGATCACCTCGTCGATCGCGTGGTCGACCCGGCGCGGGTTGATCTCCACTCGGGACCGGGGCACGTACGTGATGTCGTCACCGCTGGCCCGGACCAGGATGCCGAAGTCCCAGTCGTCGGAGAGGTGGTTGACGAACCGGCCGTCCTTGACCTGGTAGGACAGCTCGATGCCGCCCACCCGCTCGTAGGCCTGCCGTTCCACCGCGAATCCCTTGCCGTCGGGGAAGCCGCCGAACAGGCCGAACGTCACCGCCCGGCACCGCAGCGTCCGGTCGATCGCGTCCCAGAGCAACGGCCGGTCGGTGAAGTGCTCCCGGTCGTAGTGGTAGTCGCAGACCCCGATCGCGGCCTTGCCGCCGTCCATCGCCGTCAGCAGCGCCGACAACCAGTACCTGTCGACGCGGCAGTCGGCGTCCGCCGAGACGAGGTAGAACGGGGGCAGGCCGGTGTCGGCCGCGTCGCGCCGGCGGGCCCGCTCGGCGGCGAGGTCCATGCCGGCCTTCCGGGCGCACGACACGCCCTGCGCGGACTCCCCGATGACGTGCACGCGCAACCCCGGATGGGCGGCGGCCAGTCGGCGGGCCCGGGCCACGGTGTCGTCGGTCGAGTTGTTGTCGACAAGCAGCACGTCGAACAGCGCTCGGTCGAGGGGGCCGTCGGGCCCGCGCTGGCCGGCCAGCGATCCGAGCACCGCGGCGAGGTTGGCCGCCTCGTCGAGCACCGGCAGGACGACCGTCATCCGGGTTTCCGCCGTCAGGGCGGGCACGGCGGCCCGCCCCGCCCGGCCGTACACCTCGGGGGCCGCCGGCCCGGGCCGCGGGACGGGCGCCGGCGCGGCGCCGAGCAACTCGTCCACCAGCTCCGTGGCCCGGTTGGCGGCGAAGTAGTGCTTGCCGCGGGCGTGGTTGAAGGCCGCCACCCGGCGGTGCAGGACCGGATTGGTGAGCAGCTCGGCGACCTCGGCGACGAAGGCGTCGGTGATCGGCGCCTCATCGGTGGGGGTCACGTCGAGCACCGGCGCGTGCAGCCCCTTGCTGCCGTACACGGCGTCGTACATCTCGTAGCGGGTGGTCAGGTAGGGCACCCCGGAGGCGATCGACTCGCCGATCGGGTTCCCGTAGCTCTCGTAGTCGTACGAGGTCAGGAACGACGTCAGGTCGGCCTGCGCGAGCAGGTCCCCCACCGTGTGGCCGCGTTCCGGGCCGGGGGGCACGTCACGGGGCGCCAGCCGGCCACCGAAGACCACCCGGTGGGCGACCTGCCGGTGTGCGGCGTACGCCCGCAGCGCCGCGGCCGTGGCCGGGTGTTCGGTGGGATCGCCGGCGACGAACAGGTAGACCGGCCGGTCGACCCCTCGGTCGGCGAACCACCGGATCAGCCGGGCGAGCAGGTCGATGTCGCGGTCGATCCGCTTCTGCGGCACCAGCCGGGTGAAGCGCGCGATCAGGGCCGCGTCGTCGGGGATCCCGTGGTGCGCCCGGAACCGGCGGTCGACCGGGTCCGGCTCCGCCGGCTCGAACCGGAACGAGTTGTGCAGCACGCGGATGTCCCGCAGCCCGGGGGACCAGTCCAGGGTGCGTCGGCGGGCCTGCTCGTGCAGGGCGAGGTAGCGGATGTGCGGCGAGTCGACCGGGCGCACCGCGTGCGGGTAGGGCGGAACGCCGTACTTCCCGCTGGCCGGCTCACTGGTCCACATCAGGTCGTGGTCACGCCACAGCACGTAGGTGCCCAGGCCCGTCTCCCGGCCGTACCGTTCGATGGCGCGGTAGAGCGCCCGGGTGTACGCGACGTTCTCCGGCAGCGTGCCGTTCTCCACCAGCACGGCCGTCACCGAGTGGCGACGCCAGGTGGCGACGATCCGGTCGGCGATCGCGTCGCTGACCGCGTCGGTCCGGGACGGCAGGGGCTCGCCGTGGCGTACCGCGTGCAGCGTGTCGCGGACGAACGCCGGGTCGTAGCCGGCGACGTCGGCGAGCCCGTCCACCCGGGTCAGCTCGATCCAGGACGGCAGGTATCGGGCCTCGTCGGTGTAGGGGTCGAAGAAGCGGTTCTTGTCCTCCTTGATGTCGTACCCGATGTCCAGCAGCACGCGGTGGCCGCGTTGGCGGAACACGTCGGCGAGCTTGACGAACTCGACCACGACTCCGGACATCGGCGTGCCGTCGAAGGAGACACCCCAGAGGACGGCGGTCTTCGGCGCGCTCGACAGTGGTGCGTCGAGGGGCAGGTGCATCCGGATCTCCCTTGTCCGAACGGCACGGACGGCGATCACGCCCCGCAGCGGTGGCGTTCCGCCGAGCCTACGACGACCCACCGACCGATGCTCTGCGGCCGATCGGCCAGCAGGTGAACCAGGTTCCTAGGACGCGTTACGGGTGGTGCGCTGTCCGACATGGCAATGATCACAGTCCGTCCACAGTGCCCTGCGGAGGGTCACCACCGTGGGATCATCGATCCGCGTTACGTCACTGTGGGGCGTCGGGTGGTGAGGGCTGGATGCTGATGCCGTTCCAGGCGTCATGAGCGCTCAATAGTTCGCAATAGTCGGCACGATGAACCTGAAGGAGTGGGCAGTGGCCACCGGCATCTCGTACGCAACCGCACGGCGGCGGTACGAGTCCGGGACGTTGCCTGTTCCTGCGTACCGGCTCGCCCTGCTACGCGACCCTGCTGTGTCGACGATCGTGGTTGAGCACCGGGACCGATCCGCCCGCTTCGGCGCGGAGTACGTCGAGGCCGCCCTCGAAGCGCAGGGTCGCCGCCTCCTGGTGGTCGACACCGCCGAGGTGGACGACGACCTTGTGCGTGACGTCACCGAGATCCTGACATCCCTCTGTGTCCGCCTGTACGGCCGCCGCGCTTCGGTGAACCGCGCCCGTCGCGCGGTCGAGGCCGCCATCGAGGGGCCGGCGTGAAGACGATCCAAGCGTATCGGTTCGCCCTGGATCTCACCCCCACGCAGGAACGCGCAGTGCTCGCGCACGCCGGGGCGGCCCGGGTCGCCCACAACTGGGCGCTTGCCCGGGTCAAAGCGGTGATGGACCAGCGGGCGGCGGAACGCACCTACGGCCTTTCTGATCACCAACTAACTCCGGGTGTGTCATGGACGCTGCCGGCGTTGCGCCGGGCTTGGAACGCGGCAAAGGACGACGTCGCGCCGTGGTGGCGGGAGTGTTCCAAGGAGGCGTTCAACACCGGCCTGGACGCCCTCGCCCGGGGGTTGAAGAACTGGGCGGACTCCCGGCTGGTCGGCTTCCCCCGGTTCAAGTCCCGCCGCCGCGCCACCCCGACCGTGCGGTTCACCACGGGCGCGATCCGCGTCGAGCCTGACCGCATGCATGTGGTGTTGCCTCGGTTGGGTCGGTTGACGTTGTACGAGTCGGCGCGCAAGCTGGCTCGCCGCCTCGAAAACGGCACCGCCCGGATCATGTCCGCGAGGGTGCGCCGTGACGGGGGACGCTGGCACGTGTCGTTCTGCGTCGAGGTGCAACGCGCCGAGCGCCAACCAGCCCGCCCCGCCTCGGTGGTGGGCGTGGACGTCGGCGTGAAGCACCTCGCGGTCCTGTCCACCGGCGAGCTGGTGCCCAACCCTCGGCACCTCGGCGACGCCCAGCGGCGTCTACGCGCGCTCGGCCGGGCGATGACCCGCAAGGCTGGCCCGAACCGGCGAACCGGGCACCGCCCGTCGAAGCGGTGGCAGTGCGCCGCCGACCGGCTCGGCCGCGCTCATGCCCGGGTGGCGAACCTACGCCGCGACGGCCTGCACAAGCTCACCACCCGCCTCGCCCGCGAACACGGCACGGTCGTGGTGGAAGACCTCAACGTCGCCGGGATGCTGCGTAACCGCCGGCTGGCCCGACACATCGCCGACGCCGCGTTCGCCGAGATCCGCCGGCAACTCGCCTACAAAACCTCGTGGAACGGCGGCCGGCTGATCGTCGCCGACCGTTGGTACCCCTCATCGAAAACGTGTTCGGGCTGTGACGCGGTGAAAGCCAAACTCGCCCTGTCCCAGCGTGAGTACACCTGCGAGGCGTGCGCCCTGGTCCTCGATCGGGATCTCAACGCCGCCCGTAACCTGTCCGCGCTCGCGGCTGAGATCGACACCGCCGGGAGTGGCCCGGTGGCTGGACGTGGAGCCGACCGTAAGACCCCGCTCGCGGGGCAGGCGGCGACGAAGCGTCAACCCGGCACCGCCACGGCGGGCAAGACCGGGACCGTCCCACCGCAAGGCGGGACTACTACTCGTGTGCTCGCTAGAGCGCACTGAGAGGTAACGGAACATGCCGACAAGTCAGGTGCAGCGTGACCGGTTCGGGGCGGTGCTCAGGGCGTTCCGTCGGGAGCGGGGGCTGACCCAGGAGGAGCTGGCCGAGGCGGCCGGCTCCAGCGTCCGCAGCATCCGCGAGATGGAACGCGGTCGGGTCCGCAACCCGCAACGGCGCACGGTGGTGCTGCTCGCCGACGCGCTGCGGCTGGCCGGGGCGGACCGTGACCGCTTCGTCGCCCTGGCCCGGGCCGAGCGGCAGTCGTCCGACCGTCCGGTCGGGCCGGAGGACCACCCGGCGGTGGCCGTGCCGGGGGAACTTCCGGCGCCCCTGCCGGACCTGGCCGGTCGCGCGGAGATCCTGGACCGGCTCGCGACGCTGGCCGCCGACGTCGCCGCCGGGCGGCCGGACACCGCCTCGGTGGTGGTGGTGGTGCACGGCCCGCCGGGGATCGGCAAGACCAGCCTCGCCGTCGCGGCCGGACAACGACTCGGTCCGGCCTTCGCCGGCGGGCAGCTCTTCGTCGACCTGCGGGGCGGCCCACCGGCCGGACCGGTCGACCCGGCCGAGGCGCTGGCCGGGTTGCTGCGGTCGCTCGGGGTGCCGGACAGCCGGGTGCCGGTGTCACCGGCCGAACGGGGTGGGCTGTTCCGCACCCTCTCGCGGGACCGGCCGCTGCTGCTGGTCCTGGACGACGCCGCGGACGAGGCCCAGGTGCGTCCGCTGCTGCCGGCCGGGCACCGGTGCCTCGTGCTGGTCACCTGCCGGCGTCCGCTGACCGGTCTGGCCGGCGCGGTCCGGCAGCCGCTCGACCTGCTCTCGCCGGCGGCCGGTCGACTGCTGCTCACGGCGATCGTCGGCGCCGACCGGATCGCCGCCGAGCCGGCCGCCGCGGATCAACTCGTCAAGCTCTGCGGCCGGCTGCCGCTGGCCCTCCGGATCGCCGGCAACCGCCTCGCCAGCCGACCGGAGTGGACGGTCGGCCGGCTCGTCGACCTGCTCCACGACCAGCGTCGGCGACTGACCGTGCTGACCGCCGGTGACCTGGACGTCCGGTCCGCGTTCGAGGTCTCCTACCGGCAACTGGACCCAATGACCGCACGGGTGTTCCGACGTGCCTCGCTGATTCCCGGCGCCGACTTCGCCGCCGCGCTGGTCGCCGCCGTGGCCGGCACCGACGAGGAGACCGCGTCGGCGGCGTTGGAGGAGCTGGTCGAGGCCGGGGTGCTCCTGACCGTGGGGGACCGCTACCAGTTCCACGACCTGGTTCGGCTCTACGCCTCCGAGCGCCTCGACGCCGAGGAGCACCGGGGCTCCCGGACCAGGGCGCACGACCGGATGGTCGACTGGCTGCTGTGGCGTACCCGGCAGGCAGGTGCGATGTTCGAACCGGTCGCCTGCCGGGCCGACTCGGAGTTCGACGACGACCGGGAGGCGGCGTACTGGCTGGACCGGGAGTCCGGCAACTGGCTGGCGGCGCTGCGCGACGCGTCCCGGCGCGGACGGCACGCCGACGTGGTCGCGGTCGCCCGGGGGCTGCACTGGTATTCCGACGCCAACAGCCACCGGCACTCCTGGGACGAGATCTTCTCGCTGGGCCTGGCCGCGGCCCAGGCCGCCGGCAGTCCGCACGACGAGGCCGTGCTCCTGAACTTCCTGGGGTGGGCCCGGTACTTCTGCCGGGACCGCAACAGCGACGGGCTGGTCGCCTTCGGCCGGGCGCTGGACCTGGCCCGGCGGATCGGGGACCGCCGCGAGGAGGCGTGGGCACTCACCTACATCGCGGCGATCCAGGTCCGGATCGGGCACGGCGGGCCGGCCATCGACCACAGCCACCGGGCCGTCGGCCTGTTCCGCGAGATCGGGTACGCGCTCGGCGAGTACAGCGCGGCGAGCGTGCAGGGCGCCGCGCTGGCCGCGCTCGGCCGGTTCGCCGAGGCGGCCGGGGTGCACCGCGAGGTGCTGGCGTTCTACGGCCGGGGCAACGGTCTCAGCCGTACCGGCGCGGCGGTGGCCCGGGCCGGCGCGATGATGAGCCTGGGGGCGGACCTGGCCGGGATGGGTCGGTGGCGGGACGCCGCCGACCAGTACGACCGTGCCCGCCGGGTGTTCCAGCGGTGCGGCGCGACGTTCAGCGAGGCCAACGCCGTGCACCGGTACGGGCTCGCGCTTCGGGCGTTGGGCGGGGCGAAGGCGGCGGCCGACGCGCTGCGGGCGGCGTTGGCCCTGTACGCCGCGCTGTCCTGCCCGTGGTGGGAGGCGCAGACGCTGCACGCGCTCGCGGTCCTGGCCGACGCGAACCCGGACCTGGGCGACGACGCCGGCCGGCTGCGTCGGCGGGCGCTCGACAGGTGCGGCGAACTGGACGCCCCCGAGGTGCGGACGCTGCGCGCCACGCTGCGCCGGGAACTGGTCCAGGGGCTGGTGCGGCGGAACCGGCCGGCCTGAGCGGACCGGCCCGGACCGGACCGGCACGACGCCCGG
Organism: Micromonospora sp. NBC_01392; assembly: GCF_045040125.1. Taxonomy (NCBI): domain Bacteria; kingdom Bacillati; phylum Actinomycetota; class Actinomycetes; order Micromonosporales; family Micromonosporaceae; genus Micromonospora; species Micromonospora sp. NBC_01392. The sequence goes on along the minus strand of NZ_CP109549.1, from coordinate 4,657,815 downwards.
GCCCCGCCGACGGTGCGACGGAGCCCGGGTCGGTGGGTGAGGTCAGTTGCAGGTGGTGCCGTTGAGCGTGAACGGCGCCGGCACGGCGGGGGAGCCGTCGGCGGTGAAGCCGACGTTCACCGCGCCCCCGGTCGGGATGGCGGCGTTGTGCCCCTCGTTGGTGACGGTCACCGCCGGGCCGGTCTGCTGGAAGACGCCGTTCCAGTGGCCCTGGAGAACCTGGCCGCCGGGGAAGGTCCAGCCCAGCGACCAGCCGTTGACGGCCGGGCCGTCGTTGTAGACGGTGACGCTGGCGGCGTATCCGGTGCCCCACGAGTTGGTGACGACGAAGGAGACCCGGCAGGTGCTGGCGCTCGCCGTCGCCGGCACGAGGTTGCCGTAGTCGTCGCGGGCGGTGGCGAAGTCCTGGAAGCCGAAGCCCGGGCCCGCCGACCGGGTGGTGGTGCCGGCGGCGAGCACGGTGCCGTCGGCGTTGACGGCGTAGACCGGGCCGCCGCTGTCGCCGCCCCGGGCCGCCTCGTCGCCGTCGAGCTGGGTGGCCTCGACGAGGTCCTCGATGTCGTCGTAGTGGAATTCGACCCGCAGGTTGCAGACCGGGCCGCCGAGTTCGCCGGCGGAGGTGTACCCGGACTGGCACAGCAGTTGGCCGGGGAAGACCTCGGTCCAGCCGGCCACCCGGGCCCGGACCTCGTCGTGCTGGCCGCCGACGTAGATGTGGTCCCCGGGGGCGGACGTCGAAATGATCATCGTGTCGTGGTCGTCGTTGCTGTCGACCGCGTAGCCGACGAGCGTGCCGGTGCCGGTGGACGTGTTCCAGCCGACGTGCCAGGGCGAGCCGACGGCGCCGCAGTGCTCGGCGGTGAGGACGTAGCCGGCGTTGGTGTCCGCGTTGCGCACGCCGAAGCCGGCGGTGCACCCGGGGGTGGTGAACCCGATGCCCGCGCCGCCGTCGAACGGCGCGGCGTCGTTGGCCCGCGACCGGGGCACCATCCGGTCGCGGGTGACCACGCTGGTCCGGACGCCGGTGGCCGGCAGCTTCGGCAGCGCGGCGCCCGGGGTGCGGTCGACGGCGATCTCGATGCCGCTGCCGTCGGTGCGCAGTCGCACCGAGCGGCCGGCGCCCGCCGGGCCGGCCTCCACCACCGGGGTGAGTCGGGCGGCGGCCTTGCGCAGGTCGGCGCGGGACCAGGTGGCGCCGGCCACCTGGACCGGCGCGGTGCGGCGGGCGGCGGTGACGGCTGCCGTGACGTCGGCGGGTGGCGCGCCCTTCCACCACAGGGTGACGTGGTCGTCGACCAGGCCGATGCCGGCGTAGCCGCGGGCCGGCGTGCGCTCCACCGCGGTGCGGATGACGTTGGCGGCGTCGACGAGCGGGGCCTGGGCGACCATCCGGTCCACGGTCCGGGCCGGGATGACGTCGAGGATGGTGCCGGGGGCCCGGGTGGCCTCCGGCCGGTCGGACGCCGCGTGTCCGGCGAGGGGTCCGGTGAGCGCCGTCGCGCCGATCACCGCTCCGGCGACCACCGTACGGGCGATCGCTTTCCGAATGTGTGTCATGACGCCGAGTCAAGCAACGTCCGATGTGGGGGGACAGGCAGGACGTCCGGCAGGAGTCAACCTGCCGGGGAACGGCCGGTGCCGTCGGCCGTCGCCTCGCCCTGCCCCCGGCGACGCCGTCGTGCCAGCTCCCCGGCGGCGGCCGGCCAGTGGGGGTGGGTGAACGTGAACCCCGCGTCGGTGAGTCGTCCCGGGGTGACCCGCCGGCTCTTCAGCAGCAGTTCGGTGTCCGACCGGAGCGCGAACGCGCCGAGCTCCGCCATCCATCCGGTGGCGGGCAGGCCGACCGGCATCCGCCAGGCCGACCGGAGCGCGCGCATGAACTCCCGCTGCGGCAACGGGTGCGGCGCGGCCAGGTTCACCGCCCCGGCGAGGTCGTCGCGGGCGATCAGGAAGCGGACGGCGCGGACGAGGTCCCGGTCGTGGATCCAGGAGACGTACTGCCGGCCGCCGGCGACCGGCCCGCCGAGGCCGAGCCGTGCCAGCCAGCTCAGCACGTCGAACACGCCACCCCGGTCGGGGCTCATCACCATGGCCGACCGGAGTGCGACCTTGCGCGTGTGCGGGGTGGCCGCCTGTTCCTGGGCCGCCTCCCAGTTCCGCGCGATCTGGACGCTGTACGCCCAGTATCCGGGCACGCCGGGTTCGTCGCCGCCGATCAGGCCGGCGTGTTCGTCGTTGGTGGCGTCGAAGCGGTGCGCGTAGATCGTCGCGGTGCTCATCTGCAACCACACCCGGGGCGGTCGGGCCGCCCGGCCGATGGCCTCGCCGACCACCCGGGTGGACTCCACCCGGGACCTCATCATGGCGTCGAGGTTCGCGGCGGTGTACCGGCAGCTCACACTGCGCCCCGCCAGGTTGACGACCACGTCGCTGCCGTCGATCCGCTCGGCCCAGTCGCCGAGCGTGGCGCCGTCCCACCGGACCTGGCGCGGGCCCCGCGGCGAGCGGGTCAGCAGCACGACGTCGTGGCCCTCGGCGGTCAGCGCCCGATCCAGGATCGTGCCGACCTGCCCGGTGCCGCCAGGGATGACGACCCTCACGGTTCCTCCTCACCCGACAAGAGTTGAACATGTTCAACTCTATGGCGACGCGGCTGGACCGTCAAGATCGACCGAGGTGTGAGACATGTTGGCGATCATCGATGAATGACGGCATCGTCGAGGTATGACAGGCGTCCGCTCGTCCTCGCTGTTCCGCCGCCCACGACCGGTTCTGCCGATTGCCGTCGTGCTGTCGACGGCGGTGCTCGGCACCGCACTGATCGCCGCCCCGACGGCCGACGCGGGCACCGTGGCGCCCGCCGCGTACGCCGGCGTCGCCCCGGCGCCCGGCGCGGCCCGGGTACCCGCCGCGGAGTCGACCGGGCCGGCGGCGCCGACCACGGCGCCCAGCACGCCGAGCACCACCCCCTTCCCGCCGAGCGCGCCCACGAACCTGGCCGCCGGCGAGGTCCGGACCGGATCGGTCACCCTCACCTGGACGGCTGCCACGCCCGGCTGCTGCCCGGTCGCCGGCTACGACATCACCTACTACCAGGCGTTCGACGACGTCATCTACAGCGCCAGCGTCGGGGCGGTCACCTCCACCACGATCACCAACTACCTTCGGCCCGGCCAGCAGTACTCCTTCCGGGTGGCTGCCCGCGACACCCTCGGACACCGCTCGATCTCGACGGACGCGCTGACCGTGGTCACCCCGGTGACGGACACCGGCCCGGACACCACCCCGCCGAGCGCCCCGCAGAACCTGACCGTCGGCGAGGTGACCGCGTCGACCGCCGCGCTGTCCTGGTCGCCGTCGACGGACGACGTCGGCGTGCTCGGCTACAACGTCTACCGGTTCGACGGCTGGTTCAGCTCGACGCTTGTCGCCACCGTGCCGGGTACGACGTACACGGCCTCGCTGCCCGCGTCGACGCCGCTGCGCAACCTGTACTACGTCCGGGCCCGGGACGCGGTGGGCAACGTGTCGATCGCGTCGAACACGGTCACCCTGCCCACGGCGCCCACGCCGCCGCCCTCGACCTGCCGGGTGACCTACCGGAACCAGTCCGAGTGGCAGGGCGGCTTCGTGGCCACGGTGACGGTCCAGAACGTCGGGGCGGCGCCGATCGACGGCTGGACGGTCGCCTTCGGCTTCCCCGGCGACCAGCAGGTCACCTCGGGGTGGAACGCCACGGTCGGGCAGACCGGCGCCACCGTGACCGCCCGCAACGTCGACTGGAACCGCGTCCTCGCGCCGAACGGCTCGGCGACCTTCGGCATCCAGGGCCGGTGGAGCGCCAGCGACGCGCCGCCGACCGGCTTCACGCTGAACGGCGCCCCCTGCGCCGTCGGCTCGTGAGAGGAAGTCCCGTGAGCGCCCGTCCCGCCGTACCCCACCGCCGCCGCCCCGGCGCCCTGCTCACGGTCGCCGTGGCCGGCGTCCTCGCCGTCGCCACCACGCTCGGCGGCGTGCCCGCGCCCGCCGCCGCGGCGAACACGCTCGCCATGCGGGGCGCCGACATCTCCTCGTTGCAGCGCAGTCTGGACCTGGGCGCGAGGTACTACGACGCCGGCGGTGTCGCCCGCGACCCCCTGGACATCCTGAAGTCCGTCGGCGTCAACTACGTCCGGCTGCGCGTCTGGAACAACCCGGCCAGCGGCTACAACAACAAGAGTCGGGTGCTGACCCAGGCGAGCGCGGCCCGGGCGAAGGGCCTGAAGGTGCTCATCGACTTCCACTACTCCGACACCTGGGCCGACCCCGGCAAGCAGTACAAGCCGGCCGCCTGGGCCGGACACAGCCTGAGCCAGCTGCGGACCGACGTGTACGCCTTCACCTACGACGTCTGCGCCAGCCTCCGGGCGCAGGGCACCCCGCCGGACAGCGTGCAGATCGGCAACGAGATCAACGTCGGGATGCTGTGGAACGAGGGGAAGGTCGTCAACAACGACTTCGCGCCGCTGGCCGGCCTGCTGAAGCAGGGCTACCAGGCGACCAAGGCGTGCGGCGGCGACATCCCGGTGATGATCCACACCGCGGACGCCGACAGCAACGCCAACGCCCGCTGGTTCTACGACGGCATCCGCGCCCAGGGCGTGCAGTGGGACGTCACCGCCCTGTCGTACTACTGCATGTGGCACGGCACGCTGGCGAACCTCTACCGGAACATCGTCGACCTGCGCGGTCGCTACGGCAAGCCGGTGGTGATCGTGGAGACCGCGTACCCCTTCACCCGCGACGACGCGGACGGCGAGCCGAACGCCGTCGGCGACGCGACGTGTGACGGCATCGCCGCGACCTGGGCCGGGCAGGCCCAGGAGTTCGACTGGGTGCAGAACACCGCGCGCAACGCCGGCGCCATCGGGGTCTTCTACTGGGAGCCGACCTGGTATGCCGTGCGCGGCAACGGCTGGGACCCGGCCGACATCAACGGCACCGGCAACCAGTGGGACAACATGGCCGTCTTCGACTGGTCCGGGCGGGTGAACCCGGGCGTACGCTGGACGCCCTGACCTGCCCTGACCGGTCACGCCGGTGACCGGCGCCCGAGGGGCAGTGGCGCAGGTCACAGCGGATCGGGACCCGGCGGCCGGCCGTCCGAGTAGTCGGAGTAGTCCGAGCGTCCGCGACAAGCGTGCTGCCCGGGCCGGGTCAGGCGCCGGCGCCGCCGTCCACGCCCGCGCCGCGGTACGGCGCGCACCCTGACCGCGCCCCGGGCCGCGACCGTGGGGATTGTGTAGACCATCATCGATGGGTAACGTGGCGCACCAATGTGACTACTCAACGCTTTAATCGGAGGTGGTCCATGTGATGGGTGCCGTGGAGGCGGAACTGCCGCTCTGGCCGCCGGTCAACCCCACCCGAGGTCCGTTCGCCCCGCTGGACGAGGCGGAACGCCAGCGTTATGTCGGCCCGGTGAGGCGGGTGCGCCTGCCCACCGGGGCCGCGGCCTGGCTGGTCACCCGGCATGCCGACGTCCGCCAACTGCTGCGGCACCCCGCCTTCAGCGCTGACTTCAACCGCCCCGGCTTTCCGATGCTGCGCCCGTTGCCGCCCCAGGCGCCCGAGGAGGGCAAGGGCATGTTCTTCCGGATGGACGGCACCGAGCACGCCCGGCTGCGCCGGATGCTCACCGCCGAGTTCATGATCAAGAATGTCCGTCGGATCGAGCCGCTGATCCGGCGTAGCGTCGAGGAGTCGCTCGACGCCCTGGCCGCCGCCGGGCCCCCGGCCGATCTGGTGTCGACCTTCGCCCTGTCCCTGCCGTCCATGGTGATCTGCCACCTGCTCGGCGTCCCCTACGCCGACCACGACTTCTTTCAGGCCCGCAGCCGCTCTCTGCTCGATCGCGGGATGCCGCCGGAACGGCTCCGGCACGACTTCGGGGAGCTGCGTGACTACCTCCGGGCGCTGATCGACGCCAAGCGGGCCCGGCCCCAGGGGCCGGACGATCTGCTTGGCCGGCTGATCCGGGAACAGGTCGAGCCGGGGGAACTCGACGTGGACGAACTGGCCGGGATGGCGATGCTGCTGCTCGTCGCCGGTCACGAGACCACCGCCAACATGATCGGGCTGAGTGTCCTGCTGCTGACCCGGGAACCCGGGCGGTACGCGCTCCTGCGCGACGAGCCCGACCGGACGGCGGATCTGGTGGAGGAGCTGCTGCGTTACCTGAGCGTCGTGCGGACCGGGGTGCTCCGGGTGGCCACCGAGGACGTCGAGATCGGCGGCCGGGCGATCCGGGCCGGCGAGGGCGTGATCGCCCTGATCGCCCTGGCCAACCGGGACGACGAGGTCTTCGACGACCCGGACCGGTTCGACCCGTACCGGCAGGCGCACCAGCAGGTGGCCTTCGGGTTCGGGGTGCACCAGTGCATCGGGCAGCCGCTGGCCCGCGCCGAGTTGCGCATCGCGCTGACGGAGCTGGCCCGCCGCTTTCCCGACCTGCGCGTGACGGCCGCCCCGGAGGAGTTGAGCACCCGGGACAACTCGATCGTCTTCGGTCTCGACGCGCTGCCGGTGACCTGGTGACCGCCGCCGGCGGCCCCGTCGGCGAGGAACGGACGGTGCGGGTGGAGGTGGACCGGGACGCCTGTTGCGGCTCGGGGAACTGCGTGCTCGCCGCGCCGGAGGTGTTCACCCAGGACGACGCGGACGGGCTGGTGCTGCTGCTGGCCGCCGCGCCGCCGGCGGAGTGCGCCGAGCGGGTGCGCCGCGCCGCCGACCTCTGCCCGGCCGGGGCGATCCGGGTCACCTGAGTCCACCGGCGGGTGGTGGTTCCACCTGCGCCGCTGCGCGGCCTGCGGGCACGTCGGCTGCTGCGACTCGTCGCCCGGCCAGCACGCGACCGCGCACGCGGCCCCACCGGCCACCCGATCGTGCAGAGCTTCGAGCCCGGCGAGTCGTGGTTCTGGGACTATTCCCGCGACCAGTTCCACCCCGACGGGCCGGAGCTGGCCGAGCCGCACGCGCATCCGCTCGACCAGCCGGCCCCGGGTCCCGAGGGTCGGGTGCCGAGCGACTGGCAGACCCGGCTGCACTGAGCCGACCGGCGACGCGGGGGGCGCCGGCGCCGCGCCCGCGTCGCCGGCTCACTCCGGCTGCGGCGCCAGCCCGGCCGCGCGGAACCACTGCCCAGCAGCACCGCCTCGGCGGCGGCCAGGAACTGCCCTGTCCACCGCAGAGCCGCCGGCGAAAACCTTTTACACTTTCTCAACCCTTGTAAATATTTATCGTCGTCGTGATACTGGTGCCGGGTCCGGCAGCCGTCCCGGACCGGGCGGGCCGGGCCAGCGAACCGGCCGGTCACCTCCTGGATGAGGAGCGCCGATGCCGACTTCCCTCCGACGCCTCACCGGCCGACTGGCCGTGGTGGTGCTCGCCCTGACCGCCGTCCTGGTCGGCCCGGCCGCCGCACAGGCCGCCACACCGGCCTGGCCGACCATCGGCGCCGGCATGTCCGGCGCCAACGTCGCCTCGGCCCAGTTCCTGCTCCGGCACCACGGCCAGACCCTGACCGTGGACGGCGCCTTCAGCGCCGGCACGACCGCGGCGACGCAGGCGTTCCAGTCCGCGAACGGCCTCACCGCCGACGGCGTCGTCGGCGCACTGACCTGGTCCCGGCTCGTCGTGACGCTGGACCCCGGCGCGAACAACAACGCGGTACGCGCCTTGCAGACCGCGTTGAACAAGTACGGGTACGGGTTGACGGTCGACGGGGCCTGGGGCGCCGGCACCACCGACGCGGTGACCGACTTCAAGACCGGGCGCGGGCTCACCGGCGGCACCACCGTCGGCGCGACGACCTGGCAGTGGCTGCTCGGCGGGGGCGGTGGCGGGGGCCTCTACGCGCCGATCATCGACCGGTCGGTCCTGCCCCGGTCGGAGTACGACGATCCGCACCACGACTACCCGGCGATCGACCTGCCCACCGTGACCGGCGTGACCACGTACGCGATCACCGCCGGCACGGTCGGCTACGCGGGCGGCGGCTGCGGCAACGGCATCGGCATCACCGCCGACGACGGCGCGTACTACCTCTACTGCCACCTGTCGTCCCGCGTCGTCGCGGCCGGGGCGCGGGTCACCCCCGGGCAGGTCGTCGGCTACACCGGGGCCACCGGCAACGTGACCGGGCCGCACCTGCACCTGGAGATCCGGGTGAACGGCGCCAACCGCTGCCCGCAGCAGCTCCTGCTGGCCGTCTACGACGGCGCCGCCGTCCCGGCGCCCTCGGCGCTGCCCGCCACCGGATGTTTCTACTGACCGCCGGTGGCGACGTCGTGATCGGGCACCCCGGGACGTGCCGGGCGACCACGCCGCGCCGTCGACCGTCCGATGTGTGTCGTCGCCGGCGTTGGTGACCGGCCGCTCACCCGGGGCCGGCGTCGGCGGCCTCGGGTGACGGGACCGCGGAGCCGACATCGAAACGCTCGAAGATGAGGAGCACGGTGGCATAGGCTCGCCGTATCTCGGCAAGGAACCTCCGGAACTGGTCGACGTTCCCGGACTCCGCATCGGGGGCATGCAGCAGGGCGAAGACGAGCAGTCGCATGGCGTGCAGCAGGTAGGCGGTCGACGCGTGGTAGTTCGTCTCGTCGACGGTTCGGGCCCGACCGGCCCAGTCGGCCATCGCGTCCCACATCTCATGGTCGGCGATCACCGATCTGGCGACCCGCTCGATCCGGCCGCACGCGCTTCGCAGGACGCCCCGGGCGGTCGCGGGCTCGGACCCGGCGAGCGCCAGTAGGTCGTCGATCTCCCGCATGCTTCCGAGCGCGTTGCGGGCCAGGTATTCGAGCCGTTCCAACGGGGTGACGCCGGCAAGCTCGGTGGCCACCTCTTCCCGGAGTCGGTGCGGCGTCGCGGCCTGTCGGGCGATCCAGCAGGTCATCGCCTCGACCGTCAACTCCTCGAGACGGCCGCCCCGGAGCCCGTCGCGAAACCTCTTCTGGGCCGCGGTGTCCCCGACTCCCAACGCGCAACCGATCTTTGCCCACGCGACTCCGCGCGCCCGCGCCTCGGCGACAAGATCCTCCCGGACTCGGGCCAACGTCGCCTCCAGGACGTCGACCGTGTAGATGTAGCGCAGCACCGGGTCCACGTCGAGGCTGTCGAGACCGGGTGGATCGAGTCCGTCGCCCAAGGTCCGGGCGAGTTGGCCGACCGCCCGCCGAGCTTCGAAGACGGCGATGTCCGGGGAGAACGGCCAGGCGTCCGAGTCACACGATACGCCCGGCCAACGGGTCCTTCGTCCTTCGTCCACCTCGCCATGCTATGGGAGTCCTCGTCCCCTCCCACGTCGCTGCGGTCCACCCCGCGTGGACCGGATCCACCCCGGGTGGACGTGCAGCGGTAGGTCCTGCCCGGCGGAGGTGTTCCCATGGCGGGCATGGCACTCCGCATCCTCGGCCTCGCGTTCACCGCACTCGCCGCGACGGCCGTTCTCGCCCGGGCGATGGCCCCCGTGGCCCGGGAGGCGCGCACCTCGCTTCTCCTCTGGCTCGCTCTGCGCGGCGCCCGGCCGCACCAGCGACCCGAACTTCTCCGGGCGCTCCCGCCACTGGTCGGCTGCCGAGACCCCCACGTCCACCTGGTGATCGTCGGGTCCCGCCCCGCCGAGGGCCGGCGCCGGCGCAGGCCACGGCCGGTGTAACGGTGATGAAACGGTCCTGTCGTTACTGTCCTGGTCCAGCGGCGCGCGCTTCGGAAACCCACCGTCTACGACAGGACTTCCTCCATGCGACGGACATTTCTCCGCGTACTCATGATCGCCGCCCTGGTGGCCGGCGGCCTCGGTCTCGGTGCGGGCGCGGCGCCGGCACCGGCCCTGGCGGCCTACGGTGCGGTCAAGTGGCCGGCGACCGGGGTGATCACCGGCAAGGTGGACGACCGGTGCCCCGGCTACGACAACCACGACGGTTACGACATCGCCGGCAACTACCGGTCGGTGATCTCGGCCGCCTACGCCGGGTCGGTGAGCTACATCGGCTGGGACGCCGGCGGCTACGGGAACTTCGCCATCATCACGCACACCAACGGCTGGAGCACCCTCTACGGCCACCTCGACGGGTTCGTCTCCCGGATGCGGGTGGGGGAGTACTTCAACCGCGGTGACGGCATCGGCTACATGGGTTACACCGGCGGGGTCTCGCCGCCCGGCATCGGCGGCACGCACCTGCACTTCGAGATGCTGCGCTACGACTCGCCGCAGGTCTGGAACTCGGCCGGCACCTGTGGCCAGAGCGTGAGCCGGGGCAACTCGATCCCGTTCGACTTCGCCGGCCTGAACTGACCGGTGACCGTCCCGACGGCGGCGGGCGGGTGGTCACCCGCCCGCCGCCGTCACCTGTCGGGCGTCGCCCCGGCTGCCCACCGCGAGGTAGGTCCGCCGGGCGCGTGCCACGTCGCCGGCCAGCACCGCCTCCGCCGCCTGCCGCCACGGGGAATCGACGGGCGCGTGCCGGGCGAGGGCGCGCCCGTCGAGGCCCGCCTCGCGCAACGCCAACGGCAGGTCGACGCCGAAGCTGCTGGTGAGCGCCGCGCCGTGCACCTGGTCCAGCAACTCCTCCGCCGTCGCGGTGATGCGGGCGCTCGGCCGGCCCAGGGCGATCCGCACCCGGAGCCGCTGCACCAACGCGGGGCCGAGCAGCGTCGCCCCGCCGTCGCGCCGCGCCAGGCGTTCCGCCGCGCCGGAGTGCCGGTCGGCGGCCGGCAGGTCGCCCTGGTGCAGGGCCAGACGCGACAGGACGACGTGCACCTCGGAGGCCATCCGGTGGTGGCGGTGCTCGCCGCGCAGGTAGCGGACGCCCGCGCCGCGCGCCGCGGTCCACCGGCCGCGCTGGAACGCCTCCCGCACCCGTTCGGCGACCAACCAGGGCACGTCGGCGGTCGCCTCCTGCCCGCGGATGCTCCCCACGGCCAACTCCCGGTAGGTGGCCGCCGGGCCGAGCCGCGCCCGCCGGTCCTCGGCGTCGGCCAGCGCGACCCAGAGCGTCGGCGGCACCCAGCCGAGCCGGCCCCGGTACGCCTGCGTGAGGTGTGCGAGTTCGGCGACCACGTCCGCGTGGCCGGCGGTCAGGTCGACGAGCGCCAGGTTGGCGCGGGCCCGCAGGTCCAGCGGCGTCAGGGACATCTGCCGGGCCCAGGCCAGCCCGAGCAGTCCCGCTCGCCGTGCCGGCCGGCCCCGGTCGCTGACCGCCAGGATCCCGCAGATGTTGACCAGGGCCGCCGCGCCGGCCGGGTCGGGCGCGCGGTCGTCGATCAGGTCGACGGCCTCCGCCACCCGCCGCAGGGCGGAGTCGCCGTCCCCGGGGCGGAGCCAGAGCACCCGAGCCTGCCAGGACAGTGCCTCGGCGGCCTGGTGCGGCCGGTTCTCCCGGCGGAACAGCGTCGCCGCGCGGGCCAGCTCGTCGAGCCCCGCGCCGGTCTGGTGGTAGCGGACCTCGCCGAGCCGCAGCAACGCCTCGGCGCGGGAGGCCGGGTCCCCGCCGAGCCGCAGGGTGGCGGTGAGGCAGTGCGCCGCCCGCCGGTAGTCGCCCCGGTCCGCGATGTAGGCGCCGGCCTCGGTCAACGCCCGCAGCGCGGCCCGGCTCCCCGGCGCCGGCGACCGGTCGTCCGCGCCGGCCCGGATCACCTCGCGCGCCGGCGGCGAGCTTCCCGGCGGTTCGTCGTGGTCGAGGATCCGGCGGTACGTCCGCACCAGCGCGGTGCTCGGCTCCACCCCGAGGTCGTCGCGCAGCCGCCGGCGGAAGGCCCGATGGGCGGTGACGGCCTCGTCGTACCGGCCGGCGAGCGACAGCGCGCGCAGGTGCAGGTCGTGCACCCACTCGGCGGTGGGTTCCTGCGCGGCGAGGGCGGCCAGGTCGGGCAGGACCGTCCGGTGGTCGCCGAGCCGCAGGCGCGCGTCGAACGACATCCGCCGCAGTCCCCGCACCTCCTCGCCGACCGCCACGAGTTCGGGCCACCGGTCCGGATCCGACCAGACGCCCTGGCACGGCGCGCCGCGCACCAGCGCCGCCGCGCGGTCGAGCAGGTCCACGGCCCGGGCCAGGTCCCCGCTCGCCTCGGCGCGACGGGCCTGGTCCCGGAGCTGGCGAAGGTCGGCGAGATCGCAGCTCCCCGGGCCGAGGTCCCACCGGTAGCCGTCGGCGGTGCGGCGCAGGCCGGCGTCGGCGTCGGGACCGGCGGTCCGAAGCCGCTGCCGGACCCGGTGCACGAGGACGCGGATCGCGCCGCGGTCCACGTCGTGCCGCTCGGGCCACACCCGGGCCGAGAGCGCGGACAGCGGCACGCCGGCCGCGTACCGCAGCGCCAGCGCGGCCACGAGCGCCCGCTGTCGCGGGCCCGGCCCGAGCACGTCGGTCCCGGCGACCCGTACGTGCAGCGGGCCCAGGACCCCGCACCACAGCGGGGGACGTCTCCCGGGCTCGTCGCGCCCGGTCGTCGGATTCGGGTCGGGCCGGTCCCACGCCAGCCGCCCAGGGCCCCTGTCCATCGATGCACCTCGACGTCAAGTCTAGGCGTCGTCGGGACCGGTCCCGACCCTTGACATGCGAACTCAGATTACCGAATAATGGATCGTAATTCGAGGGGGAGTACCCATCCCGCACCGGACGCGTCGGCCGTCAGGACGAGCCCGCCCACGGGCTCCGGCCGCGCGAGCCGTCCGCACCCGTCGGGCGGCCAGGGGAGACCTTCGACCCGTTCGCCGGTGACCCGCCGGCCCGGTCGGAGGGAGCGCCCGCCGTGTCCGTACCCCTGTGGGCCTGGTTGGCCCTGAGCCTGGTGATCGCGGCGATGCTCGCGGTCGATCTGTTCCTGCACCGTGACAACCACGTCATCGGCTTCCGCGAGGCCGCGACCTGGTCGGCCGTCTGGATCGCCGCCGGGCTGGCGTTCGGCGTGGTGCTGTGGCTGTGGCAGGGCGACGAGGCCGCCGGCGCCTACTACGCCGGGTACCTGATCGAGAAGGCGCTGTCGGTGGACAACGTCTTCGTCTTCGCCCTGGTCTTCACCTACTTCGCCGTGCCGGCCGCGTTCCAGCACAAGGTGCTGTTCTGGGGCGTCATCGGCGCGCTGCTGTTCCGGCTGGTGTTCATCTTCGTCGGCGCCGAACTGCTCGAGACGTTCTTCTGGACCGCGTACGTGTTCGGCCTGTTCCTCGTCTGGACCGGCTGGAAGATGGCGTTCCGGCACGACGCCGAGATGAACCCCGACCGCAACCTCGTCGTCCGTCTCGTCCGCCGGGTCGTCCCCACCGACGCCCGCTACCACGGCGACCGGTTCTTCGCCCGGGTCGACGGCCGGCGCGTCGCGACGCTGCTGTTCGTCGTCCTCATCGCGGTCGAGGCCACCGACCTGATCTTCGCGATCGACTCCGTCGCCGCGATCCTGGCGATCACCACCAGCACGTTCATCGTCTGGACCGCGAACGCCTTCGCGGTGCTCGGCCTGCGCAGCCTCTACTTCTGCCTCGCCGGCCTGCTGCGCCGGTTCGTGCACCTGCACTACGGCCTTGCGTTCCTGCTCGCGTTCGCCGGGGTGAAGCTGATCCTCTCCGAGACCCCGGTGGGCAAGCTGCCCATCCCGCTGACCCTCGGCGTCATCGTCGGCACGCTCGCCGTCTCCATCGGCTGGAGCCTCGTGGCCACCCGTGGCCGGCAGCCGGCCGGCGACGGACCGCGCACTCCCGCCGCCCGCTGAAACGCCGCGGCGGCGCCCGCCACGACGCGGGCGCCGCCCGTGCCGGGCGGATTCCGGGGGTGACCCGGGGGCCGCCCGGCACGCGGTGGATCAGACGCAGTCGGCGGTGATCTGGTAGTCGGCCAGGATCACGCCGTACCCGCCGCCGCTCTGCCAGTTGCCGTCGCGGTAGGTGACGCCGCAGGTCTTGCCGAACTGCTGCTCGTAGGCGTGCATGCTCGCCTCGGCGTTGGCCTGGGCCCGGGCCAGGGCGTCCTCGATGGTGTTCCCGGGGCCGCCACCGATCACGGCGGTGGAGTAGCCGGAGAAGTGCTGGATGTTCGCCGCCTGAGCCGGCCCGGCCGTGGACACCACGCCCGCGGCGGCGAGTGCCACCGCGGCAGCCACCGAGGCGGCCCTTCGGGTCCTGGTCATGGTTCTCCCCTCTCGAACGGACGGTGATCATCGGCTACTTTACATCGATGTAAGTCTTGTCGCCGGACGACGTCGCGCCGCCCGCCGACGAACTGATCGCGCCGGGTCAGACGCCGTCGGGGCCCTGTCGGCGCAGGTCGTCGACCGTGGTCATGGCCTGCCGTAGCTGGGTCAGCCAGTCGTCGGTGTGCCGACCGACGAGCCGGACGCACCAGGCCAGCGCCTCCGAGCGGGACCGGGCGACGCCGGCGTCCACCAGGGTGTCGAGGATCTGCCGCTCCGGTTGGCGGAGCCGGGTCATCACCGGCGCGGCGAGGTGGGAGAACAACTGCTCGGTCGCCCCGCAGCGCACCCCCCAGCTCACCTTGCGCTGGTAGCGGTGCTCGACCTGGCGGGCGACACGGATGCGGTCGTCGCGGGTGTCCTCCCGGAACCGGAGTATCCGCCCGGCCTGGGCGGCGGTGCGGTCGGCGTCGGTGACGTCGGCGGCGAGCCGGGGTTCGGGCAGGCGGCCCCAGATGGTGATCTCGTCGCGGTCGATCACGACCTGCGGTGGCTCGGAGAACCATCCGTCCGGGGTCACGCCGGTGATCCAGCCGGTGGCGTCGGCGGGGGATTCCGATCGGGCGTGGGGCGAGGTGTGGCGAGGGGACATGACGACTCCTTTGCTCGTGATTACATGATTACACGATTACGGAGTTACGCGGCCACGTGTTCCGCTCACCGCGAACACCGCCGGCGCGGGACACCGGAGGGGGTGCTCGACGGGCGGACCGGCCGGGTGCGTCGATAGACTCCGCGTCGCGGCAAGATGACCTTCCGTCGCTCGTCGCGTGCCGGGCTCCCGGTCGGTGCAGAAAGTGGGTGATCCCGAGTGAGCGCTCTGTCGGTGATCGCAGCCGACACCATCACCACGGCCCTGGTGGTCCTCGCCTCCGACGGCCGGCCACTGTGGCGCAACCTGGCCGGTCACCGGCTGGGACCGGGCCTGGACGAGCTGCCGCTGGCCGGCCTGGCACCCGGCGAGAGCATGACCGACCTCCCCGTCCCCGCCGCCGACGGCACCCTGCGGTGGTTTCAGATGCGGTGCCACGGCATGGAGCACGCGGGCCAGCGGCTACGGCTGGTCGAGGTGCGTGACGTCAGCGCCGAACGCGAGGAGCGCGAGCGGGGACGCAACTACCGGTGGCGGCTGGCGCACATCGAACAGCTCGCCAAGGTCGGCACCTGGGAGTGGGACGTGCGGGGCAACGCGGTCGTCTGGAGCGACGTGCTGCTGCAGATGTTCGGCCTGCCGCCCGGCACCACCCTCGACTACGGGTCGTACCGCCGGATGCTGCACCCCGACGACGTGGCGATGATCGAGAGCACGCTCGACACGGCGCTGCGCACCGGCGAACCCTTCTCGTACACGCACCGGATGTTCCTCGCCGACGGCGTGAGTCTGCGTGTGTTCGAGTGCTACGGCGAGGTCTTCACCGACGACGCCGGCGCGCCCACGCGGGTGCTCGGCACCGCCCACGACATCACCGACATACGCCGGGTCCAGGACGAGCTGACCCGCCTCGCCGAGCGCGACCCGTTGACCGACCTGCCGAACCGACGTGCCCTGCTGGCCCGCATCGACGAGCTGCTCGCCGACGACCAGGGCACCGGCGCGTTGCTGCTCGTCGACATCGACAACTTCAAGGACATCAACGACGTGCACGGGCACGCGGTGGGCGACGAGGTCCTGCGCACGCTGGCCCGGCTGCTGGCGCACGAGCTGCCGCCCGGCACCGTGCTGGGCCGGCTCGGCGGGGACGAGTTCGCCGTCGTCCTGCCCGGGGCGGACGCGGCGGGCGCCGTGGTGTTCGCCGAGGCGATGTGCGACGCCGTGGTGCGCGCCCCGGTGCCGACCGCCGGCGCCGGGCTGCGGGTCACCCTCAGCATCGGCGCCGCCGCCCGGCAGCCCGGCGACACCCGCGACACCCTCCTGGCGCACGCCGACCTGGCCCTCTACGAGGCGAAGGACGCCGGCCGCAACCGGGCCCGGCTCTACCTGCCCGAGCAGTACCGGCACGCCGTGCGCCGGGTCAGCGTGACGACCCGGGTGCGTCGCGCGCTCGACGAGAACCGGATGAGACTGGACGCACAGCCGATCGTCGACCTGTCGACCGGCCGGGTGATCAGCCACGAGCTGCTCATCCGACTGCGCGACGGGGTGCAGCCGGCCCTGTCGCCCGCGCAGTTCCTGCCCACTGTGGAACGCGACGACCTCATCGGTGACCTCGACCGCTGGGTGGTGGCCACGGCGACGGCGGCACTGGCCGCGCCCGGTCCCACCCGGGCCCGCCTGCGGCTGGACATCAACATCTCCGCCCGCTCGCTGGAGTCACCCGGTTTCGGCGACTGGGTGGTGCGGACCCTGCGTGCCGCCGGCATCGAGGCCGACCGGCTGGGACTGGAGGTCACCGAGACGGCGGCGATCACCAACGTGGCCGCGGTCCGACACCTCGCCGACGCGCTGCGCGACGCGGGCTGCCGGCTGAGCCTCGACGACTTCGGCGCCGGCTTCGGATCGTTCGCCTATCTCAAGCACCTGCCCTTCGACACCGTGAAGATCGCCGGCGACTTCGTCCGGCAGGCGGACCGCGGCGGCGCGGACCCGGTCCTCATCGACGCCGTCGTCCGCGCCGCGCACGGCCTGGGCATGCGGACCGTCGCCGAGTCGGTCGAGCACGCGTCCCTGGTTCCGGCGCTGCGCTCGCTCGGCGTCGACGCCGGGCAGGGCTACCATCTGGGCCGTCCCGCGCCCCTGGACGACCTGCTGCGTCGTACCGCCCACGCCTGGCAGGACACCGTCGTCGTGCCGACCGTCGTCCGGCCACCCGAGCCCTGACCGACCGCACCCGGAGGACCCCGTGACCCCACCCCTCGCCCCGGCGTCGCCCATCGGCGCCGAACTCGTCACCGACGACCTCGACGCGGCGCGTGACTTCTACGGTGACCTGTTCGGCTGGACGTTCACCACCACCGCGCACGGCGGCACCGCGTACGCCGGTGGGGTGGTCGCCGCCGAGCTGCGCCGCGGCGACGGCGTGGCCCGGTGGTGGACGGTCTTCGGCGCGGCCGATCCGGCCGGCGTCCGGGCGGCCGCCGAGCGGGCCGGAGCCCGGGTCACCGGCGACGAGGTGCGCGATCCGCTCGGCGCGGCCTTCCGCCTGCGGGCCGGCGCGCCGGCGGCGGCCTCCGGGGTGGGCCAGCCCTGCTGGTACGAGTACATGACCGGCGACACCGGTCCGGCCGACCGGTTCCTCGCCGACGCGCTGGGCCTGCGGGCCTCGGTGCCGCCGGGCGCGCCGGACGACTCCTACGCCCTGCTCGCCGGTCCGGCCGGCCCGGCCGCCGGCCGGCTGCGGATGCCGCCACCGTTGCGGCACCTGCTTCCGACCGGCTGGATGGTCTACGTGGCGGTGACCGATCCGGACGACACCGCCGCGCGGGCCGTCCGGTCGGGTGGCCGGGTGCTGGTGCCGGCGAGCGACGTCATGACCGGCCGGGTGTGCGCCCTCGCCGATCCGGCGGGTGCGGTGCTCACCGTGATCCGGCCGGTCGCGGCCGTCGGCTGACCACCTGTCAGGACGACCGGCCCGACGGCATGCCACGCTGGCCGGATGCCGACGTTGCCACTGACCCCCGATGACCTGCTCACCACCACCCGAACCGTGCGTAAGCGGCTGGACCTGACCCGTCCGGTGCCGATGGACCTCGTCCGGGAGTGCCTGGAGATCGCCCTTCAGGCGCCCTCGGGTTCCAACCGGCAGGGCTGGCACTGGGTGGTCGTCACCGACCCGGCCGTACGGGCCGCGATCGGCGGGTTCTACCGCCGCGCGGTCGAGAGCTACCTGGCGTCGGAGGGGTCGGCGGCGCGGTTGTTCGTCGACGAGCCCGAGCGCGCCGCGGTGCAGCGCCGGGTGGGGGAGAGCGTGGCGTGGCTCGGCGACCGGATGGGCGAGGTGCCGGTGCTGCTCATCCCGTGCCTGCGGCTCTCCGGCGGCGGCGAGCTGCCGGCCGGCAACCAGGCCGGGCTGTGGGGGTCGCTGCTGCCGGCCGCATGGAGCTACATGCTGGCGGCGCGCGCTCGCGGACTCGGCACCGCCTGGACCACGCTGCACCTGGCGTACGAGGCGGAGGTGGCCGAGCTGCTGGGCCTCCCGGCCGAGGTCCGGCAGGCCGCCCTGATCCCCACCGCCTACTACACCGGCGACACGTTCCGGCCGGCGAAGCGGCAGCCACTCGACGAGGTGCTGCACGTCGACCGCTGGTGAGACCTGCTTCCGCGACCACCGGCCGGTGGGCGCCGTAGCGCCCACCGCCGCGTCGGTGTCAGTCCGCGATGCCGTCCAGCCAGCGCTGGTGCCAGCGCAGCAGGGACCGGGTCAGCACCGGAGCGGCCAGGTGCGGCAGCAGCCCGGTCTGCGTCTCCTCGGTGACCACCCGGGTCCCGCCCGGCGCCGGGGTGAGAATCCAGCGGTGGTGTCCGGACGAGCCGACCGCCCGGCCGGTCCAGCCCAGCAGCCGGTACGGCTCCCAGCGGTCGACCACGCACCGGACGCGGACCCGCAACGTCGTCCAGCGGAACTCGACGCCGGGGCCGAGGAGCGGCGCGCCGGTCAGCACGACGCGCCGGGCGTTCGGGTACCACGACGGCCAGGCGGTGGCGTCGACGAGCCGCGCCCACACCGCCTGCGGGGGCAGCGGCACGAACGCCTCGTTGCGGGTGTGCACGGGGCAGCGCGCCGGTTCCCGGCCGGGCGGCCATCCGGGGGCGGTCACCGCAGGTCCCGCAGCGTCGTGCCGGGCGTGGTCAGCGCGATCTGCGGGCCGTGCACCTCGGCCGGGGTGCGGTAGCCCGGCGGCGCGTCCCCCGCCGCGGTGCGGGCCAGCAGCTCGACCGCGGTGTGGGCGCTGTACCGGTAGGCGTCCGGGCCGGTCAGCACCGCCTCGGCCGCCGTGCCCGCGTCGTCTCGGACCAGCCCGTGCACCAGCGTGCGACCGGCGTCGAGCTGCGCCGGCGTGGGCCCGTCCGGCAGCCGGGCCAGCAACGCGGCCCGGACGCGCCGCGCGGCCGGGGACGTGACCAGCCACGGCGCGGCCGGGGCGGCGCGCAGCGCCAGGCGGATCGGCGCGGGCGCGGCGAAGAACGTCGCGACGTCCGCGACGCCGGTGGACCGCGCGGCGGAGACGACGTCCGCCCGCCAGGGGTTGGTGACCACCCGGGTACGCGTCGCGCCGTCGCCGATCCACCGGTGCTCGGCGGCGGCGCGCGCCGGCACCAGCCGCCCGTCGCGTCGCTGCACCCCGGCGTCCGCCATGCCCCCGGTGAGCGTGTCGAGCGTGCCGCGCGACACCCGGCCGACGGTGGCGAACGACAGCTCCAGCCGGCGGGCGGTCGGCAGCCGCCGGGCGAGGTGCACGGCCACCGCGTCGGTCGGCACCACACCGAAGCCGACGCCGGGCATCGCCATCACCCCGGCGGCGGTCAGTTCGGCGTCCCGCCGCCACACGGTCAGGAACTCCGCCGCCTCCCCGGACAGGTCGAGGTAGGGCGTTCCGGTCCGGACACAGGCGTCGAGCAACGGCTGCTGGGTCCGGGCGAACGGACCGGCCGCGTTCAGCAGCACCGCGGCGTCGGCGAGCAGCCGGTCCAGCGCGCGCGGCTGATCCAACGCGGCGGTCCGGACCGGGGCGTCGAGACCCAGCGCCGCGAGCCGGTTCGCGTCCCGGCCGGCCAGCACCGGGCGGAGCCCGCGGTCGACGGCGAGGCGGGCGACGAGCCGGCCGACGTAACCGGTGGCCCCGTAGATGATGAGGGAAGACACGCCCCGACCATGACCCGCCGGGGCCGCCGGTGTCCAAGAGACGCCGGCGCGGTGTCGAGAGGTTTCTCCTATCCGACCTGGCTAGGGTGGGGCCGGTGGACCTGGAGCGGGTACGGGCCTTCGTCGCCGCGACGGAGTGGATGAACTTCACCGCCGCCGCCGAGGAGTTGGGCCTGGCGCAGCCGTCGCTGTCGGCGCGGATCCGGGCGCTGGAGACCGACCTCGGCGTCGAGCTGTTCTCCCGGCGCAGACGGCAGGTCGCGCTCACCGCGGCGGGCCGGGCGTTCCTGCCGCACGCGCGCGCCCTGCTCGACCTCGCCGCCGAGGCACGCCGCGACGCGCGCCGGGCCGCGGACGCGGCGCCGGGCCGCCGGCTGCTCATCACCACGCTGGCCGCCAGCGTCGACGAGTTGAAGGCGGAAACCGTCCTCGGGCTGCGGCGTGACCTGCCGGGCTGGCAGGTCACGCTCACCGGCGTGCCGTTCCGGGAGCACGTCTGGCGGCTGCGGGACGGCACCGCCGAGGCCGGCTACCTGTGGCCGCCGTACACGCCGGACGCCGTCCGCGACCTCCACCTGGAGCCGGTCGGCGCGTTCCGGCGGCTGCTGGCCGTGCCGGCGCGGCACCACCTGGCCGGACGGCCGGAGGTGACCGTGGCCGACCTCGCCGGGGAGCCGCAGGTGCCGCTGCCGGACGACGTCGACGCCGCCTTCGTCGCCGGGTGGCGGCTCACCCCGGACGCGCCGGTCGGCGCCGGGGAGCCCGTCACCGACGTCGCCGGGGTGCTGCGCGCGGTGGCCGGCGGCGTCGGCTGCTGTCCGGTGCCGTCCCTGCTGGCCCGCACCGCGGCCACGCCGGGCGTGGCGTACGTCCCGGTGCGCGGGGCGCCGCCCGCGACGCTGGCGCTGGCCTGGCGGGTGGACGCGCACCCCGAGATCGACCACGCGCTCCGGGCCGCCGCACGCCGGGCCCGTGGCGGGGCGGCGGACTGACCGGGCTACCCGACCCGGGACCGGCCGGGGGCGTCGCTGCTGGTCAGCGCGTCGGCGATCGCCGCCCACACGCCCGGGTGGGCGACCATCCCGCCGTGCGAGCTGTCCACCGTCACGCAGCGGGCCGCCGGGTCCTGGGAGGCGTGCCAGGACACGATGCCGTCACTGCGGCTGGCGATCGAGGTGAACGGCAGGCCCGGCGGCGCGGCGGCCAGCACGTCGTCGTGGACCTCGCGGCAGCAGTCGCCGAACGGGCAGTCGCGTACCCAGTCCCGGCGGCCGAGCCGGGTCATGGTGGCCATCCACATGGTCAGCAGTCGCACCGCCAGGTGGATCCCGAACGGGTCGGTCAGCGGCGAGCCGAGCGTGACCAGGGCGCGGACCCGCCGGGGGTGGCGGACGGCGAGGGCCTTCGCGAACATCCCGCCCCGGCTGTGGCCGACGAGGGTGACCGGCCGCCCGGTCTCGGTGTGCAGGCGGACCAGGGCCGCCTCGACGACGGCCAGGTCCCGGCTGGAGCAGCGGCGGCCGTCGGTGAGCCCGGTCGGTCGGGCGTCCCACCCGCCCTCGCGCAGCCAGTCCCGCAGCAACGCCACCCGGTCGTCGCCGGCGGCGAAGCCGGGCACGACCAGCACCGGCGCCCCCGGCTCGGGCGGCGTCGGCGGCGCGGGACGCGCGGCCCGCAGGGCGGCCAGCTCAGCGCCGGCCCGCCGTTCCCGCCAGATCGGCGGCGTCACGCTGCGCGGCAGCCCGAGGTAGTGCAGCGGCGTCCGGAACGGCTGCCAGGCGCCCTCGCTCACCGGGTGCTCCCCTCCGCCGTCGGCCGGGTCGCGCCGTCCGCCCCGTCGTCCTCCCGGCGCAGCGCCGCGTCCAGCCGTTCCAGTGTGGTCGCCATGCCGGCGCGCAGGTGGGCGGCGCGGTCCGTGACGCCGACCAGGCGCTGGACGGCGCGGACCGCCGCCATCTGGGGCGTCGCCCGGGTCATCGACTCGGTGACCCGGGTGCCGCCGTCGACCGGCTCCAGCTCGTAACGCCAGGTGGACGACGACGGCCAGGCGGTGGTGAACCCGAAGACCCGGCCGGGCACCGCCTCCGTCACGGTCGCCGTCATGCGCCAACGGTAGAACGGACCGATCCGGTTGCTGCCGGTGAACCGCCGGCCCAGTTCGCGCCACCGGGCGGCGTACGTCTCCGGGCTCCACTCGCCCATCCGGGTGATGTCGCTTACCAGCGCGTAGACCCGGTCCGGGGCGGCCGCGACGGTGCGGCTGACGTGGACCGAGAGCGCGGGCCGAGCCTCCCGGTCGGCGATCACGCGGCGGGCGAGCCGCGCGGACGACGCGGGGTTCTGCCCGGTGTAGAGGTTGCGGTCCACGGTGACGAACGGCCGCAGCGGCACGCGACCACGGACGTAGCGGGCGCCACGGGCCACCAGCTCGTCCTCCAGCAGCCAGCGGGCCTTGCGGGCGAAGCGGTTGAGCAGCTCCTCCCGGTTCGACAGGCCGGTCATCGTGTAGCCGGCGAACGGCCACGTCCCGTCCTCGCCGGTCGCCGCCAGCGTGGCGGCGGGGGCGTGGCAGAGCAGGCCCAGCGGCGTGCCGGCGCGCAGGGCCCGGGTCAGCAGCGCGCCGGAGACCGGGTCGACGGCGAGGTCCTCCATCGGGCCGTGCCCGCCCGGGTAGAAGACCGCGTCGTAGTCGGTCGGGTCCACCTCGGACAGCCTCCGCGGGTGGGCGAACTCCCGCGTGTGGGCGGCGAGATAGCGGCGGTGCCGGCGCGCGCGCCGGGGACCGGTCGCGGGCAGCCGCAGGCTGAGCGGATCGACCGTCGGGGGCACGCCGTCGGGGGTCGCCACGGTGACCCGCCAGCCGGCGGCGGAGAAGAGCCGGTGCGGCTCGACGACCTCCTCGGCCCAGACGCCGGTGGGGTGCCGCGTGCCGTCCCGCAGCGTCCAGTGGTCGGCCGCGGACAGGACCATCAGCACCGCGCGCATCGCTCCGCCTCCCTAAAATCAAACCAGTTGGTTCGGTTCAGGTATAGCACCGGTCGCGGGAAAATCAAACCGTCTGGTTCGATTCGCGTCGCGCGGGTCGACGCCCCGCGCGGACGCCGTCAGCCCGGCGGACGGACCAGCCGCTGCGCGGCGCGGCGGACCTGGGCCCGGGCGTCGTCGTCCGAGCCGGGCTGCGGCCCGAGCGCCCGGTGCAGCTCGACCGGGGCGGTGAGCCAGGACGTGGCCACCGCGATCAACGCGGCCAGCAGGTGGTGCGGCGGCCACTCCGGATCGACCAGTCCCGCCCGCTGCGCGTCCCGGATCACCGCGATCTTGTGCCGGTAGCCCGTCACGCGCTTCTCCGACACCTGCTCGGCCCGCCCGCGTTCGTGTAGCCACGCCCACGCCGCGATGCGTTGCAGGTCGGGCCGGGCGGCGAACGTGTCGTGCAGCCGGACCGTGTAGTCCACCAGGTCGGGCGTGATCGGCACCACCCGGGACAACTCCTCGAGCCCGACCTCCATCACGGTGTCGAACAGGGCGTCCTTGTCGCCGAACCAGGCGTAGATCCGTTCCTTGCTGGCCCGGGCCCGCTCCGCGATCCGGTTGATCCGCGCGCCGTCGACGCCGTGCCGGGCGAACTCCGCCATCGCCGCGTCGAGCACCCGCCGCCGGGTCTCCAGGCCCCGCGCCTGCGTCGCTGGAGAGGTCATCCGGCCACGTTAGCGCAGATGGTCGCGCCCCTCGGGCGGACCGGGCCGGGGCGTCGGGGCACGCCCCGGCCGCACCCCGAGCGGCGCTGCGGCCCGGCCACCCGGTCCGTGCCGCCGGGGTTGCTAGTCTGCGCGTCGCCGCGGGAGCGCCCGGGGCGGCGTCGCGGCCGAGGGAGGAGCCACCGTGCCCACGATCCCCCGGGGCCGCCGATGGACGGCGGCCGGAGCCGGCCTGCTGCTTCTCCTGTCCGGCTGTGCCCCGGACCCGGCACCACGGGCCGGCGCGCCCACCACCGCGCCGACCACCACCGCGCCGACCGCCGGGGCACCCGGCCGCCCGGCCGCAGGCGCCACCGGCGCGCCGGGTGGTGGCCGGGCCGGGCTGGGCCCCGCGCCGCTCGACTGCCCGCCACCCGGCCGGGCGCCGCAGTCGGCGAGCCGGCTCGACCCGACCGCCGGCTCCTACCTGGGACGGGCCGGCGGCGTGGCGACGGCGGTCGACGTGAGCCCGACCTGCCAGCTCGTCGTCGGCGGCCGGTTCGCCGGCCTGCCGGGCGAGCAGGCGACCACGATCGGTCGGGGCGGCGCCGGCGCGGTGCTGCTCCTGGACGGCACCGGCCGGCGGCTGCTGCGTACCGTCCGGGTGGCCGGCGCGGTCGAGGACCTGGAGGTGCGCCGCACCGGCGGGGAGATCGCCGTGGCCACCGACCGGGGCGTGCTGCTGCTCGACGCGGCTGCCGGGCGGGCGCGTTGGCAGCGCGGCGGGGCCGCCAGCCGGGTCGCGGTCGGATCCGCCGGCACGGTCGCGGCGGTCACCGGCGCCACCGTCACGGTGTACGACCTGACCGGCGCCACGCTGGCCCGGATCGCCCCGAGCGGTCGCACGGTCAGCGACGTGGCGGTGGACGACCGCAGCGGCCTGGTCTTCGTCAGCGGGTTCCGGCAGACCTCCGGCGGGCGGTGCGTGCCGGTGCAGATCGCCTACGTGCACGCCTACGACCGGCGGGGACGACTGCGCTGGCGGGCGTACGACCATCCGGCGGACCGGCTGGGCGACCTGTGCGCGGACAGCCGGGCCGACCGCGTCGCGATGGGCCGCGACGGCCGGCTCTACCTGGCCGGGGAGACCGCCGGCGGGAACAGCGTGTTCGCCCGCTCGGCCGCCGACGTGGGACGGCCCGCCCCGAACGTGGTCACCGACGACTTCAGCCGGGCGACAAACACCGGCAACGCGCACCACACCTACCTGGCCCGGTTCGACCCCGCCTCGGGACGCCAGCTCGCCGGGCAGGTGGTGATCAGCCGCATCGACAGCAAGGGGAACCGGGGCAACACCATCACGCCGCTCGCGATCGGCGCCGACGAGTCCGGCCGGATCTACGCCGGCGGGGTGTCGGCGTACCAGATCGCCGACCGGTCAGGGGTGACGCTCGGCGGCCGGCGGCTGGCCCCGTACGCCGGTGGGGACGCCTGGGTGCTGGTGCTCGCCCCGGACCTGCGGCGGCGGCTGAGCTGGGTGGTGCTCACCGACGGCGGCACCGGGACCGTGCGGGGGGTGGCCGCGGCCGGCGGTGTCGCGGCGGCGGTGGCGCAGGTCGACAAGGCCGGGTTCTGGCGTGGTCCGGGGCCGTCCCTCGGCACCGGCGGCGGCTACCTCGCGGCCTGGCCCGGCCTCGGCTGACCGCCCCGCCGCCGGTGCCGCGGCGTCCACCGCGGCACCGGGGCCGGTCAGGGGGCGCCGGTGACCGCGGTGCCGGTCCTGGTGATCCGGTACGTGGTTTTCGCGCCGCTCCAGAAGTGGAAGGTGAGCGTGACGGTGCCGTCGTTCACCTCGGCGAAGAACTCCGGTTTCAGGATGATGGTGTCGGCGGTGTAGTCGGGTTGGAAGTGTCCCCAGAACTCCTTGAACGGCGTCCAGTTGGCCGGGCCGGCGGGGCTGCCGTCGGCGTAGGTGGCCTCCATGGTGGCGAGCTGGTCACCGTGGAACCGGGTGGGAATGGTGAACGAGCTGGTCGTGCCGGTGGCGGCTGCCTGGGTGGGCGGGTCGGAGCTGATGATGTCGATCTTCCAGGGCGTGCCCTGGGAGAAGCGGGCCTCGACGGTGGCGTCGACGCCGTAGGCCCGGTTGCCGACCAGGCGGGTCAGCGCCGCCGGGGTGAGCGTGACGGTGGTGCCGGTGACCGTGTAGTCGGCGCCGGCGGCCAGCGGGGCGTCGCCCTGCCAGAGACCGCGGAACGACAGGCCGTTGAGGTTGAGGGTGAACGCCCGGCCGGTGATCGCGCCGGTGTGCGGCACGTACACCTGGTCGCTGGACGCGGTCCCGGAGCGGCTGGTCCAGCTCGCCCTGATCATGTCGGCGACGCGCTGGTCGCGCCAGCGCAGCGCGGTGCGGTCGAGGAACTGACCGGCGTCCCACAGCATCGTGGTGAGGTTGCGGGTCCGGGCGTGGTAGCCGACCGCTTCGAGGTACTTCAGGAACTCGCCCCGTTCGATGATGCCGGGCCGGGTGTGGTCCCAGGCGAGCAGCGCCCACTCGCCGATGACGACCGGGATGCCGCGGGCGACGAACGTGTCCCGCAGCCGGTCGAACGTGCCGACCAGGTCCTGCTCCACGTTCGTGTCGTACCGGGTGCCGCCGGCGATGTTCACGCTGAACGGCCACCACCCGTAGAAGTGCACGGTGGCGGCGAGGTTGGGGTCGTGCAGTGCGGCGATGCCGGCGGACAACGCGTCCAGCCGCGCCTGCTCGCCACTGGTGTGCAGCGTGGGCAGGACCAGCAGCCGGGTGGCGTTGGCCCCGCCGGTCGCGCGTACCAGGCGGACGAACTCGGCGTTGAGGTCCCGGGTCGCGGTGTCACCCTGCTCGTCGGTGGTGTCGGCGAACTGGGGCTCGTTGATGCTCTCGAAGACCAGCCTCGGTGAGTGGTCGCGGAACGTGGTGGCGAGTTGCGTCCACAGTGCCCGGTACCGGCTCGTCACGCCGGCCCGGTCGGTGGGGTAGGTGTTGAGCCACTGCCAGGAGTCGTGATGAAGGTTGATCATCACGTAGAGGTCCTCGGCGAGCGCCCAGTCGACGATCTGGCGTACCCGGCCCAGCCAGGCCGCGTCGATGGTGTAGTCGGGCGCCGGGCCGTGGTGGTTGCTCCACGTGACCGGGAGCCGGACGCTGCGGTAGCCCTGCGAGCGCACGTGACGCAGGAGCGCCTGGGTGGTGAGCGGGTTGCCCCAGGCGGTCTCGTCGGGGATGGCGTCGAGCGTGTTGCCGAGGTTCCAGCCGGGTTGCATCGCGGCCACCGTGGCCATCGGGTTCCCGGCCGGGGGAGGGGTGGTCGGCGGCGTCGACGGTGACGCCGTGGCCGTCGGCGACGGGCTCGTCGACGGAGTGGTCGACGGGCCGCCGGTCGGGGACGGCGTGCCGCCGGCGTCCCCGGCGCAGGTGACGCCGTTGAGCGTGAAGCCGGTCGGCGCGGTGTTGGCGCCCGACCACGAACCGTTGAAGCCGAACGACACGGTGCCGTTGGTCGGCACGCTCGCGTTCCAGGCGGCGTTCGTCGCGGTGACCTGGCCGCCGGTCGCGGTGACCGTGGCGTTCCACGCCTGGGTGACCCGCTGCCCGGACGGGAACGTCCAGGCCAGCCGCCAGCCGTTGACCGGTGCGCCGAGGTTGGTCACGTCGACCGCGGCGGTGAACCCGCCCGACCACTGCGACGGCACCGCGTACGCCACGCGGCAGCCGCCGGCCGCCTGGGCGCCCACGGCCGCCATCGTCGACGCCACCAGCAGGGCCGCCACGGCACCGGCGAGCGGACCGCCCCGGAGGCGGATTCTTCGGGTGCGCAGGATCATCGTGTTCTCCCTTGCCGTTGTCCGCCCGTACGCGGCCGGTGGCCAACGGTTCCGGACGGGTGGGGGCGCGCGCCCGGCGTCGCCGGGTGGCCGCACGGCCACCCGGCGACCCGTCGCGCGCTGGAGTGCTTCTCGCGGACGCCGCCCGGTGCCTCCGCCGATCGCCGCGTTGCGGCAGCAACTTCCCGGCTCCCTGGAAAGTTTCGGGTCGAACGCTACGCGTTTCTTCGATGGTGGTCAATGAGACGGCGGGCTCGGCGGCGATCTTCGACGTCGTGCGACGTCAGCGGTGCGATACGGTGCGGAAAAAGCGCGAGATCCACTGGAAAGTTTCGGGCCACCCGCTACGCACCGGCGGCGTTCGGCGGCCCCGACGGCCATGGACGGACGGCTATCCTGGGGCCGGGCAGCGGTGGTCACCCGGAGGGCGGGTCGGCCGGGGGAGGAGCCAGCTTGTCGCAGACCGAGCCGGACGGGTCGGCCATCGGGCCGGACGACGCCGCAGAGGCTCCGGGCCGGCCGGTCACGATCTCCTACATCGCGGAGACCGCCGGGGTGTCGGTCCCGACCGTGTCGAAGGTCATCAACGGCCGGACCGGCGTGGCCTCGGACACCCGGGCCCGGGTCGAGGCGCTGATCAGCCGGTACGGCTACCGCAGGCCCACCTCGTCCACCCGCAGCAACCTGGTGGAACTGGTCTTCGACCAGCTGGAACACATGTGGGGCGTCGAGGTCGTCCGTGGCGTCGAGCAGGTGGCCCGGGCGCACCGGGTGGGCGTGGTGCTGACCGAGTTCGGGCCGGAGCGCGGCGGCGTCCGCTACTGGATCGACGACACGCTCGCCCGTCGTCCGGACTGCGTCGTCTCCGTCGCGCAGCTGTCCGGCGAGCAACGCGACCAGTTGCGGGCGCGCGGCATCCCGTTCGTGGTCTTCGATCCCACGAGCGAGCTGCCCGACGATGTGCCCTTCGTCGGGGCGACCAACTGGGCGGGCGGTCGCTCCGCCACCGGGCACCTGCTCCGGCTGGGGCATCGCCGGATCGCGATGATCAGCGGTCGGGACCGCATCCTCTGCTGCCGGGCGCGGCTCGACGGCTACCGCGCGATGATGGAAGCCGCCCACCTGCCGGTCGACGCGGACCTGGTGGCCCGCGCCGACCTGACCGTGGACGGCGGGCGGGCCGCCGCGCTGCGGCTGCTCGGCCGGCCGGACCGCCCGACCGCGATCTTCGCCGGCAACGATCTCCAGGCGGTCGGCGTCTACCGGGCCGCGCGGGAACGCGGGCTGCGGATCCCGGCCGACCTGAGCGTGGTCGGCTTCGACGACCTGCCGATCGCCGAACTGCTGGATCCCCCGCTGACCACCGTGCGTCAGCCGCTCGCCGAGATGGCCGTCGCCGCGACCGAGCTGGCGCTCGCGCTCGGGCGCGGCGAACCGACCCAGCGGACCGGTCTGGAGCTGGCGACCAGCCTCACGGTCCGGGACAGCACCGCCCCGCCGGCCGGCTGAGGCGGGCATCTCCGCCTCGGGCCCGGAGCCGGTGGCGGGGACCGATCCGGCCGGGTGAGCGCGGTCGGCGCGCCGGCCGGATGTTCGCTATCCCTCGGACGGCAGGTCGAGGTAGCAGCCGGCGGGTTCCTGACCGGACAACGCCTGGACGGCCGTCATGATCTCGTCGGTGACGGCCCGCCGGGCCCGCCCGCCGCTCCCGGTGACCGGCGGGGTGAAGTGCAGGGGCGTGCCGAACCGTACGATCACCCGCCCGGGCCGGGGCAGTCGGGCGCCGACCGGTTGGATGCGGTCGGTGCCGAGGACGGCGACGGGGACCACCGGGGCGCCGGAGGCCAGCGCGAGCCACGCGACGCCGGTGCGGCCACGGTAGAGCCGCCCGTCGCGGGAGCGGCTGCCCTCCGGGTGGATGCCGAAGGCCCGCCCGGCGGCGAGCACGTCGAGCGCCACCCGCAGCGAGTCCTGGGCCGACCGGTGGCCGCCCCGCTCCACGGGGATGGCGTCGATGCCGGTGAGGCAGGTGCGGGTGAGCCACCCCCGCGGGCCGGGCCGCCGGAAGTACTCGGCCTTGGCCAGGAAGCTGACCGGTCGCGGCGCCACCAGCGGGATCACCACGCTGTCGATGAAGGACAGGTGGTTGGCGGCCAGGATCACCGGCCCGTGCCGCGGCACATGGTGCCGGCCCTCGACCACCGGCCGGAAGGCCATCCTGCCGAGCGGGGCGAGCACCAGCCGGGCGCCGGTCTGCAGCAGCACGTGTTCCCTCCGCGGGTGGGTCCCGGTCACCGTGGGACGCCGGGCGTGGGCCGGCCGAGGTGGGCCGCCACGGCGGCGCGCAGCAGCGGTTCGACGTCGTCGCTGCGCACCATGGTCTGGAGGCTGCCCCACTGCCGCAGCTCGGCGATGCCGTGCAGGTTGGCCCAGAGCGCGCCGGCGACGACCGGCGGCGCGGGGGCGTCGGCCGCTTCGGGCCGGGCCCGGGCGACCAGGTCGACCAGGACGCCGAAGAGTTCCTCGCTGGCGTCCCGCAGGCCGATGCCGTTGCCGCGCAGCAGGTCGTGCCGGAACATGAGTTCGAACATGCCGTGGTTGGTGCGCGCGAACCGCAGGTAGAGCCGGCCCAGTGCGAGCACCTGGTCGTACGGATCCGGTCCGGTGCCGCCGATCGCGGCGGTGACCTCGGCGCCGAGCTGCTGGTAACCCTCCCGGGCGATGGCCGCGAGCAGGGCGAGGTGGGTGGGGAAGTGGCGCCGGGGCGCACCGTGGGAGACGCCGGCCCGCCGGGCGATCTCGCGCAGCGTGAGGGCCGCGGTGCCCTCCTGGGCGAGCAGGTCGACGCCGGCCCGCACCAGGCGGGCCCGGAGCGTGCTGTCGGGCGGCGGCATGGACACTGTCTACCAGCCTCCGTAGACAGTGTCTACCGACCGCGCCGGCAGTGACCCGCGTTACCTCTCGGCCAGCCGGGAATCAGGTCGGGGCCACCGCATTTGAACCGAGGTGTGACTACCGCACCGAACCTCGCCCGGCCGTGCTCTGACCGGGCGGAGGCTTCCCGATGACCGATGTCCGTCCCGACAAGCTGTCGACGCCCGGCGCCCGGACGCCCGGTGAGCTGATGAGCCGCGGACAGCGGCTGCGGCTCGTGCTGGTCCTCGGTTCGCTGATCGCGGTGGGACCCCTGACGATCGACATGTACCTGCCGGCGCTGCCCGCGATCGTCGACGACTTCGCGACCACCTCGGCGGCGGTCCAACTGACGCTCACCGGCACCCTGGCCGGGCTCGCCCTCGGCCAGCTCCTGATCGGCCCGTTGTCGGACGCCGTCGGGCGGCGACGCCCGCTGATCGCCGGCCTCGTCCTGCACGTCCTCGCGTCGTCGCTCTGCGTGGTCGCGCCCAACGTCGCGGTGCTCGGCGCGCTGCGGGTGGTGCAGGGTCTCGGGGTCGCCGCCACCGCGGTGGTCGCGATGGCCGTGGTCCGGGACCTGTTCAGCGGCGCGGCATTCGCCACCCTGCTGTCCCGGCTGCTGCTGGTGATGGGGGCGGCGCCGATCCTCGCCCCGACCCTCGGCAGCGGGGTGCTGCGCTGGACGGACTGGACCGGCGTCTTCGTCGTGCTGGCCGCCTTCGGCGTACTGCTGGTCGTGATCGCCGCGCTCGGCCTGCCGGAGACGCTGCCGCCCGCGCGACGCCGGCGCGGCGGCGTCGTCGCGACCGCGGCGCTGTACGGGTCGCTGCTGCGCGACCGTGTCTTCGTGGGCCTGGTCCTGGTGGCCGGCCTCGCCATGGCCGCGCTGTTCGCGTACGTGGCCGGTTCGTCGTTCGTGCTGCAACAGGGGTACGGACTCGACGAGCAGCAGTTCGGGCTGGCGTTCGGCGCGGGCGCGGTGGGCCTGATCGGGGCGACCCAGTACAACGTCCGGCTGCTGCGCCGCTTCCCGCCGCAGCGGATCCTGGTCGCCTCGCTGGCCGCCGGGACGCTGGCCGGCCTGGCCCTGGTGGTCTTCGCCGCGACCGACGTCGGCGGGCTGCCCGCGTTGCTGGTGTCGTTGTGGCTGGTGTTGGCGGCGGCGGGCCTGGCGATGCCGAACGCGCCGGCGCTGGCGCTGTCCCGGCACGGCGAGGCGGCCGGCACCGCGTCCGCGTTGCTGGGCGCCGTGCAGTTCGGGGTGGGCGCGGTGGCCGCGCCGCTGGTGGGCGTGCTGGGCACCGGCGCGCTGGCGATGGCCCTGGTGGTGGCCGGCGGCATGGTGGCGGCGCTGGCGGTGCTGCTGGTCGTGGTCCGGCCGGCCCGGCTCGCCGACCTGGAGCCCGCGCCGGCGGTCGTGGCGGTGCACTGACCGGACCCGATGCCGTCCCGGGCGGTCGGGGCGATCTCGTCGGATACTGGGCCGATGACGAATCCCGACCTCGACCCCGCGCTGTACCCACCGATCGATCCACGCGAGGACGTGCCGGACGACCCGGGGGAGCTGCTGCCGGACACGCCGGACGTCCTGCCGGAGGCGCCGACCGAGCCGATGCCCGACGACGGGGAGCCCGGCGGCGTGCCGGAGCCGGCCTGACCGGCCCCGGGCGCGGCCTGTCGCGGCGACCGGGCCGTCGGTAGGGTCGTCCGCGTGGATCTGGACGACACCGCCGTCCGGCTCGGAGTGCCGGTCGAGGATCTCGCGCGCGTGCACCGGCTCGCCGGTGACCGGCCGTCGGCGCCGCTGCCGGCCCGGGCCGACGCGCCGGCGATCCTCGACCGGCTCGGGGTCCGCCCGGACGACGCCGCCGAGGTCATGGTGGGTTGGCCCGACCCCGGCTCCCCACTGTGGACCCCGGAGCTGCGCTGGCTGCTCGACCGCTCGACCGCCCTGGTCCGCGCCGATCTCGGGGGCCACGACTGGCTGCCGCCCGGCCCGGCCCTGCCCCGCGAGCGGGGCCCGGCCTGGCGGCACCTCTACGTGTACGCGTACCTGGCCCTGGTCGACGCGGCCACCGCGTACCACCGCGACCACGGCATCGACGACGCGGTGACCCGGGCGACCCTCGCCGACCTGGGCCGCAACCTGGCGATCGACAGGCGGATGGCCGGCGAGGGCTGGCCGGTCATGCAGAGCTGGCTGACGCTGCACACCCGGGGCGGGCTCTACGAGCTGGGTCGGCTCCAGCACCAGCGCGGCGACACCATCGGCCTGCACATACCCGAGGCGGGGCCGTTGAGCCCGGCGGCCGTGGACGCGTCGCTCGACCGGGCCCGGGCGTTCTTTCCGCGCCACTTCCCCGACGAGCGCCACACGGAGTTCTCCTGCGGCTCCTGGCTGCTCGACCCCCAGCTACGGGAATACCTGCCGGAGGACTCCAACATCGTCCGGTTCCAGCGCCGGTTCGCGCTGGAGCCCTACCAGGAGCCGGACGGCATCGACGCCGACGTCGAGGTGCTGCGGTTCGTGTTCCGTACCCTGAGCACGCCGCTCGACCGGCTGGAGCGCCGCACGGCGCTCCAGCGGGCGGCCGTCGACCACCTGGCCGCCGGGCGCCACTGGCGCTGGCGCGTCGGTCGTTTCCCGTTCTGACCGACACCGGAAGCGACGCTGCCGTCGTGCCGGCCGGTCAGCGGGGCAACGACGACGGCAGCTCGGCCAACCAGCGGTCCAGGGCCGCCGGACTGCGGAACAGCAGCACCGGCGGGCCGGCCGGGTCCGCCCGCCAGGCGCGCATCCGCCGCCGGGCCCGACCGAACGCGGACACGTGCCACACCAGGATCGAGTCCCGGGACAGCACGCTGCGCAGCGACTCACGGTTGCCGTTGCAGATCTCCTCGCCGCTGACCAGCCGGCCGGCGGTGCGCCGCAGCAACCGCCAGAAGGAGAGCGCCCGCGGATAGTCCAGGCCCACCACCAGGTCGGCGCGGGCCAGCACCACGTCCCGCCACCCGTGGTAGGCGCCGTCCAGGATCCACCGGTCGCCCCGGCAGACCGCCTCGATCCGGCGGCGCTGCTCGGCGACCGGCACCTCGACCCAGCCGGGCTGCCACAGCAGGTCGTCGACCGGGCACCAGGGCAGCCCGAGCCGCTCGGCCAACCGCGCCGCCACTGTGGACTTGCCGGCGCCGTACACGCCGTAGACCAGGATCCGGGCCGGCGCCGGCATCAGCTCCGGGCCTTGCCGCGGGCGCCCCGCCGGCGGTGCTCCTCGTCGCCGCCGGCGAGTCGGGTGAAGGTGAGCGCGTTCGCCGCCGCGACGCCGACCACCGCGAAGCCGACCTGGAGCGCGAGCACGATCCAGTCCCACCGCAGGATCCAGAGCCGCACCGGCGCGTCGTCGGCGATGTCGACCCAGCGGGCGACCACGGTGCCGAGCACCGCCGCGCCGACGCCGATGACGAACGTGGCGAAGACGCCGATCCGCTGCCGGCCCGGCAGCACCAGCCGCCCGAGCAGCCCGATGAGGGCGCCGATGAGCACCGCGCCCAGATAACCACCCACGAGCATTGCCGTCACTCCTCCCACCGGTTCCGGCACTCATGCCCGCCCACCGCACCACCGGAAACCCCGCGCACGTCGAGCCGGCCGGCGGCGGTGGTGCCGGGACGCCGGCACGTAGGATCACGCACACCCCGCCGAGACCGCCACCCGCCGGAGTTCCGCTGCCCGAGTCGCCCGCACCCCGCGTCGCCCGGCCGCTGCGCCGGGCGCTGGCCGTCGTGTTCCTGCTCGTCGTGGCCGGGCTGCCCGCCGGCTCGTCCAGCGCCGGTGGCAGCGGGCCGGGCACCGTCCGGGTGCTCCAGATGAACCTCTGCAACAGCGGCCGGGCCGGCTGCTACACCGGCGGCTCCGTGCGGCGGGCCGCCGAGGTGATCGCCGCCGAGCGGCCCGACGTGGTCACCCTCAACGAGATCTGCCGGGACGACGTGGACACGCTGGCCCGCGCGCTCGCGGCGGTCCGGCCGGGCGGCCGGGTCGTCCCCGCGTTCCAGGCCGCCGGCGACCGCCCCAGCCGCGCCGCGACCCGCTGCGTCAACGGCCAGGCGTACGGGATCGGCCTGGTGGCCCGCCTCGCCGGCCCGGGGGCCCGAGCCGGCGCGCACCGCGGCACCTATCCGGCGCAGGACCTCGCGGACCCGGAGGAGCGGGTCTGGCTCTGCCTGCACGCCGCCGCCGTGCTGCACGCCTGTACCACGCACCTGGCGAACACCGACGGCGCCGTCGCGCTGGCCCAGTGCGCGCACCTGCTCGACACCGTGGTGCCGGCGATCCGCCGCGACGCCGGATACGCCCCGACCGTGCTCGGCGGCGACCTGAACCTGCGCGCGGGCGGCGCGCCCGACGTGCGGTCGTGCGTACCGCCGGGCTACCGCCGCGTCGACGACGGCGCCCGGCAGCAGATCATGGCGACGACCGACGTCACCATCTGCTGCCGCCGGGCGGTGGACATGCGCGGCACGACGGACCATCCGGCGCTGGTCGCCACCCTGACCGTCGACCGGCCCCCGCGCTGACGGTCGGCACCGCCGGCGACTGGACGGTCCGGCGCCGTGGACAGCCCGGTGTCGGCCCGTCTAAGGTCGGCGCACCGGTGTCCCGAGGAGCGGCCCATGGGTGTCTCCATCTCCCTCGACGATCTGCTCGGCGAGGAGGTGAGACGCGACCCGTACCCGTTCTACGCGAGGCTGCACGGGATGGGGGAGGCGGTCGCCTTCCGGCCCGGCGAACCGCACGCCCTGGTCGTCCACGGCTACCAGGCGGTCCACCGGGTGCTGCGGGACCCGGTGTTCCGGGTGCTCGGCGCGGAGTTCCTGGACCGGGCCGGCACCCGCTGGCGCCAGCACCCGGTGACCCGGATCCTCCAGACGTCGATGCTCAACGCCGCGCCCGGCGACCACCTCCGGGTCCGGCGCCTGTTCGGCCAGGCGTTGACCCCACGCCGGGTCACCGCCCTGGAGCCGGCGATCACGCGGATCGCCGACCGCCTGCTCGACCGGCTCGCCGCCGCCGGCGCGGACGGCCGACCTGTCGACTTCATGGACGGGTTCGCGCTCACCCTGCCCAGCGACGTCGTCGGCGAGCTGCTGGGCGTGCCGGAGCGGGACCGGGCCTGGTTCCCGTCGCGGGTGCGCACGTTCGACGCGGTGCTGGAGATCGGCCGGCGATCGATGCGGGAGGTGCGGGCCGCCAACGTCGCGGCGACGGAGCTGACCGCGTACTTCACCGAACTGCTGGCCGCGCGCCGGGACCGGCCGCGCGGGGACCTCGTGTCGGCGCTCGTGCGGATCCGGGACCGCGACCCCGACCAGCTCTCCGCCGACGAGCTGCTGGCCAACCTGATCATCATGTACAACGCCGGGTTCCGGACCACCGCGAACCTGCTCGGCAACGGCCTGGTCCTGCTCGTGGCGCGGCCGGACGCGCGGGCCGCGCTGCGCGCCGACCCGTCGCTCGCCCCGGCGTACGTCGAGGAGATCCTCCGGTACGAGCCGCCGGTGCACTTCGCGCTCCGGTACGCGGCGGCGGACACCGAGGTCGCCGGGCTGCCGGTGCCGGCCGGTCGGACCGTGGTGGTGCTGACCGGCGCCGCCAACCGGGACCCGCGCCGGTTTCCCGACCCGGACGTGTTCGATCCGTCCCGGGTGGACAACCGTCACCTGGCGTTCAGCGCCGGGCCGCACCACTGCTTCGGGGCGGCCCTCGCCCGGGCGGAGGGCCGGTTGGTCCTGCCTCTCCTGCTGGACCGCTTCCCGGCGCTGGCGCTCGCCGCCGAGCCCGGCGAGCGGCGTCAGCTCATGCTGCGCGGGTACGACCACCTGCCGGTGCGTCTCACGCCGCCGGGGCCGGCGGTCCACCGGCCGATCGGGACCTTGCGAAACCATCCCGATTGAGTAAGGTCGATGCCACGCTGGGGAAAGGACACACCGGGCCATGACCGATGAGATCCGCGCGTTCCTGCTCGCCGCCCTGACCGAGATGAAGTACGACGTGGACGACGTCGACGACGACACCGTCTTCGGGCCGGCCGGTCTGGACGTGGACTCGCTCGGCCTCGCCGAGCTGGCGGTCCGGGTGGAGGACCGGTTCGGCGTGGCGTTCGACGACGACGAGGCCGAGATGCTCGCGATGATGACGCTCGGCGAGTTCTCCCGGACGGTGGCGCAGCGCATCCAGCCGGCCTCGGCGCACTGAGCGTGCGGCAAGGCGCGACGATCACCGGCATCGGGCTGGTGAGCCCGGTCGGCTCGACCGCCGCCGAGGTGTTCGACGCGGTGTGCGACGGCCGGTCCGGGCTGTCCCGCCCGCCGGAGGGCCACCCGGTGCACGGCGTGGTCGACGTCGCGGCGATCGCCCCGCCGATCGACCCGGCCTCCGTGCTGCCCGGCCCGGAGTCCCGCGTCGTGGACCGGTCGATCGTCATGGCGCTGCGCGCCGCCGGGGACGCGTTGGCCGACGCCGGTCTGCGGGTCGGTCGGGACGTCGACCCGTACCGGGTGGCGGTCGTGGTCTCCGGCGTCGGAGGGCTGTCCACACTGGCCGACCAGGTGCTGCGGCGGGCCGAGCGGGGCCGCTTCGGCGTCAGCCCGTACATGCTGCCCGGCACGCTGCCGAACATGGCGGCGGCGCGGGTCGCGATCACGTTCGGCATCCGTGGCTACACCTCGTCGGTCGGCACGGCGTGCGCGGCCGGCGCCCAGTCGGTCGGCGAGGCGCTACGCATCCTGCGCGCCGGCGAGGCGGACGTGGTGCTGTGCGGGTGCGCCGAGGCGCCACTGTTCCCCACGTTCGCCGACGCGTTCGGCAACGCCCGGGCGCTGGCCCGGGGCTGGGCCGACCCGACCGCCGCGAGCCGGCCGTTCGACCGCCGCCGCAACGGCCTCGTGCTCGGCGAGGGCGCCGGCGTGCTGGTGCTGGAACGCGCCGAGCACGCCGCCGCGCGGGGCGCCCGCCGCCACGCCGACGTGCTCGGCTGGGGCGCCACGAACGACGCGTACCATCCGACCACGCCCCGGCCCGACGGCTCCGGCGCGGCGCACTGCATGCGGATGGCCGTCCGTGACGCCGGCCTGGGCCTCGACGACATCGGGTACGTCAACGCGCACGGCACCAGCACGAAGGCCGGCGACGCCGCCGAACTGGCCGCGCTCCGCGACGTCTACGGCGCGCACCCGCCGCCGATGAGTTCGACCAAGGGCGTGACCGGGCACCTGCTCGGCGTCTCCGGCGTGCTCGAGGCGGCCGTCGGGGTCGAGGCGCTCCGGCGCGGCCTGCTGCCGCCCACCTACAACCTCGACGATCCGGACCCGGCCGGCGACGTCGACCACATCCGCAAGCAGCCCCGCCCGGTCGCGGTGGACGCCGTGCTGTCCAACTCGTTCGGCTTCGGCGGCCACAACGTCAGCCTCGTCCTGACCCACCCCACCACCCCCTGACACTCCGCACCCCCACCCCCACCCCCACCCCCACCCCCACCCCCACCCCCACCTCCGCGCAGATTCACGGAAAGCGTGGCCATTCCGCTCGGGATAGCCACGCTTTCCGTGAAAGTGTGCGCCGGGGAAGGGGGAGAGGGGAGGGGGAGGGAGGGGAGGGCTTGGGTGGACTGTCAGCGGAGGGTGATCTGGGTGGCGGCGTCGTGCGTCGTCACCGTCAGGGCGAAGTGCGGGTTCAGCATGTCGACCAGGTAGTCGAGGTCCGCGACGAGCGGCACCGGGAGCAGCGCCCGCTGGTCCACGTCGACGTGGCTGGCGACCAACTCGATCCGGTCGGCCTTGAGCAGCCCCCGGGTCAGGAACGCCGGCAGGTCCTCGGGGAGCAGGCAGCGCCACAGGTCGACGTTGACGATCACGTCCAGCGCGCCGGTCTTGAACTGCTGGAGCACGGTGCCGAGCAGGTGCGAGTTCGTGTCGCCGGGCGGCGCCGCGTGGTCGAACGTGTGCGACCCGGCGCCGACGTCCACGGTGGACACCCCGTGGCCGATCAGCAACGCCCGGCTGGTGGCCAGCTCCTCCCGGAGCATGGCGGGCAGCGCGGCCGGCCGGCCCAGCCCGGCCCGGCGGTACGCGTCGATCGCGTCCCGGTAGAGGCGGATGCGGCCCAGGTGCCGGCCGAACGTGTTGATCGCGTACAGCACCTCGACGTCGTAGCGCAGGTGCTTGCGCAACATGTACTTCATGTTGTCCATCGAGGCGAGCCCGTTGGTGGTCCGCCGGAAGTGGGGCAGGTGGTACGAGCACGCGTCCACGTCGAGGTGGAACAGCTCCGGCGGCGCGCCGTGCAGGTGGAAGACCCGGTAGAAGAAGTCGAGGTCCTCGAAGCCCCACTTCACCATGGCCTCGTCGAAGCCGCCGACCCGCCGGAACGACGGGCGGTCGACCGACGCGTTGTGGGTCAGCCCGAGCACCCAGGGCGCGCTCGGGAAGTCGCGCATCCGCTGCGGGTGGGCGATGTCCTCCAGGCGCGGGTCGCCGCGCTCGGCGTCCAGCATCGCCGGGACGATCGGCTCGCCGCGCCGCAGCGCGTCCGCGCCGGCCCAGTCCAGGTCGTAGCGCTGGCCGAGCAGGACCCCGGGCCGGCCGGCGCGGTCGGCGTGGAAGTCCCGATGCCGCTCCAGCAACCCGGGGTGCGCCACCGTGTCGGCGTCCAGGAACATCAACGTGTCGGCCCGGGCCCGCGCCGCCGCCGCGTTGCGGTTGGCGCTGCGCCCCCGGTTGGTGTCGCTGCGCACGTACTCGACGGCCAGCCGGTCGCGGTACCGGTCCACGACCGGGCCCAGCGCGACGGTGGAGCCGTCGTCGCCGACGATCACCTCGAAGTCGTCGCGCGGCAGGGTCTGCCGGGTGAGCGAGTGCAGCGTCGCGTCGAGCGCGGCGCCGTTGTTGTGCGCGGGCACCACCACGCTCAGGGCCGGCCGCCGCCCGTTCGTCGTGCTCAACGGGGCGTGGAGTTGGCGGTGATGTAGTCCGCCAGGTCGCCGAGGGTGGTCATCCGGTCCTCGTCCAGATCCTCCACGTCGATCTGGATCTCCAGCTCGTCCTCCAGCTCCAGCAGCAGCTCCAGGGCGAGCGACGAGCTGAGGCCGAGGTCGTCCATCAGTTGGGTTCGCTCGGTGACCGGGGCGGTCGGCCTGAGCATGCGGCCCAGCAACGCCGTGAGGCTCTCGACCACCTGGTCGCGCTGCGGCGACGTGGTCGACGTGTCGTGTTCTAGCACCGGGGTGCCGGCGGGTCGATCATGCGCTCCAGCATGGACTCATCAGAGCAAAGGACATCGGCGAGTGTCAACGGGTGGAACTCGACCGCGTACGGCGCGTCGCCGGGCGACGCGACCGCCCCCCGGTACCCGGCCGGCGTGACCAGGTCGGCGACCCGGTACGCGCCGGCCGGCTCGACGCACGCGACCACGTCGTCGGGGTGGACCGCCACCGCCAGGTTGGGCCAGAGCCGGCCCCCGGCGGCCTTGACCACCGCCTCCTTGCGGACCCACAGTCGGGTGAACCGCCGGGCCTGCTCCCCGGCGTCGGCCCCGGCGGCGACGTGCCGGGCCTCCGCCGGGTGGAAGAACCGCGCGGCCAGTCCGACCGGGTCCCGGCCCGGCGACAGGTGCTCGATGTCCACCCCGACCGGGCGGTCCCGGCTGATCGCCACCGCGACCAGCGAGCCGGAGTACGACAGGCTGGTGTGCGGCCCGGTCGACGTCGGCTTGCCGTGCCGGCCCCGGCGCCAGGCGAGCGCGGACGGCGGGACGCCCACCGCGTGCCCGGCCAGGACGCGCAGCGCGCCGTGCGCGACCGTGAACCGGTCCCGAAGCCAGGGTGTGCCGAGCGCGGCGGCGCGGGCCCGCTCGTCGCGGTCGAGCACCGCCCGGCACCGGGCCAGCTCGTCCGGCGAGCCGTCGGCGGCGATGACGCAGACGCGTACGCGGTCCGGCATGGACGGCAGCGTAACGGTCCGTCCGGGCGTTGACACGTGCCGATGCGCGTTGCTCTGATAGCCCGGTGATCGCGCAGACGGCCGAGGTGCGGATCCCCGTCCCGTTCGCCGGCCCCGGGGCCGGGACCGCGCCGCTGACCTGGGGTCAGAAGGCGATCCTTGAGGACATGCGGGAGACCGGGTGGACGCACAACGTCAGTGGCGCCCATCCGGTGCCGGCCGGCGTCACGGTCGAGCAGATGGCGGCGGAGCTGGCCGACCTGCTGGCCCGGCACCCGGCGTTGCGGATGCGGCTCGGCACCGACGACCGGGGCGGGCCGTGCCAGGTGGTGTCCGCCGCCGGCGAGACGGTGCTCGACGTGGTGGACGTGCCGGACGACGCCGACCCGGCCGACGTGGCGACGTTCGCCTACCAGCTCGGGCACGCCCGCCTGCTGGCCCCCTACGACCTGTACCGCGACTGGTCGGTGCGGATGGCGGTGGTCCGGCACCGGGGCGCGCCGGTGCACCGGGTGCTGACCTTCGACCACCTGGTGGTGGACGGGACCGCCACGTCGCTGCTCCTGGCGGACCTCGGGCTGGTCGGGCCGGCCGTCCGCGGTGGCCACGATCCGCGCACCGTGCAGATCCTCGACCTCGGGCGGCGGGAGGAGACGCCGCCGCTGCGGCGGGTCAGCGACCGGG
This sequence comes from Micromonospora sp. NBC_01392, assembly GCF_045040125.1. Taxonomy (NCBI): domain Bacteria; kingdom Bacillati; phylum Actinomycetota; class Actinomycetes; order Micromonosporales; family Micromonosporaceae; genus Micromonospora; species Micromonospora sp. NBC_01392. The sequence continues at coordinate 4,616,648 of NZ_CP109549.1, read as the reverse complement.
CCGTCCGCCACTGGGCGTCGCACCTGCGGTCCGTCCCGCCGCTGACGTTCGGCCCGCCCCGGCCCGGCGGCGGTCGGCGGGGCCACCGGTACTGGCACGGCCGGTTCAGCTCGCCCGCGGCGTACCTCGCGGTGCGTGCCGTCGCCCGGCGGACCCGGACGGACACCTCGCGCGTCCTGCTCGCGGTCATCGCCGTCGCGATCGGCCGGGCCACCGGCGTCAGTCCGCTCACCGCGAAGCTGATCGTGGGCAACCGGTTCCGGCCGGGCTTCGCCGAGGCGATCGCCCCGCTCAGCCAGAACGGCGTGCTGACCGTCGACACCGCCGACACCACCGTGGACGAGGTGGTGTCCCGGGCCCGGCGGGCCTCGATGACCGCCGGCATGTACGCCTACTACGACCCGACGCAGCTCGCCGAGACCGAGGCCCGACTGGACGCGGAGCGCGGCTACCCGGCGCGCGTGAGTTGCCGGATCAACGACCGGCGGGTGACCACCCGGGCGGCGGCCGACGACCACGCCCGGGACGAGCCGGTGACCGCGGACACGTTCCGGCGGAGGGCCGCCGAGACGTTCCTGGTCTGGGACGGCCCGCTGGACCACCTTCCCGAGCAGGCGTTCATCACGGTCGAGGACCATCCGGGGACCGTGCACCTTCAGGTGATCTTCGATTTCGCGAGTTTCACCGAGGCGCAGGCGGAGCGCCTGCTGCGCGGCGTGGAGGAGGTCGCCGTGGAGGCGGCGCTCGACGCGGCGGCGCCGACCCGGGTCACGCCCGGGTCGGCCGGCGGCTGACCGGTCGCCTGACGGTCACCTGTCGTCCCACGTCACCGGCAACGACTCCAGACTGCGGACCACCAGTCCCGGCCGGAACCGCAGCTCCGACTCGTCGACCGCGAGCCGCAGACCGGGCAGCCGGCGCAGCAGCGCGCCGAGCGCCTCCTGGAGTTCCATCCGGGCCAGCGCCGCGCCGAGGCAGTGGTGCGGGCCCGCGCCGAACGCCAGGTGCGGGTTGTGCGCGCGGGCCAGGTCCAGCGTGTCCGCGTCGGGGAAGACCGTGGCGTCCCGGTTGGCCGACGCGATCGCCGGCATCACCGCCGAGCCGGCCGGCAGGCGTACGCCGCCCAGCTCCACCTCCTCGGTGGTCACCCGGGGCAGCAGCACGCCGTTGTCACCGAGCTGGATGAAGCGGGACAGCTCCTCGACGGCGCGGGCGACCGCGGCCGGGTCGTCGCCGCGCAGCCCGGCCAGTTGCTCCGGGTGGCGGGCCAGCACCAGCAGGAACAGGTTGAGCTGGTTGGTGGTGGTCTCGTGCCCGCCGACGAAGATGCCGGCGGTGACCGACACCAGCTCCCGTTCGGTGAGGTCCTCGTCCGCGTCCCAGGCGGCGATGAGTGCGCTCATCAGGTCGTCGCCGGGCTGGCGCCGACGCTCGGTGATCATCTCCTGGAACGCGTCCAGCGCCGCCTGCGGGGCCGCCGGGTCGGCGTCCCAGTCGCCGACCAGCGCGTCGGACCACTCCCGGACCCGCTCCTGGTCGCGTTCCGGGATGCCGAACAGCTTGCTGATCACGTAGATCGGCAGCGGCGCGGAGAGGTGGGTGATCAGGTCGGCCGGGCGGCCCGCCGCCTCCATCCGGTCGATCATGCCGGCCACCAGCGCCGCCACCGTCGGGCGCAGCTCCTCCACCCGGCGCACGGTGAACGCGTGCGACACCGCCCGGCGCATCGTGGTGTGCCGGGGCGGGTCCATGCCGATGAGCGAGTCCTCGGCGAGCGAGCCGAGTTCGCGGGTCGGCCGGTTCGGCCCGGCCGCGGCGGCCCGGCTGAACCGGTGGTCGGTGAACACCCGGCGGACGTCGGCGTGCCGGGTGGCGAGGTACGCCGACGCCCCGTCGGGCAGCTCGACGCGGGCCACCGGGCAGGTCTCCCGCAACCGGGTGTAGTCCGGTGACGGGTGGTAGATCGTGGGAGCCGGAGCGAGCGGGTACGGAACGGGCTGCGGCTGCGTCATCTGCGACTCCTCTGGCGGCTGGTCAGGTCCGGGTGCGCCGGGCGAGGGCGGTCAGGACCGGCACCACCTCGGCGGGGCTGGGCAGCGCGCGGATCCGGTCCCGCATCAACGCGGCGGCCGTCCGCGCCGGGCCGTCGCCGATCAGCTCGCCGACGGCGTCCCGCAGCGTCGCGCCCCCGGCATGCTCCGGCGCCAACCAGGTGCCGGCACCGGTCGCGGCCAGCCGTTCGCCGTTGAAGTGCTGGTCGCTGACCTGCGGCAGGATGAGCTGCGGCACGCCGTACGTGAGCGCGGTCATGGTGGTGCCGGCCCCGCCCTGCTGGACCAGCGCGGCGCAGGTCGGCAGCACCAGCCGGATCGCCAGCGGCGCGTCGGCCAGCCGGACGTTCGCCGGCAGCGGGCCCAGGCCGTGCTGCTGCCGGGGTTCGACCACCACGACGACCTCGGCGTCCAACTCGGCCACCGACCGGATCACCCGGGTCAGGTCCAGCCGGTCGTGCAGCCCGACGCCGGCCATCATGGTGCCGGCCGTGACGCAGACCCGCGGCCGGGCCGCCGGCCGGTGCAGCCAGGGCGGCAGCACGGCCGTGCCGTTGTACGGCACGAAGCGCAACGGCCGCCCCGGGCGGGCGGTCGGCGCCTGGAGCGGCGGCGGCGCCGGGTCGAGCGTCAGGTCGCCGTGCGGCGACACGTCGGCGGCGGCGAGCCCGAACCGGGCGGCGAGCGGCCCGAGCACCGACTCCGGGTCCAGCCGGAGCGTCACCGAGGAGTCCGGTCCCCACAGGTTCAGCACGCCTGGCACGCCCAGCGCGGCGGCGGCCACCGGCGCGGCCAGGTTGAACGGCTCCCAGACCAGGACGTCGGGTTGCCAGGCCCGGCCGAACGCGACCAGGTCGTCGAGCAGGGCGTCGGCGAACCGGACCACGCCGCCGTCGGCGGTGATCGCCGGTTCCAGCCGGTCCGCCGGCTGGGCCCCGGGCCGGTCCAGGTCGCCCACCGCGCCGATCCGTCCCGCGAACGCCTCGGCGAAGTCGACGTCCTCGCCCAGCGGCACCGCCGCGAGCCCGGCCGAGGTGATCGCCGCGACCAGCGAAGGATGGCTGGCCACCCGCACCTCGTGCCCGGCCGCCTGAAGCGCCCAACCGAGCGGGACCAGGCTGTAGAAATGCGACCGCCAGCCCCACGTCGACATCAGAATTCGCAAAGGCGCAGTCAAATCCGACCAATCCGCACGTGAAACGGCAGCTCCGGACCACAGATGCTAGGCGATGGATGTCCGTACGCGGAAGGTGGCCGCCACCGTCAATAGATATTGACGCCGGACTAACGTGTGTTGGAGTCTTACCCGATGTCCGACGTGGACCTCGACCTGGCCGTCAATTCCGGCCCGCGCGCCTATCCGTTCGAGCCGTTCACCGGCGATCTGCCCGCCGAGCTGCTCGACATGGTGGTCAGCGACCCGATCAGCCGGGTGCGGCTGCCCGACGGCCGGGCCGCCTGGCTGGTGCTCAGCTACGAGCACTGCTGCACGGTGCTGGCCGACCCCCGGTTCTCCCGGCTGCCGCTGGGCGCGACCGAGGCGTCGGGCGCGAGCGGCCCGCGGGAGCTGAACATGGACGGTCCGGCGCACGCGGTGGTGCGCCGGGTGGCCAGCCGCGCGTTCACCGCGCGCCGGATGGACACGTTCCGGCCCCGGGTACGACGGCTGGTGGACGGTCTGGTCGACGCCATGCTCGCCGGTCCCCGCCCGGCCGACCTGGTGGCCGGACTGGTGGCGCCGCTGCCGGTGCACGTGGTGTGCGACGTGCTCGGCGTGCCGGTCGCCGACCGCCCCCGCTTCTACGACTGGATCTCCGGCCTCAACTCGATCACCGCGTACGGCTCCGCCGGTGCCGCCGACGCGCAGGCGGAGCTGCGGGCCTACCTGGCCGGGCAGCTCGCCGGGAAACGGGCGGCGCCCGGCGACGACCTGCTCTCGGCGTGGGTGCGCGGCCAGGACGCGCACGAACTGGTCGACGCCGAGCTGGTCGAGCTGGCGATGGGGGTGCTGCTCGGCGGCCTGGAGATCAACTCCACGAGTGCCGGCCTGCGCGCGTTGTTCCAGCACCCGGAGCAGTTGGCGAAGCTGCGCGCGGCCCCGGAGAAGCTGTCCGCCGCGACCGACGAGATCCTCCGCTACACGTCGGTGAGCAGCATGTTCCGGGTCCAGGTGGTGCGCGAGGACCTGGTCCTCGGCGGCGTCGCGATGCGGGCCGGGGAGTGCGTGATGGCGCTGCCCTGGGCCGGCAACCGCGATCCCCGGCACTTTCGGAACCCGAACGTCTTCGACATCGACCGGACGCCCACCGTGCCGCACCTGACCTTCGGCTTCGGGCCGCACTTCTGCCTCGGCACGGCGCTGGGCCGGATGCAGGTGGAACTCTCCCTCGGGGTGCTGCTCGACCGGATGCCGGAGCTGGCGCCGGCGGTGCCGGTCGAGGACATCCCGTGGCGGCACGACCGGATGAACGGCGGCATCGCGTCGTTCCCGGTCACCTGGTGAGCGACGCGGTCAGTAGCTCTCCACCGCGTTGACCCGGTCCGGCCAGTAGCGCTCGCCCGGCGCCGGGGCGTAGTGCTCCCACCGGGGCGGGTCGCCGGCCGGGTGGTCGCCGAGCACGGTGATGCGCTGCCCACGCCGGAGACCGTCGTAGTCGTTGATCGCGTAGTGCTGGGTGACCCGGTTGTCCCACACCGCGACGTCGCCGACCTGCCAGCGGTACCGGCAGGTGAACTGCGGGCTCTCGGAGAACCGGAACAGGTGCTCCAGCAGCGCGTCGCTCTCGGTGCGGGTCAGTTGCGGGATGTGCGAGGTGAAGAGCCGGTTGACGTACAGCGAGCGACGCCCGGTCTCCGGGTGGACGCGCACCACCGGGTGCTCCGCGCGGCTGGTGAACTCGGTGCCGATCCGGATGACGTGGACGGCGGTGAGCCCGTCGAGCAGGTCGCGCAGCGGTGCGGAGAGCGCCTCGTAGACCCGGCACTGGTTGGTCCACATGGTGTCGCCGCCGACCTCCGGCAGCTCGGTCAGGTGCAGGATCGACGCGATCGGCGGGCTCTGGTGGAACGTCATGTCGGTGTGCCAGACGTCGACCTTGCCGCCGTCGGTGGAGTCGATGACCACGATCTCCGGGTGCCCCTCCAGCCGGGGCAGGTAGGGGTGCAGCTCGACCTCGCCGAAGCGGCGGCCGAACGCGACGTGCGCCTCGGGGGTCAGCCCGGTCTGGCCGGCCAGGAACACCACCTGGTGCTTCAGCAGGAGGTCGTGGACCAACGCGAAACCGGCGTCGGTGAGCGTGTTGAGGTCGATGCCGCGGATCTGCGCGCCCAGGGCTCCGGCGACGAGCCGCACGTCGACGGCGGTGGAAGTGGTCATCGATGGTCCTCCGGTCTGCGCGCGACGGCCCCGTCGCCGCATTCTTCCACGATCGTGAATGTCCTCACCAGCGTCGTCGTTGACGCGCCGGAGGCCGGCTTGGGATCATTCGGGGCCGCGGGCCATGATCCGGGCCCGTCGGTGGGGAGGGGAGACTCGTGGCGATCGATGCGAACGTGGACCGGGACGCCGCCGCGCGGCTCGACCGGCTCACCGATCTGGCGACCCCGTTCGCGGTACGCACGGCGGTGACCCTCCGCGTGCCGGACCGGATCGCGGCCGGCGTCACGAGCCTGGACGCGTTGGCCGCGGCGTGCGACGCGGACCCGGGCGCGCTCGGCCGGCTGCTGCGCTACCTGACCCACCGGGGCGTGTTCGTCGAGGTGTCGCCGGACGTCTTCGCCCTCACCGACGTGGGGGAGCTGCTCTGCGACCGCAACGGCGGCGGGCACGGCGCCGACCTGGACCTCGGCGGTCTCGGCGCGCGGATGGACCTGGCCTTCGCCGGGTTGCCGCACGCGATCCGCACCGGCCGGCCCGGCTACGGGTCGGTGCACGGCCGGGACTTCTGGGCCGACCTCGACGCCCACCCGGACCACCGCGCCTACTTCGATGCGCTGATGCTCAGCCAGCAGCGGCTCACCGCGCCCGAGGTGGCGACGCGTTACCCCTGGGCCGAGGTGACGCACGTGGTCGACGTCGCCGGGGGCTCGGGCGGGCTGCTGTGGGAACTGCTCAGCGCCCACCCGCACCTGCGCGGCACGCTCGTCGACCGGGGCGAGCCGGTGGCGACCGCCGTCGCGACGTTCGCCGAGCACGGCCTCACCGACCGGGCCACGGGCGTGGTCGGGGACTTCTTCGCCCCGCTGCCGGCCGGCGCGGACGTCTACGTGGTGTCCCGCGCGCTGACCGACTGGAGCGACGACCACGCGACGGCGATCCTGCGCCGCTGCGCGGAGGCGGCCGGCGACACCGGTCGGGTGCTGGTCATCGAGGTGCTCCCGACCGTGCCGCACGTGCCGCACCTGTCCCCGTACGACCTGCGGATGCTGGTCCTGGTGGGCGGTCGCGAGCGGAGCGCGGCCGAGCACGCCGCGCTGGCCGCCGCCGCGGGTCTGGCGCCCCGGCGCACCTGGCACGGCCCCGACGGGCTCACGCTGATGGAGTTCTCGGCCGCCTGACCGGTCGGGCCGCCAGGCGTCCCGCACCCCCGGGTGCGCCGGGCCGTCGACGATTTGGCTGTGCATTGTCCAATTTGCCAAAGAATATCGTCATCGTATTCGCGTCCACCCATGAATCGGCACATTTATCAATGGTTGTTCGCGGGAGTTCCGGCCGGTAACGTCTCGCGTGGCGACTAGCCGAGCCTTCGTGAAAGGGTCGACGCGTCATGACGGTTGCTGGCTTCACGAGATATCCGCCCTTCATCGACGACCTCGCCCGAAGCGAATCGGGACGACTGCTGCACGCCGAACTCCTCCGGCGGTGGCCGGAGACGGCCGAGCAGCCCGCCGCGATCGCCCGGTACGCGCTGCTGCCCGCCGGCAAGCTGCTCCGCCCGATGATGACGCTGCACGCCGCGGAAGCGGTGGGCGGGTCGTCCCGGGACGTGCTCGCCGCCGCGCTCGGCCTGGAGTATCTGCACGTCGCGACGCTCGTGCACGACGACATCATCGACGCCGACACGATGCGCCGCGGCCGGCCGGCGGTTGCGGTCGCGTTCGGCATCCCGAACGCCATCGTGACCGGCGACCACCTCATCTTCCAGGCGTTCCAGGCCATCGTGGACGGCGGCGGCGCGGTCCCGCCCGGCCACGTCGTCGCCGCGGTCACCGCGTTGGCCGAGGCGGGACAGGACCTGTGCCGGGGCCAGGCCGTCGAGGCCCAGCTCGTCGGCGACCTGGACGCGGGCGCCCGGTGGTACGCGGAGATGATCCGCCTCAAGACCGGCTCCCTGTTCCGCGCCGCGTGCCACATCGGCGCCCTGCTCGGCGGCGCGGAACCGGGCGTGGCGTCCGCGCTGGCCCGCTACGGCGAGCACCTCGGCACGGCGTTCCAGATCCGCGACGACCTGCTGTCCTACGTCGCCACCCCGGAGCAGACCGGGAAGCCGGCGACCAGTGACCTCAACAACGGCCGACCGACCCTGCCGCTGCTGCTGGCGTACGACGCGGCCACCGACACGGATCGCGTCGAGCTGATGGCGGTGCTGCACCGGCGCGGCGCCGGCCCCGGCGACGTCGAGTGGGTCACCGCGCTGCTCCGCGACGTCGACGCGGTGGCGGGCGCGCGCCAGCGGATGGCGGAGCACGCCGAACGGGCCCGCGCCGAACTGGCCGTGCTCGCCCCCTCCGCGAGCGCGGACGTGCTGGCCGGCATCGCGCGTTGGATGACGAGCGAGATGGCGTGAGGGCCGCCCGGGCGCTGCGGGCGCACGTGGAGACCTGGCGGCCCTACACGCTCTGGTACGTCGGGCTGGTGGGTCTCGGCGGGGCGGCGGTGGTGGACGGAGCCCACCATCCGTGGCGGCTCCTGTCGGCCTGGGCGGCGCCCACCGCCGGTTGGCTCGGCGGCCACTACCTCGGTGACTGGTTCGACCGGGAGCTGGACGCCGGCAGCAAGCCGCACCGGCCGATCCCGTCCAGCCGGCTGGGCGCGCGTACCGCGTTGGGGTGCGGCTTCGCCTGCTTCGCCGTCCTCGCGGTCCTCGCCGTGGCCGGCGGCTGGGGCACCACGACGGCGGCGCTGCTGGCCGGCTGCGGCATCGTCGCCTACAGCCGCTGGTTCAAGGCCCGCGGGTTCGCCGGCAACCTGGTGCGCGGCGGGCTCGGCGCGGTCGCGCTGCTCTACGGCGCGCTCGCCGTCGGGCTGCCGGCGGACCCGTCCCCGGTCCTGCCCGTCCTGCTGGCGCTGACCGTCGCGTTCTGGGCGCACGATGCCATGTCCAACCTCGTCGGGGCGCTGCGGGACATCGACGGCGACCGCGCGGGCGGCTACCGGACGCTGCCGGTCGGGCGCGGTGTCCCGTTCGCGGTCCGGACCGTGCTGGCGCTCTACGCCGGCACGCTCGGCGCGGCCCTCACCGCCGGCCTGCTGGCCGACCGGAGCGGGCGGGCCGGCTACCTGGCGACCCTGCTCGTCGTCGGCGTCGTGGGCCTCGCCGCGCTGCGGCCGTTGCTGGCGCACCACACCGACATGCCCGTCATGGTGGCGCTGCGCGCCCACTCCGTGCTGGTCGTCGAGCGGGTCGTGCTGGCCTCGGCCGTGGTCGGGCTCGGCCTCGGCGTCGCGGTGCAGCTCGTGCTCGCGCTGCCGATGGTGGCGCTGACCTGGTGGGCGCAGCGCGGCATGCGCGCCCGGCACGAACTGGGGCCGGCCCCCGCCGACCTGGCCCTGGCCACCCCCCGTCGAATGTCCCTGGAGGACGCGCCATGACCGCTGTCACCGCCGAGGCCGTGGGGCGGACGATCACCGCCGGCGCCGAGGCGCTGCTGCGCCGCCGACGCCCCGACGGCGTCTTCGGCGACGACCCGCCGGCCTCGGTGCTGGGCACCGCCGGCGCGGTGGCCGCGCTGCACGCCGCCGACCCGGTGGGCAGCGCCGACCTGGTCGACGCCGGCGCCGGCTGGCTGCGCCGGCAGCAGCACGACGACGGCGGCTGGGGCGGCGTGGTGGGCGCGGAGAGCGAGGTCGTCCCGACCGCGGTCGCGGTCGCGGCGCTGGCGCTGAGCGCCCCGGCGGCCAGCGCCGAGGCGATCGCCGCCGGCCGGGCCCGGCTGGCCGGGATGGGCGGCGTCGACGCGGTCACCGACCGGGCCATCTCGCTGCTCTGCCGCCAACTGCTCACGATGGCCGGGATGACCGCCGAGGCCGGTCCGCTGCGCCGGCTGCCGCTGGAGATCGTGCTGTTCGACCGGGTCCGCCGCCGGCGGCTGTCGTTCCGCACCGCGCCCTTCGTCGGGCTCGCCCTGATGCAGGCCGACCTGCTGCCCGCCGGCCGCCTGCGCCGGGCCACGCTGCGCCGGGCCCGCCCGGTGGCGGTCCGCCTGCTGCGCGCCATCTTCGACCACGAGGGCCGTACCGGCGCGTTGAGCGAGGACCCGTGGCCCGCCGCGCTGGTGCTGCTCGGGCTGGCCCGCAGCGGCGAGGCGCCGGACATCGCCGCGGCCGTGGTCGGCTGGCTGCGGCGGGCGGTCCGCCCCGACGGCGCCTGGGACGCCGTGACGAACCTGGACCTGACCCGCTCCGGGTACGCGGTGACCGGCCTGATCGCCGCCGGGTACGCCGCCGACCCGCGGCTGCGGGCCACCCGCGAGTTCTTCCACGCCACCCAGAAGCCCGCCGCGTTCGAGGTGCTGGACGTGCCGCCGGGCGGGTGGAGCTACTCCAACGTGGGCGGCTGGCCGGTGACGCTGGAGTCCGCCGAGATCCTGTCGGCGCTCGCCGGCTATCCCGACGCCGCCACCGACCCGGTGCTGCGTACCGGCCTGGCCTGGCTGGTCGACCGCCAGGACAGCCGCGGCTCGTGGAGCCTGTGGGTCCGCGACACCCAGCTCGCCAACGACGGTCCCTGCCCGGCCATCACCAGCCAGGCGATCCTCGCCCTGCACGAGGCCGGCCATCCCGACGACCACCCGGCGATCGCCCGGGCGGCGGCCTGGCTGCTGACCCGCGCGGCGCCCGACGGCACGTTCGAGAACCTCTGGTACCGCGACCACACCTCCGGCACGGCCGTGGTGGTGGGCGCGCTGTCCCGGGTCGGCCACGCCCGGCACGAGGTGGTGCGACGGGCGGCCCGGTGGCTGCGCGGGACGCAGTTGCCGGACGGCTCGTGGGGCCCGGGTGACGGCACGCCCGGCACGGTCGAGGAGACGTCGTGGGCCGTCCAGGGCCTGCTCGCCACCGGCGATCCCGACGTCGAGGCCGCCGTGGAGCGGGGCGTCGCCTGGCTGGTGGCGGCGGCCGGCCCGGACGGCGGGTGGCCGGCGGCCCGGGTGTGCAACTACATCCGCCACCACATGCGCTACCCCAACGCGGTGATCACCCAGGCGGTCGCGTTGCGCGCGCTCGGCGAGTACCGCCGGGCCACCGCCGGGCGGCCGGACGTCGCGCCCGGTGCGGTGGCCCGATGAGCCCGGACGTCGTGGTGGTGGGCGCCGGCGCCGGCGGCCTGGCGAGCGCCCGCGCGCTGGGCGCGCTCGGGCTGCGGGTGCTCGTGCTCGACCGCCAGCGCACCCCCGCGTCGATCGCCAAGGGCGAGATCCTCCAGCCCGAGACCGTTCGCATCCTCGACTCGTGGGGGGTCCTCGACGCCCTGCGCGCCACCGGCGCCCGCCCGGTCGGCCGGCTGGCCATCCGGGACCCGGACGGCGGGCCGCTGCTCTGCCTCGACTACGCCGGCCTGCCGGGCGGGTACCGGGAGATCCTCTGCGCCGACTACGGCGACCTGCGCGGCGTACTCGCCGACGGGCTGCCCGCCACCGTGGAGGTCCGGTGGGGCCGGCGGGTGACCGGCCCGCTGCGTGCCGACGACGGTCGGGTCACCGGCGTCCGGGTCGCCGGCGACGGGGGCGAGCAGGACGTTCCGGCGGCGCTGGTGGTCGCCGCGGACGGCATGTCCTCCCCGCTGCGACGGGCGGCCGGCGTGACTGTCGAACGCCGCGAGTACCCGCACGGTCTGGTCGCGTTCGACGTGGCCGACGCCGAGGTGGCCGACGAGGTGACGGCGTACCGGACCGGGCGCGGCCTGTGCCTGGTCTACCCGCTGCCCGGCGGGCGGTGCCGGCTCTACGTCCAGGTCACGGGGGACGAGTTCCGGGGCCGGGCCGACCTGGGCGCGTGGTGCGACCGGCTGCTCGCCGACGTGCCGGCGATCCGACCGATCGGCGCCGCGATCCGGGCCAGCCTGCACCGCCGCCAACTCCTCGCGGTCTACCGGCTGCGCACCGACCGCCTGGCCGTGCCCGGCCTGGCGCTGGTCGGCGAGGCGGCGCACGCGGTGCACCCGATGGCCGCGCAGGGCGTGAACAGCTCCCTGGGCGACGCGGAGACGCTCGCGGCCAGCCTGGCGGCCGAGGGCGGCACGCCGGCGCCGGCGTCCGTCGACCGGGCGCTGCGGGCCTTCGAGGCCGCGCGCCGGCCCCGCCTCGACCACGTCGCGACCGTCAGCCACAACGCCTCCCGCATGATCACCAGCGTCTCCGGGCTGCCGAAACTGCTCGGCGTACGGATGATGCGCCGCACCGCCGCCAACCCGAGGCTGCTCGGGCTCACCGCCGGCAACCTCTCCGGCACGGACGTCCGGCCGCTCTCCCTCGTCGACCGGCTCTACCAGCTCGGGCTGCTCACCGACCGGCACGCCCGCGTCCCCTCCCCGCCGGCCCCGTCCAGAAGCGAGCGATCATGACCCCAGCCACCGCCGTCGACACGCCGCCGGTCGACCTGTCGATGAACGAGACGCCGTACCCGCCGCTGCCGGGCATCCGGCGGATCGTCGCCGACGGCGCCGCGACCCTCCAGCGGTACCCGGACCGCACCTCGTCGGCGCTGGTGGCGGCGCTGGCCGCCCGGCTGGCGGTGGGGCCGGAGTCGATACTGGTCGGCCCCGGCTCGGCCGGGCTGTGCCAGCACCTGGTGCAGTCGCTGGGCCCCCGGCCTGAGGTCGTCCACGCGGCGCTGTCGTTCGAGGGCTACCCGCTGATCGTCCGCAACGCCGGCGCGACCGCGGTGCCGGTGCCGCTGGACGGCTACGACCACGACCTGCCCGCGATGGCGGACGCGGTGACCGACCGGACCCGCTGCGTGCTGCTCTGCCACCCCAACAACCCGACCGGGACGGCGCTGCGGCGAGCCGAGGTGCGCGCGTTCCTCGACCGGATCCCGGCCGACGTCCCGGTCATCGTCGACGAGGCGTACCGGGAGTTCGTCACCGACCCGGACGCGCCGGACGGGATGGAACTGTTCCGGGCGTACGACAACGTCTGCGTGCTGCGCACCTTCTCCAAGGCGTACGGTCTGGCCGCGCTGCGCGTCGGCTACGCCGTGGTGCCGCCCCGGCTGCTCCCGGCGGCGGCGCTGACCGGGGCGGTGTTCTTCCCGAACGCGCTCGCCCAGGCGGCGGCCGTGGCGAGCCTGGCGCCGGAGGTCACGCCGGAGCTGACGCGGCGGTGCGCGGACCTGGTGGCGGCGCGCGCCGGCCTGATCGACGCGTTGCGGGGCCTGGGGCTCACCGTGGCGCCCAGCGAGGCCAACTTCGTGTGGCTGCCGCTGGGGGAGCGGGCGGTGCCGTTCGCCGACCGGGCCCGGGCGGCCGGCATCCTGGTGATGGCGCTGCCGGGCGCCGGTGTCCGGATCACGGTCGGCTCGGACGAGGCGAACGACCGGCTCTGCGCGTTCGTCCGGGCGGCGCTCGCCGAGGGGTTCTGAGTCAGCGCGGAGACCGCGCGTCGCCGGCCGATCGCCGCGCCGTGAGGCGGGCGCGTGCCCAGCGCAGTCACGTGCATACGGTTGCGGTGTGAGGCTTGTGGCGCTCTCCGATATCGCGGACATGCTCGGTGGCGTGTCGCGCACGCGGGCGACCGAGATCACGAACCGGTCCACCTTCCCGGAGCCCATCGACACGGTGGCGAGTGGCAAGGTCCGGGTGTGGGACCGCGCCGACGTCGAAGCCTGGATCAGGCGGTACCGGCCGAACCAGCCCCGTGGCGGGGACGACGAACAGCCCTGACGCGACGGACCATCGGATGTTCGGCTCTTGAGGGACGGCGCGGAGGGCCGCCTGGCCTCGGGCGAGGTCGGTGACCCGCCCCGGACCTCCGGGTGATCGAAGCGAGCCGGGTGATCGATAGCCGGCGACGGGAGCCCGCTCGCCGGCCAACACTGATACGCCTATGGGCAAGGTCGAGAGCTGGCCCCGGGCCCGATCAGCTCGGTGTGGTGGCTGTGCCACACCCACTGGTCGGAGCCGTGGTCGACCCGGGTGCTGCACCGGTGACGAACGAGGTCCACCTCGATCTCCGGAGGCGGTGGGTCGGCCCAGGGAGGCGTTCCGGTCAGCATCGCGTCGGCGTGGTAGACGAACCGGTCCGGCAGCGTGTAGTCCCGCCGGAACTCCGTGCCCCACTGCGAGTTGCTGCCCCATCCGTGGGAGAGGTCGGCGACGTCCCGGTACCGTCGCCGCCACGCCCAGTACAACGTCGACGTCGTGGCGAGCCCGGGATCCAGATGGTCCGCCCCGGCCATGACGCTCGCGCCACCACGGACCAGCAACAGCGATCCGACGAGGCAACCCGGCCACCACTGCCCGATCAGGACCGGCTCCTGTCGGGGATCGTCGGCCGGCTCCGCCTCGACGATCTCGTGCAGGAAGGGGTGGAACCGGTCCGGATCGGTGAACGTGCCGCCGATCGCGGTGCCGAACCGGTGGTACGCCGAGAGCGGAAGCCAGTCCGCGGGCTCGCCGACGCGCGTCGCGGGTGGCTGATGGGGGAGGATGAGCAACTCCATCACCCGGCTGAGCGCGTACAGGGCGTACAGATCCTGGTGATCGAGCGCGACGGTGGCCATCTTCGCGTCGCCCACCCGCCGCAGCGCCGACAGGATCGCCGGATTGGCCGCGATCCAGGGTGCCAGGACGTGCCGGTCCCACTCCCCGCCCCGGTATCCGAGGGTCGGGTCGAACAGGCCGGTGCGGATCTCGGTCGCCGCATCCGGTGGGAACATCCGTTCGGCCCGCACGGCGTTCACCTTTCCGACTCGTACCGGCGACGTCGCCGGCCCGGTGGAGATCAGTCCCGACCCCGATCCGGCTCGGTCGCCAGCAGGCACAGGTAACGCAGGTCCGGATCGTAGTCGGCGGCCACCACCCGGGGCGCGACGGCGTCGCCGAGCCGGTCCGGCAGCGCCCACCAGACGCCGGTGGACGGTTGTCCCGGCGGCACGACCGTGACCGGCCCGCCGGGCGGGGGCCGGACCCCGGCCAGGGCGGGCCCGAGCACCACCGAGACGTCCGCGCGCCCGGCGCCCAGCGCGCGCAACTCGGCCGTCGCCAGCGCGGCCACGTCGTCCGGCCCGACGTCCGCGTGCTGCCGGAGCGAGGTCACCCGCGCGCTGTCGTCGGCCGGGCCGTCGCCGAGCAGCAGCGCCACCGCCCGGTGCCGGTCCGGCACGGCAACCCCCGGGTCGTACGGCAGCACGGACTGCTCGACGACGAGGAGCAGGGCCCGGCGGTACGCGTGGGCGCCGGCGATCCGCAGCCCGGTGAACGCCGCCGCCGACCCCTGGTCGCAGAGCGCGAAGGACATCGGCGTGCCGGGGCAGACGTGACTGAGGTAGGCCGCGGTGGCCCGGCCGGGCAGCGCGTCGTGCACGGCGAACGCCAGCACCAGCAGGTCGACCGGCTCGTCCTCGGGCACGAGCGCCCCGATCAGCTCGGCGGCCATCTCCCCGTAGGACTGGCCCCGCGCCGCCGCGTCGACCCGCAGGTCGTACGGGCGCACCAGGTCGGTCAGGTACTCGCCGGCACGTTCGCGCAGCACCGGATCGTCGAGCAGCGCCGCCGGGCCGGTGAACTCCCGGCGCGCGGCGCGGATCAGGTGCAGGTCGGTGCCCATGACGCTCCCCGGTCAGTGCTCGAAGACCATGGCGGCGAACGTGGCCCCGTCCCCGGCGCCGACGGCCGCCACGAGGTACCGGTCGCCCGGCCGCAGCAGGTCGCGTTCCCGCGCGGTGCGGTAGTTGACGAACGCGTCCGCGCAGAACACGTGCCCGGCGCCGGTGACGTTGTCCAGCAGCACCCGGTCCAGCGGGAACCCGATCAGCTTGACCAGCCGCTTCCAGGTCATCAGGTTGACGTTGTGCGGCAGGATCAGCCGCAGGTCGGCGAGCGTCGTGCCGGTCCGCGCCAGGGCCCGACCGATCACCTCGGCCAGCGCCGGCCGGTACTCGCGCTGGAACCGGGCCGGGGACGCGCCGCCGGCCACGTCGAACTCGCCCCGCTGCGCGACGGCGTACGCGAGCAGCCGGTCCCGGCGGCCGTGCGCGCTGACCAGGCACGCGGACGCGCCCTCGCTGAACACCGACGTCTCCGGGATGAACTGGGCGTCGCGGGTGAACGCCTTCTCCCCGGTGAGGACCAGCGCGAGCGGCTCGTCGCCCGGCGGGTGCGGCTCGGCGGCCAGCAGCCGGCCGGCCACGTCGACCGCGGCCAGCGCGCTCGCGCAGGACTGCTGCGTCAGCGTGAACGCCAGCGCGTGGCCCAGACCGACCGCCCGGCAGACGTCGTGCAGCGGGTTCGCCGGGTACGGCGCCACCACCGGGAAGGCCCGCGCGTACACCACGAAGCGCACCCGGTGCGCGACGTCGCGCAGCGCGGTGAGGCCGTCGACCGCGTGCCGCAGCAGGTCGGTCAGGGACAGGTCGGGGTCGTGGCGCACCTCGGTCAGCCCGTGGAACCGCCGGAACAGCCGGATCTGCATCTCGGTCAGGCGCAGCGGCGCGGCCAGACTCTCGATCGGCACGCGGCGGGTCGGCAGGAACACCGAGACGGCGTCGACAGCCGTCATCCGCACACCGTCACGGAGAGGATCAGATCAACGACGCCGGTGGATGTCAACGCGCGTGGCATCATATCGACGTGGCTCGGTTCCTCTTCGTGGTGCTGCCGGTTTTCTCCCATCTGAACGCCCCGCTCGCCATCGGCCAGGCGCTGACGGCGGCCGGACACGAGGTGGCCTGGTGCGGTCCCCGCAGCGACCTGCGTCCGCTGATCGGCCCGGACGCCACGCTGTTCCCGACCGGGAAACGCTGGTACCGCCCGGACGACGAGTCCGGGATGGCCGCGGTGCGCAGCCTCTGGACGGGGCACGTGCTGCCGGTCAACCGCTTCATCCGGGACGCCGCCGAGCAGGCGGTCACGGAGTACCGGCCGGACGTCGTCGTCGTCGACCAGTACGCGCTGGCCGGCGCGCTGGCCGCACACCGGCACGGCGTGCCCTGGGCGACGTTCTGCGTCGGCATGCTGGAACTGACCCCGCCGACGGCGGAGATGCCCGAGTTCACCGACTGGGTGGCGGCCCAGGTGCGGCGCGTGTGGGCGATGACCGACCTGCCCGTCGACGAGACGCTCGACCTGCGCTTCTCGCCGTACCTGGTGATCGGGCTGACCACCACGGCGCTCACCGGCCCGGCGCCGATGCCGGCGCGGTGCGTGCTGACCGGGCCGGCGCTGGGGCGGCGGCCGAACGCGCCCGACTTCGACTGGGCCGCCTGGGCGCCGGACCGCCGGCACGTGCTGGTCACCGTCGGGACGATGGCCGAGCACCTGGCCCGCGACTTCTACCGGCGGGTGACGGCCGCCACCGCGCCGCTCGCCGACCGGCTCCAGGTGATCCTCACCGCCCCGGCGGACCTGGTGCCCGACCCGCCGGCACACGTGCTGGTCGCGCCCCGGGTGCCGGTGCTGGAGCTGATGCCCCGGCTGGACGCGGTGGTCTCGCACGGCGGGCTGGGCACGGTCTCCGAGGCGCTGGCGCACGGCGTGCCGGTGGTGGTCGCGCCGATCCGGCACGACCACCCGGCCATCGCCCGCCAGGTGACCCGGGCCGGCGCCGGCCGCGAGGTCTCCTTCCACGAGGCGACCCCGGCGGAACTGACCGAGGCGGTGACCGCGGTCCTCGACGATCCGGCGTACCGGGCCGGGGCGGCCCGCGTCCGCGACTCGTTCGCCGCGGCCGGCGGCGCGAGCGCGGCGGCGGCGCACCTCGCCGCGCTGGCCGCGACGCCGTGACGCCGACCCGCGGCGAACCGGAACGCATCGACCGTTGTCCCACGCCCGGGCCCGCACTAGCCTGACCTGACGCTCCCGTCCGGCCACCGTCGTGAACGGACGGTGCGCGACGTGGGCCGGCCCCGCGTCGTCGCCGCACGAGGAGGCTCGATGATCGAGGCCACCGGCCTACGCAAGACCTTCCGGGTGGGGCGTGGTCGCGGCGCCAGCACGGTCGAGGCGGTCCGTGGCGTCGACTTCGCGGTCCGGCGGGGCGAGATCGTCGGCTTCCTCGGCCCGAACGGCGCGGGCAAGTCCACCACCCTGCGGATGCTGGCCACGCTGCTGCGTCCCAGCGGGGGCGTGGCGACGATCGCGGGCGTCGACCTGCTGCGCTCGCCGGCCCAGGTGCGCCACCGGATCGGGTTCGTGGCGCAGGCCAGCGGCACCTACGACGACTCCACCGCCCGCCGGGACCTGATCCTCCAGGCGCGGATGCACGGCCGGTCGAAGGGCGTGGCGCAGGAGCTGGCGGCGGCGGCGATCCGCGCGTTCCAGCTCGACGACTTCGCCGACCGCAGGATCCGGACGTACTCCGGTGGGCAGCGCCGGCGGCTCGACGTCGCGCTCGGGGTCATCCACTCGCCGCAGGTGATGTTCCTGGACGAGCCCACCGCGGGCCTCGACCCGCCCAGCCGGGCCCGGATGTGGCAGGAGGTCCGGCGGCTGCGCGAGGACGGCATGACGATCTTCCTCACCACGCACTACCTGGACGAGGCGGACAGCCTGTGCGACCGGGTCTCCATCATCGACGCCGGCCGGATCGTGGCCGAGGGCACGCCGTCGGCGCTCAAACGGGAGATCTCCGGTGACGTGGTCGCGATCGACTTCACCGCCGCCGACCTCGCCGACCCGGCCGGCGGCGGCCTGCCGGCCGCGACGAAGGTACTCGCCGAGGCGCCCTACGTCCGCGGGTCCGAACCGGTCGACGGCGCCCTGCGGCTCTACGTGGACAGCGCCGCCACGGCCATCCCGCAGATCATGCGGGCGCTCTACGACCGGGGCATCGAGCCGGGCGCGATCGAGGCCCGCCGGCCCAGCCTCGACGACGTGTTCCTGGCCAAGACCGGCCGTTCGCTGGAGGAGTGACCGTGCGAGTCGTCCGTGACACCTGGCTGATCTTCCAGCAGGAGGCCGGCCTGATGGTGCGCAACCCGGTGATGGTCGCGTTCAGCCTGGCCCAGCCGATCACCTACCTCATCCTGTTCGCGCCGTTCCTCAAGGTGGTGATGGTCGACCGGGGCGCCTCCACGTACGCGGACGCCTACCGCATCTACGTCCCGGGCCTGTTCGTGGCGATGGGCCTCTTCGGTGGCCTGTTCGCCGGCTACGGGCTGCTCAGCGCGCTGCGCGCCGGCATCATCGAACGCTGCCGGGTGACCCCGGTGAGCCGGACCGCCCTGCTGCTGGGCCGCGCCCTGATGCACGTGTGCCTCAACGTGGTGCAGGCGGTCGTGATCACGCTCGTGGCGTTGCCGTTCGGGCTGCGCGTGCACCTGGCCAACCTGCTCGTCTCGTACGCGCTGCTGGCCGTGATGGTGCTGCTGAGCACGTCCATCTCGTACGACATCGCGTTGCTGGTCCGCAACGAGAACAGCCTCGGCGTGCTGGTGAACACCGTGGGCCAGCCGATCTCACTGCTGGCCGGCGTGCTCATCCCGCTCGTGCTCGCCCCGATGTGGATCCAGCGGGCGGCGCTCTGGAACCCGTTCGCCTGGGCCACCGACGGCATGCGGGCGCTGTTCGCCGGCCAGATTTTCCAGACCGTGGTCTGGCAGGGCGCGCTCATCATGACCGGGCTGGCCGCCGCCAGTCTGTTCTGGTCGTCGCACCTGTTCAACCGCGAGGTCTCCTGACCGCCGGCACATCGACCATTGTCTCGCCGTGGCCGGCGCTCTAGCCTGATCGTGTCCTGGCGCGGCGGGGGCGCTTTCGGTGAGCGTGTCACGTGGGGAGGCGACTCGTTTGGGTGCCGACAACTTCCGGGCGACCCTGGCGGCGGACCAGGAACTCGGCGCGGGCAACGTGCTGCTCCGGTTGGCCGAGCACGGCGCCGACATGCGGACGCCCCGGGTGACGTTCGACGTCGACGTCGACGGCATCCCCGCCTGGACACCGCTGTCGCTGGCCACCCTGACCGAGCGGGTCGCCGCCCGGGCGGCCTGGTTCGCCGGGCGCGGCATCGGCCGGCGCGACCCGGTCGCGGTCTACGTCACCTCCGCGCCGGACGTGTTCCTCAACTTCCTGGCCCTCACCCGGCTCGGGGCGATCCCGGCGCTGATGAACGGCAACATGCCGATCGAGTTGGCGGCCGAGTTCGTCAGGCGACTGCGCGGTGTCGGCGTGCTCGTCGACGCCGACCACGACGCACTGCGCGGGCACGACCTCGGCGTACCGGTCCTCGGCGACGCCGCCGAGACCGGCACCGGCGACCCGGCGCGGGCGCCCGCGCACCACCGGCACCATCCCGAGGACCCGGTCGTCATCACCCACTCCTCCGGCACCACCCGGGTGCCGGCCGCGATCGTCCACTCGCACCACGGCCTGTTCGCCGCGATCCGCGCCGTACGGCTCACCGAGTCCCGGCCGCACGGCGAGGTGCGGGAGATGTCCGCGCTGCCGGCCGCGCACGCCGCCGGCATCATCACGCTCAACCAGGCGCTCTGCAACGGCTACCAGTTGCTCTGCCTCTCGGCGCAGGGCGGCCCGTTCGCGCGCAGCGCCGAGACCGTCCTCGACGCCATCGAGCGGTGGCGCCCGACCGGTGTGTTCGGCTTCGCCGTGACCTGGTCCGAGCTGGCTCGCGTCGACCTGACCACCCGCGATCTCAGCTCGGTGCGCAACTGGTTCAACACCGGCGACTGCGCCCACGAGTCGCACGTCCGCCGGCTGGTCGCGGTCGGCAGCCATCCCACCTGGACCCCCGACGGGCCGGTCGACGTGCCCGGCTCGAAGTTCGTCGACATGCTCGGCTCCACCGAGATGGGGCACGGCGCGTTCCGGATCACCCACCGGCCCGGCAGTGACCGCTACGACCGCTGCGTCGGCAAGCCGTACCCGTTCGCCGAGATCGCGCTGCTCGACGTGGCCACCGGCGAGGAGGTGCCGGAGGGGCAGGTCGGGCACGTCGGGCTGAAGTCGCCGACGCTGGCCATCGGCTACTGGAACGACTCGGTCACCACGTACCGGACCCGCCTGAACGGTTACTACCTGACCGGAGACCTGATGTACCGCGACGCGCGGGGCGACTACCACCACGTCGACCGTGCCAGCGACGCGGTCGACCTGGGCGGCGGGACCTGGCTCTACACCGCGTTGTCCGAGGAACGCATCCTCGCGCACTGCCCGGACGTGCGGGACTGCACCGTCATCGCCGCCGCCGGGGACGACGGCGCCACCGTCACCGAGGTGCTGCTCCTGCTCACCGACGACGCCGACCCGGCGCTGGACCGCACCGAGCGGGTCCGGGCCGCGTTGGGCCCGGCGGTGGCCGCGACGCTGCGCCGGGTGGTGACCGTGCCCGACGACGGCGTGGTGATGGGTCCGACCGGCAAGGTCCGCAAGTTCCTGATGCGCCAGCGGCTGCTGGCCGACGCCGGAGCGTCCACCGCGGGGTGAGCCGGGCCGCGCGGTCGGCGTGCGGGCCCTATCCTCGTGCCGTGTCCTACGCCGCCCTCACGTCCGCCGAGTGGAACGCCATGTCCGACGACGCCGCGCACCGGGTCGCGGCGGGGATCGCCGACCGGCACGGCCTGACGCTGCGGGGCCTGGCGGTCCGGGCCGGCGCCGGGTGGTCGCACCGGCAGGCCCGGTTCGACCGGGACGGCACGCGGTTCGCGCTCGTCCCGGGCGGGCGACCGACACTCGGGTACGACGGCTCACGGTTCCGGCCGGACGCCGCTCAGGCGGCCGACTACGCGGAGAGCGCCGACGAGTACGGCCTGCCGCCCGTGCATGAGTTCGTCGACGCGATGACGTCGCCGGAACGGGTGGTGGAGATGCCGGCGATGCTGGTGGCGGTGGACGCGTTCGACCCCTGCGGCATGCCGCTGGCACCGGACGATCCGCGGGTGCGCGAGGTGGCCGCGTCGGCGGAGCCGGGGGTCGGCGGGATGCGGCGGGTCGGGCCGGACGGCGGGCTGCACGTCGAGTTCGACCGGGCCGGGCGGGTGACGCGGGCCCGGCTGATCCGACGTGTCTCGTACGACGAGGCGATGGCCGGGCTCGCGCGTCTGGACCTGCGGACCACCACCCCGGACGAGTGGGAGTGGGCGTGCGGGGCCGGCGCGACGACGCTCTTCCGTTGGGGTGACCACCACCCTGCCGACGGATACCCCTTCGACCACCGCACCGGTCCGCACCGGGAGGAGAACCGGTGGGGCCTGGCGATCGGGCAGGATCCGTACCGGCACGAGGCGACGACCGAGCGGACCGTGGTGTGCGGCGGCGACGGCGGCGGCGCGACCTGCGGTGGCAGCGGATTCTTCCTGGGCTGGCTCACCCTGGCGACCGCCTACCGGGATGAC
This sequence comes from Micromonospora sp. NBC_01392, assembly GCF_045040125.1. NCBI lineage: Bacteria > Bacillati > Actinomycetota > Actinomycetes > Micromonosporales > Micromonosporaceae > Micromonospora > Micromonospora sp. NBC_01392. The sequence goes on along the minus strand of NZ_CP109549.1, from coordinate 4,594,871 downwards.
GACTTCGGTCGCTGGCTCGCCTCCGACGACGGCTACGCCGACGAGGTCCTCACCCGCCCGGTCGTCGAGCTGCGCTGACCGGACCACCGGTGGCCGGAGGTGGGCGCGCGGGCGCGGGAGTGCGCCGCCGTGCCAGAATCGTCAGCCGTGTCCTACCTCCCCTCGCAGCCGTACCCGCCGATGCCCGGCGCGGTCACGCCCCTGGTCGCCTACCCTCATCCGATCGCGCCGCCGCCGGGCTTCGCGGTGCTCGTCGTCTCGGTTAACCGGGGGCCCTACCTGGTGCCCGCGCCGACGACCAGCCGCTTCAAGGTGGACGGGCGGTCGGTGCCGATCCCCGGCGAGGGAACCTGGCACATCGCGGTCCCGGCCGGTCCGCGCGACGTCCGCTACACCGACTTCATGGGCATCCCGATCATCACCACGTCGGTGCTGGCCCAGCCTGGGGCCGCGCATCACCTGTCGTTCCGGTTCGGCGGCTGGCGCAACCGGGTCCACGACGCCTACGGCACCGACGTGACGCGGTTCGGCCTGTGGTCGAACTACAGCGTCGCGCTGGCCGCGCTGGTCGTCGTCGTGCCGCTCTGCTGCGGAGGGCTCGCGCTGATGGGCGTCTTCTCCACCTCCCCGTGACACCGTTCCGCCGGCCCGCTCCGTGATCCGACCACGATCACCGTTGAACCGCCGGCGATCCGGTCCGTAGTGAGCCCGACGGCAGGGTGGCGGTGGCACAGGAGAGGGAGGGCGACGCGTGCGGATGCGGTGGGCCGTGCTGGCGGTGCTGGTGCTGGTCGGGATCTGGCTGGTGCCGACCGGTCCGGCGCACGCCGCGCCGGCGGAGACCGGCCGGTACTACGTGGTCGGTCCGCCGGTCGACGGACAGCGGGAATACCTGTACGCCATCGCGTTGCGCACGCTCGGCAACGGTAACCGCTACCGGGAGATCGTCGACCTGAACACCGGTCGCGCCCAGCCGGACGGGGAGACGTTCACCGACGGGCTGGTGCTGAACCCGGGCTGGGTGCTCGTGCTGCCCCGGGACGCCAAGGGCCAGGGGGTACGCATCGGTCCGCTGCCCCGGATCCGGTCCGCCCCGCCGGCGACCCGGTCGCCGGACCCCGCCCCGTCCACGCCCGCCCGCACCACGGCGCCGCCGAGCCGCGTACCGCCGTCGACCCGGGCGCCCGCCACCACGAAGGCGGCGACGCGTCCCCCGGTCGCCACGGAGGTGGCCGCCCCGCCGCCGGGGGGACGCCGGACCTCGGACGGCGGGATCGACCCGATGGTGATCCGTGTCGGCGCGGGCGTGCTGTCGGTGCTGCTCGCGGCGGTGGCGATCGCGCTGCTGCGCCCGCGTCGCGCCGCTCGTGGCGTGTCCCTGGCCGGTGACGACGGGCCGTGGCCGCCCGAGCGGCACCACACGCCCGCACCCGGTGACCGCGTCGCGACCGAGTCGGCGCCGGCGGCAGCGGGAGGGGCAGCGGCAGCGGACGACGCCGCGAGGGCGGTCCGCCGGCCCGTCGGCGACCCGCCCGGATCGTCCCCGGCGGTCGCGCCGGACCCGCCGGCCGCCCGCTCGGGGAGCACCGCGACGAACTCGTCGGCTTCGCCGGCGCGGAACGCGACGAAGGCCGGCGCCGTCCACTCCCGACCCGCGCCGTCACCGGCCCCGCCGCCGGCCGGCCCGTCCGCCGCCGGGTCCACCCCGCCGGGCACACCCCGGGGGTCGGTCGCGGGCTTGGCCGACGCGTCGAAGCCGCGTCCGGCGACCTCGACGGCGTCCCCGGCCCCCCGTCCCGCCGCGTCGCCGGAGAACGCGACCGACACCAAGACCAGCCCCACCGACACCGACACCAAGACCGGCCCCACCGGCAGCGACACCGCGACCGGGACCAGCTCGACCGACACCTCGATCGGGACCGCGACCGGGACCGGCCCCGCCGGCCCCGCGGTCGGCACCGGGACCGGCCCCGCTGGCTCCGGGACGACGCCGGACGTGCCGCGCCCGCCGCTGCCCGCCGCGCACGAGGCGCCGTACCTCACCGCCGACCTGGAGACCGACGTCGGTCCGGCCCGGGTGCGGCTGGTCGGCGTGGCGGCCGGGCGGGGCGTGCCGCCGTACGCCTGGCTGGGCCCGGGGGAGACGGCCCCGCCGGCCGTGCTGCCGCTGGTGCTGGGGCGTCGCGGACCGTGGCGGCTGCACGTGGACCTGGCCCGGGTGCCCGACGTGTTCACGCTGGTCGGGCCGGCGGCGGTGTGTGGCCGCGCCGCCGCGACCCTCGCCGGCCGGCTGTCGGCCGCCGGGGTCGGCGTCGCCGTGGTGGGGGAGGCGCTGGGCGCCGAGCCGCCGGACGGCTACCGCCGGCTGGCCGGCCTGCCCGAGCCGCCGCGGCCGGGGGAGGACCTGCCGGCGCCGTCAGTGGTGTTCACCGCGGGCCCGTCCCCGGCCGGGGCGCGCGGCCTCGCCGCCGCCACCGGCGGACGGTGCGTGCCGGTGGTGCTGGGGCCGGTCCCGGCCGGCCGCTGGTCGCTTCAGTTCGAGGTGGCCGCCGGGCCGGTCGGGGCGGTCTGAACGCCGCGCGCCACCACGGGCAGCGGGCCGGCCGCCACGCCGGGCACCGCCTCCCACGCCCCGTCCCGCGCCCGGTGGACGCGGTCCACCTGGACCCGGTCGTAGGAGCGGCTGGTGAGGATCAGCTCGACGCCGGCCTGCCGCAGCCGCTCCGCGCGGCCACCGGCCAGCGGCAGCGCGGCCAGGGCGTCGGCGGTGGCGACGACGTCGAGCGTACGGCCGCGCGGCACCCGTACCTCCACGAGCAGCCGGCCGGCCCGGGCCGCCGGTCGCCGCCGGGACAGCGGCAGCCAACCCGGCGCCAGGCCGCGCGAGTGTGCCGGCAGCAGCGCGTACGCCCGCCGGGTGCCGTGTGCCGGCCAGCGGCTGACGTCGTGCGGCAGCCCGGCGCTCGACGCGTTCGTCGGCGCGGGGCGGATGCGCAGCGCCCCGCCGTCGAGCCCGTCGACGGGGCGCAGCCGGCCGTCGTCGGTGGCCCGGAACGCGCCCCGCACCCGCGCCCGGTCCAGCCGGCCGGCCGGCAGCAGGTAGGTGTCCGGGGCGCCGAGCAGGTACTGGAGTCGGGCCGGGACGTGCGAGCGCAGCACCTGCACCGGGATCGCGCCGCCCGGCTCGACCCGTACCCGCAGCAGGTCGGCCCGGTCCGGCGCGGACCGCGGGTCCAGGTAGCCGACCAGGAACAGCTCGGCGCTGGGTACGCCGTCGGCGGCGGCCCGCTCCAGGTCGCCGGTGACCGGCACGTACGCCTCGAACGCCTCGATCGTGACCTGCTGGCCGGGGCGCAGCCAGGGCGGCCCGTACCGGCCGGCGCGGCGCTGCTCGGCGGCCAGCGGGGGACGGGGCGAGGACTCCGGGACGCTGACGTCGTGGTCGTCGGGCACGTCGGCGGAGGGCGGCTCGACCACCCGCATCCCCTCGGCGTCGACGTTGGCGTCGGCGTCGGCGTCGGTCACCACGATGCGCTGCCGCGACGGGCGCGGCACCAGGAGACCGTCCGGTGTCGCGTCGACGCCCGGCGGGCCGTCGGCGTACCGGGGGCGGTGGGCCTGCCACGGCGCGACGCCGCCGGCCGCGTCGAGCGCGCGCAGGTGGCGATGGTCGGCGACGAGTTCGGCGCGTCCGCCCGGCGGCGGGGTCCAGACCGTGGCGCCGGTGGTCTCGGCCAGCTCGGCGGCCTGGGCCGCGAGCTTCGCCTGCTCGTCCGGCTCGGACGGCCAGGTGAGCCAGAGCCGCAGGTCGGCACCGTAGAGCGGCAGCTCACCGAGGAGCGCGGCCAGGTGCCCGGCGTCGCGGACCTGCTGGGTGCCGCTGTAGTCGCCGATCAGGAAGCCGCCGGAGCGGGCCGTGACGGAGACCGTGACCAGTTCCGTCGTGGTGGCGCCGAGCCGGTGGGCGGTGGCCCGGCGGGCCACGAAGTCGGCCCGGGTGGCCAACGCCACACCGGTGGGCAGCGGCAGGTTGACCACGCCGGTGCGGGGTCGGACCAGACCGTCCTCCACCGCGAACCAGCCGGGCAGCGGGGTGGCGAGGTCCGGCGGTTGCAGCACCAGCCAGTCCATCGGCTGCCGGGTCACGCGGTCCAGCGGCAACGCGTGCAGCGGCCCGTCGTCAGCGTCGGGCACCCGGCCGGGCAGGACCTGCCGGATGTCCGCGCCGTCCGGGCTGACCAGCACGTCGTGCCCGAGCAGGCCGGCCACCTCGGTGAACAGCTCGGCGTGGCGGGCCCCGTCGTCGGTGAGGATCCGGACGTCGTCGGCGGCGTCCCCGGTCCGCCGGACCAGGTCCGCCAGCGCGGGCGCGTCCAGCGGGCGGTCCGGGGCGGTGGGCAGCGCCGGCTTCCCGCGCGGGCCGCACACCAGCCACAGATCGAGCAGGCCGGGCACCCGCCGGTGCCGGCGCGGGTCGAAGCGGCGGGTGGTCGGCATCCGGTCGATTCCCCGGCCGTCCACGGGGGCGGTCCGTGCCAGCCCTGTCACCGCCGCCCCGCCTTCGTCACACAGTCGTCCCGCCGTCGGCCGGAGCCGTTCGACATCGAGGGCCGGTACCCTCGGCGGTCTCCATGACGGACGCCATGGAAATCTGGTTCAGATTGATTTGAACGAAGTCGGCGCTGATCCGCAATAGACGGTGACGGCCGATCGGTCTGGGCCGCGGTGACGGAAGGGGACCCGAGGTGCTGGCGAAGCACTCCATCCTTGCAAGACTGCTCGTGGTGGTGATGGTCGGCTGCGCGATCCTGGCCGTGCCACGGCCCTCGGCCGCCCGGTCCGGGCCGGACACCGAGCCGTACGTGAAGTACTACGTGGTCGCGGCGCAGTACCAGGGCCAGCCGGAGAATCTCACCGAGATCGCCCGGCGGTTCCTGGGCAGCGGCGCGCGGGCCGCCGAGATCTACCAGCTCAACACCGGTCGGGTCCAGCCGGACGGGGCGCGGCTGACCGACCCGGGCACGCTGCGGGCCGGGTGGCACCTGGTGCTGCCGTGGGACGCCGCCGGTGAGGGGGTCGAGTACGGACAGTTGCCGGCCCCCCGTCGGCCGTCGGCCCGCCCCACGCCGACCCGGTCGCCGGGCGCGCGGCCGGACGGCAGCCCGTCACCGGGCGCGAGTCCCACGCCCTCCGGTACGCCCACCGGCCCCGGCCGGGACGTGAAGTGCACCGCCACCGCCGCGTCCAGCGGCCGGTCGGAGTGGGCGCAGCTACGCATGGCGGCGGACAGCGCGTGGACCCTGACCCGCGGCAACGGCGTCAAGGTGGCGGTCGTCGACACCGGCGTCGACGCCGGTCTCCAGCAGCTCAGCGGCCGGGTCGCGGTGGGCGCGGACGTCACCGTCGGTAATGGACGCGGGGACGAGGACTGCCTCGGCTCCGGCACCGCGATGGCGGGCATCATCGCCGCGGACGACAGCGTCGAGAACCGCCCGGTGGGGTTGGCGCCGGACGCCACCATCGTGCCGGTGCGGATGGTCCGGTCCTCCGGCGACGCGCGCCCGGCCGACGCCGCGACAGCCATCGAGGTGGCGGTCAGCACCGGCGCCTCGGTGGTCGCGCTCGGTTCCCGGGTCGACCTGGCCGACCCGGCGGTGGCGGCGTCGCTGGCCACCGCGCTGGAGCACGACGTGCTGGTGGTGGCGGGAGCGCCGGTCAAGCCCACCACGCTCCCGTCGCCGCGGGGCGGATCCGGCGGGTCGCTGGTGCTCACCGGCGGCGTCGGCGCGGGCGGCCAGCTCGCCGAGAAGTACGTCGACGGCTCGGTCGAGGTGGTCGCCCCCGGCATCGAGGTGGCGACGCTCGGTGTCGGTGGCGGCAAGGTGATCGGCAACACCGGCACCGAGTTCGCGGTGGCGTTCGTGGCCGGTGAGGCCGCGCTGATCCGGGCCGCCCAGCCCGACCTCAGCGCCGCGCAGGTGGAGGAGCGCATCCGCGCCACCGCCGAACCGGTGGGCGGGCAGGTCGCCGAGGGAGATCCGCGCTACGGCTCCGGCATGATCAATCCGGCGGCCTCGGTGGCCCCGTCGGTGGACGCCCAGGCCCCGGCCGCCGCGCAGGCGGGCCGGGGCGGGGGCACGCTGATCGCCGTGCTGCTGGGGTTCGCGCTGCTGTTCGGCGCGGGCGGCTTCCTGGTCTACCGGCTGCGCCGCCGCCGCTGGGCCGGCTGACCGCCACGCAGTAAGGAGGGGCCCCTTTTTAACAGACGTCTGTTAAAAAGGGGCCCCTCCTTACACCTCCGGCTAGCGCAGCGACCAGGTCTGCTTCGGGTTGAACACGCAGGTCCACGCGTTCAGCGGAGCACCCGTCCCGTGCCCGTTCACGTCCAGGCAGCGGTCCGTCTCCGGGTTGAACAGGGACCGGGTGCCCTGGTACTCGATCCACTTCCACTTCTGGGCCGGGTTGCCGCTGCACCTGGCGCTCTGCACCGGCGCGCCGTCCCGCTTCTCACCCCAGGCCACGTCCAGGCACAGCCCGTTGGCGCGGACGCTCCCGTCGGACTGGAACGTCCACCACTGCGCCCGCTCCTCCCGGCACGGCCGCAGGACCACCGGGATGCCGTCCCCGGCGCCGCCGCTGGCGCACAGCCCGGTCTCCTTGCCGACGAGCTGCTTCGCGCCGGTCGGGCGCTTCGGCGGGGCCGGCTTCTCCGGCTCGGCCGGCGGGCGGGTCGACGGCGACGCGCTGGGCCGTGGCGCGGGCGGCCTGACCGTCGGCGTCGGGCTGGGGGACCGGGGCGTGGCGGACGGGGAGGGGCTCGGGCTGGCCGGCGCCGCCGTGAGCCGCCCGTCGAGCGCGTAGAAGTCGGTGAACTCCTTCACCCGGCGCAGGAACGCCTGCGTGTCGTCGTCCAGCGCACCGCCGGTCTGGCGCACCGCGGTCGGCCCGTTCCGGTACGCGGCCAGCGCCAGCAGGCCCGGGTCGCCCTCGAGGCCGGCGAGGTCGCGACGCAGCGCGCAGAGCGCGACGCCGACCGCCGGGACGGCCACCTGCGGGTCCCACGGTGAGGCCTCCGTCGGCCCGTGTGCCCGCCACACCTCGGGCAGGAACTGGGCGATGCCCCGCCGGCCGTCGTCGCCGAGCAGGTTCGGGTCGAAACCCGACGCCGCCATGAGCTGCGCCGCCACCGCGGCGGGCGGCACCTCCGGGCACACCGAGCCGGCCCGCACCACGAGCTTGACGTAGGTCGCCGGCACCGCCTTCGGCTGTTGGCGCTCGGTGTCCGGTCGGGTGGTGCCGGAGCCGCCGAACGCGGTCAGCTCGCCGTAGTACGCCGCGTAGCGGCTGACGTCGTCGACGTAGGTGACCGCGTCGGACGGGACGCCCTTCGCCTCGCGTACCCGGTCGAGGTCGGTGTGGAACGCGGCCAGGGACAGCCGCCACGGGTCGCCGGGGATGGCGGCCAGGCGCAGTTGCCCACTGAGGTCGCACATCTGGTGGGCCAGCGCCAGGATGTTGGCGGCCGTGTCGGTGCGGTCCGCGCCCGGCCACGGCGCCCAGGACTTCCACCGGTCGTCGTCCAGGCCGGCGAAGCCGCGACCACCCGAGGTGGTCTTGCCGACGCGTCCGTCCAGGCCGGACTCGGTCATCAGCTGCCCGGCCAGCCGGGCCGGGGTCAGCGTGGGGCAGGAGCGGGCCGCGGCCCGGATAGCGGTCAGATGCTCGGCGGAGACCTTGCGGCCGGTCAGCTTGTCGTCGCGGGCCGTGGCGATGCCCCAGCTCACGGAGGCGACCACCATGAGCAGCACCGCGAGGCCGGCCGCGATGGCGGCGACGACACGACGCGGCATCCGGGCGAGCCGGGATCGGAGGCCAGGAAGATCGGGTGTCACGGGACTTCCCTTCCGGTGATGACGTCGTCAGGCGTGACGGATGCGCGACGTCCTCGGTTCACCCGACCGGAATCATTCCGATTCCAGTCCGGCCGCCATTGAACCGAGCGGCGCACCGGGCCGTCAACGTGGACGGCGCCGGACGGACCGATTTCCGCCGCCGGACACCGTCGGACCGTCGATCGGAGTGCTCGATGTGGACTCGCCACCATTCGTCCGACGCGGGGCTGACCAGCGTCGTCGTGGGCGGGGCCGGCCCGCGCCGGGTCGTCGTCCGTCGGTCGGAGCGCGTCCGGTGAGCACCGCCACCCTGGTCGCGGTCCGCCGGTCGGCGACGGCGTCCGATGAGTACGGTTATCCTTCTCCCTCAGAAGGGTCCGGTGCCGTGGCGCCGGGCCGGCCGGGCGGGCACGCCCGACACGTCAGGGGGAGGCGTTCTGTGTCGGCGGTGCCCAACGAGGCGGTGGAGCCCGGAGTTCCGGGCGAGGCCGTCGGCCAGGGTTCCCCCGAGAGCCTGATGCGGTGGATCCACGAGCAGTACCGTGAGCCGCTGCTGCGCTTCGTGACCCGCCTGGTGCTCGGCCGGCAGGAGCTGGCCGAGGATCTCGTGCAGGAGACGTTCCTGCGGGCCTGGCGCAACCTCGGCACGCTGGCCGAGGAGCCGCGCCGGATCGCCCCCTGGCTCTACACCGTCGCCCGGCACGTGGCCGTCGACGCCGGCCGGGCCCGGCAGGCCCGGCCGCCCGAGGTCGCCGTGCCGGACCTCAACCGGCTCACCTCGGCCGACGACGAGATGGACCGGGTGGTCACCGCCCACACCGTCCGTCTGGCGCTGCGGCAGATCAAACCGGAGCACCGGGCGGTCCTGATCGAGATGTACTACAAGGGCGCCTCGGTCGCGGAGGCGGCGGAGCGGCTCGGGATACCCGAGGGTACGGTAAAGTCCCGGACGTACTACGCGGTGCGGGCGCTGCACGCGGCGATCGGCCCGATCGAGTCGGCCTGATGTCACGTCCCAGCGGCTCCTCGTCCGATCCCGGCACCGACGCGGTGACCCGGGTCGTCGTTCCGGCGCACCCTTCGTCGGGTCGGGAAGGGGGGCGTGATGCGCACCGGCGGTGAACACCCCACGTCCGCGCACGAGGCGCTCGCGCTCTACCTGCTCGGCGCGCTCGACGAGACCGACCGCGTCGCCTTCGAGGCGCACCTCGCCGGCTGCGACGAGTGCCTTTCCGCCGCCGCCGACCTGGGTGGCGTGACCAGCGGGCTCGGCGCGCTCGACGCGGCCGACTGGGCCGAGTTCGACGTCCCGCCGGCCGCGGTCCTGCCGCCGGCCTCCGTGCTGCCCCCGCGGGCCGTCCCGGCCGTGCGCCCCGACCCGGCGTCCACCGCCGTCGAGCCGGCTGTCCCCGACCCGGCCGTCCCCGACCCCGCTGTCCCCGAACCGGCTGTCCCCGACCCCACCATCCCCGACCCGGCCGTCGCCGGGGAGCCGGCCGCGCCCGTCGTTCGGGAATCGGCCGCGCCGGTCGCCGGGGAGCCGACCGCGCCCGTCGTCGGGGAGCCGGCCGCGCCCGTCGTCGGGGAGCCGGCCGTGCCGGTCGCCGGTGGACCCGTCGTACCGGAATCCCTGTGGGACGCCGGTGCGCGGCCGGCGTCGCCCGCCGTACCCCGCTCCGGGCCGGACCCGGACGGCCCGACCGCGCCGGACGGCGGGCCGGTGCCGGCGGGCCGGCGGTCCGTGCGGCCCGGCCGAGGGCCCGGCGGCACGACCGGACCGGCGCCGTCGTCCGGTCGCCGCTCCCGCCCCGGCGACGGCCGCTCCCGGCCGCTCTCCGCCCGGCGCCGGTTGCTGCTCTGGGGTGGGGCGGTGGCGCTGGCGCTCGCGGTGCTCACCGGTGGGATCGTGGCCGCTGTCGGCGGCGGCGGGGGCCGCGACGACCTGGTGCTGACCGCCACCGGCGAGGCGCCCGGCCAGGGCGTCAGCCTCTCCGTGTCGATCACCACCCACGAGGGCCAGGGCTCCACGATCCGGATCACCGCGACCGGGCTGCGGCCCGGCCTGCGCTACCGGCTCTTCGCGGTGACCCGGGACGGCGTCACCCACCCCGTCCGCGACTGGACCGCCTCGGCCGGTCCGCAGGAGGTGACCGGGGAGCTGTCGCCGTCGGTCGACGACCTCTCCTTCGTCGGCGTGGGCCGGCCGGACGGCACCTCCGTGGTGACCGCGCCGATCTCCCGCTGACCGCCACCCCTCCGATCCGCGCCGACTCCGGTTGAACCGGAAGCCCGCCCGCGCCGTCGTGTGGCCGTGCGCCTGCCGCACTCGTCGGGGGACGTGACGCGTCCCCGCGTCAGGCCGAGGGAGGGCTACATGGCAGTGAACACCGGATCGTCGACCCGCGGGCGGCCGACGCGCAGGAGGTCCGCCCTGCTCGCCGTCGTGTTGCTCGGGTCGGCGCTGATCGTGGGCGTGCCGGGCGGCACGGCGACCGCTGCCACCGGGGAGCGGGTGACGTTCGTCAACGGCACCGCGGAGACGCTGTGGATCGGCGCGGGGGAGAGCGGGGACGGCTCGCGGCCGATCACCGGCCTGCCCACCCTGCGTCCGGGCGAGAAGAGCACCATCGTCATCCCGGACGCCGGCGAGCCGGGCCACTGGCGGGGCCGGTTCTTCGCCCGCCAGCGCTGCGACGGCGACCCGAACGGGTCGTTCCGCTGCCTGGTCGGTGACTGCGGCGCGTTCGCCGACCGGTGCGAACGGGGCGCGGAGCCGGTGAGCCTGGCCGAGTTCAACTTCGACCGGAACAACGCCGCCGCGCCCTGGTACAACGTCAGCTACGTCGACGCGGTCTCCACCACGATCACGATCGACGCGCCCGGCGCCCCGAGGCCGGAGACGGCGGGCAGTTGCGCGCGGTGGGACTGCTCCGCCGGCCAGCTCCTCGCCGCCTGCCCGGAGGCGCACGCCGTCCGGGACCCGGCCCGGGGCGACCGGATCAACTGCGTCAACCCGAACCGGGACGCGGAGAGCGCGTACACCGCCGCGCTGCTCCCGTTCGGCCCGCGCGCCTACCTGTGGTCCACCCACGACCGGGTCGCCGGCAACGAGACGGTCTACAACTGTCCGGGCTGCGCGGAGGTCGTGGTGACGTTCCGCAGCGGTGGGGACGCGCCGGCGCCGGCGCCGAAGCGTACGGTCGTCCGCCCCACCTCCGGCTTCGCGCTGCGCGGGTACGCGGACAAGTGCGTCGACGTGCCGGGCGGCGAGTCGGCCGACGGGGTGCGGTTGCAGCTCTGGCACTGCAACGGCACCCCGGCCCAACGCTTCACCCGTGGCCCCGGCGACACGTTGACGGTGCTGGACAAGTGCATGGACGTGGCGTGGGCGTCCCGGGACAACGCGGCCAAGGTGCAGCTCGCGTGGTGCAACGGCGGGCCGGCGCAGGTCTGGGTGGCCGAGGGCGGGCTGCTGCGCAATCCGCACTCCGGCAAGTGCCTCGACGTGCGCGACTGGAACTCCGACGACGGCGCGCCGCTGCAGATCTGGGAGTGCGCCGCCAGCCAGAGCAACCAGAACTGGCGCGAGACCGCCCGCTGATCCGACCGGCCCCGGGACGGGCCCGGGTGCTTCGGCGCCCGGGCCCGTCGTTTCCCCGCCGTGCGGTCATCGGGCCCGCCCGACCGGTGGGGCCGGGCCGGGGACGGGCTCCGGAAAAAACCTGGGATCCGCGCTGAACCGGGTGGGCGGTCGCGTCGTAGTGCGGCCGGCAGACGCGACGCGAGCAACGAGGGAGGCGAGACGGACGATGAGCCAGCCGGTGATGCTGCGGCGACCAGCCGAGCGCGACGAGCGTCCGGCCCGACACCGCGACGTCCTCTCCGACCAGGGCATCGGCTGGATCGGCGCGCACGGCGGCGCCGGCGCCAGCACCCTCACCCGGCTGCTCGGCGGCACCGACGTCGGGTGCCGGTGGCCGGACCCGGCGATCGGCGAACCGGCCCGGGTCGCGGTGGTCGGCCGGACCGGTCTGGACGGTCTGCGGGCGGTCTCCCGCGCGTTGAACGCGATGCGGGAGGGCCGGCACCCGGCCGGGATGTGGCTGGTGGGGGTGGTGCTGATCGCCGACGCCCCGGGCCGGCTGCCGGCGCCGCTGCTCGGCCGGATCCGGCTGCTGCGCGCGATCGCCCCGGTGCACCGGGTGCCGTGGATCGCGTCGTACCGGGTGGGGGTGGAGCCGAAGCAGTTGCCCCGCCAACTGGCCCGGCTGGCCGCCCTGGCGGAGGCCCGGCCGGGACGGGGGACGCGGTGACCCGGCCGATGCGGTCCGGGCCGGTCCTGGTCGCCCTGGTCCTGGCGCTGCTCGCCCTCGCCCCGCCGACGGCGGCGGTGGCCGCGGGCAGCTACACGGTGACCGTCGACGGCGGCGGCGCCGCGTTCCTCTACAAGATCTGCCTGAAGACCACCACCACGGTGAACACCTACCCGGCCGGGCACGGCGACCGGGTCTGCTCGGGCAAGAAGGGCTCGACCGACGGCTCGTTCGACCTGACCGCCGAGTACACCGACGGGGACACGGTCTGGATGGACGTCGAGATGCTCGTGGACCTGAGCGGCCACTCGCGGACCAAGGACAACGTGGAGATCACCGGATCCCACTCGTGCACGCTCAAGGGCGCCCTGTACGCGGGCAAGTTCACGTGCGAGAACGCGATCAACAAGAAGAGCTTCAGCACCCCGCCGATCGCGCCGTACGAGGTGGACGTCGACGACGCCGAAGCGCCGGTCGTGCAGCTGCTCACGCTGATGGCGTGGTGTGTGAGCGCCGCCGCCGTGGTCGGCCTGCTGCTGACCGGCATGACGTTGGCGTCGCAGTTGCGGCGCGGCGCGCTGGAGGAGCGGACCGAGTACACCAAGCAGATCGCGTTCGTGATGGCGGCGTGCCTGCTCGCGACCACCGCCGGACCGATCGTCGAAGCGCTCGGGTTCAGCCAGTGACCACCCGACCCGACCGGCCACCGGCCGGCTGACCGACCCCTCCCTGACATCGAAGGAGCACCCATGGCCCTCTCCGACATCTACTACAGCGGGCTGGTACGGATCCCGGTCGGGTTCCGCTTCCGTCTCGAGCCCGACCCCGAGTCGTCCGGCGGCGGGGTACCGCAGCCGTCCACCGGCGGCAACTCGGTGCCCGGGCAGCTCGCCACGAAGGTCGAGCAGGCGCTCGGCCTGGTCGCCTGGGCGGGCACCGCCGCCGGCGTCCTCGGCGTGCTGATCACCGGCGCGGTGATGGCCATCTCGCACAAGCGGGGCGAGAGCTCGGAGCACATGAGCCGGCTGGGCATGGTGCTGGGCGGCTGCATCCTGGTCGCCACCGCGGGCCCGATCGTGAGCTGGGTCTTCGGCACCGGCGGCCAGGGCGAGGGGAACTGACCGTGCGCTCACGACACGCGTCCGAGCCGGTGGAGGGCGGGCCGTTCTGGCGGCAACGCCGGTGGCAGGTGTCGGCGGCCTTCGTCGTGCTGGCCCTCTGCGCCGGCGTCGGCGCGGCGGTCTACGGCGGCGGGGACGACGCCACCCGGGCCGCGCCCGCGACCGGGCCGGTGATCGGCGGTCTCGGGCCGGACGGGTCGCGACCGCAGGGCTGCCGCACCGTGGACACCGCGCAGCAGATCCCGGTCGAGGCGCCGGACGACGTCACCTGGCGGCCGGTCAACGGGGCGCAGACGCCGTTCTCCGCCTCGGCCGGGCCGCTGCGCACCACCGGGCCGCTGCGCTGGTGCTTCGCGCACACCCCGATGGGCGCGGTGCTGGCGGTGCACACGATCTCCCGCCAGATGAGCGGTCCGGACTGGCGTACGGTCAGCCGGCAGCAGCTCGTGCCCGGGCTCGGGCGGGACTACTTCGACGCCATGCGCGAGTCGCTGGAGGAGGGCGGCCCGCCGCAGACCTCCAACCGGCTGGCCGGGTTCCTGGTGGTGCGCTACACGCCCCGCACGGCGGTGGTCCGGGTGCTGGTCCGGCAGGCGACCGCGCGGTACTTCTCGGTCGACTACACGGCGGACTGGAACGACGTCGACTGGCGACTGCGCCCGTTGACCTCCGGCGGCCTGTACGGGCCGGTCACCGCGGTCGTGTCGCTGACCGGCTTCGTGCTGTGGCGGGGGGTCGGCGATGGCTGAGTGCGCGACCGGCGACGCCGTCTACATCGGGGAGATCGGGCAGGTCGTCGGCTTCTTCGAGCGCGGGATCGACGGCATCCTCAGTGACATCGCGGGCGCCATCCTGGGCGCGGCGGTGGAGTTGTTCGCCAACCTCGGCGACGTGCCGACGCTCGGCGACGAGACGATCAACAACCAGATCCATCTGCAGACCAACTGGCTCGTGGTGTCCATCGCGGTGGCGTCGTTGCTGGCCGCGGCGTTCCGGATGGCGTTGCTGCGCCGGGGGCAGGCGCTCTGGACGGCACTGCTGGGCCTGGTCCGGATGGTGCTCACGGTGGGCGCCGCCTGGACCGTGCTCAACCTGCTCGCCACCGAGGCCGACCGCTACAGCGACCACCTGTACGACCAGGGCATCAAGGCGCAGCTCAAGCTGATCGCCAACTGCGGGACCGACGGGCTGACCGCGTTCCTGCTGATCATCATCGGGTTGCTGCTGCTGGTCGCCGGCTGCATCCACGTGATCCTGATGTATCTGCGGCTCGGCGCGATGGTGCTGCTCACCGGCACGCTGCCGCTGGCCGCCGCCGCGTCGATGACCGAGTCGGGCGGCGGGTGGTGGCGCAAGCACATCGCCTGGATGGTGGCCTGGCTGGCGTTCAAACCGGTGGTCGGTCTGATCATGTACTCCGGGGCCGCCATGATCGGCTCGGTCGACGGTGACGCCAAGCACTACAAGCTGGCCGGGGCCGCCATCCTGCTGATGGCCGCCGTCGCGCTGCCCGCGCTGATGCGGCTGGTCGTACCGGCCATGGCGGCCCTGGGTTCGGGCGACGGCGTGGGCGCCGGCATCGGCGCCGGCGCGGCGGCGGCGGGCGCCGTGGCGAGCGGGGCCAGGCGGATCGCCGGCGGCGGTCACGGCGGCGGCGCGGCCCGGACGCCGGGCGGTGGCGGTGGCGGCTCACCCTCCGGCGCGGCCCGGGGCGGCGGCGGGTCGGGGTCCGGCGGGGCGTCGAAGACCGGCGGGGCGTCCAGGGCCGGCGGGGCCGCGACGTCCGGCGGCGGGTCCGCCGGCGGCGGTGGCGGGTCAGGCAGCAGCGGTGGCGGTTCGGCGTCCGGCGGGCAGCCCTCGTCCGGCGGTGGCGCCCCGGCGCCCGAGAACGCGTCACCGTCCGGCGGCGGTTCGTCCGGAGGCGGCGGACGCAGCGTCGTGTCGACGGCCGGGCGGGTCGTCGGCGGCGCGGTCGGCGCCGCCGCCTGGACCGCGCAGAAGAGCGCCGGCGCCCTCGCCGGCACCCACCGGCACGCCGCCGGCATCGCCGGGGGAGCGCTGCCGCAATCCGACCGACAGTAGGCCGGCCCAGGAGGACGAGCATGAGCACGGCAACCGAACAGATCAAGACACCGACGTACGGCAACTGGCGCCGTCCCCGCAAGGCCGGCCTGGGCTCGCTGGGCCTGATCGGGACCTTCGGCCTCTTCGGCGGTCTCGTGGTGGTCCTGATCGCGTCCATGATCTCGCTGGACGCGGCCCTGGTGGTGGGGCTCCCGTTCGCGCTGGTGCTGGCGCCGTTGGCGATCCGCACCCAGGACGGTCGCAACGTCTTCCAGATGGCCGGCGTCCGGGTCGGGTGGATGCGCCGCCGGTCCAAGCGGCAGCACCTCTACGTCTCCGGACCGCTGTCGACCCGGCCCGGTGGCCGGTTCCGCCCGCCCGGGCTGCTGAGCCGGGTGACCATGCTGGAGGGACGCGACCCGTACGACCGGCCGTTCGGCGTGCTGCACCACCGCAACCGGCACCAGTACACGATCGTGCTGAGCTGCGAGCCGGACGGCGGGTCGCTCGTCGACCCGGACCAGGTCGACACGTGGGTGGCGCTGTGGGGGGAGTGGCTGTCCCGGCTGGCGCACGAGCCGGGGCTGCGTGGCGCGTCGGTGGTGGTGGAGACCGCCCCCGACCCGGGCACCCGGCTCGCCACCGAGGTGCTGGGCCGGCTCTCCCCGAACGCGCCGCCCGCCGCCCGGGCGGTGATGGAGGAGGTGGTGCGCTCCTACCCGGACGCGTCCTCGGAGATGAACACCTACCTGACGCTCACCTACTCGGCGCCGGGCGGCGGCCGGCGCGACGACGACGCCATGCTCGCCGACCTGGCGCTGCGGTTGCAGGGGGTGCTCAACGGGCTGGTGGCGGCCGGCGGGGGCTCGGCGGAGCCGCTGTCGGCGGAACGGATCGCCGAGGTCGTCCGCGTCGCGTACGACCCGGCCGCCGCGGCCGAGGTGCTCGACGTACGCGCCCAGCACGGCGGCACCGGCCTGGAGTGGGACGACGCCGGGCCGGCCGCCACGGTCGAGACGGTCACCGCGTACCAGCACGACTCCGGGGTGTCCCGGAGCTGGCTGCTGACCATGGCGCCGCGCGGCGTGGTGCGCTCCGGGATCCTGCGCAGCCTGCTCGACCCGGCCGCCGGCATCCGCCGCAAGCGGGTGGCCCTGGTCTACCGCCCGATCGACCCGGCGACCTCCGCCCGGATCGTCGAGTCCGACCGCCGGTCCGCCCAGTTCATGGCGAACTCGACCAAGGGCCTGGTCCGCGCCCGGGCGGTCGCGGAGATCCAGGCGGCCGAGCAGACCGCGGCGGAGGAGGCCTCGGGCGCCGGTCTGGTGGAGTTCTCGATGCTGGTGACCCTGACCGTCGACTCGGTCGCCGAGGTGCGCGACGCGAACGTGACCATGCGGAACCTGCTCGGCGCGACCCGGATCGCGATGCGACCGGCGGACCGGTTGCAGGCCGCGGCGTTCACCTGCGCGCTTCCGGTCGGCATCCTGCCCTGGGAGCAGTCGATCGTCCCGCAGGACCTTCAGGAGGCGTTGTGACGGCCGGGGTGGGCGCGGACGGCGCGCGGGTGCTGGATCTCGGCGCGGGCTGGCCACGGGGGACGTCCGGGCCGGTCACCGCGATGTCCGGCCTGGTGGTGCCGCCCGTGGAGGCGCAGGACCGGGAGCCCGACGAGACCGGCGAGCAGACCCCGCGGGCGCTGCGGCGGGCGCGCCGGCGGCGGGCCGCGGAGGAGGCGGCCGAGCACCGGTACCGGCAGCGGCTGGCCCGGATGGACCGCGTCGACGCGGTGCCGCACCGCGGTTCGCCCGAGCTGGGTGGCGGCCGGGTGGCCACGCTGGACCCGCCGGCCATGTGGCGGGCCACCACGGTGCAGGCGTGCGGGCTCTGGCCGTTCGCCTCCGGCTCGGGCGCGCCGATGACCGGCGTCCCGCTCGGCCAGCACATCAGCACCGGCGCCACGGTCTGCGGGGACCCGCTCAACTGGTTCACCCGGGCGCGGTACATCTCCAACCCGTCGCTGTTCATGCTCGGCATGCCGGGTCTCGGCAAGTCGACGCTGATCAACCGGATGCTGATCGGCCTGGCCGGGCAGGGCGTCGTCCCGCTGGTGCTCGGCGATCTCAAGCCCGACTACGCGGACACCGTCCGCGCGCTCGGTGGGCAGGTCATCTCCATCGCCCGGGGCGTCGGCGGGCTCAACGTGCTCGACCCGGGCGCGATGGGCGCGGCGGCGGCGCGGATCGGCGGGCAGGCCGGCGAGGCGCTGTCCGCCGAGTCCCACGGCCGGGTGCTGAACATGGTGGCCGCCCTGCTGACCATCGTGCGGGGCGCGCCGATCAGCGACCACGAGCAGTCGGTGCTCTCGGCCTGCCTGCGACACCTGCGCGAGCGCACCGCGCCGGGCCGGACGTACCGGCTGCCGGACCTGCTCGCGGTGCTGGAGGCCGGGCCGCCGCAGGTCCGGCAGGTCACGCTGGACCGGGGGCAGGAGTCCCGGTACCGGGACGCGGTGGACCCGCTGCACCGGTCGCTGCTCGGCATCGTGGACGGCCCGCTGGGCGACACGTTCGCGTCGGAGACGGCGACCCGGATCGACCCGGACGCCACCGCGGTCTGCATCGACATCTCCCGCATCGGCGAGGCGGACGGGCAGTTGACCGCCGCCGCGATGCTCGCCGCCTGGTCGGACGGCCTGGGCACGGTGTCCGCGTCGCACGCCCTCGCCGACGCGGGCCTGGCGCCCCGGCGCTGGTTCTTCACCGTCCTGGACGAACTGTGGCGCCCGCTGCGGGCGGCCTCCGGCATCGTCGACCGGATCGACGCGCTGACCCGGCTGAACCGCTCGCTCGGTCTGGCCGACGCGAAGATCACCCACACGTTGAAGGACGCCGAGGCGCTGGGCAGCGAGGCGGACAAGGCCAAGGCGCGCGGGTTCGTCGAGCGGGCCGGCATGGTCGCCTGCGCCGGGCTGCCGAGGGCGGAGATGGAGGAGTTGGCCCGCGTGGTCGGGCTGTCCCGGCGCGAGATCGAGCTGGTCTCGTCCTGGTCCTCGCCGGCCGGCTGGGCCCAGGACGGTGGCAACGAGGAACCGCCCGGCCGGGGCCGCTTCCTGATCAAGGTCGGTGGGCGGCCCGGCATCCCGATCCGGGTCGCGATCACCGACGCCGAGCGGCACCTGCACGACACGAACACGCGGTGGATCGCCAACGGCGACGCGGACCGGATGCGCGCCGAGCGGGACGCGGTGGTGCGGGCCGTCACGGCCGGCTCCCGGCCCGACCTGGAGCACCGGTGAAGCGCGGCGGCGGCGGGGACCACCTGGCCTGGCTGGTCCCCGTGCTCGCGTTGATCAACCTCACCGCCTTCGCCCTGCTCTGGCTCGGTGGCACGCTCGCCGCCGCGGTGGGCGGCTACGGCTGGCGCCCGCCGCCGTTCCGCCTCGACGTCTACCTGAGCCTGCTCGGCGGTGACGCCGGGGCGGTGTGGCCGGGCGTGCCGTCGGCCCTGGTGTACGGCGGCGCGGCCGGGCTGGTCCCGTTCGCCGCCGTCCCGGTGGTCGCGGCCACCCGCGCCGTGGTCCGCCGGCTGGGCCGGTCGGCGAACCTCGCCGGTGCGGCCGACCTGCGGACCATGACGGGCAAGGCGGCCGAGGCCCGGGCCCGGGAACTGCGCCCGTCGCTGCGGGACGTGCCCCGACTGCGCCCCGACGACACCGGCAACCTGCTCGGTGACCTGCTGCCGTCGGGCCCCGAGCTGCGGTCCTCCTACGAGGACGTGGAACTCGACCTGATGGCGCCGCGTTCCGGGAAGTCCACCGGGATCGCCATCCCACGGGTGCTGCGCGCGCCCGGCGCGGTGCTGCTGACGTCCAACAAGTCGGACGTCTACCTGGTCACCCGGCAGGAGCGGGCCCGGATCGGCCGGGTGTGGACGTTCGACCCGCAGGGCATCGCGTACACCGAGCGGGCGATGTGGTGGGACATGCTCGGCGGCTGCCACAACCCGGAGGGCGCGCGGCGGCTCGCCGGTCACTTCGTCAGCTCGGTCAACGACGACGCGTCGAAGCGGGACTTCTGGACCGCCGCGGCGCAGAACACGCTGACCGCGCTCCTCCTGGCCGCCGCGCGCGGCGGCGTGCCGGTCGTCGAGATGCTGGCCTGGCTCGCCGACCCGGCCGACCGTAGTCCCATCGACCTGCTCCGCGACGCCGGGCTGACCGCCATGGCCGACCAGCTCCAGGGCACCGTACGCGGGGCGGTGGAGACCCGCGACGGCATCTACGAGACGGCCCGACAGTGCGTGGCCTGCCTGCTCGACCCGGAGATCCTGGCCTGGGTCAGCCCGGACCCGGACCGCCCGGAGTTCGTCCCGGCGGAGCACGTGCTCGGCCGGGACACGCTCTACCTGCTGTCCAAGGACGGCGGCGGGTCCGCCGCCGGGGTGATCGCCGGGCTGGCGGACGCCGTGGTCCGGGCCGGCGTGGTGGCCGCCGAACGGATGGGCGGCCGGTTGGACCCGCCGATGACCGCCGTGCTGGACGAGGCGGCGAACGTGTGCCGCATCGCCGACCTGCCCGACCTCTACAGCCATCTCGGCTCCCGCGGCGTCAGCGTGGTGACGCTGTTGCAGAGCTACCGGCAGGGGGTGCGGGTCTGGGGCGAGGCGGGGATGGACGCGTTGTGGAGCGCCGCCACGGTCAAGCTGCTGGGCGCCGGGCTGGACGACGCCGACTTCGTGGACAAGGTCGCCCGCCTCGTCGGCCAGCACGACGTGCGTACCCCGACCTACTCCCGGTCCCGCGACGGCGGCAGCCGGTCGGTGTCGTACCGGCAGGAGCAGGTGCTGCCGGCGGACCGGATCCGGGCGCTGCCGAAGGGCACCGCGCTGCTGCTGGCGACCGGCGTGCGGCCGGCGGTGATCCGGTTGCGTCCCTGGTACAAGGAGCCGGACGCGGCGCC
Source organism: Micromonospora sp. NBC_01392 (assembly GCF_045040125.1). Taxonomy (NCBI): domain Bacteria; kingdom Bacillati; phylum Actinomycetota; class Actinomycetes; order Micromonosporales; family Micromonosporaceae; genus Micromonospora; species Micromonospora sp. NBC_01392. Next base: position 4,574,520 of record NZ_CP109549.1, on the reverse strand, counting down.
GATCGCGGCGGCGGCGGAGGCCGAGGCGCGGGCGGTCACCGAGCGGGCGTCGGCGGCCTGGCACCAGCGGGCCGGGTGACGGCCGGTGTCGAAATTGGCGGCGGCGCGGGCGGCGCAGCAGACGGCGACGGGCCGGTTGGGCGCCACCCAGCTCACCTGGCTGCTCCTCTCGATGGTCGGCATGTTCCCGCTGGCGGCGATGGCGGCGCTGGCCCTGATCGTTCTGGTGATCATCATCCTGCTCAGCGGGTCGCAGCTGACCTCGTACTCGCCGGATCCGGAGAGCACGCTCGGCCCCGGCGCCGGGGGCAGCGTCCTCACCCAGTTGGCCGGGGGCGACGGTCGCGGCCGGTTCGACTCCTCGGGTGTGCCCGACGCCGACCTGGTCGCGCCGATCGAGGCGGCGGCCCGGGAGTGCGACCTGCTCACCCCCGTGATCCTCGCCGCCCAGATCGAGTACGCGTCGGACTTCGACGCGGACAAGGAGGGCCAGGAGGGCCGCAAGGGCCTGTCCCAGTTGACGCCCGAGGTCTTCGCGCAGTACGGCGAGGACGACGACGACAGCGGCGAGGCGTCGGCGCTGGACCCGGAGGACTCCATCCACGCCCACGCCCGGTGGTTCTGCCACCTGGCCGAGGAGACCCAGCGGATGCTCGACGACAAGAAGGTGGTCGGTGACCACCTCACGCTGACGCTGATGGCCTGGGACCAGGGCACCGCGGCGGTCGAGGCCCAGGGCGGCATGCCGGTCATCCTGCTGGACAGCTACCCGTTCCGGGTGCGCGGCCTGTTCGCCGGCTACACGGTCGGCGGGACGGACACGTCCACCGCCTCCCCGACCCCGTCGGTGCCCCCGAGGGCCGGATCGAACAAGCGGGTGGTGCCGGAGGGCGACGGCACGGTGCTGACCGGGTCGACGTTCGACGCGATGTTCCCCGGCCGCAACGCCTTCTACACGTACGCCGGGCTCACCGACGCGATGGCGACGTTCCCCGCGTTCGCCACCACCGGCGACGAGCGGACCCGCAAGCGGGAACTGGCCGCGTTCCTGGCCAACGTCGACCACGAGACCGAGGGTCTGGTCCACGTCGACGAGATCGACCGGGCGGCGTGGGGCACCTACTGCGACGGCTCCCGGCCCTACGGGTGCCCGGCCGGCCGGACCGCCTACCACGGGCGCGGCCCGCTGCAACTGAGCTGGAACTACAACTACCAGGCGGCCGGCGACGCGCTCGGAGTCGACCTGCTCGGCAACCCGGACCTGGTCGCGACCGACCCGGCGGTGGCGTGGCGGACCGCGCTCTGGTTCTGGATGACCCAGTCCGGCGCGGGCACCACCACGCCGCACGCGGCGATCACCGGCGGCGCCGGGTTCGGCGGGACGGTCCGCAGCATCAACGGGGCGCTGGAGTGCGGCGGCGGCAACCCCGGGCAGGTGCGGGACCGGGTCGACGCGTACCGCCGGTTCACCGAGGCGCTGGGCGTCGACCCGGGCGACGAGGGGACACTGTCGTGCTGACCGGCTGACGGGCCCGCCGCCCCCGGCCCGGAAACCGGCCGAAAGGACGACGGCCGGGGCGGTCGGCCCTTCTCCGGGCCGATGCCGGCGACGGCCCCGATCCGCAGGATCGGGGCATGTCACTTTCCGAACTCGCCGTCCACGCCCGGGGCCTGACGAAACGGTACGGTCGTCGGCCCGCGCTCGTCGACTGCGACCTCGACGTCCCCCGCGGCCGGGTGGTCGGGCTGGTCGGCCCGAACGGCGCCGGCAAGTCCACGCTGCTGAATCTCGCCTGCGGGTTGACCACACCGACCGCGGGCACGCTCCGGGTGCTCGGCTCGCCGCCCGCGGCGAACGCCGCGCACCTGGCCCGGGTCGGTTTCGTCGCCCAGGACACCCCGGTGTACGCCGCCCTCTCGGTCGCCGACCACCTGCGGATGGGCGCGAAGTTGAACCCGACCTGGGATCCGGCGCTGGCGGCGCGGCGGATCGCCCGGGTGGGACTCGACCCGGGTCAGCGGGCGGGCCGGCTCTCCGGCGGCCAGCGGGCGCAGTTGGCGCTCACCGTCGCCGTGGCCAAGCGTCCCGACCTGCTGATCCTCGACGAGCCGGCCGCCGCGCTGGACCCGCTGGCCCGCGACGGTTTCCTGCGCGACCTGATGGAGGTGGTCACCGAACTGGGCGCCACCGCCATCCTCTCCTCCCATCTGCTCGGCGACGTGGCCCGGGCCTGCGACCACCTCGTCGTCCTCGGCGGGTCCCGGGTGCAGGTCGCCGGCGACGTGGCCGACCTGCTGACCCGGCACCACCGGCTGGTCGGCCCGCGCGATGAGCGGGACCGGCTGCCGGCCGGGGTGGAGGCGGTCGCGACCCGGCACACCGGGGCGCACATCGACGCCGTCGTGCGGGTCGACGGCCCGCCGCCGTGCGGGCCGTGGCGCGTGACGCCGGTCGGGCTGGAGGACCTGGTGCTGAGCTATCTGACCCGGGCGGCGGGGGAGGTGAACCGATGAGCTGGCTCACCTGGCGGCAGTTCCGCGTGCCGGCCCTGGTCGGCGTGGCCGCGCTGGCGCTGCTCACCGCGTACGTCGTGCATCTCGGCCTGGACGTCCGGGACGCCGAGGACGCCTACCGGGCCCAGTGCGCCGGCCGGTCCGACTGCCCCCGGCTGGCCCAGCTCGCGGTCGACTACGAGAACACCTCGCTCTATCTGGCGGCGCTGCTCGCGCCGGTGCCCGGCCTGCTCGGCATGTTCTGGGGCGCGCCGCTGGTGGCCCGGGAGCTGGAGGCCGGCACCCAACGACTGGTCTGGAACCAGAGCGTGACCCGCCGTCGCTGGCTCGCGGTCAAGCTGACCGTGGTCGGGCTGGCCGCCATGGCCGTGACCGGTGTCGCCGCCGCGCTGGTGACCTGGGCGATGAGCCCGGTCGACCGGTTCGCGGACAACCGCTTCAGCACCGTCCTGTTCGGCGCCCGCAACCTCGCCCCGGTGGCGTACGCGGTGTTCGCCGTCGTCCTCGGGGTCCTGATCGGGCTGGTGGTGCGCCGCACCGTGCCGGCCATGGCGGTGACCGCGCTGGTCTTCGTGGTCGTCCAGTTCCTGGTGCCGAACCTGGTCCGGCCACACCTGCTGCCGGCGGAGCACGTAACCCTGCCGATGACCGCGTCGGCCATCAACCAGGCACGCGGCCTGGGCGGCATCACCGGGGCGCCGGTGGTGAAGGGGCTGACCCTGCCGGACGCCTGGATCACCGATGTCAGCGAGCTGCGTACCCGCGATGGCACGGCGCTGGACCGGGCGATCTTCGACAGGTGTTTCACCGACCCGCCGAGGACCGGCGCGGCGGAGGGGCCGTTCGGCGACACCGCGACCTGCCTGGCCGACCACGACCTGCACGTGGACGTCGCCTACCAGCCGGTCGGTCGGTACTGGTCGGTCCAGTGGCTGGAGTCGGGCTGCTACCTGCTGCTCGCCGGCCTGCTGGCGGCGGTCGCGTTCCGGCGGGTCCAGCGCCGTCCGAGCTGACGCGTCTGGTCGAAGTCCGGTGGGGACAAGTGGTCCCGGCACGCTACAAACTTGATGGCGAGGATGGGTCAGGCGGGTGGGCCCGGCGATCGTCGGGCGTCCGTGTTCGTCGCGCGTGTTGCGGGTGACTCGTTGACGCCATCAAGTTCGTAGCCTGTAGCGGGTGTTGACGCCCGGAAGGTGGCAAGGCCTACCTCTGGCGCCACCTCGATGCGCCTCGCGGCGAAGCTGGGGTCCACCGAGCGGGAACGGTTCCACGCCTGGGACGCCGAGCAGTGGCTCGGCGAGCGGGTGACGCCCCCGGACTGAGCCCGTCGCGGGTGGGTCAGGCGGTGGGACCGAGCCGCTTGGCCAGGTCCACGAACGACTGCCAGGACGCGGCGGCGACGTGCAGGGTGCCGCCGTCGCGGTCCTTGGTGTCGCGGACCAGCACGACACCTGGCAGGTTGTCGGCGACCTCCACGCAGGAACCCGTCAGGATCGCCTGCCGCTCCACGCGGCCCGCCACGATGCGGTCGCACTCCTCCGGCCGGGCAGGTAGGCCAGCTCGAACCAGCGCAACGTGGTCGCTTCCCGCTCCACCTCGATCCACTCGCGCAGCCACGCCGGATCGGCGTCGAGCGACGCCAGCGCGCGCAGCATCCGCTCGAACCGCCCGCCGGTCGCGAACCGCTCGTCGACCGCCCTCATGTACTCCCGGGTCGGTGCGCGTCCGCCGGTCTCCACCGAGCCCGACCGCCCGCACGGCTACGGCGCGGCCGTACCGCACACGCCGGTGCGCCCGACGTGGGCGTGCCGGGCCGACGGTGAGCCGTGGCCCTGCCCGCACGCCCGGCTCGCGCTCAAGGCCGAGTACGACCGCAACCTCGCCGCGATGAGCATCTACCTGGCCGGGCTGCTCTACGAGGCGATGCGCGACTTCTACCACCTCAACCCGCACGACGGTCCGAGCCCGCAGCAGATGTACCAGCGCTTCCTCGGCTGGAGCCCGTTCCGCCGGCCGCTCGTCGAGCCGCCGGCATGAGCCGGTCAGGCGCCTTCGACCACCCGGTTCTCCCAGGCCCAGGCCGCGATCTCCACCCGGTTGCGGGCGCCCAGCTTGGTCTGGATGCCGGAGAGGTGGCTCTTCACGGTGCTCAACGAGATGAACAGCTCGGCCGCGATCTCCCGGTTGGTCCGCCCGCGTGCGATCGCCCGGACCACCTCGACCTCCCGCGCGGAGAGCCGGGGCAGCGCCCGGCCGGACGCCGGCCGGGTCGCCGCCGCGACGTGCTTGAGCAGCCGCAGCGTCACCGACGGGGACACCAGCGCGTCGCCGTTGTGCGCGGCCCGGACCGCCTCGACCAGCAGCGCCGGCCCGGCGTCCTTGAGCAGGAAACCGACCGCGCCGTTGCGCAGCGCGCCGTAGACGTACTCGTCCAGATCGAACGTGGTCACCACGATGACCCGCAGCGGGTTCGGCGTCCCCGGGCCGGCCAGCGCCCGGGTCACCTCGATCCCGTCGAGGCGGGGCATCCGGATGTCGACCAGGCAGACGTCCGGGCGCAGCCGGCGGGCTTCGGCGACCGCCCCGACGCCGTCGGACGCCTCGCCCACCACGGTGATGTCCGGCTGGTCCTCCAGGATGAGCCGCAGCCCGCCCCGGATCATCGCCTGGTCGTCGGCGACCAGCACCCGGATGCTCATCGTGGAGTCCGAGCCGGGAGGGGGAGCGTGGCCCGGACGGCCCAGCCCCGACCGTCGCGGGGGCCGGCGGTCAGCGTGCCGCCCAGCGTCCGGACGCGCTCGCGCATGCCGACCAGGCCGTAGCCGCCACGATGGCCGACCCGCGCGGGCGCCGGCGGCGCGTCGTCCACCACCTCGACGGACACCCCTTCGGAGCACCTGTCGACGGTGACGGTCACCGACCCGGCGTGTGGGGCGTGCCGGGACACGTTGGTCAGGGACTCCTGCACGATCCGGTGGACCGTGGTGGTCACCTCCGGCGGCCAGGCGAGGTCACCGGTGGGTGGCCACCCGTGGTCACCGGCGGGCAGCCGGAGCCGCACCGGCGGGCCGAGCCGGTCGAACCGGGCCACCAGGTCGGTGAGCTGTTCCGGGTCGGGCGGGGCGGGAGCCGCGTCATCGGTGTCCCGGAGCAGCCCGACCACCCGGCGCATGGCGGCCAGCGCGTCGGCGCCGGACAGCTCGATCCCGGCCAGCATCGCCGGCACCTCCGCCGGCCGCTTCGCGGCGACCAGTTGCGCGGCCTGGGCCTGCACGACGATGCCGGTGACGTGGTGGGCGACCACGTCGTGCAGCTCACGGGCCAGCGCGAGCCGCTCGTCCCGGCGTACCCGCTCGGTGGTGGCCCGGCCGCGGGCGTCGGTGAGGCGCAGCGCGACGCCGACCGCGACGGCGGCCAGCCAGCACAGCACGGCGAACACCGTCACCGCGGAGAAGCCGTGCCGGTTGTCCAGCGACGTGAGCAGGCTGCCGACGATCACCAGCAGACCGGCGCCGCCGACCGCGGCGGCGGTCCGCACCGGCCGGGCCCGGATCACGGAGCCGACCAGCACGGCCAGCGCCAGCCCGGTGATCGGGCCGGGCTCCTGCGGCAGGCCCGCGACGTGGGCGACCACGACGGCGACGGCCGCCACGCCGAGCCCGGCTGCCGCCGTGCGGACCCGGTCCCGGCGGCGGCGCAGGGCCAGCAGACAGACGGTCGCCCCGACCGTCCCGTCGAGCACGGCGTACCGGGGACCCCAACTGTCCGCGAGCATGACGGCGGTGAACGCCAGGCCGAGGAGGAACACCACGGCGAGGCCCAGGTCGCACAGCAGGCCAGCCGGTCGACGCGTGTCGCTCATGGCACCAGGCTAGGAAGTCCCGGCCCACGCCGAACCGGTCGAAAGTACGGTCCCGGTGCTTGCCGCGCCGATGATCGGTTCCTGTGCTATCCACGAGTCATGGCCGACGAGCAGCACGTTTCCCCGGCGAGCGCCGACATCCGCGACCACCGACTGATCTACGGCTGCATGGGGCTGGGCGGCGGGTGGGACGCCGAGCCGTACGGCGCGCCGGAGATCGCGGCGGCCGAGGCGGCGGTCGAGGCCGCCCTGGAGATCGGCGTCACCGCGTTCGACCACGCGGACATCTACCGCAACGGCAAGTCGGAGGCGGTCTTCGGCGAGGTGCTGGCCCGCGCGCCGGAGCTGCGCCGCCGGGTGCTGATCCAGACGAAGTGCGGTATCCGCCTGCCCGGCGACGAGGGGCCGGGCCGGTACGACCTGCGCGCCGCCCACATCGAGCGCAGCGTCGAGCGGAGCCTGACCCGGCTGCGGACCGACGTGATCGACGTCCTGCTGCTGCACCGGCCGGACCCGCTGGCCGACCCGGACGAGGTGGCCGGCGCGTTGACCTCGCTGTACCGGCAGGGGCTGGTGCGGCAGTTCGGTGTGTCGAACATGGCGGCACCGCAGATCGCCCACCTCCAGGCGGCCCTCGACGTGCCGCTCGTCGCCAACCAGTTGGAGATCAGCCTGGGCCGGCGCGACTGGGTCGAGGCCGGCGTGCTGGTGAACACCGCGGAGTCCACCGGGACCGGCTTTCCGCTCGGCACCCTGGAGCACTGCCGGGCGCACCGGATCGGCCTCCAGGCGTGGGGCGCGCTGGCCCGCGGGCGTTTCACCGGCGCCGCCCGGACGCCGGCCGACCGGGAGGCGACCGAGCGGGTCGCCGCCCTGGCCGAGGCGAAGGGCACCACGCCGGAGGCGATCGTGCTGTGGTGGATCCAGCGGCACCCGGCGCGGGTGGCGCCGGTGATCGGCACCGCCCGCCCCGACCGCATCCGGGCCTGTCGGGACGCCGCCCGCCGCGACCCGGAGCTGACCCGCGAGGAGTGGTACGACCTCTGGATCATCGCGCGCGGCGCCCCGCTGCCCTGACCCGCCGCCCTGACCCGCCCTCCGCGTCGCCCGCTCCCGCTCCCCGCGTCGCCCGCTCCCCGCGCCGCACGCTCCCCGCGTCGCCCCGCTTTCCCGGAAAGCGTGGCCACTCGGGCTCGAATGGCCACGCTTTCCGTGAAACAGCGCGCAACGCGGGGGCGACCCCGGTCAGGCGAGCGTGCAGGAGGCGCCGTTGAGGGTGAACGACGTCGGCTTTCCGGTGTTGCCGGTGTGGGTGGCCTGGAACCCGATGGTGGTCGACCCGTTGGCCGGGATGGTGGCGTTGTAGGCGACGTTCCGCGCCGTCACCTGGCCGGTGGCGGGGGAGTAGGACGCGTTCCAGCCCGAGGTGATCGCCTGTCCACCGGGCAGCGTGAACGCCAGGGACCAGCCGGTCACGGCGGTGCCGCCGGTGTTGGTGATGGTGATGTTCTCGGTCAGCCCGGAGTTCCAGGCGTTGACGTCGACGCCGACGCGGCAGGCGCCGACGCCCGGGGGCGGCGTGGTCGGGCCCGGGGGCGGCGTGGTCGGGCCCGTGGTCGGCGTCGTCGTCGGGCTGGGCGACGTGGTCGGGCTGGGCGACGTGGTCGGGCTCGGCGTGCTGGTCAGGCCGAAGAACGCGATCGCGGCCGCGGCCATGCCGGCGCCCGGCAGCGTGTGCCCGGCGCCCTGGATGCTGTACGCCTCCACCTGGACCGTGCCGGTGGCGTCGGCGTAGCGGCGCCGGTTCCAGTTGGCCTGCGGCGTGTCGGTCGAGGTTGGCGTCTGGCTCAGCCCGAACACGTTGGTCCACTGCTCGATCGTCTCCTGCAGCAGCGAGTACGGCACGAGCGTGTCAGCGGTGCCGTGCCAGAGCTGCACCCGGGGGCGCGGGCCGGTGTAGCCGGGGTACGCCTGGCGGACCGCGTCGCCCCACTGTTGCGGCGTCCGGTTCATGTTGCCGCCGGTGCACTGGCTGGACCCGGGCGGGTAGTCCGCCGCGCCCGCGAAGCAGTTGTACGGCACGCCCATGAACGCCGCGCCGGCCTTGAAGACGTCGGGGTAGAGCGCCAGCATGTGGTTGGTCATCATGCCGCCGGACGAACTGCCGGTGGCGTAGACCCGGTCCGGGTCGGCGCCGTACTGCTGCTGCGCCCAGCGGATCATCGAGATGATCGACACCGGGTCGCTGCCGCCGCCGCGGCGCTTGGCGGCGTCGGACCAGGTGTCGAAGCAGTTGCCGAAGCCGGCCTGCTGGGTCGCGGTCGGGTAGATCACGATGTACCCGTACCGGTCGGCCAGGGAGGCGAACTCGCTGCTCGAGTAGAACCCGGGGCCGGATCCGCCGCAGCCGTGCATGGCCACCACGGTCGCCGGGCGGGCCGGGCGGGCGTCCGGGACGTAGACGTGCATGCGCATCCGCCCCGGGTTGTCGCCGAAGCTGGTCACCTCGGTCAGCGACGCCGCGTACGCGGGCTGGATCGTGGGGACCACCAGTCCGGCCGCCGCCAGCGTCGCTGCCACGGCGAGCAGCACTTTCGTTCTGATTCTCACGGAGACTCCTTCGATCACCTGTGCACGTTGAGGTCGTGGGTGGTGCGCCCTGCCCGGCTCCGTATCGGGTAGCAGATAGTGTTCCCGCCGGTCCGAGAAGTGTCAATCGATGTGCGGCGATGCATGTGTCCGAACGATCTCCGTCTACAGTCGAGTTCCCTGCCCGACCCAGCGTCCGGAGTGCCCGTGGCCAGCGCGTTCGACATCGAGGAGATCTATCCCGACGACGGGGAGACCTCGGTACGCCTGCCCCGGCGTCAGGTCGGGCCCTCGCCGCAGGGCGTCGCGGTGACGCTGCTGGCGGACTACACGCTGCGGACCCGCGCCGCGCTCCCGTCCGCCGCCATCGTGGCGTTGCTCGCCGAGGCCGGGGTGAGCAGCGCCGGGGCCCGGACCGCGATCAGCCGGCTGGCCCGCCGGGGCGTGCTGGAACGCAGCCGGCACGGCCGGCACAGCTCCTACCGGCTCAGCCCCACCGTGGCCGCCGAACTCTCCGCCGGCGGGAACTGGATCCTCACCTCCACCGCGGGCACCACGCCGTGGGACGGGTGCTGGACGATCGTCGCGTTCTCGCTGCCGCAGGACCGCAGCGCCCAGCGTCGCGCCCTGCGCGGCCAGCTCCGCTGGCTCGGCTACGCGCCGCTGTACGACGGGCTGTGGATCTCGCCCGACGAGCTGACCCCGCCGGCCCGGTCCCGGCTCGCCCAGCTCACGCTCGGCGCGGTCACGGTGTTCCGCGCCCGGCAGGCCGAGCTGGACGCGTTCGGCCAGCGGGCCCCCATCGAGGCCTGGGACGTCGACGCGATCGGCCGAGAGTACGAGGAGTTCCTGCGCCGGTGGAGCCCACTGGCGTCCGCGGTGGGCCCGATCGACGGCGCGGCGGCGGTGCGGGCCCGCACGGAGGTGATGGAGACGTACCGTCGCTTTCCCACGCTCGACCCGCGGCTGCCGCGGGAACTCCTGCCCGCCGGCTGGCCCCGGCAGGCGGCCCGGGAGCTGTTCGCGGCGGTCTACGACGGCCTCGCCGGCCCGGCCGAGCGGCACGTCCGGGCGGTCGTGGCGCGGCACGCCGGCGGCGCGCCGCCGCCCGACGTCCGGGCACACACCACCGCCGACATGCTCGCCGGAGTGCGCGCGGACGGCTGCGGCCCGCCGCCGGGCTGACGAGCGAGCCGGTACGCGGCCGGGCCGCGCGTTATCTCCCGGTCACCTCGGCCGCGGCGGGTGACCGCGCGACGCGGTCGAGCCACTCCACCAGCAGGTGACGCTCGGCGTCGCTGAGCATCGGCAGCTGCGGGGCGAGAGCCCGCATGGCGACGGCCGTCGCGCGCGGCCCGTCCGACGCCGCGGCCGGGGCGTCGGTGAGGATGCGGGCCAGGACGGCGTCGATCATCGCGTCGGCCAGTGCGGGATCCCGTCGCTGCGGCGGGGTCGCCAGCAGTGTCTGGACGGTTCCGACACCCGCGGCGTGGATGAGGTCGACCGCGTGCGGCTCGGGAACCCGCAGTCGGCCGGCCGCCGCCACCCGGTGGACGCGCGTCTCCAGGATCTGTCTGCCCAGACGCGCGGCCGGTGAGCCGGACGCGCGTTCCGGGTCGTTCAGCAGCCGGAACACGGCCGGGTTGCCGAGCCCGAACTCGATCTGTCGGCGCCAACTCGCCCGCAGGTCGTCGAGCGGGTCGACGTCCGCCGCCGTGGCCGCCGCCACGGCGGTGGCCTTGTCCGCGACGAACGTGGCCAGCACCTGCTCGGCGACCGCCTCCAGCAGGCCGTCCTTGTCGCCGAACAGGCGGTAGATGGTCGGGGCCTGGACACCGGCCCGCTCCGCGACGCCCCGGGTCGTCACGGCGCCGGGGCCGCTGCGGTGCAACAGCCACGCGGCGGCGTCGACGATCGCTGCCCGGGTGTCCTCCCGGCTCTTGACCCCATCACTCATGAATCAACGATAACACTCGCTTGCTATCGGCGGTCACAGGCGATACGGTCAGCGCGTTACCACTGATAACGCGAAAGGCGAATCAATGATTATCGTGACCGGGGCGACCGGGGCCCTCAACGGCGCAACCGTCGACCACCTGCTCGACCGGCTGCCCGCGAGCGAGATCGTGGTCGCCGTGCGCGACACCATGAAGGCGGAGCGCTTCGCGCGGCGGGGTGTCGAGGTCCGGCGCGGCGACTACGCCGACCCCGCCTCCCTGCCGGCGGCGTTCGCCGGTGCCGACCAGTTGCTGCTCGTCTCCTCCAACGATCCGGTGTCGGACGTGACCGGCCTGCACCGCGCGGCGGTCGACGCCGCGCTCGCCGCCGGGGTGAAACGGATCCTCTACACCAGCCACCAGGCTGCCGCGCCGGACAACCCGTTCACCCCCGGCCGGAGCCACTTCGCCACCGAGCAGATCCTGGCCGCCTCCGGGATTTCCTGGACCTCGCTGCGCAACGGGTTCTACGCCCACAGCCTCCCGTGGTTCGCCGGCCCGTGGCGCGAGACCGGAGTGATCGCCGTGCCGGGCGACGGACCGGTGTCCTGGACCGCCCGCGAGGACGCCGCCGAGGCAGCCGCCGTGATCCTCACCTCCGAGGGCACGTACGACGGCCCGACGACCCTGACCGCGCCCGCGGCGCCGACCTTCGCCGAGATCGCCGAGATGGCGTCCGAGCTGGCGGGGCGGACCATCCGGTGCCAACCGACGGGCGAGGCGGACTGGATCGCCGCGCAGGTCGCGGCCGGGGTGCCGGAGCAGCGGACGCGTTTCCTGCTGGGCTTCCACCAGGCCGCGCGGGACGGCTTCTTCGCCGGCGTCGACCCGCTGCTCGGCGAACTCCTCGGTCGTCGGCCGCGCGACGCGCGCGACGCCCTGCGGGCGGCGGCCGGAGCCGGTTCCGCATCCTGACCGCGGTCGCGCTCCGGTGCCCCGTCTCCGGTACGCGGGTCAGCCGCGCGACTGCTCCCGGGCCAGGTACGCCTCGATGCGGGCGAACGCGCCGGTCCACGCCTCCCCGGCGAAGAAGTCGCGCAGCTCCGGCGTGGGGAAGCCGGACTGCACCACGGTCATCAGGGTGCCGCCGTCCTTCTCCTCGAAGGTGACCTCGATGCGGGTGGTCATGGTGGCGCCGTCGGGGCTGCTCCCGGTGGACTCGGTGACCAGCCGGCGCGGCCGGTCGATCTCCAGGAACGTCTGTGTCTCGCGGAACAGCGCGTCCGAGGAGGCGCCCCACACCGCGGTCTGCCGGCCGCCGACCCGGAGGTCCACGTCGATCTCGACGATGCCGGGTTCGGTGTCCAGGATGCCGAACCAGATCTTCTGCTTCTCAGCGTCGGTGTAGGCGTCGAAGACCTCCTCCGGTGAGGCGGGGAGTTGCCGGGTCACGGTCAGGTCGAGCGTCATGTGTCACGGTCCTTCGGGTCGTGTCGGGCTGGTGGGGTCGGTTCGGGCCGACGAGTCGGCTCGGGTGGGGCCGGCTGGTCTGGCCGGCTGGTCGGGTCGAAGCGTCAGGTAGGCGTCGAGGCCGTCCAGTCGACGTGCCCAGAGCCGTTGGTAGAAGGCGAGCCAGGCCATCGCGCCGTCGAGCGGGGCGTCGGCGAGCCGGCACTGCCGGGACCGGCCGACCTTTCGGGTCACCACGAGCCCGGCGCTCTCCAGTGCCTGGACGTGCTTCTTCATGCCGGTCAGGCTCATCCCGGTCGGCGCGGTGAGTTCGCTGATGGTGGCCGGACCGGTGCCGAGCCGGATGAGGATGTCGCGCCGCGTGGGGTCGGCCAGGCTGGCGAACACCCGGTTGAGAGTCTCTTGCTGAACCACGAGGTTCACCTTACGACACTGAACCGCAAGGTTCAACGTAACCGGGGGTGCAGCGTCCCCCGCACCCCGCTGTTTCACGGAAAGCGGGCTCATTGGCGCTCGAATGGCCACTCTTTCCGTGAAACAGCGGGGGCGGGCGTCGGGGTTGAGGGGTCGGCGGTTTGCTGTGGTGGTCCGGAAAGTCTCCGAAAGTTTCGGGTTTTGGGCTTCGGTGGGCCCCGCTGGGTCATGGGCGGCGTCGTTCGAGGTGAACTGTCGAAGCGCTTCAAAGTGGCACTGAGCAGGTGGTATGCGGTTCCGGTGGGACGTCGGGTGCCGCCATCGGTTTCCATGATGTTTCCGGAAGTTGTTGACACTGTGAAGGGCGGCTCCAATACTGTGGCCATCGACTCGCCTCGATGACGGTCGATGTCCGTCGGTCGGCGGTGGTGCTGCCACCCGCCGGCCGCGTGCCCGCCACCACAGGGAGGGAACACGCCCATGAACGACGCCCCCGTCCGCTCGGGCAGCCGCAGGCGCGGACGCCTCAGAATGCTCCTCGGCGGCGCCTGCGCCGTGGCGCTCGCCACCGCCGGGGCCACCGCGGTCCTGTCCGGCCCCGCCTACGCCGACCAGACCGTCACGTCGAACTCCACCGGCACGAACAACGGCTACTTCTACTCGTTCTGGAAGGACAGCGGCAACGTCTCCATGACCATGGGGAACGGCGGTCAGTACAGCACCCAGTGGAGCGGCATCAACAACTTCGTCGCCGGGAAGGGCTGGAACCCCGGCGGACGCCGGACGGTCAGCTACTCCGGCAGCTTCAACCCGTCCGGCAACGCGTACCTCACCCTCTACGGGTGGACCCGCAACCCGCTCGTCGAGTACTACATCGTCGACAGCTGGGGCAGTTGGCGCCCGCCGGGCAGCGGCTTCATGGGCACGGTGACCTCGGACGGCGGCACGTACGACATCTACCGGACCCAGCGCGTCAACGCGCCCTCGATCGAGGGCACCCGGACGTTCTACCAGTACTGGAGCGTGCGGCAGTCGAAGCGGGTCGGTGGCACGATCACCGCCGGCAACCACTTCGACGCCTGGGCCCGCTCCGGCATGAACCTGGGCAGCCACGACTACCAGATCCTGGCCACCGAGGGCTACCAGAGCAGCGGCAACTCCAACATCACGATCGGCGGCACCAGCACCAACCCGACCACCCCGCCGCCGAACAACGGCGGTTGCACGGTCAGCGTCAGCCGGGCCGAGGACTGGAGCGACCGGTTCAACGTGACGTTCTCGGTCAGCGGTAGCAGCAACTGGACGGTCAACATCCAGACCCAGGGTGGTCAGACGCTCCAGAACAGCTGGAACGCCTCGGTGAGCGGCACCAGCGGTACGCTCACCGCGCGCCCGAACGGCAACGGCAACAACTTCGGCATCACGCTCTACAAGAACGGCAACAGCAACACGCCGACGGCGAGCTGCTCGGCCGGCTGAGCCGATCTCCCGCCCGACGGGGGCGCCGCGTTCGCGGCGCCCCCGTCGTCGCGTGTGCCGGCCGACACACCGGGGCAGAAACTTGATTCATTCCAAAACACTGGACTAGTGTTCCTCGGGTGACGCCCGACTTCGAGACCCAGTTGCGGGCGGTCTCGTTGCGCGTGACCCGGCCCCGCCTGGCGGTGCTCGCCGCGCTGCGGGACCATCCGCACGTCGACACCGACACCGTGATCGCGCTGGTCCGGGCCAGCCAGCCGACCGTCTCCCACCAGGCGGTCTACGACGTGCTCCGCGCGCTCACCGACGCCGGTCTGGTGCGACGCATCCAGCCGGCCGGCGCCGTCGCCCGCTACGAGTCGCGGGTGGGGGACAACCACCACCACGTCGTCTGCCGCTCGTGCGGCACGATCGCCGACGTGGAGTGCGCCGTCGGTCACGCCCCCTGCCTCACCGCCTCCGACGACCACGGCTTCGTGGTCGACGAGGCGGAGGTCGTCTACTGGGGCACCTGCCCCGGCTGCGCGACCGCCCGCACCGCCCAGTGATCCGCCAGTTCGGCCAGTGATCCGCCAGTTCGGAAGGAAACAGATGAGCGAGACCCAGGACAACGGGCCCGTCAGCGCCCAGGGCGTGGACGCCAAGGAGGCGGCCGGCTGCCCGGTCGCGCACGACTCCGTGACCGCGCACGGCAGCGAGAGCGAGAACCCGGCGATCGACTCGCCGACCCCGAAGACCGGCGGTCGCCCGCGCAGCAACCGGGACTGGTGGCCCAACCAGCTCGACCTGTCGGTGCTGCACGCCCACTCGGAGAAGGGCAACCCGCTCGGGGCCGACTTCAGCTACGCCAAGGAGTTCGCCAAGCTCGACGTCGAGGCCCTCAAGCGGGACATCACCCAGGTGCTCACCACCTCGCAGGAGTGGTGGCCGGCCGACTTCGGCCACTACGGCGGCCTGATGATCCGGATGAGCTGGCACGCGGCGGGCACCTACCGCATCGAGGACGGCCGTGGCGGCGCCGGCGACGGCGGCCAGCGGTTCGCGCCGCTGAACAGCTGGCCGGACAACGCCAACCTGGACAAGGCCCGCCGGCTGCTCTGGCCGGTCAAGCAGAAGTACGGCCAGAAGATCTCCTGGGCCGACCTGCTGGTGCTGGCCGGCAACGTGGCCCTGGAGTCGATGGGCTTCAAGACGTTCGGCTTCGGCTTCGGCCGCGAGGACGTCTGGGAGCCCGAGGAGATCTTCTGGGGCCCGGAGGACACCTGGCTCGGTGACGAGCGCTACGCCTCCGAGAAGGAGATGGCGGCCGGCGTCGGCGCGACCGAGATGGGCCTCATCTACGTCAACCCGGAGGGTCCCCGCGGCAACGCGGACCCGGCCGCGGCGGCGCACTTCATCCGCGAGACGTTCCGCCGGATGGCGATGAACGACGAGGAGACCGTCGCGCTCATCGCCGGTGGCCACACGTTCGGCAAGACCCACGGCGCCGGCGTCGCCGACGACCACGTCGGTCCGGAGCCCGAGGGCGCCCCGCTGGAGAACCAGGGCCTGGGCTGGCTGAGCACGTACGGCAGCGGCAAGGGCGGGGACACCATCACCAGCGGCCTCGAGGTGACGTGGACCGACCGGCCGACCGAGTGGAGCAACCGCTTCTTCGAGATCCTGTTCGGCTACGAGTGGGAGCTCACCACCAGCCCGGGCGGGGCGAAGCAATGGGTCGCCAAGGACGCCGAGGAGATCATCCCGGACGCCCACGACCCGGCCAGGAAGCACAAGCCGACGATGCTGACGACCGACCTGTCGCTGCGCGTCGACCCGGCGTACGAGAAGATCTCGCGCCGCTTCCTGGAGCACCCGGACGAGTTCGCGCTGGCGTTCGCCAAGGCCTGGTACAAGCTGCTGCACCGCGACATGGGCCCGGTCAGCCGCTTCCTCGGCCCGTGGGTGCCGGAGGCCCAGCTCTGGCAGGACCCGGTGCCGGCTGCCGAGCACGAGCTGGTCGGTGACGCCGACGTCGCCGCGCTGAAGGCCAAGGTGCTCGACTCCGGCCTGACCATCGCGCAGCTCGTCTCCACCGCCTGGGCCTCGGCCGCGAGCTACCGCTCGACCGACAAGCGCGGTGGCGCCAACGGCGCGCGGATCCGGCTGGAGCCGCAGCGCAACTGGGAGGTCAACCAGCCCGAGCAGCTCGCGACCGTGCTGGCGACCCTGGAGGGCATCCAGCGGGAGTTCAACGGCGCCGGCGGCGCCCAGATCTCGCTCGCGGACCTGATCGTGCTGGCCGGCTCGGCCGCGGTCGAGAAGGCGGCGCGGGACGCCGGCGTCGAGGTGACGGTGCCGTTCCACCCGGGTCGCACCGACGCCACCCAGGAGCAGACCGACGTCGAGTCGTTCCGGGTGATGGAGCCGCGTGCCGACGGGTTCCGCAACTACCTGCGGCCGGGCGAGAAGACCGAGCCGGAGGTCCTGCTCGTCGACCGCGCGTACATGCTCAGCCTGACCGCGCCGGAGATGACCGTCCTCGTCGGCGGTCTGCGCGCCCTCGGCAACAACGTGGGTGGCGCGGCGCACGGTGTGCTCACCGACCGGCCGGGTGTGCTCACCAACGACTTCTTCGCCAACCTGCTCTCCCCGGGCACCCGGTGGAAGGCGTCGGAGTCCGAGGAGCACGTGTACGAGATCCGGGACGTGGCGACCGACCAGGTGAAGTGGACCGCCACCGCGGTCGACCTCGTCTTCGGCTCGAACTCGCAGCTCCGGGCGCTGGCCGAGGTCTACGCCAGCGAGGACGCTCGCGAGAAGTTCGTGACCGACTTCGTCGCCGCCTGGACCAAGGTGATGGAGCTGGACCGGTTCGACCTGGCCTGATCCGCGCGCACCGGTGAGCCCCGGTCGATCCGTCACGGATCGGCCGGGGCTCGTCCGGTCTTCCGGCAGGCGGCTACCGGAATGCGGGCGAGTGCTCCGGCCACTTCGGGCCGGGGGTGAAGGCCCGTGCTGGGAGGGCCGTCAGGCCCGAGTGGTGCCTTGACCGGGACGGTTCTGCTGCTCGATGTACTGCTTCACGGCGCTCAGCGGTGCGCCGCCGATGGAGCCTGCGAAGTACGAGCCTGACCAGAGTTTGTTGGCCCGCTGGTAGTGGCGCGCCAGGTCGGGGAACTCCTGCCGCAGCCGCCGCGACGAGACGCCCTTGAGGCTGTTGACCAGACGGGGCCACGACCATTTTGGGCGGGAAGTTGACCGGAAGGTGCACATGGTTGTTCTCGCCGTTGAACTCGATCAGTTCGGCCTCGAAGTCGGTACACACGTCCCGCATGATCGTTTCCATTCGGGTCAGGTGTCGGTCGGTGAACACCTTGTGCCGGTACTTCGTCACGAAGACCAAGTGGGCGTGCATCGCGGAAAACAGTGTCTGCCAGTGCGGATGTCTGCACGTTCAGTCATGGACCAACATGAGATAGTGCTCGACGTGCAGCTCCGTTACAACTTCCGTGTCTACCCGACGCTCGGCCAGCAGATCGAGCTGGCCAGGGCGTTCGGGTGCGCGCGGGTGGTGTTCAACGACGGGCTGAGGCTGCGTCAGACTGCGCGGCAGGCGGGCGAGGAGTACGTCTCCGACGCCGTGCTGTCCCGCAAGCTGATCACCGAGGCGAAGCTGACCCCCGAGCGGGCGTGGCTTCGCGAGGTGTCCAGTGTGGTGTTGCAGCAGGCGCTTGCCGACCTGAACACCGCGTACCGCAACTTCTTCGCCTCGATCAGCGGCGAGCGCAAGGGCCGCAGGGTGGCCCCGCCCCGATTCCGGTCCCGCAAGGACAATCGGCAGGCGATTCGGTTCACCAAGAACTCCCGGTTCAAAGTTCTCGGCAACGGCCGCCTGCGCCTGCCGAAGATCGGCGACCTGGCGGTCCGCTGGTCGAGGACCCTGCCGTGCGACCCGTCATCGGTCGCGGTCATCAAGGACGCCGCCGGCCGGTACTTCGCCTCGTTCGTCGTTCAGATGACCGACGAGGCATTGCCGCCGCTCGCCTCCGAGGTCGGCATCGACCTGGGACTCACCCACTTCGCTGTGCTCTCCGACGGCACGAAGGTCGCCGCGCCGAAGTTCCTGCGCCGCGCCGCGCGCAAACTCAAGCGGCTGCAACAGGCACTCTCCCGCAAGCAGCGTGGGAGCCAGAACCGCAAGAAGGCCGCCGTGAAGGTCGCCAGGGCGAACGCCCGGGTGGCCGATACCCGGCGGGACTGGCAGCACAAGCTGTCCACGACGATCATCCGCGAGAACCAAGCGGTGTACGTCGAGGACCTGTGCATCGTCGGTCTCGGCCGGACCCGGCTCGCTAAGTCCGTGCACGATGCGGGCTGGGCCAGCTTCACCGGCATGCTGGAGTACAAGGCAGCCCGATACGGGCGCGTCTTCGCCCGGGTGGATCGGTTCTTCCCGTCCACCCGGATGTGCTCGGCGTGTGGCCGCGTCAACGAGAGGATGGCGCTGAACGTTCGAGCGTGGAACTGCCCGTGCGGCAGCCACCACGATCGTGACGTCAACGCCGCACAGAACGTGTTGGCCGCCGGGCAGGCGGACAACTCAAACGACCGTGGAGCGCACGTAAGACCGGGACTCGTCCCGGCAGCACGCAGAGAAGCGGTAACCCACCCGAACGCCGCGTGTTCCACCCGCAGCGTGGAGGGAATCTCCGTCCTCTAGGGCGGAGAGGACGTCAATGCCGCTCCCACCGTTCCCTGGTGATCTCGTAGACCACGCCGCCGTGCTCGGCGCCCTCGATCGCCCCGATGTCGGCGGGGGTGGGGAAGCTCCGTACGAGTGTCATGCCGAGCTTCTCCATGATGCGGCGCGAACCCTGGTTCACCGCCATCGTGTCCGCCCAGACCCGGCGCACCCCGAGCTCCGTGAACGCCTTGCCCAGCAGCGCCCGTGAGCCCTCGGTGGCGTAGCCGTTGCCCCAGGCCGCCCGCCGCAGCCGGTAGCCGAGTTCCACGTCGTCGAGCGGGCCCTGGGGCGCCGGACGCAGGATGAACCAGCCGATGAACGCGCCGCCGTCCTTCTCGTGTGCGGCGAACAGCCCGAGGTCGCCGTCCCACTTCTGGTAGCCGGCCAGGACGTTCGGCAGGTAGCGCTCGCGGATGGTCTCCGGCGCGGTCGGCCTGCCACCGGTCAGATAGCGCATCACCGCCGGGTCGCTGTCCAGTTCGATCAGCAGGTCCGCGTCGTCGGCGGTGAACCGGCGCAGCAGCAGGCGTTCGGTCTCCAGGTAGGTCTCCACGAGTCGATCATGCGGGAATCACGTCGGGCCGCCCAGAGCTTTTCCCGTCACCACGCTCTCGCGTATCCCGTCCGGTGGCTCCTCGGCGCGGCGCAGCCGACGCTCAGGCGAGGTCGGCGTCGTGCACCAGCAGGGCGAGCTGCACCCGGTTGTTCAGGTCGAGCTTGGCCAGCAGCCGCGACACGTGGCCCTTCACGGTGTGCACGCTCATGCCCAGCCCGGCGGCGATCTCCGCGTTCGACCGGCCCTCGCCGACGAGCACCACCACGTCCCGTTCCCGGTCGGTGAGGGCGGCCAGCCGGTCCCGCGCACGGGCCCGACGGATCCCCGCGGCCGGGTCCGCGATGTGGTCGACAAGTCGACGGACCGCGGCGGGGGAGAGGATCGCCGCACCCCGGGCGACGGTGCGGACCGCGGCGAGGATCTCCCGGGGCGGAGTGTCCTTGAGCAGGAACCCGCACGCGCCGCCGCGCAGCGCGTCGAGCACGTACTCGTCGGCGTTGAACGTGGTCAGAACGATGATCTCCGGTGCGCCCGGCCGGGACCGGATGCGCCGGGTGGCGGTGAGCCCGTCGACGCGGGGCATCCGGACGTCCATGAGGATCACGTCCGGCCAGTGGGCGTGCGCCATCGACACGGCCTGCGCGCCGTCGGCCGCCTCGGCGACCACCTCGATGTCGGGCGATCCGCCGACGAGGATGCGCAGCCCGGAGCGGACCAGCGGATCGTCGTCCACGACAGCCAGCCGGATCGGCCGCCGGCCGGGGTCCGACGCGGTGGCGGACGGTCCGTCGGGTGCGTTGGTCAGGCTGGCCACGGCAGCCAGGCCTCGATCCGGTACTCCCCGCCCTCCGCGCCGTACCGCACCCGCCCACCGGCCATCGCCACCCGCTCGTCGATGCCGACCAGGCCCATCCCGCCGGGCCGGCCGGCACGCCCGCGGGTACCCGGATGCGGATTGGCCACGACGATGCGCAGCCCCTCGCCGACCCGACCGGTCAGCCGGATCGTCGCGCTCGCGTCGCTGCCGTGCCTGCTCGCGTTGGTCAGCGCCTCCTGCGCGATCCGGTAGACCGTCCGTCCCACCATCGTCGGTGGCTCGTCGCCGGCCACCTCGTCGGTGAACTCGACGTGCATCCCCGCCTCGCGGGCGCTGGCCACCAGGTCGGGCACGTCGGTGAGCCCGGGTTGCGGCGGCTCGGGCCGGCCCGCCACGCCGACGACGGCCCGCAGTTCCGCCAAAGCCTCGTGCGCGCTGGACCGGATCGCCCCGGCCGCGACCGCGATCTCGTCGGGTCGCGCGTCGACGCGCACCTCCAGGGCGCCCGCGTGCAGGCTGATCAGTGACATCCGGTGCGCCAGCACGTCGTGCATCTCGCGGGCGATCCGGGCCCGTTCGGTGAGCCGTGCCTGCTCGACGCGCAGGTGCTGCTCGGCCTGCAACCGCGCCGCGTGTGCTCGCAGCGAGGCGGTGAGCCGCCGGTAGGCCTGCACGAACTGGCCCCAGCCGATCGCCGCCGCGCCGGTCACCGCGCGGAGGACGACGTCCACCCAGACCGGATACGGCGGATCGCCCTGGAGCAGGAAGTAGACCACGCCGGTGCCGACGTGCGCCGCGCCCAACGTGAACAGCAGCCGGGCCCGGTGTCGGATCGCCGCGGTGAACAGCGCCACCAGGATCGGCCCGGTCGCCGTCACCGAGATCGCTCCGAACGGGAGCAGGGCGAGCAGCACCGCCAACGAGCGTCGTCGCCGCATCGCCAACGGAACGGCGCAGAGCACCCCGAGCAGCACGTCGACCGGCCACGGGATCGCCGCGCCGGCCGCGGTCGCGTCGCCGATCCGCAGCATCGTCAGCCCGTACCCGAGCGCCACGGTGGCCGCCACGGCGTCGGCGACGCGGTCCCGCACGGTCGCCCGGCCCCCTGTCGGGTCCGGCACGAGCAGGGCGATGAGCGCGGCGGCCATGCCCGCAGCCTAGGCGCTGAGGCGGTGGGCGGTAGCTACCAAAGTAGGGGCGCGGCCGGATCCTCCGGCCCGTGCGGCCCGGCGGGTCCATCGGCGATCGTCATCCCGGTCGGAGTACCCGAGCGGGAGGTTGACATGGTCGGAGACGGGGCGGTCGCGCACGCGCTGCGGCGGGCGGTCGGGACACGGGGCCGGCGGGTCCTCCTGGTGGTGACGATCGGCGTGGGACTCGCCGCCGCGGCGCTCACGGCCGGGCTCCCGTCCGGCGAGCGCACCGTCGCCACGGTCGGTGAGCTGGTGCACGGGGCCGTCTCCGTCCCGCTGCCGTTCGTGGGTGTGCTGCTCGCGAACGATCTCCGCCGGCGCCCCGACGCGGGCGTGCTGTCCACAATCGCCGCGGCGGTGTCGATCGCCGTGGTGGTGGGGCTCGCCGGCGACGTCCTCTCCGTCGCCGCGCTGGCCGCGGCCGGGTCCACCGCGCCGGACCCGTGGGCGCACGTCGGCGCGATCGCGGTGGCGGGTGTGCTGGTGCAGGTTCTCGCGCAGCTCGTCGGAACCGGGCTGGGGCTGCTGATCGGACGGCCGGCGTGGGCCTGCCTGGCGACGATCGTGCTGCCGCTCGGCGCGTACGCGCTGCTGACCCCGCTGGCCGGGGTCCGCGACTGGCTCACCCCGTACGCGGCCCTGCGGGCGGTGCTCGCCGAATCACCCGGGGGCCCGGGGTGGGCGCGGTGGGCGAGCGCGGCGTTGCTGTGGGGTGTGGCGCTCAACGTGGTCGGCGCCCGGCGGATCCGGGCTACCGGTGGTGGACGGTGGTGACGGTGACCAGGTCGTCGGTCGCCTCGATGGTGCCGGTCCACTCGCCGTCGTCCTTGTCGAACGTGATGGTGGTGGTCCCGTCGACGGTGCGGTCGCCGGTGACGTCGAAGAAGCCCCGGGGCAGGTGGTCGCGGTAGAACGCGAGCACCCGCTCCGGGGCGGGCTCGACCAGGGTGAGCCGCGCGCCGGCGGTGGTGTCGGAGAGGTCGCGTAGCCGGCTGCCCGGCGGGAAGCGGAAGTTGAACGGCAGGTTCGTCACGCCCAGGTCCCGGCCGGTCAGCGCGACCTCGGTGTCGTCCTGCGGCGGCGGCGCGGTCGTCCCGGCCGGTTGCGCGCGGGCGAAGGTGACGGTGGTGTCCCGGGAGCTGGTGATGACCGCGACGGTCCAGCCGCGTCCGGCGAGGTGCAGCGTCCCGGCGGTGTCGGTGCCCACCGGGTACCCGGCCGCCGGACCGGCCTGACGGTAGTGGGTGAGCACCTGCTCCGGCGGGGGAGCGGTCAGGATCACCGTCGCCGAGGACGGGTCGCCGAACACGGTGTCGACCTTGCTGCCGTCGGGAAAGCCGAGTCCGGGTGCCACCGCGGGGACGGTGCGTCCGTCCACTGTCGTACCGCCGCCCTGGCTCGGGCCGGTCGACGGGCTCGTCGGCGCGGAGGCGCCGGTCGCGCCGGTGCTCGTCGGGCCGCTCACCGGCTCGGCCGTGCCGCCGCAGCCGGTGGCCGCGGCCAGCAGCGCGAGCCCCGCCAGCGCGGGCAGCAGCCGCCGGGCCGGTCCGGGGGCGGGCGTGGTCGAGGCGTGTGCCATGACGGGTCCCTTCGGGGTGCGGGAGGCGGTGCGGCTGCCCCGATCATGCCGGCCCGGTCAACCGTCGTGCCGGCGGTCCCACAGCGTTGGAATTCTTGCCAACCGGTCGCGAGCGCGCCCGGGGCGCATTTGACCTGCTCATAGGCGTTTCGGGGCGGTCGATGTTGCGGACCGGTTTCGAAAAGTTTGCCGCAAGGTATTGCAAAGACTTTCATGAATCCCGCATGGTGTTCGCTACCCGGATGGCCGTCCACCCCCGCGCACCCTTTCGAGCACCCCGGAAGAGGTACCCCTGCCATGGAATCCCCCAGGCCACACCCGCGTGGTCGCGTCGCTCGCCTGTTGCTCGCCGCCGCGCTCGTCGCGACCGGCGGGACGGCGGTCGTCGCCGCTGCCACCACCGCCACCCCCGCCCGCGCCGCCACCGTCCTCAACGACAGCGAGGTGACCGCCAACCTCTGGGAATGGAACTGGCCCTCGGTCGCCGCCGCCTGCACCGACCACCTCGGCCCCGCCGGCTACGGCGCGGTGCAGGTGGCCCCGCCGCAGGAGTCGGTCAGCCTGCCGAACAGCCCGGACGGCGTGCACCCCTGGTACGAGGTGTACCAGCCGGTGTCGTACAAGCTGGACAGCCGGTTCGGCAACCGGCAGCAGTTCGCCGCCATGGTCACCGCCTGCCACGCCGCCGGCGTCCGGGTCTACGTGGACGCGGTGGTCAACCACATGGCCGGGACCAACAACCCGGCCGGCACGCGCGGGTACGCCGGCACCGAGTTCAGCGGCTACAGCTACCCGGCGGTGCCCTACGGCAGCGGGGACTTCCACCGGCCGGGGGACAACTGCCCGACCTCCGGCGGCATCAGCGACTGGAACAACGAGTCCCAGGTGACGAGCTGTGAGCTGCTGTCCCTGTCGGATCTCTACACCGAGAAGGACGCGGTCCGCAGCAAGATCGCCGGCTACCTGAACGACCTGATCGGCCTCGGCGTCGACGGCTTCCGGGTGGACGCGGTCAAGCACGTCAGGAAGGACGACTTCGCCGCGATCCTCGGCAAGCTGAACAACACCGTGGCGGAGGGCCGCCGTCCGTACGTCGCGCAGGAGATCTTCGACGGCGCCAGCAACCCGGCGTTGCAGGCCCGGGCGTTCATCGGCAACGGCGACGTGCTCGACTTCGGGTACGCCAAGGGCATCCGCTCGGCGTTCCTGGGTTCCATCTCCTCGCTGGCCAACGTGCCGAACTGGAACCTCGACGCGCCCAGCGCCAACGTCTTCGCCATGGTCACCAACCACGATCTGGAGCGCGACGGGGTGGTGCTGTCGTACCAGAACGGCAGCGACTACGTGCTCGCCAACTACTTCGCGCTGGCGTACCCGCACGGCAAGCCGTCGGTCTACGACAGCTTCACCTGGTCCAACCGGAACCAGTCGCCGCCGAGCGACGGCACCGGGCGCGTCACCGACACGGTCTGCGGCGCGGCCTGGAACTGCCTGACCCGCAGCGTCGGCATCAAGGGCATGGTCGGCTGGGCCAACGCGGCCCGCCCGGTGAAGACGGTCTCGGACTTCACCACCGTGAACAGCAACGTGATCGGCTTCCACCGGGGCGACCGCGCGTGGATCGGCATCAACGACTCCGGCACCGCCACCACCGCCACGTTCACCACCGGCCTGGCCGACGGGCGGTACTGCGACGTCATCACGGGCGGCGCCACCGCCGCCGGCTGCACCGGCGCCACGGTGACCGTCTCCGGCGGCCGGGCCACCGTGACCGTCCCGGCCAACGGCGCCGTCGCGGTCCACGTCGGCGCGCGGCCCGGGACGAGCCCGTCGCCGACCGCCTCCCCGACCGTGTCGCCGACGGCCAGCCCGACCACCAGCCCCACCGACCGGGTCGCCACCACGTTCACCGTGAGCGCGACCCCGAGCGCCGGCCAGGACGTGTACGTCGTCGGCAGCGTCCCCGAGCTGGGGTCGTGGACGCCGGCCGGCGGCGTCCGGCTCACCGCGCAGGGCGGCGGCACCTACCGCGCGACCGTCGACCTGCCCCGGTCGACCGCGGTGGAGTACAAGTTCGTCAAGGTGACCACGGCCGGCGCGGTGACCTGGGAGTCCGGCGCGAACCGGAGCTTCACCACGCCGGCCGCCGGCACGTACGCGGTGACCGAGACGTTCCGCGGCGACACCGTGTCGACGGCGGTGGCCACCTCGTTCGCGGTCACCGCGACCACGGCCTACGGCCAGAACGTGTTCGTGATCGGCAACGTGGCGGCGCTGGGCGGGTGGAACCCGGCCAACGCGGTCGCGCTCTCCCCGGCCACCTACCCGGTCTGGCGGGCCACGGTCGACCTGCCGCCGAACACCGCGGTCGAGTACAAGTACGTCAAGAAGAACCCGGACGGCTCGGTGACCTGGGAGTCCGGCGCGAACCGGAGCTTCACCACGCCGGCCGGCGGCACCCGCACCGCCACCGACACCTGGCGCTGACCGTGCGCGGCCCGTCCCCGCACCTCGGGGACGGGCCGCGCCCACCGACCGGGCCGGCGGGAACGGTCAGGCGCGTGGGGTCGCCGCCCGCCTCCGGCGACCGCCAGCAGCGCCACGGCCAGGCACGTCACGGCGGCGACGACGAGTGGCGGCCGGCCGCCGAGGCGTACGGCCGCCGAGCCGAGCGGGATGGCCAGCGTGATCGGCCCGAACATCAGCGTGTTCGCGGTGCCGGACACCCGGCCGAGCAGCGCCGGCGGCGTGTGCGTCTGGACCGCGGTGACGGCGGCGACAAGCGTCCACGGCAGACCGACGCCGATCACCGCCGAGGCGGCGACGGTCGCCGGCCACCAGGGCAGGCACCGACCCAGGCAACCGGCGGCGAACAGCGCGGTGCCGGCGACGCCGACCGCGACCGCGCCCCACCTGTCGACGAGTCGCCCCACGGCCAGGCCGGCGAGCACCGAACCGCCGCCCTGGGCGCTGGCCAGCACGCCGAGGAACGTCGACGGCAGGGCCAGCTCCGTGGTCACCACCGTGTAGAGCGCGGCGGTGGTGAAGCCGGACATCGCTATCGACACGGCGGCGAGCGTCACCGGCACGCGTACCGCGCGCCGGCCGAGGAGGGCGGCGAGTGCGGCCCGCAGGCCGGGCGGGCGTCCCGCCGCCGGGCTGCGCGGCGAGGCCGGCGGGTCGGCAGTGGCCGGGACGCCGCCGGTGGCGGGTAACCGCAGCGCGGCGTAGAGGAGCGCGACGAGCACCGGGGCGGCGGCGCTGAGCACGGCCACGGGATAGCCGCCCCGCCACGCGTAGAGTCCCGCGCCGGCCAGCGGCGCCACCAGCTTCATGCCCTCCTGGGCGCTGGACCGCCAGCCGTTGACGTCGGCGAGCTGCGCCGGGGACAGCGCCGCCGGCAGCAGCGCCGTCTCGCCGGCGTCGATCAGCACGTAGCTGACCCCGTAGGCGGCGGCGACCGCGAAGATCAGCCAGGTCTGGTCCGGCCCGCGCACCGCGAGCAGGCAGAGCAGGGTCGCGGCCAGCGCCAGGTTGACGCCGATGACAAGCGGTCGCCGGGGCGCCCGGTCCAGCAGCCCGCCGAGCCACGGTCCGGCCAGCACCGGCACGTACACGCAGAGCCCGGCGAGCGCGGCCTGCCCGGTGGAGCCGGTCAGGTCCAGCACCCAGATGCCGGCGACCAGGGCCATGGCGCTGCCGCCGAACCCGGACAGCAGCGAGATGGTCACGAACAGCGCGGCATTGCGACGCATGAGTCGTCCTCCGGAGTTGAGCGGGGATGACTCACATCCTCAGTTCTTGAGTGGGATGCCGGCAATGCTGTCCGACAACGTCAATCCTTTGTTGACAGTGCGGTGGCGATGCGGTCCGCCGCACTGCGGGCCGGCGCCGGCAGTCGCGGTCCGACGTCGGCCAGGTCCGCCACGAGGTACGCGGCCAGCGCGTACAACGGCCCCGGCTCGGCGTCGAGGGCGGACGCGGTGGTGTCGCGCACCAGCGCGGCGCGGCGGAACCGGCTGTCCCACGCCCGGTCTGCCGCGATCCAGCGGTGCAGGTCGGAGACGGCGGCCCGCAGCGCCACCACCTCGGCCGACCAGGCCCGGTCGAGCCGCCCGAGTCGGGACCGGCGGGCCGCCACGAGCCGTTGCCGGCGTTGCTCGGCGGCCTGCCGGCTGCTCAACCCCAACGCGTCGGCTATCTCGGCCCAGGTCGCGCCGTCGTGCCGGGCCCGGTCGATCAGCTCCAGCTCCCGCTCGTCCAGCCGGGCCCGGGCGGCGCCGATCTCGGACAGGCCCGCCAGCTCCGGAGTCATTTGTCAACATTACATTGACGCATTCCCGCCGGCGGGCCGCCCCGGCACCGCGGCGTCCTGCCGGCCTGCGGCGACCGACCACGCATTCGCCCATGCGGCGGCATCGATGAATGTGACGACTTGACGTCCGGCGTGTTATCGCTCACAGTCGATGTGTGCATCTCCGGAATCGTGGCGCATCGTCGGCGGTCCGGAGTGCCCGCCCGGCCCGGGCGCGCACCCCTCTCGCGTGGCAGCTCGCATGTTAGCGCTAACAGACTGAGCTGCCCGTCGATCCCCGCACCGCGCGCCGGCCCGAACGAAGGAGGAGCATGGTGCGAATCGATAGACTCCCGGCCCGGGCGGGACGTGGCGGCCGGTGGTCACGCGTCGTGGCCGCGGCGCTGGCGGTGCTGCTCGGCGCCGGCATCGTCGCGGTCACGCCGTCCGGCGCGTCGGCGGCGACCGTGGACACCAACGCGTGGTACGTGCTGGTCAACCGCAACAGCGGCAAGGCGCTCGACGTGTACAACCAGGCGACGAACGACGGGGCCCGGATCACCCAGTGGTCCCGCAACGACGGCGCCTGGCAGCAGTGGCAGTTCGTCGACTCCGGCGGCGGCTACTACCGGCTGCGCTCGCGTCACTCCGGCAAGGTGCTCGACGTCTCCGGCGTCTCGACCGCCGACGGCGCCGGCATCGTCCAGTGGTCGGACAACAACGGCACCAACCAGCAGTTCCAGTTGGCCGACTCCGCCGGCGGCTACGTACGGCTGATCGCCCGGCACTCCAGCAAGGCGGTCGAGGTGCAGAACGCCTCGACCGCGGACGGCGCGAACGTCGTGCAGTACAGCGACTGGGGCGGCAACAACCAGCAGTGGCAGTTGGTCAAGCTCGGCGACAGCGGCACCCCGGGCGGGTCGACGTACACCAACCCGGTGGTCTGGCAGGACTTCGCCGACGTCGACATCATCCGCGTCGGCGACACCTACTACATGTCCTCGTCGACCATGCACTACTCGCCGGGCGCGCCGGTGCTGCGCTCCTACGACCTGGTCAACTGGGAGATCGCCGGGCACTCGGTGCCCCGGCTGGACTTCGGCACCAAGTACGACCTCAACGGCGCCCGCGCGTACGTCAACGGCATCTGGGCCTCGACGTTGAACTACCGCAGCAGCAACGGCACGTTCTACTGGATCGGGTGCATCGACTTCAACAAGTCGTACGTCTACACCTCGACCTCGGTCAGCGGCACCTGGCAGAAGCGCTCCGAGATCAACAACTGCTACTACGACGCCGGCCTGCTCATCGACGACAACGACACCATGTACGTCGCCTACGGCAACAGCACCCTGAGCGTCGCGCAACTGTCCGCGGACGGCCTCAGCCAGGTGCGCACGCAGCAGGTCTACACCACGCCGTCGAACATCGGCACGCTTGAGGGCTCCCGCTTCTACAAGCGCAACGGCTACTACTACATCTTCGTCACCCGGCCCGCCAACGGTCAGTACATCCTGCGCTCCACCAGCCCGTGGGGGCCGTACGAGACGCGGCAGGTGCTGCTCAACATGCCCGGCCCGATCGCCGGCGGCGGCGTGCCCCACCAGGGTGGCCTGGTGCAGACCCAGAACGGCCAGTGGTACTACATGGCGTTCGTGGACGCGTACCCCGGTGGTCGCGTGCCGGCCCTCGCCCCGATCACCTGGACCAGCGACGGCTGGCCCCAGATCCAGACCGTCAACGGCGGCTGGGGCAGCTCCTACCCGTCGCCGCTGCCGACCCGCCCGGTGCAACCGATGACCGGCGCGGACACGTTCACCGGTACCACGCTGAGCCACCAGTGGGAGTGGAACCACAACCCGGACAACACCCGGTGGTCGGTCGGAAACGGGCTGCGGCTGCAGACGGCGACCGTCACCAACGACCTCTACAGCGCCCGCAACACGGTGACGCGGCGGATCCAGGGACCGACGTCGACGGCGACCGTCGAACTGGACTACTCGACGATGCGCGACGGCGACCGCACCGGGCTGGCCATGCTGCGGGACTCGTCGGCCTGGATCGGCGTACGCCGGGACAACGGCGCGACCAGGGTGGTGATGACCAACAACCTGACCATGGACAGCGGTTGGCGCACCACGAACACCGGCACCGAGATCGCCGGCGCGGCGGTCAGCGGTGGTCGGATCTGGCTGCGGGCCAAGGCCGACATCAGACCGGGCAGTGGGCGGCAGGCGACCTTCTCCTACAGCACCGACGGGACGAACTTCGTCCCGCTGGGCAACGCGCTGACGTTGAACAACGCCTGGCAGTTCTTCATGGGCTACCGCTTCGGAATCTTCAACTACGCGACCCAGGCGCTCGGCGGCGCGGCCACCGTCCGCCGGTTCGACCTGACCACCCCGTGACGGGCGCGGGCCGGGCGCGCATCCGCGCGTCCGGCCCACGCGCTGCCCTGACCACCACCGGACAACGCCTGCGGCGGGCGTACCACCGTCGCGGAGAGGAACACCGATGAGACACCTCACCTCGGCCCGCCGCCGGGCCACCGCCGTCCTGGCGGCCGGACTGCTGCTGGCCGGCGCCCTGGTCGGCCTGCGCCCGTCCACGGCGTCGGCGCTGGAGAACGGTGCGGCGCGGACGCCGCCGATGGGTTGGAACAGTTGGAACACGTTCGGTTGCAACATCAACGAGACGTTGATCCGGCAGATGACCGACGCGATGGTCAGTTCGGGGATGCGGGACGCCGGCTACCAGTACGTGGTGGTGGATGACTGTTGGATGAACCAGAACCGGGACTCGGCGGGGAATCTCCAGGGTGACCCGAGTCGGTTCCCGTCGGGAATGAAGGCCCTCGGTGACTACATCCATGCGCGGGGGTTGAAGTTCGGCATCTACCAGGGCCCGCTGACCGAGACGTGTGCGCAGTACTTCAACAGTTATCCCGGTTCGACGGGGGCGCAGGGGCACGAGGTGCAGGACGCCCGTCAGTTCGCGGCGTGGGGTGTGGATTATCTGAAGTACGACTGGTGCTCGCCGAGCGGCACGATCGACGACCAGGTACGCGTGTTCAACATCATGCGCGACGCCCTCGCCGCCACCGGCCGGCCGATCGTCTACAGCATCAACTCGAACAGCATCCACTCGAAGACCGGTCCGCAGCGGGACTGGGGCGACGTGGCGAACATGTGGCGGACCACGGAGGACATCACCAACGCGTGGAACACCGGTCAGACCAACGGCTACCCGATGGGCATCCAGAACATCGTCGACGTGACGGTGCCGTTGGCCGGGCGGGCGAAGCCGGGCGCGTTCAACGACATGGACATGTTGGAGGTCGGTCGGGGTGGGATGACCGACACGGAGATGCGTAGTCACTTCGCGCTGTGGGCGGTGATGGCGTCGCCGTTGATCGCGGGTAACGACCTGCGCAACATGACCGCGGCCACGCAGACGATCCTGAAGAACCCGGCCCTGATCGGTATCAGTCAGGATCCGCTGGCGTTGCAGGCGGGTCAGGTGTCGTTCGACGGGACCCGGCGGGTGCTGGCCAAGCGGTTGGCCAACGGTGACGTCGCGGTAGCCCTGTTCAACCAGGGCAGCGCCAGCACGACGATCTCCACGACCGCCGCCGCCATCGGCAAGACCGGCACCTCGTTCACCCTGCTGGACGCGTGGACCAACGCGACCAGCACCACCTCCGGCGCCATCTCGGCCACCGTCCCGGGGCACGGCACGGTCGTCTACCGGGTCAGCGGCGGCGGCACCGGCACCCCGCCCCCGACCACCGGCGGGGCGCTCGTCAGCGCCGCCTCCGGCCGGTGCCTGGACGTGCCGCAGAGCAACACCGCCAACGGCACCCAGCCGGTGATCTGGGACTGCAACGGCGCCGCCAACCAGCGGTGGACGTTCAGCGGGGACGCCATCCAGGCGCTGGGCAAGTGTCTGGATTCGCCGGCCAACGCCGGCGCGGGCACGAAGGCGCAGATCTGGGACTGCACCGGCGCCGCCAACCAGCGGTGGACCCGTAACAGCGACGGCACCATCCGCAACCAGCAGTCCGGCCTCTGCCTGGACGTCAACGGCGCCGCCACCGCCAACGGCACCACCGTGATCCAGTGGACCTGCACCGCCGCCGCCAACCAGCGGTGGACGGTGCGCTAGTACGTCCACCCGACGTCGCCCCGGCCGGGTCCACCAGGTCCGGCCGGGGCGCGTCGTCGTGAGACGGCCGTATGCCGGGGGAGTCAGCGGGCGAGCCAGCCCCCGTCGACCGCGAGCACCGTGCCGTGCACGTACGCGGCAGCCTCCGAGGCCAGGAACACGGTGGCCCCGGCGAGATCCTCGGGCCGGCCCCAGCGTCCGGCCGGGATACGCTCCACGATCGCCCGGTCGCGTTCCGGCTGGTCCCGCAACGCCTGGGTGTTGTCGGTGGCGATGTAGCCGGGCGCGATGGCGTTGACGTTGACGCCGTGGCCCGCCCACTCGTTGGCCAGCGCCCGGGTCAGCCCGGCGATCCCCGACTTCGCCGCCGCGTAGGACGGCACGGTCACGCCGCCCTGGAAACTCAGCATCGAGGCGGTGAAGATGACCTTGCCGGAGCCGCGCCGGACCATGTCCCGGCCGACCTCGCGGGCGAGGACGAACGGGGCGGTGAGATCGACCTCCAGCACCTGGTCCCAGTCCTCGTCCGGGTGCGCGACGGCCGGGGCGCGGCGGATCGTGCCGGCGTTGTTGACCAGAATGTCCACCGGCCGCTCCCGCCGGCCCAGCCACCCGGCGAGCGCGCGCACGGCGGCCCGGTCGGCCAGGTCGCACCGGTGCGGCACGAACGAGCGGCCGTGCGCGGTCACCCGCGCCTCGACCTCGCTGCCGGTCTCCTCCAGGGCGGCGCTGACGCCGATCACGTCCGCGCCCGCCGCCGCCAGCGCCTCCGCCATCGCCAGGCCGATCCCGCGCCGGCAGCCGGTGACCACGGCCAGCCGGCCGCTCAGGTCGAACGGGTTCACACCCCACCTCCACAGTCCACCAGCACCTTCACGTCGCCGCCGGCGGCGAGCGCCCGGAACGCCTCGGTCACGTCGTCAAGCGGCACGATCCGGGAGATGAGCCGCGCCGCGGGCACCTCCCGGCGGTGCACCAGGCGGACCGCCTCGGCGTAGTCCTCCCGCTGGTAGACCCGCACCCCGATCACCTCCAGCTCGCGCCAGAAGATCCGGTGCAGGTCCACCTCCCGCGGCGTGGGATGGATCGCCACCACCACCAGCCGCCCGCGTACGGCGAGCAGGTCGGTCGCGAGGCGTACCCCGGTCGCCGACCCGGACGCCTCGAAGACCACGTCGGCGCCGGCGCCCCCGGTCGCCTCCTGGACGAGTCCCGCCGGGTCCGTCGCCACCGGGTCCACGGCGGACAGGCCGAGGTCGACGGCGAGCGCGCGGCGTCGCGGATCGATCTCCAGCACGGTCACCGTGGCGCCGGCCGCCCGGGCGACCGCGCCGATGAGCAGGCCGACCGGACCCGCGCCGATGACCACCGCGTGTTCGCCCGCCGTCAAGCGGGAACGCCGCACGTCGTGCACGGCCACCGCGGTGGGCTCGACCAGGGCCGCCTCGGCCAGGGGCAGGTCGTCCGGCAGCGGCACCACGATCCGGGCCGGCACCGTCCAGGAGCGCTGCATCGCGCCGGGGGAGTCGATGCCGATGAAGTTCAGCCGGTGACAGATGTGCTGGTGACCGGCCCGGCAGGCGGGGCACCGACCGCACCAGTCCAGCGGCCTCACCGTCACCGGCTCGCCCACCCGCCGGTCGGTGACGCCCGGGCCGATCTCCGCGATGCGACCGGACATCTCGTGCCCGATCACCGCCGGCACGTGGACGCGGTGATCCATCGCGCCGTGCGCGACGTGCAGGTCCGTGCCGCAGATGCCGGTGTACGTCACCGCGATGCGTACCTCGCCGGGGCCGGGTGGCACCGCCCGGGTGTCCTCGACGACGAACCTCCGGTCGCCGACGTAGTGCGCGCTGCGGTTCACCAAGCCTCCTCGGTCAGGTGCCAAACCTCGTGCATCGGCGCCCACCAGTGGCCGGATCCGGGCTCGGCGAGCGATTCCTGGCAGGGGTCGGTCAGCCGCCACCACGCCTGGGTCTGCGGATCGGCGGCGATCCGACGCTGGTCCGCGTCGTGGTCGTCGCCGACGTACTCGTAGTAGCCGAACAGCAGGTCCCCGTGCAGGAAGATGCTGTAGTTGCGGATGCGCGCCGCCCGCAGCGTCTGCTCGACGCCGGGCCAGACGGCGGCGTGCAGCCGTAGGTAGGTTTCCCGGTGGTCCGGCCGCAGCCGGATCACCCAGCCGTAACGTCGCACCTCATGCCTCTCCGATAGGGGTGTTCTCCGGTCGGCCGCTGGGCCAGGCGAGGTCACGCACCGGCGTCAGCAGCTTCTCGATGTCGTCGAGCAGGTCGGGATCGGGCTCGGACAGGGCCCAGCGCACGTTGCGGGCCATGTTCGCGGCGTCGGCGGAACCGACGAACGTGGTGGCGAACCGGGTCGGCGCGGCGGCGAAGCCGAGCGCGACCCGGGCGATGTCCACGCCACGTCGCGCGCACAGGTCGGCCACGGCGGTCGCGGCCCGGCGGAGTTCCGGCGGGGCCGGATGCCAGTCGGGCGCGCCGCGCCGGGAGAGCAGCCCCATGGCCAGCGGGGAGGCGTTCAGCACCGCGGTGCCCCGGGCGGTGAACTCCGGCTCGGCCGTGGCCAGCGCGCGGTCCAGCAGGGTGTAGCGGCAGTACGACAGCACGGTGTCCAGCGGGACCGCCGCCGCGACCCGACGCAACGCGGCCAGCGGGTAGCCGGTCACGCCGATGAAGCGGATCTTCCCCGCGTCGCGCAGGCGGGCCAGCGCGGGCAACGTCTCGCCGATGATCCGGTCGAGGTCGCCGAACTCGATGTCGTGACACTGGACCAGGTCCAGGTGGTCGGTGCCGAGGCGGGCCAGGCTCTCCTCGACGCTGCGGACCGTGCGGGCCGCGGAGAAGTCGAACGCCGCCTCGCCGTACCGGCCGACCTTGGTGGCCAGGACGTAGCTGGCCCGATCGACGCCGCGCAGGGCGCGTCCGAGCACCGTCTCCGCGGTGGTGGCGCCGTAGTAGGGCGAGACGTCGATGATGTTCACGCCGAGTTCCAGCGTGACGCGCACGGCCTCGATGCCGGCCCGTTCGTCGATCCGGCCGAAGACGCCGCCGAGGGGGGAGGCGCCGTACCCGAGCATCGACACGGTCAGGCCGGTGCGGCCCAGCGGGCGGTATCGCATGGCGTCAGGACCCTTTCCGCGGACGGCGGGGCTGGCGACGACGACCGGAGTCGGGCAGACGTCGGATGAATCTATAGTGGTGGGAACGGCCGCTGCCCACCGCAGGCGACGGAGCCACTTCCCAGGCACCCGGTGGGCCGGCCCGAAGGGGGCGGCAATGGCACTGACCGACGACGCGATCGCGCGGATCCGCGGCATGATCTCCAGCGGTGAGCTGCCGCCGGGCGCGCGGCTGCCACCGGAGCAGCAGCTCGCCGCGCAGATGGGCCTGTCGCGCAGCGGGGTGCGGGAGGCGGTCAAGGTGCTCGAGTCGGCCCGGGTGCTCGACGTGCGTCGCGGCGACGGCACCTACGTGACCAGCCTCGCCCCGCGGCTGCTGCTGGAGGGTCTCGGCGTCGCGGTGGAGCTGCTGCGCGACGACACGCTGCTGGAGGTGATGGAGGTCCGCCGGATGCTGGAGCCGGTGGCCACCGGTCTCGCCGCGGTGCGGATGACCGACACCGAGCTGGCGGAACTCGACCGGATCCTGCAGGACATGCGGGCCGCCGCCGACGACGCCGAGAAGCTCATCCAGTTCGACACCGCCTTCCACCACACCGTGGTCGCGACCACCGGCAACGAGACGCTCACCTCGCTGCTCGACGGGCTCTCCGGCCGTACGCTGCGGGCCCGGGTCTGGCGTGGGCTGATCGAGGCCAACGCGGCACACAAGACGATCGACGAACACCAGGCGATCTACCTCGCCCTGCGGTCGCGCGACCAGTTGCTCGCCCAGGCCACCGCGCTGATGCACGTCAACACCTCCGAGGCGTGGTTGCGGACCGTGCTCGCGGCCCAGGCGGGGGACGCCTGACCGGCCGGCTCATGTCACCGGCCCGGGCGCGGTCGGTTCGGCCGGTTCGGCCGGTGGGGTCAGGCGGTAGGTGCGCACGGCGGTGCCGGCGAAGATCTCCCGCCGGTCCCCGGGCGACAGCGGCGGCAGCGCGGCCGTCAGGGCCCGCCGCACCCCCGGGTAGTCCGACCTGAGCAGGCACACCGGCCAGTCCGAGCCAAACATCAGACGACCGGGGCCGAACTCGTCGACGGCGACCTCGACGAACGGGCTCAGGTCGGCCGGCGACCAGTCCGGTGCCGCCTCCGTGACCAGGCCCGACAGCTTGCCGGTGACGTTGGGACTGGCGGCCAGCGCGGCGAGCGGGTCGCGCCAACCGGCCAGCCCGGCGGCGCCCCGGTCGATGCGCGGCTTGCCGAGGTGGTCGAGGACGAACGAGAGCTGCGGCACCGCCCGGGCCGCCCGCGCCGCGGCGGGCAGTTGGTCGGCGCGGATCACCAGGTCGAACACCAGGCCGGCGTCGGCCACCTCGGCGAGCCCGCGCCGTACGTCGGGACGGTCGAGGTGGTCGGGGTCCGCCTCGCCCTGGACCTGCGAACGCATCCCGACCAGCAGCTCCCCGCCGGGCAGTTGCCGGTAGCGCCGGACGGTGGCGGAGACCTCGCCCCCGGCGATGTCGACCCAGGCCACCACGCCGAGGATCGCCGGCGTGTCCGCGGCGTGACCGAGGAACTCGGCGGCTTCGTCGGGGTGGCAGCGGCCGCCCTCCACCAGCACGGTGCCGTCCACGCCGGCCGAGGTGAGCGCGGCGGTCAGGTCGGCGGGGGTGAAGGGGCGGCGGATCGCCGCCAGCGCCGGATCGTCGAGCCAGTGGTACCCGTGGTCGGGCTGCCAGAGGTGGTGATGCGCGTCGATGATCATGTGAGTGCGGCTCCGGTCGTCGCCACCGTCCACCGGGGTCCGTCGGGGAAGCGGTAGTCGGCCAGCGAGGGCGCGAGGATCTCCGCGCTCATGCCGGGGGAACGGGGCGCGAGGTAGCGGCCGTCGCGGATCCGGACCGGGTCCGCGAAGTGCTCGTGCAGGTGGTCGACGTACTCGATGGCCCGGTCGGTGGTGCTGCCGGTGAGGGCGACGAAGTCGAACATGGCGAGGTGCTGCACCAGCTCGCACAGCCCCACCCCGCCGGCGTGCGGGCAGACCGGCACGCCGAACTTCGCCGCGAGCAGCAGGATGGCCAGGTTCTCGTTGACCCCGGCGACCCGGCAGGCGTCGATCTGGACCACGTCGACGGCGCCGGCCTGGAGCAGTTGCTTGAACATCACCGCGTTGTGTCCGTGCTCGCCGGTGGCCACCTTCGTCGGGGCGACGGCCGAGCGGACGGCGGCGTGCCCGAGGATGTCGTCGGGTGAGGTCGGCTCCTCGATCCAGTACGGGTCGAACGGGGCCAGTTCGCGCATCCAGCGGATCGCCTCGGGCACGCCCCACACCTGGTTCGCGTCGACCGCGATCCGCACGTCCGGACCGACGGCCCGGCGGGCGATGCCCAGCCGGCGTACGTCGTCGGCGAGGTCCCCGCCCACCTTGAGCTTGATCAGCCGGAACCCGGCCGCGACCGCCTCCGTGCAGAGCCGGGCCAGCTTGTCGTCGTCGTAACCGAGCCAGCCCGGCGTCGTGGTGTACGCCGGGAAGCCCTCGGCCAGCAGGCGGCGCTCCCGGTCCGCCCGCCCGTCGACGGCGGCGCGCAACAGCGCCAGCGCCTCGTCCTCGGTGAGGGCGTCGCGCAGGTAGCGGAAGTCGACCTGCGCCACGAGCTGCTCCGGGGTGAGGTCGGCGAGCAGCTTCCACAGCGGCTTGTCGGCCCGCCGGGCAGCGAGG
The DNA here is from genome assembly GCF_045040125.1 of Micromonospora sp. NBC_01392. Taxonomy (NCBI): domain Bacteria; kingdom Bacillati; phylum Actinomycetota; class Actinomycetes; order Micromonosporales; family Micromonosporaceae; genus Micromonospora; species Micromonospora sp. NBC_01392. The sequence goes on along the minus strand of NZ_CP109549.1, from coordinate 4,537,074 downwards.
TCCCAGACCGCGTTCACCAGGCCACCGGCGGCCATGTGCACGACCCCCTTCTCCGGGCCCAGCCAGCGGATCTGGCTGTCGCCGACCAGCCGGCGCGCGAGCGCCCCGGGGTCGGCGACCAGCGCGTCGACCGGCTGGCCCTCGAGCATCGGGGCCAGCGACCGCAGAGCCCGGATCTGGATCTCGGTGCCCCGCCCCACGGTGAACACGAGGCCGTGTCCCTCGGCGGCGGCCGAGGTGCGCAGGATGACGTAGGCCGCGGAGTAGTCCGGGAACGGGTTCATCGCGTCCGAGCCGTCGCGGTGGCGCGACGTCGGGAACCGGACGTCGATGGTCTCTACGGATGTGATGTGCTCGGACAACGGTTCTCCCGGTCGGTCGAGGTGGGCTGGCTCGTCGGCGGCGCCGGACGCGGCGGTGGCGTCATGTCTGCGCCTTGCCGCCGGTGATCCGGGAGACCGTCAGGGCGACCAGGATGACGGCGCCGTTGAGGAAGTTCGTCCACTGGGCGGGCACCCCGGCGAGCGTGAGCACATTGATGATCATGAAGAGGAGCAGGACGCCGGTGAAGGCGCCGAACACGCTGCCCTTGCCGCCGTGGAGACTGACCCCGCCGATGACCGCCGCCGCGAACACCTGGAAGATGGCGCCGTTGCCCTGCGCCGCCGGCACCGCGGCGAGCCGCCCGCTGATCAGCAACCCGGCGAGCGCGGCCAGCACGCTCGCCACCACGAGGGCGGCCCACAACACCCGGTCGGTGCGGATGCCGGCGGCGCGGGCCGCGTCGGCGTTGCCGCCGATGGCGTACAACGCCCGGCCGACACGGGTGTGACCGAGCACCACGATCCCGACCGCGAACAACAGCAGTGACACCCAGATGGACGCCGGCGCGCCGAACCAGGTGGCCGAGCCGAGGTAGGTCATCGACTCCGGCAGCGCGAAGAACGTCTGACCACCGGAGATCCCGGTGAGCAGTCCGCGCAGGACGATCAGCATGCCCAGCGTCACGATGAAGCCGTTGAGGCCGAAGCGGACGATCAGCAGCCCGTTGACGGCGCCGATCAGGGCGCCGACGAGCAGGACCACCGGCACCGCCAGGCCGTCGGGCAGCACGTCGAGCCCGAGACCGCGGGTGAGCGCCGGGTCGACGACCAGCCAGGCCGCGATGCCGGGGGCCAGGCCGAAGGTGGACTCCAGCGACAGGTCCATCTTGCCGGTGATCAGCACGATGGTCTGCGCCAGCACCAGGATGGCGATCTCCGACATGCTCTGGAGCACGTTGAGAAGGTTGTCGGCGCTGAGGAAGACGGGATTCACGAGCGAGCCGACGACGGCGACCGCGACGATCGCCGGCACCAGGGCCAGGTCCCGCAGGCGGGTGAGGACCAGGCTCCGTGCGGAGGGCGACGGCGGGGCCGGCGGGGACGCCCCGGCCGGCGGCGACGTCGTGGTGGACAGCGTCTCAGGCATGGTGGAGATCCACCCCTTCCATGGCGGCTACCAGCTCGTTGTCGGGCCAGCCGTGGGCCAGCTCGCGGATGACCCGCCCGGCGAACATGACCAGGACGCGGTCACAGATCCGCAGGTCGTCGAGTTCGTCGGAGACGATCAGGACGGCGGCGCCCCGGCGGCGCACCTGCTCCACCACACCCAGCAGGGTCTGCTTCGACCGCACGTCGACGCCGGCCGTCGGCGTGATGAGCACCAGCAGTTTCGGGTCGTTGGCCAACGCCCGGCCCATCACCACCTTCTGCTGGTTGCCCCCGGACAGGTCGGCGACGGGGACGTGCGGTCCGGCCGCCTTGACGGCCAGCTCGGTGATGGCGGAGCGGGCCACGGCGTCCCGGCGTCCCGGTGAGATGAGCCCACGCCGCGCGATGCGCTCCGGCACGGTCATCGTGACGTTCTCCGCGATGGACAGCAGTGGCACCAGGCCCTCGCGGTGTCGGTCCTGCGGCACCAGGCCCACCCCGGCGTCGAGGGCGTCGGGCACTCTGCCCGGCCGCAGCACGCGCCCGTCGACGGCGACCGTCCCACCGGCGCGGCGAGTCAGGCCGACGATCGCCTCGGCCACCTCGACCTTGCCGCTGCCGCCGCCGCCCGCGATGCCCACCACCTCGCCGGCCCGGGTCTCCAGGGACAGTTCGGCGCCGGACGGGGTGACCAGGTCGCGGACGGACAGCAGCACGGGGGCGTCGGCCGGCAGCGGCGGGTGGTCGGCCTCCGGCAGGGTCACGTCCTCCCCGGTCATGGCCGCCACCAGGGCCGGACGGCTCAGCTCGGCCACCGGTGCGGTGACGACGTGCCGGGCGTCGCGGAAGACCGTCACCTGGTCGCAGATCTCGTAGATCTCCTGAAGGTGGTGGCTGATGAAGAGGAAGGTCACCCCGTGGGCACGCAGGTCACGGAGCCGGGTGAACAGCCGGTTGATGCCGGCGCCGTCGAGCTGCGCGGTCGGTTCGTCGAGGATGATGAACCGGGCGCCGAACGACAGCGCCCGGGCGATCTCCACGAACTGCCGCTGCTCGACCGACAGGGTCGAGGCGGGCTGCCGCACGTCCACGTCGACCGACCAGGTCGCCAGCAGTTCCTGCGCCGCGCGGCGCAGCCGCGACCAGCGGATCAGCCCGCCGCGACCGCGGTCGTGCCGGTTGAGGAACAGGTTCTCCGCCACGGTGAGCGTGGGGATGATCGTGGACTTCTGGTAGACGCAGGCCACCCGCCGCCGCCAGGCGGCCCGGTCACCGAGCGGTGGCGCGGGCCGGCCGTCGAAGGCCACCGCCCCGTCGTCCGGCGCCTGGAGGCCGGTGAGGATGCTGACAAGCGTCGACTTGCCGGCGCCGTTGCGGCCCACCAGGGCGTGCGTCTCGCCGGGCCGGACCACGATGCCGGCGTCGGAGAGGGCGGTCGTCGACCCGAAACGCTTGGTGATGTGGACGGCCTCCACGACGGGCCGGAGGTCGCCGGCCGGCCCGTCGGTCGAGGCGGGTGAGCGGACGCTCATGCGGTGTTGCCCCACAGGGACCTGTCGTCGAACTTCACTGTGGGCTCGCCCGCGACCGGCGCGCCGTCCTTCGTCACCAGCGGCGCGGGGAGCTGGTCCTCCAGCAGCCCTTCCCGTACCTGGATGATCGTGCTGTGGTGGTCGGTCGGGCCGGGCTGGAACGTCTTGCCGTCGATCGCCGCCTTCACGTACTCCAGGCCGTACCTGGCGTACAGGTCGGCGGGCTGGCTGACGGTGGCGTCGATCAGATCCCGGCCGATGTCGGCCAGCTCCTCCGGGATGCCGTCGTTGGAGACCACGAAGACGTGCTTCGGGTCGCTCGCCGGGACCTGGAGGCCGCGCTGTTTGAGGATCTGGAGCGTGCCGGAGAGCGCGAACGAGGACTGCATGTAGATGCCCTTGATGTCCGGGTCCGACGCGAACCGGGTCTGGAGCTTGCTGGCCGCCACGTCGGCCTTCCAGTCGGTCGCCTCGCCGAACACCGTGACGCCCGGGTAGTCGGCGCGCATGCACTCGTGGAACGCCTCGGTCCGGTCCCGGCCGTTGATCGAGTCGAGGCCGCCCTGCAACATCACCACCTTGCCCTTGCCGCCGAGCTTGGTGCCGAGGAACCTGCACGCCTTGGTGCCGTAGGCGCGGTTGTCGGCGCGGATCACCATCGCCACCTCGCCGGAGTCCGGGCGGGTGTCGATGGTGACCACCGGGATCTTCTTGGCGGCCAGTTGCTGGAGCGTCGGCGCGATCGCGGCGGTGTCCTGCGGGGCCATCACCACGCCCTTGACCCCCTGGCTCATGAAGGTCTGGGCGTTCGAGATCAGGTTGGCGATGTCGTTCTGCGAGTTGGTGGTCTTCAGGTCGACGCCCAGATCGTCGGCGAACGTCGGCACGTACGTGATGTACGAGTTCCAGAAGTCGGTGTCGGATCGGGGGTAGTCCACCCCGACGAGCGGGGCGGAGCCGCCCGAGTCGCTGTCCTTCCCCGCACCGTCGCCGCAGCCGGCGGCGAGCGTGGCCGAGGCGACGAGCGTCATCGTCAGGCCCAGCCCCAGCAGAGCTCTCTTGGTCATCGTGGTCCTCCAGGTCGGGACGTCGTCCGACGCGTGTCGCCAGCACCGCCGGGGGTGCGTGACGCGCACGCGTCGGACGTGGACGCAGGGATTCAGACGGTGGCGAGGGTCCACAGCAGGTTGGTGCTGCCGTCCCAGCTCCACTGCTTGACCGGGGAGCCGGAGGCGACCTGGCCGCCCCCGTCGAGCACCAGGCCGGTGGCCCGGTTGGCGATCCGGTACCGCCCGTTGCCCTGGTCGGTGAGCTGCCACTGCTGGCTGTTGCCGCCGTTCCAGGGCGCCTGCTGGGCGGCGGCGCCGTTGGTGGTCTGGCCGAACCCGTCGACGACCATGCCGTTGGTCCGGTTGACGATCCGGTGGTACCCGGTGCCCAGGTCGACGAGCTGCCACTGGAGGTTGGTGCTGCCGTCCCAGCTCCACTGCTTCAGCGGGGAGCCGGAGGCGACGTTGCCGCCGCTGTCGAGCGCCAGGCCGTTGGTCACGTTGGTGATCCGCTGCCAGGTGGTCGAGCCGCCGCCGAGCGCCGGGATCGGGCCGCTGAACGTCAGCTTGACCACGTACGCGGGCGCGTTGAACGGCGCGCCGGCCGACGGCATGGTGATCCGCAGGCCGCTGGAGTCCTGGGTGCGGGTCGGCAGGTTGACGTAGCTGCCGGCGTTGGTGTCGAGCAGTTGCACCCCGGTCAGGGTGCCGAGGTTGATCCGGCCCGACGCCAGCGTGGTGATGGTGGCGGTGCTGCCCGGCCAGCCGAGGAACGTGGCGTACAGCACCCGGTTGTCCTTGCTGCGGGTGAACCGGATGTCCCGGGCGGTGCCGGCGCGCGGGGTGCTGAACGAACCGCCGCCCATCTGGGTGGGCCCCTCGCCGTACGTCGTCCAGGCCCGGGTGGCGTAGACGGACTCGCCGAAGCGGCGCAGGTAGTCACCGATGGCGAGCAGGGTGCCGCGCTGTCCGTCGGGGATGGTGCCGTCGGCCATCGGCGCGATGTTGAGCACCATGTTGCCGTTCTTGCTGACCCGGTCGAGCAGCGAGTGCAGCATCTGGTTCAGCGAGTAGTAGCCGATCCCCACCGTGTAGCACCAACTGGAGCTGCTGATGCTGTCGTCGGTGAGCCAGTACGGCTGACGCAGTGCGGCGGGACCGCCGCGCTCGTAGTCGAAGACCGTGCCGCCGAGGTCCAACCCGTCCTTGTAGGTGGCGACGACCTCCTTGTTCCACGCCACGGCCCGGTTGTAGTAGTAGGCCAGGAACCGCAGCCGCTGCGCCTCGCTGATCCGGCTGAGGTTGAAGTCCTGCCAGATCATGTCCGGCTGGGCCTGGTCGATGACCTCGCGGAGCTTGTCGTACCAGAGCTGCTCCTCCGCCGCGGTGCCCAACTGCCCGTAGAGCTTGCGCAGGCTGGCGTCGGACTGCTGCGGCGCCCACTGGTAGAAGCCGGTGAAGTTGTACGCGTGGTGCATGGCGACCATGACCTTGAGGCCGCGGGCCCGGATCGCGTCGGTGTGCAGGCGGAGCAGGTCCAGCCGTGGGCCGCGGGCCACCGAGTTCCACTCGTTGACCTGGCTGTTCCACATGGAGAAGCCGTCGTGGTGCTCGGCCACCGGCCCGGCGAACTTGGCGCCGGCATCGGCGAACAACTGGGCCCACTCGCCGGGGTCGAAGTTGCCGCCGGCCGAGCGCAGCCGGGGGGCGAACTGCACGAACCGGCCCGACCGGTCGTTCGCGCCGTTGATGAAGTTGTGGTACGGCCAGGCCGACGGGTCACCGTAGACGGACTTGTGGTGGTTGTTCTCGTTGGAGCCGTTGTTGTACATGTTGCGCGGGTACCACTCGTTGGCGTACGCCGGAACGCTGAACGCTCCCCAGTGGAAGTAGACACCGAACTTGGCGTCCTGGAACCACTCCGGCGCGGCCGGGTGCTGACCGACCGACGCCCACGTCTCGGCGTAGCTGGCGGGTCCGGGGATGGCGGCGGCGGACCCGGGACGGAGGACGCCGCCGACGGCGACCGCGGCTCCGCCGGCACCGAGAGCGGCCAGGAGCGAACGGCGGGTGAGGTGGGGACGGGACATGGTGATCCCTCCGAAAGCGGTGGTGGGTGAGGGGGCTCACATGACTGAGACATCAGACGTTAAGCGTTACATCTGCGTAACGTCAACGCTTACGTCCAGGTGAGAGTGGCCATTTGAGAGGCCATACGTCTTATGAATGCCGCGCCGACGCCGCCACCAGCGTTAACGCTAACATTGACGTCCCTAAAAGTTGCACGGCGACGTGTCGCGGTGCTGCGGAGACCGGGTGAGGGGACGGCTCCGAAGGGCGTCGGTGCGGCCGTGGCGGGCGCGGGCACCCGCCGGTCGGAACCTCAGCCGCTGCGCACGGTGGTGAGGTCGGCCAGCCCGGAGATGCTGAGCAGCGGCTCCAGCAGCGGACTGGCGACGAGCGCGATCCGTTCGGCGTGCGGGAACAGCGCGGCCAGGCCGGCGCTGTCGAGATACTCCACGGCGGTCAGGTCCACCACGAGGGGGTCGCCGTCGGGTCGGACGGCGTCGTCGAGCGCGGCGGCGAAGGCGGCCGCGTTGCTCATGTCGATCTCGCCGACCGCGGTCAGCACGCGCCCCCCGTCGGGGTCGCTGCCGGTGGTGAGCGTCAGGGCCGTGCTCATCGGATGATCCTTGCCTGCATGTCGACGGTGGTGCCGGTGGCCCCCGGGGTCACCGTGATGGAGTCCATCAGAGCACGCATGAGCACCAGTCCGCGGCCCCGGTGCGGGTCCGACGGCCGGTCCCGGTCCCGCCAGTGCCCGCTGTCGGTGACGCTCAGCCGCAACGCGTCGGCGGTGGCGGCGGCGCGCAGCCGGATCCGCCCGCCGGGACTGTCCCGGTGGCCGTGCTCGATCGCGTTGGCGCACGCCTCACCGGCGGCCACCAGCACGTTGTAGGAGTACGTCGGGGCCAGCCCGCACCGGTCCAGCCACCCGCGCAACGCGGTACGCACCTCGGCCAGCCGCGACGACTCGGCGGGGAAGTCCAACTCCAGCGGCCCGGGGTGTCGGTAGAGCAGCAGAGCCACGTCGTCGTCGTACCCGCCTTCCGGGGTGAGCTGGTCCATCAGCTCGGTGGCCAGCGCCTCGACCGGGACACCCCGGCCCTCCTGGATCGCCGCGGTGGCCCGGTCGATGCCGGCGGTCAGCGGCTGGCGGCGGCGTTCGACCAGACCGTCGGTGTAGAGCATGAGCGTGGCCCGGGCCGGCACGGTGACCTCCGCCTCCGGGCGTTCCCGCCCGGCGCGGACCGCGAGCGGGCGGGACCGGCCCTGGTCGAGGAGTTCGGACGTGCCGTCGGGGTGCACCACGATGGCCGGCGGGTGCCCGGCGCTGGAGTAGCGCAGCCGACCGGTCGCCGGGTCCAGCACACCGCAGAGGACGGTCGCGCACTGCGCGCCCGGGAGCAGGGCGGCGAACCGGTCCAGGGCCATCAGCGTCTGGGCCGGGCTGGCGTCCTGCAACAGCAGCGCCCGGCACGCGCTGCGCAGCTGCCCCATCACGGTGGCGGCCCGCAGGCCGTGGCCGACGCAGTCGCCGACCACGATCGCGATCCGCCCGTCCGGCAGCTCGACCGTGTCGTACCAGTCGCCACCGACCTTGAGCGGCAGCGACGCCGGGGCGTAGCGCACGGCGAAGCCGGCGGGCAGCTGGGCCGGGCCGAGGATCGCCCGTTGCAGGGCCAGCGCGGTCTCCCGTTGCTGGTCGATCTGGTGCACCCGGTGCAGCCCCTGGGCGACGTGGCCGGCGAGCAGCGCCAGCAGCGTCTGGTCCTGCTCGGTGAAGGGCCGCTTCTCGCCCAGGTCGATCCAGAGCGCCATGGTGCCGTCCGGATGCTCCAGCGCGATGCCGGCCCCGTGCGCCGGCGTCGCCGCCGGGGTCAGCAGCGGCGTGTCCCGCAACGCCAGCAACGCCTGCCGGCGTTCGTCGGGCAGCGTGTCCCACTGCAGCAGGGGGTCGGTCGCGGTGACGTCGGGATCCGAGGTGTCGCCGAAGACGGCGGTGACCACGCCGGTGGCGCGCCACAGCTTGCGCATCTCGTCCAGCACCCCGTGCAGGGCGTCGGTGAGATCGTCCGCCTGCGACAGCCGGAGGCTCAGCCCGGCCAGGGCGGTCTCCCGCTGCACGGCGTAGTGCTCGGTGGTGACGTCGCGGAACGTGCCCACGATGACCCGGCGTCCGGTGTCCGGGTCGTCGACCTGGTTGAACGCGGTCGCGATCCAGAGCCGGTGCCCGTCGCGGTGGGTCACCGGCACGGTGTAGGTGCCCTTCGTCTGGCCGATCAGCGCCGAGAATGCGGTGGACACCTGACGGTGTGCCTCCGGCTCGGCCTCCGGGTCCGGCCACCACGGCTGCACCGGCAGGTAGGGCAGGTTCTCCGGGCCGTAGCCGAGAATGTCGGTGAAGGCCGTGTTGATCTCGACGACCGCCCCGGCCTCGTCGCAGACGAAGAACGCCTCCTGCAACGAGTCGACGAGCGCGGTGCGCCACCGGGCGTGGTGGTTGCGCAGTCGGGCCAGCTCCACGTTCGCCCGCACCCGCGCCAGCAGCTCGGCGGCCGGGAACGGCTTGACCAGATAGTCGTCGGCGCCGGCCTCCAACCCCTCGATGGCGGCCTCCTCCCCGGCGCGGGCGGACAGCAGCAGCACCGGCGTGCCGGCGGTCCGGGAGTCGGCCCGCAGCGCGGCCACCAGTTGCAGGCCGTCCAGCCGGGGCATCATCACGTCGCTGACCACCAGGTCCGGCGTGTGCGTGCGGGCAGCCTCCAACGCCGCCTGCCCGTCGGCCACCGCCCGCACCCGGTGCCCGGCGGCGCGCAGCAGGCGGGTGAGGTACTCGCGCATGTCGGCGTTGTCGTCGGCGACCAGGACCCGGGCCGGGGCCTGCCCCGGCCGGGTCGGCGCGGGACCATCGACCGGCGGGGCGTCCTCCGGGACGACCTCGGCCGTCGGGTCGCCGGGCAGCCAGCGCAGCGCCTCCTGTACGAACGGCTCGGCGGAGACCGGCACCCGGCCGGAGCCGGCCGGGGCGATCGCGTCGGCCGGCAGGTGGGCGTCGCCGAACGGCAGCCGGACCGTGAACGCGGTGCCCCGGCCCACCGTGCTGCTGGCGGTGATGCTGCCGCCGTGCAGCGTGACCAGCTCCTTGACCAGGGCCAGCCCGATGCCGCTGCCCTCGTCGGAGCGGGAGCGGGCGTTCTCGATGCGGTGGAACCGCTCGAACAGCCGGGGCATCTCCTCCTCGGCGACGCCGATGCCGGTGTCGACCACCCGCAGCACGGCCTGCCCGTGCTCGGCGTGCAGCTCGACCCGCACGGTGCCGTCGAAGGTGAACTTCAGGGCGTTGCTGAGCAGGTTGAGCACCACCTTCTCCCACATGCCGGGGTCGATGTGCACCGGCTCGGGCAGGGGCGGGCAGTCGACCTCGAAGGTCAGGCCGGCGCGTTCGACCGCCGAGCGGAAGACGCTGGCCAGGTCGGCGGTCACCGCGGCCAGGTCCACCGGCTGGTAGCGGGCCTGCATCCGGCCGGCCTCGATCCGGGAGAAGTCGAGCAGGCTGTTGACCAGCTTGCCGAGGCGCAGCCCGTTACGGCGGATGACCTCCAGCTCCTCGCGGATCGGCCCGTCGGCGTCCCGCAGCCGGCCGCGCAACTCGTCCACCGGTCCCATGATCAGCGTCAGCGGGGTGCGGAACTCGTGGCTGATGTTGGAGAAGAACGCGGTCTTCGCCCGGTCCAGCTCGGCGAGCTCCTCGGCCCGCCGCTGCTGGGCCTGGTAGCTGCGGGCGCTGGCGATCCCGGTCGCCACGTGCCCGGCGGTCAGCTCCACGAACCCGCGGTAGCCGTCGTCGAGGGCCCGGTAGCGGTTGAGCCCGGCCACCAGGAACCCGTACGGCGTGCCGCCCTGCTGGCGCAGCGGCACCAGCAACGCCTCGGTCGGCGGGTCCGGCCAGGCGCCCGTCGGCAGGTCGTGGTGCACGGCGGAGTCCAGCGGCACCCGGACCAGGTCCCCTTCGGTGACCGCCCGGGCCGCCCAGACCGCGTCGGGGTCGTCGAGCGACAGCGTGGCCGGCGCCGCCGGATGGCCGGCGGCGAACCCGGTCGCCTCCGCCAACCGTGCGTCGCCCTCGTCACCGAACAGGTACGTCAGCGTGAACGGCAGGTCGTGCGCGTTGCGCCCCAACTGGCGACCGGCGAAGGCGAGCGTCTCCTGCTCGGTGCGGATCACGCTCGGGTCGGAGCCGAGGTCCCGCAGCGTGGCCATCCGTCGCTCGCCGATGACCCGCTCGGTCTCCTCGCTGACCACGCAGAGCATCCCGACCAGCGTGCCGTCGTCGTCGCGCAGCGGGCTGTAGGAGAACGTGTGGTAGGTCTCCTCCCGGTAGCCGGCGCGTTCCAGGAACAGCAGCAGCCCCTCGTCCCAGGTCGCCTCGCCGGTGCGCAGCACGGTGTCGATGCGGGGGCCGATGTCGGCCCAGATCTCCGCCCACACCTCGTTCGCCGGTCGGCCCAACGCCCACGGGTACTTGCGGCCCAGCGTGTCGCGGCGGTAGGCGGCGTTGCAGAAGAACGTCAGCTCGGGGCCCCAGGCCATCCACATCGGGAAGCGGGAGGAGAGCAGGATGCGCACCGCTGTCCGCAGGCTCTGCGGCCACCCGTCGGGCTGCCCCAGCGGATGGGTCGACCAGTCGACCCGGGCCAGATCCGGGCCGATCTCACCGTCGACGGCGAACACGTCGGCACGTGTCCGCGGGTCGGTGCCAGCGCCGGTCATCGCCCGAGTCTCCCTCACCGCAGCAGATCCCGCTCGTCCAGGTCGAGGCACCACCGTGGGCGACAAATCCGGATACAAATCGTCATCGAGTCGCCCGAACGGCCCCTCAGAGTAGCTCTCCGTTCCGGTCTTGCCCCCAGGACGTCCCCGTCATGCCACCGACCGCCGTCGGGAGCGCCACAATCCCGGCCGCTGCCCGCCCCGCTGCGACGTTTCCCGTCGTCGCCGGCCGACGCGTGGTGTTCTCGGGCCGGGGCCTGCCGCCGGACGCCACCGACGCCGAGGGGAGCGGGCCGGAAAACACCGAAGGCAGGGAGACGTCGCTCCCTGCCACTTCTAACGTATATCGCACCCCGGGGCTTGCGGCAAGACCCCGGTGGTGCCGCAGAATCGTCGGCCGGACGCGGATGAGCTGGGGAAACGGGGGCACGATGAGGGCCGGACGATACGTGGTCGGGTTCGACGAGATCGACGAGGAGCAGCTCGCGACCGTCGGTGGCAAGGGCGCGCACCTGGGGGCGCTGTCGCGGCTCGACGGGGTGAGCGTGCCGCCCGGCTTCTGCGTGACCACCGACGCGTACCGGCGGGCCGTGGCGGACCTGCCGGCGCTCGACGCGCCGCTCGACCGGCTCTGCCGGCTGGGCCCCGACGACCGGCAGGCGATCCGGACGGTCAGCGCCGAGATCCGCCGGGTCGTCGAGGAGGTGGCCGTGCCGGGCGAGGTCGCGGCGGCGATCAGCCGGGCGCTGGCCGGGCTCGGCGCGCACGCCGCCTACGCGGTGCGGTCCAGCGCGACGGCGGAGGACCTGCCGACGGCCTCCTTCGCCGGCCAGCAGGACACCTACCTGAACGTGGTGGGCCCGGACGAGATCCGCACCCACGTCGCCCGGTGCTGGGCGTCGCTGTTCACCGAACGGGCGGTGACCTACCGCCTACGCAACGGCATCGATCACCGTACGGTGCAGATGGCCGTGGTGGTGCAGCGGATGGTGCTCCCGGACGCGGCGGGGATCCTGTTCACCGCCGACCCGGTCAGCGGGCACCGGAAGGTCGCCTCCGTGGAGGCCGGGTTCGGTCTGGGCGAGGCCCTGGTCGCCGGCCTGGTGACCCCGGACGTGTTCACGGTGCGCGACGACCGGGTCGTCTCCCGGACCATCGCCAGCAAGCCACGGGCCGTCCGTGCCGTGCCGGGCGGCGGGACGCGGACCGAGGCGGTCGATCCGGCCCGGCGGGAACAGCCCGCGCTGACCGACGAGCAGGTCGTCCGTCTCGTCCGGCTCGGGCGGCGGATCGAGGCGCGGTTCGGCGGCCCGCAGGACGTGGAGTGGGCCCTGGCCGACGGTGAACCCCACATCCTCCAGAGCCGCCCGATCACCACGCTGTTCCCGGTCCCGGTGGTCGACGACGGGCAGAACCACGTCTACCTCTCGGTCGGCCACCAGCAGATGATGACCGACGCGATGAAGCCGCTGGGGCTGTCGATGTGGCGGCTGACCGCCATGGCGCCGATGCACGAGGCCGGTGGCCGGCTGTTCGTCGACGCCACCCGGCACCTGGCCACACCGGCGGGCCGGGCCGCCTTCCTGGACCTGATGACCAGATCGGATCCGCTGACCAGGGACGCGCTGGAGACGCTCCTGGAGCGCGGTGACGTCGTGCCGACGCTGGCCGACGACGGCCCCGCCGGTCCGCCTCCCGGGCTGCCGTCGGCGACGATCGAGACCGACCCGGCCGTCGTCACCGCGTTGATCGAGCGGAGTCGGGCCAGCATCGCCGCGCTGCGGCGCGACATCGGCACCCGGACCGGGCCGGCGCTGTTCGACTTCCTGGTGGCGGAGGCGTTCCCGGAGCACAAGCGGGCCCTCGTCGACCCGGTCAACATGCAGGCGATCATGGCCGGGATGGAGGCCACCTGGTGGCTCAACGACAAGCTGGGGGAGTGGCTGGGCGAGCGGAACGCCGCCGACACGCTCAGCCTGTCCGCCCCCGGCAACGTCACCTCGGAGATGGGGCTGGCGCTGCTCGACGTCGCCGACGTCATCCGCCCCCACCCCGAGGTGGTGGCGTTCCTGCGGGACGCCGCGGACGACGACGGCTTCCTGGACGAGCTGCCGAAGCTGCCGGGCGGACGCGAGGCTCACGACGCCCTCCAGGACTACCTCGACCGGTACGGCATGCGGTGCGTCGGCGAGATCGACATCACCCGGCCACGGTGGAGCGAGCGACCGGCCACCCTCGTACCACTGATCCTCGACCACGTCCGGCACTTCGCGCCCGGCGCCGCCGGACGGCGCTTCGCGGAGGGCCGGCAGGCGGTGCAGCGGAAGGCCCGGGAGGTGCTCGACCGGCTCCGGGCCCTGCCGGACGGGGACCGCAAGGCCGACGAGACCCAGCGGATGATCGACCGGGTCCGGACCTTCATCGGCTACCGCGAGTACCCGAAGTACGCCATCGTGAGCCGCTACCTCGTCTACAAGCAGGCGCTGATGGCGGAGGCCGACCGGCTGGTACGCGACGGTGTGCTGCCCGACCGGGAGGACGTCTTCTTCCTGACCTTCGACGAGTTCCGCGACGCGGTGCGGACGCGCCGGGTGGACGCGCGGCTCGTCCGCGAGCGCGCGGAGGCGTTCCGGTTCCACCAGGCGCTCACGCCACCCCGCGTGCTCACCTCGGACGGCGAGGCGGTCCACGGGGCGTACCGGCGCGACGACCTGCCGAGCGGCGCGCTGGCTGGCGTGCCGGTGTCGGCCGGCACGGTGGAGGGGCGGGCCCGGGTCGTCCTCGACCTGGCCCGCGCGGACCTCGAACCGGGCGACATCCTCGTCACCGTCCACACCGACCCGAGCTGGACGCCGCTGTTCGTGGCCGTGGCCGGCCTGGTGACGGAGGTGGGCGGGCCGATGACCCACGGCGCGGTCATCGCCCGGGAGTACGGCCTGCCGGCCGTGGTGAACGTGACGGGGGCCACCCGGCTGATCCGGGACGGGCAGCGGATCCGCGTGCACGGCTCCGGCGGGTACGTCGAGCTGCTGACCTGACCTGACGGGGCTCAGGCGGCGCCGCGGTCGACCAGGCTGAACGTGGTGTCGATCGGGGCGTCGCCGAGTTCCTGGACGTAGATCTTCTTCTCGGTGTCCTCCCACTGCACCAGGCCGTACTTGTCGTTGAAGATCGAGTAGGAGGTGCGGCCCTTGTCGTCCTTGCCCTCGCGGGTGATGCTGAACACGGTGGCCCCGGTGGGTTCGCACTCGGCGCCCACCAGCGACGCGTACCCCTCGGGGTCGAGCTTGACGCCGAGGCACGGACGGTGCGCGATGTCCGGGTTCACCGACTTGATCAGGTAGTCGACACCGACCGGTTCGAGCACGAAGAGCGCGTCCTTGCCGGTGCCGTCGCCGACCGTCAGCTCACCGTCGAACGGCAGCGACAGGTCCCGGTCGATCTCCACCACGTGCAGCAGGACCCGCCGCTGCCCGGCCAGCATGGCCCGGGTCCGGTCGGCCGCCGGCGGTGACCCGCCCGGGGTGCGGGACGCCGGCGTCGCGGCGGGCGTGCCGCCGGTGGCCGGCCCGCCGGTCGAGGGGGACGCGGGCGGGCCGCCGGGGGTCGGCGTGCCGCTGCCGGCGGAGCCGGTGGGCGTCGCGCCGGACCGGTCACCCACCAGGTCCGCGCCGAACAGCGCGGCCGGCACCAGCACCGCCATCACGGCGGCGCCGGCGGCCAGCCCGATGAGTCGGCGGCGCCGCGTCGTGGCCGCGCCGGCGTCCGCCGGGGCGCCCCGGTCCGCGCCGTCGGGGCCGGCTCCCCCTGCGGGACCGGCGTTCGCTCCCGCGCCTGCGGCGGGGCCGGGACCGACACCGGGGCCGCTCGCCGCTGCCGCGCCGGCGGGCGTCACCGGCCCGGCGGCCCGGACGGCGGCCCCGCCCGCCGGCGCGGCAGCGGTCAGGAGGCCGTCGAGCAGGTCCCGGGCCGAGGGCCGGTCGGCCGGATCCTTCTCCAGCGACCGGGAGACCAGCTCCCGCAGCGGCCCGTCCAGACCGGTCAGGTCCGGCGGCTGGGTCATGATCCGCATCGCGGTGGCGGTGGCGGACTCGCCCTCGAACGGCGTCCGGCCGGTCGCGGCGAAGGCGACCACGGCGCCCCAGGCGAAGATGTCCGCGGCCGGGCCCGTGCGTTGGCCGGATGCGGACTCGAACCGCTCCGGAGCCATGTACGCGACGGTGCCGACCATCTGGTCGGTCCGGGTGTGCTGGCTGGTGGCCTCGAACGCGCGGGCGATGCCGAAGTCGATGACCTTGATCCCGCCGGGCGCGACCAGGACGTTGGCGGGTTTCAGGTCCCGGTGGATCACGCCGGCGCCGTGGATGGCGGTGAGCGCGGTGGCCACCCCGACCGCGATGCCGTGCACGCCGGCCGCCGTCATCGGCCCCCGGTCCCGGACCACCTGCACCAGGCTGGGCCCGTCGACGTACTCCACCACCAGGTACGGCGGGTCGTGGTCCGGGTCGGCGTCCAGCACCTCGGCGGTGCAGAACGGCGGCACCTGGCGGGCCCGGTTCACCTCGCTGCGGAACCGGCCCCGGAACTCGTCGTGGTGGGACAGTTCGGCGCGGACCACCTTGACGGCCACCTGCCGGCCCTGCGGTGACCGGGCCAGGAACACGCTGCCCATGCCGCCCTCGCCGAGCCGGCCGAGCAGTTCGTAGCCACCGAGCCGGACCGGGTCACCGGGACGCAGTCCCTCGCTCACTTCGGGCCTCCGCAGGCCGCAACCGCCCCGCGAACCGACACGCCTGTCACGCACTTCCCCTTCGGACGCCCCGATGACCGCCCGCAGCCTACCGTCCGTCCCGCGCCCGCCCGGCGTGCGGCGTCCCGTCCACGGCGACCGGGTCCGCCCGTGATCCGGCCGCCGCCCCTGTGGGACCGGGCGGCGGCCGGATCGGCTCAGCGGTAGCCGGCGGCCACGACGTTGGCCTGGACCGCGTTCTCCGTCGCGTCCGAGGGGTAGCCGGCCACCATGGCCCCCTCGTAGAACGTGCCGACGCTCTGGTTCTTGTTGTCGATGCAGCAGTCGCCGCCGCTGCCCAGGATGATCGCGCCCTGCTTCTTCATCGGGCTGTAGCCGGGGGGCAGCGACCCGTCGTAGAGCGTGTACAGGTTGCCGGACTGGGCGTTGCTGCCCTTGATGGCGAACCGTGAGGTGCCGTTGTTCTTCAGCGTGGCGGTGACGAACTTGCTGGTGAAGGCGCGCTGGTTGGGGTTCCAGGTCTGGCTGCCGCCGGGGTAGAGGCCCCACTCCAGGTCGGCCTGGACCCAGGGGCCGCTGCCGGAGCAGCCGCCGAACCAGCAACTGGTGCCGAAGTAGATCGCGTCCATCGCGCCGGCGCCGTCGGCCCGGCGGGTGGTCTCGCTGTTGCCGTAGTCGAAGCAGCAGCCGCTGTTGACGTGCGTGCCGCTGGTGACCATGTACATGCCCTCCGGCGCGCTGCCGGTCGGCACGCCGGTCAGGTGGCCGTCGCGCCAGTAGCTGCTGTTGCCGGGGATGAACAGCGAGTACGCCTTCGCGCCGCCGACCGTGATCGCCTCGCGGTTCGCCACGGCCGGTTGCACCGCGCCGCCGATGCCGCCGGCGCCCTGGTAGCCGAGGTTGTTGCCCCGCGTGGTCTGGTCGTAGATCCAGGTGATGACGCAGGTGGTGTTGGCGCAGAAGGAGTCCTGCGCGGCGGCGTTGGCGGGCCCGCCCGGGCTGAGCGTGGAGATGTCGCGGGTGGTGTTGTCGGAGGCGCGGCGGACCTGGTAGAGCCGCCCGCTGTAGGCGCGGAACAGCGCCCGGGTGGTGCTGTGCGCGGCGACGCACGGGGTGCCGCCGGCCGCGTAGATGTCACACGGCCCGTCGCCGCCCGGTGGCGGCGTGGTGGGTGGCGTGCTCGTCGGAGGCGTCGTCGTGGGCGGCGTGCTGACGCCGCCGGTGCAGGTGGTGCCGTTGAGCGCGAAGCTGGTGGGGGCCGGGTTGCTGCCGGTCCACGATCCGTTGAAGCCGAAGCTGGTGCTGCCGCCGGTGGGGATGGTGCCGTTGTAGGAGACGTTGGCGGCGGTGACGGCGGCGCCGGTCTGGGTGATGGTGGCGTTCCAGAACTGGGTGACGGTCTGGCCGGCGCCGAACGACCAGGTCAGCCGCCAGTTGCTGACCGGGTCGCCGAGGTTGGTGACGGAGACGTTCGCGCCGAAGCCGCCGGACCAGGACGAGGAGACGGTGTAGCTGACCGCGCAGCCGGTGGCGGCCGAGGCGGGCAGTTGGGTGGCGGTGAGGCCGGCGGTGGTGAGCGTGAGTGTGGTGGCGGCGGCGATCAACGCCGCCCGGTGGCGGGGATGGTGCGTGAGTCGCACGGGGACCTCCCGGTCCGTGAGTGGGGTGGCGACGGCCGACCGAGCGGGAGTGTTCCGAGGACGGCCGGTTGTCGACCCCTGCCTTTCCTTCGGTCAGCTGGCCCGGGGCAGCGCCGGTCTGCCCTGGACCGGCGGCGGTGCGATGTGCTGAGCTCCCGGTGCCCTCGCGAAGAGGCACCCGTCAATGTTTGCGTTAACATAAGATGCCTGTCAATGGGCGGAACCGTTTCGACCAGCCGTCAGCGCGGCGTCGAGGCCGGCGGCCAGCCGGCCGGGATCCGCTCCAGCACCCCACCCGCGAAGACCTCCCGCAGGCCGAGCGGCTTGAGGTGGACGTACCCGATGTGGCAGTCGCAGACCGCGGTCTCGCACCCGCGGGGCTTCAGCGCGGCCCGCCACGAGCCGTCGTAGAGGTTGCCGATCGGGGTGGGGATGAAGTGGCACCGGCGGACCGTGCCGTCGCCCAGCACCGAGACGGCGGTCTCCCCGGCGTGGCACGGCCGCCCGAGCGACAGGTGCGGCCGGACGCTGTAGCCGAAGTGCGGGTCCAGCGCGGTCCAGGCCGCCTCCTCCTCGGCGTCGTAACGGCGACCCTCGGCCGCGTTGACCCACAGGTAGACGGCCGGCGGCAACGCGGCCCGCAGCGCCCGCGCCTCGTCGAGGTGTTCGGGCAGGCCGACCACCCCCACCGAGTACCGGATGCCCAGCCCGGTCAGGCGCGCGCAGCGGCCCAGGAACCGCGCCCGCGCGACCTGCCCCGGATGGTAGGTCGTCCAGAGCGCGGCCGAGCCGGGGTCGGCGTCGGCCAGCCAGTCGACGCGGGCGGCGAGATTGGTCTGCACCACCACGCGGTCCACGTGCGGCAGGTGCGACAGCGACACCATCGCGTCCCGGTACCAGCGCCGGGTCAGCGCCTCGCCCCACGGCGTGAACAGCACCGACAGCCGCACGTCGGTGGTCGCCGCGACCCAGCCGGTGAACCGGGCCAGCGCCGCCCGGTCGGCGCGCAGCAGCTCCGGTGGGTCGCGCCGCTTGGCGAACGGACAGTAGGGACAGTCGTAGTTGCAGCTCGCCAGCGGGCCGCGGTAGAGGATCGACAGCGTCATCGCAACGCGTACCCGGTCATCGCGTGCCGGACCTCGGCGGAGGTCAACCACGGGCCGACGGCGTCGGAGCGGGCCAGCCCGGCCGCGGTGAGCCGCAGCCCGCCGTCGGTGGCCCAGCCCCGCTCGACGAGGCGGCCGAGCTGCGGGAAGTCGTCGACCGGCCGCCGCCCGAAGCGGGCCCGGTAGGCGTCCGCGTCCACCCCGTCGGCGCGCAGCAGCGACGTGAGCAGCCAGCGGCGACGCTGCTCCGCGTCGTCCAGCCGGAAACCGAACTCGGCGTACGCGAAGTCGTCGGCGGGCCGGGCCAGGTAGTCGTCGAGTACCGCGCGCACCTGCGTGACGCTCACCGCGTAGTCGAAGGAGTAGTGCAACGCGGTGGTGTAGGAGCGGGCGCCGCAACCCAGCCCGACCATGCCGTCGTCCTGGCAGCAGTAGCCCGGACCGTCCGGCGCCGGCGCGTCGGCCCGGCGGAACTGGCGCATCGACTCCTGTCGGTAGCCGGCCGCGCCGAGCGTCTCCACCGCCTGCCGGTAGAGCGCGAGGCGCTGGGCGTCCCAGTCGGCGCGGGCGTGCGCCCGCCGCCCGAGCCCGGTCAGCGGCCGGACGTAGAGCGGATAGAGGAACAGCTCCTCCGGCCGCCAGGCCAGCGCCGCGTCCAGGCTCTGCCGCCACGTGTCGGCGGTCTGCCCGTCGATGCCGTAGATCAGGTCGATGTTCAGCGCCGGGATCCGCGCGTCCCGGATCGCGGCCAGCGCGGCCTCCACCTCGGCACGGCGTTGCGGCCGGCCGGCGGCGCGGGCCTCGACGTCGAGGAAGCTCTGCACGCCGATGCTCACCCGGGTGGTGCCGTGTGCGGCGAGCACCGCGAGCCGGTCCGGCGTCGCGGTGGCCGGCGAGGTCTCCACCGACAGCGGTACGCCCGGCAGGCGCGCGCCGAGCGTCTCGGTGGCGACGGCGAACAGCGCGGTCAGCTCGTCGGCGGTGAGGTAGGTCGGGGTGCCGCCGCCGAACGCGGCGCGGGCGAACCCGGCGTCCGCGCCGAGCGCCTCGGCGACCCGCCCGGCCTGCCGGCGCACCTGCCGCAGGTACGCGGTGACCTGCTCGGCCGGCGCGTTGGCGCGGGTGAACAGGTTGCAGAAGCCGCACCGCATCTCACAGAACGGCACGTGCAGGTAGAGGAAGAGCGCGTCCCGCGCCTCGGCGCGCCACACGTCGGCCAGCCGGGGCCGGGGCCGCAGCGCCCGGTAGGAGGTCTTGTGCGGGTACGCGTAGAGATACTGCTGGTAGGCGGAGCCGTCGAGGCTCGGTTCGGTGCTGGTCACCATTCTCCCGGGTGCAGGGTGAAGTCGGCATAGGGGACGGTCCACACCACGTCGTGGCCGATCCGGTGGCCGGTGTGGCCATCCTCCCCGTAGGCGGTGCCGTGATCGGAGCAGATGATCGTGAACACCGGCCGGCCGCGACCGGTGACCAGCCGGAACAGCCGGTCGATCCGGCCGTCGACGTACTCCAGCGCGGCGGCGTGGCTGGCTCGGCTGTCGGTCTCGGCACCGGGCAGGTGGTGCCGGTTCGGCTGGTGCAGCGCGGCGACGTTGAGGAAGGTGAACAACGGCCGGGCCGCCGGCACCCGGGCCAGCACCTCGGCCAGCCGGTCGAGCTGGGCGTCCAGGCAGGTGGGCGACGTGACGCCGAACTCCGGCTCCCAGTGCGCCTCGGCGAACAGGCCGGGCAGCACCGCGCCGAGCGGCGTACGCCGGTTGAAGAAACCGACCCCGCCCAGGCAGAGCGTGTGGTACCCGACCGCGGCGAGCGCGGTGGGCAGGTCCGGGGCGTCGAACACCCAGGTGTCCGCGCCGGCCGTCTCGCTGCCCGGGAACGCCGCCGCGAACCGCCGCTCGTGCGGCCCCGGCGTGGTCGGCGTGGGCAGGAAGCCGGCGAAGAACGCGTGGTGGGCGGCGTAGGTGAAGCTGGCGGGGGAGTGCCGGCGCTCCCACCGGCCGCCGGGCAGCGCCCGGGCCAGCCGCGGCGTCCGCCCCGCCGCGACCAGCTCGGCGGCCACGTCGTGGCGCAACGTGTCAAGCGTGACCAGGAGCAGGTCGTGGCTGCCGATCAGGCCGCGCATGCGGCCACCTCCGCCCGCCACCGCCGCCACCGGCCGGTGGTCAGCGCGTGCACCTGTTCGGCGTAGCTGTCCCGGCCGTCGGTCAGCACGCCGGGCAGCAGGTCGCCGAACGCGTTCACCTCGGCGACCGCGTGCCGGCGCCACCCGGTCAGGAACATCAGGTCGACGCCGACGTGCAGCGAGCCGGCGAAGCAGGCGGCGACGCGCTCGCAGGTCTCCATCGCCGCCGACCAGCCCGCCGGGCCGGCCGCGGCGCGCAGCTCGGCCAGGTCGCCCCGGGCGTTGCCGAGGTGCAGGTTGGTCAGCGGGCCCCGGGCGGCGCGCACCACCGCGTGCGTCGGCCGGCCGGCGACCACCAGCACCCGCACGTCGACCACCCGGTCCCGCAGGCCGGCCTTGGGCAGCCACCGTTCGACGTGCAGGCCGTCCGGGGCCAGCCGGTCGACGATCGCGGCGATCGTCGCCTCGTCGGTGTGCCGGCGGACCCGCAGCGAGTTGAACAACCCGTCCGGGGTCAGCTCGACGGTGGTGTCGGCCCGCACGCCGCGCGGACCCACCGCGAGCGCGAGCACCCCGGCGGCGGACGACCCGTGCGCCGGCTTGACGAACACCCGGCGCCACCCGGCCGCCGCCATCGCCTCGCGCAGCGCGGCATACCCGCCAGCCGGCGGCAGGGCGTCCGGCACCGGCACGCCGGCCGCCGACAGCACCGCGTGGCAGCGCCGCTTGTCGCAGAGCACCGCGACGTCCGCCGGTGGGTTCAGCAGCTCCGCGCCGCCGGCGGCGACCCGGTCGAGCCCGGCCACCAGACCGGCGTACGCGTCGGCGAGGCCGATCAGCTCGCCGTGCCGGGCGGCGGTGGCCGACCGTCGCAGCAGCCGGTCGACGTGCGGATCCTCGCCCGGGGAGTCGACCCGCACCAGCGCGCCGGCCGGCGGCGGGACGGCCCCGGTCAGCACGTCGACCCAGGGCAGGACGGTGGGGGCGGGCAGCCCCGCGGCGCGCACCGCGCTCGTGAACAGCGCCACCCGGCGGTTCGCGGGATTGCCCACCACGGTCAGTCGCATGTCAGCACGCCACCGCCGCCGGTCACTCCCCGACCGCGGTGTAGTAGTAGGGCTGGCCGTCGTACGTGTCGGCGGTCTGCGGGTCGGAGACGTCGACCTCGACGCCGGGCAGCGCGGCGACCACCGACGCGGCCACCTCCTCGGACAGGTAGTGGTGGTGCAGGTCGAGCCGGCGCAGGTGGGTCAGCGGCTGACCGGCCAGCAGCGCCGTCGCGCCGGCGTCGCCGAGCACGCCCATGGACAGGTCGAGGACCTCCAGCCGGCCGACGACCGGCGCGTCGGCGACCGCCGCGGCGATCGCGTCGGCGTGCTCCGCGTTGCAGAGCCCGAGGTGCCGCACCGCCGGGAGCCGGTCGCCGGCCAGCACCGCGGCCAGGTCGTCCACGGTGGCGTCGCCGCCGTAGTCGGCGACGCCGAGCCACAGGTCCAGCCGGTGCAGCGCCGGCAGGTCGCACGCCGCGACCGCGCGCACCACCTCGGCCGGCAGGCCGCCGGACTCGATCCGCAGCTCGCGCAGCGCGGTGTGCCGGACCGGCTCCAGCCGCAGCCCCTGCGCGCCGCGGATCCACAGCACCTCCAGCGCCGGACACGCGGCCAGCAGCGGCGTGACGTCGCCGTGGGTCAGCCAGGAGATCTCGCACTGCTCGGCGACCAGGTCGGCCAGGAACACCGCCCGCAGCCCGGTCCACTTCGACGCGGCGTCGACCAGCAGGTCGACCGGCAGCGGACGCTCGTACGCCTCGCCCCACTCGCCCACCACCACGGCGCGTACCGCCTCGGCCGGCACCTCGTCAAGCAGGGCGCGGACCAGACCGGCGAACTCGGTCGGGTCGGCGTCGAACTCCTCGACCTCCAACCGCCAGGCCACGGCGGACGGATCCGCCGGCAGCGCCATTCCCGGTGTGAACGGCAGGACCGGCAACCCGGCGAACGACGAGACGTGCGAATTGATCACACCAACCTCCGGTGCGGCAGCGGCAAGGGCGGCGGAACCGTAACAGGCGGCCCCGACACGACCCGGGGCGGCGGACTCCTGCCGTGCGCAATGCCGGACAGCTTGTGCGGTGGGTCATCGGCGGGTGGCGCTCCGTCATGGACAGCCGTCTGCCGGTCACCTAGCCTCCCGGTGGGGGGAGGCGCACATGGCCGCTGCCGTGGACCCGGTCCGGATCAGGGTGCTGGGCCCGGTCGCCGCGCTCCGCGGCCCGGTGGAGATCCCGTTGGGTCCCGCCCGGCAACGTGCGGTCCTGGGCTACCTCGCCCTGCACCCCCGGCAGCCGGTCCTGCTGGGCGCGCTCACCGAGGCGCTCTGGGGCGACGACGCGCCGGACAGCGGCGCACACCTCATCCGGACGTACGTCGCCCGGCTGCGCCAGGTGCTGGAGCCCGGCACCGCGCCCCGGGCCCGCACCAACGTCATCGCGTCGGTGCCCGGCGGCTACCGGCTCGACGTCCCCCCGGAGGACGTCGACGCGTGCCTGTTCCGCACGCTGCTCGGCCGGGCCCGCAGCCGGCGGGCGGCCGGCGCGCTCGACGACGCGTTCGAACTGCTCGCCACCGCGCTGGACCTGTGGCGGGACCCGACGCTCACCCACCTCACCGGGCTGCTGGCCGGCCCGCGGCACGTCACCGCGCTGCGCGCCGCCTGGGTCGACGCCGGCCTGCTGTACGCCTCGGTGGCGGTCGCCCTGGGCCGGACCTCGCAGGTGGTGCCGGTGGTCGAGCGGCTCGCCGCCGCCGAGCCGTTGCAGGAAGCGGTGCAGGCCCGCTACCTGGAGGTGCTCGCGGGCAGCGGCCAGCGCGCCGCCGCCGTGCACCACTACCTCGACGTCCGGGCCCGGCTCCGCGCCGAGCTGGACGTGGAGCCCGGGCCGGAACTGCGCCGCATCCACGCCGCGTTGCTGCGCGCCGGGGACGCACCGGCCCTGGCGGCGTCGGGCGCCCCGGCCCGGCCGCGGACCGCACGGCCGCCCGGTTGGCGCGGGCCGGGGCCGGCCGTCGGCACGCTGATCGGCCGTGACGCCGAGGTCGCGCACTGCGCCACGCTGCTGGTGGCGTACCGGCACGTGACCATCGTCGGCCCGGCCGGCTGCGGCAAGTCCGCCACCGGCCTGGCGGTCGCCGAACGGGTCGCCGCCGTGTTCCCGGACGGCGTCGCCGCCGTGGACGCGGCCGAGGCCCCGGACTGCGGCGCGGTGCTGCGCCTGCTCGCCGAGACGCTGGGGCTGGCGGCCACCGCCGATCCGCTGCGCGTGGTGGGGGAGCGTCGGATGCTGCTGGTGCTCGACGACGTCGAGCACCTGGCCGGGCGCGCCGCGGAGATGATCGAGTACGTGCGGCACCGCTGCCCCCGCACGGCCGTGCTTGTCACCTCCCGCCGCCGGCCCGGGCCGGCCCACGAGGCGGTGTTCCGGCTCGGCCCGCTACCGGTACCCGGGCCGGCGGACGTGGAGACGCTGGCCGCGAATCCGGCGGTGCGCCTCTTCGTCGACCGGGCCCGGCTGGTCCGCCCCGGTTTCCGCCTGTCGCCGGCCGACGCTCCGACGGTGGCCCGGATCTGCCGCGAGCTGGACGGGCTGCCGCTGGCCCTGGAGCTTGCCGCCGCCTGCCTCTACACCGACAGTCTCGACGGCGTGCTCCGGCGGGTCGCCGACCCGCTCCACCTGCTGCGACCGCGGCGGCGGGGACACCCGCGGCACCACCGGTCGCTCACCTCCGCGCTGCGGCGCAGCCTGGCCCCGCTGCGCCCGACCGACCGGGCGTGCCTGGCCCGGTTGGCCCGGGGAGAGCTGCGCTTCTCCCCGGACGACGCGGTCGCGCGCTGCGCCGGCATCGTCCCGGACGGCGAGGTGCGCGACGTGCTCGACCGGTTGGCCGACGCGTGCCTGCTGGAGCCGGACGCCGGCCCGGACGGCGCCCGCTACCGGCTGCTGCGCACCGTGGCGGTGGCCGCAGCCGGTGAGCGCGACGGGGACGACGGTCAGGCGTTCCAGGGCATGGTCGGGAACCAGCCGTAGCCGAACTTGGCGGGCAGCCGCACGTCCCAGTAGAAGACCAGGAACGCGCCGAGCACCAGCAGCGCGACGCCGACCAGCAGGCCGGCCCGGCCGGGCCGGGACAACCACCGCTGTACGCCGCCGCGCGTGCCCAGCACCAGCAGCAGCGCCAGCACGACCATCACCAGGATGTTGCCCAGCGACTGGAGGACGAGCGCCAGCGCGCCGTAGAACGGGTTGTGACTGTCCACCGCCTGCTCCAGCAGCTTGTGGAACAGCGGGTACGGCCGTCCGACCAGGAAGCCGCCGACCAGGGCGCCGAGCGTCACCAGGCGGGCCGTGGGCCGGTTGGCGAACGGGTCGGGGAGCAGCCCCAGCGCCGCCAGGCCGAGCGCGGCGAACGCCAGCCCGATCAGCCCGAACACCACCGACGCCTGCACCAGCCGGACCGGGAAGCCGGAGCCGACGGTGGCGGTGGAGAGCTGGGGGAGCCGGGACCCGATCAGCACGGCCACGAAGCCGTACACCGCGGCCACCGCCACCAGCCCGAGCGCCAGCCAGCCGAGCGGCGCCAGCACGGCGGCGACGCGCCCCCGGCGTGACCCGTCGGCCCGGCCGGCGACGTCCGGCAGCGCGCCGAACACGGCGATGTTGCAGGCGGTGAACGTGCCGGCGAAGCCGGAGACGAAGGCGAACAGGGCACCGGCCGCGGACCCGCCGATCACGGTCTGCTTGGCGTCGGTGCCGAGCACGGAGTTGGCGACGGAGTCACCGATCACGTGGTCGACCAGCTCGAACGACCAGAGCATGGCGAGCAGCAGGCCCCCGGCAACGGCCACCAGCGCGGCGATCGGGCGGCGGTCTCGGGTGAGCGGGCGGTTGGTGGTGGGTCTGGCGAGTGTGGTCATTGACGATCCTCCCCTGGTCCGCGTCCGGGCCGAAAGTTCCACGCCGGGCCGGCAAACACGAAGAAGCGTCGCACGAGCGGTATGCAGCATTCTTGACGCGCAGACAGGGAGCGGTCAGGGAAGGAATCACCGGTCCGTGGGACGTCACTTCTCCGTCACCGTGCTCGGCGCGGTCCGGGTCCACGACGGCGGCACGCCGGTGGCGCTCGGTCCGTCGAAGCAGCGCGCGTTGCTGGCGTTGCTGGCCCTGCACGTCGGGGAGAACCTCCCGATCGAGACGCTCGCCCGGTCGCTGTGGGGCGACCGTCCGCCGCCCAGCGGGAGCCGTCTCCTGCACACCTACGTGGCGCGGTTGCGGCGCGCGTTGGAGCCGGCGTCGCCCCGGCACGCCCGTACCAACGTGATCGTCTCCGCGCCCCGGGCGTACCGCCTCCAGCTCCACCCGGACCAGGTCGACCTGCCCCGGTTCCGGCGGCTCACCGAGGCGGCCCGCGCCCTGGCGGGCCGAGCCCACCGGACGACCGCGTTCGCGCTGCTGACCGCCGCGGTCGCCGGCTGGTCCGATCCCGACCTGACCGACCTGCGCGCGCTGCTGCCGGGGTCGGAGACGGTCGCCGCGCTCCGCCGGGAATGGGTCAACGCCGGCCTCGATCTGGTCCGTCTCGGTCTGGACCTCGACCGGCCGGACGAGGTGCTGGCCGTCGCGGCACGGCTCGCCGCCGCCGAGCCGCTGCACGAGGCCGTGCAGGCCGGGCACGTCAGCGTGTTGGCGCGGACCGGCCGGCGGGCGACCGCCCGGGACCGGCTCGCCGAGATCACCGCCCGGCTCACCGCCGAACTGGGCATCGAGCCCGGTCCGGAACTGGCCGCCGCCGGCCGTGAGCTGCGACGCGGTCCCGCGCCGCGCCGACCCGGGACGCCTCCGCCGGCCCGCGGCGCGACCGGCGGGAGACCGTCCGGACCGGACCCGGCCCGGGACGACGCGGACCTGATCGGCCGGGAGGCCGACCTCGCCGCCTTGTCCGACCTGCTCGCCGAGCAGCGGGTGGTCACCGTGGCCGGGCCGGCGGGCGGGGGCAAGTCGGCGCTCGCCGCCGCCGTCGCGCAGCGGGCCGGCGAGGGGTACGCCGACGGCGTCGTCACCGTCGACCTCGCCGCCGCCCGCACCCCGGCCGACGCGCTGCGGGCGATCCGTCGCCGCGTCCGCCGGGCCGGCCCGGACCCGGCACCCGTGGCCCGGCTGCTGGCCGACCGGCACCTGCTGCTGGTGCTGGACAACGTCGACCGGCTCACCGACACCTGCGCCGGCCTGGTGCACGACGTGGTGCGGGCCGGGCGTCGGGTCACCGTGCTGGTCACCTCGCGTGAGCCGCTCGGTCTGCCCTACGAGTCGGTGTGGCGCCTGCCGCCGTTGCCGGCGCTGACCACCGGCCCGGACGGGGTACGCGGAATGCCCGCCGTGCAGCTGTTCGCCCGCCGGGCCGCCCGGGCCCGACCCGGCTTCGAGCTGGGGGTCGAGGAGGTCGGCACGGTGGCCACCATCTGCGGCCTGGTCGACCGGCTGCCACTCGCCGTCGAGTTGGCCGCCGAACGGATGGCCGACCGGAGCCTGGACGAGCTGCTGCGCCACCTGGACAACCCACTCGCCACCCTGGAGCCGCCCCGACGGCCCGGGCAGCCGGCGTCCGGGCGGTCGCTGTGCGCCGCGCTGCACCGCAGCCTCGACTGCCTGACGCCGGCCGAGCGCTGGTGCTTCGTCCGCCTCGGTGGGCTGCCCCGGCTCTTCGGCCTGGACGAGGTGGACCGGGTCTGCGGCGTCGCGCCCCGGTGGCGACCGGGCACCCGGGTGGTGCTCGACGGGCTGGTGGCGAAGTCGTTGTTGACGGCCCGGCACCACGCGGCGCGTCCCCGGTACACGATGCTGCGCACCGTGCACCAGTTCGCCGCCCGGCTGCTCGCCGCCGAGCCGGGCCGGTCCGGCGCCGTGCCGGTGCCCTCGGGCGGGGCGGGCTAGCCGGCGTCGGCCGCAGCCGGCTGCGGCCCGCGACTTGACGTGCCGCATGTTATCGCTCACAGTCGATGGCAGGGCACAGGCACCGCAAGGCTCACCGGGCGAGCCGCGCTGGCCGGACCCTCGGCACCGCCGTCGAGGCGGGACGAGGCGTCGCACCACCACCGCTGCAACCCGGAAGAGGAATCCGCATGAGACCCATGAGAGCCCTGCTGTCCACCAGCCTGTTGGCCGGCGCGCTAGCCGCCGGCATGGCGGTGGCGCTGGCGCCCCACGCCAGCGCCGGCACGACCCTGGGCGCGTCGGCGGCCGAGAAGGGCCGCTACTTCGGCGCCGCGGTCGCCACCGGCAAACTGTCCGACAACACGTACGTGACGGTGCTGAACCGCGAGTTCAACTCCGTGGTGGCCGAGAACGAGATGAAATGGGACGCCACCGAGCCCCAGCAGGGGCGGTTCACCTACACCGGTGGTGACCGGCTGGTCAGCCACGCCCGGGCCAACGGGATGAGTGTGCGCGGCCACGCCCTGCTCTGGCACCAGCAGCAGCCGAGCTGGGCGCAGGGCCTGTCCGGCACCGCGCTGCGCAACGCCGCGATCAACCACGTCACCCAGGTCGCCACGCACTTCCGGGGCCAGATCTACGCCTGGGACGTGGTGAACGAGGCGTTCGCCGACGGTGGCGGCGGTGGGCGCCGCGACTCCAACCTCCAGCGCACCGGCAACGACTGGATCGAGGCGGCCTTCCGGGCCGCGCGGGCCGCCGACCCGGGCGCGAAGCTCTGCTACAACGACTACAACACCGACGGGGTCAACGCGAAGTCGACGGGCGTCTACAACATGGTGCGGGACTTCAAGTCCCGGGGCGTGCCGATCGACTGCGTCGGCTTCCAGTCGCACCTGGGCACCACGATCCCGGGCGACTACCAGGCCAACCTCCAGCGCTTCGCCGACCTCGGCGTGGACGTGCAGATCACCGAGCTGGACGTGATGACCGGCGGCAACCAGGCGAACATCTTCGGCACGGTCACCCGGTCCTGCATGGCGGTGTCGCGCTGCACCGGCATCACCGTGTGGGGCGTGCGGGACTGCGACTCGTGGCGCGGCTCGGACAACGCGCTGCTCTTCGACTGCGCCGGCAACAAGAAGGCCGCGTACACGTCGGTGCTGAACGCGCTCAACGCCGGTGGGTCCAACACCCCGCCGCCGACGACGCCGGGCAACCCGACCACGCCGCCGCCGAACCCGACGACTCCGCCGCCCGGGACGGGTGGATGTTCGGCGTCGGTGTCGCTGAACTCGTGGACCGGTGGGTTCGTGGCGACGGTGAAGGTGACGGCGGGTTCGGCGGGTACGCGGGGTTGGACGGTGAGTCTGACGTTGCCCGGTGGGGCGAGTGTGACGAACACGTGGAGTGCGACCGCCAGTGGTGGCACCGGCACGGTGCGGTTCGCGAATGTGGACTACAACGGCCAGCTCGGGGCCGGTCAGAGCACCGAGTTCGGGTTCCAGGGCAACGGCAGCGCGTCGGGCCTGACCCCGACCTGCGCCGCCAGCTGAGCCCGTCGTCGGCCCGGCCCGCGCGTACCGTGGGCCGGGCCGGCGGCCTCCCTCCCGTCCCCCCGCCTTGGAGGAACCGTCGATGAGAGCCAAGATCGCGCTGTTCGCGGCCGTGCTGGCGACGGCGCTGACGACGGCGGTCGCCGTCGTCAGCGCCGCCGGCCCGGCGTCCGCCGCCGCGCTCACCCAGGTGACGAACTTCGGCACCAACCCGACAAATCTGCAGATGCACCTGTACGTGCCGGACCGGCTGCCGTCCCGGCCGGCCCTGCTGCTGGCCCTGCACTACTGCACCGGCAGTGGCCCGGCCATGCACACCGGCTCGGGGTTCAGCCCGCTGGCCGACCGCTACGGCTTCATCGTGATCTACCCGTCGGTGAGCCGCAGCAGCAAGTGCTGGGACGTCTCCTCGCCGCAGGCGCTGCGGCGGGGCGGCGGCAGCGACCCGGTCGGCCTGAAGTCGATGATCGACTACGTGAAGGGCCGCTACCCGGTCGACCCGGACCGGGTCGGCGTGGCCGGCTTCTCGTCCGGCGCCATGATGACGAACGTGATGGCCGGCGTGTACCCGGACGTCTTCCACGCCGGGGTCAGCTCGTCGGGCGTGCCGTTCGGCTGCTTCGCCACCACCAACGGCTCGGAGTGGAACAGCGAGTGCTCCGGCGGGCGGATCACCAAGACCCCGCAGCAGTGGGGTGACCTGGTCCGCAACGCGTACCCCGGCTACACCGGCCGGCGTCCCCGCATGCAGATCTGGCACGGCACCACGGACACCACGCTGAGCTACGTCAACTTCGGCGAGCAGATCAAGCAGTGGACGAACGTGCTGGGCGTCTCGCAGACCCCGAGCATGACGGACTACCCGCAGGCCAGCGCCACCCGGACCCGCTACGGCGGCACCGGTGGGACGCCGCCGGTCGAGGCGATCAGCTTCCAGGGCTACGGCCATTCGATTCCGTTCGACGCCGCCCAGGCGGTGCGGTTCCTCGGCTTCGACGGCACCGGGGCGACCACCCCGCCGCCGAGCCCGACCACCCCGCCGCCGAGCCCGACCACCCCGCCGCCCAGCCCGACCACGCCGCCGCCGAGCCCGACCACGCCGCCGCCGAGTCCGACGACTCCGGCGCCGCCGGTGCCGGGTGCGTGTTCGGCGTCGGTGTCGCTGAACTCGTGGACCGGTGGGTTCGTGGCGACGGTGAAGGTGACGGCGGGTTCGGCGGGTACGCGGAGTTGGACGGTGAGTCTGACGTTGCCCGGTGGGGCGAGTGTGACGAACACGTGGAGTGCGACCGCCAGTGGTGGCACCGGCACGGTGCGGTTCGCGAATGTGGACTACAACGGCCAGCTCGGGGCCGGTCAGAGCACCGAGTTCGGGTTCCAGGGCAACGGCAGCGCGTCGGGGCTGACCCCGACCTGCGCCGCCCTCTGAGTCCCGTCTCCGGCGGCGCGACGACCCGTCGTCGCGCCGCCGGACACCGCGAACGAACCGGCCGGCCCTAGCCGAGCCTTGTTACGAGACCGAGACATGCGCATTTCCCGTCATCGGTTGACGGTGAATCTTGTGAGCGTTAACACTCCGAGGAGGGTTATCCGTGGGTCCGTGAGTACGCAGGGGAGAGGAAGCTCGTGCGCAGACGATTTCTGGCCGCGCTCGGTGGCGTCGCGATCGCCGTCAGCCTGGCCGCATGCAGCGGTGAGGGCGCGGGTGGCGGCGGGGACACCAGCTCGGCCAAGCCCGGCGACCTGACCATCGGCGTCTCGATGCCGACCCAGACCTCGGAGCGGTGGATCGCCGACGGCAACTCGGTGAAGGAGAAGCTCCAGGCCAAGGGCTACAAGGTCGACCTGCAGTACGCCGGCGACGAGATCCCCACCCAGTCGCAGCAGATCGACCAGATGATCACACAGGGCGCGGACGTGCTGGTGATCGCGCCGATCGACGGCACGGCGCTCAGCGGGCAGCTCCAGGCCGCCGCCGCCGCGAAGATCCCGGTCATCTCCTACGACCGGCTCATCCGCAACAGCCCGAACGTCGACTTCTACGTCAGCTTCGACAACTACAAGGTCGGCGTGGCCCAGGCCAACGCGCTGCTGGTCGGCCTCGGGCTGCAGAACAAGGACGGCTCGAAGGGCACCGCGACCGGCCCGTTCAACGTGGAGCTGTTCGCCGGCTCGCTCGACGACAACAACGCGCACTTCTTCTTCAACGGCGCGATGGACACGCTCAAGCCGTACTTCGACGCCGGCACGCTGAAGGTGAAGTCCGGCCAGACGAAGATCGAGCAGGTGGCCATCCTGCGCTGGCAGCAGGAGACCGCGCAGAAGCGCATGGAGGACCTGCTCACCTCCAGCTACAACGACGGCAGCAAGGTCGACGGCGTGCTGTCGCCGTTCGACGGCCTGTCCCGGGGCATCATCACCGCCCTGCAGAACGCCGGCTACCGCGGCGGGGCCAAGAAGATGCCGGTGGTCACCGGCCAGGACGCCGAGGTCGCCTCCGTCAAGCTCATCAACGACGGCGTGCAGAGCTCGACCGTCTTCAAGGACACCCGCCTGCTCGCCGACCAGGCCGTGGTCGCCGCCGAGGCGTTCCTCAAGAAGCAGGAGCCCAAGGCGAACGACACCAAGGCGTACGACAACGGCGTCAAGGTCGTGCCCGCGTTCCTGCTGCCGGTGCAGACCGTCTACAAGGACGACATCAAGTCGGCGCTGATCGACTCCGGCTACCTGACCGCCCAGGAGGTCGCCGCCGGCCGGGCCGGCTGAGCCGCTCTCCGGCGGGCCCGGCGACGCGGGTGCGTCGCCGGGCCCGCCGGCGCACCGACGCGACGGCCACGAGCAGGACGGTTTCCATGAGCGATCACATCCTCGAAATGCGGAACATCACGAAGACCTTTCCCGGAGTGGCCGCGCTCCAGGACGTCTCGCTCGCCGTCCGGCGCGGCGAGATCCACGCGATCTGCGGCGAGAACGGCGCCGGCAAGTCCACCCTGATGAAGGTGTTGTCCGGGGTGTACCCGACCGGCAGCTACGACGGGCAGATCGTCCTCGACGGCGAGCCGGTCGGGTTCCGGGGCATCCGGGACAGCGAGTCCCACGGCATCGTCATCATCCACCAGGAGCTGGCGCTGGTGCCGTACCTGTCGATCGCCGAGAACATCTTCCTCGGCAACGAGCGCCGTGGTCGCGCCGGGCTGATCGACTGGCACCGGACCAACGCGGAGGCCGCGGCGCTGCTGCGCTCGGTCGGGCTGCACGAGAACCCGGTGACCCCGGTGATCCAGCTCGGGGTGGGCAAGCAGCAGTTGGTGGAGATCGCCAAGGCGCTGTCCAAGAAGGTGCGGCTGCTCATCCTGGACGAGCCGACCGCGGCGCTCAACGACGTCGACTCGGCGCACCTGCTGGACCTGCTGCGGCGGCTCCGCGACCAGGGCATCACCTGCATCATGATCTCGCACAAGCTGGGCGAGATCACCGCGGTCGCGGACTCGACGACCGTGATCCGGGACGGCCGCACGGTCGAGACGCTGGACATGAGCGACGGCACGGCGACCCAGGACCGGATCATCCGCGGCATGGTCGGTCGCGACCTCGCGGCGTTCTACCCGACCCGGACGTCGACGCCCGGCGCCGAGGTGCTGCGGATCGAGGACTGGACCGTGCGTCACCCGACCCAGGACCGGCTGGTGGTGGACCACGCCTCACTCACGGTCCGCGCCGGCGAGGTGGTCGGCATCGCCGGCCTGATGGGCGCCGGCCGCACCGAGCTGGCGATGAGCGTGTTCGGCCGCGCGTACGGCCGGGACATCACCGGCCGGGTCTTCGTCAACGGCCGCCAGGTGCGGCCCCGCACGGTGGCCGAGGCGATCGCCGCCGGCATCGCGTACGCGACCGAGGACCGCAAGCACTACGGCCTCAACCTGATCGACGACGTGCGGGGCAACATCTCGGCCGCCGCGCTCGGCAAGCTCGCGCGCAACGGCTGGATCGACGGCAACGAGGAGATCACGGTCGCCGAGCGGGGCCGGCGCGACATGAACATCAAGGCGCCGAGCGTCATGTCGGTGGTGGGCAAGCTCTCCGGCGGCAACCAGCAGAAGGTCGTGCTGGCGAAGTGGCTGTTCACCGACCCGGACGTGCTGATCCTCGACGAGCCGACCCGGGGCATCGACGTCGGGGCGAAGTTCGAGATCTACACCATCGTCAACCGCCTGGTGGCGGACGGCAAGGCCGTCGTCATCATCTCCTCCGAGCTGCCCGAGCTGCTCGGCATGTGCGACCGCATCTACACCCTGGCGGCCGGCCGGATCACCGGCGAGGTGCCGGTGGGCGACGCCACCCAGGAGAACCTGATGGAACTCATGACCAAGGACAGGGATCTCGTCGGATGACCAGCACGAAGCCCGCCACCTCCCCGAAGGTCGACGCGCCCGACACCGGCGCGGCCGCCACCCTGAAGACCGGGACCAGTGACCCGCGGACGCTGATCCTCGGCAACCTGCGGCAGAGCGGCATCTACATCGCCCTGGTGGTGATCGTCGCGCTGTTCGCGATCCTCACCGACGGCGTCTCGCTGAGCCCCGGCAACCTCACCAACATCGTTCTCCAGTACTCCTACATCCTGGTGCTCGCGATCGGCATGGTCATCGTGATCATCGGTGGCCACATCGACCTGTCCGTCGGGTCGGTGGTGGCGCTCACCGGCGCGGTCTCGGCCGTCCTGGTGATCCGGGAGGGCATGCCGTGGTGGGTCGGCATCCTCGCCGCGCTCGCCGTGGGCGTCGCGGTGGGCGCCTGGCACGGTCTCTGGGTCGCGTACGCCGGCATTCCGGCGTTCATCGTCACGCTGGCCGGCATGCTGTTGTTCCGTGGCCTGACGCTGCGGGTGCTGGACAACATCTCGCTGTCGCCGTTCCCGGCCGAGTACCAGCGGGTCGCGGCGGGCTTCCTCAACGGCCTGCTCGGCGGGCAGGGCTTCGACGCGTTCACGCTGTTCATCGGCGTCTTCGCGGTGGTGGGGTACGCGGCGAGCGTGTTCCGGACCCGGCTGGCCCGGGTCCGCCACGAGCAGCCGGTGGAGTCGTTCCCGCTCTTCGTGCTGCGGGTGGCGGTGGTCGGCGCCGTCGTCATGTGGTTCGCCTGGCAGCTCGCGCACGCCCGGGGCCTGCCGATCGTGCTGATCGTCCTGGCCGTGCTGGTGCTCGTCTACGGCCTGCTCACCCGCCGTACCGTCTTCGGTCGCCAGGTCTACGCGATCGGCGGCAACCTGCCGGCGGCGACGCTGTCCGGCGTGCGGGTGAAGACCGTCAACTTCTGGGTGTTCGTCAACATGGGCTTCCTCTCCGCGGTGGCCGGCGTGATCTACTCGTCGCGCTCCAACGGGGCCCAGCCGGCGGCGGGCAACATGTTCGAGCTGGACGCGATCGCGGCGGCCTTCATCGGCGGCGCGGCGGTCACCGGCGGGGTGGGCACCGTGGTCGGCGCGATGGTGGGTGGCCTGATCATGGCGGTGATGAGCAACGGCATGCAGCTCATGGGCATCGACCAGTCGATCCAGTCGGTGGTGAAGGGGCTGGTGCTGCTCGCCGCGGTGGCGTTCGACATCTGGAACAAGCGCCGGGCCGCGGGCAGCCGGTGAGCGGCCGGCCGGACGGGGGTGCGCCGTCCGGCCGGCCATCCGGTCGCCGCCCGTGCACGCGGCGGCGGCCGGCATCCGTCGTGTCGTTCCGCGTCCGATGTCACCGGTCACGGCCGCGCCGGCGTCCGACCGGATCGGCCTCTCGTCGCGGCCCCGGCCATCCTCCGGGGGCGCTGCGGGGGCGTCCCGTCCCGGGGTGCGCAGCGGCACGGCGAGGTCGGGAATGTTATCGCTGACATCAAACTGTGTAAATCATCGCGCCCGTCGCGGCGTGGTCGCCCGGGCGGCCCTCCGCCCGCCGGTCGGGTCGGAAACGGGCCGTTGAGAGCCCCTCTGCGGGGCGTCGCGCCGCGTCTCCGTACGTCCCGTCGGGTCGCTGCCCGCTCCGTTCGTTCATCGACTCCCAGGGCATCGATTGTTGTCGCTAACAATGCGCCCTGTCCGGGTGTCGACCGCCGGTCGTCGGCGTCCGTGGTGGATCTTCCGTCGGCCTGGGCGGGCCGGTCCCCGCGCCGACGGTGGAGGGTGCGGCGTCGCCGTCGGCTCCGTTACGCAGCCGTTGCGCGGAGGTGTCTTGACGGATGTATATGTGAGCGCTAACACTAACTCCGTGACGCGGTGGAGGTGTAGATGAGCGACGTGGAGGCGACCGACCGGTACGTGGTCGGGGTCGATTTCGGCACGCTGTCCGGGCGGGCGCTCGTGGTGCGGGTCCGGGACGGCGCCGAACTCGGCACCGCGGTGCACGAGTACCGGCACGGGGTGATCGAGGCGGCGCTGCCCGACGGCGGCCCGGCGCTGCCCCCGGACTGGGCCCTGCAGGACCCGGACAACTACCGCGACGTGCTGCGCGAGGCGGTGCCGGCCGCGCTGGCCGCCGCCGGGGTGGACCCGGCCCGGGTGGTCGGCATCGGCACCGACTTCACCGCCTGCACCGTGCTGCCGACGCTCGCCGACGGCACGCCGCTGTGCGAGGTCCCGGAGCTGCGCCACCGGCCGCACGCCTGGGTCAAGCTGTGGAAGCACCACGCCGCGCAGCCGCAGGCCGACCGGATCAACGCGTTGGCGCACGAGCGCGGCGAGCCGTGGATCGGCCGTTACGGCGGCAAGATCTCCGCCGAGTGGCAGTTCGCCAAGGGGTTGCAGATCCTGGCCGAGGACCCCGAGGTCTACCGGCGGGCCGAGCGCTTCATCGAGGCGGCCGACTGGATCGTCTGGGAGCTGTGCGGCGCGGAGACGCGTAACGCCTGCACCGCCGGCTACAAGGGAATCCGGCAGGACGGCCGCTACCCGTCGCCGGAGTACCTCGCCGCGCTCGACCCCGGCTTCCCCGACTTCGTGGCCAAGCTGGACGGCCCGCTGCTGCCGCTGGGCGACCGGGCCGGCGCGCTGAGCGCCCGCGCCGCGGCCTGGACCGGGCTGCCGGAGGGCATCGCGGTCGCGGTCGGCAACGTCGACGCACACGTCACCGCCGCGTCCGCGCAGGCGCTGCGCCCGGGCCGGCTGGTGGCGATCATGGGCACCTCCACCTGCCACGTGCTCAACGGCACCCACCCCGCCGAGGTCCCCGGCATGTGCGGCGTGGTCGACGGCGGCATCAGCCCGGGCGCCTGGGGCTTCGAGGCCGGGCAGAGCGGCGTGGGGGACATCTTCGGCTGGTTCGTGCGGCACGCCGCCCCGGCCGGCCTCGACTCGCACGAGCGGCTCACCGAGCTGGCCGCCGCCCAGCCGGTCGGCGCACACGGGCTGGTGGCGCTGGACTGGTGGAACGGCAACCGCTCGCTGCTGGTCAACCACGACCTCAGCGGGCTGGTCGTCGGGCTGACGCTGGCCACCCGACCGCCGGACGTCTACCGCGCGCTGCTGGAGGCCACCGCGTACGGCACCCGGATGATCGTGGAGGCGTTCGCCGAGGCGGGCGTGCCGGTCGACGACCTGGTGGTGGCCGGCGGGCTCACCTCGAACCGCCTGCTGATGCAGATCTACGCCGACGTCACCAACCGGCCGCTGGGCATCATCGGTTCCGCCCAGGGGCCGGCGCTCGGGTCGGCCATCCACGCGGCGGTCGCCGCCGGGGCGTACCCGTCGATCCACGAGGCGTCGGCGGCCATGGGGCGGGTGGACGAGGCCGTCTACCGGCCGATCCCGGAGAACGTGCGGGCGTACGACGCGCTCTACGCCGAGTACCGGGCGCTGCACGACCACTTCGGTCGCGGCGCGAACGACGTCATGCTCCGCCTGCGGGCGATCCGGAACGCGGCGGTGGACGCCGCCGTGACGCCCGCCGACCCGGCCCTGGAGGTGGTCGGATGAACCCCGACATCGCCCGGCAGGTCACCGCGCTCCGCGAGACGGTGGCCCGCCTGCACGGCGAGCTGACCCGCTACCGCCTGGTGGCCTGGACGGCCGGCAACGTCTCGGCGCGCGTCCCCGGCCAGGACCTGATGGTGATCAAGCCGAGCGGCGTGGACTACGACGACCTGACCGCCGACACGATGGTGGTCTGCGACCTCAACGGGGTCGTGGTCGACGGCGCCGGCTCGCCGTCCAGCGACACCGCCGCGCACGCCTACGTCTACCGCGCGATGCCCGAGGTCGGCGGCGTGGTGCACACGCACAGCGGCTACGCCACCGCCTGGGCGGCCCGGGGCGAGGCGATCCCGTGCTGGTTGACCGCGCAGGCCGACGAGTTCGGCGGCGAGATCCCGGTCGGTCCGTTCGCGCTGATCGGCGGCGACGACATCGGCAAGGGCATCGTCAGCACGCTGTCCGGGCACCGCTCGCCCGCGGTGCTCATGCGCAACCACGGCGTGTTCAGCATCGGCAGGGACGCCCGCGCGGCGGTCAAGGCGGCGGTGATGTGCGAGGACGTCGCCCGCACCGCGCACCTGGCCCGCGCGCTCGGGCCGCCGCTGCCGATCGCGTCGGCCGACGTCGACTCGCTCCACGACCGCTACCAGAACGTGTACGGCCAGCGCCCGCCCGCCGGGTGACCCGGACCAGCACCACCTCATCCCACCACCACAACCGGTCGCCCCGGCTCGCCGGTCGCGCGCCCGGATCACCCCCACCCCGAGGAGAACAATGCGAACCAGGAGTACGGCCCGTACGGTGATCGCGGTCCTGACCGGCGTGCTGCTCGCCGGCGGCATGGTCGCCTGCGGCAACAGCGACACCGGCGGCGATTCCGGCAGCGGCGGCAGCGACAAGCTCGTCCTGGGCTTCTCCCAGGTCGGCGCCGAGAGCGGCTGGCGGACCGCCAACACCACCTCGATCAAGGAGGCGGCGGGTCAGGCCGGTGTCGAGCTGAAGTTCGACGACGCGCAGCAGAAGCAGGAGAACCAGATCAAGGCGATCCGGAACTTCATCCAGCAGAAGGTCGACGTCATCGCCTTCTCGCCGGTGGTGGAGTCCGGCTGGGACACCGTGCTCAAGGAGGCCAAGGACGCCAAGATCCCGGTGATCCTGACCGACCGCGCGGTCGACTCGGCCGACAAGTCGCTCTACAAGACGTTCCTCGGCTCGGACTTCGTCAAGGAGGGCCGGCTCGCCGGTGAGTGGCTGGTGGAGCAGAAGAAGGCGGCCACCGGTCCGGTCACCATCGTCGAGCTGCAGGGCACGACCGGCTCGGCGCCGGCGAACGACCGGAAGAAGGGCTTCGGCGAGGCCATCGCGGCCAACCCCAACCTGAAGATCGTCGCGTCGCAGTCCGGTGACTTCACCCGCGCCGGCGGCAAGCAGGTCATGGAGCAGTTCCTGAAGGCCAACCCGAAGATCGACGTGCTCTTCGCGCACAACGACGACATGGGCCTGGGCGCGCTCGAGGCGATCACCGCGGCCGGCAAGGTGCCCGGCAAGGACATCACCATCATCACCGTGGACGCGGTGAAGGACGGCATGCAGGCGCTCGCGGACGGCAAGTTCAACTTCATCGCCGAGTGCAGCCCGCTGCTCGGCCCGCAGCTGATGGACCTGGCCAAGAAGGTCAAGGCCGGCGAGGAGGTGCCGCCCCGGATCGAGACCGAGGAGACCACCTTCACGCAGGAGACGGCGAAGGAAGCGCTGCCCAACCGCAAGTACTGAGCCCCACACCGGGGGTCGCCGTCGCACCGACGGCGGCCCCCGTGCCACCACCGTTTCAGAAGAGGTCCGATGGCATGACGGGTGACCGTCCGGTCCTGACCATGACCGGAATCAG
The DNA here is from genome assembly GCF_045040125.1 of Micromonospora sp. NBC_01392. Taxonomy (NCBI): domain Bacteria; kingdom Bacillati; phylum Actinomycetota; class Actinomycetes; order Micromonosporales; family Micromonosporaceae; genus Micromonospora; species Micromonospora sp. NBC_01392. The sequence continues at coordinate 4,498,192 of NZ_CP109549.1, read as the reverse complement.
CAAGACCTTCCCCGGGGTGCGCGCGCTCCACGACGTCGACTTCCGGCTGTTCCCGGGCGAGGTCCACGCCCTCATGGGCGAGAACGGCGCCGGCAAGTCGACCCTGATCAAGGTGTTGACCGGCGTCTACGGCACCGACGCCGGCACCGTCACGCTCGCCGGTGAGCAGGTGTCCTTCTCCGGTCCGATGCAGGCCGCCGCGGCCGGCGTCAGCACCGTCTACCAGGAGGTCAACCTCTGCACGAACCTGTCGGTGGCGGAGAACATCTCCATCGGCCGGGAGCCCCGCCGGCTGGGCGCCGTGCGCTGGGGCGAGATGCGACGCCGGGCCCGGGCGCTCCTGGCCCGGCTCGACCTCGACCTGGACGTCGCCGCGCCGCTCGGGACGTACTCGCTCGCCGTGCAGCAGATGGTCGCCATCGCCCGGGCGATCGACGTGCGGGCCCGGGTGCTCATCCTCGACGAACCGACCTCCAGCCTGGACGCCGGCGAGGTCGCCCAGCTCTTCCGGATCATGCGCCAGCTCCGGGACGAGGGGATCGCGATCCTGTTCGTCACGCACTTCCTCGACCAGGTCTACGGCATCGCCGACCGCATCACGGTGCTGCGCAACGGCACCCTGGTGGGGGAGTACCGCACCGAGGAACTGCCCCAGTTCAGCCTGGTGGAGAAGATGATCGGCCAGGAGCTGGACGTGCTGGAGCGCCTCGACGAGCAGCAGAAGCGCGCCACCGTCGCGCCGGACGGGCGGGCACCGCTGGTGGACGCCGCGGAGCTGGGCCGGCGCGGGGCGGTCGCCCCGTTCAGCCTGCGCATCCATGCCGGTGAGGTGGTCGGCCTGGCCGGCCTGCTCGGCTCCGGCCGCACCGAGGTGGCCCGGCTGCTCTTCGGCGCCGACCGCGCCGACCACGGTCAGGTCCTCGTCGACGGCGGCCGGGCGCCGCTGCGTACCCCGATCCAGGCCATCGACCGGGGCATCGGCTTCTGCTCGGAGAACCGCCGCGCGGAGGGCATCGTGCCGGAGCTGTCGGTCCGGGAGAACATGATCCTGGCGATGCAGGCCGCGCGCGGCTGGCTGCGGCCGATCCCGCGTCGCCGGCAGGACGAGCTGGTCCAGAAGTACGTCCAGGCGCTCAGCATCCGGCCGGCGAACCCGGAGCTGCCGGTGCGCAACCTCTCCGGCGGCAACCAGCAGAAGGTGCTGCTGGCGCGTTGGCTCATCACCGAGCCGCGCCTGCTCATCCTCGACGAGCCCACCCGCGGCATCGACATCGGCGCCAAGGCCGAGATCCAGAAACTGGTGGTGCAGCTCTCCGACGGCGGCATGGCGGTGCTGTTCATCTCCGCCGAGCTGGAGGAGGTGCTGCGCCTGAGCCACCGGGTCGCGGTCATGCGGGATCGTGAGATGGTCGCCCAGCTCACCAACGACGACACGCTCGACGCGGACCGCGTCATGCGCACCATCGCCAGCGGAACCCCCCGGGAGGAGGTGAACCGATGAACACCCTCACCGACCGCCTCCGCCCGCTGACCGGGCACCGCCTGTTCTGGCCGGCCCTCGTGCTCGTGGTCATGATCCTCGCGAACACGGTCTACCGGCCCGGCTTCCTCGCCGTGGAGGTCAAGAGCGGCCACCTGTACGGCACCCCGATCGACATCCTCCGGTTGAGCGCGCCGCTGATCCTCGTCGCGCTCGGGATGACCCTGGTCATCGCCACCGGCGGCATCGACCTGTCCGTCGGCTCGCTCTGCGCCATCAGCGGCGCGATCGCCTGCCTGCACATCAGCGAGGCGGCCGACCCGAACAGCCCGTCCACCGTGCTCACCGCGCTGGCCCTGGCGTTCGGCGTCGCGCTGGTGCTCGGCGCGTGGAACGGGGTGCTGGTCGCGGTGATCGGCATCCAGCCCATCATCGCCACGCTGATCCTCATGGTGGCCGGTCGGGGGATCGCCCAGCTCGTCACCGAGGGCCAGATCATCACGATCAACTCCGGCCCGTACCGGGCCATCGGGCTCGGGCACTTCCTGACGCTGCCGCTGGCCATCCTGATCGCGCTCGCCGCGGCGCTGCTGGTGGCCGCGTTCACCCGGCGCACCGCGCTCGGACTGATCGTCGAGTCGGTCGGCGGCAACGCCGAGGCCAGTCGGCTGGCCGGCATCCGGTCCCGGCGCATCGTCTTCCTCGTCTACGTGGTCAGCGCCGCCTGTGCCGCGCTCGCCGGCTTCATGGTCACCGCGAACGTGTCAAGCGCGGACGGCAACGCCGCCGGGCTCTGGATCGAACTCGACGCGATCCTCGCGGTGGTCATCGGCGGCACCTCGCTGGCCGGTGGCCGGTTCTCGCTCAGCGGCACCGTCCTCGGCGCGCTGATCATCCAGACGCTGACCACCACGGTGTACGCCATGAACATTTCGCCGCAGACGTCGCTGCTCTTCAAGGCCGTCGTCGTCATCGCCGTCTGCCTCGTGCAGGCCCCGGCGTTCCGGGCCCGGTTCCGTCGCCGCCGACGCGGTGTCGAGCCCGGCCCGGCGACCCCGCAGCGGGAGAAGGAGCAGGTGCCGGCATGACCAGCACGTCGTTGACCACCGGCCGGTCCTGGCGGCCCAGCCTGTCCCGGCGGCACGTCCCGGTCCTGGCCACGCTCACCCTGCTGCTGGTCATGTACGGCATCGGGGTGTCCCAGTACCGCGCCTTCTCCAACGTCCAGGTCATCTTCAACGTCTTCATCGATAACGGTTTCGTGCTCGTGGTCGCGGTCGGCATGACGTTCGTGATCCTCACCGGCGGCATCGACCTGTCCGTCGGCGCGGTCGTCGCGATGACCGCGATGGTGTCGGCCGCGCTGCTGCGCGACGGGATGCCGGCGGCCCTGGTGCTCGTCATCGCGTTGCTCATCGGCCCGATCCTGGGGTTCCTGATGGGCTGCGCGATCCACTTCTTCGACATCCAACCGTTCATCGTCACGCTCGCCGGGATGTTCTTCGCCCGGGGCATGTGCACGTTCATCAGCGGCGCCTCGATCTCCATCACCGACGGCTTCTGGACCGGCATGTCCCAGGAGCGGATCGGCAATCCGGCCGGGAACTTCGTGTCGATAAGTGTGCTGATCGCGTTCGCGGTGGTCCTGGTGGCCGCGTACGTGCTGGCGTACACCCGGTTCGGCCGCAACGTGTACGCGGTCGGCGGCAACGCGCAGTCGGCGTTGCTGATGGGCCTGCCGGTCGGGCGCACCCGGATCGCCGTCTACACCATCAGCGGGTTGTGCTCGGCGATCGGCGGCATCCTGCTGTCGTTCTACACGCTCTCCGGCGCGCCGCTGATCGCCGTCGGCATGGAGCTGGACGTGATCGCCGCGGTCGTGATCGGCGGGACCGTCCTCACCGGCGGGTCCGGCTACGTCTTCGGCACCGTCCTCGGCGTGCTGGTGCTCGGCGTCATCCAGACGCTGATCACGTTCGACGGCAGCCTCAACTCCTGGTGGACGAAGATCGTGATCGGCGGGCTGCTCTTCGCGTTCATCCTCCTCCAGCGCCTCATCGGCATCCGGTTCAAGTGACGGCTCCTAGCGCGGAAGGCAACAACATGGCAACTCACCCCCAGCCCGAGGTCTGGTTCCTCACCGGCAGCCAGGGCCTCTACGGCGAGGACACGCTCCGGCAGGTCGCCGACCAGTCCCGGGAGATCGCCGCCCGGTTGGACGCCTCGCCGGACATCCCGGTCCGGGTGTGCTGGAAGCCGGTCCTGACCTCCAGCGCGGACATTCTGGCGGTGTGCCGGGACGCGGCCGTGCAGGGCGCGGTCGGGGTGATCGCCTGGATGCACACGTTCTCGCCGGCGAAGATGTGGATCGCCGGGCTGGACGCGCTGCAGACGCCGCTGCTGCACCTGCACACGCAGGCCAACGTGGCGCTGCCGTGGGACACCATCGACATGGACTTCATGAACCTGAACCAGGCCGCGCACGGCGACCGCGAGTTCGGGTACATCCAGACCCGGCTCGGGGTGGCCCGCAAGACGATCGCCGGCCACGTCACCGACCCGCGGGTGGTCGGCCGGGTGGCGGCCTGGGCCCGCGCGGCGGTCGGCTCGTCGTCGATGCGGACGCTGCGGCTGGCCCGGTTCGGCGACAACATGCGCGACGTCGCGGTGACCGAGGGGGACAAGGTCGAGGCGGAGCTGCGGTTCGGCGTCTCGGTCAACACCTACGGCGTCAACGACCTGGTCGACGCGGTCGACGCGGTCGCCGACGCGCAGGTGGACGACCTGGTCAAGGAGTACGACGACACCTACCGGGTGGACGCCGCGCTGCGTCCCGGCGGCGAGCGGCACGACTCGCTGCGCTACGCCGCCCGCCAGGAGCTGGGTCTGCGCGCGTTCCTGGACACCGGCGGCTTCCGCGCGTTCACCACGAACTTCGAGGACCTGGGCGGCCTGCGCCAGCTTCCCGGCATCGCGGTGCAGCGGCTGATGGCCGAGGGGTACGGCTTCGGCGGGGAAGGGGACTGGAAGACCTCCGTGCTGGTCCGGACGCTGAAGGCGATGGCCGTCGGCGTCGAGGGCGGCACGTCCTTCATGGAGGACTACACCTACGACCTGACGTTCGGGCACGAGCTGGTGCTCGGCGCGCACATGCTGGAGGTGTGCCCGAGCATCGCCGCGGACGTGCCGACGGCGGAGGTGCACCCGCTGGGCATCGGTGGGCGGGAGGACCCGGTCCGGCTGGTCTTCAACGCGGCGTCCGGCCCGGCGGTGGTGCTCGGCATGGCCGACATGGGGGAGCGGTTCCGGCTGGTGGCCAACGTGGTCGACGTGGTGCCGCCGCCGCAGCCGTTGCGCCGGCTGCCGGTGGCCCGCGCGGTCTGGCGGCCCCGGCCGGACCTGTCCGGTTCGGCGGAGGCGTGGATCACGGCGGGCGCGCCGCACCACACCGTGCTCTCCCAGGCGGTGGGCGTGGAGGAGCTGCGCGACCTGGCCGCGATGACGCGTACCGAGCTGGTGGTCATCGACGGCGACACCGAGGCGCACCGCTTCGCCGACGAGCTGCGCTGGAACCAGGCGTACTACCGGCTCGCCCGCGGATTCTGACCGGGCCGGCAGTTCTGCACCGGAAACCGGTTCGGTCGCCGTGACGCGGGTCACCATTTTCCGTGCCTGACGCGCCGGAGAATTGCCCGGGGTGGGGTGCCGGCACTCGCCGGAAATGCCCCACCCCGGTCCTCCGACCGGTCCGGAGCTGCGGCTTCCCCGTGGTCGCCACGAATGGAGAATGGGCTCGTCGTCAATTCTCCGATAATCCGACAGGATGACGCGAACGGTGGATCGACCGTACCGTGACCGGTGGGACAACTGGCGTAGACTGTCGCCACCCGGGCCGGCCCGGTCGACGTCGACCCGGTTCGGCCACGTGGGCAGTGGCGAAAGTGAGGTGGCCGTGCGCGGTCCTGCGATGACGGACGTGGCACGCCTCGCCGGCGTCTCGCACCAGACGGTCTCCCGGGTGCTGAACGGGCATCCCAATGTGCGGGAGCAGACCCGACTACGGGTCCAGGCGGCGATCACCGAACTCGGTTACCGACCCAACCGCGCGGCCCGCGCGCTGGTCACCGGCCGGTCCCAGGTGATCGGCGTGGTCGCGCAGAACACCACGCTCTACGGCCCGGCCTCGCTGCTGGCCGCGCTGGAGCAGACCGCCGCCGAGGCCGGCTTCGCGGTCAGCGTGGGCAGCGTCAGCGACCTCGACCACCGGTCCATCTCGGCCGCGGTGGAGCGTCACCTCGCGCACCGGGTGGCCGGCATCGTGGTGATCGCGCCGGTCGAGTCGGCCGGCGAGGCACTGGAACGGCTGCCCCACGACGTGCCGCTGGTGACCGTCGACGGCGATCCGCGCCGGCCGATCCCGCTGGTGACGGTGGACCAGGTGGCTGGTGCCCGGGCCGCCACCCAGCACCTGCTCGACGCCGGGCACCGCACGGTCTGGCACGTGTCCGGCCCGTCGGACTGGTTCGACAGCGCCGGCCGGATCGAGGGCTGGCGCGAGGCGCTGCGGCTCGCCGGCGCCGAGGTGCCGCCGCTGGTCCCGGCGGACTGGTCGGCCGCGGCGGGCTACCGGTGCGGTCAGATGCTGGCCCGGATGCCGGAGGTCACCGCTGTCTTCACCGCCAACGACCACCTGGCGCTCGGTGTGCTGCGGGCGCTGCACGAGCACGGCCGACGGGTGCCGGACGACATCAGCGTGGTCGGTTTCGACGACGTGCCGGAGGCGGCCTACTTCATCCCGCCGCTGACCACCGTGCGGCCCGACTTCGGGGCGGTGGCCCGGGCGAGCCTCGATCTGCTGCTGACCCAGATCGAGTCCGCCAGCGTCGGGCCGCTGCGGCAGACCATCGCGCCGACGCTGGTCCCACGCCGCAGCGTCGGCCCGCCCCCGGTGCGCTGAGGCCTCGCCCTCGCTGCGCTGAGCGGTTCTCGGCCCACCCCGGCCCCGCGCCGAGCCGGTGGGCTCGGCAGGGGCGTCGGCGTCCGCCGGGCGCGTCCGATCAGCCGGCTCGCGCGGCGGGGCGGAGCCGTCGCCGCCGGGTCGCCCGGCCCGGCGGCGACGGCGTCACCACGGAGGTACGCGGGGCGGGGCGCCGCGACGCGTACCCCGAGTCTCAGACGAAGCGCCAGCGCTGGTGCGCGGCGCCGGAATCGTCGCCGAGCACGGCCTGCGCCCCCTGGCTGCCGGAGCCGCCGCTCAGGCCGAGCACCCGACCGCCGTTCGCGCACTGGATCCGGAAGTAGCCGTTCCCGCCGTGGCGCAGCCGCCAGCGGTGGTCGGCGGCGCCGTTGTCGGCCCACTGGACGATCCGCGCGCCGGCAGCGGTGGAGCCGCCCTCGACACCGAGCACCCTGCCGCTGTTCGAGTTGCGCAGCCGCAGGTAGCCGCCGGTGTCCACGAGCGCGGTCCAGAGGTGGTCGGCGGTGCCGGAGTCGCCCCATTGGATGACCAGCCCGCCGTCGGCGGTGGACATGTCCTGCACGCCGAGCACGAGCCCGCTGCCGAGGTTCTGGAGCCGGCGGGCGCCGTTGGGCAGGAAGCGCCACTGGTTGTCCGCGCTGCCGTTGTCCGGGTCCTGCACCGCCGTCGCGCCCTGCGCGGTCGAGCCGCCGGAGATGCCGAGCAGCTTGCCGCTGTTGACGTTGCGCAGCTTGTGGGTGCCGTCGCCGACGTCGACCACGGTCCAGAGGTGGTCCGCGGTGCCGTTGTCGGCCCACTGGAGGATCCGCGCGTTGTCGGTGGTGGACATGTTCTCCACGCCGAGCACCTTGCCGCTGTTGACGTTGCGTAGTTTCAGCGCCGACCCGTCGACCAGGAGTTGCCAGTCGTGGTCGGCGGTGCCGGTGTCGCCCCACTGGAGGGCGAGCCCGCCGTCGGCGGTGGACATGTTCTGGATGCCCAGCACGAGCCCGCTGGCGGCGTTGGCCAGCCGGAAGCTCGCCTCGCCGCCACCGCCGCCGCCCGTGCCGGCCCGCCAGTAGACCGTGTAGTTGAACCCGTGCGCGTCGTAGAAGGGTCCGAGGTTGACGGCGGCGCCGTTCGCGGTGGCGGTGAACGCCAGCGAGCTGCCTCCGGTCCGGGTGACCGAGGCGACGTCAAGCGTCGGCAGCGCGCTCAGCGTGGTGTTGCCGTAGTTGCCGGAGAGCACCACCGGCCCGTACATGACCGCCTGGACCGCCGCGTCGTCGTTGGCGGCCACCGTGGTCACCCGCATCGGCAGGCGGACCGTGACCACGTCCCCGGCGGCCCAGTCGCGGGTCAGCACGGCGTAGCTGCCCGGCGTGGTGGCGATGCCCTGCGCCGTGCCGTTGACACTGACGGTCGCCCCGGTGGTCCACGACGGGATCCGGATCCGCATCGTCCACGACCCGGCCACCGAGCCGGTGACGGTGAGCGTCGTGGTGTCCGAGACCGGGTACGAGGTGCTCTGGGTGACCGTGATGCCGCGCTGGCTCCAGGTGAGCACCGAGGGCAGGAACAGGTTGACGGTCAGCGTGGTGCCGTTGTGGTAGTAGATGCCGTCGGCCAGGTTGGTGTTGGTCTCCAGCCCGGTGCCCTGGCAGCACCAGAAGGAGTTGTAGTCGGTGCTCCAGGTGCCGCCGCCCCAGGCCGGGCCGACACCGCGTCGACCGCCCGGGTTCAGCGGGGTGAAGTACGTGACGTGGCCGTGGCTGTCGGCCGGGTTCTGCTGGCCGATCATGTGGTTGAGCAGCGCCCGCTCGTAGAAGTCGACGTATCCGACCCGGTCGGGGTCGAGCTGCCACAGCTCCCGGGTCAGCTTGAGCATGTTGTAGGTGTTGCACGCCTCGCAGGTGTCGTTGCGCAGGTAGCCGGCGATGGCGTTGGGCGCGCGGAAGTGCTCGGCCTGGCTGTTGCCGCCGATGGCGTACGTGTGTGCGCCGACGGTGATGGTCCAGGCGTTGGTGGCGATGTCGCGGTAGCGGGTGGTGCCGGTGGCCTTGTACTCCCGGGCCGCCCCGATCCACTTCGGCACCTGGGTGTTCGCGTGCAGTCCGTTGAGCTGGTCGGAATTCGACGCGAGCGGGTTGAACACGGCGGCGTGGTCGAAGCGCTGCGCCGTGGTCAGCCACCGGGCGTCGCCGGTCTGCTGGTAGAGGTCGGTGAGCACCGCGTTCATGCCGCCGAACTCGGTGCCGAGCATGGCCTGCATCTGGGCCGAGGTGAGCCGGCCGGTGCGCTGGTCGACCCAGCCGGCGAGCGCCAGCAGCACGTCCCGGGCCTGCGTGCTGCCGATCAGGCGCCACACGTCGAGCAGGCCGGCCAGCGTCTTGTGGATGCAGTAGTACGGCACGTTGCCGTTGCTCAGCGTCCGGGCCTCCAGCGCGGTGAAGTCGGACTCTCCGAAGCCGGACAGGTAGCCGGTGTTGAAGCCGGCCGCGCCGTTGTTGGCCTGGCACTTCGCCAGCTCGGCGACCATGGTGACCGCCTTGTCCCGGCAGGTGGTGTCGCCGGTCACCGCCCAGGCCTGCGCCCAGGCGGTCAGGAAGTGGCCCTGCATGTGGGTGCGGAACGGGAAGTTCGGCGCGTCCCAGCCACTGTTGGCGGCGGCCCCGGCGGTGGAGAGCCGGTGGTTGGCGCGGAAGTTGTAGAGCAGCCGGTTGACGTCGACGAAACGCAGGTAGGACAGCGTGCGGTTCTGGTTGTCCAGCCAGCGGCTCGCGGTCAGCCGTACCTGGCCGGGGTCGAACGCGTACGCGGAGACGCCGATGTCCGGGCGGGCCGGGGCCAGCGCCGCGCCGGCCGCGCCACCGCCGGTGAGGGAGCCGGCGGTGGCCGCGACGGCGGTCGCGCCGGTCGCGCGCAGGAGCATCCGGCGGTTCATGAGGGGAGCGGGCATGCGAAGCCTCCGGGACGGGAGTACGGGGTCGGCCGGGCGGGCCGTCGCCCGCCCGGCCGCCGGATCAGTTGCGCAGGTTCCACTGCTGGTTGGCGCCGCCGTTGCAGGTCCAGAGCGCGACCTTGGTGCCGTTCGCGGTGCCCTGGCTGGTGGCGTCGAGGCAGAGCCCGGACTGGGCGCTGCTGACGGTGCCGTTGCCGTTGAGGTTCCACTGCTGGTTGGCCTGGCCGTTGCAGTCCCAGATGATGGCCCGGGTGCCGGCGGTGGTCCCGGACGCCTCGGCGTCGAGGCACTTGTTGCCGTACACCTGGAGTTGCCGGGCGGCGGTGTAGGTCCAGCGCTGCATGGTGCCGCCCCAGCAGTCCCAGAGCTGTACCTGGGTGCCGTTGGTGGTGCTGCCGTTCGGCACGTCGACGCAGCGGCCCGACTGGCCGCCGACGATCTCCACGTTCTGCCGGCTGCCGCCGGTGGCCGCCGCGTAGCCGGCGGCGGTGATGTTGGCCTGGACCGCGTTCTCGGTGGCGTCGGTCGGGTAGCCGGAGGTCATCACGCCCTCGTAGAACGTGCCGGCGGAGCCGTGGCTGTTGTCGCCGCCGATGCCGAGGATGATCGCGCCTTCCTTCTTCATCGGGTTGTAGCCGGGCGCGTTGGGACGGGGCCCGTTGTAGTACGTGGACAGCGCGCCGGACTGGGCGTTGCCGGCCCGGATGGCCCAGTGGTTCGGCTCGCCCTTGACGATCGCGGTCAGGAACCGGTGGCTCACCGACGGGTCGTTGGCGTTGTAGCCGGGATTGACGCCGGAGAAGAGGCCGTTCTCCAGGTCCGCCATCACCCAGGGGCCGTTGCCGGTGCCGTAGCCCCAGACCTTGATGTTGCCGAAGTAGATGGCTTCCATGGTGCCGTTGCCGTTGTCGCGGCTGTTGGTCTCGGCGTTGCCGTAGTCGAAGCAGCAGCCGCCGTTGTAGTGGGTGCCGTCGAAGATGGCGTACATGCCCTCGGGTTGGTCGCCCTTGGCGATGCCGTTGGTGGTGTTGTCGCGGTAGCCGGTGCCGGGCGCCACGAACACCCCGTACGCCTTGCGGCCGTTCAGCGTGACCGGGGCGAGTGTGGCGTCGGCGAGGTTGTCGTAGCCGCCGGCCGCCGGGCCGGAGAACCCGCCGGGTGGCGCCTGGGTCAGGTGGTTGCCGCGGCCGGACTGGTCGTAGATGACGCTGATCAGGCAGCTCGTGTTGGCGCAGAACGCGTCCTGGGTGGCGGCGTTCGCGACGTCGCCGGCGGCGAGCGGCGCGACGTCGCGGGTGGTGTTGTCGGACGCGCGGCGCAGTTGGTAGAGCGGCCCGGCGTAGGCGCCGTAGAGCGCGCGGGTGGTGCTGTGCGCGGCCACGCAGGGCGTGCCGCCGGCGGCGTAGATGTCGCAGGGCCCGGTGCCGGCGGCGCGCGCCGGGGACGCGTCCGGGGCGATCACGGACGCGGTCACGGCGACCAGCAGGGCCAGGGGGGCGAGCGCGACCGCCAGGCGACGACGGGTGGTGGTGGGGTCCATCGATCCTCCTCCAACGGAGATGACGACCAAGTTAACGCTAACAATCGCTCTTAGCGTGGCGTTTACATAGTCGACTGTCAACGCTTCGTTGGCGTCGGAGATTAACGGAAGGCGATGTTAGCGCTCTCAACATTGTCGCTGCGGCGCGGATGCCGTACGCTCTGCTCGCGGCCCGCCCTCACGGTTCTGTGAGGAGCAACCATGCCCTTGAACCGCCTGCTGACCCTGGGGGTCGGCGCCTGCGCGGCGGTCGTGCTCAGTGTGCCGGTCGCCGCGGTCCCGGCCTCGGCCACCGGGTCCCACCCGCACCGCCACGGCGGCAGTCTGGTGCTGGTCGGCGGCGCGCTCGCCGACGACAACCGGGAGATCTACGACGACATCGTCCGGCTGGCCGGCGGCCCCGGAAAGGCCCGGATCGGCATCCTCACCGCGGGCGCGCCGGTGCCCGCCGAGGATCCCGACGCCGGCACGCCGGACTGCAACAACAGTGTCTGCAACGGCGACTACTACGCCGACCTGTTCCGTTCCTACGGGGTGGCCGACGCCCGGTGGATCCCGATCGACCTGGACCACCCGGGCGCCGCCGACGATCCGGCGGTGGTCCGGCAGATCGAGTCGATGACCGGCTTCTTCCTCGGCGGCGGCGACCAGTACCGCTACGTCACCACGATGACCCGGGGCGCGGCGCAGCGGGACAGCGCGGCGCTGGCCGCGATCCGGCGCAAGCTGCGGGGCGGCGCGGTGGTCGCCGGCACCAGCGCGGGCGCGCAGATCATGGCCGGCCGGGACATGATCACCGGTGGTTCCACCGAGCCGGGGCTGCGCGACGGCGCGAAGCCGGGCTACTTCGACGACCCGGACGTGCTCGGCTACCTGCCGCGCGGCGGGTTCGGGTTCTTCACCGCCGGGCTGGTCGACACGCACTTCTCCCGCCGGGGGCGGGAGGCGCGGTCGATCCGCCTCGCCTCGGACACCGGGCACCACCGGGTGTTCGGCCTGGACGAGAACACCGCGCTGGAGGTGACCGGCGTCGGCGGCCGGCGGCAGTCGCTGCGGGTGCTCGGGCAGCGTGGGGTCGGCGTGCTGGACCTGCGCCGGGCCCGGGTCACCGACCACGACGGGGTGTGGGGGATCGAGGGCGTGCGGTGGAGCCGGCTCACCGCCGGGGACGCGTACGACGCGCCGCGCTGGCGGCTCGTGCCGGCCGCCGGCAAGCCGCGCGTCCGGCCGGCCGCCGGCGCGTGCACCGCGACGCCGTCCGAGGACGTCTTCTACGACTACGCCATGGTCGGGTTGGTCGAGGACGGTCTGGCCGCTCGTACCGGGTGTGTGGCGGTCGGCGGCACGTCGTACGAGAAGGACCCGATGTGGGTGGCGCGGCTGACCCGGGGCACCGGCTTCGCGGCCTGGCGGGGCGCGACGGCCACCACGTTCACCGACGTGGTGGTCGGCATCCGGCCGGCCTGACGCGGGCGGGCGGCGTCGGGCCGGGTGCCCGGCGCCGCCGTCACCGGCATGTAACAGAAGTTACGTATTGAGCAGTGAACTTAATGGATGTAACTTCTGTTTCATCGCTTCGTGGCCCCTCGGAGGTGCCCATGTCCCCTTCCCACAACTCTCGCCGGCTCGCCGTGACGGCGGCCGCCGCCGCACTGCTCACCGTCGCCCCGCTCGGCGTCACCGCCGCGCACGCCCAGGTCACCCGGGTACGCCAGGGCAGCGCCACGGACGCCAGCCGGGCGAGCTGGTCCGGCCCGGCGTACACCATGAACGGCTCCGGCGGCATCGTCACCGCCACCATGACCAGGGCGGTCGACGCGATCCGCGGCGGCACCGGCGCGATCGACGTGGTGGTGGTCGCCGGCTCCGGCTCCGGCACCCCGGAGTGCGACGTGATCACGCCGCTGGCCGGCGTCAACTCCTGCACCACGCTCACCCTCACCGCCACCGCGGACGGCAACAACAGTCAGGTCAACGCGGACATCCGCAACGCCGAGTTCGTCTACTTCGCCGGCGGCGACCAGTGCCGCTACGTGGCCTGGAAGGGCACCGCGCTGGAGGCGTCGGTGGAGTCGGTGGTGGCCAAGGGCGGCGGCGTCGGCGGCGGCAGCGCCGGGCACCACGTCAACAGCGACGTGGTCTACGACGCCTGCACCGCGAGCACCACCTCGGCGACCGCGCTGGCCAACCCGTACGACAGGTCGTTGACGTTCACCACCGGCATGTTCCGCTGGCCGAACTACGCCGGGACGATCAACGACTCGCACTTCGTCACCCGGGACCGGATGGGCCGGACCATCGCGTTCGTGGCCCGCGCGGTCAAGGACGGGCTGGTCGCCGGCGGCAAGGCGTGGGGCGTCGGGGTCGAGGAGGGCGCGTCGCTCTACGTCGACCGGGCCGGCCGGGCCACGCTCAGCGGCCCGAGCGCGTACGTGGTGCTCGGCGACCACCAGCCCGAGGTGGCGGTGTCCGGGCAGCCGCTGACCTACACCGGCGTCAAGATCTGGAAGTTGACCGACGGGCAGAGCTACGACTTCGCCAACCGGCCCACCTGCGGCTACTACCTGCGCAGCGTGCGTGCCGGCGTGCCGGACAGCAGCCTCTACAGCGGCACGCCGGTGACCGACTGCTCGACCACCCCGCCGCCGTCGGGCGGGTCGTCCTACGCCGAGGTGGAGCCGAACGACTCCCGGACCGCCGCGAACAACATCTCCGGGCTGACCTTCCCGGCCACCGTCACCGGGGACATGAAGAGCACCGCCGACCGGGACTACTTCTCGCTGACGCTCGGCAGTGGACAGACGCTGACCGTGAACTGCGCGGTGCCGTCCGCCTACGACGCGGACCTGTACCTGCTCAGCGCCACCGGCAGCACGCTGACCCGGTCGGTGAACGACGGCGCCGGGACGGACGAGTCGGTCACGCTGACCCGGACCGCCTCCGGCTCGGCCACCTACCACCTCGACCTGGAGGCGTACGCCGGCTCCGGCACCGCCGACTACGCCTGCGCGATCACGAAGTCCTGACCGGAACGGGTTCGTGGGCGGGCGGGCGACGCCCGCCCGCCCACCGGCCGGTGGGCCGTTACGCTCTGCTCGTGCCGAACTCCGAAGCTGTCGACGATCCGCACGTGGTGGGCGTCGCGGCGCTGATCCGTGGACGGCTCGGCGAGTGCAGCCCGGCCGAGCGCCGGGTCGCCCGCACGCTGCTCGCCGCCTATCCCTCCGCCGGCCTGGGCACGGTGGCCGCGCTTGCCGAACGCGCCGAGGTGAGCGCGCCGACCGTGCTGCGGCTGCTGTCCCGGCTCGGTTTCGGCGGGTACCCGGAGTTCCAGCGCGCGCTGCGCGACGAGTTGGCGGAGCGGGAGACCTCGCCGCTGACCGCCTACCGGGCCGCCGAGCACGGCGGGGCGCCGCCGGAGGGCGCGTTGCCCCGGGCCGCGACGACGCTGCCGGCGGCGGTGGCCGGCACGCTCGCCGACCTGCCCCGGGGGGAGCTGGACGCGGCCGTGCGGCTCCTCGCCGACCAGCAGTTCCGGGTCACCGCGGCCGGTGGCCGGTTCTCCGCGCTGGTGGCCAGTTACCTGGTGCTGCACCTGATGCAGGTGCGCGGCAACAGCCGGCTGCTGCCGCCCGGGCCGGTGGCGCGCGCCGACATGCTCGTCGACGTCGGCAAGCGGGATCTCGTCGTGCTCTTCGACTTCCGCCGGTACGAGGAGCCGACGCTGGCGCTGGCCCGGGAGGTGACCGCGCGGGGCGCCCGGGTGGTGCTGTTCACCGACCGGTGGCTGTCGCCGGTGGCCGGGCTGGCCGAGGTGGTGCTGCCCGCCCGGGTCGACTCGCCGTCGCCGTACGACAGCTTCGTGCCCACGCTGGCGTTGGTGGAGACGCTGGTCGCGGCGCTGATCGACAGGCTCGGCCCGGTGGCCGGCGCGCGGCTCAAGGCGATGGAGGGGGCGCAGCAGGCGTTCGGCGACCACTGAAACGTCCGTTACAAAAAACTGTAACCCCACCGAGATCGTAACGTGAGTTACAGTCCGGGGGCTGGCTGATCCGGCCCCCGGAAGGACTCCCCATGCGCATCCGTTCCCTCGCCCTGGTCGGCGCGACCACGGCGTTGCTCGCCACCACCGCCTGCGGTGGCGCCACCGCCACCGGCGGCGCCACCGACGAGATCAAGCCCGTCTCGGTCACCATCGACGGTGTCGGCCCGGTCGAGACCGACAAGGCCGTCGCCGCCAAGGTCCCGTCCGACGTCCGCGGTCGCGGCACCGTCACGGTCGCCACCAACGCCCCCTACCAGCCGTTCGTCGACTTCAAGGTGGAGGGCCGCACCGACCAGTTCGTCGGCCTCGACCCCGACCTGTTCCAGGCCGCCTCGGCCCGGCTCGGCCTCAAGGCCACCTTCACCCAGCAGCCGTTCGACGGCCTGGTGCCCGGCCTCCAGGCCGCCAAGTACGACGCCATCGCCGGTGGCATCACCGACAAGAAGGAACGCCAGCAGGTCGCCACGTTCGTCGACTACTCCGCCTCCGGCACCGGGTTCCTGGTCGCCGCCGGCAACCCGCTCGGCGTGAAGACGGTGGCCGACCTCTGCGGCCGGACGGTCGCCGTGCAGAAGGCCAGCAACCAGGCGAAGAATCTGGCCACGTACGCCAAGGAGAGCTGCGCCGGCCGGCCGCTGGAGATCAAGGAGTACCCGGAGAACCCGCAGGCGGTGCAGGCGCTGATCGCCGGCAACGTGCAGGTGGTCGCCGCCACCCGGGTCAACCTGGTGGAGACCGCCGGCTCGCTCGCCGGCAAGGCCGAGCTGGTCGACGACCCGTCCTCGCCCAACGGCTGGCTGGCCAGCCCGAACGGCTTCGGGTTCCTCAAGGCGAACAAGGAACTGGCCGAGGCGTACCGGGCCGCCGTGCAGTCCCTGATCGACGACGGCACCTACGGCAAGATCCTGGCCCGCTGGAAGCAGACCCCGATCGCGATCGACAAGGCCACCGTCGACCAGGCCATCGACTGACCGGCGGACCACCGCCCCCCGAACCGCGGTCGCCGGGCGCCCTTTCGACTCCGTGAGGGCGGGCCCGAAGGCGCCCGGCGACCGCCGCACCCCTGCCGGAGGCACTCCCACGATGACCACCACCGAAACCCCGACGGTACGGGTCGTCCCCGTCCGCCACTACGGCCGCTGGCTCACCGCGCTGGTCGTGGCCGGGCTGGCCGCGATGTTCCTGCGGGCGCTGCTGACCAGCCCCAACCTCGAACCCCGCACCGTGGCCCACTACCTGTTCCAGGACTACGTGCTCGACGGCGTGGTCACCACGCTCTGGCTCACGCTGCTCGCCATGCTGCTCGGCACCGCCGGCGGCGTCCTGCTCGCCGTGCTGCGGCTCTCCGACAACCCGGTGCTGCGCGGCGTCTCGTGGACGTTCATCTGGGTCTTCCGCGGCACCCCGCTGCTGGTGCAGATCATCTTCTTCGGGTTCCTCGGCGCGCTGTTCCCCCGGATCACGCTCACCGTGCCGTTCACCGGCACCGTGCTGTTCGACCGCCCCACCAGCGTGGTGATCACCGGCACCGTCGCCGCCGTGCTCGCGCTGTCGCTCAACGAGATGGCGTACGCGGCCGAGGTGATCCGCGGCGGCATCCTGGCCGTCGACGACGGGCAGACCGAGGCCGCCGCCGCGCTCGGCATGGGCCCCACGCTCACCCTGCGCCGGGTGGTGCTGCCCCAGGCCATGCGCGTGATCATCCCGCCGATGGGCAACGAGACCATCACCATGCTCAAGTCGACAGCGCTCGTGTCGATCATCGCCGGACGGGACCTGATGACCGCCGTGCAGAGCGTCTACCAGAACAACTACAAGGTGATCCCGCTGCTCCTGGTGGCGGCGATCTGGTACCTCGCCCTGGTCAGCCTCCTCTCCGTCGGCCAGTGGCTGATCGAGCGCCGGTTCGGCCGCGGCTTCGCCCGGGGAGGCGTGCGATGACGGCGATGGTCCGTGCCGAGGGCGTGACCAAGCGGTTCGGCCCGGTCGAGGTGCTCAAGGGCATCGACCTGACCGTGGCCCCCGGCGAGGTGGCCTGCCTGCTCGGCCCCTCCGGCTCCGGCAAGTCGACGTTCCTGCGCTGCGTCAACCACCTGGAGCGCATCGACGGCGGGCAGCTCTCGGTGGACGGCGAGCTGGTCGGCTACCGCCGCCAGGGCGACAAGCTGCACGAGTTGAAGGCCCGCGAGGTGGCGGTGCGCCGCCGGGACATCGGCATGGTGTTCCAGCGGTTCAACCTGTTCCCGCACCTCACCGCGCTCGGCAACGTCACCGAGGCGCCGGTGCGGGTGCTGCGCACCCCGCGCGAACGCGCCCGCGCCGAGGCGATGCGCCTGCTCGACCGCGTCGGGCTGGCCGAGCGCGCGGACCACTACCCGAGCCAGCTCTCCGGCGGCCAGCAGCAGCGGGTGGCGATCGCCCGGGCGCTGGCCATGCGCCCGAAACTGATGCTCTTCGACGAGCCCACCTCCGCGCTCGACCCGGAACTCGTCGGCGAGGTGCTGGACGTGATGAAGGGGCTCGCCGCCGACGGCATGACCATGGTGGTGGTGACGCACGAGATGGGCTTCGCCCGGGAGGTCGCCGACCAGGTCGCGTTCCTCGACGACGGCGTGGTGGTCGAGGCCGGCCCGCCGGACGAGGTGCTCGGCCGACCCCGCCACGAGCGCACCCGCGCCTTCCTCGACAAGGTGCTCTGACATGGACCCGCTGCTGCGCGCCGCCGGTGACCGGCTGACCGCGTACCACGACCGGCTCGCCCGACTGGTCGCGGTCGATTCCGGCTCCGGTCAGGTCGACGGGCTGCGGGAGGTCGCCGACCTGGTGCAGGGCTGGTGCCTCGGCGCCGGGCTGTCCGTCGAGCGGGCGCCGGTGGCCGACCCGGCCGGCCGGCCGCTCGGCGACGTGCTGGTCGCCCGCCGCCGGGGCGCCGGCACCCGCCGGATCGTGCTCGCCGGCCACCTGGACACCGTGTTCCCGCCGGGCACCGCCGCCGCCCGCCCGTTCCGGGTGCAGGACGGCCGGGCGTACGGGCCGGGGGTCAGCGACGACAAGGGCGGCGTGCTCGCCGGACTCGCCGCCGTCGAGGTGCTCGCCACGCTGGACCGGCACCGCTACGGCGAACTGGTGCTGGTCTGCACGCCGGACGAGGAGATCGGGTCGGTGGGCAGCCGGCCGTTGCTGCGTACCCTCGGGGCCGAGGCCGACGTGGCGCTCTGCCTGGAGTGCGCCCGCGACAACGGCGACCTGGTCTCCGCCCGCAAGGGCGTCGCCGACCTGGCGGTGACGCTGCGCGGGCGGGCCGCGCACGCCGGCATCGAACCGGAGCGCGGCGCCAACGCGCTGCTCGCCGCCGCCCGGCTGACCGTGGCGCTGGACCAGCTCAACGGCCGCTGGCCCGGGGTGACGGTGAACGTCGGCGCGTTGGAGGCCGGCGGCCGGCCCAACGTGGTCGCCGACCGGGCCCGGATGCTTGTCGACCTGCGTGCCTGGCGCACCGGCGAGTACGAGGCCGCGCTGGCCGAGATCCGCCGGCTGGTCGCCGCGCCGCTCGTCTCCGGCGTGCACGCCGAGCTGGCCGTGCAGGCGCCCACCCCGCCGTGGGAGCCGGACCCGGCCGGGCGCCGGCTGGCCGAGCTGGCCGCGAAGGTGGGCGCCGGGCTCGGCGTACCGGTGTCGCACACCGCGACCGGTGGCTGCGCCGACGCCAACCTGCTGGCGGAGGCCGGCGCGACCGTGCTGGACGGGCTCGGCCCGGTCGGCGGCGCCGACCACAGCCCGGGGGAGTGGCTCGACCTCGACTCGGTGGTGCCGCGGGTGGCGCTGCTGGCCGGCCTGATCGACGCGCTCGGCCGAGCCGACACGTAGCGAGAATCCGGAATTTGATTTCGGCTGTCGAGTGGGGTCCGGGGAGTGGAGGGCTCCCCGTTCCGTGGTGTGACGGCGGCGCTGGCGACCATGCACGGCAAGCAGTGGGCGCTCCGCCCGCCGCTGCGCCGCCGGCTGGGCCTGGGCCTGCGGGTGGCGGCGGTGGACACCGACGCGCTCGGCACGTTCACCGGTGAGGTGCCCCGACCCGGCACCGCGCGGGAGACCGTGCTGCGCAAGGCGCGGCTCGGGATGTCCGCGACTGGGTGCCCGGTCGGCCTGGCCAGCGAGGGGGCGTTCGGTCCGCACCCGACGCTGCCCGGTGTGCCCGCCGACGTGGAGTACGTCGCGCTTGTCGACGACCGGTCCGGCCTGACCGTGGTGGAGTCCGTGGTCAGCCTGGAGACCAACCACGCGCAGCTCACCACCGACGGTCGGGACCGGCTCGCGGTGGTGGCCTTCCTGCGCCGGGTCGGCTTCCCGCACCACGCCGTCGTCGTCCGGCCGGCGCGGGGCGCGGGCCGGCCGGAGAAGGGTCTGCGCCGGCTCGGTGACGTGTTCGCCGCGCTGCGCCGGGCAGCCGCCGGCAGCGCCGACGGCGACGCCGTGCTCGCGGCGGACCTGCGGGCCCACGTCAACCCGACCCGGATGCGGGTGATCGCCGCCGCCGGGCTGGGCCTGACCCGCCGGCTCGCCACGACCTGCCCGGAATGCGCCGCGCCCGGGTTCGGCCCGCTCGGCACGGAGGCCGGCCTGCCCTGCCGGGACTGCGGTACGCCCACCCACGACGTGGCGGTGCGGGTCTCCGGATGTGCCCGGTGCCCGTACCGCGAGCGTCGTCCGGTGGCCGGTGCGGCCGACCCCGGGTCCTGCCCGCGCTGCAACCCCTGAGCGCCGTCCCGGTTCAGGCCAGCCGGGCCCCGGCCCGGTTCGGCGGTCGCAGGCGGCCGACGCGCCGGACCGGTGGCGGGGCGCTGGGACGCACCTCGACGAGGGTCAGCTCCCCGTCGTGCCAGACCATGCCGTGCAGGCCGCAGCGGCCGGCGCGTACCGCCTGATCGAGCAGGGGGGAGTGCCGGCGCAGCGCGGCGAGCGTGGCGCGCACCCGTTCGGGTCCGCTGCCGTGCGGCAGCGAACAGGCGGTGTGGCCGAGCACCACCACCAGCGGTGTGCCGAGGTGGCCGACCGCGTACTCCAGGCTGCCCCGCACCGAGGGCCCGGTGCTCAGACCGGCGGCGCGGACCGCGAACACGTCGGCGCCGCCGAACACCGTCACCGCTTCCGGCTGCGGATCGGCGCAGGAGAGGACCGCCGCCACCGGGGCGCCGGCCGGGGTGAACGGCGTGGGCGCCGCACCCACCCGGAACCGGTGGTGTCCCGCCCGCAGCCGGGCGAGGGCGAAGCTCGGGCTGACGGGCCATCCCTGCGGCGGCGATCCGGTCATGTCCATCACTGCTCCTCGTGACGAGCCACTGTCGTGCGTCTCACGATACACGAATTAGAAATCGTGTAATAGAGTGCGCTTGTCTGAAGGAGGTGGCGATGGACGTCGCACTGGTCCTGGGAGTCCTGATCGGTCCCGCGTCGGCGGTGCTCGGCGCGTTGGCGGTGCCCGACCCGCGCCGGGCCGCCCGGGTGGTGGGCGCGTTGCTCGGTCTCAGCGCGGTGGCGGCCACCGCGCTGCTGGTCCGGGTGGCGGCCGACCCGGCCGTACCGGGCGTGCTCGCCCGCGTCGACACACTCGGACCGGCGTTCTCCGTCGGCGTCCGCGTCGACCGGTTCACCGCGCTGTTCGTGCTGCTCGTCTGCGGGCTGGCCGCCGTCGTCGCCGGCTACGCGCGCCGCTACCTCGACGGCGAGCCGGGCGCCCGCGCGCTCCAGGCCCGGGTCGCGGCGGCCACCACCGCGACACTGGTGATGGCCACCGCGCCCAGCCTGGTGCAGTTGGCCGTCGGCTGGATCGCGGCCGGGCACCTGCTGGTCGGCCTCATCGGCCACTACCGGGACCAGCCCAGGGTGCGGGCCGCCGCCCGCCGGACCCGGCGACTGTTCCTCGTCGGCGACGCCGCCCTGGTCGCCGGCCTCGCGCTGCTGGTCACGCCGGCCGGCGACGCCGACCTGGACGCGGTGCGCGCCACCGCCGGGGAGCGGCCCGGGTGGCTGCTCGCCACCGCCGGCGCGCTGCTGCTGACGGCCGCCATGGTCCGGTCCGCGCAGGTGCCGGCGCACCGCTGGCTGCCGTCCACCCTGGACGCGCCGACCCCGGTCTCGGCGTTCCTGCACGCCGGAATGGTCAACGTGGCCGGGTTCCTCATGATCACGTTGGCGCCGGTGGTCACCGCCGCGCCCGGGATGATGCCGGCGATGGTGCTCGTCGGCCTCGTCACCGCCGTCTCGGGGCTGCTGTTCGCCGCGGTGCGCACCGACGTCAAGGGCACCCTCGCCCGGTCCACCGTCGCGCAGATGGGGTTCATGCTCGCCCAGTGCGGGCTCGGCGCGTTCGGGCTGGCCGCCGTGCACCTGGTCGGGCACGCCGTCTACAAGGCGTACGCGTTCCTCTCCGCCGGCGGCACGCTCCAGGCGCAGGCCCGCGCCGCCGGCACGCCCCGGCCGGAGGGCCCGCCGCCCACCCGGCCCCGCGTCCTCGCCGCCGCGACGGTGATCGTCACCGTGCTCGCCACCGAACTGCTGCTCGGCACCACCGCGAGCGGTGCGCTCAGCGCCGCGCTGGTCGCCGCCGCCGCGCTCGCCGCCGTGTGGTCCGCCCTCGCCGACCGCGCGCTGCCGGCCCGTACCGCCGCTGCCCTCACCGTCACCGTGGCGGCGCTGGCCGGCGGACACCTCGTCGCCGGGCGGGCGGTCGACCGCTGGCTGGCGCTGCCGACCGGGACGAGCCTGCTCGGCGTCGGCGCCGTGGCGTGCGTGCTCGCCGTGGTGGCCGTCGCCGGGACCGTGCTGCGCCGCCGGCCGAGCGCCACGCTCTGGTGGTGGGCCTGGCACGACGGCGCCGCCATCCCGCGGGCCCGCCGGACGGCCCCGGCCGGCGGGCCGACCCCCGCGGCGCTCACCGTGCCGCGCCCCGGCCTGCTCGACCGCTCGGACGGCGCGCGGGTCGTCGCCGCGGCGACCGCCGCCGCCGACCACGTCGGCGCCGTCGGACCACTGGACGCCTTCGTCGCGGTGAACCCCCTCGCCGGCCGGGAACGCGTGCCGTTCGCCCGGGCCACCGCCGAGCTGCGGGGCCTCGCCGGCACGCGGACCCACCTGCCGGCCGCCGAGTACCGGCAGCGGCTGCGCGACGGGCGGATCACCCCGGCCGACCTCGCCGCCGTGCTCCCGCCACCACCGCGCGTCGCCGGTGCGGTCCTGCTCGGCCACCGGCGGATCGACGTCACCGACCTCCAGTTGACCGTGCTGAGCCAGCCGGTGCACGACGGGCCGCCCCCACCGGCCGACCTGCTCGCGGTGGCGCGGCGCCGGCTCGCCGAGCTGCCCGCGCGGCCCCGCCCCCGCACCCCGGGCGAGGCCGGACCGCACACGCTCGCCGAAACGCTCGACCGGGCGCTGGGCACCCGGACCACCGCGGACGTCGACGACCTGGTGGCCGCCTGGTGCGCGGCGCACAGCGGACGCCCGGTGGCGCTCTGGCCGGTCCCCGGCCCGACGGACGCGGGCTGCTGGGCTCGCTGGCGGCGGATGGCCGGCGCCGACCCGGCACTGGCCCGGTGGGGCGTCACCGGCCTCGCGACGCTCGTCGACGCCCTGCCCGAGGCGCCCGAGCAGGCCGTCGCGGTGCTCCTGCGCGCGATGGGGGTGCCGCCGGCGGCCTGGTCCACCTACCTGTCCCGGTCCCTGCTCCGGCTGCCCGGCTGGGCCGGGCACGCCCGCTGGGCCCAGGCCAACCCCGGGCAGGGGCCGGCACTGAGCCCGCTGGACCTGCTCGCCGTGCGCCTCACCTACGAGTACGCGCTCGCCGGCGCCGCCGCCCAGCGCCACCTGGAACTGCCCCCCGTGCTGGACTCGCTCGCCGCCGCGACACCCACCACGCTCCCCAGGTCCGCCGGGATCACCCCGGAGGCGCTCGCCCGACTCGCCGGCGCGCTCGACGTCGACGTCGCCACGCTGGCCTGCCTGCCCGGGGAGACCGTGGCCACGCTGCGGGACGTGGCCTGCCAGTTGACCCCGTCCCGGCAGTCCGAGGTGTGGCTCGCCGCCGCCGAGCACGCGTACCGGCGTCGGCTGCGGTACCGGCTGGACCGGGGCGTGGAGCGGCCGGCCGTCGACGCCCCGACGCTCACCCAGGCGGTGTTCTGCATCGACGTGCGCAGCGAGGGCCTGCGCCGCCACCTGGAGGCGACCGGGCCGGTCGACACGTACGGCTTCGCCGGCTTCTTCGGCCTGCCCGTGCGTACCGTGACCGCCGGCGCCCGGCGCGGGCGGGACCGCTGCCCGGTCCTCATGCGACCGGTGGCCACCGTCGAGGCGGCGCGGGCCGGCCACGCGGCGCGCTCGCGGCAGGCCTGGCGACGCGCATACGCCGCCGCCAAGGCGAACCCGGTCGGCGCGTTCGCCTTCGTCGAGGTCGCCGGCGTGCTCGCCACCGCCGCCCTGCTCCTGCGGGCCGCCGCGCCGGGCCGGTTCGTGCCGCCCGCCGACCACACCGCACCGACCGTCGCCGACCTGACCACCGCCATGAGCCTCGACGAACAGGTCTACTACGCCGAGGCGACGCTGCGCACCATCGGGCTCACCGCCGGCTTCGCGCCGCTGGTGCTGCTCTGCGGGCACGGCGCCACCAGCGCCAACAACCCGTACGCCGCCGCGCTGGACTGCGGCGCCTGCGGCGGCAACCGGGGCGGGGTGAGCGCCCGTCTCGTCGCCGGGATGCTCAACCGGCCCGAGGTGCGCGCGGCCCTCACCGACCGGGGCATCCACCTGCCCGACGGCACGCACGTGCTGGCCGGCGAGCACGACACCGTCACCGACGAGGTGCGGCTGTTCGACGTGGACGCCGTGCCCGCCGGGCTGCGACCGGCGGTCGAGGAACTGGCCGGCCGGCTGGCCGGGGCGGGCGCGCGGCTGCGCGCGGAACGGGCCGCGCGACTGCCCGGCCGGCCGCGTCCGCGCCGCCTGCCCCGGCGGGCCGGGGACTGGGCGCAGGTCCGCCCGGAGTGGGCGCTGGCCGGCAACGCCGCGTTCATCGCCGCGCCCCGCGAGCTGACCGCCGGCGTCGACCTCGGCTGCCGGACGTTCCTGCACTCCTACGACTGGACCGGCGACCGGGACGCGGCGGCGCTGGAGGCGATCATGACCGGCCCGCTGGTGGTGGCCGCCTGGATCAACCTCCAGTACTACTTCTCCACGGTCGACCCGCAGCGGCTCGGCGCGGGCACCAAGACCGTGCACACCGTGCTCGGCGACGCGCTCGGCGTCCTCTCCGGATCCGGCGGCGACCTGCGCCTCGGCCTGCCGCTCCAGTCGGTCGCCGACGGCACCCGGCCGGCGCACGAGCCGCTGCGGCTGCTCGCGGTGATCCGCGCCCCGCACCACCTGGTCGACGCGGTGCTGGGCCGCAACCCCGGGCTGCGGCACCTGGTCGACGGCGGGTGGCTGTCGCTGACCGTCGTCGACCCCGGCACCGGCGCGTGGTCCGAGCCCGCGCCGGGTGGATCGTGGCGGGCGCTGCCCGCCCCGCGCCACGTCACCGCACCCACCACCGAGCCGCCCGCGCGCCACCCGGCGCCCGCGACGGAGAAGGAGTACACGGCATGAACGAACTGGGACTGACCCGCATGGTCAAGGTGGAGGTCGTCACGCGCGCCGACGACGCCGACGCCGTCCGCACCCTGCTGCACGCCTCCGGGGTGAGCGGCTGGACCAGCCTGAGCGGCGTCTCCGGCTTCGGCCACCACGGCACCCACGAGGGGCGGCTGCTCTTCAACGACCGGGCCGGACTCGTCATGGTCATCGCCGTGCTCCCGCCGGGCCGGGCCGAGCCGGTGGTCACCGGGCTGCGCGACATCCTGGCCCAGCGGCCCGGCGTGATGTTCGTCAGCGACGCCTGGGTCAGCCGACCCGATTACTTCGGCGCCGACCGGGCGGCGGAGTGACCGCCGGGCGGGTGCCCCGGCGGGATCCGTCCCGTCGGGGCGTCCGCCCGAGCGGTGTCGTACGGTGACCGCATGGGACGCGTCGCGCGGTGGCGTCGGGTGGCCCGGGCGCACCCGACCGTGACCGATGCGCTGCTGGCCGCGCTGCTCTTCGTGGTCAGCCTGCTCCCGGTGAACCCGCCCGGCGGGCCCCCGCGCGACCCGCTCACCGTCGGCGCGGTGCTGCTCGCGCTGGCCGGCTGCGGCGCGCTGGTGCTGCGCCGCCGCCACCCGTTGCCGGTGCTCGCGCTGGTCACCGCCACGGCGGCCACCGCGCTGCTGGTGCAACAGGCGCGGGGGCCGTTCGTGCTGACCGTGGCGCTGGCCGCGTACACGGTGGCGACCCGGACCGACCGGCGGACCGCGGTGGCGGCCGGCGCGGCGAGCGGCCTGGTGCTCGGCGGCGGCGCGGTCGTCGCGCTCGGGGTGGGCTGGCTGGACCCGGCGGTCGTGGTGCTGCTGCTCTGGTTCGGCGTCGCGGTGGCGGCCGGCGACGCGGTCCGCAGCCGGCGGGCCTACGTGGCGGTGCTGGAGGAGCGGGCGCGGCGGGCCGAGCGGACCCGCGAGGATGAGGCCCGCCGCCGGGTGGTGGAGGAACGGCTCCGGATCGCCCGGGAGCTGCACGACGTGGTGGCCCACCAGATCGCGCTGATCAACGTGCAGGCCGGGGTGGCCGGGCACCTGCTGCGGGAGCGGCCGGACGCGGCCGAGGAGGCGCTCGGGCACGTCCGGTCCGCGACCCGCACCGTGCTGGACGAGATGGCCACCCTGCTCGGTCTGCTCCGGCGCGGCGAGCCGGACGCGCCGACCGAGCCGACGCCCGGCCTGGGCCGCCTCGACGCCCTCGTCGACGGCTTCGCCGCCGTCCAGCCGGTGCGCTGGACCCTGACCGGCCGGCCCCGGCCGCTGCCCAGCACGGTCGACGTGGCGGCCTACCGGATCGTCCAGGAGTCGCTGACCAACGCCCACCGGCACGCGCCCGGCGCGGCCGTCACGGTCGGCGTCACGTACACCGGCGCCGGCGTGGTGGTGGAGATCCGCGACGACGGGCCCGGCCCGAGCGGAACCGGCGACCAGGGAACCGGTCTCGGCCTGCTCGGGATGCGGGAGCGGGCCGAGGCGGTGGGCGGCGCGTTCCACGCCGGCGCCGGGCCCGGCGGCGGCTTCCGGGTCCGCGCGGAACTGCCCGCCCCGATGCCGCAGGAGGTGGCATGACCGTCCGCGTGCTGCTCGCCGACGACCAGACCCTCATCCGCGCCGGCTTCCGCGCGCTCGTCGACTCCGCGCCGGACCTGTGCGTGGTGGGGGAGGCCGCCACCGGGCGGGAGGCGGTCGAACGGGCCCGCGCCACCCGCGCCGACGTGGTGCTGATGGACATCCGGATGCCCGACCTCGACGGCCTGGCCGCCACCCGGGAGATCACCGCCGACGAGGACCTGGCCGGCGTACGGGTGCTGATCCTGACCACGTTCGAGGTCGACGAGTACGTCTTCGAGGCGCTACGCGCCGGCGCCAGCGGCTTCCTCGGCAAGGGCGTGGAACCGGCCGAGCTGCTCGACGCGATCCGTACCGTCGCGGCCGGGGAGGCGCTGCTGTCCCCGAAGGCGACCCGTGGGCTGATCGCCCGGTTCCTGGCCCAGCCCGACCCGCGGCCCGGAGCCACCCCGGAGCGGCTGCGGGTGCTCACCGAACGGGAACGCGAGGTGGTCACGCTGGTCGCCGCCGGGCTGAGCAACGAGCAGATCGCCCAGCGGCTGGTGGTCTCCCCGCTGACCGCCAAGACCCACGTCAACCGCGCGATGGCCAAGCTCGACGCCCGGGACCGGGCCCAACTGGTGGTGATCGCCTACCAGAGCGGCCTGGTCCGGGCCGACCCACCGGCGCGGTAGCCGGGCCGCTGACGTACCGCGTTCGCGGTACGCGCAGGTGTCCGCGTCCGGCCGACGCGCCGGCCGGGGTACGCGGGCCAGGGTTGAGCACATGATCGAAGCCCACGACCTGAGCAAACGGTACGGCGACAAGCTCGCCGTCGACGCCCTGACCTTCACCGTCCGGCCCGGCGTGGTGACCGGTTTCCTCGGTCCCAACGGCGCCGGCAAGTCCACCACCATGCGGATGATCCTCGGACTGGACGCGCCGACCGCCGGGACCGTACGGGTCAACGGCCACCGCTACTTCGAGCACCGGGACCCGCTGCGCCAGGTCGGCGCGCTGCTGGAGGCCAAGGCGGTGCACACCGGCCGGTCCGCCCGCAACCATCTGCTCGCCGTGGCCGCCACGCACGGCATCGGCCGCCGCCGCGTCGACGAGGTGATCGACCTGGTCGGGTTGCGTGAGGTGGCCGGCCGGCGGGCCGGCGGGTTCTCGCTCGGCATGGGTCAGCGGCTGGGCATCGCCGGCGCGCTGCTCGGCGACCCGGCGGTGGTGATGCTCGACGAGCCGGTCAACGGCCTCGACCCGGACGGCATCCGGTGGATCCGCGGGCTGCTCAAGGGCCTCGCCGCCGAGGGCCGGACGGTCTTCGTCTCCTCGCACCTGATGAGCGAGATGGCCCAGACCGCCGAGCATCTGATCGTGGTCGGCCGGGGCCGGCTGATCGCCGACGTGTCGCTCGCCGAGTTCACCCGCCGGGCCTCCCGCGGCACCGTTCGGGTGCGCTCACCCCAGGCCACGGCGCTGCGCGACCTGCTGGCCGGCCCGGACGTCACCATCACCGGCGGCGAGCCCGGCGTGCTGGACGTCAGCGGACTGCGCCCCGAGGCGATCGGCGACCGGGCCGCCGCCGCCGGGCTCACCCTGCACGAGCTGACCCCCACCGAGGCGTCGCTCGAAGAGGCGTTCATGACCATGACCCGCGACGCCGTCGAGTACGTCGGCGCCACCGAAGGAGCTGACCGATGACCACCGCGGCCCCACCCGCCACCACCGTGCCGACCGACGCCCGGATCACCGTCCCCCGGGTGGTCCGAAGCGAATGGATCAAGTTTCGTTCCCTGCGCTCGTCGCTGATCATGCTGGCCGCGACTGTGGTGGTGTTCGCCGCGCTGGGGCTCGGCTTCTCGACGTTCCTGGCCGACGCCACGATCGAGCCGGGCACCCCGGCGCCGCCCGGCGGGCCGTCGTCGCTCGACCCGCTCGGCGCCAGCCTCGGCGGCGTCAACCTCGCCCAACTGCTCGTCGGCACGCTCGGTGTGCTGCTGGCCGCCGGCGAGTACGGCACCGGAATGATCCGCTCGTCCCTCGCCGCGGTGCCGACCCGCTGGCCGGTGCTCGCCGGCAAGGTCGTCGTGCTGGCCGGCGTCGTGCTGGCCGTGCTGGTGCCGACCACGCTGCTCACCTTCCTCGGTGGGCAGGCGATCCTGGGCGACCAGGGCATCTCCCTCTCCGACGACGGCGTGCTGCGCGCGGTGCTCGGCACGGCCGGCTACCTCGCGGCCGTCGGTGTGCTCGGCGCGGCGCTCGGCTCGCTGCTGCGCACCACCGCCGGCGCGCTGACCAGCGTGGTCGCGCTGCTGCTGGTCGTGCCGGGAGTGGTGTCGCTGCTGCCGGAGAGCTGGTCGGAGCGGATCTCGCCGTACCTGCCGTCCAACGCGGGGCAGGCGTTCATGAGCGTGGGCGGGGGCGGCGACCTGCTCTCCCCGGGCGCCGGCGCGACCGTCCTCGCGGCCTGGCTGGTCGTCCTGCTCGGCGCCGCCCTGGTCCTGCTGCGCCGCCGGGACGCCTGACCGGCGCCGCCGGCCGGTCGCGGAACCGCGCGGCCGGTCAGCGGCGGAGGATGCCGAGGTCGATGGCGGTGGCGACCGCCGCGGTGCGGGAGTCGACGCGCAGCTTGGTGTAGATGCGCGACAGGTGCGACTTGACCGTGCCCTCGGTCAGGTGCAGGCGGCGGCCGACGGCCTGGTTGGACAGCCCGTCCGCGACCAGGCCGAGCACCTCCGTCTCCCGCCGGGTCAGCGCCGTGTCCGGCGTGCGCAGCCGGTTCACCAGCCGGTCCGCGACGGCCGGAGCCAGCGCGGCACGGCCGGCGGCGGCGGCCCGCACGGCGGCGGCCAGTTCGTCCGGCGAGGCGTCCTTGAGCAGGTAGCCGGTCGCGCCGGCCTCGATCGCGGGCAGCGTGTCCGCGTCGCTGTCGTAGGTCGTGACGATCAGCACCCGGGGCGCGTGCGGTCGGGCGGTGATGGCGGCGGTCGCGTCGACCCCGCTCAGGCCGGCACCGAAGCGCAGGTCCATCAGCACCACGTCGACGTCGCCGCCGGCGGCGCGGGCCACCGCCGCCTCGGCGGTGGCCGCCTCGGCCACCACGACCAGGCCCGGCTCGGTCTCCAGCACGGCGCGCAGCCCGGCCCGGACGACCGGGTGGTCGTCGGCGATCAGCAGCCGGACCGGCGCGCCGGTCACGGCCGCCCGCCGGGCGGGGTGCGGGGGAGCCTCGCCGACACGGTGGCGCCGCGGCCGGGCGCGGCGGCCACGCTCAGGGCGCCGCCGAGCGCGCGGGTCCGCGCCCGCATGGCGGCCAGGCCGAACCCACCGCCGTCTGGCCCCGGACCGGGCAGCCGCTCGGGGTCGAACCCGCCGCCGTCGTCGGTCACGTCCAGGGTCACCCGGTCGGCGCGGTAGCCGAGCGTCACCTCGACGGTGGTGGCATGGGCGTGACGCACGGTGTTGGCCAGCGCCGCCTGGGCGACGCGCAGCAGCGCGACCTCGTACGCGGTCGGCAGCGTCACCGGGGCCCCGGTAACCGTGAACCGGGCGGCGAGCCGGTGCCGGGCGCCGGTGGTGGCGCAGAGGCGTCGCAGCGCGTCGGCCAGCGTGGTGTCGTCCAACGCCGGTGGGGTGAGCGCGGCGACGAAGCGCCGGGCCTCGGCGAGGTTGTCTGCCGCCGCCTGCCGGGCCTGCTCGACGTGGCGGGCGGCGGTGTCCGGCCGGTCCGGCAGCACCCGGCCGGCGGCGCGCAGCAGCAACTGGATGCTGGTCAGGCCCTGTGCCAGCGTGTCGTGGATCTCGGCGGCCAGCCGCTCGCGTTCCGCCGCCACCCCGGCCTCGTGCTGCGCCCGGGCCAGGTCGGCGCGGGTGGCGGTCAGCTCCTCGATCAGCCGGCGGCGGCGCTCGCTCTCCCGGTAGAGCGCCTGGTAGCCCCGGACCACCGCCACCGCGACCGCGGCGCCGAGCACCGGCCCGACTGTGCCGGCCACGCTGACCGCGCCGCGATGGGCGGCGAAGGCGACGACGGCCACCACGGCGGTCACCGCGACGGCGACCGGTCCGGCGCGCCGGGACAGCAGGTGCAGTTGCAGCAGGTAGAGCGGGAACGCGAGCCACAGCCCGTCCACGGTCAGCACGGTCAGCGCCAGCCACCCGACGCCGACCGCGGCCAGCCACCAGCCGGCGGCCCGTCGGGAGCGGTGGACGCCGGGCCGCAGCGCCCCGGCCGCGTACGTCAGCAGGCCGGCCGCCGCGACCGCGGCGATCACCGGCGCGTGCGGCTGCCCGGTGACGACGGCCCGGAGGCCGGCGAGCGCGAAGAGGACACCCACCAGCAGGTGCAGGCACCAGGCCAGCACGCGGGCGGTGGAGGTCAGGGCGGGAACGGCGGTCACGGCCCTCCCAGCCTAGAGGAGGCGCAGGTCGGCGGGGATCTGTCGAAAGTTGTAACCGGCCCACCGCCGTTCCGCCCGGGAAGTGCCGTCCCCCGCCGGATGCCCGGTCCGGCCGCCGGCGACGACCGTGGAAGCGACCACCCCGCCGTCGAAAGGACCGCGTCGCCCGTGTTCGTCGCCTGGAGAGACCTCAGGTTCGCCAAGGGGCGCTTCGCCCTGATGGGAACCGTCATCGTGCTGATCACCCTGCTGGTCGGCCTGCTGTCCGGGCTGACCGCCGGGCTGGGCCGGCAGAACACCTCCGCGATCACCGGCCTGCCCGCCGACCGGATCGCCTTCGGCGGCCCGCAGCCGTCGTACGCCGACTCGACCGTCACGCGCCGGCAGTGGCAGCGCTGGGCCGACACGCCCGGCGTCACCGCCGCCGAGCCGCTGGGCATCGGCACCACCCGGGTCACCGCCGGTGGCCGCAGCGCCGCCGTCTCCGTGTTCGGTGTCCGGGCCGGCTCCCGCCTCGCCCCCGGCGACCTCGACGACCACACCGCGGTGCTGTCCACCCCGGCCGCCACCGACCTGGGCCTGCGCGTCGGCGACCGCCTCACCGTGGCGGGCCGGGAGCTGACCGTGGCGGCGGTCCGCGGCGACGCCTCCTTCAGCCACACCCCGGTGGTGTGGACCAGCCTCGACTCGTGGCGGCGGACCGGCAACGCCGACGCGGACACCGCCACCGTGATCGCGCTGCGCACCGCCGCCGGCGTGGACGTGGCCGCCACCGACCGGGCCGCCGGCACCCGGACCGTCCGCACCGGCGACTCGCTGGCCGCGATCGGCTCCTACCGCTCGGAGAACGGTTCGCTCCAACTCATGCGCGGCTTCCTGTTCGCCATCTCCGCCCTGGTCATCGGCGCTTTCTTCACGGTGTGGACGATCCAGCGAAGCGGCGACGTCGCGGTCCTGAAGGCCCTCGGCGCCTCCACCGCCGCCCTGCTCGTCGACGCGCTCGGGCAGGCCGGCGTCCTGCTGGTCGGCGGCACCGCGCTCGGCACCGGTCTGGCCGCCGGGCTCGGCGTGCTGGTCTCCGGCTCGGACGTGCCGTTCGTGCTGACGCCGGCCACCGTCGCCGTCCCGGCCAGCGTGATGGTCGTCCTCGGCATGCTCGGCGCCGCCCTGTCCGTGCGCCGCATCACCGCCGTCGACCCGCTCACCGCACTGGGGAGCGCCCGATGAGCCTCGACCTGACCGACGTCACGCTCACCTACCCGGACGGCGAGAACCGGCTCACCGCGCTCGACCACGTGACGCTCTCGGTCGCGAAGGGCGACCTGACCGCCGTGGTCGGCCCGTCCGGGTCGGGCAAGTCCAGCCTGCTCGCGGTCGCCGCCACGCTCGTCACCCCGGACGCCGGCGCCGTCCACGTCGACGGCGTCGCCACCACCGGGATGGGCCGCGGCGCGCTCGCCGCGCTGCGCCGGCGCGCGATCGGCATCGTTTTCCAGCAGCCCAACCTGCTGCCGTCGCTGACCGCCGCCGAGCAGCTCCAGGTGATGGCCACCCTCGCCGGCCGGTCGCCGGCCGGGGCCCGGGACCGGGCGCGGGAACTGCTCGACGCGGTCGGGCTCGCCGCCCAGGCCGGCCGGCGCCCGCACCAGCTCTCCGGCGGCCAGCGCCAGCGGGTCAACATCGCCCGCGCTCTGATGAACGACCCGGTCGTCCTGCTCGTCGACGAGCCGACAAGCGCGCTCGACCACGAGCGGGGCGCCGCCGTCATCGACCTGATCGGCCGGCTCACCAGCGAGCGGGGCACCGCCACGGTGCTGGTCACCCACGACCGCGACCACCTCGCCGCCGCCGACCGGATCGTGGCGATGCGCGACGGCCGTCTGCACGACGCGACCTGAGCGGTACGGCAGGCGCTACCTTCCGCCGCCGGCGCTGCCGGCCGCAGGCACCACCCCGGGCCGGCACCGGTGGTGGCCGGCGTCGGCTACGGTGGCCGACGTGACGACGCAGGACACCAGGCCATCGTTCGCGCCGGACGCCGTGGTCGTGCTCGGCGCGCTGGTGGCCACCGTGGGCTATCTGTCGCCGTGGTTCCGCGTCTCGGCCGGCTACTCCTGGTCCTTCTCCGGCTGGGCGTACGCGTCGTTGAGCACCGGTGGCGGCTGGACCCTGTTGACGCTGGGCTGGCTGCTGGTGGCGCTGGTGGCCGGTGGTTGGGCGCGGGCGTACCCGGGCGCCGCGCTGACCGCGTTGACGGCGGCCGTCGGCGCGTGGACGTTCGCGCTGGCCGTGGTCGCGGCGAGCTTCGCCGAGTTTCGGGAGCGCGGCAGCATCAACTGGATCGCGGACCTGCCGTTCGGGGTCGGGCTGCCGCTGATGGCCACCGGCTTCGGCCTGTTGGTCGCCGGCGGGGTCCGCGCCGTGGTGCGCTCGACGCTCCGGGCGTACGACGCCCCCGCCGAGGGCTAGCCGCCGGCCCCGCCCCGCGGGATTGCCGGGGCCCCTTCCTATCGCCCAGGCGTGAGGAAGGGGCCCGGGCAATCACCTCAGTTCAGGCCGCAGGCGGCCAGCGCGTCCAGGTTCGGGCGCTGCGCGCCGACCCGGTTGAAGGCGATCTCGATGCGGTCGAGCGCGGCGCCACGCTTGCTCTTCAGCGGGCCGAGGATGGCGTTGTCGATGAACGCCGGCCCGCCCTCGGGCCGGACCGCGAGCCGGGCCAGGCGGGCGTTCGCCTCGGCGATCTGGTTGTCCAGTGTGGCCAGCTCGGCCCGCACCTGGGCCGCCGCCGCCGCGGGGACGGCGGGGAGCCGCACCCCGGGGCAGTTGACGGTCCGGGCCACCCCGGCCGCCGCCCCACCGTTCTGCCCGCCCCCACCGTTCTGTCCGCCGGTCGCGCCGCCCTGGCCGGCGCCGCCGTTGACGGCGCTCGGCACGCCGGCGGCGTTGAGCCCGCACCCGGCCAGCGCGTCCAGGTTCGGGCGCTGCGCGCCGATCCGGTTGAAGGCGATCTCGATCCGGTCGAGCGCGGCGGTGCGCTTGTTCTTCAGCGGGCCGAGGATGGCGTTGTTGACGAAGTTCGGGCCGCCCTCGGGCTTGACCGCGAGCCGGGCCAGCCGCTCGTTCTGCCGGGCGATCTCCTGGTCCAGGTTGGCCAGTTCCCGTTCCACCTCGGCGTTCGCCGCCGCCGGCACCGCGGGCAGCTTGTCGCGTACCGTCGGGCAGTTCACGGTCTGTGCCGCGGCGGCCGGTGCGGCCGAGCCGCCGTTCTCGTCGGCGGACGCCAGTTGCAGTCCGCCGGCGAGCAGGAGCGCCGCGAGGGCGCCCACCCCGCCGAGTTTCAGGACCGCGTTGTTGCGCGTACCCCTGGCCATGCACCTCTCCTTTGGTTGACCTGGAGGGCCGGCGCGGCGTGTGCCGCGCCGCCGCTCCGCGGTGCGAAGTGAGACGCAGGAATCGCCTCTCGTGCCCGCTCCGGCATCGCGGTTCCGGACGATGTCCCTGTCGGGGATGGGTACGGTCGGCGCGGCCGGATCGTTCACGTCGGGGCGGAGATTGACCACATCGGCGTGCGTCAGTAGACTGCGCTGAAAGCGCTTTCACAGCGGGAGGCGTGACAGCCCGTCGAGCACACGGGCGTCCGGGCAGCAGGAAGGCCCGCCGGCGGCACCGACCGGGCATCGGTGTCGACGCCGGCGCGGCACCGAACCACCACCCGCAGGAGAATTCCCATGATCAACCGACAGCGCCGTGCGGCGTTGTGGACGTCCACGATCGCGGCGGCCACGCTCGCCGCCGCCGGCCTGGCGATGGGCGCGAACCCCGCCCAGGCCGCCGCCGGCTGCCGGGTCGACTACGCGGTGACCGCGCAGTGGTCCGGCGGCTTCACCGCGAACGTCAACCTCACCAACCTCGGCGACCCGCTGAACGGCTGGACCGTCACCTGGAACTTCAGCGGCGGCCAGACCGTCAGCCAGGCCTGGGGCGCCGACATCACCCAGACCGGCGCGTCGGTCCGGGCCGCCAACGTCAGCTACAACGGCAGTCTCGGCACGAACGCGACCACGTCGTTCGGCTTCAACGGCGGCTGGAACAACACCAGCAACCCGGTCCCCGCCTCGTTCGCGGTCAACGGCGTCCTCTGCGGCGGGGCCATCCCCACCGACCCCGGGGGGACCCTCACCCCGCCGCCCGGGCCGACGACCCCGCCGCCCTCGCCCACCACCCCGCCACCGTCGCCCACCACGCCGCCGCCGACCAGCGGCGCGGTGTACGCCGCGCCGAACGGCTCCGCCGGCGCGGCCGGCACCCAGGCCAACCCCACCACGATCGCCGCCGCGATCACCCGGGTCGGCGCGGGCGGCACCGTCTACCTGCGGGGCGGCACCTACAACCTGGCCCAGACCGTCACCATCGCCGCCGGCAACAACGGCACCGCGAGCGCCCGCAAGAACCTGCACGCGTACCCGGGCGAGACGCCGATCCTCAACTTCTCCGCGATGACCGAGGACCCCGCAAACCGGGGTCTCGCGTTGAACGCGTCCTGGTGGCACGTGCGGGGGATCGTGGTGGAACGCGCCGGTGACAACGGCATCTTCGTCGGCGGCAGCAACAACGTCATCGAGCGCACGGTGACCCGGTTCAACCGCGACAGCGGCCTGCAACTGTCCCGGATCGCCTCCAGCACCCCGCGTGACCAGTGGCCGGCGAACAACCTCATGGTCAGCGTCGAGTCGCACGACAACGCCGACTCCGACGGCGAGGACGCCGACGGGTTCGCCGCCAAACTCACCGTCGGCACCGGCAACGTCTTCCGGTACGCGGTGTCCCACCACAACATCGACGACGGCTGGGACCTGTACACCAAGACCGACACCGGCGCGGTCGGCCCGGTGACCATCGAGGACTCCCTCTCCTACAACAACGGCACGCTCAGCAACGGCACGCAGAACGGCAACGGTGACCGCAACGGCTTCAAGCTCGGCGGCGAGGACATCGCGGTCAACCACACCGTCCGGCGCACCATCGCGTACCGCAACGGCAAGCACGGGTTCACCTACAACCGGAACCCGGGCTCGATGACGATCTCCAACAACCTGAGCATCGACAACACCGAGCGCAACTTCTCGTTCGACGCGGGCACGTCGGTCTTCCGCACCAACACGTCCTGCCGCAGCGGCAGCGGGTCGAACGACAAGACGGTCGGCAACGTGGACGGCTCGAACCAGTTCTGGTCCGGCGCCAACGGCTCCCGCTGCGCCGCCTATGCCGGCGCCCTGGGCTGGTCCTTCGCCGCCGACGGCCGGCTGGTCGTCACGCTCGGCGGCCGGGTCGTCTCCCTCTGATCCGTTCCGCCGCCGGCGCGATCCGGGTGCGTTCGTTGTCGTCGCGCGACAGCGAACGCACCCGGACGGACGTCGGGACCGGCTTGACAGGGTGATCAGTGGTTAGGTTAGCCTAACCTTCGTGACGAGCGGAACGATGCGGGCCGACGGCCTGCGGGGCAGTGAGCTGCGCCTGGGCTACCACGGCACCACCGTGGTGCACGACGCGGCCATCACGCTGCGGCCGGCGGCGGTGACCGCGTTGGTCGGGCCGAACGGCAGCGGCAAGTCCACGCTGCTGCGCGGGCTGGCCCGGCTGCACCCGCTCCAGCACGGCGAGATCGTGCTCGCCGACGGCACCCCGGCCCGGGCGCTGTCGGCGCGCGACTTCGCCCGCCGGGTCACGCTGCTGGCGCAGAGCCGCCCCACCCCGAGCGGCGTCACCGTCCGGGACGTGGTCGGCTACGGCCGGCACCCGTACCGGCAGCGGTGGCGGGCCGGCGACCCGGACGGCCCGGCCGCGATCGACCGGGCCATGACGGTGACCGGCGTGGCCGCCATGGCCGCCCGACCCGTCGACGCGTTGTCCGGCGGTGAACTCCAGCGGGTCTGGCTGGCCACCTGCCTGGCCCAGGACACCGCCGTGCTGCTGCTGGACGAGCCGACCACGTTCCTCGACCTGCGCTACCAGGTGGAGATCCTCGACCTGGTGCGCGACCTCGCCGACACCGCCGGCGTGGCCGTCGGCGTGGTGCTGCACGACCTCAACCAGGCCGCCGCCGTCGCCGACCACGTCGTGCTGCTGCACTCCGGCCGGGTGCGCGGCACCGGGACCCCGCGCGAGGTGTTCACCGAGGCGGCGCTCACCGAGGCGTACGGCATCCGCGTCGAGGTGACCGCCGACCCGGTCACCGGCCTGCTCACCACCCGTCCCGTCGGCCGGCACAACGTCCGCTGATCCACGTCCTGACGACAGAAGAGAAACCCATGTTGCGTACCCGTCTGACCCTGCTGGCCGCCGCCGCGACCGCGCTGCTGATCGCCGGCTGCGGCACCACCGAGGCGCCCGCCGCCGCGCCGTCCCCCTCCGACACCACCGCCACCGGCCCGGTCACCGTCACCGACAGCCGCGGCAAGGCGATCACGCTGAAGAACCCGGCCGCCAAGGTGGTCGGCCTGGAGTGGGGCGAGGTGGAGATGCTCGTCGGCCTCGGCGTGATGCCGGTCGGCGTGGCCGACCCCAAGGGGTACGCCACCTGGGTCACCGCCGCCCCGCTCGACCCGGGCGTCAAGGACGTCGGCACCCGGGGCGAGCCGAGCGTCGACGCCATCGTGGCGCTCCAGCCGGACCTGGTGGTGATGGAGGCCGAGCGCGGCGCCGCGATCGTCACCCAACTGGAGAAGTACGTCCCGGTGCTGGTCACCAAGGGCAGCGACGCCGCCGACAACCTCGCCCGGATGCGGTCCGACCTCACCATGATCGCCACCGCCACCGGACGCACCGCGCAGGCCGAGAAGCTGCTCGCCGACTTCGACGCCACGCTCGCCGACGGGCGGAAGAAGATCGCCGACGCCGGCGCGGCCGGCCGACAGTTCGCCTTCGCCGACGGCTGGAAGGAGGGCAGCACGGTCTCCATCCGGATGTTCGGTCAGGGCGCGCTCGTCTCCCAGCTCGGCATCCAGCTCGGCCTGAAGAACGCCTGGACCGGCAAGACCGACGCCATGTGGGGCCTGGGCCAGACCGACGTCGAAGGGCTCGGCGTCCTCAAGGGACAGGACCTGCACTTCTTCTACAACGCCTCGGACGGTCAGGACGTCTTCGCCGACGGCCTCGCCGGCAACGCGATCTGGCGCTCCCTGCCGTTCGTGCAGCAGAACAAGCTGCACAAGATGCCGGACGGCATCTGGACGTTCGGCGGCACCCTGTCCGCGAAGCAGTACGTCGACCAGCTCGTCGCCGTCTACACGGCCTGAGCCCGATGATCGCCACCGCCGTACCGGAGCCGGCCACCCGGCCGGCCCCGGCCGGGCCGCCGCCGGCCCGTCGCCGGGTCGCCGGCGCGTTCCTGCTCGCCGCCGCGCTGCTGGTCGCGGTCACCGCGGTGCACCTCACCCAGGGCACGTCGTCGGTGGGCGCGCTCGACCTGCTCCGGCTGCTCACCGGCGCGGACGACGAGACCGCCCGGGTGCTTGTCGCCTCCCGGCTGCCGCGCCTGCTCACCGGCCTGGCGGTCGGCGTGGCGCTCGGGTTCGCCGGCGCGGCGCTCCAGTCCACCACCCGCAACCCGCTCGCCTCGCCGGACACGCTCGCCGTGAACGCCGGCGCCCACCTGGCGATCGTGACCACCGCCGCGTTCGGCATCGCGCTGCCGGCGCTGCCCGCCGGCGGACTGGCGTTCTGCGGCGGGCTGGCCGCCGCCGCGCTGGTGATGCTGCTGTCGGCCGGCGGCCAGGCCGCCACCACCCGGCTGATCCTCGCCGGCTCGGCCACCGCGATGGCGCTCGCCTCGCTCACCATGCTGCTCCTGCTGCTGTTCGAGCAGGCCACCATCGGGCTGTTCGCCTGGGGCAACGGCTCGCTCGTGCAGGGCGACCTGGTGGCGGTCACCCAGCTCGGCCCGGTGATCGTGCTCGCCGTGCTGCTGCTGGTCGCGCTCGGGCACCGGCTTGACCTGCTCGCCCTCGGCGACGACACCGCCACCGTGCTCGGGCTGGACGTGCGTCGGACCCGGCTCGTCGTGGTGCTGCTCGCGGTGCTGCTCTCCGCCGCGGCGGTCACGCTCGCCGGCCCGATCGGCTTCGTCGGGCTCGGCGCGCCGGTGATCGTCCGACTGCTCGGCAGGTGGGTGCCCGAGGTGCACCGGCACCGGGTGCTGCTGCCGCTGGCCGGCCTGGTCGGCGTGATCATCGTGCTCGGCTCCGACGTGCTGCTGCGGGCCGTGCTCGGCGGGCAGGCCGGGGTGGAGGTGCCCACCGGCGTGGTCACCACGCTGTTCGGCGCGGTGCTGCTGGTCTGGCTGGCCCGCCGGCACCGCGACGCCGGACCCACCCGGCAACCCCCGGGCGGCCACGCCGCCGTCCGCTCCCGTGCCGTGCACACCTCGGTCGTCACGGTCTGCGCGGTCGCGGTCGTCGCGGCGCTGGTGGTGGGCATGCTCGCCGGGGACACGTGGGTGCTGCTCGGCGACATCGTCAACTGGCTCCAGGGGCGCACCGGGCCGGCGTACACCTTCGTGCTGGACGCGCGCTGGCCGCGCGTCGCGGCGGCGCTGCTGGCCGGCGCGGCCCTCGCCCTGGCCGGCACCACCGTGCAGGCGGTCTGCCGCAACCCCCTCGCGGAGCCGGGCATCCTCGGCATCACCGGCGGCGCGGGGATCGGCGCGGTGGCGCTGCTGACGTTCGCCCCGACGGCCGGCGTGCTCATGCTCTCCGGCGCGGCCGGGCTCGGCGCGGTGACCGCGTTCGCGCTGGTCTACGGGCTGGCGCGGCGGCGCGGGCTGAACTCCGACCGGCTCGTCCTGATCGGCTTCGCGGTCTGGCAGGGCGGCGCCGCGGTCATCACGTTCATCGTGGTCTCCTCCGACCCGTGGAACACCGGCAAGGCGCTGACCTGGCTCTCCGGCTCCACCTACGGGCGGACCGCACCGCAGGTGCTGCCGGTGGCGCTGGCGCTGCTGGTCGCCGTCGGAGTGGTGGCCGCGGTACGCCGGGAACTGGACCTGCTGGCGCTCGACGACGACACGCCCCGGGTGCTCGGCGTCCGGCTGGAACGCGCCCGGCTGGTCGCGCTCGGCCTGGCCGCGCTGCTCACCGCCACCGCCGTGTCGGCGGTCGGCGTGATCGGCTTCGTCGGTCTGGTCGCGCCGCACGCCGCGCGGGCGCTGGTCGGTGGCCGGCACACCCGCGTGCTGCCGGTGGCGGTGCTGCTCGGCGCCACGCTGGTCAGCCTCGCCGACACGCTCGGCCGCACCGTCATCGCCCCGGCGCAGGTCCCCGCCGGCCTGGTCACCGCGCTGATCGGCACCCCCTACTTCGTCTGGCTGCTGTGGCGCTCCCGCGCCGCCGCCGGCGTCCGCTGAGCCCGAGAGGAAGTCACCATGACCAGCACCCTGGCCGCCGCGCCGTGGCGCGTGTTCACCGTCGAGGTCCGCGCGCTGCGCCGGCTCGGCCCGTCGTTCCTGCGCGTCACGTTCACCGGACCGGACCTGGACCGGTTCGCCGACAACGGCTACGACCAGCGGATCAAGCTGGCGCTGCCGCTGGTGGACGGCGGCGCGGCGGAACTGCCCGACGGACCGGACTGGTACCAGCGGTGGCGGGACCTGCCGGCGGAGGAACGCAGCCCGATCCGCACCTACACGGTCCGGGCGGTCCGGCCGGCGGCGTACGAGATCGACGTGGACCTGGCGCTGCACGGCGACGGCGGCCCGGCCACCCGGTGGGCCCGCCGCGCCCGCCTCGGCGACCGGCTCGCGCTTGTCGGCCCGGACGCCGGCTGGCCGGGCGGGCACGGCGGCGTCGAGTTCCGGCCGCCGGCCGGCGCCACGCTGCTGCTGGCCGGCGACGAGACCGCCGCGCCGGCGATCTGCGCGATCCTGGACCGGCTGCCGGCCGACGCGCACGGCCACGCCGTGGTGGAGGTGCCGACGGTGGGGGACGAGCTGCCGTGCCGCGTCCCGGCCGGCGTGACGGTGACCTGGCTGCCCCGGGGCGGCGCCCCGCACGGCAGCCGGCTCACCGAGGCGGTGACCGCCCTCGCCGCCCGGCTGTTGCCGCCGCCGACCGGGTCACCGGCCGGCCCGCCGCCGGCCGAGGTGGACGTCGACCGGGAGGTCCTCTGGGAGGTGCCGGAGCGGCCGGCCGACGCCACGCTCTACGCCTGGCTGGCCGGCGAGGCGGCGGTGATCCGGGGCCTGCGCCGGCACCTGGTCACCGACCGTGGGCTCGACCGTCGGGCGGTGGCGTTCATGGGCTACTGGCGGGCCGGTCGGGCCGAGTGCTGACCCGTCACCCGCGTAGCGTCTCGTGCGGCGGCCGGCCGTACGCCTCGCGGTAGGCGGCGGCGAAGCGGCCGGGGCTGGCCCAGCCCCAGCGGCGGGCGATGCCGGCGACCGTCTCGGCGCCGCCCGACTCGGCGGCGAGCAGCTCGCGGTGGGCGCGGGCGAGGCGGACCCGGCGGAGGTAGGTGAGCGGGCTGTAGCCGAGGTGCCGTTGGAAGGCGGCCTGGAGTCCGCGTGGTCCGACGCCGCAGGCGGAGGCGACCTGGGCCACGGTGACCGGCTCTGCGGCGTGCTCGTCCAGGTACGCCTGCGCGCGTCGGACGACCGAGGGCGCGACCCGGCGGGGCTGCGGCACGTAACTGCTGGTCATGGTGGTGTTCGGGAAGGCGGTGAGCGCGGTGGCCGCGGTCAGGTCGGCCAGCGACGCCTGGACCAGCGGCTGGTCGAGGCTGTCGTCGCCGGTGGCGGACATCCGGTACAGGAACGCCGACAGGTGCGCCCAGGCCCGGGCCATGGCCGGCGACACCGGCGCGAGACCGAGGAAGCGGAACGTGTGCGGGGCCGCTTCCACCCGGCCGGCCGCGACGTGCGCCACCAGCTCCATCGGCAGCCGGACCGTGGTGGCCACCGAGTCGGTCCAGTACAGCACCGACCGGCGCAGCGGATACCGGCCGACGCCGCCGGCCGGCAGCAGCAGCTCCTCGTCACCGTCGACGAACCGGAACCGGCCCCGGACCACGTGCACGGCGAGGAAGTCGGAGTACGGCCCGGTCTCCGCCCGGGCGTCCATGGAGTGCGCGGCCCGGGTCAGGCCGAGCGGACCGGCCTGCACGCCCCGCCACGCGAAGTGGAAGTCGCGTCGGGTGCCCCGGAAGTGCGGGCGGTGTTCGCCGCACGCCTCGGTGATGGCCCGGCGGGCGACGTCCGGGTCCCGGGTGGACAACTCGAACCGCCGTGCCGGGCCGTCGTCCGTCACCGATCCCGCTCCGTCGGCGCCGGCACTCCCGTGGCGCGCAACGTGTCGCCGGGGTGGCAGCCGTACGTCTCGCGGTACGCCTGGGCGAACCGCCCGGCATGGGCCCAGCCCCAGTGGCGGGCGGTGCCGGCCACGGTCTGTCCCGGTCGGGCCTGCGTCAGGTCCTGATGTGCCCGGCGGAGCCGGACCGCGCGCAGGAACGCCATCGGGCTCTGCCCGTGGTGCTGCCGGAACGCGGCCTGCAACGAGCGCGGGCCGACGTCGCAGGCCGCCGCGATCTGCGCGACGGTCAGCGGTCGTGCGGCGTGCGCCTCGATGAACTCGGCGGCCCGGCGCACCGACGCCGGGCGTACGGACGGTGGGGTGGGCAGGTAGGGCAGCGTCATGGTGGTGTTCGGGAACACCGACAGCGCGGTGCCGACGGCCAGGTCCACCAGGCCGGCGCGGATCAGTGGGCTGGCTGACACGGCGTCGTCGGTGAGCTGGTGCCGGAGGAACGCCGCGGTCGACTGCCACAGCGTCGCCATCGAGGGGGACAGCGGCGCGAGCGCGGTGAAGCGGAACGCGGCGACGGGCAACCCGGTGTAGGTGGCGGCGACCGCCGCGATCCGGGGCGTCGGCAGCCGGACGACGGAGGCCGCCACGTCGTCGGCGAGCAGCGTGAAGGACACGTCGGGATAGCGGCCGGTGGTGCCCGGGCCGAGGTGCAGCTCGTCACCCCGGTGCAGGAAGCCGTACCGGCCGCGTGTCACGGTGAGCGCCGCGAAGCCGGGATAGGGCGAGTTCTCGGATCGGGCGGAGAGCGTGTACCGCACCTCGTCGAGGTGGAGTTCGTCCGCGCCCCGGGTCTCCCGACGGTAGCGGAAGCGATCACGGGAACCGGAGATCCGGGCCCGGTGGGCACCGAACCGGCGGGCCATCAGGTGGTGCGCGTGCTCGGGGTCGTCCGTCTCCACCACGTCGCGGTCGGCCGACTCCGGTCGGCCCGTCCACTGCCCGGTCACGTGTCACCTCCCGCTGCACCGTTCCGGCGTTCGTACGCCTCATTGAACGGGTCACTTGCCGGAGGGCAACGGCCCGACACGAACGGATGCACCGCCTAAGACACGCCGAATAGAACAGCCGATCCATTTTCCGTAATTCACTGACCGGTTTGCGAACGCGGGCGCGATGCGACGGGTCGGATCGATTCATCGGCCGGCAACACGATATCCGCTGCACACTCCACGTTCCCGTCGTAGGACCGATCACCCGGGATAAAACGACAATGTGGTTACGCAACGCGGCGGGCGAGATTGTCGGGTAGCTGACTGTTCGGACGTTCCGGCGGGCGTCGTCGCCCGGTTCTAGCGTCTGCCCTGTCCGAGCCGTTGCACCCGGCCCGGCGCAGACGGCCGGCCGATCGGAGTCAGGCGACGATGCCGACCCCGGTCGGCCGGTCCCCGCCCCGCAGGGGTCGCGGACCGGTCGGGTGCTCACCGCCGGGAGGAGGCGCGGATGAGGGGCGTCGAGGCACCGGTCGCCGTACCCGGAACTCCGGCTGCCCGCGGCGTGCCGTCCCGGTGGCGGGTCGCCGGGCGCGCGATGGCGGCGCTGCTGCGCCGGGACCTCACCGAGCGCCGTGGGCTGCGTGTGCCGTTCCTGCTGGACCTGGTGTTCGGCGTGTTGAACCTGCTGGCGTTCCTGTTCGTCTCCCGGGTGCTCGTCCCGCACCCGGGCGCCGGCTTCACCGGCCCCGGCGGCTACTTCGACTTCGTCGCGGTGGGCATCGTGTTCCTGCTGGTGCTCCAGTCCGCGATCGTGCAGGTGGTCACGCGGGTGGCCGCCGAGCAGCGGGACGGGATGCTGGAGCTGTGGGCGGCGCAGCCGGTGCCGGGCTGGTCGCTGGCGCTGGGGCTGGTGGCGTACCCGTTCGCGTTCGCGCTGCTGCGCGCCGGCCTCTACCTGGGCCTGCTGGCCGGCGTCCTGGGCCTGCACGTCGCCGACACGTCCTGGCCCGGGGCGGTGGTGATGCTGGTCCTCGCCGTGCTGGGCGCGCTGCCGTTCGGAATGGCGCTGATGGGCCTCACCGTGGCGGTCGGGTACGGCGACCCGGCGGCCCGGCTGCTGGTGGTGGCGCTGTCGTTCCTGTCCGGTACCTACTTCCCGATCTCGGCGCTGCCCGGCGTCCTGCACCCGGTGTGCGCGGTGCTGCCCACCCGGGTCGCGCTGGACGGGCTGCGGGCCGCGCTCGCCGGCGGCGACTGGGGCCGGGCCGCCGGGCCGCTGGCCGTCGCCGCCGCGGTGCTGCTGCCGCTCGCCGCCTGGATCTTCGACCGTGCGCTGTGGCTGGCCCGGCGCAGAGGGGTGCTCACCCGTGACTGACCTGATCCCGCGTCCCACCGCCCGCGACGTGGCGTACGGCGTCGTGCTGGGCCTGGACCCGGCAGCGCCCACGCCGGCTGGCCGGCCCGGTCCGGCGCTGCCGCCGCTGGTGGCCCTGGAACGGGCCGTGCTGCCGGCGCTGCGCCGGCCGCCCTGCCTGGTCAGCTTCTCCGGCGGGCTGGACTCCTCGCTGGTGCTGGCCATCGCCGCCCGGGTGGCGCGGCGGGAGGGGCTGCCCGACCC
Organism: Micromonospora sp. NBC_01392; assembly: GCF_045040125.1. Taxonomy (NCBI): domain Bacteria; kingdom Bacillati; phylum Actinomycetota; class Actinomycetes; order Micromonosporales; family Micromonosporaceae; genus Micromonospora; species Micromonospora sp. NBC_01392. The sequence continues at coordinate 4,453,691 of NZ_CP109549.1, read as the reverse complement.
GGTGCCGGTCACCTGGCGGTTCACCGACGCGCCCGGTGCGCAGGAGACGCCCTGGCAAGCCAAGATCATCGCGGAGCTGGACCTGACCCGGCAGTGGCAGATCCTCCAGGCCGGTGACGACCTGGACCTGGTCGGGCCGGTCGCCCGGCGGCTGCTGACCCGGTACGGCCAGGTGCACCCGCCGGACCGGCACCTGCACCTGCCGATCGTGGAGCTGGCCCGCGGCGGCGCGCTGCTCACCGGCGTCGGCGGCGACCAGATTCTCGCCGGTTGGCGGCGGCCTCCGGCCTCGCTGCGGGCCCGGCTCGGCCGGCTCCGGGCCGGGCTGCGACGCCGGCCGCCGGATCCGCTGCCCTGGCTGCGCCCGGAGGTGGCCCGGCAGGCGCGCCGCGCGTTCGTCGCCGAGCGGCGCGCCGAGCCGCACCGGCTGGCCGCCCGGATCGCCTGGCACCTGCGTCGCCGGGACCTCACCATGACCCGGGTCGGCCTGGCCGCGATCGCGGCCGACCACGACGTGCTGGCCGTGGCGCCGCTGCTGGACGAGCGGTTCGCCGCCGCGCTGGCCGCCCGCCACGGCCGGCTGCGGTCCCCGTCCCGTCGGGAGCTGCTCGCGGCGGTCGCCGACGCCGCGCTGCCCCCGGTGATCATCACGCCGCGCCGCAAGGCCACCTTCGACGAGGTGTTCCTCCGGGCGGCCACCCGCGAGCTGGTGGGCGCCTGGGACGGCAGCGGTGTCGACGACTCGCTCGTCGACGTGGCGGCACTGCGTCGGGAGTGGTCGCGCTGGCGGTTCGACTCACGCACGGCGGCGCTGGTGCAGCAGGTGTGGTTGGCCGGCCTGTCGGCCACCGAGGGACGACCCGATCTGGAGGCGCCGAGATGACCAGTGAACCGTCCGTGTTGTACCGGGTCCGCGGCGACCGGGTGGCGTGGCGGACCAACGGCGACGAGACGGTGCTGCTGGATGTCGGGCAGTCCGTCTACTTCGCGCTGGACCGCGCCGCCACCGCGCTGTGGCCGTATCTCGTGGCCGGCGCCTCCACCGCCCAGCTGGCTGAGGTGCTGGTCGGGCACGCCGAGGTCGAGCGGGAGCGGGCGGTCGCCGACGTGCGCTCGTTCCTGGCCGACCTGGAGGCCGCCGGGCTGCTCGAACGGGTCTGACCCAGGGTCAGGGCAACCAGGCGGGCGGGACGGGCCGGCGCAGGATCTCCGCCAGCTCGTGCCGGTGCGGGTCGGGGTCGCCGTCCAGCCAGGCGTGCGCGTGGAAGCCGGCGTCCGGCGCGCTGACCCCGATCACCACGGTCCGCAGCACCCGCCGCCGGGCCAGGAAACGCTGCCGCACCAGCGCGCTCTCCAGGCAGTTGCCGCCGCCGCGGCGCAGTGCCTGCCGGACCAGCGCGTCGGTGCCGCCGGGCGGCGGCGCGGGCAGGCGCACCGCGTCCAGCCCGCCACGGGCGAGCTGCCGACGCACCCGCCGACAGGCCAGCAGCGTCCACGCCACCAGCGCCAGGCCCAGCGGCCCGTGCCGGCGGGTCACCCGGGCCAGGGCGCGCAGCGCGCGTAGCCGGTCAGCCATGACGCCGCCGCGCGGTCCGCAGTTCCCGCACCCCCCGGGGCAGCCACCGGACGTGCCGCCAGGTCCGGCGGGGGTACGCCCGCAGCAGGCGCCACCGGCCGCCGCGCGCCGCCGGGTCGGCCTGCCGGAGGTACGCCGGTGCCGGCAGCGCCAGCCGGGCCAGCAGGCGCAGCCGGCGCAGCCACGGGCCGGGCAGTTCCACCGCGCCGGCCAGCCCGACAGTGGTGGGGGTGGCGCGTCGGGCGGCGAGCCACATCGACGCCGGCTCGGCCGCGGCGGACAGACCGAGCCGGCCGGCGACCGCCGCGCCGGCCGGCCGCAGCCGCATTCCGACGGTGAATGCCGGGACGGCGTCGCAGCGGATGGCCAGTCGACCGGCGACGGCCCAGGCGGACGGCGGCAGCACCGCCAGCGCGCGGTCCAGGTCGTGCACGGGTTTGCCGCTGTCTCCCGGGCAGGCGGCGTGCAGCGCGGCCAGCAACGCGGTCCCGGCCTCGTCGGGGACGAGGACCCGCCCGCCGGCCAGGTCGAGCGGCTCGGCCGGGCCGCGTAGCGACCGCCACAGCGCGTCCGGGTCGCCGACGCCGGCGAAGCCGCGGTGCAGGTCCACGGTCAGCGGCAGCGCGCCGGGGGCGGTGAAGGGCTGTTCGTGCCAGGACGCCGCGACGTCGTACGGTTCGGGCGGCAGCGTCGGGCGGTAGCCGGCGGCGTGCAGGGCGTCCCGAACGGCGGGCACGGTCTCCGGCGCGACGAGCAGGTCCACGTCGCCGTAGACCCGGTCGACGCCGAGTCGGCGGGCCAGGCCGGCGCCCTTGAGCAGCAGGCAGTCGACGCCGTGCCGGCGCAGCAGGTCGCTGGTGGCTACCGCCAGGGCGTCCAGGGCGAGGCAGCGCACCGCGAGGCCGGCGGTCACGACCGCGCCCCGACGGACCGGGGGTGGCGTCCAGGAGCCGTCGGGGTGGCGTCCGGTGCGGTCCGGTCGCGGAGACGGAGCAGCGGTGACATCGAACGCACCTTCCGAGTCGGATTCACATAAATTGATACTGTGCTATGTCTGATATACCACTTCGGCCGGCCCGGCTCGCTAGGATCGACAGGCCATGCTGCGACTGCACGATGCCGGGCGCGCCTTCGGACGGCGCGCGATCTTCTCGGGCCTCGATCTGGAGGTCGCGCCCGGCACCCGGCTGCTGCTCACCGGCGGCAACGGCGCGGGCAAGACCACGCTGCTGCGCTGCCTGGCCGGCGTCCTCACGCTGAGTCGGGGTCGGGCCACCGTCGCCGGTCACTCGGCCGGCTCCACCGCCGCCCGCCGCCTGGTCGGCGTCGCGCTCGCCCCGGAACAGACGCTCTGCGGCGGGCTCTCCGCGCACGACAACCTGACGCTGGTGGCCCGGATGCGCCTGCCCACCAGCCGTGCCGCCGACGCGGTCGCCCGGCTCGAGGAGGAGTTCGCCATCACCTCGTACGCCCGGCAGCCGGCGAACCGCTGCTCGGCCGGCATGCGGGCCCGGGTCAGCGTCGCCCGCGCCCTGCTCGGTGACCCGCCGGTGATCCTGCTGGACGAGCCCGGCCGGTCCCTCGACGCGCAGGCGCGGGCGCTGTTCTGGGCCGCGCTGGACCGCCGTCCGGAGTCGACGGTCGTGCTCGCCTCGCACCTGCCCGAGGACCGGTCCCACTGCGACCGCTCCCTGGCCATGCCGATCCACCACTGACCAGCCCTGCCCTCGTGGGGGAGGTGTGTGGCGTGCGGCGTCGACGATTCCGCACCGCAGCGCCAGTTGTGCTTCCTGCGTCTGTGGCAGGCCGGGCTGATCTGGGTGCAGTGCAAAGCGGTGGGTGGAACGGCATGAACGTCAAACGGGCGCGGAGACAGCCATGCCGTTCCACCCACTCGGCCTGCGCGCCATGAGTGGAACGGCATGGACGTCAAACGCCGGCCGGTCCGTTGTCGTCATCGAACCTGCCCTGTCCGCCCTGACGAGTAGAGATTTCGGCATCCGGCGGGCACTTTCGTACCAAGATCTCGAAGCGCCTACCGGGTCCAGTGGCGGCGAGCGTGGTCAGCCCTGCTCGTCACCGTCGGTAGGGCGGGGCGGGCGGTGGTGCCGGGCCCACTCGTCCACCTCGTCCGCGTCCCAGACGTTCATGCCGATCAGCCGGGCGAGCGGCTCGGGAAACCCGGGCCGGCGGGTGATCTGAAGGACCCGCTGACGCGATACGCCGAACAGGGCGGCCAACACGCCGGGCCCGTACAGGCGTGGTCGTCTCACCGCCCGAACGTATGCACGACCTGCACTGTGCATTTGTCACTTACAGATTGACAACCCGTCGGGATTGCGGTGGAGTGGTTCCAGACCCCCGCCCAAGCCCCTCTGGATCTGCACCGCGTGCGCCCACCCGTGGCCGTGCGCTAGGGCCCAGGTCGAGTTGGCCGCCGACTACTTCGGTGAGACGACCTGGCTCGCCGTCGACATGGCCGAGCTGCTGTACGAGGCCACTGCTGACCTAACGCGACTGTGCCCGAACCCACCGGACCCGGTGGCGCTGTACGGCCGATTTCTCGGCTGGGTCCGCCGCCTGACAGTCGACCGGTCCGTGCCGCACCCCGTTTTGGGGATGGCGGGCGAGATCATGGAAAGGAATGGCCCTCATAGGGGCCTTTTCCTACCAAGATCTCACTCGCCGTGGCACCTACCGGGTTGGAGCGAAGCGGGTGATCGGGTTGGGCAGCGTGCCGGCGAACTGGAGCGCGGCGGACGGGTCGGTCAGGTCCACCATCTGCTGGTTGTTCCGGAGTTGGAGCCGGTTGAGGCAGGACAGCGGGAACTCCGGCGCGAACAGGTCGTGCCGCCGCATCCGCTCGGCCAGGTGCGGCACCGTCGCGGCGTACCCGGTGGCGCACTCGGCGACCGTGCGCCAGAAGTCGTCCTGATCGAGCACGCCGGCGGTGTGCAGGGTGGCGCTCAGGTGCCGCAGGAAGCAGTCGAACACGTCGGTGAAGATGGCCAGGATCTTCTCGTCGTCCGGCACCGTCGCCCGTACCCGGCGGACCCGCTCCGGCAGGTCGGCGTCCGGGTCCATGACCACGATCTCCTCGGCGATGTCCTTGAACACCACCCGCTCCACGATGCCGTCGTGCAGCACCAGGATGACGTTCTCGCCGTGCGGCATGAACGCCAGGTCGTAGGCGTACAGGCTGTGCAGCAGCGGCACCAGGTAGGCGTCCAGGTAGCGGCGCAGCCAGTCGGCCGGCGGCAGCCCGGAGGCCGCGATCAGCGCGCCGGCCAACGGGCGGCCGTCCCGGTCGGCGTGCAGCAGCGACGCCATGGTGGCCAGCCGCCGGCCCGGCGCCAGGCCGGGCACCGGGCTCTCCCGCCAGAGCGCGGCCAGCATCTTCCGGTACGGCGAGCCGGGCGCGGTCGCCGCCTCGTACTGCCGGTGCCGGTAGCCGATCGCGGCCCGTTCCCGCAGGATGGTCAGCCCGGCGCGGGTGAACACCGGGTCGTCGGCGATCAGCGCGGCCAGCCAGTCGTTGATGGCCGGCGTGGCCGCCATGTACGCGGCCGACAGCCCGCGCAGGAAGCCCATGTTCAGCACCGACAACGCGGTCTTGACGTAGTGCTTCGTCGGGTCGGTGACGTTGAAGAAGGTCCGGACGGACTGCTGGGCCAGGTGCTCGTCGGGCCCTTCGCCGAGGCAGACCAGCCGGCGCGCGGCCACCTCACCGGCGAACGTGACCGCGAGCCGGTGCCACCACTGCCACGGGTGCACCGGGATGAGCAGGTAGTCGGCCGGGTCGAGGCCGAGCCCGGTCAGCGTGGCGGCGAACCGGGCGAGCGTCTCCGCGCCCAGCTCGGCCCGGACCAGCGTGTCGTAGTCCAGGTCGTCGGCGCTGGTGAAGGTGGTGTGGTCGCGGTGCGCGGCGAGCCAGAGCAGCCGGAGGGGGGCGGCGGCCTCCGGGGCGTACCGATGATGGTCGTGGACGCCGAAGCCGAGCCGCCCGTTGTTGGCCACGAAGCACGGGTGGCCCTCGGTCATGCCGGTCTCGACGGTCTGGAAGTCGGCGGCGGCCAGCTCGGCGGCGGTGACCGCGGGCCGGCCCAGCTTGTACGCGGTGCCCGCGAGCGTGGAGGTGATCTCCTCCAGGTAGACCGGCAGGACCGCGTCGGTGAGGCCGAGCGCGCCGCGCAGCTCCAGGCAGAGGTCGACCGCGTCCGGCGGCAGCTCCCGGCCGTCGCGGTGCCGGGTGATGCTGGCGGCGTCGACGTGCCAGTGGTCGAGCGCGAGCCTGTCGGCGGCGAACCGGTACGCCACCGCGCCGTCGTCGGAGCGCACGGTCCACCACCCGTCGCCGGCCGGCTCGGGGGTGATCAGACGTTCGTGGGCGAACTCGGCGAGCGCCTTGCGGACCAGCAGCCGGTTGGCGGTCGCCCACGCCTCGGGGGTCAGGTGGTCGACGGATGCGATCGGGTTCACGCCGGCGGGTCTCCTTCGGTGGCGTCGCGGAACTGGTCCCGGGTGACGACGCTGAGCAGCGCGTCCTTCTCCGGTTTGCGGATCTCGCCGACGACGGTGAAGCCGACGGCGGCGTTGAGCGCGTGCACGGCGTGGTTGCGTACGTCCGGCTCCACCACCACCCGGCGGGTGGCCGGGTCGGCGAAGAGCCACGCCAGGACCGTGGTGATGACGGCGCGGGTGAAGCCGTGCGCGGGCGTGTCGGTTGGCGCGCAGAGGAAGTGCATGCCGACGTCGCCGGGCTCCGGCCGGTAGAGGCCGACCAGTTCCACCCGGGCCGGGTCGTAGCGTTCCGCCAGGAACGCCGGCCGGCCGCGCCAGGATCCGAGGTACGCGTCGTGGTGCGGGTGGGCGGCGATCCGCCGGTACTCCCGCGCCACGGCCGCCACGTCGGCGTCGCCCATCAGCCAGAACGCCGCCTTCGGATGGGTGACCCAGCGGTGCAGCAGCGGCGCGTCGGCGTCCGGGTCCAGCGGGCGCAGCGCGAACAGTCCGAGTCGCGCGTCGATCCGGGTGAACACGCTCATGAGGGTGCCCCGAACTCCTGGAACGCGATGGCCTTCTCGATCGGGTAGTGCTCCCGGCCGGTCAGCTCCCGGATGATCCACGAGTTGCGGTACGCGCCCATGCCCAGGTCGGGCGAGGTGATGCTGTGCGTGTGGGTGCCGCCGTTCTGGAGGAACACGCCCCGCCCGGTGTGGTCGACGCTGTAGTTGCGGGCCACGTCGAGGCGGCCGTGCGTGTCGAAGCGCAGCCGGTCGCGCACCGGCGCGAGGAACTCCGGCAGCCGGTGGCGGTAGCCGGTGGCCAGCACCAGACCCTCGGTGTCCAGCGTGAACACGCGGTCCTGCTCGGTGTGGCGCAGCCCGAGCCGGTAGCGCCCGTCGGCGTACGCGGCGTCGACCAGTTCGGTGTTGGTGAGCAGCCGGGTCGGGGCCGGGCCGGTCAGGCTCTTGGCGTAGAGCGTGTCGTAGATGTCGTTGATCAGGTCGGCGTTGACGCCCTTGAACAGCGGCTTCTGCGCGGCCTCCAGCCGGTAGCGGGTGGCCTCCGGCAGCGCGTGGAAGTAGTCCACGTAGTCCGGTGACGTCATCTCCAGCGTCAGCTTGGTGTATTCCAGCGGGAAGAATCGCGGCGAGCGGGTCACCCAGGTGAGCTGGTAGCCGTAGGTGTCGATGTCGCCGAGCAGGTCGTGGTAGATCTCGGCGGCGCTCTGCCCGCTGCCGACGACGGTGATGCTGCGCTTGGCGCGCAGCGCCGCCCGGTGCTCCCGGTAGCGCGAGGTGTGGATCAGGTCGCCGCCCAGCCCGGCGCACGCCGGCGGCAGGTGCGGCGGGGTGCCGGTGCCCAGCACCAGGTGCCGGGCCCGGTGGGTGACCGGCCCGTCCGGCGTGTCGGCGTGCACCACGTAGTGCTCGCCGTCGTGCTCGACCCGGGTGACGGTGTGCCGGAAGCGCAGGTTCGCCAGCTTGCCGGCGGCCCAGCGGCAGTACGCGCTGTACTCGGCGCGCAGCGGGAAGAAGCTCTCCCGGATGTAGAACGGGTAGAGCCGGCCGGTCTCCTTGAGGTAGCTCAGGAACGAGTACGGCGAGGTCGGGTCCGCGAGCGTGACCAGGTCGGCCAGGAACGGCGTCTGCAACCGGGCCGATTCGAGCAGCATCCCGGGATGCCAGTCGACGTCGTCGCGGGCCTCCAGGAACAGCCCGTCCAGGTCGTTGATCGGCGCGGTCAGGCAGGCCAGACCGAGGTTGTACGGGCCCAGCCCGACGGCGATGAAGTCGTACGTCGACATGGTGCTCCTCAACCGACCGGGGCCAGCGTGGCCGCGGTGCGGGCGTACCAGGCGGCATGCTCGGCGATCAGGTCGCGCACCGCGAGCACGTCGTCCACTGTGGTCTCCGGGTTGAGCAGCGTCAGCTTCAGCCAGTGCGCGCCGTCCACCTTCGTGCCGGCGACCAGCGCCGCGCCGGAGGCGGCGAGCGCCTCGCGGGCGTGCAGGTTCGCCTCGTCCACCAGGTGCGGCGGCGCGTCGGGTGGCACGTACCGGAAGACCACGGTGCTCAACTGGGCGGGCGCCGCCACCTCGAAGCGCGGGTCGGCGTCGAGGTGCCGCCAGGCGTCGGCGGCCAGGTCGACGACGCGGTCGAACAGCGCGCCGATCGCGTCCGGTCCCATGATCCGCAGCGTCAGCCACAGCTTGCCCGCGTCGAAGCGTCGGGTGGTCTGGAGGCTCTTGTCCACCTGGTTCGGGATGCCCTGCTCGGCCGCGCGGGCCGGGTTGAGGTAGTCGGCGTGCCAGGTGGCGTGCCGCAGCGTCCGGCCGTCGCGCACCAGCAGCGCGCTGGAGCTGACCGGCTGGAAGAACGACTTGTGGTAGTCGACGGTCACCGAGGCGGCCCGCTCGATGCCGTCGAGCAGGTGCCGGCGGGTGGGGGAGACCAGCAACCCGCACCCGTACGCGGCGTCCACGTGCAGCCAGACGCCGGCGGCGGTGCAGATGTCGGCGATCTCCGGCAGCGGGTCGATGGTGCCGAAGTCGGTGGTGCCGGCGGTGGCGACGACCGCCATCACCACCTGACCGTCGCGCCGGCAGCGGTCGATGGTGCGGGCCAGCTCGTCGGTGCGCATCCGGCGGCCGGCGTCGGTGGGCACGGTGAGCACCGCGTCGGCGGCGAGGCCGAGCAGCTTGGCGGCCTTCTGCACGCTGAAGTGGCCGGCCGCCGAGGTGACGACGCGCAGCCGGGCCAGCACCTCCGGTCGGGCCGGCCGGGTGGCGGCCGAGCCGACCTCCCGCCGGTACGCCTCCTCCCGGGCCAGCAGCATGGCTTGGAGGTTGGACTGGGTGCCGCCGCTGGTGAAGACGCCGTCGGCGGTGGCGCCGAGGCCGATCCGGCCGGCCGTCCAGTCGATCAGCCGGCGTTCCATCAGCGTCGCGCCGGCGCTCTGGTCCCAGGTGTCCAGCGAGGAGTTGACGGCGCTGAGCACCGCCTCGCCGAGCAGCGCCGGAATGACCACCGGGCAGTTCAGGTGGGCCAGGTAGCGCGGGTGGTGGAACCAGACCGCGTCGCGTAGCCAGACGTCGTGCAGCTCGTCCAGGGCGGCGTCGGTGTCGCCCAGCGGCCGGTCCAGGTCGATGCCGCCGACCAGCGGCGCGAGCGCCTCGGGCCGGACGCCGGTGCCCGGCCGGTCCACTTCGGCGACCCGGCGGGCGACCCGTTCGACGCCGCGGGTCAGCACGTCCCGGTACCGCTCGACGGATCCGGTGTGGAACAGGTGGGCGCGCGCGGCGCTGGCGGTCGAACTCATGCGGCTTCCCGGTGGTCGTGTGGACAGGGGCGCGGCGACGGCCACGCGGCAGTTAGATTAGGTTAGGCTCACCTAACTATCAAGGAGGGGTGGTTGGATGCGTGTCGAACGCGACCGGTGGGGCGTACCGCAGCTGTGGGCCGACGACGTGGACGCGCTCGCGTACCTCCAGGGTCGCGTCACCGCGGACGACCGGGCCTGGCAGCTCAGCGTCGAACGGTGGCGGGCCGAGGGCCGGCTCGCCGCCCACGTCGGCGCCGCGGAGCTGCCCTGGGACCGGTTCGCCAGGCGCGCCCGCCTGGACGACACCGCCCGCCGCTGCCACGACCGACTCGACCCGGCCACCCGCCGGTGGGTCGCGGCGTACGTCGACGGCGTCAACGACGGGCTCGCCGGGGGTGCCGCCGCCGCGCCCGAGTTCGCCGCCACCGGCAGCGCGCCGGAGCCGTGGCGGCCGTGGACGCCGCTCGGCGTGTTCCTGGTCCAGCACGCGCTGTTCTCCACGTTCCCGAACAAGCTCTGGCACGCGCACGTCGCCCGCACGCTCGGCCCCGACGCGGTCGGCCGGTTCGCGGTGGAGGGGCCGGCTTCCGCCGGCAGCAACGCCTGGGCGCTGCCCGCCGACCCGGCCACCGGACGCGGCCCGCTGATCGCCGGTGACCCGCACCGGCTGCTCGAACTACCCGGCGTCTACCAGCAGATCCGGCTCGCCTGCCCGGAGTTCGACGTGGTCGGGCTGGCCTTTCCCGGCGTACCCGGGTTGCCGCACTTCGGGCACGCCGGCGAGGTCGCCTGGGCCGTCACCAACGCGATGGCCGACTACCAGGACGTCTACCGCGAACAGCTCCGCCGCGACGGCGACCGGCTGCTGGCGCGCGACGCCGCCGGCTGGGTTCCGGTTACGCGGCACGTCGAGGAGATCGAGGTGCGCGGCGGTCCGGTCGAACGCGTCGAGATCGTGGAGACGCCGCGCGGCCCGGTCGTCGACCACGACCGGGTCACCGGCGAGGCGCTCAGCCTGCGCACGCCGAGCCGCGTCGAGGCCCGGCTCGGGTTCGAGGCGCTGCTGCCGCTGCTGCGCGCCCGCCACGCCGGCGACGTCGCGGACGCGCTGCGCGCCTGGGTCGAGCCGGTCAACAGCGTGCTCGTCGCCGACCCCGGCGGCGCGGTCCGTCGCCTGGTCGCCGGCCTGGTCCCGGTACGCGACGACCACTGTCGCCGCGAGCCGGTGCCCGGCTGGGACCCGCGCCACCACTGGCGCGGCGACTACCTGCCGATGGTGGACGACAAGGTCGACGGGGTCGCGGTCTGCGCCAACGACCGTCGCCCGGACGTCGCCGCGCACGGGGTCGACTTCGCGCCGCCGCACCGCGCCCGGCGGATCCGCGCCCTGCTCGCCGACGGCGTCGAGGCGTCCACCGTGCACACCGACGCCCGCCTCCCGGCGACCCCGACGTACCGGCTGCTGCGCCGGCTCGACGCCGTCGGGCTCGGCGCGCCGGCCCGCGCGCTGTGCGACCGGCTGCTGGCCTGGAACCGCGAGATGGTGGCCGACTCGCCCGACGCCGGGGCGTACGCCGCCTGGCGTGCCGCGCTCGCCCGCCGGTTGATCGCCCACCCGTCGCTGCGGGCGTTGCACGAGCCGTCCGGGTACGACGAGCTGTTCACCCCCTGGACCGACCCGGCGACCCGGATCGGCCTGGCCCTGGACCACCTCGTCGAGGAGCCCGGCGTCGACGTCGTGTCGCTCGGCGTCGACGCGCTGGTCGAGGTGGCCGCCGGGCCGCCGCCCGAGCCGTGGGGTCGCCGGCACCTGCCGCACCCGCTGCACCTGGGCGTGGCCGCCGGGACCTCGGCCGCCGTCGCCGCGATGCGGGAGCGGGCCGCGCTCGGCGGGGACACCGACTGCGTGCTGGCCACGTCCGGCGTTCCCGGCGTCTCCGACACCTGCTGGCGGGGCCCGGTCGCCCGCTACGTCTGGGACCTGACCGACCAGGCGGCCAGCCGCTGGATCGTCCCGTTCGGCGCGTCCGGGCGGCCCGGCCATCCGCACTTCACCGACCAGTTTCCGCACTGGGCCGCCGGGACGCTGGTCCCGGTGCCCGCCGACCCTCTTCCGAAGGACCACACCATGACGATTCCCCTGGAGCGCGACCCCGACCTCGGTGCGCTGGCGTTGACGCCGGTGCGCCCGGACCGGCACGCCGAGCTGCTGCACGGCTGGGTCACGTTGCCCCGCAACCGGTTCTGGGGCATGGGCGCGCACACCCGCGACGAGGTGCGCGAGGTCTACGCCTTCCTGGCCGGGTTGGACACCCACCACGCGTACCTGATCATGCTGGACGACGAGCCGGTCGGGCTGTTCCAGACCTACCGGCCGGAGGCGGACCCGGTGGGGGAGCGGTACCCGGTCCGCCCCGGCGACGTCGGCATGCACCTGCTGCTCAACCCACCCCGACGGTACGCGCGCGGCCTCACCTCGGCCGTCGTCCCGGCGCTGCTCCGGTTCCTGCTGCGCGACCCGGCCGCCCGGCGGGTGGTGGTCGAGCCGGACGTACGCAACGAGGCCGCGCTGCGTCGACTGCGGATCGAGGGGTTCGAGTTCGCCGACGAGATCGACCTGCCGGAGAAGCGCGCCCAGTTGGCGTTCCTCACCCGCGAACGGTTCGAGGCCGCCGCCCCGGCAGACGACCCGGTCAGACCTCGGTGAGCCGGACCGCGTCGGCGATGATGAGGCCGGCGGCGGAACTCCACCGGCTCACCGCCACCCGGTCGGCGTCGCCGGCGGCCAGCGTGAACGTGCCGAGGGTGCGCCACTGCCCGCCGGTCGCCCGCTGGTCGACGTAGACGGTCCGGTTGCCGGTGGTGGTGGCCACGACGTACGGCGTCGAGGCGTTGTAGCCCGCGTTCGCCGGCCACCACGCCTCGACCCGGTAGTTGCCGGTGCGCGGGACGTTGAACTTGTACCAGGCGGCGTCGCTGGCGGCGACCGGGTCGGCGTAGCGGTAGTCGGCGCCGTAGCGCTGCCCGGAGAAGGACGAGACGCCCCAGTTGCCGCTGGCGGAGAACCGGCCGGCGGTCGCGTTGTCCACGATCGAGGACCAGCCGCCGCCACCGCCGGCCATCTTCGCCGCGACGTCGGCCCGCATCGTGTTCAGGTCGATGAAGGACGGGTCGATCTTGCCGGTGGTGCTGGTCTCCCGGTGCCCACGGGCATAGCTGGAGTCCTTGCCGAGCCGGGTGAGCACGGCGGCGGTGGCGGCGATGCTGGCGGTGTACTGCGCGGTGGTCATCCGCTGGTCCACGCCGTTGTAGTCGATCTCCCACCCGATCATCAGGGTGTTGCCGTCGCCGGCCGGGATCGGCCCGCTGCCGCCGCTGACGCCGGCGTGGTTGCACCGACCGGCGGAGATCACGTGGAACACGCCGTGGTAGTCGACGAGCGCCTGGCAGAGCGGGCCGGCCAGGTCGGGGCGACCGTTGATGCAGATGTTCAACGCCGGGTGCGGGTTGGTGGCGCTGGAGGTGGCCGCGGTGTGGTGCCACAGCACGCCGATCGGGTCGAACGAGCCGGGGCGGGCCCGGTTGAGCCAGTCGCCCTCCACGACGACCTGCACGCCGGCGGCCCGTAGCACGTCCACCAGCCAGGGAATCGTGGCCATCACCGCTCCTGGAGCAGGTCGGCCAGGCACTCCGCCTTCGGCGCGGCGACGGCCGCGCCGGGACGGGCGACCACGGTCAGCGCGGCGGCCACCAGGGCCGGGATGCCGAGCAGACCTCGGCGCCGCAGACGGACGGATCGGGACGTGGGCATGGCGCTCCTTCGGCGACGGCGCTCGGCATCCGGTCGATCGACGGATGTGAGTGCGGGCACGCTATCCCGGCGCGGGCCACCCTGTCGATACCCTTCACCCATACTCTTCCGAGCGAAAATATTCGCCGGCGATCGGGGTTCGCCGAGCGGCGACGAGCCGGCCCCGCCGCTCGGCGGGACCGGCTCGGCCGGGGGATCGACTCAGTTCAGGTGGGCCAGCAGCGCGGTCGCCATGCCCTGCTCGCCCCGGGCGTTCGGGTGGAACGGCGCGGCCGAGTTCTGCGGCACCAGGCCCTCCACCCAGCGGGTGCCGCTGCTCTTGCACGCGTCCTTGCCGATCGACGGGGTGTAGACGTCGGCGTAGCTCGCGCCGTTGGCCGCCGCGGTGTCGGCCAGCATGTTGTTCAGCGCCTTCTCCACCCCGCGCAGGTACGGCACGTCCTGGTAGGCGATCGGCACCACCGGCCAGCACCCGTACCCGCTGTCCGGCAGGATCGCCGGGTAGCCGAGCACCACGACCCGCGCGTTCGGCGCGGCCTGCCGGACCGCGCGCAGCACGGTGGTCACCTTCGGCACGGTGGCGGCGATCCGGGCCCGGAGCTGGTCGGTGCCGCCGGCGGTGAACCGGTTCTTGCACGGCGAGCCGAGCGGGCTGCTGACGCTCGCCTCCGCGCAGTCGCTGATGATCCCGGAGAACCCGATGTCGTTGCCCCCGATCTGCACCGTCACCAGCGCCGTGGCCGACGTGACGGCGTTGAGCTGCGGCGGCAGGTTGATGCCGAGCTGGCCGTCGCCGCCGTACAGGATGTCGTCGGTGGTCGCGCCGGAGCAGCTCACGTCCGCGAACGACGACGACCCGGCGGACGCGGCGACAAGCGTCGGGTAGTTGCGGTTGGACCGCAGGCAGTTCAGGTCGACCTGGGTGGGGATCAGCGGGCCGGCGGTGTACGAGTCGCCGAGCGCCACGTAACGCCCGGCGGGCACGGCGGCGTTGGCGGGCGCGGTGACGGCGAGCAGTACGCCGGCGGTGGCCGCGGCGAGCGCGGCCAGTCGTGCGGCCGTACGCCTCAGCGGCAGGTGGGGACGGTTCATGGCGCCCTCCCGGAGCGGGATCAGGGGGTGGTGGTGGTCGGGAGTCTGCCGATGCCGGTGATGTTCGTCAATATGGGCAGGGCTCACTAAGGGGTGGTCGGGGGTGTGGGCCGGCCCCTTGCCGAGGACCGGCCCGCCACCCGTCCGGTCAGGGACCGCTGACGATGCTTGTCACCTGGTGGCCGCTGTCGACGGTGGCCCCGGTGTCGTTGATGACGTGGCTGATGGTGCCGACACCGCCCAGCGAGACCGTCACCATGTTGCGGAACCGCACGCCGGAGCGTGCCGGCACCTCGAACGCGCGTGCGCTCACCACGGCCGGGTTGACGTTGAAGAAGCAGTAGCTGCCCAACCCCCACGCCTGGTGGTTGGTGACCGAGTCGGCCACCTTGTACGCCGCCCAGCCCCGGGTCGACCCGTTCATCCAGGCGGCCTGGTTCGGCGGGTCGTAGGGCATCTCGTTCTGATAGAAGTAGGTCCGCCCGTTCTCGCCGTTCCAGATGGTCTGGTACTGCTGGTAGTGCTCCACGAACAGGCCGTAGAACGTGACGTCGTCGCCGTCGACGACCAGCCCGTTGCGGCCGGTGTTGACGGTCCAGCCGACCGTGCCGCTGTTGCCGTGGTCGGCCCGCCAGATCCAGGCGTGGTCACCGATCACGTCGTCGCTGTTGATCTGCATGCTCACCGTCGCCCGGCCGGCGATCGCGCCACCGACCCGGACGAAGACGTCGGAGAGCACGGTCGGGTCGGCGGCGTGGTCGGCGCTCGACCCGGGCGGCCCGACCTGGAGCAGCACGGCCGAGTTTGTGGTGCCGGCGTCGAAGAGCACGCCGGCCAGCCGTACCCCGTCGACGTCGGCGATCGTCATCGCGGTGACACCGTTGCGCGGCACGAACGTGGCCAGGCCCAGGCCGAGCACGACGGTGCCCGGCCGGGTCACGTTCAGCGTCTGGTCGAGCTGGTAGACGCCGGGGGTGACCAGCAGGTGCCGCCCGGCGGCCAGCGCCGCGTTGATGCTCGCCGCGGTGTCGCCCGGCCGCACGATCTGGAACTGGCTCAGCGAGATCGACCGCCCGGCCGGGGTGCCGGCGGCCCAGGTGGTGCCGGCGGTGTCGGTGCGCTTCGCGGGCACGAACACCCGGTACGCCCCGGCCGAGTCCACGTACAGGTAGGGCTTCTCGGCCACCACCGGGGCGGTGCCGACAGTGGTGTACGGCGGGTTCGGGAAGCTGTTGCCCGGCGCACCCGACACGCCCACGAAGACCTGGTTCCAGTTGGACCCGGTCCAGCCGCCGATCTGCGAGCTGCGGGTGATCCACTGCTGCTGCGAGCCGGACTGGATCTGCCCGTCGACGATCGTGTCGGAGATCCAGCCTCCGGAGGACCAGCCGCCGTCGGAGAGCGCCAGGTTGCCGCGCACGTGCATCCGGCGGTACGGCGCGGCCTGCGACACCGACCACCGCTCCAGCCCGCCGGTCGGGTTGACGGTCAGCCCCTCCGCCGAGCGCCAGAAGTTCTGGGTGGCGTTCTGCGAGCCGTCCGGCCACCAGTCCGCCTCGACGTGCACCCGGCCGTTGACGGTGGTCTGGCCCGGGGTGAGGCCCAGGCCGGCGACCTGGGTGAAGAAGCCGACGTTGGCGTCCACCGCGTAGCTGCCCGGCTTGAACAGCAACGCGTACCGGGCGTTGCCGAACTGGTTGGTCTCCTGCTGGGCGAAGACCGTGTTCAGCCGGTTCTGGATGGTCGAGGTCGACATCGACGGGTCGAAGACGCTGACGTTCGGGCCGAGGTCCGGATTGGTCACCGGCGTGTCCGAGGGGGGTGGCCCGGTGGGGGTCGGCGGCGGGGTGGTCGGGGTGCTCACGCCGGTCAGTGTCCACTTCTGGTTGGCCGAGCCGGCGCACGACCAGATCTGCAGGGGCGCGCCGTCGGCCTGGTTGTTGTCGCGGATGTCCAGGCACTTGCCGGACGCGGCGTTGACCAGGTCCCCGGCGGCGGTGAGCGTCCACCGCTGGGTGGTGACCGTGGCGTAGCAGGTCCAGATGTGCACGGCGGCGCCGTTGGCGGTTCCGTTGTTCGCGACGTCCAGGCACTTGCCCTGGGACCGCACCGAACCGTCGTCGGCGAGCGTCCACTTCTGACTGGCGACGGTCGGGTAGCAGGTCCACATGTGCGCGGTCGCGCCGTCGGCGGTGGAGTTGTTCGCCACGTCGAGACACTTGCCGTTCGCGGCGCTCACCAGCGAGCCGGTGCTGGCGGCGTACGCCCCGGTCGGGGCGAGGACGGCGACCGCGCCGACCGCGCCGAGCACGGCGGCGACCGCGCCGCACGCGGTGAGCCGGCCGGGCCATCGTCGGTACGCCGCTCCGAATCGCATCATCTCGGGCACCTTTCGTCGCCGGCACGCGTCGCGGGCGGCACGTGTGCCGTGGGGGTGGTGGGGTGGGGTGCTACCGCCACGTAACCGCGTGAGAGTGACCGGAGTCAATGAAATCGGACGGTTCCGGAACTCGGTACACGCTCGGTCACCGCCGCGCGACGATGCTCAGCGGGTCAGGCCGGCGAGCGCCGCGATCCGGGCGACGTCGGCCGCCGCCGGGTCGCGCCGGGCGATCTCGGCGAGCAGGGTACGCGCGACCGGGCGGCACCGGACCTCGGCGGGCGCGATCCGATCGGCGTCGACGAGCGCCCGCCCGGCGGCGGTGAGATCGCCGGTGGCGAGCTGGGCGCCGGCGGCGTCGACCAGATGGGCTGCTCGGTGCTCGGCCGGAAGCCGCCGCCACCCGTCGGTGCGGACGGCGTGCTGGTGCCGGCGCACCGCCTCGGCGTCGTCGCCCAGGGCGAGTGCGGCGAGGAAGCGGCCCAGCAGCACGACGGTGGGGCAGAACCCGACGTGGTGCGGGTCGTCGTCGGGCGTACCCCGGTCGGCCAGTGCGGCGGCGCGGCCGAGCAGGTTGTCGGCGTGGTGGCGGTCGTCGGCACCGGCGGCGGCGATGCCCGCCTGCACCAGCAGCGTGCCGCGTACCCCCGGATCGGTGGTGGTGTCGACGGCCGCGAGGGCGGCGGTGCGGGCGAGGCGGTGGCGGCCCAGCGCGCGCAGCGCCTGCGCGACGGCGATGCTCGCGGTGGCGGCGCGGATCGGGTCGTCGTTCGCGGTGGCGACGGCCCGGTCCGCGGCCAGCCAGGCCAGATCGGCCTCGCCGAGCTTGACGAGCACCGAGGCGGTGATCCGGTACGCCGGCAGCAGCAGGTCGGGGGTGCCGTGGACGGCGTCGAGCAGGGCGGGCAGCGCGCGCAGAAGCTGGGCGTAGTGAGCGTGCTGATAGGTCAGCCAGGCGTGCGCGACGTGCCGTCGCACCTGCTCCGCCTCTGCTTTCGGGGAGGGTGGACGGTGGTAGCGGGCGAGCGCGGCGCGGACCGCCTCCACACCGTCCAACCCGGACTCCGCCGTCGGCACGGATCGGCGCGGATCGAGCAGGACCGCCGGGTCCACGCGGAGCACCTCGGCGATCTCCTGGATGACCGAGTGGCGGTCCAGTGCGCGTACGCCGCGTTCGACCTTGTCGACCCAGCTCTTCGACTTGCCGAGCCGGTCGGCCAGCATCTGCTGGGTCATCCGCCGACGCACCCGCCAGCGGGCCACCCGCCGCCCGATCGGCGCCTCGTCGGTCTCCCGCAGGCGCTGCCCGCTCACCGCTGCCGCCCCATTGGCGGGCGCATCGCCTCGGTGGACGCTCCACAGCGCGGACACCAGCGGGATTTCACCCGGAACGCGAGCAGCCCGAGCAGAAAGCCCGGCACCAAGCCACCAAGCGCGATCGAGACAACTGTCGACGTCATGGGGCATCACCTCCTGACCAGGTCAAGGGCCGAAAAATGGCCGACCGCGACTCGCGCCGGCGTGCACCGCTGTGACTATCCGTAGCGTCTGCATGTTGTAGCGTTACGCCTCAAGTGATGCAGTGCAAGCACATCGGAATGATCGACATGGACACGCACGTGCGGTTGGGCACGTGAAAAGGCGGTTCTCCGTGCAGAATCAGGACATGCCTCGATTCACGCCGGCCACGCCGCGCTCACGCAGACTCGGCCGCGAGCTACGCAAGCTCCGCGAAGCCATGGGGTTGACCGGGGAGGCGGCGGCGGAGATCGTCCACTGTTCCGCGTCCCGGATCAGTCGGATCGAGTCCGGCGAGATCAGACCCCGCGTCGGTGACGTCATGGAGTTGCTGGTCGCCTACGGTGTCAAGATCGACGAAGAGCCCGGGACGTCGCTGCTGGAACAGGCGCGTGGCCTCCGCGAGGACGGGTGGTGGCAACGGCTCGGCGGCAAGTACGCCACGTACATCGCCTATGAGACCGAGGCGGCCGAACTCAAGAATTTCGAGCCGATGCTGGTGCCCGGTCTACTCCAGACCGAGCGCTACGCCCGCGAGGTCAACGTCATCGGTCGAGAGGCCGACCCGGCGACTGTCGACGAGCGGGTCGCCGCCCGGATGACCCGTCAGGAGGTGCTGCGTCGGCAGCCGACGCCGCTGCGGATGCATGCCATCCTCTCCGAGGCATCGCTGCGGACCGAGGTCGGCGGCCCGGACGTGCTGCGGGAACAACTCGACCACCTGGTCGAGCTGAGCCGACTGCCGAACGTCACGATCCAGGTGCTGCGTTTCGAGGCCGGCGCGCATCTGGCGGACAGCAGCGGCTTCGCGTTGCTCACCTTCGAGCAGGACGATCCGCCGCTGGGTTACATCGAGACGTTGGCGGGCGAGCTGTTCCTGGAGTCGAGCCGTGACCTGGCGCGGCTGTCGGCGGCGTACGACAATCTGAGGATGCTGGCGCGGTCGCCGGCCGAGTCGGTGACGTTCATCAAGGAGCTGAGCAGGGATGCGACATGACACCTGGCGCAAGTCGAGCCGCTCCGGGAGCAACGGGCAGTGCGTCGAGGTGCGCGATCGGGGCGTCATGGTCGACGTGCGCGACTCCAAGGCCCCCGCGACCGGGATGTTGAGCTTCGACACCGCAGCCTGGGGCGCGTTCGTCGACAACCTGAAGCGGCGGTCCGCGCTCTCATAGATCTTGGTACGGAATGGCCCCTATCGGGGCCGTTCTCTTCCAAGGTCTCCAGACTTCTCATGAAGTGGAACATTTGATCCAGCATTCGAGAAGGTGGGGTGAGGCAAGGGCCGGCTACGCGGATGCCTTTCCTCGCGTGCGCGCTGCCGTGGACGACGTCGCGGCCAGTTCGGGCCGCGCCGGCAGGAAGACGGTGGGGACGCCCAACGACTGGTTCATCCCGGCGAGCCGCTGTTCGGCCTGGAGGTCGGTGGTGTTCCGCACGCCACGGATGATCACTCCCGCACCGTGGCGACGGCAGTAGTCGGCGGTCAACCCACGCCACGCCGCCACAGTGACGGTGGTCCACCCGGCCGGCAGGGCGGCCCGGACGGCGGCGGCCCGCTGCTCCTCGCCGCTGCCCGGCTGTTTGTCGCCGTTGACCGCGACGAGCACGACCACCTCGTCGAAGAGGCCGCGCGCCCGGTTCACCACGTCCAGGTGTCCGGGCGTCACGGGATCGAAGGTGCCGGGGTAGACGGCCCGGACGGGCGCACGTCCCGCAATCGAACCCGCCGGATGTGAACCTGCCGCTGGTTCGGCTGTCCCGGTCGTGTCGGTCCGCATGGCACGACTGTAGGTGGCCGGCGTCCCGACCTGATGATCGGCCGGAGCGAGGCAGGGGCTGGTCGAGGTGCGGCCGGTGAGTCGTTTCTGCTCTCAGCTCGACAGGCGCCGGGCGCCGGAGAGTTGCCGGCGGCTGGTCGACGCCCCGGCCGGAAGGGTGACTGTCCTCAATGGCAGGGTCATCACGGCGCTCAGGAGAAGGGCGCGACGGTATTTCTTCGTGACGCGAACTAAAGGCGGGTTCATCGTGGGTGCCGAGGTGGTGGCATCGGCGGAACCAGCCCCGTCCGGACGCGCCCATCACTGCCATTTGTCCAGTTCGCGAGTCGGGGTGCCGAGCCCGCGAGACCAGATCGTGACTTGACGCAATAGTTCGTTCGCCGTAGGAAGGAAGTGTGACAGACGTGGTGACCCCACCGACGAGCCCGGTGAGCCGGGAGCGGTCGAAGGAGATCAAGCGCAGCAGCGTGATCTCCGCCGCCCGCTCGGCCCGGGTGCTGTCCCGTGCCGAGCTGACCGAGCTGACCGGGCTGAGCCCCGCCACGCTCACCCCGCTGGTCCGGGATCTGATTGCCGAGGGCTACCTGATCGAGCGTGGCCCCGGCGCCTCCCGGGCCGGCCGCCCCCGCGCCATCCTCGAGTTCAACCCCCGCGCCGAGCTGGTCGCCGCCGTCGCGCTGGAACCGGCCCGGATCAGCTGCGAGATCGCCGACAGTGACGGCGCCGTCATCGCCCACCGCACGGTGCGGCGTACCGGCGACATCGTCGACCTGATCTGCACCGCCGTGCCGGAACTGGCCGGCGACGGGCTGCCCGCGCTGCGGGGCGTGGCCATCGCCGCGCCCGGCGTCTCCACCGGCGGCGCGGTCCGGCTCGCCCCCTCGGTCGGGCTGGTCGAGGCGCGCCCGGTGGGGGAGTCGGTGCAGCGACGGCTCGGCGTGCCGGTGGTGGTCGACAACGACGTGAACCTGATGGCCGCCGGTGAGCACGCGGCCGGCGCCGGGACCGACGTCGCCGACCTGCTCCTGCTGCACGTCGCCGACGGCATCGGCGCCGGGCTGGTGCTGGACGGGCAGGTCCGTCGCGGCTCCGGCGGCGCGGCCGGCGAGGTCGGCTTCCTGCCGCTCGACCCGGCCGACCGCGGACACGACGGCATCGGCCCGTTCGAGGCCCGCTGGTCCGCCGGCGCCATCGCCGAGCGGGTGGTGGCCCTGGCCCCGGGCCGACGGCCGGCCGCGCCGGTACGGGCGCTCGTCGAGCTGGCCGCCACCGACGAGCGGGCCGGCGCGTACCTGGCCGAGGTGCTCGCCGCCTGGGCCCGGCTCATCGTCTCCTGCGCCTGCGTGATCGACCCGGGCCGGGTGCTGCTCAGCGGCGCCGCGGCCGACCTCGACGACGCCGCCGTGGACCGGCTCCAGGCGTTGGTGTCCGCCGGCGCGCCCAGCCCGACCGAGGTCCGCCGCGCGGTCCTCGGTGACCAGGCGGTGCTGCACGGCGCGGTCAGCTACGCGCTCTCGGCCGCCGCGTCCGGCCTGTCCACCCTGCTACCCGCTCCCTGACCGCTCCATCCCCCCACAACACCCCTCGGAGGTACCCCATGAGACGTCGACTCCTGCTCGCCGGTGCGCTCGCCACCGTCCTCGCCGCCGGCACCGCCTGCGGCGGCGGCTCCGGTGACTCCGGCTCCGGCTCCGGCGAGGTCGAGAAGCTGACGATCTACACGGCCCGCGACAAGAAGGTCACCACCTTCGTCGTCGACAAGTTCACCGCCAAGTACCCCGAGTACAAGGGCAAGGTCGAGGTGCTCAACCTGGGCGCCCAGGAGATCCTGGAGCGGGTCCGGGCGGAGAAGGCCAACCCGCAGGCCGACGTCTGGTGGGGCGGCACCCAGCAGGGCCTCGCCTCGGGCGCGTCCGAGGACCTGCTCACCGGCTGGAAGCCGTCGTTCGCCGACAAGATGGACGAGAAGTACAAGGACCCGCAGGGCCGGTGGTTCGGCGAGATCCTGCTGCCCGAGGTCATCATGTACAACAACAAGGCGCTCACCCCGGAGCAGGCCCCGAAGGACTGGGACGACCTGCTGAAGCCGGAGTTCAAGGACAAGATCATCATCCGGGACGTGGCCGCGTCCGGCACCATGCGGTCGATCTACGCCTCGATGATCGTGCGGCAGTCCCCGGACGGCAGCAACCCGCAGCCCGGCTACGACTGGCTGAAGAAGCTCGACGCCAACACCGGCGCGTACGCCGCCAACCCCACCGACCTGTACCTCAAGCTGTCCCGCCAGCAGGGCACGCTGAGCGCCTGGAACCTCCAGGACATCCTGCTCCAGGCCAACCAGGCCAACATGCCGTTCGGCTACGTGATGCCGACCTCCGGCGCCCCGGTGCTGGTCGACGGTCTGGCCCAGGTCAAGGGCGGCAACAGCGAGGGCGCGCAGAAGTTCCTGGAGTTCCTCTTCGACGACTCGCTCCGCGCCGAGCTGGCCAAGGACTACTACCAGATCCCGGCCGTGGACATCGCGGAGAAGCCGGAGTGGCTGGCCCAGCTCAACCTCAAGCCGCTGGACGTCAACTGGGACGTGATCGGCAAGAACGAGACCGAGTGGATCAACCACTGGAACAGCCAGATCAAGAACAAGGGCTGACCGGCCGGGACGCCGGGTGCCGCGCGCACCCGGCGTCCCGCCGTCGCCGTTCCGCACCACCCACCCGTCACCGGTTCCGATCCGGTTACCGGACGCAAGGAGAGACATCATGATCGATGTCACGCTGGAGTCGGTGAGCAAGCGCTTCCCGCGTGCCGGCGACACCGCGGCGGTCGACGACGTCGACCTCCGCATCGGCGCGGGGGAGTTCTTCACCCTGCTCGGCCCGAGTGGCTGCGGCAAGACCACCACCCTGCGCATGGTCGCCGGCTTCTACTTCCCCAGCTCGGGCCGGATCCGGTTCGGCACCGAGGACGTCACCAACCGGCCGCCGAACAAGCGCGACACCGGCATGGTGTTCCAGAACTACGCGCTCTTCCCGCACCTGAGCGTCGCCCAGAACGTCGCGTACGGCCTGAAGATCCGCAAGGTCGGCCGGGCCGAGGCGAAGCGCCGTATCGACGAGGCGCTCGGGCAGGTCCACCTCGCCGGGTACGGCGACCGCCGCATCGACCAGCTCTCCGGCGGCCAGCAGCAGCGCGTCGCGCTGGCCCGGGCGCTGGTGATCCGGCCGCGCACGCTGCTGCTCGACGAGCCGCTGTCCAACCTCGACGCCAAGCTGCGCGAGGAGACCCGGGTCGAGATCCGCCGGATCCAGAAGGAGTCCGGCACCACCGCGCTCTACGTCACCCACGACCAGGCCGAGGCGATGGCCATGTCCGACCGGATCGCCGTGATGGAGTCCGGCCGGGTCCGGCAGGTCGGCACGCCGCAGGAGATCTACCACCGGCCGGCCACCTCGTTCGTGGCCCGGTTCATCGGCCGCAGCAACGTGCTCAGCCTGCCGGTGGTGACCGCCGGCCCGGAACGGGTGACGGTGGCGCTGCCCGGCGGATGGGAGGTCCCGGTCGCCGCGCCGGTCGACCACGGGCTCCGCGAGGGCGGCACCGCGCTGGTCAGCGTGCGGCCCGAGCACATCGCGCTCGGGGCGGGCACCGACCAGGGCGCGCTGCCCGGCCGGGTCACCGAGCTGGAGTTCACCGGCATGGCCACCAACCTGCTGGTCGACGTGGCCGGCGAGCCGGTGCAGGTGGCCGCGATCGACGTCCCGGCCGGGCTGGCCGTGGGCGACCAGGTCGGGCTGCGCCTGCCCCCGGAGCGGATGTGGGTGGTGAACTCTTGAGCACCATCCCCGCGACCCCGAGCGCGGCCACCGTCCCGCCGATCACCGAGGACCCGACGCCTCCGGGCGGCCGGCGCTCCCGCCGCCCGCAGCTCAACGCCAACTCGCGCTGGTTCCCGTACCTGCTGGTGTTCCCGCTGGTCCTGATCCTCTTCGGCTACGTGGTGCAGCCGATGCTCGCCACGTTCGGCGAGAGCGTCGGCGTGGACGGCCCGGAGAACTGGGCCAGCTTCCTCACCGGCGACGGCGTGGCCCGCTCCGCGCTGCTCACCTCGCTGATGATCTCCGCCGCGAGCGTGTTCCTGTGCGGCATCGTCGGCGTGGCCATGGCGTTCCTGCTGAAGCGGTTCTCGTTCCCCGGCCGCCGGCTCATCGAGGCGATCATCCTGGTGCCGGCGGCGCTGCCGCCGCTGATCGGGGCGATCTCGTTCCAGCTCCTCTACAGCGAGACCGGCATCCTGCCCCGGGCGCTGCAACAGCTCCTCGGCACCGAGAACCCGGTGCTGCCGTTCAGCGGCATCGCCGGCGTGCTGGTGGTGCACACGTTCACCATGTACCCGTTCTTCTACCTGGCCACGTCCGCCGCGCTGATGGGCATGGACCCGTCGGTGGAGGAGGCCGCCTACAACCTGGGCGCCGGCCGGGTGCGGGTGTGGCGGACCGTGCTGCTGCCGATGCTCACCCCGGCGCTGGTCTCCGCCTCGCTACTGGTCTTCATGACGTCGCTGGCGTCGTACACCGCTCCGCTGCTGTTCGGGGTGGACCGCACCATGACCATGCAGATCTACATCAACCGCACCAACGGCGACCTGCCGATGGCCTCGACCTACGCGTCGGTGCTGGCGGTCGTCTCGGTGCTGTTCCTGCTCGGCATGCGCTGGTACGAGGGGCGGCGCAGTTACCGCTCGCAGTCCAAGGGCGTGGCCAGCCACCGCCGCGAGCTGACCAACCCGTTCGCCCGCTGGCTGGCGCTGGCCGCCTCGCTGCTCGCCGTGGTGGTGCTGCTCGCCCCGGTGGCGACCATCGCGCTGGTGGCGTTCTCCGAGGACGGGACGTGGACCACCGAGGTGATCCCGTCCGGCTACACCACGCAGAACTTCGTCACCATCTTCTCCGACCCGGACGCGTACCGGCCGATCGTCAACTCGCTCCAGATGAGCCTGCTGGCCACCGTCGGCTGCGTCGTGGTCGGCGTGCTCATCGCGTACGCGGTGCGCCGGCTCGACTTCCGCGGGCGTGGCCTGCTCGACGTCGCGGTCATGCTGGCCTGGGCGCTGCCCGGCACGGTGGTGGCGATCAACCTGATCTCGGCGTTCAGCACCGGCAACGCGTTCAGTTTCGGTCAGGTGCTGATCGGCACGTTCTGGATCATGCCGCTGGCGTACTTCGTGCGGTTCCTGCCGCTGGTGTTCCGGTCCAGCTCGGCCACGCTGGCCCAGCTCGACCCGTCGCTGGAGGAGGCCGCCCGCAACCTCGGCGCGTCCTGGGCGCGGGCGTTCGGCACGGTCACGCTGCGGCTGATGCTGCCGGGCGTGCTGGCCGGCGCGCTGCTCGCATTCGTCAACGGTGTCGGCGAGTTCGTCGCCTCGGTGCTCATCTACACGTCGGAGACCGCGCCGATCTCGGTGGAGATCAACAACCGGATGTACTCGTTCGAGGTCGGCACCGCCGCCGCGTACGGCATGCTCCAGGTTGTGTTGATCTTCGTGGTGATGGTGGTGTCCGGCCGCTTGCAGAACGGCGGCCGGGCCGCCCGGGAGGCGACGAAGTGGACGGCGTGACCGATCTGTGGCCGGCCGGCGGCGGGCTGCTGCCCGCCGCCGAGATTCCCGGCGGCGAACTGGCCGACGTCGTGGCGGCGGCCGACTTCGCGGTGCTGCCGGTCGGCGCCGTCGAGTGGCACGGGCCGCACCTGCCGCTCGGCGCCGACCTCATCCTCGCCGAGGGCTTCGCCGGCGAGAGCGCCGCGCCCGGGCCCGGCCCGCGCGGTGTGCTGTTCCCGCCGGTCGCGTACGCGGCCTGCCCCGGCCAGACCCGCCCCTGGCCCGGCACGGTGGCGATCCGGCCGGAGATCGCGGTCGGCTACCTCGCCGACGTGATCGAGGGCATCGTGGCGGCCGGTTTCCCCCGGCTGCTGGTGGTCAACGGCCACGACGCCAACATGTCCACCGTGCGGGCCGCCATGGAGTGGGTCTCCGGGCGGCGCACCGCCAGCCTGCTGCTGGTCAACTGGTTCCAACTGGTCACCCCGGCGGAGACCGGCGCGCTCTACGGCGACGTGGTCGCCCGCGGGCACGGCGGCGCGTACGAGACGTCCGGCGTGCTCGGCTTCGCGCCGCAGACGGTGCGCCTGGACGCCGCCACCGACCTGCCGCCGCGCCCCAAGCTGCCGGTGACCCACCCGTACGTGCTCGTCGAGTCGCGGCCCGACCCGTGGCAGGGCTGGTCCGGGCACGTGTCGCGGGCCACCGAGCAGGCCGGCCGGACGGTGCGCGCCACGGCCGGCGCGCGGCTGCGCGAGATCGTGGCCGCCTGGGTGGCCGCCCCGATGCCGGCCCCGCCCACCGCCGACCCGCTACCTCAGGAGGACGTGTGACAGTCGACCGGGGACTGGACGTCGTCGACTTCCACCTGCACTTCCGCATCGGCGCCGACGAGACGATCCACGCCTGCGAGGACGCCGCCGGGATGCACCCGGGCGGTGCCCACGAACGCGAGGTGCGGGCCGCCGGCTCCGCGCCGTACGCCCGGCAGTGGCGTCGGGCCTGGAGCTTCCCCGACCCGGAGCCGCCGGCCGAGCGCTGGCAGGACGAGGCGGACCGGTGGGCCGAGGAGTTGCGCGCGGTGCGGGTGCGCCGGGCGGTCTTCGTCACCGGCGGCGGCAACGACGCGCTCGCCGACGTGGTCGACCGCCACCCCGACCTGCTGCTCGGCCTCGCCCACCACGACCCGTACGGCCCGGACGCGGCGGCCGAGCTGGAGCGTGCGGTCACCGAGCGGGGGCTGCGCGGGTTGAAGCTGTTCGCGCCGCTGCTGCGCGGCCCGCTCGACCACGAGGACCTCGATCCGCTCTGGGCCACCGCCCAGCGTCTCGGCGTGCCGGTGCTGATCCACATCGGTCACTACGGCAGCGCCGGCGGTCTGCCCGTCGGCCGGTACGGCGGCCCGGACGAGCTGGTCCGGATGGCCCGCCGGTTCCCCGAGCTGAACGTGGTAGTGCCGCACTTCGGCGTCCAGCACGTGCAGGAGCTGTTCTTCGCCGCCTGGGGCTGCCCCAACATCTCCATCGACACGTCCGGCTCGAACCAGTGGGTGCGCTGGATGCCGTACCGGCTCACGTTGGAGGACCTGTTCCGCCGCTGCTACGAGACGATCGGCCCGCAGCGCATCGTCTACGGCAGCGACTCGTCCTGGTTCCCGCGCGGCTACGTCACCCGCTACCTCGACGACCAGCTCCGCGTCTGCCACGAGCTGGGCCTGCCCGAGGACCACCTGCGCGCGATCTTCGCCGGGAACGCCGAGCGGCTGCTCGGCCTGACCGCGAACCGGAAGGAAACCCGATGAGCACGCTGACCACCTACCAGCGCCACCACCTGGCCCCGACCTACGACCACCACGTCGGTCACCTCTACCCGGCCATGGTGCGCGCCAGCCAGGCGCACGTGGTGATGCTGACCGAGCAGCGGCTGATCCCCGCCGACCGCGGGGCCCGGCTGCTGCGCGGCCTGGCCGAGCTGCGCGCCGACACCACCGCCCTGCCGGCGTACGACGGCAGCTTCGAGGACACCTACTACCTGCTGGAGAAGCGCCTCGCCGCGGCGTGCGGCATTCCCACCTCGGAACTGGACGTACAGCTCGCCCGTAGCCGCAACGACCTGGACGCCGGCGTGTTCCGGATGCTGCTGCGCGACCAGCTCGTCGAGGTGCTCCAGCGGGTGCTGGACACCGGCCGCACCGCGCTGGCCCAGGCCGACCGGTACGCCGACGTGGTCATCACCGGCTACACCCACCGCCGGCCGGCCCAGCCCACCACCATCGGGCACGCGCTGGCCGGCTACGCCGAGGCGCTGGTCAACCAGGCCGCCGCGTACGCCGACGTGATCGACCAGCTCAACGTCTCGCCGCTGGGCTCCTGCGCGTTCGCCGGCACCGACCTGGACATCGACCCGGCCCGGGTGGCCGAGCTGCTCGGCTTCGCCGGCCTGGTCACCAACTCGTACGAGGCGGTGGCCGGCGCCGACCACCTGGTCCGGGTCGGCACGCTCAACGCGCGGGCGCTGGCCACCGGCGCCCGGCTGGCCCGCACGCTGATGGACTGGCTGAGCTGGCAGTGGGTCACCACGCCGGGGGACTTCACCCAGGGCAGCAGCATCATGCCGCAGAAGCGCAACCCGGTGGTGCTGGAGCACCTCGTCTCGTACGCCGGGCAGGCCGCCGCGGACGCCGCGTCGGTGCTCAACAACGTGGGCGCCGCCTGGTGGGAGGACTCCAACAACGCCACCACCGACGTGCAGGTGCGGCTCTGGGAGAGCAACGACCGCGCCGAGCGGTTCTTCACGCTGGTCGGCGGCTTCCTCGCCGAGATCGCGCCGCTGAGCCCGCCCAGCCGGGAGGAGATCGTCGCCTCCGGCGCGACCACCACCGCGGCGGCGGACGCGTTGACCCGCCACGGCGTGCCGTTCCGGGCCGCGCACTCGCTCGTCGGCCGGCTGGTGCGCGACGGCGGGCCGGACACCTGGACCCCGGACGGTGTCCGCGCCGCCGCCGACGGGATCACCGGTGCGCTCGACGACGCCGCGGTCGCCGACCTCATCGCCGCCGCGGTCCGGCCGGAGCTGGTGCTCCAGCGGGCGCAGGCCGACGGGCCGGGCGCCCGCGCGGTCCGTACCCAGGTGGGGGTCCTCTCCGCCGCGCTCGACCCGGTCGCCGACCGGCTGAGCGCCGTGCGGGGGTTGCTGCGCCAGGCGGACGACATCCTGGACGCCGTGGCCGCCGAGCTGGGGGCGCGGTGACCGTGCGACTGTCCGATCCGTCCGTCACCGGCACGCGCCCGCCGGGGCTGCTGCTCGGCATCGACTTCGGCGGCACGAAGATGGCGGTCGGGGTGTCCGACGCCGACGGCCGGCTGCTGGCCCACCGGCGGGTGCCCACGCACGCCGAGCAGGGCGCGCCGCAGGCGCTGTCCCGGGCGCTGAAGCTCGCCGTTGACCTGGTCGGCGAGGTCGGCGGCCCACTCGCCGCCGCGGGCGTGGCGTCGCCCGGCGTGGTCCGCCCGGACGGCATCGACCTGGCGCCCAACGTGCCCGGCTGGGAACGGCTGCGGCTGGCCGACGCGGTCCGCGACGCGCTGGACGTGCCCCGGGTCGCGGTGGACAACGACCTGAACGCCGCCGCGCTGGCCGAGCTGCGGCTGGGCGCGCTGCGCGGCGTCGACCCCGGGCTGGTGGTGGGCATCGGCACCGGGATCGCGGCGGCCGTGACGGTCGGCGGCGCGGTGCTGCCGGGCCATCGCGGCGCGGCCGGCGAGATCGGGTACGCGGTGGCCGGCGGGCCCTGGCCGGGCACGATGCTGGAGCTGGACTTCTCCGGCCGGGCGCTGGACCGGCTCGCCGCCGACCTCGGCGTGCCGGACGGGGCGGCCGGCCTCACCGCCGCGGCCGAGACGCCGGGCGCGGCGCGCGACGCGCTGGCCGCCCGGGTCGACGAGGCGGCCCGGACGCTGGTGACGTGCTGCCTGCTGCTCGATCCGCAGCGGATCGTGCTGGTCGGCGGCGTGACGCGCAGCGTGGTGATCCGGCGGATGCTCGTCGACCGGCTGACCGAGGCGCTGCCGCACCCGCCCGACGTGGTGCGTTCCCGCTTCGCCGACGACTCGGCGTTGTACGGCGCGCTGGCGCTGGCCCGGGACACGGTGCCCGTCCCACACTGAGCGCTTTGTCGATGTAGCGTGTGTCACAGTTTTGTATACCCCCGGTGACCGGCCCCGATGCCGACATCCGTTGTGCCGCAACGGATCCGGCCTGGTGAGGTGCGGCCGCCGGACGCGCCACGCGCCGCGCCGGGCACGCACCGGAACCGACTCGGCACCGGTGGTGAAGACCGATCGAACTTCGGTGATCGCGGATTTGCACCCGTCATTACGCTGCGGGGTGGTTGATCGCCGGAACCACGGACGACAGGTGGAAGAACCTCAGATGAGTGACAATCACCCTCCCTACGGAGGTTATCCGGACCCGAACGCCGGAGCGTGGGGCAACCAGCCCGACCCCAACGCGCCCTACGGCCAGCAGCCGGCCTCCGGCGCGCCCTACGGCCAGCAGCCGGCGTCGGGTGCCCCGTACGGCACGCCGCCCGCGTCCGGCGCGCCCTACGGCACACAGCCGGCCTCCGGTGCGCCGTTCGGCGCCCAGCCGGGTGCGCCGTACCAGGGGCAGCCCGGCTATCCCCCGCCGGCGCCGTTCGCGCCGGTCCCGCCGCCGGCCAAGTCGAAGAAGGGCCTGATCGTCGGCCTCGCCGCCGGCGCGGTGACGCTCACGCTGCTGTGCTGCGGCGGCGGGCTCGCCTACGTCGCGTTCGGTGGGGACGACAAGGACGACCCGACGCCGATCGCGTCCGGCAGCGCGACTCCCGGGCCCGGCGCCTCGACGCCCGGCCCGACCGAGTCCGCGCCGGAGTCGACCGGGCCGGACGAGCCGTCCAACAACGACGCGCTGACCGCCCGCTACTCCAGCGAGATGTCCGCGGTCTGCGACGGCGGGGCGATCCTCAACGCCGCCCCGTACACCACCCCGGCGAACGCGAAGGCGTACGTCTTCTCGAACTCCCCGGACCGGCCGTCGTACTGGTCGCAGAAGTCCTTCAGCTCGGAGAAGCCGTACTACGCCAAGTCGGCGGACTTCGCCACCGTGTCGGTGATCGGCTGCCTCAAGATGGTCGACGGCAGCGAGGGCACGCCGAAGAAGTGCCAGTACAAGGCCAGCGACGGCAAGGCCGTCACGGTCGACTACATCTCCTCCCGGTACACGCTGACGTTCCACGCGGCGAAGACCGGCGAGAAGATCGGCGACGGCGGCACCGTGACCGCGCCGGCCGCCCGCTGCCCGAGCTTCATCTCCTACAACAAGGTGACGATGAGGTCGTACGCGGCGCCGGACAGCGGCACCATGGAGGCGGCGCTCGACCGCTTCCTGAAGTAGGCAGGTGTTAACCGGGGGCCCCGCTTATGCAGAATGCGTTAAGCGGGGCCCCCTCCTTTCCGGCCCGCGGTGTTGGGCGAGGGCGCCGGGGTGGTCTGGTGCTCTGCCTCGTCGGCGAGCGCCGCGCGCAGCAGGGCGCGGGCCGTCCCACTCATGAGTTCGGTCGCCTCGGCGCGGGACAGGCCCGCGATGTCGACGAGCCAGACCAGCGACTCGATGCCGGTCGCGGATCGGATCGCCACGGCGAGTCGGTGGATGTCGACTCCCGGATGGGTGTCGCGTAACGGAGACAGGGCGTCCTCGATCCACACGATGGCTTGACCCTTGCGTAGCTGGGGTTGTGCGGCCCCGGGCTCCAGGGACAGCCGGAGGGAGGTCCGCAGCTCCGGCTCCCACTGCGTGGTGGTGCGGGTGAACTCCCGCATCACGAGGTCGAGTCGGATGGACGGGTCATCCGGCGCGCCGTCGGGCAGCAGGGACCGCTGCTGGATCTCCGGATGCGTGCTGGCGAAAAGGCTGCGTTGGTTCGGGAAGTATCGGTAGGCGGTCGTGCGGGAGATCCCGGCCCGGGCCGCGGCATCCTCCACCGTCGGCATGGCCCCCTCGGCCAGCAGCTCGCGGGTGGCGGCGACCAACGCGGCTCGGGTGCGTGCCTTCTGTTCGCGGCGGCCGGTCGCCTCATATGGTATCGCCATTCTCATCATGGTACCGTCGTCCCATGGGACTTGAGTCCCATATCACCGCCGCTGCCAGCATGGGCGTGGACGAAGCGAGGCGACCGTGGACAGTGCAGACCCCGCCATCACCGACCCTGAGCTCTACAAAGTGATCTTCGAGAACGCCCGAATCCGGGTGCTGGAATACAAGGACGGCCCCGGCTCCAGGACACATCCGCACCGGCACCCGGACACGGTCATGTACCCGGTGACCTCGTTCCAGCGGCGGATCACGGCCGGCGGTCGGCAGGTCGAAGTGGACATTCCCGCCGGGGGCGTCCGGTGGGTCGCCGCCCAGGAGCACGCGGGAGAGAACATCGGCGAGACCGTCACGCACGCGATCTTCGTCGAGCTGAAGGAGCCCGCCCCGTCCGGGACCAGCGGTTCCCCGCTCGGTCCCAGCGCCAACTGACCCTCCGTGCCGCCGGAAGTGATCAAGGCCGGCGACCGCCGACCGACGAATGATTGGTAGCGATGATGAAGCACCGTCCGATCTCGGCAGCGGTCATCTGCTGCGCTGCCCTTGTGCTCACGGCGTGCACCGCGGACCCGGACCCGAAGGAAGCGGCCGGGTCCGCCGGGCCGACCGGCGCGGCGGACCCGGCCGCATCGTCGTCACCTGCCGACGGCGCCGCTCCCGTGTCAGCGAAAGATGTCTGTACGTACCTGGACGGCCAACTGCCGACGCTGCGGGGAATCGGGTCCGAAGTTGGCGTCATGGCCAACCTCACCGGCAACCTCTACTCGTGGTACGAGTCGAAGAAATCCGTGCCGTCGGGCCGGCAGATCGACGAACAGACCCGGCAGGAGTGTCCGGCCACCCGGACCGAGGTGCTCAAGCTCGCCGGTGTGGAGAGCTTCGAACGGCTGTGAGCGTCCGCTCAGAAGTCGTCGTCGAACGTGACGCTGCCGGTCACCCCGACCTGGTACGCCGACACCCGCCGCTCGAAGAAGTTCGACAGCTCCTGCACGTCCTGCAACTCCATGAACGCGAACGGGTTGCCGCTGCCGTACATCGGCGCGAGGCCCAGCGCCGCCAATCGCCGGTCCGCCACGTGTTGCAGGTACCCGCGCATGTCGGCCGGCGACATCCCGGAGACGCCCTGGTCGAGCAGGTCCTCGGCGAACTGCGCCTCGCACTCCACCGCCTCGGCGAGCATGTCCCGGACCTGCCGTTCCAGCTCGGCGTCGAACAGCTCCGGCTCCTCGGCGCGGACGGTCTCCACCACGTCGAACGCGAACGCCATGTGCATCGACTCGTCCCGGAACACCCAGTTGGTGCCGGAGGCCAACCCGTTGAGCAGCCCTCGGGACCGCAGGAAGTAGACGTAGGCGAACGCGCCGTAGAAGAACAGCCCCTCGATGCACGCGGCGAAGCAGATGAGGTTGAGCAGGAACGCCCGCCGGTCGGAGCGGGTGCGCAGCTCCCGCAGCTCGTGGATCGAGTCGATCCAGCGGAAGCAGAACTCCGCCTTGCGGGCGATCGACGGGATGTTCTCCACCGCCGCGAACGCGGCGAACCGCTCCCGCTCGTCCGGCACGTACGTGTCCAGCAGGTTGAGGTAGAACTGGACGTGCACCGCCTCCTCGAAGAGCTGGCGGGACAGGTAGAGCCGCCCCTCCGGCGAGTTGACGTGCTGGTAGAGGTTGAGCACCAGGTTGTTGGCGACGATGGTGTCGCCGGTGGCGAAGAACGCGACCAGCCGGGACACCAGGTGCCGCTCGGCCGGCGAGAGCCGCTCCAGGTCGGCCAGGTCGGCGTGCAGGTCCACCTCCTCGACGGTCCAGGTGTTGCGGATGGCGTCGCGGAACCGGTCGAAGAAGTGCGGGTAGCGCATCGGCCGCAGGGTCAGGTCCATGCCCGGGTCGAGCAGCATCGGGCGGGTCTCGGGCACGGTGGTCACTGGCAGGCCTCGCAGCTCTCGGGGTTCTCCAGGGAGCAGGCGAGCGCCTCGTCGTCGCGGGCGGGCACCGGGGCGAGCACCGGGGCCACGGTGGCCTGCTGGATCCGGGTCGCCGGACGCGACCGCACGTAGTAGGTGGTCTTCAAACCGGACCGCCAGGCGTACCGGTACATCGAGGAGAGCTTGCCGATGGTCGGCGCGCTCAGGAACAGGTTCAGCGACTGCGACTGGTCGACGTAGGGCGCCCGCGCGGCGGCCAGGTCGATCAGCGCCCGCTGCGGCAGCTCCCACGCGGTCCGGAACAGCTCCCGCACCTCGGCGGGCAGCTCGGTGACGCCCTGCACCGAGCCCTCGGCCCGCTTGATCCGGTCGCGGACCTGCGGCGTCCACAGCCCACGCGCCTTCAGCTCCCGCACCAGGTACGTGTTGACCTGGAGGAACTCGCCGGACATGGTCTCCCGTTTGAACAGGTTCGACACCTGCGGCTCGACGCACTCGTAGCAGCCGGCGATCGAGGCGATGGTGGCCGTCGGCGCGATGGCCACCAGCAGCGAGTTGCGCAGCCCGAACGCGGCGATCCGCGCCCGCAGCGCCGCCCACCTGTCGACCTGGGTCGGCGTCGCGCCCCAGAGGTCCGGGTGCAGGTCACCCTTCGCGGCCCGGGTCCGCGGGTACGCCGGATGCGGCCCGAACCGCTCGGCCAGCCCGGCGGAGGTCTCCAGCGCGGTCAGCAGGATCTCCTCCTGCACCCGGGTGGACAGCTCCCGCGCCGCCGGTGAGTCGAACGGCAGGCGCAGCGTGAACAACGCGTCCTGGAGGCCCATCAGCCCGAGCCCGACCGGCCGCCAGCGCGGATTCGACGCCGCCGCCTGCGCGGCCGGGTAGTAGTTGATGTCGATCACCCGGTCCAGGAACACCACCGCGGTGCGCACGGTGGCCCGCAGCTTCTCCCAGTCGACCCCGTCGGCGGTGACGTGCGCGCCGAGGTTCACCGAACCGAGGTTGCACACCGCGGTCTCGGCGTCGTCGTTGACCTCCAGGATCTCGGTGCACAGGTTGGACAGGTGGATCACGTTGCCCGGCTCGCCGGTCTGGTTGGACAGCCGGTTCGCGGCGTCCTTGAACGTCATCCACCCGTTGCCGGTCTGCGCGAGTGTGCGCATCATCCGCCCGTACAGGTCGCGGGCCCGGACCGTGCGGACCGCCTTCTTCTCGGCCGCCCGGTACGCGGCGTCGAACGCCTCGCCGTACAGGTCAGGCAGTTCCGGCGCGTCGGACGGGTCGATCAGCGACCAGTCCTCGTCCGCCTCGACCCGGCGCATGAACTCGTCCGGGATCCAGTTGGCCAGGTTGAGGTTGTGGGTGCGCCGGGACTCCTCGCCGGTGTTGTCCCGCAGCTCCAGGAACTCCTCCACGTCCGGGTGCCACGGCTCCAGGTAGACGCAGGCCGCGCCCTTGCGCCGGCCGCCCTGGTTCACCGCCGCCACCCCGGCGTCGAGCGTCTTGAGGAACGGCACGATGCCGTTCGACCGCCCGTTCGTGCCCCGG
Organism: Micromonospora sp. NBC_01392; assembly: GCF_045040125.1. NCBI lineage: Bacteria > Bacillati > Actinomycetota > Actinomycetes > Micromonosporales > Micromonosporaceae > Micromonospora > Micromonospora sp. NBC_01392. The sequence continues at coordinate 4,418,512 of NZ_CP109549.1, read as the reverse complement.
ATCAGCGCGCCCCGGCCACGCACCCGGGACCAGGAGATGCCGATGCCGCCGGAGAACTTCGACAGCTTCGCCACCTGGTGGTAACGCTCGTAGATGGAGTCCAGCTCGTCGCGGGGCGAGTCCACCAGGAAGCACGACGACATCTGGGTGTGCCGGGTGCCCGAGTTGAACAGCGTGGGGGAGCTGGGCAGGTAGGCCAGGCTGGACATCAGCCGGTAGAGGCCGACCGCCTCGGCCGGGGTGTGCGACAGCCCGCAGGCCACCCGCAGCAGCCAGTACTGCGGCGTCTCCACCACCAACCGCGACTCCGGGTGCCGCAGCAGGTAACGGTCCGCCACCGTACGCAGTCCGAAGTACTCGAACCGCAGGTCACCGGCCGGGTCCACGGCGTCGTCCAGCTCGTCGGCGTGGCGGGCCACGAACGCGGCGGTGTCGTCACTGATCAGCCCCAGCCCGTGCGCGTACCCGATCGACTCGCTGAAGCGCGTCACCTGCTGCCCGCGGACCTCCTCGTCCACGTACGCGGCCAGCAGCCGGGCCGCCAACCGGGAATATTGCGGTTCCTCGCCGATCAGCTCCGCCGCGGTCTGGATCGACAGCCGGTCCAGCTCCGCGGTGCTCGCCCCGTCGTAGAGCCCGCTGATGGTCCGGGTGGCGATCCGCAGCGGATCGACCTCGTCCAGGTCGGCGACCCAGCGCTCGACCGCCCGGACGATCCGGTTGACGTCGACCGGCTCGGTGTCGCCGTCCCGCTTGCGGACCCGCATCGCCAGCCGGCGCTGCTCCGGCCCGGTGGCACCGGACCGCTGACTCTCCTGCACGACCCTCATGACCTCTCCCTCGCTGGCACCGATGGTCTCGGCCGGCGGGAGAACGCCAACGGGCACGGCACGCAGGACCGGCCCGGCTGCTGGCGTCGGTCGTCCCGCGCGACCTTCGACCGCCGCGCGCGGCAGCGCACGGCGCGCTGGCAGGTCTTCGGACTCGCGGGCGTGACACGAGGTCGCCTACTGGCCGTCGCTTCCCAGGCCGGTGGCCCAGTGCTGATGACGGCGGTCGTTCCCACTCACCGCTGCGGGGCAGTCCCGGACTTCCACCGGGTTCCCTCTTGCCTCGGCCGCGCCTGTCAGACGCGGCCGAACCAGCTGCGGGGACACCATATATGGCGGTGATGCCCGGCGGGCAACACCAGATGTCGCGTCGGGCGTGTCGGCTGCGTCTCACCGCTGGAGGTGAAGGCGGGGCCCCTTGTTAACGCCTCCGGTAGAGGAGGGGGCCCCGCTTAACACCGCCGCCCACCGATCGGCTCAGGCCACGAACGACACCTCGGGGAAGGAGCGGCTCGGGCCGCGCAGCAGGTGACCCCGGTGCCGCAGGTGCCTGTCGAAGAAGGCCAACGGGTACGCCTGTTGGATGCGTACCGCGCGGGCGGGGTCGAGGGTGCCGATCCAGCCGGTGAGCTCCTCGTCGCTCATCCCGATCACCCGGGCCAGTTGCGGCACCAGCCACTGGTTGTCGCCGTACGACTGGTGGAGCGCGCCGGCAGCCTGGACGTTGAGCCGCCAGCCGTGCAGGTGCGACCAGAACTCGGCGACGGCGGGCTCCGTGACGCGGGTGTACTCCGCCGTCATCAGCATGAACGGCCGGTCCAGGTCGGTGGGCCGCGGCTGGGACAGCATCGGGCCGTCGAAGCTCAGCCCGGCGCGTACCCGCTGGTCGGTGCCCATGGTGAGCGCGGTCGCGGTGCCCCCCTTCGACCAACCGAACATGCCGATCCGGTGCGGGTCCAGCGCCGTGCACAGCCCGGTCGGGAGCGGCCGACGGTCGACGTCCGGGTTGCCGCCGGCGGCGAGCACGGCGATCTGGTCCAGCACGAACCGGACGTCGCGCGTGTAGGTCCACGGCGTCGAGTCGTAGTCGTCCTCCCGGACGGTCACCCGGCCGTCCGGGAACTCGGTGGGCCCGTCGTACGTGTGGTCCACCGTGACCACCGCGTATCCGTGGCTGGCGAGTTCCTGGACCACGATGGTGGTGTCCGATCGGTGGCTGCCCGCGCCGTGCGAGTAGACCACCACCGGCAGTCGACGGGCGGCGCGTCGCACCGGCGCGCCCTCGTGGCCGGCCGTCAGCGGCGCCCGCACCGCGTCGGGATCGAACCCGGTGGACTCCAGCAGCGCGCGGAGCGACGCGGCGGTCATCCACGGCGCGCGCGGGTGCCGCCACACGTCCCGGGCGGGATACCAGACGCTGACCATCAGCTCCCGGTGCCGCCCCGGGCCGGCAAGGGGGTCCGGCTGCGACCGGTCGACCAGGTGCAGCGGCACCGTGCCCACCGGGTGGGGCCCGGTCGGCGCGGGCAACGTGAGCCGGACCGGGCCCGGATCGGCGGTGGCCGCCGGCGCGTGGCCGGCGGCGCCGATCGACGCGCCGGCACCCACCGCCAGCGCGGCCCGGACCAGGGTGCGGCGGGTCATGCCGTGTTCGGGGACGGATGTCTCGGTCATCAGTGATCCTCCTTGGCGGCTTTATTCACTCAGTATATATACCGAGTGTATAGATGCAAGCGCGTGCCCCGGTCCACGGCCGGGTGCCGCGCCTACCAGGCGACCGGCAGCGCGGCCGGGCCGAGGATGGCGTGGCCCGGCTTCCACGGCACCTCGTCCGGCGGCACCGCGAGGCGCAGGCCGGGCAGCTCCCGCAGCAGCAGGCCGAGCGCGGTGCGGACCTCCAGCGCGCCCAGGTGGGCCCCGATGCAGTAGTGCGCGCCGTGCCCGAAGGACAGGTGCGGGGTGGGCGCGCGGTCGAAGTCCATCCGTTCCGGGTCCGGGAACACCGCCGGGTCGCGGTTGGCGGCGTCGTGCGAGGGGACCACGATGTCGCCCGCCGCCAGTCGGGCGCCGCTGGGCAGCGTCACGTCCGCCATCACCCGCCGCGGCATCTCGTCGCCGTTCGCGGTGGAGTGCAGCCGCTCCAGTTCGGCGACCGCGCCGTCCAGCCGCTCGGGGTGCGCGACAAGGTACGTCCAACCGGTGCCGGCCGGCCCGTACGGCTCGGTCTGGAGCACGTGGACGAACGTGGCGATCGAGCTGGCGGTGGTCTCCCAGCCACCCACCACGAGCGAGATCGGCAGCTTGATCTGGACGTCCACCGGCTGGTCGGCGGCGGCGGTCGCGATCCGGCCGAGCAGGTCGTCGCCGGGTCGGCCGCGTCGCTGTTCGAGCTGCTCCCACAGGTAGCCGCCCATCTCCTCGGCGGACCGGGCCGCCTCCTCGCGGCTCAGGTCGCCGGTGCCGAGGAACATGTCGCCCCACCGGCGGAACCGCATCCGGTCGTCGGTCGGCAGGCCGAGCAGGTCGCAGATCACGTCCAGCGCGAACGGGACGGCGAAGTCGCGGACCAGGTCCGCCGGAGCGCCCCGGCCCACCATCGCGGCGAGCCGCTCCTCGGCCGCGGTCCGGACCGCGTCGCGCATCCCGTCGACAGCCGGTCGGGTGAACGCGTCCTTCACGGTGCCGCGCACCCGGGCGTGCTCGGCCCCGTCCATGCCGAGCATGGTGCCGGACACGTCGACCTCGTCGGCGTGCGCGGCGGCGGCCCGGGAGAAGACGTCCTGCCGGCGTAGCACCTCGCGCACGTCGGCGTACCGGCAGATCAGCAGCGCCGGAACCGGTTCGCCGCCGACCCGGCGGACGATGGGCACCACCGGAGAGCCGGCGGCGAACCGGGCGTAGTCGGGGTGCTTGCGCGGGCCGGGCGGCCGGTTGACGCCGTCGGCGTCCTGGTAGAAGGGGTGGGGGCGGCGGGCGTCGATGTCCGTCATCCGTCCACAGTGCCAGCTCCGTCCCGACGGCGGGGCCCCGCCGTCGGTGCCGGATGATGCCTAGCCGGCCGACCGGCTCGACGCGCGGGCGCGGCCGTACTCGGTGAGGGCGTGGAAGGCGGCCTTGGGTGTCCACGAGCCGTCCGGCAGCACGCGCACGATGCCCCGGGCCGCCAGGTCGTAGTCGTGCTCCGGGTCCTCGGTGGTGGGCAGGTGCCGGTTCGCGAACGTGTAGACGAAGGCCGCCTCCACCCCGCCCGCCTCGTAGTCGCGCAGCAGGTCGACGAGGTAGCGGGCCTGGCCCTCCTCGTCGCGCTCCAGCGTCGCGGTGAGCTTCGCCGCCCGGCCGTGCTCGTCGTAGGTCACCGGTTCCGTCGCGCCCGCGACGTCGGCGGCGCCCCGGTACGTGCAGCAGCCGAACTCCGTGGCGGCGTACGGCTTGCCCTGGCCCACCGCCGCCGCGAGGCTCTGCGGAAACGCCGCCGCGTTCGTGGCGTCGCGGTAGCCGGCGTCGCTGGCGATGATGTCGAACGGGGTCCAGTCGACGCCTTCGAGGGGGATCGAGGCGTATCCGACCGGGCCACCGAACCGCTCGCGCACCGCGGGAAGCGCGTCGGCGAAGAAGTCGCGCACCGCGGCCCGCGCGACCGGGACCGCCTCCCGCATCCGCATCGGATCGGTGAACAGCGCCAGGCGCTCGGTCAGGTCGCGGCCGGGCAGGAAGCCCTCGGTGAACATGGAGATCTCGGAGCCGGTGAGGTAGACGACCGTGGCGCCCTCGCGTCGTAGCCGCTCGGCCCGTTCGGCGCCGTCGAGCAGGAACGCCATGAGCCCGGCGCGGTCCAGGCCGTTGGTGAACGGGCAGTACCACACCTCCAGCCCGGTCTCGGCCGCCAGACGCGCGGTCAGCTCCAGCCGGTCCTGGACGCCGCCGGTGATCCGCACCGCGTCGCAGTGCAGCTCGTCCCGGATGACCCGCAGGTCGCGCCGTACGGTCTCCGGGTCGAAGGGTTCGTGGGTGGTGGACCCGGCGCTCACGAAGCCGGTGTCGTAGTTCATGCCGAAGACGCGCATCTCGCGTTCCTCCCCGTTCGGTAAGGTACGCCGCGTACCTTACAGGGTACGTCGAGTACCCTGCAAGCCATGGGCACGAGGCGCCGGGGCGAGGAACTGGAACGGGCGATCCTGCACGCCGCCGCGGCGGAACTGCGCGAATCCGGATACTCGGGGATGACGATGGACCGGGTCGCCGCCCGCGCCGGCACCAACAAGAACGCCATCTACCGCCGGTGGCCGCACCGGGCGGCGCTGGGCATCGCGGCGTACCGCCACCTGTCCGACGCCGCCATGCCGAACCCGGACACCGGAACGTTGCGCGGCGACGCGCTGGAGATGCTCCGGCGGGCCAACGAGACGTGGTCCTCGCCGCACGGGACGATCCTGCGCGGACTGCTCGCCGCCGCGGCCGACGACCCGGAACTGCTCACCATGATGCGGGAGCGGTCCGGCGCGGACACCATGGACCGCGCGTGGCTCGGGATGCTGGAACGGGCCGCGGCCCGGGGCGAGGCGCCGGCGGCGGCCGTCCGGCCCCGGGTGGCGACGGCGCCGATGATGCTGCTCCGCGCCGAGTACGCGATGCGCGGCATCCCCTCGGTCCCCGACGAGGTGCTTGTCGAGATCGTGGACGAGGTGTTCCTGCCCCTGGTGCGCGGCCACGGCTGACCCGGCGCCGACCCGCACGGCGGCCCCGGCCGGACCGGCAGTGGCACCGGCCCGCCGGACGGTTCGCGGATCGGCGGTCGCGCGGCCTCAGGACCCGCTCGGCACCGGGGCCGGGCGCGGCCGGCGGAGCAGCCCGAGCACGCCGTCGAGCACGAGGAAGCCGAGCAGTGGGCCGCCGAACCAGGGCAGCGCCCAGCCGAGCGCCACCACCACCGGCACCCCGACCAGCAGCGCCCCCCGGCGCACCCCGCGTACCGACCCACGGGTCGGCGGCGTGCCCAGCGGGGTCCGGCGGTCGGTGCGGGTGGGGCGGCGCTGCCACCACATCCGGTACCCCCAGACGACGACGCAGAGCAGACCGAGCGCGAGCGCGGCGAGCAGGGCCTGGTTGACCGGCCCGAAGAGCCGGCCTATGTGGGCCTGAATGCCGAGTTTGCTGAGCTTCGCCAGGACCGGCCAGTCGGCGAAGGCGCTGCGGGCGGTGACCGTGCCGGCGACCGGGTCGACGGCGACCCGGTCGTACCCGACCGGCCACACGTCGTCGGTCTGGGCGACCGTCCACGCGGTGCCGTCCTCAGCCGCGGGGGTGATCGCGACCGGCCCGGACAGGCCGGCGGCGCGGGCGCTGCCCAGCACCCGGTCGTAGGTCGCCGGGTCCGCCGCCGGGGCGACGGACGACCCGCCGTGCTGGTGTCCGCCACCGGCGGCCGGTGGCGGACCGGCGAGTGCGGTGGAGATCTCGGGGGCACCGGCGCGCAGCGCGTCCAGGCCGGCGCCGAAGTTCGCCCCGGCGTAGCGCGACCAGGTCAGGCCGGTGGCGGAGAGGAACAGCAGGCCGACGGAGAGCCAGACGCCGGTCGTGGCGTGCCAGCCTCGGGTGCGCCGCACGCCCCGGCCGGCGGACAGGTCGGGTACCAGCAGGTGCCGGACGCGGGCCCGGCCGGCGGCGCGCCGACGCCACCACAGCACCACGCCGCCCAGCGCCAGCACCCACAGCCAGCTCGCCGCGATCTCCGAGTAGTGCCGGCCGACATCGCCCAGGTGCAGGTTGCGGTGCAGGTCGTCCAGCCAGGTGGTGGCCGGCGTGGAGCCGAACCAGGTGGTCAACCGGCCGGACACCCGGGCGGTGTACGGGTCGACGTAGACGGTGTGCTGCCGGTCGCCGAGGTCGTCGCGGGCGAACACCACCCGGGTGGTCCGGTCGCCCTGGCCGGGCTGCACCTCGGTGAGCGTGCCGTCGGGGTGCACGGCACGGGCGGCGGCGATCTGCTCGGCGAGCGGTCGGGGCTGCTCGCCGACGGTGGAGACGGTGAGCTTGTCGCCGTAGAGCGCGTCGTCGAGCTGCGGGGTGAGCGTGTAGGCCAGCCCGGTGAGCGCGGCGACCAGCAGGAACGGCGCGACGAGGATACCGGCGTAGAAGTGCAGGCGGGTCAGCAGCGCGGTCAGCGGCGTGGGCCGACGCGCCGGCCGGGCCGGCGCGGTGGGGGAAGCCGGCGCGCGGTCGCCGGGCAGTTCGGTCACGGACACGTGGGCAACTCCGATCGGAATGAGGAACGAGGAACGGGAATGGCCGGCCCGCTGCCCGTCGAGCCGTGCCGTGGTGCGCGGTTTCCGCCTCCCGGGTGAGTGGTCGGGCCGGGTCGCGCGGAAGTTCCCGCCGGTGTCCCGATCAGTTCCGGTCAGGGGCGCGCGCGGCGGCGGCGAGGAACGCGTTGTAGCGGGCCAGGTCGTCCTCCGCGCCGGTCGCCTCGGCCCGGTCCGCGGCCCGGTCGAGGCGGCGCTGCTCGCGCAGGTCGGCCCGGATCCACTGCCGGACCAGCAGGATCATGACGACGGCGGCCGGGATCTCGCCGAACGCCCAGGCGATGCCGGCGCCCAGCTTCTGGTCCTCCAGTGGTGACGCGGCCCAGTCGGGGTGCACACCGAGGTACCAGTCCGGGGCGATGACGGTGGTGGTCTGCATCAGCGCGAGCCCGAAGAAGCCGTGCGCCATCATCGAGGCCAGGTGGATGAGCACGAGGACGGGGTGGGGGAGCCGGGGTCGGCCCGGATCGGTGCCGATGAGTACCCAGAACAGCAGGTAGCCGGATGCCACGAAGTGCCCCAGCATGGCCAGGTGCCCGAGGTGGGAGCGCATCAGCGTGCCGAGCAGATCGCTGAAGTAGAGGCCGAACAGACCGGCGGTGTAGCTGCCGAGCGCCACCAGCGGATGGGTGAGCAGCCGGGTGGGGCGGCTGTGCAGGGCGCGCAGCAGCCACTCCCGGGTGCCGCGTACGCCTGGTTCGGTCGGACGGTGCAGGGCCCGCAGCGCGAGCGTGACCGGGGCGCCGCCGACCAGCAGGATCGGCACCAGCATGGACAGCACCATGTGCTGGGCCATGTGCGCGCTGAACAGCACGTAGGCGTAGCGGGCGAAGCCGAGGCCGGTGGCGGCGGCCAGTACCAGCAGCCCGCCGAGCCAGCTCGCGGTGCGGGCCACCGGCCAGTGGTGCCCGCCCTGGCGCAGCCGGCGCACCCCGGCCAGGTAACCGCCGATGCCGACCACGGTCACGGTCAGGAGGAACAGCTCGGGCAGCGGCTGCCCGAGCAGGTGTACCGCGGTGGGCGCGGCCGGCATCGGGAAGCCGAGCACGCCGGTCACCGGGTCGGCGTCGACCGGCTCGGGGATCGGCGCCGGGCTGCGCGACAGCGCCACCGCCAGACCGATGGTGGCGGCGAAGACCACCAGTTCCCCGGCGGCCAGGCGGGCGAACGCATTGCGCCGCCCGGCGGCCAGACCCGGCAGGGTACGCGTGCGGTGGGCGGCGCCGAGCAGGCCGAGCAGCACGAGCGCGGCCAGCTTGCCGAGCACCAGCCAGCCGTACCGGGACTGCCAGAGCTGGTCCACCGTGCCGAGGCGGACCGCGGCGTTGGCCAGGCCGCTGATCGTGACGGCGACGAAGCAGGCGAGGGCGAGCCGGCTGTAGCGCCCGGCGGCGCCGGGCAGGTGCCGGCTGCGGCGGGCGGTCAGGAGCGCGGCCAGGCCGCCGGCCCACAACGCGGCGGCGAGCACGTGCAGCGCGAGGCTGGACACCGCGATCTGGTGGTTGCCCGCGCCGGCGGCGTGGCCCGTCAGCGCCGGAGGGAGCAGACCGACCAGCGCCAGCCCGGCGGCGACCGCGGCCGTGCGACGGGACACGCCGGCCCGGGCCGCCACCGCCACGACCGCCGCCAGTCCGGCCTGCACCAGTAGCGACCGACCCTGTGTGATGTCGACGCCGAAGCTGACCACACTCACCTCGCCGAGCCGGTCGAGCGGCGCGCCGAGCAGGTCGGACACGGTGAGCACCAGCAGCGTCAGGGAGGCCACGGCCCAGCCGGCTGCGGCCAGGCCGGCGCGGCGCAGCAGCAGCCAGCCGTGCGCGGAGACGCTTGTGCCGTCGCCGGGCAGCAGGAACGCGGCGGTCACCGCGAAGCCGACGGTGAGCGTGCCGAGCCCGTCGGCGAGCAGCCGTACCGCCGGTAGAGCCCAGGTGGTGACCGGGCCGGGATCGGGCAGGCCGGGGATCGCTGCGGCGAGCGCGCCACCGGTCCGCAGCGCGAGCAGCAGCACGGCCACCGCCGAACCGGCCGCCACCAGCAGAACGAGCCAGCCATGCGGACCACCTCCCAGCGGTCCGGCTCCGGTCCCGGGACCGCTGGCCCCGGGCGCGTCGGCGGTCGCCGCTGGGCCGGTTGCGGACGCGGCGACGCCCGTCGCGGCCGGGGCAGCCACGGCGGGATCGGACCGGTGGTGGGACGAGTGCGACGAGGGCTGATGCACGGTGCGGAACCTGGTTTCGAATCGGGGTGCCGGGTCGGATCCGGCCGCTGACGTCAGGAGGCGCGGCGGCGTCGCGTCAGCAGCGCGAACGCGCCCAGCACGGCCAGGCCGGCGACCGCCCCGGCGGCCAGGGGCACCACCGGCGGGCTGTCGTCGGCGCCGCCGGTGGTGGCCGCCGGGCTCGCTGCGGTGTGGCCGCGGGCCGTGCCGGTCGCGTCGGGTGCGGTCGACCCGGCGGTCGGGTCGGCGACGGTGAACCGGTACGAGCCCTGTACGGGGTGGCCGTCGGCGGAGACCACCCGGTAGGCGACGGTGTAGGTGCCGTCGGGCAGTGGCTGGTCGACGGTGATCGTGCCGGTGGTACCGCCGACGGTGGGTGCGCCGGTGGGGACCTTCCGTCGGTCGGCGTCGCTGAGGACGATGGTGGTGAACTCCGGGTTGAGTTGCTGGAGGAAGCGCAGCGTGACGGAGGTCGGCGCGGTGGTGAGTCGGGCGTCCTGGGCCGGCGTGGCCGTCCGGAGCGCGTTGTGCGCCGAGGCCGGCGTGGCGGGCAGCAGCAGTGCGGCGAACACCAGGGCCACGACGGCGGCGGATCGGGTGCGCATCTGGTCGGGAGCCTTCCTGGTGGTGGTCAGTCGAGCACCTGTTGGCCGATCCAGCCGCCGTCGGGGCAGCCGGGCGGTACGGCGAACACGGCGGAGCCGATCGGGGTGGTCCACTCGTTGAGCAGGTCCCGTTCGGCGAGGCGGCGCTGGATGGGCAGGAACTGGCGGGTGATGTCGGCCTGGTACGCGGCGAAGATGAGGCCGCTGTCGGCGTGCCCGTCGGCGGTCGGTACGCCGTCGTAGTTGTAGGGCCGGCGCAGGAGCTTGAGCCGGTCGTCGGTGACATGGGCGCGGGTCAGGTGGGAGAAGTCGGGGATGACGGTGAGCCCGTCCGGTCCGAGGGCGGCGAACTCCGGCTCGTCATACTCGGCAGTGCCGGTCAGCGGCGCGCCGGTGTCCAGTCGTCGACCCACCGCGATCTCCCGGTCGGTGCGGCCGAGCAGGTCCCAGGTCTCCAGGTTCATGCTGATCCGCCGCACCACGATGGTGGTGGAGTCGTGCAGCCAGGCCGGCCCGTCGGTGACCCACACGGCGGTGTCCGCGGGGGTGCCGGGTTTCGGGTTGGCGGTGCCGTCGAGTTGGCCGAACAGGTTGCGCTGGGTGCGTCCCGGTTCGGCGCCGGCGGCCCGCCGGAAGCCCTGCTGCACCCAGCGCACGGTGGCGAACGGCCGGCTGTCCTTGACCAGGACACGCTGGGCGTGGGCGACGGTGAGCGGGTCGTCGGCGCAGATCTGCACCAGCAGGTCCCCGCCGGTCCAGCGGGGTTGCAGCCGGTCGATGCGGAAAGCGGGTAGCTCGGCCACGGACGCCGGGCGGCGGTCGGCGCGCCCGGCGGCGGCGTAGAGGCCGGGGCCGAAGCCGAACGTGACGGTGAGTCGGGCGGGTAGCAGGCCGAGTTCCGGCTCGGTGTCGGCCAGCGACGGGCGGCCCTGGGTGAGGCGGGCGGCGTCGTCGGAGAGCAGGCGCAGCATCCGGCCGATCGAGGCCCGGTCGGTACCCGGTTTCAGGGTGAAAGCGACGAACGCGGCGTGCGCCTGCGGCTCGGTGGTCACGCCGGACTGCCGGGCGCCGTGGAACGGCTCGACCGCGGTGCCGACCTGCGCCACCGGTACCGGCTCAGGGCGGACCCCGGGGTCATCGGGTCGGGCGGCGGCGATCGTGACACCGCCGGCCAGCGCGCCCCCGACAGTGAGCGCGCCGCCGGTGAGCAGGCCACGCCGACTCACCGCACGGCCCGTGGAGGAACCCTCGGTCATGCTGTGCCGGCTGGGCATGCCCTCACGGCCCTCGCTTCGCTCGGTGCGTTCGCTCATGCCGGCGGGTTCGTGCTCATCTCCGGCATCGGGGTGTCGCCGTGGCCGGGGGCGTAGGACTCCTGAGCGCCGGTGAACGGCTTCGCCACCGCGCGGAAGGTCTGGGTGCGGCCGTCGGCGAAGGTGAGGGTGAAGCTCACTTCGTCGCCGGCCCTGACCGGCTTGGCGAGGTCCATCAGCATCAGGTGGTCGCCGCCGGGCTCCAGCGTGGCCCGAGAGTGCGCCTTGACCACGATGCCGCCCTGCTTGGGCTGCATGACCATCTTCCCGTCCTTCATGGTCATCTCGTGCAGTTCCATCGGGGAGACCTCGGTGGCGGCCTTCGTGATCGTCACGTCGGCGTCGCCGTCGTTCACCAGCGTGCCGAACGCGGCGGTCATGCCCTTGTCGGCGGCCTTCACCCACGGGTCGCGGATGCCGAGTACCCCGGCCGCCGCGCCGGTCGAGGCCGAGGCCGTCGACGTCGCCGACGAGACCGCGGTGGATGACTCGTCGGACGACCCGCAGGCGGTGCCGGACGCGGCCAGCAGGACCGCGCCGATCAGGGCCGCGGGGCGCAGGAACCGGCCGCTGGTGGTGCTGGGCATGACATTGTCCCCTCGAAGATCGGTGTACCTGTCGTTGGTCGGAGCGAGGGGTCGGTTAGTTCCGGTGGGTGGGACCGGTCGTGTCACCCGGCGCGGCGAGCCGACGGAACCGCCGGCCCGCCGCGTGGCGCGCGGCTCAGCAGTTGCGCAGCGTCGGGGACTGGTTCAGCAGTTGGCCCCGGCTGGAGGTGAACCGGCGGTACGCCTCGGAGCCGGCGGCGGACGGCCGGAACGCGGCCACCCGGTGACAGTTCTGGAACGCCAGCCGCACCCCGAAGTGACGCTCCAGACCGGCGCGGATCGCGTCGCTGGCGAGTGCGCGCAGCAGTTGCCCGCGCTCGGTCTCGCCCGGCGGCGGGACGACGTTGTCGGTGAAGTCGGCGTCGGTCGTCGCCAGGTCGGCGACCACCCGACTGACGGTCTCCCAGGCATACGGCAGGGAGTCGCGGACGCAGGCGACGAACGCCTCCTCGGACACGGGACCGGCCTCGGCGGCGCGGAGCAGGGCGGGCGGAACGGTGAGCGACATGTCTCCTCCACTTCCGGAAACGACAACCGTTTCCATTAAGCTGACGTGGTGAGCACATCACGGCTGGTTCGGCCCGGTCAAGCACCGCCACACGCGAAGCGGCGGACGGGCCCGGAGCCCGTCCGCCGCTGTCGGCGCGTCGTGGGTCAGCCCAGACGCGCCTCGATCGCCTCGATGATCCGGGGCCGCAGCTCGGCGGCGCGGATCACCGCGTCCACCGAACCGACCTCGACGGCACGCTGGATGCTGTGCACCCGGTCGAACTCGGTGGCCACCTCGCCCAGCTTCTCGGCCCGCACCGACGACCGCAGCTCGTCCAGCTCCCCGGTGAGCGTCGCGCGCTCGGTGCCGGCGGCGGCCCCGACCCGGCGCTCCAACTCGCGTACCCGGGGATCGGCGGCGGTGCGCGCGGCGACCTCGCCGGCGAAGACCACGGCGGCGGCCGGCGCGCCACCGAGTACCGAGGCGAACGAGCCCTCGATCGCCAGCACCGTCATGGCCGGGTTGAGCGCCTTGGAGAACACCACGAACGCGCCGCCGTGGTAGCGCGAGATCACGCAGAACACGATCGGGCCGCGGAAGTTCACGATCGCCCGGCCGATCTCCGCGCCGTACTCCAGTTGCAGCTTGCGCATCGACTCCGGCGAGCCGTCGAAGCCGGACAGGTTGGCCAGCACGACGAGGGGCCGGTTGCCGCTGGCCGCGTTGATCGCCCGCGCGGCCTTCTTCGACGACCGGGGGAACAGCGTGCCGGCGGTGTAGGTGTCCGGGCCGTCGGTGGGCGGGAACCCGTGCCGGGGCACCGACCGGGACTCGATGCCGAGCAGGCAGACCGGGATGCCGCCGAGGTGCACGTCCTGCACCACCGCGGTCTCCGCGTCGGCCATGCCCGCCCACCGCTCCAGCACCGGGTGGTCCTGGTCCGCGAGGGCCCGCATCACGGTACGGATGTCGAACGGCTTCTTCCGGTCCGGGTTCGCGGTGGCGGAGAAGATCTCCCCGACCGTGGTGAAGTCGCTACCGGCCACCGTGTGCGGGAACGTCGACACGTCCCGGTCCACCGGGTCGGTGGTGGTGGCCCGACGCGGCGCGTCCTCACCCGGCGCCACGTACGTGTGGTCGTAGTGCGCCATCAGCACCTCGTGGGCGGCCGGCAGGTTCGGCGCCCAGTACTGCGCCTGCCCGTTCGGGCCCATCACCCGGTCGTAGCCGCCGATGCCGAAGTTGTCCTCGGCGGACACGCCGCCGGAGAAGTCCAGCGACTGCTTGCCGGTCAGCACCATCGCCGAGTCCGGCGTCATCACCAGCACACCCTTGGTGTGCATGAGCATCGTCGCCTCGGCGTTCCAGTACGGCTGGGCGCCGACGGTGATGCCCGCCACCACGATGTTGATCTCGCCGCCGTCCTGGGTGAACTCGACGATCCGCTTGAGCGCGGCGGCCACCCAGTCCATGTTCTCGGTGCCCGAGGTCATCGAGATCCGGGCGCCGGCGGAGAGCGCGTACCACTCCAGCGGCACGCCCATCCGCTGCGCCAGGTCCAGCGCGGCGATCACCCGCCGGCACTCCGGCTCGGAGAGCGCGCCGAGCGACTTGGTCGGGTCGCCCAGCAGCACCACCCGCGTCACCCCGTCCGGGTGCCGTGGCGTCGGCGTACGGACCACGCCGGCCACGATCGCGGCGGTGTTGCGCCCCTTCGGCCGGTCCACCGGCACCAGCGTGTGCTCGGCGTCCAGGTCGTGCTCGGTGAACTCGCCGAGCAGCCCGGTCAGCTCGTACGGGTAGACCGTGTTGCGGCTGGCCGCCCGCAGCACCTTGAGCCGGTAGTCGTCGAGGGGCTCGACCGGCTCGGTCGGCGGCTCCCCGACGAAGAGTCGGGCCTGCCCGGTAACGTCGAACGCGATCCGCACGCCGACCTTGGTCAGCTCCCCGGTCCGGCGGTCCCGCTGCCGCCCGATGAACAGGATCTCCTCCAGGTCCGCGCCGACCGTGGTCGGGCGCACCCGGGCCGCGATCCGCTCCATCTCCTCGCGGGTCAGCTCGCTCGGCGGCCAGACGTAGATGACGATCCGGTTGGTCGGGAACCGGACCTTCGACGGTCGCCGGGACTGCGCCCGGCGGATCGAGTCGATGCAGGCGGTGACCGCGTCCTCGGTGGTCGGCAGCGCCACCAGCCGGCCGTCCTGCTCGCGCAGCTCGGTCAGGTCCCGGACCTGGGCGAACGCGACGAGCCGCTGGTCCGTCGGGTTCTCCTGGGCGACCGCCTGGAAGAGGTAGACCTCCTCGTCCAGCGACGGCAGCCGGGTCAGGTCGAACCGGTGCAGCCGCTCCAACTGCATCCGCTGCGCGATGTACGGGTGCAGGCCCCGGATCAGCCGCTCCTCGGCCATCGCGGTGCCGTCCGGACGGAACGTGAAGTGGTGGTGCATCACCGCGCCGCCGCGCCCGGCCACCGTGGTGGTGAGCCGGCGCACCCGGTCCGGCAGCGGATGCGCGTTGATCACGTCGAGCAGCGCGGCGGCGGTGGCGTCGAACTCCTCGGGCTGGTTCTCCCAGGCCAGGTAGACGTCCGCGTCGACGGCCGCGCAGTCCGCGGCGACCTCGGCCAGCCCGCGCAGCGCGTCGCCGAGCGCGTCGAACCGCACCGCGGCCGACACCACGCTCGACTCCGCGCGGTCGGCCACCACGAACACGCAACCCCCGGCCGTACGGGTGCGGACGCCGGTGAGCGCCTTGTTGCCGTAGTAGCGGCGGGTCAGCACCTCCAGCATGGTCGCGTTGTCCAGGTTGTCCCGGACCAGCCGCTGACCGAGCAGCCGGACCAGCGGCTCGGTGCTGCGGACCATCTCGGCGACCCGCTCGTCGCGGTCCGGCGCGTCCGGCTGGCGGTCGAGGTGACGCAGGTGCGACCGGACCCGCGCGTACACCCGGGCCCGGTTGCGCCGCAGCAGCGGCTGGGCGAACCAGGCGAACACCACGCCCCGGGCCAGGTCCGCGACGACCGGGAAGCGGACCTGGGTGGCCGCGATCAGCCGCTCCAACGCGAGGCCGGCGGGCTCGCGCAGCGCCTCGTCCGGCGGCAGCTCCCGCAGCCAGGAGCGGAGCAGCGCGGCGATCACGGCGGCGTCGACGGTGGCCCGCTGCTGGGCCAGGAAGATCCGGAACACCGCGGCCTCGAGCGCGGGGGAGCGGTCCAGCTCGCGCACGCCGTAGTGACCGAGCGCCTTGGCCAGCCGGGCCCGGAACGCCTCCGGCGAACCGGCCCGCTCCACGTCGAGGCTCTGGAGGTAGATGTGGAAGTGCTCGCGGGCGCTGTGCAGGTGCCCACCGGGACCGTCGTCCCCGCCCGGCCGGTTGCGGCTCAGCTCGGCCAGGTCGGCGAAGACGTCGACCAGTTCCAGCTCCTCGGCCAGCGGCCGGTGCCCGGCCTCGGTGGCCGCGCGCCGCGCGTCGAGGTAGTCGTCGAGGACGCGGCGCTCGTCGTGCGGGTCCACGTCGAAGCCGAGCAGCAGCCCGCGCAGGTCCTCCTGGCCGCGCTCGACCCGGGTCCGCGCCGGGACGTCCGCGGGCGCGTCCGGCAGGTCCAGCTCCACGGCCTCCTCGGCCGGGGCGGCGGCCTCGGCGCCCTCCTCGGCGACCGGCTCCAGGCGCAGCAGCGGCGCGCCGGCCTCCACCTGGGTGCCGACCGCGACGGCGCACTCCTTCAGGCGGGCCCGGAACGGCGCCCGCAGCACCGTCTCCATCTTCATCGCCTCCAGCACCAGCACCGGCGCGCCGGCCTCGACCTCCGCGCCGACCTCCAGCGGCGTGGCGACGACGAGCGCCGGCATCGGGGAGCGCAGCACGCCGCCCTCGTCGCGGCTGATCCGGTGCGTGACGCCGTCCACCTCGACCAGGTGGACCGGCCCGTGGGTGCCGGTGAGCAGGCGGTAGCGGACGCCGTTGACGGCGATCTGCCCGGTGTGCCGGTCGAAGCGGTCCAGCTCGACGTCGGCGGTACGCGCGTCGCCGCCGGCCTCGATGCCGACCCGGAACCGGTGCGCGCCGACCCGGGCCACCCGCATCCGGTAGCTCGCGCCGCGCAGCTTCAGGTCCAGCGGCCGGCCGCTGCGGTGCTGCACCTGGGGCCGGCCGCCGGCCGCGGTGGAGAGCAGCCGCTGCCGCTCGGCGCTCTCGTCCTCCTCGTACGCCTCGATCGCGGCGGCGGCCAGCGCCACCGCGGAGTGCCGGTGCCCGACCAGCCGGCCCTCGCCGCGGACCCGGTCGATCCAGCCGGTGTCCGCGCTGGCGTCGATCACCTCGGGCTGGTCGAGCAGGTCGAGCACGAAACTCTTGTTGGTCGCCCCGCCCTCGATGACCACTGTGGTGTCCGCCATCGCGCGGCGCAGCCGGCCGAGCGCCTCGTCCCGGTCCCGGCCGTACGCGATGATCTTGGCGATCATGGAGTCGAAGTCGGCGGGGATGGTGTCGCCCTCGCTGACGCCGGTGTCCACCCGGATGCCGGGGCCGGCCGGGAGGTCCAGGCGGGTGATCCGCCCGGGGGAGGGGGCGAAGTCCCGGTCCGGGTCCTCCGCGTTGAGCCGCGCCTCGATGGCGTGCCCGCGCTCGGCCGGCGGCGCGCCGGTGAGCCGGCCCCCGCCGGCCACGTGCAGCTGCGCCTTGACCAGGTCGAAGCCGGTGGTCGACTCGGTGATCGGGTGTTCGACCTGGAGCCGGGTGTTCACCTCCAGGAAGGCGAAGAGCCGGTCGCCGGGGTGGTAGAGGAACTCCACCGTGGCCGCGCCGCGGTAGCCGACCGCGACCGCCAGCCGTTCCGCCGACGTCTTCAGCTCGGCGACCTGCGCCGGGTCGAGCAGCGGCGAGGCCGACTCCTCGATCACCTTCTGGTTGCGCCGCTGCACCGAGCAGTCCCGGACGCCGAGCGCCCACGCGGTGCCCTGCCCGTCCGCGATCACCTGCACCTCGACGTGGCGGGCGCCGGTGACCAGGCGCTCCAGGAACACCACGCCGCTGCCGAACGCCCGGGCCGCCTCCTGGCTGGTGCGCTCGTACGCGTCGGTCAGCTCCGCGTCGCTGCGGACCACCCGGATGCCGCGCCCACCGCCGCCGGCGGTCGCCTTCAGCATCAGCGGGTAGCCGATCTGCGCCGCCGCGGCCACCGCCGCCTCCAGGCTCTCCACCGCGCCGCGGCTCCACGGCGCGACCGGCACGCCGACCTCCTCGGCGATCAGCTTGGCGCCGATCTTGTCGCCGAGCTTGCGCATCGCGTCCGCGCTCGGCCCGACGAACGTGACACCGACCTTCTCGCACAGCTCGGCGAACGCCGGGTCCTCGGCCACGAAGCCCCAACCCACCCAGGCGGCGTCCGCGCGGGTCTCCACCAGCGCGCGTTCCAGCGCCTTGAGGTCGAGGTACGGGCGGGCGGACGCGGGCCCGAGGTCGTAGGCGACGTCCGCCTCGCGGACGAAGGTGGCGGTGCGGTCGACGTCGGTGTACAGCGCGACGGTCTCGATCCGGCTGCCGGTCTCCGCGGCCAGTTCCCGGACCGCGTGGATGAGCCGCATGGCGGCCTCACCACGGTTGACGATGGCGACACGGGTGAACACGTGACCGTCCCCTTCGGTAGACCCACGGTGTTGCGCCGGGTGGCGGCGGTGCCCCCGGCTTGCCTCACCCTGCCGTCTGCCAGCGGGCCGCGCCATGTCGTAATCGCCGAACCCTGAGCGGCGACCGTTGTAGGAACCACACAAAAGTTTTTATGCCAATACGCTGGACAGCGCCGTCCCCGAGCGGGGCCGGCGCTGTCCAGCGGTGACGTGGGCGGTTCAGCCCGGGATCTCGCGCGGGTCGCGGCTGCGCGGGTAGGTGTTCTTCTCTCCGATCGTGCCGTCCTGCTTCTTGATCACGTGCTCGGTGCCGCGCTCGGCCGCCATCTCCCGGCCGGCGGCCTCCGCCTCGGCCTTCGTCTCGTGCCGGCTGCTGGCGCGCTCGTTGCCCTCCGGGCGGTTCTTCCACTGCCCGTCCTGCTGGTAGGTGTCGATGTCACCCTTCGCCATGTCGTCAGCTCCCTCGAATCCGTGGTCGATGACGAATGTCTGCCCCCACCCCCGCCCCCCTAATCCTCCCGCCCCCTCCCGCCCCTCCCGCCCCCTCCCACACCCCCCACCGCGCGCAGATTCACGGAAAGCGTGGCCATTCCGGCGGCAATAGCCACGCTTTCCGTGAATCAGGCGGGCCGAGGGGGCGGGGTGGGCGCGCGGGGGCGGCGCGATTTTGTGGGTTTCGATCTTGTCCCGGCATCTGGACGGGGAGCCGGGTCGGGAGTCCGGCGGGGCGGCGCGAAAACGTGTTACTGACCAGTAAGGACGCGCGTGAATGCCGCCAACCGCCCGAGTTGCCGTCGATCGGTCCTACCCGACCCAAGTGCTGAGATCGGGGCCAGTCGCCGCAAGCGGAACTCTTGCCATCAATGACAAACGTGTGACAACTTCGACGAAGCCCGATCGGCCGAGCCTCACCGGCCGAACGGCTGCCCGGGGCTGCCGAAAGGCCGCCCGTGCTCAGCTCCAGGAGGTATCCATATGCGACTCTCCGGGTCATCGCGGCGTACCGCCACCGCCCTCACCGTGGCCGGCGCGCTGATCGTCGGCTCACTGGCCGGCGCTCCCGCAAACGCCGCACCCGAGATGTCCGCCACCCCCGAGAAGGCCACCGCGCTCGCCGCCGCACTCGGCGACCGCTCCGCCGGGACGTACGCCGACGCCGCCGGCGCCATGGTCGTCACGGTGACCGACGACGCCGCCGCCCAGAAGGTCCGCGCGGCCGGCGCCACCCCCAAGCTCGTCACCCGGGGCGCGGACGACCTCGCCCGCGCCACCTCGGCGCTCGACAAGTCCGCCCGCATCCCGGGCACCGCCTGGTGGACCGACCCGGCGACCAACCAGGTGGTCGTCTCCGTCGACAGCACCGTCACCGGCGCGAAGCTGGACCGGGTCAAGGCCGTCGCGAAGCAGCTCGACGGCACGATCCGGATCGAGCGCGAGGCCGGCACGCTCGGCACCCGGACGGCCGGCGGCGAGGCCATCTACGCCCAGGGCGGCGGACGCTGCTCGCTCGGCTTCAACGTGCGCAGCGGCAGCACCTACTACTTCCTGACCGCCGGGCACTGCACCGCGATCGCCGCCAACTGGTACGCCGACTCCGGGCAGAGCAGCCAGCTCGGCACCGGTGGCACCGGCAGCTTCCCCGGCAACGACTACGGCATCGTGCAGCACACGAACGCCGGCGCGGCGGAGAGCAGCGTCTCGCTCTACAACGGCAGCACGCAGGCCATCACCGGCGCGGCCGACGCGTTCGTCGGGCAGTCGGTGCAGCGCTCCGGCAGCACCACCGGCCTGCACGGCGGCACGGTCGAGGCGCTCGACGCCACGGTGAACTACGCCGAGGGCAGCGTCTCCGGCCTCATCCGCACGAACGTCTGCGCCGAGCCGGGCGACAGCGGCGGCTCGCTGTTCAGCGGCAGCAGCGCCATCGGCCTGACCTCCGGCGGCAACGGTGACTGCTCCTCCGGCGGGACCACCTACTTCCAGCCGGTGACCGAGGCGCTCAGCGTCTACGGCGTGAGCATCGCCTGATCGCGTCCGCGTACCGGAAGGGGTCGTCGGGAAACCGGCGGCCCCTTCCGGCCGCTTTTGCCGGAACGGCAAGGATCCTTGCCGCCGGCCCGGCCCCCGCGCACGATGGCGGAGCCGGGCCGCCGACGTGCCCGGCGGCGAAGGAGGCAGGCATGACCGGGCACCACCACCAGCACCACCAGGACCCGCCGGCGGACACCGACCCGGCCCGGTTCTGGGACGAGCGGTACGGACAGGCGGAGCGGATCTGGAGCGGCCGGGTCAACCCGGTGCTCGCCGAGGTCGCCGCCGACCTGCCCCCGGGCACCGTGCTCGACCTGGGCAGCGGGGAGGGCGGCGACGCGGTCTGGCTGGCGACCCGGGGCTGGCACGTCACCGCCGTGGACATCTCGACCGTGGCGCTGGAGCGGCTCGCGGTCGAGGCCGCGCGCGCCGGCGTGGCGGACCGGATCACCACCGCCCGGCACGACGTGACCCGGGACTTCCCGGCCGGCCGCTTCGACCTGGTGTCGGCGCAGTTCTTCCAGTCCCCGCTGGTGCTGCCCCGGGAACAGGTGCTGCCCCGGGCGGCCGGGGCGGTGGCGCCCGGCGGCCGGCTGCTCGTCGTCGAGCACGGCGCGCCGCCGCCGTGGTCCGGGCTCGACGCCGACGACCCACGGTTCGCCAGCCCGGAGCGGATCCTCGCCGCGATCGACCTCGACCCGGACGGCTGGCGGATCGAGCGGCTCGGCGCGGCACGCCGCACCGCCACCGGCCCCGACGGTCACCCGGGAGAGCTGGTCGACCACGTGGTCCTGGCCCACCGCCGCTGACCGTCCGCCCCGGGCCGGGTCAACAGCAGCACCAGCGTGCCGGCCGCGCACAACGTCGCCGCCATGGCGTACGCCCAGCGGAAGCCGACCTGCGCGGAGAGCCCCAGCAGCGGGCCGGCGAGCACCGCGCCGATCGGGAACGTGTTGGTGAACAGCGTGGTGGCCCGGCCGGGCTGACCCGGCAGCAGATCCTGCACGTACGAGATGCCGACCCCGGAGACCGCGGCGATGAACAGCGCGTTGACCGGCTGCGCGACGAGCAGCACCGGCACGCTCGTCGCCCCGGCGGCGACCGCGTAGTAGGCGACGCCGCAGCCGGCCCCGACCAGGATCAACGGCCGGAGCCGGACCCGCGCGGTGAGCGCGCCCAGCCCCAGCATGAGCGGGATCTCCAGCGCGGCGCAGAGGCCCAGCACGAGGCCCGCGTCCGCCGGGTCGCCGCGCAGCACCCGGCCGATGAACAGCGGCAGCACCTGCACGCCGAGCGTCAGCGGGCACTGCAACATGGTGAAGGCGGCCACCGTCAGCGCCAACCGCCACCGCGACGCGCCGGGCGGGCCGGCGGCCGGCTCGTCCGGGGCCGGCCGCGGCGGCACCGGCAGCTCCTCCAGCCGGAGCACGGCGATCAGCGCGGCCAGCGCGTACATGACCGCGGCCGCGCCGTAGACCAGCCGGAAGCCGCCGACGGAGAGCAGGACCGCGGCCAGCGGCGGCCCGGCCACCCAGGACAGCGAGAAGACGGTACGCATCACGCTGACGCCGAGCGCGGCCCGCCCGGGACTGTCCCGGTCGAGCAGTTGGCGGGTGTAGGCGAACGACTGCGGGAACAGCGAGTTGGCCAGCGCCATCACGGTCGCGGTCAGCACCATCAGGACCCAGTAGTCGCGGACGAACGCGATCAGGCCGGCGCCCACCATCCCGGCCAGCGACGCGCCGATCAGCAGCCGACGCCGGATCGGCCACCGGTCCGACAGCCGCCCCACCAGCACCGCCACCGCCACCCCGGACAGCGGCGTGACGACCAGGAACACGGTGACCCGCACCGGATCGGCCCGCACCTCGGTGTCGAGGAACAGCGACAGGAAGGGCATCACCACGGAGACGGAGGTGCCGACGGTCAGGAACAGCAGGGCCAGCGGAAGCAGCCGGAAGCGGCCGGCGCGCACCGCCGGCCTGGTGTCGACAGCCATGCGGGGCACGCTACGCCGTACCGGTGACAAACCCGGCCCGGACGTGATTCTTACCGTCCTCGAACACCGCGCCGCTAACGTCGGCGGCATGAGGGAACGGGAAGCGGTGGCGCACCTGTTGCGCCGGGCGACGTTCGGGCCGACCGCCGACGAGGTGGACGACGCCGAGCGGGCCGGGCTCGCCGCCACCCTCGACCGGCTGCTCGACCCCGCCGGGCCGGACCGGGGCGCGGCGGCCACCCCGACGCCCGCGCTCGGCCCCGACCCGGCGGCGGCGCTCGGCCAGGACGCCACCCGTGAGCAGCGCCAACAGGTCAACCGCGAGCGTCGTGAGCAGGTGAGCACGCTGACCGCCTGGTGGCTGGCGCGGATGATCGCCGCCGAGCACCAGGGCGACGAGAAGCTGCTGTTCTTCTGGCACGGGCACTGGGCCACGAGCGTGCGCAAGGTCCGGTCGGCGCCGCTGATGCTGCGTCAGTTGGAGACGCTTCGACGGTACGGTCGGGGCCCGCTGGCGCCGCTGGTCGACGCCATGGTCCGGGACCCGGCGCTCATCCTCTGGCTCGACGGCCAGCAGAACACCCGGCGGGCGCCGAACGAGAACCTGGCCCGTGAGCTGCTGGAACTGTTCACGCTCGGCATCGGCGGCGGCTACGGCGAGACCGACGTCAAGGAGGGCGCGCGGGCGCTCACCGGCTGGACGGTGGACCGGCGTACCGGCGTCGCCCGGTTCGTGGCCCGGCGGCACGACCCCGGGCCGAAGACGATCCTCGGCAGCCGTGCCGCCTTCGACGCCGGCTCGTACGCGGCGCTGCTCGCCGGCCGCCCGGAGACCGCCCGGTTCGTCGCCGGCCGGCTGTGGTTCCGCTACGCCGGCGCGCAGGTGCCGCCGCCGGCGGACCTCGCCGGCCCGGACACCGTCGGCACGCTGCGCCGGATCTTCACCGCGCCGGCGTTCGCGCAGACCCGCGACACGCTCGTCAAGCAACCCGTCGAGTGGCTGGTCGGCGCGGCCCGGCAGCTCGGAGTGCGCCCGGCGGCGTTGTCGGAGGCGGGCCGGCGTCGGCTGCTGGCCGGGCTCAACGCCCTGGACCAGGTGCCGTTGCGGCCACCGAGCGTCGGCGGCTGGCCGGCCGGCACGGCCTGGCTGACCACCTCGTCGTTGCAGGCCCGGATGAGGGTCGCCGACCAGGTGGCCGGCGCGGCCGATCCGGCGGTGCTGGCCCGGCTCGCCGCCGCGCCGCCGGCGGGTCGGCCCGACGCGTTGGCGCGGCTGCTGGTCGTGGACCGGTGGAGCGATCGCACCCGGGCCGCCCTGGCCCCGCTGGCCGGACAACCCCGCCGGCTGCTGGTCGCCGGCCTGGTCAGCCCCGAGTACGCGGTCAGTTGAGAGGAGCGATCCGTGGACGTCCTGACCCGACGGCGGTTCCTGGTGGCCAGTGGTGTGGTCGGCGCGAGCGCCCTGGCCGGCGGCGCCGCCGCGTACCGCCTGAACGACCTGCTCGCCACCGCCGGTGACCGGGACCCGCAGGCCCGCACGCTGGTCCTGGTCACGCTGTACGGCGGCAACGACGGCCTGAACACCGTCGTGCCCCACGCCGACCCCGCCTACCGGAACGCCCGGCCCGACCTGGCGTACTCGGCCGAGGAGGTGCTGCGGCTCGACGACGGCACCGGCCTCAACCCGGCGCTCGCCGGGCTGCACCGCGCGTACGGCGCGGGACGGCTCGCGGTGGTGCGCGGCGTCGGCTACCCGAAGCCGGACCGTAGCCACTTCCGTTCCATGGACATCTGGCACACCGCCCAGCCGGACCGGCCCGGCACCACGGGTTGGCTGGGCCGCTGGCTCGACCGGGCCGGCGCGGACCCCCGGCTGGCGGTGTCGTTCGAACCGGCCCTGCCGCCACTGCTGGCCGGGGAACGGGGGGCGGGGGCGTCGGTGCCGGTGACCGAGCGGGAGGGCCCGCCCCGGCTCGCCGCCGAGACGCTCACCGCGCTCGCGGCCGTCGCGCCGGACGACTCACCGGCCCGGGCCCGCGCGGCGGCCTGCTTCGCCGACCTGGGCGCCGTGGACGCGATGGTCCGGCAGGTCCGGGCCACGCCGGCGGGGGAGGACGCCGAGGACGACGGGGAGACCGCGTCGGCCACCGCGACCGGCGGCGCCCGGGCCTCCCTGGACGCGCAACTCGACCTGGTCGCCCGTTGTGTCGAGGCGGGGGTCGTCACCCGGGTCTTCTCCGTCTCGCTCGGCGGCTTCGACACGCACGCCGACGAGAAGCAGCTCCAGCAGGTGCTGCTCGGGCAGCTCGACGGCGCGTTGAGTCGCTTCACCGACCGGATGTCGCGCACCGAGGCCGGCCGCGAGGTGGTGGTGGCGGTCTACTCGGAGTTCGGCCGCCGGGTCCGGGCCAACGCCTCCGACGGCACCGATCACGGCACCGCCTCGAACGTGCTGCTGCTGGGCGCGCCGGTCGACGGCGGCCTGTACGGCGAGCCGCCCAGCCTCACCGACCTCGACGACGGCGACCTGAAGTTCACCACCGACTTCCGGGACGTCTACGCCACGCTGTTGGAGCGGGTGCTGGACACCGATGCCGGGGCGGTCCTCGGGGGCTGGCGGGGGCGGCTCGCCGACGCGCTCTGAGCCGGCGACGCCGGGCTCAGCCGACCGCGGTGGCCGACGGCGGCGCGCTGCCGCCGCGCGGCGCCTCGGCGGTCATCAGGCGGATGATCTCCGCCCGGTCGGCCTCCGACGGCAGCCCCCACTCCGGCCGGTAGCCGTACACCTCATCCAGCGGGGTGGCGGCGGTCCGGCCGTCGACGATCTCGACCGAGTCGGTGCCGATCAGGCCGGGATGCTCCACGCCGCACGCCTCCGCGACCTTGACCAGGTCCCGGCGCAGCGTCCGCACGTAGTTGGCGGCCCGCACCGACTTGCGGGCCGGGTCCAGGCCCCGGGCCAGCCAGGCGTTCTGGGTCGCGACGCCGGTCGGGCAGGTGTCGGTGTGGCACTTCTGCGCCTGGATGCAGCCGATCGCCAGCATCGCCTCCCGGCCGACGTTGACCATGTCGGCGCCGAGCGCGAACGCGACCACCGCGTTGTCCGGCAGGCCGAGCTTGCCCGCGCCGACGAAGACCACCTGCTCGTGCAGGCCGCGCTCGGCGAACGTCCGGTAGACGCGGGAGAAGCCCTGCTGGAACGGCAGCGACACCGAGTCGCTGAAGATGAGCGGGGCGGCGCCGGTGCCGCCCTCGCCGCCGTCGACGGTCACGAAGTCGACGCCCCGGCCGGTGTCCCGCATCAGCGTGGCGAGGTCCTCCCAGAAGCCCAGGTCGCCGACCGCCGACTTGATGCCGACCGGCAGGCCGGTCTCGGCCGCGAGCAGCTCCACCCAGTCCAGCAGGCTGTCGCAGTCGGAGAACTCGGCGTGCCGCGACGGGCTGACGCAGTCCTGCCCGGCCGGGATGCCCCGGGTGGCGGCGATCTCGGCGGACACCTTCGCCGCCGGCAGCAGACCGCCCAGGCTGGGCTTGGCGCCCTGGCTGAGCTTGATCTCCAACGCCCGCACCGGCGCGCCCGCCACCAGCTCCTTGAGCCGGTCCAGGCTGAACCGGCCGTGGGCGTCGCGGCAGCCGAAGTACGCGGTGCCGAGCTGGAAGACCAGGTCACCGCCCTTGCGGTGGTACGGCGACAGGCCGCCCTCACCGGTGTTCTGGAAGCAGCCGGCCAGCGCGGCGCCCCGGTTCAACGCCTCGACAGCGTTGCCGGAGAGCGAGCCGAAGCTCATCCCGGAGATGTTGACCACCGACTCCGGCCGGAACGCCCGCGCCCGCCCGCGCGCCGCGCCCAGCACCTTGGCGCAGGGCAACGCCACGTCGTGCCCGGCGGCCGGCGCGGACGGCGGCACGGCCCGCCCGAACGTGCGGTGCTTGATGATCGGGTAGCCGCGGGTGTGCTCGATGTCGTTGTCGGTGCCGAACCCGAAGTAGTTGTTCTCCTGCTTCGCCGAGGCGTACACCCAGCGCCGCTGGTCGCGGGTGAACGGCCGCTCCTCGTCGTTGCCGGCCACCACGTACTGGCGCAGCTCGGGCCCGATCGACTCGATCAGGTAGCGGGCGCGGCCGAGGACGGGAAAGTTGCGGCGCAGCGCGTGGTCACGTTGCAGCAGGTCCCGTGCGGCGAGCGCGGCGACGGCGGCGACGGCGGCGGGTACGGCTCTTCTGGCCCAGCTCATCCCGCCACTCTTTCCGCCCGGGCCGCCGGCCAAACTCGGGCGGGAACCCGAGCGGCGCGAGCGGTGTCAGGGAAGTGGACCGAGGTGGAGGTTGCCCTGGACGACGACGAGATCGTCACCCGCGTACGCGCCGGTGACCGGGAGGCGTACGACCTCCTGGTCGCCCGGCACACCGCGTCCGCGTACCGGACGGCGGTGCTGCTCGGCGCCGGGCCGGACGCGGAGGACGTCATTCAGGAGGCGTTCGTGAAGGCGTACCGGAAGGTGTCCCGGTACCGGGGTGAGGCGTCGTTCCGGTCCTGGCTGCTGGCCATCGTGGCGAACGAGAGCCGGAACCTGCACCGCTCACGCGGCCGGCGGGACGGGCTGGCGCTGCGGGCCGCGGCGGCCGACCCGGCGACGGAGGCCACCGCCGGGGACGGGCTCGACGCGGTCCTCGCCGCCGAACGCCGCGCGGCGCTGGTCGGGGCGCTGCGCCGGTTGCCGGACCGGGACCGTGACGTGATCGCCTGCCGGTACCTGCTCGACCTCACCGAGGACGAGACCGGCACCGTGCTGGGGCTGCCCCGGGGCACCGTGAAGTCGCGGGCCCACCGCGCCCTGGCCAAGCTGCGCGGCCTGCTCGACCACGAGGCGGTGCGCCGTGGATGACCTGGAGCGGGAACTGCGTGACCTGGGCGCCTGGCTGGAGCCGGCCGAGCCGCCGGAGGTGACCGCCCGGGTCCGTGCCCGCCTCGCCGCGCCGCCGCGTCGACGGTGGCGGTACTGGCTGGCCGCCGCGCTCGCGGCCCTGCTGGTGGTGGCGCTGCCGCCGGGCCGGGCCGCGCTCGCCGACGCGGTGACCGGGCTGCTGCGGTTCTCCGGCGTCGTCATCGACACCGCGCCCGCGCCCGCGCCGCCCACCGGCACCCCGGCGCCGTGGCCGGCGCAGCGTCCGGTCGCGCTCGCCGAGGCCCAGCGGCAGGTCCGCTTCCCGATCCGGGTGCCGGCCCGGCTCGGCGCCCCCGAGCGGGTGCTGGTCGCCGATCCGGACGGCGCCGGCGCGCACCGGGTCGCCAGCCTGCTCTACCGGGGCGGGACGCTGCGGCTGGACGCGTTCGACGGCGCGCTCGACACCGTGTTCCACAAGCGGACGGCCGGCGCGGACGTGACGTTCACGTCGGTGCACGGCAACTTCGCGATCTGGGTCGGCGGCCCGCACGCGTTGGCGTACATCGACCGGCGGGGGAGCGTGCGGGTGGCCACCGCGCGTCTGAGCGCGGCGACGCTGATCTGGCAGGAGGGCGGCGTGAGCTACCGGCTGGAGGGCGACCTGACCCGGGACGAGGCGCTCGACGTCGCGGGCTCGCTGGACTGAGCCGGGAACCCGGCCGGCGCGGGCGGTGTCCTGCTGGTGGAGCGTACGTCGTCGATCGGGGGTGTCGGATGTCCCGTCCGGGCATGGTTCTGCTGGTGCCGGTGCTGCTGCTGGCCGGCTGCACGAGCGCGGGCCGACCGGCCCCGCCGCCGCCGGCCACCGGCCCGGCCGGTACGACCGCCGCCGCGCCCGCCGCGACGGGGTGCCGCGCGGCGGTGACGACCGGCCGGTTGCCGGACTGGGCGGACGCCGGGTTCCACGGCGACACCCGGATGCCGCACGTCCTCGGCGACCGGGGGGAGATCGTCGCGATCCTGTTCGGGCACCCGCTGACGTACGCCCGGAGCGAGGGGCCGACCAACAAGATCCTCTGGGTGGGTCGCCCGACGTCCGCCTCGCCCGACCCGACGGCGTCGACCACGCTGGTGATCACCGCGACGTTGGACGGCGTCGGCACCGCGGTCACCCGGGAGGTGGCCGGCGGTCCCGGACCGTCCACCGTCGACCTGCCGGCGGCCGGCTGCTGGCACCTGCGGCTGGCCTGGTCCGGCCGGTCCGACACGATGGACCTCGGCTACCGGGCCGCCGGCTGAGGCCGGGGTCGGCGACGGGTTCGTGCCCCGGCGGCGGGGCATGGGCCGGTCCGGTCCGGGTAACGCCGGGTCATGGCGAAGTACACGAAGCCGGAACTGCGGGAGCGGCTGAAGGAGGAGATCAAGGCCTCCGACAAGGGCGGCCGGCCGGGGCAGTGGTCGGCCCGCAAGTCGCAGTTGCTGACCAACGAGTACAAGAAGCGCGGCGGGGGCTTCGCGGGCCCGAAGGACGCACGGCAGCGTTCCCTGCAACGCTGGGGTGGCGAGCAGTGGCAGACCCGGTCCGGTGACACCCGTGCCCGGCACAACGGTGAAACCGAGCGTTACCTGCCGAAACAGGCATGGGAGGAGCTGTCGGAGCAGGACCGGCGGGAAACCGACCGTCGCAAGCGGCGCGCGTCGCGCACCGGCCGGCAGTACGTCCCGAACACCGGCCCGGCCAAGCGGGCCCGCCGGGACGCGACCGCGGCCGAGCAGGTGAACGAGCTGCCGGTGGCGGAGGCGGCGAAGCTGGTGCGCGACCTCGACAAGCGCCAGCTCGACGCGGCGTTGCGCCGGGAACGCGGCGGCAAGGCCCGCAGCACGCTGATCCGGCGGCTGGAGTCGGAACTCCGCCGCCGGACCGCGTGAGCACCGACTACCGGCGCGGCTGCTGCGGGACGCGGGGCAGCACGAACGGCGGTCCGGAGAAGATGAGGTCGGCCTTCAGCTCCTGGTACGACCGCTTCGGCTGGTAGTTCTCGTCGTACACGGTGGCCAGGCCCTCCGGCGGGTCCGAGAACGCGCCCGGCACCCAGGAGTGCTTGTCGGTGAAGCCCCAGAGCGTGAACGACAGGCAGTGCCGCTCGGCCAGGCAGGCGCGCAGCAGCGTGCTGAAGTTGGCCGCGGACGCCTGCAACCGGGGGTTGATCTCGGCGGAGTCGCCGGCCTGCACCCCGGCGGTGAGCTGGCTGCGCACGTCCACCTCGGTGAACGCGGTGGCCAGGCCCAGGCCGGCGAACTTCCGCAGCGCGGCGGCGACCTGGAGCGTGTCGTAGTTGCCGTACTGGGTGCCCAGGTGGCCCTGGCTGCCGACGCCGTCGATCGGCACGCCCCGGGCCCGCAGGTCCCGCGCCATCTCGTAGACGAACTGCGTCTTGTCGTCGGCCGGGTTGCCGGAGCCGAACGCCTCGATGTTGTAGTCGTTGTAGAACAGCAGCGCGTTCGGGTCGGCGGCACGCGCCCAGCGGAACGCGTCGGCGATGTAGCCGGGGCCGAGGTGTTCGGCCCAGAAGCCCTTGTAGTGCAGCGTGGACGGGGTGTCCCAGGGGTCGCTGACCGCCTCGTTCACCACGTCCCACTGCCAGATCCGGCCCTTGAAGTGGCGGACCACGGCGGTGATGTGGTCGCGCAGGATGCGGCGCAGCTCGGCGGTGTCGATGGAGCCGTCCTCGACGCCGCTGGTCAGCCATGCCGGCAACTGGTTGTGCCAGACCAGCACGTGACCGCGGACCCGCTGGTCGTGCTGGCGGGCGAACGCGACCAGCTCGTCGGCCGGCCCCCAGTCGTAGGTGCCGCGGGTGGGTTCCAGGCTCTCCCACTTCATCACGTTCTCGGCGGTGACGGTGGAGAACTCGGACCCGGCCAGCTCGCGGTAGCGCGGCTCGGCGGCGTTGTCCAGCGCGGCCATGTCGACCGCGGTGCCCACGTACAGGCCGTGTCGTTGGGCCAGGGCACGCAGGCTCTGCGCGGTCGGGTCGTAGGGGCGTCCGGCGGTGGCGGGTACGGCGTTGAGGGCGGCGGCGGTCGCCACGGCGACCAGGCCGGCGGCGATCCAACGGCTCGGCTTCACAGGTGTCCTTCCGGCAGCGGGCGAAACTTCCGGGAACTTTTCCGAAACTCGGCCGGAACATTACGGCCGTCGATGTGGCGTCGTCAATCGCCTGGCGCGCCGGTGTCTTGACACCCGCCATTGTGAACGTAAACATAGATGGTTGTCTGTATGGGGAGGTCTTCGCGTGAACGAGATGCGGCGTAGCCGGTTGCTGATCGCGCTGGTGGGCGCGCTGATCGCGCTGGTGGGTGGCGTGGCGGTCGCCCCGACGCCGGCCGCCGCCGCCACCGACGGGTTCCGGGGCATGAACTGGGCGGTGCTGGGCGACAACTTCAGCACCGGCCCGCTCGTCGTGCACGGCCTGAGCATGTCCGACAGCAACGCGACCGTGCGGGCCAAGGCCAACGCCCTCTACGACGACATGGCGGCCACCATGGGCGTCAACACCGTCCGGCTGCCGATCAACACGCACACCGTGGGCACGGCGTGGTGGGAGGCGTACCGGGGCGCGATCGACGCCGCCACCGCGCGGGGCTTCAAGGTCATCCTGGCCTACTGGGAGGACGGCGCCGCCTCCGGCGGCCGGATCACGAACCTCGCCGCCTGGAACGCGATGTGGTCCACGGTGACCAACACGTACGGCGCGAACCCCAACGTCTACTTCGAGCCGATGAACGAGCCGCACGGCTACAGCTCGGCGGAGTGGCGCGACGTCGCGGCCAACTGGCTCAGCTACCACTACTCGGCGGTGCCCGGCCGGGTGCTCGTCGGCGGCACCGGCTTCAGCCAGGACCTGCGCGACGTCTGCAACGACCCCCGCTTCGCCGCGACGCTGTTCTCCTTCCACCACTACGCGTTCTTCTACGAGGCGATGAGCTACGACGCCTTCCGGAGCCACATCCAGACCCGCCTCGGCGCCTGCGCCTCCCGGGCGGTGGCCACCGAGTTCGGCGCGCCGATGAACGACGGGCGCGACTACGCCGACGCCGCCAGCACCGACAACTTCGTGCGCCACATCCGTGCCATGGCCCAGGTCATGCGCGACAACCGGATGGGCGGCACCTACTGGCCGGCCCTCGGCGGCAAGCCCGGCACCATCGGGTACGACTGGTACTCGATGTTCTCGCTCAGCGGCAGCGGCACGAACCTCGACCTGACCGTCCGCAACCCCTCCGGCGCGGACCGGATCCGCTACGGGTGGGGCGACACGGTCGGCGGCGGGCCCACCACGCCGCCGCCGTCGACCGGGACGTTCTACCGGGTCACGGTGCGCCACAGCGGCAAGGCGATGGACGTCCAGGCGCCGAACACCGACAACGGCGCGCGCGTCGGCCAGTACACGTACGGCGGCAACCCGTGGCAGCAGTGGCAGTTCGTCGACGCCGGCAGCGGCTGGTGGCGCCTCGTCAGCCGGCACAGCGGGAAGTGCCTCGACGTGACGGGCGCCTCGACCGCCGACGGCGCCGAACTCATCCAGTACACCTGCGGCGGCGGCGCGAACCAGCAGTTCCAGATGGTGGCCAGCGGCACCTGGTTCCAGCTCCGGGCCCGGCACAGCGGCAAGTGCGTGGACGTGCCGGCCCTGTCGACCGCGGACGGCGTGGTCCTCAAGCAGTATCCCTGCAACACCGGCGCCAACCAGCAGTGGTCGCGCACGCCCGTCTGACCGTGGCCTAGTCGAGCGGGCGGCAGGAGGCCCGCACCACCAGCTCCGTGGGCAGCCGGATGTGCGCGTCGCGTTCGACGCCGGCGATCAGGTCGATCAGCAGGCGCAGCGACTCCGCGCCCATCCGTTGCAGCGGCTGCCGGATCGTGGTCAGCGGCGGGTCGACGAGCGCCGACTCGGGGACGTTGTCGAAGCCGATCACCGACAGGTCGTCCGGCACCGGGATGCCCATGCTCCGGGCCACGTCCAGCGTGGAGATCGCCGAGAGGTCGTTGCCGGCGAAGATCGCGGTCGGCCGGTCGGGGAGCGCGAGCAGTTCCGCCGCCGTGCCGGCCGCGCCCTCGATCCGGAAGCCGCCGACGCGGACCAGCCGCTCGTCCACCGCCACGCCGGCGTCCGCCATGGCCTGGCGGAACCCGGCCTCCCGCAGGCGCGCCGACTCCAGGTCGGGCCGACCGCTGATGTGCCCGATCCGGCGGTGGCCCAGCGACAGCAGGTAGTTGGTCGCGAGCACCGCGCCGGCGAAGTTGTCCGAGTCGACGGTGGGCAGCCCGGACGGGCCGGTGTGCGGGTCGACGGCCACGACGTGGAAGCCGTGCTTGGTCTCGACCACGGTCGGCGTCACGATCACCGCGCCGTCGATCAGCGTCCCGGACAGCCGGGCCAGCGACCGACGCTCCCACCCGATGGCGGCGCCCTCGCCGTCGCCGCTGGAGTAGGCCAGCAACTGGTACCCGCTGCCGGCCACCTCGCGGGAGGCGCCCTTGAGCAGCTCGGTCGAGAACGGCTCGAACTCGGCGACCAGGATGCCCAGCACGTTCGTCCGGTGGCTGCGCAGGCTCTGCGCGCCCAGGTCGGCCTCGTACCCGAGGTCGTGGATGACCTGTCGCACGCGCTCGACGGTGGCCTGCGCGACGCCGTACCTCCCATTGACGACCTTTGATACGGTCGCCACCGAGACGCCGGCGGTACGGGCCACGTCCGACATCTTGACGCGCTGCGGGAAGGTCACGACGACGATGATAGAGGTCTCGTGGGGCTGCGTCGCGACGGTTCGAAAACGTTATCGATACCGATTGACATCGAGTTACGTGGCTGTAACACTCCCCGACAGGTAACCCGACTGAGTGGTCGAGGAGACATCTAATGGCGATGAAACGCCGCGCCGGTGCCGTGTTGGCACTGTTGATGACCAGCGCCCTCGTCGCCGCCGGATGCAGCGGCGGTGGCGACGACGACAAGGCGGCTCCGGAGAGCGAGCTGTACAAGAACCCGGTGACCCTGACCTGGTGGCACAACGCCTCCCAGGACGGCCCCGGCAAGACGTACTGGGAGAAGGTCGCCAAGGACTTCTCCGCCGCCCACCCGACCGTCAAGATCGAGATCGAGGCGATCGAGACCAACCAGCTCCAACGCACCCGGCTCCCGGCCGCGCTGCTGAGCAACGACCCGCCGGACGTCTTCCAGGCCTGGGGCGGCGGCGAGATGCGTGAGCAGGTGGAGGCCGACTACCTCAAGGACATCACCGACCAGGTCAAGACCGAGGTCGCCGGCATCGGCTCCGCGGCCGAGATCTGGCAGGTCAACGGCAAGCAGTACGGCCTGCCGTACCGGATGGGCATCGAGGGCGTCTGGTACAACAAGGACATGTTCGCGAGGGCGGGCATCTCGGCGCCGCCGACCACCTTCGAGGAACTCAACGCCGCGGTCACCAAGCTCAAGGCGATCAACGTCGTCCCGATCGCCCTCGGCGCCGGTGACAAGTGGCCGGCCGCGCACTGGTGGTACAACTTCGCGCTGCGCGCCTGCTCGGTCGACACGCTGAAGAAGGCGTCCACCGACCGGAACTTCGACGACCCGTGCTTCGTGAAGGCCGGCCAGGACCTCAAGACCTTCATCGACACCAAGCCGTTCCAGAAGAACTTCATCGCCACGCCCGGCCAGAACGACCCGACCAGCGCCAACGGTCTGCTCGCCAACGGCAGGGCCGCGATGGAGCTGATGGGCGACTGGAACCGGGGCACCCTGGACACGGTCGCCACCGACAAGGCGGCGCTCGGCAAGTTCCTCGGCTGGTTCCCGGTGCCGGCGATCTCCGGTTCCGCCGGTGACCCGAAGGCGGCCCTCGGCGGGGGCGACGGATTCGCCTGCGCCAAGCAGGCTCCGGCGGAGTGCGTCGAGTTCCTCAAGTACCTCGTGAGCCCCGAGGTGCAGAAGGGCTACGCCGCCACCGGCACCGGTCTCCCGGTCGCCAAGGGCGCGGCGGACGGCGTGACCGACCCCGCGCTGAAGTCCATCCTGACGGCCACGTCCGAGGCCACCTACGTGCAGCTCTGGCTGGACACCGCCTACGGCAGCACCGTCGGCAGCGCGATGAACGACGCCATCGTCGCCATCTTCGCCGGCAACGGCACGCCGGAGAAGGTCGTCTCCGCCATGAAGGCGGCCGCGAGCAAGTGACCTCCACCGACCAGACCCGGTTCCCCGCCGGCGGCGTCACCGCGCCGCCGGCGGGCTCCCGGCCCACCGGACGCGCCTCCTCCCGCCGGGCCGAGACCCGCCGCAAGTGGTACGAGATCGTCGGGCTCACCACGCCGGCGCTCGTCGTCTACGTGACGTTCGTGCTGGTGCCGATGGGCTTCGCGTTCTACTACAGCCTGTTCCGGTGGCGCGGGGTGGGCCCACCCACCGAGTTCGTCGGCTTCAAGAACTACGTCCTCGCCTTCCAGGACCCGATCTTCCTCGACGCGCTGCGCAACAACGCGATCGTCGTGTTCGGGTCGCTGCTGGTCCAGGGGCCGCTCGCGCTCGGCGTCGCGCTGCTGCTCAACCGCCGCTTCCGCGGGCGCGGCGCGTTCCGCCTGCTGGCCTTCGTGCCGTACGTGCTCGCCGAGGTCACCGTCGGCATCATGTGGAAGCTGATCCTGACCGGCGACGGCACGGCCGACGAACTGCTGCGGGCACTGGGCCTGGGCGGCCTGGTCCAGGCGTGGCTCGCCGACCTCGACGTGGTCATCTGGACCCTGCTGTTCGTCCTCACCTGGAAGTACGTCGGCTTCGCCATCATCCTGCTGCTCGCCGGCCTGTCCAACGTGCCGGAGGAGCTGACCGAGGCCGCCGCGATCGACGGCGCGAGCTGGTGGCAGACCCAACGCCACATCACGCTGCCGCTGCTCGGCCCGACGATCCGGATCTGGATGTTCCTGTCGGTGATCGGCTCGCTCCAGGTCTTCGACGTGGTCTGGGTGACCTCGGTGCCCGCGGTGCGCTCCCTCGGCGCGTCGGCCACCATGGCCACCTACATGGTGGACAACGGCTTCTTCGCCCGGCTGTGGGGCTACGGCAACGCGGTGGCCGTGATCCTGTTCGTCATCTCCTTCGTGGCGGCGCTGCTGTTCCAGCGCTTCCTGCTCCGCCGCGACATCGAGGGCGCCATCACCAGAAGGGCGAACTGACCGTGACCGCGAACTCCGTCCTGCCCCCGTCCGCCGGGCGCCGGCCGATCTCCTGGGGCACGCCGCTGACGTACGCGCTCGCGCTCGCGGTCGCGGCCGTGTCGATCGCCCCGATCGTCTACGTCATCGTCGGCGGCTTCCGCACCACGCCGCAGATCGTCGCCGACCCGGCCGGGCTGCCCGACCCGTGGGTGTGGGACAACTACGCGCGGGTGCTGACCCAGAGCGACTTCTGGCGGCAGGCGTTCAACAGCGCGGTGATCGCGTTCGGCACCACGCTCGGCGTGGTGGTGCTCGGCCTGTGCGCCGCGTTCGTGATCGCCCGCTACACGTTCCGCGGCCGGGAGGCGCTCAACACGTTCTTCACGCTCGGCCTGCTCTTCCCGGCCGGCGCGGCCATCCTGCCGCTCTACCTGATGCTGCGGGACCTGAACCTGATCAACTCGTACTACGCGGTGATCCTCCCGCAGGTTGCCTTCTCGCTGCCGATCACGATCGTCATCCTCCGGCCCTTCCTGGCGGCCATCCCCCGGGAGTTGGAGGACGCGGCGGCGATCGACGGCGCGGACCGGCTCGGCTTCCTCTGGCGCATCGTGCTGCCGTTGTCGCGGCCCGCGCTCGTCACCGTCGGGATCCTCGCGTTCGTCGCGAGTTGGAACGCGTTCCTGCTGCCGCTGCTCGTCCTCGGCGACGTCAGCCTGCACACCCTGCCGCTGGGGGTGCAGAACTTCTCCAGCCAGTACACCACCGACACCGCGGGCGTCCTCGCCTTCACCTCGCTGGCGATGCTGCCGGCACTGCTCTTCTTCACGCTCGCCGAGAAGCAGATCGTCGGTGGCCTGCAGGGTGCGGTCAAGGGCTGAGCGGCAGCGGTACGAGCACAACCGAGGGAAAGGCACACCATGACAGAGGTCCACGCGGTGGTGGACGGGCCGGCACCGGCCCAGCAGCGCCGGGACGGGCACGCCGACGAGACACGCGTACGCGAGCTGCTCGGCCGGATGACGCTCGACGAGAAGATCGCGCAGCTCGTCGGGTTCTGGGAGAAGGAGGACGGCGAGGCGGTCGCGCCCCTGCAGGGCGAGTTCGCCGACACCGGCCGGCTGGAGGACTTCTCCCGGCACGGGCTGGGTCACCTCACCCGCGCCTACGGCACCCGCCCGGTCGACGCGGCGGCCCGCGCGGCCTGGCTGTGGAAGTTCCAGCGGGACCTGGTGACCGGCACCCGGCTGGGCATCCCGGCGCTGGTGCACGAAGAGTGCCTCACCGGCCTGGCGGCGTGGAAGGCGGCGACCTTCCCGACGCCGCTGGCCTGGGGCGCCGCCTGCGATCCCGATCTCGTGGCCGAGATGGCGGCGGCGATCGGGGCGTCGATGCGGGCGCTCGGCATCCACCAGGGCCTGTCCCCGGTGCTGGACGTGATCCGGGACCCGCGGTGGGGGCGGGTCGACGAGTGCATCGCCGAGGACCCCTACCTGGTCGGCACCATCGGCACATCGTACGTGCGGGGGTTGCAGTCGCAGGGCGTGCACGCCACGTTGAAGCACTTCGCCGGCTATTCCGCGTCGCGCGCCGGGCGCAACTTCGCG
The DNA here is from genome assembly GCF_045040125.1 of Micromonospora sp. NBC_01392. Classification (NCBI taxonomy): domain Bacteria; kingdom Bacillati; phylum Actinomycetota; class Actinomycetes; order Micromonosporales; family Micromonosporaceae; genus Micromonospora; species Micromonospora sp. NBC_01392. The sequence goes on along the minus strand of NZ_CP109549.1, from coordinate 4,381,787 downwards.
CCGGTGCACGCCGGCCCCCGGGAGCTGGCCGACGTGCTGCTGCCGCCGTTCGAGATGGCGATCCTCGACGGCGACGCGCGCAGCGTCATGCACTCGTACACCGAGATCGACGGCGTGCCGGTGGCCGCCGATCCGACGATGCTGACCGGCGTGCTGCGGGACCGCTGGGGCTTCGACGGCACCGTGGTCGCCGACTACTACGCGGTCGCCTTCCTGAACCTGCTGCACCACGTGGCGGTCGACAACGCGGACGCGGCCGCGCAGGCGCTCGCCGCCGGCCTCGACATCGAGCTGCCCACCGGCGACGCCTACCTGACGCTGCGGGAGTCGGTGCGGGCCGGCGCCGTCGACGAGGCGCTCGTCGACCGTGCGGTGCTGCGCGTCCTGCGCCAGAAGCGGGACCTCGGGCTGCTCGACGCCACGTTCGACGACGAGCCGCCCCGCGTGATCGACCTCGATCCGCCGGAGCACCGGTCGATCGCCCGCCGACTCGCCGAGGAGTCGGTCGTCCTGGTCGCCAACCAGGGCGTGCTTCCGTTGGCTCCGGGCCGACGGGTGGCGGTCGTGGGCCCGAACGCGGACCGGGAGGGCGCGCTCTTCGGGTGTTACTCCTTCCTCAACCACGTGCTCGTCCAGCATGCCGGCGTGGAGACCGGCATCGAGGTGCCGACCGTCCTCGACGCGGTGCGCGGCGAGTTCGGCCCGGACCTCGTCACCTGGGCCGGCGGTTGTGACGTGGACAGCGACGACCGGTCCGGCTTCGACGAGGCGGTCGCCACCGCGTCCGCGGCCGACGTCGCCGTCCTGGTCGTCGGTGACCACGCCGGTCTCTTCGGGCGCGGCACGGTCGGGGAGGGCTGCGACCGGGACGACCTGGAGCTGCCCGGCGTCCAGCGGGAACTGGTCGAGGCGGTCCTGGCGACCGGGACGCCGGTGGTCCTGGTGCTGCTCACCGGCCGGCCGTACGCGGTCGGCTGGGCGTTGTCCCGCTGTGCGGCCGTGGTGCAGGCGTTCTTCCCCGGCGAGGAGGGCGCCGGCGCGATCGCCGCCGTGCTCTCCGGGCGGGTCAACCCGTCGGGCCGGCTCCCGGTCAGCCTGCCCGGCTCGGCCGGCGCGCAGCCGTACTCCTATCTGCACCCGACGCTGGGCGAGGGCAGCAACGGCACCAACCTGCCGGCGACGCCGGTGGCGCCGTTCGGGCACGGCCTGTCGTACACCACGTTCGCGTACACCGATCTCACCGTGCCGGCCACCGTGCCGACCGACGGCGCGCTGCGTGTCACGGTGCGGGTGACCAACACCGGCGCGGTCGTCGGCGACGACGTGGTCCAGCTCTACGGCCACGACGTGGTGGCCTCGGTGACCCGGCCGGTGGCGCAGTTGCTGGGCTACCGGCGGGTCCGCCTGGAGCCGGGGCAGTCGGTCACCGTCGCGCTGACGGTGCCCACCACCCGCCTGGCGTTCTCCGACCGCACGCTCACCCGCGTGGTGGAGCCCGGCGAGGTCGAGGTGTGGGTCGGCACGAGCGTGCGGCGGGACGCGGCGGCGTCCACCACGCTCACCGGTCCCACGGTCCCGGTGACCACCGCGTCCGCGCGCTGGACGACCACGGAACTGAGCTGACCTCCGGCCGCCGGTCGTCCACGGGGACGACCGGCGGCCCGGCCCACCGCCCGTCCCCGTCCTCCAGATGGTGCGGGGTTCCCCGGACCGGCCCAGGTCGCCGGCGGCGCGACGAGGTGTAGTCGGATGTGGACGGCCAGCACCAGCCAGGTCCAGCGATCAGCGGCGTGCAGGTCGCGCGCAAAAGGTGGAACGCAGGCGTGCTTGTCGATTTTCTGACAATGCAGCCATAGATCATCTTCGGGGTAAGTGTCAGGCCTTCCCTCTACAGTCGGCAAGCGGTCGTGCGCGCACGACTGCGGCGGACGGGACGGAGAAGGTGATCATGCCCAGACGCAAACGGACGGCACGGCGTACCACCTCGGGCGATAGTTGGTGGCTGGTTGGTGCGGCCTTGGTGGGTGTCAGCGTGGTCGTGCAGCTGGTGCAACAACACCCGATGGCTGCATCCCTGATCGCGGTGGCTGCGGTGGCAACGTTGTGTTTGGCCGGATGGCTGTGGATGCGGCGGTCGCGGCGGCTGGCACAGCAGGAGCGAACGGTCGCCGTCACCGACGCGATGTCCGGCTCGCAGTTCGAGCATTGGGTGGCCCGGCTGATGCGGGCCAGCGGATGCCGGCGGGTGCGGGTGTCCGGCGGCTCGGGCGACATGGGTGCTGACGTGACCGGCTTCGCCCCTGACGGTCATCGACTGGTGGTGCAGTGCAAGCGGTACCGCACGAAAGTGGGCAGTCCCGAGGTGCAGCGCTTCGCCGGGACCGCCCGCCACATCCACGGCGCGGAGGTGGCGTTGCTCGTGACCAACAGCTACCTCACCGCTCAGGCCGCCGATGTCGCCCGGCGTTGCCACATCAGTGTCGTCGACCGCGACGCGCTCGGCTTGTGGGCGACCTCGCTGACGTTGCCGTTCCCTCCGGCGACGGGTGGCCCAGCCACGTCGGCGCTGATGGCACGCATCCCGGCAACGCGGCGCCTTCGCGGACTGCGGCGACGCGTGAAGCCGGTGGCTGCACCGGCCGGACCTCCCCCTCCGGCTTCGCCGCCAGCGTCAACCAACCCTCCGCCAGCGAGTACACCGCCGGTTGTTGCTCCGTCCGGCACGAACTGGTGGGACGAAACGTCGTAAGCCGCCGTCGCACCGACCCGTGCCCGCGCTGATGCCCCATCTGCATGCGGGCCTCCGCTCCGCCGTGCCGTGGCCACATCCCGCACCGGACCGCGGCCTGCCCGACCCATCAACCGATCGGAAGGACCATCCATGGCGTACACCGCCGAGATCAGCCGCTCGAACCCCAGCTGCTTCATCTTCCTGCTCGACCAGTCCGCCTCCATGCTCGATGAGGTCGCCGAAGGCGAGCTGGTGCGCCGCAAGGCGGACGTGGTCGCCGACGCGCTGAACCGGTTGTTGCGCGAGTTGGCGATCAAGTGCGCCAAGGAGGGTGGCGTCCGTGACTACTTCCATGTCGCGGTCATCGGCTACGGCGTGCGCGTCGGATCGTTGTTCGAGGGAGAGCTGAGCGGGCGCGACCTGGTGCCGCTGTCGCAGGTTGCGAAGTACCCGGCGCGGGTGGAAGAGCGGATGAAGAAGATCCCCGATGGCGCCGGCGGCCTGGTCGAGCAGCCGACCAAGTTCCCGGTCTGGGTGGAACCGCTCGGCAATCACGGCACCCCAATGGTCGAGGCACTGCGCCAAGCCACCGTCCTGGCCAACACGTTCCTGGCTACCAACGAGAACTGCTTCCCTCCGGTGGTGCTGAACCTGACCGACGGACAGTCCACCGACGGGGATCCCCGTCCGACCGCGGAGGCATTGCGGGAGTTGGCCTCCACTGACGGCAACGTCCTGCTGTTCAACCTGCATGTGTCTAGCGAGGGCGGTACGCCGACCATCTTTCCGGGAGCGTCGGCCGAGCTGAACGACGAGTACGCACGCACCTTGTTCTCGATGAGTTCCCCGCTGCCACCGCACATGCGCGCTTATGCCGCGCAGCAGGGCATCGCCGTCGACGACACCAGCCGCGGCTTCGTCTACAACGCCGACATGATCACGATCGTGCAGTTCCTCGACATCGGCACCCGCGCTACGGACCTGCGCTGAGCCCGGAGGCGGCACAGCTCATGCGCGCATTCGTCAGTATCTTCGCCGTACCCAAGGCCGGCTCGACGAACGAGGAATACGAGGACGCCAGCGACGTCGAGCCCGCGGCCAGCGACGACGCGGAGGTCACCGAGCCGTGGCTGGCCGCCGCGGTCGCCGACGGCGCCAGCGAGGCCATGCTCGCCGGTCGCTGGGCCCGGCATCTCACCACCACGTTCACGGCGGCTCCCGCCGACCAGGACCTGACCGCGACGATCCTCGCGGCGGCGGCCGGTTGGGACGACGTCGAAGCCGAGTACCGGCGTGCGCGGGATGCCGCAGGCGAACCGATCGCTTGGTACGAGGAGGACGGGCTGCGCCGTGGCGCCTACGCCACCATCCTCGGCGTGCACCTGCTCGACAGCGACACTGACCGGCAGGGACCACTGCTGGTGGCCGCGCTGGGCGATGCCTGCCTGTTTCAGGTGCGCGATGACGAGCTGATCACCGCGTTCCCGATCGACGACCCTGACAAGTTCGACACCCGCCCCGGGCTCGCTCCGTCCCGGCCATTGGACCCCGCCAAGGTTCGCGAGCATGTCACGGCGCTGCGCACGGCCTGGCAGCAGGGCGATCAACTGCTGCTGGCCAGCGACGCACTGGCTCAGTGGTTCCTGGCGCAGGCCCGGGTCGGTGGAAGACCGTGGCGCACCCTGTCCGATCTCGGCACCGACGCCGACATCGGCGGGTTCGCCGCGCTCGTCGAAGGCTGCCGCGCCAACGGGTCGCTGAAGAACGACGACACCACTTTGCTGCGCATCGACCTGTGAACCGCTGAGGAGCGAGGAGGACAACCGTGACACAGCAGAGATCACCGGCTCGATACCCGACCGGCGGCGATTACGTCGATGCGCTGCAACTGCCGGGCCTGGCCTTTGCCGACCCGCAGCTGCGGGTCGGCACGGTCAAGGTCGATGATCTCGGCATGCCGGAGCCGGTGTCGGGCAACTTCGCTTCCGTCTTCCATGTCTACGGGGCCGCGGGGGAGCAGTGGGCGATCAAGTGTTTCGTTCGTTCCGACCCGGACCGGCACCGCCGGTACCATGCGATCGCCACTGCCCTGCAAGCGTTACACCATCGTGCGCTCGTGGACTTTGATTACCAGGTCCACGGGGTGATGGTGGCCGGTGTGCGGTATCCACTGCTGAAGATGCGCTGGGTTCAAGCACAAGGGCTCATGCCGTGGTTGGAATCGCACGTCTCACACCCGGAACGGTTGCTCACCGTGGCGGAACAGTTCGCGGAGGTCGTCACCACCCTGGAGAAGGCCGGTATCGCCCACGGCGACCTGCAGCACGGCAACCTGCTGATCACCGGCCGAGACGAACTCAAACTGATCGACTACGACGGCATGTATGTCCCGGAGATCGCCGGGCTGCCGCCGAACGAGAAAGGCCTCGTCAACTACCAGCATCCCCGCCGCGGCGACAGCGACTACGGCCCCGGACTCGACCGTTTCTCCGCGTGGGTCATCTACACCAGCCTGGTCGCGCTCGCCGGCCACCCGGAACTGTGGCGGCGCCTGCGCGCCACCGACGACGACACCAAACTGCTGTTCGCCGCCACCGACTATCTCGATCCGGCAGCATCCGCCGCCTTCCGCGCGCTCCGAGCCGTCGGACCGCCCCATCTCGTCACCCTTGCCGACAGGCTCGCCTCCTTCGCCCGCATGTCTCCGTCACAGATACCCGCACTCGAAGCCCTGCCCGCGCGTGCGGTGATCTCGTCGCCGGCTGAGCCTGCCGTGCCCGCGACGGACACCCCCGATTGGCTGGCTGACCATCTGCCAGAAACGCCACCGGTCAGCCGGGCCGCCGCCGAGACATCGGCCAGCGCCCCGGTCTACTCTTTCTCCGGGACGCACCTGACGGTCGCCCGCATCGCCGCCGCCTCCCTGCTGCTCGCCATCGCCGCAGGTGCCGCCGCCGGCCTCGGCGTCACGGCGTTCACGACCGTGCCCACGGCCGCCTGGGTCATCGCGGCCATGACCCCCGTGGTCGTGATCGCCGGTAGCTACCTGGCTCACCCACTGGTCGCGGTGCGTCGTAAGGCACGAGATGCTTACTCCGCCGCCCGGCAGGAACTAGACGCGGCTCAAGCGCAAGCGCGGGACTTGCGGGCATCGCGTCCCCAGTTGGACGCCGCCAGGGCTGCGCAGCAGCAGGACCTGCGTGATCGCCGGGCCGCCGCCGTCAGCCAGCGGGACGCCGCGACCGCGCAGGTGCGGCACGCCCTGCAGCAGACACTGCGGGGCATCGCGCAGCGGCGCTCGGATCAGAGCAACACCCAGCAAGCCCGGGAGCAGAAACGGCTCAGAGAGATCGTCGAGGAGCACGTCCAGCGCGCACTGAAGAACGCCGTCATCGCCAAGAACCCTCCCCGCATGATCAACGCTAAGATCGCCGGGACGCTGGCGGCGCACGGGTTCCGCACCGCCGCCGACTTCACCGGCTACCGCACCGTGTCCGGGTACGGCCGCAACGACCGAACCTTCATCAAGCGTCACCCGTCTGACTCCGGCACCTACGTGGAGAATGTCGGAGAGGCTCGCGCACGCTCACTGCTTCAGTGGCGCGAGAGCATCGAGACGCGCGCCCAGAGTCAGGCGCCCAGGACTCTCACCCCGCAGCAACGCCAGGAAGTGACCGTCCAGCTCCAGCAGTTCCGTAGCGCCCTCAGCGCCGAGGAGAACGCAGCCAAGCAGCAGGCGCGCACCGCGGTGGACCAGGCGCGAGCCAAGGAGAGGGCCACCCAGATGGCTACGGACGTGCAGGAGCAGCGGATGGAGGCCGAGGCTCAAGACAAGCGCGCGAACCTCGAACGACGTATCACCGGAGCAGACAGCGCCGTCGACGCGGCACGGCGCAACGTCGAGTACCTGAACGACGCGCTGGAGCCCCTGACAAGAGTCACAGCGTCCACCTACCTGTTGGCCGTCGCGGGAGTCGCCAGGCCGTAGACCGCTTCGTACCGGGTTGCCCAAACCACGCTGCAACGCGGGATGCGCGAGAGGGAATTAACCTGAAAAAGGGTTTATGTCGGATCTGGAGTCCTTAGGCTTCAGGACGTTGTCCGGCCCTCGATCAGGAATGCGTGAGTCACGATGATGGACGCGGACACCATGGTCCTGCCCCGGCTCGGGCCGGCCGACGTCGGCGTCGAGGACCCGTGGGGAGAGGACCGGTCACCGCGCCCGCGCCGGGCCGCCGCCCGCGTCGCGGCCGGCGCCAGCCGGTGGCGGATCGCCGCCTGGCTGCTGCCGGCGCTGCTGACCGGTGGGCTCGGCGGGGCCGGGCTCGGGACGCCGGGGCTGCGGACCGAGGAGTTGGCCACCTGGCGCGCCGCCACCTCCCCGTGGCGCGACGTGTGGGCCGGGGACCGGACGCTGGCGCCGTACCACCTGCTGGTGCGCGGCTGGGCGGAGCTGTTCGGCGCGGGCGACGTCGCGCTGCGCGTACCGTCGCTGCTGGCGATGACCGCGGCCGCGGCGTTGGTCGGCGCGCTGGCCGCGCGGATGTTCACGCCCGGCACGGGGGTGCTGGCCGGCGCGCTGTTCGCGGCGCTGCCGTCCGCGACCCGGTACGCGCAGGAGGCCCAACCGCACGCGTCGGCGCTGTTCGCCGCCGTGCTCGCCACCTGGCTGCTGCTGCCGGTCCTGGACCGGCCGACCGCGCGGCGGCTCGCGGCGTACGCCGGCGCGGTGGTCCTGCTCGGCCTGTGTCAGCCCGGGGCGCTGCTGCTGCTCGCCGGCCACGGGTGGGTGGTGCTGGCGTTCCGGCGCGCGACAGCCGGTCGCTGGCTGGCCGTCGCGCTGCCGGGCCTGCTCGTCGTCGCGGCGTTGGTCCGGTCCGGGGCGCGGGACGACGGCGGGCTGCTCCCGCCCGGCGTCCGCGTCGATCCGGGCATGCTGGCGGCCACGCCCCGGGAGCTGTTCGGCGTCGCCGCGCTGGGGGCGGTGCTGGCCGGGTTGGCGCTGTTCAGTCTCCCGCTCCGGTACGCCGCCGCGATCTGCACCGCGTGGGCGTTGGTCCCGGCGCTCGGGCTGCTGCTGGTGGCGCGCGTGGTCCCGGTCTGGTCGCCGGCCGGCCTGCTCTTCACGGTGCCGGCCTGGGCGGTGCTCGCCGCGGTGGCGCTGTCCCGGCTGCGGGCCCACGGGGCGGTCGCCGGGCTGGCGGCGGTCGCGTTGGTGGGCGCGCCGGCCCAGGTGGCCGTGCGGGGGCCGGACGGGCACGGCCAGGACCCCCGCCGGGTCGCGGCGATCGTCGACGGGCTGGGGCTGCGCGGGGACGGCGTGCTCTACGGCGATCCGGCGGCGCGGACGCTGGTGGCCCGGTACGTGCCCGCCGACCGCCGCCCGGTCGACGTGCTCGCCACCGGGTCGGTCGACGTGTTCGCCACCCGGCCGGGGCTCGACTGCGGTGGGTGCGACGTGGCCCCGCGCCGGCTCTGGCTGATCCAGCCCGGTCATCGTCACCCGACCGTCGGGTGGGCGCCCGGGGCCGGCGCCGGCGCGGCTGCGCGGGCCCTGCGGGCCGGGTACCGGCCGGCGCGGGTCTGGCGACCGGCCGGGTTCACGGTGGTCCTGCTGACCGACCAACGGCGTACATCGCCCTGATTCGCGCCTTTCCCGCCTGGTTGTCCGCTTAGCATCGGTCCGGGTTCTGGCGAGCCCGATGCAGACCATGGGGGAAATGTGGCCGTCGCCGCCGATACACGCCTGTCCCGCGCCCTCCCGCCGGCGCCGTCGGGTGACCGCGCTCGGCCGGGCGCCCCGCCCGGGCGGCGCGTCCCGCCGGGAGCCGACCGCCGGCAGCGCAACATCCGGGCCCGCCTGGCGTACGCGCGCTGCGGTGCCACCGCCGGACCGCTGCGCCCGCCCCGGGCACCCGACGCGCCCGTCGAACTCCGTCCCGCCGCCTCGGTCGCCGCGCGGGCGGTGCTCACCCTGCTGGTGCTCGTCAACAGCGCCGCCGGCCTGCTCCTCGTCGGCTGGCTGCTGCTGCCGCAGCACGTGCCCGGACCGGGCGTCGTCGGGCCGGGCGGCTGGTCGACGCTCGCCGCCCGGCTCGCGTTCTGCGTGGTCGTCGGCGTCGAGCTGATCCGGCTGGCGCAGAACGTGGTGGTGTGGGTGTTCGCCTTCCACGCCAAGGATCCGGTGCCGGTCGATCCCCCGGTCGGCCTGCGGGTGGCGCTGCTCACCACGATCGTGCCGAGCAAGGAGCCGCTCGACGTCGCGGAGCGGACGCTGCGCCGGCTCCGGGAGATCGTCTACTGCGGGCGGGTCGACGTGTGGATCCTCGACGAGGGCGACGACCCGGCGGTGCGGGCGATGGCGGCGCGGCTGGGCGTCCGGCACTTCACCCGCCGGGGGCGGCCGGAGTACAACCAGCCGCGCGGCGAGTTCCGGGCCCGGACCAAGTCCGGCAACCACAACGCCTGGCGGGCCGAGCACGAGCACCGCTACGACGTGGTGGCCAACGTGGACCCCGACCACGTGCCGCTGCCGCACTTCCTGGAACGCACGCTCGGCTACTTCCGCGACCCCGACGTCGCGTTCGTGGTGACCCCCCAGGTGTACGGCAACATGCACCAGAACTTCGTCGCCCACGGCGCGTCGGTGCAGCAGTACCTCTACAACGGCCTGATCGCCCGGGGCGGCAACGGGCTGGACGCGCCGCTGCTCACCGGCACCGGACACCTCTACCGGCCGGCGGCGTGGCGGACCATCGGCGGCTACCAGGACTCGATCATCGAGGACCACCTCACCAGCATCCGGATCCACGCCGCCGTCAACCCGACCACCGGCCGGCGGTGGAAGGGCGTCTACACCCCGGACGTGGTGGCGCTGGGGGAGGGGCCGACCTCCTGGGCCGACTACTTCAACCAGCAGCGCCGCTGGGCGGCCGGCATCTGCGAGATCCTGCTCCGCCGCGAGCTGCGCGCGCCGCGCGAGCTGCCGTCACGCCGCCGCTGGCAGTACCGCCTGCTCCAGTTCTACTACCCGAGCGTGGCGGTCAGCCTGCTGCTGGGCAACGCGGCCACCGCGCTGTACCTGCTCACCGGCGTCGACGCGGGCCGGCTCGACCCGCAGGTGTGGGGCGCGCTGTGGGGCTCGACGATCGGCACCTGGTTCCTGCTCTGGCTCTGGCTGCGCCGATTCAACATCGCCCCGCACGAGCGGGAGGAGGTGGGCATGGCCGGGATGGCGCTCGCGTTGTTCGCCGGGCCGGTCTACCTGGCCGCGGCGGTGGGCACGGTGCTGCGCCGCCGGCTCGGCTTCGTGGTGACCGCCAAGGGGACGCTGCGCACCGCCGAGACGCCGCGTACCTTCCGGCTGCACCTCTGGTGGGCGGCGGCCGCCGCCGGCCTGCTCGGGGCCAGCTTCGGGCTGGACCACGACCACCCGCTGCTGCGGGTCTGGCCGGCGTTGACGCTTGTCACCGGGCTGGCGCCGCCGCTGATCGCCTGGGCCGAACGGGTCCGGGCCGGTCGGGACGAGCCGGCCCCGCAGCGGCCGGCACCGGTCGGCGGGGGGTCGCCGTGCTGAGGCCGACCGTGCCCCGGGTGGGCCTGGCGCTGGCCGGCGTGCTGCTGCTGGCGTACGCCTTCGTGGTGGCGCCCGGCCTCCGGTCCGACCCGGCGTCGGGCCCCGCGCCGGCCCCGCCCCGGGCCGCGTCGCCGGCCGGCGCCCCGGCGACCACCGCGTCCCCGCCCGCCGCCGGGGTGTTCCCGCCGGCCGACCGGGCGTTCGTCGGGGTGATGACCGACAAGGGCCCCTACGACCTCACCGCCGTGGACCGGTTCACCACCGCCGCCCGACGCGCGCCGCAGGTGCTGCTCTTCGGCGCGAGCTGGGCGTCCGCCGCCTTCGACCGGAGCCTCTTCGACCGGATCGCCGACCGGGGCATGATGCCGATGCTGGGCTGGGAGCCCTGGGACCACACCGTGGACGAGGCGGCCCGGCGCACCGGACTGACCGACCGCCAGGTCGACCGGCTCCGGTCCACCCAGCCGGACTACCGGCTGGAGCGCATCGCCCGCGGCGACTTCGACGGCTACCTGCGCTCCTGGGCCGAGGGCGTGCGGTCGCTGGGCTACCCGATCGCCATCCGGTTCGCGCACGAGATGAACGGCGACTGGTACCCGTGGAGCGAGCGGGCCAACGGCAACCACCCGGGCGACTACGTGCGCGCCTGGCGGCACGTGCACGACGTCTTCACCGCGGCCGGGGCCACCGACGTCGCCTGGGTGTGGAGCCCGAACGCCCGGTGGGACAAGACGACCGCCGGGCTGGGCGGGCTCTACCCGGGCGACGACTACGTCGACTGGGTCGGTGTCACCGGCTACTACGGCACCGGCGCGTTCACCAAGACCTACTGGTCGTTCGACCAGATCTTCGGACCGACCATCGCCGAGATCCGCACCGTCACCGGCAAGCCGCTCGTCGTCACCGAGACCGGCGCCTCCGACATCGGTGCCCGCAAGGCGCGGTGGATCCGCGAGACGTTCGACTCGCTGCCCCGCTACCGGAACCTGATCGGGCTGATCTGGTTCGAGGTGGACAAGGAGACCGACTGGCGCATCGCCGACTCGCCGGCCGCCGCGACCGCGTTCGCCGAGTCGGTGTCCGGCCCGCGCTACGACGTGACCTGGTCACCGGCGACGCGACCGCGGACCGAGGCGGACCGGTAGGGGACACGCCGTCCCCGGGGCGTCACCGGACCACGACACCCCGACCGGCGTCCGTGACGGCCGGTTGACGCGACCTGCGGCAGGGTCGCGGCACGAGGCGGCACGGCGCGAGGGGGCGGCATGGTCAGGACGATGCTCTTCAGGCGAGCGCGCCCCGGCTGCGAACCCGCCGTCGGGCCGGCCTGGGAGACCGTCGCCGGCCAGGTCAGCGCACTGCCCGGCAGCCTCCGGCGCGAGCTGCTGCGGGACGCCCTGGACCCGTACGGCTTCGTCGTGGTCACCGAGTGGGTCGACGAGGCGGCGCTGCGCGCGTACCGGGACGGGCCGGTGGCGGCGCGCCTGGCCGAGCTGCTCCGGCCGCTGACCGAGCCGGCCGGCCCGCCCGACCACCCGACCATGACCGAGGACGTCGACGGGGCCGGGCCGGTCTACGTCGACGTGGAGCTGATCGTGCCCAGCGCCCGCCTCGCCGAGTTCCACCGGGGCTACCCCGAGGTGGTGCGGCGGATGGCGGCCGTGCCGGGCTACCGGCGGGAGCGGCTGCTCCGCGAACCCGGGTCGGACGTGCACCACATCTTCGCCGAATGGGACGGCGCGGCCGAGTTCCTCGACTGGATCGCCGACCCGGCGCACGCCTCGGCGCAGGCCGGGCCGATCGCGCCGTTCCTCCTCGACATCCGACGCCGTCTCTTCCATGTCGTGCCCGACGCGGACGACCGGCGACACCACACCACGGGCAGGGAGGCCGACGTGGAGAGGGCAACCGACGTACTGGTGGTCGGGGCGGGCCCCACCGGGCTCACCGCCGCCGTCGAGCTGGCCCGGCGCGGCGTCGACTGCCGGGTGATCGACCGGCTGGCGACCCCGCCCGACCAGGCCGACAAGGCGATCGGCGTGCACTGCCGCACCATGGAGATCTGGGAGGAGCAGGGCGTCGTCCGGGAGGCGATGGACGCCGGCATCTGGCTCACCGGCAACATGGTCTTCGTCAACGGCGTGCAGACCCACCGGATGAGCTGGGAGCTGCCCGGCCTGCCGTACGCCCACCTCGGCCTGCCGCAGTACGAGACCGAACGGATCCTCACCGAACGGTTGGCCACGCTCGGGGTGCGCCCCCGGCGCGGCGCCGAACTGGTCGACTTCACCCAGGACGCGGACGGCGTCACCGCCACCGTCCGCACCGCCGACGGCGGCACCGAGACCGTCCGCGCGGCGTACCTGATCGGTTGCGACGGCGCGCACAGCCGGGTCCGGGAACGGCTCGGCCTCACCTTCACCGGCGGGCTCGGTCGCTTCCCGCAACTGTTCATGCTCGTCGACGTCGACGTGGACTGGGACATGCCGGACGGGCACCTGCTGCGGTTCCTGCACACCACCGACGGCCAGATGGACGGGATGCTGGTCTGCGTTCCGCTGCGCGGCGAGCGCCGGTACCGGATCGCCACCCTGGCCCCGCCCCGGTTCTTCGCGCAGACCGGCGGTCGGGACGCCCCGCCCGGGTTCAGCGAGGAACTCGCCTCGCCGACGCTCGACGACGTGCAGGCCGCCCTCGACCGGCTCGCCCCGCCCGGCACCCGGGCGTCGAACCTGCGCTGGTCGTCGGTGTTCCGGATCAGTCACGGCATCGTCGACCGCTACCGGCACGGTCGGGTCTTCGTCGCCGGCGACGCCGCCCACCTGCACCCACCGGCCGGCGGCCAGGGCATGAACACCGGCATCCAGGACGCCTGGAACCTGGCCTGGAAGCTGGCCCTGGCGGTACGCGGGCGCGCCGCCCCCGGGCTGCTGGACAGCTACGAGGCGGAGCGGCGGCCGGAGGGCGAGGAGATCGTCGGTCGCGCGGTGCGGATGGCGGGCACCGAGGAGGTGGACCGCGCCGACCTGGAACGGCAGTTCCTCCAGGAGATGTCCCTGCTGCTCAGCTACGCCGGCAGCCCGCTGGTCGGGGAGACCGTCGCCGACCCGGCCGCGCTCGGCGACGCGCCCCGCCCCGGCGACCGCGCGCCGGACGTCGAGGGACTGCGGCGGCGCGGCGTCGGGCACCCGCTGCGGTTGCGGGACCTGACCCGCGGCACCGGGCACACGCTGCTGCTCTACGCCGATGCCACGGCCGACGCGGCGGAGCTGGCCGGGTTCGCCGACCTGTGCGCCGACGCGCGGCGGCAGGCCGGCGGGGAGCTGGACGCGTACCTGCTGCTCGACCCGGATGTCGCCGAGCCGCACCTGGCCGACCCGCCGGTGCTGCGCGACGCCGACCGGCGGTTCCGCGCCGGGTACGGCCTGGCCGGCACCGGGCTCTACCTGATCCGCCCGGACGGGCACGTCGGGTTCCGGGGCGCCCCGGTCGACGCCGACGCGCTCCGCAAGCACCTGTGCCTGGTGTTCGGCGGTGTCCGGTGAGCCGGGTCCGGACGGTGCTGGCGATGCGCACCCGGGAGGGCTGCGAGGAGCGGTTCGAGGCGGAGTGGCGGACCGCCGCCGAGGAGATCCGCACGCTCGACGGGTGCCTGCACCAGGACCTGGTCCGCGACGCCGACGACCCGCGGGTCTATCTGGTGATCAGCGACTGGGCCGACCGGGAGCGGCTGGACGCGTTCGGCCGCAGCGCGCACCGGGACCGGCTGCTGCGCGTGGTCCGGGAGCTGCGCGAGTCCGCGGAGCGGCACACCTACCAGGTGCTGCACAGTGTGGCCGGCGAGCCGGGGGAGGCCCGATGACCGACGACGTGGTGCCCGCCGGCGAGCTGTACACGGACGCGTTCGCGGCCGACCCCTATCCCACCTTCGCCCGGCTGCGCACGCAGCGGCCGGTCTGCCCGGTGGGGTCGCCGCGCTTCGACTCCTGGCTGATCACCCGCTTCGACGACGCGCGTGCGGCGTTGACCGACCCGCGGCTGTCCAAGGACCTCTACGGCCCGGACCGGCACTTCCTGCGGATCTTCGGCCCGAACTCGGAGGGGCTGAACCGCAACATGCTCAACTCCGACCCGCCCGAGCACACCCGGCTGCGCCGCGTGGTGTCACAGGCGTTCGCGCCCCGGCGGATCGAGGCGCTGCGACCCCGGGTGGCCACCGTCGTCGACTCCCTGCTCGACAAGATCGTGCCGCACGGCGAGGCGGACCTGATGCGGGACTTCGCCATCCCGCTGCCGATGACGGTCATCTGCGAGCTGCTCGGCGTGCCGCCGGCCGACCACGACCGGGTGCTCGACTGGACGCAGGTCATCCGCACCTCCGGCTCGACCCGCCGGCCGCCGGAGGAGGAACGCGCGGCGGTGCAGGAGGCCCAGGCGCAGCTGCACGACTACCTGACCGAGCTGGTCCGGGCCAAGCGGGGGGACCCGGCCGACGACATCATCGGCGCGCTGGCGCGGGCCGTCGACCGGGACCGGACGCTGTCCGAGGCGGAGCTGGTGACCACCACGTTCCTGCTGCTGTTCGCCGGCCACCAGACCACCGCCGACTTCCTCGGCAACGCGGTGCTGGCCCTGCTCACCCACCCGGAGCAGTTGGCGCTGCTGCGCAGCACGCCGCGCCTGCTGCCCACCGCGATCGAGGAACTGCTGCGGTTCGACGGCCCGCTGCCGGTGGCCAGCCCGCGCATCACCACCGAGGACGTCGAGTACCAGGGGGTACGCATCCCGCGCGGCTCGATCGTCGGGGTGGCGATCAACGCGGCGAACCACGACCCGGCCCACTTCGCCGACCCGGACCGGCTCGACCTGCGCCGGGTCCGGGGGCCGCACCTCGGCTTCGGTCACGGCGTGCACTACTGCCTGGGCGTCTCGCTGGCCCGGATGGAGGCGCTGCTCGCGCTCTCCGCGCTGCTGCGGCGGCTGCCCGGGCTGCGGCTCGCCGTGCCGCTCGCCGAGGTACGCCGACTGCCCGCCGCCTCGCCCTTCCGTGGCCTGCTGGAACTGCCGGTCACCTTCTCCGCCTAGCCCGCCCATTCAGCCAGCCAGCCAAGGAGCACGTCATGGTCTTCCGGAACGTGATCGTCTGCCACATGGTCCCCGGCAGCGACGAGATCGTCGGCAACGTCTTCGGCCACTACGACCAGATCACCCGACCGCAGGACCTCGGCGTCATCGGCCGGTACCTGCTGTCGCACCACGACCTGTACCTGCACGTGATCGAGCGTGAGCAGGACCCGAGGATCTCCGGGCAGACCCGTGGGCTGCCCGCGTTCCAGAAGATCGCCGAGGAGATCGGCCCGTACGTGACGCCGTACCCGCGGTACTGGAAGAACCCGTCGGACTCGGTGGCCAAGGAGTTCTACCACTGGGCGCCGGAGGGGGAGCCGCCGGACGACACCACGCTGACCGTGATCGTCGGACGGATCAAGCCGGGCGCCGAGCCGGACGTGGCCCGGGTGTTCGCCGAGTCCGACGCCGGGTCGCTCCCGGCCGAGCTGGGCGTCACCGGGCGCTGGCTCTACTCGATCGACGACGTCTACGTGCACCTGCTGGAGCAGGAGTCCTCGGCCGCCGAGGCCACCCGCGACCAGCACGCCGACACGCCGACGTTCGACAAGGTGCGGCGGGAGCTCGGCCCGTACGTCGAGCCGTACCGGCCGGACCTCTGCCGCGGCCCGCAGGACCAGGTGGCCACCGTCTTCTACCGCTGGCGCGCGCAGGACTGAGCCGGGGTGGAGTTTACAAGCCGGTAACGCTGTGCCAGCCTCTTGGGCGCGCTCCCACGATCGCCGGTGGTCGGGATCCCGCGGGGGCCGGAGGGCGGTGCGCGGTGACCGCGGAGGCGGACGTCGACCTGGTGACGGCCGCGCGTCGCGGTGACCGGGGCGCGCTCACCGCGTTGCTCGCCGCCCACCTGCCGCTCGTCTACAACGTGGTCGGCCGCGCGTTGGCGGGGCACGCCGACGTCGACGACGTGGTGCAGGAGGTCATGCTGCGGGTGGTCGAGCGGCTGCCCGCGCTGCGTGAACCGGAACGCTTCCGGGCCTGGCTGGTCACCATCGCCATCCGCCAGGTGCGGGAGCACGCCCGCCGGCGGGTCGTCGCCCGGCAGGTGCCGCTGGACCCGTACGCGGACGTGCCGGACCCGGCCGTGGACGTGGCCGGCGAGGTGCTGGCCGGGGCGGAGCGGGACGCCGAGCGGCGGGACGTGCTCGCCGCTGTCGCCTGGCTCGACACCGACGACCGCGAGGTGCTCACGCTGTGGTGGCAGGAGCTCAACGGCGAGCTGAGCCGGGCCGACCTGGCCGAGGCGCTGGCGGTCGGCCCGGCACACGCGGCGGTCCGGATCCAGCGGATGCGCACCCGGCTCGCGCAGGCGTACACGGTGCTGGCCGCGTGGCGGGCCCGGCCGCGCTGTCCCGACCTGGCCCGCACCGGGCGGGGCTGGGACGGGGTGCTCGTCCCGCTGTGGCGCAAGCGGCTGGGCCGGCACGTGTTCGCCTGCCCAGCGTGCCTCGCGGCCGGCGGTCGTCGGACCACGCCGGAGCAGGTGCTGCCCGTGCTGGCCGGGCTGGCGGTGCCGGCCGGGCTGCGCTTGGCGGTCGAGGCCCGGGCGGTCGCGCCGACGGCGTCGGCCGCCGTGTCCGGCGTGACGGGCGGCCTGCGGGGCGTGCTGTCGCACAAGGTCGCGGTGGCGGCGGGCACGGTCGCGATCCTGGCGGTCGGTGGCCTCGTGCCCGCCGTGCGCCACACCCCGGACGGGCGCGACGGCGTGGTCGCCGCCGCGCCGACGATCCCGGGGTACGGCGGCCCGTCGGCCCCGCCCGCGCCGTCGGGACCGCCGGGCGGCACCCCGACGCCTCGGCCGTCGCGGGCGCTCACCGGCGTCACCGACGCCGACATCATCGTCGCCCCGGACGGCCACGACGACGGCGACGGCAGTCTCCGCCGTCCGTTCGCCACGCTGGGCCGGGCGGTCGAAGCGGTCCGGCCCGGCCAGACCATCGCGCTGCGCGGCGGCACCTACCGGATGACCGAGCCGGTGACCATCACCACCGACGGCACCGCGGACCGGCGCATCGTGCTCGGCGCCTACCGGGCGGAACAGCCGGTGCTCGACGCCGCCGCGATCCCCGCGGACAGGTGGGCGGTCACCCAGCGGACCGCGTGGTGGACCGTGCAGGATCTCGAGGTACGCGGCTCCCGCAGCCACGCCTGGGTCTGCCGGTCCTGCGCCCACACCGTGTTCCGCCGGCTCTCCATGCACGACAACGTCCGCTCCGGCCTGACGCTGCGCGACCCGGGGACGGTCGACAACCAGGTGCTCGACAGCGATTTCTTCCGCAGCTACGACCCGGCGGACCCGGGCGGCTCCGGGATCGGGCTGGCGGTCAAGTTCGGGGCCGGCGTCGGGAACGTGCTGCGCGGCAACCGGGCCTTCCACAACGCCGACGACGGCGTCGACCTGGGCGGGTTCGCCGACCCGGTGACGGTGGAGCGGAACTGGTCCTACGGCAACGGGCAGGACCGCTGGGAGCTGGCCGACTGGGACAGCAACGGGTGTGGCTTCTCCCTCGGCGGCGGTGAGTCGCTCCCGGCCGGGCACCGGGTGCGGGGGAACGCGGCCTGGGACAACCGGGGACACGGGTTCGGCGTGGAGGCCAACACCGGGCCGATCGACCTCACCGGCAACACCGCCTTCCGCAACGGCGGTGTCGGCTTCGACCTGGCCGACGGCGAGACCACCGCGCGCCGGAACCTGGCCGTGGGGAACGCCGCACCGGCGCGGGGCGCCGCGGACACCGCCGGCAACTCCTGGGACGGCGGGACCGCGGTACGGCTGCGGTCGACCGACCCGGATGTGGCCGAGGGACCGCGCCGGCCGGACGGGAGGCTGCCGGCCACCCGCTACCTCAGCACCGGTACCGGCATCGGCGCCGACCTGACCGCCTTCTGAGAAATCCGCCGGAAAACCGTTGCCGCGGTCGTGCTGGCCCGTCTGTGTGCTGACGGGGTCGCCGGGCAGCACCCGTTCCGGGCACCGCTCCCTGCCGTGCGGGCCGCCGCCAGCGCTGGTGGTGACGGTCGGGGAGACCACACCGCATCCGCATCGAACCCCGGGAGAACCGTGAGAATCCTCCTCCGACGACGGACGGCCACCGTGCTCGCCGTGCTCGTCACCACCGCCATCGCCGCCGTGGGCGTCGCCACCGCCGGCCCGTCCCAGGCCGCCGCGGGCTGCCAGGTCGACTACCGGGTCACCGCGCAGTGGTCCGGCGGCTTCAGCGCCGCCATCACCATCCGTAACCTCGGTGACACGCTCACCGGCTGGCGTCTCGGCTGGACGTTCCCGGCCGGGCAGACCGTCACGCAGGCGTGGGGCTTCACCGCCGGTTCGTCCGGCGCGGCCGTCGTCGCCACCAACGTCGACTGGAACGCGACCATCGCCGCCGGCGCGAGCGTCGAGGTCGGCTTCAACGGCGCCTCGACCGGCACCACCAACCCGAGCCCGACCGCGTTCACGCTCAACGGTGTCGCCTGTGGTGGCCCGTCCGCCCCCACGCCGACCCCGACCCCGACCCCGACGCCGACGCCGACCTCCGGGCCGACCACCCCGCCGCCGACCGGCACGCCGACGGTGGCCGCGGACGGCAGCGGCACGTACCGCACCGTGCAGGAGGCGGTGGACGCGGTGCCGGCGAACAACACCACCCGCCGGGTCGTCACCATCAAGCCCGGCACCTACCGGCAGGTGGTACGCGTGCCGGCGAACAAGCCGAACATCACCTTCCAGGGGCTCGGCTCGTCCCCGTCGAACACCACGATCGTCTACAACAACTCGGCCGCCAGCAACGGCACCTTCGCCAGCGCCAGCATGTTCGTCGACGGCGCGAACTTCGTCGCGGAGAACCTGACCATCGCCAACGACTACGACGAGAACTCCACGACCGTCAACCAGCAGGCCGTGCGTTGCACCTCAACGCCGACCGGGCCGTGCTGCGCAACGTGCGGCTCCTCGGCGACCAGGACACCTTCCTGGTCAACGCGCGCACCCGCGCCTACGTGGTCAACTCCTACATCGAGGGCACCACCGACTTCATCTTCGGCGACGGCACCGTCGTCATCAACGCCTCCACCATCCACGAGAAGCGCTCCACCGGCAGCGCCATCACCGCCGCCCGAACCGACCCCGCCAGGACCTACGGCTTCCTGATCTACCGGTCCACCGTCACCGGCACCGGCACCGACAACACCACGCTCGGCCGCCCCTGGGGCCAGGGCGCCCAGGTCCTCTACCGCGAGTCCACGCTCAGCAACACCATCAAGATCAGCCAGCCGTGGACCAACATGGGCGACGCCACCTGGCAGAACGCCCGCTTCTCCGAATACCGCAACACCGGCGCCGGCGCGACCGTCAACAGCAACCGCCCCCAGCTCAGCGACGCCCAGGCGGCGAACTACACCCCGCAGCGGTACCTGGCCGGCGCCGACGGCTGGAACCCGCTGTGAGCCCCACCCGGGAGAGGGACACGACGCACCCGACGCCGCGCCGGTCCTGGCGTACCGCCCTGGTGCTGGGCGCCACCGCGGCGCTCGCCGTGGCCGGCGCGACCACCGCGGTCACCGCACAGGCGGCGGCCGGCTGCCGGGTCGACTACCGGGTGTCCAGCGAGTGGAGCGGCGGCTTCAACGCCGACGTGACGGTCACCAACCTGGGCGACGCGCTCACCGGCTGGCGGCTGGCCTGGACGTTCCCCGCCGGCCAGCAGGTGAGCCAGGCATGGAGCGCGACGATCCCGACCGGTACGTCGAGCGTCACCGCGACCGATGTCGGCTACAACGCCGCGGTGCCGACCGGCGGCAGCGTCTCGTTCGGCTTCACCGGCACGCGCGGGGCCACCAACCCGGCGCCGACGGCGTTCACGCTCAACGACACCGCCTGCACCGGCGGGGTCACCCCGACGACCGGCGCGCCCGGCCCGACCCCCACCACGCCGCCGTCGACCACGCCGCCGTCGGGCGGGCCGTACCCGAACGCGCCGGACGGGTTCGCCGGGGCCGCCGGCACGACCGGCGGGGCCGGTGGCACCACGGTCACCGTCACCAACCAGGCCGACCTGGAGCGGTACGCCGCCGCCAGCACCCCGTACGTGATCCGGGTCGGCGCGGCCATCACGGTCAGCCCGTACGGCAGGGAGATCCCGGTCAGGTCCGACAAGACCATCGTCGGCGTCGGCCGCAGCGGCCAGATCGTCAACGGCGGCTTCAACCTCGGCGCCGGCACCAGCAACGTCATCATCCGGAACCTGACCATCCGCGACACCCGGATGACCTCCGACGACCCGGACGACAAGGACTTCGACTACGACGGCATCCAGATGGACACCGCCAACCGGATCTGGATCGACCACAACCAGATCGTGCGGATGAACGACGGCCTCATCGACAGCCGTAAGGACACCACCAACCTGACCGTGTCCTGGAACGTCATCGCCGAGGGCAACAAGGCGTTCGGCATCGGCTGGACCACCAACGTCACCGCCCGCATCACCATCCACCACAACTGGATCCACGACACCAACGTGCGCAACCCCAGCACCGACAACGTGCAGTACGCCCACCTCTACAACAACTACCTGCAGAACGTCCGCGGCTACGGCAACTACTCCCGCGGCGCCACCAGGATGGTCATCGAGAACACGTACTACGACACCGTCAAGGACCCCTACTACCGCGACGACACCGCCGAGCTGCGCCAGACCGGCAGCGTCTGCGTGAGCTGCACAGGCCAGCGGGAGACCGGTGGGTCCGCCTTCACCCCGTCGAGCTTCTACAGCTACCGGCTCGACGCCGCCGACCAGGTCCCGAACCTCGTCCGGACCTACGCCGGACCCCAGGCCGCCATCGGCCAGTGAGGCCGCCGGCCGGGGCGGTGCGGTCCACCGGGCCCGCCGCCCCGGCCGGACGTCCCCCACCGGCTGCCGGGTCGTGCAAACCCGCTCGCCGCCCCCGCCGGATACGCCAGGCTGAGGCGGACGGAGGTGTCGGGTGCCGACCAAGGAGATCATCCAGCACATCGGCGCGTTGCTGGACCTGACCGGGGTGCTGGTCATCGCGGTGGGCGTCACGGTCGCCACGGTGGTGTTCGCGGCGCGCTGCGGTCGTACCCGGCAGGTGGTCGCGCACTACCGGGCGTACCGGCAGGGGGTCGGCCGGGCCATCCTGCTCGGCCTGGAGTTCCTGGTCGGCGGCGACATCATCCGTACGGTCGCGGTGTCGCCCACCTTCACCAGCGTGGGCGTGCTGGCGTTGATCGTGGCGGTCCGGACGTTCCTCAGCTTCTCGCTGGAGGTGGAGCTGGACGGCCGCTGGCCCTGGCAGGGCAAGCCTCCGGGGGGCCGATGAGTCGGACGTGACATGTATTGCTGGTCGGCACCGGCGCGCAGGTGAGAGGTTTGAGGTCGACTCACCGGGTCACTGACACCGGGAGTGACGACGGAAGGGGAACACCGGTGCCCGACACGATCCGGACCAGGTCCAGTCAGGACGCCGTCCTGCCACGCGGCGTCACCGACCCGTTGCTGTGGCGCAGCGCGTACGACGTGGCCGCCGCGCACCGGCCGGACGTCGCCGGTCGGTGCGCCAGCCTGCTCTGCGCCGGGGCGCCGACGCCCTGTGACCCGCTGACCGCCGCCCGCCGGGCGATGCGCCTGGCCGGGGACGCCGACCGCCGCGCCGAGTCGGAGCGCCGGCCGGCCGGGGAGCGGCGGCGGGCTGCCTGAACGGCCGGTGGGCCGGGCGGTTCGAACCCGGGTCGTCCCGCTTCCGTGTCTATGATCGACGACCCGGCCGGAATGCGGAGAACGAGGAGGATTCGTGACCGTCGACGCCCACGCGTTCTGGCTCCGCGCGCCCGGCGAGGGCGAGATCCGGCCGGTCCGCCTCGATCCGCCCGGCGACGGTGAGGTGCTGGTCCGTACCCGGTTCACCGGCGTCAGCCGGGGCACCGAGACGCTGGTCTTCACCGGCCGGGTCCCCGCCGACCAGCACGCCGCCATGCGCGCGCCGTTCCAGGAGGGCGACTTCCCGGGGCCGGTCAAGTACGGCTACCTCAACGTCGGCACGGTCGAGGCCGGCCCGGCGGAGCTGCGCGGGCGCACCGTGTTCTGCCTGTACCCGCACCAGAGCGCGTACGTGGTCCCGGCCGGATCGGTGGTGGTCGTGCCGGACGGCGTGCCGGCGGCCCGGGCGGTGCTGGCCGGCACCGTGGAGACCGCGGTGAACGCGCTCTGGGACGCCGCGCCGTTGGTCGGGGACCGGGTCACCGTGATCGGCGGTGGCATGGTCGGGTGCAGCGTGACCGCGCTGCTGGCCCGCTTCCCGGGCGTCCGGGTCGAGCTGGTCGACGCCGACCCGGGCAAGGCCGGGGTCGCCGAGGCGCTCGGGGTCGACTTCGCCCTGCCCGCCGACGCGACCGGCGGGCGCGACCTGGTGGTGCACGCCAGCGCCAGCGCCGACGGGCTGCAACGCGGCCTGGAGCTGCTCCGCCCGGAGGGCACCGTGCTGGAGCTGAGCTGGTACGGCGACCGCCCGGTCACCCTCGCCCTCGGTGGCGCCTTCCACTCCCGGCGGCTCGCCATCCGCAGCAGCCAGGTCGGCACCGTCTCGCCCCGGCGGGCCGACCGCAGCTACGCCGACCGGCTCGCCGTCGCCCTGGACCTGCTGACCGACCCGGCCTTCGACGCGCTGCTCACCGGCCGGTCCCGCTTCACCGACCTGCCCGACGTGCTGGACCGGCTCGCCTCGGGCCGGCTCCCGGCGCTCTGTCGTCTCATCACCTACGGCGAGGAGTGAACGTGTTCAGCGTGACGGTCCGGGACCACATGATGGTCGCCCACAGCTTCCGCGGCGAGGTGTTCGGCCCGGCCCAGCGGCTGCACGGCGCCACCTTCGTCGTCGACGCCACGTTCCGCCGGGCGGAGCTGGACGCCGACGGGATCGTGGTCGACATCGGCCTGGCCACCGAGCAGCTCAAGGCCGTGCTCGGCGAGCTGACCTACCGCAACCTGGACGACGAGCCGGCCTTCGCCGGGGTGAACACCACCACCGAGGTGCTGGCCCGCACCGTCGCCGACCGGCTCGCCGACGCGGTGCACGCCGGCCGGCTGGGGGAGGGGGCCCGGGGCCTGGCCGGGATCACCGTCACGCTGCACGAGTCGCACGTCGCCTGGGCGAGCTACGAACGGCCGCTGTGACCGGATGACCGCCGTCCACGTGGTGCTGCCGGGCGACATCGACGACCCGGCGAACCCCAGCGGCGGCAACGCCTACGACCGGCACGTCTGCCGCGGGCTGGCGGCGCTCGGCTGGACCGTGCGCGAGCACCAGGTGCCGGGCCGCTGGCCGCACCCGGGGGACCGGGAACGGGGCGCGCTGGCCGGGCTGCTCGCCGGGTTGCCCGGCGGCGCGACCGTGCTGCTCGACGGCCTGGTCGCCTCGACCGTGCCGGACGTGCTCGCCCCGCACGCGGCGCGACTGCGCCTGGTGGTGCTGGTGCACCTGCCGATCGAGGACGGGGCCGAACGGCGGGCCCTCGGCGCGGCGACCGGGGTGGTCGCCACCAGCGAGTGGACCCGCCGGCGGCTGCTCGACCGCTACCCGCTCGACCCCGCCCGGGTGACGGTCGCGCCGCCCGGCGTCGAGCCGGCCCCGGTCGCCCCCGGCACGCCCGGCGGCGGTCGTCTGCTCTGCGTCGCGGCGGTCACCCCGGTCAAGGGCCACGACGTGCTGGCCGCCGCGCTCGCCGGGGTCGCCGACCTGGACTGGACCTGCGACTGGATCGGCCCGCTGGACCGGGACCCGGCGTTCGTGGCCCGGCTGCGCCGGTGGCTCACCGGCGCCGGGCTGGCCGACCGGGTCCGGCTGACCGGCCCGCGTACCGCGACGGAGCTGGCCGCCGCGTACGCCGCCGCCGATCTGCTGGTCCAGCCCTCCCGGCGGGAGACGTACGGCATGGTGGTGACCGAGGCGCTGGCCCGGGGCGTACCGGTGCTGGCCAGCGACACCGGCGGCCTGCCGGCCACGCTCGGGCACGCCCCCGACGGCGACCGGCCCGGCCTGCTGGTGCCACCGGACGACCCGGGTCCGACCGCCGACGCGCTGCGCCGCTGGCTCACCGACCCCGCCCTGCGGGACCGGCTGCGCCGCGCCGCCCGGCAGCGGCGGCCCACCCTCACCGGCTGGCCGATCACCGTGGACCGGCTGGCGACGGCGCTCAAGGAGGCGACCGCGGCATGACCACCTCACTCCCACCCGACTTCGCGGACTGGCTACGACTGCGCGAGCCCGCCGACGCGGCCGCCCGCTCGGTCGAGCTGGCCGACGCGGCCCGCGACCGGCTGCCCGCCGGACGCCCGCTGGTCGTGCACGACCTGGGCAGCGGCACCGGGTCGATGGCCCGCTGGCTCGCCCCCCGGCTGCCCGGCCCGCAGCGCTGGGTGCTGCACGAACGCGACAGGCACCTGCTGGCGCTGGCCACCGGCGGCGGGCTCACCGCCGCCGACGGCGCGCCGGTCACGGTGACCACCCGCGGCTCGGACATCACCCGGCTGACCCACGCCGACCTGGCCGACGCCCACCTGGTCACCGCGTCGGCGCTGCTGGACATGCTCACCGCCGAGGAGGTCGACCGGATGGTGGCCGCCTGCGCCGGACACCCGACGCTGTTCGCGCTCACCGTGTCCGGCCGTGCGGAGTTCACCCCGGCGGATCCGCTCGACGCCGAGCTGGCCGACGCGTTCAACGCCCACCAACGGCGGACCGTCGACGGGCGGGCCCTGCTCGGGCCGGACGCGGTGGACGCCACCGTGGCCGCGTTCGGCCGGCACGGCGTCGAGGTGGCGGTGCGGTCCACCCCGTGGCGGCTCGGGCCGGAGCAGGCCGCGCTGACCGCCGAGTGGCTGACCGGCTGGGTGGACGCGGCCGTCGAGGAGCGACCGCATCTGAACGGCCCCGCGCGGACGTATACCGAGTGGCGGCTCGCCGAGGCCGCCGCCGGCCGGGTCGAGGTGGTGCTGCACCACGCCGACCTGCTCGCCGGCTGAACCGTACGGCCCGCCGACACGTGACATCCGGTGGGAACGAGGGAGGACCGTTTGTCACATGTCGCCGTCGCCGCGCCCGTGCCCGTACCGGTCCGGCCGCGCCCGGCCCGGGTGCGCTGGGCCTGGACCCGCCGGGCCTGGTTGCGGCCGGCCGCCGGGCTGGCCGTGCTCGCCGCGCTGGTCGCCTTCGTCGGCACCGGTCCGTTCCTGGCCGGGCTGCGGCTGATCGACGCGCCGGCGCTGGCCGCCGCGCTCGGCATCGGCGTGGTCACCACCGTGAGCGGCGCCTGGCGCTGGTCGCTGGTGGCCGGCGGGCTGGGCGTACGGCTGCCGATGCGCGCCGCGGTGGCGCACTGCTACCGGGCGATCTTCCTCAACTCCACCCTGCCCGGCGGCGTGCTCGGCGACGTGCACCGGGCGGTCCGGCACGGCCGGGACGCCGGGGACGTGGCCCGGGGGGTCCGCGCGGTGGTCTGGGAGCGTGCCGCCGGCCAGGTGGTGCAGGTGGTCATCGCGGTGGCGGTGCTGGCCGCGTTCCCGTCCCCGGTCCGCCGGTACCTGCCGGCGCTGGCCGCTGTCGGGGTGGTGACCGTGGTGGCGTTGGTGCTGGTGGCCCGCGCGGTGCCGCGGTCCGGGGCGTCCCGCCTCGCCCGGGTGGCGCGTACCGCGCTGACCGACGTCCGCGCCGGGCTGCTGGCGCGGCGGACCTGGGCCGGCGTGGTGCTCGCCTCGACCGTGGTGTTCGCCGGCCACCTGGCCACGTTCGTGGTGGCCGCCCGCACCGCCGGGGCCGACGCGCCGCTGTCCCGCCTGCTGCCGCTGACCCTGCTCGCCCTGCTGGCCATGGCCCTGCCGCTCAACGTGGGCGGCTTCGGGCCGCGCGAGGGCGTCGCCGCCTGGGCGTTCGCGGCGGCCGGCCTGACCGCGGCCCAGGGCGTCGCCACCGGCACCGTCTACGGCGCGCTGGTCCTGGTGGCCAGCCTGCCCGGTGCCGTGGTGCTGCTCATGCGCCCGACCGGCAACTGTCGGTGATCCCGCATACGGTGAGGGTGCGAGGTGTGTGTCGTCGGTCAGCCCGGCGACCGGACGGAGGAGAACCATGGACGAAACCCTGCCCAGCGCGACGGTCCGGACCCGGGTCACGGTCCCGCTTCGGTTCCCCGACGGATACGCCACCACCGCCCTGGTGCACACGTTTCACGGCCTGGTGGACGGCCGGGAGCACCTGGCGTTCGGGCTCGGCGGGTACGCCGCCGCCGACCCGCCGCTGGTCCGCCCGCACAGCGAGTGCCTGACCGGTGACGTGTTCGGCAGCCAGCGCTGCGACTGCGGCCCGCAGTTGCGCGAGGCGGTCGAGCGGATCGCCGAGGCCGGTGGCTACCTGCTCTACCTGCGTCAGGAGGGGCGGGGCATCGGCCTGTACGCCAAGCTCGACGCGTACGCGCTCCAGGACGACGGCCTGGACACGTACGAGGCGAACCTGGCGCTCGGCCGGGGCGCCGACGAGCGGGACTACACGGTGGCCGCGCAGATGCTCACCGCGCTGGGCGTGGACCGGGTGGCCCTGCTGAGCAACAATCCGGACAAGGCGGCACAGCTCGAAGGGCTGGGCGTCGCGGTGGCCGACCGGGTGGTCACCGGCGTGCACCTGTCCCCGGCGAACGCCGACTACCTGGCGGCCAAGGTCACCCGCGCCGACCACGCCCTCGACCTTCCGTTCGTGCCGTGACCACCCGCCCGTACGTGCTGCTGAGCTGCGCGATGTCGATCGACGGTTACATCGACGACGCGACCACCGAGCGGCTGCTGCTCTCCAACGACGACGACCTGGACCGGGTCGACGCGACGCGGGCCGGGTGTGACGCGATCATGGTGGGCGCGGCCACGGTCCGCCGCGACGACCCCCGGTTGCTGGTGCGTAGCGATCGGCGGCGTGCCGAGCGGGTGGCCCGGGGCCTGCCCCCGTCCCCGGTGAAGGTGACGGTCACCGGCAGCGGCGACCTCGACCCGGTGGCCCGCTTCTTCACCGTCGGCGACGGCGTCAAGCTGGTCTACTGCCCGAGCGGGGTGGTCGACAAGGCCCGGGAGCAGGTCGGCGCGGTGGCCACCGTGGTCGACGCCGGCGAGCCGGTCACCCCGGAGGCGGTCGTCGCCGACCTGGCCGGGCGCGGGGTCGGCCGGTTGATGGTGGAGGGCGGCGGCACCATGCACCGCCAGTTCCTCACCGCCGGGCTCGCCGACGAGCTGCACCTGGTGGTCGCGCCGTTCTTCGTGGGCGACGGTCGGGCCCCCCGGTTCGTCGGGGAGGGCCGCTTCCCGTGGCACCCGGGTCGCCGGGCCCGGGTGGTCGAGGTGCGCCAGATCGGCGACGTGGTGTTGACGCGCTACGCGCTCTCCGACCGCTGCCAGGCCTGACCAACGCCGCTCCGGTTCGCTCTTGTGCAAGCTCACGGTCGAGATTAGTTTGTTGCTCATCCATACGAATGCATCCCTCCCGAAGGGGTATCGATGAGCGTGCACCACCCCGATCCGGGCGCCACCCGCCGCCGCTTCCTCGGCCTGGTCGGCCTCGGCGTGGCCGCCACCGCCGGCGGCCCGCTGCTCGCCGGATGCTCCGAGAAGCCCGCCGGCTCCGGCGCCTCCCAGCAACTCGACGCCGTCTCCGGCCTCCTGCCGACGCGGAAGGACCTGCCCGGCGCCATCAAGCCCGACATCGTCGGCACCCGCCCGGTGCCCGACGGCTACACCAGCTACCCGGCGACGCTGGTCGACGCCATCACCGACAAGCCCGGCACCAGCGGCAAGCAGATCACCGCGATGACGCCCGCCTGGGGCCCGGCGCCGCCCGGCATCGCGCAGAGCGCCTACCTCCAGGCCGTCAACGCCGAGCTGGGCACGCCTGTCAACTTCACCATCCAGGACGGCAACACGTACGCCGACAAGCTCAACGCGATGCTCAGCGCCCGCGACGTGCCGGAGCTGCTCTGCGTGCCGGGCTGGGAGGTGGAGAAGATCCCGCGGTTCGCCGAGGCGATCAAGGCGCTCTTCGAGGACCTCACCGACCACCTCCGGGGCGACGCCGCGAACGCGTACCCGATGCTGGCCAGCTTCCCGACCGGGGCCTGGCGCCAGGCGGTGTGGAACGAGCGGCTGATGTCCGTGCCCAATCCCACGGACGGGCCGTTCCCCTGGGCGCTGTTCACCCGCAAGGACCTGCTCGACGCGCGCGGCCTGGGGGTGCCGACCAACCTCGACGAGCTGCTGACCGCGGCCCGGCAGGTCACCGACCCGGCTCGCAAGGTGTGGGCGTTCGACGACGTCTTCGCCATGATCCAGATGTTCCACCGGGTGCCCGGCGCCAACCAGGGGTGGCGGCTGCGCTCCGACGGGACGCCGGAGTTCAAGTACGAGACGCCGGAGTTCCGCCAGGCGCTCGAGGTGATGGCCAAGATCTACAAGGACGGCCTGGTCCACCCGGACATCGTGGCCAGCCGCGGCGCGGACGCCAAGCAGTTGTTCGCCAAGAACGGCGCCATCGTGTTCAAGCAGGACGGCATCGGCTTCTGGCAGGGCGCCCAGGCCGAGCACCAGAAGACCAACCCGACGTTGAACATCCAGCCGGTGCCGATCTTCTCCGCCACCGGCGGCGACCCGTTGGTCTGGGGCGAGGACAAGCCGATCTCGTTCACCTTCGTCAGGAAGGGCCTCGGCAAGGACCGGGTCCAGGAACTGCTGCGCGTCATCAACTGGTGCTCCGCACCGCTGGGCAGCCAGGAGGCCCAGCTCCGGGACTTCGGCGTCGAGGGCAAGCACCACACCACGTCGCCGAACGGGCCGGTCAAGACCGACCTGGCGTTCAAGGAGATCGCCAACCAGTACTTCTTCATCAGCGGTCGCAACCCCACCATCGGGCCGTACCCGGACACCCCCCGCTACGTGCCGGACGTGCTGAACTACTCCAACCAGATGGTCAAGTTCCTGGAGAAGAACCCCTGGGCCGGGGTCAAGCTGGAGATGCCGGCCGCCTACAAGGCCAACCAGGTGCCGACCGAGGACAAGTTCACCGACGTGCTGCGCGGTCGACGCCCGCTCGGTGACGTGGACGCGATCGTCGCCGAGTGGAAGGCCAACGGCGGGGAGGAAGCCCGCAAGCTGCTCGCCGACTCGCTGCCCAAGGCGGCCAAGTGAGCGAGCCGGCCGTCGCGGTCGGGCCCGAGCGGGCCCGACCCGACGAGCCGGCCCCACCGGCCCGTCGCCGACCGCCCCGCCGTCGCCGGGTGCCGCTGCGCAGCCGGCTGCGCCGCGACTGGCAGTTGCTGGCCATGGTGGCGCCCGGCTTCCTGGTGTTGCTGATCTTCAGCTACCTGCCGATCGCCGGCAACGTCATCGCGTTCCAGGACTACAACCCGTACCTGGGCGACAATCCGTGGCAGGCGTTCACGAACAGCAACTGGATCGGCTTCGGCCAGTTCCAGCTCCTCTTCGACGACCCGGCGTTCTGGGACGCGTTCCGCAACACGCTCGCCATCACCGCGTTCCAGCTCGTGTTCTTCTTCCCGCTGCCGATCCTGCTCGCGGTGATGCTGCACAACCTGCTCTCCAGCCGGCTGCGCGGCCTCGTCCAGACCATCGTCTACCTGCCGCACTTCTTCAGCTGGGTGCTGGTGATCAGTTTCTTCGTCGCCATGCTCGGCGGCGCGGGGCTGCTGGCCCAGACCATGCGCGACGCCGGCATGCAGCCGTGGAACGTGATGACCAACCCGGACACGTTCATCGTCCTGGTCACCGCCGAGGCGGTCTGGAAGGACGTGGGCTGGGGCACCATCGTGTTCCTCGCCGCGCTGTCCACCATCGACCAGAGCCTCTACGAGGCCGCCGCGGCGGACGGCGCCGGCCGGTGGCGGCGGCTCTGGCACATCACGCTGCCCGGCCTGCGTCCGGTGATCGTGCTGCTGCTGATCCTGCGCCTCGGTGACGCGCTCTCGGTCGGCTTCGAGCAGTTCCTGCTGCAACGCGACGCGGTCGGCCGGCAGGCCGCCGAGGTGCTCGACACCTTCGTCTACCACTTCTCCATCGCCACCGGGAACTACGGCTACGGCGCGGCTGCCGGCCTGTTCAAGGCCGTGGTCGGCCTGGTGCTGATCCTGGCCGCGAACCGGGTGGCGCACCTGCTCGGCGAACGAGGGATCTACTCGAAGTCATGACCGTGATCATCCGACGGCCGCCGCGCGCGCGGCCCCACCGCCCGGTGTGGGAGGAACCCCCCACCCGCGTCGGCCAGGCGCTCAAGGCCACCCTGCTCACCCTGCTGGTGCTCGGCGTCCTCTTCCCGCTCTGGGTGGTGCTGGTGACCAGCCTCTCGTCGCGCCGGACGATCGCCGACGCGGGCGGCCTGGTGGTGGTGCCGAAGGGCATCGACACCTCGGCCTACGCCACCATCTTCGCCGGCGGCGCGGTCACCCGGGCGCTGTGGATCAGCACGCTGGTCACCGTCTGCGGCACCGCGATCGCGCTGACCGTCACCGTGCTGGCCGCGTACGGGTTGTCCCGGCCGGGCACGGTGGGGCACCGCTGGCTGCTGGCGTACTTCCTGATCCCGTTCCTGGTCTACCCGCCGCTCGTGCCCCGCTACCTGGTGGTCACCGGGCTCGGGCTCAAGGACACCATCTGGGCGCTGGTGCTGCCGTCCGCGATCAGCGTGTTCAACCTGGTGGTGGTGCGCGGCTTCTTCCAGGGCATCCCGCAGGAACTGCTGGACAGCGCGCGTATCGACGGCGCCAGCGACTTCCGGACGCTCGGCCGCATCGTGCTGCCGTTGTCCCGCGCGGTGATCGCCGTGGTCGGTCTCTTCTACGCGGTCAGCTACTGGAACGTCTGGTTCGACGCGCTGCTGTTCATCGACCGCAACGACATGTACCCGATCCAGCGGGTGTTGCAGAGCTACCTGCTCGCCGGGCAGGCGCCGCACACCTCCGGCGCGGCCAGCGGGGTGACCATGCCGCCGACCGAGGCGATCAAGATGGCGGTGGTGGTGCTGACCGTCGCGCCGATCGTCGCGGTCTACCCGTTCATCCAGCGGCACTTCATCAAGGGGGTGCTGATCGGGGCCGTCAAGGGCTGATCAGAGCACCTGGGACAGGAACCGCCGCAACCGGGGGTGTTCGGGGGCCTCGAACACGGCGGCCGGCGGCCCGGCCTCCAACACTCTGCCGGCGTCCATGAACGCGACCGTGTCGGCGACGGTGCGGGCGAAGCCCATCTCGTGCGTGACCACCACCATGGTCATGCCGGCGGCGGCGAGGTCGGCCATCACCGCGAGCACGCCCTTGACCAGCTCCGGGTCCAGCGCCGAGGTGGCCTCGTCGAAGAGCATCACCTGCGGGCGCAGCGCGAGCGCGCGGGCGATGGCGACGCGTTGCTGCTGGCCGCCGGAGAGCTGCGCCGGCCGGGCGTCGGCCTTCGCGGCGAGCCCGACCAGGTCGAGTTGGGCGCGGGCCACCGCCTCCGCCTCGTCCCGGTCGAGCTTCTTCAGCTTCCGCAGCGCGAGCGTGACGTTGCGCAGCACGCTCAGGTGCGGGAAGAGGTTGAACTGCTGGAACACCATGCCGATGCGCTGCCGCAGCGCGTCCGGGTCGTCGCGCAGCACGCTGCGCCCGTCCAGCAGCACGTCGCCCCGGTCCGGCTCGATCAGCCGGTTGACGGTACGCAGCAGCGTGGACTTCCCGGAGCCGGACGGTCCGATCACGCAGGCGGTGCCGCCCCGGGCCACGTCCAGGTCCGCGCCGCGCAGCACCCGGTGCGCGCCGAACGCCAGGTGCACGTCGCGGACGGCGAGGCTGACCGAGGTGACGGTGCCGGTGCTCATCGCGGGTCCCTTCCGGTCGGGGTGACGCCGGCCGGCGTCAGGTCGGTGTCGGGCTCGGGTGGCGGGGCGGCCGGGCGGCCCTGGCGCAGCCGCCGGTCCAGCCAGTTGACCGCGTGCGTCAGCGGCACGGTCAGCAGCAGGTAGCACAGGCCGGCCAGCAGCAGCGCGGACTGGTTGCCGGTGTTCGCCGCGTAGTCCTGGCCGATCCGGAACAGCTCCCGCTGGCTGGCCAGCAGGCCGAGGAAGTAGACCAGGCTGGAGTCCTTGATCAATGCGATGAGCTGGTTGACCCAGGCGGGCAGCACCCGGCGTACGCCCTGCGGGATGATCACCAGCCGCATCGACTCGGCCCAGGAGAAGCCGAGCGCCCGGGCGCCCTCCAACTGGGCGGCCTCCACGCTCAGGATGCCGGCCCGGAAGATCTCGCCGAGGTAGGCGGCGGCGATCAGTGACAGCGCCAGCACGCCCAGCGGGTAGGGGTTCGGGCCCCAGACCGCCATGCCCAGCGGCGCCAGGCCGACGCCGATGAGCAGGATGGTGGCCGCGGCCGGCAGGCCGCGGAACACGTCGGTGTAGACCCGGGCCGGCCACCGCAACCAGCGGGTACGCGAGATGCCGGCGACCGCCAGCAGCATGCCCAGCACCGAGCCGAGCAGGGCGGCGGAGGCGGCCAGGATCAGCGTGTTCGGCAGCCCGACGGTCAGCATCTCGGGCAGCGCCTCGCGCATCGACCCCCAGTCGAAGAACGTCTCCCAGAGGGTGCTCAGTGGATCCATGTCCGCTCCGTCCGTCCCGCTCGTGCCCGGTTACCGGCTCAGGAGGCCGCCGACGGCGACGGCACGGCTACCGATCCGCTGCCGGGGGTGAAGCCGGCCGGGATCGGCCGCCCCGGGTAGTACCGCTCCTGGAGGCGGCTCCAGGTGCCGTCGGCGATCACCTGGTCGAGGCCCTTGTCCAGCGCCTCGCGCAGCCTGTCGTTGCCCTTCGCCACCGCGTACGCGGTCGGCGCGGGGCTGAGCTGCTTCGCCGCGACCTTGATCTTGCCGGTGCTGTCGGCCGCGGACTTGTCGCCGATCTCGGCGGGCGCGATCCAGGCGTCGGCGGTGCCGGCCTTGAGCTGGTTGACCGCGCCGTTGTAGTCGGGCACCCGCACCGGGTTGAGCTTCTCCTTCGTGGCGTAGTCGTCCTGCACGGTGCCCTGGACCACCACCACGCGCTTGCCGGCGAGCTGGTCGAAGCCGGTGATCGCGGAGCCGGCCGGCACGTCCAGGCCGAAGTAGCCGAAGTCGTAGCCGTTGCCGAAGTCGACGGTCTTCTTCCGGGCCTCGGTGACCGTGATCGAGGAGCTGCCCACGTCGAACTTGCGGTTGTTGACCTGGGCGAGCAGCGCGGAGAAGTCGGTGCCGACGAACTCCACCTTCAGGCCGACCTTTTCGGCGACGGCCCGCAGCAGGTCGTTGTCGAAGCCGGTGAACTCGCCGTCCTTGAGGAAGACGTTCGGCGGGGCGTCGGTGAGCGTGCCGGCCCGGATCACACCGGGTTGCCGTAGGCCGTACGGGTTGTCGGCCGCGTCGTCGGCTGCCCCGCCGCAGGCGGTCAGCGCGGTGGCGGCGAGCACGGCGGCGGCGCCGAGCGCGGCGACGCGGGTCAGGGCGGTACGGATACGCACGATGTCTCTCCAGAGTGGACGGACACGCGGGACGCGTGCCGGTGCCGGCGCAGCCGGGCACGGCGGAGCCGGAAGGGTGGATCGGGGAAGGGTGGAGCGGTCGCTCAGCGCGCGTCGCGACAGCGGTCGCTGCACACCCGCATCAGGTCGACGTGGCGGCGCGTGACCAGCATGAGGCGGGTCGGAACGAGGGGCGGTGCGAACATCGGGTCTCCCTGGCCGGTTGGTGCTGACCTGGGTGCCAGGCCACGCTTGCGCCGACTGCCGTCGGCGCCTGGTCCTCACCCGGAGCACCCCACCGTGGCGGAGGGTTGCCGGCCAGCGAGCCGGGGCTTGACGCTGGCGCTCATGACCTGCCGAAAGGCTAGCAGCACCGGTGCGCCGGTCGTCCAGCCGTTATGACCACCCTCACGGCCGTGCCTTACCGGGCAGGGTCTTGCTATGCAACAAAGTGCATAGCAAGATGGCCGGCATGTCGCTGGAGCACGCCATCCTCGTCTCGCTGCTGGAGCAACCCGCCTCCGGCTACGAGCTGGCCCGTCGCTTCGACCGCTCGATCGGCCGCTTCTGGACCGCCACCCACCAGCAGATCTACCGGGTCCTCAAGCAACTCGCCGAGGACGACCGGATCATCGGTGAGGAGATCGGTCAGGAGAGCCTGCCGGACAAGAAGCTCTGGTCGGTCACCCCGACCGGCCGGGCCGCGCTTGTCGGCTGGCTGCACGCCCCGGTGCGCCCGGAGGCGGTCCGGCACGAACTGGCCGTCAAGATCCGGGGCGCCGCGTTCGACGACGCGGCCGGGCGCGCGCTCCTGGTCGCCGAGGTCGAGCGCTACCGCGCCGACCACGAGACCGTCCTCGCCGGCTACCTGGCCGGCGAGCGCCGCGACTTCGGCTCCGCCGCACCCGACGCCCGGGCGGCGTTGCAGCACGTGGTGCTGCGCGGCGGCATCGCGTACGAGCGGATGGTGCTGGCCTGGCTGGACGACGTCCTGGCCACCCTCCGCGACCTCGACCCGGAAAGGCCCCCCGCGTGAGCGACCCGCTGCTGTTCCACCCGCACCACTACGACCCCGCCGACCTCGACGAGACCTCGCGGCGGCTGCTGCGCGCCACCATCGACTGGTTCGAGACCCGGGGCAAGCGCGCCCTGGTCGACAGCTACCACGCCCGCGAGTGGTACGCCGACTTCCTCGACTTCGCCGCCCGGGAACGCCTCTTCGCCACGTTCCTCACCCCGTCCGCCGACGGCGGCGACGACGCCGACAAGCGCTGGGACACCGCCCGCAACGCCGCGCTCAGCGAGATCCTCGGCTTCTACGGGCTCGGCTACTGGTACACCTGGCAGGTCACCGTGCTCGGCCTCGGGCCGGTGTGGCAGAGCGGCAACGCCGCCGCCCGGGCCCGCGCCGCCGAGCTGCTCGACCAGGGGCACGTGATGGCGTTCGGCCTCTCCGAGCGTCCGCACGGCGCCGACATCTACGCCACCGACATGCTGCTCACCCCCGACGGCGCAGGTGGTTTCCGGGCCACCGGCGGCAAGTACTACATCGGCAACGGCAACGTCGCCGGGCTGGTCTCGGTCTTCGGCCGGCGCGCCGACGTCGAGGGCCCCGAGGGGTACGTGTTCTTCGCCGCCGACAGCCGGCACCCGGCGTACCGGCTGGTCCGCAACGTGGTCGCCGCCCAGATGTACGTCTCCGAGTTCCGGCTGGAGGACTACCCGGTGCGCGCCGAGGACGTGCTGCACACCGGGCCGGCCGCGTTCGACGCCGCGCTGAACACGGTCAACGTCGGCAAGTTCAACCTCTGCACCGCGTCCGTCGGCATCTGCGAGCACGCCATGTACGAGGCGGTCAGCCACGCCCACGGCCGGGTGCTGTACGGCCGGCGGGTCACCGACTTCCCGCACGTGCGCCGCGAGCTGACCGACGCGTACGCCCGGCTGGTGGCGATGAAGCTGTTCAGCGACCGGGCGGTCGACTACTTCCGCTCGGCCGGCCCGGACGACCGCCGCTACCTGCTGTTCAACCCGATGACCAAGATGAAGGTCACCACCGAGGGCGAGAAGGTGATCGACCTGCTCTGGGACGTCATCGCCGCCAAGGGCTTCGAGGCCGACACCTACTTCGACAAGGCCGCCAAGGACATCCGTGGCCTGCCGAAGCTGGAGGGCACCGTCCACGTCAACCTGGCGCTGATCCTCAAGTTCATGCCCAACTACCTGTTCCGGCCCACCGAACACCAGGCGGTGCCGACCCGCCGCGACGCGGCCGACGACACGTTCCTGTTCCGGCAGGGCCCGGCGCGCGGCCTCGGCGCGATCCGGTTCCACGACTGGCGCGCCGCCTACGACGCGCACGCCCACCTGCCCAACGTGGCCCGGTTCCGGGAACAGGCCGACGGGCTGGTCACGCTGCTCGCCGCGCACGCGCCGGACGAGACGCAGCAGCGCGACCTGGACTTCCTGCTCACCATCGGCCAGCTCTTCGCGCTGGTGGTCTACGGTCAGCTCATCCTGGAGCAGGCCGAGCTGATCCGCCTCGACGACGACCTGCGGGACGAGATCTTCGACCTGCTGGTCCGGGACTTCTCCGGCTACGCCACCGAGCTGCACGGCAAACCGGCCACCACCGACGAGCAGGCCGCCTGGGCGCTCGCCCACATCCGCCGCCCGGTGGTCGACGCCGACCGCAGCGCCCGCACGTGGCAGCGGGTGGCCGACCTGGCCGGCGCGTACGAGATGCGACAGTGAGCGGCGAAATCGGCGGGCGGGACCGCGGGGTGGGCCGGTAGGTTGCACGAATGTTCGCGCTTGCCCTGACCGACGACGCCGAGCTGCGACCGTTGCAGCCCTGGCACGCCGACGAGTTCCTCGCCAACCTCGACCGCTGCCGGGAGCACATCGCGCCCTGGGTCGGCGCGTCCTTCGTGGCCACCGACGCCGAGTCGGCCTGCCGGGTCCTCCAGGCGTACGCGGACCGGTGGGCCCGCGACGACGGCGGGATCTGGGGCATCTGGCAGCGCGGCACGCTCGTCGGTGGCGTGCTGCTGGTGTCGCTGAGCACCGCGCGCGGCGTCTGCGAGGCCGGCTGCTGGCTGGAGGCGGACGCGGAGGGCCAGGGCCTGGTCACCCGGGCCGCCCGGGTGGTCATCGACTGGGCGGTCCGGGAGCGCGGCATCCACCGCGTCGAGTGGGTGACCCGGGCCGGCAACGAGCGCAGCATCGCGGTCGCCCGCCGGCTCGGCATGCGTCGCGACGGGGTGCTCCGGGACGCCGCGCCGGTGCCGGAGGGCCGGGCGGACATGGAGGTCTGGTCGGTGCTGGCGCCGGAATGGACGGCCTGAAAAGGGTTCTTGTCGTACCCGGACGTCAACATGTGTCCATGGCTGTCCCCGCACTGGCCGACCGGTCCCCCCAGCCGCGCGCCCTGCCGCTGCGCGAGGTCCGCACCCGGCTCACCCAACTCGTCTCCCTCGCCGAGCTGACCGACACGGTCACCGTCGTCACCCGTGACGGCGATCCCCGCCCGATCGCCGCGATCGTGCCCGCCCCGGCCGCCCGCACCGGGGCCCAGGCCCGGGCCGACGCGGAGCGGATCGCCGCGATCAGCGCCGGCTGGGCCCGCCGCCTGGAGGAGCTGCACCGGCAGTCCAGCCGGCGGCACGCCGCCGAGCTGCGGGCCCTCACCGACGCGCTCGCCGAGGCGTGGGCCGAGCTGGACCGGCGCGCGCCGGCCGGCGACGCGGCCCTCACCCGGCTCCGTGCCGCCCACGCCGACCTGCTGCGCCCCTGACCGGCCGGGCCGACCGAGGCCCGGCGGCAAGCGCCGCCCGTGCCTCGCCCGAGGGCCAGGCGTCACCGGCCCCGTCGCCCGGGTCGTCCGCACCACGCGCCCGACCCGGGAGCCGCCCGGCCCGACCCGGCCGGCGCCGCCGTGCCGCGCGCACCCCCGTGGCGCGCGGCACGACGGCCGTCCGAGCGGCGGCCCGGGTGACCGCCGCCGCTTCCGGGCGCGTCCCGGCCGCTGCCGTTCACGGCTCGATCGGGCCGCTGCCGTGTCACGGCGTGACCGGGTCGCTGCCGCCGTGCTTGCCGGCGACCAGGCCCGCGGCGAGGTGCCGGGCCTCGAAGAACGCCCGCTGTGCCGGGTGCAGGACGGCCAGCGTGGTCCGGGCCGCGGCCGCCACGGCGTTGTCCGGTTCCGCGTCGGCGGGTGGCTCCGGCAGCCGGTCGCCCAGCCACGGCTCGTACGCCCCGGTGAGACCGACGTACGCGTCGTGCATGGCCAGGTGGACGATGGCCAGCGCGCGGGCGCTGCCCACCGGCCCCTGCGAGTGCGCCTCGGTGACGTCGCCGGTGGTGTGGGGCCGTTTCCCCGCCGAGCCCCCGTTGCGAACCGGCGCCCCACTGCTCAGGTGGTCCACCGCGCCGTCGTCGAAATGCGAATCGACGTCGGCTCATCCATGGTTGCGGCGGCGGCCGACGCGAGGGGTCAAGGTGAGGCGCGGGTAAATGTGGCGACTGTCGGGGGAGTAAGCAGTCGAGCAATTCGCGCAACCGAATGGCGGTTCGCGTCGTCGCAGGTCACGACGACGCCCGGGCGGTCGGGCCACCCGGGCGTCGTCGGCGGTGGTCAGCTCCGGCCGCGCTCGGCGCGGTAACGGCGGATCAGCTCCGCGGTCGAGGTGTCCACCTCGGCCAGATCCGGCGCCGATCCGGTGAGCTTCGGGGCGAGCTGGTTGGCCATCACCTTGCCCAGTTCCACGCCCCACTGGTCGAAGGCGTTGATGTCCCAGACCGCGGCCTCGGTGAAGACGATGTGCTCGTAGAGCGCGATGAGCTGGCCCAGGGTCGCCGGGGTGAGCTTCGGGGCCAGGATCGAGGTGGTCGGGTGGTTGCCCGCCATCACCCGGTGCGGCACCACGTCGGCCGCGGTGCCCTCGGCCTCCACCTGCTCCCGGGTGCGCCCGAACGCCAGCGCGGCGGTCTGGGCGAAGAAGTTCGACATGAACAGGTCGTGCATGTCGCCCAGGTCGTGATTGGGCCGGCTGAACGCGATGAAGTCCGCCGGGATCAGCCGGCTGCCCTGGTGGATGAGCTGGTAGAAGGCGTGCTGACCGTTGGTGCCGGGCTCGCCCCAGAAGATCTCCCCGGTCGGGTACGTCACCGGGGAGCCGTCGACGCGTACCGACTTGCCGTTGCTCTCCATGGTGAGCTGCTGGAGGTAGGCCGGGAACCGGTGCAGGTACTGCGCGTAGGGGAGCACGGCGTGGGTCTCCGCGCCGAGGAAGTCCGAATACCACACGTTGAGCAGCCCGAGCAGCGCCGGCACGTTGCGCTCCACCGGAGTCGAGCGGAAGTGCTCGTCGACGGCGTGGTAGCCGGCCAGCATCTCGCGGAACCGGTCCGGGCCGATCGCCAGCATCACCGACAGCCCGACCGCCGAGGGCAGCGAGTACCGCCCGCCCACCCAGTCCCAGAAGCCGAACATGTTCTCCGGATCGATGCCGAAGTCGCGCACCCGCTGCTCGTTGGTGCTGACCGCGACGAAGTGCCGGGCGACCGCGTCGTCGTCCGCGTCCAGCCCGGCGAGCAGCCAACGCCGTGCCTGGTCGGCGTTGGCCAGCGTCTCCTGGGTGGAGAACGTCTTCGAGACCACCACGAACAGCGTGCGCGCCGGATCCAGGTCGGCGGTCTTGTCGTGGATGTCGGTCGGGTCGATGTTGGACACGAACCGGCAGGAGATCCCCGCGTCCCGGTACGCCTTCAACGCCTCGTACGCCATCACCGGACCCAGGTCGGAGCCGCCGATGCCGATGTTGACCACGGTGGTGATCCGCTCACCGGTGTGACCGCGCCATCCGCCGGAGCGCACCCGGTCGGCGAACGCCGACATCCGATCCAGCACGGCGTGCACGTCGGCGACGACGTCCTGGCCGTCCACGTGCAGCGTGGCGTCCCGGGGCAGGCGCAGCGCGGTGTGCAGCACGGCGCGGTCCTCGGTGACGTTGATGTGCCGGCCGGCGAACATGGCCGCGATCTTCTCGGCGAGGCCGACCCGCTCGGCGAGCGCGGTGAGCAGCGTGACCGTCTCGTCGGTGACCAGGTTCTTGCTGTAGTCCACGTGCAGGTCGGCGACCTCGCCGGTGAGCCGCTCGCCCCGCTGCCCGTCGGCGGCGAAGAGGTCGCGCAGGTGGGTGGCGCGCATCGCCTCGGCGTGCTTGCGCAGCGCCTGCCATTCGTCGGTGGTGGTGACGTCCACAGCCATCGGGTCGATCTTCTCCTTCACGACGGGGCGGTCGGCGGGCCTTCGCCGGCGACCCCACCAGCCTGCCATCCGGGGCCGGTCACCGCGACGCGACCCGGCATCACCCCACCTGGTGGGCGCGTCCCCCGCGGCGTCGGGCCCGACACGAGCCTGGAACGTCCGGTCGACACGCCGGTCACCGGCTGACACCCGTCGATTGCCGAAAGTAATATCCTGCTGCCCGGTCCCCGTGTGGGAGGTGCCATGCCCCGAGTGGTCCACCCTCGTCCCCCGTCCGATCCGGACGAGCCGGCCGACGAGTCGGCGCTGCCGGAGCTGGTCGATCCGCACTGGATGCACCGGGCCACCGAGCTGGCCCACACCGGCTTCTGGTCGGTGGCCCGTCGGCTGCCCGCGCTGGTCCGCGAGGCGGTCGGCCTGGCCTGGGCGACCAGCCGCCGGGACACCGCGGCGTCGCTCGGCCTCAACGTGGCCGCCGGGGTGCTCACCACGCTCGGCCTGCTCGCCACCACCGGTGTGCTCCAGCAGCTCTTCGCGGCCGGTCCCACGCCGGCGCGGATCCGGGCGGCGCTGCCCGCCCTGGTGCTGGCCGCGGCGGCCGTCGCCGCGCGTGGCGCGCTGACCGTCGCGGCCGGATGGGCGCAGGCCCGGCTCATCCCGCAGATCAACTACGCGGTGGAGCGCCGGCTGTTCGAGACCACCTCGGCGGTCGAGCTGGCCGCCTTCGACGACCCGGGGTTCGCCGAGGAGATGGACCGGGCCCGCGACCGCGGGCTGGCCGAGGCCGGGTCCCTGGTCGACGACACGGTCAACCTGGTCACCGGCGTGGTGGGGGTGGTGGCCACCGCCGTCGCGGTGGCCGTCATCCACCCGTTGCTGCTGCCCTGTCTGCTCGTCGCCGCCGTGCCGGAGGCGGTGACGGCGGTGCGGATGGCCCGCCGGCAGCACGTCGACTGGCTCGCCCGGATCACCCGGCGCCGCCGCAAGTGGATGCTGGGCGACCTGATGGCCAACCGGCACACCGCGGCCGAGATCCGCGCCTACCAGATGCGCGACTTCCTGCTCTCGGAGTACCGCCTGATGACGCGTCTGGAGACCCGGGCCGAGCTGCGCCTGGCCCGGGCCCAGACGATCACCCGGGGGGTCGGCCTGTCGGTGACCGGGATCGCCACGTTCGGGCTCTACCTGGTGCTGGGAGGCCTGCTCATGGAGGGCGTGGTGGCGCTCGCGGCGGCGGCCACCGCGCTGCTCGCCCTCCAGTCCGCGCGTGGCAGCCT
Source organism: Micromonospora sp. NBC_01392 (assembly GCF_045040125.1). Classification (NCBI taxonomy): domain Bacteria; kingdom Bacillati; phylum Actinomycetota; class Actinomycetes; order Micromonosporales; family Micromonosporaceae; genus Micromonospora; species Micromonospora sp. NBC_01392. The sequence goes on along the minus strand of NZ_CP109549.1, from coordinate 4,340,234 downwards.
GCACACCGCGATCTTCGCCACCAACTCGCTCTACGAGGACGCCCTCTACTACCAGGACTACCGGGACTTCCTCGACCGCGCCGACCGGCGGATCCCGGCCGGTGGCGAGCGGCCGGTCGACGGGTTCGACCGGCTGGAGCTCGACCGGGTCAGCCTGCGGTACCCGGACACCGAGGGCGCCGCCGTCGACGAGGTGAGTCTCTCGTTCCGGCGCGGCGAGGTGGTCGCGCTGGTGGGGGAGAACGGCTCCGGCAAGACCACGCTGGCCAAGCTGATCGCCGGCCTCTACCGGCCCACCGACGGCACGATCCGCTGGGACGGCGTGGACGTCGCCGAACTGGACCCGCGCCAGGTCGCCGCCCAGGTCGCGGTGATGAGCCAGGACTGGTGGAAGTTCCCGTTCACGGCCCGGCAGAACATCCGGGTCGGCCGCCACGACCGGGCCGGTCGGCCCGGTCCCACCGTGGAGACCGCCGCCCGGGCCGCCGCCGCCCACGACATGCTCAGCGAGCTGCCGTTCGGGTACGACACGCTGCTGGACCGGCAGTTCAAGGACGGTCAGGACCTGTCGGGCGGGCAGTGGCAGCGGTTGGTGGCCGCCCGCAGCCTCTACCGCGACGCCCGGCTGCTGATCTGCGACGAGCCCTCCGCCGCGCTGGACGCGCGCGCCGAGCACGCCCTCTTCGCGCACCTGCGGCGGCACCCGGAACGGGCCGTCGTGCTGATCACCCACCGGCTGGCCAACGTGCGGCACGCCGACCGGATCTTCGTGCTGGACCACGGTCGCCTCGTGCAGCAGGGCGACCACGACACGCTGATGGCCTCCGATGGCCCCTACCGGCAGCTGTTCGAACTACAGGCGGCCGGTTACCTGGCCGGCACCGGCGAGCCGGCCGCCGAGCGTTGACCGCCGGCTCACGCGTGGGGCAGGATCGCCGGGATGCCCCGCCCCCGCCCCCGCCGCGTCGCCGTCGTCGCCGTGTTGGCCCTGGTCACCGCCGGCTGCTCCGCGTCCGGGGCCGATCCCGCCGCGTCGACCGCCGTGCCCGGGTCCGCCGGCGTGACGTCGGGGCCGCCGGCCGCCTCGACAGCGCCGTCGCCCGTGCCGGCCGCCCGAGCCGGGATCGGCGCCCGGCCGAGCGCCCCGGCCCGCCCGTGCACCGTGTTCCCGGCCGACAACGTCTGGCACGCCGACGTCTCCCGGCTGCCCGTGCACGCCCGGTCCAGCGCGATGATCGGCGCGATCGGGGCCGGCGCGACCGTGCACGCCGACTTCGGCTCCGGGCAGTGGGCGGGCGCGCCGATCGGCATCCCGGTCACCGTCGTCGCGGCCGGGCAGCGGAAGGTCCCGGTCACCTTCGGGTACGCCGACGAGAGCGACCCGGGGCCGTACCCGATCCCGCCCGACGCGAAGGTCGAGGGCGGCCCGGCCGGCACCGGCGACCGGCACGTGATCGTCTGGGACCGGGCCGCCTGCCGCGCGTACGAGCTGTTCGACGCGCACCGTTCCGGTGCCGGCTGGCGGGCCGGCTCGGGCGCGGTCTTCGACCTGCGGGCGAATCGGATGCGGCCGGCCGGCTGGACCTCCGCCGATGCCGCCGGGCTGTCCGTGCTCGCCGGGCTGGTCCGCTACGAGGAGGTGGCCGCCGGTCGGATCGACCACGCGATCCGGGTGACCGTGCCGCGTACCCGGACCGGTTGGACGTGGCCGGCCGGTCACTCCGCCTCGTCGGCCACCGACCCCGCCCTGCCGCAGCTCGGTCAGCGGCTGCGGCTCAAGCGCTCGGTCGACCTGTCCGGGCTGCCCCGGCAGGCCCGGATCGTGGCCGAGGCGATGCGCCGCCACGGGTTGATCGTGGCCGACCACGGCTCGGCCTGGTTCGTCTCCGGCGCACCGGATCCGCGCTGGGACAACGACGCGTTGCACGCGCTGGACCGCCTGCGCGGCAGCGACTTCGAGGTGGTGGACGCCGCCGGCCTGATGGCCGACCCGAAGTCGGCCGCCGTCCGCTGAACCCCGGCCGCCGTCCGCTGAACCCCGGCCGCCGTCCGCTGAACCCGGTCGACGTGGCGCGGCCGAGCGTCCACACTGTCCGGATGGAACACCGTGACCTGGTCCGGGTGAGCAGACGGATGTCGCTGGCGTTGCGGCACCGTCCCGACCGGTTCGGCCTGACGCTCGACCGGGCCGGTTGGGTGCCGGTCACCGACCTGCTCACCGCGATGCGGATCAGCCGCGTCGAGCTGGACGCCGTGGTCGCCGGCAACGACAAGCAGCGCTTCGCGGTGGAGCCCGGCCCGGACGGGGCCGACCGGATCCGCGCCAACCAGGGCCACTCGGTCCCGGTCGACCTCGGTCTGACGCCGGCGTCGCCGCCCGGCCGGCTCTACCACGGCACCGCCGACGAGGTGCTGGACGCGATCCGGGCCGAAGGGCTGCGGCGGGGACGCCGGCACCACGTACACCTGTCGCCGGACGTGGCGACGGCCCGGCGGGTCGGCGCGCGGCGCTCCGGCGCGGTGGTCGTGCTCGCGGTCGACGCCGCCGCCATGGCCGACCACGGTCACCTGTTCTACCGGTCGGCGAACGGGGTGTGGCTGACCGACACCGTCCCGCCCGGCTACCTGACCGTCAGCACGCCGTGACCGGGTGCGCCACCACGGCGTCGAAGGCGTAGGCCAGCGTGTTCGGCTCGGCCCGGTCGGGCTGGCCGGCGCCGGTGCGGTCGGTGGCGCGGGCCCGCAGCGTGTGCCGGCCGGCGGCCGGTGGGCGCCAGCGCGCGGTCCAGCGCTGCCAGGGGCCGCCCCGGTCGGCGGCCACCAGGTCGGCCGCGCGCCACCCGTCGCCGGTGTCCACCTCGACCCGTTCGATCGGGCCGGTGCCGGACCAGGACCGGCCGCGCAGCAGCAGCTCCTCGCCGGCCGGCACCCGGGCGTCCCAGGCCAGCTCGAACGCGCTCTTCACCGGCTGCGCGCCGAGCACCGTGCCGCCGTCCGGGTGACCGGGGCCGAACAGCCGGTAGAACCGGGTGTTCCAGGGTGAGAACAGCGGCGTGGTGGAGACCTCCACCGGCCCCACCCACTTGATCGAGGAGATGCCGATCCAGCCGGGCACCACCACCCGCACCGGGAAGCCGTGGTCGGCCGGCAGCGGCGCGCCGTTCATCTCGTACGCCAGCAGCACGTCGTCGAGCGCCTTGGCGACCGGCAGCGGCCGGCGGACCCGGCCCAGGTCGATCCCGCCGGTGACGTAGTGCGGGTCCAGGCCCTCGGGCATCACGTCGACCGCGTCGTCGCGCAGGCCGGCCCGGCGCAGCACGGCGCCGAGCCGGACGCCGCGCCAGCGGGCCACGCCCACACCGCCCAGCCCCCAGGCCACACCCGGGGCCGGCTCGCCCTGCTGGGAGGCGAAGAACCGCCGCCCGTTGCCGGCACACTCGACCAGCGCGGTGCTCTCCTCGGCCGGCAGGCGGCGCAGCTCGTCGAGGCTGAACTCCACCGGCGCGGTCCGGGTCGGCGCGCCGTGCAGCCCGTCGCCGAACAACGACAGCCGCCAGGTGGCCGGGTCGAGTCGCGGGGTGACGGTGTGGTTGCGGACGAAGAACCGGTCGGTCGGGACCACGTATCCCTGACCGGCCATCGCCGACCAGTGCATCTCGGCGTTGGTGTCCAACCGACGCAGCAGCTCCGGCGGCAGTGGCTTGGCGATCGGCGGGTCGACGCCGACCGGTACGGCGGTCACCGCGACCGGCTCGCGTTCCGCGGCGGCGGCGGTGACCGCGGCCATGGCGGCGCCCAGCTCCCGCAGCGCGTCACGGTCGACGCCGTCGCCGCGTGCCGCACCGGCGAGCCACTGCCGGCTCCGTTCGGTGTCGTGGGCGGCTTCGGTGGGGGACAGGCTCACGGGGACCTCCGGGCTCGGCGACACTGCCTTTCCTATTGAATCAGTAGGAGTTGGCTGTCGTCGACGTGGGCCTGCGTCGCCCCGCGGTGCCTATCCCTGGCAGGGAGTGGTTGGCGCAGGGCGGGGCTGGCGATACTTCGAGTCATGAACGCGAGAGGACAGCTCGGCGACTTCCTCCGGGCCCGGCGCTCCCAGCTACGGCCGGAAGACACCGGCGTGGCGACGTACGGCGAGCGGCGCCGGGTTCGCGGCCTGCGCCGCGAGGAACTCGCCCTGCTGGCCGGGGTGAGCGTGTCGTACTACTCCCGGTTGGAGCAGGGCCAGGCCGGGAACGCCTCCCCCGAGGTGCTCGACGCGCTCGCCCGGGCACTGCGGCTCGACGACGCGGAACGCCGCCACCTGACCGAACTGGCGGCCGGGACCCGTCGGCGACCCGCCGTGCGCCGCCCGGCCCCGGAGCGGGTGAGCCCGGCGGTCCGCCAGCTCGTCGCGGCGCTCGGCGACGTGCCGGTGCTGGTGCTCGGTCGTCGCGCCGACGTGCTGGCGTGGAACACCCCGGGGCACGCGCTGTTCGCCGGCCACCTGACTCCGGAGATCCCGGAGCGGTCGGACCGGTCCCCGAACATGGCACGGCTGGTGTTCCTGGACGCGCACACCCGCGACCTGTACGCGGACTGGCCCACCAAGGCCCGCGCGGTGGTGGCGACGCTGCGGATGGCCTCCGGGCAGGATCCGGGCGACCCGCTGATGGCCGCGCTGGTCGGCGAATTGACCCTGCGGAGCCCGGAGTTCGCCACCATGTGGGCCGACCACCGGGTGAAGGCCGGCGGCGACACCGTCCACCGGATGCGTCACCCGCTGGTCGGCGCCATGGACGTGACGCAGCAGGTCCTGCGGACCGAGGACGGTCAGACCGTCGTCGTCGCCACCACCGAACCCGGCTCGGCCTCGCACGCGGCGATGACGTTGCTCGTGCACAGCGTCACCACCGCCCGTGCCGGCGCTGCGCGCCGGCCTGTCCGGCGCGAATAGCACCACCCCGATCGTGCGACGCGAGGTGCTCCGCGAGGAGCGCCGGACCCGTCGCGCCCGTTTCACGCCCACCAAGCAGACCGTCAGTAAGGAACAAGAATGCGCAAGAGAATGACGACCCTCGCCGTCGCGCTCGCCGCGGCGGGGATCGGCGTCGTGACCGTCGTGCCGCCGAACGCGCCGGCCGCGACCGCCCGGACCCAGACCGTCGGGTCGGTCCGACCGTCCGGCTCGCCGCCGGCCTCGCGGATCGCGGTCCACTTCGACCTGACGAAGGGGCAGATGCCGGAGAACGTCGCGACCGGCCCGGACGGCACGGCCTACGTCACCTTCGCGGCCGGCCGACAGGTCGCCGCGGTCACCCCCTCCGGTGGGACGCGGATCCTGGCGACCCTGCCGGCCCCCGCCGACGGGGGCGTCCGCACGCCGGTGCTCTCGTTCGCGCTGACCACGGGAATCGTCCGAACGGCCGACGGCACGCTCTTCTTCCTGTACGCCAGCGGCGAGGCCGCCTCGACCGGGCTGTACCGGCTACGGCCCGGCCAGGTCCCGCACCGCATCGCGGCCCTGCCGGCCGACGGACTGCCGAACGGCCTGGCGTTCGACGCGACGGCGAAGCGGTTCTACCTCACCGACTCGGTGCGCGGCACGATCTCGACAGTCGCGCTGGACGGCGGCCGGGTCGAGGTCTGGTCCTCGGCGCCCGAGCTCGCCGCGACCGGTTTCCTCGGCGCCAACGGCATCAAGGTGCGCGCCGGCGCGGTGTGGGCGACCAACCTCGACCAGGGCACGCTCCTGCGCATCCCGGTGCGGCACGGTCGGCCCGGCCCGGTCCGGGTGGCGGCCACTGGTCTGGTCGGCATCGACGACTTCGCGTTCGTCGGTGCCGGTGACCGGCAGGTCGTCGCCGCGTTGAACGGGCCGAACACGGTGGTGGGCATCGACGCGGCCGGCCGGTCACGAACGCTGCTGACCGCCGCCGACGGGTTGCAGAACCCGACCTCGGTGGCCGTGCGGGGCCGCACCGTCGCGGTGCTCAGTGCCGCGTACACCACCGGTGTCGACCCGAACCTGGTGCTGGCCACGCTGCCGGGCCGCTGACCGGGCGGACGCGGTAACGCGGCGCGAGTCGTTTCCTCGATCCTGCACACCCGGACCGCCCGCCACCGTCGGATGACGGCGACGGGCGGTCCGGCGCTGCCGGCCCTCAGGTGGCGCCGAGCAGGGTCACCACGCCGGCGGCCACCAGCACGCCGGCCCACAGCCGGTCCACGTTGAACCAGGCCCGGCGCAGCACACCGACGCCGAGCACCTCGTACACCAGCAGCGCGACCGCCAGCGCGACACCGAGCATGGCCCCGGTGTGCACGGCCGCCGCGGCGAGCCCGGTCAGCGCGCCGGCCGGCGCGGCGGCCAGGTGCCCGGCGTGCGGCCCGGCGCCCACCGCCGGCTCGGCGAGCAGCACCGGCAGCAGCATCAGACCCGCGCCGTGCGCCGCCGACATCAGGAACGACCAGGCGGTGAGCTGGGCCGCCGACAGCCGCATCCCGGCCCAGCGGAAGTGCCGGTCGGACAGCAGCCGCCACAGCCCGAACCCGACCAGCAGCACCCCGCCGCCGACCGCGACCGCCGTGCCGGCCGTCACCGAGCGGGTGGCGCTGACCAGCGCGGCGACCACCGCCACCGACGCCAGGTGCCCGGCCGCGATCGGCGGCAGGGCGGCCAGCAACGCGGCCCGGCGGCGTTCCTGGAGGCCCCGGGCCACTGCGAACAGCCAGCCCATCGCCGGGTTCAGGCCGTGGAACGCGCCGAGGCCGACAAGCGCCGCCCAGGTCGCGCCGGTCACGGGAAGCAGTACGAGTCGGACGAGGCGTCGCCGCCCTGCAACCGGGTCTGGTGCACCCGCCGGCCGCGGAACTCGTCCCCGCGCGGGAAGAAGCGCGGGTCCGGCACGAGGCCACCGTGCTTCTCGTCGACGTCCAGCTTCGCCACCCAGGCGCCCACGCCGTCGGGATAGAACTGGTCGTCCCACGCGCCGTAGAGCGAGTTGCTGACGTAGACGCGGCGGCCGTCGCGGCTGATCTCCACCATCTGCGGCCCGCCGGCGAGGGGCTCGTCGGGGTACGCCGGGTGCGGGGTGCGGGCGACGATGCCACCCAGGCGCACCGAGCCGACCCGCACCGGGTGGAACGGGTCGCTGACGTCGTAGCGGATCAGTTCACCGGTGCCCCAGCAGGAGACGTGCAGGAACCTGTCGTCCACCGACAGGTCGATGTCGGTGACCAGCGGCGGCACCGCCCCGAACGGTTTGAGCAGCTCGGGCAGGTCCGCCGCGTCGGCCGGCTCGGCCGGGATGTCGATCACCTTGGTCACCGCCCAGGCGTCGCCGTCACGGTGCCACAGCCAGACCGAGGCGGACAGGTCCTCGACGCTGATCACCACGCCGACGAAGCCGTACGACTTCGTCGGGTCGTGCGCGGGGCGCAGCTCCAGCGCCATCTGGTACGCGTCGCCGAGGTCGACGCGTTGCACGTGTCGACGCTTCGCCAGGTCCCAGAAGTGCAGCGCGTGCCCGTAGCGGCGACCCAGCAGCAGCTCGCCGACGATGCCGTCCTCGATCATCGACGGGGTGCCCCACTCGCTGGTGACCAGCACGTCCTGCGTGTAGTGCCACCAGAAGTCGTACGCCAGGAACTGCGGTCCCCGGTCGGCCTCCCACGCGCCGCGTACCTCGAACGTGGTGTGGTCGAGCACCGCGATGCCGCCCGGCCCCTCCTCGCCGTCGGCGCCGCCGAGCGCGGAGACGTAGATGCCGTCCGGCCCGCAGTGCACGGTGTGCGGGCGGGAGTACCCGGCGCGCTCGCCCAGCTCCTTCGCCTCGATCACCTTCACCAGCTCGGGTCGGCGCGGGTCCGGCTTGGTGTCCAGCACGTGGATGCGGGACGAGCGCAGGCCGGGCACGATCAGGTAGCGGCGTTCCACGTGCGGGTGCGGCGCGGTCGGGCAGAGCGCGCTGCTGCACGCGTTCCAGCCGAAGTGGTGCAGCTCGTCGCCGGTGTGCGGCAGCTCGGTCCAGCCCACCACCCGGCCGTACGTGTCGGAGGCCGGATCGGTGTCCAGCACCGCGATCGCGTCCGGTTGCCGCCCGGCGCGGTCGAACGCGGCCACGTACGCCAGCTTTTCGGCCGGCGCGGCGGCGGCGAGCGTGGGGGAGGGGTAGAACGTCGGGTCCGGGGTCCAGCGGGTCATCGGTGCTCCATCATGGTCACGAGGTGGGTACGCCGAGGCGGTCGAGCAGCCGGCGGCGCAGCGCGCCGAGGGCCGGGTCGTCGGGGCTCGGGGCGGGGCCGAGGCCCACCGGGATCTCCTCGGCGATCACGCCCCCGTCGAGCAGCAGGACGCGGTCGGCGAGCAGCAGCGCCTCCTCCACGTCGTGGGTGACCAGCAGCGCCGCGAAGCCGTGCTGGGCGCGCAGCCGGCGCAGCAGCCCCTGCATGCGCAGCCGGGTCAGCGCGTCCAGCGCGCCGAACGGCTCGTCGAGCAGCAGCAGGTCCGGCTCCCGGACCAGCGCGCGCGCCACCGCGACGCGTTGCGCCTGCCCGCCGGACAGCTCGGCCGGCCAGGCCCGGCCCCGGTCGGCGAGCCCGACCTCGGCCAGCGCGCGGCCGACCCGGTCGCCCACGTCCGGCCCGGTGAGGCCGAGCGCCACGTTGTCGGCCACCCGTTTCCAGGGCAGCAGCCGGTGCTCCTGGAACACCACCGCGGCGGCGCCGTGCACCCGGTGCGTGCCGCCGGCGTCGTCGTCCAGCCCGGCGAGCACCCGCAGCAGCGTGCTCTTGCCGGAGCCGCTGCCGCCGAGCAGCGCCACCGTCTCCCCGGCGGCGACGGTGAGGTCGACCCCGGCCAGTACCACGGCGGGGCCGAAGGACCGGGTCACCGCGCGTGCGGTGAGCACCTGTGGCGTCAGGTCGCGCGCAGCCCGCGTCGCCACGTCAGCGTCCTCCGTTCCGCGTACCGGATGAGCAGGTCCGAGGCCAGGCCCAGCAGCGCGTAGACGAGCAGGCCGAGCACCACCACGTCGGTCTGGCTGAACTCGCGGGCCTCCATCATCAGGAAACCGACGCCGGTCTGGGCGTTGACCTGCTCGCCGACGACCAGGCTCAGCCAGGCCGCGCCGATGGCCAGCCGCAGCCCGAGGAAGAGCGCGGGCAGCGCGCCCGGCAGCACCACGTGCCGCAGCCGGGCCGCGGCGCCGAGTCCGCAGGTGCGGGCCGCCTCGACGAGACGCTCGTCGATGTCGCGGATGCCAGCGTACAGGTTGAAGTAGATCGGGAAGAACACGCCGAGCGCGACAAGCGTGACCTTCAGCGACTCACCGATGCCGACCCAGATGATGAGCAGCGGGACCAGGCCCAGGTGCGGCAGCATCCGGGCCATCTGCACCGGCGGGTCGACCAGGTCGTCGCCGAGCCGTAGCAGCCCGGCGGCGGCGCCGAGCACCAGCGCCAGGCCGCCGCCGATGAGCAGGCCGAGCGCGGCGCGGGTGAGCGAGTCGAGCAGGTGCACGCCGAGCGTGCCGTCGGCGGCCAGCCGCGCGCCGGTGGCCAGCACCGTGCTCGGGGCCGGCAGCTTCTCCGCGGCGAGCAGGCCGACCCGCGCGGCGGCCTCCCAGGCGACCACCAGCGCGACCGGGCTGACCAGCCGCCACCACCGCCGGCCGGTGCGGGCCCGCGGTCGTCGGGGCGCCGGCGACGGTACGACCGGGGCGGGCGCCTCGGCCAGCGCCGGGCCGGTCACCGGAACGCCTCGGTGAACCGGTCGTCCACCCGGCCGGCGATGTCCACCGGTCCCGGCACCAGCTTCAGCGCCACGAAGCTGTCCGCGATGGCCTGCAACTCGCGGCCGATGTCCGGGGTGACCGGGGCGAGCGGCTTGGCGCTGCGGGCCAGCGCCCGGGTGGTCACGTCCAGCGGGATCTTCAGCTCCGGGGCGAGCACGGCGGCCCGCTCGGCCGGGTGGGCGATGCCCCAGTCGGTGGTCTCACGGTAGGTGTCCAGGAAGGCCCGGACGTCGTCGGTGCGGTTCTTCACCGCGCCGGGTGCGGCCAGCACGTACTCCCGGTTGCCGGCCAGGCCGGTGGCGTCGGCGAGCACCCGCACGCCGGGCCGCTCGGCCAGCGCGAAGTAGGGGTCCCAGATGATCCACGCGTCGACCTGCCCGTTGTCGAACGCGGGTCGTCCCTCGGCCGGCTTGAGGTACTTCACGTTGAGGTCGGCGAGCGTCATCCGGTTCGCCTCCAGCAGCTTCACCAGGAGCCAGTGCACGTTGGAGCCCTTGTTCAGCGCGACCGTCCGCCCGCGCAGGTCGGCGAAGCTCCGGTACGGGCTGTCCGCCCTGACCAGCACCGCCTCGCCCTGCGGGATGGGCTCGGACGTGCCGATCACGGAGAACGGGATCTTCCCGGCGGCGGCGAAGACCGGTGGGGCCTCGCCGACCTGCCCGATGTCGATGGAGCCGGCCTTGAGCGCCTCGGTGAGCGCGGGGCCGCTCTCGAACAGCGACCAGGTGACGTTCTTCGCGGTGCCGCGCGCCTTGACGAGGCTGAGCCCGCCGAAGCGTTGGTAGCCGATCCGCAGCGGTCCGCCGTCACCGTCGCGGGCGTCGGCGGCCTCGCCGCCACAGCCGGTCACCGTCGCGGCGGCGAGCAGTACGAGCGTGGTGAGCAGCGCGGTCACCCGGCGGCGGGGTCTCGACGGGGTACGCATGACGACTCCTCGGAAGGGGTGGGGCCCGGCACCTCGGCGGGCGTCAGCAACCTACCAACCCGATAGGTTTTATGGGTAGTCTGTCGGCGCGGTCGTCCCACCCCTCAGGAGGCGGCCCGCCCGACCCGCGCCGGAGGCCCCCATGTCGCTCACCTTCCACTGGTTCCTGCCGACGTACGGCGACAGCCGGGACATCGTGGGCGGCGGGCACGGTGTGCCGGTGGGCACCGCCGGGGGCGCCCGCCCGGCCGACGTGGCCTACCTCGGCCAGATCGCCCGCAGCGCCGAACAGCTCGGCTTCGTCGGCGCGCTGACCCCCACCGGCGCGTGGTGCGAGGACGCCTGGCTGACCACCGCCATGCTCACCCAGGTGACCGAGCGGCTGAGGTTCCTCGTGGCGTTCCGACCCGGCCTGCTCTCACCCACGCTCGCCGCACAGATGGCGTCCACCTTCCAGCGGCTCTCCGGCGGCCGGCTGCTGCTCAACGTGGTCACCGGCGGCGAGTCCACCGAGCAACGGGCGTACGGCGACTTCCTCGACAAGGACGCCCGGTACGCGCGTACCGACGAGTTCCTGCACGTGGTGCGCGCGTTGTGGCGCGGCGAGACGGTCGACCACGACGGCGCCCACCTCCGTGTCTCCGGCGCCCGGCTGGGCCGGCTGCCCGACCCGGTGCCGCCGGTCTACTTCGGCGGGTCGTCCGCCGCCGCCGGGCCGGTGGCCGCCCGGCACAGCGACGTCTACCTGACCTGGGGCGAGCCGCCCGCGCAGGTGGCCGACAAGCTGGACCGGATCCGTGGTCTGGCCACCGCCGCCGGCCGCGAGCTGCGCTACGGCATCCGGCTGCACGTGATCAGCCGGGACACCGCCGACGAGGCGTGGGCGCAGGCCCGCCGGCTGCTCGACGGCATCGCCGAGGACGACATCCGGGCCGTGCAGGAAGGGCTGCGGCGCAGCGAGTCCGAGGGCCAGCGGCGGATGCTGGACCTGCACGGCGGCTCCCGCGACCGGCTGGAGATCGCGCCCAACCTGTGGGCCGGGGTGGGGCTGGTCCGGGGCGGCGCGGGCACCGCGCTGGTCGGCAGCCACACCGAGGTCGCCGACCGGATCGCTGATTACCACGCGCTCGGCATCGACGAGTTCATCCTCTCCGGCCATCCGCACCTGGAGGAGGCGTACTGGTTCGGCGAGGGCGTGCTGCCGATCCTGCGCCGACGTGGCCTGTGGCGGCACCCGGCAGGCGAGCCGGCCGTCGAGCCGTCGGTCGGCGTGCCGTTCGCACCCCGGCCGGTGCCGGCCCGGGGCTGAGACGCCACCGTGGTCAGCGCTGGCGCCGGCCGGCCAGGAAGTCGGCGAGCACCCGGGTGTGCGTGGAGAACGCCAGCTCGACCGGCTCGGTGAGCACCAGCCACTCGGTGGCCTCCTCGGTCGGCGCGGACGGCGGCAGGTCGCCGATCGGCCGCTCGGGCAGCACGCCGAAGACCATCATGGTGCCGCCGGCCGGTGTGCCGTGCACCGCGAACAGCCGCGCCTCGCCGGCCTCGGCGAGCAGCCCGGTCTCCTCGCGCAGCTCCCGCACCAGCGCCTCGTCCCACTCCTCGCCGAACTCGATGTAGCCGCCGGGCAGCGCGAGCTGGCCGCGGGCCGGCTCGATGTCGCGGCGGACGACCACCACGCCGAGCCCGTCGGGCGTGCGGACCGGCAGCACCGCCACCGCCACCGGCAGCGGGTTGCGCCACACCGTCTCGCCGCAGGCCGGGCAGACGCGGGGCCACCCGGCGTCCGCCGGGTAGGCCGCGCCGCAGAAGGAGCAGTGCGAGTACGCGGTCACGTCGCGCACGTTACCCGCCGCCGCCGGGACGCGCCTCCCGGCGGCCGGCGGCGCATCTCGGCGGCGGGACCGGCCCGGCCACCGTCACGCCGGGCCTGCCAACTGCTCGCGTGCCTGCATCAGGGCGAAACCGAGCAGATTCTCGCCCCGCCAGGTCGCCGGGTCGGCGGCGCGCGGATCGTCGGCGGTCAGGCCGATGCCCCAGATGCGGTCCGTCGGGCTCGCCTCGACCAGCACCCGGTCACCGGTGCCGAGCAGGAACCGCCGCAACGGCTCGTGCTGGCCGAACTTGGCCACGCTGCCGGCCACCACGACCTCCCGGCGGCGGGCCACCCAGACGGCCTCGTCGAAGCCGCGCACCTGCCGGCCGAGCGCCTTGGCCCGGTGCGGGTGCGTGGCGGCGAGCACCCGCTCGGCGGTCGCGTGGTCGTCGAAGAGGGTGGCCTTGTGCCACATCATCCAGTGCTCGGCGGTGGCGAACTCCCGACCGTCCACGGTGAACGCCGCCGGCCACCACTGGCTCAGGCAGCCGGCGCCGACGCTGCCGTCCCGTTGCGGCCGGTGCCCCCAGAAGTGCAGGTATCTCACCGACTGGCCGGCGTCGAGCCCGGCGGCCAGGTCGGCGACGGATCGGATCGGCATGCCCCGCATCCTGCCTGCCCCCACCGACGTTCCGCACGCCGCTTTCCGGGCCGGCGGCCCGTCGAGTTAAGCGGGGGCCCTTCCTCTACCGAATACGTTAAAAAGGGGCCCCGCCTTACCTCAGGGCGTGGTGTAGAAGGCGACTACCCGCTCGTCGGCGGCGCGTGCCTGGTCGGTCGGGGTGCCGGCGGCCACGCTGGCCGCCGTCCACCGGGCGCCGGACTCGGTGACGAACCGGCGGCCTTCCTCGGAGGCCATCCACCCGACCGCCGCCGCCGGGTCGACGCCGCCGCCGGCCGGCACCTGCCCGGTGCCGAGGTGGGAGGCGAGCCCGACCAGGGCGAGGTCCCAGCCGATGCCGACCGCGCCCGGGCCGTACTCGGCCCACCGCTGGTCGTCGACGTGGGCGACGTGCTCCAGCTCGAACCGGGTCCGGCCGTCGCCGGCGTCGCGCAGGCGCACCTCGATCCAGCTGACCTCCCCACCGAACTCCCAGGTCGCGGCGAAGCCGTGCGGCGGATCGCACCGCTGCACGGTGCCCTCGGCGTTGCCGTCCAGCCGGTAGCGGCCACCGACGCTCAGGTCGCCGGAGACCGGCAGGAACCAGCGGGGGATGCGTTCCGGGTTGGTGCAGGCGTCGAAGACGTCGGCCACCGGAGCGTCGTACGTCTGGCTGATGGTGAGCACCCGCGCCTGCCCGGCGGGGAGCGTACGGTCGCCGATCCGGCGCTCGACGGCGCTGATCTGCCCGGTCACGTCGATCATGGGTTGGTCCTCTCGTCGTCGGGATCGTCCTCGCGCAGCCGCCGTTCGCGGCGACCCCGGGCCAGTTCGGTGGCGAGCGCCGCCAGCGGCGGCGTCCAGAAGCGGCGGAAGCCGGCCAGCCAGGCGTCGATCTCACGCAGCGGGCCGGGGTCGACCGCGTAGAGCCGGCGGGTGCCCTCGGCGCGCACGGTGGTGAAGCCGTGTTCGCGGAGCACCTTGAGGTGCTGGGAGACCGCCGGCTGGCTGATGCCGAACTCGCGCCGCACCGTCTCGCCGAGCGCGCCGGCCGGCTGTTCGCCGTCGGCGAGCAGCTCCAGGATGCGGCGGCGCACCGGGTCACCGAGGACGTCGAAAGCGTGCACGACCTCTTTGTATCAGACCAGCCTTATATAAGCGAGGACTGTATTCTCATCGAACTCTCATCGACCTGTGCTCTGCTGGTCCCGATGGGTACGACGGTCCTGGTGGTCGACGACGAGCCGAACATCGTCGACATGGTGGCGACGGTGCTGCGGTTCCACGGCTTCGAGGTGGTGACCGCCGGCACCGCGCGGGACGCCGAGCGGCTGTCCGACGAACGGCCACCGCACCTGCTGGTGCTGGACGTGCTGCTGCCCGACGGCGACGGGTTCGCGCTCTGCCGCCGCCTGCGCGCCGCCGGGCACCGCTTCGGCATCGTCTTCCTCACCGCCCGCGACGCGCCACGCGACAAGATCGCGGGCTTGACCTGGGGCGGCGACGACTACGTGACCAAGCCGTTCTCGGTCGACGAACTGGTCGCCCGGGTCCGGGCGGTGCTGCGCCGGATCGGCCCCGACGCCGACGCCGGCGCGGGCCTGCTCCGCTACGCCGACCTGGAGCTGGACGAGGAGACCTGCCAGGCGCGTCGCGCCGGGCACCCGCTCGCGCTCTCGCCGACGGAGTTCAAACTGCTGCGCTACCTGATGCTCAACCCGGGGCGGGTCCTCAGCCGCACCCAGATCCTCGAGGCGGTGTGGAGCTACGACTTCGGCGGCGCCTCGAACGTGGTCGACACCTACATCGGTTACCTGCGTCGCAAGCTCGACCCGCTCGGGCCGCCGCTGATCGTCACCCAGCGCGGGTTCGGGTACGCGCTGCGGGCCGGCGGATGAGCCGGCTGCCACTGCGGCGCAGCCTGCTCACCGGCATGGTGACGCTCACCGCCCTGGCCCTGCTGGTGGCCGGCGTGGTCAGCGTCGCGGGGCTGCGGGCGTACCTGCTGGAACGGACCGACGACCAGCTCCGCGCCGGCGCGGCGCTGGCCACCCAGCGGGTCGGGGTGCTGCTGCGCGAGCCCGGCGGGGTGGCCCGCGCGGTCGTCGCGCCCTCCGACTACCTGGTGGAGATCCGGCACCCGGACGGCACGCTGACCCGGCTCGGCGGGTCGCCGCCGGCCGAGCCGCTGCTGGCCCGGGCCCCCGCGCCGCCCGCCGACGGCGCTCCCGGCCCGGCGACCACGCTCGCCGACGGGGCCTGGCGGGCGGTCACCGTGCGGGCCGGCGAGGCGGTCGTGCTCATCGCGCTCCCGCTCGCCCCGGTACGCGAGACGGTGCGCCGCCTGGTCCTGGTCGAGGCGGCCGGTGGCCTGACCGTGCTGGTGCTGCTCGCCGGCTTCGCCCGGCTGCTGCTGGTACGCGGCCTGCGGCCACTGGACCGGATCACCGACACGGCGACCGCGATCGCCGGCGGCGACCTGGACCGCCGGGTGCCGGTCGTGGGCAGCGACCGGACCGAGGTGGGACGGTTGACCCGCGCGGTCGACGGGATGCTCACCCGGCTCCAGTCGGCGATCGCCGCCCGGTCCCGCTCCGAGGACCGGCTGCGCACGTTCGTGGCCGACGCGTCGCACGAGCTGCGGACGCCGCTGACCTCCATCCGCGGCTACCTGCACCTGTTGCGCCGGGACATGGTCGAGCCGGCGCGCCGCCCGGAGGTGCTGCGCCGGGGCGACGAGGAGGCGACCCGGATGAGCCGGATCCTCGACGACCTGCTCTACCTCGCCCGGCTCGACGCCGAACCCCGGCTCGACCGCGACCCCGTCGACCTGGCCGAGGTGGCCCGGGAGTCCGTCGCCGACGCGCTCGCGGTGCAGCCCGGCCGCCCGCTGCGGGTCACCGCGCCGGACGCCGCCCCGGTACGCGGGGACGCCGACGCGTTGCGCCAGGTGCTGGCGAACCTGCTCGCCAACGTCCGCGCGCACACCCCGGCGGGCACGTCGGCGGTGGTCGAGGTGGGCCGCCGCGACGGACGGGTCGAGGTACGCGTCCGCGACACCGGGCCGGGGATGACGCCCGAGCTGGCCGCCCGCGCGTTCGACAGGTTCAGCCACGGCGGCGCCGGCGGCAGTGGGCTGGGCCTGGCCATCGTCGACGAGATCGTCGCCGCGCACGACGGTGAGCTGGGACTGGACACCACACCGGGCGCGGGCACCACGGTCTGGTTCCGGCTGCCCGGCGTCGACTCTTGACGTTCTCTCATCCGACTCCGGTCGGACGCCCAGCCGCGCCTGGTGTGCTCGGCGTATGCTCACACTCACCCGCCGCCGGCTGCTCGCCGGGACGGCGGTCCTGTTCCTCGTCGTGGCGGCGGTGGTCGCCGACCGGGTGACGGCCCGGCTGGTCGCCGGGCGGCTCGCCGACCGGGTCGCCTGCGCGGCCGGGGTGGCCCGGCCCTCGGTCGAGCTGGCCGGCTTCCCGGTGCTGCCCCAGGTGCTCGGCGGCCGGCTGGACCGGCTCCGGGTCGCCGTGGCCGGCGCCCGGGTCGGCGGCCTGCGGGTGGCCCGCGCCGACGCGGACCTGCGGAACGTCCGGACCGGCGACGGGCCGGCGCGGATCGGCGACGTGGCGGTGGCGGTGCTCGTCGGCTACGAGGCGCTGCCCGCCGAGGTGGCCGGACGGACGCTGCGCTACCGCTACGTCGACGGGCTGCTCGGCATCGAGACGCAGCTGTCCGCCGTCCCGGTCACCCTGCTGACCCGCCCGACGCTGACCGGCGGACGGCTCACCCTCACGCCGACCGAGGTGGAGGTGTTCGGCATCCGGCGGCCGGCCGGCAAGCTGCTCGACCGGCTCGGCGGGGGCCCCGACCTCGGGCGTGACCTGCCGGTCCTGCCGGCCGGCCTGTCGTACCGGGCGGTGACGGCGACCGCCGACGGCCTCCTGGTCCGGGTCGGCGGGCACGATCTCACCCTGCCGGCGGCCGGTGGCCGGGCCGGCGCGCGCTGTGGAGGGGCCTGATGCGGGTCGACGACGCGAGCCCGGTGCACCGGATGCTGGGCGCCCTGGGCCGGTTCTGCGCCCGCCGTCCCCGCACGGTGCTGGCGGTCTGGCTGCTCCTGGCCGTCACGCTGGTCGGCGCCGCGGCGGTGCTGGGCCGGCCGGTCGACAACGACGTGGCACTGCCCGGCAGCGACGCCCAACAGGCCCGGGACCTGCTCGACCGGACCGGTTCGGGCGGCGGCACGGGCGGGCAACTGGTGCTGCGCGTCGATGACGGACGGCTCGACGACCCGGCCCGCCGGGACGCGCTCGCCCGGGTCACCCGCGAGGTCGCCGACGTGCGCCACGTGACAGGCGTCGACGGGGTGAGCGCCGCGGCCGGCACGCTCAGCCCGGACGGGCGGACCGGCTGGGTGACCGTGCGGCTCGACGTGTCGCCGCGTCAGGTGGACCGGGCGCTCGCCCGCGCGGTCACCGACGCGGCGGCGCCCGCCGGGGCCGCCGGCATCGAGGTCACCCCCGGCGGGGTGCTCGCCTCGGCCGCGGAACGCGGCGGTTCGCGGGACAGCGAACTGGTCGGCCTGGCCGTCGCCGCCCTGGTCCTGCTGCTCGCCTTCGGTGGCCTGGTCGCCGCCGCGGTGCCACTGGTGACCGCGCTGTTCACGCTGGCCTGCGCGGTCAGCGCGGTGGGCCTGGCCGGGCACCTGGTGGCGGTTCCGTCGGTGGCCGGCACGCTGGCCACCATGGTCGGCCTCGGCGTCGGCATCGACTACGCGCTGTTCCTGGTCACCCGGCACCGCCGGCTGCTGGCCGAGGGCGTGCCGCCGGCCGAGGCGGTCGCCCGCAGCGTCGCCGGCTCGGGCAGCGCGGTCGTGTTCGCCGGCGGGACGGTGGTGGTCGCGCTCGGTGGACTGGCGGTGGCCGGGGTGCCGATCCTCGGCACGCTCGGCTGGACCACCGGCCTGGTGGTGGTCGTCGCGGTGGCTGGCGCGGTGACGCTGCTGCCGGCGTTGTTGGCGCTGCTCGGGCACCGGATCGACCGGCTGCGCATCCGCCGCCGGCGCCCGGCCCCGCCGCCCGCCACGGGCACCGGGACCGACGGCGACCCCGATGCTGACTCCGGCGCCGGCCCCGACGGCGACATCGGCGCCGGGGCCGGGGCCGGCCGGACGACCGGGTGGACCCGGCAGGCGGACCGGGTCACCCGCCGGCCGTGGCGGTGGGCGCTGCTCGCGGTGCTGCTGCTCGGCGCGCTCGCCGCGCCCGCACTCGACCTGCGGCTGGGTCAGGTGGACGCGGGGGACGAGCCGGTCGGCACCGCCGGGCGGACCAGCTACGACCGCCTCGCGGCCGGCTTCGGGCCGGGCGTGAACGGACCGTTGACGGTGGTCGCCGAGTTGACGCCGCCGGCCGGTTCCGGCGCCGACCCCCGGGTCACCGGGCTGACCGCCCGGGTGGCCGGCACCGCCGGCGTCGCCCGGGTCACCCCGGTCCGGCTCGCCGACGACGGGCGGACCGTGGCGCTGACCGCGTACCCCCGCACGGCGCCGAGCGATCCGGCCACCGCGGCGCTGGTGCGGACGCTGCGGACCGCGGACGTGCCGGGCGTGGCCGTGCACGTGGGCGGCGCGACCGCCACCCGGGTCGACCTCGCCGACCGGGTGGGGGCGCGGATGCCGTGGGTCATCGCGGTGGTGGTCGGGCTCTCCACCGTGCTGCTGTACGCGGCCTTCCGGGCGCCGGTCGTCGCGGTCAAGGCGGCGGTGATGAACCTGGTCTCGATCGGGGCCGCGTACGGGGTGCTGACGGCGGTCTTCGCCTGGGGCTGGGGCGTCGGGTTGACCGGCCTGTCCGGCCCGGTGCCGGTGGAGAGCTACCTGCCGATGATGCTGTTCGCGCTGCTCTTCGGGCTCTCCATGGACTACGAGGTGTTCCTGCTGACCGCCGTGCAGGAGTCCTGGCGGGCCACCGGCGACAACCGGGTGGCGGTCCGCGAGGGGCTGGCCGGCACCGGCCGGGTGATCACCTCGGCCGCGCTGATCATGGTGACCGTCTTCGCCGGCTTCGTGCTCCAGGACGATCCGGTGATCAAGATGTTCGGTCTCGGCATGGCGGTGGCCGTCGCGGTCGACGCCACCGTGGTGCGGGGCCTGCTGGTGCCGGCCACCATGGCCCTGCTCGGCCGGGCGAACTGGTGGCGACCCGGCCGGCGGAGCCGAGTGGGCGCGCGCCTGGCGGGTCCGTCGAGTTAGGCGGGGCCCCTTCCTCTACCGAATGCGTTAAGAAGGGCCCCCGCCTTACATCTCAGGCGCCGAGCCGGCCGGCGACGGTACGCCGCAGCTCGGGCAGCCGGTCGTGCAGCAGACCGGGACACTGCGTGGAGTTGAAGTCCTTGTGCCCGTAGATCTCGGTGGGCGCGATGCCGTACTGCTGGCAGGTGAACGCGCAGAACCAGACCAGGCTGTCCCAGAGCGCCTGCGGCGGCTGCACGTCGAGGTAGATGCCGTCGTTCTCGATGCCGATGGCCTGGCTGTTCTGCCCGACGCAGTGGGCGCCCTGCACCATGCTCTGCCCGTGCAGCAGCCCGTACAGGCTGCCGTGCCGGCCCTCGGTCAGGTAGCCGCCCCGGCTGTTGGTGAAGTGCTGCCCGGAGTCGAGCCAGCCGTTGCTGTCCATGTGCAGGTTCTGGATGTCGCGGGAGTTCCGGTAGGCCTGGGCGAGGCTGTAGTCGGTGGTGTTCGGGAACGCGGTGTGATGGATGATGATCTTGTTGGGTCGGCTCTGCACCACGCTCACCGGCGACGACGGGGGACGGGCGCCCCAGGTCGCGCAGTTGGCGATGGTCGGCTGGTCGACCCGGGTGGCGGCGGCCCGGGCGTCGCGGCCGGCGCCGACCTGGGCCAGCGCGCCGGCGCCGGCGGCGGCGCCGAGCAGGACCGCGCCGCGCAGCACGGCCCGCCGGGGGAGAGGAACGGACATCGGGGCCTCCTCGTCGGGTTCGGACACGGCGGCGGGGCGGGTCGCAGCGACCCGCCCCGCCGGTGGGGTCAGCAGGTGCCGTTGCAGGCCAGCACGCGGAGCCGGTCCAGCGTGCCGTTCCAGACGTTCTGGTCACCCGGGAACACGCCGGAGGAGGACCACTGCCAGAACGAGTACGTGCCCCAGCCGGCCGGCAGCGTGCCGACGCTGCTGGAGTACCGCGCGATCCACAGCGGGTTGTTGGCCGCGAACTGCGACGTGTTGCCGGTGCAGGTGCTCCACCAGTCGGTGGTGGTGTAGATGGTGGCCCACCGGCCGGTACGGGCGTAGTACTGGTTGACGAACGAGGCGATCCAGCTCCGCATCGACGCCTGGCTCAGCCCGTAGCAGGTGGCGCCGTACGGGTTGTACTCGATGTCGAGCGCGCCGGGCAGCGTCCGGCCGTCCCGCGACCAGCCGCCGCCGTGGTCGACGAAGTAGTTCGCCTGGGTCGCGCCGGTGGTGGTGTCCGGGCGGGCGAAGTGGTAGGCCCCGCGGATCATCCCGACGTTGTAGGAGCCGTTGTACTGCTGGGCGAAGTAGGCGTTGGTGTAGTACGTGCCCTCGGTCGCCTTGACGTACGCGAACCGGGCGCCGTTGGCCCAGGCGCCGGACCAGTTCACGTTGCCCTGGTAGCTGGAGACGTCCATGCCGGGCAGTCCGGCCGGGGCGGCCTGGGCGGGCGCGGCGCCGGCCAGGGCCGCGGCGGCGGCGGTGACGGTGGCGAGCAGGGCGGCGCCGGCCGCGCGCAGCGCCGATCGCAGGTGACGGTGCATCTTTCCTCCCTGGGGGTTGCCGCCTCGCGGCGGCGGGAGTATGCCGAAAGGAACTGTCAACATTAGGTCACATGACGGAGAAACTTTTCAATAGACGTATCGAAGATTTTCTTTGAATTCGGGGCTCAGTCGAGGGTGTGGAGTGCCTCGGCGGCGGCGCGCTCGCCGGCGGTCACCGCGCCCTCCAGGTAGCCGCTCCACCGGGTCGCGGTCTCCGTCCCGGCCCAGTGCACCCGGCCCACCGGCGCTCGCAGCTCCGGGCCGTAGTCGCACCAGGAGCCGGGCGTCACCATGCCGCAGAAGCAGCCCCGGGTCCACGGGTCGGCCGACCAGTCGTACTCGACGAGGTCCACCGGATCGGCGGCGGCCGGGCCGAACAGCGTGACCAGCGCGTCCCGCAACGCGGCCCGGCGCGCCCCGTCCGACAGCCGGCGCAGCGCCCGGGACTGCGCGCCGTAGCTGAACGCGGTGAGCACCCCGCCCGGCGAGCCGGGCAGCGAGTTGTCCACCGTCTCGGTGAGCGGCCCGGTGTCCGTGGTGGCCACCCCGGAGCGGCCGTCGGCCCGCCAGAACGGCTCCGGATAGCGCGCGTGCACCTTGACCGCCGCGCCCATCGGCATCCGCTGGGTCAGCCCGTCGCGCATCGCCGGCAGCGGCGGGTCGTACCGGATCCGGCCGGCCAGCGCCGGGGCCACCGCGACCACCACCGCGTCGCCGTGGTGCACCTGACCGCCGGCGCGGACCCGCACGCCGGTGGCGTCCTGGGCGATCGCGTCCACCGGCGCGTCGAGGCGCAGCCGACCCGGCGGCAGCGCGCCGGCCATCCGCTGCGCCAGCGCCGCCGGCCCGCCGACGATCCGGTCCTGCTGGGCGCCGCCGGCCATGCCGAGCAGCGACCCGACGCCACCGCCGCTGCGCAGGTAGAACAGCATCTGCAACAGCGACACCTCGGCCGGCGAGGCGGCCAGTAGCCCACCGGCCAGCAGCCGGCCGGCGTACCGGGCGGTGACCGGGTCGGGCGCGGTGGCGGCGAGCCACCCGCCGAGCGTGGTCCGGTCCCACTCCGCCGCCCCGGCGGCCCGCCACGGCGCGACCGGATCGACAGCGGCCGCCAACGCGTCCAGCGTGTCGAGCAGCCCGGCCAGCCCGGCCGGCGGCCCGGCCACCGGCGCACCGTCGAGCACCAGCGTCGGCGCGCCCCCGGCCGGCGACGGGAACGTCTCCAGGCCGTACGCGGCGACCAGCGCGTACATCCGGTCCTGGGTGGGGCCGATCCACTGCGCGCCGAGGTCGAGCCAGCCACCGCCGGGCAGCGGTCGGCTCAACGTCCGGCCGCCCACCCGGTCCCGGGCCTCCAGCAGCAGCGACCGCGCGCCGGCCGCCTCGACCGCGAGCGCGCAGGCCAACCCGGAGAACCCCGCCCCCACCACGATCACCCGGCCGTCGCCCACGGCCGGGCATACCCGGATCCCGGCGGGAATCTCGCCCGCCCGGCGTGTCGAGACCGGCGTCCGCCGTTCGTGTGAAGGGTGGAGGGGCGGCCGGGGGTCGCCCGTGGTGCCGAGGAGGAACCGTGAAGCAGTACCTGATCAGCATGTACCAGCCGGCCGGCGCGCAGCGGCCGGACCCGGCGTTCCTGGCCGGGGTGATGCGCGAGGTGGAGGCCATCGGCCGGGAGCTGCGGGAGGCCGACTGCTGGGTGTTCGGCGACGGCCTGCACGCGCCGGAGACCGCGACCGTGCTGCGGGCGGCCGGCGACGACGTGCTGGTCACCGACGGGCCGTTCGTCGAGGGCAAGGAGTACCTGGGCGGCGTCACCATCATCCGCGCGCCCGACCTGGACGCGGCGCTGGACTGGGGCCGCCGCTACGCCCGCGCCACCACGCTGCCGATCGAGGTCCGGCCGTTCCAGGGCGAGGGATGACCGCTGTCGAACGCGTCTTCCGGGCCGAGTACGGCCGCGTGGTGGCCATCCTGGTCCGCCTCCTCGGCGACATCGACCTCGCCGAGGAGGCGGTCCAGGAGGCGTTCGCCGTCGCGGTGCGCCGCTGGGCCGTCGACGGGCCGCCGTCGAGCCCGGCCGGCTGGATCGTCACCACCGCCCGCAACCGGGCGATCGACCGGCTGCGTCGCGAGTCCACCCGCGCCGCCCGGCACGCCCAGGCCGCCCTGCTGTACGCCGCCGACCCGCCCGCCGAGGAGGGGCCCGTGACCGACGACCGGCTGCGTCTGATCTTCACCTGCTGCCACCCGGCGCTCGGCCCGGCCGCCCGGGTGGCGTTGACGTTGCGCCTGCTCGGCGGCCTGAGCACCGCCGAGATCGCGCGGGCCTTCCTGGTGCCGGAGTCGACCATGGCGGGGCGCCTGGTCCGGGCCAAGGCCAAGATCCGGGACGCCGGGATCCCGTACCGGGTGCCCCGCGACGCCGACCTGCCGGACCGGCTGCGCGCGGTGCTGGCCGTGGTCTACCTGATCTTCAACGAGGGGCACACGGCCAGCGCGGGGGAGCACCTGGGCCGCGTCGAGCTGGGCGCCGAGGCGATCCGGCTGGGCCGGCTGCTGGTGACACTGATGCCGGACGAGCCGGAGGCGCTCGGACTGCTCGCGTTGATGCTGCTCACCGAGGCGCGGCGGGCGGCCCGGACCGGCCCGGACGGGGTGCCGGTGACGCTGCCGGAACAGGACCGGAGCCGGTGGGACCGGACGCTTGTCGTCGAGGGTCAGGACCTGGTGCGCCGCTGCCTGCGGCGGGACCGGCCCGGCCCGTACCAGATCCAGGCCGCGATCAACGCGGTGCACGCGGACGCGGCCACCGCCGCCGCCACCGACTGGGGTCAGATCCTCGCGCTCTACGACCGGCTGGCGGCGTGCGCGCCGGGGCCGGTGGTGGCGCTCAACCGGGCGGTCGCGCTGGCCGAGGTACGCGGACCGGCCGTCGCCCTGGCCGAGGTGGACCGGCTCGGCCTGGCCCGGTACCACGTGTGGCACGTGGTCCGGGCCGACCTGCTGCGCCGCCTCGACCGGCCGGCCGAGGCGCGGGCCGCGTACGACGCGGCGATCGCCGGCAGCGGCAACGCGGCGGAACAGGCGTTCCTGCGCCGGCGCCGCGACCGACTGGCCGGCTAGCGCGACGATCGGGGTCGACCCCGTCGGCCGGCGCGGTCGGGGCGGTCCCGTCGGCGTCGCGGCCGGTCGACCGGCTGGCGGCGCTACTCGTCGCGGAGCCGGCGCAGGATCCGGGTCAGCTCCGCCCGGTCGCCCGGGTCGAGCGCGCCGAAGAACCGTTCCGCCTCGGTGGCCCGGGCCGCCCGGATGGCGGCGCCGACCCGTTCGCCCTCGGCGGTGGGCGCGACGAGCGTGGCCCGCCGGTCGCCCGGGTCGGGCCGCCGCTCGACCAGGCCGCGCTCCTGGAGGCCGTCGACCACCTCGGTGGCCGAGCGGGGCGCGATGTGCAGCTGCTCGGCGAGCGCGCCGGGGCGCAACGCGCCGTGCCGCAGCAGGACGCCGAGTGCCCGCGCCTGCCCCGGGCTGACCTCCCACGGCTCCAGCGCGCGCTTGGTCTGGTGGCGCAGCCGTCGGGCCACCGCCCAGAACGTCTCGGCCGGGCTCTCCTCGTCGCTGCCGCTCACCCGGAATACGGTAGCAGCCGATCCTGTTGTTCCCTCATGATGAGGTAACCTCAGCATTACCCCGACGAAGGAGCACCCCCTTGGATCGCATCCCCGACGGCCGCGGAGCCGGCCGAACCGTGTCCCCCACCGAGAAGGCCCAGGCCCGCGACGTGTCGCTACGCCGCATCGGTGGCCTCTTCACCGCCCACCGCGGCCCGCTCGCCGCCGTGGTGGCGATCATCGTGGCGTCGTCGATCATCGCGATGGCCTCGCCGTTCCTGCTGCGTACCGTGATCGACCGGGCCCTGCCCGACCGCGACCTGACGCTGCTGGCCTGGCTGGTCGCGGCCATGATCGCGGTGGCCGCCGTCACCGCCGTGCTCGGCGTCGTCCAGACCTGGATCTCCACCCGCGTCGGCCAGGAGGTCATGCACCGGCTGCGCACCGACGTCTTCGCCCACCTCCAGCGGCAGTCGATCGGCTTCTTCGTGCGCACCCGCACCGGCGAGGTGCAGTCGCGCATCACCAACGACATCGGCGGCATGCAGTCGGTGGTCACCTCCACCGCCACCTCCATCGCCGCCAACCTCACCACCGTGGTCGCCACCACCGTGGCCATGGTGGCGCTGAGCTGGCGACTCACGCTCGTCTCGGTGATCGTGCTGCCGCCCGCGCTCTGGCTCACCCGCCGCGTCGCCCGGCTGCGCCGGGAGATCACCGCCCGGCGTCAGCGCGAGCTGGCCGACCTCACCGTCACCATCGAGGAGGGGCTGTCGGTCAGCGGCGTCCGGCTGGCCAAGACGCTCGGCACCGGCGCGGCGCTGGTCGACCGGTTCACCGCCTCCTCGGCCCGGCTGGTCGACCTGGAGCTGCGCTCCGAGCTCGCCGGCCGCTGGCGGATGGCCGCCATGACCGTGGTCTTCGCCGCCATCCCGGCCGTGATCTACCTCGGCGCCGGCCTGCCCGGCACCGCCGGCACGCTCACCATCGGCACGCTCGTCGCGTTCACCGCGTTGCAGGGCAACCTGTTCCGCCCGCTGATGGGCCTGCTCAACGTCGGCGTCACGCTGACCGCCTCGCTCGCGTTGTTCGCCCGCATCTTCGAGTACCTCGACCTGCCGGTCGAGGTCGCCGAGCCGGCCCGCCCGACGTCGCTGGACCCGGCCACGGTCCGCGGCCACCTGCGCGTCGAGGACGTCACGTTCAGCTACCCGGGCAGCGACACCGCCGCGCTGGCCGGCGTCACCCTGGACGTGCCGGCCGGCACCAGCCTGGCCCTGGTCGGCGAGACCGGCTCCGGCAAGAGCACACTCGCCGCCCTGATCAGCCGCCTGCACGACCCGGACGCCGGCCGGATCACCATCGACGGCGTCGACCTGCGCGACCTGCGCCTGGCCGACCTGGCCGCCGTCGTCGGCGTGGTCAGCCAGGAGACGTACCTGCTGCACGCCACCGTGCGCGACAACCTGCGGTACGCCCGGCCGGACGCCACCGACGCCGACATCGAGGCCGCCGCGCGCGCCGCCCGGATCCACGACCTGATCGCCGCGCTGCCCGACGGGTACGACACCATGGTCGGCTCCCGTGGCCACCGCTTCTCCGGCGGCGAGCAGCAGCGCCTGGCCATCGCCCGGACACTGCTGCGCGACCCGCGGATCCTGGTGCTCGACGAGGCGACAAGCGCGCTGGACACCGAGACCGAGCGCGCGGTGCAGCGGGCCCTGGACGAGCTGGCCCGGGGCCGGACCGTGGTGACCATCGCGCACCGCCTCTCCACCGTGCGCGACGCCGACCGGATCGCCGTGCTCGACCACGGCCGAATCGTCGAGTCCGGCACCCACACCACCCTGCTCGACCACCAGGGCCGCTACGCCACCCTGGTCGGCTGACCCCACCCCGCGCATTCCGCGCGTCGATCGCCCCGGCGCGTCGATCTTGGAGTTGTGGCACCTCCGGAATCACATCAAAAGAAACATTCCATGGCACCACAAGTCCAAGATCGGCGGAGGCGGGGGCGGGGGCGGGGGCGGGGGTGGGGGTGGTGGTTCAGGGGGTGGGCGGGGTCGGGTCGTTCGGTGAGGGCGGATGGGGCCGCTGGTGGGGGGTTGGGCGTGGGGTTGGCGGAGGCAGCAGCGGCTCCAGCGGGGTGAACGCCTCCACCGGAGTGTCTGGGCGTGGCCCGCCCCGAGTCGCGGGACGACTCGCGTGTCTGGTCGGCCGCGTCGGGTCCATCCGGTCCGCCGGATCCCTGGGTGGGCGGCTCGCGTCCGGGTGCGGCCCGGACGGGGTGGACGGCGGGTCGCGCCGGTGGCGTTCCTCGGCGTACTCGGCGCGTCGGCGGGCCAGGTCGCGCTCGCACTCCAGCGCGATGCGCTGCTCCCAGTACGGCAGGAGCAGCCGGCGGACCCGTTCGTCCAGGTGCACCGTCACGTCGGGCTCGCAGGTGAACGTCACGGCGCCCCGCGCGTACGCCCAGGGTGGTGGATCGTGCTCGGCGAGCGCCGCGGTCAGCGCGGCGAGCAGGTCGCGCGGACGGTGCGGCGGCACCTCCGCCGCGCAGCGGACCGCCAGCCGGTGCAGCCGCTGCGTCGCCTGCGGCTGAAAATAGTCGACGTACCAGCCGAACAGTTCCGGCCGGGCGGTCTCCGACGACCAGGTGTAGGTGGCCCGGATCCCGAACACGTAGACCTGGCCCTGGGCCGGCACCACCAACTGCTCCGGTTGCCGCCGGTCGACGGTGGTCACCGGCGTCGCCGGCTCCTCGGTCCACCACAGGCGCCGCAGCGTGGGCTGCGCGCCGACCCAGAGCCGCCGGGCGTGCCGGCGCGTCGCGTCGCCGAGCGCGCGGGCCCGGCCGGCCCAGCGTCGCCGCCGGTCGCCGACCGGTGCGCCGGGCCCCGGTCGTCGGCCGGTGGGGCCGGGGTCCGGTGGCATCGCCGTCATCGCACCCCTCTCCGCCGGACGGCAGCCGGCCGACCGGCCGTCGTGGGCGGCGGGTCGGTCGGGTGAGGGGTGTCTCGGAGTCAACCTAACAACCGGGTACGGCCGGAGCGGGCAGCCGCGCGGACGGTCGAGGCTCGCGTTCGCCCGATCGGACGACGTGTCGGGTAGTCCGATCGACGGGACTTGCCGCCAAGTCTGTTAACGTTCTCAATGCGGTCGGTCCCGTCAACGGGACCGACCGTCCAGAGCGGACGCTGATCTCAGGGTGATGTCTTGATTCCGCTACGTCGCGCTTCGTAGCGTGGGGCGCGCCCGCCGGGCCGGGCGCGGGGAGGGACTGAACGCATGGGCGTGGAAGCTCGCCGGGCCGCCGGACGGACCATCGAATTCCTCAGGTCGCTCGCGGAGCGGCAGTACGACCGGGTCTGGACCCCGGACTTCCTCACCCTCACCCCCGACGTGCAGGGTTTCGTGGCGTACCACCACGGTGGGCTGGTGCTGGTCTACGGTGCGGTGGTCCAGGGCGACCCGACCCGCTGGTTCTTCCAGATGGCGTGCGCGCCCGGCGCGGACGTCGCCGACATCTCCGGCGCGATGACCTGGGCGAACATCCGCAACCGGCTGGCCGACACCGGGCGCTACTACTGCGTGGTCAAGGCCGACCAGAGCGCCTGCCACGTGGTGTTCACGCTCGACGTGTGGAGTCCGCTGCTGGAGGACGTGACCGCACCCGAGGCGCAGGCCGTCCGCGACCTGCTCGACGGCGCGCTCGCGGTGTGCGTCCACAACGCCACGGCCGACTTCCGGGACCTGTCCGCGTACCTCCCGGCGGCCCGGCCGCTCAACCCGACCGAGGTGGACGCCTGGACCCTGTTCGCCTGCACGCAGGACTGACCGGGAACCCGGGCCCTGTTCGCGGACGGTTCGGTGCGGATCGTCGCGGACGGTCAGAGCCTTTCGGCGGCCAGGGCCGTACCCTCGATCCGGGCCCGTACCTTCGCGAATGCCGTCTCCCGAGACGTCGACACGTCATCGCCGAACGGCGCGAACCCGCAGTCGTCGCATGTGCCCAGCCGCTCGGGCCCGAGGTGCTCGGCGGCCAGGAGCACCCGGTCGCGCACCTGCGCGGGAGTCTCGACCCGCGGGTCGATCGGGTCCGTGACGCCGACGAAAACCCGTTGTCCGGGGCGGGCGTGCGCCGCGATCGCCGCCAGTACCCGCTTCGGGTCCGGCTCGCTCGCGAGCTGCACGTAGAACCGGCCCGCACTGAGCGCGAACAGGCTCGGCAGGAGTTCGGCATAGTCCACGTCCAGGCTGTGCGTCGAGTCGCGGTCACCGCCCGGGCAGGTGTGTACCCCGATCCGCGCCCGCTGCGCGTCAGTGAACCGGTCGAGCACCCGGTTGTTGAGCGCCACGAACGACTCCAGCAACCCCTTGGACGGATCGAGCTTCACCGACAGCCGGCCCTCGGTGAAGTCGAGCTGAACCGAGTCCGCGCCGGCGTCGAGCGCCTCACGGATGTCCGCCTCGGCCTCGTTGACGAGGTCGTCGAGGAACGCCTCCCGGTCGTACCCGGCGATGCCGTCCGCCGGGTACAGCAGGCTCAGCGCGGACGGCGCGATGACGGCCTGCTTGACCGGCACCGTCGCGTACCGCTGCGCGCCTCGCAGGTACTCCACCGACCGCACCGAGTACCGGAACGGACCCTCGGTCAGCCTCGGTAGCTGCCGGGTGTGGCCGTCCGCGAACGGGATCACGACGCCGTCGGGCGCCACGTTGGTGAGCCCGGCGAGCGGGTACGTCGCGAAGCTGGGCTTGCGCTGCTCGCCGTCGGTCACCACCGGCGACCCGAGCGCCACCAGCCGCGTGATCGTGTCCCGCACCGCCTCGTCGTACCGCGTCCCGAGTTCGTCGGCGCCGATCCGGCCGGCCGCGTGGTCGGCGTGGGCGGCCCGCAGCTCGGGCGAGCGGGGGACGCTGCCGATCGGTTCGGTCGGGATCATCATGCGGGCACGATAAGGGACGGCCGTTGCCGGCACGTTCTTCGGAATTGCGCTACGCGTTCCCGTTCCACGCCTCGACCCGGAGGCGTACGCCGCCGTCCGATCGGCTTCGCCTCCCGGTGATCGCACCTCGGGGAACCAGCGATAGCGTGGTCAGCCGGACGGGATCGGCGGGCGGGGGATCGATGAGCGCGCTGGGAAACCTCGGGACGCAACTACCGGCTCTGCTCGGCGTCCTGATCGGGACGGTGGGCACGATGTTCGCCACCGGCCTGAACGAGCGGACCCGGTGGCGCCGGAGCCAGACCGTCCGGTGGGACGAGCGGCGCCTCGACGCGTACGTGGAGTTGACGAAGGCGGTCAAGGAGATCCACGCCGTGGCGACCCAGATGCTCGGTGAGCACCGTCCCGGGGCGCGGCGGCCGGCGCTCGCCCACCACGAGGGAGTGGCGCGACTGGCCGAGGCGGACGTCCGGCACACGTTGGCGTGGGAGTCGGTGCTGCTGCTCGGTGACGAGGCGACGGTCCGGGCCGCCGCCGAGTGGCGGCACGCGGTCCGGGACATCGAATCGGCGGCCCGGGACCTGCCCCGGCCGCCGACGGACGTGCCCGGAATGGTCCATCGGGCCGACGTGGGACGTGACCGGTTCTACCGGGCCGCCCGGGAGAGCCTGGGGGTGCGAGGCGGTTCGGTGGAGCAGGTGCGGCACCTGCTCCCGAAGCCTGGTCGGCCGGAGCCGGCGGCCTTGGCGCCCCGCAGCCCGCGGGACCGAGACCCGGGCCAGCCAGCAGACTCCAACGATCAACCCCGTCCGTCTGCCTGACGGTCCTCGGCGCTCGGACACGGTCGTCAGGGCCGCCTGATCGGGCGGGCCGAGTCGCCGTCAAGGTCGGTCGACTCGGCCGATCAGGCGCGGTGACGGGCGTCCGCACCGTTGATTGCGGCTCGGCAACCGATCCCGCCGACCGTCCCTCGTGGTCGGATCAAGGTCCGCTCCGCCGTCGAGGGAAGGAAACACCCATGAGCCGGAACAGTCCCGCGCTCGGCTTCCTGCTGTGCCTGCTGATCGGAGGCGCTCCGCTCCTGCTCGGCGTCATGGCGGCCCGTCGCGGCAAACGGAAACTGCGCACCACCCCCGGAGGTGGGGACGGGACGCCGCTCGTGACGTTCGAGGGGTTCACCGCCGGCCTCGGCGCCCGCGCCGACGCCAGCCGGATCCACGCGGTGATGCGGGTCTTCGCCGAGCACCTCGCCGTGACGCGCAGCCTGATGGCCGGCGGACGGCTGGTGACGGACCGGCTCGCCGCCGGCGACATCCTGTCGGTGCGCGAGGACGAGTTCCACATGACGGGTCTCGCGGGAACCGTCGCCGACCGCAACGTCAGGCATCCGGTGAGCCGCCTCCTGGGGGCGTCCAACATGCTCCCGGGTGTCCTGTTGCGCACCCGCCGGGGCGACCTCGTGTTCGTGGTCGAGCGGAAGGACCAGATCCGCCGTCGGGAGGTGTACCTGGCGGTCAGCGCGCTGATCGGCCAGCAGCCGCACTGACGGGCGCCCCAAGGCATCGACACACTGTCATTAATGGATGTTCGGCGGGTGTCGGCCGGTCGATCATCCTGGTCGGATGGCGGCACGGACATCGCCGTTCGACGATGACAGGAGGGACCGTGCGCACACCATCCCGTGCGTTGACGGGGACCACCGCGCTGCTCATGGCAGCCGGCATGGTCCTGACCGCCGGAGCCGGCGGTCAGGCCGCACCCCGGGACCAGGCCCGCACCGGGGCCGTACCCGACCACCTGCCGGGGGACCGGCACGACACCCGGGCCAAGGACAACCGCAAGGGCCGCGTCGCCGCCAGCGCGCGGCAGCGGGACCGGGTCGCCGCGCTGGGCGCGCGGGTCCGCTGGACCGACTTCGGTACGCCGGCCACGCTCACCTCGACCGGGAAGCCGCTCGCCACCGGGCTGCCCGCCGACCCGGCCGCCGCCGCGCGCGCCTACGTGACGGCGAACTCCGACGTGCTCGGGCTGACCGCCGAGGGCGCCGCCGCACTGGAGCAGTTGACCGTGGCGCCGATGGGGCCGGGCGCGACAGTGCTGTTCCGGCAGCGCTTCGGGGGCCTGCCGGCCGCCGTCGACGGCATGCTGGCGATCGGCGTACGCGACGGGGCGGTCTGGCACGTCAGCTCGTCGATGGCCCGTGACGCCGGCACGCCGGCGCCGGCCACGATCGACGCCGCGCAGGCCCGCAGGGCCGCCATCGCCGACGCCGGCCGTGCCGACGCGCAGGTCCTGCGTACCTCGTTGGTCGCGGTGCCCACCGCGGACCGGGGGCCGCGCGCGGCCTGGGAGGTGGTGCTGGGCGCGGACACCACCGGCGCGGATCCGGCCGCCTACTCCACCTACGTGGACGCCCGCGACGGCGGCGTGCTGGTCCGCGAGGACCTGATCGACCACGCGGAGGACAATCCGTCCTGGGACGTGTTCCCGAACTCGCCGCGCGTCGACAGGTCCTCGGTCGACACCCGGGTGCGTTGGTGCGCCGTGCCGGCGGCCGGCTGCCGCGAGGTGGTCGGCGTGCCGGGGCACCCGGCGTGGGACGTGGACCCGGCCACCGGGGCGTCCACCACCACCACGAAGGGCAACAACGCGATCGCGGTGCAGAACTGGTTCAGCAACGACCCGTTCAGCGTCGGCACCGAGACCGCCACGCCGCGACCGGACCGCGTCTACGCGTACCCGTGGACGAACCAGTGGCAGGAGCGGCGCTGCGACCCGGAGGTGTTCACCTCGCCGCAGGCCAACGACATCGACGCGGCCCGCGCGAACCTGTTCGGGATGCACAACCGGATGCACGACTGGACCTACCACCTGGGCTTCACCGAGGAGACCTGGAACCTGCAACAGGACAACCTCGGCCGGGGCGGTCTCGGTGGCGACGCCGAGCAGGGCAACGCGCAGGCCGGCGGCGTCAGCGGCGGCCCGCCGACGTTCCCGGCCCGCAACAACGCCAACCAGATCACCCCGCCGGACGGCGTCGCGCCGACCACCAACATGTACCTGTGGCAGCCGGTCGCCGGCTCGTTCTACGCGCCCTGCGTGGACGGCGACTTCGACATGTCGGTGATCGCCCACGAGTACGGCCACGCGGTCACCAACCGCATGATCGCCGGCCCGAGCGCGGGCGTCAGCTCCCCGCAGGGCATGAGCGAGAGCTGGTCCGACCAGCTCGCCATGGAATACCTGTTCGAGCACGGGTACGCCGCGCCCGGCCGGCGTGGCTTCACCATCGGCGAGTACACCACGCAGGACCCGAACGCGGGCATCCGCAACTACAACATGAGCGCCAGTCCGTTGAACTACTCGTCGGTCGACTACGACGTGACCGGCCTCCAGGTGCACGCGTCCGGCGAGGTGTGGAGCGCCACCAACACCGACATCCGGGCGGCCATGATGCGCCGCTGGGGCGCCGGCACGCCGGCCGTGCAGAAGGCGTGCGCGACCGGGGCCCGCGACGTGACGTCCTGCCCGGGCAACCGGCGCTGGATCCAGCTCGTCGTCGACTCGTTCCTGCTGATGGCGGTCAGCCAGGTCAGCATGGTCGACGCCCGGGACGCGATGCTCGCCGCCGACCGGATCCGCTTCGGCGGGGCCAACCAGGACCTGCTCTGGAACGCGTTCGCCGCGCGGGGCCTCGGCGAGACCGCGGCCAGCGTCGGCAACGCCGACCCCGATCCGACGCCGGGCTTCACCTCCCCGTACGCGGAGGAGGGCTCGCTGCGGCTGCTGCCGCTCGGCGACCGCGGGCCGGTGGCCGGCGCGCAACTGTTCGTCGGGCGCTACCAGGCGCGGGCGGTGCCGGTCGCGGACACCGACGCGGCCACCCCGCGCACCGACCGGGTGGACCTGGTGCCCGGCACGTACGAGTTCGTGGTCCGGGCGCCCGGGTACGGGCACACCCGGATCGGCCCGGTGACCGTGAAGGCCGGCCAGAACCGGGCGCTGCCGGTGGTGCTGCGGCCCAACCTGGCCTCGACGACGGCGGGCGCGACGGTCGCCGGCGACGGCGTCAACCTGGCGTCGGTCGCGGACGACGACGAGGCCACCAACTGGGCGTCGCTCGGCGCGCCGGTGGCCGGGCGGCAGGTCACCGTCGACCTGGCCGGCGGCCTCCAGCAGGTACGCCGGGTGCAGGTCAGCGCGATGCTGCGCCCGCCGGTGACCGGGGACCCGGACGCCGGCACCCAGAGCCGGTACTCCGCGGTGCGGCAGTTCCGGGTCCTGGCGTGCACCGCCGACGGCACGGTGAGCTGCGCCGACGCGGCCGACTTCCGGCCGGTGTTCACGAGCCGGCCGGACGCGTTCCCGGCGGTGGCGCCGCGGCCCCGGGCGCCGGAGCTGATCCTGCGCTCGTTCGACATCCCCCGCACCCGGGCCACCCACCTGCGCGTCGAGGTGCTGACCAACCAGTGCACCGGCGCGCCGGACTACGCCGGTGAGCAGGACGCCGACCCGCGGGCGGCGACCGACTGCGCGACGGCCAGCCCGCAGGCGCAGAACGTGCGGATCGCCGAGTTCCAGGCGTTCGCGCGCTGAGCACCCGGCGGGTGCGGGCGGCTCGGTCCGTCCGCACCCGCTACCGCCTGTTCACCCGGGATTCGGGGCCCGGTCGCCGGGTGAGGGCTGTACGCCGGGCAGGATCCTGGGCAGACTGAGCGCCGACCAGCCAATGATGCTGGTCGATGCCCTGTCGGCTCGCTCAAGGAGGATCCCTTGACCCCGTTCCGCGCCGTCGTCACCCGCGTACGCCGCGCTCTGGCCGCGTCCGCCCTGGTCACCGCCGTGGCCGCCGCCGCGCTCGTGGCCCCCGCCACGGTCTCCACCCGACTCGCCGCGCCCGCCGAGGCCGCCGTCTACAGCTCCTGCACGCTGTCGCGCTGCGCGGACGCCCGGACCGCCCGCTCCGGCTGGTCGGCGAAGAGCTTCCCGACCAGCCGTGGCTGGTACTCGTGGAGCGGCGGCCAGTGCAACTTCGCCGGTGGGCAGTTCTACAACCGCGAGGGCCAACTGCCCACCAACGCCACCTACTACGAGTACGACGTCTACCCGCGCGCCTGCAACGCCGCCCGGGACGCGTACCGGATCGTGGTGAACAAGAGCACCGGGGCGACCTGGTTCTCACCCGACCACTACGCCAACTTCTACCGGCTCTGAGTTTCCGTCGGCGCCGGCCCCCTCGGCCGGCGCCGACGGTCGGAAAGGACAGATCCCATGGGCGCAGCGTCCCCGCAGCCGCCGGCCTGGCTGACGCTCGACGCCGGGCCGGCGCCCGAGCCGGCCGGTGTGCCGCTCCCCGGCCCGGCCACCCGGACCCGGGCGGCCCTGCACGAGACGCTTGCCGAGGCGCTGCCGCTGCCCGACTGGTACGGCCGCAACTGGGACGCCCTCGCCGACGCCCTGGCCGACCGGATCGACTCCGGGCCGCTCACCCTCGTCGTCCGGGACGCGGCGAACCTGCTCGCCGACGAGCCGCCGGCCCAGCTCGGCACGCTGCTCGACGTGCTCGGCGCGGCAGCCGCCGGCGGCCACGCCACCCTGCGGGTGGTGCTGCGCGAGCACCCGGAGCGGCTGCCCGCGCTGCGCGCCAGGGTCGCCGCCGCCCTGGGCACCCCCGACCCCGCCTGACCACCCGCCGCCCCTCCGCGCCCCACCCCCTGGCCGCTGTTTCGGGGAAAGAGTGGCTGATCCGCCTGGAACAGCCACGCTTTCCGTGAAAGAGGCTGTTTGGGGTGGAGGGGGTGGGGGTGGGTCAGGGCTGGGGGTCGAGGATGGCGCTGAAGCGCTCCTCGGCCAGGTCGAGCTGGGCGAAGATGTGTCGCTTGACCGGCATGGACAGGGGCGTGTCGGGGCGGGCGACCAGCTCGCGGAAGACCGGCACCAGCGGGCGGTACTTGGTGGCCGCCCGAGCCACCTTCGGACCGACCGTGTGGATCACGCCGACGCCGTTGTCGGTGAAGTCGGACACCTTGATCACCCGCGCCCAGGGCTCCCGGTCCAGGCTGGTCGCCACGTGCTCCCGGTACTGCGCGTCCCGGTCCCGGTCCGGGTCGTACTCCGGATTGGTGACCGCCGCGACCAGCCGCGCCACCCGTGCGCCGAACCGCGCGGCGAGCGTGGCCAGCGCCGCGGTCGTCACGTCCCCGTCCACAGTTGGTCCGGCCAGCTCGACCGGGTGGTCCTCTACCGCGTCGTGCAGCAGCCCCGCGACGATCACGTCCACGTCCCGCACCTGGTAGTGGTGCATCAGCCGGATCGCCACCCGCAGCAGGTGGTTCAGGTACGGCTCCCGGACCCGCCGGTCGTCGCGGTGCAGCTCGGCGGCGAGGTCCAGCGCCTCGGTCAACCGGTCGCGGGCCGCGTCGTCGAACGCGGCGACCTCCAGCCGGAAACGGGCCAGCAGGCCGGGCTCACCGTGGATCTCGGTGATCGCGTGCATCGGCATGGTGGCGAGGTACGCGGGGAACTCCATACGTCCCTTATAGCTGATCTTCGCTCGCCGGCGACAGGCGACCGGAACCCGGGTCGACGTCAGCCGGCCGGGGAGAGCCGCTTGACCAGGCGTACGCAGGTGCCCTCCGGCGTGCCGACGATTGTCGCCTCGTCCATCACCCGCGCCATGATCAGCCGCCCCCGGCCGCGGTCGCTCTCGTCGCCGCCGTCGGCCGGTCGCCAGGCGCCGTGGTCGCGTACCTCGATCTCCAGCCGGTCGTCGCGCAGTTCGACCCGGAGCGTGGTGATCCCGTCGGGGGCGAAGCGGTAGCCGTGCTCGATCGCGTTGGCGCAGGCCTCCCCGGTGGCGATCAGCACCGTCTCGACGTCCCACTCGCCGATGCCGTGCGCGTGCAGCCAGCCGCGCAGCCGCTCCCGGGTGGGCGCGAGCCGGCCGGGGTCGGCCGGCAGGTCGATGGTGAGGACCCGGCCGGATGTCCCACCCGTCACGTCCGGCCTCCGTCCCGTGCCCGTCTTCGGGCCTGGGCATCCACTCGCGCTGTCACCACCCGCTTCTCACCCTCTTGTCCCCGATGACCGCCGATTCATGCCACCGACGGTGAGGTCCGGCAAAGGTGATCATCGCGCATCGGGGCCGGCGTGTCAGCCGACACCCCGACGGAAGCCGTCGGGCCGGCGCGCGTCGGGTGCGGACGCCGGCCCGGAGCGTGGGTGGGTCAGCGGTCAGAGCGGGAGGCGACCGGCGCCCGCCCAGGCGCCGACGACCAGCGGCACCAGCGGCGTCGGCAGCGGCGGCGCGGCGCGCAGCGTCGGCGTCCAGCCGGCGTCGCCGCCGAGGTCCGGATCGTGCGCGGCGTTGTACGCGGCCAGCAGGTCCACCGGCCGGGCCCGGCCGTCACCCTGCCGCACCCAGCTCCCACGCTCGGTGAGCGCGGTGCCGCCCCAGTCGCGGATGAGGTCCGCCGGGTCGACGTCGTCGGCGAGCGTGAAGAAGTTGTGCTCCGCGACGATGGCGGACCGGACGCCGACGCCGAGCGCGTACTCGAAGCCGGGGCCGCCGAGCCGGTAGTGGTTCTCGTGCACGTCCACCTGGCCGAACCGCACCCGGGGCAGCCGCTGGAGGTCCCCGTCGAACAGGTTGTGGTGCACGCTGACCTTCAGCCGGTCGACGTCCGGGCCGACCGTGTTGGAGGAGCCGATCAGCATCAGCTTGTCCCGCCCGACGAACCGGTTCCAGGACGCGGTGACCAGGCTGGCGGTGTGGGTGACGTCGAGCGAGCCGTCGTGCACCTGGTAGGGCCGGCCGAAGTAGCTCGGCTGCGCGCGGTCCGGGTTGTCGCCGTCGGTGAACGTGTTGTGGTCCACCCAGACGTGCTCGCTGCGCCGCACCGAGATCTGGTCGTACTGCGAGTTCCAGTTGCCGGCGTCGCCGTCGGTGGGGGACCAGGCCGGGAAGCAGTCCCGGGCGTCGGCCAGTTCCAGGTTGCGCACGATCACGTTGGCGACCCGGTCGATCATCAGGGTCAGCCCGGTGAGCCGGGCGCCGCGCAGCCCGACGATCGTGGTGTTGGACCCGACGTTGATCTGCGTCTGCCGGGTCTGGGCGGCCACCGACCGGACCCGGGCCGCCTCCAGCGGGCCGCTCGGGTCCACCCGGCCCCAGACCGCCGGGTCGTACGCGGCCAGGTAGGCCGGCAGCGAGTACTCCGGGTCGGCCAGGTCGGCGCAGCCCAGCGGCGTGCCGTCGGGCCCTTCGAAGCCGTCGATCGGGCCGGCCACGTACACGATCTTGGGCGTGGCGTCGGCCGCGTTCGTGGCGTTGTCGCCGCCGAGCGCGGCGACCAGCTCGGCGCGGGTCCGCACCACGCGTACCCGGTCCGCGGTGGCGGCCCCGCCGCCGGTGGTGCCGGCGCCCTCGGCGGCCCAGCCGTCGTTCGCCGGCAGCGCCTGGCGGCCGAGCAGGCCCGCCGCACGCGACGGCGTCCCGCCGGCCGGCGCGGCCGACGCGGGTACGGCGGTGGTGGCCGCGAGCGTGGCGGCGAGGATCGCGGCGGTGACCGTTCGTCTACGCATGATGTGTTCCGTCCTGTCTGTCGGGGATGTCGACGCCGAGGTCCACCAGGTAGGGCCGGACCGCCCACGGCACGCCCGCCTCGGACGGCAGCACGCCGGTCTCCGCCGCGTCCCGCAGCACCGCGTTGACGCCCCGGAGCACCCGGACCCGCTCCGGTCCGTCGCCCACGGTGCGCACCAGGTCACCGTCGAGCAGCGTCGGCTCGGGCGCGTCCCGCAGCGCGTCCAGCACCTCGGTGAACGGCCCGGTACGCACCAGCGGCGCGATCAGCGGCACGCTGGCGGCGCGGTGGTCCAGCAGGTTCGCCAGCAGCCCGACCCGGCCCGGCACGGCGCGCGGGCGGGCGTCACCGGGCAGGCGCAGCCGGTCGGTCGGGTACTCCAGCACCGCCCGTCCCCGCGCGCCGGTGACCAGCACGTCGCCGGCCACGTGCTCCTCGGCGGCCAGCGTGAGCGCGGCCAGCACCGGTGGCCCGACGGCCGGGGTCAGCCGCAGCACCGTGGTGTCGTCCACCTCGATCGGGCGGACCCGGTAGCGCTCCACCTCGATCCGGGCCGGTCGCACCGGCTCGCCGGCCACCGCCTCGGCCACCGCCAGGCACTGCATCAGCGCGTGCGCGAGCGGGTTGGCCAGCGCGCCGTCCAGCGCCGGCCGGCCGTCCACCGACCGCCGCCCGGCCCACGGGGAACGGGCGTAGTAGGCGTCGGGACGCTGCCAGGCCGCGACGGTGGCGATGCCGGTGACCGGGCCGAGCCGCCCGGCGGCCAGCGCGGCGGTCAGCTCGGCCAGCGCCGCCGAGCCGAGCGCCTGGAAGTTGACCTGCACCGCCCGCCCGGCGGCGGTGGTGGCGTCGACAAGCGCCCGGTGTTCGGCCAGGTCGAGCACGGGCGGCTTCTCCAGCAGCAGGTCCGCGCCGGCGGCGAGCACGTCGCGCGCGATCGGCAGGTGGGTGTGCGGCGGCGTGCACACCACCACCACGTCCGGGTGGGACGCGGCCAGCATCGCCCGGTGGTCGGTGAAGATCCCGGTGCCGGGTGGCGTCGGCGCGTCCGGTTCCTCCTCGGGGGGCCGCACGTCGACAAGCGCGACCAGCCGCAGCCGGCCGGCGCCGTGCAGCGCGGCGATCACCCGTCGGTGCCAGCGGCCGTGCCCGTTCGCGCCGACCAACGCCACCCGCGGCGGCGCGCCGACGGTCACCGGGCGCCGGCCAGGGTGGCCCGGACGCCGTGCCGGTCCAGCGCGGTCAGCCAGCCGGTCACGGCCGCCCGGAACTCCTCGTCGGCGGCCAGCTCGGCGGGGAAGACCTCGCGGACCGCGAAGACCGCGTCGACCACGCCGGCCGGCGTGTGCCGGCCGTCGGCCAGCGCCGCGCGCAGCCGGTCGGCGAGCGGGTCGTCGAGCGGCAGCGGCCGGCCGTCGTCGGTGTGCCCGTGCAGGAACCGCAGCCAGGCGGCCACCACCAGCGCGCTCCACCGCGCCGACCGGCCGGCCGCGCGCAGGTCGACGGCCGTGTGCAGCACCCGCTGCGGCAGCTTCTGCGAGCCGTCCGAGGCGACCTGCGCGGTGCGGTAGCGGATCGCCGGGTTGGCGAAGCGGGCGAGCACCTGCTCCCCGTAGTCCGGCACGGAGACGCCGGGCGGCGGGGTGAAGCTCGGCGCGATCTCCTCGGCGACCAGCCGGCGCAGCACCGCGTCCAGGTGCGGCAGCGCCAGCGCGTCGACCACCGTCTCCGCGCCCGCGAGGGCCCCGAGGTACGCGGTGGCGGAGTGCACGCCGTTGAGCGCGCGCAGCTTCAGCCGTTCCCACGGGCCGGCGTCGTCGGTGAGGACCGCGCCGGCCCGCTCCCAGGCGGGTCGGCCGCCGGGGAAGTCGTCCTCGATCACCCACTGGGACCACGGTTCGGCCGCGACCGCCGCCAGGTCGGTCACGCCGAGCGCGCGCCGCGCGGTCTCCCGGGTCTCGTCGGTGCTGGCCGGCACGATCCGGTCGACCATGGTGCCGGGGCAGGTGACCTGCGCCGCCACCCGGTCCAGCGTCGCGTCGGGCACCCGGGCCAGCGCCAGGCACTGGTCGACCAGGCTGCGCAGCCGGCGCCCGTTGGCCGGCAGGTTGTCGCAGCTCACCAACGCCAACGGCCCGGCGTCGGCGGCGGCGCGGGCGAGCAGCCCGCGTACCAGCAGCCCGGGCACGGTGCGCGGCGGCCGGTCGGTGGTCAGGTCGGCGGTCAGCTCCGGGTCGGCGGCCAGCGCGCCGGTCACCGGGTCGAGCTGGTACGCCTTCTCGGTGACGGTCAGCGTGACCACCCGGATCGCCGGGTCGGCGAGCAGGCGCACCACCGCGTCCGGGTCGGCGGCGGCGTGCCGCACCCCGGCCAGCGCGCCGACGACCCGGGTCGACGCGCCGTCGGCGGCGAGCGTGGTGACGCTGAACAACGCGTCCTGCGCGGCCAGCGCCTCGACCACGTCGGTGCTGCGCGGCGCGACGCCGACGATGCCCCAGTCGCCGCCGGCCGCGCCGACCGCCGCCTCGGTGTGCACGGCCTGGTGGGCGCGGTGGAACGCGCCGAGCCCCAGGTGGACGATGCCGGCCGGCACGGTGCCGGGGCGCACCAGCGGCCGGCTCTCCTCGGGCAGCCGGCGCAGGGTGGCCAGGCCGAGCCGGTCGGTGTCGACGGTCAGTGCCATGCCGGTCCCTCCGGGAAGCGGAACTCCGCGATCGACTCCGGCCGCATGGCGGCGCTGTAGCCGGGCGCGGTGGGCAGCAGATAGCGTCCGCCGCGGGTGCGGACCGGGTCGACGAAGTGCTCGTGCAGGTGGTCCACGTACTCGACCATCCGGCCGTCCAGGCCGGTGCTCACCCGCAGGTGGTCGAAGACCGCGAGGTGCTGCACGTATTCGCAGAGCCCGACGCCGCCGGCGTGCGGGCAGACCGGCACCCCGA
Source organism: Micromonospora sp. NBC_01392 (assembly GCF_045040125.1). Classification (NCBI taxonomy): domain Bacteria; kingdom Bacillati; phylum Actinomycetota; class Actinomycetes; order Micromonosporales; family Micromonosporaceae; genus Micromonospora; species Micromonospora sp. NBC_01392. Next base: position 4,299,177 of record NZ_CP109549.1, on the reverse strand, counting down.
ACTTCGCGGCCAGCAGCAGCTCGGCGAGCACCTCGTCGACGCCGCCGACCCGGCACGCGTCGACCTGCATCACGCCGATCGCCTCGGCCTGGAGCAACTGCTTGAAGATGACCCGGTTGGCCGCGACCTCGCCGGTGGCGACCCGGCACCGGCCGCCGGACAGCTCGGTCACCGCGCGGGCGATCCGGGCGTGCCCGAGCACGTCGTCGGCGTGGGTGGGCTCCTCGATCCAGTACGGGTCGACCTCGACCAGCACGCTCATCGCGGCGATCGCCTCGTCCACGTCCCAGACCTGGTTGGCGTCCATCATCAGCAGCGCGTCCGGGCCGATCTCGGCCCGGATGATCCGGGCCCGGCGCAGATCGTCGTCGAGCCGCCCGCCGACCTTCATCTTCATCGCCCGCCACCCCGCCGCGTACGCGTCGCGGGTCAGCGCGCGCACCTGCTCGTCCGGGTAGCCGAGCCAGCCCACCGACGTGGTGTACGACGGGAAGCCGTCGCGTTCCAGCCCGGCCAGCCGCTCGCCGAGCCCGTCGCGTCCCTTGTCCAGGATGGCCGCCGCCTCGTCCGGGGTGAGCGCGTCGGTGATGTGGTGGAAGTCGACGGTGGCCACCAGCTCGTCGGTGGGCAGCTCGGCGAGGAACCGCCACATCGGCTTGCCGGCCAGCTTGGCGCGCAGGTCCCAGACCGCGTTGACCAGCGCGCCGGTGGCCATGTGGATCACCCCCTTCTCCGGCCCGAGCCAGCGCAGTTGCACGTCGGCGGTGAGCGACCGCCAGAACGCCACCGGCTCGGCGGCGATCTCGGCGACCGTGCGCCCGCGTACGTGGTGGGCGAGCGCGCGGACCGCCGCGCAGGTGATCTCGTTGCCCCGGCCGTTGGTGAACGTGAACCCGGTGCCGGTCGGCCCGCCGTCGGTGGTCAGCTCCACGTAGGTGGCCGAGTAGTCGCCCCGGTTGATCGCGTCCGAGCCGTCGCCGCTGGCGGCGGTGGGGAAGCGCACGTCGTGCACCTCGACGTCGACGATCCTGGTCATGAGCGCCCTCCGGAGAACTTGAAGACCTGCTTGGGCAGCCGGTACGCCAGGTCGACGATGGTCTCGGCGGCCTCGTCGGCGTCGAGGCGGTGCTCGGCGACCAGGCGGGCCAGGAAACCGGCGTCGACCCGGCGGGCCACGTCGTGGCGGACCGGGATGGAGCAGAACGCGCGGGTGTCGTCGACGAACCCGGCGGTGTTGTAGAAGCCGGCGGTCTCGGTGACCGCCTCCCGGAACCGGCGCAGCACCTCCGGCGAGTCGAGGAACCACCACGGCGCGCCGAGCCGCAGCGCGGCGTAGCCGCCCGCGAGCGGCGCCAACTCCCGGGTGAACGTGTCCTCGTCGAGCGTGTAGAGCACCACGGTCAGCCGGGGGTCGTTGCCGTGCGCGTCCAGCAGCGGGGCCAGCCCGTGCACGTAGTCGGTGGCCTGCGGCACGTCGCCGCCGACGTCACGGCCGTGGCGGGCGTGCAGCCAGCGGTTGTGGTTGCGCACCGCGCCCGGGTGCAGCTGCATCACCAGGCCGTCGTCGAGCGACATCCGGGCGAACTCCAGCAGCATGTGCGCCCGGAACGCCTCCGCGTCGCCCGGGTCGGCGAGGCCGCGCCGGCCCTTGTCGTACAGCGCCGCCGCCTGCGCCGGGTCGAGATCGAGGGTACGGGCGGTGGGGTGCCCGTGGTCGGTGGAGGTCGCGCCGGCCGCGACGAACGCTGCCCGGCGCTGCCGCAGCGCGGCCAGGTAGCCGGCGTACGTGCCGGTGTCCTCGCCGGAGACGTCGGCGAGCCGGTCCACGTTGGCCGCCCAGCCGTCGAACTCCATGTCCACCACGTCGTCCGGGCGGAACGTGGTGACCACCCGCCCGCCCGGCCCGCCCCAGCCGTCGGCGGCGAGCTTGGCGTGCCGGCCCAGGTCGTCCAGGGGCGACTCGGTGGTGGCGAGCACCTCGATGCCGAAGCGGGTGAACAGCTCCCGGGGCCGGAACGCCGGCTCGGCGAGGCGGGCGGCGAGCGCGTCGTAGACCGGGTCGGCGGTGGCCGGGGAGAGCGGCGTGTGCACGTCGAACACGTTCCGGAACGTCTGCTCCAGCCACAGCCGCGACGGGGTGCCCCGGAACAGGTGCCAGTGCGCGGCGAAGCGCCGCCAGATGGTCCGCCCGTCGGTCTCGACCGGGCTGCCGTCGACGCTCGGCACGCCCAGGTCGGCCGGCGGCACGCCCTGGCTGAGCAGCATCCGGGTCAGGTAGTGGTCGGGCACGATCAGCAGCCGGGCCGGGTCGGGGAACGGGCGGTCCTCGGCCAGCAGCGCCGGGTCGACGTGCCCGTGCGGGGAGATGATCGGCTGCGTGGCCGCCAGGGCGTACAGCTCGCGGGCCAGCGCGCGTTGGCCGGGCTCGGCGGGCAGCAGCAGATCGCTGGGGGAGACGATCGGCACAGGGGCTCCTCGGTCAGGGCAGGGTGAGCAGGTCGGCGACCCGGACGGGCGCGCCGGTCTCCAGCGAGCGGTTGGCGGCCAGGCCGGTGAGCAGCGCGAGCGCGCCGTCGTACGCGGTGGCGGCACGGCCGAGCGGGTCGGGTTCGCCGCCGAGCAGCACCCGGGTCATCCGGGCGTCCGCGCCGCCGTGCCCGCGCCGGGTCCAGCCCTCCACTCCGATCTCCACCGGCGGCGCCCAGAACGGGCGCAGCGTGAGCCGGGCCGCGCCGCGTTCCACCGCGGCCTCGTCGCCGTGCAGCGCGGCGCCCTTGAGCGCGGACGCGCCGCCGGGGCTGACGTGGTCGCTCTCGGTGACCTCCAGTTCGAGGCGGCCCCGGCTGCCGTTCACCATCACCCGGTAGCCCTCCCAGGGGGCGTACGCGGTGAGGTGGTAGGTCATGGTCGCGCCGGTGGAGTAGCGGGCCAGCACCGCGAGGTCGTCCTCGATGGTCACGCCGGGGGCGAACACGTTGCGGTCCCGGTGGTAGCCGTCCTCGGCCTCGGCGTCGAGGTACAGCTCGCGCAGCCGGGGGTGCTCGGCCAGCCGCAGCGCGAACGGGTCGTCGGCGGCGGCGGGGGCGCCGTGCGCCCGGTCGTAGTCGCGGGCGTAGCCGTGCCGGCGGCCGGTCTCGCCGTAGAAGAACAGCCGGCCGGCCGCGTACACCTCGACCGGTCGGGCGTCCAGCCACCAGTTGACCAGGTCGAAGTGGTGGCTGGCCTTGTGCACGAGCAGGCCGCCGGAGGTGGCCTTGTCCCGGTGCCAGCGGCGGAAGTAGTCGGCGCCGTGCCGTACGTCCAGCAGCCACTCGAAGTGCACCGAGCCGATCTCGCCCACCGCGCCGTCGGCGAGCAGCCGGCGGAGCTGCTCGTGCAGCGGGTTGTAGCGGTAGTTGAACGCGACGGTGACCTGCCGGCCGGTCTCCGCGACCGCGTCCAGCACGCGCCGGCAGCGGGGCGCGTCGACGGTCATCGGCTTCTCGGTGACCACGTCGCAGCCGGCCCGCAGCGCGGCGGTCACGTACTCGTCGTGGGTGACGTCGACGCTGGTCACCAGCACCACGTCGACCCGCTCCTTCGCCAGCATGGCGGCGAAGTCGCCGGCGGCGTAGGTGGGCACCGTCGGGTGGCCGAGTTCGGCGAGCCAGCGGTTGTGCGCGTCCATCCGGGCCTGGTTCACGTCGGCCAGGGCGACCAGCTCTGCGGTGTCGGCGTGGTCGAGCGCGAGCGCGCGGACGAACATCTCGGCGCGCGCCCCGGCGCCGACCAGGGCGTGGCGGACCCGTTTCCGGGCCGGTGGTGACATGACGTCGGCCTCCCGCGGTTATGCAAAGGTTTGCAGCCGAAGAAACCACGTCGGCCGATACGACGTCAACGGTCGATGAACATCCCGCCCCATCAATCCGCATTGGTGCGTTTTTATGCACCCCCCGGGAGCGGTACCGCAATCGAGCCGTAACAATGGACCGTTGACACCGGCGCAACCGTTTGCATTAATTGGCGGCACCCCGTGACCCCCACCACATCGGACGAGGGAGCCCGCCGTGCCAGCCACCATCCGGGACGTCGCCCGGGCCTCCGGCGTGCACATCTCCACCGTCTCCCGCACGTTCTCGGCCCCGCACCTGGTCAACCCGGAGACCCGGGTCCGGGTGCTGGCCTGTGCGGAGGACCTCGGTTACCGGCCCAACCGGGCCGCCCGGGCCCTGATCACCGGCCGGACCCACAACATCGGCCTGATCGTGGCCGACATCGCCAACCCGTTCTTCCCGCCGCTGATCAAGGCGGCGGAGGGACAGGCCCGGCACCGCGACTACCACGTGTTCGTGGCCGACACCAACGAGGACGTGGCCGCCGAGGAGGACCTGGTCCACGCGCTCGCCAAACAGGTCGACGGCGTGCTGCTGTGCAGCCCCCGGATGAGCAACAGCCTGATCGAGCAGGTCAGCCGCGAGGTCCCGGTGGTGGTGATAAACCGCCAGGTCGCCGGCCTGCCCTGCGTGATGATGGACGTCGGGCAGGGCGCCCGGTCCGCGATCGAGCACCTGCTCGGCCTCGGTCACCGGCGGATCGCGTTGCTCGGTGGCCCGCGCGGCTCCTGGACCGCCCGGGAGATGCGCCGGGCCGCCTCGGCGGCCGCCCGGGGCGGCGGCGCCGAGCTGACCCTGCTCGGGCCCAACCAACCCACCGAGACCGGCGGCGGCGCGCTCGCCGACCAGGTACGCCGCAGCGGCGTCACCGCCGTGCTCGCCTACAACGACCTGATGGCGATCGGCCTGATCGAAGGGCTGGACGCGCTGGGGCTGCGGGTGCCACAGGACGTCAGCGTGGTCGGCGTCGACGACATCGCGTTGAGCCGGCTCACCCGCCCCAAGTTGACGACGGTGGCCACGCCGACCGCGGCCGCCGGCCGGACGGCCGTCGACATGCTGCTGCAACTCGACTCCGACGCGCCGCGTGGCGTGCGGGGCCGGGGCGCGTCGGCCGGCGACCGTCGCACCACCGCACAGGTAATGCTCCAGACCGTACTGGTCGTCCGCGACTCGACCGGGCCCGTTCCCGAGCCCGGTCGGGACGGCACCGGGGCCTGAGCAGGTGGCCCGGGCCCGCATAGCGGTGCGGACCCGGGCGACCCGTGGACGGCCGCCGGTGACGTCGTCGCCTCCCACAGCCGAGGAGTGAGCGCAGATGCACGCCGCAACGCCCCCCACCGCCGGCGCACCCGCCGGGCGGGATCACCGTACCCCCCTGTCTCGACGTCGATTCGTCCGCGGCCTGGCCGTCGTCGCGTTGGCCGCGCCGCTCGCGCTGGGCGCGGCCGGCTGCGGCGACGACGACGCCGCCGGTGACGGCGGCCCGGTCAAGCTCTCCGTCTTCTGGTGGGGCGGCGAGGCCCGGGCCAAGCTCACCGAGGACGCCCTGGCCCTCTACACCAAGAAGCACCCCGACGTGACGTTCGAGAAGACCTGGCAGGCCAACCAGGGCTACTTCGACAAGCTCGCCACGCTGACCGCCGGCGGCAACCCGCCCGACCTGTTCCAGATCGACGACAACTACCTGGCCGAGTACGCCGGCCGCAGCACCACGCTCGACCTGGGCAGCTACCGCGACTCCGGCAAGCTCGACGTGTCGAAGTTCCCGAAGAGCCTGCTGGAGTACGGCGTGGTCGACGGCAAGCTCGCCGGGGTGGCCGCCGGGGAGAACACCCAGGGCCTGGTCTACAACAAGACGCTGCTGACGAAGAACGGGCTGCCGGAGCCGACCACCGGGATGAGCTGGGAGGAGCACATCGCCTGGGCGGAGCAGGTGGCGAAGAAGACGAAGGTGCCCGGCACCCAGGACCCGAGCGCCGACTACAAGGCGCTCTGGGTCTGGCTGCGCCAGCAGGGCAAGGACCTGTACCGGGGCAAGGAACTCGGCTTCACGGTCGAGGACGTGACGAAGTGGTTCGAGCTGTGGAAGGGCGCCCGGGATCGGGGCGCCACCCCGACCGCGGACGTCATCCACCAGGGCAACGCCACCGACATCACCAAGCAGCTCGTGGTCACCGGCAAGGCGGCCACCTCCTGGGTCTGGGCCAACCAGATGCCGGACCTGAAGAAGAACACCAAGGACGAGCTGGGCGTGGTCGCCTACCCGGGTGACCCGAGCGCCCAGTGGGCCCGCGCCTCCATGTACTGGTCGGTGTTCAAGGGCAGCAAGCACCGCGACGTCGCGGTCGACGTGATCAACTTCCTGAACAACGACCCGGAGGCGGTGGCGCTGCTCGGCACCGACCGCGGCCTGCCCTCCAACATGGACCTGCGGGCCAAGGTCAGTGAGACCGCCACCGACCCGGCCATGAAGCAGTCCATCCAGGTCGAGTCCGAGCTGGCGCAGAAGTTCGGGCCGTCCCCGCAGGTCCCGATCAAGGGACACAGCAAGGTCAAGTCGGAGCTGACCAAGGCCGCCGAGAACGCCCAGTACGGCCGCGCCACCCCGGCCCAGGCGGCGGAGCAGTTCGTCACCGCCTGCAAAGCCGCGATCGCCTGACCCCTCGACGGAAAGGAACCGGACCCGTGGCCCTCACCACGGCGCCCGGCCGGAGCCCGCGAACCGGACCGGTCGGCCCCCGCCCCACGCGGCGCGGGGCCGGCCGGGCCCGGCTCGGCGAGGGCCTGGCAGGGTACGTCTTCCTCTCGCCCTGGCTCATCGGACTGATGGGCGTCACGGCGATCCCCATGCTGCTCTCGCTCTGGCTGAGCTTCACCGACTACGACATCCTCACCCCGCTGTCCGAGGTGCGCTGGGTCGGGCTGGCCAACTACGAGCGGATGTTCACCGCCGACCCGTCGTACTGGCACGCGGTGCGCGTCACGCTGACGTTCGCGCTGGTCGCCGTACCGTTGAAGCTCGCCGCCGCGCTCGGCGTGGCGCTGCTGCTCAACCGCACCTGGCGCGGCGTCGGGCTGTTCCGCGGCCTGTTCTACCTGCCGTCGCTGCTCGGCGGCAGCGTCGCGCTGGCCATCGTCTGGGTCAACATGTTCAACCGGGACGGCGCGTTCAACTCGTTCCTCGCGCTCTTCGGCATCGAGGGGCTGCCCTGGGTCGCCGACCCGGACTGGGCGCTCCAGACGCTGATGGTGCTGGCGATCTGGCAGTTCGGCGCGCCCATGGTGATCTTCCTGGCCGGGCTCAAGCAGGTCCCGGTCGAGCTGTACGAGGCGGCGGCCGTGGACGGCGCCGGCACCTGGCGACGGTTCCGCGCGGTCACCCTGCCCATGCTCTCCCCGGTGATCTTCTTCAACCTGGTGCTGGAGACCATCCACGGCTTCCAGGGCTTCACCGCCGCGTTCGTGCTCAGCAACGGCACCGGCGGCCCGGTCGACTCCACCCTGATGTACACGCTCAAGCTCTACATCTCCGGCTTCACCGACCTGGAGATGGGCTACGCCTCGGCGATGGCCTGGGTGTTCCTGCTGGCCATCGCGCTCATCACGGCCGTGTTCTTCAGCACCGGCCGGTTCTGGGTGCACTACTCGGACGGAGGGGACGACTCATGACCGCGGTGACCGCCGTCGCCGGCCGCCGCCGCCCGCGCAACCGGCAGGCGCTGCGCCTGGCGGTGCTCGTGGCGATCGTGGCGGTGGTGCTCTACCCGCTGATCTGGATGCTCGGCACCTCGGTCAAGTCGCCGGCCGAGATCGTCAACAACATCGGCCTGCTGCCGGCGGAGTTCACCCCCGGCAACTACACCGAGGGCTGGACGAACTTCGACGTCAGCTTCGGCCGGTTCTTCCTCAACAGCGCCATGGTCAGCCTGCTCACCGTGGTCGGCAACGCGCTGTCCTGCCTGCTGGCCGCGTACGCCCTGGGGCGGTTGCGGTTCCGGTTCCGCAAGGCGTGGTTCACCGTCATGATCGGCACCCTGCTGCTGCCCGGGCACGTGCTGATCGTGCCGCAGTACATCCTGTTCCGCAGCCTCGGCCTGGTCGGCGGCGACTGGCCGTACCTGCCGCTGCTCATCCCGCACTTCCTGGCCACCGAGGCGTTCTTCGTCTTCCTCATGGTGCAGTTCATGCGCGGCATCCCCCGCGAGCTGGACGAGGCCGCCAAGATCGACGGCGCGTCGCCGTACGGCGTCTTCCGGCACGTGATCCTGCCGCTGAGCCGCCCCGCGCTGGTCACCACCGCGATCTTCTCGTTCATCTGGACCTGGAACGACTTCTTCCGCCAACTGGTCTTCCTGTCCACGCTGGAGGACTACACCGTCCCGGTGGCGCTGACCCTGTTCATCGACTCGACCAGCCAGAGCGCGGTCGGCCCGATGTTCGCCATGTCGGTGCTGTCGCTGCTGCCGGTGTTCCTGTTCTTCCTCGCCTTCCAGCGGATGCTGGTCGAGGGCATCAACACCAGCGGGTTGAAGGGATGAGCGCCGAGGCCCCCCGCCGGGACTGGCGGGACACCGTGGCCGAGGCGGCCGACCTGGCGCTGCTCGGCCTCGCCGTGGCGGCGGCGTCGCTGCCGGTGCTCACGCTCGCCCCGGCCGTCGCCACCGCCTCCGCCGCGCTGCACGACCGGTCCGTCACCGGGAGCTGGCCGCCGGCCCGGACCAGCCTGACCCGGTTCGGCCGCGCGGTGCCCGCCGGCACGGCGGTCAGCGCCGTCGCGCTCGCGGTCGCCGCGCTGCTCGCCGTCGACCTGCTGGCACTGGCCACCGACCGGGTGCCCGGCGGCGGGCCCGCCCTGGCGGTCACCGCCGTCGTGGTCGCGGCAGTGCTCGGGTACGCCGGCCTGGTCGCCGTCGCGGTCGGACGCACCGGAGGGCGGGGCTGGCGTCGCGCCGCCGGCGAGGTGGCCCGCGTCTGCGCCCGACACCCCGGCGGCTGGGCCGCCGCGGCCGGGATCGGCGGGCTCGCCGCGCTGCTCGCCGCGCTCGTCACCCCGGTGGCGGTGCCGATCCTCGGCGGGTACGCCCTCGCCGCGCTGCACGCGGTGGACGCCCGACGCCGGGCGCGCGCCCACTCCGCCGCGCTCGGGCCGGAGGCGTCGTGACCGCTGATCCCGGGGATGAGCGGCTGGTCGTGGCCGGGGTCGAGGTGGCCCGCTACCTGGTCCGCCCCGACCTCGACCCGCGCCACGGCCCCCGGCCCTACCTGCATCCGGTGCGCACCCGCGCCGGCACCCCGGTCACCGACGCGCTCCCGGCCGACCACCTCTGGCACCTCGGCGCGTCCCTCACCGTGCCGGACGTGGCCGGCGCCAACTTCTGGGGCGGCCGGACGTACGTGCGCGGCACCGGCTACACCTGGCGGGACGACCACGGCGTCATCGCCCACACCGGCTGGCGGGAACGGGCCGCCGACCGGCTCGACCACGACCTCGACTGGCGGGACGCCGACGGCCGGACGCTGCTGCGCGAGCACCGCCGGCTCACCGCCGCGCCGGCCGGCGACGACGCCTGGTGGCTCGACCTGTCCGCCACCTTCACGTCCGCCACCGGCGCCGACGTCCACCTGGGCAGCCCGGCCACCAACGGTCGCCCCGGCGGCGCCGGCTACGGCGGCTTCTTCTGGCGGGCCGTCGCCGGCCCGGAACCCCGGGTGTGCACCGTGGACGCGGTCGGCGAGGAGGAGGTCAACGGCTCGGCCGCGCCCTGGCTGGCGCTGTCCGGCACCGCGCCCGGCGGTGCCGCGTACACGCTGGTGTTCAGCGGGCTCGGGCCGGGCGACAGGTGGTTCGTCCGCACCGCCATGTACCCGGGCGTCTGCGTCGCGTACGCGTTCGACCGCCCGGCGGTGGTCGCCGCCGACCGGCCGCGCCGCAACCGGCACCGGGTGCTCGTCGTCGACGGCCACCTGGACCGGGCCGAGGTCGCGGAACGGATGGCGGCTGCCGCATGACCGGCCCGGAGGTCGCCTGCGTGGGGGAGACCATGGTGGTGCTCGCGCCCGACGACGGCGGGCCGCTGGAGCACGCCGACCGGCTGGCGGTCGGCGTCGGCGGCGCGGAGTCCAACGTGGCCATGGGGCTGGCCCGGCTCGGCCACCGCGCCGCCTGGGTCAGCCGGGTCGGCGACGACCCGTTCGGCCGCCGGGTGGTCGCCGAGATCGCCGCCGCCGGCGTGGACGTCCGCGCGGTCACGGTCGACCCGGCCGCGCCGACCGGCGTCTACCTCAAGGATCCCGGCCCGGCCGGCACCCGCGTGCACTACCACCGCGCCGGGTCCGCGGCGAGCCGCCTCGGCGCGTCGGACCTGGCCGACCCGCGGCTGGCCGGGGTGCGGCTGCTGCACCTGTCCGGGATCACCGCCGCGCTCTCCGACTCCTGCCGGGAGCTGCTCGCGCACGCGCTGGCCGGGCGGGCGCTGCCCGGGGCCCGGACCACGTTCGACGTGAACCACCGTCCGGCGCTCTGGCCCGCCGACCGGGCCGCGCCGGCGCTGCGGGACCTGGCCGACCGCGCCGACGTGGTGCTCGTCGGGCTGGACGAGGCGGCGACGCTGTGGGGCAGCGCCGACCCGGCCGCCGTCCGCGACCTGCTGCCCGGGCCGGAGCTGGTGGTGGTCAAGGACGGGCCGGTCGGCGCGACCGCGCTGCCGCGTACCGGGCCGGCGGTCTTCGTGCCGACGCCCCCGGTGGACGTGGTGGAGCCGGTCGGCGCCGGGGACGCGTTCGCCGCCGGCTTCCTCGCCGGGCTGCTGCGCGACCTCGACCTGCGCGCCTGCCTGCGGATGGGGCATCTCACCGCCGCGCCGGTGCTGGCCACGCCGGGCGACACCGCGCCGCCGCCCGATCCGGCCGGGATCGCCCGGGCGCTGGCGCTGACGGACCGGGAATGGGCGGCGCCGGCAAGGCGGCGCGACGAGGGGAGCGGCACATGACCGAGCACGACTTCGCACCGCTGTTCGGCGACGGGCGGGTCATGGTGATCCTGCGCGACCTGCCGCCGGAGGAGACGGTCCGGCTCGCGGAGCTGGCCTGGGATCTCGGCATCGGCGTGGTGGAGGTCCCGATCCGTACCCCCGCGGCGGTGCCCGCGCTGAGCGCCGCGGTCACCGCCGGACGTCGCCGGGACCGGCTCGTCGGCGCCGGCACGGTCCGGACCCCGGCGCAGGTCCGCCAGGCGATGAGCGCCGGCGCGGCGTTCACCGTCGCCCCCGGCCTGGACCTGGCCGTCGCGGACACGGCGCGCGGCTACGGCATTCCGCACCTGCCCGGCGTGGCCACCCCGACCGAGGCGCAGCGGGCGCTCGAGCACGGCCTGGTCTGGCTCAAGGCGTTCCCGGCGGTCAGTCTCGGCCCGGCCTGGTTCCGGGCGGTCGCCGGGCCGCTGCCGGAGGCACGGTTCGTGGCCACCGGCGGCATCGACGCCGGCAACGCGGGCGACTTCCTGGCCGCCGGCGTACGCGTGGTGGCGGTCGGCTCGGCGCTCACCGACCCGGCACAGCTCCCGCGCCTGGCCGCGCTCGCCACCGGCGACCCGGTCAGCTGACGGTGCGGCCGGACGTCGTCGCGGTGGTCCGCACCGCCTTGACGATCGCCGGGATCGAGCCGACCAGCAGCACCAGCGCCCAGATGATCGCCACCACCGCGAAGACCACCGCGCCCAGGTCGTCGACGACGCTGACCAGGATCACCGGCACCAGGCCGTGCAGGAACTGCAACACCAGGGTGCACAGCAGCGTGGTCGTCGCCAGCAGCACCAGCCCCTTGTTGCGCAGGAAGCGCGGCTGCGCGGCCAGCAGCAGCCCGGCCCAGACCAGCTTGAGCAGCAGCGCCAGCCCGAGCAGCACGGCCGCGTCGCCGACCGGGAAGAACCCCCACACCGCGAGGTACGCCAGCGTGCCGAACGGGACCGCCAGGAACAGCGAGACCATCACCGTCAGCTCGACGAACGCGACGACCAGCAGCACCAGCGACACCAGCAGCAGCACCACCGAGAAGACCAGCGTGGCCGCGCCCTGCACCCGGCCCTGGACCCGGTCGGGCAGCACCAGGCTCAGCGCGAACAGCCCGGTGGTCCAGAGCGCCACCACGTCGATCAGCGCCAGGTAGCCGGTGCCCCGACCGGACGGCTCGGCCACCGCGCCGACGTCGCCCAGCTCGACGCCGAGCCCGCCGGCGCTGTCCCGCAGCGCGGCGCCCGCGTCCCCGCCGCCGGTCAGCGCCGCCGCGCCCAGCTCCACGCCGACCACCAGCGCCACCGCCAGCAGCGCCAGCAGCAGGAACGGCTTCCGCAGCTCACCCATGTCGCGCCTCCCGGCGGTCGGGCCCGGTCAGGACCGGGCGAGCGTGACCGTGCACCCGCCACCTCCCGGGCACCGCAGGAGCACCTCGGTCTCCCGGTCCACCGCCACCGTCGCCACCGTCGCCCCGTCCGGCCCCGGCGTGACCTCGTCGGTGACCATGACGTCCGCGTCGCCGGGCGCGCGGGCGGTCACCTCGAACGGCGTCGCGCCGCGCAGCACCAGCGTGCGCAGCGCGCCCGGGTCGGCGACGCGCAGCCGGCAGGTGGCGCCGAACGCGACCACCACCCCGTCGGCGGTGGCGGTCGGGGCGGTGGCCGGCGGCACGCACGCCACGCCCACCGTCGCCGGGTCCACCGTGCCGGCGCCGCGTCCTAGCCGGGCCAGTGGTCCCGGCCCGGCGGCCGGATCACCGGGGCCGTCGGGCCGCCCGGCCACCGCCACCACGTAGAGCACCACCAGCAACGCGGCCAGCGCGATCACCAGCAGCTTCTGCCGACCACTCATGGTTGGCCGACCGGGGTGAACCGGATCTGATCGACGCCGGCGAAGTAGCGGTCGGTGCCCTGGGTCCGGCTCACCACCACCAGCGTCAGCTTGTGCGTGCCCCGGGTCAGCTCCAGCGTGCCCACCGCCACGTCGTCGGTGCGCACCACGGTCGGTGTGAAGCCGAGGAACGTGTCGCCCACCTGCCGGCCGTCGACCAGCCAGATGGTGTTCGCGTAGTCGAACGAGGTGGTGCGCACGGTGGAGAACCGCCAGGCGCCGTCCGCCGGTAGGTCCACCGGCACGGTCACCCGGTCACCGACCGCCCGGCCCAGGAAGAACAGTTGCGCGTCGCCGGACCACGTCACGTCGCAGCAGTTCTCCTGCGCCACCACCTCGGCCTTCGCGGCAGTGGTGGACCGGACCTCGGCGGCGGCCACCAGCGTCTCCGCCTCCACCGTCACCGGTCGGGCCTGCGGCGTCGGCGGGGTGTCCGGGCCGCGGGTCACCAGCCAGACCGCCACGCCGGTCACCACCAGCAGCAGCACCGCCGCGGCGGCCAGCCACGGCCACGGCGTCCGCTTCGGCGGCGCGACCGCCCGCACGTCGTACGTCACCCGGCCGCTGGAGCGGGAACTCTCCTCCGGGGCGGTGTTCGCCGAGTACGCGAACCCGGTCATGTCGTACCGCCGGGGCGGGGTGCCGGCCGGCACGGCGAGCCGGACCAGCACCGACACCGAGCCCTGACCGGGCACCACCCGCTGCGGCTCGGTGACCGTGAACCAGGCCCGCTGGCTGCCCTCGCCGGGCGCCACGTCGAACACCACGGTGTCCGGCGCCGGGCCCGGGTTGGACACGGTGAAGGTCAACTCCCCGGCGTTGCGGGCGTCCAGGGTGAACTGTTCGGCGGCGGCGACGACGGTCCATTCGGTGGTCATGACGGCTCCTCCGGCGGCTCGTGGGACGGGGGTGGGGGCACGGACGCCCGGCCGACCGCGCGTACCGGCCCGGGCGGGGACGGGTCGTCGGGCAGGCCGACCACCTCGACGGTGACCGCCGCCGGTTTCTCCGCCTCGACGATCCGGCCGATCAGCGTCAGCCGGTCCGCGGCGGCCGGCGGCACGCGCACCACCAGGTGGAACGGCCGGTCGGCCGGTTCGTCCAGCACGAACCCGGTCACCCCGGTGGCCAGCTCCAGCGCGGTGCGCATCCCGTACGGGGTGCCGCGCCAGCGGGCCAGCAGCGCGCCGTGCGCGACCAGGTCCCGTAGCCGGCCCAGCGGCAGCGGCGGTGGCGCGTCGGCGCGCGGCGCGGCGACCACGTGGTCCATCGCCACCCAGCGCGTCAGGTACGCCACGAACCCGTCCGGCGTCCGGTACGGCCCGAACAGCGCGTCGACGTCGGCGAGCACCGCCTCGTCCGGGGCGTGCAGCGCCTCCATCACGTCCAGCAGCGCGCCCAGCACGCTGCCCGGGCCGGCGGCCCGCTGGTACGCGGCCGGCAACAGCCGCTCAATCGCGGTTCGGCGCATCCTGCCGCACCACCTCGATGTCGTGCTCGCCGGAGCAGAGCAGCCAGGTGCCGGGGACGGTGACCACGTCGGCGGTGGCCTGGTTGGCGCTGGCCGTCCAGTCCTCGCCGTCGCCGCTGCGGTACACGCCGCGCTCGCCGCCGGCCAGCACCAGCCGACCGGCGCCGGACGGGTCGGTCGGCGCGGTGGCGGCGATGGCGTCCACCGGCGAGAACCGGGTCCGGTCCCGCAGCGGCAGCCCGCAGTTGACCATCACCGGCCGCCACTGCGGCTGCCCGGCGAGGGTGTCCAGCCGGACCACGCCGCCGCTCTGTGTGGCCGCCAGCGCCAGCGGCCCGCTGAACGCCAGGTCCCGGCAGGTGCCGCCGATCCAGCCGGCGGCCATCGACTGCCACTGCACGTCGGACTCGAACAGCCGGGTGCGGTGCGCGCCCTGGCCGGGTTTCTTCGGGTCCGGCTCGCCCGCGCCGCACCACAGCAGCGTGGCCGGGCCGTCGTACTGCACCGCGAGGACCCGGTTGTCCACGTTGGCCAGGCCGACGTGGCTGAACGTGCCGGGGCGGCCGGCCGCGACGGACAGGTAGACGCCGAAGCCGGCCTGCGCGGCGACCGCCACGCCGGGCGCGCCGCGCTCGGAGACGAACGACCGCACCGCGTAGAACCCGCGGTCGGCGTCGGCCGGGTCGACCAGGATCTGCAACGGCACCGCGCCGGGCAGCAGCGGCACCTCGTACAGGCCCGCGTCGGTGGCCAGCAGCAGCGCGCCGGTGCCGTCCCGGTCGATCCAGGCCAGGTCCCGCACGCCGGAGTCGAGGTCGGTGAGCAGCGTCCACGTCTCGCCCAGGTCGGTGCTCAGCCGGACCCGGGAGCCGCCGGCGTCGCGCGCGGTCACCACCGCCACCGAACCGGCCCGGGGCACCACGCCGGGGCGGGTCGGGGCGGGCGCGGGCGCCACCCGGACCACCGTCTCGTCGTCGAACCGGCCGGCCGGCTCCCAGCCCGCGCCCGCGTCGGTCGAGCGGAACAGCACCGGCCCGCGCCCGGCGTACCAGGTGTCCGGCTGGTACTGGTCCACCGCGACGGTCCGCACCTGCGCGTCCGGCGCCTCGTCGACCACGAACCGCACCGACTCGACGTACCGCACGCCCGGCTCGGCGTGCTCCAGCATCCGGTAGACGTTCGACGCGCGCAGCGGCTCACCGAACGCCCAGCCGGTCGGGTTGAGCGTCGTGGGCAGCGGGCTGAGCGTCTGGTGCAGCCGGTCGTGGATGCGCCGGCGGACCGCGTCCACGTCCTCCTCGCGGCGCACCACCACCCGGGCCCGGACCGAGACCGCCTTGTAGCGGGCCCAGCCGGCCCGCACCGCCGTGCCCAGCGCGCGGCGGCGTTCCAGGTCGGCCTCGACCCGGCGGCGCGCCTCCTCGACCTCGTGCTCGCGCAGCACCGCCACCGGCAGCCGGCCGCCGGGACGGGCCGCCTCCGGCACGTACGGCACCAGCACCACCTCCACCTCGCCCGGCCGGGCGAAGCTGTAGACGGCGGCCCGGGTGAACGCCCGCGCCCGCGCCACCGCGCCGGAGCCGGTGGCGAGGACCTCGAAGTCGCGGGCGGTGACCGCGCGCTGCTGGGCGAAGAACTCGTACGGCCCGCGGGCCAGCACCGACTCCAGCGACTCCAGTTCCCGGCCGCCGGTGGCCGGCAGCGGGTTCGCCACCCGCAGCCCCGGCAGCGGGTCGCGCAGGCTGGTCAGCACGCCGGCGGCCACGTTCCCGGCCGGCCCGCCGCCGCACCGGTACCAGAGCCGCACCTGCCGCCCGGCCGGTGGCACCGCCGCCACCGTGGTCACCCCGGCCGTCCCCTCGTCGGCCGGGGCGCTCCCGGTGTCGCTCCCGGCGGCCGGCCCGCTCCCGTCGCCGGTGGCCGGGCGCAGGTCCAGCGCGGGCGCGAACGTGACCACCCCGGAGGCGCGGTCGACCAGATAGACCCTGGCCTGCGGGCCGACGCCGGCGAAGCTGTCCACCGGCCGCCAGATCTCGTACGTGCGTCCCTCGTGCTCGCGGGCCGCGGCGCCCAGCTCCACCGAGCCGGCCGGCACCTCCACGCCGAGCAGCAGGTCCAGCGCCTCGGTGGTGCGGGTCAGCGGCGCGCGGGCGGCCCGGAACGTCTGACCCGGCTGGCCGGTGCCGGTGCCCAGCAGCTCCGCGTCGACCGGCTCGCAGTGGTGCACGCGTACCGTCGTCTCGGTCTCGCCGGCGGCCAGCAGGGCCGGTTCGGTGGTCACGAAGACGACCGGCCGGGGGTCGGCGCCGCGGGCCGCGGCGATCCGGGTGCCGGCCGGCACCCGCACCGGGCCGCGGTCGGGGCCGGTGCGGGTCAGGCGCACGTCCGCCCAGGCCGCCGCCGGCGGGTGCCGGGTCGCGCCGAGCAGGTTCAGGAACGCCACGTACGCCTTCTCCGGCAACTGGTTCAGCCGGTAGATCATCACCTCGGTCAGGTAGGCGAACGCCTCCAGCAACGCCATCCCCGGGTCGTGCGCGGACAGGTCGGTCCAGTCCGGGCAGGAGCGGCGGATCCGTTCCCGGGCCTCGGTGACCAGGTCGAGGAAGGCGCGGTCGTCCAGGTGCGGCACCGGCAGCGTCATGGCGTGGCCTCCTCACCGGGCCGGCCGGCGGCGCTGCCGCCGGGCCGGTCGCCCGGGTCGTCGGGCTCGTCGTCGGGCTCGTCGTCGGGCTCGTCGTCGGGCGGCAGCAGGTCGACGGAGAAGACGAGCTGGCCGGGGGAGAGGCTGGCCCGCACCCGGTAGTCCAGCCGGATCACCAGGCGCCACGGGTCGTCCGGGTCCGGTCCGGCGTCCACGTCGAGCACCTCCACCCGCGGCTCCCAACGCCGGATCGCCTGCCGCACATAGTGGATGGCCAGGCCGGCGGTGGTGTCGTCGTTCGGCGCGAAGACCAACCGGTGCAGCCGCGACCCGTACCCGGGACGCATCAACCGCTCGCCCGGCGTGGTGGACAGCAGCAGGCACAGCGCCTGGCGTACCGTCTCGTCGCCCTCGGTCATGGCGAGCCCGCCGGCCGCGGTCAACGCCAGGCCGCCGGCGCGGCCGGCGTCGAAGCCGGCGCCGACGAAGCGGAACGCCCTCATCGGTCCGCCCCCAGGAACATCTGCCGCGGGTCGCGGACCTGGTGGTGCACGGTCCCCGGCGGCGTGCCGTCGGTGAGGCCGTCCAGGTGCGACAGCACCACCGGCTGCCGGTCCACCCGCAACCAGGCGCTGTAGCCGACCGTCACGGTCATCGTGTGCAGGCAGGGTTTGACCGTCGGGCCGTAGTTCGGGCAGGCGGTGACGTCCCGCCCCACCGGGTCGGGCCGCACCAGCACCGGCACGCCCCGCACGGTGACCCAGTGCTGCGACGGGCGGTTCGTCACCCGCCCGTCGTGGCCGCAGGTGATCAACGAGTCGCGGTGGATCCAGCGCATCAGCCACCTCCGGAGGAACGGGCGAGCGTACGGGCCTGGGCGGCGGCGGTCTGCGCGTCCTCGACCGCCGGGGCGTGCAGGAAGTCGACGGTCTTCGCGCGCACCACCATGGCCCGGCCGGGCGCGGAGAGCACCAGGTCACCGGCCGCGTGCACGGTGGTCAGTTCGGGACGCAGCTCGACGAAGCTGCCCGCGTCGGTCGCCAGCCGCAGCGTGCGCCCGTCGTCGTCGATCACGATGGACTGGCCGGTGCCGGTCCGCATCGACCAGCGGCGGGACCGGCCGGAGACGATCCCCGCGTCGTACGGCTCGACGGCGCCGAACAGCGAACCGAGCACCACGCCCGAGGTCGGCTCACCGCCGGGCAACGCCACCAGCACGGTGTCCTCCGGGTCGGGCAGCGCGACGATCCCCTTGCCCCGGCCCGCGCCCGGACACAGCACGGCGAGCCAGCCGGCGTCCAGGTCCCCGTACGCGGGCAGCGTCACCCGGGCCCGGCCCAGCCCGTCCGGGTCGTCGACGGCGGTGACCGTGCCGAGCGTGACGGTCGCCGCCGGCGGCGCCGCGACCGGCGGCGGCTCGGGCGGGGCGGTGGAGAACCGGGTCAGGTGGCCGTCCGCGTCCACCGTGTGCACCACCTCGGTCAGCACGTACACGCCGGCCACCGGATCCGGGACGCCGGCCAACGCGATCCGCCGGCCCGGCCGCAACGCCGGGTCACCCTCGGCCGTGCCCTCGACCGTGACCAGCGCGGCGACCCGCGCGTCCAGCCCGGCCTGGGCCAGCGCGGCCAGCTCGTCGTCGCTGCGCCCCGGCTGGTCCACCGCGGTACGCACCCCGGCCGCGCCGACGTCGCCCGGCTCCGGGCGCAGCGGGATCCGCCGCCCGCTGCGCGCCTCACCGGCCCGCTGCCCGAGCGGCTCGGCGCGCTGCGGGTGCCAGCCCAGCGCCGCGCACTCCGCCCCGGCCCGGTCCAGGTTCTCGACGATCCGCAGCGCGTGCACGGTCCCGCCGAGCGTCAACGGCACCGGCTCGCCGTGGCCGTCGAGGGTGAGCAGCCGCAGCCGGTCCCCGTCCACGCCCAGGTGCAGCCCGGCCCGGCCGGCCACCTCGCACAGCAGCTCCAGGTCGGTGTGCCGGTGCTGGAGCAGCCGGTCCAGGCGCGGCCCGTCGACCTCGGCGACCACCGCCAGCCCCAGCCCGGCGCACAGCTCCCCGGCCAGCTCGGCGGCCGTCACCGACTCGAACACCCGCAGCTCCTGCCGCTTGCGCAGCCGGTGCAGCGGGTCGTACGCCCGGATTCGCAGCAGCGCGGCGCCGTCGCCCGCGTACTCCACCTCGACGGCGGTCACCTCGCCGGTGAAGAACGCGTCCGGGTGGCCGTCGAGGCGGACGTCGAGCGCCGCGCCGGGGCGTACCGGTGGGTCGAGGGCACCCGGGCCGGGCGCGGTGGCCAGCGCCAGCTCGCACTGCGTCGGCCGGTCCAGCCGGGCGGCGACCCGGACCCCGCGCAGCCGCGTCGGGTCGGCCAGCGGCCGGCCGTCCACGCGTACCGCCGCCGCCCGGTTCACCGCACGCCTCCGGTCGTCGCGTGGTGCGCCCCCGGCAGGCCGTGGCCGGGATCGTCATGGCTGCCACGCTCCACCGACGCAGGCGCGGTCACGGCGTACCTCCCGTCGTGGTGGTGGCGTCGAGCGGAGGCGTGGCGAGGACGGACGCCGGGACCGCCAGCGCGGTGCCGGCCGGCACCGTGAGCGGGTCGGTGATCCGGTTGTGTTCGGCGAGCAGCCGCCAGCGCAGCGGGGACCCCAACGCGTCGTGGGCGAGCAGGTCGAAGCGCACACCCGACCAGCCCGGCTCGGCCGCGCCGTCCGCGGCGGCCACCACCGCCGAGCCGGGCGTCACGGTCGGGGTGCTCGCCGCGGCCAGCTCCGCCTCGAAGCCGGCCTGCGCCGCCTCGGCGCTCTCCGCCACCCGGACCAGCCGTAGCCGCAGCCAGGAACGCCGGGGCGTGCCGGTGAGCGTGAACGCGTCGAAGCGTTCCGCGATCGCCGCGATCACGCCCGGCACGTTCCAGGTCTTGCCCCAGACCAGCCGGACCAGCGGCGGACGCGGCCAGCCGTGCTCGACGGTGGAGTTCTCGGCGAGCATCCACAGCGGACGGGTCAGCGCGCGGACGTCGTCGGGGCGGGCCGGGGACTCCACGAAGTCGATGTCGAAGAGCAGGTCCAGCACCAGTTCGGTGCGCCCGCCGCCGGTGAAGACCAACGGGTCGTCGGCGAGGCCGGCGCCGGTGAGCGACCCGTCCGGTCCGCCGCGCGGGCGTATCCCGGCCAGCCGGGTGACCTGCACGGTCTCCGGATTGAGCAGGCAGTCGACCCGGGTGCCCGACTCGTCCACGAGGAAGGCGACGCGTTCCATCAGCCACCCGCCTGTTCCCGGTCCAGCAGGGCGTCCCGGAACCGGGCGCCCCGCGCGGCCGACGCCCGGGGCGAGGGCTCGTCCGGCAGCGCCGGCCACGGGTCCCGCCCGGCCGTTCCGGCATCCGTCCCGCTCGCACCGGTCGGCCGCCCCACCCCGGACGGTCGCCCGGCGTCGCCGGCCCGGCCCGCGCCGGTCTCGTCCGGCAGGGCCGGCCACGGGGCGACCGCACGGCGCAGGCCCGCGTCGTGCGCCGTCGGCGGCGTCAACGGGTGCGGGCGCCGCCACGACAGCGGCACCGGAAACTCGCCGCGCCCCGGGTCGCCCCGGTCGTGTCCGGTCCGGTCGTGTCCGCCCCGGTCGCGTCCGCCCCGGTCGTGTCCGCCCCGGTCGTGTCCGCCCCGGTCGTGTCCGCCCCGGTCGTGTCCGCTCCGGTCGTGCCCGTCGGCCGATCCGCGCGGCGCGGGGGCGAGCGAGAGCGGACGGACGGCCTCGCGAATCGGCCAACCGTCCGCACCGGCGCGCGTCGGCCTGCCGGTGGCGTCGGCCCGGCGTCGTTCCCGGCCGTCACGCCGGGAGTCGGCCGCCGCGCGTCGACCCGCCGCCCCCGACCAGGCCCCATCGGGTACGTCCACCCGGTCCGCGTCCTGGTCGGGCCATTCCGCACGCCGCGCATGCCGCCCCGATCGACCAACTCCCGTCGACCCCGTCGCGCGGGCTGACCCGGCCGCGACGCTCGACCCTGGCGTGCCGTCGTGACCGTGCGTGCCGTGGCCCGGTGTGCCGCCGTGACCGGGCGTGCCTTCGTGACTCGGCGTACCGTCGTGACCGGGCGCGCTGTTCCGTCCCGATGCGCCGACCGAACCGGCCGCGTGGCCCGCCCACCCGGCGTGGCCCGACCACCCGGCATCGCCCGGCCAACGGGCGTCGCTCGGCCACCCGGTGTCGCTCGGCCACCCGGTGTCGCTCGGCCATCTGGGGTCGGCCGACCATCGCGTATCGGTGGACCACCGCGTGCCGGCCGGGCCTGGGGCATCGTCCCGCCCCGGCCTTTGGTGGCCTGTCGGGAGGCCGCCGCCGAACGCCGCGGAGACTCCGGAAGCCGCCGCGTCGGGCGCCACCGATCCGGCTCCTCGGGACCCGGCTCCTCGGGACCCGGCTCCTCGGGACCCGGCTCCTCGGGACCCGGCTCCTCGGGGTCCGGCGCCCGCTGTGGGTTCGGAGGGCACCGCCCCGGGCGTGGACCACGTCGGGTCGGCCCCGGCCGGCGGCGTACCCCGGCCTGCCGGTCCCGTGCCGCCCGATTCCCATCCCGTCGGCGCGCTCGCCGCCCCGGCGCCCGCTTCCCCCGGATCGGGGAACAACTCCCCGTCGATCCACGGCGTCCCGCCGTCCGGATCGGAGCCGATCACCGCCGCACTCGCCCCGTCCAGGCGCCACCACCACCCACCACCCGCCGCGCCGCCACTGGACGGGACACTCGTCCCAGTGCTCGGGAGTTGTCGGAGATCTTGGTAGGAACCGGCCCCCGGGAGGGCGCTTCCGTACCACGATCTCGGCGAACCGGGCCGCCGGCCAGCGCCGACACCGCCGGTCGGACCCGCCCGCCACCCGCGCCACAGCCGTCCCGCCCAGCCCCACCCCACGCCGGCCCTCGCGGATCGTCCGGTGATCAAGGAGTTCGTGTCGGCCGCGAGGCCGGAGCCGACGCCAACTCCTTGATCACCGCCGGAGGGCGGGGGGTGGGGGTGGGGGAGGTCCAGGAGGAGGCCGGGGGCGTGGGCGGCCACCAGGCGGAGCCAGTGTTCGGGGGGTTCGCCGGGGCGGCGCGACGGCAGGGCCGCCGGCGGCACGGCGGGAGGCCGGTGGGCGTCGGGTGACGGGTCCGTCAGGCGGTCGGCGGTGGCCCGCAACGCGCGGGCCAGCCGGTCACGCGGTCGCCGGGGCGGTCGCACTGCCGGACTCCAGCTCCAGCCCCTCGTACGCCAGGGTCAGCGCCTCGATGGCGATCTCCTGGGAGAGGGTGTTCAGGTGGGCGCCCCGCCACCGGGTCGGCCAAGCGTTGATCATGTTCCAGCGCAGCACCTCGGCGGTGCCGGCCGGGTCGAGCAGCACCACCGAGACGTTGCGCCGGTTGACCGTGCCCTTCGCCGCCGCGTTCACCCAGTCCCACAGCTCCCGGGCGTTGGTCAGGCCGAAGTGGAGCGTCACCGGCGCGTACTCGACCTGCCCGGGCACGGCACGGATGCGCTCGTTGCCGGCCTCCCGGTACGCCAGCGACGGGATCGCCACCTCGAAGCCGCTGACCTCGGTGAAGTGCCCGTTGGTGATGCCGTTGATGAGCAGCTTGAAGTGGTACGCCCGGTACGGGTCGACGGGCGCGCCCGGCTGCGGGGTGGCCGTGGTCGGCATGTCAGCCTCCGATCGTCTCGGTCTCGGTGCCGCCGGCCCACTGGCTCAGCTTGAACACCACGAACTCCGCGGGCTTGACCACCGCGATGCCGATGTGCGCCACCACCATCCCGGCGTCGCGCACGTCGGCCGGGTTGGTCTCCTCGTCGCACTTGACGAAGAACGCCTCCTCCGGCGTACGGCCGAGCAGCGCGCCGTCGCGCCACACCCGGGTCAGGAACGCGCCGATGTCGCGCCGGATCGAGCGCCACAGCGTGAAGTCGTTCGGTTCGAACACCATCCACCGGGTGCCGTTGGCGATGGCCTGCTCGATGGAGATGGCGAGCCGCCGCACGTTCAGGTAGCGCCACTCGCTGGCCTCGGCGGCGAGCGTCCGGGCGCCCCAGAGCCGGATGCCCTCGCCGGCGAAGAACCGGATCACGTTGACGCCCTTGGGGTTGAGCACGTCGTGCTCCGGCCGGGTGACCCGGTACGCCAGGTCGACCGCGCCGCGTACCGGCTCGTTGGCCGGGGCCTTGTGCACGCCACGCAACGCGTCGGTGCGGGCCCAGATGCCGGCCACGTGCCCGCTCGGCGGGGTGAGCACCAGGTCGCCGCCGAGCGGGTCGCGGACCCGGATCCAGGGGAAGTAGAAGGCGGCGAAGTCGGACTGCCGGGGCCGGTCGCCGCCGGTGCCGGGCGCGTCGTCGTCGCTGTCCTTCGGCGTACCCTCGGCGGGTTTGCCGGTGGTGGGCTTGCCGGGCGTGGCGACCCGGGTGAGCCGGGAGACGTCGGTGACCTCGGGCGGCGGGTCGCAGATCGCCACCATGGTGCGCAGCCGCTCGGCGGTGCTGATCAGCGCCTCGTGCGACACCGGGTCGTGGTAGCCGGGCGCGGCCAGGATGGCGATCTCGTCGATCGCCTCCAGCAGTTGCAGGCCGCCGCGCCGCCCACCGGTGCCGGTGAGTTGGCCGCCCTCGCCGACGTTGACCACCCAGCACCGGGTGCCGCCGTTGTCCAGGAAGCCGAAGACGGCCCGGGCCAGCGGGGTGCTCTCCAGGTGCTCGCCGTCGGCGTAGAGGCGCAGGAACTCGGTCCAGCTGTTGACCGCCATCGGCCGGTCGACGTGGGCGGTGCGGTCCGGCGCGACCCCGACGAAGGCGGCCGTGCTGGTGCCGACCGGGCCGATGGGGCGGGCCCCGGAGGGCACCTCCTCGACGTAGATGCCGGGGGAGAAGTAGGTGGGCATCGGTCCTCCTCGGGGAGTCAGTCGGGGGCGGGCACGACGATCAGGCCGTCGGCGGCCGGGTCGAACTCGGCGGTGTGCACGCGCCCCCGACCGACCAGCCGGATCCGTACCGGACGGTCCGGGGCGTCGGGGTCGTGCGGCACGCCGACCAGCCGGAACCGGCCGGCGGCGTCGGTCTCGGTGGCCTGCGCGGCGCCGACCAGTTCCACCCGCATCGCGGCGAGCGGCTGGTCCTGCGGCCCGACCACCCGGCCGTCGAGCGTGCGCATGCCGAGCTGCCGCAGCCGCAGCGGCTGGCGCACCGGCGGCGCGGTGGGCGCCGGCCGGTCGATCCGGGCCGGCACGTCGAGCAGCAGCGCCGGCCTGGGCGGCACGCCGAACGCCCGCCACAGCGCCGGGTCACCGGCGGCCAGCACCAGCTCCGCCCGGCCGCCCCCGTTGGTGGCGGCGGCGAGCACCCGGTCCAGCGCCGGCACCGCCGCCGGCCCACCGCCGCTGACCAGGAGCCGGACCACGAAGCGGTACGGCTCGCGCGCCGCGCCGCCGGCCGCGGTCTGCCGGGCCGGCCGCAGCTCCAGCGGCCAGACCGTGAGGCCGCCGGCCGGGTCGTCGCGGGGCGGGCCGACCGGGACGGGTTCACCCGCCGTCCCGGTCAGCCAGGCCGCGACGTCCGCGACGGCCGCCTCGATGGCACCGGTCATCGCGGCGGCGTCCCCTGGATCCGGTACGCGATGGCCTCGTTCCAGACGTGCGGGTAGACGCCGATCTCGAAGTAGCGGGTGAACCTGTTGATCGGCGCGTTGGTGTGGTCGTGCCAGAGCAGCCACACCGGGGCGACGGTGAACAGCACGTAGTTGAGCGCGACCAGCGGCAGGTAGAGCGGGCCGAGCAGCCGGGCCTGGAACACGTGCACGTCCTCGTGCCGTTGGATGCCGGGGCTGGACCCGGCGCAGACCGTGCCGATGGTGGTGGCGTACCGGGGCGAGACGCCCTCGACCACGTTGACCCGGCCGCTGCCGGCCGAGGCGACCCGGTCGAGCTGGTGGCCGACGACCAGGTGCAGGGCCAGGTAGAGCGCGCCGGCGAACGTGTTGAGCAGGCTCCACGTGTGGTCGACCACGAAGCGGAGGATGCCCTTCGCGTCGGCGCCGTAGGTGCCGGCCGAGGCGGTAGCCCAGCCGAACGGCGCGCCGACGAGCAGCCCGACGACGGCGCCGACCAGCAGGCCGACGGTGCCGGCGGCGGCCTGGCCGAGCACCGCGCCGAAGACGATCTGCGCGGCGGCGCTGAGAATGCCGAAGACCATGGCGGGCACCTCCCTCAGACCCAGGAGCGGACGAAGCGGGGCTCGTGCCCCTGGGCGAGCTGGGTCGGCGACGCCTGCGTCGCCTGCCGGTTGCCCGGGGGCAACTGGTTGATGCCGAGCGCGGCGGAGAAGATGACCAGGCCGTTGAAGAACGCGATGATCCACTTCTCCGGACCGGCGTCGTCGGCGAACGCGGCGGTCAGGTACGACAGCAGGAGCGCGACGCCCAGCGCGATCCACTTGCGCGCCTTGTCGCCGCTCGGCCCGATCAGGCCGCCGATGACGTTGGTGGCGAGCAGGGTGGCGGCGCTGGCGCCGGTCAGGCTGCCCAGGGCGGCCCAGGTGAAGAGATCGTTCACGGCGATCCCCCTTTTCGACGGTGCGGTGGTGCGGTCGGGGTTCGGTGGTGCGGCGGCCCGAGGACGGCGTCCACGGGTGGCGCCCGCTGCGCGGTGGGGGACCGGCGGGTCGCCGCCGGTACGGCGGGAAAACTGTGGCCGGGGCGTCGATGGCGGGTGCGGCCGGTGGGACTCGGTTGCGGCCGGTGGGACTCAGGTCGGCGGGTCGGCCGGGGGCGTCGGCGCGGCCCGGTCGGTCGACGCGGTCGGTGCGGTGGGCGCGAGGGCCGTCGGGGACGCGGGCGGCGCCCCGGCCGGCGGGCCGCCCCGGGAGCGGCGCCGCAGCAGGACGACCACCACCACCGCGGCGACCACCACCAGCAGCCCGACCGCTCCGCCGACGATCGGCAGCCAGGGGACGGAGCCGCCCCCGGTCACGGCGGCGACCGCGCTGGCGGACGGCGTCGGTGGCGCCTCGGCGACGGCCCGCAACTCGGCCGGCTTCGGCTGGTTGGCGACGACCTGCCAGCTCACCGAGCGCCCGTTGACCGTCCCGTTGCTGTCGAGCACCCGGCCGGGGAACGTCACGGAGATCTCGAACGCCATCAGGGTCATGAACGCCTGCTGATTCCGGGGATCTTGTTCGGCCACCTTTCCGCCGTATTTCTTCGGGTCCAGCGGAAGGGAGAAGCGATAGAGATCGCCATCCCGGACAAGATTCACACTCTCGCTGGTGAATTGTGACAGCGGTGTTTTCCGGTAGGCGATCTGAATGCCGTAGGAGGTGGCGTCCTCGTACCGGCTCTCGGTGCCGACGGGGAGCGTGGGAATGTTCTGCCGGAGTTCGGCGAAGGCCGCCGCGACGTCCGGGTTGCGCTGCTTGAGCACGGACTTCTGGGCGGTCAGCAGGAGCTGGCCGGAGACCGTGTCGTCGGTGTTCACGGTCAGCCCGAGGTTGAGCTGCATGCAGCCGCTCAGCGTCGCCACAAGGGCGAGACACACCGCGAGGCGGAATGCCCGGCTGCGGCGGAGTCTCGTATTCATGGTCCCAGTGTGCGCGGTCGCGCCGGGGCCGGCAGTCAGCGATCAGCCGCCGCTTTGTCGCCGATCTTACCGGCCGCCTCTCCCATTCGGACGACCCCGGGAACGTACGCGATCGATATCCTGAAAGGTTGTCACTCCGCCTTTCCCGGCACCGGCTCCCCCGACGTGATCCAAAAGATCGGAATGTTGGCGGCCACCCGCGCGAAGTCGGCGAGCGGGGCGTGCCGGTCCACCGGCACGTGCGGGCGCGCCCCGGGCGCGAGCGCGCTGCGCCCACCGGGCACCCCCAGCGTCACCAGTTCCGGGGGCCGAGCCCGACGCCGTGCTACCGGGCCGCGAGCCCGTTCCACACCCGGGCGACCCGGTTCGGCCGGCCGCCCCGGTACATCCACCGCACGTGCCGTCGCCACAGTCCCGTACCCATGAGCTTGCTGTCCCCCTCTCCCTCCGTCCCTCTCCATCAAGGACCCGCGCAGGACGGCGACGACCAGGGTCGATCGGCACCCGACGCGTCGATCTTGCGGTTCCTGCCCCGACAAAGCGGGTGAACGACCCGAAGCGTGGGCCGGAACCGCAAGATCGCGCGCGGGGTGCGGGCCGGTCCCGCAGGATAGGGCCGGGTGGAACGGGAGGTGGGGATGAGCGGGGTACGTGAGGGCCGGCGGCGGGTCGGCCCGGCCGTACGGGCGGCGGCCGGGCGGCTGCGGCGGGGCTGGCTGCCGGTGGTCGAGGCGACGCTCGCCGCCACCGTCGCCTGGATGCTCGCCACCCGGCTGGTCGGGCACCCGCAGCCGTTCTTCGCGCCCGCCGCCGCGCTGATCGTGCTCGGTCAGGCGCGGGGCCAGCGGATCCGCCGGGCGGTGGAGGTGGTGCTCGGCGTGGCCGCCGGCGTGCTCGTGGCCGACCTGGTGGTCCAGGCGCTGGGCCCGCGCACCACCTGGACCGTGTTCACCGTCATCCTGCTCACCGTCGCGCTGGCGGTGGCGGTCGGCGCCAGCTCGGTCACCGTGGTGCAGGCCGCGGTCTCCGCGCTCTACCTGGTGGTGGTCTCGCCCCCCACCGAGTCGCTGATCCCGTTCCGGTTCGTCGACGCGCTGATCGGCGGCGCGGTGGCGGTGGTCGCCAGCCAGCTCGTCGACGCCCGCCGGCCGCTCGCCCCGCTGGTGGCCGAGTTCCGGCACACGTTCAGGGAGCTGGCCGGCGTGCTCGACGAGGTCGCCGACGCGCTCGACCACGCCGACGACGAGGCCGCCCTGGCCGCGCTGGACCGGGCCCGGCACGCCGACGCCGGGGTGGACCGGCTGCGGGACGCGGTCCAGGCCGCCGGCGAGGCGCTCCGGCTCAACGTCCGGCGTCGCCGGCACCTCGGCCGGCTGCGCTCCGTGGCCGGTTCGATCCGGCAGATCGACTACGCGGTGCGCAACGTGCGCGTGCTGGCCCGGGCCGCGGTCACGGTCACCCGCGGCGACGCGCCCGTCCCGACCGACCTGGGCGCCGCCGTACGCACGCTGGCCGACGCCGTCCGCGCGGCCGGCGACGCGCTCGCCGCCGACCTCAACGGAGCGGAGGAGACCGCCGACGGGCACGCAGCCCGGGCGGACGCGGCGGCGCTGGCGGCGGTACGGTCGGTCGGCCGGCTCTTCGCCGCCGGCCCGACGCTGCCGCTCGCGCTGGTCATCGGGCCGGTCCGGGCCACCGCCATCGACCTGCTGCGCGGCGTGGGCGTGGACGACGACGCGACGGTGCTCAGCCGGGTCGACGCGGCGGTCACCGGGCCGGAGCGCTGACCGCCGCCGCTCAGGCGCTCTCCCGGGTCACCAGCGTGGACGCGAAAGCGGTGCTCGGCGCGACCGGCGCCCTGGTCAGCACGGCGGTGGCCGCGGCGGTGGCGATCCGGTCGACCGGGTGGGTCGCGGTGGTCAGCGCCGGGCTGCTCATCGCCGCGTAGGGCAGGTCGTCGAAACCGCCGACCGCCACGTCGTGCGGCACCCCCAACCCGTGCCCACGCAGCGCGGCGATCACCCCGAACGCGGTGGCGTCGCTGGCCGCGAAGACCGCGTCCAGGTCCGGCCACCGGCGCAGCGCCGCCAACGCCGCCGCGCCGCCCCGCGCCGCGGTGAAGTCGCCGGTCACCAGCCGCTCCGGCGCCCCCGCCTCCCGCATCAGCTCCCGGTACGTGGTCACCGACCGCTCCGCGCAGGTCAACCAGCGCGGGCCGGTCACCATGGCGATGCGGCGGCGGCCGGTGGCGTACAGGTGGCGCAGCACCGCGCCGGCGCCGGCCGCGTTGTCCACGTCGAACGACGGCACGGTCGCCGACCCCTGGCCGATCGAGACGACCCGGCCGCGCAGCCGGGTCGGCACCGCGTCCAGCGCCGCCCGCGTGGTGTTGACCAGGATCACCCCGCAGACGCCCCGGTCCGCGCCGAGCCGGCCCAGGCCGGACGGGTCGTCGAGCGGCAGCCACTCCAGCGCCACCCCGATCCCGTGCGGCGCGCAGACCCGCGACGCGGCGCTCACCACCCGGTGCACGTACGGGTCGTCGAAGACCGCGTCGGTCCGGCCCACCACGGCCACCACCAGTCGGACACCGGCGCCGCGCACCAGCGCCCGGGCGGTGACGTCCGGCACGTAGCCGAGGTGGTCGGCGGCGGCGCCCACCCGGGCCCTGGCCTGCGCCGAGGCGAACCCGTAGCCACCGAGCACCCGCGAGGCGGTGGCCCGGGACACCCCGGCGGCCCGGGCCACGTCGTCGAGCGTGGCGGGTCGTGCGGTCGGCGTACCCATGTGCGCATCATGCCCGGTCCGGACCGGGCATGGTAAGGGGTGGGAGCGCTTGTGGTGGTAGCGCTCTCAGGTGTGCGATGGTCGTCGGGAACCATTCGGGGAAGGGACTACCGCACCGTGAGCAACGCCCTCGACGCGCCGGCCGCGTCACGGCCACCGGCCTTCCGGCCGGTGCTGGCCGCCCGCAACGGCGTCGCCGTCGTCTTCGCCCTCAACGGGCTCGCGATGGCCAGCTGGTTCTCCCGGGTGCCGGCGGTCCGGGAGGCGCTCGGCCTCAGCCCGAGCCGGCTCGGCCTGCTGCTGCTCTGCATGTCGCTGGGCGCGCTGCTGGCCATGCCCGCCGCCGGTCTGGTCACCCAGCGGATCGGCCCGGCCCGCACGGTGGTCGTGGCGACCGTGCTGGTCGCGCTCGGCATGACGGTGGCCGGTCTCGCCACCGGCCTGGCCGGCTGGGTGGTCGGCGTCGGGCTCGGGATCGCCGCGTTCGGCTTCGGCTCCGGCCTGTGCGACGTGGCGATGAACGTCGAGGGCGCGGTCGTGGAGAGGCGGATCGGCCGTACGATCATGCCCCGCTTCCACGCCGCCTGGAGTCTCGGCTCGGTGGCCGGGGCCGGGCTCGGCGCGGGGGCGGCCCGGCTCGACGTGCCGATCGAGGTGCACCTGCCGGTCCTGGCGGTGCTGATCCTGACCGGCACGCTGTTCGGGGCGCGGGCGTTCCTGTCCGCGCCGGCCGAGTCGACAGGCGCGGGCGAGCCGGCGGCCCGGCGGCGGGCGCTGCTGACCGCCTGGCGGGAGCCGCGCACCCTGCTGGTCGGCCTGCTGGTGCTGGTCATGGCGTTCACCGAGGGCAGCGCCAACGACTGGCTGGCGGTGGCCTTCGTCGACGGGTACGGCGTCGACGAGGCGGTCGGCGCCGCCGTGTTCGGCGTGTTCGTGGTCGGTATGACGCTGGGCCGGACCCTCGGCACGATCGCCATCGACCGCTGGGGACGGGTGCCGGTGCTGTTCGGCACCATCGGGCTCGCCGCCGTCGGCGCCGCCCTGGCCGTGCTGGCCGGCTCCGGTCCGCTGGCGGTGGTCGGCGTGGCGTTGTGGGGGATCGGCGCGTCGCTCGGCTTCCCGGTCGGGATGAGCGCCGCCGCCGACGACGAGGAGAAGGCCCCGGCCCGGGTCAGCGTGGTCGCGGTGATCGGCTACACCGCGTTCCTCGCCGGGCCGCCGCTGCTCGGCTTCCTCGGCGACCACCTCGGCGTGCTGAACGCGCTCGGCCTGGTGCCGCTGCTCCTGCTGCCCACGCTGGCGCTGGTGCCGGTGCTGCGCGCACCGGCCGGAGCGGACCGGCCGGCCCGCTGAGCGGCTCAGCCGACTCCCACTACGCTCCCAGGCCCCTGCCAGGCGCGCGTGCTGCACTGGACTCCGACGCCGAGGAGAGGAGGCGGGCATGGGCTGGTTCAGCCGACGGGCCGCCGAGCCGACAACGCCGACGAAGCTCGACCGCGAGGCGAACCGGGAGGATCTGGCGCAGCTGGAGGCGTTCGTGACCAGCCGGCGCGGGGTCGAGTTCTATCTGGAACCGGAGACCACCGCCACCGACACCACGGTGGTCGCCATCGCCCACGACGGGGAGTGGATCCGCCGCCGCACCGGCTCGCCCCGGGTCGCCGGCAAGATCGCCCAACGGCACGCGGTGCCGCTCTACGAGGCGGCCCGCACCGGCTACCCGGAGCGGATGCGGGCCTGGAACCGGGCGCACCCGGAACGCCACGCACGCTGACCTGCGGACCGGGCCGTCTGGGCCGGACGGGTCGAGGCCAGGGGCGGTGCGCTCCCGGCCGGTCCGCGCCGGACGGGTCCACGCCAGGGGCGGTGCGCTCCGGGGCGGTCCGCGCCGGACGGGTCCAGGCCCGGGGCGGTGCGGTCCGCGTCGGACGGGTCCAGGCCCAGGGGCGGTGCGCTCCGGGCCGGTCCGCGCCGGGTCATCGCGGTCGCGCGGGGTGTGCCGGCGGCCGCTCACTCGCCGAGCGCGGCGCGGGCCTGGTCCCGGCCCAGCGGCTCGTCGTGCGCGGAGACGTACCACTCGACGTGCTCGGAGAGCAGGCTCCGGGCCAGCGCCAGATCCGGCCCGTCGGTCGGGCCGCGCTCGTGCAGCGGCGGCGGGTACCAGCAGTCGCCGAGCAGCAGCACCCGGGAGTCCGGCACCAGCACCACCGTCGAGTCGGGGGCGTGCCGGCCACCGACGTGCCGCAGCACCACGCCGGTGGGCAGCATCAGCTCGTCGGTGAACGTGCGGGTCGGCGGCAGCACCGCGAAGCCGTCCCAGTCGTCCACGGCGAGCGCCCGCGCCCGGTAGCTGGGCCCGAGCCGTGGCTCGGCGCGGACCCGCTCCCGCAGGTGACGGTGGCTCCACGGGCAGGCCGCCTCGGCGCGCAACGGCGCGACCCCGGCCTCGTGCCCGACGATCTCCACGCCCGGCCAGGCGCAGGCGCCCCAGACGTGGTCCCAGTGGTGATGGGTGTAGACCAGCCAGCGCGGCTCCGGCAGCCGGGCGGCGGCGATCCCGGCACGGATCTCCCGGGCGTGCGCGGGACTGTGGCCGGCGTCGACGAGCACGCTGCCGCGATCGTCGGCGACCACCGCCACGGTGGGCCGCACCGCGCCCGGGTCGGGGTCGCCGGGGAACAGCCAGACCCGGTCGGCCAGGTGGCGCAGCTCCATGGCGGGATGCTATCGCCGCCCGCCCCCGCCGGCTGCCCCGTCAGCCGGTGAACGCGGCGGCCAACGCGTACCCGACGAAGGCCGCGCCGAGCCCGGCGACCACACTGACCAGCACATTCGCGTACGCGTGGAGACGCGCGCCGGTGCGGGCCAGCCGCAGCGTCTCGTAGCTGAGCGTGGACCAGGTGGTCAGCGCGCCGCAGAAGCCGGTGCCGACCAGCGCGGTCACCGCGGGATCGGCCGGCACCGCCAGCACCGCGCCGAGCAGCAGCGAGCCGGCCACGTTGACGGTCAGCGTGCCCCACGGGAACGCGGAGTCGTGCCGGGCCTGCACCGCCCGGTCGGTGAGGTAGCGCAGCGGAGCGCCGAGCGCCGCGCCGAGCGCGATCCAGAGGACGGTCACCGGGCCTCCCCGCGCCGGGCGGCCAGCAGCCGGCTGGTCACCACGTCCCCGACGGCGACCGCCAGCAGCGCGGCGAGGACGGTCATGGCCAGGTAGACCAGCGCCGTGCCCGGCGCGCCGGCGGTCACCAGACGTTGCGCGTCGACCGCGTACGCGGAGAACGTGGTGAACCCGCCGAGCACGCCGACGCCGAGGAACGGCCGGACCAGCGGCCCGGCCGGTCGGGCGGTGAGTACCGCCATCAGGACGCCGATCAGCAGGCACCCGGTGACGTTGACGCCGAACGTGGCCCAGGGGAGACCGGTGGGCGGGTGGGGTGCGGCGGCCTGCGCGCCGGCGCGGGCCAGCGCGCCGAGCACGCCGCCGGCGGCGATCACGCCGAGCACCGCCGCCGGGCGCGCGGTCAGCTCCGTCCGGTCGGCGGGTACGCGGAGATCGACGTCCGGATCGACGCGGGACTCGGGCGGTCGTCGCACGGTGCCTCCTACCAGGACGGGCATCACTGGCAGGGACCGTTGGCGTGGTCGCGGTTCTCCCGGCGCCTCCCGGGACGGCGGGCCCCACCGCCGGCTCACCGAGCATAACCCGCCCTGCCCCACCCCACCCTGCCCTGACCCCCGCGCCTCCTCGGCGATCTTGCGGTACCGGCCCCGGCAAAGGGCGCGAACCGCCCGTGCGGAGGGCGTTAACCGCAAGATCGGCGAGGAGGTGGCGTTGACCTGGCAGGGTGGGCCGTACGGGCGTACGGTGAGCGGGTTCCCGCCCGGCGCGGCGGCGTCGGGCCCGTCGCGCAGGAGGCAACCGTGCAGGACCGCACCCCTCGTCCGGACGAGCTGGATCCCGCCGAGCGGATCGGCGTCGACGAGCTGCGGGCGCTCCAACTGGACCGGTTGCGCCACTCGCTGCGGCACGCGTACGCGCACGTGCCGCACTACCGGCGCGCGTTCGACGCCGCCGGCGCCCACCCCGACGACGTCCGCGACCTCGCCGACCTGGCCCGCTTCCCGTTCACCGCCAAGGCCGAGCTGCGGGAGAACTACCCGTTCGGCATGTTCGCCGTGCCCCGGGAGCGGATCGCCCGGCTGCACGCTTCCTCCGGCACCACCGGACGCCCCACCGTGGTCGGCTACACCCGCCCCGACCTGGACACCTGGGCCACCCTGATGGCGCGTTCGATCCGGGCCGCCGGCGGTCGGCGCGGCGACCGGGTGCACGTCGCGTACGGCTACGGCCTGTTCACCGGCGGCCTGGGCGCGCACTACGGCGCCGAGGAGCTGGGTTGCACGGTCATCCCGGTCTCCGGCGGCATGACCGAGCGGCAGGTCATGCTGATCCGTGACCTCGAACCGGAGGTCATCATGGTCACCCCCAGCTACATGCTGGCCATCGTGGACGAGATGGAACGCCAGGGTGTCGACCCGCGGGCCACCTCGCTGCGGGTTGGCATCTTCGGGGCCGAGCCGTGGAGCGAGGACATGCGCCGGGAGCTGGAGCAGCGGCTGGACCTGCACGCGCTGGACATCTACGGCCTGTCCGAGGTGATGGGCCCCGGCGTGGCGGTCGAGTGCGTGGAGACCAAGGACGGCCTGCACCTGTGGGAGGACCACTTCTATCCCGAGATCATCGACCCGGTCACCGGCGCGGTGCTGCCCGACGGCGAACGCGGCGAGCTGGTGCTGACGTCGCTGACCAAGGAGGCGATGCCGGTGGTCCGCTACCGCACCCGTGACCTCACCCGGCTGCTGCCCGGTACGGCCCGCCCCATGCGGCGGATCGAGAAGATCGCCGGACGCACCGACGACATGATGATCGTCCGGGGGGTGAACGTCTTCCCGACCCAGATCGAGGAGCTGATCCTGCGGGCCCCCGCGCTGTCGCCGCACTTCCAGTGCGTACTCGACCGGCAGGGACGGCTGGACACCCTCACCGTTCACGTCGAGCGCCGCGCCGACGCCGCCGTGGCCGACGCGGAGCGGGCCGGGGCGGCCCTGGTCGAGCAGGTCAAGAACACCATCGGCGTCTCCGTGGCGGTCCGGGTGATCGAGCCGGACGGAGTGGAACGCTCGATGGGCAAGATGCGCCGCATCGTCGACCAGCGGCGGGAGCACTGAGATGACGGACGACGGCGGGCGTACCGCGGCCCACGACATGTTCGACGCCGATGTCGCCTCGACCGGGCTCGGCATCGAACTCGTCTCGGCCGGCGACGGCGCGGCAGTGGCCCGGATGCGGGTCACCCCGGCGATGCTCAACGGGCATGCGATCGGCCACGGCGGTTTCGTGTTCCTGCTCGCCGACACCGCGTTCGCGCTGGCCTGCAACAGCCACGGCCCGGCCACTGTGGCCGCCGGGGGCGAGATCACCTTCCTGCGCCCGGTGCGCGCGGGCGACGTGCTGGACGCGTACGCCACCGAGCGGGTCCGGCACGGCCGCAGCGGCATCTACGACGTCACCGTGCGACGAGGCGACGAGGTGGTGGCCGAGTTCCGGGGACGCAGCCGGGTCATCGCCCGCGACTGACCCACCCCACCCCACCCCGCCCCACCCCGCCCCGCCCCCGCGTCCGCCCCGGCCACTCCGTCGATCTTGGACTAGTGGTGCCAAGGTATGTCGGTTTACTCCTGGTATCGGAGGTGCCACCACTCCAAGATCGATGAATCGGCGCACGTGGCGTCATCGGCCCGCCACTGGCCGCTTGCCGGGCGCGACTGTTTTCGGCCGCTGCCCGGGCCGGAGTGGCCCCGTGCCCGCTCCGACCCGGACGCGACCGTCAGGCGGCCAGCCCGAGCGCGGCGTCGGGCGGCGTCGGTGTTCGCCGGCCCCGGCCCGCTCGTTCGGGCAGGCCGGCCACCCAGCCGACCCGTGCCGGGCCGCCCAATGCGACCCGTGCCGGGCCGCCCAATGCGACCCGTGCCGGGCCGCCCAATGCGACCCGTGCCGGGCCGTCGGGTGCGACCCATGCCGCGCCGCCCGGTGCGACCCGCGTTGGGCCGTCAGGTGTGACCCGCGTCGGGCCGTCAGGTGCGACCCGCGCTGGACCGCCGGATGCGACCCGCGCCGCCCCGACCGGCGTGTACGGGGCCGGGGAACCCGGTCCGGTCCGTCCGTCGCCACTGACCGGAGCGTCCGGTTGCCCGCCGCTGACGGCGCCGTTCGGTCGCCCGGCGCCGGTCGGAGTGTCCCGTTGCCCGAGGTCGACCGGGGGGTTCCGCTGCCCGATCTCCCCCCGTGACGGGTCGGCCCGGGTGACGGGCACGTCGGCGTACCCCGATCGCTCCGTCGCCGACCGGCGTGCGTCGGCCCCGTCCGGTCCGGACGGCGGGACGGGCGCCGGTCGGGCCCCTCCACCCGACCGGCGCGACCGCCCCGCCCCGAGCGGGCAGGTCACCCGCTCCTCGGCGTCCCACCCGGGGACGCCGGTCCCCACCGGCGCCGGCAGGCGCGCGGGAGCCTCACCCGGCTGATCGGCCACCTGGCGCACCACGCCGACCCCCGGACGGCCGCTGATCCCTCTGTCAGCGATGCCGGCCCCCGTGCCGACGCCAGTCCCCGTGCCGACGCCAGTCCCCGTGCGGGCCCCCCGCCCGACGCCGGTTCCCGTCCGGGTCCAGGCTCCCCACCCAGCATCGGTTCCCGCCCCGATGCCGGACCCGGCGTCGACGCGCGCTCCGACGACCGCGACGGAGCGCGCGTCGGTCGCCGGCCCTGGGATGGCCCCGGACCGGACGGCGACGGGTACGCCGATGCGGTCGGCGCGGATCGCCGGCACCGACCCACCATTGGTCAGCCGGCGGACGAAGTCCGCCCGCACCGCACGCGGCAACCGATGCGCGGCCACCCGGGCCACCACCGGCTCGACGATCGTCCAGCCGCCCGAGCCGCCCGAGCCGCCCGAGCCGCCCGAGCCGCCCGAGCCGCCCGAGCCGCCCGAGCCGCCCGGGATACCCGAGCCGCGCGGGATAACCGAGCCGCCCGAGATGCCCAAGACACCCGGGACGGCGGTGCTGCGCGAGCCGACACCGGTGCGCCGGACGCCCACGCCCGCTCCGGTGTCCGAATCAGCCCACTCGCGCGCACCGTCCGGCGCGGTCCCGTCCGCGCCCGCGTTTCCGCCGGCTCCTGGGACGGCGCCGGCGCCGGCGCGGCGGAGCAGGCCGGCCGCGGCCAGGGCGCGCAGCACCGGCCCGGCCTGGCCGGCCGGCCAGGCGAGCATCCGCTCGACAGTCGCAGTGTTGACCGGGCCGCCGACCACCGCGCCCGCCATCAGCACCGCGCGCTGCGCGCCGTCCAGCCGGTCCAGCCGGGCGTCCACCAGCCGGCGGACCGGTGCGGGCACCCCGGTCGGCTCATCCTCCGCCGCGTCGGCCGCCGCGTACGCGCTCGCGACGGCCGGGTTGCCGCCGACCAGCGGCAGCAGCGTGGCGGCCAGCGCGGCGGGCCGGTCGGCCCGGTCCAGCAGGTGCCGCAGCAGGCGGCCGGTGTCCCGCGCGCCCAGCGGCGGCAGCCAGATCCGCAGCCGCCGGGCGACCGGCGCCGGCCGCGGGTCGGCGTGGCCGGCGCCGTGGGTGGTGACCACCGCGAGCGCCAGCCCGCGGTCGCCGGCCGCGGCGTACAGCTGGCCCAGGAACCGGTGCAGTGCCGGCGCGGCCCGGTCCAGGTCGTCCACCGCCACCACCACCGGGCTTCCGGCGGCCCGGTCGAGCAGCAGCTCGCGGGCGGCCACCGCGGCCCGGGCCGCCGCCGCGGCGTCCCGCGGCGCGGCGAGGAACGCGGCCAGCGCCGGGCTGGTCGCGGCCCATCCGGCCGCGCCCGGGGCCGAGCCGGGCAGCGGGCGTACGGTGGCCGGTCGGTCGGTCGCATCCGGGGTGAGCAGCGCGCGGACCAGGTCGGCCAGCGGCGCCAGGTCTCCCTCCGGGTACGGCGGGCAGTGCGCCACGCACCAGCGCACCGCCGTGCCGTCCACGCGCGTCACGGCGCGGGTCAGCTCGTGCAGCAGTCGGCTGCGGCCGCTGCCGGGCGGCCCGGTCACGGAGATCCACCGTGGCCGGCGCTCACGCAGCGCCCGGGTCACCGCGTCGGCCGCGCCGGCCAGTTCTCGCCGGCGGCCCACCAGCGGGCCACGGTGCCGGGTCGGCCGGTACGGGGACACCCCGGTCACCCGCCAGACGTCCAGCGGCAGCGTCTTGCCGGCCATCGTCGCGGTCGCGAGTGGACGCTGCTCGACGAGGCCGGCGACCGCCCGCCGGGTGACCGGGCAGACGACCACGCCGCCCGGCGGCGCGTACTCCTGGAGCCGGGCGGCGGTGGTGATCACCGCGCCGCTGGCCGCGCCGTGGCCGCCGTCGCGGGCGCCGGTCAGGTCCACCAGCACCTCGCCCGTCGCCACGCCGACCCGCACCCGCAGCCGGGCGTCGCCCGGCGACCGCCGGTCCAGCGCCGCCTGGATCTCCAGCCCGGCCCGGACCGCCCGGTACGCGTCGAAGCCGTCGCAGCCGGGCGCGCCGAACAGCGCCATCACGGCGTCGCCGACGTACTTCTCCACCACGCCCCGCCACCGGCGCAGCACGCCGGAGACGGTGCCGAAGTAGACCCGTTGCAGCGTCCGCACGTCCTCCGGGTCGAGCCGTTCCACCAGGCCGGTCGAGCCGACGATGTCGACGAAGAGCACCGTGACGGTGCGGCGTTCCTCCGGTACCGGCCAGAGCGCCGCGCGGGCGGCTTCCCGACTCGCCACGGGCGTGGTGATCACCATCGCACCCACCCTTTCCCTGGTCCGGTGCCCGACGACCTCCGGACACTTTCACCACCGGGCCCTCGGGGGATCGGTAGGACGACGTATGTCGGCCACGCGCAACCGTTAGTCGTGTTGTCGACGCGGGAGGTACCACAGGGCCCGGAACGCCGTAGAACGGTGCGGGGACCTGTGACTAGGCTGCGTCCCATGGCCAGCGACGTGGACTCCGCACCGCTCGTCGGCCGCGCCGGGACCGTGGCGAGGCTGCGCTCGGCGCTGCTCGACGACGTCGCCCCGGGGCACACCGCGGCGGTCTTCCTCACCGGCGAGAGCGGGATGGGCAAGACCCGGCTGCTGAGCGAGGTCGGCGAGCAGGTGCGGCAGGCCGGCGCGCTGGTGCTCACCGGCACCTGCCTCGACATCGGCGACGCCTCGCCCCTGCACCCGGTGCGCCAGGCGCTGCGGCGGCTCGACGCCGATCTGGCCGAGGCGCGCACCACCTCGGCGGTCCGGGGCCTGTTGCAGGTGTTCGACGAGGAGACCCCCGGCCCGGACGGCGCGGGCGCGCTGCTGGAACGGGTCGCCCAGGGGCTGCACCTGGTGGCCGGTGGCCGGCCGCTGGTGCT
The DNA here is from genome assembly GCF_045040125.1 of Micromonospora sp. NBC_01392. Taxonomy (NCBI): domain Bacteria; kingdom Bacillati; phylum Actinomycetota; class Actinomycetes; order Micromonosporales; family Micromonosporaceae; genus Micromonospora; species Micromonospora sp. NBC_01392. The sequence goes on along the minus strand of NZ_CP109549.1, from coordinate 4,260,438 downwards.
CGTGCTCGACGACCTCCAGTGGGTCGACCGGAGCACCCGTCAGCTCCTGCTCTATCTGCTCGCCGGCCTGGGTGACCTGCAACTGTCCGTGTTGGCCGCGATCCGCGCGGAGTCGCTGCGGGGCGCGCACCCGCTGCGCCGGGTGCTCGCCGAGCTGCGCCGGTTGCGTTCCGTCCAGGTGGTCGACCTGCTCCCGCTGGACCGGTCCGGCACGGACGAGTTGGCCGCCGCGATCGTCGGCGCGCCGCTGCCGCCGGAGGCCGCCGACCAGTTGTGGCAGCGCAGCGGCGGCAACCCGTTCGTGGTGGAGGAGCTGGCCCGCGACCGGCGGGACGGCCGCGACGGCCTTTCCGACACGCTGCGCGAGGTCTTCCTGGGCCGGGTCGACGCGCTGCCCCAGCCGGCGCACGCCGTGGTCCAGGCGGTCGCCGCCGGCGTCGAGCCGGTCGAGCACTGGCTGCTGGCGCAGGTGGTGCGGTTGCCCGAGGACGAGCTGCTCGACGCGGTTCGCGAGGCGGTGGCGCACCGCCTGCTGGTCGGCGCCGACGACGGCTACCGGCTCCGGCACCGGCTGGTCGCCGAGATCCTGGCCGACGAGCTGCTGCCCGCCGAGCGGGCCGCCTTGCACCGCCGCTACGCCGAGGCGCTCACCGCCGCCCCGGCGGAGCTGCACCAGGCCCGGCTGGCCCACCACTGGCGGCAGGCCGGCGAGCCGGCCCGGGCGCTGCCGGCGGCGATGGCCGCCGCCCGCGAGGCGGAACGGCTGCACGGGTACGCCGAGGCGCACCGCCACTGGTCGACCGCGTTGACGCTGGCCGCCACGCCGGCCGTGGTGCCGCCCGACGGCGGGCGGCCGGCGCCCGTCGAGGTGGACCGCGCCGAGCTGCTCAGCCACGCCGCGGAGGCCGCGCACCACAGCGGCGAGCACGCTCGGGCGCTGACCCTGCTGGCGGAGCTGTCGGCCGATCCGGCCGGCCCGCCGACCTGCGCGTTGCACATCCGGCGGGCCCGTTACCTGGCCGCCGCCGGCCGTTCCGCGCCGGCCGAGGAGGAGTACCGACGGGTGCTCTCCGCGGCCGACTGCACGCCGCACGAGCGGTGCACCGCCGCCGCCCGCCGGGCCGAGCTGCTGCTGCACCTGGGGCGCTACGCCGAGGCCGGCGAGCAGGCCCGGGAGGCGCTCGACCTGGCCGCCGGCGTGCCCGGTTGCACCTCCGAGGTGGTGCTGGCCAGCTCCGCGCTCGGCTTCAGCGAGGCGTTCCTGGGCGACCCGGCGGACGGGCTGACGGTGATGCGCCGGGCGCTGGAGACCGCTGAGTCCTCCGGCCGGCCGGAGGACGTGGCCTGCGCGTACCTGCACCTGGCGGAGCTGCTCACCGGGCCGCTCAACATCCTGGAGGAGGGCGTCGTGGTGGCCCGCCGCGGCGCCGAGCGCGTCGCCGAGCTGGGTCTGGGCCGCACCTGGGAGACCCGGCTGCTGGCGGTGGCGACGAACGGGCTGTTCCGGGTCGGGCAGTGGGCGGAGGCGGAGAAGGTCGTCGCCGCCGCGCTGCGGCACCGGCCGTCCGGCGCGGACGCGGTCGAGCTGCTGCTGGCCCGGTGCCGGCTCTCCGTCGGGTACGGCGACGTCGAGGCCTCCGACCGTGACCTGGAGGCGGTCGCCACGGTGCTGGCCGGCGGCGGCGCCCGGCACGTGCTGCCGATGCTCATCCTGCGCGCCGGGCTGGCCATGTGGCAGGGCCGGCACGACCTGGCCCGGCAGGCCGTCCAGCGGGGCCTGACCGAGAGCCGCTCCGACGACGTCATCGTGCTGGCCACGCTGGCCTGGCACGGGCTGCGGGCCGAGGCCGAGGCGGCGGCGAGCCGGACGGTGGAGGTGGACCCGAACGCGGTGCGCCGGCTGCGCGAGGTGGTCGACCGGGTGACCCGCAAGAGCGCCCGGGCGGGCGCCCCGGTGCGGTACGTCGCGGACGGTTTCCTGGCGCTCTGCGACGCCGAGCTGAGCCGGCTCGACGACGGCCGGGGCGACCCCGAGCTGTGGGGCCGCTCGGCCACCGAGTGGGACCGGCGGCACCACCCCTATCCGGCGGCGTACTCCCGCCTGCGGCAGGCCGAGGCGCTGCTGTCCCGGCGCAGCCGGATGGCGACCGCCGGCAAGCTGCTGCGTCAGGCGCACGCGACGGCGCAGGCGCTCGGCGCGGTGCCGCTCAGCGCGGAGATCCGTACCCTGGCGGGTCGGGCCCGGGTGACCCTGGACGACGCGCCGGCGCCGGCGCCCCGGCCGCGCGCGGCGCCCGCCGTGCCGGCGGTGGACGAGCTGGCGGTGCTGACCGCGCGCGAGCGGGAGGTGCTCGCCGCGGTCGCCGAGGGGCTGACGAACAAGGAGATCGGCCAGCGGCTGTTCATCAGTGAGCGGACCATCGGCGTGCACGTGTCGCACATCTTCGACAAGCTCCAGGTCCGGACCCGGGTGCAGGCCAGCGCCATCTTCCTGCGCAACCGTCCGGAATAGACGTACGCCGAATACGTCGTTCTACTGATCCGACCCACGCCCGGCGGCTGGCAGGCTGTCCGGCGGAGTCGGATGGCGTCGTGGGGGGCGCCGACCATCGTGGAGGAGAGATGACCGAACCGGTCTGGGGTCCCGTGCACCAGGACATCGTCGGGTTGCTCGCCGACCACCCCGCCGACGTGCCGGCGGTGGTCGACCACCTCACCAAGTTGCAGGACCTGCTGGTCCGGCTCCCGCCGCTGGAGGCGAGCTGCCCGCTCGCCGACTTCAACCGGCTCTACCTGGTCATCACCAGCACGGTGCTCGACGGCCTCTACGAGGACCGGTTCGTCGATCCGGCGTTCCTGGCCCGGCTCGACGTGGAGTTCGCCGCCCGCTACTTCGAGGCGCTGCGGTTCTGGACCGACTCCAGCCCGAGCACGCCGCGCGCCTGGTCGTGCCTGTTCCAGCGGATGCGCGGCCCGGACGCCCGGCCACTGCCGTCGGCCGCCGCCGGGGTCAACGCGCACATCAACTACGACCTGCCGTTCGCGCTGGTGACGACGCTGGAGAGCCTGGAGTCCGAGCCGGTCGACGGCAGCGACCAGCACCGCGACTACCTGGAGATCAACAAGATCTTCGCGGAGCGGATCCCGGAGCTGCGCCGGGGCTACCTGGACCACTGGCAGCTCATGATCGACATGGTCAACGGCGACATCGACGACTGGTACCAGGGCGAGCTGGTGGAGTACACCCGCAACGTGGCGTGGCGCAACGCGCAGAAGATCTGGCACTGCCGCCACGACCCGGACGCCCGTGAGTGTGAGCGGACGCGGCTGGACGACAACGCCGCGCTGCTCGGCCGGCTGCTGCTGTCGCCCCTCGGGGCGTTCCTGCAGTAGCCGGGACGGGGGGTCCCCGCGTCCCGCCGTCCGGGCGCGGGACGCGGGGACGCCGTCCGGTGGGTGTCGAGCCGGTCCGGCCGGGTACGACGGGGCCGTGTCGTATCCCGAACCGACCGGCCCGCCGGGTCCGGTCCGCCACTTCCCGTTCCGCTTCGACCCCGCGTTCCGGCTGCCGCTGGCCCTGCTCGGGGTGCGGTCGGAGACCGCCAGGGTGGAACTCGCCCCGGACGCGCTGGTCGTCCGGTTCGGCCCGTGGCGGCTGCGGACCACCCCGGCCAACGTCGTCGAGGTCGAGTTGAGCGGACCGTACCGCTGGTGGCGGGCGGTCGGCCCGCACCTGTCGTTGGCCGACGGCGGCGTGACGTTCGGCAGCAGCGTCGCCGGCGGTCTCTGCCTCCGGTTCGACGAGCCGGTGCCGGCGCTGGCGCCCGGCCCCTGGCCCCGACACCCGGCGGTCACCGTGACCGTCGCCGACCCGACGGCACTGCGCGACGCGCTGGCGCCCGGTTCTTCCGGTGGTGCTTGACCGGTTCCGCCGGGCCACGCCCCGGCCACCGCCTACCGTGATCAGGGGGCCGGAGGGGAGCAGATGGCGCAGGCACGGGACGGGGAGCAGCCCCGGCGTACGCGGGACCGCCGCCGCGAGGCGCACGCCGCCGCCGCGGCCCGGGCCGGCCGGCACGCCGAGCCCGGCGACCGGGCCACCCGCGCCCCGGGCACGCTGCCGGAGCGGGTGGCCGCGCCGACCCGGCCGGCGGCCCCGGCCGACCGGCTGCACCGTTGGCTGTTCCAGCACCGGGTCGAGCCGGTCGGCCCGGAGGTCGGGGAGCACCAGGCACGGGCCCACCCCTGGTGGCAGGTGATGTGCCTGACCGGCGTCGACTACTTCTCCACCCTGTCCTACCTGCCCGGCATCGCCGCGGTCGCGGCCGGCGCGCTGAGCCCGCTGGCCACGCTGCTCATCGTGGCGCTGACGCTGCTGGGCATGCTGCCGATGTACCGGCGGGTGGCCCGGGAGAGCCCGCACGGGCAGGGCTCGGTGGCCATGCTGGAGCGGCTGCTGCCGTTCTGGCGCGGCAAGCTCTTCGTGCTGGTGCTGCTCGGCTTCGTGGCCACCTCCTGGATCATCACGATCACGCTCTCTGCCGCCGACGCCAGCGTGCACCTGCTGGAGAACCCGGTGCTGCCCGCGTCGTTCCCGCACGGCACCACCGCCGCCGTGCTGGTGACGGTGGTGCTGCTGCTGGTGCTCGGCGGCGTCTTCCTGCTCGGGTTCAGCGAGGCCGTGCAGGTCGCCATTCCGCTGGTGGCGGTCTTCCTCGCGTTGAACGCGGTGGTGGTGGTCGCCGGGCTGGCCCAGGTGGCCGCCGACCCCGGGCTGCTCACCGACTGGACCGCCCGGCTGACCCGGGTCGGCGGCGCCGGCGACGTGCTGGCCACAAGCGTGCTCGCGTTCCCGCTGCTGGTGCTGGGACTGTCCGGCTTCGAGACCGGGGTGAGCATGATGCCGCTGGTCCGCGGCGACGGCGCCGACCCGGAGCGCCGGCTCGCCGCCCGGATCCGCAGCACCCGTCGACTGCTCACCACCGCCGCGCTGATCATGTCGGTCTACCTGGTCGCCACCACGTTCGTCACCACGGTGCTGATCCCGCCGGCGGCGTTCGCCCCCGGCGGGCCGGCGAACGGGCGGGCGCTGGCGTTCCTCGCCCACGAGCGCCTCGGCGAGGCGTTCGGCACCGTCTACGACCTCAGCAGCGTGCTCATCCTCTGGTTCGCGGGCGCCTCGGCGATGGCCGGGCTGATCAACATCGTGCCCCGCTACCTGCCGTCGTACGGGATGGCGCCGGAGTGGGGCCGCGCGGTCCGCCCGGTGGTGCTGGTCTACACCGCGATCAGCATCGCCATCACGGTCGCCTTCTCCGCCGACGTCAACGCCCAGGCCGGCGCGTACGCCACCGGCATCCTGGCCATGATGGTCTCCGGCGCGATCGCGGTGACCATCTCGGCGGCGCGTGCCCGGCACCGGCGCGCCGCGGCCGGGTTCGCGCTGCTCACCGCCGTGCTGCTGTACGCGCTCGTGGAGAACGTGGTGGCGAAGCCGGACGGCATCACCATCTCCGGCTTCTTCATCGCCGGGATCATCGCGGTCTCGTTGATCTCCCGGGTCACCCGGACCACCGAGCTGCGCGCCGAGCGGATCGAGTTCGACGGCCCGGCCCGCCGGTTCGTCGACGAGTCGGTCGCCCGGGACGGGCGGCTGCACGTCATCGCCAACAAGCGGCAGAGCGGGTCGGTGAAGGAGTACCGGGTCAAGGAGCGGGCGCAGCGGTCGATGAATCCGGTTCCGGGCGCCGCCGACGTGCTCTTCCTGGAGATCGACGTCAGCGACCCGTCGCAGTTCAGCCACGTGTTGCGGGTGCACGGGGTGGAGATCGGCGGGTACCGGATCCTGCGGGCCCGCAGCCCGGCCGCGCCGAACGCCATCGCGGCGATCCTGCTCGCGCTGCGCGACGCCACCGGGGTCCGCCCGCACTGCCACTTCGAGTGGTCGGAGGGGAACCCGATCGCCCACCTGCTGCGCTACCTGATCCTGGGGCGCGGCGACACGCCGCCGGTGGTCCGCGAGATCATCCGAAAGTCCGAGCCCGACCCCACCCGCCGCCCCGGCATCCACGTCGGCGGTTGAGGTTGAAGGAGGGGCCCCCTGTTAACGCCTCCGGTCGAGAGGGGAGCCCTTCTCACGCCCCCCGTCGAAAGCCCAGCCTCCTAGGATGGCTTAGCGGGGGTGAGGGGCACCGCTCGGGGCACGGAACGGCCCGCGCTCGCTGGGCGGGCGCGGGCCGGGGGAGTGCGGGGGTACGGCAGGCGGCGGACCTACTTGGACGGCTCCGGAAGCTTGCAGTCGATCTTCGGGTTGGCGCCGATGTAGTTCAGCGGACCGGCGACGATGGTGACCAGGATCGTGCCCGCCTCCGCGCAGTTGGTGTCGTCGTTGCCGTAGTAGCCGCGCTGCCCGGCGGCGATCGCGCCGATGATGAGCCAGATGACGACCAGGACGCCGACTATCGAGGTGCCGCGCATCAGTTGCCTCCACGGGGTTGTGGTGAGTTCGAGGTGGAGGGCATGTACCCCGCGCGGGTGATCCGCCAAACGGCGTGTCGGCCCCGGTACGGCCGATTCCGATTACCGGCCGGGAACTCAGTGCGGCGGCACCGGTTCCTCCGGCGGGCGGCCCCGGCTGCGCCGGTGGTCGGCCGCGGCCACCCCGGCCAGCACCAGCATGGCGCCGACGGCGGCGTACACCGGCGCGAGGAACAGCAGTGCCGGCGCGATGCAGAGCAGCGTCAGGACACCACCGGGGCGGGACAGCGACACCCGGCTGAACACCTCGTACTCGAAGGCGGCCCGACCGGTCAGGAACAGCGCCGGGCCGCCGAGGATGACCGCCAACCAGGCCGGCGGCGTACGTCCGGTCGGCTCCAGGAGCACCAGGTCGAAGCCGGCCGCGGTGGTCACCACCCCGGCCACCATCAACAGATGGGTGTACGGGGCGGTGGTGAGGAACCGGCTCGGCTGGCTCGACCGGGCGATGGCGTCCGGCAGCAGCTCACCGGAGCGGTGCACGTAGACGCGCCAGAGCAGCAGCGTGGTGACGAACGCGGTGGCGAACGCCGCGATGTTCTCCACCTCGGAGTGGTGCAGGCTGAACACGGTGCCGGAGACCAGCACCGCGTCGCCCAACGCGATGATGAAGAACTGCTGGTAGCGCTCGGAGAGGTGCTCGGCGGTCACGTTGCGCTGGTCGTCCGGCACGGCGCCCAGACCGGGCACCGGATAGGCCAGCCGGAACCCGAGGTAGTCGACCGCCAGCGCCGAGGCCCAGAACCACGTCCGGGCGGTACCGTGCGCCGCGACCGCGCCGATCAGCCAGGGCACCGCCGACACCCCGAACCAGACGAGGAGCCGGATGGCCCGGCGGCGGGTCTGCGGGTGCCGGCGGACCGCCGGCATGAGGAACAGGCCGCGTCCGAGATGGATCGCCACGTACGTGCCGGCGAAGACCAGCCCTCGGGCGCCGAACGCCTCCGGAATGGCGGTGGTCATCAGCAGCGCGCCGAACATCACGGCCACCACCAGCAGCTTGATCTCCGCGCGCTGCGGATCGTAGAGGTCGGTGACCAGGGTGGTGATTGCCCACGTCCACCAGATCGCCATCAACATGATCAGCGACTCGGCGGCCCGCTCCCAGCCGACGCCGCCGATCAGGTACCGCGAGATCAGCGCGAGCGCCACCACGTAGACCAGATCGAAGAAGAGCTCCAACAGCGTCACCCGGCGGGGTGCCTCGGGATCGCGGACCGGCGGTGGCCGGTCGGCGGGCTCCGGCGTCCGGGTGGGCACGAGTTGCTCCTGCGGTGGCGGGCTCGGCGTCGGCCGTCCCGCCCCTGCACAGACCGTAGCGAGACGCCGTGGCCGTCCGTCGGATTTCCGGCATTCCGCCAGGACCCGCCCGCTCCGACGGCGTGCGTCGGCCCGGCGGGGAGGTGGCGGGTCGGGCCGCCGGTGCGGGGCGGTCGCCCTGGTCCGGCGGTGCCGGCCCGGGCCCCGGCTGCCGGCGCCGCGGTGGGCACACACGTCGGGCCGGTGGCGACGATCGGTCACCACCGGCCCGGAACGGGTACGGACTACTCGGCGCTGGCCGGCAACACCTTGTCGGCCTCGGCGCGGGCACCGGCCAGCACCTTCGCCTGCTGGGGCCAGGTCGCCAGGCCGGGGGCGGCGCGCAGACCGGCGGCCTTCACGGTCTCGCGCAGCGCGGCCTCGTCCAGTTCGGCCAGCTGGCGGTAGGTGCGGATGCCGGCGTCCTGGAGGGCGGCGGCCAGCTTCGGCCCGATGCCCTGGATGCGGCGGAAGTCGTCCGGCGCCTCGGTGTCGGCGTGCGGGGGCGCGTCGTTCTCGACCGAGGTCCGGGGCATCGGCACGACCGGCGCGACCGCCGGCTCGTCGGCCGCGGGCGCCGGCTCGTTCGCGGGCTCCGGCTCGGCTGCGGCGGTGACGGGCGCGGCCTCGGTCTCGGCCTCGGGTGCGGTCACGGGCGCGCCCGTGGTGGCGACCGTCTCGGGCCCGGTCGCGCCGACGGGCGCCGGCGGGGCGGTGACGGGCTCGTTCGCGGGAGAAGCTGCCACGGGCTCCACCTCCGGCCCGGTCGCGACGGTCGCGACGGTCGCGGCGGCGGGCTCGGGCTCGGCGACAGGCGCGGAAGGAGCGGCGGCGGGCTCGGGCTCGGCGACGGGCGTGGGAGAAGCGGCTACGTGATCCAGCTCCGGCCCGGTCGCGACGGGCTCGGTCTCGGTGGCGACGGTCTCGGTGGCGACGGTCTCGATGGCGGCGGGCGTCGGCTCGGTGAGTGCCGAAGCGGTTCCGGCTGGTTCCGGCGTCGTCTCGCGGCGGGCCGGTTCGGTGGCGTCGGACGGCGTCACCGTCAGCGGCTCGTCGGCCGTCGTCGCCGGCTCCGTCGAGTCGGCCCGCAGCGAGTCGGCCCGCAGCGAGTCGGAGGTAACCGAGTCGGAAGAGACCGAGTCGGAGGCGACGGGCGTCGAGGCGGTCACCGGCTCGTCGGCGGTACCGGCGGTGACCACGACCGGCTCGGGCTCGCCGGTTGCGCCGTCGGCGGAGGCGTCGGCGGCGCGGGTGGCGGGGGCGTCCGTGTCGGCCGGGGCGGGCCGGTCGGTCACCGCGGCGGGGGCCGGCGTCTCGTCGACCACGGCGGCCGGCTGCGGTTCGTCGACGGTGGCGGTCACCGTGGCCGGGCCGGCGGCACCGTCCACGGTGGGCGTGGCGGCGCCGGCCCGGCGGCCGCTCACCACCCAGCCGACGGCAAGTCCGATGAGCAGGGCCAGGATCACGAGCAGCCACTGCCCGAAGCTCGACGGCATGGCCAACCTCCTTGTATGTACGTGCACGACGGTCGCGAGAAAGCTCGGGGCAGCTTTGCACACGTGCGCGCGGCACGACAGGCAGGTCGGCGCTGGGGTGCCGACGGTGGGACCGATCCTGCCGGCCGGTGGCCGGAGGATGACCGTGGGTGCGGGAGGCACCCCGGGACCTGGTGCCGTGCGCGGTCCCGGGGTGCCTCGTCCGTGGCCGGTCCGGTCAGCGGATCCGGTCGGGCATGGGGGCGTCGGCGGTGTCCCAGCTGTAGAAGCAACCGGCCACGGCGTCGCGGGGCGAGTGCCAGGTCGGCAGGTACGGCGAGGTGTGCGCGGAGAGCCGTTCGTTGACGCGTTGGTAGAGCGGGTGTTCGCGCAGGTCGGCGGTCGGGTCCGGGGCGACGTCGACGGTCTCCATCAGATGGACGCACAGGTCGTGGAGGTAGTACAGCGACCGGTGCCGGATCCCGGTGAGCCGGGGCAGCTCGGTCGCGTCGGACTCGGCGAAGATCTGGGCCACCCGGCCCTGCGATCCGGGCACGATCCGGCTGACCACCAACAGTCGACTCATCGCAGACCCCTTCCGCCGCGCTGCTGCCGCGTCGACCACCGGCCGGACGGCGGCGGTCGCGGGTCCCACGATGCCCGGGCGGGTGTCACCTCGCCGTCACGGCGTACCCCTGGGCATTGATGGGGGTGGCGACGTCGCGCCGCGCGGGTGCGGCGCCGGGCCGCGCGGCGCGGCGTTGGCGGGCCGACCGGCGGGCCGCTGCGGCGGATCCGGCCGGCTGGCCCGGCGGATCGGGGCGAGCGTGTCGTCGAGCAGCGCCGTCATGGCCGGGGAGGGTTCCAGGCGCAGCTCGCGCAGGAGCAGGTCCCGGTAGACGTAGAACGCGTGCACGGCCTCGAACGCGTTGCCCTCGGCGAGGTGGATGCGGACGACCAGGCGGTGCGGGGTCTCGCGCAGCGGCTCGGCGGCCATCGCCTCCAGCGCCGCCTCGAGCGCCTCGCCGTGCCGGCCGGCGGCGAGGTGGTTGCCGGCGAGTTCCTCCAGCATGTGCAGGCGTAGCTGGCGCAGCCGTTCGCGTTCCAGCAGTACCCAGTCGTCGTACCAGCCGGGGAGCAGGTCGTGCCGGCCGGTGCCGGCGGCGCCGCGGGGCGCCATGCCGTCGCGGACCCGGGCGGCGGCCTCGACCAGCTCGTCCACGTCGAGGTGGACGGTGGCGCCGAGGCGGACCGTGTCACCGTCGGTGCGCAGCGGGCAGCACGGGTCCTGGCGGAGGCGCCACAGCGCGGTACGCAGCGACGAGAGCGCCCGCTCCTCGGGGGTCTCGGGCCAGAGCAGTCCGGCGAGGTGGCTACGGGTCGCGGCCGGACGCAGCCCGATCAGCGCGATGACCCGTTGCAGGCCGCGGGGCACCACCACCGGCACGCCGGCGTGCAGCAGTTGGAAACCGCCGAGCAGGTGCAACGCCACGCGGGGGGCGGGGTCCCCCGCCGTCGGCATCCTCGATCCACCGGACACGGCGCACCCCCCAGCACCGGAACCCTGAGTCCCGACTGTCCTGTCTGCCCGGATCTTCCGCCCGCGACGCCGTTGTCGGAACGCCTCCGCCGCGGTCGCCGGACGTGTGCCGTGGCCGGGTCGACCGGAACGGAGAATATCAACGCCTGTTACTCTGAGTCAACGGCTGATGACTTCGTTGACTCTCCGTAACGTATTCGTAAGTGGCCCGTGATCTGCGAATAAGTGTCGTCAATGGACGAGTGCCAGTTGATCTTCGCATAGCTGACGCACAGGTTGCGTCAACGCAGCGTCACCATTTTTGCGGTCCGATCGAAGCCGGTTGACGCCCGGTTGACGGCCCGGGCGGCACCGTGGGCCAACCGTGCGGCGTGACCGGTCCGCCGCGCACCGGGACGCACCAGGGGAGGCCGCGCATGGACCGCTCGCTCATCGTCGCGAAGGTGGTGCCCACCGCCGAGGACCGGGTCGCCGAGATCTTCGCCGAGTCCGACGCGACCGAGCTGCCCGGCCTGGTCGGCGTGCGGCACCGGTCCCTCTACCGGCTGCACGACCTCTACGTGCACCTGCTGGAGACGGAGACGCCGGCGCACAGCGCGGTGGAGGACGCCCGCGGACATCCCGAGTTCGTCCGGATCAGCGAGCGGCTGCGGCCGTACATCTCGCCGTACCTGCCGACCTGGCGTTCGCCCCGCGACGCCATGGCGCACTGCTTCTACCGGTACGACGCCGGGCGGCGGCCGTGACCACCACCGCGCCCCGCGACGAGCAGCTCTGGTCCCGCTGCGACGGCTGCGCCTCGCTGCTCTACCGCAAGCGGCTACGCCGCAACCTGGACGTCTGCCCGGAGTGTGGCACGCACACGCGGCTGGACGCCCCGGACCGGGTGGCGCAGCTCGTCGACCCGGACTCCTTCGTCCCGCTGCCGGACCGGGCGGTCCGGGTCGACCCGATCGACTTCGTCGACGCGCTGCCGTACCCGCACCGGCTCGGCGCGGCCCGCGCCGGCACCGGCCTGGACGAGGCCGTGCTCTGCGGCACCGCGCGGCTGGGCGGGCATCCGGTGGCGCTGGCCGTGATGGACTTCCGCTTCCTCGGCGGCAGCCTCGGCTGTGCGGTCGGTGAGCTGATCACCCGGACCGCCGAGCGGGCGCTGGCCGACGGCGTCCCACTGGTGCTGGTCACCGCGTCCGGCGGGGCGCGGATGCAGGAGGGCGCGCTGGCGTTGATGCAGATGGCCACCGTCAGCCAGGCGGTGGCCGGGCTGCGCGAGGCGGGTCTGCTGACGGTCAGCGTGGTCACCGATCCCACGTACGGCGGGGTGGCCGCGTCGTTCGCCACCAACACCGACCTGGTGCTCGCGGAGAGCGGCGCCCGGCTGGGCTTCGCCGGCCCCCGGGTGATTCGTCAGGTCACCGGCGCCGCGCTGCCCGAGGGTTTCCAGACCGCGGAGTACCTGCTCCGGCACGGACAGGTCGACATGGTGGTGCCCCGGCACGCGCTGCGGGGGCGGCTGGCCGCGTTGCTCGCCGCCGCCGGGGCCGCCCGCCGGCCCGCCCCGCCGGCACCGCGACCGGCCGCCGCCGGAGCACCCGCCGTCGCCCGGCCGGCCCGCGACCCCTGGGAGACGGTACGCACCGCTCGGCACCCCGGCCGGCCGACCACGCTCGACTACCTGGAGACCGCGTTCGACGGCTTCGTCGAGCTGCACGGCGACCGGCTGGGCGCGGACTGTCCGGCGGTCGTCGGCGGCGTCGCCCGGCTCGACGGCCGGCCGGTGATGGTGATCGGCCACCAGAAGGGACACACCACCGCCGAGCTGGTGGCCCGGAACTTCGGCATGGCCAGCCCGGCCGGGCATCGCAAGGCGCTGCGGCTGATGCGCCTCGCGGCCCGGCTGCGGCTGCCCGTGGTGACGCTCGTGGACACGCCCGGGGCGGATCCGGGGGTGGCCGCCGAGCAGCAGGGTCAGGCCGCGGCGATCGCGGAGAACATCCTCGCGCTGAGCGTGCTGCCCACCCCGGTCGTCGCGGTGGTCACCGGTGAGGGCGGCAGCGGCGGCGCGCTGGCCCTCGCCGTCGCCGACCGGGTGCTCATGCTGGAGCACGCCGTCTACTCGGTGATCAGCCCCGAGGGCTGCGCCGCGATCCTCTGGCCGGACAGCGCCGCCGCCCCGCAGGCCGCCCGGGCGCTGCGGCTCACCGGCGCCGACCTGTGCCGGCTCGGCGTGGTCGACGAACTGGTGCCGGAGCCGTACCCGGCCGCGCACGGCGACCCGGCGGGCGCGGCCGAGCTGCTGCGCCGGGCGGTCGCGGCGAACCTGGCCCCGCTGCTCACGGTGCCGCCGGCCACGCTGGTGCGCCGCCGCCGGCAGCGGTTCCGCCGCTTCGGCGCGGCGCGGTCCGTGGACCCGTCGGCCCGCGCCACGGTGCCGCCGCGTCGCGCCGCCGTGGACGACCGGCCGGAGGTGGCGTGATGGCGGACGCCGGGGCCGAGCAGGTGCTGGACGGGCTGCGCCGGCAGGCCCGCAAACTCGTCGACGACCTGGCCGGGCCGGTCCGCCGGGTACGGCTGCGCAGCGGCGACGCGGCGCTGGAGGTGGAGTGGCACGACCCGGTGCCGCCGACGCCGCGTACCGGCGGGGAACCGGCCGGTGAGCCGGTGTCACGGCCCGTCGCGCAGGTGACGCCCGATGCCGACCGGACGACCGTGCGGGCGCCCGTGGTGGGCACGTTCTACCGCGCCCCCGAGCCCGGCGCGATGCCGTTCGTGGCGGTCGGCGACCTGGTCCGGCCGGGTCAGGTGATCGGCATCGTGGAGGCGATGAAGCTGATGAACGAGGTGACCGCCGGTCAGGCCGGCCGGGTGGTCGAGGTGCTGGTCGAGGACGGTAAGCCGGTCGAGTACGACCAGCCGCTGATCGCCCTGGACCCGGTGACCGGACAGGACACCTGATGTTCGACAAGGTGCTGATCGCCAACCGCGGCGAGATCGCGCTACGGGTGCTGCGGGCCTGCCGGGAACTGGGCGTCCGCACGGTGGTGGCGCACTCCAGCGCGGACGCCGACTCGCTGCCGGTGCGGCTGGCCGACGAGGCGGTCCGGATCGGGCCGGCGGCCAGCCGTCGCAGCTACCTCAACGCCGCGGCGATCGTCGAGGCGGCTCGGCAGACCGGCGCGCAGGCGGTCCACCCCGGTTACGGCTTCCTCTCCGAGGACGCCGACTTCGCCGAGATCTGCGCGGAGAACGGGCTGGTCTTCGTCGGTCCGCCGCCGCAGGTGATGGCCGCGCTGGCGGACAAGTCCACCGCCCGCGCGCTGATGAGCCGGGCCGGCCTGCCGCTGCCGCCGGGCAGCGTGCGGACGCTGCCGACCGTCGCCGAGGCGCAGGCGGTGGCCGCCGAGGTCGGCTACCCGGTGATCGTGAAGGCCGCGGCCGGCGGCGGCGGACGCGGCATGACCGTGGTGCGCTCCGCCGCCGAGCTGCCCCGGGCGTACGCCCGCACCCGGGCCGCCGCGCAGGTCGCCTTCGGCGACGACCGGGTGTACGTCGAGCGCTACCTCGCCGACGCCCGCCACGTCGAGGTGCAGGTGCTCTGCGACAACCACGGCAACGGCGTGCACCTGGGCACCCGGGACTGTTCGGTGCAGCGCCGGCACCAGAAGCTCATCGAGGAGGCGCCGGCGCCCGCGCTGCGACCGGCCACCCTGGACACGCTCGCCGAGGTCGCGCTGCGCGGCGCGCTGTCGGTCGGCTTCACCGGCGTCGGCACCGTGGAGTTCCTGGTGGACGACGCGGAACGCGCGCACTTCCTGGAGATCAACTGCCGGATCCAGGTGGAGCACCCGGTCACCGAGATGGTCACCGGCGTCGACCTGGTGCAGGAGCAGTTGCACGTGGCCGTCGGCACGCCGCTGCGGCTGCGGCAGTCCGACGTGCGGCTGCACGGGGTGGCGATCGAGTGCCGGGTCAACGTGGAGGACCCGGACCGCGACTTCGCGCCCGCCCCCGGCCGGCTGGAGCGGTTCCGCCCGCCCGGCGGCCCGTTCACCCGGGTCGACACGCACGGATACGCCGGCTACCTGGTCGGCCCGCACTACGACTCGCTGCTGGCCAAGGTGGCGGTCTGGGCGCCGGACCGGGCCGCCGCGCTGGACCGGCTCGACCGCGCGCTGGCCGAGTTCGACGTGGCCGGACCCGGCGTGCGGACCACCATCCCGTTCGCCCGGCGGGTGCTGCGCGACCCGGCGTTCCGGGCCGCCCGGCACACCACCGCGCTGGTCGAGCGCCTGCTCGCCCCGGGCGACGCCGGCACCGACGTCGACCACGCCGCGCGGGCCGCCGTGCCCGACCCGCGCGCCGGAACCGACCCGACCGGCCGTACCCCTGTACCCGCCGTGCCCGCCACCGGCCCGACCACCTGGAGGAACCCATGACCGTCGCCCCCGACCGACCGCTCGCCAGCGAGATCACCGACATCCTGGTGACGCACTGCGGCCTGGACCCCGACGTCGCCGCCACCACCCCGGCGGCGAGCCTGGAGGAACTGGGCATGGACTCGCTGGCGCTGCTCGAACTCGCCGCGGTGGTGGCCGACCGGTGGCGGGTGAAGATCCCCGAGCAGGCCGGCGAACTCAGCATCGCCGGCGTCGCCGACCTGGTGGCCCGCCGCGCGGACCCGCCGGGGCACACCGAGAACGCGGTGGACATCCTCGCGCCGCTGCCGCTGGTCTGGGACATCACCAACGACGTGGCCCGGTGGACCGAGCTGTTCACCGAGTACGCGGTGGCCGAGATCCTGTACCGCGACGGCGACACGGTCCGCTTCCGGCTCACCATGCACCCGGACGAGAACGGCGTGGCGTGGAGCTGGGTCAGCGAACGCACCGCCGACCCGGCCACCCGCGAGGTGCACGCCCGGCGGGTGGAGACCGGTCCGTTCGAGTACATGCGCATCCACTGGCGCTACGAGGAGATCCCCGGCGGCACCCGGATGACCTGGACGCAGGACTTCGCCATGAAGCCCACCGCGCCGGTCGACAACGCCGGCATGACCGCGCGGATCAACACCAACAGCGCGATCCAGCTCGCCGTGATCAAGGACAGGATCGAGCGGGCGTACGCGGGAGGCGCGCGATGACCGACACCACCACCGCCCGGGTCTCCGTCCACGACGTCCCCGCCGACCGGCGGCGCGGCGGCGAGCTGCGGGTGCTGCTCGGCCCGAAGACCGTCGGCAGCACCTCCGGGTTCATGGGGGTGGCCGCGCTCGCGCCGGGGGAGCGGATCGCCGAGCACTACCACCCGTACAGCGAGGAGTTCCTCTACGTGGCGCGCGGCGCGATCACCGTCGACCTGGACGACCAGCCGGTCCCGGTGGCCGCCGGGGAGGCGCTCTACGTGCCGAGGGACGTCCGGCACCGGCTGCGCAACACCGGCGACGAGCCGGCCGAGGTGGTCTTCCACCTCGGTCCCCTCGCGCCCCGCCCGGAACTCGGGCACGTCGACACCGAGAGCGCCGCCCCGCCGCCACGGGACCCGTCGTGACCGGCCGGCGCACCGTGGTCACCGGCGTCGGCGTGGTGGCCCCCGGCGGCGCCACCCGGGACCGGTTCTGGAAGACCATCACCGAGGGGCGGACGGCCACCCGGCGGATCAGCTTCTTCGACCCGTCGCCGTTCCGCTCGCAGATCGCCGCCGAGTGCGACTTCGACCCCGACGCGGCCGGCATCACGCTCGCCGAGCGGCAACGCGCCGACCGGTACGTGCAGTTCGCGCTCGCCTGCTCCGCCGAGGCGCTCGCGGACAGCGGGCTGACGCTCACCGACGCCGAGCGGGAGCGGGCCGGCGTGGTGCTCGGCACCGCCGTCGGCGGGACCATGGCGCTGGAGCAGGAGTACGTCCGGGTCAGCGACTCCGGCCGGCACTGGCTGGTCGACCACGCGCTCGGCGGGCCGTACCTCTACCAGGCGCTGGTGCCGAGCAGCCTGGCCGCGGACGTGGCCTGCCGGCACGGCCTGCACGGCCCGGCGCAGGTGGTCTCCACCGGCTGCACCTCCGGCATCGACGCGATCGGGTACGCCCACCAGCTCGTCGCCGACGGCGAGGCCGACATCGTGCTGGCCGGCGCGGCCGACTCACCGATCTCCCCGGTCACCGTGGCCTCGTTCGACGCGATCGGCGCGACCAGCCCGGACAACGACGACCCGGAGCACGCGTCCCGGCCGTTCGACGCCGACCGGCACGGCTTCGTGCTGGCCGAGGGCGCGGCCGTGCTGGTGCTGGAGGAGGCCGAACACGCCCGCCGCCGGGGCGCGCACGTCTACTGCGAGGTGGCCGGCTACGCCAGCCGCAGCAACGGCTTCCACATGACCGGCCTGCGCCCGGACGGCGCGGAGATGGCGGTCGCCATCACCGACGCGCTGCGCCAGGCCCGGCTCGCCCCGTCGGCCGTGTCGTACGTCAGCGCGCACGGCTCCGGCACCCGGCAGAACGACAGGCACGAGACCGCCGCGTTCAAGCGGGCGCTCGGCCCGGCCGCGTACCGGGTGCCGATCAGCTCGATCAAGTCGATGGTGGGGCACTCGCTCGGCGCGATCGGCTCGATCGAGATGGCGGCCTGCGCCATGGCCATCGAGTACGGCGTCGTCCCGCCCACCGCCAACTGGACCACCCGGGACCCCGAGTGCGACCTGGACTACGTGCCGAACGAGGCCCGCGAGGTGCCGGTGGACGTGGCGCTCTCGGTGGGCAGCGGGTTCGGCGGTTTCCAGTCCGCGATGGTGTTCCGCCGGCTCGCCGTGGCGCCGGCATGACGGCCCGGGCGGTGGTGACCGGCATCGGCGTGGTCGCGCCCAGCGGGGTCGGCGCGGACGCGCACTGGGCCACCGTGCTCGCCGGCACCCGGCGCACCGGCCCGATCACGCTGTTCGACCCGGCCGGCTATCCGACCCGGGTGGCCGGCGAGGTGGCCGACTTCGACCCGGCCGGGTTCGTCGGGACCCGGGCGCGGGTGCAGACCGACAGGTGGACGCACCTCGGGTTCGCCGCGACCGGGCTGGCGCTGGCCGACGCCGGGCTGCCGGAGGTCTCGCCCGACCCGTACCGCTGGGCGGTGACGCTGGCCAGCTCGTCCGGCGGCAACCTGTTCGGGCAGCGGGAGCTGCAACGGCTCTGGGGCGGGTCGAACCGCACGGTCGGGGCGTACCAGTCGATCGCCTGGTTCTACGCCGCGAGCGTGGGACAACTGTCCATCCGCCACCAGTTCAAGGGGCCGTCCGGCGTCACCGTCTCCGAGTCGGCCGGTGGGCTGGACAGCCTGGCGCACGCGGTACGCACCGTCCGGCGCGGCACGCCGGTGGTGATCGCCGGCGCGACCGAGTGCCCGCTGAGCCCGTACGCGCTGGCCTGCCAGCTCCGTTCCGGCCTGCTCAGCGACGTCGCCGACCCGGCGCGCGCGTACCGGCCGTTCGACGCCGCGGCGAGCGGGTACGTGCCGGCCGAGGGCGGCGCGGTGTTCGTGGTGGAGGAGCTGGGGCACGCGCTGGAGCGGGGCGCCCGGATCTACGGGGAGATCACCGGCTGGGCGGCCACCCACGACGCCACCCCCACCGACGTGGCGGCCGGCCCCGACCCGTCCCACTACGCCCGTGCGCTGCGGCTGGCCCTGGAGCGGGCCGCGGTCCGGCCGCACGACGTGGACGTGATCTGGCCGGACGCGCTCGGGGTGCCGGCGTACGACCGGGCCGAGGCGAGCGCGCTGCGTGCCGTGTTCGGCGACCGGACCCCGCCGGTGACCACGCAGAAGCCGCTGACCGGCCGGGCCCACCAGGGCGGGTCGGCGTTGGACGCGGCGACCGCGTTGCTGGCGTTCTCCCGTGGTGTGCTGCCCGCCTCGGTCGGGCCGGACGAGCCCGCGCCCGGGTGCGAGTTGACGTACCTGCGGGAGCCGCGCCGGCCGCGCAGCCGGATCGCGCTGGTCGGGGCGCGCGGCTTCGACGGGTTCAACAGCGCGCTGGTGCTGCGCGGCGCCGCGCCGCCGCCCACCGTCGACCGCTGACCCGCCCTCCCGGGGGCACCGGTGGTCGCGCACGGCGACGCGGCCGGCGGGCCACTGTGCCGGCGTGCGCCCGATCCTGCCTGTCCGATCGAGCCTGAGCAATCCACCCAGCCGCTGTTTTGGATCTAGCCATTTGCATCTGGTGATGCCGAGAAGGCCCTCGTAGTGTTCCGGGCAGCGAACGCGAAGGGCATTCTTCTCGGGCGGGTTCCCCGCCCATTTTCAGGCTGGGCGGTGGCGGGTCGTGACCGGGGCGCAAGATGCCGTATCGACGGCGGGCTGGGTGGACGACATCCTGCTCGCCGGGCGCGACAGCGACGTCTGTCTCCGCCTGCCCGACCCGGTCGACCGGGGCACGTTGCGCCGGCTGGTCGGCGAGGCACAGGCCCGGCTGACCGGGGCCGGGCTGCGCGCCGGCGGCGCGGCGGCGCTGCGCCTGCCCCCGTCGCTGGCGTACGTGGCGCACCTGCTGGCCACCTGGCGCACCGGCGCCCAGGCGGTGCTGCTCGACCACCGGCTCACCGACCACGAGGTCGACCGGGCGCTGCGCCGGCTCACCCCGCAGGTGGTGGTCGCGCCGGTCCGCTCCGGCGGTGGCGCGCTGCGCGTCTTCGTCGACGTCGACGCCGGCGTCACCGCGTACTCCGACCGTCCGGCCGGCAGCCCGCACGCGGTCATCCAGCTCAGCTCCGGCTCCACCGGCCCGTCCAAGGTGATCGGCCGCACCGCCGCCGACCTGGTCGCCGAGGTGCGTCGCTACACCGAGATCGACGGGGTGGCGCGGCCCGGCGAGCGCATCATCCTGCTGCCCAGCATGGTGCACGTGCTCGGCCTGGTCGGCGGCCTGCTCTACGGCCTGCACGCCGGCGTCGAGCTGTGCCCGCCGGAACGGCTCAGCGGCGACGCCGTGCTCGCCGCGATCGCCGCCCAGGACACCCCGGCCACCGTGCTCGGCGTGCCGTTCCACATCGGGCTGCTCGCCTCCACCGTGCCCTCCGGCCCGCTGCCCCAGTTCGCGCGCATGACCACCGGCGGTGAGCTGGTGCCCGCCGCGGTGGCCCGGGCCTTCACCGACCGCTACGGCGTCCCGCTGGGCAACATGTACGGGATGACCGAGGTCGGCGTCATCGGCACCGACCTGTACGGGCGGAACCGTCCCGCCATCGCGCCGGCCCCGGGCATCCGGGTCCGGGAGCAGGACGGCGAGCTGTGGGTGAGCTGCCCGGCGAACCCGTACGTCGGGCTCGCCGACCCGACCCGCTGGGCCGACGGCTGGCTGCACACCCGCGACGCCGGCGTGGTCGACCCGGAGACCGGGCTGGTGACGATCCGGGGCCGGCTCGACTCGCAGGTGTCGGTGGGTGGCCTGAAGGTCGACCTGACCGAGGTGGAGGCGACCGTCGCCGGCCTGCCCGGGGTGACCGCCGCGGTGGTGGTCTGGGACGACGGCATCAGCGCCTACGTGCAGACCGACGGCGCGACGACCGAGGAGACGCTGGACCACCTGATCGCCGAGCGGCTGGCCGGCTTCAAACGGCCCCGCACGCTGCACCTGCTCGACCAGTTGCCCCGCACCACCACCGGCAAGCTGGTCCGCTCCGCCCCGGCGCTGCGGGACGCGGTCACGTGACCGGCCCGCTGCGCGAGCACCACCGGGCGTCCGCCGGACGCCCGGCCCACCCCGATCCCCGCCCCGGACCGGCCGGCGCGCCACCCGTGCGCCGGAGCAGCCGCCGCGTCAGCTCCCGCTCGACGCCGGCGGACCGGCCGGCCCATCCGGACACGGTGTCCCGACCGGGCACCGGAAACTGGTTACCCCGAAATGAGGTTCCACCCATGCGCGACGAGGTCCGCACCTTCGTCATCGACCAGCTCGCCGACATGAACTACGACGTCGAGGACCTCGACGACGGCACCACCCTCGGCCCCTCCGGCGTCGACCTGGAGTCGCTGGCGCTGGCCGACCTCGCCGTCCGGGTCGAGGACCGGTACGGGTTGAAGTTCGCCGACGACGAGTCGGAGAAGCTGGCCCTGATGACGGTCGGCGAGTTCACCACCATGGTCGCCGACCGGGCGGCTGCGAACAGCGACAACTCCTGATGTCCGGTCAGCCCGACCTGGGGCGAGCTGACCTGGTGCAGATGCTCGCCGAACTGACCGCGAAGCCCACCGACCAGGTCCCGGACCGGCTCGGCTCGATGGAACTGGCCTGGCTGGTGCACCTCGTCGAGCAGCGGTTCGACCGCCGGCTCGACCTGACCGACGACCAGGTCGCCGGCGTCCGCACCGTCGACGACGCGTTGACCGTGTTCCGCGCCTCGCTGACCGCTCCCGCAGATGGCTGAGCGGGACCCCGTACGGATCATCGGCATGCACGCGGTCAGCGCCCTCGGCAGGGGCGCCGACGCGCTGCTGTCCGGGGTGCTCACCGGCGCCCCGGCGTTCCGCCCGGTGCGCCGCTTCGACACCACCGGCCGACGCGTCACCGTGGCGGCCACGCTGCCGGAGGTCGGCACGCTCGCCGACGAGCTGGCCGACGCGATCGACCGCGCCGGCCGGGCCGCCGGGCTGGACCGGGCCGACCGGGCGGGCGCGGCGCTGTTCCTGGCCACCCACGGCGGGCCGCACTCGCTGCCCGTACCCGAGCGGTCGGCGGAACCGTCGGACGTGCCGGGCGCGGCGGACGGCGGGCGGCTCGGGCCGCCGGTGCCGGCGCTCGCCGGTCACCTGGCCGACCGCTGCGGCCTCGGCGGACCCACCCGGGTCTACACCAGCGCCTGCGTCTCGGCGAGCACCGCGGTCGCCGACGCCGCCGCGCTGATCCGGCGCGGCGACCTGGAGCGGGTCGTGGTCGCGGCCGGCTACCTGGTCGAACCCGACCAGTACGCGCTCTTCGACGCCGGCCGGGCGCTCGCCGCCGACGGGGCGGTACGCCCGTTCAGCGCCGGCCGGAAAGGACTGCTGCTCGGTGACGGGGTGGCCGCGGTGGTGCTGGAGTCGGCCGACGTCGCCGCCCGACGGGGCGCGCCGACGCTGGCCACGGTGGCCGGTTGGGGCCGCGCCGGGGACGCCTACCACGCCTGCCAGCCGCACCCGGGCGGGCTCGGGCTGGCCCGGGCGGTCGAGTCGGCGCTGCGCCGCGCCGGGCTGCCCCCGGCCGAGGTCGGCTACGTCAACGCCAACGCCACCGGCACCCCGTTCAGCGACGCCTCGGAGGCGGCGGCGCTGGTCCGGGTCTTCGGCGACCTGGCCGCCGGGCTGCCGGTCAGCGCCACCAAGTCGGTGCACGGGCACGCGTTGGAGGCGTCCGGGCTGCTCGAACTGGTGGTCACCGTGCTGGCGCTGGGGCACGGCAAGCTGCCGCCCACCGCCGGCTGGCTGGCCCCGGACCCGGACTGCCCGCTCGACGTCATCCGCGACGCCCCCCGACCCGCCCCGACCCCGTACGCGCTGAGCCTCAACGCCGCCTTCGGCGGCGCCAACACCGCGCTCCTGGTGGGTGCCCCGTGACCGCGCCAACCCACCCCACCCCGCGATCTTGCACTTCCCGCCCCGACAAGACGGGCGCAACGCCCAACCAGGGGGCACCAACTGCAAGATCAACGAGGTGGGGGGTGCTGGCCGAGGCGCGCTGGCCGGAGGACGGGGACGACGGGGTGCCGCCGGGGGTGCCGGGGTTCGTGTTCTCGGCGTTCCACCCGCTGGTGGTGGCCGTCGCCGAGCGGTGCCTCACCCGGCGGTACGGGGCCGGGCCGTTGCCGGCCGGCAACCGGACGGCGGTGGTGCTAACCAGCGCCGGCGGCGACGCGGCCGGGTCGGCGCACGTGCGGGAGACGGTGGCCGGCGGCGGGCGGGTCGGCCCGCTGTTCTTCTTCCAGTCGGTGCCGAACAGCGTGGCCGGGCACGTGGCGGCGCGCTGGGGACTGGACGGGCCGGTGGTGTGCCTGAGCCCGACCGGGGACCCCCGGGCCGAGGGTGAGGCCGAGGTGGACCTGCTGTGCCACGACGGCGACGCCGCGCAGGCGTTGCTGATCCTGATCGAACCGGCACCGGACGGAGCGCCGGGCGAGGCGACCGCGGTGCTGCTGGGGGAGGAGACACGTCAATGAGGACGAAAGGTCTACGCGGCGCGCTTGCCGCCGACACCGAACTGGGCGCGGGCAACGTGCTCGCCCGGGTGCTGGCCCACGGCGCCGACCCGGACGGGCCGGGGCTCACCTTCGACACCGCTGTCGACGGCCACCCGGCCGAGACCCCGCTGACCCTGGGCGAACTCGACCGTATGGTCACCGCCCGGGCGGCCTGGCTGCACGAACGCGGCGTGCAGCCGCGCGATCCGGTCGCGGTCTGGGCCGGCACCGCCGCCGACATGGTGCTGTCGTTCCTGGCGCTGACCCGACTCGGCGCCATCCCGGCGCTGATGAACGGCCGGCTGCGCCCGGAGATCGCCGCCGAGTACATTCGCCGGTTGCGCGCCGCCGGCGTGCTCGCCGACGCCGACCACGCCGCCGCGCTGGCCGGGCACGACCTGGGCGCCCCGCTGCTCGGCGAGCCGGCGCACGCCGGGGCCGGCGATCCGGCCGCCGCGCCCGCGCACTACCGGCACCACCCCGACGACCCGATCGTCATCACGCACACGTCCGGCACCACCGGCGTGCCGAAGGCGGTGCTGCACTCGCACGCCAGCCTCTTCGCCGCCACCCGGCACCTGCTGTCCATGCCACAGGCGCAGGGCACCACCCGGATCCTCAACGCGCTGCCCGCCCCGCACACCGCCACCGTGCTCATGGTCAACCAGGCGTTGGGCAACCGCGCCCAGATGTACCTGCTCTCCGAGCAGGGCGGCGAACGGGTGCTCGACGCGATCCAGCGGTGGCGGCCGGACGGCGTCTTCGGCTTCTCGATGACCTGGGCCGAGCTGGCCCGCTTCGACCTGTCCGGCTACGACCTGGACTCGGTGCGGCTGTGGTTCAACACCGGCGACTGCTCGCACGAGCCGCACGTGCGCCGGCTGGTCGCGGTCGGCGCGCGGGACGTGGTGACCCGCGCCGGGGTGACCCGGGTGCCCGGCTCGGTGTTCATCGACGGGTTGGGCTCCAGCGAGATGGGGCACTCGATGTTCCACATCACGCACACCGTGGACACCGACCGCTACGGCCGCTGCGTCGGCCGCCCGTACCGGTTCGCGCGGGTGGCCGTGCTCGACGCCGACGGCAACGAGCTGCCCGCCGGGCAGGTCGGCTGGCTGGGCATCGACTCGCCGTCGCTGTTCCGGGGCTACTGGAACGACTCGGTCACCACCTACCGGTTCCGGCTGCGCGGCTGGTACCTCACCGGCGACCTGGTGTACGCCGACGACGACGGCCGCTACTACCACCTGGACCGGGCGGTCGACTCGGTCGAGGTGGCGGGCGGGAAGCGGTTCTTCACCGCGCTGTCCGAGGAGCGGATCCTCGCCGCCTGCGCCGACGTCACCGACTGCACCGTGGTGATCGTCAAGGAGGCCGACGGCACGGTGACCACCGACGTGCTGCTGGAGCTGGCGGCCGGCGCCGACCCGGCCCAGGACCGCACCGCCGCGATCCGCGCGGCGCTCGGCCCGGACGTGGCCGCCACGCTGCGCCGGGTGGTGCCGGTACGCGCCGAGGACATCCCGGTCACCGTGACCGGCAAGGTCCGCAAGGTGGCGCTGCGCGAGCGCTACCTGACCGAGGCGCCGTCATGACCGCCGTGATCACCGGCATGGGGCTGTTCACGCCGGCCGGTCGCGGCGTCGCGGAGACGTTCGACGCGCTGCTCAACGGCCGCTCCGGCCTGCGCCGGCCCCCCGAGGGACACCCCGCGCGGGACAGCCTCGAGGTGGCCGGGGTGCTGCCCGACATCGACCCGCGCAGCGTCGCCTCCGGACCGGAGACGAAGGTGCTCGACCGGGTCGTGCTGCTCGCCCTGCTCACCGCCGCCGAGGCGCTCGCCGACGCCGGCATCGAGGTGGGGCGCGACGTCGACCCGGAGCGGATCGCGGTGATCGTCGGCGGCGTCGGCGGGATGGCCACACTGGAACGTCAGGTCGTGGCCCGCGCCGAACGCGGCCGGGCGGCGGTCAGCCCGTACCTGCTCACCGGCATCCTGCCGAACATGCCGTCGGCCCGGATCGCCATCGCGCACGGCATCCGCGGCTACAGCTCGTCGGTGGGCACGGCCTGCGCCTCCGGCGCCCAGGCCGTCGCCGACGGGGTACGCCTGATCCGCGCCGACGAGGCCGACGTGGTGGTCTGCGGGGCGAGCGAGGCGCCGCTGTTCGGCACGTTCGCCGACACGTTCGGCAACGCCCGGGCACTGGCGCGCGGCTGGGACGAGCCCACCGAGGCGAGCCGCCCGTTCGACAAGCGGCGCAACGGCTTCGTGCTCGCCGAGGGCGCGGCGCTGCTGGTGCTGGAGCGGGCCGGGCACGCCGCCGCCCGGGGCGTCACCGGGTACGCCGAGGTCGCCGGCTACGGCACCAACACCGACGCGTACCACCCGACCGCGCCGCGGCCGGACGGCGCCGGGGCGGCCGCGTGCATGCGCCGGGCGCTCACCGCCGGCGGGATCGGGCCGGCGGACGTCGGCTACGTCAACGCGCACGGCACCGGCACCAAACTGGGCGACATCGCCGAGACGACCGCGCTGGCCGACGTGTTCGGCGTCGGCGGCGTGCCGGTCAGCTCCACCAAGGCGCTCACCGGGCACCTGCTCGGCGCGTCCGGCGTGCTGGAGGCCGCGGCCACCGCGCTGGCGCTGCGGCGCGGCCTGCTCCCGCCCACCTACCACCTGGACGACCCGGACCCGGAGTGCGAGGCGGACCACGTCCGCGCCGTGCCCCGGCCCACCCGGACCGACCACGCGCTGTCGAACTCGTTCGGGTTCGGCGGCCAGAACGTCAGCCTGCTGCTGCGCCGGGTCGCCACCCCGGCCGCGGCCTGACCGGAGACTCCATTCCCGGGCGACGAGCCCGGGTCGCCACCACGGGGGGAACAGGGGGAAGCCCATGCACATCAACGGCATAGACCATCTGGAGCTTTACGTGGGGGACGCCCGGCAGGCGGCCTTCTACTTCGACACCGCGGTCGGGTTCCGGCTGCACGGCCAGGGCGGACCGGAGACCGGGCTGGCCGGGCAGCGGTCCCTGCTGCTGGCCCAGGCCGGCATCCGGCTGCTGCTGACCACCGGCCTGTCCGCGGAGCACCCGGCCGCCACCTACGTGCACCGGCACGGCGACGGCATCGCCGTGGTCGCGCTCGCGGTCGACGACGCCGCCGGGGCGTACGCGGAGCTGGTGGCCCGCGGCGCGACCGGGGTGACGCCGCCGCGCGCCTACACCGGCGCGGACGCCGAGGTGGTGATCGCCGAGGTCGGCGGCTTCGGCGACGTGCTGCACCGGCTCGTGGAGCGGCGCGGGGACCGGAGCGTGTTCCTGCCCGGCGCGATCGAGCCGGTCGCCGCGCCGGACGGCGACGCGCTGCTGGCCGAGGTCGACCACCTGGCGGTCTGCGTGCCGCCCGGGCAGCTCGACGAGACGGTGGCCCACTACGAGAAGGTGTTCGGCTTCGCGCACATCTTCACCGAGCACGTCGAGGTCGGCGGGCAGGCGATGAACTCCAAGGTGGTGCAGAGCCCGTCCGGGCAGGTCACCCTGGTGCTGCTGGAGCCGGACACGGGCGCCCGACCCGGGCAGATCGAGGACTTCCTGCGCTGGCACGCCGGCGCCGGCGTGCAGCACCTGGGGCTGCGCACCGACGACATCGTCGCCACCGTCGGCGCGCTCGCCGGCCGGGGAGTGCGCTTCGCCCGCACGCCCGGCGCCTACTACGACGACCTGGAACAGCGGGTCGGCCGGCTGGACGCGCCGGTGGACCGGCTGCGTGAGCTGAGCATCCTGGTCGACTCCGACCACGACGGCCAGCTCCTGCAGATCTTCACCGAGTCGATGCACGTGCGTCGCACGCTCTTCCTGGAGGTCATCGAGCGGCGCGGGGCGCGCACCTTCGGCAGCGGCAACATCAAGGCGCTCTACGAGGCGAAGGAACGTGAACTGGCCGCGGCGGGGGCGACCCCCGTCGTCGCGGCCGGAGGGGTTGGTACGGCATGACCACGATCGATCCCGGACTGACCGCCGAGGAGGAGGCGCTGCTGCCCTCCGACGACGACGTCCGGCACTACGTCGAGCACGGCTGGTACCTGTCGAAGAAGCTGTTCACCGACGACGAGGTGGACGAACTCGTGGCGGCGACCGACGGCTACTACGCCGGGGAACGTGACCGGCTGCTGCCGGTACGCCCGCCGAAGCTGGCCTACTGGGAGCCGTCGCGCGGCGACGTGCAGCGGCACAACGACTACGTCCACCACGAGCACGACGGGATCGCCCGCATCCTGCGCAAGCCGCTGATCGGGGCGGTCGCGGCCCGGCTGGCCCGGGCCACCGAGATCCGGATCTTCCAGTCCACGCTGATCTGGAAGCCGCCGATCGCCGGCGAGCCGTCCAACATCGTGCCCTGGCACTTCGACAAGCACTACTGGGCGTCCTCGTCGTCGGAGGAGATGCTCACCGCGTTCATCCCGTTCCACGACTGCGGCGTGGAGATGGGCACCATCACCATGGTCGACGGTTCGCACCGGTGGCGGGAGATCGGCGCGGACGACACGGTGGTGCGGCACTTCGCCGACCGGGACCGCGACCAGCTCGAGGCGATGCTGGCCGAGAACGCGGCGTACAACCACGCCGAGATCCGCAAGATCCCCATGGTGATCCCCAAGGGGCACATGAGCTTCCACCACTGCCGTACCTACCACGGCAGCGGTGCGAACGTCAGCGGTCGCCCCCGGCGGGCGATCTCGCTGCACCTGCAGGACGGCGAGAACGCCTGGCGGGAGTATCCGCTCTCCGACGGCACGCTCGCCGCGTACAACCACGACGTGCTGGTCCGCCGCACCCACGAGGGCCGGCCGGACTACGCGGATCCCGATTACTGCCCGGTCATCTGGCGCGATCGCGCCCAGCAGGGAGGCTGACAAATGTCACGGTACGACTGGGGGAAGACGCACCCGGGCATCGAGCGGCTGGAGCGGGCGGTGACCGAACGCCGCGACGTGGTGGTCAACCACCCGCTCTACGCCAACCTGGACACCCACGAGGCGCTGGTGACGTTCATGGAGCACCACGTCTTCGCGGTCTGGGACTTCATGTCGCTGCTGAAGTCGTTGCAGCGCCAGCTCACCTGCGTCACGGTCCCGTGGATCCCGACCGGCCCGACCGGCAGCCGCCGCCTGATCAACGACATCGTCATGGTCGAGGAGAGCGACGAGTTGGGTGAGGGCTACATCAGCCACTTCGAGCTCTACGTGCGCGGCATGACCGAGGCCGGCGCGGACACCACCCCCGTCGACAAGCTGGTGGACCTGCTGCGCGCCGGGCGGCCGGTCACCGAGTCGTTCGGCGAGGCCGGGGTGCCCGCGCCGTCGGCGGCGTTCGCGGGCACCACCTGGCGGATCATCGAGACCACCCCGGTGCACTGCCAGGCGGCGGCGTTCGCGTTCGGCCGGGAGGACCTCATCCCGGAGATGTTCACCCAGGTCGTCGCCGTCAACGAGCGCAGCAACCGGCTGAACACGTTCGTCGACTACCTGGAGCGGCACATCGAGGTCGACGGCGAGCAGCACACCCCGATGGCCATGCAGATGCTCGCCGACCTGTGCGGCGACGACGACACCAAGTGGCAGGAGTGCGCGGACACGGTGAACGACGCGCTGGCCGCCCGGGCCCGGCTCTGGGACGACATCCTCGCCGCGATCAAGGAGGGCCGTCCGGCGTGACCGGCCCCGACCCGGCCGCGCTCTACCGGACGGTCCGGCTGATCCGCCGCTTCGAGGAGCGCGCGATCGAGCTGGTCGACGCCGGGGAGATCGTCGGCGGCATCCACCCGTACCTGGGTCAGGAGGGGATCGCCGCCGGGGTCTGCGCGGCGCTGACCGCCGGTGACCTGGTGACCGGCACCCACCGCGGGCACGGGCACGTGCTGGCCAAGGGCGCCGACCCGGCCCGGATGCTGGCCGAACTGTGCGGCCGGGTCACCGGGCTCAACCGGGGCCGGGGCGGGTCGATGCACGCCGCCGACTTCGGCGTCGGCGTGCTCGGCGCCAACGCCATCGTCGGGGCCGCCGGCGCGATCCTCACCGGCGCGGTGTGGGAGCGCCGGCGGCGCGGCGCCGACCTGGTCGGCGCCACGTTCTTCGGCGACGGCGCGGTCAACGAGGGGATGCTGCTGGAGGCGTTCAACCTGGCCGCGCTCTGGCGGGTGCCGGTGTTGTTCGTCTGCGAGAACAACGGCTACGCCACCACCATGCCGGTCGCCGGCGCGGTGGCCGGCACGATCGCCGGGCGGGCCGAGGCGTTCGGCATGCCGGCGACCGCCGTCGACGGCCAGGACCCGGAGACGGTACGCGCGGCGGCAGCCGCCGCCGTCGCGCGGATGCGCGCCGGCGGCGGACCCGAGCTGATCGAGGCGCACACCTACCGGTTCGACGCCCACCACACCTTCGAACACCGGGTACGCCTCGACTACCGGCCGCCGCAGGAGGTGGCCGACGGCCGCACCCGCGACCCGGTCGAGATCGCCGGCGCGCGGCTGGACCCGGCGACGCGGGCCGAGATCGACGCCTCCGTCGAGGCGGTGCTGGCAGCCGCCGTCGACTTCGCGTTGGCCGGCCCGCACCCGGACCCGGCGACCGCCCTGGACCATCTGTACGCCAGCGGGCTGACCGCCCGGACCGGAGGTGGCTGATGCCCCGGCTCTCCTACCGTAGGGCGCTCACCCGGGCGCTCGCCGACGAGATGACCCGCGACGAGTCGGTGGTGGTGCTCGGCGAGGACATCCGGGTGGCCGCCGCCAACGTCACCACCGGGCTGGTGAAGAAGTTCGGCCCGGAGCGGGTGCGCGACACGCCGCTGTCGGAGCAGGCGTTCACCAGTTTCGCCACCGGCGCGGCGCTGGCCGGGGCCCGGCCGGTGGTGGAGTTCCAGATCCCGTCGCTGCTGTTCCTGGTCTTCGAGCAGATCGTCAACCACGCGCACAAGTTCCCGCTGATGACCGGCGGCCAGTGCGCGGTGCCGGTCACCTACCTGGTGCCCGGCTCCGGCTCCCGTACCGGCTGGGCCGGGCAGCACTCCGACCACCCGTACGCGTTGTTCGCCCACGTCGGGGTGACCACCGTGGTGCCGGCCACCCCGGCCGACGCGTACGGGCTGCTGGTCTCCGCGATCCGCTGCGACGACCCGGTGGTGGTCTTCGCCCCGGCCGGCGCGCTGGACCTGCGGGAGGACGTGGCCGACCCGGCGCCGGTGCCGCTGGGGCGGGGCGTGGTCCGCCGGGCCGGCGACGACGTCACCGTGGTCGCGGTCGGGCACCTGGTGCACGAGGCGCTCGCGGTCGCCGAGGAGCTGGCCGGTCAGGCGTCGGTGGAGGTGTTCGACCCCCGCACGTTGTACCCGTTCGACTGGGACGGACTCGTCGACTCGGTGAGCCGCACCGGACGCCTCGTCGTGGTTGACGACGGCAACCGGTCCTGCGGCATCGCCGGGGAGATCATCGCGACCGTGGTGGAGCGGGTCCGGCTGGCCGCCCCGCCGCGGCGGGTCACCCGGCCCGACGGCGCGGTGCTGCCGTTCGCGCCGGCCCTGGACCGGGCCGTGCAGCCCGGTCGGGACCAGCTCACCGCCGCCATCCAACTGACCCTCAAGGACGGATGAACGATGGACCCGAACTATCCGTGGCCGCCGCTCGGCGCGGCGTGGACCGACCTTCCCGAGTCCACCCGGTCGGCCATGGTGACGGCCGGCGCCGGCGCCTGGGAGAAGATCTTCCACGGCCGGGCCACCTACAACACGCGGTGGCGGCTGGCCCGCCCGCCGGTGCTCACCGCGGACGCGTTCCGTGAGCTGAACGAGGTCTGCGACCGGATCGCCCAGCTCATCCTGGATGCGTGCCGGCGGCGCGCCCGCACCGCCGGTGAGCTGCGCCGGCTGCTCGACGTGCCGGACGGGGAGACCCGGCTGCTCGACCCGGACGAGGAGCTGCACGACGGGCTGCTGGCCGCGTACCGGCCGGACGTGCTGTTCTCCGGCGGCGTGCCGTGCATCGTGGAGTACAACATCGACAGCAGCCTCGGCGGCGGCTTCGACGCCGACACCGTGATCCAGCGGTACGCGGAGCTGTACCGCGACGCCGGCCTGCTGGACCGGGCCCGACCCGCGCCCTCCCTGCTGGACCAGCGGTTCGTCGCGATCCGGGACACGCTCGGCCTGCCCGACGGCGCGCGGGTGGCGCTGCTGATGGACTTCGAGGCGGAGTATCCGGGGCTGGACGACCCGGAGACGTTCATCCGGATCCTCGCGCCGCTCGCCGACCAGGCCCGGCCGTTCGGCATCGACCTGGTGATCGCGCCGGTCGCCACCGCCACCCTGGACGCCGAGCGTCGGCTGGTGGTCGGCGGCGCCCCGGTGGACGCGCTGTTCCGGCTGTTCGTGCCGAACCGGGTCACGCCCAGCGTCGGCCTGGACGCGGTGGCCGGCGCGCTGGCGGCCGGCACGCTGCCGATGTTCGTCAGCAGCGCCGCCTGGCTGCTCAGCAACAAGCTGAACTACGCCTGGCTCTGGGCCGACCTGGACCTGCTGCCGGAGCCCGACCGGGTGCTGGTCCGCCGGTACGTGCCGCACACCGTCGCGCTCACCGCCGACCAGCTCGACCGGGCGCTGGCCGAACAGGCCGAGCTGGTCGCCAAGCCGGCCGGCGGGTCGGCCGGGCACGGCGTGCTGATCGGGCCGGAACTGAGCGCGGTGCCCTGGGAGGACGGGGTACGCGCCGCGATCGACGCGGGCGGACACATCCTCCAGCGTTACCACGAGGCGGACCGGGTGGCGATGGACTTCGTGCGGATCGAGACCGGCGAGACGGTCACCGCCGACGTCCCGTACAGCCTCGCGCCGTACCTGTTCGACCGCACCGCCTCCGGCGCGTTGGCGCGGGTCGGCTACCCGGGCTGCGAGGGCGTCCTCAACCTGGCCCGGGGCGTGCTGATGTCCGGCATCCTGCTCACCGACTGATCCCGCCCTGGGCCGGGGTGGTGAAGAAGGCGGTCAGGGGGGTGATCAGGGCGGGCGGCGCCACGGCGATGCCGTTGTGCGGGCTGCCGGGCACGCGCAGCGTGCGGGCGTGCGGGAGGACGCCGGCCAGCAGCTCGTTGGTCTCGGTGAAGAACGGCGCGGCCCGGGCGCCGCTGATCAGGAGCGTGTCGGCGGTGATGCCGGCGTACTGCTCGGCCGGCCCGTCGTGCACCACGATCTGCCGTGACTCGGCGAGCGTCATCCCGACCAGCGCGCCCATGGTGCGCCCGATCTCGGTGCGCAGGAAGAGCCGGGTGATCGCGGCCCGGACCGGCAGCGGCAGCCGCGACGCCGGGTTCTGCGGGTCGACGGCGGCGGCCACGATGGCCAGCGCTCGGGCGGTCTGCCCGGCCCGGACGGCCGCCTCGGCCGGTTCGAGGAACGCCATCGGCATGCCGTGCCCGGCCAGCCGCAGCGGGGCGTCGTAGACGGCGATCCGCTCCAGCGGCAGCCGCAGCGCGGCCCGCAGCACCACGAACGCGCCGTAGCTGTGCCCGACCGCCCACCGGGCGCCGGTGTGCGCGAGCACCGCGCCGAGGTCGTCGATCTCCTGCTCCACCGTGTACGGCTCGCGGCGGGGTGGGGCGTCCGCCCGGCCCCGCCGGTTGTAGAGGTGCACGGTGAACCGCTCGGCGAGCCGTGCGGCCAGCCGACGGTACTCCGCGATCGTCACCCCGCCGCCGTGCACCACCACGAGCCCCGGCCCGGTGCCCGTGGAGTGCAGGACGATGCCCGCGCCGTCCGTGGCCGTGATCCGTTGCATGACCGCTCCCTCCGACCCCATGAAACTGCGAACGCCGTTTGCAGTTTACAGTGGGGTGGTGAGCGGCGCATCCACGAATCCGGCCGGCGGCGGATCTCCCGGCCCGTCGATCTGGAGCCGGCCGCCACGCGGCAGCCGCGGGCCGACCCCGACACACGGCCGGGACGAGATCGCCGCCGCCGCGGTCACGCTCGCCGACGCCGGCGGGCTGGACGCCGTGTCGATGCGGGCGGTGGCCGGCGCGCTGGACATGGCCGCCGGCTCGCTCTACCGGCACCTGTCGTCCCGCGACGACCTGCTCGACCTGATGGTCGACAGGTGCGTGGGGGAGCTGCGGCCCTACCCGAGCGACGACGGCGACTGGGTCGAACAGTTCCTGCGGCTGGCCCGCCGCCAGCTCGCGCTGCACCGGCGGCACCCGTGGCTGGCCGATGCGCTCGGCCGGCGTGCGACCCCCGGGCCGAACACGCTCGCCTACCTCGACGCCTGCCTGCGCATCCTGCAACCGGTGCCGGCCGGCGTCGCCGCCAAGTTCGAGGCGGTCGCCATGGTCACCGGCGTGGTCACGCTCTTCGCCCGCAGCGCGGCGGCCACCGGCACGGTCACGTTCGACCACGTGGACCTGTCGGCGTACCCCCATCTGGCCGCCGCGTTCGCCGACGCCGCCAGCCCGCCCGACGGCGACCTGTTCGCCCGCACCCTGCGTGCCCTGCTCACCGGCCTCCTGACCCCCGACCGCCCCGGACCGCCTCCGGACGCCCCCGCCGGTCGGTGACGTGATCAAGGAGTTCCCGTCCCGCACCGCGGTGGACCCGACGCCGACTCCTTGGTCAACGGGAGGCGGCGGGAAGGAAGTCGGTTCGGAGTGCCTTTCGAGCTGATGGCAGAAACGACTCACCGAAGCCGGACCGGCGTGGCGCGGGCGGCTGGCGAGGGTGCTGAGTCGTCTACGCCATCAGCTCGAAAGGCGCTCGTACGCCCGACCGTCGCCCGCGGCGAGGGCCGTCCGGCGTCGGGGCCGGCCGGCCCACGGCACCCGCCGGTGTCACCGCGGGCCGGGCCGGGCCGATCGGCCGACGGTGTTCGCGGAACCGGCCCGTCACCGGTGGCGGGCGTCGCCCTACCGACGACCGGTGTGGTGGGTGGCGAGGACCCGGAGCGTTTCCGCGGTGGCGACGGCATCGCTGCGGGCGCTGCCGTGCCGGCCGTCGCCGCTGTAGAGCGAGGGGTCGGCGACCAGCGGATGGTCGGTGAGGTGCACGTGCAGCGTGCCGAGGCGCTCGGCCACCGCGCGGGTGTGCCGGGCCAGCCGGCGCATCCGCGCGCCCAGCCCGGCCCGCAGCGTGTCCCGCACCGCCGGGCTGTGCGAGACGTCGAACATGCCCACCGTGATCACGTCCGCCCCGGCGTCACGGAGCGCGGTGATGATCGCGGCCAGCTCCCCGTCGACCGCGTCGGGGTCATAGCCGGGCCGGAACGCGTCGTTGCCACCGCACACCACGAGCGCCAGGTCCGGCCCGAACGCCAGCGCGTCGGCCAGTTGCGTGGCTCGCACCTCGTGCGCCCGCAGCCCGCGCCGCCCCAGGTTGAGGTACGCCAGCTCCGGGCGCACCGCCCGCAGTTCGGCCGCGACCCGGTCGGCCCACTGCACGTCGGGGTAACCGTCGAGCGGCTCGCACAGGCCCTCCGCGACGCTGTCGCCGAGCACCACGAACCGGTGCCACGGATGGTCGCGCAGCAGGTCGGCGGCCTCGCCGGGGCGCAGGCACCAGGGATCCGTGGCCTCGGTCAACGTCGATGACATGACCGGGAGGCTAGCCGAGCGGTCGGGACGGGGAAAGCGGTCCGCCGCCCCGACCGATCGGACGGTCGGGGCGGCGGACGCCGGTCGTGCGGCCGCTCAGGCGGTCGGCGGCCGGTTGAACCAGCCGTGCAGCGTGACGATGACATGCGTCGTGCCACCGCTGACGTTCAGGATCCGGATGTTCCTGGTCGCGTAACGCGGGCCGGCGTCGTTCACCCTCACCATCACCATCGTGGTGCGTGCGATCTGGCCGGCGGCGAAGTTCGCCACCGACTGACTGGTCACCACCGGCCCGTCGGGAGTGGTCGCGAACGGGCCCGCGCCCGACTCGACGGTCAGGTAACCCGAGCCGGTCGGGCCCACCGTGGTCACCGAGAGCAGGGCGCCGCCCATCGCGTCCGGCGAGATGCCCACCGGGTCGGTCAGGTTGACGAACAGGTCCCCCCGCGCCGTCATCGGCGTGCCGCCGTTGGCCCGGGTGTCGACCACCTGCAGGGCCGGGACCGGCCGCAGTTCGGCGCCACCCGACGCGGCGGCGGTCACGTAGCCCTGCACGGAGATCACCAGGTCGACCGCCGGGCCCTTGTTGAGGAAGGTGGCCCGACCGGCGGAGGAGAGCTTGACCGCGACGCCCTGCGAGGTGACCCCGCTGACGTAGTCGAGCACGCTGGTCGCGTCGGCCCCGCCCTCCGGGTAGGCCCGCAGGAAGCTGGCGCTCGTCGAACCGACCACGGCCACGTCCAGGAACACGCTTGTCGCGCCGCTCGGGACGACGCCGCCGGTGAACGTGAACGTCCGGGATCCGTTGGTCGGGATCTTGCCGATGGTGGTGCCGGTGCCGTCGCGGGTGTCGACCACCCGGGTGTGCGGCACGGCGACCAGCCCACCGCCCGCCCCGGCGGTGAAGTAGCCGTGCACCTCCACGACGACGTGGACGTTGCCGGCGGGGTTGTGGACCGAGACGCGGCCGTCCGGGCCCGGACGCACCACCTGGGTCGTCGAGATGATCTCACCAGCCGACGCGTTGAGCGACGACGTGGCCGGCTGGGTGGAGCCCGTCGGGAACACCGTCAGGAACGTGTTGGCGGTCGGGCTGACCGCGGTCACGTCGACCAGGACCGCGGAGACGCCCGCCGCGGGGACCCCGCCGACGCCGAGGACCGGAAAGTCGGTGGTGCTGTTCGCGCCGCGGAGCCCGGCGGGGGCGCCGGTGCCGGTGCGGGTGTCCAGCAGGAGCCCGCCGGGGGAGAGCGCCACGTAGTTGTTGTTGCTGGTGCTCGCCGCGATCCACGGGGCCAGACCGTCCACCCGCACCTCGGTCGCGGCGCGCCGGGTGTCGGTCTCGCCGAGGCAGCCACCCTGCCAGGAGGTGTCGTGCAGGGCGACCAGTTGCGGCTGGCCGGCGCCGGTGCGCAGCAGCGGCCCACCGGCGTCGCCCCGGCACAGGCTGGCGGCCGAGGCGCTGCCGTCGACGGTGAGCGTGTCGGTGCTGACGCCGGTAACCGCGAACGTGCCGGCGTGCAGCTTGTCCGGCGCCCACTCGGTCGCGGTCCGGCCGAAGCCCGCGGCCAGCAGCTCCTCGCCCGGCGCGGCGGACGCGCCGACGGCGACCGGCGGCACCCCGTCCGCCGGCTTCTCCACCTGGGCGAGCGCGACGTTGCGGGTCGGGTGGGGAAGCACGGCCGTGACGGCGAGGACGTGCCCGGCAGTGGTGCTCAGATCCGTTCGGCCGACCGTGACGGTGGTGCGTCGGCTGGGCGGGCCGGCGACGAGCTGCTGGCCCGGTTCCGCCAGGCAGCTCGCGGTGGTCATCACCCAGCTCGGCGCGACCAGCACCGCGGAGCAGGCCCGCAGGTCGCTCTGAATCTTCGCGGTGAACGAGTAGCTGCCGGCCGGCACCGGGCTGACGCCGCTGACCGCGCGCGCGGCCCCGCCGCCGATCAGGCTTGCCGACAGTGCCACGGCGACGAACGCCGCCATCTTCCGGGTGCGACGCTTTCGGATGACGCTCATACTTTGCTGTACCTCGACTTCCCCCGTGTCACTGCCGCCGGCGACGCCCGCGGCAGCCAGAGAGTAGCGGTTCACGCATGCCTGCGCGGTCCCGAGGAGAGGCGGTGCTCGCCGCCGCGTGGCGGTCGCTCCGACACCGGCTGTCAGGCCGGGGTGGGGGCGACCGGCTCCGGCGCCGGCCGGCCGGCGCCGGAGCGGAGGAACAGCAGCGGCGCCACGGTGAGCACCAGGCAGGCCACCGACATCACCAGCAACGCCGGACCCAGGTCGAACAGCGCCACCGACCAGCCGCCGAGCAGCGCGCCCACCGGCAGGCCGAGGAACGCCACCGAGCCGGAGATGCCCAGCACCCGGGTCTGCAACGCCGCCGGCACCCGTTGGTAGAGCGCGGCGCCGAGCAGCGGGTTCACCGCCGCGATCCCGATCCCGGACAGGAACGTCACCACCAGCACCACCACCAGGTCCTCGCTGAGCGCCAGCGCCAGCAGCCGGGGCGCGCCGCTGAGCGCCAACCCGAGCGCGAACACCGCCTGGCCGGGCAGCCGCGTGCCGACCAGCGTGAACAGCAGGTTGCCCAGCAACGCGCCGGCCGAGAAGACGCCCAGCAGTAGCCCGAACCCGGCCGGGTCGCCGAGCACCTGGCTGACCCAGAGCGGGATCCAGACCGCGACGCTGGCGTTGGCGAACATGTTGGACGCGGAGACCACGATCAGCATGACCAGCAGCGTCCGGTCGGTACGCAGGTACGCGAAGCCGCCGCGCAGCGCCCGCAGGTACGGCTCCCGGGGCGCCGGCTGCGTCGGCGCGGGCGGCCGGACCAGCACCCCGATCAGCAGCGCGCAGACCGCGAACGTGGCCGCGTCGATCCAGATCGCCGGCGTCAGCCCCACCCAGTCGATGAGCAGCCCACCCAGCACCGCGCCGAACAGCGTCATGCCCCGCGCCAGCCCGTCGTAGGCGGAGGTGAGCCGGATCAGCGGCACCCCGGCCCGCTCGGCGGCCGGCTTGAACAGCACGTGCTTCACCCGGTCGCCGATGCCACGCAGCCCGCCGGCGATCGCCACCAGCACCAGCAGCGTGCCGAAGCCGAGCCAGGGCGCGAGCGCCACCACCGCCATCGCGACCGCGCTGGCCGCGTCCACGAAGATCGAGGTACGGCGGACGCCGAACCGGTCCGCCCACGGCGTGGCCAGCGCACTGGAGAGCATGTACGGCAGCGTCTCCGCGGCGGCCACCAGGCCCATCCGGGTCGGGCTGCCGGTGGTCTCCAGCACCAGCCAGGGAATGGCCACCACCGAGATCCGGGTGCCGAGGTTGGACAGCAGGTCGGCGCCGACCAGGGTGTACAACTCCCGGCGCGGGTTCACGCCGGACTGCCGATCGGGTCCGCGCCGGCCGGGTGCTCCTGTGCGTACCGGGCCCGCAGTGCCCGTTTGTCGACCTTCGCGGACCGGTTCAGCGGCAGCGCGTCGACGAACTCCACCGCGCCGGGCGCCCACGTCTCGCTGAGTTCCCGGACGACCAGCGTGATCAGGTCGTCGCCGGTGACCGACGCGCCCGGCGCCGGCACCACGTACGCGTGCGGCAGCTCCCCGGCCACCGGGTCCGGCACCCCGATCACCGCGGCGGCCCGGACCTCGGGGTGGCCGGCGAGCACGTCCTCGATCGGGCGGGAGTAGATCGGCCAGCTCCGCTGCCGGGTGAGGATCCGGTCCTGCAACCGGTCGACCAGGTAGAGGAAACCGTCGTCGTCGAGGTGCCCGATGTCGCGGGTGCGCACCCAGCCGTCGACGAGCGTCTCGGCGGTCAGCTCCGGCTGGCCGTGGTAGCCGGCGAAGCTCAGCTTCGTCCGGGCCCACACCTCGCCGTCGACGCCGGCCGGCAGCACCCGCCCGTCGGCGTCGCGGATCTCGACGGTCACGTCCCCGTACGGCCGGCCGCAGGAGCGCAGCCGCTCCGGGTGCTCCGGATCGTCGGTGAGCCCGGGCAGCGCGCAGATCACCACCGCCTCGCTGAGCCCGTAGACGATGCGCAGGCACCTGCCGAACCGGGCGATCGCCTGGCGCAGCCGGGCCGGCGCGGCGGGCCCGGCGCCCACGTTGAACATGACCATCGCGGAGAAGTCGGCGCCCGGCAGGTCGGGATGGTCGAGCACCTCGTAGAGCATCGGCGGGGTGACGAACGTGGAGGTCAACCGCTCGGCGTCCACGGTCGCGATGAACGCCGCCGGGTCCCACCGCTCGCGCAGGAACAGCACCCCGCCGCTGAACAGGTTGACAAGCGTGGTGATCTGGCCGCTGGCCAGCCACATCGGGGAGTGCGACAGGTGCCGCAGCAGCGGGATTCCGGCGGACCGGATGCCGGCGGCGAGCACCAGCACCTGCCGGTAGAAGCTCTCCCGGTGGTGCACCAGCTTCGGCGTGCCGGTGGTGCCGCTGGTCTGGAGGAACGACTCCGGCGCCGGCCCGGAGGCCGGCAGGTCGGTCGGGTCGTCGCCGTCGCCGCCCGCGGTGAGGTCCGGGCCGGCGCCGCCGGGGCCGAGACACAGCACCGGTACGCCGACCAGGCCGGCCGCGACCTGCCCGGACTCCGGATCGCGGGGGTCGTGCACGAACACCTCCGGCGCGGCCAGCGCGACGAACTCGTCGATCTCGCGGCGGGAGGTGACCGGGGCGACCCACATGGCGCGGCAGCCGAGCAGGTGCAACGCGAGGTGCAGCAGCGGGCCCTCGACCGTGTTGCCGAGCATCACCAGCACCGCCGCGCCGGGGCGTACGCCGTGCCGGCGCAGCGCGGTGGCCAGGCCGCGCACCTCGGCGGCCACCTGCCGGTAGGTGAGCCGGCGGTCACCGCCGACCAACGCCTCCCGGTCGCCGAACCCGGCGAACAGCTCCAGCGCCTCGTGCACGTAGTTCGGCCGGTCGGTCATCGGGCAGCCCCCATCATTGTCCGCGAGCGGCGCCCGGCCCAGGTCAGGGCCGGTACTCGGACGGCGGGTGCCGGGTCGGCGACCGCACCGCCGCCGCTTCCGAGCCTAGGCAGCGGCGGTCCACGGCGGACAGAGCCGAACGTCGGGGCCCGGCATCCCGCGGGCATTTGATCATGTCGATCAGGTTGATTGACGCTCGTCACCAGCGGCGGCTAGTTTCCGGTCCATCGCCCGGGCAGGTGGCGCCGACCGCGCCGCGCCCGGGGTTGCCGAACATGGAGGATCGATGCCGACCCCGAAGAGATGGCACGTCATAGCTTCCGCCGCAACGCTGCTGATCGCCGGCACCCCGGCGGTCACCGCGAGCGCCGGCCCCACCGACACCGACCGCGCCGGGCACGGGCGCGCCGAGTGGGCGGGGAGCTGGGCCGCCGCGGTGACCCGCGGGAACACCGTGGGGCTGACCAACACCGGCCTCAACGACCAGAGCATCCGGATGACGGTGCAGACCACGGTGGGTGGTCCGCGCCTGCGGGTCCGCCTCACCAACCTCTACGGCGAGCAGGCCGTCAAGGTCGGGCACGCCACGGTCGCCCGGCCGAACACCGCCACCGCCGACGACCTGTCCGACGTCGACCCGGCCAGCGTCCGGGAACTGACGTTCTCCGGCGGCACGTCGGGCACCATCAACAAGGGCGCCGAACTACTAAGCGACCCGCTGTCCTACCCGGTGGCCGAGCAGGAGGACCTGGTGGTCACCCTGTACTTCCCGGTGCTCACCGGACCGGTCACGTTCCACGGCCAGTCCCGGGTCACCAACTTCATCGGCGCCACGGACCTGACCACCGCGGCCGGCGGCGCCGGCTTCACCATCAAGCCGAACTGCTGCTGGATGTTCCTCTCCGGCATCGACGTGGAGCGCAGGGTCGCGCCGGGCTCGGTGGTGGTGCTCGGCGACTCCATCGGCGACGGCAACGGCAGCACCGTCAACGCCGACAAGCGCTGGCCGGACCTGCTCGCCGCGCGGCTGATCGACGCCCGCCCGGAGGTCCGTACGCCGGGCGTGCTCAACCTCAGCCTGGCCGGCAACCGGCTCAACCACGAGGGCCCGGAGCCCGGCGCGGGCGGGTTCCCCGGCTACTACGAGCTGGGCCCGAACGCGCTGGCCCGACTGAACGAGGACGTGTTCCCGCAGACCGGCGTCCGGACCGTCATCACCCACCTGGGCATCAACGACATCTGGATGAACGGCGACAGCGCCGAGGCGATCATCGCCTCGCTGCGCCAGCTCAACCAGCAGGTCAAGGCGCGCGGGCTGACCAGCCTGGTCGGCACCATCACGCCGTACGAGGGCAACGGCGGGCCGGGCGTGTGGACCGAGGAGAAGGACGCCACCCGCAACGCCGTCAACGCCTGGCTGCGCGGGGCCGGCCGGGCCGAGTTCGACGGCGTGCTCGACTTCGACGCCGTGCTGCGCGACCCGGCGCAGCCCAGCCGGCTGCTGCCGGCGTACGACGCCGGGGACCACATCCACCCGAACGACGCGGGCGCGCAGGCGATGGCGAACGCCGTCCCGCTGCGGCTGCTCGGGCTGTGACACCGGGCGGGGGCGGCGTCGACACGGCGGCCGCCCCCGCCGCCTTTTCCTGGGGAGGAAGAACGCCGTGGACGTCAGTGCGATCCTGACCGGCCTGTACAGCGAGCAGGGCCGGCAGAACCCCTATCCCTACTACGCGGCCCTGCACGCGCACGGGCCGATCAACGCCATTCCCACCCGCGCCGAGCACAGCACCGTCACCGCCGTCGCCGGCGGGTACGACGTGGTGGACCGGATCCTGCGCGATCCGGAGTGGTACAAGGGCTTCCCGCCCGGCTGGGAGGAACAGGAGATCCTGCGGACCTTCCTCACCTCGATGATGTTCGTCAACCCGCCGGACCACACCCGGATGCGCGCGGTGTTCGCCAGGACGTTCACGCCGCGCCGGCTGGGCGCGCTGGAGCCGGTGGTGGTGCGGATCGTCACCGAACGCCTGGACGCGATGGCCGAGGCCGGCGCGGACGGCACCGAGGTGGACTTCGTCGCCGACTTCGCGTACCCGGTCCCGGCGCTGGTGATGGCCGAGTTCATCGGCCTGCCCGCCGCCGATCTGGCCTGGTACCGGCAGCGGGTCGACTGGATCGACGAGTACATGGACGTCGCCGGCAAGACGCCGGAGCGGCTGACCCGGGCCAACCAGGCCGCCGAGGAACTGCGGGCCTACTACCGCGACCTGATCGCCCACCGCCGCCGGGCCCCCGGCGAGGACCTGATCAGCGGGCTGGTCGAGGTGCTCGACGCGGGCGATGTCGACCTCACCGAGGACGAGCTGATCAGCAACCTGATCGTGCTGTTCAACGCCAGCTTCGTCACCACCGTCTACATGTTCAGCAACGGCCTGCCGCTCCTGCTCGACCATCCGGAGGTGACCGCCGCGCTGCCCGGGAACGACGCGCTCGCCCGTGGCTGCGTGGACGAGGTGCTGCGGATGGAGAGCCCGGTGCACTTCCTGGCCCGTTCCGCGCCGGCCGACGCCGACCTGGACGGCGTGCCGGTGGCCCGCGACGACAACGTGCTGCTGCTGATCGCCGCCGCGAACCGGGACCCGGCCCGCTTCCCCGACCCGGACCGCTTCGACCCGCACCGGGACGGCCCACCCTCGTTGGCCTTCGGCGTCGGACTGCACTTCTGCCTGGGCTCGGCGGTGTCGAAGCTGGAGGGCCGGATCGCGCTGCCCCGGTTGTTCGCCCGCTTCCCCCGACTCGCGGTCACCCAGCCGTACACCTACAGCGGCAGCCTCTTCCTGCGCGGCATCGACAAGCTCTTCGTCACCACCGGGGAGGCCGGATGACGCTCGATCCACAGGTGGTCGCGTGGCGGGCCGCCCGGGCCACGGCCGGCGCGGTGCCGCTCTACACCCAGACCCTCGCCGAGGCCCGCGCCGCCGACCTCGCCGCGATCCGCGCCGGCGGCGGCGCGGTCGAGCCGGTCGCCGAGGTACGCGACAGCCAGGTGCCCGGCCCGGCCGGGCCGCTGCCGGTGCGGGTGCATCGGCCGGCCGGCGACGGTCCGCTGCCCACGCTGGTCTGGTTCTTCGGTGGTGGCTGGACGCTCGGCAGCGTGGACACCGCCGACGGGATCTGCCGCCGGCTGGTCAACCTCGCCGGCTGTCAGACCGTGACGGTCGGCTACCGGCTCGCCCCCGAGCACCCGTTCCCGGCCGCGGTCCAGGACTGCCACGCCGCGCTGCGCCACCTGGCCACGCACCCCGACGAGTTCCGGATCGACGCGGGCCGGCTGGCGGTCGGCGGGGACAGCGCCGGCGGCAACCTGGCCGCCGCGGTGACGCTGCTGGCCCGTGCCGACGGCGGGCCCCGGCTCGCCGCCCAGGTGCTTGTCTACCCGAACACCGACCAGCGTCCCGGCCGTCGCCCGGCCGGCGACGAGGACCCGTTGCTGTTCAACCGGCACTCGGTGGACTGGTACCGCGGCCACTACCTCGCCGACCCGGCGGACGCGTCCCACCCGCTGGCCTCGCCGCTGCTCGCCGAGGACCTGTCCGGCCTGCCGCCGGCGCTCGTGGTGACCGCCGGGCACGATCCGCTGCGCGCCGAGGGCGAGCGGTACGCCGAGCGGTTGGGCGGGGCCGGCGTGCCGACCGAGACGGCCGACTATCCGGGCATGGTCCACGGCTTCTTCGCCATGCCCGGCGTGTTCGACGCCGGCCGCGACGCCCAGGACCGGGTGGCCGCGTTCCTGCGGGCACACCTCGGCCTCGATCCGGCGTCGGTCGGGACCGACCGTGGCTGACCCCGCCCCGGCCTTCGTGCCGCCGGCCAGCCTGGCCGACTTCGCCGGGCTGGCCCGGGCGGTGCTCCCGGCCGACGTGTGGGACTTCGTCGACGGCGGCAGCGGCACGGAGACCGCGCTGGCCGCCAACCGGGCCGCGCTGGACCGGGTGGCCGTGCTGCCCCGGATGCTGGCCGGCGTGGACACCCCGAGCACCGGGGCGACGCTGCCCGGGGGCCGGGCCGCGCTGCCGGTGGCGGTCGCGCCGATGGCGTACCAGCGGTTGCTGCACGCCGACGGCGAGCCGGC
Source organism: Micromonospora sp. NBC_01392 (assembly GCF_045040125.1). Classification (NCBI taxonomy): domain Bacteria; kingdom Bacillati; phylum Actinomycetota; class Actinomycetes; order Micromonosporales; family Micromonosporaceae; genus Micromonospora; species Micromonospora sp. NBC_01392. The sequence continues at coordinate 4,216,689 of NZ_CP109549.1, read as the reverse complement.
GCTCGCGGCGGCGGCCGGCGCGGCGGGCGTGCCCTACGTGGCCAGCACGCTGTCCAGCACGCCGATCGAGGAGATCGCCGCGGCCGGCGGAACGGTGTGGTTCCAGCTCTACTGGCTGCGCGACCGTGGCCTGGTGGCGGAGCTGCTGGACCGGGCGCTGGGCGCGGGCTGCGCGGCGGTGATGCTCACCGTGGACGTGCCGGTGCTCGGTCGACGCCTGCGTGACGTGCGCAACGGCTTCACGCTGCCGGCGCACGTCACCGCCGCCAACCTGCCCGGCGGCCGGGACGACCTGGCCCACCAGGGCACGCCCGGCGTCTCGGCGGTGGCGGTGCACACCGGCGCGGTCTTCGCCCCGGCGGTGAGCTGGGCGGACCTGGCCTGGCTGCGCGCGCGTACCCCGGTGCCGGTGCTGGTCAAGGGCATCCTGGACGCGCGCGACGCGGTCCGCGCGGCGGACGCCGGCGTGGACGCGGTGGTGGTCTCCAACCACGGCGGCCGGCAGCTCGACACCGCCCCGGCCAGCGCGAGCGTGCTGCCGGAGGTGGTCGACGCGGTGGCGGAGCGGTGCGCGGTGCTGCTGGACAGCGGCATCCGCGGCGGCGTCGACGTGCTGCGCGCGCTCGCGCTCGGCGCGGCCGGCGTGCTGGTCGGCCGGCCGCTGCTCTGGGCGCTCGCGGCCGGCGGCCGGGCCGGCGCCGAGGCCGCCCTGGCGCTGCTCGCCGCCGAGCTGCGGGACGCGCTCATCCTCAGCGGCTGCCCCGACCCGGCCTCGGCCCGGCGGCTGCGCACCCGGATCGGAGCCTGACGTGGAACCGGTGGACCTGACCGTCGAGGCGCTGCACGGCAGCGTCGGCGACCCGGCGTTGAACTCGATGAACTTCCTCAACGAGGTGGCGCAGCACTATCCCGACGCGGTGTCGCTGGCCGCCGGTCGGCCGTACGAGGAGTTCTTCGACTCGGCGCTGCTGCCCGACCACCTGGACCGGTTCCGCGCGCACCTCGCCGACGACCTGGGGCTGAGCCCGGCCCAGGTGGACCGGACGCTGTTGCAGTACGGCCGGACCAAAGGCATCGTGCACCACCTGATCGCCCGTCACCTCACCGTCGACGAGGGGCTCACCGTCGACCCGGAGACGATCGTGGTGACGGTCGGCTGCCAGGAGGCGATGTTCCTGGTGCTGCGCGCGTTGCGGGCCGACCCGGCCGACGTGCTGTTCGCGGTGGCGCCCACGTACGTCGGGCTGACCGGCGCGGCCCGCCTGGTCGACCTGCCGGTGCGTCCGGTGGCCGGCGGCCCGGACGGCGTCGACCTGGCCGACCTGCGGGCCGGGGTGCGCCGGGCCCGCGCCGAGGGGTTGCGCCCGCGCGCCTGCTACGTGATGCCGGACTTCGCGAACCCGTCCGGGGTCAGCATGGACACCGCCCAGCGCCGCCGGCTGCTCGACCTGGCCGCCGAGGAGGAGCTGCTGCTGATCGAGGACAACCCGTACGGCCTGTTCCCGGCCGCCGGCGTGGACCGTCGTCCCACGCTCAAGGCGCTGGACACCGCGCGTCGGGTGGTCTATCTCGGCTCGTTCGCCAAGACGGTGCTGCCCGGCGCGCGGGTCGGCTACGTGGTCGCCGACCAGCGGGTGGGCGGCGCGGACGGTACGGTCGGCCCGCTCGCCGACCAGCTCGCCAAGATCAAGAGCATGGTCACGGTGAACACGTCCCCGATCAGCCAGGCGGTGATCGGCGGCGCGCTGCTGGCGCACGACTGTTCACTTGTCGCCGCGAACGTCCGGGAGCGGGCCGCGTACGCCCGCAACCTGCGCCACCTGGTCGACGGCCTGGCCCGCCGCTTCCCGGCCGGCGGGCCGGTGGGCTGGACCGTGCCGGCCGGCGGCTTCTTCGTGGTGGTCACCGTGCCGTTCCCGGTCGACGACGCGCTGCTGCACCGCTCGGCCCGGGAGTACGGCGTGCTCTGGACCCCGATGGCGCACTTCTACGACGCCGGCACGCCGGTGAACGCGTTACGGCTGTCGGTGAGCGCGGTCACCCCGGCGCAGATCGACGTGGGCCTGGACCGGCTCGCGGCGCTGGTCGCGGACACCACGGCCGCGGTGGGCGCGCCGGCCTGACGCCGCAGGGTCGTGGTTCCGGCACCACCCGTGTTCCCCGGCGACCCGGTGTCCGTTGATAATGGACGGATGGTTGCCTGGGAGTACGCGTTGCTGGTCCGCCGCTATCAGGGGCAGGGCCGGAATTTCCACGTCTCGTTCGTCTGGTACGGCCCGGACGGGTCCCGCACCGACGTGACCGCGTACGGCGACACCGCGGTCGCGCACCTCAACCGCGTCGGCCGGGAGGGCTGGGAGCTGGTCACCGCCGCCGAGGACGTGAACAACGTGCAGGGCAGCACCGAGGTGCACCGCTACCACCTCAAGCGCCCGCTGCGCTGACGGCGAGGGGCCGGCACCCGCGCCGGGTGCCGGCCCCTGCCGGGTGACAGCGGCTCAGCCGAGGGTGACCTCGGGGTAGAGCGGGAACGGGGTGAGCAGGTCGGCGGCCTGCTTGCCGACCGACTCGGCCACCGCCGGGTCCAGCACGTACTTCGCCTTCGACGCGGCGCCGTCCGGGCCGGTGCCGGCGGTGGTCCGGTCCAGCACCGTGTGGATCAGCTCGGCGGTCGCGTCCATCTCGGCGGCGCCCAACCCCCGGGTGGTCAGCGCCGGCGTGCCGATCCGGATGCCGGAGGTGTACCACGCGCCGTTCGGGTCCTGCGGTACGGCGTTGCGGTTGGTCACGATGCCGGAGTCCAGCAGCGCCTGCTCGGCCTGCCGGCCGGTCAGGCCGTAGCCGGAGACGTCGATGAGCACCAGGTGGTTGTCGGTGCCGCCGGTGACCAGCGACGCGCCCCGGCGCAGCAGCCCGTCCGCGAGCGCCTGCGCGTTGTCCACGATCCGAGACGCGTAGTCGGCGAAGTCGGGGCGCCGCGCCTCGGCCAGCGCCACCGCCTTGGCGGCCATCACGTGCGGCAGCGGGCCGCCGAGCACCATCGGGCAGCCCCGGTCGACCTGGTCGGCCAGCTCCGGGCCGCAGAGCACCATGCCGCCGCGCGGCCCGCGCAGCGACTTGTGCGTGGTGGTGGTGACGATGTGCGCGTGCGGCACCGGGTCGAAGTCGCCGGTGAAGACCTTGCCGGCGACCAGCCCGGCGAAGTGCGCCATGTCGACCATGAAGGTGGCCCCGACCGAGTCGGCGATCTCCCGCATGATCCGGAAGTTGACCTTCCGGGGATACGCCGAGTAGCCGGCGACCAGGATCAGCGGCCGGAACTCCCGGGCCGCCTCGGCGACCTTGTCGTAGTCGATCAGCCCGGTGGCCGGGTCGGTGCCGTAGCTGCGCTGGTCGAACATCTTGCCGGAGATGTTCGGCCGGAAGCCGTGGGTGAGGTGACCGCCGGCATCCAGCGACATGCCGAGCATCCGCTGGTCGCCCAGCTCCCGGCGCAGCGCGAACCAGTCCGCCTCGGTCAGGTCGTTGACGTGGCGCTTCTGCGCCTTCTTCAGCGCGGGGGACTCGACCCGGTCGGCCAGGATCGCCCAGAACGCGACCAGGTTGGCGTCGATGCCGGAGTGCGGCTGCACGTACGCGTGGGCGGCCCCGAACAGCTCCCGGGCGTGCTCGGCGGCGAGCGCCTCGACGGTGTCCACGTTCTGGCAGCCGGCGTAGAAGCGGCGCCCGACGGTGCCCTCGGCGTACTTGTCGCTGAACCAGTTCCCCATCGCCAGCAGCGTCGCGGGGGAGGCGTAGTTCTCGCTGGCGATCAACTTCAGCGACTCGCGCTGGTCGGCCAGCTCCGCGGAGATGGCGTCCGCCACCCGCGGCTCGACGGCGCGGATCACCTCCAGCGCGCTGCGGAAGGCGGTGGACTCGGCGTTGTGCGACATGCGACCTCCTGGTGACGTGCGGAAGGCCCAGGCGCTCGGCATGCGTCCTCATGACGAGGCCGCTCCCCGATGGTGCTCCATCTCCACGCGCCAGTCACGGCCCGTGCCGATCCTAGCCGCCCGCCCCGGGTGTAAGGACGGGCCCCTTCTTAACGCCTCGCGTCGAGAAGGGGCCCCTTCTCACCTGCGCGTCAGGCGTCCACGGCGTCGCGTGCCTTCTTCAGCGCCTTCGGGGCGGTCGGCGTCTTCGGCGCGGTCGGCCGCAGGTCCAGCATGCGCTGGCCGATCTCCTGGAGCTGGTTCCGGCCGAGCGCCTCGCGCACCTTCGGGAACCACTCCTGCTCCTCCTCCTCGACGTGGTGCAGCACGTTCTCCATCAGCACCGTCGTCTTGGCCACGAACCGCTCGTCGTCGGCGTCCATGGCGTGCAGTTCGAGGCAGAGCACGTCCGCCACGTGGTGTTCCTCGTACGACTCGAGGATGTCGTCCTCGACGTCCGGGACCAGCTTGCGGACCTCCGGGTACATCACCTCGTTCTCCAGGTAGGTGTGCACCGTCAGCGCCTCGAGGATCTGCGTGACGACCTTCCCGCGCCGGCTCGCCGGCCCGTCCTCGGCGTCCTGGAACGCCTTGAACAGGCGGCGGATCTCCTTGTGGTCCTCCTTGAGCAGGACGATCGCGTCGGTGGACACCGGGTTACCTCCTAGGTCGACTGATCTGGCCCCCTACCCGGCGTCCGACCAGGACAAACAGACCGGGCCCGGCAATCGTGCCGGGCCCGGTCCGCGAGGTGTGCCGGGTTACTTCACCACGGTGTACGCGTCGACGACGCCGGCGCCGTAGAACCCGTTACGCGCCCCACCGGAGCAGGTCGCGTCGTACGCGTTCGGGCCCGTCGGGATCAGCGGGACCGGGTTGTAGACGCCCACCGGGCAGGGCTGGGCGGTCGCCGTGCGCTCCAGGAACGACGACAGCTGGCCCGGGGTCATGCCCGGGTGCGCCGACAGCGCCAGCGCCGCGACGCCGGTGGCGTGCGGGCCGGACATCGACGTGCCCTGCTTGTAGCCCCACCCGTTGGTGCGGGTGACGGTGTTGAAGGTGGTCGACAGGATGCCGTCGGTCGACGTGGAACGCGCGCCCTGGGTCCGGAACCGGGTGTCGCCGCCCGGCGCCGTCACGTCGATCACGCCCTGCCCGTACGAGGAGTAGTAGCTCTTCGCGCCGGTCGGGCCCACCGCGGCCACGGTCACCACGCCGGGCGCCTCGGCCGGCAGGTCGAGGCAGGCGTTGGTCAGGTTCTCGCGCTCCTCCGGCGTCCCGTTGTTCGGGCTGCCGGTGTCGGTGATCTTGTGAGCGAGGTCGTAGTTCGAGTTGCCGGCGGACGCCACGTTGAGCACGCCCTTGGACTGCGAGTAGCGGATCGCCCGCTGCACGGCCTGCCACACCGGGCGCTGCCGCGCGTCGTTGCGGCAGTTCAGCTCCCACGGGTCGATGTAGTAGCTGTTGTTGGTCAGCCGCATCCCATGGTCGGCGGCCCAGAGGAACCCGCAGACCGCGGCCTCCGGGAAGATGTAGCCGTCGTTGTTGACCACCTTGACGGCGGCCACCTTGACCCCCGGCGCGACGCCGGTGACGCCGACGCCGTTGATCGCCGCGGCGATGGTGCCGGCCACGTGCGTGCCGTGGTCGCTGTTGGTCGGGTTCCACGCCGCCTCGGTGGTGTCGGTGACGCCGCCGATGCAGGACGTGCTCTTGTCCTTGGCGATCTGGGTCGCCAGGTCCGGGTGGGTGCTGGAGATGCCGCTGTCCAGGACGCCGACGACGACGTCCGGGCGGCCGGTGGTCACCGCGTGGGCCTGCGGGACGTGGATCATGTCCATGTCCCACTGCTGGCCGTAGAGCGGCTCCTTGGTCGGGTCGCCGATGGCGTCGGCGACCTGCGCCGCCGGGACCTCGACGGTCTCGCCCTCGTCGAGGGCGGTGCCCAGGCCGGCGGTGGAGGCGACCGACTCGACGCCCGCGCCGGCCACCCGGGCGGCGAAGTCCGGGTTGGTCGAGCGGGCGACGAGCACGCCGATCTGGTCGTAGGCGGCCACCACGGTGCCGTCGGCGGCGGCCACCCGGGCGGCGGCCTTGCCGGTGGTGGCGCCCTGCGGGGCGAGGACCAGGTACGACGTCTCCGGTCCGGCGGCTGCCGCCGGCGCCAGGCCGCCGGTGACGGCGAGACCGGCGCCGAGCGTCACGGCGGACGCGGCGGCCAGTGTCTTGCGACGAAGGTTGTTCACACGTACTCCCAGGGGGCCGATCCGGTGGAGGACGCGCAGACTGCACGCCCTTCACCGGCTCAGCGCGCGGATGTCGTGTGGTGTTACACACACCCTCGTCACCGCGGCTCGGCCGTCAGACCGTCGCGATCGTGTACGGGATCTCGTCGAGCAGCTCCCGGGCCAGGAAGCCGATCCGGCCGTAGCGGGGCACCAGCCGTTGCCCGCTGACCGCGTGCGCGAACGCCGCCCAGCACGCCGCCTGCGCCGGGTCGGCGCCGCGGGAGAGCAGCCCGGCGAGGAGCCCGGCCCGCACGTCGCCGCTGCCGGAGGTGCCCAGCCCGGCGTCGCCGCTCTCCTCCCGCCAGGCCCGGCCGTCCGGGGTGGCGATGTGTCCGTACAGCGAGACCACCGCGTCGTACCGGCCGGCCAGCTCCACCGCCTCGGCGTCCAGGTCGTCGCCGGGGTCCCGGCCGAGCAGGTGGCGGGCCTCGGTGAGGTTCGGCGTGAGCACCACCCTGCGGCCGGAGCCGGCCAGCAGGTCCGGCTCGTGGCTGAGCGCGCCGAGCGCGTACGCGTCGAGCACCAGGGCGGTCTCCCGGTCGGCCGTGTCCAGCACCAGGCGCAGCAGTTCCCGGGTGGCGTCGATGTCGGTCAGCCCGGGGCCGACCGCCACCACGTCCGCGTCGGCGACCAGGCCGCCCAGCAGGTCGCCGGGGTCGCCCCGGACGGCGCCCTCGCCGGTTTCGGGCAGGCCGACCACCAGCGCCTCCGGGACCTGGATGCTCAGCGCCGTGGCGGTGGACTCGGGGGCGGCGAGCTGGAGCACGCCGGCGCCGGCGCGCAGCGCGGCGACACCGGCCAGCAGCACCGCTCCGGGCGTGAACCGGGAACCGCCGACCACCAGCACCGTGCCGCGCGCCTCCTTGCCGCCGGAGGGCACCGGCAGCGCCCAGTCCCGCAGCAGCGCGGGGGTGATCACGTCAGACCGGCTCGGCATGGACCTCGTCCTCCCTGGTGGGCCGCGCCCCCTGCCGGTGCAGGTGGGTCACGTCGTTGAACATCTCCGGCGCGAGCCGGCCGGCGTCGTCGGCCCGCCAGCCGGTCACCGAGCAGTTCGCGATCACGTGCTCGCGGGTGAGCGCCATCAGTTCCGTCTCGGTGAGCCCGTCCACCAGGTAGCGGAGCAGGAAGACCAGCGCGTCGTGGCCGAACAGCAGCACCCGGCCGCCCTCGTGGTCGCGGCGCAGGTCACCGAGGAGGGCCCGCAGCCGCAGCGCCACGTCGGTCCAGGACTCGCCGCCGGGCGGGCGGTAGTAGAACTTGCCGAGCCGGTCCCGCCGCCGTGCCTCCTCCGGGTGGCGCCGGCGCACGCCGTGCCCGGTGAGCCCGTCGAGGATGCCCAGCTCCCGGTCGCGCAGCCGCTCGTCGCGGCTCATCGGCACCCCGGTGCCGGCCAGCGCCAGCTCGGCGGTGCGCACCGCGCGCAGGTACGGCGACATCACCGCCACCTCGGGCCGGCGCTCCGCGGGCAGGCCGGCCAACCACCGGCCGGTGGCCCGGGCCTGCTCCTCGCCGGTGGGCGACAGCGGCACGTCCGCGTCCCGGTGGGTGAGGTCGATCAGTTCGGCGCCGGACGTCTCGGCCGCGGTGGCCGCGACGTTCGCGGTGCTCTCACCGTGCCGGACGATCCAGAGCGCTGCCAACTCCGCCATGCGGCTCCCCGTACCCGACGCCCGGCGCGGGTAACCGCGCCGGCTCAGCCGGGCAGAAGTACGGGACGACGGGGCAGCGCGGCGCGCATCGATCCGGCAAGATGTCGCCGGGCCGGGCGGCCCGGCCGGGGAGGTGCGCATGTCGACGGTGGTGCAGGGGCTGCGGGAGGCGCTTGTGCTCTTCGTGATCGCGGTGGCGGCGATCACGGTGGCGGTCGGCGTCTGGGTGGCGGTCAGCGGCGGCGACTTCGTGCATCGGGTCGGCGTGGCGTTCATGCTGGTCGGTGCCGTGATCGGGATGACCGGCGACCTGACGCTGAGCCGGATCGGCATGCTGCCGGCCCGGTCCACGTTCGGGCTGGCGCCGGAGCGGGAGGACGGCGGCGGCGGCCGGGTGCTCACCGGCGTCGGCATCTTCCTGTTCGTCTCGGTGCCGCTGATCGTGGTCGGGATCCTGCTGATCACCTGACGGATGCCCGCGCGACGGTGGCCGGTGCCCTACCGTGGGTGGGATGGCGACCACGGCGGCCGAGGAGATCCGGGTGGGGGAGCGGCTGGTCCGCGTCTCCAGCCCGGACAAGCCCTACTTTCCCGAGCGCGGGCTGACCAAGCTGGACGTGGTGCAGTATTTCCTCTCCGTCGGCGACGGCGTGCTGCGCGCGCTGCGGGACCGGCCCACCATGCTCGAACGCTGGCCGCGCGGCGTGTTCGAGGGCGCGACGATCGCCACCCGGCAGACCAACCGGGGCGACGCGTTCTACCAGAAGCGGCTGCCGGCCGGGGCGCCCGACTGGGTGCGCACCGCGCACATCACGTTCCCCAGCGGACGGACCGCCGACGAGGTGGCGCCGAGCGAACTGGCGGTGGTGATCTGGGCGGCGAACCTGGGCACGCTGCGGTTCCACCCGTGGCCGGTGTCGACGGCCGACGTGGAGCGCCCCGACCAACTGCGCATCGACCTGGATCCGATGCCGGGCGTGGAGTTCGCCCAGGTGGTGCCGGTGGCTCACGAGGTGCGCGCGTTCCTCGCCGAGCTGGGCCTGGAGGGGTACCCGAAGACCACCGGCGGCCGGGGCCTGCACGTCTACCTGTCGATCGAGCCGCGGTGGAGCTTCGGCGAGTGCCGGCGGGCGGTGCTGGCGCTCGGCCGGGAGATGCAACGCCGGCGACCGGACCTGGTCACCACCACCTGGTGGCGGGACCAGCGTGACCGGCCGGTCTTCGTCGACTACAACCAGATGGCCCGCGACCACACCATGACGTCCGCGTACTCGATCCGGCCCACGCCGCGGGCGCTGGTGTCGGCGCCGCTGGACTGGGCCGAGCTGGACGACGCCCGGCCGGAGGACTTCGACGTGCTCAGCATGCCGGCCCGGTTCGCCGACCGCGGTGACCCGCACGCCGGCCTGGACGGTCGGCGGCACTCGTTGGCGCCGCTGCTGGAGCTGGCCGACCGCGAGGGCCTGGAGCCGCCGCCGGAGCGGTGAGCCGTCAGGCCCAGGGGCTCAGTGTTCCGTCGAACTCCTCGAAGACCAGCCAGGTGCGGGTGGAGAGCACCCCGGCGATGCTCTGCACCCGGTCCAGCACCACGTCGCGCAGCGTGGCGTTGTCCGGCGCGCGGACCAGCGCCAGCACGTCGTGCTCGCCGCTGAGCAGCGCCGCGTGCGCGATGTAGCGCACCTGGGCCAGCTCGGCGGAGACCTCCCGCCAGGTGTTCTGCTCGATGGTGAGCGCGATGTACGCCGAGGTGCCCAGCCCGGCCGGCTCCGGCGCGACCCGCGCGGTGAAGCCGGTCAGCACGCCGTCGCGCAGCAGCCGCTCCACCCGGGCGTACGCGTTGGTGCGCGAGACGTGCACGCGGTCGGCAAGCGTCCGGATGGAGAGCCGGGCGTCCGCGACCAGTTCGCGCAGGATCCGCCGGTCGACCTCGTCGAGCGGGCCGGCCGAACGTCCCGTTCCGCCCGTCGCGCCCGCTGTGGTGCCGGTCTCCTGGCTCACTTCGCTCATCCTCCCGTGCCATTCGTCCCGCGTTCAGCGCGGATGTTGAGTCAATCATCCATGGGCAGGAGCATGGGTCCACCACACGTCCAGGAGGTCCCCGCCGTGACGACCACACCCCAGGCGGTCCGCAGGGCATCCCCGCGTACCCGCCGGCCGGCCACCCCGGCCGTTCCCGACCCGTCGGCCGGCCTGCTGCCGCAGCCCGAGCCGGTTCGGCTGCTGAACCCGGACGGCACCGCGCTGCCGGCCCGCGACGACTATCCTGAGCCGCCGGTCGAGACGCTGCGCGAGATGTACCGGCGGATGGTCGTCGGCCGCCGCTTCGACACCCAGGCCACCGCGCTGACCAAGCAGGGGCGGCTCGCCGTCTACCCGTCCGCCCGTGGCCAGGAGGCCTGCCAGGTCGGCGGCGTGCTCGCGCTGCGCGACTCCGACTGGGTCTTCCCCACCTACCGGGAGTCGATGGCGCTGACCGCGCGCGGCCTCGACCCGGTCGAGGTGCTCACCCTGCTGCGCGGCGACTGGCACTGCGGCTACGACCCGGCCGTCACCCGCACCGCGCCGCAGTGCACGCCGCTGGCCACCCAGTGCGTGCACGCCGCCGGTCTCGCCTACGGCGAGTCGTACCAGGGCCGGGACACCGTGGCGCTGACGTTCATCGGCGACGGCGCCACCAGCGAGGGCGACTTCCACGAGGGGATCAACTTCGCGGCCGTGTTCAAGGCCCCGGTCGTCTTCCTGGTGCAGAACAACAAGTACGCGATCAGCGTGCCGCTGTCCCGGCAGACCGCCGCGCCGAGCCTGGCGTACAAGGGCGTCGGCTACGGCGTGCCCAGCGAGCAGGTCGACGGCAACGACCCGGTGGCCGTGCTGGCGGTGCTGAACCGGGCCGTCGCGCACGCCCGCGCCGGCAAGGGCCCGTACCTGATCGAGGCGCACACCTACCGGATGGAGCCGCACACCAACGCCGACGACCAGACCCGCTACCGGGACGCCGACGAGGTCGAGGCGTGGCGCGACCGCGACCCGATCGCCCGGCTGGAGGCGTACCTGCGGGCCCGGGGCGTGCTCGACGACGCCGCGGTCGCGGCGGTCGCCGAAGAGGCCGAGGCGTACGCCGCCACGCTGCGCCGCCGGATGGACGAGCAGCCGACGGTGGATCCGCTCAGCCTCTTCGAGCACGTCTACGCCGAGCCGACGCCGCAGCTCGTCGAGCAGCGGGAACTGGTCCGGGCCGAGCTGGCCGCGGCCCGCGACGAGGAGGGGGACGCCTGATGGCCACCGTGACCATGGCGAAGGCGCTCAACGCCGCGCTCGCCGACGCGCTGCTCGACGACGAGCGGGTGCTCGTCTTCGGCGAGGACGTCGGCCAGCTCGGCGGCGTCTTCCGGATCACCGACGGGTTGCAGGCCCGCTTCGGCGACAAGCGCTGCTTCGACACCCCGCTCGCCGAGGCCGGCATCGTCGGTTTCGCGGTCGGCCTGGCCATGTCCGGGCTGCGGCCGGTGGTCGAGATGCAGTTCGACGCGTTCGCGTACCCGGCGTTCGAGCAGATCGCCTCGCACGTGGCGAAGCTGCGCAACCGCACCCGTGGCGCGCTCAGCGTGCCGATCGTCATCCGGGTCCCGTACGCCGGCGGCATCGGTGGCGTGGAGCACCACTGCGACTCGTCCGAGGCGTACTACGCGCACACCCCCGGCCTGAAGGTGGTCACCCCGGCCACCGTCGACGACGCGTACTCGCTGTTGCGCGCCGCGATCGACGACCCGGACCCGGTGGTGTTCCTGGAGCCGAAGAAGCTCTACTTCTCCAGCGGCGAGGCGGAGCTGCCGGCGCGTACCGCGCCGATCGGCACCGCCGTGGTGCGCCGGCCGGGCACCGACGCGACGCTCGTCGCGTACGGGCCGGCGGTGCCGGTGGCGCTGGCCGCCGCCGAGGCGGCCCGCGAGGAGGGCTGGGACCTGGAGGTGGTCGACGTGCGCAGCATCGTGCCGTTCGACGACGCCACGGTGACCGCGTCGGTGCGCCGTACCGGCCGCTGCGTGGTGATCCAGGAGGCGCAGGGCTTCGCCGGGGTCGGCGCCGAGATCGCCGCCCGGGTGCAGGAGCGCTGCTTCCACGCGTTGCACGCGCCGGTGCTGCGGGTGTCCGGGCTGGACATCCCCTACCCGGCGCCGATGCTGGAGCACACCCACCTGCCCTCGGTGGACCGGGTGCTGGACACCGTCGCCCGCCTCCAGTGGGACGACCAGCCCGACTCCCGGTGGGCAGCCGCATGAGCGAACGCACCGAGCGGAGCGAGGGCCGTGAGGGCATGCCCGGCCGGCTCGGCATGAGCGAACGCACCGAGCGGAGCGAGGGCCGTGAGGGCATGCCCGGCCGGCTCGGCATGAGCGAACGCACCGAGCGGAGCGAGGGCCGTGAGGGCATGCCCGGCCGGCTCCGCATGAGCGAACGCACCGCCGTGGGGACCCGTGACTTCCTCCTGCCCGACCTGGGTGAAGGGCTCAGCGAGGCGGAGATCGTCGAGTGGCGGGTCGCGGTCGGCGACGTGGTCACCGTGGACCAGAGCGTGGTCGAGGTGGAGACCGCCAAGGCCGTCGTCGACGTGCCCTGCCCGTACGCCGGCCGGGTCGTCGCGCTGCACGGCGCGGCGGGTGAGGTCCGCCCGGTCGGCCAGCCGCTGATCACCATCGCGCCGCTCGACGGCGGCGACGCCCCCGACCCGCACGCCACCTACCGCGAGGAGGAGCGGGCCGGCTCCGGCAATGTCCTGATCGGCTACGGCACCGGGCACGGCGGTGCGGGCCGGCGGCGTCGCCGACCCCGCCTGGCGCTCGCCCCCGAACCCGGCGCACCCGCCCCGGCGGAGCCCGGTCCCGCGCTCGCGGCCGGCTCGCCGGCCCGGACCGACCCGGGGACGGTGGCCGGCTCGTCGGTCCCGGCCGGCTCGACCGCGTCGGCGGACCGGACGCCCGATCCGGCGCGGACCGGTGATCCGGCCTCGGCGCCGCTTGTCATCTCGCCGATCGTGCGGCGGCTGGCCAGGGAGCAGGGGATCGATCTGGCGTCGGTGCGTGGCACCGGGCCGGGCGGCGTGATCCGTCGGGCGGACGTGGAGACGGCGCTGGCCGCGCCGGCCGCCCGGCTGGCGGCCGTGCCGGACGCGCCGGACGCGCACGTCGGGCTCGTCCCGGCCGGCGACGGCGACGTGGTCGTCCCGCTCACCGGCATCCGTAAGGTGATCGCCGACAAGCTCTCCCGCAGCCGCCGGGAGATCCCCGAGGTGACCATCTGGGTCGACGTGGACGCCACCGGGCTGCTGGAGACCCGGGCCGCGATCAACGCCGCCACCCCGGACGCGCCGGTGAGCATCCTGGCTCTGCTGGCCCGCGTCTGCCTGAGCGGCCTGCGGCGGTATCCGCAGCTCAACGCGCGCGTCGACACCGAGGGGCAGCGGATCGTGCAGTCCGCCGGCGTGCACCTGGGCATCGCCGCGCAGACCGACCGGGGCCTGGTGGTGCCGGTGCTGCGTGACGCCCAGCGGCTCACCACCGGCGAACTGGCCGCCGCGCTGGCCGAGACCACGGCGGCGGCTCGCGCCGGCACGCTGCCCCCGGCCCGGCTGACCGGCGGGACGTTCACGCTCAACAACTACGGCGTGTTCGGGGTGGACGGCTCGACGCCGATCATCAACCATCCGGAGGCGGCGCTGCTCGGCGTCGGCCGGATCGTGGACAAGCCCTGGGTGGTCGACGGGCAGTTGGCGGTCCGGAAGGTGACCCAGCTCAGCCTCACCTTCGACCACCGGGTCTGCGACGGCGGCGTGGCCGGCGGGTTCCTGCGCCACGTGGCCGACTGCGTCGAACGCCCCGCCCTGCTGATCGCCAACGTCTGACCCCGACGGCCGCAGCCCCCTGTCCCGGGGCTGCGGCCGTCCGCAGGGGAGCGCCACGCCCGGGACGGGCGATACCGGTCGTCGGGCCCGCCGACTCCCGATCCGGCCGCCAGCGACCCATTTCACGCAGCCGTTTCCGAGCAATTCCGCTGAAGGCGCCACACCGTGACGACGGGCCTACAGAATGTGGGCGAGGGGGTGCCGAAATGGGGGACGGAATATGTTTGTGAGGCGGCGACTGACGCTTTTCGCGATGACTGTCGCGGTCGCGCCACTCGCGGTCGGCGCGTGCACCGCCGGCCCGAAGTCGGTGGCGAAGCGGGCCGAGGCGGCCCCGCCGTCGGTCACGGTGACGCCGGCCGACCGGGCCCGTGACGTGCCGATCAGCGCGGAGGTGGGCACGAAGCCCAGCAACGGCAAGGTGACCGGCGTCAAGCTGACCGACGACAAGGGCCGCCCCGTGCCGGCCCAGGCGCGGGAGGACGGATCCGGTTGGGTGCCGGACCGCCCGCTGGCGAATTCCCGGACGTACACGGCCGAGGTGACCGTGAGCGGCGATTCCGGGAAGACCACGACGCGGAAGACGACGTTCACGACGATGGCCAAATCCACCAAACCGGCCGTCACCAGCGAATTGTATCTCCAGGACAAACAGACGTACGGAACGGCGATGCCGGTGGTACTCGGTTTCGATCCGCCCATTCCGGAACAGGCGCGGGCGGACGTGCAGCGCCGGCTGTTCGTCAGGACGGACCCGCCGCAGCCGGGCACCTGGTCGTGGATGGCGGACGGCAAGCAGGCCGAGTACCGGGCGCCGGACCGCTGGAAGCCCGGCACCCGGATCAGCGTGCGCAGCGCGCTGGAGGGGTTGCCGATCGGGAAGGACGCGGTGGGTGACTCCGACCGGGTGGCCACCGCCAGGGTGGGCCGGCAGGTGTCGCTCGACATCGACAACACCACCAAGCAGATGACCGTCTACCAGGACGGCAAGGTGCTCAGGAAGTTGCCGGTCAGCCTCGGCAAGCCGAGCACGCCGAGTTCCAGCGGCACCATGGTGATCATGGAGAAGCACGAGCACACCACGTTCGACACCCGCGGCGAGCCGGACGGCGGCTACGTGGTCGACGTGGACGACGCCCAGCGGCTGACCTGGGGCGGCGAGTTCATCCACTCGGCGCCGTGGTCGGAGGGGGAACAGGGCTACAACAACACCTCGCACGGCTGCACCAACGTGTCCGCCGCCGGTGCGGACTGGTTGATGGGCGTCACGCAGGTCGGTGACCTGGTGACCGTCAAGGGCACCGAGGTGCAGCTCCAGCAGGGCAACGGCTTCACCGCCTGGAACGTGAGCTGGGACGAGTTCGCCAAGGGCAGCGCGCTGCCCGTACCGGCGGGGTTGAAGCCCACGCGGAGCCCGACGCCGCACCCGGGCGCGGTGGCCGGCGGGTCGTCGCCCGCGCCCACCCCGTCGGCGAGCAACAGCGGCGGCTGAACCGGGGGAGGAACGGCCACGGGCCGGCCCGCGTCCGCGCGGGCCGGCCCACGTCGACCTCAGTCCAGGTCGACGCGGGCCACGCCGGTCGCGGTCAGGCTGCCCAGCCAGAGCTGTTGGCCGTGCTGCCGGACGCCGGTCACCATCGGGTACGCGCCGCCGGGGCCGTGCAGCGTCCGCAGCACCCGCCCGGCGCCGTCGACGAGCGCGACCAGACCGTAGCGGCGCGGCTGCGGCTGCACCGCCCCGGGCAGCAGCGCGACGAGCTGCCGGACCCGGGGGTGGGGCAGCAACCGTTCCATGATCGGCAGTCGGGGGCTGGGCAGCGCGATCCAGTACGTCCCGTCGCCGACGGCGGAGACGTTGTCCGGATACGCCGGCAGGTCGGTCAGCACGGTGGCCCGCCCGGTCGGCAGGTCCACCCGCAGCAGCCGGTGGGTGGCGGTCTCGACCAGCATCAGCGCCGACTCGTCCGGGGTGAGCGCCAGCCCGTTGGGGAAGTAGAGCCCGTCGGCCACCACGTCGGTGCGTCCGGTGCGCCTGTCGTACGCCAGCACCCGCCCGTTGGGCCGGTGCTCCAGCAGGTCCCGCTTCCAGTGCGAGAGCGGGAAGCGGTCGGACGAGTCGGTGAAGAACACGGTGCCGTCCCGGGCGACCGCGGCGTTGTCGGCCAGATGCACCGGCGGCGCGGTGCCGGTCAGCTCGTGCACCGCCCCGGCCGGGTCGACCCGCAGCAGCCCTCGGTACGCGTCGCAGACCAGCAGCCCGCCGTCGACCGGGTCCAGCTCGATGCCGAGCGGCCGGCCGCCGGTCTCGGCGAGCAGCGTCGGGCGGGTGCCGGCCGGCGCGTCGGCCGGCCACCACCAGAGCCGGCCGTCCTCGTCGCCGCTGACCGCCCGCCCCTCGGCGTCGATCACCACGTCCTCCGGGCCGTGCCCGCCCTCGGGCAGCGGCAGCAGGTCGGCCCGGTCCAGCCGGGTGTCGGTGGCGGCCCAGGCCCCGGCCAGCGGCGGCGGCACGGTGGCCGGCTCACGGACCGGGCGGATCAGCAGGGGGACGC
Source organism: Micromonospora sp. NBC_01392 (assembly GCF_045040125.1). Lineage (NCBI taxonomy): Bacteria > Bacillati > Actinomycetota > Actinomycetes > Micromonosporales > Micromonosporaceae > Micromonospora > Micromonospora sp. NBC_01392. The sequence continues at coordinate 4,200,324 of NZ_CP109549.1, read as the reverse complement.
GCGGGCGGGGAACGGCCATCGGCTCATTGTGGCCCGGCCGACGCGGCGCGGGGGAGTCCGCCACGGCGTGTCCGGTCCGCCGGTCCGCTCCACGGGGCTCGGGGGTGCTCCCCGCGGGCCGCTCGACCGGGCCGGCGGGCGGCTGCGGGATGACCCTGAGACGGCTCGGGGTCGGCACCCGGGCGCAACCCGGAACCCCGGTGCCGAGCAGCGGAAACTGTCGGTGGGTGAGGGTAGGTTTGGGGTATGACGGACGACCGCTTCCAGGTGGCGACGGAGGTGCTCGACCACGTGGTCGAGCTGCGTCCGGTCGGCGAGATCGACATCGCCACCGTGGCGGCGTTCCGGGCCGCGTTGTGGGCCGCGCCGGCGCGGCCGGTGGTGCGGGTCGACCTGTCCGGCGTGCGGCTGCTCTCCGCCGCCGGGGTGCGCACGCTGGCCGCCGCGCACCTGCGGGTCCGGGCGCGCGGTGGCGAGCTGGTGCTCGTCGATCCCGCGCCGATGGTCGCCCGGGTGCTGCGGGTGACCGGCCTGCACCGGGTCGTGCCGGTGCGCGAGTCGGGCCCCGCGCGGGAGTTGGTGACCTGCGCCGCGGCCTGACCACGGGACCGGGCCGCCGGCATCGCGCCGACGGCCCGGCGGCCGGTGGAGGGGCTCAGCGCACGCCGAGCAGGTCCACCACGAAGACCAGCGTCTCGTTCGGCTTGATGACGCCGCCGGCGCCCCGGGCGCCGTAGCCCAGGTGCGGCGGGATGGTGAGCCGCCGCCGGCCGCCCACCTTCATGCCGATCACGCCCTGGTCCCAGCCGGCGATGACCTGGCCACCGCCGAGCGGGAACTCGAACGTCTCGCCCCGGTTCCACGACGCGTCGAACTCACGGCCGGTGGAGTGGGCCACGCCCACGTAGTGCACGCTGGCCAGCTGGCCGGCGTGCGCCTCCGGGCCGTCGCCGACCGTGATGTCCTCGACGACGAGATCGGCGGGCGGCGCGCCCTCGATCGGGCCAACCTCGGGCTTCTCCATGAGCGGGTCTCCTCGGTGCTGACGGTGTGGTCACCGTCGATCCTGCCGGATCGCGAGCGGCCGATACGCGCCGGTCCCCCACCCGGGCCGCGTCGGCGGGGCGGAGCCGGGCGCACGACGGGGCGGGCGCCGCCTGCCGGCGACGCCCGCCCCGAGGGCGACCTGCGCTCACTTCAGCCAGGGGAGGCGCTGGACCAGGGGGAGCTTCGCCCAGGCCCGGCCGAGGCCGAGGGTGTTGCCGGCGCCGACCAGGGCCAGGCCGGCGAGCAGGCCCGCGTAGATGAGGTGGTCGTCCATGACGGGGTTGTTCTCCGGGGGCAGCACCGCCGTCCACATCAGCACCAGGAGCAGCCCACCGGCGACGGCGGCGATCCGGATGCCGATGCCGAGCAGCAGGGCCACGCCGATGCCGAGCAGGCCGAGCATGAACAGCCAGTCCGCCCAGGCCGCGCCGGCGATGTCGTGGTAGACGCCCTCGAACGGGCCGGCCACGCCGAAGCCGAGGAAGCCCTTGGTCGGGCTGCCACCGTTGATCCAGGCGTTCTTCGCCGGGGTCTCGTGGCCCAGGCCGAACATCTTGTCCAGGAACGCCCAGAGGAAGATCCAGCCCAGGGCGATCCGCAGCCCGGCCCAGACGAACCGGGTGGCCTTCTGGCGGGGGGTCTCGACCGCCGGAGCGATGGTGTCGGCGGGGGTCCGCTCGATTGTCGCGGTCATGGTGTCCACGTCCCTTCTGTGCCTCGCACCGCGCTTCCCGGTGGCAGTTCCATTCCACCGCCGCGCGGCGGCCGGGAGCAGGGCCGTCGGGGCCCTCGGGACCGGGCCGTTGGTCCCGTCCCGGCCCGGTCCGGTCGACCCGTCCGCGACCGGTCCGCCGCCCCTGCCGCGCCGTCCCCCGGCCGCCTAGCGTCGCCGGTGAGGGACCCGTGCGAGGAGGTCGTGATGAGGACATGGCAGGTGGCCGACGTGATGACCAGGGACGTCGCGACGGTGGACGCGGAGACGCCGTACCGGGACGTGGTGGACGTGCTGGTGCGGGAGCGGGTCAGCGGAGTGCCGGTGGTGGACTCGTTCCACCGGGTGCTCGGCGTGATCTCCGAGGCGGATCTGCTGCACAAGGTGGAGTGGTCCGGCCGCATCGAGGAGCGCCGGGTGTTCGAGGGGCGGCGCCGGCGGGCCGCGCGGGAGAAGGCGGGCGCGCTGGTGGCCCGGGACCTGATGACCGCGCCGGCGGTCACCACCCACGGGCGGGCGTCACTGCCGGCCACGGCCCGGCTGATGGACCGGGAGGCGGTCAAGCGGCTGCCGGTCCTCGACGACCTCGGCCGGCTGGCCGGCATCGTGACCCGCGGCGACCTGCTCCGGGTGCACCTGCGCTCCGACGCGGAGATCCGCGAGGACGTGGTCCAGGAGGTGCTGCGTCGGGTGCTCGCCGTCCGGGACGGCCTGGTCACGGTCCAGGTCCGCGGCGGTGAGGTCGCCCTGGACGGACGGCTGGACCGACGCAGCGCCGTCGAACTCGCCGGCCGGCTGGCCGGTCAGGTCGCCGGCGTGGTCGCGGTGCACAACGCCGTCGGGTACGACGTGGACGACACCACGCTGATGGAGCTGGACCCGGTGCACGCCACCCCGATCGCCTGACCGGGGCGCCGCCTCAGACCGGCGTGGCGAGCTGCGCGGCGAGCAGCGCCGGCGCCTCGGCCAGCGACGGGCCGTACCAGGTGAGGTGCCGGCCGGAGACCAGCGCCGCCGGCACCCCGGGGAACGCCTCCGGTCCGTCGTCGGCGGTGAACCGGTACGGCTCGTCCGGCAGTACCACCAGCTCCGGCGACCGGGCGCGCAGCGCGTCGAGCGCCGGGCGGGGATAGCGTTCGGGGTCGTCGGCCCAGGCGTTGGCCACGCCGAGCCGACGCAGCACGTCCCCGGCGAACGTGTCCCGGCCCAGCACCACCCACGGGCGGCGCCACACCGGCACCACCGCGGTCCGGACGTGCTCGGGGACGGGCGGCGCGGCCCAGGCCCGGCGGGCCGCCCGCAGCCAGGACGGTTCGACCGACACGCCGAGCGCCTCGACCAGCGCGCCGAGCTGGTCGAGCGCCTCCGGCACGGTACGCGGGAAGGTGACCCGCACCGGCACCCCGGCCGCGCGCAGCGCCTCCGCGTCGACCAGCCGGTTCTCCTCCTCGTTGAGCAGCACCAGATCGGGCGCGAGGGCGAGGACGCGATCCAGGTCGGGATACTTCGTCCCGCCGACGCGGGGGACGTCCAGCCCGGCCGGGTGCGTGCACCAGTCCGTGGCGCCGACCAGCGCCTCCGGCCGGGTCGCCGCGACCGCCTCGGTCAGCGACGGCACCAGCGACACCACCCGCACGACGTGCTCCCCTCGTTCCGGCGCCCGTGGCGTGACCGTGGTGGGCGGACGACCGGTCAGCGGGCGCCGGCCGGGGCGGGCTCCGGCGGCAGACCCGCCACCGGCACCCCCTCCCGGACCGCCCACTCCACGGCGGCCCGCAGGTCGTCCGTCGGCAGCGGCCGTCGGGTGGTCACCGCGACCGCGGCGTGCATCGTGTACGCGACGAACGGGTACGACCGCGCCAGCGCCGAGATCGCCTCGTGCAGCCGGCCCACCACGGCCAACGCCTCCGGTTCGGAGAGCGCGGGCAGGACGAGGTGGAACTCGTTGTCGGCGACGCGTACCGCCCGGTCCACCGGCCGCAGCACGCCGGTGACCGCGCCGAGCACGGCCTGGCTCTCCCGGGCGGTGCTGCGTCGGCCGAAGCGTTCCGGCGCGCCGGCCGGCTCGTCGACCCGCAGGCCGACCAGCGCCACCGGCAGCGTGCCGGAGGCGGTCACCCCGTCCGCGCCGGTCCACCGGCGCAGCGCGGGCTCGTCGAGCATCCCGTCCGTCGGCTCGGCCGGTCGCGCGTTCCGGTCGCCGCGCCGGGCCAGCAGCCGTAGCGCCGCCTCGGCCCGGGACTCGCCCGGCCCGGCCGGGATGTCCCGTACCCGGGCGACCGCCTCGTCCAGCGCGGTGCGGGCCGGGCCGGGCAGCCGCTCGGCGAGCTGTTCGCGCAGCCGGATGACCTCGTGCAGTGCCGCGTCGCGGCGGAACCCCCAGCGACCGTCGAAGAGCCGACCGGCCTCCAGCGTCGGCGCGGGCGCGACCTCGGCCCGGTCGTACGCCACCAGCGTGCCGCCGAAGCGTGGGGTCAGCGCCACCACGCTCCACTCCCGCGCCAGCTCCTCCGCCTCGTCCAACGCCACCCCGTACACCCGGTCGGGCAGGTCCGGCGGCGGGCCGCCGACCATGGCGACCACCGTCGCGGCGGCCCGGTCGGCGATCCGTCGGTAGATCTCCCGTTCCCGGGCGAAGTACGGCAGCCGCTGGAACAGCGCGAACACGACGAGCGGGCCGTCCTCCGCCTCGGCCAGCGCCGCTCGTTCGATGGCGTGGGAAACGGCGACGAGGCTGCGTTTGGTGAATCGCTCCGGGGTCCGTCCGCTGTGCACCCGCCGAGCCTAGAGGGCCGACCCCGACGGCGCACCGCCCGACGGGTGCCCGGATTCCTCCGCACCGCCGAGGTGATCGCCATGATCGACGCCATACACTCGGACGTCGACCGAGCGACGGACGGATTGTGCGACATGACCAGCACCGGCAGCGTGGCCGCCTCCTGGCTGCGGCCGATCCCGACCGCCACGCCGGCGCGGCTGGCCCGCGCCGGCCACCTCGGGTACGCCGACCGGCGCCTCGGTGAACTGGTCCAGGGCCGGCCGCCCGGTGTCACCGGCAGCCAGTGGAGCACCGCCGGACGGGCCGGCCTCGACCTGGTGGTGTGCGCCGCCGACACCGGTCGGCCACGGTTCGCCGTCCGGTTCGCCGCGCCCACGCCGGACGGTTCGCCGGCCCGCCGGGCCGAGCGTCTGACCGACGCGGTCTGCGACGCCGTGGGCCTGCCGCTGCTGCGCGTCGAGTCACCGACGCTCGGCGGCGAGCAGGTTCGCCGGTTCGTCGAGTACGTGCTCGACGCCCGCGCCTACGCGGCCGGCACCGGGCCGGACGGCGGGGAGACGGTCGGGTTCCGCGACATCGTGGGCCGGTTGCCGGACGGCCGGCGCGGCCCGGTCAACGACCTCGGCGCGGTGGCCCGCGCCGACGCGGTCCAGGCGTACGTGGCGGGCCGGCTGGCCGACCCGATCGTGCGCGGCCTGCACGTGCGGTGGACCGGTGGCCCGGCCGAGGGCTGGAGCTGGGTCGAGGTGCGGCCCGGTCGCTGCCGGGTGGAGCGGGTGCGACTGACGTCCCGGGGCTTCTCCTGCGGGGTGGATCCGGGTCGGCTCGCCGAGGACCTGGCCGCCACGGCGTTGGGGGAGAAGCTGCGTGACCCGGCCGCCGACGAGGCGTCCCTGGTGGACCGGACCGAACTGCGTGAGCAGGTGCGGCGCCTCGCCGACCGGCGGGAGTCCTTCGACGGCGGCTTCGCCTTCGACCATCTCTGCGTCGACTGACCGGCCCGCTCCGGCCACCGGCCGGCCCGCCGATTTTTTTCCGATCCCCGGTTGAACCTTCGCCGTCGGCGCTCCGTACCTAAGCGGGAATGGACGCAGATCTTCCGCCGCGCCCGGACGGCGCGGAGACGGTGCGGAAAGGGCACCGTCGGCCATTGACGCGCGGCTCCGACGTCGCAGTGATCTCACCCCGAAGAATTCCGCCGGGATCACCAGTCAACTACCGGATCGAGAAGGAGAACAATTCGATGCGCAGGTCCACACGGGCGCGCCGGTCATCCGGTAACGCGCGGAGCAAGCGGATGCTGGCCGTGGTCGGCACGCTCGCGGTCTTCGGCGGCATCGTCGCCGTCACCCAGATCTCGTCCGCCCAGGACCGGCGGACGACCACCCGCGCGGCCTCGGCGTCCTGCGTGGCCCCGAGTGCGGGCGCGACCGCGCCGGGCGGCCAGGGCAGCACCACCCGGACCTGGCAGAACGGCCGCTGGGTCCGGAACCACTGGGGTGACGGCCAGATGTCGGCGGCCGAGTGCCAGCAGACCAAGGGGGGCGGCGCCGGCGCCGGCACCCCGACCGTGACCTGCCCGGACGTGAAGAGCAAGCTGCCGCAGGTGCCCGCCCGGGCGCGCGCCGAGGTGGACCGCAACCTGGCCCTGCTGGACAGCCAGATCGCCGAGGCGAACCGACGTCTCGCGGCGGACGGCCGCAACGGCGGCGACTTCATCAACAACGCGATCCTCCGGCCGCTCGCCGACAAGCGGACCGCGACGTTGAACCGGATCGCCACCGCCATCGGGCGGGGCGGCCAGCGTCCGCAGGGTCTGGACAAGCTCGCCCCGTGCGCCCTGGCCGACAACGCGCAGAACGGCGGCAACACCGGCGGGGCCAACAACGGCGGCCAGAACGGCGGCAACACCGGCGGTCAGAACGGCGGCAACAACAACGGTGGCCAGAACGGCGGGAACAACAACGGCGGGAACAACAACGGCGGCGGCCAGAACAACGGCCTGAACGTGCTGGCCAAGGACTGCGCCAACAGCAAGTTGGAGGCGCACAACGGCTTCCAGAACGGCAACCGTTGCGTGAGCACCGCGTTCGGTGAGGTCGGCGCCGCGGCGAACAACCCGTCGCTGCTCATCACGCAGTTCCCCAACCAGGTGCAGCGCAACCAGCCGTTCACGCTCCGGGTCACCACGAGGAACCTGGTGCGGGACCGCTTCCTCGCCGCCGGGCAGGGCGGCTACTACCTGGAGAGCTCGCTGCTCAACGACCAGGGTCTGGTCCGCGGTCACTTCCACACCGCGTGCCGGATGCTCGGCAGCACCCGGCAGCCCCCGAACCCGCAGGACGTGCCGGCCTTCTTCGTCGCCACCGAGGACGGCCGGGGCGGGTCCCAGCCGGACGACGTGCTGATCCAGATCCCGGGTCTGCCGGACTCGGGCCTGGCCCAGTGCTCGGTCTGGGCCGGCGACGGCTCGCACCGGATCCCGATGATGGAGCGGGCGAACCAGACCCCCGCCATCGACGTGGTGCGCATCCAGGTCAACTGACCCGCACGCCGACGGCCGGAGCCGCCCGGGTACGCCCGGGCGGCTCCGGCCGCTTCGCGGGTGGGTCGGGCCGAGTCGTCGGTGGGCCTTCCGGGCTGGGTCGCCGGTGCCGTCGCCCCGGTGTGCGGCCGGTGGCTCGCCGCCGTCGAGGAAGCACGCGGCGGCGCTGTCCGCCCGACCGTCCGGCGGCCCCCGGGTGCCGGCGACGGGACCCGGGTGGCGGCCCGTGCACCGGCCGCGTCGTCGCTGCGGTCAGCGCGAAAGGCTGGGTACGGCAGGGTCACGCACCGCGCGGTGCGCGCGTCGAGAAAGTTGCTGCCGAGTCGATCGAGCCGGATGAAAATTGTCGACCGAAAAAGCCGGTCGGGGCCCCGCTGATTCCCAGCGTGACCCCGTGGCGCCCGACCGTGAACCGGGAGCCTCAGCGGCTCTTGTACGCCTCCACCACGGAGACCGGGATGCGCCCGCGCTCGGAAATCTCGTAGCCGTTCTTGGCGGCCCATTCGCGGATGGCGCGGTTCTGCTCGCGGTCCATTCCCGAGGTGCTCGGCCGGGTGGCGCGCCGCGCCGCGCGGCCGGCGTCGACTGGTCCGCGGCCGATGCGCCGGCCAGCGTTGATGTACGGGTCCAGCGCTTTACGCAGGACGCCCGCGTTCTCGTCGGAGACGTCGATCGTGTAGGCCACGCCGTCCAGGCTGAACTCGACGGTCCGATCGGCCTTTCCGCCGTCGAGGTCGTCCGTCAGAACGGTGATTACTTTCCTTGCCATCGCCATTACTCCCTGTGTCGGGCGGGGTGTGGCTAAGAGTTTGACCTACCTGGCGGTAATTCCGCAACAATACCCGACACTTTCTATTCGGCGGGTCGGGGTAAACGATGGACCGGCAATAGGGTCGGAGCGGGTGGACGTGGCGTGGGTCACAAGCCGGAACAAGGTGCACGGTTTGTTACTTGAGCCAGACACGCTCAACCAACTGATGGCAGGTGTTCGATGGCAACTCTTCCGGTACTTCCCCTGACCGACGCCGTCCTGCTGCCCGGGATGGTCGTCCCGGTGACCCTCGACCCGACCACCCAGGCCGCTGTCGACGCGGCCCGCGCCACCGGCGACAAGACGCTGCTGGCGGTGCCCCGCATCGACGGCGAGTACGGCTCGGTCGGCGTGGTCGCCACCCTCGAGAAGGTGGGCCGACTGCCCAGCGGCGAACCGGCGGCCGTGGTGCGCGGCATCGCCCGCGCCCGCATCGGCTCCGGCGTGCCCGGCCCGGGTGCGGCGCTCTGGGTCGAGGCGACGACCCTCGACGAACCCGCGCCGGCCGGCCGGGCCCGGGAACTGGCCCGCGAGTACCGCGCGCTGATGACCTCGGTGCTCCAGCAGCGCGGCGCCTGGCAGGTCATCGACGCCATGGAGCGGATGACCGACCTCTCCGAGCTGGCCGACTCGGCCGGCTACGCGCCCTGGCTCAGCCTGGCGCAGAAGACCGAGCTGCTCGCCGCGCCGGACGTCACCGCCCGGCTGGAGCTGCTGGTCGGCTGGGTGAAGGAGCACCTGGCCGAGCAGGAGGTCACCGAGCAGATCAACACCGATGTCCGGGAAGGGCTGGAGAAGTCCCAGCGGGAGTTCCTGCTCCGGCAGCAGCTCGCCGCGATCCGCAAGGAACTCGGCGAGGACGAGCCGGACGGCTCCGCCGACTACCGGGCCCGGGTCGAGTCCGCCGACCTGCCGGACAAGGTCCGCGAGGCGGCCCTGCGCGAGGTCGGCAAGTTGGAGCGGGCCAGCGACGCCTCGCCCGAGGCGGGCTGGATCCGTACCTGGCTGGACACGGTCCTGGAGATGCCGTGGAGCACGCGTACCGAGGACAACACCGACCTGGCCGCGGCCCGGGCGGTGCTCGACGCGGACCACGCCGGCCTGGCCGACGTGAAGGACCGCATCCTGGAGTACCTCGCGGTGCGCAACCGCCGCGCGGAGCGCAACCTCGGCGTGGTCGGCGGACGCGGCTCCGGCGCGGTGCTCGCCCTGGCCGGCCCGCCCGGCGTCGGCAAGACCAGCCTGGGCGAGTCGGTGGCCCGGGCGCTGGGTCGCACCTTCGTCCGGGTCTCGCTCGGCGGGGTGCGGGACGAGGCCGAGATCCGGGGCCACCGGCGCACCTACGTCGGCGCGCTGCCCGGCCGCATCGTGCGGGCGCTGCGTGAGGCCGGCTCGATGAACCCGGTCGTGCTGCTCGACGAGGTCGACAAGCTGGCCGTCGGCTACTCCGGCGACCCGGCGGCGGCCCTGCTGGAGGTGCTCGACCCGGCGCAGAACCACACCTTCCGTGACCACTACCTCGAGGTCGACCTCGACCTGTCCGACGTGCTCTTCCTGGCCACCGCCAACGTGGTGGAGAACATCCCCGGCCCGTTGCTGGACCGGATGGAGCTGGTCACGCTGGACGGCTACACCGAGGACGAGAAGGTGGCCATCGCCCGGGACCACCTGCTGCCCCGGCAGCAGGAGCGGGCCGGGCTGACCGCCGACGAGGTGACCGTCGCCGACGAGGCGCTGGCGCTGATCGCCGGGGAGTACACCCGGGAGGCCGGCGTCCGGCAGCTCGAACGGGCGCTGGCGAAGATCCTGCGCAAGGTGACCGTGGCGTTGGCGTCCGACCCGGCGCCGGTCCGCGTCGACACCGCCACCCTGGCCCGCTACCTGGGTCGGCCCAAGTTCACCCCGGAGTCGGCCGAACGTACGGCGGTGCCCGGCGTGGCCACCGGCCTGGCCGTCACCGGCGCGGGCGGGGACGTGCTCTTCATCGAGGCGACCAGCATGGAGGGCGAGCCGGGCCTGACCCTCACCGGTCAGCTCGGGGACGTGATGAAGGAGTCGGCGCACATCGCGCTGTCCTACCTGCGCTCCAACGGACGACGGCTCGGCATCGACCCGAATGCCCTCGCCGGGCGGCGGATCCACGTGCACTTCCCGGCGGGCGCGGTGCCGAAGGACGGTCCCAGCGCCGGCATCACCATGGTCACCGCGCTGGCGTCCCTGGTCACCGGCCGGCCGGTGCGGCCCGAGTTCGGGATGACCGGCGAGGTGACGCTCTCCGGCCGGGTGCTGCCCATCGGCGGCGTGAAGCAGAAGCTGCTCGCCGCGCACCGGGCCGGCCTCACCGAGGTGATCATCCCGAAGCGCAACGAGCCGGACCTGGACGACCTGCCGGCCGAGGTGCGCGAGGCGCTGACCGTGCACACCCTCGCCGACGTGGCGGACGTGCTCGCGCTGGCGCTGCGTCCGGCCGAGGTGGACGCCCAGAGCCTCGGCGGCCAGCCGCTCACCGCGGCCTGACCGGCCCCGTCGAACCCCCGTCGCCCGCCGGGCGACGGGGGTTCGTGGTGCGGAACGCAGGAGGCGACCGCCGTCGGGCCGGCTACCGGCGGTCGCGCCGGTCCCGGGGGTCGAAGCGACGCTCACCACCACCGTCGCCCTCACCCTCCCGGTCCCGCCGGACGGTGGCCTTGCGACCCTTGATGGTGCTGCCCCGCAGGCCCTGGATCACCTCGTCGGCCATGCCCTGCGGCACCTCCACCAGGGAGAACCGGTCGGCGATCTCGATCGAGCCGATGTCCCGCCCGCTCACCCCGGTCTCCCCGGTGATCGCGCCGACCAGATCCTGCGGTCGTACCCCGGCCCGGCGGCCCAACCCGATGAAGACCTGGGTCATGCCGGCGGCGCGGGACCGGCCGCCACCGCGCCGGTCCCGACCCTCGGCGCCGGGCCGGCCCTCCCGGTTCGGGCGGACCGCGACCTGGGGGATCTCCTCCTCGTCGGCGGTGCCGGGCAGCGTGGCCTCGTGCGCCAACCGCACCGCGGCGAGCGCGACCTCCATCAGGTCGAACTCGTCGGTCAGCGACTCGACGACCGCCCGGAACGGCTCCAGGTCGTCCTCGAGCACCGACTCCCGCACCGCGGCCTGGGTCAGCTCGAACCGCCGGGTCCGCAGGTCGGCCACCGTCGGGATCTTGTCCACCGTGATCCGCTGGCCGGTGACCCGCTCGATCGTCTTCAGCATCCGGTGCTCGCGCGGCTCGGCGAGCGTGATCGCCACGCCCTCCCGGCCGGCCCGGCCCACCCGGCCGATCCGGTGCACGTACGACTCCGGCGCGGACGGGACGTCGTAGTTCACCACGTGGGTGAGCTGCTCGACGTCCAGCCCGCGGGCCGCCACGTCGGTGGCGACCAGCAGGTCCGCGGTGCCGGAGCGCAGCCGGCCCATCACCCGGTCCCGCTGCTCCTGGCTCATCCCGCCGTGCAGCGCCTCGGCCCGGTAGCCCCGACCGTTCATCGTCTCGGTCAGCCGGTCCACCTCCTCCCGGCTGCGGCAGAACACGATCGCCGCGGTGGGCGACTCGACGTCAAGCACCCGGCCCAGCGCGGCCGGCTTGTGCGCCCGCGCCACGATGTAGGCGCTCTGCCGTACCCGCGGCGCCTCGCCGGCCACCTGGCGTTCGCGTTCGATCCGGATCCGCACCGGGTCGGTCAGGTGCTGCCGGGCCAGCCCGTCGATGCGGGCCGGCATGGTGGCCGAGAAGAGCACCGTCTGCCGGCCCTCGGGGGCGTGCTCCAGGATCGCCTCGATGTCCTCGGCGAAGCCCATGTCGAGCATCTCGTCCGCCTCGTCCAGCACCACGGTGGCCAGCGAGCTCAGCCGCAGCGTGCCCCGGGCGATGTGGTCGAGCGCGCGCCCGGGCGTGGCGACCACCACGTCCACCCCGTGGTCGAGCGCGCGGAGCTGCCGGCCGATCGGCTGGCCGCCGTAGATCGGCAGCACCCGGGCGCCCAGATCCTTGCCGTAGCGGTGGAACGCCTCGGAGACCTGCACCGCCAGCTCCCGCGTCGGCACCAGCACCAGCGAGACCGGGTCGCCGTCCGGGCGCGGCGTGGGCATCCGCTGCAGCAGCGGCAGGGCGAACGCGGCCGTCTTGCCGGTGCCGGTCGCCGCCTGCCCGAGCAGGTCCCGGCCGGCCAGCAGCGGCGGGATGGCCTCGCTCTGGATCGGCGTGGGCTCCTCGTAGCCGAGGGCGGACAGCGCGCCCAGCAGTTCGGCGCGCAGCCCGAGGTCCGCGAAGGCGGCGGTGTCCTCGTCGACGGCGGGGGTGGTGGGCTCGGTCGGGGTCGGTGCGGCGCTCATGCGGCAAGCCTTTCATCACCGCCGGACGCGGGTCGCGGCGACCGGCGTAAACGTTCGCCGCACCACGCGCGACCCCGTCCGGGTCCGGTGCGCCGGCCGGCTCACCCCGCCGCGACGGCCAGCAGGGTGGTCACCCCCACGACCACGTCGAGCGCCCCGCACCACTCCGCGTACCCGCGCGGCACCACCCGGTCGGCGCGGTGGTGCCACAGGTCCCAGCCGGCGTGCCCGAGCCAGCCCAGGCCGACAAGCGTGCCGGCGACGTGGGCCGGCGCGGCCAGCGCCACCGCCGCCAGGCCGCCCCAGACGGCCAGCCCGACGAGTTGGACCGTGAGCTGCCACCGGTCGCCGAGTTGCCGTCGCCACGCGCCGATGACCAGGTAGCCGGCCGGCAGCACGAGCAGCGACCACGGCGACACCACGCCCGGGGCGAACCACATGTCGACGGTCATCAGCAGCGCCAGGCCGACCGGCCAGCGACGCGCCACCGCCGCCACCGCCGGGTGCCGGCGGGGCGGCGCGGTCGCCGGGTGCCGGTGCCGCAGCGCCACCAGCGCCATCGCCGGCAGCATCAGCAGGTGACCGCCGAGCAGCAGCACGTCGTCCCCGACCCACCCCGCCCACCAGGCCGGGAGGAGGAGCAGGAACGGCACGTACATGGCCGCGCTCATCTCCCCGGCGGCGGGCCACCCGTCGCCCCGGTACCACATCCAGGCGACCATGCCCACTGCCATGTTCGTGGCCATCAGCAGCGCGTCCACGTCCGGCCGGGCGAGCACGCCCGCGCCGCCCAGCAGTTCCCCGCCGATCCGCCACAGCGGGCCGAGCACCACCATGCCGGCCACCATCGCCACGACCATCCCGGCCAGGTGCCGGGCCCGCGCCCAGCCGGCCCACCGCCGGGGTACGCCCACCGTCATCTCCGTCATGCCCCGACCCTGCCGGCGCGGGACGCACCGGGCCAGGCGCGTCCGTCATCGGGAAACCGTGCGGAACGCACGGGTCAGTCGTGACATGAGGCATGGACGCGGTCCCCACGTCCCACCGCGCGGCGACGCTCCCGACCGGTCGGGAGCGTCGCCGCGCGGCGGGGTCGGATCAGTAGTTGAGGGAGCAGAACTCCGGGTGGCCGACCGCGGTGCCGGTGCACTCGACCCGGGCGTCGGTCGGGTACACCTTGACCGTCATGGTCGAGGTGAAGTTCGCCGGTGTGAACGTCAGCGATCCGCCGACGCCGAACGGCTGTCCGCTGACGGTGCCGGAGAAGTTGCGCCCCCAGGTGGCCGCCGTGCCGAGGGTGTACGGCCCGCCGACGGCGGTGGGCGGCGTGCCGGACTTGGTGTAGCTCTTCCGTTCGAGGTTGGTGGTGACGCCGCCGCTGGTCCGGTCCGCGTTGCTGGACACGATCTTGGCGTAGGTGACCGCGCTGCCGTTCGAGCACCACTCGACGTTCATGGTCATGAAGGCGGTGGTGGCGCTGACCGTGCCGGTGCTGCCGTTGGCGTAGACGACGGGCACGTTGAGCTCGTTCACCGGGATCTTCATCTGGAGCCGGTAGGCGCTGCCCGAGGCCTGCGCGCAGGTGCCCTGAAGGTATCCGGTGTACGTCGCGGCGCTGGCCGGCGGCGCGGCCACCGCGACCAGGCCGGCCGCGCATCCGGCGGCGAACAGCGAACGAATCATGTTGCGGGTGACTCGCGACATTTCCTCTTCCTCTTTCTCGTCCCACGCGAGGTGGGACAACGGCAATTGTTCCTGCGTCGGGGCGCAGGGTGGGGTGGGAGCGTCCGGCTTCGCCCGGCTCGCATCAGTGCTGGTCAAGCCGACCTGAGCGGCCGGTCAACGCGAATTCCGTTCCCCGCTCCCATTCGTATCATCCGATCCCGGGGAATGCACCCGGAGGAAGGTGAATTGCTTTTGCTGTCACAACAGTTGACCCGGAAACTGTCTTAGCATTTTTCTTTCCGCGTCACTGAGCTGGCACGGACCCGGCGTGCCACCCCTAGGATCGGCGGGCATGACTGTCGATCCGGCGGACCACCGGCTGCGCCGGGCCCGGCGCGTCACCCTGCTCTCGCTGGGCACGAACGGGTGGACCACGGTGCTGCTGCCCGCCGTCGGCCTGCTCCGGGAGCCGGACCCGGTGCGGGCGGTGCTCGGCGTGGTGGGGTTGCTCGGCTTCACGGTGGCCCAGGTGGCGGTGCTGCACGCGGCGGTCACGCCCTGGCTCGCCGCCCCGGCCCGGCACCGCCGGCATCTCGCGCTGGCGGTGGCCGCGCTGCTCAGCCTGCCGCTGGTCGGGCCGGTGGCGGGCGGCGCCTGGCCGACCTGGGCGTGGCTGGGCGCGTCGCTGGTCGGCATGACGCCGTTGCTGTTCCGGCCGGCGGTGGCGGTGGCCGCGGCGGCCGGGGTGCTCACCGCCGCGGCCGGGGTCACCGTGGCGACCGGCGGACCGCTGCCCACGGCGCTGCTGGTCACCGGCGGGGTGGGCGCCGGGATCGCGCTGCTCACCTGGGTCCAGGTGTGGTTCTGGGACCTGCTGGTCGAGGCCCGGCAGGGGCAGGCGGCCGGGGCGCGGCTCGCCGCGGCCGAGGAGCGGCTGCGGTTCGCCCGCGACGTGCACGACCTGCTCGGCCACGATCTCACCGTGATCGCGCTGAAGGCCGAGCTGGCCGAGCGGCTGGCGTCGGTGGACGGCGCCCGCGCCGGGCGGGAGGCGGCCGAGGCGCGTCGGCTCGCCGCGTCGGCGTTGACCCGGGTCCGCGCCACCGTGCACGGCTACCGCGTCGTCGACCTGGCCGAGCAGGCGGCGGCGGTGGGGGAGGTGCTGCGCTCCAGCGGGGTGCGCTGCACGGTCGAGTCGCCGGTCGGTGCGCTGCCCGCCCCGGTCGCCGCCGACCTGGCCGCCGTGCTGCGCGAGGCCGGCACGAACGTGTTGCGGCACAGCCGGGCCGGCTGGTGCCGGATCGAGATCACCCGGGACGATGGGCTGGTGACGCTGACCGTACGCAACGACGGCGTCCGGGGCGACGGCCCGGACGCCTTCAGCGGTGGCCTCCGTGGCCTCGCCGACCGGCTCGCCCCCTCCGGGGGCCGCGTCCGGGCCTCCACCGAGGACGGCGTGTTCAGCCTGGTGGCGACCGTGCCGGTGACGCCGTGATCCGGGTGCTGCTGGCCGACGACGAGGAGTTGATCCGGCTCGCGCTGGCCGCGCTGCTCGACCTGGAACCGGACATCGAGGTGGTGGCGCACGCCGCCGACGGGCGGGCCGCCCTGGCCGCCGCGCTGGCCCACCGCCCGGACGTCGCCGTGCTGGACCTGGAGATGCCGCCGCCCGACGGCGTGGCGGTCGCCGCCGAACTGACCCGCCTGCTGCCCGGGTGCGCCCCGGTGATCCTCACCGGTCACGGCCGGCCCGCCCAGCTCCGGCCGGCGCTGGCGGCCGGGGCGCGCGGGTTCCTCGCCAAGGGCGCTCCCGGCGGCGCGCTGGCCGACGTGATCCGCCGGGTGCACTCCGGCGCGCGCTACGTCGACCCGGCGCTCGCCGCCGACGCGTTGACGTTGCCCGAGTGCCCGTTGACCCCGCGCGAGCTGGAGACGCTGCGACTGGCGGAACTGGGCACCCCGGTCGCGGTGATCGCCCGCCGGACCCACCTGGCCGCCGGGACCGTCCGCAACCACCTGAGCGCCTGCGTGCAGAAACTCGGCGCCGCCGACCGGGCCGAGGCGGTCCGGCGGGCCCGCGAGGCCGGCTGGCTCTGACCCGGGCGGTCCGCAACCGGGTACCGGACGTCCCCGCCGTCCGCCGGGGACTAGCCTGATCCCGTGCGGACGGTGGAACTGCTCTGCTCACCCGAGCTGGACGCCACGGTGCGGGCAGCCTGGAGCCGGCTCGCCGCCGCCGGCCTGCCCAGCCTCGCCCGCAACACACACCCGACCAACCGGCCGCACCTGACGCTCGCGTCGGTCGACGACTTCCCGCCCGGCGCCGAGCAGCGTCTCGCCGACCTCTGCGACGCCGCGTTGCCGCTGCCCGTCCGGCTCGACCGGCTGGCGGTCCTCGACGGCAGCGCGCCGCTGGTCTGGCTGGTCCGTCCGACGCCGCAGCTGGTCGCGCTGCACGGCGCGGTCTGGGACGTGCTCGCCGAGGCGTCCGGCCCGCACCCGTGGCACCTGCCCGGTCGCTGGGTGCCGCACCTGAGCCTGGCGTTGCGTTTCCGGGGGGCGGACCGCCGCCGCGCCCGGGCGGTCGCCGGCGCGGACCGCCCGGGCGGGGAGTTCGTGGCCGCCCGCAGCTACGACGGCGACACCCGCACCGTCACCGAGCTGACCGCCACCTGCCCGCGCCCCGGCGGCTGAGCCGGGGCCGCCCACGTGGTGGGGCGGCCCCGGACGCGGTCAGCGGTGGAAGCGGAGGTAGTCGAACTCCGCCGTCACCGCCGGCGTCGCGCCGCCGTGGGCGACCAGGCCGATCCGCGGCGTGGTGTCGGCCGGGAAGGTCCACACCGCGCCCCACGTCCAGTGCGTCCCGTCCCGGCTGGAGCCGGCGCGGAACTCGTGCTCGCCGGTGACCCGGTCGACGTGGTGGGCCAGCCGCAGCCAGGTCGTGGTCCCCGGGGTGCCGACGATGCTGCCGCCGTAGACCGGCTGGCCGGCGAAGGGCAGCTCGTAGCCGAACTCGACCTGCCGGGTGTTCCAGATGGCCACCTGGCTCAGCCGGGCGAACCGGTCGTCGTCGACGTACGCGACGAGGCCGGCCTGCTGGTAGTTGCGGACGGTCTCCTCGCCCAGGTCGAGCGTCACCCTGGTCTCCGCGACGTAGTCACCGGCCGGCGCGTCGCGCAGCAGCACCCCGGCGGTGTTGGCGGTGCCGGAGAGGTCGGCGTCCTGGACCGGCCAGCGCAGCGCGCCGCCGGACACGGTCGCGGCCGGGTCCTGGCGCACCCACCGCCAGGCCGGGTCGAGGCCGCCCGAGAACTCGTCGGAGTAGTCGCGCAGCACCGGGCCGACCCGGGGCGGGGCGACCTCGTGCCGCACCGGGCGGTACAGGCGGGCGGCGCTGACGTTGTCGAACTCGGCCGGTCCGCCCTCGGCGCGCAGCGCCAGTGGGCCGTTCGCCGGCCGGGGGAGCCGCACCGACACCCGGGCGACCGGGTCGCCGAGCCGGGACGGACTGAGCGTGGCGACGAGCTGCCGCCCGCGGACCTCCACGGCGAGGTTGTGCCGGTCGCGCAGGTCGGTGCCGGCGGGCAGCGGCACGCTGGCGGTCCCGGCGGCCAGCCGGCCGCCGCCGACCCGGACGTCCACCGTGCCGAGCCGCAGCCCGGCCGTGGTCGCGCCGGTCAGCCGCAGGTCGGTCTCGACCCGCAGGTCGCCGCCGAGGCCGGTACGCGAGGTGAGCGTCCCGGTGCCGGTCAGCACGCCGCCGGCGGCCCGCCACGAGCCGGACCCGGTCCGCCAGCCGCGCAGGTCGGCGGTGTCGAAGCGGGCGTCGACGCGACCGTTGGTGACCGGTGCGGGACGGGCGCCGTCGGAGGGGCCGGCGCCGGCGTTCACGGTCGGCCATCCGTCGATCCAGTCGAGGCGGTCCAGCAGCATCGGCCGCTCGTTGACGCCGAACGGCTCGTCCAGGTAGGGGTCGGCCCGGTCGATCGCGTGGTAGGCGATCCAGTCCTGCCCGGACAGGTCGGTGAGCACCGCGTTGTGGCCGGTGCCGATCCACCGGTTGCCGTTCTGGGTCAGCACCGGCGTGCCGCCGGCCCGGGAGACGTCGAGGCGCTGGCCCTCGCGGTCGACGAACGGGCCACGCGGGTCGCGGGCGCGGCCGACCTGGACGGAGTAGCCGGTGGCCGGGCCGGCGCAGCAGTTCGCGGTGGAGGCGAAGAGGTAGTACCAGCCGTCGCGGCGCAGCGCGTACGCGCCCTCGAACTTGTTGTCCACCGCGACCGCTGTCGACGTGCCGACCGCGCGCAGCCCGTCGGGGGTCAGCTCGGTGACCGAGATGCCGCCGTAGTAGCTGCCGTAGTAGAGGTAGGAGCGGCCGTCGGCGCCGGTGAGCTGGCTCGGGTCGATGGTCCACAGGTAGCCGCCGCCGGCGCCGGGGCGCGGGGCGACCACCGGCGTGTCGACGAACGTCCAGGGGCCGGCCGGGCTCGGCGCGGTGGCCACGCCGACGGCGGTGTCGAACGTGTCGTCGGAGACGGTGGTGTCGGTGACGGTCATGTACATCACCCAGCGCCCGCCGATCCGGCGCACGTCGGGCGCCCAGAACGCGGAGCCGGGCGCGGCGTAGGCGGGCCGCTGGTCGGCGCTGAACGCGTCGCCCACGTAGCTCCAGTCGACCAGGTCGGTGGAGCGGGCGATGGGCACCCGGTGGGCCCGGCCCTCGCCCTCGCGCAGCGGGTCGGAGGTGCCGAAGGCGTACCAGATGCCGTCGTCGCCGCGGACCACGACCGGATCGGCGAAGGTGTCGGCGAACCCGGCGGAGACCGGGTTGCGGTAGCGGTCGGGCCCGGCGGCGGGCGCGGGCGCCGCCCCGGCGAGCGTCAGGGTGAGTACGGCGGCGAGCACGCCGCCGCGGTGGAGGTGTCGCATCGGGCCTGCCTCGGAGTCGACGGAGGTCACTGCGGTGCACACGTTTGTACAGCGTTGGATACAACGTTGTAAAGAACCGTTCGGAGGAGAGTGGGCGCATTGCCCCCGGCACTCCCGTCCCGGGTGATTACGTGAGGTCCAGACCCCGTTGCACCGTGTCCCGACGAGAGGGGACGCAGACCATGCGAGTGCCCAGCCGTAGCCCCGGTCGCCAGCCCGGCCCCACCGCCGCGTCCACCGCTCCCGCCCGCCGGCTGCCGGCCGTCGACCGGCACGCCGGGCCCGACCTGGCCGCCTACCGGGCGGCGGTGGCGGACCTGCTGGTCGAGGTGGGCGCGTTGGCGGACGCGCCCTCGACCACCGCCCGGCAGGTGCTGCTCGACCAGCGGCTGCGCGAGCCGGCCATCGCCGCGGTCCTGGACGCCACCCCGCAGGGACTGGTCGGCGCGCGGGAGACGCTGCTGCTGGAGATGGCCCGCTACCAGCCCAACGCGCGCAGCTCGGCGCACGACCTGACCGCGCTGGTCCGGATCTTCCTGCTCTCCCGCGTCGACGTGCTGTGGTGGCGGGACAGCCCCACCTTCCGTACCGACGACCAGGTGCGCACCAGCATCGAACTCGTCGACCTGGAGTGGCTGCGCCGCCGCGGGCTGCTGGAGTTCCGCTACCGCGAGCAGCCCGCCACGGTGCTGGGACGCGGGCTGCACGCGGTCCGGCGCCGGGTCCGCCCGGGTGCCAGCCCGCGTACCGCGGGTCTGCTGTTCCGCCGGGCCCGTCGCGAGATGATCGCTCTCCTCAACGACCTGGCCCGGGAGTTCGCCACGGTCGCCCGCGCCGGCACGCCGCCGCTCTGGGTGACCAGCCTGGCCCGCAGCGCCGAGCACCAGTACCGGCTGCGCCGGCTGGGGTACGCCGCCATGGTGCCCAGCGGGCACTGCCTGGGCTGGGCGGCCGACGTCGAACTGGACTGGTACGAGCGGTTCGGCGCGCGTACCGCCCTGGCCGGGCTGCTGCTGGGCCGGCAGGAGGCCGGCGAGATCAACGTGGTCGACGAGGGACAGGCCTGGCACCTCTGCCTCGCGCCCTCGGCCCGTCGCCGGTACCGGCGGGCGTACGAGGCCGAGATGGGGTGCTGACCCGATGTGCGGGATCGCGCTGAGCATCGGCCCGGAGGCCGACCCGGCCACCTTCCGGCGGATGCTGGCCGCGCTGGCCCCGCGCGGCGAGGTGACCGAGACCCGGCAGGAGAACGGCCTGCTGGCCGGCGTACGCCGGTTGCGGATCGTGGACCGGGACCGGTCCGTGCAGCCCTGGGTCTCACCCGACGAGCGGCACCTGCTCTGCTTCAACGGCGAGGTCTTCAACCACCACGAGCTGCGCGCCGAGCTGACCCGGCTCGGCCACGTCCTCCGCACCACCGGCGA
This sequence comes from Micromonospora sp. NBC_01392, assembly GCF_045040125.1. NCBI lineage: Bacteria > Bacillati > Actinomycetota > Actinomycetes > Micromonosporales > Micromonosporaceae > Micromonospora > Micromonospora sp. NBC_01392. The sequence continues at coordinate 4,180,052 of NZ_CP109549.1, read as the reverse complement.
CACCGAGGTGGTGCTCGCCGCGTTCCGCCAGTGGGGCGAGGGCGCGGTGCGCCGGCTGCGCGGCGAGTACGCCTTCGTGGTGGCCGAACGTGCCGGCGGTCGGGCGTACCTGGCCCGGGACCCGCTCGGGGTGAAGCCGCTCTACTGGTCCCGCGGCCCGGGTTGCCTGCACCTGGCCTCCGAGGTCAAGGCGCTGGTCGGGCACGGCGCGCCGATCAACGAGGTGCCGCCGGGGCACCACGGCTGGGCGGGGCCCGACGATCCGGTCCGGCTGCGCCCGCACGTCGACCTGCTCACGCTCGGCGCCGGACTGCCGGTGATCGACGACCCGGACGAGGCCGCCCTGCTCGTCCGCGTCGCGCTCACCGACGCCATGCGGACCCGGTTGGACACCGACCTCACCGTGGGTGTGGTGCTGTCCGGCGGCCTGGACAGCTCGCTGGCGTTGCTGCACGCCCGGGAGCTGCATCCGGACTGCGTGGCGGTGACCGTCGGCGCCCCGGACAGCCCCGACGTGGCGTACGCGCGGCGGCTCGCCGCCGACCTCGGCGTGCCGCACGAGGTGATCGAGCTGCGTCCGCGCGACATCCGCCGCGCCGACGTGCGCGAGGCCATCCGGATCTCGGAGCTGACCGAGTACGGCGACATCATCAACGCGGTGGTCTCGGTGCCGATCTTCCGGCGGCTGCGCGAGCTGGGCGTGAAGGTGGTGCTCACCGGCGACGGCTCGGACGAGCTGTTCGGCGGCTATCCCATGTACCACCAGGTCGGGCCGGAGCGGTCCCGCCGGCTGTTCCTGCACAGGATCCGCAACCTGTGCCGGACCGAGTTGCAGCGGGTGGACCGGGCCAGCATGGGGCACGGCGTGGAGGCCCGGGTGCCGTTCCTCGACCTCAGCGTCGTCGAGCTGGCCATGCGGCTGCCGCTGGACCTCAAGCTGCGGGACGGGCAGGAGAAGTGGATCGTCCGGCGGGCCTTCGCCGACCTGCTGCCCGACTACGTCCGGCGCCGGCCGAAGAACCCGATGTCCTACTCGTCCGGGCTGCACGAGCGGGCCCGGCTCTACAAGCCGCTCTTCGCCCGGCTGCACCGTTCCTTCGGCTACGACCTGCTGGAGCCGGTCCGGCGCGACTTCGACAGCGTGCTCACCCGGTGCGGCAACGACCTGGACCGGGCCATCGCCGACGGCGTGGCCCGGCCCGACTACACCGTGCTGGAACACGCCCGGGACCTGGTCGGGGCGGCCCGGTGGAACGCCGCGCCGATGGTGCGCCGGCTGGTCAACCCGCGGCGTACCCCTTGATCATCGGTTCGCGCCGGTTCCTCGATGGACATCGTGCGTGGTCTCTTCTAGCGTCTCGGGCATGCGGAGGACGCTCATCGCCACCGGTCTCGCACTGCTGCTGCTCGGCACCGGCTGCGGGGAGAGCCGCCCGTCGGCCGGCCCGGCCGGCGGCGGCACCCCGACCGCGTCCCGGCAGGACCCGGGCCAGGCCGAGCGCACGCTGGCCAGCCTGCGCAAGGTCGACGACCTGCCGCTGTACGAGATGACCTACGTCGGCGACTACGACCCGACCGCCGGGGTGGCCGACAGCACGCCGCCGAGCCCGTTCGGCTGCTCGCTGTTCGCCGCGCTCGCCGACCGGGACCGGCCGCTGTTCGCCCGCAACTTCGACTGGCAGCCGAACCCGGCGCTGGTGCTGCGCACCGACCCGCCGGACGGGTACGCCTCGATCTCGCTCGTGGACATCTCCTACCTGGGCGTCCCCGCCGACCCGGCCGGTGACCGACGGCTGCTCGACGCGCCACTGCTGCCGTTCGACGGGATGAACGAGCGCGGTCTCGCCGTGGGGCTCGCCGCCGACGACGGGGCGCGGGCCGAACCGGTGGCCGGGCGACCCACCGTCGGCTCGGTGCGCATCCTGCGCCTGGTGCTCGACGCGGCGGCCACGGTGGACGAGGCGGTGGCCGTGTTCGAGCGGTACAACCTGGACTTCGACGGCGGCCCGCCGCTGCACTACCTGCTCGCCGACGCCACCGGGGCGTCCGCCGTGGTCGAGTTCGTCGACGGAAAACTGCGCGTCGACAAGCGTCGGGGCCCCTGGCAGGCGCTGACCAACGTGCCCGCCGTCGGCGTGCCGGACCGGGAGCTGCGCCAGGACCACCGGTACGGCGTGCTGGCCCGGGAGCTGGACCGGGCCGGCGGGACGGTCGACGCCGCCGGCGCGCTGCGCCTGCTCGACGCGGTCCGCCAGTCGCACACCCGCTGGTCCGTGACGTACGGGCTGCGCAGCGGCGAGGTGCGGCTGGTGACCGCCGGCGGCGGCGCCCGCGACTACCGGCTGCCGATGCGTTAGCCGACCGGGTGCCCGCGCCGGCGGGCGAGCACCTCGAGGTCCGGCTCGCCGAACCGCTCGACGAGCGCCGCGAACCGGGCGACCTTGTCCGCGCCGAAGCGCCGCACGGCCGCCGAGTACGAGGCGGCGGTGACGAACGTCGGCGGCGTCGTCTTGCTGTGGAACTTGTCCGCGTACATCACCAGCACCTCCTCGTCGGTGACCGGGGTCCAGTCCGCGACCGGGAGCGGGAGCCGCTGCCGGAGCACGTCCTCGCGGGTGAGGCCCACCCCGGTGTGCCGGGAGCAGAACCGGCCGAGCGTCTCGGGCAGGCCCGACTCCCGCAGCAGCGCGTGGCCCAGCACGCCGTGCCGGACGTAGTTCGCCCGGTCGAACCGGCCGGCGGCGTCGTGGAGGCGGTAGACGCCGATGTCGTGCAGCAGGCTGCCGGCCCGCACCAGGGCGACGTCCAGGCCCGCGCCGTGTCGCTCCAGCAGTTGCTCCGCCACCTCGCACACGATCCGGCAGTGCGTCCAGACGAGGTGGAACGCCGCCTCCGTCGGCGCGTGCCGTTCGTGCAACGCCCGGATCTGCGCGTCCGTCGGCACGGCGGTCCGCTGCTCGATCGTCATGTCCCGGGTCCCCTCCCAAGGGTCGGGCCCGGCCCCCCGCGGGGGTGCCGGGCCCGGTGCCGCCGTCGTCAGGTCACCAGCTCAGGTAACCCCCCTGGGTCTGCGCGTTCAACTCGGGCACCAGCAGGAACTGCGCCAGCCAGGTGCGCGGGTCGCGCAGCTCCAGCACGTCCAGTCCCTTCTGGATGTCGCTGGAGTAGATGTGACCGTTGTACCAGTAGGCCGACCAGGAGCCGCCGGTGCGCAGCTGGGTGGCGTCCAGCGGGCCGCGCTCCCAGTAGGCGATCTCCGTGGGCGTGCGGGAGTCGGTGAAGTCCCACACCGAGATGCCGCCCTGGTACCACGCCTGGACCATGATGTCGCGGCCGGGCACCGGGATCAGCGAGCCGTTGTGCGCCACGCAGTTCTCGGTGTCGGCGTTGACGCGGGGGATCTTGTAGTAGCTGCGGAACGCCAGCTTGCGGGCGTCACCGCGACCGGTGATGTCGTAGATGGCGTCCGCGCCCCGGTTCGGGCCGACGACCTCGTTGCAGGTGGCCGCGCCGCCGCCGCCCAGCTCGTCGGTGAAGACGACCTTGGTGCCAGCGTTGTTGAACGTGGCCGAGTGCCAGAACGCGAAGTTCTCGGTGTCGGTGACCCGCTCGATGACCCGTGGCGCCTCCCGGTCCTTGATGTCCAGCAGGATGCCGTCGCCCATGCACGCGCCGGCGGCCAGGTCCTTCGACGGGTACGCGGTGATGTCGTGGCAGCCGGTGGTGGCGGACTTCTCGCCCGGGATGCCCGGGTAGCCGCCGTCCGGGAAGAGGTTCGGCGTGGCCACCACCGAGGCGGTGGTGGGGTTCTTCACCGGCACCTTGACGATGGAGATGGAGTCGTGCGGCGGCTGGCAGTCCGGGAACTCGGCCCGTGGGCTGTACGACGAGACGTACAGGTAGACGTCGCGCCGGTTCTTACCCGGCACCAGCGTGTGGGTGTGCGACCCGCACGCGGTCTCCACCGACTTGATGTAGCGCGGGTTGCGCTTGTCGCGGATGTCGAAGATCTTGATGCCCTCCCAGGACTCCTGCACGGAGGCGGGCTGGGCGGTGCTGGCGCACGAGTCGTCGCTGCGGGACGAGTCGGTGGACAGGAACAGCAGGTCGCCATTGACCGAGATGTCGTTCTGCGAGCCGGGGCAGAGCACCTGCGACACGATCGACGGCCGGCTCGGCCGCGACACGTCGTAGATGACGAAGCCGTCGTAGTTGCCGACGAACGCGTACCGGCCCTGGAAGGCGATGTCGGTGCCCAGGGCGGCCGTGGTGTCGAACGGGGCCTGCTTCGGCAGGTTGGCCACCTGACGCAGGTTGGGGCTGCTGGAGATCTCGTCGACCCCGGGGACGGCGTTGTCCGCGGTGGCCGGCGCCGCCTGGGCGCGGGGCAGTTCCTGGGCGCTGCTCGGCGGTGCGGCGACCACGCCGGCGAGCAGCAGGCCGGCGGCGGCGAGGCTGACGGTCCGGGTACGGGACATGCGGATGTTGATCATCGGCAACACCCTTCGAAAGGGGGATGATGATTCGCCACACCTTACCGATCGGTGACCATCATCAATGTGATGCCGGTCACATCGAGGAACTTTACGCTCTGGATAGGATCGCTGTCACCTCGACCGGAGGGAGGGTCGTATGACCGGCCGGCAGGCACGCGTGTGGCTTCCCGTCACAGCGCTGGTGGCGCTCCTGGTGCTCGGCGGCCTGGCGCTGACCGGGCCCGACGACACCCGTCCGGCGGCGGCCCGGCCCAGCCCGGCCGCCACCGCCCCGACCACACCGGCCGCCACCGGCTCGGCGCCGCCGGTGCTGGTGCCGGGACGCCCGGGGGAGCCGGCCGCCACCCGCGACGGCGGGCAGGTCCGCAACTCGGCGCCGCGTTTCAACAGCCTCGACGTCTGGTACGTCCGGATGATGATCCCGCACCACGAGCAGGCGCTGGAGATGGCGACGCTCGCTCCCGACCGGGCCGCCGACCCCCGGATCCGCGCCGTCGCCGACCGGATCCGGGCCGCCCAGGGGCCGGAGGTCGGCGTGCTGCGGGCCTGGCTCAGCACCCGCGACCTGCCCGCCGAGGTCACCGGACACGACCACGCCACCATGCGCGGGATGCAGTCCACCCAGGCGGTGCGGCAGCTCGCCGCCGCCCGCGGCGCGGCGTTCGACCGCCTCTTCGTGCAGATGATGACCGCCCACCACCAGGGCGCGGTGGTGATGTCCACCGACCTGCTCAGGGTCGGCGCGGACCAGGCCATGCAGGAGTTCGCCAACGCGGTGGCCGTCGAGCAGTCCGCCGAGATCACCCGCATGCAGGCCCTCCTCACCCGCTGACCGGGCCCCGGCAGCACGCCCGGCCCGCCCCGTACGCTGGGTGACCGTGGACCGCCTGATCCTCGGCCGCCCGGTGCGCGGCGTCGCGTTCGACGCCGCCGTCTCCGGGCTGGTCGTCGTGTTCGCCGTGCTCGGCCTCCTGGCCGAGCAGGGCGGCCTGCCGGCGTTCGCGGTCGGCGTGGCGATGGCGGCGGCGTTGTTCTTCCGGCGCACCCACCCGTCCGCGGTCGCCGTCGTGGTGGCCGTGCTCGCGCTGGCCCAGGTGATCGTCGGCTGGGGGCCGCTGGGCTACGACATCGGCGTGCTGATCGCGCTCTACAGCGTGGTCAAGTACGCCGACCGGGCGCGCGACGGGATCCTGGCCGGGATCGGCGCCGCGATCGGCGTGCTGCTCTCCGCGCTCTCCTGGCCCGGGCCGTCGCCCTGGTGGGCGGGCGCGCTCTACTACGGCCTGGTCACCGGCGCGGTCTGGCTGGTCGGGCTGAACGTCCGCACCCGGCGGCTCTACGTGCTCAGCCTGGAGGAGCGCGCCGCGACGGCCGAACGCGAGCGGGAGGCCGAGTCACGGGCCGCGGTGGCCGAGGAACGCACCCGGATCGCCCGCGAGCTGCACGACGTGGTCGCGCACAGCATGGCCGTCATGATCGTGCAGGCGGACGGCGTGCGGTTCACGCTGGACCGGGACCCGGCGACCGCGCGCGAGGCGGCCAAGGTGGTGGCGGACACCGGCCGGCAGGCGCTGGAGGAGATGCGGCGGCTGGTCGGCGTACTCCGGGAACCCAGCCGGCCGGAACCGGCCGCGATGGCCGACGAGCCGGCGCACCGGCGTCCCGCGCTGGTCGAGCTGCCCGCGTTGCTCGACCGGTTCCGCGCCGCCGGGCTGCGGATCGACTGCGGCGGCGCCGGCACTCCGGTGGCGTTGCCGCCCGGCCTGGAGCTGACCGTCTACCGGGTGGTGCAGGAGAGCCTGACCAACGCGCTCAAGCACGCCGGCGTGGGCGCGTCGGTCGAGCTGACACTCGACTGGGCCGCCGACGCCGTCGCGGTCCGGGCCGTCGACGACGGGCGCGGTCGCCCGGTGGTCCGCCCGGCGCCGTCCGGGGGGCACGGCCTGGTCGGCATGCGGGAACGGGTCGGGGTGTACGACGGCAGCCTCGCCGCCGGCCCCACGCTGGCCGGCGGATGGCGGGTGGAGGCCCGGCTGCCGCTGCCCGCGGCGGCCGGCACCGAGGAAGGGAGCGCGGCGGCATGACCGTGCGGGTGATGATCGTCGACGACCAGGCGCTGGTGCGCGCCGGCTTCCGGATGGTGCTCGACTCCCAACCGGACCTGGCGGTGGTCGGCGAGGCCATCGACGGCGCCGACGCGCTGCGGGTGCTGGACCGGGTCGAGGTCGACGTGGTGGTGATGGACCTGCGCATGCCCACCATGGACGGGGTGGAGGCGACCCGACGGATCTGCGCCCGGTCGGCCGCACGCCGGCCGCGCGTGCTGGCGCTCACCACGTTCGACACCGAGGCGGACGCGTTCGCCGCGCTGCGCGCCGGGGCGAGCGGCTTCCTGCTCAAGAACGTGCCCCCGGAGGAGCTGCTGGCCGCGATCCGGGTGGTCGCCGAGGGCGACTCGGTGGTGGCGCCGTCGATCACCCGGCGGCTGCTCGACCGGTTCGCCGGGCAGCTCGGCGCGGCCCCGGCCGAGGACCCGCGGCTGGCCCAGCTCACCGAGCGGGAACGGGAGGTGCTGCTGCTCGTGGCGCAGGGGCTGTCCAACGCCGAGATCGCCGTCCGGGTGCACGTCGCGGAGGCGACCGTGAAGACCCACGTGGGCCGCATCCTGGCCAAGCTCCAGCTCCGCGACCGGGTGCAGGCCGTCGTGCTGGCGTACGAGAGCGGGCTGGTCACGCCCGGCGGTTGACCCGGCGTACGCCTCGGGGCGTACCGGCGCGACCGGGCGGTGCGACCGGAGGCGTACGCGGGTCGAGCACGCCGGTGGAGATCACCGCCGGGGTGCCGGCCCTAGCGTCGGAAGGGTCACCAGACCGCGTCCGACAGGAGCACCACGTTGCCCGCAACCCCGACCACAGGCGTCGCGCTCGCCGCCCGTGACCTGCGCAAGGAGTACGGCGTCGGGCAGTCCCGCGTCGTCGCGCTGGACGGCGTCGACCTCGACCTGGCCGCCGCCCGGTTCACCGCCGTGATGGGCCCCTCCGGTTCCGGCAAGTCCACGCTGCTGCACTGCCTCGCCGGCCTGGACCGGCCGTCGAGCGGCACGGTCCGCATCGGCGAGGCGGATCTGTCCCGGCTCGACGACCGTCGGCTCACCCGGCTGCGCCGGGACCGGATCGGCTTCGTCTTCCAGCGGTTCAACCTGCTGCCCACGCTGACCGCCGAGGAGAACGTCGTGCTGCCGCTGGCCATCGCCGGCCGGCGGTCCGACCCGGCGTGGCTGCGGCAGGTGGCGGCCGCGGTCGGACTGGCCGACCGCCTCGGTCACCGGCCGGCCGAGCTGAGCGGCGGCCAGCAGCAGCGGGTCGCGGTGGCCCGGGCGCTGATCACCCGCCCCTGGGTGATCTTCGCCGACGAGCCGACCGGGAACCTCGACTCGCGCGCCGGCGCCGAGGTGCTGCGCCTGCTGCGCGAGGCGGTGGACACGCTCGGCCGGACCGTCGTCATGGTCACCCACGATCCGGCCGCCGCGGCGTACGCCGACCGGGTGGTCTTCCTGGCCGACGGCCGGCTCGTCGACGAACTGCACCGGCCGACCACCGGCCAGGTCCGCGACGCGCTCGCCCGGCTCGACCCGGCCGTGACCCCGGTGGGGCGGTGAGCGGGATGCTGCGCCTGACCCTGCGCCAGGTCCGCGCCGAGGGCCTGCGCCTGCTGCTCTCCTCGCTGGCCATCGTGCTCGGCGTCGCGTTCGTCGCCGGCACGCTCATGCTCACCGACGGCATGCGGGCCGGCGCGTACGAGCGGGCCGGCGCGTTCGACAGGCACACCGACCTGGCCGCGTACGCCGGCTCCCGGCCGCTGTCACCGGCCCTGGTCGACAGGGTCCGCGCGGTCGACGGGGTGGCCGCCGCCGCGGGGGAGCTGACCGGCACCGCCGGCGTGGTCGGCGCGGACGGCCGGCCCGTGCTCGGGTACGCGGTCCTCGCCGCGATCCCCACCGAACCGGCCCTCCAGTCGTACGACGTGGTCGCCGGGCGGTTGCCGCAGCGCGCGGGCGAGTTGGTGCTCGACGAGCGGACCGTCGCCGGGCAGCGGTTCGTGCTCGGCGCCCCGGTCTCCGTCGGCGGCGCGGGCGGCGCGGCCCGGCCGTACACGCTTGTCGGCGCCGTCGACGTGGCCGGCACCAACCGCGACGTCGGCGGCCCGTTCATCGGGCTGACCGGCGCGGACGCCCTCGTGGTCGGCGGCGAGCGCGGATACGGGCGGATCATGGTGGCCGCCCGGCCCGGGGTGGACCCGGTGGCGCTGGCCGACCGGGTCCGGGCGGTGGTGGGGCCGGGCGTGCCGGTCCGGGACCGCGCGGCCGTGCTCGACGCGGCGGTCGCCGAGGCGGTGCGCGACCTGCGGCAGTTCGAGCTGCTGCTGGGCACGTTCGCGGCGGTGGCGGTGGTGGTGGCCGGCTTCGTGATCGCCAACACCTTCGCCATCGTGCTCGCCCAACGCTCCCGGCGCACCGCGCTGCTCCGGCTGGTCGGCGCGACCCGGGGGCAGATCTACCGGGCCACGCTGGTCGAGGCGGCGCTGACCGGGCTGTTCGCCTCCGTGCTCGGCGTGCTGGCCGGCTTGGCGCTGTCCGCCGGGCTGGGCGCGTTGCTGGGCGGCACCGGGGCGCCGGTGGCCGACGGGATCACCGTGACGGCCCGTACGGTGCTGCTCTCGGTCGGGTCGGGCGTGCTGCTCACCGTGCTGGCCGCGGCGCTGCCGGCCTGGCAGGGCACCCGGGTCGCGCCGGTGGCCGCGTTGACCGACGCGGCGACCCGGCCGGCCCGCCCGGCCGGCCGGGTCCGCCTCGCGGTCGGGGCGCTGATCCTCGCCGCCGGTGTCGCGGCGCTGCTCGGCGCCGGGACCACCGGGCAGGTGCCGCTGGTGGCGGCCGGTGGACTGCTGGCCTTCGGCGGCATCGTGGCGTTCGGTCCGGTCCTGGTGCCGGCGCTGGTCCGGGTGCTGGGCGCACCGCTCCGCGCGCTGTTCGGCGCCCCGGCGACGCTGGCCGTGGCGAACGCGGTACGCAACCCGCGCCGGGTCGCGGCCACCGCCACGGCGATGGTGATCGGGATCGGGCTGGTCTCGTCGTTCGTGGTCGGCGCCGGCAGCGTCAAGGCCGGCATCGAACGCGCGGTGGACGCCCGGGTCGGGGTGGACTTCCTGGTCACCGGCATCGGTGGGGAGCTGCCGGCCCGGCTCGTCGACGAGCTGGCCGCCCGGCCGGAGCTGGGCGTGGTGCACGAGCAGCGCAGCCGGGTGACCGACGGCGTCGAGGTGCGGGCCGCGCACCCGGCGCTGGTCCGCCGGACGCTGTCCGCCGTGGACGCCGGCGACCCGGGCGCGTTCGGGCCGGGCTCGGTGCTGGTGCACCGCGAGCTGGCCGCCGCCCGGGGCTGGACGGTCGGCACGACGGTCACCGTCGCCGGCCGGCCGTTCCGGGTCGCCGCCGTGGTGGCGGACGACCGGCCGGCGACGGCCGGCGGCCGGGTGCCGACGGGGCACGTGGTGGAGCTGGTGGACGCCGACTTCGGCCGCCTCTTCCCCGCCGAACGCGGCTACCTGGCGGAGATCGACCCGGCGGACGGGGTGAGCCCGGACGTCGCCCGGTCCGCCGTCGAGTCGGTGGTCACCCGCTATCCGACGGTCAACGTGCTGGACCAGGCCGCCTACAAGCGGATGCTCACCGGCACCGTCGACCTGGTGCTGGGCTTCGTCACGGTGCTGCTCGGCCTGGCGGTGGTCATCTCGCTGGTGGGGGTCGCCAACACGCTGAGCCTGTCGGTGGTGGAGCGGACCCGGGAGACCGCCGTGCTGCGCGCGGTCGGCCTGAGCCGCGCCGGGATGCGGGCGGCGCTCGCGGTCGAGGCGGTGCTCACCGCGCTGGTCGGCACCGTGCTCGGCGTCGCGCTGGGCATCGCCGTCGCGGCGGGCGCGATGGCGGTGGTGGCCCGCGTCGGTGGCGACTTCACGGTGGTGCTGCCGTGGGGGCGGCTCGGGCTGATCGTCGCGGTGGCGGTGCTGGCCGCGCTGCTCGCCTCCGTCCTGCCGGCCCGGCGCGCGCTGGCCCGGCCGGTGGTGGCGGCGCTCGGCGCGGACTGACCACCGTCGCCGCCCCGGACGCCGGGCGCGAGCCGCTGCCCAGGTGGTGGGACCGGCTCGCGCCCGGCGGTGGGTCAGCGGCCGGCGACCGGTTGACCGCCCGGGTCGCCGCCGGCGTCGCCGCCGGCCGGGGCGGTCGTGGTGGTGGTGGTCTCGGTCGGCGCGGTGGTCTCGACCGGGGGCGCGCTGGTGGTCGGCGCGGTGCTCGGCGCGGTCGGTGCCGTCGACGGCACGCGCGACGGGCTCGGCTCGACCGACGCGCTGGGCGAGGCGCTCGGCGTCACCGAGGCCGAGGCCGAGGGCCGCTCGTTCGGACCGACCGGGCGGTAGGTGTAGTCCTCGTCGTCCGCCGACGGCCCCCCGGTGACCGCGGTGTCCGCGACCGAGTTGCTCGGTGCCACCGCCGGCCGGGTGGAGTCGATCCGGGTGGCCGGCGCGTCCGCTTCCCGGGCGGCGGCCAGCAGTGCGCCGAGAGCGGTCACCGCCACCAGCACCGCGCCCGCCGCGCCGACCAGCGCGCCGCGTCGGCCGGGGCGGCGCGGCGGCGCGACCATGGCCGCCGGCCGGGCCACCGGCTGCTCGTCGCGGGTGTGCCCCGGCCCGGCCGCGCCGCGCAGCGCCGCCGGCACGGTCGCGGTGGGCGAGTCGGTACGCGCCGCCCGGGCCGCGTCGGCCATCGCCGCGGCGCTCGGGTAGCGGTCGGCGGGGTCCTTCGCCAGGGCCCGGGCCACCAGCTCGCGAACCGGCGCCGGGATCTCCGCCGGCAGCTCCGGCGGCTCGTCGTCGAGGTGGCGCACGGCGACCTGGAGCGGGTTGTCGCCGGTGAACGGCGGGCTGCCGGTCAGGCAGCAGTAGGCCACCGCGCCGAGCGCGTAGACGTCCGTGGCGCCGGTGACCGGGCGGCCGGCGGCCTGCTCGGGCGCCATGTAGAGGGCGGTGCCGGGCACCGCGTTGGTGCTGGTGATGCTGGTGACGTTGGTGGAGCGGGCCACGCCGAAGTCGACCAGGACCACGGTGCCGTCGTCCTGCACGAGCAGGTTGCTCGGCTTGACGTCGCGGTGGACGATGCCCCGCCCGTGCGCCCCGTGCAGCGCCTGGGCCGTCTGGGCCACGATCGACATGGTCTCGTCGACGCCGAGCTGGCCGGCGTCCTCGATCCGCCGGGACAGCGGCTCGCCGGCGACGAACTCCATGACCAGGTAGTCGGCCCGGCTGCCGTCGGGCAGCTCGTCCTCGCCGCAGTCGAAGACCTGCACCACGCCGGGGTGGCGCAACGACGCCATGATCCGCGCCTCGGAGCGGAACCGGGCGATGAAGTCCGGGTCGCGGACCAGGGCGGGAAGCAGCACCTTGACCGCCACCTGGCGGCCGAGCACCAGGTCCTTGGCCCGCCAGACGTCGCCCATGCCGCCGGTGGCGACACGGTCTTCCAGGCGGTACCGACCGCTGAGTACGACGTCGGAGGAGAGCATCCCCATACCGTACCCACAGCGGCCGCGGAGTATTTCCGGCGATCTCTCCTGTGGCCGTCGGCGAGCGGCTGCGCCCCGCTCGGCCGAACGGCCGAGGGCGCGGCGGCGGTGGGCTGACCGTGACCGGCCGGGTACGATCGGCCAGAAAATGCCGGTCTCCCGGCGGCTGTCCGCTTCCCGCGCGGGAGCAGCGACTCGATGGTGGCCTTCGTTACACCGACACGCCGCCTTCACCGGTAGACATTTCTCTCGGTTTTTCGGCCGTCCGGGCCATGCCGCCCGCCCGGTCGCGCTCCCGACGTCGGCCCGGCTCCCGGTCGCCCCGCGACGCCGGTACGGTATGTCCCGCCGCCGGCCGTGCCGGGCGGCGGTATCCAGCGTGCGTCCCGGGCTCGGCCCGGCGCCGATCAGTTCAGCGGGGGGCCGAGGGTGCGGATGGCGGTGTGGTCTCCCGCGTCGACGGACGCCCGACCCGCGATCGCGGGGCCCGGGCGGCGACCGTGACCAGAGAGCTGAACGAGGCGGTCACCGCGGCCCAGGCCGGGGACGAGGAGGCGTTCCGCTTCCTCTACCGCAGCCTGCAGCCGGCCCTGCTGCGGTACCTGACCACGCTGGTGGGGGGCGACGCCGAGGACGTGGCCTCGGAGACCTGGCTGCAGATCTCCCGGGACCTGCCGTCGTTCACCGGCGGCGAGTTCCGCGCCTGGTCGGTCACCATCGCCCGGAACCGGGCCATGGACCACCTGCGGCGGCAACGGCGCCGGCCCGTGGTCCCGGTGCCCGTGCAGGCCCTCAACGACCTGGCCGGGGACGCCGACACCGCCGACCGGGCCGGCGAGGCCCTCGGCACCGAGAGCGCGCTGGCGCTGATCCGCACGCTGCCACCGGCCGAGGCCGAGGCGGTGATGCTGCGGGCCGTCATCGGGCTCGACGCGGAGACCGCCGGGCGGGTGCTGGGCCGGCGGGCCGGCGCCGTACGCACGGCGGCGCACCGCGGGCTGCGCCGGCTGGCCGCGCTGCTGGAGCGCGCCGCGCCGGAGGACGTGCCGGGCGCGGTCCCGCCCCGGCCCCGTACCGACAGCCAGGCGCCGCACGCTTCCGAGGCCGAGCCGGCGGAGGGCTGACGTGAGGGGAGACGGCATGAGACCTCACCGGTCCGACGGGCCCGCCGATCGGGCGGAGTCCGACCGGCTGCTCGACGCCGTGCACGCCGTGCCGCCGGCCGACGCCGACCCGCTGACCCGGCTGCTCGCCGCCGCGGCGGCCCCGGCCACCGCGGGGGAACTCGACGGCGAGGAACGGGCGCTCGCCGCCTTCCGGGCCGCCCGGGCCGCGCCGGCGGTCGCCGCGCCGGTTCCGGCGTCCCGTCCGCGTCGTCGGCTCCGCGTCGCCGCCGCGCTGTCCGGGCTCGCCGCCACCGCGGTCGCCGGGGTGGCGTTCGCCGCCGTGCGGCTGGACCGGAGCCCGCAACCGGTGGTTCCGCCGGCCCCGACCACGGCGGGCCCCGCCCCGACCGCCGCCGGTCCGTCGCGGTCGACCCCCGCCGGTCCGTCCGGCGCGGCCTCCGGTGCGGCCTCGTCGCCCGGGACGCCGTCCGGGAGCCGGCCCGCCGCGCCGCCTTCGGTCGGCGGCGCGCTCGTCGGTCACTGCCGGGCCTGGTTGGCCAAGCCGGAGCCGCAGCGCGCCCGGGCCCTCACCACGCCGGGCTTCGCCGACCTGGTGGCCGCCGCCGGTGGGCCCGACCGGGTGGAGAGCTACTGCCGGACCCTGGTGCCGGCGGCGTCCCCGAAGACGCCGGCGGGGAAGCCGTCCCCGAAGACGCCGGCCGATCCGACACCGAAGAAGCCGGCGGACGACACCCGGAAGCCCGGGGCCGGCGACCAGGACGACGACGAGGACTGACCCGCGCCGGCGCAATCAGATTCCGGACAAAAATTCATCTCTCCGGGCGCGCGAATTCCGTCTGCTAGACAGAGGATGGGGAAGGCGCGGGCCCCGTGCCGGACCGGCCGGGCCCAGGGCGACGGTGTGTCGCCCGTCCCCGGGGAGAGGAGCCGCCACATGGTGATGTCGCCGGAGCTGGATCGTGCCACCGTCCTGGGGGACGAGGCCGCGGCGCGCGGGCACCTGGCCCGGATCTGCTTCAAGACCGGTCCACCCACACTCACCGGCGTCGAACTGGAATGGACCGTGCACGACGCCGCGGACCCGACCCGACCGGTCGACCGTGAGCGACTGCGCGCAGCGTTGGGACGGCACAGCCCCGTCACCCTCGACCCCACCAGCCCGACCGACGAGCTCCGGCGCGGCGGCACCGTGACCGTGGAGCCCGGCGGGCAGGTGGAGATCTCCACCCCGCCGCGACCGTCGGTCGCCGCGCTCATCTCGGCCACCGAGGCCGACATCACGCAGCTACGCACCCGACTGGACGCCGCCGGCCTCGTGCTGGGCCGTACCGGCATGGACCCGTGGCGTCCGCCCCGACCGGCCGTGGAGACCGCCCGCTACCGCGCCATGCGGGATGTCTTCGACAGGCGTGGGCCGGCCGGGCGGGCGATGATGTACAGCACGGCCGGGCTCCAGGTCTGCCTGGACGCCGGCGAGCCCGACCAGCTCGCCCAGCGCTGGGCGACCGCGCACGCCGTCGGGCCGCCGCTGCTGGCCGCGTTCGCCACCGCCGACCGGCACGCCGGCCGGCCCACCGGTTGGGCGTCCGCGCGGATGGCCGCCTGGCTGGCGATCGATCCGGCGCGTACCCGTCCGGTCTGGTCGCCGGCCGGCGCCGACCGCGACCCGGTGGCGGCCTGGACCGACTACGCGCTCGCCGCGCCGCTGCTGTGCGTCCGCGGCGACGGACCGGACTGGACCCCGCCGGCGGACGTGACCTTCACCGACTGGCTGGCCGGCGCGCTGCCCCGCCCACCCACCACCGACGACCTGGAATACCACGTCAGCACGCTCTTCCCGCCGGTACGCCCACGCGGCTACCTGGAACTGCGCTACCTGGACGCCCAGCCGGGCCGGGACTGGACGGTGCCGCTGGCGGTGCTGGCGGCGCTGTTCGCCGACCGGACGACCACGGGCGACGCGCTCGCCGCGGCCGGTCCGGTCGCCGACCGGTGGCACGACGCGGCCCGGCACGGGCTGGCCGACCCCGCGCTGGCCACCGCCGCGGCGGCCCTGTTCGACCTGGCCCTGGCCGCCCTGCCGGGGCTGAACCTGCCGGCCGGCCTGTACGACGAGACGCACCGAGCGATCCGGCGGCGGCGCGCCGCCGCGGAGAGGGGACAGCGGTGACCACGACCGAGCGACCGGGCACGGACGCCGAGCGGCTGCGCGACCGGATCGCGGCCGAGCTGGAACGCACCCGCGCCCGCACCGCGCTGCTGACCGACGCGGTGGACGACGACGACCTGGTCCGGCAGCACTCCACCCTGATGTCGCCGCTGGTCTGGGACCTGGCGCACGTCGGCAACCAGGAGGAGTTGTGGCTGGTCCGCGACGTCGGCGGGCGCGAGCCGGTGCGCCGCGACATCGACGACCTCTACGACGCGTTCAAACAGCCCCGCAAGGACCGGCCGGCGCTGCCGCTGCTGCCCCCGGCCGAGGCCCGCGCGTACGTGCGGACGGTCCGGGACAAGGTGTACGACCTGCTGGACGGCATCGGGTTCACCGACCGCCGGCTGGTCGAGGACGGCTTCGCGTTCGGCATGATCGTGCAGCACGAGCAGCAGCACGACGAGACGATGCTCGCCACCCACCAACTGCGCGCCGGCGCCCCGGTGCTGGACGCGCCACCGCCGCCGGAGCCCCGGGTCGACGTCGGCGGCGAGGTGCTGGTGCCGGCCGGGCCGTTCACCATGGGCACCTCCACCGACCCGTGGGCGCTGGACAACGAACGTCCGGCGCACACCGTCGAACTGCCCGCGTACCGCATCGACGCGACGCCGGTGACCAACGGGCAGTACCGCGCGTTCATCGCCGACGGCGGGTACGACCAGCCGCGCTGGTGGAGCGGGGCCGGCTGGCGGCACCGGGTCGAGGCCGGGCTGAGCGCGCCGCTGCACTGGCGGCGTGACGGCGACGGCTGGGCGTACCGTCGGTTCGGCCGCTGGTCCGCGGTGCGCGACGACGAGCCGGTGGTGCACGTCTGCTGGTACGAGGCGCAGGCGTACGCGGCGTGGGCCGGCAAGCGGCTGCCCACCGAGGCGGAGTGGGAGAAGGCGGCCCGGTGGGACCCGGCGACCGGCCGTTCCCGCCGCTACCCCTGGGGTGACGAGGACCCGGGGACCGCGCACGCCAACCTGGGCCAGCGGCACCTGTGGCCGGCGCCGGTGGGCGCCTACCCGGACGGCGCCTCGCCGCTGGGCGTGCACCAGCTCATCGGCGACGTCTGGGAGTGGACCGCCAGCACGTTCCGGGGGCATCCCGGCTTCACCGCGTTCCCGTACCGGGAGTACTCGGAGGTCTTCTTCGGCGACGACCACCGGGTGCTGCGCGGCGGCTCGTTCGGCACCGACCGGTCGGCGTGCCGGGGCACGTTCCGCAACTGGGACTACCCGATCCGGCGGCAGATCTTCAGCGGGTTCCGCTGCGCGCGCGACGCCGGCGACGGGGAGTGAACCGGCCGGATGTGCCGTCACCTCGCGTACCTGGGCCCACCGGTCACCCTGCGGAGCCTGCTGTTCGACCCGCCGTACGGGCTGCTGCGGCAGTCCTGGGCGCCGCGTGACATGCGCGGCGGCGGCACCATCAACGCCGACGGCTTCGGCGTCGGCTGGTACCCGGACGGCGCCGACCCGGTCCGCTACCGGCGGGCCCAGCCGATGTGGAGTGACACGACGCTGCCGGAGCTGGCGGCCGTGACGTCCGCCGGTGCGGTGCTGGCCGCCGTCCGCTCGGCCACGGTCGGCATGCCGCTGCACGAGACCGCCGCCGCGCCGTTCGCCGAGAGGCGCTGGCTGTTCAGCCACAACGGCGTGGTCCGGGGCTGGCCGGACAGTCTCGTCCCGCTCGCCGCCGGGCTGCCGGTGCGGGACCTGCTCACGCTGGACGTGCCGACCGACTCGGCGGTGCTCTGGGCGCTGGTCCGGCATCGGCTGCGGGCCGGCGCGGCGCTCGGCGACGCGGTGGCCGACACCGTCGCCGCGGTGGCCGCCGCGGCGCCCGGCTCGCGGCTGAACCTGTTGCTCACCGACGGTGTCACGGTGGCGGCGACGGTGGCCGGGCACGCGCTGTCGGTGCGGCGCGGCCCGGGTTCGGTGCTGCTGGCCTCCGAACCGTTCGACGACGATCCCGGCTGGCAGGCGGTGCCGGACGGACGGCTGGTGCTGGCCACCGCGGCCGAGCTGGACATCCGCGAGCTGGCCCCGACCGGGGCCGGCTCATCCACCGATGGCAGAGAGGACACCTGATGGGCGCGGAGCCGCTGGAGATCCACCTGGAGGAGCAGGACCTCGACCGGGCGCTGCGGGAGGACGTCCGGGTCGGGTTGACCGCGTCGCCGAAGTGGCTGCCGCCGAAGTGGTTCTACGACGCCCGGGGCAGCGAGCTGTTCGAGGAGATCACCCGCCTGCCGGAGTACTACCCGACCCGGGCCGAGCGGGCGGTGCTGGCCGCGCACGCGGCCGACGTCGCGGCCTTGACCGGCGCGAAGACGCTGATCGAGCTGGGTTCCGGCTCGTCGGAGAAGACCCGGCTGCTGCTGGACGCGTTCACCGGGCACGGCGACCTGGGCACGTTCGTGCCGCTGGACGTCTCGGTCAGCGCGTTGCGCGGGTCCACCGACCAGATCGCCGCCGCGTACCCGGGGCTGCGGGTGCGGGGCATCGTCGGCGACTTCACCCGGCACCTGGACCGGCTGCCCACCGGCGGCCGACGCCTGGTGGCGTTCCTCGGCGGCACGATCGGCAACCTGCTGCCGGGGGAGCGGGCCGGGTTCCTCACCGCCATGCGCGCGGCGCTGGAGGTCGGGGACTGGCTGCTGATCGGCACCGACCTGGTGAAGGACCCGGGCGTCATCGTCCCGGCCTACGACGACGCCGCCGGCGTGACCGCCGAGTTCAACCGCAACGTGCTGCGGGTGATCAACCGGGAGTTGGGCGCGGACTTCGACGTCGCCGCGTTCCGCCACGTGGCGGTCTGGGACCCGGACCGGGAGTGGATCGAGATGCGGCTGCGCGCCGAGCGTCCGACCCGGGTGCGGGTGCTGGACCTCGACGTCACGTTCGCCGCCGGGGAGGAGCTGCGCACCGAGGTCTCGGCCAAGTTCCGGCCGGCGGGCGTCGCCGCCGAGCTGGACCGCGCCGGGTTCGCGCGGCAGGCGTTCTGGACCGACCCGGACGGGTTGTTCGGGGTGAGCCTGGCCCGGGCCGAGTGACGGCCGGCGCGGCCCCGGTCACACCCGACGACCGGGGCCGACGGTGATCGGCTAGGCTGGTCGGCGCGAAGGGGAGTAGCCCCCAATGTCATGGTCGACACACTGGTGCGTTCCGCATCCGGCCACGCGGCCCCGGTCCCCGGGGCGGGCGAGACCTTCGACTCAGGCTGTCGCAGCCGGGTCGAGGGCGTCCCTGTCTCTCCTCCCGGCTTGATCGGGAAGGTTCACATGGAGGGTTTCCTCGTCGCGCTGGTGGTCAGCTTCGGCGTCATCTTCGTCGCCGAGCTGGGCGACAAGTCCCAGCTCATGGCGCTGACGTTCGCCACGCGCTTCCGACCGCTGCCGGTGCTCATCGGCATCACCATCGCCACCGCGATCGTCCACCTGGCCTCGGTGGCCATCGGCGTCGGCCTCAACAGCGTGCTGCCCACGGGCTGGATCTCACTCATCGCCGGTCTGGCGTTCCTCGGCTTCGGCGCCTGGACGCTGCGCGGCGACAAGCTCACCGAGGAGGAGAAGCGGAAGGCCGAACGCAGCACCAAGTCGGCGATCATCGCGGTCGGCGTGGCGTTCTTCCTGGCCGAGCTGGGCGACAAGACGATGCTCGCGACCATCACGCTGGCCACCAAGTACGGCTGGTTCGGCACCTGGCTCGGCTCCACGCTCGGCATGGTCGCGGCGGATGCGCTGGCCATCCTGGTGGGCCGGATGCTCGGCCGGCACCTGCCGGAGCGGACCATCCGGTACGGCGCGGCCGTGCTGTTCGCCATCTGTGGTCTCTGGCTCGTCTTCGAGGCGGTCCGGGAGCTGACCTGAGCGGCGCTCGGATGATCAGGAACCGGCGCGGTGGGTAAGTGTCCTGGCGGTGGTGTCACGGCACCGCCGCCAGGATTCGGACGACCGGGAGGTTCGCGCATGAGCAGGCACGATGAGCCCAACGAGTACGGCTTCGCCGGGGGCGCCACGGCGCCGGAACCGCCTCCCGGTGGTCACGCGGACGAGCAGGACCGCGCCGAGTGGGTCGCGGTGCCTGGTGACGACCTCACCGAACCGTTCGCCGACGCGCTGGAGGAGACCGAGGACGGCGCCGACCGTCGCGCCGAGCGCCACCGTTGATCCCCGTCCCGCGCCGGCCGTCGCCCCGTCCGGGGGCGGCGGCCGGCGCGTTCCGGCTCAGGCCGGCCGTTCCTGGTAGACGTCCGGGATGCCGTCGCCGTCGTCGTCCCGGCTCTCCCGTTCGCTGATCCGGCGGTGGACCCGGTTGCGCCGCAGCAGCACCCCGGCGGCCAGGCCGGCGGAGATCAGCGAACCGGCCAGCACCGCGGCCTTGACCCGCTCGTCCTCGGGGCTGCCCGGGCCGAACGCCAGCTCCCCGATGAGCAGGGACACGGTGAAGCCGATGCCGGCCAGCAACGCCAGCCCGACCAGGTCCGCCCAGGTGATCTCCTCGTCCAGCTCGGCGCGGGTGAACCGGGCGAGCAGGAACGTGGAGCCGAACACGCCGATCACCTTGCCCAGCACCAGGCCGCCGGCCACGCCGAGCACGACCGGGTCCCGGACGACCGCGCCCAGGTCCACGTCGACGAGCGAGACCCCGGCGGCGAAGAACGCGAAGACCGGCACGGCGAGGCCGGCGGAGATCGGCCGCCAGCGGTGTTCCAGCCGTTCGGCGAGCCCGGGCTCACCGCCCCGCCCGGTCAGCACCGGCACGGTGAAGCCGAGCAGCACGCCGGCCACGGTGGCGTGCACCCCGGAGGCGTGCACCAGCACCCAGGCGGTCACCGCCAACGGGAGCAGCGCCCACCACCAGGTGCGTCGCCGCTGCACCAGCAGCCCGAACACGGCGATCGGCAGCAGCGCGCCGAGCAGCGGCAGCGGGTGGAAGTCGGCGGTGTAGAACACCGCGATGATGGTGATGGCCAGCAGGTCGTCGACCACCGCGAGGGTGAGCAGGAAGGCCCGCAGCCCCTGCGGCAGGTGCGAGCCGATCACGGCCAGCACGGCGAGCGCGAAGGCGATGTCGGTGGCGGTGGGGATCGCCCAGCCGCGCAGCCCCGCGCCGCCGGCGCTCGCGGTCACCGCCAGGTAGATCAGCGCCGGCACCGCCATGCCGCCGACGGCGGCGACCACCGGCAACGCGGCCCGCCGGGGGTCCCGCAGGTCCCCGGCGACGAACTCACGCTTGAGTTCCAGGCCGACCACGAAGAAGAAGATCGCCAGCAGCCCGTCGGCGGCCCAGGTGGCGAGCCCGAGGTCGAGGTGCAGCGCCGCGCCGCCGGGCCAGGGCACCCAGTCGCCCAGCGCGGCGTAGGCGGCGCGCCACGGCGAGTTCGCCCAGACCAGGGCGAGGACCGCGCCGAGCAGCAGCAGGCCGCCGCCGACCGTCTCGGTGCGCAGCACGTCCGCCAGGAAGCGGGCTTCCGGCCAGGACCGCCGAGCCAGCAGGCGGGAGGGCGGGGTGTGATGGGGCATACGGTGTCCGTCCGGGAGCAGGGGTCGGTGGATCCATCGCCGACCAGGCTTCCCGGCACACCGCCGCCAACCCTACCGGTCCGCCGGACCGGCGGCGAGCGCAGCCGCGGTGGGTGCCGCCGCACCCGCCGCCGGCGGCGGTCAGCGCTGGCCGGGCAGCGCCGGCAGCACCACGCCGATCGTCTCGCAGAACGCCGCCATCCGTTTCACCAGCTCGTCCGGGTCGGCGTACGGGTCCAGCGCGCGCACCTCGTCCGGGTCCAGCGGGGGCACCGGCACGTGGGAGATCAACGGGTGCAACGGCCGGCTGTCCGCCTCGTCCGCGCCGAAGAGGTGCTCGTGCAGTTTCTCGCCCGGCCGGAGCCCGGTGTAGACGATGTCCACCGGGTGGTCCGCCTCGGCGGACAGCCGCCGCGCCACGTCCGCGATCCGGACCGGCTCGCCCATGTCGAGCACCAGCGCCTCGCCGCCGCGGCCGATGGTCGCGGCCTGGAGCACCAGGTGCACGGCCTCCTGCACGGTCATGAAGTAGCGGGTCACGTCCGGGTGCGTGACGGTGATCGGCACGCCGGCCCGGATCTGCGCCTGGAACGCGGTCAGCACCGAGCCCCGGCTGCTGAGCACGTTGCCGAACCGGACGCTGAGGTAGGTGCCGCCGAGCTGCGCGGCCCGGTGGGCGGTGAGCCGTTCGGTGATCCGCTTGGAGTAGCCGAGGACACTCGTCGGGTTGGCCGCCTTGTCGGTGGAGATGTTGACGAACTCGGCGACGTCCCGGCACGCCTCCAGCACGTTCAGGGTGCCCCAGATGTTGGTCTTGATCGCCTCGCCGGGGTGCCGCTGGAGCAGCGTCAGGTGCTTCAGCGCCGCCGCGTGGAACACCACGTCGGGCTGCCGGTCGGCGATCACCCGGGCGATGCCGTCGGCGTCCCGGATGTCGGCCAGGATCAGTTCGGGGCCGTCCAGCAGCGCCCGGCCGTGCAGGGACATCTGGAGCGCGTGCAGCGCCGACTCGTCCCGGTCGAGCATCATCAGCTCGTCCGGCTCGCAGCGGGCGATCTGCCGGCACAGCTCCGAGCCGATCGAGCCGCCGGCGCCGGTGACCAGCACCCGCCGGCCGGCCAGCCCGCCGCGTTCGACGGCCAGCTCGGCCACCCGGTGGGCACGGCCGAGCAGGTCGGTGAGCTGGAGGTCGCGGACGTCGGTGGCGTGGACCGGGCGGTCGAGCACCTCACGGACCGGGGGCAGGACCTTGAACGTGGCCCCGGCCTCCAGCGTGCGGGTGCGCACGTCGCGCAGCAGCCGCGGGTCGCCGCCGGTCATCGAGAAGATGACGGTACGCGCCTGGGTGGCCCGGACCACGGCGCCGACCTGCTCCCGCCCGCCGAGCACGCGCAGCCCTTCCAGCCGGAGCCCGCGGCTCTCCGGGGCGTCGTCGAGCAGACCCACCGGACGGTAGCTGCTGTCCGGGTCGCGCAGCAGCACGCGGACCAGCCGTTCGCTGGCGGCGTCCACGCCGTAGACCAGGCACCGCTCGGCGTGTCGTGCCGCCGGGCGGTGCCGGTCGGCGTGCAACCGCCACAGTCCGCGGCCGGCCGCCATCAGCACCAACGCGACGGTGCCGCCGACCAGCGGGGTGGTCGCGGGGACCGGTCGTTCGGCCCAGGGCAGCACGCCGGCGAGCGTGATCGCGGCGGCGATCGCCGCGGTGCCGGCCAGCCCGCGGGCGTCCCCGGCGCTGCCGATCGGATAGCGGCCGTAGAGCCGGGAGCGCAGCAGCGTGAGCAGCGCGTAGAGCGCGGCGCAGGCGAGCGCGACGGTGAGCGCGCGGCCGGTCGCGGCGGCGGTCAGGTCGAACTCGTAGCGGGTCCAGGCGGCGCCGAGAAATCCTCCGCACCACGCGGCCGTGTCCAGCGTTAACAGGGAGAGAGTGGCGGCGCGGTGGGTGGTGTGACTGCGTGTCCGCAGCGCCTCGTCGGCGGCGGTGGCTTCACGATCCATGGTTGCCCTCTACGTGTTCATCCGGAATGAGCGGATTTACGTCGTCCGTGCTTTCCGGTCGTTTACATTCGTCTGGTCACCTAACGGGGTGAATAGGCGATTCGATCCTGGCACGGCTACTGGGGCTTTTAGGGGGCTTTTGTGCAACTTCATCGGCAGGTCGGCGTGTCGCGAGGAGGAGCGGGATGAGCATCCTCGGCTACCTGCGCCTGGTCCGACGCCACTGGTGGATCGTGCTGGTCACGGTCATGCTCACGCTGGGCGTGGCCGCCCTGGTGACGGTTCGCTCCGTGCCTCGCTACCAGGCCTCGGTGACGTTCTTCGTCACCACGGCCAGTCCGGGCGTGATGGACGCCTACCAGGGCAGCCTGTTCCTGCAACAGCGGGTGAAGTCCTACGCCGACCTGCTCACCAGCGACCGGCTGGCGCAGAGCGTGGTCGCCGACGCGCCGCTCGGACTCACCGCCGACCAGGTGCGCGGCAAGATCTCCACGGACGTGCTGCCCGACAAGGTGCTGCTCAAGGCCTCGGTCACCGACACCAACCAGACCCGGGCGCTGAAGCTCACCGAGACCCTGGCGGCCGAGTTCACCGAGCTGGTGCGGAAGGTGGAGACCCCGGCGGACGGCAAGGCCCCACCGATCAAGATCGAGGTGGTGAGCGGCCCGCGGGTCACCTCCAGCCCGGTCTCGCCGCGACCGGCGCGCAACCTGGTCCTGGGCGGGCTGCTCGGCCTGCTGGCCGGCGCCGCGCTGGCCGTGCTGCGGGGCATGGCCGACGTGCGGATGCGCGACGCCGTGGCGTTGCAGCGGGTGACCGGCAGCCCGCTGCTGGGCGAGATCCCGTTCGAGGCCGGCGCGAAGGCCGCCCCGCTGATCGTCGGTGACGCGGCCACCTCGGTCCGCGCCGAGGCGGTCCGCAAGCTGCGCACCAACCTGCGCTTCGTGGACGTACACGAGCCGGCCCGGGTCATCGCGGTCACCAGCGCCCTGCAGGGCGAGGGCAAGACCACCATGGCCTGCAACATCGCCATCGCGCTGGCCGAGGCGGGCTGGCGGGTGCTGCTCATCGACGCCGACCTGCGCCGTCCCAAGGCCGCCGACTACCTCGGTCTCGACGGCGGGGTCGGGCTGACCGACGTGCTCGTCGGCGACGTGCAGGTCGGTGACGTGGTGCAGCGGTGGGGTGAGAAGTCGCTGCTGGTCCTGCCCAGCGGCGCCACCCCGCCGAACCCGAGTGAGCTGCTCGGCTCCAAGGCGATGGCGGACCTGCTGGTGGCGCTGCGCGAGTCGGCGGACATCGTGATCATCGACACCGCGCCGCTGCTGGCGGTCACCGACGGCGTGGTGGTGGCCGTGCAGGCCGACGGCGCGCTCCTGGTCACCCAGCAGGGGCGGACCTCGCGCGGCCAGGTGGCCGCCGCGGCGCGGGCGCTCAGCTCGGTGTCGGTGCGCCTGCTCGGCTGCGTGCTCAACATGGCCAAGGTCGGCAAGGCGGACGCCTACCAGTACGAGACGTACAAGGTGGTCGTGCCGCCGGCCGCGCCCACCGTGCCCACCGGCCGGGTCGGGGCGACCCAGCGGGGTGCGCAGACCGTCGTGGGTGACCGTACTCAGGAACTCACCCGGCTGTCGCGATGAGCGCGCGCAGGGGCCGGATCGACCGCTCGATCTCCTCGGCGCACCGGCGGAAGTCGGCCGGGGAGCCGCCGATCGGGTCCCGCAGGTCGTCCGTGCCGTCGGGGGCGGGTTGCAGCCGCCCCCGGGCACGGACGGCCGCCACCACGGCCGCCCGCAGCGGGGTGGTCCCGGGCGCGCCGTCCGGCCGGGCCGCGGCGGCCAGGCGGGCGAACTGGTGCAGCGTGAACATCCGGCCCAACGCGGCCGGGGCCAGCGCCGCGCAGGCCGAACGCTGCCGCCGGGTCGCGGTCAGCACCAGCGCCGCCGAGGTGAGGTGCTCCGGGCGCAGCCGGCGGGTGCGGAAGGCGGTCACGTCCGCGCCGTCCCCGGCGGCCACCTCGACGGCGTACGGGTGCATGCCCGCCCCGTCGATCGCGTCGGTGCCGGCGCTGGCCACCGTCACCGGGAGCCCGGCCAGCAACCGGCGGGCGATGAACTCGGCCATCGGTGACCGGCACATGTTCGCGTGGCAGACGAAGAGCACCCCGTCGGGCATCTGGACCCCTCTGGTCGGCGCGGTCGCGCGGGGCGGCGCCGCGACGGTGGGCTGCCGGCGGTCGCGGCCGGACAGCGAGGGGATGCCGGCATCGTACGCGCCACGGTGGACCGGGGTCCGGCAGGCCGCGCCGGGAGCGCGGCCATGAGGATCGGCATCCTGTCGTACCACTTCCCGCCGGAACCGGCGTTCATCCCGGGCAGCCTGGCCGAGGAGCTGGCCGCCCGGGGCCACGAGGTACGCGTGCTCACCGGGTTCCCGGACCACCCGGGCGGCCAGCTCTATCCGGGCTGGCGGCAACGGTGGGGGCACCGGACGCGCAGCGAGCGGCTGACCGTCCGCCGGGTGCCCCGGTACGCCGGCGGGGCGGGCTCCGCCCGCGCGCGGGCGGCCGGCTGGCTCTCCTTCGCCGGCAGTGCGACGCTCGCCGGCCGGCGCTACCTGCGGGACCTCGACGCGCTGTATGTCCTCCAGCTCCCCGCGGTGACCTTCGCCGCGGCCGGCCTGCTGCGGATGCTGGCCGGGGTGCCGACGGTGCTGCACGTGCAGGACGTCTGGGCGGAGGAGGAGCCGGCCCGGTCGCGGGCGGCACGTGGTTGGTCGGGGCGGCTGGACGCCGGCCTGCGCCGGCTGTACCGGGAGGCGGACGCGATCGCGGTCAGCGCACCGTCCATGCGCGAGCTGGTGCTCGCCGGCGGGGCCGAACCGGACCGGGTGCGCACGGTGCTCAACTGGACCGACGAGCGACTGTTCCGCCCGGCGCGGCCCGGTCCCGCCGCACGTCGGCTGATCCGCCGGGACGACCGCTGCGTGGTGATGCACGCCGGCACGATCGGCGTACGGCAGGGTCTGGAGACCGCGGTCCGGGCGGCGGCGGCGCTGGGGGACCGGATGGACCTGGTCCTGGTCGGCTCGGGCGCGGAGGAGCGGCGGGTGCGGGACCTCGCCGCCGAACTCCGCGCGGACAACGTCCGGTTCGTCGAGCGGCGCTCGCCGG
Source organism: Micromonospora sp. NBC_01392 (assembly GCF_045040125.1). Taxonomy (NCBI): domain Bacteria; kingdom Bacillati; phylum Actinomycetota; class Actinomycetes; order Micromonosporales; family Micromonosporaceae; genus Micromonospora; species Micromonospora sp. NBC_01392. The sequence goes on along the minus strand of NZ_CP109549.1, from coordinate 4,153,919 downwards.
CGGACATGCCCCAGCTCTACGCGGCCGCCGACTACCAGCTCGTCATGCTGCGCGACCGGCCGGAGCTGCGCGGCACCGTGCCCGGCACCCTGCCGGCCGCGCTCTCCTGCGCCGCGCCGGTGGTCGCCTCGGCCGGCGGCGACACCGCGGAGCTGGTGGAGCGGGCCCGAGCCGGGCTGTCCTGCCCGCCCGAGGACTGGGCGGCCCTGGCCGACCGGTTCTGGCTGGCCGCGGCGATTCCCGCAGCCGCCCGGGCCGACATGGGCCGCCGGGGGCGGGACGCCTACCTGCGGCAGATGTCGCTGCGGGCCGGCGTCGACCGGATCGAGGCGCTGCTGCGCGACGTGGCCACGGTTAGGATGAAAAACACGAAAAGCGACTAGAAGTGTAGTTCATGCGATACATACTCCTATCCGACACGAGCACCGAATGGTGATCGCAGGCCGGTCGACCCCGAGGAGAGTGACGTGACGGAACACGCGGCGTCGCACCGCCGACGCCGACACTCACGGCGACGCCGCCGGGCCCGCGTCCGTCGTGTCCTGCTGGTCGGGCTGGTCGTCGTCTCGGTGCTGGCCACCGCCGGCGGTTGGGTCACGTTCCGGGGCTGGCAGGCCCGGGCCCACCTGGTGAACGCCGCCGGCCTGGCCAAGGACCTCAGCGCCCAGGTGCTCGACGGTGACGTGGCCCGGGCCCAGCGGACCCTGGCCGCGCTCCAGGAGCAGGCCGGCGCCGCGCGCGCAGCGACCGGCGACCCGGTCTGGTGGCTCGGCCAGGGCGTCCCGTACGCCGGGGACAACCTGACGGCGGTGCGGCAGATCTCGGTGGCGGTGGACGACCTGGCCCGGCTCGCCTTCCCCACCCTGCTCCGGGTCGACCTCGCCTCGCTGGTGCCGAAGCAGGGCCGGCTCGACGTGGGCCGGCTGCGTGCGGTCGCGGCCGAGGTGTCAGCCGCCGACCAGGCGGTCCGCCGGACAGCGGACCGGCTACGGGCGGTGCCGACCCGCGGCCTGGTGGCCCAGGTACGTGACGCGGTCACCGCGCTGCGGGAGGAGTTGGACCGGTTGGGCGGGCTCACCTCCGCCGCCGACCGCGGCGTCCGCCTGTTGCCGCCGCTGCTCGGCGCGGACGGCCCGCGCAGCTACCTGCTCGTCTCGCAGAACCCGGCCGAATTGCGGGCCACCGGCGGCATGTTCGGCGCGTACGCCGTGCTGCGCGCGGACTCCGGCCGGATCCGACTGGCGGGGCAGGGCAACGCGACGGATCTGCAGTACTTCGATCCACCGCTCAAGGTGGACCCGGAGATGCGCCGGCTCTGGTCCGAGCTGCCGGGGATGTATCCGGCGGACGTCAATCTGAGCCCGAGCTTCCCTACCGCCGCCGCGCTCTACCGCGAGATGGTGCGCCGGCGCACCGGGATCACGGTGGACGGTGTGCTGGCGGTCGACCCGGTGATGCTGTCGTACCTGCTCAACGTCATCGGCCCGGTGCAGGTGCCGGACGGTCCGGCGCTGGCCGGCGGCACCGCCGTGCGGACGCTGCTCAGCGACTCGTACCGGGACCTGGACGTGAAGGCGCAGGACGCGTTCTACGCGCGGGCCGCGTCGGGGGTGTTCGACGCGCTGTTCACCAGGACGGTTGACCCGAGGGCGCTTCTAACCGTTATTAGCCGCTCGATACAGGAACGTCGGATATTGTTCTGGAGTGTCCGTTCTGAGGAGCAACGCGCGGTGGCCGGGACCCGGCTGGCCGGGCAGCTCCCGGAGCGGGACACCGTGCCGACGGTCGGCGTGTTCCTCAACGACGGCAGCGGCGCGAAGCTCGGCTACTACCTCAGGTTCTCGGCCACCCTGACGGTCGGCACATGCCAGCCGGACGGACGCCGCGAACTGCGGCTGCGGGTCACGGTGCACTCCACCGCCCCGCGGTCGGGTCTGACGGAGTCGGTCACGGGCATGGCCCTGTCCGGCGACAAGTACACCGCCCGCACGTTCGTCTCGGTGCACACCCCCAGCGGCGGCGCGGTCCTCGCCGGCCGGCTGGACGGCCGCGACACCGCGATGGGCAGCGGGCTCGACCGTCGACGTCAGGTCGCGGTGGCGAACGTGGAGGTCGGCCCCGGGCAGACCCGGACGCTCGACGTCACGCTGCTCACCGGCCAGAACGGCGCCGGCACGGCCGATCTGGTGCTCACTCCCACCGTCACCCCGTGGACCACCCAGATAACCACCGCACCCAGATGTGAACAGTAGGAGGGAAACCATCATGCGGCTATCCCGCATCATCATGGCGCTCTCGGTGGGCCTGGCCGTCGTGGCCGCGCCGACCGCGGCCGGAGCGGCGCAGCCGCAGCCACCGGTCTATCCGCCCGCGCAACCGTCGCTCGTCGTGGTCGATCCGACCATCACGCTCGGTGAGACCTTCACCCTTGAGGGGAGTGGCTTCGGTCCCAACGAGCTGGTGGACATCGACGTCGCCATCTCCAACCTTCCGGTCGCCGCGCCGGCCGAGGGAACGGCGCGGCGCAGCGACGGCAGCACGGTGGTGATGGCGTCGGTGGCACACACGTCGAACCTCGCCGCGCCGCAATCGCCGCCGACGCACTTCACCGTGCGCGCCGACGGGAGCGGCAACTTCACCGTCACCTACCGTCCGACCCGCGTCGGTCGCTACACGTTCACCGCCACCGGTCAGACGACCGGCCGGACCGCCAGCACGACCGGTACGGTACTCCCGGTGCGGCCGACGCGTCCGCCACACCACGGCGGTCACCTGCCCGTCACGGGTGACAGCATCGGCACGCCGCTGAAGCTCGGCGGTGGCCTGGCCGGTGCCGGCGCGGTGCTGCTGCTGGGGTCCCTGGCCTGGCGCCGCCGTCGCCTCGGCTGACGCCAGGCGCGCCGGGGGAGACCCCGGGCCGATCGCGAGTGCCCGCCGGAGAAGCTCCGGCGGGCACCCGCGTGTCCGGGGCACGCCGCACAATGAGCTGGTGCACCCGACGCCACCGTGGACGGAACCCGCCGGTCTCCTCACGCTGCCCGGCGGCGCCACCGTACGAGGACGCCGCGTCGCCGCCCCGGCCTCCCCGGCCGACTTCGCCCTGCTGCTGGCGCGCGGGCCCGAGCCGGCCTGGCCGGTCCGGCGGATCCGCTGGCCCGACTTCTGGCTCCCACTGGACCGCGCCGACGCCCTGGACGCGTTGCGCGAGGCGCGGCGACGCGCGTACGCCGGTCAACGGGTCGAGGTCGCCTGCCACGGCGGCGTGGGCCGCACCGGCACCGCGCTCGCCGCCCTGGCGGTGCTGGACGGGCTGGACCCCGGGCGGGCGGTCGCCTGGGTGCGCGCGCACTACCATCCGCGTGCGGTGGAGACGCCGTGGCAGCGACGGTGGCTGCGCGGCGTCCACTGACTGACCGCCGGTCGCGGCGGGCCGGTCGGGACCGCCCGGCTCCGCCGGCTCGACCACGGCGCGGGGCCGGACGATCGGCACACCGTCACCGGCCCGGTGAGCCGCGCCGCCGGCGGAGCCGCGCTGGGTAAGGTGCCTCTCCATGAGAGCCCGGGTCCTGGCCGCCGTCACCGCCGTCACCCTGCTCGCAGCCGGTGCGCCCGCCCCGGCGCGGGGCGCTCCCGCTCCCGGCGCCGTGGCGCCCTGCCCACGGCTGCCCGCGCCGAAGGTGTCCCGGCCGCCGCGTCCCGTCCCACCGGCGTCGGTGCCCGAACAGCAGGTGGTGGGCGGCGAGACGCTGGCCGGTCCGGGCCTCGTCACGCCGCCCGGCAGTCCCGCGCCGCCGGCGGTCACCGCCACCACCTGGCTGGTCGCCGACCTGGACAGCGGCGCCGTGCTGGGCGCCTGCGGGCCGCACGCGTACGGCACCCCCGCCAGCACCCAGAAGCTGCTGCTGGCCGCCACCATGCTCAACCGCCTCGACCCGAGGCAGGTGGCCGTCGCCACCGCCGCCGATCTGGACATCGAGCCGGGCAGCTCGGCGGTGGGCCTGCTGGTCGGCGGGCGCTACCCGGTGGAGACGCTCTGGCTGGGCCTGCTGCTCCAGTCCGGCAACGACGCGGCGAACATGCTGGCCCGGCTCGGCGCCGGCAGTGCCCGGGCCGGGGTCGACCAGATGAACGCCGAGGCACGCCGGCTCGGCGCGCTCCAGACCCACGCCGTCACGCCGTCCGGCCTGGACGGCCCCGGGCAGTTCACCAGCGCGTACGACCTGGCGCTGATCGCCCGCGCCTGCTTCGCCGACCCCCGCTTCGGCCGGTACGCGATGACCGAGCGGGCCCAGATCCCGGCCCAGCCCGCGCTGAAGAAGGGCGGGTTCCAGATCCAGAACGAGAACCAGCTCATCTACCGCTATCCCGGGGCGCTGGGCGGCAAGACCGGCTTCACCGAGCTGGCCCGGCACAGCTATGTCGGCGCCGCCCAGCGCGGCGGGCGCCGGCTGGTGGTGACGCTGCTCGGCGCCGAGGCCCGCCCGGTACGCGGCTGGCAGCAGGGCGCGCAACTGCTCGACTGGGGCTTCACGCTGCCCCGGGACGCGTCGGTCGGCCGGCTGGTCGACCCGGGTGAGCTGGACCAGCCGGCCGCGCCGGCGGCGACCCGGGAACCCGCGGCCGACGCGCCGGCGACACCGACGTCGCGACCGTGGCGGGGGCCGGCCGGCACCGCGCTGCACCGGATGGCCGACGGCGACTGGGCGCTCATCGTGCCGGCCGCCGGCCTGCTGGCGCTCGTCGTCGGCGGAACGGTGGCGGCGCTCGCCGCCCGGCGGGGCCGGCTCCGGCGGTCCGGCCGCCGCCGCGCCTGACCGCCGCGCCGCTCCCGCTCGGATCCGTCCGTCGGCCCGCTGACCGGGTTCGGTCCCCGCTCGGACCGCTCGCCGGCCCTGACCGGTCCCGGTCCCGCCGCGTGGACGCCGTCCGGGTGGGTATGCGCCGCCCATGGCGCACCCGGGACGGATCGTGGTGGTCTCCGCGGACATCGGCGCCGGACACGACCGGGCCGCCGACGAGCTGGCGGAGCGCCTGCGCGGTCGGGGCTTCCAGGTGGACCGGTTGAACCTCCTCCACCTGCTGCCCGGGCCGGTGCACCGGGCGGTGCGGGAGACGTACCGGGGGGTGTTGCACCGGCTCCCCCAGGGCTACCACCTGCTGTTCCGGCTGACCAGCCGGTCCCGGGTGTCCGTTCGCGTCATCCGCGCGCTGCTGCGCCCGTTCCGGGCCCGGATCCGCCGCCGCATCCCGCCGGACACGAGGGCGGTGGTGACCACCTACCCGTTCGCCAACCAGCTTCTCGGCCCGCTGCGGCGCGGCGGCCGGCTCCGTGTCCCGATTCTCACCTACGTGACCGATTTCGTGGTGCACCCGACCTGGCTCGCGCCGGGCGTGGACGTCTACTGCACGATGCGGCACGCCGAGCTGCGACGGGACGCCGACGTCGACGTCGCGGTGGTGGAGCCGCTGGTCTCCCGGGCGTTCGCCGGCAGCGCCGGCCTCGACCGGCGGCGGGCCCGGGAGCGGTTCGGCCTGCCGCACGACGGCGTGCTCGCCCTCGTGGTGGCCGGGTCCTGGGGCGTCGGCGAGATGGCGGCCACGGTGGCGGAGGTCGGCGCGACCGGGGCCCGGCCGGTGGTGGTGTGCGGGCGCAACGGGTCGCTGCGCCGGCGACTGAGTGGTCCCGGCCGGCACGTGCTGGGCTGGGTGGACGACATGCCGACGCTGATGCGGGCCGTGGACGTGGTGGTGGAGAACGCCGGCGGGTTGACCTGTCAGGAGGCGCTCGCGGCCGGGGTGCCGGTGGTCACCTATCGTCCCCTGCCGGGGCACGGGCGGGCGAACGCCGACGTCCTGGCCCGGTCCGGCCTCACCCGGTGGGCGGGCACCCCGGAACAGCTCGGCCCGGTGCTTGCGGCGGTGCTCGACGCCGGCCCGCCGGCCCCGCCGCCGCACCGCGCCCCGCCGCCGGCGACCGCCGGGTCGCGCCCCGACCCCGGGCCCGAGGGCCCGGCCGGGCGGTGTGCCGGCGGTGCGTCCGGGGATCCGGCCGGGCCGCGCGCCGGCGCGATGCCGGAGGACCCGGTCGGACTGGTCGCCGAGGCCGCCCGGCGGGCCGCCCCGGCCGGTCCGGCGGACCCGGGGCGTCGGCCGCTGCTGGACCCGGTCGGCGACGCGGTGGCCGTCGTCGCCGCGCTGCTCCAGTCCACCGGCGGACTGCGGTGAGGACCGCCGCCCTGGCCGCGGCGGTGGCGCTGCCGCTGGCCCACGCGGCGCCGGCGGTCACCGCGTTGCCGGCCCTCCGGCAGCGCCTGCTGCCCGGTCTGCACGGCGTCGGGTCGCCCGACCGGGTCGCGCTGACCTTCGACGACGGCCCGGACCCGGAGTCGACGCCCCACTTCCTGGACGTGCTGGCCGCGCACCGGATCCGGGCCACGTTCTTCGTGCTCGGCGTGATGCTGCGGCGCCGACCGGACCTGGGCCGCCGGCTGGTGGCGGCCGGACACGAGGTCGCGCTGCACGGCTGGGCGCACGACAACCTGCTGCTGCGCGGGCCGGCCGGCACCGTCCGCGACCTGACCCGCGCGTACGACCTGGTGGCGGACGTGACCGGTCGGCCGCCGGCGTTCCTGCGCCCGCCGTACGGGGTGCTCACCGGCGCGGCCCTGGTCGCCGCCCGGCGACTGCGTCTGCGGCCGGTGCTGTGGAGCTGCTGGGGTCGGGACTGGACCGCGTCGGCGACCGGGGACGGCGTCCGCCGCCGCGTCCTGGCCGGGTTGCGCGGCGGCGGCACGGTCCTGCTGCACGACTCCTCCTGCGCCGCCGCGCCGGGCGCCTGGCGGGCCGGGCTCGCCGCGTTGCCCGGACTGCTCGCGGAGTGCCGCCACCGGGGGTGGCGGGTCGGCCCGCTCAGCGGCCACGGGCTCGCGGCGCGCTGACCGCAGGGGCGGGACCCTACGCCACGACACCGCCACCGGGGCGCGAATCCCGGAGCCGGTGACCCGTTCGGGTCGGCGTGGCTAGCGTGCGGGACATGAGGACCTGGGGACCGTCCGTGGCGCTGGCCGCCGCCCTGCTCCTGCCGCTGTCGGCGCCGGTGACACCCGTCGTGGCGGCGACCCGGACCGGCGGGCCGGCCCGCCGGCTGCCCGGTGGGGCGCCGCCCTGCCCGAACGTGCCGGCCCCGGCGACCCGTCCGCCGCAGGCCCCGCCGCCGCCCGACCCGGCCGCCCGGTCCGTCGGTGGCGCGGCGCTGGACACCACCGGACTCGTCGTGCCGCCCGCGGCGACCGCGACGCCGCCGCCGGTGACCGCGACCTCGTGGCTGGTCGCCGACCTGGACACCGGCGCGGTGCTCGGCGGCTGCGGCCCGCACGAGTACGGCGTCCCGGCCAGCGTGCAGAAGCTGCTGCTGGCCGCCACCGTGCTGCCCCGGCTGGACCCGGACCGGGAGGTCACCATGACCGCCGGCGACCTGGCGATCGAGCCGGGCAGCTCGGCCGTGGGGCTGGCCGAGGGCGGGCGCTACCGGATCGAGACGATCTGGCTGGGTCTGCTGCTGAAGTCGGGCAACGAGGCGGCCAACGCGCTGGCCCGGCTCGGGGGCGGCCCGGACGGGCTGGCCGGCGGCGTCCGCGCGATGAACGACGAGGCGCATCGGCTCGGCGCGCGGCAGACGCACGCGGTCACGCCGTCCGGGCTGGACGGTCCGGGGCAGTTCACCAGCGCGTACGACCTGGCGTTGATCGCCCGGGTGTGCTTCCGCGAGCCGGCCTTCCGGCGCTACACCGCCACCCGCACCGCGCAGGTGCCGGCCCAGCCGGCGCTGCACGAGAAGGCGTTCCAGATCCAGAACGACAACATGCTGCTGGACCACTATCCGGGCGCGCTGGGTGGCAAGACCGGCTTCACCGATCTGGCCCGGCACACGTACGTCGGCGCGGCCGAGCGCGGCGGGCGCCGGCTGGTGGTGACCCTGCTCGGCGCGGAGATCCCCACCCAGCGCGGCTGGCAGCAGGGCGCGGCGCTGTTGGACTGGGGATTCGGGCTGCCCCGGGACGCGGCGGTCGGCCGTCTGGTGGAGCCGGGCGAGCTGGACCGCTCGCCGACGCCCGCCACCGGGGCCGCGTCGGCGCTGGCCGGGCACGCCGGCCTGGGCGGCGGCGCGGCGCGGCCCGGCGCCGGGTCGGGCGTCGGCGTGCCGCTCACGGTGGGCGCGGTGGTGGTGGCCGGGGGAGCGGTGCTGCTGGCCCGTCGCCGTCGGCACGCCGCGGCGGTGGCGCTGTCGGCCGCGCCCGGCCTGCGGAAGCCGGAAATTCCGGAAGGCGACTGAAAAGTCCGACTGGTCAGCGGCCGGCGGGGGCGGCGGTGCTGTCCCGCACCACCAGTTCGGTGGCCAGTTCGATCCGGGGCGACTCGATCTCCTCACCCTGGGCCAGGCGCAGCACGGTGCGGGCCGCGAGGCGGCCCATCTCCACCAACGGCTGGCGCACGGTGGTCAGCGGCGGCGAGGCCCACCGCGCCTCGGGCAGGTCGTCGAAGCCGACCACGGAGACGTCGTCGGCGACCCGCAGGCCGCGGCGGCGCACCGCCTCGTAGACGCCGAAGGCCATCTGGTCGCTGGCCGCGAAGATCGCGGTGGGCGGGTCGTCGAGGTCGAGCAGGGTGCCGCCGGCCGTGTAGCCGGAGGCGTGGTAGAAGTCGCCGGGGTGGACCAGCCGGTCGTCGGCCGGCACGCCGGCGGCGGCCAGCGCGGCCCGGTAGCCGTCCAGCCGGGCCCGGCTGCACAGCAGGTGCGGCGGGCCGGCGACGAACCCGATCCGCTGGTGGCCCAGGCTCAACAGGTGCTCGGTGGCGGCCAGGCCGCCGGTCCAGTTGGTGGCGCCGATCGCCGGCACGTCCGTCCCTGCCACGCCGGCGTCCGGGTCGACCACCACCACCGGCACGTTGAGCCGGCGCAGTTGCGCGTGCACCGCCGGGCTCAGGTGCGAGGTCACCACGATCACCCCGTCGGAGGCGCGGGCCCGCAGGTTGTGCAGCCACTGCCGGGTGGAGCTGGACTCGCGGTGCACGGCCGAGACGACGATGCCCACCCCGGCGGCGTGGCCGACGTCCTCCACCCCGCGGATGATCTCCACGGCCCAGGGGCTGTCCAGGTCGTTGAAGACCAGGTCGACCAGGTCCGCCCGGCGTACCGTGCGGCTGTTGCGGCGTCGGTAGCCGTGGTGGCGCAGCAGCTCCTCGACCCGCTCCCGGGTGTCCGGCGCGACGTCGGAACGCCCGTTGAGCACCCGCGACACGGTGGGCACGGAGACACCGGCCTCCCGTGCGATCGCGGTGATGGTCACCCTGCGCTCGTCGTCCGCGCTCACCCGTGTTCCCTTCGCCGGCTGCCGGACCGACCGGAAAACCGTTCCGCCCCACGGACATCTTGCCGTACGCCGAGGGCTTGACGACAGATCGACCCGGCCCTAGCGTTCGGACAACTTGCGGAAACCTTCCGGAAACGCGTCGGCGACCGTGCCGCGACGCGCCCCCGCCGACCCGACGAGGAAGCCAGGCGTGTTCACCGACCTGACCGAGGCCGAGCTCCGCCAGCACCGCAGCGACCTGCGCGAACCCGCCGACTTCGACGCCTTCTGGGCCGAGACGCTGGCCGAGGCCCGCTCCTGCGGCGACCCGGTGACCGCGACCCCGGTGCCGACCCCGCTGGCGGCGGTGGACGTCTTCGACGTGACCTTCCCCGGGTTCGCCGGGCAGCCGGTCCGGGCCTGGCTGCGGGTGCCCCGCGGCGCGCCCACGCCGCTGCCGACCGTGGTGCAGTACGTCGGCTACGGCGGCGGACGCGGCCACCCGCTGGAGAACCTGCTCTGGTCCGCCGCCGGCTTCGCCCACCTCCAGATGGACACCCGTGGCCAGGGCTCGGGGTGGAGCCGCGGCGACACCCCGGACGTCGCGGCGGCCGGGCCGCAGGCGCCCGGCATGGCCACCCGGGGCGTGGAGGAGCCCCGCCGCTACTACTACCGGCGCTTCCTCACCGACGCGGTCCGGGCCGTCGACGCGGCCCGCGAGCTGCCGGGCGTCGACCCGACCCGGATCGCCGTGCTGGGCCACAGCCAGGGCGGGGCCGCCGCGCTGGCCGCCGCCGCGCTGGCCCCGGGGGTGCGCGCGGCGGTGGCGCACGTGCCGTTCCTCTGCGACATCCCCCGCGCCGTGGGGCTCACCGACTCGGCGCCGTTCCGCGAGATCCGGGACTACCTGGCCGTGCACCGGGACCGGGCGGAACAGGTGTTCCACACGCTCGGCTACGTCGACGGGGTCGCGTTCGCCAGGCGCGCCGACGTGCCGGCCCGCTTCTCCGTCGCGCTGATGGACGAGATCGTCCCGCCGTCGACGGTCTACGCCGCCTACCACGACTACCGGGGCGAGAAGGAGCTGACGGTCTGGCGCTTCAACGGCCACGAGGCGGGCGGCATCGACGACGACGCCGCCGCGGTCGACTTCCTCCACGCGACGCTGGTGTAAGGAGGGGCCCCTTGTTAACAGACGTCTGTTAACAAGGGGCCCCTCCTTACACCGTGGTAGACACGGCAGCGTGCGCAGACGTACGGCAATGGTCCTGGTCGTGGTGGTCACGGCCCTCGCCGCCGGCTGCCAGCGACCGGCGCCGCGCCCGACGCCGTCGGCCACCCCGACCGGCCCCCGTGCCCCGGCCGACATCGTCGACCTGGCCACCGTCGACGCGGGCGTGCGCACCGACATCCGGTACGCGGGCGCGCACAACTTCGTCGGCCGGCCGATCGACGGCTACCCCGAGCCGCTCTGCCTGCTCACCCGCCGGGCCGCGGAGGCGCTGAGCCGGGTGCAGGCCGCCGCGCTCGGCCGCGGCCACAGCCTGAAGGTGTACGACTGCTACCGCCCGCAGCGGGCCGTGAACGAGTTCGTCGCCTGGGCGAAGCGCCCGCAGGAGCAACAGATGAAGGCGGAGTTCTACCCCGACGTGCCGAAGGACCGGCTCTTCGCCGACGGCTACCTGGGCGCGCCCACCGCGCACAGCCGGGGCAGCACGCTCGACCTGACCCTGGTCCCGGTGCCCACCCCCGCGCAGCCCGGCTACGCGCCGGGCCAGCCGCTGCTGCCCTGCACCGCGCCCGCCGGCCGGCGCTTCGCCGACGACTCGGTCGACATGGGCACCGGGTTCGACTGCTTCGACCCGCGCGCCCACACCGCCGCCCCCGGGCTCACCGACACCGCCCGCCGGAACCGGGCCCTGCTGAAGGAGCTGATGACGGCGCAGGGCTTCGAGAACTACCCGCGCGAGTGGTGGCACTACCGGTACGTGGACGAGCCGTACCCGGACACCTGGTTCGACTTCCCGGTAGCCCGCTCCTCGCTGCGGTAACCCGGTTGCCTCATGATCCACGACGGTTAGGCTCCGGGGGACCGACCCGCCCCGGAAGGACCTCCCGTGACCATCGAACGGATCGGCCCGCCGCTGCGGGCCGGCGAGCGGGAGACGCTGCGCGCGTTCCTCGACTTCCACCGCGCCACGCTGGCCCGCAAGTGCGAGGGGCTGACCGACGAGCAGCTGCGCCGGCAGTCCTCGCCGCCGTCCACGCTGTCCCTGCTCGGCCTGGTCCGGCACATGGCCGAGGTGGAACGCACCTGGTTCCGCCGCGTCATCGCGGCCGAGGACATCCCGCTGGTCTGGTCGGACACCGGTGACTTCCAGGCCGCGTACGACGCGCGCGACGCCGACCGCGCGGAGGCGTTCGAGGCGTGGCAGCGGGAGGTCGCGCACGCCCGGCGGATCGAGCTCGCGGCCGAGTCGCTCGACGTGACCGGCCACCAGGCCCGTTGGGGCGAGGACGTCTCGCTGCGCCTGGTGATGCTGCACATGATCCACGAGTACGCCCGGCACAACGGTCACGCCGACCTGCTCCGCGAAGCCGTCGACGGCACCGTCGGCGTGTAAGGCCGGGCCCCCTGTTAACGCCTCCGGTAGAGGCGGGGCCCCCTGTTGACACCACGATCACGGCGCGCGGGACCGAGGTCCCGCCCACCGGGCCCTCCGGCCCTGCCGTCCGCCCACCCCGGGGAGAAGCGTGGGTGGTGACAACGGCGTGAGGAGGAGCCATGAAGGCACTCGTGTACGGCGGTCCGGGCGAGAAGTCCTGGTCCGAGCACCCGGATCCCACCATCGTCGACCCGCGCGACGCGATCGTCCGGGTCGACGCGGTCACCATCTGCGGCACCGACCTGCACATCCTCGGCGGCGACGTGCCGGAGGTCCAGCCGGGCCGGGTGCTCGGCCACGAGGCGGTCGGCACGGTCGTCGCGGTCGGTGACGGCGTCGCCACCCTCACCCCGGGCGACCGGGTCCTCGCCTCCTGCATCTCCGCCTGCGGCGTCTGCCGCTACTGCCGCGACGGCGTCTACGGGCAGTGCCTCGGCGGCGGCGGATGGATCCTCGGGCACACCGTCGACGGCGTGCAGGCCGAGTACGCCCGCATCCCGTTCGCCGACCTGTCCACCTACCGCCTGCCGGAGAGCGTCCCGGACGAGGCGGCCGTGCTGCTGGCCGACATCCTGCCCACCTCGTACGAGGTAGGTGTGCTCAACGGCGGCGTGCGGCCCGGCGACACCGTGGTGGTGGTCGGCGCCGGCCCGATCGGCCTGGCCGCGATCCAGACCGCCCGGTTGTTCTCGCCGACCCACGTGATCGCCGTCGACAAGGCGCGGAGCCGGCTGGACGCGGCCAAGCGGTTCGGCGCGGACCTGACCGTGCTCGCCGACGACGACCCGCTGGCGGCGGTCCACTCGGTCACCGCCGGGCTGGGCGCGGACGTGGCCATCGAGGCGGTCGGCGTGCCGGCCAGCTTCGAGCTGTGCACCGAGCTGGTCCGCCCCGGCGGCCGGGTCGCCAACGTCGGCGTGCACGGCGCCCCGGCCACGCTGCACCTGGAGCGGCTCTGGATCCGCGACGTCACCATCACCACCGGCCTGGTCGACACCCGGACCACGCCCAAGCTGCTGGACATGCTGGTCGCCGGGCAGCTCGACACCGCGCACATGGTGACCCACCGGTACGCGTTGGATCGGATCATCGAGGCGTACGACGTGTTCGCCCGCCCGGCCGAGACCGGCGCGCTCAAGGTGGTGCTCACCCGCTGAGGGGTGTTAAGCGGGGCCCCCTCCTCTACCGGAGGCGTTAATAGGGGGCCCCGCCTTTCCGCGCAGCGGGAGCCAGGTGAGGACGGTGGCGATCTGGGCGTCCCAGTAGGGCCAGTCGTGGTCGCCTGGGGTGAAGTGGACGGTGAGTGGCAGGCCGCGCCGCTGGGCGGTGTCGACGAAACGGACGTTGTCCTCGTACAGGAAGTCCTCGGTGCCGCAGGCGACGTAGAGCGCGGGCAGGTCGTCGCCGGCGCGCTCCAGCAGCGCCACCGTGTCGTCGCCGTCCGGCGCCGGGCCGTCGCCCCAGACGGTGTGCCACACCGCCGGGTCGAGTGGGCTGGTCGGGTGGTTCCGCCGGTGCACCACGTCGAGCGCGCCGGAGAGGCTGGCCGCCGCCGCGAACCGGTCCGGGTGGCGCAGCGCCCACTTCACCGCGCCGTAGCCGCCCATCGACAGGCCGGCCACGAACGTGTCCTCCCGGCGGGTGGAGAGCCGGAAGAACGACCGGCACACCTCGGGCAGTTCCTCGCTGAGGAACGACCAGTACCGGTTGCCGTGTGCCTCGTCGCAGTAGAAGCTGCGCTGCGCCTGCGGCATCACCACGGCCAGCCCCAGCGGGGCGGCGTACCGTTCGATCGACGACCGCCGGGTCCACGCCGTGTCGTCGTCGCTCAGGCCGTGCAGCAGGTACAGCACCGGCGGATCTCCGTCGCCGGCCGCGCCGGCCATGCCGATCCCGGCCGCGCCCCGGTCGGGCAGCAGCACCGTCATCGAGGTGCCCATGCCGAGCGTCTCGGAGAAGAAGTCACACCGTATCCGCGCCATGAGCCGGCAGCGTACCGGTGGCCCGATGGGGGCGGATTGACCGTTCCTATTGCCGCGGGCCCTTCGCGCGGGACAGGATGGGCATGCGTGCCGGAAACGTGTTCGTAACCTGCGCGTTGCTGGTCTCTGTCACGAGGAAGTGGGAGTCAGTCATGAGCGACGTCTCGGCGGCACTGGGTGTGCGCCTCTACCCGGATCTGGTCGAGCCCGGCGGTCTGGCTCCCGCGCTCGCACAGACCGCGACCGCCCACCAGCTCGACGTCGGGCGGGTCAGCGCTCCCGAGCAGGGCCGCAGCCGGTTCACCTGCGCCGAGCTGACCTCCGACCGGGGCGTGGTCTGCGTCAGCCTCGGCGCCCAGGCCCGCTACTTCATGATCGACCTGCGGGTCGACGGCGAGGTGCAGGCCCGGGGGGACGCCACCGACCTGCTCCAGGTCGCCCAGGTGGCCGACGCCTGGCGGTCCGGCACCACGCTCACCGAACTCACCGCCCGTTTCCCCTTCATGGAGGAGATGAAGCGCCACCCGGTGGTCCAGGCCGGCTGAGGGCCGGCGGCCCGGTCCGCGTCAGCGGGTGAGGCCGACCGCCGTCGCCAGGTGCGCCACGCCGGCCGGCGCGGGTCCGCCGCGTGCCACCTCGGCGAGCACGGTACGCGCCACCGGCCGCATCCGGACCTCGGCCGGCGCGAGCCGGTCGGCCTCGGTCAGGGCCCGGCCCGCCCGCAGCAGGTCACCGATCTGGAGGTACGCCCGCGCGGCGTCGACCAGGTGCGCGGCGCGGTGCTCGACGGGCAACCACCGCCAGCCCTCCGACCGGATCGCCGTCTCGTGCCGGGTGACCGCCTCGGCGCCGTCGCCGAGTTCGACAGCCACCGCCACGTGTGCCACCTGCACGGCAGCCGGCCCGAATCCGTCGAGGTGGGGGTCGTGCCGGTCGTCGGCCCGCCCGGCGATCCCGGCGGCCACCCCCAGCCACTCCGCCGCGCTGCGCGCGTCGCCGCAGGACGCCGCCGCGAGCGCCGCCTCGACCCACAGTGTCCCGGCCAGGGCCGCTCCGACGGGCGATGCGTCGCGCGCCGCCGGGTCACCGATCCGGTTCGCGGCGGTGATCGTCACCGTCGTCGCCAGCCGCCCCCGCCCCGTGGCACGCAGCGCCTGCCCGAGCGGCACCGCCGCGACCGCCGTCCATCTCGGATGACCGGCGGCCACCGTCACCGCCCGGTCGGCCGCCAGCCACGCCAGGTCCGGCTCGCCGAGTTTCACCAGCACCGACGCCGTGATCCGGTACGCCCGCACCAGCAGCCCGCAGGCGCCGTCCCCGTCCCCGGCGTACGTGTCTCGGGCCGCGTCGAGCAGTTCCGGCACCAGGCGCAGCACCTGCGGATATCGCGCGTGCCGGTACGCCGACCACGCATGATCCACCCGCCGGCCCAGCTCGTCCGTGGACGTCGAATCCCGGTGGCCGGACCCGATCGGGAACAGGTCGTAGCGGGCCAGCGCCGCGCCTACCCCGTCCACCCCCTCGTCGCCGTGGGCCGGCGGCGGATTCTCCCGGCCGAGCAGCGTCGCCGGTTCCACCCGCAGCACCCGGGCGACATCCTGGATGACGGAGAAGCGGTCCAGCGCGCGTACGCCGCGTTCGACCTTGTCGACCCAGCTCTTCGACTTGCCCACCCGGTCGGCCAGCATCTGCTGGGTCATCCGACGCCGGACCCGCCACTGCGCGACGCGGCGGCCGACCGGCACGTCACCGCCGGTCATGCCGCCGGTCCGGTACCGCCCGGGTCGTCTCCTCGACCGGTATCCGCTCCGCCTCGGCCTGCGCGAGGAGCCGCTGCCGCGCCGCCTCCCGCTCGGCGGCCTTAATCTGCTCGCCCCGATCAACAGCCGGCCTGTCGCCATGTTTCGGCATCGCCACCTCCATCGGCGGAGACGCGTCGACGCGCCTCACCACCACAGGCTGAGGTGACTCAGGGTGATCAGAAAGGTGCAGATGGTGCGATCCGAAGATCGTGAGTCATCGACTCGGACGCGTTGTACCAGTCACCGCGCACCGCCCATCAGCTCGGCCAGTGCGGCCAGCTCGTCCGTCATCGCCCGGCGGCGTCCGGTGGCGATGGTGTCCACGATGTCCCGCGCGTACCGCTGCTGCCGCAGCCAGGTCGGCGCCGTGTCGCGCAACTGCGTCAACACCGCTGTCGCTTTCCCGTAACGCCGCAGATCCGCGTACGCCCACGCCAGGTCCAGCCGATGCCGGCGCCACGCCGACCTGCTGATGGTGGGTGCCGGCGGCACCGACGCGGACAGCTCCAGCACCCGTCCCGCCTCACCGGCCACCGCCGCCGCTTCCGCCCGCTGCATCTGCACCTTGGCGCTGTCGAAGCCACCCACCAGCATCAACTGGTCCGCCGCCGGTATCCGCTCACCGATCCGGACCGCGGCGGCAGCGGCGACGCCGATCAGGTCGGCCACCTCGTCCGGCCGGTTGTCCCGGGCTCGCGCGGCGGCGGCGCCCAGCAGCAACCATCCCCACGCGGCCAGGTCGGCGGGCGTCGCCCGGGACAACCGTGGCTCCACCTCGTCGGCGGTGACCACCGCCAGTTCGGCCGCCTCGCTGATCCGGCCCTGACGCATCAGCAGCCAGCACATCGTCCGGATGACGGTCGCCGCCACCACCTGGTCCCCGGAGCGCTGCGCGGCGTCGAGGGCACCCGAGAGCGCGGTCTGCGCCAGGTCGTCGGCGCGAAGCTGGATCAGCAGACCGCCGGCCAGGTGATAGGTGCGGGCGAGCAGGTCGTACGCCTCGGCCTGCCGCTCGTCGCCGGCCAGACCGACCGCCGCGCGCACGTCGACCAGCAACGGCGGCACCACCCGCAACGCCACCGCGTAGTCACCGGCGTTGTAGACCCGATCGGCGGCGTGCAGGTTTCCGCGCAGCGTGCGGAGGCCGGGTGGCTCGCTCCGCGGCGCCACGAACGGCGCGCCGTCGATCCCTCGCAGCGGGGTGATGACCCGGCGGATCTCCGCCAGCGACAACGGCCGGTGCTCCGCCTCGCCGCGCGCGGCGGCCTGCGACGCGTCGCCGAGCAGCCCGGACGTCGACACCCCCAGGGCGCGCGCGAGCGCATGCAGCGTGTCGAGGCGAGCCGTGCCCCGGCTGCCCTGTTCCAGCTTCCGGATCACCTCGACGCTGATCCCGGACCGCTCGGCCAGTTGTTCCTGCGTCAGCCGCGACTCACGACGAAGCCCGGCGAGACGCTCCCCGACGGTGGGTTCAGTCATGCCATCTCCCGCTGCCGCAACGACCGACCGCCCATCGACGTGCAGGTGGATGAGCTGCCACTTCGGAAGGTACACCGGGCCGAGCTGTGCGTGACGACCCGCGGGTGAGATCGACTCCGGTACGCCGAAGTGGTGGCATCACGCGATTGGCCATGCCGCCACTTCGGCGAAGTGGTGTCGATCAACGCC
The DNA here is from genome assembly GCF_045040125.1 of Micromonospora sp. NBC_01392. NCBI lineage: Bacteria > Bacillati > Actinomycetota > Actinomycetes > Micromonosporales > Micromonosporaceae > Micromonospora > Micromonospora sp. NBC_01392. Next base: position 4,136,451 of record NZ_CP109549.1, on the reverse strand, counting down.
CCTCGTGAATATCGCGTTGCCGGCGACATGCCGCGGTCGTACCGTGAACGGGCAACGTCAACCGGTTCCAGTCCTCAGGAGCACACCGTGTCGCAGCAGAATCGCACCCGAGCCGAGCGGCCCGTGCCGCGCGCCGGTGCCCTGCTGCCCGAACCGGGTCGCGGTGGCCGCCGGGAACAGCGGTGGCAACCGGGGTGGTGGCGCGTCTAGCGCCGACGCGACGATCCGCGCGAACCGCCCGCCCCAGACCGGAGCCGGGCGGTTCTCCGTGTCCGGGGCGTTGTCCCGGGACGTCCGTCCCGACACGGGCCGTTGGAGCAAATGGGCAGCTCACCCGGTTCTCACCCGGGAGGCTACGGGTTCGAGTCCCGTACGGCCTACATCCCACGAGCAAGGAGACGATCATGGGTTTCACCCCGCTGGCCGGTACCCGGGCGCCGGTCCGGGTCTGGACCGACCCGTACGCGATCGAGGCGCAGGCGGCCCGGCAGCTGCGCAACATCGGCGCGCTGCCCTGGGTGCAGGGCGTCGCGGTGATGCCGGACGTGCACTTCGGCAAGGGCGCGACGGTCGGCTCGGTCATCGCCATGCGGCAGGCCGTCTCGCCGGCCGCGGTCGGCGTGGACATCGGCTGCGGCATGTCCGCGGTGCGCACCTCGCTCACCGCCGCCGACCTGCCCGACGACCTCGGGCCGCTGCGGTCGGCGATCGAGGCGGCGATCCCGGTCGGGTTCGCGATGCGCGACGACGCGGTCGACCCGCGTCGGGTCCGGGGTCTGGAGCAGGCCGGCTGGGTCGACTTCTGGCGTCGGTTCGGCACGCTCGACCGGAAGGTGGCGCAGCTCGAGACGCGGGCGCAGCGGCAGCTCGGCACGCTCGGCGGCGGCAACCACTTCATCGAGGTCTGCCTGGAGCAGGGCGGCCCGGACGACGGTCGGGTCTGGCTGATGCTGCACTCCGGTTCCCGCAACATCGGCAAGGAGTTGGCCGAGCGGCACATGGCGGTCGCGCGCGGGCTGCCGCACAACACCGACCTGCCCGACCGTGACCTGGCGGTGTTCCTGTCCGGCACGCCGGAGATGGACGCCTACCGCCGGGACCTGTGGTGGGCGCAGGAGTACGCGCGGCGCAACCGGGCGGTCATGCTGGCGCTGCTCTGCCAGGTGGTCCGGGACGCGTTCCCGCGGGTCGGCTACGACGAGCCGATCTCCTGCCACCACAACTACGTGGCGGAGGAGCGGTACGACGGGGTGGAGGTGCTGGTGACGCGGAAGGGGGCGATCCGGGCCGGCGACGGCGACCTGGGCATCATCCCCGGCTCGATGGGCACCGGCTCGTACGTCGTGCGGGGCAAGGGCAACCTCGACGCGTACTGCTCGGCGTCGCACGGCGCGGGGCGGCGGATGTCGCGGGGGCAGGCGAAGCGGACGTTCAGCACGGCCGACCTGGCCGCGCAGACCGCCGGCGTGGAGTGCCGCAAGGACGCCGGGGTGGTCGACGAGATCCCCGGCGCCTACAAGGACATCACCGAGGTGATGGCCCAGCAGGAGGACCTGGTCGAGGTGGTCGCCCACCTCAAGCAGGTCGTCTGCGTGAAGGGTTGACCGGCGGGGCCGGCGTCGAGGGGGCGCCGGCCCTACCGGGTACGCCGGGCGACGCGCACGGCGACGGCGACCGCGCCGATGACGAGCAGCGCGGACAGGATCTGGAGGCCGGGGGAGTCGTCGACTTCCCCGTACCCGAAGCCGGCGACGCCGAGCGCGACGGCGAGGACGGCCAGGGCGGTGAGCGCGTATCTCATGCCTCCTCCCCGTCGGCGACCCATTCGAGCAGGTCGCCGGGTTGGCAGTCGAGGACCCGGCACATGGCCTCCAGGGTGCTGAAGCGGACGGCCTTGGCGCGGCCGTTCTTGAGCACCGCGACGTTGGCCGGGGTGAGCCCGACCCGCTCGGCGAACTCGCCGACGCTCATCTTGCGTTTGGCCAGCTCGACGTCGATGCGGACGACGATGGGCATCAGATCACCGCTTCCATGTCGGTGCGCAGCGTGGTGGCCTGCCGCAGCAGCGCGCGCATCACCACCATCAGCAGCCCGAGCACGCTGACGCCGGTGGTGAGCAGGAACAGCAGCAGCGGCAGCCCGGGGTCGTTCGCGTGGAACCCGACGTAGAGGAAGACAGCGACCAGGCTCGCCCAGGCGGCGGCGACGGCCCAGACGATCCCGTCGACCCAGGCCAGGGACGCCTCGGTGAAGATGCGGTCGGTGCGGACCAGGGTGAGCAGCTGCCAGGTGCACACGATCACCACCTGCACGCAGAGCACCCAGAACACGGTCACGGCGGTGGCCGGCCATCTCAGGTACGCCATCTCCGGATCCTCCCGGGCCATGTGCGCGAACTGGCCCGGCAGCGACATGGTCTGGAACAGCAGCAGAATGCCGAACAGCAGGACGAGGAAGGCACGCAGTGCGGTCACCGCACGCTCGGTAGTCACCATGCATCGACTATCGCTCGGAAGCTATCGAAAGTCAATCGGTTCGGGTCAGCCGTGCACCGGATGCTCGGCCTGGAAGGCGAGCCGATGGTCCGCGCCGGCGGCCAGGTCGGCGAGCACGTCGTCGAGGTCCAGGAACGTCTGCCAGGGCGCCTGCCCGGTGATGTCGGCGAGCCGGTCCACCACGAGCTGCTCCAGGTCGGTGACCCGGCGGCCCTTCCACACCTTGTCGGCGAGGCTGACCAGCAGATCCTCCAACTGCACGCCGGGGGAGTGCCAGGCGGCGTGGGTGACCGCGAAGCGGGCCCGCTCCTCGGGCACGCCGAAGCGCAGCAGCAACTGGTAGCCCGCCTCCTCGTGCGCGGAGCCGGGACCGGTCAGCTCGGCCGGGTGCTCGACCTTGCCGAGGTCGTGCACCGCGGCGCCGAACAGCACCGCCTGCCGGTCGAACGGCACCGCGGCGAAACGCTCGGCGAACGCGGCGGTGAGGTGCCAGGCGACGTCGTGCACCAGCCGCAGGTGCGCGCCGAGCCGGGGCGGCGCGGACAGGGCGGCCAGCAGTTCGACCGCCACCCCCGGCAGCGGGAGCAGCGGCGGGTCACCCGGTTCGGTCAGGGCGCGGCGCAACGCGTCGGAGGTCACCGGGGCGAGGGTACCGGGCGTCGACGCCGCTCACCCCGTGTCCTGGCCGAGTGGCCGACGGTGAACGGTCCGCTCGCCCGATCCCGGCGCGTTCGTCCTGTCAGGAGGGTGGAGCGATGTCTACCACGGGGGATTTCGCATGATCGAGTTGAACCGTCGTCATCTGCTGCGCGCCGCCGCGCTGACCGGTGTAGCCGCCACGACCGGGCTGGCCGGCGGGACGGCCGCCGCGGCACCGGCCGCCGCCGCCGAAGTCGTCAACGGGCCGTGGCTGGTCAGCGTCGGCTGGGGCGTGCGTCAGGTCGACCCCGGCCGCACCACCCCGCGGTGGCTGCTGGAGGACGGCGACAACGCCAAGACCTCACCGGACGGCCGGTACGTGGCCTGGGAGAACACCGCGTGGTCGGGCGACGGCACGCTGCTGCCGTACGTGGCGGTCCACGACCGGGTCACCGGCCAGAAGCGCACGCTGCTCGCCGACCCGCCCGGCGTGCACTACGGCGCGCCCACCTGGTCTCCGGACGGCCGGGAGATCGCCCTGGTCACCGGCGCGCAGGACGACACGCTGATCGCGGTCGACGTGGCGACCGGCGCCACCCGGGTGCTGGCCCAGGGGCACGTCATGCGGGACCCGGACTGGTCCCGGGACGGCTCCATGATCGTCCTGCACTGGCTCAGCCGCTCCGAGGGCTGGCAGTTGCGGGTGCTGGAGCTGGCGACCGGCACCGTCCGGCGGCTCTACGCGCCGCAGGCGGGGGAGCGGGTCAGCGGGCCGGTGTTCACGCCCGACTCCCAGCGCGTGGTGTTCTGCACCACCCGCTGGTATCCCGACCGGGACACCTACAACCAGTCCCTGGCGTCGGTGCGGCTCGGCGGCACCGGGCTGAAGCAGCTCACCGACCAACCGCGGTTCTACCTGTCGCCGGTGTTCTCCCCGGACGGCCGCTACTGCGCCGCGCTGTCCATCCCGCCGGAGAACACCGAGCCCGACGGCGGCAACATCATCGTCTCCACCAGCGGCTTCGGTGAGCCGTGGTGGATCCCCGGCGACGAGTACGACGACTCCTCCCGGCTGGACTGGGCCCGGGCGCTCACCACGGAGATGCCCGCATGAGCGCGATGAACCGTCGTGCCCTGCTGCGCGCCGCCGCGCTCACCGGCGCCGCCGCCGCGACCGGGCTGGCCGGAGGACTGGTCGCCGGGGCGCCGGCCGCCGCCGCCGACGTGGTGAACGGGCCGTGGATCGTCACCGGCCCCGGCGTGCTCCAGATCAACCCGGGCCGGACCACCCCGCAGGTGCTGCTCTCCCAGGGCAACGCCGCGACCGCCTCACCGGACGGCCGCTACCTGGCCGTACTCGGCCAGAAACCCGGCCCCGCCTTCGACCCCACCCTCGACATCCACGACCGGGTCACCGGGCAGAGCCGCACGCTGATCACCGACCCGTTCGGCGTCCACTACGAGTGGCCGACCTGGTCCCCGGACGGCACCGAGATCGCGCTGCTGGTCGACCGGGAGACGCTGATCGCGGTGAACGTGGCCACCGGCGCCCGCCGCGTCCTCGTCGCGGGCCACGACATGGCGCGACCGAACTGGTCCCGCGACGGCTCGCTGATCGTGATGGAGTGGTCGAGCCGGTCCGAGGGGCGTCAACTGCGGACCCTGGAGCTGGCCACCGGCAAGGTACGGCGGATCTACCAGCCCGACCCGGGCGAGTTGTTCGGCTGGCCGGTCTTCACGCCGGACACCGGCCGGGTGGTGTTCGTGAGCAACCACTGGACCCGCGACGTCGACGTCTTCGGCGGCTCGCTCGGTTCGGTGCGCGTCGACGGCACCGGTCTGAAGCGGCTCACCGACGAACCGCGCTTCTTCCAGTCGCCGGTGTTCTCCCCGGACGGGCGCTACTGCGCGGCGCTGTCGGTGCCGCCCACCAACCCGGAACCCGACGGCGGCAACATCATCGTCTTCACCAGCGGCTTCGGTGAGCCGTGGTGGATCCCCGGCGACGAGTACGACGACTCCTCCCGGGTGGACTGGGCGCGGGCCGTCTGACCCGTCCGGACGACGCGGCGGCCGGACCACGGCCGCCGCGTCGGCGTCTCCGGGGTGGAGATCCCCGCAACCGGGCGCGCGCGGTGCGAGGCTTGGGTGGACGCCGCCGACGGGGCCGGCGACCGCTGTGGAGGGTGCGATGGCCGAGCCGCCGACCGGGACTTCGGCGCACCGCGCGCAGGCGCACGGCCGGCACGCCAACCACCACAGCTACCACGACGGCGCGCAGGTCGACGGGTACGTCGACGACCCGTACCACCGGGTGCGCCGCGCGGTCGCGGCCCGGCTGATGGCCGACGGGGTGACCGGCGACGGACCGGTGCTGGAGCTGGGCTGCGGGTCGCGCGGCATGCTCGACCCGGCCGCGTTGCCCGGCCCGCTCGTGCTGGCCGACATGGCCGAGACCGCGCTGGGCACCGCCCGGCGGGCGGCCGGCGGGCCGGCGCTGCCGGTCTGCCTGGACGCCACCCGGGGCCTGCCGTTCCGGGCGGGCAGCTTCGCCGGGCTGCTCGCCGGCGAGCTGATCGAACACGTCTACGATCCGCTGGCGTTGCTGCGGGAGTGCCACCGCGTGCTGGCCCCGGACGGCCTGCTGGTGCTCACCACCCCCAACCTGGCCCCGGTGCAGGACCGGCTGGCGTTCCTCGCCGGCCGGGCGCCGCGCCAGGTCGACCCGCTGCACCCCTACCTCTGGCTGCACATCCGCCCGTTCACCGCGTCGCTGCTGCGGCGCACGCTGCGCCGCGCCGGGTTCCTCCCGCTGGCGATACGCTCCAACGAGGTCGGCTGGCGGCTGCCGGGCGGACGCTGGATCGCCTCGCGGTGGCTGGCCCGGGCCGCGCCGGGGCTCGGCGGCTCGTTGATCTGCGCCGCCCGGCGACGCGGCACACCGCCGCCACCGGCGAAACGGGGCGTGATCGCGCATTGACAAAGGGCTATCATGGAGGCTCCGTCGTCGACCGGGGGATGTCATGGCGCGCCTGCTCGGCTGGGTCGTCAGCAATCTCGACGCGTTCATCGGTCTGCTGCTGGCCGTCACGGTCGCCGTCCTCGGCCTGACCAACACCGTCAGCCAGGACGTGGTCAACAGCGCCATCCTGCTGGTCCTCGGCCTGCTCGCCCAGGCGGTGCTGCGCGACCGGCTGCGCCGCCGGACCGCCGAGCAGGAGGTCCGGCAGGTCATGGTGGACGTCCGCGCCCGGCTCACCGACCTGGCCCCGCCGATGGCCGCGCTCACCGGCCCGGAGGGCGCGCTGACCCGCTCCCGGGAGGCGATCCAGAGCGCCTCCATGGTCCGGGTGCTGCACGGCAGCGAGGTCGGCCAGGCGCTCGACGAGGCGCGGCAGCACACCGACCAGTGGCACTTCAAGGGCGGCACCGGCACCTACCTGCGCGCCGTCACCCTGCCCGAGTGCCTGAAACACGCCCGCCGCCGCAACGCCACGCTCAGCCTCGCCATCGAGATCATCGACCCGACCGACGAGGAGGTCTGCGAGCGGTACGCGTGGTTCCGGCGCAGCCTGGAAGCCGACGAGCCGACCGAGCCAAAGGAACCGTGGACGGTCGACCGCACCCGCAAGGAGTCGTACGCGACGGTGCTCGCCGCCTGCTGGCACATGCAACGCTCCGGGCTGCTCACCGTCGAGATCCGGCTCTCCGCGCAGATGACCACGTTCCGCTACGACCTCTCCTCCTCCTGTGTGGTCATCACCCAGGAGAACCCGCAGACGCCGGCGCTGCGCATCGACCGTGGCGAGGTCTACTACAACCGGTTCAACATCGAACTCGACTACAGTCGCCGGCAGAGCCGCCGGGTGCCGATCGAGTCCGCCGGCCAGGTCCGCCTTGACGACGAGCCGTCCGTCGAACAGGTCCGCCGGCTGTTCGCCGCGCTCGGGCTGACGCTGCCCCGGTCCTTCGGTGACCGGGAGGTCGGCGAGATCGTGCGCAAGGCCCTCCAGGCGAGGAACCCGTACGCATGACCAGCTACGCCGACCTGGCCCGCGAGATCGACCGGGGCACCCGGCCGGAGCTGCTGCGCGACTGGGTGCTGCACGTGCTCGCCGACGTCGCCGACGGGCGGCGACCACTCCGGGCGGTCCGGCACCCGCTCGGCTTCACCTGCCTGCCGGTGGAGCGCGACGGCCCCGACGGGATCTGCGTGCACGCCTGGCCGGCCGACCCGCCGCCGGTGCGCCCCACCACCTCGGCCATGCACTCGCACAGCTGGGACCTGCTCAGCCACGTGCTGCACGGCACGGTCCGCAACGAGCTGATCGACGTCACCGACGCGCCCGCCGACCCCTCCTGGCGGATCTACGAGGTGCACAGCCTCGGCGAGGTCGACGAGGTGGCCGCCACCGACCGTCTGGTCACCGCGATGACCGCCACCGTGGAGACGCACACCGCCGGCGACTCGTACGCGCTGCGCGCCGGTGGCTTCCACACCTCGGAGGTGGCCGCCGGCACGCCCGCGGTGACCGTGGCGCTCGGCCGGACCACACCCGGCGCGTGCGACCTGAGCCTCGGCGCGGTGGACGGGCGCAGCCACCGGGTCCGCCGGGACCGCTGCGACGCGGCGGAGACCGCGCGGATGGCGCGGGAGATCGCGCGACTGGTGGCACGGGGCTGACTGGCTGGAGGAGCCATGGACGTGGAGCCGAACAGAGGCGGGCCCGACCTGCGCGACGCGCACCGGTTCGCGGTGGACGCCGCCCGGGCGGCCGGCCGACTGCTGCGCCGGGGCATCCGGGGCGAGGTGCACGCCCGGGCCAAGGACGACTCCGGTGACCTGGTCACCGACCTCGACCTGGCCGCCGAGCGGTTGATCGTCGACCGGATCCGGGCCCGCTGGCCGGAGCACGGGGTGATCGCCGAGGAGGGCGGCGAGTACGCCCCGGACACCACCTGGGCGTGGCTGGTCGACCCGCTCGACGGCACCAACAACGTGGCGATCGGCCTGCCGGCGTACGTGGTGGGCATCGCGTTGTGTGAACGCGGCTCGCCGGTGCTCGGCGTGGTGCACGACCCGGTCGCCGGCCGGACCTGGTCCGCGTTGCGCGGCCACGGCGCGTTCGTGCACGGTGCGGACCCGGCCGGCCGTCCGCTGCGTGCCGCCCACCGGCCGGTGCCGGCCGCGCCGGTGCTGGCCTGGACCCAGGGCCACGGCGTACGCCGCGACGACAGCACCGCCCGCGCGTTGAAGGTCGTCCTCGACACCACCGCCCGCCGGGTGCTGCAACTGTGGGCGCCGCTGCTGTCCTGGGTGATGCTGGCCCGGGGCGACATCGACGGCATCGTCGGCTACCGCCCGGAGGCGGTCGACCTGCCGGCCGGGCTCCTGCTGGCCGCCGAGGCCGGGATGGTGGTACGCGCGCTCGACGGCGGCCCGTTCGACGACCGCTACGGTTGCCCGGCCGACCGACGCAGTTTCGTCGCCGGCCCACCGGAGACGATCGACCGGCTGGTCAAACTGGTCACCGCGGCGCAGTGGATCGAGCCGCAGGTCCGCCAGCTCACCCCGATCAGCCTCGGCACGGTCGGTTGGTGAACGCATCTCCGGAACACCTGTCGTCCGGATACGCACCTGTCGTCGGGGCTGGCTCGTTCAACCGATGACGTCCCCTTCCAGAAGTGGGTGCCACCGTGCGACACGCAACGACGGTGCTGGTGATTCCCTTGCTTCTCGCCACGGCCGCCTGCGCCACGGCCGCCGCCCGCGCCGAGCCCGGCGGCCCGCCGGCACCGGCCGTGTCGTACTGGACCGGCCAGGAAGAGGTCATGGACGCTGCCGGCCGGGTGGACGAGATCGGCCCGAAACGCTGGCCCGATCAGTACGCCGGCGTGGCGACTGACTTTCCTGGCCGGGCGATGACCGTGTATCGGGTGCCCGGCGGGGATATCGACGCCGACGTACGCGCCCTGGCCGGCGGCGTGACGGTGCGCTTCGTCGACGCCATGGTGCCAGCCACCACCATCAACCGCTGGTTGGACCGGGTCCGCGCCGACACCGACTGGTGGGCCGAACGGGGCGTGATCGTGTGGTCGGTGTGGCCACAGTTCGGGGACTGCGTCGGCCTGGGAGTGGACCGCCCGGCCGAGCAGTCGGCCGAGGTCATCGGCCATTACCCCGATATGCGGGTGTGCGTCGAACAGGGCTACGAGGCCGTACCGCTCACCGCCGACTAGCGACTGCTAGCTGGGCGTGGCCCAGCAGTGCGCGCCCCGGAATCGTACGCCCGGCACGTCCGTCAGTAGGCGCTCCGGATCGACCAGGCCGGCCAGTGCCAGGGGTAGGTTCGCTCCCAGCTCGGCGACGGCCTCCTCGACCGTGTCCGGCTCGTGCGCCCAGTCGATGTCCGCCTCCCGCAGCCGCCGCTGCGCGAGCGCCGTCACCGCACGCGGATCGTCGACCACCACCTCGACCCGGCAGTGGACCTGCACCACGACTGGTTCGCTGTCTCGCACGTCGCAGGATCCCATCCGGCGCGGACGACGCGCCAGCGGAATCCGGTAGCGTCGCGCCGATGGCCGCCAGACAGCTCAAGCTCGGTCTCCGGGTCCGCGACCTGGACCGCTCGCACCGGCTCTACCAGCGACTCGGCTTCCGGCAGATCCCGCAACCCGACCAGCCGCACCTGCGCTACCTCACGTTCGGCCACACCTGGCTGATCCTGTCCGACCTGCACCGGCACGGGCACCACAACGCCGAGCGGGAACGCGCCACCAAGGACGGTCCGCCCGGGCTCGGTGTGGTGCTCACCGTGCCCACTCCGGACCTGGACGCCACGTACGCGCTCTGGCGCGACGAAGGGCTGCCGGTCACGCTGGAGCCGGAGGACGTGGGCTGGGCGCGCATCTTCTACGGGCTCGACCCGGACGGCTACGAGGTCATGTTCGAGCAGTTCCACCCGTCGGCCGGTCAGGGCTGACCGGCGCCGGACCGCAGTCGCCCGGCCAGGAACTCGTCCCAGCGTTCACGGTCACCGGCGGCCGGATCGCCGCCGTGGACGTGATCGCCGACCCGCACCGGCTGGCCGCGCTCGGCCTCGCCGACTGATCGGCGTCAGGGGACCACCACCAGGTTGGCCATGTCGACCAGCGGCCGGAAGCCGAGGCGGGCGTAGAGCCGGTTCGACGTCGGGTTCGCCTGGTCGGTGAAGAGACACACCCCTGCGCTGTCGGCCCGCAGCAGTCGGCTGACCTCCGCGACCGCGTTACCGGCCCATCCCCGCCCGCGCTGCTCCGGTGGCGTGTAGACCGGTCCCACCCGGGCGACACCGAAAGCCGGGGATTCGCGGCGGTCAGGTGCACGGGCCGGCCCGCCTCGTCGGTCCAGAACCAGACCCGGCCGCCCCTGATGCGGTGGAGCAGGTCGGCCCGGTCGGGTGCCTCGTGGGCACTGGTGCCGCGTGGTCGGCCCGCCTGCTCGTCGGCGTCCGCCATGAACGCGCCGAACCAGGCCTCGACCAGGTCGACGTCGTCCTCCCCGGCGACCGTCAACGCGCCGGGTGCCGGCGCGGGTGGCACCAGCGCGTCGAGTTTGTGCAGCCGGGTGTGCTGGGCCACCTCGACCCGGCCGCCGCCGAGCCGCGCCACCTCGGCGGCGCAGTCCCGCGCGGCCGGCAGCGCGCCGTTGACCGCCGACACCGTCTCGCCGCGCTCGTGCCAGACCCGTGCCAACGCGACGGCCGCCTCCGCCGGCATCGGGAGCAGGAACGGCGGACGCGGCGGGAACGGCGCGGTACGCATCCCCGCGCCGACCACTGCGCCCGAGGCGTCCCGGACCACCAGCCACCAGTCGTCCGCCGGCACCTCGTCCCCCTCGGCCCGGCGGGCCGCCATCCGGTGCGCCACGGTGGCGACCACGGTGTTGACCACCGGATCTGCGGCCAGGTGGTCGCCGGCGGCGTCCAGGAACTCACCGGGATCGGTGTGGAAGTGCAGGGTGGCGGTCATGCGGGCACGCTAGTCGCCGGCCACCGCCCCGCCGTATCCGTTTTCCGGCCGCGCTCGGCTTCGCATTGACGGGCAGGACATCTCCCGGGTCCCGCCCGGCGCGCGCAGATTCCCGGAAAGCGTGGCCATCTGGGACCGAATGACCACGCTTTTCGAGAATCTGCGGGCTGGGGTCCTCAGGCTGCGGTCAGCTCGGCGAACCACCGGCCGCCCGCCGGGTACAGGTCCCGTACGGACAGCCCGGCGGCCGTGGCCGGGCCGTGCACCGCCCGGGTGTCCAGCCGCGCCCAGCCGAAGCTGGGCCCCCGCCGCCGGCCGGAGACCACGTGCGCCCGGCCCTGCCAGGCGCCGCTGCCGGGCGGGTCCACCTCGACCAGCACGGTGCCGTCCGGGTGCAGCAGGTCCCGGCACCGCCGCAGCAGCCGCGCCGGGTCGCCGCCGATGCCGATGTTGCCGTCCAACAGCACCACGTGCCGCCACCGGCCCTCGGCCGGCAGCGGGTCGAACAGGTCGGCGCGCACCGCGACCGCGCCGCGCGCCCGGGTCAACGCGACCGCCCGTGGGCAGACGTCGACGCCGAGCGCGGCCAGACCGGCCCGGGTGAGCGCCGCGGTGAGCCGGCCCGGCCCGCACCCCAGGTCCAACGCCGGGCCGTGGCAGCGGGCCACCACCGTGGCGGTCGCCGCCTCCGCCGGGCCGTGCCACCGTTCCACCGGCAGCCGCCGGCGAACCCCGTCGGCCTGCACCAGCCAGTGACTGCCGGCGCGCTCGCGCAGCGCGATGCCGAAGGCGTCCACACCGACCGGCACGCCGGTCGCGCTCGCCGGGCCGGTCCGGGTCGGCGACTGGCGGGTCCGCAACCCCGGCTCGCTGGTCGCGCTCGCGGGGCCGGCGCTCATCGAACCGCCTTCGGTCGACGATCGGGTGACATCGCCACCAGGGCGGGTCGCAGCGCGGCCACCTCGCGGGCGAACCGGCCGCCGGGCACGCCCCGGGCCACCGCGCGGGCGTCGGCCCAGTCGTCCACGTCGCGCAGCGTGGGCAGGGCACCCACCCGCAGGCCCGCGTCGCACAACGCCGCGTAGGTGCGCCGCCCGGTCTCGGCGGTCGACATCGGCACCGCGCGCAACGCCGCCGTGCGGCGCGGGTCGCGCAACCCCAGTGCCCACCAGCCGCCGTCCGCCGCCGGGCCGAGCACCGCGTCGACGCCGGGCGCGGCCAACCGGCGTACGCCGTCGGCGAGCAGCGCCGGCGTCACCTGCGGGGTGTCCATGCCGATCTGGAGCACCGGCCGCCCCGGGTACGCGTGCGCCACGTCGGCGTGCGCGTGGGCCAGCCGCTCGGCGAGGCCGTCGCCCCACTGCGGCAGCACCGGCCAGCCGGCGACCGTGGCGGCGAGGTCCGCACCGTCCTCGGCGTCGGCCAGACGCCCGGCCAGCGCCAGCACCGGCGTCACGCCTCCGGTGGCGGCGACCGCGTCGAGCGTGTCGCGTAGTGCGGCGGCGGCGATCCGGGCCGCCTGCGCCGGGGTGGCCGGCGGGCACAGCCGCGTCTTCACCGCCCCCGGGACCGGGGCCTTCGCCACCACCAGCAGGACGGTCACCGTCGGCCGTCCACGCTGCGCAGCACGGTGAGGAAGTCCCGGGTGGCCCGGACCGTGCCGCGTACCGAGCCGGACACCTTGGACTTCGTGCCGGCGGCGCGCGGGGCGTAGCGGACGTCGTGCTCGTGGATCCGCCAACCGGCCGCCGCCGCCCGGATCATCAACTCCACCGGATAGCCGAACGCCCGGTCGGTGACGCCGAGCGCCAGCAACGCCTCGCGGCGGGCCACCCGGATCGGGCTGAGGTCACGCAGCGGCACCCCACGCTGCCGGAGCAACGCGGCGACCAGCGCGGTGCCGGCCCGCGCGTGCCACGGCCAGGCGCCGGCCGACACCGGCCGACGGCGCCCCACCGCCAGGTCGGCCGTGCCGGCCGCGACGGGGGCGACAAGCGCCGGCAGCTCCGCCGGGTCGAACGAGCCGTCCGCGTCCAGGACGCAGACCAGCTCCGTCCCGGCGGCCTCCAGCCCGGTGTGCACGGCCGCGCCGTAACCGCGACGCGGTTCGCGTACCACTCGGGCGCCGTGCCGGGCCGCCACCTCGGGCGAGCCGTCCCGGGAGCCGTTGTCCACCACGATCGCCCGGTAGCCCGGCGGTAGCGCGTTCAGCACGCCGGGCAGGGCGGCGGCCTCGTCCAGGCACGGCAGCACCACGTCGATCTGTGTCCGCATGCCGCCGACGCTAGGCCGCCCGCCACCCGGCCGAGCCCTCGATCGTGCTTACGGAACCGTTACGAGCAGGCATTTCTTACCATCCCGTGACGGGCCGGCGGTTGCGGTCCCGTCCCGCGCCGGCCCCCCGTACCGTGCGGTCGTCATGAGATCCGCACCCACCCTGCGTCGCGCCCCCGCCGCGGACCGGACCGGCTCCCCGCACCGGGGCGACCTGGTCGTGGTCGCGGTCGAGGCGGCGCTGCTCGCTGCCGCCGTCGTGGTCGGCCTGGTGCTCAACCGGCGTGGCGTGGGCCTGCACGCCGACGCGGCGCCGCTCTACGCCACCTGGCGTCCGCACGCCGGTTGGGGTACGCCGCTCGCGGCGCTCGTCGCGCTCGCCGTGCTCGGACCGGGACTGCGCTGGGCCCGGACCGCCCGATGGGGGCCGCTGCTGGCCGCCGGCTGGCTGGCCGCGGTGGCGTGGACGCTGGCGCTGGCCCTGGTGGACGGCTGGACGGCCGGGCTGACGCGACGGTTGACGCCGCAGGCGGAGTACCTGCACGAGGTGCCCGGGGTGACCGACATTCCCCGCATGCTGGCCGGCTTCACCGACCGCATCCTGGACTTCCAGCCCGACTCCTGGTCCACCCACACCGCCGGGCATCCGCCGGGCGCGCTGCTGGTCTTCGTCTGGCTGGACCGGGTCGGGCTGGGCGGGGGCGCCGCCGCCGCGCTGTGCTGCGTGCTGGTCGGCGCGACCGTGGTGGTCTCGGTGCCGGTCACGCTGCGCGCGCTGGGCGCCGCCGACGCGGCCCGGGCGGTGCTGCCGTTCCTGGTGCTGCTGCCCGGCGCGGTGTGGCTGGGCGCCTCCGCCGACGCGGTGTTCACCGGCGTGGTCGCCGCCGGGCTCGCGCTGCTGGCGGTACGCGGACCGCTCGCCGTGCTGGCCGGCGGCCTGCTGCTCGGCTTCGCGCTGCACCTGTCGTACGGGTTCGTGCTGGTCGGCGCGCTGGCGGTGACCGTGTCGGCGTTGCGGCCGGACCGCCGCCGGGCCGCCCTGGTCGCCGCCACCGCCGGCGTCGCGGCCGTCACGGTGCTGTTCGTGCTCTCCGGTTTCCGGTGGTGGGAGGGGTACGACCGGGTCGTCGAGCGCTACTACCAGGGCTGGGCGGCCGACCGCCCGTACGCGTACTGGGTGTGGGCGAACCTGGCCGCGCTGCTGCTCTCCGCCGGGCCGGTGCTCGGGCCGGCGCTGCGTCGTACCGCCGTCGCGGCGCGCGCCGCCTGGCTCGCCGCCGGCCCGGTCGGCACTCGCCGCTCCGGGTGGACCGGGTGGACCGGACGGCTGGTCGGGCTCGGGCCGACGGTGCTGCCACCGGCCGCCGCCGCGCTGGTGGTGGCCGCCGCCGACCTGTCCGGCATGAGCAAGGCCGAGGTGGAGCGGATCTGGCTGCCGTTCGTGGTCTGGCTGCTCGTCGCCGCCGCGCACCTGCCCCCGTCGACCCACCGCCGCTGGCTCGCCGCCCAGGCCGTGACCGCCCTCCTCGTCAACCACCTCCTCCTCACCGTCTCCTGACCCCGCCCGCGCCCCCCATCAAGGCCGCACAGTTTCCCGGAATGAGGGGCTGTCGCGGGCGGAATGGCCACTCTTTCCGGGAAACTGCGGCCCGAGGAGGGCGGGGGCGGGCGGCCCGAGGAGGGGGCGGGCGGGTCAGGCGGGTTGGGGGGAGAGGGTGGCGGGGGAGCGGAGGGGGTCGGTGGCGAAGGCTTTGACGCCGTCGGTGAAGGTGACCCGCGCGGTGTAGCCGAGCAGGTCGCGGGCGCGGGTCGGGTCGGCCACCACGTGCCGGACGTCGGCCGCCCGCGCGCCGCCGGCGATCTCCGGTGCCGGGCCGCCCATGGCCTCGGCCAGCGCGGTTGCCAGCTCGCCCACCGTGTGCGGTTCGCCGGAGCAGATGTTCACCGGCACCAGGCCGTCCGGCGGCGGCGCGGTCAACGCCCGCAGGTTCGCCCGCGCCACGTCCGTGACGTGCACGAAGTCCCGCCGCTGCCGGCCGTCCTCCAGCACGACGGGGGCGCGACCGGCGGCCAGCGCCGAGCGGAACAGCGAGGCCACCCCGGCGTACGGGGTGTCGCGGGGCATCCGGGGGCCGTAGACGTTGTGGTAGCGCAGCGCCCACACGCCGCCGCCGGTCTGCCGGGCCCACGCCGCGGCGTAGTGCTCCTGGGCGAGTTTGCTGGCCGCGTACGTGCTGCGGGGGTCCAGCGGCGCGTCCTCGGGCACCAGCGCCGGGGTGAGCGGGTCGCCGCAGCCGGGGCAGGTCGGGTCGTAGCGGCCGGCGGCCAGGTCGGCGGCGCGGCGCGCGGCGGGACGCACCACGCCGTGCCGGGCGCAGGTGTAGCGCCCCTCGCCGTAGACCACCATCGAGCTGGCCAGCACCAGCCGGCGTACCCCGGCGCGGTGCATGGCGGCCAGCAGCACCGCCGTGCCGAGATCGTTGTGCCCGGCGTAGTCCGGCGCGTCGGACGGGTCGAGCCCGTGCCCGACCATGGCCGCCTGGTGGCAGACCGCGTCCACGCCGGTCAGCAGCCGGTCCAGCAGCCCGGCGTCGCGGACGTCGCCGACGGTCGGGTCGTGCCGCCGGGACCATTCCGGCAGCGCGCCGCCGTGCGCCTGCGGCAGCAGGGCGTCCAGGCAGACCGGCTCGTGGCCCTCGGCCGCCAGCAGGTCGGCGATCTGCGATCCGATGAAGCCGGCCGCGCCGGTGAGCAGTACCCGCATACCGGCCCACGCTAGGGCACCCGGGTCGGGCCGGCGGCCGGTTCACGTCCGACGTCAGCGGTCCGTAAGGACGACGGCGGTAAGGCTTCGGTAATGCGGCAAACGCCGTCGCGGGCGGCCGGCGGCGTCTAGCGTCCCATCCCGGAAGCGCCGGCCGGCCGGTCGGCCCCGTCGCCGGAGGAGGTGCCCGTGCCCACCGACGTCCCACAGCCGGACGATCCCGCGCCCGCCGCGATCGAGCCACGGTACGCCGCGCCGGCCCGGCTCTGGCGTGCCCTGGACCGCCACCGTCCCCCGGGCGTCGACGCGGTCGACAGCGCCTGGCGCAGCCCGGTACGCGGACCGTGGCTGACCTCCGTGCTGGGCGCCGTGCTGCTGGCCACCCTGCCGCTGGTGATCGTCACCGGGCTGCTCGACTGGATCGCCTACGGCCCCCGCTTCGACCAGGCGTTCCCCCGGGACGTGGGGTGGCTGCACCCGCCCGTGTTCGACTGGCCGACCCGGCCGGCGTGGCTGTTCCGGGTCACCCAGGGGCTGCACGTGACGCTCGGGATCGTGCTGGTGCCGGTGGTGCTGGCCAAGCTCTGGTCGGTGGTGCCGAAGCTGTTCGCCTGGCCACCCGCCCGGTCCGTCGCGCAGGTGCTGGAACGGCTGTCGTTGCTGCTGCTGGTCGGTGGCATCCTGTTCCAGAGCGCCACCGGCCTGCTCAACGTGCAGTACGCGTACCTGTTCGGCTTCGACTTCTACACCGCGCACTGGTACGGCGCCTGGATCTTCACGGTGGCGCTGGTGGTGCACGTGGCGGTCAAGCTGCCCCGGCTGGTGACCGCGCTGCGCGGGCCGGGCTTCGCGCGTACCCCGCTGGCCCGGACCCGGCCGGAGCCGGCGGACCCGGACGGCCTGGTGGCCCACCGCCCCGGCCCGGCGACGATGAGCCGGCGCGGCGTGCTGGCGCTGGCCGGCGGCGGCGCGTTGCTGCTGGCCGCGCTGACCGTGGGGCAGGGCGTGGACGCGCTGCGGGGCACCGCGCTGCTGCTGCCGCGCGGCCGGCGGATCGGCGACGGGCCGACCGGTTTCCCGGTCAACCGCACCGCCGCCGCGGCCGGCGTCACGCCGGACCGGACCGGGTCGGGCTGGTCGCTGACGGTGCGCGCCGGCGACCGGACGGAAGCGCTCGACCGCGACCGGCTGCTCGCGCTGCCGCAGCACACCGCCACGCTGCCGATCGCCTGCGTGGAGGGCTGGTCGACGTCGCAGACCTGGACCGGGGTACGCCTGCGGGACCTCGCCGCGCTGGTCGGCGCCGCGGAGCCGGCCACGGCACGGGTCCGTTCGCTGGAACGCGGCGGGCTGTTCAGCCGGGCCACCCTGCACGGTGGCCAGGTCAGCGACCCGGACGCGCTGCTCGCGTTGCGGGTCAACGGCGTCGACCTGAGCCCCGACCACGGCTTCCCGGCCCGGATCATCGTGCCGGCGCTGCCCGGCGTGCACTGCACCAAGTGGGTCGAGGAGATCGTGTTCGATGGCTGAGCTCCGGCGGGCGTACGGCGCGGCGTGGTGGCACCTGGCGCTCCTGGTCGGTTGCTTCGCGGTGACCGGCTGGATCGCGCTGCGGCTGGCCGGCGAGCCGACCGCGGGGCGGATGCTGCTCTGGTTCGTCGGCGCGGTGGTCGCCCACGACCTGGTGCTGTTCCCGGCGTACGCGACCCTCGACCGGCTGCTGCGGCGCGCCGGCCCGGCGGTGCGCAACCACGTGCGGGTGCCGGCGCTCGGCTCGGGGCTCCTGCTGCTGGTCTATCTGCCCGGCGTGCTCGGGCTCGGTGACGGCACGTACTCGGCGGCCACCGGGCTGACGCCCGAACCGCTGCTGCGACGCTGGCTGGCGGTCAGCGCCGTGCTGTTCGCCGCGAGCGCGCTGCTCTACGCGGTCCGCCGGTTGCGCCGCCGCGAGCACTGACCGCCCGGCGCGCGGGACGGGTCAGGCGCCGGGGCCGACCAGCAGCGCGGCCACCGTACCCGCCGTGGCGAGGGCGGCCAGTGCGGCGCTGGTCGCCACGAACCGGCCCAGCGGCACCGCCACGCCGGCGGCCCGGCAACGCTCGTACCAGATCAGCGTGGCCAGCGACGCCCACGGCGTGGCCAGCGGACCCACGTTCGTGCCGATCAGCAGCGCCAGCAGTTGGGTGTGCCGGTCGGCGGCGATCACCGCCTCGCCGGCCACGTACGCCGGCAGGTTGTTGACCACGTTGCTGAACAGCGCGCCGACCGCGCCCGCCCGCAGCGCCCCCTCCGCGCCCGGATCGGCGCCGATCAGCGCGCCCATCACGCCGTCCAGGCCGTGCCGGCCGATGGTCTGCACCACCAGGAACAGGCCGGTGACGAACACCAGCAGCCGCCACGGCACCAGCGCCGGCCGCAGCCGGTGCCGGGCGCGTGCCGCGAAGCCGGCCACCACGATCGCGGCGGCCACCCCGGAGGCGACGCCGATCTCCACCCCGGCCAGGACGCCGCCGACGAAGAGCAGGCAGGCGGCCAGCGCGGTGCGGTAGAGCAGCCGGTCCGGCGCCACGTACGGCGGCGGCGGGACGAACGGGTCGGCCCCGGCGCGGGCCGGTCGCCAGTACCACCACCACAGCAGCAGCATGGTGATCGCGATGGCGACGAGTTGCGGCCACCACATCCGGGCCGCCCACGGCACCGGGTCCAGGCCGATCCGGCCGCTGGCCAGGATGTTGGTCAGGTTGGACACCGGCAGCAGCAGGCTCGCCGTGTTGGCCAGCCAGACCGTGGTCATGGCCAGCGGCGTCGGCGGCACGTTCAGCGTCCGGGCCAGCGCGATCATCACCGGCGTCAGCAGCACCGCGGTGGTGTCCAGGTTGAGCGCGATGGTGGTCACCGAGGCGAAACCGACGCAGAGCCAGAACAGCGCCCGGAAGCTGCCCCGCGCGGTGATCGCCACCCGGGCGGCGAGCGCGTCGAACACACCGGCCACCGCGGTCAGCTCGGCCAGCACCACCACCGTGCCGAGAAAGATCAGAATGGGCACGATCCGGCGTACGGTGGCCTCGGCGTCGGCGCGGGGGAGCAGGCCGGTGAGCACGCAGAGCACGCCGACCACGGCCAGCCCGATCGCGATCCAGTCGAGCACGTGCAGCCGGCTCCGACGGGATCGGTCCGGCGCGGCGGACGGCGGATCGCCGACGGTCTCCACGAACGACGATCCTCGCACATCCGCCCCGACCGGTCCGGACCGACGTGGGACGGCATGCCGAGCTGCCGAGGGTGTCGATCTGTTGACCGTCGGTGGTCATAATGACCACGTGGCTGTAGGCGCGCACCCCACCCGGTCCGACCGCCCCATCGACTTCTTCATCAGCTACTCGCCGGCCGACGAACGTTGGGCGACGTGGCTGGCGTGGGAGTTCGAGACCGCCGGCTACCGCACGATGATCCAGGCGTGGGACTTCGTGGCCGGCACCAACTTCATCGACTTCATGGACCGCGGGGTCCGCGAGGCCGAGGTGGTGGTGGCGGTGCTCTCCGAACGTTACCTGCACTCCACGTACGGCAAGCTGGAGTGGCAGGCCGCGTTGCGCGCCGACCCGGACGGCACCGGCAACAAGTTGGTCACCGTGCGGGTCGAGGACTGCCCGATCGACGGTCTGCTCGCCACCATCACCTACGTCGACCTGGTCGGCGTGGACGACCCGGCGCAGGCGCGCGCGCGGGTGCTGGACCGGATCCGGGAGGCGCTCGACGGTCGGGCCAAGCCGATGCGGCAACCGGTGTTCCCGCACCACCCGGACGATCCGGCCGGCCTGCTCGCCGCGCCCGCCGCCGGGGCGCCCGCGCAGCGCCGCCCGCGGCGTACCCCGATCAACCCGCCGCCGTTCCCGCCGGCCGCGGTGGCGCCGCCGACGGCGCGCGACACCGTCACGGTGCTCCAGGTGGCCGGGCCCCGGTTCGGCCGCGGCGTGCTCGACCCCGGCGCCCCGGTCACCCCCGGCGAGGTCCAGGAACACCTGATGGGTGACCTGACGCTGCTGATGAACGACGGGGTGCCCCGACCCGACCTGCTGGTGGTGGCCGGCAACCTGACCGAGTCGGGCAGCCCGCGCGAGTTCTCCGACGCGTTGAGCTTCCTCACCGGGCTGCGGGTGCTGCTCGGCCTGGAACCGCACCGCCTCGTGGTGGTGCCCGGCCCGCGGGACGTGACGATGGCCGCCTGCCGGGCGTACTTCGCCACCTGCGAGGCCGACGACGTCGACCCGCAGCCGCCCTACTGGCCCAAGTGGCGGCACTACGCGCGGCTCTTCGACGACCTCTACCAGGGGCTCGACGACCGGCTCTTCGACAGCGAACAGCCCTGGACGCTGTTCCCGATCCCTGACCTGCGGGTGGTGGTGGCCGGGCTGAACTCCACCATCGCCATCACCCACCGCGAGGAGGACCGCTACGGCTTCCTCGGCGAGGCCCAGTCGAGCTGGTTCGCCCAGCGGCTGCGCCACTACCAGCAGTCCGGCTGGCTGCGGCTGGGCGCGATGGCGCACGCCCCCGGCCCGCGCAGCCCGTACGCCGACGAGGCCCCGCCGGACCGGGTGTCGCTGCGCGACCGCGGCTCGGTCAACCGTCTGGTCGGCCCGATGCTCAACCTGCTGATCTCCGACACGGCGCCGGCCGGCCGGGTCGACCCGGTGGTGCCGCTGGCCGCCGCGCCGCGCGACGGCCGGGCGCAGGTGCTGCGGCTCGGCGCGGACGGGATGACCCGTTGGGTGCTGGGCCGCGACGACCGTGAGGACGTCGGCGAGTCGATGGCGGTGAGCTGGCCCCGTGCCGAGGCCACGTTCGGCGCGGCCGGCCCGGCCCAGGTGCCCGACCCCAGGCGACCGGCCCTGGTGGAGGGCGCCACCCAGGGCGGGGCGCCGGCCGCTTCGGCGACGCCGGCGGCGCCGGTGGAGCGGCTGCTGGACCGGCTCGCCGAGGTGTGCGAGGCCCGTTACGACCGGGTGGTGGTGCGGCGCGTCGACGGCGACCCGCCGCACCTGTACGTCAGCTACCGCTCCGACGGGGTGGTCCGGCAGCAGCGGGTCGGCGCGCACGTGGGCACGCCGGGGCCGGACGACGTGGACCGGTTCGCCCGTCGGGTGCACGCCACCGACCCGGACATCGGGTCCGAGCTGGTCTACGACGGCGACCGGGTGCCGCGCGGGCTGGCCGAGGAGGCGCAGCGGCGCGGCGTACGCGTGCTGCACCTGACCGAGTTCCAGGGCCTGCTGGACCTGCGCGACTACGTGGCCGCGCAGACCGCCCGGCTCCAGGCCGACCGGCTCTACCCGCCCGGGCAGTACGTCCCCCAGCGCTACCGCCACCTGGTCGGCGCGGACCAGCGGGTCCGCGAGGACGTGGTGGACGAGTTGCTGGAGACCGTCTCCGCCCCGGACGGCCGGTTCGTGCTGGTGCTCGGTGACTTCGGCCGGGGCAAGACGTTCGCGCTGCGCGAGGTGGCCCGCCGGCTGCCCACCGCCGCACCGGACCTGATCCCGATCCTGGTCGAGCTGCGCGCGCTGGACAAGGCGCACTCGGTGGACGGCCTGGTCGCCGCGCACCTGGCCAACCACGGTGAGCAGGTGATCGACCTCAAGGCGTTCCGGTACATGCTGCGGCAGGGCCGGATCGTGCTGCTCTTCGACGGGTTCGACGAGCTGGTGGCCCGGGTGACCTACGACCGGGCGGCCGACCATCTGGAGACGCTGCTCCAGGCCGCCGAGGGCGCGGCGAAGATCGTGGTGAGCAGCCGAACCCAGCACTTCAAGACCAACTCGCAGGTGCTGACCGCGTTGGGCGAGCGGGTCGGCCTGCTGCCGCACCGCCGGGTGCTGGCGGTGGAGGACTTCACCCCCGGCCAGATCGAGGCGTTCCTGCGGCACCGCTACGACGGCGACGAGGCCGCCGCCCGCGAGCGGATGAGCCTGCTGGCCGGCGTCAAGGATCTGCTCGGCCTGTCCCGTAACCCGCGCATGCTCGGGTTCATCGCCAACCTGGACGAGGGTCGGCTGGCCGCGGTGGCCGGCGCCGGCGGCACGTTCAGCGCCGCCGCGCTCTACCGGGAGATCCTGGAGTCCTGGCTGGACTTCGAGGAACGGCGCACCCAGGGCATTCCGGGGGCCCCGGTCAGCCTGCGCCGGCCGGAGCTGTGGCAGGCGGTGAGCCGGCTGGCGTTCCAGCTCTGGGAGAGCGGCGAGTCGTACCTGCGGCTCGCCGAGCTGACCGAGTCCACCGGCCAGCTCGCCGGGCGGGCCGAGTCGCGGCTGTCCGGCCCGCAGGCCGCGCACGCGGTCGGCGCGGGCAGCCTGCTGGTCCGCACCGACGACGGGCTGTTCGGCTTCATCCACACCTCGGTGATGGAGTGGCTGGTCGCCGACGGCGTCGCCGAGCAGCTCAACCGGGGCGAGGAGCCGACCGCGCTGGCGGTCCGGTCGCTGTCCGCGCTGGCCGTGGAGTTCCTCGGCGACCTCGCCGACCCGGCCCGCTGCACCGCGTGGACGGCCCGGGTGCTCGGCGACGAGTCGGCCGGCGAGACGCTGCGCGCGAACGCGCTGCGGCTGTCCGCCCGGCTGCGCCTGCCCGACCGGGCCGACCTGCGCGGCGCGGTGCTGCGCGGCGAGGACCTGTCGCACCGGGAACTCGCGGGCGCGGACCTGACCGGCGCGGACCTCACCGACACCCGGCTGGTGGCGACGAACCTGACCGAGGCGCGGCTGGAGCACGCCCGGCTGCGCGGCGCGCGCCTGGACCAGGCGCGGCTCGCCGGGGCGGACCTGCGCGGCGCGGAGCTGGCCGGCGCGCGGCTGTTCCGGGCCGACCTGCGCGGCGCGCGGATCGGCGGCAGCAGCTGGCACCGCACCGCGCTGATCGACGTGAGCGCCGACCCGGCGTTGCTGCGCGCGCCGGAGCTGCGCGGCGCGGTCGTCGCGCCGGGCCGGCCGGTCGCGCCCGGGCTGGCGCCGCCCGCGGTGGGCGTCGGGTACGGCTTCGAGGTGGGTCGGCTGCCGGTGCCGGTGGCGTACAGCCCGGACGGCGCGGTGCTGGCGGTGGGCAGCGACGACGGTGGCGTGCTGCTCTGCGACACGGCCACCGGGCTGCCGGTGCGCACGCTCCAGGGGCACCGGTCCCGGGTGTACGCGGTGCGCTACGACGCCGCCTCGCACCAGCTCGTCACCGGCGCGGCCGACCTGACCGTACGGCTGTGGGACGCCGACCACGGCGACGTGCGGCACGTCATCGAGGATGTCTTCGCGGGCTGGGTGTGGCCGCTGCTCACCGACGAGCGCCGGGGCCGGCTGGTGGTCGGCGACGCGGCCGGTGTGGTCCGGCTCTTCGACACCCGCACCGCCCGGCTGCGCCACGAGTGGCCGGGGCACGACGCGCCGATCTGGGGCACCTCGTTCAGTCCGGACGGCCGGCGGGTGGTGGTGGTGGACAGCGCCGGCGCGGTCCGCGGCTGGGACATCCACACCGGCCGGCTCGCGTTCGAGGTGCGGGAGCCGGAGGTGGTCTACCGGGTGGTGCACTCGCCGGACGGCCGGCTGTTGGCCGCCGTCGGGCAGCACGGCCGGGTCTGGGTGCGCCGGGCCTCCGACGGCGAGCTGCTGCGGCAGCCGCGCGGCCACGAGGCCGACGTGTACGCGCTGGACATCAGCCCCGACGGCACACTGATGGCCACCGGCGACACGCACGGCGCGCTGCGGCTGTGGGAGACGGAGACCGGCCGGCCGGTCCGGGTGCTCGGCCGGCAGCGCGGCGCGATCTACAGCGTCCGGTTCAACGGCGACGGCAGCCTGCTCGCCACCGCTGCCAGCGACGGCGCGATCCAGCTCTGGGACACCGCCGACGGCCAGGTGCGGCACGAGTTGACCCGGCACCGCGGCTCGGTGTGGCCGGTGGTCTGGCGGCCGGACCAGAACCAGGTGGCGACCAGCAGCAACGACGGCACCACCCGGCTGTGGGACGTGCGCAGCGGGCAGCTCCAGCACACGCTGCGCGGGCACGGCCGGCGGGTCACCGCGCTCTCCTTCCGCGACGACGGGGAGGTGCTGGCCGCCTGCGGCAACGACGGCGTGGTCCGGCTCTGGGAGCCGCGCACCGGTCGCCTGCTGCGGCAGCTCGCCACCCCCGCCGACCGCCTGCTCTCGGTGGTCTTCTGCCCGGACGAGCCGCTGGTCGCCACGCCGAGCGGCGACGGCGGCGTGCACCTGTGGAACACCGACACCGGCGCGGACGAGCGGGAACTCAACGTGGACACCGACCACGTCTGGGCGGTCGCGTTCAGCCCCGACGGCGACGCCCTGGCCACCGCGAACGACGACGACACGGTCCGCCTCTGGTACCGCCGTACCGGCCGGCACTTCGCCACGCTCACCCCGCACCGGGGCCGGGTTCGCACGGTGGCGTTCAGCCCGGACGGCGAGACCATCGCCACCGGCTGCGACGACCAGATGGTCCGGCTGTGGGACGCGGCCACCGCCACCTGCCGGCTGACCCTGGAGCACCACACCGACCGGGTCTACTCGATCGGCTTCAACAGCGAGGGAACGCTGCTGGCCAGCGCCGGCAACGACGGCACCGCGGTGGTGTGGGACGTGGCCACCGGGGAGGCGCGCACGGTGCTCACCGAGCACACCGGCCGGCTCTGGTCGTGCGCGTTCAGCCCGGACGGCAATCTGCTCGCCACCGCCGGCGACGACCTGGTGATCCGGCTCTGGGACCCGGGCACCGGGCGGCTGCACGGCACCCTCGCCGCGCACACCCGGCGGGTCTGGTCGGTGCACTTCAGCCCGGACAGCAGCCTGCTGGCCAGCGCCGGCGACGACGGCACGGTCCGGCTGTGGGACGTGGCCGACCCGGAGCACGCCCAGTTGCGGACCACGCTGATCGGTCTGCCGGACGGCTGGGCGGCGGTCAGCCCGGACGGCCGCTACAAGCTGGACGGTGACCCGGGCGGCCAGTTCTGGCACGTCATCGGCACCTGCCGCTTCGAGGTCGGCGAACTGGACCCCTACCTCACCCAGGTCCGCCGCCTGGCCGTCGACGCCCCCTTCTGACCACCCCCGCGCCCTTCGCCCGTGATCAAGGAGTTCGCGTCCCGGTTCCGCGCCGGCTCCGACGCGAACTCCTCGGTCGACTCAGGCGGGGGCCGGGCCCGTCCAGCGGACCTCGCCGTCGTGCCACACGTCCGTCGGGGCCAGGCCGCAGGCGGTGGCCACCGCCGCCGACGCGCGGTGGTCGGGATGGATGTGGGCCACGAGGGTACGCACACCGCGTCGCCCGAGCCAGCCGGCCATTCCCCGGGCGGCCTCGGTGGCGATCCCGCGCCCCTGCCAGGGCGTGCCCACCACCCAGGCGATCTCCGCGACCGGCCCGGCGTGGACCGGCTCCGTGTCGTCGCGGTGCCGGTGCCCGACCGCCCGGGCGCCCGCCGTGGCCGCGTGCCGGGGCGGCCCCACGGGTGCGGTGACGGTGGCCTGGACGAACCCGGTCAGCGGGCCGTCGTCGCGGAGCTGGATGACCCAGTTGCACCACGACTCGCCCGGGTCGGGGGAGCCGGCGACCAACCGCTGGTAGCGGGCGCGCAGCGCCACCGGGTCGGCGGGGCTGCCGCCGATGAAGGCGTGCAGCGCCGGGTCGGCGAGCACGGCGGCCATCTCCTCGGCGTGCGCGACGGCCAGCGGCAGCAGGAGCAGCCGGGCGGTGGGGACGGTTCCGGTGGTGAACCCGCTCATGGCGTCGCCGTCTCGGGAGAGGGGTGGGGATGGCGCCGCGTCATCGTACCGGTGGGGCGGGCGCCGGGGCGGGCGGTGGGGCGGGCGGTGGGCGCCGCCCGCCCCGGCTCACCGGCCGGTCAGCGCCGCCACTTCTGGTTGGCGGTGCCGCCGCACTCCCAGATCTGCAACCGCGTGCCGTCGGCCGAGCTGTTGCCGGTGGCGTCCAGGCACTTGTTGGCCTGCGGGTTGACGATGTCACCGGCGGCGCTGAACACCCATTTCTGCGCGCCGCTGCCGTTGCAGTCGTAGAGCTGCACCTTGGCGCCGTTGGCGGTGGACCCGGACGCCACGTCGAGGCACTTGCCGAGCGCGCGCACCGAGCCGTCGGCGCTCCAGGTCCAGCGCTGGGCGGCGGTGCCGTTGCAGGTCCAGAGCTGCACGGCGGTGCCGTTGGCGGTGCTCGCGCTCGCCACGTCGACGCACTTGTTGCCGTACCCGACGATCGGCCCGCCGGTGCCCCCGCCGCCGGTGTCCCAGGCCTGCACGCGGACGTAGTCGACGGTCATGGTCTGCGGGAACGTGGTGGAGCCGTCCGGCGAGCCGGGCCAGTTGCCGCCGACCGCCACGTTCATGATCATGAAGAACGGGTGGTCGAAGACCCAGCGGTTGCCGCCCGCGTCGGCCGGCGTCTTGCGCGAGTAGGCCACGCCGTCGAGATACCAGGTGATCGAGTCGGGGGCCCAGTCGACGGCAAAGGTGTGGAACGCGTCGGCGAGCGCCTGGCCGTTCGGCAGCGACGTGGACGCGCCGATGCCGTTGGCGCCGGAGTAGCCCGGGCCGTGCAGCGTGCCCCACACCGTGGACGGGGCGTAGCCGACGTTCTCCATGATGTCGATCTCGCCGCTGTTGGGCCACGGGTTGCTGCCGATGTCGTTGCCGAGCATCCAGAACGCCGGCCACAGTCCCTGCCCGCGCGGGATCTTGATGCGCGCCTCGAACCGGCCGTACGCCTGGGTGAACGTACCGTTGGTGAGTAGCCGGGCCGAGGTGTACTGGCAGCTTCCGTACCAGCAGCCGTAGCCGGCCGGGTTCTCCTTGCGGGCGGTGATGACCAGGTTGCCGTTGCCGTCGAGCGCGGCGTTGCGGGTGCTGTTGGTGTAGTACTGCAACTCGTTGTTGCCCCAACCGCCGCCGCCGATGTCGTAACGCCACTTGCTCGCGTCGGGGGCGGCGCCGGCCGGGCCGGTGAAGTCGTCGGACCAGGTGACCGCGCCGGGGGCGGCCATCGCCGGGGTGGTCGGGACGGTGGTGAGGGCGGCCGTGAGGCCGACCGCCGCCATCGCCAGAGCGGCGGCGGTACGGATGCTGCGCACGGGGTGCCTCCTGCGGTGGTGGGGGCGTTCGGTGTCCGGGCGGCCGGCCCCGCCGAACGGTAAACAAACTATAAAGATAGTCTTCGATGAAGGTATGAACGAAGTCGCCCGCTGTCAACAGGAAGCGGGGGAGACTACCGTTCGGCGTCGTCGATCGCCCGCTCCATCCGGTCCAGCCAGAGGTCGACCTGCCACTCGTCGTATCCGTTGAAACGCACCTGGAAGACGACGTCGTGCACCTCCCGGGCGGTCACCGGGCTCAGGCTGGGCATCGTGCCGTGTTGGTGGTGGGCGAGCGTCGCCTCGATGCGCTCGGCGAACGCGTCGACCTGCTTGGTGTCGTAGCCACGGCGAAGGAGTCGGCGCGCGAAGCGTTGCCCCCGGAGCGTCGACCCCTGGCCCGTCGCGCTCCGGATGCCCTCGGCGGCCGGATCGACGGTGCGCTGGGCGCGGGGGCGCACCAGGATCCGCACCTCGTCGGCGGTCAACTCCACGCGGATGGGCGTCCCCGGGTTCACCACCATCGCGGCGGCGGCCGGCCACCCGGAGGCCACGTCGTGGAAGGACCAGGGGCCGGACGGCCGTCCGATGAACCGCTGCGGCGCGGTGGTCAGCTCGATGTGACCGGTCCTGCCCGCCAGATAGCTGTGCAGGGCGTCGACCGGACCCGGGTGGCGGGGCAGGAGCGGGCTGTCCGGCAACCAGACCTTCGCGGTCAACAGGATCCGCATCGCCGCGTCGGCGGACGACCGCGTCGCCGCCCACAGTTGCGCCTCCACGTCGTTGAGCGGAATGAACTGCGTTTCCTCCGCGCCCGGCATGGTCTCCTCGTCCGGCGCGGAGAGCGGCGTCTCCTCTGCGCCGAGCGCGGACGCGGGGGGCGTCTCCTCGGTGTGCCGCGCGTGCCGTCCCCCCCTCGGGCCGTCCGACGGCCCGGCCCCGGCGGTCGGCGCCGACCCGAGCAGACTGAGGTAGTCGTCCATGACCTGCCGCACGACCTCGGCCGGTAGCACGGCGATCTCGTCCCCGGGTCCCCGAAGCGCCGACCGGCCGTTCACCATGCCGACGACCTCTCCGGTGGCGGGTCGCCACACGGGCGCGCCGGTCATCGCGTACCGGACCGGCCCCGGATCGTCCTCCGTCAAGTCCAGGTACGCCCACCCGCCCGACGCGACCGACACGACCCGGGCCGGTCGCCGGGACGTGTGGGGCAGGACGAGAACCGCCTCGCCGGCCCTCGGCGCCCCGCGCGCGACCGAGATCGGCGCGTACGCGGGCGGGTCCCCCTCGATGCGGAGGATCGCCACGTCGAGCTGGTCGAACGTGGACTGGTGCGGGGGCCACGCCGCGACGACAGTGGTGTAGACGGGTCCCCCGTGCCGACCACCGATGCGCACCGACACCCGCCCGTCCGGCCACGAGGAGGCGACCGGATTCCGGCCGAGCGCGCTGTTGACCACGTGGGCGCAGGTCGCCAGGTACCGCGGACCCACCAGGAAGCCGCTGCCCACGCCCTGACCGTCGGCGTCCGTCACCTCGCCGACCACGAGCTCGTCGGGGATGCCGGGCGCGACGACGGCGTCCGCGGGAGCGTCTGGCTCCGCCGGCGTGGAGACGCCCGCCACCCGGGCGAGGATCTCGGCCCGGAGCCTCGCGAACGCACGGCTGTCCGCCGGCAGATCCAGCGCGCCGGACGGGGTGGGCACCGCGGCGGCCAGGCCGGCGCCCGGCAGCCGCAGCCGGCGCTCGATGAAGGCGGACACCTCCCGGTCGACCCGGTCCGCCTCGTGTCGCTGCAAGGTGGCGAGCAGGATGTCGCGGACGCCGTCGACGAACTCGTAGCGGTCGTCGGCCGCCGACCCGTCGGTGACGCTGACCACCAGACCGCTGAACAGGATCTCCGCCAGGTGTGCTGGTGAGGAACGGGGCATCATCGTCGCCTGCACGGTCCGCATCAACGCCAGACTCAGCGGCGCCGCGGACAGGTAGGTGACCAACTCGTACGCCTCCGGCGTGGCTCCGGCCCGGAACGCCCGGACCCGCTCGAAGGGTTCCCGGGGCTCCCGGCGGGTTTCCGGAGTGCCGCGTGCGGTGTCGCCGGGGAAGAGGACCGACGCGTCGACTCCGCCCTGGGCACTGCCGCTGGTCAGCCGGGCCCAGGGGGCCAGCCATCCGGCGTCGACCTCCAACACCGGCACCGGTGGCTCGGCGACGTGATGGCGACGTCGATAACTGACGAAGGACAGCCGGTTGTTGGGCGCGCCCGGCGACGGGGTGTCCAACCGCCCGGGCACCGGACGCAGTGCCGTCCGTTCCCACAGGTGGGCGGGGAGCGGTTGCAGGACGGCAACCGGACCGGAGCGGCCCCAACGGCGGATCACCTCGCCGAGACCGCCGCCACGCCATGCCTCGCCGACGCCGTCGGTCAGCAGCAGGATGAGCCGGCGGCCCGTCGGGTCGATCAGCTCCGACGGACGTCGCGGGGTACCACCGGCGCCCCGCCGGGACGTGGTCACCCACGGCCTGCCGTCCGCGTCCACGTGCAGGTGGCACAACCGCACGTCCCGGAACGCGCCGAGCCGCCGGAACACGCCGGACAGCTCCATGGCGAGTCGCCCCCAGAGTTGCCCGCCCGCTCCCAGGTCCGCGACGAGCACCAGGTCCAGCCACGGCTCCCGAGCCGGCCGCAACACCGGCAGCCAGATCCTCCGCTCGGCGATCCGGCGTGCCGTTGCCTCCTCGTCGAGGACCATCCGGTGTCGGGAGTCGACAGTCCGCTTCAGCGGACGCAGCGACCGCATCAGACGCAGCGTGTCCGGAATCGCCGGTGCGGCGTGCGCCAGCAGCGGCACCGCCGGGCTCGCCGGAGGCCGGTGGTGGGACTGTTGAGGACGCAGGTGCAGCGGCAGCAGGTCCTCCGCCACGGGATCGGGCGGGCGTACCCGAGCGACCGGGTCGGGGGCCTCGGCCGGCTCCGGTGGGCCGGGGTCGAACCGCGGGTCCGTCGGCGACGGCGCCTCCGCCGGCTCGCCCGACCCGGTCCGTTCCGGAGGCCCGGTGCCCTCGTCGACGGGCGCGGCCCGGTCACCATGGTCGTCCGGGGACGCCGCCGCGGGCCCGGACGGCAGGTGCTGCGCCAGCCACAGGGCGTCCGCGAGACCGCGGGCGTCCAGGTCCAGGCCGGCCCGGGCGAAGACCCGCGACACCCGTGCGACGGACACGACTAGGACAGCTCGGCCAGATACTGCAGGACGAGGTTCGCCAGCCGGTCCGGATCCAGTTGGTCGCCGGGCACGTGCCGAGTCAGGTAGACGGCGTTGAGGAGTTGATCGGTGGCGAGCTCGCCGTGCTCCCGCCGGTCGAGGAAGGCGCGGACCAGTCGCCGCGCGCGGTCGTCCAGGTCGGCGCCGAGATGGGCCCGGACGATGTCGTCCAACCGGTCCTCGGCCGGCGGTCGCAGCTCCATCCGGACGCAGCGCCGCAGGAAAGCCGGTGGGAAGTCCCGTTCGCCGTTGCTCGTCAGGACCACGATGGGAAACGTCGTGCAGCGGACGTAACCGTTCTCCACCGTGACGCGGCGGCCGTCTGAGGTGCCGATCGTCACCTGCGGGACGGCCTCGGCGAGCCGGGACAGCTCCGGTATCTCGTACTCACCCTCCTCGAACGCGTTCAACAGGTCGTTGGGCAGGTCGATGTCGCTCTTGTCGATCTCGTCGACGAGCAGCACCCGTTCCCGCTCGCTCGGCGTCAGGGCGGTACCGAGCGGGCCGAGTCGCAGGAACCGCCCGACGTCCGGTGCATCCTGCTCGGCGCCGCGCAGGTTGTGCTCCTCGATGCGGCCGATCGCGTCGTAGTGGTACAGGCCGTCGCGGACCGTCGTCCGACTGGTGATCGGCCAGCGCAGGACCGGCCCCAGCCCCAACTCGTGCGCGATCGCGTACGCCAGGGTCGACTTGCCCACGCCCGGCTGCCCGGTCACCAGCAGCGGACGACGCAGGTATATCGCGGTGTTGACGAGGTTCAACGTCTCCTCGTCGGTCTGGTACGTCCGGGCCTGCTCGGGACGCTGCGTGCGATTCTGCGTGCCGTCGAAGGTCCGCCACGGGGGCGGGGGTGGCAGCCGGTCGATGCCGTCGTGCGGCTCGCCGCTTCCCCGGAAGACCCACCAGGTGTTCACGCGACCTCCGCTTCGTCGGGCGGCAGCATCTGTTGCCGGGGCGGACGCCGCCTCGGATCGTCCCAGAGCAGCACCAGATCTCGTCCCCAGTGTTCGTCGGCCGCCGCGGCCCGCCGCCGCAGTTCGAGGATCCGCTGGGGAAGCCCGTCGTGGCGGGTGTCCGCCAGCCAGCCCCGGAGCCCGTCCTGGAACAGCCGCACCGGGCAGGCGTCGTCGGCGCACTCCTGGCAGCGCGTGCCGCACCAGGTCAGGGCCGGCACACCTGCCGGAAGCGCCACCTCCAACACGACTCGCGACGGGGCGGCGTCGGGCGGGCCGGGGAGCGCGACGGCGGACAGGTGCGGCTGGCTGCCGACCCAGCCCCACATCGCCTCGTGGCCACGCCGATCTCCACAGGAGATCGAGGCCAGGCCGGAGCGGAGGAACTGCCGGGCTGTCGTGTTCCACCGCCGCTTGAGGAAGGCCAGGCTCTCGGCATCCTCCAGCCGTTCGAGGTCGCGGACCACGACGGCGTACTTGCTGCCCAGCGTCTCCCACCGGCGCGACCGCCACAGGGCCCAGGAGTGCACCGGCTCGTTGAGGAGTTCCTGCGGCAGGATGAACTCGACCATGATGTCCCGCTCGTGGGCGGCCAGGTGCCGGATCTGTTCGACGAGCGTGTCCTGCACCCGCTGCCTGGCGTCCGGCCACGGCACGGCTTCGAGATCGTCGATGACCGGCACGACGTGGTCGGCGTCCACGTAGCGCCACATGGTCACGTGGTAGCGCCGGTGGTTGTTGCCCGCCGGACGCAGCCGCACCATGACCGAGACCGGGTCGGTGACGGATGACTCGGTCAGCCGGTCCACGATCGGCGGGATGACGCCGAGGCGCCCGGTGCGGTACAACACCCAGTCGCGCAGCTCGGGTCGGTCGGTGTGCCGCCGGGCCAGGTCAGCGGCGTAGGTCAGCACCTGCGGCGGTTCGCCGGCGGGCGGTGCCACGAGGCCCATCAGATCTGCGGCGACGTCGCCGTAGTCGTGCTGCGGTGCGGACGGCGGTCGGGCCAGCGGCCCGGCCGACCGTGCGTAGTCCGTCCGGTGTTCCTCGCCCCGGATCTCGGGCAGCGTGGCGAGGATGCCCCGCAGTTCCCGCTCCTCCCTCGGCGTGACGTACGTGACGGAACGCTCGGCGTCGAACATCGGGCGGTGCTCGTTGTCGGGATGACGGTGGTGGTGCAGGTCGTGGGCCCGCCACAGCTGCCGGTGGATGGCCGGGTCCAGGTCGCGCAGGCCGACCAGGGGGACGACGAAGCCGCCTCCCTGCTCCCGCTTGGCCTTGATGACTCCCCAGACGCCTCCGCTGTCCGGGTCGAGGACAGGCCCACCCGACATTCCCTGGGTGACGTCCTCGTGCGAGATCTTCAGCAGCGTGCCGGGCGGGAACGCGTGCCGCCCGGTGAGATGCAGCAACCCGACGGCGGGCTTCAGCGACGGCGCCAGGGTGCTCGAGTAGCCGGCGCCGAAACAGGGACGCCCCAGGCTCGGCATCCGGGTGGTGAGCCAGACGCACGGGTGTTCGGTCAGGCTGTCGAGGTGGATGACGGCGAGGTCCGGCCACGGCCACAGTGCCGCGCCGGTCGGCGCCGCGGAGGCCGCCCGCACCGTGCCGGCGTGGGGAAGACCCCGCCACCGCACGGTGACCCGGGTCGCGGTGGGGCCGGCGACGTGGGCGCAGGTGAGCACCGTGCCGGGGGCGACGAAGAAGCCGCTGCCCGGAAGACGTCCGTCGACCTGCACGAGACATTCGGTGAGATGGCCTTCGGCCCAGGCCGTCACCGCGTTCGACACCGGTGCGGGCTCAGTCGGCGGCGGCATCCGGAACCGTCGCGGGGGCCGTCCAGGTGAGCGTGACCTTCAGCGCCGCCTTGACGGCCGATCCGGCGATCGCGGCAACCAGGCCCTGGGCGCCGACCTCCAGGTCGAGACCGAGCTCCACCGAGACGTTGTCCGGTCGTGCGGCCCGCACCCCGTTGCGGACGTTGGTGGCCACCGCGGTGAGGGTCTCCGACAACCCGGTCAGCGGCAGCAGCCGCGCGCCGAAGCCGACGTCGCTGACCCCGTTGGTCTCGATCGCCGCCCACGCGACCTGACCGTCGGGTAGCTCGACCTGGACAATTTCCCGCACGCTTCGCCCCTTCGCCTGACGAATTGAAGGGTGAAGGATATTAGCGAGAGGCGACAATGTGACGGTCTCACGTTTGTCTGACTTCTGACTGTTCCCGTTGACCGCGAGCGTCTTTCCCGATGGTCGGGGGCGCGGCCGGCCGCGGCGCCGCCACGGCCGGGCGGCGCATCTCGCGCCACGGGCCGCCGAGCAGCGGGGTCAGCACCACCAGCAGGTAGCAGGCGCCGATGGTGAGCAGCGTGGGCGTGGTGCCGAACCGGTCGGCGGCCAGCCCGGCGCCCAACGCGCCCAACGGCATCGCCGCCCAGGCGCCGGCGCCGATCACCCCGTACACCCGGGCCCGCATGGCCGCCGGCACCCGCTCCAGCTCCACCGCGCCCATCAGCGGGTTGAGCGCGCCGGCGGCCAGCCCGGCCACCGCGACGACCGCGACCACCACCGGCAACGGCGGCGCGGCGGCGAGCGCCCACAGCGGCGGCGCGCCGCAGACCGCGTACGCGGTGACGAACGTGGCCCGGCGGGGCAGCCGGTGCCCGATCGCGCTGAACACCAACGAGCCGATCAGCGCGCCGCCGCCCATGACGCCGACCAGCAGGCCGAACGCGGCCGGCCCGCCCAGCTCGCGGTCGGCCACCACCGGCAGCAGCACGTTGCTCTTGGCCGCGTCGAACAGGTTCGTGACCAGCACCAGCAGCACCATGGCGCGCAGCAGCGGCTCCCGGGCCAGGAAGCGCAGCCCGGCGGCGAACTGCCGCCAGTAGCCGCCGGCCTCCGGCTCGGCCTCCTCGGTGGACGGGCGCAGGCCGCGCGGCACCAGCAGCGTCACGACCAGCGCCGAGACGGCGAACGTGGCCGCGTCCACGGCCAGCACCGGCAGCGCGCCCAGCACGCCGACCAGCAGACCGGCCACCGGCGCGCCGATCATGCGCGCGCCCCGCGACGTCGCCTCGTGCCAGCCGATCGCCCGCTCGATCGGCACCCCGGCCGCGGTCGCCGCCTCCGGCAGCAACGCGGTGCGGGCGGTCTGGCCCGGTGTGTCCAGCAGCCCGCTGACGAAGACCAGCGCCAGCAGCGCCGGGAACGGCAGGCCGACGGTGGCGTGCAGCAGCGGCACGGCGGCGACCGTCACGCCGGAGACCACGTCGGCCAGCACGCTGGACCGGCGGAAGCCGATCCGGTCGACCAGCACGCCGCCGAACGCGCCGCCGAGCACCACCGGTGCGGTGGCGAACGCGCCGGCCAGCCCGGTGGCCGCCGGCGAGCCGGTCTCGGCCAGCACGTAGAGCGGCAGCGCGATGAGCGTCAGCACGTTGCCGGTCAGCGAGACGGCGTGCCCGATCAGCAGCCCGGCCAGCGGCCGGCGGTCCCGGGTCACTGCGGCCCCCGGTAGGCCTGCCAGATCAGGGTGACCATCTCCGCGCCCGGCCGGCCGGACGCGCCGCGCGCCTGCCAGCGTCGGCCCAGCTCGGACAGCTCGTCGCGCAGCTCGCCCAGCTCGTCGGGGGTCAGGTGCAGCACGGTGTCGCTGCTGGTGGTGCCGCGCACCCAGGCCAGGTCGAGGCTCGCCTCCGACTCCAGGTACGCCTGGTAGCGGGCCACGTACCGCTCCATGGCGGCGCGGCGCAGCAGGTCGCCGGCGAGCCGGCGTTCCGGGTCGTCGAGCAGCTCCACCGGGTCCCAGTCGGTGGTGGCGTGCGCCGCCCGCCACCACCGTTCGCGGCGGTCGCGGGCCAGGTCGGGGGCCTCGGTCACGAAGCCGTGCTCGGCCAGCTTGCCGACGTGGTAGCTGACCGAGCCGACCGCCTCGCCGGTGCGCTCGCTCAACATGCCCACGGTCTGCGGGCCACGCAGGCGCAGCTCGCCCAGCAGCCGCAGCCGGGTGGGGTGGGCCAGCGCCCGCATGGCCCGTGGGTCGGTCAGGTGCACGTGGTTCGGCCGGTCCGCCATGCCGCCACGCTAGACCGACAAGAGATGAAGTACAAGATGTCTTGTCTTAGTCGAGGCAGAACTCGTTGCCCTCCGGATCGGCCAGCACCAGGTGCCCGGCGCCCAGCGGCGGAGCGGGCTCGTGACGGGCCACCCGGGTCGCCCCGAGCGCCACCAGCCGGTCGGCCGCCGCCTCCAGCGCCGCCATCCGGGCCGCCCCGGTCAGCCCGGGTGCGGCCCGCACGTCCAGGTGCACCCGGTTCTTGCCCCGTTTCGGCTCCGGCACCCGCTGAAAGAACAGCCGTGGCCCGGTGCCCTCGGGGTCGACCACGGCCGAGGCGTCGCCGTGCCGCTCCGGCGGCACGCCGAACGCGGTCAGCGCCTGCTCCCACGAGTCGAAGCCGTCCGGCGGTCCCTGCACCCGGTAATCGAGCGCCTCGGCCCAGAACGCGGCCAGTGCGGCCGGGTCGGCGCAGTCGAAGGTGAATTGCACGTCGAGGCCCATCGCGGCTCTCCTTCTGGTCGGGTCCCGGCCAGCCTTCCCGACGTAGCGGCCAGGAACTGACCGCGACCCGCGGGAACGTCATGTCCGGCGCGTCGCCGCCCGGCCCTTGAGCCGACGCCCCATCTCCCGGGCGATCTCCCGCTTGGCGTCCCGCTCGGCGAGCGCCTGACGCTTGTCGTACGACCGGCGCCCCCGGGCCAGGCCCAGCTCGACCTTGGCCCAGCCGTCGGCGAAATACATCGACAGCGGCACCAGCGTGACCCCGCCGTCGCGCAACTTCTCCAGGATCCGGGCGATCTCCACCCGGTGCAGCAGCAACTTGCGGGTGCGCTGGGGCGCGTGGTTCGTCCAGGTGCCGAAGCCGTACTCGGCGATGTGCAGCCCGTAGAGCCAGAGCTCGCCGTCGCGCTCCTGGGCGAACGCGTCGACGAGCGACACCCGCCCCTCGCGCAGCGACTTCACCTCGGTGCCGGCCAGCACGATGCCCGCCTCGTAGGTCTTGAGGATGTCGTAGTCGTGCCGCGCCTTCTTGTTCGAGGCGATCGCCTTGCGCCCGTTCTCCCTGGCCACGCCCCGCACGATACCCACCCCCACCACCCCACCCGCCCCCGCCGGGCCTATTTCACGGAAAGTGCGGCCACTCCACCCGCCATGGCCGCACTTTCCGTGCATCAGCGCGGGGGAGCGCTGGGCTTAACCGGAGGCGAAGCCTCCGTTAGCCCGGCGTTAGGACACGGCCGCCTACCGTGGCCCGGTCACATCCACAAGGGACACGGGGCCCTAGGAGGAGAAGTGTTCAACCGTCAACTCGCCCGACTCGCCGTCGCGATGCCGGGCGTGATCGCACTACTGGCGGCGGGTGCCACGCCGGGGTCCGCCGCCGTCGATCCGCCGGTCAACGACAACCTGGCCGGCGCGTCGTCGGTCGGCGCGCTGCCGTTCGTGGACGTCCAGGACCTCAGCGCCGCCACCGTGCAGGAGGGCGAGCCGTCGTCCTGCTTCGAGACCGACCGGACGGTCTGGTATTCGTACACCCCGACCGTGGACCGGCTGGTGACCGCCGGCGCCGGGCCGGACCACCTCGGAGTCGCGGTCTACACGGGCGACGCCCTCGACGTCCTCACGGAGGTCTCCTGCCGGTCCACCTACGCGGGGACGCCGGTGACGTTCCCCGCGCGGGCCGGCACCACGTACCTGTTCCGGGTCGGCGCCAACTACGTCGAGCAGACCACGTTCCGGCTGGACGTGGCGCCGGCGCCGGAGGTCGACTTCGACGTGGCCGAGGTGGAGTGGAGCGTCTTCGACGAGGTGGCGTTCTGGCCCCGCCTGTCCGACCCGGCCGGCCTGGGCATCGACCTGGGTTCGCTGCGCTGGGACTTCGGCGACGGCACCACCTCGACCGAGCAGTACCCCCGCCACCGCTTCACCGGCGACGGCGACCACCAGGTGCGGTTGACCGCGCGCACGGTCGACGGGCGCACCGCCTCGGCCACCCACACGTCGGTGGTCCGGACCCACGACGTGGCGGTCGTCAAGCTGAACACCCCCTCGACCGCCCGCGCCGGGCAGCGCGTCGGCGTCACCGTCGACGTGCGGAACACCCGTTACGACGAGAACGTCGAGGTCCGGCTCCACCGCAGCGGCCCGTTCGGGTACGAGGAGGTGGGCGTCGACACCCGCCCGGTGCCGGCGCGGAGCGGGAGCACGTCGTTCTCGTTCGCGTACACCGTGACGCCGCAGGACGCGGCGGCCGGCAAGGTCACCTTCCGTGCGGTGGCCGCGGTGCGGGACCACCGCGACGCGCTCCCGGCGGACAACGAACTGCTCTCCGCCCCGGTCCGGGTCCGCTGACGCGCGGGTGGCGGTGGGCGACTCCCGCACACCGCCACCCACCTCGGTCAGGCGGGCACCACCTCCGGCTCACGGGCGGCGTCGGCGCGGGCGGCCACCCAACCGGTGGTGATCAGCAGCAGCGCGGCGCAGTAGGTGCCCATCACCAGCAGGCCCGCGCCGGGCAGCTCGGTGCCGGCCGCGCCCACGCCGATGAGCAGGTCGGAGACGAGGAAGAACGCGCCGCCGGCCGCGACCCGCGCGGACACCCCGGTCGCGGCGGCGGCCATCAGGCACAGCGCCAGGCTGTAGCCGAGCACCGGCAGCCGCAGCGGCCCCAGCGTGCCCCACAGCAGCGCGTTCCCGGCCGCCCAGGCGAGCAGGTAGCCGGCCCACGCCGGCGCCGGCGGTCGGCCGTGACGCCGGAAGCCGGTCAGGAACGCGAGCTGCGCGACCAGGAAGAACCCCATGCCGGCCAGGAACGCGGCCGGTCCGGGCACGAGCAGCGCCACGTCCCCGGCGGTGGCGGCGACCAGACCGGTCGCCACCGCGTCCCACCGGCCCCGGCACCGCCAGAGGTACGCCAGCAGCACCGGCGCCAGCAGCGGCTTGGCCAGCCACTGGAGCACCGTCGAGTCGAGCGCC
Organism: Micromonospora sp. NBC_01392; assembly: GCF_045040125.1. Classification (NCBI taxonomy): domain Bacteria; kingdom Bacillati; phylum Actinomycetota; class Actinomycetes; order Micromonosporales; family Micromonosporaceae; genus Micromonospora; species Micromonospora sp. NBC_01392. The sequence continues at coordinate 4,097,886 of NZ_CP109549.1, read as the reverse complement.
ACCCCGACCAGCTCGACGGCGGCGACGAGCGCGAACAGGATCAGCCAGGAACGCCTCATCGGGCCGGCTGCCAGCCGGGACGGCCGAGCAGGTAGCCGAGCCGGTGCCGCCAGCAGGTGGCCCGGCGGACGTCGGACCAGATCGCGGCGAACTCGTGCGTCGCCACCCGCAGCGGGTTGTAGGTGCCGATGTTCTTCGTCAGCCCGTAGCGCACCGCGGCCCGCTCCGGCGCGAAGCTGCCGAACAGCCGGTCCCACACGATCAGGATGCCGCCGTAGTTGCGGTCCAGGTACTCGGTGTTCGAGCCGTGGTGCACCCGGTGGTGCGACGGGGTGTTGAACACCCACTCGATCGGCCGGGGCAGCCGGCCGACCCGCTCGGTGTGCAGGAAGAACTGGTAGAGCAGGCTGATCGACTGCTGGAGGAAGATCATCCAGGGCGGGATGCCGAGCAGCGCCAGCGGCAGCCAGAACGGCAGCGAGGTCATCGGCGTCCAGCTCTGCCGCAGCGCGGTGGAGAAGTTGTAGTGGACGCTGGAGTGGTGGACCACGTGGCTGGCCCAGAGCACCCGCACCTCGTGGTGGGACCGGTGGAACCAGTAGTAGGCCAGGTCGTCGGCGAAGAAGACGATCGCCCAGGTCCACCAGTCGCCGAGGGAGAGGTGCACCGGCGCGACCGTCCACAGCGCGGCGTAGAGGCCGACCGTGAGCAGCTTCCACGGGAAGCCGATGAGTTGGCTGCCCAGCCCCATCGACAGGCTGGTGGTGGTGTCGCGCAGCTCGTAGCCGCGTTCCTCGTCGTCGGGCAGGAAGCGGTAGGAGACCGCCTCGATCACGATCAGCAGCAGGAACGCCGGGACGGCGTACAGCACGGCGGGGATCATGCGCGCGCTTCCCTTCCGGGGGTGGGGGTGGGGGTGACCGGGGCGGTCAGCAGCGCCCGGGCCTGCCGGGCCGCCGCCTCGCCCCGGCCGGACGCGACCGCCGCGGCGAGCCGGCGGTGCCCGGCGACGTCGAGCAGCTCGGCGGCGCGGGCGTCCGGGGGGACGTCACCGACCGCGAACGTGCCGGCGACCAGGCTGTTGAAGGCCAACTGGTAGGCGGTGTTGCCGCTGCCCCGCACCACCAGCCGCCAGATGCGGATGTTCGCCTCGGCCATCCGGTCCAGGTCCGGCGCGAGCGCGCCGTACTCCTCGGCGGCCCGGACCAGCGCGGCGACCACCGCCTCGTCGCCGCGTTCGGCGCAGAGCCGGGCCGCGTCGACGCCGACGCAGGCCCGCATCTCCAGCATGTCGCGCACCAGCGTCTCGACCGGGAGTACGTCGCCGGAGCGGGCCAGCGACAGCGCCAGGTCGAGCCCGGCGTGCACCCGCCAGTCGAGCACCCGGGTCGCGCCGCCCTGGCTGACCCGGACCAGACCGAGCTGTTGCAGTCGGCGCAGCGCCTCCCGCACCGCGTGCCGGTTCACCGCGAACGCGGCGGCCAGCTCCCGCTCGCCGGGCAGCGTCTCGTCGGGCCGGTGGCGCCCGGACACGATGGCGTCGCGGAGCTGGCCGAAGACGTGGTCGGAGACCGAGGCGCGCGGCGCGGGGGTGAAGGCCATGGCCAGCAGTGTGGCCCCGGACACATCAACCCGTCAACTGGTTGGACCAGTTTGATTTCCCGGGCCGGCCCGGCCGGTGGGTACCGTCGCGGTCACGCCTCGTATCCTTTCCGCGGTAGGACCGCCACGGTGAAGGGAGTCGGTGTGAGCGACCGGGTCGAGACGTTGGAGTTCCAGGCGGAGGCGCGTCAGCTGTTGCAGCTGATGGTGCACTCGATCTACTCGAACAAGGACGTCTTCCTGCGTGAACTCATCTCGAACGCGTCCGACGCGCTGGACAAGCTGCGGCTGGAGTCGCTTGTCGACAAGGAGCTGTCGGCCGACACGTCCGACCTGCACATCGAGATTGAGACCGACGCCGAGGCCCGCACGCTGACCGTGCGGGACAACGGCATCGGCATGTCCCGCGACGAGGTGGTGGCGCTGATCGGCACCATCGCCAAGTCCGGCACCGCCGAGATGCTGCGCAAGCTGCGCGAGTCGAAGGACGCCGCCGCCTCGCAGGAGCTGATCGGCCAGTTCGGCGTCGGCTTCTACGCCACCTTCATGGTCGCCGACCGGGTGACGCTGCTGACCCGCCGCGCCGGGCAGACCGGTGGCACCCGGTGGGAGTCCACCGGCGAGGGCACCTACTCGGTGGAGGCGGTCGAGGAGGCGCCGCAGGGCACCTCCGTCACGCTGCACCTCAAGCCGGTCGACGCCGAGGACAACCTGCACGACTACGCCGCCGACCGGACCATCCGGGAGATCGTCAAGCGCTACTCCGACTTCATCGCCTGGCCGATCCGGATGACCGTCGACAAGCCCGGCGAGGACGGCGACACCACCCGCGAGGAGCAGACGCTCAACTCGATGAAGGCGCTCTGGGCGCGGTCCCGGGACGAGGTCGACGAGGCGGAGTACAAGGAGTTCTACCGGCACGTCGCGCACGACTGGGCGGACCCGCTGGAAACCATCCACATGCGCGGCGAGGGCACCTTCGAGTACGAGGCGTTGCTCTTCCTGCCCTCGCACGCCCCGGTCGACCTGTTCTCCCCGCAGGGCCGGCGCGGCGTGCAGCTCTACGTCAAGCGCGTGTTCATCATGGACGACTGCGAGGCGCTGATCCCGAACTACCTGCGCTTCGTCAAGGGCGTGGTGGACGCGCACGACCTGTCGCTGAACATCTCCCGCGAGATCCTCCAGCAGGACCGGCAGATCAGCGCCGTGCGCCGGCGGCTGGTCAAGAAGGTGCTCGCCACGCTCAAGGGCCTGCCCGCCGAGTCGTACCGCACGTTCTGGACCGAGTTCGGGCCGGTGGTCAAGGAGGGCCTGCTGGAGGACGCGGACAACACCGACGCGTTGCTCGACCTGGTCCGCGCCGCCTCCACCCACGACCCGGCCGAGCTGACCACGCTGCGCGACTACGTGGAGCGGATGAAGGACGGCCAGACCGAGATCTACTACGCCACCGGCGACAACCGGGCCACCATCGAGAACTCCCCGCACCTGGAGGCGTTCCGGGCCAAGGGCTACGAGGTGCTGATCCTCACCGACCCGGTGGACGAGGTGTGGGTCGAGCGGGTCGGCGCGTACGACGGGAAGACGCTGCGCTCGGTGGCCAAGGGCCAGGTCGACCTGGAGACCGAGGAGGAGAAGGAGAAGGCCGAGGCGGAACGGCAGGAGTACGCCGAGCTGCTCACCTTCCTCGGCGGCGCGCTCGCCGACAGCGTCAAGGAGGTACGCCTGTCCACCCGGCTGACCACGTCACCGGCCTGCGTGGTGGGCGACGCGTACGACATGACGCCGACGCTGGAGAAGATGTACCGGGCGATGGGCCAGGAGGTGCCCCAGGTCAAGCGCATCCTGGAGCTGAACCCGACCCATCCGCTGGTCACCGGGCTGCGCAAGGCGCACGGCGAGGGCGGCGACGCCGCCGCGCTGACCGAGACCGCCGAGCTGCTCTACGGCATGGCGCTGCTGGCCGAGGGGGGCGACCTCGCCGACCCGGCGCGCTTCACCCGGATCCTCGCCGACCGCCTCGCCCGCGGCCTCTAGAGGTGAAAGGAGGGGCCCCTTGTTAACGCCAGGCGTTAACAAGGGGCCCCTCCTTTCACAGCTGGCCGGGGAAGAAGCCGTAGCGGGCCAGCGGCTCGACGATCTGGTGCTCCTCGTACGACAGGTGCGACAGCAGCGTGTCGGTGAGCAGGTCCACCGCGTCCTGTAGTGCGGTGAAGTCGCCGGGGGAGCGGATCAGTTCCACCAGCGCCCGGTCCACGCTCTCCACCACGTCGTGGATCACCACGTGTTCCTCCGCCAGGCGGTCCAGCACCGGCGCCAGCCCGGCGTCGGCCCGGCGCAGGTGCGGGAAGATCGAGGCGTCCTCCAGCCCGTGGTGCTGGGTCACCACCGTGCAGTAGGCCGCGCAGTAGGCGCCCAGCGTCCAGTTGTTCTGCCGCATGGTCATCTCGTTCAGCGCGGCCCGCGCCCCACCGGGCGAGACCGCGCCGCGCCGGACCTGGTCGAGCAGGTCGCGCACCTGGGCCAGCTCCCGGCGCAGGTGGTCGTGCACGTCCACCAGGTGCTGCCCGGCCGCCTGCCCGCCGGCCGGGTAGACCTGACCGGCCGGCGCTGGCGGGGCGGCCGGCCGGGTCGACTCGTCCCAGGGGCGGCGCGCGCTCAGGCGTACCCCGGGGTCGGGGGTGGGGGTGACCGCGAGCGCGGTCGGACCGCCGGCCGCGGCCTGCTCCCCGGCGACGGCCCGGGCGCCGCTGCCGGGCGTGGTGCGCTCGGCGGCGACCAGCTCCCGCACCGCCGGCGCCACCTCCTGCGCGAACAGTTGGATGGCGCGTGGCTCGTCACCGGCGAGGATGAACGTGGTGATGCCGTGCGCCAGGGTGAGCCCGGCCAGCTCCTCCACCCACTGCTCCGGCGGGCCGGCGAGGAAGCCGGTCGACGAGCGGGCGAACGTGCCGGTCACGTTGAGCATCCGGCGGATCGCGCCCGGGTCCCGGCCAGCGGCCCGCGCGCCGTCGTCGACAAGCGCGTTGAGTGCCGGCAGGTCGTCCGGCCCGTTCGGCAGGTACGACAGCGACGGCAGCCAGCCGTCCGCGGCGCGGCCGACCAGCCGCAGCATCCGCGGCTTGTACGCGCCCACCCAGATGCCCACCGGATGCGCCGGGGCCGGCCCGCGTTTCGCCCCGACCACCCGGTAGTGCTCGCCGGGCAGGCGGATCATGTCGCGCCGGTCGGTGTCCCACACCTCGCGGATGACCCGGATCGCCTCGTCGAGCGCGTCGACCGCCGCGCCGGGGGAGAGCCGCCGCCCGCCGGCCGCCTCGATCCCGTCCCAGAACGCGCCCGCGCCGAGGCCCAGTTCGACCCGGCCGCCGGTGAGCAGGTCCAGGCTGGCGACGCTGCGCGCCAGCACCACCGGTTGGCGCAGCGGCAGGTTGAGCACGTTGCCGGCCAGGCGGATCCGGTCGGTGGCGGCGGCCACGTACGACATCAGCGTCCAGGTGTCCAGGAAGGCCGGCAGGTAGGGATGGTCCTGGAAGGTGACCAGGTCCAGCCCGGCCCGCTCGCAGAGCGTGGCGAGCGCCACCACCTGCTCGGGCTGCCCGGCGGCCGGCGTGAGGAAGCTGCCGAAGGCCAGCTCGGGTCCGTGGTCGGTCATCCACCCGCTCCTCGCGCGATCTTGTCCGGTCCCGCCCACGGTAGCGCCCCGCCGACGGCCCGGCCGGGCGTACACCCGTGCCACGACACGCCGGATCACCGGGAGTCTGTCCTGCTCCGCGGCATCGCCGCCGGAGCGGGGTGGCCGGTGACCGGGTTCCGTCGCCGCCGGTTGCTATGGTCACGGGTGCTTGGCTAAGACGTGAAGAAAGCGCGGATATGACCAACGATGCGTTCTCGGCCGCCGTGAGCCTCGACGAGCTGCTGACCCGCACGCAGCAGGCGTTGGCCGCGATGCGGTCCCGGGCCACCGTGCACGCCGACGGCGAGCCGGGCGACCTGCTGCGGGCCGAGGGCGCCGCGGCCGGCGGCCGGGTCCGCGCGGTCGCCGTCCAGGGTGGCCGGCTGCATTCCGTCGCGGTCGACCCGGAGCTGGCCGGCGAGCCGCTGGAGGCGCTCTGCGGGCACGTCGTCGCCGCCGTCAACGCCGCGCTCGCCGAGTTGGACGCTCAGGTCAGCGCCTCGGCCCGGGCGGACGCCGACGCGCTCGCCGCCCGGCTCGGCGGACTGCCCGACCAGGCGGAGCTGTTCAGCGCGACGATGCACGAGGTGGCCGCGCGGATCCGCCGCGACCGCGCCGCCGCGTCCCGCGCCGCCCGTCCGGACTGATCAGCGCCCCGCGCCGCCCGCCTGTCCGGCCTGATCGGCGGTCAACGTCCCACGCCGCTCGCCTGTCCGGCCTGATCGGCGGTCAACGTCCCACGCCGCTCGCCCGTCCGGCCTGATCGGCGGTCAGCGGCCCGCGGCGGCGGGTCACCGGAGACGACGGAGCGGCCGGTCGTCTCCGAGGACGACGACCGGCCGCTCGCGTTGCGGTCAGCTCAGGTTGACCGCGGTGTCGTCGACGACGAAGGACGTCTGGAGGGAGGCGTCCTCCACGCCGCTGAACGAGATGGTGGCGGTGGTGCCGGCCAGCGACGAGATGTCGAAGGACCGCTGCACGTAGCCGGTGGCCTTGTTCAGGTTGGAGTAGGTCGCCAGCGTGGTGCTGCCGGCCTTGACGGTCAGCTTGTCGTACGCGGTGCTCGTGGTGGACTCCGCGCTGTCGACGTGCAGCCAGAAGCTCAGCGTGGCCCGGCAGCCGGCCGGGATGCTGACCGACTGGGTGAGCGTGTCGGTGTGCGAGGAGCCGTAGCCGTCGAGCCACGCCTTGTACGAGCCGCCGTGCGCGGCCTGGCCGCTGTCGGTGGTGATGACGCCGGACGAGGCGGTCCAGTTCACGTTGCCCGACTCGAAGCCGGGGTTGGCCAGCTTGTTGCCGGAGCAGCCACCCGACGGCGGGGTGGAGGTGGTCGGCGTGGGCGTCGGGGTGCCGCCGCCGGAGCAGGTCGGGTCACCCGACTGCGCCGGCACGCTGACCGCGTCCCAGGCCGCCTTGACCGTGTTGAACTCGGTGCAGCCGCTCGGGTAGAGGTTCTTCGCCGCCTGCAGCGTCCAGGTGCGGTACTTCAGGTACGACGAGGACGAGGTCTTCAGCAGCATCGCGTTGTACATGATCTTGATGGCCTTCTGGATGCCCAGGCCGGTCACGCTGCCACCGTTGCAGGTCGAGCTGGACGGCTGCCCGTTGGTCGGGCTGTTGCCGTTGGCCAGCAGGTAGAACCAGTGGTTGCCCGGCCCGGCGGAGGCGTGCACCTCGCCACCGGGGACGCTGCTGGAGTAGCAGTTCGGGTCGCCGAGCGCCCCCGGGTTGTACATGTTGCGGATCGGGCCGGAGCCGACCAGGTTGATCTTCTCGCCGACCAGGAAGTCCGGCGCGTCGTAGCTGGACGGCTCGTTGGCGAACCACTCGGTGGCCGCGCCGAACGTGTCCGCCACGAACTCCTGGGTGCCGCCGCCGGAGATGCCACCGGGGGTGTGGTCGTCGATGCCGTGGCCGATCTCGTGGGCCACCACGTCGAGCGAGCCGATCCACTGACCGGCGGTGTTCTTGCCGATCTGGACCTGGGTGCCGTCGTAGTAGGCGTTCTGGTCGTTCAGGCCCACCCGGATCGGCCAGTAGCCGCCGTTGCCGTCGGCGCCGTTGCGGCCCAGCCACTGGTTGAGCATCTTGTGCTCGGTCTGGGCGGAGAACAGCGCGTCGACGCAGCCGGTCTCCTTGTTGGTGCCGGTGCCGTTGCCCCAGGCGTCGTCGGTGCCGCTGAACGTGGTGTTGTTCGCGGCGTCCTGGCAGCTGAGGTTCGTGACGGTCGGGTCCTTCATGGTGTACGTGCTGCCCGACTGGGTGGTGTTCAGCGTCAGCGGGCTGGGCCCGTTCCAGGCGCCGGTGCCGGTGCCGTTGACGATGTGCTCCTGCTTGCGCAGCACCGCCCCGGTACGGGCGTCGACGTCCACGGTGAGCCGGCTGGCGCCGTCCGCGCCGGTGCCGCGCACGGTGGTCTCCCAGGCCAGCGTCGGGCTGGCGCCGAGCGTGTAGACCACGAGCGTGGTGCCCTCGACCGCGCTGACGGTCTTGAGCTGGGCGCGCGCCGTCTTCGCGGCGGCGGTCGAGGTCAGCTTGGGGGTGGTGGCGAGCGCGCCGATCGGCCGCTGCTGGGCGACCGAGGCGTACTTCAGGTTGCCGGCGGCGTCGGTGGCGAGCACGAAGTCGCCGCCGACCACCGGCAGGCCCCGGTAGGTCCGCTCGTAGGGCACGTACTGGGTGCCCTCGGAGGAGATCACGGGCTTCTGCACGAACGCGTCGTCGGAGCCGGCCTGCAGGTAGGCGGGACGGTTCGCGACCAGCGCGCGAGCCGAGTCGGCGGCTGTCGCGCGGGCCTGGGCGGGGTTCGGGGCGGCGGGCCCGGGGGGCGCGGCCTGCACGGCCGCGGCGGTGCCGGCGGCCAGCACGCCGGCCGCGGCCGCGCCGGTGAGCGCGGCGAGGCGGGGTGAGAGCTTCAAGAGGGTGTGCTCCTGTTCCTAGGCGCGCCGCACGGAGCCCGGTGGGGACGGGCGGCGCGATGGTGCGAGGCGGGGTGACGGTCGGTCACCGGAGCTGCCGGCGTGGCTCCGGGTCGACAGATCGACCGTCCGGGCCGTCGGGGGTCGGCGGCTCGTTGGGTGCACAATCACACGGCGTGCGAGCCGGGAGCAATGGGTGACCGGGGCAACCGACACCTGCCGGACAGTCGGCCGTCGACGCGAATTCAGGAAGCCATGATCTTCAATAGCCCCTGATCAGGGTGAACATTGTCGTCCGTGGACGGTGGCTGGTCCGAGATGCGAGGATTGCCGCTCTACGCAATCGGTGCACATAGATTCAGCGTGGACGGGCGGCCGGGCCGGTCCCGGCGGCAGGCGTGGGCCGGGCGCGCTCCGGGTACGAGGGCGCCATGAGAACGAGCACCACCGACCGCCCTGCCCGCACGGGTGTGATCGCGGTCGTGGCCCACCGGAAGAAGACCTTCGGCGGCGGCCTGGACGAGCTGCGCGCCCGCCTCGTCGGCGCCGGCGTCGGCCGGCTGCTCTGGTACGAGGTGCCGAAGAGCCGCAAGGCGCCGAAGCGGGTCCGCGCCGCCCTCGACGAGGGCGCGGAGCTGGTGCTGGTCTGGGGCGGCGACGGCATGGTGCAGCGGTGTGCCGACGCGCTGGCCGGCACCGACGTGCCGATGGGCATCCTGCCCGCCGGCACCGCCAACCTCTTCGCCGTCAACCTCGGCATCCCCGCCGACCTGCCCGAGGCGGTCCGGGTCGCGTTGCACGGCCCGCGCCGCCGGCTGGACCTCGGCCGGATCAACGGGGAGCACTTCGCGGTGATGGCCGGCGCCGGGTTCGACGGCGACCTGATCCGCGACGCGGACCGCCGGCTCAAGAGCCGGCTCGGCCGGGTCGCCTACGTCTGGACCGGGCTGCGGCACGTGCGCGGCGAGTGCGTGCGCACCCGCGTCCGGGTGGACGGCGCCGACTGGTTCGACGGCGAGGCGAGCTGCGTGCTGTTCGGCAACGTCGGCACCATCACCGGCGGCATCCCGGCCTTCGACGACGCCCGGCCCGACGACGGCGCGCTCGAGGTGGGCGTCGCCACCGCCAGCGGCGCCGTGGACTGGGCCCGCACGCTGGGGCGGATGGCCGCCGGGCGCTCCGACGAGTCGCCGTTCGTGCGGATCACCCGGGGTCGGAAGATCACCGTACGGTTCGCCGCGCCGAAGACGTACGAGCTGGACGGCGGCGCGCGGGGCACGGCGAAACGGCTGAAGGTCAAGGTGGTGCCGGGCGGGCTGACGGTCTGCTGCCCGGAGCCGGTGGACTGACCCGGCCGTCGGCGCCGGTGACCGCCCGAGGCAGGATGCCGGCATGCGTGACGACGTCCGCGACTACCTCGCCGACCTGGTCGAGCGTGCCCGCGGCGTGCTCGGCGACGACCTGACCGGCGCGTACGCGGCCGGTTCGGTCGGGCTGGGCGGCTACCAGCCGGGGCGTAGCGACGTGGACGTGGCGTTGCTGGTCGCCGGCCCGGTCCCGGCCGCCGCGAAGCGGGCGCTGGTGGACCGGCTGCGGCACGAGGCGCTGCCCTGCCCGGCGCGCGGCCTGGAGCTGGTCGTCTACCGGCGGGACGTGGCCGCCTCCGGCACGCCCGAGCCGGGCTTCGAGGTGGAGCTGAACACCGGCGCCGCGATGGCGTTCCGGGCCACGTTCGACCCGGCCGACCGGCCCGCCGCCGACGGGCGGTTCTGGTACGCGCTGGACCGCAGCATCCTGCGCCAGTCCGGCCTGGCACTGCTCGGCGCGCCCGCCGCCGACGTCGTCGCCGACCCGTCCCCGGCGGCGCTGCGGGCGCTGCTGGTGGACGCGCTGCGCTGGTGGCTGGCGCGGCCCACACCGCCCGGCGACGGGCCGGCGCCGGGCGCCGAGGACGCGGTGCTCGGGGCCTGCCGCGCGCTGGTGCGCCACCGCGACGGGGTCTGGCTGGGCAAGGTCGACGCCGGCCTGCGGGTGGCCGCCACCGACCCGGACGCCGCGTTGATCCGGGCGTCGATCGCCGCCCGCCGCGGCGCCCCGCCCCCGACCGGTCCGGCCGCCCGCGCGTTCCAGCGCCGCGTCCTGTCCTGCCTCACCGCCGACGGCGACCCCCGACGATCATGAGGTTGGCGGCCGCCGCCGTCCGGATTGTCGCGGCCAACCTCATGATCGCCGCCCGACCGACCGGGGCGGACCGGGGACGGGATTAGGGTGGGGTCGGGAGGATGGTGATCATGGGAGAGTTGAGCGCGTCGGTCCGGGCCGGGCTGGAGGCGGCGGTGCCCGGCGGGGTGAGCACCCGGGCCGCGGACCGGCTGCGGCTGGCCCACGACGCGTCGCACTACCTGCTGCACCCCGGCGCGGTGGCCACCCCGGCCGACGCCGGCCAGGTCGCCGCGCTGCTGACGCACAGCCGCCGCACCGGCACGCCGCTGACGTTCCGCTCCGGCGGCACCAGCCTCAGCGGCCAGGCGGTCACCGACCGGCTGCTCGTCGACGTCCGCCGGCACTTCCGCGACCTGACGGTGCTCGACGACGGGCGGCGGGTGCGGGTGCAGCCGGGCGTGGTGCTGCGGCAGGTCAACGCGCGGCTCGCGCCGCACGGTCGCCGGCTCGGCCCGGACCCGGCCAGCGAGTCCGCCTGCACGGTCGGCGGCGTGGTCGCCAACAACTCCAGCGGCATGACCTGCGGCACCGAGGCCAACACCTACCGCACGCTGGAGTCGCTGGTGCTGGTGCTGCCCAGCGGCACCGTGCTGGACACCGGCGCCCCGGACGCCGACGCCCAGTTGCGCGCCGCCGAGCCGGCGCTGCACACCGGCCTGCTCCGGCTGCGCGACCGGGTCCGCGGCAACCCCGACTCGGTGCGCCGGGTCCGCGCCCAGTTCGCCATGAAGAACACCATGGGGTACGGCGTCAACGCGTTCCTCGACCACGACGACGCGGCCGACCTGCTCACCCGGCTGGTGGTGGGCAGCGAGGGCACGCTCGCGTTCGTCGCGTCCGCGACGTTCCGCACCGTACCCGTGCACCGGCACGCCGCGACCGGCCTGCTGGTCTTCGACTCCCTCAACGCGGCGATGGCCGCCATGCCGGCGCTGGTGGCCGCCGGGCCGGCGGCGGTCGAGCTGCTCGACGCCGCCGCGCTGCGGGTGGCCCAGCGCGACCCGAAGGCGGACGCCGCGCTGCGCGCCCTGGCCGTGCGCGGGCACGCCGCGTTGCTGGTGGAGTGGCAGGAGTCCGCGCCGGACGCGTTGGCCGACCGGGTCGCCGCCGCCGGGCCGGTGCTGGCCGACCTGCCGCTGACCACCCCGGCCCGGCTCAGCGGCGAGCCCGCCGCCCGGGCCGCGCTGTGGCACATCCGCAAGGGGCTGTACGCGGCGGTGGCCGGCGCCCGCCCGTCCGGCACCACCGCGCTGCTGGAGGACATCGCGGTGCCGGTGGCGGCGCTCGCCGACACCTGCGCGGCGCTGGCCGACCTGTTCGGCCACCACCGCTACGCCGACAGCGTGATCTTCGGGCACGCCAAGGACGGCAACCTGCACTTCATGCTCAACGAGCGGTTCGCCGACGGCGCGGCCCCGGACCGCTACGCCGACTTCACCGAGGAACTGGTCGACCTGGTGCTCGGCCACGGCGGCACGCTCAAGGCCGAGCACGGCACCGGCCGGGTGATGGCCCCGTACGTGCGCCGTCAGTTCGGCGACGAGCTGTACGACGTGATGCGGGAGCTGAAGACGCTCTGCGACCCGCACGGGGTGCTCAACCCGGGCGTGCTGCTCAGCGACGACCCGACGGTGCACCTGCGGCACCTGAAGACCGTGCCGACCGTCGAGGAGGAGGTGGACCGCTGCGTCGAGTGCGGTTACTGCGAGCCGGTCTGCCCCAGCCGCGACCTGACCACCACGCCCCGGCAGCGCATCGTGCTGCGCCGGGAGATCGCCGCCGCCGAGGCCGCCGGCGACGCCGCGCTGGCCCGGGAGCTGACCGACGCGTACGACTACGACGCGGTGCAGACGTGCGCCGTGGACGGCATGTGCGCCACCGCCTGCCCGGTGCTGATCAACACCGGTGACCTGGTCAAGCGACTGCGCGCCGAGGAGCAGGGCCGGGCGGCGCGGGCCGGCTGGCGGGGCGCGGCCCGACGCTGGGGCGCCACCACCCGGGGCATGGCCCGTGGGCTGGACCTGGCCGGCGCGCTGCCGCCGGCGCTGCCCGAGGCGGCCACCCGGGCGGCCCGCTTCGTGCTGGGCGCCGAGCGGGTGCCGCAGTGGCGGCGGGACCTGCCGCGCGGCGGCACGCCCCGCCGGCCGCACCCGGCCGACGAGCCGGACGCGGTCTTCGTCCCGTCCTGCCTCGGCACGCTGTTCGCCCCCGCCGAGGGCGGGACCGGCGTGGCCGACGCGCTGCGCACGCTCGCCGACCGGGCCGGCGTACGCCTGCTCGTGCCGGCCGGCGTCGGCGACCTGTGCTGCGGCACCCCCTGGTCGTCCAAGGGCCTCACCGACGGGTGGCGGGCGGTGCGGGACCGGGTGCCGGCGGTGCTGCGGGCGGCCAGCCGGGACGGCGCGCTGCCGGTGGTCAGCGACGCCGCCTCCTGCACCGAGGGCTTCGACCGGCTGCTCGCCGACGCCGGCGGGCTCCGCGTGGTCGACGCGGTGGAGTTCACGGCCACCACGCTGCTGCCACGGCTGACCGTGCGCCGCCGGCTCGGCTCGCTGGCGCTGCACCCGACCTGCTCGTCGGTGCGGCTGGGCCTGGACGACGCGGTGCTCACGGTGGCCCGGGCGGTCGCCGACGAGGTGGTGGTCCCGGAGGGCTGGCAGTGCTGCGGCTTCGCCGGCGACCGGGGTCTGCTGCACCCGGAGCTGACCGCGTCGGCGACCCGCGCCGAGGCCGCCGCCGTGACGGCCCGCCCGTTCGACGGGTACGCCTCGGTGAACCGTACCTGCGAGATCGGCCTGACGCGGGCCACCGGGCAGCCGTACCGGCACCTGCTGGAGCTGCTGGCCGAGGCCACCGTCGGATCCGGCGGGGCTGCCGGGCACGGCGATCATGTCTAGGCTCGGGCGATGCATCGGTCCCGCCTGTACGCCCTGATCATCGACGCGCCGAAGGAGTCGGCCGGGGAGGTGAGCGCGTTCTGGTCCGCCGCGCTCGGCGCCGAGGTGCGCACCGACCCGTCGGAGCCCGAGTTCACCGGCCTGGCCGACGTGGTGCCGGGCCTGGTCACCGCCGTGCAGGCGGTGGACGACACGCCCCGGCACCACCTCGACATCGAAACCGACGACGTGCCCGCCGAGGTCGAGCGGCTGCGCGGGCTGGGCGCCACCCCGGTCTCCCGCTGGCAGGACTGCCACGTGCTGCGCGCCCCCGGCGGTCACCTCGTCTGTGTCATCCCGGTGGCCAGCGACCCGGAGCTGTTCGAGGCCACCGCCAGCCGCTGGCCGTGACGGCCGGCGCCCCGACCCGTCGACGGGTCGGGGCGCCGGTCCTCGGTCACCGGGAGTAGGGCAGGGTGATCGTCGAGCGGTCGCCGGTGCCGACCGTGGTGGGGTTGTTGCCGATGGCGTTCCACACCTCGACCTTCACCGTGCCACCGGCCAGGTTGCCCAGCGTGCCGGTGGCCGACGCCAGGCCCTGGGTCTGGCGGTAACGCTCCAACCCGACGATCGGGTCGGTGGCGAAGTACCGGTAGGTCTCCACCCGGTCGAAGCTGCCGTCACCGGTCAGGTCGTACGAGACCCGGGCCTGGACGCCGTTGCCGACCGCGATGCCGGCGTCGACGCCCAGGTCGAAGGCGGTGGTCCCGCCGGTGTACGTGCCGGTCAGCCCGGTGGCGGTGAAGACCTGCGGGCTGGTCGGCGTCCCGTCGTGGTTGCCGTTCGCGGCGACGACGGTGACCGTGCCGGCCGGGCCGGCGGTGCCGTCCAGCCCGCCGCCGGCGGCCAGGTAGCGGGTCGGCTCCAGCGTCGGCGTCGAGGTGCTCGGGCTGGGGCTCGGGCTGGTCGGCGTCGGGCTGGCGGTGGTCGGGGTGGGCGTCGGGGTGGTCGGGTCCGGCGTCGGCGTGCCGGTCGGCGGGGGGCCGGTCGGCACGGTCACGCCGCCGGTGGCGTTGCCGCCGCTCCAGGTGTACGCCCCGGAGGTGGCGGTCTTCCCGGCCGGCACGGCGAGCCGGGTGCCGTCGGAGAACGTGACGGTCAGCGGCGCGGCGGTGATGTTCGACGCCACGTAGGTGCGTGCGGTGCCCTTGCGGAACACCTTGGCCAGCGGGTGGTTCGCGGTGACCGTGGTGTCCACGTTGCCGAGTGCGGCCAGGTTGCGGATCCAGTGGAACGTGTGCGCCTTGCTCTCGCCCTCCTCGCTGGCGAACGTGCTGTTGGCCCGGAAGTTGCGCAACGCCTCGTCGCCGTCGCCGAGCGCCAGGAACTCCCAGATGATGTCCTGCCACACCGTCGGCGGGCCGTTCTTGTTGGTGAGCAGCTCGGCGTAGTTGGCCTTGACGTACTCGGGGTGGTCGCCCAGGTAGAGGTGCCCGCCGGTGATCGGCAGCATGTTGATGCCCTGGATCATCTCCGGCGCGGAGGAGAACCAGGTGGCGTACGCGCCGCCGTCGCCCCACACCATGCCGACGGTCTTGTGCCCGAAGCCGGCCGGGAAGTTCTCGTCGTGCACGTCGAACCAGTATTCCGAGATGGCCGCCGACTGCGTGGTCCACAGGTAGACGCCGGCGTCCCGGACGGCGGTGTTGCCGGTGGCCTGTCCCCACTGGATCAGGGCGTTGGCGAAGTTCATCCCCTCCGAGGAGGACTCCTGGTTGTTGCCGGCGAAGAACGGCGCCAGGCCGGAGGCCCAGTCGTGGCCGGCGTAGATGTCGAAGTCCCGCAGGTACGGGAAGCGCCCGTCGGCCCGGTCGTAGTTGTTGGCGTCGCGGATGAGCAGGTCGACCATGCCGCCGTAGCGGGTGTCGTCGGCCCAGCCGGGGTCGAACTTGGCCACCGTGGCCGCCGCGGCGACGAAGTAGCCGTAGTGGAAGTGGTGGTCGTTGAGGTCCTCGTCGGAGCCGTACGAGGCGGGGTAGCCGATCAGCGTGCCCCAGTTGCGGTCGTAGTAGAAGAGCTGGCCGGTCTCGCCGGAGCCGGCGGTGAGCCAGTTGGTGAGCCGGGTCTTCATGGCCGCCACGGCCGCGTCGCGGACCGGGGTGAGCCCGAGCTGGTCGGCGATCTCGGCGATCCGGGCGGCCCGGCCGAGGCCCTTGCCGGCCCAGTAGGTGTCCTTGCCGCTGATCCCCTCCGGGTTGGCCAGCTCGGCGTTGAGGTAGTTGGTGACCGTGCTCAGGTCCGCGCCGGCGGCGTCGCCGACGGCCGGTACCTCGGGCAGCACACCGGTGAAGCGCATCGAGGTGGTGAACGACGGCACGCCGGCGAGCACCCGCATGGCGCCGCGGGGCGAGACGTACGTCGGGGTGATCGGCGTGGCGCCGGTGAGGCTGCGCCACTGGTGCGGGTAGAGCGCCACGACCGTCTTCGTCTCGGTGCCCTCGCGGGGCGTGGTGGTGAACGCGTAGGTGGTGCGCACCGAGCCGGTCGCCGGGTCGTAGGCGTAGCTCATCCGGGTGCCGGTGACGTGCGCGTGGGCGTACCGGCCGTAGGTGTCGGCCAGGGCGGCCTTGTCCGCGCCGCCGGGCAGCACCGCCACCGAGAAGTAGCCCTTGCCGGCCAGCGTGGAGCTGATGCCGGCGCCGTTGACGGTCCAGGTGGACCCGGTCGGCCCGTACGCGACGTAGTCGTGGCCGTTGACGGTGAAGCCGATGGTGGCGCCGGAGTTGCGCCACACGGTCGGCGTCGCGGTGGCGGTGAGCTGCGCGGCGCCGCCGCCGGTCACGGTGTAGTAGCTGAACGGCAGGCCGTGTCCGATGGTGGCCCGCATGCTGCGGTTGCCGTCGCTCCAGTCGGCGGTGACGGTCCAGTCGGTCCAGTCGGCGGCCTTGACCACCGGCGCGGCCAGCCCGGCCACCCCGACGCGGACGTCCTCGGTGTACGGGTAGTGGTACTCGCCGACCCCGGTCGCGGTGCCGCTGATCGCCGGCGTGGTGGTGTAGGACAGCCCGAGCCCGTTGTTCTCGGCCTTGAACGCCAGCGGGTGGGCCTGGAGGTTCTCGCTGGTCCCGCAGTTGTTGCGCTTCCAGATCAGTGAGGACCACCAGTCGTTGGTGGGGATCGCGCCGGCCGGCGCGTCGGCGGTGGCGAAGACGCGGGGGTTGGTGCTGACCGTGCCGCAGCCCTTGGGCAGCACGGCCCCGGGCGGCAGTGTCTCGGTGTAGCTGCCCGCGCCGACGGTGCCGGCGGTGGCGGTGCCGCCACCGCCGACCACGACGCCGAGCAGGCCGGCCGCCAGCAGGGACGCGGCAGCGAGGGCGATGGCCCGGCGGCGCCGGGGAGTGGACGGGGGAGGGGTCGGCGGCGGTGCGGCGCCGGGGGAGACGTCCCGCAGGGGGAGTGTCATGGAGGTCCCCTTCAGAGGAGAAGGTGGTGTCCGGATGGTGGTCCGACGGTTGAGAGAGCGCTCTCTTGAGAAGCGAGATTAGGTTCCGGTTACGCGTCCGTCAATGTTTTGTTGCCCAAGAGAGCGCTCTCCCACCCCCGCTCGCGCCCCACCCACACCCCCGCGAGCGCCCCCTTTTTCCCGGAAAGAGTGGCTATCCGGCACCGGATAGCCACTCTTTCCGTGAACGTGAGTGGGAGCGGGGTGGGGTGGGTGGTGGGATGGGTCAGGCGGCGGGGGCCAGGCGCTGAGGGGCGGTGGTGGGTGACGCGCCGGTCGCGGACGACCCGGGCCGGGCGGCGCTCAGCCCCGCCTGCGCGGTGTCCCAGGCGGCGCACGGCCAGGCCGCGCCGGCGCAGCTCGGGCTGGCGCACGCCCGCTCCGCGTCCGGCTGGTGCGCGTCGGCCACCGCGGCGGACAGATCCCACAGCAGTGGGTCGGTCACCTCCGCCGGACGGGCGGCGGCGCGGTCGGTGCTGGATTCGGACATGGTCGATCCCCCCTGTGGTGAACGGCCCCCACCTGTTTCCGGAACCGGCCCCCGGCAAACCTGCGGGTGATCGGGAAGGGGCATAGGCTGGCCGGCGTGGCGCGGTACTACGACCTGCATCCGGACAACCCCCAACCCCGGGTGATCCGGCAGGTGGTGGACCTGCTCCGGTCCGACGGCGTGATCGTCTACCCGACCGACTCCTGCTACGCGTTCGGCTGCCGGCTCGGCAACCGGGCCGGCGTGGAGCGGATCCGGGAGATCCGGCGGCTCGACGAGCGGCACCCGTTCACGCTGGTGTGCGCCGACTTCGCCCAGCTCGGTCAGTTCGTCAAGCTCAGCAACGCGGTCTTCCGGCAGGTCAAGTCCGTGATCCCGGGCAGTTACACGTTCCTGCTGCCGGCCACCTCGGAGGTGCCGCGTCGGTTGCAGGACCCGCGCCGGCGGGTGGTCGGCGCGCGGGTGCCGAAGCACACCGTCACCCAGGCGTTGCTCGCCGAGCTGGGCGAGCCGCTGCTCTCCAGCACCCTGCTGCTGCCCGGTGAGACGGAGCCGATGACCCAGGGCTGGGAGATCAAGGAACGGCTCGACCACCTGGTCGAGGCCGTGGTCGACGCCGGGGACTGCGGGCTCGAACCGACCACCGTGGTCGACCTGTCCGGCCCGGAGCCGGAGATCCTGCGCCGGGGCGCCGGCGACCCGTCCCGCTTCGAGTAGCGATCGGCCCGTTCCGCCGCACCGGGCCCACGAGGTGCGGCACGGTGGTTCCGGCGGACGGTGACGGGGGTACCGCGTGGACGCACTGGTGCTGATCGGCGTGCTCGGTGCCACCGTGCTCGTCGGCACCACCATCGGCGGCCGGTACAGCGTCGCGCCGCCGGTGCTGCTGATCGCCATGGGCGCGCTGCTCGGCCTGCTGCCCCCGTTCGAGAACGTGGTCCTCGAACCCGAGGTGGTGCTGGTGCTGTTCCTGCCGGCGATCCTCTACCGGGAGAGCCTGGTGATCAGCCTCCGGGAGATCCGGGCCAACCTCGCGGTGATCGTGCTGCTGGCCGTCGCGCTGGTGATCATCACGATGGTCGCGGTCGCGTACGTCACCCGGGCCCTCGGGGTGGAACCGGCCGCCGCCTGGGTGCTCGGCGCGGTCCTGGCGCCCACCGACGCCGCCGCCGTCGCCGGCCTGGCCAAGCGGATGCCGCGGGGCATCCTCACCACGCTGCGCGCGGAGAGCCTGGTCAACGACGGTACGGCGCTGGTGCTGTTCGCGGTGGCGGTGGGCGTGATCGCCGGCGGGAAGGTGCCCGGGGCGTTCTCGCTGACCGGGCAGTTCGTCGGCAAGTCGCTGGGTGGGGTGGCCGCCGGGCTGCTCGTCGGGGGCCTGGTCGTGCTGATCCGCAAACACGTCGACGACGCGATGCGCGAGGGCGGGCTGAGCATCATGACCCCGTTCGTCGCGTTCCTGCTCGCCGACGCGGTGCACGCCAGCGGCGTGCTCGCGGTGGTCGTCTCCGGTCTGCTGCTGTCGTGGGCGGGCCCCCGGGTGATCCGAGCCCGCTCCCGGGTCACCGCGTACGCGTTCTGGGACCTCTCCACCTTCATGATCAACGGCAGCCTGTTCGTGCTGCTCGGCATGCAGGTGCCGCGTTCGCTGCGCAGCATCACCAGCCACTCGCCGGTGGCGTCGTTCGGCATCGCGGTGCTGGTGGCGCTGGTCGTCGTGGTCACCCGGCTGGCCTGGGTGCACCTGTCGGTCTCGGCGCTGCAACGCGTGGACCGGCGGGAGTCGCGGCGGTCGCGCCACTTCGACGCCCGGATGCGTACCGCGGCGGGCTGGGCAGGGTTCCGGGGCGCGGTCTCGCTCGCGGCGGCGCTGGCCGTGCCGGTGGCCACGCACGACGGCACGCCGGTGCGCGAACGTGACCTGATCATCTTCGTCACCGTGGTGGTGATCGTGCTGATCATGGTGGTGCAGGGCACCACGCTGCCCGCGGTCGTGGGCTGGGCCGGGCTGACCGGTGACCGGGAGCGCGCGGACGAGATGCGGGTGGCCCGGATCCGGGCCACCGAGGCGGTGCTCGAGGCGCTGCCGGGAACCGCCGCGGAGCTGGGCGTCGCGCCGGACACCGTGGAGCGGCTCCGCGCCGGTTACCAGGACCACCTGGACGACGTCCGCAACCCGCGCGACGAGGCGACGGACCGGGAGCGGGAGCTGGCCCGGCGACTCCAGTTGGAGATGCTGGACCGCAAGCGTCAGGCGGTGACCCGGCTGCGCAACACCAACCAGATCGACGAGGCGGTGCTGCGGGAACTCCAGGCGGCCACCGACATCGAGGAGTTGCGACTGCTCGGCCCCGAGCTGGAGGACTGAACGTCGCGTCGATGGCCAGTCCCGCCCCCCGCCCGCGCCCGATTCACGGAAAGAGTGGCTATCCGGGCCCGGATAGCCACTCTTTCCGTGAAACAGGGGGATAGCGGGAGAGGGGAGAGGGGAGAAGGGATCAGCCGGCGGTGCAGCTCGGGGTGCCGGCGGGGGCGGTGCCCGTCCCCTGGAACCCGAACTCGGTGCTGCCGCCGGCGCCGACCTGGCGGTTGTAGTCGACGTTGCGGAACGTCACCGCACCGCTGGAGCCGCTGGCCTGCGCGCTCCACGCGTTGGTGACCGACGAGCCGGCGGGCAGCGTCACCGACACCGACCATCCGTTGAGCGGGCTGCCCCCGGCGGTGACCCGCACGGTGGTGACGAAGCCGCCCTGCCACTGGTTGGTGGTCAGCGTCGCGGTGCAGGCGCCGGCCGGCGGGGGCGTCGACGGCGGCTCCGACGTGGGCGGCGTGGTGGTGGGCGGCGTGGTCGTCGGCGGCGGCGTGGTCGGCGGGGTGCTGGTCGGCGGCGTGGTGCCGCCGGCGTTCAGCGCGTTGAGCACCGACGTGTACGCCGCCTTCTTGTTGCCGTTGCCGTCGAACAGCAGCGGCGTGCCGCTGGCCCGCCACGAGTCGCTGTCGCGGATGCCCCAGACCGTGATGCCGTTGCAGCGCGCCACGGCCAGGCAGTCCTTGACCACGTTGCCGTACGCGGTGGCCTGGGTGCTGCCGGAGCCCTCGATGTCCAGCTCGGTGATCTGCACGTCGACGCCGAGGTCGGCGAAGTTCTGCAACGTGGTGCGGTAGTTGCCCGGGTAGGGCGAGCCGTTGTTGAAGTGCGACTGGAAGCCGACGCAGTCGATCGGCACGCCGCGGGCCTTGAAGTCCTTGACCATGTTGTAGACGCCCTGCGTCTTGGCCCAGGTCCAGTTGTCGGTGTTGTAGTCGTTGTAGCAGAGCTTGGCGCCCGGGTCGGCGGCGCGGGCGGTGCGGAAGGCGACCTCGATCCAGTCGTTGCCGGTGCGTTGCAGGTTGGAGTCGCGCCGGCCGCCGTTACTGTCGTCGAACGCCTCGTTGACCACGTCCCAGGCGTAGATCTTGCCCTTGTAGTGCGTGGCGACCTGGGTGATGTGGTTGACCATGGCGTTGCGCAGCGCGGTGCCGGACAGGCTCTGCGCCCAGCCCGGCTGCTGCTGGTGCCAGGCCAGCGCGTGCCCGCGCACCCGCATGCCGTTGGCCTGGGCGTGCGCCACGATCCGGTCGGCGCTGGAGTAGTTGAACTGGTTCTGGGACGGCTCGGTGGCGTCCCACTTCATCTCGTTCTCCGGCGTGACCATGTTGAACTCGCGGTTCAGGATGCCGACGTACGTGCTGTCGGACAGCTTGTTCGCGGCCACCGCGGTGCCGAAGTAGCGGCCCTGTTCCGCCGCCGACGCGCCGAGCGTCGTGCCGGCGCTGGCGCTGGTCGCCACCGCGATCGTCGCGGCCACGGCCGCGGCTCCGGCCACGATCGACACCACCGCGGCACGCGGGCGCGACCGGGCTGCCGCGCTTCCGCTGTCGCGGGCGAGCACCTTGTCCATGTGAAAGCCTTTCCTAGCTTGGGCGAATGGGGAGGTCGCCCCGACCACCGCCCGTCACGGTGTCGGCTCGTGCGCGGCCGCCCGGAGGCCGCGCGGGATGGGGAGAGACTCCCCGCCACCGTGGGTCGATCGAAGCAGATCCCTGGCCGGAGAGCCTACCGGAACCGTTCCGAAAACTTAACGCCGTCGATACCCGAGTTTGCCCGGCGCGGCCGGCGGCCGAGGGCGTGAAGATGCGGGTTGGGTGGTCGACCCGACCGGCGTGCCGGCTCCGGAAGTTTCGGCGCCGGGCATGCCGAGGCGGCCCGGTCGCGCCGCTGTCCGGCACCGGACGGCGGCCGGCGCTTGAACGCGGGCGGGTCGGGGTCGATGCTGAACGGAATCGACTTCCACCGATGGAAGGATTCTCCGGATGCGCCGACCGTCGCTCGTCGTCCTCGTCCTCACCGCCCTGCTGGCCGCCACCCCGGCCGCCGCCCGTGCCGCCGCGACGACGCCGCCACCGGCGCCGTCGACGCTCGCCGAGGCGCGCACCGTCGGCACCGCCTGGGGCCACGACCCGGCCACCGGCCGCCTGACCGTCACCGTCGACGACACGGTACGCGGGGCCGCGCTGGCCGCGGTGCGCCGCGCCGCCACCCGATCCGGCGCGGTGCTGCGGCACGAGCCCGGCCGGCTGCGCCCGCTCATCGCCGGCGGCCAGGCGATCTACAGCGGCGGCGGCCGCTGCTCGCTCGGCGTGAACGTCCGCAGCAGCAGCGCCTGGTACTTCGTCACCGCCGGACACTGCACCACGCTCGGCGCGACCTGGTACGCCGACAGCGCCCGCACCACGGTGCTGGGCAGCCGGACCGGCAGCAGCTTCCCCGGCAACGACTACGGCGTGGTCCGCTACACCGGCACGGTCACCCATCCCAGTGCCGTGTACACCTACCCGGGCCAGGTGACCATCTCCGCCGCCGGCAACGCGTACGTCGGGCAGGCGGTCTGCCGCAGCGGCGCCACCACCGGCGTCCGCTGCGGCGCGGTCACCGGGCTGAACGCGACAGTCAACTATGCCGAGGGCAGCGTCACCGGGCTGATCCGCACGAACATCTGCGCCGAGCCGGGGGACAGCGGCGGCCCGCTCTACGTGGCGGCGACCGGCACGGTGCTCGGGATCCTCTCCGGCGGCAGCGGCAACTGCACGACCGGTGGCACCAGCTACTACCAGCCGATCCTGGAGATCCTCGCGGCGTACGGCCTCAGCATCCCGTGACCGGCGCGGGCCGGGCGGCCGCCGACCGACCCGCCCGGCCCGGCGGGCGCCCGGGTCAGTCGTCGCCCGGCACGGCCATCTCGCCGAGGCGCGACCAGTCCTGCTGCGGCACGGTCGCGTTGACGACCCGCGGCGTCTCGACCAGGTGCGGCGGCAGCGTGCGTTGGGCCTCGCGGAAGTGGGCCGACTGCACGTGCGCGGCGCCAGCCTCGTCGTCGCGGAACGCCTCGACCAGCACGTACTCGGTGGGGTCGGCCAGGCTGCGGGACCAGTCGAACCACAGGCAGCCGGGCTCGGCCCGGGTGGCCTCGGTGAAGTCGGCCGCGATCTGCGGCCAGCGGTCGGCGTCGGACGGCCGGACCCGGAACTTGGCGGTGATGAAGATCATGGGTCCAGGCTACCCAGGCCGGGTGCCCCGATCCCTGGTCACCGGCCCCCACAGCCCGCCCGGCCGCCGACGACGAGCGCGGTACGCCGCCCTTGGCCGCCGGGGGCCGCCGGCCCGGCGGAGGGCATCGGGCGCGTCTACCGATCGGTAGCCTGAACCGGTGACCGTCTACGCCCTCGCGCAGCTCACCGTCCACGACCGGGCACGCTACGACCGCTACGTCGCCGCCTTCCTCCCGGTGCTGGCCCGGCACGGCGGCCGGCTGCTCGCCGCCGACACCGCCCCCCGCGTGGTGGAGGGCGACTGGCCGCACGACAAGGTGGTGCTCATGTCCTTCGACAGCCGGGAGGACTTCGAGCGCTGGTCCGCCTCGCCGGAGTACCAGGCGATCTCCCGGGACCGGGAGGCGGCCACCGACGGGGTGGTCCTGCTGCTCGACGGGATCGGCCACGCCTGGCCGGCCTGACCGACGCCACCGGCGGGCCCCGGGCGGCCCGCCGGTGAGCTAGGGTTTACCGGTCCGTCGAGGATCGGAGTGGTCATGGCAGGTGACGACGACATCTCCGGGTGAGAGCCCCGGACGGCCGCCGACGCGCGCATCCCGCGCCGTCGCCGCGGCCCCCTTCGTCGTCCCCTGTCCACGCCGGCGCATCGCGCCCGCGGCCCTCCCTCCTGAGGTTGATCATGTCCGACGCCTACGTCGTCAGCTCCGCGCTCTCCTTCTCCTGGCCGGACGACACACCGGTCCTCACCGACCTGACCTTCTCCGTGCCCGGCGGCCGTACCGGCCTGGTGGCGCCCAACGGCAGCGGCAAGACCACCCTGCTGCGGCTCATCGCCGGCGAGCTGCGCCCGACGGCCGGCGCGGTCACCGTCCGGGGCGTGCTCGGCTACCTGCCCCAGCACCTGCCGTTCGCCGTCGACCAGACCGTCGCCCAGGTCCTCGGCGTCGACCGGGCCGTCGCCGCGCTGCACGCCATCGAGGCCGGTGACGCCCGCGAGGAACACTTCACCGCCGTCGGCGACGACTGGGACGTCGAGGAGCGCACCCACGCCGAGCTGGACCGCCTCGGCCTCGGCGGGCTGTCCCTGGACCGCCGGCTGGGCACGCTCAGCGGCGGTCAGGTGATCTCCCTGGGGCTGGTCGGGCAACTGCTGCGGCGCCCGGACGTGCTGCTGCTCGACGAGCCGACGAACAACCTCGACGAGGCGGCCCGCGAGCGGTTGACGGCGGTGCTGCGCGGCTGGACCGGCTGCCTGCTGGTGGCCAGCCACGACCGGGCGCTGCTGGACGAGATGGACCGCATCGCCGCGCTGGCCCCCGACGAACTCCGCTGGTACGGCGGTGACTTCACCGCGTACGAGCAGGCCGTGCGCGCCGAGCGCGAGGTGGCCCAGCGGCAGGTCCGCGGCGCCGAGCAGGACCTCAAGCGGCAGAAGCGCGAACTCCAGCAGGCCCGGGAACGCGCCGCCCGTCGCGCCGCCACGGCCGCCCGTAACCTGCCCGACGCCGGGCTGGCCCGGATCGTCGCCGGTGGCCTGAAGCGGGACGCCCAGGTCTCCGCCGGCCGGGCCGCCGAGACGCACGCCGCCCGCGTCGGCGACGCGCAGCACCGGCTGGACCAGGCCGGTCGGGCCGCCCGTCAGGACGACAAGATCGTGATCGACCTGCCCGACACCGCCGTGCCGGCCGGCCGGACCGTCTTCCACGGCGAGCGGCTGCGCGCCGAGTACGCCGGCCGTCAGGTGTTCGACGGCATCGACCTGACCGTCCGGGGGCCGGAACGGATCGCGCTCACCGGCGCGAACGGCACCGGCAAGTCCACGCTGCTGCGCCTGGTCAGCGGCGACCAGCAGCCCGCCGCCGGGACCGCCACCCGGGTCGAGGGGCGGGTGGCGTACCTGTCGCAGCGGCTGGACCTGCTCGACCCGGCGCGTACCGTCGCGGAGAACCTGGCCGCCTTCGCGCCCGGCCTGGCCGACGCCGAGCGGATGAACCTGCTGGCCCGGTTCCTGTTCCGGGGCGACCGGGTGCACCTGCCGGTCCGCGTGCTCTCCGGCGGCGAGCTGCTGCGCGCCACCCTGGCCTGCGTGCTGAACGCCGAGCCGGCGCCGCAGCTGCTCCTGCTCGACGAGCCCACCAACAACCTCGACCTGGACAGCGTCGCCCAGTTGGCGGGCGCGCTCGGCGGCTACCGGGGAGCGCTGCTGGTGGTCAGCCACGACCCGCGGTTCCTGGCCGATCTCGGCGTGGACCGGTGGCTGCGGCTGGCCGACGGTGCCCTGACCGGGACCGGCGGCCCGGAACGGTAGCCCGTCAACCTTCGGCGCGCAGGTAGGCGAGCACGGCCAGCACCCGGCGGTGGGTGTCCTGGTCCGGCGGCAGGTCCAGCTTGGCCAGGATGTTGCCGACGTGCTTGCCGACCGCCGCCTCGGTCACGTGCAGCCGGGCCGCGATCGCGCCGTTGGAGTGCCCCTCCGCGACCAGCCCCAGCACCTCCCGCTCGCGCCGGGAGAGCGCGTCGAGCGGGTCGCGGGGGCGGCGCAGCAGGTGCCGAACCACGTCCGGGTCGACCGCGGTGCCGCCGGCGGCCACCCGGCGCAGCGTGTCGGCGAACTCGGCGACGTCGGCCACCCGGTCCTTGAGCAGGTAGCCGACCCGCCGGCCGTCGCCGCTGTCCAGCAGCGCCGCCGCGTACCCGCTCTGCACGTGCTGGCTCAGCACCACCACCGCGAGATCCGGCCGCTCCGCGCGCAGCGTGACCGCCGCGCGCAGGCCGTCGTCCCGGTGCTCCGGCGGCATCCGGATGTCGGTCACCAGCAGTTCGGGCCGGTGCGTGCGGACCGCGTCGAGCAGCGCCGGGGCGGAACCGACCGCGGCGGCCACCGCGAACCCGAACCGGGTCAGCAGGCCGACCAGACCCTCCCGCAGCAGGACCTCGTCCTCGGCGAGGACGACCCGGATCACGGACGGCACGGCAGCTCCACCCGCACGAGGGTAGGCCCGCCCGCCGGGCTGGCCAGCAGCAACCTGCCGTCCACCGCGGCCACCCGGTCGGCGAGCCCGGTCAGGCCGGTGCCCCGTGCCGGGTCGGCGCCACCCCGACCGTCGTCCTCGACCTCCACCACCAGCAGGTGGCCGGTCCGGGTCAACCGGACCACGGCGCGCGTCGCGCGGGCGTGCCGGGCCACGTTGCCCAGCGCCTCGGAGACCACGTACCAGGCGGTGGTCTCGACCAGCTCCGGCACCGGGCGGGACAGCTCCGCGCGTACGGTGACCGGGACCGTCGAGCGGGCCGCCAGGTCGCCGACCGCGCCGGCCAGCCCCAGCTCGGTGAGCTGCGGCGGGCGGAGGCCCTGCACGATGCCGCGCAGCGTCACCATCAGCTCCTTGGCCTGCTCGTGCGCCAGGTCCAGCGGTCGCGCCGCCGGTGAGTCGTCCGGCACGTCGAGGCGGGCCAGCCCGAGTTGGAGCGTGAGGCTGGTCAGCCGCGGCTGCGCGCCGTCGTGCACGTCCCGCTCGATGCGGCGGCGTTCCGCCTCGTACGCGCCCATCAGGCGGGCCCGGGACCGGGTCACCTCGCGCAGCGCGGTGGCGTCGGGCGCGTCGTCGAGCAGCCACCGGGCCACCGCCGCCTGCCCCGCGACCAGCAGGCCGGCGAGGTAGACCAGGGCCGGCACGGCGAGCACCCCGGCGACCGCGTACGGGACCGCCCCGGCCGGGGAGTCGACGGTGGCCCAGACCAGCACGATCCGGTCCTCGCCGCCGGCCAGCCACGGGCCGGCGACGAGCGCCGCGTCGAGCAGCACCAGCAGCGCGAACGTGCCGTACGCCACCGGCACCACGGTGCCCAGCCAGCCGGCGTACGCGACCTCCCGCCAGGCGGCGGCGCCGGTCCAGCGGGCGGCCGGGCCACGCCGCCCCGGCGCGCGTACCGGCCGGCCGTCGACCAGGCCGAGCCGCCACCGCTCGACCGCCGCCACCGGCGCGCCGACCAGCGGGGCGACGGCGAGCCCGGCCAGCGACACCACTGTGAGCACGACCAGGACCGGGACGTCGACCGGCCGGCCCTGCCGCAGCGCGCTCACCACCAGCAGCAGCGGCGCGGCGAGCACGCCGGCCGCCACCGCCAGCACGCCGGCGACCGGCAGGGTGGTCAGCGCGTACGCCAGGGCCCGCCACGGCCAGGCGGAGCGCAGGTATCGGCGCCGGCGCAACGCCCCGGCCAGGTACGACGGTCGGTCCTCGGTCATGGGCTGACGCTAGCCAGGCGGCGGCCGGCAGGCCCAGCCGTCCAGACCCCGGTTGTCGGGTGGGGCTGGCCCCACCCCGCCGGGCCGGGCACGTCGTACCCCGTCCCTATCCTGAGCGGATGGAGCTGGCGTTCAGCGGCGAGGTGTGGTTCTGGCGCGGTCCGGCGCCCTACCACTTCGTCACCGTGCCCGACGAGCAGTGCGCGGCGTTGGCGACCGCCGCCGCCTCGGTCAGCTACGGCTGGGGCATGGTCCCGGTCGGCGTCCGGATCGGCGCCACCGACTGGCGGACGTCGCTGTGGCCCAAGGACGGCCGCTACGTGCTGCCGCTCAAGGTGGCGGTGCGTCGCGCGGAGCGGATCGAGCTGGGCGACCGGGTGGGCGTCCGGTTGACGGTGGACGGGTGAGCGCCGGCGACCTCGCCGCGGCGGGCCGGCTGCTGGCCGCCGCGACCCGGCCGGTGGTGTTCACCGGCGCCGGCATGTCGGCCGAGAGCGGCGTGCCGACGTTCCGGGACGCGCAGGTCGGCCTCTGGCGGCGCTTCGACCCGGCGCAGTTGGCCACCCCGGCCGCGTTCCACGCCGACCCGGCCCTGGTCTGGGGCTGGTACGAGGGCCGGCGGCACGGGGTGCGCCGTGCCGCGCCGAACCCGGGGCACCGGGCGGTGGCCGCGATCCAGGCGCGGCTGCCGGACACCGTGGTGGTCACGCAGAACGTCGACGACCTGCACGAGCGGGGCGGCGCCGTCGTCCCGGTCCGCCTGCACGGCAGCCTGTTCGCGCCCCGCTGCTCCGCGTGCGCCCGGCCGGCGCCGCTGCCCGACGACGCGGGGGAACCGACCGGGCCGCTCGACCCGCCGGCCTGCGCCCACTGCGCCGCGCCGGTCCGGCCCGGCGTGGTGTGGTTCGGTGAGGCGCTGCCCGAGGCGGCGTTGGCGGCGGCGGTCGAGGCGGCGTCCCGCTGCGACCTGCTGCTCACCGTCGGCACCTCGGCCCTGGTCCACCCCGCCGCGGAGATCCCGCTGGTGGCAGCCCGCCTCGGCGCGCCGGTGGTGCAGGTCAACCCGGTACCGACGCCACTGGACGCGGTCTGCGCGGTCAACCTGCGGGGGCCGGCCGGCGAGGTGCTGCCGGCGCTGGTCCGGGCCGCCTGGCCCGACGCGTCAGCCGACTGAGCGAGCGTGGACCGTCCGACGGTCACCGAGGGCGCGGTGAGCGTCAGACGCCGCGGGGCGCCCGCTTGGGGAACACGGTGTAGGCGACCGGCCAGAACACCAGCCAGGCCGCCATGGCCAGGGTGAGCCGGCCGGCCCAGGCCCACAGCTCCCCGGTCCGCTCGGCGTCGCCGACCAGCGCGACGCCGCCGAGCAGCACGGCGCAGGCGACCGCCCAGCCGAGCATGCCCTTGCCCCACTCCCGCCACTCGTGCCGGGCCCGGGCCCAGCCGTGGCGGGGGGCCCGGCGCGGCGGCGGGCCGCCGGCGAACCGGTGGGCGAACCGCTCGTCGGCCCAGCGCACCATGCTGTGCCCGAAGGCGACGGAGAAGCCCAGGTACGCGGCGGCGAGGCCGTGCGCGAACGTGGCGGTGCCCCCGCCGCGCAGGTCGATCATCGTGGCGGCCAGCAGCACGAGGTCGACGGCGGGCACCGCGAGCAGCAGCGCGGCGCCCAGGCGGGGCCGCCGCAGCGGGTAGCGGGCGACCAGCCCGGCGACCAGGAACAGCCAGAACCCCACCTCACAGGCGATGATCACTCCGATGAGCACGCGGCCTCCAGGTTTTAGTACGCTGTGCGACAACAACCGTAGCAACAGTCGTCCACCCGCCGCCGGAGGGGTCCGTGCCCAAGATCGTCGACCATGACGCCCGCCGCGCCGAGCTGGCCGAGGCGATGTGGCGGGTCGTCTACCGCGACGGCGTCGGCGCCGCCACGGTGCGCAGCATCGCCGCCGAGGCCGGCTGGTCGCCCAGCGCGCTGCGGCACTACTTCTCGACCCAGACCGAGCTGCTGGTCTTCGCCATGGAACACGTGATGGCCGAGGCGACCGACCGGTTCACCGCCGGGGACCGCACCGGCCCCACCCGGCAGGTCGTCCAACGGATGCTCGAGGAACTGCTCCCGCTGGACCGGCAACGGGCGCGGGAGGCCGAGGTGTGGCTGCTGCTCGCCGCCCGGGTGCCTGTCGACCCCGCCGCCCGCGAGCGGATGACCGAGGCCGACGACGGCGTACGCCGGGCCGCCGAACTCGCCGTCGCGCTGCTCACCGGCGCGGAACCGGCCGACGCGGCCACCGCCGCCCGGCTGCACGCCCTGCTCGACGGCCTCACGCTGCACGCGTTGCTGCATCCCGACCGGATGCCGCCGGCCCGGATCCGCGAGCTGCTCGCCGCGCACCTCGACCAGCTCGCCGAGGGGTCGGACACCGGCGTCGGCGGATAGGGTCGCACCCGTGCGGACCAAACAGGAGCTGTCGACGGTGATCAGGGAACGACGGCGGGCGGCGTTGGTGGTCAACGCCCACTCCCGTCGGGGCCGCCGGCTCTACGACACCGTCCACGCGCGCCTGCGCGCGGCCGGGTTCACGCTGCTCGGGGCGTACCCGGTGGACCGGCCGGGCGAGCTGGACCGGGTGCTCGCCGAGGCCGCCGACCTCGGCCCGGACCTGCTGGTCACCGGCGGCGGCGACGGCACGGTCGGCGCGGCGGCCCGGCTGCTCGCCCACCGCGACGTCGCCCTGGGCCTGCTGCCGCTGGGCACCACCAACAACTTCGCCCGCACCGTCGGCGTCCCGCTCGACCTCGACGCGGCGATCGCCGTGCTCACCGACGGCAAGGTCATCGACGTCGACCTCGGCCTGATCGGCGACACCCGGTTCACCAACCACGTCGGGATCGGGCTGTCGGCCGACATCATGCTGACCGCGCCGCCCCGGCTGAAGCGCGCCGTGGGCCGACTCGCCTATCCGCTGACCGCGTTGGGACTGCTGACCCGGCACCGCCCGCTGCGCGTGACGGTCCACGCCGAGGGCCGGGACCACGCGTTCCGCACCCACCAGGTGTACGTGGCCAACGGCGGCTTCCACGCCGGCCGGCCGATCACCGCCGACGCCAACGCCGACGACCGGCTGCTGGTCGCGTACCCGGTCGGTGGGCCGAGCCGACGCGGGCTGCTGCGCGACACGGCCCGCAACGCGGCGGCCGGCCGGCGTCGCACGCTGCGCGACGAGCCGTTCCTGGCCGTGCGTCAGTTGTGGCTGGAGACCGACCCGCCGGCCCGGATCGAGGTCGACGGCGAACCGTACGGGCGGACGCCGGTGCGCATCGGCCTCGACCCGAACGCGCTGCGGCTGATGGCGCCCGCGGACAGCCCGGACCGCTGACCGGCCCGGCCTCGACGTGCCGGCCGCCGACGCCGGGGGTAGCGTGCGACGCGGAAACCGCAGCGAGGAGGTTCGGACCGTGCAGCCGACGATCGTGGACGTGCCCACCCCCGACGGGACGGCGGACGCCTATCTGCTCCGGCCGGACTCCGGCGGCCCGTTCCCGGGCGTGCTGCTGTTCATGGACGCGTTCGGGCTGCGGCCCCGGCTGGCCGAGATGGCCGCGACCATCGCCGACCGGGGATACGTGGTGCTGGTGCCCAACCTGTTCCACCGCGCCGGCCCCGCCGCGCCGGTCGACACCTCCGCGCTGGCCGACGAGAGCCGACGCCTCGAGCTGTTCGGGCGGCTCGGCCCGCTGATGGCCGCGCTGACGCCGGACGCGGTGGCCCGGGACACCGCCGCCTACCTCGACTTCCTCGCCGCCCAGCCGGATGTCGCACCCGGCCCGGCGGCGATCACCGGCTACTGCATGGGCGGCACGAACGCGTTGCGGGCCATCGAGGCCCACCCGGACCGGATCGCCGCGGTGGCCGCCTTCCACGCCGGTCACGTGGTCAGCGACGCGCCCGACAGCCCGCACCGGGGCGTCGGCGCGGTGACCGGCGAACTCTACTTCGGGCACGCCGACCAGGACGCGTCGATGACCGCCGAGCAGATCGCGACGCTGGAGCAGGCGCTGGACGCGGCCGGCGTGACCTACCGCTCGGAGGTCTACCGGGGCGCCCGCCACGGCTACACGCAGGCGGACACGCCGATGTACGACGAGCAGGCCACCGAGCGGCACTGGGCGGCCCTGTTCGACCTGCTAGACCGCACTTTCCCGGGCTGACCCGGCCGGTCGGCGCGGCCACAATGGAGTGGTGGAGACCGACCTGTTGCCGATGATCGCCGCCGAGCGGCGCCGCACGGCCGACCTGATCGACTCGCTCACCCCGGCCCAGTTGGACACGCCCAGCCTCTGCCAGGCGTGGACCGTCCGGGAGGTCGCCGGTCACCTGGTGTCACCGCTGGTCTCCACGCCGTGGCGTCTGCTGCCACTGCTGGTGGGCGCCGGGTTCCGGCCACACGTGGCGAACGCACGGCTGGCCCGGCGGGTGGCCCGGCGGCCGCCGGCCGAACTGGCCGCCGCGTTGCGGGAGCACGCCGACCACCGGTTCCGCCTGCCGGTGGTCGGCTGGCTCGGCCAGCTCACCGGCCTCCAGGTGCACGGGCAGGACATCCGCCGGCCGCTCGGCCTCCCCGCCGACCTGGACCCGGAGCGGCTGCGCATCTCGCTGGACTTCCTCACCGGTGGCCGGGCGGTCGGGTTCGTCGACCGTCGGCGGGTCGCCGGGCTGCGCGTCGAGGCGACCGACCTGGGCTGGTCGGCCGGGGACGGGCCGGTGGTGCGGGGCCCCGGCGCCGCGCTGCTGCTCGCGCTGACCGGCCGCCGGGTGGCGCTGGCCGACCTCACCGGGGACGGCGTGGCGCGGCTCGCCGCCGGCTGACCGGCCTCCGCCGGTGCGGGCACAGGCCACCGGCGCGCAACTGGCACCTGCCATCCCCGTCCCCGGCTGGCTAGCGTCGGCCCATGGACGCCGACCACACCGCCCCGGCCGGGCCTTTCGCCGCGCTGACCACCGCCCACGTCGCCGACGCCTGCCTGCGGGCCGGCGTCGCGGTCCGCTGCGCCCCGGCCGCCGTACGCCCGGTGCTGGCCGGGCGGCGCCTGGCCGGGCGGGTCCGGCCGGCCCGGCACGCCGGCAGCGTCGACGTCTTCCTGGAGGCGATCGACCGGGCCGAGCCGGGGGACGTGCTGGTGGTCGACGACGGCGGTCGCACCGACCGCGCCTGCGTCGGGGACCTGGTGGCGTGGGAGGCGCGGGCCGCCGGCCTGGCCGGCCTCGTGGTGTGGGGCGCGCACCGGGACACCGCAGACCTCACCGTCGTCGGGCTGCCGGTGTTCAGCCTCGGCGCCACGGCGAGCGGGCCGCTGGAGCTGGACCCACGGCCGGCCGGCGCGTTGGACGCGGCGCGGGTCGGGCCGTGGACGGTCGACGGCGGTGATCTGGTGCTGGCCGACGACGACGGTGTGCTCTTCGTGCCGGCCGACCGGGCCGGGGAGCTGTTCGACCTGGCCGGGTCCATCCGGGACACCGAGCGGCGGCAGGCCGACCGGATCCGGGCCGGCCGGTCGCTGCGGGCGCAGGTCGGGTTCGACGACTACCTGACCGCCCGTGCGGCGGACCCGACGCTGACGTTCCGGGCGCACCTGCGGGCGGTCGGCGGCGCGATCGAGGAGTGACCGCTCAGCCGCCGCGCGCCCACAGCGCCAGGCGGACCCGGTTGGGGCTGCCGGTCTTCGCCATCAGGCTGGTGATGTGGGTCTTCACCGTGGTCACGCCGATGTGCAGCCGCTCCGCGATCTCGGTGTTGGCCAGCCCCTCCGCGACCAGGTCGAGCACGTCCTGCTCACGGGCGGTCAGCCCGGCCGATCGCCGGGGCGCGCCGGCGCGGGCGTGCACCGCCCGCTGGACCAGCCGGCGCAGCACCTCGGGGCTGAACGGGCTGTCCCCGGCGGCGGCCCGGCGGAGGCCGTCCAGCAGGTCGGCCGGGGGCGCGTCCTTGAGCAGGAAGCCGCAGGCGCCGGCGGTCAACGCGGGATAGAGGTGGTCGTCGTCGCCGAACGTGGTGAGCACCATGATCCGGGTGGTGGGCCGGTCGGCGAGGATCCGGCTGGTCGCGGTGATCCCGTCGACGCCCGGCATCCGCAGGTCCATGACCACCACGTCCGGCCGCAGCCGGGCGGCGGCGGCGATCGCGTCGCGGCCGTTGTCGACCTCGCCGACGACCTCCAGGTCGGGCTGGGCGTCGCAGAGCATCCGCAGGCCGGCGCGGATCAGGTGCTGGTCGTCGGCCAGCAGCACGCGGATCACGCCGGCTCCGGCGCGGCCGGCCGCGACCGCGGCACCACCCGGGCGGGCCGGTCCGGGGCGCCGCCCGGCGGCAGCACCGTCCGCACCCGCCAACCGTCGCCGGTGGGCCCGGCCTCCAGCCGCCCGCCGAGCACCTCGACCCGCTCCCGCATCCCGACGATGCCGTGGCCGCCGCCGACCGGCACCACGGCCGGCGCCGCGCCGCGCCCGTCGTCGGAGACCGCCCAGTGCACCGCCCCGTCGACCACCGACACGGTCAGTCGGGCCCGGGCCGTCGCGCCCGCGTGTTTCGCCACGTTCGTCAACGCCTCCTGGGTCAGTCGCAGCACCGCCTGGCCGCGGACCGCGTCCACTGTGCCGATCACCGGGTCCACGTCGGCCTCCACGGTGACCCCGGCCTGCCGGGCCCGGTCCACCGCCACGCCGAGCGCCGCCGGCAGCGCCGCCGGCTCGATCGCGGTCAGCGCCGCGTCACCGCGGACGCCGTCCGGGTCGCGCAGCACCGCGACCAGCCGGCGCAGGTCGGTCAGCGCGGCCGTGCCGGTGCGGTGCACGTCGTCGAAGACCGGGCCGACCCGCGGGTCGAGGTCCGGCAGCACGTGCCGGGCCACCCCGACCCGCAGCACCATCGACGCGACGTGGTGGGCGATCACGTCGTGCAGTTCCCGGGCGATCGCGGCCCGCTCGTCGGCGCGCGCGGCCCGGCTCTCCGACTCGCGTCGGCGCTGCTCCGCCACGGCCCGTTCCTCGGCCTGCCGGCCGAGTTCCCGGGTGGTCCGCACGACCAGGCCGATCAGCAGCGGCAGCCCGACGGTGACGGCGAGGCCGAGCAGACCGGCGAGCGCCTGCCGGAGCGGGTCGCCGATCAGACCGGTCAGGTCGACGGCGGCCAGCAGCCCGGCGGCCAGCCAGAACGTGCGGGGCCGGGTGGCCCGCATGGTCAGCTCCAGCAGCGCCCAGCTCGCCCCGACCTGGTTGATCATCACGTCGTCGACGAGCGGGAACGCGACCGCCAGCAGGGCCGACTGGAGCAGCAGGTTCAGCAGCGGCCGGCGATGACACAGCAGCGCCAGGACGAACGCGCCGAGCGCGAGGATCCACTGCGTCGTCGTCGGCCCGGGCCGGCCGTGCACGCCGACCACCAGGTAGCCGACGCCGGCGAGATTCAGCAGCAGCCGCCGCGCGAGCGTGTCACTTGCGTCGAGCAGTCGACCCACCCAGCCCACGACGTCAGCCTAGGCAACCGGCGCGGCCGGGGCCACCACCACGGTCCGCCGCCGCCACCCGGCCCGCAGTCCGAGGTGGACGGCCAGCCCGAGCGGGCCCAGCAGGATGGTGAGCACCAGCACCGGCGCGGTGAGCAGCGCCGGGATGCCCCGCTCCCGGCCGTCGCGCCAGATCCACCGCCCGACGAACAGATCGAAGCCGATCATGTGGGCCCAGGCCGCCGCCGCGCCGCTGTCGGTGCCGAGCAGGTCCCGGACGCCGTCCAGGGTGGGCAGGGCCACCACCGGCAGCACCGTGCCGAGCGCCGGCAGCACCAGGATCGCGTAGACCAGCAGGACCGGCGCCACGATCAACGGCGAGTCGACGATCCGCGCGGTCCACGACCAGCGGGGCGCCACGATCATCAGCGCCCAGAACGGCGCGGCGAGGGCGAACGTCAGCCCGAACAGGGTGGCGCTCATCCGACCAGCACCACCGTGGCGTGGCCGGCCCGGCGGGCCAGGACCAGCAGGGTGGCCGTCGCGGTGGCGGCCAGCAGCACCGCCGCCGCGATCAGCGTCAGCTCGTCCGGCCGCAGCAGCGGCTGCCCGCGCAATGCCTGCGCGGTGGCCAGCAGCGTCACCCCGGCGTAGGCGAACCCGCCGACCAGCACCAGCCGGGCCCGGGCCAGCTCGTCCAGGCGGGCGCCGAGGAACCGGTCGAGCAGGATCGCCAGCAACGGCAGCGCCTGCAACGCGTGCAGCCCGATGAAGTGACCGACCCGCAGGTCGCCGCCGGTGGTGCTCCAGCCGACCACCGGCAGCCCCGGGCCGCCGTCCGGCACGCCGACGCTGTGCGCCCCGGTGATGCCGGCGGGCGTGCCGTCCGGGTGCTGGGTCAGCATCGGGAACGCGACAAGCATGCCGAGCAGCGACACCGCGAGCCCGGCCCGGATCGCGTACCCGCCCGCGCGGTCCGGCAGGGGCCGGCGCGCCAGGACGACCGCGAGCACGACCTGGGCCAGGAACAGCACCGTGATGGCCGTGCCCATGACGTTGTAGAGCACCGCGTCCAGCGGCGTGCCGGTGTTGAAGTGGCTGGTGGTGCCGCGCAGCACCTGGACGACGATGAGGACCATCTCCAGCACCGCCGCGGCCACGATCACGGTGACCGCCCGTTCGGCGAGCCGACTGCGTCGGGGCAGCAGGGAGAGCATCCAGGCCAGGGTGCCGCCGTAGAGCGTGAGCGAGACCGCGAACTTCAGCGGCTTGAGCCAGACCGGCGCGCCGGTGAGCACGCGGGGATCGGTGACGAGGCCGATCGCGGCGACGACGGTCAGCGCCGCCATCATGGACACGAGGAGCAGCAGGGGGCGGGGCCAGCCGGCCGCCCGGTTCCGTACGGTAGTCATGTCTGTAGATGCTCGCGGCTGGCGACCGTGGTCGCGCCCGACCGGGGGTCGCGGTCGCGGCCACCGGTCCGAGCCGCGTCTCCTCCCGGGGGAGGAGACCGTCAGTCGGGCAGTCGGGGCATCTCCACGCCCGGGTCGCGGCCGAGCAGCACCCCACGGGTCAGCGCCCGTGCGCCGAAGCGGTCCCGGACGGCGTCGACGGCGGCGTCCAGCGCCGGCCCCGGCTGGGCGGTGAACGGCAGGGTGAGCTGGGTGTGCCCGGCGTCGAGGTTGGCCACCGAGACGCCCAGCAGGGTGATGCCGCGCTGCTCGATCTGCGGCAACGCGGCGTGCAGCAGCGCCCGGGCGGTGGCCCGCAGCGGGGCGGTCTGCGCGGTCGGTTTGTCCAGCGTGTGCGAGCGGGTGGCCCGGGTGTAGTCGGCGAAGCGCAACCGCAGCGTCACCGTGCGGCCGGTGCGCCGGGCGTCGCGCATCCGCCCGGTCACGCGGTCGACCAGGCCGGCCAGGACCGCGTCCAGCTCGGCGGGGGAGTGCGGCTCGCGGCTCAGCGCGTGCTGCGCGCCCATCGAGGAGCGGCGGCGACCCACCTGCACCGCGCGCGGGTCGCGGTTGTGGGCGAGGGCGTGCAGGTGCCGGCCGGCGCCGCCGCCGAGCAGCGACACCAGGGTCGGCTCGTCGAGCCGGGCCACCTGCCCGACCGTACGGATGCCGCGCTCGCGCAGCTTCGCGGCGGTGATCGGGCCGACGCCCCACAGCCGCTCCACCGGCAACGGGTGCAGGAAGGCCAGCTCCCGCGCCGGCTCGACGACCAGCAGGCCGTCCGGCTTGGCCACCCCGCTGGCCACCTTGGCCAGGAACTTCGTGCGGGCCACGCCGACCGTGATCGGCAGGCCGACCTGGCGGCGGACCCGGTCGCGCAGCTCGGCCGCGATGTCGGCGGGTGGCCCGACCAGCCGCCGCAGCCCGCCGACGTCGAGGAACGCCTCGTCGATGCTGATGCCCTCGACCAGCGGGGTGGTCTGCCGGAAGATCTCGAACACGGCCCGGCTGGCGGCCGTGTAGGCGGCCATCCGGGGTGGCACCACGATCGCCTCCGGGCACAGCCGCCGCGCCTGCCGGCCGCCCATGGCGCTGTGCACGCCCCGCGCCTTCGCCTCGTAGCTGCACGCGAGCACCACGCCGCTGCCGACGATCACCGGCCGGCCGCGCAGCCGGCTGTCGTCGCGTTGCTCGACCGAGGCGTAGAACGCGTCCAGGTCGGCATGCAGGATGGTGGCCTCGCCCGACACCCGACCATCTTCGCACACCTGTTCGACGGATGGGTGCTGACCTGCGGGGAAATGGTGACCGGCCGGCGGAGGATCCCACCGGCCGGTCACCGTCGTCACCGCCCGTAGACCTCGAACTCGTAGAGCGAGAAGCCGTACGAGGTGGCCCGCTTGACCCCGTACACCCGCACGTAGCGCGCGCTGACCGGGGCGAAGGTGACGTTGTCGACGCCGCCGTTGCCGGTGGTGGTGGCGAACACCGGCGTCCAGGAGTTGCCGTCGCCGGACACCTCCACCCGGTACGACGTGCCGTACGCGGACTCCCAGCGCAGCACCGCCCGGCTCACGGTGCGGGCCGCGCCGAGATCGACGCGCAGCCACTGGTTGTCGTTGTAGCTGCTGGCCCACCGGCTGCCCAGGCTGCCGTCGACCGCCTTGTCCGGCGTGTAGCTGGTCAGGAACTGGGTGCTCGACGCGCTGGCCGGGCGCCCCTGGGCCAGGTTGGTGACGTCGTCGCCCCGGCGCGCCGGGAACGAGACGACCTGCTGGTAGGTGGGCCGGTTCTGCCAGGCGATCAGCGGGTGGGTGATGCCGCCCAGCCCGGACTGGGCGATCGAGTCGGCGCACCACTGGTCGCCGGCGCCGCAGGACTTGTCACCCGGGTAGACCGTGGTGGCGGGCACCGCGGCGGCCTGACCGAGCGCGCCGAGCAGCGCCGTCCGGCAGGCGCCGAGGTCGCCGTTGCCGCAGTACGCGCGCCCCAGCCCGCCGGCCACCGGGTCGCCGAGCACGGTCCGCACGTCCTTGTCGACGTAGCCCCACCAGCCGTACTGGAACGACGAGCCCTTGTGCGCCTGGCCCTGCAACGCCCAGCTCGCCGCGCCGTCACGCCCGCCGTTCTGGCCACCGGAGGGCGCCTCGTTGACCTCGATGGCGTCCACCAGCGTGGCGTACAGGTCCGGCCCGAGGCCGGGCCGGAACTCGGCCGAGGCCAGCAGCGGCCACCAGGCGTCGAAGATCCGGATGGCGTCGGCATGCTGGTAGACCTTCGAGCCGGGCGACGTCTCCACCCGCTTGCTGCCAGCCTGTTGCCAGGCCCGCAGCTTGCCGACCGCGTCGGCCAGCGTCGGGTCGGTGACCGGCGCGCTGTCCAGCACCCGCAGCAGGTCGCCGAGGACCTGCTGGCCGCGCAGGTCGGTCACCGCCGCGTCCGCCATGATCTTGACGACGTCGGCGCGGCCGAGCTTGCGCTGGGCGATCGCGGCGCGCACCGGGCCGTCCAGCAACTGACCCCGGTGTACGGAGCCGAAGCTGAAGTTGCCGTCCGCCGCGCCGAAGTCCCGCGCCTGCTTGTTGTTCCAGCTCACGTAGTAGTCCTGGTTGACCGACTGCGGATGCGCCGACGCCGGGGCGTAGCTGGCGTCGTTGGTGTCCGGGTTCCAGCCGGCCCACTCGTACGCCGGTTCGGCCTTCGTCGGCAGGTTCGGGTCGGTGACCGACGACCGGACCGGGTTCGAGCCGGAGTTGTAGTACGCCGCCTCGGTCGAGTTGACGTAGAACCAGTTGAACGCGTACCCGACGCTGGCCGCGGACGCCTGGAACGCCGCCGCGCTGCCCATCGCCGACGGGTCGTTGAACGCCTGGAAGCCGATCGCCGAGTCGGCCTCGTGCCGGTAGGTGGAGCGCAGCTTGGTGAACGCGGTCGGCTGCCCGTTCACCAGCCCTCGGTACGCGACCAGCCCGTACTTCGTGCGCAGCGCGCGCAGCGTGTACGAGCCGGCCGGGGTGGAGTCGGCGAGCGTCGGCGACCAGGAGTTGCGCTGCTCCAGCGCCTCCATCGCGAGGCACTGCCCGTGGTAGAGGTAGCGGTTGGTGCGCAGCGTCGGCGCGCTGCCGTCGGTGGTGCACAGCGGCACCGCGTACGTGTCGGTGAGGTCCTGCGAGGCGGAGGTGGCGCTCCACGCGTAGTCCTGGCCGCGACCGAGCAGCACGTAGAGGTTGAGCCCGGCGAACGCGGCGCCGCGCGCGCTGATCCCGGGGCCCTGCAACTCCTGGAGCATCAGCAGTTGCGGCGCGAAGTAGCCGGTCTGCGGCCCGAACACGGCGACCGGGTTGCCGGTGGTGGTGTGCCGGCCGGAGACCACTACCGCGTTGGACATGCCGTGCGCGCGCAGGTTGGCCAGGCCGCCGAGCAGGTCCTTGGTGGCGGTGCTGGCGCCGGTGCGGGCGGCGGCCCCGCCGGTGGCGTCGTAGGCGAGCGGCTCGGCGACCACGGACCCGGCGTCGGGGAGCACCGCGCTGGTCGCGCCCGGCGGCGTCGCCCCGTACGGGAAGCTCTGCCCGTCGTGCAGCGTGAGCACGGTCTCCGGGTCGTTCTGCGAGCGGAACGCCGCCCAGACCTTGTCGCCCTCGGTGGCGCCGTACTTGGCCCGGGCGGCGACCCGGACCAGCGCGGACTGGATCTCGCTGCCACCTCCGCCGCCGAACAGGCCGCCGATCACGCCGGCGGTGGCGATCAGGTCGGTCATGGTGAAGTGCTTCGGCTTGCCGGCGCCGGCCAGCACGTACTCGCCGGGGTAGTTGTCGTCGGCGATCGACTTGTCGATGTAGGCGTTGATGCCGGCGATGTAGTCGACCACGTCGGTGTAGAGCTGCTGGCCCCGCGTGCCCTTGGTGCGCAGCGCGTCCACCTGGGCCTGGAGGTCCGCCTCGGTGTAGGGCGAGTTGGCCCAGACGCTCTGCTCCAGCTCCCGGTTGCCGGGAGCGCCGCCGGCGAACGAGGTGACGTTGCCGCGGCCGACGTGCCGCAGCAGGTCCATCACCCAGAGCCGGTCCTGGGCCCCGGCGTAGCCGGCGCCGAACATGGTGCCGCCGCGGGTGGTGCCGGTGACGTGCGGGACGCCGGTGGCCTTGTCCCGCACGATGGTGACGTCCGAGCGCGGCGAGACGGTGCTCTCGACCTGCGTGGCGGGGACGCCGAACGAGGAGTCGTTGTAGAACTGGGCGATCTGCTCGTCGGTCAGCCCGGCGTAGTTGTAGACCAGGTTGGCGTACTCGTCGAGCTGGTCGCTGGAGTGCGCCGGGCGGGTACCGAGCGTCTGGTGGGCCAGGATGGCGACGAGCGTGGCGTTGCCGTTCTGCCCGGGGGGCAGGATGTCGGCGCACTGGCCGAGGCAGTAGTCGTTGGCGGCGAACGTGGTGGCCGCCAGCGCCGGTGACGGCGGGGTGACGGTCAGCACGCTGGCGGTCAGGGCGGCGGCGGTGAGCGCCGCCAGCCGGGCACGGAGTGGGGGTCGGGGCATGGCGATCCTCCGGGGACGCGGAGTCGGGCCTTCGGTACGCCCGGCTGCCGGTTGCCGACGTCTCGCCCTCCGCGCCCGGGCGTTCCACCCGGAGGTGAGAATGACTCACATCTATCTCCGGGCAATGATCGGCGGCGGACCGCCGTCCGGGATACCCGTTGTTCACCAGCCGCGAATGCCGACGTTTCGCTCCAGGCGCGGTGTCCGGACGCGACGGTGGGGGGCGGCGCCGTTGCCACCCCCCACCGTGCTCCCCGCCGGTGCGACCGTCAGCCCTTGTGGAACGACTGGCGCACCACACCCCCCACCAGCGCGCACCAGGTGCTGGTGCTGAGCTTGCCGGTGGGCGGCAGCCCGTGCAGGCGTTGCAGGTCCTTCACCGCGGTCCGGGTCACGTGGTCGTACTCGCCGGTCGGGAGCACCTCCGCGTAGCCCTTGGAGGCGAGCATGAACTGCGCCGCGACCACCGGCACGCCGGTGTCGTGCTGGTCCAGCTCCGGGGCGAGCGTCTCCCAGGTCGGCGCCGTGAGCGTGGCGTCCACGTCGACCGGGATCCCGTTGCGGGCCTGCCAGTCCTGCACGGCCGCCACGGTGGCGGCGTCGAACACGCCGGTGACCGGCACGGCGTAGCCGCGGAACGTGAGCAGGTGCTGCGCGACCCGGACGACCGGGCCGCCGACGAAGCGCCAGATGTCCGGCCAGCGGCGCGCCGGCACGTCACCCAGCCGGGTGCCGAGCTTGCGGAAGACCTCGCGGCGCAGCCGGGGGAACTCCCGGTAGAACATGGCGCCCGGGCACTGGGTGGCGCGGAAGTCCCAGTGGCCGAAGATGTCGTGCGCGTGCAGCCCGTACTGCCGGCAGATCGCGGTGCAGAGCCGGACCAGGCCGTCGAGCAGCTCCTCCGGCGGCGTCTCGGTGACGTAGGTGCCCTCGTTCTCGATGCCGATCGCGCGGCCGTTCTCACCCGGGCAGTGCGCGGCGATCATCTGCCGGTCACCGGCCTGCAACCGCTCCAGGCTGCCGTGGCGTCCCTCCAGGACGTGACCGCCCCGGCTCACCGTGAAGTGCTGCCCGGTGTCCGACCAGCCGTTGCCGTCCATGTGCAGGTCCTGGCAGTCACGGGCGAGCTGCTTGGCGTGTTCCTCGGAGTAGTCGGT
Organism: Micromonospora sp. NBC_01392; assembly: GCF_045040125.1. Lineage (NCBI taxonomy): Bacteria > Bacillati > Actinomycetota > Actinomycetes > Micromonosporales > Micromonosporaceae > Micromonospora > Micromonospora sp. NBC_01392. Next base: position 4,056,119 of record NZ_CP109549.1, on the reverse strand, counting down.
GACGTTCGGGAACGCCATGTGGTGCACGATGATCTTGTTGGTCGGGATCGCGCTGACCGACAGCGGGTCGGCCGGCGGGCGGGCGGCCCACTCGTCGCAGCTGATGATCCAGTCGAGGTCCGCGCCCGGCGCGGCCTGCGCGGCGGCCGGAAACGCGAGTTCGCTCCCGACGACCGCGACCGCGGCGGCGCCGAGGCCGGCCCGTAGCAGCGTACGGCGGTCCAGCTCGGGGTGGTCGAAGTGCATGGCATCTCCTCGATGACCCGACCGACGCCGGGTGATGTAAAGGAACTCCAAGGTAAGCGCGCGAGTCGAAGAATATTGCCACCACGCCGCGTCGCGCCAGAGGACAAATGCCATCACCTCTACGCTGGGTGCGGGCGGGGTCGGGGAGGGCGTGTGCGGGGACTGGATCGGCGTGGGGTGCTCGCTGCCGCGGGCGGGTTGGTGGTCGCCGGGGTGGGCGTACCGGTGGGGCTGGCGCTCGGTCGCGACCGGCCGCCCTCGGTCCCGAACGGACGCCGGCCGGTCAGCATGGCCATGCACCTGCACGCCTCGTTCAGCGAGGGCGTCGCCAGCTACGCCGCCCACCTCGACCAGGCCCGCCGTAACGCCGTCGACGTGCTCTGGTGGACCGACCACGACTTCCGGGTGGCCGCGCACGACCACCGCCGTGTCGTGCACTTCGACGGGCCGGAGGAGCCGGAGGGTGGGCTCGCCTGGACCTGGCGCCCGGCCACCGAGGGGCGGCTCACCGACTCGTCCGCCGACTTCGTCGCCGTCCCGGACGCCGCCGACGGACCCGGCCGCGCGTTGCGCCTCACCGCCGCCGGCGCCGGCACCCACTGGTACGCCGGCAAGGCGTGGAACTGGACGCACACCGGGAACATCGCCGACACCACGCTCCACCTCGACGTGCGACCCGAGTCGGCGGGCCGGGACGCCACGCTGACCGTCGAGATCGCGTTGTCCCACCACCCGGCCGGGCCCGGCCGGCCCGCCGGGCAGCTGGTGCTGCGCTACCGGCTCGGCGGCACCGACGCGGCCCGGCACACCGTCGACGGCCGGCACGGCACGGTCGACCGGCCCGCCCCGGCCGGCGTCTGGCGGCGGCACACGTTCGACCTGCTCGCCGACGTCCGGCGGCTCTGGCCCGACCTGGTGGCCGGCGACAACTCGCTGCGCGGGCTGCGCCTCGGCGTCACCGTCACCGACGGCGCGCGGGGCGCGTACCTGCTCGACCGGCTGGTCTTCGACCGGGCCCGCCGCGCCGGGCAGGCCGGCGAGGAGCTGCGCGCCGAGGTGCTGCGCGGCTACGCCGGGGCGTACCCGGAGGTGACCCACCACCGGGCGTACGAGGTGTCCATGGTGCGTCACCTCAACTGGTTCGGCGGCGACGGCACGCTGCCCCGCTTCCCGTCCCCGCCGGTGCGGGACAACGACGTCGACGCGACCGAACGAATGGTGCGATTCCTGCACGCCCACGGTGGCGTGGTCTGCTGGAACCACCCGCTGGACGTGGAGCGGCGCGACTCACTGGCCCGGCTGCTGGTGGCGCGGCGCGGGCTCGGCGTCGACCTGATCGAGATCGGACGGACCCCGGTCGAGGACCACCTCTGGGCGTACGACGTGGCGGCCCGCAACGCGATTCCGTTGACCGCCGTCGGCGTCACCGACGACCACGACGGCACCGACTGGCGGGCCGGGCGGGACCGGTGGATCACCTCCGTCTGGGCCGGCTCCACCCGGCGGGACGACCTGGTCGCGGCGCTGCGCGCCGGGCAGGCGTGGTTCGCCGACCTGGCCGCCTACCGGGGCGCGCTGGACCTGGAGCTGGGCGGTCGCAGCGCCATGGGCGCGTTGCCCACCGTCGCCGACGACACCGTGACGGTGCGGGTGCGCGCCACCGACCTGCCGGCCGGGGCCGCCCTGGAGGTGGTCACCGGCGACGTCGACTCCGCCGGCGTCGCGGATCCGACGCCCGCGATCCGGACCGGACAGGTGCCGTGGCGTCAGCTCCGCCAGGGCTGGCACGACCTGCCGGTGCGGGTGGGCGCCGGCGTATACCTGCGCACCCAGGTCCGCGACCGCGAGGGCGCCGTCGTCGCGGCGAGCAACCCGCTCTGGCTGCTGCGCCGCCCCCCACCCGGCGGCGTCCCCCCGACCCGCCGCTTCTGACCACCCCGCCGGGGCGCGCCGCCGACCGGGAGCGACCGACGGGCTGACGCTTGCCGGTGTCTGCTAGCACTGGTGGTGTGTCCGTTACCGACCATCCGTCGCCCGCGGCCGGATCCGAGGCCGCCGTCCGGCGAGCGGAAGCATCCGTTGCGCCGATGGCCGGCAGCCCCGCGGCGACCAGAATGACCAGCGAGGCGGCCACCGACATCCGCCCCTGGGACGCCGTGGAGTGGGTCGCATGAGCGGCTGGCAGCTGTCCGGCTACACGCCGGTTCGCACGCTCGGCTCCGGGGCGTCCGGCAGTGTCGTGCTGGCCACCCACGACAGCACCGGCACCCCGGTCGCGATCAAGTACCTGGTCCGCGATCTCGGCGCCGACTCGTCGTTCCGGGCCGCCTTCCGCGACGAGGCCCGGCTGCTCGGCGAGGTCGACGACCCGCACGTCAGCCGGCTCTACGAGTACGTCGAGTCCCCGCACGGCGCGGCCATCGTGATGGAACTGGTCGACGGCGTGTCGTTGCGGCAGATGCTGCGCGCACACGGCCCGACCACGCCCGAGGCCGCGCTCTGCGTGCTGAAGGGCTCGCTCGCCGGGCTCGCCGCCGCCCACGCCCACGGCGTCGTGCACCGCGACTACAAGCCGGAGAACGTGCTCGTCTCCGGTGCCGGGCTGAGTAAGCTCGCCGACTTCGGGATCGCCATGCCGATCGGTCGGGGCAGCGACACCACGGTCTCCGGCACGCCCCGCTACATGGCGCCGGAGCAGTGGACCGGCGCCCCGGCCAGCCCGGCCTGCGACATCTACGCCGCCACCGCCACGTTCTTCGAGTGCCTCACCGGGCGGCCCCCGTACCAGGGACCCGACCTGCTCTCCCTGCGCGACCAGCACGCCAGCGCGCCGATCCCCACCGACCCGGCGCCCGCGCCGGTGCACGAGCTGCTCCGCCACGGCATGGCCAAGCGTCCCGACGACCGGCCGCAACCGGCCGCGGTCTTCCTGGAACTGTTGGACCGGGTGGCCGGCGCCGGATACGGGCCCGACTGGGAGGAGCGCGGGCTGCGCGAGCTGGCCCGGCGGGCTGCCCTGCTGGCCGCGCTGTGGCCGTTCCCCGACCGGGCGGAGGGCACCACCGCGGTGGCCAGCACCGCGCTCGGCGCCACGACCGGCCGGGGCCGCCTGTTCCGGCGGGGACGCAAGCGCGTCCTGCTGGCGACCGGCGCCGTGGTCGCCGCCGTGCTTGTCGGTGGCGCCGGCTACAGCTACGCCGCCCGCGAGACCCCGGCCGCCGAGACGCCCGCCGGCCCGTCGCCGGCCGGCCCTACCGGCCCGGCCGCGCCGGACCCGACGGACACCGCGACACCGGACACCACCGCCACCGCGTCGCCCGCGCCGTCCGTCCCGCCCGATCCGCCGACCGGCACGCCGTCCGCCATACCGGACGGCACGCGGTCGCCGACCCGGCCACCGGTACGCACCAGCGCGCCGGCCCCCACCCCGTCGCGCCGCACCGCGCCGCCGCCCCCGCCGGACGTCACCGCGCCGGCCGTGGGTGGGGTGACGGTCGACCCGGGCCAGCTCGAACCGAAGGGCTGCCCGTACGGTGTGCAGAGCAGCACCGTCACGGTCACCGTCACCGACGACCGCAGCGGCCCGGCCGCCCTGACGGTCACGTTCCGCTACCTGCTGGGGGGCGCCACCGGCACGGTCCGGATGGCCGCCGCCGGACGCGGAGTGTTCACCGGCACGCTCGGCCCGCTGGCCGCGCCGAAGCAGAGCACCCGCATCCCGATCGAGGTCACCGCCGTCGACGCCGCCGGAAACGCGGCCACCTCGGCGTCCCCGGTGTACGTGACGCTCTACAACTACTGCACCCCCGGCTAGGAGGACGACGTGCCCGCTGCCCCGCACCGTGGCCCGGACCGGGGACGGCCGGCGTGACCCGGCCGGAGGAGCCCACCGAGGCGCTGCCCACCCGCGCCCTGCCCGCCGAACCGGCCCGGGACGAGCCCACCGTCCACCTCGTCCCGCCCCGGCCGCCGGTCGACGCGGACGCCACCGCGCCCCTGGGCGTCGACCCGGCCTGGCAGCCGACCACGCACCCCGCGCGCCCGCCCGCGGCAGCCGACGCGACGGCACACCTCGCCGGCCCCGCCGCGTCCGGGCCGGTCGACGGGGAGTCGACCGTGTACTTCGGCGGTGGCACCGCCGGCGGCGCGGAGCCGACCGTGCACTTCGGCGGTGGCACCGTCGGCGGCGGAGAGTCGACCGTGTACCTCGGCGGCGCCACTGCCGGCGGAGCGGAGTCGACCGTGCACCGGACCGGGCCGTGGTCGGCCGGGGGGCAGCCGACCACCGGGTACCTGCCGACGGCCACCGGACCGACCGGGCCGACGGCGGGGGCGACCGCCGGGGCGTACCGGGAGACGACTGTGGACGCGCGGGCGGTGAGCGGCGTTCCGGCGCCCGCGCCCGGCGGCGAGCTGCGCTTCGGCCCGGGCGTGCCGGCGACGCCGCCGCCGGCCCCGGCCTGGCCGGCCGCGTCGCCGGCCCGCCCGCCGCGCCCGGTCTGGCGCCGCGTCGTCTCGGTGCTGTCCACGCTGCTCACCGCCGCGTTGCTGGTGACCGTCGGGCTCTACCTGTGGCAGCGGCTGCGACCGTTGGAGATCGAACAGGTCGCGGTGGCGGTGCCCCGACCGGCCGGGGTGGCCTGCGACGTGACCGTCGACGTCGTCGCCACGGTACGCACCAACGGGCGCGCCGGCACGATCCGCTACCAGTGGTTCCGTTCCGACGCGCCGCCCGGCGCGCTGCTCGCCGAACGGGTCGGCAGCGGCCAGCGGACCGCGACGCTCACGCTCAGGTGGACGTTCAGCGGCGTCGGCGCCACGACCGGGACCGCCACCGTCAACATCGTCGAACCGACGCCGGTGCAGGCCGGTACGCGGGTCAGCTACCGCTGCCCCGGCGGCTGAGCGTTTCCCCGCGCGCCGCCCAGGGTAGGCCCACCCGGGATGAATCTGAACCCATGCGTGGAGGCCCTTCGATGAAAGACAACTTCGGTGACGCGGTGGGCGACGCGTTCCGTTCGGTGATGCTCTTCCTGCCCAAGGCGGTCGCGTTCGTCGCGATCCTGGTCGCCGGCTGGCTGATCGCCAAGGCGGTGCTGAAGCTGGTGGACAAGGTCCTGGAGCGGGTGCACTTCGACCGGGCGGTCGAGCGCGGCGGCATCAAGACCGCGCTGGCCCGCTCGAAGTACGACGCCAGCGACATCGTCGCCAAGCTGGCCTACTACGCGGTGCTGCTGGTCACGCTCCAGCTCGCGTTCGGCATCTGGGGGCCCAACCCGATCTCCGACCTGATCGCCATGGTGGTCGCCTGGCTGCCGCGGGCGTTCGTCGCGATCGTCATCGTGGTGGTGGCCGCGGCCATCGCCCGCGCGGTGAAGGACATCATCTCCAGCGCGCTCGGCGGCCTCTCCTACGGCCGGGTGCTGGCCAACCTCGCCTCGGTGTTCATCCTCGGCCTCGGCGTGATCGCCGCGCTCAACCAGATCGGCGTCGCCACCGCGGTGACCACGCCGGTGCTGATCGCGGTGCTCGCCACCGTCGGCGGCATCCTGGTGGTGGGTGTCGGCGGCGGTCTGGTCCGGCCGATGCAGAGCCGCTGGGAGAGCTGGCTGACCCGGGCCGAGGAGGAGTCCCGGACCATCGCCACGCACGCCCGCGCCTACCAGGCCGGCCGGCGTGACGTCGAGGCCCGGCTCGCCACCACCGACCCGTACCGCGAGGCCGAGCTGACCCCCCGGCCGGTGGCCGGGGACGCCGAGGCGGACCGCACCCAGCCGGTGTCCCGGGACGCCGAGCCGACGCAGCAGGTGCCGGCGTACGCGGGTGCCGCCGAGCCGACCCAGCCGGTGCCGGCCCCGGGCGCCGAGGACGCCACCCAGGTGATCCCGCCGCTCGGCGACTCCGGGCGCACGCCGCCGGCCGCGCCGCGCCAGCCGACCGCCGAGCAGGCGGCGGACAGCGAGGCGACGATGGTCATCCCGTCGGCCGACGTGGACAAGTTCCGCCGCTGAGCCGAGCGCACGAACCCGGGGCGGGACCCGATGCGGGTCCCGCCCCGGCGCGTGGTCAGCCGGGGTAGGGGCGCTCGCCCGGCCGCCGGCCGCTCGAGGGTGGGCGCAGCTCCGCGTGTTCGTCGAACGCGGAGTCCGGTTAGGATCGTCGGTATGACCTGGCGATGGTGATCCCCTCCTGACCGACGAGGCCGCGGGCCGCCGCGGACACCGTGCACTCCGACCGGTGTCCGTCACGTCCCGTGGGAAGGCCCCATGCTCGTCGCTCCTGCCCGCGTGCCCGCGACCCGCCGACTGGCGGCGACGCTCTACGGCTACGCGTTCCTCACCGACCTCGTCCTGCTGTACCCGCTCTACGTCCTGCTGTTCGCCGACACCGGGCTGTCGGTCGGGCAGATCTCCTCGCTGTTCGTCCTCTGGTCGGCCGCCGGCATCCTGCTGGAGATCCCGTCCGGCGCGTGGGCCGACGCGTTGTCCCGGCGGCTGCTGCTCTGTTTGGCGCCGCTGCTCACCGCCGCCGGCTTCGCGCTCTGGGTGCTGCTGCCGTCGTACCCGGCGTTCGCCGTCGGCTTCCTGCTCTGGGGCGCGGGCGGCGCACTGCGCTCCGGCGCGCTGGAGGCGCTGGTCTTCACCGAGCTGGACCGTCTCGGCGCGGCCGACCGGTACGCCCGCCTGATCGGTCGCGCCCGCACCGCCGAGGTGTTCGGCGCGGTCGGCTCCGGGGTGCTCGCCGGCCCGGTGTTCGCGCTCGGCGGCTACCTCGCGGTCGGTGCGGCAAGCGTGCTGACCTGCCTGCTCGCCGCCGCCGTCGCGGCGCGCCTGCCGGAGCGCCGGGCACCGGTCACCGCGCCGGCAACCGACCGACCGGCGCCGGCCGTTGCCGGCCCGGGGGAGACCGCCTCCGGTGGCGGCCCGGGGGAGACCGCCTCCGGTGGCGGCCCGGGGGAGACCGCCTTCGGCGCCGGCCCGGGCGAGGACGCGACCGAGGACGAGCCCGGCTGGCGGGAGAGCCTGCGCGGCGGGCTGGCCGAGGTGCGGGCAGACCGCGCGGTCCGCGCCGCCGTGCTGCTGGTCGCCGCCGTGGCGGCGATCTGGGGCGGACTCGACGAGTACACCGGGCTGCTGGCCCGCGACACCGGCGTCGCCGAGGCGGCCGTGCCGCTGCTGCTCCTGCTGGTGTGGGGCGGGATGAGCGTGGGCGGGCTGCTCGCCCCGCTGGGCGAGCGGCTGTCGCACCGCGGGTACGCCGGCCTGCTGGTGGTCGCGGCGGTGGCGACGGCGGCCGGGGCGTTGCTGCGCCACCCGGCCGGGTTCCTGCTGCTGGCGGTCGCGTTCGCCGCGTTCCAGCTCGCCACCGTGCTCGCCGACGCGCGGTTGCAGGCGCGGATCACCGGCGACGCCCGGGCCACGGTCACCTCGCTGGCCGGCATGGCCACCGACCTGACCACCGTCGCCTGCTACGCCGGGTACGGCCTGCTCGCCGGTGCGCTCGGCAACCCGGCCGCGTTCGCGGTGGCCGTGCTGCCGTACCTGGGGGTGGCGTTCTGGTTGCTCACCGGACGGGGGGTGACTCGCTGGAAAAAGGAACAATAGCCGCATTCGCCATTACGGTGAGTGGCGGACCCGACCGACCGCGGGAGACGATTGCGGTGACCCTGGAAGCAGAGCGCACACTGCGCGACGAGGACCTCAGCGGGCTGGCGGAGCTGGCAGCCCAGCTACGGGTGGACGCGATCCGGTGCAGCACCATGGCCGGCTCCGGCCACCCCACCTCCAGCCTCTCCGCCGCCGACCTGCTCGCCGTGCTGGTCGCCCGGCACCTGCGCTACGACTGGTCCTACCCGGGCAACCCCGGCAACGACCACCTGATCTTCTCCAAGGGCCACGCCTCGCCACTGCTGTACGCGGTGTTCCGGGCCGTCGGAGCGATCAGCGAGCAGGAGCTGCTGGAGACGTACCGCCGCGCCGGGTCGCGTCTCCAGGGCCACCCCACCCCGGTCCTGCCCTGGGTGGACGTCGCCACCGGCTCGCTCGGCCAGGGCCTGCCGGTCGGGGTGGGCGTGGCGCTCGCCGCCCAGTACCTCGACCGGTCGACCGCCCACGTCTGGGTGCTCTGCGGCGACAGCGAGACGGCCGAGGGCTCGGTCTGGGAGGCGCTGGACAAGGCCGGCCACTACGGCCTGCGCAACCTCACCGCGATCGTCGACGTCAACCGGTTCGGCCAGCGCGGCCCGACCGAACTGGAGTGGGACCTGGACACCTACCGTCGGCGGGTCGAGGCGTTCGGCTGCCGGGCGATCGTCGTCGACGGCCACGACCTCGGCGCGGTCGACGACGCGTACCGGCAGGCCCGGGACGCCACCGGCCCGACCGTGGTGCTGGCCCGCACCGTCAAGGGCAAGGGCGTGCCCGAGGTCGAGGACGACCCGTCCTGGCACGGCAAGGCGTTCGACCCCGAGCTGGCCGACCGGGCGGTGCGGGCGCTCGGCGGGCCGACCCGGATCCGGGTCACCGGGCCACGCCCGCCCGCCGCGCCACGCGCCACCGGGGCCGCGCCCGGACAACCCGACCTGCCCCGTTACGCGCGCGGCGCGAAGGTCGCCACCCGGGACGCGTACGGGGACGCGCTGCGCGCGCTCGGCGCCGCCCGGCCGGACGTGGTCGCGCTCGACGGCGAGGTCGCCGACTCCACCCGGGCCGAGCGCTTCGCCGACGCGTACCCCGACCGGTTCTTCCAGATGTTCATCGCCGAGCAGCAGCTCGTCGCCGCCGCCGTGGGCCTGGCGGTCCGCGGCCGGCGGCCGTTCGCGGCCACGTTCGCCGCGTTCTGGTCCCGCGCCTACGACTTCATCCGGATGGCCGGCGTCTCCCGCGCCGACATCGCCCTGGTCGGCTCGCACGCCGGCGTGGAGATCGGCCCGGACGGGCCCTCCCAGATGGGGTTGGAGGACATCGCCGCGCTGCGCGCGGTCCCCGGCTCCACGGTGCTGTGCCCGTCCGACGCGGTCTCCTGCGCGGCGCTTGTCGCCCAGTTGCCGGACCGGCCGGGCGTCAGCTACCTGCGCACCACCCGCGGCGCGTACCCGGTGCTCTACGAGCACGGCGAGGCGTTCCCGATCGGCGGCAGCCGGGTGGTACGCGACGGCGCCGACGTGGCGCTGCTCGGCACCGGCGTCACCGTGCACGTCTGTCTGGCCGCCGCCGACGAGCTGACCCGGGAGGGGATCGACGCCCGGGTCGTCGACCTCTACTCGATCAAGCCGGTCGACCGGGAACGCCTGCTGGAGACCGCGCGGGACACCGGCGGCCGGCTCGTGGTGGTCGAGGACCACTACCCCGAGGGCGGGCTCGGCTCGGCCGTGCTGGAGGCGCTGGCGGACCGGGCCGACCCGGTGCGCGTCCAGCACCTCGCGGTACGCGGACTGCCCGGCTCCGGCACCCCGACCCAGCAACTCGACCGCGCCGGCATCGGCGTGCACGCCGTCGTCGCCGCCGCCCGCGCCCTCGCCTGAGGTGTAAGGAGGGGCCCCCTGTTAACGCATTCTGCATAACAGGGGGCCCCGCTTAACACGCGTGGGCCGGCGCGCCGGCATCGTCACCCGGGCAGCGCGTCGACGTAGACCCACCGGCCGTCCTCCCGGGCGAAGCGGCTGTGCTCGGTCAGCACGCCGGGTCGGCCACCCTCCCGGTAGTGGGCCCGGAACCGCACGGTGCCGGTGCTGTCGAACAGGCCGCCCTGCCCGGTCTCCACCACCTCCAGCCGGGTCCACCGGGTGCCCGGGTCCAGCTCCAGCCGATCGGGCCGGGTGCCGGAGTGCCAACTGCGCCGCAGGTAGTCGGCGTCACCGAGCGCGAACGCGCTGAACCGGGACCGCATCAACGCCTCGGCGGTGGCCGCCGTCGCGACACCCCGGTGTACGGGGGCGCAGCAGTCCTCGTACGGCCGGCCCGACCCGCACGGGCAGGCGGTGTTCCGTTTCGCCATCCCCCGATTCTCACCCGCCGCCGACAGGTGCAAGCAGAGGGCCCCGCTTAACACCGGCATGTCAAGCGGGGCGCCCTCCTCTACCGGATGCGTTAAGCGGGGCCCCCTCCTTACCCGCCGACCGGCGCCCGGAGGGGGCAGCGAGGGCTGGAGCGGCGCACTAGTGTCCGAGGCACCATGAGTGGCAGTCCGACCCGGCGCGACCTCGACCCGGAGCAGGTCCGCCACTACCTGACCGCCTCGCTCGGGCCGGCCGGCGAGGTCGCGGCCTGCGGTCCGCTGACCGGCGGCGGGTTCGCCGCGGTCTGGTGGGTACGCCTCACCGACGGGCGTGAGGTGGTGCTCAAGGTCGGCCCACCGCCGGGCGTGCCACTGCTGCGCTACGAGCGCGACATGATCGGGGCGGAGGCGCGTTACCTACGGCTGGTGGCCGACCGCGCGCCGGCAGTGCCGGTGCCGCCGCTGCTGCACCACGGACGCCATCCCGAGCTGGGCGACTGGCTGCTCACGGCGCGCCTGCCCGGCCGTACCCTGTGGGACCTGACCCGGGCCGGCGCGGACGTCGCCCCGCTGCGGGCGGAATTCGGCCGCGCGCTGGCCGCCCTGCACGCCGTGCCCGATGGACGGTACGGCGACGGCGGACGGTACGGCGACGGCGGACGGCACGACGACAGCGGACGGTACGGCTATGACGGCGGTCGGGCCGCCGCTTCCACCTGGCGGGGCGCGTACCTCGCGATGGTGGACGACCTGCTCGCCGACGCGGCGGACTGGGCGGTGCCGCTGCCCACGTCCCGGATCCGGGCGTCGGTCGCCCGGCACGCGGCAGTCCTCGACGCGGTCCGCCGCCCGGCGCTGCTGCACGTGGACGGCTGGGCGGGCAACGTGCTGGCGGTCGAGGGCCCGGACGGTACGCCCCGACTCAGCGGCCTGGTCGACGGGGAACGGTACCTGTGGGGCGATCCGCTGCTGGACCTGGTTTCGCCGCTGCTGTTCCGCCGCGCCGAGGACGAGCCGGACGATCCGCTGGTGCGGGCGTACCGGGCGGTGGCGCCGTTCCCGTTCGACGCGGCGGTGCGGCGGCGGCTCAGCCTCTACCGGCTGCACCTGTATCTGTTGATGACCGTGGAGATGCCCAGCCGTGGCATCACCGCGGCGTCGGACCCGGGCCGGGTGGCACGGCTGGCCGAGTTGCTCGACGCCGAGCTGGCCGACCTGTCCGGGCCGCTCGGTTGACCACCGGCCGGCGGAGCCCGGCCTCGTCCGCCGCCGGGACGGCGGTGCGTAGGCACGCCACCCGTCCGGCGACCGCTCACGGGACCGTGTCGACATGGACCTCGATGTCGTAGAGCAACCGTAGGTGGCGGCGGCCGTTGGTGACGCCGACGAAGACCGGCTCGCCGGCGGGGGTGCGGCCCTGACGCCACACCTGCTGCCGGGCCGCCTCCCGCGACTCGTGATGGGCCTTGCCCTGGCGGTGCAGGAGCAGCACGCGGCGGGCGGTGGTCGGGTCGGTGTCGAGCTGGACGCGCAGCAGAGGCATGGCGGACCTCCTCAGTCGATGTTCAGCCAATTTACCGTCGTTAAGTTGGCTGTCCACTGGTTATGATGGCGTCGTGACCGCCACCCAGCCGCCGGTGTGGCTCCGGACGGAGCCGACCCGGGCGCGCCGCAGACCGCCGCTGACCCGGGAGCACATCGTGGAGGCGGCGGTGGCGCTCCTGGACCGGCACGACGTCGACGGGCTGACGATGCGCCGCCTCGCCGAGCGCCTCGACGTGACGCCCACCGCGCTCTACTGGCACGTGCGGACCCGGGACGACGTCCTGGACCTGGCCGTCGACCGGATCTTCGGCGAGGTGCCGGTCCCGCCGGTCAGCGACGACTGGCGGGAGGACGTCCGGGCTCTCGTCCGCGCGTGGCGCGCCGTGATGCTCGACCACCCCTGGGCGCCGGGGCTGGTCGGTCGGCCGATGCTCGGCCCCAACGTGCTGGCCCGCACCGAGTTCCTCCAGGCCACGCTGGTGCGCGGCGGTTGCCACGGCCGTCAGCTCGCGGTGGTCACCCGGATGCTGGCCAACTACGTCATCGGCGCGTCGCTGACCGAGGCCACCTGGCGCCGGACCGCGCACCCCGACGCGCGGGCCGCCGCCCGCGCCCACGTGGCGGCGAGCGCCGACGCCTATCCGACGCTGACCGCCTCCGGGCACCTCGACGACGGCCGGTGGAGCGACGACCTGCTGTTCGAGGAGGGCCTCACCGGCCTGCTCCGGGCCGCGGCCGGGCCCGGCACACCGCCCGAACCGCGGTGGACACGGCCGGTCAGAGCCAGCCGGAGCGGCGGAACAACCGGTGCAGCGTCACCGCCAGCGTCGCCATGAGCAGCAGCGCGCCACCGTAGCCGTACCGCCAGTGCAGCTCCGGCATGTGCGCGAAGTTCATCCCGTACACGCCGGCCACCGCGGTCTGCGAGGCGGCGATCGCCGCCCACGACGCGATCTTGCGCATGTCGTCGTTCTGTTCCACCGCGAGCTGCGCCAGCCGGGACTGGACCAGCGAGGTGAGCAACTCGTCGTAGGCGCCGATCCGCTCGACCACCCGGGCCAGGTCGTCGGCCACCGCGGCGAACCGGGACCGCAGCGCGGTCGGCGGGCCGGCGTCGGACGGGTCCAGCAGCGCGCGCAGCGGGGCGCTCAACGGCAGCACCGCCCGCTTGAACTCGACCACCTCCCGTTTGAGCTGGTAGAGGTGCTGGATGTCGGCACCGTGCTCGCGGGCGAAGACGCTCTCCTCGACCCGTTCCAGATCACGTTCCAGGTGCTCGGCGACCTCCCCGTACAGCTCGACCATCCGGGCACAGACCGCGTACGCCACCGCCCAGGGCCCCTGGGCGAGCACGTCGGGGCGGCGCTGCACCGCCTCGCGCACCGGGGCGAGCGCGCCGGTGGCGCCGTGCCGGACGGTCAGCGCGAAGCGGTCGCCGAGGAACACCAGCACGTCCCCGGTGTCAACCACCTCCGAGGTGGCAGTCAGCTCGCCGTGCTCGACGTAGCCAGCGCTGCGCAGCACCAGCAGCGTCACGTCACCGAGGCGCCGCACGGTGGGCCGGTGCCCGTCGGCGAGCGCCTGCTCCACCGCCGCCTCGTCGAGACCGAACGTCCGGCCGACCGCGGCCATCACCGCCGCGCCCGGCTCGTGCAACCCGAGCCAGACGAACGCGCGGCGGCCGTGGCGGGCCCGGGCGTACGCGTCGGCGTAGTGCGGCCGACCCGGCTCCCGCCGCCCGGCGACGTAGACCGCGCAGTCGACCACCGCGTCGGGGTTGGTCCGGCGTGGACGCTTCCCGCCCACCGGACGGTCGCGTCCGAGCAGGCGCCCGACGACGCCGGGCAGCCGTTCCCGCCACCGGATCCGGTCCACCGCACACCTCCGCCCGCCGGGAAACCGACGGCCTACCGTACGGCCCGGCGGTGCGGCGGTGGGACCCGGCCCGGGTCAACCGGCGGCGGTGGCGAACACCACGATGTTGTCGGGGTAACTGCCGGTGCGCGGGTCGAACCGACCACCGCAGGTGATCAACCGCAGCCGGGCCGCCGCGCCGCCGCCGTACACCCGCTCGGTGGGAAAACGCGCCTTGGGGTACGCGCCGACACCGTCCACGGTGAACGCCGCGGTCCGGCCGTCGGCCCGGACCACCCGGACGGTGTCGCCGGGACGCAGCCGGCCGAGGTCGAAGAAGACCGCCGGCCCGCGGGTGGAGTCGACGTGCCCGACCAGCACCGCGTTGCCGGCCTGCCCGGGCGCCGGACCCGGCCGGTACCAGCCGGCGACCTCCGGGTGCTCCAGCGGCGGCACCTCCAGCGCGCCGTCGTCGTCGGTGGCCACCGCGACGATCTCGGCGTCGACGCCGATGCGGGGGATGACCACCCGCAGCGGTGCCGCGCGGGGGAGTGCCGGACCGGCGGCGCCGGGGCGCTCGGTGGCCGGCGCGGCGGACGCGCCCGGTTGGGGCGGCGACGCCGAGGTGCTGCCGAGACCGGCCGAGAGCAGCCCGGCGCCGGTGGCCCCGGCCAGGGTGACGGCGGTGACGACGGCGGCGGTGCGGGCCCGCGACGGCCCACCCGCCCGACGCGCTGCTGGGGACAGGGTCCTACCTCCGTCCGGCGAGGACGCGGGGCCCGCGCCGGACGGACCGGCGCGGGCGACCCACTCGACGAGCTGTCAGGCGGTGACGCCGGCCCGGCGCCGGCGACGGACCAGGACGTACGCCCCGCCGGCGAGCGCGCCGGCGGCCAGCGCGCCGCCCGCCACCAGCACTCCGGTGTCGCCGTCCCGGCCACCGGCGCCGGCCTGCGCGCCGCCGATCGGGGTGACGGTGAACGTGGCGCTGCCGCCGTCGCTGCCGTCGCCGCAGGTCGTGGCCACCGTGTACGTGCCGAGCGTGAACCCGGCGGTGAACAGTTCCGCGCTCAGCCCGCCGCCCGCCGCGGCCGTGGTGGACCTGACGTTCTGATCCCGGTCCGGCCCGGTGACCCGGAAGATCGCGTCACCGGCCTTCGGGTTGCACGTCGAGGTGAGCACTACCGTGCCGCCGACCGGGGTGGTGGCGGGTGAGACTCTGGTGTCCGCCAGCGCGGCGGCCGGGAGCAGCAGTGCGCCGAGACCCACGCCGACCGCCGCCGATCCGAGAATTGACTGTGCCTTCATCCGCGTCTTCCCTCACTTTTCGTCCGCTGTCTGCGTGGGACGTCGTTCGGGTGGCCAACTCCGTGACGAGCACCGGTGTGGCCAACACTAGGAGGGTTGCGGCGGTCACTGGGGGTAATTGAGAAATCTTCGTTGCCGTCCGGTGTCCCCCCTCCCGCCACCGGACGGCGGACATGCCGGCACACGCGGCGCCGCGGCGGACAAAACGCCGAGCCGAGCCGCGCGAGGTTCGTGCCGCCGCGCGCCCGGCGCGGCTCAGCCGGCCGGCCGCTCCGGCCGGACCAGCCCGACGTCGTACGCGAGAACCACCGCCTGGATCCGGTCCCGCAGGCCCAGCTTGGTGAGAATCGCGGAGACATGCGTCTTCACGGTCGCGGTGCTCACATGCAGCCGCTCGGCGATCTCCGCGTTGGACAGCGCACGGGCGGTCAGCGTGAGCACCTCCACCTCGCGGGCGGTCAACGCGGCGAGGGCCCGCCCGGCGGTGGGCGCCGGACCGGGCAGCCGGTCGGCGAACCGGTCCAGCAGCCGCCGGGTCACCGTCGGCGCCAGCAGCGCCTCGCCCCGGGCCACCACCCGTACCGCCTCGGCCAGGTCCGCCGGGCGGGTGTCCTTCAGCAGGAAGGCGCTCGCCCCGGCGCGCAGCGCGGCGTAGACGTGCTCGTCGACGTCGAACGTGGTGAGCATGACGATCCGGGCCGGACTGCCGGCGGCCACCAGCTCCCGGGTGGCGGCGATGCCGTCCCGCCGCGGCATCCGTACGTCCATCAGCACCACGTCGGGCCGGGTCCGGGTGGCCACCGCCACCGCCTCCACGCCGTCCGCGGCCTCGCCGACCACGGTCAGGTCGGCTCGCGCGTCGAGCACCGTACGCAGCCCGGCGCGGATCAGCTCCTGGTCGTCCACGACCACCACGCGCACGGTCACCGGATCTCCTTCGTTCGCGACTGCGGGGCTCGCAGGCCCGGCTCGCTCCTCGCGCTCACGGGATCCTTCGTTCGCGACTGCGGGGCTCGCAACCCCGGCTCGCTCCTCGCGCTCACCGGGCCGCGCCGACCGGCAGCCGCGCGTGCACCCGGAAACCGCCGGTCGGCAGCGGGCCGGCGTCGAGGGTGCCGCCGAGCAGCCGGGCCCGTTCCCGCATGCCGACGATGCCGCGCCCACCTGTCGTCCCGGGCCGGCGGGCCGGCGGCGAGCCGTCGTTGACCACCTCGAGCCGCAGCACCCCGTCGTCGTACCGGACGTCGACGTCGGCCTGGGTGGCGTGCCCGTGCCGCAGCGCGTTGGTCAGCGACTCCTGCACGATCCGGTACGCCGAGAGCTGCACCCCGCCGGGCAGCTTCCCGCAGTCGCCCTCCCGGCGCAGCGTCACCGGCAACCCCACCGCCCGCACGGCCTCGACCAGCGCGTCGAGTTGGGCCAGCCCGGGCTGCGGCCCGTTCGGGTCGGTCCCGTCGTCGGCGGTCAACGCGTGCAGCATGGCGCGCAGCTCGGTGAGCGCGGCCCGGGCCGCCGTGTGGATGGACCCGAGCGCGGCGCGCGCCTGCGCCGGCTGCTCGTCGAAGACGTCCTCGGCGGCGACGGCCTGCACGGCGATCACCGCCACGTGGTGGGCGACCACGTCGTGCAGCTCGCGGGAGATCCGCTCCCGTTCCCGTGCGCGGACCTGCCGCTCCCACTCGCAGCGCCGTTGTTCCCGGGCGCGCAGCAACTCGCCGACCGACCAGCTCAGGCCGAGCGCCGTCACCGCGAGCAGCAGGTCCCGCCAGTCACCGGTGACCAGCTTCCACGGCGTGGGCGCCAGCAGCAGGCCGAGCCCGACAAGCGAGAACCGGGGCGGCCGCAGCCGGGCCACGTAGGACAGCGGCGCGGCCACCAGCCCGAGCCAGCCCAGCGCCGGGCAGAGCGCCTCCAGGCCCACGCCGGCCGCCGCGGCCATCGCGAGCGCGTACCCGGGTCGGTAGCGGATCCACAGCAGACAGCTGGCCTGCCACGCGGCGAGGCCGACCGCGACGGCGGTGCCGCCCGGCGTGGTCGGGCGGGTGTCCGACGTCAGCAGCACGAGCAGCGACACGCCGAACACGACGGCGGCGATGCCGCCGTCGATCAGCAGCAGCACGGACCGGGACCGGGACGGGCACCTCATGCCCCGGATGCTAGGCCGTCGGACCACCGCCGTTCATCGGCCGGGAGACGGAGATGCGGCAGGGCGCTGGGTCCCGGGACGGAGGCGGGAACCGCTCCCCGGCGTGATCCGCGCGGTGCCCGGCCGGACCTAGCGTTTCCACCAGAAGATCCGACCGGGAGGTACGCACCGATGGAGACCACGATCCCGAGCGCCACCGTCCGTCCGGCCCGTCGCCGTGACCGGCTGCTCACCGTGCTCGCCGCCACCGTCGCCACGCTGCTGGGCTGGGTCGTCGCGGTGCCGCTGGCCGGGGTGGAGCTGGTGGCGCGCAGCGGTGCCGGCGAGCAGCGCGTCACGCCGTTCGCCGTCGCGGTCAGCACGCTGCTCGCCGGCCTGGCCGGTTGGGCGTTGCTGGCCCTGCTGGAGCGCTTCACCGGGCGGGCCCGGGCCGTCTGGACCGTGGTCGCGGCGCTGGTGCTGCTGCTGTCCCTGCTCGGTCCGCTGGGCGGGGGAGCGGGTGGACCGGCGACGGTGACCCTGCTGGTGCTGCACCTGGTGGCCGGCGCCGTGCTGGTGCCCGGGCTGCGGCGGACCGCCGCCGGCTGAACGTCGGGTCGGGGTCGCCGGCACGGGGGTGGGCGACCCCGACCCGATCCTCGATCCAGGATCCTAGGATGCCCTACGGGGTGTGACGCCCGGTCAGGATCGCCGCGAGCGACGGCCGGTTCCCGGGGTCGGTGAACCGGCCCCCGAGCGCCGCGGGGGAGGACAGCGGATAGGTGAGGAAGAGTGCGGTCGGGTCGACGGCGGCTCGCGGACGGAGATTTTCCGACCCCGATGTCGAGAACCGGCGGCCGGCTCCGTCCCCGGGGTGAACGCGGCCAGAATGGGCCGCACCCGCACCGAGGAGACCCATCATGGCGAAGTACCTGCTGCTGAAGCACTACCGTGGCGGCCCGACCCCGGTCACCGACATGCCGCTGCTGGACCGGTGGACGCCGGAGGAGGTGACCGCGCACGTGCAGTACATGAAGGACTTCGCGGCCCGCCTTGAGGAGACCGGCGAGTTCGTCGACTCGCAGGCGCTCGCCCCGGAGGGCACGTTCGTGCGCTACGACGGCGAGGGTCGCCCGCCGGTCACCGACGGTCCGTTCGCCGAGACGAAGGACCTCATCGCCGGCTGGATGGTGATCGACGTGGACAGCCACGAACGCGCCCTCGACCTGGCCGCGGAGTTGTCCGCCGCGCCGGGGCAGGGCGGCAAGCCGATCCGCGAGTGGCTGGAGCTGCGCCCGTTCCTGACCGCGCCGCCCACCATCACGGAGTGACCCGACCGATGGACGAGGTGCTGCTGCGCAGCCTCATCCCGGGCGTCCTCGGCGTCCTCGTCCGTCGCGGAGCCGACTTCGCGACGGCCGAGGACGCCGTGCAGGACGCCCTGGTCGAAGCGCTCCGCGTCTGGCCGGCGGACCCGCCGCGCGAGCCGAAGGCGTGGCTGGTCACCGTGGCCTGGCGCCGGTTCCTCGACACGGCCCGCGCCGACGCCGCCCGGCGTCGGCGCGAGGACGCCGTCGACGAGGAGCCGGCACCCGGGCCGGTGCCCGGGGTCGACGACACGCTCCGGCTCTACTTCCTCTGCGCGCATCCGTCGCTGACCCCGTCGTCCGCGGTGGCGCTCACCCTGCGTGCGGTCGGCGGGCTCACCACCCGGCAGATCGCCCGGGCCTACCTGGTGCCGGAGGCGACCATGGCGCAGCGGATCAGCCGCGCGAAGCGCACCGTGTCCGGCGTCCGGTTCGACCAGCCCGGTGACGTCGCCACCGTGCTGCGCGTGCTCTACCTGGTGTTCAACGAGGGCTACTCCGGCGACGTCGACCTGGCGGCCGAGGCGGTCCGACTCACCCGACAGCTCGCCGCCGCCATCGACCATCCCGAGGTGGCCGGGCTGCTCGCCCTCATGCTGCTGCACCACGCCCGCCGGGCCAGCCGGACCTCGCCCGACGGCAGTCTGGTGCCGCTGGCCGCGCAGGACCGCCGCCGCTGGGACACCGGCCTGATCGCCGAGGGAGTGCGGATCCTCCAGTCGGCGTTGGCCCGCGACCGGCTGGGTGAGTTCCAGGCCCAGGCCGCCGTCGCGGCGCTGCACGCCGACGCGCCCACCGCGGCGGAGACCGACTGGGTGCAGATCGTGGAATGGTACGACGAGCTGGTGCGCCTGACCGACAGTCCGGTGGTACGGCTCAACCGGGCGGTCGCCGTCGGCGAGGCGGACGGTCCGCGGGCCGGGCTGGCCGCGCTCGCGGCGCTGGACGAGGCGCTGCCCCGGCACGCGGCGGTGGCCGCGTACCTGCACGAACGCGACGGTGACCGGTTGACGGCGGCGCGCCTCTACGCCGAGGCCGCTCGTCGGGCGACCAATCTGGCCGAGCGTGACCACCTGATCCGCCAGGCCGCCCGCCTCAACACTCGGTGACCATCCCGGGGTGGACGCCGGCCGGTTCTCGGGGGTGCGCTCCGCAGGGGTCGGCGGGTCGGTCGCACGCTAGCCTGCGGGCATGGATCTGGGGCTGGACGGCGAGCGGGTGGCCGCGTCCCTCGCGCACCGACTCGACGGGCTGACCTTCGTGGATCTGACCACCGACCAGGTGACCGCCCGGCTGGTCGACGCCGTGGCCGAGTGGGCGACCGGCGAGGGTTGGCGGGTCTACCGCCGGGCGGCGAGCGTGGTGCCGTTGCCGCCGCCGCTGTCCGGGCGGCAGTCGGTGCTCGACGTCGCCTGCGCCCGGCCGGACCGTCCGCCGGTCGTCGTCGAGGTCGACCACACCGACCGTCGACGGACCGTGGAGAAGCTGCTGGCCGAGGCCGGGGCCGGGCGCGTCCCGATCTGGTTGCGCTGGGGCGTACCCGGGTTCACCGCGCCGCCCGCGCCGATCCGGATGGTGGCGGTCGAGGTGTCCCGCCGTAACGGTCCGGCCGGCCAGGGGCGGCTGTACTCGCGGCGACCGGTGGTGGACCGGCCGGCGCCGCCGCACTCGGTCCCGGCGGGCGGTCCCGGCGACCCGGTCGCGCTGCCGATCCCCACCCTCGCCGAGGCCGACTGAGCTGAGCGGGGACGCGGCCGGCCCGGTAGTGCCCCGCGCCGGCCGCGAGACGCACGCCGGCGGCCGTTTCGCGGCCGGCGGCGGCCGTCGGGATGTCGGCGGTCCACCAGTGCCGCCGGGCCATCGGCGCGCTCCGGCCACCGCCGCGCTCCGGCCACCGGTGCCGTCCGGCCGTGGACGCTGTCATGCCGCCATTGTGGTCGGCGTCGTCCCGGGGTCGGCGCGAGGCGCCGGCGGGCCGTCGGCGCCCGGCGGGGTGGGTGACTCCGGCAGGCCGAGGGCCTCGTCGACCCGGCCGAGGACCGGGTCGTCGGTGCCGACCGCGCGCAGCAGGTCGATGGCGGTGGCCCGGATCTGCCCGATGATCATGATGAGGGGCAGGGGCGGCTGGGACTCGAACAACTGCGCGGCGATGCGGACCGCCTCCAGGGCGGCGGCGTCGGCCCGTTCGGCGCACTCGGTCGCGTCCTCGTCGCCGGTCAGGCTGTGCACCATGGCCTCGCCGGCGGCGCGGAGCGCGTCGGCGAGTTCGTTCATCGCCAGGGCCAGCTCGGGTGGGGTGGCGGTGTGCAGCCGGGTCAGGTGCACCCCGGCGCGGGCCAGTACCCGGATGTTGCGCGCGGCGTAGTCGAGTTGCCGGGTGGTGGCCTCGACCTCCCGGACCTGGCCGATGTGCCGGCGGCGGCGGACCCGTAGTTGCAACGTCTCACCGGTGGCCGCCACCGCCTCGCGCAGCCGATCCACGCAGTCGTCCACCTGGCGGGCCCGCTCCAGCGCCGCCCGGGCGGCGTCCTCGTCGCACCGGCGCAGCGCGTCGTTGATCCGGTCGAGCAGGTCGGCCAGGTCGGTGAAGGTCTGCCGGGCCTCGGCCACCAGCGGCGCGAGCGGGTCCCGGGCGACGATCAACTGGCTGGCCGCGATCGCCACCGCGCCGCCGATCAGCGCGTCGACGAACCGGAACGGCATCAGGCTGCCCTTCGGCGCGGCCACCACGACCAGGTACAACGCCGAGACGGCGGCCTGTACGGTCAGCGTGGTGCTCGCGCCGAGCACCACCATCAGCCCGAGGGTGCAGCCCAGGACCAGGAACACGGTGGTGGTGGTCGGGCCGAGGGCCTGCACGACGACGTCGGCCACCAGGATGCCGGCGGCCACCCCGAGCAGGATCTCGATGGTCTGCCGCAGTCGCTTGCCCCGGGTCTCGCCGAGCACCACGAGCGCGGCGGACGGGGCGAAGAACGGATCGGGGTGGCCGATCACCCGGGCGGCGAGGACCCAGGCGACGGTGGCGGCCACGGTCGCCTCGACCACCGACACCCAGTCCCGGCGTACCCGCCCGGCGGCGGCCCGCACCCAGTTCCGCATGTCTGTACCTCACCTTGGTCGCACCGGTCGGGTTCACCGGGCCGGCCCGGTCGTCGCCCGCAGGTACCCCGACCGGCCCGCGTCCTAACGAGAGCACGCCCACGTGTGAGGTGGGGCCCCGTCTCTACCGGAGGCGTTAACAGGGGGCCCGGCCTTAAACCGCTCGGCGGGGCGGCTGGTAGCTTGCGGCTTCGTGACGGGGGAACGGCTGGACGGGCGCTTCGCCCGCCTGTGGGCCGCGAGCACGCTGTCGGCGTTGGGTAGCGGCACGGCCACGGTGGCCGCTCCGCTGTACGTGGCGGCGCGGACCGACGATCCGCTGGTGGTCTCCGCGGGCGCGGCGGTCTCGTGGTTGCCGTGGCTGCTGTTCGCGCTGCCCGGCGGGGTGCTGGCCGACCGGGTGGACCGGCGCCGGCTGATGGTGCTCATCGACTGGGTACGCGTCGGCGCGCTTGTCGCGTTGGCCGCGGCGATGCTGGCGGGTCGGGCCGGGGTGGCGCTGCTCTACGTGGTGTTGTTCGTGGTGAACACCGGTGAGGTGGTGTTCCGCACCGCGGCGCAGGCGGTGCTGCCGGCGGTGGTGCCGCGGGCCCGGCTGGAGCGGGCGAACGGGTGGTTGAGCGGCGGCACCCAGGTGATGCAGAACATGGTCGCCGGCCCGCTCGGTGGTTTCCTGTTCGTGTTGGCGGCGGCCGTGCCGTTCGCGCTGAACGCCGGCACGTACGCGCTCAGCGCCGTGCTGGTGGGTCTGCTCGCCGGTTCGTACCGGGGCGCGCCGGCGGCGGCCGGGGCGCGTTCGGTGCGGGCGGAGGTGGCGGAGGGGTTCCGTTGGTTGTCGTCGCAGCGGCTGCTGCGGACCATGGCGCTGCTGATCGGGTTGCTGAACGTCACGCTGACCGCCGCGGTCGCGGTGCTGGTGTTGCTGGCGACCGAGCGGCTCGGTCTCGGCCCGGTCGGGTACGGCGTGTTGTTCACCTGCATGGCGGTGGGCGGGCTGCTCGGTTCGGTGGTCGGCGACCGGTTGATCGCCGCGCTGACCGCCACCTGGACGGTGCGGGTGGGTCTGCTGGTGGAGGCCGGTCTGCACCTGGCGTTGGCGGCGTCGCGCAGCGCGGCGGTGGTCGGGTTCGCGTTGTTCGCGTTCGGCGTGCACAGCGCGTTGTGGAACATCGTGGCGAACTCGCTGCGGCAGCGGCTCACCCCGCCGGCGTTGATGGGGCGGGTGGGCAGCACGACGTTGTTCCTCGCGGCGGGTGGCAACTGTGTCGGCGCGTTGCTGGGTGGCGTGGTGGCGGCCCGGTTCGGGATCACCGCCCCGTACTGGGTGGGGTTCGTGGTGGCGGTGGTGGTGATCGCCGCGACGTGGCGGGTGTTCGACCGGGCGACGGTGGCCGCCGCGTACGCCGAGCCGGCCCCGGAGGCGCCCGGGCCGGCGGTCAGCGCAGCGGGGGGACCGGCAGCGTGAGGCCCTGCGCGGCGGCCTCGTGCGCCAGCTCGATCAGTTCGACCACGGCGACCGCGTCGGCCGGGTCGACGGGCATCGGTGTGCCGTCGCGCAGCGCGGTCGCCACCTGGGCGTAGAAGTCCGGGTAGCGGCCCGGTTCGGTGGGTACGGCCCGCAGGTCGTCGTCGGCGCCGAGCCGCCCGTACCGTTGCGGGTCGACCGCGCCCCAGCCGGGTTCGTCGGGTCGCCGGCCGGCGCGCAGCGCCGCCTCCTGCGGGTCGAGGCCCCAGCTCGTGTAGGCGGCCCGGTCGCCGAGCACCCGGAAGCGGGGGCCGGACTGCGCGGTGACCGCGCCCGTCCAGAGGTGCGAGCGTACGCCGCCGGCGTGGGTGAGCGCGACGAACGCGTCGTCGTCCACCTCGGCGCCGGGCCGCCGCCGGTCCACCTCGGCGTAGACGTGTTCCACCGGCCCGAACAGGTGGACCGCCTGGTCGATGAGGTGGGCGCCGAGGTCGAACAGCGCGCCGCCGGCGTCGTCGGGCGCGCCGCTCTCCCGCCAGCCCGGTTTGATCGTCGGCCGCCACCGTTCGAACCGTGACTCGAACCGGGTGACCCGGCCCAGTTCGCCGGCCTCGACCAGTCGGCACACGGTGCGGTAGTCGCCGTCCCAGCGTCGGTTCTGGAACACGGTGAGCGGCACGCCGGCGGTTTCGGCGTCGGCCAGCAGCGCCCGGCCCTGCGCGCCGGTCGGGGCGAGCGGCTTGTCCACCACGACCGGTAGCCCGGCGGCCACCGCGGCCCGGGCCAGCGGCACGTGCTGCCGGTTCGGCGCGGCCACCACCACCAGGTCGAGCTGGTCGGCGGCCCGCCACAGGTGGTCCGCGTCGTCGACGACCCGGGCGTCGGGGTGGTCGGCCTGGGCCTGCGCGCGGCGCTGCGGGTCGCGGGTCACCACCGCGTCCAGCCGTAGGCCGGGAGTGGTGGCGATGAGCGGGGCGTGGAAGACCCGCCCGGCCGTGCCGTACCCGAGCAGTCCCACCCGCAGCGTCATGCCGCCGAATCTACGCGGCGCGGCGGCGCCGGGCGGCGGGGTCCCCGGCGGCGCTGCCCGCCGGTGTGACAGCGTGGGCGGATGCCCGCATCCTCCCCGGTCGACGTCGACCTCGCGCTGGTCGGCGGCGGCGGTGCCGCGTCGCTGGTCCTGGCCGCCCTGGACCGGCACGGGGTGACCGGCGTGCGGGTCGCGGTGGTCGACCCGGTCCGCAAGCGGGGCCAGGACCGCACCTGGGCGTTCTGGGGCACGCCGGGCGGTGACCTGGAGCCGCTGTTGAGCGCGAGCTGGTCGCGGGTGGAGGTGGTCACCGCGGCGGGCCGCCGCGTCCTGCCGCTGGCACCGCTGCGGTACGCCATGGTCCGCTCCGCCCCGGTCTACGACCGGGCTGCCGAGGCGGAGCGGCGGCTGG
The DNA here is from genome assembly GCF_045040125.1 of Micromonospora sp. NBC_01392. Lineage (NCBI taxonomy): Bacteria > Bacillati > Actinomycetota > Actinomycetes > Micromonosporales > Micromonosporaceae > Micromonospora > Micromonospora sp. NBC_01392. The sequence goes on along the minus strand of NZ_CP109549.1, from coordinate 4,031,669 downwards.
ACGCGGTCCGGATCGCCGGGCCGGCGGGGGAGCTGCGTGACGACGGGGAGCGGGTCACCGTGTGCGACCCGTCGGGGCGGGCGTTGGTGCGCGCCGGTTGGGTGTTGGACTCCCGGCCGCGCCCGCCGTCGCGGCCGGGGCGGACGAGCTGGTTGCAGCACTTCCGGGGCTGGTGGTTGGCGGCGGAGCGGCCGACGTTCGACCCGGGTCGGGCGGTGCTGATGGACTTCCGCACGCCGCAGCCGGCCCGCGGGGTGTCGTTCGGGTACGTGTTGCCGGTCGACGAGCGGTTCGCGCTTGTCGAGTACACCGAGTTCGGGCCGGCGGTGCTCGACGACGCCGGCTACGACGCGGCGTTGCGCGGCTACGCGGGGCTGCTGGGGCTGGATCTGGGCGCGTTGCGGGTGCGGGAGGTGGAGAACGGGGTGATCCCGATGACGGACGGTCCGTTCGTGGTCCGGCCGAGCCGCCGGGTGGTGCGGTTGGGCACCGCCGGCGGGGCGACGCGCCCGTCCACCGGGTTCACGTTCTCCGCGATGCTGCGCCAGGCCGACCAGGTGGCCCGGGCGGTGGCGGCGGGCCGGCCGCCGGTGCCTCTGCCTGCGTACCCGGGTCGGCACCGGTGGATGGATGCGGTGGCGTTGCGCGCGCTGGACCGGGGGCACGTGGCCGGGGTGGAGTTCTTCGACCGGCTGTTCGACCGCAACCCGGCGGAGCGGGTGCTGCGGTTCCTCGACGGCGTGACCACGCCGGCCGAGGATCTGGCGGTGATGCGGTCCAGCCCGCTGCTGCCGATGACCGGCGCGGTGCTCGGCGACGCCGCCGGGCGGTTACGCGCCCGTCTGCGCCCCGCTCAGGGTCTCGGTGACCCGGTCGCGCACCAGCGCTCGTAGCCGTTCCATCGGGTCGCCGTCGCCGGCGCCGAGCCGGTTGCGGACCGCCGCCACGGTCAAGCCCAGTTCCGGGTACGCGAACGCGAGGCTGCCGCCGCTGCCGGCGGTGCCGAACGAGCCGTCGTCGTCGACCGCGTAGCCGAGCCCGAACGTGCTCTCCTGCCCGAACACCCACTCCTGGGCGCGGACGGCCGGTGCGGACACCGCGCGCAGCCGCTCGGCGGAGATCAGTCGGACGCCGTCGACGGGGCCGAGCAGCGCCGCGTACATCCGGGCGACCGCGCGGGCGCTCATGGTGCCGACCGAGGGCACGTCGGCGCGCAGCACGTCGGGGTCGCTGCCGGTCGTGGTGTCGGGGCGGACCGCGGGTGGGGCCACCGCGTCGAAGTGCGGCAGGTTCGCGCCGGCCCAGGTCATCAGCGCGGACAGGCCGGCGTCCTCCAGCCGGGCCAGCCGGGTCAGCTCCGCGTCGGGTACGCCGAGGAACAGTTCCCGGGTCACGCCGAGCGGCCCGGCCACCTCCTCGGCGAGCACCTGGGAGACCGGTCTGCCGGTGACCCGGCGGACCACCTCGCCGAGCAGCCAGCCCCACGTCCACGCGTGGTACGCCAGCCGCTCGCCGGGGGCCCACAGTGGTGTCGCGTCGGCGAGCAGGTCGCACATCCGGGACCAGTCGGTGAAGTCGGCGGGGGTGACGTCGGCGGGCAGCGCGGGCAGGCCGGCGGTGTGGGTGAGCACGTGGCGCAGCGTGATGCCGTCCTTGCCGTGCCGGGCGAACTCCGGCCACACCCGGGCCAGGGGCAGGTCCTCGTCGAGCCGGCCCTGTTCGGCCAGCACGTGCACCACGGTGGCGGTGAGGCCCTTGCCGGTGGAGACCGCGTGCACCGGCGTGTCGGCGGTCATCGGCCGGCCGGTGGCGGTGTCGGCGAGCCCGGCCTGCTCCTCGACGATCGGCGCGCCGTCGAGGTACGCGGCCACCTGCACGCCGGCCTCCCGCCCGGAGGTCACGAGGTCGTCGAGCGCGGTGCGCACCTCGGCCCGCAGGCCGTCCCAGCGATTGTCCACGATCAGCGAGCCTGCCAGAGCGTCGCGTCGCCGTCGTGCGGTTTTTCGTCGTCGGTGAGCAGCCGGGCGCGCAGCGCGGCGATGGTCTCCTCACCCACCCCGAGCCGCCCGGTGACGTAGCCGTGGACCGAGCCGTGCGCCGCGGTCAGCTCGGCCAGCACCAGCCGGATGAGCGCCTCGGGCGCCCGCCCGTACGCGGGCCAGCGTGGCGTCGCGCCGTGGCGGTCGCGCCACTCGGCGACCAGCCGCCCGGTGGCGTGTTCGGTGCGCGCGAAGTCCGCCGCGATCTGGTCGGTGTCCACGCCGAGCAGGGCGAGCACCAGCGCGGCCAGCAGCCCGGTGCGGTCCTTGCCGGACGCGCAGTGGAACACCAGCGGGTGCGCGTCGTGCGCGATCACCTCCACCGCCCGGCGCAGCTCGACCACGCCGTCCTCGGCCACCTCGGCGTACCGGTCGGCCAGGTAGCGCCACGGGTCCACGTCGGGGTCGATGTCGGCCTGGACGTAGGTGCGGTGCTCGATGCTCAGGTTGTGCCAGGTGACGCCGAGGCTCTCCGGTGCCCGGCCGCGATCGGCGATCTCCCACGGGTAGCGCAGGTCGATCACGGTGCGGACGCCGAGCGCCGCGAACCGGGCCAGGTCGTCGCCGGCGAGTTTGGCCAGGGAGTCGGAGCGGTAGAGCCGGCCGCGGGCCACGGTGCGACCGTCGTCGGTACGCCAGCCGCCGAGGTCTCGGAAGTTGCACAGGGTGCTGAACTCCAGGGGTGCGGTCATGGCTCCGCACGCTAGTCGGGCGACCCGCCGCGGGTGGTCCCGCCGGGCCCCGGGCGCGCGGGTCGGGCGGTCGGGTCGGGCGGCGTACCGGGTAGGTTGCCGGCATGGTGGAGGCGGAGAGCGGCCGGGTCGTGGAGATCTGGACCGACGGCGCGTGCAGCGGCAACCCCGGGCCGGGCGGCTGGGGCGCGCTGCTGCGCTGGGGCGGGCACGAGCGGGAGCTGTGCGGCGGCGAGGCCACGCCGACGACCAACAACCGGATGGAGCTGACCGCCGCGATCCGGGCGTTGGAGAGCCTGACCCGGCCGGTCACGGTGCGGCTGCACACCGACAGCACCTACGTGCGTAACGGCATCACCGGCTGGGTGGACGGGTGGAAGCGCAACGGGTGGCGCACCGCCGCGAAACAGCCGGTGAAGAACGCCGACCTGTGGCAGCGGCTGGAGGCCGCCTGCGCGCGCCACGACGTCACCTGGCTGTGGGTGAAGGGCCACAACGGGCACCCGGAGAACGAACGCGCCGACGCGCTGGCCAACCGGGGGATGACCGAGACGCGGGCGGCCGGCGCACCGGCCGCCCCGCGCGCGGCTCAGCGCAGCGGCCGGCCCTCCTCGATCTCTTCCGGCTCGTCGGCCGGGTCGCCGGTGCCGGAGACCGCGTCGACGTCGTAGCCGGCGCGGCTCGTGTCCTGCGCCGAGCGGCGGTCCTCGGCGGGCAGGTCGGCGAAGTCGTCGCCGGTGTCGTTGGTGGTGTGCAGGGATTCGCCCGGCGGGCGTAGGGACGCCTCGTAGGCGGTGGCGCCGTCGGGTTCGTCGCCGACGGCGCGGCCGAAGGACTCGTCACTGGTCATGTCGCACTCCTGCCCGCCCGCGGTGACGGCAAACGTTCAGCGGGCCGCGTCGGGGTGGGTCGGCATCGACGAGCCGCCCGAGCTGCTGCCGGACGCTCCGCCGGCCATCCCGGACCCGTCGTCCTCGGTCACCTCGTCCGGCGCCGGCGTGTCCGGGGCGGGGGCCGGCACGTCCGTGTCCGCCGCCACCTGCACCAGGCGGGCCTGGCCGGCGGCGTCCTCGGCGTGCGCCGGGTCGACGGGTTCCTCGCCGTCGCGTGCCCGATATCCCATCGCTCCGCCCCCCGCTCGCGTCGACCCGTGCCGCCGCCTACCCGCCCCACCCCCACCAAAACCCCCACCCCGGTGATCAAGGAGTTCGCGTCGGCGTCGTGCGCCCGGTGACACGAACTCCTTGATCACCGGGAGCGGCGGGGGGTGCGGCGGCGGGATCGGTGGGTGGGGATGGGGAGCGGGGTGGGGGACCAGTGGGTGGGGCGGTGCAGGCCGGCGGGCAGGAGCGTGCGGTGGTCGCCGCGGGCGGCGTCGAGTTGGGACTGGTGCACGAACAGGCACCCGCTCAGGTCGGTGCCGCGCAGATCCGCCCCGCGCAGGTCGGCGCCGGTCAGGTCGGCGGCGCCGAGCCGTACGCCGCGCAGGTCCGCGCCGATCAGCGTGGCGCCGCGCAGGTTCGCCCCGGCCAGTTCGGCGCGGCGCAGGTCGACGCCGATCAGCGTCGCGCCCCGCCGGTCGGGGCCGGCGCGGCCGGCCCGGGCCCGCTCGCCGGCGCTCGACAGCAGCCGGTTGACCCGGCCCCGGTGGGCGTCGACGTCGACGGCGAGCAGGTCGTCGGGCGTGCCGTCGGTGAGCCGGCCCGTCTCGTCGAGCGTCGCGACCAGGTCGTCGCGCAGCGGGCCGGGTGGGGTGATCCGCACCGCCTCGGTCAGGTACCACAGCAGCTCGTGCAACGGCCGCAACACGGCGAACGTGTCGAACATCCGCCGCGCGGTGGCCGGATCGGTCCGCCAGTCGCGGCCGGCGAACGTGCCCTGGGTGAGGTGCTGGCCGGCGCCGAAACAGTCGAACACGGTGCACCCGGGGAACCCGCGTTCGCGCAGCTCGGAGTGGATGCCGCAGCGGGAGTCGACGCGCAGGTTCGGGCAGGGCTGCCCGGCCGGTTTGTCGACGGCGAAGTCGGCCGAGGCGGCGAACGCCGGCGCGACGCAGCAGACCCCGGCGCAGCGCGCGCAGTCCGCCCGCAGCTCCCGGCCCACACCCGCGTCCGACCCTCCGGTCATCGCCACGCCTCCCCGAATCCCCCGCTCCGCCCGCGCCCATTGTCCGCCCACCCCCATCCGCCCGGACCGACCCCCTCGTGATCACGACCGTGGGGGTGGCGAACCGGACGGCGGGCACCGCCACGGTCATGACCGGCGCCGGCCGGGGCGCGGAATGGCTGAACGGGTGACAACCGTGGCCGTGATCCGTGGCAACGCATTGCAGAATCAGCGGCACGAATGGCTGAACGGTTGACAACCGGATAGCGCCGTTATTGCGCCGATGCATTCCGTACGCCGGATCGTTGTCGATGTCCGACAACCGGAACGGCCGTTACCGTAACGATTCTTTTCCCCGTTCCCAGACGCTTTACCGTCAGGTGGCAGGGACGTTTTCCGCCCACCGGGAGGATCCTCATGAGCGACCTTTCCCATCCGCCGTCGGTGGCCACACCCGTCGACCCGGCCGCTCCGGAACCGGTGGCCGGAACCGTCGCCGGTCGCCCGGAGATCGTCGGCCGGTCGCCCAACCAGCTCGCCTGGCTGCGGCTGAAGCGGGACCGCACGGCCCGGGCCAGCGCCGTGACGCTGGCCGTCGCCGCCGTGGTCGCGCTCGGCGCGCCGCTGCTGGGCCACCTCACCGGAATCGATCCCACGGACAAGTTCGTCGACCGGCTCAACGATTTCGGAATGCCGATCGGCTATGCCGGCGGGATCAACGCCGACCATTGGCTCGGGTTGGAACCCGGCAGTGGCCGCGACATCGCGCTGCAGTTGGTGTACGGGCTGCGTACGTCGCTGTTCATCGCGTTCGCCTCGGCGCTGCTGGCCTCGGTCATCGGAGTCGCGGTCGGGGTGCTGGCCGGCTGGGCCCGGGGCTGGTTGGACAGTGTCGTCAACTGGCTGGTCGACCTCACGTTGGCGTTCCCGTTCCTCATCTTCGCGCTCGCGGTGATCCCGATCCTCCAGGACCGCTTCTACTCCGACCGGGAGTCCCCGTCGCCGGCGTTCCGGGTGGCCCTGATCGTCGCCACCTTCGGGCTGTTCAGCTGGACGTACACCGCGCGGCTGGTCCGCGGGCAGGTGATCTCGCTGCGGGAGCGGGAGTTCGTCGAGGCGGCCCGCGCCGCCGGCGCCGGCACCGGGCACGTCCTGCTGCGGCAGCTCCTGCCGAACATCTGGGCGCCGATCCTGGTCACCGTCTCGCTGATGGTGCCCCAGTTCATCGCCATCGAGGCGGCGCTGGCCTTCGTCAACATCGGCGTCACCGAACCCACGCCCGACCTCGGCCGCATGATCTTCAACAGCATCGGCTACGTCGCGAGCGACCCCTGGTACACCCTGTTCCCCGGGTTGACGATCTTCCTGCTGGTCCTGGCGTTCAACCTGCTCGGTGACGCGCTGCGCGACTCGCTGGATCCCCGCTCCACCCGGTAGTCCCACCCGGCCACCACATGCCCGGCCGGCGGGGGCCGCCGGGCAGGAAGGGAGCACTCCGTGCGTACCCGAACCCGGACACTGACCGGTGTCCTCGCCGCGGCGGCGCTGGTCGCCGCCGGTTGCAGCCCCACCACCGACGGCGGTGACGGCGCGGACCAGCAGGCCAAGACCCAGAGCGGCTCGATCTCCTACCGGGCCGCCGACAACCAGGGCCCGGCGAAACCCGTCGACGGCGCCGCCCGGGGCGGCACGCTGACCGTCATGCAGCCGGCCGACTTCGAACACCTCGACCCGGCCCGCAACTACGTCAACACGCAGCAGGTGACCGGCGGGCAGCTCTACCGGGCGCTCAACGGCTACAAGGAGGACGGCAGCGGCAAGCTGCTGCTCGTCGGCGACCTGGCGACCAACCCCGGCAAGGACGTCAACGACGACTGCAAGGTCTGGGAGTTCACCCTCCGCGACGGCGTCAAGTACGAGGACGGCTCGGCGGTGACCAGCAAGGACGTCGCCCACGGCATCGCCCGGTCGTTCGCGCCGGCGCTCAACGAGGGCCCGCACTACATCCAGCAGTGGCTCTACCCGGGCGGCACCTACAACGCGAGCTACCAGGGACCGTACGACGGGGGCCGGCCGATGCCCGACGGCGTCGAGACCCCCGACGACAGGACGATCCGGTTCACGTTCCCGCAGCCGCACTGCGACCTGCCGTACGCCGCCGCGCTGCCCACCAGCGCGCCGGTGCCGGCCGCCAAGGACACCCGGGCCAACTACGACCTGCGGCCGTTCTCCTCCGGCCCGTACCGGGTGAAGTCCTACCAGCGGGACGTGGCGCTGGAGCTGGAACGCAACCCGCACTGGGACGCGGCGACCGACCCGATCCGCAACGCGTACCCGGACGCGATCCGGGTGACGTTCGGGCTGGAGCAGGCCCAGATCTCCGAACGGCTGGTCGCCGACGGACCCGCCGACCAGACGGCGCTGAGCTGGGCCGACGTGCCGCCGTCCGTGCTGCCCCGCACCACCGGCTCCGGCGTCGCCGACCGGGTGGTCAAGGGCCCCACCCAGTACACCTGGGTGCTCAGCATCAACACCCAGCGGGTCACCGACCTGGCCGTCCGGCGGGCGCTCAACTACGCCGTGGACAAGGACGCGCTGCTCAAGGTGCTCGGCGGGCAGGCCGCCGGCTCCCCGGCCACCACCCTGATGTCGCCGACCACCGCCGGCTTCCAGAAGTACGACCTGTTCAACGCGCCGGTCACCGGCGACCGGGCGAAGGTCACCGAGCTGTTGGCCGGCAAGCGTCCCAAGCTGGTGCTCGCCCACTCCAACCTGGAGCTGCGCACCCAGCAGGCCGAGGCGTTGCGCAAGAACCTCACCGACATGGGCTTCGACATCGTGATGAAGCCGATCGACAACAGCAGCTACTACGACGAGGTCGGCCGCCGGAACAACCCGTACGACATCTACCTCAGCGGCTGGGGCTCGGACTTTCCCTCCGGCTCGACGATCATCCCGCCGGTCTACGACGGCCGGGAGATCGTGGCCGAGGGCAACCAGAACCTGTCGTACCTGAACGAGCCGTCGGTCGGCGCGGAGATCGACCGGGTCCGCAGCCGGCCCGCCGCCGAGCAGGACGCCGGCTGGATGGCCCTCGACCGCACCATCATGCAGGAGTACGCCCCGGTCGTGCCCTGCTACTACGACGCCACCTACGAACTGCACGGCTCCAAGGTCGGCAACGCCTTCCTCAGCGACGCGTTCGGCATCATCTCGCTCAACGGGATCCACGTGAAGCAGTGACCGTCGGCGGGGGCGGCCACGCCGGCCGCCCCCGCCCCACCCGGGGGAGGTGTTTCCCGTGCTCCGTTTCGTGCTCCGGCGACTGCTCGTCGCCGTCCTGACCCTGGTCGTCGTCAGCCTGGTCACGTTCGGTCTGTTCTTCGCGGTGCCGAGCAGCCCGGCGAAGGTGATGTGCGGCAAGAACTGCACCGCCGCGGACATCGCCCAGGTCGAACAGCGGCTCGGCACCGACCGGCCGCTGCCCCGCCAGTACGCCGACTTCGTCCACGGCGTCTTCGCCGGCCGCAGCTACGGCGAGGGCGACTTCCGGCAGGACTGCCCGGCGCCCTGCCTGGGCTTCTCGTTCCGCAACAACCAGCCGGTCACCGAGATCGTCGTCCAGCGTGCCCCGGTGACGTTCAGCATCGTCCTCGGCGGCGCCGTGCTCTGGCTGGCCCTCGGCATCTCGCTGGGCATGGTGTCGGCGCTGCGGCGCGGCACCGCGTTCGACCGGGCCGCCATCGGCATCACCCTCGCCGGGGCGTCCATGCAGGTCTACTTCTTCGGCCTGATCCTGCTCTACCTGCTCGTCTACTCCACCGGGCTGCTGCCGTTCCCCAGCTACACCCCGCTGACCGAGAACCCGGTCCGCTGGGCGGCCGGACTGATCCTGCCCTGGATGACGTTGGGTTTCCTCAACTCGGCGCTCTACGCGCGCCTGTCCCGCGCGCAGATGCTGGAGACGCTGTCGGAGGACTTCGTCCGTACCGCCCGGGCGAAGGGACTGTCGGCGCGGCAGGTGCACACCCGGCACGCGCTACGCGCGGCGATCACCCCGATCGTCACCATCGCCGGGCTGGACATCGGCACCAGCCTCGGTGGCACCTTCATCACCGAGACCATCTTCGGCCTCCAGGGCCTCGGCAAGGCCACCGTGGAGGCGGTGCAGTTCCTCAACCTGCCGGTGGTGATGGCGACCGTGCTGCTGGCGGCCGTGTTCATCGTGGTCGCCAACATCGTCGTCGACGTGCTGTACGCGGTGATCGATCCGCGCGTCCGGTTGAGCTGAGCGGGAGGAGTCGACATGGTCGAGCATCGGATGCCGCAGGACCCGTACCTGCGCGTCACGGATCTGCGGGTGCGGTTCGACACCGAGGACGGTGTGGTCAAGGCCGTGGACGGGGTGTCGTTCACCGTGGAGCGGGGTCGCACGCTCGGGATCGTGGGGGAGTCCGGTTCCGGCAAGAGCGTGACCTCGCTGGCGATCCTGGGTCTGCACAACGCGAGGCGGACCGTCATCTCCGGGGAGATCTCGGTGGGCGGGCGTCAGCTTGTCGGCCTGCCCGATGAGGAGGTGCGGCGGCTGCGGGGTCGGGACATGGCGATGATCTTCCAGGATCCGCTGTCGGCGCTGCATCCGTACTACTCGGTGGGCAAGCAGATCGCGGAGGCGTACCGGGTGCATCACCCGAGGGCCGGGAGGCGGGAGGCCCGCAGTCGGGCCGTGGACGTGTTGGACCGGGTCGGCATTCCGCAGCCGGCAAAGCGGTTCGCGCAGTTTCCGCACGAGTTCTCCGGTGGGATGCGGCAACGCGCGATGATCGCGATGGCGCTGGTCAACGACCCCGACCTGCTGATCGCCGACGAGCCGACGACGGCATTGGACGTGACGGTGCAGGCGCAGATCCTGGATCTTCTCGCGGATCTCCAGGCGGAGTTCCGATCGGCGATCGTGTTGATCAGCCACGATCTGGGTGTGGTGTCGCAGGTGGCTGATGACGTCCTGGTGATGTACGGGGGGCGGGCCGTGGAGCACGGCAGCGTGGCGCGGGTGTTGCGGACGCCGCAGCATCCGTACACCTGGGGGTTGTTGTCGAGTGTGCCGTCGTTGCACGGCGACGCGGACGCGGACCTGGTGCCGATCCCGGGTAATCCGCCGTCGTTGATCAATCTGCCGTCGGGGTGTGCGTTCCATCCGCGGTGCCGGTGGGCCGACGACCGGTCCCGCCTTGAGGTGCCCGGGTTGCGGGACGCCGGTGAGTCGGGGCATCTGGTCGCCTGTCATCTGTCGGCGGGGGACCGGGAGCGGATCTACCGCGACGAGATCGTCCGGGTGGGGGTGGCCCGATGAGCGTCGAGACCGAGCCGCTGTTGTCGGTGCGGGGGCTGACCAAGCATTTCCCGGTGCGGGACGGGCTGCGTGGCAGGGGGGCGGTGCGGGCGGTCGACGGCCTGGACTTCGACGTGCGGCCGGGCGAGACGCTCGGTCTGGTGGGGGAGTCGGGGTGTGGGAAGACCACGACCGGGCGGATGTTGGTGCGGTTGTTGGAGCCCACCGCCGGCAGCATCACGTTCGCCGGTCGGGACATCACCCACGCGGGGCGTCGGGATCTGCGTGACCTGCGGCAGGATTTGCAGATCATCTTCCAGGACCCGTACGCGTCGTTGAACCCGCGGCACACGGTCGGGCGGATCGTGGCGATGCCGTTGCAGGTCAACAACATCACCCCACCCGGCGGGGTCAAGCGGCGGGTGCAGGAGTTGCTGGAGCTGGTCGGGCTCAACCCGGAGCACTACAACAGGTATCCGCACGAGTTCTCCGGCGGGCAACGTCAACGCGTCGGCATCGCCCGCGCCCTCGCGCTGAAACCGAAGCTGATCGTCGCCGACGAGCCGGTCTCCGCCCTCGACGTCTCCATCCAGGCGCAGGTCATCAACCTGCTACGCGGCCTGCAACGCGACCTGGACCTGGCGTTCGTGTTCATCGCCCACGACCTCGCCGTGATCCGTCACTTCTGCCACCGCGTCGCGGTCATGTACCTCGGCAGAATCGTCGAGATCGGTGACCGGAACGCCATCTACACCCGACCGCAGCACCCCTACACCCGGGCGTTGCTGTCGGCCATCCCGGACGTCACCACCCTCGGCCCCGCCGGCCGCATCCGCCTCACCGGCGACGTCCCCACCCCCCTCAACCCACCATCGGGCTGCCGCTTCCGCACCCGCTGCTGGAAAGCCACCGACCGCTGCGCCACCGAGACACCCGCACTGACCACCCGCGACGGCGGCACCCAACTCACCGCCTGCCACCACCCGGAGAGCGGCCCGATCACCGTCTCGACCGACGAGGGCACCTGACCTGCAACGATGACGCGCAGAGGCAGCCGGGACGGGGGTGACGCGGCTCGTCCGTCTGAACGGCCCGCCCGAGATCGGCAAGTCCACCCTGCTTCGGGGACCAAGGTCGATCAAGGAGTTCGGGTCGAGGTCGGTCTCGACCCCGGACGCGAACTCCTTGGTCAACGGGCGGCCGGAGCGGGGGCGGCCGGGGAGTAGAGGGCGGCCAGCGCGGCGGCGGTCCCGGCCAGGCGGGCGCGCAGGTCGGCGGGGGAGAGAACCTCCACGTCGGCGCCGAGCCGCAGCAGGTCACCGTGCGCGTGGGTGAGCGACTCGATGGGAATCACGGCCCGCACCCAGCCCGCCGCGTCGGGCGGGCCGGCGCTCGCCTCGACGGCGCCGACCACCACGTCGCTGCCGATCTCGTGCAACCGCTCCCGCCCGCGCGGGGAGAGCCGGATGTGGGCCTCGTCCCGGTGCAGCCCGGCCCGGAACGCGACCACGTGCGCCCGCCACCATTCCGGCAGGTCGAACTCCGGCCGCTCGAACGGCTCGTCCAGCGGGTCGAGGTCGAGGATCTGGTTGATCCGGTAGGTGGCCGGCCCGGCACGATCCGGGCGGGCCGCGACCACATACCAGCGGCCACCCTTGAGCACCAGGCCGTACGGCTCCAGCACCCGGGTGACCTCCTCGCGCCAACTCCGGTAGCGGACCCGGATCCGGTGTTCCCGCCACACCGCCTCGGCCACGGCGGCCAGGTGCGGCGACGGGTCCCCGTCGGAGTACCAGCCCGGGGTGTCCAGGTGGAACCGTTGCTCCAGTCGGGCGGCCCGGTCGGCCAGCGGGGCGGGAAGCGCGGCCCGCAGCTTGAGCTGCACGGCCGCCGCGACCGACTGGTAGCCCAGCTCGGCGGCCGGCCCGGGAAGCCCGGCGAAGAGCAGCCGGTCGGCCTCCTCGGCGGTGAGCCCGGTCAGCCGGGTCCGCCAGCCGTCGACGAGCCGGTAGCCGCCGGCGTGCCCGGCCTCGCCGTACAGCGGGATGCCGGCCGCGTGCAGCGCCTCGACGTCCCGGTAGACGGTGCGCGCCGACACGTCGAGCCGGGTGGCCAGGTCGGCGGCGGTGAGCCGGCCGTGCGCCTGGAGCAGCAACAGGATGGACAGGAGTCGACTGGCCCGCATTCCGGTGACACTAGCTGTCAGGGAAGTGGCCCTACCGTCCGCGCATGGCCTTCCACGACAAGGAGCTGACCGTGCCGGGGACCGTCGAGGTCGCCGGCCGGCACGTCAAGCGCTATCACATCGACCAGCCCGAACGCCGTCTCGAACCGGAGGTGGTCACCGCCGCGTACGCGTACCTGCCGGCGCTGCTGCCCGGCCTGGACGGCACCACGCCGCCGGTGAGCTGGACCGTGCTGCACCGGGGCGCGGACACCGGGGCGTACCTGCTGGCGTACAGCTGGTTCTTCGACAACGTCGTCGAGTGCCACATCGCGATCGCCGGGCAACCGGCGCTGGCCTGTCCGGACGACGACCCGGCACACTTCGTCGACCTGACGCGTCCCGGCGTCGGCTGCGTCTGGGAGCTGGGCGTGCTGGAGCACGAGCGCGCCGCCTGGGTCCGGCACCTGCTCGCGCCGGACGAACCCGACCTGGCCGGCTACCTGGCCGACACCCGCGCCGAGGGGCCGGTGGGACACTGATGGGCGACTTCGACTTCCTCGTCGGCGCCTGGGACGTGGCCAACCGGCGGCTGCGCGAGCGTCACGTGGGCAGCGACGACTGGGACGAGTTCGCCGGCGTCAGCGAGGCGCGGTCGTTCTTCGACGGCGCCGGCAGTTTCGACGAGATGCGCTGCCCGAGCCGGGGCTTCTCCGGCTCCACCGTGCGGCTCCTCGACCCGGCGACCGGCCTCTGGTCGATCTACTGGATGAACAGCCGCCGCGGGGTGCTGGAGCTGCCGCCGGTGGTGGGTCGGTTCACCGACGGCGTCGGCACGTTCCACGCCGACGACTCCGACGAGGGACGGCCGGTGCGCTGCCGGTTCATCTGGTCGGCGATCACCCCCGCCTCCTGCCGCTGGGAGCAGGCGTTCTCCACCGACGGCGAACGCACCTGGGAAACCAACTGGATCATGGAGTTCGCCCGGCGAGGCTAGTGCGCGTACCGCGGCTCAGGGCGGCCCGACCGGGGGCGCGGTGGTGCGGTAGATCGCGGTCAGCCAGACGTCGAGCAGCACGTCGACCACGTCCCGCTCGGCCACCGCCGGGCCGTCGCCGGCGAACGTCGCGTACCAGACCCGCTCGTTCATCGAGTTCAACGCGATGGCCAGGTCCCGGGCGGGCAGCCCGTCCGGGGCCGCGCCGCGCGCGCGTTCCATCTCGATCGCGGCCTGCACCGCGCGGACCCAGCGTTCCAGCACCTCGGCCCAGAGCCGCCGGACCTCGGCGTTGGTGCCGCGCACCTGGGCGCAGGCGAGCACCACGTCGCGGTGGCCACCGAAGGTGGCGTGGAACCGGGCGATCAGCTCCCGCCACCGGGCGCGCGGATTCTCGGCGAGCCGGTCCAGCACGTCGCCGGCGGCGGCGTCGGCCTCCTCGGTGACCCGGTCGAGCAGGGTGAGCAGCACCGCGTCCTTGGACGGGAAGTAGAAGTAGAACGTGGGCCGGGAGATGCCGGCGCCCCGCGCCAGGTCGTCGATGGAGATGTCGCCGAACGCGCGCTCCCGTAGCAGCCGCTCGGCGGTGGCCAGGATCGCCACCTCCCGGTCGTCGCCGGTGGAGCGGCCGGCCCGCCGCCCACGGTTCGGCGTGGTGCCGGTCGGCGTCCGGGCGGTGGTCATGTCGGCCGATGCTACACCCGGTCAACACCCTGTCGATCGGACTCGACAGGGTGTTGACCGGGGTCCGGGGCGGTGGATAGGGTCCGGTCACCGCGGGAGAACGGGAGAAGCCATGGCCTCCGACCACGTCGACGTTCTCATCGTCGGCGCCGGCCTGTCCGGCATCGGCGCCGCCGTCCACCTGGGACGCGAGTGCCCCGGCAAGACCTACGCGGTGCTGGAGGCCCGGGGCGCCATCGGCGGCACGTGGGACCTGTTCCGCTACCCGGGCGTCCGCTCCGACTCGGACATGTACACGCTCGGCTACTCGTTCAAGCCGTGGACCGACCCGAAGGCGATCGCCGACGGTGAGTCGATCCGCCGGTACGTCCGGCAGACCGCCCGCGAGCACGACGTGGAACGGCACATCCGCTTCCACCACCGGGTCACCCGCGCCGAGTGGGACAGCGCCACCGCCCGCTGGACCGTGTACGCCCGCCGCGACGACACCGGCGAGGACACCACGATCACCTGCGGCTTCCTGTTCACCAACTCCGGTTACTACCGCTACGACGAGGGCTACACGCCTCGGCTGCCGGGCGTCGAGCGGTACGCCGGCACGCTGGTGCACCCGCAGCACTGGCCGGAGCGGCTCGACTTCACCGGCAAGCGGGTGGTGGTGATCGGCAGCGGCGCCACCGCGGTGACCCTGGTCCCGGCCATGGCCGAGCGGGCCGCCCACGTCACCATGCTCCAGCGCTCCCCGACGTACGTCATCGCGCTGCCGTCGCGCGACAGGTTCGCCGAGGCCGCGCGGCGCTGGCTGCCCCCGCGCACCGCGTACGCGGTGGCGCGCGGGAAGAACGTCGCGCTGGGAGTGGCGAACTTCCAGCTCAGCCGCCGGGCGCCCGGCCTGGTGAAGCGGTTCCTGCGCCGCGCCGCGAAGGGTCGACTGCCGGTCGGGTACGACGTCGACAGGCACTTCTCGCCCCGCTACGACCCCTGGGACCAGCGGCTGTGCGTGGTGCCGGACGGCGACCTGTTCACCGCGCTGGCCGAGGGCCGGGCGTCGGTGGTCACCGACACCATCGACACGTTCACCGAGCGCGGCCTGCGGCTCGCCTCCGGCGACGAGTTGCCGGCCGACATCGTGGTCACCGCCACCGGCCTCAACCTGCTGGCGCTCGGCGGCATGACGCTGACCGTCGACGGCGTCGACATCGACCTCGCCGCCACCATCGCCTACAAGGGCATGATGCTCTCCGGCGTGCCGAACTTCGCCATGACGATCGGCTACACCAACGCGTCCTGGACGCTGAAGGCCGACCTGGTCGCCACGTACGTCTGCCGGCTGCTGCGCCACCTCGACGACACCGGCCAGCAGATCGTCACGCCGCTCGCCCCGGACACCGACGATCTCGTGCCGATCATCGACCTGAAGTCCGGGTACGTGCTGCGCGCGGTCGACCAGTTGCCGAAGCAGGGCCCGCGCGCGCCGTGGCGGCTGCACCAGAACTATCCTCGCGACGTACGCCTGATGCGGCACGGGCCGCTGACCGACGGCGTCCGGTTCGCCCGTGCCGGCGCGCCGGCCACCGCGGCCGTGGCCGCCTCCGGAGGTACCGATGCGTGATCTCGACTTTCCCGGTGGCACCGCGGTCGTCACCGGCGCGGCCAGCGGCATCGGCGCGGCGCTGGCCGAAGGCCTGGCGCGACGCGGCGCGGACCTGGTCCTGCTCGACCGGGACGCCGACGGGCTGGCCGCGGTGGTCGCGTCGATCCGGGCCCGGCACCTGGCCCGGGAGATCCACACCTACGTGGTCGACCTCGCCGACGCCGAGGCCACCGACCGGGTCGCCGCCGAGATCCACCACGCGCATCCCCGGATCCGGTTGCTGATCAACAACGCCGGCGTCGCGTTGGGCGGCCGGTTCGACCAGGTGACGCTGGACGAGTTCCTCTGGGTCATCGAGATCAACTTCCGGGCCGTGGTGCGGCTGACCCACGCGCTGCTGCCCTCGCTCAAGGCGGAGCCGGGTTCCCACCTGGTGAACGTGTCCAGCCTCTTCGGTCTCATCGCCCCGGCCGGGCAGACCGCGTACGCGGCCAGCAAGTTCGCCGTGCGCGGGTTCACCGAGGCGCTGCGGCACGAGCTGGTCGACGACGGGATCGGCGTCACCTCGGTGCACCCGGGCGGCATCCGGACCCGCATCGTCGCCAGCGCGCGGGTGGGCAGCGGCGTCTGCCTGGAGGAGTACGCGGTCGGCCGCCGGCAGTTCGAGAAGCTGTTGACCATCGACCCGGCCGTCGCCGCCGAGGTCATCCTGCGTGGCGCGCAGCGGCGGCGCGGCCGGGTGCTGATCGGCTGGTCGGCCAAGCTGCCCGACCTGCTCGGTCGCCTCGCCCCCGCCGGGTACGGCCGGGTGCTGGCCCTGGGCATGCGCCCGCGACCCGCCCGGGTGCCCGCGCCCCGCCCGGCACCGACCGCCCCGCCGGTCGGTGCGCATGACGCGCCCGTGCCGACCGTTGCCGCCGACGCGCCCGTGCCGACCGTTGCCGCCGACGCGCCCGTGCCGACCGTTGCCGCCGACGCGGCCGGGTCGACCGTTGCCGACGGTGCGGTCGGGCGGGAGCCGGGACGCCTGGCGTGACGGTCGGGCTGCCACCGGCCGACGAGCACACCGTGGCCGGTCTGCCGATGCGCTGCCGGATCACCGGCGACGGGCCGCCGGTGGTGCTGTTGCACGGCATCGGCCGTACCCTCGACGACTTCACCGCGCTGCACGCCGCGCTGGCCCGCGACCACCGTGTGCTCGCCGTGGACCTGCCCGGCCACGGCGGCTCCGCGCCGCTGCCCGGACCGCACACGCTGCCCGCCCTGGCCGGCGCGGTCGCCGGGTTCCTCGACGCCGCCGGGATCACCGGCCCGGCCCAACTGGTCGGCAACTCACTCGGCGGGGCGGTGGCCATGCGCCTGGCCGCCGACGCGCCGCACCGGGCGGCCGGCCTGGCACTGCTCAACAGCGCCGGCTTCGGCCGGGAGGTGACCGTGGCGCTGCGGCTGCTGGCGGTGCCCCCGCTGGCGCGGCTGCTGCTGCGCCCGCACCCGGCGATCGCCCGCCGCACCGAGCGCGCCATCTTCGTCGACCCGGCCCACGTCACCGAGGAGCGGATCGCCACCGCGCTCGCGGTGGCCCGGCAGCCGCACGCGGCCCGGGTGATGCGGGAGCTGGTTCGCGACCTGGGGACATGGCGCGGGGTACGCCCCCGCTGGCGCGCCGAGCTGCTCGACGCGGTGGCCGCGCTCGACCTGCCCACGCTGCTGGTCTGGGGCGAGCGCGACCTGATCCTGCCGGCCGTGCACCTGGCGTACGCCCGGGCCCGGCTGCCCGGGGCGCGCAGCCACCTGTTCCGCGACACCGGGCACATGCCGCAGATCGAGCGGACCGTCGAGGTGGCGGCGCTGCTGCGCGACTTCTGGGCGTCGCCCGGCGGGTGACGCTCCGGCCCGGCGTGGTCCAGGCCACCATCCGACACACCGCCAGGGACTCCGGAGCGGCCCGGCACATCATAGATACATGACGTATCCCAGCACCGGGACCGGCCGGTCCGCGGCCGAGCGGGCCTACCGCCACCTCAAGCGCGCCGTGCTGGAGCAGATCTACCCCGGCGGCCAACTGGTGAGCGAGGGGGAGATCGCGGAGGCGACCGGGGTGTCGCGTACCCCGGTCCGGGAGGCGCTGCTGCGGCTGGAGTCGGAGGGCCTGGTCAAGCTCTACCCGAAACGCGGCGCGCTGATCCGGCCGGTGTCCGCCCGGGAGACCGCCGACGTGATCGAGGCCCGCCGCCTGGTGGAGCTGCACGCCGCCGAGCGGGTGTGGCCGCGCCGTGCCGCGCTCCGCGGCGAGCTGGCCGACCGGCTCGACGAGATGCGCCGGGCGCACGCCGCCGGGGACCTCACCGCCCTGATGGCCGCCGACCGGGCCTTCCACGCGGCGGTCGTGGCGGCCGCCGGCAACGAGATCCTGACCGAGCTGTACCACCGGCTGCGTGACCGGCAACTGCGGATGGGCGAGGCCGGCTTCCGGCTCTCGCCCGGCTGGGCCGAGGTCGCCCTCGCCGAGCACGCCGCCCAGCTCGCCGCGCTCGACGGCGACGACCCGGCGGTGTGGCGCGACGCGGTGGCCGGGCACATCGACTCCGCCGCCGCCATGCTCGGGACGCTCCGGTGACCGTCGCCCGCCGGCCCGCCGCGCTGATCTACGCGGTGGCCGTGACCGCGTACGTGGCCGCCGTGTTCCACCGCAGCTCGCTCGGCGTCACCGGGGTCGACGCGGCGGACCGCTTCGGCATCAACGCCGCCGCGCTGGCCACCTTCTCGGTCGCCCAGCTCGCCGTCTACGCGGCCATGCAGATCCCGGTCGGGGTGCTGCTGGACCGCTACGGGTCACGCCGGCTGCTGCTGGCCGGCGGCGCGCTCATGGTCGCCGGGCAGCTCGTGTTCGCGGTCGCCACCGACGTCCGCCTCGCGGTCGCCGCCCGGGTGCTGGTCGGCCTCGGGGACGCGATGACGTTCATCAGCGTGCTGCGGATCGTGGCGTTCTGGTTCCCGGGCCGGCGCAACCCGCTGCTGGTGCAGCTCACCGGCACCATCGGCCAGCTCGGCGCGGTGCTCGGCGCCGTACCCCTGGTGGCGCTGCTGCACCACGCGGGCTGGGCCCCGGCGTTCCTGACCGCGGCGGCGCTCGGCGGCACCGTGCTGCTGCTGATCCTCGTCGTGGTCCGGGACACCCCGCACGCCGCGCACGTCGCCGCGCCGGCGCCCGGCCCGGCGGCGGTACGCCGGCAGCTCGCCGACGCGTGGGCGCAGCCCGGCACCCGGCTGGGCCTGTGGACGCACTTCGTCGCCCAGTTCTCCGGCTCGGTGTTCGCGCTGCTCTGGGGCTACCCGTTCCTGGTGCAGGGGCAGGGCTTCACGCCGACCGCCGCGGCCGGGCTGCTCACCCTGATGACCGTGGTGACGCTGGTCTGCGGCCCGGTGGTCGCGCACCTGTGCGCCCGGCACCCGTTCCACCGCTCGGTGCTGGTCTTCAGCATCACCGCCGCCACCGCCGCGGTCTGGGCGGTGGTGCTGCTCTGGCCCGGCCGTGCCCCGCACGCGCTGCTGGTCGCGCTGGTCGTGGTGCTCGCGGTCAACGGCCCCGGCTCGGTGATCGGCTTCGACTACGCCCGGACGTTCAACCCGGTGCACCGCATCGGCAGCGCCACCGGCATCGTCAACGTCGGCGGGTTCGTCGCCTCCATCCTGCTGATTTTGGCCATCGGCGTGGTGCTCGACCTGGCGACCCCGACCGGCCGGGACACCCCGCCGCTGTCCGCGTTCCGGTGGGCGTTCGCGGTGCAGTACCTGCTCTGGGCGCTCGGGGCGGTGCAGGTGCTGCGCTACCGCAACGCCGCCCGCCGCCGGTTGGCCGACGAACGGATGCCGGTGGCGGTGCCGGCCTGAGCGGGCCGACGACCCCGCCGCCGCCCAACGGACACGTCAATCGGCGGGCGTTGCGCCGGCGGTCATGATCGGCGGTAGGTTCGGTGGGGGACCGAGAACGAAGGAGAACTGCCGTGAGTCAGGAAGTCCGGGGAGTCGTGTCGCGGCGCAAGGGCGCGCCGGTGGAGGTCACCACCATCGTGGTGCCCGACCCGGGGCCGGGTGAGGCGGTGGTCCGCGTCCAGTCCTGCGGCGTCTGCCACACCGACCTGCACTACCGCGAGGGCGGCATCAACGACGACTACCCGTTCCTGCTCGGCCACGAGGCCGCCGGCGTCGTCGAGCAGGTGGGCGACGGCGTCACCGACGTGGCCCCCGGCGACTTCGTGGTGCTCAACTGGCGGGCCGTGTGCGGGCAGTGTCGGGCCTGCCGGCGCGGCCGTCCCTGGTACTGCTTCGCCACCCACAACGCGGCGCAGAAGATGACGCTCACCGACGGCACCGAGCTGACGCCCGCGCTGGGCATCGGCGCGTTCGCCGAGAAGACGCTGGTGCACGCCGGGCAGTGCACCAAGGTCGACCCGTCCGCGCGGCCCGCCGCCGTCGGCCTGCTCGGCTGCGGCGTCATGGCCGGTCTCGGCGCGGCCATGAACACCGGCAACGTGACCCGGGGCGACTCCGTCGCGGTGATCGGCTGCGGTGGTGTCGGCGACGCGGCGGTGGCCGGCGCGGCGCTGGCCGGCGCGACGACGATCGTCGCGGTCGACACCGACTCCCGCAAGCTCGACTGGGCGCGGAAGTTCGGCGCCACCCACACCGTCAACGCCTCCGAGGACGACCCGGTCGAGGCGATCCGCGCGGTCACCGGCGGGTTCGGCGCCGACGTGGTGATCGACGCGGTCGGCCGCCCGGAGACCTGGAAGCAGGCGTTCTACGCACGCGACCTCGCCGGCACCGTCGTGCTGGTCGGCGTGCCGACCCCGGAGATGACGCTGGAGCTGCCGCTGCTCGACGTGTTCGGTCGCGGTGGCGCGCTCAAGTCGAGCTGGTACGGCGACTGCCTGCCCAGCCGCGACTTCCCGATGCTCACCGAGCTCTACCGTCAGGGCCGGCTCGACCTGGACGCGTTCGTCACCGAGGAGATCGCCCTCGACCAGGTCGAGGACGCGTTCGCCCGGATGCACCACGGCGACGTGCTCCGCTCGGTGGTGGTCTTCCCGTGACCGCGCACGTGGACCACACCGTCACGTCCGGGACGTTCTCGCTGGACGGGCAGACGTTCGACGTCGACAACAACGTGTGGGTGATCGGCGACGACCACGAGTGCGTGGTGGTCGACGCGCCGCACGACGTGGCCGCCATCCGGAAGGTGGTCGGCGACCGGCGGGTGCTCGCGGTGCTGGCCACCCACGCCCACGACGACCACGTCCGGGTCGCCCCCGAACTGGCCCGCGTCACCGGGGCGCCGGTGCTGCTGCACCCCGCCGACCGGGTGCTGTGGGACCAGGTCCACCCGGACACGCCGCCGGACGGCGACCTCACCGACGGGCAGACCGTCACCGTCGGCGGCACCACGCTGCGGGTCCTGCACACGCCCGGGCACAGCCCGGGAGCGTGCAGCCTGTACGCCCCGGAACTGGGCGTGGTCTTCACCGGCGACACGCTCTTCGCCGGCGGGCCGGGCGCGACCGGCCGGTCGTACAGCGACTTCGGGCTGATCGTCGAGTCGATCCGCACCCGCCTGCTCACGTTGCCGCCGGAGACGGTGGTGCACACCGGGCACGGCGACGACACCACCGTCGGCGCGGAGGCGCCGCACCTGGACGAGTGGATCGCGCGCGGTCACTGAGCACCCCGCCCGTCCGGCCTCGACGACCGGCGTGGCCACCGGCTCCTGACCATCGGGTCGTGGCCGGCGGGTGGCCACCGGTGCCGCTCGTCCAGGTGGGCGGTGCGCCGGTGGCGGCGCTCAGGCCGGCACGCCGTCCAACACGCGCAGCAGCCGGTCCAGCGCCGGCTGGCATCCCACCAGCCGGATGCCGGTGCGGCTGGCCCGGCCGGCCCGCGCCAGCTCGGTGGCCGCGCCGGCGTCGGCGAAGCTCAGCTCCGTCAGATCCAGCACCGGGGCCGGGCCGGCCAGGGCGGTCAGCTCACCCAGCAGCGCCACGAACGCGTCACGGTTGCTGCGATCCACCTGCCCCACCAGCCGTAACCCGGGCGGATCCCCGGTCCGGTAGGCACGCAGCAGCGGCGACCAGGTGCGCGGCGTGAGCGGCCCGGCGGTGCCCGGGTGGGCCGCGGTGAGCAGGCGGAGCTGCTCGGCGGGGAAGCGTCGGCGGTCGTACAGGCACAGGCCGGCGACCCGGCCGTCGGGAAAGAGCGGGGCCAGCGCCTGCTCGTAGCGTCGCAGCTCGTCCAGGCTGACGCCGGACCGCAGCACCCACGCCATGTCGCCGCTGAGGCGTACCCCGGGGTAGCCCTCGTGCCGGGCCCGGTCGACCTCGCGGCGGACCGTGTCGGCCAGGGCGGCCGGGGTGGGTCGCCCGGCGCCCGGGAACGCGTCCAGGGCGGGCAGGATCCGCAGCTGCCCGGCCGCCACGGCGGTCTCGGTGGGGACCCCGACGGCGTCGACCCGCAGCCGGACCGCCTGGGGCGTCGACGTCTCGGTGAAACAGACCACCTTGTGGCCGCGGCGGAGACCGGCTGCGGCGAAGCGACCGACGGCCTCCAGCGCGTCGGTGTCGTCGTCGTGGATCCAGCAGACGTGATCGCCCAGATCGACCTGGTCGACCACGGTCGTAGCAGTCACGGTGCGGGCCTTCCCGATGCGGCGGGGGCCCTCACTCTAACGAAGCGTCCGGCCCGGCGGCACCGGTGATCTGGTTGCCCGCCGCGGCGGGTCGGGTTAGCCTGCTCGTGGACCCGGATGCCGGCGCCAGAAGCCGCCCGTCGTCCGTCATCTCCCCTGTGGCCGGTCACCGACCGCCCTCTCCGCCGCTCGGCTGCCCGACCGGCTTTTCCACCGCTCGGCTGTCCGACCGGCCGGCTCCTCCGCCGCGGTGACACCGCCCGGCCCGCGCCGGGCCGATCCCGAACCGCGCCGTTCCCCGGTGTCCGCGTCCGCCGACACCACTCCCGACGAAAGGCCACCCATGATCCCCGCGCACCGTCCCGTCAGCGGTGTCCTCGACATCGTCGGCGGGCACCACACGCTCCGGGTGGACGGATACCTGCCGTCCACCGCCGACGTCACTCTCAGCGCCGGCCAGGTCCGCCGGCACGGCCTGCGCCGCGGCGACCTGGTCACCGGCACGGTGACCGGCGAGTCCCGCCCGGGTCGGCCGGTCCCGCTGGACCGGCTGGACACCGTCAACGGCCTCGCCGCCGGGCCGGCCCGGCGGCGCCGCGACTTCCACCAGCTCACCCCGGTGCACCCGCGTGAGCGGCTACGGCTGGAGACCGAGCCGCACGTGCTGACCACCCGGGTCATCGACCTGGTCATGCCGATCGGCAAGGGCCAGCGGGCGTTGGTCGTGTCACCGCCGAAAGCCGGCAAGACGATGGTGTTGCAGGCCATCGCGAACGCGATCACCACCAACCATCCCGACTGCCACCTGATGGTGGTGCTGGTGGACGAGCGACCCGAGGAGGTCACCGACATGTCCCGGTCGATCAAGGGCGAGGTCGTCGCCGCCACGTTCGACCGCCCGCCCTGGGACCACACCGCCGTGGCGGAACTGGCGATCGAGCGGGCGAAGCGCCTGGTCGAGCTGCTCGACTCGCTGACCCGGCTCGGCCGCGCCTACAACCTCACCGTGCGCTCCGCCGGGCGTACGCTCTCCGGCGGCATCGACGTGGCCGCGCTCACCCCGCCCAAACAACTGCTCGCGGCGGCTCGCGCGGTCGAGGAGGGCGGCTCGCTGACCATCCTGGCCTCCGCGCTGGTGGAGAACGGCTCGGCCGCCGACACGCTCATCTTCGAGGAGTTCAAGAGCACCGGCAACGCGGAGCTGAAACTGGACCGAGGGCTCGCCGACCGGCGTACGTTTCCGGCGGTCGACGTGCGCGCCTCCGGCACCCGGCGGGAGGAGGCGCTGCTGTCCGACCTCGAACGGCAACGCCTTCGCGCGTTGCGGTCCGCGTTGTCCACGCTGGACCGGCAGGCCGCCCTGGAGCACCTGCTGCGCCAGCTCGGCGCCACCGGCGGCAACGCGCACCTGCTCGCCCGACTCGGCACGACCGGTCGGTAGCCGTACCCCAGGTCCAGCCCTTTCCTCGCGGAATTCCCCTGGCCCGCCGGACCGGGCCCGGCGATACTCGCCGGCATGCCCGGACCGACCCTGACCGCCGCGCAGTCCGCCGCCCTGCGACACGTGCGCGGCGTCGCGCTGCGGGACCGCCCGGCCGCGCTCGCCGTGATCGCGGAACACCTCGCCGGCTCCGGGGCCGACCTCCGCTGCGACGAGGTCGGCGCGGTGATCACCGGGTACGGCCGGCTGACCGTCAACTTCCACCCCGACCGGCTGCTGCGCGACGGCCGTACGGTGGTCGAGGCGCTCGACGACGAGGGCGTGTACCGCAGCCAGTTCGAGACCGGCATCGGCAACGGCGGGCTCACCGCGTTCCCCGGCGGCGACCGGGACCGCTGGGAGGAGACGATGTTCGGCGGCGCGTACCAGCGTCCGGGCGTGTCCGCCGCGGAGCGCCCGAAGTACGGCGGCCTCAACCTGCTCGACCATCCCGACGGCGCCTGCCCCCGGTTCGGCTCCTGCCACCTGCGGCTGCGTCCGGAGGTGGTGGCCCGGACCACGTTCACCTTCGGGGACAGTCATCTCGGGCCGACCGAGGTCGGCACCGCCACCGTCTTCGAGCCGGTCCTCGCCGCGCTGCTGGTCGCCACCGCCGGCACCGGCGTCAGCCTCGGCGTGTCCGGGATGGACACCGGCACGCTGCTGCGGACGCTGCTGTCCCGCCGGGAGCGCGCCGCCGAGCGGGCCGGTCGCGCGCTTGACGACTACATCGAGGCCCAGGTGCACGGCGAGCTGAGCCTCGCCCGTGACGTCGAGGCTCTGGTGGTCGACCCGTCGTTCCGCGACACCGGGACCGGTCGCCGCCTCGCCGGGCTCGCCCGCCGGCACGGTTTTCCGCTGCGCTGGCACTGCGGCTTCCAGCTGCCCGTCGACGGCGTCGACGCCGACTTCCGCGGCCCGGACATCCCGCCGCTTGCCGTCCGCGTGCACGCCGAGTTCGGCCGGCCGGGGGAGCCGCTGCACGCCGCCCTGGTCGGCCGGGCCGCCGCGTCGCTGGTACGCGAGCCGCACCGCTGGGCCGACCGCGGCCCGGCGGAGCTGACCTGGCAGCACCTCAAGCAGCTCTGGCACGTCCTGGTCCGTTTCGGCGGGCCGGCCTGATCGTCCCGTTTCCCCGTGTTCGTGGCGTGACCTGGACCGCAGCCTCCGCGCCTACCCGACATCTCCGGAATGACCGACAGGCCGGCCTGGTTGTGCCCCGGTATGCCGGCACCCGACCGGTGCCGGCACCCCCGAGGGGCGCTCACCCCGGAGCGCGTCGTAACGATCGAAAGGGCAACCATCGTGCAGCAGCACCTCACTCGATGGCTCCCCGCCATCGCGAAGACCGCCGTCGCGAGGACCACCGCCGTCGCCCAGAACCGTCGCGCCGCACTCACCGTCGCGGGCGTGGCCGCCCTGGGCGGACTGGCCTTCGCGCCCACCGCCGTCGCCGCGCCGGTGACCAGCGGACCCCACGCCGGCGCCAAGGCCGCCATCGACCTGGCCACCGGCAAGAAGACCGCCACCGAGGCGGTCACGTCCGGCCTGACCACCGGTAGCGACAAGGTGCCCACCAAGGCCGACCGGCCCGCGCGGGAGAAGCTCATGCCGCACGGCGTCGAGGGCGCGCAGTCGCGTATCCCGCTCGACGACGCGCAGCTCGACAACGCCAAGGCCATCGTCCAGGCGGCCAAGGAGACCGGCGTGGGGGAGCGGGGCGCCGTGATCGGCGTCGCCACGTCCCTGCAGGAGTCCAAGCTGTACAACCTGGGTCACCTCGGCGCGTACAACGACCACGACTCGGAGGGCCTGTTCCAGCAGCGTCCGTCGTCCGGTTGGGGCACGTCCGAGCAGATCACCGATCCGGAGTACGCCAGCAAGGCGTTCTTCGGCGCGCTGAAGAACGTCGGCGGCTGGCAGAACCTGCCGCTGACCAGCGCGGCGCAGACCGTCCAGGTGTCCGCCTACCCGTACGCGTACGCGCAGTGGGAGGAGCAGGCGGCGGACATCGTCCAGCAGCTCTGGTGAGACGTCACCCGTGACCGGCCGGTCCCGATTCGGGGCCGGCCGGTCCGTCTGTCCGGCGGCCGGTCGACGCCCGCACAGTGCTCGGACGCCGCGTGGTGTTCCCTTCGCGGCGTTTGGGTGGAACGCTACGTGTGTGGTCTCGGGCGCTCCGTTGCGCCGGTGGTGTGCTTCCGAAGCGCGGTTTGTCTGGTTGGGTGGTGGTGGGCGGCACCCTGGCGGTGGAATGGGTCGGGGGGTCGCGGCGTTGTATCCCGGTGCACGGCCGAGGAAGGCAAGCGCCCGCCAGCCCTCTGGGAATGACGGTGGACCCCCGGTCGTTGCACAGTCTTCCGGCGCCCGCGTCGAGGCCCCCGCCCCGCGAGCAGCCAGAACTTTTCTTGTGCGCCTGACGGTGCCCGCACCCCCCCTGGTGCGTTGACCCCCGAATGGAGCCCCCTGATGAACACGATGCTGCGTAAGAGCGTTCTGGGTATTGCTGGTCTGGCTTTCACCGGTGGTGTGTTCGCCGGTCCGATCGCCGGTCACGTCGAGTCCGCGCACGCCGCCACCGCCAGCAAGCCGGTCGCGGTCGCGAGCGTGCAGGGTGAGCAGTCCACGATCAACCTCAACGACGAGCAGACCGCCAACGTCAAGGCGATCATCGCCGCGACGAAGAAGGCCGGGCTGCCCGAGCGGGCCGCGGTCATCTCGATCGCCACCGCGTTGCAGGAGTCGAAGCTGGAGAACCTGGGCCACCTCGGCGACCGCAACGACCACGACTCGCTGGGCCTGTTCCAGCAGCGCCCCTCCTCCGGCTGGGGCACCCCCGAGCAGATCACCGACCCCGAGTACTCGACCCTGGCGTTCCTGAAGGGCCTGAAGCAGGTCGACGGCTGGCAGGACATGCCGCTGACCAAGGCCGCCCAGACCGTGCAGGTGTCCGCCTACCCGGATGCGTACGCCCAGTGGGAGAAGCAGGCCACCGACCTGGTCAACCAGCACTGGACCAAGTAAGACCGAGCGCGAAGGCCGGCACCCCGCCGAGGGTGCCGGCCTTCGTGTGCGCCGTGGGTGTCAAGCGGGGCGCGTTCCTCTACCGGAGGCGTTAACGGGGGGCCCGGCCTTTCATCCGGTGGCCGGCGGCGATGTCGACCACGGCGGCGACCAGCGCCAGCACGATGATGCCGGCGGCGAGCAGCAGCGAGTGCCGGAACGCCACCGACCAGTCGCCCCGGTTGTCGGCCAGCGTGGAGAAGAACAGCGCGCCCACCGCCGCGATGCCGGCGGCCGAGCCGATCCGCTGTCCGGTCTGGAGCATGCCGGCGCCGCTGCCGGCCATCGGCACCGGCACCTCCGACAGCGTGAGCGTCTGGTTGGGCGCGATCACCAGGCCGCTGCCCAGCCCGGCGACGAGCAGCGGCAGCGCGGTACGCAGCGGCACGTGCTGGTGCGGTCCGCCGGTCAGCACCAGGTCGGTGGCGACCAGCCCGACCACCACGGCGAGCAGCCCGATCGCGACCAGCGGCCGGCCGTACCGGGTCACCACCCGCCCGCCCAGCGCGGAGGCGACCGCCGAGCCGAGCGCGAACGGGGTGATCGCCAGGCCGGCGACAAGCGCGCTGTAGCCCAACCCGATCTGGAGGTACAGCGTGAAGATGAAGAAGATCGCGGTGAAGCCGGCGAAGTAGATCAGCCCGATCAGCGAACCCAGCGTGTACGAGCGCAGCCCGAACAGCCGCAGGTCGAACAGGGGTGTGGTGTGCCGGGCGTACCGGCGTTCCCAGAACGCGAAGCCGGCGAGCAGCAGCAGGCCGAGCGGGATGAGCAGCCACTTGGTCGACCCCTGCCACTGCTCCCGCTGCACCAGCGGCAGCAGGATCACGGTGACCCCGGCGCCGAGCAGCAGCACGCCGACCGGGTCGAGCCGGTGCCGGTCGGGCTGCCCGGCGGGCCGGGCGGGCATCAGCCGCCAGCCGAGCACCATCGCGACGATGCCCACCGGGATGTTGACGAAGAACACCCACCGCCAACCGTGCTCGGCGCCGCCGAGCTGGATGAGCAGCCCGCCCAGCAGCGGCCCGACCGCGGTGGAGATGCCGATGGTGGCGCCGAGCAGCCCGAACGCGCGCCCCCGGTCGGCGCCCCGGAAGAGCTGCTGGATCATGCCGCTGACCTGTGGGTTGACGATGCCGGCGGCGGCGCCCTGGACGAGCCGGGCGACGATCAGCCAGGTCGCCGACGTGGCCAGCCCGGCGAGCGTGCTGGTCAGCGTGAACAGTCCCACCCCGACCACGAACGCGGTCCGCCGGCCGCGCGCGTCGCCGAACCGTCCGGCCGGCACCAGCACCAGGCCGAACGTCAACGCGTACCCGGACAGCACCCACTGCAGGTCGCTCGGGGTGGCGTGCAGCGCCCGGTCGATCGACGGGACGGCGACGTTGACGATGCTGACGTCCAGCAGCGTCATGAACGCCGCGACCAGGCCGACGCTCAGTGCCCGCCAGCGACGTCGCTCGTCGTACCCGGTGTCCGCCGCCGACGACGTCGACGGCCGGTCCCCACTCATCGTGCCCCCCACAGACCGTCGATCACGCATCCCCGATCGCTACCCGGACCCCGGTGGGGCAAACGAGGCGGTCAGGCCGTCTGGCGCGCGCACCAGCGGGGCCCGAAGTCCAGGCCCGTCATCGGTGAGTCCTCGCGGTGCAGCAGTCCCCGCTCGGTGAGCGTGTGCAGCGGCTCGCGCAGCTCCTCCTCGGTCATCTGGGTCTCCTCGGCGATCAGGTCCGGGTAGGGGACGTTTCCCCGCGCCTCCAGCGCGGACACCGCCTGGTACACCCGTTCCTCGACCGCGGACAACTGGACCTGAGGCATCGCTTCCCTCCTCGGCGTGGACCGTCCGACCGCCGGACGGTCGGCGACCGGCGCTTACCCGGGCGACCGGCGATGATGCCCACCCGATCGAGGGTCGTGTCGGGCCACCCGGCCCGCCGGTGCCCTAGGCTGCACCAGTGATCATCTGGGATCTCGTCGTGGTCGGTGGCGGGCCCGCCGGCCTCTCCGCCGCGCGTGCCGCGGCCCGGGCCGGCGTGCGGACGTTGGTGGTCGAGCGGGCCACCCACCCCCGGTACAAGACGTGCGGCGGCGGCCTGATCGGCACCTCGCTGGCCGAGGCCGGCGACGTGATCGAGGTGCCCGCGCAGGACCGGGTCGACCGGGTCACGTTCACCCGGGACGGGCGACGCGCGTTCACCCGCCGCCACGGCGCGCCGGTGATCACGATGATCCGCCGCGAGGAGTTCGACGACCGGCTGCGCGCCGCCGCGGTGTCCGCCGGCGCCGAGGTCCGCGAGGGCGTCGCGGTCCGCGCCGTGGAGCAGGACCCCGACGAGGTACGCCTGCGGCTGGCCGACGGCGAGGTGGTGCGCGCCCGTGCGGTGGTCGGCGCGGACGGCTCCTCCGGGGTGACCGCCCGACACGTCGGGGTGCGCTTCCGCCAGGTCGATCTGGGGCTGGAGCTGGAGCTGCCGGTGCCCGCCGTCGAGCGGGACCGCTGGCGGGGCCGGGTGCTGCTCGACTGGGGCCGGGTCCCCGGCTCGTACGCCTGGGTCTTCCCGAAGGGCGACCGGCTCACCGTGGGCGTCATCTCCGCCCGCGGCGACGGCGAGCGGACCCGCGCCTACCTGCGCGACTTCGTGGCCCGGCTGGGGCTGTCCGGGATCGCGCCCGACCACGACTCCGGCCATCTGACCCGCTGCCGCGCCGACGACTCCCCGCTGCGCCACGGCCGGGTGCTCGTCGTCGGCGACGCGGCCGGCCTGCTGGAGCCGTGGAGCCGGGAGGGCATCAGCTACGCGTTGCGGTCCGGCCGGCTGGCCGGCGCGGCGGTCGCCGACGGTGACCTGGACGCGTACCCCCGGGAGGTGGCACGGCTGCTGACGCCGGAGATGCGGGCCGGGCACCGGCTGCTGGACGCGTTCGAGCGGCGACCGGACGTGTTCCACGCGATGCTGGCCAGCCCGCTCGGCTGGCGGATGTTCGTCCGGTTCTGTCAGGGGCGGATCGGCTTCGCCGAGGCGCTCGACCGGCGGCCGGTACGGGCCGGGCTGGCGCTGATCGACCGCCTGCCCCCGGTCAGGGGACGATGACCGCCCGGCCGTGGATGTCCCCCCGGCGCAGCGCCTCGTACGCCTCCGGTGCCTCGTCCAGCGGGAACGTCCGCACGTCGGCGTGCAGCCGACCGTCCCGGGCCAGCGCGATGACCTCCTGGAGTTCGGCGCGGGTGCCCCAGAACGGCACCACCACGCCGGTCTCCAGCGGCACCGGGGGCGGCGCGTCGGCGACCGGCCGGACCGGCAACGTGCCCCCGGCCAGGCCGACCAGCAGCAGTTGACCGCCGGTGGCGACGACCTGCCGGGCGGTGTCCAGGGTGGGCTGCGCGCCGACGAAGTCGAGCACCACGTCCGCGCCGTCCGGCGGCGGTCCGACCAGTTCGCGGATCTTCTCCACTGCGTCCGCGCCGGCCCGCACCACGTGGTGGGCGCCGAGCCGGTCGGCGAGGTCCAGCGCGGCGTCGTTGGTGTCCACCGCGACGATCCGCACCGCGGTGGTGGCGACCAGAATCTGGAGCGCCATGTGCCCCAGCCCGCCGATGCCGATCACCACGCAGGTGGTGCCGGGGCGCAGCCGGGACCGGGCCAGCTCCACCGCGTGGTACGGGGTCAGCCCGGCGTCGGTCAGCGGCGCGGCCTGGGTCAGGTCCATCTCGCCCACGTGCAGCAGCCGGGACACCGGCACCACGACGTGCTCGGCCAGCCCACCGTCGCGGCTGAGCCCGATGCCACCGACCGGGGTGACCCGGCAGCGGTTCTCCTCGCCGCGCAGGCAGGCCCGGCACCGGCCGCAGCCGATGATCCCGTAGACCGCGGCCCGGTCCCCGGGCGACCAGCCGTCCACGCCGGGACCGGCGGCCTCCACCGTGCCGGCGATCTCGTGGCCCAACGTCATCGGGGTGGGGAACATCCCCGCCTCGGCGTCGAGGATGTGCAGGTCGGAGTGGCAGGCGCCGACCGCGCCGACGCGCAGCAGCACCTCACCGGGGCCGGGCTCCGGGGTGGGCACCTCGGTCAGCTCCAGCACCCCCGGAGCGGTCATCCGTACCGCGCGCATGTCGACCTCCCACCTCGTCGCCGACGACCGTCGCGGCGGCATACCCGCACCGTCTCGGTTGATACCGCCGCCGGTCGGGCGGGGCGCACGAGTGGAGCACGGTGGCTGTCTCCGGCCCGTTTTGACACCCATACCGTTCCACCCGTGCTCCACCCAACCCGCGAGTGGAACGCTGTGGCTGTCTTCGCGCGTGTGGCGCACAATGCGGGCATGAGCGAACCGGTCGCGTCGTTCACCGACGAGGAGTACGCGTTCCTGCGGCATGTCCGCTTCGGCGAGCTGCCCGCCCCGGTGCGTCCGGAGGAGCGAATGGAGTCCGCCGAGACCGAGGTCCCCCCGGGCCGGCCCGACCCGGTCGGCGGCGAGTCGGAGTGGCACCTGAGAGCCGGCGGCTGACGGAGCGGACCCCGCCAGCCGCCGGGGCGACTCAGAAGACCGGCACGCCCTCGCGGACCAGCTTCCAGTTCGGCACGAAGAAGTCGGCCGGGTCGATGGTGCCCTTGGCCTGCGCCCAGTCGATCAGCAGCTGGCGGATCTCCTGCTGCGCGTTGTAGACCTGGGTCTTCACGATGCCGGGGAAGTTGCCGCCGCCGCTGCGCCGGTAGTTGTTCACCGCCACCACGAACTGCGCGTCCGCCGCGACCGGCGTGCCGGTGCCGGCCAGCACCAGGCGGGTGATCCGCTGGCCGACCGGCTTCGAGATGTCGATGTCGTAGTCGACGCCGGAGAACACGTCGTAGTTGTAGTCCGGCACGGCCGGGTCGCTGATCGTCTCCGGGTCGACCGCAGCGCCCACCGGCACCGTGACGAAGTACTTCGCCGAGTACTCCAGGTACGCCTTCACCTCGGCGCCGGTCAGCACGACCGCCTCGAGCGTGTTGTCGAACACGTAGAGGCCGGCCACGTCGCGGATCCGCACGTCGCCCTGCGGGAAGACCGCGGTGCGGCTGAACGGCGCGGCGATCGACAGCACCGGCAGGCCCGCGTACGCGCCGCCGGCCAGCGCCTCGGTGACCACCTCGGTCTGGACGTGGTTGATGAAGTCCAGGATCGGGGTGTCCTTGTAACGCGACTCGGCGGCGGACAGCTCCACGCTCGACTGCGCGACCACCCGGTTGACGTACTCGACCGTCTTGGCGTGCTGGCCGCGCACGGCCGCGAGCACCGCCGGGTCCTCGACGACGGTGTTGGTGTTCAGCGTGGTGGCCGACGAGTCGACGACCTTCCAGCAGCCCTTCTCCCGGGTCAGCGTGAAGTCCATCCGGGTCAGCCGCTGGCCCCACTTCGACGGCTCGGAGGTGAGCACCGCCTTGCCGGTCTTCAGGTTGGTGACGAACTTCTCCGGCACCTCGTTGTGGGCGTGACCGAACAGGATCGCGTCGATGCCGGGCACCTGCTCGGCGATCAGCGCGGTCGGGTTCTCGTTCGGCAGCTCGGGGCCGTAGCTGGAGGTGCCGCTGTCCCCGCCGTGCGCGGAGATGATGACCACGTCGGCGCCGCGCCGGCGCATCACCGGCACCCACTTGGCGGCGGTGGCGACCATGTCGGCGAAGACCAGGCGGCCCTCGACGTTGGCCTTGTCCCAGATGGCGACGCCCGGGTTGGTCAGGCCGAGGATGCCGACGCGCAGCTTCGGCGCGCCGTGCCCGCCGAGCCGGACCTCCTTGATCACGTACGGCAGGAAGGCCGGCTTGCCGGTCTTCTCATTGATCGCGTTCGCGGCGAGCGCCGGGAAGCCGAGCTGCTTGATCCAGGTGGCCAGCAGCGGCAGGCCGTAGTTGAACTCGTGGTTGCCGAGCGTGACGGCGTCGTACCGCAGCACGTTCATCGCGTTGGCCATCGGGTGCGTCTCACCGGTGCTGGTGATCGGCTCCTGCTTGGCGTAGTAGGTGGCCAGCGGCGTGCCCTGGATGGTGTCGCCGGCGTCCAGGACCAGCGTCGCCCTGCCCGTGCGCTCCGTCCGGATCTGGTTGACCAGGGTGGCCAGCTTCGCGACGCCGACGTCGTTGTGCTTGCTGTCGTCGAACTCGGCGTCCTTGTAGTAGTCCCAGTTGTAGACGTTGCCGTGGGTGTCCGAGGTGCCGAGGACGGTCAGGTCCCAGGTCTTCGGCTGCTTCGGCTTCGCCTCGGCGGGCGCGCCGGCGAGCAGCGGAGCGGTCGCCGCGGCGGCGGCGACGGCCAGCACCTGGCGGCGCGAGGCGCCGGAGGAGGAGGTCATGAGGTGCCTTTCCATGGGGGTACGCGCCTCGTGGGCGCCGCTGCGCACCATAACCAGCAGGTGTCACACGCGCCACAACGCCCCCAAATGTTTCCGATCCCGTCACCCACCGCTGTTTTCCGGGGGAGCCGCCGAGTCAGCGGGGCCAGACGGACATCCGGCGGCGCACCTCGGCGATCCGGGCCGCGTCCAGGCCGTAGCGGCTGAACCGGCGGTCGGCCAGCCCGTCGAGGTAGCGGCCGGCCGCCCGGACGTCCACGTCCTCCAGCGCCGGGTCCACCTGGTGGGCCAACTCCAGCAGCTCGGCCACCGGGTACCGGTCCAGCGCGGCGGCCACGTCGATGTAGTCGCGTACCTCCCGACGGTTGACCAGCGCGGCGGTCTTGTTGGCCAGCAGGTCCCGCACGTCCATCACCGGGCCGAAGTCCATCACCACCGGGCTGCGGCGCCGGTCCAGCCGGGCCAGGCTGAGCCGGATCTGCCGGTCGCCGCGGCTCACCACGAAGTCCCGCAGGTCCCGGTCGAAGCCGTCGAAGACCTCGCCCAGGCCGTCCGGGTCCGCCTCGTCCACCCGGTAGCCGGCCCGTTCCAGCGCGGCGCGCACGTCGGCCGCCGCCGCGGCGGCGGCGCCCTCCACGTCGGCGAACAGGTCCACGTCCTCGGTCGGGCGGGTGACCAGGCCGTGCGCGGCCCAGGCCACCCCGCCGCCGAGCACGAACCGGTGCGGGCCGGCGGCGGCGAGCGCCACCCGGGCCACCTCCCGGTAGAAGTCGTGCGGATGCGTCACGCGGTGCGCAGGCTCCGGTGCCGGCCCTCCCAGGCCAGGCGTACGCCGCGGGGCAGGTTGAGCAGCGGCCACACCCGGCGCAGCGTCGGAGCGTGGATCAGCTCCCGCAGGTCCGTCACCCGGGTGGTCTCGCGCAGCACGTTCTCGTACATCCAGAGCAGTTCGTCGGGGTCGGCGAGGTCGAAGGCGCGTTCGTTGTTCCACATCAGGCGCACCGGCAGCTCGACGATGCCCCCGGTGGGGCCGGCCAGCTCGTCGAGCGTGCGCGGGACCACGGCGGGACGCCCGGGCCGGGCGAGGTACGCGCTGGCGGTGGCCGACATGCCATGAGGGTAACCCCTGACCGGCGTGTCGAGTGCCAAGCTCGGTGACCGGGGTCACGACGACCGGCGGAAGAACGGCCGCCCCGGTACCGTTGTGCAGAGCGTCGGTGTGACCAGTGTCCCCGGGCCTCACCTAAATTGCCTTCGCGGAATACCGTTCGGCTGGAGCCGCGTCGCGCCACTCGCCGAGAGGCGACCTGCACACCGACGCCCAGCGCCGCCCCGGCCGACATGGCCGGGGCGGCGCTGTTTCCCGCTCGACTCGCGGGCGTCGTGCGGCTGGCCTAGTGTGCTTAGGCGTCAGCCGTTCTCGACGGGGAGGGGGTGCCCGGGTGGGTCTGAAGACGTTCCTCCAGGGCTGGCCGGTCTACCGGCAACTCACCGGCACCGACCCGCTGGGGCGTGGCGCCGCCGCCCAGTCGGCGCGTTCCGCCGGGCTGACCGCCCGCACCGAGA
Source organism: Micromonospora sp. NBC_01392 (assembly GCF_045040125.1). NCBI lineage: Bacteria > Bacillati > Actinomycetota > Actinomycetes > Micromonosporales > Micromonosporaceae > Micromonospora > Micromonospora sp. NBC_01392. The sequence continues at coordinate 3,996,939 of NZ_CP109549.1, read as the reverse complement.
CCGCCGACGGCGTGGCGCGCTCGGTCTGCCCCTACTGCGCGGTCGGCTGCGGGCAGCGCGTCTTCCACTCCGAGGGCCGGGTCACCCAGATCGAGGGCGACCCGGACAGCCCGATCTCCCGTGGCCGGCTCTGCCCGAAGGGTTCCGCCAGCAAGAGCCTGGTGACCAGCCCGCTGCGCCAGACCAAGGTCCGCTACCGCCGGCCGTACGCGACCGACTGGGAGGACCTGGACCTCGACGTCGCGCTCGACATGATCGCCGACCGGATCCTCGCCGCCCGCGCGGAGACCTGGGAGGACGTCGACGACGAGGGGCGCCCGCTGAACCGGACGCTCGGTATCTCCAGCCTGGGTGGCGCGACGCTGGACAACGAGGAGAACTACCTCATCAAGAAGCTGTTCACGGCGATGGGGGCGCTCCAGATCGAGAACCAGGCGCGGATTTGACACTCCGCCACCGTCCCCGGTCTGGGGACCAGCTTCGGTCGCGGCGGCGCGACGGACTTCCAGCAGGACCTCGCCAACGCTGACGTCATCGTCATCCAGGGCTCGAACATGGCCGAGGCCCACCCGGTGGGCTTCCAGTGGGTGATGGAGGCGAAGAAGCGCGGCGCGAAGGTCTTCCACGTGGACCCGCGGTTCACCCGCACCAGCGCGCTCGCCGACACGTACCTGCCGATCCGGGCGGGCACCGACATCGCGCTGCTCGGCGGTGTGGTGCGGTACATCCTGGACAACGAGCTGGACTTCCGGGAGTACGTGCTGGCGTACACCAACGCGGCGACCATCGTCAGCGAGCGGTTCGCCGACACCGAGGACCTGGACGGGCTCTTCTCCGGCTACAACCCGGAGACCGGCTCCTACGACCACGCCAGCTGGCAGTACGAGGGGCACGAGGGCAGCACGAAGATCCGGGGCACCGGCAAGGAACGTGACTCGGCCTCCGGGCTGGAGCACGAGTCGCACGGCGAGCCGGTGCCGGCGCAGACCCCGCGGGACGAGACGTTGCGGCACCCACGCTGCGTCTACCAGATCCTCAAGCGGCACTTCGCCCGCTACACGCCGGAGATGGTGGCCCGGGTCTGCGGCATTCCGGAGGAGAAGTTCCTGGAGCTGGCCCGCGCCTGGACGGAGAACTCCGGCCGGGAGCGCACCGGCGCCCTGGTCTACTCGGTCGGCTGGACGCAGCACAGCGTCGGCGTGCAGTACATCCGCACCGGGGCGATCATCCAGACGCTGCTGGGCAACATGGGCCGGCCGGGCGGCGGCATCCTGGCGCTGCGCGGGCACGCCAGCATCCAGGGCTCCACCGACATCCCGACGTTGTTCAACCTGCTGCCCGGCTACCTGCCGATGCCGCACCACGCCGACCACCCGACGTTCGACAAGTGGGTGGACAGCATCCGGCACCCCGGCCAGAAGGGTTTCTGGGGCAACTCGGGCGCGTTCGCGGCCAGCCTGCTCAAGGCGTACTGGGGTGACGCGGCCACGCCGGAGAACGACTTCTGCTACGGCTACCTGCCCCGGATGACCGGCGACCACGGAACGTACCAGCAGGTCCTCAACATGATCGACGGGCACGTGAAGGGGTACTTCCTGCTCGGCCAGAACCCGGCGGTCGGCTCCGCGCACGGCCGGGCCCAGCGCCTCGGCATGGCCAACCTGGACTGGCTGGTGGTCCGCGACCTGTTCCTGATCGAGAGCGCCACGTTCTGGAAGAACAGCCCGGAGATCGCCACCGGGGAGATCGTGCCGGAGGAGTGCCGCACCGAGGTGTTCTTCCTGCCGGCGGCCTCGCACGTGGAGAAGGAGGGCACCTTCACCCAGACCCAGCGGCTGTTGCAGTGGCGGGAGAAGGCCGTCAACCCGCCCGGCGACGCCCGCTCCGAGCTGTGGTTCTTCTACCACCTCGGCCGGGTGCTGCGGGAGAAGCTGGCCGGCTCCACCACGCCCCGGGACCGGGCGCTGCTGGATCTTACCTGGGACTATCCGACGCACGGCCCGCACGCCGAGCCGAGCGCCGAGGCGGTGCTCAAGGAGATCAACGGCTACGACGTCGCGACCGGCCGTCCGCTGAACGCGTTCGCCGAGGCGAAGGACGACGGCTCCACCGCGATCGGCTGCTGGATCTACACCGGCGTCTACGCCGACGGGGTGAACCAGGCGGCCCGCCGCAGGTCCCGGCACGAGCAGGACTGGGTGGCCGCCGAGTGGGGCTGGGCCTGGCCGGCGAACCGGCGCACGCTCTACAACCGCGCGTCCGCCGACCCGGAGGGCCGGCCGTGGAGCGACCGCAAGAAGTACGTCTGGTGGGATCCGGACGCCGGCGAGTGGACCGGCTACGACGTGCCGGACTTCGAGAAGACCAAGCCGCCGTCGTACCGGCCGCCGGACGACGCCGCCGGCCCGGAGGCGCTCGCCGGTGACGACCCGTTCGTCATGCAGGGCGACGGCAAGGCCTGGCTGTACGCGCCGAGCGGCGTGCTCGACGGCCCGCTGCCGACGCACTACGAGCCGGCCGAGTCGCCGATGCGCAACCCGCTCTACGGGCAGCAGGCCAACCCGACCCGCAAGATCTACGAGCATCCGGTGAACCGGATCAACCCGAGCCCGCCGGAGCCGCACAGCGAGGTCTTCCCGTACGTGTTCACGGTCAGCCGGCTCACCGAGCACCACACGGCCGGCGGGATGAGCCGGACGGTGCCGCGCCTGGCCGAGCTGCAACCGGAGATGTTCGTGGAGGTGTCCCCGGAGCTGGCCGCCGAGGTCGGGCTGGCGCATCTCGGCTGGGCCCACCTGATCAGCGGACGGGCCGCCATCGAGGCGCGGGTGCTGGTCACCGACCGGCTCACCCCGCTGCGGGTGGACGGGCGGATCATCCACCAGGTGTGGCTGCCCTACCACTTCGGCAGCGAGGGCCTGGTCACCGGCGACTCGGCGAACGACCTGTTCGGCATCACGCTGGACCCGAACGTGCTCATCCAGGAGAGCAAGATCGGCACGTGCGACATCCGGCCGGGCCGGCGGCCCACCGGGCCGGCGTTGCTCGACCTGGTCGGCGACTACCAGCGGCGGGCCGGGATGACCGCGGACCGGAAGGTGCCGATCGTGACCACCGACGTGCTGGGTGGGGAGAACGCGGCCGGCAGCACCGACGAGCAGACGCCCGAGGCCGCGGCGCGCGACGGAGAAGACCATGCCTGACGCCAACAGCCTGTACGGACCGCTCGACCCGGCCCCGGACGCGGGCTGGGTCGCCGCGCCGCCCCGGATGGGCTTCTTCACCGACACCAGCGTCTGCATCGGCTGCAAGGCGTGCGAGGTCGCCTGCAAGGAATGGAACGGCGTCCCGGACGGGGGCTTCGACCTGCTCGGCATGTCGTACGACAACACCGGCGCATTGACCGCGAACTCGTGGCGGCACGTGGCGTTCATCGAGCAGCCCCGCCCGGCCGGGCACCGGACGCCGCCGTTCGCGGGCGACCCGACCGGCCCGACGGCGAGCAGCCCGGCGTCGGCGGCGGTGGGCGCCGGCACGGCCACCGACACCGGCACGAACCCGGGCCTGCCGGCGGGTCGTGGCGAGCCGGCGGCGCGGATGGCGGCCGGCCCGGAGTTCCTCGGCATGCCCGGCGCGCAGCCACCGGGGCGGGGCACCGGCGCGGAGAGCCGCACCGACTTCCGCTGGCTGATGATGTCCGACGTCTGCAAGCACTGCACGCACGCGGCCTGCCTGGACGTCTGCCCGACCGGTTCGTTGTTCCGCACCGAGTTCGGCACCGTCGTGGTGCAGGAGGACATCTGCAACGGCTGCGGCTACTGCATCTCCGCCTGCCCGTACGGCGTGATCGACCAGCGCAAGGACGACGGCCGGGCGTGGAAGTGCACGCTCTGCTACGACCGGCTGGGCGCCGGCATGACGCCGGCCTGCGCGCAGGCGTGCCCCACCGAGTCCATCCAGTACGGCCCGCTCGACGAGCTGCGGGACCGGGCCGCCCAGCGGGTCGCCACGCTGCACGAGCGCGGCGTGCCGGAGGCCCGGCTCTACGGCCACGACCCGACCGACGGGGTGGGCGGCGACGGCGCGTTCTTCCTGCTGCTCGACGAGCCCGAGGTGTACGGGCTGCCGCCGGACCCGGTGGTCACCACCCGGGACCTGCCGAAGATGTGGAAGCGTGCCGGCCTGGCCGCGTTGGCCATGGCGGCGGCCACCGTCGCCGCGTTCGTCGGAGGATCGTCGTGAACCCGGACCGCCCGGTGGGCGACCTGTTCCGCCGCTTCCGCGACCGCCTGGCCGCCGACGGCGTACCCGCCGAGAGCGGCAGCCGGGCCACCGGCACCGGACCCGGCGTCGGCCGCACCGACGCCGGCGCCCGCGACGCGGGGCTGGCCCCGCACCCGCCCCGCGACACCGCGCCCACCGCCCGTCGCCGACGCGGCGGCACGGGCGGCCGAGGCGGAGAGCAGCTCACCGTGCCCCCGGCGGAGTTCACCTCCTACTACGGCCGGCCGGTGCTCAAGCCGCCGGTGTGGCGGTGGGACATCGCCGCGTACCTCTTCACCGGTGGGCTCGCCGCCGGCTCCTCGATGCTGGCCGCCGGCGGGCAGCTCACCGGCCGACCGGCGCTGCGTCGCGCCGGCCGGGTCACGTCGCTGGCGGCGGTGAGCGCCAGCGCGTACTTCCTCATCAACGACCTGGGCCGGCCCAGCCGCTTCCACCACATGTTGCGGGTGGCGAAGGTGACCTCGCCGATGTCGGTGGGCACCTGGATCCTCAGCGCGTTCGGCCCGGCCGCCGGGCTGGCCGCGATCGCCGAGGTCGCGCCCCGCCTGCCGGAGCGCGGGCTGCTCGGGCTGGGTCGTCGGCTGCTGCCCCCGACCGGGCACGCGGCCGGCCTCGTCGCCGCCGTCACCGCGCCGGCGTTGGCCACGTACACCGGGGTGCTGCTGGCCGACACGGCGGTGCCGTCGTGGCACGAGGCGTACCCGGAACTGCCGGTCATCTTCGCGGGCAGCGCGTTGGCCAGCGGCGCCGGTGTCGGGCTGCTGGCCGCGCCGCCCGGGCAGGCCGGCCCGGCACGGCGGATGGCGGTCGCCGGCGCGGCGCTGGAGCTGTGGGGCGCGCACCGGGTGGAGAACCGGCTCGGCCTGCTCAGCGAGCCCTACGCCGACGGCACGCCCGGGAAGCTGCTGCGTGCCGGGCGCGCGCTCACCGCCGCCGGGGTGGCCGGCGCGCTGGTCGGCCGCCGCAGCCGGCTGCTCTCCGCGGCCTCCGGCGGCGCGCTGCTCGCCGCCGCCGTCTGCACCCGCTTCGGCATCTTCCACGGCGGCGTCGCCTCGGCGCGGGACCCGAAGTACACGGTGGTCCCGCAGCGCGAACGCCTCGACCGGCGGGCCTGACGCCTCCCCCGGGCGGCCGGCGGGCCGCTGTGGTTGACTGCTGCGTGGAGGCGTTCAGGCGGCTGGTGCCCCTCCCGGTCTTCAAAACCGGTGTGGTCCGGGATCCGGGCCAGGCGGGTTCGATTCCCGTCCGTCTCCGCCACACCGTCCCCGGGGGAGCGTGCGATGCGTGAGGTGGACCCGCGTCGGCGGGTGCCGCGCACCGACGCGTTGCTCGCCGACCCGGCGCTGACGGCCGCCGCCGGCACGGTCGGCCGGGACCGGGTCAAGGCCGCGATCGTCGCCGCCCAGCACCGCGCCCGCCGCGGCGAGATCACCCCCGATCAGGTACGCGACGCCGCGCTGGCCGGCCTGCCCGGGCGGACGCCCCGGCCGGTGCTGAACGCCACCGGCGTGGTGCTGCACACCAACCTGGGTCGGGCCCCGCTCGCCCCGGCCGCCGTGGACGCGCTGGTCGCCGCCGCCGGGCACACCGACGTGGAACTCGACCTGGCCACCGGCCGGCGGGCCCGGCGCGGCCGGGAGGCGCTGGACGCGCTCGCCGCCGCCGTGCCCGACGCCGCCGCCGTGCACGTGGTCAACAACGGCGCCGCCGCGTTGGTGCTGGCCGCCACCGCGCTCGCCGCCGACCGGGAGATCGTGGTCAGCCGCGGTGAGCTGGTCGAGATCGGCGACGGGTTCCGCCTGCCCGACCTGCTGGCCAGCACCGGAGCCCGGCTGCGCGAGGTGGGCACCACCAACCGCACCAGCCGGGCCGACTACGCCGCCGCGATCGGCCCCGACACCGGCTTCGTGCTCAAGGTCCACCCGTCGAACTTCGTGGTCACCGGCTTCACCTCGGCGGTGCCGGTGGGGGAGCTGGCCACGCTCGGGGTGCCGGTGGTCGCCGACATCGGCTCCGGTCTGCTCCGGCCGGACCCGCTGCTGCCCGACGAGCCGGACGCCGCGACCACGCTGCGCGCCGGCGCGCACCTGGTCACCGCCAGCGGCGACAAGCTGCTCGGTGGGCCGCAGGCCGGCCTGCTGCTCGGCGCCGCGGACCTGGTGGAGCGGCTGCGCCGGCACCCCCTCGCCCGGGCGTTGCGGGTGGACAAGCTCACCCTCGCCGCGCTCGCCGCCACGCTGCACGCGCCGGCCACCCCCACCGGGGAGGCGCTGCACGCCGACGCGGGCCGGCTGCGTGCCCGCACCGAACGGCTGCGTGACCGGCTCGGCGCCGACGGGTGCAAGGCGGAGGTGGTGCCGGTCGCCGCGGTCGTCGGCGGGGGCGGCGCGCCCGGGGTGGAGCTGGACTCCTGGGCGCTGAGCCTGCCCGAGCGCTACGCCGTGCCGCTGCGCACCGGCGACCCGGCGGTCCTCGGCCGGGTGCTGCACGGCCGGCTCCTGCTCGACCTGCGCGCCGTGCCGGAGGCCGACGACGACCGCGTGCACGCCGCGATCCTGCGCGTGGCGGGCTGAGCACATGTGGGTGGTGGCCACCGCCGGGCACGTCGACCACGGCAAGTCCACGCTGGTGCGGGCGCTGACCGGGATGGAACCGGACCGCTGGGCGGAGGAACGCCGCCGGGGCATGACCATCGACCTCGGCTTCGCCTGGACCACGTTGCCCTCCGGCGGCACGCTGGCGTTCGTCGACGTGCCCGGGCACGAACGGTTCGTGCCGAACATGCTGGCCGGCGTCGGCCCGGTGCCGGCCGCGCTGATCGTGGTCGGCGCCGACGAGGGCTGGATGCCGCAGTCCGCCGAGCACCTGGCCGCGCTGGACGCGCTGGGAGTGTCGTACGGGCTGCTGGCGGTGACCCGCGCGGACCTGGCCGATCCGGGGCCCGCCACGGCGCGGGCCCGCGCGGAGATCGCCGCGACCTCGCTCGGCGAGGTGGAGGCGGTGGCCGTCTCGGCGGTCACCGGCGCGGGCCTGCCCGAGCTACGCGCCGCGCTGGACCGGCTGGTCGCCCGGCTGCCCGACCCGGCCCACGACGCCCCGGTCCGGCTCTGGGTGGACCGGTCCTTCACGGTGCGCGGCAGCGGCACGGTGGTCACCGGCACGCTCGGCGGCGGTCGGCTGCGTGTCGGCGACGAACTCGAACTCGCCGCCACCGGCGAGCCGGTGCGGGTGCGCGGCCTGCACTCGCTGGGCGTCGCGCGGTCGGAGGTCGACGCGGTGGCGCGGGTGGCGGTGAATCTGCGCGGCCTGCCCCGGGACCGGGTGGGGCGCGGCGACGCGCTGCTGCGTCCCGGCCGGTTCGGCCGCACCGACCTGCTCGACGTGCGGCTGGCCGGCGACCCGGCCGCCGACCTGCCGGCCACCCTCACGCTGCACGTCGGTTCCGCGGCGGTGCCCGCCCGGGTCCGGCCGCTGGGCCCGGACACGGTCCGGCTGCGCCTGGCCCGCCCGCTGCCGCTGCTGATCGGTGACCGGGCGCTGCTGCGCGACCCGGGCCGGCACCACGTGGCCGGCGGCGTGACGGTGCTGGACGTGGACCCGCCGCCGCTGCGTCGCCGCGGCGCGGCGGCTGCCCGCGCCGCCGTGCTGGCCGGGCTGGACGGGCGGCCCGACCCGGCCGGTGAGCTGCGCCGCCGGCGGCTGATCCGGGCCGGGCAGCTCACCCGGATGGGCGTGCCGCCGGCCGTCACGCCGGTGGCCGGCGACTGGCTGGCCGACCCCGACCACTGGCGCGACCTGGGCCGCCGGCTCACCGAGGAGGTCGCCCGGTACGCCGCCGCGCACCCGCTCGCCGCCGGCGTGCCGGTCGACGCGCTGCGCCACCGCCTCGGCCTGCCCGACCGGGCGCTGGTGACCGCGCTGCTGCGCCCGCCGCTGCGGCTGCACGCCGGCCTGGTCACCGCCGCCCCGGCCGGGACGCTGCCCGACCCGGTCGCCCGCGCGGTGGCGACGGTGCGCGCCGAGTACGGCGACCGGCCGTTCCAGGCGCCCGAGGCGCACCACCTCGCCGGCCTCGGCCTGGGCCCGAAGGAGATCGGTGCGGCGGTGCGGGCCGGGGCGCTGGTGCGGCTGGCCGAGAACGTGGTGCTGCTGCCCGGCGCCCCGGACGACGCGGCGCGGGTCCTGGCCGGCCTGCCGCAGCCGTTCACGCTCAGCGCGGCCCGGCAGGCGCTGGGCACCACCCGTCGGGTGGCGGTGCCGCTGCTGGAGCTGCTGGACCGGCGCGGTCTCACCCGCCGGCTGCCCGACGACGCCCGCGAGGTGGTCCGCCCGCCGGGCTGAGCGGTTGCGCGTCGGTGGCAGGCTGGCCGCATGATCGACGTGCGTCGCGCCGTGCGGGCCGACCGGGCGTGGCCGAACCGGGTGGTTCCGCTCGCGGTGCTGGTCTGCTGGCTGGTCTGGGCGGCGCTCGCCTGGTGGTCGGCCCCGCGCTCGGTCGACGCCGCCGAACTGGAACGGGACCTCGCCGCCGGCCGGGTGCTGACGATCGCGCGTGCCGACGGGTGGGACGACTCCGGCCCGTGGGCCCGCCGTCCCGAGCCCCGGTACGCCCAGGGCGGCTCGACGGTGGTCTGGGCCCGTCCCGACGGCCAGTTCCGCTACACCTACGCGCCCGCGTCGCTCCCGGACGGCGGCTCCGGCGCGGACGGCCCGGCCACCGGCGACTCCGGCCCGGCCGCAGGCGACCCCGGCCCGGCGACCGGCGACGCCACCCCGGCGAGCGGCGACCCGACCGGCGACGCCGACGCCCGGTGGCCCGACCCGGGCCCCGACCCGCTCGCCGACCCGAGGGCCCGGGACGCCACCACCCACGGCGGCGACACCCGCGCCGACACGATCGCGAACACGGCCGCGCTGTTCGCCCTGGCGATCGGCGTCGGCTGGCTGCTCACGCTGGTCGCCGGCCCGCCACCGGTGCTAGGGACACGCTGGTACTGGTTCTGGATCGGGTTGCTGCCGTTCGGCCTCGGCGTGCTCGCCTGGGCCTACCGGGAACGGTGGCGCGCGGACGTGCCGGCCGCCCGGGCACGCCGCACCGGCTGGGCCGGGCTGGGCTGGTGGCTGGTCGGCGGCATCGCGGTGTCGATCGCGGTGGCGGCGCTGCGCATGCTGCTCGGCGGATACGTGGTGCCGGGCGGGTGAGCCAACCGGCGACGACGGCCCGGCCCGGTCACCTACCGTGACGCCATGGACCCTTCCGCGGTCTGGCGGGACAAGAACCACAGGTGGCGGATCGAGGCGTACCGGGCCCCGGACCTGCGGTTCGCCATCTTCGCCACGAACGGCACCACCGAGTCGGCGCCGCTGTGGCTGTTCGGGATGGCCGCATTGGCCCGCTGGTTGATGACCCACGCCGTCTCCCTCGACGACCTGGAGACGGACTGACCCGGACGGGGGACAACCGGGGCGAACCGGCACTGCGTGCCGGTCGGCGGCCGTACCGTCCGGGACGTGAAGGACCGAGGCATGCGGACGTTCGTCGCCGTCCTCGCCGGGCTGGCCGTGATCTACTTCGGCGCCACCGGGCACCGCGCGAGCGGCGGGGAGGGCGGTGGCATCTCCGGCGGCGTGGTGCTGCTCGCCCTGCTCGCCTCGCTGCTGGCCTGGCACCTGACCCGGCCCGGCCCGGCCAAGTAGCCCGCCGGCTCAGCGGGCCGCCGCGGCGGAGCGGCTCACCTCACCGGCCGACTCCTCGCCGAGCGCCACCCGGACCAGCGCCGACGCCAGCCGCCCGAAGTCGGCCTCCCCGACCAACCCGACCAGGCTGCCCGGATTCGCCGGCAGACCCAGCCGCCGCGCCCCGGCCAGGGTGCGGCGGTCCGCGTACGGGCGCACGTCGGGCCAGACCGCCTGCGCCTCCCGCAGGAAGATGTCCGCCCCGGTCGGGCCGATGCCGGGGAACTCGGTGAGGAACCGGCGCAGCACCGCGCGGTCCGCGCCGGCCTCCCGGTGCAGCCGCCGCAGGTCGCCGTGCCACCGGTCCAGGCACAGCCGGGCCCCGGTGCCGAGCATGGTGGCGGTCCGCTCGTCGTAGCGCCGGTAGTGGCCCCGGCCCAACGCGTCGACCCGGTCCTGCCAGCTCGCCGCCTCCATCGCCTGCGGGGTCCGCCAGCCGGCGGAGAACAGCTCCCGGGCCGCGGCGACCGCCACGCTCGCCCGGATCCGGGTGCTCAGCAGCGTGGTGAGCACCAGCAACTGGTAGAGCGGCCCGGGCCGGTCCGCGAGCGTGATCCCGGCCTCTTCCGCGTACGTGCGGGACTGTCGGTCCAGCAGGGCCCGCGCCACGTTCCGATCGTCAGGCATTCCACCGGGTTACCCGCCCGGGGCCGGCCCAGACCCGTCGGCGGCATCGGAATGCGCCGGTCGGCGGCGGGTACCCGGACGACGTGCGTGGTCGACGGCCGCGCGCTCCCACCGGGAAGGGAGAGACCTGTGGTCAAGCCCCAGCAGGAGGAACTGCGCCGGAACGATCTCGGCGCGACCAGCCAGGACAGCCGGAAGTCCGCCGGCACGGGCGGTGACCGCTCGCGGGGCGGGGGCACGTCCAACGCCGACGCCGGTCGACGGGTGCCGAAGGGACAGGTGTCGCCGTACGGCCCGGCCGGCGAGCCGGTGGCCGAGGACGCCAGCGACCGCTAACCGCGCGGCGACGACGGCCGCAGCCTCCGCCAGGTGGCTGCGGCCGCCAGCCCGTACGCCAGGTGCGGCACCAGGTCGGACGCCCAGTCGACGCGTCGCCAGGTGCGCGGGTCGGTCACGCCGAGCAGCGTCATCGAGCTGTCGGAGGTGGCCATCACGCCGCCGCCGAGCAGCGTCACGGCCACCGGCAGCGGCACCCGGCGGCGCGCGGCGAGCAGGCCGAACACCGCGCCGGCGGCGATGCCGGTGGCGTACCCGAGCACCGGCCCGAGGCCGGCGCGGCGGTTCGCCGCCTCCTCGGCGGGCCCGAGGTCGACGTGCGCCACGTCGGCGAGGCGGCCGGCGGTGGTCTCCGGCGTGGTGCTGGCCGGACGGGCCCGCAGCGTCATGTCGAGGTAGCTGACCACGTTGAGCACGGCGCTGCCGACGGCGCCCGCGATGGCGCCGTCGACCAGGGGCGCCGTTCTCACTTCGGGTCGCCCGGTTCGCGTTCGCCCTTGGGCCCGTAGGTCCGTTCGCCCCGGACGACGCCGCGCTGACCCCGGTCGTCCTGCAGGATCCGGTTGGCCACCTGGTTCGCCTCCTGGTCGGCGGCCCGCCCGGACTGCTCGACGCGGTCGCGCAACCGCGCCCGCTGCTTGTCGTACGCGTTGCTGCCCGGCCGTGGTCCTGGCATCGCTGCCTCCTCCGGTCGCTGTCGCTGTCGGCCCCGTCTACCCGCCCCGGCCGGCGCCAACCGTGGAACGGACAGCGCCGCCTGGCCCGGCGCTCACTCGGGGGCGCGGACCACCGCCACCGGGCAGTCGGCGCGGTGCAGCAGGGCCTGGCTCACCGAGCCGAGCAGCAGCCCGGTCAGCTCGCCGCGACCCCGCCGGCCCACCACGACCAGTTGGGCGTCGCGTGCGGCCGCGACCAGCGCCGCGACCGGCCGGGCGTGCGTCACCTCGCGGGTCACCGGCACGTCCGGCCAGCGTTCCGCGATGCCGGCCAGCGACTCGGCCAGCACCTGGTCCTCCTCGCCGCGGAGCTGGTCCTCGTCGTGCACCAGGGGCTGCATGTCGCCGGGCCCGGTCGAGGCCGGGTGGGTGTAGGCGTGCACCGCGTGCAGGCGGGCCCCGCGCGAGGACGCGGTGCCGGCGGCGAACTCGACGGCGGCGCGCGACAGCGGGGAGCCGTCCACGCCGACCACCACCGGGCCGGCGTCGCGGGCCGCGCCGCGGGCGACCAGCACCGGGCAGTCGGCGTACGAGGCGACCTGTACCGCGACGGAGCCGAGCACCAGCGCGGCAAAACCGCCGAGGCCCCGGTCGCCGAGCACCACCAGGGCGGCGCTGGGGGACTCGCCGAGCAGCACGGCGGCCGCCTCCCCGTCGATGATCTCGCCGGTGATCCGCAGCCCGGGGCACTCCGCCTCGGCCGTCGCGACCGCGTCGCCGACCAGTTGTTCGGCCTGGTGACGCAGGCCGGCGCCGGGTGGCGCCTGCGCGGGCGCCGACACCGGCACCCGCAGCAGCGGCCAGATGAAGCCGTGCACCACACGCAGCGGACGGTTGCGGCGAGCGGCCTCCCGGGCGGCCAGCCGCACGGCCCGCGTCGCCGACTCGGAGCCGTCCACGCCGACCACCACCGCCGCGCCGTTCGCCGAGTTCACCGGTACCTCCTCGCCGCCGGCCGCCCCGCCGGCCCGCGCCGCCAGTATCGCGGCCGGCGCGGCCCCGCCGGGGCGATACCGGGTGAGTCGCCCGCTCGGTACGCTGACGCCAGCGCGCACGGGAGGGAGCCCCGTCGATGGTCGAGCCGGACCTGCCCAGCACCGCCCGCATGATCGACCACTGGCTCGGCGGCCGGGACCACCGCCCGGTGGACGTGGCCGCGGCGACCGCGTTCGAGGCGGCGTACGGGCCGTGCGCGGCGATCTTCCGCTCGTTGCGGGCCTTTCTCGGCCGCACCGTGCGGGCCGTCGCCGCCGCCGGGGTGGACGAGTTCCTCGTCTTCGGCGCGGGCGTGCCGACCTGCGGAAACGTGCACGAGGTGGCACCTGAGGCGAGCGTGCTCTACACCGACGCCGACCCGGAGACGGTCCGGCTCGGCCAGCGCCTGCTGGCCGGCAGCGACCGGGCCGGCTACGGCCACGGTGACGCCAGCGACATCGGTACGCTCGATCCGGCCCAGCTGCGTCGCTTCGTGCCGGGCTGGGGGAGCGGACCGGTCGGGGTGGTCTTCCTGGGCCTGGCCGCGTTCCTGGACGACGACACGCTCGCCCGGACGCTCGACGAGCTGTGCCGGGCGGCGGCGCCGGGTAGTTGGCTGGCGATCGACTTCGACGGCCCGGAACTCGCCGCGTACCCGGAGGCGCTGGCCATGATGGGGCCGGCGTTCCGGATGCGCGAACCCGAGCGGTTCCCGCCGCTGCTCGGCCGGTGGCGTCCGACGGCCGAGGGCGTGGTGCCGGTCGCGCGGTGGCGGCCGGTGGGCGAACCGGAGCCGGTGCCGGACGCGTTTCACGGCGCGCTGGCGTGTCGACCGGCCGACTGAGCCGCCGGTCGAGGTGGCGCGTCCGGTGTCGGTCCTCCTCCGTATGATGTTTGCTCTGTAGCAATAGTCGTCATCGGAGGATGAAGCATGCCGGAGGCGTCCGGATCGGTGTCGCGTGCCCTGCGCACGGCGCCCCCCGACCAGTTGGCGGAGACCGCGGACGCGGTGTTGCGCCACACGCTCGGCGCCGCGCGTGCGGAGGTGTTCGTCGCCGACTACCGGTCCAGCGGCCTGTGGCCGGTGCTGGACCCGGAGCGCCCCGACGGCGGCCCGCTCCGCTCCCACGGGGTGGCCCAGCGCTGCTTCAGCAGCCAGGAGCCGGTGCTGGACACCGCCGACGACGGCCGGTGCCGGGCCTACCTGCCGCTGTCGGTGTGGGGCGAACGGCTCGGGGTGCTGATGGTCGAGCTGCCGGCCGTTCCGGACGCGGCGACGGTGGCGGCGGCCCGGGACGCCGCCGGCGACCTGGCGGTGGCGATCCGCGCGGCCGACCGGGAGACCGACCGCTACCGCCGGGCGCGTCGCCGGGAGCGGCTCAGCATGGCCGCCGAGATGCAGTGGGACCTGCTGCCCGGGCGCAGCGTCCGGCACGGTGACGTGCTGCTGGCCGGGCAGCTCGAGCCGGCGTACACGGTGGGTGGTGACCACTTCGACTGGTCCGTCGACGGGGACCGGCTCACCGTCACGGTGCTCAACGGCGCCGGCAACGGGTTGTCCGCGTCGCTGCTCACCGCCGTGACCGTCAACGCGATGCGGAACGCGCGCCGCTCCGGCGGCAGCCTGGTGGAGCAGGCGGAGCTGGCCTCCGACACGATCTTCTACCAGCACCGGGGCAGCCGGCACGTGGCCACGCTGCTGCTGGAGCTGGACGGCCGGCGGGGCGTGGTCCGGGCGGTGGACGCGGGTTCCCCGCACGTGCTGCGGCTGCGCGGCGGCCGGGTCACCCCGGTCACACTGGACCAGCAGTTGCCGCTGGGCATGTTCGCCGAGACCCGGTACGACGTGCAGGAATTCGGCCTGGAGCCGGGCGACCGGCTCTTCGTCGTCAGCGACGGGGTGTACGCGGCGGAGCCGGACGAGCAGGAGCCCTACGGCGCGCGGGCGATGGCGCGGGCGATGCGGTCCACTCGGCTGCAGCCGGCCACCGAGGCAGTTGGTACGGTGATGCGCGAACTGCACGCGTACCATGCCGACGCGGATCTCCGCGACGACGCGGTCGTCGTCTGCCTGGACTGGCGCGGTTCCAGCCGGCCGGACGACGCCTCGCGGCGGTGACCGGGGCGGCGGGGCGAACACGAGCGGGACGATCGCAGGGGACAGCGAGTGGAGCGACCTCCGAATCTTGCCGCGGCCGTCGAGGCGGCTGCCGAGGCGCTCATCGGTGTGCTCGACTCGGCCACCTCACGGCACAACCTCAGCGTCTCGCCCACCCAGTTGCGGGTGCTGTCGCTAATCATGTCCCACCCGGACACCAACGTGAACCGGCTGGCCGAGCTGCTGGACGTGGTGCCGTCGTCGGCCAGCCGGCTCTGCGACCGGCTGGAGGCGGTCGGGTTGCTGCGCCGGGTGGCCGACCCGAGGGACCGGCGCGAGGTGCGGCTGCTGCCCACGAACGCGGCGGAGTCGCTGCTGCGCGAGTTGCAGGAGCGGCGGCACCGGGCGGTGCAGGCGGTGCTCGACCGGATGCCCAACCGGGTGCAGCACGAGTTGTTGCTGGCGTTGCTGGCGTTCGGTCAGGCGGCCACCATGACCGCGCCGCAGTCGGGTTCCGACTCCACCGCCCGCTCGGCGTGACCCCGGGTGCGCAAGCCGCAGCCGCTCCACCAGTGTCCTAGGATGCCTCACGCGATGTGACGCTGCCCACCACCGCCACGCTGAGCAGCCACGCAGCAGGGCAGCCGGAAGAACGCGGGAAGCCCGATATAGTGGCAGCGCAACTGGCCGGCCCGGGTCGCTGTGACCGCGGGCCGCAACGGGGAGGTCCCAGCCCGGGATCGCAGAGGCTGCCGGCGTCTGACCGGCCGGCAACGCGTACGTTCCTCCGGCGGCCGTTCGACGGCCGCCGGACCGTGCTGCGGAGGGAGGGTGAGGGGTGTCGCGTCGGCCGGCTCCAGCGGAGCACCCGGGGGACACGGCGACGGTCGCGGCGGACCGCGTCCTCACGTTGCCGAACCTGATCAGCTTCGTCCGGCTGCTGGGCGTGCCGCTGTTCCTCTACCTCTTCCTCGTGGTCCGCGCCGACGTGGTCGCCATCGTGGTGCTGGCGGTGGGCGGCACCAGCGACTGGGTGGACGGCTGGATCGCCCGGCGTCTGCAGCAGGTGAGCCGGCTGGGTGAGTTGCTGGACCCGCTTGCCGACCGGCTCTACATTCTCGCCACGCTGCTCGCGTTCACCGCCCGCGAGGTGGTCCCCTGGCAGTTCACCGCGGCGCTGTTGGCCCGGGAACTGCTGCTGCTCGGCTCACTGGGGGTGCTGCGCCGGTACGGCTACGGCCCGCCGCCGGTGCACTACGTGGGCAAGACCGCGACGTTCCTGCTGTTGGCGGCGTTCCCGATCCTGCTGCTGGCCGACGCCGCGCCGGGCGCGGCCACCGTCGCCGGGGCGATCGGCTGGGGCCTGGCCTGGTGGGGGTTGGTCCTCTACTGGGCCGCCGGGGCGATGTACGTGGTGCAGGCGCGTCGGCTGGTCCGGGCGATGCGGGCCCGGCGCGCGGGGGTGTCGGCGTGACGGCGGCGCCGCCGCGGGACGGGGAACGCGACCCGTCGGCGCGGGTGTACGCGCCGGACTTCCTGACCGAGTTGTTCCGCAATCCGTTGGATCCGGGGTACGGGGACGCCGCGGCGCGGCGTGCGGTCGGTCCGGTGTCGCGGGTGCGGCAGGTGCTGGCCCGGCCGGTGAGTCTGGTGGTCCTGGCGGTGATCGGGTTCCTGTTCGCGGTGGCGTACCGGGAGACGATGGCGGAGGAGCCGAGCCGGGCGACGGCGCGGGCCGGGTTGATCGCGGAGATCAAGCAGCGGGAGGCGGAGACCGACCGGTTGACCCAGCGGGCGGAGCAGTTGCGCGTGGAGGTCGGTCGGCAGCGGGACGCGGCGTTGAGCGGCTCGCAGGCGTCCCGGTTGCGCAATCTTGAGGCGGGGACGGGCCTGGGGCGGGTGCGGGGCGACGGTGTGGTGGTGCGGTTGGTGGACGCGCCGCGTGACAAGGACGCGGTGACGGGTGCCGAGGCGGGTCCGTCGCAGGTGTTGTACTCGGATCTGCAGAAGGTGGCGAACGGTCTGTGGGCGGCGGGCGCGGAGGCGGTGTCGATCAACGGGCAGCGGCTGACGGCGACGTCGACGATCCGGCAGGCCGGGGAGGCGATCCTGGTGGACTACCGGCCGGTGACGAGTCCGTACGAGGTGCAGGCGATCGGGCCGGGGTCGATGCGGGACCGGTTCGACGACGGTCGGGCGGCGGCGTTGATGCGTGAGGTGGCGAAGACGACGGGGTTGTCGTTCGGGGTGAAGGAGGTCGACGACCTCACCCTGCCGGCGGCTCCTGAGCCACGGCTACGCTACGCCGAGTCGCCGGCGAGTCCGAGTCCGGTGCCGTCGGGCTCGGGTGTCGGGGGCTCGTCCAGTCCCGGGCCGTCCGGCTCGGGTGTTTCTCCCAGTCCCTCCGGAGGTGGCCGATGATCGCGGTGCTGGCGTTGCTCGCCGGGGTGGTGCTGGGGGTGTATCTGGATCCCACGGTGCCGGCGGCGTTGCAGCCGTATCTGCCGATCGCGGTGGTGGCCGCGTTGGACGCGGTGTTCGGTGGGGTGCGGGCGAAGCTGGACCGGATCTTCGACGACAAGCAGTTCGTGGTGTCGTTCATCTCGAACGTGCTGGTGGCGGGCCTGATCGTGTACCTGGGTGACCAGTTGGGGGTGGGCGGTCAGTTGTCCACCGGCGTGGTGGTCGTGCTCGGGGTGCGCATCTTCGGGAACGTGGCGGCGATCCGCCGGCACCTGTTCCGGGCGTAGGTTGGTGGGGATGAGCGAGGAACACAGGGAGACGGGTACGGGCTGGCCGTCGCCGGTGGGGCCGGGGCGGCCGTCGGGTCCGGCGGGTGAGCCGGATCCGCGTCCGGACGCGCCCGATCCGGACGAGTTGAGCCCGTTGGCACCGGTGGAGCCGGTATCGCCCGCGGCGCCGGTGGAGCAGGAGGACGTGCCGGCGCCGGCGGAGGAGCCGGGGGCCGCGGCGGCGCCGGATCGTGCGCCGGTGTCGCGCCGGTTGACGTCGGCGGGCGCGATGATCGCGGTGTTGCTGGCGTTGTTGGGCTTCACGCTGGTGGTGCAGTTGAAGACGACGTCGACGGATCCGACGCTCGCGGCGACGCGGGAGGAGGACCTGGTGCGGATCTCGTCGGATCTGGATTCGCGGGAGCGGCGGCTGCGGCAGGACATCGAGGCGTTGGAGGAGAGCCAGCGTCAGTTGCGCTCCGGTGAGCTGGGTCGGCAGGCGGCGTTGGAGGAGGCGACGCGGCGGGCGGACGAGCTGGGCATCCTGGCGGGGACGCTGCCGGCGGTGGGGCCGGGTCTTGAGGTGCGGTTCTCGGGGCCGGAGAAGGCGATGTCGTCGACGCGGATCCTGGACGCGGTGCAGGAGTTGCGGGGTGCGGGCGCGGAGGCGATGCAGATCCAGGGCGCGGACGGCACCGCGGTGCGGATCATCGCGTCGACGTATTTCGTGGACGCGTCGGGTGGGGGTCTGGTGGTGGACGGGCGGCGGTTGAGTGGCCCGTACACGATCCTGGTGATCGGTGACCCGGCGACGATGCGTACGGCGTTGAACATTCCGGGCGGGGTGGTCTCATCGGTGCGGGACGCCGCCGGTAACGTGACGTCCGAGGATCGTGAGGTTGTGGAGGTTTCGCAGCTGCACGCGCCGATCAAGCTGGACCACGCCCGGCCGGTCTCCTGACCGGTCGCGGCCCGCGCCGGTTCGTCCGGTGCACCGATGACGAAGGACGCAGCTGGTGATTCCTGAGGATCTGCGGTACACCGCCGAGCACGAGTGGGTGGTCGGTGGTGACGGTGGTGTCGTCCGCGTCGGTATCACGCACTTCGCGCAGGATGCCCTGGGTGACATCGTGTTCGTGCAGCTGCCGGACTCCGGTGCGGTGGTGGCGGCCGGTGAGTCGCTGGGGGAGATCGAGTCGACGAAGAGCGTGTCGGAGATCTACGCGCCGTTGAGTGGCACGGTGTCGGCGCGCAATGAGGCGTTGACCGACACGCCGGAGGTGATCAACACGGATCCGTACGGTGCGGGTTGGTTGGTGGAGATCACTCCGGATGATCCGGCGGCGGTCGAGGGTCTGTTGACCGCTGACGCGTACCGCGAGCTCACCGAGAGCTGAGTTCGTGTCGTGCCGGGCGGGCGGAGTTGGTTCCGCGCGTCCGGTTGCCCTGCATTTCGGCGCTGGCTAGGCTCGCCCAGTCGACCGAGAACCAATTGTTTGAGCGTTGCGGAATGCGCCTTCCCGGGCATGGGGAGCCAGCCGCCGGGTGTGGGTTCGCCCGGCGGCCAGACCCGCCATTCCCCGACGCCGACCGAACAGATCCGTGAGGTGGTCCCATGACGCGGCCCGACGACGAGTTCCCCCCGCTCGACGTCACTTCGACGCTCAATCTCGGTTCGCTCGACGAAGTGCTGGAGGGGCCGGACACCGATGTGGTGCCGAGCCGCATGTCCGGTTCGTTGCCGCCGGGAATGGCGTTGCTGGTGGTTCGGCGGGGCCCGAATGCGGGTGCCCGGTTCCTGTTGGATCACGATGTGACGACGAGTGGTCGGCACCCGGACAGTGACATCTTCCTCGATGATGTGACGGTGTCGCGGCGGCACGCGGAGTTCCATCGGGACGGCGGCACGTTCACGGTGCGGGATGTGGGCAGCCTGAACGGCACGTATGTGAACCGTGAGCGGGTCGAGGCGGCGACGTTGAGCAACGGTGACGAGGTGCAGATCGGCAAGTTCCGGGTCGTGTTCATCGCTGGTCCGCGCCCGGAGGAGGAGGCCGGCCGGGGGTGAACGAGCCTGCGGCTTCGACGCCGTCCGGGGCGGGGCGGGCGCCTGCGCTGATGAGTATCGGCGAGGTGCTGGCGCAGTTGCGGGCGGAGTTTCCGGACGTGACGATCTCGAAGTTGCGGTTCCTGGAGGCCGAGGGCCTGGTGGAGCCGCAGCGGACGCCGGCGGGTTACCGGAAGTACGGCTGGGACGACGTGGCGCGGTTGCGGTTCGTGTTGTCCGCGCAGCGGGATCAGTATCTGCCGTTGCGGGTGATCCGGGATCAGTTGGCGCAGTGGGACGGCTCGGATGCGTCGCCGTCGGGGCGGGCGCGGCCGAATCTGGTGGCGGTCGGTCCGGGTGGTGTGGTGCCGGGTCGGGAGCCGCCGGAGCCGGTGGAGTCGCCGGAGGTGCGGCTGGGTCGGGCGGAGTTGATTGCCCGTAGCGGGGTCGACGAGTCGACGTTGGTCGAGTTGGAGCGGCTCGGTGTGCTGGTGTCGGATCCGCCGGGGTGGTACGACGGGGATGCGTTGATCATCGCGAGTGCGGTGGCGGGGTTGGCGGCGTACGGGTTCCAGCCGCGGCATCTGCGGGCGTACCGGTCGGCGGCGGATCGGGAGGTCGGCCTGTTCGCGCAGTTGGTGGCACCGTTGGCGCGGCAGAGTGATCCGGCGGCGCGGGCGCGGGCGGCGGAGACGGCGCGGGAGTTGATGGCGTTGTCGCAGCAGTTGCACGCGGCGTTGGTGCGGGTAGGGCTGCGGTCGACGTTGGGTCGGTGAGGTTGTCGGTGGGGGTCGGGTGCCGGTGGGTGCCCGGCCCCCTTCGTCGTGGGTGGGCGCGGAAAGATCGGCCGGGATGGGCGTGTCGTAGGCTTGCCGGGGTAAGCCCGTCTGTCGAGGCGTGGTGCACGTAGCGCGTGGGACTCTCGTGTCCTGGTCCGTGTACCGTGCAGGGAAGGGCGCGGTGCGCAGGTGACGACGACACGGAGGCGGCGGTGCGCGAGCTGAGCGTGGTCGGAGTTCGGGTGGAGTTGCCGAGCAACCAGCCGATCGTCCTGCTGCGGGAGGTCGAGGGGGACCGCTATCTGCCGATCTGGATCGGTGCGGTCGAGGCGACGGCCATTGCTTATGAGCAGCAGGGGGTCAAGCCGGCGCGGCCGTTGACGCATGATCTTCTGCGGGATGTGTTGGCGGCGTTGCAGGCGCCGTTGCGGGCGGTGGAGATCACCGAGTTGAAGGAGAACGTCTTCTACGCGGATCTGCTGCTGGGTGACGGGGTGCGGGTCTCGGCGCGGCCGAGTGACTCCATCGCGTTGGCGTTGCGGGTGGGTGCGCCGATTCGTTGTGCGGAGCAGGTCCTGAGTGAGGCGGGGATCGTGATTCCGGATGAGCAGGAGGACGAGGTGGAGAAGTTCCGGGAGTTCCTGGAGCAGGTGCGGCCGGAGGATTTCGCGGGCTGACTGGTGGCCGGCCGGCTGGCCGGGGTGCGCGGCGGTGGTTGTCACGGTGGTGGCGGCTGGCCGCCGTGTGTGCTGTTGTGGGTTGGTGGCGCGGCGTGTCGGGGTGCTCCTGCCGGTGTTGTCGGCTGTCCGGCGTTAGGGTTGCCGTGTCGAGGGGTGCGCGTACGGGGAAGTCGACGTGGCGCCGCACGGGCGGGGAGGTTGGTCCGGATGCACGAGCCGCGAGATCCTGGTCCGAGTTCGGAGCAGCAGGCGGGTGTGGGGCCCGAGTCGTTCGGTGACGGCGAGGTGGGTTATCGGGGTGTGACCGCGTGTTCGGCGGTGGGGATCAGTTACCGGCAGTTGGACTACTGGGCGCGGACGTCGCTGGTGGTGCCGAGTGTTCGGGACGCGTCGGGTTCGGGGACGTCCCGGTTGTATTCGTTCCGCGACCTGGTGGTGTTGAAGGTCGTGAAGCGGTTGTTGGACGCGGGGGTGTCGTTGCAGAACATCCGTCGGGCGATCGATGCGTTGCGGTCGCGTGGGGTGGATGATCTGGCCGGCATCACGTTGATCTCCGATGGGACGACGGTGTACGAGTGCCGGTCGCCGGAGGAGGTGGTCGACCTGTTGCAGGGTGGCCAGGGCGTGTTCGGCATCGCGATCGGTGGGGCGTTCAAGGAGATCCAGGGTTCGTTGTCGCATCTGCCGGCGGAGCCGGCGGGTGGGTCGGGTCGGGAGGTTCCGGTGGAGCCGGAGCCGGAGGCGGATTCGGTGGGGGACGAGTTGGCGGCGCGTCGTGCGCGGCGTCGTGCCGGGTGATTCTCGGCGTTTCGGTTTTGGGATCGCGTCGTGGCTTTTCGGCCCGGCGCGATCTTTCGTTTGGTGACGGTGGGTAAGTCTGCTGGGTGGGGTGGGGCGGGTTCGGTGGTGGGTGGGGTGTGCGCAGGTCGCGATGGGTAGCGATGCGGTGTCCGAAAGGGACCGTGGGTGGTCCGGTGGGCGGGCCGGTGGGTGTCCTGGGGCGGTTTTGTTGACTGTCCGTGGTTGAGGGTTGTCGGGATGGGGTTGGGGCAGGCGTGAACGGTGGCGGCGGGCGCGCTATGGTCCGTCACTGTCGTTGACGCGTCGATGTCACGGTGCGTGTTGTCGCGTCGACTGGCGTTGTCCGTGCCGCGGCGTCGCCGCGGGGCCCCTTGGTGGAAGGACCGAGCATGACGGTGACGAATGAGGCCACCCCGATCTCCCACTACGACCGCATCGGTGGTGCGGCGGCGGTGAAGGCGGCGGTGGAGCTGTTCTACGACCGGGTGTTGGCGGATCGGGAGTTGGTCGGCTACTTCGCCGACGTGGACATGGTGG
The DNA here is from genome assembly GCF_045040125.1 of Micromonospora sp. NBC_01392. Classification (NCBI taxonomy): domain Bacteria; kingdom Bacillati; phylum Actinomycetota; class Actinomycetes; order Micromonosporales; family Micromonosporaceae; genus Micromonospora; species Micromonospora sp. NBC_01392. Next base: position 3,974,591 of record NZ_CP109549.1, on the reverse strand, counting down.
CGCAGCGGCGGCATCTGGCGTTGATGTTGACGGTGGTGCTGGGTGGGCCGGACGACTACGCGGGTCGGGGGTTGGCGGAGGCGCATCAGCCGTTGGCTATTCCGGGGGCGCACTACGCGAGGGTCGGTGAGCACCTGAGCGCGACGTTGGTGGAGTTGGGTGTGCCGGCGGAGGTGATCGCCGACGTGCAGGTGGTGTTGGGGCAGGTGCGGGGTCAGATCGTGTCGGCGGGGAACGCCTGAGCGTGGACGTGGATCGGCTCAGGCAGAGCTGGTCGGTGGTCGCCGCGCACGGTGACCAGGTGCCGCTCTACTTCTATTCGACGTTGTTCCTGGCGCATCCGGAGACCCGGCAGATGTTCGGCACGAACATGGCGGGGCAGCGGGACCGGTTGGTGTCGGCGTTGGGGCACATCGTGTCGCACGTGGACCAGGTGGATCGGCTGGTCGGTTTCCTGCGGCAGCTGGGCGCGGATCACCGTAAGTTCGCGGTGCGTGCCGAGCATTACCCGGCGGTCGGTGAGGCGCTGGTGGAGACGCTGCGGCACTTCTGCGGTGACGGGTGGTCCGAGGAGCTGGCGGCCGACTGGGCGGCGGCGTACGGGTTGGTGTCGCGGGTGATGACGGAGGCCGCGCAGGCGGCGGAGGCGCATTCGCCGCCGTGGTGGGTGGCGGAGGTGTTGACCCATGAGCAGCGCACGTTCGACGTGGCGGTGTTGACGGTGCGGCCGCAGTATCTGTTGCCGTTCGTGCCGGGGCAGTCGATCGGGGTGTCGCATCCGGCGGTGCGGTCGTGGCGGTACTACTCGCCGGCGAACGCGCCGCGCGCGGACGGCACGGTGGAGTTGCACGTGCGGGCGGCGCCGGGTGGCGCGGTGTCGTCGCGCCTGGTGTACGGGTGCGCGGTGGGTGATCAGATCCATCTGGCGGCGCCGGTGGGGGACGGGTTGACGTTGCGGTTGGCCGGGTCGTCGGATCTGCTGCTGTTGGCCGGTGGGACCGGTTGGGCGCCGGTGAAGGCGTTGGTGGAGCAGGTCGCGGCGGAGGGGTCGGGCCGGCGGGTGGACCTGTATGTGGGGGCGCGGTCGAGGTCGGAGTTCTACGACAGCGAGGCGATCGACAAGGTGGCCGCGTCGTGTCCGTGGTTGCGGGTGTCGTACGTGGCGGGGTCGGATCCGGTGCGGCCGGGTGAGCAGGCGCGGGTGGTGGACCGGGTGTTGGCCGACGGGGACTGGCGGTCGCGGCATGTGTACGTGTGTGGGTCCGACGAGATGGTGGGCCAGTCGGTGGCGGCGTTGACGGGGGCCGGTTACCGGTCGGGTCAGGTGCACCACGAGGGTTTCGGCAGGCAGTGGTACGGGCCGGCGTGGCGTGCCGTCACGGCCGCCGACGAGTCCACGGAGATGGTCCGGTGAGCGCGAGGAGTGAGCCGGTCCTGCGAGCCCCGCAGTCGCGAACGGAGATGGTCCGATGAGTGCGACCCCGATCAGTGGTTACGACGCGCAGCAGGTGTCCGGGTCGGTGCAGGTGCGGTTGACCTCGGACCGGGTGCGGCGGTGGGAGTTCGGGTCGGCGGCGTTCACCAGGCGTGGCTATGAGCAGGCCGATGTGGACCGGTTCCGGGTGCAGGTGGCCGACGAGTTGGATCTGCTGGCTGCGCAGGTGGCGAATCTGCGGGCGGAGAACGAGCGGCTCAACGACCATCTGGAGTTGCACCGGCACGGGGTGATTCCGAGCGCCGACACGCCGGTGCGGCCGGCGGCGAAGGAGGTGAATCTGCTGTCGGCGGCGCAGCGGGAGGCGGAGCAGATCATCGCGCAGGCGCACGACTATGCCCGTCGGGTCGCCGAGTACGCCCGGACGCAGTATGAGAGTTATCTGCGGGCGGCGGCGGAGGAGGCGAAGCAGGAGGCCGAGCGGGCGGTGATGGAGTACCGCCGGGCCGCCGGTGGTGAGGTGGACGATTCGGTGGCGACGCGGGAGGCGTTGCGGATCTTCGGCGAGATGATGATGTCGCACATGCGGGCGGCGGCCCGGCATCTCGACGACGGCAGTGAGCAGTTGGCGCGGACGATGGAGCGTCTCACGCGGGAGGCGCCGCAGCCGGCGTTGCCGCGTCACCAGCGGTGAGCGCCGGTCCGGTCCGCCGTGTGGGTGGGCCGGACCGGCGAGGCCGGCCGTGGTGTGCGGGTGGTGGGTCAGCGGGTGAGCGCGTCGACGGCGTCGGCGACGGGGGTGTCGCCGGCGGCGAGTTCGACGGTGTGCCCGGCGGTGCCGGGGGTCTCCAGCAGCGCCAGGAGGACGCGGGCGACGTCGGCGCGGCTGATCGCGCCGGCTGGGACGTGTCGGGCGAGGGTGATCCGGTCGCCGGGTTCGTCGTCGGTGAGCCGGCCGGGCCGTAGCACGGTGACGTCGAGGTCGCGGCCGGTGACGTCGTCCTCGGCGGCTTTCTTGGCCCGCAGGTAGGCGGCCCACACGTCGTCGGTGTCGGGGGCGGGTGGGTCGTCGACGCCCATGGAGGAGACGAGCAGGTAGCGGCGGACGCCGGCGCGGACGGCGGCGTCGGCGAGCAGCACGGCGGCGCCGCGGTCGACGGTGTCCTTGCGGTCGGCGCCGCTGCCGGGGCCGGCGCCGGCGGCGAACACCACGGCGTCGGCGTCGGCGAGGTGCCGGGCGAGCGTGTCGGCGTCGGTGTGTTCCAGGTCGCACACGACCGGTTCGGCGCCGGCGGCGCGCAGCGCGGCGGCGTGGTCGGGGTTGCGGATCAGCCCGACGGGGGTGTCGCCGCGTCCGGCGAGGTCTCGTTCGAGCAGTTTGGCGATCTTTCCGTGGCCTCCGGCGATGACGACGCGCATGTGCTCAACCTAGCCCGCCGGGTGGTCGCCGCGCCGGGCGACCAGCCTGGTTGATCATGAGGTTGGCGGCAGGATCCGGCGCGCCGCGCGCCGCCAACCTCATGATCACCGGCCGGGGTGGGCGGGTGGGGGTGCGCGAGGCAGCATGGTGGGGTGAGTGATGCGTTCGAGGGGTTGGCGCGGCTGCTGGCCTGCGGGGGTGTGGTGGTGCTCAGCGGCGCCGGCCTGTCCACCGAGTCGGGCATTCCGGACTATCGGGGGCCCAGCGGTGCGGCGCGGCGGCACACCCCGATGACCTACCAGGCGTTCACCGGTGACCCGCAGGCGCGGCGACGCTACTGGGCGCGCAGCCATCTCGGGTGGCGGACCATCGCGCGGGCGGCGCCCAACGACGGGCACCGGGCGGTGGCCCGGTTGCAGCAGGCGGGGCTGCTCGACGGCATCATCACGCAGAACGTCGACGGGTTGCACACCGCCGCCGGCGCGACCGGTGTGATCGAGTTGCACGGCCGGCTCGACGAGGTGACGTGCCTGGACTGCGGCAACCTGACCGGCCGGGACGAGCTGCACCGGCGGTTGACCGAGGCGAACCCGGGGTTCGACGCGCGGGTGGCGCACGTGAACCCCGACGGTGACGTGGAACTGCCGGACGAGGCGGTGGCCGGGTTCCGGGTCGTCGACTGCGGGGTGTGCGGCGGGGGCATGCTGAAACCGGATGTGGTGTTCTTCGGCGAGACGGTGCCGGCGCCGCGGGTGGCGGACTGTTTCGCGCTGGTGGAGGGGGCTCGGGCGGTGCTGGTGCTGGGGTCGTCGTTGACGGTGATGTCGGGGCGGCGGTTCGTGTTGCGGGCGGCGAAGCGGGGCATTCCGGTGGCGATCGTCAACCAGGGTGTCACCCGCGGTGACGGGTACGCGGCGGTGCGGTTGGACGCGCCGTTGGGTGCCACGTTGACCGCGTTGGCCGCCGGGTTCGCCGAGCCGGCGCCGGTGTGATCACACCCTGGGACATGAGCCGGAAACACGGCCGCTGGTAGCGTGGGGGGTGCCGGTACCACCCACGTGGGAGAGACCGTCGACCCGACGGCGCCGAAGGGGCAGATTCTCCCCGGAACCTCTCAGGCAAAAGGACCACGTGGGCAGGCGCTGTGGAGCGCGTCAGCGTGACTCAGGGGGAGGCCGACCCGTCGACCTCGCCCCCACAAGGAGCGCCGCGCATGACCGCTGAGCAGTTCGCCGACCGGCACATCGGCCCCGGCCCGGACGACGAGCGCCGCATGTTGGAGGCCGTCGGCTACGGCTCCGTGGACGAGCTGATGGACGCCGCGATCCCCGAGGTGATCCGCTGGCACGGCACGTTGGACCTGCCGGCGCCGGCGTCGGAGCGGGAGGCCCTGGCCGAGCTGCGGGCGCTCGCGGCCCGTAACACGGTGGCCGTGTCGATGATCGGCCTGGGTTACCACGGCACGCACACCCCGGCGGTGATCCGTCGTAACGTGCTGGAGAATCCGGCCTGGTACACCGCGTACACGCCGTATCAGCCGGAGATCAGCCAGGGTCGGTTGGAGGCGTTGCTGAACTTCCAGACCATGGTCACCGATCTGACCGGGCTGGCCACCGCGAACGCGTCGATGCTCGACGAGGGCACCGCCGCGGCGGAGGCGATGACGCTCGCGCGCCGCGCGTCGAAGAGCAGGAGCCCGGTGTACGTGGTGGACGCCGACGCGTTGCCGCAGACCATCGCGGTGATCGCCAGTCGCGCCGAGCCGCTCGGTATCGAGGTGCGGGTCGTCGACGTCGACGTCGAGGAGTTGCCGGCGGAGTTCTTCGGCCTGCACCTGCAGTATCCGGGTGCGTCCGGGGCGGTCCGGGACCACGCCCCGCTGGTCGAGGCGGCGCACGCGGTGGGCGCGTTGGTGACCGTCGCGGCGGACCTGTTGGCGTTGATGGTGCTGCGCCCGCCGGGGGAGATCGGCGTGGACATCGCCGCCGGCACCACCCAGCGGTTCGGGGTGCCGATGGGGTTCGGTGGGCCGCACGCCGGCTATCTGGCGGTGCGTGCCGGTCTGGAGCGGATGTTGCCGGGCCGTCTCGTCGGGGTGTCGCGCGACGCCGACGGCAATGCCGCGTACCGGTTGGCGTTGCAGACCCGTGAGCAGCACATCCGGCGGGAGAAGGCGACCAGCAACATTTGCACCGCGCAGGTGCTGCTGGCGGTGATGGCCGGCATGTACGCGGTCTATCACGGCCCGGACGGGTTGCGGGCGATCGCCCGGCGTACCCGTGCGGCGGCGGCGCGGTTGGCGGCCGGGCTGCGCGCGGGCGGCGTCGACGTCGCGGACGTGGCGTTCTTCGACACCGTCACCGCGACGGTGCCGGGTCGGGCCGCGCAGGTGGTGGCCGCGGCGGCGGCGCGCAACGTGAACCTGCGGCTGGTGGACGCCGACCGGGTCGGGGTGTCCTGCGACGAGACGACCACGGACGCGCATCTGCGGGCGGTGTGGGCGGCGTTCGGCGTGGACGGTGTCGACGGTGACGTGGACGTGGCGCTGCCGGACGGGTTGGCCCGCACCGGTGACGTGCTCACCCATCCGGTGTTCCGCAGCCACCACTCGGAGACGGCGATGCTGCGGTACCTGCGGCGGCTGGCCGATTTCGACTACGCCCTGGACCGGGGCATGATCCCGTTGGGGTCGTGCACGATGAAGCTCAACGCCACCACCGAGATGGAGCCGGTCACCTGGCCGGAGTTCGCGCACCTGCACCCGTTCGCGCCGGACGCGCAGACCGTCGGCTACCGGGAGTTGATCGCCCAGTTGGAGGGTTGGCTGGCGGAGGTGACCGGCTACGACGCGGTCAGCGTGCAGCCCAACGCCGGGTCGCAGGGGGAGCTGGCCGGGTTGCTGGCGATCCGCGCGTACCACCGGGACCGGGGTGAGGGGCACCGGGACGTGTGTCTGATCCCGTCGTCGGCGCACGGCACGAACGCCGCGTCGGCGGTGATGGCCGGCATGCGGGTGGTCGTGGTGGGCTGCGACGGCGACGGCAACGTCGACCTCGTCGACCTCGACGCGAAGATCGACAAGCATCGGGACGCCCTGGCGGCGATCATGGTGACGTACCCGTCGACGCACGGCGTGTACGAGACGGGCATCGCGCAGTTGTGCGCGAAGGTCCACGACGCCGGCGGTCAGGTGTACGTCGACGGGGCGAACCTCAACGCGCTTGTCGGGTTCGCGAAGCCGGGGCGCTTCGGCGCGGACGTGTCGCACCTGAACCTGCACAAGACGTTCTGCATTCCGCACGGCGGCGGCGGGCCGGGGGTGGGTCCGGTGGCGGTGCGGGCGCACCTGGCGCCGTTTTTGCCCGGTGATCCGGTCGGCGCGTCCGTCGACGGGCGGCCGGCGATCTCCGCGGCCCGGTACGGGTCGGCGGGGATCCTGCCGATCCCGTGGGCTTACCTGCGGATGATGGGCGCCGACGGGTTGGCGCGGGCCACCGCGGTGGCGGTGCTCGCGGCGAACTACGTGGCGGTGCGGCTGCGGGAGCACTTCCCGGTGTTGTACGCCGGCAACAAGGGCCTGGTGGCGCACGAGTGCATCCTGGACCTGCGGCCGTTGACGAAGGCGACCGGGGTGAGCGTCGACGACGTCGCGAAGCGGCTGATCGACTACGGTTTCCACGCGCCGACGATGTCGTTCCCGGTGGCGGGCACGCTGATGGTGGAGCCGACCGAGAGTGAGGACCTGGCCGAGCTGGACCGGTTCTGCGACGCGATGATCGCCATCCGCGCCGAGATCGACCAGGTGGGGTCCGGGCGGTGGCCGGCGGGCGACAGTCCGCTGTCGAACGCGCCGCACACCGCGGCGATGGTGTCCGGTGACGAGTGGCCGCACCCGTACCCGCGGTCGGTGGGTGCCTATCCGGGGGCGGTGGACCGGGCGGGGAAGTACTGGCCGCCGGTGCGGCGCGTGGACGGCGCGTACGGGGACCGGAACCTGGTCTGCTCGTGTCCCGCGCCGGAGGCGTTCGAGGAGTGAGGGCGTGCACGCCGGGGCGGTGGTGGATCGCCGCCCCGGCCGGCGCGCCGACGGGCTTCGTCGGCGCGTACGCTCACTGACGCTGCGTGATTACTCAGGCGACGAGGGCGTGGCGGGCCGGTCCCCGGTGCGGGGCGATGGTCCGCCCGTCGGGGAGCAGCTCACCGGTGTCCTCGAAGATGATGACGCCGTTGCAGAGCAGGCTCCAGCCCTGCTCAGGAAAGCAGGCGAGGACGCGGGCGGCCTCGCGGTCGGTCGCGTCGGCGGAGGGGCAGGTGGGCTGGTGCTGACACATCGGGTTCTCCGGACTGTGGGGGCACTGTGTCATGGTTCACATGACCAGTGACGCACAGTACCAAGCTCAACCGTGCAACACCGAGCAAGGTCGCGGCTTGTTCACCCAGAATCGGCTGAACGGATGAGGCGGAACGGTCCAGACGGCGTGGAAGCGCTCCCACACGTGCCGGTCGCGGTGCCCGGCGCGCCGCCCGCCTGCCGGTCCCGGCTGGTCGAGACCGCCCGGTTGCAGTGGCGCCTCGGCGACGACGGCGACCCCACCGACCTGGCGCAACGCTTCCTCACCGCGCACGGCGTCGACGTCGACGACCTGTCGCGGCCCGGCCGGCACACCGCCGACGGACCGTGCGGGGCGGCGCTGTTCCTGTCCGCCGCCGCCGGCGCGTACGCCGTCGGCGCGCCGACCGGCGCGCCCACACCCGTGCCGGCGCTGCCCGACCTGGTCGTGGTCGTCTACCACCACGGCGACCGCCCGCACCGGCCACCGCCGCCGGCCGGCTGGCGGCTGGGGGACTGGCGCGACAGCTGGACCCCGGACGCGCACGCCGCCGCCGTCGAGTCGGTCCGCGCCGCCATCGCCCGCGGCGACGTCTACCAGGTCAACCTCGTCGGGCACGCCGCCGCCGACTACACCGGCGACCCGCGCCCCGCGCTGCGCCGCCTCGCCGCGCTGCCCGGCGCCCGCTACGGCGGCGCCCTCACCGGGCCCGGCTGGGCGCTGGGCTGCGCCTCCCCGGAGACGCTCGTCGCGACCGAACACGGCCGGCTGGTCACCCGCCCGATCAAGGGCACCCGCGCGGCCACCGCCGCCGGCCGCCGCGACCTGCTCGCCTCCGCCAAGGAACGCGCCGAACACATCATGATCGTCGACCTGGAACGCAACGACCTGGCCCGGGTGGCCCGCACCGGCTCCGTCCGGGTCGACGAGCTGTTCGCCGTACGCCGCTGGTGCGACCTGTGGCAGGCCGAGTCGACGGTCTCCGCGGCGCCCGCCGACGGCCTGGGCCTGGCCGACCTGCTGCGCGCGGTCTGCCCCGGCGGGTCGGTCACCGGCGCGCCGAAGCACGCCGCGCTCGCCCAGGTGGCCGCGCGGGAGCCGGTCGGGCGCGGCGCCGGCATGGGCGCGTTGGGCTGGGTCGGGCCGGACCGGCTCGACCTGGGCCTGACCATCCGCACCGCCGCCGCCGACGCCCACCGGCTGCACCTGTGGGCCGGCGGCGGCATCACCTGGGACAGCGACCCCGCCGCCGAGGTCGCCGAGGCCGCCGCGAAGGCCGCCCCGATCCGCGCGCTGCTGGCCGCCGGCTGACCGCCCGGCCCCAGGGCCTCAGGCGGCGGCGAACGCGTCCAGGGCGGCCACCACCCGCTCACCGATGCCGTGACCGCGGCCGTGCCCACCGGACTCGACGATCTCCATCCGGGCGTCCGGCCAGTCCCGGGTCAACCGCCACGCGATGTCCGGCGGGCCGCTGACGTCGAGACGGCCCTGCACGAGCACCCCGGGGATGCCGGCGAGCCGGCCGGCGTCGCGCAGCAACTGACCGTCCGGCACGAACCCCAGGTTCGCGAAGTGGTGGGTGACCAGCCGGGTGAACCCGTACCGGAACACCGGGTCGGCGTAGCGCAGGCTGGGCGCGTAACCGCCGGCGAGGGAGACGTGCACGTCCTCCCAGTCGCACCAGTCCCGCGCCGCCCGCTCCCGCACCGCCGGGTCGGGGTCGTTGACCAGCCGGGCGTACGCGGCGGCCAGGTCGCCGTCGCGGTCGGCCTCGGGCACCCCGTCGCGGAACCGCGCCCACTCCTGCGGGAACACCCGACCCATGTCCCGGGTCACCCACTCGATCTCGCGGCGGGTGTTGGCCACCACGCTGAACAGCACCAGCGCGGTGACCCGCCCCGGATGCGCCTGCGCGTACGCCAACGACAGCGCCGAGCCCCACGACGCGCCGCACAGCAGCCACCGCTGCACGCCCAGGTGCACGCGCAGCGCCTCCATGTCGGCCACCAGGTGCCCGGTGGTGTTCACCGACAGGTCGGTCGCCGGGTCGGCGGCCGACGGGGTGCTGCGCCCGCAGCCGCGCTGGTCGAACAGCACGACCCGGTAGGCGGCCGGGTCGAACAACCGCCGCCACGACGCGTCGGCGCCCGAGCCGGGACCGCCGTGCACCACCAGCGCCGGCCGGCCGGCCGGGTTGCCGCAGGTCTCCCAGTAGACGCGCTGGCCGTCGCCGACGTCCAGGTGCCCCGACGCGTACGGCTCGATCGGTGGATACATGTCCCAGGTCCTCCCCACACCGGAAACAACAGCGCTGTTACATTAACGGATGTGACCGCCCCCCACCGCGACGCCCTCGGCACCCTGCTCCGCCACGTCCTGGAACTGCTCGACGGCGACGTCGCCGCCGTCCACGACCGACTCGGCCTCACCGACTACCGGCCCCGCTACTCACCCCTGGTCCGCGCCCTGGTCACCGACGGACCACTACCCATCCGCGACCTCGCCGCCCGCGTCGGCGTCACCCACTCCGCCGCCAGCCAGACCGTCGCCGGCATGCGCCGCGCCGGCCTGGTCACCCTCACCCCCGGCGCCGACGCCCGCCACCGCATCGTCACCCTCACCGACCGCGCCCGCACACTGCTGCCCGCCGTCGAAGCCGAATGGGCCGCCACCACCGCCGCCATGCGCCACCTCGACACCGAACTGCCCGTACCCCTCGCCGACGAGCTGTACGCCGTGCTCACCGCCCTGCGCCACCGCCCGCTACGCGACCGCATCGCCGACACCGGCCTGCTCCCACCGGCGGGTGGGACCCCCGCACCGGTAAGCAACGGATAGCCTTCCGGGCATGACTATGCGCCCGATCCGGATCATCGGCGACCCCGTCCTGCGCACCCCCAGCGAACCCGTCACCACCTTCGACACCGAACTACGCGCCCTCGTCGCCGACCTGATGGACACCCTGCTCGGCGCCCCCGGCCGCGCCGGCGTCGCCGCCCCCCAGATCGGCGTCAACACCCAGGTCTTCGTCTACGACGCCGACGGCCACCGCGGCCACCTCATCAACCCCACCCTGGAACTGTCCGAAGACCTCCAGGACGACGACGAGGGCTGCCTGTCCATCCCCGGCCTCTACTTCCCGACCCCCCGCGCGCTGCACGCCACCGCCCACGGCTACGACCAGCACGGCGAACCCCTCACCATCACCGGCAGCGGCTTCCTCGCCCGCGCCCTGCAACACGAAACCGACCACCTGCGCGGCCGCCTCTACGTCGACACCCTGCGCGGCGACACCCGCCGCCGCGCGCTACGGGAGATCCGCGCCGGCCGCTTCGACTCACCCAGCCGAGGCCGCTGACACCCCAGCCCTCGGTCAGCCGGGCAACCGGGTCAACGCGCACTCGGTGAACCCCGCCACCTGAGTGAAACCCAACCGCTCGTACAACCGCACCGCCGCGACGTTGTCCACCCGCACGTTCAACGTCACATGATCCACCGACGCCCGCAGCCGCCCGCACAACGCCGCCACCACACCCGCGGCCAGACCACGCCCCCGCACCGCCGGATGCGTCGTCACGTTCCCCACCGCCGCCACCCGCCACCGCGGCGAGAACACGTGCACCCCCGCCACCGCCACCAACCGACCACCCGCACGCACCCCCACGTACTGACCGGTGTCCACCATCCGCGCGTCGAACCAGTTCCCCGGATACGCCACCGCGTACAACTCCCGCAACAACGGCAGATCCGCCCGCCCCAACGGCTCACCCACCGCCGGCACCGCCGCCAACCGCCCCGGATCCGTCAACGCCATCCGCACATGCGCCGCCGCGTCCGACACCGCGTACCACCGCGCCACCGTCGCCTCCAGACCGGGGGACAGGTGCGCCCACAACCGCGCCGGCAACACCGGCGCCGCCGCCACCAGCAACCCCGACAACGCCGCCACCCGATCCGGCGCCGCGAACGCCAACAACGTCGGCAACTCCACCCCGTGGTACAGCAACACCACCTCGTCACCCGACCGGAACCACGACGTGTACGGCCAGAAGAAATCGTCCAGATCACCCAACTGGTAGGCGTGCAACACCGGATCCCGACCCAACAACCCGGCCAGCACCGCCCGGTCGTGCTCCGCCCGCACCACCATCACCGCACCGCCACCCACTGGTCGTAACCCAACCGCGCCACCAACGCCAACACCACCACCAACAGCACCACCCGCACGAACCCGGCACCCCGCCGCAACGCCATCCGCGCGCCCACCACCGCCCCGGCCACGTTGCACACCGCCATCGCCGCCCCCAACAACCACCACACGTGCCCCGTCACCCCGAACACCACCAGCGCCCCCAGATTCGTGCCCGCGTTCACCACCTTCGCCATCGCCGACGCGTGCACGAAATCCGCACCCACCAACGCCGTGAACGCCAACACCAGGAACGTGCCCGTACCCGGACCGATCAACCCGTCGTACAACGCCACCCCCAACCCGGCCACCGCCACCGCCACCACCACCCGCCGCCGGGTCCGCCGCGACGGCGACGCCACCACCCCCAACCGCGGCCGGGTCAGCACGAACACCGCCACCGCCACCAACACCACCAACACCACCGGCCGGTACGCCCCCGCCGGCACCGCCCCCGCCAACGCCGCACCCAACCCCGCCGTCACCACCGCCAACCCCGCCGCCGGACCCGCCACCGCCCAGTCCAGCCTCGTCCGCCGCGCATACGTCACCGCCGCCGTCGACGTACCGAAGATCGCCGCCAACTTGTTCGTCCCCAACGCCGTCGCCACCGGCACCCCCGGCGCCGCCAGCAACAACGCCGGCAACAACAGCAACCCGCCGCCACCCACCACCGCGTCCACCCACCCGGCCAACGCGGCAGCGGCCAGCAACGTCACCAACGACCCGGCATCCACGGCCGCATTCTGCCCACCCCGCCACCACCCGCGAGCACCCCTGTGGCCAGCCTCACCGCCCCCGACGACGCCGCACCCACAACCCGACCGACGCCACCGCCACGAACACCAGCACCGAGCAACACAACAGCTTCACCATCCGACCAGACTGCCACCACCACGTAGGGTGTGCAGGTGCGCCTGGCCACCTTCAACCTGCTGCACGGCCGCTCCCTCACCGACGGGCTCGTCGACCCCGACCGACTCGCCGCCGCCGTCACCACCCTCGACGCCGACGTGCTCGCCCTCCAGGAAGTCGACCGCGACCAGACCCGCAGCGGCAAACTCGACCTCACCGCCCTCGCCGCCCACGCCCTGCACGCCGACCACCACCGCTTCGCCGCCGCCGTCGTCGGCACCCCCGGCGAACACTTCCGCCCCCTCACCCACGACGACGACGGCCACGGCGAACCCCTCTACGGCGTCGGCCTCATCAGCCGCCACCCCGTCCGCTCCTGGCAGGTCACCCGCCTACCCGCCGCACCCGTCCGCTCACCCATCTACATCCCCGGCCCCCGCGGCGGACTCGTCCTGCTCCGCGACGAACCCCGCGTCGTCCTCGCCGCCGTCCTCGACACCCCCCACGGCCCACTCACCGTCGCCGCCACCCACCTGTCCTTCGTCCCCGGCTGGAACATGTGGCAACTACGCCGCGTCGTGCGCGCCCTGCGCGCGCTGCCCGCCCCGCGCATCCTGCTCGGCGACCTCAACCTCCCCGCCGGCCCCGCCGCCGCGCTGTCCCGCTGGCGCCCCCTGGGCCGACGCCCCACCTACCCGGCCGGACAACCCCGCGTCCAACTCGACCACATCCTCGCCGACCCCCACCACCTCGACCGGCTCCCGCCCGTCACCGCCGTCGACACCCCACCCTCCACCGTCTCCGACCACCGCCCCCTCGTCGTCGACCTCGGCTGACCCTCACCCCACGCCGGTCTGCCGCTGGGCCGCGCGCACCGCGTTACGGAACAACATCGCCACCGTCGTCGGACCCACCCCACCCACCCGCGGCGTGATCGCACCCGCCACCCGCGCACACGACTCGTCCACATCCGGCAACAACCGCCGCCCCTCGTAGCGCACCCCACCACCGACCACCACCGCGCCCGGGCGCACATGCTCCGGCCGCACGATCCCCGGCACCCCCGCCGCCGCCACCAGAATCTCCGCCCGCCGCGTGTACCGAGGCCAGTCCGCCACCCCCGTGTGCACCACCGTCACCGCCGCGTTCGCCGTCGGCCGCTTCTGCGCCAACAACATCGCCAACGGCCGACCCAACGTCGCACCCCGACCCAGCACCACCACCTCCCGGCCCGACACCGGCACCTGATGGAACGCCAACAACGCCTCGATCCCCGCCGGCGTACACGGCAACGGCCCCGGCAACCCCAACGCCAACCGACCCATGTTCACCGGATGCATGCCGTCCACGTCCTTGTCCGGATCCACCTCGGCCAACGCCCGGTCGTAGTCCAGACCCCCCGGGATCGGATGCTGCACCAGCACCCCGTGCACCGCCGAGTCCGCGTTGAAATCCGCCAACACCGCGTGCAGATCCGCCTGTGACGCCGACGCCGGCAGGTGCACGTGCGGCGACGCGAACCCCAACGCCGCCGCCTGCCGCTGTTTGATCCGGATGTAACCCGCGCTCGCGTCGTCGTCACCCACCAGCACCGTCGCCAACGCCGGCGTCACCCCCACCGCACGCAGCTCCGCCACCGACGCGGCCACCTCACCCCACACCCGCTCGGCCACCGGCGCACCCGGCAACAACCGCGCCGACGAACCCGCAACCACCGAAGAAGAAGACATGCGGCACCTCGCCCGCGGAGGCCCAGGCGGTCGACCCCCACGACGAGCTCCCCGATGGTTCACCCATCCCCGTGCCGCCAGTCGCGTCCCCCTCACCCTGCCACAGCGCGCGCCACGATCGCATCCACCACCGACTGCCACCCCGGCAACGACGCCAACACCGCATCCGCGCGCCGCCGCCGATCCGCCGCCGACACCACCTGAAGATCCGCCAACACCGCCACCAACCCCGGCCGCAACGCCCGCTCCCGCTCCGGCGCCACCGCCCCCAACACCACCAGACACCGCGCGTACGTCACCACCACCCAGAACATCGCCTCCCGGTGCCGCCCCGCCGCCACCAACGCCGCCCCACCGTCGAACACCACCGGCCGCCCCGCCACCGCCAGATCCGCCCCGAACGCGAACCCCTCCCGCGGCAGCCGCGCCACCTCGTCGAACACCACCGCCAACCCGGCCAGATGCTCCCGCACCCGCCCCGCGCCCACCCCACCCCCGTCCACCGCCGCCAACAACTGCGGATACCGCCCACCGAACCCGTGCCCCGCCAACACCTCCGACGCCCGCACGTACCGCCGCCGCACCGTCGGATCCACCAACCCCGCCACCGCCGGCCACACCGCCACCAGCGACGTCGGGAACACCCACGCCAACACCTGCTCCGCGAGCGGCGCCCCCGCGTCCAACACCCGCAACCCGTCCTCGATCCGCCGCCGCACCCCCGCGCACCGCCGCCGCACCCACACCGGATCCGCGAACCCCGTCGCCACCCGTCGCCGCACCGCCGCCAACCGCCCCGACGGATCCGCGATCACCCCATCGGTACGGAACATCGGCGCGAACACCCACGACCCCAGCACGTCCTCCGGCTCACCCACCTCCGCCCAGGTGACCGAACTGACCTCCAACAACACCCCCCGATGGACGAACTTGCCCACCTTCACGCCGGGGGAGTCCCGCACCAGCAGCACGTCCACGTCCGACCACACCGGCAACTCCGCGTCGTCCGGCAACCCCACCGTCGAGCCACTGAACAACGCCCCCTCGACCGACGGATCCGCCCGCATCCGCTCCCGCACCCAGTCGACCGCCACCGCCCGCGCCGTATCCACCCGCATCCGGCCGATCCTGCCACCGCGACACCCGCCCCGACCGGGTCAAGCGGCGGAGAGACGGAAGACCGGCCAACCGATCTCCGTACGCCACCGCGCCGAAACCTCGGTGTCGCGCGGCCCCACCAGGTACGTCTCCCGGATCGGCCCGTCGACGGCCAGCGCGTGCCCGACCACCCACGCGCCGAGGCGCCCATAAGTCACGTCGATGTCATCGTGCGGCCCACGATGCACGGCAACCGCGAACTCGGCCGCCGGCAACTCGACGACCTCGATCCGCCCCGACGGGCGCGGACGACGAACCAGCCGATACACCACCACCTCACCGACGCCCCCGGTGAACAACTCGTTGGCGTACTCGCCGCCCGGCGGCCCGACCCGCTCACCCACCGGATACGCCGCGTCCAACTCCGCCATCGCCCCGTCGTACCAGGCCCCGGCCCTCGCCAACTCGACGCGCCCCCGCACCGCGGCGACGCCGCACCCGGACACCGACCGCACCTCGACGGCCAGATCACGATCCTCCGGCCCCAGCAGTCGGCGCAGCGCCGCGACCGCCCCACGGGTACGCTCCAACGCCTCCTCCAACCGCCGCAGGTGTCCCGCGACCAGGGCGGAACGCCGATCGGGGTCGTCCGTCGCCAGGATCGCCTTCACCTCGGCCAACGGCACGTCCAACTCCCGCAGCCGGTGGATCACCTGCGCCGCCGGGATCTGCTCGGTCCCGTAGTAGCGATAACCGGTGAACGGATCCACCGTCTCCGGCTCCAGCAGCCCCGCCTCGTGGTAACGACGCAACGTCCGCACACTCAGGTGGGTGACCGTCGCGAACTCCCCGATCGTCATGCCCCTGCGCATGCCACCCACTCTGCACCCTCCCCGCAGGGGAGACTCCATCGGTTGACCCTCTCCCGACGGGAGGCCCAATAATGGTCACATGACCGAAATCAACTGGAGTCAGGCAAAGGCCATCGAGCCGGGAGAACTACCCGAAACAATCACCCGGTACCTCACCGCGCACCAGGCACGGGACATCGACACGGCCATCGCGCTGTACGCGCCCGACGCCACGGTGACCGACGAGGGCCGCACCCACCACGGACCCGAACAGATCCGGGCCTGGCTGTCCCGATCGACCGACGAATACACCTACACCACCGAACTCACCGCCGCCGCCAAACTCCACGACCAGCACTACGACGCCGTGCACCACCTGGCCGGCAACTTCCCCGGCGGCACCGCCGACCTGCACTTCCGCTTCACCCTCCGCGACGGACTGATCGCCCGACTGGTGATCGAGCCGTGACCGCCCCCACCCCGGCGGCGAGAACCTGGTTCATCACCGGCGGCACCCCCGGCGGATTCGGGACGGCCTACGCCGAAGCCGCCCTCGAAACCGGCGACCGGGTGGTCCTGACCACCCGCCGCACCGAAGCGCTCCACGACTGGGCACACACCCACCGGGGCCGGGTCCTCGTCCTGCCGCTGGACGTGACCGACCCCGAGCAGGTACGCGCCGCGGTGGCGGCCGAGGAACGCTTCGGCGGGATCGACGTGCCGGTCGACAACGCCGGCCGCGCGCCCGCCGCTCCGGCTGGATCGTCACCATGTCCTCGGCGGCCGGCCTGCGCGCCGTGACCGGATTTCGGCTACTACAGCGCCGCCAAGCACGCGATCGAAGGAATCACCGACACGCTGCGCGACGAGGTGGCCGGACTCGGCATCCGCGTGCTGACCGTCGAACCCGGAGCCTTCCGCACCCACGCCTACGCCGGATTCGCCGACCAACCGATCCACGAGAGCATCGGCGACTACCGGCCGATGCTCGAACAGGTCCGCGCCACCATGATCGACCAGCATGGCACGCAACCCGGCGACCCGCGGCGCGGCGCCCGCGCCGTAATCGAGGCGATGCGCCAGGACCCGCCACCGCGCCGACTGGTCCTCGGCAGCGCCGCGTTCGACGGCGTCACCGCGACCCTCGAACACACCCTGGCCGACATCCGCGCCAACGAAACCTCACCCGCGGCGCCGACTTCCGGCCCGAGCCGCGCTAGAGACCCGACAACCCGGACAACGCCCGGTTCGTACGATTGGCCGCCACCGCCGCCCGCTGCTGACCCGCCGTCACCTCGATGTACGTCTGCGACGACGCCAACGACGCGTGCCCCAGCAACCGCATGATCTCCGCCGCGCCCGCCCCGTCCTCCGCCAACCGCGTCGCGAACGTGTGCCGCAACGCGTGCAACCGCGCCCCCCGGGGCACCCGGTCACCGATGCCCGCCCGCCGGTAACACGACTCCACCAGATACTGCAGACCACCCCGACGCAACGGCTCACCCGCCCGATCCACCAGCAACGGCCCGTCCGGCCGCACGCTGCGCCCACCGAAACGCAACCGCCGGCTCTCCAGGTAGCAGGCCAGCACCCGGTCCACGCCCACCTCGATCGGCACCGTCCGCGGCCGCCCACCCTTGCCCGCCACATCCACGCGCCGCTCACCGTCGCGCCCGACCACCGACGACACCCGCAGCGCCAGCAGCTCCGACAGGCGCAACCCGGCGCACAGCGCCAGCGCGAGCACCGCCAGGTCCCGCTCCGGCCACGGGTCGCGCTGCCGGCCGTCCGCCCGCGCCACCGCCGCCAGCAGCTCCTCCGGGGTGTCCTCGCCACGCAGCGGCTTGGGGCGGGGGAGCGGCGGGCGGGGCCGCCCCACCGCCGGCATCGGATTTCCGGGTACGACGCCCTCGGCCACCAGGAACGTGAAGAAGCTGTTCCAGGTGGACCAGGCACGGTGGACGGAGGCGGCGGCGCGGGGAGCGGCGAAGCGGGCGAACGCCGCGCGCATCACCCGGGGGGAGAGGTCACTGATCGGCAGCCGGCCCGGGGGGAGGGGAGCGGCGTCGCCACCCTCCGCCGTGACCAGCGCCGCCACCGCGTTCAGGTCCCGCCGGTACGCCGCCAGGGTGTGCGGAGAGGGCTTGCGGGTGGCCCGGGCGGTCAGGAACTCCTCGATCAACGCCCCTACCGTTTCGTCCGCTTTGTCATGCATAAGGGATATTATGCATGATTCTCGCGTTCCCGCCAGGTCGCCACTCCGGGGGAGCGCACCGACGAAAAACGATTGCCGCACCCCGCAGACTGGACCGCATGGTGGAGATCGACGCCGCACTGGTCCGCGCCCTGGTCGCCGCGCAGTTCCCACAGTGGGCGCACCTGCCGGTCACCGCCGTCGCGCGCCAGGGGTGGGACAACCGGACGTTCCGCCTCGGCGAGCACCTGCTGGCCCGGCTGCCGAGCGCCGAGGGCTACGTGCCCGGCGTCGCCAAGGAGGACCGCTGGCTGCCCGTCCTGGCCCGCCACCTGCCGCTGCCCGTGCCCGAACCGGTCGCCACCGGGGCGCCCGGCGCCGGCTACCCGTACCCCTGGTCGGTGCGCCGGTGGCTGCCCGGCGAGACCCTGGCGGCCGCCCGCGACCGCGACCGCGCCGCCGTGGCGCGTGACCTCGGCGACCTACTGGCCGCGCTGCGCCAAGTCCCGACCGCCGGCGGGCCGGCCGCCGGCCGGCACTCCGCGTTCCGGGGCTGCCACCCGAGCGTCTACGGCGACGAGGTCGAGCACGCCCTGGACGTGCTGGGCGACCGGGTAGACGCCGCCGCCTGCCGGGCCGTGTGGGCGCGAGCGCTGACGACGGCCTGGCCGGGAGCGCCGGTGTGGTGCCACGGCGACGTCTCCGCCGGGAACCTGCTCGTCGTGGACGGGCGTCTCACCGCGGTGATCGACTTCGGGCAGTGCGGTGTCGGTGACCCGGCCTGCGATCTGGTGCCGGCGTGGACGTGGTGCGTCGGCGCCGAGCGCGCGGTTCTCCGGGAGGCGACCGGGTTGCCGGCCGACGCGTGGCGGCGGGCGCGCGGCTGGGCGTTGTGGAAGGCGCTGGTGACGCTCGCGTCCGGGTCGGGGGCGCAGGAGGAGCAGGCGCGGGTGTTGGCGGCGGTGTTGGCGGACCCGGTGGCGGAGTGACGGGGGACCCCGACTCCGCCTTACTTGACATAATGTAGATTATCGAACCGTCTGGTCGGGGCGGCGGTGTCGGTGCCGGACACCGCCGCCCCGGGTTCGCGGGTCAGGCCCCGACGTAGGCGGCGAGGTGTTCGCCGGTGCGGGTGGATCGCGTGGTCACCAGGTCGGCCGGGGTGCCCTCGAAGACGATGCGACCGCCGTCGTGGCCGGCGCCCGGGCCGAGGTCGATGATCCAGTCGGCGTGTGCCATGACCGCTTGGTGGTGTTCGATGACGATGACCGACTTGCCGGATTCGACCAGCCGGTCGAGCAGGCCGAGCAGTTGGGCGACGTCGGCCAGGTGCAGGCCGGTGGTCGGTTCGTCGAGGACGTAGACGCCGCCCCTGTCCCCCATCCGGGTGGCCAGCTTGATCCGCTGCCGCTCCCCTCCGGACAGCGTGGTCAGTGGTTGACCGAGCGTGAGGTAGCCGAGCCCGACGTCGGCGAGCCGGTCGAGGATGGCGTGGGCGGCCGGGAGGCGGGCGTCGCCGGCGCCGAAGAACTTCTCGGCCTCGTTGACCGGCATGGCGAGGACCTCGCTGATGTCGCGACCGCCGAGGTGGTAGTCGAGCACGGCGGCTTGGAAGCGCTTGCCTTCGCAGTCCTCGCAGGTGCTGGCGACGCCGGCCATCATGCCGAGGTCGGTGTAGATGACGCCGGCGCCGTTGCAGGTGGGGCAGGCACCTTCGGAGTTGGCGCTGAACAGGGCGGGTTTGACGCCGTTGGCCTTGGCGAAGGCCTTGCGGATGGGGTCGAGCAGGCCGGTGTAGGTGGCCGGGTTGCTGCGGCGGGAGCCGCGGATGGCGCTCTGGTCGATGCTGACGACGTCGTCGCGCCCGGCCAGGGAGCCGTGGATGAGGCTGCTCTTGCCGGAGCCGGCGACGCCGGTGACGACGACCAGCACGCCGAGGGGGATGTCGACGTCGACGTCGCGCAGGTTGTGGGTGGCGGCGCCGCGGATGGGCAGGGCGCCGGTGGGGGTACGGATGGTGTCCTTCAGGGTGGCGCGGTCGTCGAGGTGGCGGCCGGTGACGGTGGCGCTGGCGCGCAGGCCGGCGACGGTGCCTTCGTAGCAGATGGTGCCGCCGTCGGTGCCGGCGCCGGGGCCGAGGTCGACGACGTGGTCGGCGATGGCGATGGTTTCCGGTTTGTGTTCGACGACCAGGACGGTGTTGCCCTTGTCGCGCAGGCGGAGCAGGAGGTTGTTCATCCGGGCGATGTCGTGCGGGTGCAGGCCGATGGTGGGTTCGTCGAAGACGTAGGTGACGTCGGTGAGGGATGAGCCGAGGTGGCGGATCATCTTGGTGCGTTGGGCCTCGCCGCCGGAGAGGGTGCCGGCGGGGCGGTTGAGGCTGAGGTAGCCGAGGCCGATCTCGACGAAGGAGTCGAGGGTGTCCCCCAGTGCGGTGAGCAGCGGGGCGACGGAGGGTTCGTGCAGGTCGCGGACCCAGGTGGCGAGGTCGCTGATCTGCATGGCGCAGGCGTCGGCGATGGAGATGCCGTTGATCTTCGAGGAGCGGGCTTCGGGGGCCAGGCGGGTGCCGTCGCAGTCGGGGCAGGTGGTGAATGTGACGGCGCGTTCGACGAAGGCGCGGATGTGGGGCTGCATGGCGTCGACGTCCTTGGCGAGCATCGACTTCTGAATGGCGGGGATGAGGCCGGTGTAGGTGACGTTGATGCCTTCGACCTTGATTTTGGTGGGTTCCTTGTGGAGCAGGTCGTGGCGTTCGCGGTCGGTGTAGTCGCGCAGGGGTTTGTCGGGGTCGAACATGCCGCTGGCGCGGAAGATGCGGCCGTACCAGCCGTCCATGCTGTAGCCGGGGATGGTGATGGCGCCCTCGTTGAGGGTGCGGTCGGCGTCGTAGAGGACGGTGAGGTCGAAGTCGGTGACGCTGCCGCGGCCTTCGCAGCGGGGGCACATGCCGCCGAGGCGGTGGAAGGTGCCCTTCTTGGTCTGGGTCTTGTCGGGGCCGCGGTCGACGGTGATGGCGCCGGTGGCGCGGACGGAGGGGACGTTGAAGGAGTAGGCGTTGGGTGGGCCGATGTGGGGTTGGCCGAGGCGGCTGAAGAGGATGCGGAGCATGGCGTTGGCGTCGGTGGCGGTGCCGACGGTGGAGCGGGGGTCGGTGCCCATGCGTTCCTGGTCGACGATGATGGCGGTGGTGAGGCCTTCGAGGATGTCGACGTCGGGGCGGGACAGGGTGGGCATGAAGCCTTGGACGAAGGCGCTGTAGGTCTCGTTGATGAGGCGTTGGGATTCGGCGGCGATGGTGCCGAAGACCAGGCTGCTCTTGCCGGAGCCGGAGACGCCGGTGAAGACGGTGAGGCGGCGTTTGGGCAACTCGACGTCGACGTTGCGGAGGTTGTTCTCGCGGGCGCCGTGGACGCGGATGACGTCGTGGCTGTCGGCGTGGGCCTGGGGCATGGGTCTCCGTCCGGTTGGTGCGGTGTCGGGGCCGGCCGGTGTGCGGCGCGCCGGCCGGCGTACATAGTACGGTACGTCGCGTCGGGTCAGCGTCGTTGGTTGATGCGGATGAGGTTGCCGGTGGGGTCGCGGAAGGCGCAGTCGCGGACGCCGTAGGGCTGTTCGGTGGGTTCCTGGACGACGTCGGCGCCGCTGGCCTGGAGGCGGTCGAAGAGTGTGTCGAGGTCGTCGGTGGCGAGGGTGAGCGCGCCGTAGGTGCCCTTGGCGATGAGTTCGAGGACGGTGCGGCGTTCGTCGTCGGTGATGCCGGGGTCGACCGCCGGGGGGTGCAGGACGATGCCGGTCTCGGGCTGTCCGGGTGGGCCGACGGTGAGCCAGCGCATGGTGTTGCCCTGGCCGACGTCGTTGCGCAGGTCGAAGCCGAGGGTGTCGCGGTAGAAGGCGAGGGCGGCGTCGGCGTCGGTGTGGGGCAGGAAGGCGTAGTGGATCGTGACGGTCATGGTGGTCACGCTAGTTCGGTCAGGTGGCGGGGGCTTCTCGATTCCTGATCGGTCGGGTGGCGTGTTTGGTGAGGCACGGGGGTGGTTCGGGGGTGCCGGGCGCGTGGCGGGCGCGGTAGGCGCTGGGGGGTTCGCCGACGAGTTCGGTGAAGCGGGTGCTGAAGGTGCCGAGGGACTGGCAGCCGACGGCGAAGCAGACGTTGGTGACGCTGAGGTCGCCGCGGCGCAGCAGGGCCATGGCGCGTTCGATGCGGCGGGTCATGAGGTAGGAGTACGGGGTTTCGCCGTAGGTCTGGCGGAACTGGCGGCTGAGGTGGCCGGCGGACATGTGTTCGCCGCGGGCGAGGGCTTCGACGTCGAGGGGTTGGGCGTGTTCGCGGTCGATGCGGTCGCGGATGCGGCGTAGGCGGGCGAGGTCGCGTAGGCGGTGGGCGAAGGCGGGGTCGTCGGTGGCCGGGTGGTGGGTTGGCACGTGTGGCATTTTCGCTGGTCGGGGCGGGGGCGTCCAGGTGTTCAGCGCAGTCGGCGGGCGGTGAAGCGGGTGGGTGGGTCGGCGATGGCGTCCTGGGCGGCGACGAGTTGGAGTTCGCGGGTGCCGGCGGCGAGGGTGGCGTCGAGGACCGCGTAGATGGAGTTGGTGGTGCGTTCCAGCGCGGTCGCGGGTGATCCGGTGGTGGCGAGGTGGGCCAGGTAGAGGGCGGCGGTGACGTCGCCGCCGCCGTTGGGGCTGATCGGCAGCAGCGGGGTGGTGACGGCCCAGGCGCCGTCGGTGGAGACGGCGACGACGTCGAGGTGGTCGGTGGGCAGGTCACCGTGCAGGACGCTGGTGACCAGGACGTGGTCGGGGCCGGTGGCGCGGACGGCGTCGACGGCGGTGAGCAGGTCGTCGAGGGTGTCGGTGCGGCGGCCGGCGAGGAACTCCAGCTCGAACTGGTTGGGGGTGACGATGTCGGCGCGGGGCACGACGGTGTCGCGCAGGTATTCGGGGATGCCGGGGCGGACGAACATGCCGCGGCCGACGTCGCCCATGACCGGGTCGCAGCAGTAGAGGGCGGCCGGGTTGGCGGCTTTGACCTGGGCGACGGCGTCGAGGATGACGGCGCCGACGGCGGGGTCGCCCTGGTAGCCGGAGAGGACGGCGTCGGCGGTGCCGAGCACGCCGCGTTCGGCGATGCCGGTGATGACGTCGGCGACGTCGGTGGGGGCGAGCAGGGGGCCGCGCCAGGCGCCGTAGCCGGTGTGGTTGGAGAAGTGCACGGTCAGTACCGGCCAGACCTCGTGGCGGAGGCGTTGCAGGGGGAACACGGCGGCGGAGTTGCCGACGTGGCCGTAGGCGACCGAGGACTGGATGGACAGGATCTTCACTTGTTCATCGTCGCATCCGGGTCGGCTGGTGACCGTTCGGCTCAGGGTTTCGACCGTCGGGCGCGTGGTGGGTTTGGGCGCAGCGTGCGGTGGGGGCATGAAGCGAGGGGTTCTCGCCATCTGGACGGAGGAAGCACTGATGCTTTCCGCACTCGATCGTCGGCACACCGTCGCGCCGCCGGGGTACAGCCGGTGGTTGATCCCGCCGGCGGCGTTGGCGATCCATCTCTGCATCGGGCAGGTCTACGCGACGAGCGTGTACAAGAACTCCCTGATCGCGCACTTCGACTCGGGGCAGACGGCGATCGGCGTGATCTTCAGCATCGCGATCGTGATGTTGGGGTTGTCGGCCGCGGTGGCCGGTACGTGGGTGGAGGCGAACGGGCCGCGGAAGGCGATGTTCGTCTCGGCGTGCTTCTGGGCGGCGGGTTTCCTGGTGGGTGCGCTGGGCATCGCGTCGTCGCAGTTGTGGCTGCTGTATCTGGGGTACGGGGTGCTGGGCGGGATCGGGTTGGGGATCGGGTACATCTCCCCCGTCTCCACGTTGATCAAGTGGTTCCCGGACCGGCCGGGGCTGGCCACCGGGTTGGCGATCATGGGGTTCGGTGGTGGGGCGATGGTGGCCTCTCCCCTGTCCCGGCAGTTGTTGTCGTTGTTCGACCCGGGGTACGACCCGTCGAACAGCGGGTCGACGGCGTCGGGGTCGGCGCTGGTGTGGTTGTTCGTCACGCTCGGCGTCGGCTACTTCGTGATCATGATGTTCGGGGTGTTCAACGTGCGGGTGCCGGCGGCGGACTGGCGGCCGGCCGGGTTCGACCCGGCGGAGGTGGCGGCGAAGCCGATGGTGACCACCGCGAACGTGTCGGCGGCGAACGCGGTGAAGACGCGGTCGTTCTGGCTGCTGTGGGTGGTGCTGTTCTGCAACGTGACGGCGGGCATCGGCATCCTGGAGCAGGCCAGCCCGATGATCCAGGACTTCTTCCGGGACAACGGCACGTCGGCGGTGTCGGTGGCGGCGGCCGGCGGGTTCGTGGGGCTGCTGTCGCTGTTCAACATGGCGGGCCGGTTCGTCTGGTCGTCGACGTCGGACGTGATCGGCCGTAAGCCGATCTACGTGGTGTATCTGGGTGTGGGCCTGGTGCTGTACCTGGTGCTGGCGTTGGTCGGGCAGAGCGCGACGGCGTTGTTCGTGCTGCTGGCCTGCGTGATCCTGTCGTTCTACGGCGGCGGGTTCGCGACCGCGCCGGCGTATCTGCGGGATCTGTTCGGCACGTTCGAGGTGGGCGCGATCCACGGTCGGCTGTTGACCGCGTGGTCGGCGGCGGGGGTGGCCGGCCCGCTGATCGTCAACGCGTTCCTGGACGCGCAGGGCGAGCCGGGCTCGTTGACCGCGTCGGCGTACCGGCCGGCGTTGTTCACGATGGTCGGGGTGCTGGCGGTGGGGCTGGTGGCGAACCTGCTGATCCGGCCGGTGCCGCGGCGGTTCCACGAGCCGGCGTCGGGCCGGGACGAGATGGCGGACGGGCAGCCGGTGACGGCGGAGCGGAGCGGGTCGTGAACGAGCGCAGCGGTGGCGGGCAGCAGATCCGTCTGGTGGTGTCGTGGCTGGTGGTGGCCGCGCTGTTGGGCTACGGCGTGGTGCAGACGCTGATCACGGCGGCGAAGTTGTTCACGCAGTGACGCGTGGCGGCGGCCCGGGGCAGACCCCGGGCCGCCGCGCCGGTCAGAGGCCGCCGGCGACGCGCAGGACCGCGCCGGTGGTGTACGAGGCGTCGGGGCCGAGCAGGTGGACGATCGCGCCGGCCACCTCGTCGGGTTCGCCGGCGCGGCCCAGCGGGATGCGGCCGGCGGCGCGCTCGGGGCGGTCCGGTACGCCGGAGCGGGCGTGGATGTCGGTGCGGATGATGCCGGGGGCGACCGCGTTGACGCGGATGCCGCGCGGGGCGAGTTCCTTGGCCAGGCCGACGGTGAGGGTGTCGGTGGCGGCCTTGACGGCGGCGTAGTGGATGTACTCGCCGGGGCTGCCGAGGGTGGCGGCGGCGGAGGACACGTTGACGATGGCGCCGCCGGCGCTCATCCGGCGGGCGGCCTGCTGGGCGCAGAGGACGTAGCCGATCAGGTTGACGTCGACGACGTCGCGCAGGTCCTCGGCGCGCAGGTCGGTGAAGGGGCCGATGGGGCTGGTGACGCCGGCGTTGTTGACCAGGCCGGTGAGCGGGCCGAGCTGGTCGGCGGCGGCGAAGAGCCGGCGTACCGCGTCGGGGTCGGTGGTGTCGGCGGCGACGGTGACGGCGCGTCGGCCGGCGGCGCGCACGTCGGCGGCGACGGTCGCGGCGGCGTCGTGGTCGGCGCGGTAGCCGATGACCAGGTCGTGGCCGGCGGCGGCGAGCCGGCGGGCGGTGGCGGCGCCGATGCCGCGTCCACCGCCGGTGACGATGGTGATCGAGGTCAATGCGTCCTCCCCTGCCCTGCTGGTGGGGGCGACGTTACCGTGGGCGGCACCGGCGGCGACGGAGAGGACTGTCACATGGGGCGGGCGTTGGTGCTGGGCGGCGGCGGGGTGACCGGGGTGGCCTGGGAGTTGGGGCTGTTGGCCGGGCTGGCCGAACGGGGTGTGTCGCTGGAGGACGCGGATCTGGTGGTGGGCACGTCGGCGGGTTC
This sequence comes from Micromonospora sp. NBC_01392, assembly GCF_045040125.1. Classification (NCBI taxonomy): domain Bacteria; kingdom Bacillati; phylum Actinomycetota; class Actinomycetes; order Micromonosporales; family Micromonosporaceae; genus Micromonospora; species Micromonospora sp. NBC_01392. The sequence continues at coordinate 3,948,509 of NZ_CP109549.1, read as the reverse complement.
GGTGGTCGGGGCGCAGGTGTGTTGCGGGGTGCCGCCGGCGCAGCGGTACGCGGCGCAGTTGCGGCCGCCGGGTGACGAGGTGCCGGCCCGGCTCGGGTGGGGGGTGCTGGCCCGGTGGGCGTGGGCCGGCGGTCGGGGGCAGGACGCGGCGCGGGCCCGCGCGCGGGTGGGCGCGGTGGCGTTGGCGGCGCGTACCCCGTCGGAGGAGTCGCGGCGGGCGGTGATCGCGGCGCGGTTGCCGGCGCGGCAGTGGCCGGCGCGGCGGCTGCTGGTGACCGCCGTCGACGCGGTGTCGGGTGAGTTCGTGGTGTTCGACGCCGGCAGCGGGGTGTCGCTGGTCGACGCGGTGGGGGCCAGTTGCGCGGTGCCGGGGGTGTGGCCGCCGGTGACGGTCGGGGGTCGGCGGTTCGTCGACGGTGGGGTGCGGTCGCCGGTGAACGCGGACCTGGCCGCCGGGGCGCGGCGGGTGGTGGTGTTGGCGCCGACGAGCGCCGCGGTGGGGCCGATGCCGCGGGTGTCGGCGCAGGTGGCGGCGCTGCGGGCGGCGGGGGCGCGGGTGGCGGTGGTGGCGCCGGACCGGGCGGCGCGGGCGGCGATCGGGCGGAACGTGCTGGACCCGGCGCGGCGGGCGGCGTCGGCGCGGGCGGGGTTCGCGCAGGCCGGGGCGGTGGCCGGCGAGGTGGCGGGGGTGTGGCGCGCCTAGGCTCACCGCATCGACGTCGAGGCTCGGGAGGTACGTGGTGGGTGTGGGTGTCGGTGACCTGGTCGAGGATTTCACGCTGCCGGACCAGACGGGTGCGCCGCGGCGGCTGTCGGAGTTCCTGGCCGCCGGGCCGGTGGTGGTGTTCTTCTATCCGGCGGCGATGACGCGGGGGTGCACGGCGGAGAGCTGCCATTTCCGGGACCTGGCGGCGGAGTTCGCGGCGGTGGGCGCGTCGCGGGTGGGGATCAGCCGGGACCCGGTGGAGCGGCAGGCGGAGTTCGCCCGCCGGCACGGTTTCGACTATCCGCTGTTGTCCGACGTCGACGGGGCGGTGGCGGCGGCGTTCGGGGTGCGGCGGCGGTTGCCGCTGGGCGCGTTGAGCACCCGGCGGATGACGTTCGTGATCGGCCCGGACCGGCGGGTGTTGGCGGTGGTGCACAGCGAGGTGAGCATGAACGCGCACGCCGACGCGGCGTTGCGGGCGCTCGGGGGTTGACCGTCGGGGTGTCGTGCCGGCCTGGTATCAAGGGCGGCAATCAAACAGGTGTACGGAAGAGGGCGTGATGGCGGTCCAGGGGTTGTCCACTGACGAGGTACAGCAGATCCGTGAGTCGTTGGCGGCGGGCCGGAAGCCGCGGGTGGTGTTCACCGAGGCGGCCGGGCAGGTGGCCGGGCAGCTCGGGCAGGTGGTGGAGCTGACCGATCCCGAGCAGTCCGAGGAGTTCGTGGTGGTGCGTTTCGGCCGCGACGAGTTGCCCTTCTCCCCCGCTGACGTGGCGGTCGCGCCGAAGGGTGCCGGGCGGCGGCCGGCCGCCGAGCCGAAGCCGGAGCCCGAGCCGGAGGTGGCCGCGCCGGCGGTGCCGGAGTTCGTGTTGGACACGCCGCGGGTGCCCGCGCCGCGTCGGGAGGAGCCGAAGGTGGAGCAGCAGGCGGAGCCGAGGCCGGCGAAGCGGGCGGTGAAGGCGGCGAAGCCGAAGACGCCGGCGGGGCTGACGGTGACCCTGGCGTACGCCGAGGGCGAGTGGACGGTGGCCGCGCAGCAGGGCGCGAAGGCGCTCGCCAGGCCGTACGTGGTGAAGCCGGCGGAGGCGCTGCGGATGGTGGCGTTGGTGGACGTGCCGGGGGTGCAGGAGGCGGTGGAGCAGATCCTGGGCGCGGAGCGGGCCGAGGCGGAACAGCAGGCGGAGAAGCTGCGCGCGGAGCTGGCGGAGATCGAGGCGCGGCTGGCGGAGCTGCGCGAGGCCCGCTGAGCGCTGCCCCGGACACCCCGCGGGGCCGGTGCGACCCCCTCGCACCGGCCCCGCGCCACCCCTGCGCCCGCAGGTCCATCAGTGTTGCGGAATGTTCTGTACCCCGATTCGGCGGCGGAACACCCAGTAGGTCCAACCTTGGTAGGCGAGCACGATCGGAGTGAAGATCACCGCCACCCACGTCATGATTTTCAGGGTGTACGGGGTGGACGCGGCGTTGGTGGCGGTGAGCGTGCCGGCCGGGTCGAGCGTGGACGGCAGCACGTTCGGGAACAGCGCGGCGAACAGGGTCGCCACGGCCAGCGCGATGGCCAGCGCGGTGCCGGTGAACGCCCAGCCCTCGCGGCGTACCCTCGCTGCGGCGAGGCCGCCGAGCAGGGCGAGGGCGGCGCCGACGGCGAGCACGACGGCGGTGGCGTTGGCGCGGATGGTCAGCGACCAGCCGAGGAACGCCACGGCGGCCACGGCGGTGCCGGCGCCGAGCTTCACCGCGAGCGTGCCGGCGCGCTGCCGGATGTCGCCGGTGGTCTTGAGCGCGAGGAACACCGCGCCGTGGGTGGCGAACAGGCCGAGCGTGGTCAGGCCGCCGAGCAGCGCGTACGGGTGCAGCAGGTCGAGCAGGCCGCCGACGTACTCGTGGTCGGCGTCGAGGGGTACGCCGCGGAAGATGTTGGCGAACGCGACGCCCCACAGCACGGCCGGGATCGCGGAGCCGAAGAAGATGGCCCGGTCCCAGCGGCGTTTCCAGGTCGCCTCGGGGCGCTTGTGCCGGTATTCGAAGGCGACGCCGCGGGCGATGAGGGCGAGCAGGATGAGCAGTAGTGGCAGGTAGAAGCCGGAGAACAGGGTGGCGTACCACTCGGGGAACGCGGCGAACATGGCGCCGCCGGCGGTGATCAGCCAGACCTCGTTGCCGTCCCAGACGGGGCCGATGGTGTTGATCAGGACGCGGCGTTGCCGGTCGTCGCGGCCGAGCACGGGCAGCAGCATGCCGACGCCGAAGTCGAAGCCTTCGAGGATGAAGTAGCCGGTGAACAGTACGGCCACGAGGAGAAACCAGACGGTGGTCAGTTCCACGGTGGGCTCTTTCGGTCAGTAGGCGAACGCGAGGGGGCGCTGCGCGTCGTCGGTGTCGTCGTCGGCGGGGGGCGGGGTGACGTCGGGGACGCCGGCGCGGGCGTAGCGGACCAGCAGCTTGAACTCGATCACCGCGAGGGTGGCGTAGATGAGGGTGAAGGCGGTGAAGGAGGTGAGCACCTCGGCGAGGGAGACGCTGCGGGACACGCCGTTGCGGGTGAGCATCTCGCCGAACACGATCCAGGGTTGGCGGCCCATCTCGGTGAAGATCCAGCCGAAGGAGTTGGCCAGCAGTGGCAGTACCGGCATGACCAGGCCGGCGCGCAGCAGCCAGCGGCTGGTGGGGGTGCGGCCCTTGCGGTGGCTCCAGAGCACCAGCAGCGCGATGGCGGCGGCGGCCAGGCCGAAGCCGATCATGAAGCGGAAGCTCCAGTAGGTGACCGGGATGATCGGGGCGTAGTTGCCGGGGCCGTACTGGCTGGCGTACTGGGCCTGGAGGTCGTTGATGCCCTGCACGGTGCCGTTCGGGTCGCCGGTGCCGAGGAACGACAGCAGGTAGGGGATCTTGAGGGCGAAGACCTCGCGGCTGCCGTCGAGGCTGCCGACGGTGAGCACGGAGAACGAGGCGGGGCTCTCGGTGGTGTAGAGGCCCTCGGCGGCGGCCATCTTCATCGGCTGCACCTCGGTCATGATCTTGCCTTGGATGTCGCCGGTGAGCACGACGAGGGTGGCGGAGACCAGGACCACCCAGGAGCCAAACGTGGTGGCGAAGCGGTAGGCGCCGGTGTCGGCGCTGCCGCGGTTGCGCATCACGTGCCACAGCCCGACGGTGACCACGAGGGATCCGGCGACCAGGAACGACCCGGCGAGGGTGTGTGGGAAGGTGACCAGCGCGACCTTGTTGGTGAGCACGGCGGCGAAGTCGGTCAGTTCGGCGCGTCCGCTGTCGGGGTTGATGCGGAACCCGACCGGGTTCTGCATGAACGAGTTCGCGGCGAGGATGAAGTAGGCGGACAGGTTGGTGCCGATCGCGGCGGCCCAGATCGCGGCCAGGTGCAGGCGTTTGGGCAGCCGGTCCCAGCCGAAGATCCACAGGCCGATGAACGTGGATTCGAGGAAGAACGCGACGAGGGCCTCGATGGCGAGGGGCGCGCCGAAGATGTCGCCGACGAAGCGGGAGTAGTCGCTCCAGTTCATGCCGAACTGGAACTCCTGCACGATGCCGGTGACGACGCCCATGGCGAAGTTGATGAGGAACAGCTTGCCGTAGAACTTGGTGAGTTTGAGGTACCGCTCGTTGCCGGTGCGGTGCCACATGGTCTGCAGGATGGCGACCAGCACGGACAGGCCGATGGTCAGCGGCACGAACAGGAAGTGGTAGACGGTGGTGACACCGAACTGCCAGCGGGCGACGTCCAACGCGTCCACCTGAGAACCCCCAGCCTTCTTACTACGAGACGTAGTAAATACTACTCGGTGTCGTAGAAAAATTTTCAGGGCCGCAGGACCCGAACCGACCCGGGACCAATGACCCTGATCACCTCCACCGGCGCGGCCGTGCGACCATCCAGCACTGATGGACACCTCCCCCTGGCGCGCGCCGCTGCTGTGGCGCGGCGCGCAGACGCTCGCCCGGGCCGCCGTCGCGTTGATCGGCCGCCTGGAGGTCACCGGCGACGTGCCGGAGGCGCTGCGCCGCGGGCCGCTGATCCTGGCCGCCAACCACATCAGCCCGTTCGACCCGGTGGTGCTCGCCGCCGCCTGCCGGGTCCGGCGCGTCGCCCCCCGGATCATGGCCACCGGCGGGCTGTTCCGGGCCCCGGTGCTCGGGCCGCTGATGCGCCACGCCGGGCACATCCGCGTCGACCGCGGCACCACCGCCGTGCACCGGTCGCTGGAGATCGCCGCCGAGGCGGTCGCCGGCGGGTCGGTGGTGCTGGTCTACCCGGAGGGACGCATCGGGCTGGCCCCCGGCATGTGGCCCGAACGCGGCAAGACCGGCGTGGCCCGGCTCGCGTTCGCCAGCGGCGCCGCCGTCGTCCCGGTCGCCCAGTGGGGCTCGCACGAGGTCCTGCCGTACCGGGCGCCGAAGGGCATGCTGCGCGGCCTGGCCCGGGCGCTCGCCCGCCGCCCGGTCATCCGGGTGCACTTCGGTGCCCCGGTGGCCCTGGCCGACCTGGATCCGGGTGCGCCCGGCACGGCCCGCCGCGCCACCGACCGGATCATCGACGCGATCACCGACGACCTGGCCCCGCTGCGCCCGCACGAGCCCGACGGGCCCCGCCACGTCGACCCCGGCCGGCCGGTCGACCCGAGCCGCGCGCACCGCCGGCACCGAACCGGCTGAATCCGCCGCGCGGCCCCGACATGGGGTGAGACCGTGGCAGACGTGAACGCTCCCGTCGTGCTGATCACCGGCACGTCCACCGGCATCGGCCTGGAAACCGCCGTGGGCGCGGCCCGCGCCGGCTGGCGCACCGTCGCCACGCTGCGCGACCCCGACCGGGCCGGCCCGCTGCGCGCCGCCGCCGACGCCGCCGGGGTCGGCGACCTGCTGGAGGTACGCCGGCTCGACGTGGTCGACGAGTCCTCGGTGACCGCCTGCGTGGCCGACGTGGTGGCCCGGCACGGCCGGCTCGACGCGGTGGTCAACAACGCCGGCGCCGGCCACGTCGGCACGCTGGAGCGGGAGACCGTCGACGACGTCCGGGCGGTGCTGGAGGTCAACTTCTTCGGCGTCCTGCACGTCACCCGTGCCGCGCTGCCGCACCTGCGCGCCGCGAACGGGCGGCTGATCACGGTGACCAGCGTCGGCGGGGTGGTCGGGCAGCCGTTCAACGAGGCGTACTGCGCGGCGAAGTTCGCCGTCGAGGGGTTCATGGAGTCCCTGGCGCCGGTGGCGGCCACCGTCGGGGTGAGCGTCTGCGTGGTCGAGCCCGGCGCGGTGGCCAGCGAGTTCGTCGCCAACGTCGGGATCGACCGGGACACCGCGGTGGCCGCCGCCGGGCCGTACGGGCCGGCGCTGCGGGCGTACCTCGGTCGCAGCGCCGCCGCGTTCGCCGCCGCCCAGTCGCCGGCCGAGGCCGCCGCAGCCGTGGTGGCGACACTGACCGACCCGGAACCCGCGCCCCGCGTGCAGACCTCCCCCGCCGCCCGCCAGTTCGTCGCCGTCAAACTCGCCGACACCGACGGCCTGGGCGTAACCGCCCTGACCGCCGGCTGGCTGCGCTGACCTCCCCCTCCCCCGCCCCCCGCCCCCGCCCGCGATCGTGCACTTGCTGCCCGGGCGTATCGGGCAGAACCGCCTCGAACGAGGGCCGGAAGTGCACGATCGCGTGGGGGTTACGGGGCGGCGGCCAGGCGCGCGTCGAGGGCGGCCAGGTCCGGGACGAACCACACCTGGTCGTGCCGGTTGGACTCGGCCACCAGCGCGCGCAGCGCGCCGCTGCCGGCCAGGTGCGCGGAGATGTCCCCGACCACCACCAGGCGCAGCCGGTAGTTGACGAACTTCTGCATGACCTCCCCGGCGAAGCGGGTGCCCAGCGTGAAGAAGCTCGGGTCGAGCCGGGCGGCGGGCACCGCCACCACCGTGGCGCCGGCGAACGCCGCGCCGATCAGCTCCAGCGCGTCGGCCTCGGTGACGATCGGCGGGCCGGCCGGGTCGCAGACCAGCACCGTGACGCCGGCGCGCTCACGCAGCTCGTCAGCCACGGTCGGCCTCCTTCCCGGCGAGCAGGCCGTTGTCGCCGTCGAGCACCGCGTCGAGCAGGCGCAGCAGCTCGGCGGTGGCGCCGAGGTCGCCCAGGACGATGATCTTCATGCGGTGCCGCTCCTCGTCGTGGACCGTCTGCACGCGCAGTGGACGGTCCGGGTCGGGGTGGGTGGTGACGCCGGCCAGCACCAGCGTGGCGAGCCGGTCGGCGGCGGCCCGGTCGACGCCGTCGAGCGCCACGATGCTCGACACCTCCGCCGCCGGGCCGGCCGGTCGCGCGGGCCGGCCGGTGAACGCGTCGAGGTCGGCGCGGGCGATCCGGTACTGCTTGCCGATCCGAGCCGCCGGCAGCCGGCCGGCGCGGATGTAGCCGCGCACGGTGCGCACGTGCAGCCCGAGCCGCGCCGCGACCTGCTCCACCGAGTACATTTCGTTACCCATCGCACCCTATGTTAGCGGCGACGGGTAACGATAGGGAATTTCACCGGCCGGACATCCGTCGGCCGTTTCGGCCCGGCATACTGCCGGCGTGCAGCCCCGTCACGGCTACCTCGACGCGCCCGCGCCGCTGGCCTTCGCCCACCGCGGCGGCGCGGCCGACGGCGACGAGAACACCGCCGCCGCGTTCGCCCGCGCGGTCGCGCTGGGCTACCGGTACGTGGAGACCGACGTGCACGCCACCGCCGACGGCGTGCCGGTGGTCTTCCACGACCCGACGCTGCGCCGCGTCACCGGCGAGGCCGGACGCATCGCCGACCTGCGCTTCGCCGATCTCGCCTCGGTACGCGTCGGCGGCGCCGCCCTGGTGCCCCGCCTCGACGACGTGCTCGGCGCGTGGCCGCAGGTGCGGTTCAACGTCGACGTCAAGGCCGACGGCGCGGCGGCGCCGACCGTCGAGGCGGTGGTGCGGGCCGGCGCCGCCGACCGGGTGCTGCTCGCCTCGTTCAGCGACGCCCGGCTGACCCGGCTGCGCGCCCTGGCCGGCCCGACGGTCGCCACCAGCCTCGGCATGCGCGGCGTGGCCCGGCTGCGGATGGCCTCGCTGCACGGCCGGCCGCTGCGACTGCCGCCGTCGGTGGCCGCCGCCCAGGTCCCGGTCTCCTACGGGGGAATCCTGGTGGTCGACCGGCGGTTCCTCGCCTACTGCCACCGCATCGGCCTGCAGGTGCACGTCTGGACGATCGACGAACCCGCCCGGATGCACCAGTTACTTGATCTTGGAGTGGATGGCATCATGACCGATCACGTCGGCGTGCTCCGCGACGTCTACCGCAGCCGCGGCCACTGGGCCGCCTGAACCCCCGAGGACCGCCCCGATGGCCGAAACGGTCACCCCCGCCGTCGCCGAGCCCGCACCCCCGGGCAGCACCCGCCGCGAACGCACCGGCTGGTACCTCTACGACTGGGCCAACTCCGCGTTCCAGACCACCGTCATCACGGTCTTCCTCGGGCCGTTCCTGACCACCGTCACCGAGTTGGCCGCCGGCTGCGAGCTGGGCGCCGACCGCTGCGACGGCGTGGTGCACCCGCTCGGCATCCGCGTCGCCGCCGGCTCCTACTACCCGTACCTGATCTCGCTGTCGGTCTTCCTCACCGTGTTCGTGCTGCCCGTCATCGGCGCGATCGCCGACCGGTCCGCGCACAAGAAGCGGCTGCTGGCCGCCGCCGCGTTCACCGGCGCCGGCGCGACCGTCGCGTTCGCGTTCGTCACCGGCGAGCGGTACCTGCTCGGCGGCGTGCTGTTTCTCATCGCGAACATCTCCTTCGGCGCCGCCGTGGTCGTCTACAACTCGTTCCTGCCGCAGCTCGGCGGCCCGGACGACCGCGACGCCATCTCCAGCCGCGGCTGGGCCATCGGCTACCTCGGCGGCGGGCTGCTGCTCGCGCTCAACCTGGTCGCCGTCACCGCGCTCAGCGAGGAGGGCAACGCCCAGCGCACCCTCGACCTGGCCCGCTGGTCGATCGTCTCGGCCGGCGTGTGGTGGGCCGCGTTCACCCTGCTGCCGCTGCGCTGGCTGCGCGAACGCCCACCGGTCGCGGTGCCGCTGGGCGGCGGCAACGTGCTCACCGACGGCTTCCGGCAACTCGGCCGCACACTGCGCGAGGTCAAGGCGTACCCGCTGACGCTGTTCTTCCTGCTCGCGTTCCTGGTGTTCAACGACGGCATCCAGACCGTCATCACCCTCGCCAGCCAGTACGGCACCGAGGAGCTACGGCTGGAGCAGAGCACCCTGATCGTGACCATCCTGCTGGTGCAGTTCCTCGCCTTCGGCGGCGCGCTCGCGCTCGGCGCGCTCGCCCGACGCATCGGCGCCTGGAAGACGGTGCTGCTGTCGCTGGTGCTCTGGACCGGCGTGATCATCGCCGCGTTCCGGCTGCCCGCCGAGGCGCCGGTGCCGTTCATGATCCTCGGCGGCTGCATCGGGCTGGTGCTCGGCGGCAGCCAGGCGCTGAGCCGCTCGCTGTTCAGCCAGCTCATCCCCGCCGGCAAGGAAGGCGAGTACTACGGCTTCTACGAGATCAGCGACAAGGGCACCAGCTGGCTCGGCCCGCTGGCGTTCGGCCTGGTGTTCCAGCTCACCTCCTCCTACCGGGTGGGGCTGGTCTCGCTGCTGATCTTCTTCGTGGTCGGCTTCGCGCTGCTGGCCGCCGTGCCGATGCGCCGGGCCATCATCGCCGCCGGCAACACCCCGCCCCGGGTGCTCTGAGCGCACCCGCGCGCGGTCAAGATCCTTCCGCGTCGATCGGCTAGGCTGCCCCGACGTGACCGACGACGCCGCTGCCGCCCCGACCTGCCTGGCCCGCCCCCTGCCGGGGCCCGGCGACGACCGTGCCGGCGGCTGCGCCGCCGCCCGGGGCGTCGACGGCCGGCCGCTGCACGCCGCCGCGCTGAAGTTCTTCTGGGGGCCGATGGACTGCGGCAAGTCCACCATGGCGTTGCAGATGAACTACAACCACGCCCGGCAGGGCCGCCGCGGCCTGGTCACCACCCGCATCGACCGCTCGCTGGGCCCGCAGGTCACCACCCGCATCGGCCTGGCCCACGAGGCCATCGAGGTCACCGACGGACTCGACCTGCGCGACCTGGTCCGCGACGCGTGGGCCGAGGGGGTACGCGTCGACTACCTGATCTGCGACGAGGCGTCCTTCTACGACCTGGACCACGTCGAGCAGATGGCCGAACTGGTCGACAAGTTCGACGTCGACGTCTACGCCTTCGGCCTGGCCACCGACTTCCGCTCCTGCCTGTTCCCGGCCGCGCAACGACTGTTCGAGCTGGCCGACGAGGTGGCCCGCATCCAGGTCGAGGTGCTGTGCTGGTGCGGCCGGGAAGGGCTGCTCAACGCCCGGGTCGTCGACGGCCGGGTGGTCCGCGAGGGCGCGCAGGTCGTCATCGGCGACACCGTGGACACCGCCGACGTCCGCTACCAGGTGCTGTGCCGGCGGCACTACCGCTCCGGCGACCTGGGCCCGCGCGCCTGAGGCTCAGAACGGGTCCCCGCACACCCGCCACCCGCCGTCCTCCGGCACCACCGGCAACTCCCGCTCCTCGCTGCCGCCGCCGTCACGGTTCAACCGCACCAGCACCGTGCCGCGTGGCCGACCCGCCCGGGTCGACACCGACACGTCGACGATCTCGTAGCCGCTGACCAGCGGCGGGGTCCGCACCCAACTGCCGAACCCGGCCTGACTCCACCGGCTGCGCGCCTCGGCGCACAACCGCCCGTACGCCCGGTCGGTGTCGCCGGCGGCGACGTCCCGGAAGAACCCGTCCGCGGTCTCCCGCACCGGCCCGTCGGCCTGGAGCACCACCTGCGCGTTCCACACCGCCAGCCCGGCCACCCCGATCAGGCACGTGCCCAGCCCGAGCACGGCGACCAGCACACCCGCGCGCATCGGCCGGCGACGCCGGGCCGGTCGGTGCCACACCTGCTGAGTGCCCATCACCACCGACGGTAGGCAACCGGCGACCGGCGCGCAGCCGGTTGCGCCGCCCGGCGGTGGACCGGGCACCGTCGGCGTACGCCCCGGAGCGGCCGCGCACGACGCGCGCCGGCCGGCCGCCGGTACCTGACAGGAGGTGACAGGTACCGGCGGCAGACTGCCCAGCATGACGACGCACGCCGACCTCGCGATGGTCAACCTCGACAGTTCCGACCCGGCCGCCCACGCGGCGTTCTACGGCCACGCCCTCGGCTGGGAGATCACCCACAGCGAGGCCGAGTACGCCATGATCACCTCCTCCGGCGGCACGTCGATCGGGTTCGGTCTGGTGCCCGGCTACGCGCCGCCGGCCTGGCCGGACCCGACCGGCGTCAAGCGCTACCACCTGGACCTGACCGTCGACGACGTGTCGGCCGCGGAGCGGGACCTGGTGGCGGCCGGCGCGACCCGGCCGGCTCACCAGCCCGGCGGCGGAGGCTGGACCGTGCTGCTCGACCCGATCGGGCAGCCGTTCTGCCTCTGCCCGCGCCGCCCGGAGTGAGACCGGCTCAGCGCAGCGGGCCGCGGGCGACCGCGGCCCGCATCGCGGCCAGCCGGACCCGCTCGGTGCGCCCGGCCACCGCCGCCAGCACCAGCCACGGGTCCAGGAAGACGCCGTCCCAGCCGGACCGCTCGGCCAACTCGCCGAGCACGACCAGGTCGCCGACCGTCACCGAGGCGCCGCCGCAGGAGATCTCCAGGCCGTGTCGCATTCCGGCACCCTACGGCCCGGGTCCGACGCTCAGCCGCGCCGGCGGGCGCGGGCGGCCCAGATCGCGTACGCCGGGTCACGGTCCAGGTTGTGCCGGTCCCGGTCGTAGCGACGGGTGGTCCGCGGGTCGGCGTGACCCATCGCGTCCTGCACGTCCTCCAACGGCACGCCCTCCGAACGGGCCGTGGTGGCGAACGCGTGCCGCAGCGAGTGCGGCGACAACCGCGCCCAGGCGGCGATCCCGGCGGTCTGCGCCAGCCGGCGCACCAGCCGGAACACGGCGTGCCGGTCCAGTCGCCCACCGGTGGCGGTGACCAGCAGCGGACCGGTCAGCTGCGGCACCGTGACGCCCTGGGCGGCGGCCCGGTCCGCCAGGTAGGCGTCCAGCGCGTACGCGGTGCCGGGGGTGAGCGCGCGACGGCGTACCTTGCCGCCCTTGCCGACGAAGCGGACGCTGCGGTGACCGCGTTCCGCGCCCAGGTCGGCCAGGTCCAGCGAGACCAGCTCGCCGACCCGCAGGCCCAGGTCGGCCAGGAGCGCGAGGGCGGCCCGGTTGCGGGCGGCGGTCGGGCCGGTGTCCGCCTCGGCGGCGGCCAGCAGCGCGTCGACCTCGTCCGGGCTGAGGCCGACGGTGGCGGAGTGGTCCCGGTCGACCCGGGGCCGGTCGGCCGCGGCGACCGGATTGGCCGGCACCGCGCCCAGCTTGACCAGGAAGTCGTACCAGCTCGACAGCGCGGACAGCCGGCGCGCCACGGTGGCCGGGGTCAGCGGGCGGCCGTCGCGTCCGCGCGGGGTGGACTCCAGGTCCCGGCCGTACGCGTTGACGTCGAGGAAGGTGACCCGCAGCGGCTCCAGGCCCCGCTCGGCGCACCAGCGCAGCCAGCCGGTCACGTCCCGCCGGTACGCGTCGCGGGTGTGCTCGGACAGCCGCCGGTTGCGTAGCCACGCCTCGGTGAAGTCGGCCGGAGCGCCGGACACGGCGACACGGGCGCGGGGCAGGACCTCGGGACGCAACATGCGAGAAAGGTTCTCAGTCGGCGGCGCGTTTCGCGACGAGGCGCGCCGCGACCTGATGGCCGGCAGGGGTTACCGTCGTGCGGTGCGCGCCAGCCGGCTGGTCTCCCTGCTGCTGCTCCTGCAGGCCCGGGGGCGGATGACCGCCCAGGAACTCGCCGACGCCCTGGAGGTGTCGGTGCGGACCGTCTACCGCGACGTCGAGTCGCTCGGCGCCGCCGGCGTCCCGGTGTACGCCGACCGCGGCCCGGCCGGCGGTTACCGGCTGCTGGCCGGCTACCGCACCCGGCTCACCGGGTTGACCGGGCCGGAGGTCGAGGCGCTGTTCCTCGCCGGCCTGCCCGGGCCCGCCGCGGAGCTGGGCCTGGCGACGACGGTGGCCGCGGCCGAGCTGAAGGTGCGCGCCGCGCTGCCGGAGGAACTCGCCGACCGCAGCGGCCGGCTGCGGCACCGGTTCCACCTGGACGCGCCCGGCTGGTTCCGGCACCCGGAAGCCACCCCGCACCTGGCCACGCTCGCCGGCGCGGTGTGGGAGGACCGGATGGTCCGGCTGCGCTACCGGCGTTGGCGCGCCCCACGGGAGGTGACCCGGCTGGTCGCCCCGCTCGGCGTGGTGCTCAAGGCCGGCCGTTGGTACCTGGTGGCCCGGTGCGAGGAGCAGGTCCGCACGTACCGGGTCGGCGCGGTGCTCGACGCGGTGGTCACCGACGAGCGGCACCAGCGCCCGGACGGCTTCGACCTGGCCGCCTACTGGCGGGAGTGGACCGCCCGGTACGAGCGCGACGTCTACCGCGGCGAGGCGCGCATCCGGCTCACCACCGCCGCGTTGGAGTTCCTGCCCTACGTCTTCCCGCCGGAGATGGCGCGGGCGGCCCGGGCGGCGGCCGGCGAACCCGGCCCGGACGGCTGGCGGGAGACCACCGTGCCGATCGAGTCGACGCGGCACGCCCACGCCGAGCTGCTCAAGCTCGGCGCCGAGGTGGAGGTGCTGGCCCCGGCGGAGTTGCGGGACCGGTTCACCGCCACGGCGCACGCGCTGACCCGGCTGTACCCGTCGGACGCCGACGCGGGGGCGGCCGGCGCGCCGGTGTCCCCCGCGTCGGCGTGACGCGCGTTCAGACGGTGGTGAGCTGCCGGTGCCCGTTGCCCTCCGCGGTCGAGGTGACCGCGATCCGGCGCGGCTTGGCCCGCTCGGCGATCGGGATGCGCAGCGTCAGCACCCCGTTGTCGTAGCCGGCCTCCAGCCGGTCGGTGTCCAGCGTGTCGCCCAGGAACAGCTGCCGGGTGAACGTGCCCATCGGACGTTCGGCGGCGACCAGCTCGACGTTCTCGCCGGTGGGGCGACGCCGCTCGGCGCGGACGGTCAGCACGTTGCGCTCGACGGTGCAGTCGATGCTGTCCGGGTCCACGCCGGGCAGGTCGAAGGCGGCGTAGAAGTGGTCGCCGTCGCGGTAGGCGTCCAGGTGCATCACGGCCGGGCGGGCGGTGGTGCCGAAGAACTGCTCGGCGATCCGGTCGATCTCGCGGAACGGGTCGGTACGCATCAACATGGTCCTGCCTCCTCGGTTCTCCTGGCCCAAGGTCTCGACTTGAGTCTGAGTGACTCAACTTCCGGTTTCTGTTTTAGCGCGGCGGCACGCCGTCGTCAACCTCCGTCGGCCGCTGCCCGGAAACGGCGCTCGGGTGCTCACGGCCCGGTCCGCCAGTAGACGCCCTGCTCGCGGGTGAGCAGCACGTCGTCGACGAGATAGCGGCGCAGCGTGACGTGGTCCGCCGCACCGCCCTCGCACCAGGGGCGCAGCGCCTCGTCCACCAGCCGCTCCGGGTAGCGCCGCCCGGGCTCGAAGGTGTGCTCGGTGATGTGCTCCAGCAACACCCGGCGGCGACCGCGCTGCGCCGGCAGCCGGATCAGCGCGCCGTCGCGCAGGAACGTGCGCAGGATCGTCTCGCGCCGGTCGACCGGCGGGAGGGCCGGCGACGACGCCCCGGCGCGGGCGAACTCGCGCAGCCGCTCACCGTCGACGCGCAGGCCGTCGGCGTCGGTCAGCACACCGGCGTCGGTGAGCCGGCGCACGGCGGTGGCGACGTCGCGGGCCGGCAGGCCGGTGCGCGTCACCACGGACGGGACGTCCCGGGCGCCGAGCACGATCGCGGCGAACACGGCCCGGCGACGTTCGTCGGCGAGCGCCCCCGCGAGAGCTTGAGCGGTCATGGCCGGCAGCCTGCCAGCAGCCACCCGGCCCGGGCCAGGCGTTTTCCCGGCCGCACCGGGCGCGGGCGGCTCCTGACCGGCCGCGCCACGGCGGCTCGGAGGCCGGCTGGGCTGCCGGTCAGGCCGGGACGGCGGCGGTGAAGTCGACGTCGGCGGTGTCGACCGTGCCGGCGCGGCGGCCCGGCGCGCGCTGGAAGCCCCAGTAGAGGTTGGTGTGCGCGATCACCTGCGCCGGCGGGGGCGCGCCGTAGGCCGACAGGTCCTCGGTGGTGTGGGCGTCGGCGACCAGCGTGGTGTCGTAGCCGCGGGTGAACGCGCCGTGCAGGGTGGAACGGACACAGGCGTCGGTCTGCGCGCCGGTCACGACGAGCCGCCCGACACCCCCGGCGGCGAGCACCTGCTCCAGGTCGGTGGCCTCGAACGAGTCGCCGTAGGCCTTGTGCACGAGCGGCTCGTCGTCGCGGCGCACCAGCTCCGGCACGATCCGCCACTGCTCACTGCCGGTGGGCAGCTCCTCGCTGCGATGCTGCACCCAGACCACCGGGACGCCGGCCGCGCGGGCGCGTTCGACCAGGGCGGCGATGTTCGCGACCACCCGGTCGCGGTCGTGGGCGCCGCGCACCACGCCGTTCTGCACGTCGACGACGAGCAACGCGGTGCGGGGGCGGTCGGTGAGCGTGGTCATGACGAGGGCTCCTTCGACGGCGGCGATCCCCGCCAACCTAACGACGGCCCCCGACACTTTCGCCGCACCGCGCAGCCGTCACAGGAACGCGCGGCGGTCACAGGAAACGGTGCATGACGTGCAGGCCCACCCGGTCCAGGGTGGGATGGGCGAACGCCTCCGGCACGGTGCCGACCACCGTGAAGCCGAGCCGCCGGTAGAGCCGCACCGCCACGGTGTTGGTCTCCACCACGGCGTTGAACTGCATCGCGGTGAAACCGGCCCGGCGGGCCCAGTCCAACGCCTCCTCGCACAGCGCCCGGCCCACGCCACGACCGCGCGCGTCCGCGGCCACCAGGAAACTCGCGGTCGCCACGTGCGCACCCGGGCCCGGCCGGTTGGCGCCCATCTTGGCGCTGCCGAGCACGACGCCGTCGTCGTCCACCGCCACCGAGGTACGCCCCGGCGGGCGTTCCACCCACACCTCGCGTGCCACCCCGGCCGACCAGGCCGGATCGTAGGCGAACGTGTCCCCGGCGGTGATGACGTCCGCAAGGATCGGCCAGACCTGACCCCAGTCGGCGTCGACGTGCTCCCGGATGCGCATCGTCGGCACGCTAGCCCGCGGCGTCGCGCGCGGCCACCCGTTTCCACCCGCCCCCGCCCCGGATCACCGTACGGCCATACTTGTCGCCATGCTCTGGGGTGTCAGCGGACCGATCTTCCTCCTCGACTACCTGGGCGCGGTCGCCGTGGCCGTCGCGGTCGCCGTGGCGGTACGCGAGCTGACCGGCCGCCGGGCCCGGGGCGCGACACCCGACCGGGTCGAGTTGGCGTACCTCACCGACCGGGCGCTGCTGGCCTGCCAGGTGGGCGTGGCCGCGCTGCGCCGCGCCGGCGGGGTGACCGTCGGGGAACTCGCCACCCTGCACGCCGACGGTCCACCACCGTCCCGGCCGCCGGCCCTGGTCCGCGCCCTGCACACCGCGCTGCGCCGCCCGCAGACCTGGGCCGCCGTGCTGGCCGACCCCGACGTCGCGCGGGCGCTGCGCCGGATGGTCGGCCGGCTGGTCCGCGACGGCTGGCTGCTCACCCGCGCCCAACGCCGACGGGTCGCCCTGGGCACGCTGCCGCTGTTCCTGGTCGCCGCCGTCGGGGTGACCCGGCTGGTGGACAGCGCGGTCGAGGGCCGCACCGCCGGCGGACCCGCCTCGGTCGCCGGGCTGCTGCTCTGCTGCCTGGCCACCGCGCTGGGCGGCTGGTGGCTGACCGAGGTGCCGGAGACCGGCGCCGCCGCACGGCGTCTCCTGCGCCGGCTGCGCCGTGAGCACGCCGACCTCGACCCCGAACGCCGTCCCACCTGGCAGGGCCGGGACACCGACGCGTTGCTCACCGCCATGGCGCTGTTCGGCCCGCGACCGCTGCTCGCCGTCGACCCGGCGTTCGCCGTTCAGGTCGGCGTCGACCCGGAGCGGGGCCGCCCCCGACCGGAACGCCGCCCCGCCCGCCGCTGAGCGGCCCTCGACGGGCGGCGTCGTCACCGATGCGGCAGAGTGACCCCACGACCGCAGGGCAGGGAGGTGAGCCGTGGACGGAGTGGTGTTCCCCGCGACCGGCGACGGCCGGCGCAGCACGACCGCGCTGGGCCGCGCCGTGGTCGCCGACGCGCTACGCGCCGTCGACGCGGTCGGCGCCCGCTCCGCCGAGCACGAGACCGACTGGCGGCGCGGCTACCTCACCCACTTCCGCCGACTGGTCGAGGCCGGCCTGCTCTCCCGCGCCGCCGCGCTCACCGTCGCCCGCGACGGCCTCACCGCGCTGCACACCCGCATGCGGTACGCGCCGCCCGGCGGCGGCCCCGACGTCGCGCTCGACGCGGCGGTCACCTCGACCGGCCCGGAACCGCCGCTGCACACCGCCACGGTCACCGGCGCCGGGCCGGTGGAACGGGAACTGTCCGTGCCGTACCGGGGGCAACGCCTGCGCGGCGACGACCTGCGCCGCCGCCTCGACGCCTGGGTGGACGCGGGCGTGGTCGAACCGAGCTGCGCCGAGGCGGTCGGCGCGGTGCTCGCCAACCCCGACTGGCTGGACCTGCGCGACCAGCGGGTCGTGGTGCTCGGCGCGGGCGCCGAGATGGGCCCGCTGCCGTCGGTGCTGCGCTGGGGCGGCGACGTGGTCGCGCTCGACCTGCCCCGCCCGGAGATCTGGCGCCGGGTGCTGCGCACCGCACGCCGTCACGGCGGACGCCTGCACCTGCCGGTGCCGGCCGGCACCGGCGACGACGACGCCGCGCTGGCCGCCGCCGCCGGCGCGGACCTGCTGCACCGGCTGCCGCAGGCAACCCGCTGGCTCGCCGGCATCGACGGCCGGCTGGTGCTCGGCAACTACGTCTACGCCGACGGCGCCACCAACGTGCGGGTGGCCACCGCCGTCGACGCGCTCACCGTCGAGCTGACCCGGCACCGCCCGGACGCGGCGCTGGCGTTCCTGGCCACCCCCACCGACGTGTACGCGGTGCCCGGCGACGCGGTCGACCACGCCGACCGCGGGTACGCCGCCCGCGGCCCGGCCCGCCGGTCCCTGCGGCTGATCTCCGGCGGCCGGCTGCTGCGCCGCAACTACCCGCCCGGCGCCGACCCCGGCGTCAACGACAGCCTGGTCCCCCAGCAGGGGCCGAACTACGCGCTGGCCAAACGGCTGCAACGCTGGCGCGCGGCGGTGGCCCGCGACGCCGGCACCACGGTGTCGTTCACCGTCGCGCCGCCCACCCGCACCCGGTCGGTGCTGCGCAACCGCGCGCTCGCCGCCGCGTACGCCGGCGCGCACCGCTTCGGCGTCGAGGTGTTCGAGCCGGCCACCAGCAACACGCTGATGGCCGCGCTGCTCGTGCACGATCTGCGCACCGGCGGCGGTCCGACGCAGGAGCACCCGTGGAGGGACGAAGCGTACGCGGCGGCACACGGCGGGCTGTGGCGGATCCCGTACGCGCCGCGCAGCGCGCTCGGCCTGGCCGTGCTCCTCGGTCTCGGCGGGGCCCGCGCCTGAGGCGGGTTTCCTTGTTCTGAGCGGCGGGAAGGCTCCACGCATGGCCGAGACATTCGCGAGCGAAGACCTGAAGACGCTGCGGTCCATGGCGCGCGGGGCCGGGATCCCGGAGGCCGAGCGCCTGTCGCACGACGACCTGGTCGAGGTGTTGCGCCGGGCCGGCCTGGCCGACGGCACCTCGGACGACTGGCCGGACCAGCCGATCGAGGACCCGGCACACCTGGCCGGGCTGCCCCGCAGCTCGCTGCGGCAGGGCGACGAGAGCACCGGCGGCCGGGCCGCCGAGGAGGCGATCGGCGCCCGGCCCGGTGAGTCCGGCACCGAGATCGACGACCGCACGCAGCGCTGACCACGTACGGCTGTGCGGGCCGCCGCCGGAGCGGCGGCGGCCCGCACGTCACATCCCGCCGGCCTATGCTCGCCGGATGCTGTCTGAGGTGACCGGACTGTCCCGACACTTCACCGAGGAGTCGCTGCGGGCCCACCTGCTGGCCCGGTCGACCCGCACGCCCGGCGGCTGCCTGGTCGTGCGTGGTTACGGCAGCCGCCGCGGGGTGCACCAGAAGGTGGCCGGCCGGGCGTGGGCGCACGTCGCCGCGTACGCGGTCTTCGTCGGTGGCTACCGGCCGGGCCTGGAGGTGCGGCACGACTGCGGCGTGCTCGACTGCATCGAGCCGACGCACCTGCGTCAGCTCAGCCGCGGCGACAACCGCCGCGCGCGGCGCCAGCAGCCGACCTGCCGCAACGGGCACGAGCGGGAGGTCGACCCCGGCACCGGTCGGTTCCGGAAGGTGTGCCGGCACTGCAACAGCGACGCCCAGCGGCGGTGGCGTGAGCGCCGCGCCGCCGAGGTGGCCGCCGCCCGGGCCGGTTACCGACCCTGAGCCACGACCCGGTCGTCAGCGAAGCTGGTCGGCGCGGTGCAGGTGATCGAAGATGATCTGGTCGACCGGGGAGACGCGGTGCCGGTCGGCGTAGGCCAGCCAGGTGATCTCCTCGATCTCGTGGGCCGGCCGCAGGACGCCCCGGTAGTCGGCGGTGTAGCAGCGCATCCGTACGACGGTGCCGTCCGGATGCCCGTGCGCCTGGGCCTCGAACGCGCCGACGAACGCGGCGCTGTTCGGGTCGATCGTGACGCTGAGCTCCTCGCGGATCTCCCGGACGAGCGTGTCGAGGTCGCTCTCGCCGGCCTCCCGCTTGCCGCCGGGCAGGTAGTGGACGTCCTTGCCGCGTGAGCGCGAACTGAGGATCGCGCCGTGCGCCAACCGGATCCAGGCGATCTTGTCGATGACGGTCACCGTGGCCTCCCCGCTGTCGTCGGTCCGCATCGGACGGTACGCGGGGCGATGACACCAGCTTGAGCCATTACGCACAAGAACTGTCATTATGATGTAGCGGCGATATGCCCCTTTTGGGCCGGCTGATTTTCGTCATGTCGTAATCGGTAATCCGATAAATGGCAGCGGCCCGGCAGCACGACTTGCACCGGGGCGGCTGTGCGCCGCCCCGGTGCTCCGGCCGGCCGGAATCCCGTTCCGGCCGGTCGGTCAGAAGTTCGTCGTGAAGTTGTAGAGCACCAGCGCGGTGTCGTCGAAGTACGGTGACGCCACCCAGGTCGCCCGGTCGGCCCGGCTGTTGATGCCGTTGACCAGACCCCACTGCCCGTCGTAGTTGATCAGCCACGAGCCGCCGCTCGCCCCGCCGGTGAAGTTGCACGGGGTGATCTTGATGGTCTGCGTCCACACCGCCGGGTTCTCCTGCACGGAGTTCGCGGCGCACTGCTTGAGCCGGCGGCCGTTGAACGGCGCCTCCGCCGGGTAGCCGAACGCGTTCATGAACTGGTTCACGCCGGCGTTGACCCACAGACCCTGCGAGCCGTACCGGTTGATGTGCTGGCCACCCTGCGTGCCCATGACGGCCACGGCCATGTCCTCGGCGAAGTTCGAGTCGTTGATCCACGCCGTCATGGTCCACAGCCCCGTTGCGGTCCAGGTGCCGAGCGGACGCGGGTTGGCCGCATCGCCGTTGTACGCCGGGACGAAGGTCCAGTTCGAGGCCAGGGTGCCGCCCCGGCCGCCGTGGATGCAGTGACCGGCGGTCCAGACCTCGTTGCCGGCGGCCGTGTTCACGATCGTGCCCGAACAGACGTAGTTCTTGCCGTCCATGGTGAAGAAGACCTTGCCGGCCGTGAACGCGGTCGGGTGGCTGCTCGGCAGGTTGGGGTCGGTCGCCTGGGTTCCCATCCCTCCGGTGGTGGTGGCGCCGCGGGCGGGCGGGACGATCAGCTCCTGGCCGCTGTTGCGCGGCGCGGGCGCGGACTTGAGGCCGGCCTGCGGCACCGCCAGGGCCCGCCGGTACTGCTCGGATTCCTCGACCGGCCGCGCGGCGCGCATCCGCGCCGGCGTCCAGTACGCGGCCAGCACCGCGTCGCGCGACAGCCGGTGTCCCGCCGTCGCCTCGGCGGCCCGGGTCGCGTCCGCGGTGACCGTCGGGGTGAAGCCGGTGATCCCGGCGGCGGCGGCACCGGGCGCGTTGACCACCGCGTCGCGTTCGGCCGCGTCGGCCCCCGGCCCGACGACCAGCACGGGCACGACGATTGTGGCGATCGCAAGGGCCCGGAGGGCCCGTCGCGATCCGGTCGACCAAACCTTCATCTGTGCGGTCCTCCCGTTGCGGACGCCACCTGTCGCAGCGCCCTGCGTACCGAAACCCTGAGCCCTGCGCACGTCCGAGAGGATCGATTGTGGACACGGCTGGACAGGATTGGACACGGTTGGACAGCAGCGCCGGCGGGCCCGGTCCTCGGCCACGGTGAATTGGCAGCTGTCGTACATCCGCAGCGCGCTACTGCTCGTCCTCAACCCCGTGGTCGGAGCGCGGACGCTCATTCTGGCCGCGGCAGGCAGCGGGCGCGTCGCTGATCCCCGACGGTGATGCCATCACCACGGGTCCACTCAGGGGGCAGGCATGTTGACGCGGGACCAGTACGACCGGCGCGGGCGGCCGCGTCGTCCGCTGCCCGCGCACCGGCCCGGCTGCCTACCGGTGGTCACCATGCTCGACCGCGCAGAGTTCGGCGGTCGGCCGCGGCTCACGCACTGCTGTCCGCCGCCTGCCAACGGCAACGACTCGGTAGCAACCCACCATTCCGGCCGTCAACAGCGCCAGCCCACTGACAAGGCGGCCACCCGGTTCGGCCAGGGCAGGATCGCGGGGATGGTGAACCGACCGACGACGAACGGCTCGAGCACGGCTCCGAGGGGGACGACAAGGCGGGCCGCCCCCAACCCCGGCGAATCATGATCAGAGGGTACGCGGGTGCAGTTCGGCCCCTGTCGGGTCCGCGATATCCCCGAACGCGCAGCAGCGGCCCGGCGGCTGCCGCCCGGCCTGCTGCGTGACCTGGCCGCGTTCGTGCCCGACTGCCTGACCACGATGCGGCGGTCGCGCCTGGAACTGGCACCGTTGGCGGGGCGGGAAACGGGGTTCGTGACGTTCCCGAACCATCCCGGTGGGGTCTCAGCGTGTGCGCGTGGAATGCCGGTGCACCTGGCGCGGCCAGGCGCGACCGGTGGACAAGGATCCTGCGACCGCCGCAGCCGCGGTCGAGGCCGACCGAGACGAGCACATCCCAGCAGCAGAGCACCGGACAGACGAATCACTCGCGCATACCGCCTGACGCGGGCGAGGCGAGCATCGCTTTGAGGATGCGTTGCAGCTCAACGCGGTCGTGAGGGGTGACCCTCGCCAGCCTGCGGTCGTACTCCGCGGCGAGGGCGGCAAGTGCTCGATCGCGTACTTTCGTGCCCTCGTCGGTGAGGACGAGCCGGTGCCGCCGCAGGTCCGCGTCGTCGATCTCGCGCCGGATGAACCCCTTGGCGACGAGGTTGCGGACGTAGACCGTCACGCTCGCTTTGGGGAGCAGCAGTGCCGTCGCGATCTCGGCCGGGTACGGCGACGCCCCCACCTCGGCCAGGACGAAGAACTCCTTCGTCTCCAACCCGACCTCGGCCAGCTCCCCCGTGCAGGCATCCATCACCTCGCCCAGCAGCCGTTGGTTCAGCGTCCACAGCTGCGCCCCGTCGACCGACATGCCACCCCTCCCTCACGTGGTACAGTTTCGTACTAATTCCATCTCGTACAACACGCTGCCTTGTACTTGACTCCTATGGAACATGATCCCACGAAGGAAGCCAGGCATGCTTGAGCACCTCACGATCCCGCGCGGTCCCATCAGCCTCGCCGCTGACCTCCACCTGCCCGACAACGCCGACAGCGGCGCACCGCTGCGCGCCGTGGTGCTCTCCACCCCGGGCAGCAGCGTGAAGGAGCAGATCGGCGCCAACTACGCCTCCCGTCTCGCCGCCAGCGGCATCGCGGCGCTCGTCCTCGACCCCGCCCACCAGGGTCGGAGCGAGGGCGAGCCTCGCGACCTCGAAGACCCTTACCGCCGAGGTGAGGACATCTCCTACGCCATCGACGTGCTCACCACGACCGCTGGCATCGACCCGCAGCGCATCGGCGTCCTCGGCATCTGCGCCGGTGGCGGCTACGCCGTGCACACCGCCCGCACGGACCACCGCATCAAGGCGGTCGGCACGGTCGTCCCCGTCAACATCGGCGCGGCGTTCCGCAGCTTCTCCCCCGACGGTCCGGCCGCAGCACTCGACGCCCTCGCGGACGAGCGGACCGAAGAGGCCCGCTCCGGCGAGACGACCCGCGTGAACTGGCTGCCCGACACCCTGGCGGACGCCACAACAGCGGGCCTGACCGACATCGACACCACTCAGGCCGTCACCTACTACCGCACCGAGCGCGGCCGTAACGAACACTCCACGAACCGGCGCCTCCTGCGCAGCGACTCCCTCCTGCTGGGCTACGACGCGTTCCACCTGGCCGATCGGCTCATGACCCAGCCACTCCAGGTCATCCTCGCCGGACGCATCGGCAACACCGGCTCCTACGACACCGGCATGCAGCTGTGGAAGCTGGCCCCCAACCCCGTCGACCTCATGGTGATCGACGGTGCCGGCCACTACGAGATGTACGACGAACCCGCACACGTCGACGCCGCCGTCGAACGACTCACCAGCTTCTACGTCAACAACCTGTGACCGCGGGCATGGACGACGCCTCACCGGACCGGCTCGGTGCGGGCTGCTGGTCACGAGCTACCGCAGGAACGGTGCCCCCGGCCCACGTCGTCCAGGAAGAAGAACCGCTCCAGTTCCGGGCGGGTCGGCTCCTCCACGGACCGCCCGTACGCCTCGGCCTGCTCATCAGTGAAGGACTCAACCGGCACGGGCAGCGGGCGCGCCGCCGATTCTCTACGGTGGTGCCATCCCGACAGGTCTACTCAGGAGGTCGGCATGGCACCGTCGTCGCGCGAGGTCGTCGAGCGGGTCCTGCGCGCCGGCCGCGAGCAGGACGTCGAGACGTTCGTGGGCCTGATGGCCCCGGACGGATACCTCGAATGGCCGTTCCGGCCACCGGGCGTGCCCGGCCGGGTGCAGGGGCGTGCGGCGATCCGCCAGCACCTGACCGAGACGGCCGGGGCCCTGATCACGTTCGACGAGCACCGCGACATGGTGCTGCACGAGAGCACCGATCCCGAGGTGGTCGTCGTCGAGTACGAGGCCCACGGCACCGTGGTCGCGACCGGCGCGCCGTTCACGCAGACCGTGATCGCGGTCTTCCGGGTCCGGGATGGCCGGATCGAGTCCTACCGCGACTACATCAACCCGCTGCCCCTGATGGCGGCGCTGGCCGGTGCCCCGGACGGGCGCTGACACGGACGACAGGAGCACCCGTGGAGCAGGACGAACAGCGCCGGCACTCGTCGTCGTTCGGCGCGGCGGCGGCCGCGTACGCCGAACACCGCCCGGACTACGCGCAGGACGCGGTCCGGTGGGCGCTGGAGGCCGCCCCCGGCCCCCGGGTGCTCGACCTCGGGGCCGGGACCGGCAAGCTGACCGCCACGCTCCGGGCCGTCGGCGCCGACGTCACGGCCGTCGAGCCGGACCCGGCGATGCTGGCCGAGCTGCGCCGCGCGCTGCCGGATGTCCGCGCGCTCTCCGGCAGCGCCGAGGCGATCCCGCTGCCCGACGCGTCCGTCGACGCCGTGCTGGCCGGCAACGCCATGCACTGGTTCGACATGGCGGTGGCGGGCCCCGAGATCGCCCGGGTCCTCGCCCCCGGCGGTGTCCTGGCCGGCCTGTGGAACGTGCTGGACGACGAGGTCGACTGGGTCGCCGGCCTGGCCGAGGTCAGCGGCAGCGCCGTCGTCGGCCCCCGCGACACGCCGGCGAGCTGGCGGGTCGAGACGGCGCGGACGCACCTGCCGAGGAACGGCGCGCCGGCCCGCTTCGACGCGCCCGAGCAGGCCACGTTCCGGCACGGGCAGCAGCGCACCGCCGACTCCCTGACCGCGACGCTCGCCACCCGGGCGGGCCTGCTGGTGATGCCGGCGACGCAGCGGCAGGCCACGCTCGACCGCATCCGGGCGTTCCTGGCCAGCCGGCCGGAAACCGCGCACGGCGAGTTCACGCTTCCGATGCGCACCTGCGTGCTGCGCGTCCGCCGACGGTGACGCCGCCCGAGGGACGCTCCCACGGGTCCGGGATGACCGGCGCGGACGTCCGCGCCGCCGCCGCCGCGATGACCGCCGTGCTGCTGCCGGCCGTCGGCCGGGACTGGACGGTACGCGCGGGCGATCTGGACTGGTCCTGCTGGACCACGACCGCGCACGTCGCGCACGACCTGGCCGGGTACGCCGGTCAGGTGGCCGGCCGCCCCACCGACGGCTACCTGCCGTTCGACCTGCGGGTCCACCCCGACGCGCCACCGGCGCGGGTGCTGACCGTGGCGACCGCCGCCGCCGGGATGCTCGCCGCGCTGGTGGACACCGCCGACCCGAACGACCGGGGCTGGCACTGGGGGCCCTGCGACCCGGGCGGCTTCGCCGCGATGGGGGTGGCCGAGATCCTGCTGCACACCCATGACGTGACCCGCGGTCTCGACGTGCCCTGGTCACCGCCGGCCGGCCTGTGCGCCGGGGTGGTGCGACGGCTGTTCCCCGACGCGCCCGCCGGTGCGCCGGCGCCGGTGCTGCTCTGGCTCACCGGCCGGGCCCCGCTGGGCGACCGGCCGCGCCGGACGTCGTGGACGTGGCGGGCCGCGCTCGACTGAGGAGCGCGCCGGTTCAGGTCGCCGGGTCGGCCGCTGCGGTGAACGCCGTGACGTGGTCGGCGGCCCACTGACGGAACGTGCGCGCCGGCCTGCCGAGCAGGTGCGACACCGTGGTGGTGACGTGCGCCGGATGCCCCAGGGTGGCGCGCCACGCGGCCAGCAGCATGTCCACGGCGGGACGCGCGGCCTCCGGGGCCTGGCGACGGAACTCGTCGGGCGACAGGTCCTCGAACGCGATCGGCCGGCCCAGGGCGGCGCCGATGAGGCTGACCTGTTCGGCCTGGCTGAGCGACTCGGGGCCGGTCAGGACGTGGTCGCCGCCGGCGTGCCCGGTCCCGGACAGGACCCGCGCGACGACCGCGGCGACGTCCCGGTCGTCGACGGGGGCGGTCTCGGCCGCGCCGTACGGCCACCGGACCACCGCGTCGCGACGGATCGCCGGGGCCCACCAGTGCAGCGCGTTGGAGGCGAACATCCCCGGCCGGACGATCGTCGCGTCGAGACCGGTCGCCGCGATGAGCTGCTCGATGCGGGCGTGCAGCGTCGCCATCGGGTTCGGCTGCTGGAAGAACGGGTGCGGGGTGCGGTGGGGCGCGGACAGGTAGACGACCCGTCGCGGGTGGGCGGCCAGCCGGTCGACGACGGCCGGCGCGGTGTGCGGCGGGGCGGTCCAGACCAGGAAGACGGCGCGGACGGCGGTCAGGGCCGCGTCGAGCGACGCGGGCACGGTGAGGTCACCGGTGACGATCTCGACGGTGGTGGGCAGGGTGGCCGCCGACTCGGGGCGGCGGACGAGGGCGCGGACCGGCACGCCCGCGTCGACCAGTTGATCGATCACGGCGCGCCCGATCCGGCCGGTCGCCCCGGTGACGAGCACCGCGTCTGTACGTTCCATGCCCGCCATCGAACCGTTACCCGGTTAAAAACGCAACCCGGTAACTCTTGTTACCCTCACGCGGTGAGTGAGTCGGGCGGGCTGCGGGCCCGCAAGAAGGCGCAGACCCGGGGCGCGATCGCCGACGCCGCGATCGCGCTGTTCCTGGCGCGCGGGTTCGAGCAGGTTTCGGTGTCCGACATCGCGGCGACGGCCGAGGTGTCGAAACCGACCCTGTTCCGCTACTTCGCGACCAAGGAGGACCTGATCCTGCATCGGTTCGCCGACCACAACGGTGAGGCCGCACGCGTGGTACGCGACCGTCGGCCCGACGTCCCGCCGATGACGGCGCTGCACCGGCACTTTCGGGCCGGCCTCGACCGCTTCGAGCCGGTGACCGGCCTCAACGATCATCCCCAGGTGGTGGCGTTCCACCGACTGGTGTTCAGCACGCCGAGCCTGGCCGGACGACTCATGCAGTACCTGCTCGACGACGAGGAGGCGTTGGCGGCGGCCCTCGGCCCGGGCATCGGGCCCCGACTGCTGGCCGCCCAGGTGATCGCCGTGCACCGCGTGCTGGCGCGCAACAACTGGCAGAAGATCGCCGACGGGCGGGCCGCGCACGAGGTCCATCCGGAGGCGGTCGTCGACGCGGACCGCGCCTTCGCCGGACTGGGCCGGGCGGCCGGCGACTCCTGACGCGCTCTGCGGCGACCCGCGGTCGGGCTCAGCGACGCCACCAACGCCACCGGCGGCGGGCGCGGGCCGCCGGCGGGGCGGGCGGCGCCGGCTCGACCGGCGTCGCGGTCACGACACGCTGCTGCCGGTCGGCCCGCCACCGCCGTACCGCCTCGTCGACGTTGACCGGGCGGACCACCACCCGAGGGCCGGTCGGGGCACGCAGCCAGGCCACCACCTCGGCGTTGAGCGCCGCCACGTACGACCGGACCGCGTCCTCGGAGGGCAGGTCGCGCAGCTCGGCGGGAAGGTGTTCGACGCGCCGGCGCAGTTGCAGCGGAGTGGGCAGCATCAGGTCGGACGGGATCTGCTCCCGCTCCAGGAAGCTGCGGATCCACCAGCCCTCGTCGTAGGGCTGGTCGCGGCCCGGGATCGGTTTGCCGGCGCCCGGCAGGTTGTCGAACTCGCCGCGTTCCTGCGCCGAGCGGATCTGCGCCTCGACCGCGGCCTCCCAGCCTGTCGTCACCGCCGTCACCTCCCGCTCCCACCGTATCCGTCGGCTGCCGACCATGGTCAGCGTCGCAGCGCGCGGACGTGTTCCCGGCGCGTAGTGTTCCGCCGACGAAAGGAGCGGCGACGTGCGTGACTGGCTGATCGGCCTCGGCGTGGCGACCGGGTGCCTGGTCGCGAGCTGGGCGGTGCTGGTGCTGGCGGCCCGGCGGCTGCCACCCGGCCTGTTGCGTGACCTGGCCGCGTTCGTGCCCGACTGTCTGACCACGGTGCGGCGGCTGCGCCGGGACCCGCGCGTGCCGCGCCGGGCCCGGATCGCGATCGTCGTCGCCGGGGTGTGGCTGGCCAGCCCGATCGACCTGATCCCGGAGTTCCTGCCGGTGATCGGCCCGCTGGACGACATCGTCGTGGTGGCGCTCGCGTTGCGCTACGCCGGGCGGCAGGTGCCCCGGCAGGTGCTGCTCGACGCGTGGCCGGGCGAGCCGCGCCTGTTGCTGCGCCTGCTCGGCCCGGCCGGGCGGTGACGGCTCAGGGCAGCCGGCGTACGTGCCGGTGGCCGTCGCGGGGAAACGGCGGGCGGGCCGGCAGCACCTCGACGAAGGCGTACCCGCTCTTCTGCGCGACCCGGCAGGAGGCCGGGTTGTCGACCTGGTGCAGCAGTTCCAGGCGGGTCAGGCCGCCGGCGGCGAAGCGGGCGAACGCCCAGCCGGTGACCGCGTCGACGGCCCGCGGTGCGACGCCCCGGCCACGGGCCGGGGCCGCGGTCCAGTAGCCGACCTCGGCGGCCGGCCGCCCGGGCTGGACCTCCTTGAGCACCACGCAGGCCACCAGCCGCTCCCCCGACGGGGTGTCCTCCAGCACCGCGAAGCTGAACCGGCGCCCGGCGGCCCAGCCCTGCCGGGCCCGGCGCAGGAACGCGCGCGCCTCGGCGCGGGTGGTCACCGGGAACCGGGTCCAGGCGCGCAGCACCGGGTCCCGGTAGGCCTCCAGCAGGGCGTCGGCGTCGCCGTCGCGCCACGGTCGCAGCAGCAGGCCGGGCGCGGTCGGGGTGGCGGCGGCGGACAACACGACGGACATCGTCCGAGTGTCGCGCGTCACCGGGGGTGAACGCGAGGCCGGCACGCGGTCAGCGCGGCGGTTCGCGCAGCACCGCCACGCCGCCGGGCCCGACGGTCACGTGCTCGTCGACCGGCTCGCCGGTGAGCAGCTCGTGCCCGGCCGCGGGCACCCGCTGCGGGCGGTCGGTGTGGTTGAGCAGGAACAGCCAGCTCTGGTCGCCGTCGCGGCGGCGGACCGCCTCGACGCCGGGCGGCGCCGGGCAGGTCGGGGTGACGCCGGCGAGCCGGGCCGCCTCGACGAGCAGCCGGCGGTACGTGTCGTCGTCGGGCCGGGTGGAGACGTACCAGGTGCGGGCCGCGCCGACCCGGTGCCGGGTGACCGCCGGGCGGCCGTCCAGCACCCCGCCGATGTACGCGGTGACCTGCTCCGCCCCGGCCAGGTGCACGGTCTCCGACCAGATCCGGCCGTACCCGCCGCTGGTCAGTGGCACCCGTTCGTCGTCGGCGAGCGGGTGGAACTCCTCCACCCGCACGCCGAGCAGGTCGCGGTAGGCGCCCGGGTAGCCGCCGAGGCGGACGCGGGCGTGTTCGTCGGCGACGCCGCTGAGCCAGGTGACCAGCAGGTGCCCGCCGGCGTGGACGTGTCGGCGTACCCAGTCGACGGTGGCGTCGGAGGCCAGGTAGAGCGCGGGCAGCACGAGCAGCCGGTGGCCGTCGAGCGGGTCGCCGGGCGTCACCAGGTCGGCGGTGAGGCCGGCGTGCCACAGCACCCGGTGCGCGGCGGCCACCTCGCCCGGGTGGTCGAGGCCGTCGCGGGGCATCCCCGGGTGGCGCAGCGCCCAGCCGCTGGCGGCGTCGTGGGCGATCGCGACGTGTGCCTCCACCTGCCCCGTCGCGGTGCCGGCGAGCCGGCCGAGCGCGGCGCCGAGGTCGGTGGCCTCCCGGAAGACCCGGGTGTCCGCGCCGGCGTGCGACACCACGGCGGAGTGGAACCGTTCGGCGCCGCCGGCCGGGGCACGCCACTGGAAGAACATCGTCCCGGCCGAGCCGCGGGCGACGTGCGCGAGGCTGTGCCGGGTCATCCGGCCCGGTTCCTTGGTGTGCATCCGCCCGGTGACGTGGATCTGGTTGGGCGCGCTCTCCATCAGCAGCCACGGCGCGGGACGGCCGGCGCCGTGGCGGGCCCAGCCGCGGGCCAGGTCGGCGGCGAGCGCGGTCTGCTCCTCCGCGCCGCCGTCGATGCGGTCCGGGTAGTGGTCGACGGCCACCAGGTCCACCTCGCGCGCCCAGCGGGCGTGGTCGACCGGCACCCAGTCGCCGAGCACGTGGTTGGTGGTGACCGGCACCGCCGGGTTCGCCGCCCGCAGCATGTCCCGCTGCTCGGTGTACGCGGACAGCAGCGTGTCCGACCAGAAGCGGCGGAAGTCGAGCAGTTGGCCGGGGTTGGCCAGGTACTGGGTGGCGCGGGGCACGCCGACCTGCGCCCAGTCGGAGTAGTGCTGCCCCCAGAAGCTGGTCACCCAGGCGTCGTTGAGCGCGTCGAGGTCGGCGTACCGGCCGGTGAGCCAGCGGCGGAACGCCGTCTCGGCGTGGTCGCAGTGGCAGGTGGTGCCGTACTCGTTGTGCACGTGCCACAGGGCCAGCGCCGGGTGGTGGGCGTACCGGGTGGCCAGCACGTCGGCGATGGTCCGGGCCGCGGTGCGGTAGGCGGGCGCGGCGGCGCAGTAGGTGTCGCGGCTGCCGTGGTGCAGGCGGACGCCGTCGGCGGTGACCGGCATGGCGTCCTGGTGGCGCAACGTGAACCAGGGCGGCGGGGACGCGGTGGGGGTGGCCAGGGCGGCCCGGATGCCGGCGGCGTGCAGCAGGTCCAGCACCTCGTCCAGCCAGTCGAGGGTGTAGTGGCCGGGGGCGGGTTCCAGGCGGGACCAGGCGAACACGCCCACGGTGACCAGGTTGACCCCGGCCGCGCGCATCAGGGCGACGTCCTCCGACCACACCGCCGGTGGCCACTGCTCCGGGTTCCAGTCTCCGCCGTAGCTCAGCCGACCGTCGCTCCACAACGCTTTAGTTGTCATCCCCGTCAAAGTAGGAAGAGGTGAGGATGAAAGTCAATGCGACAGATCATTGACAGTTAGTTGTGGTTCCCAAGAAACTTGCGGGGCCGCCCGTGTCGCCGCGAGGAGACGCCCATGCCGTACCGCCCGCCCCTGGTCCCGTACGAGACGTTCGTGGCCGACCCACCCGACCTGCCGGTGCGCGCCCCCGGCGAGGAGGGCGCCGACGACGTGCTGCGGGCCGAGGTGGCCGCGGTCGACCCGCACGGGGTCACGCTCACCGCCACCTGCTCCTCCGGCCGCACGCTCGTCGCGCGCGTCGAGGCCGCCGGGGACGGGATCATCCGGGTACGGCTCACCGACGACCTCTCGGTGCGCAGCCGCTCCGCCCGGGCGCTGACGCTGACCCGGCCCGTACCGCACCCGGCCGAGGTCACCGTCGACGACGCGTACGCCCGGGTGGACGCCGGCGGCGTGCGCGCCGAGATCCGCCTCGACCCGTGGGGGCTGCGCTTCCTCGACGACGACGGTCGGCTGCTGGTGGCCGCCGACGGCGGCACCCGGGACATCAGCGGCCGGCGGCGCACGCTGCCGCTGGGTCGGTCCACCCTCGACGGCGACCCGGTCGCCTGGCACGAGAGCTTCGTCGCCCCCGGCGACGAACGGTTCGTCGGCTTCGGCGAGAAGTTCACCCCGCTGGACAAGCGCGGCCAGCGACCGTTGATGTGGAACTTCGACGCGTTCGGCGGCGAGTCCGACCGGTCGCACAAGAACGTGCCGTTCTACCTGTCCGACCGCGGCTACGGCGTGCTCGTCGACAGCGGCCTGCCGGTGCAGTTCGACGTCTGCGCCAGCACCCACAGCAGCGTGCAGATTCTCGTCCCGGACGACCTGCTCGACTACTACGTGCTGGCCGGCCCGACCCCGGCGCGGATCCTGGACCGGTTCGACGCGCTGACCGGCCGGCCGTACCTGCCGCCGCGCTGGGCGTTCGGGGCCTGGATCTCCTCCGGGTTCTTCCCGGACAGCGAGCAGCGGGTGCGCGAGCGGGCCCGACTCATCCGGGAGCGGGACGTCCCGTGCGACGTGCTGCACCTGGACTGCTACTGGCAGGTCGCCGGCCGCTGGTCCGACCTGCGCTGGGACGAGCAGGCGTTCCCCGACCCGGCCGGCCTGCTCAAGGACCTCGCCGAGGCGGGCTTCCGGGTCTGCCTGTGGATGAACCCCTACCTGATGACCGACAGCCCGCTGTACGCCGAGGCCGAGGCCGCCGGATACTTCCTGCGCCGCCCCGACGGCGACACGTACGTCGCGGACACCTGGCACGGCAGCTACCCGGTCTGCGCCATCGTGGACCTGACCAACCCGGCGGCGGTGCGCTGGTTCCAGGGCCTGCTGCGACCGCTGCTGGCCCAGGGCGTCGCGGTGTTCAAGACCGACTTCGCCGAGGGGGTGCCCGCCGACGCGGTGGCGCACAACGGCATGACCGGCGTCGAGCTGCACAACGTGTACGCGCTGCTGTTCAACGACGTGGTCGCCGACGTCACCGAGGAGGTCGCCGGGCACCGCACGGTGTGGGCGCGCTCGTCGTACCTGGGCGGGCAACGGCACAGCGCGCAGTGGAGCGGCGACGTCAACGCCACCTGGCCGGGCATGGCCAGCACGCTGCGCGGCGGGCTGTCCCACGGGCTGTCCGGGGTGCCGTTCTGGAGCCACGACACCGGCGGCTTCCACGGCACGCCGGAGCCCGACCTGTACGTGCGTTGGACGCAGTTCGGCGCGCTGTCGCCGCTGGTCCGGCTGCACGGCACCACCAGCCGGCTGCCGTGGGACTTCCCGCCGGAGGCGGAACGGCACGCGGTGGCGGCGCTGCGGCTGCGCTACCGGCTGCTGCCGTACCTGTGGTCGGCGGCGGTGGACGCGGCCCGCACCGGCAGCCCGATGCTGCGGGCGTTGCTCGTCGACACCCCGGACGACCCGACCGCCTGGGCCACCGACCTGCAGTACCGCCTCGGCGTCGACCTGCTGGTGGCGCCGGTGCTCGACCCGGGCGGGGAACGCGCCGTCTACCTGCCCGCCGGCGACGACTGGCTGGACGCGGCGACCGGCCAGCGCCACCCCGGCGGCCGGCACCTGCGGGTGCGGGCGCCGCTCGACCGGCTGCCACTGTACGTGCGGCGCGGCGCGCTGATCCCGACGGTGGCGCCCGCGCCCACCGTGGCCGAGGGCCCGTTCCGCGACGTCACGCTGGTGTCGTGGGGCGGGACCGACGGCGTGACGGTGGTCCGCGACGACGACGGCGACAGCACGGTCACCGCCGTCCGCGACGGCGACACGCTGCGGGTACGCGTGGACGGGCCGCTGGACGTGCGCCGGGTCAGCGTGGTCGGCGCGGACGCGCCGCGCCGGGTCGTGCTCGACGGCGAGCCGATCCCGGTGACCCCGTTCGCGCCGTGGTTCGGCGGCTGAGCCGCCCGGCGGGCACCGTGCCGATTTAGTTTAAGCTTTGGCCGAACCCGACGGACGGCGGCGCAGGAGGCGGACAGCACGTGATCAGCATCGACCGGTCGGTCCAGACGGCCGACCTCGGCGACGTGCGGGTCGCCAACCGGGCCGTGGTGCTGCGGCACGTGCGGCGGCACGCGCCCTGCTCCCGCGCCGACGTCGCCGCCCGCACCGGCCTCAACAAGGCGACCGTCTCCAGCCTGGTCAGCGAGCTGATCGAGCACGGGCTGCTGCGCGAGACCGGGCTGACCGAGAACCGGGTGGGCCGCCCGGCCACCATGCTCGTGCTCGACGGCGCCCGCCACGTCGGGCTCGGCCTGCAGATCGGCGCCGACGAGCTGGTCGTGGTCGCCGCCGACCTGAGCGGCGAGCGGCTGCTCACCTGGCGACGCGCCTTCGCCGCCGCGCTCGCCGGCCCCGACGAGACGGTACGCGCGCTCGCCGCGCTCACCCGACGGGCGGTCACCCGGGTCACCGGCGCCGGGCGCACGGTGCTCGGCCTCACCGTGGGCGTGCCCGGCCTGGTGGACGCCGACGGCGCTGTCCCGCTGGCCCCCGCGCTGGGCTGGCGCGGCGTGCCGCTCGCCGCCGAACTGCGCCGCGCGCTGCGCGACCCGGGTTTCCCGATCGGCGTGGACACCGACGCCAACCTCGCCGCCTCGGCGGAGCTGCGGCACGGCCCGTACGCCGGCACCGCCGACCTGATCCACCTC
This sequence comes from Micromonospora sp. NBC_01392, assembly GCF_045040125.1. Taxonomy (NCBI): domain Bacteria; kingdom Bacillati; phylum Actinomycetota; class Actinomycetes; order Micromonosporales; family Micromonosporaceae; genus Micromonospora; species Micromonospora sp. NBC_01392. Next base: position 3,914,553 of record NZ_CP109549.1, on the reverse strand, counting down.
ACCGGCGGGCTGGCGGTCGGCGCCGGCCTGGTCAGCGGCGGCCGGCTGCTACGCGGTGGCCGGGGCTTCGCCGGCGAGGTCGGCCACCTGCCGGTCCTGGCCGGTGCTTCCCCGGCCGCGACCGCGGGGCTCACCGACCCGGCGTGCCGGTGCGGGCGCCGTGGCTGCCTCGCGTCGCTGGCCGGCGTGGACGCCGTGGTGCGCCGCCTGCTGCCCGACGCCGCGCCGGACGCGCCGGTCACCGACTACCTCCCGGAGATCGACCGGATCCAGGCGCTCGCCCGCGCCGGCGACGAGCCGGTGCGCACCGGGCTCACCGAGATCGGCCGGCAACTCGGCCGTGCGGTGTCCGTCCTGGTCGATCTGCTCGACCCGGAGGTGGTCGTGGTGGGCGGCCACCTGGCGACGCTCGCGCCGTGGCTGCTGCCGGCCGCCCGCGCCGAACTCGCCGCCCGCACGCTCGCGCCGCCGGCCGGGGTCCGGCTGGAGGCCAGCACGCTCGGCTCCGCCGCCAGCGCGTTGGGCGGCGCCACCGCCGCCCTGGCCACCGTGGAGGCCGGGCAACTACCCGCCGTCTGACCCTTGACCGCGCCGGCCCCGGATGCCAACCTCGGTAGCGCCGCTTCCGGACCGGGCAATCCGTGGGCGGCCTGTTTTCCGGCGGTTGTCGAAGCGCTTCACCGCAGCTCCGGGCCGACCCGCCGGCCGACCACCCCACCCCCTTTTTTCGCGTGCGTGCCACCGTCCTCACCACCCGGCCATCGAAGCGCTTCGATGGCCGGGAGTGTGACCCGCACGCCCACCGGAGGCGCCCGCCATGACCGACCCCATCCCCCACCGCGTCGACGACCTGCTCGCCCGCCTCACCGTCGGAGAGAAGCTCGGCCTGCTGCACCAGTGGCAGGCGCCCGTCCCCCGGCTCGGCCTGCCGGGGTTCCGCACCGGCACGGAGGCGCTGCACGGCGTCGCCTGGCTCGGCGAGGCCACCGTCTTCCCGCAGGCGCTCGGCCTGGCCGCGAGCTGGAACCCGGACCTGATCGCCGCCGTCGGCGCCGCCGTCGGCGACGAGGTCCGGGCCAAGCACCGCGCCGACCCCGACCGGGTCGGCCTCAACGTGTGGGCGCCGGTGGTCAACCCGCTGCGCGACCCACGGTGGGGACGCAACGAGGAAGGCTGGTCCGAGGACCCCTGGCTCACCGGCCGGCTCGCCACCGCGTACGCGTCCGGGCTGCGCGGCGCGCACCCCACCCGGCTGCGGACCGCGCCGACGCTCAAGCACTTCCTCGGCTACAACAACGAGACCGACCGGGCGCTCACCTCCAACGACCTGCCGCCCCGCGTGTTGCACGAGTACGAGCTGCCGGCCTTCCGCGCGCCGCTGGCCGCCGGCGCGGCGGTCGCCGTGATGGCGTCGTACAACCTGGTCGACGGTGTGCCGGCGCACCTGAGCCCGCTCATCGACGGCGAGCTGCGCGGCTGGGCCGACGACGAGGTGATGGTGGTCGGTGACGCCGGCGCGGTCGGCAACATCGCCGGCATGCAGGAGTACCTGCCCGACCACGTGGCCGGCTTCGCCGCCGCGCTGCGCGCCGGCGTGGACAGCTTCACCGAGGACGACGACGACCCCCGCCCCACCGTGGACCGGCTCACCGAGGCGCTGGCGCGCGGGCTGGTCGCCGAGTCCGACGTGGACCGCGCGGTCCGGCGGATCCTGTCGGTCCGGCTGCGCCTGGGCGACCTGGACCCGCCCGGCCACGACCCGTACGGCGACGTGCCGGCCGACGTGGTGAACTGCCCGGCCCACCGGGAACTGGCCCGCGAGTCGGCCCGCCAGTCGGTCGTGCTGCTGTCCAACGACGGGCTGCTCCCGCTCGCGCCCGACCGGCGGGTCGCGGTGCTCGGCCCGCTCGCCGACACGGTGCTCACCGACTGGTACAGCGGCACCCTGCCGTACGCGGTCAGCGCGTTCGAGGGGCTGCTCGGACGGCTGCCCGAGGTCGCCACCCACCCGGGCGTCGACCGGATCACGCTGCGGGTCGGCGACCGGGCCGTCCGGTGCGTCGACGGTGGGCCACTGACGCTCGCCGACGCGGCGCCCACCGAGTTCGACGTGGTCGACTGGGGGCAGGGCGTGGTGGCGCTGCGCGCGGCCCACCACGGCCGGTACGTGGGCGCGGACGACACCGGGGCGCTCGTCGACGACCGTCCCGGCCCCGGCGGCTGGGTGGTCCGGGAGACGTTCCGCCCGCGGCACCGCCCCGACGGCACGGTGCTGCTGCACCACCTCGCCACCGGCCGGGACGTCGGCGTCGACCCGGCCGGCCGGCTGAGCGTCGCGGTCGGCGAACCCGCCGCGTTCACGGTGGAGCTGCGCGTCGACGGCGCGGCCGAGGCAGCCGCGCGGGCCGCCGCCGCCGACGTGGCGGTGGTGGTGCTCGGCAACCACCCGATGGTCAACGGCCGGGAGACCGAGGACCGGGTCGACCTGGACCTGCCGACCGGCCAGCTCGACCTGCTGCGCGCCGTGCACGCCGCGAACCCGCGTACCGTGCTGGTGCTGACCAGCAGCTACCCGTACGCGGTGGGCTGGGCCCGGGAGCACCTGCCGGCGGTGCTGTGGAGCGCCCACGGCGGACAGGAGCACGGCCACGGGCTGGCCGACGTGCTCCTCGGCGACGCCGACCCGGGCGGACGGCTGACCCAGACCTGGTACGCCGACACCGCCGAGCTGCCCGACCTGCTCGACTACGACGTGATCGGCGCCGACGCCACCTACCTCTACCACCGGGGCGAACCGCTGTACCCGTTCGGCCACGGGCTCAGCTACGCCGAGTTCGACTACGCTGACCTCCGGTTGAGCACCGCCACGGCGCACACCGACGAGGAGGTGGAGGTGAGCGTCGAGGTCACCAACACGGGCCGCCGCCCGGGCACCGAGGTGGTGCAGCTCTACACCCGGCAGCGGCGCTCCCGGGTCAAGCAGCCACTGCGGCAGCTCCGCGACTTCGCCCGGGTCACCCTGGAGCCGGGGTGCACGGCCCGGGTGACGCTGCGGCTGCGTACCGCCGAGCTGGCCTGGTGGGACGCCACCCGCGGGGCCATGGTGGTGGAGGACGCCACCCACTCGCTGCTGGTGGGCCGCTCCGCCCGGGACATCCGGCTGGTGGGCGCGCTCGCCGTGCACGGCGGCGACGGGGCGGCCACGTCGGCGGCGGAGCGCTCCGGGACGGCCCGGTGAGCGGCCGCGCCGCCGGCGAGCAGGTCACCATCGCCGACGTGGCCCGCCACGCCGGGGTGGCGGCGAGCACCGTGTCGTACGTGCTCAGCGGCAAGCGGACCATCTCGGCGGCCACCCGGGGGCGGGTGCTGGCCAGCGTCCGCGCGCTGGGCTACCACCCGAACGCCGGGGCGCGTGCCCTGGCCAGCCGCAAGGCCAACGTGATCGCGTTGGTGCTGCCGCTGCGTACCGGCATGCAGGTGCCGGTGGTGATGCGGTTCGCCACCGCGGTGGTCACCACCGCCCGCCGCCACGACCACGACGTGTTGCTGGTCACCGCCGACGAGGGGCCGGCCGGGCTGCACCGCATCGCCGGCAGCGCGCTCGTCGACGGCGTGCTGCTGATGGACGTGGAGCTGGAGGACTCCCGGGTGCCGCTGCTGCGGGAGCTGGCGTTGCCCGGCGTGCTGATCGGGCACCCGGCCGACAGCACCGGGTTGGCCTGCGTGGACCTGGACTTCCGGCGGGCCGGGGAGCTGTGCGTGGAGCACCTGGCCGCCGCCGGGCACCGGCGCGTCGCGCTGCTCGGCGCCCCGGCCGCCGTCTACGACCGGGGCACCGGGTTCGCCCACCGGACCCGGGCCGGCGTGACGGCCGCGGCCGAGCGGCTCGGCGTCGACGCGGTGACCCGGCCCTGCGAGGAGGGACCGGCGGCGGTACGCCGGGACCTGGCGGCGTTGCTCACCGACCACCCCGACGTCACCGGCCTGGTGGTGCAGAACGAGTCGGCGGTCGGGCCGGTGCTGGCCGCGCTGCCGACGCTGGGCCGGCGGGTGCCGCAGGACGTCGCGGTGGTCGCGATCTGCCCCGACGAGCTGGCCGAACCGTCCGGGTTGACCTGCGTGCCGGTGCCGGCCGAGGAGGTCGGCCGGCAGGCGGTGACGTTGCTGATGCGGCGGCTGGGTGACGAGCCGGTGCCGGAGGTGACGCTGCTGGAACCGACGCTGACCGTACGCGACACCAGCCGGTGAGCCGGCCCTGGTCAGCCGCCCTGCAGCAGGAGCAGGAACGGCGGGCCGGGGTTCACCACGGTGGACACGTTGGCCGCCACGACCACCAGCGCGGCCACGGCCAGCACGGCCAGCAGCAGGCTGAGCCACCGGCGTGGCCGCCACGACCGCACCGCGAGGCCGGTCAGGGCGGCGGCCAGGAGGCCGACCAGCGTGCCCTTCACCACGTGCCACCGCACGTACTCGTCGAGCATCACGCCCAGCGGGGGCGACACCGGGCCGTGGTCGAGCTGGTCGCGGACCTGGGCCAGCACGACCAGTCGGGTGTCGGCGGGGCCGGCCGTCAGATGCGGCAGGAGCGTGCCGAACGGCGACACGGCCCCCTGGACATTGGCGATCAGCAGCACCGCCGCGGCGAGCGCGAGCGCCCCGAGCGGCAGCCGGAACCGTCGGGCCCGGTAGGTCAGCGTCACCAGCACCGCGAGCAGCGGCACCGCGATCAGCACCCGGATCAGGTGGTAACGGAACTGGTGGTCGACGGCGTGTTGGAGGTCGGGCGGGAAGTCCGTGCCGCCCGCGGACCAGTAGGCGAGGAAGGCGCGCGGGAAGTCGTCGAGCCGGTCGGGACCCAGCGCGAGCGGGGCGAGGAAGAACGCGGCGGTCAGGACGACGGCCATGGCGCGGAGCCCGACGTCGCGACGCCGGGCGGTGGGGGTGGGCAAGGGAACTCCTAGTCGGATCGGCTGCGCAGGTAGGCGAGCACGGCGAGGACCCGCCGGTTGGTGTCGTCGCTCAGCGGCAGGTTCAGCTTGGTGAGGAGGTTGCCGATGTGCTTGGCGACACCGGCCTCGGTCAGGGACAGGATCCGGGCGGTGGCCGCGTTCGAGTGACCCTGCGCGATCAGGCTGAGGACCTCGCGTTCGCGGGCCGTGAGCTGTCTGAGCGGGTCGCGGCGGCGTTGCATCAGTTGCCGGACGACCTCGGGGTCGATCACCGTGGCGCCGTCGGCCACCCGGCGCAGGTGCCCGGCGAACTCGGCCACGTCGCCGATGCGGTCCTTGAGCAGGTAGCCGATGGACCGGCCGGAACCCGAGGCGAGCAGCTCCCCGGCGTAGCTGTGCTGCACGTACTGGCTGAGGGCGACCACCGGGAGCCGGGGGTCCTCGGCGCGTAGCGAGACGGCGGCCCGTAACCCCTCGTCGGTGTGGTTCGGCGGCATCCGGACGTCGGTGACGACGAGGTCCGGGCGGTGCTCGTGGACGGCGGCCAGCAGCGCGGGGGCGTCCCCGACCGCGGCGGCGACCTCGATGCCGAACCGGGGCAGCATCGCGGTCAGCCCCTCCCGCAGCAGCACCGAGTCCTCCGCGATCACGACGCGCACGGCAGCTCCACCCGCAGGATCGTCGGGCCGCCGGGCGGGCTCGACATCAGCAGCCGGCCGCCGGCCGCGGCGGCCCGGTCGGCGAGCCCGGTCAGCCCGGACCCGCGTCCGGGGTCGGCGCCGCCGCCGCCCTCGTCGCGGACCTCGACCACCAGCCGCTCGGCCGCGCGCCGGACGGTGACGGTGACCTCGCTGGCGGCGGCGTGCTTCACCGCGTTGGCCAGGGCCTCGGAGATCGCCGCGTACGCGACCGCCTCGACCTCCGCCGGCAGGCGGGCCGAGGCGACGTCGACGCGTACCTCCAGGCAACTCGCCGCGGCCAGTTCCTCCACCGCGGCGCGCAGGCCCAACTCCCGCAGGGTACGCGGGCTGATGCCGCGGATCAGGTTGCGCAGCTCGGCCATCAGCGTCTTGGCCTGCTCGTGCGCGGCGTCCATCGCGGCAGCGGCCGGCGAGGACGGCGGCAAATCGAGCCGGGCCATCCCGATCTGCATGGTCAGGGCGACCAGGCGCTGTTGGGCGATGTCGTGCAGGTCCCGCTCGATGCGCAGCCGTTCGGCGTCGAACGCGTGCACCAGCCGGGTCCGGGACCGGGCCACCTCGACCAGTTCCTCGGACCGCTCCGGATACAGCAGCATCCGGGCCAGCGCGGCGTGCGCGCCGCCGAACAGCGCGGTCAGGTAGAGCAGGGCCGGGATCAGCAGCAGGCCGCCGCCGGCGCGCGCGACGATGCCGAGCAGCGAGTCGGCGACCGAGATCCGGTGTTCCACCGACACCGGCGTCGACACGACGAGCAGCCCGACGATCCCGAGCACGCCGAGCCAGAGCGGTCCGACGACGCCGAGCAGGACCATGTAGGCCACGGCCCGCCAGGTGGCCGGGTCGGTGTAGAGCGCGCCGCGGCGCCCGGGCGGCGGTGGGGTGTCCCCGGCGAGCCGCAGCCGCCACCGCTCGGCCCGGGCCAGGGAGAGCGCCAACTGCGGCCCCAGCAGCGCGAGCAGGCCCACCCCGATCAGCCCGAGGCAGGCCGCCACGATCAGGTAGCCGCTGGTCCGCCCGGCGTGCAGGAGCACGGCGGCCGAGATCAGCGGTGTCAGCGGCACCGCCAGCACGAGCCACAGCAGGCCGGCGGCGAGCGCCGTCGTGGCCGAGTAGGCGAACCCACGCCACGGCCAGGCCGAGACCAGGAACCGTCGCCCGGTCACCGCCCTGAGCAGCGTGTCTGTCATGTGCCCAGGCTAGGGGGCGGTCGTCCGCCGCCGACAGCGCGCTGGGGCGACCCTCGGGGTAGACCTGGCACTACCAGCGGCGGTCCCAGGCCCGGGCGTGCCGGTCAGAGGCTGTCCGGGCGGCACAGCGCCGGGTGCCGGGTGCCTGGCGCCGCGTACCAGGGCGCGGCGTCGTCGGTCAGCGCGGTGCCGATCCGCAGCCGGGCCCAGTCGTCCAGGTCGGGCAGCGCGTCGGGGGCGAACCAGGCCACCGCGAGGGACTCGTCGCCGTCGGCGGTGGGTGTCCCGCCGACCGCCCGGCAGCGGAACCAGACGTTGAGGTACTCGCAGACGTCGCCGTTGGGGTAGCGCACGGGGTGGGTGGCCACGCCGGCCAGCCGCACGATCGTCACCTCGACGCCGGTCTCCTCGCGGACCTCGCGCACCAGCGCGTCAGCGGGCTGCTCGCCCGGGTCGACGGTGCCGGCGGGCACCGACCAGCGGCCGTTGTCGCCGCGTCGGGCCAGCAGCACGCGTCCCACATCGTCGGTCACCACGGCGCTGATCCCGTAGAGCATGAGCAGGTCGTGGCCGACATGCTGGCGCAGCCGGGCGACGTACGGCGACACGGGCATGGTGGGCAGGCTACCGGCCGCCCGGCCGGTGCCGGCGGACCATCCCGGCGGCCAGCGCCGCGTCGTCCAGGTCACCGGCGGCGACGCGCCCGGCGACGGCACGCCGCACCAGCCGGTCGGCCAGGCCCGGCGCGTGCCGGGCCACCGCCAGTTCCAGCCGACCCCGTCGGGTGGTGGCCACGTCCCGGGGCGCGCGGCGGGCGGCGGCGGCGCGCAGGATCGCCGCGACCACGCCCTCGACCGGCTCGGGTCGGGACACGCCGCGCAGCGACAGGCCGGCCGCGACGGTGCTGTCGTGGATCGGGGAGTCGACCATGCTGGGGTAGACGACGGTGACCCCGACGTGGGTGCCGACCTCGTGGCGCAACGCGTCGGCGTACGCGACGAGCGCGCGTTTGCTCACCCCGTACGCGGCCGCGAGGGGCAACGGCAGCACGGCCATCCGGCTGGCCACGAAGATCACCCGACCGTGGGCGGCCTCCAGGGCGGGCAGCGCCGCGGCGGTGGTCCGCCACGCGGCGAGCAGGTTCACCTCGATCTGCCGGCGTACCACCTCGTCGGGGGGCAGTTCGGCGGGGGCGGGCCCGCCGACGCCGGCGTTGTTGATCAGCAGGTCGAGCCCGCCGAGCCGGGTGACGGCGGCGGCCACCGCGCCGGGGGTGGCCGCCGGGTCGGTCAGGTCGACGCCGAACACCGGTGGCATGGCGTCGACGTCGGCGTGCAGGTCCAGCCCGACCACGTGCGCGCCGGCGGCGGTCAGCGCGGCGCCGAGGTGTCGACCGAACGTGCCGCGGGCGCCGGTGACCAGCACCCGCCGGCCGGCCAGCGCGTTCACCGGGCCGCTCCGGCCCGGCGCCGTCCGGCGGCCAGTTCCCGGCGCAGCTCGGCCAGGTAGGCGTCGAAGTCGACGCGCATGTGCGGCCGGCGGTGTCCCCAGCGGGCGGTGGCGGCGTGCAGCTCGGCGCGGCAGGCGGCGGCCTGCCGCTCCGGCGCCGGTGGTGTCCAGGTGCCGGCCAGGCGGGCGGCGACCAGCCGGGCCTGCGCCTCCAGCAGCGGAAACGCCGCGCCGGTGGACTGCATGAGCCCGACGAACGCCAGCCCGGGGGCGTCGAGGTGGAACACGTGCCGGTACAGCGGCAGCCGGTCGGCGCCGTCGCCGAGCAGGTCGGCGTCGAGGAACGGCACCGTCACCCGGTAGCCGGTGCACCACACCACCAGGTCGACGGCGTCGACGCGGCCGTCGGTGAACTCGACGCGGTCGCCGGCGAAGCGGGCGATGCCGGGCCGGGCGTGGATGTCGCCGTGGGTGAGGCGGGACAGCAGCGCGTCGGAGAGCGTCGGGTGGTCCTGGAGGAAGCCGTGCGTCGGGGCGGGCAGTCCGTAGCGGGTGGGCGGGCCGACGACGGTGGTGAGCATGCGCTGGCTGATCCGTTGCCGCAGCCGCCAGGGCAGCCGGCGGGCCAGCGCCCCGTTGAGCGTGTCGGCGGGACGGCCGAGCAGGTACTTGGGCACCACCCAGACGCCGCGGCGCAGCGACAGCAGCGTGCGGGTGGCGGCGTACGAGGCGTCGACGGCGATGTCCATGGCCGAGTTGCCGCCGCCGACCACGAGGACCCGCCGGCCGGTGAGCTGTTCCGGCCCGCGGTAGTCGTGGCTGTGCAGTTGTTCGGCGGCGCACTCGCCGGGGTACGGGTCGGGTCGGTGCGGCGCCCGGTTGTGCCCGTTGGCCACCACCACCGCCTCGACGTCGACCTGCACCGGGCCGTCCGGGCCGGTGGCGTGCACCCGCCAGCCGTCGCCGGCGCGGGTGACCCGGTCGACGGTGTGTCGCAGCCGCACCGACGCGCGCAGGCCGAACCGGTCGGCGTAGTCGCCGAGGTAGCCGGCGACGCGGGTGTGGTCGGGGTAGTCGGGCCAGTGCGCCGGCATCGGGTGGTCGGCGAACTCGGTGCGTGCCTTGCTGGTGTTGAGGTGCAGCGTCCGGTAGGCCGGGGAGCCGGGCGCGCCGTAGACCCAGAGGCCGCCGACGGTGTCGGCGGCCTCGAACGCGACCGCCGGCACGCCGACGTCGGCCAGTGCCTTGAGCGTGGCCAGTCCGGCCGCGCCGGCGCCGACGACCGCCACCCTGGGTGCTGCCATGCCCGCCTCCATTAATCCAACGACTGCTGGATAATCCCCGGCGGTGGTGCCCCGGTCAAGGGGCCGCCGGCGGGTAGAGCCCGTCGAGGAGGCGGTGCACGAACGCGCGGAACTCCCGCCGCTCCCGCGCCTCGGAGCCGGCGCCCGCGGCCAGCGCCACCACGTGCCCGTGCACCGCCCAGACCAGGCTGCGCACCGTCACGTGCGGGGCCGGCTCGACCAGCGCCCCGGCCGCCGACGCGGCGGCGAGCAACTGCTCGACCTGCGCGTACAGCGGGGCGGCGTAGCGCCGGTCCAGCTCGGTGTGCCGTCGCGGCTCCAGCCAGCGGCGCAACCACAGCGCGGTGGTCTCCGGCCGGTCCTCCAGGAAGTCGACGAACACGTCGACCAGGTCGTGCAGCGCGCGTACCGCGTCGGCGGGCCCGGCGGCCAGCGCGGCGCGGGCGCGGTCCCCGGCCGCCTCCACCGCCTCCCGTTCGGCGCTGAACACCCGCGCGAAGCAGGCGTCGTAGAGCTGCGCCTTGGTGCCGGTGTGGTGGGCGACGGTGGCCGCGTCGACGCCGGCCGCGGCGGCCACGTCGCGCACGCTGACCGCGTCGAAGCCCCGCTCGGCGAACAGCGCGGTGGCGGCGGCCAGCACCAGGTCGCGGGTCGGTCGCTGGTCGTCGCGGCGGGGCCGGCCCGGCCGGCGACGGGGCATGGTCATCCGGCCATTGTTCCCCCTACAATCCAGCATCCGTTGGATTGGGGTGGGCGTGCCCCGGGGCAGGAGGCGGCGATGACCGGGGTGGACCCGCGGCGCGACACCGGCGCGCTGCCCCGCGGCCCGCTGGTCGGGTTCGCCGCCGGCTCGCTGGGCATGGGCGTGTGGATCACCGTGCCGGGGCTGCTGCTGCTGTACTTCCTCACCGACGTCCTCGCGGTCGCGCCGTGGCTGGCCGGGCTGACGCTGCTGCTGCCGAAGGTCGCCGACGTGCTGCTGCACCCGTGGATCGGGCACCGCTGCGACGTCGAGCAGGCCCGCCGCGGCCACCGCCGGCGGCTGCTGCTCGCCGGCTGCGCGTTGCCGGCGGCGTTCGCCGCCCTGTTCGCGGTGCCCGGCGGCCTCACCGGCGCGCCCGCCGCGGCCTGGGTGGCGGTGTGCTTCGTGGCCGGCAACCTGCTGTTCGCCGCCTACCAGGTGCCCTACCTGGCCACCCCGGCGGACCTGCGGATCGGCTACCACGAGCGGACCCGGCTGATGGCGTTCCGGATGGTGGTGCTCACCCTCGGCATCCTGGCCTCCGGGCTGCTGGCGCCGCTGCTGGCCGGCGGCGACGACGCCACCCGCGCCGGCTACCTGCGGATGGCCGGGGTGCTGGCGGCCGGGATGCTCGCCGCGATGCTGGTCGGGGTGGCGGGCATCGGCCGGCTGCGCCGCGCGGCGGGCGACCCGACGCCGCGGCACGCCACCGGCGGGTGGCGGGCGCTGACGGCGAGCCTGCGGGACCGGCAGTTCCGTCGGCTGGCCGGCGCGTACCTGGCCATGTCGACCACCACCCACCTGGTGCTGGCCGGGGTGCCCTACTACGCGCGGTACGAGCTGGGCCGCGCCGGGCTGACCACGGTGCTGGTGGCGGCGTTCGTCGCGCCGGCGCTGCTGGTCACGCCGGCCTGGTCGGCGCTGGCCCGGCGGGTCGGCAAGCAGCGTGCCCTGCTGGCCGCGCAGGCCGCGTTCGCGGTCGGGTCGCTGGTGCTGGCTCTCGGCCGGGCCGCCAGCCTGCCGGTGCTGGTCGCCGCCGTGGCGGTGCTCGGGGTGGCGTTCGCCGGCATGCAACTGCTGCCGTTCTCGATGCTGCCCGACGTGATCCGCGCCGCCGGCGCGCCCCGCGCCGGCACCTACACCGGTGTGTGGACCGCCACCGAGGCCACCGGCGCGGCGCTCGGCCCGTACGCGTACGCGTTGTGCCTGGCCGCCGGCGGGTTCGTCGCGTCGAGCGCCGGGGAGACCGTCACCCAGTCGGCGGGCGCCCTCGCGGCGCTGCGGTACGGCTTCGGGCTGCTGCCCGCCGCCGTGATGGTGGTGGCGGTGCTGCTGCAACGCCGCTACACGCTCGACGGCGCGGCCCGCGCCGACGCCGGCCACTAGACTTCGCCCCCGATGGACGCCACTTCGCCCCCGACGGACGCCGAACCCGCCACCGAGACCCGCCCCTGCGCCCACTGCGCCCGGGAGGTGCCGCAGCGTGTCGGCGCGGGCCGCCCGTTCCGCTACTGCCGGGACAACGACGGCGCCTGCCAGCGGGCCGCCCGCAACTCGCGGATGCGGCACCGCAACGCCCCCGGCCTGCCCGGGCAGGTGGCCCGCACCTGGGAGGCGGTCGACCGGCTCGACCAGATCGTGGAGACGCTCACCGACGCGCTGCACGCCGAGCTGTCCCCCGCCGGCGTGGAACGGCAGCTCGCCGAGCTGCGCGCCGAAACGTCGGCGCAGGTCGCGGCCGCGCACGCGGAACGCGACGACGCCCGCCGCGACGCCGAGGACGCCGCCGCGTCGGCCACCCGCGACCGGCAGGACGCGCGGGCCGCGCGCACCGACCGCGACACGGCCCGGCAGCGCGCCGACGCCGCCGAGGCGGCGACCCGCGCGGCCGTCGAGCGGGCCGACGCCGCCGAGACCGCCCGCGACGCCGCCCGCGCCGAGGCCGGCGCCGCGCAGGCGCTGCGGGTGCAGGCCGAACGGGACCGGGACGCCGCGCGCGCCGAGCTGCGGACCGTGCGGGCCGAACGCGACGCCGAACGGCAGCGGGTCGCCGAGCTGACCGCCGACCGGGACACCGCCCGCGCCGACGCCGAACGCGCCACCCACGCCGCGGCCGAGGCGCTGGAGCGGGCGCAGCGGGCCCGCGCCGACGCGGACGCGGCCCGCGCCGACGCCCAGGCCGCCCGGGCGCAGGCCACCGAGGACCGCCGGGCGGCGCGGGCCGCCGCCGAACGCGCCGACGCGCAGGCCACCGATGCGCAGCGGGCCCGCGCCGACCGGGAACGGGCCGACACCGCGCGCGCCGAGGCGGTGGCGGTGGCCGACGCGGCGCGCGCCGAGGCGACGGCGCTGCGGGCCGAACGGGAGGCGCTCGCTGCCGAGCTGGCCGAGGCCCGGCGGGCGGTGGGGGTCGCGCAGGCGCGGGCCGCCGAGGCGGCGGCGCGGTTGGCCGCGGCGGACACCGACCGCGACGCCGCCGAACGGCGCGCCGGGCAGCTCGCCGACCAGGTCAGCGACCTGGCCGGGGCGCTCGCGCGGCTCGGACGTCCCGCCTGATCGGATTCCGGCCGGGGCCGCTCGCGCGGCTCGGCGCCGGTTGACCGGCCACGCAGCGGGACGGGGCAGCGCGGCACCGGCCGGCCGGGCGAGGATCACGGCATGGGACAGACGCATGAACGCATCGACGGCCGGTTGCGGGAGTTCATCGAGGCGCAGCCGATGTTCTTCGTCGCGACCGCCCCGTTGTCCGGCGACGGCACCGTCAACCTGTCACCCAAGGGGCTGCGCGGCGCCCTGGCGGTGCTCGACGCGCACACGGTGGCCTATCTGGACTTCGCCGGCAGCAACGCCGAGACCATCGCGCACCTGCGGGAGAACGGCCGGGTCACGCTGATGTGGTGCGCGTTCGCCGGCCCGCCGAACATCGTGCGGGTGCACGGGCGCGGCGAGCCGGTGTTCCGCGACGACCCGCGCTGGCCCGACCTGCTGCGGCACTTTCCCGACATCGACCCGGGCCCGCACGGCCTGCGGGCGGTGATCGTGGTGCGCGCCGAGCTGATCCGCGACACCTGCGGCTACGCGGTGCCGCTGATGAGCTACGACACCGACCGGGACCTGCACGGGCGGCGGTTCGCCCGGGAGGACGACGCGTCGCTGTCGGCGTACTTCGCCGGCAAGGAACACGTCGCGACCAGCATCGACGGGCTGCCCGGCCTGCCGCTGCCGTTGCCGCCCACACCGGCGGCGTGAGCCGTCCGGCGCTGGGCCGGCTCGCGGCCGGTCAGTGGATGCCGGCCATCAGGCCGCGGATCTGCCGGGTGAACATCACCGCGGCCACCCCCAGCAGCACCGACGCCAGCCCGAACGTCAGGAAGTACGCCGACTGCGACCAGTTCTGCGCCAGCCGGGCGACCTGACCGCCGATCGCGTCGCCGACGGCGGTGGCGAGGAACCACAGGCCCAGCATCTGGCTGGCGTACTTCACCGGGGCCAGTTTCGTGGTGGCCGACAGGCCCACCGGGCTCAACGACAACTCGCCGGCGACCTGGATCGCGTACACCGCGACCAGCCACCACGGGGAGACCAGGTCGCCACCGACGGCGGCCTGCGCGGCGGCGGCCATCAGCACGAACGACAGGCCGTTGAGGACCAGGCCGACGGCGAACTTCGTCGGTGTCGACACCCGGTGGCCCAGGCGCAGCCACAGCCAGGCGGCCAGCGGCGCGCCGATGATGATCAGGATCGGGTTGACCGACTGGAGCCAGGACGCCGGGAACGTGAACCCGGCCACGTTCCGGTCGGTGCGGTCGGCGGCGAAGATGTTCAGCACCGAGCCGGCCTGGTCGTAGATCAGCCAGAACGCGGCGGCGAACACGAACAGCCACACGTACGCCTTCATCCGGCGGCGTTCGGTGCCGCTGATCTCCCGGTCGGTGAGGATCCGCGCGAAGTAGCCGACGGTCACCAGCACGGTCACCGCGGTGAGCAGGTTGACCACCGTGTTGACGGTGAACCAGCCGGTCAGCAGCAACCCCAGCAGGACCACCAGCAGCACGGCGGTGACCGCGCCGGCGCGGGTCAGCGCCCGCCGCCGGTCGGCGCCGAGCAGCGGGTCGGCGGGGCGGGCGCCGGCGTCGCCCAGGTTGCGGCGGCCGAGCACGTACTGCGCCACGCCGAAGGTCATGCCGACCGCGGCCGCGCCGAACCCCAGATGCCAGTTGATCTTCTCGCCGAGGAAGCCGGTGATCAGCGGCGCGATGAACGCGCCCAGGTTGATGCCCATGTAGAAGATCGAGAAGCCGGCGTCGCGGCGCGGCGAGTCCCGCTCGTACAGGTCACCGACCATGGTGGAGATGTTGGGTTTGAGCAGACCGGTGCCGAGCACGATCAACGCCATGCCGGCGAACACGCTCCACCCGGTGGGCACCGCCATCACGTAGTGGCCGGCGGCGATCACCACGCCGCCCCACAGCACGCTGCGCCGCGCCCCGAGCAGCCGGTCGGCGACCCAGCCGCCGGGCAGCGCCATCAGGTAGACCATCGCGTTGTACGTGCCGTACACGGCGTTGGCGGTGGACTCGCCGACGCCGAGACCGCCGTCGGCGACCGTCGCGGTCAGGTACAGCACCAGGATGGCCCGCATGCCGTAGAAGCTGAACCGCTCCCACATCTCGGTGAGGAAGAGGGTGGACAGCGCCCGCGGGTGACCGAAGAAGGTCCGACCCGCGGGCGGTCGGGCCCCGACCGGCGCGTCACTGCTCATCGTCACCTCCGGCACGCATGGTGGGTAACATCCCCGGTGACGGGCGAAACACTCCAGCCGATTCGGGCGGCTGCCCCGGCCGGTTACCCTTGACGCTCCCGACCCGCGTACGGCCCGACCGACGCGGGTGGGGAATGGGCGGGCGGTGACCGGCCGTTACACCTGAGGACCAGCACCACGAACGAGGGGAAGTCGATCATGGGCGAGCGTATGCTGCGCGGTAGCCGGCTGGGCGCGGTCAGCTACGAATCCGACCGCAACACGGAGCTCGCGCCGCGTCAGACCCGCGAGTACCTGTGCGCCAAGGGCCACCAGTTCGAGGTGCCGTTCGCCGTCGACGCGGAGGTCCCCACGACCTGGGAGTGCAAGTTCGACGGCAGCGTCGCCCGGCTGGTAGACGGCAACGAGCCGGAGCAGAAGAAGGCCAAGCCGCCGCGTACCCACTGGGACATGCTGCTGGAGCGGCGGTCCATCGCCGAGCTGGAGGACATCCTCGCCGAGCGGCTCCAGGAGGTCCGCACCCGACGCGGGCGCGCCTGAGCACCGACAACGTCGAAGCGCCCCCGGGGAGATCATCCCCGGGGGCGCTTCGGCACGTCCGCGACGATCTCAGCGGTCCACGATCTCACCCTCGATGGCCGGTCCCGGCTGCGGCGACTGCCCCGCCGGCGACTGCGGCGACGGCGACGGCGCGGGCTGCGGCGCACCCGGGTACACCCGCACCCGACGCGGACCGAACAGGTCACCGGCGACCATCGACGACACCCGCCGCTCCGCGGTACGGCGCACCCCACCACCGGCGAGGCGCCGCAGCGGCGGCACCAGCAGCAACAGCCCCACCACGCCGCTGACCAGCCCCGGCAACGCCAACAACAGCGCACCCGCCAACCCCACCAGGCCGTCGGTCACCTGCGGCCCCGGCGGCTGGCCGGCCTGCGCGGCGGCCCGGAACCGCCGCCACGCCCGCATGCCCTCCCGGCGCAGCAGCACCAGACCCAGCAGCGACGCCGCGAACACCAGCAGCAGCGCCGCACCGAACCCGACAGCCCGCCCGACCAGGACGAAAACGGCCAGCTCCAGCAGCGTCAGCAGCAACAGAGCCAACGGTACGAATTTCAGTCCTCGGCGCATCTCACCTCATCGGCCCGCACGTGTCGTCACGCCCCTCCAGCATGACACGCCCCCGCTCACGGCCACCGGGCCAACGCGTCCGGGCGGCCCCGCACCGCCGCCCGACGGTCCCGCACCCCCCACCGGGTGACCCACCACAACGCCTCCGCCACGATCAACGGACTCATCTTGCTGTCACCGTGTTCCCGCTCGGCGAACGTGATCGGCACCTCCACGATGCGCACCCCGGCACGGTGCGCCAGCCGGGACAACTCCACCTGGAACGCGTACCCCTGCGACCGCACCGACCCCAGGTCGATGGCGTCCAGCACCGCCGAGCGGTACACCCGGTAACCGCCGGTGGCGTCGCTGACCGGCATACCCAACGCCACCCGCGCGTACAGGTTGCCGACCCGCGACAACAGCAGCCGCCGCCACGGCCAGTTCACCACCCGCGCGCCGCGCGTCCACCGCGAGCCGATCACCACGTCGGCGTCGCGGGCGGCGGCCAGCAGCGCCGGCAGGTCCTCCGGGGCGTGCGAGCCGTCGGCGTCCATCTCCACCACCGCGTCGTAGCCGCGCTCCCGCGCCCACCCGAACCCGGCCAGGTAGGCCGCGCCGAGGCCGTCCTTGCCGGGCCGGTGCAGCACGTGCACCTGCGCGTCGACACCGGAGATCGCCTCGGCGATGCCGCCGGTGCCATCCGGGCTGTTGTCGTCGGCGACGAGCACGTCCACCGCGGGCGCCGCCACGCGGACCCGGGCCACGATCCGCCGCACGTTGTCCGCCTCGTTGTAGGTGGGGATGACCACCAGGACCCGCCCCACCCCGGGATGGCCGGCTTGCGCACCCACCGTCGTACCGCCTCTCCTCGGCTCAGCCGGGGACGACCTCCCGGCGTCGACGCGCCACGGCCGCGCCGAGCAGGGCCGCGACCGCGAACGCCGCGAACGCCACCTCCGGCCACGCCCCGACCACGGTGGCCGGGGTACGCCCGTCCCCGAGTCGCATCTGCCGCACCACCACCTCGGCGGTGTTGAACCCGGTGGCACCGTCTACCCGCCCATCCGGGGAAACGAACCCGGACACCCCCACCGTGGAGGCCATCAACGCGGCACGGCCGTGCTCGACGGCCCGCAGCCGCACCATCGCCAACTGCTGGCGGGCCTCCGCCACGTCGAACGTGGCGTTGTTGGTCTGCACCACCAGCAGTTGCGCGCCGCCGGTGACGGTGTCCCGCACGATGCCGTCGTAGGCGACCTCGAAACAGATCACGTCGCCCAGCGTGGCCACCCCGGCATCAAGCACCCCCGGCCGGTCACCGGGGACGAAATCGGAGCGCACCCGGTCGACCTCGGCGCTGACCTTCCGGGCGATCGCCCGCAGCGGCACGTACTCGGCGAACGGCACCGGATGCCGCTTCGTGTACACCTGGCCCAGGTCCGGGCCGCTGCCGGGCCGCCACAGCAGGCCGGCGTTGCGGACCTGACCCGGGCCCGGACCCGACAGCACGGCGCCGACCAGGATCGGCGCGCCGATCGCGTCGGCGGCCTGCGAGATGCGGTAACCGGCCCCCGGATTACGCAGCGGGTCGATGTCGCTGGAGTTCTCCGGCCACACCACCAGGTCGGGACGCTGCGCCTCGCCGCGACCGACCCGCTCGGCCAACTCGACGGTGGCGTCGACGTGGTTGTTGAGCACCGCCTGCCGCTGGGCGTTGAAGTCCAGCCCGAGACGCGGCACGTTGCCCTGCACGATCGCCACGGTCACGGTGTCCCCGCCGCCGCGCACCCCGACCGGGACGGCCGCCCCGGCGGCCAGCAACGCCACCAGCCCGGCGGTCAGCCCGGCGACCGGCCGCCACTGCCCCGCCCGGCGGCGCCAGTCCCGCCACGCCACGGCGAGCAACAGCCCACCGGCGAGTGCCACGGCGAACGTGACAAGCGGCGCGCCGCCGAGCGCGGCCAGCCGCAACAGCGGCGACGTGTCCTGGCTGAACGCCAGCCGCCCCCACGGGAACCCCCCGAACGGCGTGCGGTCACGCAGCGCCTCCTGCCCCACCCACAGCACCCCGGTCAGCAGCGGCCACCCCACCCGCCACCGGTCGGCCAGCGGCGACACCCACGCCGTCGCGGCGCCCAGCAACGCCAGGTAGCCGGCCTGCAACAGCGACAACAGCGCCCACGGCAGCCAACCGGTGTGCAGATTCGTCCACTCCAGCAGCGGCGCGAACAACGCCACCCCGGCCAGGAAACCCAACCCGGCGCCGGCACGCAGCCGCCGCCGGTGCACCGCGGCGGCCAGCAACGCCACCCCGACCGGCGCCAGCGGCCACAGCCCGTACGGCGGGAACGCCACCAGCAACGCCAGCCCGGCCGACACGGCAGCCGGCACGGCCAGCCTCAGCGGCAGCGGACGCGCCACGGCACCCGGATGGCGTGCCCCGTCGGTGGCACGCGGCTGTTCCCGGTCGAGCGTCGTCACCGGCACCTCACCACGATCACGGGCCGAAGGCTACCCGGCCGCCGCGTCGAGGCGCCCGTAGGTGGCCCGGCGACGGAAATCGGGGCGCGGCCCAAGCCGCGCCCCGATGCTCCCAGGCCCTCCCCGGCCGGTGGGGCGAGGACGATCGGCGCCGACCTTCGGACCGACCGGACGTGGACTGGCTGCCCCCGCCTGGCCGTTGTCTACTGGCCGTTCCTCTCACCCTGCCCGTACACCGGTAACCGCGACCGGTTCGCGCCGCCCCGCCGACCCCCGCCCGCTGGACCTGGCCGCCGCAACCTTCCGGTCACTCGGCCAGCGGACGAGAGGACGAAACGAACAACAGCCGCTTCCCGTGGTAGGACTCAAAGACGGTACGGCGTGCACCCCCGCCGCTGTCAACCCACCCCGGCCTGTCGTGTGTTGCGCCACGGCGTGTCGCGTCGGCGCGTCTCGATACGCCGACAGCCGACGGCCGCCCGCTCAGCCGGCCAGATGCCGACGCAGCAGGGCCGCCGCCACACCCGGATGATCACCGGCGAGCAACCCGCCGGCAGCCAGCACGTAGTCGACGTCGACGACGGCGCGCGCCGCCCGCGGCAGCGGCCACCCCCCGGCGTGGTCACCGAGCACCGCCGCGAGCACACCGGCGGCGTCGACCGGCGCCGCGTGCCGCAACACCCCACCGGAGCCGACCATCACCTTCACGTCCCGCAGATCCCGGCCGGCGCGCTCACCGGTCGCCGCGCCCCGGGCGTGCCGACGCAACGCCACCGTCGCGGCCAGCCCGGCGATCCGCCGCTCCGCCGCCCGGTCGGCGTCGTCGACAGGCAGAAACCCGGGATCCGCGGCCCGCACCGCCGCCGCAGCCGCCAGGTCGTCGGCCTCCCCCACCGCGAGCAGCCGCTCCTCGACGGCGGCCCGCACCACACCCGGGGCACTCCACCGCATCCCCAGATCCCCCTCGACGGTGCGGGCCCGCCACAGCGTGCCGGCGACCTCCTGGCCCGGGCCGCTGTCCCGCTCATCGGGCGTGAGCACCGAATACACGTCGGTGGTGGCGCCACCGACGTCCACGACGGCCAGGTCCCCGCCGAGCGCGTCGGCCAGAACCTCCACACCGGTGAGCACCGCATCCGGGGTGGCGGCCCGCACCAACCGGGCGAAACGACCACCACGGGACAACTTCTTACCGCCGATGACGTGCCGAAGGAACACCTCCCGGATCGCCGCGCGGGCCGAGCCCGGCGTCAGCACCCCGATCCGCGGCAACACATTGTCCGCGGCGGTGACCGGCACCCCCGCCGCGGACAACACGGCACCCAGCTCGCCCCGCACGTCGGCGTTGCCGGCGAGCACCACCGGCACCCGCCAGCGCGCCCGCGCCAACCGGGTCGCGTTGTGGGTGAGGGTGTCCGCGTCACCGCCGTCGGTGCCGCCGACGAGCAGCACCACATCGGGCCGGGCGGCGCGCAACGCCGCCAGGTCGGCCCGCCCGAGCCGCCCGGCGGCCACGTGCACCACATTCGCCCCGGCGGACAACCCGACCCGCCGGCCCGCCTGCGCCGTCACCAGCGGCTCGTAGCCGACCACCGCCAGCCGCAGACCACCCCCCGCCGACGAACACACATACCAGGGCAGGTCCCCGCCGGCCAGCCCGGCGGTGGCGGCGCCCACCGCCGCGTCCAGACCGTGCAACACGTCGGTGCCCACCGTCGTCGGCGCGGCCGCCGCGCCGACCAGCCGACCACCGTCGAGGTCCACCACCGCGGCCTTCGTGTACGTCGACCCGACATCCGCGCAGACAGCGAGGTTCACGCGCCGCTGCCCTTCGTCAGCGACCCCGGTCGCCGCACAACCGTGCTCACGCCGCTGGGGGAACGACCACCGTGCCGGTGGCGGTGACCGCCACGACCGGCTCGGCGAGCACCTCGGCGGCCGACTCGCCCCGGTCGGGGCGGCCCCGGCACACCACCCGCGCGGCGAAGTCGATGGTACGGCTGCGGGTGCCGACCCGGGTGACGGTCGCGACCACCTCCAACACGTCACCGGCCTTCATCGGCGCCCGGAACTGCACATCGGAGTAGGACGCGAACAACCCCTCGTCGCCGTCGGTACGGATGCACACCTCGGTGGCCACGTCCCCGAACAACCCCAACGCGTACGCCCCGTCCACCAGGTTCCCGGCGTAGTGGGCGTGCGAGTACGGCACATACCGGCGGTGCGTGACGGTCAACCCCACCCGGGGATCCTGCTCGCTCAACTGCTCGCCTTCCTGGAAGTGATCAACGCGTGCACGAGGTAACTGGCCACCTCGCCCGGAGTCGTCCCGCGACCGAAGATCCGGTCCACGCCCAACTCGCCGGTCATCGTCTCGTCGAAACGCGGCCCACCTACGATCAGCAGGGGCCGCTTCCCGGCCGGCATCGCCTCCCGGAACGCCGCCGACATCTCCCGCGTGTTGTGCAGATGCGCGTCACGCTGCGTCACCACCTGCGACACCAGCACCGCGTCGGCCTTCTCCTTCCGGGCCGCCTCGACCAGCTCCGGCACACTCACCTGCGCACCCAGATTGCTGACCTTCAACTCCCGGTAGTACTCCAGGCCCTTCTCCCCGGCGATGCCCTTCACATTCAGGATCGCGTCGATGCCCACGGTGTGCGCGTCCGTGCCGATACACGCCCCCACCACCGACAACTTGCGACGCATCCGCTGCTTCACCACCGTGTTGACCTCCTTGGCCGACAGCAGCGGAAAGTCCCGCTCCACCACCTGCACCTTGTCCAGGTCGACCAGGTGGTTCACCCGCCCGTACACCACGAAGAACGTGAACCCGTCCCCGATCGGCTTGGCGTGCACCAGCATCGCCGGATCCATGCCCATCCTGTTCGCCAACTGCACCGCAGCGCCCTCGGCCCGCTTGTCGTGCGGCACCGGCAACGTGAACGACACCTGCACCATGCCGTCACCCGTGGTGTCCCCGTACGGCCGCACCACCGTCTTCCCCGTCATGAGGGCTGCTCCAGGATCTCCGTCGCCGGGTTGTAGTAGTCACCCTCGTGCCGCGCCACCCCGTCCAGGCCCTTGCCCCGGTCCGCCGGCCGCTTCATGATCCCGAACGTGCCCTCGGCGATCGCCGTCAACAACGACTGCTCCCCGATCCGCTCCAACAACTCCACCGCCTCACCCAGCACCCGATGCGCCCGCTGCTGGATGAACCCGCCCGGCGCCGGCACGAAATCCTCGTGCAACCCACCCGCCGCGCCCAACACGTACCGCACGTTCTGCAACGCGACGTCCCGG
This sequence comes from Micromonospora sp. NBC_01392, assembly GCF_045040125.1. Taxonomy (NCBI): domain Bacteria; kingdom Bacillati; phylum Actinomycetota; class Actinomycetes; order Micromonosporales; family Micromonosporaceae; genus Micromonospora; species Micromonospora sp. NBC_01392. The sequence goes on along the minus strand of NZ_CP109549.1, from coordinate 3,892,562 downwards.
TCCGACAGCCACGGCGTCACCACCGCCTCCGTCATCATCCCCACCAGCAGAATGCCCTGCCCCGTCATGGTCCCCACCAGGTTGAAGAACCCGTCCAACAGGTTCCCCCGGAACACGTCCCCGGTCATGTGCTTCGTCGGCGGCATCCACTTCAACGGCGCGTCCGGGAACAACTCCCGCGCCAACAACGCGTGCGCCAACTCCAACCGGAACGACTCCGGCACATCCGGATTGATCTCGAACGCGTGCCCCAGCCCCAACAACCCGTCCGACAACCCCGCCTCGTGCGCGAAGAACTCGTTGAGCAACTGCGACACCGTCACCGTGTGCGCCTCGTCCACCGCGTCCGCCGTGGTCAGATAGTTGTCCTCACCGGTGTTGATGATGATCCCCGCCCGCGCGTGCACCTGCCGCGAGAACCGCTGATCCACGAACGTCCGGATCGGGTTGATGTCCCGGAACAGAATCCCGTACATCGAATCGTTGAGCATCATGTCCAGCCGCTCCAGGCCCGCGAGGGTCGCCATCTCCGGCATGCACAGCCCCGACGCGTAGTTCGTCAACCGCACGTACCGGCCCAACTCCCGCGACGTCTCGTCCAACGCCGCCCGCATCAACCGGAAGTTCTCCTGCGTCGCGTACGTGCCCGCGAAACCCTCCCGGGTCGCCCCCTCCGGCACGTAGTCCAACAACGACTGCCCCGTCGACCGGATCACCGCGATCACGTCCGCGCCCGCCCGCGCCGCCGCCTGCGCCTGCGGAATGTCCTCGTAGATGTCGCCCGTCGCCACGATCAGATAGATCCACGGCCGCTGCTTCGGATCCCCGTGCCGCCTCACCAACCGATCCCGCTCCGCGCGCCGCCGGTCGATCTGCCGCACCCCCGCCGCGACCGCCTTCCGGGCCGCCCGCCGCGCCGCCGTCGCCGCCTTGCCAGACGGCACCCCGAACCGCACCGACCCCGCCGCCGCCTTCTGCGCCAGCAACGTCACATCCGAGATGCCCTCCCGCGCCAACGCGTCGAACACCGGCACCGCCACCCCGTGACCCAGGCCCACATCCGCCACCACGGCGTCCACCAGACGGTTCACCCACGGAATACCGTCCGGATCCGCGCCCGACACCCCGGCCAGCCGCAGCACCGCCCGCTCCACCGACACCGTGGTATGGCTGCGCGCCAGATCCACCACCGGCTGCCCCGCCCGACGCGCCAACTCCCGCGCCCGCGACACCAGCACCGGATCCAGCCCAAGCTTCCCTGTCACGAAGACCCTTCCTGATAGATCACGTCACCGCGCAACACCGTCGCCCGACACACCGGCAGCGGCGTCGGATCATCCGGCCCCCGCAACTCCGGATCCGCCGCCAACACCACCGGCAACCCCCGGTCCACCCCGGCCGGCGCATCCCACACCGCGAACGTCGCCGGCGCCCCCAACGCCAGCACCCCCTCGCTGTCCAGATGCACCGCCCGCCACCCGCCGCGGGTGTGCGCCGCGAACGCCGCCCGCACACTCATCCGCTGCGACGGATTGTGATGAGCCGCCGCCGCCCGCACCGAACCCCACGGATCCAACGGCGTCACCGGCGAATCCGACCCGAACGCCAACGCAACCCCCACCCCGTGCATCGCACCCATCGGATTCGACTCCAACGACCGGGACAAACCCAACCGCGACTCGTACATCCGACCCGCGCCACCCCACAACCTGTCGAACGCCGGCTGCATCGACGCCACGATCCCGAACTCCACGAACCCGGCGATCAACCGCTTGCTCATGATCTCCGCGTGCTCCACCCGGTGCCGCGCCGCACGCAACCGCTCCGTGCCCACCTTCTCCGCCGCCGCCGCGAACCCCGCCAACACCGTGCCGATCGCCGCGTCCCCGATCGCGTGGAACCCGCCCTGCATCCCGTGCGCCGCACAGTCCAACAAATGATCACGAACCTGCTCCGCCGACACGTACCCGTGCCCACACGCCCCCGGCTCCCCGTCCAGGTACGCCGCCGACACGTGCGCCGTCCGCGACCCCAACGCCCCGTCCGCGAACAGATCCCCACCCGCACCCACCGCACCCAACTCCCGGGCCTTCGCCGCACCCAGCAACTCACCCCAGTACCCGTACACCTCCGGCACCCCGGCCCCCGAGATGCCCAACAACCCGGTGAAGTCCTCCTCATCCGAAATGCCCGGACCACCGCACTCGTGCACCGCCGCGATACCCAACGACGCCGCATGCCCCAACGCCCGCCGCTGCGCCGCCACCCGCTGCGCCCGCGTCACCGACCCGAACGCCGCCGCCCGCACCACATGATGCGCGTCCCGCCGCAACCAACCCGACGGGTCGAACCCCGCCACCGACGACACCTCCGGACACGCCGCCAGCAACGCCGCCGACACCAACGCCGAATGGATCGACGCCTGCGACAGATACACCCGCCGCCCACCCGCCGCCCGGTCCACCGCCGCCGCGTCCGGCACCACCGGCGTCACCCACGTCGACTCGTCCCAGCCGTGCCCCAACACCACCGCGTCACCCGGCAACCCCGCCGCGAACGCCGACACCGCGTCCAGCAGCTCCCCGGCCGACCGCACCCCCGACAGATCCAGCCCCGACAACGCCAGACCGGTATCCGTCGCGTGCACGTGCGCGTCCACGAACGCCGGCGTCACCAACGCGCCGTCCAACTCCACCACCCGGTCCGCGGACGGCGCCTCCGCGTCCGCACCCAACCAGGCGATCCGCCCGTCCCGCACCAACAACGCCGTCGCGCTCGGCTCGGCCGGACAATGCAACACTCCACCGCGGTACAGCGTCGAGGGGTTCGTCATGACCTCAGTCTGCCGCCAGCCGCGCCTCGAACAGACCACGCACCCCCGGCTCGGCCCGCAACAACTCCAACGCCAGCTCCGCGTGCCCCGGCACGAACCCGTTCCCCACCAGCATCGTCACGTCCGCCGCCAGACCCTCCGCCCCCAACGCCGCCGCCGCGAAACTCGTCGCCATCGAGAAGAAGATCACCGTCCCGCCGTCCGCCGTGGCCAACACCGCGCCGTGCTCACAACCCGGCACGTCCACGCACACCACCGTCACGTCCGCCGGCACCCCCAACGCCGTGGTCACCGCCGACGACAACCCCACCGGATCCCGCGCGTCCGCCAGCGCCACCGCGTCGGCCAACCCGGCCGCCGTCAGCGCGTCCCGCTCCGCCGCCACCGGCACCACCCCGACCGTACGACCCGCGCCCGCGCGCCGCGCCGCCGCCAGGGACAACGACCCGCTCTTACCGGCCCCACCGATCACCGCCACCGACACCGGACGCGCGTCACCCTCCCGGGCCCGCCGCGCCACCTGCTCGGCCACCACCCGCGCCGTCAACGCCGGCGCCCCACACACGTCCAGCACGGCCAGGGACAGCTCCGGATGCAGATCCGCCGGCAGCACCGCGGCGATCGACCGGGCGAACAGGATCGCGTACCCGTCACACGGCACCTGCTCACTGCGCCCGTCCCACCGGGCCAGCCCGTCGGAGATCGTCAACGGCGTCAGCGTCAACGACACCAGCGTGGCCACCCGGTCGCCCGCGCGCAGCCCCAGCGGGGACCGGCGGCCCGCCTCCTCCACCGTGCCGATCAGCATCCCGCCGGACCCGGTCACCGGGTTCTGCATCTTCCCCCGGGTCGAGATGATCTCCAGCACCTCGGCGCGGACCTTCTCGCCGTCCCCGCCGTGCTTCTCCGCCAGCTGCCGGAAACTCGCCGCGTCCAGGTTCAGCCGCTCCACCCGGATCCGCACCTCGTTCGCCGCGATCCGCGGGTCGGCGTCCAGCCGCCAGGCCGCCTGCGGCAGCACCCCCGCCGGTTCCACGACTCGGTGCAGACCCACCGGTGACGTCACGCCGACCCCCTACGTCCAGCCGCCCGAACCCCGGGGTGGGGTTCGCGTCGCGGGAAAACTTACGGCAGACTAATTTCTTCACCGCAGATTTTCCAGTAGCCTTCGCAAGGTTGATCAACCCGCACCGCAGACGAGGAGGGGCCGTGACCCAGACCCAACCGGTGGAGACCATCCCGACGCCCCGCTCCACGCCGGTCGCCGTCCCCGCCGCCGGACAGCCCTACGAATACCGGCGCGCCCCCCTGGTCGAGCCCGACTGGACCCGCTTCCCCGGCTGGCGCCACGTCACCCGCGAACAGTGGGAGAACGCCCAGTGGCAGCGCGTCAACTGCGTCAAGAACATCAAGCAGCTCCGCGCCGTCCTCGGCGACACCGTCGACGAGACCTTCTACGCCGACCTCGAAGCGGACCAGAAGGCCCTGGCCACCATGTCCATGCTGGTGCCGCCACAAATGATCAACACGATGGTGCCGTTCGCGACCATGACCACCGAGGCGCTGCTCGCGGACCCGATCCGCCGCTACATGATCCCGGTCGCCTCCGACCGGCGCACCGACTGGCCCTCACACCCCTACGCCAGCCGCGACAGCCTCCACGAACACGACATGTGGGTCGCCGAGGGTCTCACCCACCGCTACCCCACCAAGGTCCTCGCCGAGCTGCTCTCCACCTGCCCGCAGTACTGCGGCCACTGCACCCGCATGGACCTCGTCGGCAACTCCACCCCCGCCGTCGACAAGCTCAAGCTGACGCTCAAGCCCGTCGACCGCTACGACGCCCACATCGCCTACCTCAAGGCCCACCCCGGCGTACGCGACGTGGTCGTCTCCGGCGGCGACGTCGCCAACGTGCCGTGGCGCAACCTCGAGTCCTACCTCATGCGCCTGCTGGAGATCGAAACCATCCGCGACATCCGGCTCGCCACCAAGGCCCTGATGGGCCTGCCCCAGCACTGGCTCCAGCCCGACGTCGTGGAGGGCCTCGAACGCGTCGCCCGCACCGCCGCCCGGCGCGGCGTCAACCTCGCCATCCACACCCACGTCAACCACGCCCAGTCGCTGACCCCGCTGGTCGCCAGGGCCGCCCAGACCGCCCTCGACGTCGGCGTCCGCGACGTCCGCAACCAGGGCGTGCTGATGCGCGGCGTCAACGCCACCAGCGCCGACCTGCTCGACCTCTGCTTCGCGCTCCAGGGCGAGACGGGCATCCTGCCGTACTACTTCTACATGTGCGACATGATCCCCAACGCCGAGCACTGGCGGGTCCCGGTCTGGCACGCCCAGCAGCTCCAGCACGACATCATGGGCTACCTGCCCGGCTACGCCACCCCGCGCATCGTCTGCGACGTGCCGTTCGTCGGCAAGCGCTGGGTGCACATGCTCACCGACTACGACCGTGAGCGCGGCATCTCCTACTGGACGAAGAACTACCGCACCTCGATCGAGTCCGCCGACCTGGAGGCGCTCAACAAGCGCTACGCCTACTACGACCCGATCGACACGCTGCCCGAGGCCGGCCAGTCCTGGTGGCACGCCCACCGCGACGACTGACCCGCGCCGACACACACCCGAAGGCGGGCCACCGGCACTCCGGTGGCCCGCCTTCGTCCGTCGTCACTTCTCGAACGCGTCCTTGACGTCGCGGCCGGCCTGCTTCACGTTCTCCCCGGCCTGCTTGGCGCGCGCCGTGCTCTGCTCGCTGGCACCCTCGGCCCGCAACCGCTCGTTGTCGGTCACGTCACCGATGCGCTCCTTGGCCATGCCGCTCATCTCCTGGGCCTTGCTCTTCGCCTTGTCGGTGAAGCTCATGTCGCCCTCCTCGTCTGGGCTGCGCATTCCTCTGCTGCGTCCCCGATGTCTCGGACCGCAAACACGTGCGGTGGTGCACTACCCGCTAATGCATCCTAGGACAATAGGGTGAAAGTGGGTGCCGGGCGGGTCCGGTGCCCACGTGGTTGACTGAGCCGATGAACGAGATCCTGCTGGTCCGGCACGGCGAGACCACGTGGAGCGCCAGCCACCGGCACACCTCGTACACCGATCTGGAGCTGACCGCCGACGGTGAGCGGCAGGCCCGCGCGCTCGCTCCCCTGCTCGCCGGCCGGCGCTTCGCGCGCGTGCTGTCCAGCCCCCGGCAGCGGGCCACCCGCACCGCGCTGCTGGCCGGGCTCACCGTCGACACCATCGACCCCGAGCTGGCCGAGTGGAACTACGGCGAGTACGAGGGCCGCACCACCGCCGACATCCAGCAGGAACGACCGGGCTGGAGCATCTGGACCGACGGCGGCCCCGGCGGGGAGTCACCGGACGCCGTCGGCGCCCGCCTGGACCGGGTCCTCGACCGGGTGGTCCCGCTGCTGGAACACGGCACCGTCGCGCTGGTCGGGCACGGCCACAGCCTGCGGGTGCTCGGGGCACGCTGGATCGGGCTGCCGCCGTCGGCCGGCGGGCTGCTGCGGCTGGACACCGCCACGCTCAGCGTGCTCGGTCACGAGCACGGCCGGCGGGTCATCCAGCGGTGGAACCTGCCGGCTCCGACGACGGCCGGGAACGGCCCCGACCAGGCAGCTCGCCACTGATCTTCGGCGGCCGGTTCTCGTAGGGCGTGGACAGCACCACTGTGGTGCGGGTGGTGACGTTCGCGGCGATGCGGATCTCCTGCAGCAGCCGTTCCAGGTCGGCCGGGCCGGCCACCCGCACCAGCAGGAGATAGAAATCCTCCCCCGCGACCGAGTAGCAGGAATCGATCTCGGGCAGGTGGGCCAGCCGCTCCGGCGCGTCGTCGGGCTGCGACGGGTCGAACGGCCGGATCGCCACGAAGGCGGTCAACGGCAGCTCCAGCGCCTCGAACGACACGCGGGCGGCGTACCCCTTGATCACGCCGCGCTGCTCCAGCCGGCGGACCCGCTGGTGCACGGCGGACACCGACAGGCCCACCCGCTCGGCCAGATCCGTGTACGACAGGCGACCGTCCCCGGTCAGCGCGGCCACGATCGCGCGGTCGATCTCCTCCACGCGCTGCAACCTACCGGAGATAGCGCTCCCACGCCGTACCCGCCTCGCCGCGGTGACGCTCAGCGGGCCGTGCGGTCGCGGACCGCGTCGGCGGCGTAGTTCAGCACCTCCACCATGTCCTCCTCGTCGAGGAACGGCAGATCGGTGAGGATGTCCGTGACGGACATGCCGTCGGCCAGCATGGCCAGCAGCGTGGCCACCGGCACGCGGGACTGCCGCACGCAGGGCGCCCCGCCCATCACGTCGGGGTCGGCGGTGATCCGGGGGAAGGTCACCGCGACAGGTTAGCCGTTACCTTCTCAGTGCACTCTGGTGAGCGCACGGTTGGTAGTCCCGCCTTGCGGTGGAACGGTCCCGGTCTGACCGGCGGATGCCGTGCCGGGTTCACGCTTCAACGCCACCTGCCCGCGTGCGCGGGTCTTCTGGTCGGCTCCACGCGCAGCCACCGAGCTACTCCCGGCGGTAGTTGCCTGTGCCGCGAGTGCGGCAAGGTTACGTGCGGCATTGAGGTCCCGGTCAAGGGTCAGGCCGCATGTCTGGCAATGGTACGCACGCTCGGACAGGGGCAGTTTGGTTTTCACCGCGCCGCAGCCTGAGCAGGTTTTCGAGGACGGGTACCAGCGGTCGGCGACGATCAACTGTCCCCCGTTCCACGAGGCTTTATAGGTCAGTTGCCGGCGGATCTCCCCAAAACCAGCATCGGTGATGTGCCGGGCCAACCTGCGGTTGCGCAGCATCCCGGCAACGTTGAGGTCTTCCACCACGACTGTTGCGTGTTCGCGGACAAGGCGGGTGGTGAGTTTATGTAGTCCGTCACGGCGCAGGTTTGCCACCCGGGCGTGGGCTCGGCCGAGCCGGTTGGCGGCGCGTTGCCACCGCTTCGACGGGCGTCGGCCCGTCCGTCGGTGCGGGCCGTTCTTGCGGGACATCGCCCGCCCGAGAAGGCGTAGGCGGCGCTGGGCGTCGTTGAGGTGCCGCGGGTTGGGTACCAGTTCTCCCGTGGAGAGCACCGCGAGGTGCGCGACGTCGTCCTTCGCCATATTCCACTCCCGGCGCAGCGCCGCGAGTGTCCACCCGATCGCCGGTGAGCCGATCGTCCGGCACGCCGTAGGTGCGTTCGGCGGCCCGCTGATCCAGGACTGCTTTCACTTTAGCAAGGGCCCAGTTGTGCGCGACCCGGGCAGCCCCGGCATGCGCGAGCACGGCGCGTTCCTGCGCCGGGTTCAGGTCAAGGGCGAACCGATACGCCTGGACCGTCTTCACGCCGACTCGTCCGGGTCGATGACCGCCTCGACCGCGCGACCGGCGCGGTTCACGGTGGCGCCGGACCCGTAGCACCAGGCGCACAGGACTGTCAGGATCTCGGTGACATCACGCACCAGATCGTCGTCCACCTCGGCCGGGTTCATGACCAACGGCCTGCGGCCCCGCACCACGGGAGCCACCTTCACGTCCTCGACACCAAACCGGCCAAGCCGGTCGCGGTCTGAACCAAGACGGTCAACAGAGCCAAGTCGCGCAGCATGTCAAGGAACTCCTTACGCCGCCCGTCCAGCGTTGAGCCGACCTCGCTGACCAGCCGAGAAACGGCAAGTTCCTGACCGGTCGCCCACGTGGCATCCCAAGCGACCGACCGATCCACGTCGACCCTCTGATCGACCAACGACGCCCGGGCGTAAACCACCGTGATCTCCTACGATGACGCCTAGACGGCTCGCTCTACCAGGACCAGTCCGCCGAGCAGCCTACCCATCCGGACCCAGCGACACGCCGCAACCAGTCGACATTTCTCACACCGCCTACTCCTCCAAGTTCACAAATGCCTTCTGTCACTTACCGGATCGACGATTGCCAGCGGCCCTGGCGAGGGCGCGGGAGATGACCAGCCGCTGGATCTGGTTGGTGCCCTCGACGATCTGCAGCACCTTCGCCTCGCGCATGTACCGCTCGACCGGGTGGTCGGCGACGTAGCCGGCGCCGCCGAGCACCTGCACCGCGTCGGTGGTCACCCGCATCGCCAGGTCGGTGGCGAACAGCTTCGCCTTCGCCGCCTCGATCGAGTACGGCCGGCCCGCGTCGCGCAGCCGCGCGGCGGCCAACAGCAGCGCGCGGGCGGCGGAGATGCCGGTGGCGTGGTCGGCGAGCATGAAGCCGAGCCCCTGGAAGTCGACGATGGCGCGGCCGAACTGCTGCCGCTGGCGCGCGTAGTCGACCGCGTAGTCCAGCGCGGCCTGCGCCAGGCCGACCGCGCAGGCGGCGATGCCGAGGCGGCCGGAGTCCAGCGCCGACATGGCGATGGTGAAGCCGGCGCCCTCGCCGCCGATCAGCCGCTCGGCCGGCACCCGGGCGTCGTCGAACGCGATCTGCGCGACCGGGGAGGCGTGCAGGCCCATGGTGCGCTCGGCGGCCTGCGGTGCGATGCCGGGCGTGGCCCGGTCGGCCAGCAGACAGGAGATGCCCTTCGGGCCGGGCCCGCCGGTGCGGCAGAAGATGTTGTAGAAGTCGGCGACCCGGGCATGGGTGATCCACGCCTTGGTGCCGGTCACCACGTAGTCGTCACCGTCGCGGACCGCCCGGGTGGTCAGCGACGCCGCGTCCGACCCGCCCTGCGGCTCGGAGAGGCAGTACGCCCCGAGCAGCTCCCCGCCGATCATGTCGGGCAGCAGCTTGCGCTGCGCGTCGGTGCCGAACTGCGCGAGGGGGTAGCAGGACAGCGTGTGCACGCTGACCGCCTCGGCCACGGCCAGCCACCGGCTGGCGAGGATCTCCAGCACCTGGAGGTAGACCTCGTACGGCTGGGCGGCGCCGCCGTGCTCCTCGGCGTACGGCAGGCCGAGCAGGCCGGCCCGGCCCAGTGTGCGCAGCACGTCCCGGGGGAACTCGGCCCGCTCCTCGAAGCCGGCGGCCTTCGGCGCCAATTCCCGGTCGGCGAGCTCGGTGGCGAGCTCCAGCAGGTCGTGTGCCTCGTCGGTGGGCAGGATCCGGTCGACGTTCATAGCGCGATGAGCTCCAGGGGTGGGTGAGCCGGTGCGGCGGCGTCCGGGTCCGGACCCTGCCAGCTTAACGGTCGTTTGGGCGGCGGTGGGAGTCCGCGTCGCTGTCGTACCCGTGGTCCATGATCCTTGTCGTCACAGCGGCACGGAGCACGGGCCGGCGACGGCGTTCCGGCGTGCCCGGCGACGCCGACCGGCGGGAAGGTCGAAACGATGACGGAGCCGACGGACGCCGCACGGCGACGACGGAGCGTGCTGCGGGTCGCGCCCCCGGCACGGGCCCGCAAGCTGGCCAAGGTGCCCTTCGTGGAGCTGGCCGACGGCCGGTTGCAGGGGGTGGTGTCCAGCGGGTCCGACGTGGAACGGGTCTACGTCTCCTCGGTGACCGCCGGCAGCCACGCGGTCAACTGCAGCACCAACAACAACCGCCCCTGCGGCGGCCTGCGCGGCAGCCTGCTCTGCAAGCACCTGCACGCGCTGGCCGACGAGGCCGTGCTCCAGTACGGCGTCGAGCAGGTCGCCCGCTACCTGCGCATCGACACCGGCGACGGCGTCGACAGCGGCGTCGCGCTGCTGGCCCGCACCGACGCGCGGCACGAGCCCGGGCCGGCGGCGGTGGTGTTCAGCCGCTTCCTGCGCCACCTGGCCTACCTGGAGGTCCCGCCGAGCACCGCGCCGGTGCCCGAGCTGCACTGGTTCCCGGCCACCGCGACGGTGCGCTGATGCTCGCCGCGCAGCTCACCCAACTCGACGACGGCGCACCCGCCGGCCTGGCCGAGGCACTCGCCGTGGTCGACGGCGTCGACGACTCGCTGACCCGCGGGCTGGCCCGACCGGGCGAGCCGGACGCCGCCGCCTGGGCGGCGCTGGCCGCCGCCGTCGACGGCACCCCGCTGGCCCAGCGCGCCGCCGAGGCGGTGCGCGCCGCGACCACCGGCGCGCTCACCGAGGACCACCTGGCCGTCCTCGCCGGCGCCCGCGCCGCGCTGCTCGGCGCCGTCCACGACGCGCTGCTGGACCGGCTCGACACCGCGCTGCACCGCTCCCGCGCCCCGTGGGCCGCCGCGCCGTCGGCCGCGCCGGGCGCCACCCCCGCCCTGGCCGGGGCGCGCGCCTGGCTGCACGAGCTGACGCTCGCCGGCTGGCGGGGCGCCGACCACGAGCTGCTCTCCGGCGCCGCCGGACCGGTGGAGGCCACGCTCGCCGAGCCCTCCCAGCGCCGCCTCGCGGTGCTGCTCGACGGTCTCGCCACCGAGCTGCGCGCCGGCCTGCCGGTGACCGCCGCGACGCCGGTGCCCACCCGCCGGTGGGCCGACCTGTGGACCCGGGCCGTGCTGCTCGCCGCCGGCGCCGCCACCGAGGCCGCCCCGGCGGAGACGGTGTCCGGCCGGCTGCTGCCGCTCGGCGTCGACGTGCACGAGCACGACACCGCGTTCCAGGCGCAGCTGCACGCCCTGCTCGAACCCGCCGGCGGCGGTCCGGGCCGGCTGGTCCGGGTCACCGTCGTCGCGGCCAAGGTCGCCACCATCGTCGGCCCGGCCGGCTGGCGGCTGCTGGAGGCGTACCCGGTGCTGCTCAAGGCCCTCGCCGAGCGGCGGGCCGTGACCGTCACCGACCTGCCCGCGCACGGCGGCGACCTGCACTGGGTCGAGGAACGCGCCGTGCTCGGCGACCCCGCCGACCCGTTCGCCACCGCCCGGGTGCTGCTCGCCGACGCGACCGCGCCGGCCACCCCGCCGCTGCAACGCCACCCCGCCGCGCTCGCCGAACCGGTCCTGGTCGAGGGCCGCGTCGTCCGCGACGACGACGGTGAGCCGGTGGTCGCGCTCGACGGCCAGACGATCCCGCTGGCCGTCGACCGGCTGCCCGCCGCCGGGCCGCTCACCCCGGCGCTCGTCAACGCCGCCACCGCGTGCCTCGGCCTGCTCCGCTGGGACGACGACCGCTGGCTGCTGCAACCACTCGCCGTGCGGGCCACCGTCAAACGGCAGACCGTCGAGGCGCACAACGGCGACTGGGCATGCGGCGTCACCGACCCGAAGGTGGCCAAGGCCGAGGCGCGGGCCGGCGACGCGGTGGCCGTGCTGCGCGAACGCGCCGGAAGGTTGCTGCGCCGATGACCGCCGACCGCGACCACGCCAACCGCCGCCAGGTGCTCTACTGGCGACTGCTCGCCCGCCTGTTCCACACCGACGAGCAGCCGGCGCTGGAATCCGCCAGCGTCGCCGTCGTCGACGACCTCGACCTGCCCACCGCGCTGCTGGACCCGGCCGTCTCCGTCGACACCGTCGTCCAGCGCTTCCCGGCGCTCGCCGACGAGCTGCGCGACCTGCTCACCCCCGACCCCGACGCACCGGCCGGCCCGTTCCAGCCCACCGAGACCGAGGTACGCCGGGCCGCGCTGGCCTCGAAGCTGCTGCTCAACGTGTTCGCCACCGGCGCCGGCGAGGTCAGCGCCGGGCAACTGGCCCGCTGGCAGGCCGACGCCGGCTGGTTCGAGCAGGCCTGCGGCGTCGCCCCCGGGGAGCTGCGCCGCGACGGGACCGGTCTCGGCGCCACACTCGCCGGCCTGGAGGGCGACCTGGTGCGCCGGATGCGCCTGCGGGAGGTGCTCGCCGACCCGGCGCTGGCCGCCCGGCTCACCCCGAGCATGTCCCTGATCGAGCAGCTCCTGCGCGACAAGTCGAACCTGTCCGGGGTCGCGTTGGCCAACGCCAAGTCACTGATCCGCCGCTACGTCGACCAGGTCGCCGAGGTGCTGCGCACCCAGGTCGCGCAGACCACCGTCGGCACGGTCGACCGCTCGGTGCCACCCAAGCGGGTCTTCCGCAACCTCGACCTCGACCGCACGATCTGGCAGAACCTCACCAACTGGAGCCCCGACGACGAACGCCTCTACGTCGACCGGCTCTACTACCGGCAGACCGCGCGGCGCACCACGCCGTCCCGGCTCATCGTGGTGGTCGACCAGTCCGGCTCGATGGTCGACTCGATGGTCAACTGCACCATCCTCGCCTCCATCTTCGCCGGGCTGCCCAAGGTCGACGTGCACCTCATCGCGTACGACACCCGGGCGCTGGACCTCACCCCGTGGGTGCACGACCCGTTCGAGGTGCTGCTGCGCACCAACCTCGGCGGCGGCAACGACGGCCCGGTCGCCATGGCACTGGCCCGCCCCAAGATCGTCGAGCCCCGCAACACGGTGCTGGTCTGGATCTCCGACTTCTACGAGTTCGACCGCTCCCAGCCGCTGTTCGACGGCATCGAGGCCGTGCACCGCTCCGGGGTGAAGTTCATCCCGGTCGGCTCCGTCAACAGCTCCGGCAACCAGAGCGTCAACCCCTGGTTCCGGCAACGCCTCAAGGACCTGGGCACCCCCGTCATCTCCGGCCACATCCGCAAGCTCGTCGTCGAGCTCAAGAACTTCCTCACCTAGGAGAGCACCCCTGATGTCCGACATGCTCCGCGCCCCCGCCGAGGTCACCTACGCCGACGAGCTGGCCTACCTCGAGTCGGTCGACACCGGGCCGAAGCCGTTCTCCTGGCGCCTGAGCCCCCGCATGGTCCGGCTGTTCGTGCTCGGCTCCGAACGCGCCGACGGCCTCGACCGGGAGATCCCGCAGAAGTGGTTCGGCGACCGCAGCTTCGTCGAACGCAGCATCGTCACGCTCGCCTCCGACCGGGGCCTGCTGCTCATCGGCGACCCCGGCACCGGCAAGAGCTGGCTCGCCGAGCTGCTCTCGGCCGCGATCTGCGGCAACTCCACGCTCGTCGTGCAGGGCACCGCCGGCACCACCGAGGACCACATCAAATACTCCTGGAACGTCTCCATGGTCATCGCCCGCGGCCAGTCCCGCGAGTCGATGATCCCCTCGCCGATCATGACCGCGATGGAGCAGGGCGTCATCGGCCGCTTCGAGGAGCTGACCCGCTCCACCAGCGACGTCCAGGACGCCCTCATCTCGATCCTGTCCGAGAAGTACGTCTCCATCCCCGAGCTGGACCAGGACAACATCGTCTTCGCCCAGCCCGGCTTCTCGATCATCGCCACCGCGAACAGCCGCGACCGGGGCGTCAACGACCTCTCCTCCGCGCTCAAGCGCCGGTTCAACTTCGTCCGCATCCCGGTGGTCACCAACAAGCGCAGCGAAGCCGAGATCGTCCGCTTCCGCACCGAGGAGCTGCTGCGCCGGCACCGCATCGAGCTGGAGGTCCCGCCCACCCTGCTCGACATCCTGCTGCAGAGCTTCGCCGACCTGCGCGCCGCCGCGTCCGCCGCCACCAGCGACGACGAGAAGCTCGAGTCGGCGCTGTCCACCGCCGAGCAGATCGGCGTGCTGGAGGACGCCGTGCTGCACAGCCACTTCTTCGGCGACCGCACCCTGCGCGCCGGGACGCTCGCCGGGTCGCTGGTCGGCTCGCTGGCCCGACGCAGCCCGGAGGACCTGGCCATCCTCAACAAGTACCTGCACGGCGTCGTCGAGCCGCGGGCCAAGGCGGACGGCGGCGAGTGGGACGGCTTCCTCGACGGCGGCCGCCAGGCGATCGCGTCGCTGTCATGACCGCACCCGCCCCGACCGGCCTCTTCGGCGCGCTGCGCGAGCAGCTCACCGACGCCGCCGCCGCGTTCGCCGAGTCCCCCGACGCGCTCGCCGGGATCCTCGCCGGCATGGTCGACGACGTCGACCGGGCCCTCGGCGAACGACTGGAGATCTTCCCGGTCTGCCACCACTCCCCCGCGTCCGCGCTGGCCATGGCCCGGCGACTACGCGCCCGCCCACCCAAGGTCATCTACCTCGAACTCTGCGAGGACCTGCGCCCCCTCCTCGACGAGCTGCGCAACTGCCGCCTTCCGGTGGCCGTGCAGGCGTTCGCCACCGAACTCGACGGCTTCCCCGCCGAGTGGAGCCCGCTGAGCGTCATCGCCCCGATCACCGAGGCCTCCGCGGAATACCAGGCCATCGCGTACGCGCTGGACACGCCCGGCGTCGAGCTGGTGCTGGTGGACCGCTCCACCGACCACGTCTTCCAGTGGACCCCGCGCGACGACCAACCGGCCGACCCCGACCCGACACCGGCCGCCGACGAGGACGCCGCGCTGCACGGCGACGCGGTCGGCGTGGAGATCGGCGACCTGCGCCCCCGCTTCGCCGAACTGGAAGCCCACCTGCTGCACCACGGCAAGGTCCGGCACTGGTCGGAGTGGTGGGACCAGTACGTCGAACGCCCCCTCGCCGACGCCGACCACGACACCTACCGGCAGGTCATGGTGCTGATCGGCAGCCTGTTCCGGCGGCTGCGCCCCACCCGGACGGCCCGCGACGACCGCGACGAGGACCGGGAACGCCACATGTGGACGCGGATGCGCCAGCACCTCGCCGCCTCCGGCGCCGACCCGGCCGACTGCCTCTACGTCTGCGGCGCGTTCCACGCCGCCAGCCACGTCGAACAGTTCGGCCTCGACTCCACCGCCCCGGACTTCCCGATCAGCCCCCGCACCGGCACCCGCTGGCGCTACGGCCTCATCCCGTCCAGCCACTCCGCCATCGAGGCGCAGTTCGGCCTCGCCCCCGGCACCGTCTCCATCGCGGCCGCGAACTGGGCCGCCGCGGTCGGCCGCACCCGGCTCACGCCGTACCGGCTGGCCGGACAGCAGACCGGCAAGAAGGGCCGCCGCACCCGGGCGACCCCGACGGCCACCCCGCCCGACGAGACCGCCGACCGGCTCAGCGGCTTCCTCGCCGCGCCACCGGCGCTCGACGCGCTGGACGAGGCGGAACTGCGCGGCTGGTGCGTCGACATCGTCCGACTCGCCCGCCGCAACGGCTACCTCGCCAGCACCGCCGACGCGATCGCCGTGTTCGAGACCTCGATCCTGCTGGCCAACCTGCGCAACCGGGCCAGGCCGACCCCCTACGACTTCGCCGACGCCGCGGTCACCTGCATCGAGAAGGACGTGGTGCCGGGCCGACGCGACGTCCGCCGGCTCTGCGAGATCCTGCTCGGCGGCGACCGCGTCGGCCAGGTCGGATACGACTCGCTGCCGCCGCTGGCCCGCGACGTGCTCGACCGGCTCCGCCCGCTCGGGCTCGACCTGGAGCGGCGTACCGTGCAGCGGGCGCTGCTCGACCTGCGCGCCGACCCGGCGCTGGAACCCTGCTCCGACCTGCTCTGGATGCTGCGCCACCTGCTGCCCGCCGACGCGGTCCGCCCGATCATGGGCGAGCGCCGCCTCGGCCACCGCTCCACCCAGGAGAGCTGGGACCTCGCCCTCGGCCGCAACCAACGCGCCCTCATCGAGCTGGGCTACGAGGGCGTCACCGTCGAGCAGGTGCTGGAGCAACGGCTGCGTCGCGCGGTCCGCGGCCCGGACGCCACCGCCGCCCGCGCGCTCGCCGCCGTCGAGGACGCCATCCGCCTGCTCGACAGTCCCCGGCTGGTCGACGAACTCGGCGCGCGGGCGGTGGAACTGCTCGCGGCCGAACGCACCGTCGACGACGCGCCGGAGGTGCTGCGCCGCATCCGGCGGCTGCTCGCCCACCACCGCACCACCGCGCCGACGCTGCCGGCCTGGTGTCAGGCGTTCGTCACCACCGGGTACGCCCACTACTGCACGCTGCTGCCCACCGCGTTCGTCGACGAGGCCACCGGTGTCCGCCAGGTCGGCGCCATGCTCGGCTTCCTGTTCCACATGGAGAGCCTCGCGCTGTCGCTGGGCTGCGACCGGTCCCAGCTCGAACTGGCCGTCGCCCAGGCCCACCCCGAGGCGCCGGCCAAGCTGGCGCTGCTCTGGGCCGCCCGCCACCAGCTCGGCCTGCTGCCGCTGGCCCAACTCCGGGAGCACTGCGCCGAGCTGCTGGGCAACCCGCTTGTGGTGCCGGCGTTCCCGCAGTACCTGTCCGGGTTCGTGCACGCGCTCGACCCGGTGCCGGGGCTGGCGCCGTTCGTGGTGGAGACCATGTCGGCCGCGTTCGCCGGACTGCCGGACCCGGTGCTGTTGCCGTGGCTGCCCACCCTGATCACCACGCTGCGGGAGCACGGCCCGGAGCTGGTGCCGCTGCTGGTCAAGGAGGCGGAACGCACCTTCCCCGCCACGCTGCCCGAGCTGGACGCCTGGACACCGCCGTGGGCCGCCGCACCCGCCGCGCCCGCAGCGGCACCGCCGCCGACCCAGGCGGGCCCGGTGGCCGGCATGCTGGTCGCCCGCCCGGACGCGCTGGACGCGGTGGCCGCGTTGCTCGGCTGCGACGCGCCGTGGCGCTCCCCCACCGGGCCCGACCAGCGGACCGGCGGCGGCTCGCCGCTGCTCGCCGCGTATCCGGACACCGCCGACGCCGTGGTGGCCCTGCTGACGCCGGACCGGCCCGAGGTCAGTACGGGGTGACCAGGGGCCGGCTGTCGTCCACGAAGTACGACGAGAGCATCCGGGTCTCGACGTCGCCGACGTTGCGCGCGTTGTGCACGACGCCCGGCGGGATCAGGAACGGCTCCCCGCCCGCCACGGCGAGCGCGGGCCGGTCGTCGAACTCCATCACGATGTCGCCCTGGATCAGGTAGCCGACCTCCTCGCCGGGGTGGCTGTGCCGTCCCGACTGGCTGCCGACCGGAATCTGGAACAGAGTCTGCACGATCAGGCGGCCGGGCACCTCGGCGTGGGCGCGCTGCAACTCGGTGCGGGTGACGCCCTCGGTCGACGGCTCCACGGCGTGCTCCTCTCCGCGCGGCCGACCGGGCCGCAACCCGACGGTAACCCGATCCCCGCCGCGGTTCGGGCCGGTTGCCGGCGGCGGGCACCATGGAGTGGTGATCCGCTTCCTGCTGAACCTGTTGTGGCTCGTCTTCGGCGGCGGCATCGTCCTGGCCCTGGGCTACGGCGTGGCCGCCCTGATCTGCTTCGTGCTGGTCGTCACCATCCCGTTCGGCGTGGCCTCGCTGCGCCTGGCCTCGTACGCGCTGTGGCCGTTCGGGCGCACGCTCGTGCCGAAGCCGGGCGCCGGCGTCCCGTCCGGGCTGGCGAACGTGCTCTGGGTGCTGCTGGCCGGCTGGTGGCTCGCCCTGTCGCACATCCTCGCCGGGGTCGCGCTCTGCGTGACGATCATCGGTATCCCGTTCGGGGTGGCCAACTTCAAACTGGTCCCGGCCGCGCTCTGGCCGCTCGGCCAGGAGGTCGTCGAGACGCCCTGAGCGGGCTGGTCCCGCCCGCACGCCGGGCGGCACCCGTTCCTGCTCGGTCCCTTCCTGACGGGTCACACCCGCTACGGCATCCTAGGAGGATAGTGTGATTGGTGGAACGACCGAATGCCGCTCACGTTCCGGCACGGGTGACTACGGTCGGTGAGGTGGGGGGTCGGGACGGCGTGATCGAGGCGCTCAAGGCGGATCCGGCGCTGGCCGGGCTGCGCCGTTCGCTGGACTTCTACCACGGTGACCGGGCCCGCGAGGCCGCACTGGACGCGTTCTACGCGCCGCTGGTGCGCGCCGGCGACCTGGTCCTCGACATCGGCGCGCACGTGGGTGACCGGCTGGCCAGCTTCCGTCGGCTCGGCGCCCGGGTGGTGGCCGTGGAGCCGCAACCGCTCTGTGCACGGGTGCTGCGCGCCCTGCACGCGGGCGACGAGGCGGTCACCGTGGTGGAGGCGGCCTGCGGGCGGACCACCGGACCGGTTCGGCTGCACGTGAACTCCGCCAACCCGACCGTCTCCACCGCCTCCCCCGGCTTCGTCCGGGCCGCCGGGCAGGCCGCCGGCTGGGCGGGTGAGACCTGGGACGCCGAGATCGAGGTGGCCGGCACCACCCTCGACGCGCTCATCGCCGAGCACGGCGCGCCGGCGTTCGTCAAGATCGACGTGGAGGGTTTCGAGGACGCGGTGCTGGCCGGGCTGAGCCGGCCGGTGCCGGCCCTGTCGTTCGAGTTCACCACCATCGCGCGGGACCTGGCCGGGCGCTGCCTGGACCGGCTCACCGCGCTGGGCTTCACCGGGTTCGCCGTGGCGCTCGGCGACGAGATGGGATTCGCGCTGCCCGGCTGGCGGTCGGCCGCCGAGGTGACGGCGTACCTGTGCGCGGTGCCGCACGAGGCGAACGCCGGCGACGTGTACGCGCGGAGCTGACCTCGGTCCACATCGGACCACCGCTCCGACATCGCATCGACGCTGCTCACCGGCTTGATCCACACATCCGCTGCCCCGCTGCTTTTTTCAGGGCTCGAACTTAGTCATGGTTTGTTACCTGGCCGTTATTGACGTGACCGGCGCCACTTCGGTTGACTGCCACGGAACCGCTACCGCAACCGGTTCCGAAACATCCCGCTCACCCCTGCGACCCGGGAGCGTCACGTGCCGATCACCATCGCCGACGTCGCCACCCGGGCCGGGGTGAGCAAGACGACCGTCTCGCGCGTGCTCAACGGCAAGGGCGAGGTGCACATCCGCACCGCCGACCGGGTCCGCGCCGTGATCAGCGACCTCGGTTACGTACCCAGCGCCCGCGCCGTCGGCCTGGCCCGGGGGCGTACCCGGGTGGTCGGCATGCTGGTGCCGGCGCTGACCTGGCCGTGGATGGGCGAGGTGCTCCAGGGCGCGGCCGACACGGTCGAGGCCGAGGGCTACGGCATGCTGCTGTTCACCTGCACCCACGGCGACGAGTCGATGCGCCGCTTCGCCTCCCAGGTCTCCGCGAAGTCCTTCGACGGCCTGCTCGTGGTCGAACCCGAGGGCACCCTGGACTACATCACCGGGTTGCACCGCCGCGGCCTGCCGGTGATCCTGATCGACGACCGCGGTCACCAGCCCGGCTTCCCGTCGGTGCGGACCACCAACGAGGCCGGCGCGCGGGCCGCCGCCGCGCACCTGCTGGCGCTCGGACGCCGACGACCGCTCGTCATCACCGGCCTGCGCCGGTTCGGCTGCACCCGGGAACGGCTCGCCGGCTTCGCCGGCGGCTACGCGGACGCCGGCGTACCCATCGAGCCGGCGCGGGTGGTGGAGGGCGACTTCACGTTCGAGTGCGGGCGCGCGGCGGTGCGTCGGCTGCTCGCCGACGGCGTGCCGTTCGACGCGGTCTTCGCGCACAACGACCTCTCCGCCGCCGGCGCGCTCCAGGCGCTGCGCGACGCCGGCCGCCGCGTCCCACAGGACGTGGCGGTGGTCGGCTTCGACGACCTGCCGCTGGCCGGGCACACCCACCCGCCGCTCAGCTCGGTACACCAGCCGCTCAGGGAGATGGGCGCGGCCGCCGCCCGGCTCCTCATCGCCCACCTCACCGGCACGCCGCTGCCGGACACCCCGACCGTCATCCCCACCGGCTTCGCCGCCCGCGCCTCCACCCGCGTCACCTGAGCAGTCACCCCCGCCGAACCCGGCGACCACACCGGCGGGCCCGCCCGCCGGTGGCACCACCGCACACCCTCCATCCACCACATCCCGCCCGAGGACATGCGGGACCACCGAGGGAGACCTCCATGAGAAGAAGGCACCTCCTCGCCGTCGCGCTGGCCGGCGCGATGGTCACCACCACGGTCGCCGCGTGCGGCGACAGCCCGAACGCGAACAAGAAGAGCGGCCAGGCCGCGACCGTGCTGAACGTCGGCATGCCCAACGGCCCGCAGGCGGAGAACAACAACCCGTTCCTGACCACCTCGGCCGCGGCGTCGCTGGGCTACCGCTGGCAGATCTACGAGCCGCTGATGATGTGGAACCCGGTCAAGCCGGCGGACCCGTTCAAGCCGTGGCTGGCCAGCAAGGCCGAATGGTCGCCGGACTACAAGTCCGTGAAGGTGACCGTCCGCACGGACGCCACCTGGTCGGACGGGCAGAAGGTCACCGCCGAGGACGTGGCGTTCACCTACAACCTGGTCAAGAAGTTCCCGGCGCTCAACGACCAGGGCGTGCCGTACACGGACGCGGTCGCGACCGGCAACGAGGTCACCATCTCGATGTCCAGCCCGCAGTTCGTCAACCAGCAGAAGGTGCTGTGGCGGGTGCCGATCGTGCCCAAGCACCTCTGGGAGAAGATCGCCGACCCGACCACCGACCCGGTGAAGCAGCCGGTCGGCAGCGGGCCGTACACGCTCAAGTCGTTCACGCCGGCGACCACCACGCTGACCGTGCGGGACAAGGGCTACTGGCAGGACGCGCCGAAGGTGAAGGAGCTGCGCTTCACCTCGTACACGGACAACAGCGCGCAGACCACCGCGCTGGCCAACGGCGAGTCGGAGTGGAGCTTCGTCTTCATCCCCAACTACCAGACCGTGTTCGTGGCCAAGGACCAGAAGAACCACAAGGTGTGGGCGCCGCCGGTGCTGGGCATCCACGGCCTCTACCTGAACACCACGAAGAAGCCGTTCGACGACCCGACGCTGCGTAAGGCGATGAACATGGTCGTCGACCGGGCGGACATCTTCACCACCGCCGAGGCCGCGTACTTCCACCCCGAGGTGAAGAGCGTGACCGGGCTGCCCAGCCCGGCCGGGGACCCGTTCATCGCGGCGGAGTACAAGGGCCAGGAGCACAAGGTCGACGTCGAGGGCGCCAAGGCGCTGCTCACCGGCGCGGGCTACAAGCTCGACGGCACCACGCTCAAGGACAAGGGCGGCAAGCCGGTGACGATCAAGTTGACCGACCCGGCCGGCTGGTCCGACTACCAGACCAGCCTGGAGATCGTGAAGGACAACCTGTCCAAGATCGGCATCGCGGCGACCATCGACAAGGCCAACCAGGACGCCTGGTTCCGCAACGTGGAGCAGGGCAACTTCGACGCCACGTTCCGGTGGACCGAGAGCGGCGCGACGCCGTACGACATCTACCGGACGATCATGGACGGCCGGGTGCTCAAGCCGATCGGGACCGCCTCGCCGGCCGGCAACTTCGGCCGCTTCGAGGACAAGGCGGCGACCGACGCGCTGATCGGGTACGCCAACGCCACCGACGACGCCGCCCGCACCACCGCGCTCGCCACGCTCCAGAAGATCTTCGTCGAGCAGGTGCCGATGATCCCGGTCGGCGCGGACAACATCGGCGGCGCGTACAGCACGAAGAACTGGACCGGCTGGCCGGACGACTCGAACCCGTACGGCGCGCTCCAGCCCACCCAGCCCAACGCGGTGGACGTGGTGCTGCACCTCAAGCCGACCGCCGGCTGACCCGGCGTCGCCTCCCCGGCCGGCGCGCCCGCCGGCCGGGGAGGCGGTGCCCGCCCCTCACCCCGGCAACCCCAGACAGGAATTCGGCATGACGACGACCGAGAGCGCCCCGGCGCCGGCCGACGAGGTGGTGCTGGAGGCCGTCGGCCTGACCAAGCACTTCCCGGTCCGCCGGCGGCTGCGCGACCTCCTCTCCCGGACCTCGGCGGTGGTGCACGCCGTCGACGACGTCTCGATCGCGCTGCGCCGCGGCCGGGTGACCGCGCTGGTCGGCGAGTCCGGCTCCGGCAAGTCCACGGTGGCGCGGCTGCTGGCCCAGCTCTATCCGCGCACCGCCGGCGACATCCGGCTGCACGGCGTCCCGACCCGGGTCCGCGGCGGCCGGCGCTTCCGGGCGTACGTGCGCCGGGTGCAGTTGATCCTCCAGGACCCGTTCGCCTCGTTGAACCCGGTGCACACCGTGCGCTACCACCTCACCCGGTCGCTGCGCATCCACGGCAACGCCGGCGACGGCGCGGACGGGCTGGAGAAGGCGCTTGCCGACCTGCTCACCCGGGTCAGCCTCACCCCGCCCGAGCGCTACCTCGACGCGTTCCCGCACGAGCTGTCCGGCGGCCAGCGCCAGCGCGTCGCCATCGCCCGGGCGCTCGGCGCGGACCCGGAGGTGCTGCTCGCCGACGAGCCGGTCTCCATGCTGGACGTCTCGATCCGCCTCGGCGTGCTCAACCTGCTCCAGGACCTCAAGGACCGGCTGAACCTGGCCATCCTCTACATCACCCACGACATCGCCTCGGCCCGCTACTTCGCCGACGAGACGATCGTCATGTACGCCGGGCGGATGGTCGAGGGCGGCGACAGCGAGACGGTCACCCAGCGGCCGGCGCACCCGTACACCCGGTTGTTGATCGATTCGGCGCCGGACCCGGAGCGGATCACCGGCGCCGGCGGTGTCGCGGCGGCCGGGCCGGACCACGGTGAGCCGCCGAGCCTGATCCGCCCGCCGGCCGGCTGCCGGTTCCACCCGCGCTGCCCGCACGCCATGCCCCGGTGCGCCACCGACCTGCCGCCGCCGATCCCGATCGACGACCGGCCCGGGCACTGGGCGGCCTGCTGGCTGTTCGACGGGGCAACCGTCGCGGCGGCGGAGGCAACCGTGCCCGAGGAGGCGGCCCGATGAGGTTCCTGCTGCAACGGATGGCCTTCTACCTGTTCACCGCCTGGGCGGCGATCACGCTCAACTTCTTCATCCCGCGGATCGTGCCGGGCGACCCGGTGCAGTCGTTGATCTCGCGTAACCAGGGTCGGATCAGCGCCGACGCGATCGCCTCGCTGCGGGTGCTGTTCGGGCTGGACTCCGACCGCAACCTGTGGGAGCAGTACGTCGCCTACTGGGGGCAGCTCCTGCACGGCGATTTGGGCCTGTCGTTCACGTTCTTCCCGGCGCCGGTGTCGGAGGTGATCGGGAGCAGCCTGCCGTGGACGGTCGGCCTGGTCGGCGTCACCACGGTGGTCAGCTTCCTGCTCGGCACCGCGCTCGGCGTGGGCGCCGGCTGGCGGCGCGGCTCGTGGATCGACGGGCTGCTGCCGGCCACCACGTTCCTCTCCTCGATCCCCTACTTCTGGCTGGGTCTGGTGGCGATCGCGTTGTTCGCCGGACCGGGCAGCTTCTTCCCCTCCTCCGGCGGCTACGAGCCGGGGCTGGTGCCGGCGTTCGACGCGTACTTCATCCCGAGCGCGCTCCAGCACAGCATCCTGCCCGCGGCGACCATCCTGGTCTCCTCGATGAGCGGCTGGATCCTCAGCATGCGCAACATGATGGTCACCGTCGCCAGCGAGGACTACATCACGGTGGCGCACGCCAAGGGGCTCTCCGAGCGCCGGGTGGCGCTCAGTTACGCCGCGCGCAACGCGTTGCTGCCCAACGTCTCCGGCTTCGCGTTGTCGCTGGGCTTCATCGTCGGCGGCACGCTGCTGGTGGAGATCGTCTTCTCCTATCCGGGCCTGGGGTTCCAGCTCTTCCAGGCCGTCGGCAGCAAGGACTACCCGCTCATGCAGGGCATCTTCCTGATCATCACGATCTCGGTGCTGGTGGCGAACCTGCTCGCCGACGTCGCGTACCTGCTCCTCGACCCGCGGACCCGAAAGAGCTGAGCGATGACAATCTCCCCGTCGAGCATCGAGCAGGTCATCCCCGGCCAGGGCGCGATGGCGCAGCCGTCGGCCCGGGCCCGGCGCCGCCGGTTCCGCTTCGTGGCCAACGCCAAGGCCGCGACCGGCCTGGCCCTCCTCGGCGTGTACGTGCTGCTGGCGGTCATCGGGCCGTGGATCGCGCCGTACGACCCGGACGCGCGAGGCGCGGACGTGCTCCAGGCGCCGTCGACCCGGCACTGGTTCGGCACCACCCACCTCGGGCAGGACATCTTCAGCCAGATCCTGGTGGGCGCGCGCAGCGTGATGGTGGTGGGCCTGATCGCCGGCGTGCTGGCCACCATCCTGTCCGTGCTGATCGGGGTGACCGCCGGCTACCTGGGCGGCGCGGCCGACGAGGGCCTCTCCGCGCTGTCCAACGTGTTCCTGGTGATCCCGGCGCTGCCGCTGATCATCATCGTGGCGTCGCTCGTCGACCAGGCCGGTGACCTGCTGGTCGCGCTCATCATCGGGCTCACCTCGTGGGCGTGGGGCGCCCGGGTGCTGCGCGCCCAGACGCTGTCGTTGCGCCGCCGCGACTACGTCGAGGCGGCGCGGGCCAACGGCGAGCGGACCTGGCGGATCATCGGCTTCGAGGTGCTGCCGAACCTGACCGCGATCATCGCCTCCGGCTTCGTCGGCACGGTGATCTTCGCGGTGATGTCGGAGATCACCCTGGCGTTCATCGGCATCTCGTCGGTCAGCTCCTGGAACTGGGGCACCATCCTGTTCTGGGCCCAGGGCCAGCAGGCGCTCGCGCAGGGCGCGTGGTGGTGGTTCGTGCCGGCCGGGCTGGCCATCGCGCTGCTCGGCACCGCGCTCGCGCTGATCAACTTCGGCATCGACGAGTTCGTCAGCCCTCGACTGCGCACCGGCGGCCGGACCCGGATCCGCACCGCGGACGGCCGCACGGTGCGGATGCGGGTGGGGTTCACCCCCGTGCTGGCCCCGACGGCGGCCCCCGTCCCGATGCCCGACACCCGAGAGGACCAGACGGCATGAGCGAACGCACCGAGCGGAGCGAGGGCCGTGAGGGCATGCCCGGCCGGCACCGCATGAGCGACCAGGTGCTGGAGATCCGGGGGCTGTGCGTCGACTACGGCGTCGGCGCGGACGCGGTGCGGGCGGTCCGCGACGTGGACCTGACGTTGCACCGCGGCGAGGTGCTCGGCCTGGCCGGGGAGAGCGGCAGCGGCAAGTCCACCCTGGCGTACGGGCTGACCCGGCTGCTGCCGCCGCCCGGCGTGGTCAGCGGCGGCCAGGTGATCTACCACCCGACCGACGGACCGCCGGTGGACGTGCTCACGCTGAGCCCGGCCCGGCTGCGCGAGTTCCGCTGGGCGGAGACGTCGATCGTGTTCCAGGGCGCGATGAACTCGCTCAACCCGGTGCACCGGGTCTCCACCCAGCTCCTCGACGTGATCAAGGCGCACGAGCCGAAGAGCACCGCGGCCGGCCGGCTGGCCCGCGCGAAGGACCTGCTGCGGCTGGTCGGCATCGCCGCCGACCGGCTGGACAGCTACCCGCACCAGCTCTCGGGCGGCATGCGGCAACGCGTCATGATCGCCATGGCGCTGGCGCTGGAGCCGCAACTGGTCATCATGGACGAGCCGACCACCGCGCTGGACGTGGTGATGCAGCGGCAGATCCTCGGCCAGCTCAGCGAGCTGCGCGAGCGGCTCGGCTTCGCGGTGCTGTTCATCACCCACGACCTGTCGCTGCTGGTGGAGTTCTCCGACCGGATCGCCATCATGTACGGCGGCCGGATCGTCGAGGAGGCGCCCGCGGCCCGGCTGTACGCCGAGCCGCTGCACCCGTACACCGAGGGGTTGCTGCACTCGTTCCCGGCGCTGCACGGGCCGCGCCGGGAGCTGACCGGCATCCCCGGCTCCCCGCCGGACCTGCGCGCCATGCCGGCCGGCTGCGCGTTCCACCCGCGCTGCCCGAAGGCGTTCGCGCCGTGCGACGAGCGCCTGCCGGTGCTGGGCCCACCCGGTGTCGACGATCCGACCCGGGCCGTCGCGTGCTGGCTGCACCCGGCCGTCGCCCCCCTGCCCCGCTGAGAAGTCCGAGCCCACCGCTACCGCGAGGAGAACCATGGACACCGACCTCAACCGCCCGAGCGTCGATCAGGCCGACCCGATCGACACGCTGCCGCCGACCTTCCGGTGGGGGGTGGCGACGTCGTCGTACCAGATCGAGGGCGCGGTGGCCGAGGACGGTCGCACGCCGTCGATCTGGGACACCTTCTGCCGGGTCCCGGGGGCGGTGGCCAACGGCGACCACGGCGACGTGGCCTGCGACCACTACCACCGGATGCCGCAGGACGTGGCGCTCATCGCCGACCTGGGGCTGGACACCTACCGGTTCTCGGTGGCCTGGCCGCGGGTGCAGCCGGGCGGGCGCGGGCCGGCCAACGCGGCCGGGTTGGGCTTCTACGACCGGCTGGTGGACGAGCTGCTCGGCCGCGGCGTGGACCCGTGGGTGACGCTCTACCACTGGGACCTGCCGCAGGAGCTGGAGGACGCCGGCGGCTGGCCGAACCGGGACACCGCGTACCGCTTCGCCGACTACGCGGAGCTGGTCTTCGCCGCGCTCGGCGACCGGGTCCGCACCTGGACCACGCTCAACGAGCCGTGGTGCTCGGCGATGCTCGGGTACGCCTACGGCGACCACGCCCCCGGCCGGCGGAACCTGGGCGACGGCATCGCCGCCGCGCACCACCTGCTGCTCGGGCACGGGCTGGCCAGCCAGCGGCTGCGCGCGGCCGCGCAGACGCCGATCGAGCTGGGGCTGACCGTGAACCTGTCCACCGCCGACCCGGCGACCGACAACGCGGCGGACCGGGACGCGGCGCGGGCGGCGGACGGGCTGGGCAACCGGCTCTACCTGGACCCGGTGCTGCGCGGGTCGTACCCGCAGGACGTGATCGACGACCTGGCCGCCGAGGGGGTGCGGATCCCGGTCGAGGACGGGGATCTGGACGTCATCGCCACCCCGATCGACGTGCTGGGCGTGAACTACTACTTCGGGCAGCTGCACTCCGGCGTGGACGAGCAGGGCCGGGAGCGCGACGACGACGGCCGGCCGGTCCGCCGGGTGGTCCGGCGGGACCTGCCGCGCACCGCGATGGACTGGGAGATCGTCCCGGAGTCCTTCACCGACCTGCTGGTGCGGCTGCACCGCGACTACCCGGGCGTGCCGATGGTGATCACCGAGAACGGCGCGGCGTTCGACGACGAGCCGGACGCGGAGGGGTTCGTGGCCGACGACGACCGGGTCGGCTACCTGACCGAGCACCTGCGGGCGGTGGCCCGGGCCCGGCAGGCGGGCGCGGACGTACGGGGCTACTTCGCCTGGTCGCTGCTGGACAACTTCGAGTGGGCGTACGGCTACGACAAGCGGTTCGGCATCGTCCGGGTGGACTACGACACCCAGCGCCGCACCCCGAAGCGCAGCGCGCTGTGGTACCGCGACACCGTCCGGCGGGCGCGCGAGCGGCGCTGATCCGGCGTACGGGGCGGTCGTGCGGGAGCTTCCCGGGCGGCCGCCCCTTTCCTTCATGTCTTGACACAAGCCTGGAACAACGGTTCGCTCATTCACGGATGTCTATTCATCCGGAAGGAGCACCCGTGTCCCCCACCACCGTTGCCCGCCTCGCCGGCCGCGTCGCCCTGACGCTCTGCCTCACCGCCGGCGCCCTCGTCCCCACCACCGCGGCCCACGCCGCCGGTGAACGCGTCGACGTCTGGCTCACCACCACCTCCGACAGCGGCGGCCGGACCGTCACCCGCGGGCTGCAACAGCAGAGCCCACTCGCCTTCGCCGCCACCAGCCCCGGCGCCACCCACACCATCACCGTCGACGAGAACACCCGCTACCAGCCGTTCGAGGGCGCCGGCGCGTCCATCACCGACACCACCGCGTACCTGCTGCGCGGCGGCGGAGTCAGCGCGGCCACCCGGGACGCGGTGATGCGCAAGCTGTTCAGCCCCACCGACGGGATCGGGCTGTCGTTCGTCCGCAACCCGGTCGGCGCGTCCGACCTGTCCCGGCCCGGCAACGTGTCCCTCGACGACACCTGCTGCGACCTCAACGACTTCGGCGCGAACGGCTACGACACGAACGTCGAGCTGCTCACCGCGCAGGCCCGCCAGCTCAACCCGGCGCTGCGGGTGATGGTGGTGCCGTGGAGCGCGCCCGGCTGGATGAAGGACAACGGCCGGATGGACCAGATGGGCTGGCTGAAGTGGGAGCACTACGCCACCTACGCGCAGTACCTGGTCCGGACGCTTCAGGCGTACGCGGCGCGCGGCGTGACTGTCGACTACCTCTCGGTGCAGAACGAGCCGAACTGCTGCCAGGCCGGCAACCCCACCGCGATGGACTACCCCGGCATGAGCTGGAACGCCTCCGGCCTGACGGAACTGACCAAGAACTTCGTCTACCCGGCGTTGCGCGCCGCCGGGATCAGCACGAAGGTGCTGGTGCACGACTGGAACTACGGCGACTACGGCACCATCGGCTCCGGGCTGCTCGCCGACAGCGCGGTCCGCACCGACCCGCTCTTCGGCGGCATCGCCTGGCACGGCTACTTCGGCGACCCGGCGGTCGGCAGCCAGGTGCGCGCGCAGTACCCGGCGGTGCCGCAGTTCAGCACCGAGCACTCCGGCGGCACCTGGATCACCAACCAGCACAACGAGGACATGGCCGACATCGTGAACTACGCCCGGAACTGGAGCCGCAGCGTGGTGAAGTGGAGCCTCGCGGTCAACCAGAACATGGGCCCGCACAACGGCGGCTGCGGCACCTGCACCGGCCTGATCACCGTGCAGGAAGGCGGCGCCCGGGCCGGTCAGGTCGACTACACCGTCGAGTACTACACCACCGGGCATCTGACCAGGTTCGTCCGGCCCGGGGCGACCCGGATCGACTCCACCGCCAACGGCACGGTGCAGAACGTGGCGTACCGCAACCCGGACGGCTCCAAGGCGCTGCTGGCGCACAACGGCGGCACGTCCGCGCAGTCGGTGCGGGTGGTGTGGGGCGGGCAGTCCTTCAGCTACCCGCTGCCGGCCCGGACCACCGCCACGTTCACCTGGTCCGGCACCCAGTCCGGTGGCGGCGCGACGCCGACCGGCCCGGTCACCGGCATCGGCGGAAAGTGCCTGGACGTCACCGACAACACCAGCGCCGACGGCACGCCGGTGCAGATCTGGAGCTGCACCGGGGCGGCCAACCAGCGCTGGACCCGGGCCGCCGACGGGACGCTGCGCGCGCTCGGCAAGTGCCTCGACGTGGCCGGCGGCGGCACCGCCGACGGCACGAGGGTGCAGCTCTGGACCTGCAACGGCAGCGCCGCGCAGCAGTGGACCGCGACCGCCGGGCGGGACCTGGTGAACCCGCAGGCGGACAAGTGCCTCGACGTCACCGGCAACACGTCCGCCGACGGGGCGAAGACGCAGGTGTGGAGTTGCACCGGCGGCGCCAACCAGAAGTGGACCCTGCCGTCCTGACCCCCGGGCGGCCGGGCCGGTGGCGACGCCGGTCCGGCCGCTGCCGCGGGTGACGCCGGTTCGGCCGGTCAGCGGCCCGGCGACCGCCGCGGCGGGGCCGGCCGGGCGGCCGGCTCGCGGCGCACGCCGCCGTCGCGCAGCAGCCGGGCCATCGGCAGGGTGGCCGCGCCCATCGCGACCGCGTCCGGTCCGAGCCGGCACAGCTCGACCGAGGTCTGCGCGTACGGCTGGCGCAGCGCGTGCCGCGCGGTCGCCTCGCGGATCGCCGGCAGATGGCGCTCGCCCAGCGCCAGCCCGGCCCAGCCGCCCAGCACCACCCGCTCCGGGTTGAACAGGTTCACCAGGTTGGCCAGGCCGGCGCCGAGGTAGCCGACCGTCTCGTCGATCACCGTGGCGGCGGTGCGGCTGCCGGCGCGCAGCAGCTCACCGAACGCGCTCTCCTCGTCCCCGCCGGGCGCCGGGCGGCCCCGGTTGGCCCGCCGGAACCGGTCGAGCACCCCCTCCGCCCCGACGTACGCCTCGAGGCAGCCGAGGTTGCCGCAGCGGCAGCGCCGGCCTCCGTACACGATGGTGGTGTGGCCCCACTCGCCGGCGCTGCTGTGCGCGCCGCGGTAGCCGACGCCGTCGGCGACCACGCAGGCCCCGACGCCGGAGCCGACCAGGACGACCACCGCGTGCCGGACGCCCCGGCCGGCGCCGAACCACATCTCGGCCTGGCCGAGCGTCTTGGCGCCGTTGTCGATGTGCACCGGCACGTCGGTGCCGGCGCGCAGCATCGCGCCGAGCGGGACGCCGTCCCAGCCGAGCGTCTGCGCGTGCACCACCGCGTCGGCGGCGCGCTCGACCGTGCCGGAGACGGCGACGCCGAAGCCGAGCACCGCGGCCGGGTCGACGCCCGCCTGCTCGGTCACCGCGGCGAGGCCGTGCAGCAGGTGCGTGGCGACCTGTCCCGGGTCGGGCTCGGCGGTGGCGATCGGGTACTCCGCCTTGGCCAGCGCGGTCATGGTCAGATCGAACAGCTCGACCTGCACCCGGGTCTCGCCCACGTCGGCGCCGACCAGGTAGCCGTGGCCGGGGGCGACCCGCAGCAGCACCCGGGGGCGACCGCCGTCGGACTCCACCGAGCCGGCCTCCTCGACCAGCCCTTCGGTGATCATCTCGCCGACCAGGTTGCTCACGCTGGCCAGGCTCAACGCGGTGGACTGGCCCAGCTCGTGCCGGCTGAGCGGGCCGTCCAGCCAGATCCGGGTGAGCAGGACCGACCGGTTGGCCCGGCGCATGTCGCGCACCGTGGTGCGTCTGGCGTCCACGTCCGCCGCCGTCCTTCCTACATTTCACGTCCTGAACGAAGTGCTGACAGACTACTGCGCATTTACACTTAACAAAGTTAACTGATAACCTCCGCCGCATCGATGAGGAGGTATGTCATGCGACTCGGACGTGGGACGACCGCTCTGCTCGGTGGCGTCGCGCTGCTCGCCGCCACCGTGGCCCTGCCCGCCGTCGGTGGCTTCGCCGCCGCCGCGAACCCCACCGCGCTGGTGGCCTGCGACGCGCCGGCCTGGGCCGAGGGCGTCACCTGGACCGCCGGCAGCCGGGCCAGCTACGCCGGCCGGCTCTACCAGGCGTTGGTCACGCACACCCCGCCGGTCGGCGCGGGCTGGACGCCGGCCGCCGTACCGGCGCTCTGGACCGACCTCGGCGCCTGCACCGGCGGCACACCGTCACCCAGCCCGACCACCCGGCCACCGTCACCCACGCCCAGCCCCACCGCGTCCCCCTCCCCCACCCGGACCCCCACGCCGACCCCGACCGCGACGTCCACGCCGGGCGGTGACACCTGCGCGCTGCGGTCCCGGCCGACCGGCAAGGTGCTCCAGGGCTACTGGGAGAACTGGGACGGCGCGGCCAACGGCGTGCACCCCGGGCTCGGCTGGATCCCGCTCACCGACGCCCGGATCACCGGTCACGGCTACAACGTGGTCACCGCCGCGTTCCCGGTCATCCGCGCCGACGGCACCGTGCTCTGGGAGGACGGCATGGACGCCGGCGTGAAGGTGCCCACCCCGGCGCAGGTCTGCCAGGCCAAGGCCGCCGGCCTGACCGTGCTGCTCTCCATCGGCGGCGCCGCCGCCGGCATCGACCTCAGCTCCGCCGCCGTCGCCGACCGGTTCGTCGCCACCGTGGTGCCGATCCTCAAACGGCACAACTTCGACGGCATCGACATCGACATCGAGACCGGGCTGACCGGCAGCGGGAACATCAACCAGCTCTCGCCGTCGCAGGCCAACCTGATCCGGATCATCGACGGGGTGCTGGCCCAGATGCCGGCCGGTTTCGGGCTCACCATGGCGCCGGAGACCGCGTACGTCACCGGCGGCAGCGTCACCTACGGCTCGATCTGGGGCGCGTACCTGCCGATCGTCAAGAAGTACGCCGACAACGGCCGGCTCTGGTGGCTGAACATGCAGTACTACAACGGCTCCATGTACGGCTGCGCCGGTGACTCGTACCCGGCCGGCACCGTGCAGGGCTTCACCGTGCAGACGCAGTGCCTGAACAACGGGCTCACCGTCCAGGGCGTCACCATCCGCGTCCCGTACGACAAGCAGGTCCCCGGCCTGCCGGCGCAGCCCGGCGCGGGCGGTGGCTACCTGAGCCCGTCGCTGGTCAGCCAGGCCTGGCACGGAGTGCCGGGACTCAAGGGCCTGATGACCTGGTCGATCAACTGGGACGGGTCGAAGGGCTGGACGTTCGGCGACAACGTCCGGGCGCTCCAGGGCCGCTGAGCCGGTCCGGGGCCCCGCCGACCCCGCGGGGCCCCGGACCCGGTCAACCGACCTTGATCGACTTCGGCGTGGTCTTCGAGTCCAGCCAGGTGTTGACCAGCTTGGTGAAGTCGCGGCCGGTCCGCTCGTTGAGGAACGCGATGAACGACGCCCGGTCCTGCTGGGTGTTGCGCTGGTCCTGCACCCAGGCGCGGGCCAGCGCGAAGAACGTCTTGTCGCCCACCTGCCGGTGGATCTCGCGGAGCATGGCCGCCGGGCAGAGGTAGACGTTGCCCTCGGCGAACCGCTTCGGATCGGGCTTGCCGGGCGGGCCCAGCTTCCTGCGCAGGACCGCGTCGCCCTCGCGCAGGTAGCGGTCCAGGCTCGCCGCGCTCAGCTTCAGCGTCTCCTGGGTGTACAGGTCCTGGGCGTACTTCGCCCACCCCTCGTTCAGCCACAGGTCGGTCCAGCTCGTGGGCGTGACGGAGTTGCCGAACCACTGGTGGGCGTACTCGTGCAGCAGGTCGCTGCCCCAGCGGTCCCGGCGGGCCCGGGTGTCCTCGATCTTCCCGCCCATCGTGATCATCTGCTGGGTCTCCATGCCCGACGCCGAGTCCACCACCACGACACCGCCGGAGGGGAACGGGTACGGGCCGAACTTCTTCTCCAGCCAGGCCAGGTACTGCGGGGACTTCTTCAGGTACGGCACCAGATCGTCGTCGGCGCCCTTGCGGTACCAGTAGGTCAGCGGCACGCCGCGCGGCCCCTTGGCGGTCAGCTTCTGGTACTTCCCGACCGCGAGCGTGGTCAGGTACGTCGCGACCGGGTCGGCGCTGCGGTAGGAGAACGTGGTGCCGGACTGCCCGGCCGGGGTGCCGCCGGCGATCGCGGTCCACCCCGCCGGCACGGTCACCCGGATGTCGTAGAGCGCCTCGTCGGCGGGCTGGTCGTTCGCCGGGTACCAGGTGAACGCCCCGAACGGCTCCTGCATCGTCCAGAGGCCGCCCTCCTTGGTGACGGTGAGGCCGAGGTCCTCCACGTCCTTGCGGTGCGACGGCATCGGCGTGGTCCGCGGCCGGCCGTGGTACTCGACCACCAGCGTCACCGGCTTGTCGGCGACGACCGGCGCGGTCACCGTGAGCTTCTCCCGGGCCACCGCGGCGGTGACCGGCGTGCCGTCCAGCGTCACGCCGTCGAGCTGGTAGGGCATGAAGTCGAGCACGAGGTTCGGCGCGTCCCGGACCGGACGGATCCGCAGCGTGGCGGCGCCGGTGAGGGTCCGGGTCGACGGCGCCCACTCCACCGCCAGGTCGTAGTGCAGGACGTCCAGCGCGTCGGTGCCCCGCGCCGGGTAGACCTTGTCGGCCACCGGGGTGGAACGGCCCGCCTGCCAGGCGGTGTAGTCGACGGCGGGGACGCTCGGAGCGGGCGTGGTCGGCGGAGTGGACGGGTCGGCTGCCGGCGCGGCGGGGTCGGCGGTGCACCCGGCGGCGAGCAGCGGCGCGAGAAGCAGGATCAGCGGTACGCGGCGACGCATCAGCGCACCATACGGGAATGATCCACTTCTGGGGGCCCCTCCGCTGGCGTCCGCCGGGACATGCTGCCAGGCTGTCGGGCGTGTATGACTACGACCTGCTGGTGCTGGGCTCCGGACCAAGTGGACAGAAGGCGGCGATCGCCGCGGCCAAGCTGGGCCGTCGCGTCGCCGTCGTGGACCGTCGCGACATGCTCGGCGGGGTGTGCATCAACACCGGCACCGTGCCGTCCAAGACGCTGCGCGAGGCGGTCCTCTACCTGACCGGGCTGAGCCAGCGGGACCTCTACGGAAGCAGCTACCGGGTCAAGGAGGACATCACGGTCGCCGACCTGGCCGCCCGGACCCAGCACGTGATCGGCCGGCAGACCGACGTGATCCGCGACCAACTGGCCCGCAACCGGGTCACGATGATCACCGGCACCGGCCGGTTCGCCGACGCGCACTCGGTCTGGGTCGACGCCGGCTCCGGCCGGGAGACCCGGGTCAGCTTCGACAAGGCGGTCATCGCCGCCGGCACCCGCCCGGCACGCCCGGACAGCGTCGACTTCGACGACCGGACGATCGTCGACTCCGACGGCGTCATCAACCTGCAGGCCGTACCGCGCAGCATGGTCGTGGTCGGCGCCGGCGTGATCGGGATGGAGTACGCGTCGATGTTCGCCGCGCTCGGCACCAAGGTGACGGTGGTGGAGCGCCGCGAGCGGATGCTCGACTTCTGCGACGAGGAGATCGTCGAGTCGTTGAAGTACCACCTGCGGGACCTGTCGGTCACCTTCCGCTTCGGCGAGGAGGTGGCGTCGGTGGAGAAGCACCGCACCGCCGCGCTCTGCGTGCTGCGCAGCGGCAAGAAGATCGTCGCCGACACGGTGATGTACTCCGCCGGCCGCCAGGGGCAGACCGACGAACTCGCGCTGGAGGCGGCCGGTCTCACCGCCGACCACCGCGGCCGGATCCAGGTCGACGCCGACTACCGCACCGCGGTCGAGAACATCTACGCCGTCGGCGACGTCATCGGCTTCCCGGCGCTCGCCTCCACCTCGATGGAACAGGGCCGCCTGGCCGCGCAGCACGCCTGCGGGGAACCGGCCCGCGCGATGCCGGAACTGCAGCCGATCGGCATCTACACCATCCCGGAGATCAGCTTCGTCGGGAAGACCGAGGACGAGCTGACCGACAGCTCCACCCCGTTCGAGGTGGGCATCGCCCGCTACCGCGAACTGGCCCGGGGGCAGATCGTCGGCGACTCGTACGGCATGTTGAAGCTGCTCGTCTCGCCGACGGACGGGCGGCTGCTCGGCGTGCACGTGTTCGGCACCGGCGCCACCGAGATCGTCCACATCGGGCAGGCGGTGATGGGCTGCGGCGGGACGGTCGACTACCTGCTCGACGCGGTGTTCAACTATCCGACGCTGGCCGAGGCGTACAAGGTGGCGGCGCTGGACGCCGCCAACAAGATCCGCAACATCACCCGGATCGACGGCTGAGCGACGTGCGGGCGAGCCGGACCGCGGTGCTGGTGTGCCAGGGCCGTGCCGCCGCCGACGGACGGCTCGCCCCGGGGCGCTTCACCGACCCGACCGCGTCGCCGATGCTGCGCCCGGACGAGCGCGTCGCCGTCGACCGGGTCCGCGTCGGCGCGGTGCCGCCCGGCTGGCGGCCCCGGGTCGACTACGAGAGCGTCCGCGCCTGCGCCGAGATGATGGCGCCCCGCACGGTCGCCGTCGACGACGCCGTCCGGGAGCGGCCCGGCCCGCAGGTGGTGATCCTCGGCGCGGGGCTGGACGGGCGCGCGTGGCGGATGCCGGAACTCGCCGGGGCGGCCGTCTTCGAGGTCGACCAGCCGGCCAGCCAGCGGGACAAACGCGACCGGGCCGGCGCGCTGCCCGGCGCCCCGCCCCGGTTCGTTCCGGTGGACTTCGGCCGGGACCGGCTGGGCGAGGCGCTGGCCGCCGCCGGGCACCGCGCCGACACGCCGACGACCTGGGTCTGGGAGGGCGTGGTGCCGTACCTGACCCGGGCGCAGGTGGCGACCACGGTCGAGGCGGTGGCCGCCCGTTCCGCACCGGGCAGCCGGCTCGTGGTCAACTATCAGACGCCCGCGGTGACCACCACGCTCGGGCGGCTGCTGGCCCGGCTGCTGGCGGCCACCACCGGCCGGTCGAGCGTCTGGGCGGACGAGCCGTGGCGCTCCACGTGGACCCCGGCCGCGATGGCCGCCCTGCTCACCCGCAACGGCTTCACCGTCGCCCGCAACGAGCACCTGCTCGACACCGCCCGCCGCCTGGGCACCCCCACCCACCACCCCCATTCCCTCCGCCACAGCCACCTCACCACCGCCGACCACCCCTGACCCCGCCCCGCCCTCCCCCGCCCTCCCCTCCCCCGCTCCCCCGCGCCCCCGCGATCTTGCAGTTGCGGCCCGGTGGAAGCCCGGTTTGTCCACGATGTCGGGGCCGAATCTGCAAGATCGACGGGGCGAGGGCGGGGCGGGGACGGGGCGGGGCAGGGCGGGGCGGGGGGTCAGCGGCCGGTGGCGTAGTTCTGGGCGCCTCGGGGGTTGGCGGCGGCGGACAGGACGCCCGTATGGGGGTCGCGGGTGACGGCGCACAGGCGGCCCAGGCTCCACGGGTCGGCGCGGCGCACGGTGTGGCCCTTCGCGCGCAACGCGGCCAGCACGTCCGGGTCGATCCGGTCCTCCACCACCAGCACGCCCGGCTCGACCTCACGCGGGTAGAACGACGCCGGCAGGCTGGTGGTGTGCCAGGCCGGCGCGTCGATCGCCTCCTGCAACTCCTGCCCGCCGACGAGGTGGCGCAGCAGGAACAGCAACTGCCACTGGTCCTGCTGGTCGCCGCCGGGCGTGCCGCAGGCCAGCACCGGCTCGCCCGCACGCAGCACCAGCGTCGGGCTCAACGTGGTACGCGGACGCCGGCCCGGCCGCAGCGACGACGCCAGCCCCTCCTCCAGCCAGCACATCTGCAACCGGCTGCCCAGCGGGAAGCCCAGCTCCGGGATGACGGGCGAACTCTGCAACCAGCCGCCGCTCGGGGTGGCCGAGATGATGTTGCCCCACCGGTCCACCACGTCGACGTGGCAGGTGTCGCCGCGGGTCACCCCGTCCGCGCGTACCGTCGGTTCGCCGGTGCTCGGGTCCGGCGGGCCGGCCCGGTGGGTGGCGTGGGCGCGCAGGTGCGCCGGGAGCCGGGGCGGCGTGCCCGCTGGCGTCCCCGGGCGCAGGTCGGTCGCGGCGCGGTCGCCGATCAGCGCGGCCCGCTCACCGGCGTACGCCGACGAGAGCAGCGCCGCGCCCGGCACGTCGGTGTCGCCGTACCACGCCTCCCGGTCGGCGAAGGCGAGCTTCAGCGCCTCGGCCTGGGCGTGGATGCCCTCCACCGTGGACGGGTCCAGCGCCCGGGGATCGTCGAGCGCGTCGAGCGTCGCCAGCGCCTGCAACAGCACCGGGCCCTGGCCCCAGAAACCGGTCTTCGCCACGGTGTGCCCGCGCCAGTCGAGCGTGACCGGCTCCTCCCAGGTGGCCGACCAGCCGGCCAGGTCGTCACCGGTGACCAGGCCGGCGTGCGGGCGACCACTGGAGTCACGGAACGGGCGGCGACTGAACCGGTCGATCGCCTCCGCGACGAAACCCTCCCGCCAGGCGCGCCGAGCCGCCTCGATCTGCGCCACCCGGTCCGCCCCGGCATCCCGCCCGGCAGCGACCAGGCGGCGCAGCGTCTCCGCGTACGCCGGGTTGGTGACCATCTCCCCCGGCGCGGGCGGGCGGCCGTCGCGCAGCCAGAGCCGCGCGGAGGTCGGCCAGTGCTCGGTGAACAGCGACCGGACCCGCGCCACGGTCTGCCCGGCGGCGCCGACCAGGGGATGACCGGCGGCGGCGTAGCCGATCGCCGGTTCCAGTACCTCGTCGAGCGGGCGGGTGCCGTGGTCGCGCAGCAGGAGCAGCCAGGCGTCCACCGCGCCGGGCACCACGGCGGCGAGCGGGCCGGCGCCGGGCACCAGGTCCAGACCGAGCGCGCGGAAGTGCGCGACGGTGGCGCCGGCCGGGGCCGGGCCCTGGCCGCAGAGCACCCGCGGGGTGGGATCGCCGGCCGTGGCCAGGATCGCCGGCACCTCGCCGCCGGGGCCGTTGAGGTGCGGCTCGACCACGTGCAGCACGAAACCGGCGGCGACCGCGGCGTCGAACGCGTTGCCGCCGCGCTCCAACACGCCCATCGCGGACTGGCTGGCCAGCCAGTGCGTCGAGGAGACCATGCCGAACGTGCCGCGCAGCGTCGGCCGGGTGGTGAACGTCATCGGGCGGCTCCTGCGGGCGACGGCGGCCCGGTGAGCCTACGCCGCGCCGGTGTCGGCGCGCGCCGCGCCGCCGTCCCGGTCCGGCCCGTCCGCGCGGTCCGTTCCGACGACAGGCAGCAGCGCGCCGTCCAGCGGGAACAGGCAGGCGGCGTGCTGGCCGGGACCGACCTCGACCAGCGCCGGATCGGTCCCGGCGCACGCGTCGCGGGCCTGCGGGCAGCGGGTACGGAAGCGGCAGCCGCTGGGCGGATCCACCGGGCTGGGGATGTCACCGGAGAGCACGATGCGCCGGCGTTCCCGCTCGACGCGGGGATCGGCCACCGGCACCGCCGACAGCAGCGCCGCCGTGTAGGGGTGCGCCGGCCGCTGGTAGATCCGCTCCGGCGGACCGGTCTCCACGATGCGGCCCAGGTACATCACCGCGATCCGGTCGCTCATGTGCTCGACGGCCGCCAGATCGTGCGCGATGAACAGGTAGGTCAGCCCGAGATCGCGTTGCAGCCGCCGGAGCAGGTTCATGATCTGCGCCTGCACGCTCAGGTCCAGCGAGGCGATCGGTTCGTCCAGCACGATCAGATCCGGTTCGCCGGCCAGCGCGCGGGCCACCCCCACCCGCTGGCGCTGGCCGCCGGACAGCTCGTGCGGGTGCCGGTCGGCGGTCTCCGGCCGCAGGCCGACCAGCTCCAGCAGCTCCGCCACCCGGGACCGGCGGGCGGCGGCGGACGTGGCCAGCCGGTGCACCACAAGCGGCTCGGCGACGCTGTCCGCGACCGTACGGCGCGGGTCCAGCGACGCCTGCGGGTCCTGGAACACCATCGCCACGTGCCGACGCATGCCGCGCAGGCGACGCCGGGACAGCCGGGTCACGTCCGCGCCGGCCACCCGGACCCGGCCGGCGGTCGGGTCGACCAGCCGCATCAACGCCAGGCCGGCGGTGGACTTGCCGCTGCCGGACTCACCGACCAGACCGAGCGTCTCGCCCCGGCGGACGGCCAGGGTGACGCCGTCCACGGCGCGGACCACGCCGGCCGGGGTCGGGAAGTGCACCGCCAGGCCGTCCAGTTCGGCGACCACGTCCGCCGCTGTCATGGCGTCTCTCCCGGATAGAAGGTGCGGACGGTGTGCCCGTCGCCGACCGGCGTCAGCGGGGGCAGCTCGTGCTCGCACCGGGGGTCGGCGCGCACCGGGCAGCGCGGCCAGAACGCGCAGCCCGGCGGCAGGTCGAGCGGGCTCGGCGGGGCGCCCGGGATCGCCACCAGGTCCTCGCCCCGGCGGGCCGGGTCCGGCCGGGCCGCGAGCAACGCCCGGGTGTACGGGTGCGTCGGCGCGTCGAACACCGCGTCGACCGGGCCCTGCTCGACGATCCGCCCCCCGTACATCACCGCGACGGTGTCCGCGATGCCGGCGACCACGCCCAGGTCGTGGGTGACCCAGACGACCGCGGTGCCGAGCCGCTGCTGGAGGTCGGCGACCAGCTCGACGATCTGCGCCTGGGTGGTGACGTCGAGCGCGGTGGTCGGCTCGTCGGCGATCAGCAGGTCCGGCTCGCAGGCCAGCGCCATGGCGATGACGACGCGCTGGCGCATGCCGCCGGAGAACTGGTGCGGGAACGCGTCGACCCGCTGCGCGGCCGACGGGATGCCGACCAGGTCGAGCAGCTCCACCGCCCGGGCCCGGGCGGCGCGGCGGGTCAGCCCGAGGTGCGCCTCGGCCGCCTCGGTGACCTGCCGGCCGACCGGCAGGACCGGGTTGAGCGAGGTCATCGGATCCTGGAACACGAACCCGACGTGCCGGCCGCGCAGCCTGCGCCGACGGTCGTCGGGCAGCGCGCTCAGCTCGGTGTCGAGCAGCCGGACCCGGCCGGTGACCGTGGCGGCGCGTGGCGCCAGGCCGGTCGCCGCGAGCAGCGTCATGCTCTTGCCGCTACCGGACTCGCCCACCAGCGCGAACGTCTCGCCGGCCCGCACCTGCCAGGACACGCCGGCCACGGCGCGGGCCGGCCCGCGCCGGGTGCCGACGGTGACGGTGAGGTCCTCGACGGAGAACACGGCATCGCCACTGGTCATGCGCTCGTGGCCCTCGCTTCGCTCGGTGCGCTCGCTCATGCGGTGCTCCTGCGGGCCTCGCTGAGGGTGAGCTGGCGGGGGTCGAGCACGTCGCGCAGCGCGTCACCGACCAGGTTGAACGCGAGCACGGTCAGGAAGATCGCCGCGCCCGGGAAGACGCCCAGCCACCAGGCGTCGGTGACGAAGCCCCGCCCGTCGAAGAGCATCCGACCCCAGGCCGGCGCCGGCGGCTGGATGCCCAGCCCGAGGAAGGACAGCGCCGCCTCGGACAGGATCGCGAACGCCAGCGACAGCGACGTCTGCACGATCAGCGGCGCGGCGATGTTGGGCAGCACGTGCCGGCGCATGATGCGCAGGTCGGACGCGCCGATGGAGACGGCGGCCCGGACGAAGACCTGCTCGCGGACGGCCAGCACGCCGGCGCGGGTGATCCGGGCGAAGATGGGCGTGTAGACCACGCCGATGGCGACCATGGCGGTGAGCAGGCCGGGCCCGAGCACCGCCACGATGGCCACCGCCAGCAGCAGCACCGGGAACGCGAACAGCACGTCCATGCAGCGCATCAGCACGCTGTCCAGCCAGCCCCGGTAGTAGCCGGCGAACAGCCCGAGCGTCACGCCGGCGACCAGCGCGATCCCGACGCTGACCACGCCGACCTGGAGCGAGACGCGCGCCGCGACCAGCACCCGGCTGAGCACGTCCCGGCCCAGCTCGTCGGTGCCGAACGGGTGTGCCCCGCTGGGCGGTCGCAGCATCGCGTCGACGTCGACGTCGTTGACGCCGGACGGGGCCAGCCAGGGACCGGCGACGCCCACCACGACCAGCAGCAGCAGGACCAGCGTGCCGCCGACGGCGAGCGGGTCGCGGCGCAGCGCGTCCAGCACGCGACGCCGGGTGCTCTCGGATGCGCCGCTCACCTGACCGTGATCCTCGGGTCGAGGCGGGCGTAGA
Organism: Micromonospora sp. NBC_01392; assembly: GCF_045040125.1. Lineage (NCBI taxonomy): Bacteria > Bacillati > Actinomycetota > Actinomycetes > Micromonosporales > Micromonosporaceae > Micromonospora > Micromonospora sp. NBC_01392. Next base: position 3,851,184 of record NZ_CP109549.1, on the reverse strand, counting down.
GAATGTCCACCAGCAGGTTGACCAGCAGGAACAGCGCGGCCACGAGCAGCACGGCGCCCTGCAGGACCGGATAGTCGCGGGCCTGGACCGCGTCGAACGTGAGCCGGCCGATGCCGGGCCAGGCGAACAGCACCTCGATGACGATCACGCCGCCGAGCAGGCTGGCCAGTTGCACCGCGACCACGGTGACGACCGGGATCAGCGCGTTGCGCAGCACGTGCCGCAGGATCACCACCCGGTTACGCAGCCCCTTCGCCTCGGCGGTGCGCACGTAGTCGGCGGAGAGGACCTCCAGCACCGAGGAGCGGATGAACCGGGTGAGGATCGACGCGGTGACCAGGCCGACGGTGACCGCCGGCAACGCCACGTGCGACGCCCACCGGCCCGGGTCCTCGGTGAGCGCCACGTAGCCCGACGGCGGCAGCCAGCCCAGCACACCGGCGAAGAGGATGATCCCCATGATGCCCATCCAGAAGTCGGGCACCGAGACGCCGAACTGGCTGAACACGCGCGCCGCGTGGTCGACCGCCGACCCGCTGCGCACCGCCGCGACGATGCCCAGCGGGAACGCCACCAGCAGCGCGAACACCACCGCGGTGAGCGCCAGCGACAGCGTCGCCGGCAGTCGTTCCAGCACGATCCGGCTGACCGGCTGGCCGGTGCGGAAGCTGACCCCGAGGTCGCCGGTGAGCGCGTGACCGAGGTAGCTGGCGTACTGCACGGGCAGCGGCTGGTCCAGGCCGGCGCGTTCCCGCAGCGCCTCGTACGTCTGCGGGTCGAAGCGGGTGCCGAGCGCCACCCGTACCGGATCGCCGGGCACCAGTTGCAGCAGCAGGAAGACCACCAGGGTCACCCCGAGCAGCACGACCGCGGACTGGAGGACCCGCCGCAGGACGAAGCGGGTCATGTCACTTGCCGAGGGCGACCGTGCGGAACCGGATCGCCCGGTCGCTGCGGACGTCGTAGCCGGAGACCTTCTTCGACCAGCCCTGCACCACGTCCGGGTTGTACAGGTAGAGGTAGCTGGCGTCGTCGACGATCTGCTTCGCCGCCTGGTCGTACGCCTGCTTGCGGGCGCCCTGGTCGGTCTCGGTGCGGGCGGTGTCGAGCAGCTTGTCCACGGCCGGGTTGGCGTACTTGTGGAAGTTGAACGTGCCGCCGCTGTGGTGCTGGGCGTAGTAGAACTCGTCCGGGTCGACGTTGCCCAGCCAGCCGAGCATGAACCCGTCGAAGTTCCCCTTGGCCTGCTCGTCGAGCCACTGGGCGAAGTCCAGCGTACGGATCTTCACGGTGATCCCGACGTCCTTGAGCTGCGCGGCGATGACCTGGGCGGCGGTGACCGTCTCCGGGTACTCACTCGTGACCATCAGGTCCATGGTGAGGTTGCCGACGCCGGCCTGGCCGAGCATCTGCTTCGCCTTGGCCGGGTCGTGCGAGAAGGGCGCGTAGTCGTAGAAGAACGCGCTGTTGCGCGGGATGGCGGTCTGGTTCACCGTGGCGAGACCGAACTTGGCCGCCTTGGTGATCGCCTCCCGGTCCAGCGCGTAGCCGATCGCGCGGCGGACCTCGGGGTTGTCGAACGGCTTGCGGGCCTCGTTGAGCGCCACGTACCAGTAGTCGGTGGAGGGGGCCGTCTTCACCACCGGGTCGTCGCCGTCGCGCAACGACGTCACCTGCTGCGGCGGCAGGTTGTCGGTCCACTGCACCTGGCCGCTGCGCAGGTTCTGCAGCGCGACGGTCGGGTCCTTGACGAACGTGAAGGTGACGCCGTCGAGCTTCGGCTTGTCGCCCCAGTAGGTGTCGTTGCGGACCAGCTTGATGCTGTCACCCGAGGTGTAGCCGGCGACCTTGAACGGGCCGCTGCCGACCGGCGCGGTCTTCACCTTGCCGGACTCCACGTTGGACTTCTCCACGATCGCCACGCCCTTGAAGCCGCCCAGGTTGGCCAGCAGGTTGGGGGTGGGCGCGGTCAGCGTCACCACGACGGTGGCCGGGTCGGGGCCGGTCACCGACTTGACGGTGGCGAACTTGTAGGCGGTGTTCAGCTTCTGCTTGATGATCCGCTCGTAGGAGTAGACGACGTCCTCCGAGGTCAGCGGCGACCCGTCGGAGAACTTCGCCCCGTCGCGCAGGGTGAACGTCCAGGTGAGCTGGTCGGCGCTGGTGGTCCACTTGGTGGCCAGCGACGGCACCATCTTCAGGTCGGCGTCCGGCTCGACGAGCGTGTCGTAGACGTTCTCCAGGACCTGGAAGCTGTAGTAGGCGGACGTCTTGTGCGGGTCGAGCTGGTCCGGTTCGCCGCCGATCGCGGCGTTGAGGACACCGCCCGCGCCCCCGGCGCTCCCGCCGCCGTCACCGACGTCGACGGCCTCGCCGCCGCTGCATCCGGACAGGACACCGGCCGCGAGCGTGAGCGCCGCGCCGATCACGCCGAGCTTGTTCCTGGACATTGGCCCCCCTGCCGCTTTCCGAACAAAAGAAAGTTTCGGCCACTCTTCTCGCCGAGCGGGATGATGTCAACCGAATCGAGCCGAATCGACCGGTCGACGCGCGGTTGCCGGTCGGGGTTGAACGGTGGTTCAATCCACCTTCCGCCACCGCGTGCTGGGAGTGCCGCCGTGACCACACACGAGGTCGTCAACCAGGTCCCGCCGCTGGTCGGCCACGACACCGCCGACGATCCGGCGCTGCTGGACGGGCTGGCGCGGGAGGGCGCCGGCTGGGCCGCCGCCGGGCTGCGCGAGCTGGGCCGGCTGGCCGGCGGCGAGACGGCCACCGAGCACGGCCGGCTGGCCAACGAGCACCCGCCGGTGCTGCGCACCCACGATCGCTACGGCCACCGCGTCGACGAGGTGGAGTTCCACCCGTCCTGGCACGAGCTGATGCGTACCGCGGTCGGGCACGGCCTGCACGCCGCGCCGTGGGCCGACGACCGGCCCGGCGCGCACGTGGCCCGCGCCGCCGGTTTCTACGTCTGGCGGCCCGACGCCGGGCACGGCTGCCCGATCTCGATGACCTACGCGGCGGTGCCGGCGCTGCGGCACAGCCCCGAGCTGGCCGCGCGCTACGAGCCACTGCTGACCAGCACCGAGTACGACTTCGGGCTGCGTCCGCCGGAGGGCAAGCGGGGCCTGCTGGCCGGCATGTCGATGACCGAGAAGCAGGGCGGCTCGGACGTGCGCGCCAACACCACCACCGCCCGGCCCGAACCGGACGGCAGCTACCGGCTGGTCGGGCACAAGTGGTTCACCTCCGCGCCGATGTGCGACCTGTTCCTCACGCTCGCCCAGGCGCCGGACGGCCTCACCTGCTTCCTGGTCCCCCGCGTGCTGCCCGACGGCGGTCGCAACCCGATGCGGCTGATGCGGCTGAAGGACAAGCTCGGCAACCGCTCCAACGCCTCCGCCGAGATCGAGTACGAGCACGCGGTGGCGTGGCGCGTCGGCGACGAGGGTCGCGGCGTGCGCACCATCATCGACATGGTCAACCTGACCCGCCTGGACTGCGTGATCGGCGCCGCGGCCGGCATGCGCCAGGGCGTGACCACCGCCGTGCACCACGCCACGCACCGGCGGGCGTTCGGCCGCTACCTGGCCGAGCAGCCGCTGATGCGTAACGTGCTGGCCGACCTGGCGGTGGAGTCCGAGGCCGCCACCGTGCTGATGACGCGGCTGGCCGGCGCGACCGACCGGTCGGCGCGCGGCGACGCCGGCGAGACCGCGTTCAAGCGCCTGGCGCTGGCGGTCGGGAAGTACTGGGTCTGCAAACGCTGGCCGGGGCACGCCGCCGAGGCGCTGGAGTGCCTGGGCGGCAACGGCTACGTCGAGGAATCCGGCATGCCGCGGCTGTTCCGCGAGTCGCCGCTGAACTCGATCTGGGAGGGCTCCGGCAACGTCGCCGCGCTGGACGTGCTGCGCGCGCTCACCCGGGAGCCGCAGGTGCTGGCCGCGTACGAGGCGGAGGTGGCCGCCGCGGCCGGCGCTGACCCGCGCCTCGACGCGGCGGTCCGCGCGGTGCGCGACGAGCTGGCCGACCACACCGACCTGGAGCTGCGGGCCCGCCGCGTGGTGGAGCGGCTCGCGCTGGTGCTCCAGGGCGCGCTGCTGGTCCGGCACGGCCACCCGGCGGTCGCGGACGCATTCTGCGCGTCCCGGCTGGGCGGCGACCACGGTCAGGCGTACGGGACGCTGCCCGGCGGCCTCGACCTCGCCGCGATCATCGACCGGGCCACCCCGAAGGTCGGCTGACCGGTGCGACTCGTCTCGGCCCACATCCACCCGGTGAAGTCGCTGACCGGCGTGGATGTCGACCGGACCACGGTCGAGCCGTGGGGGTTGCGCCACGACCGGCGCTGGGTGCTGCTGCAACCGGACGGCGCGGTGCTCACCGCCCGCACCGCGCCCCGGATGCTCGGGCTGACCGCCGTGCCCGGCGTCGGCTCCCTCACGCTCACCGACCGGGCCGGCGGTTCGTTGGTCGTCCCCGAGCCGGTGGCCGGGCCGCCGGCCGCCACCACGCTGTCCCGGCTGGACTCGGTACGCCTGGCCACCGCCGAGGCGCACGACTGGCTCACCGAGCGCCTGGCGCGCCCGGTGCGGCTGGGCTGGCTGGACGACCCGCGCCGCCGCCCGGTGTCGGAGGCGCACGGAGGCCGCCCCGGCGACCCGCTGAACCTCGCCGACGCCGGCCCGCTGCTGGTCGCCACGCTGCCGTCGCTGCGCCGGCTGCGGGACTGGATCGTCGAGGGCGCGCTGGAGCGGGGCGAGCCGGCGCCGGACCCGCTGCCGATGGCCCGGTTCCGGCCCACCGTGGTGCTCGACGGCCCGGTCGCGCCGTTCGCCGAGGACGGCTGGACCCGGGTGCGCATCGGCGCGGTCGACTTCCGGGTCGCCGAACGCTGCGACCGCTGCTCGCTCACGCTGATCGACCCGGTGACGCTCACCAGCGGCAGGGAGCCGATCCGCACGCTGGCGCGGCACCGGCGGTGGGACGGGAAGGTGTGGTTCGGCATCCGACTGATCCCGGTCGGCGCCGGCGAGATCCGGGTCGGCGATCCGGTCACCGCCGACTGACCGCCTCCGGACCCGGGGCCGCACGCGGCCGGCTCAGCCCGAGCGGGGGGCGCACGCGGCCGGCTCAGCCCGTGCGGGGGCGCACGCGGCCGGCTCAGCCCGTGCGGGGGCGCACGCGGCCGGCTCAGCCCGTGCGGGGGCGCCACTCGTCGGCGAGGACGGCGAAGACGAGCTGGTCGGCCCACCCGTCACGGAACCGGTAGCTGCGCACGTGCCGCGCCTCCCGGCGCATGCCGAGCCGGGCCAGCAGCCGGGCGGACGCCTCGTTGCCGGCGTGGCACCGGCCCGTCACCCGGTGCAGCCCGAACGGGCCGAACCCCCAGTCCAGCAACGCGCCGGCCGCCTCGGTGGCCAGGCCCCGGCCGCCGTGGTCGGGATGGAAGACGTACCCCAGCTCGGCGGTGCGGTCGGCGCGGCTGCGCCAGACCAGCTCCACCGTGCCGATCACCAGGTCGCCAGCGACCGCGGCCAGCGTCAGGCAGTCGCCCTCCGCGCGCAGCGCGTCCTCGCCCACCATCGCGGCCACCGACGCCCGGGACTGCTCCCGGGTACGCGGCTGCGCGAGCGTCCAGCGGCACACGTCGGGACGGCGCTGCCAGGCGTGCACGTCGTCCAGGTCGTCGGGCGTGACCAGGCGCAGCAGCAGTCGCGGCGTCCGCAGTGGATAGGTCGGGCGGGCCATCGGGCGATGGTAGAGCCGCCTAGGGTGAACGGCATGCGCGTTTCCGCCGACGACCGCAACCCGCTCACCCGGCTGACGCTGGCCCAGCTCCGGCAGCGCACCAGCGTCAAGTGGCGGCTGCACCCGCCGGACGTGCTCCCGCTCTGGGTGGCCGAGCAGGACGTGCCGCTCGCGCCGCCGGTGGCCGACGCGCTGCGCCGCGCGGTCGAGGTGGGCGACACCGGTTACGCGCACGGGACGGGCTACGCGGAGGCGCTCGCCGGGTTCGCGGCGCAGCGCTGGGACTGGCCGGACTTCCCGGTCGGGCGCAGCACGCTGGTGCCCGACGTGATGATGGGCGTGGTCGAGGTGCTGCGGCTGGTCACCGACCCGGATGACGCGGTGGTGGTCTGCCCGCCCGTCTACCCGCCGTTCTACGCGTTCGTCTCGCACGCCGACCGGCGGGTGCTGGAGGCCCCGCTCGGGCCGGACGGACGGCTCGACCTCGCCGCGCTGGACGAGGCGTTCCGCCGGGCCCGGCTGCTCGGCGCACGGCCCGCGTTCCTGCTCTGCAACCCGCACAATCCGACCGGCGTGGTGCACCGCCGCGACGAGCTGGCCGCCGTCGCCGAGCTGGCGGCACGGCACGGCGTCCGGGTCGTCTCCGACGAGATCCACGCCCCGCTGGCGCTCGCCGGCGCGCGGTTCACCCCGTACCTGACGGTTCCCGGTTCCGGGAACGCGTTCGCGCTGCTGTCGGCGTCCAAGGCGTGGAATCTCGCCGGTCTCAAGGCGGCGGTGGCGGTCGCCGGGCCGGACGCCGCCGCCGACCTGGCCCGGATGCCGGAGGAGGTCAGCCACGGGCCCAGTCACCTGGGGGTGCTCGCGCACACCGCCGCGTTCGCCGCCGGCGGGCCGTGGCTGGACCAGCTGCTCGACGGCCTCGACGCCAACCGCGCGTTGCTCGGGACGCTGCTCGCCGAGCACCTGCCCGCGGTGTCCTGGCAGCCGCCCGACGGCACCTACCTCGCCTGGCTGGACTGCACCCGGCTCGGCGTGCCCACCGAGACACCGGGTGACGGGCCGGGCGTGGTCACCGACCTGTCCGGTCCGGCGCGGATGTTCCTCGACGACGCCCGGGTGGCGCTCAGCTCCGGGCACGTCTTCGGCACCGGTGGCGCGGGCTTCGTCCGGCTCAACTTCGCCACCTCGCCCACCGTGCTGACCGAGGCGGTGACCCGGATGGGCCGGGCCGTCGCCGCGCCGGGGTGAGGGCGGGCACGCGCCGCGTCAGGTGGTGGTGGTGGTGGTGGTCCGCCGGTCGAGCGTCTCGCGCAGGATCTCCGCGTGCCCGGCGTGCTGCCGGGTCTCGGCGATGACGTGCATCAGCACCGCGCGCACGCTCAGCACCGTGCCGGGCTCGTGCCAGGGCACGTCCGGCACCGGATGCGCCGCCGACAGGTCGGCCAGGCCGGCGACGATCTCCTCGGTACGGGCGGCGACCCGCGCGTACCGGTCGAGGATGGCGGGCAGCGTGTCCTCGGGCAGCATCTGGAACGTCCGCTCCCGTTCGATCGCCCAGCGCGGCAGTTCGCGCGCCGTGCCGGCCAGGAACTCCGCCCAGGTCACGCCGTCGGGCAGGGGGAAGGTCATCACCGCCGGGCCCTCGACCACGAACCGCAGCCAGGCCTCCTCGCCGGACGCGACGTGCTTGAGCACCCCGCCCAGGCAGAGCGCGCTGACGGTGGGGCGCTCCCCCGCCTGGGCGTCGGTCAGGTCGCGCACCGTGGCGGTCAGCGCGGCGCGGGCGCCGGCGAGCGCCCGGAGCAGGTCGGTCCGCTCGGCGTCGAGCGTGGTGGGCGGCGCGGTCGGGGCGGTCATGGTCATCGGTTCCTTCCGGTCGGCGATCGGTACCGGTCCACGCTCGCAGGCGTAGCGGTCAGTTCCTGTCCGCTACCCGGGGCAGAATGCGGCCCATGTCGACGACGTCCGCCCGCCTGCTCGCCCTGCTGTCCCTGTTGCAGGCCCGTCGCGACTGGCCGGGCGCGGTGCTGGCCGAACGGCTCGGGGTGAGCGCGCGGACCGTGCGCCGCGACGTCGACCGGCTGCGCGAGCTGGGCTATCCGATCGCCGCCGCCAAGGGCCCGGACGGCGGCTACCGGCTGGGTGCCGGGGCGGCGCTGCCGCCGCTGCTCTTCGACGACGAGCAGGCCGTGGCACTCACCGTGGCGTTGCAGACCGCGGCGACCACCGTGACCGGCATCGAGGAGTCCGCCGCGCGGGCGCTGACCACGGTCCGGCAGGTCATGCCGGCGCGGCTGCGCCACCGCGTCGACGCGCTGCGGGTGGTCGCGGTGGAGAAGTCCGGCGGCGCGGTCCGGCCCCGGGTCGAGCCGGGCCTGCTGGTGACGCTCAGCGCCGCCGTGCACGCCCGCGAGGTGCTGCGCTTCGACTACCGGGCCGGGCCGGCGGCCGATGCACCGCACGGCCTGCCACCGCCGCGCCGGGTCCAGCCGCACCACCTGGTCACCTGGGGCGGGCGCTGGTACCTCGTCGCCTGGGACCTGGACCGCGACGACTGGCGCACGTTCCGCGTCGACCGGATCAGTCCGCGCACCCCGACCGGCCCCCGGTTCACGCCCCGGGAGCTTCCCGGCGGCGACGTGGCGGCGTACGTCGCCGGCCGGTTCCACGGCGCCGGCGGCCCCGGTGACTGGCCGTGCCGGGGGGAGGTGATCCTCGACCTGCCGGCCCGGACGGTCTCCACCTGGACCCGCGACGGCCTGGTCGAGGAGTTCGGCCCGGACCGCTGCCGGCTGGTGCTCGGCGGCTGGTCCTGGCCCGGCCTGGCCGCCCTCCTCGGCCGGTACGACGCCGACATCGAGGTGATCGGGCCGCCCGAGCTGCGGGACGCGTTCGCCCGCCTGGCCCGGCGCTACGCCGCCGCGGCCGTCGGCCCCCGGGCCCGGAGGCCGGCTTCCCCGTGACCACCGCCGCCGCCCCGCAGCGCGGCGACGGCGTCAGTCGGTCGGCAGGAGCGGGCGCATGAACGTGCGGTCGTACCGCAGCACGCACCCCGACTCGTCGCGGATCCGGTCGGCCGCGACGAACTCCGGGTCCACGCCGAACCGGGAGCGGTACCGCTCGTACGCCGCCAGGCTCTCGAAGCTGAACAGCGCCTCGGCCCGGTCGCTGGCGCCCTCGGCGGGCAGGAAGTAGCCGTGGTGCACGCCGCCGTGCCGGGCCACCAGCGTCATCCAGGCGCGGGCGAACCGTTCGAACGCCTCGATCCGGGCGGGATCGATGGTGTAGTGCACGACGCACGTGATCATGCGACCACCCTAGCGGCGCGCGGTCACCGCCCGGCGTCGCTCGGGGGCGAGCCGAGCGTGCCGGCCCCGCCCGTGCGTTCGGCGACCACCACCGCGATGCCGTCCAGCACCCGCCGCAACCCGAACTCGAAGGCGTACTCCGGGCCGTAGGCCGCGCCGTGCGCCGCCCCGGCCGCCGAGCCGACCCGGGCCGCGATCGGGTAGCTGCCCGAGGTCATGAACTTCTCCAGCCACGGGCCGTGGATCTGCCACCACTGCCCGTCGGTCATCCCGGTCTCGCGTTCCAGCCGCGCGCCGTCGTGGTCGGCGCGGGCGATGCTCTTGACGTGCCCGAGGACCAGGGTGAGCACGGCGTCCATCTCCACGTCGTCCAGCCCGATGTCGGCCACGGCGCGCAGCTCGTAGTCGTACTTGGCGAGCGTGTGGGGGCCGAGCACCGGGCGGCTGGTCTCGGCGCGCAGCAGCCACGGGTGGGCGCGGTAGAGCGCCAGGTTGTCCCGGGCGATCCGGTCCAGCCGGCCGCGCCAGCCGCCCGGCACCTCGGCCGGGCGCGGCATGTCGCCGTAGACGGTGTCGACCATGACGTCGAGCAGCTCCGACTTGCCGGGCACGTAGGTGTAGACCGACATGGTGCCGGCGCCCAGCGCCTCGCTGACCCGCCGCATGGTGAGCGCGTCGATGCCCTCGGCGTCGGCGATCTCGACGGCCGCCCGCACGATCCGGTCGACGCTGAGCCCCGGGCCGGTGCCGCGGCTGGTGGGCTCCCGGGTGCGCCAGAGGATGGCCAGGCTGCGTGCGGGATCGGCCTTGCCGCTGCGCTCCTTCGACATAGTGGCTCCATCCTACCGGTGGCATACCGTATGGCGTACGGGCCGTCCGCTGAGGCGGCCGGCCGGAGCGGGACCCTCCGGCCGGCCGCCGGTCCGCGGATCAATCCCTCGACAGGTCCAGCAGCGCGTCGGCCGGATCCGGTCCGGGCGGGCCCGCCGGCCACCACCGGCCGGAACGCCTGCGGAACGGGTACCAGCGGCCGTCCGGGCCGTAGCGCACCTGCACGTCCCGGCCCACGGTCCAGCGGTTGCGCCAGTTCCGCACCTCCGGCGTCGCGCCGCCGATCCCGCCGGCCTCGCGCAGCGCGTCGGTGGCCCGGGACACCAGCTCCTTCGGCGGGCTGAACACCGCGTCGACAGCGGCCAGGCCGGCGGCGCCGGCGTACTCCCAGGCCCTGATCGCCAGCGGCAGGTCGGCGGCCCGGCCGCTGGCCTCGCCGAGGCGGCGCGCGGCCCGCGAGCGCGGCATCCGCGACGCCAGCCGCACGGCGTCCGACCAGGCGTCGTGCTCGGGCGCGAGCACCTCGGCCGCGTCGGCGGTGAGCAGACGCCGGGCCCGGGACGCGGCATCCGCGGCGAGCACGCCCAGCGCCTCGGCGTCCAGACCGGGCGCGTCGTGCGGGGCCAGCAGCGGCGTGAGCGCCATCGGCTCGTCGCGGACCACCGGCGGCGGGCCGGGCAGGGCGGCCGGGACGGTCGCGTACGCCTCCTCGGCCCGGACGCCGACGGCGTCCGCCGCGCCGGCGGCGACCGCGCGACCGGCGTTACGCGTGCGCAGCTCCTCGATCAGCTCCGGCTCCGCCCGGCCCCGCATCAGCAGCAGCACGAACGGATCCCGGTCCAGCAGCCAGGACGCCTGGTAGGACAGCGCGGCGGCGTGCCGGCAGGGATGGTCCCAGGACGGGCAGTCGCACGACGGCTCCAGGTCGCCGTAGCCGGGCAGCAGCCGCACCCCAGCGTCGTCGGCAGTGGTCACCAGCTCCTGCGGCATGTCCCGATCGAGCAGCGCGGCGATGTGCCCGGCCCGGGCGGCGACCCGGTCCAGCAGGCGGTCCCACTCCGCGTCGGTGAGCGTCCCGATCCGGACCACCGTGTCGTGCGGGGTGTACTGGTCGCCGTCGTGCACCGGCGCGGAGATCCGCCCGGGGCTCACCGTGATCGGCCCGACCTGACCGGCGAACGCGTACCGCCGGCCCTTCCTGAGCTGTTCCGGGTCGAGCGCGGTGTGTTCCATCGACTCGATCCAGGCGTTGCCCCACCAGGTGTCGGCGAACTTCCGGCCGATCCGCCGGCCCGGCCCGAACGCCGGGAAGCTCCGGGCCCGCCCGTCGTCCTCGACCGGCCCGGCCGTCTCGTCGTCCGGCTCGTCGTCGAACTCGACGTCGAAGTCCACGTCCGTCATCCCTCGTCGCGTAGCCGCACGAGCCGGAGCAGCTCGGCGTCGGACAGTTCGGTCAGCGCGGTCTCGCCGCCGGTGAGCACCGCGTCGGCCAGCTCCCGCTTGGACTCCAGCAGCGCGGCGATCCGGTCCTCCAGGGTGCCCTGGGCGATCAGTCGGTGCACCTGCACCGGCCGGGTCTGCCCGATCCGGTACGCCCGGTCGGTGGCCTGCTCCTCCACGGCCGGGTTCCACCACCTGTCGTAGTGGATGACGTGGTCGGCCCGGGTCAGGTTGAGACCGGTGCCGGCCGCCCGGAGGGAGAGCAGGAACACCGGCGTCGCGCCGGCCTGGAACCGGCGGACCATCTCCTCGCGCTGCGGCACCGGCGTGCCGCCGTGCAGCAGTTGCGCCGGCACGCCCCGCTCGGCCAGGTGCCGCTCCAGCAGCCGGGCCATCCGCACGTACTGGGTGAAGACCAGGGCGCCGCCGTCCTCGGCGAGGATGGTCTCCAGCAGGTCGTCCAGAAGCTGCAGCTTCTCCGAGCGGCCGGAGAGCTCGCCGTGCGGCTCCTTCAAATAGTGCGCCGGGTGGTTGCACACCTGCTTCAGCCCGACGAGCAGCTTCAGCACCAGCCCCCGGCGGGCGATGCCGGTCGGGTTGGCGCGGATCTCGCCCATCACCTCGTCGACGACCCGGCGGTAGAGCGTCTCCTGCTCGCCGGTGAGCGACACCAGGTGGTCGGTGACCGTCTTCGGCGGCAGCTCCGGCGCGATGCCCGGGTCGGACTTGCGGCGCCGCAGCAGGAACGGACGCACCAGACGGGCCAGCCGGTCCACGCCTGACGCGTCCCGGTCCACCTCGATCGGCCGGGCCCACCGGGCCCGGAACGTGCCGACCGTGTCGAGCAGGCCGGGCGTGGTCCAGTCGAGGATGGTCCACAGCTCGGAGAGGTTGTTCTCCACCGGCGTGCCGGTGAGCGCGAGGCGGGCGTCGGCGGGGATCTCGCGCAGCGCCCTCGCGGTGCCGCTGAGCCGGTTCTTCACGTACTGCGCCTCGTCCGCGACCACCATCCCCCACCGTCGCCCGCCGAGCACGGCCGCGTCCAGTCGCATGGTGCCGTAACTGGTCAGCACGAACCCGTCGGTGCGGTCGTCGAGCGTGCGGGCCGCGCCGTGGAACCGGCGGACCGGCACACCCGGCGCGAACCGGCGGATCTCGCGTTCCCAGTTGCCCAGCACCGAGGCGGGGCAGACCACGAGCGTCGGCCCGGTGAGGGCCGGGTCGGCGCGGCGACGCAGGTGCAGCGCGACGACGGTGACGGTCTTGCCCAGACCCATGTCGTCGGCGAGGCAGCCGCCGAAGCCGAGCGAGGTCATCCGGTCCAGCCAGCGCAGCCCACGCAACTGGTACGCGCGGAGCGTGCCATCCAGCCCGGCCGGCGGGGCCAGCCGCTCCGGGCCGCCGTCCGGTTCGGCGATCCGCTCGCGCAACGCGCCGAGCCAGCCGTCGGCCACCACCTCGACGCGTTCGTCGTCCACCTCGGTGCTGGCGATCAACGTGGCGGCCAGGGCGTCGTACGCCTGGAGCGGAGGGAGCTGCCGCTCCCGGGCCCGGCGGGCCAGCTCCGGCTCGACCGCCACCCACTGCTCGCGCAGCCGGACGATCGGCCGGGACTTGGCGACCAGGTCCATCTCCGCGTCGGTGAGCGCCTCGCCGGCGAGCGTGAGCTGCCAGCTCCGCGGCATCGGCGCGGCCGAGCGGAGGAAGCCGGCCGGGTCGGCCGGCTGTTCCGGCGGCGAGGAGATAAGGACGCGGACGGTGAGCTCGCGGGACAGCTGCGGCGGCCACTCGACGTCGATGCCGGCCGCGGCGAGCCGCCGTTCGGCGCCGCCCAGCAGGTCGATCAGGTCCTCGTCGAGCAGTTCCAGCTCGACCGGGGCGGCCTCGTCGAGCAGTCGGGCCAGCGGCTGCCACACCGTCGCGGCCCGGCGCACCGCGCGCATGGCCTCGAACGTGGCCTGCTCGCCGAGGCCGTGCTCGTCGCCCTCCCAGAGCGCGGCCGCGTCGCTGACCACCGTCGGGTCGGCGAGGCTGCGCAGGCGGACCACGGCGGTGAGGCCGGCGGTGGCGAAGTCGCCGCGCCCCTCCAGCCGCAACGCCACCCGCAGCCCGGTGTCCACGCCGGCGGAGACCTCCCGCGCCCAGTCGCGCAGCTCCTCCACCGGCTGCGGGTCCAGGCCGGTGAACCGGTCGTCGCCGGTCAGCCACGGCGCCGCCGGGATACGCGGCAGCGTGTCGGCCACCGCCTCCAGGAACGCCCGGACCAGGTCCTCGGCGTCGGGCAGCACGAGCGTGCCGGCGAACGGGTCGACCGGCACGGCGCGGGCCCCGGCCGGCATCGCCGCGGCGAGCGCGCGGATGCGCTCCACGTCGGCGACGTCGAAGGGGCCGACCCGCCAGGCGTCGTGCCCGTCCGGGGTGACACCGGGCAGCAGCCGGCCCCGCGCCACCAGGTGCAGGCCGGTGACCGCCACCGCCGACCAGAACGCGGCGGCGGGCGTCACGTCCGCCGCGTCGCGCAGCGCGACGAGCTGCCGGACCGCGTCGGCGACCGGCACGGCGCAGACCTGCACCTGCCACGCCTCGACCGGGCCGTCGAGGGGCAGGGCCAGCGTCAGCTCGCGGACGTCGCCGAGTTCGTCGCACTCGTCCGGCACCGCGTCGCCGGTCGGGTCGTAGAAGCTGACCGTGCCGGCCCGGGGCGGATCGCCCGGCTCGAAGACGACCGCGAACCGCCCGAGCAGCACCTCGTACCTCCCGATCGCGCCGGCGGCCCACCCCGCTTGGCGTACAACGTACCGTAGCTTACCCGTCCGGCCAGGCGGGTCAGTTGCGCAAGGAGCGGTATCTGCGGACCGCCAGCGGCAGGAAGACCGCCACCAGGACCAGCGGCCACGCCACCGCCAGCACCGGGTAGTGGGACACCACCCAGGAGTCACCGCCCCAACCGGGGTTGCCGAACAGCTCCCGGACGGCGCCGACGGTGGCCGACAGCGGGTTCCACTCCGCCACCGTCCCGAGCCACGCGGGCATGGTGGACGGCGCCACGAACGCGTTGGACAGGAAGCCGAGCGGGAACTCCAGCGTCTGCACGCCGGCGACCGCCTGCTGCCCCTTCATCACCAAGCCGAGGAAGATGCCGACCCAGACCAGGGCGAAACGCAGCAGCAGGATCAGCCCGAACGCGGCGAGCGTGTCGCCGACGCCGCCGTGCGCCCGCCACCCGACGGCGAGGCCGGCGAGCACCATCACCACCAGGGTGACCACCGCGAACAGCATGTCGGCCGCGGCGCGGCCGATCAGCGGGGCCAGCGGCGACACCGGCATCGACCGGAGCCGGTCGGTGACGCCCCGGTCGACGTCGGCGGAGACGGCCAGGGTGGTGAGGCTGATGCCGAACACCATGGTCATGGCGAACATGCCGGGCATCAGGAACTCCCGGTAGCTGCCGCCGCCCGGCACCCGGAGCGCGCCGCCGAACAGGTAGGCGAACATCAGCACCATGACGACGTCGAAGCCCAGCGACGCGATCAGCGGCCCCGGGTCGCGGCGCCAGTGCGCCAGGCTGCGCCGGGTCAGGGTGACGCTGTCGGCGAGCAGGAACGGTCGCCCGGGCACGGCGGCCGGGCCGACCGCGGTGGGCAGGGTCGCGCCGGTCACGCGGACACCTCCTCGGCGGCCCGCGAGTGGCGGCCGGTCAGGTGCAGGAACACCTCGTCGAGCGTCGGACGGCGCAGCGCCACGTCGGCCACGGAGACGCCGCCCGCGTCGAGCGCCCGCAGCACCTCGGTGAGCGCGCCGACCCGGTCGCCGACCGGGGCGCTGACGCGGCGGCGGTCGGGGTCGACCTCCGGCTCGGCGCCGGCGACCAGACGCAGCCGCGCGGCGGCCACGGCCAGGTCACCGGCGTCGTGCAGCACGAGGTCGATCCGGTCGCCGCCGAGCCGCGACTTCAACTCGTCGGGGCTGCCCGCGGCGATGACCCGCCCGCTGTCCAGCACCGAGATCTGGTCGGCGAGCTGGTCGGCCTCGTCCAGGTACTGCGTGGTGAGCAGCACGGTGGTGCCGGAGCGGACCAGCTCGCGGACCGACTCCCAGACCTCGTTGCGGCCGCGCGGGTCCAGACCGGTGGTCGGCTCGTCGAGGAAGAGCACCGACGGCGTGAGGATCATGCCGGCGGCGAGGTCGAGCCGGCGCCGCATGCCGCCCGAGTACGCCTTGACCGGCTTGTCGCCGGTGTCGGCGAGGCCGAAGCGCTCCAGCAGCTCGGTGGCGCGCCGCCGGGCCCGCTTCGCGCCGAGGTGGCAGAGGCGGCCGAAGATGACCAGGTTCTGGTGGCCGCTGAGCACCTCGTCCAGCGCGGCGTGCTGCCCGACCAGACCGATGCGGTGGCGCACCTGGTCGGGCCGGCGGGCGACGTCGAAGCCGGCGACCTCGGCCCGCCCCTCGTCGAACCGGAGCAGGGTGGACAGGATCCGCACCGCGGTGGTCTTGCCGGCGCCGTTCGGGCCGAGCAGGCCGCACACGGCGCCCGGCGGGACCCGCAGGTCGAACCCGTCCAGGACGGTCCTGTCGCCGTACCGCTTGCGTAGCCCCGCCGCGATGATCGCGTGTTCGCCCGCTGCCACGTCGCCCCCTCCTCCGCAGTGTCGCCCCGACGGCGGCTCTAGCGTACATCATACGGTAGGCGATACGGCATAGCCGGACACGACGCGGGGGGCACGGCGGGGGTCACGGCATTCGGCGGGGCGCGGTCCGGCGACGGCCGGGACGGGCGCGGAGCGGGCCTCGCGACGGCGAATCGGCCCGGGAAAGAGCGGGGGCATTCGCGTTCCCCGCCACCATCACCATATAGCGCACCCCGGGTCTTGCGGCAAGACCCGGGTGGGGGCGCAGAATGGCCGGCCGAAGCGATTCTCCCGACATGAAAAGGCCGCCAGGAGCGGCGGGTGGCTCGTGTCCGCGTCCGCCCGGACCGGCCCACCACAAGCGTTTCGCGGCACCCCGGCCGGCCGCCGGCCGCAGATCGGAGCTGATTTCGTGAATCAATCCGCCACCAGCGTCTTCGACCTTCCCGAGCGCCTCTCCGCGAAGGCCGACCCCGAACTGATCGCCCACGACGAACGGCACTTCGCGACCATCGGGGAGAGCCTGCGACGGTCGATCGCCGAACTGTCCGACCGGCTCGACGCCGAGCGCCGGGCCGCCGGCGGCAAGGGCCGGCAGGCCGTCGACCGGGACCAGGAGATCCGTCGCCTGACCGCGCGGCTGCGTACCCTGCGCCGGTACGGCCTGGACCTGTGCCTGGGCCGGATGGTCGGCGCGGACGGCGCCGACCCGGTGTACGTGGGCCGGCTCGGCCTCACCGACGGCGCGGGCGGCCGGCTGCTGCTGGACTGGCGCTCCCCGGCCGCCGAGCCGTTCTTCGGCGCGACCCACGCCAACCCGATGGGCCTGGCCAGCCGCCGCCGGTACCGCTGGACGCGGGGCCGGATCACCGACTACTGGGACGAGGTGTTCACCGCCGACGGGTTGGCCGGGCACGCCGCGCTCGACGACCAGTCCGCGTTCATCGCCAGCCTGGGCGACACCCGGTCGGCCCGGATGCGGGACGTGCTCGGCACCATCCAGGCCGACCAGGACGCCATCATCCGGGCCGGGTCTCAGGGCACGCTGGTGGTCGACGGCGGGCCGGGCACCGGCAAGACGGTGGTCGCGCTGCACCGCACCGCGTACCTGCTGCACGCCGACCCACGGTTGGGCGAGCGCCGGGGCGGCGTGCTGTTCGTCGGCCCGCACCAGCCCTACCTGAGCTACGTCTCCGACGTGCTGCCCAGCCTCGGCGAGGAGGACGTGCAGATCTGCACACTGCGTGACCTGGTGCCCGAGGGCGCGGCGGCGGTGGCCGAGACCGACCCGGCGTCGGCCCGGCTGAAGTCGTCCGTCGACCTGGTCCGGGCCGTCGACGCGGCGGTGCGCTTCTACGAGGAACCACCCACGTCCGGAATGACGGTCGGCGTCGCGGACGCCGAGCTGCGACTGACCGCCGACGACTGGGCGGACGCGTTCGCGGCGGCCGGGCCCGGCGTCCCGCACAACGAGGCCCGCGACGACGTGTGGGAGGAGCTGCTCACCATCCTGCTGGAGCGGTACCACGGCGACGAGCCGGAACACGCGGTCCGGCGGTCACTGGCCGGCAACCGCGACCTGGCCGTCGCGTTCGGGCGGGCGTGGCCGCTGCTCGACCCGACCGACGTGGTGGCGGACCTCTGGTCGGTGCCGGCCTACCTGCGCCGGTGCGCCCCGTGGCTGAGCGTTGACGAGATCCGTACGCTGCGCCGGGACGACGCCCGCGCCTGGACGGTCGCCGAACTGCCGCTGCTGGACGCGGCGCGGCAGCGGGTCGGCGACCCGGAGGCGTCCCGGCGACGGCGCCGAAACGCCGCGGCCCTGGCCGCGCAGCGGGAGCGGATGGACACGGTCGTCGACGCCCTGATCGCCACGCACGCCTACGACGACGGCGAGGGCCTGATGACCATGCTGAGCGGTGCGGACATGCGGACCAGCCTGATCGACGACAGCGGGCTGGCCGTCGCCGACCCGGACCTGCTGGCCGGACCGTTCGCGCACGTGGTGGTGGACGAGGCGCAGGAGCTGACCGACGCGCAGTGGCAGATGCTGCTGTCGCGCTGCCCGTCGCGCAGCTTCACCGTGGTCGGCGACCGGGCCCAGGCCCGGCACGGGTTCGCCGAGTCCTGGCGGGAGCGGCTGGAGCGGGTTGGTCTCGACCGGATCGAGCTGGCCTCGCTGACCGTCAACTACCGCACCCCGGCGCAGGTCATGGCTGTGGCCGAGCCGGTCATCCGGGCCGTCCTCCCGGACGCCAACGTGCCGACGTCCATCCGCACCGGCGACCTGCCGGTGCGGTACGGCGACCGGTCGGAGCTGGACGCGGTGGTGCACGGGTGGCTCGCCGCCCACCCCGAGGGGACCGCCTGCGTCATCGGCGACCCCGCGTTCCCGGCCCCGGCCCGGGTCCGGTCGCTGACTCCGGAGCTGGCCAAGGGGCTGGAGTTCGACCTGGTCGTGCTCGTCGACGTGGCGGCGTTCGGCGACGGCGTCGCGGGCGCGGTGGACCGCTACGTCGCGATGACCCGGGCCACCCGGCAACTCGTGGTGCTCGGCTGACCGCCGCGGCGGGGCGGCGACGTGCCGTCCCGCCGCCGCCCGTCCGCCGTCACCGGGCCAGCAGCGCGCGCAGCGCGGCGCTGACCTCGGCCGGCGCCGACTCCGCCAGGAAGTGCCCGGCGGAGGTGGTGCGGTGCTCCAGGTCCGGGGCCCAGGCCCGCCACACCGCCGCCGCGTCGTAGCCGAGCGCCGCGCCCCAGTCCTGCTGGATCACCGTGACCGGCATCGCCAGCCGCCGCCCGGCGGCCCGGTCCGCCCGGTCGTGCGCGACGTCGATCCCGGCCGAGGCGCGGTAGTCCGCGACGATCGAGTCGACCGCCTCCCGGGAGGCCCGCAGGTACTCGGCGCGCACGTCGGCCGGAATGGCCGCCGGGTCGCCGGCCCAGGCGTCGAGGAAGTACCCGAAGAAGTCGTCCGCGCTGGCCGAGATCATCCGCTCCGGCAGGCCGGGCGGCTGGGCCATCAGGTAGAGGTGGAACGCGACCGACGCGGACGCGCCGTGCAGCACCTCCCACATGTCGAGGGTGGGCAGGACGTCCAGCGACGCCAGGTGGGTGACCGCGTCCGGGTGGTCGAGGCCGGCCCGGACCGCGACCAGGGCGCCCCGGTCGTGGCCGGCGAGCGCGAACCGCTCGTGGCCGAGCGCCCGGGCCAGGGCCACCACGTCGGCGGCCATGGTCCGCTTCGCGTACGTGTCCTCGTCGCGCGCGGCCGGCTTGTCGCTGGCCCCGTACCCACGCAGGTCCGGGCAGATGACGGTGTGGTCGGCGGCCAGGTCGGCGGCGACGTGCCGCCACATCAGGTGGGTCTGCGGGAAGCCGTGCAGCAGCACGATCGGGCTGCCCGAGCCGCCCACGGCCACGTGCAGCGCCACGTCCTCGGCGACGGTGACCCGTCGCGTCTCGAATCCGGCGATGGTGGAGGTCATCGGTCGTTCCTTTCTCCGCTCGACTGGTGCCCGACCAGCGTCGCCGCGCCGGATGAGCAACCGATGAGCGCGGTACGGTGGCCCGGTCGAGGAGGGGGACGGTCGGTGCGGGTCAACTTCGGTGTGCTCGGTCCGGTGACGGCCTGGGACGACACCGGCGCACCCGTCGACCTGCGGGGTCCACGGCACCGCGCGGTCCTGGCCCGGCTGATCGTGGCCCGGGGTCGGGTGGTGCCGGTCGGGCACCTCGTCGAGGACCTCTGGGACGACCCGCCGGCCGGCGCGGTCGGCGCGGTCCGCACGTTCGTGGCGGCGCTGCGCCGCGGCCTGGAACCGCACCGCCCACCGCGGCAGCCGGCCCGGCTGTTGGTCACCGACGGACCGGGGTACGCGCTGCGCGCCGCCCCGGACGCGGTCGACGCCTGGCGCTTCGAGACCGCGGTCGCCGACGCCGCCGACGCGCTGCCCCGGCCGACACTCGACCGGCTCGACGCGGCGCTGGGCCTGTGGCGCGGGCCCGGGTACGCCGACGTCGACAGGTCGTGGGCGCACGCCGAACGCACCCGACTCGACCAGGTGCGGCTCACCGCCGTCGAACGCCGGGCCGAGGCGCTGCTCACGCTCGACCGGGCCGCCGACGCCGTACCCGACCTGGACGCCCACGTGGCGGACCACCCGTGGCGGGAGGACGGCTGGCGGCTGCTCGCGCTGGCGCTCTACCGCGCCGGGCGGCAGGCCGACGCGCTCGCGGTGCTGCGCCGGGCCCGCGAACTGCTGCGCGACCAGCTCGGCCTGGACCCCGGCCCGCGACTGCGCCGGCTGGAGGCCGACCTGAGACGCCAGGCCGACCCCGAGCCGGCCGGTCCCGCGCACGTCTGGGCGGAGGCCGCCGCCGCGTACCAGCGCAGCGTGGTGCCGGGCGCGCGGGCCCGGCTGGAGTCCACCGTCGGCCTGCTGCGCAGCCTCGCGGTGACCGGGCCGGGCGGCCTGGCCGCCGCCCGTGACCAGCGGCTGGCGGCCATCGACGCGGCCGAGCAGCTCGGCGACCCGGACCTCACCGCGCGGGTGATCGGCGGATACGACGTGCCGGCGATCTGGACCCGGTCGGACGACCCGGAACAGGCGGCCCGGGTGGTGACCGCGGCGGAGCGGGCACTCGCCGGCCTCGGTCCGGACGCGCCGGAGACGACCCGGGCGCGGCTGCTCGCCACCGTCGCGGTCGAGTCACGCGGCCGGCCGTCGACGCGGGGCCCCGAGGCGGCCCGGCAGGCCGAGGCGATCGCCCGGCGACTCGCCGACCCGGCGCTGCTGGCGCAGGCGCTCAACGGCGTGTTCCTCCAGACGTTCCACCGCACCGGGCTGGCCGCCGAACGGGACGCCGTCGGCGCGGAACTGGTCGCGCTGGCCGCCCGGCACGGCCAGGCCCCGGTCGAGATCCTCGGACACCTGATCCGGATGCAGGCCCGGGGCGCACTCGCCGACTTCGCCGGCGCCGACGCGCACGCGGACGCCGCGGACCGGCTCGCCGACCGGCACGAGTCCCCGCTCACCGGCGTGTTCACCACCTGGTACCGGGCCATGCGGACCGCGGCGACCGGCGCGCCGTACCCGCCGGCCGAGGCCGCCTACCGGTCGGCCGCGCCCCGGCTGGTCGGCTGCGGCATGCCCGGCGTGGCGCGCGGCCTGCTCCCGTTGGCGCTGCTGTGCCTGCGGGTGTGGCACGACCGACCCGCCGACTTCCCCGACGACACCGACTGGGGGCCGTACGCGCCCTGGGCCCGCCCGCTGGTCCTGCTCGCCGCCGACCGCCCCGCCGACGCCGCCGACGCGCTGCACCGGACCCCCGCGCCCCCGCCCGACCTGCTGCTCGAAGCGTTGTGGTGCCTGACCGGCCGGGCCGCGACGGCGCTCGGCGACCGGGCCGCGATGCGGCGGGCCCGGGCCGCGCTCGCCCCGGCGGCGCACGAGGTGGCCGGCGCGGGCAGCGGCATGCTCACCGCCGGGCCGGTCGCGACCCACCTCGACCGACTCACCGCCGCTCTCGGGGAGGCGTCCGAATGACTCCCTCCTCCCCGGCCCGCCGCGCCGCCGCATCCGCGTGTCGCCGAGGCGGCTCCTCCGGCCACCGCCACCAGATGCCGTAGGCGCACTCCGGGTCCGGTCGCCGGAGGGTCAACTCGTAGACGACCTTCTCCCCCGCCGGGTCGACACTGGGCCGGCAGCGGGTACGGGCGACCTCCTGACGACTCGACCCCGACCGCGTTCTCCGCCACACCACGTGCCACGCCTCGGCCGGCGCGTCCACGTGGTCGAACTGCACCCGAACCGACAGCTTCCGAACCTGTCGCTCCTCGCAGCTCTCCCGGTAGTACGGCTTCATCGGCGCGTACACGTCCTCGAACACCTGCTTGATCCCGACGTTCACCCGACGGCCGCGGGCGAGCGGGCCGAGCAGGTACAGCCACCGGTAGACGCGCCCGTCCTCCTCGGCGACGGCGCCGTCGAGCAGTCGATGTTCCGGAAACAGCGAACTCGCCTCCTCGACCACCCGGTTCTGGCCGCTCCAGTGGGAACGTACGCCCACCAACCGGATCTGCCGCGTGGCCCGGACGCGCTGCCGCCGGGTGTAGGCGTAGCGGTGATGGTCGGGGCCGCCGTCACCCGGAACACGCGTGACGACGAGCGAACCGTCGAGTTCCTCGATGACGAAATCCGGTGGGCGGTAGACACACCGGAGGTAGTACGCCGTCACCACCACGGTGAGCAGGAGCGGCGCCAGCACGACGAGCGCCAGCGGTGAGAGGTGCAGCGCCACCGCCCAGGTGGTACCGACGCCGTACAGCGTCGCGAGGGCCGTGCCGGCCAGGACGACCAACTGAAGCAGGTCGGAACTCCGCCCCGCCAGTTGGGCAGGTGTGCTGTCCAACAATCTCCGCAGACTCATGGGTCCTCCCCCGGGGCGCCTGTTCGTCGGCGGGAAAGCCACCGACGGTCCGACCCACTCCACACAAACGCAGGAGTCCGTGGGTGAGCCAGCGGTCACGGGCGTCACTCAGCACTCACTCCGACTGTGCCGGCCACCCGACCGCCCTCCCGAGCCGGCGGTCACGGCGCTAGGGTGCGGCGATGGACGAGCTGCGGAAGCTGTTCCGGCGGGCCGCCGACCACGCCGTCGACTACCGGCGGTCACTGCCGGAGCGGCCGGTCGGCCGGCCGGTCGACCAGGCCGCGCTGGACCGGGCGTTCGCGGCCCCGCTGCCGGCCGTGCCCACGCCCCCGGAACAGGTGCTGGCCGACCTGGTGGCCGCCGCCGACCCAGGGCTGGTCGCCACCGCCGGGCCGCGCTACTTCGGCTTCGTGGTCGGCGGCGCGTCCCCGGCCGCCACCGCCGCCGACATGCTCGCCGCCGGCTGGGACCAGATCGCGTTCAACGCGGTCACCTCGCCGGCGGCGGTCGCCGCCGAGACCGCCGCCGGCACCTGGCTCAAGGAGCTGCTGGGCCTGCCGGCGTCGGCATCGGTCGGCTTCGTCACCGGCGGCCAGGCCGCCAACACCGCCGGGCTCGCCGCCGCCCGACACCAGGTCCTCGCCGACGCCGGCTGGGACGTGGAACGGCGCGGCCTGCTCGGCGCGCCGCCGGTGCGGGTGCTCGCCGGCGCCGAACGGCACGCCACCATCGACCGGTCGCTGCGCCTGCTCGGCCTCGGCACCGACGCGCTGCGCGAGGTGCCGGCCGGCCCCCAGGGCGCGATCGACCCGGACGCGCTGGCCGTGGCGCTGCGCGACGCCGGGCCCGGCCCCACCGTCGTCTGCCTCCAGGCCGGCAACGTGAACACCGGCGCCTGCGACGAGCTGCGCCGGGCCTGCGACCTCGTGCACCGGCACGGCGGCTGGGTGCACGTGGACGGCGCGTTCGGGCTGTGGGCCGCCGCCAGCCCGGCCACCCGACACCTGGTGGACGGCATCGAGGCGGCCGACTCGTGGGCCTGCGACGGGCACAAGTGGCTCAACCTGCCGTACGACACCGCGTTCGCGTTCTGCGCCCGACCCGACGCGCACGCGGCGGCCCTGTCGTATTCGGCCGCGTACCTCGTGGGTTCCGGTGGGGTGCCGGCGGGCGCGGACCTGACCGCGGAGTCCTCCCGCCGCGCCCGTGGCTTCGCGGTCTGGGCCGGCCTGCGGGAGCTGGGCAGCGACGGCGTCACCGCGCTGGTGGACCGGTGCTGCGCGCTGGCCCGCCGGTTCGCCGACGGGCTTTCCGCGGCCGGGTTCGAGGTGGTCAACGACGTGGTGCTCAACCAGGTGCTGGTCGGCTTCGGCGACGACGCGCGCACCGATCGGCTGGTGGCCGCGGTGCAGGCCGACGGCACGTGCTGGGTGGGCGGGACGACGTGGCGGGGCCGACGGTTGATGCGGATCTCGGTGTCGAACGCGACCACCACGGCGGCGGACGTGGACCGGTCGGTGGCCGCGATCACCCGGCTGGCCCGCCGGCCGGGCGGCGACATGGTTCACTGACGGGCGTGACATGGCGACGGGTCGCTTCCACGGCGGCGGTGTTGGTCGTGGCAGTGGTGGCCGTCGCCGGGTGGCGCTGGTGGCACCAGCGTCCGCCCTACGGGCCGGAGGCACTGCACCTGCGGTCATCGTTGGAGTTCGTCAGCTACGAGCAGGCGCAGGCGGCGCTCGGTTCGGCGTACCAGGCTCCGGTAGCGTCCGGCGGTGACCAACTGGTGCTGGGCCGGGTGTCCTGGCAGACGCCGCCGGCATCGCTGAACGGCGGATACTTCGCGCTCTTCCTCGTCGACAAGCGCACCGACCTCAAACCGTCGGTGTTCGCGGTGGCCGCACCGCAGGAGAGCGTCAGCTTGGGCAGCGCCGGGGTGGAGAACAGGATCGTCGACCACTACCCCTGGTTGCGCGGCGCGGGCGACATCCGGGTCGGCGAACACGAGTGGCAGAGCGTGGGGAGCCGGCTCGCGATCGGGGACTCGGGTGCCTCACCGGTGACGTTCGTGGCGCTCTTTCCGCATTTGGAAGGGCACCGACGGGAGTTCCCGATCGCCACCGCACCGGTGACGCTGCCCGATCTGCTGTTGGCACTGGTCTACCTAGGACCCGATGACCAGGTCTTCTGGGCACAGCGGCTCCAGGGTTGACCCATGTCCCTCGTCGGCACGCATCCACGCGGCTGGTGGTCGGCCCTTCGTTGGCGCGGTGCATCAGATGGTGGCAGGGCAACGGGACAGATGCCCAGCGCGACCCGGCTATCTGCGTGACGGTTGGCGATGTCCTCTGGGGAGGGCGGTGGCGGCACTCCGCCTTCGATGCCGCCACCACCGCCAAGATCACATTGTCAGCGGCGCGGCGCCGGTAGCCCGCTGAGTACGGCTACGGTTTCAGCACGCCACACTGCAGCCAGACGTGCACCCGCTCGGTCACCTCTTCCCTACCTCCGAGGGCGTCGCGGACCTCGGCGGTGAACGCGGCACGCCGCTCCAGCGCGGGCAACTGGTCGGCCGACATCGCGGAGAAGACGCCGCCGACCATGTCGTCGACGGTGAGCGGAGCGTCGTATCGCACCACCGACTCCACATACCGGTAGCCGGCCCGCACGAGCGCCTCCTGGTTGAGTCGGCGACCGGCCTCGTCGGTTTGGCAACTGGCGGTCACGGGATGCCCGAGCAGCCGTTCCAGACATGCGCGCAGCGCGCCGGACCAGTCCGTGTCCTGCAACCACAAGGGCGCGCCGTTGGTGACCACCGCGACACCGCCGCCGGGACGCAGCATCGACCGCGCGGCGGTGAACGCGGCGGCACGGTCCATGAAGTGAATCGCGACAGCGATGGTCAACGCGCCGACCGTTCCAGTTCCGAGCAGCCGGCCCACCGCGGCCAGATCGTCGTCCGCGCCGAGAAGCCATGTCACGTTGGTCCGTCCACCGTTGACGGCGGCCGCACGGGCGATGGCCAGCATGTCCGGCTCCGGGTCCATGCCGATGGCCGCGGCCACCCGGGCTGCCAGCGGGATGGTCAACTGGCCGGTGCCACAGCCGAGGTCGATCACCGTGTCGTCGGCGTCGAGGGCCAACGCCGCGGTGAGAGCGTCGAGCACCGCGGGCGGATAGCCGCGCCGGTGCCGCGCGTAGTAGGTGGCCACCTCACCGCCGAATCCCCTCGCCATCCCCGCAGCCTGCCCGCGATCTTCCTGAGAAGCGAGACATTCTGCTCACGGCATGCGAAGGCCATCGGTTTCCCGAGCGGGGAAGCCCGTCGCGGGAGGATCAGTGGCGGTGCGGGCCGCGGTCGCCGCGATGGCGATCACGACGTCGTAGCGCAGCGCCGTATCGATCTGGCAGTGCAGGCCGAGTTCGACGACACGCCCGTCTCTCGGGTGCCAGGAGCGATCCGGCGTAGCTCGGCCGAGTATCGCTCAAGGGCGTCGATCGTCGGCTTCCACAGGTTCGTCCAGTTCCGCTGTGGCCCCACGGCAAAGGACAGGTGTAGTGCGACCGGGCCCTCCGGGAGCGGATCCGCGTCGCTGAGCTGATCGTGGATTTGTTGCTTGAAGCCGACGGACTGGCTCGATGCGCTGGTACGGACCATGTGGAGCTGGCCGGTGGCAGCATCGCCCCGAAGGGGTCGCGCCCGGGCAATCTGAAGCGAGGATGTCGGTGACGTTCGCTTCGTGGCCCAGGCGCTGGCGAATCGCCGCCCTGTCTTCCGGGTCAGGTGCGCGACCAGCGGCAGCAGGTAGTTGTCAAGATCATGGTGGACGAGCAGCGGCGTCTTAGCCGGTAGACCGACATCAAGCCTGAGAGCCAGCGGGTCGGGCAACGCTTCGAGCCGCAGCCGGACAAGTCGGTCGATACCGCTGAGGAACTCCCCGAGCCTTACCTGGTCGGGATCCCCGGACTTGTTCCAGCTTGCCGGACGCGGCTGCACTGGAAGATCGATCGGGGCGCCAGTAGGCACGGCATACCGCATATGGGACAGCTTGGCAGCAAACAGTGCTGATGTCAGGCCCGCGCTCGTCTCCTCGTGCCTCACTGAAAGTAGTCAGCCTCTCCTCCGGTTGCCCAGGCGCGCTGCCGTACCCCCGTGTCGCGCGGGATCCACGAAGCGGTCGGTGACGTCACGACCGGCGGGCAGCACGTCCGCGAGTCTGATCGGCACCACGACCCGGACCACCTCGGTGCCCTTCCCGAACGACGCCGGCATCCGCCAGGTGCGCCACTTCCGCAGCGGTGCTGTCCGCTGCCGCTTGAGGGTCGCCTCAGCGGCGATGACGTCGGCGTGGCGCCCCTCCACCACCTCCACCAGTTCCGCGCCGGCGCGCAGATGCTCCCGTACCCGAGCCGGGCGACCGACCCCGAATTTGAGCAGCCCTCGATGCCGGACCAGGTACAGCAGATAGGGGGTGTCCCGCAGCGCGGCGAACGACCGATCGCCCGGCTCCGGCGGACACTGCGGGCAGGCCCGGTCCCGGAACCGCTGCCAGGCGCCACACCGGTCGTGCACACCCCAGGTGCCGTGGGACCAGGCTGCGGTCCGTTCGCCGTGCCACGGCAGCCCGTGGACGTCACCGGTGAGGTCGTCCCAGCCGTCCCGGCGGCGCCGGTCGAGTTCCGTACCGAGCGCGATGGCCGCCTGGAACTCGGCGGCGACGCGTACCGGAATGTCGTCCTCCGCGGTGAGGCCGCCGAACTGGCGGAGCTGCGCCGCGTGGGCTGGTTCGTGTGGGACGCGGGCCAGCAGGCGTTCCCCGGCCGCGAGGGCGTAGCCGGCCGAGCGCTCGTCCAGGCAGATGTGGCACCGGGTCCGCCAGCCCGTGCGGCAGATACGGCGGGTGCCACAACTCCGGCACCGGTAGATCTCGACACCACTGCCCTCCGGCAGCAGATCGAGCCGCTCCATCTGGTCCGCCACCAGCGCCGCGCACGGCTGGCAGTGGGCGTGCCAGGCGATGTCCGGGCCACGACCGCGCGAATTCGCCCGGCCGTGGACGACATCGCCGCAGTTGACGCAACGCACCATGGCCTCCTCCCCGCGGATCGTCATTCGTGCGACGGGTCGGCGCGGGATTCCTTGGCCGCGAGCGCCTGCGGGGTGCCCCGGCGACCGCCGGCCTCCCACGACACCGTGCTGTAGTCGTCCCAACGCTTGTCGACCGCGGCGGTGTCGGCCCCGTCGCCCAGGGCGACGGTGAAGTCGCAGCCGGTCGCGTTCATCTGCGCCCAGATGGCGTTGGCGATGTCCGCGTACCGATCGGGGTCCCGGCAGTCGAAGCGGATGGTGATCTCGCGCATCTCATCGCTCCGCGGGGGCGGGCAGCCGCAGGCCGGGACAGCCGCTGGGAAGGTGGGCGTGCCGGTGGCGCATCCAGAACACGACGTCGAGCACCCGCAACCGGCTGACCGCGGCCGGCAGCTCGGCCTCCCGGTGCAGGGCGTCGAGCCGCCGCGCCACGGCAGCGGTGTCCTCGCGCAGTGTGTCGTGCAGCCATGCCCAGAAGCCGCTCCGTGTGCCGTAGGCGCAGGACACCACGTGGTCGTAGACCGGCACGAGCTTCGGGCGTTTACGGGCGAGCAGCTTGCCGGCGGTGACCCAGCCGATGCCGGGCGTGTCGCAGAGCAGGCGCCACGCGGTGTCGGCGGCACCACCGTCCACGATGTAGGCGAGCGCGTCGTCCTCGCCCAGCTCGACGTCGGTCGGGATCGTGGCCAGTGCCGCGGACACCTCCCGGCCGAGTCGCCCCTGAAGCAGTTCGAGCCGCTGTCCGTGGCGGATGCTCACACTGAGCAGTTCCACCGCGATGAGGTCCTCGGCGGTGACGGTGTCCGCGACCTCCGGGCGGGATCCACCGCCGCCCAGCACGTCGAACTGCGCGCCCGTGTAGGCCGCGTCGGCGACACCGTGGAAGTAGCTCCGGAGGTCGCCGACCGATTTCGGGGCGGCCAGCACGGCCCGGATCTCGGCGAGGGTGAGGGGTTGGCGCATGGGTCTCCTTCGAGGTCCGGGCCGCGTCGCCTTTCACGTCGCCCCGGGGATGATCGAGCCAGCCAACCAGACGTCCGAAGTGGAGCGACGTCTCCGTCGGGAACGCGACTCGACCTCACACCACCGGGCCACGGCTTTCCTGTGCGGAAAGGTACGGGCTGGGCGCGCCGCTCCACGACACGTGCAGGGCCTCGCGGGCGCGGGTTGCCGCGACGAACAGCAGGCACCGCTCCCGGAGCAGGTCGTTGTCGTGCTGCATCTGGTCCACCTCCGCCGGCGTGACCTCCTTGGCGAACGGGATGGCCTTCGCCGTCACCCCGGCCAACGCCACGCAGCGGAACTCCAGCCCCTTCATGGCATGCATGGTGGCCAGCCGTACCCCGTCGACGTCGGCGCCCGGCTGGTCCCGCACCCAGGCGGTGGGAATGCCGGCGGCGGTCAGGGCGTCGTGCACGCCGCGCAGCGTGGTGGTGAACCGGGCGCAGACCGCGATCTCGCTCGGCCCGACGCCCTGCGTCACCCACTCCCGCACCCGCTCGACCAGCGCCGTCACCTCGGCCTGCGGGGACGCGTACCCCTGGGTCTGGGGTTGACGGCCGTGCAGCAGGGACCGGTAGCCGGCGAGGCTGTCCTCGCCGTCACCGCCGAGTTCGTCGACCCGGGCGCCGACGAGCACCCGGGTGGCCCAGGTGAGGATCTCCTCGGTGCTGCGGTAGTTGACGCGGAGCCGGCTGCTGCGCCCGGCCACCGAGATGCCGAGCGAGCCCAGCGACACCCGTGAGTCGTAGATGCGTTGGTGCGGGTCGCCGGTGATGAAGAGGTCGTCCGGGCCGGGCGCCACGGCGGCGCGCAACACCCGCCACTGCGCCGGGTGCAGGTCCTGCGCCTCGTCGACGACGACGTGGGTGAAGCCGTGGTCGGCGAGGTCCGCGTCGGCGAGCAGGTCCGCGGCGCGGGCGCAGATCTGCAGGTACGTGGCGGAGCCGGCCGCGGACAGCTCGGCGTGGAAAATCTCGACGGCGTCCCATAACCGGTCGCGTTGCCGCGCGCCCAGCACCGACCCGCGACCGCGTCGGCTGGCCGCCCGGTAGTCCTCCCGGCTGCGCACGTCGTGGGCGAGCACGACGTGCCGGTATTCCTGGGCGAGGAACTGCTCCGGCCACGGCAGCGTCAGTCGCCGGCACACCCGCCGCCAGACCTGCCGTTCGTCGACGTCACCGACGGGCGTCGGCACCCGGCCGGCGAGGGCGCGCACCGTGCGGTTGGCGAACGCGTTGACGGTGGTCACCTCCACCCGGGCGAGCTGCTTCTCGTCGTCGAGCAGCAGCGCCAGGTGCTCGCGCAGCGTCGCGGCCAGGGCATTGGTGTACGTGAGGTGAGCAGCACCCGGCCGTCGGCCGAGCGGGACAGCAGGTGCTTGACGCGGTGCAGTGCCGCCACCGTCTTCCCGGTCCCTGGACCACCGCTGACCTGAGCCGGGCCGGTGTAGGACGGCCGGTACGCGACGCGCCGCTGCGACGGGTGAAGGAACACCCGCCAGGCGGCGAACGGCTTGTCGAGGATCTCGGCCAGCTCGTCGGGTCGGGTGACCAGCGTGATGCGGTTGCTGGTGTTCGCGATCGCCATCGCCAGGCTCTCGCTGGGCTCCTTCGGCGCGTCGGCGGGCCGGCGTTCGGTGACCAGGTCCCGGTAGACCTCGTCCGGCGTGAAGCCCTCGGCGAGGTGTTGCAGCACCTCGTACTGGTCCTCGGGCAGCAGCGTGCCGAACGCCTCCAGCTGCGGCTTGTCGATGATGGTGCGTACGGCGCGCAGCACCTGGTCGTCGATGCCGAGGTGCCGCAGCGCCGTGTCGGAGTGCTTCGCGAACAGCAGGCTCGGCGCCTGCGCTGCCGCCTTCTCCAACGCCGGGGTGAGTTGCTCGATGGCCACCACGTTGCGGACCTCCAGCGCCCGGGTGGCCGTGTTGACGGTGTAGAGCAGCTTCGTCGCCCAGGTGTACGCGGCGTCGTGCGGCACGACCTTCAGGAGCAGGAACGTGTCACTGCCGTCGTCGGGTGCGAGCACGACGCCGCGCCAGAAGTCGGTGACGCGGATGGTCCGCATCCGCGGGTCGCGGGCGTTGTGCACCGACTCCAGGTGCAGGCCCTTGTCGGCGTACAGCTCGGCGATGGTGAGCTGCTGGAACTTCTGCATCGCCTTGCGTACGCCGGCCTTGATCGGCTTCTCCAGGACGTCGAAGCTCTGCCAGAAGGTGTTGGCGAAGGCGAGCTGGGGCACGGGCGGCCTCTCAGGGGCGGCGAACGGTCAGTCGACGAGTAGTTCGTCCGTGGCGGGCACCTGCGCCTGGTCGTAGAACCAACGGAGGTGGTCGAGCAGCGCTTCGCGGGCGTCGGCGTCGGCGAGGACCGCCAGCGGGAAGCCCGGCCGCAGGGTGAGCCTGGCGGCGGCGATCTGGACGCCCGGCAACTGGTTCAACCGCTGCCGCAGTTCCTCCCGCAGGGCCACCGCGTCGAACGGCGTACGGATGCTGAGGTGTTGGAAGACGACCTCGCACTTCCCGCTGGGGTAGAGCGCCACCGGCCAGATGTTGCCGTATTCGTGTTCCTTCCCCCGGGCCAGGAGAAAGCAGGAGGTCTCGTCGCCGTCGCCGTAGCCCAGCATGCCACCCATGGTGGTCCACGCGTCGAGCACGACGGCGACGGCCGTGGCGACCGTCGGCCCCTGGGACGCGGTGAGCTGTTCCATGAACCGCGCGGCGCGGTCGACGGCGCCGGTCGCGCGGGGTCGCGGCTCGGGCAGGTCGGGCGGCGTCACCCCGGCGAGCTGCGCCAACTCCTCGACGGTCAGGCGCTGGGCCGGGTCGGCGCGGCCGTTCCTGTCGAACGTCACGCCCTCGCCGCGCAGCACGTCACGCGGGTCGTCGGTGCGGCCGGGTTCGAGCCACTTGAAGTTGCCCGCGACGACCCCACCGGCCTGGAGCACCCGGTGGGCGTTCAGGGTCGGGTGGTTGGCCAGCCGGTTACCCACCGGCTGCGGGGCCGTGCCGATCAGGGCGGCCAGGTCACCGTAGGTGGTCCACGAGCCGGCCGGCAGCTCGGCGAGGGCCTTCGCCAGCACGTCCCAGGGCACGTCGGACTGGTTGCCGCTCTCCTCGGTGGGGCCGGGCCAGATGGTGACGATCCGGTCGACGAGGGCGTCGGCCCGCGCCAGGATCTCCGAGCGGCCCCACCGCTGCCGGTCGGCGATGTCCCGGCTCAACCGGACGCCGCTCTTCGCCAGGGCGGTCCGCTTGGCCGCGAACGGCTTGTTGCTCAGCTCCGAGTTGTAGCCGGTGAGGGTCAGGTTCCCCAGGGTGTGCACGAGCGCGTCGTGCGCCTCGTCGGGGGTCTCGTCGGCGTCGAGGTCGGCGGCGAGCATCTGCCGCCACTCGTCGCCGAGGGTCTGCGGAAGCACGTGCTCGATGGTCAGCTTCTCCAGCGCCACCGGCTCCTTGCTGCCGTGGGACTCCTCCAGCCAGCGCAACACCAGGTTGCGCTGGCTGGCCCGGCCGTTGAGATAGAACGGGATGGTCCGTACCAGGGCGCGCAGGCTCGCGTCGGTGGCCCAGTGCTTGCGGCCCGTCGACAGGTATCGCCGCACCGCCTCGTGGACCGGCACGTCCCGGTCCATCTCGGTGACCACGGCGAGCAGGATGCGGTTGATGTTCATCGTGCTCCGGCCGATCAGCAGCCGCCGGACGAAGAAGCTCTCCAGGTACAGCATCGCGGCGGCGATCTGCTCGGAGGTCGCCGTGCCCCGGTCCCGCCGGTCGAGCAGGTGCAGCAGCACCGGGTAGACGGTGGTGGTGCCCCATGCGCTGAGCCGCTCCAGCCGCTGCCGCACGGCCGGGTCGTGCTCCTCGGCTGGGTGCAGGATCACCCGCAGCAACGCGCCGAGGCGGCTGAACCGCTGCACCTCGGCTTCGACGTCCGCTTCCGTCCGCAGCTTCTCGAGGCGAACCTGCTGGCTCGCGTACGTGTCGGTCTGCTTGACCTTCGGGTCGCGGTGAACCAGGTCGAGCCAGAAGAGCAGGACCAGCTCCGTCGGGGTGAACCGCTGCTGCAGCGGCAGCCAGAGCGCCTCGTAGACGGCCTGCCCCCGGTTGGGCAGTCGCATGAAGATGTAGTTGCGCAGCAGGTCGGCCTGAGTGAGCGTCAGCCCGGTGTTGTTCAGCGACTCGAAGATCCGGTAGACGTTGTCGCCCGGCTTGGCGGTGATCGCCACCAACGCCAGCCCGGTGATCACGGCGCTCTCGATCTGCTCGACGGCGATCGGCTCCTCGGCGGTGCCGAGGGCCTCCAGCGCCTTGGCGAAGAACCGGTACGCCCGACCCACCGCGTTGTCCGCGCCGGCCTGCGGCGTCGACCTCACGCAGGCCACGTACGCGTCCCGGTCGGCCTGGGTGGGGACCAGCTTCAACCAGCGCTGCTCCTCGAACGGGTTGGTCAGGTACTGCTGGTCGAGCCGGAGCCGGTGTTTTTCGCTTTCGTGCTCGGCCCGGTGGTCGCGGATGGCGCAGAGCAGGATGGTCAGCGTGGTGAGCCGCTGTTGGCCGTCCACCACGAGGTATTCGGCGAGACCGACCGGACCCATGGCCGGGCTGGGCGCGAGCACCAGTGAGCCGATGAAATGGGTGGCGTCCGGGTGGTCGGCCCGGTCCCTGGCGAGCTGGCAGACGTCGTCCCACATCCGCGCGAACTGGAGCTCGGTCCACGAATAGGTCCGCTGGTAGAGCGGCACAAGGTATTGCCTCGTGCCCTCCAGCAGACGCTGCAACGTGGTTTCCTGCGCCGCGACCATCCCGCCACCGTCTCTTTCGGACTCATCCCTGAGTCGGCAAGACAACCAGATCGATCCGCCCGGGACCAACCCACACGAAAGGTCGTGGCGTCGGATAGTCGACAGCCAACCGGGCGGGGCGACATGGGGAGCCAGCCATCGCGCCTCCCGCTCGGTCGGGGCTAGGGTCGATGACGGAATCAGACACGGCTCGGTGGGGGTGGCAGGCGTGGCAAGAACGGTGCAGATTCGCACTTACACCGTGCGGGCCGGGCTGTTGGACGAGTGGGTGGACAAGTGGCAGCGCATGGTCGTGCCGTTGCGCCGTGATCTGGGCTTCGAGGTGCACGGCTCGTGGAAGGACCACGCGCGCAGCCAGCACATCTGGGTGATCTCCTACGACGGGCCCGAGTCGTTCGAGGAGGCCAACGCCGCCTACTGGGCCTCGGAGCGGCGCAGGACGCTCGGTCTGGACCCGGACGACTACCTGGTAGGCGAGGAGACCCGCGAGGTAGAGCAGACGCTATGAGCCCGCATCGGCTGGTAGCAGGTGGGCTCGCCGCTCGTCGTCGGTAAGCGTACGGAACACCCGCGAACGCGCCGCGGTGGTCAGCTCGTCCACGTCGAGGGAGTCCGCCCAGACACGTGCGGTGCCGTCAGCGGAGCAGGTGGCGATCTGTCGCCCGTCCGGCAGCCATGCCAGGCCGGTCACGCCATCACGGTGCACGCCGATCACCTCGCCCTGGTCGTCGTCGAGGCCCCAGAGCCGCACGGTCCGGTCGTCGGAACCGGAGGCGAGGCGCTGGCCGCCGGGGGCCCAGGCAACCACACGAACCCGCTTCTCGTGGCCGGTCAGCACCCGCGGCCGGTCGGCCCCGGTGAGGCTCCAGACGCGGATGGTCCAGTCGGCGGAGCAGGAGGCGAGCCGGCTTTCGTCCGGCGCCCAACTGAGGCCGTCCACGTAGTTCTGGTGCCCGGAGTGGACCGTGCAGTCGCCCGGGTGTTCGATGTCCCAGACCCGAACGGTGCGATCGTCGGAGCCTGAGGCGAGGTAGCGACCGCTCGGCGACCAGGCGAGTGCGCCCACCCAGTCCGCGTGTCCGCGCAGGACGCCGGCGGCACTGCGCGTACGGACGTCCCACAGCCGGATCGAGTTGTCCTTGCAGCCTGCCACCAGTCGGGAGCCGTCCGGTGACCACGCCAGCGACTCCGCCTCCTCTCCGAAGTGCACGTTCCCGTCGGCGCCGACCAGGTGGACCGAACCGTCGTGCAGGGCCACGGCGAGCACGTCAGCCGCCGGTGAACAGGCGAGCGCCACGACCGGCTCCGGCCACGTCGTCACGACAGCCGTACCGTCCGGTTGCCACCGCCGAACGGTGCCGTCGGCACCACCGGTCACGAACCTCGCGGCCCGGTCCAGCGCGAGAGCGGTGACGGGCCCCTCGTGCCCGGTGAGTAGCCGTCGTTCAGCGCCGCGCGGTTGCACCGCCCAAAGCCGGGCGGTGCCGTCACCGGAGCCGCTGACCACCCGTCGTCCGCACGGGGACAGCCCGACGGACCAGGCGACCTGAGTGTGCCCACGCAGCTCGGCCACCTCGCGTAACAGCCGGGTGTTCCAGGCGTGGATGCTGCCGTCGCCGCCGGCGAAGACGACCGTACGACCGTCCGGGGACCAGGCGACCGACCACACCGGTGCTCGCTGACCGCCGATCACGTGCCGAGTCTCGCCGGTCGCCACGTCCCAGATGCGGACCGTCTGGTCGCCGGACCCGGTGACGATTCGACGGCTGTCCGGTGACCAGGCCACGGCCTCGACGAAGTCACCGTGCCCGGTCAGCCGCCGCTCGGGGCGGCCGGCGGCCACGTCCCAGACGATGACGGAACGGTCGTGCGAAGCCGAGGCCAGCGTGCGGGAATCGGGGGCGAAGCACAGGCCCCACACGTCGCCCTCGTGGCCGACCAGGTGGGTAGCGAGCTGCCAGGCCGAGGTGTCCCACACCCGCACTGTCCGGTCCCGACTTGATCCGGCGAGGCAGCGGCCATCTGGTGACCAGGCGACTCCGCGTGCCACGTCGCCGCAGGGCAGCACCGCGACCGTCGTCCCCGTCGTGGCTTCCCACACCCGGATGGTGCCGTCCCGTGAGGCGGTGGCGAGCCGGGCAGCGTCCGGGGACCAGTCGACAGCCTCCACCATGCCGGTGTGCCCGCGCAGCACCCGGACGACCGTTCCGGTCTCGGCGTGCCAGATCCGCGCGGTGCCGTCCCGGGAGGCCGTTGCCAACTGCGCGCCGTCTGGTGACCAGGCGACCCCACGGACCGCATCCGTGTGACCGGAGAGCACCGCCTCGGCGTGGCTGAACGCCAGCGACGCCATCAACGCCCGTCGGGCGACTGGCGTGGGTGGGCATTCCCGCAGGGCGGCTGTCGTCAGCAGCACCGCCAGCTCCGGGTACCGGTCCACGTTGCCGAGCGCGAACTGGCCGATCGTCTCGGAGACACGGTGCAGGAACGCGATGTCCCGGCTGCGGGAGGCGGTCACGAGGGCACGGGCGGCGGGGCTGTCCTGCCCGGCCGTTTCCATGGCCTCCAGCCACTGCCCGGCCAGCTGAAGCCGATCCCCGGTGAGCAGGTAGTCGCCGCTGCGCCCGGCGTGCACCCAGTCCGCCGCCCACCGTTCCAGCTCGGTACGCCGCCGGAGCTGCTCCGCCCTGGTCTCCACCTGCTGCCGCAGTGGCGCCCACCGACGGAACAACGCCTCGTGGGCAACCTGCACGTACGGTTCACCGTCGAGCACATCGGTGGTGAGCAGCCGAGCGTCGGTGAAGGCCACGATCACCCGTCGCTGGTCATCGGAGAGCTCCCGCAACGGCACCCGACGCCGGGTCGGTTCGATGTCCTCCATCGCCACCAGACGGAGCAGGGTGGCCAACACCTCGTCGGTGACGCTCTCGCGGCGTATCTCCGCCATGACACTGTCCGCCTGGCGCCCCAGCGCGCCCGCGACGCCACCGAGCGCCCGGTATGCCTGGCGGGTGGCCGTAAGGCCCGGCCCGGCTGCCCGGTGCAGTTCCTGAAGCAGGTACGCGAGCATCGGCAACGCGTCCGGCGTGGCCGCGTCGCTGATGATCTCGTCAACGAGCCCGTCCTCGAAGCGCATCCCGGCGAGCTGCGCGGGCTGCTCCACGACCGCGACGAGGTCCGCCGGCCGCACGGTGCCCAGCGTCACCGGATTCGCGAACAGGTCCGGACGAGGGCTCGCGAGCAGGCCGGCGAGAAACTCGACCCGGAGCGTCGCGACAACCCAGAGCCTCCGATCGGCGTCGAGCGCCGTCGCGACCTGCTCCAGGAACGTGGCCTGCTCTGCGGCGCTCGACAGCGTGACCAGTTCCTCAAGCTGATCGAGAATCAGCAGGACGCGCCCGTGCCGATGACCCGTCCGAGCCCGCCAGGCCGCCAGGCTACGGGCGAGACTGTCCGGACGGGACCGCACGTCCCGCAGCGCGCGGGCCCGGTCGCCAGCGCCCAACGTGACCGCGAGATCAGCGAGCCCAGCAAGGGGCTCACCCCCTGGCGTCACCGTCGGGAGCACCTGCCACCGGCCACGTCGCAGCCGGGGAACGACGCCCGCGTGGACCAGCGACGACTTGCCGCTGCCGGACGCCCCGGTCACACAGACGAACCGGTCGGCCCCGTCCAGGCCCAGCTCGTGCAGCCGTCGCACCAGCTCGCTGACCTGCTCGTCCCGCCCGAAGAACACAGACGCGTCCTGCTCGGTGAAGGCGGAAAGCCCAGGGTAAGGGCTCCGATCCGACTGCCACACGGGTCGGGTGCTGCGCGGCGCCTCCCACCACAGCACCAGGCCGTTGCCCACGATCAACACCACCAGCAGGACGATCAGTGCGGGCCCGGCGACCTGACGGATTCCGGCATTCAATGGTGAGGCGTCGGCGTTGGCGAAGAAGTTCGCCGCGATCTCCAGCAGGACTGCGATGATCAGAAGTGACAGTTGCAGGGCGATGGGTGGACGTCGACTCGGCCGCACCGACCCTCCCCAGCGATGATCCCCGATGGGATCAGGTTAGCTGGTAGGTGCTCCCGTCGATGGCCCACTGGAACGCTCGGTGACGCCTGTAGCCGCGCGCCGGCTCTCAGCCGTGCCGCACCTCCTCCAGGATCTTGACGATGAGCCGCCGGGACTCCTCCTCGCCCAACGCCAGCGCGTCCAGGCCCGCCCAGGCCGTCTCGTACGCGGCCACCTCCGCCGGCCGGTCGAGATAGAGCGCCCCGGTCAACGACTCGCGGTAGACCACCGGCGGGTCCGGTTCGACGCGGCTACCGAGCGGGAAGTCGAGCAGCACGAACGTGCCCGCGACGGCCCCGGCGG
The DNA here is from genome assembly GCF_045040125.1 of Micromonospora sp. NBC_01392. Taxonomy (NCBI): domain Bacteria; kingdom Bacillati; phylum Actinomycetota; class Actinomycetes; order Micromonosporales; family Micromonosporaceae; genus Micromonospora; species Micromonospora sp. NBC_01392. Next base: position 3,813,531 of record NZ_CP109549.1, on the reverse strand, counting down.
ACAGACCGGCCGCGAGCGGCACCACCCGGATCGTGACGTGCGGCAACCAACTCGCCTCCACCAGACGCCCGAGCTGCTCGGCCATCACCGCCGGGCCGCCGACGCCGCGCAGCAGCACCGCCTCGGCGAGCGTCACCTCCAGCCGGGGCGGCGGGGGCAACCGCCGCAGCAGCAACTCCTGTCGGCGCAGCCGTACCTCGACCAGCCGTTCCCGCTCCTCGACGGTACGGCCGGCGCGGGGCCGGCACACCGCGCTCGCGTACCCCCGGGTCTGCAGCAAGTCCGGGACGAGCGTGTCGGCGTGCTCGCGGAGCCGGCCGGCAGCGGCCTCCAGGCCCGGGTACAGCGCGAACCAGTCGGGGATGGTGTCGCCGTAGGCGTGCCACCAGCCCTTCGCCCGCGTCTCGGCGGCCAGGCCGGTGAGCGCGCCGGTCAGCGCGGGCGTCGCCGCGTACAGCTCGCACATCGCCCGCACGTCGAGCCCGCGCACCGCGCCGACGCCGCTCTCGATCCGCCACACCTTCTGCCGGCTGCACTCCAACGCCGCCGCCGCGCCGTCGAGCGTCATCCGCGCCTCGGTGCGCAGTTCCCGCAACGCCCACCCGAGCGTCCGGCGTGGCACCGACGACCCCACCGGCTCAGCCATCCGCGCTTCTCCCCTCGGCCGGCCCACTTCCCCGGCGGTAGCGGTCCGCGCGCTGGTTGCGCACCACACACGCCGCCCGTCGCCCGGCCCGCTGGTAGACCTCCGCGCCGTCGCACCGCGACGTCAGAACCGCATCGGGTACGCGGACAGCCGCGCTCTGCTGCTGCCGGCGCCCCGCACGTCGCCGTCGGGTACGGCCTGCTCAGCCGCGTCGACGGCGACGTGCCCCAACCGCCAGAACCACTTCCGCCACCTGCCCATGCGGTTCCTCCCTGCTGAAGCCTCTTGGGCAGCACTCTACCGCACATATAAAGCCTGTAAAGATAGGAAGGGGATGCTCGAGACCATGTTCCAACTGGCTGCTTTGCTCACGGCATGCCCTACGCGCAGCCACTGTGGCGCCAGATCAGGGATGATCTCCGCGCAAAGATCAAGGCTGGCATCTATCCACCGGGCAGCAAACTCCCGTCAACTCGACTCCTGGCAGAGGAGTACGACACGAGCCACATGACGGTCCGGCGAGCACTCGACTCGATGATCGAGCTGGACGAACTCGTGGGCCGTACAGGCATCGGCGTTTTCGTCAGCGACACGCCGGGGCGCAACAGCTAATCGTTCGGATTTGCTTGTACGCAGCCCGTCGTCCTTCCCGACTCCCAGCGGGAGCGACGCCACCGACGATCCACATGACCTCAGACCTCGCCGCCCCTCGCAACCCTGTGCCGGATCTCCTTGAGAGTGACCGTCTCGCCAGTACGAGCGTCCTCGGTCGACCAGAAGTCGAGACCGTCGGTGGCCTGCGACGGCGGTACTCCCGGTGCACCTCGTCCAAGTCGAAGAGATCCCAGCCCAGCGCTCCGATGATCGGCTCGATGAGTCCAGCTTTGGTGTTCTGCTCGCCGATGCGTTGGTGCTGACGCCGGAACCGCGTCAGGCGTTCGACGCACTGCTTGACCGCGTCCTCCAGTTCGAACATGTTCCTCATTCCTCATGCGGTTCCATGCAGCCCGGACGCCATGCCGCGCGGTCCGGGCTCTAATCCCCGAGCCGGTCCAGGTGGTTCAGCAGCGTCTCGATCTCGGCAGCCGGCGCGGATCCGGCACCGTGGAGCGCGTTGATGTCACGCCGCAGTCCCTCCAGTTGGCGCCGGGCCTCCGGCACGTCACCCAGGCCGGCGACGAGCATCGCGATCTGCTGCCGCAGCGGAAAGAGTTCGGGTGAGTCCGCGGGCATCACCTGCTGCTCGTCGGTGAGCAGGGCACGTAGCTCCCTCAACGCCTCGGTCGCCTCACCCAGTTCCGCCTGGCAGCTCGCCGCCTGTTGCCGGCACTGCCAGATCAGCTCTTCGTCCGGGACCGGACGTGCGGCAAGATCGACGATGAGCCGCTGGAACTCGGGTAGCGCCTGCCGGAAAGCGCCGGACAGGACATACAGGTTCGCCAGGTTGAGCCGCAGCTCCAGGATTCGAGGCTGCTTGGACCCGTGCCCTCTGCCAACCGGCCGCAACGCCGATTCGAGCAGTTCAGCGGCTTGCGTGAATCGTTCCTCCTCGGCGAGCGCCCAGACGCGGTCCTCCACCTCGGCCAGTTCGTCGAGCGACGGCGGCTCGACGAACTCCGTCGCAGCTCGCGGCCGGGCGATGTCGACGCGGGTGGGCGGCAGCGGCGACCGGGGTGGTAACGGCCCGAAGGGATAGCGGTACGGCATGGTCGGGTCGACGCGCTGCCCGTCCGCCACGGTCAGACCGATGTCGGCCGCTCTCTCGGTCGCGACCGCGCCGAACGGCGCCAGTAGCTCGTACACCTCGACGGCCGAATCCGGACGGTGCTGTGGGTCCTTGGCCAGCAGCCGGCCGAGGAGCTGCACCAGGACGTCCGGCACACCCGCCCGGTGGTTCGTGACGGAGGGGACCGGGTCGTTCAGGTGCCGGTGCAGCATCCCGAGCGGGTTGTCGGCCCGGTAGGGCGGCTGACCGGTGAGCAGCTCGAACAACACGCAGCCGAGCGCGTAGAGGTCGGCGCGCGGGCCGACGGCGCTGTTGAGCGCCTGTTCGGGGGCCATGTAGGTCGGAGTACCGAGCGTGTGCCCGGTGGCGGTCAGCCGGGGCACGTCCGGCCCGAGCAGGGCTGCCACGCCGAAGTCGAGCACCTTGACCGCGCCGGCGGGGGTGACCATCACGTTCTGCGGCTTCAGGTCGCGGTGCACGAGCGAGGCGGCGTGCGCCACCGCCAGCACCGAGCAGATCTGCGTACCGATGGCGGCGGCCCAGGGCACCGCCAGCCAGCCGCGCTCGGCGATCAGGTCGGACAGGAGCACACCCGGTACGAGCTGCATGACGATGTAGAGATCGTCGCCGTGGTGGCCGACATCGTGCACGCTCGGCACGCCGGGATGGTCCAGCCGCGCCGTCACTCTGGCCTCGCGGATGAACCGGTCGATGGCGGTGTCCCGGTCGCCTTCCGGCACGGTCAGCTTGCGTAGGAACTTGATGGCGACCGGTCGGTCCAGCTTCTCGTCGAAGCCCGCCCACACCTCCCCCATGCCGCCGTGTCCGACCGGATACGTCAGCTCGTACCGGTCGGCTACCCGCTCCTGCGCCTGCATGCGTCTCCCCTCGGCGCCCCGTCAGTTGCTCTGCGGCTTGGCCGGCTAGTACCGCTCGCCGTAGACGTCGGCCAGTTCCCGGTACGCCTCGCGGACGGCCTCGCCGGCACTTGGATCGTGAGCCGCGTTCTCGGCGGCCACGGCGGCGAGTTCCAGCGCGTCACGGATCCGGGCCAGTTCCGCCTCGGTCTCACCCCAGAGGCCGGACACGCGTCGCCGCTGCTCGGTCAACGCCTGGGAGACGCGGCTGCTCGCGTCACCGGTCGTGGCAGGCTGCTGCTGGCGGCGCAACTGAGTACGCAGTTGCTGACGACGGCTCAGCACGTCGCTCGCCTCCCAGAGCACCTGCGCCAGGAGTTCGGCGCCTTCCGTGCCGTCGACGACGGGGCTCACCCCGGGCAACGCGCGGCCGGCGCGTTCTGCCAGCTCGACCAGGTCGAGGAAGTCCTCGCGTTCCTCGCTGCCGGTCAGGGTGTGGTGCAGATTCGGGAAGGCAGCCTGGTCGGGGGCCTCCACCTGGGGCGGCGGCTTCTTCGACATGATTCCGGCGAGCCCGAGGGCCAGCAGGAGCGCCACCAGGAACAGCACGACCAGCACGGGTGCGCCAGAGCCGCAGAGCACGGCGGAGACGAGCATGGCGACGGCGCAGAGCACGATCACGCCGGGAACCTTGGAGGATTCCGGGCCAGCAGGGACCGCTCGCAGGTCGGTAATGCTGCCCCACTCATGCCGTAGGGGCGACCTGGTCACCTTGAGCGGCGCGAGCGCGGTCATGACGCGCGCCTCGTCCACGGCGATCCAGAGGTGGAAGGCGGGTTCGGACGGGGACAACCGTCCTCCTCTCGGCGGGTATTCAGTTAGGCGATGCCCTTGCGGCGGCGGATCATCTGGTACGCCTGTCGGCGCGCGAACTGGTTGAGTCGTGAGCGCAGGCTCTCGTCGTCGAGGTAGCGCTGCATCAGCTTGCCGTTGTCGTCGTGCCGGGACAGGATCACGTCCTCGATCCGCTTGTCGCAGACGACCCCGAAGTTGCTCTCGTCGTTGACCAGCGCGGCGGCTTCGAGGGTGCCGTCCTCGGCGAGGGCGACGATCTGCTGTTCGACCCAGACCTTGTCGGCCTCACCGAGCCCGATACCGAACCGGTCGTTGAACGCGTCGATCAGCTCGGAAAGCGCGACCTTCTCCGGGTCGTGCTGGGATCCGGCGCCGCCGCCGACGAAACCGGGCAGCATCTGCTCACCCTCGGGCGACAGCGAGGCATCGTGCTCACCGGTCTTGCTGACCCGCAGGTGGGTCAGCTGCACCTCGCCGATGTCGACGGACGGGTCCTGGCGGCGCGGCAGCCGGTTGAGCAGCGCCCGCCCATACAGGTAGAGCCGTTCCAGGTCCTCGTCGTGGTAGGGCACCACCTGGCTGAGGAACGCGTACATCCGGGTGTAGTCGCGCAGCGCGGACCGGAAGCCGTCCGCGGCCTCCGGGTCCTCGGCGGCCAGGGCCTCGAAGCGCTGGACGGCCGGCTCGGTGAAGCGGTAGAGCGCGGCGTGGGCCCGCTGGAGGCCGGTCTCGGTGGTCGCCTTCCGTTCCGCCGCGAGCAGCGCTTCGGCGTACGCCTGCATCTCGGACTGGACCAGCACCGGGTAGCAGGTGACCGCGTTCTGCGCGGTGTAGAGCAGGTTCGGGTCGGTGGGGGTGGTCGCGGCGGTCTCGAAGTATGGCTTGAACTGCTCGGCGATGTCGCCGGCCTCGTTGACGAAGTCCAGGACGAACACGTCACCCTGGTTCTTCAGCGGGTGGGTGCGGTTGAGCCGGGACAGGGTCTGCACCGCGGCGACATTCTTGAGCAGCTTGTCGACGTACATCGTGGTGAGCAGCGGCTGGTCGAAGCCGGTCTGATATTTCTCCGCCACGACCAGGATCTTGTATTCGGTGTCCTGCCTGGCCTTCGGCGTGCCGGCGTGCTTGTCGTCGGCGGCGGTGTAGGCGAACCGCATCCGCAGTTCCTCTTCGCTGAAGCCGTTGATCCTGGCCTCGGTGTGCTGGACGCCGTCCACCTCCAGGTCGCCGGAGAACGCCACCAGCGAGTCGCAGCCGACGTAGCCCTGCATGTCGACGTACTTCCGGATGGCGGTGTGCAGGCGGACCGCGGCCTCGCGCGAGCCGGTGACCACCATGGCCTTGGCGCGACCGCCAAGGCGCGGCGCGGCGTGCTTTCGGAAGTGCTCGACGATGATCTCCGCCTTCTGCGCCTGCATCGTGGGGTGCAGGCTGGCGAAGCGGGCGAGTTGGGAGCCAGCCTTCTTCGGGTCGACCTCCGGGTCGTCGGGGTTGGCGTTGGCCAGCTTCCAGTACGACTTGTAGGTCAGGTAGTTGCGCAGCACGTCGAGGATGAAGCCCTCGTCGATGGCCTGCCGCATCGAGTAGGTGTGGAACGGCTGCGGGTTGCCGGTGACCGGGTGCGGCGTGCCGAACAGTTCGAGCGTCTTCGGCTTCGGAGTGGCGGTGAACGCGAAGTATGACAGCGTCTCGTGCCGACCCCGCGCCAGCGCCGACGCGGTGAGCAGGTCACCCGACTCGTCGACGTCGTCGCTGCCGAGCTTGAGCAGCACCTTCTTCAGCGCGGCGGCCGAGTCGCCGGACTGCGACGAGTGCGCCTCGTCGACGACGACCGCGAACCGCTTGCCCTTGAGCCCCTGCACCTGGTTGAGCACGTAGGGGAACTTCTGCATCGTGGTGATGACGACCTTGGCGGTCTCACCCTGGAGCGCGGCGGCGAGCTGGGCGGAGTCCTTGTCGATGCGCTGCACCACACCGGGCACATGCTCGAACTGGAACACCGTGTCCTGCAACTGCCGGTCCAGCACCACCCGGTCGGTGATGATGATGACCTTGTCGAAGACCGGCTCGTTGGGCCGCAGCCCTTCCTTCGCGACGTCGGGCGCGGTGTGCAGACTCGACAGCCGGTGCGCCAGCCAGGCGATGGTGTTCGACTTGCCCGACCCGGCCGAGTGCATGACCAGGTAGTTGTGGCCCGATCCATGGCGGGCGGCATGCTCGGTGAGCTGGGTGACCGCGTGCCACTGGTGATAACGCGGGAAAATCAGCGCCTTGGATTCCTTGTCGTAGTGCAGGAACCGCCGGACCAGGTCCATGAAGACGTCCGGGTGCCAGATCTGCTCCCACAGGTAGGAGCTGCGGTAGCCGGCGCTGGTCGCCGGTGGGTTGCCGGCGCCGCCGGAGACGCCGGGCCCGTTAGACCCGGTGTTGAAGGGGAGGAATCGGGTCTTCTCCCCCGCCAGCTTCGTCGTGACGAAGACCAGGTCGGGATCCACGGCGAAGTGCACGAGGGTACGCCGAGCGAAGAGCAGTTCCTTCGGGTCGCGTGTCTTGCGGTACTGCTCCTTGGCGTCCTCGACGGTCTGCCCGGTGAGCGGGTTCTTCAGCTCGGCGGTGGCCAGCGGGATGCCGTTGACGAAGAGGACCAGATCGAGGGTGTTGTTGTTGCTCGTCGAGTAGGCGAGCTGGCGGGTGACGGTGAGGCGGTTGGCGCGGTAGAGGCTGAGCGCGTCGTCGGTGATGGCGTGCGCGGGTTTGAAGTAGGCGAGGCGGATCAGAACGCCCTTGTCCTTGACGCCACGACGAAGGACGTCGAGAGGGCCGCGCTCATCGATCTGCTTGGCGAGGTGCTGGGCGAACTGCCGCTGCGCCTGATCTGGGTCGTTCCCGTGGTACGCCAAAAGCTTCGCCCACTCCTCCGGCTGCGTCGCCCCGACGAAGGCGAGCAGTTCGGCGCTGTCCAGACCTAGGTGGCGCTGATAGTGGCTGCCCCTACCCCGCGCCCACCTGGAGTCGAGCAGCGATGCCTCGATGCCCATCTCGAACGACTGTTCCTGATTGACGGCGCTCATGCCCGCATCTCCGGAGCCCTCGTCACATCAACTTGCCCGGTCACCGCTGCCGTGACCAGTGCACGGCGACGCTCAGCAATTAGCTGCTGCTGACGCCCAATTGCTTTTGCAAGGACTTGCACTCTGATCGTTTCCAGTCGCATGCGTTGAACAAATTCATTTTGAGCACACATATCTGCGCGTGGGATTGGCCAGCCTTTAATATCTTCGCCGCGCAGTTTCACCATAGACAGAGAGGAGCCGCGAGCGGTTGCTTGAATAAGACCACGAACAAGTCCACCAAGCAGCACCTCAGCAACATATTCCGGCTGAGCCCCGTTCAATAGCCGCAGTCGGTAAATCAAGTCAGGAAGGAGTTTGCCCTTGACATCCCCTCTAGCCACCGCAACATCCCCAACCAGCTCGGGTGTATTGGCTCGCGTCACCAATAGATCACCCTCCCGAAGCTCATACCTAGCCAGAGAGCCGCCATCCGCAAGTCGCTTGTTCTCATCGGGCAAGAATTGCCCCCGCTTTATACTGCTGAGCTTCAGGACGCCCCACTCTCCCCCGGCGGCCGGAACAGCGTCACAGAGCGGACTTGCACCCTGCTCAACGGCAGAAATCATCCTTCGGAGCGGAATATCACCGTATCGGACACGAAGAGCGCCGATGCTTCTATCACGCACAGCACTAAGTCGCTCTTGAAGGAGGCTCAGGAGAGCGCTCTTGAGGGTGGCGACGTGATCAAGCAACTGAACTTCGACGTCAAGGAAATCCGCGATCTGACGCTGCCTACTAAAAGGAACGAAAGGCACTGGAGTCATAGACAATGGCTCCAGATTGAGCGCTCTAAACGTAGCTCCCCCGACTGACGCATGCCAATGCTGGCGCGCTTGTTGCCCTTGAAGCGCCCAGTACAGAAACCTCGGCTCTACGCCTCTGGCCGCAGCTACCCTAGCAGTACCTTGGGTCAGATTTGCTCCGTCCAACTCCCGGGGCACCACCATAACCTTGCCAAACGAGGGCCCAATAGAAATTACGAGATCACCAAATTTGACTGTCGATCTGCGGTATGCATGAGCGATTGCAGGGTCTGTCCGTAGCAGCCGGGATGGGCTTTCCACGCCTCGCGTCTCAGTCATATCAACAGGACGGATGTAAGGCACTCCGCCTGGATGATTCACGCCCGCCTGCACAATACCATAGGTAATGGGTCTAGCAGGATCGACAAATCGCTTCAGCGGAAGCGCAGCGTACGTCATCCAGCCACCTCGCCGAGCAACTCTTGAATCTCCGCTTCCAGGCTCTTGATTTCGGCATCTATGTCGACCAGAGAACGCGGCGGTGTGTATACATAGAAGTGTCTGGTGAACGGTATTTCGTATCCGATCTTGGTCTTGGTCTCATCTATCCACGCATCGGGGACGTGGGGCAGCACGTCGCGCTTGAGGTAGTCGTGGATGCCCTCGCCCAGTGGCACGTTTTCGTTGTCACGCAGGTCGGCGTCCGGCAGTGGGTTGCCCCTGCGGTCGGTCTGCACCTCCCCCTCCGGGTCGCTGACCGAAAACGACTCCCACACCGCCTTCTCCACGGCGGCCGGCAGCTTTCCCAGACCGTTCACCTTCATCGCAAACTCAGCCCGCGTCGCAGACGACGTGCCGATCAGCGACTTCGCCGACGCCAGCAACGACTCCCGCTCGGCGTACTTCAGCACCGCCCTCGCCTCAGCGAGCAACGCCACCGTCTCCTCGGTGACCTCGAACCGCAACCGCAGGGGGCGCTCGACCGTAATCCGCTGGTAGCCGAAGTCGGTGGTCTTGAAGACCTTCACCTTGGCGTGCTGCGGGTGCTGCGGGTCGTCCGCGATGGACAGCGCGTTCACATACGCCCGGGTCAGGTCGGCGATGTGCTCGTCGGTGAGCATCTTGCGCTTGTCGCCGAGGCTCTTGCGCATCTTCGTCCAGTAGTCGCGGCCGTCGAGCAGCACGACCTTGCGGGCCCGCGCCGGCTCCTTCCGGTTGGTGAGGATCCAGAAGTAGGTGGAGATACCGGTGTTGTAGAAGAGCTGGTCGGGCAGCGCGACGATGCCTTCGAGGAGGTCGTTCTCCAGGATCCAGCGGCGGATCTCCGACTCCCCCGAGCCTGCGGCGCCGGTGAACAACGGCGAGCCGTTGAAGACGATCGCCAGACGGCTGCCGCCATCCTCGGGACGCTTCATCTTCGAGATCATGTGCTGGAGGAAGAGCAGCGAGCCGTCGTTGATCCGGGGCAGGCCCGCGCCGAACCGGCCGGCGTGGCCACGGGCCGCCTCGTCCTTGACGAACTTCTCGACCTTCTTCCACTCGACCCCGAACGGCGGGTTGGCGAGCATGTAGTCGAACCGCTCGCCCTCGTGGCCGTCCTGGTTGAACGAGTTCCCGAAGGCGATCTTCGTCGGGTCGCCGCCCTTGAGCATCATGTCGGAGCGGCAGATCGCGTACGTCTCGCCGTTGAGTTCCTGCCCGTACACCTCGACCGTGGCGTGCGGGTTGTGCGCCTGGATGTGCTCCTGCGCCTCGGTCAGCATGCCGCCGGTGCCGCAGGCCGGGTCGTAGATCTTCCGGACGATGCCGGGCGTGACCAGGTCGTCCTCGTCGGGGGCGAGCAGAAGGTTGACCATCAGCCGGATGACCTCGCGCGGCGTGAAGTGCTCGCCGGCGGTCTCGTTGCTGATTTCCGAGAAGCGGCGGATCAGGTCCTCGAAGACGTAGCCCATCTGGTGGTTGGAGACCACGTTCGGGTGCAGGTCCACCTCGGCGAACTTGGCGACCACCTGATACAGCAGCCCGGCCTCGGCTAGCCGACTGATCTGCGTGTCGAAGCCGTATTTATCGAGCACGTCGACCGCGCCCGGCGAGAAGCCGCCGATGTAGGCGCGGAGGTTGACCGCGACGTGGTCGTGGTCGCCGAACGACGTCCTGAAGGAGAGCTTGCTCGTGTTGTAGAAAGGCAATCCGGCGGTGCGGCGCAGCACCGGATCGACGTTCTGCACGCCAGCATCCTTGAGCTGCTGGTGCCGGGCGAGCACCGCGTCCTTTGTCGGCTCCAACACGCAGTCCAACCGGCGGAGCACGGTCAAGGGGAGGATCACCCGGCCATACTCGGACTGCTTGTAGTCGCCGCGGAGCAGGTCGGCCACGGACCAGATGAAGTTGGCCAACTCTTGGTGCTTGGTGCTCACCAGGTTCCTTTCGATTGCCTCAAGGCAAGCAGTATGCCTGCCGCCCTGCGTCGTTCCAGTCGTACACTCGGCCGAGTTGATCAACCGACTGTCAGCGTGTCATTGCTGATGGAGGATGCGCGCCGGGCCGCCGGCCCCGCAGGCTTCCGCATCTGTCGTCGGATCGCTGCGCCACCGTCGGATATCTGACGAGAAGTGCATGCGGTGAGAAGTCATCGTCGTTCCCCATCGGGACGGACCGCGCCACGCGCCAACCCGTCGGCGGTCAGCCGCACCAGTTCCGCCCCGAGCGCCGCCGCCTGCCGCATCGCGGACTCGAACGCGTCCAGCCGCCGAAACGCCTCCCCGTACGCCCCCTGCTCGTCCCGCGACACCCGCCGCACCTGCGCCCGCCGCACGTCGAACCGCAGCGTCCCCGACAGACTCGACGCCTGCCGCTCGTTCGTCGACGTCCGCAACTGCCCGGCCAGGAACCACGCGTCGAGAACCGCCGGATTGGGCCGCAGCAGGTACAGACCCGGCCCCAGCAGCGCTCCCTCAGTACTCACCACGAGAGCGGTGAGCTGCCGGGCGATCACCGGCACGACCACGTCGCCGGGGACCAGGGGGATCTCCTGCCCGAGCGAGCCGCCGCGTGCCGAGGGCTCGCTGCGGGTGACCACGTCGGGCGCGGTGAGCACCGGCCGCCCGTCCCCGGTCGGCTCACCGCCGCCGCCGGGCACGCCCCGGATCGGGCCGAGGAGTTGCAGCGCGCCGGACCGGATCAGCTCGCCGACGGTGAGGAACCCGCTGCGAGAGTCCTCCGGCGCGGGCGTGACCTGCGGCATCAGCGCCGGCAGGTCCGCGACGACGGCGGCGAGGCGCTCCCGCGTGCGTACCAGATGTTCTCCGCTCGCCTCGCCCGCGACGGCGGGTTGGCGACGGGCGGGGGTTAGGTCGACGTCCTCGTCGAGCAGCTCGATGACGGGCACGGCACGGGCGTAGCCGGGCTCGTCGACGTCAGCGTCCGCGACGAACGCCCGCCAGGTGTCCAGGACGCGCGTCAGATCCGCGGCGTCGACCAGCAGCGTCCGCGCCGGGGGCGGCGCGTCGGCCGGCGGGCGTCGCAGCACCCACAGGTGCAGGGGTACGCCGTGCGGTGCCGCCGCCCCGGGCGGAAGCGCCACGACGGCGCGCAGTGCGCCGCGGCGCAGCAGTTCGGCGCGGATGCGCCGCCCGGCGCGGCGACCGGCGACGGTGGGCGGCATCAGGAGCACGGCGTGGCCGCCGGGGCGCAGGTGCGCCAGGGCGTGTTGGACCCAGGCCAGCTCGGGTTCGGTACGCGGGGTGGTGCCGACGATCCATCGGGGGTCGTGGCCGAGTTCGTCGTCGCCCCAGTTGCTGGCGCCGAACGGCGGGTGGCAGACCACCGCGTCGAAGGTGCGTCCCGGGTAGGCGTCGGCGCGCAGTGAGTCGCCGGTGCTCACCTCCCCCGGCACGTCGCGCAGGGCCAGCCAGAGTTCGGCGAGCTGGGCGAGGTCGCTGTCGAGTTCCTGCCCGTACGCGGAGGTACAGCCGGCGCGGGCGGCGGCGCGGAGCGTGGCGCCGGTGCCGGCGGCCGGGTCGAGCACGGCGCCGCCGCCGACGTCGGCGAGCCCGGCCATCAGGTCGGCGAGGTCGTCGGGGGTGGCGAACGCGCGGCCGGGGCCGGGGGCGGAGAAGCGTTGCCACAGCGCGTCGAAGGCGCCCTGCGGGCCGAGTTCGTCGGCGAGCGCGTCAACGTCGGGCAGCAGCGGTGTGAGCTGTGGGTCGGTGGACCGAGCGGGGCGTCGGCCGTGGTGCCGGGCGAGCAGTCGGGTGCCGACGGCGGCGAGACCAGCGGCCGGGGAGGTGCTGGTGGCGGCGAGGTGCCGCCAGAGCCGGTCGGCGGTGGCGAGGTCGGGGAGCTTGCCCTGGGCGTGCAGCCAGCGTTCGACTTGGGCGAGGTCGAACTCGGGGCTGGTCGCGCTGCCGCCGACGGGCGCGGGGAAGTCCTCGTGCCGTTTGCGCCAGTTGCTGACGGCGGCCCGGCCGACACCGGCGAGCCGGGCGATCTCCGCTGCGGTGATGGTCGGCGTCTCCTGCACGTTCGAAGTGTGCCACAGCCGTCAAGCGTCATGTCTGTTGACACAGTTCACGGACGATGTTCTCATTGAGCCCGTTGACACCCCTGCTCTCCACCGGAGTCCGTCATGCGCTTGAACAACCCCGACGACACCTACCCGACCACGGTCTACCGGCTCGCCGTGCCGCCCACCGCCGACGGCCTGGCTTCCGCGCTCCACGTCGACTACCTGCGGCGACACGGGTTCGAGCCGACGCCGCACCGGGTCGGGGACGCGCCGGCGATCCTGGTGCACGGCAGCGCCCCGCGCAGCCGGGCCGAGTGGTGCGGCGTGCTGTCCGGACTGGTCGGTACGGACGTGACCATCGGCCACAGCAACGGCGGCGGTGCGCTGCTGCTCGCCGTGGACGACCGGGCGTACGCCCTGACCTTCGGCACGCTGGGCCGGTTCATGGTCGAGCCGGAGCGGGTGGATCCCACGTTCGGGGTCTCCTTCGCCGTGCGGACCCTGAAGCCCGACGACATCCGCCAGGTCCGGCGGCGGGTGCTCGGCGCCAGTGGCCGCGTGGACCGCAGCCTCGTGCCGGGCGGTCAGCCCATCTGGAGGTACGCCATCGACAAGTGGGGCGAGATCGTCGGCCAGCTGTCCGGGCGGGTCGACAATCCGAACCTGACCGCGTGCCGGCGCGTCGGCGGGGCGGTGAAGGTCGAGGGCGGTGACGCGCTGCGCATCCCGCTCGGCGCCTCCCCGGAACGGCTCCTCGCCGACCTGCGGGAGATCGACCGGGTGTGCCGGCAGGAGTCGCCCCCGGCCGACCTGGAGTTCATCGAGCAGATCCGGCCGCTGCGACCCACCGACCCGCGACAGTCGGCGCTGGCCGACGAGCTGGACCGGCGGCTGGCGCTGGCGGAGCCGCCGGACCTCGGCGTCGCCGTGCCGGGCCGGCTCGTGGCCGACGTCGAGCACGTCGGGTCGTATCGGATCCGGGTGCCCCGCTCCGGGCGGCGCCCCACCTTGACCACGGAGCTGGACCTGGCCGCGATCCTCGCCCACACCACCGGAGCGCTCGACGGTGACCGGTGGACCGGGCTGCACGACGGCACGCTGACGCTCTACGCCGACACCGCCGGCACCGAGGAGCTGACGTCCACGCCGGTGTCCCGCTGGCTCACCGCGGAGGTGGCGGTCGGCGCCGGTCACCTGCTGCTCCACGAAGGCCGGTGGTACGAGATCGGCGCTCGGCACCGCGAGTTCCTGCGCGACGAGATCGCCCGTCTCCTGGACCGACCCCCGAGCGTCACGCTGCCGGCCTGGACCACCGCGCTGCCGAACGAGGACGCCTACAACAAGGAGGCCGCGAAGCGTCACCCCGGGCTGGTGCTGCTGGACAAGAAGCTCGTCCACACCCGCCAGCACCCCCGCGGGATCGAGGGGTGCGACCTGCTCGGCCCGAACGGCGAGCTGATCCATGTCAAGCGGGCGTCCGGCAGTTCCCCGCTCAGTCACCTCTTCGCGCAGGGCGTCACCTCGTACGACGCGCTGCGCTACGACGCCCGGGCGCGTACCCGGTTCCGTGACCTGGTGCGCGCGCAGCCCGGCGGCGTGGAATTGCCCGAGGACTTCCGTCCCCGCACGGTGGTCTACGCCATCGCGCTGAGCGCCGGCCGCACGCTCACCGTGGATTCGCTCTTCACGTTCGCGCAGGTCGCGCTCTGCCAGGCGGTGAAGACGCTGCGCGCCGAGGGCGTCGACGTCGAGGTCGTCGCCATCCCGCCCGCCTGACAGTGATCCGCGTCCGTCCTCATCGACCACTTCGGAGGCACCCGTGCGACCCGATGAGTTCCGCCAGGCCCTGAGCCTGCTTCCCGCCGCCCTGCACGACCGCGTCCGCCCGCTGCGCCGTCACGCCTTCCGCACCGGCTGCCCGCAGTGTCAGCGCATCGGCGACACGGTCGCGCTCGCGCTCACCGCGGCCCACTACGACCAGCTCGCCACGGCCGGCCAACTCCTCGACCGCACCGTCCGGCTGGCCGCCGAACACGGTGTCGCCTGCCGCCCCTGGCCCGACCAGGAATGGGGACGCGACCAGGAAGGGTGCCGGACGGGGGCGTCCGCGACCGATGCCGGCGGGGACAGCCGGGACGCTGGCCTCGGGTACGCCACCGGCGTCGGCCGGTCCGCCCTCCGTGCCCGAGGCGTGCGCCGGTCCGACGCGTCCCGGGTGCGGCGGGGCAGCCCGGTCCCGGTGTCTGGGCGGGCCGCCTCCGGCCCGCGCGGTTCGTCACCACGCTTGCCCCGGACCAGTACCGGATAGTTGGCTCGACGGCACGCTCGCATCGCCCTGAGCACCGACGATGAGTACCGCCGCAGGCGTGGTGCGGCCGGGTTCGAGGTGGTCAACGACGTGGTCCTCAACCAGGTGCTGGTCGGCTTCGGCGACGACGCGCGTACCGACCGGGTGGTGACGGCGGTGCAGGCCGACGGGACGTGCCGGGTGGGCGGGGCGACGTGGCGGGGCCGGCTTGACGGCGCACCATCAGGCTCACGTTGGACGGCTCGATCAGGAACTCTGGGCCCTCGATCCTCACTGACCTGGTCTCCCATTGGTCAGGGTTACGCTCACCGGCTCATCTGCCGAGCGGTCACGGTGCCGGCGGAATGGAGACCCCGTTCTCGTCGAGCAGCGAGCCGTCCAGCGCGCGATCCGTCTCGGCCGCGGTCAGCGACACGATCACGTCGCCGTCGCCGGTCGGGAAGCGGGTGAAGTTCAGCAGGACGAAGCCCAACCGCTCGTTGCCCCGTACGGCGTCGTTGAGGGGCCTGGTGTTCACGCCCTCGACGAGCCACCGGTAGAGCGGCTGCGCGTCCTCCTGCCGCCACCCCTTCAACCCGCCGTGGTGAACCGCCAGGGTCAGCTTCTCGGCCAGGTAGCCGGGATCGCAGACGCTGGTGATCGTCAGCTCGAGTTTCTCGAACCGGTGTCCCGCCGCGAAGCGCCACAGGGCCTGCACCTTGCGAACCCCCGGGGTCAGCGGCCGGCCGACGAACATCCAGTGGTACGCGTCGAGGGCGGGTGCGCGGTCCTTGAGCCAACCGTTTCTGTCCCGCTCCGAGACGACCCAGGGCGCCGGGATCTCGTTGAACTCGTCGGTCCACATGATCTCCGGGATCTCCCAGGCCGCCAGCCAGGACCGCACCTGCTCCCGGTTGGCCACGAACTTCGCCCGCAGGTCGGGTTTGGACGTCATCGATCACTCCCGTGGTCCCAGTCGAGGCCCCAGACCCGGACGTTGCCCTGGTGGTCCCCGGTGACGATGGTGCGGAAGGAGGCGTCGGCACGGATCGCGTTCACCCGGACGGGGTGCCCGTGCAGCGATCGGGTCCGGCGCCGGGAGCGGAGGTCCCAGACGTCGACGGTCTCGTCCCCGCCGTCGCCCGCCACGGCGAATCGGCCGTCGGAGGACACCGCCACCTCCTCGGTCCCGTAGCGGAGATCGGGCTCTTCGAGGGCCCGTCCGTCGAAGACCACCTCTCCGGTCGCGGCGTGCCACACCACGAACCCCGCCATCCCGGCGAGGACGGCGAGGCGACGGGAGTCGGCGAAGGCCAGGTCCGCCGACGAACTGTGCCTGAGCCCGTCGAGGTGGTACAGCGGGCGCCGGCGCCCCGGCCGCCACGCGGTGAGGCGGGTCATCTCGGCCAGCAGCAGCACGCCGGAGGCGAAGCGGACCTCGGTGTGCGAGTGGACGTCGGGGAAGGTCCGCACCACCTTCCCGGTGTCGATCGACCGGACCTCCACGCTTGTCGCGTCGCCCGTCCGCAGGTGCACCGCGATCGAGCGGGACTTCTCGTCTGCCGTGACGCCATGGATCGTCCCCGCACCGGTGCGGATCTTCGCGACGCATGTCGCATTCTCCAGCGACCACACCGTCGCCAGCCCGTGTCCGAACCCGACCGTCAGCAGATCGCCGGAGATGTCGAACGTCGTCTCCCCCTCGTCGCGGGGCAGGGCGCCGGCGACCTTGAACCGCGGCTCGAACGTCGCGGTGTCGTGGCACGCGACCGACCCGTCCGCGTAGCCGATCAGCAGGTCGCGCCCGGCCCGGGTGAAGTGCAGGCTGCGGGCGGGGTTCCGCTTCTCGACCACCGATCCCGCCTTCGCCAGCGTCTCCAGGTCGACGATCTCGACCTCGTCGACGTTCGCGGGAAAGGCGAACAGTCGCCCGGAGTCGCTGACGTCGAACGCCCCGTGGGCGAGCATCACGTCGGACAGTTCCTGCTCCACCCAGATGCCGGCCAGTCCGGTGCGGCGCCGCCCACGGCCCGCGTCGCGGGCGGCCCGCCGGAGCCGGGGATGGCGCTCGAAGCCGGGGATGGTCCTGGCCGCACGGACGGCGTCGGTCGCGCGCTGGCCCTCCCCGGCCACGATCATTTCTTCGATGCGTACCATGGCCTGCTCGAACGCGCGTTCCTCGGCGGCGAGGGCACCGACCGGGCGAGGCGGCGCGTACGCCCAGGGGGCGAGATGTCCGGACAGCGGCATCGGGAGGCGCGACAGCGAGGTCCGGCCGCGGTGGGCGTCGCGTTCGGCGATGACGGCGTATCCGCAGTCGCCGCTGAACGCGGTCGCGTCCCGATGCGATCCGCGCGTCCAGTCCTTCGGAAAGGTGCGGACGCAGCGGCGGATGGCCAGTTCCAGGACCTGGAGGTCGCCGGTTCCGGGGTCGAGCAGGGCCCAGCCGGCCCGACCCGAGACGCCGAGCACGTCGTGTCCGACGAGCCAGGGAACGTCCCACCGACGCGGATCGTCCCAGACCCGCATGTCCGCCGTCATCATGGACCGGAAGCCGAGCCGCAGGACGATCGACCCGTCCGTCGCCAGGGCGATCCTCCGGCCGTCGTCCATTCCGTCCGACGGCATCTGCAGACCCCGCATCCTCGTCCGCCGCAGAGGCCACCACTGCTCGACCCGGCGATCGGCGTCGGGGCGGCCCAGTGAGGCGGAGACGCACACCTCGGCGTCCCGGGCGAGGATCACCCGGGTGACCCGACCCTCGTGGGGTCGAAGGTCGGCGACCGGCTCCCACGTGCCGGTGCGGTGGACGAGGACCCGACCGTCGGCGGTGCCCACGGCCGCGAAGCCGCCCTCCGGGCTGAGCGCCACGGCTGTTCCACCGTCCAGCCGGCCTTCGAGGTCGGCGGCGCCGTCCGTGAGGCGCCACCGCTCGACCCTGGTGTCCTGGTAGCAGACGAGGACCCACGCTCCGGCGTGGTCGATCGCGACGTCGACGGGTGTCCGACCGGCGTCGGCGAGTTCGCTGACCACCCGGCCGGCGAAGGCGTCCCAGATCCGGACCCGGCCCGACACCTCGGCCACCACCACGTGCGTCGCGTCATGGTCGCAGGCCATCGCCACGACCTCGCCGGAGAACTGCCCGAACGTCTCGAGTGTGCCCCGCGGCGTCAGCCGGGCACAGCGCTCGCGCGCGGCGGTGATCTCGGGTGCGCCCGGATGCTTCCGGTCCGCCTCGGCCAGGTGCCGTGCCGCGAGGACGCCGTCGCCGCGTTCCAGGTGGACCATCGCGGCGAGGTGGTCGGCCTCCCACGAGTCTCCGGTGGCGCGTAGTTCCGACAGCAGGGTCGCGTCGCTGACGAGCCCGTCGGCCCACCTGGTGAGCCCGTGGTTGTAGACCGCGCGGACATTGTGCGGATCGATCGCCTTCGCCTGCTCGAACAGCTCGATCGCCCGGCGCTGCTCGCCGAGGTCCCACAGTGACAGCGCCTTGTTGGACAGGCCGTCGGCCTTCAACGACGGCGGAACCTGGTGGGAGCGCGGGTAGGGGCTACCCGTGCGGTCCGCGTACACGGCGGTGAGGACGGCCTCCGCCTCGGCGGCGTCGTTGATCCGCGACCGGGGATCGCGCGCGAGGCAGCCCGCCAGCAGGTCACGCAGTGCCGGCGGGAGATCGGCGCGCAGCCCCGCCAACGCGTCTGCGCCGTCGTGGCCCCACTTCCAGAGCCGACGCCCGTGGATCAGCTCGATCACCGTCAGCGCCCAGGACCACAGGTCGCTGGCCCGACCGATCCGACCGTCCGGATCGACCTGCTCGGGGGAGCAGTACTGCGGCGTGAGTCCGCCGAGCGTCGCGTACGCGGTCTCGGCGGAATCCTGCGGATCCTGCGGGGCGTGCGCCTTCGCCTTGGCCGTGCCGAAGTCGGTCACCCGGGCCGTCTCGCCGTCGTACATGATGTTCGAAGGTTTGATGTCCTGATGCACCAGGCCCGCCGCGTGGGCGTGCCCGATGCCGCGTAGCGTCTGGATCGCGACGTCGAGCGCCCGCGGGAGGTCGCGGCAGCGACCCTCCCGCACCGCCGCGGTCAGGTCGCCGCCCGCGACCCATTCGGAGAAGATCACCGGGTACGCGCCGACGCGCCGCACGTAGGCGCAGCCGACCACGTTCGGATGGGGATCGAGATCGGTCCAGGCCTGTGCCTCCTGAGCGAGCAGGTCAAGGATGCCGGACGCCGTGGCCAGCTCGGGTCGCGGCGTCTTCACGGCCAGGTCGACGTTCCACCCGAGGTGACGGGCGCGGTACACGAAACCCATGCCGCCGGTCTCGACCACCTCCTCGATGCGGAACGTGTCGAGGACGGTCTCCCCCGGCCGCCACCGGATCACCTCCCCCGCGTCCACCCCGAAGCCCTAGTCAGCGAGCGCCACGTAGATCGGGCTGCCCAGCAACGCGCCGTTCGGTCCCGACTTCTCGGCCAGCCGCTTGGCGATGAACTCGACCGGTTGTGTCGGCCCCGGGAGCCCGTCCCCGATCTGTGCCAGGGCCTCGTGAAGGCGCTCGTCGTCGAACTCGCCCGGCTCCGGACGCAGTTCCTGAAGCTTGCGGAACAGGTAGGGCGGGACCGATCCGACCGGTTCGGCGTCGCCGCCGCCGACCACGTGCGACGCCGAGCCGCCCAGCACGATGACCTGGTCGTCGAGCGTCCCCGCGAAGACCACGATGCCGGCGGTGGGGAACACCTGCCAGCGCATCGGCAGGCAGGCCTGGAAATAGGGACCCGACTCGAACGCGGTGCCGATCTGGTCGGCGTCCTGGAGGTGCCGGATCACCTTCTCCAGCTTGTCGAGGTCGTGGCGCTCCGGCCGGACCGCCTTGCGGCTGTAGCGGACCACCTTCAGATCCACGGCCAGTTCGGTCTCGTGCTGAGTGGAGGGGGCGACCTGCGCCGCGAGGAGCCCGAGCTTGAGGTGCGACAGGTAGAGGTAGTACTTGAGGGTCAAGGCACGCTCCGATGGGAGGGAGATGGCCGGCTCCAGCCTACGTGGCGCATGCTCGCGCTGCCGCCCCCTGCGATGACGTCCGGACCGTCACCGGATCACCGACCGACGACTGTGGTCGATGAACGGCGCGGGCGAGGTCGGCGAGCGCCGTACGAAGTGACCAGGGTCGTCGGGTGGGCTACGGCGGTCGGTGTGCACCCACCGGATGGTTGACTCGACGGCATGGCCCGCATCGCGTACGACGACACCGACGCGGCAGCGTTCGCCTCGACCCGTCACCTCACCGACGACAGCCTCACCGCGTGGCGACAGGCCGTCGCGCGCCACCTCGCCCCACAGCCGGGCAGGCGACTGCTCGACCTGGGTGCCGGCACCGGGAACTGGGCCCATGCGTTCACCACCTGGTTCCCCGGCCTCGACGTCGTCGCCGTAGAACCGTCCGCGGCCATGCGCGCCCGCGCCACGTTCCGGCCGGCCCTGGCCGGCGACGCAGTGGCCATCCCGCTCGGCGACGACAGCGTCGACGGCGCGTGGCTCTCCACCGTGGTCCACCACGTGTCCGACCTCGCCGCCGCGGCGCGTGAGCTGCGCCGGGTCGTGCGGCCCGGCGGACCGGTGCTCATCCGGTCGGCGTTCGCCGGCCGGCACGCGGCGATCACGTTGTTCCGCTACTTCCCGGAGGCCGTGCGCGTGCTCGACACGTACCCCGGTGTCGCCGAGGTCGGGTCGGCCTTCGCCGGCGCCGGCTTTCCCACCGCGTCCGTCGAGCCGGTCCCGCAGGTCACCGCGCCGTCGCTGCGGGAGGCGGCGGTCACGCTGCGCCGGGAGGCGCACACGCCGCTTCAGTTGATCACCGATGACGAGTACGCGGCCGGCGTCGCGCGCCTGCGGGAGGCCGCCCGGGCCGACACCGGGCCGGTGGTCGACGAGTTGGACCTGCTGGTCGTGCGCTGATCACCGCTGCTTGAGTCGTTTCCGCTCTCAGCTCGACAGTGGCGGGCCGGCACAGTCCGACGCCGGGCCGAAACGGGGCCTGACATGACGGAACGCTAGCCGACCTCCGGGTCGGCCAGGTGCAGCGACAGGACCTTCGCGGTGCCGACCGCCAGTTCCCGGTCGAGCACCTGGTCACGGGGCACGAACACCATGGCCTGCCCCTCGCCGAGCACCACGTCCTCCTGCCGGGCGTCCGTGGTGCCGCGGAAGACGTACACGGTGACGGCGTGCGGGAAACCTTCCTCGTACGGTCGGGGGCCGCTCCACAGCAGGCGCAGGTCGCCGGCGGTCAGGCCGGTCTCCTCCCGCAGCTCGCGGCGGGCGGCCTGATCGGGTGTCTCGCCGGGCTCGATGCTGCCGCCGGGGAGGCTCCACCGATACGGCGAGACGGGTGCGTTGCCGTCGCGGTGCTGCATGAGGATCGCGCCGGTCGGGTCGACGAGCAGGACGAGCGCGACGTCGTAGCTGGTCATGCGCGGAGCATGGCACGGCGCACCACTTTCGTCCAACGTGGGCGAAAGTTGCGCCGGAGAAGCAGAAAGCTATGGACATATAGACATACCTTTTGTAGCGTCGGCCGCATCTGAGACCGGCGAAAAGGAGAACGTCATGTGTTACGGATTCGACGGGGAGGGCGCGCTGCGGCAGTCCCTCGACCGGCGCAACCTGCTACGCGGCTCGCTGGCGGCGCTGGCCGGCGTCGGGCTGGCCAGCGGGCTCGGCGCGACCGCGGCTCAGGCCGGCGGTGGACACCAGCACGGCCGGCGGCACGTGCCGAAGGAGCTGATCAGCCTCCAGCTCTGGACGGTCCGCGACGCGCTCAACGGCGCACCCGGCTACGACGCGACGCTGGCCCACCTGGCCCGCGTCGGCTACCCGCGGGTGGAGCTGGCGCTCGGCTACTTCGGCCGCACCGCGAAGGAGCTGCGCCGCTTCCTCGACGGCATCGGCATCCGGGCCACCTCCAGCCACGACGGGATCGCCACCGACGCCGCCGCGTTGGAGCAGAAGATCGCCAACGCTCGTACGCTGGGCCAGCGGTTCATGGTGGTGCCGTACCTGAACTCCGACCGCGAGGACGACTGGAAGCGCTGGGCGGAGCAGATGAACGTCGAGGCCGCCGCCGCGCGCCGGGCCGGCCTGCGGTACGGCTACCACAACCACGCGCACGAGTTCACCATCGACTTCGGCAACGGCCGGCGCCCGTGGGACGTGCTGACCGAGGAGTTGGACCCGCGTCTGGTGCACCTGGAGATCGACCTGTACTGGGCGGTGACCGGTGGCATCAACTCGGGTGAGGGCGTCGACGACCCGGAGGGCTTCGCGCTCGACGTCATCCGCTGCGCGCCGCAGCGGGTGCTGCAGTACCACGTCAAGGACCGCGACCCGGTCACCGGCGACATGGCCGACCTGGGCACCGGGATGATCGACTTCGCCCGGATCTTCCGCCGGCACCAGGTGCTGGAGTACATCGTGGAGAACGACACCCCGGACGTGACGCCGCAGCGGACCGCCGAGGTCGGCTACCGCTACCTGCGCCGCCTGACCTACTGACACGGCGCATGGGCGATCGCGGTGAACGCGGCGGGCCTGCTCACGCGCCCACCTTGGCGGTGCTGGCGCGCAGGACCACCTCGCCGCTCAGGCGCAGGATCCGCCGGCGACGGGTGGTGTTCTCGGTGAGCGCCAGCTCCATCACCTTCTCGCCGATCTCGCGCAGCGGCAGCGCCACGGTGGTCAGCGGCGGGGTGAGGTCGCGGACGATCGGGATGTCGTCGAACCCGGCGACGGACACGTCACCGGGCACCGACAGCCCGTGGTCGCGCAGCGCCGCGTACGCGCCGATGGCCATCACGTCGGTCACCGCGAACACGCAGGTGGCGTCCAGTCCTCGGGTGAGCAGGTCGGTCATCGCCTGGTAGCCGCCGTCGCGGGTGAACGGCCCCTCGATCACGTCTGCCGGGTGGAGGGTGACGCCGGCGGCGGCCAGCTCGTCCCGGAAGCCGCCGAGCCGGTCGATGACGGTGGTGAGCGTCCGGGGGCCGGAGAGCACCGCGAAGCGGCGGTGACCCAGCTCCAGCAGGGCGCGGGCCATGGCGGCGGCGCCGGCCCGGTTCTCCGGCAGCACGCTGTCGACCTTGAGGTTGCGGTGTCGGCTGACCACGGCGACCCGGCCGCCGCCGTCGAGGTAGGGCTTCAGCTCGGCCTCCATGGCCCGCTCCCAGCGGGTGTCCTCGAAGCCGGAGCCGATCAGCAGGATGGCGGGGGCGCGTTCGGCGCGCAGCATCGACACGTACGCGATCTCGCGTTCCGGGTCGCGGAACGTGCTGGCCAGCATGACCAGCAGGTCGTTGGCGCCGGCGACCCGCATGACGCCGCCGGCGACGGCGGCGAAGTAGGGGTCGGTGACGTCGTGACAGATGACGCCGACGGTGCGGTGGGAGGCCCCGGCCAGCGCCCGGGCGTGCGCGTTCGGGGTGTACGCGAGTTGCGCGGCGGCGGCCAGGACGCGGTCACGCAGGTGCGGGGTGACCCGCATGCCGTTGAGCGCGCGGGAGGCCGTGGCCAGCGAGACGTCGGCGGCCCGGGCCACGTCCTCCAGGGTCACGTGCGTCCGTGGCGGCATCGATCTCCCCCCTGCGGAACGTCTTGACCGGCCGGTTTCGGCGTGGCTACCGTACCTTCTGAAAGCGCTTACTGAAAACGCATTCAGGAGCGGGACCACCATCCGGAAGGACACACGTGGAGCGCACGTCTATCGGGATCATCCTCAACGGCGTGACCGGGCGGATGGGCTACCGGCAACATCTGGTCCGGTCCCTGCTCGCGATCCGGGAGCAGGGTGGGCTGCCCGCCCGCGACGGCAGCCGGATCTGGCCGGAGTTGACCCTGGTGGGCCGCAACGAGGCCCGACTCGCCGAGATCGCCGCCCGGCACGGGCTCACCTCGTACACCACCGACCTGGCCGCGGCGCTCGCCGACGACCGCCACCAGATCTACTTCGACGCGCAGGTGACCGCCCAGCGGGAGAAGGCGATCCGGGCGGCGATCGAGGCCGGCCGGCACGTCTACACCGAGAAGCCGCTCGCCGAAGGGGTGGACGGGGCGCTGGAGCTGGCCCGGCTCGCCACCGACCGGGGCGTCCGCAACGGCGTGGTGCAGGACAAGCTGTTCCTGCCCGGCCTGCGCAAGCTCAAGCGGCTGGTCGACGGCGGGTTCTTCGGCCGGATCCTGTCGGTGCGCGGCGAGTTCGGCTACTGGGTGTTCGAGGGCGACTGGCAGGACGCGCAGCGGCCGAGCTGGAACTACCGCGCCGAGGACGGCGGCGGCATCACCGTCGACATGTTCCCGCACTGGCACTACGTGCTGGAGCAGCTCTTCGGCCGGGTCACCGCCGTCACCGCGGTCACCGCCACGCACGTCCCGGAGCGGGTCGACGAGAACGGCGTCACCTACCCGGCGACCGCCGACGACGCCGCGTACGGGATCTTCGAGCTGGCCGGCGGCGTCATCGCGCAGATCAACTCCTCGTGGGCGGTCCGGGTGTACCGGGACGAGCTGGTCGAGTTCCAGGTCGACGGCACGCACGGCAGCGCGGTGGCCGGGCTGCGGGACTGCCGCATCCAGCACCGCGGCGCCACCCCGATGCCGGTGTGGAACCCGGACCTGCCGGTCACCGAGCCGTTCCGCGCCCAGTGGCAGACCGTGCCGGACAACGCCGACTACGACAACGGCTTCAAGGTGCAGTGGGAGGCGTTCCTGCGGCACGTCGTGGACGACGAACCGTTCCCGTGGGACTTCCTGGCCGGCGCGCGCGGCGTGCAGCTCGCCGAGGCCGGGCTGCGCTCCGCCCGGGAGGGGCGGCGGGTCGAGATCGAGGAGATCGACAGGTGACCGTCCGGATCACGCTGCCCACCCCGGGCGGCGGCACCGAGACGCGGACGCTGCGGGAGCCGGCCGGCTGGCAGCGGCCGGCCGCGCCGCCGGCCAGCCGGATCGCGTACGCGGCGGCGCACGTGGTCGCCGACCCGTACGCCGACAACGCCCCCGACGCGCCCGCCCGGCTGGACTGGGACGCCACCCTCGCGGTCCGGCGTGACCTGTGGTCGTGGGGGCTCGGCGTGGCCGAGGCGATGGACACCGCGCAGCGCGGCATGGGGCTGGACTGGGCGGCCACCCGCGAGCTGATCCGGCGCAGCGCCGCCGAGGCCGCCGCCTGCGGCGGGCGCATCGTCGCCGGGGCGGCCACCGACCAGCTCACCGGCGTGCCCGACACGCTCGACGAGGTGGTCACCGCGTACGCCGAGCAGGTCGCGTTCGTGCAGGAGTGCGGCGCGGTCGCGGTGGTGATGGCCAGCCGGCAGCTCGCCGCGCTCGCCACCGGCCCCGACGACTACCGGCGCGTCTACCAGCAGGTGCTGGGCGCCAGCGGCGCACCGGTGGTGCTGCACTGGCTCGGAGACATGTTCGACCCGGCGCTCGCCGGCTACTGGGGCTCGACCGACCTGGACGACGCCACCACGACGTTCGTCGCGCTGGTGCGCGCGCACGCCGACGTGATCGACGGCGTGAAGGTGTCGCTGCTCGACGCCGGCCGGGAGGTGCGGCTGCGGGAACTGCTGCCACCCTCCGTGAAGGTCTACACCGGCGACGACTACCACTACCCCGAGCTGATCGCCGGCGACGGTGAGCGGTCCAGTCACGCGCTGCTCGGCGCGTTCGCGGCCATCGCCCCGGCCGCGTCCGCCGCGCTGCAACGGCTCGACGCCGGGGACCCGGCCGGCTTCCGGGCGGTCCTGGACCCGACCGTGCCGCTGTCCCGGCACGTGTTCGCGCCGCCGACGCGGTACTACAAGACCGGCATCGCGTTCCTCGCCTGGCTCAACGGCCGGCAGCCCGGCTTCACCATGGTCGGCGGCCTGCACGGCGGGCGCGGCGTACCGCACCTGGTGGAGACGTTCCGGCTGGCCGACGCCGCCGGGCTGCTGCTCGACCCGGAGCTGGCGGCACACCGGATGCGCGGGTACCTCGACGTGGCGGGGGTGACCGGATGACCGCCGATCCGCGGCTGGCGAAGCTGTCGCTCAACCAGCGCACCACCGAACGCTGGTCGGTCCGGGAGGCGGTCGACGGCTGCGTCCGCGCCGGCATCCCGGCGATCGGGCTGTGGCGCGAGCCGGTCGCCGAGATCGGCGTACCGGCCGCCGCGTCGCTCGTCGCGGACGCCGGGCTACGCGTGTCCTCGCTGTGCCGGGGCGGTTTCCTCACCGCCGCCGGCGGGGCCGCGCGGGCCGAGGCGCTGGCCGACAACCGGCGCGCCATCGACGAGGCGGCCGGTCTCGGCACCGACTGTCTGGTACTGGTCGTCGGCGGCCTGCCGCCCGGCTCCCGCGACCTGGTCGGCGCGCGGGCGCGGGTCGCCGACGCGCTCACCGAGCTGGCCCCGTACGCGGGCGAACGCGGCGTGCGCCTGGCGCTGGAGCCGCTGCACCCGATGTACTGCGCCGACCGGGCGGTGCTGTCCACGCTCGGGCAGGCGCTCGACCTGGCCGAGGCGTTCCCGGTCGACCAGGTCGGCGTCGTGGTGGACACGTTCCACGTCTGGTGGGACCCGGACGTGTGGCGGCAGATCGCCCGCGCCGGGGCCCGGATCGCCAGCTTCCAGGTGTGCGACTTCCTCACCCCACTGCCGGCCGACGTGCTGCTCGGGCGCGGGATGATGGGCGACGGGCACATCGACTTCCCGCCGCTGCGCCGCGCCGTGGCGGCGGCCGGCTACACCGGGGACACCGAGGTGGAGATCTTCAACGCCGAGGTGTGGGCGACCGACCCGGATCAGGTCGTCGCCACCATGGCCGAGCGCTACGTCGAGCTGGTGCTGGCCGACTGACGCGCGCACGAGTCCGGCCTGTCGGACGAAACACGTGGTCGTCCGGCGGACCGGTAGGTCAAGATCGGATCATGACCCTGCCGCCCCCCTCGATCACCACGCCGATCACCGCCGACCTGCTGCGCGGCGCGCTGGACCTGGAACGCACCGCGCACGGCGTGCTGCCGCACCGGCTGCCGGCCCGCGCCCGGGCCCAGAACACCGACCCGCAGGTGACGATGGCGGAGACGATGCCGTCCGGCGTACGCCTGGTGTTCCGCACCCGCGCCACCGTCGTCGAGCTGGACGTGCTGCCCACCAAGATGGTCTACCGGGGCGCCCCGCCGCGCCCGGACGGCCGCTACGACCTGCTCGTCGACGGGCGGCTGGCCGGGCAGGCCACCGCCGACGGCGGCAAGGTGCTCACCATCGACCTGACCACCGGCGCCGTGACCACCGATCCCGGACCGGTCGCCGCGGTCCGCTTCGCCGACCTGCCCGTCGGCGACAAGGAGGTGGAGATCTGGCTGCCGCAGCGGGAGATCACCGAGCTGGTGGCGCTGCGCACCGACGCGCCGGTCGAGCCGGTCGGCGACCGGGGGCGGCGGGTGTGGCTGCACCACGGCAGCTCGATCAGCCACGGCTCGGACGCCGAGAGCCCCACCGCCACCTGGCCGGCGATCGCCGCCGGGCTCGCCGGCGTGGAGCTGGTCAACCTCGGGTTCAGCGGCAGCGCGCTGCTCGACCCGTTCACCGCGCGGGCGATGCGGGACACCCCGGCGGACCTGATCAGCGTGAAGATCGGCATCAACCTGGTGAACAGCGACGTGATGCGGTTACGCGCGTTCACCCCGGCGGTGCACGGCTTCCTCGACACGCTGCGCGACGGGCACCCGGACACCCCGTTGCTTGTCGTCTCGTCGATCCTGTGCCCGATCCAGGAGGACACGCCCGGCCCGGGCGCGGCCGACCTCAGCACCGGCACGCTGCGGTTCGTCGCCACCGGCGACCCGGCCGAGCAGGCCGCCGGGAAGCTCACGTTGCGGGTGATCCGCGCCGAACTGGCCCGGATCGTGGCCGCCCGGGCCGCCGACGACCCGAACCTGCACTACCTGGACGGGCTGGAGCTCTACGGCGAGGCGGACTACGCCGAGCTGCCGCTGCCCGACGAGCTGCACCCCGACCCGGTCGCGGACCGCCGCATCGGCGAACGGTTCGCCGCGCTGGCGTTCGGCGCGGGCGGCCCGTTCGGCGCGGGCGGCTCCTGACACGCCGGCCGGTCGGGACGCTCGCGGCGTCCCGACCCGGCCCGGGTGACGGCGGTGCGGTCGGGTCAGATCCGTCGCCGGCCGTACGTGCCGGCGACGATCGCCACGCCGATCGCGGCGAAGACGACCTGGATGAGCAGCTCGATCCAGTCGACGCCGTTGGTGTCGGCCACGTCCAGCGCGCCCGCGACGACGGTACCGAGGAGCGCGGCGACCACGCCGATGACCAGGGTGAGCCAGATCGGGATGTTCTGCTTGCCCGGTACGACCAGACGGCCCAGCGCGCCGATGATCAGACCGATGATGATGCCGGAGATGATGCCGCCGACGTGCATGATGGCCGCCCTTCCTCAGGGGTGTGAGTCGACCGGTCAATTGCCCGGGGCAACGGAAAATGAAACCGGGTGGCGGGCTGACCGGACCGCCGCCGGTGAGGTGGGATGGGCTGGACCGGACGGCGCGGCACACCGAGGAGGACGCCATGACACACGGCCCGGTGCTGGTGATCGGACTCGACCCGGCCCGGATCCCGGGCTGGGACCCGGCGCCGGTGGTCGCCGCGATCGCGCGCGGCCACGCCCGCTTCGCCGAGCACGGGATCGAGGCCGACCTGTGCCTGGTCGCGCCGGACCCGGACGCCGAACGAGAGATCGCGGCGGCACTGACCCGCCGGGCGTACGCCTGCGTGGTGGTCGGGGGCGGCCTCCGCAAGCACGAGCCGCTGCTGGAACTCTTCGAGCAGGTCGTCAACCTGGTGCACCGGCACGCCCCAGGCGCGGCGATCGCGTTCAACAGCACCCCGGAGGACACCGTGGACGCGGCGCTGCGCCGGCTCGGCTAGGGCGTGTCGCGCAGCGGCCACACCTCGACGACGCCGTGGGCCACCGCGCACGGGGTTCCCGACGCCAGCTCGATCGCCTCCGCCATCGACGCCGCCTCGATCACCGCGAAGCCGCCGATCGGCAGCGCCGAGGTCAGGAATGCCCCGTCGCGCACCTCGGCGCCCGCGCCGTCGGGGTTGCGCACCTGCACCGGCGGGCCGGCCACACCCATCCGGACCCCGGCCGCCCGCAGCCGCTCGTCGTGCGCGTGGGCGGCGTCGCGTACCGCGGGGTCGGTGCGGTCGTAGCCGTCCTGGTCGCCGTACCCGATGGTGATGAACGTCGGCATGCTGCGGGCCCTCCGTCGCGGTTGCGGTCCTCGACCTGCCTACCACGCCCGCGCCGCACCACGGCGCGCCGCGCCCGGCCGGGAGGGTCGAAATCGATTTATCACCATCGATTGACATCGTTATCGGAAGCTCAGTAGCGTGGGCCGGCGGGAGCGGAGGGCACGCTCCCCGTGCGGCACGACACCGGTGTCCGGGTCCCGGTCGGTCGCTCCGCGCCCGCACTCCCGTCCCGTCACCGCGCGTGCCACGGCGACCGCGGTGACGCACGCACCGACCGATCCCCCGCGGAGGACCCGATGATCCGAAGATTTCGACTGTGGAGCGCGGCAGCCGCCGCGATGGTGGCCCTGGCCGCCGCGGCGACGATGGCCACCGGCCCGGCGAGCGCCGAGTCCAACGGGGGCGTCCGGGTGATGCCGCTCGGCGACTCCATCACGGACGGGTTCAACGTGCCCGGCGGCTACCGGACGGAGCTGTGGCGGCGGCTGGCGGCGGACAACTACCGGATCGACTTCGTCGGCTCGCAGTTCAACGGCCCGAGCAGCCTGGGTGACCACGACCACGAGGGGCACTCCGGGTGGACCATCGCCCAGATCGACGCCAACGTGGTGAACTGGCTGCGGGCGACGAACCCCCGCACCGTGCTGCTGCACATCGGCACCAACGACATGTACGGCGACACCAGCGGCGCCCCGGGCCGGCTGGCCACGCTCGTCGACCGCATCACGTCGACGTCACCCACGACCGAACTCTTCGTCGCCACGATCGTTCCCAAGTCCGGCGCGGACACGCAGGTCCGCGCGTACAACGCGGCGATCCCCGGCATCGTGAGGAGCCGGGCCGACGCGGGGCGGCGCGTGCACCTGGTGGACATGTACGCCGCGCTGACCCTCGGCGACCTGGCCGACGGCGTGCACCCCAACGCCGGCGGCTACGCCAAGATGGCCGCCGCCTGGTACAACGCGCTGCGATCGGTCCCGGGCAGCATCAGCGACAGCACGCCCCCGACCACTGCCCCGCCCACCACACCGCCGCCCACCACTCCCCCGCCGACCACCCCGCCGCCGGCCGGCGGGTGCCGGGTGGCGTACACGGTCAACGCCTGGAGCAACGGTCTCACCGCCAGCGTCACGATCACCAACACCGGCGGCGCGGCCGTCAACGGGTGGGCGCTGGCGTTCACGCTGCCGGGCGGGCAGACCATCACCGGCGGCTGGAACGCCTCGTACGCGCCGACGAGCGGGGCGGTGACCGCGCGCAACGTCTCCTACAACGGCACGATCGCCCCGAGCACCTCCGTCGACATCGGCTTCCAGGCCAGCCACTCCGGCAACACGGGCAAGCCGGCGTCCTTCAGCCTGAACGGCGCCCCCTGCTCGGTCGGCTGATCGGCCGCCGACGGACCGTACCGGCCGTCCCGACGCGCCCGGCCGCACCGGCCGGACGCGCCGGGCACGGCGGGCGGTCAGGTCCGCACCGGCGCGTCGGCACGCCGGAGCACCGCCTCCAGCCAGCTCCGCTGCCGCCGCACGTGGACCGCCTCCCCGCCCTCGTGGCCGTTGTACGGGTAGGTGTGCATCTCCCGCAGTGGCGGCACCGGCCGGCCGCCGGCGGCGCCGTACTGGTTGTACGCGGCGAAGCCGGTGCTCGGCGGGCAGACGTCGTCCCGCAGGCCGATACCGAAGTGCGCCGGGGCGGTGGCCCGGCGGGCGAAGGCGACGCCGTCGACGTGGGCGAGCGTGTGCCGGACCGCCGCCTCGACCTCACGGTCGACGGCCAGGTACCGGGCGATCTCGCCGTACGGGGAGGCGTCGGTGAGCTGGACGGCCCGCAGGATGTGACACGCGAACGGCGCGGTGACCAGCACCGCGGCGAGGTCGTCGACCAGGCCGGCGACCGCCAGGGCGAGCCCGCCGCCCTGGCTGTTCCCGGCCGCGACGACGCGCGTCGCGTCGACGCCCGGCAGCGCGCGGACGGCGTCGACCGCGCGGACCGCGTCGGTGATCAGGCGACGGTAGTAGTAGTCGTCCGGGTTCAGGATGCCCCGGGTGGCGATGGTCGGACCGCCCGGGCCGCCGTGCGGGTCGGGAGTGTCGCCGCGGGCGTACCAGCCGCCCTGGCCCCGGTTGTCCATCAGCAGGTGGGCGTACCCGGCCACCGGCCAGGTCAGCCGTTCCCCCGGCAGGCCCCGCCCGCGGCCGTAGCCGGCGTACTCCACCACGGCGGGCAGCGGCCCGTCGACGCCCGCGGGGCGGGTGTACCAGGCCCGCACCGGTTCGCCGTCGAAGCCGGCGTACGTCACGTCCCAGGTGTCCACCAGTCGCAGGCCGGTGGGTTCGGGCCGGACGTCGCAGAGGACCGGGGTCGCGGCGGCCCGGTCGAGCGTGGCGCGCCAGAACCTGTCGAAGTCGGCGGGCTCGGGGACCGCCGGCCGGTACCGCCGGAGCTGGTCGAGTGGCAGGTCGGAGAAGGGCACGGATCCTCCACGGATGACGGGCACATCGATCACCTTGACATCGATCAAGCGATGGCCATAAATTTCCGGAAAGCTTACGGGCCATTACCGGAATTTTCGGCCACGGTGGGAGGGCGCGAATGACATCCGTACGCTCGGATGCGCGGTTCGCCCCGACGGGGCCCGCGACCGCGCCGCAGCCGGACCGCCGGCGCCGCGCCGGCCGCCGCCGGCCCTGGCGGCGGGCGCTGCGGCGGGACTGGCAGCTCTACTCGCTGGCCGTCCTGCCGCTGCTGTTCTTCCTGGTCTTCCGCTACCTGCCGATGCTGGGCAACGTGATCGCGTTCCGGCGCTTCCGGCCCGGTGGCAGCGTGTTCGGCGAGTACTGGACCGGCCTGCGCTACTTCCGGCTGTTCTTCACCGACCCCACGTTCTGGGACGTCTTCACCAACACGCTGGTGCTGGGCGCGCTGACGCTGCTGTTCTGCTTCCCGCTGCCGATCGTGCTCGCGCTGCTGCTCAACGAGGTGCGCAGCCGGTTCCTCAGGCGGTTCGTCCAGTCGGTGTCCTACCTGCCCCACTTCCTGTCGATCGTGATCGTGGCCGCGATGGTCATGCAGTTGCTGTCCGTGGACGGCACGGTCAACCAGGTGGTCGGCGCGTTCGGTGGGCAACCGGTCCCGTTCATCCAGGAGCCCGGCTGGTTCCGGTCGATCTACGTCTCCTCCGAGGTCTGGCAGACCGTCGGCTGGGGCACCATCCTCTACCTCGCGGCGCTCACCACGATCGACGGCGACCTCTACGAGGCGGCCCGGATCGACGGCGCCAACCGGTGGCGACAGACCTGGCACGTCACGCTGCCCGGGATCCGACCGACCATGATGACGTTGCTGATCCTGAACATCGGCACGTTCATGGCGGTCGGCTTCGAGAAGATCCTGCTGCTCTACAACCCGCTCACCTATCCGACGGCGGACGTCATCTCCACCTATCTGTACCGGGTGGGCATCGTCTCCGGGAACCTCAGCTACGCCGCCGCGATCGGCCTGTTCGAGGCCGTGATCGGCTTGACGCTGGTGCTGTCCGCGAACGGGATCTCCCGGCGCGCGGTGGGGACGAGCCTGTGGTGACCCCTCGCCCCACGCGGGGCTACCGCGTCTTCCAGGCGGTCAACGCCGTCGTCCTCACCGCCGTGGTGGTGGTGACGGTGTACCCGTTCCTCACCATCGTGGCGCGCTCGCTCAGCGACAACGCCGCCATCGTCAGCGGGCAGGTCAACCTCGTTCCGCGCGGGTTCAACCTCACCGCGTACCGGGTGGTGACGTCCGACCCGGCGTTCTGGATCAGTTACCGCAACACCGTCGTCTACACGGTGGTCGCCACGCTCATCTCCGTCGTGCTGACCACCTGCTACGCGTACGTGTTGTCGAAGAAGCACCTGCGGGGCCGGACCGCGCTGGTCGGGATCGCCGTGTTCACCATGTTCTTCACCGGCGGCCTGATCCCCAACTACGTGCTGGTCACCAGCCTGGGCCTGAAGAACACCGTGTGGGCCGTCGCGCTGCCCAACGCCATCAACGTGTTCAACCTGCTGGTGATGAAGGCGTTCTTCGAGAGCCTGCCGGTCGAGCTGGAGGAGGCCGCCGCGGTCGACGGGCTGGGCACGTACGGGACGCTGCTGCGGATCGTCCTGCCGCTGTCCAAGGCGATGGTGGCCACGATGGTGCTGTTCTACGCGGTGTCGTTCTGGAACTCGTGGTTCGCCGCGTTCCTCTACATGGACCGGCAGGACCTGCTCCCGGTGACGGTCTACCTGCGCAACCTCATCGTGGGCGCGAGCGACGCCACGCAGGCCGGCGGCGGGCTCGGCAGCGGCGACGACATCGTGCAGGCCGCCGCGACCATCCAGTCCGTGACCATCGTGCTGACGGTCCTGCCGATCCTCGCGGTCTACCCCTTCATCCAGCGCTACTTCGTCTCCGGAATCATGCTCGGCGCCGTCAAGGGATAGCGGTGCCGCCAACCGAAGGGAACACCCATGGTCCAGCTGTCCCGCCGCCAGGTGCTGCTCGCCACCGGCGCGGCCGCCGTCGTCTCGCTCACCGGATGCGGTGACGACGGCCCCGACAAGAAGGACCTCGACCGCAACCGGACCGGCGCGATGGAGAAGTACGGCGTCGGCGACCAGTTCCGGGCCACCGAGCCGGTCACGTTCTCGATCCTCTACAACAACCACCCGAACTACCCGCTCAAGCCGGAGTGGCTGTTCTGGTCGGAGCTGGCGAAGCGGACCAACGTCAAGCTCGACCCGGTCGCCGTGCCGCTCAGTGACTACGAGCAGAAGCGCAGCGTGCTCGTCTCCTCCGGGGACGCGCCGCTGATCATCCCGAAGACCTACCACCCGCAGGAGAACTCGTACGTCTCCTCCGGCGCCATCCTGCCGGTCAGCGACTACCTCGACCTGATGCCGCACTTCGCGGAGAAGCTGGCGAAGTGGAACCTCAAGCCGGAGATGGACACGCTCCGGCAGGAGGACGGCAAGTTCTATCTGCTGCCCGGCCTGCACGAGAAGCCCTGGCAGGAGTACACGCTCGCGGTCCGCACCGACATCCTGGAGCAACTGGGCATCCCGTCGCCGACCACCTGGGACGAGGTGTACACCATGCTCAAGGCGATGAAGGCGGCCCACCCGGACGTCCATCCGTTCTCCGACCGGTTCGGCAAGCCCAACCCCGCCGGCAACCTGCTGAACATGCTCGCCCTGTCGCACGGGCTGCCGGGCGCCGGCTGGAACTACCAGGCCACCGCCTGGGACGCCGGCGCCGGGAAGTACGTCTTCACCGGCGCGTCGGAGCAGTACCGGCAGGTGGTGACGTTCCTGCACAAGCTGGTCGCCGAGGGGCTGCTCGACCCGGAGACGTTCACCCAGACCGACGACCAGGCCCGCCAGAAGCTCGCCAGCGGGAAGTCCTTCGTGATCAGCACGAACGCGCAGACCCTGGTCAACGACTACCGCCCGGACATCGCGAAGATCAACCCGAACGCCCGGCTGAAGAAGATCATGTTCCCGATCGGTCCGGCCGGCCCGGTCAACCCGGCGAGCCGGCTGGAGAACGGCGTGATGATCTCCAGCAAGGCCCGCGAGGGCAAGAACTTCGTGGCCATGATGCAGTTCATCGACTGGCTCTGGTATTCCGACGCCGGCCAGGAGTTCGCCAAGTGGGGCGTCGAGGGCACCACGTACACCCGGGACGCCTCGGGCCGGCGCGCCCCCACCCCCGACGTCGACATCGTCGGGCTCAACCCCAAGGGCACCAAGCACCTCCAGAAGGACTTCGGCTTCGCCAACGGCGTCTTCGCGTACGGCGGCAAGCTGGACCTGGTGCAGTCGTTCTTCTCCCCCGAGGAGATGGAGTTCCAGCGGGAGATGAACGGCCGCAAGCCGGCGCCCTGGGTGACGCCGCCGCCCGCGCCGCTGACCGACGAGGAGCGCGAGCAGACCACGCTCTGGGCGACGGCGCTGAAGGACTACGTCACCCAGAACACGCTCCGGTTCGCGCTGGGCCAGCGCCCGTTGAGCGAATGGGACGCCTACGTCACCGAGCTGAAGGGCAAGAACGCGCAGGCGTACACCGATCTGGTCAACAAGGCGTACGAGCGGTACCGCAAGAACCACGGGTGACCGACGATGCGCCGCACCGTCCCCGACCGGCCCGTCGGCCGGCTGACCGACGCCTGGCGCACCTGCGTGGGCACCGGGCGGTTCGACCTGGCGCTGCGCCGGGACCACCAGGACTCGCTGGCGCTCGTGCAGCGCGACATCGGGTTCCGGCACATCCGCGGGCACGGGCTGTTCAGTGACGGCGTCGGCGTGCACCAGCCGTACGAGTACCGGGGCGAGCGCCGGGTGCGGCACGCGTTCACGTACGTCGACCAGGTCGTCGACGCCTACCTGGAGCGGGGCGTCCGGCCCTTCGTGGAGCTGGGTTTCATGCCGTCGGCGCTCGCCGCCGGGGAGCAGACCGTGTTCTGGTGGCGGGGCAACGTCACGCCACCCCGCTCCTATCCGGAGTGGGGCGACCTGGTCCGCGCCACGGTGGCCCACCTGGTCGACAGGTACGGCCTGGCCGAGGTGCGCGGCTGGCCCATCGAGGTGTGGAACGAACCCAACCTGCCCGACTTCTGGCGTGACGCCGACCAGACCGCCTACCACCGCCTGTACGAGGTGTCGGCGCACGCGGTCAAGGACGTCGACGCCTCGCTCCAGGTCGGCGGCCCGGCCATCTCCCCCGGCGCGGACGAGTGGCTGGCGCCGTTCGCCGAGTTCGTCGCCGCCCGCGACGTGCCCGTCGACTTCGTCAGCCGCCACGCGTACACCTCCGGGCCGGCCCGGCACGTGCCGTTCGGCACCCACCAGACCCTGGCGCCGGCGGCGGAGCTGCTGGAGCAGTTCGCCGCGCCGCGCCGCCACCTGGCCGGGACCGCGCTGGCGGACCGGCCGGTGCACATCACCGAGTTCAACTCCTCCTACCGGCCGGACAACCCGGTCCACGACACCGCGTTCCACGCCGCCTATCTCGCGCCGGTGCTGGCCGGCGGCGGGGACCTGGTCGACTCGTTCTCCTACTGGACGTTCAGCGACGTGTTCGAGGAGGTGGGTGTGCCGACCGCGCCGTTGCACGGCGGTTTCGGCCTGCTCGCCCACCGGCAGCTCAAGAAACCCACCTACCACCTGTACGCGTTCATGGCGCGGCTCGGCGGCGAGGTGCTCGCCCGCGGGCCGGACCACCTGGTCACCCGGCACCCGGACGGTCGGGTCGCGGTGCTGGCCTGGGCGCCGGTCGACGTCACCGGCCGGGCGGCGGCGCCGGCGCGGCACACCCTGGCGCTGTCGGTCCCGCTCGGCCCGCCCGGCACCACCTCGGCGTTCCAGCTCCGCTCGTCGGTGAACGAGGAGGCCGGCAACGTCCGGGCGGCCTGGCGGGAGATGGGCAGCCCGCGCTCGCCCCACCCCCGGCAGCTCGACGCGCTGCGGGAGGCCGCCGAGCCGGCCCGCAGCCACCGGGCCCTGCCGGTCGCCGGCGGGCGGGCCGACGTCGACCTCACGCTCGCCCGGCACGAGGTGACGCTTGTCGAGCTGACGCCGGTGGTGGACGAGACGCCGCCGTGGGACGACGGGCGGCTGCTCGACCCGACCGGTGAGCCGGCCCCGACCGGGGCGGAGCCGTGGTGAGCGGGCCCGGCCGGCGGGAGTTCGGCGACGGGCCGCTGTCGCGGGCCGCCGCGGCCGTGCACATCCTGCTCGTCGTGGAGCTGCTGCTCCTGCTCACCACCGTGCCGGGGCTGGTCGCGCTGGTGCTGCTCGACCGGGACGCCAGCAACCTGCCGCTGGTCGCGGTCTGCCTGCTGCCGGTCGGGCCGGCCGTCTCCGCCGCGCTGCACGCCCTGCGCCACCAGCGCCGGGACCTGACCGACCTGCGGCCCGCCGCCGCGTTCCGGCGCGCCTACCGGGCCAACCTGCCGGGCGTGCTGCGGGTCTGGGTGCCGACGCTGGCGTGGTTGACGCTCATCGCGGTGAACCTGGCCCACCTGCCGGCCGCGGCCGTGCCGGCCTGGTGGGCGGTGCCGCTGGCGCTGGTCGGGGCGGGCGTCGCGCTGGTCGGGACCAACGCCCTGGTGATCGTCTCGCTGTTCGCGTTCCGCACCCGCGACGTGGTCCGGCTGGCCGGGTACTTCCTGGTCCGCACGCCCGGCGTCACGGTCGGCAACATCGTCCTGCTGGGCGCCGCCGCCGGCGTCACCGCCGTCTTCTCCGAGGCGGTGCTCGCGCTCCTGGGCGCGGTCGGCGTGCTGGCGCTGCTCCGGATCGGCGACCCGATGATCGACGTGATCCGGAGGGAGTTCACCGCGTGAGTACCGCTGCCACGGACGACCCGGCGAGCGGCGCGGAGCCGCGGCCGGTGGACACCACCACCTGGCACGCCGCCTGGCTGCCGCCGGAGGCGTTCCGGGCGCTCGGCACCCGGGGCGTCCTGGTGCACGGTTCCGGCCCGCTGGTGGACACCGTGCTGGACGAGGTGACGCGGGCCTGCGCCCGGTACGGCGGCCGGGTGTGGCGCTCCCCGTCCTGGGACGTCGACGCCGACCTGGTGCTCGCGCTGCGCGACGCCGGTCCGCTGGCGAACGCGACCGCCGAGGCGGTCCGCCTCGCCGCCACGTCGGCGGTCAACGGCCGGGGCGACGGCGCGCTCGGCGACGAGGGGTTCCTGACCGCCCGGTCGGCGGGCGTGACGGTGGTGCTGGCCGACGCGCCGGCCGGTCTGCTGTACGGGCTGTTCCACGTGGTCCGGCTGGGCGCGGCGGCGTTCGACGTCGACCGTCCGGCGCGGCGGCACCGCCCGGCGCTGTCCCGCCGGATGCTCGACCACTGGGACAACGTGGCCGTGCACCCGGTGTCGGGTCAGGTCGAGCGCGGCTACGCCGGCGGCTCGATCTTCTGGCGCGACGGCGCGGCGCGGCGGGACACGGCCCGGATCCGGGACTACGGGCGGCTGCTCGCCGCCGCCGGGATCAACGCGATCGCGGTGAACAACGTCAACGTGCACGACACCGAGGCGCGGCTGCTGACCGACCGGCTGGGCGACGTGGCGGAGATCGCGGACGTGCTGCGCCCGTACGGCGTGCGGGTGCACCTGGCGGTCACGTTCGCCGCCCCGGTGGTGCTCGGCGGCCTGCCCACCGCCGACCCCCACGACGACCGGGTGCGGGCCTGGTGGGCCGCCGCCGCCGAGCGGGTGTACGCGCGCATCCCGGACTTCGGCGGCTTCCTGGTGAAGGCCGACTCGGAGGGCCGGCCCGGCCCGTTCACCTACGGGCGCGACCATGCCGACGGGGCGAACCTGCTGGCCGCCGCGCTCGCGCCGCACGGCGGCGTGGTGCACTGGCGG
Organism: Micromonospora sp. NBC_01392; assembly: GCF_045040125.1. Taxonomy (NCBI): domain Bacteria; kingdom Bacillati; phylum Actinomycetota; class Actinomycetes; order Micromonosporales; family Micromonosporaceae; genus Micromonospora; species Micromonospora sp. NBC_01392. The sequence continues at coordinate 3,775,090 of NZ_CP109549.1, read as the reverse complement.
GCGTTCGTCTACAACCACCACCAGGACTGGCGGGACCGGTCGACGGACCGGGCCCGGGCCGCGTACGACCACTTCACCCCGCTGGACGGGCGCTTCGCCGACAACGTGATCGTCCAGGTGAAGTTCGGCCCGGTGGACTTCCAGGTCCGCGAGCCGGTGTCGCCGCTGCTGCTGGCCATGCCGGCCACCCGGATGGCGGTCGAGGTGCAGGTGACGCAGGAGTACACCGGCCAGCAGCGGCACGTCTGCTGGCTCGGCCCCTGCTGGAGCGAGGTGCTGCGGTTCGCGCCCCGGGGCGACGCCGGCACGGTCGCCGACGTGGTGGCCGGCGCACGCGGTGGCGGACTGGCCGCGGTGGCCAGCACCGGGGACGACCCGTTCTGGACCGGGCATCCGCTGGCCCAGGCCAACCTGTACGCCGTCGGCCGGCTCGCCTGGGACCCCCGTCTGGAGCCCGGGGCGGTGCTCGACGAGTGGATCGGGTTGACGTGGCCGCCGGGCACGACGCCCGACCCGGACCTGCTACGGCGGACGCTGCACGAGATCATGGACGACTCCTGGCGCGGCTACGAGCGGTACACCGCGCCGCTGGGCGTCGGTTTCATGGTGCGGCCCGGACACCACTACGGGCCCGACGTGGACGGCTACGAGTACACCGCCTGGGGCACCTACCACTTCGCCGACCGCGACGGTGTCGGGGTGGACCGCACCCGGGCGACCGGGACCGGGTTCACCGGCCAGTACCCGGCGCCCTGGTCGGAGGTGTACGAGTCACGCGAGCGGTGCCCGGACGAGCTGCTGCTCTTCTTCCACCACGTCCCCTACGACCACGTGCTGCACAGCGGCCGTACGGTGATCCAGCACATCTACGACACGCACTTCGCCGGCGTCGAGCAGGTGGAGGCGATGCGCGAGCGGTGGCGTCGGCTCGCCGGCCTGATCGAACCGGCGGTGCACGAACGGGTGGCCGAGCGCCTCGACGAGCAGGTCCGCAGCGCCATCCAGTGGCGGGACCAGATCAACACCTACTTCTTCCGCAAGTCCGGGGTGCCGGACGCGTACGGTCGCCGCATCTGGTGACCCGGCGCGGTCACCACGGGTGCACCGTGCCGTCGGTCAGCCGGTTCACCGGCAGGTAGGCCGGCGCGTACGGGAACCGGGCCGCCGCCGCCTCGTCGATGTCCACCCCGAGGCCGGGCGTCTCGGCGGGGTGCAGGTATCCGTCGGCGAAGTGGTAGCCGTGCGGGAAGACCTCGTCGGTCTCCTCGGTGTGCCGCATGTACTCCTGGAGGCCGAAGTTCGGGATGGCGAGGTCGAGGTGGAGCGCGGCGGCCATGCAGACCGGCGACAGGTCGGTGGCCCCGTGCGAGCCGCTGCGAACGTGGTGCAGCGCCGCGAGGTCGAAGATGCGCCGCAGGTGGGTGAGCCCGCCGGCGTGCACCACCGTGGCGCGGACGTAGTCGATGAGCTGTTCCCGGATGAGCTGGGCGGCGTCCCAGATGCTGGTGAAGACCTCACCGACGGCGATCGGGGTGGTGGTGTGCTGGCGGATGAGCCGGAAGCCCTCCGGCAGGTCGGCCGGGACCGGATCCTCCATCCAGGTCAGCGCGTACGGCTCCAGGCTGCGGCCGAGCCGGGCCGCCTCGATCGGGGTGAGCCGGTGGTGCACGTCGTGCAGCAGCCGCAGGGTGGGGCCGAACTCGTCCCGGACCCGGGCGAACACGCCCGGCACGTGGGCGAGGTACGCCTCGGTGGACCAGGTGGTCTCGCTGGGCAGCGCGGCGTCGGCCGGCTCGTAGAACATCTTGTCGGCGCTGACGCCGTAGGTGCGGGGCAGGCCGGGCACACCGCACTGCACGCGTACGGCGCGGTAGCCGAGGTCGACGTAGCGGGCCACCTCGGCCAGCACCTCGTCGACGCTCTCGCCGTTGGCGTGGCCGTAGACGGTCACGCCGTCGCGGGACCGGCCGCCGAGCAACTGGTAGACCGGCAGCCCGGCGACCTTGCCCTTGATGTCCCAGAGCGCGGTGTCCACCGCCGCGATCGCGCTCATCGTGACCGGCCCGCGTCGCCAGTACGAGCCCTGGTAGAGGTACTGCCAGGTGTCCTCGATGCGGGCCGGGTCGCGGCCGATCAGCAGCGGCACCACGTGGTCGCGCAGGTAGGACGCGACGGCCAGCTCCCGACCGTTGAGGGTGGCGTCGCCGACCCCGGTGACGCCCTCGTCGGTGACCACCTTGAGGGTGACGAAGTTGCGGCCGGGGCAGGTCAGGATGACCCGAGCATCGACGATCCTCATCATCAGGACATTAACAGACATCCATGGTCGCGGCGGGCCGCCGGCCCGCCGGGCGGGTCAGGTCGTCGGCACCCAGGCCACCGTCCGCATGGTGGTCGGGGCGGTCGCCTTCAGGCCGGTGTCGGAGACGGTCCAGAGCACCCCGTCGACCACCAGCGACCGGCGGACCGGCGTCCACTCCGCACCGTCGCCCAGCGACGGCGGATGGTCGATCGTGCCGGCCACCGTGAACCCGTCGTCGCCGACCCGCAGCGCCAGCATCCCGGTGGCCGGCGCGGCCCGGCCGGCCTCCCCGCCGGCCCGGTCGGTGACCACGCCCGGCCGGTTCACCGGCAGCACCACCAGGCGCTCCGGCGCCCAGTAGAGGAACGCGTGCGGGTCGGCCTCCGCGTCGGACCAGCCCTGCGCGACGTGGTGCCGGGCGATCCGGGTCGGCCGGGCCGGGTCGGCGACGTCGAACAGCGACACCTGGGTGCCCAGGACCTGCCCCCGGTCGGTCGCCTCCTGCCCGACCCCGAGCAACCGGCCGTCCCCGGCCGGATGCAGGTACGACGAGTACCCGTTGATCTTCAGCTCGCCGGTCACCCGGGGCGCGACCGGGTTCCGCAGGTCCACCGCGTACAGCGGGTCGGTCTGCCGGAACGTCACCGCGTAGCCGGTGGGGCCGAGGAACCGTACCGCGAAGATCCGCTCGCCCCGACCCAGCCCGGTGACCTGGCCGACCCGGGTGAGCGTCGGACCGTCGGGCCGCAGCACGTAGACGCCGGAGGTGGAGCGATCCCCGCGGCCCCACCGGTCCCCGGTGGTGGTGGCCACCCTCAGGTGGCCGTTCCACTCGGACAACGCGTACTGGTTGATCAGCCAGCCCGGCACCGAGCCGGACGCGACGTGACGCGGGGTGCGCCCCGTCAGGTCGAACTGGTAGATCTCGGTGCCGCCGTCCGCCCCGCCCGGCGACGCCGCCGACACCCGCCGGCGCTGATCGTTGGTGAGATAGAGCCGAGGACCGCTGCTGTAGACCGTGTCGCCGTCGGCCGCGACGGTCACCGGGTCACCGGTGCCGAGCGTGGACGCGCCGAGATCGAAGCTGAGCACGGTCACCATCGCGGTGCCGGAGAAGCCGGCCGGCCGGCTCACCCGGTCGCAGTCCACCCGCCCGGTGGCGGTGCGGCCGGCCTCCCGAACCTCGTACCGGGGCAGCCAGTCGTCGATCGTGGCCCGGTCGACGACGGCGCGGTTGGCGGCCGTCCGCTGCGCGTCGCTGCCCCGGCCCGGCGCGGGGAAGGCCAGCCGGGGCGTGGAGCGGACCACCACCCGGGCGCTCGCCCCGACCTGCCGCGCGTCGACCATGCTGCCGTCGATCCGGTAGTCACCGAGGATCCGCGGCGTCCCGGCGAGGTCGACCAGGACCAGCCGGGACTGCGGCCCGTCCGGGGCGAGCCGCCCCTTCGGCGCGGCGGACTTGACCACCCACCGGGCCGGGAGCAGCACCAGCGCCCGGTCGCCGTGCAGCAGCAGACTGATGTCACCTCCGCCGAACCGCTCCCCCACCGTCGGGTCGATCGCCAGCCGGCCGGTCAGCCGGCGGCTCGCCGGATCCACCACGGACAGCACGCCCCGGGTCACCGTGACGATCCGCCGGCCGTCGGTCTTGACCAGGTCCGGCTCGTCCACGCCGGCCTCGTGCACGGTGGTGCCGGAGAAACCGGCCGTGGGCGCGCTCGCCGCGTCCTTCGCGGCGGCCGGTCCGTCGCCCCGCTCGGCGGCGGCAAGCGGCACGGCGTCCCCGTCCGGTCCGACGCCCCACGGACCGACCGCCGCCCGCGTCGCGGCCCGGAGCTGCCGCAACGCCTGCTCGCAGGAGTCGAACGCGACCAACCGCAGCCCGCCGGCCGACCCGCCCCGGTCCCGGGGCGGCGGCGCGGCCGACGGTGCGGCGGTGCAGCCGGCGAGGGTCAGCGCGACGACAGTCATCCAGCCGACGGTTCGGGATCTGCCACCAGTCATGGACCCTCAGACGTGGCCACCCCGGACCCGGTTCCCGGACGCGGCGACTCAGCCCCCGGCCATCGCGCCGAGCACGATGAACGGCTCCTTGCCGACGACCACCTCCTCGGGCAGCGGCGCGTCCGGCGGCTCGTGGGACAGGTCCCGTTCGCAGGCGTAGAAGCGGACGAACGGGCGGCGCGCGCCGCTGTGCCGGTCGCGGATCGTGCCCCGCAGCATCGGGTACGCGGCCTCCAGCGCGTCGAGCACCTCGCGCTGCGTGGGCGGGCCGGCCACCTCGACGCGCACCTCGCCGCTGACGTGCGCCAGGTTCTTCAGGTGGGCCGGCAGCACGACCCGGATCACGGCAGCACCTGCACCTCGACGGAGAGCACCGGCGGCAGGTCGCGCACGATCGGCGCCCAACTGTCGCCGGCGTCCGCCGAGTGGTAGACCTGCCCGCCGGAGGTGCCGAAGTAGATCCCGCACTCGTCGAGCGTGTCGACCGCCATCGCGTCCCGCAGCACGTTGACGTAGCAGTGCGACTGCGGCAGGCCCTCGGTCAGCGGCTCCCAGTGCTCGCCGCCGGTGCGGCTGCGGTAGACCCGAAGCCGGCCGTCCGGCGGGTAGTGCAGCGAGTCGCTGGTGATCGGCACCACGTAGATCGTCTCGGGCTCGTGCGCGTGCACCGCGATCGGGAAGCCGAAATCCGACGGCAGGTTGCCGCTGACCTCGCGCCAGCTCCCACCGGCGTCGTCGGTGCGCATCACGTCCCAGTGCTTCTGCATGAACAGGGTGTCGGGGCGGGACGGATGCTGGGCCAGCCGGTGCACGCAGTGGCCGGTCTCCGAATCCTGGTCGGGGATCTCCGCCGACCGCAGCCCCTTGTTGATCGGCAGCCAGCTCGCGCCGCCGTCGTCGCTGCGGAACGCCCCCGCCGCCGAGATCGCCACGTAGATCCGGTCCCGGTGGACCGGGTCCAGGATGATCGTGTGCAGGCACATCCCGCCCGCGCCGGGCTGCCAGCCGGGACCGCTCGGGTGCTGGCGCAGCGCGGTCAGCTCGGTCCACTTCTCGCCGCCGTCGGTGGAGACGTAGAGCGCGGCGTCCTCCGCGCCCGCGTACACCGTGTCGGGGTCGTGACGGGACGGTTCGAGATGCCAGATCCGCTTGAACTCCCACGGCCTGGGCGTGCCGTCATACCAGAGGTGCTCGCCGACGTCCCCGGCGTAGGCGAAGTCGTTGCCGACCGGGTTCCAGCTCCGGCCGCCGTCGTCCGAGCGCTGGATGAGCTGCCCGAACCAGCCGCCGGACTGGGACGCGTAGAGCCGGTCCGGAGCGACCGGGGAGCCGGTCAGATGGTAGATCTCCCAGCCGCCGAAGTGCGGGCCGTCGACCGTCCAGTCGCGGCGCCGCTCGTCCGACGTCAGCAGGAACGCGCCCTTGCGCGTGCCGACAAGCACTCGAACTATGCTCATATCCTCATCCTTTGTCCGCAGGTGCAGCAGCTATGACCACGGATCGCGTCGAGACTCATCGGTGTTCTACTCCCCGCCTACGACAATCGACGGCCCCACCGGCGGCGGCAAGGACGCCGCGCCGGCCGTCCGGGTTGTCGGTGGGGGTGGTTAACCTGCGCGCGTGACCGCCCCCGGAGACGTCCCACCCGACCACCTCGACCGCCTGCGACCGGTCTGCCTCGGCCTGCCGGAGACCCGCGAGGAGCCCGCCTGGGTGGGCCTGCGCTGGCGGATCCGCACCCGCACGTTCGCCCACGCGTACACCGTCGGCCCCGACCACCCGGCCGCCGTCGCGCGGGCCACCGCGACCGACGAGCCGCTCTGCGTGCTGACGTTCCGCGCGCCCGGCGACGAGATCGCCGGGCTGCTCGCCGCCGGTCCGCCGTTCTTCGCGCCGGGCTGGGGCGCCGACGTGGTCGGGATGACGCTCGACGACACGACGGACTGGACCGAGGTCGCCGAACTGCTCACCGAGAGCTACTGCCTGCGGGCGCCGAGGAAGCTGGCCGCCCGCGTGGACCGGCCGCCGGGCTGAGTCAGCCGAGCTTCTTGCGCAGCGTCTCGAACGCCAGGTCCGGGCGACGCGGCACACCGAAGCGCTCGTCGCCGTAGGGGAACGGGCTCAACTCGCCGCTACGGGTGTAGCCGCGCCGCTCGTACCAGGCGATCAGGTCGTCGCGCTGCACGATCACGGTCATCCGCAGCTCACCGGCGTGCCAGCGCTCCCGGGCGTACCGCTCGGCCTCGGCCAGCAGCTCCCGACCCAACCCGCCGCCCTGGTGCCCGGGCGCGACCGCGAACATGCCGAAGTACGCGTGGTCGTCCCGGCGCTCCAGCTGGCAGCAGGCGACCGGCGCGCCGTCCCGCTCCGCCAGCAGCACCACGCCGGACGGGCCGGTCACCGCCGCGGCCACCATCTCCGGGTCGGTGCGCTGGCCGTCGAGCAGGTCCGCCTCGTGGGTCCACCCGGCCCGGGCCCGGTCTCCCCGGTAGGCCGACTCGATCAGGTCGACCAGGGCGGGCACGTCGGCGGGTCCTGCGGTACGGGTCGTGGTGCTGGTCATCGTGCTCTCCACGGTCGGCGCGGCGTACCCCGCCAGCGTACGCAGGCGGGTGCGCGACGCACCCGGCGGCACGGGACGGCCGGGACCGGCGCGGCGTGGTTGACTGCCGGCGTGGAGACGACCATCGGCGCGTCGGGCCGGCCGGCGACGCTCGACCTGCCGGCCGGCCCGGTCCGGGGCGGGTTGGTGGTGCTGCACGGCTCGCACGCCGACCAGCGGTCCCACTTCCTCTACCGGCACCTCGCCCGGCTGCTGCCGCCGGCCGGCGTCGCGGTGCTGCGCTACGACCGCCGCCCCCGGGTGGACGGCCGTGACGTGCCGCTCGCCGACCAGGCCGAGGACGCCGCCGCCGCGGTGACCGTGCTGCGCCGGCACGTCGGCCCGGCGCCGGTCGGGCTGTGGGGCTTCAGCCAGGGGGCCTGGGCGGCGGCGGTCACCGCCGCCGCGCACCCCGTCGACCTCCTGATCCTGGTCGGGTGCAGCGGGGTCAGCCCGGCCGTGCAGATGCGCTACGGCACCGCCGAACAGCTCCGCCGGCACGGCTACGGGCCGGCCGACGTGGCCGAGCTGACCCGGTTGCGCGAGGTCGCCGAGGGGTTCCAACGCGGCGACGTGCCCCGGCCGACCGCGCAGGCGGCGCTGACGGCCGCGCTGTCGCGGCCCTGGTTCCCGCTGGCGTTCCTCCCCCGCGAGCTGTCGGAGCGGCCGGGCACCTGGGCCGACATGGATTTCGACCCGGCGCCGGTGTTCGCCCGGCTGACCGGCCCGGTGCTGCTCTGCTACGGCGAGACCGACGGGTGGGTGCCGATCGAGGAGAGCATCGCGGTGTGGCGACGGGCGGCCCGCCACGCCGACCTGACCGTGACCCGGCTGCCCGGTTGCGACCACGCGCCCACCCTCGACGGGCGCGACGAGCTGGCCGCCGTCAGCCCGCGCTACGAGGCCGCGCTGCTCGACTGGCTCGACCGGCGGCTCCCGGCCGACCCGGCCTGACCCCGTCGGGCCTGCGCCGAAACCGCGTCGCCGCCGACCCGCGACGCGGCTACGCTGCGGGCCATGACCGCCGAGCTGCCCCCGTACGAGTTCGCCTTCCCCGGCCCGCTGCGTGACCAACTGGTCGCCGCCGTGCTGAACGGCACCAAGACCAGCACCACCGGGCTACTCCAGGACAACGAGATCGAGGGCGTGCCGCTGCCGACCGTCGGCAGTCGGTTCGCGGTGATCGACTCCGCCGGCCGACCGGTGGCCGTGATCGAGCTGGTCGAGGTCCGCGTCGCCCGGATCGGCGACGTGGACCTCGACCACGCCCGGGACGAGGGCGAGGGCTACACGTCGGTCGCCGCCTGGCGCGCCGGCCACGAGGACTACTGGCACGGCGACGACTACCGGGGGTGGCTCGGCGATCCCACGTTCACGATCGACGACGACACGCCCGCCGTGCTGGAGCGCTTCCGCCTCGTCGAGACGCTGTGACGACGCGCGCGATTCGCTCCGGGTGCGGTCGTCGTCGCGCTGAGCCCGCTCCGGGTGCAGTTGTCGTCGCGCCGGCGCCGCTCAGTCGAGCCACCACGCCTGCATGTCCGCCCCGACCGGCGTGAAGCGCAGCACGGTCACCACGACGCCGGCCACCACGCCGGCCAGCAGCAGCGCCCGCAGCCCGCGCGGCAGCGACCGCCGGTCCCGGGCCAGCAGCACCACGCCGTAGCCGGCCAACAGCGGGCTGGCCAACCCGGCGAGATAGAGCAGTGCGGTGAGGCCGTAGAGCCACATGAACGGGTTCCAACCGTGCATGCCGAACGGCACCAGATCCTTCGGGTCGTACGCGCCGGTGCGCAGCTCGGCCGGGCCCGCGTCGGCCGACACCATCCGGCCCAGCCAGAGCGCGGCGACGGTGAGGAACGCGACAACCAGCGCCACCTGCGCCACCGCGACGGTGCGCGCCAGCGGGGGACGGCCGGTCAGGGCATCGACGGACATGGGTGCACTTTAACCGGTGGCCCTCGGATGTCGGGGGCATCGACCCGGTGCAGGCTGCCTCGCGGCAGCGCCGTACGTCAGTGGGCGGGGGCCTCGGCGCGGAGGAACGCGGCAGCCCGCTGATCGAGCTTCCTCGCGTACGCGGGAAGGCGGGGCCCGAAGCTGCTGAGGCGGGTTCGGATGTTCGTCACGGCGGTGCAGGCTCGACCGGATCGGACGCCGGTCATCGCGTCCAGGGTGTGCTGCCAGTTCTCGGTCGCCTCCCGTAGCCGACCCCGGGCGCATTGCACGTCGGCGAGGTTGGCCAGGGTGAGTGCGTGGGTGCGCCGGTACGCCGTGGTGTTCCGGGTGGCGATCGACCGGCTCAGTTGGGCTTCGGCCGCCGGGAGATCGCCGAGATCCCGGAGGGCCTGGCCGGCCTGGCTGGCGAGGGATGTCTCGGTGAATCCGCTGGTCCTGATCCATGCCGGCTCGTCGTCGGGTGAGGCGGCCGCGAGCGATGCCTCGGCTGCGGTGATCGCCGCTGACGTGCGGACCTTGTCGCCCGTCGCGCCGTGCCCTCGCGCGGTGAGGATCGTGAAGAGCGCCGTTGCCGCCGGCGTTGCCCGGCCCTTCGACCATTCCAGGGACGAGTTGGCCAGTTGCAGGGCTTCCTGTGCGTGGCCGAGGTCGACGGCCTGATGTGCCATCGCCCGCAGGGTGAAACTGGCGAGCGCCCGATCGTCCGCCTCATTCGCCAGGCGCAGCGACTGCACGTAGTAGCGCTGGGCGAGCCCGTGAAGTGACGTGTCGAAAGCCTTCCAGCCGGCCAGGTAGGTCAACTCGGCAGCAGCGCTGAACATGGCCCGACGGTCGCCGTCGGAGGAGAAGCCACCGCGGAGATAGTCAGCCACGTCGGAAAGGAGGTATTGCACCACGGCGAGGCGCGCATGCCCTCCCCCGAACCGCTCGTCCGCCGTGCTGAACACGGTCAGCATGTCCCGTACGGCGTCGATCTCACCGCGACCCACGGCGATGCCTCCGCCCTGCGCCCGTCGCCCACGGTCCGCGATCTCCTGCCAGGAGTCGAGGGGGACAGCCAACGCCGCCAATGAGTAGAGCGCGGTGCGCCCGAACGCTCGTCGCTCCACGTCGGCCCTCCCGACCGTGAGAAGATCGATGACCGGCGCATGTCCGCGCCAGTCCAGGCCGCCCACCTCGGACTCAAGGCTACCGCTCTTGAGCAGTTCGAGACAGGTTGGTCGGACCACTCGGCCGAGCCGGCGGGAGATCGCCTCGGCCAGATATCGGGCACTGCTGCCACTGGGCTTCACGCCGGCAACCCAGTGCCCGACGTGGGATCGGTCGCAGGAGAACAGAGGCTGACCGTCCTCACGCGCGACGGCACGCACCGCAGCGGCGCAGGCGTCGTAGGACCACTGGCACTCCCTGATCGCCGCTCGTAGTTTCTCGTTGCGCTGCTTCGGTGACCGCGCCATTCGCTGGCCTCCCACCATGTCGGTGTTCCACACGTTCCACATGCCCGGTGGCCGGTCGGGCTACCGACCATCAGCGCAGCCCGTTCACTGTAGGTGGAACCTACGACACAGAAGGTGAGCGCAGATGGTCTCCGTGGTCGTGTCGGTCGTGTTCGGTGGGCTGGTGCCCGGGTTCCTGCTCGGGCTGCTCGCCTTCCGGGTGAAGTCCCGGTGGTGCCCGCGCTGCGGAGCGTCCACCCTGGCTGGTCACCCGCCGGCGGAGCGCGACCGGTGACCGGCCGGCGGCTGCTCGACACCGACGAGATGCCGATCGGCCGACGCGTGGCCCGCTGGCGGGTCCGCCGCCGGATGACCCAACAGATGCTCGCCGACCGGCTCGGCAAGTCGAAGAGCTGGGTCGACAAGGTCGAACGCGGCGTACGCGCGCTGGACCGCTACTCGGTGATCCAGGAGATCGCCGAGGTGCTCCGCCTGGACCCGGCGGTCCTGCTCGGCCCTCACCGGCCACCGTCGGCAGCGGAAACCCGGCTGGACGGCGTCGAGGCGGTGCGCGCCGCCCTCGCCCGCTATCACCGCCGTCCCCCCACGCCGGTGCCGGCGGACCAGGTCGCACCGCACGTCGCCCATGCCTGGCTCACGTACCAGCATGCCCACTACGCCCAACTTCTGCGCGTCCTGCCCTCCCTGCTCGACGCCGCCCACGGCCACCGCGACCTGCTGGTACCCGCCTACCGGATCACCGCTTCGGTGCTGGTCAAGCTCGGCGAACCGGACCTCGCCTGGCTCGCCGCGGACCGCGCCGTCACCGCCGCCGGCAACCCCACCCACGCCGCCACCGCCACCATCGCCGTCACCCAGGCACTGCGCGCGCTGGGTCGGCACCGCCTCGCGCTCACCGCCGCCCGTGCCGCCGCCGACACCACGACCCACGATGCGGTACGCGGAACGCTGCTGCTTCAGGCCGGCCTCGCCGCCGCCGGCTGCGGCGACCGCCGGCACGCCGACGACCTGACCGACCGCGCCGCCGCACTCGCCGACCGCTGCGCCACCGACGACGACCCGCACCACACCGCGTTCAATCCCACCACCGTACTGCTGGCCCGCTTCCTGACCGCCCTCGAAATCGGCGATAGCACCGAAGCGGTGGCTCGGCACGAGAGCGCGATCCGTGCCGGCGGATGGTCTCGGCTGCCGGTCGAGCATCGCGCCGCCCACCTCGTCGACGCCGCGCGCGCCCACCTCGGCACCGGCGATCTCACCGCTGCCGCCCGGGTGCTGGTCGAGGCCGACCGGATCGCTCCCGCCGAGGTCCGTTACCGGCCGGTCGCGCGTACCCTCGTCGCCGAGATGGCCCGGTGCGACCCGGCGGCGGCCGACGTCGCCCGGATCGCGGCCATGATCGGCCTCACCCGCTGACCCGGACCGGGTGGAATTGAGGGGCGAATTCAGGGGTTGTTTTGCCGAACCCCCTGAGCGAATGCGCATTCCTTGCCGGGCCGACAATTCCACGGCTACTTTTCTCGACGTTGCGCTCACGCACCGCCGCGAAGGAGAGCACCCGTGGACCTCACCCTGACCTTTGACAACGCGTACGCGGCGCACGCCGCGGTCGTCATGTCGACAGTCGCCGAGTCGAACCCGGGCGAGACGCTCCGGTACTGGCTGGTGGCCGCCGACGACGTGCCGGCGAGCGCCCGGAACACGCTCACCCGCATCGCCGGGCCCAACGCCACCGTGGAGTTCCTCCGGGTGGACGCCGCGCAGGTGAACCTGTCGAAGGGCAGCGACCCGCTGATGGCGTACCTGTCACCGGCGATGTACCTGCGGCTGCTGGTCCCGGCGGCGCTGCCGGCGGACGTGCGCCGGCTGCTCTACCTGGACTGCGACACGATGTGCCTGAACAGCCTCAAGCCGTTGTTCGAGGTGGACATGGGCGGGGTGCCGCTCGGCGCGGTGCGGGACCCGTTCAACCGCCGGCTGCTGGACATGGGCGGCATCCCCGGCCTGTCGAGCTACGACCACCTCGACCCGCACGCGCTCTACTTCAACTCCGGCGTGCTGCTGATCGACGTGCCGCGCTGGAAGGAGTGCGAGGTGAGCGAGGTGTCGCTGGACTACCTGCGTCGGCACGCGCACGAGTCCCGCTACCCGGACCAGGACGCGCTGAACTTCGCGGTGCACGCCAACTGGCTGCGGCTGCCGTGGCGGTGGAACGACCTGATGGCCTGGCGACGGGAGCCGGAGTTCGGCGGCAAGCTCACCGACTCGTCGATCATCCACACCGCCGGCCCGGTCAAGCCGTGGCAGCCCGGCTTCCCGCAGGGCGCCCGGCGGGACTTCTACTGGCAGCACCGGCGGCGCAGCGGCGGCGGCCTCGGGTCGACGCTGCGGCGCTGATCCTCGCGGACACGAGGAACGGCCCCGCCCGTCGGGCGGGGCCGTTCGTCGTCGTCGGGCGCCTAGGGGGCGGGCACCGCCCAGCGCAGGCCGGCCGGGTCCCGGAACACCACGCCCACCGGCGGGCCGCCACCTGTGGGTTCGAGCGTCGCGCCGGCCGCCAGCGCCCGCTGCACGAGCTGGTGCGGATCGGCCGGCGCGAGCGGCAGCGGGCCACCCGGACCGCCCGGTTCACCCGGGCCGTCGGACCACTCGCTGACCGTCAGCCGGTGGCCGTCGACCACCAGTTCGGCGTGCAGGACGCGCCCGTCCAGCAGACACTCCCGCTGCACCGGCACCGCCTCGAAGACCGCCGCGTAGAACGCGGTCACCGTGGCGACGTCGGTCACCGTCAGGTGCGCACCGTTGCGCGAATCCCCGACGCCCATCGCGTTACCGCCTCTCGTTCACTCCGCGATACGGGTTCGGCCGGTCCAGCGGAAGACCGCCGGCGTGCCGTCGACGACGCCGGCCGGATCCCGCTCGAAGTGCTCGTAGCCCCCGTAGTGCCGTACCTTGATCTTGGATTCCACCGGGGACACCCGGTGGTTGCGCAGCTCGACCGGCAACGTCGCCGGCCCGCCCTCCAGCACCGCCTCGACGATGCCGGTGGCGTCCGTGCCTATCTGGTGGGCCGCCAGCGGCCAGGCGGTCCGGTCGTCACCGTTGACGAAGGACGTCGCCGTCCGGACGGCCGGGGCGGGATCGGAAGAAGCTGTCATGGCACGACCTCCGTCGTTCGTGTTCCGCCTCGCCGTGCGCGCGCCGCGGGCGCCGCGCACGAGCGCGGGGCGGATCGCCGCCGGTTCCGCCGGAGCGGACCGTGCGGCGATCTCCCGTGCGACTCGAACGTAATCCAGATCACACCGCCGACGTACCCTTAGCCGCCCCCTAGCGGGGGCCGGCGGGCCCTACTCCCAGCGGAACAGGCGGGTGGCGAGCAGGCAGCCCAGGATGGCGGTGCCGGCCAGCACGAGCAGCTGCGACACGGACGGGCTCTGCCCGGCCCACGCGGCGGAAAGGGTGTCCACGGTGGCGCCCAGCGGCGAGTATTCCCCGATGCGGGCCAGCACGGTGGGCATCTGGTCGCGGGGCAGCCAGGCCCCGGCCAGGAACAGCAGCGGGAAGAACAGCGTCGGCCCGATGGACTGCGCCGACCGCGCCGACGGGGCGAGCGCGGCGATGAGCAGGCCGATCGCGAACAGGCAGGCCACCCCGAGCAGGAAGGCCAGCACGAACCCGGGCACGTTGGCGGGCGCGGGCTGGTCCAGCAGGAAACGTACGCCGACCGCGGTGACCACCGCGCCGGCCACGCCCATGGCCAGGTTGACCACCACCTGGGCGATGAGCAGCAACGCCGGGCTGACCGGGGTGGTGGCCAGCCGGCGCAGCACCTTGCGTTCCCGGTAGATGCCCAGCGCCATCGGCAGCGTGAACAGCGCCAGCATCCCGATCGTCAGGGAGAGCGCGATGGACGGCAGGAACGTCTGCTCGCCGTGCTGCCCCGGGGTCGCCGCCTGGGGGGCCCCGCGCTGCGGCAGGCCGAACACCAGCATCAGGCCGAGCGGCAGCGCGAAGACGAAGAACAGCGAGACCGGCTCCCGCAGGAACAGCTTGGCCTCGATGGCGACGAGCTTGGACAGGGCGTTCACGATGACCTTCCGTCGAGCGCCGGCGGGGTGGCCGGGTGGCCGGTGAGGGAGACGAACGCGTCGTCCAGCGTGGGCTGCTCGACCCGGAGGCCGGCGTAGCGGATCTTGCGCTCGGTCAGCGCCGACAGCACCGCCTGGAGCACCTCCTCGGGGCCGGTGACGGTGACCTCGTCGCCGTCCCGGCGCACGGAGCTGACCTCGGGCAGCGCGGACAGCAGCGCGTCGTCGAGGTGGTCGAGCGCGCGGAAGTGCACCCGGTGCTCGGCGTCCACCCGGGACATCAGCCCGGCCGGCGTGTCGATGGCGACCACCCGACCGGCGTCGATGAGCGCGAGCCGGTCGCAGAGCCGCTCGGCCTCGGCCATGAAGTGGGTGACCAGCACGACCGTCACGCCCCGGTCGCGGATCCGCTCGACCAGGTCCCAGGTGTCGCGCCGGCCCTTCGGGTCCAGCCCGGTGGTCAGCTCGTCGAGGATGGCGATCTCGGGGCGGCCGACCAGCGCCAGCGCCACCGACAGGCGCTGCTTCTGGCCGCCGGAGAGCTTGTGGAACGCGGTGTTGCGCTGCTCGGCCAGCCCGAGGTCGGCCAACAGCTCGTCGATGTCGGCGCGGTTGCGGTAGAAGGAACGGTAGAGGTCGAGCGCCTCCCGTACCCGCAGCTTGTCGGGGAGCTGGCTCTCCTGGAGCTGGGCGCCGACCCGCTGGCGCACCTCGGTGCGGTCCCGGATCGGGTCGAGCCCGAGCACCCGCACCGTGCCGCCGTCGGCGCGACGCAGGCCCTGCACGCACTCCACGGTGGTGGTCTTGCCGGCGCCGTTGCGGCCGAGCACCCCGAAGATCTCGCCCTGCTCCACGCTGAACGAGACGTCGTCGACCGCCACCTTGTCGCCGTACCTCTTGTGCAGGTGCTCGACTTCGATGACCGGCATCTGGCGGGATCCTCCGTCGCGTACGGGTGCCGCCGGCGAGTCGCGGCGTCGGGTGAGGGCGGGGGCGACCCGCGCGGCGGGCCGACGCCGCCCATCATCCGGGCAACCGAGACGCGGTTCAACCCATCGGCCGATGAATCGGGGGTGTACGGCCCGCCGCCAGGGGTGTCGGACGGTCACCCGGCGTGTCGGCGGACCCGGTGGCGGCAGGGGGTGGCCGGCCCCGGGGCGGCCCGGTTACGGTCGGTGCGCCGCCGCCGGCGGCGAATCGCGAGAGGGGCGCCCGTGCCGCTGCTGAGCTGGCTCGACCGGTCCACCGACGAGCGACCGGACGCGATCCGGGTCGACGACCGGGCACTGTCCTGGGTGGAGTTGCGCCGGGCGTCCGCCGCGGTCGCCGACGACCTGCGCGGGGTCCGCCGGGTCGCGGTGCCCGCCACGTCGAGCCTGGAGACCGTGGTCGGCGTGGTCGGCGGCCTGCTGGCCGGCGCGGCGGTGGTGCCGGTGCCGCCGGACGCCGGGCCGGTGGAGCGCGACCACGTGCTGCGCGACTCCGCCGCCGAGGTGCTGCTGACGACGCCCGGGACGCCGGCCGTCGACGGTCCCGCCGGGCCGCCGGCCCTGCCGGTGGACCTGACCCGCCGCTCGGACACCCGGCATCCCGAGCCGGACGCGGCGACCACCGCGCTGATCCTCTACACCAGCGGCACCACGGGCGCGCCGAAGGGCGCGGTGCTGTCCCGCCGCGCGGTCGCCGCCTGCCTGGACGGGCTCGCCGACGCCTGGGCCTGGACGCCGGACGACGTGCTGGCGCACGGCCTGCCGCTGTTCCACGTGCACGGGCTGGTGCTCGGCGTGCTCGGCCCGCTGCGGATCGGCGGCCGGCTGCACCACGTCGGCCGGCCCCGCCCCGACCGGTACGCGGCCGCCGCCGGCTCGCTCTACTTCGGCGTACCGACGATCTGGTCGCGGATCGCGGCGGAGCCGGCGGCGGCGCGGGCGCTGCGTGGCGCCCGGCTGCTGGTGTCCGGCAGCGCCGCGCTCCCCGAGCCGGTCTTCACCGCGCTCACCGAGCTGACCGGCCACCGCCCGGTCGAACGGTACGGGATGACCGAGACCCTGATCACGGTGAGCGCCCGGGCGGACGGGCCCCGACGGCCGGGCACGGTGGGGGTGCCGCTGCCCGGCGTGCGCACCCGGGTGGTCGACGAGCGGGGCACGCCGCTGCCCGCCGACGGGGAGACCATGGGCGAACTCCAGGTTCGCGGCGACACGCTCTTCGACGGTTACCTGAACCGGCCGGACGCCGACGCGGCGGCCCGGACCGCGGACGGTTGGTTCCGCACCGGTGACGTGGCGACGGTCGGCCCGGACGGTGCCCACCGGATCGTCGGCCGGGCCGCCACCGACCTGATCAAGAGCGGTGGGTACCGGATCGGCGCGGGTGAGGTGGAGGACGCGTTGCTGGCGCATCCCGGGGTCCGGGAGGCGGCGGTGGTCGGCACCCCGCACCCGGATCTGGGCCAGCAGGTCACCGCGTACGTGGTCGGGGACGGGCTGGGCGAGGCCGAGCTGATCGACTTCGTGGCCCGGCAGCTCTCCGTGCACAAGCGGCCCCGGCAGGTGCGGCTGGTCGACGCGCTGCCCCGCAACGCCATGGGCAAGGTGCAGAAGAGCCGGCTGACCTAGCGTCGCGGCGCCGCCGGGACGGTGACGGCGGTGAGCACCAGGCCCCGCTCCACCAGGAACCGGCCGTCGAACGCGGTCAGCTCCACGCCGCCGAGTCGCGGGCCGGGCACCAGCAGCCGGGCGGTGAACGTGCCGGCCGGGTCGACCGTGATGTCCGCCTCGGCGAAGTCCAGCCAGCGGCCGGTCAGCGGGAACCAGGCCTTGTAGACCGACTCCTTCGCGCTGAACAGCAGCCGGTCCCAGCAGGTCCCGGGGTGGGCGGCGGTGAGCGCGGCGGTCCGGGTGCGTTCGGCGGGCAGCGCGATCGCGTCCAGCACCCCGTCGGGCAGCGGCGCGTGCGGTTCGGCGTCCACGCCGACGCTGTCGACCGTCGCGGCGCGGGCGAGGGCGGCGCCGCGGTAGCCGTCGCAGTGGGTCATGCTGCCGACGACGCCGGCCGGCCAGCCGGGCGCGCCCCGCACGCCGGGCAGGATCGCCGCCGGCGGCAGGCCCAGCCGGGCCAGCGCCCGGCGGGCGCAGTGCCGGACGGTGGTGAACTCCTGACGGCGCTTCGCCACCGAGTTCGCGACGACGTGCTCCTCGGCCGGGTGCAGGCGCAGCCCGACCGGGTCGGTGAAGCACTCCTCCACCACCACGGCCGGCGGCAGGATCCGCTCGATCACGCCCCGGATGGTAGGGCGTGTCCGCCGGTTCGTCCGACCCGCGGCCGGTGGTCAGGGGTCGCGTACGGGGTGCTGTCCGCTCCGCCGGATCAGCAGCGACTTGCGGACCCGGCCCTGCGCGCCGCGGGGCAGCTCGTCGACGAAGTGCACCCGGCGGGGCCGGGCCGCGGCCGAGAGCAGCCGGCCGACGTGGTCGATGAGCGTCTGGGCGGTGAGCCCGGCCGCCGCGACGACGTACGCGACGACCTGCTCGCCGAGCGTGCGGTGCGGCGCGCCGACCACCGCCACGTCGTGCACGCCGGGGTGGGTGAGCAGCACCTCCTCGACCTGCCGGGTCGGCACCGGCCGGCCGCCGCAGCGCACCACGCCGATGCCCTCCGGGCCGAGGATGCGGTGCCGTCCGGCCGGGTCCACGGTGGCCAGGTCGCCGGTGGGGTGCCAGCCGTCGACCGGTGGCGCCGACCCGGGCCGGTCGGCGTACCCGCTGAACATCGTCGGGCTCCGGACGCTCAGCTCACCGACCGCGTCACCGTCGGCGGCCACCGGCCGGCCGGCGTGGTCCAGCACCCGGGTCTGCACGCCGGGCAGCGTGGTGACCGGGGCGCCGGCCGGACCGGTGAGCACGATCAGCGTCTCCGTGGTGCCGTACCCCTCCACCGGATGATGGGAGGTCAGCAGCCGCAGCCGCTCGCCCACGGCGGGCGCCAGCGGGGCGTCGCCGGAGACCAGCATGCGCGCCCGGGACAGCGTCCGGGCCCGGGGCGCGTCCCGGGCGATGCGCGCCCACTGCCCGGGCAGCGCCAGGTAGATGGTGCCGGCCGGGCCGGCGGTGGCGTGCCGGTCGAGGTGGACGAAACGGCTGCCCACCCGGAGCGCGCCGAGCAGCCCGACCACCAGCCCGTACGCCCGGAACAGCGGCGCGCCCTGGACGAGCACGTCCTCGGCGCTCCACCGCCAGGCGGCGGCGAGCAGGTCCAGGTCGGCCGCGATGGCCCGGTGCGAGATGCGGACGCCGCGGGAGAGCCCGCCGACGCCGCCGGTGTAGAGGATCACCGCGTCGCTGGCCGGCAGCGGGTCCGGGTGCGTGGCCCAGGACCGCTCCCGCAGGTCCACCGGGACGATCGGCAGGGTGGTGTCGGCGGTGGTGGTGGGGCCGAGCAACACGTCGGCGCGGGACTCGCGCAGGATGCGGTGCCGCTCGTCCGCCTCGACGCCGGGCGGCAACGGCACCACCGGCACGCCGGCCTGGACGGCGCCGACGATCCCGACCATGGTCTCCAGGCTCGGGCCGGCCTCGACCGCGACCGCCCGGGCGCCCAGGATCCGGCCGGTGACCGCGTTCGCGCAGCCCAGCAGCGCCTCGGCGGAGAGCGTCCGGCCGGCGACCCGGAGCGCGTCGCAACGGTCCGCCCCGGACCCGAGCAGCCCGGGCAGGAGCGTCATCGAACCGGGGCCCGGTATCTCGGCGGTGGTTGGCAGATCACGCGCGAACCCTTCACGTCCCGGGCGCGCGGCCCGTGGCCGATCCCCCCGTCGTGCGGCGGATTGTCATCCGCCGACCATGGCGGACAGTCCGAAATTAGGCGGCGGACGGGCGGCGGACAACCCCTACCCCGCATGGGCGACGACGCGTCCGGTCGCGGTGTCACCGCCCGGAGCGGCAGGTGGGGGGTGGGCGGAGCGCCCCGGATGAAAGTCATTCGCGTTGATCGGTCGACGGTGTGCGGCGTCCGCGGGTGCGAACGGAATCGGGCCGTCGAATCGCGCCCGGCACTCCACCGCGCCATCCACCAGGGCCGGGAAATAACGATTCCTATTTCATTCCGGGGCAGTTACCGACGGGGTCGCTTTCTTTACCACCGTCGTTCCGTGGACCGATGCGCCGCGAATTTCTTGTTTAACAACAAGTTGCGGCAAAGGGCTTCCAGACGGACTGAAACGGGCAAGTTGGGCGAGGGTCGAAAGTGCGACGACGGTTGCCGGAATCGGCAACCACCGGGGCGAGAAACGGTCAAAGCGCCGGCGACCCGGGCCGGACGCACCGGCCGGAGCGACCGGCGACGACGCCGGCCCGCGGCATGCGGGCCGACCGGCCGGCATCGAGCCGCCGTCCGTCACACCCCGGCGGGCGCGCTCGCCCGTCCGGCCAACAGGTGAACAGCGAGAACGCTCTCACGCCGCGTGGCGGGGGCCCCCGCGCGACCCAGGCCGCCGTGCCGACGGCCGGAGCCGGCCGACCGGCCGCCGCGGCCACCCCCCGAGGGCGGCCGTCCGTTCTCCACGCGCATTAGCGGCAAGGGTGGAAAACGTTACCAACCGCCCTGTCGGACCTCCTGCGTCACGTTCCGGAAGAACCGGATGACTTTCCGCTGTCGGACCGCCCGGGTCGCCCTCGTCGACCCCCGACGCGGCGATGCCATGTTTGCTCATCCTTTACATCCTTCGACTTGCCGCCCAATTGCCGGGCTGACATACTCCACCCCATGAATCGGGATCGATAGAGGCGGACCGCGTCGATCCGCCCAAATTGCGGGACCGCAGGTGACGGCGGATTTTCGACGCGCTAGACCAGGCGCGACGTTCGATGAAACGCCCACGTCGTACCATCGTTGTCGGTATTCGCCAATTGGAATGGGTCAAGGATTTGTGGGTCTCTGACTGCAACGGGTGTCACCGGAGACCACGGCGCACGGCCCGCCCGGGGGCCGCGGCCGGGCGGAGGCCCGCCCGATGACGATGGCCGAACGGGACCGGCATCTCGACGTCCTGACCGGTCGGCTCGCCGGCCTGCGCCACCCCGGCGGACCCGCCCCCACCCCCGGCCCGATCACGCTGATCACCGGGCCGGTCGGCGCCGGCAAGACCACGCTCCTGCAGGCCTTCGCCCGACGGTGCGCCGAGGCCGGGGTCACGTTCCTCAGCGCCAGCGCGTCGCGCAGCGAACGCACCGTGCCGCTGGAGGTGGTGCGGCAACTCGTCCGACGGGCCACCGTGGACGACGCCGACCGCGACCGCGTCGGCCGGCTGCTGGACCAGGCCGTGCTGCGCTGGGGCGAGACCGCCGACGAGGAGGCGCTCGCCCCGCTCACCGCCGCGATCGGCGGCGAACTGCTGGAACTCGTCGCGCGGGCACCCGCCGTGGTCGCGGTCGACGACGTCCAGCACGCCGACGCGCCCTCGCTGCGGTGCCTCGACCACCTGACCCGTCGGGTCACCGGCCTGCCGGTGCTGATCGTGCTGACCGAGGCCCCGCGCACCCGGCCCTGGCATCCCACCGCGTACGCCGAACTGCTCCAGCCGGCCCGGCTGCACCGGGTCCGACTGCCGCTGCTCACCGCGGACGGGACACACCGGATCCTGGCCGACCGGCTGGGCGCGCCGGTGGCCCGGCGGATCGCCGACGAGGCGTACCGGATCAGCGGCGGCAACCCGCTGCTGGTGCACGCGCTGGCCGACGACCACCCGGCCGGCGCCGAGACGCCGACACCCGGCGAGGCGTTCCGGGAGGCGGTGCTGAGCTGCCTCTACCGCTGCGAGCACCTGGTGCTCAAGACCGCCCGCGCGCTGGCCGTGACCGAGGAGCCGTTGCACGGCCCGCTCCTGCCCCACCTGGTCGACCTCCCCTCCGAGCTGAACCTGCACGCCGTCGACGCGGCCACCAGCGCCGGTCTCGTCGACGCCGACGGCCTCCGACACCCGGCGGTACGCCGGGCGGTGCTCGACGGCATGACCGGGGAGGAACGCGCCCGGTTGCACCGCGCCGCCGCCCAACTGCTGCACGACGACGGCGCCCCGCCACCGCGGATCGCTCCGCACCTGCTCACCGCCGACGAGCTGGCCGAGCCGTGGATGGCGCAGACCCTGCTCGACGCCGGCGAACAGGCGCTGGCCGACGGCGACGTGGACACCGGCCGGCGCTACCTGCGCCGCGCCAACCGGGACTGCGCCGACGAGTGCCTGCGGGCCCGGATCCGCTCCGCCCTGGCCCGCGCCGAGTGGCGGCTGGACCCGCAGGGCGCGGTCCCCCACCTGCTCGGCGTCGCCACCGCCGTACGCGCCGGCCACCTGGACACCCGACAGGCCGCCGGTCCGATCCAGTACCTGCTCTGGCACGGCCAGATCGGCCGGGCCATGGAACTCATCCACCACCTCGGTGAACGCGCCGACGGTGTGGACGCGCGCTCGGCCGCCGACCTGATGATCATCAAGGGCTGGATGGCCACGCTCTATCCCGGGGTACCGCTCGACGCGGTTGCCGCACCGGCCGGCGCCACCCGGGACCCGCTCGCCCTCGCCCGGGTCCGGCACCGGCTGCGCGGTGTTCTCCTGCTCGACACCGTGCTGGGTCGGGGCGACCTCGGCGCGCTGGAGAACGCCGAACGCACGCTCGGGACGCTCGGGCTGGACGACGAACCGAACATGTGGAGCGCCGTCTGCGCGGTGATCGCCATGATCTACGCCGACCGGCTCGACCTGGCCGGCGAGTGGTGCGACCGGCTGGACCGGATCGCCTCCGCCCGCCGGCACCGGACGCCGCGTGCCCTGCTCACCGCCGTCGCCGCCACCGTGGCCGGCCGACGCGGCGACCTGCGCCGGGCGCGTGAGCTCGCCGAGTCGGCGCTCAACCGGCTGTCCCCGAAGGGGTGGGGCGTCGTCATCGGCGCGCCGCTGGCCATCCGACTGTGGACGCTGACCTGCCTCGAGGAGTGGGACGAGGCGGCGGCCTGCCTGCGTACGCCGGTGCCGCCGACGCTGTTCGAGACCCCGTTCGGCCTGCACTACCTGCACGCCCGGGGTGTGCACGCCCTCGCCGCGGGCAGCCCCGAGGCGGCCCTGGCCGACTTCCAGTTGTGCGGGCAGTTGATGACCTCGTGGCGGCTCGACCAGGCGCCGCTGGTCCCCTGGCGGACCGAATCGGCGCGGGCGCTGCTGCGGATGGGCCGCCGGCAGCAGGCCGAGAAGGTGGTCCGGGAAGAGCTGGACCGGCTCCGCCCGACCGACCTGCGCTACCGGGGCGCCGCGTTGCGGGTGCTCGGCACCGTCGAGGAGGGCGCGGAGCGGATCCGGCACCTGCGGTGCGCGGTACGACTGCTGCGCCAGTGCGGGGACCGGGTCGAGCTGGCGCGCGCCCTCGGCGACCTCGGCCAGGCCCAGCAGCAGGCCGGCGACCTGCGTGAGGCGCGCAGCACGGCCCGCGCCGCGCGGGTCCTCGCCGAGGAGTGCGGGATCCCCGTGCTGCGGCCGACCGCGGCCGGCCGGGCCACCGCGCCCGATCCGGCCTCCGACGCCGGGATCCTGCTCACCGGCCTCAGCGACGCGGAGTCCCGGGTCGCCGCGCTGGCCGCGCAGGGGCACACCAACCGGGAGATCGCCGAGCGGATGTTCCTCACCGTCAGCGCCATCGAGCAGCGGCTGACCCGGATCTACCGCAAGCTGGACGTCAACTCCCGCAGCGAACTGGCCGCCCGGCTGCGGCTCGACCGCTGAGCCCGACCGGCCACCCCCGCACCCCCTGACGGTCCGCCCGCGGCCGGCCACTCGGCCTGCGGGCCCCGCCGAATTGTGGTCTCCTCTCCTCGATCGGCCGTCACCTGCTGTCCATCGGGGCGAAACACGCCCGTCATCCGGTCGGCCCGCGCCCCCCTTCCGGACGGCCACGCAACCCCTAACGTCCGGTCGGCACCGTTGGTTTACCGCCGAAACGGTGGGGTCCCGGGACCGTTGTCGCACGCCAGGGCCGATGCCAGACTCGCCTGGAGCCGGAACGGTCGTCCGACGACGCGCTCCGGTGGGGAGGATTCCAGGGTCCACCCGGCCGGCGACCCGGTGCGCTTCACCCCTGTTTCGCGTCTGCGACGGGTGTGGTGAAGGGGTCGTCGACGACACCGGGCGGAGCGGCCTGCCGGCGGCGGTGACCCCGTCGCGGCGCCGCCGACGAGAAGGGCTGACGACACACGTGCTGGTACAGCGAGAGGAACAGCTCACCCTGCTGCGCGAGACCTTCCAGAACTGCGAACGGCAGCGGAGGGGACACGTCTCGCTCGTCACCGGCGCGGTGGGTAGCGGCAAGACGAGCGTGCTGGAATCGTTCGGCGACTGGGCGGCCACCGCCGGTGGCCGGGTGCTCAGCGCGACCGCGTCGCGCGCCGAGCGCGGACTGCACCTAGGGGTGCTGGGGCAACTCCTCCAGGGGGCGCGGCTCGACCCCGAGACCGGGGTACGGGTGGAGCGCCTGCTGCGCAACTCCCCGGCCGCCCCGCCGGAGCCCGGACACGGCGGCGACGACGCCGCCGACCAGGTGTGGGCGCCGGTGCTGCACGGCCTGTTCAGCACGCTGCTCGAACTGGCCGAGTCGGCGCCGCTCGTGCTGACCGTCGACGACGTGCACCACGCCGACCCGGCGTCGCTGCACTGCCTCCTCTACGTCGCCCGCCGGCTGCGGCACACCCCGATCATGGTGGTGCTCGCGGAGGCCCGCACGTTGCGCCCGTCGCACCCGCACTTCCGGGCCGAACTGTTCAGCCAGCCCCACTTCACCCGGATCACCCTGCCGCCGCTGACCGTGGAGGCGATCGCCCGGCTGGTCGACGACGACGTCGAGCCGGCGGCCCGCGAGGCCGCCGAGCGCTGCCTGCGGATGACCGGCGGCAACCCGCTGCTCACCCGGGCGCTCATCGAGGAACAGCCCCGGCCGGCGACGGACGAGGAACCGACCGTGGACGCCGCCCTCGGCGACGCGTTCGACCAGGCGGTGCTCGGCTGCCTGTACCGGCACGAGCCGGGCGTACGCCGGGTGGCACAGGCGATGGCGGTGCTGGACCGGCCGGGCGGCCCGGTGGACCTGCTCGGCCACCTGCTCGACGTGGTGCCGGAGTCGGTCACCCCGATGGTCAGCATGCTGCGCACCACCGGCCTGCTGGACCAGGATCGGCTGCGGCACCCCAGGATCCGACGGTCCATCCTGGCCGACATGTCCGTCGACGAACGACGCGACCTGCACCAGCGGGCCGCCGAGGTGCTGCACGAACACGGCGTCGAGCCGGGCGGCGTGGCCGAGCACCTGGTCGCCGCCGGATGGGCGGAGGCCGGGTGGACCGTGCCCGTGCTGCACGACGCCGCCGCCCAGGCGCTCGCCGCCGGCCGGCCCGACGTGGCCGCCGGCTGCCTGCGCCTGGTCGGACGCGCCGAGGTGGACGACGAACAGCGGGTCGCCATCACCGCCATGCAGGTCAGCGCGCGCTGGCAGATCAACCCGCTGGCCGTCAACGGGCAACTCGACCAACTGGTCGACGCCGCCCGGGCGGGCGGCTGGCCGGCCGAGGCCGCCCTGTCCGCCGCGCCGTACCTGCTGTGGCAGGGGCGGGTCGAGGAGGCCGACGAGGCGATCGCCGGCTGCGCCGGGGACGACGAGCAGGCCCACGCGACGGGCCGTCGCCGGACGATGCACCTGCTGCTGGGGCTCTCCCACCCGGAGCACCTGGCCGCCGTACGGGAAGCGGCCGGTGCGCCGCGGACCGCGCTGCTGGCCGGCGGCTCCTCACCGGCGCAGGCGCTGGGCCTCGTCGGCGCGGCGCTGACACCCACCGGCGACCACGACGCGGTGGCCGGCGCCGAACAACTGCTGCACCGCCACCACTGCGACGACGGCATGCTCCCCATGTTGGCCGCGCCGCTGCTGGCGCTGCTCTGGGCCGGGCGCGCCGACCGGGTGGCCGCCTGGACGGCGGCGCTGTTGGAGCGGCCGGCCGTGCGGCACGCCCCGCTCTGGCGGGCGGTGCTGCGGGCGCTGCGCGCCGAGGCGGCGCTGCGGCTGGGCGACCTGACCGTGGCCGACCAGCAGGCCCGGGCCGCGCTCGACGACCTGCCGGTGGCCGCCTGGGGCGTCGCCGCGGCCGGCCCGCTGGCCACGCTGATCGCCTGCGCCACCGAGTCCGGGCGGCACGCCGAGGCGGATCGCTGGCTGGCGCAGAGCGTGCCGGCCGGCGCCTTCCGCACACCGCTCGGGCTGCACTACCTGGCCGCCCGGGCCCGCCACCACCTGGCGCTCGGCCGGGCCCACGCGGCCACCACCGACCTGCGCCGGTGCGGCGAACTCATGCGCGCCTGGGGCGTGGACGTGGCCGGGCTGGTGCCCTGGCGGCTGGAGCTGGCCCGGGTGCAGCTCGCGGTGGGCAACAAGGCGCACGCCACCCAGTTGCTCCAGGAACAGTTGCGGGTGCCGCACGGGGTGGACGACCGTACCCGGGGCCGGGCGCTGCGGCTGCTCGCCGGCACCACCGCGCCGGACCACCGGCGCAAGCTGCTCTCCGAGGCGGTGAACCTGTTGCAGGGTTGCGGCGACCGGCTGGAACTGGTCCGGGCGCTCGGGGACACCGGGCAGACGCTGCAACGGGCCGGCGACTCGGCGCAGGCGCGGCTGCTGGTCCGCCGGGCGTACCAGTTGGCGCAGGACTGCGGCGCCTCGGTGCTGGCGCAGCGGCTGGTCCGGCGCGAGCCGGGCAGCGTGCCGGCGGGTCCGCCGGTCGAGGCGCCGGAGCCGGAGGACGGGCTCAGCGAGGCCGAACGCCGGGTCGCGGCGCTCGCCGCGCAGGGCCACACCAACCGGCAGATCTCCAGCAAGCTGTTCATCACGGTGAGCACCGTGGAGCAGCACCTGACCCGGGTCTACCGCAAGCTCGACGTCAAGCGCCGCTCGGACCTGCCGGCCCGGCTGGTGGCCTTCGCCGAGCCGCTGGGCGAGGAGATCCAGCCCGCCGCGTCCTGACCCCACGGGTGTAAGGCGGGGCCCCTTGTTAACACCTGGTGTTAACAAGGGGCCCCGCCTCTACCGAATGCGTTAAGAGGGGGCCCGGCCTTAGCTCAGGACGAGGTCGGCGGCGGCGGTCACCCCGCCGGCGTGGCGCAGGCAGTCACGCCAGCGGGCGGCGCGGTCGCGGAAGGACGGCTCGGCCAGCAGCCGGCGCAGCTTCCCGACGATGTCGTCGACGTCGAGCGGGTCCTCATGCTCGACCGCCAGCGCCACGCCGGCGTCGACCACCCGCACCGCCCCGTCGTAGCAGTCGAACCAGAACGGCATCACCAGCTGCGGCACCCCGAACCAGGCCGCCTCGTGGATCGCGTTCGCGGCGGCGTGGTTGAAGAACACCCGCACGTGCGGGTGCGCCAGCACCTCCACCTGCGACGGCAGCCACGACTCGACGCGCAGGTTGGGTGGCAGTTCGTCGGCCGGCGGCAGCAACGCGTGCCGGGCGGCGGGCAGCTTCCACAGCACCTGGTGCTCCGGCCCGAGCCGGGCGGCCACCTGGACCAGCGCGGCCACCTGCGCGGCGGTCGGGCGCATGATGGTGCCGAAGCCGATGTAGACCACCGACTCGTGGGCGTCGAGCCAGGCCCGCAGCTCGGCGCCGTCCGGGCTCGGCACGATCTCCCGGGGCACCATCGAGCCCACCATGCGCAGGTTCGCCGGCGCGGTGTCGAACGGGTACTCCAGCCCGAACACCGTGTAGGCCAGCAGCGCCTCCGCCGCCTCGGCGTACTGGGAGGGGCGCAGCTCGACGTTGCTGATGCCGGCGTCCGCGCGGCGTGCCGCGGCGGCGGTGCTGCGGGCGAGCCGCTCCGGCTCGGTCAGCGTGGCCACCAGCGCGGCCCGGTAGCGGTCGTTCGCCGCCCGCTGGCTGGGGTTCATCGCCAGTGGCAGCCCGGACAACGACATCGGGTACGCCGGCGGCAGACTGTCCTGGAGGAAGTTCGACGGCGGCACCGTGACGCTGATGACGAACGGCACCCCGCGGGTGATGGCCGCGTCCAGGCCGAACGAGGCGAACGAGTCCACCACCGCCCGCGCCGGCCGCACCTCGTCGATGACCGCCAGGCAGCGCTCGTACAGCTCGTGCAGGTGGTCGAAGTCGGTGGACGCGTCGACGTAGCTGGCGAAGTTCACCACCCGGGAGCCGGTGGACATCCGGCGGTGCGTCTCGTCGTCCCAGTGCTCCGGGCGGACCTCCACCCGGGGCGGGCCGAGCGAGACGAACCGCACGTCGCCGTCGCCGGGCAGCGCCTCGATCTCGGCCCGCCGCTCGTCGGTGCAGGCGAACCGGACCGGTCGGGCGGCCCGGCGCTTCAGCTCGCCGGCCAGCGTGAGCAGCGGGTTGAACAGCCCCGCGCTGCCGGAGCTGACCAGCAGCAGCGGGGCGTCGTCGGGGTTCATCGCGGCCGGCCCCTAGTCCATCGCCCGGCGCATGAAGCCGCGGATGCCGACGGCGGTGAAGACCACGAACACCCCGGCGAGCACGACCAGGTCCAGCCAGAGCGGCACCGACTCGACCCCGGGCGGCGCGACGAGCGACCGGGTGGCCTCGCTGACGTAGGTGAGCGGGTTGAGCGCGCAGACCACCTGGAACCAGGGCAGCGAGTCCAGCGCCCGCAGCGGGAACTGGGTGGCGCCGGTGAACATCAGCGGCGTCAGCGTGACCGTGAACATGATCTGGATGCGGTGCGGCGGGACCAGGGTGCCGAACGTCAGGCCCAGGGCGGCGCCGACCAGCGCGCCGGCGGCCAGCACGCCGATCACCGGCAGCAGCGTGGACAGCGGCCAGGTGACGCCGAGGATCAGCATGCCGACCGGGATGAGCACCAGCCCGGCGACCAGGCCCCGGATCGCACCGAAGACGATCTTCTCGAACGCGACGAGCGGGATCGCCATCGGCGACAGCAGCCGGTCCTCGATCTCCCGGGTGAAGGAGAAGTCCATCACCATCGGCAGCGCGGTGTTCTCCAGCCCGATCAGGAACGCGTTGAGCGCGATGACGCCGGGCAGCAGCACGTTGGCGAAGTCGTCGCTGGCGTAGCCGAGATCCTTGAGCACCTTGCCGAAGATCAACAGCATGAACAGCGGCTGGAGGAAGACCTGGGCCAGGAACCCGCCCAGCTCCCGGCTGGTGACGAAGACGTCGCGCCAGAGCACCGCCCGGAACGTGGTGAGCTGGTCGCGCAGGCGTACCGGCGGGGGTGCGGTGACGGCCGGCGGCGCCGGCGCGGCGGGGGCGGTGACGGTCACCGAAGGTCCCTTCCGGTCAGGTGGATGAAGACGTCCTCCAGGCTGGGCTGGCCGACGCTGAGGTCACGGACCTCGCAGCCGAGGTCGGTGAGGACCTTCAACGCCATCGGCACGGCGTTGGCCGGCGCACCGGCGGTGTAGACCCGGAACGACAGCGGCGCGTCCGGATCCTCCGGCGTCGGCATCGGGGGCATGCCGGGGAACATCGGCAGCTCCGCCGCGCCGCCCGCGCGCAGCCGTTCGACGCGTTCCACGTCCGGCACGTCGGTCAGCGCGGTCTGCACCGCCTCGGCCGGGGCGCCGGGCGCGACCACGAGCGTCAGCGTGCTGCTGCCGGGCAGCGTCCGGGTCAGCGCGGTCGGCGTGTCCAGGGTGAGCAGCTTGCCGTGGTCGACGATGCCGACCCGGTCGCAGAGCTTCTCCGCCTCCTCCATGTCGTGCGTGGTCACCACGACGGTGACCCCGGACCGCTTCAGGTCGGCGATCCGCTCGTGCACGAACAGCCGGGACTGCGGGTCGAGACCGGCGGACGGCTCGTCGAGGAAGAGCACCCGTGGGGCGTGCATCAGCGCCCGGGCGATCATGGTGCGTTGGGCCAGGCCGCCGGAGAGGAAGTCGGTGCGGGCCTTCGCGAAGTCCTTCAGACCCATCTGTTCCAGCAGCTCGTCGGCCCGCTTCACACGGCGGGCCCGGGACACCCGGTGGTACGCGGAGTGGAACAGCAGGTTCTGCCGGACGGTGAGCGACCGGTCCAGGTTGACCCGCTGCGGCACCACCGCGAGCAGTTGCCGGGCCACGGCCGGCGCGCGGGACACGTCCGCGCCGCAGACCAGGGCACGACCGGAGGTGGCCCGCACCCGGGTCGTCAGCACCCCGATCGTCGTGGTCTTTCCCGCGCCGTTCGGCCCGAGCAGACCGAAGACCTCGCCCGCGGCGACCGAGAAACTCAGTCCGTCCACCGCCGGCGGCATGTCGGGCCGGTACTTCTTGACCAGCCCGTCGACCACCACTGCCTCGTCCACGTCGTCATGCTCCCGTCCTGGTTCCTGGTAAGACAGTTGTCCGCCACCGCGATAGGGGGCGTTAGGGGCAGCCAAGGGGCGGCCTCACAGCCCCCGCTCGGTGAGCCACGCGTCGACGGTGGCGGCGAGTTCCGGGCCGCGTTCGCCGACCATGGTGAAGTGGTCGCCGGCCGCGTCCCGCGTCTCGTGCGGGTACGGCCACACCGACTTCCACCCGTCGGGTTCCCCGGTCCACTCCCCCAGCGGCTCGCCGGCGCGTACGAGCAGCGTCGGCGCGGCCATCGGCGTGGGGTTCCAGTCCAGGAACAACGGCAGGTAGCCGGCCCACGCGGTGGCCCGGTGGTCGTCCATCGGGGTGTACGCGCTGTCCCGCTCGACCATCCCGTCGAGCAGCTGCGAGGTCCAGCCGCCGAGCACCTCGCTGCCGGCCGGGTAGGTGTCCATCAGCACCACCGCGGCCGGGGCACGGCCCTGCCGCTCCAGCTCGGCGGCGAGCAGGTTGGCCACCATCGCGCCGCCGGAGTGGCCGGCCAGCACGAAGTCGCCGGATCCGACCGCGCGCAGCACGGTGTCCGCGTGCACCCGCAGCAGCGCGTCGAGGTCGGCGGGCAGCTCCTCGCCGACGCCGAAGCCGGGGTTGGGCAGCGCCCACACGTCCCGCCGGCCACGCATTCCGGCGGCGACGCGGGCGTACTCGTGCGCGCCGGAGAGCAGCGACATGGTGCAACAGCAGACCACCGGCGTGGCCGGCCCGTCGGCCAGCCGCATGACGGCCGCCGGTCGGGTCAGCTCCTCCGGGGTGCGGAAGCTGGGCCGGAACTGGGCCAGCTTGACCAGCAGCTCGGCGTAGCCGGCCGCGTCGGCGCGCGCCTTGGGCTGCCGGAACAGCCCGCCGAGCAGGCCGCCCGCGCCCTCCGGTGACGCCGCGTCGGCCGGCGCGTCGGCGGCCGGCCCGCCGAGGATCGCGCCGAGCAGGTGGCCGGCCAGCGCGACCGGGGTGGGGTGGTCGAAGAGCAGGGTGGCGGACAGCTCCGCGCCGGTCTCCTGGCGCAGCGCGTCGCGCAGCTCCAGCGCGGTGAGCGAGTCGAAGCCCAGCTCCAGGAAGTCCCGGTCCGGCTCGACCGCGCCCGGCCCGGCGTGTCCGAGGACGGTGGCGGCCTGCGCCCGGACCAGGTCCAGCAGGATCCGGCGCCGGTCGGCGGCGGGCACGGCGGCCAGCCGGTCCCGCAGCGCGGTCGCCGGGTCGGAGCCGGTCCCGGCGGCCGGGGCGGTCGGTTCGGTCATCGCGTCCGGCACGCCGCGCAGCAGCGGGGCCGGCCGGACCGCGGTGAACGCGGGCACGAACGCCGGCCAGTCGACGTCCGCGACGGCGACCTCGTCGCCGCCGGCGGCGACGGCCCGGTCCAGCGCGTCGAGGGCCACGCCGGGGTCCAGCGGGCGGACGCCCCGGCGGCGGAGCTGCTCGGGGTCGGCGACCTCGCCGTGCCACGGCGCCCACGCCAGCACGGTGGCCGGTCGACCGGCGGAGCGGCGGCGGGCGGCGAGGGCGGCCAGGCCGGCGCCGGTCGCGGCGGTGACCGCGGCGCCGCCGCTGCCCCAGGTGGCGGCCGTGGAGACGAAGATCAGGAACTGGTCGACCGGGTGGTCGGCGCAGGCGGCGTCGAGCCGGGTCACCGCGGCCAGGTGCGCGCCGACGGTGTCGGCCAACCGGTCCGGGTCGGCCGCCGCGACCGGCTCGCCGGCCCCGCCGGCGTCGGCCACGTGCAGCACGGTACGCACCGGCGTGCCGGCCGCGGCCAGTCGCGCCAACGCGGCGGACAGCGCGTCCGGACCGGCCACGGTGGTCACCTCGACACCGTGCACCGTAATCCGCTCGACGCCGTCGACGGTGGTCCGCTCGACGCCCTCCGTGGTCCGCTCGACACCGTTCGGGCCGGCCCGGTCGGTGTCGGCCGGCAAGAGTGGGCCGGCCAGCAGCAGGTGGGTCGCGCCCGCCTCGGCGAGCCGGCGCAGCAGGTACGGACGGCGGACCGGGGCGTCGCCGTGCACCAGCACCGCGCCGTCCGGCCGCCACGGCCGGTCGACGCCGGCCGGCGCGCGTTCCAACCGGCGGGCGCGCAGGCCACCGGCGCGGATCGCGAGCTGGTCCTCGACGCCGTCCCCGGCCACCACGCGGGCGAGCCGGGCGGCGTCCGGGCCGGCCGGTTCGGCGGGCAGGTCCAGCAGGCCGCCCCAGAGCCGGGGGTGTTCCAACGCCAGCACCCGGCCGAGGCCCCAGACGGTGGCGACCGCCGGGTCGGGCGCCGGGTCGTCGGCGTCGACGGCGACCGCGCCCCGGGTGACGCACCACAGCGGCGCGGTGACCCCGGCGTCGGCGAGCGCCCGCACCAGCGCGACGGTCCCGGCGAGGACGTGCCCGCCCGTGGTGGACGGCAGTCCGGCCGCGCCGGGCGCCGCCGCCGTTCCGGCCGTGGTGCCACCGGCGGCGGCCGGTCCGGTCGTGGTCCCTCCGTTGGCCGCCGACCCGGCCGTGGTCGCGGCGGGCAGCAGCGAGACCACCCGAACCGGAGGCACGGGGACGGCGGCCAGGCGGTCGCGCAGCGCGGCGACCGGGTCGACGCCGGGCGGCGCCGGTACGGGCACCGGGTCCAGGCCCTCGGCGCGTACCGCGTCGGTCACGGCGTCGAGCAGGTCGCCGGGTGGGCCGACGACAAGGCACGGGCCGGTCGGCGCGGCGCCGGTCGGCGGGTCGACCGGGGTCCAGCCGGTCCGGTAGCGCAGTCCGTCCAGGGTGGCCGTCCGGCGGCGACGGTCCCGGTATCCGGTCAGCGCCGGCAGCAGGTCGCCGAGCGGGCCGGCGGCGTCGTCGTCGAGACCGAGCAGGGCGGCCAGCGCGGCCGGGTCGCCGTCCTCGGCGGTGGCCCAGAACTCGCCGTCGGCCGGGTCGGCGGGGCGCGGGCCCAGGTCGAGCCGGATCGGGTCGGGCCAGAACCGCTCGTGCGCGAACGCGTACGTGGGCAGGTCGACCCGGGTCGCGTCGGTGCCGGCGAACAGCGCGGGCCAGCGTACGCCGGCGCCGCGCAGGTCCACGGCGGCGAGCGCGGCGAGCAGGCCGGCCGGTTCGGACAGCTCGCGCCGGGCGACCGGCACGAACGCGGCCGGCTCGGCGTCGGGCAGGCACTCGCGGGCCAGCGCGGTCAACGCGGCGTCCGGGCCCAGGTCCAGGAAGGTGCCGGTCCCGGCGGCGGCGAGCGTGGCCACCGCCGACGAGAACCGCACCGTGTCGCGGACGTGCTCGACCCAGTAGCCCGGGTCGGTGGCCTGCGCGTCGGTGAGCGGCTCGCCGGTGCGGTCGGAGACCAGCGGCACGCTCGGCGGCTGCCAGGTGAGTTTCTCGGCGACCACCCGGAACTCGGCCAGCATGTCGTCCATCCGGGCCGAGTGGAACGCGTGGCCGACCCGCAGCCGGCGGGTCCGGCGGCCCTGGGCGGCGAGCCGTTCCCCGGCGGCGAGCACCGCGTCCTCGTCGCCGGAGAGCACCACCGACTCGGGGCCGTTCACCGCGGCCAGCGCCACCCGTGCGTCGAGCAGCGGCGTCACCTCGGCGGCGGACGCGCGGACCGCGAGCATCGCGCCGCCGGCCGGCAGCGCCTGCATGAGCCGGGCCCGGGCGGCCACCAGCGTGGCCGCGTCGGGCAGCGACAGCACGCCGGCGACGTGCGCGGCGGCCAGCTCGCCGACGGAGTGGCCGAGCAGGTGCGCCGGGCGCAGGCCGAGCGCGGTGACCAGCCGGTACGCGGCCACCTGGTAGGCGAAGAGCGCGGGCTGGGTCCACTCGGTGCGGTCCAGCAGCGCCGCCTCGGGGGTGTCCGGCGCGGCGAACGCCACCTCGCGCAGCGGCCGGCTCAGGTGCCTGTCGAGTTCGGCGGCCACCTCGTCGAACGCGGCGGCGAAGACCGGGAACCGGCGGTGCAGCTCGGCGCCCATGCCGGGCCGCTGGCCGCCCTGCCCGGGAAAGAGGACGGCGAGCTTGCCGGCGGTCCGGGCCACGCCGCGGACCACGCCGGACGCGGGCCGGTCCTCGGCGACCGCACGCAGCCCGGCGCGCAGCGCCGCCGGGTCGTCGCCGGTGACCGCGGCCCGGTGCGGCAGCGCCGCCCGCGTGGTGAGCAGCGCGTACGCGACGTCGGCCGGGCGCAGGTCGGGGTGGGCGTCGAGGTGCTCCAGCAGCCGGCGGGCCTGCCCGGCGAGCGCCGGCCCGGAGCGCGCGGAGACCACCCAGGGCGCCGGCGGGGCGGGACGTCCGGCCGGCGGGGTCGGCGGGTCCTCGACCTGTTCGATGACGGCGTGGGCGTTGGTGCCGCTGACGCCGAACGCGGAGACGCCGGCCCGGCGCGGCTGACCGGTCGCCGGCCAGGGCCGCGCGTCGGTCAGCAGCTCCACCGCGCCGGCCGTCCAGTCGACGTGCGGGGTGGGCCGGTCGACGTGCAGCGTGGCCGGGAGCCGGCCGTGCCGCATGGCGAGCACCATCTTGATGATCCCGGCGACGCCGGCGGCGGCCTGGGTGTGGCCGATGTTCGACTTGACGGAGCCGAGCAGCAGCGGCGTGGACCGGTCCTGCCCATAGGTCGCCAGCAGCGCCTGCGCCTCGATCGGGTCACCGAGCGTGGTGCCGGTGCCGTGCGCCTCCACCACGTCCACCTCGGCGGCGGTGAGCCCGGCGTTGGCCAGCGCGGCCCGGATCACCTTCCGCTGGGCGGGGCCGTTGGGCGCGGTGAGGCCGCTGCTGGCGCCGTCCTGGTTGACCGCGGTGCCACGCACCACGGCGAGCACCGGGTGGCCGTGGCGGCGGGCGTCGGAGAGCCGTTCGACGAGCAGCATGCCGACGCCCTCGGACCAGCCGGTGCCGTCGGCGGCGGCGGCGAACGACTTGCACCGGCCGTCGGTGGACAGGCCGCGCTGCCGGGAGAACTCCACGAACACGGTGGGGGTGGCCATCACGGACACGCCGCCGGCCAGCGCCAGCGTGCACTCCCCCAGCCGCAGCGCCTGGCAGGCCAGGTGCAGCGCGACGAGCGACGACGAGCAGGCGGTGTCCACGGTGATCGCCGGGCCCTCCAGGCCCAGCGCGTACGCGATCCGGCCGCTGGCCACCGCCGCCGCGCTGCCGGTGCCGAGGTAGCCCTCGACGCCGCCGCCGACGCCGGTGAGCAGCGCCGCGTAGTCGCCCTGACTGCTGGTGGCCGCGTACACGCCGGTGGGCGCGCCGCGCAGCGCGGTGGGGTCGACGCCGGCGGATTCGAACGCCTCCCACGCGGTCTCCAGCAGCAGCCGCTGCTGCGGGTCCATGGCGAGGGCCTCACGCGGGCTGATGCCGAAGAACGCCGGGTCGAAGTCGCCGGCGTCGGGCAGGAAACCGCCGTCGCGGACGTAGGAGGTGCCCCGGCTGGCCGGGTCGGTGTCGTAGAGCGCGTCGAGGTCCCAGCCCCGGTCGGCGGGGAACGGCGCCATCGCGTCGCGGCCGGCGTCGACCAGCTCCCAGAGCTGCTCGGGCGAGCGCACCCCGCCGGGGAAACGGCAGCTCATCCCGATGATCGCCACCGGTTCGGTGAGCCGGTCGGCGAGTTGCTGGTTCTGCTGCTTGAGTTTCTGGTTGTCCAGCAGCGACGCGCGCAGCGCGCCGACCACCTCGTCCAGCGAGACGCTCATCGGGCCCTCCCTGCGGCCGGCCGGGTCACGAGTCGGATCCTTCGAGCGCCATCCGGACCAGTCCGGCGACGTCGAGGTCGTGGATCTCGGCCGCCGGCACGTCCGGGGCCGGGTCGGCGGCCGGCGCGGCGGTGTCGTGGCCGAGGCGCAGCAACTGGTCGAGCAGGCCGGCCTGGCGCAGCCGGTCCAGCGGGATGGCCGCGAGCACCCGCCGGACCGTCTCCTCGTCGGCGCCGCCGGCCGGCTCGTCGCCGCCGGGGAACAGCTCGTCGTCGAGGTACGCGGCCAGCCCGGCCGGGGTCGGGTAGTCGAACACCACGGTGGTGGGCAGCTCCCGCCCGGTCGCGGCGGTGAGCAGGTTGCGCAGCTCCACCGCGGTCAGCGAGTCGAACCCGAGGTCGAGGAAGCCCCGTTCCGGCTCGACCGCGTCGACCGAGGGGTGGCCGAGCACCTTCGCCGCGTCGGTGCGTACCAGGTCCAGCAGCGCGTCCCGGCGGTCGTCGGCGGGCAGCGCGCGCAGCTCGGCGAGCCGGTCCCGGCTCTCCGGCCCGGCCGCCGCGACCGGCTCGGCGGCGGCGGTGGCGAGCGCCCGCACGGCCGGCAGGTCGGCCAGCAGCGGGCTGGGCCGCAGCGCGGTGAACAGCGGGTGGAACGTGGCCCAGTCCACGTCGGCGACGGTGACGCAGGTGTCGTCGGCGGCGAGCGCGTGCCGCAGCCCGGCCATCGCCGGTTCGGGCGGCAGCACCCGCAGGCCGCGGCGGCGCAGTTGCTCCGGCGCGTCGTCGTCGAACATGCCGGACTCGGTCCACGGCCCCCAGGCCACCGACGTGGCGGGTAGCCCGCGCGCCCGCCGTCGCTCGGCGAACGCGTCCAGCGCGGCGTTGCCGGCCGCGTATCCGCCCTGCCCGCCGCTGCCCCAGGTGGCGGCGATGGAGGAGAAGAGCACGAACGCGTCCAGTTCGACGCCGTCGAGCAGCTCGTCGAGCAGTTCCGCGCCGGCCAGTTTCGGCCCGATGACGTACGCCAGGTCCTCCAGCGTGGTCTCGGCCAGCGGCACCACCTCGCTGACGCCGGCGGCGTGCACCACCGCGCGCAGCGGCGGCCCGTCGGCGCGCAGGTCGGCGAGCAGCGCGGTCATGGCGGTCCGGTCGGCGGCGTCGGCGCGGGCGACCCGGCAGTCGACGCCGGACGCGGTCAGCTCGGCCAGCAGGTCCGCCGCGCCCGGCGTGTCGACGCCGCGCCGGCTGGTCAGCACGATCCGTTCGGCACCGGCGTCGGCCACCCAGCGGGCCACGTGCCCACCGAGCGCGCCGGTGCCGCCGGTGATGAGGACGGTGCCGCGCGGCTGCCACGGCGTCGGGTCACCGTCGGTGGGCGCGCTGGCGAGCCGCCGGGCGTACGTCCCGTCGGCGCGTACCGCGAGCTGGTCCTCGGCGGTGGTGGTCAGCAGTGTGGCGAGCCGGCGGGCGGTGTCGTCGTCCACGGTGGCGGGCAGGTCGACCAGGCCGGCCCAGCGGGCGGGCTGTTCCAGCGCGGCGACCCGGCCGAGGCCCCACAGCGCCGCCTGCCGGGGGCTGGGCGGGGCGTCGCCGACGTCGACCGCGCCCCGGGTGGCGCACCAGAGCCGGGCCGGCGCGTCCAGGTCGGTGAGCGCCTGGAGCAGTCCGACGGTGGCGGCCAGGCCGCGCGGCAGCGTCGGGTGCTCGGCGTGCGGCGTCTCGTCCAGCCCGAGCAGGGACAGGACGCGGGTCGGCCCGTCGCTGGTGGCGGCGGTGACCAGGTCGGTCAGCCGGGTGGCCAGTTCGTCGGCGTCGGCGGCGGTGTCCACCGGCGCGGTGGTGGCCGCCGGGCCGAGCGCGCCGGCCAGCGTGACCAGGTCCGGTTCGGCGGCCCGGTCGGCGGGCAGCAGCACCAGCCAGCGGCCCGGACCGTCCGGCGCGGGCCCGGTGGCGGCGTCGACCGGCTCCCAGCGCACCCGGTAGCGGCTGCCGTCCACCACCGACCGTTCCCGACCGCGTCGCCGCCACGCCGACAGCGCCGGCAGCACCGCGTCGAACGGCTGGTCCGGGGCCACGTCCAGCTCGGTGAGCAGGCCGTCCAGGTCCTCGGCCTCGACGGCCGCCCAGAACCGGCGTTCCACGGCGGTGTCCTCGGCGGGCGGCGCGGTCAGCCAGGCCGGCGGCTGCGGCCAGTAACGCTGCCTGTCGAACACGTGGGTGGGCAGGTCGGCCGGCTGCGGGTCGGCGTCGGCGTGGAGCGCGGGCCAGTCCACGCCCACGCCGTGCACGTGCAACGCGGCGACCGCGCGCAGCAGGGTGAGCGGTTCCGGCCGGTCCCGGCGCAGCGTGGGCAGCACCGACGGGACCGGCCCGTGGGCGGCCAGCACGCCCTGGGCCGGCGCGGTGAGCACCGCGTCCGGGCCGACCTCGAGGTACGCGGTGCAGCCGTGCTCGCGCAGCGCGGTGACCGCGTCGGCGAAGCGGACGGTGTCGCGGGCGTGCCGGGCCCAGTAGCCGGGCGCGCCGATGCCGGCCACGTCGACCGGCGCGCCGGTGACGGTGGAGATCAGCGGCACGGTCGGCGGGTGGTGCGGCAGCCGGGCGGCGAGCGCGGCCAACTCGTCGAGCACCGGTTCCATCAGCGGGCTGTGGAACGCGTGGCTGACGGTGAGCCGTCGGGTGCGTACCCCCCGGGCAGTCCAGTCGGCGGCGGCCCGGTCGACGGCGTCGGCGGGGCCGGCGACCACGACGGCGGCGGGGCCGTTGACCGCGGCGAGCGCGAGCCCGTCGGCGAGCGTGGCGCGGACGTCGTCCTCGCTCGCGGCGACCGCGAGCATGGCGCCGCCGGCGGGCAGGGCCTGCATGAGCCGGCCCCGGGCGGCGACCAGTTCGGCGGCGTCGGCGAGGGTGAGCACGCCGGCGGCGTGGGCGGCGGCGAACTCGCCGATGGAGTGCCCGGCCACCGCGTCCGGGCGCAGGCCCCACGCGGTGAGCAGCCGGAACAGCGCCACCTCGACGGCGAACAGCGCCGGCTGGGTGAACTCGGTGCGGTCCAGCAACGCCGCGGTGTCGGTGCCGGGGTCGGCGTCGAGCAGCGGGCGCAACGGCCGGGGCAGGTGCGGGTCGAGCGCGGCGCACGCCTCGGTCAGCGCGTCGGCGAACACCGGGTACGCGGCGGCCAGCTCGCGGCCCATGCCGGGGCGTTGCGCGCCCTGCCCGGAGAACAGGTACGCCACCCGGGGCCGACCGGTCACCGCGCCGGTGACCAGCGCGGGCGAGTCGTCGCCGGTGGCCAGCGCACGGAGCCCGGCGCGCAGCGCCCGCCGGTCGGTGGCGAGCACCACCGCGCGGTGGTCCAGCGCGGCCCGGGACACCGCCGAGGACCAGCCGACGTCGACAAGCGGGGGCGCGGTCGGCCCGGCGAGCCGGTCGGCCCACGGGGTGGCCTGCGCGGCCAGCGACGCGGCGGTACGCGCGGACAGCAGCACCGGCACCACCGGCGGCTCCGCCGGCTCACCGGTCGGCACCGGCGGCTCGGGGGCCTGCTCCAGGATGGTGTGGGCGTTGGTGCCGCTGATGCCGAACGAGGAGACGGCGGCGCGGCGCGGCCGGCCGGTCAGCGGCCAGGGCCGCCCCTCGGTCAGCAGGTCCACCGAGCCGGTCGTCCAGTCCACCTGGTCGCTGGGCGCGTCGACGTGCAGCGTCGGCGGCAGGTAGCCGTGGCGCAGCGCGAGGATCATCTTGATCACGCCGGCGACACCGGCGGCGGCCTGGGTGTGGCCGATGTTCGACTTGATCGAGCCGAGCAGCAGCGGCCGGTCCTCGGGGCGGCCCTGCCCGTACGTGGCGAGCAGCGCCTGCGCCTCGATCGGGTCGCCGAGCCGGGTGCCGGTGCCGTGCGCCTCGACCGCGTCCACGTCGCCCGCGTCGAGCCGGGCGTTGGCCAGCGCCGCGCGGATGACCCGCTGCTGGGCCGGCCCGTTGGGGGCGGTGAGCCCGTTGGACGCGCCGTCCTGGTTGACCGCGCTGCCCCGCACCACGGCGAGCACCGGGTGGCCGTTGCGGCGGGCGTCGGAGAGCCGCTCGACCAGCAGCACGCCGACGCCCTCCCCCCAGCTCGTGCCGTCGGCGCCGGCCGCGAACGCCTTGACCCGGCTGTCCGGGGAGAGTCCGCGTTGCCGGCTGAAGCCGACGAACACGCCGGGGGTGGACATCACGGTGACGCCGGCGACCAGCGCCAGGGAACACTCGGCGGCGCGCAGCGCCTGGCCGGCCCAGTGCAGCGCGACAAGCGACGAGGAGCAGGCGGTGTCGACGGACACGGCCGGTCCTTCCAACCCGAGCGTGTACGACACCCGGCCGGACAGCACACTGCCGGCGTTGCCGGTCATCAGGTGCCCCTCGGCGCCCTCCGCGGTGAGCATGAGGTTGCGGTAGTCCTGGTAGTTGGTGCCGACGAAGACGCCGGTGGGGGTGCCGCGCAGCGTCCGCGGGTCGATGCCGGCGCGTTCGATCGCCTCCCACGAGGTCTCCAGCAGCAGCCGCTGCTGCGGGTCCATGGCGAGCGCCTCGCGCGGGCTGATGCCGAAGAAGCCCGGGTCGAAGTCGGCGACGTCGGGCAGGAAGCCGCCCTGGCGGGCGTAGCTGGTGCCCTCGACGGCCGGGTCGGTGTCGAAGAGCCGGTCGAGGTCCCAGCCCCGGTCGGTGGGGAAGTCGCCGATGGCGTCGCCGCCGGCGGCGAGCAGTTGCCACAGCCGTTCCGGGTCGTCCGCGCCGCCCGGGAAGCGGCAGCTCATCGCCACCACGGCCAGCGGCTCGTCGGGGGTGGCCACGGCGGCCGGCCCGTCGACCGGCGCGCCGGCGCCGGTGAGCAGCTCGTCGAGGTGCCCGGCGAGCACCGCCGGGTTCGGGTAGTCGAACGCCAGCGTGGCGGGCAGCCGCAGCTCGGTCGCGGTGGCGAGCAGGTTGCGCAGGTCCACCGCGGTCAGCGAGTCGAGGCCGAGGTCGCGGAACGGGCGGGTGACCGGCACGTCGTCGGCGGCGCCGTAGCCGAGCGCGGTGGCGGCGCACTGGCGGACCAGGTCGCGCAGCGTCTCGGTACGTTCGGCGGCGGTGCGGCCGGCGAGCTGCCGGGCCAGCGCCGAGCCGGGCTGGTCGACCGGTTCGGGCGTGGCCGGCGTCTCCGCCGGGCGCAGCGCGTCCCGGACCTCGGGCAGGTCGCCGAGCAACGGGCTGGGCCGGACCAGCGCGAACGCGGGCGCGAAGCGACCCCAGTCGACGTCGGCGACGACCACTGCGGGCTCGTCGCGGCCCAGCGCCCGGGCCAGCGCGGCGACGGCCGACTCCGGGTCCATGGCGACCATGCCGCCGCGGCGCAGCCGCTGCTGGGCGCGTTCGTTGTCGGCGGGCAGGCCGGCGCCGGCCCAGGCGCCCCACGCCACGGAGAGCGCCGGCAGCCCGTCGGCGCGACGCCGGTGGGCGAGCGCGTCGAGGTGGGCGTTGGCCGCGCCGTACGCGCCCTGGCCGGCGTTGCCGGTGGTGCCGGCGACGGAGGAGAAGAGCACGAACGCGTCCAGCTCGTGGTCGCGGGTGAGCGCGTCGAGATGGTCGGCGGCGGCACTCTTGGGCGCGGCGACGGTGTGCAGGCGGGCCGGGGTGACGGTGTCCACGATGCCGTCGTCGAGCACGGCGGCGGTGTGCAGCACGGCCCGCAGCGGCGCGTCGTCGGGCAGGTCGGCGAGGAGCGCGGCGAGCTGGTCGCGGTCGGTGACGTCGCAGCGGGCCACGGTGACGCGTACCCCGAGGTCGGTCAGCTCGGCGGCGAGGTCGCCGGCGCCGGGAGCGTCGGGGCCGCGGCGGCTGGCCAGCAGCACGTGCGCGGCGCCGGCGCGGGCGGCCCAGCGGGCCAGATGCCCGCCGAGCCCGCCGGTGCCGCCGGTGATCAGCACGGTGTCGCGGAGCCGGACGGTGTCGTCGGCGAGGTCGATGTCGCGGGTGAGCCGGCGGGCGTGGGCGCCGGTGTCGCGGACGGCGATCTGGTCCTCGGGCCCGTCGGCGCCGAGCACCGCGCCGAGCAGCGCGGCGGTGGTGGCGTCGAGCCGGTCGGGCAGGTCGACCAGGCCGCGCCAGCGGGCCGGGTGTTCCAGCGCGACGGCCCGGCCGAGGCCCCAGACGGCGGCGGCGGCCGGGTCGGGGGCGGGATCGGTGTCGCCGGTGGTGACGGCGCGGCGGGTGGCGCACCAGAGCGGCCCCTCGACGCCGAGCGCGCCGAGCGCCTGGACCAGGTGGGCGGTGCCGGTGACGCCGAGCGTGGTGGCCGGGTGCTCGGGGTGGGCGCGTCCGTCGAGGCCGAGCAGGGAGAGCACGGCGGCGGGTCCGTCGGCGGGCAGCGCGGCGCGCAGCCGGTCGGCGAGCGCGGCCGGGTCGTCGGCCGGGTCGACGGGCACGGGTACGGCGTTGGCGCCGACGTTGCCGAGCGCGCCGAGCACGCCGGTGACGAGCGGGTCGTCGGCCAGGTCGGCGGGTACCGGGACCAGCCAGGCGCCGGTGAGCCGGGTCAGCGGCAGGTCGGGCAGCGGGGTCCAGGTGACCCGGTAGTGCCAGCGGTCGGGGTCGGGTTCGCCGTCGCGGTCGGTGACGAAGCGGGGCGGGGCGGGCCAGTACCGCTGGTGGTCGAACGCGTAGGTGGGCAGCGCGACGGTGTCCGTGCCGGCGAGCACGCTGGTCAGGTCGACGGGCAGGCCGACGCTGTGCGCGGTGGCCAGGTTGGTCAACAGCCGGGTCGGGTCGTCCTCACCCCGCCGCAGCGTCGACAACGTGTGCCCGGCGGTGCCGAGGTCGTCCAGGATCGCGGTCACCGGCATGGTCAGCACCGGATGCGGACTGATCTCCACGAACGTCGTGTGACCGGCCTCGATCGCGGTACGCACGGCGGTGTCGAAGCGCACGGTCTGCCGCAGGTTGTCGTACCAGTAGTCGGCCGTCATCGTCGCCGGGTCCACCCAGTCCCCGGTCAGCGTGGACACCAGCCGGGTGTGACCGGGCTGCGGCGTCACGTCCGCCAGGTCGGTACGGAGCTGCTGGGCGACGTCCTCCACGGCCGCGGAGTGCGAGGCGTAGTCGACCGGGATCAGCCGGGCCCGGATGCCGTCGGCCTGACACGACTCGACCAGGTCCGCGACCGCCTGCGGCGGACCGGAGACCACCACGGTCGCCGGGCCGTTGATCGCCGCGATTCCCACGCCCGCGAAGCGTGATCCGTTCGCGGCCGGGCCGGTCCTGTCGCGGGTCGATCCCGCGCCGGCAGACGCCGTCGCGCTTCCGGCCAGCCGTGCGGTGACGGCGTCGGCGGACAGGTCGACCGATGCCATCGTGCCGGTGCCGCGCAGCACCGACAACGCCCGCGACCGCAACGCCACCGTCTTCGCGGCGTCATCCAGGGACAGGATTCCCGCCACACACGCGGCGCCGATCTCCCCCTGGGAATGCCCGACCACGGCCTGCGGGTTGACACCCACGTGCCGCCACACCGCGGCCAGGGCGACGCCCACCGCCCACAGGACCGGCTGCACCACCTCGACCCGGTCCAGCCACGACTCGTCGTCGCCGGTCAGCACCGACACCAGATCGACGTCGAGGTAGGGAGAGAGGGCCACCTGGCACTCGGCCAGCGCCGCGTCGAACGGCGCGCACCGGCCCACCAGGCCCGCCGCCATCCGCGCCGACTGCGCGCCCTGACCCGGGAACACGAACACCGGACCGGCGGGCCGCTCCGCGGTGCCGGTCACGACCGCCGGCGACGGCGTACCCGCCGCGAGCGCGTCCAGACCGGACAGCAGCTCCTCGGCCGACGAGCCGAGCACCACGGCCCGCTTGTCGAACGCCGACCGGGTGGTGGCCAACGACCAGGCCACCGTCGCCGGGTCGGCCGGGTGCGCGCGCAGGTGCGCGGCCAGCCGGCCGGCCTGCCCGGCGAGGCCGCCCCGGGTCCGGGCGGAGACCGGCCAGGCGGTGACGTCGGCGGCGAGCAGTCCCGGGGTGGGGACGGCGGCGGGCGGCGCGGGCGCCTCCGGCGCCTGCTCCACGATGACGTGCGCGTTGGTGCCGGAGATGCCGAACGACGACACCGCCGCC
Organism: Micromonospora sp. NBC_01392; assembly: GCF_045040125.1. NCBI lineage: Bacteria > Bacillati > Actinomycetota > Actinomycetes > Micromonosporales > Micromonosporaceae > Micromonospora > Micromonospora sp. NBC_01392. The sequence continues at coordinate 3,731,479 of NZ_CP109549.1, read as the reverse complement.
CGGCGGGGCCGGTCGCGTTCCGGCCACGGCCGCGCCGACGTCACCAGCTCCAGCGCGCCGGACGACCAGTCGATGTGCGGGGACGGCTCGTCGACGTGCAGCGTCGCCGGCACCAGTCCGTGCCGGATGGCCAGCACCACCTTGATCACCCCGGCCACGCCGGCGGCGGCCTGGGCGTGCCCGATGTTCGACTTCACCGAGCCGAGCAGCGCCGGCCCGGCGTCGCCGCGGTCCTGCCCGTACGTGGCCAGCAGCGCCTGTGCCTCGATCGGGTCACCCAGGTTGGTGCCGGTGCCGTGCGCCTCGATGAGGTCCACGTCGGCGGTGGCCAGCCGGGCGGCGGTGAGCGCCTGGCTGATCACGCGCTGCTGGGCGGGCCCGTTCGGGGCGGTCAGCCCGTTCGACGCGCCGTCCTGGTTGACCGCGCTGCCGCGCAGCACCGCGAGCACCGGGTGCCCGTTGCGGCGGGCGTCGGAGAGCCGCTCCACCAGCAGCCAGCCGACGCCCTCGGAGAACCCGGCGCCGTCGGCGGCGGCGGCGAAGGAGCGGCACCGCCCGTCCGGGGAGAGCGCGCGCTGCCGGCTCGACCCGATGTAGAGGCCGGGGGTGGCCATCACGGTGACGCCACCGGCGAGCGCCAGCTCGCACTCCCCCGCCCGCAGCGCCTGCGCGGCCAGGTGCAGCGCGACAAGCGAGGACGAGCAGGCGGTGTCGATGGAGACGGCCGGGCCCTCCAGGCCGAGCGTGTACGACACCCGGCCGGAGGCGACCGCCGCCGCCCCGCCGGTCATCGAGTGGCCCTCGTCGCCGTCGGGCGACATCATCAGCAGCGTGCCGTAGTCCTGCCCGTTGGTGCCGACGAACACCCCGGTACGGCTGCCGCGCAGCGTGGCGGGGTCGATGCCGGCGGACTCGACGGCCTCCCACGCGGTCTCCAGCAGCAGCCGCTGCTGCGGGTCCATGGTGAGCGCCTCGCGGGGGCTGATGCCGAAGAACGCGGCGTCGAAGTCCCCGGCCCCGTCGAGGAAGCCGCCCTCGCGGGCGTACGAGGTGCCGGGGTGGTCGGGGTCGGGATGGTAGAGCCGGTCGAGGTCCCAGCCCCGGTCGTCGGGGAACGGGGCGACCGCGTCCCGGCCGTCGGTCAGCAACTCCCACAGGTCCTGCGGGTCGCGGACGCCACCGGGCAGCCGGCAGCTCATCGCGACGATCGCCACCGGCTCCAGTTCCTGGGACTGGGCCTCGCTGAGTCGGCGGCGGGTGTCGTGCAGGTCCGCCATGACCCGCTTGAGGTAGTCGCGGAGCTTGTCTTCATTGGCCATCGGTAGCCGCTTCCTCGCAGGGGACGGGAGTGAGCCGGTGCGGGTCAGGAGAGACCGAGGTCGCGGTCCACCATGGCGAACAGCTCGTCGTCGCTGGCGTCGCCGAGATGACGGCCGAGGTCGTCGTCGCCGCCGCTGCCCTGACCGAGCCGGGTGAGCATGGCCTGGAGGCGGACCGTGGCCCGGACCCGGGCGGCCTCGTCGCGGGCCACCACGTCGAGGCCGTCGGCGATCCGGTCGAGGTCGTCGAGCAGCGCGGTCGGGGTGACCACGTCGTCCTGGGCCACCTCGGCGTAGAGGTACTCGGCCAGCGTGGTCGGCGTCGGGTAGTCGAAGACCAGGGTGACCGGCAGCGCCACCCCGCTCGCCAGGCCGAGCCGGTTGCGCAGCTCGACCGCGGTGACCGAGTCGAAGCCCAGTTCGCGGAACGCGCGGTGCTCGTCCACCGACTCACCGGACGGGTAGTTGAGCACGGCCGCTACCTGGCTGCGGACCAGCGCGAGCAGCACCGCCATCCGGTCGCCGGCGGGCAGCCCGGCGAGCCGGTCGCGCAGCGACTCCGGGCCGTCGGGCACCTCGCCGCCGGCGGTCCGCTCCACCGTGCGCAGCCGGCGGACGTCCGGCAGGTCGCTGATCAGCGGGCCGGGCCGGGTGGCGGTGAACGCGACGGAGAACCGTTCCCAGGCGATGTCGGCGACGGTGAGGAACGCCTCGCCGTGGTCGACGGCCTGGTGCAGCGCGGCGATCGCGGCCTCCGGCGGCATCTCGGGTACGCCGTGCCGGTGCAGCAGCTCGCCGAACGGGCCGTCGGCCATGCCGCCGCCGGCCCAGGCGCCCCAGGCGATGGACGTGCCGGGCAGGCCGAGTCCGCGCCGGTGCTGGGCGAGCGCGTCGAGGAACGCGTTGCTCGGGGCGTAGTTGCCGACGCCGGAGCTGCCCACCGAACCGGCGAACGAGGAGAACAGCACGAACGCGCCGAGGTCGAGGTCGAGCGTCAGCTCGTGCAGGTGGTACGCGACGTCCACCTTGGCCGCGAGGACCCGTTCGATCTGGTCGATGCGCAGGTCGTTGATCAGGGCGTCGTCGAGCACCGCGCTGGCGTGCACCACGGCCTTCAGCGGCCGGTCGGCGGGAATGCCGTCGATCAGCGCGGCCAGCGCGTCCCGGTCGGCGGCGTCGCAGGTGACCACGCTGGCGGTGGCGCCGAGCGCGGTGAGGTCGGCGACGAGTTCGGCGGCGCCGGGGGCGTCCATGCCGCGCCGGCTGGCCACCACGATGTTCTCCACCCCGCTGCGGGCGAGCCAGCGGGCGGCGTGCCCGCCGAGCGCGCCGGTGCCGCCGGTGACCAGCGCGGTGCCGGAGGGCTGCCACGGGTGCGCGGGACGGCTGTCGCCGAGCGGGACGCGGGTGAGCCGCCGGCCGAGCAGTCCGCCGGGGCGTACCGCGATCTGGTCCTCCTCGCCGGCGGCGGTGAGCGCCGCGACCAGCAGGCCGGCGCTGCGCTCGTCGACCGCCTCCGGCAGGTCGACGAGTCCGCCCCAACGCTGCGGATGTTCCAGCGCGGCGACCCGGCCGAAGCCCCAGATCATCGCCTGGCCGGGCGAGCGGAGCAGTTCGGCGCGGCCGACCGAGACGGCGCCGGACGTGACCGACCACATCGGGGCGGCCAGGCCGATGTCGCCGAGCGCCTGGACCAGCGCGACGGTGGCGGCGAATCCGCCGGGCACGGACGGATGCATCGGATGGACGAGTTCGTCGAACGCGAGCAGCGACACCACGCCGGTCACCTCGGTGAGCGTGCCGTCCGCGCCGGTGGTGAGCGCCTCGCGCAGCAGCTTGCCGAGCAGGTCGCGGTCGACGTCGGTGGTGCTGACCGGCAGCGGGACGACGGTGGCGCCGGCGGCGGCGAACGCGTCGACGCACGCCTCCTGCCAGGGTTCGACGATGTCGCCGGTGGGCAGCACGACCAGCCAGGTGCCGGCCATGCCGCGGTTGGTGATGCCGGTGAGCGGCTTCCAGGTGTCCTGGTAGCGCCAGCTGTCGATGTCGGACTGGCGACGCTGCTGCCGCCGCCAGCGGTGCAGCACCGGCAGCGCCGGGGCGAGCGCGTCGAGCGCCTGCCCGGCGGGGAGGTCGTCTCCGGCGAGCACCTCGGCGAGGCCGGACAGGTCGTCGCGTTCGACGGCGGCCCAGAAGCCGCTGTCGTCCGGGGTGCCGTGGTCGGTCGCCTGGTCCTCCCGCTCGGGGCCGCCGCTGCCGTCGAGCCAGAGCCGCTGGTGGTCGAACGCGTAGGTGGGCAGCGCGACGGTGTCCGTCTCGGCGAGCACGCTGGTCAGGTCGACGGGCAGGCCGACGCTGTGCGCGGTGGCCAGGTTGGTCAGCAGGCGGGTCGGGTCGTCCTCGCCCCGCCGCAGCGTGGACAACGTGTGCCCGGTGGTGCCGAGGTCGTCCAGGATCGCGGTCACCGGCATGGTCAGCACCGGATGCGGACTGATCTCCACGAACGTGGTGTGACCGGCCTCGACGGCGGCGCGCACCGCCGAGTCGAACCGGACCGTGCGGCGCAGGTTGTCGTACCAGTAGTCGGCCGTCATCGTCGCCGGGTCCACCCACTCCCCGGTCAACGTGGACACCAGCCGGGTGTGACCGGCCTGCGGCGTCACGCCGGCCAGGTCGGTGCGGAGCTGCTGGGCGACGTCCTCCACGGCCGCGGAGTGCGACGCGTAGTCCACCGGGATCAACCGGGCCCGGATGCCGTCGACCTGACAGGCGTCCACCAGATCGGCGACCGCCTGCGGCGGACCGGACACCACCACGGTCGCCGGGCCGTTGACCGCCGCCACCCCGACACCGTCGAAGCCACCCAGCCGGGCGGTCACCTCGTCGGCGGACAGGTCGACCGACGCCATCGTGCCGGTGCCCCGCAGCGCGGACAGCGCCCGCGACCGCAACGCCACCGTCTTCGCCGCGTCGTCCAGGGACAGGATCCCGGCGACGCACGCCGCGCCGATCTCGCCCTGCGAGTGGCCGATCACCGCGTCGGGCGTCACACCGGCCGCGCGCCAGACGGCGGCGAGCGCCACCCCGACCGCCCACAGCACCGGTTGCACCACCTCGACGCGGTCCAGCCAGGACTCGTCGTCGCCGGTCAGCACCGACACGAGATCGACGTCCAGGTGGGGGGCCAGCGCCGTCTGGCACTCGGCCAGCGCGGTGTCGAACGGCGCGCACCGGCCGACCAGGCCGGCGGCCATCCCGGCGGACTGGGCGCCCTGGCCGGGGAAGACGAAGACCGGGCCGGCGCCGGCGGCGGACGCCGTACCGGTGACCAGGTTGCCGGCCGGCAGGCCGGCGGCCAGCGCGTCCAGGCCGGCGAGCAGGTCGGCGGGGTCCGCGCCGACGACGACGGCGCGCTGGTCGAGCGTGGACCGGGTGGTCGCGAGCGACCACGCCACCGCAGCCGGGTCGGCGGGGTGGGCGCGCAGGTGCGCGGCCAGTCGGGCGGCCTGCCCGGCGAGCGCGCCCCGGGTCCGGGCCGACACCGGCCAGGCGGTGGGGCCGGCGGCGAGCAGGCCGGCGCGGCGCGGCGCGGGGGCGTCGTCGGCGGGCGCCTCGGCCGGCTCGGCGGCGGAGGGGCGGTACTCCTCGACGATGACGTGGGCGTTGGTGCCGCTGACCCCGAACGAGGAGACGCCGCCACGGCGGGGCCGGCCCAGTTCCGGCCACTGCCGGTTCTCGGTGATCAGCTCCACCGCGCCGGAGTCCCAGTCGACGTGCGGGGACGGCTCGTCCACGTGCAGCGTCGCCGGGAGCGTGCCGTGCCGCAGCGCCATCACCATCTTGACCAGTCCGGCCACGCCGGCGGCGCTCTGCGTGTGGCCGATGTTCGACTTCACCGAGCCCAGCCAGAGCGGCCGGTCCGCGGGCCGGTCCTGCCCGTACGTGGCGAGCAGCGCCTGTGCCTCGATCGGGTCGCCGAGCGTGGTGCCGGTGCCGTGCGCCTCCACCAGGTCGACGTCGGCCGCGCCGAGCCGGGCGTCGGCCAGCGCGGCCCGGATGACCCGCTGCTGGGAGGGGCCGTTCGGGGCGGTCAGGCCGTTGGACGCGCCGTCCTGGTTGAGCGCGCTGCCGCGGATCACGGCGAGGATCGGGTGGCCGTTGCGTTCGGCGTCGGCGAGCCGCTCCACCACGACCACGCCGCCGCCTTCGCCCCAGCCGGTGCCGTCGGCGCCGGCCGCGAACGCGCGGCACCGGCCGTCGACGGACATGCCGCGCTGGCGGGAGAAGACGATGAACACGCCCGGGGTGGCCATCACGGTGACGCCACCGGCGATCGCCAGGTCGCACTCGCCGCGGCGCAGCGCCTGCCCGGCCAGGTGCAGCGCGACGAGCGACGACGAGCAGGCGGTGTCGACGGTGACGGCCGGGCCGTTGAGGCCGAGCGTGAACGAGATCCGGCCGGAGGCGACGCTCGTGGTGTTGCCGGTGCCGAGGTACATGTCCACGCCGTCCGGCACGTACGGCAGGCCCATCCCGTAGTTGGACGTGCTCAGCCCGACGAAGACGCCGGTGGCGCTGCCGCGCAGCGACAGCGGGTCGATGCCGGCCCGCTCGATCGCCTCCCAGGACGTCTCCAGCAGCAGCCGCTGCTGTGGGTCCATGGCGAGCGCCTCGCGGGGCGAGATGCCGAACAGGGCCGGGTCGAAGTCACCGGCGCGGTCGAGGAACCCGCCGACCCGGGTGTAGCTCTTGCCGGGCTTGTCCGGGTCGGGGTCGTACAGCCCGTCGAGGTCCCAGCCCCGGTCGTCGGGAAACTCGGTGAGCGCGTCGCGCCCGTCGGCGACCAGGTCCCACAGGTCCTCCGGGGACCGGACGCCGCCGGGGAACCGGCAGCTCATCGACACGATGGCGAGCGGTTCGGTGTCCCGTGCCTCGACGGTCTGCAGCTTGCGCTTCGTGTCGTGCAGGTCGGCGGTCACCCGCTTGAGGAAGTACCGCAGCTTGTCGTCGTCGCTCATCGCGTCCCTGCCTTGATCCGCGGTGGTCATGTCAGGAGATTCCAAACTCTTTGCTGATGAAGTCGAAGATCTCGTCGTCGCTCGCCGCGTCGAGGTCGGGCCGCTCCGGTTCCTCGGCCGGGCCGGCGAGGTCGGTGGCCTTGGCGAGCAGGTCACGCATCCGGGTGGCGAACCGGTCCCGGGTCGCCGGGTCGAGCGCCAGCGTGGTGAGCAGCGACTCGACCGCGTCGATGCCCTGGAACAGCGGCTGGGTGGAGGGCGCCGCGTCGGCGGCGATCTCGCCGGCCAGCTTCTCGGCGAGGGCGTGCGGCGTCGGGTAGTCGAAGACCAGCGTGGCGGGCAACCGCAGCCCGGACAGCGTGTTGAGCCGGTTGCGCAGGTCGACCGCGGTCAGCGAGTCGAAGCCCAGGTCGGTGAAGAGGCGGCCGGGGTCGACGGCTTCCGGCCCGGCGTGGCCGAGCACGGCGGCCACGTTCGCCCGGACCACGTCGAGCAGCACCTTGCGCCGTTCCGGGTCGGCCAGGCCGGCGAGCCGCTGGGCGAGCGGCACGCCGCCGGTGCCGGCGCCGCCCGCGTCGACCGAACGGCGCAGCGGCACCCGGACCAGGCCGCGCAGCAGCGGCGCGAGCAGGCCCGACTCGGCCTGGCCGCGCAGCGCCGCCACGTCCAACCGCATCGGTACGACGGCGGCGGTGTCCAGCCGCCAGGCGGCGTCGAACAGGTGCAGCGCCTGCTCGGTGGCCAGCCCGGCGGCGCCCTGCTCGGTCATCCGCCGCACGTCGGCGTCGGCGAGGTGACCGGTCATGCCGCTGGCCTGCTCCCAGAGGCCCCAGGCGAGCGAGATGCCGGGCAGGCCCTGGGCCCGCCGGTGCGCGGCGAGCGCGTCGAGGAACGCGTTGGCCGCGCCGTAGTTGGCCTGGCCGGCGCTGCCGAGCGTGGCGGCGGCGGACGAGAACAACACGAACGCGCCGAGATCCCGGCCGGCGGCGAGCCGGTGCAGGTGCCACGCCGCGTCGATCTTGGGGATGCTGACCGCGTCGATGCGGTCCGGGGTGAGCGACTCCAGCACGCCGTCGTCGAGCACGCCGGCGGCGTGCACCACGGCGGTGAGCGGATGCGCGGCGGGGATGCCGTCGAGCAGCGCGGCGAGCGCGTCCGGGTCGGCGGCGTCGCAGGCGGCGACCGTGACCTCGGTGCCGACGTCGGCCAGCTCGGTGACCAGGTCGTCGATGCCGTCGGCGGTCGCGCCGCGCCGCCCGGCGAGCAGCAGGTGCCGCATGCCGTGGGTGGTGGCGAGGTGGCGGGCCAGCAGCCGGCCCAGCACGCCGGTGCCGCCGGTGATCAGCACGGTGCCGTCCGGGTCGACGCCGCCGGGCCGGGGCTCCAGCCCGGCCGGTACGCGGGCCAGGCGCGGCGCGCGGACCTGGCCGGCGTGCACGGCGAGCTGCGGCTCGCCGGTGCCGATCGCGGCGGCGAGCAGCGTGGCGCCGGCCGGGTCGGCGTCCAGGTCGACGAGGTGGATCCGGTCGGGGTGTTCGAGCTGGGCGGTGCGGACGAGTCCCCAGGCGGGCGCCGACCGCAGGTCGACCTCGGCCGGGTCGCCGGTGGCGACGGCGCCGCGGGTGACCAGCACCAGGCGGGTGTCGGCGAACCGGTCGTCGGCGAGCCAGGCCTGGAGCGTGCCGAGCAGGCGGTGGGTGGTGGCGCGGGCCTGCGCGGCCAGTTCGGGGCCGGCGCCGTCGCCGGCGCCGCCGACCGGCACGATCAGCGTCCCGGGGGCGGGTTCCCCACCGGCGAGCAGCTCGGCGAAGGATTCCGGGGCGAGGTCGGGGCGGACGCGGGCACCGGCAGCCTCGGCGGCGGCGTTGAGCGCGAGGTCGTCGCCGAGCACCACCCATCCGGTGGCGACCGGCGACGGTCCGGCGGTCACCGGCAGCACCGGCCAGTCCACCTGGAACAGCGACTCGTGCCGGCCGGAGCGGGCCGCGCCGAGCGCGTCGCCGGTGACCCGGCGCATGATCAGCGAGTCGGCGTGCAGGACCGGGGCGCCGGTGGCGTCGGCGACCTGGAACGTGACGCCGACGTCGCCGGCCGCGGCGACGCGGACCCGCAGTGCGGTGGCGCCGGCGGCGAGCAGCGTGACACCGGTCCAGGCGAACGGCAGCCGGGGCACGCTGGCGTCGGCGCCGTCGCCCATCCGGCCGAGGAACCCGCCGATGGACATGGCCTGGAGCGCGCCGTCGAGCAGCGCCGGGTGGAGCCCGAACCGGCCGGCCTCGGCGTGGTGGTCGGCGGGGAGCGCCACCTCGGCGAAGACCTCGTCGCCCCGGGTCCAGGCGGCGCGCAGGCCGCGGAAGACCGGGCCGTAGCCGAAGACGGTGGCTTCGAGGCCGGCGTAGAAGGAGTCGGAGGCGACCGGGGTGGCGCCGGGCGGCGGCCACACACCGAGGTCGAACGCGGGCGGTTCGGCGCCGCGCGGGGCGAGCAGGCCGGTGGCGTGGCAGGTCCAGGCCACGTCGGCGAGGATCTCGTCGGAGCCGTCCCGGTACGGGCGGGAGTGCAGCTGCACCGGGCGGCGGCCGGTCTCGTCGCGCTCGCCGACAGTGAGCTGGATCTGGAGCGACCCGAGTTCCGGCAGCACGAGCGGGGCGAGCAGGGTGAGTTCCTCGACCACCGGCGCGCCGGCCTGGTCGCCGGCGTGCGCGGCCAGTTCGACGAACGCGGTGCCGGGCAGCAGGATCGCGTTCATCACGCGGTGCTCGCCGAGCCACGGGTGGGTGCGGACGGACAGCCGCCCGGTGAAGACCAGCCGTTCGCTGTCGGGGAACGTGACGGCGGCGCTGAGCAGCGGGTGACCGGCGTCCTGGAGGCCGGCGGAGGCGACGTCCTGGGCCCGGTGGGCGGGCGGGTCGAGCCAGAACCGCTGCTGCTCGAACGCGTAGGTGGGCAGCGCGACGGTGTCGGTGCCGGCGAGCACGCTGGTCAGGTCGACGGGCAGGCCGACGCTGTGCGCGGTGGCCAGGTTGGTCAACAGTCGGGTCGGGTCGTCCTCACCCCGCCGCAGCGTGGACAACGTGTGCCCGGCGGTGCCGAGGTCGTCCAGGATCGCCGTCACCGGCATCGTCAGCACCGGATGCGGCGAGATCTCCACGAACGTCGTGTGACCGGCCTCGATCGCGGTACGCACGGCGGTGTCGAAGCGCACGGTCTGCCGCAGGTTGTCGTACCAGTAGTCGGCCGTCATCGTCGCCGGGTCCACCCAGTCCCCGGTCAACGTCGACACCAGCCGCGTGTGACCGGCCTGCGGCGCCACGCCGGCCAGCTCCGTGCGGAGCTGCTGCGCGACCTCCTCCACGGCCGCCGAGTGCGACGCGTAGTCGACCGGGATCAACCGGGCCCGGATGCCGTCGGCCTGACACGACTCGACCAGGTCCGCGACCGCCTGCGGCGGACCGGACACCACGACCGTCGCCGGGCCGTTGACGGCCGCGATCCCCACGCCGGGGAACGGACCGTCGCCCGGCGTGACGCCGTCGCCCGGGGCCGCTCCCGCCAGTCGCGCGGTGACCTCGTCGGCGGACAGGTCGACCGACGCCATCGTGCCGGTGCCGCGCAGCACCGACAACGCCCGCGACCGCAACGCCACCGTCTTCGCGGCATCGTCCAGGGACAGGATCCCCGCCACACACGCGGCGCCGATCTCACCCTGCGAGTGACCGACCACGGCCTGCGGGTTGACACCCACGTGCCGCCACACGGCCGCCAGGGCGATACCCACCGCCCACAGGACCGGCTGCACCACCTCGACCCGGTCCAACCACGACTCGTCGTCGCCGGTCAGCACCGACACCAGATCGACGTCGAGGTACGGAGAGAGGGCCACCTGACACTCGGCCAGCGCCGCGTCGAACGGCGCGCACCGACCGACCAGACCGGAAGCCATCCGCGCCGACTGCGCACCCTGACCCGGGAACACGAACACCGGACCGGCACCGTGACCGGCGACCGCGCCGGCCACCAGGTTGCCGGCGGGCGCGCCGGACGCCAGCGCGTCCAGGCCGGACAGCAGCTCCTCGACCGACGAGCCGACCACGGCGGCCCGCTGGTCGAACGCCGACCGGGTGGCGACCAGCGACCAGGCCACCGCCGCGGTGTCCACGTCGCCCCGCGCGCGGACGTGCTCGGCCAGGCGGGCGGCCTGCCCGCCCAGCGCGGCGCGGGACCGTGCGGACACCGCCCACACCGTCGCGGCGGTGTCCAGCAGGCCGGCGCCGGTGGCGGCCGGGGCGGTCGGTTCGTCGCCCTGTTCCACGATGACGTGCGCGTTGGTGCCGGAGATGCCGAACGACGACACCGCCGCCCGGCGCGGGCGGTCGCCCGCCGGCCAGGGCCGCGCCTCGGTGGCCAGTTCCACCGCGCCGGCGTCCCAGTCGATGTGCGGGGACGGCTCGTCCACGTGCAGCGTGCGGGGCACGGTGCCGTGCCGCATGGCCTGCACCATCTTGATCACACCGGCGACGCCGGCGGCGGCCTGGGCGTGGCCGATGTTCGACTTGATCGAGCCGAGCAGCAGCGGCCGGTCGGCGGGCCGGTCCTGCCCGTACGTGGCGAGCAGCGCCTGCGCCTCGATCGGGTCACCCAGCGTGGTGCCGGTGCCGTGCGCCTCCACCACGTCCACGTCGGCCGGGGACAGCCGCGCGGCGGCCAGCGCCGCCCGGATCACCCGCTGCTGCGACGGGCCGTTCGGGGCGGTGAGCCCGTTGGACGCGCCGTCGGAGTTGACCGCGCTGCCGCGCACGACCGCGAGCACGTGCCGGCCCTGCCGGCGGGCGTCGGAGAGGCGCTGCACCAGCAGCAGGCCGACGCCCTCGGCCCAGCCGGTGCCGTCGGCGGACGCGGCGAACGACTTGCACCGGCCGTCGGCGGCCAGTCCGCGCTGGCGGGAGAACTCCACGAACGCGGTCGGGGTGGCCATCACGATGACGCCGCCGGCCAGCGCCATGTCGCACTCGCCGCGGCGCAGCGCCTGCCCGGCCCAGTGCAGCGCGACGAGCGACGACGAGCAGGCGGTGTCCAGCGAGACCGCCGGCCCCTCCAGCCCGTACGTGTAGGCGACCCGGCCGGAGATGACGCTGCTGGTCATGCCGGTGAGCGCGTACCCGGAGGTTTCCTCCGGGGCGAACGCGAGCAGCGAGCCGTAGTCCTGGCCGCTGGTGCCGACGAACACGCCGGTGCTGCTGCCGCGTACCCCGGTCGGGTCGATGCCGGCGGACTCGAACGTCTCCCAGGTGGTCTCCAGCAGCAGCCGCTGCTGCGGGTCCATGGCGAGCGCCTCGCGCGGGCTGATGCCGAAGAAGCCGGGGTCGAACCGGTCGACGTCGGCGAGGAAGCCGCCGCCGCGGGCGTAGAACGTGCCGGCGGCGTCCGGGTCGGGGCTGTAGAGCGTGTCCAGGTCCCAGCCCCGGTCGCCGGGCAGGTCGGTGATCGCGTCGACGCCGTCGGCGACGAGCCGCCACAGGTCGTCCGGGGTGGACACGCCGCCGGGCAGCCGGCAGGCCATGCCGATGATGGCCAGCGGCTCGTCGTCGCCGACGGTGACCGGGGCGGTCGCCGGGCGGGCCGGGACCGGGACGCCCGCGATCTCGGTGTCCAGGTGGGCGGCGAGTTCCTGCGGGCTCGGGTAGTCGAAGACCAGCGTGGCGGGCAGCCGCAGGCCGAACGCGTTGCCGAGCCGGTTACGCATCTCGACGGCGGTGAGCGAGTCGAAGCCGAGGTCGCTGAACGCGCGGCGCGGGTCGACGGCGGCCGGATCGGGGTAGCCGAGCACGGCGGCGGCCTGCCCCCGGACGATCTCCAGCAGCGCGGCCCGCCGGTCGGCGTCGTCGAGCGCGGCGAGCTGCTGCACCAACGACGCGCCGGTGGCCGGCGCGGCGGCGGCGCCCCGACCGGCGCGGATCAGCGCCCGGTACAGCGGCGGGACGGCACCGGCGAACTGGGCCCGCATGGCGGCCAGGTCGAGTCGGGCGGGCACCAGCGCGGCGACCGGGACGCGGCAGGCGGCGTCGAAGAGCGCCAGCCCCTCCTCCGCCTCCATCGCGGACACGCCGGAGCGGGAGATGCGGTTGAGGTGGACGTCGTCCAGTTCGGTGGTCATGCCGCTGCGGTCGGCCCAGAGGCCCCACGCGAGGGTGAGCGCGGCGAGGCCGCGGGCGCGGCGGTGGTGGGCCAGCCCGTCGAGGAACGCGTTGGCAGCGGCGTAGTTGCCCTGGCCGGGGCCGCCGGCGGTGGCCGCGAGCGAGGAGTACGAGACGAACGCGGTGAGGTCGAGGTCGGCGGTCAGCTCGTGCAGGTGCCAGGCGGCGTCGACCTTGGGGCGCAGCACGCCGTCGACCCGGTCGGGGGTGAGCGAGGAGATGACGCCGTCGTCGCGTACCCCGGCGGCGTGGACCACGGCGGTGAGCGGGTGGTCGGCGGGGAGGTCGGCGAGCAGCGCGGCGACCGCGTCGCGGTCGGCGACGTCGCAGGCGGCGACCGTGACGGTGGCGCCGAGCGCGGCCAGTTCGTCGCAGAGTTCCGGGATGCCGGCGGCGTCCCGGCCACGCCGGCTGGTGAGCACCAGGTGCCGCACCCCGTGCCGGGTCACCAGGTGTCGGCTCATGAGCTGGCCGAGCGTGCCGGTGGCGCCGGTGATCAGCACGGTGCCGTCGGCGTCGAACGCCGGGTCGGCCGGCTCGGCGGGCGCGGGCACCCGGGCGAGCCGGGCGCCGGCCGCGACGCCGGCGCGGATGGCGAGCTGCGGTTCGTCGGTGTCCAGCGCCGCGACCAGCGCGGCGGCGGCGGTCGCCGGGTCGTCCACGTCGACCAGCACGAACCGGCCCGGGTTCTCGGACTGGGCGGAGCGCACCAGGCCGATGACGGCGGCGCCGGCCAGGTCGGTGAGGTCGGCGTCCGGGTCGGTGGCGACCGCGCCGCGGGTGAGCACGACCAGCCGGGTGGCCTCGTAGCGGTCGTCGGCGAGGAACCGCTGGAGCACGTCGAGCGCCCGGTGGGTCACCTCGGCGACCCAGCGGGGCACGTCGCGCTCGCCGCGCGGGTCGAGGAACGACGCGACAAGCACGCCGGGCGCGTCGGCGTCGTCGTCGAGCGCGCCGGTCAGGGCCGCGAGATCGGGGTACGCGGTGACGGCCGTCCCGGTGGCGGCCACCGCGTCGGCGAGCGCGGCGTCGGTGTCGAGCACCGCCCACGTGCCGGCGGCCGGTCCGGTGGGCAGCGGCAGCGGGGTCCAGTCGATCCGGTACAGCGACTCGGGTCCGCCGCCGCCGGCGGTGCGGAGTTGGTCGGCGGTGACCGGCCGCAGGACCAGCGAGCCGACCGAGGCGATGGGGGCGCCGTCGACGCCGGCGAGGAGCAGCGACACGCTGTCCGGGCCGGTGTGCCGGACCCGGACCCGGGCGGCGGCGGCGCCGGCGGCGTGCAGCGCGATGTCGTTCCAGGAGAACGGCAGCCGGCCGTGGCCGGGGGGCAGGCCGGGGCCGGCGGGTTCCCCGGCGGCGCTGGTGAGGCCGAGCGTGTGCAGCGCGGCGTCGAGCAGCGCCGGGTGCACGCCGTAGCCGCCGGCCTCGGCGGCCGGCGCCTCGGGCAGCGTCAGGTCGGCGAAGAGGTCGTCGCCGCGCCGCCAGGCGGTGCGCAGCGCGATGAACGACGGGCCGTAGTCGTAGCCCTGGGCGGCCAGGTGCGGATAGAGCTGGTCGGTGGGCACCTCGGTGGCGTCCGGCGGCGGCCAGGCGGCCAGGTCGGACCAGCCGGGTACGCCGGGTTGCGCCGGCCGGTCGGCGAGGACGCCGCTGGCGTTGCGGGTCCAGGTGCGCGGGTCGCCGTCGGCGGTGTCCCGGTCGGTCGGCTCGTCGCCGGGCCGGTCGTGGTCGGGCGCGGAGTGCAGCGACACGGACCGGCAGCCGGTCTCGTCGGCCGGGCCGATCCAGAGCTGGATGTCGACGCCGCCGGTCTCCGGCAGGATCAGCGGCGCTTCGAGGGTCAGTTCGCGGACGTGGTCGGCCCCGACGTGCGCGCCGGCCTGGAGGGCCAGCTCGACGAAGCCGGTGCCGGGCAGCAGCACGGTGTCGAAGACGACGTGGTCGGCGATCCACGGGTGGGTACGCCGGGACAGCCGGCCGGTGAACAGGAAGCCCTCGGCGTGGGCGACGCCGACGGCGGCGCCGAGCAGCGGGTGCCGGGCGGGGCGCAGGCCGACCGCGGTGACGTCGCCGGTCCAGCCGCCGCCGGCCTCCGGCCAGTAGCGCTGGCGCTGGAACGCGTAGGTGGGCAGGTCGACGCGGGTCGCGCCGGTGCCGGCGAACCACGGCGTCCAGTCGACGCGCACGCCCTGCACGTGCAGCTCCGCCAGGCCGGCCAGCAGCGCACCGGTCTCGTCCCGGTCCCGGCGCTGCACCGAGGTTGCGACGACGGTGTCGTCGTCGGGCAGGATCTCGGCGGTCAGCGCGGTGAGCACGCTCTGCGGACCGACCTCCAGGAACGTGTCCGCCCCGGCCGCCCTGAGCGCGGTCACCCCGTCGGCGTAACGCACCGCCTCCCGCACGTGCCGCACCCAGTAGTCGACACTGGTGATCTCGTCGGACCCAGCGAGCGCGCCGGTCACGTTGGACACGACCGGCAGCAGCGGCGCGGCGAACGTCAACCCGTCCAGCACGGTGCGGAACTCGGCAAGCATCGGCTCCATCAGCGGACTGTGGAACGCGTGCGACACCGTCAACCGACGAACCCGCACACCCCGGTCCCGCCAGGTCCGCTCGATCTCGTCCAGCGCGTCGACCGGACCGGACACCACCGTCGACGACGGCCCGTTCACCGCCGCGATCCCCAGCGCGGGGTGCGCCTCGATCGACGCGGCCACCTCCGCCTCCGGCGCGGCGACCGCCAACATTCCACCGCCGGCCGGCAACGCCTGCATGAGCCGGCCCCGCGCGGCGACCAGCGCGCACGCGTCCGGCAGCGACAACACCCCCGCCACGTGGGCGGCGGTGACCTCACCGATCGAGTGCCCACCCACGAAGTCCGGGGTCACCCCGAACGACTCGATCAGGCGGAACAGGGCCACCTCGACCGCGAACAGACCCGCCTGCGTGAACTGGGTCTGATCCAACAGATCGGCATCACCGAACAGCACCGGCTTCAACGGCTGCGGCAGCAACGGGTCCAGGTGCCCGCACACCTCGTCCAACGCGGACGCGAACACACCGAACGCCTCGGACAACTCCCGACCCATGCCGGCACGCTGCGCACCCTGCCCGGAGAACAGCACCGCCAGACCCTGCCGGTCGGTGGCCGCGCCGGTCGCCGTGGTGGCCGTCGGCGTTCCGGCCGCGAGTGCCCGCAGGCCGGCGAGCAGGTCGTCGCGGTCAGTGGCGGCCAGCACGGCCCGCCGGTCCAGCGCCGCCCGCGCGGTCGCCGACGAGAACGCCACGTCGAGCGCGGTCGACGCCGGGTCGGCGGCCAGCCGCGCGGCCCAGCGGCCGGCCTGGTCGGCGAGCGCGGCGTCGTCGCGGGCGGACACCAGCACCGGTACGACCGGGCGGGTACGTGTCGGCGCGTCGTCGGCCGGGGCGGGCTCGTCCGGCGGCGCCTGTTCGAGGATGGTGTGCGCGTTGGTGCCGGACACGCCGAACGAGGAGATCGCCGAGCGGCGGGGCCGGTCCACCGCCGGCCACGGGGTGGCCTCGGTGACCAGCTCGACCGCGCCGGTGTCCCAGTCGACCTGCGGCGTCGGCGCGTCCACGTGCAGCGTGGGCGGGACGAGCCCATGCTGCATCGCCTGCACCATCTTGATCACCCCGGCGACGCCGGCCGCCGCCTGCGTGTGCCCCAGGTTCGACTTGACGGAGCCGAGCAGCAGCGGCGCGGCGTCGCCCCGGTCCTGCCCGTACGTGGCCAGCAGCGCCTGCGCCTCGATCGGGTCGCCGAGCCGGGTGCCGGTGCCGTGCGCCTCCACCACGTCCACGCCGCCGGCGGCGAGCCCGGCGTTGGCCAGGGCCTGCTGGATCACCCGCTGCTGCGACGGGCCGTTCGGGGCGCTCAGCCCGTTCGACGCGCCGTCCTGGTTGACCGCGCTGCCGCGCAGCACGGCGAGGATCGGATGGCCGTTGCGGCGGGCGTCGGAGACGCGTTCCAGCAGCAGCACACCGACGCCCTCGGACCAGCCGGTGCCGTCGGCGGCGGCGGCGAACGCCTTGCACCGGCCGTCGGCGGCCAGTCCGCGCTGGCGGGAGAACTCGACGAAGGCGCCCGGCGTACACATGGCGGTGACGCCGGCGACGACGGCGAGCGTGCACTCCCGCTGCCGCAGCGCCTGCCCGGCCAGGTGCATCGCCACCAGCGACGACGAGCAGGCGGTGTCGACGGTGACCGC
This sequence comes from Micromonospora sp. NBC_01392, assembly GCF_045040125.1. Taxonomy (NCBI): domain Bacteria; kingdom Bacillati; phylum Actinomycetota; class Actinomycetes; order Micromonosporales; family Micromonosporaceae; genus Micromonospora; species Micromonospora sp. NBC_01392. The sequence continues at coordinate 3,714,719 of NZ_CP109549.1, read as the reverse complement.
GGGCCCTTCCAGGCCGAACGTGTAGGCGATCCGGCCGGACACCACGCTGCCGGCGTTGCCGGTCATCAGGTGCCCTTCCAGGCCCTGCGCGGCGGCGGTCATCAACACCGTGCCGTAGTCCTGGCCGGTGCTGCCGGCGAACACGCCGGTACGGCTGCCGCGCAGCGTGTGCGGGTCGATGCCGGCCCGCTCGAAGACCTCCCAGGTGGTCTCCAGCAGCCACCGCTGCTGGGGGTCCATGGCGAGCGCCTCGCGCGGCGAGATGGCGAAGAAGCCGCTGTCGAAGTCGGCCAGGTCGGTGACGAAGCCGCCGTGGCGCGCGTACGAGGTGCCGGCGTCCTCGGGGTCGCCGGCGTGCAGCGCGTCGAGGTCCCAGCCCCGGTCGGTGGGGAACTCGGTCATCACATCCCGGCCGGACGCCACCACCTCCCACAGCTGCTCCGGGGTGCGGATGCCACCGGGGAAGCGGCAGCTCATGCCGACGATCGCGACCGGCTCCTGCTCGCCGGCCTCCACCTCGCGCAGCCGCTGCCGCACCTGGTGCAGGTCGGCGGTGACCCGCTTGAGGTAGTCGAGAAGCTTCGCCTCGTCAGCCATGGTCCGCCCATTCCCTGTGTTGCCCCGAGCCGGCAGTGGTCACGTCAGGACACCCCCAGCTCGCGGTCGATGAAGTCGAAGACCTCGTCCGGGGTGGCGTCCTGGAGCTTGCCGGCGACGCCGTCGCCGTCCGCCGGGGCGTCCACCTCGTTGAGCGAGGCCAGCAGCGTCCGGAGCCGTTCGGTGATCCGCAGCCGCGCGCCCCGGTCGGGGGCGGCGCCGGACAGCGCCGCCTCCAGCCGCTCCAGTTCGCCGAAGACCGGCGCGGCGGCGGCCACTCCCCCGTCCACGACGGCGGCGCGGACGTAGTCGGCGAGCAACGCGGCGGTCGGGTAGTCGAACACCACCGTGGCGGGCAGCCGGACGCCGGTGGCGGCGGTGAGCCGATTGCGCAGCTCCACCGCGGTCAGCGAGTCGAAGCCGAGGTCCCGGAACGCCCGGTCGGGTTCGACGGCGGCATCCGAGGCGTGTCCGAGCACCGCCGCCGCCTGGCCCCGCACGAGGTCGAGCAGCGTCTTGCGGCGTTCCGCCTCGCTCTGCCCGGCGAGCAGGGCGGCGAGCGACTCGGCGGTGGGGCCGGCGTCGTCGGCGCGCTCGGCGGTGGCGCGGAGCGCCTCCGGGATGCCGGTGAGCAGCGGGCTGGGCCGGACCGCGGTGAAGCCGGGCACGTACCGGGCCCAGTCGATGCCGGCGACCACGGTGACCGGTTCGCGGCGGGCGAGGCAGCCGGCGAGCGCGGCGAGCGCGAGGTCGCTGTCGAGCCGGGCGACGCCGCTGCGCCGCCGGCGTTCGGCCACGGCGGGGTCGGCGTCGGCCATGCCGCCGGTGGCCCAGGGTCCCCAGGCGACGGAGGTGGCCGGCAGGCCCCGCCGGTGCCGCTGCTCGGCCAACGCGTCGAGGTAGGCGTTCGCGGCGGCGTAGCTGCCCTGCCCGGCGGCGCCGAGCTGGCCGGGCAGCGCGGAGAAGAGCACGAAGGCGCGCAGGTCCTTCTCGGCGGTCAGCTCGTGCAGGTGCAGCGCGCCGAGCACCTTGGGTCGCAGCACGTCGGCGATCCGGTCGGCGGTGAGACCGTCGAGGACCCCGTCGTCGAGGATGCCGGCGGTGTGCACGACGCCGGTCAGCGGCGCGTCGGCGGGTACCTCGTCGAGGAGCTTGGCGAGCGCGGCCCGGTCGGCGACGTCGCAGGCGGCGACCGTGACCCGGGCGCCCCGGTCGGTGAGGTCCCGGACCAGGTCGGCGGCGCCGGGCGCGTCGGCGCCGCGTCGGCTGACCAGCATCAGGTGCGTCGCGCCCCGGTCGGCGAGCCAGCGGGCCACCTGCCCGCCGAGCGCGCCGGTGCCGCCGGTGACCAGCGTGGTGCCGGCGTGGTCGGGTGCGGGGTCGACGCCGCCGCCGGGCGCCCGGACGAGCCGGCGGACCAGCAGCGTGACGCCGTCGACGGCGAGCTGGTCCTCCCCGTCGGGGCCGGTGAGCGCGGCGCAGAGCAGGTCCCAGCCGTGGTCGTCGAGCGTGGCCGGCACGTCGACCAGGCCGCCCCAGCGTTCCGGGTGTTCCAGCGCGACGACCCGGCCGAGACCCCAGAGCAGGGCCTGTTCGGGCCGGCCGGCGCCGCCGTCGCGGGTGGTGCCGGCGGCGCCCCGGGTGACGCACCACAGCGGCGCGGCCACGTCGAGGTCCCCGAGCGCCTGGATCAGCGCCAGCGAGCGGGCCAGGAACGGCGGCACCGGCTCGGTGGCGTCGACCGGGCCGTCGGCGAGCGCGAGCAGGGAGAGCACCCGGTCGGCCGGGTCGGGGCCGGCGGCGGTGAGCCGGGCGGCGACGGCGGCGCGGTCGGTGTCGTCGGCGGGCAGCAGCACCAGCCGGGCGTCCGCGCCGCGCCGGGTCAGTTCGGCCACCGCCGTCTCCGCCTCGGTGGTGCCGGCCTCGTCGGCGACGACCCACCAGACGCCGGTGAGGTAGCCGACCGGAATTCCGCCGTACGGCTGCCAGGCGGCGCGGTAGCGCAGGTCGTCGAGCGTGGACCGGTCGCGTTGCCGGCGGCGCCAGTCGGCGAGCAGCGGCAGGGCCGCGCCGAGGCGGTCGAGGGATTCGGCGGCGTCGGCGGCGGTGAGGTCGGCGAGCGCCGCGAGGTCCTCGTTGTCGACGGCGGCCCAGAAGGCGGCGTCGGCGCCGGTCGGGCTCTCCCCGGCGGCGGGCGCGTCGAGGCTGGCGCGGGGCCAGTAGCGGGCGCGGTCGAACGCGTAGGTGGGCAGCGCGACGGTGTCGGTGCCGGCGAGCACGCTGGTCAGGTCGACGGGCAGGCCGACGCTGTGCGCGGTGGCCAGGTTGGTCAACAGCCGGGTCGGGTCGTCCTCGCCCCGACGCAGCGTGGACAACGTGTGCCCGGCGGTGCCGAGGTCGTCCAGGATCGCGGTCACCGGCATGGTCAGCACCGGATGCGGACTGATCTCCACGAACGTGGTGTGACCGGCCTCGACGGCGGCGCGCACCGCCGAGTCGAACCGGACCGTGCGGCGCAGGTTGTCGTACCAGTAGTCGGCCGTCATCGTCGCCGGGTCCACCCACTCCCCGGTCAACGTGGACACCAGACGCGTGTGACCGGCCTGCGGCGTCACGCCGGCCAGGTCGGTGCGGAGCTGCTGCGCGACCTCCTCCACGGCCGCCGAATGCGACGCGTAGTCGACCGGGATCAACCGGGCCCGGATGCCGTCGGCCTGACACGACTCGACCAGATCCGCGACCGCCTGCGGCGGACCCGACACCACCACCGTCGCCGGGCCGTTGACCGCCGCCACCCCGACACCGTCGAAGCCACCCAGCCGGGCCGTCACCTCGTCGGCGGACAGGTCGACCGACGCCATCGTGCCGGTGCCCCGCAGCGCGGACAGCGCCCGGGACCGCAACGCCACCGTCTTCGCCGCGTCATCCAGGGACAGGATCCCGGCGACGCACGCCGCGCCGATCTCGCCCTGGGAGTGACCGACCACCGCCTGCGGCATGACCCCGACGTGCCGCCACACCGCGGCCAGGGCGATACCCACCGCCCACAGCACCGGCTGCACCACCTCGACCCGGTCCAACCACGACTCGTCGTCACCGGTCAGCACCGACACCAGATCGACGTCGAGGTACGGAGAGAGGGCCACCTGACACTCGGCCAACGCCGCGTCGAACGGCGCGCACCGACCGACCAGACCGGAAGCCATCCGCGCCGACTGCGCGCCCTGACCCGGGAACACGAACACCGGACCGGCACCGTGACCGGCGACCGCGCCGGCCACCAGGTTGCCGGCGGGCGCGCCGGACGCCAGCGCGTCCAGACCGGACAGCAGCTCCTCGACCGACGAGCCGAGCACCACGGCCCGCTGGTCGAACGCCGACCGGGTGGTGGCCAGCGACCAGGCCACCACGGCGGGGTCGGCCGGGTCGGCGCGCAGGTGCCGGGACAGCCGCTGGGCCTGCCGGGCGAGCCCGTCGCGGGTCCGCGCCGACACCGGCCAGGCGGTGACGGCGGCGTCCAGCAGGCCGGGCCGGACGGCGGTCGCCTCGGTCGACGCCTCGTCGGGCAGCTCGAGGATGACGTGCGCGTTGGTGCCGGAGATGCCGAACGAGGACACCGCCGCCCGACGACCGGACCCGCTGCCCGGCCAGGGCCGGTTCTCGGTGACCAGCTCCACCGCGCCGGCCGACCAGTCGATGTGCGGCGAGGGCGCGTCCACGTGCAACGTCATCGGGACCACCCCGGCCCGCATGGCCAGGATCATCTTGATCACGCCGGCGACACCGGCGGCGGCCTGGGTGTGGCCGATGTTCGACTTCACCGAGCCGAGCAGCAGCGGTTCGACGTCGGCGCGGCCCTGCCCGTACGTGGCGATGAGCGCCTGCGCCTCGATCGGGTCACCCAGCGTGGTGCCGGTGCCGTGCGCCTCCACCACGTCCACGTCGGCCGGGGACAGCCGCGCGGCGGCCAGCGCCGCCCGGATCACCCGCTGCTGCGACGGGCCGTTCGGGGCGGTCAGCCCGTTGGACGCGCCGTCCTGGTTGACCGCGCTGCCGCGCAGCACGGCGAGCACCGGATGCCCGTTGCGGCGGGCGTCGGAGAGCCGTTCGACCAGGAGCATCCCCACGCCCTCCCCCCATCCGGTTCCGTCGGCGGCGGCGGCGAACGCCTTGCACCGCCCGTCGGCGGCCAGGCCGCGCTGGCGGGAGAACTCGACGAACAGCCCCGGGGTCGACATGACGGTCACGCCACCGGCGAGCGCCAGGTCGCACTCGCCGCGTTGCAGCGCGGCCGCCGCCAGGTGCAGCGCGACCAGCGACGACGAACACGCCGTGTCCACCGAGACCGCAGGTCCTTCCAACCCCAACACGTACGCCACCCGCCCCGAGACCACGCTCGCCGCGTTCCCGGTGCTCGCGAACCCTTCGACCTCGTCCGCGGACACCATCAACAGGGCCCCATAGTCCTGTCCGTTCGTGCCGACGAACACCCCTGTTCGTGAACCCCGCAAGCCACCCGGGTCAACCCCTGCCCGCTCGATGGCCTCCCACGACGTCTCCAGCAGCAGGCGCTGCTGCGGGTCCATGGCCACGGCCTCACGCGGTGAGATGCCGAAGAAGCCGGCGTCGAAGTCGGCCACGTCGTAGAGGAACGCGCCGGTGCGGACGTAGGAGGTGCCGGCGGAGTAGGGGTCGGGGTCGTAGAGCCGGTCGATGTCCCAGCCTCGGTCGCCGGGCAGGTCCGAGACGGCGTCCCGGCCGGCGTGCAGCAACTGCCAGAACCGCTCCGGGTCGGTGACGCCGCCCGGGAACCGGCAGGACATGGCGACGACCGCGATCGGCTCGTCGTCGGCCAGCGGCGCGGGGCCGGCGACCGCCTCGGTCTCGGCGCCGCCGCCCAGCTCCTCGTCGAGGTGGCGGGCCAGCACGGTGGCGGTCGGGTAGTCGAAGACCAGCGTGACCGGCAGGCGCAGCCCGGTGGCGGTGCCGAGCCGGTTGCGCAGCTCGACCGCGGTGACCGAGTCGAAGCCGAGGTCCCGGAACGCGTGGTGCGGGTCGACGGCCTGACCGCCGTCGTACTTCAGGACCGTGGCCGCCTGGTCACGGACCAGGTCGAGCAGCGCCTGCCGGCGCTGCGCGGACGCCATCCGGGCGAACGCGCCGACCGGCTCGACCTCGGTGGTCTCCTCCGGTTCCCGTTCGGCGGCGAGCCGCCGCACCTCGGGGATCTCGGCGATCAGCGGGGCCGGGCGGGTGGCGGTGAGCGCGACCCGGAACCGGTCCCAGGCGATGTTGGAGATGGTCAGGAACGTCTCGTCGTGGGCGAGCGCCTGGTGCAGCGCGGAGATCGCGAGCCGGGGCGACATCTCGGGCGCGCCGTGCCGGTGCAGCATCCGGCCGAACTCGCCGTCGGCCATGCCGCCGCCGCCCCAGGCGCCCCAGGCGATGGAGGTGGCCGGCAGGCCGAGGTCGCGGCGGTGTTCGGCGAGCGCGTTGAGGTAGGCGTTGCCGGGGGCGTAGTTGCCGACGCCGGAGCTGCCGACCGTGCCGGCCATCGCGGAGAACAGCACGAACGCGTCGAGGTCGAGGTCGCGGGTCAGCTCGTGCAGGTTGACCGCGGCGGTGACCTTGGCGGCGAGCGCGTGGTCGAGCTGGTCGAGGGTGAGCGCGCCGATCACCGCGTCGTCGAGCACGGCGGCGGTGTGCACGACGGCGCGGAGGGGATGCTCGGCGGGCACGTCGGCCAGCACGGCGGCGAGCGCGTCCCGGTCGGCGGCGTCGCAGGCCGCCACCGTGACCCGGGCGCCCGACGCGGTCAGCTCGGCCTCCAGCTCGGCGACGCCGTCGCCGGACCGGCCGCGCCGGCTCAGCAGCACCAGGTGGTCGACGCCGTTGGCGGCGAGCCAGCGGGCCACGTGCCCGCCGAGCGCGCCGGTGCCGCCGGTGACCAGCGCGGTGCCGGTGGGTCGCCAGTCGCGCGGGGCGGGGGTGTCGCCGAGCGGGGCCCGCCGCAGCCGCCGCCCGTACGCGCCGGTGGGGCGCAGCGCGACCTGGTCCTCCCCGTCGACGCCGGCGAGGACGCGGGCGAGCCGGACGGCGGTGCGGTCGTCCGGGCTGTCGGGCAGGTCGATCAGGCCGCCCCAGCGGTCCGGGTGTTCCAGCGCGGCGATCCGGCCGAAGCCCCAGGCGAGCTGCTGCGTCGGGTGGGTCAGTGGGTCGCCGGGGCCGGTGGCGACCGCGCCCCGGGTGAGCGTCCACAGCGGCGCGCGGACGCCCGCGTCGCCGAGCGCCTGGGTGAGCGTGACGGTGCCGGCAAACCCGGCCGGCACGTGCGGGTGGCCGGGCAGCGGCGTCTCGTCGAGCGGCAGGAGCGACACCACGCCGGCGGGCGGCGTGTCCCGGTGCGTGTCGCGCAGTCGGTCGGTGAGCGCGTCCCGGTCGGGCGCGCCGGTCAGCGCGATCTCGACGACGGCGGCGCCGTGCCGACGCAACGCGTCCGCCACGAAGCCGACCGCCGCGTCGGCGGGGGCATCCGCGTCGGCCCTGGCGGCGGTGACCAGCCACCAGGCGCCGGTGAGGGTCGGCGCGGCGGGACCATCGGGGGCGACCGGAAGCCACCCGTCGCGGTAGCGCCACGAGTCGATGGTGGCCTGGTCGCGGTGGCGGCGACGCCAGGCGGCGAGCGCGGGCAGCAGCGCGGTGAGGGCGTCCTCGGACACCTCGGCGACGTCGGCCAGCTCGGCGCCGACCGCGGCCGGGTCCTCGGCCTCGACGGCCGCCCAGAACCGGGCGTCGACCTCGTCCACCTCGACCGTGCCGGCCGTGGTCTCGGCCGTCGCGGCGGCGGCCGGGCGCGGCCAGTAGAGCTGCCGCTGGAACGGGTACGTGGGCAGGTCGAGCCGGCGGGTGGGGCGGCCGGCGAACGCGGGCCGCCAGTCGACGGCGGCGCCACCGGCGTACACCTCGGCGACCGCGCGGTGGAAGCGGGCCAGGCCGCCCTCGTCGCGGCGCAGCGTGCCGGTCACGGTGACCGCGGCCGGGTCGGCGGCGGCCGACTCGACACTCTCCTGCATCGCCATGGTCAGCACCGGGTGCGCGCTGACCTCGACGAACGTCTGGTGGCCGGTGGCGGCGAGGTCGCGGACGGCGGCGTCGAAGCCGACCGTCTGCCGCAGGTTGCGGTACCAGTAGTCGGCGTCCAGGCCGGCGGTGTCGGTCCACTCGCCGGTCACGGTGGACCGGAACCGGATCTCGCCGGTACGCGGGCGCAGACCGGCGAGCAGCTCGCGCAGCCGCTCGCGCAGCGGTTCGACGTGCGCCGAGTGGGAGGCGTAGTCCACCGGCACCCGGCGCACCCGCACGTCCCGCCCCTGGTAGTGGGCGACCAGCTCGTCGAGCGCGGCGGAGTCGCCGGCGACCACCACCGCGGTCGGGCCGTTGATCGCGGCGAGCGAGACCCGGCCGTCCCAGCGGCTGATCGTCGCGGTCACCTCGTCGGCGGTGGTGGCGACCGAGACCATGCCGCCGTCACCGGCGATGCCGGCGATGATCCGGCTGCGCAGCGCCACCACGGCGGCGGCGTCCTCCAGGCTGAGCCCACCCGCGACGTACGCGGCGGCGATCTCGCCCTGGGAGTGGCCGACCACGGCCGACGGGTGGACGCCGTAGGAGCGCCACAGCGCGGCCAGGGACACGCCGACCGCGAACAGCGCCGGCTGCACCACGTCCACCCGCTCCAGCGACGGCGCGCCGGGCACGCCGCGCACCACGTCGGTCAACGACCAGTCGACGTGCGGGCGCAGCGCCGCCGCGCAGGCGGCGAACGTCTCGGCGAACACCGGGGCGGTGTCGAGCAGCTCGGCGGCCATGCCGGTCCACTGCGAACCCTGACCGGGGAAGACGAAGACCACGTCGCCCGGCGTACCCGGGGCGCGGGTGACGGTGTCCGGCGCGGGACGGCCCTCGGCGAGCGCGCCCAGCGCGGCGGTCAGGTCGTCGCGGCCGGCGGCGAGCACCACCGCGCGGTGTTCGTGGGCGCTGCGGGTGGTGGCCAGCGACCAGGCCAGGTCGGGCAGCGCGGCGTCCGGCACGGCGTCGAGGTGCGCCCGCAGGTCGCGGGCGCGGGCGGCGAGCGCGGCGGCGCTCCGCCCGGACAGCGTCCAGGGCGGCTCCCCGGCCGGTCCGGCGTCGTCGTCCGACGCGGTCTCCTCCGGCGGCGCCTGCTCCAGGATGGTGTGCACGTTGGTGCCGCTGATGCCGAACGAGGAGACGCCGGCCCGGCGGGGCCGGTCGCCGTCCGGCCAGGGGCGGGCCTCGGTGAGCAGCGCGACCGTGCCGGCGGACCAGTCGACGTGCGGGGTGGGCTCGTCGACGTGCAGGGTGGGCGGCAGCACGCCGTGGCGCAGCGCCAGCACCATCTTGATCACGCCGGCCACACCGGCGGCGGCCTGGGTGTGGCCCAGGTTCGACTTGACCGAGCCGAGCCAGAGCGGCCGGTCGGCGTCGCGGGCCTGCCCGTAGGTGGCGATCAGCGCCTGCGCCTCGATCGGGTCGCCGAGCGTGGTGCCGGTGCCGTGCGCCTCGACGGCGTCGACCTGGTCGGGGGCGAGCCCGGCGTTCGCCAGGGCCTGCCGGATGACCCGCTGCTGGGCCGGCCCGTTGGGGGCGGTGAGCCCGTTGGACGCGCCGTCGGAGTTGACCGCGCTGCCGCGTACCACGGCGAGGACCGGGTTGCCGTCGCGGCGGGCGTCGGAGAGCCGCTGGAGCACCAGCAGGCCGACGCCCTCACCCCAGCCGGTGCCGTCGGCGGCGCCGGCGAACGGCTTGCAGCGCCCGTCGGCGGCCAGGCCGCGCTGCCGGGAGAAGCCGACGAAGATGCCGGGCGTGGCCATCACCGTGGCGCCGCCGGCGAGCGCGAGGTCGCACTCCCCCGCCTGCAACGCCTGCGCGGCGAGGTGCAGCGCCACAAGCGACGCCGAGCAGGCGGTGTCGACAGTGACGGCCGGGCCGTGCAACCCGAAGGTGTACGCGAGCCGGCCGGAGATGACGCTGGCGGAGACGCCGGTGGCGAGGTAGTTCTCGTCGCCGTCCCCGGAGGCCAGCAGCAGCGAGCCGTAGTCCTGCCCGTTGGTGCCGACGTAGACGCCGGTGCGGCTGCCGCGTAGCGCGGCCGGGTCGAGCCGGGCCCGTTCGAACGCCTCCCAGCTCGCCTCCAGCAGCAACCGCTGCTGCGGGTCCATGGCCAGCGCCTCACGGGGGCTGATGCCGAAGAACGCCGGGTCGAACTCGCCTGCGGAGTCGACGAAGCCGCCCTCCCGCACGTAGCTGGTGCCGAGGTGCTCGGGGTCGGGGTGGTACAGCTCGGCGACGTTCCAGCCGCGTTCCTCGGGCATCGGCGAGAGCGCGTCGGTGCCGCCGGCGACCAGGTCCCAGAGCTGCTCGGGGCTGGCCACGCCGCCGGGGAAGCGGCAGCTCATCGCCACGATGGCGACGGGTTCACGGTGCCTGTCGACGTCGGCGGCGACGACCGCGCCGCCGGTGTGGTCGTCGGCCCGGCCGTGCAGGTGGGCGGCGAGTTCGGCGACCGTGGGGTGGTCGAAGACCAGCGTGGCGGGCAGCGTCATGCCGGTCTCGGCGGCGAGCCGGTTGCGCAGCTCGACCGCGGTGAGCGAGTCGAAGCCCAGGTCGCGGAACGTGCGGTCGGGCAGCGGCCGGCCGGCCGGGTGGCCGAGCACCAGCGCGGCCTGGGTGCGGACCAGTTCGGTGAGCTGCGGCAGGGACCGGCCGACCACCACCGCCGGGGCGACCACGGCGGGTCCGGTGGGCACGCCGGGCAGGCCGGCGAGCAGCGGCGCGGGCCGGCCGCGTACGGCGGCGAGGCGTCCCCAGTCGACGTCGGCGACGGTGACGGCCGGCGCGGCGGCGCCGACGATCCGGCCCAGCGCGGCGGCGGCCGGCTCGGCCGGCAGCGGGTTGACGCCGCCCCGGGTCAGCCGCGCGGTCAGCTCGGCGCTGGCGGCGGCCATGCCGTCGGCGGACCAGGCGCCCCAGGCGATCGCGGTGGCCGGCAGCCCGAGGTCGCGGCGCCAGGCGGCGAACGCGTCCAGGAAGGCGTTGGCCGCCGCGTAGTTGCCCTGCCCGGCGCTGCCGATCACGCCGGCCAGCGAGGAGAACAACACGAACGCGTCGAGCCGGCGGTCGGCGGTGGCGTCGTGCAGCACCCGGGCGGCGCGGACCTTGCCGTCCAGCACGGCCGCCAGGCGGGTCAGGTCGAGGCCGTCGAGGATGCCGTCGTCGACGACGCCGGCGGCGTGCACCACTGCGGTCAGCGCGGGCAGGTCGGTGACCAGCGCGGTGACGGCGGCGGGGTCGGTGACGTCGCAGCGCACCACCCGGGCGCCGGGCAGCTCGGCGGCCAGGTCGGCGGCGCCGGGCGCGTCGGGGCCGCGCCGGGAGGCGAGCACCACCTCGGTCGCGCCGGCGGCGAGCAGCCACCGCGTGACCTGCCGACCGAGCGCGCCGGTGCCGCCGGTGACCAGCACCGTGCCGGTCGGCCGCCAGCCGGGGCCGGCGGGGACGGTGGCGGGGACGAGCCGGCGGCCGAACGTGCCGTGCGGCCGGACGGCCACCTCGTCGTGACCGCCGTCGGCGAGCACCGCGCGCAGCGCGTCGGCGTCGACCCGCTCCGGCGTGGCGTCGGCGGGCAGGTCGACGAGGCCGCCCCAGCGGTCGGGTTGTTCCAGCGCGACCGTCCGGCCGAGGCCCCAGGCCGCCGCCGCGTACGGGTCGGTGAGCGGTTCGCCGCCGCCCACCGAGACCGCGCCCCGGGTGACGCACCAGAGCCGGCCGGCCCGGCCGGTGTCGGCGAGCGCCTGCACCAGCGTGAGCAGCAGCGCGGTCCCGGCCGGCACGGCGGGCGCGTCGGGTCGCGGCGCGTCCGGGCCGGGCAGCACGCAGAGCACGCCCCGCCAGCCCGCCTCGTCGTGGCCGCGCAGCAGGTCGGCCAGGTCACCACGGTCGGTGTCGGCGGGCACGGTGAGCACGTCGACGTCGGCGCCGGCCACCGCGAGCGGCGCCGCCCAGGGCGCCGGGTCGTCGACGGCGACGACCAGCCAGCGGCCGGTCAGCGTCGGGGCGGGCGCGGGACGGACCGCCTCCCACTCGACCCGGTACGACCAGCCGTCGAGCACCGCGTCGCGCTGCCGGGCGCGCCGCCACGACGACAGCACCGGCACGGCCGGGCCGAGCGCGGCCACCGCGTCCGGGTCGTCCTGGACGGCCAGTTCGGACGCCACGGCCGGCAGGTCGCCGCGTTCCACGGCGGCCCAGAAGTCACCGTCCGCGCTGTCCGGGCGGGTGTCCGGCCGGACCGTGCCGTCACCGGCCCAGTAGCGCTCCCGCTGGAACGCGTACGTGGGCAGGTCGACCCGGTGGGCGCCGGTGCCGGCGAACCAGTCGGTCCAGGTGATTGGGTGGCCGTGCACGTGCAGCTCGGCCAGCGCGGCCAGCAGCGCCTCGACCTCGGGACGGTCGCCGCGTTGCGCGGCGACGGCGCGGACCGGCTCGCCGGGCAGGATGTCGGCGGTCAGCGGGGTGAGCACGGCGCGGGGGCCGAGTTCCAGGAACGTGTCGGCGCCGGCGGCGCGCAGCGCGTGCACGCCGTCGGCGTGGCGGACCGCCTCCCGGACGTGCCGCACCCAGTAGTCGGCGGTGCGGATCTCGTCCGGGTCGGCCAGCTCGCCTGTCACGTTGGACACCACCGGCAGCGTCGGCGCGGCGAACGTCAGCCGCTCCAGCACCGCCCGGAAGCGCGCCAGCACCGGCTCCATCAGCGGGCTGTGGAACGCGTGGCTGACGGTCAGCCGGCGGGTGCGGACGCCCCGGTCCCGCCAGAGCCCCGCCAGCCGGTCCACGGCGTCCGCCGTGCCGGAGAGCACCACGGCGGCCGGGCCGTTGACGGCGGCGACGTCGACCGGCTCGTCCGGGTCGGTCAGCGTGGCGCGGACGTCGGCCTCGGGCGCGGCCACGGCGAGCATCGCGCCGCCGGCCGGCAGCGCCTGCATGAGCCGGCCGCGTGCGGCGACCAGCGCGGCGGCGTGCTCCAGCGTCAGCACGCCGGCCACGTGCGCGGCGGTGACCTCGCCGATGGAGTGGCCGCCGACCAGGTCGGGCGTCAGGCCGAACGACTCGACGAGGCGGAACAGCGCCACCTCGACCGCGAACAGGCCGGCCTGGGTGAACTGGGTCTGGTCCAGCAGGTCGCCGTCGTCGAACAGCACCTCCTTCAGCGGCCGGGGCAGCGCCCGGTCCAGGTAGGAGCACACCTCGTCGAGCGCGGCGGCGAACACCGGGAACTGCGCGTACAGCTCGCGGCCCATGCCGGCGCGCTGCGCGCCCTGCCCGGAGAAGAGCACCGCGAGCTGGCCCCGGGGCGTGCCGGTTCCGGTGTGCACGGTGCCGGCCGGCTCGCCGGCGGCGAGCGCGCGCAACGCGGCGAGCAGGTCGTCCGGGCCGGCGGCGGCGACCACCGCCCGGTGGTCGAGCACGGACCGGGACACCACCGAGGCGTACGCGACGTCGAGCGGGCGCGTGTCGGGTGCGGCGGCGAGCCAGGCCGCCCAGCGGCCGGCCTGGGCGGCGAGCGCGTCGGCGGACCGGGCGGAGAGCAGCACCGGCACCACCGGCCGGGCGGTCGGGGTCGGGATCGGCTCGTCCTCGGCCGGTTCCGGCTCGGGCGCCTGCTCGATGATGGTGTGCGCGTTGGTGCCGGACACGCCGAACGAGGACACCGCGGCGCGGCGCGGCCGGTCGGTGGCCGGCCAGGGCGTCGCCTCGGTGGCGAGCGTGACCGCGCCGGCGGTCCAGTCGATGTGCGGCGAGGGCGCGTCGACGTGCAGCGTGGGCGGGACGACGCCGTGCCGGACGGCCAGCACCATCTTGATCACGCCGGCCACCCCGGCGGCGGCCTGGGTGTGGCCCAGGTTCGACTTCACGGAGCCGAGCAGCAGCGGCGTCTCCCGCTCCTGCCCGTACGTGGCGAGCAGCGCCTGCGCCTCGATCGGGTCACCGAGCGTGGTGCCGGTGCCGTGCGCCTCCACCACGTCGACCTGCTCGGGGGTGAGCCGGGCGTTGGCCAGCGCCTGCCGGATCACCCGCACCTGGGACGGGCCGTGCGGGGCGCTCAGCCCGTTCGATGCGCCGTCCTGGTTGACCGCGCTGCCCCGGATCACCGCGAGCACCGGGTAGCCGTGCTTCTGCGCGTCGGAGAGCCGGGCCAGCAGCAGCATGCCGACGCCCTCGGACCAGCCGGTGCCGTCGGCGGCGGCAGCGAACGGCTTGCACCGGCCGTCGGCGGCCAGGCCGCGCTGGCGGCTGAAGCCGACGAACACCGCCGGGGTGGGCATCACGGTGACGCCGCCGGCCAGCGCCAGTTCGCAGTCGCCGTTGCGCAGCGCCTGCACGGCCAGGTGGATCGCCACCGACGACGAGGAGCAGGCGGTGTCGATGGTGACCGCCGGCCCTTCCAGGCCGAGCGTGTACGCGATCCGGCCGGAGACGATGCTCGTCGAGTTGCCGGTGAGCGAGTGGCCCTCGGCGTCCTGCCCGGCCTGGGCGAGGATCGCGTCGTAGCCGTGCGCGGCGGCGCCGACGAACACGCCGGTGCGGCTGCCCCGCACCGCCGGCAGCGGCAGCCCGGCGCGTTCGAACGCCTCCCAGCTCGCCTCCAGCAGCAGCCGCTGCTGCGGGTCCATGGCGACCGCCTCGCGAGGGCTGATGCCGAACAGGTCGGCGTCGAAGTCCCCGGCGTCGTAGACGAAGCCGCCCTCCCGCACGTAGCTGGTGCCCGGGTGGTCCGGGTCGCTGTGGAACAGCCGGTCGAGGTCCCAGCCCCGGTCGGCGGGGAACGGGCCGATCCCGTCGCGGCCGTCGCGGACCAGCTCCCAGAGCTGCTCGGGCGAGCCGACGCCGCCCGGGTAGCGGCAGGTCATCGCCACCACCGCGACCGGCTCGGTGTCGCGGGCCTCCAACGCCCGCAGCCGCCGCCGGGTGCGCCGCAGCTCCGAGGTCGTACGCTTCAGGTACTCGACGTACTTCTCGTCCTCGCTGTTCACCGTGGTCCTACCCTCACTCGGCGTACCGATGTCGTCGCGGCCGGCGGTCAAGACGTCTCCAGCTCGCGGTCGATCAGGTCGAAGATGTTCTCGGTGGTGGCCGACTCCAGGTCGCCGTCGTCGGCGGTCGTCTCCCGCGCGGTCAACCGGTCCAGCAGGCTGTGCAGCCGCTCGGTGATGCCGCGGAACGCCTCGTCGTCCGGGTCGAGCCCGGCCAGCGCCGCCTCCAGCCGGTCGAGGTCCCGGCCGACACCGCCGGAGGCGTCGGTCGCGCCGTCGGGCACGGCGATCCGGGTGGCGAGGTGGGCGGCGAGCGCGGCCGGCGTCGGGTTGTCGAAGACCAGCGTGGCCGGCAGTCGCAGCCCGGTGGCCGCGCCGAGCCGGTTGCGCAGCTCGACCGCGGTGAGCGAGTCGAAGCCGAGTTCCCGGAACGCGCGGTCCGGCTCCACCCCGGCCGGGTCGCCGACGCCGAGCACCACGGCGACGTGCGCCAGCACCAGGTCGCGCAGCGCCCGTTCGCGTTTCTCGCCGGACAGGCCGCGCAGCGTCTCCGCGTACGCCGGGCCGCCGGCCGCCTCGGTGACGGTGCCGCGGCGTGTGCCGGCGCGGACCAGCGCGGTGAGCAGCGGATGGACCGGGCCGCCGGTGCCCTGCGTGCTGATCTTCGCGGGCATCAGCGTGGGTCGCTCGGAACGCCAGGTGGCGTCGAACAGCGCCAGCGCCTCGTGGTCGGTGAGCGCCACCAGGCCGCTGCGTTCCAGCCGCCGCCGGTCGACCGCGCCCAGGTGGCCGGTGATCCCGCTGGCGGTGGCCCACAGGCCCCAGACCAGGGAGACCGCCGGCAGGCCGGACGCGCGCCGGTGCTCGGCGAGGGCGTCGAGGAACGCGTTGCCGGCCGCGTAGTTGCCCTGGCCCGGACCGCCCATCAGGCCGGCGGCGGCGGAGTAGAGCACGAACGCGGTCAGCTCGTGGTCGCGGGTGGCGCGGTGCAGGTTCCAGGCCGCGTCGACCTTGGGGCGCAGCACCGCGGCGAGCCGCTCCGGGGTGAGCTTCTCGACGGTGGCGTCGTCGACCACGCCGGCGGTGTGCACCACGGCGCGCAGCGGGTGCCGCTTGTCCACCAGGGACAGCACGTCGGCGACCGCCTCCGGGTCGGCCAGGTCGGCGGCGACGAGCTGCACCTCCGCGCCGCCGGCCTTGAGGTCGGCCAGCAGTTCGTCGGCGCCCTCGGCGTCCGGGCCGCGCCGGCTGACCAGCAGCAGGTGCCGGGCGCCGTGTGCGGCGACCAGGTGCCGGCAGAGCAGCGCGCCGAGCGTGCCGGTGGCGCCGGAGACCAGGACGGTGCCGTCGAGCCGGGGCGTCGGCGGGATGGTCAGCGTGAGCTTGCCGACGTGCCGGGCCTGGCTGAGGAAGCGGAACGCCTCGGGCGCGCGCCGGACGTCCCAGGTGCGGCGCGGCAGCGGGCGCAGCGTGCCGGCGGCGAACAGCGCCATCAGCTCCGCCAGCATCCGCCCGACGACGGCCGGGCCGGCCGCCATCAGGTCGAAGCCCTGGTAGCTGACGCCGGGGTGGTCGGCGGCGACCCGGGCCGGATCACGCGGGTCGGTCTTGCCCATCTCGACGAACCGGCCGCCGCTGTCGAGCATCCGCAGCGACGCGTCCACGTACGCGCCGGCGAGCGAGTTGAGCACCACGTCGACGCCCCGCCCGGCGCGGCGGGCCCGGAACTCGTCGACGAAGTCGAGGGAGCGGGAGGAGGCGATGTGCGCGTCGTCGAGGCCGGTGGCGCGCAGCACCGGCCACTTGCCGGGGCTGGCCGTGCCGTAGACCTCGGCGCCGAGGTGCCGGGCGATCTGCACCGCGGCCATGCCGACGCCGCCGGTGGCGGCGTGCACCAGCACCGACTCGCCGGCGGTGAGCCGGCCCAGCTCGACCAGCCCGTACCAGGCGGTGAGGAAGACCACCGGCACGCCGGCCGCCTCCGCGTACGACCAGCCGTCCGGGATGCGGGTGACCATGCGGTGGTCGGTGACCGCGACGGTGGCGAACGAGCCGGCGAAGATGCCCATCACCCGGTCGCCGGGTTTCAGGTCGGTGACGCCGGGGCCGACCTCGCGGACCACGCCGGCGCCCTCGCTGCCGAGCACCTCCTGGCCGGGGACCATGCCGAGCGCCAGCACCACGTCCCGGAAGTTGAGGCCGGACGCGCGCATCTCGACCGCGACGTGCCCGGCCGGCACCGCGCCGGCCTCGACCGGCACCGGCAGCAACGCCAGGTTCTCCAGCGTGCCCTTCTCGGTGACGTCGAGCCGCCACGGCTGCCGGTCGCCGGGTGGCGTCAGCACACCGGTGTCCCGGGCCCGGGCCAGTCGGGGGGTAAGGGCAGCGCCGTCGCGGAGCGCGAGCTGCGGTTCGCCGGACGCGAGCGCGGCCGGCACCGCGTCGAGCGTGGCGGCGGCGTCGTCCAGGTCGAGCAGCGTGAACCGGCCGGGGTGTTCGGACTGGGCGGAGCGGACCAGCCCCCACACCGCGGCGCGGGCCGGGTCGCGGGGGGCCTCGCCGGGCGCGGCGGCGACCGCGCCCCGGGTGGCGAGCACCAGGCGAGCGGCCTCCAGGCGGGGTTCGGTCAGCCACCGGTGCACCAGCGCGAGCGTGTCGCGGGCGGCGGAGTGGGCGTCCGCGTCCACCCGCTCCAGGTCCGGGCCGGGGCCGCCGCGCAGGTCGACCACGATCTCCGGTACGTCGTCGTCGCCGTCCACGGCGGCGAGCAGCGCGTCCAGGTCGGGGTGGACGGTCACCCGGTGACCGGCTCCGCTCAGCGCTCCGGCCAGCCCGGCGGGGTCGCCGCCGGGCGCGCCGACCTGACCGCCGCCGGCCGGATCGGCGCCGTGGTGGCCGGCTTCGGTCCGCGCGGCAGGCACGGCCTCGTGGTGGGCGGCCGGGTCGGCGAGGCCGGCGCCGGCCGGGTCGGTGCGGTCGCCGGTGAGCAGCGCCCAGCGGTTCGGGGCCGGGGTGTCGGTGGCCGGCAGCGGTGTCCAGTCCAGGTGGAACACGGCGGTGCGGCGCAGCGCGGCGGCGGCGTCGTCCTGGCCGGCGGCGACCGGGCGGAACGTCAGCGACTCGACGGTGGCGACCGGTCGGCCGGCCGGGTCGGCGAGCGTGACGGCGACCGTGTCCGGGCCGAGCGAGCGGATCGTCACCCGCAGCCGGGTGGCGCCGTGGGCGTGCAGCGTGACCGCGCGGAGCGTGAACGGCAGCCAGCCGCTGCCGGCCTCGGCGGGCGTGCCGAGCAGTGCGGTGGGGCCGGTGGCGTGCAGGGCCGCGTCGAACAGCGCCGGGTGCAGGCCGAACCGGGACGCGTCGGCGGCCTGCGCCTCGGGCAGCGCCACCTCGGCGTACACCTCGTCGCCGCGCCGCCAGACGCGGTGCAGGCAGCGGAACGCGGGCCCGTAGGTGAGGCCGGCCTCGGCGGTGCGGGCGTACCAGGCGTCCAGGTCCGCGTCGACCTCGACGGCGCCGGCCGGCGGCCACTCCCCCGGCCCGGGTTCGGGTTCGGAAAGCTGCGGCAGCAGCAGACCCTCGGCGTGCCGGGTCCAGTCGGCGTCGCCGTCGTCGGCGGGCCGGGAGTGCAGCGTGACGGCCCGTTCGCCGGCGTCGTCGGGCGCGCCGACGCGTACCTGCACCTGGACGGCGCCGGTGGCGGGCAGCACGAGCGGGCTGATCAGCGTGAGGTCGCCGACCTGACCGGCGTCGACCTCGTCGCCGGCCCGGATCACCATGTCGGCGAGCGCGGTGCCGGGGACGACGACGGTCCGGCCGACGACGTGGTCGGCGAGCCACGGGTGGGTACGCGTGGACAGCCGTCCGGTGAGCACCACGGTCCGGTCGTCGGCGACCGGCAGCGCGGCGCTGAGCAGCGGGTGCCCGGCGTCCTGGAGGCCGGCGGAGGCGACGTCGTGGGTGGGTCGGGCGGTCGTGGTGAGCCAGTACCGCTTCCGGTCGAACGCGTACGTGGGCAGGTCGACGGTGGTCGCGGGGGCGAGGACGCGGGTCAGGTCGACGGGCAGGCCGAGGGTGTGCGCGACCGCGAGGCTGGTCAGCAGCCGGGTCGGATCGTCGTCACCCCGACGCAACGTCGACAACGTGTGCCCCACCGTGTCGGCGTCGTCGAGGATCGCGGTCACCGGCATCGTGAGCACCGGATGCGCCGACACCTCCACGAACGTGCGATGCCCAGCCGCGATGGCGGTCCGCACCGCCTGCTCGAACCGCACCGGCTGCCGCAGATTCGTGTACCAGTAGTCGCCGTCCATACCCTCCGGGTCAGCCCAGTCACCGGTCACCGTCGACACCATCCGGACCTGACCCGCCTGCGGCGACAACCCCGCCAGATCGGTGAGCATCCGGTCGCGGATCCGCTCCACGGCCGGGTTGTGGGAGGCGTAGTTGAACGGCACCGGCTTCGCCCGCACCCCCTCGACCTCCCACCGCTGACGCAGCTCGGCGAGCGTCTCGGGCGGACCGGACACCACCACGTGACCGGGACCGTTGAGCACCGCCACCACCGTGCCCGCGATCCCCTCGATCCGCGCCTCCACCTCGCGCTCGGGCAGATCCACCGCCAACATCCCACCGGAACCCGCCAGAGTGGCCAGGGACCGCGCCCGCAGAATCACCGCCCTCGCCGCGTCGTCCAACGAGAGCACCCCGGCCACACACGCCGCGGCCATCTCACCCTGCGAATGCCCGATCACCAACGACGGCTCCACCCCGGCAGCCCGCCACACCTCCGCCAGACACACACCGACCGCGAACAACACCGGCTGCAACACCTCCACCCGGTCCAGCCAGGCGTCGTCGTCACCGGTCAACACCGACACGAGATCCACGTCCAGGAACGGCGCGAACGCCCGCTGACACTCCGCCAACCGCGCATCGAACGGCGCACACCGACCCACCAGACCGGCCGCCATCCGCACCGACTGACCACCCTGACCCGGAAACACGAACACCGGACCCGGACCGTGCTCGACGACCGAACCCGACACCACGTTTCCCGTCGGGGTGCCCGACGCGAGCGCGTCCAGCGCCGTCAACAGCTCGTCGCCGGTGGCGCCGACCACTGCGGCGCGGTGCTCGAACGTCGAGCGGGTGGTGGCGAGGGACCAGGCCACCGCCGCCGGGTCGAGCTGCCCGCCGGCGCGCAGGTGGGCGGCGAGCCGGGCGGCCTGCGCGGCGACGCCGGCCCGGGTACGGGCCGACACCGGCCACAGCCGGACGTCGGCGTCCACCAGGCCCGGGGCGGCGGACGCCGGCCGCGCGTCGGGCTCGTCGGCCTGTTCGATGACGACGTGGGCGTTGGTGCCGGAGATGCCGAACGACGACACCGCCGCCCGACGCGGCCGGTCCACCGCCGGCCACTCCCGCGCCTCGGTCACCAGCTCCACCGCGCCGGCCGACCAGTCGATGTGCGGCGACGGCTCGTCCACGTGCAGCGTCGGCGGCACCACGCCGTGCCGCATCGCGAGGATCATCTTGATGATCCCGGCGACGCCGGCCGCGGCCTGGGTGTGCCCGATGTTCGACTTGATCGACCCGAGCAGCAGCGGTTCGGCCCGGTCCTGCCCGTACGTGGCGAGCAGCGCCTGCGCCTCGATCGGGTCGCCGAGTGTGGTGCCGGTGCCGTGCGCCTCCACCACGTCCACGTCCGACGTGGACAGACCCGCGTCCGCCAACGCCGCGCGGATGACCCGCTGCTGCGACGGGCCGTTCGGCGCGGTCAGGCCGTTCGACGCGCCGTCCTGGTTGATCGCGCTGCCGCGCACCACGGCGAGCACCGGGTGACCGTTGCGGCGGGCCTCGGAGAGCCGTTCCAGCAGCAGCACGCCGACGCCCTCGCCCCAGCCGGTGCCGTCGGCGCCGGCGGCGAACGCCTTGACCCGGCCGTCGGCGGCCAGTCCACGCTGGCGGGAGAACTCGACGAACAGCCCGGGTGTCGCCATCACGGTCACGCCGCCGGTGAGCGCCAGGTCGCACTCGCCGCGGCGCAGCGCCTGCACGGCCAGGTGGAACGCGACGAGCGACGACGAGCAGCCGGTGTCCACCGACACGGCCGGTCCTTCCAGGCCCAGCGCGTACGACACCCGGCCGGACACCACGCTTGCCGCGTTGTCGGTGCCGCCGAAGCTCTCGTCCGGGGCGACCAGCACCAACGCGCGGTAGTCCTGTCCGTTGGTGCCGGCGAACACGCCGGTCCGGGAGCCGCGCAGCGATTCCGGCACCACGCCGGCCCGCTCGATCGCCTCCCAGGACGCCTCCAGCAGCAGCCGCTGCTGCGGGTCCATGGCGGCGGCCTCGCGCGGCGAGATGCCGAAGAACACCGGGTCGAAGTGGCCGGCGTCGGCCACGAACGCGCCCTGGTCGGTGTAGGTGGTGCCGGCCGACGCCGCCGCCGGGTCGACGAGAGTGTCCGGGTCCCAGCCCCGGTCGGTGGGGAAGTCGCCGACCGTGTCCACGCCGTCGGCGACGATCCGCCACAACGCGTCCGGGTCGCTGACGCCGCCGGGGAAGCGGCAGGCCATCGCCACCACGGCCACCGGCTCCTCGCCGGACGCGACGGTGGTGACCGGGGTCCCGGCGGGCGCCGGGTCGGCGCCGAGCAGCGTGTCCCGCAGCAGCCGGGCCAGCGCCACCGGTGTGGGGTGGTCGAAGACCAGCGTGGTGGGCAGCGGCTGGCCGGTGGCGGTGACCAGCCGGTTGCGCAGCTCCACCGCGGTCAGCGAGTCGAAGCCGAGGTCCCGGAACGCGGTGGTGGCCGGGATCGCGGCGGCGTCGGCGTGGCCGAGCACGTCGGCGGCGAGTTCCCGGACCAGGTCGGCGAGCGTCTCCTCGCGGCGGGCCGGATCCAGGCCGGCGAGCCGGGCCCGCAGCGTCGCCGCCGGTCCGTCGTCGGCGTCGCCGTCGGCCGGCGCGCCGCCGTCGAGCGCGGCCTTCGCCTCCGGTACGCCCTCCAGCAGCGGCCGACGCCGGGCGGACGCGTACGCGGGCGCGAACCGGGACCAGTCCACGTCGGCGACCGTGAGCGTCACGTCGTCGTGGTCGAGGGCCTGCCGCAGCGCGCTCATCGCGACGTCGGCGTCCATCGGCGGCACGCCCCGGCGGCGCAGCGCCCGGTCGGAGTCGGCCACGTGCATGCCGCCCTCGCCCCACGAACCCCAGGCGATGGCGGTGCCGGCCAGCCCGTCGGTGCGTCGCCGCTGCGCCAGCGTGTCCAGGTAGGCGTTGCCGGCCGCGTACCCGGCCTGCCCGGCGCTGCCCCAGGTGGCGGCGATGGACGAGTAGACGACGAACGCGTCCAGCTCGTCGTCGGCGAGCAGGTCGTGCAGGTGGGCCGCGCCGGCCACCTTGCCGGCGGTCACCTCGGCCAGTTCGGCGGCGGTGACGGCGTCCAGCGGGGTGGTCTGCGGCAGGCCGGCGGTGTGCAGGACGGCGCGGATCGGCGGACCCTCGGCGCGCAGCCGGTCGACAAGCGCGGTGACGGCGGCCCGGTCGGCGAGGTCACAGGCGGCGACCGTGACGCGGGCGCCCCGCTCGCGCAGCTCGGCGGCCAGCTCGGCCGCACCGGGCGCGTCCGGGCCGCGCCGGCTGACCAGCACCACGTGTGCGGCGCCGGCGTCGGCGAGCCAGCGGGCGGCGCGCGCGCCGAGCCCGCCGGTGCCGCCGGTGACCAGCACGGTTCCGGTGGGCGTGAAGTGGCGTACCGGGGGGCGGTCGCCGATCGGCGCGCGGACCAGGCGGCGGCGCAGGACGCCGGGGCCGCGCACGGCGAGCTGGTCCTCGCCGGCCGGCGCGGCGAGCAGTGCGGCGAGCCGGCCGGCGGCGCGCGCGTCGGGTTCGGCGGGCAGGTCGACGAGGCCGCCCCAGCGGTGCGGGGCCTCCACGCCGGCCACCCGGCCCAGCCCCCAGACCGCGCCCTGGGCCGGGTCGGTGCCCCGGTCGTACGCGGTGGCGGCCACCGCGTTGCGGGTCACCAGCCACAGCGGCGCGGCCAGGCCGGTGTCGCCGAGCGCCTGGGTGAGCGCGAGCGTGGCGGCCAGGCCGGGCAGGAGCGGGTCCGGGTCGGTGGCGGGCGCCCAGGACAGCAGCGAGACCACCCCGCCGACGTCGACGCGGCCGTCGCGGCCGGCGTCGGCGTCGGTGACGTCGGCATCCGTGGCGTCGGCATCCGTGGCGTCGGCGTCGGTGACGTCGGCATCCGTGGCGTCGACCCGCGTGGCGTCGGTGAGCGCGGCGGCGAGCGCGGGCCGGTCGGCGTCGGGTGCCACGGTCAGCGGGCGCACGTCGGCGCCGGCGGCGGTGAGCGCGTCGCGGACGGCGGCCACGGCCGGGTCGTCGTCGAGGCCGGTCGGCACCGCCAGCAACCAGGTGCCGCCGAGCGCGGCGGTGGCCGGTTCGGGCGCGGCCTGCCACTCGATCCGGTAGCGCCAGCCGTCGACCTGGTCGTGCTGCTGCTGCCGGCGTCGCCAGCCGGCGAGCACGGGCAGCAGCGTCCGCAGCGACTCGGCCGCCTCGGCGTCGTCGACGGCCAGGGTGTCGCGCAGCGCGTCCAGGTCGGCGCGGTCGACGGCGTCCCAGAACCGGTGGTCGAGCAGGGCGGCGCCGGCGGCCGGGACGGCCGGCTCGTCGGCGGGCACCCAGTAGTGCTGCCGCTGGAACGGGTAGGTGGGCAGGTCGACCAGGCGACCGGGCCGGCCGGCGAACGCGGGCTGCCAGTCCACCGTCGCGCCGGCGACGTGCAGCGCCGCGACGGACCGGTGGAACCGGTCCAGGCCGCCCTCGTCCCGGCGCAGCGTGCCGGTGACGGTGGCGGCGTCCGGGCCGCCGGCGGCCTCGGCGCTGTCCTGCACCGCCATGGTGAGCACCGGGTGCGCGCTGACCTCGACGAACGTGCGGTAGCCGGCGTCGACGAGGCGGCGGACCGCGTCGTCGAAGTGGACCGTCTGGCGCAGGTTGCGGTACCAGTAGTCGGCGTCGAGGCCGGCGGTGTCCAGCCAGTCGCCGGTGACGGTGGAGCGGAACCGGACCGTGCCGCTGCGCGGGGTCACGTCGGCGAGCCGGGCCAGGAGCTGGTCGCGGAGCGGCTCGACGTGCGCGGAGTGCGAGGCGTAGTCCACCGGCACCCGGCGTACCCGGACGTCCCGGGCCTCGTAGTGGGCGACCAGCTCGTCCAGCGCGGCGATGTCGCCGGAGACCACCACCGCGGTCGGGCCGTTGACCGCCGCGAGGGAGATCCGCCCGTCCCAGCGGGTGATCGTCTCGGTCGCCTCGTCGGCGGTGGTCGCCACGGACACCATGCCGCCGTCGCCGGCCAGCTCCGCGATGACCCGGCTGCGCAGCGCCACCACGGCGGCGGCGTCGTCCAGGCTGAGCCCACCCGCGACGTACGCGGCGGCGATCTCGCCCTGCGAGTGGCCGATCACCGCGGACGGCTGCACGCCGTAGGACTGCCACAGCGCGGCGAGGGACACGCCGACCGCGAACAGCGCCGGCTGCACCACGTCCACCCGGTCCAGCGACGGCGCGTCCGGCGCGCCGCGCAGCACGTCGAGCAGCGACCAGTCGACGTACGGGCGCAGCGCCTCGGCGCAGGCGGTGAGCTTCGCCGCGAACACCGGCGCGGTGTCGAGCAGCCCGGCGGCCATGCCGATCCACTGCGAGCCCTGGCCGGGGAAGACGAACGCGACCTCGCCGGGCTGGCCGGCGGCACCGGTGACCAGCGGCGGGGCGGACCGGTCGTCGGCGAGCGCGTCCAGCGCGACGGTCAGCTCGTCCCGGTCGGCGGCGAGCACCACGGCGCGGTGCTCCAGCGGCGACCGGGAGACCACCGACGTCCAGGCCACGTCGGCGGGCGCGAGGCCCGGCTCGGTGGCGAGCCGCCGGGACCAGCGTTCGGCCTGCTGGCGCAGCGCGGTACGGGTGCGGCCGGTGAGCAGCACCGGTGCGGTCCGGTCGGCCGGCGTGGCCGGGGCCGCCGGTTCGTCGGCGGGTTGTTCCAGCACGATGTGGGTGTTGGTGCCGCTCATGCCGAACGAGGAGACGGCGGCCCGGCGGGGCCGGTCCACGGCCGGCCACGGCGTCGGCTCGGTGACCAGCCGGACCGCGCCGGCGGTCCAGTCGACGTGCGGGGTGGGTTCGTCGACGTGCAGCGTGGCCGGGACGATCCCGTGCCGCATGGCGTGGATCATCTTGATGATCCCGGCGATGCCGGCGGCGGCCTGCGCGTGCCCGAGGTTCGACTTGATCGAGCCGAGCAGCAGCGGCCGGTCGGCGGGCCGGTCCTGGCCGTACGTGGCCAGCAGCGCCTGCGCCTCGATCGGGTCGCCCAGCGTGGTGCCGGTGCCGTGTGCCTCCACCACGTCGACCAGGTCGGGGGTGAGCTTCGCGCCGGCCAGCGCGGCCCGGATGACGCGTTGCTGGGACGGGCCGTTGGGGGCGGTGAGGCCGTTGCTCGCGCCGTCCTGGTTGACCGCCGAGCTGCGGATGACGGCCAGCACCGGGTGGCCGTTGCGGCGGGCGTCGCTGAGCCGTTCCAGCAGCAGCACGCCGACGCCCTCGGCCCAGCCGGTGCCGTCGGCGGCGGCGGCGAACGACTTGCACCGGCCGTCGGCGGCCAGTCCGCGCTGCCGGGAGAACTCCACGAACGGGCCGGGCGTGGCCATCACGGTGGCGCCGCCGGCCACCGCCAGCCCGCACTCGCGTTCCCGCAGCGCCTGGGCGGCGAGGTGCACCGCGACCGACGAGGACGAGCAGGCGGTGTCCACGGTGATCGCCGGGCCCTCCAGCCCGAACGTGTAGGCGAGCCGGCCGGAGACCACGCTGGCGGCGGTGCCGGTGAGCACGTACCCCTCGGCGTTCGGCGCGCGGTGCAGCACGGCGGCGTAGTCCTGGCCGGACGTGCCGACGAAGACGCCGGTGCGGCTGCCGCGCAGCGACAGCGGGGCCAGTCCGGCGCGTTCGAACAGCTCCCAGGTGACCTCCAGCAGCAGCCGCTGCTGCGGGTCCATGGCGACCGCCTCGCGGGGCGAGACGCCGAACAGCGCGGCGTCGAACTGCCCGGCGTCGGCCAGGAACCCGCCGGCCGCGGTGTAGGAGGTGCCGGCGTTCTCCGGGTCGGGGTGGTGCAGCAGGTCGAGGTTCCAGCCCCGGTCGGCGGGGAAGTCGCCGATGGCGTCGCCGCCGTCCGCGACGAACCGCCACAGCTCCTCCGGCGAGCTGATCCCGCCGGGGTAGCGGCAGCTCATCGCCACCACCGCCACCGGCTCGGACTCCTCGGCGGTGACCTCGCGCAACCGCTGGCGGGTCTGGTGCAGCTCGGTGACGACCCGGGTCAGATACTCCCGGAGCCGTGCCTCGTCCCCGGCCGGTCCGGTGGTGCCCACTGCCGTGTCCGCCATGGTCGATTCCGCTCCCTGGTGTGCCACGCGTGCCTCAGGACAACCCGAGATCGCGGTCGAGAAGGTCGAAGAGCTCCTGGTTGCTGGCCGTCCGCAGCCGGTCGGCCACGTCCTCGCCCGGTTCCGCCGGCTCGTCGGCGCCGAGCCGCTCCAGCAGCCGGTGCAGCCGCATGGTGATCCGCACCCGGCCGAGGTCGTCGCGCTCCCGCAGGGTGAGCGCCTCCTCCAGCCGGTCCAGTTCCTCCACGGTGGGCAGTTCCCGCTCCGAGGACTCGTCGACGAGCTGGGCGCGCAGGTGCTCGGCGAGGGCCTGCGGGGTGGGGTAGTCGAACACCACCGAGCTGGCCGGCGCGAGGCCGGTGAGCCGGGCCAGCCGGCCGCGCAGCTCCACCGCGGTCAGCGAGTCGAACCCGAGGTCCCGGAACGGCCGGTCGGCCTCCAGCGCGTACGGGCTGTCGTGGCCGATCACCTCGGCGGCGGCGGTGCGGATCAGGTCGACCAGCAGCCGGTTCTGTTCGGCGGCGGTCAGGTCGGCGAGGCGCTTGCGCAGTTCCGCGAGCGTCTCCGCGCCGCCGGTGTCGGCCGGGTCGGCGCCGGCGGGCGGGGCCGCCACCTCGGGCAGGTCGCCGATCAGCGGTCGGGGTCGGGCGGCGGCGAAGACCGGGGCGAAGCGCGTCCAGTCCACGTCGGCGACGGTGAGCACCGGGTCGTCGCCGGAGATCGCGGCGCGCAGCGCGGCCATCGCCGGTTCCCGGTCGAGCAGCGTGACGCCGCGCCGACTCATCGCGGTGGCGTGGTCGGCGTCGACCATGCCGCCGCCGGCCCACGGTCCCCAGTTGACCGACACCACGCGCGCCGGCCCGGCCGGGCGGGACTGCGCCCAGGCGTCCAGGAACGCGTTGGCGGCGGCGTACGCGCCGTGGTCGCCGACGCCCCACGCGGCGGCGATGGAGGAGAAGTAGACGACCAGTTCCAGCGCCGCCGGGTCGAGCAGTTCGTCGAGGTGGCGGGCGCCGGCGGTCTTGCCGGAGACCACGTCGGCCAGTTCGTCGGTGGTGACCGCGCGCACCGGGTTGAGGCGGCCGACGCCGGCGGCGTGCACCACCGCGCGGACCGTCTCGCCGTCGGCGCGCAGCCCGTCGACGAGCGCGGCGACGGCGGCGCGGTCGGCCAGGTCGCAGGCGAGCACCCGGGCCTGCGCGCCGAGGGCGGCCAGCTCGGCCACCGTCTCGGCGACGCCGGGCGCGTCCGGGCCGCGCCGGCTGACCAGGATCAGCGTGCGGGCGCCGTGCCGGGCGAGCCAGCCGGCGGCGTACCGGCCGATGGCGCCGGTGCCGCCGGTGATGAGCACGGTGTCCGGCGACGTCCAGGTCGGGGCGTCCGGCCGGGCCGGGCGGGGCGCGTGGACCAGTCGGCGCAGGTGCACGCCGGCCGGGCGGACCGCGAGCTGGTCCTCGCCGTCGGTGTTGGTCAGCGCCCGCAGCAGGTGCTCCCCGGTCCCGGCGTCGAGGTCGGCCGGCAGGTCGAGCAGGCCACCGGCGTGCGCCGGGTGTTCCAGCGCGGTGACCAGCCCGAGGCCCCAGGTGGTGGCCTGCTCCGGCCGGGCGAGCGGGTCACCGGTGCCGGTGCTGACGGCCTGCCGGGTGAGCAGCCACAGCGGCCCGGTCGGCGCGACGTCGGTGACGGCCTGGACCAGCGCGAGGTTGCCGGTGAGACCGGCCGGCACACCCGGGTACGCCGGGTGCGGGCGCTCGTCCAGCGCCAGCAGCGACACGATCCGGCCGGGCCCGTCCGGCAGGTCACCGGCCAGGTCGGCGCGGGTGACGGTGGCCGGGTCGACGGCGAGCGTGCGCACCGTGGCGCCGTACGCGCCGAGCAGCTCGGCGATCCGCTCCGCCGGGCTGTCCGTGGCGTCGGCGGGCACGACGAGCAGCCAGTCCCCGGTGGCGGGGCCGGCGGTGAGCTGCCGCCGCGGCCAGGTGATCCGGTAGCGCCAGCCGTCGGCGACCGCGTCGGCGCGACGCCGCTGGTGCCAGTCGGCGAGCGTGGGGAGCTGGTCGCGCAGCGGCCGGTCCGGGTCCACGCCGAAGCGGGCCGCCAGGGCGTCGCCGTCGCCGGCGGTGACGACCTGCCAGAACGCGTCGTCGGCGGGGTCGGCGGCGGCCGGGGCGGCGACGCCGACCAGCTCGCCGTCGGCGACCGGCCAGAAGCGCCGGTGGCGGAACGGGTAGGTGGGCAGCGCGACCGGGTCGGCGGCGGGCAGCAGCGCCGCCCAGTCCACCGGCGTGCCGTGGCAGTGCAGCCGGGCCAGCGCGCCGAGCAGCGTGGCGACCTCGTCCCGGCCGGGACGTTGCACGCCGGTGACCAGCGGCCCGCCGTCCGGCAGCAGGTCGGCGGCGAGCGCGGTGAGCACCGTGTCCGGGCCCACCTCCAGCAGCGTGCCGACGCCGAGGTCGCGCAGGTGGGTGACCGTGTCGCCGAAGCGCACCGCCTCCCGCACGTGCCGCACCCAGTAGTCGGGGGTGCGGATCAGGTCGGCGTCGACGACGCGACCGGTCAGGTTGGACACCAGCGGCACGACCGGCGCGGCGTAGTCCAGGCCGGCGGCGACGGTGGCGAACTCGGCCAGCATCGGCTCCATCAGCGGGCTGTGGAACGCGTGGCTGACGGTGAGCCGCTTGGTGCGTACGCCGAGGGTGGTGAAGTGGTCGGCGAGCGCGGACAGCGCCTCGTCGGCGCCGGCGACCACGACGGCGGCCGGTCCGTTCACGGCGGCGACGGCGGCCCGGTCGGCGTGCCCGGCGAGCGCGTCGGTCACCTCGGCCTCCCCGGCGGCGACGGCGAGCATCCCGCCGCCGGCCGGCAGCGCCTGCATGAGCCGGCCGCGCTGGCCGACGAGCGTGCAGGCGTCCGGCAGCGACAGCACGCCGGCGACGTGCGCGGCGGTGATCTCACCGACGGAGTGCCCGGCGACCAGGTCGGGGCGGACGCCCCAGTCGGCGAGCTGCCGGTGCAGCGCCACCTCGACGGCGAACAGCCCGGCCTGGGTGAACGCGGTCTGGTCGAGCAGCGCGGCCTCGGCGCTGCCGTCGGGCGCGAACAGCACGCTCTTCAGCGGGCGGGGCAGGTACGCGTCGAGGTGCTGGCAGACCTCGTCGAGCGTCTCGGCGAACGCGGGCAGCGCCTGGTACAGCTCGCGGCCCATGCCGGCGTGCTGGGCGCCCTGCCCGGAGAAGAGCATGGCGAGCGTGCCGGGGGTGGCCACGTCCCGCCGCACGGCGGGGTGGCTCTCCCCCGCCGCCAGCGCGCGCAGCGCGGCCGACCGGGTGTCCGGGTCGGCGGCCAGCAGCACCGCGCGGTGCCGCAGGTGGGAGCGGGCGGTGGCGAGTGTCCGCGCCACCGCGGCGGCCTCGTCGTCGAGGTCCGTCGCGGCCAGCCGGGCGGCCTGCGCGCGCAGGCTCTCGTCGTCGGCGGCGGAGAGCGGCCAGGGCAGCAGCGGCAGCGCCGGCCGGGGCGCGGCGTGGTCCGGCTCGGTCGGGGCGTCGTCGGCGGGCGGGGCCGCTTCCAGGACGACGTGGGCGTTGGTGCCGCTGACGCCGAACGCGGACACCGCCGCGCGGCGCGGCCGGTCCGTCTCCGGCCAGGGCCGGGCCTCGGTGAGCAGCGCCACGCCGCCGTCGGACCAGTCGACGTGCGGGGTGGGCTCGTCCACGTGCAGCGTGGGCGGGAGCTGGCCGTGCTGGAGCGCCAGCACCATCTTGATCACGCCGGAGACGCCGGCCGCGGCCTGGGTGTGACCGATGTTCGACTTGACGGAGCCGAGCAGCAGCGGACGGTCGGCGGGGCGGTCCTGCCCGTACGTGGCGAGCAGCGCCTGCGCCTCGATCGGGTCGCCGAGGCGGGTGCCGGTGCCGTGCCCGTCGACCGCGTCCACGTCGGCCGGGGTGAGCCCGGCGTTCGCCAGGGCCTGCCGGATGACCCGCTGCTGGGCGGGGCCGTTCGGGGCGGTCAGGCCGTTGCTCGCGCCGTCCTGGTTGACGGCGGAGCCACGCACCACGGCCAGCACCCGGCGGCCGTCGCGGCGGGCGTCGGAGAGTCGTTGCAGCAGCACCAGGCCGGCGCCCTCGCCCCAGCCGGTGCCGTCGGCCGAGCCGGCGAACGACTTGCACCGGCCGTCGGCGGCGAGGCCGCGTTGCCGGGCGAACTCCAGGAACGGCCCGGGGGTGGCCATCACGGTGACGCCGCCGGCCATCGCGAGGTCGCACTCGCCGGCGCGCAGCGCCTGCACCGCGAGGTGCAGCGCGACAAGCGACGACGAGCAGGCGGTGTCCACGGTGACGGCGGGGCCCTGCAACCCGAACGTGTAGGACAGCCGGCCGGAGACGACGGCGGCGGCGTTGCCGGTGGCCTGGTAGCCCTCGGTGTCGGCGCGGGCGGCCATCAGCAGCGTGGCGTAGTCCTGCCCGTTGGTGCCGACGAACACGCCGGTGCTGCTCTCCCGCATGTCGGCCGGGGCCAGGCCGGCGCGTTCGAACAGCTCCCAGCCGGTTTCCAGCAGCAGCCGCTGCTGCGGGTCCATCACCAGCGCCTCGCGGGGCGAGATGCCGAACAGGCCGGCGTCGAAGCCGCCGACGTCGGTGACGAAGCCGCCCTCCCGGGCGTACGAGGTGCCGGGCGTGTCCGGGTCGGGGTCGTAGATGGCGTCGAGGTCCCAGCCCCGGTCGGCGGGGAACGGGCCGATCGCGTCGCGTCCCTCGGCGACCAGCCGCCAGAACTCCTCGGGGCTGTCCACGCCGCCCGGGTAGCGGCAGCTCATCGCCACCACGGCGATCGGTTCGTCGAGTGCGGCGACGGCCCGGGTGGGCGTGGGCGCCGCGTCGGTGACGCCGAGGATCCGGTCGGCGAGCCAGCCGGCGAGCAGCGCCGGGGTGGGCCGGTCGAAGACCAGCGTGGCGGGCAGCTTCAGCCCGACCGCCTCGGCGATCCGGTTGCGCATCTCGACCGCGCTGAGCGAGTCGAAGCCGATGTCGCGGAACGGCCGGTCCGCGCCGACCGCCTCGGCGGAGGCGTGGCCGAGCACGGCGGCGGCGTTGCTCCGCACCAGTTCGAGCAGGGCGCGACGGCGGTCCGGTTCGGCCAGGCCGGCGAGCCGGCCGCGCAGCGGGGACGCCTCGGCCGGCTCGTCGTCGCCGCGGGTGGCGGCGAGCAGGCGGGCCACCTCGGGCAGGTCCTCGATCAGCGGGCGCGGGCGCGCGAGCGCGTACGTCTGGTGGAACCGGTCCCAGGCGATGTCCGCGACGGCGAGCGTGACCTCGTCGGTGGCGAGCGCCCGGGCGAGCACGGCGACGGCCAGGTCGGGGCGCATCGGCCGGACGCCGGAGCGGAACATCTGGTCGGCGGCGCCCTCGGTGTCCATCATGCCGCCGCCGTCCCAGGCGCCCCAGGCGACGGCCGTGGCGGGCCGGCCGCGTCGGCGGCGGTCCTCGGCGAGCGCGTCGAGGAACGCGTTGCCGGCGGCGTAGCCGCCCTGGAGGCCGCCGCCCCAGACGCCCGCGCCGGAGGAGAAGAGCACGAACGCGGCGACGTCGTCGCCGAACGTCCGGTCGAGGTTGACCGCGCCGGCCACCTTGGCGTGCAGGCCGTCGGCGAGCGCGGCCAGGTCGGTGCCGTCGAGCGGTCCGGCGTGGGCGACGCCGGCGGCGTGGAAGACCGCGTCGACGCGGACGTCCTGCCCGGCGAGCCGGTCGACGAGGTCGCGCAGCGAGTCGGGGTCGGCGACGTCGCAGGCGGCCACCGTGACGCGGGCGCCGAGCGCGGTCAGCTCCGCCTCCAGCTCGGCGGCGCCGGGGGTGGCCGGGCCCTGCCGGCCGGTGAGCACGAGATGGTCCGCGCCGTCGGTGGCCAGCCAACGGGCCACGTGCGCGCCGAGCGAGCCGAGGCCTCCGGTGACCAGGACCGTGCCGGCGGGCCGCCAGCCGGTGGTCCCGGGCGGGGTGTCGCCGCCGGCGCGGGCGAGCCGGCGGCCGAACAGCCCGGAGGGGCGGACCGCGAGCTGGTCCTCGTGTCCGACGCCGGCCAGCACGACGGCGAGCCGGCCCCGGGCGCGACGGTCCAGGACGGCCGGCAGGTCGACCAGGCCGCCCCAGCGGTCCGGGTGTTCCAGCGCGGTGACCCGGCCGAGGCCCCAGACCAGGGCCTGCGCGGGGTGGTCGAGCGGGTCGGCGCGGCCGGTGGTGACCGCGCCCCGGGTGGCGCACCACAGCGGCGCGGCACAGCCGACGTCGCCGAGCGCCTGCACGAGCGCGAGCGTGCCGGCGAGCCCGGCGGGCACGACCGGGCGGTCCGGGTGGCCGATCTCGTCCAGCGCGAGCAGGGACAGCACGCCGGTGAGCGCGTCGGTGTCGAGCCCGGCGAGCTGCCCGGCGAGGGCCGCCCGGTCCGGGTCGTCGACGGTGACCGGCACGACGCCGGCACCGGCCTCGCCGAGGGCGGCGACGACCTGACCGACGAGCGGGTCACCGGCGTACGCGGCGGGGGCGACGAGCAGCCAGGTGCCGGTGAGCCGGGCGGATGTCGCGGCGGTGAGCGGCGTCCAGCGCACCCGGTACCGCCAGGCGTCCACGGTGGACTCGTCGCGGCGGCGTTGCCGCCACTCGGTGAGCAGCGGCAGCGCCTCGCCGAGTGCCCGGGCGGCGCCGCCGTCGACGTCGAGGGTGGCGGCGAGCGCGTCCGCGTCGGCGCGTTCGACGGCGTCCCAGAACTGCCGGTCGGCCTGGTCCTCGACGGCCGCGACCGGGCCGGTGCGGACCGGCGACTCGGGCCAGTAGCGCTGCCGGTGGAACGCGTAGGTGGGCAGTGGCACGGGCGCGGCGGCGCTGACGCCGCAGACCGCGGCCCAGTCCACGCCGACGCCGTGGGTGTGCAGCTCGGCGAGCGCGGTGAGCACGCGCGGCCAGCCGCCGGCGTCGCGGCGCAGCGTGTTCACCACGGCGGCGTCGTGCTCGGCGTCGTCGATGGTCTCCTGCATGCCGAAGCTGAGCACCGGGTGCGGGCCGACCTCCAGGAACACCTGGTGGCCGTCGGCGAGCAGGGTCCGCACGGCCTGCTCGAAGTTCACCGTCTGGCGCAGGTTGCGGTACCAGTAGTCGGCGTCGAGCGTGGTGGTGTCGACGGGCTGGCCGGTGAGCGCGGAGTAGAACGGCACCTCGGCGGGGCGGGCGGTGATCCCGGCCAGGCTGGCCAGGAGCCGGTCGGCGACCGGCTCGACGTGCGGCGAGTGGGAGGCGTAGTCGACGTCGAGCGGGCGGACCCGCACGTCGTCGGCGGCGCAGGCGGCGACCAGCTCGGCGAGCGCGTCCGGGTCACCGGCGACCACCACCGAGCCGGGTCCGTTGACGACCGCCAGGCAGAGCCGGCCGGGCCAGCGGTCGAGCATCCGTTCGACCCGCTCGGCGGGCAGGCCGACGGAGGCCATGCCGCCCTTGCCGGCGATGTCGGCGAGCACCTGGCTGCGCAGCGCCACGATCCGGGCGGCGTCCTCGAGGGAGAGCGCGCCGGCCACGCAGGCGGCGGCGATCTCGCCCTGGGAGTGCCCGACCACGGCGCCGGGCCGGACGCCGAGGGAGCGCCAGAGCCGGGCCAGCGAGACCATGACGGCCCACAGCGCGGGCTGGACGACGCCGGAGGCGACAAGCGGCGGTGCGCCGTCGGCGCCGCGCAGCACGTCGGTCAGCGACCAGTCGACCCAGGGCGTGAGGACGGCCTCGCACTCGGCGATGGACGCGGCGAAGACGGGCGAGGTGTCCAGCAGGTCGACGGCCATGCCGGGCCAGTGGCCGCCGTGGCCGGAGAAGACGAAGACGGGCGCCGGGTTGCGTAGCGCGGTGCCGGTGACCACGGTGGGCACGGTTTCGCCGTCGGCCAGCGCGGTGAGGCCGCGGGTCAGTTCGTCGGCGTCCCGGCCGAGCACGACGGCGCGGTGCGGGAAGGTCGCCCGGCTGCTGGTCAGCGCGTGGGCCACCTCGGCGGGCGCGAACTCGGGGTACGCGGCGAGGTGGGCGCGCAGCCGGACCGCCTGGTCGGGCAGCGCGGCCCGGTCGGCGGCGGAGAGCGCGAACGGGATCACGCCGGCGTCGACGGCGGCGCCGGGCCGGAACTCGGCCGGGGCGGCGGTCGCGGGGGCGTGTTCCAGGATGACGTGGGCGTTGGTGCCGGAGATCCCGAACGACGACACCGCCGCGCGGCGGGGCCGGTCCCGGTCGGGCCACGGCGTCGGGGCGGTGGCCAGGGTGATCGCGCCGGCCGTCCAGTCGACGTGCGGGGACGGCTCGTCCACGTGCAGCGTCGGCGGGACGATGCCGTGCCGCATCGCGAGGACCATCTTGATGATCCCGGCGACCCCGGCCGCCGCCTGCGTGTGCCCGATGTTCGACTTCACCGAGCCGAGCAGCAACGGCTGGTCGCGGTCCTGCCCGTACGTGGCCAGCAGCGCCTGCGCCTCGATCGGGTCCCCCAGCGTGGTGCCGGTGCCGTGCGCCTCCACCGCGTCCACGTCGGCGGTGGTCAGCCGCGCGTTCGCCAGAGCCTGCCGGATGACGCGTTGTTGCGACGGCCCGTTCGGCGCGGTCAACCCGTTCGACGCGCCGTCCTGGTTGACCGCGCTGCCCCGCACGACGGCCAGGACGCGGCGGCCCTCGCGTTGCGCGTCGGCGAGCCGCTGCACCAGCAGCACGCCGGTGCCCTCGCCCCAGCCGGTGCCGTCGGCGGACGCGGCGAACGACTTGCAGCGGCCGTCCGGGGACAGGCCACGCTGGCGGGAGAACTCGATGAACGTGCCCGGCGTCGCCATCACCGTCACACCGCCGGCCAGGGCCAGGTCACACTCCCCGGACCGCAGCGCCTGCACCGCCAGGTGCAACGCGACGAGCGACGACGAACACGCGGTGTCGACGGTGACGGCGGGGCCTTCCAGGCCGAACGAGTAGGCGACGCGGCCGGAGAGCACGCTGGCCGAGGTGCCGGTGCCGATGTAGCCCTCGACCTCGGCGGGCAGCTCCATCAGGCGGGACGCGTAGTCGTGGTACATGACGCCGGCGAACACCCCGGTACGGGAGCCGCGCAGCCCGGCCGGGTCGAGGCCGGCGGACTCGAACGCCTCCCACGACGTCTCCAGCAGCAGCCGCTGCTGCGGGTCCATCGCCAGGGCCTCACGCGGGCTGATGCCGAAGAAGCCGGGGTCGAACTCGGGCGCGCCGTAGAGGAAGCCGCCGTGTCGGGTGTAGGAGGTGCCGCTGTGGTCCGGGTCGCTGTCGAACAGCGACTCCAGGTCCCAGCCCCGGTCGGCCGGGAACTCGGAGATGCCGTCGCCACCGGTGGCCAGCAACTCCCAGAGCTGCTCCGGGTTCTCCACCCCACCGGGATAGCGGCACGCCATGCCGACGATCGCCACCGGCTCGTCCAGGCCGGTGGTGGTGGCCGCCTCCGGGGCGCCGGTGGTGTCGGTGCGGGCGCCGGCCAGTTCGGCGTACACCTGGCCGGCCAGGATCTGCGGCGTCGGGTAGTCGAACACCAGCGTGGACGGCAGCCGCAGCCCGGTGGCCGCGTTGACCCGGTTCCGCAGGTCCACCGCGGTCAGCGAGTCGAAGCCCAGTTCCCGGAACGCCCGGTCGGTCGGCACCGCGTCCGCGCCGCCGTGCCCGAGCACCTGGGCCACCAGGCCACGGATCAGCGCGTCGATCTGGTCGCGGGCCTCCTGCGGGTCGAGGCCGGCGAGGCGGTCGGCCCAGTTGCCCCGGCCGGCCTGGCGGCGGGTGGTGACCGGGCCGAGCAGCGCCCGCAGCAGCGACGGCACCCGGCCGCCGACGATCTGGGCCCGCATCGCGGGTACGTCGATGACGGCCGGCACGAGGGTGGCCCGCCCGGCGGTGAGCGCGGTGTCGAACAGTTCCAGGCCGACCTCGGGGCTCATGGCGCCGAGGCCGGCGCGGGTGGAGCGGGCCCGGTCGACGTCGGACTGGGCGGCAGCCATGCCGTCGGTGTCCCACATGCCCCAGGCCAGGCTGACCGCCGGCAGTCCGTCCTGCCGGCGCTGCGTGGCGAGCGCGTCGAGCACACCGTTCGCGGCGGCGTACGCGGCCTGGCCGGGTGAGCCGAGCACCCCGGCGACGGACGAGAACAACACGAACAGGTCCAGGTCGAGATGCCGGGTGGCCTCGTGCAGCCACCACGCGGCCGTGGCCTTCGGCGCCAGCACGTTCGCCAACCGCTCCGCGCTGATCGACGACACCACCCCGTCATCCAGCACCCCCGCGGTGTGCACCACCCCGGCGAGCCGACCCTCCACACCCGCCACCAGACGCACGACCTGATCCCGATCGGTCACATCACACGCCACCACCGACACCGACGCACCCAGCCCGGTCAACCGCTCGACAAGCGCGTCCGCGCCCGGCGCGGCCGGACCCTGCCGCGACACCAGCACCAGCGACCGCACCCCGTGCCCGGTGACCAGGTGCGCCGCCACCAGGGCACCGAGCGAGCCGGTACCGCCGGTCACCAGCACCGTCCCGGCCCCGACACCCCGGCCACGGTCGGGGTCACCGGCCGTCGCGGCGCCGGCCACCGGGGCGGACGCCGTCTCCGTCGCCGGGAGCGCGGCCCGGACCAGGCGCGGCGTCAACACGACGTCGCCGCGTACCGCCACCTGCCCGCCCGTCGCCGGCAGGTCACCCAGCACACCGGCCAGCACCGACAACACCCCACCGTCGACATCCCGATCCAGATCGGCCAACACGATCCGCTCCGGATGCTCCGACTGCGCCGACCGCACCAACCCCCACACCGCCGCACCCGCCAGATCGGTCACCCGATCGTCGCCCGCCGCCACCACCGCGCCCCGGGTCGTCACCACCAACCGCGACTCGCCAAGCGACTCCGCCGCCAACCACGCCTGCACCACCGCCAACACATCCGACGCCACCACCCGCACCGCGTCAGGCACATCCACGTCGGACAACCCGACCACCGGCAACACCAGCGTGTGCGGCAACCCCTCCCCCGCCTCGACCACCGCCGACACGTCCGGATACGACGACAGCCCGTCGACGGACGCGCCGAGCACCGCCCAGCCGGCGAGGTCGTCGCCGGCCGGCACCGGCTCCGGCTGCCAGGACACCTCGAACAGGGAGCGGGCCGCCGCGCCGGGCGCGGTCAGGCCGGTCATCTCCCGCAGGACCAGGGAGTCCACCGACACGACCGGCGCACCGGCGTCGTCGGCGGCGACCAGGCGCACCGCAGCGCCGTCGCGGGAGAGCCGGACCCGCAGCGCGGTGGCGCCGACGGCGTGCACCTGCACGCCCTCGAACGCGAACGGCACCCGAGGGCCCCCGCCGTCGGCGGCGAGCAGCAGGCCGATCGGGTGCAGCGCGGCGTCCAGCAGCGCCGGGTGCACCGCGAAGCCGGTGCCGGTGACGTCCTCGGGGAGCGCGACCTCGGCGTACACCTCGCCGTCGCCGGTCCAGGCCCGGCGCAGGCCCCGGAACGCCGGCCCGTACGCCAGGCCGTGTTCGGCCAGGGTGTCGTACCAACCGGTCAGGTCGACCTCGGTGGCGGTGGTCGGCGGCCAGGCCGGCAGGCCGGGCTCGTCGGCAACGGCCGGTTCGAGCACGCCCTCGGCGTGCCGCACCCAGCCGGCGTCCGGGTCGTCCTCGGCCTGGGCGTGCACGGTCACCGCGCGGGCGCCCGCCTCGTCGGCCGGGCCGACCCGCACCTGCACCCGGACGCCACCGGCGGCGGGCAGCACCAGCGGCGCGGCGATGGCCAGCTCACGCAGCCGGGACACGCCGACCTCGTCGCCGGCCCGGACCACCAGCTCGACAAGCGCCGCGCCGGGCAGCACCACCACGTCGCCGACCTGGTGGTCGACCAGCCAGCTGTGGGTGCCGGCGGAGAGCCGGCCGGTGAGCAGCACCATGTCCTCGCCGGCCACGGAGACGGCGGCGCCGAGCAGCGGATGCCCGGCCGCGCCGAGACCGGCGCCGGAGACGTCGGCGAGCCGGCCGACCGGCTCCAGCCAGTACCGCTCGTGGTGGAACGCGTACGTGGGCAGGTCGACCGGGCGGGCGCCGGCGTCGGCGAGCAGGGCGTCCCAGTCGACGGTCAGGCCGGCGGTGTGCAGCCGGGCCAGCGCCTCCAGCACGGCGCGGGGTTCGGCGCGGTCCTTGCGTACCAGCGGCACCAGCACGGCCGCCGGGTCGGCGAGGGCGCCCTCGGCCATCGCGGTGAGCACCCCGCTGGGCCCGAGTTCGACGTACGTGCCGACGCCGGCCTCGGCGAGCCGGTCCACCGCGTCGGCGAAGCGCACCGCCTCGCGGACGTGCCGCACCCAGTAGTCGGCGGTGGTGATCTCGTCGGCTTCGGCGATGCGGCCGGTCAGGTTCGACACGATCGGCAGGCTCGGCGGGGCGTAGTCCAGGCCGGCGGCGACCGCGGCGAACTCGGCGAGCATCGGTTCCATCAGCGCGCTGTGGAACGCGTGGCTGACCCGCAGCCGGTGGGTGGGCGTACCCCGGTCGGCCCAGTGCGCGGCGAGCGCGTCGATCGCCTCGGCGTCGCCGGAGACCACCACCGCGGCGGGCCCGTTGACGGCGGCGATGCCGGCCCGTCCGGTCACGTCCGCCAGCGACGCGGTCACGTCCGTCTCGCCGGCGGCCACGGCGAGCATCGCGCCGCCGGCGGGCAGCGCCTGCATGAGCCGGCCGCGCGCGGCGACCAGCCGGGCGGCGTGGGCCAGCGACAGCACGCCGGCGACGTGCGCGGCGGCCAGCTCGCCGATCGAGTGGCCGACGAGGTAGTCCGGGGTCAGCCCGAACGAGCGGGCCAGCCGGTGCAGCGCCACCTCGACGGCGAACAGGCCGGCCTGGGTGAACTGGGTCTGGTCCAGCAGGTCACCGGCGTCGAACAGCACCGGCTTGAGCGGCTGCGGAAGCAGCGGGTCGAGGTGCGCGCAGACCTCGTCCAGCGCGGCGGCGAAGACGGGGAACGCGTCGTACAGGTCGCGGCCCATGCCGGCGCGTTGCGCGCCCTGCCCGGAGAAGAGGAACGCGACCCGGCCGCGCGGCGCGGCGGCGCCGGTGACCACGGTCGGCGTGGGTTCACCGTCGGCGAGCGCGCGCAACCCGGCGAGCAGCTCGTCGCGGTCGGCGGCGAGCACCACGGCCCGCGCGTCCAGGTTGGCGCGACGGCGGGCGGCGGCGGCCCAGTCGACCGGCCGGGCGTCGGCGGTCACGTGGTCGGCCCAGCGGCGGGCCTGCGCGGCGAGCGCCTCGGGGTCGCGGGCGGAGAGCAGCACCGGCGCCAGCGGCGGCGGCGTGCCGGGCGTGGGCTCGGGCTCGTCGACGGCCGGCGGCTGCTCGACGATGACGTGCGCGTTGGTGCCGCTGATGCCGAACGACGACACCGCCGCCCGGCGCGGCCGGTCCGACTCCGGCCAGGGCCGTGCCTCGGTGAGCAGGGTGACCGCGCCGGCCGACCAGTCGATGTGCGGGGACGGCTCGTCCACGTGCAGCGTGCGGGGCAGCACGCCGTGCCGCATCGCCTGGACCATCTTGATGATGCCGGCGGCGCCGGCCGCGGCCTGGGTGTGGCCCAGGTTCGACTTGACCGAGCCGAGCCAGAGCGGGTCGCGCCCGTCGCGGTCCTGCCCGTACGTGGCGAGCAGCGCCTGCGCCTCGATCGGGTCGCCGAGCGTGGTGCCGGTGCCGTGCGCCTCGACCACGTCCACGTCAGCCGGGGACAGCCGCGCGTTGGCGAGGGCCTGCCGGATGACGCGTTCCTGGCTGGGGCCGTTCGGGGTGGTCAGGCCGCTGCTGGCGCCGTCCTGGTTGACCGCGCTGCCCCGGATGATGCCGTGGATGCGGCGGCCGTCGCGTTGCGCGTCGGAGAGGCGTTGCAGCAGCAGCATGCCGACGCCCTCGGCCCAGCCGGTGCCGTCGGCGGCGGCGGCGAACGACTTGCACCGCCCGTCGGCGGCCAGACCGCGCTGGCGGGAGAACTCGGCGAACACGCCGGGGGTGGAGAGCACGGTGACGCCACCGGCGAGGGCCAGGTCGCAGTCGCGCTGGCGCAGCGCCTGCACGGCGAGGTGCACCGCGACCAGCGACGACGAGCACGCGGTGTCGATGGTGACGGCCGGGCCCTCCAGCCCGAACGTGTACGCGACCCGCCCGGACACCACGCTGCCGGAGTTGCCGGTGCCGAGGTAGCCCTCCACGCCCTCCGGCAGGTCCAGCACCCGGGACGCGTAGTCGTGGTACATCACGCCGGCGAACACGCCGGTCCGGCTGCCGCGCAGCCGGTGCGCGTCCAGCCCGGCGGACTCGAACGCCTCCCAGGTGCTCTCCAGCAGCAGCCGCTGCTGCGGGTCCATGGCGAGCGCCTCGCGCGGCGAGATGCCGAAGAACGCCGGGTCGAACTCGGTGGCCTCGTAGAGGAAGCCACCCTTGTCGGTGTACGACGTGCCCGGGTTGTCCGGGTCGACGGAGAAGAGCCGCTCCAGGTCCCAGCCCCGGTCGGTCGGGAAGTCGCCCACCCCGTCGCGGCCGTCGGCGACGAGCTGCCACAGCTCGTCCGGGCCGTGCACGCCGCCCGGGTAGCGGCAGGCCATGCCCACGATGGCCATCGGCTCGCGGTCCTTGGCCTCCACCTCGCGGACGCGCCGCCGCGCCTCGCGCAGGTCGGTGGTGGCGCGGCGGAGGTAGTCGAGGAACTCTGCCTCAGTGGGCATCGGGGCGCTCCGTATCGGGATCAGAGGTCCGGGGCATCTCAGGCGGTTCCGAGTTCGTCGTCGAGGAGGTGGAACAGTTCCTCGGCGCTGGCGGAGCTGAGGTTGCCGTCACCCGCGGCGGGGTCGTCGGCGCCGCCGTCGGCGTACGTCCAGAGCGACAGCAGTTCGCGCAGCCGGACGGCGACGGCGGCGCGGTCGGTGTCGTCGTCGGCGATGGCGCGCATCGCGGTCTCCAGCTTGTTCAGCTCGCCGAGCACGGTCAGCGCGGAGGTGCTCCGCTCGGCGAGCAGCGCGCCGCGCAGGTGCGTGACCATCGCGGCGGTGGTGGGCCGGTCGTAGATCAGCGTGGACGGCAGGCGCAGCCCGGTGGCGGCGCTGAGCCGGTTGCGGAACTCGACCGCGGTCAGCGAGTCGAAGCCCAGCTCGACGAAGCCCTTCTCCTCGTCCACGTCGCGGATCGAGGCGTAGCCGAGCACCGCCGCCGCGTGCGTGCGGACCAGGTCGGAGAGCACCCGGTCGCGGTCCGCCTCGGCGGTGGCGGCGAGCGTGTCGCGCAGCGCCGCCGCCGCGTCGCCGGCCGGGGCCGCGGCCGGTCCGGCGCCGGCGGTGGTACGGACCAGGCCGTGCAGCAGCCGGGGCAGCGCCGGGCCGAGCCGGCCGAGCACCGCGTGGTCCAGGCTGACCGGTGCGATCGCCGGTTCGTCGTGGCGCAGTCCCTCGCTGAACAGCGCCATACCCTCGTCCGGGCCGAGCGGCCGGAAGCCGGCCCGGCTCATCCGCTGCTCGTCGACGTGGCCCTGCGGGCCGCCGGGCTCGGCCGGGTTGGCCCACGGCCCCCAGGCCATGGACGTGACGGCGAGGCCGCGCGCCCGGCGGTGGTGGGCGAGCCCGTCGAGGAAGGCGTTCGCGGCGGCGTGGTTGG
Organism: Micromonospora sp. NBC_01392; assembly: GCF_045040125.1. Taxonomy (NCBI): domain Bacteria; kingdom Bacillati; phylum Actinomycetota; class Actinomycetes; order Micromonosporales; family Micromonosporaceae; genus Micromonospora; species Micromonospora sp. NBC_01392. The sequence continues at coordinate 3,672,854 of NZ_CP109549.1, read as the reverse complement.
CCTGGCCGGGCCCGCCGAACAGGCCGGCGGAGGAGGAGAACAGCACGAACGCGGCGAGGTCCAGCTTCTCGGTCAGCTCGTGCAGGTGCCAGGCGGCGTCCACCTTGGGCGTGAGGACGGTGTCGAACCGGGCCGGCGTGAGCGCGGGCAGCACGCCGTCGTCGAGGACGCCGGCGGCGTGCACCACGCCGACCAGCGGCCGGTCGGCGGGGATCTCGTCGAGCAGCACGGCGAGCGCGTCCCGGTCGCTGACGTCGACGGCGACGACCTGCGCGGCGGCGCCGAGCGCGGTCAGCTCGGCGACCAGGTCGGCCGCGCCGGGCGCGTCCGGGCCGCTGCGGCTGGCCAGCAGCAGGCGCGGCACGCCGTGCCGGGTGACCAGGTGCCGGGCGACGAGGCGGCCCAGCGCGCCGGTGGCGCCGGTGACCAGCACGGTGCCGGCGGACAGCTCCGGTTCGCGCCGCTCCGGCGGCGGGCCGAGCCGGACCAGCCGGGGCACCCGGACCTGGCCGGCGCGCAGCGCGAGCTGCGGTTCGCCGGTGCCGAGCGCGGCCGGCAGCGCCACCGGGGAACGGGGGTCGTCGTCGAGGTCGAGCAGCACGAACCGGCCCGGGTTCTCGGACTGCGCGGAGCGGATCAGGCCCCACGCGGCGGCGGCCGGCAGGTCGGTGGGGCGGTCGCCGGACTCGGCGCGGACCGCGTTGCGGGTGACCACGACCAGCGGGATGTCGGCGAGCGGTTCGCGGGTGAGCCAGTCCTGCGCCAGCGCCAGCGTCTCGTGGGTGAGCAGGTGCGCGGCACGGGCCGGGTCGGGTTCGTCGGCGCGCTGCCCGGTGACGGTGGCGACGACCGCGTCGGGCCGGGCCGCGCCGCTGGTCACGGCCGCGACCAGCCCGTCCAGGTCCGGGTACGCCTCGACGCCGGGCCACTCGTCGGCGTCGCCGAGCACGGTGAGGCGGGACGGCCGGCGGTCGCCCGGTTCGGGGCTGATCCAGTCGAGTCGGTGCAGCGACCGGGCGGCGGTCCGGCGGGCGGTGTCGAGTTGGTCGGCGCTGATCGGGCGCAGCACGAGCGCGTCGAGGGAGGCGACCGGCACGCCGCCGGTGTCGGTGACGGTGGCGGCGACCGCGCCGTCGGTGGGGGTGAGCCGGACCCGCAGTTCCCGGGCCCGGGTGGGCTGGATCGCGAGCCCGGTCCAGGAGAACGGCAGCCCGGGCGCCGCGGTCGGCGTGGTCGCGGCGTGTCCGGCCGGCGCGGTCGTGGTGGCGCGGTGCAGCGCGTCGGCGCCGATGGTGTGCAGCGCGGCGTCGAGCAGCGCCGGGTGCAGCGTGAACGGGTCGGCGGGGGCGTCGGTGTCGAGCGCCACCTCGGCGAGGAGGTCGTCGCCGCTGCGCCAGGCGGCGCGCAGCGCCTGGAACGTCGGGCCGTAGCCGTAGCCCTGCGTGGTGAGGTGCGGGTAGAGCGCGTCCAGCGGGATCGGTTCGGCGTCGGCGGGCGGCCACGCCCCGCCGGCGGCCACGGTGACCGGGCGGGTGGGGGCGAGCAGGCCGGTGGCGTGCCGCTGCCAGGTGCGGCCGGCGCCCGGGGCGTCGCCGTCGTCGAGGTGGGAGTGGATGGTGACCGGCCGGCAGCCGTCGCCGTCGACGGCGCCGACGCGGACCCGCAGGTCGACGCCGCCGGTGGGCGGGACGACGAGCGGCGCTTCCAGGACCAGTTCGGTGACGTGGGCGGTGTCGACGGCGCGTCCGCTCCAGGACGCCAGCTCGACCACTGCGGTGCCGGGGAGCAGGACGGTGCCGAGCACGGCGTGGTCGGCCAGCCAGGGGTGGGTGGCCAGGGTGAGCCGGCCGGTGAACAGCAGGCCCTCGTCGCCGGGCAGGTCGGCCACGGCGTGCAGCAGCGGGTGGTCGACCGCGTCGAGGCCGGCAGCGGGCAGCCCGACCGGGCCGGAGCCGCCGCGCGCCAGCCAGTACCGGTCCCGCGCGAACGGGTAGGTGGGCAGGTCGACGGTGGTCGCGGGGGCGAGGACGCGGGTCAGGTCGACGGGCAGGCCGAGGGTGTGCGCGACCGCGAGGCTGGTCAGCAGCCGGGTCGGATCGTCGTCACCGCGGCGCAACGTGGACAACGTGTGCCCCGCCGTGTCGGCGTCGTCGAGGATCGCGGTCACCGGCATCGTGAGCACCGGATGCGCCGACACCTCCACGAACGTGCGATGCCCAGCCGCGATGGCGGTCCGCACCGCCTGCTCGAACCGCACCGGCTGCCGCAGATTCGTGAACCAGTACCCACCATCCATACCCTCCGGGTCAGCCCAGTCCCCCGTCACCGTCGACACCATCCGGACCTGACCCGCCCGCGGCGACAACCCCGCCAGATCGGTGAGCATCCGCTCACGGATCCGCTCCACGGTCGGGTTGTGCGAGGCGTAGTTGAACGGCACCGGCTTCGCCCGCACCCCCTCGACCTCCCACCGCTGACGCAACTCCGCAAGCGTCTCCGGCGGACCGGACACCACCACATGCCCCGGACCGTTGAGCACTGCCACCACCGTGCCGGGCACACCCTCGACACGCGCCCGCACCTCATCGGCGGGCAGATCCACCGCCAACATCCCGCCGGAACCCGCGAGAGTGGCCAGGGACCGCGCCCGCAGGATCACCGCCCTCGCCGCGTCGTCCAACGACAGCACCCCGGCCACACACGCCGCGGCCATCTCACCCTGCGAATGACCGATAACCAGCGACGGCTCCACCCCGGCAGCCCGCCACACCTCCGCCAGACACACACCGACCGCGAACAACACCGGCTGCAGGATCTCCACCCGGTCCAACCAGGCATCATCGTCACCGGTCAACACCGACACGAGATCCACGTCCAGGAACGGCGCGAACGCCCGCTGACACTCCGCAAGACGCACGTCGAACGGCGCACACCGACCCACCAGACCGGCCGCCATCCGCACCGACTGACCACCCTGACCCGGAAACACGAACACCGGACCCGGACCGCGCTCGACGCTGGTGCCGGTCACGACATTCGCCGCCGGCGTACCGGAGGCGAGGGCGTCCAGGCCGGCCAGCAGGTCGTCGCGGTCGGTGCCCACGATCGCGGCGCGCTGGTCGAGCGCGGCGCGGGTGGTCGCGAGGGACCAGGCCACCGCCGCGGGCGGCTGGTCCGGGTGTGCGCGGACGTGCCGGGCGAGGCGTTCCGCCTGGCTGGTCAGTGCGGCGGTCGAGCGGGCGGACAGCGGCCAGAGCACCGCGTCGGTCCGGACCAGCCCCGACGCGGGCGCGTCGGGTTGCCCGGTGACCACGTGGGCGTCGGGCGCCTCGATGACCACGTGGGCGTTGGTGCCGGAGATGCCGAACGACGACACCGCCGCCCGACGCGGCCGGTCCACCGCCGGCCACTCCCGCGCCTCGGTCACCAACTCCACCGCGCCGGCCGACCAGTCGATGTGCGGCGACGGCTCGTCCACGTGCAGCGTGGCCGGCACGGTCGCGTGGCGCATCGCGAGGATCATCTTGATCACGCCGGCGACGCCGGCGGCGGCCTGCGCGTGGCCCATGTTGGACTTGATCGAGCCGAGCAGCAGCGGCGTCTCGCGGTCCTGCCCGTACGTGGCCAGCAGCGCCTGCGCCTCGATCGGGTCACCCAGCGTGGTGCCGGTGCCGTGCGCCTCCACCACGTCCACGTCCGACGTGGACAGACCCGCGTCCGCCAACGCCGCCCGGATCACCCGCTGCTGCGACGGACCGTTCGGCGCGGTCAGCCCGTTCGACGCGCCGTCGGAGTTGACGGCCGAACCGCGGACCAGCGCGAGCACCCGGTGGCCGTGCCGGCGGGCGTCGGAGAGCCGTTCCACAAGCAGCATGCCGACGCCCTCGGCCCAGCCGGTGCCGTCGGCGGCGGCGGCGAACGACTTGCACCGCCCGTCGCCGGCCAGCCCGCCCTGGCGGGAGAACTCGGCGAACGTGTCCGGGGTGGCCATCACGGCGACGCCGCCGGCGAGTGCCAGGTCGCACTCGCCCCGGCGCAGTGACTCCCCGGCCAGGTGCAGCGCGACAAGCGACGACGAGCAGGCGGTGTCCACGGTGACCGCCGGCCCTTCGAGGCCGAGCGTGTACGCGACCCGCCCGGAGATGACGCTGTGCGCCCCGCCGGTCATCAGGTAGCCCTCGGTGCCCTCCGGCACCTCGGTCAGCCCGGTGCCGTAGCCGGAGGTGGACGCGCCGACGAACACCCCGGTACGGCTGCCGGCCAGGCCGGTCGGGTCCACGCCGGCCCGTTCCAGCACCTCCCAGGCGGCCTCCAGGGTGAGCCGCTGCTGCGGATCCATGGCGAGCGCCTCGCGCGGCGAGATGCCGAAGAACGCCGGGTCGAAGCCGGTCGCCTCGGGCAGGAACCCGCCGGCCGGCGTGTAGCCGCTGTCCGGCGCCGGCACCGCCCAGCCCCGGTCGGTGGGGAATCCGCCGATCGCGTCGACGCCGTCGGCGACAAGGCGCCACAGTTCCTCCGGGCCGTCCACGCCGCCCGGGTAACGGCAGGCCATGCCGACCACCGCGATCGGCTCGTCCGCGCCGGCGGTGACGGTCGGCGCGGCCGGCGCGGTGGCGTCCGCGCCGAACGCGGTGACCCGCAGGTGCCGGGCCAGCTCGGCCGGGGTGGGGTGGTCGAAGACCAGGGTGGACGGCAGCCGCAGGCCGGTGGCCTCGTTCAGCCGGGTCCGCAGGTCCACCGCGGTCAGCGAGTCGAAGCCGAGGTCCTTGAACGGTCGGCCGCGCAGGTCGTCGGCGGTGGCGTGGCCGAGGACGCGGGCGGTCTGCTCGTCGACCAGCCGCAGCAGCTCCCGCTCCTGCTCGGCCTCGGGCCGGCCGGCCAGGTGGCGCAGCGCCTCGGTGACGCCGGCCGGCGCGGCGGCGTCCCGGGCCGCCTCGGCCTCGGTCAACGCGCGGACCTGCGGCAGTTCGGACAGCAGCGGGCTGGGCCGGGTGAGCGTGAACGCCGGGTGGAAGCGGCTCCAGTCGACGTCGGCGACCGTGACGCCGGCGGTGGGCCGGTCCAGCGCCCGGTCCAGCGCCACCAGGGCCCGCGCCGGGTCGATGGTGGGCAGGCCCATCCGGTGCAACTGCTCGGTGGCGGTGTTCTTCGCGGCCATGCCGTCGGCGCCGCCCCACGCGGTCCACGCGACGGCGGTGGCGGTGAGCCCCCGGTCGCGGCGGTGCACGGCGAGCGCGTCGAGCAGCGAGTTGCCCGCGCCGTACGCGCACTGGCCGGCGCTGCCCCAGGTGCCGGAGACGGAGGAGAAGAGCAGGAACGCGGCCAGCGGCCGGTCGGCGAGGCACTCGTCGAGGTGCAGCGCGCCGAGCACCTTGCCGGCGACGACGTGCGCGAACTCGTCGAGCGTGGTGCCGGTCAGCGGGGTGAGCTGGTCGGTGCCGGCGGCGTGCACCACCGCGGTCAGGTCGGGCAGCGAGTCGAGCAGCGCGGCGACCGCCGTACGGTCGATCATGTCGCAGGCGGCGGCGGTGACCCGGCCGTCGGCGCCGTGCTCGGCGAGCAGCGGGGCCAGGCCGGGGGTGTCGGCGCCGCGCCGGCCGGCCAGCACGACCCGCCGGGCGCCGCGCTCCAGCAGCCAGCGGGTGACGTGTCCGCCGAGCGCGCCGGTGCCGCCGGTGACCAGGACGGTCGCGTCGGTCCAGCGGTCGCCGGTCGGCTGCTCGGGCGCGGGGGCGGGGACGAGCCGCCGGCCCCAGACGCCGCCGGCGCGGACCGCGACCTGGTCCTCGCCGCTGCCGCCGGCGAGCACGGCGGCGAGGCGGCGGCGGACCGCGTCGTCTGGCGTGGCGGGCAGGTCGATCAGGCCGCCCCACCGGTGCGGCTGTTCCACGGCGGCGGCCCGGCCGAGGCCCCAGACCAGGTTCTGCACCGGGTCGGTGAGCCGGTCGGCGGGTCCGGCCTTGACCGCGCCGCTGGTCAGGCACCAGACGGGCGCGGGAAGGTCGAGGTCGGTCAGTGCCTGGAGCAGCACCAGCGTGGTGGCGGCGGCGACGCTGACGCCGGGGTGCTCGGGCAGCAGCCGGTCCTGGCCGGCGACCAGGTGCAGCACGCCGGCCACCGGCGCGTCACCGAGCGCGGCGCGCAGCCGGTCGGCGAGCGCCGGGCGGTCCAGGTCGTCGGCGCCGAGGCGCAGCACTGTCGCGTCGTCGACGAGCGCGGGCAGGTCGTCGGCCCAGCCGGGAGCGGCGTCCGCGGGCAGCAGCACCAGCCAGCGGCCCGTCGGCCGGTCACCCTCGGCGACCGCTACCGGTTGCCACCGCACCTGGTACGACCAGCCGTCCACCACGGACCGGTCGTGCCGGCCGCGACGCCAGGCGGAGAGCACCGGCAGCGCGGGTCGCAGCGTCTCCACCGGGTCACCGCCGGCGGCGGCGCCGAGCTGGTCGCGCAGCGCGTCGACGTCGGCGCGTTCCACGGCGGCCCAGAACTCGGCGTCCGCGCCGCTTTCCTCGACGGCGGGCGCGGCGGCCGGCGGCTCGGGCCAGAACCGCTGGCGGTGGAACGCGTACCCGGGCAGCCGGACCCGGTGCGGGTCGGTGCCGGCGAACAGCTCCCGCCAGCCGACCGGGACGCCGGCGACGTGCAGTTCGGCGAGCGCGGTGAGCAGTGCCTCCGGTTCCGGGCGGTCGCGGCGCAGCAGCGCCACGGCGGTGGCGTCCGGGCCGGTCAGCTCCCGGGTCAGCGCGGTCAGCACGCCGCTCGGCCCGACCTCCAGGAACGTGCCGGCGCCGAGCGCGCGCAGCCGGGTCACGCCGTCGGCGAAGCGGACCGTCTCCCGGACGTGCCGCACCCAGTACGCGGGGGTGCGGATCTCGTCCGGGTCGACCGGCTCGCCGGTCAGGTTGGACACGATCGGCAGCGTCGGCGCGTGCCGCTCCAGCCGTTCGACCACGGCGGCGAACGCGGCGAGCATCGGCTCCATCAGCGGGCTGTGGAACGCGTGGCTGACGGTGAGGCGCTTGGTGCGTACGCCCTGGGTGGCGGCGCGGCGCTCGACGTCGGCGATCGCGTCGGCGGCGCCGGAGACCACGACGGCGGCCGGTCCGTTGACGGCGGCGACGCCGATCGGCCCGTCGACGTCGGTGAGGAGCGCCTCGACGTCGGCGGGCGCGGCGGCCACGGAGAGCATCGCGCCGCCGGCCGGCAGCTCCTGCATGAGCCGGCCGCGCGCGGCGACCAGCGTGGCGGCGTCGGCGAGGCTGAACACGCCGGCCACGTGCGCGGCGACCACCTCGCCGATGGAGTGGCCGGCGAGCAGGTCCGGCCGTACGCCCCACGAGTCCAGCAGCCGGCACAGCGCCACCTCGACGGCGAACAGCGCGGCCTGGGTGTACTCGGTCCGGTCGAGCAGCGCGGCGTCGGCGGTGCCGGGCTCGGCGGCGAGGATCGGCCGGAGCGGGCGGGGCAGGTGCCTGTCGAGTTCGCGGCAGACCTCGGCGAGCGCGTCGGCGTAGGCGGGGAACGCGGCGGCCAGTTCCCGGCCCATCCCGGCGCGCTGCGCGCCCTGCCCGCTGAACAGGAACGCCACCTGCCCGCCGCGTGGGCCGGCGCCGGTGACCAGGCCGGACGTAGTGTCACCGGCGGCCAGGGCACCCAGCGCGTCGCGCAGCGCGTCGCGGTCCGGCGCGAGGACCACGGCCCGGTGGTCGAGCGCGCCCCGGGTGGTGACCGACGACCAGCCGATGTCGACCAGAGGCGCGGTCTGTCCGTCGCCGGTCGCCTCGGCGGTGGCGGTGGCGGTGGCGGCCTCGGTGGCCTCGGCGTCGAGCCAGTCGGCCCAGCGGGCGGCCTGGGCGGCCAGCCCGGCGGCGTCGCGCGCGGAGAGCAGCACCGGCACGAGGCCGGCGGCCTCCACCGGCGCCGGACCGGCGATCGGCGCGTCGTCCGTCGAGGCGGCGGCGCCCGACGTGGCGGCAGCGCTCGACGTGGCGGCAGCGCTCGACGTGGCGGCGCCGGCGTCCGGGGTCGCCGGGGTGGCGGTGGCCGGCTCCGGCGGCGGTGGGGCCTCCTCGACGATCACGTGGGCGTTGGTGCCGCTCATCCCGAACGAGGAGACACCGGCCCGGCGGGGCTGCTCCCCCGGCGGCCAGGGCAGCGGCTCGCTCAGCAGGGACACCGCGCCGGCGGACCAGTCGACGTGCGGGGTGGGCGCGTCCACGTGCAGCGTGGCCGGCAGCCGGTCGTGCTGCAACGCCATGACCATTTTGATCACACCGGCGACGCCGGCGGCGGCCTGGGTGTGGCCGATGTTCGACTTCACCGACCCGAGCCGCAGCGGCCGGTCGGCCGGCCGGCCCTGCCCGTACGTGGCGAGCAGCGCGGTGGCCTCGATCGGGTCACCGAGGTTGGTGCCGGTGCCGTGCGCCTCCACGGCGTCGACCTGCTCCGGGGCGAGCCGGGCGCTGGCCAGCGCCTGGAGCACCACCCGCTGCTGGGACGGGCCGTTGGGGGCGGTGAGCCCGTTGGACGCGCCGTCCTGGTTGACCGCGCTGCCCCGGATCACGGCGAGGACGGGATGGCCGTTGCGGCGGGCGTCGGAGAGCCGCTCCAGCAGCAGCACGCCGACGCCCTCGCCCCAGGCGGTCCCGTCGGCGGCGGCGGCGAACGCCTTGACCCGGCCGTCGGCGGCCAGCCCGCGCTGGCGGCTGAACCCGACGAACGCGGCCGGGGTGGACATGACGGTGGCGCCGCCGGCGAGCGCGAGCGTGCACTCGCCCTGCCGCAGCGCCTGCCCGGCGAGGTGCATCGCGACAAGCGACGACGAACACGCGGTGTCGACGGAGACGGCCGGTCCCTCGATGCCCAGCACGTACGAGATGCGGCCGGAGACGACGCTGGCGGCGGTGCCGGTGAGCACGTATCCCTCGACGCCGGGCGGGGGTGTCTGGAGCAACGCCGCGTAGTCCTGACCGGTGGTGCTGGCGAACACGCCGACCTGGTGGCCGCGCAGCGTCGCCGGGTCGATGCCGGCGTGCTCGAACGCCTCCCACGACGTCTCCAGCAGCAGCCGCTGCTGCGGGTCCATGCCCAGCGCCTCGCGGGGTGAGATCCCGAAGAAGCCGGCGTCGAACTCGGTGGCCGAGTCCAGGAAGCCGCCCTCACCGACGTAGGAGGTGCCGGGGTGGTCGGGGTCCGGGTGGATGAGCCGCTCCAGGTCCCAGCCACGGTCGGTGGGGAACGCCGAGACCGCGTCGGTGCCGCTGTCGACCAGCCGCCACAGGTCCTCCGGGGAGCGAACCCCGCCGGGGAACCGGCAGCCGATGCCGACGACGGCGATGGGCTCGCGGTTCGCGGCCTCCAGCTCGCCGAGCTTCCGCCGGGTCTGGTGCAGGTCGGCGGTCATCCATTTCAGATATTCCCGGAGGGTGTCCTCAGTCGCCATCAGCGCCACCTTTTCGGGCCGGAACAACAGGCGACCCAATACCGTTCGGCGCGATCACGAATTGCGTTGACCAGCGCCCACCAGGTCTCACTTACGGTGAGGAAGGTAATTGCCTGGCCAGACGCGTCACAACCCCTAGCCCGCCCCTAGGGCCGCCCCTAGCAGGGACGCCGCCGCGAGGTGCGCAGGCTGGGCCGGTACGCCGCCGCGACCGACCCGGCCGGACCGGTCGCGGCGGCGTCCGCCAAGCCCTCGCGACCGGCGGGGCCGGGGCGCCCACAATGGCGCGCGAATTCGTTCAGAATTCGCCGCCCGGCCCGCCCAGCTCGCGGTGGATGAAATCGAACAGTTCGGCGTCGCTGGCCGCGTCGAGCGTGTCGGTCACCGGCGCCTCCGGCATGCCCGCGCGCTCGTCGCCCCAGCGGGCGATGAACGCCTGCATCTGCACCAGCAGCTTCTGCCGGGTCAGCGGGTCCGGCGTGCCGGCGGTGAACAGGTCGTCCACCTTCTCCAGTTCGGCGAGCAGGCCGGTGGTGGCGGCGCCGTCGGGCGCCAGCAGCGTCCGCAGGTGCCGGGCGAGCGCCAGCGGGGTCGGGTAGTCGAAGACCACACTGCCCGGCAGCGTGGCCCCGGTCGCGGCGCGCAGCCGGTTACGCAGCTCGACCGCGGTCATCGAGTCGAATCCGACCTCGCGGAACGCTCGGCCGGGGCCGAGGTCGGCGGCGTCCGGGAGACCGAGCACCGCCGCGGCCTGGCCGGCGACGAGGTCGACCAGGATCGCGTCCCGCTCCGCGTCACCGAGCGGACGCAGCCGGTCCCGCAGCGCCGCCGCGGCGGCCTCGTCCGCGGGCTGCTCGGCGTGCAGGCCGTGCAGCGCCTCGGCGGCCTCGGGCAGGTCGGCGAAGAGCGGCCGGTCCCGGACCGCCGCGACGGCCGGCACGAACCGGTCCCACCGCACGTCGGCGACGACGAGTCGGTCGCCGTCGACGACCGCCTGACGGAGCGCGGCGACGGCCAGCTCCGGGTCCATGCCGGGCAGGCCGCTGCGGCCCAGGTGGGCCAGGTCGGTGTCGGTGAGGCCGTCCGCCCAGGGCCCGAACGCCACCGACGTCACCGGCAGCCCGGCGTGCTGCCAACCGGCGGCGAGGACGTGCAGCAGCGCGTCGCCGGCCGCCTGCCCGTAGCGCCCGCCGGAGCCCCACACGCCGGAGGTGGACGAGCAGACCACCAGCGCGCCGAGCGCGCGCTGTTCCACCTCGTCGGCGTACCGGGGCAGGTCACCGACGGTGGCGGTCAGGTCGGCGGCGAGGTCGGCCAGGGTGAGGTCGACAAGTGGCGCGGTGCCGGTGTCGGCCGGCACGTGCACCAGCCCGGTCACCGGTCGCCCGTCGGCGGCGAGCTGCGCCATCCGGTCGGCCAGCTTGCCGCCGGCCGTCTCGTCCAGCGGCACCACCGACGCGCCGGCCCGGTCGAGCCAGGCGGTGGTGTGCCGGGCGACCGGTCCGGCGCCGCCGGTGAGCAGGACGCTGCCCTGCGGCGTCCAGCCGCCGCCGGTACCCGTGCCCGGGCCGGTGGCCCGGACCAGCCGGCGGACGAGCGGACCGGACCCGCGCACCGCGATCTGGTCCTCCCCCTCCCGGTTGGTCAGCGCGGCCAGCAGCCCGGCGGCGGCGTCGGCGGTCACCGTGCCGGGCAGGTCGACGAGCCCGCCGACGTGCCGGGGGTGTTCCAGCGCGGCGGCCAGGCCGAGGCCCCAGGTGGTGGCCTGCCACGGCCGGGTGGCGGGTTCGTCGTCGGTGGCGGCGGCCCCGGCGGTGGCGAGCCACAGCGGTGCGCCGCCGTCGCGGGCGACGTGCGCCTGGAGCAGCAGCAGGTTGGCCGCGAGCCCGGCCGGCAGGGCGTCCTGCCCGGGGTGCGGGGCCTCGTCGAGCGCGAGCAGCGACAGCAGCGCGGTGGGCCGGTGGTCAGCCTCGGCCCGGGCCAGGGCGTCGGCGAGGCCGTCCCGGTCCGCGGTGGCCGGGTCGACGGTGAGCAGCCGTACGTCGGCGCCGCCGGCCCGCAGCGCGTCGGCGACCGTGTCGGCGGTCTCGCGGGGCGGCGCGACAAGCAGCCAGCGGCCCGGCTCGCCACCGGTCAACGGACGCCGGTGCCAGGTGACCCGGTAGCGCCAGCCGGCCAGCACGCCGTCCTGGCGGCGCCGGCGTCGCCACGCGTCGAGCTGTGGCAGCACGTCACGCAGCGGCTGCCCGGTGTCGATGCCGAGCCGGTCGAGGTCGCCGTCGCCGACCGCCCGCCAGAACTCGCCGTCGTCCGCCGCCGCGCCGCCGACCGGGGTGGTCAACGTGGGCCAGTACCGCTGCGGCTGGAACGCGTACGTGGGCAGCTCGGGCAGGTCCCGGGCGGCGGGGCGGGGGCCGGCCAGCGGCGTCAGCAGCGCCGGCCAGTGCGGGTCCCGTCCGGCCGCGTAGCCGGTGGCGACCGCGGTGAGCAGGCTGGTGACCTCCGGTACGCCGGCGCGCAGCGCGGCGACCGCGGTGGTGTCGTCGGGCAGCAGGTCGGCGTTCATCGGGGTGAGCACCGCGGCGGGCCCGAGTTCCAGGAACGTGTCCACGCCGGTGTCCCGCAGCGCGGCGATCCCGTCGGCGTACCGGACCGCCTCGCGGACGTGCCGTACCCAGTAGTCAGGCGTCCGCAGGTCGTCGCCCGCGGCGAGCGCGCCGGTCAGGTTGGACACCACCGGCAGCAGCGGCGCGGCGAAGCTCAACCCGTCGAGCACGGTCCGGAACTCGGCCAGCATCGGCGCCATCAGCGGGCTGTGGAACGCGTGGCTCACGGTGAGCCGGCGGGTGCGGACACCCCGGTCCCGCCAGGCGCGCTCGATCTCGTCCAACGCGTCGGTCGGGCCGGACACCACCACCGACGAGGGGCCGTTGACCGCCGCGATCCCGACCTCCGGGTGCCCGGCGACCGACGTGGCCACCTCGGCCTCGGGGGCGGCGACCGCCAGCATCCCGCCGCCGGCCGGCAGCGCCTGCATGAGCCGGCCGCGCGCGGCGACGAGCGTGCACGCGTCGGTCAGGGACAGCACACCCGCCACGTGGGCGGCGACGATCTCGCCGACCGAGTGTCCACCGACGGCGTCCGGCACGATCCCGAACGACTCGACGAGGCGGAACAGCGCCACCTCGACCGCGAACAGCCCGGCCTGGGTGAACCGGGTCTGGTCCAGCAGGTCGCCGTCGTCGAACAGCACCGGCTTGAGTGGCTGCGGCAGCAGCGGGTCGAGGTGCGCGCACACCTCGTCCAGCGCGGCGGCGAACTCCGGGAACGCCGCGTACAGCTCGCGGCCCGTGCCGGCGCGCTGCGCGCCCTGCCCGGAGAAGAGGATCGCGGTCCGGCCGGTCCGTGCGGGCGCGGCCGGGACGAGCGCCGGATGCGTGTCGCCGGCGGCGAGCGCGGTCAGCGCGGCCAGCCGGGTCGCCGGGTCGGCGGCGACCACGACGGCCCGGTGGGCCAGGTGCGCCCGGCCCTCCACAAGCGCCCACGCGGTCGTGCCCGGGTGGGCCGCGGCCAGCGGGTCGGTCGGGTCGGCGAGCCGCCGGGCCAGCCGGTCGGCCTGGTCCCGCAGGCCGGCGCTGGTCGCGGCGCTGACCGGCCACGGCAGCGCCACGTCCACCCGCTCCGGCCCGGTGTCGCCGGTGGCGTGGCCCGCCGCCACGGTGGCGGGGCGGTCGTCGGCGGCACCGGTGGTCGGCGCCTCCTCCAGGATCACGTGGGCGTTGGTGCCGCTGATGCCGAACGACGAGACGCCGGCCCGGCGCGGCGCGTCACCGGGCGTCCACGGGCGGGCCTCGGTGAGCAGCGCCAGCGGGCCGGACGCCCAGTCCACGTGCGGGGTGGGCGCGTCGACGTGCAGTGTGGCCGGGAGCGTCGCGTGGCGCAGCGCCAGCACCATCTTGATCAGGCTGGCCGCGCCGGCGGCGGCCTGGGTGTGGCCCAGGTTCGACTTGACCGACCCGAGCCAGAGCGGCCGGTCGGCCGGCCGGTCCGGCCCGTACGCGGCGGCGAGCGCCTGCGCCTCGATCGGGTCGCCGAGCGTGGTGCCGGTGCCGTGCGCCTCGATCGCGTCGATGTCGGCCGGGGTCAGGCCAGCGTTGGCCAGGGCGGCCCGGATGACGCGCTGCTGCGCCGGCCCGTTCGGGGCGGTCAGCCCGTTGGACGCGCCGTCCTGGTTGACCGCGCTGCCGCGGACCACGGCGAGGATCCGCCGGCCGTCGCGTTCCGCGTCGGAGAGGCGTTGCAGCAGCAGCACGCCGACGCCCTCGCCCCAGCCGGTGCCGTCCGCGGCGGCGGCGAACGCCTTGACCCGGCCGTCCTCGGCGAGCCCACGCTGCCGGGAGAACTCCAGGAACGCGCCGGGCGTGGACATCACGGTGACGCCGCCGGCCAGTGCCAGGTCGCACTCGCCGGAGCGCAGCGCCTGCGCGGCCAGGTGCAGCGCCACCAGCGACGACGAGCAGGCCGTGTCGACGGTGACGGCGGGTCCGTGCAGGCCGAACGCGTACGCCAGCCGGCCGGAGACCACTGACGCGCCGTTGCCGGTGGCCTGGTAGCCCTCCACCTCGGACCGGGCGCCGAGCAGCAACGTGGCGTAGTCCTGCCCGTTGGTGCCCATGAACACGCCGGTGGCGGAGCCGCGTACCCGCTGCGGGTCCAGGCCGGCGTGCTCGAACGCCTCCCAGGTGGTGTGCAGCAGCAGCCGCTGCTGCGGGTCCATGGCGAGCGCCTCGCGCGGGTTGATGCCGAAGAACGCGGCGTCGAAGCCGGCCACGTCGGCCAGGAAGCCGCCGCTGCGGGTGTAGCTGGTGCCGACGCGTTCCGGGTCGCTGTCGAACAGCCCGTCGAGGTCCCAGCCCCGGTCGGTGGGCATCGGCGTGACCGCGTCCCCGCCGTCGGCGAGCAGCCGCCACAGCTCCTGCGGGGAGGACACCCCGCCGGGGAAGCGGCAGGCCATCGAGACGATGGCGATCGGTTCGTCGGCGGCCGGCCGGATCACCCGGGTGGCCTCGGCCGGGGCGTCCGCGCCGGCCACCATCTCGGTACGCAGGAAGCGCGCCAGCTCGGCTGCCGACGGGTGGTCGAAGACCACTGTCGAGGGCAGCGTGGCGCCGGTGGCCCGGCCCAGCCGGTCGCGCAGTTGCACGGCGGCCAGCGAGTCGAAGCCGAGTTCGCGGAACGCCCGGCCGGCGGGCACCTGGTCGGTGGAGGTGTGCCCGAGCACCGCGGCGGCCTCGGCGCGTACCAGGTCGAGCAGGAGCGTCTCCTGCCCGGCGGCCGGCAGCGTGGCCAGCCGGGCGCGGAGGCCACCGTCGGCGGTTTCCGGCTGCGTCCGGTCGACGGCGACGGCCGGGGCCACCCGGTCGAACAGGTGGCTGGGCCGCGCCGCGGTGTACGCGGCGACGAACCGGGACCAGTCCACGCCGGCGATCACCGGGGCCGGCTCGGGGGCGTTGACCCAGCGGCCCAGCGCGGCGACGGCGGCGGCGGGCGGCAGCGGGTCGAGGCCGCGCCGGCGCAGCCCGTCCGCGGTCTCCCCGGCGGCCATGCCGTCGGCGGCCCACGGCCCGTAGGCGAGCGCGGTGGCCGGCCGGCCGGCGGCGCGGCGGGCCGCGACCAGCGCGTCGAGCAGGGCGTTGCCGGCGGCGTAGCCGGCCTGCCCGCCGCCGCCCCACACGCCGGCGACGGAGGAGAACACCACGAACGCGTCCAGGTCGCGGCCCTGGCAGGCGGCGTCCAGGTGGATCGCGCCGAGCGCCTTGCCGGACAGGGTGCCGGCCAGGGCGTCGGTGGTCAGGTCGGTCACGGCGGCGGGGTCGCCGGCGACGCCGGCGGTGTGCACGACGGCGGTCAGTTCCGGCAGGTCGTCGACCAGATCGGTGACGGCGACCGGGTCGCTGACGTCGCAGGCGACCACCCGTACCGCGCCGAGCGTGGCGGCCAGGTCGGCGGCGCCCGGGGCGTCCGGGCCGCGCCGGGAGGCCAGCACCACCTCGTCGGCGCCGTTGGCCAGCAGCCATCGGGCGACGTGCCGGCCGAGTGCGCCGGTGCCGCCGGTGACCAGCACGGTGCCGCGCGGCTGCCAGCCGCCGCCGGCCGGTGGCGCCGCCGGGAGGAGGCGTCGGGCGAGGACGCCGGTGCGGCGTACGGCCACCTGGTCGTGGCCGCCGTCGGCGAGCACCGCGACGAGCGCGGCGCGGGTGGTGCGGTCGGCGCGGCCGGGCAGGTCGATCAGGCCACCCCACCGGTCGGGCCGTTCCAGCGCCACGACCCGGCCGAGGCCCCAGGCGGCTGCGGCGCGGACGTCGCCACCCCGGTCACCGGGGGTCACCGGCAGCGCGGCCCGGCTGAGCGCCCACACCCGGCCGGGCAGACCGGTGTCGGTGAGCGCCTGGACGAGCGTGAGCAGCGCGGCGGTGCCGACCGGGACGGCCGGCTGGTCGGGGGTCGGCCGGTCCTGGCGGGGCAGGACGCAGAGCACGCCGGCCCAGCCCTGGTCACCGAGCCGCCGCAGCCGCTCCCCCAGCTCGGGCCGGTCGATGCCGGCGGGAACGGTGAGCGTGTCCACCTGGGCGCCGGCCGCGGCGAGCGTCTTCGCGACGCCCGCGTCGGCGCCGCCACCGACGGTGGTGACCAGCCACCGGCCGGTCAGTCCGGACACGGGGGCGGGACGCACCGGCTCCCACCCGATCCGGTACGCCGAGCCGGTGCCCCGGGTCCGCGCCCGACGCCAGTCGGCCAGGACCGGCAGCGCGGCGCTGAGCGCGTCGGCGGCGGTGTCGTCGCCGAGGTGCGCGGCGAGCGCGGCCGGGTCGCCGTGCTCGACGGCGGCCCAGAACTCGGCGTCCGGCCCGTCGGTGCGGGCGGGCGTGTCGGGCCAGAACCGTTGCCGTTGGAACGCGTACGTGGGCAGGTCGACGCGGGTCGCGCCGGTGCCGGCGAACCAGGGCGTCCAGTCGACGGGCACCCCGTGCACGTGCAGTTCGGCAAGCGCGGCCAGCAGCGCGTCCCGCTCGTCGCGGTCGTGGCGCTGGCTGGCGACCGCCCGTACGCCGTCGGTCTGGTCGGGGATCAGCGCGGTGAGCACACTGCGCGGGCCGATCTCCAGGAACGTGTCCGTTCCGGCCGCCCGCAGCGCGGTCACGCCGTCGGCGAACCGCACCGCCTTCCGCACGTGCCGCACCCAGTAGTCGGGCGTGCGCAGGTCGTCGCCCGCCGCCAGCGCGCCTGTCACGTTGGACACGACCGGCAGCAGCGGCGCGGCGAACGTCAACCCGTCGAGGACCGAGCGGAACTCGGCCAGCATGGGTTCCATCAGCGGGCTGTGGAACGCGTGGCTGACGGTCAGCCGCCGGGTGCGTACGCCGCGCTCCTGCCAGTGGCGCGTGAGCGTGTCGAGGGTGTCGAGCGGTCCGGACACCACGACCGCCGTCGGTCCGTTGACCGCCGCGATCCCGACCTCCGTGTGGTCCGCGATCGACGCGGCCACCTCGGCCTCGGGGGCCGCGACCGCCAGCATCCCGCCGCCGGCCGGCAGCGCCTGCATCAGCCGGCCCCGCGCGGCGACCAGGGCGCACGCGTCCGGCAGCGACAACACCCCCGCCACGTGGGCGGCGGTGACCTCGCCGATCGAGTGCCCACCCACGAAGTCCGGGATCACGCCGAACGACTCGATCAGGCGGAACAGCGCCACCTCGACCGCGAACAGACCCGCCTGCGTGAACTGGGTCTGGTCCAACAGATCGGCATCACCGAACAGCACCGGCTTCAACGGCTGCGGCAGCAACGGATCGAGATGCGCGCACACCTCGTCCAACGCGGCGGCGAACACACCGAACGCCTCGGACAACTCCCGACCCATGCCGGCACGCTGCGCACCCTGCCCGGAGAACAGCACCGCCAGCCGATCCCGCCGCTCCCGACCACCGACGACCACCGCACCGGACGGCTCACCGACCGCCAACGCCCGCAACCCGGCCAGCAGGCCGTCCCGGTCGGCGGCGGTGACCACGGCCCGCTGCTCCAACGCCGCCCGGGTGACCACCGACGACCAGGCCACGTCGACCGGTCGGACCGTCTCGTCGCCGGCCAACCAGGCCGCCCAACGGCCGGCCTGCGCGGCGAGCGCCGCGTCGGTACGCGCCGACAGCAACACCGGCACCGGCCCACCGGTCGACTCACCCACACCCGCCGAGGCGATGGTGGCGTCCGCCGGCTGTTCCAGGATGACGTGCGCGTTGGTGCCGGAGATCCCGAACGACGACACCGCCGCCCGACGGGGCCGGCCCCGGTCGGGCCACGGCGTCGGGGCGGTGGCCAGGGTGATCGCGCCGGCGGTCCAGTCGACGTGCGGCGACGGCTCGTCCACGTGCAGCGTCGGCGGCACCACCCCGTGCCGCATGGCGAGGACCATCTTGATGATCCCGGCGACCCCGGCCGCCGCCTGCGTGTGACCCAGGTTCGACTTCACCGACCCGAGCAGCAGCGGCGTCTCCCGGTCCTGCCCGTACGTGGCCAGCAGCGCCTGCGCCTCGATCGGATCACCCAACGTGGTACCCGTGCCGTGCGCCTCCACCGCGTCCACGTCCGACGTGGTCAACCGCGCGTTCGCCAGAGCCTGCCGGATCACCCGCTGCTGCGACGGACCGTTCGGCGCGGTCAGGCCGTTCGACGCGCCATCCTGATTGACCGCCGTGCCTCGCACCACCGCGAGGATCCGCCGGCCCTCACGGCGCGCGTCGGAGAGCCGCTGCACCAGCAGCACACCGGAACCTTCGCCCCAGCCGGTGCCGTCGGCAGCGGCCGCGAACGACTTGCAGCGGCCGTCCGGGGACAGGCCCCGCTGCCGGGAGAACTCGATGAACGTGCCCGGCGTCGCCATCACCGTCACACCGCCGGCCAGGGCCAGGTCACACTCCCCGGACCGCAGCGCCTGCACCGCCAGGTGCAACGCCACAAGCGACGACGAACAGGCCGTGTCCACGGTCACCGCCGGGCCCTCCAGCCCGAACGAGTACGCCACCCGCCCGGACAGCACGCTGCCCGACGTGCCGACGCCCACGTAGCCCTCGACCTCGGCCGGCAGTGCCACCAGCCGCGTGGCGTAGTCGTGGTACATGACCCCGGCGAACACACCGGTCCGCGAGCCGCGCAACCCGGCCGGGTCCACCCCGGCCGACTCGAACGCCTCCCACGACGTCTCCAGCAGCAGCCGCTGCTGCGGGTCCATCGCCAGGGCCTCACGCGGCGAGATGCCGAAGAAGCCGGGGTCGAAGTCGGCGGCGTCGTACAGGAAGCCGCCCTGCGTCGCGTACGACGTGCCGCTGCGGTCCGGGTCGCTGTCGAACAGCGACCCGAGGTCCCAGCCCCGGTCGGCCGGGAACTCGGAGATGCCGTCGCCACCGGCGGCCAGCAACTCCCAGAGCTGCTCCGGGTTCTCCACCCCGCCGGGGTAGCGGCACGCCATGCCGACGATCGCCACCGGCTCGTCCAGACCGGTCGGGACGGCGGCCCGCGCGGTTGCCGGGTCCGGCCGGCTTCCGGCCAGCTCGGACCACACCTGTCCGGCGAGCGCGGCCGGCGTCGGGTAGTCGAACACCAGCGTGGACGACAGCCGCAGCCCGGTGGCCGCGTTGACCCGGTTCCGCAGGTCCACCGCGGTCAGCGAGTCGAAGCCCAGTTCCCGGAACGCCCGGTCGGCCGGCACCGCGCCGGCCCCGGCGTGGCCGAGCACCTGCGCGACCAGGCCCCGGACCAGCAGGTCGACCTCGGCGCGGGCCTCGTCGTCGGTGAGTCGGGCGAGCCGGTCGGCCCAGCCACCGGCCCCGGCGAGGCGCCGGCCGGCGGGGCGGCCGACGAGCGTGGCCAGCATCGCCGGTACGGGTGCGCCGGCGGTCGCCGCGCGCAGCGCGGGCACGTCGATCACGGTGGGCACGAGTTGCGGTCGACCGGTGGCGAGCGCGGCGTCGAACAGGTCCAGACCGGTCTCCACGCTCATCGGCGTCAACCCGGCCCGCGCCGACCGCTGCCGTTCCCCCTCCGACAACGACGCCGCCATCCCGGCGGTGTCCCACATTCCCCACGCCAACGACACCGCCGGCAGACCCTCGTGCCGACGCCACACCGCCAGCCCGTCCAGGAACGCGTTGCCCGCCGCGTAGGCCGCCTGACCCGGTGAGCCGAGCACCCCGGCGACGGACGAGAACAACACGAACAGGTCCAGGTCGAGATGCCGGGTGGCCTCGTGCAGCCACCACGCCGCCGTGGCCTTCGGCGCGAGCACGTTCGCCAACCGCTCCGCGCTGATCGACGACACCACCCCGTCATCCAGCACCCCCGCCGTGTGCACCACCCCGGCGAGCCGACCCGCCACACCCGCCACCAGACGCACGACCTGATCCCGATCGGTCACATCACACGCCACCACCGACACCGACGCACCCAGGCCCGACAACCGCTCGACAAGCGCGTCCGCGCCCGGCGCGGCCGGACCCTGCCGCGACACCAACACCAGCGACCGCACCCCGTGCCCGGTGACGAGGCGCTCCGCCACCAACGCGCCCAACGCCCCGGTGCCGCCGGTCACCAGCACCGTGCCGGCGCCGATCCCGCGCCCGACGTGGTCCGGCACCGACGCTTCGTCGGTGGCGGCCAGACCGTCGACCGCCGGCGTGTGCCCGGCGGGCGCGGCGCGGACCAGGCGCGGCGTCAACACGACGTCGCCGCGTACCGCCACCTGCCCGCCCGTCGCCGGCAGGTCACCCAGCACACCGGCCAGCACCGACAGCACCCCACCGTCGACATCCCGATCCAGATCGGCCAACACGATCCGCTCCGGATGCTCCGACTGCGCCGACCGCAGCAGACCCCACACCGCCGCGCCCGCCAGATCAGAGACCCGATCGGCTTCGGACACCGCCACCGCGCCCCGGGTCACCACCACCAACCGCGACTCCGCGAGCGGCTCCGCCGCCAACCACGTCTGCACCACCGCCAACACATCCGACGCCACCACCCGCACCGCGTCAGGCACATCCACGTCGGACAACCCGACCACCGGCAACACCAGCGTGTGCGGCAACCCCTCCCCCGCCTCGACCACCGCCGACACGTCCGGATACGACGACAGCCCGTCGACGGACGCGCCGAGCACCGCCCAGCCGGTCGCCTGACCGGCCGACGTCTCCGCGGACTGCCATCGCACCTCGTACAGGGACCGGGTCGCGGCGCCGGACGTGGGCAGGCCGGTCATCTCGCGCAGGACCAGGGAGTCCACCGACACGACAGGTGCGCCGCTCTCGTCGGCGGCGACCAGCCGGACCGCGTCTCCGGTGCGGGACAGTCGGACCCGCAGCAGGGTGGTGCCGGTGGCGTGCACCTGGACGCCCTCGAACGCGAACGGCACCCGGGGGCCGCCGGTCCCGCCGTCCGGCAGCAGCCCGATCGGGTGCAGGGCGGCGTCCAGCAGCGCCGGGTGGAGCCCGAACCGGGCCGCGTCGGCGGTCATGTCGTCCGGCAGGGCGATCTCGGCGTACGCCTCGCCGTCGCCGGTCCAGGCACGGCGCAGACCCCGGAACGCCGGCCCGTACGCCAGGCCGTGCGCGGCGAGCGTGTCGTACCAGCCGGTCAGGTCGGCCTCGGTCGCGTCGACCGGCGGCCAGGCCCCGACGGCCGGTTCGTCGGCGGTGGGCGGTTCGAGGATGCCGTCGGCGTGCCGGGTCCAGCCCGCCTCGGGGTCGTCGTCGGGGCGGGAGTGGACGGTGACGGCGCGGCGGGTGCCGGCGCCGTCGACGCGTACCTGGATGCGCAGGCGGCCGGTGTCCGGCAGGACCAGCGGCGTGGCGACGGTGAGTTCGCGGAGCCGGGACAGGCCGGCCTCGTCGCCGGCCCGGACGGCGAGTTCGACGAGCGCCGCGCCGGGCAGCAGCGTGGTGCCGGCCACCGCGTGGTCGGCCAGCCAGGGGTGGGTGGCGAGGGAGAGCTGGCCGGTGAGGACCACCTCGCCGTCGCCGGCCAGGTCGACGGTGGCGCCGAGCAGCGGGTGCGCGGCGTCGCTCAGCCCGGCCCCGGACACGTCGCCCCGGCGGCGGCCGGTCGTGGGCCAGTAGCGCCGGTGCGCGAACGCGTAGGTGGGCAGGTCGACGCGGGTGGCGCCGGTGCCGGCGAACCAGGGCGTCCAGTCGACGCGGACGCCCTGCACGTACAGCTCGGCCAGCCCGGCCAGCAACGCGTCCGCCTCGTCCCGGTCCCGGCGCTGCACCGCGGTCGCGACGACGGTCTCGTCGTCGGCCAGGATCTCGGCGGTCATCGCGGTGAGCACGCTCTGCGGGCCGATCTCCAGGAACGTGTCCACCCCGGCGGCCCGCAGCGCGGTCACACCGTCGGCGAACCGCACCGCCTCCCGCACGTGCCGCACCCAGTAGTCCGGCGTGCGCAGGTCGTCGCCCGCCGCCAGCGCGCCTGTCACGTTGGACACGACCGGCAGCAGCGGCGCCGCGAACGTCAACCCGTCGAGGACCGAGCGGAACTCGGCAAGCATCGGCTCCATCAGCGGGCTGTGGAACGCGTGCGACACCGTCAGCCGGCGCGTCCGCACCCCCCGGTCCCGCCACGCCCGGTCGACCTCGTCGAGCGCGTCCAGGTCACCGGAGACCACTGTCGACGACGGGCCGTTGACGGCAGCGACGCCCAGCGTTCCGTGGTCCGCGATCGACGCGGCCACCTCGGCCTCGGGGGCGGCGACCGCCAGCATCCCGCCGCCGGCCGGCAGCGCCTGCATCAACCGACCCCGCGCGGCGACCAGCGCGCACGCGTCCGGCAGCGACAACACACCCGCCACGTACGCGGCGGTCACCTCACCGATCGAGTGCCCACCCACGAAGTCCGGAATCACCCCGAACGACTCCACCAGGCGGAACAGGGCCACCTCGACCGCGAACAGACCCGCCTGCGTGAACTGCGTCTGATCCAACAGATCGGCATCACCGAACAGCACCGGCTTCAACGGCTGCGGCAACAGCGGATCAAGATGCGCGCACACCTCGTCCAACGCGGCGGCGAACACACCGAACGCCTCGGACAACTCCCGACCCATGCCGGCACGCTGCGCACCCTGCCCGGAGAACAGCACCGCCAGCCGGTCCCGCCGCTCCCGACCACCGACGACCACCACGCCGGACGGCTCACCGACCGCCAACGCCCGCAACCCGGCCAGCAGGCCGTCCCGGTCGGTGACGGCGAGCACGGCGCGCTGTTCCAGCGGGGTACGGGTGGTGGCGGACGACCATCCGACGTCGACCGGACGGAGCGTCCCGTCGCCGGCCAACCAGGCCGCCCAACGGCCGGCCTGCGCGGCGAGCGCCGCGTCGGTACGCGCCGACAGCAGCACCGGCACCGGCCCACCGGCCGACTCCCCAACGCCCGCCGGCTCGATGACGTCCGTGGGCTGTTCCAGGATGACGTGCGCGTTGGTGCCGGAGATCCCGAACGACGACACCGCCGCCCGACGGGGCCGGTCCACCGCCGGCCACGGCGTCGCCTCCGTCGCCAGGCTCACCGCCCCGGCCGTCCAGTCGACGTGCGGCGACGGCTCGTCCACGTGCAGCGTCGGCGGCACCACCCCGTGCCGCATGGCGAGGACCATCTTGATGATCCCGGCGACGCCGGCCGCCGCCTGCGTGTGACCCAGGTTCGACTTGACCGACCCGAGCAGCAGCGGCGTCTCCCGGTCCTGCCCGTACGTGGCCAGCAGCGCCTGCGCCTCGATCGGATCACCCAACGTGGTGCCGGTGCCGTGCGCCTCCACCGCGTCCACGTCGGCGGTGGTCAACCGCGCGTTCGCCAGAGCCTGCCGGATCACCCGCTGCTGCGACGGCCCGTTCGGCGCGGTCAGGCCGTTCGACGCGCCATCCTGGTTCACCGCCGTACCCCGCACCACCGCGAGAATCCGCCGACCCGCACGGCGCGCGTCGGAGAGCCGCTGCACCAGCAGCACGCCGACGCCCTCGGACCAGCCGGTGCCGTCGGCGGACGCGGCGAACGAGCGGCAGCGGCCGTCCGGGGACAGGCCCCGCTGCCGGGAGAACTCGATGAACGTGCCCGGGGTCGCCATCACCGTCACGCCACCGGCGAGCGCCAGGTCACACTCGCCCGAGCGCAACGCCTGCCCGGCCAGGTGCAGCGCGACGAGCGACGACGAACACGCGGTGTCCACGGTGACGGCCGGGCCCTCCAGCCCGAACGTGTACGCGACCCGGCCGGACAGCACGCTGCCGGAGGTGCCGGTGCCGACGTAGCCCTCGGCGTCCGGCGGCAGGTCGGCCAGCCGGGAGGCGTAGTCGTGGTACATGACCCCGGCGAACACGCCGGTCCGCGAGCCGCGCAACGCCGCCGGGTCCACGCCGGCGGACTCGAAGCTCTCCCAGGACGCCTCCAGCAGCAGCCGCTGCTGCGGGTCCATGGCGACCGCCTCGCGGGGCGAGATGCCGAAGAAGTCGGGGTCGAAGTCGGCGGCGCCGGCGAGGAAGCCGCCGTGCCGGGCGTACGAGGTGCCGGCGTGGTCGGGGTCCGGGTCGTAGAGCGTGTCGAGGTCCCAGCCCCGGTCGGCGGGGAACTCGACGATGCCGTCCCGCCCCGACGACAGGAGCTGCCAGAGCTGCTCCGGGTTGTCGACGCCGCCGGGATACCGGCAGGCCATGCCGACGATGGCGATCGGCTCGTCGGTGTCGACCGCCCGCACCGCCGCGCGGCGGGCGCTGATCCGGCCGGAGACCTGCTCGTAGAGGTGCTCGGCGAGCGCCGCCGGGCTGGGGTGGTCGAAGACCAGCGTGGACGGCAACCGCAGCCCGGTGGCCGCGTTGACCCGGTTCCGCAGGTCCACCGCGGTCAGCGAGTCGAACCCGAGTTCCCGGAACGCCCGGTCGGCCGGCACCGCGCCGGCCCCGGCGTGACCGAGCACCTGCGCGACCAGGCCCCGGACCAGCAGGTCCACCTCGGCGCGCGCGTCCTGCGGGTCGAGGCCGGCGAGCCGGTCGGCCCAGTCGCCGCCCGCGCCGGCCTGCCGTCGGGTCGCGGTCGGACCGACCAGGGTACGCAGCACCGCCGGCACCGGGCCGGCGCCGAGCGCGGACCGCAGCGCCGGTACGTCGACGACGGCCGGCACGAGCACCGGACGGCCCTCGGCGAGCGCGGCGTCGAACAGGTCCAGACCGGTCTGCGCGCTCATCGGCGTCAACCCGGCCCGCGCCGACCGCTGCCGTTCCCCCTCCGACAACGACGCCGCCATTCCGGCGGTGTCCCACATTCCCCACGCCAGGCTGACCGCCGGCAGTCCGTCCTGCCGGCGTCGCGTCGCCAGCGCGTCCAGGAACGCGTTGCCCGCCGCGTAGGCCGCCTGGCCCGGCGAGCCGAGCACCCCGGCGACGGACGAGAACAACACGAACAGGTCCAGCTCACGGTCGCGGGTCGCCTCGTGCAGCCACCACGCCGCCGTGGCCTTCGGCGCCAGCACCGCCGCCAGCCGCTCCGGGCTGATCGACGACACCACCCCGTCGTCCAGCACTCCGGCGGTGTGCACCACCCCGGCCAACCGGCCCGGCACACCCGACACCAACCGGAACACCTGATCCCGATCGGTCACGTCACACGCCACCACCGACACCAACGCACCCAGGCCGGTCAACCGCTCGACAAGCGCGTCCGCGCCCGGCGCGGCCGGCCCCTGCCGCGACACCAACACCAGCGACCGCACCCCGTGCCCGGTGACGAGGCGCTCCGCCACCAACGCACCCAACGCGCCGGTGCCACCGGTCACCAGCACCGTGCCGTCCCGCACCACCCGCTCGGCACCGTCCGACGTCGGGTCGGTCGGGGCCGGAACGCCAGGCGTCGAGGCGGCGCGGACCAGGCGGGGCACGAACACCCGGCCGTCCCGTACCGCGAGTTGACCGCCGGTCGGGTCGGTGACCGCGTACGCGAGCACGGCGAGCGTCCGGTCGTCCGGATCGGCGTCGAGGTCGGCCAGCACGATCCGGCCGGGGTGTTCGGACTGCGCGGAGCGCAGCAGACCCCACACGGCGGCACCGGCCAGATCGGTCACCGGGTCGTCGTCGCCGACGGAGACCGCGCCCCGGGTGAGGACCACGAGCGGGGTGCCGGCGAGCGCGTCGGCGGCCAGCCAGGACCGCACGGTGCCGAGCACGTCGGTGGTGACCGCGCGCACCGCGTCCGGAGTCGGCAGGTCGGCGGCGGGCAGCGGCAGGACCAGGGCCGAGGGCGGCGAGTCCGCCTCGACCGCCGCGGCGACGCCCGGGTACGCCGGCAACCCGATGTCGGACCCGGCCGGGTCGGCACCGGTGCTGAGTACGGCCCAGCCGGACGGCGAGTCGGCCGGCGTGACGTCCTCGGGCTGCCAGTGGAGCGCGTACAGGGACCGGGCCGCGACGTTCGGGACGACCGTGCCGGTCAGCTCCCGCAGCGCCAGCGTGTCGATCGACACCACGGGCGCGCCGGCGGTGTCCGCGGCGACCAGGCGGACGGTGGTGCCGGTGCGGGTGAGCCGCACCCGCAGGGCGCGGGCCCCGGTGGCGTGCACCTGGAGGCCCTCGACGGTGAACGGCACGCGCGGGCCGTCGCCGGCGAGCAGCAGCCCGACCGGGTGCAGCGCGGCGTCCAGCAGCGCCGGGTGGACGCCGAACCGGGACGCCTCACCGGCCGCGTCGTCGCCGAGCGCGACCTCGGCGTACGCCTCGCCGTCGCCGGTCCAGAGCCGGCGCAGGCCCTGGAACACCGGCCCGTAGGTGAGGCCGTGTCCGGCCAGCGCCGGGTACCAGTCGGTGAGGTCCACCTCGGTCAGCCCGGCGGGCGGCCAGGCGTCGACGGTGGGTTCGACGGTGGACGCGGGTTCCAGCACGCCGTCGGCGTGCGCGGTCCACTCGACGTCGCCGTCGGGCTGGGAGTGGATGGCCACGGGACGGCCGCCGGTGGCGTCGGGGGCGCCGACGCTGACCTGCACCCGCACGCCGCCGGTCGCCGGCAGCACCAGCGGCGCGGTGAGCGTGAGGTCGCGTACCCGGGGGGTGCCGGCCTCGTCGCCGGCCCGGACGGCCAGTTCGGTGAGCGCGGTGCCGGGCACCAGGACGGCGCCGGCCACCACGTGGTCGGCGAGCCACGGGTGGGTGGCCGGCGACAGCCGGCCGGTCAGCACCACCAGGTCCGCGCCGGCCACGGTGACGGCGGCGCCGAGCAGCGGGTGGGCGGCGTCGCCGAGCCCGGCGCCGCTGACGTCGCCGCCGCGGGGGCGGCCGGTGGGCAGCCAGTAGCGCTGGTGCCGGAACGCGTACGTGGGCAGGTCGACGCGGGTCGCGCCGGTGCCGGCGAACCACTGCGGGAAGGAGACCGGGACGCCGTGCACGTGCAGGTCGGCCAGCGCGGCCAGCAGGGCGGCGGTCTCGTCGCGGTCCCGTCGTTGGGCGGCGACCGCGAGCGCGTCGGGCAGGATGTCGCCGGTCAGCGCCGTGAGCACGCTCTGCGGGCCGATCTCCAGGAACGTGTCCGCGCCGGCGTCGCGCAGCGCGGTGATCCCGTCGGCGTAGCGGACCGCCTCGCGGACGTGCCGCACCCAGTAGTCGGCGCGGGTCAGGTCGGCCGGGTCGGCGAGCGCGCCGGTCAGGTTGGACACCACCGGCAGCAGCGGCGCGGAGAAGCTCAACCCGTCGAGCACGGCCCGGAACTCGGCGAGCATCGGTTCCATCAGCGGGCTGTGGAACGCGTGCGACACGGTCAGCCGGCGGGTGCGGACGCCCCGTTCCCGCCAGCCGCGCTCGACCTCGTCCAGCGCGTCGAGCGGCCCGGACACCACCACCGACGACGGCCCGTTGACGGCGGCGACGCCCAGCTCGGGGGTGCCGTCGAGGGATGCCAGGACGTCCCGCTCCGGCGCGGCGACGGCCAGCATCCCGCCGCCGGCCGGCAGCGCCTGCATGAGCCGGCCCCGCGCGGCGACGAGCGCGCACGCGTCCGGCAGCGACAACACGCCGGCTACGTACGCGGCGGTGACCTCGCCGATCGAGTGCCCGCCGACGAAGTCCGGGGTGACGCCGAACGACTCGACGAGCCGGAACAGCGCCACCTCGACCGCGAACAGCCCGGCCTGGGTGAACCAGGTCTGGTCCAGCAGGTCACCGTCGTCGAACAGCACCGGCTTGAGCGGCTGCGGCAGCAGCGGGTCGAACTGCGCGCACACCTCGTCCAGCGCGGACGCGAACACACCGAACGCGTCGGACAGCTCGCGGCCCATGCCGGCGCGCTGCGCGCCCTGCCCGGAGAAGAGGATCGCGAGCCGGCCCCGGGTGGTAGCCGTACCGGTGTGCACGGTGCCGGCCGGCGTGCCGGCGGCGAGCGCGCGCAGCCCGGCGAGCAGGTCGTCGCGGTCGGTGGCGACTACGACGGCGCGGTGATCCAGGACGGCCCGGCCGGTGACCGACGACCAGCCGACGTCGACCGGCCGGACGGCGGTGTCGGCGGCCAGCCGGCGGGCCCAGCGGTCGGCCTGCGCGGCGAGCGCCTCCGGGTCGCGGGCGGAGAGCAGCACCGGCGCGGGTCGGCGCGGCGGCTCGGCGGCGACGGGGGCCGGCTCGGCCGGCGGCGCCTCGATGATGACGTGCGCGTTGGTGCCGCTCACCCCGAACGAGGAGACCGCGGCGCGGCGGGGCCGGTGCGACCGTGGCCAGGGCCGGGCCGCGGTGAGCAGGGAGACGTTGCCGGCGTCCCAGTCGATGTGCGGGGAGGGCGCGTCCACGTGCAGCGTGCGGGGCAGCACGCCGTGCCGCATCGCCATGATCATCTTGATGATGCCGGCCGCGCCGGCCGCGGCCTGGGTGTGGCCCAGGTTCGACTTGACCGAGCCCAGCCAGAGCGGTTCACCGGCCCGCTCCTGCCCGTACGTGGCGAGCAGCGCCTGCGCCTCGATCGGGTCACCCAGCGTGGTGCCGGTGCCGTGCGCCTCGACCGCGTCCACGTCGGCGGTGGTCAGCCGCGCGTTCGCCAGGGCCTGCCGGATGACGCGCTGCTGCGACGGGCCGTTCGGCGCGGTCAGGCCGTTGGACGCGCCGTCCTGGTTGACCGCGGTGCCGGACACCACGGCGAGGATGCGCCGCCCGTCGCGGCGGGCGTCGGCCAGGCGCTGCACCAGCAGCACGCCGACGCCCTCGGACCAGCCGGTGCCGTCCGCCGACGCGGCGAACGACTTGCAGCGGCCGTCGGCGGCGAGACCGCGCTGCCGGGAGAACTCGATGAACGTGCCCGGGTTGGCCATCACCGTCACGCCGCCGGCGAGCGCCAGGTCGCACTCCCCGGACCGCAGCGCCTGCACCGCCAGGTGCAGCGCGACGAGCGACGACGAGCAGGCGGTGTCCACGGTGACCGCCGGGCCCTCCAGCCCGAACGTGTAGGCCACCCGCCCGGAGACGACGCTGCCGGAGTTGCCGGTGCCGAGGTAGCCCTCCACGCCCTCCGGCAGCTCCCCCAACCCGGCGGCGTAGTCGTGGTACATCAGGCCGGCGAACACGCCGGTGCGCGAGCCGCGCAGCCGGGCCGGGTCGACCCCGGCGGACTCGAACGTCTCCCAGGACGCCTCCAGCAGCAGCCGCTGCTGCGGGTCCATGGCGAGCGCCTCACGCGGGCTGATGCCGAAGAAGCCCGGGTCGAAGTCGGCGGCGCCGGCGAGGAAGCCGCCCTCCCGGGCGTACGAGGTGCCCGGGTGGTCGGGATCGTCGTGGAACAGCGTGTCCAGGTCCCAGCCCCGGTCGGTGGGGAACGCGCCGATGCCGTCGCCGTCGGCGGCCAGCAGCTCCCACAGCGCCTCGGGGCTGTCGATGCCGCCCGGATAGCGGCAGGCCATGCCGACGATCGCGATCGGCTCGTCCACGCCGGTGACCGTTGCCGCGTCGGCGCGGGTCACGGCGGTGGCGCCGGTGAGCTGCTCGTGCACGTGCGCGGCGAGCGCGGCCGGGGTCGGGTAGTCGAAGACCAGCGTGGACGCCAGCCGCAGCCCGGTGGCGGCGTTGACCCGGTTGCGCAGGTCCACCGCGGTCAGCGAGTCGAAGCCCAGCTCCTGGAACGCCCGGTCGGCCGGCACCGCGTCCGCGCCGCCGTGGCCGAGCACCTGTGCGACCAGGCCCCGGACCAGCAGGCCCACCTCGGCGCGGGCCTCGTCGTCGGTGAGTCGGGCGAGCCGGTCGGCCCATCCGTCGGCCGCCGCGCCGGCCTGCCGCCGGGCGGGCGTGCCGGCCAGGGCACGCAACATCGGGGGTACACCGGCGGCGGCGCGCAGCGCCGGCAGGTCCAGCACGGCCGGCACGAGCGCGGCGGTGTCGGACGCGACGGCGGTGTCGAAGAGCGCGACGCCGACCGCCTCGGTGATCACGCCGAGCCCGGCGCGGGCCACCCGGGAACGGTCGGCGCTGTCGAGACCGGCGGCCATCCCGTCGGTGTCCCACATGCCCCAGGCCAGCGCGTGCGCCGGCCGGCCCTGGGCGCGGCGGTGGACCGCGAGCGCGTCGAGGTAGGCGTTCGCGGCGGCGTACGCGCCCTGGCCGGGGGAACCGAGCACCCCGGCGATCGACGAGTAGGTGACGAACAGGTCGAGGTCGAGACCGGCGGTGGCCTCGTGCAGGTGCCAGGCGGCGTCCACCTTGGGGGCGAGCACCCGGGCCAGCCGGTCGGCGTCGGTGCCGGTGATCACGGCGTCGTCGAGCACGCCGGCGGTGTGCACCACCCCGGCGAGCCGGCCGGCGCCGGTGAGGTCGGCGACCAGCCGGTCGACGGCAACGCGGTCGGTGAGGTCGCAGGCCAGCACCCGGACGTCAGCGCCGAGCGCGGTCAGCTCGGCGACCAGGTCGGCCGCGCCGTCGGCGTCGGGTCCGCGCCGGCTGACCAGGGCCAGCGAGTCGACGCCCCGGTCGGTGACGAGGTGCCGGGCGAGCAGCGCGCCGAGCGCGCCGGTGCCGCCGGTGACCAGGACGGTGCCGTCGTAGGTGGCCGGGGTGGTCGCGGGTGGGGCGTCGGCGCGTACCAGTCGGGGGGTGTGGGTGGTGTCGCCGCGGACCGCGAGCTGCGCCGCGGCCGGGTCAGCGGCGGCGGCCGCGAGCAGCGCCAGCACGCCGGCGTCGAGGTCGCGGTCCAGGTCGGCCAGGACGATCCGGCCGGGGTGCTCGGACTGGGCGGAGCGGACCAGGCCCCAGACGGCGGCGCCGGCCAGGTCGGCGGCGCTGTCGTCCGACGTCGCGGGCATCGCGTCGCGGGTGGTCACGACGAGCCGCGCGTCGGCGGTCGCGTCGGCGGTCAGCCAGTCGCGCAGCGCGACGAGCACGCCGGTGGCGGCGGCCCGGACCGCGGCCGGCGTCGGCCCGGCCGGCGGCACCGGCAGCAGCACCAGCGGGGGTACGCCGCCGGCGGCGACCAGCGCGGCCACGTCCGGGTAAGCGGCGGCGTCGGGCAGGGCGGGCAGCGGCGCGCCGAGCACCGCCGTGGCGGGCGGGGTGGCCGGGGTGAGCGGCTCGGCCGGCCAGGCGACCCGGAACAGCGAGCGGGCGGCGCGGGTGGCGGCCGGCGGCGTGACGCCGGTCAGCTCGCGCAGCACCAGCGCGTCGACGGTGACGACGGGCCGGTCGGTGGGGTCGACGGCGAGCAGCCGCACCGCCGTGCCGGCCCGGGTGAGCCGGACCCGCAGCGTCTGGGCGCCGACGGCGTGCACCTGGACGCCGGTGAACGCGAACGGCGCCTTCGGGCCGGTGGTGCCGTCGCCGGGCAGCAGCGCGGTGGGGTGCAGCGCGGCGTCGAGCAGCGCGGGGTGCACGCCGAACCCGCCGACCTGGTCGGTGCCGGCGGACGGCAGCGTCACCTCGGCGTAGACGGTGTCGTCGCCGGTCGTCCAGGCCCGTCGCAGGCCCTGGAACGCCGGCCCGTAGGTCATGCCGTGGCCGGCGAGCGCGTCGTACCAGCCGGTGAGGTCGGTCTCGACCGCGTGCGGCGGGGGCCACGCGCCGAGGCCGGCCCCCTCGGCGGGGGCGGCGGCGCTGAGCAGACCCTCGGCGTGCCGGATCCAGTCGCCGTCGGGGTCGTCGTCGGGCTGCGAGTGCACCGCGACGGTGCGCCAGCCGGCGTGGTCGCGGGGGCCGACCCGCACCTGTACGCGCACCCCGCCCCGGGCGGGGAGCACCAGCGGCGCGGCGACGGTCAGCTCGCGGACCCGGCAGGGGCCGAACTCCTCGCCGGCGCGCAGCACGAGTTCGACGAGCGCGGTGCCGGGGACGAGGACCGCGCCGGCGACCTCGTGGTCGGCGAGCCACGGCTGGGTCGACAGGGACAGCCGGCCGGTGAGCACGGCGGCGTCCTCGCCGGCCAGCCGGACGGCGGCGGTGAGCAGCGGGTGGCCGGCGGCGCCGAGACCGGCGCCGGTGACGTCGGCGGCGGGCCCGGCCGGGCGCAGCCAGTAGCGGTCGCCGCCGAACGCGTAGGTCGGCAGGTCGGCGGCGGTGGCCGGGGCGCCGGCGAACAGCGGGGTCCAGTCGACGTGCGCGCCGCCGGCGAAGAGTTCCGCCAGCGCGGTGAGCAGCGCGCGGGGCTCGGGCCGGTCGGCGCGCTGGGTGGCGACGGCCAGCCCGGCCGGGTCGTCGGCGGTGTCGCGGACCAGCGCGGTGAGGACGCTGCGCGGGCCGATCTCCAGGAACGTGTCCACCCCGGCGGCGCGCAGCGCGGTCACGCCGTCGGCGAACCGGACCGCCTCCCGCACGTGCCGCACCCAGTAGTCGGCGGTGGTGATCTCGGTCGGGTCGGCCAGCGCGCCGGTCAGGTTCGACACGACCGGCAGCAGCGGCGCGGCGAACGTCAACCCGTCGAGGACGGTGCGGAACTCGGCGAGCATCGGCTCCATGAGTGGACTGTGGAACGCGTGCGACACCGTCAACCGACGAACCCGCACACCCCGGTCCCGCCAGGTCCGCTCGATCTCGTCCAGCGCGTCGACCGGACCGGACACCACCGTCGACGACGGCCCGTTCACCGCCGCGATCCCCAGCGCGGGGTGCGCCTCGATCGACGCGGCCACCTCGGCCTCCGGCGCCGCAACCGCCAACATCCCACCGCCGACCGGCAACGCCTGCATCAGCCGGCCCCGCGCCGCCACCAGCGCACACGCGTCCGGCAGCGACAACACGCCCGCCACGTACGCGGCGGTGACCTCACCGATCGAGTGCCCACCCACGAAGTCCGGGCTCACGCCGAACGACTCGACCAGGCGGAACAACGCCACCTCGACCGCGAACAGCCCCGCCTGCGTGAACTGGGTCTGGTCCAGCAGATCACCGTCGCCGAACAGCACCGGCTTCAACGGCTCCGGCAGCAACGGATCGAGCTGCGCGCACACCTCGTCCAACGCGGCGGCGAACACACCGAACGCCTCGGACAACTCCCGACCCATGCCGGCACGCTGCGCGCCCTGCCCGGAGAACAGCACCGCGACCGGGCCCCGGTCGGTGGCGCGGCCGGTGACCAGGTTGTCGGCCGCCCCACCGGCGGCGAGCGCGCGCAGCCCGGCGGTCAACTCGTCCTGGTCGGCGGCAAGCAGCACCGCCCGGTGCTCCAGCGCGGTCCGCGCGGTCAGCGACGTGCGGCCCACGTCGGCCAGGTCGGGGCGGTCCGGCGCGGCGAACGCGTCGGCCCAGCGGGCCGCCTGCCGGGCCAGCCCGCCGTCACCGCGCGCCGACACCAGCACCGGCACCAGCGACGGCGGCGCGGGCCGGTCGGTCACCTCGGGCTCGACGGCGGGCGGCTGCTCGATGATGACGTGGGCGTTGGTGCCGCTGACGCCGAACGAGGAGACCGCCGCCCGGCGGGGCCGGTCCACCGCCGGCCACGGCCGGGCCTCGGTGAGCAGCTCCACCGCGCCGGCCGACCAGTCGACGTGCGGGGTCGGCGCGTCCACGTGCAGCGTGCGGGGCAGCACACCGTGGCGCAGCGCCTGCACCATCTTGATCACCCCGGCGACGCCGGCGGCGGCCTGGCTGTGCCCGATGTTCGACTTGATCGAGCCCAGCCACAGTGGCTCGCCGGCCCGCTCCTGCCCGTACGTGGCCAGCAGCGCCTGCGCCTCGATCGGGTCGCCGAGCGTGGTGGCGGTGCCGTGCGCCTCGACGGCGTCCACGTCGGCGGTGGTCAGCCCGGCGGCGGTGAGCGCGGCCCGGATGACGCGCTGCTGGGACGGCCCGTTCGGGGCGGTGAGGCCGTTGGACGCGCCGTCCTGGTTGACCGCGGAGCCCCGGACCACGGCGAGCACCCGGTGGCCGTTGCGGCGGGCGTCGGAGAGCCGCTCCACCACCAGCACACCCACGCCCTCGGACCAGCCGGTGCCGTCGGCGGCGGCGGCGAACGACCGGCAGCGGCCGTCGGCGGCCAGCCCGCCCTGGCGGGTGAACTCGACGAACGCGCCGGGGGTCACCAGCACGTTCACGCCGCCGGCCAGGGCCAGGTCGCATTCGCCCTGGCGCAGCGACTGCACGGCCAGGTGCAGCGCGACGAGCGACGACGAGCAGGCGGTGTCCACGGTGACCGCCGGGCCCTCCAGCCCGAACGTGTAGGCGACCCGGCCGGAGATGACGCTGTGCGCGCCGCCGGTGAGCCGGTAGCCGTCCAGGTCGCGGGTCTCGTCGCCGGCGCCGTAGCCGGACGGGGACGCGCCGACGAACACGCCGGTGGCGGTGCCGTGCAGCGAGTCCGGGTTGAGCGCCGCCTGCTCGAACGCCGCCCAGGTGGCCTCCAGCAGCAGCCGCTGCTGCGGGTCCATGGCGAGCGCCTCGCGCGGGCTGATGCCGAAGAAGTCCGGGTCGAACTCGGTGGCCCGGTCGATGAACCCGCCGTGGCGGGTGAACGAGCGGCCGGGGGCGTCCGGGTCGTCGGCGAAGAGCCGGTCGAGGTCCCAGTCCCGGTCGGTGCGGAACTCGGTGATGCCGTCGCGGCCCTCGGCGACCAGCTCCCACAGCCCGTCCGGGTCGGCGACACCGCCCGGGTAGCGGCAGCTCATGCCGACGATCGCGATCGGCTCGTCGGCGGTCACCGGGCCGGCGGGGACGTCGGCGGCGGCGTCGCCGGCTTCGGGCAGCCGCAGCAGCGTGGCGAGCTGACCGGCCAGCACGGCCGGGCTGGGGTAGTCGAAGATGACGGTGGTGGGCAGCGACAGGCCGGTGGCGGCGGTGAGCTGGTTACGCAGCTCCACCGCGGTCAGCGAGTCGAAGCCGAGGTCGCGGAACGCGCGCCGGGGGCGTACCGCGTCGCTGCCGGCGTGGCCGAGGACCGCGGCGGCGTGGTCGCGGACCAGGTCGGTGAGGCGGCGTTCCCGGTCGGCGCGGGGCAGGTCGAGCAGTTCCCGGCGCAGTCCGCCGGCCCGGTCGTCGACGTCGGCGGTGGCGGGCCGCTCGGTCAGCGCGTCCCGGGCCTCCGGGATGTCGGCGAGCAGCGGCCGGGGCCGGGCGGAGGCGTACGCGGGCGCGAACTGGGCCCAGTCCACGTCGGCCACGACCAGCGTGGTCTCGCCGTGCTCGACGGCCCGGCGCAGGGCCAGCAGCGCGGCGGCCGGCTGCATCGGGTTGAGGCCACGCCGGCTGAGCAGCCGCTGCGCCTCCTCGGTGGTGGCCATCCCGCCCTCGGCCCAGGCGCCCCAGGAGATCGAGGTCGCGGTCAGTCCCCGGGCGCGGCGCTGCTCGGCGAGCGCGTCCAGATAGGCGTTCGCGGCCGCGTACGCGCCCTGCCCGCCGCTGCCCCACACGCCGGAGATGGACGCGAACAGTACGAACGCGTCGAGCGGCCGGTCACCGAGCAGCTCGTCGAGGTACGCGGCGCCGGCGACCTTGCCGGCCATCACGTGGTCGAACACGTCCAGGTCGGTGTCGACGAGCGCGGTCAGCCGGGTGATGCCGGCGGCGTGCAGCACGGCGGTCAGCGGCGCGACGTCGTCCAGGCCGGCGACGAGCGCGGCGACCTGCTCCCGGTCGGCCAGGTCGCAGGCGACCACGCTGACCCGTACCCCGTCGGCGGTCAGCTCGTCGGCCAGCTCGCGGGCCCCGGCGGCGTCGAGCCCCCGGCGGCTGGTGAGCACCAGGTGCTCGGCGCCGTTGGCGGCCAGCCAGCGGGCGGCCTGGGCGCCGATCGCGCCGGTGCCGCCGGTGATCAGCACGGTGCCGCGCGGCTGCCAGCCGGCGAGTTGCCCGGCGGTGCGGGCGGTGGTGCGGGCCAGCCGGCGGACGAACGTGCCGTACGGGCGGACCGCGTACTGGTCCTCGTCACCGCCGCCGGTGAGGACGCGGGCCACCTCGGCCCAGGTCGCGGCGTCGGGCGCGGCGGGCAGGTCGAGCACACCGCCCCACTGCCGGGGGTGTTCCAGGCCGATCACCCGGGCCAGGCCCCAGAGCGCGGCCTGGGCGGCGCTGGTGACCGGCTCGGCCGGGCCGGTGCCCACGCCGCCCTGGGTGACGCACCACAGCGGGGCGGTGCGGCCGGCGTCCTGGGCGGCCTGCACCAGCCGGGTGGTGGCGACCAGACCGGTGGAGATGCCGGGGTGGCCCGGGTGGTCGGCGTCGGCGAGCCCGAGCAGCGACACGATCGCGGTCGGTTCGTCGGTGAGCGACGCGGCCAGCTCCGCGCGGGTGACGTGGACCGGGTCGACGGGCAGCGTGCGCAGCGTCGACCCGTCGGGCAGCGCGGCGGCGAGCGCGGCCAGCCAGGTGTCCGCCCGGTCGTCGCCGGCCGGCGACACCACCAGCAGGTCGGCGGCGGCCGGGGTGGCGACGGCGGTGGCCGGCTGCCACACCACCCGGTACGACCAGCCGTCCAGCACGGCCCGCTGGAGCCGGGCGCGACGCCAGGACGACAGCAGCGGCAGCGCCGGGGCGAGCACCTCCGGGTCGGCGTCGCCGGCGGTGAGCGCGGCAACGTCGGCGCGTTCCACGGCCGACCAGAACTCCACGTCGACGACGTCCGGGCCGACCGGACCGGCGGCGGTCGCCGCCATCCGCTCCGGCCAGTAGCGCCGCCGCTGGAACGCGTACGTGGGCAGGCCGGTGAGCACCGGCGCGGGAGCGAGGACCCGGGTCAGGTCCACCGGCAGGCCGTGCGCGTGGGCGTGAGCGATGCTGGTCAGCAGCCGCAGCCGGGCGTCGTCGCCGCGCCGCAGCGTGGACAGCGCGCGGCCGGTGGTGCCGGTGTCGTCCAGGATGGCCGCGACCGACATGGTGAGCACCGGGTGCGGGGACACCTCCACGAAGTCGGTGTGCCCGGCGTCGATCGCGGTCCGCACGGCGGTGTCGAACAGCACCGGCAGGCGCAGGTTGTCGGCCCAGTGGTCGGCGTCGAAGCGGGTGCCGTCGAGCCGGTCGCCGGTGACGGTGGAGATGATCGGCACGTCGCCGGGACGCGGCGTCAGGCCGGCCAGTTCGGTGCGGAGCCGGTCGGCGACCGGCGCCACGGCCGGCGAGTGCGAGGCGTAGTCGACGGCCACCGGCCGGGCCCGTACGCCGTCGGCGACCAGCGTGGCGATCAGGTCGGCGACGGCCTGCGACGGTCCGGCGACGGCGGTGGTGGCGGGGCCGTTGACCACCGAGACGGTGACGCCCTCGGGCAGCCGGGCGGCCAGCTCGGCGGCGGGCAGGTCGACGGCGGCCATGGTGCCGGTGCCGGCGACGTCGGCCAGCGCCCGCAGCCGCAGCGCCAGCACCCGGGCCGCGTCGGCGAGGGTGAGCGCGCCGGCCACGTGGGCGGCGACGATCTCGCCCTGGGAGTGGCCGATCACGGCGCGCGGACTCATCCCGGCGTGCCGCCACAGCCGGGCCAGCGCCACGCCGACCGCGAACAGCGCCGGCTGGGCGATCTCGGAGCGGGTCAGCCACGAGTCGTCGCCGCCGGTGAGCACGGCGACCACGTCGACGTCGAGCCAGCGGTCCAGTTCGGCCTGGCACTCGGCGAGCGCCTCGTCGAAGACCGGCGCGGCGCCGATCAGCTCGGCGGCCATGGCGACGTGCTGCGCGCCCTGGCCGGGGAACACCCAGACCGGGCCCTCCCCCGGCTCGCCGGCCTGGCCGGCGACGACGGTGGCGGCGGGGGTGCCGGCGGCGACCGCGTCCAGGCCGGCGAGGAGCTGCTCGGGGTCGGCGGCCACCACGGCGGCCCGGTGCTCGAACACCGACCGGGTGGTGGCCAGCGACCAGGCCAGCCGCGCCGGGTCGAGGTCGGCGTGCGCGCGGACGTGGCGGGCCAGTCGGGCGGCCTGCTCGCGCAGCGCGTCGGCGGACCGGGCGGAGAGCGGCCACACGGTGGCGGCGCCGGCGACCAGGGGCGGCCGGTCGGTGTCCGGCGCCGGGGTGGGCGTCGGGTCGGCCTGTTCCAGGATGACGTGGGCGTTGGTGCCGCTGATGCCGAACGAGGAGATCGCGGCGCGGCGCGGCCGGTCCACCGCCGGCCAGCTCCGGGCCTCGGTGAGCAGCTCCACCGCGCCGGCGGACCAGTCGATGTGCGGCGACGGCGTGTCGACGTGCAGCGTGGCGGGCAGCCGGCCGTGCCGGATGGCCTGCACCATCTTGATCACGCCGGCGACGCCGGCGGCGGACTGGCTGTGGCCCAGGTTCGACTTGATCGAGCCCAGCCAGAGCGGGTCGCGGCCGTCGCGGTCCTGCCCGTACGTGGCCAGCAGCGCCTGCGCCTCGATCGGGTCGCCGAGCGTGGTGCCGGTGCCGTGCGCCTCGACCGCGTCCACGTCGGCGGTGTCCAGCCGGGCGTTGCTGAGCGCCTGCCGGATGACCCGCTGCTGGGAGGGGCCGTTGGGGGCGGTGAGCCCGTTGGACGCGCCGTCCTGGTTGACGGCGCTGCCGCGCAGCACCGCGAGGACCGGGTGGCCGTTGCGGCGGGCGTCGGCGAGCCGTTCGACGAGCAGCAGGCCGACGCCCTCGGCCCAGCCGGTGCCGTCGGCGGCGGCGGCGAACGACTTGCACCGCCCGTCGGAGGCGAGGCCCCGCTGGCGGGAGAAGCCGACGAACGCGCTGGGGCTGGCCATCACCGTCACGCCGCCGGCGAGCGCCAGGTCGAACTCGCCGGCCCGCAGCGCCTGCGCGGCCAGGTGCAGCGCGACCAACGACGACGAGCAGGCGGTGTCCACGGTGACGGCGGGCCCTTCCAGGCCCAGCGCGTACGCGATCCGCCCGGAGACGACGCTGGTGACGGTGCCGGTGAGCAGGTAGCCCTCGTCGGCGTCGGTCGCGCCGCCGTCGGCGGCGACGCCGTATCCGTTGGCGGCGGTGCCGACGAACACGCCGACCTTCTGCCCGCGTACCGACGAGGGGGCGATGCCGGCGGTCTCGAACGCCTCCCACGACGTTTCCAGCAGCAGCCGCTGCTGCGGGTCCATGGCGAGCGCCTCACGCGGGCTGATGCCGAAGAACTCGGCGTCGAAGCCGGCCGCGTCGTAGAGGAAGCCGCCCTGCTGGGTGGTGGAGCGGCCGACCCGGTCGGCGGACGGGTCGTAGAGGTTGGCCAGGTCCCAGCCCCGGTCGGTGGGGAAACCGGCGATCGCGTCGCCGCCGGCGTCCACCAGCTCCCACAACTGCTCCGGGGTGGACACCCCGCCCGGGTAGCGGCAGGACATCGCGACGATCGCGATCGGTTCCCGGGCGGCGGCGGTGAGCTGCTGGTTGAGCTGCTTGAGCCGGCCGGTCTCCTTGAGGGAGGCCCGAAGCGCCTCGACGACCTTGTCTGCGGACGTGGACATCATCTACTCCGTACGTGGGCGTCAGGACTCGGAGCCGTCGAGGGCCAGCCGGATCAGGGTGTCGGTGTCGAGGTCGTCGAGGTCGACCTCCGCGCCGTCCGGCTCGGGCGCGGGGCCGTCGCCGTCGGCGAGGCCGAGCAGCAACTCCAGCAGCCCGGCCTCGCGGATGCGGGCGAGCGGGACGGTGGCCAGCGCCTCGCGTACCGCGGTCTCGGCCGGGTCCGCCGTCGGCGTGGTCGACGCGTCGGGCAGCAGCGTGGCGCGCAGGTGGTCGGCGAGCGCGGCCGGGTCGGGGTGGTCGAAGACCAGCGTGGTGGGCAGCGACAGGCCGGTGGCCCGGTTGAGCCGGTTACGCAGCTCGACCGCGGTCAGCGAGTCGAAGCCGAGGTCCTTGAACGCCCGCCGGGGCTTGACCCGCTCCGGGCCGCCGTGGCCGAGCACGGCCGCCGCCTCGGCGCGGACCAGTTCGACGAGCCGCCGGTCCCGGTCCTCGGCGGACAGGTCGCGGAGCTGGTCGCGTAGCGCCGCGCCACCGTCGGCGGGGACCTCCGCGGCGGCGCGGATCGCCTGCCGGGCCTCGGGCAGGTCGGCCAGGAACGGCCGGGGACGGCTCGACGCGTACGCGGGGGCGAACGTCGCCCAGTCCACGTCGACCACGGTGAGGGTGGCGTCGCCGCGCCCGACCGCGACGCGCATGGCGTGCACCGCGTCGGCCGGGGCCATCGCCCGCAGGCCACGTCGGGCCAGTTCCCGCTGCGCATCGTCGGTGGCCATGCCGCCGTCGGCCCACGGTCCCCAGGCCACCGAGGTGGCGGCGAGGCCGCGGGCGTGCCGCCGGGCGGCCAGCGCGTCGAGGTGGGCGTTGCCGGCCGCGTAGCCGGCCTGCCCGCCGCTGCCCCACACCCCGGCGATGGACGCGAACAGCACGAACGCGTCGAGCGGCCGGTCGCCGAGCAGCTCGTCGAGGTGCACCGCGCCGGCGGTCTTGCCGGTCAGCACCCCGGCCAGCCGGTCCGGGTCGGTGTCGAGCAGCGGCGCCACGTCGTTGAGCCCGGCGGCGTGCACGACGGCGGTCAGCGGCGCCGGGTCGGCGTCGAGGCGGGTCAGCAGCGCGGCGACCGCGTCCCGGTCGGCCACGTCGCAGGCGGCGATCGTGACGCGTACGCCGGTTGCGGTCAGCTCGTCGCGCAGCTCGGCCGCGCCGGGGGCGGCGTCGCCGCGCCGGCTGGTGAGCACCAGGTGCTCCGCGCCGGCGCCGGCCGCCCAGCGGGCGACGTGCGCGCCGAGCGCGCCGGTGCCGCCGGTGACCAGCACCGTGCCGCTGGGCTGCCACC
Source organism: Micromonospora sp. NBC_01392 (assembly GCF_045040125.1). NCBI lineage: Bacteria > Bacillati > Actinomycetota > Actinomycetes > Micromonosporales > Micromonosporaceae > Micromonospora > Micromonospora sp. NBC_01392. Next base: position 3,632,218 of record NZ_CP109549.1, on the reverse strand, counting down.
GGTCGGCGGCGGCCGGCGCGGCCGGGGTGGCGCGGACCAGGCGGCGCGCGTAGAGGCCGCCGCCGCGCAGCGCGAACTGGTCCTCGTCGCCGCCGCTGGTGAGCGCGGCGGCGAGCCGGGCCGGGTCGGTGTCGCCGGCGGGCAGGTCGAGCAGGTTGACGCGCAGCCGGGGCAGTTCCAGCCCGGCGACCCGGGCCAGGCCCCACAGGCCGCCCTGGGCGACGCCGTGCACCGGGTCGCCGCCGTCGGTGGCGACCGCGTCCCGGGTGAGGCACCACAGCGGCGGCGTGTCGCCGGTGTCGTGCAGCGCCTGGATCAGCAGCAGCGTGGCGGCGGTGCCGGCGGGCAGCGCCGGATGGTCCGGGTGCGGCGCGTCGTGCAGGCCGAGCAGCGAGACCACGCCGTCGACCGGCCCGTCCGCGAGCGCCTTGCCGAGCGCGGCGGCGAGGTCGGTCCGGGTGGTGCCGGCCGGGTCGACGGTGACCGGCCGCAGTTCCGCGCCGGCCAGCGCGGCGGCGACGTCGGCGGTGGCGGGTTCGCCGGCCGGGGCGACGACCAGCCAGGCGCCGCCGGTGGCGGGCCGCTCGTCGAGGTCGAGCCACTTCCAGGTGACCTGGTACGCCCACCGGTCGGCCGGGGTACGCCGGGTGCGGGCCCGCCGCCACGTGGTGAGCGCGGGCAGCGCCGGGGCGAGCGTGTCGAGGGCGTCGTCGGCGAGGTGACCGGCGAGCGCGGTGAGGTCGCCGCTCTCCACGGCGGCCCAGAACTCGGCGTCGGAGGCGTCGGCGCGGGTCGGCGTGTCCGGCCAGAACCGCTCGTGCTGGAACGCGTAGGTGGGCAGGTCGACGCGGGTCGCGCCGGTGCCGGCGAACCACGGCGCCCAGTCGACGCGCACACCATGCACGTGCAACTCCGCCAGGCCGGCCAGCAACGCCCCGGTCTCGTCCCGGTCCCGACGCTGCACCGCGGTCGCGACGACGGTGTCGTCGTCGGGCAGGATCTCCGCGGTCAGCGCGGTCAGCACGCTCTGCGGGCCGACCTCCAGGAACGTGTCCGCCCCAGCCGCCCGCAGCGCGGTCACCCCGTCGGCGTAACGCACCGCCTCCCGCACGTGCCGCACCCAGTAGTCGACGCTGGTGATCTCGTCGGACCCAGCGAGGGCACCGGTCACGTTGGACACGACCGGCAGCAGCGGCGCGGCGAACGTCAACCCGTCCAGCGCGGTGCGGAACTCGGCGAGCATCGGCTCCATCAGCGGGCTGTGGAACGCGTGCGACACCGTCAACCGACGAACCCGGACACCCCGGTCCCGCCAGGTCCGCTCGATCTCGTCCAGCGCGTCGACCGGACCGGACACCACCGTCGACGACGGTCCGTTGACCGCCGCGATCCCCAGGCTCGGATGTCCGGCAACCGATTCCGTCACGTCGGCCTCCGGCGCGGCGACCGCCAGCATCCCGCCACCGGCCGGCAACGCCTGCATGAGCCGGCCCCGCGCGGCGACCAGCGCGCACGCGTCCGGCAGCGACAACACCCCCGCCACGTAGGCGGCGGTGACCTCGCCGATCGAGTGCCCACCCACGAAGTCCGGGCTCACCCCGAACGACTCGACCAGACGGAACAGCGCCACCTCGAACGCGAACAGCCCGGCCTGCGTGAACTGCGTCTGGTCCAGCAGATCACCGTCGCCGAACAGCACCGGCTTCAACGGCTGCGGCAGCAACGGATCGAGCTGCGCGCACACCTCGTCCATCGCGGCGGCGAACACACCGAACGCCTCGGACAACTCCCGACCCATGCCGGCACGCTGCGCACCCTGCCCGGAGAACAGCACCGCCAGTCGTCCACGCGGGCCGGCCGGGCCGGTGGTCACCGCGCCGGAGGACGTGCCACCGGCCAGCGCGCGCAGCGCGGCCAGCAGTTCGTCCCGGTCGGTGACGCCGAGTACGGCCCGCTGCTCCAGCGTCGGCCGGGTGGTGAGCGCGGACCATCCGACGTCGACCGGGCGGAGCGTCCCGTCGGCGGCGAGCCAGCGCGCCCAGCGGTCGGCCTGCGCGGCGAGCGCCGCGTCGGTACGCGCCGACAGCAGCACCGGCACCGGCCCACCGGCCGGCTCCCCGACGCCCGCCGGCTCGATGACGTCGGTGGGTTGTTCCAGGATGACGTGGGCGTTGGTGCCGGAGATCCCGAACGACGACACCGCCGCCCGACGCGGCCGGTCCACCGAGGGCCACGGCGTCGGCGCCGTCGCCAGCGTCACCGCCCCGGCCGTCCAGTCGATGTGCGGCGACGGCTCGTCCACGTGCAGCGTCGGCGGCATGATCCCGTACCGCATGGCGAGGACCATCTTGATGATCCCGGCGACGCCGGCCGCGGCCTGGGTGTGGCCGATGTTCGACTTCACCGACCCGAGCAGTAGCGGCGTCGACCGGTCCTGCCCGTACGTCGCCAACACCGCCTGCGCCTCGATCGGATCCCCGAGCGTGGTGCCGGTGCCGTGCGCCTCGACCGCGTCCACGTCGGCGGTGCTCAGCCGCGCGTTCGCCAGGGCCTGCCGGATCACCCGCTGCTGCGACGGCCCGTTCGGCGCGGTCAGGCCGTTCGACGCGCCGTCCTGGTTCACGGCCGTGCCCCGCACCACCGCGAGGACCCGGTGGCCGCGACGGCGGGCGTCGCTGAGCCGTTCGACGAGCAGCATGCCGACGCCCTCGCCCCAACTCGTGCCGTCGGCGCCGGCGGCGAACGACTTGCACCGCCCGTCGGGGGCCAGTCCACGCTGGCGGGAGAAGCCGACGAACGCGCTGGGCGTGGCCATCACGGTCACGCCGCCCGCGAGGGCCAGGTCGCATTCCCCGGCCCGCAGCGCCTGGGCGGCCAGGTGCAGCGCGACAAGCGACGACGAACACGCGGTGTCCACCGTGACGGCCGGTCCTTCCAGCCCGAAGACGTACGCGACGCGGCCGGAGGCGACGCTGCCGGCGGTGCCGTTGACCAGGTAGCCCTCCAGTTCCGCGGAGGCGTCGAGCCGGCCGGCGTAGTCGTGGTGGATCAGTCCGGCGAAGACGCCGGTGGTCGTGGTGCGGTCGTGCGGGTCGAGGCCGGCGGACTCGAACGCCTCCCACGAGGTTTCCAGCAGCAGCCGCTGCTGCGGGTCCATGGCGAGCGCCTCGCGGGGGCTGATGCCGAAGAACGCCGGGTCGAAGTCGGCCGCGTCGGCGAGGAACCCGCCGTACCGGGTGGTGGAGGTGCCGGCGCGGTCGGCGTCCGGGTCGTAGAGCGCGTCGAGGTCCCAGCCCCGGTCGGCGGGGAACTCGGCGATCCCGTCGCCGCCGGTGGAGACCAGGTCCCACAGTTGGTCCGGGGTGGTGACGCCGCCGGGGAGCCGGCAGGCCATGCCGATGATGGCGATGGGGTCGTCGTCCTCGGTGGCGGTGGCCCGGGTCGCGGCGGCGACGGCGGCCGGCCGGTGGCCGAGTCGTTCGTGCAGGTGTTCGGCGAGGCGTTCCGGGGTGGGGTGGTCGAAGACCAGCGTGGCGGGCAGCCGCAGCCCGGTGGCCGACGCGAGCCGGTTGCGCAGCTCCACCGAGGTCAGCGAGTCGAACCCGAGGTCCTTGAACGCCCGGGTGCCGGGCACCGCCTGCGCGGACGCGTGCCCGAGCACCGCCGCGGCCTGCGTCCGGACCAGCTCGACGAGCAACGCGGTCGCCTCGTCCGGGGCCAGGCCGGCGAGCCGCTCGGCCCAGCCGGCGGTGTTCGTGTCCGCGGTGCGGGCCTGCCGGCGTACGCCGGTGGGGGCCAGCAGTCGCAGCAGCGGCGGGAGCTGCGTCCGGTCGCCGGTGATGCGCAGCCGGGCGGCGACCACGGCGGGCAGCGGTTGCGCGGCGGCGGCGTCGAGCAGGGTCGCCCCCTCGGCGGCGCTGAGCCCGGTCATGCCGATCCGGCCGAGTCGCTGCCGGTCGCCCGCGTCGAGCCGCCCGGCCATGCCGCCGGTGGCCCACGCGCCCCAGCCGATGCTGGTGGCGGGCAGTCCGGTCGCGTGGCGGTGGGTGGCGAGCGCGTCGAGGAACGCGTTCGCGGCAGCGTAGTTGCCCTGCCCCGGTGAGCCGAGCGTCGCCGCGATGGAGGAGAACAGCACGAACTCCGCCAGGTCGTGGCCGGCGGTGGCCCGGTGCAGCGCCCAGGCGGCGTCCACCTTGGGCCGCAGCACCCGGTCGACGGCGTCGGCGTCCAGCGACGCGATCGTGGCGTCGGCGATGACGCCGGCGCAGTGGTGCACGGCGGTCAGGTCCACGCCGGCCAGCAGCGCGGCGACCTGGGTGTCGTCCGCCACGTCGACGGTGGCGACCCGGACGGTCGCGCCGGCCGTCTCCAACTCGTCGACGAGGGCCGCGTAGGTCGGGTCGTCGGCCGGCGCGCGGCGGGCCGCGAGGAGCAGGTTCCGGGACCGGCCGGTGGCGACGAGGTGCCGGGCGACGATGCCCGCGAGGGCGCCGGACGCGCCGGTCACCAGCGTGACCCGGTCCGGGTCGGCCGACGCCGGCACGGTGAGCACCACCTTGCCGACGTGCCGGGCCTGGCTGAGGTGCCGCAACGCGGTCCGCGCCTGCCGCACGTCCCAGGTCCGGACCGGCAGGGGCCGCAACGCGCCGCTGGTGAACAGCGCGAGCAGCTCGGACAGCATCTGGCCGATGCGCTCGCCGCCGGCCTCGTTCAGGTCGAACGACCGGTACGCGACGCCCGGATGGTCCCGCGCCACCACCGCCGGATCCCGCAGGTCCGTCTTGCCCATCTCCACGAACCGGCCGCCGCGCGGCAACAACCGCAACGACGCGTCCACGAACTCACCGGCCAGGGCGTCCAACACCACGTCCACCCCGGCGCCACCACTGGCGGTCCGGAACGACTGCTCGAACTCGGTGGTCCGCGACGACGCGATCCGCTCCGCCGCCACCCCCAGCCCCCGCAACGCGCCCCACTTACCGGGACTCGCCGTCGCGTACACCGTCGCACCGAGATGCCGGGCGATCTGGATCGCCGCCATCCCCACCCCACCAGCACCGGAGTGGATCAACACCGACTCACCCGAACGCAGCCCAGCCAGATCCCGCAACGCGTACCACGCCGTCAGGAACACCACCGGCACCGACGCCGCCTCAACGAACGACCACCCCGCCGGCACCCGCGCGATCCGATCCCGCCGCGCCACCACCACCGGACCGAACCCGGGCTCGAACAACCCGAACACCCGATCACCCACGGCCAACCCGGACACCCCCGGACCGACCTCCAGGACCACCCCAGCGCCCTCACTGCCCATCACCGCCGACGCATCCGGATACATCCCCAACGCGATCAACACGTCCCGGAAGTTCACCCCGGCCGCCCGCACCGCCACCCGCACCTCACCGGCCGCGAGCGGGGCCGGCGTGGCCGGGACGATCTCGACGCCGTCGAGCGTGCCGGGCCGGGCGGCGGCGACGTGCCAGCCACCCGCCGCCGGCGGCGCCAACTCCGCACCCGCCGGTCGCGTCAACCGGGGTACGCACACCAGGTCGCCGCGCAGCGCGAGCTGACCGCCCACGGTGGCGGGGTCGGCCACCACGGCGGCCAGTACGCCGAGCGCGCGCGGGTCGAGGGCGGCGTCGGCGTCCACGAGCACGATCCGGTCCGGGTGTTCGGACTGTGCCGAGCGCAGCAGTCCCCACACCGCCGCGGCGGCCGGGTCGACGGCCCGGTCGTCGCCGGTGGTCACCGCGTTCCGGGTCACCGCCACCAGCCGCGAGTCGGCGAGCGCGTCCGCGGCCAGCCACGCCTGCACGGCCGCCAGCACCGCCGCCGTCAGCGACCGCACCCGGGCGGGCAGGTCCCCGTGGACGCCCGCCCCCTCGGCCGCCCGATCGACCGCACCGTCCACGCCCGCCACGCCGTCGGCCACCGCATCGGCCACGCCGCTGCCCGCCGCGCCGGTCAGGGCGTCGGTGGTGCGCGCCGGGAGACCGATCGGCAGCAGGATCGCGTCGGGGGCGGGCGTGCCGGCCTCGACGGCTGCCACCAGCGCCGCGACGTCCGGGAACGCCGGCACCGCTTCGGCCGGGTCGAGCCAGCCGGCGTTCGGGGGTCCGGTGTTCGGCCGGGCCGCGTCGCGTCGGGTCGCCTTCCGGCCCCGGGCCGGGCGGTCCGCGGCGGCGTCGTCCGGCCGGGCCGGGGCGAGCGCGGCCCAGGTCAGATCCGCCTCGGCCGGCGGGATCTCCTCGACCGGCCAGGTCACCGCGTACAGCGAGCGGGAACCCGCGCCGGGGGCCGGGGCGCCGGCCAGTTCGCGCAGCACCAGCGTGTCGACCGACACCACCGGCGCGCCGGTCTCGTCGACCGCCACCAGACGCACCCCGGCACCGGCGCGGCTCAGCCGGACGCGCAGCAGCCGGGCGCCGGCGGCGTGCACCTGGACGCCCTCGAACGCGAACGGCACACGCGGCCCGGTCGTCTCGGTCCCGCCCGGCAGCAGGCCGATCGGGTGCAACGCGGCGTCCAGCAGCGCCGGGTGCACCGCGAACCCGGCCACCGTGGTGTCCGGGAGCGCCACCTCGGCGTACACCTCGTCGCGGCCGGTCCAGGCCCGGCGCAGGCCCTGGAACGTCGGCCCGTAGGTCAGGCCGTGGCCGACGAGCGTCTCGTACCAGCCGGTCAGGTCCGTCTCGGTGACGCCCGGCGGCGGCCAGGCGGCGAGGCCGGGCTCGTCGGCGGCGGCCGGCTCCAGCACCGCCTCGGCGTGCCGGGTCCACTCCGCGTCCGGGTCGTCGTCCGGCTGGGCGTACACGGCGGCGTCCCGGCCGCCGGTGTCGTCGGCGGCGCCGACGCGCACCTGCACCCGGACACCGCCGGTGGCGGGCAGCACCAGCGGGGCGGTGACGGTGAGGTCGCGTACCCGGGGCGCGCCGACCTCGTCGCCGGCGCGCACCACCAGCTCCACCAGCGCGGTGCCGGGCAGCAGCACCGCGCCGGCCACGACGTGCTCGGCCAGCCAGGGCTGCGCGGACACCGCGAGCCGGCCGGTCAGCACCGTCTCGTCCGCACCGGCCAGCCGCACCGCGGCGCCGAGCAGCGGGTGGCCGGGCGCGGCCAGCCCGGCGCCGGTCAGGTCACCGGCCCGCCAGCCGGTGGCGTCGGGCCAGAAGCGCCGCCGCTGGAACGGGTACGTGGGCAGGTCGAGCGGTGCCCCGCCGCCGGTCAGCGGCGTCCAGTCCACCGGCACGCCACCGGCGTACGCCTCGGCGAGCGCGGTGAGCAGCGCGGCCCCCTCGGTACGTCCGGCGCGCAGCGTCGGCACCACCACCGGCGTCGCGTCGTCGCCGAGGCAGTCGCGGATCATGCCGGCGAGCACCCCGTCCGGCCCGACCTCCAGGTACGTGCCGACGTGGCGCTGCCGCAGGTCGGCGATGCCGTCGGCGAAGCGGACCGCGTCGCGGACGTGCCGCACCCAGTAGTCGGGATCGCGCAGCGCGTCCGGCTCGGCGACGCGGCCGGTCAGGTTCGACAGCACCGGCAGGCGCGGCGGGTCGAGGGTGAGCCCGTCGACGACGGCCCGGAACTCGTCCAGCATCGGCGTCATCAGCGGGCTGTGGAACGCGTGGCTGACGCGCAGCCGGCGGGTCCGCAGGCCGCGCTCCCGCCAGGCGCGTTCCAGTTCGTCGAGGGCGTCGAGGGCACCGGAGACGACCACGGCCGACGGGCCGTTGACGGCGGCGACGCCGACCCGGTCGGCGTACCCGGCGAGCGCGGCGGTCACCTCGTCCTCGGGCGCGGCGACCGCGAGCATGCCGCCGCCGTCGGGCAGCGCCTGCATGAGCCGGCCGCGCGCGGCGACCAGCGTGGCGGCGTCGGGCAGGGAGAGCACCCCGGCCACGTACGCGGCGGTGATCTCGCCGACGGAGTGCCCGCCGACCACGTCGGGGGTGATCCCGAACGACTCGATCAGGCGGAACAGCGCCACCTCGACGGCGAACAGCGCCGGCTGGGTGAACTCGGTGCGGTCCAGCAGGTCGCCGTCGCCGAACAGCACCGGCCGCAGCGGCTGCGGCAGCAGCGGGTCGAGGTGCCGGCAGACCTCGTCCAGCGCGGCGGCGAAGACCGGGAACGCCCGGTACGCCTCGCGGCCCATGCCGGGGCGTTGGGCGCCCTGACCGGAGAAGAGCACCGCGAGCCGGCCGGTGCCGGCGGTGCCGCGTACCACAGTGGACGACGGTTCGTCGGCGGCGACGGCGGCCAGGCCGGCGAGCAGGCCGGACCGGTCGCGGGGCAGCAGCACGGCCCGGTGTTCGAACGCGGACCGTCCGGTGGCGAGCGCGTGTGCGAGGTCGGTCAGCGGCACCGCCGGGTTCGCCTCGATCCAGGCGGCCAGCCGGTCGGCCTGGGCGCGCAGCGCGTCCGGGGTGCGGGCGGAGAGCACGCACGGGGTGCCGAGGTCGCCGGTGACGGCCGGTGGCGTGGTGGGGGCGGCTGTCGGTTCGGGGGCCTGTTCCAGGATGGCGTGCACGTTGGTGCCGGAGATGCCGAACGAGGAGACGGCGGCGCGGCGGGGCCGGTCGACGGCCGGCCAGGGCGCCGCCGTCGTGGCCAGCGTGACCGCGCCGGCGGTCCAGTCGACGTGCGGGGACGGCTGGTCGGCGTGCAGCGTCGGCGGCACCACCCCGTGCCGCATGGCGAGGACCATCTTGATGATGCCGGCGACGCCGGCGGCGGCCTGGGTGTGGCCGATGTTCGACTTGACGGAGCCGAGCAGCAGCGGCGTGGACCGGTCCTGCCCGTACGTGGCGAGCAGCGCCTGCGCCTCGATCGGGTCGCCGAGCGCGGTGCCGGTGCCGTGCGCCTCGACCACGTCCACGTCGGCCGGGGACAGCCGCGCGTTGGCCAGCGCGGCCCGGATGACCCGCTGCTGGGAGGGGCCGTTGGGGGCGGTGAGGCCGCTGCTCGCGCCGTCCTGGTTGACCGCGCTGCCGCGCAGCACGGCGAGGATCCGGCGATTGTTGCGGCGGGCGTCGGAGAGGCGTTCCAGCAGCAGCATGCCGACGCCCTCGGCGAAGCCGGTGCCGTCGGCGTCGGCGCCGAACGCCTTGCACCGCCCGTCCGGGGACAGGCCGCGCTGGCGGGAGAACTCGGCGAGCATGCCGGGGCTGGACATGACCGTGACACCGCCGGCCAGGGCCAGGCCGCACTCCTGCTGGCGCAGCGCCTGGGCGGCCAGGTGCAGCGCGACGAGCGACGACGAGCAGGCGGTGTCGACGGTGACCGCCGGGCCTTCCAGGCCGAGCAGGTAGGAGATGCGGCCGGAGGCGACGCTGCCGGCGCTGCCGTTGCCCACGTACCCGTCGAGTTCGTCGTCGGCGCCGACGGCGGTGCCGGCGTAGTCGTGGTAGATCAGGCCGACGTAGACACCGGTGCTGCTGCCGCGCACGGTGGCCGGGTCGACGCCGGCACGTTCCAGCGCCTCCCACGACGTCTCGAGCAGCAGCCGCTGCTGCGGGTCCATGGCGAGCGCCTCGCGCGGGTTGATGCCGAAGAACGCGGCGTCGAAGTCGGCGGCGTCGTACAGGAAGCCGCCGTGCCGGGGCGCGGGCCGGTCGTCGCCGTCGTTCAGCAGGCCGGCCAGGTCCCAGCCCCGGTCGGTGGGGAACGGCGCGATCACGTCCGCGCCGGCGGTGACCAGGTTCCACAGGTCCTCGGGGCTGCGGACGTCGCCGGGGAACCGGCAGGCCATGCCGACGACGGCGATCGGCTCGTCGACGGCGGTGGTCGCGGTGCCGGCCGGCGTGGCGGCCGGTGCGGCCCGGCCGCCGATCTCCCGGTCGAGGTGCGCGGCGAGCACGACCGGGGTCGGGTGGTCGAACGCCACGGTGGCGGGCAGTCGCAGCCCGGTGGCGGCGGCGAGCCGGTTGCGCAGCTCCACCGAGGTCAGCGAGTCGAAGCCGAGTTCCTTGAACGGGCGTTGCGGGTCGACGCCGTCGGCGGAGCGGTGGCCGAGCACCGCGGCGACGCTGCCGGCGACCAGGTCGAGGAGCTGGTTGTGCCGGGCGGTGGGGTTGAGCGCCGCGAGCCGGTCGGCCAGCGACAGCTCCCCTCCGGTACGCGCGGCGGCCCGCCGCCGGGCCGGCCGGATCAGCTCGCGCAGCAGCTCCGGCACGCGGGCCGGGTCGGGGCTGGTCGGCACGTTCATGAGCACGGTGTGCGCGCCGCCGTGCCGCTGGGCGGCGTCGAGCAGCGCGAGCCCCTCGGCGTCGGTGAGCGGGGCGCTGCCGGCGCGGATGGCGCGCCGGTGCTCGCCGTCCTCGAGGTGGGCGGTCATGGTGCTGGTGGTGGCCCAGAGTCCCCAGGCGAGGCTGGCCGCCGGCAGTCCGGTCGCCCGGCGGTGGGCGGCGAGCGCGTCGAGGAACGCGTTCGCGGCGGCGTAGTTGCCCTGCCCGGGCGAGCCGAGCGTGGCGGCGATCGACGAGAACAGCACGAACGCGGTCAGGTCCCGGCCGGCGGTGGCCTCGTGCAGCGCCCAGGCGGCGTCCACCTTGGGCCGCAGTACCCGGTCGACGGCGTCGGCGTCCAGGGAGGTGATGGTGGCGTCGGCGATGGCGCCGGCGCAGTGGTACACGGCGGTCAGGTCCACGCCGGCCACCAGCTCGGCGGCCCGGCCGGGTCCGGTCAGGTCGACCGGGACGGCGCGGACCGTGGCCCCGGCGTCGGTCAGCGCGTCGACGAGCGCCGCGTACGCCGGGTCGTCGGCCGGGGACCGGCGGGCTGCCAGCAGCAGGTTGCGGGTCTGGCCGGTGGCGACGAGGTGGCGGGCGACCAGGCCGGCGAGGGTGCCGGACGCGCCGGTGACGAGCGTGACGCGGTCCGGTTCGGCGGGCGCGGGCACGGTGAGCACGACCTTGCCGACGTGCCGGGCCTGGCTGAGGTGCCGCAGCGCGGTGCGGGCCTGCCGGACGTCCCAGGTCCGGGTGGGCAGCGGCGTCAGCGCGCCCGTCTCGAACAGGTCGAGCAGTTCGGTGAGCATCTGGCCGAGGCGTTCGCCGCCGGCCCCGTTGAGTTCGAACGCCCGGTACGTGACGCCGGGGTGCTGGGCGGCGACCTGGTCCGGGTCGCGGAGGTCGGTCTTGCCCATCTCCACGAACCGGCCGCCGCGCGGCAGCAACCGCAACGACGCGTCCACGAACTCACCGGCCAGGGCATCCAACACCACGTCCACCCCGGCACCACCACTGGCGGCCAGGAACGACTGCTCGAACTCCGTGGTCCGCGACGACGCGATCCGCTCCGCCGCCACCCCCAGCCCCCGCAACGTGTCCCACTTCGGAGGGCTGGCAGTGGCGTAGACCGTCGCACCGAGATGCCGGGCGATCTGAATCGCCGCCATCCCCACCCCACCAGCACCGGAGTGGATCAACACCGACTCACCCGAACGCAGGTCCGCCAGGTCACGCAACGCGTACCACGCCGTCAGGAACACCACCGGCACCGACGCCGCCTCAACGAACGACCACCCCGCCGGCACCCGCGCGACCCGATCCCGCCGCGCCACCACCACCGGACCGAACCCGGGCTCGAACAACCCGAACACCCGATCACCCACGGCCAACCCGGACACCCCCGGACCGACCTCCACCACCACCCCAGCACCCTCGCTGCCCATCACCGCCGACGCATCCGGATACATCCCCAACGCGATCAACACGTCCCGGAAGTTCACCCCGGCCGCCCGCACCGCCACCCGCACCTCACCGGCCGCGAGCGGCGGCGTGTCGGTCGGCCGCAGGGCGACGCCGTCGATGGTGCCGGGCTCGACGGCCGCCACGTGCCAGCGTTCGGTCGACGGGACGAGCCGGTCACCGGCCGGGCGGACCACGCGCGGGACGAGCACGTCGCCGTCGCGCAGCGCGATCTGCCCGCCGGCCGGCGCGGCGGCGAGCAGCGCCAGCACGTCGGCGTCGGGCGTCCGGTCCAGGTCGGCCAGCAGGATCCGGCCCGGGTGCTCGGACTGCGCGGACCGCAGCAGCCCCCACGCCGCCGCGCCGGCCAGGTCGGCGATCCGGTCGCCGTCCCGGGCCGCCACCGCGCCCCGGGTGGTCACCACCAGTCGCGAGTCGGCCAGTTCGTCGGCGGCCAGCCAGCTCCGCACCGCCGCCAGCACCGCGAGCGTCACCGACCGCACCCGGTCCGGCAGGTCCCCGCCGGCCGTGCCGGCCCGGCCGTCGCCGGCCGCGCCGTCGACGGTCTCTTGACCGCCCCCGACCGGCAGCAGCACCGCCTCGGGGGCCGGCGTGCCGGCCGCGACGGCGGCCACCAGCGCGTCCATGTCGGGGTACTCCGCGCCGTCGACGCCGGCCAGCGTCGCCCAGGCCGTCGGCCGGTCCGCCGGCGTGACGTCCCGGACCGTCCAGGTCACCTCGAGGACGGACCGGTCGGCGGCGGCCGGTACGACGGACGCGCCCAGCTCCTTGAGCACCAGCTCGTCCACCGACACCACCGGCGCGCCGGTCTCGTCGGCGGCGACCAGCCGCACGGCGTCACCGGCGCGGGACAGCCGCACCCGCAGCACCGCCGCGCCGGCCGCGTGCACCTGCACGCCACCGAACGTGAACGGCACCCGCGGTCCGGGCGTCGCGTCGCCGCCGGCCAGCAGTCCGATCGCGTGCAGCGCGGCGTCGAGCAGCGCCGGGTGCACCTCGAACCGGCCGGCGCGGTCGGCCGGCCCGTCCGGCAGGGCGACCTCGGCGCAGACCGTGCCGTCGGCGGTCCAGGCCCGGCGCAGGCCCCGGAACGCCGGCCCGTACGCCAGGCCGTGCCCGGCGAGCGTGTCGTACCAGCCGGTGAGGTCCACCTCGGCGGCGTCGGCGGGGGGCCAGGCGTCGAGCGTCGACTCGTCGGCGGTGGCCGGTTCCAGCACACCCTCGGCGTGCCGGGTCCACCCGTCGTCGGTGGTCCCGTCGGGTTGGGCGTGCACGGTAACCGGGCGCGTGCCGGCGTCGTCGGGCGCGCCGACGCGTACCTGCACCCGGACGCCACCGGTGTCCGGCAGGGCCAGCGGGGCGACGAGCGTCAGTTCACGGACCCGGGCGGCGCCGACCTCGTCGCCGGCCCGGACCGCCAGTTCGACGAGCGCGGTGCCGGGCAGCAGCACGGTGCCGGCGACCGCGTGGTCGGCCAGCCACGGCTGCGCCGCGAGCGAGAGCCGTCCGGTCAGCACCACCTCGTCCGCGTCGGCCAGCCGGACCGCGGCGCCGAGCAGCGGGTGCCCGGCGGCGCCGAGGCCGGCGCCGGTGACGTCGCCGCCGTGCGTCGCGCCCGGTTCGGGCCAGAACCGTTCCCGCTGGAACGCGTACGGGGGCAGGTCGACCCGGGCGGCCGCGGAGCCGGCGAAGACGGCCGCCCAGTCGACAGGTACGCCGGCGGTGTGCAGGCCGCCGAGCGCGGTGAGGAGCTGACGGGGGCCGTGCTCGTCGCGGCGCAGCGAGCCGACGACGACGCCGGGCGTCCCGGCGGGCGTCCGGTCGAGCGCGTCCTGCACCACGACCTTGAGCACCGGGTGCGGGCTGATCTCGACGAACGCCCGGTGTCCGGTGTCGATAAGCGCGTCCACGACCGGCGCGAGGCGGACCGGTTCGCGCAGGTTACGGAACCAGTAGTCGGCGTCCAGGTCGGTGGTGTCGATCGGCTCGCCGGTGACGGTGGAGTGGAACACCACCCGGCTCGGGCGCGGCGTGAGCGTGCCGAGCGCGGCGGTCAGGTCGTCGCGGACCGCGTCGACGTGCGCACAGTGCGAGGCGTAGTCGACGGCGATCCGCCGGGCCCGCAGGTCGCGGTCGGCGGCGACGGCGAGCAGCTCGTCGACGGCGTCGGCGTCGCCGGAGACGACGGTGACGGTGGCGCCGTTGAGCGCGGCGATGCCGAGCCGGTCGCCCCAGGGCGCGACGAGGTCGGCGGTGTCGGCGGCGGACAGCGGCACGGAGACCATGCCGCCGCGGCCGGCGAGGGCGAGCAGCGCCCGGCTGCGGGCCACCACGAGCCGCATCGCGTCGGGCAGGGTGAGCGCGCCGGCCACGCACGCGGCGGCGATCTCGCCCTGCGAGTGGCCGATCACCGCGTCGGGGCGTACGCCGCAGGAGCGCCACACCTCGGCCAGCGACACCATCACGGCGAACAGCAGCGGCTGGACCACGTCGACCCGGTCCAGCGGCGGGGCGTCGGGTGCGCCGCGCAGCACGTCCTCGGGCGTCCAGTCGACGAGCCCGGCCAGCTCGGCGGCGCACTCGCGCATCCGGTCGGAGAAGGCCGGGGAGCTGTCGAGCAGGTCGAGCGCCATGCCGGGCCACTGGGAGCCCTGGCCGGGGAAGACGAAGACGACCTTCGTACCGTCGGCGGGGGCGGTCGGCGGCGCGGCGGCGGTGAGCGCGGCGAGCGCGTCGTCCCGGCCGGCGGCGACGGTGACCTGCCGGTACGGGTGGTGGGCGCGGCCGGTGGCCAGCGACCAGCCGACGTCGGCGAGGTCCAGGTCGGGGTGGGCGTCGAGGTGGTCGCGCAGCCGGGCGGCCTGGGCGGGCAGCGCGCGGGCACTGCGGGCGGACAGCAGCAGCGGCACGGCGTCGGCGGCGACCAGGCCGGGGCCGGCGGCGGGCGCGGGGCCGGCCGGCGGCGCGGCGGGAGCCGCCTCGATGACGGCGTGCGCGTTGGTGCCGGAGATGCCGAACGAGGAGACGGCGGCGCGGCGGGGCCGGTCGACGGCCGGCCAGGGCGCGGCGTCCGTGACCAGGGTGACCGCGCCGGCGGTCCAGTCGATGTGCGACGAGGGCGCGTCCACGTGCAGCGTCGGCGGCACCACGCCGTGCCGCATCGCGAGGACCATCTTGATGATCCCGGCGACGCCGGCGGCGGCCTGCGTGTGGCCGATGTTCGACTTGATCGACCCGAGCAGCAGCGGCGTCTCCCGGTCCTGCCCGTACGTGGCCAGCAGCGCCTGCGCCTCGATCGGGTCGCCGAGCGTGGTGCCGGTGCCGTGCGCCTCGACCACGTCCACGTCGGCCGGGGACAGCCGCGCGGCGGCCAGCGCGGCGCGGATGACGCGTTGCTGCGACGGGCCGTTCGGCGCGGTGAGGCCGTTGGACGCGCCGTCGGAGTTGACGGCGGTGCCGCGTACCACGGCGAGGACGTGGCGTCCGTCGCGGCGCGCGTCGGCGAGGCGCTGCACCAGCAGGATGCCGACGCCCTCGCCCCAGCCGGTGCCGTCCGCGCCGGCGGCGAACGCCTTGCACCGGCCGTCCGGGGCCAGGCCGCCCTGCCGGGAGAACTCGGAGAACATGCCGGGCGTGGCCATCAGCGCCACGCCGCCGGCGAGCGCCAGGTCGCACTCGCCGGAGCGCAGCGCCTGCGCGGCCAGGTGCAGGGCGACAAGCGACGACGAGCAGGCGGTGTCGACGGTGACGGCCGGCCCTTCCAGGCCGAACGTGTAGGCGAGCCGGCCGGAGGCGACGCTGCCGGCGGTGCCGGTGAGCAGGTGGCCTTCGAGCCCTTCGGCGCCGTCGGCGGCGTACCCGGAGGAGGCGGCGCCGACGAAGACGCCGGTGGCGGTGCCGGCGCGGGTGGCCGGGTCGAGGCCGGCGGACTCGAACGCCTCCCACGCGGTTTCCAGCAGCAGCCGCTGCTGCGGATCCATGGCCAGGGCCTCGCGCGGGCTGATGCCGAAGAACGCCGGGTCGAAGTCGCCGGCGTCGGCGAGGAACCCGCCGTGGCGGGTGGTGGACGTGCCGGCCCGGTCGGCGTCCGGGTCGTAGAGCGCGTCGAGGTCCCAGCCCCGGTCGGCGGGGAACCCGCCGATCGCGTCCCCGCCGGCGGCGACCAGGTCCCAGAGCTGCTCGGGGGTGGCGATGCCGCCCGGGTAGCGGCAGGCCATGCCGATGATGGCGAGCGGTTCGTCGGCGCGGGCGGGCCCGGCGGTACGGCTGGCCGGCGCGGCGGGCGCGGCGGCGGCGAGCTGCCCGTGCAGCAGGCCGGCGACGCGTTCCGGGGTGGGGTGGTCGAAGACCAGCGTGGCGGGCAGCCGCAGCCCGGTGGCCGACGCGAGCCGGTTACGCAGCTCCACCGAGGTCAGCGAGTCGAACCCGAGGTCCTTGAACGCCCGCGCACCGGGCACCGCCTGCGCGGACGCGTGCCCGAGCACCGCCGCGGCCTGCGCCCGGACCAGCTCGACGAGCAACGCGGTCGCCTCGTCCGGGGCCAGGCCGGCGAGCCGCTCGGCCCAGCCGCTCTGGCCGCCGCCGGTGGCCTGCGCGGCGGCGCGGCGGGTTCCGGCGCGGGCCAGCCCGCGCAGGATCGCCGGGTAGCGGTCGGCGTCGCCGGTGAGCTGCAGCCGGGCCGCCGCGACGGCGGGCCGGGCGCGGCGGGTGGCGGCGTCGAGCAGGGCGGCGCCCTCGGTGGCGGTGAGCGGGGTCATGCCGAGGCGGCGCAGCCGACGCGCGTCGTCCCGGTCGAGGTGGGCGGTCATGGCGCTGCTGGTGGCCCACATGCCCCAGCCGATGCTGGTGGCCGGCAGTCCGGTCGCGTGGCGGTGGGTGGCGAGCGCGTCGAGGAACGCGTTCGCGGCGGCGTAGTTGCCCTGCCCGGGTGAGCCGAGCGTCGCCGCGAACGAGGAGAACAGCACGAACTCCGCCAGGTCGTGACCGGCGGTGGCCCGGTGCAGCGCCCAGGCGGCATCCACCTTGGGCCGCAGCACCCGGTCGACGGCGTCGGCGTCCAGCGACGCGATCGTCGCGTCGGCGACCAGACCCGCGCAGTGGTACACGGCGGTCAGGTCCACACCGGCCAGCAGCGTGGTCACCTGCGCCGGGTCGCCGAGGTCCACCGGGACGGCCCGGACCGTGGCCCCGGCCTCGGTCAGCTCGTCGACGAGCGCCGCGTACGCCGGGTCGTCGGCCGGGGACCGGCGGGCGGCCAGCAGCAGGTTGCGCGACTGGCCGGAGGCGACGAGGTGCCGGGCGACGATGCCCGCGAGGGCGCCGGACGCGCCGGTCACCAACGTGACCCGGTCCGGGTCGACCGACGCCGGCACGGTGAGCACCACCTTGCCGACGTGCCGGGCCTGGCTCAGGTGCCGCAACGCGGTCCGCGCCTGCCGCACGTCCCAGGCCCGCACCGGCAGCGGCGACAGCACACCGCGCTCGAACAGCGCCAGCAGCTCGGCCAGCATCTCCCCGATCCGCGCCCCACCCGCGTCGTTCAGGTCGAACGACCGGTAGCCGACGCCCGGATGCTCCCGCGCCACCACCGCCGGGTCCCGCAGGTCCGTCTTGCCCATCTCCACGAACCGGCCGCCGCGCGGCAGCAACCGCAACGACGCGTCCACGAACTCACCGGCCAGGGCGTCCAGCACCACGTCGACACCGGCGCCGTCGCTCGCGGCGACGAACACGCCCTCGAAGTCGGTGGTCCGCGACGACGCGATCCGCTCCGGGGCGACGCCCAGACCCCGCACCGTGTCCCACTTGGCCGGGCTGGCCGTCGCGTACACCGTCGCGCCGAGGTGGTGGGCGATCTGGATCGCCGCCATGCCCACGCCGCCGGCACCGGAGTGGATCAGCACCGACTCACCGGAACGCAGGTCGGCCAGGTCCCGCAACGCGTACCAGGCGGTCAGGAACACCAGCGGCACGGACGCCGCCTCGGTGAACGTCCAGCCGGCCGGCATCCGGGCCACCCGCTCGCGGGCGGCGAGGACCTCCGGCCCGAAGCCGGGCTCGAACATGCCCAGCACCCGGTCGCCGGGGGTCAGGTCGGTGACGTCCGGACCGACGGCCAGGACCACGCCGGCGCCCTCGCTGCCCATCCGGGCGGCCGGATCCGGGTACATGCCGAGCGCGATGAGCACGTCGCGGAAGTTCACGCCGGTGGCCCGCACCGCGATGCGGACCTGGCCGGGTCCCGGCTCGGCGACCGACGCCGGCACCGGCACGACGCCGTCCAGCGTGCCGGGCGCGACCGCCGCGAGATGCCACCGGCCGTCCGGCGGGTTCAGCTCGTCGTCGGCCGGGCGCGCCAACCGGGGTACGCGCACCGCGTCACCGCGCAGCGCCACCTGACCGGCGGTCGCCGTCGGGTCGGCGACCACTCCGGCCAGCGCTGCCAGCGCCTCGGCGTCCGGCTCCCGGTCCAGGTCGACCAGCACGATGCGGCCCGGGTGCTCCGACTGCGCCGAGCGCAGCAGCCCCCACACCGCCGCGCCGGCCAGGTCGGTGATCCGGTCGTCGTCGGTGGCCGCGACCGCGCCCCGGGTGAGCACCACCAGACGCGAGTCGGCGAGCACGTCGGCGGCCAGCCACTCCTGGAGCGTCGCCAGCACGGCGGTGGTCACGGACCGGACCCGGTCCGGCAGGCCGGTGCCGTCACCGGTCGCGGCTGCCGTCGTGCCCGCGTCGTCGGCCGGGCCGGCGGCGGACCCGTCGTCGGTGCGCCGGTTGTCGGCCGGGTCGGCGGGCAGCCGCAGCAGCACCGCCGCCGGGGCCGGGCCACCGGCCGGCACGGCGGCGACGAGCGCCGCCACGTCCGGATACTCCGCCACGTCACCGCTGTCGGACGCGGACGCGCCGGACCCGGTAGGGCCGGTCGTGTCCCCGTCGGTCGTCCGCAGCGCCGCCCACACCGGCGCGGTGGCCGGCGCGGTGACGGGCTCGACCGGCCAGGTCAGCGCGTACAGCGACCGGTCGGCGGCGGTGGCCGGCGCGGACCCGCCCAGCTCGCGCAGCGTCAAGGCGTCCACCGAGACCACCGGCGCGCCGGTGGCGTCCACCGCGACCAGCCGCACCGACGAGCCGGCGCGGGTCAGCCGCACCCGCAGCACCCGGGCGCCGGCGGCATGCACCTGCACGCCCTCGAACGCGAACGGGACCCGGGGACCGTCGCCGGTGCCGGCGTCGAGCAGGCCGATCGGGTGCAGCGCCGCGTCGAGCAGCGCCGGGTGCACGCCGAAGCCGGTCGGGTCGGCCCCGTCGGGGAGCGTCACCTCGGCGTACGCCTCGTCCGGGCCGGAGAAGACCCGACGGACGCCCCGGAACACCGGCCCGTACGCCAGGCCGTGCGCGGCGAACGCGTCGTACCAGTCGGTGACGTCCACCTCGGACGCCCCGGCGGGCGGCCACGCGCCGACCGTGGGTTCCCCGGCGGCGGCCGGTTCCAGCAGGCCCTCGGCGTGCCGCACCCACTCGGCGTCCGGGTCGTCGTCGGGCTGGGCGTGCACGGTCACCGGTCGACCGCCGGTGTCGTCGGCGGCGCCGACCCGCACCTGCACCCGGACCGCGCCGGCAGCCGGCAGGGTCATCGGGGTGGCCACGGTCAGCTCGCGGATCCGGCCGGCGTCGGCCTCGTCGCCGGCACGCACCACCAGCTCCAGCAGCGCGGTGCCGGGCACCACCACCGCGCCGGCGACCACGTGGTCGGCCAGCCACGGGTGGGTGGACACGGACAGCCGCCCGGTGAGCACCACCTCGTCGTCCCCGGCGAGCCGGACGGCGGCGCCGAGCAGCGGGTGCCCGGCCACGCCGAGCCCGGCCCCGGACACGTCCCCGGCCTGCCAGGCCGGCGCGTCCGGCCAGAACCGCTCCCGCTGGAACGCGTACGTGGGCAGGTCGGCCGGGCGGGCGCCGGTGTCGGCGAACCAGGGCGTCCAGTCGACAGGCACGCCGTGCACGTGCAGTTCGGCGAGCGCCGCGAGCAGCGCCTCGGTCTCCGGCCGGTCGCGGCGCTGGGCGGCGACGGTGAGTACGCCGTCGGCGTCGGGCAGCGCCTCGGCGGTCAGCGCGGTGAGCACGCTGCGCGGGCCGATCTCCAGGAACGTGTCCGCGCCGGCGGCGCGCAGCGCGGCCACGCCGTCGGCGTAACGGACCGCCTCACGGACGTGCCGCACCCAGTAGTCGGGGGTGCACAGGTCGTCGCCCTCGGCGAGCGCACCGGTCAGGTTGGACACCACCGGCACGGTCGGGGCGGCGAAGTCCAGCCGCGCCAGCACCGCGCGGAAACGGTCCAGCATCGGCGTCATCAGCGGGCTGTGGAACGCGTGCGACACGGCGAGCCGCCGCACCCGGACGCCCTGCCCGGTCCAGCGCGCGGCCAGCTCGTCAAGCGCGTCGACCGCGCCGGAGACCACCATCGACGACGGGCCGTTGACCGCGGCGATCCCGACCCGGTCGGCGTGTCCGGCCAGGGCGGCGCGGACCTGTTCCTCGGTGGCGGCGACGGCGAGCATGCCGCCGCCGGCCGGCAGCGCCTGCATCAGCGCGCCCCGGGCCGCCACCAGCAGGCAGGCGTCCTTCAGCGACAGCACCCCGGCCAGGTACGCGGCGGTGACCTCGCCGATCGAGTGGCCGGCCAGCAGGTCCGGGGTGACGCCGAACGACTCGACGAGGCGGAACAGCGCCACCTCGACCGCGAACAGACCGGCCTGGGTGAACGCGGTCTCGTCCAGCAGCGTCGCCTCGGGCGTGCCCTCGGCCGCGAACAGCACCTCTTTCAGCGGCCGGGGCAACGCCCGGTCCAGATGCGCGCACACCGCGTCCAGCGCGGCGGCGAACACCGGGAACTGCGCGTACAGCTCGCGGCCCATGCCGGCGCGTTGCGCGCCCTGCCCGGAGAAGAGCATGGCGGTGGGGCCGCGGTCGGTCGCCTCGCCGGTGACCAGCGCGCCGGCCGGTTCACCGGCGGCCAGTGCCCGCAGCGCGGCCCGCAGGCCGTCCGGGTCGGCGGCGGCGAGCACGGCCCGCCGGTCCAGCGTGGTCCGGGTGGTGACCGACGCGTACGCGACGTCCACCGGCCGGGGCGCGGGGTCGGCGTCCAGCCGGGACGCCCAGCGGCCGGCCTGCGCGGCGAGCGCGGCCGGGTCGGCGGCGGAGAGCAGCACCGGCACGACCGGCCGGTCCACGGTGGCCGTCGGCTCGGGTGCCGGCTCGACCGCCGGGGCCTCCTCGATGACCAGGTGGGCGTTGGTGCCGCTCATGCCGAACGAGGAGACGGCGGCCCGGCGGACCCGCTCCGGGTCGGCAGGCCAGGGTCGGGGCTCGGTGAGCAGCGCGACCGCGCCGGCCGACCAGTCGACGTGCGGGGTGGGCTCGTCGGCGTGCAGCGTGGCGGGGAGCAGGCCGTGGCGCAGCGCCAGCACCATCTTCATCACGCCGGCGACGCCGGCGGCGGCCTGGGTGTGGCCGAGGTTCGACTTCAGCGAGCCGAGCCGCAGCGGCCGGTCGGCGGGCCGGTCCCGGCCGTACGTGGCCAGCAGGGCCTGCGCCTCGATCGGGTCGCCGAGCGTGGTGCCGGTGCCGTGCGCCTCGACCACGTCGACGTCGGCCGGGGTGAGCCCGGCGTTGTCCAGGGCCTCCCGGATGACGCGCTGCTGGGCGGGGCCGTTGGGGGCGGTGAGCCCGCTGCTGGCGCCGTCGGAGTTGACCGCGCTGCCGCGGATCACGGCCAGCACCGGGTGACCGAGCCGGCGGGCGTCGCTGAGCCGTTCGACGAGCACCAGGCCGGCGCCCTCGGCCCAGCCGGTGCCGTCGGCGGCGGCGGAGAACGCCTTGCACCGGCCGTCGGCGGCCAGGCCGCGTTGCCGGGAGAACTCGACGAAGCCGCCCGGGGTGGCCATCACGCTGGCGCCACCGGCGACGGCCAGCGTGCACTCGCCGTCGCGCAGCGCCTGCGCGGCCAGGTGCAGCGCGACGAGCGACGACGAGCAGGCGGTGTCGATGGTGACGGCCGGCCCTTCCAGGCCGAACGTGTAGGCGAGGCGGCCGGAGATGACGCTGGCGGCGGTGCCGGTCAGCACGTACCCCTCGACGCCGGTGGGCAGCCGGCGCAGCACGGACGCGTAGTCCTGCCCGGCGGTGCCCACGAACACGCCGGTGCGGCTGCCGCGCAGCGTGCCGGCGTCGATGCCGGCCCGTTCGAACACCTCCCAGGTGGTCTCCAGCAGCAGCCGCTGCTGCGGGTCCATGGCGAGTGCCTCGCGCGGGCTGATGCCGAACGGGGTGGGGTCGAAGTGCCCGGCGTCGGTGAGGAAGCCGCCCCGGTCGCTGTACGAGGTGCCCTGGTGGTCCGGGTCCGGGTCGTACAGGTCCGCCAGGTCCCAGCCGCGGTCGGTGGGGAACGGCCCGGTCGCGTCGGTGCCGGCGGCGACCAGGTCCCAGAGCTGTTCCGGGGAGCTCACGCCGCCGGGGAACCGGCAGGCCATGGCCACCACGGCGATCGGCTCGGGCTCCTCCAGCTCCCGCAGGCGCCGGTGCGCCTGACGGAGCTCGGTGGTCACCCACTTGAGGTGTTCGAGAAGCTTCTCTTCGTCCGCCATGATCCACCCGCCCGCAGTTGCTGCCGATCGATTCCGTCGAACACCGAGTTAGCCGCCGGTGCGGCACACGGGGGTACGCCGGCACCCGGCCCGTCACCGTGAGTGGACGCTACTGAGCGCTGACCTGGGACCCAACCCCTAGGGACCCCTCATTCACCGTCCCCGGCAGGTGTCCGAGCCGGGCCGGCGGACCGTCAGCGGAGCTGCCCGGCGAGCGCCGGGAGGATGGCCCGGGGCCGGCCCGCCGGAGTGGCGCGGCGCCGCCACTCGCGGGGATAGCCGACGGACACCTCCTCGAACCGGACGCCGTCGTAGCGGGTGCTGCGCGGGATGTGCAGGTGCCCGTAGACGGCGACGCGGGCGTCGTAGTGCAGGTGCCAGTCGGCGGTGAGGTCGGTGCCGCACCACTGGGCGAACTCGGGGTGGCGCAGGATCCGGGTCGGCTCGCGGACCAGCGGGTAGTGGTTGACCAGCACGGTGGGCAGGCCGTTGCGCTCGGCGTCCAGCCGCCGTTCGGTGCGGATGACCCGGGCCCGGCACCACGCGTCCCGGCTCGGGTACGGGTCCGGGTGCAGCAGGATCTCGTCGGTGCACACCACCCCGGTCTCGTGCGCCAACGCCAGCGCCTGGGCCCGGTTGTAGGTGCCCGGTGGCCGCCACGAGTGGTCGTACCCGACGAACAGCGGCACCACCAGCACCGGGTCGCCGTCGGCGTCCCACACCGGGTAGGGATCCTCGGGCGTGAGGACGCCGAGCCGCCGGCACAGCGCCACCAGGTGCCGGTAGCGGGCCTCGCCGCGCAACTGCACCGGGTCGTCGCGGGGCGTCCACAGCTCGTGGTTGCCGGGCGCCCACACCACCCGGGCGAAGCGCCGGGCGAGCAGGCCGAGCGCCCATTCGACGTCGTGCAGGTACTCACCGACGTCCCCGGCGACGATCAGCCAGTCGTCGTCGCCGTCGGGGCGCAGCCGTTCGACCAGCTCACGGTTCTCGGCGTACCCGACGTGCAGGTCGCTGATGGCGAGCAGCCGGCCACCCCTAGCCCCGTCCGCACCCCTAGCTCCGGCACCGGTCACGACTTGCCGAACTCTCGCTGGATGATGGCGAAGATGTCGTCCTCACCGGCGTCGGCCAGGTCGTCGGCGACCGGAGCGGCGGCCGGCGGCGCGGCGTCACCCCGCCAGCGGGCCAGCAACTCCTCCAGCCGGTGGGTGACCTGGGCGTCACGCCGCTCGTCCGGCACCGCGTCAAGCAGCCGCGCCAGGCGGTCGATCTCGGCGGTGACGCCGTCCGTCCCGGGCCGTAGTTCCCGACCCAGGTGTTCGGCGAGCGCGGCCGGGGTGGGGTGGTCGAAGACCAGCGTGGTGGGCAGCGCCAGACCGGTCGCGGCGGTGAGCCGGTTGCGCAGCTCGACCGCGGTGAGCGAGTCGAAGCCGAGGTCCAGGAAACCGCGTCCGGCCCGGACCGTGGCCGGGGTGCGGTGCCCGAGCACGGTGGCGGCTTCGGCGCGTACCAGGTCGAGCAGGATCCGGTCCCGTTCCGTGGGGCCGGCGGCGGCGAGGCGGTCGCGCAGCGCCGCCGGGGCGTCCGCGTCGGCCGCCGGGGTGCCGGCGCGGTCGGCGGTGGCCTCCGGGATGCCGGCGAGCAGCGGGCTGGGCCGGCGGGCGGTGAACGCGGCGGCGAACCGTTCCCAGTCGACGTCGGCGACGACCACGGCGGTGTCGTCCCGGTCGAGCGCGCCCTGGAGGGCGGTCACCGCGAGGTCCGGGTCGAGCGCGGGCAGGCCGCGTCGGGCGAGTTGGTCCCGCTGTTCGCCCTGGGCCATGCCGGCGCCGGCCCACGGTCCCCAGGCCACGGCGGTGCCGGCCGCGCCACGGGCACGTCGCCGGGCGACGAGCCCGTCGAGATACGCGTTCGCGGCGGCGTAGCCGGCCTGCCCGGCGGAGCCCCACACACCGGCGATGGAGGAGAACACCACGAACGCGTCCACCTCGGGCAGCAACGCGTCCAGGTTCGCCGCGCCGTCGACCTTGGCGCGCAGCACGTCGGCCAGTTCCGCGCCGGTCATCGCGGCGAGCGGGGTGGCCTGGGCGGCGCCGGCGGCGTGCACGACGGCGCGAACCGGCTGCCGGCCGGCGGCCAGCCCGTCGAGCAGCCCGACCAACGCGGCCCGGTCGGCCACGTCACACGCCGCCACCGTCACCCGCACCCCACCGGCACCCAGACGCTCGACCAACTCCGCCGCACCCGGCGCATCCGGCCCACGCCGGCTCGTCAACACCACATGCTCCGCACCCGCACCGGCCGCCCACTGCGCGACCCGCGCACCCAACGCACCCGTACCACCGGTCACCAGCACCGTCCCGGAGAACCGGAACTCCCGCCGCACCGGATCATCCGTGGCCCGCACCAACCGCCGGGCGAACACCCCCGACGACCGCACCGCCACCTGATCCTCACCACCACCGGCCAACACGCCACACACCCGACGCACCACCCGGTCATCCAGCACAACCGGCAGATCCACCAGACCACCCCAACGGCCCGGCACCTCCAACCCCGCCACCCGGCCGAGCCCCCAGGTCCCCGCCGCGACCGGATCAACCAGCGCATCGGTGGCACCCACCGCCACCGCACCCCGCGTCACCCACCACACCGGACCGGAGAGGCCGGCCTCCGTGGCGGCCTGCACGGTGGCCAGTGCCGCGCCGGCACCGGCGCCGCCGAGCGCGAGCAGCGACACCATCCCGGCGGCCGGTTCGGCGTCGCGCAGCGCCTTGGCGAGCAGTTCCCGGTCATCGTCCGGCCCGTCCAGCCGTACCGGCCGCACGTTCGCGCCGGCCGAGGTCATCCCGGCGGTCAGGGCCGCGACCAGCGTGTCGTCGATGCCGGCGTACGGCATCAGCAGCAGCCACGTCCCGGTCAGCGTCGCGGTCGGCTCGGGTACCCCCGACCAGTCGACCCGGTAGCGCCACGAGTCGGCGGTGGCGCGTCGCCGGCCGGCGGTCCGCCACCGGGCGAGCGCCGGCAGCAGTTCGGCGACCGGCCGCTCGGTGCGGAACTCCGGGTCGAGGGCGGTGAGGTCGGCCTGCTCGACGGCGGCCCAGAACTCGGCGTCCGTCTCGCCGCCTCCGCCCGGCGCCGCCTGCGGGGTGTCCTCCTCGGACAGCCAGTACCGGGTGCGCTGGAACGCGTAGGTGGGCAGGTCGACGATTGCGGGCCGCCGGCCGTCGCGGGTGAACCAGGCCGCCCAGTCGATGCGGGTACCGCTCACGTGCAGCCGAGCCACCGCCGTGGTGAGCGCGGTGACCTCGTCCTGGTCCCGCCGCAACGCCGGAATGTGGTGCACCGGCCGGTCGACCGGGGTGTCGGCGGCCATCGCGGTCAACGTCGCGTCCGGACCGACCTCCAGGAACGTGCCCACACCCAGTTCGTGGAGCGTGGCCACCCCGTCGGCGAAACGGACGGCCTCGCGCACGTGCCGCACCCAGTAGTCCGGACCGGCGATCTCAGCGGGGTCGGCGAGCCGGCCGGTCAGGTTCGACACGATCGGCAGACGCGGAGCCTGCCAGTCCAGACCGGCGATCGCGGCCCGGAACCCGGCCAGCATCGGCTCCATCAACCGGGAGTGGAACGCGTGACTGACCGTCAACCGCTTCACCCGCCAACCTTCAGCGGTGCACTCCCCCGCGATCCGGTCCAGATCCGCCACCGGCCCGGACAGCACCACCGACGACAGACCGTTCACCGCCGCCACATCCACCCCGGAACCAGGAACCGCCCCCAGGCCGACTCCCGACTCCGCACCACCACCGCCGGACGACAGCAGCTCCCGAACCTGCGACTCCGACGCGCCCACCGCCAGCATCCCACCACCGGCCGGCAACGCCTGCATCAACGACCCCCGCGCCGCCACCAGAGCACACGCGTCCGCCAACGACAGGACACCCGCCACGTGGGCGGCGGTCACCTCACCGATCGAATGCCCGGCCACGTAGTCGGCGGTCACGCCCCACGACGACAACAACTCCCACAACGCCACCTCGACCGCGAACAGGCCCGCCTGCGTATAGGCCGTCTGGTCCAGCAGGTCACCGCCGTCGAACACCACCTCCCGCAGCGAACGGTCGAGGCGACCCTCGAACCCGGCACACACCCGATCGAACGCATCCGCGAACACCGGAAACGCCGCATACAACTCCCGACCCATACCGGCCCGCTGCGCACCCTGACCGGTGAACAACACCGCCCGCCGACCCGACGACACCTCCCCGGTCACCACGCCGGGCGCGGACGCATCCTCCGCGACGGCCGACAGGCCGGCCAGCAGCGCGTCCCGATCCGTACCGACCACCGCCGCCCGGTGCGTCAACCCGGCCCGCGCGGTCGCCAGCGAGAAGCCGACCTCGACCGGCGACACCTCGGGGTGCCGCCGCAGGTGGTCGCGCAACCGGGCCGCCTGACCCGCCAGGGCTTCCGCCGACCGGCCCGACACCAGCCACGGCACGACCGGCACCGCGACGGTGGCACGAGCCTGCTCGGCCTCGACCGACGGTGGCTCCTCAAGGATGACGTGGGCGTTGGTGCCGGAGATGCCGAACGAGGACACCGCCGCGCGGCGCGGCCGGTCCACCGCCGGCCACTGACGCGCCGACGTGACGAGGTCCACCGCACCGGCCGACCAGTCCACCTTCGACGACGGTCGGTCGACGTGCAGCGTGGCCGGCACCACGCCGTGCCGCAGGGCGAGCACCGCCTTGATGACGCTTGCCGCGCCGGCCGCCGCCTGGATGTGCCCGATGTTGGACTTGATCGAGCCCAACAGCAGCGGTTCGGTGCGGTCCTGCCCGTACGTGGCGAGCAGCGCCTGCGCCTCGATCGGGTCGCCGAGCGTGGTGCCGGTGCCGTGCGCCTCCACCATGTCCACGTCGGCGGTGGTGAGGCGCGCCGAGGCGAGCGCGGCCCGGATGACGCGCTGCTGGGCGGGCCCGTTCGGCGCGGTGAGCCCGTTCGAGGCGCCGTCGGAGTTGACCGCCGAGCCACGCAGCACAGCGAGGATCCGTCGGCCGTCGCGTTGGGCGTCGGAGAGTCGTTGCACCAGCAGCACGCCGACGCCCTCACCCCAGCCGGTGCCGTCGGCGCCCTCGGCGAACGACCGGCACCGCCCGTCCGGGGCGAGCCCGCCCTGCCGGGAGAACTCGACGAAGGTGGCCGGCGAGGCCATCACGGTCACGCCGCCGGCCAGCGCCAGCGTGCACTCCCCGCTGCGCAGCGACTGGGCGGCCAGGTGCAGCGCGACAAGCGACGACGAGCAGGCCGAGTCCACGGTCACCGCCGGCCCTTCGAGGCCGAGCGCGTACGCCACCCGGCCGGACAGCACGCTGGTGGCGGTACCGGTGAGCAGGTGCCCGCCGACGTCCTGGTCGCGGCCCATCGCGGTCGAGGCGTACCCCTGGAAGCTGGCGCCGGCGAAGACGCCGACGCGTTCCCCGCGCAGCCGGGCCGGGTCGATGCCGGCCGACTCGACCGCCTCCCACGACGTCTCCAGCAGCAGCCGCTGCTGGGGGTCCATCGCGAGGGCCTCGCGGGGGGAGATGCCGAAGAAGTCGGCGTCGAACGCCGCCGCGTCGTAGACGAATCCGCCCTGCCGGGGGAACGAGGTGTCGGAGAGGCGGCCGGCGAGGAACCGGTCCCAGCCCCGGTCGAGCGGGAAGTCGGCGATGCCGTCCCGTCCGGCGGCGAGCAGCTCCCACAGTTCGTCCGGGCCGGTCACGCCGCCGGGGAGGCGGCACGCCATGCCGACGACGACGATCGGGTCACCGTCGACCGCGACGGCGGCGCCGGGCGTCTCGGTGTCCGCCGGCTCCCCGGTCAGCGTGGCGGCCAGGTACGTGGCCAGGGCCGCCGGGGTCGGCTGGTCGAAGACGAGCGTGCTCGGCAGCGTCAGTCCGGTCTCGGCGGTGAGCCGGTTCCGCAGCTCGACGGCGGTGAGCGAGTCGAAGCCCTGCTGCTGGAACGCCCGGTCCGCGGCCACCGCGTCGGCGGCCGGATGGCCGAGCACCGCCGCGGCCTGGGTCCGGACCAGGTCGAGCAGGTGGCCGGCGCGTTCGGCGGGGGTGAGCGTGGCGAGCCGGCGAGCGAGCGGGGACGGGCCCTCGGCGGGCGTGGCCTGGGCGGGCCGGGCCTCGGGGAGTTCGTCGAGCAGCGGGCTGGAGCGCAGCGCGGTGAACGCGGCGGCGAACCGCTCCCAGTCGACGTCGGCGACGACCACTGCGCTGTCGTCCCGGTCGAGCGCACCCTGAAGGGCGGTCACCGCCAGGTCCGGGTCGAGCGCGGGCAGGCCGCGTCGGGCCAGGTGCTCCCGCGCCTCGCCGCCTTCCGCCATGCCGCCACCGGCCCACGGTCCCCACGCCACGGCGGTGCCGGCCGCGCCACGAGCACGTCGCCGGGCGACGAGCCCGTCGAGATACGCGTTCGCGGCGGCGTAGCCGGCCTGCCCGGCGGAGCCCCACACACCGGCGATGGAGGAGAACACCACGAACGCGTCCACCTCGGGCAGCAACGCGTCCAGGTTCGCCGCGCCGTCGACCTTGGCACGCAGCACGTCGCGCAGCTCGTCGGCGGTGACGTCGACAAGCGGGGTGAACTGCGGTGCGCCGGCGGCGTGCACGACGGCGCGGACCGGTTCGGCGGCCAGCCCGTCGAGCAGCCCGGCCAACGCGGCCCGGTCGGCCACGTCACACGCCGCCACCGTCACCCGCACCCCACCGGCACCCAGACGCTCGACCAACTCCGCCGCACCCGGCGCATCCGGCCCACGCCGGCTCGTCAACACCACATGCTCGGCACCGCTGTCGGCCGCCCACTGCGCGACCCGCGCACCCAACGCCCCCGTGCCACCGGTCACCAGGACCGTCCCGGAGAACCGGAACTCCCGCCGCACCGGATCATCCGTGGCCCGCACCAGCCGCCGGGCGAACACCCCCGACGACCGCACCGCCACCTGATCCTCACCACCACCGGCCAACACGCCACACACCCGACGCACCGCCCGGTCATCCAGCACCACCGGCAGATCCACCAGACCACCCCAACGGCCCGGCACCTCCAACCCCGCCACCCGGCCGAGCCCCCAGGCCCCCGCCGCGATCGGATCGGTTTCGGTGTCCGTGGCGCTCACCGCCACCGCGCCCCGCGTCACCCACCACAGCCGGCCGGTGACGTCGCTGTCGGCGAACGCCTGCACCGTGGCCAGTGCCGCCCCGGGCTGCGGGTCGAGCAGCGTCAGTACCCCGGCGACGTCGCCGCCGGTGGCGGCGGCGCGGAGCCGGTCGGCCGTCTCCCGCCGATCGGTGGGCACGTCGAGCACCACCGGCACGACGTGGGCGCCGTGCGTGGCCAGGCCGGCGACCAGCGGGTGATCGACCTGGTCGGCCGTGGTCAACACCAGCCACGTCCCGGTCAGGCCGGTCGGGGGTACGGAGGCCAGTGGCCGCCACTCCACCCGGTAGCGCCAGGAGTCGACGGTGGCGCGGTCCCGTCCGGCCCGCCGCCAACGGGCCAACGCCGGCAGCAGGTCCCGCAGCGGCTGGTCGGCGGCGAGCCGTAGCTCGTCGCCCAGGCCGGTGAGGTCCTCCCGTTCCACCGCCGCCCAGAACCGGTCGTCGAGGTCGCCACCGCCGGTCCGGGTGACGGGCGCGGTCTCCGGCCAGTACCGGGTGCGCTGGAACGCGTAGGTGGGCAGGTCCACGATGGCGGGCCGCCGCCCGTCCCGGGTGAACCAGGCCGCCCAGTCGATGCGGGTGCCGGTCACGTGCAGTCGGGCCAGCGCCGTGGTCAGCGCGGTGACCTCGTCCTGGTCCCGCCGCAACGCCGGAATGTGGTGCACGGGCCGGTCGGTCGGGGTGTCGGCGGCCATCGCGGTCAACGTCGCGTCCGGACCGACCTCCAGGAACGTGCCCACACCCAGTTCGTGGAGCGTGGCCACCCCGTCGGCGAAACGGACGGCCTCGCGCACGTGCCGCACCCAGTAGTCCGGACCGGCGATCTCAGCGGGGTCGGCGAGCCGGCCGGTCAGGTTCGACACGATCGGCAGACGCGGAGCCTGCCAGTCCAGACCGGCGATCGCGGCCCGGAACCCGGCCAGCATCGGCTCCATCAACCGGGAGTGAAACGCGTGACTGACCGTGAGCCGCTTCACCCGCCAACCCTCGGCGGTGCACTCCCCCGCGATCCGGTCCAGATCCGCCACCGGCCCGGACAGCACCACCGACGACAGACCGTTCACCGCCGCCACATCCACCCCGGAACCAGGAACCGCCCCCAGGCCGACTCCCGACTCCGCACCACCACCGCCGGACGACAGCAGCTCCCGAACCTGCGACTCCGACGCGCCCACCGCCAACATCCCGCCACCGGCCGGCAACGCCTGCATCAACGACCCCCGCGCCGCCACCAGAGCACACGCATCCGCGAGCGACAACACACCCGCCACGTGGGCGGCGGTCACCTCACCGATCGAATGCCCGGCCAGATAGTCGGCGATCACGCCCCACGACGACAACAACTCCCACAACGCCACCTCGACCGCGAACAGGCCCGCCTGCGTATAGGCCGTCTGGTCCAGCAGGTCACCGCCGTCGAACACCACCTCCCGCAGCGAACGGTCGAGGCGACCCTCGAACCCGGCACACACCCGATCGAACGCATCCGCGAACACCGGAAACGCCCCGTACAACTCCCGACCCATACCGGCCCGCTGCGCACCCTGACCGGTGAACAACACCGCCCGCCGACCCGACAGCTCCTCCCCGGTCACCACACCCGGGGCGGCATGCCCGTCGGCCACCGCGGACAGGCCGGTGAGCAGCGACTCCCGGTCCGGAGCGACGACGGCCGCCCGGTGCTCCAACGCGGCGCGCGTGGCGACCAGCGACCATCCGACCTCGGCCGGGGTGACCTCGGCGTGCTCGCGCAGGTGGTCGAGCAGCCGGGCCGCCTGCCCGGCGAGCGCCGGGGCCGAGCGGGCCGACAGCAGCCACGGCGTGACCGGCAGCGGGGCGACAGCGTCCGGCGTGGGTGCGTCCTCGACCGGTGTGGGCGCTTCCAGGATGACGTGGGCGTTGGTGCCGGAGATTCCGAACGAGGACACCGCCGCCCGGCGCGGCCGGTCCACCGCCGGCCACTGACGCGCCGACGTGACGAGGTCCACCGCCCCGGCCGACCAGTCCACCTTGGACGAGGGTGCGTCCACGTGCAGCGTGGCCGGCACCACGCCGTGCCGCATGGCCAGGACCGCCTTGATGATCCCGGCGACCCCGGCAGCGGCCTGGGTGTGGCCCAGGTTCGACTTCACCGACCCGAGCAGCAACGGCTCGGCCCGCTCCTGCCCGTACGTGGCCAGCAGCGCCTGCGCCTCGATCGGGTCACCCAACGTGGTGCCGGTGCCGTGCGCCTCCACCACGTCCACCTCAGCGGCGGACAGTCGGGCGTCGGCGAGCGCGGCCCGGATGACCCGCTGCTGGGCGGGCCCGTTGGGGGCGGTCAACCCGTTGGACGCGCCGTCCTGGTTCACCGCCGAACCGCGCAGCACGGCGAGGATCCGCCGGCCGTCGCGCTGGGCGTCGGAGAGTCGTTGCACCAGCAGCACACCGACGCCCTCACCCCAGCCGGTGCCGTCGGCGCCCTCGGCGAACGACCGGCACCGCCCATCAGCGGCGAGCCCGCCCTGCCGGGAGAACTCGACGAACGCGCCGGGGGTGGCCATCACGGTCACGCCACCGGCGAGTGCCAGGTCGCATTCGCCGGCGCGCAGCGACTGGGCGGCGAGGTGCAGCGCCACCAGCGACGACGAGCAGGCGGTGTCCACGGTCAGCGCCGGCCCTTCGAGGCCGAGCGCGTACGACACGCGGCCGGAGAGCACGCTGGCGGAGGCGCCGGTCGCGCCGTAGCCGGCGAGGTGCTCGCCGCCGTACCGGATGAGGTGGTCGAAGTCCTGCCCGTTGGTGCCGGCGAAGACGCCGACCCGGCTGCCGCGCAACGAGGACGGGTCGATCCGGGCGTCCTCGATCGCCGCCCAGGACGTTTCCAGCAGCAGCCGCTGCTGCGGGTCCATGGCGACCGCCTCGCGGGGCGAGATGCCGAAGAACTGTGCGTCGAACGCGCCGGCGTCGTCCAGGAAGGCGCCCCGGGTGACGTCGGGCGGCAGCGCGGCCAGGTCCCAGTGCCGGTCGCGCGGCAGGTCGGTCATGGCGTCGACGCCGTCGGCGAGCATCCGCCAGAACTCCGTCGGGGAAGCGGCTCCGGCGGGGAAGCGGCAGCCCATGCCGACGATGACGATCGGGTCGTCGTCGACCGGGCGTACCGCCGTGGTGGTGGTCCCGGCGGGCCCGCCGGCCAGCTCGGCGCGCAGGTGGGCGGCGAGGGCCTCGGGGTTGGGATGGTCGAACGCCAGCGTGGCGGGCAGCGTGAGTCCGGTCGCGGCGTCGAGCCGGTTGCGCAGCTCGACGGCGGTGAGGGAGGTGAAGCCGAGGTCCCGGAACGCGCGCCGGTGCGGCACCTGGTCGGCGCCGCCGTGTCCGAGGACGGCGGCGATCTCGCTCCGGACCAGTTCGCCGAGAGCGTCCTGCTGTTCAGCCGGGGTGCGGCCGGCGAGCCGACGCCGCAGCGCGGCGGAACGGTCCTCCTCGGCGGCGACGGGGGTGGTGGTGAGCAGGTCGCGGAGCAGCGGGTCGGGTCGCTGGCCGGGGGCGGCGGCGATCCGGTCCCAGTCGACGTCGGCGACGACGAGGTGGGTCTCGTCGCGGTCGAGCGCCCGGTGGAACGCGCGGATCGCGCGGTCGGGGTCCATGGCGCGGACGCCGCCACGGGCCATCCGGCGTTCGAACTCGCCGGCGCTGACGCCGCCGTCGGCCCAGAGCCCCCAGGCGACGGCGGTGGCGGGCAGCCCTTCGGCGCGGCGGCGGTGGGCGAGCGCGTCGAGCCAGGCGTTTCCGGGCGCGTAGTTGCCCTGGCCGGGGCCGGCCATGGTGCCGGCGAGGGAGGAGAAGAGCACGAACGCGGTGACGTCGTGGTCGCGGGTCAGCTCGTCGAGGTGGCGGGCCGCGTCGACCTTGGCGCGCAGCGCGGTGGCCATCCGGTCGACGGTGAGCGCGTCGGTGACGGTGTCGTCGAGGGCGGCGGCGGTGTGCACGACGGTGCGCAGCGGCGCGTCGGCGGGGACGGCGGCGAGGAGGTCGCGCAGCGCGTCCCGGTCGGCGGCGTCGCAGGCCGTGATCGTGACGCGGGTGCCCTGGGCGGTCAGTTCGTCGCGCAGCTCGGCCGCGCCGGGCGCGTCGGGACCGCGCCGGCTGATCAGCAGCAGGTGCTCGACGCCTGCGGCGGCGAGGGCCCGGGCGACGTGTGCGCCGAGCGCGCCGGTGCCGCCGGTGACGAGCGCGGTGCCGCGCGGGGTCCAGCTCTGCGGCGCGGCGGCGGGTCGGGTGTCCCGGACCAGCCGTCGGGTGTACGCGCCGGCCGCGCGTACCGCCACCTGGTCCTCGGCCGGCGCGCCGCCGAGCAGCCGGCGCAACTGGGGTACGGCACGCGGGTCGGGCGTCGGCGGCAGGTCGACGAGACCACCCCAGCGGTACGGGTGTTCGGCGCGCAGCGCGCCGCCGAGTCCCCAGAGCAGCGCCTGGTCGGGGGCGACGGCCGGGTCGGTGGGCTCGACGGCGACGGCGTCGCGGGTGGCGACCCAGAGCCGGGCGGTGCTGCCGGCGTCGCCGAACGCCTGCGCGAGCGTGACCGTGCCGGCGAGCCCGGCGGGCACGGAGACGCTGTCCGGGTGGGCGCCGGTGGCCAGGCCGAGCAGCGACAGCACGGTCCCGGCCGGCGGCGAGGCGGTGAGTTCCCGGGCCAGGTCGGCGCGGCCGTGACCGGCCGGCACGGTCAGGACCCGGACGCCGGGCCCGGTCAGCGCGTCGATCCACCGCCGGCCCGCCTCGTCCGCCTCGGCCGGTACGACGAGAAGCAGGTCATCGACGTCGGGCCCGGTGGGGTCCGGCAGTGGCTGCCAGGTGACCCGGTAGTGCCAGGAGTCGAGTGTGGCTTCGCTCTCCCGGCGGCGTCGCCACGCGGAGAGCGCGGGCAGCACGTCGGCGAGCGGCGTGTCGGGGTCGACGGCGAGCGCGGCGGCGAGGCCGTCCACGTCCTCGTTCTCGATCACCTGCCAGAACGCCGTGTCGTCGGGCTCGCCGCCGTGGTGGCGGGTGCGGGCGTCGAGCCAGTAGCGCCGGTGCTGGAACGCGTAGGTGGGCAGGTCGACGGTGGCCGGCCGCCGCCCGTCGCGGGTGAACCAGGCCGCCCAGTCGATGCGGGTACCGCTCACGTGCAGTCGGGCCACCGCCGTGGTGAGCGCGGTGACCTCGTCCTGGTCCCGCCGCAACGCCGGAATGTGGTGCACCGGCCGGTCGGCCGGGGTGTCGGCGGCCATCGCGGTCAACGTCGCGTCCGGACCGACCTCCAGGAACGTGGACACGCCCAACTCGTGCAGCGTGGCCACCCCGTCGGCGAAACGCACCGCGTCCCGGACGTGCCGCACCCAGTAGTCCGGACCCGCGATCTCAGCGGGATCGGCGAGCCGGCCGGTCAGGTTCGACACGATCGGCAGACGCGGAGCCTGCCAGTCCAGGCCGGCGATCGCGGCCCGGAACCCGTCCAGCATCGGCTCCATCAACCGCGAGTGGAACGCGTGACTGACCGTGAGCCGCTTGACCCGCCAACCTTCGGCGGTGCACTCCCCCGCGATCCGGTCCAGCTCCGCCACCGGCCCGGAGAGCACCACCGACGACGGCCCGTTCACCGCCGCCACATCCACACCGGACGCCAACGCCCGGACCTGGGACTCCGACGCGCCCACCGCCAGCATCCCGCCACCGGCCGGCAACGCCTGCATCAACGACCCCCGCGCCGCCACCAGAGCACACGCGTCCGCAAGCGACAACACACCCGCCACATGGGCGGCCGTCACCTCACCGATCGAATGCCCCGCCAGGAAATCAGCCGTCACCCCCCACGACGACAGCAACTCCCACAACGCCACCTCCACCGCGAACAGGCCCGCCTGCGTGTGAACCGTCTGATCGAGCAGGTCACCGCCGTCGAACACCACGTCCCGCAACGGCCGGTCCAGGCGGCCCGCGAACCCGGCACACACCCGATCGAACGCGTCCGCGAACACCGGAAACGCCGCGTACAACTCCCGACCCATACCGGCCCGCTGCGCACCCTGACCGGTGAACAACACCGCCCGCCGACCCGACGACACCTCCCCGGTCACCACACCGGACGCCGTCCCGCCGTCGGCCACCGCGGACAAGCCGGTGAGCAGCGACTCCCGGTCCGGGCCGAGCACCACCGCGCGGTGTTCCAGCGCGGCGCGCGTCGTCGCGAGCGACCAGCCCACCTCGGCCGGGGGCAGCTCGGCGTGCGCCCGCAGGTGGTCGGCCAGCCGTGCGGCCTGGCCGGCGAGGGCCGCCGTCGACCGCGCCGACAGCACCCACGGGGTGGTCGGTGGCAACCCGGCCGGCGGCGTCTCCGGCGACGGCTCGGGTTCCGGGGCCTCGATGATGACGTGGGCGTTGGTGCCGGAGATACCGAACGACGACACCGCCGCCCGACGCGGCCGGTCCACCGCCGGCCAGGGACGCGCCGACGTGACGAGGTCCACCGCGCCGGCCGACCAGTCGACGTGGGAGGAGGGGGCGTCGACGTGGATGGTCTGCGGCACGAATCCGTGCCGCATGGCGAGGACCATCTTGATGATCCCGGCGACCCCGGCGGCGGCCTGGGTGTGGCCCAGGTTCGACTTCACCGACCCGAGCAGCAGCGGCTCGGCCCGCTCCTGCCCGTACGTGGCCAGCAGCGCCTGCGCCTCGATCGGGTCACCCAGTCTGGTGCCGGTGCCGTGCGCCTCCACCACGTCCACCTCGACAGGTGACAGCCGCGCCGAGGCGAGGGCCGCCCGGATCACCCGCTGCTGGGCCGGACCGTTCGGCGCGGTCAACCCGTTCGACGCGCCGTCCTGGTTCACCGCCGATCCGCGTACCACGGCGAGGACGCGGTGGCCGTGGCGGCGGGCGTCGGAGAGTCGTTCCAGCAGCAGCACGCCGACGCCCTCGGACCAGCCGGTGCCGTCGGCGCTGTCGGCGAACGACTTGCACCGGCCGTCCGGGGCGAGGCCGCGTTGCCGGCTGAAGTCGACGAACGTCTCCAGCGTGGTCATCACGGTGACACCGCCCGCGAGGGCCAGCGCGGATTCGCCGGAGCGCAGCGACTGCACGGCCAGGTGCAGCGCGACGAGCGACGACGAGCAGGCGGTGTCGACGGTGAGCGCCGGGCCCTCCAGGCCGAGCGTGTAGGCGACCCGGCCGGAGAGCACGCTGCTGGCGGTGCCGCCGCCGATGAACCCGTCGACCGTGTCGGGCACCTCGTCGAGCCCGGCCGCGTAGTTGTGGTACATCATGCCGGCGAACACGCCGACCCGGTTGCCGCGCAACGACAGCGGGTCGATCCGGGCGTCCTCGATCGCCGTCCAGGACGCCTCCAGCACGAGCCGCTGCTGCGGGTCCATGGCCAGCGCCTCGTACGGGGAGATGGTGAACAGCTCCGGGTCGAAGTTCCCGGCGTCGTGCAGGAAGCCGCCTTCCCGGGCGTACGTGCTGCCCCGCCGTTCCCCGGTCGGGTCGTACGCCCGCTCGGTGTCCCAGCCCCGGTCGGTGGGGAAGCCGGTGATGCCGTCGCCGCCGGCGGCGACCAGTTCCCACAACTGCTCGGGTGAGCGGACGCCGCCCGGGTAGCGGCAGCTCATCCCGATGATGGCGATCGGTTCGTGGTCCTTGGCGTCGGCCGCCCTCAGCCGTTCGCTGGTCTCGTGCAGGTCGGCGGTGACGCGCTTGAGGTACTCACGGAGCTTGGCTTCGTTCGCCATCGGGTATTCACCTGTCGCGGGTCAGGACCGGCCGAAGCGGCTGTCGATGAAGTCGAACAGTTCGTCGTCACTGGCGTCGTCGAGGCTGGCGGCCACCTCGCCGCCGTCGCCGTCCCAGCGGGCGAGCAGGGCGCGGAGCCGGGCCGCGACGGCGGTACGGGTCTCGTCGTCGGCGGTCAGTTCGGCGAGCGTGTCGGCTCCAGTGGCGGCGAACGCGGCTTCGAGGCGGTCCAGCTCGTCGAGAACGGTGGGCGCGGTCGCGGCCGGTCCGAGCCGGCCCAGCAGGTGCCCGGTCAGCGCCGCCGGGGTGGGATGGTCGAAGACCATCGTCGCCGGCAGGGTGAGCCCGGTCCGGGCGGTGAGCCGGTTGCGCAGGTCGACGGCGGTGAGCGAGTCGAAGCCGAGTTCGGTGAAGGAGCGGTCGGGTCCGACGGCGGCCGGTGACGCGTACCCGAGCACGTCGGCGACCTGGCCGGCGACCAGCTCGCCGACCAGGCGGGCCCGGTCCTCGGCGGACGCCCCGGCGAGCCGGTCGGCGAGGCCGCCGGTGGTCGTCGCGGCGGCGCGGCGCGCGGGCCCGCCGGCGAGGCCGTGCAGCGGCGCCGGCAGCTCGTCGCGGCCGGTGCGGGTCCGCAGCGCCGCCACGTCGAGGTGGACCGGGAGCAGCAGCGGCTGCCGGCCGTGCCGGCTGGCGTCGAACAGGGCCAGCGCCCGGTCGGTGGGGAGCGGGACGATGCCCTGGCGGGCGAGGCGGTCCCGGCCGGCGGCGCCCAGGTCGCGGGTCATGCCGCCGGTTTCCGCCCAGGGTCCCCAGGCCAGTGCCGTGGCGGCGAGCCCGGCGGCGCGGCGGTGGTGGGCGAGGCCGTCGAGGAACGCGTTGGCCGCCGCGTAGTTGCCCTGCCCGGGTGCGCCGAGCGGCCCGGCGATCGAGGAGAACAGCACGAACATGGGCAGGTCGAGGTGGCGGGTGAGGTCGTGCAGGTGCCAGGCGGCGTCGGCCTTGGGGCGCAGCACCGTCTCGGTGCGGTCCGGGGTGAGCGCGGTGACCACGGCGTCGTCGAGCGCTCCGGCGGCGTGCACCACGCCGGCGAGCGGATGTTCGGCGGGCACGGCGGCGAGCAGCCCGGCGAGTTGGTCGCGGTCGGCCACGTCGGCGGCGATGAGGTTGGCCCGCGCGCCGAGGCGGGTGAGGTCGGCGAGCAGGTCGGCCGCGCCGGGGGCGTCGGCGCCGTGCCGGCTGACCAGCAGCAGGTGCCGGATCTTGTGGTGGCTGACGAGGTGCCGGGCGACGACGCCGCCGAGCGCGCCGGTCGCGCCGGTGATCAGTACGGTGCCGTCGGGGACGAGGTCGACGGCGCCGGTCGGGTCGGGTTCGGCCGGGGCGAGGCGTGGGACGAGCAGCCGGCCGTCGCGGAGCGCGAACTGGGGTTCGTCGGCGGCGAGCGCGCGGGCGAGCAGGTCGGCGTCGTCGTCACCGGCCAGGTCGGCGAGGACGAACCGGCCGGGGTGTTCGAGTTGCGCCGCGCGGACGAGCCCCCAGACGGCGGCGCCGGCCAGGTCGGTGACGTGACCGTCGGCGGGTACCGCGCCCCGGGTGAGCACCACGAGCCGCCGGTCGGCATGCCGGTCGTCGGCCAGCCAGTCCTGGATCAGCGTGAGCGTGTCGGCGAGCCGGGTGCGGGTGTCGGCGAGCGGGTCGTCCGACGCGGTGTCGTGGACGGGGACGAGCACCAGCCGGGCGTCGTCGGCGGTCCCGGCGAGGCCGGTGCCCGGGTCGAGCGGCGCGATTCCGGTGGCCGGTCGGGCCGTCAGCGGCACCGGGTTCCAGCGCAGGTCGTAGAGGGGCAGGTCGGCGGTGCCGGGGTCGAGTTGGTCGGCGGCGAGCGGGCGGGACACCAGCGCGTCGATGCGGGCCACCGGCGCGCCGGCGGCGTCGGCGAGCGTCAGCGTGCTGGCCGGGCCGCTGCGGGTGAGCCGTACCCGCAGGTGGGTGGCGCCCTCGGCGGTGAGCGTGACGCCGCTCCAGGCCCAGGGCAGCCGGGCGCCGGCGTCGTCGGCGGCCGGGTCGTCGGCGAGGCCGACGACGTGCAGCGCGGCGTCGAGCAGCGCCGGGTGCAGCGCGTAGCCGGTGGTGGCGGTGCCGTCGGGCAGTTCCACCTCCGCGAAGACCCCGTCGGGCGTACGCCAGGCGGCGCGCAGCCCGCGGAACGTGGGCCCGTGGGCGACGCCGAGTTCGCGGAGCCGGGTGTAGATCGGTTCGACCGGCACGGCGACGCCGCCGGGCGGTGGCCAGGCGGTCAGCGGCTCGGCGGTCTCGCCCGCGCCGGGGGCGAGGACGCCGTCGGCGTGGGCGGTCCAGTCGGCGTGCCTGTCGTCGGCGGGCCGGGAGTGGACGGTGATCCGGCGTCGGCCGTCCTCGTCGGGCGCGGCGAGCTGAAGTTGGAGCGTGCGGGCGCCGTCGTCGGGCAGGACGAGCGGCGCGGCGAGCGTGAGTTCCTCGACGGTGTCGCAGCCGGCCTGCGCGCCGGCGTGCAGCGCCAGCTCGACCAGCGCGGTGCCGGGGACGACGATCCGGCCGCGCACGACGTGGTCGGCGAGCCACGGCTGGGTACGCGCCGACAGCCGGCCGCCGTGGACGCGGACGTCGCCGGCGGCGGTGGCGAGCGCGGTGTCGAGCAGCGGGTGACCGGCGGCGCGGGCGCCCAGGCCGGCGGCGTCGTGGCCGGCGGTGCGGGCGTCGATCCAGTACCGCTGGTGCTGGAACGCGTAGGTGGGCAGGTCGACGGTGGCCGGCCGCCGCCCGTCCCGGGTGAACCAGGCCGCCCAGTCCACAGGTGTGCCGGTCACGTGCAGCCGAGCCAGCGCGGTGGTCAGCGCGGTGACCTCGTCCTGGTCCCGCCGCATCGCGGGGATGTGGTGCACCGGCCGGTCGGCCGGGGTGTCGGCGGCCATCGCCGTCAACGTCGCGTCCGGACCGACCTCCAGGAACGTGCCCACACCCAGCTCGTGCAGCGTGGCGACACCGTCGGCGAACCGCACCGCGTCCCGGACGTGCCGCACCCAGTAGTCCGGACCCGCGATCTCGGCGGGGTCGGCGAGCCGGCCGGTCAGGTTCGACACGATCGGCAGACGCGGAGCCTGCCAGTCCAAGCCGGCGATCGCGGCCCGGAACTCGCCCAGCATCGGCTCCATCAACCGCGAGTGGAACGCGTGACTGACCGTCAACCGCTTCACCCGCCAACCCTCGGCGGTGCACTCCCCCGCGACCCGGTCCAGCTCCTCGACCGCGCCTGAGAGGACCACCGACGACGGCCCGTTCACCGCCGCCACATCGACGCCGGACGCCAACGCCCGGACCTGCGGCTCCGACGCGCCCACCGCCAGCATCCCGCCACCGGCCGGCAACGCCTGCATCAACGACCCCCGCGCCGCCACCAGAGCACACGCGTCCGCCAACGACAGGACACCCGCCACGTGGGCGGCGGTCACCTCACCGATCGAATGCCCGGCCAGATAGTCCGCCCGCACCCCCCACGACGACAGCAACTCCCACAGGGCAACCTCGACCGCGAACAGGCCCGCCTGCGCGTAGACGGTCTGGTTCACCAGGTCACCGCCGTCGAACACCACCTCCCGCAACGGCCGCTCCAGCCGGCCCGCGAACGACGCGCACACCCGGTCGAACGCGTCCGCGAACACCGGAAACGCCGCATACAACTCCCGACCCATACCGGCCCGCTGCGCACCCTGACCGGTGAACAACACCGCCCGCCGACCCGACGACGCCTCGCCGGTCACCAGACCGGGAGCCGCACCGCCCTCGGCCAGCGCGGCCAGGCCGGCCAGCAGCGCGTCGCGGTCCGCGCCGACCACCACCGCCCGGTGCGCCAACGCGGCCCTCGTGGTCGCCGACGAGAAGCCGACGTCGGCCGGCGACAGGTCGGCGTTCGCGCGCAGGTGGTCGCGCAGCCGCGCCGCCTGACCCGCCAGCGCGTCCGGCGACCGCCCCGACACCAGCCACGGCAGCACCGGCAACGCCGCCGCGGCGAGGGTGGCCGGCGGCTCGTCGTCGGCTGGGGCGGGCGCTTCCAGGATCACGTGGGCGTTGGTGCCGGAGATGCTGAACGACGACACCGCGGCGCGGCGGGGCCGGTCGGTGGCCGGCCAGTCCCGCGCCGACGTGGCCAGCTCGACCGCACCGGCCGTCCAGTCCACCTTGGTCGACGGCGCGTCCACGTGCAGCGTGGCCGGCACCGTGCCGTGCCGCATCGCCTGCACCATCTTGATCACGCCGGCCACGCCGGCGGCGGTCTGGGTGTGGCCGATGTTCGACTTGATCGAGCCGAGCAGCAGCGGCGTCTCCCGCTCCTGCCCGTACGTGGCCAGCAACGCCTGCGCCTCGATCGGATCACCCAACGTGGTGCCGGTGCCGTGCGCCTCCACCACGTCCACCTCGGCGGCGGA
Organism: Micromonospora sp. NBC_01392; assembly: GCF_045040125.1. Taxonomy (NCBI): domain Bacteria; kingdom Bacillati; phylum Actinomycetota; class Actinomycetes; order Micromonosporales; family Micromonosporaceae; genus Micromonospora; species Micromonospora sp. NBC_01392. The sequence goes on along the minus strand of NZ_CP109549.1, from coordinate 3,590,429 downwards.
CAGCCGGGCGTCGGCGAGCGCGGCCCGGATCACCCGCTGCTGCGACGGCCCGTTCGGCGCGGTCAACCCGTTCGACGCGCCGTCCTGGTTCACCGCCGACCCGCGCACCACGGCGAGGACCCGGTGGCCGAGCCGCTGGGCGTCGGCGAGACGCTCGACCAGGAGCACGCCGATGCCCTCGCCGAGCGCGGTGCCGTCGGCGGCGTCGGCGAACGCCCGGCAGCGGGCGCCCCGGGACAGGTTGTTCTGCCGGGTGAAGTCCACGAAGATCGACGGGGTCGGCAGCACTGTCACGCCGCCGGCCAGGGCCAGGTCGGATTCGCCGGCGCGCAGCGACTGCACGGCCAGGTGCAGCGCCACAAGCGACGACGAGCAGGCGGTGTCGACGGTGACGGCCGGCCCCTCGAACCCGAACGCGTACGACACCCGGCCGGAGCTGACGCTGCCGGCGCTGCCAAGCCCCAGGTAGTCGGCGACCCCGTCGGGCACGTCGGCGGCGCCGGCCGCGTAGTCGGCGTGGGTCAGGCCGGCGAAGACGCCGACGCGTGCGCCGCGCAGCCCGGTCGGGTCGACACCGGCGGTTTCGAACGCCTCCCAGGACACCTCCAGCAGCAGCCGCTGCTGCGGGTCCATGGCGAGCGCCTCGCGGGGCGAGACGCCGAAGAACGCCGGGTCGAAGCCGGCGGCGTCGGTCAGGAAGCCGCCGTCGCGGACGCAGGACGTGCCGGGGCGTTCCCGCTCCGGGTCGTAGAGCGTGGCGAGGTCCCAGCCCCGGTCGTCGGGGAACGGGCCGATCGCGTCGCCACCGGCGGCCACCAGGTCCCACAGCGCGTCCGGCGAGGTGATCCCGCCGGGGAAGCGGCACGCCATGCCGACCACGGCGATCGGCTGGCGGGCGGAGTCCTCCACGTCGCGGAGCCGTTGCCGGGTCCGCCGCAGGTCGGTGGTGACCCTCTTCAGATACTCCCGGAGCTTCTCTTCGGTGTCCATCAACCTGACCCTCGGTCGGCGGGGACCTGCCGTCGTCCGGCGCGCACGCGTCATCCGGGAGCCACGGGTCCCCTTTGCGGGGAAGCTATGGCGTCGCGCTGAGCTGCGACAACCCCTAACCCGTACGCCCGGCGGGCTAGGGGGTGGCCGGGCCGGCGGCGGCCCGGTTACCGTCCGGTGGACCGCCCTGGCGCCCGGGTCGCGGGCGCCACCGCCGGAAGGACCGCGTGACGATGACCGACCACGACAACGGCCTGTGGGTTCGCCGGTTCCACCCGGCCCCGGACGACGCCCCGCGACTGGTGTGCCTGCCGCACGCCGGGGGCTCCGCGAGCTTCTTCTTCCCGGTGTCCCGGGCGCTGTCACCGGCCGTGGAGGTGCTCAGCGTCCAGTACCCGGGCCGGCAGGACCGCCGGCACGAGCCGTGCGTGCCGAGCATCGGTGAGCTGGCCCGGCAGGTGGCCGACGTGCTGCGGCCCTGGCGGGACCGGCCGTTGGCGTTCTTCGGGCACAGCATGGGCGCGACGCTGGGCTTCGAGGTGGCGCGGCTGATCGAGGCCGAGGGTGGAACGGTGGCGCACCTGTTCCCGTCCGGCCGTCGGGCGCCGTCGTGTCACCGGCACGAGACGGTGCACCTGCTCGACGACGAGGGGCTGCTGGCCGACGTGAAGAAGCTCAGCGGCCCCAACTCGGCGGTGCTCGGCGACCCGGACATGCTGCGTGCCGCGTTGCCGGCGATCCGCAGCGACTACCGGGCGGCCGAGACCTACACGTACGCGCCGGGGCCGAAGCTGAGCTGCCCGGTCACGGTGTTCACCGGGGACGCCGACCCGAAGACCACCGTGGACGAGGCAAGGACGTGGTCGGAGCACACCACCGGCGCGTTCGACCTGCACGTCTTCCCGGGCGGGCACTTCTTCCTGGCGTCCCACCAGCCGGCGATCCTGCGTACCCTCTCGGCGGCGTTGACCGGCGCGGCGGTCCGCTGATTCCGCATGCCGGTCCCCGCCGCCCGGTCCGGGCGGCGGGGACCGTGGCGGTTCACGGCTTCTGCGCCACCGCGATGACGTAGTCGAGCAGGCCCAGCTCCTTCTTGATCAGCTCGGTGTCGCGCCAGTGGTTGGCCATCCCCTTGACCGCGCTGCCGTCGGCGGCGGCCCGGAACGCCGGGTCGGACGGGCGGGCGGACTGGAACCGGCGCCAGCCCTCCCAGGTGCGGTCCGCGATGGAGTGCACCTCCACGGCGCCGAAGCCGGCGGCGGCGAGCTGCTCGCCGTAGGTCTTGCGGTCGTGCCAGTTTTCGTCCGGCAGGCTGAACTTGACGAAGCTGAGCGGGCCCGAGCTGATCGACATGCGCGGGGTGTCGTTGCTCAGCGGGATGATGTCGGCGGTGGCGATGGTGCCGCCCGGCCGCAGCACCCGGAACGCCTCGGCGAAGAACGCGCTGCGCGGGTGGAAGTGGAACGCCGACTCCAGCGCCACCACGCGGTCCACGCTGGCGTCCGGGAACGGCAGCGCGGTGGCGGTGCCGAGCTGGAAGTCGGCCCGGTCGGCGAGGCCCTCGCGGCGGGCCCGTTCCTGGGCGTGCTCGACGTGCCGGGGGGTCACGTTGATGCCGTGCACCTTCGCCACCCGGCGGTCCCGCAGCCAGGCGAAGTCCTGGTCGCCGTAGCCGAAGCCGACGTCGACCACGGTGTCGTCGGGCTTGAACCCGGCGGCGTCGGCGAGCTTGTCGGCCAGCGCCTGGCCGGCCACGTCGATGCTGGTGACGCCCTCCTCCCAGTAGCCGACGTTCATGTAGCGGGAGGTGCGGGCCGCGAACTCGACGTCCGGCGACTGGATCTCGTAGAACCGGCGGACCCGGGTCACCGGGTCCTTGGTGGCCAGGGTCCGGATGACCCGGCCGAGGGTGCGGAGGTTCTCCAGCATGTCAGCTCCTCAGGGCTGTGCGGGGGTTGGTCAGGGCTGCAGGGCGGGCGCGGCGACCTGCCGGCGCAGGTCGGCCACCAGGGTGGCGGCGGCGTCGGGGCCGGCGGCCACGCCGAAGAGATAGAAGTCCGGCCGGATCAGCGCGGCGTCCGCGCCGCCCAGCCAGGTCGAGTAGACGCCGTCGAGGTCGGCCAGGTCGCCGGCCGCCGCGTCGTCGTCGGCCGGCCGCACGACCAGCCGGTACGCGCCGAGGTCGTCGAGGAACGCGACCGCGTCGTCGTCGAGCGTGGCGGGTTCCCGGGTGAGCAGCGTGAAGCCGACGCCCACCACGTCGTCGAAGCCGCCGGTGCGCCCGTCGACGGTCACCCGACCCTGCGGCGCGGGTTCACCGGCGCGCGGGGTGGGCGTGCCGTCGCCGGCGCGGTGCAGCACCCCGTCGACGATCGCCTCGCGCAGCGAGCGGACGTGCCGCTGCTGGGTACGCCGGCGCAGCGCGGCCAGCATCACCGAGTCCCGGCCGGCGGCCTTCTTCTGGTCGGTCTCGCAGATCACCGCCCCGGAGTCCATCGACATCCGGATCGCGTGCTGCACGTGCGCGCGCCGTTCCACCTGGTACGTGTCGAGCAGCGCCTCCCCGGCCCGGCCGCGGCGCACCAGGTCGAGTTTCCACGCCAGGTTGACCACGTCGCGGAAACCGGAACTCATGCCCTGCCCGAGGAACGGCGGCATGACGTGCGCGGCGTCGCCGGCCAGGAACACCCGACCGCGCCGCCACACGTCGGCGGAGCAGGCCTGGGTGGTGTAGACGCCGTACCGGTCCAGCCGGGCGTTGTCCGGGGTGATGTCGAACAGGCCGAGCAGCCGCCACGCGCTGGCCTCGGTGCGGAACTCCTCCAGGGTCTCCCCCGGCACCCGCATGAACTCCCACCGCCGGTGGTTCGGCCCGGCGGAGACGGCGGTACGCGGGCGCGCCGGGTCGCAGATCTGGAGGTTGTTCGGGGTGAACTCGCGCGGCGTGTGCAGCACCACGTCGCAGACCAGCCAGTCGTGGGTGAAGTCCAGGTCGGTGACGCCGGCGCCGAGCCAGCCCCGGACGAAGCTGTTCGCGCCGTCGCAGCCGAGCACCCAGGACGCGGTGTAGGTGTGCGGGCCGCCGTCGCCGTCCACGGCGGTCACCTCGACCCGGTCGCCGTGGTCGGTCAGGCCGGTCACCTCGACGCCCCGCTGCACCTGCACGCCGGGCAGCTCCGCACCGCGTTCGGCGAGCCGTTCCTCCACGCCGGGCTGGTAGAACGACGTGGAGTCGGGCCACCCGGAGGGGCCGTCCGGCGCGGCGCGCACGTGCAGCAGCGTCCGGCCGAAGCCGTTCTTCCAGGTGTACTCGCCGGACAGTTCGGTCACGTCGCCGAGCCGGTCGGCCACGCCGCAGGCGGCGAGGATCCGGCTGGCCTCGCCGTCGTAGGAAACGGCGCGCGGCATGCTGTACGGGGTGGTCCACTTCTCCAGCACCCGCACCGTGAAGCCGCGCTGCGCCAGCAGGATCGCGGCCACCTGGCCCACCGGGCCGTAGCCCACGATCAGTACGTCGGTCATCGCCGTCCCTCGTTCGTCCGCCTGGGCCGTCACAGCCCGAGTTCCGTGTCGATCAGGCTGAAGATCTCGTCGTCGCTGGCCCGGTCGAGGTCCAGGTCGTCGTCGGTGGCGGAGGCGCCGCGCATGGTCCGCCACTTGGCGACCAGCACTTCCAGCCGCGCCGCCACCTGGGTGTGCAGGTCCGCCTCGACGGTGGTCTCGGCGAGCGCCCGTTCCAGGCGTTCCAGCTCGGCGAGCACCGCCGGGGCGGCCTGCGCGCCGTCGGGCACCAGCCGGGAGCGCAGGTAGCCGGCCAGCGCCGCCGGGTCCGGGTAGTCGAAGACGGCGGTGGCCGGCAGCCGTTCCCCGGTCGCCTCGGTGAGCCGGTTGCGCAGCTCGACCGCGGTCAGCGAGTCGAAGCCCAGCTCGTGGAACGCCTGGCCCTCGCGGATGGCGTCCGGGCTGCCGTGGCCGAGCACCGCCGCGGCGGTGGCCCGGACCAGGTCGAGCAGGAGCGCGGACTGTTCCGCGCCGGTGAGCGCGCGCAGCCGCCCGGCCAGGTCGGCGCCGCCGGTGGTGGCGGCGCGGGCCTTCGGCCGGTCGACGCGGACCAGGCCGCGCATCAGCGCCGGCACGTGCGGCCGGCCGGCCAGCGCGGCCCGGTCGACGCGGGTCGGCACCAGGTGTTCCTCCGGCGCGGCGAGGCCGGCGTCGAACAGCGCCATGCCCAGGTCGGACGGGATCGCGAGCTGCCCGTCGCGGGTGGTGCCGGCCCGGTCCACGCCGGCGGTCAGCGTGCTGGCCTGCGCCCACAGGCCCCAGGCGTACGCGCGGGCGGGCAGTCCGGCGCCGCGTCGCCGCCGGGCCAACGCGTCCAGCCAGGCGTTGGCGGCGGCGTAGTTGCCCTGGCCGGGCACGCCGAACACGCCGGCCCCGGAGGAGAACAGCACGAACCCGGCGAGGTCGAGGTGGCGGGTCAGCTCGTCGAGGTGACGGGCGGCGTCCACCTTGGGGCGGAACACGGTGTCGAGGCGTTCCGGGGTGAGCGCGGTGACCACGCCGTCGTCGAGCACGCCGGCCAGGTGCACCACGGCGGTGAGCGGATGCGCCGCCGGCACGGCGGTCAGCAGCCCTGCCACCGCGTCCCGGTCGGCGACGTCGGCGGCGGCCACGGTGACGGTGGCGCCGAGCGCGGTCAGCTCGGCGGTCAGCTCGGCCGCGCCGGGCGCGTCCGGGCCGCCGCGGCTGGCCAGCAGCAGGTGCCGGACGCCGTGCCCGGTGACGAGCCGGCGGGCCACCAGGCCGCCCAGCAGGCCGGTGCCGCCGGTGAGCAGCACCGTGCCGTCCGGGTCCCACGTCTCGGGCATGGTGAGCACCACCTTGCCGACGTGCCGGGCCTGGCTGACGTAGCGGAACGCGTCCGGGGCCTGCCGGACGTCCCAGGCGCGCACCGGCAGCGGGCGCAACGCGCCGGCGGCGAACAGCGCCAGCAGTTCGGTGAGCATCCGCTGGATCTCGTCCGGCTCGACCTGCGTCAGGTCGTACGCCTGGTAGTCGACGCCGGGGTGGTCGGCGGCGACCCGGGCCGGGTCGCGCAGGTCGGTCTTGCCCATCTCCAGGAACCGGCCGCCGCGCGGCAGCAGCCGCAGCGACGCGTCGACGAACTCGCGGGCCAGCGAGTCGAGCACCACGTCCACGCCCCGGCCGCCGGTGGCGTCGAGGAAACGCGCCTCGAAGTCGAGCGTCCGGGACGACGCCAGGTGGTCGGCGGGCACGCCCAGCTCCCGCAGCGCGGGCCACTTGCCCTCGCTGGCGGTGGCGAAGACGTCCGCGCCGAGGTGGCGGGCGATCTGCACCGCCGCCATGCCGACGCCACCGGCGCCGGCGTGCACCAGCACGGACTCCCCGGCCCGCAGCCGGCCCAGCCCGACCAGCCCGCGCCAGGCGGTGAGGAACACCACCGGCACGGTCGCGGCCTGCGCGAACGTCCAGCCGTCCGGCACCGGCGCGAGCAGCCGCCGGTCGGTGACCGCGACCGGGCCGAAGCAGCCGGTGAACACGCCGAGCACCCGGTCGCCGGGGCGCAGGTCGGTGACCGCCGCGCCGACCTCGGCGACGACACCGGCGGCCTCCCCACCGGGCGGGCCGGGATCGCCCGGGTAGAGGCCGAGCGCGTTGAGCACGTCGCGGAAGTTCAGGCCGGCGGCGCGGACCCGGACCCGCACGTCGTACGCGCCGAGCGGCGCGTCGGCCGCGTCGGTGGGCACCAGCGCCAGGTGGTCGAGGCTGCCCCGGCGGGGCACGTCCAGCCGCCAGGCGGTCGCGTCGGCGGGCGGGACGAGCGTCGGCGCGTCGGCGCGGCGGGCCAGCCGGGGCGCGTACGCGCCGCCGTCGCGCAGCGCCACCTGCGGCTCGTCGGCGGCGAGCACGGCGGTCAGGGTCGCCGCGTCGGGCTCGGCGTCGGCGTCGAGCAGCACGAACCGGTCCGGGTGTTCGGACTGGGCGGAACGGACCAGGCCCCACGCGGCGGCGGCGGCCGGGTCGTCGACCTCACCGGGCCCGTGTACGCCGACCGCGCCACGGGTGAGCAGCACCAGCCGGGTCTCGGCCCAGCGCGGCTCGGCCAGCCAGCGTTGCACCAGCGCGAGCGCGTCCCCGGCGAGCCGTCGCGCCCGGTCCGGGGCGGCGGGGTCGGTGCGGGTCGTCGTCCGGTGCGCACCGGCCCCGGCGGTGAGCGGCGCGAGCACCGCGTCCGGCGTCGCGGCACCGGCGTCGAGCGCGGCGACGAGGGCGGACAGGTCGGCGTGGCGCGACAGGTCGGCCACGTGGGACAGATCCGCGTCGGCGGCGTCGACAGTCGACACGTGCGCGGCCGGGTCGGCGGGGTCGGCGTCCGGGGCGGCGAGCACGGCGATCCGGGCCGGGGTCGGCGCGGTGGGCGTCGGCAGCGGCTGCCACGTCAGGTGGAACAGCGCGTCGGTGACCGCGTCGTCGCGGGCGCCCAGCTCGGCGCGGGAGATCGGACGCATGGCCAGCGACGCCGCCTCGACCACCGGCGCGCCGGCCGGGTCGGTGGCGGACAGCGCGAACGCGTGCGGGCCGACCCGCCGCAGCCGGACCCGCAGCGTGGTGGCGCCGGTGGCGTGCACGGTGAGCCCGTTCCAGGCGAACGGCAGCAGGATCTTCTCGCCGCCGGCGTCGGCGAGACCACCGAAGTGCGCGGCGTGCAGCGCGGCGTCGAGCAGCGCCGGGTGCAGCGCGTACCGGTCGGCGTCGGCGCGCGGGCCGGCCGGCAGCTCCACCTCGGCGTACACCTCGTCGTCGCCGGTCCGGACCGCGCGCAGGCCCTGGAAGGCCGGGCCGTAGCCGTACCCCTCGTCGACCAGGCGGTCGTAGAAGCCGGTCAGGTCGACGGCGTGGGCGTCCGGCGGCGGCCCGGCCGGCGTCGCCGGGGTGGCTTCGGCGGCGGAGAGCGTGCCGCTGCCGTGCCGGGTCCACGGCGCGTCGGCCGGGCCGGCGGCGGGCCGGGAGTGCACGGTGACCGGGCGGCGGCCGTCGTCGGCGGGCGGACCGACCGCGACCTGCACCTGGGTGGCCGCGTCCTCGGGCAACGTCAGCGGCGCCTCGATGACCAGCTCGTCGAGGGCGGGGCAGCCGACCTCGTCGCCGGCCCGCAGGCACAGCTCGACCAGCCCGGTGCCGGGCACCAGCACCCGGCCGGCGACCCGGTGGTCGGCCAGCCAGGGCTGCTCGGCGACCGCGAGCCGGCCGGTGAACAGGTGCCCCCGCCCGTCGGCCAGCGGCACCGACGCGCCGAGCAGCGGATGCCCGGCGGCGGCCAGCCCGGCCGCGCCGACGTCGGCGGCGCCGGTGACCGGGCGGGGCCAGTAGCGGCGGTGCGCGAACGCGTACGTGGGCAGGTCGACCCGGCGTCCGCCGGCCAGCACCGGCTGCCAGTCGACGGGTACGCCGCGCACGTGCAGCGCGGCCACGGAGAGCAGGAACCGGGCCCGGTCGCCCCGCCCGCGCTGCACCGAACCGACCACCACCGCCGGGTGGTCGTGCTCCTGGACCGTCTGCTCGATGCCCGGCGTGAGCACCGGATGCGGGCTGCACTCGACGTACGTGTGGTGGCCCTCGGCGGTCAGCGCGCGTACCGCGTCGGCCAGTTCGACCGGCTGGCGCAGGTTGCGGTACCAGTAGTCGGCGTCCATCTCCTCGCCGCCGAGCCAGCACAGGTCGGTGGTGGAATAGATCGGCACCGCCGCCGGTCCGGGCGTGATGCCGGCGACCGCCTCGGCCAGCTCGGCGCGGATCCGCGTCACCTGCGGGGAGTGGGACGCGTAGTCGATCGGGATCCGGCGCAGCCGGATGCGGTCGGCGTCCAGCTCGGCGGCGAACGCGTCGACCGCGTCCGGTTCGCCGGAGACCACCACGTTCGCCGGGCCGTTGACCGCGGCCACGGCCAGCCGGTCGCCGTACCGGGCGATCCGTTCGCGGACCACCTCGGCCGGGAGCGGCACGGCGGCCATCACTCCGGCGCCGGCCAGCTTGCGCAGCGCGCGGGCGCGCAGCGCCACCAGTCGGGCGGCGTCGGTCAGCGACAGCACGCCGGCCACGCAGGCGGCGGCGATCTCGCCCTGCGAGTGGCCGACCACGGCGGCGGGCTGCACGCCGTACGAGCGCCACAGCTCGGCCAGCGACACCATCACCGCGAACAGCAGCGGCTGCACCACGTCGGCCCGCTCGGCGTCGGGCGTGCCGGGCGCCTGGCGCAGCAGGTCCCGCAGCGGGTGGCCCAGCCAGGGCCGCAGCGCGGCGTCGCAGGCGGCCATCCGCTCGGCGAACACGGGCGCCTCGTCGAGCAGGTCCAGCGCCATGCCGGCCCACTGGGAGCCCTGGCCGGGGAAGACGAACACCAGCTTGCCGGTGGCGGTGACGTCGCCGCGTACCAGGTCGGTGGCGGGCTCGCCGGCGGCGAGCGCGTCCAGGCCGGCGGTGATCTCGGCCGGGCCGCCGACCAGCGCGGCCCGGTGGTCGAATCCGGCCCGGGTGGTGGCCAGCGACCAGGCCACGTCCAGCGGTCGCTGGTCGGGCCGGTCGGCGAGGTGGTCCCGCAGCCGGCGGGCCTGCCCGGCCAGCGCCTCCGGGGTACGTGCGGAGAGCAGCCACGGCAGCGCCACCGGCCCGGCCGGCGGCTCGGCGTCGACGGCCGGCTCGTCCGGCACGGCCTCGAGCACCACGTGGGCGTTGGTGCCGCTGATGCCGAACGAGGAGACGCCGGCGCGGGCCGGCCGGTCGGTACGCGGCCACGGCCGGGCCTCGGTGAGCAGGTCGACCGCGCCGGCCGCCCAGTCGACGCGGCTGGTGCGGTGCTCGGCGTGCAGCGTGCGGGGCAGCCGGCCGTGCCGCATGGCGAGGACGACCTTGAGCATCCCGGCGACGCCGGCCGCGGCCTGGGTGTGGCCGAGGTTGGACTTCACGGAGCCGAGCAGCAGCGGCGGGACGCCGTCGGGCCGGCGGCCGTAGGTGGCGAGGATCGCCTCGGCCTCGATCGGGTCGCCGAGCGGCGTGCCGGTGCCGTGCGCCTCGACCGCGTCCACGTCGGCCGGGTCGAGCCCGGCGGCGGCCAGCGCGGCCCGGATCACGCGTTCCTGGGACGGCCCGTTGGGGGCGGTGAGGCCGTTGGACGCGCCGTCGGAGTTGACCGCCGAGCCGCGCACCACGGCCAGCACCGGGTGGCCGCGTCGGCGGGCGTCGGAGAGCCGTTCCACCACCAGCACGCCGACGCCCTCGGACATGCCGAACCCGTCGGCGTCCTCGGCGAACGCCTTGCACCGGCCGTCCGGGGCGAGGCCACGCTGGCGGCTGAACCCGGTCAGCCCGGCCGGACCGGACAGCACCGACACGCCACCGGCGAGCGCCAGGTCGCAGTCGCCCTGACGCAGCGCCTGCGCGGCCAGGTGCAGCGCCACCAGCGAGGCGGAGCAGGCGGTGTCCACGGTGACCGCCGGCCCTTCCAGCCCCAGCGCGTACGCGACCCGCCCGGAGAGCACGCTGGCGGCGGTGCCGGTGAGCAGGTGTCCCTCGTCGGCGACGGTCTCGCCGTCGTCGGCGGTGGCGCCGGGGGTGATCCGGTCGGCGTAGTCCTGGCCGTGGGTGCCGGCGAACACGCCGGTGCGGCTGCCGCGCAGCGTGTCCGGGTCGATGCCGGCCCGTTCCAGGGCCTCCCAGGAGGTCTCCAGCAGCAGCCGGTGCTGCGGGTCCATGGCGAGCGCCTCGCGGGGGCTGATGCCGAAGAACGCGGCGTCGAAGTCGGCGAGGCCGGTGAGGAAGCCACCGGCCCGGGTGTAGGTGCGGCCGGGCGTGCCGGGCTCCGGGTCGTACAGGTCGGCAAGCGGCCAGCCCCGGTCGGTGGGCAGGTCGCCGATCACCTCGCCACCGGCGTCGAGCAGCCGCCACAGCTCCTCCGGGGAGCCGATGCCGCCGGGGAACCGGCAGGCCATCGCGACGACCGCGACCGGCTCGTCGAGCGCGACGGTGGTGGCGTCGGCGACCTCGGTGGCGGCGGTGCCGAGCAGCCGGGCGTGCAGGTGCGCGGCGAGCAGTTCCGGGGTGGGATGGTTGAACACGGCGTGCGGGGCGAGCCGGACGCCGGTGGCGGCGGAGAGCCGGTTGCTCAGCTCCACCGCCATCAGCGAGTCGAAGCCGAGTTCCTTGAACGGCCGGCGCGGTTCGATCTGGTCCGGCCCGGCGTGCCCGACGACCGTGGCGCAGCGGGTGCGGACCAGGTCGAGCAGGAGCGTGGCCCGTTCCGGCTCGCCGAGGCCGGCCAGGCGGTCGGCGAAGCCGGTTCCGGTGCTGGTGCCGGGCTCGGCGACGACGGCCCGGCGCGGGGCCGGCGGCAGCAGCGCCCGCAGCAGCGCCGGCACCTCCCCGGTGGCGCGGACGGCGGCCAGGTCCAGTCCGATCGGCACCAGCGTCGCCGGTTCGGCGCGCAGCGCGGCGTCGAACAGCGCCAGCCCGGCGGCGGCGTCCAGCGGACGGGTGCCGGTGCGGGCGAGCCGGGCCAGGTCGGCGGCGGTGAGTCGGCCGGCCATCCCGTCGGTCTCGGCCCACAGGCCCCAGGCGAGCGCGGTGCCGGGCAGCCCGCGGGCGCGGCGGTGCGCGGCGAGCGCGTCGAGGAACGCGTTGCCGGCGGCGTAGTTGCCCTGGCCGGGGCTGCCGAACGTGGCCGAGGCGGAGGAGAACAGCACGAACGCGGCCAGGTCGAGGCCGGCGGTCAGCTCGTGCAGGTGCCAGGCGCCGTGCACCTTGGCCCGCAGCGCGCCGGTCCAGCGGTCCGGGTCGAGGTCGGTGAGCAGCGCGTCGTCGGTGGCGCCGGCGGCGTGCACGACGGCCACCAGCCGGTCGGCGAGCGGGGCCAGCACGGCGGCGAGCGCGTCCCGGTCGGCCACGTCGGCGGCGACCACCCGGACGTCGACGCCGGTCGCCGCCAGCTCGTCGGTCCAGGGGGCGGGCCGGCCGGTGCGGCTGAGCAGCACCAGTTCCCGCACGCCGTACGCCTGCGCGAGGTGGACCGCGACGTGCCGGCCGAGGCCGCCGGTGCCGCCGGTGAGCAGCACCGCGCCGCCGGCCAGCGCGGGCCGCGCGGCGGCGTCGGGCTCGGTGACCGGGCGGAGCCGGGGCAGCAACGCGCGGCCGTCGCGGACCGCGACCTCGGGTTCGTCGTCGGCGGCGGCCAGCGCGGCGCGGACCGTGGTGTCGTCGACGGTGTCCAGGTGCAGCAGCAGGAACCGGTCGGGGTGCTCGGCGCGGGCCACCCGGAGCAGGCCGGCGGCCGGGGCGTGCGCCGGGTCGCCGTCGCGGACCGCCACCGCGAGCCGGGTGTCGACGGCGCGCGGGTCGTCGAGCCAGCGGTGCAGCACGCCGAGCAGGTCCAGGCCGATCGCGTCGGCGCGCTGCGCGACGGTGCAGTCCGGGTCGCCGTCGGGCAGGCGCAGCACCAGCACCGGCGGCAGCGACCCGGTCGCCGGGACCGCGTCGGCGAGCGTCCAGGTGGGCACCGGGCCGGTCGGGGCGGGCAACCAGTCCACCGTGTAGAGCCCGGCCGGGCCGGTCTCCGGCGCCGGGGCGGCGGCGGACGGCAGCGTCACGGCGCGCAGCGCGATCCGGTCGACGTCGAGCACCGGCCGGCCGGCGTCGTCGACGGCGGTGAGCGTGACCGCGTCCGCGCCGGCCGGGGCGAGACTGACCCGCAGCGCGTACGCGCCGGTGGCGTGCCGGCGCACGCCGGTCCAGTCGGTGGGCACGATCCGCTCCCCCGGCCCGGCCGGCGGGGCGAACCCGGCCAGCGGGAGCAGGTCCAGCGCGGCGTCGAGCACGTCCGGGTGCACGCCGTACCGCTCGGCGTCCGGGTCGGCGGCGTCGTCGGGCAGCCGTACGTCGAGGTGCAGCCGGTCCCCGGCGGTCCAGGCGGCCCGCAGCAGCGGATGCGCCGCCTCGACCGGGCGGGCGCCGGCCGGCGGCCAGGCCGGGGCCGGTACGCCGGGCGCGGCGAGCGGGTCGGCCGGGGCGAGCACCGCGTCGGCGACCGCCCGCCACGGCTCGTGCTCGCCGGCGCGGACGTGGCAGCGGGCGGCGCGTCGGCCGGCGGCGTCCGGGCCGGCGACGTCGAACTGGAGGTCGACCGCGAGGCCGGCGGGCAGCGGCGCCGGCTCCGGCATCCGCAGGTCGGCCAGGACCGGGGTGTCGAGTCGTTCGCCGAGGTGGCCGAGCGCGTCGAGCAGCACGGTGGCGGGCAGCAGCGGCGCTGCGCCGTCCGGGGTGGCCGGTCGGGTGGCGGTGAACCGTCCGGTGGCGAGCACCTGGCCGGTGCCGGCGACCGGCAGCACGGCGGCGAGCAGCGGGTGCCCGGCGTCGCCGGTCGGTGCGCCGGGGGTGGCGGGCAGCCAGTAGTGCCGGTGCCGGAACGCGTAGGTGGGCAGCGCGACGGGCGCGTGCGGGCCGGGGCCGGCCAGCGCGGCCCGGTCCACCGGCACGCCGCGCACGTGCAGCCGGGCGGCGGCGGTGAGCAGCGCCGCCGGTTCGGGCGTGCCGGCCCGCAGCGTGGGCACGAACGCCAGGTCGTCGCCGGCGTCGGCGAGGCACTCGGCGGCCAGCGCGGTGAGCACGCCGCCGGGGCCGATCTCCAGGAACGTGGTGGCGCCCTCGGCGTGCAGGGCGTGGACGCCGTCGGCGAAGCGCACGGTGTCGCGGACGTGGGCCACCCAGTGCTCGGGCGAGGTGAGCCGGGCCGCGTCGACCGGCGCGCCGGTCAACGTGGACACCACAGGCAGTTGCGGCGCGCGGTAGGTCAGCCCGGCGGCGACCTCCCGGAACGCGTCCAGCATCGGCGTCATGCGCGGCGAGTGGAACGCGTGCGACACGCGCAGCCGGCTGGTGCGGCGGCCGGCGGCGCGCAGCGTCGCGGCGACCGCCTCGACCGCGTCGGCGTCGCCGGAGAGCACCACGGCGGTCGGCCCGTTCACGGCGGCCAGCCCGACCCGGTCGGTCAGGTGCGGCAGCACCTCGGTCTCGTCGGCCTCCACCGCGACCATCGCGCCGCCGGCCGGCAACGCCTGCATGAGCCGGCCCCGCGCGGCGACCAGCGCGGCGGCGTCGGCGAGGGTGAGCACGCCGGCCACGTGCGCGGCGGCGATCTCGCCGATCGAGTGGCCGAGCAGCAGGTCCGGGCGGACGCCCCAGGATTCGAGCAGCCGGTGCAGCGCCACCTCGACGGCGAACAGCGCCGGCTGGGTGTAGCGGGTCTCGTGCAGCAGCGCCGCCCGCGTGTCGCCGTCCGGGGCGAGGACCACGTCGGCGACCGACTGGCCGGTGACGTGCCGGTCCAGTTCGGCGCAGGCGGCGTCGAACGCCTCCGCGTAGACCGGGTACGCCGCGCGCAGCTCCCGGCCCATGCCGGCGCGTTGTCCGCCCTGCCCGCCGAAGAGGACGGCGAGCCGGCCGTCGGAGACGCGGTCGGTGAGCACGCCGGCCGGGTCGGTGTCGCCGCGGCTCAGCGCCGTCAGCGCGGCGCGGGCGTCGGCCGGGTCGCCGACCAGCAGCGTCGCCCGGTGGTCCAGCGCCGCCCGCGTGGTGGCCAGCGCGTACGCCACGTCGGCCGGGTCGGCGTCGATCCGGTCGAGCCGGCTCAGCAGCCGGGCCGCCTGGTCCCGCAGGCCCTCCCGGCTGGCCGCGGAGAGCAGCCACGGCACGACGCCGGCCGGGTGCTGCCGGGTGACCGGCGGCGGGGCGGGCGCGGCGGGGGCCGCCTCGACGACGACGTGGGCGTTGGTGCCGCTGATGCCGAACGAGGAGATGCCGGCGCGGCGGGGCCGGTCCACGTCGGGCCACGGCCGGGCGTCGGTGAGCAGCTCGACCGCGCCGGCCGACCAGTCGACCTCGCCGGTCGGCGCGTCCACGTGCAGCGTGCGCGGCAGCGTGCCGTGGCGCAGCGCGAGCACCATCTTCATCACCCCGGCCGCGCCGGCCGCCGCCTGGGTGTGCCCGAGGTTCGACTTGAGCGAGCCGAGCAGCAGCGGACGGTCGGCGGGCCGGCCCTGCCCGTACGTGGCGAGCAGCGCCTGGGCCTCGATCGGGTCGCCGAGCCGGGTGCCGGTGCCGTGCGCCTCGACGGCGTCCACGTCGCCCGGTCCGAGGCCGGCGGTGGCCAGCGCCCGCCGGATGACCCGTTCCTGGGCCGGCCCGCTCGGGGCGGTGAGCCCGTTCGACGCACCGTCCTGGTTGACCGCGCTGGCGCGCAGCAGCGCCAGCACCGGGTGGCCGTGGCGGCGGGCGTCGCTGAGCCGTTCCAGCAGCAGCACGGCCACGCCCTCGGACCAGCCGGTGCCGTCGGCGGCCTCGGCGAACGCCTTGCACCGGCCGTCCGGCGCGAGTCCGCGTTGGCGGCTGAACTCGATGAACGCCTGCGGGGTGCCCATCACCGCGACGCCGCCGGCCACCGCGAGCGCGCAGTCCCCGGCGCGCAGCGCCTGCGCGGCCAGGTGCAGCGCGACGAGCGACGACGAGCAGGCGGTGTCCACGGTCACCGCGGGCCCCTCCAGGCCCAGCGCGTACGCGACCCGCCCGGAGACCACGCTGCCGGCGGTGCCGACGCCGAGGTAGCCCTCGGTGCCGGGCGGCGCCTGGCCGACGTTGGCCGCGTAGTCGTGGTGCATCACGCCGGTGAACACGCCGGTGGCGCTGCCGCGCAGCCCGGTCGGGTCGATCCCGGCGCGCTCGAACAGCTCCCAGGACGTCTCCAGCAGCAGTCGCTGCTGCGGGTCCATGGCGAGCGCCTCGCGCGGGCTGATCGCGAACAGGGTGGCGTCGAAGTCCCCGGCGCCGGCCAGGAACCCGCCCACCCGCACGTACGAGGTGCCGGCCCGGTCGGGGTCGTCGGCGAACAGGTGCGCCAGGTCCCAGCCCCGGTCGGTGGGGAACCCGGTGAGCCCTTCGCCGCCGGATTCGAGCAGCTCCCACAACTCGTCGGGGCCGGTGACGCCGCCGGGCAGCCGGCAGGCCATGGCGACGATCGCCACCGGGTCGTCGGCGGCGACCGGGCCGGTCCGGGCGGCGGCGTCCGCGATTCCGGCGGCGGGGCCGGTGGCGGCGTCGGTCGGGCCGGCGCCGCGCAGCAGCGTGGCCAGGTGCCGGGTGAGCGCGGCGGGTGTCGGATGGTCGAACGCGGCGGTGGCGGAGAGCCGGACGCCGGTGGCCCGGTTCAGCCGGTCGCGCAGCGCGACCGCGCGGACCGAGGTGAACCCGAGTTCGGTGAACGCCCGGCCGGGCCGGACCGCGCCCGCGCCGGGCAGCCCGGCGACCTCGGCGGTGGCGGCCCGGACCAGGTCGGCCAGGAGGCGGTCGCCGTCGGCGGTGGTGAGCGCCGCGAACCGGCGGCGCAGCGTGTCCGCGTCGTCGTCGGGCCGGCTCGGGCCGCGCCAGGCCGGGTGGGCGGCCACCCGCTCGGCCGGGCCGGCCACCAGCACCAGGTCGTCGCCGTCGTGCGCGACGTCGAACGCGGCGGTCTCGGCCCACGCCGGTCCGGTCACCCCGACCAGCCGGGCCGGCAGCCCGGCCGCGTGCCGCCGGGCGACGAGCGCGTGCAGCGCGGCGACCGCGCCCGCCGCCGGTTCCCGTCCGGCCGCGCCGAGCAGCACGTCGGCGGGGACCAGCACGGTGTACGCGGTGGCGGCGGCGTGCCGGGTGTCCCGGTCCAGCCGGCCGGCCAGGTCGAGCAGCCGGGCGCTGCGGTCGTGGTCGGTCAGGTCGGCGTCGCGGACCCGCAGCACGGCCGCCCCGACCGGTTCCCCGTCCCGGGTCGCGAGGTCGGTGGCGGGGCCGTCGACCGGCAGCAGCCGCAGCGACCGGGCGCCGTACGCGCCGGTCAGGTGTCGGGCCAGCGCCGCCCGCTCGGCGGTGTCCGCGCCGGCCAGCACCGCCGGCGCGGCCGGGTCGAGCACCGTGGCGGCGTGTTCCGGGGCCGGCGCGGCGGCCGGCGCGGGCGCCGCGTACCGGGCGGTGCCGGCGCGCAGCGCGACCTGGGCGGCGCCGGCGTCCACCACGGACGGCAGCAACGCCGCCGAGGCGGGATCGGCGTCGACGAGCACGATCCGGTCCGGCCGGGCCGCCTGCCGGCAGCGCGCCTGCGCCCAGGCGACGGCGGCGGCCGGGACCAGGTCGGGGTCGTCGGGCGTGTCGGCGGTGGACGCGTCCACCGCGCCGCTGGTCAGCACCACCACCCGGGCGGTCGCGTAGCGCGCGTCGTCGAGCCAGCCGGGCAGCGCCGCCGGGTCGACGCCGGCCAGCACCAGCACGTCCGCGTCGGTGTCGGTGGAGTGGGCGCCGGTGTGGACGTCCTCGCCCTCGGCGGTCAGCGCGTCGGCGACCGCCCCGGCGTGCGGCCCGACGACCGCCCAGCGCCGGCCGGGCGCGCGGTCGACAGGTGCCAGTGGACGCCAGGTGAGCCGGGTCAGCGCCTCGTGGTGTGTGCCGTTGACCGCGCGCAGCCGGGCCGGCGTCTCCGCCAGCAGCCGCCGGGTGACCTTCCCGGAGGCGGTCCGCGGCACCGCGTCGATCTCGTACAGCTCCTGCGGCACCTTGTGGTACGCGAGCCGCTCGCGGCAGGCGGCGTACGCGGCGGCCGGCGCGAAGCCCTCCGGCGCGGGCACCACGTACGCGACCGGCACCTCGCCGAGCACCTCGTGCGGGCGGCCGGTGACCGCCACGTCGGCCACGCCGGGCACCGCGCGCAGCACGTCCTCCACCTCGACCGGGTGCACCTTCTCGCCGCCCCGGATGATCAGTTCCCGGTGCCGGCCGGTGACGAAGAGGTTCCCGTCGGCGTCGCGGCGGGCCAGGTCTCCGGTGCGGTACCAGCCGTCGCGCAGCGCCGCCGCGGTGGCCTCGGGCAGCCCGTGGTAGCCGAGCATGACGCCCGGGCCGCGGACCCACACCTCGCCCTCGTCGCCGGTCGGCACGTCGCGGCCGGTGTCCGGGCTGACCAGGCGCACCTGCACGCCGTCCACGGCCCGGCCGCAGGAGCCCTCGGCCCGGGGCTCGTCCGGCCGGGTCACCGCGATCGAGCCGCACGTCTCGGTGCTGCCGTACGCGTCGAGCAGCGGCGCGTCGAAGACCTCCTCGAACGCGCGGCGCAGCTCCCCGGTGGTGATCGCGCCACCGACCAGGCAGACCCGCAGCGCGGGCGCGCGGAACCCGTCGGCGCGGGCCGCGTCGACCAGGTGGTGGTACATGGCGGGCACGCCGGCCAGCACGGTCGCCTCGTCCTCGGCGACCGCGCGCAGCACGTCGGCGGCGGCGAAGCCGTCGACCAGGCGGGCGCTCGCGCCGACCGCGGTCACGCTCAGCACGCAACCGATGTGGGAGAGACTGTGGAACAACGGCAGCGGCCAGACCACCCGGTCGGCGGCGGTCAGGTCGGGCACCGGCACGTAGCAGGCGGCCACCGACCAGAGGCAGGTGCGCTGGGTGGAGAGCACGCCCTTGGGCCGGCCGGTGGTGCCGGAGGTGTAGAGCATCCAGGCGACCTCGTCCAGGCCGAGGTCGTCGCGGGCGTCGGCGGTCGGCGGCGCGTCGACAAGCGCCGGCCAGGCCGTCGCCGGGTCCGGGTACGGCCCGTCGCCGGTCACCCAGATCCGCAGGTCGGGCCGGTCCGCGCGCAGCCGCAGGAGCTGGTCGAGGTGCTGCGGGTCGGTGACCACCAGCACCGCGCCGGAGTCGTCGAGCAGGTGGGCCAGCTCGGCGTCCGTGCTGCGCGGGTTCAGCGGTACGCCGACCGCCGCGGCCCGGGTCACGGCCAGCCAGGTCTCCACCGTCTCCACCCGGTTGCCCAGGCAGAACGCGACCCGCTCGCCCCGGCCGACGCCCGCGTCGACCAGGTGGCCGGCCAGCCGGGCGGTGACCGCCTCCAGCGCGGCCCAGGACACCGCCCGGTCCGCGTCGCGGAACGCCACCTGGTCCGGCAGCCGGCCGGCGTGGGCCCGGAGCAGTTCGGGCAACGGCTGGACCAGGTCACTCCGAAGCATGTCAGCACATCCGTCCTTCGCCGTAACGGCCCAAGTCTGGCCAGCGGCCCGGCGGTGACCTACCCCTGTCGCCCCCTAACCGGACCCCGGTTCCCGGCCGCGTGCGGGCCCTCCGGCGGGCCGGCGCGGTGATGATGGGCACGCCCCGAGGACGCCGCGTACCACCGCCGACAGTCGAGGTGCCATGGAACGCTCCTGGTTGTTCGCCGACCTCGCCGTGCCCGGTGGGGGATGCGTCGACGTGCGGGCGGCCGAGCTGGTCGGCACGGTGCTGGCGGGGCTGGTGTCCGAGCTGCGCGCCGCCGACCCGGGCGGCTGCTGGTTCTTCGACCGGCTCGACTCCCCCGGTCCGACCCGGCTGCGGCTGGGCCTGCACGCCGGGCCCGCAGCGCTGGACCTGGCGCGGGACCGGCTCGGCCCGTCGGTCCGGCCGGCGCCCCCGGCGTACGCGGTGCGCGACCCGGCCCGGGGCGGACCGCTCGCCCACGCCGGCAGCGAGGTGGCGCTGGGTCTGCTCGGCGGTGAACCACCGTGGCTGGCCGGGCTGGAGCTGCCGCTCGCGGTGGCGCACCTGCGACACCTGTGCGGGCTGTTGCCGGCCGGCGACCGGGCGTCCTTCCTGTTCCTGCACTGGCAGGACCGCAGTCGCGCGCTGACCGGGGCGCAGCGCCGGGACCTCGCCGCGCAGGCGCACGCCGGCGCCGACAAGATCGTGCTGGCCGCCGCCGACCTGCCGCTCGCCGACGATCCGGTGTCGGCGGCCTGGCGGCGCTATCTGGACCGGGTGACCGAGGTGATCGCCGAGGACCACCCGGCCGCGCCGCGCGGTTTCCTGATCGCCGAGCACGCCCAGCTCAGCCACCGCCGCTGGGGCATCGACCCGGCCGTCGACTCGCTGGCCGCGCTGGCGTTGCGGCTGGCCGGGCAGACCGTCGCCGCACCAGGTGGGAGAGCCGGATGACCGTGGAACGGGTCGACGTGGAACTGGGCGACCGCGCGTACCCGGTGCTGGTGGGCCCGGGCGTGCGGCACCGGCTGGCCGCGGAGGTGGCGCGGATCGGGGCCCGCCGGGTCGTGGTGGTCTCGGCCCGGCCGCCGGAGTGGACGCCCGACCCGGGCGTGCCGCACCGGGTGGTGCCGGCCCGCGACGGCGAGCACGACAAGACGTTGGCCACCGTGGAGGCGCTGTGCCGGGCGTTCGCCGAGTTCGGGTTGACCCGGGCCGACGCGGTGGTCTCCTGCGGCGGCGGCACCACCACCGACGTGGTCGGCCTGGCCGCCGGTCTCTACCACCGGGGCGTCGCGGTGCTCCACCTGCCGACGTCGCTGCTGGCCCAGGTGGACGCCAGCGTGGGCGGCAAGACCGCGGTGAACCTGCCGGAGGGCAAGAACCTGGTCGGCGTCTACTGGCAGCCACGCGCGGTGCTCTGCGACACCGAGCACCTGGACACGCTGCCGGAGGTGGAGCGGCGCAACGGCTACGGCGAGATCGCCCGCGCGCACTTCATCGGCGCCGGCGACCTGCGCGGCCGGACGGTGACCGAGCAGATCACCGCGTGCGTGGCGCTCAAGGCCCGGGTGGTCGCCGCCGACGAGCGCGACGCCGGGCTGCGGCACATCCTCAACTACGGTCACACGCTCGGCCACGCGTTGGAGCGGGCCACCGACTTCCGGCTGCGGCACGGCGAGGCGGTCGGCGTGGGCACGGTGTTCGCCGGGCGGCTGGCCGGCCGGCTCGGTCGGATCACTCCCGCCCGGGTCGCCGAGCACCACGAGGTGGTGGCCGGCTACGGCCTGGACACGGCGTTGCCGGCCGGGGTGACGCACGACGCGCTGATCGCGTTCATGCGCCGCGACAAGAAGTCCACCGCCGGCCTGACCTTCGTGCTGGACGGCCAGGCCGGCCCGGAGCTGGTCGCCGACGTGCCGGAGGACGAGGTCCGCGCCGCCCTGGCCGGGATGTAGGCGGTACCGGATCCGGAGGCGCGATCAGTTCGGTTCGGTCCGGAAGGACGTGGCGCGGGCCAGCTCCGCCAGGTCGCTGAAGAACTCGCCCGCCGGCATGGCCTTGCCCTCCTTGCCGATGGGCGACGGTTCCAACGGCACCAGCAGGTCTTCTTCCGCGGAGTGCAGCCACAGTGCCATCTGGTACACGGCGGGAACGCGCAACAGCCGCAGCTCGAAGCCGGCGGCGGCCAGCTTGGGCAGCCTCCGGACGATTTTCATGGCCTTGTCGGTGGCGGCCACGAACGGCCCCTCGGTGAACTTCGACACCTCCTGCGTCCCCTCCGGGCCGGCCGAGGTCTCGGCGCTGGCAATCGGCTGCCCGCTGTCCTCGATCAGATAGCGCCAACCCGCGGGCTGCGTCCGGTCGACACCGCCCCCGGCAAGGACGTCGTCGAGCCCCATCGTGAAGACCTGGTGGGGGGTGGACACGTCGAGCTGTTCTTTTCGGGCGCCGCGTAGCGCCTTGCCGGTGAATCTTCCCTCGTCGGCGAACCTGTGGAGCTTCGACTTCACCTGGTCGGCCTGGCCGTGCGGTGGCTCCGGAACGTGTAGTGGCATCTCAGCTCCTCATGCTTGGCGCACGGTCCGATAGCTGCGGGACCAGACCCCGCCGGCAGCGGTGTAGTTGTTCACGAAGCTATCGAATGTCACGTCCACGAATCCATCCCAGGGATCGTGGATTCTCAGCCATTCGGTGCCGCCCGATTCCCACCGTCCCCGGATCACGACGATGTGGCCTCCGCCGTTCCGCCAATGCGTGTCGACCCCGACCGGTTGCGACTTCGCCAACTCGGCCGCGACCTCCACGGGCGTCAGTGCCCGGAACAGCTCCTCCTTGAGGTGGCGCATCCGGGTCAGGGCATCGGTCGGCCAGGATCCCCGATTGCAGGCCGCACCACCGGCGTCGGCGGCGTTGCAACATTTGTCCTGGCTGAACTGTGCGTTGGCCTGGGCGCACTGGGTCTGCGTGGTGTTCGGATTGTAGAATCTCGCGATGTTGACCGAGCTGGCCGCCCAGCACCACATGGTCTGCGACTGCAACTGGGCGTTGGAGAAGTCCAGGCTCTGACTGGCCATGCTGACGGCGAACGTCGCCTCGGCACCGCCGTTGGCGTTGAAGCGGCAGTCGACCTTCCCACCGCCCTGGGCCGTGTGCGCCGTCACCCCGGTGCCGACCAGGTGCAGGAAGACGTTCGGAAAGGCGAGCGACTCGATGGAGTAGGAACCGTCGGCCTGGACGCGGAACTTGAACGTCTCGTGACCGCCGCCGTCGGCATTGAGTTGACAGTTGACGACACCACCGGTGGTGGTTTGGGAATTGACGTCGACGGCGACCATTCGCAGGTAGATGCCGGGGAAAGCGATCGACTCGATCGAGAAGGTGTCGTTGCCGTGATCGCGGAGCTTGAATTTTTCCTGGTCCGCGGCGCGGAAGTTGCAGTTGACCGTCCCGCCACCCGCCATGGTGGTGGGCACTCCGGTCCCGTCCATGCGCAGGCACACTTCGGGGTAGGTCTTCGACTCGATCGTGATCGGGGTGTCCCCGAGTTTCCTGAGGTCCGCCAACGACAAGGGCATATCCGCCCCCCTCTCCGTCTTGAGACTGCTCTTGAGCAGGCCGATATCCGTGACGCAGAGGCAGAGGACGCGACACGGCGACAAGGTGAGGGCTTACTCGATGTATGCGACACCCCACGCTCGGTCATCAGTATCGATCGATGCGAAGATCAGCACAAGCGAGTGTTTTTGCATTAAATCTTTTACACGAACTCATTACCGAGCATTGACACCCGCCGCGACGGTCGGCATACCCGGATGACAGGCAGGCTCCCGGCCGAGCCTCAGCGCACCGCCGGGCAGTGGGTGAGCAGCTCCTCCGGCTTGTGCGCGACCAGGTCGGGGCCGGCGGCCAGCAGCGCGGTCACGTCACCGCCGTGCCAGGTGGTGGCCACCGTGGTCACGCCGGCGTCCCGGCCGCTGGTCAGGTCCGTGATCGCGTCACCGACCATCATGGCCACGCCGGGCGGCATGTCGAGCAGTTCCAACGCGCGCAGCACGATGTCCGGCGCCGGCTTGGGGCGGGGCACCTCGTCCGAGCCGATCACGTGGTCGAAGAGCGCGAGCACGCCGAGCAGGTCCAGCAGGGACCGGGCGCGGGGGCCGCTCTTGCCGGTGGCGACCGCCATCCGGACGCCACGCTCGTGCAGCGCCTCCAGCGTCTCCCGGACGCCGGGGAACAGCGGCACCCGGTGCGCCAGCCGGTAGCTCTCCCGGACGAACGGCGCCTCCATCTCCAGCGGCAGCCCCATCAGCCGCATGATGTCCGGGAAGTACCGCCCCATGTGCTTGTTGTACTCCTCGAACGGCGCCGGTCCGCCGCCCACCACCTCGGCGTACGCGATGCTGAACGCCTCGCGCATCACCGCCGAGCTGTCGACCACGACCCCGTCGAGGTCGAACACGACCGCGCGGATCGGGCCCGTACGCCGGGCGAGGACGGTGGTGCCGGCGGTCGACGGCGGCTGACTCATGGCTGCTCCCGAAGGTGAGGTCGCCCGGTGGTTCTCACCGGTCGCGCGCTCCCGCCAGCGCGGGCACCGGCGGGGTGGGCCGGGCGCAGCGGTAGACACGTTCGATGGCGTCGATGGTGCGGCGGGCGTCGGCGGCGGCCACGCCCCGGCTGGCCGGGTCGGCGAGCAGGCCGGGCAGCGCGTCGAGCTGCCGGTCGTACTCGGCGCCGATGGTCTCGGCGGGCAGCGGCAGCGCGACGGTCTCGCCGTCGCGGGTACGGGTCAGCTCCGGCGCGCCGACCCGGTTCGGGCTGAACCCGAACGTGCAGCGCAGCGTCGCCGAGCCGTGGGTGCCGTGCACGGAGATGGTGGTGCGGTCCGTCGCCTCGTGCGACGCCCAGCAGGCGTGCAGCGCGGCGGACGCGCCGTCGGCGGTGAGCAGGAACGCGCGGGCGGTGTCCTCGACGTCACCGCGTCCACCGGGCCCGGCGGTGCCACGCCAGGCGGCCTGCGCGGCGCCGTCGTTGACGAAGTCGTCGGAGACGCTGCCCACCGCGTGCGCGATCGGCGCCGGGCCGAGCAGCGGCAGCACCGTGTCGAGCAGGTGCCAGCCCAGGTCGACGAGCGCGCCGCCGCCGGAGAGGTCCCGCCGGGTGAACCAGCCGCCGGCGTCGGGCACGCCCCGGGCGCGTACCCAGGCGACGTCGACGTGCCGGACCGGCCCGAGGTCGACCACGGCCCGCAGCAGGGCCCGCACGTCGGCGCGGTAGCGGGCGGCGCTGCCGGCCAGCAGCACCGCGCCACCGGCGCGTTCGGCGTCGGCCAGCTCGTCGGCCTCGGCGGAGGTGAGGCAGACCGGCTTCTCCAGGAACACCGGTACGCCCCGGCGCAGCAGCCGGGCCGCCACGGTGGCGTGCAGGTGGTTGGGGACCGCCACCACCACCAGATCGGCGGCGTCGGGGGGCAGGTCGGCCACGTCGGCGTACGCGTCGGGCACGCCGTGCGCGGCACGGGCCCGGTCCCGGGCGGCGGCGTCCGGGTCGATCACGGCGGTCACCGTGAACCGCTGGTGCGCGGCGAGCCGGGGCAGCCAGATCTGCCGCCCGGCCCAGCCGAGACCGGCCACCGCGACCCGGACGGTACGCCCCGGCGCGGCGGCCGGCTGCGGCCCGGTCATCCGGCCAGCACGTCGGCGAGCACGGCGGCGATCTGGTGCATCTGCTCCTCGGTGCCGAGCAGCGTGCGGTGGTGCAGCCAGACGCAGTCGGCGTGGATCTGCTCGACGTTCGGGCACCGCTCGGCGATCTGCTCGACGGTCTCGTCCGGCGCGCCGGCCAGCCAGAAGCCGTCGCAGCGGTAGATGGCGCGGAACGCGACGAACGCCGGGATGCCCCGGGCGATCAGCTCGTCGACCACGACCCGGCGGCGCTCCGACGTGATGCCGGGGATCCGGAACATGGCCATGTAGTGCGGGTTGCGGTCACCGCGCGGGTCGCGTCCCTGCGGCACCACGCCGGGGATCTCGGCGAGCAGGCTCGCCAGCAGCGGCCAGCGCTGCTCGCGCACCGCGATCTGACCGTCCAGGCGGGACAGTTGGGCGCGCAGCACGGCGGCGCTGAACTCGTTCATCCGGTAGTTCGAGCCGGTGGTGCGGTGCAGGTAGTCCCGGTCGGTGCGGGGCCGGCCGCAGCTGTGCACCAGGAACGCCTTCTCGTAGCTCTCCTCGTCGGGGAAGAGCACCGCGCCGCCCTCGCCGGCGGTCATCAGCTTGCCGTTCTGGAAGCTGAACGCGGCGACGGACCCGAGTTCACCGACCCGCTTGCCCTGCCACTGCGCGCCGTGCGCGTGCGCGGCGTCCTGGAGCAACGCGACGCCGGCGTCGGAGGTGATCTTGTCGAGCGCGTCCATGTCGGCGAACTGCCCGGCCATGTGCACCGGCATCACCACCCGGGTCCGGTCGGTGATCGCGGCGGCCACCGCGTCCGGGTCGACGCAGTAGGTGTCCAGGTCCACGTCGACCGGCACGGCCACCGCGCCGAGGCGCTGCGCGGCAAGCGACGACGAGATGAACGTGAAGGCCGGGACGATCACCTCGGTGCCCGGTCCGACGCCCAGGACCTCCAGCGCCACCTCCAGCGCATGCGTGCCGTTGGTGACGGCCAGCGCGTGCGACGACCCGTGGTACGCGGCGAACTCGGCCTCGAACGTGTCGACCTCGTTGCCTCCGACACGCCACCACTGGCCCTGCTCCAGGGCCCGGATGAGGCCGGTCCGTTCCTCGTCGCCGAACTGCGGCCACTCGGGGAACTCCGGTGCCGACAGATCACTCATGATGTCCCACTCCCTGATCCAGATTGGAACGGCCCGGCAGGACGCTAACCGAGCCGGCACGGCGCTGACCTCCCCTAACGGCCCCTAGCCGCCCCTAACCGCCCCCTGCCGGCGGGGGTCCGCACGGGCAACGGGGTCGATACTCCGATGACCTGTCGTCGTCCGTCCCCGGTGAGGTGCAACGTGCCCGAGGTGCTCCTGCTCAACGGCCCGAACCTGGGCATCCTCGGCAAACGGGAACCGGAGATCTACGGCACCGACACGGTGGCGGACATCGAGCGGGCGGTCGGCGAGGAGGTCGCCGGACGGGGATGGCGGGTCGTCGCGAGGCAGCACGACTGCGAGGGCGAGATGATCCGTACCATCCAGGACAGTTATGAGACGGTGGGCGCGATCGTGAACCCGGGCGCGTTGATGATCGCCGGTTGGAGCCTGCGCGACGCGCTGGCCAACTATCCCCATCCGTGGCTGGAGGTCCACCTGTCCAACGTGTGGGCCCGGGAGAGCTTCCGGCACGACTCGGTGCTCGCCCCGCTGGCCTCGGGGGTGATCGTGGGCCTCGGTGCGCTCGGTTACCGGCTGGCGGCCCGCGCGCTCGTCGCGACCGTGCCCTGACCGTCCACCCCGTCGCACCCGTACCGGTCGTCCGCCGCGGCGACCCGACCCCCGAGGAACCCCGTGACCGTCGCGATCATCGTTCTCACCATCCTGCTGGCCATCATCCTGATTCCGCTGGCCGTGCAGAAGCTCACCGGCAACGCGCAGATGCGCCAGCGGATGTCGCACCTCGGCGTCTCCGCCGGGCTGACCCGCGTCATCGGCCTGCTGGAGCTGGCCGGCGTCGCCGGGCTGCTGCTGGGCCTGAAGTTCTGGCAGCTCGGCGTGGTCGCCGCGGTGGCGATCACCGTGCTGCTGATCGCCGCCGTGGCCTACCATCTGCGCGCCAAGGACGACGGCAAGGTGATCATGGTGCCGTTGTTCTTCGCGTTCGCCTCGGCCGCGCTGGCGTTCCTGCACCTGCTGGCGCACTGAGGCCGGCGTGACGGGCGGGCCGGGCGCCGCGCTGCTGGGCGTCGACGTCGGGGGCACCAAGGTCGCGCTGCGCGCCGAGGCGGCCGGCCGGCCCGCGTACGAACGGATCGTCACCTGGCCGGCCGGCGCGGACCCGGCCGCCGACCTGGCCGTGCTGGCCGCCGAGGTGGCCGCGCTGCGCGCCGGCTTCGGCCCGGTCGACGCGGTCGGCGTGGCCATGCCGGCGACCGTCGACCGGGCCGGCGCGGTCGTGGCCTGGCCCGGCCGGCCGAGCTGGGTCGGCCTGGACCTGGCCGGCGCGCTGCGTCGCCTGTTCCCCGACACCCCGACCGGGTACGCCGACGACGGCGACCTGGCGGCGCTGGCCGAGGCCCGGCACGCGGGCCGCGACGACGTGCTCTATCTCGGGGTCGGCACCGGCGTCGGCGGCGGACTCGTGCTCGGCGGGCGCAACGCCCCGGCCGGCGCGTCCGCCGAGGTCGGGCACATGGTGGTCGACCTCGGTGGGGACCGGTGCGACTGTGGACGGTCCGGCTGCCTCCAGGCGGTCGCGTCCGGGCCGGCCACCCTGCGTCGCGCCGCCCGGCTGCGGGGCGGGCCGGTCGACCACCACCGGCTGCGCGCCGGGCTGGACGACGGCCGACAGTGGGCGGTGGCGGCGATCCGACCGGCCTGCGCCGCGCTGGCCGCCGCGGTGGTGAGCCTCGGCGAGCTGCTCGCCGCCGACCTGGCGATCGTCGGCGGCGGGTTCGCCACCGGCCTGCCCGGTTTCGTGCCGCTGGTCGGAGACCTCGCCGTCGGCCGTCCGGGGCGGCCCGCGCCCCGCGTCGTCGCCGCCGCGCTCGGCGGGCTCTCCTCGCTGCACGGCGCGCTCCACCTCGCCCGCGACCTCGCGGGCGCCCCGGTCCCGCCCGGGACCGGGGCTCGACCAAGGGAGAACAGCCAATGATCAGGATCGGGGTCGTCGCCGGCAGCACCCGCCCGGGCCGCAAGGCCGACGCGGTGGCGCGCTGGGTGTGCGACATCGCTGGCGCGCGGCCGGACGTCGACGCGGAACTCGTCGACCTGGCGGACCATCCGCTGCCCCACTTCGCCGAGCCGCTGCCCCCGTCGATGGCGCCGTCGAGCCGACCGGCGATCCGCCGGTGGGGCGCGGTCGTCGGCGCGCTGGACGCGTTCGTCTTCGTCACCCCGGAGTACAACCACTCCATCCCGGGTGTGCTCAAGGACGCGATCGACGTGCTCTACCAGGAATGGCACCACAAGCCGGCCGGGCTGGTCGGCTACGGCGTGCAGGGCGGCACCCGGGCCGCCGAGCACCTGCGGCTGGTGCTCGGGCAGGTGTCGGTGCCGGTGGTCCGCTCCCAGGTGGCGCTCTCCCTGCACACCGACTTCGTGGCGTTCCGCGACTTCCGCCCCGGCCCGCACCAGCGGGAGGCGGTCGGCACCATGCTCGACGAGGTGGTGGCCTGGGCGGGCGCGCTGCGGACGCTGCGCCGCCCACAGCCGGTGCGATGATCGCGATCAGCGGCGCCACCCGCCTCTACGCGCTGCTCGGCGACCCGATCGCGCAGGTACGCGCGCCCGGCCTGCTCAACCCGGTGCTGGCCCGGCGGGGCACGGACGCGGTGCTGGTGCCGGTGCACGTGCCCGCCGCCGCGCTGCCGGAGGTGGTGGCCGGGCTACGGCAGGTGGCCAACCTGCACGGCATGCTGGTGACCGTGCCGCACAAGGCGGCCCTGCTCGACCTCGCCGACCGGGCCACCGACCGGGCGCACCGGGCCGGCAGCGTCAACGCGTTGCGCCGCGAGGCGGACGGCACCTGGTCGGCGGACACGTTCGACGGCGACGGGTTCGTCCGCGGACTGGTCGCGGCCGGACACGACCCGCGCGGCCGGCGGGTCTGCGTGGTGGGCGCCGGTGGCGCGGGCAGCGCCATCGCGGTGGCGCTGCTCGACGCCGGGGTGGCCGCGCTGCACCTGGCCGACACCGACCCGGCCCGGCTGGCCGCGCTCGGCGGGCGGCTGTCGGCCGCGTACCCCGGCCGGGTCGATGCGGCGGCCCGGCCGCGACTGGCCGACGCCGACCTCGCGGTCAACGCGACGCCGGTGGGGCTGCGCCCGACCGACCCGCCGCCGTTCCCGGTGTCGGAGCTGCCGGCGCGGGCGGTGGTCGCGGACATCATCATGACCCCGGCGGAGACGACGCTGCTGCGCGCCGCCCGCGACCGGGGCCTGCCCGCGCATCCCGGTGAGCCCATGCTGACCCACCAGATCGACGGCTACCTCGACTTCTTCGGCCTCTGAGTCACAGCGGCGCGAGACGCGCCTTGAGCAGGCAGAACTCGTTGCCCTCGGGGTCGGCGAGGACGTGCCAGGACTCCTCGCCGGTCTGGCCGACGTCGGCCGGGCGTGCGCCGAGCTTCAGCAGGCGGTCGAGTTCGGCGTCCTGATCGCGGTCGGTGGCGTTGACGTCGATGTGCAGGCGGGGCTTCGCCCGCTCCGGCTCGGCCGTGGGGCTGAGGATGATCGTCGGCTGCGGGCCGCCGAACCCGTCGCGCGGCCCGATCTCGATGCTGCCGTCGCCCTCGCGGTCGAGCACCACGAAGTCGAGGACCGCGCACCAGAACCGCGCCAGCGCCTCGGGGTCGCGGCAGTCGAGCACGAGTTCGCTGATCCGACAGGCCATGACCGGAACCTACTCTCCCGCGTTCGTCGTCGCAGCCCGGTCGGACGCCGGAACCGTACGCCCAGCCTTCCGGACGGGCCGGTGCGCACGCCACCACGCTTTCCGGGAAAGCCGGTTGCGTCGGGTATCGCCGGCCGCCATCGTGACCCGGTGTACGCGCATGCTTCCCGTGTCCCGGCGTCCCCGTCGGCCGCTCGGCTGGTGGCCGTGCTGGGCCGGCCGGAGGCCGTGCCCCCGCCGCTGCTGATGTTGCTCGGCATGGTCTCCACCCAGGTCGGCGCGGCAGTGGCCAAGCAGCTCTTCGGCACCACCGGCGCCGGTGGCACCACCACCCTGCGGCTCGGCCTCGGCGCGCTGATCCTCCTCGCGGTCACCCGACCGGCCCGGTGGCCCGGCTGGCGGGCGACCGGCCTGATCGCGGCGTTCGGCATGGCCATGGCCGCGATGAACCTCGCCTTCTACGCGGCGCTGCAACGGGTGCCGCTCGGGGTGGCGGTGACCGTCGGCTTCGCCGGACCACTGCTGGTGTCGCTGCTGGGCAGCCGCCGGGTGGCCGACGTGCTGTGGGCGCTGCTGGCCGGCGGGGGCGTGCTGCTGCTGGCCGGGCTCGGCGGCGTCGGTGTGGATCCGCTGGGTCTGCTCCTCTGCACGCTGATCGCGGTCGGCTGGGCCGGCTACGTGCTGCTCGGCAAGGCGATGAGCGAGCACGTGCCGGGCACCCGAGGGCTGGCGCTGGGCATGGCGGTGGGCGCGCTCTGCGTCCTGCCGTTCGGCGTGGCGTCCGACGGTGCCGGTCTGCTGGACCCACGGATCGTGGCGCTCGGGCTGGGGGTGGCCCTGCTGTCGTCGGTGCTGCCGTACTCGGCGGAACTGGCCGCGCTGCGCCGGATGCCGGCGCGGGTGTTCGCGGTGCTGCTCAGCCTGGAGCCGGCGGTGGCGGCGCTGGTGGGCGCGCTACTCCTCGGCGAACTGCTGGCCGGGCCGCAACTGCTCGGGGTGGCCTGCGTGGTGGGCGCCGCCCTCGGCGCCACCCTGGTCCGCCGCCGTTGACCCGAGGTCAGTCGTCGCGGCCGGGCGCGCTCATGTCCCCGGTGCCCGGCGTGCCGTCGGCGAGCCCGTAGCGCAGGTAGACGGTGCCCTTCCGGTTGGCGACCGGCGGTTCGAGGAGCGTGACGTTGGTGGGCACCGCGCCGCCGTCGAACACCTTCTTGCCGACGCCCAGCACGATCGGGTGCACCCAGAGGTCGATCCGGTCGAACAGCTTCTCGCGCAGCAGCGTCTGCACCAAGTTCAGGCTGCCGACCACCTTCACGTGCTCGTGCCGGTCCCGGACCTCGCGTACCGCCGTCGCCAGGTCCGGGCCGAGCACCGTGGACCCCTGCCACGACAGGTCGGGCCGACCGCGGGAGGCCACGTACTTCGGGACGCGGTTGAACAGCGTGGCGATCTCGTTGTCCTCGCCGCCCTCCTGGTGCGGCCAGTAGGCGGCGAAGATGTCGTACGTCCGCCGGCCGAGCAACAGCGCGTCAGTGCCCTGGTACGCGGCCATCACCTGCGCGCCGGTGGTCTCGTCCAGCAGCGGCGCCTGCCAGCCGCCGAACGGGAACCCCACCGGGTCCTCCTCGGGACCGCCGGGCGACTGCCCGACGAGGTCGAGGGTGGCGAACAGCTCGATGTGGATCAGCCCCATGGCCCGTGCTCCGGTCGTCTGGTCATCTCGGTCGGGGAGGTAGACCGTTGCCACTCGCCGAACTCATCGCTGCCGGTGACCGGGAAAAGCAGCCGGTGGAACACCACGGCTGTCATACCGGGTCGGAGACAGCCATGGTGTTCCACCCACGGCGGATCTTGGGCGGGTTCCTGTACGCGGCGTCACGATCTCCGCGCGGCGGCCGGTTACCGCCGTTCGGGAAGCTGGGCGACGAACGCGCGCCACGTCGTCGGGCCGAACACGAGCACCGGACCGGACGGGTCCTTCGAGTCGCGTACGCCGACCCCACCGGGAAGGTCGCCGGCCACCTCGACGCAGTTGCCGCCGCTGGTGCCGCTCCGCGTGGACTTCCGCCACTTCGCGCCAGTCAGGTCCATTGATTCGCCACTTCCTTGATCAGATTCATGGACTGCCGTCGTGGCAGCGCTTCGGTACGGACGCTCTCCCACCGCTCGAACAGGGTATCGAGGTCGGCCGGCCGATCGATGACGTCGCCGCCGAGTTGGCTCTCAAGATGGCCCAACCAACTGCCGTCGGGCAGGTGAGCCAGCGAGAGCGGACCGGACAGACCGGCGTGCAGGCCGACGTCGGCCGGAACGATGTGCACGTTGATGGTGGGTCGCTCCGCGCACTCGATGAGGTGCAACAGTTGCTCGCGCATCATCTTCTCCTCGCCCAGCCCCGCGCGCCGGATCGCGCTCTCGTCGGTGACCACGACGACCCGAGGCGGGGTGTCCCGCGTCAGGATCTCCCTCCGTTCGATCCGGGCGGCGACCCGACGCTCCACCTCACTGTCGGTGAGTCGCGGATCGAGCCGCAGCACAAGACGCGCGTACTCCTCCGTCTGGAGGAGGCCGGGGATCAGGGTGGGCTCGAAGTAGCGGAGTTGGGTCGCGCCGCGTTCGGCGTCGAGCCACGGCCGGAACCACGACGGCATGCCCAACTCGGCCGCCAGCCGCTCGAAGAGCCCGCCGTTGCGCAGGGCCCGGTCCGTGCCCCGGATGAAGTCGACGGTCAACGCCCGGGTTCGGCCCTCGACGGCGCTGACGTGCGACGCGCTGAACCCGGCGTGCTTGCCGAACGCCTCCTGCGTCAGGCCCGCCGCGCCCCGGGCCCGCCGGATCTCGGTAACGATGAAACCCGCGAGAGGTCCCGGCACCTCAGCCATTCAGCGCGCTCCAAACCAGAGATCGACTGCCCGGGGCCACGCATGAACCGAGCGGTTCTCCCAGCCCGTGACGGACCAGGCAACCCCCTTCCGACCGTAGTGCCTCCACCGCAGAGTGTCACCATCCGGATCGCGCGGGGACCACCCGGCCCGATCCCACCGGCGACCTGAGGAGTGCGCATGGCCGAGGAGAAGTCGAGACGGCACCGTGGACCGGCAGCCCGGCGGTTCAGGCCGCCCGTGTCGCCGTACCGCTGCACCGCCCGGCCCGCGACGAACAGCGGGCGGCCGGGGTGGCTGTCCGCCCACCGCGCCTGCGGCCCCGCCTGGGTGTGCGACGAATGCGGGCGGGACTGGCCCTGCCCGACGCTGCGGTCCGCGCCGACCGGTGCGGCGCGGCGGGCGGAGCTGCTCCCCGAGTTCTCCCGAATCACCCGCCACGCCATCCGCGACCTGCGAGGGCGGATCGACGGCCCGGACCCGGTCGCGATCGTGCGTCGCTTCCTGTGGTTTCTGCCGCTGACCGATCAGGAGGCCCGCGCCGTGGCGCTGAGGCTGCGGTGAGCGACAGCGGACAGCCGCACCACCCCGTACGCCCGGGCTGGCTCTGCCGCGTCGACGGGCAGCCCTGGCCCTGCCCACCGGCGCGGGCCGCGCTGCTTCGCGACTACGACGGTGACCTGGTCGGGTTGGCCGTCTACCTGGCGGCGACGCTGCACGACGCGGTCCGCGACCTGTACGCGCTGAATCCCGACGACGCGCCGGAGCCGGCCGTCCTCTGGGACCGCTTCCTGGCGTGGCTCGACCGCTCGCGTCGCGCCGCCCGGTAGCCCGGCGGGGCGGCCAGCGGCGTCACCGGGCTGCCGCGGCCCGGCGGACCAGGTGACGTGCCTCGTCCGGTGCGACGCCGGTGGCTGACCTCGTCCTCGTCGGCCGGTTCGGCCCATTCCGCAGGGGTGAACGAGAGGCTCCCGGACCAGTTCACGAACGGGCGTGCCACCTCGATCCCTCCCCCGGCGCCGTTCCGGCCCGCATACCCGCGCCCACCGTCAGTAGTCGTGTGCCGGATCGGGACCCCGCCGGGAACCAGGTGGGCGGCCCGGACGACTATCCCTACATGGCGTGTGAGCAGTGGCGGGAGATCCTGTCGGCACAGCTGGACGGTGAGGCGTCCCGGTCGGAGAGCGAGGCGGCCGAGGCGCACCTGGCCGGCTGCGCCGGCTGCCGGGGCTGGTTCGACTCCGCGGCGGCGGTCACCCGCCGGGCCCGTACCCACCTCGCCCCACAGGTGCCCGATCTGGTGGCGTCCGTGCTGGCCGCCGCGCCGCCGCCCCGGCCGAGCCGACGCCGGCGGGTGGCGCTCGGGCTCCGCGCGGCGCTCGGTCTGCTCGGCGCGGTGCAGTTGGTGCTGGGCCTGGCGCAGATCGGCCGGGAGGCGGTGGTCGCCCACGCGCACGCCTCGGGCCAGCACCTGTGGCACGAGTCGGCGGCGTGGAACGTGGCGGTGGGCGCCGGTTTCCTCTACGTGGCGGTGCGCCGGTCCACCCCGTCCGGCCTGTTGCCGATGCTCAGCGCGTTCGTCGCCACGCTGGTGCTGCTGTCGGTGAACGACCTGATCACCGGGCAGGTGGCGATGACCCGGCTGGTCAGCCACGGCTTCCTGCTGGTCGGCTGGGCGGTGATGCTGGTGCTGTCCCGGCCCTGGTGGCGTCCCGGGGACACACCGCCCGGACGGGGTCGGTCGACCGGCTCGCGCTGGACGCTGCGTGCCGAGGAGCCGGCCGCGCCGACGCCGCTGCGGCTGGTGCCGCCGGGCCCGTACCCCGCGCAGGCCCGCGAACGCCGCGCCGCCTGACCCGCGAGCGGCCCGCCCGTACCCCAACGCGGGCCGGCGAGCGCCCGGCCGGTCACCCGGGCCGGCCGACGCCACCGCGTTCGGCCTGTCGTCGCCCGGGTGCCTCAGCGGGCGCGGCGACCGCGGGCGTCCCCGGCCCAGGCGGCGACCAGGTCCTCGCGGGCGCGGGCGACCCGCGACCGGATGGTGCCGACCGGGCAGCCGCACACCTCGGCCGCCTCGGCGTAGGAGAGGCCGAGCACCTGGGTGGCGACGAACGCCTCCCGGCGGTCCGGGGCGAGCCCGGCGATGAGTCCGCGCAGCGCCACCCCGTCGTCCCCGCCGGCGGTCACCGCCCCGGCCGCCTCGGCGGCGGTCTGCCAGTCGGGCAGCGCGGCCACCCGGGGGCGGGCGGTCGCGGCCCGTACGTGGTCCACGGCCACCCGGCGGGCGATGGTGAAGATCCAGGTCCGGGCCGAGGAGCGGCCGGCGAACCCGGGCAGGCTGCGCAGCGCGCGCAGGAACGTCTCCTGGGCGAGGTCCTCGGCCTCGGCCGGCCCGGCCAGGTGGACCAGGAACCGCCACACCGGTCCCTGGAGCGCGCGGACGAACGCGGCGGCGGCCTGCTGGTCACCCCGGCCGGCCCGGTGCGCCCACCGGGTCACCTGATCGTCGTCGGCGTCCAGGCTCATCCCGGGCCCACCCGTCGGTCCGCCCCGGTCATGCCGGACGGTACGGATGCGGCGCTCGCTCGGTTCATCCCTGGCGTCCTCTCCGTCACCTGGCCACCGACCGCGACGATCGGGGTGGCCCGACATTGGTCGGCCGGGGGGCGGGAAAAGTTCCCGGGCACCGACGGTCAGTCGTCGACGGAGACCGCGACCGGGCCGACCCGCAGGACGCCGTCGGTGAGCGGGGCGCAGCGGACGCCGCCCCGGCGGCGCAGCGCCTTCCAGGTGCCGGGCGCGACCACCACGTCCAGCCAGGCGCACGGCGGCGCGGCCCGGTGCACCCGCAGGCGGACCGGACCGTCGCCGGAGTCCAGGGTGAGCACTCGCCCGACCAGGTCGTCCACCGCGATGCCGCTGGTCAGCACGTTGCGCCGAAGCTGGGTGAGATCGGCGCCGGCCGGCAGCGACTCCTGCGCGATCAGCGTGACGCTGGCGGCGCGGTGCGCCGGCCGACCGAAGTAGCGGTCCCCGACGATGCCCAGCCCGGCGCGGAGCCGCACCTGGTCGACCAGTTCACCGGGAGGCGCCGGGGCCGGCCCGTCCGCCGGCCGGCCCACGTAGCGGTGCACCGGCGAGGCCAGCAACTGGACGATGTGCGGCACGGCGACGACCGCGCTCAGGAGGACTGCGGGGTGAGCAGGTAGTCGCCGTCGTCCGGGCTCCA
Organism: Micromonospora sp. NBC_01392; assembly: GCF_045040125.1. NCBI lineage: Bacteria > Bacillati > Actinomycetota > Actinomycetes > Micromonosporales > Micromonosporaceae > Micromonospora > Micromonospora sp. NBC_01392. The sequence goes on along the minus strand of NZ_CP109549.1, from coordinate 3,554,677 downwards.
CCGCAGCTCCACCACGCCGTCGGTCGCAGCCGCCTTGCAGAACTGGAGGAAGCTGCGGTACCCGAGCTTCTTCTCGCTGAAGTCCGGCCGGGCGCGCCGGAGCTGGTCCTTCAGGCCGGAGAGCGCCACCGCGCCGCCCTCGCCGGCGAGGTCCGCCACCACGGCGCGGAGCAGCCCGAACGTGACCTCCCGGTCGCCCCGCTCGGGCAGTGACACCTCCGGGTCGCCCTTGGCCGGGCCGGCGGCCAACTCCACCACGTTCGACCCGGCCAGGTGCCGCAGCAGCTCCCCGAACGTGCGGAAGCCGTAGTTGGACTCGCTGAACGTCGGGTCCTTGCGGAGCAGCGCGCGTTTCAGGCCGGACGCGGTCACCTCACCACCGCCGCTGCCCTGCATGCCGGCCACGGTCTGCACCAGCAGGACGGCGAGCGTGTCGACGTCGCGCGGCGACTCCTCCTCACCCGGCGCGGTCTCCACCACCGGTTCGGGCGGCGGCTCCGCCACCGTCGGCCCGCCCGACCGGTTCGGGCGCGCGCGGCGCGCGGCGGGCGGCGGCACGTCCACCCCTTCGAGGCGGTCGTAGTAGAGGAACTCGTCGCAGGCCGGCGGCAGCAACGCGGAGGTCGACTTCTCCACCCCGACGCCGATCACCCGCTTGTTGAGTTCCCGCAGCTTGTGCACGAGCGGGGTGAAGTCGCTGTCCCCGGTGCAGATCACGAACGTCGAGATGTAGCCCCGTTCGAAGGCCAGCTCGACCGCGTCCACGGCCATCTTGATGTCGGCCGCGTTCTTGCGGGAGAAGCCCATCCGCTGCGGGATCTCGATCAGCTCGACGTGCGACCGGGTCAGCATCCGCCGGTCCTCGTCGAAGTACGACCAGTCGGCGTACGCCCGGCGCACCACCACCCGGCCGCGTTCGGCCAGGGCGTCGGCGATCGGACGAAGGTCGAACGGCCGACCGCCGTGATGGTCTCGTACGCCCAGCGCCAGGTTCTCGTAGTCGAGGAACAGCGCGATCCGGTCTTCCTGATCCACGTCGGCCAGCCTAGCGGGGTCGGACCGGCGCGCCGGTCAGCGCCGCCGCTCGTCGCGGTAGACGATCTCTCGGCGGGCGACTCGCTGGACGGCGTAGCTGGCCACCAGGAGCGCCAGCGCGAGCACCACCTCGACCCCGGCGACCGTGCCGTTGGCGACGGTGAGACCGAGCAGCAGCAGGATCAGCCCGACCACGGCCAGCAGGCCCGCCAGCAGCAGCCGCGTACGCCGCCGCGCCGACCGGTCCCCGCCGCCTGCGCTCACCCCGCCCGCCTCTCCCCCGGCTCTCCCGGTTCGAGCCTAGGTGCTGCCCGGCCCGCCGGTGGCGGATCCGGGATCGGCTGCCGGAAGCGCCGTCCGCGCTGCCCGGCCGACGACGGGGACCGGGATCACCCGCCGGAAGCGCCGTGGGGGCCGGCCGCCGTCGGCGGTCGGCCCCCACGGGACAGGGCTGATCAGTGCATCGGCACCGGCGTCGGGCGCTGCTCCTCGCCCGACTCGCCGTCCAGCAGGTGCGACGGCTCCCGCCGACGGGGCAGGAAGGCGGCCGGGACGAAGGTGAGCACCGCCAGCCCGAAGGCGACCCAGAACGTGGTGGCGAACGAGCTGGCCGCGAAGTCGAGCCCGCGCTCGATCAGCGACGGCGGCACCGGGAACTGCTGCGCCAGCTCGGGCTGCTGCTGCACCGCGATGGCGAGCTGGGCCTCGGTGACCGGCGCGCCGGTGCCCGGATCGGTCACGCCGGGGATCGGCCGGGAGCCGTTCAGCTCGCTGGTGAGGATCACCGACATCGTCGCGGCACCCACCGACCCGGCGATCTGCTGGAGGATGTTGACGAGCGTCGAGCCGCGGGCCACCTCGGCCGCGTTCAGCGTCTTCAGCGCCGAGGTCATGATCGGCATCATGGTGCCGCCCATGCCGAGGCCCATCACGAACAGCGAGCCGCAGAGCAGAACGTAGGACGTGTCGGTGCCGACCTGGGTGAAGGTGAAGAACCCGGCCGCGATGAGCACCAGCGAGAAGGGCGCCGTCCGGCCGATCGGCACCCGGTCGGCGAGCATGCCGCCGATCGGCATGGTGAGCATCGCGCCGATGCCCTGCGGCGCCATCAGCAGGCCGGCGTTGAGCGTGGTCTCGCCCCGGATCTGGAGGAAGTAGCTCGGGAACAGCAGGCCCGCACCCATGAACGCGATGATGAAGACGACCAGGGTCAGCGCGGCGATGGTCAGGTTGCGGTTGCGGAACAGCCGCAGGTCGAGCAGCGGGTGCCGGGGCCGGAACGAGTAGCGGACGAACGCGACCACGAGCGCGGCGCCGGCCGCCATGGGCAGCCAGACCTCGGGGTCGGTGACCGTGCCGGCCTCCGGCAGCGAGGAGACGCCGTAGAGGAACAGGGCCAGGCCCGGCGAGAGCATCAGCATGCCGAGGAAGTCGAAGGACTCCGAGGGCTCGGGGGCGTCCTTCGGCAGGGCGAGCTGGGCGTAGACGAGCGCGACCACGCCGATCGGCACGTTGATCAGGAAGATCCAGTGCCAGCTCGCGGTGTCGATCAGCCAGCCGCCGAGGATCGGGCCACCGATCGGGCCGAGCAGCATCGGGATGCCGAGCACGGCCATCAACCGGCCGATCCGGTGCGGACCGGCGGCCCGCGTCATGATCGTCATGCCGAGCGGCATGAGCATGCCGCCGCCGAGGCCCTGGACCACCCGCCAGGCGATCAGCTCGCCGATGGAGTCGGCGGTGGCGCAGAGCCCGGAGCCGATGGTGAACAGCGCCAGCGCCACCATGTAGAGCCGTTTGGTGCCGAACCGGTCCGCGGCCCAGCCGCTGAGCGGGATCACCGTGGCAAGCGCGAGGGTGTAGGCGGTCATGGTCCAGGCGACGCGCGCGTAGGAGGCGTCGAACTCGCGCTGGAAAGTGGGGATGGCCACGCTGACGACGGTCACGTCGAGGATCGACATGACGGCGCCGAGCACGACGACACCGGCCACCTTGAGCACCGCGGCGTCGAGTTTGTTCGATGTCGCTACGGATTGCTGGGTCACAGACAGTCTCCTGGTTCCGGTCCGGCTCGATGCGGTGGCGACGCCGCGCGCCGTGCGGCGCGCGGACGGACGTGCGGTGGGCGACGTCCGGCACGGAAGCCTAGTCACGGAGTGCGACATCGTGCGGCCGGTTTTGCCAGGAGGCGAACGGCCGTGCTTCCGGACACCCGCCCGTCACTCGGGGCGTCGCCCGGGTTCCGCCCCACTCGCCTCCGAGAAGCCGCACCGTAAGCACCCCTACGCCCGGATTCGCCGCTCGGGTCGACGCCTCTCGACCGGTCCGGGACCCGTCCGTCACCGTGACGAACGTCATGTTTACGGCGCGGCGTCGATACGGATCCGATGTCGGAGTTCCGACGCCGGGGAAGCGGCGTGCCACCTTGCCGGCTGCGGCACCGACACACCGGGCCGCTCCCACGGTGCCGCCGCTCCACTGTCGACGGCCGCGTCACGCCGGGGACAGGTCCGCCATCAGGGCGATCTCGGCCGTACGGGAGCGGTCGATGCGGGTGGCGAGGTCGCGTACCCGTTCGCTGGTGCCGGCCGTGACCTGGGCGTGGGCCAGCGCGGCGGCGGTGCGCTGGTGCCGGGTGAGCACGTCGAGCAGCACCCGGTCGACGTCGGCGGCCCGGGCGGCCCGCAGCCGGGTCAGCCCGGCCACGGCGTCGCTGTGCCCGGAGTGGTCGTGCCGCGTGGCGGCGGCCGCGGCCGACGGGCCGGCCTCGCGCAGCCATCGGCGCATGGTGGCCAACTCGTCGGTCTCGGTGGCCCGGATCGCGGCGATCAACGTCCGCACCCCCGGGTCGGTGGCCCGGTCGAGGCCGACACGGACGATCTCCAGCGTCTGCCCGGTGTGCGCCACCATCATGGCCAGGAAGAGCGCGTCGATGCCGCTGGCAGCACCGTCGACGGCCGGCGCGGACCGGGACGCCACGGGCGCGACCGCCCCACCACCACACCCGCCCACACCGAGCACCCCGACCACCACCACCATCACCACACCCCGACGCATCCATTCCTCCAATCGAAACTTCCCCTCCCCCCTCCCCCCACCCCGCTGATTCACGGAAAGAGTGGTCATTCCGCGCGGCATGGCCACTCTTTCCGTGAAAGTGCGAGCCGGAGCGGGGGTTGGGGTGAGGGTGAGAGGGGTCAGAGCTGCTGCCAGAGGGCGGGGACGTTGGGGGGTTCCCAGCCGGCGATCGCGGTGTGCGCTTGGCGGCAGCGGTAGCTGCGGCCGTCGTAGGTGACCGTGTCGCCGACCTGGTACGCGCGGCCGGCGGTCCAGGTGCCGCCCGGCACCGGCGAGCCGGTCGGGGCGGGCGTCGGTGACGGCGTGGCGGTCCGGGTGGGCGACGGGGTCGGCGACGGCGTGGGGGTCGGGTTGCCGCCCCCGCCGCCGATCTGGAGGTCCACGCAGGCGTAGAACGCGTTCGCGGTATCGGCGATGTTCCAGACCGCGAGCAGCTTCTGCCGGCCGGAGAAGCCGCCCAGGTTGACGGTGTGCGACACGGTGGCGTCGGGTTGCCGGCCACCACCGTCGACCACCGCGACCCGGGTGTTGCCGATCCAGTACTCCCAGTTGGCGGTGGCGTGCCGGGCGGTGTTGACCCAGGTGAACGTGGCGGTGCTGCCGACCGTGGTGGCCGGCCAGTTGCGGCTGTCGTCGTTGAGCACCGCGAACTGGGCGATGCCGGCGTGGCAGCTCTTCAGGCCCTTGGGCCCCTCGACGCTCTGCGGCTCGTACCGGATCTGGCCGCAGTCGGGCACCCGGTTCTGCGCGCAGAGCGCCTGCCGGCTGGGCGGCGAGGAGACGTAGCCGTGGGCCTGGGCGGGCGCGGCGAGCGCCAGGGCCGCGGTGACGGCACCGGCGCTGAGCAGCGGAAGTGTGATTCTTCGGCGCATGGTGGCAACTCCTTCGGGGGGAACGGAAGGTGCCATGAACATAAATTAAACCTTGTTAACAGTAAAGACTCCTATCTATAAATTAAGCCTTGAGTCGAGTGCGCCACGCGTGGAATTCTGATCAGCGCGCGGAGCCGATCGTCGTCCCTGGGCACCCGGACGCCGGCAGGCATCCGGGAGGACGGCGGCACCGATCCGGGAGAACCCGCCTCTCGAAGGACACCCGCATGAGGAGATCCCTGCCCCGCCCACGCCGGTGGACCGCGTACGCGGCGAGCCTGCTGCTCGTCACCACCGCGCTCGCCACCGTCGGACCACCCGCCGCCGAGGCCGCCGCCGACCCGGTCGCGGTGACCGTGAACGCCCGCGCCGGGCTGGCCACCGTGCCGGACACCGCGCTCGGCGTCAACCACGCCATCTGGGACGCGAAGCTCGGCAGCACCGAGACGTCCGACCTGCTCAAGGCCGCCGGCGTGCGGATGCTGCGCTACCCCGGCGGCTCGTACGCCGACATCTACCACTGGAAGACGCACACCGCGCCCGGCGGCTACGTCGCGCCGGACACCGACTTCGACACGTTCATGGCGGCGGCCCGTCGGGTCGGCGCCCAACCGATGATCATCGCCAACTACGGCACCGGCACGCCGGCCGAGGCGGCCGACTGGGTGCGGTACGCCAACATCACCAAGGGCTACGGCGCGAAGTGGTGGACCGTCGGCAACGAGAACTACGGCAACGGCCTCTACGGTTCGGCCTGGGAGGCCGACGACCACGCCGACAAGAGCGCCACCCAGTACGCCAAGCTGGTGATCGAGTACGCCGACGCGATGAAGGCGGTCGACCCGAGCGTCAAGGTCGGCGCGGTGCTCACCATGCCCGGCAACTGGCCGGACGGCATCACCGCCGGCGGCGACCCGGGCCCGTGGAACCGGACCGTGCTCTCGCTCGCCGGCCCGAAGATCGACTTCGTGGACGTGCACTGGTACCCGGGCGGCACCGCCGCCGAGTCGCTGACCCGGACCAACCAGATCTCCGACGCCACCTGGCTGCTGCGCCAGCAGATCGACAGGTACGCCGGCGCGAACGCCGACCGGATCGGGATCAGCCTCACCGAGCTGAACGTCGACGCCGGCCGCACCACCCAGCCCGGCGCGCTGTTCCTCGCCGACGCCTACAGCGGCCTGCTGGAGCAGGGTGTCTTCACCGTGCAGTGGTGGAACGTGCACAACGGCATCGGCACCGTCTCCGAGGTCGCCGGCCAGACCGACTACGGCGACTTCGGGCTGCTCTCCAGCGGCGGCTGCACAGGCGACGGCGAGGTGTGCGAGCCGCCGTTCAACACGCCGTTCGCGCCGTACCACGCGCTGTCCATGATGAACACGTTCGCCCGCCCCGGTGACCAGTTCGTCCGCGCCGGCACCGACCAGCCGCTGGTCAGCGCGCACGCGGTACGTCGGCCGGACGGCAGCCTCGCGGTGCTGCTGCTCAACAAGGACCCGGACACCGCGTACCCGGTGGCGGTCGACTACGCCGGCTTCACCCCGGCGGACGAGGCGCCGACCGTGCACACGCTGACCAACGGCGCGAGCGGCGTGACCACCGACCGCTCCGGCAGCGCCACCACCCGGACGCTGCCGCCGTACTCGCTGACCACGCTCGTGCTCCGACCGGCCGGCAGCTCCGCCGGGCGGCCGGGCGCGCCGGGCCGGCCGACCGCGAGCGCGGTGACCGACCGCGCCGCGACCCTCTCCTGGCCGGCCGCCGCCGTGGGCGCCGCGCCGATCGCGAAGTACGAGGTGTACCGGCAGTACGGCGCCGTCAGCGAGCAGCTCGGCGAGACCGCCGGCACCTCGTTCACGGTGCGCAACCTCGAACCGGGCACCCGCTACACGGTCAACGTGCTGGCCCGGGACACCGCCGGCCGGGTGTCCTGGTCGTCCCCACCGCTGACGTTCGCCACCGGCAGCCCGGCCGACAGCGGCTGCGCGGTCCGCTTCCACAACGACACCGACTGGGGCAACGGCTACGTGGCGACCGTCGAGGTGGTCAACACCGGCCCGGACCCGGTCGACGGCTGGACGCTGACCTGGACCTGGCCCACCGGCTGGCAGCAGGTGAGCAGCGGCTGGAACGGCACCTGGACGCAGACCGGCACGGAGGTCCGGGTGACCCCGACCGCCGACAACCGCCGGCTGGCCGCCGACGGTGGGAGCACCAGCGTCGGGTTCGTCGGGGCGTACAGCGGGCCGAACGTGCCGCCCGGCGTGTTCCGGCTCAACGGCACGGTCTGCACCGTCCGGCCCTGAGCCGGCGGCCCGCCCCCTGAGCCGGGGGTCAGCCCCGGCCGGGTGGGCGGAGTCGGACGTCGGCCGCCGTCGGGACCTTCGTGGTCCGGCGGCGGCCGGCGCGGCGCGGCGGCGGCACCACGTGCGGGCGGGACGGCCCCACCACGGGCGGGACGGGCCGGCGGTCCACCGTGGCCGGTCGGGGCAGCGCGGCCAGGATCAGCCCGAGCAGCGCCACCGCGACGACCCCGTCGAGCCAGTAGTGGTTGCCGGTGCCGACGACCACGACCATGGTGACCAGCGGGTGCGCCAGCCAGAGCCAGCGCCACCGCCCGGCGGTGACCGCCACCAGGGCCAGCGCCACCGCCAGCGCCCAACCCACGTGCAGCGAGGGCATGGCCGCGTACTGGTTGCTGAGCTGGTCGGCGTCGGGCGGCCCGTAGACGCTGGGGCCGTACCGGCGGCCGGTGTCGATCAGGCCGGTGAGCGCGGTCAGTCGCGGCGGCGCGAGCGGGACACAGACGTGCAGCACCATCGCCGCGCCGGTGAGCGCCGCGAGCGCCCGTCGCAGCCGCAGGTAGTGGGCCGGCCGGCGCAGGTAGAGCCAGACCAGGCAGAGCACGGTGGCCGGGAAGTGCACGTACGCGTAGTAGCTGTTGGCCAGCCGTACCGGCAGCTCGTGCGCCAGCAGCGGCGCCTGCACGAGCGCCTCGTCGGGCAGGTGCAGCAGCCGTTCCAGCCACCAGATCCGCTCCCCGTTGGCCAGCGCGGTGCCGGCCCGTCCGGCGACCAGTTGTCGGCCCGCCTTGTAGGCGAGGAAGAGCACCGCGACAAGCGTCAGTTCACGGGCCGCCCGGCGCAGCGCGCCACCGGGCCGGGACGCGCCTCGCCTGGTGTCCATGCTCCTCCTTCGCCTGGGTCCGCCCGGCCGGCCGGCACGGACCAGGGCCGCCGCCGGGGTCGGCGACGGCCCTGGGGTTACCGGCTCAGCGGCGGGCGTGTTCCTCCCGGCCGGCCGGGTCGGTGTCCACCCCGTCGAACGCGGGCGCTCCGTCGACCGCGTCGGCACCCACCGCCACCGCACGGCCGGGGTCCGGCAGGTCGAGGCTGGAGCGCAGGGTAACCGGGCGCAGCAAGAGCGCCGCCACGACACCGACCACCGCGATCGCGGCCGAGATGAGGAAGATGTGCCCGGTCGCGTCCCCGTACGCGGCGCGGACGATCTGGCGTACCGGCTCGGGCAGCGCGTCCAGGTTGAGCGTGCTGCCGCCACCGCCGGTGGTGGGGATGCCGGCCGCGGCGAGGTCGTGGGTGATCCGGTCGGTGACCCGCCGGGCCAGGACCGCGCCGAGCACCGAGACGCCGATGGTGCCGCCGAGCGACCGGAAGAAGGCCACGCTGGCGCTGGCCGCGCCGATGTCCTTGAGCGCCACCGTGTTCTGCACCGCGAGCACCAGGTTCTGCATGGTCGTGCCGACGCCGACGCCGACGACGAACATGGCCACGCCGACGATGACCAGCGAGGTCTCGTGGTCGATGGTGCCGAGCAGCGCGAACCCGGCGACCAGCAGGATCGCCCCGAACACGATGTACGGCTTGACCTTCCCGCTGGTGGTGATCATCCGGCCGGCCACGATCGAGGAGATCAGCACGCCGGCCATCATCGGGATGGTGAGCAGGCCGGCCTCGGTCGGGCTGTAGCCGCGGCCGATCTGGAAGTACTGGCCGAGGAAGACCGCGCCACCGAACATGGCCATGCCGACCGCGAGGCTGCCCAGGATGGCGAGCGCGGTGGTGCGCTCGCGGACGATGTGCAGCGGCACCACCGGCTCGGCGGCCCGCGCCTCGACCCGGACGGCGAGCGCCAGCAGCAGCACCGCGCCGCCGACCATGGCGGCGGTCTGCCAGGAGAGCCAGGCGAACGAGTCGTCGACGAAGGAGATCCAGATCAGCAGCACGCTGACGCCGGCCGCGATCAGCGCGGCGCCCAGGTAGTCGATCTTGACGTTCTGCCGGCGCACGGTGGGCAGGTTCAGCGTGATCTGGAGCAGGAACAGCGCGATGATCGCGACCGGCACGCCGACGAAGAAGCACCAGCGCCAGCCGAGCCAGGAGGTGTCGACGATGAGGCCGCCGAGCAGCGGGCCGCCGACCGTGGCGAGCGCCATGACGCCGCCCAGGTAGCCGTTGTAGCGACCGCGTTCGCGCGGCGGGATCATCGCCGCGATGGCCACCTGGACCAGCGCCTGGAGGCCGCCGACGCCGATGCCCTGGAAGGCCCGGGCGGCGATGAGCTGGCCGGCGCTCTGCGAGAAGCCGGCCGCGACGGAGCCGACCAGGAAGACCACGATGGCGACCTGGATCAGCAGCTTCTTGCTGAACAGGTCGGCCAGCTTGCCCCAGATCGGGGTGGTGGCCGTGGCGGTGAGCAGGGTGGCGGTGACCACCCAGGTGTACTGCGTCTGCGAGCCGTTGAGCGCGCCGATGATCTTCGGCAGGGCCGTCGAGACGACGGTGCTGCTCAACATGGCCACGAAGAGCACCAGCAGCAGGCCGCTGAGTGCCTCCAGCGTCTGCCGCCGGCTCATCGGCGCGGCCTCGGCCGTCATGGTGGGTGCGCTCATCGCGCGTCCTCCTGGGGTGTCGGATGGGGGGTGGCCGCTTGGTTGCCTCAAGCAATCATCTACAAATGTTGCCCATCAGGCAACTTTGCCCGTTGAGAAAAGGATCACGTACGCTGGCCGGCATGGACGAGTGCACCGGCCTGCGGGAGCGGAAGAAGGCGGCCACCCGCCTGGCACTGCACGAGGCGGCCCTACGGCTGGCCGTCGAGCACGGCCCGGACCGGGTCACCGTCGAGGCCATCGCCGACGCCGCCAACGTCTCCCGGCGCACGTTCTCCAACTACTTCGCCGGCAAGGAGGAGGCGCTCTTCCACGGCGACACGATGCGGCTGCGTCGGATGCTGGAACTGGTCGCGGCGCAGCCCACCGAGCTGCCGCCCTGGGCCGCGCTGACCCGGGCCGCCCTGGCCCAGGCCGACGAGGGGTACGACGACCCGGCCGAGCCGTGGCTGAGCCGGCGCCGTCGACTGCACGGCCACCCGAGCCTGGCGGCCCACCAGGTCGGCGCGTACACGGCCATCGAGCGGGAGCTGTCCGCCGAGATCACCCGCCGGCTCACCGGCGCCGACGCGCCGCTGCGGGCGCGGGTGCTGGCCGCCACGTTCCTGGCCACGCTCCGCGTCGCCGCCCAGCAGTGGATCGAGCACCCGGACGCGCCGCTGCACGACGTGCTGCGCGACGTGCTCGCCCACGCCACCCCCGTGGCCGAGGGACTGCCCGCTGAATCACCCATGGCGGCCGAGCTGGGCTGACACACTCGGCCGGTGGGCGGCGACCGGTGGCGCAAGGGGCTCGGGCCCTCGGCGCGGGTCGCCCCGGCCACCCGGGTCGACAAGTTCGAGATCTTCTTCGACCTCGTCTTCGTGGTGTCGTTCTTCATCATCACGCGGGCCACCGCCGCCAACGTGACCGGACGGGAGCTGCTGCACGCGCTGCTGGCGCTCGCCGTGCTCTGGTGGTGCTGGGTGGTGCACAGCGCGGTGGCCGCCCGGCTCCGGCTGGGCGAGGGCTTCGTGCCGATCCTCATGGTGATCGGCATGGTCGCGTTGTTCACGTTCGCGCTGGCCCTGCCGCAGGCGTTCGGCGACCTGCGCCAGGGCACCGCCGGGCCGATCCTGGTCACGGTCAGCTACGTGGTCATCCGGGTCGTGCACACGTCGCTCTACTGGTACGCCACCCGCGACGACCCGGCGGCCCGGCGCAAGGTGTGGCTGTTCCTGCCCGAGGTGCTGCTCTCCACCTGCCTGCTGCTGGTGGCCGCGTTGCTGCCGCCGCAGGTGGACCCGGAGACCGGGCCGTGGCTGCGCGACGCGCTGTGGATCGCCGTGGTGGTGATCCAGTACAGCAGCGGGCTGCTGGCCGGGACCGACGGCTGGCGGATCACCTCGGCGGAGCACTGGACCGAACGCTACGACCTGATCCTGATCATCGCGCTGGGCGAGTCGGTCATCTCGATCGGCGTCGGCGGCAACCTGCTCGGCAAGCCGGTGACCTGGCCGGCCATCCCGGCGGCGATCTTCGGCATCCTGTTCACCGCCGCGCTCTGGTGGGCCCACTTCGACATGATCGGGCCGGCCGCCCGGATCGCGTTGCACGCCGCCCGGGGCCACCCGCGGGTGGCGATGGCGCGCGACGCGTACGCCTATCTCTACCTGCCCATGATCGCCGGGGTGATCCTGTTCGCGCTCGGCGCGGAGGAGCTGGTCCGGACCGTCACCGACCCGGTGGGCGGCGCGGCGGAGCGGGGCCACGGGCCGGCGGTGCCGCTGCTCTTCGTCGGCGTGATGGTCTACCTGGCCGCCAACATGGCGTTCCAGTGGCGCACGCTCCGGACGCTGTCGTGGACCCGGGTCGGCACGCTGGTCGTGCTGGCGGTCACGCTGCCGGTCGGCCGTCACCTGTCCGCGCTCGGCGCGCTCGGCCTGCTCACCGCGATCTGCCTGGCGCTGGTCGCGGTCGAGCTGGTGACCTTCGCGGACGCCCGCGTGGCCCTGCGCCGGGCGGTGCACCAGGAGCGGACCAGCGCCGAGGAGAACGAGGCCGCCTGGCGGGCCCGGTGGCACGACGGCGAGTCGGAGTGACCTGACCGCGCCGGTCCGCCGCTCGACGCGGGCCGTAGAGTCTCCGGGTGATCGAGATCGCCACCGAGGTCGACCTGTTCCACCAGCCCGCCCGGATCTGGCGGGCGCTGACCGAGCGGGCGCTGCTGGCCAAGTGGTTCGCCGACAGCACACCGCGGGACGACCGCTGGACACTGGCGACCGCGGCGCTGCCCGGCTACGACGCCGACACCGAGGTGGAGCTGGTCGAGCTGCGCGCGCCCCGACGGCTGGTGGTGCGGTGCCGGGAGGGCGACCGGGCCACCCGGCTGGCCTGCGACCTCACCCCCAGCGGGCACGGCACCCGGCTCTCCGTCCGCGAGGTGCTGGAGGAGGGCGACTGGGACGCCGACGCGCGGGCCGAGCAGCACGAGCGGGCGCTGACCGGGCGACTGCCGGCGATCCTCGACTGGCTCGCGTTCCAGGAGGTGGACCTGCGCCGCGCCGAGGGCGGGCTGACCGCGGAGCTGCCGGTGATCCGCCTGCTCGGCGACGAGCGCGGTCGCCCCCGACGGCGGGTCCTGCTGGCCGCGGGCGCGGTGACGCTGCTCGCCGGCGCGGCCGGGGCGGCGCTGTGGGCGACCCGGGCCACCCCGCCGTCGCCGGCCGCCCCGCCGCCGTCGTCACCGGCGCTGATCCTGCCCACCACCGCGCCCGCCGCGTCGCCGCGGCCCACCACCGCCCGGCCCACGCCGAGCGCCAGCCGCCGCAGCGCCTCCCCCTCGCCGTCGCCGTCGCGCTCCCCCAGCCGTACGCCGAGTCCGACGCCGTCGGTGGCCGCCGTCGGGCTGACCGCGACGTACCAGACCGTCAGCGACCGGGTCTTCGGCTACCGGGGCGAGGTGGTGCTGCGCAATCCCGGACCGGCCCCCCGCTCGGAGTGGACGGTGACCGTGACGCTCGGCGACGGGGCCACCGTGGGCTCGGTCAACGGTGCGGAGGCGGCGCAGGACGGCGTCGTGGTCACGTTCACCGGCCCCGAGCTGCCGCCCGCGGGCTCCACCACCATCCGCTTCGACGTCCGGGACCCGGACCCGCTGCACGACGCCCCGGAGTCCTGCGCCGCCGACGGCGCCCCCTGCACCACGTCCTGACCCTCGGGGGATCATTCACATATTTCTATCGTTGAGGTCATGGGAGCGCTCCCGTAACATACCTGACGCGGCTGTTAACGCTCACAACACAATCGCCCCCGCGAATGCGCGAGCCGCCACCACCACAGGAGGAAGCCCCATGTCCAGATCCAGAGCGGCCCATGTCGGCCTGGTGTCGGCCGGTGTCGCGTTGCTGGCCTCGGCCGGTGTCGTCGCGGCGCTGCCGGCCGGCGCGGCAGCCGCCGGTTGTTCGGTGAAATACACCGTGTCGTCGCAGTGGGGCGGCGGCTTCGGCGCCGAGGTCGCCATCACCAACCTCGGCGACCCCCTCAACAACTGGACGCTGACCTGGTCCTATGGTGCCGGCCAGACCGTCACCCAGGCCTGGAACGCCACCGTCACCCAGAGCGGCGCGAACGTCACCGCCAAGAACGTCGACTACAACGGCGCCATCCCCACCAACGGCACCACCTCGTTCGGCTTCAACGGCGCGTGGACCAGCAGCAACCCCGCCCCCACCAGCTTCGCGCTGAACGGCGTCACCTGCACCGGCGGCACCGCCCCCACCACGCCGCCCACGTCGTCGCCCACCACGTCACCGACCAGCTCGCCGACCCCGCCGCCCACCACGACACCACCGCCGGGCGGCACCTGCTCGCTGCCGTCGAGCTACCGGTGGTCCTCGACCGGCGCGCTGGCGCAGCCGAAGTCCGGCTGGGCGTCGCTGAAGGACTTCACCGTCGCCCCCTATCAGGGCAAGCACCTGGTGTACGCGACCACGCACGACTTCGGCTCGTCGTGGGGCTCGATGAACTTCAGCCCGTTCACCAACTGGTCGGAGATGGCCTCGGCCAGCCAGAACGGCATGTCCCAGGGCACCGTCGCGCCAACGCTGTTCTACTTCGCCCCGCGCAACATCTGGGTGCTCGCCTACCAGTGGGGCGGCACGGCGTTCTCGTACAAGACCTCCACCAACCCGACCAACCCCAACGGCTGGTCCTCGGCGCAGCCGCTGTTCACCGGCAGCATCTCCGGCTCCGGCACCGGCCCGATCGACCAGACGCTCATCGCCGACGACCAGAACATGTACCTCTTCTTCGCCGGTGACAACGGCAAGATCTACCGGGCGAGCATGCCGATCGGGAACTTCCCCGGCAACTTCGGCTCGAACTACACGACGATCATGAGCGACAGCACGAACAACCTGTTCGAGGCCGTCCAGGTCTACAAGCTCCAGGGCCAGACCCGCTACCTGATGATCGTCGAGGCCATCGGCGCGCAGGGCCGCTACTTCCGGTCCTTCACCGCGACCAGCCTGAACGGCTCGTGGACGCCGAACGCGGCCACCGAGAGCAACCCGTTCGCCGGCAAGGCCAACAGCGGCGCCACCTGGACCAACGACATCAGCCACGGAGAGCTGATCCGCACCACCGCCGACCAGACCTTCACCGTCGACCCGTGCAACCTCCAACTGCTCTACCAGGGTCGGGCCACCAACTCCGGCGGCGACTACGGCCTGCTGCCGTACCGGCCGGGTCTGCTGACGCTCCAGCGCTAGTCGGACGAGGAGAGATTCGATGAGGAAACTCAGACTGCCCCGTACCGCGCTGGTGACGGCCGGCACGGTGCTGCTCGCCTCGGCGGCGGCCGCCGTGGCGATGCCGGCCGGGGCCGCCGCCGCCGGTTGTTCGGTGAACTACGCGGTGGCGTCGCAGTGGCAGGGCGGCTTCGGCGCCAACGTGACCATCACCAACCTCGGCGACCCGGTCTCGGGCTGGACGCTCACCTGGTCCTACGGCGCCGGTCAGACCGTCACCCAGGCGTGGAGCGCCACGGTCACCCAGAGCGGCGCGAACGTCACCGCCAAGAACGTCGACTACAACGGTTCCATCCCCACCAACGGCACCGCGTCGTTCGGTTTCAACGGCGCGTGGACCAGCAGCAACCCGGCCCCCACCAGCTTCGCGCTGAACGGGGTCACCTGCACCGGCGGCACCGCTCCGACCACGTCGCCGACCAGCTCGCCCACCCCGACGCCGACGCCGACGTCGTCGCCGTCCACGCCGCCCCCGAACGGGCCGGCGGACATCACGGTGAACACCGCCACGAAGTACCAGACCGTGGACGGGTTCGGCGCGGCGGTGTCGATCTGGGGTGGCGCGTGGTCGACGGCGGAGACGCAGACGCTCGTCGGGTTGGGCCCCAACCAGCTCGGCCTGTCCATCGTGCGCACCGGCCTGTCGCCGGTGTCGAGCGAGTGGGGTACGCAGGTCAGCGCGCTGAAGACGGCGAAGTCGTACGGGTCGAACGTGAAGATCATGGCGTCGCCCTGGACGGCGCCGGCGGCCTGGAAGACGAACAACAGCCGGACCAACGGCGGCAAGTTGAAGACCGACTACTACGACGACTACGCCAACCACCTCAACAGTTACGTCCAGTACATGCGCAACCAGGGCGTGACCATCGACGTCACCTCGGTGCAGAACGAGCCGGACTGGCACCCGGACTACGACTCGATGGACTGGAGCGGCACCGAGTTGCAGACCTTCGTGCGCGAGCAGGGCGCGAAGGTGCAGAACACCAAGCTGATGGTCGCCGAGGCGGTGAACCTGAACTACAGCTACACCGACCCGACGCTGAACGACGCGGCGGCCCGCAACAACATCGGTTACGTCGGCGGGCACCTCTACGGCACCGAGGCGTCCGGCCGGCTGAAGCCGTACACGCTGGCGCAGCAGTACAACAAGCCGGTGTGGATGACCGAGTGGAACCTGCACGAGGCCGACGGCAGCGGCTCCAACATCTGGGGCAACCCCGGCAACGCGGCGGTCTGGAACGAGACGCTCGACGACATCATGCGCACCGTGCACAAGTCGATGGAGTCCAACTGGAGCGCCTACGTCTGGTGGTACGGCAAGCGCTACTACTCGTTCATCGGTGACGGCGAGGCCGCGTACGGCACGACGGCGGGCGCGCCGCTGAAGCGCGGGTACGCGTTCTCCCAGTACGCCAAGTACGTCCGTCCCGGCTACCAGCGGATCGGCCTGACCAAGAGCAGCAAGGCCTCGCCGCTGGAGGTGACCGCCTACCAGGGCGACGGCAAGGTCACGCTGGTCATCCTGAACCGCTCGACCAGCGCGGTGAACAACGCCGTCATCCAGGCGCCGCAGAACGTGTCGAAGGCGGAGTACGTCGCCACCTCGCAGAACGCGAGCGCGGCGAGCCAGTCGGCCGGCGTGAACGGAAACCAGGTCTCCGTGAACGTCGGCGCCCGCAGCATCTCCACCGTGGTGCTGACCCTCTGAAAACGGTGGGGGGCGGGAGCGGCTGCGCCGCTCCCGCCCCACGCCGGCTCAGCTCGCGTACGTCTCGAACTCGCCGACCCTCGGCGTACCGTTCGAGCTGTTGATCCTGAAGTTGATCTTCTGGAGCGACGTGGCGGCGAAGCTGATCGCACCCGCCCCGCTCCCCGAGGCGAGGACCGCGCCGGTGTCGTTGTTGACGAGCTGCCAGGACCCGATCGAGCCCTGGGTGCCGGACGGTTCCCGAATGATCACCCGGGACACCCGGGTGGCGGAGCCCCACTTGATCGAGATGGTGCCGGTCGAACCGGACGGCGACCACCAGGTGCCGAGGTTGGCGTCGCGCACGTTGCCGTAGCTGGTGCCGTCGGCCTTGCTGGAACCGTCCGCGCCGGCGCCGGACGCGAGGCTCAGGTTGGTCCCGCTGGGCGGCGGCGGACTGGTGGTCGTCGGCGGCGGGGTGGTCGGCGCGGGCGTGGTCGGCGCCGGCGTGGTCGGCGCCGGCGTGGTGGGCGGCGGGGACTGCGGCGTGCAGTTGCCGTCCGACGTCCGCAGGCCGGTGTTGGCGCCCGCCGTCTGGCGGACGATGTCCGGCACGCAGCTCGCCCCGTCGAGACGGTACGAGTAGGGGATGGCGACCGTGGTGGTGGACGTCGGGTTCGGCCCGGCCGGGTAGTTCTCGTTGCCCGGGGCCGACCAGGTCACGTTGTCGAAGATGTTGCCGCCGACCTGCCAGGTGCCGCGCTCGTTGGTGTAGAACGTGCCGAGCACGTCCTTGGAGTTGCGGAAGTAGTTGTTCTCCACCTTGGCCCGGGCGCCGGCGCGGGAGTTGATGCCGGACTCGTGCAGCCCCGAGTAGTGGTTGTTGTACATGTGCGCGACACCGCCGCGCAGCAGCGGCGTGCGGGAGTCGATGTTCTCGTAGAGGTTGTGGTCGAACGTGATGAAGCTGTTCGACCGGTCGCTCTCACTGGAGCCGATGAGCCCGCCGCGGCCGGAGTTGCGCAGGATGCTGTAGGACAGCGTCACGTACTGGGTGTCGTCCTTCATGTCGAAGAGGCCGTCGAAGCCCTCCGCCTCCCCGCCGGACGCCTCCAGCGTGACGTGGTCGACCCAGATGTTGCGGACCGTGCTCTCCATGCCGATGGCGTCGCCGCCGTTGGAGGTGGGCGAGCCCGACTTCTTGACGTTCCGCACCGTGACGTTCTGGATGATGATGTTGCGGGAGTCGCGGATGTGGATGCCGAGCTGGTCGAAGACCGCGCCGCCGCCCACCCCGATGATGGTGACGTTGCTGATCTGCTTCAGCTCGATCACGCCGTCCGCGGTGTTGCAGCTCGAACCGGACACCTTGCTGGTGTTGCCGTGGTTGATGGTCCCGGAGACCTCGATGGTGATCGGGGTGCTGCTGCTGGCCCGGTTGCAGAGCGCGGCGTGGATCGCGGTCCCGGTGGTGGCGCGCACCGTCTGCCCGCCCGCGCCGCCGGTGGTCCCGCCGTTCTGGGTCGCGAAGCCGGTGGCGGTCCCGGCCGCCGCCGACGCCTGCGGGGTCGGCATGGCCACGGCGACCGCGACCCCCACCGCCGCCGTGGCCAACGTGGCCTGCATTCGCCGTGTGACTGGTCGTTCCATGGACGCCTCGATTCGTTTTCGCGCATGCCGGATCGACCGGCTGCCGCCGAACAGGAAAGGTGAATTGCGGCGACACGATCGACCGCGTCACCAGCGATTTCCATCCATTCGCGGCGCCCGGCCCGCGAATGAAACATCGATGTGACGCAATCGTAAGAAAGCGCTTTCGCTCAGGGCAAGGGCTGGCGTTTGCAGGTTTTTTGCACCGCCTCCTAGACGGCGGGGGCGCAGCAGGCGTTCTCGGCGGGCTTCTCCAGCCGCGGCGAGTCGGCCTTGACGGTGTAGACCTCCCAGCGCTCGTCGCCGGGGCCGCGCACCCACACCTTGTCCTGCAACGCGTAGCAGCACTCGGTGTCGTTCTCGGCCAGCGTGACGAGGCCGGAGTCGGTGAGGCGGCGGGTGGCGGCGTCGACCTCGTCGGTGCTGGGCACCTCGACGCCCAGGTGGTCCAGCGCGGTGGGCTGCTCGGCCTCGCCCTCGAGGAGGACGAGCTTCAGGGGCGGGTTCTCGATGGCGAAGTTGGCGTAGCCGGGGCGACGCTTGGCCGGCTCGACGCCGAACAGCTTTGCGTAGAACGCGACGGAGCCTTCGAGGTCGGACACGCGCAGGGCGAGCTGGACTCGGGACATGGCGACTTTCTCCTTGTCTAGATGACTGTCGAAGCAGCCCCAGGTTGCCTGTTGTTTTGACATCTGTCAAGCTAGACGCATGTCAAAACAAGCAGCCCGGGACGCGGTCGCCTGCTGCGCCCCGATCGCGGCCCGCCCCCTGGGGCCCGACCAGGCCGCGGTGATCGCGCCCCTGTTCAAGGCGCTGGGTGACCCGATCCGGCTGCGGCTGATGTCGATGATCGCCTCGGTGCCGGAGATCTGCGTCTGCGATCTCACCCCTGCCTTCGACCTGTCCGGGCCGACCATCTCGCACCACCTCAAGGTCCTCCGCGAGGCCGGACTGGTCGACACCGACCGGCGCGGGACCTGGGTCTGGTACCGCGTCCGGCCCGAGGCGCTCCGGCAGCTCGGCGCGCTGCTGGAGATCACGGCCGCCTCCGGCGACGGGCAACCGGCGTGAGTCTCCCCCTGTCCCGGCGGGCATCGGCCGAGTTCGCCGGCACCGCACTGCTGGTCACCGCCGTCATCGGCTCGGGCATCGCCGCCACCCGGCTGTCCCCCACCGACACCGGGCTGCAACTGCTGGAGAACGCGATCGCCACCGCCCTCGCCCTGGGCGCGCTCATCCTGACGTTCGGCCCGGTCTCCGGCGCGCACCTCAACCCGGTCGTCTCCGCCGTCGACTGGTGGCTCGGCCGCCGCGCCGGCACCGGCCTGACCGGGCGCGACCTCGCCGCGTACGCGATCGCCCAGACCGCCGGCGCGACAGCCGGCGCCGTCCTCGCCCACCTGATGTTCGACCTGCCGGCGGTGGCCTGGTCCCGCACCGACCGGGGCGGCGGGCACCTGTGGCTGGCCGAGGTGGTCGCCACCGCCGGCCTGGTCCTCCTGATCTTCGCGCTGGCCCGCTCCGGCCGCACCGCCGCCGCGCCGGCCGCGGTCGGGGCGTACATCGGCGCGGCCTACTGGTTCACGTCGTCGACCTCGTTCGCCAACCCGGCCGTCACGGTCGGCCGGGCGTTCTCGGACACGTTCGCCGGCATCGCCCCGGCCTCGGTGCCCGGCTTCCTGGTCGCCCAGGTCGTCGGCGGCCTGGTCGCCGTCGCCGCGCTCGCCCTCTGGTATCCCCACGCCGGCGACGACGCCGACGCCGTGGTCGTGCCCCACCTCACCTCGGAGACCGAAGCCCGATGAGTCACAAACCCACCGTCCTGTTCGTCTGCGTCCACAACGCCGGCCGCTCCCAGATGGCCGCCGGCTGGCTGCGCCACCTCGCCGGGGACACCGTCGAGGTGCGCTCCGCCGGCAGCGAACCCGCCGACCGGATCAACCCGGTCGCCGTCGAGGCCATGCGCGAGGTCGGCATCGACATCACCGACCGGACGCCGGCCCGGCTCACCTGGGACGCCGCCGAGGCCAGCGACGTCATCGTCACCATGGGGTGTGGCGACGCCTGCCCGGTGTTCCCCGGCAAACGGTACGAGGACTGGCAGCTCACCGATCCGGCCGGCCGGTCGCTGGACGTCGTCCGTCAGGTCCGCGACGAGATCCGGCAGCGGGTGGCGCACCTGATCAGCAGCCTCGACGCTCCGGCGTAGCCGACCGTACCGGCCGGGGCCGGAACGCGGCGGCGCACAGCAACGGCACGCACACCAGCGCCAGCGCCACGTCGACGCAGATCATGTTCCGCACCGCCCCCAGCTCGCCGAACACCCGCTCGACGAGCAGGCCCGCCACCATGTTGTTGCCGGCGTGCGCCAGGCTGGTGACCCACACCGAACCGGTCCGGGCGTAGAGCCAGCACAGCATCACCTGGAACAACACGAACATCAGCGTCCAGAGCGCCATGCTCACCGTGTGGTCGGGGAACTCGGCGTACCCGAGGTAGGCGAGCGGGTAGTGCCACACCGCCCAGACGAGCCCGGTCGCGAGCACCGACGCACGGGGACGGCCCGGCAGCAGGCGGGGCCAGAGGAAGCTGGTCCAGCCGAACTCCTCCCCCCAGTAGACCGGCGTCGTCACCAGTTGCAGGATCAGCAGCAGCGCGACGCCGCCCGGCCCACCCACCGGGGACAGGTCCGGCCGCCACCACCCCGACGCGGCGGCGCAGCCGAAGGCGAGGAACGTGACGGCCAGCGGCGCGAACCAGGCGATCAGCCAGTGTCGCCACGCGCTCCGCAGCCGCAACCGCAGCCCCGCGTCGGCGAACCCCTCCCGGGTGACCCACCGGCGCACCACCACGGCCCCGATCGCCGGCATCATCGCCACCGGCAGTTGGACCAGCGGGTTCACCAGCGACCAGCCCAGCACCGACCGGGCGAGGAAGAGGTACGGCCAGGTGCCGCCGAACGCGATGGCCAGGAAGACGACGATGCCCCGTACGCGATGTGACATGCCCCTGAGCTGATCATCAGGACGGCGGCGCGAGCACTACCGCTGGACGGCCTGTTCGGGGTGGGGCGGGGTGTAGTCGCGGGGGCGGGCGGCGCCCCGGGTGCGTTGGATGAGCACCACGCAGACCAGCACCGCCCCGGCCACGGCGACGGTGGCCGGGGTGATCGCCTCGCCGAGCAGCAGCGCCGACCAGAGCAGCGTGAGCACCGGCTGGACGAGCTGGATCTGCCCCACCTTGGCGATGCCGCCCCGGGCCAGCCCGGCGTACCAGGCGAAGAAGCCGAGGAACATCGAGACCAGCGTGAGGTAGCCGAACGCGGTCCAGCCGGCGGCACCGGCCCGCGGGTGGTGGGCGGCGGCGGCCACCGCCGTGACCGGGATCGTGACCGGCAGCGAGAGCAGCAACGCCCAGCAGATCGTCCGGGCGCCACCGAGCTGGCGGGCCAGCACGCCGCCCTCGGCGTACCCGAGGCCGCACAGCACGACGGCGGCGAGCAGGAACAGGTCCGCCAGGGAGAGCGTGCCGCGCATCGAACCGCCGGTGGCGAGGAACGCGAGCACCAGCGCCAGCCCGGCGGCGCTGGCGAGCCAGAACAGCGGTGGCGGTCGTTCGCCGGCCCGGAGCACCGCGAAGACCGCCGTCATGGCGGGCAGCACGGTGACGACGACCGCGCCGTGCGCGGAGGTCTGCGTGGTGAGCGCGAGCGACGTGAACAGCGGGAAGCCGACGACCACGCCGAGCGCGACGACGGCCAGTCGTCGCCACTGGCCCGGGGTGGGGCGCGGGGCTCGGGTCAGGCGGAGGTACGCCGCCGCGAGCAGCGCCGCGCCGACGGCCCGTCCGAACGCGACGAACCACGGGTCGAGCGTGTGCACGGCGACGCGGGTGGCCGGGAGCGACATGCTGAACGCCAGCACGCCCAGCGCGCCGAGCGCGACACCGGCGCCCGGCCGGGCTGTTACCGTCATGGGTTCAGTAGCGCTACTCTGTTCCGTCATGAACGATGGTAGCGCTACCGACCGCGTTGTCCACCACCTGCGTACGCTGGTGCGGGCCGCCGCGCCCGGGACGCGGCTGCCGTCGGTGCGGGAGCTGACCGCCCACCACCACGCCTCCCCGGTGACGGTCGCCGAGGCGACCCGGCGGCTCGTCGCGGAGGGGCTGGTCGAGACGCGGTCGGGGCGGGGCGCGTTCGTGGCGGCCCGGCGCGTCGAGCCGCCCCGCCCGGACCTGTCCTGGCAGACCGTCGCGTTGGGCTCCCGGCGCTCCGGCGGCGAGGAGATGCAGGCGCTCCTGGCGTTGCCGCCGGCCGGGGCCATCCCGTTGACCGGCGGCTACCTGGACGCGGAACTCCAGCCGGCCGCCGCGCTCGGCGCGGCGCTCGCCCGCGCCGCCCGCCACCCGGCGGCCTGGCAACGCGGCCCGGTCGAGGGGCGGACCGACCTGCGGGCCTGGTTCGCCCGGGAGACCGGCGGCGGCCTGCGGGCCGAGGACGTGGTGATCTGCCCGGGCGGGCAGGCCGCGCTCGCGTCCACCCTGCGAGCGCTCACCGTGCCCGGCGACACGCTGCTCGTCGAGTCCCCCACCTACCTGGGCGCGCTGGCCACCGCGCATGCCGCCGGGCTGCGGGTGGTGCCGGTGCCCGCCGACGCCGACGGGGTCCGCCCCGACCAGCTCGCCGCCGCGTTCGCCCGCACCGGCGCCCGGTTGTTCTACTGCCAGCCGCTGCACGCCAACCCGCACGGCGCGACGCTCGGCCCCGCCCGGCGGGCCGAGGTGGCGACCGCGATCCGCGAGGCCGGCGCGTTCCTGGTCGAGGACGACTACGCCCGGGACCTGACCATCGACGGCGAGGCGCCGCCACCGTTGGCCGCCGACGACCCGGACGGGCACGTGGTCTACCTGCGCTCGCTGACCAAGCCCGCCGCGCCCGGCCTGCGGATCGCCGCGCTGGCCGCGCGGGGGCCGGCCGGGGAACGCCTGCGCGCCGCCCGGCTGCTCGACGACTTCTTCGTGGCCGGGCCGCTGCAACAGGCCACGTTGGAGTTCGTCGCCGCGCCGGCCTGGGACCGGCACCGCCGTACGCTGCGCAAGGAGCTGCGGGCCCGCCGGGACGCGCTGCTCGCGGCGCTGGACCGCCACCTGCCGGCGCTGACCCCGCCCGACGTCCCCCGCGGCGGCCTGCACCTGTGGGTCCGGTTGCCGGACGGCGCCGACGACGTCGCGGTGACCACGCGGGCCGCCGCCGAGGGGGTCACCGTGTTCCCCGGACGGCCCTGGTACGCCGCCGAACCGCCCGCGCCGCACCTGCGCCTCACCTACGCCGCCGCCCGGCCGGAGGTGATGGACGAGGCGGTCCGCCGGCTGGCCGTCGCACTCGGACGCTGACGGCCCGGCCCCGCCCCGCCACGCCCGGCGGCAACCACATGGCGGGATCGCGCCGGAAACGCACAGCACAGGGGGTGACCGGTTACGGTGTGTCGGGCACAGTAGTCCCGTGAACGATACTCGTAGCGAATCGGCAGCCGGCTCGACACCAGCGATCCGGGTCGCCGTGCTCGGCACACCCAGCCTGTGCCGGACGCTCGTGGCCGGGGTGGTCGCGGCGGCGGCCGACTTCGAGGTGGTGGCCGAGGGCGACACGGACGCCGGCGACCTGTGCCGCCGCGCCGACCTGGCGTTGCTCGACCTCAACCCGGAGGACGAGCCGGCGACGGTGGTCGCCGCGCTGCGCGCCGCCGCGCCGGACTGCGCGGTCGTGGTGCTGACGAACCGGCCGAGCGCCCGGGTGCTGCGCCTGGTGCTGCAACTGTGCGTGCGTGGGGTGGTCGCCAAGGACGTGCCACCGGAGGAGATGCTCGCCCAGTTGCGGACCGTCGCCCAGGGGCGCCGCGCGATCGACCCGCTGACCGCCGTCGCCGCGCTGGACACCGTGGTCAACCCGCTGAGCGAGCGGGAGCGGGAGGTGGCCGCCACCGCCGCGAAGGGTCTGCCCAGCCGGGAGATCGCCGCGGTGCTGCACCTCGCTCCCGGGACGGTCCGCAACCATCTGTCCAGCCTGCTGCGCAAGACCGGTGGCCGGAACCGCTGGGAGGCGGTGCAACGCGCCCAGGAGGCCGGCTGGATCTGACAACAGGCCGACACCGGGTGTCGTCGGCACAGTGACTTAAATAAGATTCCTGACGGCTGGTTATCAGTTGTTCACGATAGGTCAGGAAGACGGGGGTCATGGCAGGGAGTCGACATGGTCCGCACGCTGCTCGCGCTCAAGGGACGGCTGGTCCGGGGCGCGCTCGCCCACCTGCTGACCGCCCAGGGCGACATCGACGTGGTCGCTGAGGCGGACACTCCCCACGCCGTCCGGGCCGCGCTGCTCGGCGAACGCCCCGACGTCACGGTGGTCGACGTCGACGTCGTACCGGTGAACCAGCTCGCCCGGCTCGCCGCCGCGGCCGACGGCAGCCACGGCGGCCGGCTGCTGGTGCTGGTGGACCAGCGGCGGGCCGGGCGGCTGCGCGCGATGCTCGCCGAGCATCGCGGGTGGATCGGTTTCCTCAACCACGACGTGCCGCCCGACCGGATCGCCGAGGGGGTCCGGCAGATCGCCGACGGTCAGGTCGTGCTCGACCCGGACCTGGTCGTCGCCGCGCTCGAGGTGGCCGACAATCCGTTGACCCCCCGGGAGCGGGAGGTGCTGGACGTGGTCGCCGAGGGCCTGCCGGTCCGCGAGGTCGCCCAGAAGCTGGGCGTCTCACCGGGCACGGTCCGCAACCACCTGTCCCACATCATGGCCAAGACCGGTGCCCGGACCCGCTGGGAAGCGGTGCGGACCGCCCGGGAGTCCTGCTGGATCTGACCGGTCGCCGCCGCCCTCCCAGTAACCCACCATCTCCCGGTACGCCGCCGAACCGGCCAGCAGCCCGTGGTGACTGTCCAGGTGGGCCTGCCCGCCGTCGAGCAGCAGCACGCGCCGGGCCCGCACCGCCGAGCTGATCCGGTGCGCGATCACCACGAGGGTGCCGGGCCGGGCGGCGAACGCCAGCTCCAGGCGCGCCTCGGTGGCCGGGTCCAGGTGGCAGGTCGCCTCGTCGAGGATGAGCAACGGCGCCGGCGACAGCCAGGCCCGCAGCAACGCCACCTGCTGGCGCTCCCCGGCGGACAGCCCCGCCGGCCGCAGCGTCGCGTCGAGGCCACCGAGCCGGGCCACCAACTCGGCCAGGCCGAGCCGGTCCGCCGCCCGGCTGATCGTCGCGTCGTCCAGGTCCGGCCGCAGGTAGCGGACGTTGTCCCGGACCGTGCCGGTGAACACGTACGCCTCCTGCGGGATCAGCACCCGGCGGGCGGCCAGCTCGGCCGGCGTCGCCGCGCCGGTCGGCGTGCCCGCGACGCGGACCGTGCCCGAGTCGGGGCGCAGCACGCCGGCCATCAGCCCCGCCAGCGTGGACTTGCCGATCCCGCTCGCGCCGACGATCGCCAGGTGATCGCCGGCCGGCACGGTCAGGTCGAAGCCGTCGAGCACCGGCGCGGCGTGCGGCCCGTACCGGAAGGTCACCGCCCGCAGCGACAGCGCGGGCGCGGCGGGATCGGGCGGCGGCGCCGCCGTCGCCACGCCGCTCTCCGCCGGGGGTACGCAGGTGCGCAGCAGCCGGTCGAGGGTGACCACGAAGCGCAGGCCGCCGGCCGCCACCCCCTGGAACAGCGTGTGCAGCGCCGGCTGGATGCCGTGCACGACGTAGACCAGCGCGCCGAGCAGCGCGCCCGCCCCGAGACCGCGCCCGAGCAGCCACGGCGCGGCCAGCAGCAGCACCGGCACCGGCAGCCACCCGCCGACGGCCAGACTCAGGCTGCGCGCGGCGGCCATGGTCGCCAGCCGCCGCTCCACCCGCGCCTGCGCGTCGACGTGCCCACCGAGCCAGTCGACGACCCGGTCCCCGGTGCCGCTGACCAGGACGTCACGATGGCCGCTCACCGCGACCACCGCGTCCCGGCCGAGCCGCTCACCGGCCCGGACGTAGTCGCGTTGCCGGGCCACCATCGCCGGCAACGCCGCGACGAACAGCAGCAGGCCGGCGAGGACCGGCACGGTCACCAGCAGCGCGACCGGGACCGCCAGGGAACAGAGGCCGACCACGGCCGCGCCGGC
Source organism: Micromonospora sp. NBC_01392 (assembly GCF_045040125.1). NCBI lineage: Bacteria > Bacillati > Actinomycetota > Actinomycetes > Micromonosporales > Micromonosporaceae > Micromonospora > Micromonospora sp. NBC_01392. The sequence continues at coordinate 3,528,507 of NZ_CP109549.1, read as the reverse complement.
GGCGAACACGAAGCCCCGGACCACCATCAGCAGGCCGGCCCAGGTGTCCCGGACCATCTCCACCTGGTGGGTCAGCCGGGTCACCGCCGCGTCGTCGACCCGTCCGTCGCCCGCGCCGGCCAGCGTGCCCGCGACGACCCGCCGCAGCAGGTCGTCCCGGAACGGCTCCACCACGTCGCCCAGCAGCCCGTACGCCTGCCGGGTGCCGAGCGCGCCGACCAGCACCGCGAGCGCCAGCAGGCCCAGCCAGAGCAGCCCGACACCGGGCCGGCCGGCGAGGAAGCCGCCGTCCACGGCCCGGGCGGTCAGCAGGCCGGTCAACGCCGCCGGTAGCGCCTCGGCCAGCGACCAGCCGGCCAGCCGCAGCAACGGACGGCGTCGCGTGGACAGCTCCGCGCGGACCACCGCGCCGACGGTGGTCACGACCGGAACACCGCCCGGTACGCCGGGTCGTCCCACAACTCCCGGTGCGGGGCGACCGCGCGTACCCGGCCACCATCCACCCAGGCCACCAGGTCGGCGCGGGCCGCGGTGCCGACCCGGTGGCTCACCACCACCCGGGTACGCCTGTCGTCGCGGCCGGTGAGCGTGTCCACCACCCGGTGCTCGGTCACCGTGTCCAGGCTGGACGTGGCGTCGTCGAGGATCAGCAGCCGTTCGGCGCGCAGCGCGCGGGCCAAACCGAGGCGCTGCCGCTCGCCGCCGGAGAGGGCGAGCCCGGCCAGCGGGGTGCGGTACCGCTCGGGCAGCCGCTGCACCACGTCGTCGACCTCGGCGGCGCGGGCCAGCGGCACCGGGTCGCCGCCGCAGCCGACCGCCGCGCCGACCGTGTCACCGACCAGCACCGGCCGCTCGAAACCGTAGCCGACCGCCCGGCCCAGCGCGGTCGGCGTCAACTCCGGCAGCGGCACGCCGTCCAGGCGTACCTCGCCGGCGTCCGGATCACGCAGCCGGCCCGCGACGGCCGCGAGCAGCGACTTGCCGGCGCCGGACGGCCCGACGACGGCGAGCAGCGTGCCGCCGGGCACCCGCAGGTCGACCCGGTCGAGCAGCGGACGCCCGTCGTCGTCGCGGACCTCCACGCCGCTCAGCTCCAGCCGGCCCGACCCGGGCGGCAGGTCCCGGCCGCCGGACGGGCGGGGCGGCTCGTCGAGGATCTCGGCGGCCCGACCGCAGCCGGCACGGACCCGCACGGCGGTGTTGACGGCGGCGATCGCGGCGCCCAGTCCGGCGCCGATCGTGGCGTACTGGAGGGCAGCCAGCAGTTCCCCGGGCGTCAGCCGACCGGCGGACAGGGACCAGCCGCCGACGGCGACGACCGCCAGTTGCAGCAGCGGGTTCAGCAGGGCGCCCCGGGCCGCCGCGCCGGCGAGCACCCGCCAGGTACGCAGGCCGTGGCGGCGCAGCTCGGGCAGCGGCGCGAGCACCCGCTCGACCTCGTGCCCGGCGGTGCCGGCGGCGGTGATCGTCCGCGCCCCGGCGAGCGCCTCGACCAGTCGTCCGGCCAGGTCGCCCTGGGCCCGCTGGTAGCCGGCGACCGCGCCGGACGCCTCGCTGACGAACCGCCGCAGCAGCACGGCCAGCAGCACCAGCCCGACCACGAACGTCAGGCCGAGCCAGGAATCGAGCAGGGTCAGCGCGACCAGGCTGCCCAGCGGTGGCAGCAGCACGCTGCCGGCGAGCACGGCTGTCGGGGCGGCCTGCCCGGCGTCGGCGACCTGCCCCACCAGCCGGCCGACCAGGTCACCCACGGGCCGGCGGCCCACGGTGCGCGGATCGAGCGCGAACAGGTGACGGATCAGGGCGTGCCGCAGCGCGGCGACCGAGCGGGCGCCGGCCGCGCCGGTGCCGTAGTCGTGGGCCGCCCGCGCGCCGATCAGCACCAGCACCAGGGCGACGACCACCGCGAGCCACCGGCCGGGCGGGGACTGCGGCGCGGCTCCGACGGCGGCGTCCACCGCCCGGCCCAGCACGGTGGGAAGCGCGAGTTGGGCCGCCGCCTCCACCACGGCGAGCACCGCCAACACCGGCGTCCACCAGCCGGCGAACGCGACGGCGCGCAGCGCGAGCCGGTCGGCGGGGGTCATCGGGCCTCCCACGGGCGCGGGCCCCGGACCGGCGTGAGCCGGCCCGGGGCCAAGCGACTGATCGTCAGTTGCAGGTGGTGACGCTCAGCGAGCTGTCACCGCACAGCAGCAGGCTGGCCTGGCTGCCACCACCGGTACGCTCGGCGGCCGGCAGTTCCATCCCCTGGAGGTCGAGCAGAGCCATGTCGCTTCCTCTTTCTCTCGTGACGTCGATGATCGGGCAGGTCAGTTACAGGTGGTGACGCTCAGCGAGCTGTCGCCGCAGAGCAGCAGGCTGGCCTGGCTGCCGCCACCGGTACGCTCGGCGGCCGGCAGTTCCATCCCCTGGAGGTCGAGCAGAGCCATGTCGATTCCTCTTTCTCTCGTGACGTCGATGATCGGGCAGGTCAGTTACAGGTGGTGACGCTCAGCGAGCTGTCACCGCACAGCAGCAGGCTGGCCTGGCTGCCACCACCGGTACGCTCGGCGGCCGGCAGCTCCATCCCCTGGAGGTCGAGCAGAGCCATGTCGATTCACCTCCTTCCACATCTCGATTGATCAGGTCGGGTCGCCCCGGGGGAACCGGGGGGTTCGGTGGCCGTTCAGTCCGCGCCCGCGACGCGCGTCGCGCCGGGCAGCGGAGTCAGGAACGGCAGGTGGAGCGCGTCGTCCGGCCGGGTGGCGGCGAGCGCGGCGAGCACGCCGGCGGTGCCGGTGGCCAGGTCCATGGAGAGTCGCAGCAGTTGGTCGCCGGGGAACGCGGTCCGGTCCCGGTACGGCAACGCGTGCCAGCCGAGCAGCCGGGCCTGTTCCCGGGCCGCGTCCCGCTCCCCCCGCTCGGCGAGGTACGCGACGATCCCGGCGCGGCCGGCGAAGAGGCCGGACTGCGCGTAGAACGGGAAGTCGGCGCAGCGGCGGATCGCGGCGGCCTGGTCGCGTAGCTCGTCGTCGGGCCGGTGCCGCAGATAGTGATCGAGCACCAGTCCGATGCCGACACTGCCCTCGGCCAGGTAGGGCATGGTCCGCCAGCCCTCGTTGACCTCCAGGTGCCCGGCGTCGCGGCGGACGCAGCGGCGGAGATCCTGGCGGAGCGCGGTGCCCGCGTGGTCGAGCAGGTCGTCGTCGCCGTGCCGCTCGTACATCCGCAGCAGCATCAGCGCCACGCCGGCCCCGCCCCGGGTCAGCCCGGCGTACGGGTGCCGCCCGCCGCTGATCTCGGCGACCGAGTCGACATCGCCGAGCCGGCCGACCACCACGTCGACGGCCTGCCGGGCCGCGTCGGCGTAGCGCCGCTCGCCGGTGAGCGCGCCGAAGTGGGCGAGGTTGAGCGCGACGCCGGACAGCCCGCCGGTCAGGTCGTCGCGCAGTTCGGTCCAGGGCTGGTCCAGGCAGAGGTCGAGCAGGCGCAGCGCCTCGTCCCGGTGACCGAGCAGGTCCAGCACGTACGCGATGCCGTGCAGCCCGTCGTAGAAGCCGAGCCGGCTGCCGGAGGCGGGTTGGCGGACCCGGTCGATCAGCCACCGCTCGTGCGCCGGGTCCGTGCCGGCGCCGCTGACGTGCAGCGCCCAGAGCACCCCGGCCGCGCCGTACGCGAGGTTGAGGCCGCCGTCGGCGCCGGCGAACTGGCGGATGTCGCCGGGGAACAGTCGGTCGTCGCGGTGCGGGGTGGCGCTGGCGGTGATCGCCTCGGCGAGCCGGTCGCGCAGGCCCGGCCAGTCGTCCGGATCGATCGTGACCGCGCGTCGCAGGTCCGCCGGTCGGCCGCCCCCGATCACCTCGACCGACTCGTCCAGCAGCTCGCGCGGCACCGGGAAGTTCTCGGCCACCACGTCGGCCAGATGCGCCGCCTTGGCCGGGGCCAGCCGCAGCATCGCGGTCAACGGCAGGAACAGGGCGAGCCGCAGGCAGGCCAGCGCGTACCTGTCGACGTCGACGCCGGTGCGGTCGCGGGGCGCGGCGAACGCCTGGTTGCGCAGCGCGGGCCGGGTCGCCTCGGCGACGTCGGCGGCGACCTCGAAGTCGATGAGCGTCACCGCGCCGTCGTCGCCGACCATGATGTTGAACATGTGCAGGTCGCCGTAGACGACGCCGTGCGCGTGGATGGCGGCGACCGCCTCGGTGACCTGGCGGTGCACGTCGAGCGCCCAGCGGGTGTAGTCGGCCCGGTCGGCGTCGAGGTGCACCAGCGGGTACCGCTCGACGACCACCTGGTTGAGCGGCCGACCCTCGACGTACGCCAGGGCGAGGAACTCGTGCCCGCCGAACTCGAACTCGTCGTGCACCCGGACCAGGTGCGGCACGTCGGCCAGCCGGCGCAGCGTCCGCGCCTCCCGGCGCAGCCGGGTGACCGCGTCGGTGCCGGTGGCGTCCAGTCCGGCGTGCGGCCGGGCCTCCTTGAGCACCACCCGCTGGTCGGTCCGCGTGTCACGGGCCTCGTAGAGGCCGCCGCCGTTCGAGAAGTGGATCACCTTCTCGATCCGGTACGGCAGGTCGGTGGTGCTGGCCGCGTTCCGGGCGGCCAGGTGCGGGGCGAGGAAGTCGGGCAGCGTCACCCACTCCGGCACGTAAAACACCGGGTCCCGCCGGTCCGGCACCAGCGTGCCGTCCGGGGTCTCGATCGCCGGCACGGTCTGCCCGTCGTCGGAGACGCAGTAGCGGGCCGCGAAGCCGCCGTAGCGCAGGTGCACCGGGCCGTCGCCGTAGCGCAGGTCGCTGAGGATGTACGGCCCTTGCTCGCCGTCGAGCAGGTCGGCGAGTTCCTTGGCGGTCAGCTCCAGCTCGGCGTCGTCACGCGGGTAGACGGTGACGAACTTCCCGCTGGCGCCGCGCCGGGCGTACTTGCTGTTGCGCATGAGCAGCAGCCGCGGGCCGCGCAGGTGCTTGAACGCGATGCCACGGGGCCGGCAGTAGTCCGCCACCCGGGCCAGCACGCGCTCCGCGTTGTCGAGCCGGGCCGACACGTGGATCTTCCAGCCCTGCGCGGGGAGCGTCCCGCCGACCGGGCCGTGGATCAGCCAGTCGTCCTTGACCTCGCACTCCCAGCCGTCCGGCACCGGGCCGGTCGGGTAGGCGTCCGCGTCGGCCGTGGTGCCGGCCAGCGAGTCGTAGAAGAGCGGATCGACCGCGCAGTACGAGTCGTACCGTTCGTCCATGTCGGTTGCCTCCACCGGCTGATCGGTTGAGGTCAATCCTGCGGATGGGGGAGGCGCGGGCCCAGTGCGACAAGTCACGACCGACCGATGAGTTTCACCCCCCGAAGTCGTGACAACAGCGGAGTTTGAACTCACGAATACCGCGTGACCAGTCCCGGAGCGCGCCCACCCTCGCCCTCTCCCCGCCGATCTTGGACTTGTGGTGCCGCGGTATGCCGGTTTCGCTCCTTATCGGAGGTGCCACAACTCCAAGATCGGCGCTTCGGTCGAGAGCCTGCGCGCGGCGTCCACCAGATGCGCGGCGCGATGCTCCAGTGGCAGCCGTCCCCGCGATCGCCACCTCGTGCCGGGCCACCGCCTCCGCACCGTCGCCCCGTTCCACGGCGGCGACCACCCGCGCGACGTCCACCGCCGCCGGCCCGAGCGCGGTCCGACAATGGTCGTGTCCGTCGCCCACCCGGGCGGCCATCTCCGCCGCCTCGTCCACCGGCTCACCGGCGGCACGCCCGTCGCCGGCCCGCGCCGCCGTCAACGCCGCCTGCGCCAGCAGCGTCCCGCACAGCGACAACTCCCCGGGCGTACCCGAATCGAGGTCGCGCGGCGCGACCCGCTACGCGGCGGCCGACAGCACCGACCGTGCCCGCGCCGACGCCCGCGGCACCGGTCCGAGCTGCACCGCCGCGCAGGCCGACAGAACCCGGTCCCCGCCGCTGCCGCCATCGCCCGGTCGGCGGCCAGCCAGGCGAGACCCGCCTCGTCCAGCGTGGTCAGCAACGCCGCCGCCACCCGGTACGCGTCCACCACCACCGCCCCGGCCCCACCGGGCCGGCGGCGTGTCCCGGCCGGCCGTCATCCCGTACGTGGACAGGGCCACCCGGATGCGCGCGACGCCCTCACCGCGATCTCCCGGATCGTCGACAACCGTTCTAGGGACCTGACGCCGCGCTCCACCTTGTCCACCCCGCTCTTCGACTTACCCAGCCCGTCGGCGAACGTCTGCTGCGACAGCTTGCGGCGCACCCGCAGGTAGGCCGACGCGTCGACCGATCGGCACCCGCTCACCGGTCACGACGCCACCGCCGGTCCGGCACCGCGCGGGTGGTGTCCTCGACCGGTGTCCGGTCCGCCTCGGCCTGCGCGATGATCCGCTGCCGGGCCGCCTCCTGCTCGGCGGCTTCCGCCTCTTCGCCTCGGTGGTTTTCCTGATCACGCCGGTTGCCCATCGGTGGCCCCTTCGAGATGGGCACGGCGATGGGCCCGCCACCGTCGCGCCGGAAGAAGACGCGACCGATTCACCGCATCCCTGTGATCGGAACGCTACGGAATGTGCAGGGATCGGCTGGAACGCTTACGCACCACTATTGTGTCGTGAGACTCATTCGTTCACAGAGTCCACGCAGCTCCGGTGATGCCGCTCCCCTGCGCAGCAACGACCGCGCCGTTTCGCGGGCCGCGACCGACGAGCGGGCATGTTGCGGGCCGACGCGCTCGGCCGTGAGCAGCATCCGCACCGCCTCACGATCCCGGCCGACCGCCTCGGTGGCGCGCCCCATGTCGAGCCAGAAGTACACCTGCCGCACCGCCGGCAGGCCGGTCAGGTCCACTCCGGCCGCCGCCGCCATGGCCGCCTCCGGACGGCCCGTGTCGAGCAGGAACGCCATCCGCCACATCGCCACGTTCCGTGGCCCCCAGGCCAGGTCCCATCTGTCCGTCTCCCCGGTGTGCGCGGCGATCAGCGCCGCCTCGGCGAGATGCCCCTCGGCGCCGACGAGGTCACGCAGGCCGGCGAGGTGCAGCGCCCGCGCGAGATGCAGGAACCCCAGCACGTCCAACGCCCCTTCCGCCGCGCTGCCCGCGAGGTCGGCCGCCGCCGCGTCACACCACGCCCACGCCGGCCGGTACGCCCCGGAGTAGGCGGACACCCGTGCCCGGTTGGCCGTCGCCACGCCGACCGCGACCGGGTCGTCGAGCAGCCCGGCCGCCTCGGCGCACCGCTCCGCCGCCAGCCAGGCATGGGCCGGGTAGCTCATGTTCAGGAGCGAGCCCATCGCGACGCCGTACACCGGCACCATCTCCGTCAACGCGGCCCGACGATCGGTCAGGCCGTGCATCGCCGGCACCAGATCGACGAGCCGCCGCAGCGCGCCGGCGTAGTCACACCGCCCGTACAGGTCGCGCACCAGAGTCGCCTCACGGTGCACCTGCTCGACCGTGGCAGCCGCACCGGATCGCGCGTCCATGGGCGAATCCATCATGGCCCGCCAGACCCGTTCGGCATCGATGCGGGCGGCGTCGAGCTGCCGATCCGCCGGGGTGTACGCCTGCCCGGTCAGGTCGACCGCCGAGCATTCGAGCGCGGCGGCCAGGTCCACGACCATGTACCGGTCGGTGCGCTGTTGACCGCGCTCGATCCGGGACCAGGACGTGTGCGAGATGCCGGCGCGGCTGGCCGCGTGACGAATGCTCCATCCGCGCAACTCGCGGCGGGCGCGGATGCGGTCACCGATCGACGGATCGGCGGGGACCGGACGGCGAGGCATCAGCGGCGCTCCGATACGACATGAGGATTCTGTCTGAATACGCTGCGACAGGCTGCCACAGCGGACGGTACACGAACCGAGCGCCAGTCTGCGCTGCCGGCACGAGCGGAAACCACGCTCGGAAGGTCACCGCGCGCTCGTGATGACCAAAGCCTGCGACCAGCAAATATGCCCCTACGCCTTCGATCACGCGCCACGGGGTTTGTCTTCTCGGGCGTCCACTGACAGGAGACAACGTGCTCAGACGCTTTGCAACCGCCGGAATCGCCCTGTTGGCCTGACTCGCGGCCACCGGAGCGGTGGCAGTGCCGGCGTACGCCTCGGAACCCGACTGTTCTCTCAATTGTGACGGCGGGGGCGGGGGTGGAACCGGCGACCCCGGCGACCCCGGCGTACAACCTGCAGGGCGTCAACTACGACACCACCAGCACCCGGGGTGGCCCGGTCCGGGCCGGGCCACCCCGCCGTGCTCGCGCCCGAGCGGCGCCGCTCCCTTCAGCCGGCCGGGTTCAGTGGCAGGTGCCGCTGCCGCCGTCGGTGAAGGTCTGCCCGGTCACCGGCAGAAAGCGCCAGTCGTATCCGCCGTTGTACAGGGTGAGCCGCAGGACGCCGTAGGTGGTGCCGTTGCGTACCTCGCTGTTGGGTGCCACGGTGCCGAAGTCCGACTGGAGGGAACGACCGCCGGTGCCCACTACGAACTCGCGGATGCCCCGGGCGGGGTCGGCGGTCCGGTCCGGGGACTGGGGGGCGAACCGTTCGTACTGGTGGGCGTGCCCGTTCAGCACGATCTCGGCGCCGGCGTCGTAGAGCGCCTGGAACAGCGGTAACACGTTGGGCGCCTGCCGCTCGCCGGAGCTGAACAGGGGGTGGTGCCAGTAGGCCAGGGTGCAGCGGCTGGGGTGGGCGGCGAGGTCGGCACGCAGCCACCGCTCCTGGGCCGAGCCCGCCTGGCAGCCACCCACCTTGGCGCAGTTGGAGTTCAGCACGACGATGTGCCAGTCGGAGGAGCCGGGCAGGTCGTACGAGTAGTAGCCCAGTCCGGCAGGGCCGGCCGCCACCCCGAAGTAGGCGAAGTAGGGGGCGGCGTTGGCGGTGAGGTACTCGTGGTTGCCGACCGCGGGACGGGTACGGGCCTTGTGTCGCCCCCAGGTTGGCTGGTAGCAGTTGGCGAACTCGGCGGTGGTGCCGGACTCGTAGACGGAGTCGCCGAGCGTCGCCACCGTGCCCGGTTGGTTGTCCAGGATCCGCGCGGTGTCCTCGTCCCGGTCGGTGGTGCAGCTCGCGATGTCCCCGGCGGCCAGCAGGATGTTGTCGGGGCTGGGGGGCACACCGGTGTCGACGGCGAGTCGAGGCCAGTTCTCGGCGCTCTCCCGGGCGTCGTAGTAGGCACCGTCCGGGTCGGTGGAGGAGATGGCGAAGCTGACCACCATGTTGCCGGTCACCGCGGCGGTCACGTCGGCCTGGTACCAGCGATCGGGCTTGACGATGCCGAACCGGGACAACGGCGATCCGATCGGGGACGGTCGGTTGGCGTAGGTCAACGTCGTCTCGACCCAGTTCGCGCCGGTGCGCTCGATCGTGCCACCCGTGAGGCTGCCCGCGAAGCTCGCGCTGCTGGTGTGCATCACCAACCGGGCATGCACCACGGGTGCGGTCAGGCCGGTGACCGCGAAACTCACGTACGAGATCCGGGTCGGACCCGCGGCCACCGCCAGCCTCGACGACGTGTCGTAGTTCGTGGTGGGCGCGGCGGCGTTGACGTAGCTGTCGTTGGTGGCGGCGAAGACCTGGGTCGTGATGGCCGCCTCGGCAGGCGAGCCGACGGTCAGGGCGGCACCGACCACGACCGCGCTGAGGATCGCGGCGAGCAGGGCGCGGGTGGTCCCGGAGGTCCGGGACGGAACGAGCCGGGTACGGAGGCGCATCCGTGGAGTACACCCGGACCGCCGTGAGCGGGACGTCACCACGTCGACCGGCCCCGGTGACGCTCGAACGCGTCCCCGCTGGGCGTGTGAGAAGGGGCCCCTTCTCTACCGGAGGCGTTAAGAAGGGGCCCCGCCTTACGTCAGTTGCGGGTGATGGTGAATGTGGTGGTGGTGTTCTTGATGTCCTGGGCGTTGTCGGTCAGGCGGAGGTTGGTGAAGGTCGCCGCGCCGACGGCCGGGCCCTGACCCGCCTCGGGCATCTCGTTGACCCAGATGCCGAAGCCGGACTTCGCGTCGAACGCGTCACCGCTGCGCCGCGCCCCGGAGATCGACACGTTGGTGAGCACCGTGTCGGTGATCGGGTTCTCCGGCTGGCTGCCGGTGTACTTGGTCTGGAACATGATCCCGGAGTACGTCGGGTCCACGATGTCCACGTCGCTCACCCGGATGCCCCGGAACTCCTTGGACGCGGAGAACAACCACATCGCCGGGAACGTCTGCGCGCCCCAGAAGTGCCCGCCGGAGCGGATCAGCGAGATGTTCTCGAACCGGGTGGGCGGGCTCGCGCCGAACCCGACGAACGGGTAGCCGAAGTCCAGCGAGCTGATGGTGATGCCCGAGTACGTCAACTGGTCCGCGATGTACAGGTTGCGGAAGATGTTGTCGTAGCCGCCGTACACGGCGAGGCCGGCGGCCCGCCAGGTCAGCGTGGCGGTCAGGTTCTCGAACACGTTGCCGTGGTTGCCGCCGGAGCCGCCCTGGTCGGTGGCGGAGAACAACGCGAACGCGTCGTCGCCGTTGGACCGGCCCTCCGTGTTGGTGACCACCGCGTTGGTGCTGCCGTTTGTCATGTTGACCCCGTCGGCGAACGTGTTGCGGAACCGGCTGTCCCGGATGGTCAGCCCGTCCACGCTCACCCCCCAGTACGCGCAGACGGTGTGCTCCACCCAGACGCTGTCCAGCGTCAGGTTGTCGACGTCCTTCAGCTCGCCCCACACCTTGCCCGGCCCGTCGATCCGGTTGGTGTAGTTGCCGAAGAACGCCAGGTGGGCGAAGGTCGACCCGCTGGCCGAGGACTCGACCCGGAACCCGGCGTCGGTGTTCTGCTGGTTCGTCGGCGTCTGGAAGCGGGTGTACCACATGCCCGCGCCGACGACCTTCACCGCCTTGCCGTACACCTGGAGCTTCTGCGCGGTCTCGTAGGTGCCGGCCGGCAGGTAGACGCCGACAAGCGTGCCGGTGGTGTCCATCCGCACCGCGTCCAGCGCGTTCTGCACGTCGGCGTGACTGAAGCCGGTGGGCACCTTGTAGCGGGTCGGGTCCGGGTTGGCGCGCGGCGACACCAGCTCGGTGTTGACGAAGTCGATCGCGTACGTGGTGCTGTTGGCCGGATCCTTCTGGAGCCGGATCCGGCTGCCCGCCGGGACGGTGGAGTTCAGCAGCACGTTCGCCTCGTCGTAGAGGTGCCGGGGCGCGCCCGCGCTGGGCGAGTCGCTGGGGGCGGCCTCCGCGCCGTACAGCCAGATGTGCTTCGAGGTGAGGCTGATCGGCTTGTGCAGCACGCCGTTGACGTAGACGTTGAGCGTCGAGTCGATCCCGCCGCCACCCGGCGCGTCCGGGATGGAGAAGCGGGTGACGAGCGCGTTCGCGGCCGACTTGGTGGTCCACTCGACGTACGCGCCGGTGGTGTTGAGCGTGACCGCGCGCCGGCCGGACGCCTCGCCGGCCAGATCGCCGATGGTGCGGTTCGGGCCGATGACCTGCGCGCCGCCGCCGACCGAGCCGTCCTCGGCCTCGTACGCGTCGTACCCCAGGTTCGCGCCGCGACCGACGAACAGCGGCCGGTCGCTTGCATTGTTCTGCCGCTTCACCGGCAACTCGTTGGCGTCGTCGGCGAGCACCACCCGGACCGTGTAGCGGCCGTTGGCGGCGGTCCAGGTGCCGAGCGACACCGGGCCGGCGGTGGCCCCGGCGGCGATCGTGCCGGAGTACGAGCCGGTCAGCGTGCGGACCACGGATCCGGAGTCGTTGAGCACGGTGAGCGTGATGCCGTGCGCGCCGCTCGCCGACGCGATCGTGCCCTGGTTGCGCAGCGTCACCGCGAAGCTGACCGTGGCGCCGGCGGCCGGCGTGCCGGGCGACCAGGTCACCGCGGACGCGACCAGGTCGGAGCTGGCCACCGGGCTGACCGGCAACGCGGTCGGGCTGGTGTAGGAGTTGTTCGCCTCGTTCTGCTCGATCACCGTGTTCGACTCGTCGACCTTGGCGGTGAGCTGGTAGCTGCCGGCGTCGCGCGCGCCGATGGTCGCCGAGACGGTGGTGGACGCGCCGGCCGCGAGCGCGCCGACGGCGGCGGTGCCGACCTTCGTCGTACCCAGGTAGAGGTTGACGCTGGTGGCGGCGGACGCCGCGGTGCCGGCGTTGCGCACGGTGGCGGACAGCGTGATCGCGTCGGTCTCGACCGGCGCGGTGGGCGAGGCGGTCAGGGCGGTGACGGTCAGGTCCGGGTTGGCCGCCGGCACGCCGATGACCTGGAACTCCGCGACCTGGCCGTTGGACGAGCCGGAGTTCGCGGTGAACTGCAACCGGACGTCCGCGGTGGTCGCGGAGAGCGGAACGGTCACCGTGTTGCCGGTGTTCGGGTTGAACGAGTACGTCGCGGAGCCGACCAGGCTGGTGAACCCGGACGCGGACTGCTCCCGCCCGAGCACCTGGAACGTCTGGGTACGCGCGCCCCACGCCGGATCCGGGTTGAGCTTCACCACCACCGCGCTGATGCTGGCGTTCGCGCCCAGCGCCACGGTCAGCGTGCTCGGGTACGCGCCCGGCGCGCCCTCCCAGTAGGTGGTGACGTCGTTGTCGACCGCGTTGGCGGCGTTGAACACGTGCACCACGGAGGAGGCGGTGGCCGGCTTGCCGACCGCCAGGTTGGTGCCGCCGGTGGTGCTGCCGGTGCGGGTGACCGTGTTGCTGTTCGCGGACACGTTGCCGGCGGCGTCACGGGCCCGCACCTGGTAGGAGACGGTGGCGCTGTCCGGCTGGCTGTCGGTGTACGTCAGCGTGGAGCCGCCGACGGTGGTCCGCAGCGTGCCGTTGGCCCACACCTCGTAGCCGGTGACGCCGACGTTGTCGGTGGACGCGGTCCAGGTCAACCGGATCTGGCCGCTCGCCGGCTGGGTGTAGGCGAGGCCGCCGGGCGCGGTCGGCGCGGTGGTGTCCCCGGTGTTGCCGGTGCGGGTGACCGTGTTGCTGTTGGCGGACACGTTGCCGGCGGCGTCGCGGGCCCGCACGTGGTACGACACGGTGCTGCCGGCGGGCTGGGTGTCGGTGTAGGTCAGCGTGCTGCCGCCGACGCTGGTGCGCAGCACGCCGTTGGCGTAGATGTCGTAACCGGTGACGCCGACGTTGTCGGTGGACGCGGTCCAGGTCAACCGGACCTGGTCGGTGGCAGGCTCGGTGAACGCCAGGCTGCCCGGCGCGCTGGGCGCCTGGGTGTCGCCGGTCGCCGCGCCGTAGATCTCCAGCTCGGCGAGCTGCCCGGCGGGCCAGGCGCTGTTCGCGGTGAACAGCAGCCGCAGGTAGCGGGTGGACGCGGTGGGCACCGTGACGGTGACCGTGTTGCCGCCGGCCGGGTCGAACGCGTACGACGCGGACGCGACGAGCGTGCCGAACGTGGAGCCGTTGGTGCTGCCCTGCACCGTGAGCGTCTGGTTGCGCGCGCCCCAGCCGCTGGGCAGCCGCAGCACCAGCCGGTTGACGCTGGTCGCGGCGCCCAGGTCGGCCTGGATCCACTGCGGGAACGCGTTGTTCGGGCTCTCCCAGTAGGTGCCCGCGTTGCCGTCGTTGGCGTTGCCGGCCCCGTACACGTCGGAGTGGCCGCTCTCGGCCATCGTCTTGCCGAGCGCCAGGTTGGTCGAGGAGCTGGCCGTGCCGTAGACCTCCAGCTCGGCGAGTTGGGCGGCGGTCCAGCCGGTGTTCGCGGTGACGACGACGCGCAGGTAGCGGGCGTTGGTGGCGCTGAAGCCGAGCGTCACCGTGTTGCCGGCGGCCGGGCTGAACGCGCGGGCGGCCGACGCGACGACCGTGGTGAAGCCGCTGCCGTCGGCGCTGGCCTGCACGGACAGCGTCTGGTTGCGGGCCTCCCAGGCGCCGGGGAGCTTGAGTACCACCTGGTCGACGGCGCGGCTGGTGCCGAGGTCGACCTGCGCCCACTGGGGCAGCGCGCCGCTGCTCTCCCAGTAGCTGCCCTGGTTGCCGTCGGTCAGGTTGGCCGCGACGTAGGGGCCGTTGACGCTGCTGGCGCTGGCGGGGCGGCCGGCGGCGAGGTTCGGACCGCCGGCGGCCAGGGCCGGCGGGGCCGGCGCCGCGGTGACGGCCAGGCCGACCGCGGCGAGCACCGCGACGATTCTGGTACGGAGTCTGGACATGGTGGACGGACACCTTCTTCCCGGGGGACGTGGAGAGGCGTTGACGGAGGTGGGGGATGTGGTGCGGCGGGGACCCGGACCGGTCCCCGCCGCGCCGGGTCAGGAGGCGTAGACCTCGAACTCGGAGAGCTGGCCGGCCGGCCAGCCGGTGTTGCCGGTGAACGTGAGCCGCACGAAGCGGCGGTCACCGGCGGGCAGGGGGATCGACACGGTGTTGCCGCCTGCCGGGTCGAACGTGTAGCCGGCGGACGCCTTGAGCGTGGTGAACGACGCGCCGTCGGTGGAGCCGAGCACGGACACCGTCTGGGTGCGGGTCTGCCAGGCCGCCGACGGCGGCAGCTTGAGCACGACCCGGGCCACCGGCCGGGCGCTGCCCAGGTCCACGGTCACCGACTGCGGGAACGCGCTGTTGGCGCTCTCCCAGTAGGTGTTGGCGTTGCCGTCGACCGTGTTACCGGCGCCGTAGACGTCGGCGTGGCTGGTCTCCGCGACCGGCCGGCCGGCGGCCAGGTTGCCGGTCGGCGGCGCGGTGGTCGGCGGTGGGGTCGACGGCGGCGGGGTGGTGGTGGGCGGCGGGGTGGTCGTGCCGCCGCCGTACACCTCCAGCTCGCTGAGCTGGGCCGCCGGCCAGCCGGTGTTGCCGGTGACGGTGACCCGGACGTACCGGCGGGCGCCGGACGGCAGCGCGATCGAGACGCTGTTGCCGGCCGCCGGGTCGAACACCCGGCCCGCCGACGAGGCGAGCGTGCTGTACGAGGAGCCGTCGGTGGAACCGAGCACGGACAGCGTCTGCGTGCGGCGTTCCCAGCCGGCCGGCAGCTTGAGCACCACCCGGTCGACCGTGCGCGACGCGCCGAGGTCGACGGTCACCGACTGCGGGAACGCGTTGTTGACGCTCTCCCAGTAGCTGGCCGCGTTGCCGTCGACCGCGTTGCCGGCCGCGTACGTCTGGTTGACGCTGGTGGCGGTCGCCGGCCGGCCGAGGGCCAGGTTCCCGCCGGTCGGCGGCGGCGTGGTCGGCGGCGCGGTGGTCGGCGGGGCCGTGGTCGGGGGCGCGGTGGTCGGGGGCACGCTTGTGGGCGGCGGGCTGGACGGGCCGTTGCCCCACTGCGGCTGCGGCCACGGCCCGCAGTACGGGGTGGCCGTGTACCAGCCGGAGTTGCCGCTGCCCTGGGTGATCTGGAAGCCGCTGCCCACGCAGTTGTGCATCGGGTTGGCCTGGGCGATGTTGGTGGCCCGCACGTTCGTGAAGCTGACCTGGCTGGGCGCCTGCACCTGGAGCGCGTACGTGCCCGCGCCGTCGATCCGCACGTTGTTGAACGAGATGCCGCTGGTCTGCCCCTCGATCCAATGCAGCGCCGCGTACGAGCTGTCCAGGATGTCGGTGTCGGTGACGTTGATCGCCGCGCCCTGGATCGGCTCGTTGAGCGCGGAGAACCAGATCGCGCCCACCCCGAACTGCCAGTTGTAGTCGGAGTTGCCGTTGCGGATCAGCGTGTTACGGGCGACCGTGATGGTGCCGGCCACCGCCGTCGACCCGGTGACGCCGGGGTAGCGGTTCGCCACGTGGATGCCGCCGCCGTTGGTCACCGAGTCGGCGGTCACGTTGTCGGCGATGGTGATGTTCCGCCCGCCGTAGGTGACCAGGTGGTTCGCCAGGATCGTCACGCCGATGGTGTTGTGGGTGAACGAGTTGCCGACGTTCGGCACGCTCTGCGCCCACATGGCCAGCGCGTCGTCACCGGTGTTGCGGACGAACGTGTTCGTCACCGTGGAGTTGGTGACGCCCCAGTGGAAGTTCACCCCGTCGGCGGTCTGGTCCAGGATGCGGCTGTTGCGGATGGTGAAGTTGTCCATCGGCCCGTCCATCCAGGCGCCGACCTTGGTGTGCTGCAACCACAGGTTGTCCACCACCGAGTCGGTCATCGCGCCGCCGAGCGCGTTGACCTGGTCCTCGTCGACCCGCTCCCGGATGTCGCCGATGATGGCGAAGTCCCGCAGCGTGACGTTGCGGCTCGGCCCGCCGGCCTCGTGCGAGCGGATCTCCCCGGAGTAGCCGCCGCCGGGCACGTACTTGCCGTAGATGCCGGCGGCGCGCTTGCGGTCGGTGGGGTGCCGGCCGCCGAGGACCGAGTACCACGGCCCGGCGCCGCGCAGCGTCACGCCGTCGACCACCACGTGGTCCCAGAGCGTGAACGTGCCGGACGGGATCCACACCGCCTTCCCCTGCGCCTTGCCGGCGTCCACCGCGGCCTGGAACTTCGCGGTGGAGTCGCTGGCGCCGGTCGGGTCCGCGCCGAAGTCGGTGACCACGTCCAGCACGCCGGACGGCTTGCTGATCGGCGTGGCGACCAGCTCGAAGTCGGCCAGGTCGATGGTGAACGTGGGCGACTGCGCGGTCGAGGAGACCTGGAGGCGGATCTTCGTGCCGGCCGGATAGGTCGTGCCGAACATCGCCCGGGTCTCGTCGTAGAAGTGGTGCGGGTTGGTGTCGCCCGGGTTGTTGTTGAACGGGTAGCCGCCGTAGTACCAGCCGTACCGGGAGGTGACCGGCACGGCCTTGACCAGGGTGCCGTTCGCGCGCAGGTCGATGCTGGCGTCCCGGCCGGTGCCGGCGGCGTTGTCCGGCAGGCTGTAACGGAACGTGACCGCGTTCGCGGGAGCGGCGAGCGTGAACTCGACGTACTCCCCGACCGCGTCGAGCGTGACCGCCTCCCGGCCGGACGCCTCGGACGGCAGCGTGCCGTAGCGTCGGTCCGGGCCGATCTTCGTGCCGGTGTGCGCGGCCTGCTCCGCCTCCTGCTCCCGGAACGGGACGGTGGCGCCGCGGCCGGCGATGTCGAACGGGGACAGCCCGGCGGCCTGCGCCGGGGTGGCGGTGGAGGTCAACGCCACGACGGTGAGTGTCGAGGCGGCGAGCGCGGCGGCGGCCAGGGCCGCCAGCCCGGTGGTGCGGTGGCGGTGCGCGGTGCGGTGCTCGGCCATGCGGGGTGTGCTCCCTTTCGTCGGTGGCCAGGTCCCCCGTTGCGGCGGTGCGGTTCCTTCCTCCCCAGGTGTTCCTGCGGCAGCCGGGACGGGCCGCCGGTCGTGGTGCGGCGCGGTGACGCCGACGGCGGGACGGAGCCGCCGGCGCCACCGCGGTTCAGCGCGATCCGGTACGCAGCCAGACCGCGGTGTCCGGTGGCAGCCGGTCGTCGTCGAGTGGGCCGCTGGCCAGCAGCAACCGGTCGTGCGCGGGCAGCGGCACGGCCTCGCGGCCCAGGTTGACCAGGCAGGCGAAGCCCGGTTCACGGGCGAACGCGAGCACCCCGTCCGGCGCGGGCAGCCAGCGCAACGCGCCGTCACCGAGCGCCGGTTCGGCCTGGCGCGCGGCCAACGCCGCCCGGTACAGCTCCAGCATCGAGTGCGGGTCGCCGGTCTGGGCGCGGGCCGTACGGTCCTTCCAGTCCGCCGGCTGCGGCAGCCACGGCGCGGCGGTGGCGTCGTCGGGGCTGAACCCGAACGGCGGCGTGTCCCCCTGCCAGGGCAGCGGCACCCGGCAGCCGTCCCGGCCCGGGTCGACCCGTCCGGAGCGTTCCCACATCGGGTCCTGCCGCAGCTCGTACGGGATGTCCTCGACCTCCCAGAGCCCCAGTTCCTCGCCCTGGTAGACGTAGGCGGCGCCGGGCAGCGCGAGGCTGAGCAGCGCGGCGGCGCGGGCCCGGCGGGTGCCGAGTTCCAGGTCGGTGGGGATGCCCTCACGCTTGGCGGCGAAGCTGAACGTGGTGTCCGCCCGGCCGTAGCGGGTGACGTGCCGGGTGACGTCGTGGTTGGACAGCACCCAGGTGGCCGGCGCGCCGACCGGCGCGTGTGCGGCCAGCGTGCCGTCGATGCTGTCCCGCATCGCGGCGGCGTCCCAGGCGCAGCCGAGAAAGTCGAAGTTGAACGCGGTGTGCAGTTCGTCCGGGCGCAGGTAGTTCGCGAACCGCTGCCGGTCCGGCAGCCACACCTCACCGACCAGGGCCCGCTCGCCCGGGTAGCTGTCGGCGATCCGCCGCCAGGCGCGGTAGACGTCGTGCACGCCGTCCTGGTCGCGGAACGGGTGCGGCCGGTCCGGGTGGACCTCGGGCAGCGTGCCGTCCTTGACCAGCAGGCCGGCCGAGTCGATGCGGATGCCGTCCACGCCCCGGTCGAACCAGAACCGCAGGACGTCCTCGAACTCGGCGCGCACCCGGGGGTGGTCCCAGTTGAAGTCCGGTTGCTGCGGCGCGAACAGGTGCAGGTACCAGTCGCCGGGCGAGCCGTCCGGGTCGGTGGTGCGGGTCCAGGTCGGGCCGCCGAACTCGCCGGTCCAGTCGGTCGGCGGCCGGGAGCCGTCCGGGCCCCGGCCGGCCCGGAACCAGAACAGGTCCCGTTCCGGCGCGTCCGGGCCGCCGGCCAGCGCCGCCTGGAACCACGGGTGCGCGTCCGAGCAGTGGTTGGGCACCACGTCGACGATGGTCCGGATGCCGAGCGCGTGCGCCTCGGTGATCAGCGCCTCGACCTCGGCGAGCGTGCCGAAGACCGGGTCGATGTCGCGGTAGTCGGCCACGTCGTAGCCGGCGTCGGCCATCGGCGACGGGTACCAGGGGCTGAACCAGATCGCGTCGACGCCGAGCGCGGCGAGGTGGTCCAGGCGGGACCGGATGCCGGCGACGTCACCGATCCCGTCGCCGTTGCCGTCGGCGAAGCTACGCGGATAGACCTGGTAGATCACCGCGGAGCGCCACCACGGGCTAGTGTCGACCATGGACACGGTCACCTGCTTTCTGCGGGTCGGTTCTGATACGACGGGCGGCGGTGCCCGGTCAGCCCTTGAGTCCGCCGGTGGTCAGGCCGGACATGATGTTCCGTTGGAAGATCAGGAACAGCACGACGGTCGGGATCGCGGCGATCACCGACGCGGCGATCACCACGTTCATCGGGGTGCCGCCGGCGAAGGCGTAGATGCCGACGCTGACCGTGCGCGTCTCCGGCGACGGCATGACCAGCTTCGGCCAGAGGAAGTCCTTCCACACCGCGGTCACCGCGAAGATCGCCACCACGCCGAGGATCGGGCGGGACATCGGCAGCACGATCGACCAGAGCGTGCGCAGCGGTGACGCGCCGTCCATCACGGCGGCCGACATCAGGTCCTCCGGGATCGAGTCGAAGAACCGCTTGAGCAGGAAGATGTTGAACGCGTTGGCGACCAGCGGCAGCCAGATCGCGAACGGTGAGTCGAGCAGGTTGACGTGCACGATCGGTAGGTCGATCACGGTCACGTACTGCGGGACGATCAGCACCATCGCCGGGATCATCAACGTCGCCAGCATCAGGCCGAGGATCACGCCACCCAGCACCGGGCGCAGCTTCGACAACGCGTACGCGGCGGCGGTGTCGAACACGAGCTGGAACAGCACCGCGCCGGTGGCGTAGTAGAACGTGTTGAACAGCAGTTTCGCCAGGTCGAGGTTGGTCCACGCGTCGACGTAGTTCTGCGGCTGCGGGTCGCGCGGGAACAGCGACGGCGGCGTCTGCGCGATCTCCTGGCCGCTCTTGAGCGCGCCGGTGACCATCCAGTAGAGCGGGCCGAGGAAGACCAACGTGAACGCCACCACCACGACGGCGAGCACGGCCCAGTAGAGGACCCGGCCGCGTCCGCGCCGCAGTTGGGCCGGGGAGATGAGGGTACGGGTGGTGGAGTCGACTGCCATGTCCTAGTCCTGTCTCGCGGTCAGTCGCACGTAGACGGCGGAGAACCCGGCCAGCACCACCAGCATGATCACGCCGAGCGCGGCGGCGCCGTTGAGATCGTTCTGGAAGAACCCGTGCTGATAGATCAGGTACGCCACCGACGTCGCCGAGTCCTGGGTGCCGGCGCCGTTGGCGAGGATCAGCGGCTCGATGAAGAGCTGCATGGTGGCCACGATCTGGAGCATCGCCAGCAGCGCCAGGATCAGCCGGGTCTGCGGGATCGTCACGTGCACGATCCGCCGCCACACGCCGGCGCCGTCGATCTCGGCGGCCTCGTACAGCTCGCCGGGGATGTTCTGCAACGCGGCCAGGTAGATCAGCACGGCGCCGCCCATGTTCATCCAGGTCGACGCCAGCACCATGGCCGGCATCGTCATGGTCGGCGACTGCATCCACTCCGAGGTGGGCAGCCCCAGCGCGGTGAGCACCGCGTTGAACAGTCCCGCCTCGCTCGGGTCGTACGCGTAGAACTTGAACAGGAACAGCGCGGACGCCGGCGGCAGCATCACCGGCAGGTAGACAAGCACCCGCAGGTAGCCCTTGGCGTGGCGCAGCTCGTTGAGCAGGATCGCCACGAAGAACGGCACCGCGTAGCCGAGCACGAGCGCCAGGCCGGTGAAGACGAACGTGTTCTTCCAGGCGGTCCAGAAGCTCGGGTCGGCGATGATCCGGGTGTAGTTGTCCCAGCCGACCCAGGTGGTCTCGCCGCGCCGGGTGCGCTGGAAGCTCATCACCACGCCACGGACCATCGGGTACCAGGAGAAGACGGCGAAGCAGGCGACCGCGCCGATGAGGAACGTGTGCCCGGTCAGGTTGTCCCGTACCTTCCGGCCGAGCCCGGCGCGGCGCGCGGTGGTCTGCCGCGGTGGCGGTGCGGGACGGCCGGGCCGGCGGGTGGCACCCGGGGCGGTGGTGAGCGCCAAGGCAACTCCTGCGGTAGTGGGTGGGGGCCGGCGCGGCCGGCCCCCACCCCGGTCGGGTCAGCTACCGGCGGCGAGGAGCTGGTTGACCTTGTCCTCGGCGGTCTTGAGCAGGGCGTCGATGTTCGCGTTCGGGTTGGTCAGCACCCCGGACATCGCGGCGTCGAGCACCGCGTAGATGGCCTGGGCGTTGCGCGGCTCCCCCTTGATCGGCACCGGGTTCGCCTCGAAGGCGGTGAAGTTGGTGGTGTCCACGTTGGCGTTGGCCTTGCGGAGGTCCAGCTCCTGCTTCTGCGCGTCGCTGCCGTTGGTGAACAGCAGCGGCTGGGGCAGACCGACCGGGTAGTTCTGCGGCTTGGCCCGGACGTAGTCGAACTGGCCCTTGCCGGGCGTGAGCTTCTGGTACGCGATCCACTTCAGACCGGCCTTGACCTGCTCCGGGCTCAGGCCCTTCTTGAAGAAGTAGCCCTCGCCGCCGCCGAGCGTCGCCTTGGCGGGCCCGTCCTGGCCGGGCAGCGGGCCCATCGCCCAGTCCTGGTACTTGCCCTGGAACTGGCTGACGATCGCCTGGGTGGCGTCCGGCGCGCCGATGAACATGCCGACCTTGCCGGCGCCGGCGTTGGTGAGCAGGTCACCCCACTGGAGAAGCTGCCGGCTGCCCATGCTGTTGTCGCCGTAGCGCATGTCCTTGAGGTTCTGCAGGACCTGCTTGCCCGTCGGGTTGTTGAAGTCGGCCTTCTTGCCGTCGGCGCTGAGCACCTGGCCGCCCTGGGAGTAGAGCAGCGAGGTGAAGTGCCAGCCGCCGGTGTTGCCGGCGCTGTACTCGGAGTATCCGGCGACGCCGCCGCCGAGCGCGGAGATCTTCTTGGCCGCGGCCCGCACCTCGGGCCAGGTCTTCGGCGGGTTGGCCGCGTCGAGCCCGGCGCGCTGGAACAGGGCCTTGTTGTAGATCAGGCCCATCGAGTAGTTCTTCACCGGTACGCCGTAGAGCTTGCCGCCGTCGGTGAAGACCTCCTTGAGCGCCGGGTCCACGCTGTCCCAGGTCGGGATGGTGTCCTTGGTGGCGTACCCGGTGATGTCCATCGCCTGGCCGGAGTCCAGCACCTGCTGGAGGTCGGTCATGTAGCCGTAGAAGACGTCGGTGACGGTGCCGCCGGCGAGGCGGGCGGTGAAGTCCGGCGGGTTGTTGCACTGCTCACCGACGCTGACGCTCTTCACCACGATGGTCGGGTTCTGCCGCTGGAACTCGGCGACGTCGTCGTTCCAGTTCTTCAGCAGTTCCTTCTGCGCGCCGACCGGCTGGCAGTCGACAGTGATGGTGACCTTGCCGCCGGCGTCGGCGGAGTCGTCGCTCTTGGTGGAGCACGCCGCGAGGCTGAGCCCGAGGCCGGCCGCGAGCGCCGCCGCCGCGACCTTCCGATATTGCGGTACGGACATCTGTCCATCCCTTCGGGAACGGTTATATCGATGACCTGCACTGGTGTGGGTGACCCCCGGTGAGTGGAGTCAATGTAGCGACGCCGACTCTTCACGGCAAGGTTTCAACGTGATGACGAAAGAACACGACTTGATGACGGATGATCGGGACGATCACGGCAGCCGAGCCCGGCGCGTGCCACTTGACGGTCTACTTGCATTTTGCAAGCATGGCTCCCATGAGCCTCTTCATCACCTGCCCGGTCGAGAGCGTCGAGCGCGCGACCGCCTTCTACACCGCCCTCGGCTGGACCCTCAACGCCGAGATGTCCGACCACAACGTGTCGTGCTTCGCGATCGCCCCCGAGCAGTACGTCATGCTCGGCAGCCGCGAGATGTACGCGAGCGTCGGCGGAGTCGAAGAGCTGATCGGCGGACCTCGGACGCCCTCGAAGGTCACGGTCTCGTTCGACCTGGGCAGCCGCGAGGCGGTCGACGAGCTCGTCGACCGCGCCGGCGCCGCCGGCGGGCGGATCGGCGACACCGACGACTACCCCTTCATGTACCAGCGCCAGTTCGACGACCCCGACGGCTACCACTACTCACCGTTCTGGATGAAGACGGACGCCGATCCGACCGCGTGAGCGACCTCGCCGCGGCCCTCGACATCGTCGGAGCACGGTGGGCCCTGCTCATCGTGGAACGGCTGCTCGACGGGCCACAACGCTACGGCGATCTGCAGCGTGACCTCGGCGCGCCGACGAACATGCTCGCGACACGCCTGCGCGAACTCGAAGCGGCTGGCGTGCTGTTCCGCCTGCCGCTTCGACACAACACCCGGGCCTATGCGCTGACCGATCGCGGGTTGGCCCTGCGCGAGGCGATCGTCGCGCTCGGCACCTGGGGCAGGAACGACGCCTAGGAAGCGTCTCTGCGGGGTGCGGGGGCGGTGGAGCCGCGTACCACCAGCTCGGGCTCGAAGAGCAGCTCGTCGTGCAGGACGCCGGCGCCCTCGATCTGGGTGACCAGCAGGTCCACCGCGGCCTGTCCCATCGTCTCGATCGGCTGCCGGACCGTGGTCAGCGGCGGATCGGTGCAGGTCATGAACGCGGAGTCGTCGAAGCCGACCACCGACACGTCGGCCGGCACCGCGCGGCCGAGCCGGCGGGCCGCCCGGATGGTGCCGAGCGCCAGCACGTCGCTGGCGCAGACGATGCCGGTCACCCCGCGCTCGATCAGTTTGGTGGCGGCGACCCGCGCCCCCTCCATGGAGAAGCTGGACCGCTCGACGAAGCGGCGGTCCGCGCCCCAGCCGGCGGCCCGGACCATGGCGTCCAGCTTGCGCCGCGAGGGCACGTGGTCCTCCGGGCCGAGCACCATGCCGATCCGCTCGTGCCCGAGCGAGCGCAGGTGCCCGTACGCCTGCTCGACCGCGACCGCGTCGTCGGTGGACACGCGCGGGAAGCCCAGCTCCTCGACGCCGGCGTTGACCAGGACCACGGGCAGGCCCCGGTCGGTCAGGCGCCGGTAGTGCTCGTGCGAGGCGTCGGCGAGCGCGTACGAGCCGCCGGCGAAGATGACGCCGCTGACCTGGTGGTCGAGGAGCATCTCCACGTAGCCGGACTCCGGCACGCCGCCGATGGTGCGGGCGCAGAGCGCCGGCGTGAAGCCCCGTTGGGCGAGGGAGCCGGTGACCACCTCGGCCAGCGCCGGGAAGATCGGGTTCTGGAGTTCCGGCAGCACCAGCCCGACCAGTCGGGCCCGCTCCCCGCGCAGCTTCGTCGGGCGCTCGTAGCCGAGCACGTCGAGCGCGGTCAGCACGGCCGTGCGGGTCGCCTCGGACACGCCGCCTCGGCCGTTGAGCACCCGGCTCACGGTCGCCTCGCTGACACCCGCCTTGCGGGCCACCTCCGTCAAGCGCTTCGTCACCGCGGCATCGTACGTCAGATTCTTGCAAGAAATGAACAGCCACTCGGCATCGCGCCGGCCCAACTCCGCCGTCGCGCGGCCGAAAGATCCGAGCATATGCATGCTTGAAACTCGACAAGTGCCAGGAATAACATGAGGCACCTTGTCGGCGGGCACCCCTCGCCTCCGCCGAGGCCCCGTCCCTCCTCGCGAAAGTGGGTGCTCCGATGCAGCGGAGCGTGGAGAGCAGGTCGGGCCGTCGCCCGTCCCTGCCGAGAGTTCTCGCGGTGGCGGTCACCGCCGCCGCCCTCGTCGTACCGCCGGGTGCTGCCACCGCCGCGACGAGGTCGCCCGGCCCGGCGCCGGTGGTGACGCGGGCCGCCCTCGACCCGGCGCTGACCGCCGGTCGCGGCGCCACCGTCGACTACGTCGAGCAGGAGGCGGAGCACGCGCGGACCACCGGCACGGTGATCGGCCCCGACCGTTCCGCCTACACGCTCGCCGGCGAGGCGTCCGGCCGCCGGGCCGTGCGCCTGCTCCCCGGCCAGCACGTCGAGTTCACGCTGCCCCGGGCCACCAACGCGCTGACCGTGCGGTACAGCATCCCGGACGCGCCGGGCGGCGGCGGCATCACCGCGCCGCTGCGGGTCGACGTCGGGCGCGCGCCCGCCCGCACGATGCGGCTCACCTCGGCGTACGCCTGGCTCTACAACCAGTACCCGTTCACCAACGACCCCGAGGCCGACCTGCTGCACCCGGACTGGTGGATCACCGAGTGCTCCTGCGTGCCGGCCGCCACCACGCCCGCCCCGGTGATCGCCAAGCCGTTCCGGCCGCACCACTTCTACGACGAGCAGCGGCTGCTGCTCGGGCGCACCCACCGCGCCGGCGAGGTGGTCCGACTGACCGCGCCGACCGGGACGGCCGCCGCCTGGACGGTGATCGACCTGCTGGACGCACACCTGATCGCCCCGCCCCGGGTGGTGCCCCGCGCGGTAGACGTGCTCGCCTTCGGCGCCGACCCGACCGGGCGGCGGGAGTCCGCCGACGCGTTCGACCGGGCCGTCGCGTACGCCCGGCGGGTGGACCGTCCGCTCTACCTGCCGCCGGGCCGGTTCCAGGTCAACCGGCACGTGATCGTCGACGACGTGACGATCGTGGGCGCCGGAAGCTGGTACACCGTCGTGACGGGACGTGAGGTCGCCCTGGACACGCCGGCGCCCGACGGCTCCCGGCACACCGGCGTCGGCTTCTACGGACGCGACGCCGCCGACGGCGGCAGCCGCGACGTCCACCTCTCCGGCTTCACCATCGAGGGCGACGTCCGCGAGCGGATCGACACCGACCAGGTCAACGCGCTCGGCGGCGCGCTCAACCACAGCACGATCGACGGCCTCTACCTGCACCACACCAAGGTGGGCATGTGGTTCGACGGGCCGATGACCGGGCTGCGGGTCACGAACACCGTCATCGCCGACCAGATCGCCGACGGCCTGAACTTCCACACCGGCGTCACGCACTCCTCGGTGACCAACTCGGTGGTCCGCAACAGCGGCGACGACGCGCTGGCCATGTGGTCGGAAGGGACCGCGAACGCGGGCAACACGTTCGCGTACAACACGGTGCAGTCCCCCGTGCTGGCCAACGGCATCGCGCTGTACGGCGGCGTCGACCTGACCGTGGCGCACAACCTGATCGCCGACCCGGTACGCGAGGGCAGCGCGATCCAGGTGGGCTCCCGGTTCGGGGCCGAGCCGTTCGCCGGCCGCATCCGGATCACCGGCAACACCACGGTCCGGGCCGGCACCTACGACCTGAACTGGAACATCGGCCTCGGCGCGATCTGGTTCTACGCGCTGGACCGCAGCATCGACGCCGACATCCAGGTGACCGGCGACGCCTACCTGGACAGCACCTACAACGCGATCATGCTGGTCAGCGACTGGCCGGTGAAGGATCAGGTCCGCATCGACGGCGTCGTGTTCCGCGACGTCCGGGTCGACGGCACCGGCACGTCGGTGGTGAGCGCCCGGACCGCCGGCGGCGCGAGCTTCGCCGGCGTGGACGCGCGCAACGTGGGCGCGGTCGGGGTGAACAACTGCGGCTCGTTCCACTTCACCCCGGCCGGGTCGGAGTTCACCGTGACCGACCTCGGCGGCAACGACGGCGGATGGCTCGCCCCGTGGCTGCTGCCCAACACCATCACCTGCGACGACCGCCCCCCGGTGGTGCCGCCGCCCCCGCCGTCGACCTGGTGATCGGCCGCTGACACGCGTGATGCCGCCACCTCGGCGAGGTGGCGGCATCAGCGCGGTGGATCAGGCCTCGGTGAGCTGGCCCCGCAGCTTGGTCAGGGCGCGGGCGAGCAGCCGCGACACGTGCATCTGGGAGACACCGACCTTGGCGGCGATCTCGCTCTGGGTCAGGTTGCCGTAGAAGCGGAGCGTGAGGATCTTCTGCTCCCGCTCGTCGAGCGTGGCCAGCGCCGGGCCGAGCGAGGCGCGCAGGTCGGCCAGCTCGTACTCGTTGTCGTCGATGCCGAGCGTGTCGCCCAGCTCGGTGGCGCTGTCGCCGTCGCCGATCGGGGTCGAGAGCGAGACCGCGTTGTAGGCGCGCGCGCCCTCCAGGCCCTCCAGGACCTCTTCCTCGGTGACGCCGAGGTGCGTGGCGATGTCGGCGACGGTCGGCGCCCGGTTGAGCGTCTGGGTCAGCGAGCTGTTCGCCTCGGAGATGCGCAGCCGCAGCTCCTGGAGGCGGCGCGGCACCCGGATGTTCCAGGTGCGGTCGCGGAAGTGCCGCTTGATCTCGCCGAGGATGGTCGGGATGGCGAAGCCGGCGAAGTCGACGCCGCGGGAGGCGTCGAACCGGTCCACCGCCTTGATCAGGCCCAGCGCGGCCGTCTGCGCGAGGTCACCGGCCGGCTCGCCGCGACCGCTGTAGCGGGCGGCCAGGTGGTTGGCCAGCGGCAGCCACGCCTCGATGACCTGGTTACGCAGGGCGGCCCGCTTCGGGTGGTCCGCCGGCAGTTCGGCGAGCGCCGCGATCAGCTCGCTGGCACGGGACTCCTCACCGGTCTGCGGCGCGCGGTGCACCTCGGTGGCGGACGGTGCCATGGTCATCGTGGTCATGCTGCCCTTCCTGTCCTCGAAGAACGGGTGGGACCCCCACACCGGTCGTGGGAGCAACACTAGACCAAAGTTCACCAGCAAATCAACCGAACGGCCGATGGATGTTTGCCGCATAAATGGACAAAAAATCAGCGTGGTAGCAGCGGACGGTAATCAGCCGCGGTCAGCGGCAGTGCCGACACGCTTCCGTCGGCGCGCGGCACCTCCAGCGGCTCGCCGTCCCTACGGAACGCGACGCTGTCCACGTCCGGTCGCTGGGTCAGGCTGCACACGATCTGCCCGAACGCGAGCACCTCGTCGTTACGGCCGGTCTCCTCGCCGGCCTGCCGCACGTCGACCGTGGCGACGGTGCCGGCCAGCGCCGCGCCGGCCACCGCCACCGTGCCCGGCAACGCGGTGGCCAGCCCTCGCCGACGCTCCGTCTGGTCCGGCCCGGCCAGCAGGTGCTGGAGGTGGGCGTCCACCCCGGGCAGGCCGTCCACCCGGCGGGTCACCACCGCCAGCCCGTCGTCGCGCACGAAGCAGAACGGCTCGTCCACCCGCCCGTCCGGGTCCGCCGTCGTGGTGCCCGCCGGCGTCGGGAACCGCCCGGGCGGCGGCTGCACCAGCCGGGGCTCGTCGTCGACCGGCACGCCGCAGCCGGCCAGCAGCACGACCGCGAGCAGCGCCGGCACCAGCCGTCGAACGGTCGGTCGCCCGCCGGCGGCGCGAACCGGAACCGCCCGCCGCGTCACCGGACCGCTCCCGGCAGCTCGACCCGGAACCGGGCGCCCCGGTTGCGGTCCAGCACGGTGGCCGTGCCGCCGTGCGCGGCGGCGTGCTGGGCCACCAGGGCCAACCCGAGGCCGGTACCGTCGGTGCCGGCCCGGGCGTGTGCGGCCCGACCGCGGACGAACCGGTCGAAGATGGCCTCCCGGTCCGCCGGCGGCACCCCCGGCCCCTCGTCGTCGACCTCCAGGACGCCCACCCCGTCCGCCGCGCCGAGGCGGACCGCGACCGGCCCGCCGCCGTACCGCTCGGCGTTCTCCAGCAGGTTCAGCAGGACCTGGGCGAACCGGCGGCGGTCGATCCACCACTGGTGCGGCACCCCGTCGGCCACCTCCACCAGGCGCTCCGGCAACGCCCGTTCCCGGCAGGCGGCCCGCGCCAGCTCGGCCACGTCGACGGTCTGCCGGTGCGCGGGCTGCTCGGTGCGGGCGAGCTGGATGAGGTCGTCGACCAGCCGCTGGAACCGGGCCACCTCGTCGGCGACCAGGCCGGCCGCGGTGGCGGTGCGCTCGTCCTGGTGCTCCTTGCGACGGTTCAGCACGCTCGCCGCCGCGGCCAGCGTCTGGAGCGGGGAACGCAGCTCGTGGCTGACGTCGGCGGCGAACCGCCGGTCCCGGTCGATCCGCTGCACCAGCTTGTCGACCATCTCGTTGAACGAGCTGGACAGGCGGGTGAGATCCGGGTCGGTGGTCGGGTCCAGTCGGGTGGCGAAGTCGCCGGCCGCGATCCGCTCGGCGGCGTCGGCGACCGCGGTGAGCGGGCGGAGGCTGCTGCGGGTGGCGTACCAGCCCAGCGCCGCGCCGGCCCCGGCGATCATGATGGCCACCGCGGTCAGCGCCAGCCCGACCACCTGGAACGTGTCCTCCACCTCACGCAGCGAGGTCAGCTCGTAGTAACCCAGCTCGCCCGGGAGCGGCACCCCGACCAGCAGCGTCGGCTGCCCGTCGAGGCGGATCCGCTGCACGGCGGGCTGCCCGTCGGCGACCACGCGTTGCAGTTCCGCCGGCACCGAGCCGGCGCCCACGTCGGCGGTGCGGGCGTACCAGCCGGTGCGCAGGTGCAGCAGCGGACGCCGCGCGCTGCCGGTGTCCAGCGAGCGCAGCACCGCCACCACGTCCGGCGCACCGGTGTCCAGCCCCGACCGGACCACCCCGGCGTCGTAGTACGCGGCCCGGACCGCGGTGCGCTCACGCTCGTCGAGCAGCGAACGACGGGTCAGGTCGTACGAGAAGAGCGCCATCAGCGCGGCCAGCAGCAGGGCGCCGACGGCGAACGCGGCGGTGACCCGGGCGCGCAGTCCGGGTCGACTCATCGTTGCAGCTTGTAGCCGAGGCCCCGGAGCGTGACCAGGTGGCGGGGGTTGGCCGGATCCGGTTCGATCTTCTGCCGCAGCCGGCCCACGTGCACGTCGACCAGCCGCTCGTCACCGGTCTCGTAGCCCCAGACGCGGCTCAGCAGCTGCTGCCGGGACAGCACCCGACCGGCGTGTTCGGCCAGCTCGCAGAGCAGCCGGAACTCGGTGCGGGTCACCGGCACCGGGTGGCCCGAGCGGCGCACCTCGCCGGCCTCCGCACTGATCTCCAGGTCGCCGAAGAACTGGGCGGGGGCGGGGCCGGCCACGGTCCGGACCCGCCGGCGCAGCGCCCGCAGCCGGGCCGACAGCTCCTTGATCGCGACCGGCTTGACCACGTAGTCGTCGGCACCGGCCTCCAGCGCGGCGACGATGTCGTGGGTGTCGTCGCGGGCGCTGATCACCACGACCGGGACGTCGTCGTCGCGGCGCAACTGGCGGATGCAGTCGAAGCCGTCGATGCCGGGCAGCATCAGGTCGACGAGCACGTAGTCGGCCGGGTTCTCCCGCTGCCGACGCAGCCCCTCCTCCGCGGTCGCCGCCCCGTCGGCCTGGTAGCCCTCCTCCTCCAGCGCGAGCTGGAGCGCGAGCCGGATACGGTCGTCGTCCTCGATCACCAGTACGGCCGTCATATGGGCATCATGACCGGCCCAGCACGGGTCGCCCAATCGCGCCGGCCGTTCGTGGCTTTTGTCATCGAACCGTCATCCAACCGTCCGGTGACCTCCACGGTCACCGCCCAGAGTGGGAGCGGCCCGGCCACGCGCGGCCGGGCCCGGGTCTCGTCCGCGCCGCGCTGAGGAGGAGTGGTGACCGTCAGCACGCTGGTCGGGGCGCTCGTCGTGGGACTCGCGGTGGGCGGGTTGGGACGGTTGGCCGTACCGGGACGAAAGGCCGTACCGGTCTGGTTGACCCTCGCGCTCGGGGTGGCCGCCGCGCTGCTCGGCGCGATCGTGACCGGGTTGGTCGACCGACGGCCGGACGGCACCGTGCTGGTGTCCCTGCTGGTGCAGTGCGGCTTCGCCGCCCTGGCCGTCATCCTGGCGGTGCTGGCCGCCGGCCGGCCCGGGGCGGAACGGCCGGCGCCGCCCGACCCGGGGGCCCGGCGGAAGGAGGAGGTGTGACGGTCGTACCGGCGGAACACCTGATGATGCTGATCTGCGACGCCTGCGGCGACAGCGTGACCGGCACGGGCGCCACGCTGCCGGACGCCGAGGTGGTGTGGACGCTGGTCTTCGAGCACGACTGGGTCGGTTCCCCGTTCGCCTCCGGACCGCACCACTGCCCCCGGTGCAGCGCCCGGGCGGTGGTCGCCGACGACGGGCTGGGCCTGGACGACCTGGAGCAGGTCGGGGGGCAACCGGCCGCGCCGGAGACGGACTCCGCCGAGGCGGTACGCCGGGCGCTGACCGACCGGCACGTCCGGGGCGAGCGGGTGCTGGTCGACCTCACCGGCCTGGAGGTGATCGACTCCGTCGGCCTCGGCCTGCTGGTCCGTGCGCACCAGGAGGCCCGGCGGGACGGCCGGCGGCTGTGCCTGGTGGCGCCGTCGCGGTTCGTGCTGACCGTGTTGCACACCATGCGGCTCGACGGCGTGTTCTCCGTCGTCGACGACCGCGTCCCGGCGTCGGGTGCCGCACCCGATCCGAGGTCATGAGCGAGCAGAAGGAGCCTCCCGCAGTGATGATGCCCTGGCCGTACCCCGATTTCCCGTTCGCCGGCGACGGGCCGGAGCCCGACGGCGCGGACGTGCGGCTGGCCTCCCTGGTCGCCCAGCGGCTCAGTGCCGACTGGACCACCCGGCGGCAGCAGATCACGGTCACCGTGCAGAACCGGGTGGTCATCCTCGCCGGCCTGGTCGCCGATCCGGAGACCCGCCGGGTCGCCGCCGAGCTGGCCTGGGACGTGCCCGGCGTGTTCGACGTCTGCAACGCGCTTCGGCTCTACGGCGGGCGACGCTCCCGGCGCTGATCCGCCGGTTGCACGTATCGGCGTACGCCTCTACCCTCTGGCGTGGGAGCGCTCCCCAGGCCGCCACGTCGGGCTTTCCGGGCAGGTTGACGACGGGCACCGTCCGATCACCACCCACCAGATGGGACCTTCCCGCATGTTCTCGACTTCCCGCCCGTCCCGGCGGCATCTGCTCGTCGGCGGCGCGGTCGGCGCGCTCGCCCTGGCGGCGACCGCCGTCCTGCCGACGACGGACGCGATGGCGGCGACCGGCTGCGCCGTCACCTACACCACCAACTCCTGGCAGGGCGGCTTCACCGCCAACGTGACAGTGAAGAACCTGGGCGACCCGGTGAGCAACTGGACGCTGGGCTTCAGCTTCCCCGACGGCGGCCAGCGGTTGGTGCAGGGCTGGTCGGCCACCTGGCAGCAGAGCGGCGCCGCGGTGACCGCGCGCAGCCTGGACTACAACGGCGCGCTCGGCACCGGCGCCAGCACCACCGTCGGCTTCAACGGCTCCTGGACCGGGTCGAACCCGAACCCGACCGCGTTCACGCTCAACGGCACGGTCTGCACCGGCGGCACCAGCACGCCGCCCCCCACCGTCACGCCGCCGCCGCCCCCGACCACTCCCCCGCCGACCACCCCGCCGCCCACCGGCACCACACCGGTCGCGATCAACGGGCAGCTCCGGGTCTGCGGGGTCAACCTCTGCAACCAGTACGGCCGCCCGATCCAACTGCGCGGCATGAGCACGCACGGGTTGCAGTGGTTCGCCAACTGCTACACCGACACCTCGCTCAACGCGCTCGCCGACGACTGGCAGGCCGACCTGCTGCGCATCGCGATGTACGTGCAGGAGCAGGGCTACGAGACGAACCCGGCCGCCTTCACCAACCAGGTGAACACGCTCGTCGACAAGGCCGAGGCCCGGGGCATGTACGCGCTCATCGACTTCCA
Source organism: Micromonospora sp. NBC_01392 (assembly GCF_045040125.1). Taxonomy (NCBI): domain Bacteria; kingdom Bacillati; phylum Actinomycetota; class Actinomycetes; order Micromonosporales; family Micromonosporaceae; genus Micromonospora; species Micromonospora sp. NBC_01392. Next base: position 3,496,242 of record NZ_CP109549.1, on the reverse strand, counting down.
CACGCTGACCCCCGGCGACCCGACCTACAACCTGGACCGGGCCAAGACGTTCTTCGCCACCGTGTCGGCGCGCAACGCGGCCAAGAAGAACGTCATCTACGAGATCACCAACGAGCCCAACGGGGTGAGCTGGTCGACCATCCGCAACTACGCCGAGCAGGTCATCCCGGTGATCCGGGCGAACGACCCGGACGCCGTGATCATCGTCGGCACCCGGGGCTGGTCCTCGCTGGGCGTGTCCGACGGCGGCAACTCCGACGAGATCGTCAACAACCCGGTCCGGGCGGAGAACATCATGTACACGTTCCACTTCTACGCCGCGTCGCACAAGGACAACTACCGCAACGAGGTGCAGCGGGCCGCCGCCCGGCTGCCGCTGTTCGTCACCGAGTTCGGCACGGTGACCTACACCGGCGACGGCGCGGTGGACACGGCCAGCAGCAACGCCTGGCTCGACCTGCTCGACCGGCTGAAGATCAGCTACGCCAACTGGACGTTCTCGGACGCGCCCGAGGGCAGCGCGGCGCTGCGGCCGGGCACCTGCGCGGCGGGGAACTTCACCGGCACCTCCGTGCTGACCGAGTCCGGCGCGTACCTGCGCAACCGGATCCGTACCCCGGACAACTTCCCCACCTCCTGACCGGGCGGCCGGCGGCGGCCCTCCCCCCTTCGGGCCGCCGCCGGCCCGCCCCCGCCCGGGCCGTAGCGTGAGCACATGACGCCGACCGCGACCGTGCTGCTGGTCTTCGGCCGGGGAGTGGTGGCCGACGACCACGGTTACCGGCTCACCGCCGAGGGTGTCGCCCGCACCCGGGCCGCCGCCGCGTACGTCCGTGCCCACGCGGCCGAGTTCCGGGCCGCGCCCGACGCCCGGGTGGTGTTCACCGGTGGCTGGCCGCACGGGCCGGCCGGGGCGCCGGACCCGCCGGCGGACTGCCGCGAGGGTGAGCTGATGCGGGCGCTCGCCCGCGACGCCGGCCTCGACGCGTACGCCCGGCTGGACGCCGAGACGCGCTCCCGCACCACGTTGCAGAACCTCGCGCTCACCGTCCAGGACGGACTGCTCGGCGCGGCCGGGTTCACCCCCGCCCACCCGCTCGGGCTGGTCTCCCACCCGTGGCACCTGCCCCGCATCCGGCTACTCGCCGCGCGGGCGCTCCGGCTGCGCGGCGCGCAGTTGCTGGACGTGCCGGTGACCGGCCCGGACGCGGTGCCCGCCGGACGCGAACGGGCGGCCCGGGTGGCCTGCCGGATCGGCTATCTGGGCCTGCGTACCCCGGAGGCGCTGTTGCGCCGCGAACGTGGGCTGACCCGCGCCGCCCACCGCGTGGAACGGCTGCTCGGCACACGGGGATTCGCGGCCCGACGCGCGGGGTAGAACGCTCCTCGATCCACCCGGCGGGCCGCGCCGGCGGACGACGCCACCCCGGGAGGTTCCGTGATCGTGCTGGTGCCGGTGTACCGGCCGGGTGACCGGCTGCCGCCGCTCGTCACCGACCTGATCGCCGCGTTGCCCGGGGCGTCCGTGCTGGTCGTCGACGACGGCAGCGGCCCGGACGCCGCCGCGGTGCTCGCCGACGCCCGCGCCCGGGGCGCGACCGTGCTGCACCGCCGGGTCAACCGGGGCAAGGGCGTGGTGCTGCGCACCGGTTTCCGGTACGCCCTGACGCACCGCCCGGACGAGGACGTGGTCTGTGTGGACGCCGACGGTCAGCACCAGGTCTCCGATGTGGTCCGGGTGGTCGACCGGATGCGCGACACCGGCGCCCAGACGCTGGGGGTGCGCCGGTTCGACGGCGAGGTCCCGGCCCGCAGCCGGTTCGGCAACGCCGCGACCCGGGCCGTGTTCCGGCTGGCCACCGGCCGGGACGTGCGGGACACCCAGACCGGGCTGCGGGCCTACCCGGCCGGGCTGCTGCACCGGCTCACCACGGTCCCCGGCGACCGCTTCGAGTACGAGATGAACGTGCTGCTGGACGCCGTCCGGGCCGGGTTGCCGATCGAACAGGTCGACATCGCCACCCGCTACCACGCCGGCAACTCGGGATCGCACTTCTCGGCGCTCGCCGACTCGGTCCGGATCTACCGCCCGCTGGTCGGCTTCGCCGCCGCGCGGGCGCTCTCGCTCGCCCCGGTCGCGCCCGGCGGGCACGCCGCGACGCCCGATCCGGCCCCCGCCCGGAGCTCCTGAGCCGGCGGCGGCCGGGGATCCCGAGCCGGCGGGGCGGCCGGCGCGTGCCGGCCGCCCCGGGCCCGGTCAGGGGTAGCTGACCACGTTGACCGGCACGGTGTTCGTGCCCTGTGCCGGGCCACCGGTGTCGTTGATGACGTGGGTGATCGACCCGTTGCCGCCCAGCGAGACGGTGAGCAGGTCGTGGAACCGCACGCCGGCCCGGGTCGGGGCCTCGAAGGCGTGGTAGGCCGCGATGGTCGGGTCCACGTTGAAGTAGCAGTAGCTGCCCATCCCCCAGCCCTCGAACGAGGTGACCGCGTCGGCGACCTTGAACGCCGCGTACCCGACCCGGGAACCGTTCGTCCAGGCGGCGGCGTTCGGCGGGTCGTAGGGCAGCTCGTTCTGGAAGAAGATGGTGCGCCCGTTCTCGCCGTTCCAGATCACCTCGTGCTTCTGGTAGTGCTCGACGAAGAGCCCGAGCGCGGTGACGTTGTCGCCGTTGACGATCAGGCCGGTGTCGGCGGTGTTCACGGTCCAGCCGATGCCGGTGCCGTGGTCGCCCCGCCAGGCCCAGATGTGGTCGATCAGCGCGTCGTCCTGGTTGACCACCAGGCTGGTGGTCGCCTTTCCGGCGTGCGCGCCGCCGATGCGGAAGAACACGTCCTGCACGGAGGTGGGGTCGGCGGCGTGCCGGGCCGCCGAGCCGGCGGGACCGACCTGCAACAGCACCGGCGAGTTCACCGCGCCGGCGTCGAACAGCAGCCCGGCGAGCCGGACCCCGTCGACGTCGGCGACCGTCATCGGCACCACGCCGTTCTGCGGCACCAGCGTCGGGTAGCCGATGCCGAGCACGACCGTGCCGGGCCGGTTGACCGCGATGGTCCGGTCGACGGCGTAGACGCCGGGCGTGAACAGCAGGTTCAGCCCCTGGGCCAGCGCGGTGTTGATGGTGGCCGCCGAGTCACCGGGCTTCGCCACGTAGAACTGGCTCAGCGGGATCGACGTGCCGGGGGTGGCGCCGCCCAGCCAGGACGCGCCGACCGCGTTGGTCCGGGTGGACGGCACGAACACCTGGTAGGCGCCGCCGCTGTCGAGGTAGAGGTAGGGCACGTCGCGGCTGACCGGGGTCTGCGCCAGCGTGGTGTACGGCGGGTTCGGGAAGCTGGTCGCGGGCGCGCCGACCACGCCGGAGTTGGTCACGTTCCAGACCGCGTTGAGGTACCCGCCCACGTTGCTGTCCCGGGTGTACCACTGCTGCTGGGAGTACGGCTGGACCACGCCGGTCACCCGGCTGTCCGCGATGTAGCCGCCGCTGGCCCAGCCGTAGCCGTTCGGGGCCAGGTTCAGGTCACCCTGGATGTCCATCCGGCGGAACGGCGCGGCCTGCGACACCGCCCAGCGGGTGAAGCCGGCGGACGGGAAGACCTGCATGTTCGACGCCGAGCGCCAGAAGTTCTGAGTGGCGTTGCCGCCGAACCAGCCGGCGTCCACCGTGACGTCGCCGTGGATGCGCACGTCCCCGGGGTTCCGGCCGAGCCCCATGATCGAGGTGTAGAAGCCGATCTGCGCGTTGATGCCGGAGTAGTCGCCCGGCTTGAACAGCAGCGCGTACCGCTCGGTGCCGAACTGGTTCGACTCCTGGGTGCGGAAGACGGCGTCGAGCTGGGTCTGGATGGTGGTGGCCGACATCGACGGGTCGAACGTGAGCACGTTGGGCCCGAGTGGTCCGCCGCCGGGCACGGTGCCGCCGCCGGTGGTGTTGACGACGAGTTCCCAGAGCGAGTAGCCGTAGCCGGTGGCCCGCGCCGTGCCGTACACCCGCAGGTAGCGGCCGGAACCGCTGACGGTCACCGCGTCGGTGCCGCCGTCGCCGCTGGTGGTGCTGTAGACCGAGGTCCAGGTGGTGCCGTCGGTCGAGGTCTGGATCTGGTACGCCCGCGCGTACGCGGCTTCCCAGGTGAGCACCACCCGGCAGACGGTGCGCACGCTGCCCAGGTCGACGCGGAGCCACTGCGGGTCGGCGGCGGCGCTGGCCCAGCGGGTGCCCGGGTCGCCGTCGACCGCCGCCGAGGCGGGGGTGCCGGCGTTCTCGGTCGACGAGGCGGTGGCCGGCCGGCCCTGGGCTGCGTTCGTCGCGGTGTCGCAGCCGCTGCCGCCGCCGGTGGTGCCGTAGACCTGGAACTCCCAGAGCGAGTAGCCGTAGGCGGTGGCCCGCGCGGTGCCGTACACCCGCACGTAGCGGCCGGTGCCGTTGACGGTCAGGTCGTCGGTGCCGCCGTCCCCGTTCGTGGTGCTGAACACGGTGGTCCAGGTGGCGCCGTCGGTGGAGGTCTGCACCTGGTAGGCCCGCGCGTACGCCCCCTCCCAGGCCAGGCTGACCCGGGAGACGGTGGCGGTCGCGCCGAGGTCGACCTGGATCCACTGGGGATCGGCGAACGCGCTGGACCAGCGGGTGCCGGTGTTGCCGTCGGTGGCGTTGGACGCCGGGGTGCCGGCGTTCTCGGTCGAGGAGGCGGTGGTGGGCCGGCCCTGGGACAGCAGCGGGTCGGCGGCGCGGGCCGGCCCCGCCGGAGCGGTAAGCGCTCCGGCGGCGAGCAGCGCGGCCAGCGCGGCGAGCAGCCGGCGGACCGGCCGGCGGCGGACGGGCGGAAGGGGTGACATGGGCAGCTCCGGGACGGATGGAGTGCGGGGAACGGGCACGGGCGTGCCGGGGTGGCCGCCCGTGCGGTGGACCATCCCCGCACGCAGTGGCGCATGTCAATTCCCCGCAGCGGCTTCCGCTGCTTTTTTCGCACCTTGTGAAAAGTCCGGAACAAAGCAGACTGGTCGCGCCTCACCCGGTCGCGGTCACCGCCGCCGCGACCCGCCGGACCCGGTCCGGGTGGGTGAGCACGTCGACGTTGTCGACGTACTGGTCCACCGCGCCGACCGGTGGCCGGTCGCGCAGGTCCGGGTCGTCGATCGCCGCGCGCAACGCCTCGACGAACCGACCCGCGTGCAGCACCAGGAACGGTCGGTCGTGGAACGGACGGGCGGTCGGGTCCACGGGCGCGGCCAGCCCGGCGTCGTTGGTCCAGGCCGCCACCGTCTCCAGGGCCCGCACCAGACCGGCCTGCCGGACCGGCCAGTCGCCGGGCCCGAGCGCGACCGCCAGCGCGTCCCGGACCGGCGCCGCCGCCGGCAGGCCGGCGAAGACCGTGCCGAGCCACTTCGGGTACGGCGGCCAGCGGCGGTGCAGCACCAGGCCGAGGCGCATCAGGTCACGGGCCAGCCCGGCGACGACGATCCGGCTGCCCAGGTCGTCGCCGACCTCGGCGCACCGGCCGGCCAGGTGCTCAGCCTGCGCCACCCGCTGCCAGCCGGCCAGCAGCACGTGCCGCCACACGTCCTCCGGGTACCACGCCAACCGCGCGCGGACGGCGGTGAGCGCCCCGTCCAGCCCGTCGTGGAACACCGCGCCCCCGGTCAGCTCGGCGAGCCGCTGCGTCGGCGTGGCCAGCCAGTCCGCCGCCGTCAGGCCGGCCCGCGGATCGACGCCCAGCCGGTCCCGCAGCCACGCCCCGAGCTCGTCGACGCTCACCCCGTGCCGGTCACCGTCCGCCCGGACCACCCCGAGCCGGACCGTCGGGCCACCGGCGAACCGGGCCGGCCAGCCGAGGAACTCCCCCGGCAGCTCCGCGTCGAGCACCGCCCGCACCTCGGGCAGCCGCGCCGCGTCCGCCACGAACACCTGGGTACGCGGCCCCCAGTCGTGGTCGGTGGAGCGGGGCGTGTCGAGGCCGAACAGCTCGGAGCCGCCGTCGAGCAGGCCGGCGGCGTACCGCAGGCCGGGCAGCCGGCGGGCCAGCAGCGGGGCCACCACCTCGTCGTGGAACCGGCGGGCCAGGATCAGACCGGGTACGAAGCTCACCGGGCCAGTCTGCGCGCACCGGCGCTCGCCGGGCCGCCCGTTTCCAGCCGCACGGGTGCGTCCCCCACCTCGTCGGTGGGCTGTGCCACCCTGGTCGGCGTGGCACACCGACCCCCGATCCTGCTGATCGACTCCCCCAGCCTCTACTTCCGCGCCTACTTCGGCATTCCCGAGTCGGCCGCGAAGACGGGCGACGGCCAGCCGGTCAACGCCGTGCGCGGCTTCCTCGACATGCTCGCCCAACTGGTGCGCACCCGCCGGCCGGACCGGATGATCTGCACGCTGGACCACGACTGGCGGCCGGCCTGGCGGGTGGAGCTGCTGCCGTCGTACAAGGCGCACCGGGTCGCGCCGCAGGGCGGCGAGGTCGTACCGGACACGCTCTCCCCGCAGGTGCCGATGATCCTCGAGGTGCTCGACGCGCTCGGCGTCCCGGCGGTCGGCGCGACCGGCTACGAGGCCGACGACGTGCTGGGCACGCTCTCGGTGACCCAGCCGGGGCCGGTCGAGGTGGTCTCCGGCGACCGCGACCTGTTCCAGCTCGTCGACGACGAGCACCCGACGCGCCTGCTCTACGTCGGGAGGGGCGTGGCCAAGCTCGACGACTGCGACGACGCCGCGGTGCGGGCCCGCTACGGCGTGCCCGCCGACCGGTACGCCGACTTCGCCGCGCTGCGCGGCGACCCGAGCGACGGCCTGCCGGGTGTTCCCGGGGTGGGCGAGAAGACCGCCGCCCGGTTGATCGAGCGCTACGGCGGCCTCGACGGCATCCTGGCCGCGCTCGACGATCCCGGCTCCGGCTTCGCGCCGGGCCTGCGCGGCAAGCTCGACGCCGCCCGCGACTACCTGGCCGTGGCGCCCAAGGTGGTCCGCGTCGCCACCGACGTGCCGCTGCCCGAGCTGGACCCGACGCTGCCGACGTCCCCGGCCGACCCGGACCGGCTGCTCGACCTGGCGCAGCGCTGGAACCTGGCCGGCTCCTGCCGACGCCTGGTCGACGCGCTCGCCACCCCCCGCCCCTGACCCACCCCTCCCGCCCTCGCCCCCGCACCCCGTCACCCCGGCGCGCCGCACCCCGGCGCGCCGCTCCGCGCCGCACCCGCCGCGCCGCCCCCGCCGCGCCTCGCCCCCGCCCCGCTCCGCGCTGTTTCACGGAAAGAGTGGCCATTCCGAGCGGGATGGCCACTCTTTCCGTGAATTAGTGCTCTGGGCCGTGGGCCCTGGGGGGCGCGGGGGGACGAGGGGGGAGGGCGGGGGAGGGCGGGAGCGGGTTAGGGGCGTCGGTCGGTGTTCCGGCGGGAGGGGAACTGCGCACCCGGCTGCGCCAGCGTCGACCGGGCCCGCAGGCCGACCGGGTCCGGTGTCGCGGGGGGCGGTGTCGAGGAGCCCGGTGCCGACCGGGCGCGCAGGCCCACCGGGTCCGGCGCCGGTTCGGCCTCGGCCACCGGCGACGCGCCGTCCAGCCGGGCCGCCACGTACGCGGCGCCGGCCCGGTCGTCGTCGGACGGCGCGGCGAGCAACGCGTAGACCAGCCCGACCACGCCGAAGACCACCGCCAGCACGATCGGCACCAGCAGACCGCTGACCTCGGTGCCACCGGAGGTCGCGCCCCGGCCCTCGTGCAGGTGCACCGACAGCGCGCTCATGCCGGTGAAGTGCATGCCGTTCACGGCGATGCCCATGACCAGCGCGGAGGCGATGATGGCGACGCCGCGCCGGACGGTCATCGCCAGCCAGAGCGCCACCGTGGCGGCCACCAGCGCGATCACCACGGAGAGCGTCACCCGCAACGGGTCATAGCCGAGCGTGCCGTCCAGCCGCATCGCCGCCATGCCGGTGTAGTGCATGGCGGCCACCCCGGCGCCGGTGAAGAAGCCGCCGGCGAGCAGCCGGGTCGCGGTGAGCCGACCGGTGCCCACGATGGCCAGGCCGATGCCGACCGCACCCATCGCGATCACCGTGCTGGCGGCGGTCAGCGGCACGTCGTACCGGATCCGGGTGCCGGCGACGGCGAAGCCGAGCATGGCCATGAAGTGCATCGCCCAGATGGCGGTGCCGCCCAGCGCCCAGGCCGCGAGCAGACCCCACCAGGCCCGCTGGCCGGCGCCGGTGGCGGTCCGGATCCGCCCCGCGCAGACCAGGCCGAGCGCCGAGCCGAGCACGGACAGCGCGTAGCTGAGCGCGGGTGTGATCCACCCGTACTCGAAGTGATTGATCTCGCCCACGGTGACCTTCCCCCGATCTGCTACCGACGCGTGACCCGACGCGCCACGGCAATGATCCGGCAGCGTCTGACCAGGCATGACGGCGGCCCCCCGGATGTTCGGGGGGTGCCGTCGCGATGACGGAGCGATGCGTCGATTTACCGCTGGCAGTGACCGAAAGTGATCGTCAGGCGGAGGCGTGGTAGGCCAGGACGCCCCGGTTCACGGCCGAGATCGCCTGCCGCGCGGTGGAACGCAGCTCGGTCGACGCGCCGCCCGAGTCGGCGAGCTGGCCGAGCAGGTCGACCACCTGCCGGGCCCACCGGACGAAGTCGCCGGCCGGCATCTCGCCGTCGATCTGGTGCCCGCTGGCGAGCACCTTGGCCAACGCCTCCCCACGCGCCCACCGGTAGATCGGCCAGGCGAAGCCGAGATCCGGCTCGCGGGTGACGGCCAGGCCGCGGGCCGCCTCGTCCGCCTCGATGTCGCCCCACAGCTTCAGCGTCTCGTCGACCGCGTCGCCGACCGCGCCGCGCGGCAGCGACGCCCGCTCGTCGACGTCCCGCCGGGCCTCGAAGACCACCACCGACACGGCGGCGGCCAGCTCGGCCGGGGACAGCCCGTCCCACACCCGGCGGCGCAGGCACTCGGCGACCAGCAGGTCGGCCTCGGTCCAGATCCGGGCCAGCGTCCGGCCGGCGTCGGTGACCTCACCGTCGGGGGCCAGGTAGCCGCGCGCGGTCAGCAGCGCCACGATCCGGTCGAACGTACGGGCCAGGGAGCCCGTCCGCCCGCTGACCCGCTCCCGCAGCTCCTCGGTGTCGCGCTCCAACCGGCGGCGGCGCTCCGCCCAGCGGGCGTGCTCCTCGCGGTCGGGGCAGGCGTGGCAGGGATGCCCGCGCAGCTCGACGCGGAGCTGGCTGAGCCGGTGGTCCTCCCCCACCGCCTGGCGGGACCGGCCGCCGCGCCGGCCGCCGTGCCGGTCCAGCCCGGTGCCGCTGACCGCGGCGGCCAGGTCGCGCCGGGCCGCCGGGGACCGGTGGTTGAAGTGCTTCGGGACCCGGATCCGGGTGAGCACCTCGGCCGGGGTGGTGAAGTCGCCGGGGCTGACCCGGCCGGCCCAGCGGTCCTGGGTGAGCACCAGCGGGCGCGGCTCCCCGAACCCACCGGTCGCCGGGTCGAGGACCACGGCCAGGCCGGCCCGCCGCCCGGACGGCACCCGGATCACGTCACCGACCCGCAGCCGCTCCAGCGACGCGACGGCCGCCGCCTTGCGCTGGGTCTGCCCCTGCCGGGCGATGGCCCGCTCCCGGTCGGCGATCGCCACCCGCAGCGCGAAGTACGCGTCGAAGTCGCCCTGGTGGCAGGTGGCCTCCGCGCCGTACGCCTCGATCGTCTCGGTGTTGCGCTGCACCTGCCGGGCCAGGCCGACCACCGAACGGTCCGCCTGGAACTGCGCGAACGAGGACTCCAGCAGCTCCCGGGCCGGCGCCGCGCCGACGCTGCCGACCAGGTTGACGGCCATGTTGTACGACGGCCGGAAGCTGGACCGCAGCGGGTAGGTGCGGGTGGAGGCGAGGCCGGCCACGTGCCGGGGGTCGGTCTCCGGCGACCAGACCACCACCGCGTGCCCCTCCACGTCGATGCCCCGCCGGCCGGCCCGGCCGGTGAGCTGGGTGTACTCCCCCGGGGTGAGGTCGACGTGGGCCTCGCCGTTGAACTTGACCAGGCGCTCCAGCACCACGCAGCGGGCCGGCATGTTGATGCCCAGCGCGAGCGTCTCGGTGGCGAAGACGGCCTTGACCAGGCCGCGGACGAACAGCTCCTCGACGACCTCCTTGAACGCGGGCAGCATGCCGGCGTGGTGGGCGGCGAGCCCGCGCTCCAGCCCGTCGAGCCACTCCCAGTAGCCCAGCACGGACAGGTCCTCACCCGGGATCGCGGTGACCTTGGACTCGACCACGCGGCGGATCTCGGCGCGCTCGTCGGGCGAGGTCAGCCGCAGCCCGGCGGCGAGGCACTGCTGCACGGCGGCGTCGCAGCCGGCCCGGCTGAAGATGAACAGGATCGCCGGGAGCAGCCCCTCCCGGTCGAGCCGGTCGACGATGTCCGGGCGCATCGGGCCCCGCCAGCGCGGGCCCCGCCGCCCGCCGCCGGGGCCGGCGCTGCGCCCCTCGCCCAGCTCCAGCCGGCGCACCGTGTCCCGGGTGTGGCGCAGCAGCTCGGGGTGGACGTCGTGCTTGCGGGCCGCGTCGGCGTCGTGGAACAGGTCGAACATGCGCTTGCCGACCAGCATGTGCTGCCAGAGCGGCACCGGCCGGTGCTCGGAGACCACCACCGCGGTCTCGCCGCGCACGGTGACCAGCCAGTCGGCGAACTCCTCGGCGTTGGAGACGGTGGCCGACAGCGAGACCAGGGTCACCGACTCCGGCAGGTGGATGATCACCTCTTCCCACACACCGCCCCGGAACCGGTCGGCCAGGTAGTGGACCTCGTCCATCACCACGTAGGCCAGGCCCTCGAGCGTGGCCGAGCCGGCGTAGAGCATGTTGCGCAGCACCTCGGTGGTCATCACCACCACGGGCGCGTCCCCGTTGATCGCGTTGTCGCCGGTGAGCAGGCCGACCTGCGCGACGCCGTAGCGGTCGACCAGGTCGTGGTACTTCTGGTTGGACAGCGCCTTGATCGGCGTGGTGTAGAAGCACTTGCGCCGCACGGCCGGCCCGTCGCCACCAGGCGTGCCGCGCAGCGCCAGGTGCACGGCGAACTCACCCACCACCGTCTTGCCGGCGCCGGTGGGCGCGCAGACCAGCACGCCGCTGCCCCGCTCCAGGGCCTCGCACGCCTCCCGCTGGAAGTCGTCGAGGTCGAACCCGAGATCGCGGGAGAATTCGTCCAGGGCCGGGAAGGCGGAGGCCTGCGCGGCCCGGCGGCGCGCCGCGGCGTACCGCTCGGCGGGGCTCGACATGCATCCAAGATTAATCGGTACCGCCGACGACCACCGGTCAAGGCCGTCCGGCAGGGCCGTCGGAGCGGGTCGGTAGGGTGCACGACGTGCCGGACCGTACCGAACTGCCCCACGCCTCGCGCGGCGCCGACGACGCCGTCCGCCCGAGCCCGTCCCGCCGGCCCGTGGAGGCGGTGCTCTTCGACTTCCACGGCACCCTCGCCCAGGTCGAGGAGCCGCTGGCCTGGGTGCGCGCCGCCGCGGCCGCCTGCGGGGTCGAACTGGACCGGATCAAGGCCACCTCGCTCGCCGACCGGCTGCTCACCGCCGGCCGGGCCGGCGGCCCGCTGCCCGCCCGGGTGCCGCCCCGGCTGGCCGAGCTGTGGGCCGACCGCGACCTCTACCCGCACGCCCACCGGGGGGCCTACACCGGGCTGGCCGAGACCGTCGATGCCGGCATCGACGGGCTCGCCGACGCGCTCTACGAGCGGGTGCTGGTGCCCGAGGGCTGGTTGCCGTACCCGGACACCGCGCCGGTGCTCGGCGCACTGCGGGCCGCCGGCGTGAAGGTGGCGGTGGTCAGCAACATCGGCTTCGACCTGCGACCACTCTTCACCGCCTGGGACCTGGACGCGCTTGTCGACGCGTACGCGCTGTCGTACGAGGTGGGGCGCTGCAAGCCGGACCCGGGCATCTTCCTGCGGGCCTGCGGGCTGCTCGGCGTCGACCCGGAGCACACGCTGATGGTGGGCGACACCCCGGCCGACGCCGGCGCGGTGGCGGCCGGCTGCGGCGTGCTGGTGCTGCCGTGCGCCGAACCCGGCCGGCCGAACGGGCTGGGCGCCGTGCTCGACCTGGCCGGCATCCGGTGACCGGCCACGCGTCGGGTCGTCAAGCTGGCCGCGCGGCGGAGCGTCGGGCCGGCCGCGCGGCGGAGCCCCGGGGCCGACGTGCCCGGCCCGATGTCCGGCATGCCGGCTGAGGTCAGCGGCGGCACCGCCCGGCACCCCCTACCGCCGGGCCGGCTCGGTGGGGTGGCGCTGGTGCTCGGTGGGGCGTTGTCCGTGCAGTTCGGCTCCGCGCTGGCCGCGTCGTTGTTCCCGCGGACCGGGGTGGCCGGGGCGGTCACGCTGCGGCTCACTCTCGGCGCGCTGCTGATGCTCGTCGTGTGCCGGCCCCGGCTGCGCGGGCACCGGCGCGGCGACTGGGCCGCCGTGGTCGCGTTCGGGCTGGCCCTGGCCGGCATGAACTCGATCTTCTACCAGGCGATCGAACGGATCCCGCTCGGGCCGGCCGTGACGCTGGAGGTGCTCGGCCCGTTGGCGCTCTCCGTGGTCGGGGCACGCCGGGTCGCCGCGTGGTGCTGGGCCGGGCTGGCGCTGGCCGGCGTCGCCCTGCTCGGGCAGGGCGGCTTCGACCGGCTGGACCCCGTCGGCGCGGCGCTGGCGCTGGCGGCGGGCACGATGTGGGCGGCGTACATCGTCTGCTCGGCCCGGGTCGGCGCGCGGTTCCCCCGGGCCGACGGGCTGGCCCTGGCCCTCACCGTGGCGGCGCTTGTCACCCTGCCGATCGGGCTGGTCGACGCGGGCGGTCGGCTGGTCCACCCGGCGGTGCTGGGGCTCGGCGCCGGGCTGGCGCTGCTCGCCTCGGTGCTGCCCTACAGCCTGGAGCTGGCGGCGCTGCGACGGCTGCCCACCGCCACGTTCGCGGTGCTGATGAGCCTCGGACCGGCGATCGCCGCGCTGGCCGGCTGGCTGGTGCTCGGTCAGGCGCTGCACCCGGTCGAGGTGCTCGCCATCGCGCTGGTGGTGGCCGCGAGCGCGGGCGCGGTCCGCGCCGCCGCCCCACCACCGGCCGTGGTCAGCGCAGCAGCCGCAGCGCCGCCGGCACGGCGGTGACGGTCACCGGCAACGGGAACGCCCGCTCGCCGTCCACGTACGTGGTGATGCCGTCGGCGACCAGCTCCACCGTCCGCGCCCGGTAGGTCCGCACCAGCGGGTGCGTGACGTGGGTGCCCCGGTAGATGCGAGGCTTGACCCGCATCAGCGTGCGCCTGTCGAAGCGACCGCCCACCACCACGTCCAGCAGCCCGTCGGTCGGGTCGGCGTCCGGGCAGATCCGCATGCCGCCGCCGTAGCTGGCCGCGTTGCCGACCGCGACCAGCACCGCGTCCACCTCGTGCGGCTCGCCGTCGAGGGTGAGCCGGTAGCGGCGGGGGCGCAGCCGGGCCAGCTCGACCAGGATCGCCAGGTCGTAGCGGCGCCGACCGCGCGGCCAGCGCATCCGGTTGGCCCGCTCGTTGACGATCGCGTCGAAGCCGGCCGCGAGCACCGCGCCGAACCAGCGGTCGTCGTCGCCGGGCCGGGACAGCCGGGCCAGGTCCACCGGGCGGGTCCGGCCGGCGGCCAGCGCGGCGGCGATCACGTCGACGGCGGCGAGCGGGTCGGCCGGGTAGCCGGTGTCCACCGCGAAGTCGTTGCCGGTGCCGGCCGGGACCGGCCCGAACGGCACCGCCGTGCCGGCGACCGCCTGCACCGCACGGTGCACGGTGCCGTCGCCGCCGACCGAGACCAGCGCCCCGGCGCCGCCGGCCACCGCGGCGTGGCACGCCGCCTCCGCCTCCCCGGCGGTACGCGCGCGCAGCAGCTCCACCGGGCGGCCGGCGACGCCGAGGCGCGCCAGGACCTCCGGCAGCAGGCCCCGGTGCCGGCCCCGGGCGGCGGTCGGGTTGGCGAGCACGGCCACCGGGCCGGGCGGAACATGATCGGGCGCGGTCACGGCGAGCACGGTACGACACGGGGCGCACCGCCCACCAGGGGAGACACCGACGTCGGTGATCGACGGGGCCACGGCGCGGACGACCGTACGGCATACTCCGCGCCATGCGTTCCCGCACGCTGATCGCCGTCCTCGCCCCGTTCGCGCTCGCCCCGTTCGCGCTGGCCGCCGGGCTGTGGTGGGCGCACCGGCCGGGCGAGACGCCCTGGCACGACAGCGCGGTCGCCGACGCGACCGGGACGGTCGACCGGCTGGAGAGCCGGTTCGACGTCGACCACCTCTACCAGGCCGACGAGTTCGTGCACGCCGCCGGGCAGGAGCAGGCGGTGGAGGTGCTCCAGGTGCGCGGCGAGACGCACTGGCAGACCGGGGTGACGTTGGTGCTGCGGGTGACCGGGCACGGGGTCGGCGTCAACGACTGGGGCGAACGGGTCGAGGGCACCGAACCCGTCTGCTTCCGGCTGAACCTCGGCCCCGAACGGGACGACCGCGACGACGACATCGACTGCCCCACCGGCGACCCGCTTCCGGTCCCCCGGGACCCGTCCCTCACCGGCGTCGACGCTCGGCTCCGGGCGGCGCTCACCCGGTCCGGCCCCGACGAGGCGGCGGTCCGTGCCGCCGTGGCCGGCCTGGAACTCGACCCGGCCGTGCGGCAGGAGATCGCCGTGCGGGGCGGCACGGTCGGCGTGGCGCTGCGGGCCAGCCAGTACGACTGCCTGCTCGCCCGCGTCGGCCCGACGGGCGCCGCCGAGACGTGGCGGCCCTCCCACGTCCAGCTCGCCCCCGGTGAGCTGAGCTGTACCGCCGGGCTGGCGTTGAGCAGCCAGTTCGGCCACTCCGTCCGCTGACCGGCGACACGACGACGGCGCCCGGCACGGAGCCGGACGCCGTCGGACGGTACGTGGGTCAGGGCAGGTCGACCGGGCGCAGCACCCGGTCCACCGCGTGGGCGATCTGCTTGTTGCCCTTGTTGATGTCGTAGCGGACCACCCGCGCGTCACGGTCGTTGGTGTCCGCGTCGACCAGGCGCACCTGCTTGCCGTACCAGCAGTGCCGCACGTCGACCTCGACGGAGGCGCCGAGTGCGGTCGACAGCTCCGCGCCGTCGGCCTTCAGCGCCGCCTTCCGGTCGATCGTGGCGCCCGGCACCACGTGGTAGAGCAGCACGTTCTCCACGGTGTCCACACCCAGGCCGGCGACCCCGTCGAACGCGGCCTTCTCGCTCGGCAGCGTCCGCGCGTGGGTGATGTCGCGGACCAGCTCGCGGAACGCGTAGTCGTTCGGCACGAACGCGGTCAGCGCGACCGTGCCGTCGGTGAGCACCTTCACCGGCGAGTTCGGCTTCGCCTCCAACACGGTCAGGACCGCCTTGGTGAGCACGTCGAAGTCCCGCGCGTTGCGGTCGAAGCCGCTCTTGTCGGCGGTGAGCACCGCGGCCAGCGAACGCGTGCCGGGCTGCTTCGCGCCGGCCTGGGCGGGCGCGGCGGCGACGGCGGTGGCCACCGCCGCGGCCGTGGCGCCCACGGCCAGCCGGGCGGCGAGACGAGCGATGTTCATCGGGGAGCCTTTCGTCGAGGCGACCAGGTCCGTGACTGTCGTCACGACCCTTGCTTCGCCCGCACCGTCCCCGATGGATGCACCCGCGTCGTAACTCTTCCGGTCAGCGCACCACCAGCCGCTTGCTCACCGACGGCACCCCGTCGCCCTTGACCTTGAGCGTCCAGTTCCCGGCCGCGCCCAGGGCCACCACCGTCTCGGCGGTGCCGTTCGGCTCCGCCTTCAGCTCGGCGATCCGCTTGCCGTCCGGATTGAGCACGTACAGCGTCCGGGCGCCGGCGGTCTTGTTGGTCACCTTCAGCGAGAGCTTCTCGCCGGGCTCGGCGATCAGCCCGTCCGCGCCGGTGAGCGTGTCACCGGTCAGCTCGACGGCGACCGCCCGGTCGTACGCGGTCTCGGCCGCGGCACTGGCCACGTTGCCGTCGTCGGAGACGGTGATCCGGGTGCGCACCCCGTCGCCCTGCCGGCCGGGCTTGCAGGCCACCTCGTAGGAGCCGGTGGCGAGCGTGGCGCGCAGGTCACCGGTGCGGCCCGCCGGCACGTCGGCCACCTCGGCGATCACCTTGGTGAAGCCGTCGCCCTCCCGGCCGTAGACGTAGACGCCGGTGGCCTGCTGCCCCCGGTTGGTCACGGTGAAGGTCACCGTGCCGGGGGTGAACAGCGTGGTGGTGACCTCGCAGCTGGTGTCGGTGGCGGTCACCGGGACCTGCTCGCCCTTCGGCGCGGGCTCGTCGTCGCCGCAGGCGGTGAGCGCGGTGACGGCACAGAGGACGGTCAGGACGGCGGCGGTACGGCTTTTCATCGGGGCTCTCCGGAGCGGAGGTCAGCGCGCTGACCGGGACGGGCGTGGGACTCGGCGGAGTCAGCAGAGTCTAAGCGGGCCGGCGGTGGCGGCAAGGCCCGAGGGCGACTCGAATGTGCAGCCGCGCGCCGGCCCGGCATGATGGGCGGCATGCGTCTGGTTTCCCTGCTCCCGTCCGCCACCGAGATCGTCTACGCGCTGGGCCTCGGCGACGACCTGGTCGGGGTGACGTTCGAGTGCGAGGTGCCGCCGTCGTACCGGGCCGGCGTCACGGTGGTGGTGGGTGGACGGGACACCCGCGGCATGAGCCCCGGCGAGATCGACGCGTACGTGCGGGAGCGGGTCGCCGCCGGCGACGACCTGTACACGTTGCACGCCGGCGCGCTGGCCGGATTGGACCCGGACCTGATCCTCACCCAGGACCTGTGCCGGGTCTGCGCGCTGCCGTCCGGCCGGGTGGCCGACGCGGTCGAGCATCTCGGCGCGCGGGCGGAGGTGCTGTCGCTCGACCCGTACACGCTCGACGACGTGCTGGGCACGATCCGCGCGGTGGGCGCGGCGGCCCGGGTGCCGGACCGCGCCGAGGCCCTGGTGGACGGCCTGCGCGCCCGGCTGGCGGCGATCCGGTCGGCGGTGGCCGGCCGGCCCCGGCGGCGGGTCGCCGTGGTCGAGTGGGTGGACCCGCCGTTCGGCGCCGGGCACTGGATCCCGGACCTGGTGGACGTCGCCGGCGGCGAGCCGGTGGCCACCAGTGCGGGGGCCCGGTCCACGCCGACGACCTGGGCGGAGCTGCGGGCCGCCGACCCGGAGGTGGTGCTGGTCGCGCCGTGCGGCTTCCGGCTGGACGGGGCCGCCGACCAGGCCGGCGCGGTGGCCGGGCACTTCCCCGGCGCGGAGGTCTGGGCGGTGGACGCGGACGCGCTCATCGTGCGGGCCGGTCCCCGCCTGGTCGACGGCGCCGAGGCGATCGCCGCGATCCTGCACCCCGACGCCGTTCCGGCGCTGTCCCCCACCGCCGCCCGCCGGGTGGCCTGAGCCCCGATCCACCCACCTCCCGGGACGACGAACGCCGCCCCCGAGCGGCGGGGACGGCGTTCGACTGCGGACCGGACGGTCAGGTCATGTCGTCGTAGCGGCGTTCGATCGGCGCCGGCGCGGCGACCGGCTCGGGGGCCGCGACCGGGGCGGACGCCTCGATCCGGGCGCCGGTCGGCACCGGCTCGTCGGACAGGTCCAGCGGCGACACCTCGTCGTCGGCGATGCCCGCGTAGACCTCCCGGCCCCGACCGCGCCGTCGGTCGTTGATGAACGCCACCCCGACCGCGCCGAAGTAGAGCGCGGAGAGACAGATCGCCAGCGCCGTCATGCCGAACGGGTCCGGCGTCGGCGTGACCACCGCGGAGAACGCGAAGAACACGAAGATCGCCACGCGCCACCAGCTCAGCAGCCGCTTCGCGCTGGCCAGGCCGACGAAGTTGAGCATCAGCACGATCAGCGGGAACTCGAACGCCACCCCGAACAGCAGGATCAGGTTGGTGACGAAGGAGATGTAGCGGGTGACCTCGAGGTTGGTCGCGATGTCGTCGCCGGAGACGTTGAGCAGGAACTCGAGTCCCTTGGTGGTGACGAAGAACGCCAGCACCGCACCGGCGGCGAACAACGGGGCGGCGAGCGCGGTGAAGATGTACGCGTACCGCCGCTCGTGCCGGTGCAGGCCGGGCGCGATGAACGCCCAGAGCTGGTAGAGCCAGACCGGGGCGGCGATGATCAGGCCGACCCAGAGACCGATCTTCAGATTCAGCAGGAAGACGTCGGCGACGCCGAGCTGCACGAACAGGCACTTGCCGGTGTCCGGATCGACCGACTGCGGCAGGTCGCAGTAGGGCTGCGACAGCAACTTCCGGACCGGCTCGGCCAGCCAGAAACCGAAGCCGAAGCCGACCACGACCGCCAGGGAAGCCCGGAACAGTCGATTACGCAGTTCGCGGATGTGCTCGATGAGCGTCATCGAGCCGTCGGCGGCGCGCGCGAACGTGCTCGGCCCGCGCTTCTTCAACCCGAAGGCCACGGTGATGAGGCCCCTTCGGATCAGTTCTCGCGGACGCGCTGCACCGGGTCGACCGGCGGGGCGACCGGCTGCTGCGGCTGCGGAGCATACTGCTGCTGGGGCTGCGCGTACTGCTGCTGGCCCTGGAGCGGCTGCTGCGGCGGGAGAGGCTGGTAGGCGGCCTGCGCGTCGGCCTTCTCGGCCAGGTCACGGTCGTCGTCGTGCAGGCTCTTCGTCTCGGCCTTGATGATCCGCAGCGAACGGCCCAGCGAGCGGGCCGCGTCCGGAAGCCGCTTCGCGCCGAACAGCAGGATCAGCACGACCACGAGTACGGCGATGTGCCACGGCTTGAGGGCACCCATGGGAAGCTCCAGTCGCTCTGTGTCGGTGGTGAAGGTGGGTCGCCGCCCATCGTACGTGCGTCGCAGCGGCTTGCCACCCCCGCCGGGCCCGCTGGTGCCGACCCGGTCGGTGAAGTCTCGGCCAACCCGAAGTGTCCCGTCAACCACCCGTCCCGGCGCATTCGGGTGGGAAACGGCACGCGTCGATCACTACTCCCCGCGCTTGGCCTTGATCAACGTGATCCGCTCCTGCGCGACGGTCGCCCGCTCCTGGAGCGCCTCGGCCCGCGCCTGCAACTCCTCGGCGGCCGAGCGCAGCGACTCCGCCTCGACGGCCCGGCGCTGCAACGCCACCGCCGAACGGCGCAGCCGGGGCAGCCGGGCCACCACCGGGCGGACCGCCAGGGCCAGCACGACCAGCGCGAACAGCACGACCCCGAGCACGATCCACATCACCACGCGGTCAGCCTATCGGGTGACGCCGGTGGCCGCCGGACCGGCGGTGCCGGTCGGGACCGCGTACGCGTCCAGCGCGGCGACCGCCTGCGCGCGGACCTGCTCGGCCAGCTCGGCCGGGGCCACCACGGTCGCGTCCGGGCCCAGCCCGAGCACGAACCGGCGGGCCCAGCCGAGGTCGGTGACCCGCAGCGACACCAGCCACTGCTCACCGTCGGCCTCGACCCGCTCGCACGGATAGTATTCGGTGATCCACCGCTCGCCCCGGCCGATCCGCAGCGTGATCAACGGCAGGTCGGCCGACGGCCGGAACACGCCGTCCCGCAGGTCGTGCGGGCGGGCCTGCGGCGGCACCACGGCCCGCTCCGGCAGCTCGGTGACCGCGTCGATCCGGTCGGCCCGGAACAGCCGGACCGCCTCGGCACGGCGGCACCACGCCTCCACGTACGCCCGGCCGCCCACCGACAGCATCCGTAACGGGTCGATGGTGCGTTCGGTGGACTCGTCCCGTGCCGGCGTGTAGTAGGTGATCCGCAGCGCGCGGCCCCGCTCGACCGCGGCGCGCAGCTCCCGCACCCGGTCGGTGTCGCCGGGCAGCAGCACCTCCACCGGCGCGCCGCCCAGGTCACCGGCCGCGCTCTCGATCTTCGCCAGGGCCCGCTCCACCGCCTCCCGGTTGGCCACCCCGGGCGTCTCGGCGAGCATTCGCAGCGCCACCACCAGGGCCAACGCCTCGTCGGGGGTGAGCCGCAGCGGCCGGTCGATGCCGGCGTCGTAGGTGATCGTCACCCGGTCGCCGTCGAACGCCATGTCGATCAGGTCACCGGGGCCGTAACCCGGCAGCCCGCACACCCAGAGCAGCTCCAGATCCTCCCGGAGCTGCCGCTCGGTCACGCCCAGGTCGTGCGCCGCCTCGGCGATCTCGATGCCGGGGCGGGCCAACAGGTAGGGCACCAGGTTGAGCAGCCGGGCCAGCCGGTCGGCCGAGGCACGGCCGGCGCGGGCCGCCGCCGGCCGGGTCACCGGGCACCCCCGGCCACCGCCAGCTCGTCGTGCCGGGCCGCGACCTCCTTCAACCGCTGGATGACCGCCTCCCGAACCTCCGGCGGCTCCAGCACCCGCACGTCCGGGCCGTACCCGACGATCTGGCCGGCCAGGAACTCGGCGTCGGCGTACGGCAGCACCAGCCGGTCCCCGTCCGGCCCGGCGTGGCTCTCCACCGCCCAGCGCCGCAGCCCGGCGGCGCGGCCCGGCGTGACCAGCACGGTCGCCCGGCCGGTGCGCTCCACCGGCCCCGACCAGCGGGCCACGTGACTGATCAGGTCCACCCCGGCGGGCGGCTGGTAGGCACCCGGCTCGCCGGTCGCCCGGACCGCGCCGACGACCCGGGAGAGCCGGAAGCAGCGGGTCGCCGCCCGGTCCAGGTCGTGACCGACCACGTACCACCGGCCGCGCCAACACACCACGCCCCACGGCTGCACCCGGCGGCGGGTCGGCGCGTCCCGGTCCGGCACCCGGTAGTCGAAGGCGACCTCCCGGCGGTCCCGCGCGGCGGCGGTCAGCGGGGCGAACGCCGGATCGACCGTCACCATCGGCTCCAGACCCAGCGTGGCCTGCGGGTCCACGTCGATGCCGGCGGCGCGCAGCTTCGCCAGCCCCGACGAGGCGGCGGCGGCCAGGCCGGCGTGCTGCCACAGCCGGGCCGCGATGCCCACCGCGGCGGCCTCGTCCGGTTCGAGCGGGATGTCGGGCAGCGCGTACTCCCGGTGGGCGATCCGGTAGCCCGGCTCGGCGTCGAAGACGCTCGCCGTGCCGGTCTCCAGCGGCACGCCCAGCTCCCGCAGCTCGGCCTTGTCGCGCTCGAACTTGCGCTGGAACGCCTCATGGTCCTTGGCGTCGTCCGGGTCGTGCTCGTAGCCGGGCACGGTCGCGGCGATCTGGGCGGCGGTCAGGAAACGCCGCGTCGACAGCAGGCAGATCACCAGGTTGACCAGGCGTTCGGTACGGGTCCGGGACACGTACCGAACGCTAGCAGCCCGCGCGTCCGACGCGGGCACCCACGCGGGCGCGGCGCGCGGTCACCACCCGAGCGGCCCCGTCCAGCTCACCGGGCGGCCCGTCCGGACCGGCCATAGGGTGAGCCCATGGCGGAACCGGAAGTCAAGACCGAGAGCGTCGGCACCGTCGTGGTGGCCGGCGCGGCCAACCTCGCCATCGCGATCGCCAAGCTGGTCGCGGGCCTGCTCTCCGGCTCCGCGGCGATGCTCTCCGAGGCCGCCCACTCGGTCGCCGACACCACCACCGAGGTGCTGCTCTACCTGGCGCTGCGTCGCGGCGCGCGGCCCGCCGACCCCCGGCACCCGTTCGGGTACGGCAAGGAGAGCTACGTCTGGGCGTTCCTCGCCGCGCTGTTCACGTTCGTGGCCGGCGCCGGTTTCGCCATCACCCACGGCGTCACCACCATCCTCGTGCACGAACACACCGGCGACTACCTGGTCGCGTACGTGGTGCTGGCGATCTCGTTCGCCATCGAGTCGGTGTCGCTGGCCCGGGCCGTCCGGCAGGTGCGCGGCGAGTCCCGGCGCTGGCGCACCACCCCCCGCCGCTACCTGCGGCTCACCGCCGACACCACGGTCAAGGCCGTCTTCCTGGAGGACAGCGCCGCGCTGATCGGCCTGCTCATCGCCGCCGCCGGGCTCACCCTGTCCCACCTCACCGGCGACGAACTCTACGACGGCGTCGCCTCCATCCTCATCGGCGTGCTGCTGCTGGTGGTCGCCGCGATCCTGGCGCACAGCAACATCTCGCTGCTGGTCGGCCGCGCCGTCTCGGAACGCACCCACCGGCAGATCGAGCAGGAGCTGGCCACGCTGCCGACGGTCGACCGGGTCGACACGCTGATGACCATGTTCCTCGGCCCGGCGGACATCCTGGTCGCCGCCAAGGTCGACTTCCGCGACGACGCCACCGGCGCCGAGATCGAGGCCGCCGCCGACGAGGCGGAACGCCGACTCACCGGGCGGTTCCCGGAGATCGCGTACGTCTTCCTCGACCCCACCCGGTCCCGCGCCACCGGCCGGCGCGCCCGGACCACCCAGGACGAACCCGGTCGACCCGTCGACCAGGACGCCTGACCCGGCCGTCGCCCGCCCCGCCGCCGGCCGATAGGTTGCCGGTCATGGTGCGATGGCGGTCCGGCACGGTCACGACGGTACGACGACGGTGGGCCGGCGCCGTGGAACTCGACGTCGACCTGCCCGACGGCGCCCGGATGCGGGCCCTGGCCTACCCGGCGCTGGTCGGCGACCCGGAACCCGGCGACCGCGTGCTGCTCAACGCCGGCGCGCTGCTGATGGGCCTCGGGACCGGCGGTTACGCCCTGGTCGTCGCGCTGCCCGACCGGCTCCCCGCCGACCCGCCGCAGGCCGGCGACAGCCGCGACGCCGGGCACCTCGTCAAGGCCCGCTACACGCCGCTGCAACCGATCCTGCTCGGCGTCGACGAGGAAGCCTCCCCGCACCACCACCGGCTGGCCACCGCCGAGTCCGTCGACGGGATGCCGGTGGTCACCGCCGACCTGCACTCCGCCCTGCCGGCGATCCTGGCCGGCGTGCACGCCGACGCCCCGCACGCCCGGGTCGCGTACCTGCTCACCGACGGCGGCGCGCTGCCCGCCTGGTTCTCCCGCACCCTCGCCGGCCTCGCCGGCCACCTCGCCGGCACGGTCAGCGTCGGCCAGGCGTTCGGCGGCGACCTGGAAGCCAGCACGCTGCACAGCGGCCTGCTCGCCGCCCGACACGTGCTCCACGCCGACCTGGCGATCGTCGCCCAGGGGCCGGGCAACCTCGGCACCGGCACCCGCTGGGGCTTCTCCGGCGTCGCCGTCGGTGAAGCCGTCAACGCGGTCGCCACGCTGGGCGGACGCCCGGTCGGCTCACTGCGGATCTCCGACGCCGATCCCCGCCCCCGGCACCGCGGCGTCTCCCACCACAGCCTCACCGCGTACGGCCGGGTCGCGCTGGCCCCCGCGGAACTGGTCGTGCCCGACGGCCTCGACCCGGAACTGGCGGCGGACGTGACGGCGGCGCTGGCACCGCTGGCGGACCGGCACCGCGTCGTCACGGTGCCCACCGACGGCCTCGACGCGGCGCTGCGCGCCAGCCCGGTCGGGCTGTCGACGATGGGCCGCGGCCTCGACGCCGACCACGCCTACTTCCTGGCCGCCGCCGCCGCCGGCCGGTACGCCGCCGGCCTGCTCGGCTGAGCCACCTCGCCGGCCGGCCTCAGCCGAAGAAGACGATCAGCCCGACCCAGGCCGCCACGATCACCACCAGCGCGACCGCCATCGCCCAGGTCGGCACCTTGTGGTCGCCGCGGCGGTTGCGCGCGATCTCGGCGCGGATCTTCTCCCGCCGCCGGTCGATCCAGTTGAGTTTCTCGGCGCCGCCGTCCCGCTCGCGGCCGGAGGTACGGCCGCGCTCGCGGCCCTGCGGTTCGGAAGTGTCCATGGCGGGGCCAGCCTACCGGGGCCGCGGCGGCCGGCACCAAGGCACCGGCCGCCGCCGCGCTCACATGCTGGCGATCAGCCGCTCCACCCGCTCGTCGTACGCGCGGAACGGGTCCTTGCAGAGCACCGTGCGCTGCGCCTGGTCGTTCAGCTTCAGGTGCACCCAGTCGACGGTGAAGTCACGCCGCTTCTCCTGCGCGTGCCGGATGAACTCACCACGCAGCCGCGCCCGGGTGGTCTGCGGCGGCGTCTCCTTCGCCTCGAAGATCTCCGGGTCGTTCGCCACCCGGTCCACCTCGCCCCGGCGCTCCAGCAACCCGTACAGGCCCCGGCCACGACGCAGGTCGTGATAGGCCAGATCCATCTGCGCCACCCGCGGATGCGACAGCGGCAGGTCGTGCTTGCGCTGGTAACGCTCGATCAGCTTGAGCTTGCTCACCCAGTCGATCTCGCGTGCCACCGGGTCCAGGTCACCGGTCTCCACCGCCCGCAGCACCCGCCCCCACAGTTCCACCACCCGCTTCGCGGTCT
Organism: Micromonospora sp. NBC_01392; assembly: GCF_045040125.1. Taxonomy (NCBI): domain Bacteria; kingdom Bacillati; phylum Actinomycetota; class Actinomycetes; order Micromonosporales; family Micromonosporaceae; genus Micromonospora; species Micromonospora sp. NBC_01392. The sequence goes on along the minus strand of NZ_CP109549.1, from coordinate 3,471,986 downwards.
GGTCCCCGCCCCGGCGCTCCACGAACTCCGTCGCCTTCGCCAGGTATTCCTGCTGGATCTCCAGCGCCGAGACCTCCTTGCCGGAGGACAGCCGAACCTTGCGCCGGCCGGTGATGTCGTGCGACACCTCCCGGATGGCCCTAATCGGATTCTCCAACGTCAGGTCCCGCATCACCACGCCGGCCTCGATCATCCGCAGCACGATGTCGGCGGTGCCGACCTTCAGCAGCGTGGTGACCTCGTTCATGTTGGAGTCGCCCACGATGACGTGCAGCCGGCGGTAGCGCTCCGCGTCCGCGTGCGGCTCGTCCCGGGTGTTGATGATCGGCCGGCTCCGGGTGGTCGCCGACGAGACGCCCTCCCAGATGTGCTCCGCCCGCTGCGACAGGCAGTAGACGGCGCCGCGCGGCGTCTGCAACACCTTGCCCGCACCGCAGATCAACTGCCGGGTGACCAGGAACGGGATCAGCACGTCGGCCAGCCGGCCGAACTCCCCGTGCCGGGACACCAGGTAGTTCTCGTGGCAGCCGTACGAGTTGCCGGCCGAATCGGTGTTGTTCTTGAACAGATAGATCTCGCCCGCGATGCCCTCGTCGTGCAGCCGCTTCTCCGCGTCGACGAGCAGCCCCTCCAGGATCCGCTCGCCGGCCCGGTCGTGCGCCACCAGATCGGTCACCGAGTCGCACTCCGGCGTCGCATATTCCGGATGCGAGCCCACGTCCAGATAGAGGCGAGCCCCGTTACGCAGGAAAACGTTGCTCGACCGGCCCCACGACACCACCCGTCGGAACAGGTACCGCGCGACCTCGTCGGGGGAAAGCCGGCGTTGCCCGCGATAGGTGCAGGTGACGCCGTACTCGGTCTCGAGGCCGAAGATTCGCCGCTCCATGATGAGACATTAGCCGCCCGGAGCCCCCGATGGGCAGCGCCCGCCGTCAGCGTCGTACGCCGGGACCCCCGGACAGCGACGAACCCCGCCACCTCAGCGACGTGGCGGGGTCCGGAAACCGGCGTCACTCGCCGGGCGCGTCCTCCCGATTGCCCTCCAGGTCGGCCGAACCCGCCGACGTGATCGGCTTCTTCGCCTCCTCGGTCGGCACCGTCGGCGTCTTCGCCCGGCCCGGCGCCGGCGCGACGTCACCCTCCGCGTCGCCGTCCAGCAGCGCGGTCAGCGCCGCCCCGGTGATCCGCCGGAACGTCCGGCCCACCCGGCGCCGGTCCAGGACCGCCACCTCCAACTGGTTCGCCGCGATCGTCCGGGCCGCCCCGCCCTCACCGCCGACGCTGCTCAGCGCCTTCATCGCGGCGCGTACCGCCTCCGACAGCGACATCTCCGGCCGGTGCTCGTTCTTCAGCACCCCGGTGATCGCCTCGGCCTGACCGCCCATCGCCATCCGGCCCGGCTCGTCGTTGACCGAGCCGTCGTAGGTCACCCGGTAGAGCGAGTCGTCCTCCGCCGTGGCGCCCACCTCGGCCACGCAGATCTCCACCTCGAACGGCTTCGACTGCTCGGTGAAGATGGCGCCCAGCGTCTGCGCGTACGCGTTCGCCAACGCCAGCCCGGTCACGTCGCGCCGGTCGTAGCTCAGGCCGTTGAGGTCGGCCATCCGCACCCCGGCGCGGCGCAGGTTCTCGAACTCGTTGTACCGGCCGACCGCGGCGAAGCCGATCCGGTCGTAGATCTCGCTGACCTTGTGCAGCGTGCTGGACAGATTCTCGGCGACGAAGAGCACCCCGCCGGCGTAACTCAGGACCACCGCGCTGCGGCCCCGGGCGATGCCCTTGCGGGCCAGCTCGGAGCGGTCGCGCATGATCTGCTCGGGCGAGGCGTAGAACTGCATGGCCACGGCGGCGGTTCTCCTTCGTACCTGTGGTGCGGGACTGCTGACTCGGTGGACGTGCGAGCGGGGTCAGCCGCCGGGGTTCTCCATCCGACCGGACACCACGCTCTCCGCGATCGCCGCCGTCTCGGCGTCGGTGAGCCGGTGGGTGCCCTCGGCCGTCGCGGTCATCACGACCGGGTAGATCCGCCGGGTCAGGTCGGGGCCGCCGGTGGCGGTGTCGTCGTCCGCGGCGTCGTAGAGCGCCTCGACGGCCAGCCGCGTCGCGTCGTCGACCGACAGGCCGGCCCGGAAGCGCTTCTTCAGCGCTGACTTGGCGAACAGCGAACCGGAGCCGATCGCGTCGTAACCGGTCTCCTCGTAGGGACCGCCGGTCACGTCGAAGCTGAAGATCCGGCCGGCCCGCGCCGGGTCGCTCGCGGCCAGGTCGAAGCCGGCGAACAGCGGGACCACGGCCAGGCCCTGCATGGCCGCGCCCAGGTTGCCCCGGATCATCGAGGCCAGCCGGTTGGCCTTGCCGTCGAGCGAGAGCATCGCGCCCTCGATCTTCTCGTAGTGCTCCAGCTCCACCTGGAACAGTCGCATCAGCTCGATGCCGATGCCCGCCGTGCCCGCGATGCCGACAAGCGAGTACGCGTCGGCCGGGTGCACCTTCTCGATGTCACGCTGGGCGATCAGGTTGCCCATGGTGGCGCGACGGTCGCCGGCCATGACCACGCCGTTCGCGGCCGCGATCGCCACGATCGTGGTCGCGTGCGGCGCCAGGTCGGCGGCCATGCCGGGCGGCAGCGGCCGACGACCCGGCAGCATCTCGGGGGCCGCCTTGCTCAGGAACGTGGTGAAGGAGGACGTCCCCGCGTTGGTGAACACATCTGGAAGACGCCCGGATGGATCAAAACCCGCTGCCACGTGGTTCCTCTCAGGTATGTGATCGCCCCGGCCAGGTTGTCGAGGTTGTCCTTGAACTGGCCGAGACCGCCGTTGCAGTTGAAGCAGAGTATCCCGCGGACCCATCCGGTGCGATGATCGTGGTCCAGATGTTCCGGATCGGGACGCCGGCAGATCGCGCACACGCCGCCCTGCTCGGCCAGGAGCTCCTGGAACTCCTTCTCCCCGACCCCGTAGCGGCGACGCAGGTGGTACTCGCGATTGCCGCCGTAGAGCCGCTGCTTGCTCTCGTTGCCCCGTGCGATGTGGCAGGGCTTGCAGTAGCTGTGGCGACCGCTCGCGTTGGTGGTTCGAGGAAAGTCGTCGACCGGCTTGATCTGCGCACAGTCGGGGCACCACTTCAGGCCGTCCGCGACCGGCACGGCAGCCTTCTTCTGCGGCGTGATCCCGCGCCTACGGCGGCTCGCCTCCGAGCGCGCGAGTGCGCAGGTCTTGCAGTAGAAGGCCAGGCCATCTGGCCGCCGCCGGTTACGGTGAAACGCCGACGCCGGCAGCGACCGACCACACTGGGGGCAGAGCTTGTCCGAAGCCTGCGGCAAATCGGACATAAGCCTCATTGACCCCCTTTCTGCACATATCCCCTCACGAACTCTTCTGCGTTCTCCTCCAGGACGGAGTCGATCTCGTCGAGCAGGTCGTCGACGTCCTCGGTGATCTCGGCGTGCCGCTCGGCCACCTCGGGATTGGCCTGCGCGGTGACCTCCTCGACCTCCTCGTGGGACTTGCCGGACTGGGTCTGACCACCCTCTTGCGTCGCCATGGTGGTGCCTCCTCCACGATCGCCTGCGATCAACTTACCTCGCGCGGGCGACGAAAAGCCCGCCGCGCGCCGGGTTGGGCACGCAACGGGCCTTCCGGCAACCGGCTCAGCCGCCGGTCAGCAGCTCCAGCAGATCCTTGGCGCTCTCGCACCTGTCGAAGAGCTGACCGACGTGCGCGCGGGTGCCCCGCTCGGGCTCCATCATCGGCACCCGGACCAGCGACTCCCGGCCCACGTCGAAGATGACCGAGTCCCAGCTCGCGGCCACCACCTCGGAGGCGTACTGGGCCAGACACCGGCCGCGGAAGTAGGCCCGGGTGTCCTCCGGCGGCTCGGTCATCGCGGTGCGGGTCTGCTCGTCGGTGAGCAGCGTCTTCATCGAGCCGCGCTGGACCAGCCGGTGGTAGAGGCCCTTCTCCGGCCGCACGTCGGAGTACTGCAGGTCGACCAGTTGCAGCTTGTGCGAGCCCCAGCCGAGCTTCTCCCGCTCCCGGTAGCCCTCCAGGACCCGCAGCTTGGCCACCCAGTCCAGCTCGTCGGCGCACTCGAAGGCGTCGCGGCCGAGCCGGTCCAGCACGCTCTCCCAGCGGTCCAGCACGTCGGCGGTCTGCGCGTCCACGTCGGGGCCGTACCGCTGGTCCACGAAGGAACGAACCCGCTCGTGGTAGGCCCACTGCACGTCCAGCGCGGTCAGCCGGCGACCGTCGCGCATCCGCATGAGGTGCTTCAGGGACGGGTCGTGGCTGACCGCGCGCAACTCACCCACCGGGTCGGCGATGCCCAGGTCGGCGCCGAGCGCCTTCTCCTCGATCATGGCGAGGATCAGCGACGTGGTGCCGACCTTGAGGAACGTGGAGATCTCGGAGAGATTGGCGTCGCCGATGATGACGTGCAGGCGGCGGTACTTGTCCGCGTCCGCGTGCGGCTCGTCGCGGGTGTTGATGATGGGCCGCTTGAGCGTGGTCTCCAGCCCGACCTCGACCTCGAAGAAGTCAGCACGTTGGGAGATCTGGAAGCCGCTCTGGCCGCCGTCCTGGCCGATGCCCACGCGGCCGGCGCCGCAGACGATCTGCCGGGTCACGAAGAACGGCGTCAGGTACGCCACGATGTCGGCGAACGGTGTCTGCCGGCGCATCAGGTAGTTCTCGTGGGCGCCGTAGCTGGCGCCCTTGTTGTCGGTGTTGTTCTTGTAGAGGTGGATCGGGTGGGTGCCCGGGATCGTGGCGGCCCGTCGGGCCGCCTCGGCCATCACCCGCTCGCCCGCCTTGTCCCAGCGGACCACGTCGAGCGGGGTGGTCACCTCCGGGGTGGAGTATTCGGGGTGGGCGTGGTCGACGTAGAGCCGGGCGCCGTTGGTGAGTATCACGTTGGCCAGCCCGAGGTCCTCGTCGGCGAGCGCCTCGGCCGGGTCGTACGCCGCCCCGGAGTAGGTGAACCCGCGGGCGTCGCGCAGCGGCGACTCCTCCTCGTAGTCCCAGCGGGCCCGTCCGCCCCGGTTGAGTTCCGGTCGCGCCCCGTAGGCGTTGACCACCTGCGAGGAGGTGACCATCGGGTTGGCTCCGGCCTGGCCGGGCACGGAGATGCCGTACTCGACCTCGGTGCCCATGATCCGTCTGACGCTCATCGACCTGCCCGCTCCGCTCGCCGTCCCGGTCCCCGTCACGTCGAGCGTAGTCGGCACATCGACGGTAGGTGGCGCGCCGTCCCGCTCGGAGACGACCGACCGGGACGGCGCCGGTGTGGCGCCGCCCCGGTCGGGCCGTCCTCAGAGGTACTGGCCGGTGTTGCTGGCGGTCTCGATGGACCGGCCGGCCTCGGTGCCCTTGCCGCCGGAGACGAGCGTACGGATGTAGACGATCCGCTCGCCCTTCTTGCCGGAGATGCGGGCCCAGTCGTCCGGGTTGGTGGTGTTGGGCAGGTCCTCGTTCTCCCGGAACTCGTCGACGCACGCGTCGAGCAGGTGCTGCAACCGCAGCCCCTTGCGCCCGGAGGTGAGGAACTCCTTGATGGCCATCTTCTTGCCCCGGTCGACGATGTTCTGGATCATCGCGCCGGAGTTGAAGTCCTTGAAGTAGAGGACTTCCTTGTCGCCGTTGGCGTACGTGACCTCGAGGAAGCGGTTCTCCTCGGTCTCGGAGTACATCCGCAGGACGACGGCGTCGATCATCGCGGCCACGGTGGCCTGCGGGTCGCTGCCGTGTTCGGCCAGGTCGTCGGCGTGCAACGGCAGGTCGGCCAGGACGTACTTCGTAAAGATGTCCTTGGCCGCCTCGGCGTCCGGCCGCTCGATCTTGATCTTCACGTCGAGCCGACCGGGCCGCAGGATCGCCGGGTCGATCATGTCTTCCCGGTTGGAGGCGCCGATGACGATGACGTTCTCCAGCCCCTCCACGCCGTCGATCTCGCTGAGCAGCTGGGGAACGATGGTGTTCTCCACGTCGGAGGAGACGCCGGAGCCGCGGGTGCGGAAGATCGAGTCCATCTCGTCGAAGAACACGATCACCGGGGTGCCCTCGCCGGCCTTCTCCCGGGCGCGCTGGAAGATCAGCCGGATGTGCCGCTCGGTCTCGCCGACGTACTTGTTGAGCAGCTCGGGACCCTTGATGTTGAGGAAGAAGCTGGTGTGCCGGTCCTTGCCCAACCGCTCGGCGATCTTCTTGGCGAGCGAGTTGGCCACCGCCTTGGCGATCAGCGTCTTGCCACAGCCGGGCGGACCGTAGAGCAGGATGCCCTTCGGTGGCCGGAGCTGGTGCTCGCGGAACAGGTCGGCGTGCAGGAACGGCAGCTCCACCGCGTCGCGGATCTGCTCGATCTGCGCCTGGAGGCCACCGATGTCCTCGTAGTCGACGTCGGGCACCTCCTCCAGGACCAGCTCCTCGACCTCACTCTTCGGGATCCGCTCGTACGCGTACGCCGAGCGGGGCTCGATCATGAGTGAGTCGCCGGCCCGGATCGGGCTGCCGATCAGCGTCTCGGCGAGGTGCACGATGCGCTCCTCGTCCGAGTGGGAGACCACCAGCGCCCGGTCACCCGGCGCGCCGTCCGGACCGACCAGGATCTCCTTGAGCATCACCACCTCGCCGACCCGCTCGAAGCCGAACGCGTCGACGATGTTGAGTGCGTCGTTGAGCAGCACCTCCTGCCCACGGCGTAGCTCGTCGGTCTCCAGCGAGGGCGAGACGGCGACGCGGAGCTTGCGCCCGCCGGTGAACACGTCCACCGTGCCGTCGTCGTGCTTCGCCAGGAAGACGCCGTAGCCACTGGGTGGCTGGGCGAGCCGGTCGATCTCCTCCTTGAGCGTCACGATCTGCGCGCGAGCCTCCTTGAGGGTGCTCACGAGCCGCTCGTTGTTCTCGGTCAGCCGCGCCAACTGTGCCTGGGTGGCCGCCAGCCGCTCTTCGAGCTGCCGGACGTGTCGGGGGCTTTCGGTCAACTTGCGCCGCACCAGAGCGAGTTCCTCTTGCAGGAACGCGACCTGCGTGGAGAGATCGTGGGCTTCCTTTTCCCACCGTGCGGCGCGCGAGTCCGCGTCGTCGCTGCGTGCCACGTCCCACCTCCCCGGGGGGCTTGAACGTTCTGAGCTAACACTAGCCGCTATGAGCCCGATTCGGTCCTCCGCAACGCGCTCGTCACCGAAGCTTGATCGCCAAGGGCTGGTCGACGGGCGGGTACGGGCGTTCGGGTACCGTCAGAGTCCGGGACGGGAGAACATGGGGGGTGCTTCGTGACCGACGTCGCGACAGACCAGTTGCAGGTCTGGGTCGACCAGGACCTCTGCACGGGTGACGGACTGTGTGTGCAGTACGCGCCGGAGGTCTTCGAGTTCGACGTCGACGGCCTGGCGTACGTCAAGGGCCCGGACGGCGAGCTGCGGCAGGCCCCGGGCGCCCGGGTGGACGTGCCGGAGCACCTGCGCCTCGAGGTGATCGACTCGGCGAAGGAGTGTCCGGGCGAGTGCATCCACGTGACGCGGGGCAGCGACGGCGTCGAGGTGGCCGGCCCGGAGGCCGAGGACTGACGCACGGCTGACGCGGGCCGGGGACGCCGTCCCCGGCCCGCGTCGTGCCGCCTGGGCCGTCACCGGCTCAGAGCCCCCGGTCGACTCGGAGCATGGGCCGGCTTCAGAGCATGGGCCGGCCGACCACCGAGGCCACCAGCCGGGCGAACTCCTCCAGCCGGGTGATCTGCCCGGCGCCGCCGTCGTCGAGCGTCTTGCCGAAGCGCAGCGCGTCGTGCCGCGGGGTGCCGGCCGCCTCGTCGCTCGGCGGCGCCTCGTCAAGCGAGCTGAGCAGCAGGTACACGTCGATGCTGTCGACCCGGACCGTGCCGTCCTCGGCGCGGGTGAGCCGGCGCCGGCAGCCGACCTCGGTGACCGTGGAGACCGGCACCACCCGCAGCGACGAGGTCATCGCGCCGGGCGGCCCCTCCCCCGGCGGCACGTCCTCGCCGTGCCAGAGCACCAGCCGGCTGCCGTCGCAGACGACGACCTCCTGCCACACCCCGTTGACCTCGTTGACGAAGCGTTCCAGCGTGAAGCCGAGCACGGAGGCCCCGCGCAGCACCCCGCCGAGCGCCTCCAGGGCGATGTCGGGGTCCCGCAGGTAGGCCCGGGCGGCCGATTCCAGGTCGGCGTAGGGCGACCAGTCGGGGAAGACGGCGGGCATCTCGCCGTTGCCGTAGCCGGGACTGCTCACGCCACCTCCCGTCGACCGGTACCGCCGGGGCCGGGACGGACGCGCCCACCGCGCGTCCCGGTCCGCTCTGTCATGCTTACCGTCTCCGGTGTCGTCGTCCCCACGGGCACACATGATCCGCCCGACCGTGGCGGTTCGCGCGGCGGGGGTCAGGACTGGTCGGGCTCCTCCACCGGCCGGGCCGCCGCCGCGGCGCGCAGGGCGTCGCGGCGCTGCGCGTACGCCTCGGCGCCCTTGCTGGGCTTGCGCCGGCGCGGCGGCGCGGTGACCCCGGGGGCGAGCTTGCGCGCGGAGACCAGGAACGCGGTGTGCGCGATCATGCGGTGGTCCGGCCGGACCGCGAGGCCCTCGGCGTGCCAGTCGCGGACCATCGACTCCCAGGCACGCGGCTCGGTCCAGCCGCCGCGCTCGCGCAGCGCCTCGACCAGCTCGGAGAGCTGCGGCGTGGTGGCCACGTAACCGATCAGCACGCCGCCGGGGACCAGCGCCCGCTCGACCATGTCGAGCATCTCCCACGGGGTCAGCATGTCGAGGATGATCCGGTCGAAGCCGGTCTCGGCGCAGTCGGCGACGTCGCCGACGTGCAGCCGCCAGGCCGGGTGCGGGCCGTTGAAGAACGCCTCGACGTTGCGCCGGGCGATCTGGGCGAAGTCGTCGCGCAGCTCGAAGGAGTGCAGCTCCCCCTCGGTGCCGACGGCGCGCAGCAGCGAGCAGGACAACGCGCCGGAGCCGGCGCCGGCCTCCAGCACCTTGGCGCCGGGGAAGATGTCCCCCATCGCGACGATCTGCGCCGAGTCCTTCGGGTAGATCACCTGCGCGCCGCGGGGCATGGAGAGCACGTAGTCGGAGAGCAGCGGTCGCAGCGCCAGGAAGGCGGTGCCGCCACCGGAGGTGGTGACCACGCTGCCGTCGGGCAGGCCGATGAGCGTGTCGTGCTTGAGGATCCCGCGGTGGGTGTGGAACTCCTTGCCGGGCTCCAGCGTCACGGTGTGCATCCGGCCCTTCGGGTCGGTGAGCTGGACCCGGTCGCCGATCCGGAACGGGCCGCGGTGGACCGGGGGCAGCGCCGGGACGGTGGAGTTCTCTACGGTCACGTGTTCGTCTTCCGTTTCGGTTCGAGGAGCTGGGCGAGGTCCGCGACGTGGAGCACGCCGACCACATCTTCGCCTGCCGTCACCAGGTACTGCGCGGCCGGGTGGGTGCGGACGGTCTCCAGCACCCGCTCGCCGTCCGCGCCGACCGGCAGGGCGGGCAACGCCGCCAGGCCGCGCGCCACCTCGTCCACCGCGAGCCACGGCCGCCGTTCCGGGGGTACGCCGGCGGCGCGCGCCGGGTCGACAAGCGCCACGGTCCGGCCGGCGGAGTCGACCACGGCGAGCGCGGCGTCCGGCGTGCCCGCCTCGGCGCGGCGACGCTGCGCCTCGGCCAGCGGGGTGCCGGTGGGCACCGGCAGCAGCGGGCGGGCCAGCCGGGTCAGGTCGACCAGGTGCAGCCGGCGACCGATGCGGGCCAGTCGGATGGACTGCCCGGCGCCCCGCCACAGCGTCAGCGCGACCAGCAGGAGCAGCGGCAACGCCAGCGGGGCGAGCGCCCGGCGCAGCGTGAGCGCCACCACCAGGGCCAGCGTGCCCAGCGCCACGGCCCGGCCGACCCAGCCGGCCACCTCGGTGCCCCGGTGCCGGTCCCGGGTGAGCGCCCAGACCGCGGCACGCAGCGCGCGCCCGCCGTCCAGCGGCAGCCCGGGCAGGCTGTTGAAGATCGCCACCACCACGTTGCTGACCGCGAGCTGGAAGGCGAGCTGGTGGCCGAGGGTGCCGGCGGGCAGCGTGAGCGTGGCGGCGACCGCGCCGGCGCCGAGCACCGCGGACACGGCCGGGCCGGCCAGGGAGATCAGCAGATCGGTCCGGGGGTCGGGGGCGTCGGAGTCCATCTCGGTGTAGCCGCCGAGCAGTTCCAGCGTGATTCCCCGCACACCGATGCCGAACCGGCGGGCGGTGAGCGCGTGTCCCAGCTCGTGCAGCAGCACGGAGCCGAGCAGCGAGACGACGAAGCCGAAGCCGACCAGGTAACCGCCGAGCGGGCCGAGGTCGAGCTGGCGGCGGGCCAGCGCCGCGTAGAGCACGGTGACCACGACGGTGAGCAGCAGCATCGACGCGTCGGCGCGCAGCGGCACGCCGAAGACCCGGCCGAGGCTCAGCCCGGGCCGGCGCGGCCGTCGGGTCCGCTGCTCCACCCCGGCGATGCTACGCGTCTGTAGATCATGGTCCGGCACGGCGACGGTGGTGGTGTCACACCGGTGGCCTAACCTTCCGGGCATGACGGCGGAACCGGTGATCGACACGCAGGGCGACCCGACGGCGGCACCGACGCCGGTCACGGTGCGGGCGTCGTTGTCGCCGTCGCGGGCGGCCGACTTCAAGACCTGTCCGCTGCTCTACCGGTTCCGCAGCATCGACCGGCTGCCGGAACGCCCCACGGTCGAGCAGGCCCGGGGCACGCTGGTGCACGCCGTGCTGGAGCGGCTGTTCGACCTGCCGGCCCCGGCGCGCACCCCGGAGTCGGCCGGCGATCTGGTCGCCCCGCAGTGGGACCGGCTGGTCACCGAGGAGCCGGAGCTGGCGACGCTGTTCGCCGACGACGACCCGGCCGGCGTGGAGGGCTTCCTGCGGTCGGCGGCGGGGCTGCTGGAGGGCTACTTCGCGGTGGAGGACCCGCGCCGCCTGGAGCCGGCCGAGCGCGAGGCGTTGATCTCCGCGGTGGTCGACGACGAGCTGCTCATCCGCGGCTATCTCGACCGGCTCGACGTGGCCCCGGACGGCGCGCTGCGGGTGGTCGACTACAAGACCGGCGGCGCGCCGCGCGAGGCGTTCGAGGCGCGGGCGCTGTTCCAGCTCAAGTTCTACGCGCTGGTGCTGTGGCGGACCCGGGGCGTGGTGCCGCGGGTGCTGCGCCTGCTCTACCTCAAGGACGCCGAGGTCTGCGACTACGCGCCCGACGCCGACGAGCTGGTGCGCTTCGAGCGCACGGTGGTGGCGCTGTGGCGGGCGATCGAGCAGGCCACCGCGCGGCAGGATTTCCGTCCCCGGCCGAGCCGGCTCTGCGACTGGTGCAGCCACCAGGCGCTCTGCCCGACCTTCGGCGGCACGCCGCCGCCGTTCCCGGTGGCCGCCGCCGCGCCCGACCCGCTGGTGGACGCCCGTTCCCGACCAGCCAGCCCCGGGGCCGACGAGTGAGGCCCGTCCCCGCCGGGTGAGCCCTCCGGGGCCCGGATCCGTCGACGGGCGGGTCGTCCCCGCTACGCCAGCGCAGCGCCCACCCCGCCCGTGCACCGATCCACCAGGGCAGCGCGCCCACCCACCCGCGCTCGGCCCCCCGATCCACCAGGGCAGCACGCCCACCCCTTCCCCGCCCGGGCCCTCGATCTGCCGGGGCAGCACGCCCACCCATCCCCGCCCGTGCACCCCGATCCACCAAGGGCAGCGCGCCCACCTATCCCGCCCGTGCGCGCCTTGTCCTCTCCCACCCACGCCCGCCGCCCGTGCGCCCACCCGACGCCGCGCGCCCGCCTCTCTCCCCCGGACATGGCCCCGCTTTCCCGGAAAGTGGGGCCATGCCGGCGCTGATACCCACGCTTTCCCAGAAAGTGTCACTCCGCTCCGGGCGGGCTCGTTTCTCCGGGGCTGTCTCGCTAACGGTGTTTCCGGCGATCTTGGTTAGTAGGTTTCAGCGGCTGGGAAGCGGTCGCTGAAGGTGATGGCGAAGGCGTTCAACGCAGGTTTCCAGCGCATCGTCCATCGGGTTCGGCCGTCCCCGGTGGGGTCCAGAGACCGGGTCACCAGGTACAGACACTTCAACGCGGCCAGCTCGTTGGGGAAGTGGCCGCGGGCCTTGACCGCCCGCCGGTAGCGGGCGTTGAGGGACTCGATTGCGTTGGTCGAGCAGATGACCTTGCGGATCTCCAGGTCGTAGTCGAGGAACGGGATGAACTCCGCCCAGGCGTTGTCCCACAAGCGGATCACCGCCGGATACCGGCCGCGCCACTTGCCGGCCAGGTTGTCGAACGCGGCTCTGGCCGCGTCAGCGTTGACGGCGGTGTAGATCGGCTTGATGTCGCGCTTGATCTCGTCCCAGTACTTACGGGAGGTGAGCCGGAACGTGTTGCGGATCAGGTGGATGACGCAGGTCTGCACCACCGTGCGGGGCCACACGTTCGTCACGACCTCGGGCAGCCCTTTGAGGCCGTCACAGACCAGGAAGAACACATCCTTGACGCCCCGGTTGCGCAGGTCGGTCAGCACACTCATCCAGAACTTCGCGCCTTCACCACCCGTGCCGGCCCACAACCCGAGGATGTCCTTCTCCCCGTCCAGGGTGACTCCGATCGCGGCATAGAACGGCCGGTTCGCGACCTGCCCGTCCCGCACCTTCACCACGATCGCGTCGATGAACACCGCCGCATAGATCTCGTCCAACGGGCGGTGGGACCAGTCGACCATCTCCTCGATCACCTTGTCGGTAATCCGCGAGATCGTCTCCTTCGATACCGAAGCCCCATAGATCTCGGCGAAGTGCGCCGAGATCTCCCCGGTCGTCAAGCCCTTGGCATACAACGACAACACCACCTCGTCGACCCCCGACAAGCGGCGCTGCCGCTTACGCACGATCTGGGGCTCGAAGGTGCCCGCCCGGTCCCGCGGCACGTCGATCTGCACCGGCCCGTTGGCCTCGGTCAGGACCGTCTTCGCCCGGGTGCCGTTGCGGATGTTGCCCGACCCGGCGCCGGCCTGGTCGCGTTTGGCGTAACCGAGGTGCTCGGTCATCTCCTCGTTCAAGGCGGTCTCCAGGACCGTCTTGGTCAACTGCTTCAGCAGGCCGTCCGGGCCGATCAACGACAGGCCCTGCTCCTTCGCGGCCCGGACCAGCTCGGCGGCGGCCTTCGCCTCCGCCGACGGCTCGGGCCGCTTCCTGCGTCCGGTCTGGTCGTTCAGTGTCGCGGTCATCACGGCACCCTCCTCACCAGGCACAACGCCCGGCAGGTCAGGCCGGAAACACCTTTAGATCCACAGACCCGTTTCTCCCGACGGCGGGTCACGCGGACCCCGATGAGGCCGCCTTCGGGAAAGCGTGCGTCAAGAGACCTCGATGAGCACGCTTTCCGTGAAAGCGGGCGCCCAGGAACCCTCATGAGCACGCTTTCCGTGAAAGCGGTGGGTGGAGCCGCAGGGCGGGGCGGGTGAGCGCGGGGCGGGGCGGGACGGGGCGGGTGGGGGCGGTGGGTGGGGCGATTGGATCGGATCCGGTGCGGTCGGTATGCGGGAACCGGTCGCCCTCTACGGTGGGTTCCTGCGGACCGGTCGACGCCGGGCGGTGGTCTCCGGGTGTGCGCCCGGCGACCGCCGCGCCCGGCCGACCCGGTTCCGGGCTGACCGCCGTCCAGCAAGACGAGGGAGACGATGACCGACGCCGCCGCGCCCCGACCGGTTCGGGTCCTGCTCGCCGACGACCAGCCGCTGCTGCGTGCCGGGTTCCGGATGGTGCTGGGGGTCGAGGACGACCTGGACATCGTGGGCGAGGCGGGCGACGGCGTGGAGGCGGTGGAGCTGTCCCGGCGGTTGCTGCCCGACGTGGTGCTGATGGACATCCGGATGCCGCGGATGGACGGGGTGGCCGCGACCCGGACGATCGTGGACGCCCGACTGCCGGTACGGGTGCTGGTGCTGACCACGTTCGAACTGGACGAGTACGTGGTCGGCGCGTTGCGCGCCGGGGCGAGCGGCTTCCTGGCCAAGGATGTGCCGGCGGAGGACCTGGTGACCGCGATCCGCACGGTGGCGGCCGGGGAGGCGGTGGTGGCGCCGCGGATCCTGCGCCGGCTGCTGGACCGCTTCGCCGACGTGCTGCCGGATCCGGCGGCCAGCCGACCGCGGGTGCTGGACCCGCTGACCGACCGGGAGCGGGAGGTGCTGGTGCAGGTGGCGCGCGGGCTGTCCAACGCCGAGATCGCCCGGGCGCTGTCGGTCAGCGAGACCACGGTCAAGACGCACGTCGGGCACGTGCTGACCAAGTTGAAGCTGCGGGACCGGGTGCAGGCGGTGGTCCTGGCGTACGAGACGGGGCTGGTGCGGCCGGGGAAATAGATGGCGGCGCTCACGTACCGTGACCAACGGCGGCGGCGTGGGGTTGACCGTGACGCGGCGTGAGGTTCTACCGTCGGCGTCGCCGGTCGGTCAGGGATCACCCTGAGCGGGCCTGGGGGGCGACCCTCACCGGAAATTCGGCACGGAGTCCGCCCGGGGTCGGACGGTTCCGGGCCCGGCGGCACCGAGGATGGAACTGCCGCACCGACCAGCGGGGGCGGTGCGGATCAGCAAGCCAGACGGAAGAGGTAGATGACGTGACCGCGACGGTAGGCCGGCAGGCGCAGGCCGCGGCCCGGGCGAACGACGTGTGGAAGGTGTACGGCAGCGGCGAGGCGCAGGTCATCGCGCTGCGGGGGGTGAGCGCCGAGTTCGAACGCGGCCGGTTCACCGCGATCATGGGGCCGTCGGGCTCGGGCAAGTCGACGTTGATGCACTGCCTCGCCGGTCTGGACTCGGTGACCCGGGGCACCGTGATGATCGGTGAGACGACGGTGACCGGGCTCAACGACTCGGGCCTGACGAAACTGCGCCGGGACAAGGTCGGTTTCATCTTCCAGCAGTTCAACCTGCTGCCGACGCTCACCGCGCAGGAGAACATCCTGCTGCCGCTGTCGATCGCCGGCCGCAGGGCCGACCCGGCCTGGTACGACACGGTGATCGACACGGTCGGGCTGCGGGATCGGCTCGGGCACCGCCCGGCGCAGCTCTCCGGCGGCCAGCAGCAGCGGGTGGCGTGCGCGCGGGCGCTTGTCGCCCGCCCCGAGGTGATCTTCGCGGACGAGCCGACCGGCAACCTGGACTCCCGGTCCGGCGCCGAGGTGCTGAACTTCCTGCGCAGCTCGGTACGCGAGCACGGCCAGACGATCGTCATGGTGACCCACGACCCGACCGCCGCCGCGTACGCCGACCGGGTGGTCTTCCTGGCCGACGGGCAGATCGTCTCGGAGCTGATCGAGCCGACCGCCGACACGGTGCTGGACACGATGAAGAAGCTGGACGCGCCGGTCGAGGTGGGCAACTGATGTTCCGGGCAACGCTGAAGAGCCTGCTGGCGCGCAAGTTGCGCCTGCTGCTGTCCGGGCTGGCGGTGGTGCTCGGCGTCATGTTCGTCTCCGGCGCGTTCGTGCTCACCGACACGCTGGGCCGCTCGTTCGACGCGGTCTTCGCCGACGCCTACGCCGACGTGGACGTGAACGTGGCGGCGAAGCCGAAGGTCGAGGTCTCCGAGACCGAGGGCGAGCAGGTGGCCGGCCCGGTGCCGGCGTCGCTCGTGGACCGGGTGAAGGCGGTGCCGGGCGCGGCGGACGTGCGCGGCGTGGTGGCGGCCGACGGCGCGCGGCTGATCGGCGGCAACGGCAAGGTGGTCACCTCGTTCGGGCCGCCGCAGCTCGGCGAGAACTGGCTGGGCGAGAGCGACCTGGTGTCGTTGCGCGAGGGGCGCGGCCCGCAGGCCGACGACGAGATCGTGGTCAACGCCGCGCTGGCGAAGGCGGCCGGAGTGAAGGTCGGTGACCGGGTCGGCGTGTTGACCCTGTCACCGAAGAAGGAGTTCACGCTGGTCGGCGTGTTCGGCTACAGCGGTGGCCGGGACTCCGTGGGCGGCGCGAACGAGGTCGCGTTCACCACGCCTGTCGCGCAGCGGTTGATGCTCGGCAAGCCGGACGTGTTCTCCAACGTCACCGCGCGGGCGGACGGCACCACGCCGGAGGCGCTGCGCGACGAGGTGTCCGGCGCGCTGGGCGGCGCCTACGACGTCAAGACCGGCGACCAGCTCGCCGACGACGCCTCGGCCGGGCTGAAGGAGGGGTTGTCGTTCTTCAACAAGATCCTCCTCGGTTTCGCCGCGGTGGCGTTGCTGGTCGGCACGTTCCTGATCCTCAACACCTTCTCGATCATCGTGGCCCAGCGCACGCGTGAGCTGGCGCTGATGCGGGCCATCGGGGCCAGCGGCCGGCAGGTCATCGGCTCGGTGGTGCTGGAAGCGGTCGCGGTGGGCCTGATCGCCTCGGTGCTCGGCCTGGCCGCCGGCATCGGGGTGGGCGCGCTGCTGGCGTACCTGTTCGGGAAGCTCGCCGGTGGTCTCACGCTGGCCGGGCTGGGGGTGCCGCCGGCGGCGGTGATCGGCGCGTTCGCGGTCGGTCTGCTGATCACGGTGGTCGCGGCGCTGCTGCCGGCGCTGCGCGCCGCGCGGATCCCCCCGATCGCCGCGATGCAGGACGTCGCCACGCCGGACCGGCCGCTGACCAAGGTGACCGTCGGCGGCGCGGTGGTCACCACGGTCGGCGCGGTGCTGCTCTTCCTCGGCCTCAGCGGCAACGCCGGCGGCAACACGCTGGCGACCATCCTCGGCGGCGTGCTGTTCGCGTTCATCGGGGTGGCGCTGCTGACGCCGGTGATCAGCCGGCCGGTGGTGTCGCTGCTCGGCGCGATCTTCTCCTGGTCGGTGCCGGGCAAGCTGGGCCGGTTGAACTCGGGCCGTAACCCGCGCCGGACCGCGATCACCGCCGCCGCGCTGATGGTGGGCATCGCGCTGGTGACCGGCGTGACGGTGATCCTGGACTCGGCGAAGGGCAGCATCAGCGCGCTCGCCGAGGACCGGATCAAGGCCGAGCTGGTGATCTCCGGCGCCTCGTCCGGGCCGCGTCCGGCGAGCTTCGACGCGGCGGTGCTGGAGAAGACCGCCGCGATCCCAGGCGTGCAGTTGGTCGACGGCGAGTACGGCGACATGGCCACGGTGGGCGGCGAGCGGACCTGGGTGGCGGCGTCGAGCAACGTGGCGGCGCTGGAGCGGATCTTCGGGGCGAAGGCCACCGCCGGTGACATCAGCCGGCTGGCCCCGGACCAGATGCTGCTCAGCTCGGACACCGCGAAGTCCCGCAACCTGTCGGTCGGTTCGACCGTGCCGGTGCAGTTGTCCCGCGGCGAGGCCCGCACGTACACGGTCAGCGGCATCTACGAGAGTTCCCAGCTCACCAACCCGGTGGTGTTGCCGCCGCAGGCGACCGCCGACTTCGCCATCCCGCAGCCCATCCAGGGCTTCGTGCAGCTCACCCCGGGTACCTCGGTGGGCGCGGTGCAGCCGCAGGTCGAGCGGCTGCTGGCGGACAGCCCGGAGGTGTCGGTGGCGGACCGGGCGGCGTTCATCAAGCAGCAGACCAGCCAGCTCGACACGCCGCTGCGGATGATCCAGATCCTGTTGGCGCTGGCCATCGTGATCGCGGTGCTGGGCATCATCAACACGCTCGCGTTGTCGGTGCTGGAGCGCACCCGTGAGCTGGGCCTGCTGCGGGCGATCGGCCTGCGTCGGGCCCAGACCATGCGGATGATCACGGTCGAGGCGGTGGTGATCTCGATCTTCGGCGCGTTGCTCGGCGTGGTGGTCGGCACCGGTCTCGGCGCGGCGGTGGTCCGGGCGCTCAAGGACGAGGGCATCACCGACCTGGTCCTGCCCTGGGGCCAGATGGTGACGTTCCTGGTGCTGGCCGCGATCATCGGTGTGGTCGCGGCGGTGCTGCCGGCGATCCGGGCCGCGCGGATCAACGTGCTCGGCGCCATCGCCCACGACTGAGGTGTAAGGAAGGGCCCCTTCTTAACGCCAGGCGTTAAGAAGGGGCCCTTCCTTACCGGTTCAGCAGCGCGGCGAGCAGCTCCAGGTCCGCCGCGGTGAGGCTCTCCACCTGGTGTACGCCGTCGGTCGGCGGCAGCGGCACCTCGGCCGGTACGGCCAGCACCGCCGCGCCGGCGGCCAACGCGCTCGCCACGCCGGTCGGTGAGTCCTCGATCGCCACGCACCGCTCGATCGGCACGCCCAGCAGCTTCGCGGCGGTCAGGTACGGCTCCGGGTGCGGCTTGGCCTCGCCCACCTCGTCGCCGCAGACCACCGCGTCGAAGCTGTCCCGGCCGAGGGTCTCCAGCGCGACCTCGACCAGGGACCGGCCGCTGGAGGTGACAAGCGCGGTGGGAATGCCGGCGGCCCGGACGGCGCGCAGCAACGCCAACGCGCCGGGACGCCAGCGCAGCCCGGTGCGGAACAGGTCGAGGATCCGCGCGCTGATCCAGTCGGCGCTGGCCTGCGGGTCGCGGTCCGGCTGGCCCAGGTCGGCGTGCACGATCCGCATGGAGTCGGCCATCGCGGTGCCGATGATCGCGTGACGGGCCTCGGCGGAGAGCGTGCCGCCGTAGACGGCGGCCAGCTCCTGCAACGCGACGTCCCACAGCTTCTCGCTGTCGACGAGCGTGCCGTCCATGTCGAAGAGCACGGCGGCGGGGTGTGGGCTGCTCAGCGGGGGCCTCCTTCGGTGGGTGTGCCCCACCGATCCTGCCAGCCGGACCCGGCCCGGCCGGCGGCGCCGCCGGCCGGGGTGACCTGTGGCATCAGCCGAGGTCGCACACCTTCAGCGAGTTCTCGTAACCGGCGAAGAACTTCTCGCTGCGCTGCTCGGCGGTGCCGTGCGCGCCCTCGGCGAACCACGGCTGGTCCGGGTCGTCGCCGACCGCCAGCAGCCCTTCCCGGAACTCGTCCAGGTCGCCGTCCTCCACCTTGAGCGTCCCGGCGCGCACGCTGTCGCCCAGGTAGGCCCCGGCCATGCAGTCGGCCTGCAACTCCTGCTGGATGGTGTAGTCGTAGCGGATGCCGAGCCGGGTCTGCACGCCGTGCGCGTACTCGTGGCCGAGCAGGTAGAACAGGAACGCGTCGCCGATCTGCCGGAACGCCGACACCGACCAGTTCACGTCGTAGGCGATGAAGTCGCCGGCCGAGCAGTAGACGGCGTTGTTGCGCGGCAGCGGCTGCCCGCCGCAGGACACCTCACCGGCCCGGGTGTACGCCACCACCCGTCGAACCGGCCGGAAGCGTTCCCCGGAGGAGCGGAACTGCGCGGTCCAGTACTGCTCGGCGCCGGCCACCGCGTCGGAGAAGTCCTGCTTGAACTCGGCGACGCTGGTGGTGCCGTCGGCCCGGGTGGTCTCCGCGCCGGGGGACGCCGCCCGCCCGCTGCGCTCGGGGGCGGGCTGCTGCGGCTCGCCCTGGTCGAGCCCGCCACCCATGCAGCCGGCGGCCACCACCGCGGCCACCACCAGCCCGGCGAGCGGCCCGAGCCGCCGACGTCCCGTCCTGTCCCCCACGACTACCTCCCGGCTGTCCAACCTGTGTTCCGCGCAGTACCCCGGTATCCACCGGCTCTCACGCATCGGCGGCGGCGAACGTTCATCAGGTGTCGACGGCGGTGATCAGCAGCAGCGCCGCGCCGGGGTCGAAGCGCACCTCGGCGGCGCCCGCGTCGTGGTCGACGCTGCGGTGCCAACGCACGCCGGCCGGCACGTACCCGGCGAGCGCCGGCCACACCTCGGGCGCCGCGCCGGTCACCGGCGTCCAGGTGTACGCGGCGGCGAGCGCGCGGGCGTCGGCCGGGGTCAGCCGCACCACCGCCTGGTAGCGCCGGTCGGTCGGGCCGGGCGCACGGGAGCAGGCGAAACTCGGATAGTCGACCTGCCAGTGGATCTCCGGGTACGCGCCGATGCCCGGCACGTCGGCGTCGGTCCACCGCCGGTCGGTGCGGACCTTGGCCTCCTCGGCGGCGACCCGTGCCGCGCAGTCCCGCTCCTCGCCGTCACCGGTGCGGGCCAGCCAGGTCACGCCGCCGCAGGCGGCCAGCAGCGCGACGCCGAGCGCGGCGGCGAGCACGAGGAACCATGATCGTCGGGTCACGCCGGCAGGGTAGCCACCGCCGGCCACCGTGGAGCGCCCCCGGTACAGTCCCGGCCGTGAATCCCGACGTGACACTCGCCAGCGTCGTCTACTGGCGGCGCAGCCTCTGGAACGGCCGGCGGTGCGTGCCGGTGCTGATGACGCTCGACCAGGGCCGGCTGCGCGCCCGGGACCGGCACGGCGCGGAGGTGTTCGCGGCGCCCGTCGGCCAGGTGCGGGGGCGGTTGACCCGGCTGGGCACGCTGCTGCTGACCGTCGACGGTCGGCGGTACGACGTGGTCGGGCGGGGGTCGGACATCTCGCCGTCGCCCAGCCCCGATCAGCGGCGCGGGCTGGACGAGTTCTGGGCGCACCGGAGGCCGCCCTCCGGCGACGGGCCGGGCTTCCTCGACCTGGCGTTCAACGGGGCTGCCGCGTTCCACACCCGGTCCTGGCGGGACGCGCTGGCCCGCGCGGGCGCGGCGGTGCGCTGACCGACGTCGACGAGCTGGCTCACCGGGTGCGCCGCCGGGCCGGCCCTCGGCCGGCGCCGTCGCGCGGGGCCGTGGGACGGGCGTCTAGTCCAGGCCGCGCATGATGTGCGGCTCGCCGTCGTCGTCGCCGAAGCAGCGGTGCAGGATCTGGGCGCGGGCCCACAGGTCCAGGCTGCTCGGCGGGCCGGCCGGCGTCGACCGGACCGGCGCGGCCAGGACGGGGCCCTGGTCGGGCGGCACCTTCGACGTCACCTCGTCGGCCATCTGGCGCCCCTTTCGTCGTACCCCAGGCTCGTCACCGGCCGTCTCGACCGCGTCAATCGGACGGCGCGGGCGTGGACGCGGCGCTGCCGCCTCTTCTGCGAAGGTAGCCCGCCGGGCCGGCCGGCACAGTCGAATTCGTGTCGTCCTCGGGCGCGGCGCCGATGGTCAGGCGATGTTCACCGAGATCGACCTGGACCATGACGTCCACATCTGTCTATATGGATGGGACAGTCGCGCCATTCCCGTACGGATGGAGTCCCATGTCCCGCAACCTGCGCGCCACGGCCATCAGCCTCGCCGCGATCCTGGCCACCACCCTCGGCCTCGCCCAGCCAGCCCCCGCCGCCGGCTACTCCGCGTCGCTCACCACCGCGGTCGCCGGCCTGTCCGTCGCCACCGAGGTCCGCACCGGTTACAGCCGTGACCTGTTCCCGCACTGGATCGACGCCGACGGCGACGGCTGCCACACCCGCAACGAGGTGCTCTACGCCGAGGCCACCACGAAGCCCACGATCAGCGGCACCTGCACGCTCTCCGGCGGCCGGTGGTACTCCTACTACGACAACGCCACCTGGACGGCCACCGGCGACCTGGACATCGACCACATGGTCCCGCTCGCCGAGGCCTGGGACTCCGGCGCCCGGAACTGGACCACCAGCCGCCGCCAGGCGTACGCGAACGACCTGGGTGACGCGCGCGCCCTGGCCGCGGTGACCGACAACGTCAACCAGGCCAAGGGCGACCAGGACCCGGCCACCTGGCTGCCGCCGTACGCCTCGGCCCGTTGCCGCTACGTCGGCGAGTGGGTGGCGGTCAAGATCCGCTGGCGGCTCACCGTGGACAGCGCGGAGAAGAGCGCGCTGACCAGTTGGGCGAACAACTGCCCGGCCGCCACCATCTCGGTCACCTACGCGTACTGAGGCGTTGCGGCGCCCGGGCCCGACCGGCCCGGGCGCCACTTTCGCCCCTGCCCGCACCTCCGCTCCAGCGGCAAGATCGATGACGGTACGGTCGGACCCATGACCGTCGCGCGATCCATCCTGCTGTTCCTGGTCGCCGCGCTGGCCGAGATCGGCGGCGCCTGGCTGGTCTGGCAGGGCTGGCGGGAGAACCGCGGCCTGCTCTGGATCGCGGGCGGGATCATCGCGCTCGGCGTCTACGGCTTCGTGGCCACGTTCCAGCCCGACCCGAACTTCGGGCGCATCCTCGCCGCCTACGGCGGCGTCTTCGTCGCCGGGTCGCTCGCCTGGGGCATGCTCGTCGACAAGTTCCGGCCCGACCGCTACGACCTCGCCGGCGCGGCCATCTGCCTGGTCGGCGTCGCGATCATCATGTACGCGCCGCGCACGAGCTGACCGTGCTGTTCGCCCCGGAGACGACGGAACTGTCCTTCCGCCACGGCGACGACGTGCTGGTCGGCGATCTGGTCCGGCCACCCTGGCCGGGGCCGTACCCGGCGGTGGTCTTCGTCGAGGGCTCCGGCCCGGGCGGTCGCGACCAGCGGGAGTGGCAGACCCGGCTGGCCGCCGCCGGCTTCGCCAGCCTCGCCTACGACAAGCCCGGCTCCGGCGCGTCCACCGGCGACTGGACCCGACAGAGCATGACCGACCGGGCCGACGAGACCCTGGCCGGGGTGAACGCGCTGCGGGCACGGTCGGACGTGCACGCGGGCGCCGTCGCGTTGATCGGCGGCAGCCAGGGTGGATGGGTGGCGCCGCTCGCCGCGTCCCGCTCCCCTGCCGCCGTCGCCGCGGTGGTGAGCGTGTCAGGTCCCGGCGTCGGCGTGGTGGCGCAGGAGGAGTACCGGCTGGGTCACCAACTCACCGCGACGGGCTTCACCGCCGACGACGCCCGTCAGGCGCTGGCACTGTTCCACGAGCAGATCGATCGGGTTCGGGCCGGCGACGACCCGGCCGCTGTGCACGCGGCGCAGGCCCGCTGGCATGACGCGCCCTGGTACGCGTTGCTCGCCGGCACCTCGCCCGCCTCGATCGCCTTCCTCGCCGGCATCGCCGAGCACGACCCGGAGCCGGCGCTCGCCGCCCTGCGCTGCCCGTTGCTGGCGATCTTCGGCGCCGACGACGTGCAGGTCCCGGTCGGGGCCAGCGTGCGCGCCCTCGACCGGATCCTCGTCGACGCCCGGCACACCGACCACACGATCGTGGTGTTCCCGGGCGCCGACCACGGTATCCGGGTCCGGGGTGCGCGGGCGCCCGGCTTCGACGAGCTGGTCGTGACCTGGCTCCAGCACCGGCTCTCCCACCGCCGTGGCTACTCCGCGCCGGACCGCTGACCATGACGGTGGCGGCGACCGCCGTCCGACTCGCCACCGCCACCGTCATGATCGCCCGTCACCGGTCGGTCGTCGCCACGTCGGCGAGGGCGGCGACCTCGCGGACGGCCGCGACGATGGCCGGGGCATCCTTCTTGAGCAGCGCGCCGTGGTTGCTGGCGACCTTCGCGCTGATCCGGATGTTCGGGTTGCGGGCGGTCACCGCGTCCAGCCCGGCGCGGATCCGTTCCTGCTCGTCGCCGCGGCTGCCGAGAGACGTGCCCGACGCGACCACGTAACGCACCGGGACGGTGATCCGGTCGAGCACCGGGCCCAGTTCGCGTTCCCGGGACAGTCGGCCGAGCTCGATGTTGCTCTCGGCCTGCTGCGCGGCGCTCATCCGCGGGGTCAGGCCGGTGGGGCGCAGCAGCGGCGTGAACCAGCCCATCCGCTTGAACAGCTTTCGAATCCGCAGCTCCATGGCCTCGTCGAGCCAGTCGTAGGGAAACGCGCCGTCGACCAGGACCGCGCCCACCGTACGGTCGGGATTGCGCTCGGCCCAGTGCGCGCCGACGACGGCGCCGTAGGACCAGCCCACCAGCAGCGCCCGGTGCACGCCCCGAGCCGCGAGCACGGCGTCGACGTCGCGGACGGCGGCGGCGAAGGAGTAGTCGGCCGACCGCTGCGACCGGCCCCGGGCCCGTTCGTCGTAGGTGATGTGCCGCCAGCCGTCGCCCAGGTCGGCGATGACCCGCCGCCAGTAGCCCTGGGTGGCGAACTGGCCGTTGAGGTACAGCACGGGGACGCCGTCGCCGCCGGTGTCGGTGACCGCCAGGGCGGTGTCCTCGACGGGCACCTTCCCGGTCCACGCGTTCTTCATCATGATCCTGCTCCTGCCGTTGAGTGGGGGTGCGTCAGAGGCTGCGGGCGGTGATGTCGCCGTGCGAGGTGGTGGCCCGGATGTCGAGCACGGGGGCGCCGTCGTTGCGCAGGGCGTTGCTGACGCGGCCGTGGTCGGTGCCGGCGTCCAGGCTGGCCGGGACACCGCTGGCGGCGGCGACGGTGATGTCGCCGGAGCGGGTGCGGAGCACGACCGTGCCGCGTACCGCCTCGGCGATCCGGATGTCGCCCCGCGCGGTGCTGATCTCCGCCGCGCCGGTGAGCCGGCCGATCTCGACGTCACCGTCGGTCGCGGTCAGGTGCACGCTCGCGGCCTCGTCGATCTTTACCTGCCGGTACGCGCCGTCGACGGTGACGTCGCCGAGGCGGCCGACGCCGCGTACCTCGACGGCGCCGGAGGTGGCCTGGAGGTCGGAGCCGGCGGGCATCCGCACGGTGACCTCGACGGATCCGGGGGCGCCGATGATCCGGGCGGCGGGCTCGGGGACGTGGAGCCGCAGGACGCCGTCGGCGTAGCTGACGACCGCCTGCTCCGCGCTGCGGGCGTCGCGGCTGCGGGCGGCGTCCGCGGGTCGGACCTCGACGCTGGTGTCGGCGCGGTCCGCGGCGATGACCTGGATACGCCCGGCGGGGACGTCCAGGACGGCGGAGATGGGGGCGGGGGTGGCGAACGTCGGCACGGTGCTCTCCCAGGGTTTCGGTGCTTGTTTCCAACACCGGAAACGCTACGTTGCTTTCCGCATTGCGGCAACAAACTCGTTGCACCCAGAGAGCGTTTATCCAGCTCAGATCGTTTCAATCATTGCAACAGGTCGCGACGTAATGCAACATGGCCAACAACTTCCGTTGCAACAGCCTGGTGGCGAACGCTATGCTGCCCACCGAACGCGGGCCGGACGGGAGGAGTACGACGTGCCGGGCAGCAGACTCACCCAGCAGGAGCGCCAGCGGATCGCGTCGGGGCTGGCCGAGAGCCTCGCCTACGCGGAGATCGCGCGACGACTCGATCGTCCGACCTCCACGATCACCCGGGAGGTGATGCGCAACGGCGGCCCCACCGCCTACCGCGCCGAACTGGCCCACCGCGCCACCGAACGTCGCGCCCGGCGGCGCACGACCGCCGCCCCCCGGGGGTCGGAGTCACTCCCCCAGCCGCGAGGACGCGACGCCGAGGCCTTGACCGAGTACGAGGAGACGCTGACCACCGTCCTCCTGGCCTCAGGCCTGCCGACGATGGCTGCCCGGGTCCTGACCTGCCTGTTCACCAGCGACGAGGGCAGCCTCACCGCGGCCGACCTCACCCGGCACCTCCAGGTCAGCCCCGCCTCCGTCTCCAAGGCGATCGCCTTCCTCGCGGGGCAGAGCCTGGTCCGCCGGGAACGCGACGACAGCCGCCGGGAGCGCTACGTCGTCGACGACGACCTCTTCTACCAGGCGACGATCGCCAGCGCACGGGCCAACGACCAACTCGTCACCGTCGCCCGCCAGGGCGTCGCCCTGCTCGGACCCGACACCCCAGCCGCCGCCCGACTGGAGAACATCGCCCGCTTCCTCGACTTCATCAGCGAGAACATCACCCGCGCCGCGGAACAGGCCCGCGACATCCTCCGCACCGCTCCCCGGGCGCCCGGGGAGAACATGCCGGACGGTGAGCCCGCTCGCGACTAGCTCAGCAGGACGCGGGCGGGATGCTCTGCTCGTACTGGAAGACGTTGTGCGGGTCGTACATCGCCTTGATCCGGCGGAGGCGCTCCACGTTCGGCCCCCAGTAGGCGGTCTCCCACTCCTGCATGCCGATGTTCGGCACGTTGACGTAGGCGCCGTCCACGTAGGGCCGCAGCGCCTGGCTGAACTCGGCGATCCACGCCTGGGCCGCCGGGGTCAGGGCGTCGCCGCTGTCCGGCACTCCCCGGGTCCCCCAGCCGGCGCCCGGCTCGGAGTAGAAGATCGCGTCGCGGTGCGGGAACGCCGACCCGCCGGCCGGCTGCTTCGCCTGCGCGCCGACTCCGAACGCCTGGGTGAAGAAGTTGCTGTCGTCGGTGGGCGCGACCGCCATGAACGAGCGGATGATCTCGATCGCCTCCGGCGGGAACGGCCGGCGGGTGAACTGGGAGAAGAACTTCCAGTTCGCCGGTTCGTCCTGGGTCGGGATCTGGAACCCGGCGTAGATGTCGCCCCAGCCGCCGATCTGCACCGTGACCTGCGGACTGCCGACCGACAGGACCGGCGCCAGCAGCCTCCGCACCTCCGCCTCGGTGCCCTCGGCGAGCACGCCGAACAGCAGGATCTGCGACCGGTGGATCTCCAACTGGGAGCCGAGGCGCACGTCGGTGAAAGGCGCGGTGCGCTGCCACCGGTCGAAGACGCCCCGCAGGTCGTCCAGGCCCGACCAGGTCGCCTGAAGGTAGGCGACGCCGCGCAGCGGGGCCACCCGGTAGGTCAGCGAGGTGACGATGCCGAAGTTGCCGTTACCCGCCCCGCGCAGGGCCCAGAGCAGGTCCGCGTGGTTTCTCAGGTCCACCTCGACCGCCCTGGCGCCGTTGGCGCCCGACGCGACGACGACCTCCGCCCCGATCAGGTTGTCGCAGGCCATGCCGAGCCAGCGGGTCAGGAAGCCGAAACCCCCGCCCAGGGTCGCCCCGGACAGGCCCACGCTGCCCTCCGTACCGGTCGTCACCGCGAGACCCTGCTGGGCGAGCGCGGTGACCGCCTCCAACTGGTTGAGCCCGGCGCCGACACGCGCGGTGAGCGTGGCCGGGTTGATGTCGGCCGACTTCAGCTCACTGACGTCGATCACGATGCCGTTGTCCACGTTCGACCAGCCCTCAAGGCTGTGCCGGCCACTGCGTACCCGCAGCGCGACGTTGTTCTGCCGCGACCAGGCGAGCGCGTTCACCACATCCTGGGTGTTCTGCGCGAACACGATGACCAGCGGGTTGCGGACGAACAGCTCGTCCCAGCCGAGGCTCGCGGTCGGATAGTCGGGGTCGCCGAACCGCACGATGCGGCCGGTCAGCTGCGCCGGCGGGCACTCGGCCCAGACGGGCACCCCGGAGCCGTCGGTGCCGGTGACCGCCTGGGCGGGCCCGCCGAGCACGGCCGGGGCGACGACCGCCCCGGCGCCCACGGCGGCCGTCGCCTGGAGCAGCTTGCGACGCGAGATGTCATGCATGGTCGTGGCCTCTCGATCGGGTCGGCGTGCGCCCTCACGTTAGGACCGGACAGTTGCCCATATAACCGGAAGAGGATGTGAGAACCCTTCCGAGTGATGCCGATCTGGGACAGATTTCGACGTCAGGCGCCGAGCGCCTCCCGCACCGCGTCCAGGAAGGCCAGGCGCGGCCACTCGAACAGGTCCCGCGGGTCCTGCCCCTCCGGCACGCCCTCCCACACGGCGCCGTTGAGCACCAGGAAGTACGCCCGGGCGGCGTCGTGCACCGGGATCGGGAACAGCAGGCGGATCATCCGCTCCGCGACCCAGAACTGGTTCATCACCGACTGCGTCTGCGTCGGCCACTCCTCGCCGTCCTCCCACCAGTCGGGGCGGGTGAACGCGCACCGTTCGGCGTCGGCCCCCACCGTGACGAACCGCTCCACCAGCGCCAGCCGCTCGGCCCGCCGGGCCTCCGCCCGGGCGAGATCCTGTTTACGCTGCTCGGTCCGGGCCGCCATCCGCTGGGTCGAATGCTGCACCAGATAGGAGAGCCCGCCGCCGATGGCCACGCCGCCCAACGACGTCACCGCCGTCCACACCTCCACCGCCACGCACGCATGGTCCCCAGCCGGGCCGATCATGTCCACTCAGGCGGTCGAACCCAATCCCGACAACGTGTTCGACGGCCCCGTAGCCTGGCAGCGTGACCCCTCTGGCTGACCACGCCGCGCGGCTTGCGGGGCGATGCCTGGCCGTGGCGCTCCCGCGCAGGTGGAAGCATGTGCGCGCCGTCGGTGTGAAGGCTGAGCGCCTTGGCCGGCTGGTCGGGGAGGACGCGCAACTGCTCGCCGCTGCCGGGTGGCTGCATGACGTCGGCTATGCCCCGGCCGTCGCGGACACCGGCTTCCACGCGCTCGACGGCGCCCGATGGCTGCTCCGCCAGGGCTTTCCCCCGCGTCTGGCGGGCCTGGTCGCTCATCACTCCTGCGCGTCGTACGAGGCCGAGGAGAGAGGGATGAAGCCCGACCTCATGGCGGAGTTCCCCTTCGAGGAGTCGCCGACATCCGACGCTCTCTGGTACGCCGACATGACGACAGGGCCCGACGGTCAGGACCTGACCGTGGAAGAGCGGTTGGCGGAGATCCGTGACCGGTACGGCCCGGACGACCTGGTGACCCGCTTCTGGGCCAAGGCGGAGCCGCCGCTGCTCGACGCCATCCGCCGCACGGAACAACGACTGGCGACCTAACCGATGTACGGCTGCTGCCGGTCTTCGAGACCGTGGTCGATCCGCAGCCGCATCGACGGGTGGATCGTCAGATCAGACAACTCGCCGGGCGCCAACCATCGCACCTCCGACGACTCGTCGCTCGGTGCGGGCTGGCCGCTGACGTAGCGCGCGCGAAGGCAGACGGAGAACTGCTGCCGCACCTCGCCGTCGCTGTACTCGACCACGTGACTCGGGTTGGTGTAGATCCCCACGATGCCGGTCACCTCGACCTCGACCCCGGTCTCCTCGCGCGTCTCACGGACGGCCGCCTCGGCGATGTACTCCCCGAACTCCTGGGCGCCACCGGGCAGCGCCCACAGGTGGTTGTCGGTGCGCTCGATGAGCAGCACCCGCCCCTGCCCGTCCTGCACGAAGACCGACACCGCAGCGACGATGCTGTTCGGCTTCGGCGCATCGGGGTTCTCGAAGTGGTCGATCCGACTCATGGCCCCAGCCCGTTGGCCGTCGACCGCTCAGGCCAGACGGCCCGCTTCTTCCCCAGCACCTGCGTGAAGCTCGCGACGTAGCCGTCGAACAACTCCCCACCGCCGATGCGGCGCAGGTGCAGCACCGGGGCATAGGCGGCCGGTGTGCCGTAGAGGTGAGTGTTCACCAGCATCTCGTCGTCGAAGCGGTAGATGGAGTTGTAGAGGATCGTGTCGTGGTAGTAGATCCCGACGTTGTCCAGGCCCCGCAGTTCCCGGTAGAACGCCAGCGCGTTGAGGATCTTGCTCGACATGGCCGCGCCGATGTCCTCGTCGGCGCCGCGCTCGGTGATGTTCTTGCCGTCCGGGTCGCCGAACAGCAGGTCCACCCGGGTGCCAGCCAACGCCTTCTCGCGCAGCGTGGACACCCATCGGTGGTTGAACTCAGGCAGGAACAAGCCACCATAGACCAGGACTCCGACCTGCCGGGTGGCCTTCTCGAGGAGCTGCTGCCAGAGGTCCGTCGGGACGGCCCCGCGACGCGGGTAGATGTGGACGACCTCGGACTGGCTGACCTGCACCGCCCGCTGCTTCGGCAGGGCGTCCGGCCAGAGGTACGACTCACTCTCGTCCAGCAGTTCCGCGATGGTGTGGCGGTAACGCGGGTACGGGTTACGGCCCTGCGTGATCCAGCGCTCCACGGTCTTCGGATCCACACCGATTTCCCCGGCGAGCGAGGCTGGCGTCAGCCCCTTCTTCAGCAAACCACTGCGAAGACGGTCGTTCGGCATCGAAACCCCTGGTCGGAGAGCTGCGGACGACTTGCCGGGACGATCGAACCTACCAAGGACGTCCCATGCCGTCCATCACCTGAGGTGAAGTCGTCGCTACAGCCCGACAGATTCTGATGTCCGACACGGCTGCCAGCGGGCCGCCGTTCTCAGGGCCCAGGAGCAGTCGATGGAACGTTCGAGAAGAAGACCCCGGCGTGACCACAGTGCGGAGGTGGACCGGGGCGAGCAGATCCAGGCTGCCGAGCGGGAGGCCGCCAGGCGGCGGCTACTTGTGCAGGCCGAGGCGGATCGCGTACCGGTCGAGGAGACGACCCGCGCGGTGCCGGATCGACGGTGGCGCCGTGACGACTGACGCTCTGCCGATCGGCCGGCGGGTAGCGCACTGGCGCAGCCGGCGGAAGATGTCCCAGCAGATGTTCGCCGATCGCCTCGGCAAGTCCAAAAGCTGGGTGGACAAGGTCGAACGCGGCGTCCGTTCCCTCGACCGGGTGTCCACTCTTTACGACGTCGCCAGCGTGCTGCGCATCGACGCCGCCGTGTTACTCGGCCGCGCCGACTCGCCAGCCGACACGATCCACAGGCCCGCAGGCGTGAACCGGATCGCCGCAGCACTGTCGACGTACGACGTAGCCCTCGGCCAGCCGGCCGGACGACCGATGGTGCCCGCCGACCGGATGGCCCGCACGGTCGAACACGCCTGGACGACGTTTCAGCACGCGCGCTACCCGCAGGTGACCGCGCTTCTCCCCGAGTTGCTGGTTCAGGCGCAGCACACCTACGCGGATGAACCCGGACCCGGCCGCTCACCGCTGATGCAGGCATATCGGGTGACCGCCTCGCTGCTGACCAAGCTCGGTGCCGGTGAGCTGGCCTGGCTCGCCGCCGACCGGGCCATGGGAGTCGCCGCCGGCGACCGGGAGATGACCACGATCGCCGCCATACAGGTCAGTCAGGCGCTACGAGTGTGCGATCGGAGCCGTGCCGCCATGTCGACTGCGCTGCGCGCCGCGTACCGCGCTCCGGACGATGCGTCGCTGCGCGGAGCCTTGCTGATTCAGGCCGCGCTGGCAGCGGCCCGGCGCGGGGACGACCGGAAGGTGGCAGAACTGCTCACCGAGGCCGATGCCCTCGCCGACCGGGTGGGCGACGGTCACGACCACTTCCGGACCGGCTTCGGGCCGACAACCGTCATGCTGGCTCGGGCACACGCGGCCCTCGACCTGGGAGCCGGCCATGACGCGGTCGCCTGGCACGAGAAGGCCAGCACCCGTGACGGCTGGCGGTGGCTGGCCACTGAGCACCGCGCCGGCCATCTCGTGCAGGCCGCCCGGGCGTACCTTCAGATCGGCCAACCGGACGGCGCGGGCCGTGCCCTGGCCGACGCCGCCCACCTCGCACCGGACGAACTACGTCACCGGCCACACGCCCGCGCGGTGCTCTCGGAGGTGGTCCGGAGTTCCCACGCCCCCGTCACCGTCATCCAACTCGCCGCGATGCTCGGCGTGACCTGACCACCGCTTGATCCACACCGGCTCGGGGAGATGGTGATATGCGGGCGACGGTGATACCGCCACCTCGACGATGTGGAGTGGATCAAGCGCCGAGATCGGGCTACTTGGCGTTGAAGTAGTTCGCCTCCGGGTGGTGCACCACGATCGCGTCGGTGGCCTGCTCCGGCACGAGCTGGAACTCCTCCGACAACTGCACGCCGATCCGCTCCGCGCCGAGCAACTGCACCACCTTCGCCCGGTCCTCCAGGTCCGGGCAGGCCGGATAGCCGAACGCGTACCGGCAGCCGCGGTAGTCGTTGCGCAGCAGGCCGGCCAGGTCGGCCGGGTCGTCGTCAGCGACCGTGCCACCGCCCGGCAGCACCAGCTCCGACCGGACACGCCGGTGCCAGTATTCGGCGAGCGCCTCGGTGAGCTGCACCGACAGGCCGTGCACCTCCAGGTAGTCGCGGTACTCGTTCGCGGCGAACATCTTCGCCGTGTACTCGCTGATCGGCTGCCCGACGGTGACCAGCTGCAACGCCACCACGTCCAACTGGTCGCCCTTCGGGCGGAAGAAGTCCGCCAGGCACAGCCGACGCTCCTGCCGCTGCCGGGGGAAGGAGAACCGGGCCCGCTCGCTGTGCCCGTTCTCGTCCAGCACCACCAGGTCGTTGCCCTCGGCGTACGCCGGGAAGTAGCCGTACACCACGGCCGCCTCCAACACCTGGTCGGCGATCAGCCGATCCAGCCAGTATCGCAAGCGGGGCCGACCCTCGGTCTCCACCAGTTCCTCGTACGTCGGGCCCGTGCCGCCCCGGGCGCCGCGCAGCCCCCACTGCCCCAGGAACGTGGCCCGCTCGTCGAGCAGCGCCGCGTAGTCGGCCAGCGGCAGACCCTTGACCACCCGGGTGCCGAGGAACGGCGGCGTGGGCACCGCCACCTGCACCGCCACGTCCGAGCGGACCGAGGCGTCGTCCAGCTCCGGCAGCGCCTCACGCACCTGCGCGCGCTGCCGCTCCCGACGCTCCCGGCGGGCCGCCAGCGCGGCCTCCCGCTCCGGGTCCACCACCGGCGCGCCGCCCCGCTTGGCCGTCATCACCCGGTCCATCAGGGACAGACCCTCGAACGCGTCCCGGGCGTAGTGCACCTGCCCCGGGTAGATCGACCGCAGGTCGTCCTCGACGTACGCCCGGGTCAGCGCCGCCCCGCCGAGCAGCACCGGCCAGCGCTCGGCGACGCCGCGCGACGCCATCTCGGCCAGGTTCTCCTTCATGATGACCGTGCTCTTGACCAGCAGCCCGGACATGCCGATGGCGTCGGCCCGGTGCTCCTCGGCCGCGTCGAGGATCGCGTTGATCGGCTGCTTGATGCCGATGTTGACCACGTCGTAGCCGTTGTTGGACAGGATGATGTCGACGAGATTCTTACCGATGTCGTGCACGTCGCCCTTGACGGTGGCGAGCACGATCCGGCCCTTGCCGTCGTCGTCGGCCTTCTCCATGTGCGGCTCCAGGTAGGCCACCGCGGTCTTCATCACCTCGGCGGACTGGAGCACGAACGGCAACTGCATCTGCCCCGAGCCGAACAGCTCGCCGACCACCTTCATACCGTCGAGCAGCAGGTCGTTGATGATGGACAGCGGCGTGCGCCCCTCGGCCATCGCGGTGTCCAGGTCGGCCTCCAGGCCGTTGCGCTCGCCGTCGATGATCCGCCGCTTGAGCCGTTCCTCCAGCGGCAGCGCGGCCAGTTCCTCGGCCCGGGTGGCGCGCGCCGACGCGGCGTCGACGCCCTCGAACGCCTCGATGAACCGCTGCACCGGGTCGTAGCCCTCGCGGCGGCGGTCGTAGACCAGGTCCAGCGCCACCTCACGCTGCTCGTCCGGGATCCGCGACATCGGCAGGATCTTGCTGGCGTGCACGATGGCCGAACTCAGACCGGCCTGGACGCACTCGTGCAGGAACACCGAGTTGAGCACCTGCCGGGCCGCCGGGTTGAGCCCGAACGAGACGTTCGAGATGCCGGCGGTGAAGTTCACCCCCGGGTAGCGGGCGACGATCTCCCGGATCGCCTCGATCGTCTCGATGCCGTCGCGGCGCGTCTCCTCCTGCCCGGTGGCGATCGGGAACGTCAGCGCGTCGATGAGGATGTCCTCCCGGCGCATCCCCCAGCGGTCGGTCAGGTCGTCGATCAGCCGGCTGGCCACCCGGACCTTCCACTCCCGGGTACGCGCCTGGCCCTCCTCGTCGATGAGCAGCGCCACGACGGCGGCGCCGTGCTCCTTCACCACCGGCATGACCCGCGCGTAGCGGGAGTCGGGGCCGTCGCCGTCCTCGAAGTTGACGGAGTTGACCACGCACCGGCCGCCGAGCATCTCCAGCCCCGCCTCGATCACCGCCGGCTCGGTGGAGTCCAGCACGATCGGCAGCGTGGACGCGGTGGCGAACCGGCCGGCCAGCTCCCGCATGTCCTGCGTGCCGTCCCGGCCGACGTAGTCGACGCAGAGGTCGAGCAGGTGGGAACCATCGCGGGCCTGGTTGCGGGCGATCTCCACGCAGGCCTGCCAGTCGGCGGCGAGCATCGCCTCGCGGAACGCCTTCGAGCCGTTGGCGTTGGTCCGCTCCCCCACCATCAGGACGCTGGCGTCCTGGGCGAACGGCACGTGGTGGTAGATCGAGGAGACACCCGCCTCCGGCTCCGGCGCCCGGACCGAGGGGCGCCGCCCGCCGAGCCGCTCCACCAGCACCCGGATGTGCTCCGGCGTGGTGCCGCAGCAGCCGCCGATCAGGCCCACGCCGTAGTCGTCGACGAACTGCTCCAGCGCGTCGGCCATCTCCTCGGGGCCGAGCGGGAAGTACGCCCCGTCGGCGGTCAGCACCGGCAGGCCGGCGTTCGGCATGACGGACACCGGGATGCGCGAGTGCCGGGACAGGTAGCGCAGGTGCTCGCCCATCTCGGCCGGGCCGGTGGAGCAGTTGAGGCCGATCAGGTCGACGCCGAGCGGCTCGATCGCGGTGAGCGCCGCGCCGATCTCGCTGCCCAGCAGCATGGTGCCGGTGGTCTCCACGGCCACCTGGCAGATGATCGGCACGTCCCGGCCGGCGGCGTCGCGGGCCCGCTTCGAGCCGACCACCGCTGCCTTGACCTGGAGCAGGTCCTGACAGGTCTCGATGATCAACGCGTCGGCCCCGCCGGCGATCAGGCCGGCGGCGTTCTCCTGGTACGCGTCGCGCAGCGAGGCGTAGCTGGCGTGCCCCAGCGTGGGCAGCTTGGTGCCGGGGCCCATCGAGCCGAGCACGAACCGGGGCCGCTCCGGCGTCGTGTACGCGTCGGCGGCCTCACGGGCGATCCGCGCGGCGGCCTCGGACAACTCCCGGATGCGCTCGGCGATGCCGTACTCGGCGAGGTTCGGCAGGTTCGCGCCGAACGTGTTGGTCTCCACGCAGTCCGCGCCGGCCGCCAGGTACGCCTCGTGCACGCCACGGACCACGTCCGGTCGGGTGACGTTGAGGATCTCGTTGCAGCCCTCAAGGCCGTCGAAGTCGTCGATGGTGAGGTCGGCGGCCTGGAGCATCGTCCCCATGGCCCCGTCGGCGATGAGGATCCGGTCCGCCAGAAGGTCGCGCAACGAAGTAGCCACCCGGTCAGGTTAGTGCGCCGAGCGACGCCACGGTCACTCCCATCACGCCATCCCACATAATGTCGGCCGGATCACCGCGTACCTTTCATCCGGTTCGGCCGAGTGGTCCGGCCGGGTGACCGGCGCGGCCGACGGGCCGGCTCCGGCGGCGACACGTAGGCTGGCGGACGTGAAGGACATCAGGGACGCGACCGTGCGACAGGGCGGCACCGCTCCCGACGAGCAGGGTGAGGTGACGGCGTGACCGAGTTCGACGGGCTGCCGGTTCTGCGCTCACCGGTCGCGATCGCGGCCTTCGAGGGCTGGAACGACGCCGCGGACGCCTCCACCGCCGCCGTGGAGCACCTCGAACAGGTCTGGCAGGCCCGGCAGGTGACCGAGTTGGACCCGGAGGACTTCTACGACTTCCAGGTGAGCCGGCCGACCATCACCATGGCCGACGGGGAGACCCGCCGGGTCGAGTGGCCCACCACCCGGTTCATGGTGGCCAGCCCGGAGGGCACCGAGCGGGACGTGGTCCTGATCCGCGGCATCGAGCCGAGCATGCGCTGGCGCACGTTCTGCGAACAGGTGCTGGAGATCTGCCACAGCCTGGAGGTCGAGCGGGTGGTGCTGCTCGGCGCGTTGCTGGCCGACGTGCCGTACACCCGGCCGCTGCCGATCAGCGGCAGCGCGTCCGACGCCGACGCGGCCAAGCGCTATCAGCTCACCCCCACCCGCTACGACGGGCCGACCGGCATCGTCGGGGTGTTGCACGACGCGTGCACCCGGGCCGAGGTCGACGCGGTGTCGTTCTGGGTGCACGTGCCGCACTACGCCAACAACCCGCCCTGCCCGAAGGCGACGCTGGCGCTGCTGCACCGCGTCGAGGAGGTGCTCGACCTGCCGGTGCCGATGGCCGACCTGGCCGAGGAGGCCGCCGAGTGGGAGCAGCGGGTGCGCAGCGCCGCCGAGCAGGACGCCGAGCTCGGTGAGTACGTGCGTGAGCTGGAGGAACGCGTCGGCGACGCGGGCATCACGCCGTTGACCGGGGACGAGATCGCGCAGGAGTTCGAGAAGTACCTGCGCCGTCGGGGCGGTTCCGCCGGGCCCACCGCGGGTTCCTGGTAGCTGGTTCGTTCGAAGGCCGGGTCCCCGTGGGCCCGGCCTTTTCGTGTGTTCGGGGTGGCGGCGTCACGTCCGGTAGGGCATCCTAGGAACCTAGCTGTTCTGAGGAGGCGGACATGCAGATCAACCCCGGCGCGGCCGAGTTCCCGCACCGGCAGATCGCCGCGCAGCTCAAGGACCGGGTGCGGCGCGGCGACTGGGCGCCGGGCGAGCGACTGCCGTCCATCCCGGCCATCGCGGAGCTGTTCGGCGTGGCCAAGCAGACCGTCCAGCGCGCCGTCGACCAGCTCCGGGTCGAGGGCATCCTGATCACCAAACCGGGCTCCGGCACGTACGTCCGGGGCACCCGCCGCCGACTCAACCGACTGGCCCGGGGCCGGTACGGCGGCTTCCGCGGCTACCACACCGACCTGGCCGCCCGGTACCGCCAGCAGCTCGTCTCCGTCGGTCGCGCCGCCGCCCCGCCGGAGGTCGCCGACGCGTTCGGCGTCGCCGACGGCACCGAGCTGCTCTGCCGGCGGCACCTGGTCCGCACCGAGGACTCCCCGGTCGAGGTCGGCGCGTCCTGGTTCCTGCCCGCCGACACCGCCGGCAGCTCACTGGAACGGGCCGAGGCGTTCGGCCGGCCGCTCTACCAGGAGGCCGAGGAGGCCACCGGCCGCCGCTACGTCACCGCGACGGACACCATCAGCGCCCGCCAGCCCAGCCGGGAGGAGGCGGAGATCCTCCAGATCCGCCCGGACACGCCGGTGCTGCACCTGCTGCACGTCGCGTACGACGAGCGGCGCAAACCGATCGAGGTCGCCCAGGCCACCTGGCCGGGCCCGATGACCACGCTCACCGAGGAGTACAAGATCCCCGCCCCGGCCCCCGACCCCAGCCCCGACCCGGGCCTCGTCCTCGGCTGATCCGCCCGATGGGGTGGTGAGAAGGGGCCCTGTCTATACCGGAGGCGTTAACAGGGGGCCCCTCCTTACACGCGGATGCCGAGGAGGGCGTCGAGCGCGTCGGCGAACAGGGCGGGGGCGGACGGGTCGTCGGGGGCGCCGGCCAGCGTCTGGGCGGCCCAGGTGTCGGCTGCGGCCAGTGCGCCCGGGGTGTCGAGGTCGTCGGCGAGGCGGGCGCGTAGCTCGGTCAGGAACGCCTCGCCCGACGGGCCGGACGGCGCGGCGGCGGCCCGCCGCCAGCGGTCCAGCCGCTCGTGCGCCTCGACGAGCAGCTCGTCGGTCCAGGACCGGTCGGTGCGGTAGTGGCCGGCGAGCAGGGCCAGCCGCACCGCCATCGGGTCGACCCGGTCGGCGCGCAGCCGGGACACGAAGACCAGGTTGCCCTTGGACTTCGACATCTTCTCACCGTCCAGGCCGATCATGCCGGCGTGCACGTAGTGGTCGGCGAACGGCGCCGCGCCGGTCAGCCGCTCGGCGTGCGCCGCGGAGCACTCGTGGTGCGGGAAGATCAGGTCGTTGCCGCCGCCCTGCACGGAGATCCGGTCGCCGAGCAGGTTCAGCGCGATGACGGCGCACTCGATGTGCCAGCCGGGACGGCCGGGGCCGAGGTCGCCGCCGGGCCAGGACGGCTCGCCCTCGCGGGCGCCGCGCCACAGCAGCGGGTCGAGCGGGTCCCGCTTGCCGGCGCGGTCCGGGTCGCCGCCACGCTCCGGGAAGATCTCCCGCATCTGCGCCCGGGACAGGTTGGACTCGTAGCCGAACGTGCCGGTGGCGGAGATGTCGAAGTAGACGTCGCCGGTGCCGTCGTCGAGCCGGTAGGCCGCGCCGTCCTTGAGCAGCACGAGCACCCGGTCGGCGATGTCCGGGATCGACTCGACCGCGCCGACGTAGTGCGCCGGCGGGATGATGCGCAACGACTCCATGTCCTCGCGGAACAGCGCCGTCTCCCGCATGGCCAGGACCTTCCAGTCCTCGCCGTCGCGCTCGGCGCGCTCCAGCAGCGGGTCGTCGATGTCGGTGACGTTCTGCACGTACCGCACGGTCAGGCCGGCGTCGCGCCACATCCGCTGCACCAGATCGAACGTGATCATGGTGGCGGCGTGCCCGAGGTGGGTGGCGTCGTACGGGGTGATGCCACAGACGTACAGCGTGGCGACGCCGTCGGGCCGGGAGGGGTGGACGCCCTGCCGCGCCGAGTCGTACAACCTCAGCGGCACGCCTTCACCGGGCAGCCGTGGCACCTCGTGTCCCGTCCAAGACTCCATGACCGCCAGCCTAACGATCCGTCAGGCGCTCGGGTGCCACCCCTCGGGTGATCAACACGACACCGGTTCACATCGGCGGCCAGGGCATGGCCGGCCACTCCTCCGGCGGCAGCGGGAACCGGCCGTCGGCCCGCAGGCGCTCCACCCGGGCCGCGACCGCCGCGACCTCGCCGAGCGTGAGGTGCTCGGCCAGCTCCTCGCCGAGCGCGCCGGCGAGCCGGCCGGCCAGCGCGTCGAGCATCTCCACCGCGTCCGGCGGGAGCAGGCGGCCCGCCCAGCCCCAGAGCACCGTGCGCAGCTTCTCCTCGACGTGGAAGCTGACGCCGTGGTCCACGCCGTAGATGCGGTCGTCGGCGCCGACGAGCACGTGCCCGCCCTTGCGGTCGGCGTTGTTGATCACCGCGTCGAGCACGGCCAGCCGGGCCAGCCGCGGGTCGTCGGCGTGCGCCAGCGCGTAGGCCGCCCCGTCGTCGTCACGGGCCGCGGCGATCGGGAACCAGCGCGGCGGCACCGACCCGGCCGGGACGAAGCCGACAAGCGGCTCGGCGTCCGCCGGCTCGTCGATCCAGA
Organism: Micromonospora sp. NBC_01392; assembly: GCF_045040125.1. NCBI lineage: Bacteria > Bacillati > Actinomycetota > Actinomycetes > Micromonosporales > Micromonosporaceae > Micromonospora > Micromonospora sp. NBC_01392. The sequence goes on along the minus strand of NZ_CP109549.1, from coordinate 3,433,328 downwards.
GCTGGCAGGAGCCGGGACCGAACGGGCCGTCGCGCAGCACGGTCGGCGGCACCAGGTCCCACCCGGTGGCCCGGGAGACCAGGTAGGCGGCCACCTCCCGGCCGGCGAGCGTGCCGTCCGGAAAATCCCAGAGCGGGCGCTCGCCACGGACCGGCTTGTAGACACAGTGCGCGGTGGTCTCGCCGAGCGCGACCGCGCCGCGCAGCGTGGCGTTGGAGGCGTCGACCAGCCGCCCCTCCAGGGTCAGCTCGCCGTCGGTCAGCAGCCGCAGCGCCTGCGCGGCGTCCTGTCGGGGTTGCAGCTCCGACGAGGTCACCGGTGATAGCCGTTGTGCCGGGGGCAGAGGTGACCGGCCGGGTCGAGCGGCTGGCCGCAGAGCGGGCAGGGCGGCCGGCCGGCGTTGACCACCCGCTTGGCGCGCTCGATGAACTCGCGGGTCGCCTCGGGGGTCAGCCGCACCCGGAGCCGGTCGAGGTCGTCGTCGGGCTCGTCCGGCTCCTCGTCGATCTCGACCTCGTCGGTCTCCGCGTCGCCCAGCTCGACCTCGGCCTCCGCCTCGCCCACGGCGATCGCCTCGATCACCACGGTGGCGGTGTCCACGTCGAACGCCAGGCCGAGCGTGCCGACCCGGAACTCCTCGTCGACCGGGGTGTCGAGCGGTTCGTTGTCGCCCAGCACCACCGGAGCGGCCTCCGGCAGCTTCACCCCGAACCGGCGTTGCGCCTCGGAGAGCAACTCCTCCAGCTTCTCGGCGAGCAGCGACACCTGGACCTTCTCCAGCGCGACGCTGACCAGCCGGCCGCCGCCACGCGCCTGGAGGAAGAAGGTGCGCTCCCCAGGCGGGCCGACCGTTCCGGCGACGAACCGCTCCGGCGGCTCGAACGCATGCACCTGGTGCGTCATACCCACGACCCTATCCGGAGCGCGGAAGCACCGCGCAGCCCACCGACGCCGAATCCGCCCAGAGCGCAACACGCCGGGCCGCCGCGGCCGGCCGGCTCACCGCGCCGCCCCCGCGCCGCCGCCCACCGCCGCGTCCGACTCGGTCGCCCGCACCGCCCGCCGGCGCCGCTTGCGCGGCGGCGGGACCAGCGTCGACAGGTCGCCGCCGGTGTCGTTGAGCCGCACCAGGAACGGCCGCAGCGGCGTGTAGCGGATCGCCGTGACCGACGCCGGGTCGGCCACGATCCGCTGAAAGAGATCCAGGTGTACGCCGAGCGCGTCGGCCACGATCGCCTTGATCACGTCGCCGTGGCTGCACGCCAGCCAGACCGCCTCGGGCCCGTGCTCCGCCGTGACGCGCGCGTCCCACGCCCGCACCGCCGCGACCGCCCGCGCGGACATCGCCGCCATCGACTCGCCCTCCGGGAAGGCGGCGGCGCTGGGATGCTGCTGCACCACCGGCCAGAGCGGCTCCTTCGCCAGCTTCTTCAGCGCCTGCCCCTCCCAGGCGCCGTAGCCGCACTCGATCAGGCCCTCCTCGACCACCGGCTCGACGCCGGGCAACGCCAGGTCGAGGGTCTGCCGGCAGCGGATCAGCGGGCTGCTCACCACCGCCGCGAGCGGCAACCCGGCGAGGCGCCCGCCGACGGCCGCGGCCTGGGCCCGGCCGGTGTCGTCCAGCTCGACCGGTTGCCGACCGGCCAGGCCGCCGTCGGCGTTCGCGGAGGTCCGGCCGTGTCGCAAGAGCAGAAGGGTCGCCACGCTGACCACCCTAGGCCGTACCCACCCCCGACAGCCGACCCACCACCGCCCCACCCACCCGACGTCGCCGCCACGGTGATCATGAGGTTGACGGTGACGAAACGGACACCGCGCGCCGCCAACTTCATGGTCACCGGGGCGGACGGGCCGTTTGGGGTGGGTGTCCGGTTCGGGGGTGGTGGGTGACACCCGCCGGGCGGAATCGGCGGGGGGTGGGCGGCGTTGTAACCGGGTGAACGGCCGCGCAGCTGTCCCGCCCCCGGGCAGACCCCGGGAATGACGGTGGGGCGCCGGTCGTTGCACCCGGTTCGGCAGCCACGACGAGGCCCCCGCCCCGTGGCCCGGCCGGATCCCCCGAGACGAGCGCCTGACGGTGCCACGCACCCCACCCGGTGCGTCGACCCCCGAACGGAGCCCCCATGAACACCATGCTGCGCAAGAGCATCCTCGGTATCGCCGGTCTGACCGTCGCCGGTGGCCTGGCCGCCGGCCCGCTGAACCACCAGGACACCACGCCCACCCCGCGCGAGAGCGCCGTGGCCGTGCAGACGAAGCTCGACACCGCCGCGCTCATCCCGCACGGCGTGCAGGGCGCCCAGTCCCGCATCGACCTCGACGACGAGCAGACCGCCAACGTCAAGGCGATCATCGCCGCCACCAAGAAGGCCGGCATGGACGAGCGCGCCGCGGTCGTCTCCATCGCCACCGCCCTGCAGGAGTCGAAGCTGGAGAACCTCGGCCACCTCGGCGACCGCAACGACCACGACTCGCAGGGCCTGTTCCAGCAGCGCCCGTCCTCCGGGTGGGGCACGGTCGAGCAGATCACCGACCCCGAGTACGCCACCCTGGCCTTCCTCAAGGGCCTCAAGCAGGTCGACGGCTGGCAGGACATGCCGCTGACCCAGGCCGCACAGACCGTCCAGGTCAGCGCCTACCCCGACCACTACGCGCAGTGGGAGCAGCAGGCCGCCGACCTCGTCGCCGAGCACTGGAACAGCTGACACCGCGAAGGCCGGCACCCCGGGCGGGGTGCCGGCCTTCGGCGTGTCCGGACCGGATCAGGTGGCGCTGATCGTGCCGGTGAGCAGCAGGCAGAGCACCAGCGTGCCAAGCGCCACCCGGTAGATCACGAACAGGTAGAGCGTGTGGTGCGCGACATAGCGCAGCAGCCAGGCGATGGCCGCGTACCCGATGGCGAACGCGATCAGCGTGGCCACCACCATCTGGGCCACGCTCGGCGCAGCGGTGCCCGGCGCGGACGGCTCGAAGACGTCCGGCAGGCTGAACACGCCGGAGATCACCACGGCGGGAATGGCCAGCAGGAACGAGTAGCGGGCCGCGGTCTCCCGGGTGAGGTTGAGGAACAGGCCGACGGTCAGCGTGCCACCGGACCGGGAGACGCCGGGGATGAGCGCCATCGCCTGCCCCAGCCCCATCGCCACGCCGTCACGCATCCGGAAGTTCTCCAGCGTGCGGGTCTGCCGCCCCCAGTACTCGGCGAACGCGAGCACCAGGGCGAAGAAGATCAACGTGAAGGAGATGAGGTAGAGGTTGCGGCCGGCGGTGCGGATCTGGTCCTTGAAGAGCAGCCCGAGGATCCCGATCGGGATCGTGCCGACGATGACGTACCAGCCCATCCGGTAGTCGAGGCTGGAGCGCACCGAACGGTCCACCAGGCCCAGGCACCAGGTCCGGACGATCCGCCAGATGTCCTTGAAGAAGTAGATCAGCACCGCGGCCTCGGTGCCGAGCTGGGTCACCGCGGTGAACGACGCGCCCGCGTCGCGGCCGAAGAAGATCGCCGAGGTGATCCGCAGGTGGCCGGAGGACGACACCGGCAGGAACTCCGTCAGCCCCTGGACGACGCCCAGGACGATGGCCTCGATCCAGGTCACTCGCCGACCCCGGACAGGTCGAGGGCCTCGGCGACGGTACGCAGCGTCTGCACGCCGCTGTCCCGGTCGGCCACGAACAGCGTCACCGACAGCGTGGTCACGCCGGCGGCGGCGTACTCCCGCATCCGCTCGGCGATGCGCTCCTTCGGGCCGAGCAGCGACGTCCGGTCGATGAACTCCATCGGCACCGCGGCGGCGGCGTCGCGCTGCCGCTTGGCCAGGTAGAGATCCTGCACCTCGCGGGCCGCGTCGCCGTAGCCCATCCGGGTGGCGAGCTGGTTGTAGAAGTTCTGCTTCCGGCTGCCCATCCCGCCCACGTAGAGCGCGGCGTACCAGCGGACCAGCTCGGCGCAGGTGGCGACGTCGTCGCCGACCACCACCGGCACGGACGGCACCACGTCGAAGCCGGCCAGCTCCTTGCCGGCGGCGGCCCGCCCGGCCCGGACCGAGGCGAGCTGCTCCTCGGCGAACTCCGGGGCGTAGAAGACGGCCAGCCAGCCGTCGGCGATCTCGCCGGCCAGCTCCAGGTTCTTCGGGCCGACCGCGGCCAGGTAGATCGGGATGTGCGCGCGCGGCGGATGGAAGCCCAGCCGCAGCGCCTTGCCCGGCCCGTCCGGCAGCGGCAGCGTGTAGTGCTCGCCGTCGTAGGCGACCTCCTTGCGGGCCACCGCGAGCTTGACGATGTCGACGTACTCCCGGGTGCGGGCCAGCGGCTTGGCGAACCGCACGCCGTGCCAGCCCTCGGAGACCTGCGGGCCGGAGACGCCCAGGCCGAGCCGGAACCGGCCGCCGGAGAGCGCGTCGATGGTGGTCGCGGTCATCGCGGTCATCGCCGGGGTGCGGGCCGGGATCTGCATGACCGCGGAGCCCAGGTCGATCCGCTCCGTCTGCCCGGCCATCCAGGCCAGCATGCTCGGCGAGTCGGAGCCGTACGCCTCCGCGGCCCACACCACCGAGTAGCCGAGGCGGTCCGCCTCCTGGGCGAGCGCCAGGTGGTCGGCGGGCGTGCTCCACGCCGTCTGGTATCCGAGGCTGAGCCCGAGTCGCATGATCCTCCCACCGTCCGCACCACAGGTCGCATCAGGTTACGCAATGCCGGTGGGGCCACCGACGACCGGCTCGCCCGAACACGTCACACCCGCCAGCGGTCGCGCGGGAAGTTGACTGCGGCGAGGATATCCGTGACGCCGGCTTCGAAATAAGGTTCACGCATGCAACAGCGACCGCTCGGCCGAAGCGGGCTGGCGGTTTCGCGGCTCGCGCTCGGCACCATGACCTGGGGACGGGACACCGACGCCGACGACGCGGCCGCCCAGCTGAAGAGCTACCTCGACGCGGGCGGCAACCTCGTCGACACCGCCGACGTGTTCGCCGACGGCGACGCCGAGTCGGTGATCGGCTCCCTGCTGGGCAGCCTGGTGGACCGCGACGAGCTGCTCATCGCCACCAAGGCGGGGCTGCGGCCGGGCAGCGGCCGACGCCGGGACGGCTCGCGCGGGCACCTGCTGCGCACGCTCGACGCGTCGCTGCGCCGGCTCGGCACCGACCACGTGGACCTGTGGCAGGCGCACGGGTACGACCCGGACACGCCGCTGGAGGAGACGCTCGCCGCGCTGGACCACGCGGTGTCCAGCGGCCGGGCCCGGTACGTCGGTGTGTCGAACTTCTCCGGCTGGCAGACCGCCCGGGCCGCCGCCTGGCAGGCCGCCTGGCCGGGGCGCGCCCCGGTGGTCGCCGCCCAGGTGGAGTACTCACTCCTGGAGCGCGGCATCGAGCGCGAGGTGCTGCCGGCCTGCGCCGAGATGGGGCTGGGCGTGCTGCCCTGGTCGCCGCTGGGCCGGGGGGTGCTCACCGGCAAGTACCGCAACGGCCGCCCGGCGGACTCGCGGGCGGTGTCGCCGCACTTCGACCGGTTCGTCGGCAGGTACCTGGAGCCCCGCTGCTCCAGCATCGTGGAGGCGGTGGCGATCGCCGCCGGCGGGCTCGGCGTGTCGCCGCTGGAGGTGGCGCTGGCCTGGATCCGGGACCGGCCGGGCGTGACCGCGCCGATCCTCGGCGCGCGCACGGTCGGGCAGCTCCTCGGCGCGCTCCAGGTGGAACGGATGACGCTGCCGGACGAGATCGTCACGGCGTTGGACGACGTCTCCGCGGTGCCGATCGGGTATCCGGAGCGGGACGGCTGACCGGTCGCCGGCGGCGGCGGGGGCGACCGGGGTCACCGTCCGGGGGTGGCGGAGCGCCGCCGGGCTGGGCAGCATGGATGCCATGGACTACGAGTACGCGCCGCTGCGGTTGCCTTCGAATGTCGATCGGTTGACCGCCGCGGCGCAACTGGCGATCCAGGCGGAGTTCTCCGGTTGGGAGTTGGCCCGGGTGCGGCTCTACCGGGACGGCACCCGGCAGGTGATGCTGCGACGCCGGGTGGTGAACAAGCCGCAGCCCGGCCTGTCGTACTGAGCCGGGCCGCCCCCGGGGCCGCGCCGTGCGGTGCGGCCCCGGGGCGAGCACGGCCTAGTGGGCGTGGTCGTGCTCCTCGTCGACCTCCAGGAACGGGTGCTCGTCGAGCCGGCCGACCAGCCGGTCGTCGACGGCCGGCTGGAACGGGCCGACCGGGTCGTCGTCGTCGAACGACTCCAGGTCGACCGGGGTGCCGACCTCGCTGACCATGACCACGCCGTCGAGCGGCTCCAGTTCCGGCACGTCGAGCGCGGACAGCGAGCCGTCGCCGCTCTGCAACAGCTCCAGCACCGCCTCGCCGACGCCCTCGACCGGCGCCGGCTCGTCCTCCTCCGGGGTGCCCTCCCGGCGGGCCGCCTCGGCGACCCGGAGCAGCGCCGCGACGCTGGGGACCCGGTAGTCGCGGCGCTGCCGCACCGAGATCACCCGGGGGTGCGGGTCGGTGGGCTCGCCGCCCTCGACCGCGCCGAAGCGCTCGTCGGCCTCGTCCGGGTCGATCGACTCGACGTCCCAGGGCGTCACCTCGCCGAACGCGTCGAGCAACCGCTCGTCGTAGGCGAAGGAGGCGTTGTTCAACGCGACGTACGCCTGCCAGACGGCGTCGTCGTCGATCCGGCCCTGGGCGGCCCGGACGGCGGCCAGGTGGGCGCGGGCCGCGTCGATCACCCGCTCGAGGGCGGCGTCCAGCTCACCGTGCTGGTCGGTCATGTGAGGCAGTCCCTTCGCGATGGGGGCAGGTTCCGCGCCGACGGCGCCGCGGCGGGCGCGGTCAGCAGTTGCGGAGGAAGCGGTCGAGAACCCGCACGCCGAACTGTAGTCCGTCCAGCGGAACCCGCTCGTCGATGCCGTGGAACAGGCCGGAGAAATTGAGGTCGGCCGGCAGCCGCAGCGGCGCGAACCCGAAGCAGCGGATGCCGAGTTGGGAGAACGCCTTGGCGTCGGTGCCGCCGGAGAGCATGTACGGCACCGGGTGGGCGCCCGGGTCCTCGGCGCGCAGCGCGGCGGACATCTGCGCCACCAGGTCCCCGTCGAACGTGGTCTCCAGGGCCGGCTGGCGCTGCACGTACTCGATCGCGATGTCCGGCCCGACCAGCTCCCGCAGCTGCCGTTCCAGCTCCTCGCTCTGCCCGGGCAGGCTGCGGCAGTCGATGGTGGCGGTGGCCCGGCCGGGGATGACGTTGTCCTTGTAGCCGGCGGCCAGCCGGGTCGGGTTGGCGGTGTTGCGGATCGTCGCGCCGATGATGTTCGCGATCGGGCCGAGCTTGGCGATCGCGGTCTCCGGGTCGTCCGGGTCGATCTCGATGCCGAGCACGTCGGAGACCTCGGCCAGGAACGCGCGTACGGTGTCGGTCATCACCACCGGGAAGCGGTGCCGGCCGATCCGGGCGACCGCCTCGGCGAGCGCGGTCACCGCGTTGTCGTCGTGCATCATCGAGCCGTGGCCGGGCCGCCCCCGGGCGTGCAGGCGCAGCCAGTCGATGCCCTTCTCGGCGGTCTCGATCAGGTAGAGCCGGCGCTGCTCGTCGACCGAGTAGGAGAAGCCGCCCACCTCGCCGATCGCCTCGGTGCAGCCGTCGAACAGGCCCCGGTGGCGCTGGGCCAGGAAGTGCGCGCCGTAGTCGCTGCCGGCCTCCTCGTCGGCGGTGAGGGCGAGCACGATGTCGCGGCGGGGACGGACGCCGGCGCGCTGCCAGTCGCGCACCACGGCCAGCACCATGGCGTCGAAGTCCTTCATGTCGATCGCGCCGCGGCCCCACAGGTAGCCGTCGCGGATCTCGCCGGAGAACGGGTGCACCGACCACTCGTCGGGGTCGGCGGGCACCACGTCGAGGTGGCCGTGCACCAGCAGCGCGTCCCGGCCGGGCTCGGTGCCGGGGATGCGGGCGACCAGGTTGGCCCGCCCGGGCGCCGACTCGTGGATCTCGGCGGCCACGCCGACCTCGGCGAGCTTCTCCGCGACGTACTCCGCCGCGCGCCGCTCCCCCACGCTGGTGTCGTTGTCCCCGGTGTTGGTGGTGTCGATGCGCAGCAGGTCCCGGCAGAGGTCCACGACCTCGTCGGTGGGCTCGGGTGAGGCGGAGGTCGTCATCGCTTCCTTATACCAGTCGGACCGGTCGCGGCGGCCGGCGCGGTGCGGCCCGGTTTCGCCCGACGCGCGGCAGGGTAACGCCGAACATCGATTCCGGCCACCACGATTCCGGCCACCCACGAGGAGGGCACCATGACCGTCCCCCTGCCGCCGCTCCCACCCGCCGCCGACGACCGGTACCGGCCGGGTGGGCGGAGCCTGGCCGACCTCGTGGACGCCGAGCACCGCACGCTGCTCGACCTGGCCGACCGGGTGACCGACGCCGGGCTGGACCCGGCCGACCGCGCTCGGGTGCTGGACGTGCTGACCGCCGCGGTGTCGCGGCACCTCTCCGCCGAGGAGCAGTACCTCTTCCCCGCCGCCCGGGCCGCGGTGCCGGAGAGCGCCGAGCTGGTCACCCGGGAGATCGAGGCCGACGCCGCGCTGCTGACCGCGTTGAAGGGGCTGTCCGGTCCGGACGACGCGGCGCTGGCCGACGTGGCGGAGCGGGTCCGCCGGCACGTCAGCCGGGTGGCCGCGCTGGTCACGCCGCTGCGCGAGGTGGCCAGCGACGCCGAGTTGATCCGGTTGGGCAACCGGTGGGAGATCGCGGAGGAGGCGGCGCCCACCCGGCCGCACCCGGGCACCCCGGCCACGCCGCCGTGGAACAAGATCGTCGAGCCGGCGGTGGGGGTGCTGGACAAGGTGCGCGACGCGGTCAGCGGACGGCGGACCCGCCTGGCCGACCTGGAGCCCCGCCGGGAGGCCTGAGCCGATCCGCCCCTTCCCGGACACCCGTTCGTGGTCCTACCGTCACCGTATGAATCTGGAGCTGCGACACCTGCGGGTGGTCTGCGCGATCGCCGAGACGGGGAGCGTCACCAAGGCGGCGTCCCTGCTCGGGTTGGCCCAGCCGGCGCTGACCGCCCAGCTCCAGCGGATCGAGCGGGTCCTCGGCGGGCCGCTGTTCGAACGGGACCGCCGGGGCGCCCGGCCCACCGCGCTGGGTGAGCTGGTGCTGGACCGGGCCCGGGTGCTGCTGCCGGCGATGAAGGGCCTGCAGGACGAGGCGGCCCGGCTGGCGGGCGCGGGCGACCCGCTGCGCCGCTACCGGTTCGGCGGGGTGAACAGCCCGATCCTGGGCCGGCTGGTGCACCGGCTCGCCGCCGAGCGCTCCGACGCGCAGATCTCCACGTACGCGTCGTGGTCGGTGGACGAGCTGGCCCAGTTGGTGGCCGGCGGTCGGCTCGACTTCGCCCTGGCCGGGGTGTGCGGGGACGCCACGCCGTCGCCGGTGTTCGGGTTGAGCTGGCGGGAGGTGGCTGTCGACCCGGTCTTCGTGCTGCTGCCGCAGACCCATCCGCTGGCCGCCCGCGACGAGATCGACCTGCTCGACCTGCGCCGGGAGCAGTGGGTGGCCGCGCCGGGCGACGGCTGCTTCGGCGACTGCTTCGCCGCCGCGTGCGCGCGCGCCGGCTTCACCCCCCGCAAGGTGTACGAGGCGGACGTGCGGGCCGCGCTGGACCTGGTGGACGCGGGCACCGCGGTGGCGCTGTGCCAGGCTACCTTCCGTCCGGTGGCGGGGCTGGTGACCCGCCGGCTGGCCGGGGTGCCGCTGCGCTGGCGGCTGCTGTTCGGCTGGCATCCGGAGGCGCCGGCCGCGGTGGTGGCCGAGCCGGTGCTGGAGCAGGCGGTGGCGGCGTACACCGACGCGCTGGCCAACCATCCGGACTATCTGGGCTGGCTGTTGGGCCATCCGGACTTCGGCGTGCAGCCCACCGGCACGGGTGGGGTGCGAACCGCCTGAACGCGGGTATCACCGGCGGCATGACTGATCTGTATCCGGCCGCCGACCAGCGGGAACTGCTGCGTCAGGCGGCCGCCGCGCACACCGCCGCCGCCGCCGACGTCGAGGCGTTCCTGCGCCGGCTGCCCGAGGTGCCGGACCCGGCGGACGTCACCGAGTACGCCACCCTGCTCAGCCGGGAGGAGCGGGCGCGGACGGACCGGCAGGCCGCGGCCGACGCCGCCGGCCTGGAGCTGCCCAGCATGGAGTCCGAGTAGGCCGTAGCCGGTCGGCCCGGGCGGGGTGTCCGCCCGGGCATCCAGCGACGGGTCAGCGTTCCACCAGCACGTCGTGACCGAGGTCGAGCAGCGCGTGCCGCCACTCGTCGTCGGCGGCGCCCCGGTCCGGCCGGTCGGCGGCGAGTTCCCGGATCCGGGTGATCGCCTCGCGCATCACCGCGATGTCCTCCGGAGTCAGGTCCACCTTGCGCTTGCGCAGCACGGCGAGGATCTGCCGGCCGGGTTCGGGCAGGTCCAGGTCGGGGTCCGGGCCGAACGCCTCCTCCCCCGACCCGCGGGTCAGCAGCCACTGCCGTAGCTGTTCGGAGGGAACGTTCACCTCGGCGTGGAAGTCGTCCCAGATGATCTCGACCTCGGGGTCGAGTCGCGCCTCGCGTACCATCACGCCTCCTCTCCCGGCGGCGGCCCGGACGGTTCCGGCTCGCCCTCGCCGCTCGGTGTCTGCGGGGTCAGTCCCTCCGGTGGCACCCGGACCCGGGACGGGTTCGCCGTCGGCGGCGCCTCGATCGGTTCACCGGCCGCGGCGTCCTCCCGGGTCTCCTCGGGTTCGGTCATGTCCGCCCTCCGATCCTTGCGCCCGTCCCCTCACCGGGGATGGGAGGTGGTGGCGGCCGAGTAGCCGCGCTCACCGGCGGACACGTCGAGGACGAGCTGGTCGTCGCGGGCGTCGACGGTGACCTTCTGCCCCGGCGAGATCTCGTTCTCCAGCAGCATCCGGGACAGCCGGTTGTCGAGTTCGCGCTGGATCACCCGGCGCAGCGGGCGGGCCCCGAACTCCGGCTGGTAGCCGTGCTCGGCGAGCCAGTCGACGCCGGCGGTGCTGATCTCGACCTGGATGTCCTGGGCGTGCAGCCGGCGGCGGGTCTCCTCCAGCAGCAGGCCGGTGATCTCCCGGAGCTGCTCGGCCTCCAGCCGCTGGAAGATGATCACCTCGTCGATCCGGTTGAGGAACTCCGGGCGGAAGTTCTCCTGGAGCCGGCGCATCAGCCGGTCCCGCAGCTCGGTGGACTCCTGCTCGCCCGGCTCGCCGGTGGCGAACCCGACCGTGCGCTGGGTGCCGGTGATCAGCTCGGAACCGAGGTTGCTGGTCATGATCAGGACGGTGTTCTTGAAGTTCACGGTCCGGCCCTGGCTGTCGGTGAGCCGGCCGTCGTCGAGCACCTGGAGCAGGATGTTGAACACATCGGGGTGCGCCTTCTCGATCTCGTCGAGCAGCACCACCGCGTACGGGCGGCGGCGGACCGCCTCGGTGAGCTGGCCGGCCTCCTCGTAGCCGACGTAGCCGGGCGGGGCGCCGACCAGCCGGCTGACGGTGTGCCGCTCCTGGAACTCGCTCATGTCCACCCGGACCATCCGGTCCGCCTCGCCGAACAGCGCCTCGGCGAGCGCGCGGGCCAGCTCGGTCTTGCCGACGCCGGTGGGGCCGAGGAACAGGAAGCTGCCCATCGGCCGGTTCGGGTCGGCCAGCCCGGTACGCGAGCGCCGGACCGCCTCGGCGACCGCGCCGACCGCGTCGTCCTGCCCGATCACCTTCTGGTGCAGGTGCCCCTCCAGGCGCAGCAGCCGGTCGCGTTCCTCCTCGGTGAGCTGGGTGACCGGGATGCCGGTGGCCCGGGACACCACCTCGGCGATCTCCTTCGGACCGACCTCCGGCACGTGGTTGGGCCCCTCGTCGCCGCGGGCGCGACGGATCTGGTCCTCCAGCTCGGCGAGCCTGTCGCGCAGCGAGGAGGCGCGTTCGTACTGCTCGTCGGAGACGGCCTGCTCCTTGTTCCGGCGTACCTCGTCGAGCTGTTGTTCCAGGTCGCGCACGTCGGAGGCGGGGGTGCGGGTGCGCAGCCGGACCCGGGCGCCGGCCTGGTCGATCAGGTCGATCGCCTTGTCCGGCAGGAACCGGTCGGTGACGTACCGGTCGGAGAGTTCGGCGGCGGCGACCAGCGCCTCGTCGGTGAAGCGGACCTGGTGGTGCGCCTCGTAGCGGTCGCGCAGGCCGCGCAGGATGGCGACGGTGTTCTCGACGTCCGGCTCGGGCACCAGCACCGGCTGGAAGCGGCGGGCCAGGGCGGCGTCCTTCTCGATGGTGCGCCGGTACTCGTCGAGCGTGGTCGCGCCGATCACCCGCAGCTCGCCGCGGGCGAGCGCCGGCTTGAGCATGTTGGACGCGTCCATCCCGCCCTCGCTGCCGGCGCCGCCGGCCCCGACCAGCGTGTGGATCTCGTCCAGGAAGATGATCAGCTCCTCCCGGTGGGCCCGGATCTCGTCGATCACCTTCTTCAGGCGTTCCTCGAAGTCGCCCCGGTAGCGGGTGCCGGCGACCAGGCCGGAGAGGTCGAGCTGGATGACCCGCTTGCCGATCAGGGTCTGCGGCACGTCGCCGTCACAGATCCGCTCCGCGAGGCCCTCCACGATGGCGGTCTTGCCGACGCCGGCCTCACCGATCAGCACCGGGTTGTTCTTGGTGCGCCGGGACAGGATCTCCACCGCCTGCTCGATCTCGTCGGCCCGGCCGATCACCGGGTCGATCTGGTCCATCCGGGCCAGCTCGGTGAGGTCCTGGCCGTACTGGTCGAGGGTGGGCGTGCCGCGGTCCGGGCGCGGGCCGCCGGCGGCGCCGCGCTCGGCGCTGGCCGCCTGCAACGACTCCGGCTGGATCCGGCCGGCGGCCAGCATCCGGCCGGCCGGCGACTCCGGGTTGAGCGGCAACGCCATCAGGATGTGCTCGGGGCCGATGTAGTTCGCCCCCATGGCGCGGGAGAGCTGGTGGGCGTCGAGCAGCGCCCGTTTCGCGGCCGGGGTGAGCGACAGGTTCGGCGGCACCTCGCCGCCGGGCGCGCCCCCCTCGGCGCGTCCGCCCAGCGCGTTGACCAGCGCGTCCGGGTCGGCGCCGGCGCGGCGGACCAGGTCCCGCAGCGGCTCACGCTGCAACGCGGCCCAGAGCAGGTGGTCGGTGTCCAGGTCGTTGCTGTGCTTCTGGGCAGCCCGCCGGGCCGCGTCGGCCAGCATCTCCCGGGCGTCGGCGGTCATCAGGCGGGTGATGTCCACCCGGTGGGCCGGCCGGCGACCGCCCTCGCCCCGACCGAAGTACCGGGCCAGGAACTCGTCCCACGGGTCGTTGCCGAAGTCGCCGGGTCCCATCATGTTTCGTCCTCCGCAGTCGGTCGGCACGACCGGGACGCGGCACGCGCGGCACGGTCGGCGGTGGCTACCCGGCGGTGTGCGCGACAAACGCCCGCGGATGGCAGGCTGGGCGGATGGAGAGCAGACCGCTGCTGGTGGTGGACGGCGCGAACGTGGTGGGCTCCCGGCCGGACGGCTGGTGGCGCGACCGGGCCGGCGCGGCGGTGCGGCTGCGCGACGCGCTGGCCCCGCTGGCCGGCGCCGGCGTGCCGCCGGAGCTGCCGCCGCCGGTGCAGGTGGTGCTGGTGGTGGAGGGCGCGGCCCGGCACGTGGCGCCGACGCCCGGGGTCGACGTGGTGTCCGCGGCCGGGTCCGGCGACGACACCGTGGTGGAGCTGGTCGCCGCCGCGCCGGAACGCCGGCGGGTGGTGGTCACCGCGGACCGGGAGCTGCGGGCCCGGGTCAGCGCGCTGGGCGCGGAGGTACGCGGCCCGCGCTGGCTGGGCCGCTGACGCCCCGAGTCCCGTCAACAGGACCAGACCGACCGCCGGCGGGACCGCCGACCCGGCCCCTGCCCGGCCTTCCCGCACGTCAGGGCCGCAATCGGACACCCGGGCAGGAACGGCGCGAGGGTGGATGTTCGCCCACCGGATGGGATGGGTTGTAATGGAGATCTCCCCTGCCCCCAGGAGGTCCTTGTGGCGAGCGTCGCCGAGCTGAAGGCCGCCATCGATGTCGCTCTCCAGCAGATCGGTGACGGCCAGACAGCGGTGCAGGCGGCCGGCGAGAAGCTGGCCGAGGCGCAGCAGACCCTGGCCGGCGCGCTGGAGGGCAGCGGCCACGAGACCGTCGAGGCGGCCCAGGCCTCGCTGACCCAGGCCAGCCAGGAGCTGGAGGAGTGCCTCGCCGCGACACTGGTGGCGGTGGAGCAGGCACAGCTCTACGTCGCGACGCTCTGAAGGGCCGGCCGTGTCCATCGTCGAGGACATCGGCGCGCAGGTCCGCGCCGCCGCCGAGGAGCTGCCGCTGGCGCAGCTCGCCGCCGCGCTGGAGAAGCTCGGCCAGGCGCAGGAACGGCTGCGTTGGGTGCGCCAGGAGTCGGCCGACCCGATGGGTGTGCCGGAGCTGACCGCCGCCACCGAGCACGCCGAGACCGCCGGCTACGCGCTGCGCGTGGCCCAGGAGCAGCTCAGCGCGTACCTGGCCGCGATCGGGCTGGCCGCCGACGGCGCGCCGGCCGCGACGACGGGCGAGCGGCGACCCCGGCACGACGCGCCACGCGGCGAGGCGACGCCCGCGCCCGGCCCGGCGCCCGACCCGGGCGAACAGCCGGCGGTACGCCGCTGGTGGGCGGTGCGGGTGGCGGAGCTGACCGGCGGGCGGGAGGGCGCGCCGGACGAGCCGGACGAGCGCGTCGAGAACGCCCACGAGCTGCTGCGCCGGGTGGTGGCCGGCATCCGCTCCGGCGACCGGGACCGGCTGCACGCCGAACTGCGGCGGGCCCACTCCGACGTCGGGCTGGGGCTGGCCGCGATCGCCCCGCCGATGCTGCGCGACCTGGCCGGCGAGCTGCTCGGCCACCCGCCCCGCGCGGACGACCTGGCCCGGCTGCGCCGCGAGTTGGACGGGCGGGTCCGCGACCTGCTGCCCGGGCTACCGCCGCCGGTGCTGGACACGCTGCTCACCCGGATCTGCCGGATGCCCCCGCCGCGCCGCGACGACGGGCAGGAGCAGCCGCACGCGGCCGACCCGGCGGTCACCGCCGGGGTGCTCACCGGCGTACTGCTCGACCGGCTCGGCCGGGACCTGCCGAAGGACACCGAGGAACGGGAGCCGTCGCGTGGCTGACGTCCGCGCCCAACTGGTGACGCGGGTCCGGGGCATGCTCTCCGAGGCCCTGGGCGCCACCCGGAACCGGCTCACCGCCGCCGAGGCGGAGCTGGCCGCCGGCCGGGAACGGCTGGCCCGTACCCGGCGCGCCGCCGCGGCGGTGCCCGGCCGGGTCGGCGCGGCCCGCGACCGGCGGCTCGCCGAGATCGACGCCCGGCACACCGCCCGCCTGGCCGAGCTGGCGCGCCGCGCCGCCGCCGCGGCCCAGCGGGAGG
The DNA here is from genome assembly GCF_045040125.1 of Micromonospora sp. NBC_01392. NCBI lineage: Bacteria > Bacillati > Actinomycetota > Actinomycetes > Micromonosporales > Micromonosporaceae > Micromonospora > Micromonospora sp. NBC_01392. The sequence goes on along the minus strand of NZ_CP109549.1, from coordinate 3,417,897 downwards.
CGCCGGGCGCGGCGTCCGCGCCCTGGGACCGGTGGACGGTCACCCCCGCCGGCCGGGCCGAGCCGCCGGGCGCGGTCCGGATCGGCACGGTACGCATCACCGGCGCCGAACCGGTGCCGGCGCTGGTCCCGCTGCTCGACGCCGGGCACGCGCACCTGGCCGGCGGCGACCGGGACGGCCTCGCCGCGGTGGTGCCCGCGCTGCTGCTGCGCTCCGTCGGCCGGGCCGACCCGGGCGCGGTCCGGCTGCACGGATACGACCCGGAGCACCTGGGCGGCGGCCTGGCCGGGTTCGCGCCCCTGGGCACCGCCGGCCTGCTCACGTTCGTCGGCCCGGGTGGGCTGGGCCGGCTGCTGGACGACCTGGTGGAGCAGATCCGCCGGATCAACGCCACGGTGCTGGCCGGCGAGTACGCGTCCCTGCGGGAGCTGGCCGCTGCCACCGGCCGGCGCCCGGAGCCGTGGCGGGTGGCGGTGCTGCTCGGCGGCGACGAGCTGTCCCGGCACGAGCGCGGCCAACTCGACCGGGTGGTCCGCACCGGTGCCGCGTGCGGGGTGCACCTGGTGGTCCGCGGCATCGACCTGCCCGACGACCCGACCGTCACCCGGATCGTGGTGGACCCGGACGACGCCCGCATCGCCGGGCTGCCGGTGGTGCTCGACGCCCCGCCACCGCCCACGCTGGTCACCGAGACCTGCCGGACGGTCGCCTCCCGGGTCGCCGCCGGCCCGCCGCCGACGCCGTTCACCGATCTGCTGCCCCCGCCGGACGACTACTGGCGGGAGGACTCGGCGCACGGGCTCACCGCGCCGATCGGCGAGGGCCCGCACGGGCGGCCGGTGCTGCTGACGCTCGGCGACTACCCGCCGCACGCGTTGATCGGCGGCCCGTCCGGCACCGGCAAGACGAACCTGATCTTCGCGTGGATCGGCGCGCTCGCCGCCCGCTACTCCCCCGCCGAGCTGGAGTTCTATCTGCTCGACTTCAAGGAGGGGGTGTCCTTCGCCCGGTTCGCCCAGGGTCGGCGCGACCCGAGCTGGCTGCCGCACATGCGGCTGGTCGGCATCAACGTCAACACCGACCGCGAGTTCGGCCTGGCGCTGCTGCGGTTCCTCGCCGAGGAGCTGCGCCGGCGGGCCGACGCGGCGAAGAAGCACGAGGTCACCAAGCTGGCCGAGCTGCGGGCGGTGGACCCGACCGGGCACTGGCCGCGGATCGTCGCGGTGGTCGACGAGTTCCAGGCGCTGCTCGCCGGCCGGGACGTGGTCGCCCGGGAGGCCGCCGACCTGCTGGAGGACCTGGCCCGGCGGGGTCGCTCGCAGGGCATCCACCTGGTGCTCGCCTCCCAGGACGTGCGCGGCATCGAGGCGCTCTGGGGCCGGCCCGCGCTGGTCGCCCAGTTCACCCTGCGGATCGCGCTGCCGAAGGCGCTGCGCATCCTGGCCGAACGCAACGACGCCGCGCAGTCGCTGCCCCGCCACCACGCCGTGGTCAACGCCGAGTCCGGCCTGGCCGAGGGCAACGAGGTGGCCCGCATCCCGTCGGCGAGCGACTGGGAGACCTGGAGCGAGTTGCAGCACCGGCTGTGGCGGATGCGCCCGCAGGACGCCGCGCCGGCCCGGCTCTTCGACGGCGACGCGATCCCCCGGCTGGCCGAGGCGCCGGACTTCCGTGCCCTGACCGCGCCGGAGCAGGGCGCGCCGCGCAGTCCGGTGGCGCTGCTCGGCGAGATCATCGACGTGCAGTCGCGCTCGGCGGCGCTGCGGCTGCCCCGCGCGCCGGGCCGCAACCTGGCCGTGCTGGGCACCCGGGTGGACGAGGCGTGCGCGGTGCTCGACGCCGCCGCCCGCTCGCTGGCCCGGCAGTACCCGCCCGGCGCGGCCCGGTTCTCCATCGCCTGTCTCGACCCGGACGCCGACCCGGCCGCCCGCGCGCTCTACGAGGACCTGGCCGGCGACGCCTCCTGGTACGACGAGGAGACGGTCGCCGAGCTGATGGCCGAGGTGGGCGACGGGCTGGGCGCGCCGGGCACCCCGCGTACCCCGCACTTCCTGCTGCTGTACGCGGTGGACGCGGCGGCCGGCGCGCTGGCCGGCCGGGCCGGCGCCCGGACCGGGCTGGAGCAGCTGCGCCGCATCCTGCACGACGGCCCGGAGCGGCGGACCCACGTGCTGGCCTGGTGGCGCGGCGTGGCCCGGATGCGGGCCGACCTGGGCGGCGCCGGCGCGCGCACGGACCAGATCGGCGCGTGGGTGGCGCTCGACGTGCAGGGCGGTGAGCTGGGCTCGTCGCTCTACCCGGGCAGCGGCGGGCCGGACTGGTATCCCCGACCGTGGCGCGGTCTCTACTTCGACCGCGCGGTGCACCGCACCGGACAGGTGATCATCCCTTATGGTCCCTCCCGATGAACGAACCGGTCTCCAGTGAGACGTACCCTGCCCAGATCCGCCGGCTCGCCGAGTTGACCGCCCGGGTGGCCGCCCAGCGGGCCGAGGCGCACACCTGGTACGCCCAACAGGTCGCCGCCGCCGACCGGGCGGTGGCCGAGGCGACCGAGGAGGTCCGGCTCGCCGAGGCGGAGCTGGCCGACGCCCAGCGGATGGTGGACCGGGTGGACGGCGAGGTCACGCACCTGTGGGCGCAGCTGCGGGCCCGGCTCGGCGGCGGCACGCGGCGGCTGGGCGACCCGCCCGGGCCGGTACGGGACGCCGCCGGTGACCCGGTGCCGCTGCTGCGCGGCGTACGGGAGCTGCTGGACCGCACCGGAACGCCGGGCGAGCTGCCCGGCTCGGTGAACCCGCTGCTGATCGCGTGCGGGGTCGGCGGCGCGCTGGTGGCGTTCCTGCTGGGGACCGGAGCGCGGGCGCTGGGCGCCGGCTCGGGCGGTGACCTGGCGGTCGGCCTGCCCGTGCTGGCGCTGGTGGTGACGCTGCTCGGCCCGCTGGTGGGCCTGGCGCCGGCCCGCCTGCTGGCCGACCGCCGGCACGCGGTGCTGACCCCCCGCCCGATGATCCTGGTGGCTGCCAGCGGCCTGGCCACCACGCTGCTCCTGCTGACGGTCACCTACACCCGCTGACCGCCCGACGCGGTGATCATGAGGTTGGCGGCGCGACACGCCGTCGCGGGGCCGGCCAACCTCATGATCACCGAGGTGGGTCAGGCCGGGACCAGGACCGCCTCCTTGAGCAGGCGGCGGGTGAGGACCAGGCGGTCGGCGTCGTCGTCCAGGCCGGGCAGGTCGCGCACCCGGGTGGGTGCGCCGGTGAGCAGCGCGCGCAGCGCCGGCTCGCAGGTGCCGGGCAGCGTGAGCGTGCGGTCGGTCAGGCGCAGCGCGACCGTGCCGGCGTCGGTCCGGGTGAGCTGCCAGCGCAGCCCGTCCCGGAGCGCGACCCGGCTGTCCGGGACGAGCCGGGCCAGCGCGTCGGCCTGCGCGAGGGGGCGGATCGGGGCCGGTCGGGCCGCCGGCCACACCCGTGACCGCAGCCGCGCGGCCACCGCCGCCGGGTCGGCCCGCAGCAGCCAGTCGCGCAGCGCCTCGACGGTCTCGGTGAGTTCCGGCTCGATCGCGTCCGGGTCGGCCAGGTCGAGACCGAACGGCAGGCCGGCGCGCAGCCGGGCGTCCTCGGCGGCCAGGGCCAGCAGCTCCTCCACCATGGCGTACCGGGTCAGCGCCCGGATGCCCACGGTCAGGTGCAGCGAGCTGGACTCCTGGGCCTGGGCGCTGTGCAGCCAGCCGCGCGGCAGGTAGAGCGCGTCGCCCGGCTCCAACACCACGTCCAGCGCGGGTCGGCCGTCGGCGGTGGCGGCGACCTCGTCGGCCCGGCCGCCCCACGGCTGGCGCTCCAGCGGGTCGGCGAGCACCGGCGGGTGGATGCGCCAGTGCTTGCGGCCGTCGACCTGGAGCACGAACACGTCGTGGGTGTCGTAGTGGGTGGCGAAGCCCTGGCTGCCGGCCGGCGTCAGGTAGGCGTTGACCTGCAACGGCTGGGCCAGCGCCGCACCCAGGTCGCGGGCCAGGTCGACGATCGCCGGCCAGGTGCGGTGCAGGCCCTGGAGCACCAGCGTGGCACCGTCGGCGTAGAGCGCCAGCACCTTCTCGTCCAGCACCTGGTCGCCGATCTCGGCGCCGGCGCCACCGCCGCCGGTGTACCGCGCCGCCGGCACGAGCTGGCCGTCCTTGGCCACCCGCAGGAACGGGGTACGCAGGCCGCGGCGGCTGAGCAGCTCGTCGGCGTCGGCGGGGCTGAGCAGGTCGGTGAAGCCGTCCGGGTTGGGCAGGTCGGCGGCCCGGGACAGCAGCGGGCTGCGCCCCCAGTGGTCGGCGGCGAACTTGGCCGGCTCGACCGCCACGCAGCGGGCCAACGCCGCGTCGGCGGAGGACGAACCCGCCGGGTGGCCGTGGCCACCCGGCGGGTCGACGTGCGTGCGGCTCATCGGTCAGGCGCTGCCGTCGGCGCCACCGTCGTGCTGACCCGGGGTCGCGCCGCCGTCGGCCGGACCCTCCGCGCCACCGTCCGCGCCACCGTCGTGCTGACCCGGGGTCGCGCCGCCGTCGGCCGGACCCTCCGCGCCACCGTCCGCGCCACCGTCGTGCTGACCCGGAGTGGCGCCGCCGTCGGCCGGACCCTCCGCGCCACCGTCCGCGCCACCGTCGTGCTGACCCGGGGTCGCACCGCCGTCGGCCGGGCCCTCCAGGCCGCTGCCGCCGCTGGTCTGGATGTCGTCGTCGTTCAAAGCCATGGGTGCTCCCTCGGTGTGCCGCCCCGCGTGTTCCCGGGGTCCGTGTGCAGCGGGTGGTACCCCACGTCCGATCGTCTCTAACCCCACCGTAGACGCCCGAACCCGGGCGCACGGACGGTTCGCGTTCAAGGGCGTCGCCCCGGACGCCGACGGCCCGCCCCGCCGAGGGGGCGGGACGGACCGGGGTGGCGCCGGCTCAGGGAATGAGCTGAGCAAGGTCCCGCGGCATGGCGGACTTCACGTCCTGCCACTCGCCCTGCGTGACGTGCCGGCGCAGCGTGTCCAGCACCACCTGCACCACCCGCTGCGGGCCGCCCGACACGTCGTACGGGAAGCCCTGCCGGACCTCGTAGAGGAAGTCGTCGCGGTTGAGTTTGATCGGCACGTTCTCCGGCTGCCAGCCGTCGAAGTAGATGCCGCGCAGCAGCACCGGCAACTGCTGGGCGAACTCGGCGCTCTCCGGCACCGGCAACCGGTCGCGCAGCAGGTGCAGCACGGTGCGCAGGGCCGCGTACGACTGGTTGCGGCGCTCCGGCGGCCAGCCGTACGCCGACTCGATCTCCTTCAGGATCACGTTCGTCTTGTCCAGCGAGGACTCGAACGCGGACATCAGCTGCTCAGCCATCGGGCTCACCCCCGGGTGTCGGTCTCCCAGCGTCGGTCGTCGGCGCGTCGCGGTGGGCCGCTGGGCCCCCGCCACAGCCGGGTCGGACTGAACCGGCCGGGCCGCCCGCCCCGCTCCGGCGGCACGTCGGCGCTGCCGACCACGTGCAGGACGCCGCCGCGGCGTCGATCCGCCACCACCCGTACCGTCATGACCCCACCTCCTCGTCGGGCGCGGGCCGGTGCGTCCGCGCGCACCGTCCATGCTGCGCGGCGGCCGGGTGAGCCGGCCTCACCCGGAGCGGGTGAGTGCGCGGAACCTCAGGCCGCGCGTCGCTCGCGGGTCTGCTTGCAGGCCACGCAGGAGGTGGCCGACGGGAAGATCTCCAACCGCTCCACCGGGATCGGCGCGGCGCAGCCCTCGCAGAAGCCGTACGTGCCCTCGTCGAGTCGGGCCAACGCGCGCTCGAACTGGGCCCGCCGGTCCAGGATGGTGCGCAGCAGCGACTGTGCGGTGTCCCGCTCGGCGGTCTTGGTGCCGCTGTCGGCCTGGTCGTCGCCGGCGGTGTCACCGACCTCGACCAGCCGCAGCACCTGACTCTGCATCACGGCCTGGTCGTACTCCGCGGTCAGCTCGTCGTACCGGGACCGCAGGGACTGCCGGATCTGGTCGGCCTCCGCCTGGGAGCGGCCCGTGGCTGTCGTGTCGTGGACGAGCATCGCTGCCTGCCTTTCCTGCGGCTCGACCCAGCCCTGCGGCGATGCCGACGGCCCGGTCCGAACGGGAACGCACGGGCGAGATCGCCCGTGCTCTGTGAGCCGGGCGATTACCCCTGCCCCCGGCGGGCCAAACCGGAGATTTCCTGGCACTTTCCCGTGAGTTCGGACCGCCTGGTCAGGCCCGTTCCACGAGCGCCGGGTGGCGCGGGTCGTCGGCGCGGACCACCACGTCGGCGAAGGAGGCCGGGTCGACCTCGTCGGCGTAGCGGGCGAACGCCGGCAGCGTCCAGCGCCACGCCGGGTCGGTGCGCCGGGCCAGCGCCGCCGGGGAGAGCACCAGGTGCACGGCGACGTCGAACGCCAGCGTGCCGCCGAGCAGCAACGCGCCACTGACCAGGACCACCCCGCCGACCGGCAGATCCTGGTACGCGGCCCGGCTGGCCCGGTCCGCGTCGGCGTCCCAGAGCGACGGCAGCACCCGGCCGGTGCCGTCCGGGCCGGCCGGGTCGAGCACCTCGCGGCGCAGGCCCGGCTCGTCGAGCCACCCCTCGTAGTACGCGTCCGGGTTGGTGCGGCCCTGCTCCAGGCGGACCGAGGCGGGGCGGAGGAAGTCGGCGGCGCGGACGTGCAGGGCTGGCCGGCCGGCGGCGCGCAGCGGGTCGACGAGCGCGGCGGCGAGCGCGTCCGGCCCGGCGGCGGGCGGCCCGTCGACGGCCACCCGCAACCGGCCGGACGCCTCGGTGCGGGCGAGGCGGCCGGTCAGCTCGGCGACGAGCCGGTCGGGGCTGATCGGGCGGACGCGCATCCGTCCATCCTGCCCGGCTGGCGGCGTCGGTCCACCACCGGTTCGCGTCCGGGCGGTCGGGGCTCCGTCCGGTGCGCGGTCGACGGTGGCGGACGCGGTGGTCAGCCGGTGCGGTCGATGGTCACCCGGGCGTCGTCGGCGAGCCGGTAGCCGACGCCGTAGACGGTGGTGACCAGCGGGACGTCCACCCCGACCTTGCCGCGCAGCCGACGGACGTGCACGTCGACGGTGCGGACGCCGGCGTGCTCGTACCCCCAGACCGCGTTGAGCAGTTGCAGCCGGGTGAACACCCGGCGCGGATGGGCGACCAGGTGCAGCAGCAGGTCGAACTCCAGGCGGGTCAGCGGCAGCGGCTCGCCGTCGCGTAGCACCGACCGGGAGGACGCCAGGATGTGCAGCGTCGGGATGGTCGGGGCCAGCGGACGGGCCGGGCCGCGCCCGGCCGGCACGTCGGGTCGGCGGTCCGCGGCGGCGGGGCCGGTGCTGACCACCGCGTCGCCGCGTTCGAGCAGCTCGCGGGCCGCGTCGAGGAGCCGGCGGGCGGCCGGGGTGAGCGACTCCTCGCAGGCCAGCGGGATGTTGAGGGTGACGGTGAGCACGGGGGTGGCGGCGGCGTTGGCGGGGCGACGCTGGCCGCCGGGCGGACGGCCGGGGACCGCTGGTTGGGACGTATGCCATCCGGCGCGCGACGAGGCGGGGCTGACCGACATGGTCCTCCTTGGCTGGTCCGGGTATCTCCCCACGGCCCGGGACGCCGCTTCATCGATGCTTCCCGGCGCTTGTGCGAGGGTCAAGGGGCCACTGCGTTGCATGAATGTGACAATTGGCGAACACATCGGAGCCGAGTGCTCGCTCTGCGTACGAGGTCCGTTGATTACAGCAGAGCGACGACACGCGCCGGTACGGGGGGTCCCCGGCCGGTTCACAATGGCGGGTGCGACGGCGACGTGAACGCGGCGCACCCGGAGTCCGGGTGCGCCGCGGGTCGGTCCGGGCCGGCTCAGGCGTCGCGGTCCACCTCGATCGGGGCGTCGTCGGCGAGCCGGTACCCGACGCCGTAGACGGTGGTCACCAGCGGCGTGTCCGGGCCGAACTTGGCCCGTAGACGCCGGACGTGGACGTCCACGGTGCGGGCCACCGCGTGCTCGTAGCCCCAGACGTTGCTGAGCAGTTGCAGTCGGGTGAAGACCCGGCGCGGGTGCTCGGCGAGGAAGAGCAGCAGGTCGAACTCGATCCGGGTCAGGCCGATCTCGACGCCGCCGTGCCGGACCCGTCGGGTGCCGGTGAGCAGGCGTATCCCGTCCGACCCGGTGGCCGGTGACGCCGGCGTCGGCTCGGCCGGTGGCGCGGGGACGCGACGCAGGTCGAGCACGGCCCGGGCGGCCCGGTGCTCGTCCGGCCGGACCAGCCCTTCCCCGGAGGCGGCCAACTCGTCCAGCAGGTCGGCCAGCCGGGCCAGGCCGGGCGTGAGCGGGCCGGCGCTCAGGTCGAGCGTGATGGTCAGGGTCGGTGCGGTACGCGGCCTGGGCGCCGGCGCCCGGTCGGGGCGGCCGGTGCGGGCCGGACGGGTGTTGAGGGCGACGACGGACATGGGAGCCTCCTGTGCGGGCGGTCGCCCCGCCCCGCCGGGTGCGGCGGGACGGTCAGCGGAGCGCCCGGCCGGCGGTGACCGGGGGCGCGGTGGACGAGGGTCGGGGCGGCGGGGTGGGGCCGAGGGTGGGCAGGCCGGCGATGCGCCAGGCCGCGAAGCCACCGGCCACGTCGGTGGCGCGGTGCAGGCCGAGGTCCTGGAGGGCGGCGGCGGCCAGCGACGAGGTGTAGCCCTCCTGGCAGAGGACGACCACCGGTACGTCGTAGTCGACCGCCTGCGGCAGTCGGGCCGCGCACCGCGGGTCGAAGCGCCACTCCAGGACGTTGCGCTCGACGGTGAGCGCGCCGGGCACGGTGCCGTGCGCGGCCCGCTGGCCGGCCGGGCGGATGTCGACGAGCAGCGCGCCGCCCCGGTGGGCGAGGTGCGCCTGCTCGGGGTCGAGGCGACGCAGCCGGGCGCGGGCGGCGGCGAGGATCTCGTCGATGCCGCGCGAGCCGGACGGAGGGACCGGACAGCTCTCGGCGGGGGCGGGGTTCTGCGCCATGGTGGCGTCCTTCCGTTCGGCGGGAATCGGGGGCGGGGTCGCCGGGCTCACCAGGCGACGCCGGCCTCGGCCACCTCGGCGACCCGGAGCCGGCCGGCGTCGAGGTGGTAGCGGGTCATCCGGCTCAGCGCGGGCCGGTAGACGTGCACGCTGACCGCCGGCTCGGCGGAGCGGTTGGTGACCTGGTGCACGTGCCGGGCGCCGAAGCGCCGGCCGGCCCCGGCGGCGAGGCGGTGCGGACGCAGCCGGCCACCGCTGACCGTCTCCTCGACGAGCACGCCGGCGACGACCAGGAAGGCGCCGGACGAACCACCGTGGTCGTGCAGGTCGGTGCCCTGTCCGGGCAGCCAACTCAGCGCCCACACCTCGTACGCGGCGTCGGCGTGCAGCCGCGCGTACCACCGTTCGGACCGGTCGAAGCACAGCGGCACCGGCCAGCCGGTCGGGTCGACCCAACGGGCGGCGACGGTGAGCAGGTCGGTCGGGTCGGAGCTGGTCATCGGCGGAGCGTCCTCACGGTGCGGAGCGGAGCGTGCTCACACACTTTAGACGGCAAACCCTATAGGTTTAGTAGGTAATACCACATGGCGGGACGCGGTCTCCCCCGCCGGGTGCACGCCCCACTTCACCTCGACCTCGGCGCTGTGCCGGACGTCGCCGGCCGGCTTGAAGTGCCCCAGCAGCCACCCCGCGTCGGTCGCCCCGTCCACCGCCGCGTTGCCCACGTACACCCGATCGTCCATGTCGCCCTCCCGTGCCGGCTGCGCAAGCTACCAGGCGACGCCGGCCGCGACGCCCTAACCTGGGCGGGTGCCCGACGAACTGGACGCCGAGACCGTCGCCTTCGCCCACCGGATGTTCGACCTGGCCCGCGCCGGCGAGACCGCGGAACTGGCGGCCAACGTGGACGCGGGACTGCCGGTCAACCTGACCAACGCCAAGGGCGACACGCTGCTGATCCTGGCCGCCTACCATGCCCGGCCGGAGACCGTGGCCGCGTTGCTCGACCGTGGCGCCGACCCGGACCGGGTCAACGACCGGGGGCAGACCGCGCTGGCCGCGGCCGTGTTCCGGCAGAACGCGGCAGCGGTCCGGGCGCTACTCGACGCCGGCGCCGACCCGGACCACGGCGCCCCCTCGGCGGTGGAGACCGCCCGGTTCTTCACGCTGCCGGAGATGCTGACGCAGCTCGGGCGCGACTGAGCACCCGGGCCCGCCGCGCGGGGCGTATACAGGTGCGGTGGAGGATCCCGTACCCGAGCAGATGCGCACCGCGGCCACGGCGCTGCTGGCGGCGCTGGACGAGCCGGCCCGGCGACGCGCCCGGCACGAGTTCGACGACGCGCCGGCCCGCCGGTGGCTGGAGTACCGGCCCCGGCCCCGGCCCGGCGTCCCGGTCGCCGACCTCGACGTCGCCGCCCGCAAGGCCGCCCACCGGCTGCTCGCCACCGCGCTCAGCCCCGCCGCGTACGCGCAGGCCATGGCCGTGGTGGCGCTCGAAGAGGTGCTGGACCGGGCGGAGGGCTGGCGGCGCGGCCGGCACAGCGGTGACTACTGGGTGGCGATCTTCGGCGACCCGGCCCGCGACGACCGCTGGGCGTGGCGGTTCGAGGGGCACCACCTGTCGGTGAGCATGACGGTCGCCGACGACCGGGTCTCCCCCGCCCCGATCTTCCTCGGCGCGAACCCGGCCACCGTGCGGCACGGCGGCCGCCCGGTCTCCCGGCCGCTGGGCCCGGAGGAGGACCTGGCCCGCGAACTGCTGGACGCGCTCGGCCCCGGCGGGCGGGCCGCCGCGGTGATCGCCGAGGAGGCCCCGGCCGACATCATCAGCGCCACCCGGGCCACCGCGCCCGGCCGGCTCGACCCGCTCGGCGTGCCCCGGGGCCGGCTCGGGCCGACCGGGCGCGCGCTGCTCGACCGCCTGGTCGCGCTCTACCTCGACCGGCTCCCGGCCGACCTGGCCGCTCGCGAGGCGGCCCGGCTCGACGGCGGCGAGCTGCACTTCGCCTGGGCCGGGCCGGTGGAGCCGGGCCTGCGGCACTACTACCGGGTGCAGGGCGACGACCTGCTGATCGAGTACGACAACACCACCGACGACGGCAACCACGCGCACACCGTGCTGCGCCGCCCGGCCGGCGACTTCGGCGCCGACGTGCTGGCCGCGCACCACGCCGCCGCGCACCGCCCGGTCACCGGCGACGCGCCTCGATGAGGAACCGCCGGGCGTGGGCCACGAACGGCCCCTCGGCCCGGATCCGCTCGTCCAGCCGGCGCAGCGCGGCCCGGTGCCGGTCGACGGTGAAGCCGGGCACGGTCCAGACCACCTTGCGCAGGAACCAGACCACCGCGCCGATGTCCTGGAAGACGGTACGCAGCGTGGCGGTCCGCAGGTCCACCACGGTCAGTCCGGCGGCCTCGGCGGCGGCGACCGCGTGCTCCGGATGGCGGTGCTCCGGTGGCGGCAGCGGCCCGAGGATCGCCTCGCTGAGTTCCCGGACCGTGCCGGGGCCGATCTGCTGGGAGAGGAAGCTGCCGCCGGGGCGCAGCACCCGGGCCACCTCGTCCCACCGGGTGTCCACCGGGTGCCGGCTGACCACCAGGTCGAACGCCGCGTCGCGGAACGGCAGCGGCGGCCGGTCGCCGACCCGGACGACGTGACCACCGACGCGGCTCAGGTTGCGCCGGGCCACCGGCACGTTCGGCGGCCAGGCCTCGGTGGCGACCAGCAGCGGTGGCGGCGCGGACGCCGCCTCGGCCAGCACCTCGCCGCCGCCGGTGTCGATGTCCAGGGCGGCGTCGACGGCCGCCAGCCGGGCCCCGAGGAGACGGGCGTAGCCCCACGGCGGGCGCTCCTCGGTGGCCCGCCCGGCCAGCCAGGAGAAGCCCCATCCCTCGACCGACGCCGCTTCGGCCTCGGCGACCAGTTCGTCGAACCCGCGTTCGGTGACCATGGGCCCGAGCCTGCCGCCGGTGGACGACGGCCGGCAACGCGATTTCCGTGCCGCTCCCCGGGCCGTGGCCCTTCCCGGTCCGCGCGTGCGGGTCGACGTGCTCACGCGACGTGACGGCCGGGGAGGACAGTCCACCCACCAGCGGTATGCCTCCTGGTCATAATTATGACCAGGAGGCATACCGCGCTCACCTCACCTGTCTGCCCGCCGCGACCCGCCCGGCGCCGCCACCGAACAGGCTGCCGGTGATGGTCAGAAGGGGCGTGGACGGACGATCTCGACGGTGGCCCCGGGAATCGTCTCCAGGCCGGTCGGCTCGGCGGCTCGGCCCCGGTCGGACTGCTGCATCAGCCGCGCGCCCAGGCCCACCCCGACCGCGCCCACCGCCAGCGCCACCAGCTCGGTGGCGAGCTGGCCACCGGTCGCGCCGCGCTGCGGCGCGTGCGCCCGGATCAGGCAGGTGAGCAGGAACATCGCCGCCATCACGGCGTTGACCAGGTTGAACGTGATGGCGGTCCGGTTGGCGCGGCCAATCCGCACGTCCCACAGGTCGACCAGCCCGGCGACCGTGGCGAGCCCGGCGGCGACCAGCGCGGCGACCGCCGTCCAGTAGCCCACCTCGCCGAGGAAGGCCGGACCGCCCGCCACATCAGCCAGGTCGAACACCGCGGCGCTGACGAAGAGCCCGAACGGGAACGTCACCAGCATCGGTTGAATGGGGTGCCCCTGCACCCGAAGTCGGCTCTCCATCGCGTCCTCCCCACGTCGGCGCGGTTCACCAGTCCAGGGTGCTACCCGACCCCCGGTGGGGCGAAACGACTGTCGGTCAGTTGTCCCGGGGACGGGAGACGGTGAGCACCAGCCGCTCGGCCACCTCGCGCAGCGGGATGTCCAACGAGGACGCCGCGCTGCGGAGCACGTCCAGCGCCTCCGCCGCGGGACAGCCCCGCTGCGTCATGATCACGCCGACGGCCTGCCCGATCACACCCTCGGCCAGCAACGCGCCGTCGAGCTGGCCGGCCCGGGCGACCGCCCGCTCGCGGTCGCGGACCGCGGCGAGCAGCAGGCCCGCGTGCTCGGCGAGCAGCATCGCGGTGAGCTGGTGACTCGGCGTGAGCGCGCCGGGCGCCGACGCGTACAGGTTGATCGCGCCGATGACCTGCTCGTCCACGTCGACCGGCGCGGAGATCACGCCGTGCACGCCGAGCGCGCGGGCGCGGATGCTCCAGGTCGGCCAGCGCGACTCCTCCGCCAGGCCGCCCGCGATGATCATTTCGCGTCGGCGGATGGCGGTCAGGGCCGGCGTGTCCGGGCCGTGCCGCAGGTCGTCCAGCTCGGCGAACCGCGGGTCGGAGGCGGCCACCCCGGCGGGCTCGCCGGCGCGCAACGCGGTGAAGCCGCAGCAGTCCACGCCGGGCACCGCGTCCCGGGCGATCCGGACCAGGCGGTCCAGCGCCTCGTCGAACTCCGCGACACCGATCAGGCCGGCGGTCAGCTCGCGCAGCAGCGCGGCGGTCTCCAGCACGCCCAGGTCGTCGGTCATGGGTAGACGGGTGTCGAGGTTCACCGCACCACGGCCCCCACCGCCCCCGCGTCCGTCCACGCGGTGTTCCCGTCCGGCGCCGTTGCCTGTGCCATGTTCGTCCTCTCTTCGACCGAGCCTCGGCCTACTACCCCCGCCGGCCGACCTCGAAACCGCGCAAAAGGGCCCCTTCCGGCCGTGCCCGACCGGAGGGGCCCCTGCGCACCGGGTCAGCGGGACCCGGAGATGAGCCGCCGGCCCACCGAGGCGATCAGCCGGTCCAGCTCCGAGCCGAACGGGTTGTCGTGCACGAGGTACGTCCAGGTGGCGCTCGGCCGCACCAGCTTCGACGCGTCCGGCTCCCACCCCTCGTCGAACTCGGTCTCCTCGAACGTGGCGATGGTGCGCGTCTCGATCTCCGGCATCAGGGCGTTGAACGCCGGCACCGCGCTGCGGTGGAACTCGTCGAGCGGGTCGAGCCGGCCCAGCGCTCGCAGGTGCACGCCCTCGCGCACCTCGGACAGCTCGGCCAGGTGCTCGGCCCAGAGCCGGTCCAGGTGGTAGAGCGCGATCGAACGGGACACCTCGGCGAGCAGGTCCTCGTCCATCTCGCCGGCCTTCTCCGGCACCCGCTCCAACAGCATCAGCGCGGCGATGTCGGAGGTCAGCAGCCGCTCCCGCCGCTCGGCGAGCGCCTTGCGCTGCTGCTCGATCACGTGGCTGTAGCGCCAGGTGTTGCGGTGGATCTCGTGGTTGACGCCCTCGGCGACCCGCTGGGCGTGCTCGACCGCGTAGTCCACCTGCGGGTCGGTGACCAGGCCGTCGGCGTTCATCCGGGGCGACGCCGGCACGGTGTCGCCGGCGTGCCTGACGACCAGGTCGTCCTCCAGGCTGACGAAGAAGACCGACCCGCCCGGGTCGCCCTGCCGGCCGGCCCGGCCACGAAGCTGGTCGTCGACCCGGCGGCTGTCGTGCCGGCCGCTGCCGATCACGTAGAGGCCACCCAGCTCGGCGACCCGCTCCTGGTCGGACTGGTCGCTGCCGCCGAGCCGGATGTCGACACCCCGGCCGGCCATCTGGGTGGAGACCGTCACCGCGCCGTACGCGCCGGCCTCGGCGATGATGCCGGCCTCCTCGTCGTCGTTCTTGGCGTTGAGCACCACGCACGGCACGTCGGCGGCGCGCAGCGCGGCGGCCAGCCCCTCGGACTCCTTCACGTCGAGCGTGCCGACCAGCACCGGACGCCCCGCCCGGTGGCAGCGCGTGATCTCGTCGACCAGCGCCTCCTCCTTCTCGGCGCGGGTGGCGTAGATCCGGTCCGGCTCGTCCTCCCGGACGCACGGGGTGTTCGGTGGAATCACCGCCACCTCGAGGCCGAAGAACTCCCGGAGCTGGTCGCCGACGAGCACCGCGGTCGCGGTCATCCCGCAGACCGTCGGGTAGAGCGCGATGTACGCCTGCACGGTGACGGTGCCCAGCACCTCGCCCTCGGCGCTGGCGTCCAGCCCCTCCTTCGCCTCGACCGCGGCCTGGAGCCCGTCCGGCCAACGGCGGCGCTGCGCGACCCGGCCGCGCATCTCGTCGATCAGCTCGACCGAGTCGTCCCGCACGATGTAGTCGACGTCGCGGTGCAGCAGCGCGTGCGCGTGCAGCGCCACGTTCACCGCGGAGAGCTGCCCGACGTGCTCCTCGTCGTACAGGTCGATGCCGCCGAGCTTCGCCTCGACCGTGGCCAGGCCGACCGAGGTGAAGGCGACGCTGCGGCCGTCCTCGGCCACCGTGTAGTGCCTGCCCTTGCGCAGGCCACGCACCAGCGCGGCGGCGGCGTGCACCGGGTCCTGCTCGCCGGGGACCGCGCCGGCGAGCACCATCGGCACCCGCGCCTCGTCGATCAGGATCGAGTCGGCCTCGTCCACGATCGCGGTCTTCAGCGGCGGCTGCACCCGCTCGGCCACGTCGGTGACGAGCTGGTCGCGCAGGTAGTCGAAGCCGGCCTCGCTGACCGACACGTAGGTGACGTCGCAGCGGTACGCGGCGCGGCGCTCCTCCGGGGTGGACGCCTCGTTGACCCACCCGACGGTGAGCCCGAGCAGCGTGTAGACCGGCTGCATCCACTCGGCGTCGCGGCGGGCCAGGTAGTCGTTGACGGTGAGCACGTGCACCGGGCCGTTGCCGAGCCGGACGTGCCCGTACGCGGCGACGGTCGCGGTGAGCGTCTTGCCCTCACCGGTGGCCATCTCGGCGACCTTGCCGGAGAGCAGCGCCATGGCGCCGAGCAGCTGCACGTCGTAGGGGCGCTGGTCGAGCCCGCGGCGGGCCGCCTCGCGGCCGATCGCGCAGATCTCCTCGTACTTCTCGGCCCGGCCGGCGGCCTCGGTCAGCTCGGCGTCGGAGAGCTGCTCCAGCTCCGCCTCGCGGGACTCGATCGCCGGCAGCAGCTTCTCCAGCGGGGCCAGGTCGACCGTCGTCCCCGGGCGCTGGAGGAACCGGCGGAACCTGGTCTTGAACCGTTGCGACACACCCATGAGCCGCAACGGTACGCGAACCGCAGCCGATTGTGACCCCCGCCCACCGCCGGAGCCGGACCGTGTCCGGAAATCACCGGCCCGACCGGTTCCCGACCGTCCGGGCGGATCAGGCCACGAGCAGTTGGTGGGTGGCCAGCTCCCGGTAGAGCGGGCTGGTGGTGGTCAACTCGTCGTGGGTGCCGACCGCCACCACCCGGCCGCCGTCGAGCACCACGATCTGGTCGGCGTCCACCACCGTGGAGAGCCGGTGCGCCACGATCAGCAGGGTGCGGCGCACCGCCACCGCGTCGATCGCCCGCCGCAGCGCCGCCTCGTTGCGGGCGTCGAGGTTGCTGGTCGGCTCGTCGAGCAGCAGCACCGGCGGCCCGGCCAGCAGCGCCCGGGCGATGGCCAGCCGCTGCCGCTCCCCGCCGGAGAGCAGCACGCCACCCTCCCCCACCTGCACGTCCAGCCCGTCCGCGGTCCGGTCGGCGAGGTGGCCCAGGTTGACCTCGTCGAGCACCGCGCGCAACCGGTCGTCGGTGGCGCCGGGCGTGGAGATCAGCAGGTTGTCCCGTAGCGTGCCGGCGAGCACCGGCGCCTCCTGCTCCACGTAGCCGAGCCGGGCGCGCAACGCGTCCCGGGGCAGCTCCCGCACGTCCACGCCGTCCAGGCGGACCGCGCCCTCGCCCGCCTCGTAGAAGCGCTCGACGAGCGCCAGCAGGGTGGACTTGCCGGCGCCGGACGGGCCCACCAGGGCGGTGCGGGTGCCGGCCGGCACCGTGAAGCTCACCTCGTGCAGCACGGGCGGGCCACCGGGATAACCGAAGCCGACCCGGTCGAACTCCACCCGGGCCGGCGCGGCGGCGGCCGGCACGTCCACCCGCCCGGGCCGGTCGCCGGCGCTCTCGCCCGGCACGGTGAGGATCTCCTCGATCCGGGCCAGCGCGCCCAGCCCGCTCTGCAACTGGGTGTACGCGTGCACCGCCTGGCCCAGCGGCAGCACCAGGAAGAACAGGAACATCACGAACGCGACCAGGTCGCCCACGCTGATCGCCCCGGCCGCCACCCGCGCCCCGCCCACGGCCAGCACCAGCAGGAACGCGCCCTGCACGGTGACCGCGCTGACCGGTCCCACCACCGCCTGGGCGCGGGCCACCCGCTGCCCGGCGTCGTACGCCGCGGTCGCGCTCGCCACCACCGTGCCGGTCTCCCGCTCCTCGGCGCGGCTGGCCCGGATGGTCCGGGCCGCGGAGATGGCCCGCTCGACGGCGGAGGTCATCTCGCCGACCCGTTCCTGGGCGCGGCGGGACAGCCCGCGCACCCGGCGGGCGACCGTGACGGCGAACCCCACGCCGACCGCGACCGACGCCAGCGTCACCCCGAACAGCAGCGGGTCCAGCAGCAGCATGGCGGTGCCGGCGCCGACCACCATCACCGCCCCGGTGACGGTCTCGAAGAGGCCGGACGTGACCACCGCCCGCAGCAACGTGGTGTCGGCGCCCACCCGGGACAGCAGGTCGCCGGTGCGGCGCCGGTCGTACTCGGCGATCGGCAGGCGCAGCAGGTGGCCGGCGAGCCGCCGCCGGAGGCCCAGCACGAGCCCTTCGGCGGTGCGTTGCAACAGGTAGTCGCGGAGCCCGCCGAGCAACGCGCCGACCAGCACCAGCGCGACCAGCGCCACCACCAGCGTGGTGGCCGGGCGGTCGGCGGTGATCCGGTCCAGCACGGTGCGGGTGAGCAGCGGTTGGGCCAGCGCGGCGGCGGCCCCGGTGAGCGACAACGCGCCCACCGCGACGAGGGTGCCGCGGTGGGCGCGCAGGTAGGGCAGCAGAGCGGCGAGTCCCGGCGTCGGGCCGGCGTCGGCGGTCATGACCGAACGGTAGCCGGCCGCCGGGCCGGCCCGGGGCGCCCGGTCAGCCGGTCAGCACCACCTGCAGCTCCGAGCGGCGACGCTCGGCCAGGTCGGTGAGCAGCGCCGGCGCCTCGTCCAGCGGCACCACCGCGGAGACGAGATGCTTGCGGATCTGGTCGCCGTACTGGCGCAGCAGCTCCACCGTCTCCGCGGAGAGCCGCTCCCGGTCCCAGGTCGGGGCCAGCCCGCGCGGCACCCGGCCGATCTGCGCGCAGCGCAGCGACAGTCCGTTGTGGTGGAACTCCTCGCCGAGCCGGACCGCGTCCGCGCCGCCCTGGTAGAACGCCAGGTCGATCACCGTGCCCTGGGGCCGCAGCAGCCGCAGCGCGAGCTGCAACGCCCAGTCCTGGCCGCGGCACTGGAAGACCACGTCCGCGCCGCGGTCCCCGGCGGTATGGTTCCACCGCGTCTTGAGCACCATGGCCGGGTCGTCCGCCTCCGGGTCGAGCGTCTCCAGGCCGAGCGCCTCGGCCACCTGCCGGCGGGCCGGGGTGGGGTCCACCACGACCACCGAGGCGGCCCCGTGGCGGCGCGCGAACAGCGCGGTGAGCAGCGCGACCACGCCGCTGCCGACCACCGCCACCCGGCGGCCACGGACCCCGTCGCCCAGCGTCCGGACGTCGGTGCCGCACAGGTCGGCGGCGGCGTGCAGCAGACCGTTGGCGCAGATCGGCCCCATGTGCGCCACGTAGACGCCGAGCAGCGGATCGAGGTCGTCGGGCAGCGGCACGAACCGTTCGGCGACCGGATCGGCCACCCAGCCGCTGCGGTGCCCGTACGTCATCGCGCCGACCGTGCCCACCGCGACCGCCGGGGTCCGGCTCTCCACCACGCGGCCGACCTGCATGTAGCCGAGCCGGGTCACCGGGTACGGGGTGCTCGCCTCGCCCGGCTGGAACAGGCCGAGACCGGCGTTCCAGGTGACGTGCAGGTACGGGTTGGTGCCCTTGACGTAGCTCAGCTCGGTGCCGGCGGAGACGCCGCTGTAGAGCGTCTCCACCCGGAACGTGCCCTCGCGCAGCTCGGGCGCGTCTTGCTCGACCAGCTCGACCCGGCCCGGGCCGCTGACCACCACCACCCGGTCACGCATCGACGGTCACCCCCGCGTCGGCCACCGCGGCGGTGAGCCGGGCCGCCGGGCCGGTCGGCAGCGCCACCGGCCGGCCGGTCCGCGCCGACTCGGCCACCGCGAGCGCCAGCCGTTGGGTGCGCAACGCCTCGGCGTACGGGACGCGGACGTCGTCGCCGACGCCGCGGACCGCGTCGACGAACGCCCGGTCGACGGCGACCCGCGCGTCGTCCGGGTCGGCGGGCACGTGCCGCTCGCCGTCGGCGTCGGAGATCGTCAGGCCGTCCTCGGCCAGCGACAACGCCAGCCCGTCGGCGAGGATCTCCAGGCCGGCCCGGTGCTTCCAGGTGAGCACGCAGGCCGCGGCGAGCGTGCCGACCGCGCCGGAGGCGAACCGCAGCGTGGCCGCGGTCACCGAGTCGATGTCGGCGCCGTCGACCGGCGGCGGGGTGCCGTCGCCGTACGCGGTCACCTCGGTGACCTCGCCGACCAGCACCCGGATCAGGTCGAGCACGTGCGCGGCCTGCTCCACCACCGGACCACCGGACCGCTCCCGCCGCGCCCACCAGGCCACCGGCGGCACCTTGTCCAGCCAGGCCCCGTTGACCATCCGCACCGGACGGTCGGCGAGCAGCCGCCGGGCCTCCTCCACCACGCGCAGGTAGCGCCAGTGGTGGCCGACGCCGGTGCGCAGCCCGCGCTGCTCCACCAGCGCGGCGACCCGCTCGGCCGTCTCCAGGTCGACCGCGACCGGCTTCTCCACGAACATCGGCACGCCGGCGGCGATCACCGCCTCCTCGGCCGGGCCGTGCGCGAACGGCGGCACGCAGACGTACACCGCGTCCGGGCCGGCGGCGAGCAGCTCGGCCACGTCGGCGAAGACCCGGCCGCCGTACGTGCCGGCGAGCGCCTCCGCCGCCTCCGGCGCGACATCCGTCACGCCGAGTAGTTCCACGTCCTCGAAGCCCGTGAGCACCCGGGCGTGGCGTTGCGCCACCCCACCGGCTCCGACCAGTCCCACCCGCATCCTGCCGCCCTCTCGACGTGACTGAAAGACTGCGGACAGCACTCCCCCCGGCGGTGACGCGGCAAACGCGACCTCGCGCGCAACGTGACGTTCATCCCCGTGATCACACCATTGGGCAGGATCGGTTAGCGCGGGTCCGGAACTGGGAAACACATACTTGCGATTCCGCAACCAATGGGGGGTGCCCGTGCGGGAGTCAGATTCGATCGTCTCACCTGTGGTGGAGGCGTGGGCCACGTACCGCACCAGTGCGGCCGACGACTGGACGGCCGACCGGCTGGTCCGGGCCAAGGGAACCAGCCGGGTCAGCGTGGTGCTGCCGGCGCGTAACGAGGAGGCCACGGTCGGCGCGATCGTGTCGACCATCCGCGAGCACCTGATGGACCGTGTGCCGCTCGTCGACGAGCTGATCGTGGTGGACTCCCGGTCCACCGACCGGACGGCCCAGGTGGCCCGCGCGGCCGGCGCCGAGGTGGTGGGGCAGGACGCGATGACGCGCGGGTTGCCGCGGCTCACCGGCAAGGGCGACGCGCTGTGGGCCGGGCTGGCCGCGGCCGAGGGGGACGTGGTCGCGTTCGTCGACGCCGACCTGCGCGAGTTCCGGCCGCACTTCGTCACCGGGCTGCTCGGGCCGCTGCTCACCGACCCCAGCGTGGAGTTCGTCAAGGGCTTCTACCACCGGCCGCTGGTCGGTGCCACCGGGGTCGAGCCCGACGGTGGCGGCCGGGTGACGGAGCTGATGGCCCGGCCGCTGCTCAACCTGTTCTGGCCGGAGCTGGCCGGCTTCGTGCAGCCGCTGGCCGGCGAGTACGCGGGCCGCCGCACCGTGCTGGAACGGGTGCCGTTCGTCACCGGGTACGGCGTCGAGACGGCGATGCTCATCGACCTGCTGGAGCTGGTCGGGCTGGACGCGCTGGCCCAGGTCGACCTGGGCGAGCGCAAGCACCGGCACCAGGACACCGCCGCGCTGGGCCGGATGTCGGCGCAGATCATGCTGACCGCCTGGTCCCGGCTCCAGCGGCGCGGCTGGGCGGCGCCCGGGACGATGCCGACCCCGCTGCTCACCCAGTTCCGTCGGGGCGGCTCGGAGGCGCTGCCCAACCTGGACCGGGAGATCGTGGTCAACGACGTCTCGGTCGAGGAACGCCCGCCGCTGGCCCAGTTGCGGCACCGCGTCCCGCGCCGCCGGGTCGCCGCGTGATTCCGACAGCCGAGAGAAGAGGCAGCGCATGACGCTCACCGTGCTGATGAACGCCGGGCCGTGGCTGTCCGTGCCACCGCCCGGGTACGGCGGGATCGAGAACGTGGTGGCCACGCTGGTGCCGGAGCTGCGCCGCCTCGGCGTCCGGGTGGTGCTCGCCTCGGTGGAGAGCAGCACGCTGCCGGTCGACGAGAAGATCGCGGTCTTCCCGGACGGGCAGTTCCACGCGTTGCAGCGGCCGTACAACCAGGTCTGCGGCGTGTCCCAGGCGCACCTGGCGCATGTGGTGCGGGCGGTGCACGCCCGCGACGACATCGACCTGGTGCACGACCACGTGGAGGCGGTCGGGCTGGCCACGCTGGCCGCGATGGGCCCGGACGCGCCGCCGGTGCTGCACACCCTGCACTGGGACCTGGCCAAGCATCCGGAGCTGTACGGCAACCTCGACGGCGGTGACCGGGTGCGGGTCAACGGGGTGTCGGCCTCGCAGCTCGCCCGCGCTCCCCGCGCGCTGCGGGAGCACTCGGTCGGCCACGTGCACCTGTCCACCCCGCTGGCGGTCGACGCGGACCGCCGTCCGGGGACGCCCAAGGGCGACCACGTGGTGATCCTCGGCCGGATCAACCCGGGGAAGGGGCAGGACCTTGGCGCCCGGCTGGCCCGGGAGGCCGGCTTCCGGCTGGTGCTGGCCGGCCCGGTCGGGCCGTACCACCGCCCGGAGGACCTGGCCGCGGCCGGCGACGAGGCGCGGCAGAACCCGGACGTGCGGTTCTTCCACGACCACGTCGCCCCGTACGTCGACGGTGACCGGGTGCGCTGGGTCGGCACGGTGGCCGGGCAGGAGCGCGACGACCTGGTCGCTTCCGCGCGCGCGTCGTTGTTCCCGCTGCGCTGGGAGGAGCCGGGCGGCACGGCGGTGGTCGAGTCCCTGTCGCTGGGCACGCCGGTGGTGGCCACCTCGCGGGGCTGCCTGCCGGAGCTGATCGAGCACGGCCGCACCGGCCTGCTCACCGCCGACGAGGACGAGCTGGGCGACCTGGTGCTCGCCGCCGGCCGGCTGGACGCCGACGAGTGCCGGCGCGAGGCGGCCGACCGGTTCACCCCGGCCCGGATGGCCGAGCGTTACGTCGCGCTCTACGACCGGGTCCGCCAGGGCGCCGCACGACCGTTGCAGCCCGCCTGATCGACGGCACCCCCGCCGGCCCGGCCGCCCTCCCGTGGCCGGGCCGGCGTTTGCCGCCGGCAGGCCCGCGTGGCCCGGCCTTCGGCGCGGGTCGGTCGGCGTGGCCCGGCCTTCGGCGCGGGTGGGTCGGCGTGGCCCGGCCTTCGGCGCGGGTCGGTCGGCGTGGCCCGGCCTTCGGCGCGGGTCGGTCGGCGTGGCCCGGCCTTCGGCGCGGGTCGGTCGGCGTGGCCCGGCCTTCGGCGCGGGTCGGTCGGCGTGGCCCGGCCTTCGGCGCGGGTGGGTCGGCGTGGCCCGGCCTTCGGCGCGGGTGGGTCGGCGTTTGCCGCCGGTGGGCTGGGGAAACCGTCGGCTTCCCCGCGGTGGCGAGGAGGCCGGCGTGACGAACTCGATGGCGCACTCCCGGGCGCGGCGCAACCCGGCCGACGGCCGGGCGCCGGTGCGCCGGGCCGCCTCCGGCGTCGCGGTGCTCCTGCTGCTGCTCGGCGTGCTGGGCTTCGTGCCGGGCGTCACCAGTTCCTTCGCCGACCTGCGGTTCGCCGGTCCGGCGTCCGGCGCCCGACTGCTCGGGCTGTTCCAGGTGTCGGTGGTGCAGAACGTCGTCCACCTGGCGTTCGGCGTCGCCGGCCTGCTGCTGTCCCGGACGGTCCCCGGCGCCCGGGCGTTCCTGCTCGGCGGCGGCGCGGTCTACCTGGTGCTCTGGCTGTTCGGCCTGGCCGTCGACCGGCGTACCGAGGCGAACGTGCTGGCGGTGAACGGCGCCGACACATGGCTGCACCTGCTGCTGGGCGCCGCCATGCTGACGCTGGCCCTGCTCGCCTCCCGCCGCAACCACCACCGCTGACCCCACCCACCCCCAACGCCCCCCACGCAGATTCACGGAAAGAGGGGCTATCCGGCGTCGGATAGCCCCTCTTTCCGTGAATCTGCAGCCCGCTGGGCGGCGGGCGGCGGTGCGCTGCTGGCGTGAGCTGCGACGGGACGCGCCGGATGGCCGGTTTCGGTGGTTCGGACGGCGGGTACGTCGGTAGCCTCCCGACGAGTTGGAAACGAGGGCCCGATGTCGACCCGGATCAGGTGCGAGGTCCGCGACGAGTCCCCGGTCACCGTCGTACGGCTGGCCGGGCTGCTCGACCTGGGCACGATGCGTGCGGTGCACGAGGTGCTGGACCGCTGCCTCGCCGCGCAACCGGACGCGCTCGTGGTCGACCTTCAGGAGATCGACGTCACCGACCCGCTGGCGCTGTCCGTGTTCGCGGCGGCGGCCCGGCGGGCGGCCGACTGGCCGGCGGTGCCGATGGTGCTCTCCGCCCCGCCCCGGGAGACCGCCGCCTGGCTGAACGAGACCACCGCCTGCCGGGTGGTGCCGGTGCGCCGGGACTGCGCGGAGGCGACGGCGCTGGCCGGCACCGCTGCGGCGCCCCGGCTGCGGGCCCGGCTGGAGCCGGTCGCCGGGGCCTGCCGGCGGGCCCGGGAGCTGGTCACCGAGGCGTGCGGCCGGTGGAACGTGCCGGAGCTGGCCGGGCCGGCCTCGCTGGTGCTCAGCGAGCTGGTCGGCAACGTGGTCCGGCACGCCGGCACGCCGATGCACGTCACGCTGACGCTGCGCCGACCGTACCTGCGGGTGGCGGTGATGGACGGCAGCCCCGCCGAGGCGTACGCGGCGACCGGCCGTGATCCCCGCGCGGAGGGCGGCCGGGGGCTGATGCTGGTGCGGGAGCTGACCCAGCGCTGGGGCAGCACGCCGGTCGGCGCCGGCAAGGTCGTCTGGGCCATGCTCCCGGCGAACTGACCGAATTCTCCGCTCTCGCCTGGTTTCATGGGCAGAGGGGACGGGTACGCGCGCCCGTCCTGTCTGTCGTCACCTGGGGTGAGATGCCATGCCCAAGCGAGTAGTCACGGATCCGGCACACGACCGCGGGCCGGCGATCCTCGCGCCGGCCCGGTTCGGCGGATATCCCGGCCCGGTCCGGGAGGCGGTGAAGGGCAACTCGCTGTGGCGGTTGCTGCGCACCACCGACGCCAAGTTGATCGGCCTGCTCTACCTGGCCACGTCGTTCGCGTACTTCATCATCGGCGGCTTCATGGCGATGCTGATCCGCGCCGAGCTGGCCCGGCCGGGGATGCAACTGCTCTCCCCCGAGCAGTACAACCAGATGTTCACCATGCACGGCACGATCATGCTGCTGCTGTTCGCGACGCCGATGGTGTTCGGGTTCGGCAACTACCTGGTGCCGTTGCAGATCGGCGCGCCGGACGTGGCGTTCCCCCGGCTCAACGCGTTCGCGTACTGGCTCTACTTCTTCGGCGCGGCCATCACGGTGGGCGGGTTCTTCACGCCGCAGGGCTCGGCGGACTTCGGCTGGACCGCGTACACGCCGCTGAGCACCGCGCAGCACTCGCCGGGTGTGGGCGCGAACATGTGGGTGGTCGGGCTGGCCGTCTCCGGTCTGGGCACGATCCTCGGCGCGGTCAACATGATCACCACGATCCTGACCCTCCGCGCGCCCGGCATGACCATGTTCCGGATGCCGATCTTCACCTGGAACCTGCTGCTCACCAGCGTGCTGGTGATCTTCGTGTTCCCGCTGCTGGCGGCCGCGCTGTTCGCGCTCGCCTCGGACCGGATCCTGCACTCGCACGTCTACGATCCGACCACCGGCGGGCCGATGCTGTGGCAGCACCTGTTCTGGTTCTTCGGGCACCCCGAGGTCTACATCATCGCGCTGCCGTTCTTCGGCATCATCACCGAGATCATCCCGGTCTTCTCCCGCAAGCCGATCTTCGGCTACACCGGGCTGGTGCTCGCCACGCTCGCCATCACGGTGCTGTCGATGGCGGTCTGGGCGCACCACATGTTCGCCACCGGCCAGGTGCTGCTGCCGTTCTTCAGCATCCTGAGCTACCTGATCGCGGTGCCGACCGGGGTGAAGTTCTTCAACTGGATCGGCACCATGTGGAAGGGACAGCTCACGTTCGAGACGCCGATGCTGTTCGCCGTCGGCTTCCTGGTCACGTTCCTGCTCGGCGGCCTGACCGGCGTGCTGCTGGCCAGCCCGCCGGTCGACTTCCACGTCACCGACTCGTACTTCGTGGTGGCGCACTTCCACTACGTGCTCTTCGGCACCATCGTGTTCGCCGCGTTCGGCGGCATCTACTTCTGGTTCCCGAAGATGACCGGCCGGCTGCTCGACGAGCGGCTGGGCAAGATGCACTTCTGGACCATGTTCCTCGGCTTCCACGCCACGTTCCTGGTGCAGCACTGGCTCGGCAACGAGGGCATGCCCCGCCGGTACGCCGACTACCTGCCCGGCGACGGCTTCACCGGGCTCAACGAGATCTCCACCGTCGGGTCGTTCGTGCTCGGCGCGTCGACGCTGTTCTTCATCTACAACGTCTGGAAGTCCTGGCGGTACGGCGCGATGGTCACCGTGGACGACCCGTGGGGGTTCGGCAACTCGCTGGAGTGGGCCACCACCTGCCCGCCGCCGCTGCGCAACTTCGACCGGATGCCCCGGATCCGCTCGGAACGGCCGGCGTTCGACGCCAAGTACGGCCCGCTCGTCTCCGACCTCGGCCGCGACCTGCCGCAGCGCACCACCAAGCCGCCGCAGAGTCTCGCCGAGGAGTTCCACCACGTGCGGTACGCGAAGGAGTCGCCGGCCGCCGAGGGCGCGCACGGGGCCCGGGAGGCCGTCGAGTACCAGCCCGCGCCGCAGTCCGGCGCCCGGCCGGTGGACGTGCCGGAGCCCGAGGACGTACGCCGCCCCAGCTTCGAGGAGACCGACGAGCCGGAGGAGACGACCCTCGGCGCCCCGCGCGAGGACCAGCCGAACGAAAGGTGGCGGCACCCGCGCGGGCACGGCGACACCCCGGAGAACTGAAAGGAGGGGCCCCCTGTTAACGCCTCCGGCAGAGCAGGGGGCCCCGCTTAACACCACGGATGCCGCGCACCGTGCCGGCCCGTCGTCGTCGACGGGCCGGCGTGTGGCGTACGGCGGCTCAGTCGGCGGCGGGCAGGCCGGCGGCGGTGAGCGAGCGGCGCACCGCGGGCTGCACCCGGGTCAGCCGCAACGGCACCCCGGTCCGGGCGGCGGCGTCCCGGCCGGCCATCAGCGCGGCGATCCCGCCGGCGTCGAAGCCGCCCGCGCCCACCAGGTCGACCACCACTTCGCGGGGTTGCCCGGTGACCGCCTCCAGCACCGCCCGGCGCAGCTGGTCCGCGCCGGCCCGGTCCACCTCGCCGCCGACCTCGACGACCACCCGGTCGCCGTTCTGCCGCACCGAGATCCGGGACCTGGCCGGCTCCGCCTCGGCCGTGCCGTTCTGCCAGGGCTGCGGGGCGTCGGCGAGCATCGCCTGGCGCAGCCAGGTCAGCGCCCGGGACAGCAACCGGGACACGTGCATCTGGGAGATGCCGAACCGGGCCGCGATCTCGGCCTGGGTCTGGTTGCCGTAGAAGCGCATGGCGAGGATCCGCCGCTCCCGCCAGGGCAGTCGGTGCAGCAGGCCGCTGACCGTGACCCGGTCGTCGACCGACTCCAGCGCGTTGTCGGACTCGCCGACCAGGTCCCCGAACTCGGCCGAGCTCTCGCCACCGACCGGCGCGTTGAGCGAGGCCGGGCTGTAGCCGGCCGCCGACTCCAGCGCGGCGAGGATCTCCTCCTCCGGCGTCTCCAGCCGCTCGGCCAGCTCGGCGACCGACGGGGCCCGGGACAGCTCGCTGGTCAGCGTCGCGGTCGCCTGCCCCACCTCGAGGATCAGGTCGCGCAGCCGGCGTGGCACGTGCACGCCCCAGGTGCGGTCGCGGAAGTGTCGTTTGATCTCACCGACGATGGTGATCGCCGCGTACGCGGTGAACGAGCCGCGCTCCGGGTCGTACCGGTCGACGGCGTTGACCAGGCCGAGGCGGGCGACCTGTTCCAGGTCCTCCAACGGCTCCCCGCGACCCCGGTACCGGCGGGCCAGCCGCCCGGCGAACGGCAACGCGAAGCGGACCAGGTCGTCCCGTGCCTCCTGCCGCCGCTCGGGTGGCAGCCCCTCGATCCGGGCCGCGTACGCGAGCGCCGCCGCGTCGAGGTCCTCCAGACCCCGGTCGGTGGTCGGTGGGGTGGGTGTGGTGGTCTGTCCGAACATCCGCGCCTCCCTCGCCGAAGATCCCCCGCCCGGCCGGAACCGGTTGCGCACGTGGTCAAGCCACGTCCCGGGTGAGGAAGTTGGTTACGTGACGGATACGTCGGAAGCGGTGGCTGCCCGCCGCGCGGCGTCGTGGCCGGGTCGCGGCGAGCGGTCTTCCCGCTCCGTAGGTACTCAATCACGGACCGTCGGTTCGCGAGGATGTTTCGCCAGGTTGGCCGGCGGGCCGTGCCCGTCGGCGTGGTGGCCCGCGCTCAGCAGACCAGCAGGCCCTGGTGGGCGCCCGCGTCCCGGAGCGCGGCGAGCGCCTCCGCCATCGGCATCGGCGGCGGCGCGGGCAGGTCACAGGGCTGGTTGCGCAACACCTCCGTGGCACGTCGGGTCGGTACCGAGGTGACCGGGTATCCGCGGGCCGTGCCCCGGTCCAGGGCGCGCCGCCGGCGCCCGAAGCCGGCCACCGCCAGCCACTGGGACAGGCCGGCGAGCGCCGGCGAACGCAGGCCGGGCGGTTCCGGCAGCACGTCCACCGAGCTGAACGGCTCACTGCCGGCGAGCCACCACTCGGCGCCCTGCACCCGACGCCGGGTGGCGTTCTCGCACCAGTAGGGCACCAGGCCGGCGCGCAGCACCTGTCCCGGGTCGAGCAGCCGGCCGCACTCCACCACCAGCCGGTCCCCGGTCTTGCCGGCCCGGCGCAGCCAGCGTCGGTAGAGGTCCGCGGTGGCCGCGCTCAGCGCGTCCGGCTGCGGCACGACCACCCGGTGCAGCGGGTGGCCCCGGGTGTCGCCCCACTCCCGGGCGCCGTGCTCGAAACCGGACTCCACGCCGTGTTCGGCGAACGCCCCCGACGCCGTGACCTCCGGGGCGCGCCAGCGCGTCTCGTCACCGCCGGCCGCGCGCAGCACGTGGCGCAGCGCCGGGGCGTCCGGGTGGAAGTCGACCGGGTCGAGGCCGCTGGCCGGGCAGCCGGCCTGGAAGCTGTGGCCGCCGCCGTCGTCCCGCACCGGCCACGTACGCGCGTCGTGCAACAGCAGCACGGGCGCGGCCGGCTCCAGCCGGTCGGCCAGGAACCGCGCGTACGCCTCGGGCAGGGTCCGCCAGCGGACCGCGAGCGTGACCGCGGCGCCGACCGCCACGCCCCGGCTGGCCGGGCAGTGCACCTGCCGCACGTGCACCCGGGGGTTGCCGGCGAGCAGCCGGCCGGCCAGCGCGGCACCGTGGTCGAGCGCGGCGTCCGGGCGGTCCACCGCGCCCCGGCCCCACTGCCCGGCGAGTTCGAAGCCGGCGGGCAGCCAGGGCACGCCGAGCACCACCGCGAGGTGGGCCGCGGCACCGTGCGGCGAGCCGAGCACCGCCCCGGGCCAGCGCCGGCCCGGGTACTGGGCGACGAACCAGTCGGCCACCCGCTCGGCGTCGACGCGGGTGACCTGGGCGGCGGTGAGCGCCGCCCGACCGGCCGCGCGGCCGGCGGCGACGCGCCGTACCGCCTCCGGGGCCCCGCCGAGCCGGGACAGCGAGCCGGCGTGACCGAGGTCGCCGCAGTCGTCGCCGCGCAGCGCCCGGGCCGTCGCGGCGACCAGGATCCGGGCCGCGCTGCCCGCCGCGACCGCCCGGTCACCGGGCAACGTGGTCCCGGCCGCCGGTCCGCGCTCGACTCGTTCGCTCACCACGCGGGCCGGCTTCCCGTCCGTCTGGGGTCTAAACGGGTCATCTCCCCACGCGCCGGACCAATCCCCGGTCGGGTGCCGTCGCGCCGCTCCCCCGCCGCCACGGGCGCAACGGCACGCCGGGTGCGGGTTTGGGCCGCGGCGGGACGGGCACTGCACCGCGCATGCCCGACGACCAGAGCGCCCCGGCGGCGACCATCACCCCGTACCGGGACGGACCGCTGCTGGTGCGCGGCGACTTCGCGCTGGTCACGCCGGAGGGCGAGCCGATCGCGGCGCGCCGGGGCACGGTGGCGCTGTGCCGCTGCGGCAAGAGCGCGATCAAGCCGTTCTGCGACGGCACCCACAAGGTCGCCGACTTCCGCGCCCCCTGATCCACGCGGATGGCTCAGGCGGCGGCCAGGGCGGCGGTGGCCGGCCGCAGCGACGAACGCCCCGCCGACCAGGCGGACAGCAGGTGGGTGGCGAAGAGACGGTCCAGCGCCAGCGCGGCGGCGGCCCCGAACAGCACGTCCCCGGCGAGCGCCGGCTCCGCGCGGACCAGCCCGCCGCACAGGTCGTACGCCGCGATCTGCTCGTGCACCGCGTCCGCCTCGACGTGCTCGTCGTAGAAGCGGGTGGCGACGGCGTCGAAGCCCAGCCGGCGCAACCCGTTACCGTACCGGCGGTTCGGCAGCGACGAGGTCATCTCGTACGCGGCCAGGTGGCCGAGCAGCGCCCCGCGCAGCCGCCGGTGCAGCCCGAACAGCGACATCAGGTTGTTGAGCGCCAGTGTCACCGCCGGCACCCGGTCCAGGTGGGCGGCGTAGCCGGTGTCCAGGCCGAGCCGGTCCATGGTGGCGCGGAACAGCTCCGCGTGCATCCGGTCCAGCCGGCCGTTGCCGTACTCGTCCATCTGGATCTCGACGAGCGCCGCCTTCGCCGGGCCGCCGAGCCGGGGCAACGCCCAGCTGTGCGGGTCGGCCTCCCGGAGGTGGTAGATCGAGCGGTGCGCGACGAACTCGCGGAACTGCGCCAGGTCGGCACGGCGTTGCAGGGTGGCGGCGAGCGCGGGACCGTCGTCCGCGGCCACCACGTCGATCAGCGTCGCCGGCAGGGCGGCCGGCAGCACCGCCGGCAGTGGCCCGGCCAGCTCCCGCAGCGCCGCCTCGAACGGACGCTCCGCCCGGGCCCGCAGCGCCAGCAGGGACGGCTCCCACTCCCACTCGTCGGTCACGCCCCGCCACCCGCGGTAGTGCAGCTCGTAGCAGAGGAAGAGGGTGAGCTGGAGATCCTCGTCGGTCAGCGACGCCGCCGTCTCGTCGAACCGGTCGCCCAACCCGGCCGGCAACGCGCCGGGCGAGCCGCGCAGCGCGGTGAGCAGCGCGGCCGAGACCGGCCCGCGGGCCGCCGGCAGCGGGGCGGGACCGTAGCGACGATCGGTGACGATGGACAAGCGGGACCTCCCGGGGACCGGCGAACGCCTGGTCGCAGTGCCCCACCCGGGTCCGGCTAAACGAGGTCCTCGGCGGCGATGGCCTCGGTCTGGATCACCCGGTCCCGCACCCGCCGGGCCGCGTCGCCGTCCGTCATCAGGCCGCGCAGGTCGGCCAGCGCGGGCTCGGGCACGTCCAGCGGCACGGCCGGGTCCACCACCGCCTCCAGCACGCTGGGCCGGTCCGCGGCGAGCACCTCGTCCCAGGCCGGTCCGATCAGGTCCGGCCGGTCCACCCGGACGCCGTGCAGCCCGAGCAGCCGGGCCCATCCGGCGTACGGCACGTCGGGTCGCCGGTCGCCCGGCGTACGCCCGCCGCCCACGCCGGACTGGTCGCGGTTGTTCAGCACCAGCACGACCAGCCGGGGGTCCGGCCACTCCGTCCAGTGGTGCGCCACGGTGATCAGCTCGGCCAGGCCGTTGAGCTGCATCGCGCCGTCGCCGAGCAGCGCCAGCACCGGCTGGTCCGGCCAGGCCAGCTTGGCGGCCACCGCGTACGGCAGCGCGCATCCCATCGAGCCGAGCGTGCCGCAGAGCCGGGCCTGCACCCCCGGCGGCAGTTCCAGCTGGCGGGCGTACCAGTAGATGACCGAGCCGACGTCGACGGCGACCGCCGCGCGCTGCGGCAGCCGGGCGGACAGTTCCCGGAGCACGAGCTGCGGGTTGAGCGGCTCGGCCGGGGCGGCGGCGCGGTCGGCGGCGACCGTCCGCCAGCGGTCCACCGCGCTCTCCACCACGCCGCGCCACTGCGCGTGGCGCCGTTCCGGCACCCGGGCCAGCAGCGCCCGCAGCGTCTCGGCGGCGTCGCCGACCAGGGGCACGTCGACCGGGTAGCGGGCGCCGATCCGCCGGCCGTCGATGTCGATCTGGATGGTGCGCACCTAGCCGGGCAGCGGGAACCAGTCGGTCCACGGATCGTTCGTGCCGACCAGCAGCAGCGTGTCGCAGCCGCCCATGAGCTGGGCGGCGGCGGTGGTGCCGACCTCGCCGAGCACGCCGGTGTGGAACGGCAGCCGCTCGTCCAGCACCGGCTTGCCGAGCAGCGACGTGGCCACGCCCGCGCCGAGCCGGTCGGCGAGCGCGACGACCTCCCCGGCCGCGCCGTGCGCCCCCTGGCCGACCAGCACGGCCACCCGCTGCCCGGCGCTGAGCAGCGAGGCGGCGGCGTCCAGGTCGGCGTCGTGCGGCAGCACCCGGGCCAGCGGCTCGCCGGGCGTCTCGGTGATGACGCCGGCATTCGGTGGCAGCCGGTCGGGCACGGGCGTCACCTGCAACGCCCGGGGCAGCACCACGCAGGTCGGGCTGCGGGTCGCCGCCGCGGTCCGGAACGCCTGGTCCAGCAGCGCCGGCACCTGGTCGGGCGTGCGGCCGTACCGGACGAACTGGTTGCACACGTCGCCGAAGAGGCGGCTCAGCCCGATCTCCTCGTGCGCCCCGCCGAGCGGGCCGCTGACGTCCTCCCCGATGATCGCCACCACCGGCTTGCTGTCCAGCTTCGCGTCGTAGAGGCCGTTGAGCAGGTGCACCGCGCTGGGCCCCTGGGTGGCCAGGCACACCCCGATCCCGCCGGTGAACTTGGCGTGCCCGGTGGCCATGAACGCGGCGGTCTCCTCGTGCCGGGCCGGCACGAACGCCGGATCGCCGCCGGCGTCGTCGAGCGCGGCCAGCAGCGGGTCGAGCGCCGCGCCGGGATAGCCGAAGACGCGCGGCACCCGCCAGGCCCGTAGCCGCTCGACCACCAGGTCGGCGACGGTACGGTCAGCCATCGTCCCGCCCCGGGGTGCCGGCGTCGACGTACCGCAGCACCGCGCCGACCCCGTCGGTCAGTTCCGGCGCCTCCTCCGGCGCGAGCACGGTCACCTCCGCGTCGGTGCCGATCAGCGCGCGCAGCAGCGCGGCGTCGGCGCGTACCTTCTGCGGGTCGGCCACCGACATGTCGGCCAGCTGCGCCGGGTCGGTGGCGATCTCGGTCGGCTCGGGGCCGACCCACAGCTCGCCGTCGGCGGACGCGTCGTCGACGATCAGCATGGTGTCGACCTGGTTGCGTTGCAGCGCGGCGACCACCGCGTCGAGCCCGGCGCCGACGTCCTCCTGCACGCCGAACCGGTCCAGCGCGGCGGCGATCCGCCGGTCGGCGACCTCGGCGACGGTCTGCACGGTGAGGTCGTCCATCAGGGTGTCCTCGGCGCCACCGGCCCGGGAGCCGGC
Source organism: Micromonospora sp. NBC_01392 (assembly GCF_045040125.1). Taxonomy (NCBI): domain Bacteria; kingdom Bacillati; phylum Actinomycetota; class Actinomycetes; order Micromonosporales; family Micromonosporaceae; genus Micromonospora; species Micromonospora sp. NBC_01392. Next base: position 3,385,034 of record NZ_CP109549.1, on the reverse strand, counting down.
GTCGGTGCGGACCAGCACGTCCTGCCAGCGTTCCGGGAGCTGGGCGGCGATCATGCCGGTGGCCCGGATGTCGCCGGCCACCACGACCACGTCGGCGCCGACGCGGTCGGCCAGCTCGGCGGTGGCCGCGGCGGCGTCGCCGGCGTTGTGGTGCCACGCCTCCATGGCGGCCCGCTGGTAGCGGGACTGCGACCAGCCGCCGGGCTGCACCCGGCGCACCTGGCGGCTCTGCCGGCCCGTCACCTGGGCCCGCCGGGGCACCCCGCCGGCGCTGACCGCCATCGCGTCGGCGCCGGTGCGGTCGGCCAGCACCCGCACCCAGGCGACCTGCTCGCCGCGCTGGGCGACAAGCGGCATGGTGTGCGGCAACGCGGCCCAGGTGGCCAGGTCGCGCAGCGGCGGCGCGGAGAGGTACTCGGTGAGCACCACCCGGCCCCGGCTGGCGAAGACCGCGATGCCGTAGTCGCCGGGCATCGGCTGGTGCCGGCGGACCACCTCCTCCACCGCCTCGACGGTGACCTGATCGGCGCCCTGGGCCAGCAGGTCCCCCTTCAGGGCCCGCCAGCGCAGGTCGACCTGTGGGCGCGAGTCGTGGGTGTCCCGGGAGGCGTCCAGGTACACCGAACACCAGGGCCCGGGACGGTCGTAGAGCGGGCGCAGGAAGGACAGCTGCATGCTCGACCCCTTTCCAGCTCGGCCGCACGCATACCCGCGCCCCGGCCGATGTCACCTTCCGGTCCGTCGGGCGTGACCGTTCGTTCATTCACGTCGTTCAACCTGAAGGGCCGATACCATCTGTGCACGGAACGGAACTCTCGGTGGTGAACATGGACACGGAACTACACACCCGACGCGTCGTCCGGCCGACGGAGCGCATCGTCACCGGGCGGCTGGTCCGGCTGATGGAGGGGTACGCCCGCGAGGTGCGCGTGGGCCAGCCGGTGCTGGTCACGGTGCTGACCGCGGCGGGGGTGGTGGGGCTGCTGCTACGGGTGGTCCGCGCGTTGCTCAGCAGCGGCGGTGGCGGCGCGAAGCGCAGCTTCAAGGACCTGAAGAAGGGGCCCGAGTTCCTGGTCACCCCGGTCCGGGTACGCGACGCCGCGGACCGGCTGGTCGAGGTCGAACTGCACGGCCACCTGCCGCAGAGCGCGCTGCACCCCGGTGACCACGTGCAGCTCACGCTGCGCCCGCAGCGCGACGCGGACCTGCCGCCCCGGATCGAGCGGATCGTCAACCTGACCACCGGTCAGCTGCTCACCCCGCGTACCGCGACGCTCTGGTCGCACCTGGGCCCGGCGCTGCTGCTCCAGGCCACCCTCGGCCTGGTCCTGGTGCTAGGCGTCGCCGCCTGCTCCGCCCTGACGTGAAAGGACGGGCCCCCTTTTAACGTCTGCGGTAGAGGCGGGGCCCCCTCTTAACCACCGACATTCGCGAGCGGACGCTCGGCGGGAGCGGGGGCGTCGAGCAGCCCGCGGCGGCGCGCCCAGCGCTCGAACAGCACGGTGGCGAACGGCGGCACCGCGCTGGCCAGCGCCAGCCCGGTCCACACCAGCGACCAGCGTCGCCGTCGGGCCACCACGAGGACCAGCAGCCCGTACGCGACGAAGAGCGCGCCGTGGATCGGGCCGAACACCTGCACGCCGAGTTCGTTGCGCGGCGGCCCGTACTTGACCGCCATGCCGGCCAGCAGCGCCGCCCAGGAGCACGCCTCGGCGATCGCCGCCCACACGAACGCCCGGATCCACCCGTCGCGCATCACTCAACTCCTTCTCCGTCGCGGCGGCCATGGTAGCCGGCCCACCTGGCGGCGAACTGTTAAGCGGGGCCCCCGCCTATGCAGAAGGCGTTAAAAGGGGGCCCGGCCTTCACTCCGCAGGATGAGTGGGGGTGGTTCGGGGTACAGAAAAGGTTCCTTAGACCTTTTCCTGACCCGTGGCTCCGTGCGAGGTTGGGAAGACCAACGGTGACAAGGTGGTGACCATGGGCGAAGACGTCGGCGCACGCACCTTCAGCCGGGAGGATCGGGCCCGCTACCGGGAGAAGGTCCGGCGCTGTCTGGACGTCTTCGCCGAGATGCTGCGCGAGTCCCGGTTCGACGTGGAGCGGCCGATGACCGGCCTGGAGATCGAGCTGAACCTGGTCGACGAGCGCTTCGACCCGGCGATGCGCAACGCCGACGTGCTGGCGGCGATCGCCGACGAGGCGTTCCAGACCGAGCTGGGCCAGTTCAACGTGGAGATCAACGTGGCGCCGCGCCGGCTCACCGGCACCGGCACCGCCCAGTTCGAGGAGCACGTGCGGGCCAGCCTCAACGCCGCCGAGGAGAAGGCCCGGACGGTCGGCGCGCACATGGTGATGATCGGTGTCCTGCCGACGCTGCGCCCGGAGCACCTGACCGCCGACTCGCTCTCCGCCAATCCCCGGTACGCGTTGCTCAACGAGCAGATCTTCGCCGCCCGCGGTGAGGACCTGCCGATCGCGATCAGCGGGGTGGAGCGGCTGGCCACCACCGCCGACACCATCACGCCGGAGGCGGCCTGCACCAGCACCCAGTTCCACCTCCAGGTCAGCCCGGCGCAGTTCGCCGACTACTGGAACGCCGCCCAGGCGATCGCCGGCATCCAGGTGGCGCTCGGCGCGAACTCCCCGCTGTTCTTCGGCCGGGAGCTGTGGCGGGAGACCCGCATCCCGCTGTTCCAGCAGGCCACCGACACCCGGGCGGAAGAGATAAAAGCCCAGGGGGTACGCCCGCGGGTGTGGTTCGGGGAACGCTGGATCACCTCGGTGTTCGACCTGTTCGAGGAGAACGTGCGCTACTTCCCGGCGCTGCTGCCGGTGTGCGACCCGGAGGACCCGGCGGCGACGCTGGCCAGCGGCGGCGTGCCGAAACTCGCCGAGTTGCGCCTGCACAACGGCACCATCTACCGCTGGAACCGGCCGGTCTACGACGTGTCGCGCGGGCGTCCGCACCTGCGGGTGGAGAACCGGGTGCTGCCGGCCGGCCCGACCGTGCTGGACACGGTGGCCAACGGCGCCTTCTACTTCGGACTGGTCCGGGCGCTGGCCGAGTCGGACCGTCCGCTCTGGTCGCAGATGTCGTTCAGCGCCGCCGAGGAGAACTTCAACGCCTGCGCCCGGCACGGCATCGACGCCCAGGTGTTCTGGCCGGGCCTGGGCTACCTGCCGGTGACCGAGCTGGTGCTGCGCAGGCTGCTGCCGATCGCCCATCACGGCCTGGACCGGTGGGGCCTCGACCCGGCCGAGCGGGACCGGCTGCTCGGCATCGTCGAGCAGCGCTGCCTGACCGGCCGCAACGGCGCGACCTGGCAGGTGGAGACGCTGCACCGGCTGGAGTCCGCCGACCACCTGGACCGGCCGGCCGCGCTGCGCGAGGTGGTCCGCCACTACGTCGACCTGATGCACAGCAACCGCCCGGTGCACGAGTGGCCGATCCCCTGACCGGTCCGGGGCCGTCCCTCGGTGACCGGGGACGGCCCGCGGGCGGCCTACGCGGTCGCGCAGATCGCGTACGACGTCAGGTTCCAGTTGCCGGCGAACGCGTCCTCCTCGTAGGCGCCGGACGTGACCGCGGTGGGTGGGGCGATGCTGCTGCCGTTGGGGCGGAAGTCGTCGACCACGCCCTCCCCGGTGACGCCGTTGAGTTCGTAGCCGGCGCCGGTGAGCACCTTGCCCGCCGGGCAGACCGCGACGGCGCTGCGGAAGTCGTTGGAGTTGGTCGCGGTGGTGACCGCGGCCCGGACCAGGCCGGGCACCGGGTTGGCGCAGATCGCGTACCCGGTGAGGCTCCAGTTGCCGGCGAACGCGTCGGCCTCGTACGCCTCCACGGTGAGCGCGGTGGGCGCGGCGGCGACGCCACCGTTGGGCCGGAAGTCGTCCACCACCGCCTCGCCTGTCGCGCCGTTGAGTTCGTAGCCGGTGCCGGTGAGCACCTTGCCCAGCGGGCAGGACACGATGGCGCTGCGGAAGTCGTTGGAGTTGCTCGCGCTGGTCACCGTGGCCCGGACCAGACCGGGCACCGGGTTGGCGCAGATCGCGTACCCGGTGAGGCTCCAGTTGCCGGCGAACGCGTCGGCCTCGTACGCCCCGACCGTGACCGAGGTGGGTGCGGTGGCCGGTCCACCGTTGGGTCGCAGGTCGTCCACGATCACCTCACCGGCGGCGCCGTTGACCTCGTAGCCGGTGCCGGTGAGCACCTTGCCGGCCGGGCAGGTCGCGGTGACCGTCTTGAAGTCGGTCGAGTTGGTGGCGCTGACCGCGGAGATCCGCACCAGGCCGGGGACGGCGGCGGAGGCCGGGGTGGCGGGGGCGACCACCACGACCGCGGCGGCGCCACTGAGGGCGAGGACGACCGTGGCGTGGCGCCAGCGTCTGACGTGCTCTGACATGGGCTGCTCCTGTTCCCTACCGGCCAGGCGCATGGTGGGCGACGGGCCGGGTGTACCGGAATGACGCCATCACGTTAGGTAACAAGGCGAACAGGGCATATCCAAGATCTGACTACGTTGGGTAGTCGACACTCGCCGCAGGTACCGGGGCTCGGGCACCGGTCACGGCGCGGGGAACGACCGGTCGCCGAAGAGGACACCTCGGGCCGCCGCTCGTCCGAGCGGCGTACGCAGGAGCGTGAACGCCGCCGACGCGACGGCCGGGGTACGCACCTGGGCCAGCCCGTGCCGCAGCGTCAACCTGCCCCGGAACCGGCTCCGCAGGCTCGCGCCGTCGTAGCGGCTCACGACGTCGCGGCGGCCCGTGCGCAGCGCCTCGTCGAGCACGACCGCCGCGTACGCCGACAACCGCAGGCACGGATCGAGGCCGCCGGCGGTGAGCGGGCTGACCGCGCCCGCCGCGTCACCCACCAGCAGTCCGTCCGGACAGCCGATGCGGCGCAGCACCCCACCGACCGGGATCGGCCCGCCCCGCCGTTCCACCTCGTCGGGCCGGCCACCGGCGGGCAACCCGGGAGCCGAGGCGGCGAACCGCCGCAGCGCGTGCCGCAGGCCACCGGGGAAGCGGTCGGCGTAGCCGGCGACGCCGACGTGGGCGTGCCGGCCGTCGTTGACCACCCAGGCCAGGTAGCCGGGCGCGAGCGTCGGGTCGAGCACGCAGTGGAACGTGGGCGGCCCGTCGCCCGGGGCGACGGAGAAGACCTCCTCGGCGCCGACCAGAAGGTGCCGGTTGCGGTCCAGGCGCAGATCCCGGGCCACTCGGGAACGGGCGCCGTCGGCGCCGACGACGAATCGGGCCCGGACCTCGACCGGGCCACCCGGAGCGGTCAGCACGTAGGCGTCCCCCCGGCGACCGGCGTAACGGGTGCCGAGCGCGATCCGCACCCCGGCGTCGCCGGCGGCGCGAGCGGCGTCCGTGTAGAGGCCCGCCATGTCGCCCACCCGGTATTCGTCGCGCGCGCTGACCAGGGTCACCGGACGACGCAGGCCGGGCGGGTAGAGCACCACCCGCCGGATGGGCGGCCCCAGGCGCCCGGCGGGCAGCGGAAAGTCGTCGAGCGTGCGCCGGACGAAGATCCCGGTCGTCCGGATCGCGCGGCTCAGGGCGGGCCGACGGTCGACCAGCAGCACGTCGTGCCCGCGCGCGGCGAGCAACGTGGCGGCGTGCAGCCCGGCCAACCCGGCGCCGACGACAAGGACGTCCGCGCTCACTCGATCATCCATGGATCGAGTTTCGCTAGCTAGCTATCGAATGTCAATCGATGGCGTGGTCGACGTCGAGGTCGGCCTCAGCCGGAGACGGCGGCGAAGACCAGCGCGCCGAGCACGGCCAGCGGCAACGCCACCGTCGCGGCGAGCAACCGGGTCCGGGCGGCGCGGGCGACGAGCAGGACCACGAGCGCGGCGAGCACGAGGTCGATGGCCACGTTCCACCAGGCGCCGGGGTAGTAGCCGGTGCGGGCCCGGTCGGCGAAGCGCAGCGCCTCCTCGACGAACACGGCCGCCGGCAGCGCGGTCGCCACCACCCGCCGCCACCCGGACGACCGGGCCCAGACACCGGCGACGCCGAACACCACGCCCGCGAGCACCCCGGACGCCATCCAGAGCAACGAGGTGGGCGCGGTGATCACGGCCAGGTCGTCACCCTGGAGCAGCGCCGCCGCCAGGTAGTAGCTGGGCACGGCGACGACCAGCAGGACCACGCCCGCCACGGCCGCCCGCAGCTCGCCCACCCGGACCCACCAGCCGAGCGCGAACGCGGCGACCGCCCAGGTGGCGGTGGAGTTGCCGAGTTCGGCGAACGGGTACGGCACCCTCGTGATCCAGACGAAGTCGAGGAAGCCGAGCAGGAAACCGGCGAGGGGGGCGACGAGCGCCAGGATGCGACGGGTGGGCGGCATGCCGGCGAGCATACTCGGTATGCAGTCAGCGTATCGCGGCCAGGGCCGCCGCAGCGGCACCGGCCACCAGCGCGTCGTCCGGCGACGCGTTCCGGTCGGCCCGGGTGGTGAGCACCGCCAGCACGATCGGCGCGGCGTCCGGCGACCACACCACGGCGATGTCGTTTCGGGTGCCGTACCCGCCGGTGCCGCTCTTGACCGCGACCCGCCAGCCGGCCGGCGCACCGGCCCGGACCAGGCCCGCGCCGGTGGTGCTGCTCCCCATCCAGTCGAGCAGCACCGCCCGGTCCGGCGGCGGCAGCACGTCGCCCAGCGCGTACGCCCGCAGGGAACCGGCCCACGCGCGGGGGGTGCTGGTGTCGCGGACGTCGCCCGGCGCGGTCTCGTTGAGGTCCGGCTCCGTGCGGGCGGGGTCGGTGACCCGATCGCCGACGCCCCGCAACGCGCGCTCGAACCCGGCCGGGCCGCCGAGTTCGGCGAACATCAGGTTGCCGGCGGTGTTGTCGCTCTGCCGCACCGCCGCCTCGGCGACCGCCCGCAGCGTCATCCCGGACCCGACGTGCCGCTCGGTGACCGGCGAGTACGACACCAGGTCCGCCCGCCGGTAACGCACCACCCGGTCCAGGTCGGCGTCGGACGTGGCGGCCAGCAACGCGCCGGCCGCGAGCGCCGCCGCTGCCCGCCGAACGTGCTTCATGGTGCTCCTCTCCACGCCGGCACACCGGCGGCGTGGACGTCCTCAGGCGGGGGCGACCGTCCTCAGGCGGGGGCGCACCGCTGACGCAGCGTGGGCACGCCGGGCCCGGTCAGGTCATCGCAGTATGCCGCCCGGCCGGCCATCGCCATGGTCAGTGCCAGCGTGGTGCCGCTGACCAGTGGGCCGGCGCCGGCGGCGAACGGTCCGTCGGTGGCCGCCACCCGCAGCCCTCGGATGGCGCTGCGTCCGCTCACGGTGAAGTCCCGGCCGGCGAAGAAACGGGCGACCGGCGTCACGGCCTCGACCGGCGGCGTACGGCCGAGCCCGAGCGGTCGCCGGATGTCCTGGGCGTGCACGACCACCTCACCGAGCCACGCCTCGGTCGGGCCGAACGTGGACGTGGTGCTGCGGATGATCCGACGGAACCGGTCGAGCGTCTCCGCCGGGTCAGCGCCCCGGTGCTCGGCCAGGCGACGGTCGTTGTGCTTGTCGAAGTCGAAGCGCGCGCCCAGCACGCTGGCCACCCAGCGGGCCCGGCCGACGCTCGCCGCCGCGGTCAGGTGCGCGACCACCTGCTCCACCGTCCACCGGCCGCACAGCGAACGGTGCGCCCACCGCGCCGCGTCGAGCCCGGCCAGGTCGTCGGCGAGGGCGGCCCGCTCGGCGTGCGCGAGCGCCCACAACTCGTCCCGGCTCAGCGTGTCGGACATGAAAACCCCCAGTTGTCGGCCCCGTCCCCCCACTCAGACCGCCCCCGTCCGGCGAACTCATCGCTCCGCCGCCTCGCCGCCGCCTCGCCCCTCTCGTCGATCTTGGAGTTGTGGTGCCAGGAAAAGCGTCGCATGTCGGCTTTGCGAACCACCACAACTCCAAGATCGGCGCGACCGGCTCCGCGAGGATCACCCATCCGGACATACGCCCGCGCGGCGTCCACCAGGTAGGCGGCCCGGAACTCGGTCGGCAGACGTCGCCACGCCTCCCGCCGGTGCACCCGCTCGTGCCGGCACACCGCTTCCCCAGCGTCACCCACCTGACCATCGCTCTCCGGTTGGCCAAGGTCACCGATGACCGGCTGCTAGGTGCCACCGTTCGGGCCATCAGGTTCGTAGGCAGGATGTCGACTCCCCTGCCCGCCCGACTCCCGGTCGGGCAGTGCGTTGACGTGCTGCCGGACCTCAGCGGGCGGCCGGCGCAGCTAGACCGGCAAACGGCATGCCTCGCCGCCGCGAGGACCGGGGCGAGACGTCAGAGCGCGACGATCGCCGCGCTCTCCGCCGGCAGCTCGATGCCGCCGCGCATCACCGTGGCGCCCTCGGAGGAGGCGAGCAGCACCCGGCGTACCGCCCCGGGCAGGTTCACCCGCTGCGGTCGCTCCGCCAGGTTTGCCACCACCAGCGTGTCGCCGCGTCGCACCACCAGGAACTGGTCGCCGTGGCGCACCTCGACCCGGTGCAGCCGTGGGTCGGACAGGTCCGGGCAGGACTTGCGCAGCGCGATCAGCCGCCGGTGGAACTCGTACATCTCGCGGTGGTCGGGCTTGTCCAGCTCGGCCCAGTCCAGCCGGGACCGCAGGAACGTCTGCGGATCCTGCGGGTCGGGCACGTCGTCGGTGGCCCATCCGTGGTCGGCGAACTCGCGTCGGCGGCCGGCGGCGACCGCGACCGCCAGCTCCGGCTCGGGGTGGCTGGTGAAGAACTGCCACGGCGTGGTCGCGGCCCACTCCTCCCCCATGAAGAGCATCGGGGTGAACGGCGCGGTCATCAGCAGCGTGGCGCCGACCCGCAGCATCCCGGTCGAGAGCGTGGCGGAGATCCGGTCGCCGGTGGCCCGGTTGCCGATCTGGTCGTGGTTCTGCAGGTAGGCGACGAACCGGTGGCCGGGCGTGCGCTGCCGGTCGACCGGGCGGCCGTGGCTGCGGTTGCGGAAGCTGGACCAGGTGCCGGCGTGGAAGAACGCGCCGGTCAGCACGTCGGTAAGGCACTCCAGCGAGCCGAAGTCGCCGTAGTAGCCCTGCCGCTCGCCGGTGAGCAGCGTGTGCAGCGCGTGGTGGGCGTCGTCGTTCCACTGAGCGTGCAGGCCGTAGCCGCCGGACTCGCGCGGCGTGATCAGCGTCGGGTCGTTCAGGTCGGACTCGGCGATCAGCGACAGCGGCCGGCCCAGCGCGGTCGACAGCGACTCGACCTCGACCGCCACCTCCTCCAGCCAGTGGGTGGCCCGGCCGTCCGGCATCGCGTGCACGGCGTCCAGTCGCAGCCCGTCGACGTGGTAGTCGCGCAGCCACATCAGCACGCTGTCGACGATGTAGCGGCGCACGCCGTCGGAGTGCGGGCCGTCCAGGTTGACCGTGCGGCCCCAGGTGTTGCTCTGCTCGGTGAGGTACGGCGCGAAGCGCGGCGCGTAGGCCCCGGAGGGCCCGAAATGGTTGTAGACGACGTCGAGGATCACCCCCAGCCCTCGGGCGTGGGCGGCGTCCACGAACCGCTTCAGGCCGTCCGGCCCGCCGTAGCGCTCGTGCGGGGCATACCAGCAGACGCCGTCGTAACCCCAGTTGTGCTCGCCGTTGAACGCGTTCACCGGCAGCAGCTCGACCAGGTCGACGCCGAGCTCCACCAGGTGGTCGAGCCGGGCGATGGCGCCGTCGAACGTGCCCTCCGGGGTGAACGTGCCGATGTGCAGCTCGTACAGCACGCTGCCGGGCAACTGCCGGCCGGTCCACGCGGTGTCGGTCCAGGGGAACGCCGTGTGGTCGTACACCCGGCTGGGGCCGTGCACGCCGGCCGGCTGCCAGGCCGACCTCGGGTCCGGCAGCGCCTGCTCGTCGTCGTCGAGCAGGAACGCGTAGTCGGCGCCCGGCCCGGCGTCGGGCGCCTCGACCCGCCACCAGCCGTCCGGCCCGGGACGCATGTCGTGGTCGGCCACGCCGGGCAGACGCAACCGCACCCGGGCGGCCTCGGGCGCCCACACCGTGAACTCGGTCATGCGGCGGCCTCCGCTGGGTCGGTGGGTGCGAGGAGGGCGACGGGACAGGTGCTCAACAGATCTTCCAGGAGCACCTCCTCACCACTGTAGACCCGGCCGGTGAACACGTCGGTCACCTGATGAACGGGAAGTGACAACGTCGTGCCCCGCCAACCGCCGTCGCGGACCAGCCGCACCGGCAGCCGGGTGGCCACCGCGATCGCGCCGCCCCGGTCGAACGCCACCGCGTGCGCGGCGGCCGGGCCGCGCGCCGGCACCGGCCGGTAGCCGGTGAACAGCTCCGGCCGGTCGCGGCGCAGCCGCAGCGTGCGGGAGACCACGAGCAGCTTGGCCGCGCCGTCCGCGGCCACCGTCGGCTGCCAGCCGGCGTCGAGCCGGGCCAGCAGCTCCCGGCGTACGGCGAAGTCGACCGGGCGGCGGTTGTCCGGGTCGACCAGGGAGTTCTCCCACAGCTCGGTGCCCTGGTAGGTGTCCGGCACGCCGGGCATGGCGAGCTGCACCAGCTTCTGCCCGAGCGCGTTGGACCAGCCGGCCGGCGTGATCTCGTCGACGAACGCGGTGATCTGGGCGTGCAGCTCCGGGTCGTCGTACATCCGGTCGACCAGGGCGTGCATCTCGTGCTCGAAGGCCGGGTCGGGGTCGGCCCAGCTCGTGCTGACCGACGCCTCCCGGGCGGCCTTCTCGGCGTACCCGTGCAGCCGGTCCCGGTCGAGCGGCCAGGCCCCGACGGCGGTCTGCCAGAGCAGGTGGGCCAGCGCCGGGTCGGCCAGCGGCGCCCGGGACATCCAGTCGGTGACCCGGTCGGCCCACCGGCCGGGCAGCTCGCTCAGCACCGCGAGCCGGGCGCGGACGTCCTCGCCGCGCTTGGTGTCGTGGGTGGAGAGCCCGGTCATGCTCGCCGGCCAGCGCACCTGGCGGGCGGCGGCGAACCGGTGCAGCTCGGCCGGCGGCACGCCGAAGTGGGCCGGGCTGCCGCCCACCTCGTTGAGCGCGACGAACCGGCTCCACCGGTAGTAGGCGGTGTCCTCCACGCCCTTGGCCATCACCGCGCCGGTCAACTGCGGGAACCGGGCGGCCAGCTCGTGACCGGGGTCCCGGAGCCGGGCAGTGACCTGGTCCAGCACGGCGGTCAGGTCGGGCCGGCGGCGGCCGGCCTCGCTGCGGGCGGCGGCCAGGTGCCGGGCCCCCTCCGGCGGATAGCCGCGGTAGACCGGGAAGCAGGCGGCCAGCTCGGCCAGCGCGTCCCGGACCTGCTCGCGGGGCAGCTCGGGCACGAGTGCGGCGAGGCGGGTCAGCTCGGCGGCGAGCAGCCGGGTGGCGGCCTCCAGCTTGGTGCCGTGGGTCAGGTCCTCCCAGGAGGTGTGCCGGCCGGTGAGCCGCCCGTCGAGCGCGGTGAAGTCCGGCTCGGCGGCCGGGTCGACGAAGAGGCCGGACACGGCGGCCAGCGCGTCGTAGCCGGTGGTGCCGTCGACCGGCCAGTCCGGCAGGTCCTCGCCGTACTCCAGGATCTTCTCCACCACCAGCCAGCGGTCCGGCGCGGCGGCGCGCAACCGGGCCAGGTAGCCGGCCGGGTCGCGCAGCCCGTCCGGGTGGTCCACCCGGATGCCGTCGACGTCCCCGGCGTCGGACCAGCGCAGGATCTCCGCGTGGGTGGCGTCGAAGACCGCCGGGTCCTCCACCCGCAGGCCGGCCAGGTCGGAGACGGCGAAGAACCGGCGGTACGTCAGCTCGGTGTCGCCGCGCCGCCAGTCCACCAGCTCGTAGTGCTGCCGGTCGTGCACCTCGCGGGGCGTGCCGTCGCCGGTGCCGTCCGCGAGCGGGAAGCGGTGCTCGTGGTAGCGCAGCTCCCCGTCGACCAGCTTCAGGTCGTCCAGCGCGTCGGGGGCGTCGGCGAGCACCGGCAGCAGCAGCCGGCCGCGGTCCCAGTCGATGTCGAACCAGTCCGCGTACGCCGAGTCCCGCCCGGCCCGCAGCACGTCCCACCAGGCCGGGTTGGCCGCCGGCCGGGCCACCCCGGCGTGGTTCGGCACGATGTCCACGACCAGGCCCAGCCCGGCCGCGCGCAGCGCCCGGACCAGGCGTTGCCGACCGGCCTCGCCGCCCAGCTCCGGGTTGACCGACCGGTGGTCGACCACGTCGTAGCCGTGCTGCGAGCCGGGGGTGGCGGTGAGCAGCGGCGCGGTGTAGAGGTGGGTGACGCCGAGCGCGGCCAGATAGTCGACCAGCTCGGCGGTGGCGTCCAGGTCGAAGCCGGGCCGCACCTGGACGCGGTAGGTCGAACGGGGGGTGTCGGGCATGGTCAGGGCGTCCTCTCCAGGACCAGCAGCGAGCGGTCCGGCACGCACACCGTGCCACCCGCCTCGACCACTGTCGTCTTCTCCGGATCCGGTTCCGCGGTGCTGATCACCAGCTCCCACCGGGGCCCGAACTCCTCCCCGGGCAGCGTGAAGTCCAACGCCGCGTCGTGCGCGTTGAACAGCAGCAGGAAGGAGCTGTCCCGGTGGCGCTGGCCGTACTGGCCGCGCTCCGGGATGCCGTCGCCGTTGACGAACAGGGCCACCGAGCGGCCGAAGTCGTTGCCCCAGTCCTCGCCGGTCATCTCCCGGCCGTCCGGGGTGTACCAGGCCAGGTCGGGCAGGCCGGAGCCGGCGGCCCGACCGCCGACCGGCAGCCCGGTGAAGAACCGCCGACGGCGGAACACCTGGTGGCGGTTGCGGAAGTCGGTGAGCCGCCGCACGAACGTGAGCAGCTCGTCGTCGGCCCGCTCCCAGTCCACCCAGGCCAGCTCGCTGTCCTGGCAGTAGGCGTTGTTGTTGCCGTGCTGGGTGCGGCCCAGCTCGTCGCCGTGGCCGAGCATCGGCACGCCCTGGGACAGGATCAGCGTGGCCAGGAAGTTGCGCCGCTGCCGCTCCCGCAGCGCGCGTACGCCCGGGTCGTCGGTGTCGCCCTCGACGCCGCAGTTCCAGGAGCGGTTGTGGCTCTCCCCGTCCCGGTTCTCCTCGCCGTTGGCCTCGTTGTGCTTGTCGTTGTACGACACCAGGTCGGTGAGCGTGAACCCGTCGTGGCAGGTGACGAAGTTGATGCTGTGGAACGGGCGGCGGCCGTCGTCCTGGTAGAGGTCGGCGGAGCCGGAGATACGGGACGCGAACTCGGCGAGCGTGGCCGGCTCGCCGCGCCAGAAGTCGCGGACCGTGTCGCGGTACTTTCCGTTCCACTCGGTCCACTGCGGCGGGAAGTTGCCCACCTGGTAGCCGCCCGGGCCGATGTCCCACGGCTCGGCGATCAGCTTGACCCGGCCGACCACCGGGTCCTGCTGCACCACCTCGAAGAACGTGGAGAGGCGGTCCACCTCGTAGAACTCGCGGGCCAGCGTGGCGGCCAGGTCGAACCGGAAGCCGTCGACGTGCATCTCGGTGACCCAGTAGCGCAGCGAATCCATGATCAGTTGCAGCGAGTGCGGGCTGCGCACGTTCAGGCTGTTGCCGGTGCCGGTGTAGTCGACGAAGTAACGCCGGTCCTCCTCGGACAGCCGGTAGTAGCTCGGCGTGTCGATGCCCTTGAAGCTCAGCGACGGCCCGAGATGGTTGCCCTCGGCGGTGTGGTTGTAGACCACGTCGAGGATGACCTCGATGCCGGCGGCGTGCAGCGCCTTGACCATGCCGCGGAACTCCTGCACCTGCTGGCCGAGCCGGCCCAGCGCGGAGTAGCCGTGGTGCGGGGCGAAGAAGCCGATGGTGTTGTAACCCCAGTAGTTGCGCAGCCCCAGGTCGGACAGGCGGTGGTCGTGCACGAACTCGTGCACCGGCATCAGCTCGACCGCGGTCACCCCGAGCCGCTGGAAGTGCTCGATCATCACCGGTGAGGCGATCGCCGCGTACGTGCCGCGCAGCTCCTCCGGGATGTCCGGGTGGCGCATGGTCAGCCCGCGCACGTGCGCCTCGTAGATGACCGAGTGGTGGTACGGGGTGCGCGGCGGCTTGTCGTTGCCCCAGTCGAAGTACGGGTTCACCACCACCGACTTCGGCATGAACGGCGCCGAGTCGGTGGTGTTCATCCGGTCCGGGTCGCCGCCCACCTCGTAGTCGTAGACCGCCGGGTCCCAGGAGACCTCGCCGTCGACCGCCTTCGCGTACGGGTCGAGCAGCAGCTTGTGCGGGTTGCACCGCACCCCGTTGGCCGGGTCCCACCGGCCGTGCACCCGGAAGCCGTACCGCTGGCCGGGCTCGACGCCGGGAATGTAGGCGTGCCAGACGTACGCGTCGACCTCGCGCAGCTCGACCCGGCGCTCGGTGCCGATGTCCCACTCGTCGAACAGACAGAGCTCGACCCGCTCCGCCACCTCGGAGAAGATCGCGAAGTTGGTGCCCATCCCGTCATAGGTGGCGCCGAGGGGGTAGCTCTCGCCCGGCCAGACCTGCATGTCGCTCCTTCGGCCCATGATCGTCAGCGCGCCGGACGGGCGGCCGGCGCGCACGCCGTTGATGCCCCGCCGTGCCCGCCGCCAATCCACCCGTTCGGACGGTAACCGAAAGGTTCTGGTGTCGTCCGTCACGATCGACCGTTTCGAGGTGCGGGTTCGCGCCGAATGGACTTTCCTGGACCGCGGACGCGCGTCCGCGCGTGTCCACCCGGCCGCTCGGCCATTCCCCACCACCGCCCCACCGCCGCCACCGATGCCGGCGTGTCCCACCCTGCATGGACGGAGAACGACACGTGACCACTCTGCGGGTCGGCGCGCCTACCGCCACCGCGACGGACCGGCTCCACCGGCCCACCCTCACCTCCCGCCCGACCGTGCCGCCGCAGTCCGGCGCCGCGTCCCGGAAGCGGCGCATCCTGATGCTGTCGTGGGAGTACCCACCGGTGCTCGTCGGCGGCCTCGGCCGCCACGTGCACGCGCTCTCCGTCGCCCTGGCCGCCGCCGGGCACGAGGTCACCGTGGTCACCCGGCACGCCGAGGGCGCGCCACTGGAGGAGTACGCCGACGGCGTGCGCGTCGTCCGCGCCGCCGAGGACCCGGTCACGTTCCCGCTCGCCACCGGGTCGCTGCTGGCCTGGACCATGGCGTTCAACCACACGCTCACCCGGGCCGCGCTGCGCGCCGCCGAGTCCGGCGCGTACGACGTGATCCACGCCCACGACTGGCTGGTCGCGCACACCGCCATGACGCTGCGTGAGCACCTGGACGTGCCGCTGGTGACCACCATCCACGCCACCGAGGCGGGCCGGCACCAGGGCTGGCTGCCCGCGGAGATGAACCGCACCATCCACGGCGTCGAGCACTGGCTGGCCAGCGAGTCCGGCCGGGTGATCGTCTGCTCCGGCTACATGCGCGACGAGGTCGGCGCGCTGTTCGGCGTGGACGCGGCCCGGGTCGACGTGGTGCCCAACGGCGTCGAGCCGCACCGCTGGCGGGTGCCCGCCTCGGCGGTCGCCGCCGCCCGGACCCGCTTCGCCGCCGACGGGCCGCTTGTCACGTTCGCCGGTCGGCTGGTCTACGAGAAGGGCGTGCAGCACCTGCTGGCCGGGCTGCCCCGGCTGCGGGACCGGCACCCCGGGCTGCGCGCGGTGATCGTCGGCGACGGGCCGTACAAGGCGGAGCTGGAGTCCGAGGTGCACCGGCTCGGGCTGGGCGACACGGTCAGCATGCCCGGGTTCCTCGGCGGCACCGACCTGCCCGCGGTGATGGCCGCCTCGGACTGCTTCGCGGTGCCCAGCATCTACGAGCCGTTCGGCATGGTCGCGCTGGAGGGCGCCGCCGCGGGCGCGCCGCTGGCGGTGTCGCGTACCGGTGGGCTGGCCGAGATCGTCGAGCCGGGCGTCACCGGGATGACGTTCGCCCCGCAGGATCCGGACGGGCTGGCCGAGGCGGTGCACGCGCTGCTCTCCGACACCGACCGGGCCCGCGCGCTGGCCCGCCGGGCCCGCGCCATGGTGCACGAGCGGTACGGCTGGGCCGCGATCGCGTCCCGCACGGCCGCCGCGTACGCCGCCGCGATCGCCGGCGACCCGGCGTTCACCGCCGCCCGTACCGAGCAGCGGATGGCCGCCGGCCGCACCCTCCCCCCTCTCCCCGCCGGCAACCTCCTGACGGCCGCCGGCCTGCGGTGAAAGGAGGGGCCCCCGGTTAACGCCTGCGGTATAGATGGGGCCCCTTCTCACCACCCCGCGCCCCGGAGCACGGAAAAGGCCGCCGACCCGATCGGGTCGGCGGCCTTCGCGTCGGCCGTCGTGTGAGAAGGGGCCCCATCTATGCCTGAGGCGTTAACAGGGGGCCCCTCCTTACGCGTCAGCGGTTGGCGGCGGGGACGTAGTCGCGCTCCGGGGCGCCGGTGTAGATCTGTCGCGGGCGACCGATCTTGGTCTCCGGGTCGTTGATCATCTCGCGCCACTGGGCGATCCAGCCGGGCAGCCGGCCGAGCGCGAACAGCACCGTGAACATCTTCGTCGGGAAGCCCATGGCCTTGTAGATCAGGCCGGTGTAGAAGTCCACGTTCGGGTAGAGCCGCCGGGAGACGAAGAAGTCGTCGGCGAGCGCGATCTCCTCCAGCTGCATCGCGAGGTCCAGCAGCGGGTCCGGCTTGGCCATCCGGCCGAGCACGTCCTGGGCGGCCTTCTTCACGATCGCGGCCCGCGGGTCGTAGTTCTTGTAGACCCGGTGGCCGAAGCCCATCAGCTTCACGCCGTCCTGCTTGTCCTTCACCTTCTGCACGAAGGTGCGGACGTCGCCGCCGTCGGCCTGGATCTTCTGGAGCATCTCCAGCACGGCCTGGTTGGCGCCGCCGTGCAGCGGGCCGAACAGCGCGTTCACGCCGGCCGAGACGGAGGCGAACAGGTTGGCGTTGCTGGAGCCGACCAGCCGTACGGTCGAGGTGGAGCAGTTCTGCTCGTGGTCGGCGTGCAGGACGAACAGCATGTCCAGCACGCGGGCGACGATCGGGTCGACCTCGTACTGCTCGGCCGGCACGCCGAACGTCATCCGGAGGAAGTTCTCGACGTAGCCGAGCGAGTTGTCCGGGTACAGCAGCGGCTGGCCGATCGACTTCTTGTAGGCGTACGAGGCGATGGTGGGGACCTTCGCCATCAGCCGCACCATGGACATCTCGACGTGCTCGGAGTCGAACGGGTCCAGGCTGTCCTGGTAGAAGGTGGAGATGGCGCTGACGGCCGAGGAGAGCACCGCCATCGGGTGCGCGTCGCGGGGGAAACCGTCGAAGAAACGACGCATCTCCTCGTGCAGCAGCGAGTGCCGCCGGATCCGCTCGCTGAACTCGGTGAGCTCCGTCTGGGACGGCAGCTCGCCGTAGATCAGCAGGTAGGAGACCTCCAGGAAGGAGGACTTCTCGGCCAGCTGGTCGATCGGGTAGCCGCGGTACCGCAGGATGCCCGCGTCACCGTCGATGTAGGTGATCGCGGACGAACAGGACGCGGTGTTGACGAAACCGGGGTCGTACGTGGTCATCCCGGTTTCCTTGAGCAGCTTGCTCACCCCGATCCCGGCGGGGCCCTCGACCGCGGACTGCACCGGCATCGACAGCTGCCCACCGGGGTGGTCGAGCTTGACTTCCGTCATCTGTTCCTCGCTTCGCCGGCAAGATCTTCGTTGAATTGCCTTCGCTTCTACCGTAATCACGGTATGGGGGACAACGCTCGGCATGGTTTCGCAGGTGAGGTATGCGTCACTGATTCCCGACTTGCCGGGGCGGAAACCGGCCGCGGGGCCGGTCAGGACAGGTCGAGCCGCCGCGGCGTCCCGCCGGCGTCGAGGCGGTACAGGTCGAGCCGGTTGGCGCCGGCAGCGAAGATCCGGTCGTCGGGGAGGAACGCGGCGAACCGCCGGCCGCCGGCGTCCCGGGGCACCACCGGCACCACGGCGCCGACCGTGCCGTTGACCGCCACCGCGAGCCGGGTGCCGTCCGGCACGGTGTCGGGCACGCTGCCCCAGACCAACGCCGGCAGCCCCCGCGCCGGGTCGACCGCGGCGAACGCGGCCCGGTTCGCGACCGTGGCCGTGCCGCCGGAAGGCGCGCCGGAGAGCCGCGTGCCGACCAGCGGGTCGACGGCCGGCAACGGCACCGGTGCGGGCACCCCGCCGGTGATCGTCACCGGCTGGCCGGGCCGGTCGTAGAAGCGCTTGTCGGCCCGCGCGCGGGGGGCGGCCCTCGCCGGGACGCCGTCCATCCGCCAGGGCACCCGGACGTGGGTCTCGTCGGCGATGGTGGGCAGCAGGTCGACGTGTTCCCAGTTGCGGTCGTCGACCCGGCCGGCCCGCTGGCCGGGCTCCTTGACGAACATCGGCACCCAGGCCACCTCGTTCGCGGCGTGGGTGATGGCGTCCATCCCCCGGCCCTGCCAGTCCCGGCGGAAGCTCACCCCGTGGTCCGCGGTGACCAGCACCAGCGCCTGGTCGTAGAGGCCGGTGGCGCGCAGCGTGCGCAGCGTCTCGCCGATCAGCCGGTCGGTGTAGCCGAGCTGGGCCAGGTGCCGGGCGCGGGCCACGTCCACCCAGCCGACGCCGTCGTTGGGCAGGTCCTCCGGCGCGTCGTAGTGCGCCCCGGACTGCAGGTACGCCCACGGTGAGTGCGGCATCAGCAGGTGCAGGAAGTGCAGCGTGGGGCGGTCGGCGGGGCGCAGCCCGGCGAGGAACGAGGTGAACCGGGCCGGCTGGTTGTCGTCGAGCGTGTCCCAGCGGAACTTCGGGTCGTCGGGCACCGGTTCGGCGGCGTCCAGCCCGGCCTCGGCCGCGGTCTGCTCCCGGTACGAGTCCTCCGGGTCGACCCGGCTGTCCACCGGCGCGGTGAGCTGGCGCAGCAGCTTGCCGCTCTCCCGGGTCAGCACGCCGATCCCCTGCTGCGGGTTGGCCGGCTGCTCGCAGCGGCTGGGCGGGCAGAGCCGGGTGATGCTCTCCTCGGCCTTGATCTGGTAGAGGCCGCCGAGCGCGGTGAACAGGTTGTCCGGATACTGCGAGTAGTGCGGTGCCACGGCCCGGTCCGGGTAGCGGCCGGTGAGCATGGCCGGCAGCGCGTAGGGCGTCCAGCCGCTGACGCCGGTGGCGTTGCGGTACCACGTCGAGCCGGCGGCCAGCGCGGCGAAGTTCGGGTAGCGGGCGGCGTCGATCCCCCCGTCCGGGCCGAGCAGCGACACCAGCGGCAGCTCGTCCAGCACGATCATGACCACCGGCGGGTGGCTGCCCGCGCCGGCCGTGCCGGCGGCGCCGCCGTCGCCGCGGGGCAGCACCACCGCCGAGGCCGGCGACGCGAACAGGAACAGTCCGACGAAGACCACCGGGCCGGCCGCGGTCACCCGCAGCACCCGGCGCAGCGCCCGCCACCGCCGGTGCGCGACCGCCGCGAGCGCACCGGCCCCGCCGGCCACCACCAGCAGCGGTACGCCCCGAAGTGGCGTCAGGTGGCGGCCCACCTGGACCGCGAGCGCGGCGAGCAGCAGCCCGACCAGCACGGTGTGCACCGCCGCCCGGGTGACCCGGCCGCCGAGCAGCGCCAGTGCGCCGAGCGCCGCGAACGGCAGCGTGGGCGCCAGCGTGATCAGCGCGACCAGGAGCAGCACGTCGGCCCGGGAGGCGCGGTGGAACAGGAAGAAGTCGGGGCTGCGACCGAGCACGTCCAACAGCGGCTGGGTGACCACGAGGCCGACCAGCGCCGACACCTCGGCCAGTCGCGCCGCCTCGGCCCGCCACGGGCCCCGCCGCCGGGGCGCGCCGGTGCCGGCCGGACGGTCCCGTGGTGGGGCGAGGGTGCCCTCAGCCACCCACCACCACCTGGTAGAGCGTGCGGGTGCCGGAGGGCAGCTCGGCGCGCGCCACCACCCGCCCGCGCCGGGCCAGCAGCGCCTCGAACGCGTCCCGCCGGTAGTCGGGGAAGAGGCCGTCCGGTTTGTTGGCCAGCAGCCGGCGGGCCATCGGGTCGTCCGGGTGGACGAACTCCACCACCAGGCTGCCGCCGGGCTCGGTGAGCGCGGCGAGCTGGTCGAGCACGTCGGGCAGCGGCACGTTTCGGCCGATCGCCAGGTGGTGCACCAGGGCCAGGGCGAGCACCAGGTCGGCGCGCGCCCGGTCGACGAACGCGGCCCGCTCGACGCCGCGCCAGCCGCCGCCCGGCGACGGATCGGCCAGGTCCATCACCAGCGGCAGGATCCGCCCCTCGCCCTCGTCGCGCAGCGCGCGGTAGAGCGCGTCGACCACGCCCGGGTCCTGCTCGACGGCGACCACGTACGCGGCGTGTCGGGCCGCGATGCGGGCGTACCGGCCGTCGTTGGCGCCCAGGTCCAACGCCGAGTGCGGGGCGGTGGCGGCCACCACCCGGTCGACGAAGTCCTCCTTGGCCTGCCGGTCCGGCACCGAGTACGCGCAGGTGCGCTGGTAGTCCGCCCAGTGGCTGTCGCCGGGCCGGTGGTCGAGCCGGCGGACCAGCCGGGTCAGCCCGCGTACGGTGGCCAGGGCCAGCTCGCGGGAGAACCCGGCGGCTCGGAGCTGGGCGCGGACGTCGCTGCTGCTGGCGTCCGCGTGGCGGGCCTGCATCGCGCCGTGCAGGTGCACGTGGGTGGGCACCCCGGCCCGCCAGCGGCGGGTGCCGGCGAACAGGCGGCGCATCTGGTCCGGCTCGACGCCGTCGATCCGGGCCCGCAGGAACGGCTGGAAGTCCAGCCCGAGGTGGGCCTGGATGAGCAGCGGGTAGAGCAGCGTCTGGCAGAACTGCCGGTAGCCGGCCCAGGGTTCGCCGTCGCGCAGCGCCTCGAACGAGCCGACGTCGATGAACACCGGCCGGGCGGCGCGCCACTGCACGTTGTAGGCCGACCCGTCCTTGGTGGTGAAGCCGGCCTCCAGCGCGGCGCGCAGCACGTCCAGGTGCAGCAACGCCGCGTCGCGCAGCATCGCGTACGACCACTCGTAGGGGTGGGAGACGAACGGGATGCGGTCGTGCCGCAGCACCGCGGCCCAGGGCACGTCGACCGGGGTCGGGACGAGTTCCTCGGTGCCGACCAGGTGGCCGGCGGCGGTGAGGTCGCGGAAGAGGTCGCTGGCGGACAGCGCCCGCCAGTCCCGGGCGGACCGCTCGTCGAGGCCGCGCAGCACCTCCCCGGCCCGGTGGAAGACCTGGTTGCCGGGGTCGCGGAAGGAGCCGGGTTCGACACGGACGCCGGTGTCGGGAACCGTCATGCCGTCAGCCCTGGTCGGTGGGCTGGCGACGGAACCGGGTCACCAGGCGCCGCCAGTAGAGCTTGGCGGCCACGGCCACTCCGGCCACCCCGCCGACCACCGCCTGCACGATGAGACTGCCGGATCCCGCGTCCAGGTAGGCCAGGTGCGTCACGGCTGCTTTCCTTCCCTCGCCGGTCATCGGAGCACCGCCCGGAACGCGAGCTTTACTCCTCAACGCCGGGCTTGTCCCCTACGGTACGCGCCTGTCCGGACACGCGCGGCCACACCGGGCACTCCTCCCCCGTCCGATCCGTTCAAGACGGGCCGGCCCGGGGCCGCCTACCGTGGTGGCATGACACCGCAGTTCGATCTCGTCGGGACCGTCGTCACCGACATGGCCCGCACCCTCGACTTCTACCGCCGGCTGGGGCTGCCGATCCCGGCCGACGCCGAGACGGAACCGCACGTCGAGGTCACCCTTCCCACCGGGGTACGGCTGGCCTGGGACACCGTCGAAACCATCCGCGGCTTCCATCCCGGCTTCACGCCGCCCGCCGGCAGCCCGCGGATGAGCCTGGCCTTCCGCTGCGCCGACCCGGCCGAGGTGGACCGCTGGTACGCCGAGCTGACCGCCGCCGGCCACCACGGGGAACTGCCGCCGTGGGACGCGGTCTGGGGCCAGCGGTACGCGGTCCTGCACGATCCGGACGGCAACGGTGTGGACCTGTTCGCGCCGCTGCCGACCGCCTGACCGCACGCGCCCGCCGTCGCCGGACGACGGTGCGGCGACCCGGTCGGGCCACGCGTCGGCGCGCTCCGGAACCGCCGCTCAGTCGGGAGGCGAGGCGAGCAGCACGGTCCGGAACCGCCGCTCAGTCGGGAGGCGAGGTGAGCAGCCGGGTCGGTGGGACTCCGGTCAGCTCGCGCACGTCGCGGGTGAGGTGGGCCTGGTCGGCGTACCCGGATCGCGCGGCGACCTCGGCGAGCGGCACGCCGCGCCGGGCCAGCTCCAGCGCGCGGCGCATGCGCAGGATGCGGGCCAGCGTCTTCGGGCCGTACCCGAAGAGGGCCCGGCTGCGCCGGTGCAGCGCCCGCGCGCCGAGGCCGACCTCGGCGGCGGTCGCCGCGACCGTGGCCCCGGCGGCCAGCCGGGCGGCCACGTGCGCGCCGAGCGGGTCGGGCCCACCGCCGGCCCGCAGCCGCGCCCGCGCCACCTCCTCCAGGATCGTGGCGCCGGCGTCCGACCAGTCGGCGGCGCATCGCGCACCGCCCGGGTCGATGGCCGCCCGGATCCGTTCGGCCGGCTCCACGGCGGCGCGGCCCCACAGGTCGGCGAGCGGGACGCGGCGGTCCCGCACCTCCTCGGCGGGCACCCCGAACACGGCTGGGCCGACGCCCGGCGGCAGGCGCAGCCCGATCCACCGCTCCCCCGGCGCCGACCACGACACCTGGGCCACCCGGTCCGGCCCGGCCACCAGCAGCCCGGCCCGACTGGACCAGAGCAGGTCCAGGCACCCGTCCGGCAGCACGCGGACCGGCCCGGCGACGGACGAGACGCTCACCCACCGCACCGCCGCCGGAATCCCCACCGCCGCCCGTTCCCGGTACATCCGTCCACCCTGCCACCCACCGTCGATCATGAGGTTGGCGGCCGGCGCCGCGGCGTGTCGCGCCGCCAACCTCATGATCGACGAGGTGCGGGTCAGGGGCGGTGGTGCAGCGCCAGGCGGAGCAGCAGGAAGCGCAGCGCGGTGGCGGCCAGGTTGGCCGCCACCAGGACGGCCAGCTCGACGGCGCGCGGCGGGACCGTGACGGCGTGCAGGACGGCCAGCGAGCCGCTGGTCAGGGCCAGGCCGAGCGCGAACGCGAGCAGCCCCTGGAGGTGGTGCCGGCCGGCGTGGCGGCGGCCGGTGACGCCGAACGTGAGCCGGCGGTTGGCCGCCGTGTTCGCCACCGCGGTCAGCAGCAGCGCCAGCAGGTTCGCCGGTTGCGCGCCGAGCGGGCCGCGGGCCAGCAGGAAGAGCACCAGGTACGCGAGCGTGCTGGCCACCCCCACCGCGGCGAAGCGGACGAGCTGGCCGGGCAGCCCGACCGGCACCTGGGCCGGGGGCGCCGGCAGCGGCGCCCGGCCGAGCTGGGCGCGCAGCCGGGCCAGCGGCAACGCGCCGGTGACCAGCGCCCGGACCAGCCGCCCGATGCCGCGCAGGTCGGCCAGGGCGGTGGCGACGATGTCGACCCGGCTGTCCGGGTCGTCCACCCAGTCCACCGGCACCTCGTGGATCCGCAGCCCGGCCCGCTGGGCCAGCACCAGCAGCTCGGTGTCGAAGAACCAGCCGGTGTCCTGGACCAGCGGCAGCAGCTCGGCTGCCACGTCGGCGCGGATCGCCTTGAACCCGCACTGCGCGTCGGAGAAACGCACCGCCAGCGTGCCGCGCAGCAGCAGGTTGTAGCCGCGGGAGATCACCTCCCGCTTGGCACCCCGGACCACCCGGCTGGTGCGGGCCAGCCGGGTGCCGATGGCCAGATCGGAGTGGCCGGACAGCAGCGGCGCGACGAGCGGCAGCAGCGCGGCCAGGTCGGTCGAGAGGTCCACGTCCAGGTACGCCAGCACCGGCGCCGGCGACACCGACCAGGCGGCCCGCAGCGCCCGGCCCCGGCCCTTCTCCGCCAGGTGCAGCACACCGACCTCGGGCAGCTCGGCGGCGAGCGCCTCGGCCACCGCCAGGGTGCCGTCGGAGCTGGCGTTGTCGGCCACCGTGATCCGGAACGGGTACGGGAACTGGGCGGTCAGGTACGCGTGCAGCCGCCGGACGCAGGGGCCGAGGTCGACCTCCTCGTTGTAGACCGGGACCACCACGTCCAGCACCGCGCCCTCGGCGGTGGGCCGGGCCTGCACGGCGGCCCGGGGCTCCGGCATGAGGATCATGGATCAGCCCTGCTTTCCGCTGCTCAGGTCATACACGGTCACCCCGTCGACGGTGGTCGCGGTGAAGTGCTCGGCGACCCAGGCGGCGATCTCGGTCGACGCGCTGCTGCCGCCGTTGGCCCGGAACCCGCCGCCGCCGAGGAACCAGTGGATCCGGCCGTCGGCCACGTACCGCTGGAACTCGGCGAGCGTCGGCGACGGGTCGCTGCCGTTGAAGCCGCCGATCGGCATCACCGGCTCGCCGGTGGCGAGTTGGTAGCCGGAGGCGTTGTTCGAGCCGATCGTGGCCGCGACCCAGGTGTAGTCCTCGGCGTCGGCCTTGAGCAGCGCCGTCATCTCGGCGCTCGGCTCGCGCGCGTCGAGCAGTCCGCCCATGCCGCCACCGCGTTGCCCGCGCCCGCCGCGCTGACCCGCGCCGCCGTCCGGACCGGTCCCGCCGTTCGGCCCGGTCCCGCCGTTCGGCCCGGTCCCGCCGTTCGGACCGCCGGGAGTGCCGGGTGCCTGGCCGCCGTCGGGGAAACCCGGGAACGCGCCGTTCTGGCCGCCCGGGAAGCCCGGGAACTGACCGTTCCCGCCGCCCGGGAAGCCGGGGAACGCGCCGCCGGGAAACTCCCCGCCGCCCGGCATCCGCCCGCCGGGGAAGCCGCCCCGGCCGCCCGGCCCGAAGCCACCCACCACGTCAGGGCCCGCGCTCGGGATCGAACCGGTGTGCGGGGTCGCCGCGGTCTGCACCGCGTACGCGGCCGGCCCGGCCACTCCCGCCGCCATCCCCAGCGCCGCCACCCCGGTCACCACCCCGCGCGTCCACCACCGGCCCGCCCGGCCCGAGGTGACCAAGGAGTTCGCGTCATCGCGCGGCGCCCTGGCCGGCCGGAAGTCCTTGATCACCGGGAGGTCGAGGAGTGCCAGGAGGACGGCGGCGGTCAGGCCGGTGGCCAGCACGGCCGGGCGCAGCCAGGGCTGCCAGTCGGGGCTGCGGCCGAGCAGGCGCCAGGACCACCACGCGGTGACCGCCAACGCGCCGGCCAGCACCAGCGTGGCGGCGTATCCGCGCCAGCGGGCCCAGGCCGGGACGCGCCCGGCCGGGGCGTGGCCGGCAGCGGACCGGGTGAGCGCCGTGCGGGCCCGCCAGAGCTGGGTGACCCCGATGCCGACCAGGGCGCCGACGGCGGGCGCCAGCGCGACCGTGTAGTAGGCGTGGAAGATGCCGGACATGAAGCTGAAGATCAACCCGGTGACCAGCAGCCAGCCGCCCCAGAGCAGCAGGCCGGCCCGCCGCCGGTCGGTACGCGCCGCCCGCCCGGCCAGCCACAGGCCGGCCACCAGCAGGATCAGCGCGGCCGGCAGCAGCCAGGAGATCTGCCCGCCGACCTCGGTGTCGAACATCCGCAGCAGACCCGTCTGGCCGGAGAACGGTCCGCCGCCCCCACCGCCCGGCCGGCCGCCCCCACCGACGCTGCCCACCTCGTCGCCGGTGATCCGGCCCAGGCCGTTGTACCCGAGCGTCAGCTCCAGGATGCTGTCGTGCTGCGAGCCGCCGATGTACGGGCGGGCGCTCGCCGGCACCAGCTCCACGACCGCCACCCACCAGCCGGCGGAGACCAGCACCGCCAGCCCGGCCAGCAGCAGTTGCCGGATCCGTCGGCCGAGTCCGGTCGGCGCGGCCAGCAGGTAGACGACGGCGAACACCGGGATCACCAGGAACGCCTGGAGCATCTTGGTGAGGAAGCCGAGGCCGACCAGCACGCCGGCCAGCGCGATCCACCGGGTGCTCGCGGTCTCCACCGCCCGGACCGTGGCGTACGCGGCGGCCAGCAGCAGGAACACCAGCAACGCGTCGGGGTTGTTGAACCGGTACATCAACGTGGCCACCGGCGTGAGCCCCAGCACCGCGCCGGCGAGCAGGCCGGCCGTCGGGCCGTACCAGCGGCGGACGGTCGCGTACAGCACGGCGACCGAGGCGACGCCGAGCAGCGCCTGCGGCACCAGGATCGACCAGCTGCTCAACCCGAAGACGCGTACCGACAGCGCCATCAGCCAGAGTGAGGCCGGCGTCTTGTCCACAGTGATCGAGTTGGCCGCGTCCGAGGAGCCGTAGAAGAACGCCTGCCAGCTCTCCGAGCCGGCCTGCGCGGCGGCCGAGTAGAACGCGTTGCCCCAGCCGGAGGCGCCCAGTCCCCACAGGTAGAGCAGGCCGGTGGCGACCAGCAGGCCGAACAGGGCCGGACGCGCCCAGCGCGGGTCGTGGCCGGGCGGGTCCGCCGCGGTGGGGGCCGACTCCGGTACGGGGGTGGGGGCCGGCCCGGTCGCGGACGGTCCACCCGTCGGCGCGGTCAGCAGGCTCTCGGTTCTGTCCATGCCGGCAAGCCTCGAAGGGCCCGCTGACCCACCCCCGTGAACGACCTATGCGTCCGCTGTGGATCCCGGCAGCCAGACGGTGAACGCGGTGTGGCCGGGGCGGCTGGCCACCTCGACCCGGCCGTGGTGAGCCTCCACCACGGCGGCGACGATGGCCAGCCCCAGGCCGGTGCTGCCGTGCGCGCGGGAGCGGGAGCTGTCGCCGCGGGCGAACCGTTCGAACACCTCCGGTTGCAGCTCGGCCGGGACGCCCGGCCCGTCGTCGGTGACCCGCAGCTCCACGCCGTCCGGGGCGGGGGACAGCCGGGTGGTGACGGTGGTGCCGGCCGGGGTGTGCACCCGCGCGTTGGCGAGCAGGTTCGTCAGCACCTGGTGCAGGCGGTGGCCGTCGCCGGTGACGGTGAGCGGCTCGTCCGGCAGGTCGAGCTGCCAGTGGTGCTCCGGGCCGGCCACGTGCGCGTCGCTGACCGCGTTGACCGCCATGGCGGTCAGGTCGACCGGCTCGGCGGCCAGCGGTCGGCCGGAGTCCAGCCGGGCGAGCAGCAGCAGATCGTCCACGAGGCTGGTCATCCGGGTGCTCTCCGACTCGACCCGGCGCAACGCGTGCGCCACGTCCGGTGGCACCTCCTGCCGCCCGCGCCGGGCCACCTCCGCGTACCCCCGGATGGCGGCCAGCGGCGTCCGCAGCTCGTGGCTGGCGTCGGCGACGAACTGGCGTACCCGGGTCTCGCTGGCCTGCCGGGCGGCGAGCGCTGCGGCGACGTGGCCGAGCATCCGGTTGAGCGCGCCCCCGACCTGCCCGACCTCGGTGCGCGGGTCGGTGTCGGCGGCCGGCACCCGGACCGACAGCGCCACCTCGCCCCGGTCCAGCGGCAGCTCGGCGACCCGGGCCGCGGTGGCCGCGACCCGGTTCAGCGGCCGCAACGTGCCCCGGACGATCAGCGCGCCGAGGCCGCCGGCGATGACCAGGCCGGCGCCGATCACCCCGGCCTGGGCGACGACCATCCACATGACCGTCTCGTCGACCTCGGACAGCGGGATGGCGAAGACGAGGACGTCGCCGTCGGGCATCTGCCGGGCCACCGCCCGGTAGTCACCGCGCCCGGCGAGCGCGACCGTGCGCGGCGCGTCGTCGGGGCGGAGCCGAGCCAGGGGCGCCACCTCCCCCACCGGCACCGCGGCCGGCTGCGTGGCCGCCTGCCGGAACGCCAGGTCGACCTTCCCGTCGACGACCCGCGCCGCCACGGACTCGGCCGGGTAGCCGGGCGGGAACCCCGGACGGAAGGCGTTCGGTCGCTCCTGCGGCAGCTCGAACGGCGAGGGCTGCCGCACGTGCCGGCGGGACTCGCCGCCGGTGAGCTGGTCGTCGATCCGCCCGACCAGGAAGTGTCGCAGCGCGACCGTGGTCAGGCCGCCGATACCGACGCTGACCAGCGCCAGCAGCGCCACCACGGAGAGCACCAGGCGGCGGCGCAGCGACCAGCCGGCCAGCCGGCGACGCAGCCGCCCGCCGTGGTCACTCCGCGGGCTTGAGGACATAGCCCGCGCCGCGCAGCGTATGGATCATGGGCGCGCGACCCGCGTCGATCTTCTTGCGCAGGTACGAGATGTACAGCTCGACCACGTTGGCCTGGCCGCCGAAGTCGTAGTTCCAGACCCGGTCGAGGATCTGCGCCTTGCTGAGCACCCGGCGCGGGTTGCGCATCAGGTAGCGCAGCAGCTCGAACTCGGTGGCGGTGAGCGTGATCAGGGCGTCGCCGCGGCGCACCTCGTGGCTGTCCTCGTCGAGGCTGAGGTCACCGACGGTCAGCACCGCCTCCTCCCGGGCGGCGACCGCGAACCCGGAGCGGCGCAGCAGGGCGCGCAACCGGGCGATCACCTCCTCCAGGCTGAACGGCTTGGTGACGTAGTCGTCGCCGCCGACGGTGAGCCCGGCGACGCGCTCCTCCACCGCGTCCCGGGCGGTCAGGAACAGCACCGGCACGCTCGGCGACTGCTCGCGCAGGCGACGCAGCACCTGGAAGCCGTCCAGGTCGGGCAGCATCACGTCGAGCACCACGGCGTCCGGCCGGAACTGGCGGGCCGCGCTGATCGCCGACAACCCGTTGCCGGCGGTGGTGACCTGCCAGCCCTCGTAGCGCAGGGCCATCGAGAGCAGGTCGGTGAGCGTCGGCTCGTCGTCCACCACCAGCACGCGCACCGGCTCGCCGTCCGGTCGGCGCAGCTCGATCCGGCCCTGCGCGGCCTGCCCGTTCATGACCATGCTCCCCATCGTGGGCGCGCCGACTGTACCGGCGCTGTCCCGTTCCTGTGTACCAGCTGTGCGGGGCTCCCGGTGGGTCGATCGAGGCTTCCCCGGCGGGCTACCCGGTGGTAACTTGCCGGCATGTCCATCGACGGTGGTCCCACCGGCCGGTTGGCCGGCCGGGTGGTGCTGGTGACCGGGGCGGCCCGGGGCATCGGCGCGCACACCGCCCGGCTCGCCGCGGCCCGGGGCGCACGGCTCTCGCTGGTCGGGCTGGAACCCGACCGGCTCGCCGCGCTCGCCGCCGAGCTGGGCCCCGGGCACGCCTGGTTCACCGCCGACGTCACCGACCAGGCCGCCCTCGCCCGGGCGGTCGACGGGACGGTCGCCGCGCTCGGCGGGATCGACGCGGTGGTGGCCAACGCCGGGGTGGCGAACCGGGGCACCATCGCCGTCGGCGACGTCGAGGCGCTGGTGCACACCGTCCAGGTCAACCTGGTGGGCGTGATGCGGACGGCGGCGGCGACGGTGCCGGCGCTGATCGACCGCGGCGGCTACCTGCTGATCGTATCGTCGGCGGCGGCGTTCGCCGCGCTGCCGGGCATGGCCGCCTACTGCGCCTCGAAGGCCGGCGTCGAACACTTCGGCACCGCGATCCGGCTGGAGTTGGCGCACCGCGGGGTGGCCGTGGGCACCGCCCATCCGTCCTGGGTGGACACCGACCTGGTCCGGGAGGCGCGGGCCGACCTGCCGGCGTTCGACACCGCACTGGCGAAACTGCCCTGGCCGATGCGGCGCACCACCACGGTGGCCGAGTGCGCCGAGGCGTTCGTCCGGGCGATCGAGCGCCGCAGCCGCCGCGTCTACGTGCCGCGGGCGGTCGGCGCGGTGCAGGCGGTGCGGTCGCTGCTGGTCAGCCCGCTGGCCGACCGCCTGGTGGGGCGCACCGCCCGGGTCACCGTGCCGTTGATCGAGGAGCAGGCCCGGGCGCTCGGCCGGGGTTTCGGGGTGAGCACGCCGCAGGTCCGGCCGTGACCGCCCCGGTGGAGGTGGCCTTCGAGCGGCGCGGCGCCGGGCCGGCGCTGGTGCTGCTGCACGGCATCGGCCACCACGGCGGCGCCTGGCTGCCGGTGCTGGACCGGCTCGCCGGGACGCACGACGTGATCGCCGTCGACCTGCCCGGCTTCGGCCGCTCCCCGGTGCCCGCCGCCGGCCTGCCCGCCGACATGCCCGGGCTGGTGGCCGGCATGGTGGAACTCTTCGCCGCGCTCGGGCTGGACCGGCCGCACGTGGCCGGCAACAGCCTCGGTGGGGCGATCGCGCTGGAGCTGGCCGCCACCGGCGCGGTCGCCTCGGCCACCGCGCTGTCGCCGGCCGGCTTCTGCACCGCACGCGAGCTGCGCTGGGCGCTCACCGTGCTCAGCCTGCACCGCAGCGCGGCCCGGCTGCCCGAGCCGGTGCTGCGTCACCTGTTCGCCGCGCCGGCGCTGCGGGCCCTGGCGATGGGCATGATCCTGGCCCGGCCGGACCGGTTGACGCCGGACGTGGCGCTCGCGGACGCCCGCGCGCTGCGCCGGGCCCGCGCGTTCCGCGCCGTCGCCCGGGCCGGCCGGGGGTACGCGTTCGCCGGCACACCCGCCGTCCCGGTGACGGTGGCGTGGGGCACCCGGGACCGGATCCTGCCCTACCGACAGGCGGCGCTGGCCCGCACCCGACTGCCCACCGCCCGGCACCTGGACCTGCCCGGCTGCGGGCACGTGCCGATGCACGACGACCCGGAGCTGGTCGCCTCGGTCATCCTCGCCACCACCGGCGTCCGGCCGGGCTGAACCGTCCGCGCCGCCACCTCCGGCACGTCGCCGCCTCACTCGGTGGCGCCGAACGGGTCGGTGCGCACGTAGCGCATCGTCCAGCCCTCCGGGCCGGCCCGGTCACCCCGCTCGTAGAGATGGTCCGCCACGTCGGTGGGCGACTGCTCGGGGAGGCGCAGGATCCACCGGCGCGGCGGCGCGCCGTCCGGATCCGCCGGCAGGTCCCGGGCCACGTCGTCGGCCGGACCGCCGACGAACCGTACGCGCACCAGCGCCACCGCTCACTCTCCGTTCCGACGTCGACACTCCCGCTCGCGAAGCTACCCCGCCGACCGGGCCGCTCCCGGCGGTTTGCACAGCTCGGAGCCCGGGTAGCGGGTCCGGGGGGACCGGACGAGAACAGGGAGTGGTCGATGAGGACGCTGGGCGGGCGGTACGAGCTCGAACAGCGCGCGGCCGTGGGCGGCATGTCGGAGGTGTGGCGGGCACACGACCGGGTGCTGGACCGGACCGTCGCGATCAAGCTGATCTCGCCGGGGCTGGACGGCGACGCCGGCTCGGTGGAACGGATCCAGGCCGAGGCCCGCTCGGCGGCGCGACTGGTCCACCCGAACGTGGCCAGCGTGCACGACTTCGGCACCGCCACGCTGCCGGACGGCCGGCCGGTGCCCTACATCGTGATGGAGCTGGCCGAGGGCGAGACGCTCGCCGCGCACCTGCGCGCCGGCCCGCTGGACTGGCGTATCGCGGTGCGGGTCTGCGCCGAGGTGTGCGCCGCGCTGGCCGCCGCGCACGGGCACGGCATCGTGCACCGGGACGTGAAGCCGGCGAACGTGATCCTCACCCCGTCCGGCGTGAAGGTGCTCGACTTCGGCATCGCCACCCCGGCCGGCGCCCCCGACCACACCCCGGAGGGGGTCGTGGTGGGCACCCCGGCGTACCTCGCCCCGGAGCAGCTCGACCGGCAGCCGGCCACCCCGGCCGCCGACATGTACGCGCTCGGCGTGCTGCTCTACTACTGCCTGAGCGGCCGGCTGCCGTACGACGCCGCCAGCACCATCCAGCTGCTCGGCGCGCGTCGCCGCCTGCCGCCCCGGCCGCTGCCGGAGGTGCCCGGGCTGCCGGCCGAGGTGGCCGAGCTGTGCGAGCGTTGCCTCGACTCCGACCCCGCCGCGCGGCCGACCAGCCCGATGGCCGCGCTGCTGCTGGCCGAGGCGGTCGACGCCCGCATCTACGTGCCGATGACCGTGGTACTGCCCCGGCAGCGGATCGGCGAGACCTCGCCGTGGACCGGGCGGGCCGCCGCCGAGGCGACCGAGGCGATGGCCCTGGACGCCGCCACGAGCGGACGGATCCGCTGAGCGTACTGCGGTTTCGCTCGTCGGCGGCCGGGAACGCGGGCCGGTGAGTGACGGGAGGAACGCGATGCCGGATCCGAGTTCCTGGCTGGCCGAGACGGCCACGGCGACCGCGGCGGGCGGTCACGTACGCACCGACGACGGCGGTCTGTCCTCCGCCCTGGCGTCCCCGCTGGCGCCGCACTGCTCCGGCCTGACGCCGGAGCAGTTGTTGGCCGCCGCGTTCGCCTCCTGCCTGCACCACGCCGCGGTGGAGGCGGCCGGCGAGATCACCGACGAGGCGCACACCGTGCAGGTGACCGCCGAGGCGAAGCTGGGTCGCGACGACGACGGCCGCTACCGGGCCGACGTGCACGCCGAGATCTCCTCGGCCGGGCTCAGCCGGGACCAGTTGGCCGAGTTGGTCGCGTACGCCGACCGGCTCTGGCCGTTCTCCAGCGGTGACCCGAGCCGGCACCGGCTCACGGTCACCCCGGCCGAGAACGGCCGCCACTGAGCGCCCGGCTCACCATCGGAAGCCGGCGGTCACCGCACGGTGGTCGGTGTCCGGCGTGTGCACCACGCCGGCGGCGGTCGGGGTGAGCCCCCGGTAGAGCACGTGGTCCGGGCGGGTCACCGGCACCTCCGCCGGCCAGGTGAAGCCGAAGCCCTGGCCGGCCTCGGCCTGCGCGTCGCCGAGCAGTCGGGTCAGCGGGTCGAAGACCCGGTCGGTGGTGGCCGTGTTCAGGTCGCCGAGCACCACCAGTCGATCGGCCGGGTCGGCACGGACGGCACGGGCCAGCGCCGCCACCGTCTCGTCGCGGGTGGTGGTGTGGCCGGCGCGGGCGGAGCCGAGGTGGACGACGTACACGGTCAGGTCGCCCTGCGGGGCGGCCACCACGGCGCGCAGCGCGCGGTCCCAGCCCAGGCCGGTGTCCACGCCGTGCGTCTCGCGGATCGGCCAGCGGCTCCACAGCGCCACGGTGGAGACGGCCGTCCGGTGCGGGTAGCGGCCGGCCAGCACGGGCGCGATCCGCTCCCCGTCGGCGACCTCCTGCAACCCGATCAGGTCCGGGGCGTCGGCGGCCAGCGCGCCGACGGTGGCGGCCGGGTCGGGGTTGCCGGCCCGCAGGTTCTGGCTGGCCACCCGCACCGCGGTCCCGTCGGCGCCGGCCGCCGGGGGCAGCCAGGCCCGGCCGAAGAGCCCGGCCCAGACCAGCGCCGGCACCAGCACGGCGAGCAGCGCGCGGCGGGAGCGGCGCAGCAGCGCCGCGAGCCCGAGCAGGGGTACGCCGAGACCGAGCAGCGGGGTGGCGCTGTCCACCAGGCTGCCCAGGCCGTGCACGTTGGGCACCGCCCGGTGCCCGACCAGGAGCACGGTGAGCAGCACGGCGCAGGAAACGATGATCAGGCCCCGCCGTCCCCGCCGGCCGGCGGGCTCACCGGCGGCCCGGTCGTCGACCATCTGCTCCGTCACCGTCGGAATCGTATCGAGCGCCCGGGCGACCGGTGCGCCGGATTCCGGTACCCGCACCGGCCCCGGGACGGTGGCGGGTGCAGACGGCCGGCCTCGGCGGGTCGGAGTCGATCACGTGGCCGGGCGACCGGCGGCTCCTCCCCCGATCGGAGGAGGTCGCCACGCCGCGACGCGCTGACCGTCACGCGTCCGGATCGTCACGTCGAATCCGTCACGACCGACTTGACGGAGACCAGAGGTTCGACAGTTTGGTGATCCACTGACGGTTATGCCGCAGCGGATTCCGGCAAACTGTGGCGCATGCCACCAACCACCCCGATGGCAAGCGCCGAGAAGCTGCCTAGCCTCGGCGGGTGCATCCCGACCACCGCGCCCCCCAGTCATCGCCCGCGAACCGCCCGGTTGGCCGAACGATCGACCCGGCATCGGCCGAACGGCGAGTGGGACGGCACCGCGCCCCGGAGCCGCCCCGGCGCGGCGCGGCCCGCTCCGTCCCCGGCCGGATCGCGGTGGCCACCGGCGTCACCTGCTGCCTCGGCCTGATCGGCGTGGCCGGCGTCGGCGAGGCCGCCCCGCCGACCGTGGAGGTACGCGAGGCGCTCGCCGACCGGGTCGCCGTCGAGCAGCGCGCCTCCCGCGACTTCACCCGGGTGGCGCCGCCCGCCGTCGTCCCGGCGTCGCCCGTCCCGGTCGCCACGCCGAGCCCGACGCCGGCCCGGAAGCAGCCACCGCGGAAGGTGGTCCGCCCGAAGCACCCGCGTCCCGTCGCCGGCCTGGACCAGCGGCAGATGGACAACGCGAAGGCCATCGTCGACGTCGGCCGGGACATGCGCCTGCCGCGCCGGGCGATGGTGGTGGCGGTGGCCACCGCCATGCAGGAGAGCGACCTGTACAACCTGGCCAGCGACGTGCTGCCCGAGTCGTTCGACCAGCCGCACCAGGGCAGCGGCTCCGACCACGACTCGGTCGGGCTGTTCCAGCAGCGCCCGAGCAGCGGGTGGGGCACGGTCGCCGAACTCATGCGACCGGCGTACGCGGCCCGGGCGTTCTACGCCGCGCTGGCCGACGTGCCGGGCTGGGCGGACATGAGCGTCACCGGCGCGGCCCAGGCGGTGCAGATCTCCGCGTTCCCCGACGCGTACGCGAAGCACGAGAAGCGGGCCACCGCGGTGGTGGCGGCGCTGTCCTGAGGCCCGGAGCGTCGTCTCACCGGCCGGCGGCGGCGGTGGGGGTGTCGGCGGGCACGCGGGCGCCGGAGAGGATCTCGTCGACCCGGGCCTCGCGGTGGCGGCGGGCCAGCAGCGCGGCCTCGAACTCGCGGCGTGCCCGTAGCGCCTCCGCGTACGCCTCCTCCCGCACCAGGCGGGCCTCCTCGCGGGCGGCGTCCAGCTCGGCGCGCGCCCGGGCCAACAGGTCGGCGGCCTCCCGCTCAGCGGCCGACGGTCCGGCCGGGACGTCGGCGTCCGACGGGCCGGCCGGAACAGGCCGGTCGGCCGGCGCGGCGCGGCGGCGCAGATAGTCGCAGAGGTGCCCGGCGTCCAGCCGGATCCGGTCCCACTCCCGACCCGCCCCCGCGACGCCCTCCGCACGCGCCGCCAGCCGGCGCAGCCGGAGATCCAGCTCGTCCAGGCAGGCATCCACCTGACGCCGGTCGTAACCGGCCTCCACCACCGAGAACCTCATGCTGTCGCCCCCCAGGCAGCCGGCGTGCGTCCCCCACCTGACGATCCTGCGGGGCGGGCCGGACCGCCGGCGGCCGTTCACCGGAAATGTTCAGCATCCGGACACCGGGACGCGCGGGTCGTCAGGAGCGCTTGGGGAGCACGACCACCCGGCCGAAGAACTCGTCGATGCGGCGCACCACGTCGTTGAAGTCGTCCAGGTCGATCGGCTTGGTCACGTACGCGTTGGCCTGGAGGGTGTAGCTGCTCACCACGTCCGTGTCGGCGTTCGAGGTGGTCAGCACCACGATCGGGATGCTCCGGAGGTTCTCGTCCCGCTTGACCTCGCCGAGCACCTGCCGCCCGTCCATCCGGGGCATGTTGAGGTCGAGCAGGATGACGTCCGGTCGCTGCGCCCCGGTGTGCCGGCCCTCGCGACGGAGGAACTCCATCGCCTCCTCGCCGTCGGCGACCACGTCGATGACCTTCTCGACGTCCGACTCCTCGAGGGCCTCCTCGATCATCAGGACGTCGCCCGGGTCGTCGTCCACCACCAGGATGCGGACCGGGCTCGGACTGGGCTGACCCATGGGGCTACCTGCTTCGTCTCGGGGAGGGCACCGGCCGCGCGGCCGGACGCTGGCGGGGAAATCTATCCGATCAGGAGCCGGCCGACCGCGTCGGGTCGGCCGTGTCGCGGTCGTGGCGCAGCACCTCGGCCAGCCCGGTCACCTGAAGCACCCGGGCCACCCGGCCGGTCGCCCCGGTGAGCCGCAGCCAGCCACCGTCGGCGGCGACGAGATTGTCCCCACGGACGAAGGCGGCGATGCCCGTCGAGTCGCAGAACGTCAGCTCGGTGAGGTCGAGCAGCAACTCGCGGCGGCCGTCGGCGACCAGCCGGTCGATCTCGGCGGTCAGCTCCCCGGCCGTGCTCAGGTCCAGTTCACCGGCGAGCCGGAGGCAGGTGACGCCCTGGTCCCAACGGGCGGACGTGACGGTGAACGTCACCGTGGCCCCTCTCTCGCTCCCACCGCAGGCCAACCCTTGCAGTGCAGCAAGTATAGGGGGCATTCGGCCCGATCCGGATCAGCGGCCCGCCGTCGCCGCCACCCGGCCGCCCACCACGGCCCGCCCCCGCTCCAGGAAACCGGCCGCGCGGGGGAAGTCCCGCAGTTGCTGTCCATAGTGGTCGAGCGTGAGGCCGACCGCGTTCGCCGGCACACCGCGGCTGACCAGGATCTCCACCAACCACTCGACGAACTCGGCGAACAGCGTCCCGTCGTCCACGTAGAGCGCGGCGGCCAGGAAGTCGACGATGTAGCCCAGGTCGCCCACGGTCGAGTCGAGCTGCGCCGGCGTGTAGTCGACCACCGCCGGCACCCGCGCGCGCAGGTCGGCGAGCGCGCTGTCGATCAGCTCGCCCCGCCGCTTGACCAGGCTGGCGTACTCGTCGTCGGCGAGGTGGTCCAGCCGCGCGGGCGGCGTCGCGCGCAGCGCCCGGTCGTCGGCGACCAGGTCGGCCGCGGCCGGCGCGTCCGGCGCCCACGCCACGCCGAGCACCCGCGCCCAGCGGCCGTCCACGCCGAACCCGCGCCCGCCCACCACCACCGGCACGTCGGACCGGCGGCACGCCTCGATCATCCGGTGCGCGTGCGGCAGTCGCATCGGCAGCGCGCAGGCCAGGGCCACCGCGTCGGCGTCGTACCGGTGCAGGTAGGACACCAGGTGCGCGGCCGGCACGCTGGCCCCGAGAAAGACCACCTGCCAGCCGCGCAGCCGCAGCACCTCGGCGACCAGCCGGGCCGGCAACGCGTGCCACTCACCGTCCATGCAGGCCATCACGATCCGGCCGCGGGTCACGCGCGGATCGGCGTACGCGGCGACCGCCGCCACCACCCGCTCGCTGATGTGGGTGGCGGCGTGCTCCTGCGCCACGCTCCACTCGTTGCGCGCCCACCGCTCGCCCACCTCGGCCTGCGCCGGGGCGACCAGGTCGAGCAGCACCCGCTCGGCCGGCACGCCCGCCTCCAGCAGCCCCCGGGCGACCCCCACCGCACCCTGTTCGTCGGCCTCGGCCAGGCACTCCAGATAGCCGGCGAACGCGTGCGCCGGGTCGGCTGCGGTGGTCGTCGCGGTCACTCGGGCAGCTCCCTCGTCGGTTCGGCGCTCGTCGGGCCGGGCACCGCGTGCAGGTGGCGGGACGCGCGGCCGGCCGCACCGGTCGCCCGTAACGCCAGCACCGCGATGTCGTCGTGGTCGCCGTGGGCGAGCCAGTCGCAGGTCACCTGCTCGACCCGCTCGGCCAGCGCCGGGGCGGGCATCCGGTGACAGCCGGTCACGGCGGTGAGCAGCCGGTCCGCGCCGAACTGCTCGTCGCCGCGCCACCCGCCCCGCGCCTCGGTCACGCCGTCGCTGTAGAGCAGGCAGGTCTCGCCCGGCGCCAGGTGCACGGTGGCCTCGCCGATCCGCGGGTCCGGCACCACGCCGATCAGCATGCCGCTCAACGGCACCACCTCGACCTCGCCGGAGGCGCGCAACACCAGCGGCGGCAGGTGACCGCCCCCGGCCAGCGTCAGCGTCAGCCCGCCGTCGCGGTGCGGCCGGGCCACCCCGAGCACCATGGTGGCGAACCGGCCCTGCCCGTGGGCCTGGGTGGTTTCCAGCAACGCGTCGTTGAGCAGCTTCAGCAACCGCCCCGGCTGCGTCTCCACCCGGTGCAACGCGTGCAGGCACTGACGGAGCTGGCCGGTGAAGACGGCCGCCTCCACGCCCTTGCCCGACACGTCGCCGAGGAAGAAGACCGAGCCACCGTCTGGCAGCCGGTGCGAGCCGTAGAAGTCGCCGCCGATGCGCAGACCGGCCTGCGCCGGCCGGTACGCCGTGCCCCACTGCACGCCCGATGCCTCCGCCGGCTCGACCGGCACCAGACTGGCCTGCAACGTGTCGGCGACCTCGGCCTGGTCGCGGTAGAGCATGGCGGTGGTCAGCGCCGCGCCGGCCCGGGCCGCGAACGCGCGCACCAGGTCGATGTCGGCCTCGTCGTACCAGCGGCCGGCCCGGCGCGCCACCAGCAGCACGCCGACCGGCTCGTCCCGGCCCGGCAGCGGCACCACCCGGGCGGTCGCGCCGGTCACGTCCAGGCCGGGCAGCCAGCCCGCCTCGGCGGCCTGCTCGACGAGCCAGTCCAGCGCGTGCGGCTCGGTCCCGGCGAGACCGGCCTCGATGGCCGCGGGCAGCGCGGCGGCGGGCAGCACACCGCTGTCCACGGCGGGCACCTCGTCCTCGGCGCGTACCGCCCGCCACCAGCGGGCCCGGCCGGAACGCGGGGCCAGCACCAGCACCGCCACGTCGGCCACCGTGGGCACCGCCAGCCGCGCCACCGCGGCGGCGGCCCGGTCGGGGTGCAGGGGGTTGCCGAGCTTCTCGCCGACCACGGCGAGGAACAACGAGCGGGCCCGCTCGGCGAGCAGGGCGTCGGCCCGGCTGACGCTCTCGGTGACGTCCTCCACGTACCAGCAACGTCGGGCGTGGGAGAGCGCGACCGGGCGCAGCCGCAGCCGCCGGTCGTGGTGGGTGAACTCGACCCGACCGTCGCCGCCCAGCGCCGCGACGCCGGCGGCGGCGAGCACCTCGCCCGGCACGACCTCGGGCACCAGCCGCTCCGCGACCGGGCTCACGTGCCGCACCACGCCGTCG
The DNA here is from genome assembly GCF_045040125.1 of Micromonospora sp. NBC_01392. Taxonomy (NCBI): domain Bacteria; kingdom Bacillati; phylum Actinomycetota; class Actinomycetes; order Micromonosporales; family Micromonosporaceae; genus Micromonospora; species Micromonospora sp. NBC_01392. The sequence goes on along the minus strand of NZ_CP109549.1, from coordinate 3,346,322 downwards.
GCGTCGCAGACGATGAGACCCTCACGGAAGTGCTCCACGACCTCGGACCAGTCGGGGACGACCGGCGCGTCGTGGTCAGGGGCCAGCGGTGGGAGCGCAGACGTCGTGAGAGCGTCGGCGGACCACACCCGAGCCCGGTCGGCACTCGGCGTGGAGATCCGTCCGTCGCCCGGGTCGGAACCCCTGACGTCGGCAGCAGTCACCAGCTGAGCCCACTCTCCTCGTCGACATCGGCGGAGCGCCGGAAGTGGCGCGTGTGGTCATATCTCGCCTCCCCACCCTACGCCGGTATGCCCGCGGCGCCACCCGACGACGGCCCTCGCCCGCGAACACACGCCGAGCGCCCCGGCGGTGGGGTTGTTACGATCCGGACGTCCCTGCCAGACCGGCAGCCTGCGGAAAGGCGTGATGGTGGTTCCTCAACGGAGAAAGCCCGAAGCGACGCCGCTGAGCATCTCCGTGGACCGTTCCGACCCGGACGTCCCGATCGTCCGCGTCGGCGGTGACCTGGCCTACGCCACCGCGACGCCGCTGCGCGCCGAGATCGACCGCCTGCTCGCCGCGGGTCCCTCCCGGCTGGTGCTGGACTTCGGTGACCTGGTCTTCCTGGACAGCACCGGCCTGTCGGTGATCGTGCACGCCTGGCGCGAGGGGCAGCAGGCCGGCACCGGCATCGAGCTCCGGGCGGTCCCGCGCTTCCTGGCGACCATCCTCGACATGACCGGCGTGACAGGTCTGCTGGCCCGCCGGCCGGCCGACGGCCGGGCATCCGGTTCCACCGCGTCCGCCTGACCCCGGAGGTTTCCCGACCACCGGCGGCTGGGAACATGGTCCTGTGCTCTCCCCGCTGTTGATCATCGAGGTGGACCGGCTCGACGCCGGCTCCGCCCGGCTCCGGCTGGCCGGCGAGCTGGACTTCGACACCGCGCCGGAACTCGTCGAGGCCGCCGCCGGGCTGCGCCGCGACGGCCACCAGGAGCTGTGGCTCGACTTCACCGACGTGACGCTCTGCGACTCCTCCGGCCTGAGCGCGCTGGTGCTGATCCACCGTGCCGGCACCGGCGCGATCCACCTGCGCGGCGTGAACGCGCAGATCCGACAGCTGCTGGACCGCACCGGCCTGGCCGAGCTGCTCACCGCCCCGCCGCACACGGCGGCCGGCGGCGCCCGCGAGGTGGGCTGACCGACCCGCGTCGCGCCCCGGGCAGGGGGCGGCCCCCGACCCTGGGACCAGGGGCCGGGGGCCTGGAGGAAAGCTCAGACGACGGGCGCCACGGCCGGCCGGCGGGGAGCGCCGTCACGCGGCTCCCCCACCGCCGACGAGTCGGCGTCCTCCGGCACACCGGAATCAGGCGTCTGGAACAGGTAACGGACGAAATCTCCGGCCCCGTCGTCGTCCGCGCCGGGCCACTGCCCGACGCAGTCGACGCCGACCACCTCGCGTCCACCGCCGTCCGCGCCCTCCAGAAGCGCCCAGAGGGTCACCGGATAGCAGCGGGTGACCTCCGGGCCGACGCGCCAGCGGGCGTACCAACCGGGACGAGCGGGGACGATCTCCACGATCCGTTTCATGACGACCTGCCCTTCCGCGTGCGTCGGAAGTTGTCCGGTCCGCCCCGATCGTGCGACGCCATCGGGTGACCGCCCCTCACCCGCAGCGAATGAAGCCGGTCGCCCCGCCGGACGTCGTTAGCTTCCCGGCGGCACCGGGAAGGCGACCGGCGCAAGCGCAACCGACCAGGAACGAGGTGCGACGATGCGCAAGCAGATGGAGGGCGACAACCAGCGCCGCCGGGCCCTCGCCCGCCAGGCCCGGGAGCAGGGACGGCGACCCAGCCAGACCGGCGCCAGCCTGAGCGCGTCCAAGCAGGTCACCTCGCTGGACCAGCACGAGCGGTCCGGCCCGCCGCCGGCCGGTCGACACAAGCCGGACAGCACGCGGGGTGGGCCGGCGCCGCCCGCGGTCGGGGTGGCGGAGCGACCGCGACCGCTGCCGGACCCGCCGTCCGGCCGGGGTGTCCCACGGGGCTACCGGGACCTCGTCGACGACGTGAGCCGGCGCGCCGGCGTCGACTTCGCCGAGGCGAAGGTCGCGGCGGAGGCCACCGTGCTGGCCCTGGCCTGGGCGCTCGACGAGGCGGAGCGGGAACGGCTGCTCGCGGCCGTGCCGGTGAAGCTGCACGACGTGGTCCCGGTGGACGGCGTCGAACGGCGGCAGGACCTGCCGGGCTTCCTGGCCGAGGTCGGGCGGCGCAGCCGGCTCACCCCGGAACAGGCGCGCTACCAGGCGGAGGCGACCCTGGCCGCGCTCGCGGACGCGGACGCCGAACTGGTCGGGTCGTTGCGCGTACCCGAGGGGTTGCGGGACCTGCTCGGACCGGCCGACTACGGCGGCGGTCTGGTGGGCGCCAGCTCCGCCACCGCGCCGCTGACCGAGTCGGAGCTGCGCGACGCGCTCGCCACGCTGCCGTACTGGTCCAGTGACCGGCGCTCGCTGGTGCGCACCATCGAGTTGCCCGGCGGCAACCTGGACCGGGTGCTGGACCGGCTGGACCGGCTCCGGGCCGAGGGCGGGCGCGGTCCGCAGATCGGCCGGCCGGACCCGGACAACGCGGTGCTCACCGTCCGGACCCAGCAGACCGACGGCGTCACCACGGCGGACGTGGCCCTGGCCCACCGCGTCGACGACGCCATCAACGAGGCCGGCGCCGGCATGGCCGCCGGCTGACCCGAAGGAGGGGCCCCCGCTCAACGCCTCCGGTAGAGGCGGGGGCCCCGCTCGACACCGCACGCGCGCCGGTAGCGTGCCGAAGGTGGAGAGCGACACCGAGGTGTTGGAGATCGTCGTCGACCCGGCCCGCCCCACCGGGCGTACGCTGCTCGCCGACGGGGTCGAACAGTCCTACGTGGACGTCGCCGACGCCCGTCACCTGCACTTCGAGTACGTGCGGCGGATCGCCACGGTGATCGACCTGAGCGCCCCGCCCGGGCAGCCGGTGACCGCCCTGCACCTGGGCGGCGGCGCGCTCACGCTGCCCCGCTGGCTGGCCGCCACCCGGCCCGGTTCGGCGCAGCGGGTGGTCGAACGCGATCCCGGAGTGGTCGAGCTGGTCCGCCGGAAGCTGCCGCCGCTGCCGCCCGAGGTGGTGGTCACGCTGGGCGACGCCCGCGACGCGGTGACCGGGGCGCCGGACGCCGCGTACGACGTGGTGGTGGGCGATGTCTACCGGGCGGCCCGGATGCCCGCGCACGTGGCGGCCCTCGAGTTCGCCGCCGAGGTGGCCCGGGTGCTCCGCCCGGACGGCGTCTACCTGGTGAACCTGACCGACCTGCCGCCGCTGGCGCACACCAGGGCGCAGGTGGCCACGCTGCGCGCCGTCTTCGCCGAGGTGTGCCTGCTCACCGACCGGCGGATGCTGCGCGGCCGGCGCTACGGCAACGTGGTGCTCGCCGGCGTGCTCCGGCCGGGGCGACTGCCGGTACGCCGGCTCGCCGCGCGGGTCGCCGGTGACCCGGTGCCCGGCACCGTGCTGCACGCGGCGGCACTCGACACGTTCGCCGCGGACGCCTGGCCGGTCACCGACGCCGACCTGGGGTGAGCCCTCGGGCCTCTCCACCGGCAGGGCGGAGCCGCGCCGGCTGACCGACGCCAACCCGGGGTGAGCCCCGGGTTTCTCCACCGGCAGGGCGGGTAGCCGCGCCGGATGAGCGTCGCCGACGACCGGTCCACCGCCCGCCGGACGGTGATCGTGATCGGTCTGGTGCTGGCCACCGTGGTCGGGTTGGCGCTGGTCTGGGCGACCCGTCGGGTGCTCGTCTGGGGCCTGGTCGCGGCGTTCCTCGCGGTCGCGCTCAAGCCGCTCGTCGACCGGCTGGAGCGTCGGGTGCACCGGCGGGCGCTGGCCACCCTGCTGGTCTTCCTGGCCACGTTCGTGCTGCTCGCGGCATTGGGCACGGTGATCGTCCTGCCGTTGGTCGACGAGCTGGGCCGGCTCGCCGACCGGGTGCCGGAGCTGGTGCACGACGCCCAGGCCGGGCGGGGACCGGTCGGCCGGCTGCTGGACCGCCTGCACCTGCTCCGGTACGCCGAACCCGGACAGTTGCGCCGCTACGGCTCGCGGCTCGGCGAGCCGACCGTCGGGCTGGTCCGGGGCGTGGCGCAGGCCGTCGCCGCGTTGGTCACGGTGGTGGTGCTGGCGTACCTGATGGTGCTGGAGGCGCCCCGGATCGTGGCGACGACGCTGCGGCTGGTCGGGGACGGCCCGGCCGAGCGGCTGCGGCGCATCGGGCGGGACTCCTCCCGGATCGTCACCGGCTACCTGAGCGGGAACCTGGTGATCAGCCTGATCTGCGGCGGCCTGACCTTCGTGGTGCTGCTCCTGCTCGGGGTGCCGTTCGCCGCGGTGATCGCGCTGGTGGTCGCCGTGTTCGACCTGATCCCGCTGGTCGGCGCCACGTTGGGCGCGATCGTCGCGGCCGGCGCGGGCTTCGCGAAATCCCCCACCGCCGGCGTCGTGGTGCTGGTCTTCTTCGTGGTCTACCAGCAGGTGGAGAACCATCTGCTGCAACCGGTGATCATGGCCCGCGCGGTCCGGCTGAACCCGTTGACGGTGCTGGTCAGCGTGCTGCTGGCGGCCGAGCTGGCCGGTCTGGTCGGCGCGCTGCTGGCGATCCCGGCGGCCGGCGTCGTGCAGGTGCTGCTGCGCGAGTTCGTCCCGGCCGGGCGGCTGGCACTGGGCGCCCCGGCCGACGGCACGGACGCAGCCGACGGCACGGGCGCCGCCGAGGGCATGGCCCAGGGCGACGGTGCGCCGGGGGAGAACAAGGAGCCGGCCGGCGGGCCGGATCCCGTGGCGCGGGACCGGCCGCCGGCCGGCGGATGAGCCTGCGGGTGTCAGGGCCGGCGGACCAGCTCCGGCGACTCGCTCTCCAGCGGCACCGCGTTGGCCGGTACGAGGCCGAGCTGCACGGCCGGCCGGGGCAGGGTCGCGTCGAGCGCCCAGTCCGCGGCGACGCGGGGCCGGTTGCCGGGCATCGCCAACAGGTGGTAGCCGCGGGTGACCGCCTTGGCCGGCAGGCCGGACAGCGGCACGTGCAGCGGGTTGGCCGCCGCGTCCTTGCCGCCCAGGTCCACCACCCAGCCCAGGTCGTGGTGCTGGTAGGACTTGCGGGTGCCCTGCCCGTACGAGGCGGCGATGTTGTGCGCGGCCAGCTTGCCCTGCCGCTGGGCGTGCTGCGCGGTCATCGCGCACACCTGCCCGGGGCGGGTCGGGTCCGGGACGGCGGCGGCGTCGCCGCAGGCGAACACCTCCGGGTACCCGGGGACGTTGAGGAACTCGTCCACCACCAACCGGCCCTTCTCGGTACGCAGGCCCAGTTCGGCCACGAACGGGTCGGGGCGTACCCCGACGCACCAGATGAGGCTGCACGTGGGCACGTACTCGCCGTCGGTGAGCATCACGCCGTCCGGGGTGGCCTCGCCGACCGAGGTGCCCATCCGCACGTCCACGTCACGGCGGCGCAGCACCCGGTCGGCGGTGACGGACATCCGCCGGTCCAGTTCGGGCAGCACGCGCGGGGCGACGTCGAGCAGCATCCAGCGGGGCCGGACGTTCAGGTGCGGGCGCTGGGCCACCAGCCGGTCGGTGAACAACTGGCCGTGCGCGGCGACCTCGGTGCCGGTGTAGCCGGCGCCGACCACCACGAACGTGGTGCGGGCCCGCTGCTCGGCCGGGTCGTCGGTCAGCTCGGCCAGCTCGACCTGCCGGACCACGTGGTCGTGCAGGTAGAGCGCCTCGGGCAGGCCGCGGAAGCCGTGCGCGTACTCGGTGACCCCGGGGATGGGCAGCAGCTTGTTGACACTGCCCACGGAGAGGATCAGCCGGTCGTACGCGAGCTGGCCGTGCTCGCCCTCGGCGGAGCGGTAGCCGACCCAGCGGTTCTGGAGATCCACCCGGTCGGCCTCGCCGACCACCACCCGGACGCCGTCGAGCGTGCCGGCGAGCGGCACCGAGATCCGGGTCGGCTCGACCACGCCGGCCGCGACCTCGGGCAGCAGCGGCAGGTAGAGGAAGTAGTCGGTCGTGTTCAGCAGGACGATCTCGGCCCGGTCGCGGGCCAGCCGGCGCAACGTCTTGGCCGCGTGGTACCCGGCGAACCCGGCCCCCACGATCACCACACGTGGTTTCGTCATGTCTGCTGCCGTTCCCGGGCAGACCTCCGACAAACGTCCCGGCCAGTCCATCCACGGTGAACGATATGGACATTCCTCGTGACCGGCGCGAGGATGCCGGGATGGGAAACCACGAGACCGCCGAGGGCCGACCCACGAGGTCGAGCCGGCGTACCTTCCTCACCGCCTCGGCCGCGGCCACCGCCGCCGCCGTCGCGACGCCGCTCGCCGCGAGCCCGGCGGTAGCGGCGACCGACGCGCCGCGCGGTCCGGGGCGGCCGGCCCGGCCGCAGCCGCCGGACCGCGAGCTGACCGCGCTGCTGCGCGAGATCGACCGGGCCCGGATCGAGGCCACCGTCCGCCGCCTGGCCGCGTTCGGCACCCGGCACACGCTCTCCAGCCAGACCGATCCGGTACGCGGCATCGGCGCCGCCCGGGACTGGATCCACGCCCAACTGACCGGGTACGCCGCCGCCTCCGCCGGCCGGATGACCGTGGAACTCCAGTCGTACGTGCAGGAGCCCGCCTCCCGGATCCCGACCGCCACCACCATCACCAACGTGGTGGCCACGCTGCGCGGCGACGTCACGCCCGAGCGGGTGTACGTGATCACCGGCCACTACGACTCCCGCGCCACCGACGTGATGGACGCGGTCAGCGACGCGCCGGGCGCCGACGACGACGCGTCCGGCGTGGCCGTGGTGCTGGAGCTGGCCCGGGTGCTGGCGAGCCGGCGCACCGAGGCGACGATCGTGCTCGCCGCCGTCGCCGGCGAGGAGCAGGGCCTGTACGGCTCGGCGTACCTGGCCGGCCGGTTGAAGGCGGCCGGCGTGGACGTGCAGGGCATGTTCAGCAACGACATCGTCGGCAGCAGCACCGCCGACGACGGCACCCGTGACCCGCGGACCGTGCGGCTGTTCGCCGAGGGCGTGCCGACCGCCGAGACGCCGGCCGAGGCGAGCGTGCGGCAGTCCGTCGGCGGCGAGAACGACTCCCCGTCCCGGCAGCTCGCCCGGTTCGTCACCGACGTGGCGGACCACGGCGTGACCGGGATGGACGTCCGGGTGATCTACCGGCGGGACCGCTACCTGCGCGGCAGCGACCACATCTCGTTCCTGCGCGAGGGCTGGCCGGCCGGCCGGTTCACCGAGCCCGCCGAGGACTTCGCCCACCAGCACCAGGACGTCCGGGTGGTCGACGGTGTGCAGTACGGCGACCTGCCGGAGTTCTGCGACTTCGACTACATCACCCGGGTGGCCCGGGTGAACGGCGCGGCGCTGTGGTCGCTCGCCCAGGCCCCGGGCACGCCGAAGGGCGTCACCGTGGTCACCACGAACCTGACCAACGACACCACGCTGCGCTGGCAGCGCGGCCCCGAACCGGACCTGGCCGGATACGAGGTGGTGTGGCGGGAGACCACGGCCGCCGAGTGGCAGAAGGTGCTGGCGGTCGGCGACGTCACCGAGGTGACGATTGACCTGTCCAAGGACAACGTGTTCTTCGGCGTACGCGCGGTGGACCGGGCCGGGCACCGCAGCCCGGTCGCGTTCCCGAAGCCGGGAAGCTGAGACGCCGTCCGGTCAGGGTGTCGGCGGGGCCGTGATCGCCCAGCGCTCGTGGTCCCGCCACGCGCCGTCCACGAACAGGTAGTCCGGGGAGAACCCCTCCAGCCGGAACCCGAGGCGGCGGGCCAGTCGCTTCGACGGCGCGTTGCCGGGCTGGATGTTCGCCTCCAACCGGTGCAGCCCGAGCGCGCCGAACGCGTGCGCGATCACCAGCCGCACCCCGGCCGAGGCGTGCCCGGTGCCCGCGTACGGGCGGAATGCGGCGTAGCCGAGGTAGCCGCCGCGCAGCGCGCCCCGCACGATGCCGCCGATGTTCGCGTACCCGGCGATCGCACCGCTGGCCCGGTCGCAGAACAGGAAGCCGGAGGTGTCCTGCCGCCGGATCCGGCGCAGGTACGCCGCGTACCGTTCGGCGTCGTCCGGTGCGGTCAGCCACGGGTGGTGCAGGTCGCGGCTGCGCCGGGCGGCGGCCACGAACTCCGCCTCGTCGCCGGGACGGGGGCGGCGGATCGCGACGCGGCCGTCACTACGCAGGTATCTCACGAGGCACCACTCTCACCCATCCGCCACCCACATCCATACCCGATGTCCGATTCGTGGGGATATGGGGTGGCGGGGGTCACCGGCGCGGCGGAATCGGGGCCGGGGGGCGGGCGTTGTACCGGGCAGACCGCGGGCCCACCCGGCCACCCCGTGGCCCCGCCCGTGCCGGCATCCCGGGCACCGCGCAGGCACCCTCGTCCGCCGGCCGGGCCTGTCCCGAGACGTCCCCCGCACGCGGTACCCGCCGCGTCTTCCCCCTGGGAGGCAACCATCATGGCTACCACCCTGCTGCGCAAGACCGTGCTGACCGCTGCCGGCATCGCCGCGACCGCCGGTGGCGTCGCCGGCCCCGCCATCGCCGCCCACGCCGCCCCCACCGGCCCGACCAGCGCCGTGGTGACCGACCGCAAGGGTCACGGCGAGCGGGAGCTGAACGTGCGTTACGAGGCCCAGCCCAACTTCTACTTCTGCGGCCCCGCCGCCGCCCGCAACGCGCTGTCCGTGCAGGGCAAGGACATCGACGTGCAGACCATGGCCAAGGAGATGGGCACCACCGAGGCCGGCACCAACAGCATCAACGACATCACCCCCGTGCTGAACAAGGAGACCGGCGCCAAGGACGCCTACAAGTCGGTCGAGATCAGCACGCCCAAGGCCGACGACAAGCAGACCGACAAGCTGCGCGCCGACGTCGTCCGCACCGTCGACGCCGGCCGGGCCGTGGTCGCCAACATCGCCGGCACCGCCACCGACACCGACGGCAACACCCACTCCTTCGAGGGCGGCCACTACATCAGCGTCATCGGCTACCGCGACGACGGCAGGACCGTCACCATCGCCGACAGCGCCGACCCGACCATGGCCTCCTACCGGATGAGCATCGACAACCTCGCCGACTGGATCGCCACCCGCGGCTACAGCACCAGCTGAGCAACACCCGAACGGGCCCGACCCCCACGCACCGGGGGTCGGGCCCGTTCGGCGTATCCAACGGCTGCCTGCCGGTCATCTGGCCGTCACGTCGGTGTCGTCACCCGGACCGGTCGCTCCACCACGCTCGGTCGCGTCGGACCAGCCGCGCGACCAACGGAGGATCAGCTGTGGCAGTCGAGGAGGCGACGGACCGCCCACCGACCACCCGACCCGACGTGAGCGTGGTCGTGCCGGTCTACAACACGCTCCGCTACCTGCGGCCCTGCCTCGACTCGCTGCTGCGGCAGACCATCGGGCCCGACCGGATGGAGATCGTGGCGGTGGACGACGGGTCCACCGACGGCAGCGGTCGCCTGCTGGACCGGCTCGCCGCCCGGCACCCCGGCACGCTGCGGGTGATCCACCAGGCCAACTCGGGCGGCCCGGCCGCGCCCTGCAACCGAGGGTTGGAGCTGGCCACCGGCCGGTACGTCTTCTTCCTCGGCTCGGACGACCGGCTCGGCCCCGAGGCGCTGGAACGACTGGTCGCCGCCGCCGACCGGTACGGCTCCGACGTGGTGCTCGGCAAGGTCGTCGGCGTCAACGGCCGGCACGTCTTCGCCGACGTGTTCGCCGCCGGCAACGCGGTCGACGTGAGCCTGTTCGACTCGGCGCTGCCCTGGTCGCTGGCGAACACCAAGCTGTTCCGCCGCGACCTCGTCGACCGGCTCGGGCTGCGGTTCCCCGAGGACATGCCGGTCCTCAGCGACCAGCCGTTCACGCTGGCGGCCTGCTACCACGCCCGCCGGATCTCGGTGCTGGCCGACTACGACTACTACCACGCGGTACGCCGGCTGGACGCCCGCAACATCACCTACCACAGTCGGGTCGACCAGCGGCTGGTCAGCGTGGAGCGGCTGTTCGCGTTCGTCGCCGACCTGATCCCGGCCGGCGAGCGTCGGGACGCCGTGCTGAGCCGGCACGTCGGGCTGGAGCTGGCCCACCTGGTCGGCGACGACTTCCGCCGGCTGGACCGGGCCACCCAGGAACGGGTCCACGCGACGGTCCGTCGGCTGGTCGACCAGCATGTCACCGACGGCGTCCGCAACCGGCTCGACATCGAGGCCCGGCTGCGTCTGGGCGCGGTGACCGGCGGCGGCGTCGACGAGTTGCTGGCGGTCATCGCGCAGGACACCGACCGGGGCGTACCGGCGACGGTGGTGGCGGCCGGGCGGTGGCACGCCGGCTACCCGGGTGCTCCGGCGGCGTGGACCGACGTCACCGACGTCCGCGCCGACTGGCTGGCCCGGCTGGACACCGTCGAGGTGAGCTGGGTCGACGGGCACACCGTGACGGTGACCGCGCGCAGCCCGTACCCCCGGTTCGCCGCGGAGGCCGGGCCGGTCCGGCTGGTGGCCGGCCCGGTCGCCGGGACCACCCGGCTGGACGCCACCGACCCGACCGGGCGGACCGTGCGCACCGACTTCCCGGTCGACCGGCTCCTCGCCGCCAGCGCGGCCAGCGGCCAACGGCATCCGGTCCGCGCCGACGTGGACGGCGGGCACGGCCGCGGCGGCGCGCCGGTCCGGGCGCCCCGACTGGCCGCCGGCCGGCCCCGGCTGCTGCGGCACGGCGCCCGGCTGTACGGGGTGGCCGCGACCGTCGATCCGCGCAACGGGCAGCTCGTCCTGTCGGTGGTGCCGGTGACCGTGGGGCAGCTCGTCAGTCGGGTACGACGTCGCCTCTCCGGCGCGACACGGCCGGCGGGCGCGCCGCCCCGGCCCGGGGTGGTCCCGGCGGGGAGCGTCCCCGAACGCGCGGGCCACCACGCCGAACCCGCGCCGGCGAAGCTGGACCACCTGACCGTCGCGTCCTGAGGCCGGCCGCGTCCGGTCAGGGGGCGGGGCGGAGGCGCTGCTCCAGCGGCATGGGGACCTGGAGGTACGTGGTGCCGCGCAGGTCCAGCCAGGCCCGCTCCGGCGCGCGGACCAGGCGCACCATCACGCCGGTGCACGCCGGGCACCGCCCGACCAGGCCGGGGGCGTGCGAGTAGACGTGCAGGCCGGCCATCGGGCCGGTCATGCCGCAGGTGTCGCACCGCCCGGTGGTGGCGCTCAGGTCGACCGCGAGGAGTTCCCGCAGCGGTCCGTCGAGCATGTTGCCGTCCAGGTAGGACAGTTCCGTCATGCGCCCTCCTCGGGTCGTCAGCCGGTCGGGCCGAACCGTTCGGTCCGCACCCGCCGCGTCGGATGGCCGAGCCCCACCAGCAGGTCGGCCACGGTCTCCACGAATCCGGTCGGACCGCAGACGTAACAGAGCGGCTCCAGCGCCGGCGGCCAGCCGTGACTGTTCACGTCGGCCAGCCCGATCCGGTGCGGCTCGCCCCGCCAGCCCTCGGGCGCCCGCCGGGTGTAGACGTACGCGACGTCCAGGCCCTGGTCGTCGCGGGCCCGGCGGCGCAGCTCGTCGGCGTAGATCACGTCGTCCGCGGTCCGTACCGAGTAGATGAGCCGGAACGGCGTCCGGCTGCCGGCCGCCCGGCGGGCCCGGATCATCGCCATCAACGGCACCACCCCGGAACCGCCGGCCACCAGCAGCACTGGCGCGGCCCCGTCGGTCCGCCAGACGAACCAGCCGCCGACCGGGCCGCGGACCTCCACCGGGTCGCCCTCGGCGTACGTGTCGACCAGGTACGGCGACACTTCGCCGTCGGTCACCCGCTGCACGGTCACCTCGATCCGCCCGTCCCGCGCCGGGCCGGCGAGCGAGTACGAGCGGGCCGCCTGGTAGCCGTCGGCGGCGGTCAGCCGCAGGTCGACGTGTTGGCCGGGCAGGTGCCCCGGCCAACCGGGCACGTCCAGCACCAGTGTCTGGGCGGTCGCCGTCTCGACCCGCCGCTCGACCAGCCGGGCCACCCGCCAGGTCAGCGGGGCCGCCCGGCCGCCGGCGGTCGGCGCGGTCACCTCAGTCGCCCTGGTAGCGCTGCTCGCGCCACGGGTCGCCGTAGTCGTGGTAACCGGCCGTCTCCCAGAAACCGGGCCGGTCGTCGACGAGCAGCCGGATGCCGTGCACCCACTTGGCGGACTTCCACAGGTAGAGGTGCGGCACGAGCAGCCGGGCCGGGCCGCCGTGCTCGGCCGGCAGCGGGCGCCCGTCGTACGTGTGCACCACCCAGGCCCGCCCGCCGCGCAGGTCGTCCAGGGGCAGGTTGGTGGTGTAGCCGCCGTACGAGTGCGCCAGCGCGTGGCGCGCGTCGGTGTCCACGCCGTCGAGCAGCGTGTCCAGCGAGACGCCCTGCCAGGTGGTGCCGAGCTTGGACCAGCGGGTGACGCAGTGCAGGTCCACCGTCGGCGTGTCCTGCGGCAGGCGCATCAGCTCGTCCCAGGACCAGCGGTGTTCCGCGCCGGTCTCGCTGGTCAGCACGAACTCCCAGGTGTCGGGCGCCACGCGCGGTGTCGGGCCGGCGGAGAGCACCGGGAAGTCCTCGGTGAGGTACTGCCCCGGTGGCAGGTCCGGCGCGGACGAACGGGGCCGGCCCTGAAATCCCGGCGACACGATTCCCACCCGTCAGTCCTACCACCCCGGCCGCGACCGCACACCGCTTCCCGGGGCAAGGCGTCAGGCGTGGCCCCCGCCCTGCGTCTCGTGCACGACGGCGCGGTCGCCGTCGCCGCTGCCCCGGGTGGCGCGGAGGCTGGTGATGGTGACGATCACCAGGACTCCGATGATCACACCGAGCGAGGCCAGCGTCGGGATCTCCGGCACGCCCTTCCAGATGCCGTGCGCCCAGTGCAGGCCGAGCTTGATCCCGATGAAGGCCAGGATGACGGCGAGCCCGTAGCTGAGGTGCACCAGCCGGCTGAGCGCCGCGTGCAGCACGAAGTAGAGCGCGCGCAGGCCCAGCAGCGCGAACGCGTTGGTGGCGAAGACCAGGTACGGGTCCTCGGTGATGCCGTAGACGGCGGGCACCGAGTCGACCGCGAAGACGATGTCGGTGGCCAGCACCGCGACCACGACCAGCGCGAACGGGGTGAGCGCCCGCCGGCCGTGCTGCCGGATGGTCATCCGGGTGCCGTGGTACTCCTCGACCACCGGCATGACCTTGCGCAGCAGCCGCACGGACCGCATCTTGTTGATGTCGACCTCCTGCTCGTGCCCGGAGAGGGCGTCGCGCAGCAGCTTGACCGCGGTGGCGATCAGGATGATCGCGAAGAGCAGGAAGGCGAAGTCGAGCGTCTGGAGGGCGGCGGCGCCGAGCGCGATGAAGATCGCGCGCAGCACCAGCGCGCCGGCGATGCCGTAGAGCAGCACCCGCTGGGCGAGCACGGCGGGCACCGCGAACGCGGCCAGCAGCAGCATGAAGACGAACAGGTTGTCGACCGAGAGCGACTTCTCGACCAGGTAACCGGTGAGGTACTCGACCCCCTGCTGGCTGCCGTAGCGGGACCAGATCCACGCGCCGAACGCCAGCGGCAGGGCGATGTAGAAGGCCGACCAGCCGAGCGCCTCCCGGATGGAGACCTCGTGCGGTTTGCGGGTGACCAGGAAGTCCAGCACCAGCAGCGCGAGCACGCCGGCGATCGTCACCGCCCACAGTGTGGGTGTGCCCACCGACGACAGGCCGGCGGCGGACAGGTAGGACACTTCGGTCATGGGGCCTCCTCGAACACCGTGTCATGTTCGAGGTCTCCTTCACCCACGATTTCGTGGGCAACCACCCGAGGCTCGCCCCCGGGGCTCGCCGTACTGACCGGAATGGTTCGTGGGAAGTACTCCCCTCGCGGTTCCAAGGCTAGGCCACCCGGAGCCGGACGCCAAGTCGAGGACCGGATGATTGCCCTGGTCAACCGCTGTACGGGCGGTCGGGGCCGTGGCGTGCCGGGGTCCGGAGCCCTAGGGTGACGCGGGTGACCAACACCGGACCGCTGACCGGCGTACGGGTGATCGAGCTGGCCGGCATCGGCCCGGGGCCGTTCGCCGCCATGATGCTTGCCGACCTGGGCGCGGACGTGGTCCGGGTGGACCGGGTGGGCGGCGGCGGGTTCGGCGCGTTCCCCGGCGACCTGCTGAACCGCAACCGGCGCTCGGTCGCGCTGGACCTCAAGCACCCGGACGGCCGGGAGCTGCTGCTGTCGCTGGTGGCCGGCGCGGACGCGCTGGTGGAGGGCTTCCGGCCGGGGGTGGCCGAGCGGCTCGGTCTCGGCCCGGAGGAGTGCCTCGCCGCCAACCCGCGCCTGGTGTACGGGCGGATGACCGGCTGGGGGCAGGACGGGCCGCTCGCCCGGACCGCCGGCCACGACATCGACTACCTGGCGCTGACCGGCGCGCTGCACGGGGTGGGCCGGGCCGGCGAGCGTCCGGTGCCGCCGATGAACCTGCTCGGCGACTTCGGCGGCGGCGGCATGATGCTGGCCCTGGGCGTGGTCGCGGCCGTGTACGCGGTCCGCGGCGGCGCGCCCGGCCAGGTGGTCGACGCGGCCATCGTGGACGGGGTCTCGGTGCTGGCCACCCAGATCCACGCGCTGCGCGGCCTCGGCCTGTGGCAGGACCCGCGGGGCGGGAACCTGCTCGACGGCGGCGCGCCGTTCTACGACACGTACGAGTGCGCCGACGGGCGCTACGTGGCGGTGGGCGCGTTGGAGCCGCAGTTCTACGCCGAACTGGTCCGGCTCACCGGTTTCCCGCTGGACGGCGACGACGCGCCGGACCGCGACGACCCGGCGAACTGGCCGGCGTTGCGGGCGGCCTGGGCGCGGCTGTTCCGGACCCGGACCCGGGACGAGTGGGCGGAGCTGCTGGCCGGCACGGACGCCTGCGTGGCGCCGGTGCTCGACTGGGCGGAGGCACCCCGGCATCCGCATCTGGCCGCCCGGGACGTCTTCGTCGCGCCGGACGGGGTCGTCCAGCCGGCCCCGGCGCCACGCTTCTCGGCCACGCCGACCGCGGTCCGCCGCCCGCCGCCGCGACCGGGCGAGCACACCGACGAGGTGCTGGCCGACGCCGGCGTGGACGCCGCCCGGATCGCCGCGCTGCGCGCCGCCGGCGCGGTCGGCTGAGCGCGCGCCGCGCGAGCCGCGACGCCTCACTCTTCGCAACTGTCGCCGCGGTCACTCTCCGTTGCCCCGCGGCACGGGCGGCAGGTGCAGCCGCTGACCCCTTTGCTCTGCAGCCATCAGCGCATCGGGGCCGTGAGCTGGTCGCGAAGGGTTCCCGTGCGGCGGACGATCGAGCCGGCGTGGTTACTCCAGGTGTGGGATGCGCCCATGGCTGCAGAGCAAAGGCGGTTCCGGGTGACCGCGCCGGCCCGGCCGTCGTGACGGACGGTATCCACCTTCGGCGCGGGCCGGATCCAGCGTGGGCCACGCCGGCCATTGCCGGCCAACGCCGGCGCCGGACGGTGCCACCACCCGCCGGCGCCGGACGGCGTCAGCGCCGGCGGGTGGTGGCGGGCGCGAGCGCCGGCTCCACCAGGTCCCGGTAGTCCCGGGGCAGTTGCACCACCACGTCGGCGAACTCGCCACCGCTGATCGCCTCGTGCAGCGTGGCGAACACCGCCCGCGCCGCGCCCCGGGCGGTGTTCTCGTCGCAGCCGGCCCGGTGGGCGACCCGGGCGACGAACTCGACCGCCCCGAACCGTTCGGCCGCCTCGGTGTGCGGCTGCGGGTTGAGCGCCCCCCGCAGCGGCTTCGGCAGTTGCGCGGCGAGGTCCAGCACCTCGCCGCCGGTCAGCCGCTCGGCCAGCGTCCCCAGCGTGGCGGCGGTGAGCGTCGCGGACCGGTCCTCGGCGGTGCCGGTGAGCCGAGCGACCCGGGCCACGAACATGTGGTGGTCCATCGGTGGTACCCCCTTCGGTGCGCGCAGGGCGGCTACCCGTCACGGCGCGACGGAAACCGCGGGAGATCGGGGCGTGAGCCGCCGCGTTGCGGGTAACCGCCGCGCGGTCACGACCCCGACGACTGGCGCGAGGAGCCCGACCCATGGCGAGCTATTCGGACGTCCTTGAGTACCTGTCCGCGCTGGACTACCCGGCCGGGAAGAACGACGTCATCCGCGAGGCGGAACGGGAGGGCGCGCCGCCCGACGTGTTGCGGGCGTTGCGCGCGTTGCCGCCGGTGGACTACGCCAACGGCACCGAGGTGGCGCGGTCGGCCGGGATCGACGCGGCCCCCGAGGTCAGCCGGTCGCAGCGGGCCGCCCAGGCCCGGGACGACCATTCCCGCGTCTCGCAGCACGTGCGCCGCATCTGAGCCCGTCCGGCGCCGCCCGGTCGCGTCGCGGCCGGGCGCGACGCCGTGCGCGGCGGCGCGGCGGCTCACCGGGGGGCCGGGGGGCCGGCGACAGGCGGGCGCCCCGGGTCACGAACCGCGACCTGGGGCGCCACGCAACACCTGGCCCTGACGGTGCGCGCCCGAACCGGGTCGCGATCACCAGGCGGTGGATGTTCGCCCGAACCGGGCGGGCATCACTGCCACGATCATCATACGACGAGCCATCAGCCGAACGGGTGAGATTCCGGAAAGTGTGTCCGGCGGCACGTGCCTCAGCCGCGGACGTCGCCGCTGCGGTCGCGGGCCTTGAGCCGGGTGGTGGGCAGCGCGGGCGCGGGCAGCGGCGGGGCGGCGTCGTCGGCGACCGTGCCGAACCGGCGACCGGCCATCCAGTCCTCCCGCGCGGCGGCGACCTCCTCATGCGAGCGACCGACGAAGTTCCACCACATCACCAGCGGCTCGTCGAACGGCGCGCCGCCGAGCAGCAGCAGCCGGCTGCCCGGCGCGGCGCCCACCGTCAGCGCCGTCCGGCCGGCGCCCAGGTAGAGCAGCGACCCCGGGGCGAATGCCACCCCGTCGGCCTCGGCCGAGCCGGACATCGCCAGCAGCCCGTACTCGAAGTCGGGGCGCAACCGCAGCGTGGCTGCCGCCGGACCGCGCGCCTCGAGCTGCGCGCCGAGCAGCGGGGTGTGCGCGACGGCCGGTGAGCGTTCCCCGCCGAACTCCCCGACGAGCAGCGTCAGCTCCAGGTCGCCGTCGCGCCACCGGGGCAGCTCGGCGTGGTGGGCGAAGTCCGGGTCGCCGGCCCGGGCCGGGTCGGGCAGCGCGACCCAGAGCTGCACGCCGTGCATCAGCGGCGGGTGGACCAGCGGTGAGCGCTCCGAGTGGGCGATGCCCCGGCCGGAGGTCATCACGTTGAGCTGGCCGGGGCGGATCGGTTGCACGTTGCCGAGGCTGTCCCGGTGCAGGATCTCGCCGTCGAGCAGCCAGGTGACGGTCTGGAGGCCGGTGTGCGGGTGCGGCGGCACCTCCATGCCGGGCCGCTGCGCCACGTCGTCCGGGCCGAAGTGGTCGACGAAGCACCACGCGCCGACCATCCGCCGCTGCCGCTGCGGCAGCAGCCGACGCACCGTGGTGTAGCGGCCCAGCGGCACGTCGTGGCCGGGCAGCAGCACGCTGCCCGGGTCGGTGGCGCCGACGCCGGGTGGGAGCGTCTGCGCGGGCAACGATTCGGTACGGTCCACCGCCCGAACTGTACGCTCAGTCCGCGGTGACGCTCACCGCGTTCGCGCCGGCCACCAGGTCGAGGTAGAGCCGGTCCGCCGCCCGGTCCCAGCCCGGTGAGCTGACCACGTCCCCGGCGGCGATGCCGGCGCGGCGCTCGTCGTACACGGCCAGCGAGCCGGCGCCGGACGCCACCCGCACCCGGGCCGGCGGCCCGCCCGGCACGGTCACCGTCAGCTCGCTGACCCCACCGGTCATCCGCACGGTGAGCGTGCCGTCGAGCGGGGGCAACCGCAACCGGGTACGCGACGCGCCGCCGATCAGCTCGATCCCCGCGAGCCGGGCCGCGCCCAGGTCGAGCCGCTGCTCACGCACGCCGCCGACAAGTCGTACCCGCCAGGTCAGCCGGGCGTTGAGCACCACCTCGACGGCGGCCGGCCCGGCGCGGCCGTTCTCGACGATCCGCAGCCGGACCCGGTCACCGTCCACCCGCGGGCGGGGCGTCACGCCGGCGTCGTCCGGCGCGCCGATCCGGTACAGGTCGTCGCCCAGGTCGGCGGCCCGCAGCGTGAAGCTGGTCAGGCCGTCGACCAGCTCGAAGTCGGCCCGCCGTCGGTCCCCGCGCGGCGCGGTGAGCGTCTCGATGGCGGCCACCTCGGCGCCGCCGACACCGCCGGAGCCGCCCGGGTCGGCGGCCGGCGAGGGCGGCGGGCCGCCCGAGAAGACCACCCCGAGACGGGCCGGATTGGACAGCGTCACCGCGACCGCCACCGCGCCGAGCACGACCACCAGCACGGCGGCGGCGGACAGCCAGCGGGCGGCGCCGGACCACCGTGTGTCGGGCCGGTCAGCGTCGTCCCCGGATGCCGTCATGGTCGTCCCCTCTCGCCGGTCCCCACCGGGTCATACGTCTCCGTTTCCGCCACGGTTCATTCCGGCGGCCACTGTGGCCGGACGGGTCGACCGAGCGACCGGTCAGTGATTGACAGTCCTCAACCTCGGGCCTAGGTTCAGGTCGCTACCGGCCGGTAGGCATCCGTCCCGCCCCGCCGTCCCGCGCCCCGGGGCGGCACCCGTCCCCGGGGAGCAGCGATGCAGACCTCACCCACCCGCCGGCTGCTCGCCGCCGGCGCCGCGCTCGCGCTCGCGCTCGGTCTGGTCGGCGCGGCGCCCGCGCACGCCGCCGGCCACGACGACGGCAGCCAGCCGCTGCCCGGCTACACCATCGTCAACCCGCCGCTGCCGCCGCTGGTCGTGGACGGCGCCGCCACCACCGTCCGGCAGGGCGTGCACGCGCACGCCGGCTACGTCGTCGAGGTCCCGGCGAAGTGGAACGGCGACCTGGTGATGTGGGCGCACGGCTACCGCGGCCAGGGCACCGAACTCTCCCCCGAGCCGCCCGCGTTCGACCTGCGGCAGCGCCTGCTGTCCCAGGGGTACGCCTGGGCGTCCTCCTCGTACGACCGCAACGGCTACGACGTCCGCTCCGGCGTGCTCGGCACCCGGGCCCTCGCCGACCTGTTCGCCCGCACCGTGCGACGGCCGCACCGGGTGCTCATCGCCGGCGTCTCCCTCGGCGGGCACGTCATCGGCCGCTCGCTGGAGCAGTACCCGGGCTACTACGCCGGCGCGCTGCCGATGTGCGGAGTGCTCGGCGACCAGGAGCTGTTCGACTACCTGCTCGACTACAACCTGGTCGCGCAGGCGCTGACCGGCGTGCGCGCCTACCCACCGCCGGCCGACTACCTGACGAACGCGGTCCCCCGCATCCAGGTGGCGACCGGGCTGGCCGGCCTCACGCCCACCGGCCCGGACACCACCAACGCGCTCGGCAGGCAGCTGCGCGCGGTCACCGTGGCCCGCTCCGGCGGCGTCCGGCCGGGCGCGGACGCGGCGTTCGCGGTGTGGAAGGACTTCCTGTTCGGCATCGCCACCACCAACGGCGGCGACTCCCCCGCCCAGCGGCCCGGCCAGCTCGCCACGAACCTGTTCACCAGGTACGCCCCGAACCAGCCGGTGGACCTGAACGCCACCGTGCAGCGGGTCGCGCCGGAGAACCTCCGGGAGCGGCTCTCCCCCGGCCTGACCGAGGTGCCCCGGATCGCCGGCCGCCCCACCGTGCCGGTGCTCAGCCTGCACGGCCTCGGTGACCTCTTCGTGCCGTTCCGGATGGAGCAGGCGTACGCCCGCGACGTGGCCCGGCACGGCCGGTCCCGGCTGCTGGTGCAGCGGGCGGTGCGGAGCACGCAGCACTGCGAGTTCAGCCCCGCCGAGGCCGGCGCCGCCTGGGACGACCTGACCCGCTGGGTACGCACCGGCCAGCGCCCGGCCGGCGACCCGGTCACCGACCCCCGGGCGGTGGCGGCGCCGGGCTTCGGCTGCCGGTTCAGCGACCCGGCCGCCTGGACCGCCGGCACCGGCACCCGCCGCCTCTACCCGGCCTGCTGATCGTCGTCGGTGCCGTACCAGCCGCCCCGGTAGACCGTGCCCGACCGGGGCGGGGCCTCCGGGGCGTCCGGGGTGGACCGGCGGTTGCGGCGGACCCGGCTCACCACGAACCAGCCGACGCCGCCCACGACCGCCAGGATGACCACGTTCTGGAGCGTGCCGACGTACGCCTCGACCACGTGCCAGTTCTCGCCCAGCAGATAGCCGGCGAGCACGAACGCGGTGTTCCAGATCAGACTGCCCAGCGTGGTGAAGAGCAGGAACACCGGCACCGGCATCCGTTCCACGCCGGCCGGGATCGAGATCAGGCTCCGGAAGATCGGGATCATCCGGCCGAAGAACACGGCCTTGACGCCGTGCCGCAGGAACCACGCCTCGGTGCGGTCCACGTCCGCCAGCTTGATCAGCGGCAGCCGGCCGGCCAGGGCGCGCATCCGGTCCCGCCCGAGCGCCGCCCCGACGTAGTAGAGCGCCAGCGCGCCCAGCACCGACCCGAGCGTGGTCCAGGCGATCGCGCCGAACAGGCTCATCCGGCCCTGGCTGGCGGTGAACCCGGCCAGCGGCAGGATGACCTCGCTGGGAATGGGCGGGAACAGGTTCTCCAGCGCCACCGCGAGCCCGGCCCCGGGGCCGCCGAGGCGTTCCACCAGGCCGGTGACCCAGCCGACGGGTCCTTCGCCGGCCGGCTCCGCGGCCCGCGCGGCACTCACCCGGGGGCCGGCGAGCAGCTGTGCGTTTCCGATCATCCGACCACGGTACGGGGCGACCCGGCCGGCGACCACGGAAAGCGGCACCGGTTACGGTCGAACCGCGGTCACCCGGCCGGGTCGCGGTTACCCGGCCGGACCGTCCGACGCCGGCCGGTCAGCCGCCGCCACGCAACCGGTCGTAGGCGTCGAGCAGTCGGCGCAGCGCGGCGGCGGTGGCGCCGTCGAGCTTGTCGTCCTCGGCCGCGTCCTCGATCCGCTCGTGCAGGTCCTCGACCCGCTTGGCGCGGTCCCTGAGCTTGCCCCGGTCCAGCTCGGCGGCCTTCTTCCGCAGGTCGTCGGCGGTCTTGCGGTCGATCAGCCGGGCCGCCTCGGCGCGGTCCAGCAGGGCGGTGAAGCGGTCCGCGAGCTGTCGGGCGGTGACCGGCTCGGCCGCCGCCGACGACGGCGCGACGCGCGTCGGCGCCGGGCGGGCGCTGCTCGACGCGGGCGCGGACGGTGGGGCCACGGCCGGCGGCGTGGCGGCCCGCGGCGTCCCGGAGCGGCTGTCGAAGACCAACGCGCCGACCAGCGCGAGCAGCAGCACCACCGCGCCGGCGACCAGCACGCCGGTGAGCCGGTTCGGCGGGACCTCCGGGCGGGTCGGCGGGACCGGGCGGGCCGCCCCGGCTGGCCGCGCGATCAACGTGGCGGGGTGCGCCACCCGGGACACCGTGGGCAGGACCGCGGTCGGCGGGTCGACCGGGCGGCCGGCGCCGAGCCGGTCGGCGACCCGGGCGGCGGTGGGTCGCCGGGCCGGATCGAGGGCAAGGCAGGCCAGCACCAGGTCGGCGACGTCGGCGGGCAGCCCGGGCACCCGCAGCGGCGGCACCGGGGGACGCCGGTCCCGCAGGTCGACCACGTCGTCCCAGGTCCGCACCGGCAGCGGGGGCCGACCGGTGAGGCTGCGGTAGAGCAGCGCGCCGAGCGCGTACACGTCGCCGGCCGGATGGGTGGGCCCGGGATCGAGTCGTTCCGGGGCGAAGTAGGCCGGGGTGCCGGCCAGCGGTTCGCCGGCCGGCCCGGCAGCCGGTTGGTGCGGGCCGGCCGGCGCGGCGATGCCGAAGTCGAGCACCTTCGCGCCGGTCTCGGTGAGCATCACGTTGGCCGGCTTCACGTCCCGGTGCACCACGCCGATCCGGTGCGCGGCGGCCAGCGCGGCGGCCACCTGCCCGGCCGTACGGAGCGCGTCCGGCCAGGCCAGCGGCCCACCGGCCAGCCGGTCGGCAAGTGTCTGACCGGCCACCAGCTCCATCACCAGGTACGGCGTGACCACCCCGCCGGGCAGCGTGGCCTCGCCGTAGTCGTACACCTGGGTCACGTGCGGGTGGGTGAGCCGCGCGGCGGCGCGGGCCTCACGCTGGATGGTGGCGCGCAGCTGCGGGTCGGCGGCGAGCCGGCCGGCGAGCGCCTTGACCGCGACCGGGCGGTGCAGCACCTCGTCGTCGGCGCGCCACACCTCGGACATCCCACCGAGCCCGATGCGCTCGCGCAGGATGTACCGGTCGTGCAGCCGGAGGTCGGGCGTGAACGGCGACATGATCCCCCAGTCTGCCCGGCCACCCCCGGGCCGCACCAACCCGCATCCGGCTCGGGCCGGGCGGCGCGTCGGTCAGGGCTTGCGGGCCACCCCGCCGTACATGCTGACGTCGGCCGCCGAGGGCCGCGGCTCGGGCTCGCCGTCGGCGCGCCACTCGGCCACCGAGCAGACGCCCGGCTCGACCATGTCGAGGCCGTCGAAGAAGCGCACGAACTCGTCCCGGCCACGCAGGTTGATGGTGCCGTGCGGGCCGCCCCGGGCCGCCGCCCTCGCCTCGTTCGCGAGCGGGACCGGCAGGTGGTCGTGGGTGGCGTGCGAGGCGACCAGGTAGCTGCCGGCCGGCAGCGCGTCCAGCAGCCGGGCGACCGTGGCGTAGGGGTCGTCCGGGTCCGGCACGAAATGCAGCACCGCGATGAGCATCAACGCGACCGGCTCGGACAGGTCCAGCGTGCGGCGCAGGTCGGGGTGGGCCAGGATCTTCTCCGGGTCGCGCAGGTCCGCGTCGAGGTAGGCGGTGGCGCCCTCGGGTGAGCTGGTGAGCAGCGCCCGGGCGTGGGCCAGCACGATCGGGTCGTTGTCGACGTAGACCACGCGGGCGCGCGGGTCGGCGGCCTGGGCCACCTCGTGCGTGTTGTCCGCGGTCGGGATGCCGGTGCCGATGTCGAGGAACTGCCGGATGCCCGCCTCGGCGGCCAGGTGCCGGACCGCGCGCCGCAGGAACCGCCGGTTCTCCAGCGCGCTGAGCCGGATCGTCGGGAAGGCGGCGGCCATCGCGTCGCCGGACTCCCGGTCGGCCTGGAAGTTGTCCTTGCCGCCGAGCCAGTAGTTGTACCGCCGGGCCGGGTGGGCCACCGAGGTGTCGATCCGGTCGGCCGGGTGGCCCGGCTCGGTCGCCGTGCCGCTCGTCTCGCTGGTCAAGGCCGCCTCCACGACTCGCACGCCACCGTTGCGGGGCGGACGTGCGTCCACTGTCTCCGGTCGTCGGTCATGGTATAGCCCGCCGCGGCGGGGGTCAGGCCGGGTAGAGCTCGTCGCGGACCCGGGCCAGCAGCTCCGGGGTGCGCTCCGGCGGCGCGGCCTCGACGCACAGCCGCTCCATCGCCTCGGCGTAGTAGTCGAGGTCGTCGCGCTTGTCGAGGTAGATGGCGCTGGTCAACTGCTCGATGTAGACGATGTCCGGCAGGTCCTCGTCGCCGAAGCGCAGGATGCTGAAGGCGCCGCTGGCGGCCGCGTGCCCGCCGGCGGTGAACGGGACGATCTGGAGCCGCACGTGCGGCGCGGCGGTCGCCTCGATCAGCGCGTCCAACTGCTCGCGCATCACCGCGGCGCCGCCGATCGGCCGACGCAGCACCGCCTCGTCCAGCACCGCCCACAGCTGCGGCGGGTTGGCGCGACGCAGCAGCTCCTGGCGCTCCATCCGCAGGTCGACGCGTCGGTCCAGCTCCATCGGCGCGGCGCCGCGGTGCCCGAGCAGGATCACCTCTCGCGCGTACGCGGCGGTCTGCAGCAGGCCCGGCACGAACTGCACCTCGTACGTGCGGATCAGCGCGGCGGCGGCCTCCAGCCCGAGGTAGGACTGGAACCAGGCGGGCAGCACGTCGCCGTAGCGGTGCCACCAGCCCGGGCTGTTCGCGTCCCGGGCCAGCTTGAGCAGCGCGGCGCGCTCGTCCGGCGCGGTGACGCCGTAGAGCGTGAGCAGGTCGGCGACATCGCGTTCCTTGAACCCGACCCGACCCAGCTCCATCCGGCTGATCTTGGACTCGGAGGAGCGGATCTCCCAGCCGGCGCCCTCCCGGCTGACCCCGGCGCCCTCCCGCAGGCGGCGCAGCTGCGCGCCGAGCAGCATGCGCAGCACCGTGGGACCACTTGTCGGTCCACCCTCGACGGGCACCGTGACCACCTGACCGCCCTCGCATCCCGGCTGCTCCCCGACCGGGTGCCCTCCCGGCCGACGAGTAAGCATGCCATGAACCGACAGTGAGGTGAACTCCTCCGGACGGTGGAATCAGTCCCGTCCACGGGACGGCGGGATCAGGTGGTCGAAATCCCCGTCCCGGGCGCCGAGCACGAACGCCTCGATCTCGTCCACGGTGTAGATCAACGCCGGCCCGTCGGGGTGGCGGGAGTTGCGTACCGCGATGCCGCTGCCGCCGGGCAGCTCGGCCAGCTCGACGCAGTTTCCGCTGGGATTGCTGCGGCGACTCTTCAACCACTGCATCGGGGGCAACTCGGTCACGGGTACGCCATTCGGGGGCGATTGCATGGGCGTCCTTCGGGAAGAGCCAGCCGAGGCCGCGGGGAGGTGCGGTGGGTGGCGACGTCTGTCGACTGAGGTTTGGAATGCACGTGCATCTGCTATTGCATCTGCAATGGACAGCGAGCATGATAACCGAACTACGGTGTGCCGGGTCGCTCACTTTCGGTGACCTGAACCCGGCCCTCGGAAGCCGCTGCGCGCGGCCGGGGACTGGTGAGGAGGGCGCGTGCCGGATCCGATTACCGTCGCCTCCGGCATCTCCGCCGCCGGCGCGCTGCTCTCCGCCTGGCAGCTCCGCCGCCGGGCCGTACGCGCCGAGGCCGAGCTGGAACTGCTCCAGGCGGAGCTGGCCGCCGAGCGGCACGCCGCCAGCCACGACCCGCTCACCGGGCTGCCCAACCGCCGCGCCTTCTTCCGGCTGGCCGCCACCCTGCTCACCGATCCCGCCGGGCAGCCGCTGGTGGCGGTGGTGCTCGACCTGAACGGCTTCAAACAGGTCAACGACCGCTACGGGCACGCCGCCGGGGACCAGGTCCTGGTCAGCGTGGCCCAACGACTGGCCGCCTTCGCCGGCAACAACCTGGTGGCCCGACTCGGCGGTGACGAGTTCGCCGGCCTGCTGGCCAGTCCCACCGCCGACCGGCGCTGGATCGAGCACGCCACCCGCCGGCTCTGCGAGGCGCTGGCCGCGCCGATCCCGCTCGGCGGGCGCAGCATCCGGGTCACCGCCTCGGTCGGGCTCGCCCCGGTGCACGGCCCCGCCCAGCTCGCGGACGCACTGTGCCGCGCCGACGCCGCCATGTACGAGGCGAAGACGCTCGGTGCCGTCCGCCCACCACGCCAACTCGTCGCCGAGCACTGACCCGCCCCACGGTCAGCGCCGGCCGGTCCTCCGGGCGGGCGTGGACTCCGGACCGGTGGCTCAGCGCCAGCCGTAGCCGGTGCGCAGCGCCTGGCCGACCCGCTCGAACCGGGGCCGGTCCAGCACCGCGCCCTCCCGGCGGATGCTGTCCTCGCGCATGGTGAGCACCCGGTCCAGGCGGACCCAGCTCGGCCGTCGGTCCCGGTCCCACTCCCCCGGGCCGAGCGACAGCCAGTGCCGCTGGCCGTCCCGCTCGCCCTGACTGGACAACATCAGCCCGAACAGCGTGCGGCTCTGCCGGCCCACCACCAGCACCGGCCGGTCCTTGCCCTGCCGGGGGTCGTCCTCGTAGGGCACCCACGTCCAGACGATCTCCCCCGGGTCGGCCTGCCCGTCCGGCTCCGGCGCGTACGACAGCTCGCGGCGCTGCAACGCGCTGACCTGGCGCCGGCGCGCGACCTGGGCCGGGATCGGCCCGCCCGGGCGGGCCGGCGCGGCGGCGCCCCCGGTGATCCGACCCAGCCGGGACGCCACGTTCCTCAACAGACCTGCCACGGCCGGCAGCCTAGCGGGTCGGCGCGCGGGGGAAACCGGTGGCGGCCCACCGCCCGGTTCGCCACCATGCAGCGGTGACCGTTCCCCGCCACCAGATCCGGGCCGCCTTCACCGACGGCACCGTCACCGTCTACCAGGCGTACCCGGCGGAGATCGCCGACGCGGCGCTGGCCGCCGGCCGGTTCGTGCCGCCGTTCAAGCGGGAGCGGATGACCTGGATCAAGCCGTCGTTCCGCTGGATGATGTACCGCTGCGGCTGGGCGCTCAAGCCCGGCCAGGAACGGGTGCTCGCGGTCGAGATCAGCCGCGCCGGGTTCGAGTGGGCGCTTCGGCACGCCTGCCTCAGCGACCACGACCCGCGGCTGCACCCGGACCGGGACGCCTGGCGTCGGGCCCTGCGGGCCAGCCCGGTCCGCGTGCAGTGGGACCCGGAACGGTCGCTGCTGCTGGCCCCGCTGTCCCACCGGTCGGTGCAGGTGGGACTCTCCGGCGAGGCGGTCCGGCGGTACGTCGACGAGTGGCTGGTCGGCCTCACCGACG
Source organism: Micromonospora sp. NBC_01392 (assembly GCF_045040125.1). NCBI lineage: Bacteria > Bacillati > Actinomycetota > Actinomycetes > Micromonosporales > Micromonosporaceae > Micromonospora > Micromonospora sp. NBC_01392. The sequence goes on along the minus strand of NZ_CP109549.1, from coordinate 3,319,690 downwards.
TCACCGCGCTGGCCCGGTCGGTGCACGGTCGGCTCACCGCCGGCGACGAGGCCGGCGCGGCAGCGCTGCTCCCGCGGGAACGGCCGTACCCGTTGCCGCCGGAGGTGGCCCGGGTGATCGACGCCGACTGACCGTCCGGGCCGGCGGGCCGGGCCGGGCCGGACCAGCGACACCCCGACGGCGGTCCGGGTGGCGGTCAGCCCGGGCGGCGGGCCAGGACGAGCGTGGTGCGCAGGTCCAGCAGGACCGTGCCGCCGAAGCCGTCGACCGCGGCGCCGACCGCGGCGCGGACCCGCTCACGCAGCTCGGGCGGGCGGCGCAACTGCGGTGAGAACGTGTCGACAAGCCGCAGGTAGGCGGCGGTGTCCAGCGGCACCGACCGGCGGAACCGGGACAGTCGCAGGTCGGTGAAGCAGCCGCTGTCGACGATGTCGTCGTGGAACCAGCCGTCGGCCCGGTCGCCCCGGTCGTCCGGGTCGGCGGCGGTGAACGCGGCGCGGATCGCCTCGGCCTGCGCCGCCTCGACGTAGGCGTAGCGGTGGCTGAGGACGGCGAGCGTGCCGCCGGGACGCAACGCGTCGTGCGCGCGCCGGTTGCGGGTGGCCGGGTCGAGCCAGTGCCAGGCCATCGCGCAGGCCAGCACGTCGACGCCGCCGGCCGGCGGGGGCCACTGCTCGAAGCTCGCGGTCACCACGTGGACGCCCGGGAACCGCTCGGCGAGCACGCCGGCCATCCGCGCGTCCGGCTCGACGCAGGTCGTGGTCGCGCCGAGACCGAGCAGCACGGCGGTGGCCAGCCCGGTGCCGGCGCCGATCTCGACAAGGGTGCCGGGCGCGCCGCCGTGGTAGGCGCGGATCGCGTCCGCGAGCGCGGTCGGGTAGCCCGGTCGGGCCTCGTGGTACGTGCCGGCCGTCTCCCCGAACAGTTGCGACATGGCCGCCATCCTCCCAGATCCGGACGGTGTCGGATGACCGTCACGCGCCACGCTCGGCCCACCCGCCTCCGGTCGCCACGATGGCAGAGGGGTGAGGGGGACGACCGTGGGTGCATTCCTTCAGGCGCTTGTCACGAAGTTGGCCGAGGAGCTGATGAAGCTGCTTCTCGGGTGGCTCGCCCCGAGGGTGCTGCGGTCCGTGCCGCATCCGGCCCCGCCGGACTGTCCGCGCTGCGGTGGGTACGGCGTGGCACGGTGGGCGCCGCGGCGGGCCACGACGGTGTTCGTGCTCGGCGTGATCGTGTTCGGGTGGGGATTCACCGCGACCGTGCTCGGCGTACCCGTGGTCGTGCTGCTCGTCGCGGTCGGGGTGCGTACCGCGTGGGCGGGTGATCCGGCGGCGGCGCTGCCGGCCCTGGCCGCGCCGCTGGGCCTCGCGGTGTCCGGGGCGTTGATGCTCGCGGGCGCCGCCGCGATGGCCTGGTACCACAGCTTTCCGCCGCGGCTGTGCCGGCGCTGCCACGGCCGGTGGCCCCGGCGGGACCGGGCGGAGTACCTGCGGATGGTGCGGTCGGTGGTGTTCGCCTGCCGGTGCGGCCAGCGCCTGCGCGCGCCGGGACGGCCGCCCGGGGTCCGCGTGCGCTGTCCCCGTTGCGGCGCCGAACAGGCCGCGCCCACCGTGGCGGCACGGGTCACGCGGGTCCCCTTCCGCTCCCGGAAGCGCTGAGCGGGGCCTGTCTACGCTGCCCGGCATGGAGTTGCCACGCGATCTGCCGCTGTTCGAGCGCCGCGCCGTGCGGCTGGTGGTGCTCGACGCCGCCGACCGGCTGCTGCTGTTCCACACCCGCGACCCGGAGCATTCCGACCTGGGCGTGTGGTGGGAACTGCCGGGCGGTGGGCTGGACCCGGGTGAGACGTACCGGGAGGCGGCGGTGCGCGAGCTGCGCGAGGAGACGGGCATCGTGGTCGCGCCGGAGGAAATAGGCGCGCCCACCTGGCGGCGGCGGGCCAGTTTCCGGCACCGGCAGCGCCGGCACCTCCAGGACGAGGTGGTGGTGCCGGTGCGGCTGCCCGGGCCGGGGCCGGATGTGGACGGCGCCCAGCGGATGGACTACGAGGTGGAGGACTACTTCGGATTCCGCTGGTGGCCGGTGGCCGAGGTGCTCGCGGAGCGGCCGCGCTGCTATCCCGGCCGACTGCCGGAGCTGCTGCCGACGTTCCTGGCCGGCGAGGAGATCGACGAGCCGTTCGAACTGTGGTCCTGAGCCGGCGTGCCGACGGGCGCGTCAACCGGCAGAGTGGGACGGGTGAATCCACTCCACACCCCCCTGGCCCGGTACGCCGAGCGGCTGCACACCGCCGCCGGCGACACCCACCACGTCGCGTCGCCGCTGGGCGCCTGGCTGCTGCTGGCGCTCACCGGTCCGGCCGCCACCGGGCAGGCCCGGGCGACGCTCGGCGAGGCGCTCGGGGTCGACCCGGACGACGCCGCCGCGTCGGCCCGGGCGCTGCTGGCCGCGCCGCACCCGATGGTCGCCGCGGCCACCGCGCTGTGGGAGCGGACACCGTTCGAGGAGTTGACCCGGTGGCGGGCCGGCCTGCCCGAGCAGACCGAGCGCGGACCACTGCCGGACCAGGCGGCGCTGGACGCGTGGGCCCGGGAACGCACCGGCGGCCTGGTGCGGCGGTTCCCGGTCGACGTCGCGCCGGAGACGCTGCTCGTCCTGGCGAGCGCGCTGGCCACCCGGGTGTCCTGGGCCGACCCGTTCGAGCTGGCGCCGGCCGGGGAGCTGGGCGCGGGCAGCGCGTGGGCCGACCGGCTGCGGCAGGTGCTGCGGACGCCCCCGGTCGGGCACCGCTGCGCGGTGGTGGGCACCGAGCGGGCCGGTGACGTCGCGGTGCACGTGGCGCCGGCGCGCGCGGGCGACGACGGCGCCGGGATGCTTGTGGTGTCCGTGGCCGCCGCGCCGCAGGTGCCGTCCGACGTGGTGCTGGCCGCCGCGCAGCAGGTGGCCGTGACCGTCGCCGACGTGCCGGACGGGCCGGTGCCCGGGCAGCGGTCGTTGTTCGACCTGCCGCTGGGCGAGAGCCCGCTCTGGACGGTGCGCGAGCAGCCGACCCGGACGTTCGCCCGGGACGGCCGGGAGGAGCGCGCCACCGCCGTGCTGCCGTGCTGGGCGGCGGAGAGCCGGCACGACCTGACGGCGGCCGGGTTCGGCTTCGACGCGGCGGCGCGGGCGCTGGGGGGACTGCTCGGGTTGGCCGAGCCGCCGTTCTCCGCGGCGCAGTCGGCGGTGGCCCGGTTCGGTCGCTACGGCTTCGAGGCCGCCGCGGTGACCGCGTTCGGAATGGTGGCCGGGCTGCCTCCGGAGGGCGTGGCCCGGGTCGCCGACCTGCGCTTCGGCCACCCGTACGCGGTGGTGGCGGTGGCCACGGACACCGCCGGCGGTCCGTGGCACGCCCTGCCCGTCTACTCCGCGTGGGTCACGGACCCGGCGGAGGTCCCCGCCGACGAGGCCGGGTGAGGCTGACCGTCAGGCGCGCGGGCCCAGGAACAGGCCGCCGCTCGCGTCGATGACCTGCCCGGTGACCCAGCGCGCGGCGTCCGAGGCGAGGAAGGCGACCACGTCGGCGATGTCGTCGGGCTCGCCCAGCCGGTCGAGCGCCGTCATGCCGATGATCAGCTCGACCAGGCCGGGCGTGGAGAACGCGGGGCCGTTGGTGGCGGTCCGGGTGGCGCCGGGCGCGACCGCGTTCACCGTGATGCCCCGCGCGCCGAGTTGGTTGGCCAGGGTCCGGGTCATCGTCTCGACCGCGCCCTTGGTCATGGCGAACGAGGTCTGGGTGGCGTTCGCCATCCGGGTCGCCGCGGACGAGACCGTGACGATCCGCCCGCCGCCGTCGCGGAACAGCGGCAACGCCCGCTCGATGATGAAGTACGGCGCGCGGACGTTGACCGCGAACAGGTGGTCGAAGGCGGCCGGGGTGGTGGCGCCGAGCGGCCCCACCGGTGGCGCCGCCGCGTTGTTGACGAGGATGTCGAGCGGCCGGCCGGCCAGGGCGGCCTCGACGCCGGTGAACAGCGTCTCGACGTCGCCGTCCACGCCGAGTTCCGCGCGCACGGCGTACGCCGTGCCGCCGGCCCGGGTGATCCGCTCGACCGTCGCCTCGGCGCCGCCGCGGTCCGTGCCGTAGTGCGCCACGACGGCCGCTCCGCGCGCGGCCAGCCGGGTCGCGACGACCTGCCCGATGCCGCGTGACGCGCCGGTCACCAGCGCGGTCCGGCCCCTCAGCTCAGTCATGATGTTAGCCGCTCCCAATATGGTAGTCACTATCACTACGATAGTGTCTACCACATGAGAGAGCGGCACTCCACGCTGCGCGCGCAGCGCCGGGCGGAGACGCAGCGGATGATCCAGGCGCACGCGGTGCGCTTGTTCGCGGAGCGCGGGTACGACGGCACGACGGTCAACGACGTCGCGGACGCGGCGGGCGTGTCGCCGATGACGGTGTACCGGCACTTCCCCACGAAGGAGGATCTCGTCCTCGTCGACCAGAACGGCCCGCTGGTGGCGGCCCGGATCGCCGCCACGCCGGCCGGCCAGCCGCTCGTGCGTCGCATCGGCAGCGCACTCATCGACTCGGCGCGGGCGCTGGTCACGGAGGACGACCGGTTCCTGCTGGCCCGCCTGCGGCTGATGATCTCGACGCCCGCGCTGCGGGCCCGGCACCTGGACAACCACCACGCGCTGCAACAGGCCATCGTGGCCGGCCTCGGGGACGAGGCCGGCGAGCCGGAGGCGGCGTTCCGGGCCGCGGCGGCGGCCGGCGCCGCGTTGGCCGCCATGCACATCGCGCTGGTGCGGTGGGCGCAGGACGACGGCCGCAGCGACCTGCCCGACCTGATCGCGACCGCGCTGGCGGCGGCCTTCGGCGACGACACCCTCCGGACCGGCGACTCCTGACCACCGGCCTGGTCGACGGGATGCGGCTGGTCCGAGATCGGCCTGGGCGTTCGCCCCGAGCCGCACGTCGGAACGGCCACGCGGCCGGCGGGGCCGCGACGCCCGACCGGGAGCCGTCAGCCGGAGGTCGCGGCCCGGGGCCCGTACCGCTCGGCGGCACGCGCCTTGGCTTTCGCGGCCTCCACCTCGCGATCCTTGGACGGCGCCGTCGTCACGAGGCTGTCCAGCAGGGTCCGGGTGGCCGCCGTGACGGCACGGACCGCCTCGTCGAACGCCGCCTGGTTGGCCGCGGACGGCCGGGTGGCGCCGCTGACCTTGCGCACGTACTGCACGGCGGCGGCTTCGATCTCGTCATCGGTCGCGGGCGGCTCGAAGTTGTGGAGCACGCGAATGTTCCGGCACATGCCTCCACCATGCCAGCCCGCACCGACACCCGCACCGACCGAGGCTTGACAGGCCGCCGCCGGGTGCGGCACCGTTGCCCGACCACGCGATCGGCGTGGCACTGCGCATGAGGGAATGACGCCTGTGATCCAGGTAGGCCGAGCGGCCGCCTGAGTGTCGACCGCGCGACGGATGACCCGTCGCGCCGTACGGCAACGGTTCGGCGGTCCGACGCATGTCCGTCCACCGTCGTTTCTCTCCTGCCTCGAGGTGCTAAGTTGATCATGGATGCTCGCGTCCAACGGAGCGTCGTCGCCACCCTGTCGACGCGACCCGCGGCCCTGGAAGTGGGGCCGTTCGTGGTGGGTATCGACCCGACCACGGTCAGCCCGCACATCAACTACGCCACGCCGCGTCCGGGCGAGGCCGTCACCGCGGCCGACGTCACCGCGCTGATCGACGCTTTCCGGGCGGCGGGTCGTCGCCCCCGCCTGGAGTACGTCGCCAGTTGCGCCCCCGCCCTGGAGTCGCTGCTGCTCGCCGCCGGGTTCGTCCCGGAAGCCCGGCACACCTACCTGCTCTGTGTGCCCGACACCCTGCGGACACCACCCACGCCCGACGACGTCGCACTGGTCGAACCGGGCGACGACGAGCAGCGGGCCGCGCTGATCGGCGCGCAGAACGACGCCTTCGGGGAGGCCGCGTCTGCCTCCGCCGCGGACGTCGCCCGACTCCGGCGCCAGCAGCGGGCCGGCGGCGTGGCCGTCATGGCGGTCGCCGGGTCCGGCGCCTGCCTGGGTGGCGGTGGGGCGGCCCGGCCCACCGACGGGGTGAGCGAGGTGGCGGGCATCGCCGTCCGCGAGCCCTACCGCCGCCGGGGGCTGGCCGGCGCGATCACCGCCGAGACGACCCGGCGGCTCTTCGCCGCGGGGGCCGAGGTCGCCTGGCTGGAGGCCGGCGGCGCGGAGTCGTGGCGGGTGTACCAGCGCGTCGGCTACCGGCCCGCCGGTGAGCGCCTCTACCTCGTCATGAACTGAACCCCCCGACGATCAAGGAGTTCGCGTCGGCCCCGGGCTCGGGAACCGACGCGAACTCCTTGATCAACCGCGTGGGGTGGGAACAGGCCCGGTCAGACCGGGACAGCCTCCCGGGTCTCCGCCTTGGCGGCCAGGCGCTTCTCCCGCTCCTGGGCGCCGATCAGGTCGTCCGGCAGGGAGTCCTCGACCTCCAGGTCGAAGCGACGCAGCAACCGGATCCCGAAGCCGCCCAGGGTGATCAGGATCAGGATCACCCCGAAGCAGACGTACGCGAAGCCGATGCCCCGGCCCGGACCGGTGCCGATCACCTCGCCCACGCTGCCGGCCAGCGACCCGCCCGGGGCGAGCATCGGCTCGAACAGCGCGGTGGCGGCCGGCGCCAGCAGCGCGAACCCGATCGGCAGCGTGGACCACGAGATGGTCTGGTTCAGGCTGAACACCCGACCGTGGAAACGCTGCGGCACCTTCACCTGGACGATGGTCGCGTAGATCGACTGCGCGGTGGTCATCGCCATGGCCAGCCAGCAGAAGCCCACGCAGATCATCACGATCGAGGCGTCCAGCCCGATCAGCACGCAGCCGATCGCGGTGCCCAGGTTGCCGATCAGCACGCCGATCATCCGGCGCTTGCGCGGCCCGCCCCACAGCGACATCAGCACGCCGCCGAGCACCGCGCCCACCGCCTCGGCGAGCGCGACCTGCGCCACCTGCGTCGGGCTGCCGAACGACAGCACCAGCGGGGTGGTCAGCACCAGCGCCGGCGCCAGGAAGATGTTGCCCAGCGCGAAGTAGCCGAGCATCAGCCGGAACCCGCGGTGCTGCCACGAGTAGCGCATGCCGTTCGCGATGGCCACCAGCAGCCGTTCCCGGGGCCGCCAGCCGAGCAGGTCCGGGAAGCGGACCACGGCCAGCGTGAGCACCGCGACCACGTAGCTGGCCACGTCCACGATCAGGATGCCCTTGAGTTCGATGGCGGCGAGCAGGCCGGCGGCGAACGCCGGCATGAGCAGCGTGGCCACACCGGTGGAGAGCTGGGTGATGCCCATCGCGTGCCCGAGGTAGCGCTTCGGCACGAGCTGCGGCACCGCCGACTGGAACGCGATCCGTTGGAACGACCCGGCCACCGAACTGAACGCCACCAGCAGGTAGATGTGCCAGAGCACCAGGTTGTCGGTCCACAGCAGGGCGGCCAGCACCAGTTGCACCGAACCGGCCACGGAACTCGCCAGCATCATGATCCGGCGCCGGCTGACCCGGTCGACCAGCGCGCCGGCCACCGGCAGCATGAGCACGCCGCAGATCAGCGCCAACGCCCACAGCAGACCGAGGTCGGCCACCGAGCCGGTGCGGTTGAACAGCCAGATCGGCAACGCGAACGCGGTCAGCGCCGACCCGGTGCTGGAGACGAGCTGCCCGATCGTGACCGCCAGGAACCGGCCCATGCTCGGCTTGACCGTGGTGGTCGGCTTGCGGTCCGCGCCGACCCGGAGCATGTCGTGCACCGCCCAGCCGGCGTCCTCGCCCCGGGCCGCCGGATCCAGTCCGGTGAGGTCACCGGCCACCACCGCGGGGTGGGTACGGGTGACGATCTCGGCCAGCTCCTCGGCGCGGTACTTGAGGAAGAAGTGCCCGGCCTGGTCGAGCACCACCAGCCCGAGCGTGTCGCTGAGGAACTGCCACTCGGCGTACCGCTCGCGGTAGTAGTCGGTGACCGGGTCCTCGGAGCCGACCACCGAGATGATCGGCGCGCGCAGCTTCGTCGCCTGCCGGTCCAGCAGCCGGGTGAAGTACTCCTCCGAGGCGCGGGAGTCGGCCCGCATGTTGCTGATGATCCGGTCGGCCTGCTCCGGGTCCAGCTCGTCGGTGTCCACGCCCATCGACTTCAGCCAGCTCGCGTAGTGCTTGTTGCTGCGGAGCTGCTCCAGCCGGTTGCGCGCGGCGGCGAACGGGCCCTTCGGGCGGGCGAACGGGAACATCGCGCCGATGTAGACGGCGGCCAGGTCCCGGCCGGCCGCCTCCACCTTGCGGGCCACCTCGGCGACGATCGCGCTGCCCACGCCGCAGTGGCCGTAGAGCGCGATCGGGCCCTCGACCCGCTCCACGATCTCGTCCGCGACCCGGGTGGTCAGCTCGTCGAACGGCAGCGCGTCCTCGGTGAGACCGACGTCGTGGCCGGGGATGGCGAGCGACCACAGCCCGTACCCGGCCGGCAGCGCGTCCGCGAGCGGCTGGTAGACGATGGCGCTGCCGCCGCCGTACGGGACGCAGACGTAGGTCAGCACCCGCTTGGCCACCGGGATCGGCTTGGTCAGCTCGTAGAGCAGCCGGCGCGGCCCCTCCTGGGTGGCGTCACCGGAGATGAACGCGGCCAGGTCCCGGATGGTGCGCTTCTGGAACAGGTCCATCACGCCGACCGCCCGGCCGCCCAGCTCCGCCTTGCGGATCTTGGCGACCACCTGGGTGGCGAGCATGGAGTGCCCGCCCAGGTCGAAGAAGTCGTCGTCGATGCCGAGCGTCTCCACGCCCAGCACCTCCGACCAGATGGCCGCGAGGGCCCGCTCGGTGTCGTCCCGCGGCTCGACGAGCGCCACCGACGCCTCGCGGGTGACCACCGGCGCGGGCAGCGCCTTGCGGTCGAGTTTGCCGTTCGGGGTCAGCGGCAGCGCGTCGAGCGTGACGAACGCGGCCGGCACCATGTACTCCGGCAGCGTGTCCTTGAGCGCCGCCTTCAGCGCGGCGTGTTCGGCCGCCCCCACCAGGTACGCGGTGAGCCGCTTGTCGCCCGGGCTGTCCTCGCGGACGATCACCGTGGCCTCGGTGACGTCGGGCTGCTCGCGCAGCGCGCTCTCGATCTCGCCCAGCTCGATGCGCAGGCCGCGCAGCTTGACCTGGTGGTCGATCCGGCCGAGGAACTCGATCACCCCGGCGCCGTCCGGCCCGACGACCCAGCGGGCCAGGTCGCCGGTGCGGTAGAGCCGGGCCCCCGGCTCGCCGCAGAACGGGTCGGGAACGAACTTCTCCGCGGTCAGCGCCGGCCGCCGGTGGTAGCCGCGGGCCAGGCCGACGCCGCCGATGTGCAGCTCACCGGCGACGCCGACCGGGCACTGCGCCCCGGACGCGTCGAGCACGTGCAGCCGCAGGTTCGCGATCGGCGCGCCGATCGGCACGCTCGTCACCTGCGCCAGCCGGTCCGGCTCACACGCCCAGGAGGTGACGTCGATGGCCGCCTCGGTCGGGCCGTACAGGTTGTGCAGGCCGCACCAGGGCAGCCGGGCGGTGAAGTCGACCGCCGAGGTCAGCGGCAGCTCCTCGCCGGAGCAGATCACCCGCCGCAGCGCGGTGGCCGCCTCGACGCCCTCCTCGGCCAGGAACACGGTCAGCATCGACGGCACGAAGTGGGTGGTGGTGATCCGCTCGGACACCAGCAGGTCGCGCAGGTAGCCGGCGTCCTTGTGCCCGCCGGGCTTGGCCAGCACCAGCCGGGCGCCGGTGCGCAGCGGCCAGAAGAACTCCCAGACCGACACGTCGAAGCTGGCCGGTGTCTTCTGGAGCACCGCGTCGTCGGCGCCGAGACCGTAGGTCCGCTGCATCCAGTCGAGCCGGTTGACGATGCCCCGGTGGGTGTTCGGCACCCCCTTCGGGCGGCCGGTGGAACCGGAGGTGTAGATGACGTACGCCAGGTGTTCCGGTCCGGCCACCGGCGTCGGGTCGGTGGTCGGCTGGTCGGCCCAGACCGCCGCGTCGTCGAGGTCGAGCACGGTGGCCGAAGTGGCCGGCAGCACGTCGCGCAGGTGCGACTGGACCAGCACCACCGGCGCGTCCGCGTCGGTGACCATGAAGGCCAGCCGGTCCGCCGGGTACTCCGGGTCCAGCGGCAGGTAGGCGCCGCCGGCCTTGAGCACGCCGAGCAGGCCGGCGACCAGCTCCACCGAGCGTTCCGCGCACACCCCGACCAGCGTCTCCGGGCCCACGCCGGCCGCGCGCAGCCGGTGCGCGATCCGGTTGGCCTCGGCGTTCAGCTCCGCGTACGTGCGGCTGGTCCCGTCGATGGTGACCGCGACCGCGTCCGGGGTGATGGCGGCGCGCTCCTCGACCGGGCCGTGCAGCGTCTCGTCGCGGGGGAAGTCCGCCGCGGTGTCGTTCCAGCCGGCGAGCAGCTCCCGCTCGACGTCGGACAGCAGCGGCAGCCGGGACACCGGAGTGTCCGGCGCGGCGACGATCGCGTCCAGCAGCGCGGTCCACCGCCGGGCCATCCGCTCGACCGTGGCCCGGTCGAACAGGTCCGTGTTGAAGACCAGCTTGCCCCAGAGCCCGTCGACGGTCTCCACCGCGTGCAGCTCGAAGTCGAACCGGGTGGCCTGCAACTCCATCGGGGTCCACTCGAACGTGACCTCGTCGGAGCGGGACACGCCGCGGAAGCGGCCCATCTCGTAGTTCTGGAGCACGAACATGGTCTGGAACACCGGCGAGCGGCTCACGTCGCGCGGCAGGCCCAGCTCGTGCACCACCTTGGCGAACGGCACCTCGGCGTGCTCGAAGCCGTCGAGCACGTTGCGCCGGGTGCGGGCCAGCAGCTCGGTGAAGGTCGGGTCCCCGGCCAGCTCGGCCCGCAGCGGCAGCATGTTGATGAACATGCCGACCACGTTCTCCAGCTCCGGCGCAGACCGGCCGGCCACCGACGCGCCGACCGCGAAGTCGTCCTGACCGGCGTGCCGGGCCAGCAGCACCTGGTACGCCGACAGCAGCGTCATGAACAGCGTGCCGCCGCTGTCCCGGGTGAGCGCGTTGAGCGCCTCGGTGGCCGCCGGGTCGAGCTGGAACTCGACGAAGTCGCCCCGGTAGGTCTGGGTGGCCGGGCGGGGCCGGTCCAGCGGCAGCTCCAGCGGCGTGATGCCGGCGAGGCGCTGCTTCCAGTAGTCGACGTGCGCCCGGGCCTGCGGACCGTCCAGCTCCTGGGCCTCCCAGACGGCGAAGTCGCCGTACTGGATCGGCAGGGCCGGCGGCTCGCCGCCCCAGTACAGCGTGATCAGGTCGCGCAGCAGCACGTCCACCGACCAGCCGTCGCCGACGATGTGGTGCTGACCGAGGAACAGCACGTGGTCCTCGACGTTCAGCCGGATCAGCAGCGCGCGCAGCAGCGGGCCGTGCGCCAGGTCGAACGGCTCGGCCGCCGCGGCGTCGACGAGCGCCTGCGCGGCGGTCTCGTCGGGCGCCTCCACCACGGTCAGCGGCACGTCCGGGGTGTCGGCGACCACCACGGTGGGGCGGCCGTCGGCGTCGGCCGGGAAGCGGGTGCGCTGCGACTCGTGCCGGGCGGCGAGCGCGGTCAGGGCCGCGCGCAGCGCGTCGACGTCGAGCGGTCCACGCACCCGCAGCGGCACCGCGATGTGGTACGCGGCCTCGCCCGGGGCGATCTGGTCCATGAACCAGACCCGCTCCTGGGCGTAGGACAGCGGCACCGGCGCGCCGTCGGGCCGGGGGGTGATCCGGGCCGCGGGGGCGGACTGGCGGGCGCGCAACCGCTTGGCGATCAGCGCCTGCCGGGCCGCCTCGCGGGCCGGATCCTTCAGGTCGGTCATCAGTTGGTTCCCTCTTCCGCCGCGAGCAGCGCGGCGACCTCGGAGTCGGAGAGGCCGTCGAGTTCGGCCGCGATCCGCTGTTCGATCTGGCCGGCCAGGTCGGCCACCACGGGGCTGGAGAACAGCGCCCGCATGGGCAGGTCGACGTCCACCTCGGCGCGGATCCGGGCCATCGCCCGCATGCCGCGCAGCGAGTTGCCGCCGAGCGCGAAGAAGTCGTCCAGCGCGCCGACCTTCTCCACCTGGAGGATGTCGGCGTACACCTCGGCGACCAGCGCCTCGGCCTCGGTACGCGGGGCGACGTAGCTGTCCTCGGCCGGTTCGGTGGCCGCCGGGGCGGGCAGCGCGGCGCGGTCCAGCTTGCCGTTGGGCGTCAACGGCAACGTGTCCAGCCGGACCAGGGCGGCCGGCACCAGGTGCGCCGGCAGCTCGCGGGCCAGCTCGGCGCGGACCGAGTCCTCATGGGCGGGCCCGACCAGGTAGCCGACCAGCGTCGGCTCGCCACCGTCGGTGCGCACCGCCGCGGCGGCGGCCCGTACGTCCGGGTGGGCGAGCAGCGCGGCCTCGACCTCGCCCAGCTCGATCCGCATGCCCCGCACCTTGACCTGGTCGTCGCGGCGGCCCAGGTAGTCGAGCGTGCCGTCGGGACGCCAGCGGGCCAGGTCGCCGGTGGCGTACATGCGCGCGCCGGGCGGGCCGTACGGGCAGGGCAGGAAGCGCTCGGCGGTGAGGCCGGGCCGGTCGTGGTAGCCGCGGGCGAGCTGCGCGCCGGTGACGTACAGCTCGCCGACCACGCCCGGCGGGACCGGCTGGCCCGCGGCGTCGAGCAGCAGCGCGCCCGTGTTCCAGGTGGGCGTGCCGATCGGCACCGGGCCGGGCGGGACCGGTTCGCCGGGGGCGATCCGGGCCGCGACGCAGCCGACGGTGGCCTCGGTCGGGCCGTACTCGTTGACCACCGCCACGTCGGGGTGCGCGGACCGCCAGCCGGCGAGCTGCTCGCCGCTGAGCGCCTCGCCGCCGATCACCAGGTCGACCGTCGGCGACAGCTCGCCGTCGAGCAGCGGCAGGTGGCTCGGGGTGACCTTGAGGAAGGACGGCCGGCCACCGGCCCGCGCGGCCGGGGAGTCGATCGCGGCGAGCCGGACCGTGCCGCCGGCGGTGAGCGTGCCGAGCAGGCCGGTGACGGTGAGGTCGAACGAGACCGGCGAGTGCAGCAACGCGGTGCCGGCCAGCCCCGGGTAGGTCGCCCGGGCCCAGGCCAGGTAGGCGGTCACCGCCCGGTGCTCGACCACCACGCCCTTCGGCCGGCCGGTGGAGCCGGAGGTGTACAGCACGTACGCCGGGTGGTCGGGACGCAGCGCGGCGACCCGGTCGGCGTCGGTGAGGTCGTCGCCGGGCTGGTCCGCGCCGATCTCCCCGTCGAGCACCAGCGCGTCGCCGGGCACCGACGCGGCGGTGTCCGCGGTGGCCACCACCAGCGCCGGAGCGGCGTCGGCCAGCAGGTAGGCGATCCGCCCGGCCGGGTACGCGGTGTCCACCGGCACGTACGCGGCGCCGGACTTGAGCACCGCGAGCATCGCCACCACCAGCTCGCAGGAGCGGGGCAGGGCGAGCGCGACCCGGGTCTCCGGGCCGGCGCCACGCGCCACCAGCAGCCGGGCCAGCCGGTTCGCGGCGGTGTTCAGCTCGGCGTAGCTGAGCGTCACGCCGTCGCAGACCAACGCCGGCGCGTCCGGGGTGGCGGCGGCCTGCCGCTGCACCTCGTCGGTGACGGTGGCCGCCGGCAGGTCGTGCGTGGCGCCGGCCCCGGCGCGCAGCACCAGGTCCCGCTCGTCGTCGGTGAGCAGCGGCAGCGCGCCGACCGGGCGCTCCGGCTCGGCCACCGCGGCGGTGAGCAGCCGCACGTAGCGCCGCGCCACCGTCTCGGCGCTGGCGTGGTCGAACAGCGCGGTCCGGTAGACCAGGCGGCACTCGCCGGTGGTGATGTCGAACGCCAGGTCGTCCTTGGTGGTGCCCAGCTCGATCGGGTCGAGGCCGGAGTCCGGGATCCAGTTCAGCGCGGTCTGGAAGATCGGCTGCACGGACGGGTCACGCTGCGGGTCCACCGCCTCGACGATCTTCTGGAACGGGGTCTGCCCGTGTTCCATGGCGTCGATCAGACCGTTGCGCACCCGGCCGAGCAGGTCGGCGAAGGTCGGGTCGCCGGAGACGTCGCAGCGCAGCGCCACCGGGTTGACGAACATTCCGATCAGCGACGCCAGCTCCGGGTTGTCACGGCCCGCGGTGGAGACGCCGACCACCACGTCGGTCTCACCGGAGATCCGCGACAGCAGCGCCGCGAAGCCGGCCAGCAGCACCATGTACGGGGTGGCCTGCGCGCCGAGCGCCAGCGCGCCGACCCGGTCGAGCAGCCCGTCGGGCAGCGTGAAGCGCACCTCGTCACCGGCGAAGCCGAGCTGAGCCGGGCGGGGCCGGTCCAGCGGCAGGCCGGTGACCGCCGGGGCGCCGGCCAGGTGGCCGGTCCAGAACGCGAGCTGCTGGTCCAGTTCCGCGCCGGTGAGCTGCTGGCGCTGCCAGACCGCGAAGTCGGCGTACTGGATCGGCAGCTCCGGCACGGCGGGCTCGGCGCCGGTGCGCGCGGCCTCGCAGAACGCGGCGAGTTCGGCGTGGAACAGCACCGCCGAGTGGCTGTCGAAGACCGCGTGGTGGGCCACGAACGCCAGCGCCCAGGCGTCGTCGAGGCGGATCAGCCGGGCCCGCCACGGCGGCGGCGCGTCCAGCGGGATCGGGGTGCGGGCCAGGTCGGTGCGGAGCCGCTCGAACTCGGCCAGCCGCTCGTCGGCCGGCAGGTGGCTCAGGTCGGTGGTGGGCAGCGGCACCGGCTCGTGGGCACGCACCACCTGCACCAGCGCGCCGTCGTCGACCCGCAGGTGGGTCCGGAGCGTCTCGTGCCGGGCCACGATCCGGTTGACCACGTCGCTCGCCGCCTCGGCGTCCACGCCGGCCGGGAAGGCCCACGGGATGGAGACGTTGAACACCGGCGAGCGGGCGTCGAGCTGGTTGGCCATCCACACCCGCTCCTGGGCGTACGAGGCCGGGAACGTCCACTCCTGCTGGCTCATGAGAGCGCCTCGCGTACCGAGCGGGGGCGCATGTCGGTCCAGACCTCGTCCACGTGGGCCAGGCACTCCTCGCGGCTGCCGGCGAAGCCGGTGTCGTGCCAGCCGGCGGGCAGCTCCCGGTCGGCCGACCAGATCGAGTACTGCTCCTCGTCGTTGCGGACGACCAGGAATCGGGATTCGGCCATGTCAGTTCGCTCCAGCGGTGTCGGGGGTGTACGCCTCGGCCATCGCCACGGCGATCTTGCGGGGGCCGGTGAACGGCTCCCGGCCGTGCGCGGCGGTCATGTTGTCGACCACCAGCACGTCGTCGCGCTGGTAGTCGAAGCGGACCGTGGCCGCCCGGTAGGCGGCCCGCAGGTGGTCCATGACGTCGGCGGGGATCTCGCCGCCGTCGCCGTAGTAGGTGTTCGACGGCAGCCCGTCGGCGCCGAACATGGCCAGCAGCCCCTCCTGGTAGTCCGCCGGCAGCGTGCTCAGGTGGAAGAAGGTGGCGTGGTTGAACCAGCGCGGCGTGTCCGAGCCGGGCCGGTGGTGCACCGCGTCCCGGACCGCGCGGGTGCGCAGGCCGTCCTTGCCGACCCACTCCACGGTGATGCCGTTGGCCGCCGCGTACGCCTCCACCTCGGCCCGGCTCTCCGTGTTGAACACCTCCTGCCAGCGGGTGCCGAAGTCGCCGTGGAAGTTGCGCATCAGCATCCAGCGACGCCTGACGAACTCCTCCCGGACCGCGGGGTCGATCAGCTCGTACACCCGGCGCACGTCGGCCAGCGGGGTGGCGCCCCGGGTCTCCGGCGGGGTGACGCAGTAGAAGAACAACGTCAACGGCCACCGCGCCTGGTACGAGTTCTCGTTGTGCAGGAAGATCTCCTCGTCCGGCGGGTAGTCGGTCGAGGTGTAGACCCGGCCCTTGATGGAGTGCCGGGGCGAGGAACGCTCGGTGTAGGTCAGCGGCTCGCCGGCCAGCGCGCGCACGGCGGCGTCGAAGCCGTCCACGCCGCCGAGGTCGAAGCCGCGGAACAGCAGCCCGCCGCTGGCGACGAGCGTGTCCCGCAGCTCGGCGCGCCGGGCCGCGATCAGGTCGGTCAGCGCCCGGCCGTCGTTCTCGACGACCACCGGGAGCGTGGCGGTTGTCTCGCTCATGGTGCGGTGTCTCCTTGTTCCGTCGGGGGGATGTCAGCCGCGGGGCAGCCGCGGAATGGCCGGGATCGCCGCCGGGGCGGCCGGTTGGTCGGCGGGCGCCTCGGCGCGCAGCTCCTCGATCCGGGCCGCCAGGCCGGCCACGGTGGGGGTCTCGAAGAGGCTGCGCATCGGCAGCCGCACCCCGGTCGCCTTGCGCATCGCGGCGATGAGCTGCACGGCGACCAGCGAGTTGCCGCCGAGGGCGAAGAAGTCGTCGTCCACGCCGACGTCGGTGACGCCGAGGCCGTCCTGCCACACCTGGGCGACGGTCTTCTCCAGCTCGGTACGCGGGGCGGCCGAGCCGCCGCCGGTGGCGGCC
This sequence comes from Micromonospora sp. NBC_01392, assembly GCF_045040125.1. NCBI lineage: Bacteria > Bacillati > Actinomycetota > Actinomycetes > Micromonosporales > Micromonosporaceae > Micromonospora > Micromonospora sp. NBC_01392. The sequence goes on along the minus strand of NZ_CP109549.1, from coordinate 3,303,171 downwards.
GACGCGACGACCGGGGCGTCGGCCTCCTCCGCCAGGCTGTCCGTGGTGACCCGGGCCGCCCGACGCCGGATGTCGGCGACCGTGCGGGTGGCGATCACCACCTGCGCGCCGAGGCCCGCGCCGAGGCTGCGGCGGAACGCCTCCGCGCCGTCGACCGGCCGGATGTCCTCGGTGACCGCGTCCGGCGCGTCGGCCGTCGCCGGGGCCTCGGCGAGGTTGCCGGTGACCGCGCTCTGGTCGACCCGGCGCAGCACGAAGTCGCTGATCGCGACCAGTTCCCGACCGTCCGGGTCGCGCAGCGACAGGTCGGCGGCGACCACCTCGTCGGTGGCGGCCGGCCGGTGCCGCAGGTGACTGTGGAACGTCGCCGGCAGCGTCCCGCGCACCGTGATCCGGCCGTACGACAGCGGCAGGTACGTGCCGTCGCCCTGCCCCCGGCCGAACGCGGTGGCCACGTCGAGCAGCGCCGGGTGCATCCCCCAGGACGGCAGGTCGGCCAGCGCCGCGGCGGGCGCCTCCACCCGGGCCAACTCCTCGCCGTCGGCGAGGTGGTGCTCGGCCAGCGCCGCCCAGCGCGGCCCGAACGTGAGCATGCTGGTGCGGCCCCGGCCGAACGAGGCGTCGTCGTCGACCCGCCGGCCGGCCACCTCGGCCGGGGCGGCCGGCGGCGCGGGCTCGGTGGTCCAGCCGGCCGTGCCCCGCACGTGGGCGCGCAGCCGCCCGGCGGCGAGGCTGGCCACGGTGAAGTCCACGCCCTCCTCGGTCGGGGCCAGCTCCACCCGGTACTGCGCGACGGTGCCGTCCGGCACCGAGAACGGCTCCAGGAAGACCACGTCACGCAGCTCCACCGCGGCGTCCGGGGTCGGCGCGGGCAGCGCGGCGACCACGGCGGCGCGCACCGACTCCAGGTGGGCGGTGCCCGGCACCACCGGCACCCCGCCGATCCGGTGCTCGTCGAGCAGCCAGTGGGTGTCGGCCGCGACCAGGCCGTGCAGCACGACGCCGTCCGGGCCGGTGACCATGGTGGTCAGCACCGGGTGGGTGACCGGGCTGGTCAGGGTGTCCCGACCGGCGGCCCGGAACGCGGCCGGCGCGGCCGTCTCCACGGCCATGCCGACCTCCGCCCAGCCGCCCCAGTTCTGCGACACCACCGGCGCGCGGAACCCGGCGCCGGAGCGCGCGAACGCGTCCAGCACGTTGTTCGCGGCGCAGTAGTCGACCTGACCGAAGCCGCCGATCACCGCCGTGATCGACGAGCAGAGCACCACGAAGTCCAGCGGCAGGTCGCCGAAGACCTGGGCCAGGGCCAGCGTGCCGGCCAGCTTCGGGGCGAGCACCCGCTCCGCCTCGGCCCGCTCCTTGACCTCGGCCATGCCGCCGCCGGGCAGACCGGCGGCGTGCACGATGCCGTCCAGGCCGCCGAACCGGCGCTCCGCCTCCGCGCGTACCCGGCGCAGGTCGTCCGCGTCGGTGACGTCCGCGGCGAGCACCAGCACCTCGGCGCCGGCCGCCTCCATCCGGCGGATCGCCGCGATGGCCCGGCCGGCCCGGTCGGCGCCGCCGTGCACCGCCAGGTGCGCGTCCCAGTCGTCGCGCTCGGGCAGACCGGAGCGGGCCAGCAGCACCAGCTTGGCGCGGGCCCGGCGGGCGAAGTCCTCGGCCAGCGTGACGCCGATGCCGCCGAGCCCGCCGGTGATCAGGTAGCGGCCCTCCTCGCGCAGCACGCCCGGCTCGTCCTCGGCGGCCACGGTCACCTGCTCGTAGCCGCCCACCCAGCGCCGGTCGCGGCGCAGCGCCACCTCCGGGTGCTCCGGGTCGACCGGGCTGCGCAGCTCCACCGCGAGGGCGGCCACGCCGCGCGCCGCCGGGTCGGCGTCGAGCAGCCGGACGGTCAGGCCGGGCAGCTCGGCCGGCAGCACCCGGGCCAGACCGGCCAGCGCGGCGTGCTCCGGCCGGACCAGGTCGTCGCCGCGCACGTCGCCGATGCCGGCGGTGACCAGGTCGAGTCGGACGCCCGCCTCGTCGCTGGTCAGGCCGGCGCCGGCGAGCGCCTGCACCAGGTGCAGCGCGCCGAAGAAGCCGCGCTCCTGGGCGGCCCAGGCGGCGGCGATGTCGGTGCCGGCCGGCTCGCCGTCCAACGCGAACGCGTGCACGATCCGCCGGGGCAGGTCCGCGCCGAGCGCGGCGACCAGCGCCTCGGCGTCCTCGCGGACGCCGGGGCGCAGCCGGAAGCCGTTGGCGGTGGCGGCGAACACGCCGCCGACGCGTACCTCGACCGGGTCGTCGCCGGCGGCCCGCAACGCCGCGACGAGCGCCTCGCCGCGCGGACCGTCGGCCAGCACCAGGCACCGGCCCAGCGGCTCGACGGTCCGGGCCGGCGCGGCCTGCCGCCACACCGGCACCGCGAACCACTCCGGCAGCGGACGGGGGCCGGTCTCGGCCGGGGCCGCCGCCACCTGCTCCACCGGGTCCGGCTCGACCCAGTAGCGGCGACGCTCGAACGGGTACGTGGGCAGCGGCACCCGCCGCGCGTCGGGGTCGACGGCGAGCGTCACCGGCACGCCGGCGCACCAGAGCGCGCCGGCGGTGCCGAGCAGCGTGGCCAGGTCACCGACCGGCTCCCCCGGGCCGGGCAGGCTGCCCAGCGGGGTGAGCGCGCGCTGCGCCTCGCCGGCCTTCGCGACCTGCATCCGGGCCAGGTTGGCCAGTTGCCGCCCGGGGCCGCACTCGACGAGCGCCCAGGTGCCCTCGGCGAGCAGCGTGGCCACGCACGCGCCGAAGCGGACCGGCCGGCGCAGGTGCGCGGCCCAGTACGCCGGGTCGGTGGCCTCCGCCTCGGTGATCCAGGTGCCGGTCACGTTGGACACGAACGGCACCACCGGCGCGCGCAGCGGCACGCTCGCCATCAACGCGGTGAACTCGTCCAGGATCGGGTCCATCATCGGCGAGTGGAACGCGTGCGAGGTGCGCAGCAGCTTCGACTTCTGCTTGCTGCCCAGGCTCTCCGCGAACGCCTCGACCAGCGCGGTCTCGCCGGCCACCACGCAGGTGCCGGGGCCGTTCACGGTCGCCACCGACAGGCCCTCGGGCAGCCGCTCGGCCACCGCCGACTCGTCGAGCGTGACGGCCAGCATGGACCCGGCCGGCAGCGCGTGCATGAGCCGGCCCCGGGCGGCCACCACCCGCAGCGCGTCGGCCAGGTCGAGCACGCCGGCGAGCGTGGCGGCGACGTACTCGCCGATCGAGTGGCCGACCATCGCGGCCGGGGTGACGCCGGCGGCCCGCCAGGCGGCGGCCAGCGCGTACTCGACGGTGAACAGGGCCGGCTGGGTCCAGCGGGTCTCGGTGAGCTTCGTCGCCGCCTCCGGGTCCCGGCCCAGGATCAGGTCCCGGATGTCCAGGCCCAGCTCGGGGCGGAGCAGCTCGGCGCACTCGTCCACGGCGGCGGCGAACGCCGGGTCCTCGGCGTACAGCTCGGCGCCCATGCCGGCGTACTGCGAGCCCTGCCCGCTGAACAGGAACGCCACCCGGGGGGCCGGACCGTCGGCGACGCCCCGGTGCGCCTTGCGCTTGTCCCGCAGCGCGGCGGCGGCGGTCTGCGGGTCACCGGCGACCACGGCGGCGCGGTGGGCGTACCGCTGACGGCCGACGCGCAGCGTGTGCGCGACGTCGGCGAGCAGGTCGGGGCCGCCGGCGGTGGCGCGCTCCAGGTGGTCGGCGAGGTCGCGCACGGCGGTGTCCAGCGCGGTCGGGGTCTTCGCCGACACCTGGAGCAGGTGCGCCGGACGCACCCGCCGCTCGGACCGGTACGCGGCCGGCGCCTCCTCCAGCACCACGTGCGCGTTGGTGCCGCCGATGCCGAACGAGCTGACCCCGGCCCGGCGCGGCCCGCCCTCGGCGTCCCACTTGGTCAGCGTGTTCGCCACGTAGAACGGGGTGTCGGCGAAGTCGATGGCCGGGTTCGGCGACTCGTAGTTGATGGTCGGCGGGATCAGCCCGTGTTCCATGGCCAGCACCGTCTTGATCACGCTGACGATGCCGGAGGGCTGGCTGAGGTGGCCGATGTTGGACTTCACCGAGCCGATGCCGCACCAGCCCCGGTCGTCGGTGTCCTTGGTGTAGACGGCGGAGAGCGCGGCGACCTCGATCGGGTCGCCCAGCGCGGTGCCGGTGCCGTGCGCCTCGACGTAGCTGATGGTGCGCGGGTCGATCCCGGCCAGCCCGACGGCCTGGGCGACGGCCTCCATCTGCCCGTCGATGCTGGGGGCGGTGAAGCCGACCTTGCCGGCGCCGTCGTTGTTGATCGCGTTGCCGAGCACCACCGCGCGGATCGTGTCGCCGTCGGCGATCGCGTCGGAGAGTCGCTTGAGCAGCGTGACGCCGACACCGCTGCCCCACACCGTGCCGTTGGCGTCGGCGTCGAACGGCCGGCACCGGCCGTCCGGCGAGGTGAAGCCGTCCATGCCCAGGTAGCCGGCGTGCGGCAGCTCGATGTTGACGCCGCCCGCGAGCGCCATGTCGCACTCGCCGTTGCGCAGCGCCTCGCAGGCCAGGTGGAACGCGACGAGCGAGGTCGAGCAGGCGGTGTGCACGGTCATGCTCGGGCCGCGCAGGTCCAGCCGGTACGACACGTTGGTGGCCACGTAGTTCGGCGAGTTGCCGGTGGCGATGGAGACCGCGCCGTGCGGGTTGCCGCCGACGCGCTTGTTGCGCAGCACGTAGCGGTTGAGGTAGGTGGTGCCGCCGCTGCCGGCGTAGACGCCGACCGCGCCCTCGTAGCGGCCCGGGTCGTAGCCGGCGTCCTGCAACGCGGTGTAGCAGGTCTCCAGGAACAGCCGGTGCTGCGGGTCGGTGGTCTCGGCCTCGCGGGCGGTCATCCCGAACAGGCCGGCGTCGAACTCGTCGTAGCCGTCGACGAGCGGGGCCCGGTTCACCCAGCTCGGGTCGTCGACCTCGTCGGCGCTGACGCCCCGGGCGAGCTGCTCCTCGCGGGTCAGCTCGGTCGTCGACTCCACCCCGTCGACCAGGTTGCGCCAGAACTCGTCGATGTCGGCCGCGCCGGGCAGGTGGGCGGCCAGCCCGACGATCGCGATGGGCTCGACGCCGTCGTCGGCGGCGGAAATGTCGTTCTGCATGGGAGGTCCTTCATTCACAAGGGGTTGCGGCATCACGGCTGGTGCGGTCGGCGGGGTGGCGGGGTACGGCGGGCGCGGCCCCGCCGGGCGGCCGCGCGCATCGCGGCGCGGGCCAGCTCCGGCCGGTCGGCGGCGCCGTCGAGGCTGGCGGCGAGCGCCCGCACGGTCGGGTGGCGGAACAGGTCGAGCATGGTGATCGAGCGGCCGGTGGCCTCGACGAGCCGGGCGTGCACGGCGGCGAGCGCCATCGAGTGGCCGCCGATGTCGAAGAAGTTGTCCGTGACGCCGACCGTCTCCCGGTCGAGCACGTCCCGCCAGATGCCGGCGATCAGCTCCTCGGTCCCGGTGAGCGCGTCCGACCCGACCGGCAGCGGCGCCCGGGCCGGCTCGGCGGCGGCCACCGTCATCGCGCCCAACGCGGCCACCCGGACCGCCGGACGGGGCAGCTCGGGGGCCACCTCACCGGCCGGCACGTCCGGGTCGGCGGCGAGCGCGCCGACCAGGGCGGCCAGGTCGGCCAGCAGCGCGGTGATCCGGTCGCCGTCGAACAGGTCCGGGTTGTAGACCACCTCGACGCCGGCCCGCCCGTCCCGCTCCACCACGTAGACGGTCAGGTCGAACGGCGAGCCGGGCTTCGGCACCGGCACCGGCTCGACGGTCAGGTCGGCCAGCGCCAGCCGGGGCGGGACGAAGTTGAGCACGTTGAACAGCACCTGCACCAGCGGGGCGCGGGAGGTGTCCCGGCCGACGCCGAGCGCCTCGACGAGGCGTTCCAGCGGCGCGCCCGGATGCGCGGTGACCTCGTGCAGCTCGGCGGCGCACCGGTCGACCTGCGCGGCGAAGCTGCCGCCGGCGCGCACCCGCACCGGCACGGTGTCGATGAAGAAGCCGATCACCTCGTCGAACGCGGCCAGCCGCCGGTCCGCGACGATCGCGCCGAGCACGTGGTCGTCGCCGCCGGTGAGCCGGCGCAGCAGCTCACCGAAGCCGGCCAGCAGCACCGCCGCGACGGTCGTGCCGCGCCGGGCGGCCAGGTCGCGTACCGCCCGGTCGGCGGCGGCGTCCAGCCGGACCGCTGCCTCCGCGCCGGCGTACGTCTGCACGGCCGGGCGGGGCCGGTCGCGGGGCAGCTCCAGCACGGTCGGCGCGCCGGCCAGGTGCCCGGTCCACCAGGCCAGGTCGGCCTCGCCCCGACGCCTGTCGCGTTCTTCCCGCCAGACCGCGTAGTCGGCGTACGTGGCGGGCAGCGGCGGGCGGCCCGGCGTCGGCCGGCCGAGCGCGCGGGCGTACGCGGCGGCCAGCTCGTCGTAGAGCAGCGCCTCGGACCAGCCGTCGAAGACCGCGTGGTGCACGGTCACCGCCAGCACGTGCTCCTCGGCCGCGAGCCGGTAGGCGGTGACCTGCCAGGGCGGGCCGGTGGCCAGGTCGAACGCGTGCCCGGCGCCGGCCGTGAGCATGGTGGCCAGCTCGGTGTCCGGGTCGGCGGCGGTGGTCAGGTCGACCACCGGCACGGCCACGTCGGTCGGTTCCTCGCGGACCGCGTACGGCACGCCGCCCTGCTGCGGGATGCGCCAGCGCAGCACGTCGTGGCGCTCGGCCACGGCGCGCAGCGCGGCGCCGAGCGCGCCGGTGTCGAGCGGCCCGCGCAGCCGGTGCGCGACCGCGATGTTGTAGGGCGCGCTGGACGGCGCGAGCTGGTCCATGAACCACAGCCGCCGCTGCGGCGGCGACAGCGTGGGCGGGTTACCGGTGGTCAGCCCGTCGCCGCCGGCCGGGTCGGCGGCCCGGACCCGGTCCACCAGCGCGGCGAACGTGCGGTCGGTGAACAGCACCCGGGTGTCCACCTGCCGGCCGGTCTCCGCGCGCAGCGCGGCGACCAGCCGCATCGCGGCGATCGAGTTGCCGCCGGCGGCGAGGAAGTCGGCGTCCGGGGTGGGGGCCGCGCCGAGCAGCCGGGTCCAGACCCGCCGGACCGCCGCCGCCACCGGGTCGCCGCCGTCGGGCAGGTCGTCGGGCACGTCGTGGGCCGGCGCGGCGGCCGTGGCCAGCTCGCGCAGCGCGGACCGGTCCAGCTTGCCGGTGACCGGGCTGGCCGGCAGCGCGGCCAGCCGCACCGTCCGGGCCGGCAGCATCGCGCTGGTCAGCCGCTGCTCGGCGTACGCCCGCAGCGCGTCGTCGTCCGGCGCGCCGGCCGGAGTGAGGAACGCGACCAGCTCGGTGCCGGCCGGGCCGGGCAGCGCCTCCACGGCGGCCCGCTCGACGCCGGGGTGGTCGGCCAGCACCGCCTCGATCTCGCCCAGCTCGATGCGCTGGCCGCGCACCTTGACCTGCCGGTCGGCCCGGCCGAGGTAGACGATCCGGCCGTCCGGCGCCTGCCGGACCAGGTCGCCGGTGCGGTAGAGCCGCTCGCCGGGGACCGCGCCGAACGGGTCGGGCACGAACCGCTCGGCGGTCAGGCCGGGCCGGTTGAGGTAGCCGTCGGCCAGACCCGGCCCGCCGATCAGCAGCTCACCGGTCTCCCCCGGCGGCACCGGCCGCAGGTCGGCGTCGACCACGTACGCGCGGTGGTTGGCCAGCGGGCGGCCGATCGGCGCCGGGTCGGCGTCGGCCGGGGTGAGGTCGCCGAGGACCACCAGCACGGTGGTCTCGGTCGGGCCGTAGCCGTTGAGGAACCGCCGGCCGGGCGCCCAGCGGGCGGCCAGTTCGGCCGGGACCGCCTCGCCGCCGCAGAGCAGCACCCGCCACGACGGCAGGTCCGCCGGGTCGAGCAGGGCCAGCACGGTGGGGGTGACGAACCCCCAGTTCACCTCGTGCGCGGCGACGAACCGGGCGAGCCGCACCGGGTCGGCCCGGTCGTCGGCGCCGAGCAGCTGCACCGTGCCGCCGAGGATCAGCGGCACGAACAGGTCCATGGTGGCCGCGTCGAAGCCGAGCGAGGCGATGCCGAGGCTGCGCGTGGTCGCGTCCGCGCCGGTCAGCGCCGTGACGCCGGTGACGAACTGGACCGCGTTGCGGTGCGTGGTGAGCACGCCCTTGGGGCGGCCGGTGGAGCCGGAGGTGAACAGCACGTACGCCGGGTCGCCGGGGCGGGCCGGGCAGGGCGCGAGCGGGGCCGGGTCGGGCAGGCCGAGCGCCTCGACGCCGGGCTCGTCGCCGAACTCGGCCGCCGCCGCGTCGCCGACCACCACCCGGATGTCCGCGTCGCGGACGATCTCCCGCAGCCGGTCACGCGGGCCGCCCGGCTCCAGCGGCACGTACGCGGCGCCGGCCAGCAGCACGCCGACCACGGTGACCACCAGGTCGGGGGTACGCGCGCCGCACACCCCGACCCGGTCGCCGCGGCCGACACCGTGCGCGCGCAGCGCGGCGGCCACCCCGGCGGCCCGGTCGACGAGCTGCCGGTAGGTGAGCCGGGTGTCCCACTGGCGTACCGCCACCGCGTCCGGGACGCGGGCCGCCCGGTCGGTGATCAGGTCGGCGAGGGTGGCGTCCGGCCAGGGCAGGTCCGGCCCGGAGACGGCGCTGACGGTCAGGGTGTGGGTCACCGGTGTGCTCCCAGGTGCTCGGCCGGATCGGTGATCTGGAGGCGGAGTTCGCTGACGTAGCCGCGGCCCCGGGCGTCGGGCACCCACGCCTCGTCGGGGGCCGGCAGCAGCTCGGAGACCACCACCGGCACGTCCGGGCCGGTGCGCAGCGCGGCGTCCACCATGGCGCAGAGCGACTGCGCGTACAGCGGGCCGGTCAGGTCCACGTAGCAGGGTTTGATCTCGGTGCCGATCTTGACGAACACCCGCTCGGGCAGGTCGGTGGCCGCCCGCCAACGGCGTACCGCCAGGTAGCGGGCGGTCTCGTCGGCGTGACCGCCGAGCCCGCACGCGCCGGCCGTGGTGCGCCAGGTGCGCCGCGCCACCACCAGCCGGTCGATGGTGATCCGGGGCGTGTGCGCCGCGGCGCCGAACAGCTTGAACGCGTCCAGCAGCAGCGAGCCGAGCAGCGTGGCGAAGACCTCCATCAGCGGCCAGCGGGCGCCGTCGGGGAAGACCGCGGTGAGCCGGTCGCCGGCGCGCTCCACCAGCACCGCGGTGGCCGGGACCAGGCGGTCGGCGTCGGCGCCGTGCGCGGTGTCGATGCCGAGCTGGCGGTCCGCCGGGCCGGTCAGCGCGTACGTGGTGCGGGTGGTCCGCCGGGGGAAGCTCTCCGGCCACAGCACCCGCAGCCGCACCGGGCCCAGGTCGGCGTCGAGGTCGGCGCGCAACGCCGCCGGGTCGCTGTGGAACGGGCTGAGCACCGCGCTGTCGAACGCGACGGTGGCCGGGTGCAGCTCACCGAGCACGAGCAGGAAGTCGCCCCGCGCGACCGCCTCCGGGGACGCGGCGCTGAGCTGGACGTCCGGGTTGTGCAGCCGGGCCGACGGCCAGCCGGGCCCCGACGCCGGGAACAGCTCCGCCACCCGCCCGGCCAGGTCCGCCGCGCGGACCCGCAGCTCCGCCTGGTCGGCGGGCAGGTCACGCAGGTCGAACAGCTCGGCCCACCGGCGGGTGAGTTCCGCGCCGGCCCCGGCGATCGGGCCGTCCGACGCGATCAGCGTGCCCTGGGCCAGCAGCCACAGGTCGGCCAGCCGCACCGGCTCTCCGCCGGTCGCCAGCTCCTCGTGCAGCTCGGTGAAGAGCCCGGCGCAGCGCTCGGCGACCTCGACGGTGAACCAGCGGGCCGTGCGCAGCACCACCGCGAGCGGCTCGGCGAGCGCCTCGGTGACCGCGGCGCCGACCTGGAAGTCCAGGTCACGGGCGGTCTCCTCGTAGCAGATGGTGCGGCCGGCGTACATCTGTCCGCTGTTGCGGGTGGCCGGACGGCCGGTGACGGCGGTGAACCCGGCGTTGAGCGCGGCGAGCGCGGCGCCGAGCCGGTCCGGGTCGCCGGCCGCGGCGGCCACCTCGTCGCGGGCGGCGCGGAGCCGGTCGAACTCGGCCGCCGTGGCGGCGCGCACCGGCTCGTCGCCGATCGCGGCGATCCGCGCCGCGAGCACGTCCTCCGCGTCCGGGGCGACCGGCAGGTTCGCGCCCCAGCTCAACTGGCCGCGTTCCACCCACCGGTCGAGCAGCAGGTAGACGTCGTCGACGCCGTGTACCGCGCCCTCGGCGTACAGCCGCTCGGCCAGCTCGACCGCCGGGGTACGCCCGTCGGCGGCGGCGAGCAGCCGGGCCTCGACCGGCGTCAGCGCGATCGGCGGGTGCAGCGGCCAGCGAAGCTCCCGCCCGACCACGGTCAGGTGCGGTTGCCGCGCCGGCGCCCACCAGCGGCGCACCGCCAGGTCGTCGGCGAGCCGGTCGGCGTACGCGATGAGCGCCCACGCCTCGAAGAACACCCGGCGGCGGCGCACCAGCGCGGCGCCCGGCACGGTCCGTACACCGGGCACGGCCGGGTCGAACGTGCCCCAGCAGACCGGGCCGAAGAAGCCGATGGTCTCCGCCTTGCCGCAGTACCGCTGCCAGTAGCGCAACAGGCTCAGCTCCCGCTTGCGCCGGCGCACGTTGCGCACCTGCGGGTCGGTGCGCAGCAGACCGTCCAACGCGATGAGCATGTCCGGGTTCTGCCAGGTGACCGCCTCGCGCAGCAGCGGGTCGGCGGCGAGTTCGCCGGCCACCGCGGACGACTCGGCGAACGCCTCCCGCAGCGTCTTGTCGAACACCTCGGCGCTGCTCGCGCCCGCCAGCAGCGCGTCCGCGGCGACCGCGCACCCGGGCGCGGCGAACCGGTCCAGACCGGCGGCCGGGAACCCGGCGGTCCGCAGCACCACGTCGCGCCACACCGACCAGCCGGTCGTGCCCAGGGGCAGCAGATGGCTCATCGCGCGTCCTCCACTCCGCTGTCGGTGCCGAGCGCTCCGGTGTCGGTGAGGTGCAGGCGAAGCTCGCTGAAGTAGCGGCGCCCCGCGCCGTCGGGCACCCACGCCTGCTCCGGGCCGGGCAGCATCTCGCTGACCGTGAGCGAGACGTCGTCGCCGCCGTCGACCCGGGCGGCGCGCACCAGCGCGCAGAGCATCGCGGCGAACCCCGGCGCGGCCAGGTCCACGAAGCACGGCTTGGTCTCGGTGCCGAGCTTGACGTAGACCTGCTCGGGCAGCCCGAGCCGGCGACGCCAGTCGCGCACGGCCAGGAACCGCTGCCGTTCGCCGGTGACGGCGGCCAGGCCGCTCTCCCCGACCGTGGTCCGCCAGGTCTGCCGCGCCACCACCAGCCGGTCCACCGTGATCCGCGGCGTGTACGGCGCGGCGGCGACCAGTTTGAAGCCGTCCACGGCGTGCGCGCTGAACGGCTCGGCGAAGATCTCCGCGAGCGGCCAGCGCTGCCCGTCCGAGGCGGTGGCGACCAGTTCGCCGGCCACGTCGTCGACGGTGAGATCCACGGTGGACAGCACCCGGGCCGGGTCCGCGCCGGGCGCGTCGAGGAAGGCGAGCTGCCGGTCGGTCGGGCCGGTCAGCGACTCGGCGGTGCGGCTGGTGCGGCGCGGCCAGTCGGCCGGGAACAGCAGCCGGACCCGCCGCTCACCGAGGTCCGCCGCCAGCGCGTCGCGCAGCCGCTCCACGTCCGGGTGCGACGGGGTGAAGACCGCGCAGTCGAACGAGGACCAGGCCGCGTGCAGTTCGCCGAGCACCACGGTGTAGTCGCCGCGCCGCAGCGCCGCCTCGTCGGTGGCGCAGATCTGCAGGTCGGGGCTGTGCATGGCGGCGTTGGACCAGGTCGGCCGGTCGCCCGGGAAGACCGTGTCGATCTTCTCGGCCAGGTCGGCCGCGCGCAGCCGCACGTCGGTGGTGCCGGCGGGCAGCGTGTCCAGGCCGAACAGGCCGGCCCACCGGGCGGCGAAGTCGGCGGCGACCGCGTCGACGGGCCGTTCGCCGCCGCCCCAGAACAGGCCCTGGGCCAGGAACCACAGGTCGGCCAGCGCCACCGGGCCACCGGACTCGGCGCGCAGCTCGTCGTGCAGGCCGCGCAGCACCGCCAGGTACGCGTCGGCGAGCGCGTTGGCCAGCCAGCGGGCGGCGCGCAGCAGCACGTCGAGCGGGGCGGCCAGCTCGGCCAGCAGCGGGGCGCCGAAGACCACGTCCAGGTCGCGGGCGGTGTCCTCGTAGCAGATGGTGCGGCCGGCGTACATCTGGCCGGCGCGGCGCACCGCCGGCACGCCGGTCAGCTCGGTGAACGTGGCGTCGAGGGCGTCCAGCGCGGCGCGCAGCGAGTCCGGGTCGCCGGCCGCCGTGGCCACCGCGTCGCGGGCGGCGCACAGCCGGTCGAAGCCGGCGCGGGCGGTGGCGCGGGCCGGCTCGTCACCGATCGCCGCGATCCGCTCGGCCAGCACCCGCTCGGCGTCCGGGCTCACCGGCAGCGCCGCGTCCCAGGTGATCAGCTCCCGTTCCACCAGCCGGTCGAGCAGCGCGTAGCCGTCCTCGGGCCGGCGCAGCCCGATCGCCGGGTCGGTGACCAGGGCGGCGGCGTGGCGGCGGCCGTCGGCGGCCCGCAGCAGCGCCGCCTCGACCGGGGTCAGCGTCAGCGGCGGGCGGCCGGGCCGGAGCACGTCCCGGTCCCGGATCGCCAGGTGCGGCCGGAGCATCGGCGGCCACCAACGGCGGACCGCCAGGTCCGCGCCGAGCCGGTCGGCGTACGCGGCCAGCGCCCAGGACTCGAACCACACCCACCGTCGCCCGGTCAGCCCTTCCCCGGGGTTGACCAGGGCAACCTCCGGCTGGTCGGGGTCGACGGTGACCCAGCAGGCCGGCCCGAAGAACCCGACCGTCTCGTTCTTGCCGCAGTAGCGCTGCCAGTACTTCAGCAGCGCCCGTTCCCGGTCCCGTCGCCGCACGTTGCGGGGCGCGTCGGCGCCGCCACGCGCCAGCCCGTCCAACGCGACCAGGGCGCCCCGGTTCTGCCAGGTGACCGCCTCGCGCAGCAGCGGGTCGGCGGCCAACGCGCTGAGCCGGGCGGCGCCGGCGCGCACCGCCTCGTCGAACTCCGTGTCGAACCGTTCCTCGCCGGTGCCGGTGGCCAGCAGCGCGTCAGCGGCGGCGGCGGCCCGGGGCGCGCTCAGCGCCACCAGCCCGTCGGCGGGGAAGCCGGTGGTCCGCAGCATCGCGTCGCGCCACACGGACCATCCGGTGTCCCCGAGCGGCACCCGGTGCGCACCGCCGGCGGTCCCGCGGCCGACGGCGCGCACCGGGCCCGGACCCGCGTCCGGGGTTCCGGCGCGGGCGGTCGAGGTGCCGGGCCCGGCGGCGGCGACGCCGGGCGCGGTGGTCGAGGTGCCGGTAGCGGTGGTCAGGCCGCCGGGCGCTGTCGTCGTGGCGCCGGGCGCGGCGGTCGTGGCGCCGGGCGCGGCGGTCGTGGCGCCGGGCGCGGCGGCCAGGTCGGCCCGGATCAGCGCGGCCATCTCGGCGAGCCGGTCGTGCAGGAAGAAGTGCCCGCCGGACAGCTCGTGCATGGTGAACCCGGCCGCCGTGTGCTCGCCCCAGGCGGCGGTCTGGGCGCGGGTGACCGCCGCGTCCGCGTCGCCGCCGAACGCCACGATCGGCACCGGCAGCGGATCCTCCGGGACGTGGCGGTAGTCGTCGACCCGGCCGAAGTCGGCGCGTAGCAGCGGCAGCATCAGCTCCAGCAGCTCCGGGTGGTTGAACGCCTCGGCGGGGAGGCCGCCGCCGTCGCTGAGGCGGCGCAGCAGCTCGTCGTCGCTGACCCGGGACAGCCCGATGAAGCCGCCCGGCTCGGTGATGTGCGGCGCGCGGGCGCCCCCGACGTAGAGCCGTAGCGGCAGCGGACGGCCGGTACGGCGCAGCTTGCGGACCACGTCGAACCCGAGCCGGCCGCCCATCGAGTGGCCGTAGATCGCGTACGGGCGGTCGGCCCGGGCGGCGATGGCGTCGGTGACCTCGGCGACGGTGAAGTGCGGGTCCTCGCTGATCCGCTTCTCCCGGCCGGGCAACTGCACCGGCAGCACCTCGACGTCGGGACCGAACGCGGCCGGCCAGTGCCGGAACGCGCTGGCGCCCGCGCCGGCGTAGGGCAGGCAGAACAACTGCACCGGCGCCTCGGGGCGGCTTCCGGTGGAGGCGAACCAGTTCACCGCGGACCTCTCTGCACGGGGTCGATCCAGTGCCGGCGGCGCTGGAACGGGTAGGTGGGCAGCCCGGTACGCCGGACCGTGCCCTCGGGGTGCAGGGCGTCCCAGTCGATGTCGTGGCCGGCCACCCAGTCGGCGGCCGTCTCGCGCAGCGGCCCGGCGTCACCGGCGAGCCGGGCGTCGGTGTCGAGCAGCACGTCCAGCGCGGACAACGCGGCGGGCAGGTCGGCGGCGACCACCGCCGCACGGTGCGCGAACGGCCGGCGGCCGAGCGCCAGCGTGGCGGCCACCTCGGGCAGCGCCGGCGCGGTGCCGGCCAGGTGGGTGCGCAGCCGGACCAGCGCGGCCCGCAACGCCGCCGGCGTACGCGCGGAGACCGGCAGCAGCCACGGCCCCTCCCCCGGCGGGTCGGCCGGCTCGACCGGCGGCGGCTGTTCCACCACCACGTGCGCGTTCGTGCCGCCCAGGCCGAACGCGCTCACCCCGGCCACCCGGCGTCCGCCGTCCGGCCAGTCCCGGGCCTTGGTGGGCACGTAGAACGGGCCGGCGGCCAGGTCGATCTCCGGGTGCGGGCGGGTGAAGTGCAGGTTCGGCGGGATCACGCCGTGCCGGACGGCCAGCACGGTCTTGATCAGCCCGGCGACGCCGGCGGCGGCGTCGAGGTGGCCGATGTTCGTCTTCACCGAGCCGAGCGCGCACGTCTCGGCCGGCGCGGCGCCGGCGTACACCTCGTGCAGCGCGGCCACCTCGATGGCGTCACCGAGCGGCGTGCCGCTGCCGTGCCCCTCGACGAGGCGGACCTCGCCCGGGGCGACCTCGGCGGTGGCGAGCGCGTTGGCCACGGCGGCGGCCTGCCCGGCCGGGCCGGGCACCGCGAAACCGGCCCGGTCCGGGCCGTCGTTGGTGACCGCCCACCCGGGCAGGATCGCGTAGATCCGGTCGCCGTCGGCCTGCGCGTCGGCGAGCCGGCGCAACGCGACGACGCCCGCGCCGGAGCCGAACCCGGAGCCCTCCGCGGCCTCGTCGAAGGCACGGCACCGGCCGTCCGGGGAGGCGAGCCCGCCCGGCGTGGCCCGGTGCCGGGGCCACATGACCGTGGATCCGCCGGCCAGCGCCAGGTCGCACTGGTAGTCGGCGAGGCTCTGCGCGGCCAGGCAGACCGCGACCAGCGAGCTGGAGCAGGCGCTCTGCACGGCCAGCGCCGGCCCGGTCAGGCCGAGCCGGTAGGCGACCTGGCCGGGCAGGTGGTCGGGGAACTGCCGGCCGACCAGCCGCGCCTCCCAGTCGTCCGGGTCGACGTCGCCGACCACCGCCGGGTTGTCCATCAGATGGAACAGGAAGTACCGGTTGGCGGAGGTGGCCGCGTAGACGCCGACCAGCCCGGGGAAGCGCTGCGGATCGTGCCCGGCGTCCTCCAGCGCCTCCCACGCGGTCTCCAGAAAGAGCCGGTGCTGCGGATCGGTGCGGGCGGCCTCGTCAGCGCCGAAGGAGAAGAACTCGGCGTCGAAGTCGGCCACCCCGTCGAGCCGGCCGGCGGCGCGGACGTGCCGGGGGTCGGCGCGCAGCCGGGGCCCGATGCCGAGCGCGGCCAGCTCCTCGTCGGTGTGGTCGTGCACCGAGTCGACCCCGGTGCACAGGTTCCACCAGAACGTCGCCACGTCCGGCGCGCCGGGGAACCGGCCGGCGATCCCGACCACGGCGATCTCGTCGCCGGTGTACTCGCGGGACGCGCTGACCGGTGCGGCGGGCGCGGGCAGCACCGGGGCGCGGACCGCCTCCGGCGGCGCGTCGAGCAGCGCCGCCTGGGTGGCCACGGTCGGGTGGTCGAACAGGCGCAGCATCGGCAGCCGGACGCCGAACCGCTCGGCGATCTGCTGCTGCACCCGGCCCAGCAGCAGCGACTGCCCGCCCACGTCGAAGAAGCTGTCGGTGCGGCCGACCGCCGGGCGGCCCAGCACCGCGCACCAGATGTCGTGCACGACGCGTTCGGTGTCGGTGGCCGGCGCCGCCCCGGCGGGCACCTCGACGACCGGGTCGGGCAGCGCCCGCTCGTCGACCTTCCCGCTGACGGTGAGCGGGAACTCGTCCACCACGACCACCGCGCGCGGCACGGCGTAGTCGGGCAGCGCGGCGGCCAGCGCCGCGCGCAGCGCCGCCGGGTCGGGGCGGGCGCCGGCCGGGCGGGCGTACGCGAGCAGCTCGCCGTCGCGGGCGATGGCGCGGACCCCGGCGACGCCGGGCTGGGCGGCGAGCACGGTCTCGATCTCGGTGAGCTCCACCCGGTGCCCGCGCACCTTGACCTGCCGGTCGAGCCGGCCCAGGCAGACCAGTTCCCCGCCGGGCAGCCGCGCGCCGAGGTCGCCGGTGCGGTACGACCGCGTCCCGTCGGCGTCCGTGGCGAACCGGTCGCTGTCCTGGTTGAGGTAGCCGGGGGCGAGGTGCCGGCTGCGGACCACGATCTCGCCGGTGCCCGGGGCGAGGTCGAGGTGGTAGCCGGGGAACGCGTGGCCGACCGGCAGCGGCCCGACGGTGGCCGGGTCCACCTCGGACAGCGGAAGCACGTGCCGGGCGGCGAACGTCATCTCGGTGGCGCCGTAGCCGTTGACCAGCACGCAGTCGCCGGCGAACCGGTCCCGGCCGCGGGCCGCGTCGGCCCAGGTGGCCTGTTCCCCGCCGAGCAGCACCGCGCGCACGGTGGCCAGCCGCCGGTCGTCGAGCGTGTCGAGCAGGAAGCGGTAGACGGTCGGCGTGCAGTGCAGCACGGTGACGCCGTGCCGGTCGAGCTGCTCCACCGCGTACGCGAGGCCGTGCCGGCGCAGGTCGACCGGGACGACGGCAGCGCCGGTGAGCAGCGCCGGGTAGAGGTCCGGGATGGCGGCGTCGAAGCTGAACGAGGCGAGCAGGCTGAGCCGGTCGGCCGGGCCGACGTCGAGCGCGTCGATCTGGTTGTCGACGACGTGGGCCAGGTTGCGGTGGGTCTGCCCGACCGCCTTGGGCACGCCGGTGGAGCCGGAGGTGAACAGCACGTACGCCAGCGCGTCCGGGTCGACCGGCACCGGGCGCAGCGGGGCCGGCGGCACCTCGTCCAGGGGCACCACGGCACGACCGTCGGCCACCGTCAGGGCCAGTTCGCGGTGTTCGGCGGCGCAGGCCACCGCGGTGACGTCGGCGGCGGCGACCATGTGTCGCAGCCGGGCGACCGGGAAACCCGGGTCCAGCGGCACGTACGCGCAGCCGGCGGCCAGCGTGCCGAGCAGCGCGGCGACGGTCGGCGCGCCGTGCGCGGTGAGCAGCGCGATGCGGTCGCCGGGCCGGAAACCGGCGGCGACGAGCACGGCAGCGTACCCCCCGGCCGTCTCGGCCAACTCGGCGTAACCGACCTCGTGGGTCTCGCCGAGCAGGGCCGGACGGCCACCGTGGACCGCTGCGACCGCGCTGAAACGATTGATGATCATCGTCTCTGCCATCAGGAAACGGAATGTGCTCCACTGACGGCGGGCGCGCAGCAGCAATCGACGAATGTGACCATTGATCCCCCCCAGGACTTCACATTGGAAGCAGAATAAAGCTCAATCTCTCGACCGGAAGAGGATCGATCCGGGTCGAGCCGAAGGGGGGACGACCCCTGGTACCTGGGACGGAGGAATTCGTCCGATCATCCCTCTAGCGCGTAGACGATTTTCAGCGTAGATGGCTACTCGCGAGTTATTTTACGGTGAAAGTACTTCTGAGCGGTGAAATCTTCGCCTCATGGGCGGCCGCGCCGCAGCTCGACCCGGGTCGCGGGGAGCCCTGCTCAGACATCGTACGGCGGACGCGGAAGCGGGTCCACCATCGCGTCGAACCCCCGGGGTAGCTGCGCCACCAGATCCTGGAACTCGCCGACCGTGACCGTCTCCCGAAGCGTGGCGAGCACCGCCCGCGTCCCCACCTCGGCCAGCGCCGGGTCCACCGCGGCCCGGTCGGCCACCCGGTAGAGGAAGTCCACCGCGGCCCCGGTCGCCGGCGGCCCGGTCGTCGCGAGGTAGCCGCCGACGTCGTCGGGGAGCTGGGCGGCCAGGTCGGCCGACTCGTCGGCGGTGATCCGCTCGGCGAGGGTCTGCAACACCGCGCGGGAGATCGTCGCCGCGTCGTCGGTGGGCAGCTCGGCACGACGCGCCACCGCGTCGACGAACAGCGGAAACCGCATCCCGCCCTCCCCTGGCAGCCGGTCGCCGACATCCCGGGAACCCCCCGCCCCGCCGGCCCCCGCGAGTACCCACCCCCACCTCCACCAAACGCCCCCGCCCCGACCCCGCCCGCGATCTTGCACTTGCCGCCCCGGCAAAAGCGACCGATCCGACGTCTCGCGGGCAGCAACTGCAGGATCAGCGAGGAGAGGGGCGGGGAGGGCGGGGTGGGTAGCATCCGCGCATGGCCACCGTCACCCATCCCGGCGCCTGTCCCCTGGACTGTCCCGACACCTGCGTCTGGCAGCTCACCGTAGAGGAGGGTCGGGCCGTCGCGCTGCGTGGCGACCGCGACCACCCGTTCACCCGGGGCGCGCTCTGCGGCAAGGTCAACCGCTACCTCGACGCGGTCAACGGCCCGGACCGACTGACCACCCCCTGGATCCGCACCGGCCCCAAGGGCGTCGGTCCGGTCGCCTACCGGCCGGCGAGCTGGGCGGAGGCGCTGGAACGGGTGGCGGCCGGGCTGCGGGCCAGCATCGAACGCGACGGGCCGGAGTCGGTGCTGCCCTACTACTTCGCCGGCACGATGGGGCTGGTCCAGGGCTGGACGATGGGGCCGCGGCTGTTCGCGTACCTCGGGGCGTCCCGGTTGGACACCACGATCTGCACGGCGGCGGCGAACGCGGCCACCCGGTCCGTCTACGGCCGCGCGGTGGGCTTCGAGCCGGAGTCGATCGTCGACGCCCGGCTGATCGTGCTGTGGGGCGCCAACCCGCTCGCCACCAACCTGCACCTGTGGCCGTTCGTGCAGCAGGCCCGCGAGCGCGGCGCGTACCTGGTGACGATCGACCCGCTGCGCACCGAGACCGCCGCCCGCAGCGACGAGCACGTCGCGCCGCTGCCCGGCACCGACGCGGCGCTCGCGCTCGGGCTGATGCGGCACGTCCGCGACGCCGGGGCGGCCGACGAGCCGTGGCTGGCCGCGCACACCGTCGGCTGGCCCGAGCTGTCCGCCCGGCTCGACGAGTGGCCGGTGGAACGCGCCGCCGCCGAGTGCGGGCTGCCCGCGGAGACGGTGCGCCGGCTCGGCGAGCGGATCGCCACCACCCGGCCCACCGCCGTACGCGCCGGCCTCGGCCTGCAACGGCACGCCGGCGCCGGCCAAGCGATCCGGGCGATCTGCGCGCTGCCGCTGGTCACCGGCGACTTCCGGTACGCCGGCGGCGGCGCGCTGGTGACCACCAGCGGGCACCACCCGGTCGACAACGGCCCGGTGATCCGCCCCGCCGGCATGCCGGCCCCGCCGGCCCGGTCGGTGAACATGAGCCGCCTCGCCGCCGTGCTCACCGGGGAGGCCGACCCGCCGGTGACCTCGCTGGTGGTGTTCAACGCCAACCCGGCGGCCACCGCGCCGGACCAGACCCGGCTACTCGCCGGCCTGCGCCGCGCCGACCTGTTCACCGTGGTGCTGGAGCAGCGCTGGACCGACACCTGCGACCACGCCGACGTGGTGCTCCCGGCCACCATGCAGCCCGAACACCTCGATCTCCAGACCTCCTACGGGCACCACTACACGACGCTGAACCTGCCGGTCACCCGGGCGCCCGGCGAGGCGCTGCCGAACACCGAGATCTTTCGGCGCATCGCCGCGGCGCTCGGCATCGACCACCCGGCGTTCCGGGACAGCGACGAGGACCTGGCCCGGCAGTTGCTGTCCGGTTCGCCGATCGGGTTCGAGGAGTTACGCGACCGCACGTACGCCCGGCTCACCGGCGTGCCGGTCGGCACCGCGCCGTTCGCCGACGGTGGCTTCCCCACCCCGGACGGGCGGGCCCGGCTGCACGACCCGGCCCTGGCCCGGCTCGGGGTGGACCCGCTGCCCGGCTACACCCCACCGGTCGAGGCCGCCGACCCGGCGCTGGCCCGGCGCTTCCCGCTGGTGCTGCTCGCCCCGGCCGGCCGCTACCTGATGAACTCCACGTTCGCCTCGCTGCCCTGGCATGCCCGTCAGGCCGGCCCGCCCCGGGTGCACCTGCACCCGGCCGACGCGGTGGCGCGCGGCCTGGCCGACGGCGACGCGGTGCGGGTCCACAACGACCGGGGCGCGTTCCTGGCCGCGGTCGCGGTGGACGAGGCGACCCGGCCCGGGTTGGCGTTCACCTACAAGGCGTACTGGGCGCGGCTGAGCCCCGGTCGGTCCACCGTGAACGCGGTGACCGCGGTCCGCGACGCCGACCTGGGTGGGGCGCCCACGTTCCACGACTGCCGGGTCGAGGTGGAGCCGGTGCCGGCCGACCTGCTGACCACCGACCCGCCCGTCGACCCGGCCGTCGACCCGGCCACCGGGCCGGCCACGGACGCCGGCGCCGCCGCGCCCCTCGGCTGAGCCGGGACCTACGGCCCGGTCGGCGGGTCCGTGCGCCCCTGCTCGTCGCGGCCACCGCCGCCTAACGTCGGAGACGGTAGCGCCAGGTCGTGGCGCGGCGTCAGACGCGCCGAGCGGGAGCTGCCGGAGGCGCCGGAGCGCGGCGTCGCGGACACCGGGAGGTCGACATGCGGACGTGGCAGGTGCAGGACGTGATGACCACCGACGTGGCGACGGTACGGGAGGGCACGGCGTACCGGGAGATCGTCGACCTGCTGACCGACCGGCACGTCACGGCGGCGCCGGTGGTGGACGGCGGCCGGCGGGTCCTCGGGGTGGTCTCCGAGGCGGACCTGATGTACAAGGTGGAGCTGTCCGGACAGCCCCACGAACGGCGGCTCCGGCCCGACCGGCACCGCCGGGAGGCGCGGGCGAAGGCCGGCGCGACGCTCGCGGCCGACCTGATGACCGCTCCCCCGGTCACCGTCGCGCCGGACGCCACGCTCGTCGAGGCGGCCCGGCTGATGGACACGCGCGGCGTCAAGCGACTGCCGGTGGTCGACGACCTGGGCCGGCTGGTCGGCATCGTGACCCGCGGCGACCTGCTCAAGGTGCACCTGCGCCCGGATGCGGACATCCGGCGGGACGTGGTCGACGAGGTGCTGCGCCGCACGCTCGGCGTGCGCGACGGCGTGGTGGACGTGGCCGTGCACGGCGGCGTGGTGACGCTCACCGGGCAGGTGGAGCGCTGGTCCACGGTGCACCTGGCGCTGCGGTTGACCCGGCAGGTCAGCGGCGTGGTCGAGGTGGTCGACGCGCTCGGCTACGCGACCGACGACGCGCCGATGTCGGCGCTGCGGCTCGGCGGCGGCATGCCGGCCGGCATCGCCTGACCACCGGGCCGGCGGCCGGACCGGGGCGGGTCAGCCCTCGGCGAGCACGTCCAGCACCAGCGCGGCGGTCCAACTGAACGCCGGCGAGCCGAGGCCGGCGCCGGTGTCCGGGTGGAAGTACTCGTGGCAGCCGGCGCCGTCGACCAGGTCGAGCAGGGATTCCCGCAGCCCGGCGGCCAGGTCGGCCCGGCGGTGGGTCCGCAGGCCCTGCCAGAGCAGCCAGCCGGTGTTCACCCAGCTCGGCCCGCGCCAGTACCGCAGCGGTTCGAAGCCCGCCGCGGTGCGGTCGTAGGTGGGCAGCGGCCGGTCCATCCGGGCCGCCAGGCCGAACCGGGACGAGCACGCCTCGGCCAGCACGGCCCGCACCTGCGGTTCCGGCAGGTCGGGCAGGGCCAGGGGCAGCAGCCCGAGCACGGTACGCGGGCCGACGAGCCGGTCGGTGCGGACGTCACGCGGCCGGAACGTGCCGGTGACCGGGTCCCAGAGGCGGTTCACCAGCGCCTCGGTGAGGCGGGCGGCCCGGTCCCGGTGCGGGCACGGGTCGGCGCCGATGACCGTCGCGATCCGGGCCAGCGCGTACTCGGCGACCCCGAGCGCGGCGTTGACCAGCGGGCACTCCACCAGGAACGGGTGCCGCCCGAGCAGCCCTTCGTCCCGGTAGCGGCCGGCCCGGTAGCTGTCCACGAGCGCGACGTACCGCGCGTAGTCCAGGTCGGTGGGCCGGTGCGTGGCGTCGGCGTGCGCGGTGTCGTGCCGGCGGTACGCGCGCATCACCGCCTCGTCGGCCGGCACCGCGGCCAGCGGGGTGTCCCAGGCGGGGCTGTTGTCCAGGCCGGACTCCCACGGGTGCACGATGGCGGCCAGGCCGCCGCCGCCGACGTCCCGCCGCCCGGTCAGGTAGCGCTGCTGGGCGACCAGCCGGGGATAGAGCCGGCGCAGCGCGGCCACCGACGCCTCGGAGGGGGCGCGGCGGTGCACCAGCCAGGCGGCCGGCGCGTGCACCGGTGGCTGGACGATGCCGGAGGTGGCCACCGACGGCGCGCCGTCGGCGCACGCCGAGTCCCAGAACGTCGGCCCGGGGAAGTACGGGCCGAGGTGCGGCGCCGGGTTGAACACGATGTGCGGCACCCGCCCGTCGACCCACTGGGCGGCGAACAGCGTACGCAGCTCGCGCCAGGCCCGGTCCGGTCGCACGTGCGCCAGCCCGACCGCGATGAACGCCGAGTCCCAGCTCCACTGGTGCGGGTAGAGCGTGCGGGACGGGACGGTGTGGTCGTGTTCCCAGTTGGCGTCCAACGTGGCCAGCGCGAGCCGACGCAGTCGGGCGTCCCGTTCCGCGCCGGCCCGTACGCCGGCCGCCAGGCTGCCGGTCACGCGGCGGCCCGCCGGGGCCGGGTGGAGGTCAGCACGGCGGCGGCCTGGCGCAGCGCGGCGACCGGCTCACCGCGCAGCCGGCACTCCAGCGCCAGCCAGCCGGGGTAGCCGATCCCGGCGAGCGTGTCCCGCAGCGCGGCCCAGTCCAGGTGCCCGGCGCCGGGCTGGTGCCGGTTGGAGTCGCTGACCTGCACGTGCCCGAGGTACGGCGCGGCGGCGCGCAGCGCGGCGCACGGGTCGTCCTCCTCGATGTTCATGTGGTAGGTGTCGGCGACCACTCGGACCGCTGGCGACCCGACCGCACGGCACAGGTCGACCGCCTGGTCGAGCCGGTTGACCATGTGGTCCTCGTACCGGTTGAGCGGTTCCAGGAACAGGGTGACCCCCTCGGACCGGGCGTGCTCGCCCAGTTCGCCCAGGGCGTCGACGAGCACCCGCCGGTCGGCCTCGGGCGACCGGGGCGGCTCGTGCGGCGGCAGCCGGCGGGAGAACATGCCCCAGGCGGCCGGCGTCATCGCGCCGACGCCGCCCAGCTCGGCGATCACGGAGAGCTGGGAGCGCAGGTTGCGCACCGCGTCCCGGGAGCGGGCCGGGTCGAAGTCGCCGATGAAGTGGTCCATCTCGACGCAGACGGTCGGCGTCACCACCCCGGCGGCGCGGGCCCGGCGCAGCTCCGGCAGCCGCCTGGCGAACGCCAGCTCCCCCCGCCCGCGCAGCTCGATGCCCCGGTAGCCGAGGGAGACGGCGAGGGCGTACTTGTCGATCAGGTCGGCGCCGGGGAGCAACTGCTCCTGGCAGGCCAGTGGGATGTCCATGTCAGAACCTCAGCACCACTTGGAGGACGTCACCGTCACCGCGGTCGAGCAACGCCAGCGCGTCGGCCACCGCGCCCGCGTCGACGACGTGGCTCACCAGCGGCAGCGGGTCGACGCTGCCCTCCGCCACCAGGTCCATGAAGGTGTGCGCGATCCGCGTCCCGGACCACCGGCCGGCCGTGCCGGGGGCCGGGTCGGGGCCGGAGACCTGGGCGGCCACCAGCTGGATCCGGTTGTGGTGGAACTCCTCGCCGAGTTCCAGCCCGTGGGCGTACCCCTGGTAGAAGCCGGCGGCGACGACGCGGCCGGCGTGCGCGGTGGCCCGGATCGCCTCGTGCAGCGCCGGGTACGCGCCGGACAGCTCCAGGCAGACGTCGGCGCCGCGACCGTCGGTGGCCGCCCGCAGCGCGGCGGCGGCCGAGTCGCCGGCGGCGTCGACGACCCGGCGGGCGCCGAGGCGGGTGGCGTGCGCGAGTCGTCCGGGCACCCGGTCGACGGCCACCACCCGGCTGCCGGACAGCACCGCGAGCCGGGTGCCGAGCAGCCCGATCACGCCCTGGCCGAAGACGCCGACCCAGTCGCCGAGGTGCAGGTCACCGGCGAGCACCGCGGTCAGCGCGATGGCCCCGGGACGGGCGAAGACGGCGGCGAGCGGGTCGAGGCCGGGGGCGAGCGGGTGCGTCGCGGCGGCGGCGAGCACGGCCTCCGCGCGGTGCCCCCAGATGCCCCAGACGAGCTGGCCGGCGAGGCGGTCGGCGACGTCCGGGGCGACCTCGACGATCTCGCCGACCTCCTCGTAGCCGAAGCCGACCACCGGGTACGCGGGCGCGGCCTGCCGGGGCACGAACATCCGGGCGGTGGCGTCCCAGTCCTTGTGGAGCCGGGGGTTGCTGCCCCGGTAGAGGGTCAGCTCGGTGCCGGCGGAGATGCCGGAGTAGCAGGTGCGGACGCGGACCTGACCCGGGCCGAGCCGGTCCGGGGGGCAGGGCTCCAGGCGGATGCTCCGGGGCCCGGCGAGCGAGACAACCCAGTTGGCCATGGCGTCGCTCCGAGGAAAGTGCCGGCCTCAATCCTAACCCAAAAAATGGGCATATGTGATTAGATTGATGAATCTGCGGGTATTGATGGCGTGCCGTGTATTTTCGAGAAGGAGTGCCGCCGATGCCATCACCCTCCACACGGCTGCTCGCTTCGAGCCTGATCCTGGCACTGGCCGGGGTCGGCACGACCGCCTGCAGCGACGACGAGCAGAAATCCGACAGTTCCCAGATCACCGTCTGGAGCCTGGAGGACGTGGCCGACCGGGTCACCGCCACCAAGGCGATCATCGCCGACTACACCGCGAGGACCGGCGTGAAGGTCAACCTGGTCACCGTCAACGAGGACCAGTTCCCGTCACTGATCGCGTCCAGCGCCGCCGCCGGCGACCTGCCCGACGTGGTCGGCTCGGTGTCGCTCGCCGGCGTCCGCACGCTCGCCGCCAACGAGCTGCTGGAGCCGGACGCCAACAAGGCCGTGGTGGACAAGCTCGGGCGGGACACGTTCTCCCCCCGGGCGCTGGAGCTGACCAGCGACGGCGGCACCCAGCTCGCGGTGCCCAGCGACGGCTGGGGCCAACTGCTCGTCTACCGCAAGGACCTGTTCGACGCCGCCGGCCTGCCCGCCCCCGACACGTACGAGAAGATCGCCGCCGCCGCGGCGAAGCTGAACACCGGCGGCGTCGCCGGCATCACCGCGGCGACCGCCCCCGGCGACGTGTTCACCCAGCAGACCTTCGAGCACCTCGCGCTGGCCAACAACTGCCAGCTCACCGACGACGCCGGCAAGGTCACGCTCGACTCGCCGGAGTGCGTGGAGGCGTTCCGGTTCTACGGCGACCTGATGCGGAACAACTCGGTCAAGGGCGCGCAGGACGTCGACACCACCCGGGCCACCTACTTCGCCGGCAGGGCGGCCATGCTGATCTGGTCGCCGTTCGTCCTCGACGAGCTGGCCGGCCTGCGCGACGACGCGCGGCCCACCTGCCCGCAGTGCCAGTCCGACCCGGCGTGGCTGGCGAAGAACAGCGGCTTCGTCACCGCGATCAAGGGCCCGAACGGCACCGAGCCGGCCCAGTACGGCGAGGTCAGCTCCTGGGCGGTGCTCGACGGCGCGGCCGACCCGGCGACGTCCTTCGTGGAGTACATGCTCTCCGACGGTTACCCGCGCTGGTTCGGCATGTCCCCCGAGGGGCGGTTCCCGGTGCGCACCGGGACGCCGGAGGACAAGCAGAAGTTCCGCACGCTGTGGAACACCAGCCCGGCCGGGGTGGACACCAGGAAGCCGCTCTCCGACGTCTACGGCGACGACGTGCTGGCCACGCTGCGCAAGAGCCCGGACACGTTCCAGCGCTGGGGGTTGACCCAGGGTCAGGGCAAGCTGGTCGGCGCCATCCTCGGCGAGCTGCCGGTGCCGAAGGCGCTCGCGGACGTGGTCGGCGGCAAGTCCGACGCCCGGGCCGCCGCCGAGCGCGCCAAGAAGGACGTCGAGGCCATCGCCAAGGGTGTCAATTGACCACCGTCGCGCCGGAGGCCGGCCGCTCCCCCAGCCCGCAGCGGCCCCGCCGGCCCGGCCGCCGCCCGCTGACGCTGCGCCGCCGGGAGTCCCGCGCCGGGCTCGCGCTGGTCGCGCCGACGCTGCTCGTCGTGCTCGCGGTGATCGGCATACCCATCGTCTGGACCGTGGTGCTGGCCTTCCAGCGGGTACGCCTGGCGACGCTGCGCAAGACCGGCCTGTTCGGCGAGCTGACGCTGGACAACATCGACCGGGCGCTGCACACCCCGGGGTTCGCCGACACGCTCTGGACCACGGTGGTCTACAGCGTCGGCGGCACCGCCGGCTCGATAGTGGTCGGCCTGGTCGCGGCGCTCGCCGTCCGGGGGCCGTTCCGGGGCCGTACGTTGGTGCGCGCGTCGATGCTGCTGCCGTACGTGGCGCCGGTGGTCGCCATGACGTTCGTCTGGCAGGTGATGCTCGACCCGCAGCTCGGCATCGTCAACGACTGGGGACGGCGCTTCCTCGGCTGGGACGCCCCGGTGGCGTTCCTGTCCCAGGAGTCCACCGCGCTGTGGACGGTGATCGCGTTCGAAGCGTGGCGCTACTTCCCGTTCGCGTTCCTGTTCCTGCTGGCCCGGCTCCAGGCCGTGCCGGCGGAGCTGGAGGAGGCCGCCCGGGTCGACGGCGCCACCCCGACCCAGCGCTTCCGGCACATCCTGCTACCGCAGCTCATGCCCGTGATCGCGCTGCTCGGCGTGCTGCGGTTCATCATGACGTTCAACAAGTTCGACGACGTCTACCTGCTGACCGGCGGCTCGGCCGGCACCGAGGTGGTAAGCGTCCGGGTCTACCAGTTCCTCACCGCGCGTACCGACATCGGCGCCGCCGCCGCCCAGGCGGTCGTACTGGCCGTGGTGCTGCTCGTGTTCGTGGCCATCTACCTGCGCTTCTTCGGCGCGAAACGGGAGGCGTGATGGACCGGGACCGGATCGAGACGGTCAGCCTGCGCTGGCTTCGCCGGCTGGTGATCGCCGGCTTCCTGCTGGTCACGCTGCTGCCGTTCTGGTACATGCTGGTGCTGTCGGTACGCCCGATCGAGCGCCTGCTGCTCGACCCCGGCTCGCTCTGGGTGCCGTTCGGCGAGCTGACCGTCGCCACGTACGCCGAGGTGTTGAAGTCGGTGGAGAGCGGCGGCCAGGGCTTCCTCACGTTCATCCGCAACAGCGGCCTGGTAGCGCTGGCCGCGACCGCGCTCACGCTGGTGGTCGCCATCCCCGGCGCGTACGCGGTCTCCCGGCTGCGGTTCTTCGGCCGCCGGCAGGTCAGCGCGTTGTTCCTGGCGGTCTACCTGTTCCCGTCGATCGTCATCGCGATCCCGCTGTTCGTGGTCTTCAGCCGCGCCGGGCTGCGGGGGTCGTTGTTCGGGCTGGTGCTCGTCTACATCTCGCAGACGCTGCCGGTCTCGGTCTACATGCTCAAGAACTACTTCGAGACCATCCCGGTCAGCCTGGAGGAGTCCGCGGCGATCGACGGCGCCGGCCGGCTCGGCATCATCCGCCGGGTCAGTCTGCCGCTCGCCGCGCCGTCGGTGATGGCGGTCGCGCTCTACGACTTCATGATCGCCTGGAACGAGTTCCTGTTCGCGCTGCTGTTCCTGGTCGACCGGCCGGACCGGTGGACCGTCTCGTTGGGGCTGTCGTTGCTCGCCGACGGCGTCGAGGTGCCCAAGACGGTGCTGATGGCCGGCTCGGTCATCCTCACCCTGCCGATCGTGGTGCTCTTCTTCGCCGGCGAACGGCTGCTCACCGAGGGCCTCACCAGTGGGGCCGAGAAGGGCTGAGCCGGGGCGGCGGCATGCCAGGATGACCCGGTGCGATCACCACGGGAGCGCCCGGCCGGCGCGCGGCTGGCCCGGCTGCTCACCGAGGTGTTCGCACCGGGCGTCCTGGTGACCGCGTTGCCGCTGGTGGCCGCCGCCCGGGTCAGCCGCTCCCCGGCCCAGTTCCTGCTCTGGGGCGGCACCGCGCTGCTGTGCTGCGCGATCATCCCGGTCGGGGTGATCGTCCACGGCGTACGCCGGGGTCGGCTCACCGACCGGCACGTCGGCGACCACCGGCAGCGGGCCCGGCCGCTGTCGATCGGTCTGGCCTCGGTGGCGGTCGGGTTGCTGCTGCTGGCGGCGCTGGACGCGCCTGCCGAACTGTTCGCGGTGCTCGTGGTCATCTTCGTGGTGGGCGCGGCCTGCACGCTCGTCAACCACTGGTGGAAGCTGAGCATCCACGCGGCGGTGGCCGCCGCCACGGTGACCGTGCTCGTGCTGCTGCTCGGGCCGGTGGCGCACCTGGGCTGGCCGCTGGCGGCGGCGGTCGGCTGGTCCCGGGTGCGGCTGCGTGACCACACCGGGCCGCAGGTGCTGGCCGGCGCCGCGCTCGGCGCGCCGCTGGCCGCCGCCACGTTCCTCGCGCTGACCTGAACAAGATCAGTTACGGTTGGCCCATGAGCAAGCCGACCCGCTGGGTGACCGACACCAAGCCCGGCCACTCGCAGTGGTACGTCGACCGGTTCCGCCGCCTCGCCGCCGAGGGGGCGGACCTGGCCGGCGAGGCCCGCCTGGTGGACGCGTTGGTGCCACCCGGCGCGCGGATCCTCGACGCCGGCTGCGGCACCGGCCGGGTCGCCGCCGTGCTGGCCGACCGCGGCCACACCGTCGTCGGTGTCGACGCCGACCCGACGCTTGTCGAGGCCGCCCGCGCCGACCACCCCGGTCCCCGGTTCCTGGTCGCCGACCTGGCCGAGCTGGACCTGCCCGCACAGGGCGAGCCCGAGCCGTTCGACGCGGCCGTGGTGGCCGGCAACGTGATGACCTTCGTCGCCCCCGGCACCGAGCGCGCCGTGCTGGCCCGGATCGCCGCGCACGTGCGTCCCGACGGCGTGGTGGTGGTCGGCTTCGGCACCGACCGGGGTTACCCGGTCGCCGAGCTGGACGCCGACGCGGTCACTGCCGGCCTGCGCCGGGAGCACCGCTTCGCCACCTGGGACCTGCGCCCCTGGCAGGACGACGCCGGGTTCGCGGTGACCGTGCTGCGCCGCCCGGCCTGAGCCGGCCCGCCCGGCCCGGACCGCACCGGCCTCGGTCACGCCCGGCCTCGGTCACGCCGGCCTGACTCGTGCCGGGCTGGGCCGCGCCCGGGTTGTGCCCGGTCAGGCCGGGGCGGCCACGGCGCGGGCCGCTGCCGGATCGAGCGGGCTGCCGGCCGGCAGCAGGTCCACCAGGCCCGCCGGCAGCCGCACCGGCCGCACCCCGGAGTAGCCGAGCATGCCCGGCACGTCCGCGCCGGCCAGCGCGTACCGCCGGCCCAGGTCGGTGACCACGCACACCGTGCCGCCGGTCGCGCCCGGGGCGGCCACCGCCTCCACCAGCGCGCCGCGCCCCGGCTCCACCACGACCTGGTCGGCGAGCCCACCCCGACCCCCGGCGGTACGCGTGGCGGCGGCCGGGTCCGGTGCGGTGACGCCGAGCCGGATCTCGCGTACGCCGGTGTCGTCACCGGCCCGCGCGCAGAGCGCGCCCGGATCGGCGGTGGCGAGCCGGGGCGGTACGGCGGGCGGCGCGTCGGGCCCGGCCGGCACCAGGTCGGGCAGCTTCGGCAGCGCCGCGAACCGGCCGAGCGTGATCGGCGCCGGCTCGCCCTGCCCGGTGCGGGCCAGCAGCAGCGCGGCCTGCAACTCGGTGATGCCGGCCAGCCCGTCGCGCGCCACCACCGCGTACTGCCGGCCGCCGCCGGAGTTGCGCACCAGGTAGACGTCGCCGACGGTGGCGTCGGGGACCCGCGCCGAGGGAGCGCCGAGCGCGCCCACCGGCGGTGGGACCAGGTCGGCGCCGGCCGGCACGGTGTTGAGCAACGCCGCCGCGACCGGGACGGCCCGTTCCCGGGTGGCGGCCAGCGCGGCGAGCACCCGGTCGGTGTCGCGCAGCAGGTAGCGCCGGTCGTGCCAGAGCAGGTGCAGGCCGCCGTCCGGGTGACGGACCAGCAGGCCCTGGTCGCCGAGCGTCCGCCCACCGGTCGTGGCCCGGCCGATCAGCAGCGCCGAGCGGGCCTCGGGCCGGCCCGCCTCCACGGTCACCGACGAGCAGAGCGTCCAGCCGTCGCCGACCAGCCGGTTCGGCGCGGGCAGCGAATCCGGCGCGTCGGCGATGCCGAGCGGCAGCCCACGGGGCACCCCGTCGATGGCCCGGCGGGTGACCAGCACGGTCTTCGGCCGCTCCGCCCCGATGATCAGCAGGGCCGAGGCGTAGTTGAGCACCGGGTGCAGCTTCTCGTCGCGGTAGACGAACCGGGCGCCGGACTCCTTCTCCACGATCACCGCGCCGGTGTCCCGCCAGGAGCTGCCGCCGCCGGTGAACAGGCCGTACAACGCCACCCCGCCGAGCGCGATCACCGCGACCAGCACGCTGGCCAGGCCGGCGCCGGCCAACCGGCGAAACGGCGACTGCGCCGGATCGGTCTCCCGCATCACCAGTGCGGCGACCGCCCGCTGCACGGTGAACTGGTACGAGTGCAGCTGGTCCTGCCGCGACGCCATCGGGCCCTCCACCGGGATAGTCGCCGCACAGGATAAGCGCTCCGTCGATCCCCCGCCCACCCTGCGTTGCCCCCGCCCCCGCCCCCGCCCCACGGAGTTGACCAAGGAGTTCGCGTCCAGGACGGCCGCCCGCGGTGACGCACATCCCTTGATCACCGGGAAGGGGGGTGGTCGGAGCCCGGGCGGGTGGGGCGGTGGCGGGTGGGGTACCCCCGGGGGTATGGTGGGGGCAGGAGGTGGGACGTGAAGCTTCGACCCGAGATGACCAGTGACGCGCTGACCCGACTCAAGCGGGCCCGCGGGCAGCTCAACGCCGTGATCGAGATGATGGAGAACGGCGAGGACTGCCGCGCCGCGCTGACCCAGCTCGCCGCCGTCTCCAAGGCCATCGACCGGGCCGGCTTCAAGATCATCGCCTCCGGTATGCGCCACTGCGGCGCCGCCCGCCGGGCGGGCGAGGAACCGGAGATGACCGAGGAGGAGCTGGAGAAGCTCTTCCTCGCCCTGGCCTGACCCACCGACTTCCGCCCGCGCCGCCTGATCGCGACGCGGGCGGGTAATCCGCGCCCGGAACCGGGCCGGAGTCTGCCTCCCACATACCCCCGGGGGTATGTGGGACGAGGAGAGGAGAACGCACGTGAGCACCGAGGTGACAGTCATCGCGACGTCCTCGCTCGGCGACCGCAGCTATCTGGCGTCCGACGGCCGGGTGGCGGTCGTGGTCGACCCGCAGCGCGACATCGACCGCGTCCTGCACCTGGCCGGCGCGCAGGGGGTGCGGATCACCCACGTGGTGGAGACGCACCTGCACAACGACTACGTCTCCGGTGGCCTGGAGCTGGCCCGGATCACCGGCGCCCACTACCTGGTGGCCGCCGCCGACGAGGTCGGCTTCGACCGGATGCCGGTGACCGACGGCGACGTGGTGCCGGTGTCGGACGGCCTGCGGCTGCGGGTGGTCGGCACCCCCGGCCACACCTTCCACCACCTGTCGTACGTGTTGGACGAGGCGGGCGACGGCGGCTGGACCCCCGTCGGCGTGTTCACCGGCGGGTCGCTGCTGTTCGGCACCACCGGCCGCACCGACCTGCTCGGCCAGCGGCACGCCCACGAACTGGCCCACCACCAGCACGCCTCCGCCCGCAAGCTGGTCGACCTGCTGCCCGACGGCGCGCAGGTGTGGCCGACGCACGGCTTCGGCAGCTTCTGCTCGGCCAGCCAGGCCGACGCCCCGGAGTCCACCATCGGCCGGGAGAAGGCGGCCAACCCGGTGCTGCGGCTGGCCGCCGACCGGTTCGTCACCGAGACGCTCGCCGGCCTGGACGCCTACCCGGCCTACTACGCGCACATGGGCGTGGCCAACGCCGCCGGCCCCGCCCCGGTCGACCTCACGCCGGTGGCCCGCGCCGACGCCGGTGAGCTGCGCCGCCGGATCGCCGCCGGCGAGTGGGTGGTCGACCTGCGGCACCGCAAGGCGTACGCGGCCTCGCACCTGGCCGGCACCGTCAGCCTGGGCCTGGACGGGCCGATGTCGACCTGGCTCGGCTGGCTGATCGAGTGGGGCGTGCCGATCACGCTCCTGGCGGAGACGCCGGAGCAGGTCGCCGACGCCCAGCGGGAGCTGGTCCGGATCGGCATCGACCGGCCGGCCGCGCAGGCCACCGGCGACCCCGGGCGGTGGGCCGGCGACCGCACGGAGTTGCGCGAGCTGACCGTGGCCGACTTCGCGGCGCTGGCCGCCGCGCAGGCCGGCGACACCCCGGCCGGACTGCCCGCCCCGCAGGTCGTGCTCGACGTCCGGATGAGCAACGAGTGGCGGGCCGGGCACGTCGACGGCGCGGTGCACGTCCCCCTGCCCGACCTGCCCGGCCGGCTCACCGACGTACCCGCCGGGACGGTCTGGGTGCACTGCGGCTCCGGTTACCGGGCCACCGCCGCCGCGTCCCTGCTGGCCAACGCCGGCCGCGACGTGGTGCTGATCGACGACGCGTTCGGCCGCGCCGAGTCCGCCGGCGTCCGGATGGCCCCGACCGGCTGACCCGCCCTGCCACCCCGCCCGGCCGGCGCGCGACGCGCCGGCCGGCGACGACCCCTGCCCGCAAACCACCGAAGGAGAACAGACATGACCACCACCAACCCGTCGACCGTCGACGCGGCGACGCTGGGCGAGCTGATCGCCGCCGGCCGCGCGCCCCGGCTGCTGGACGTCCGCACCCCGGGCGAGTTCGAGGCCACGCACATCCCCGGCGCCTACAACGTGCCGCTGGACCTGCTCCGGGAGCACCGCGCGG
Organism: Micromonospora sp. NBC_01392; assembly: GCF_045040125.1. Lineage (NCBI taxonomy): Bacteria > Bacillati > Actinomycetota > Actinomycetes > Micromonosporales > Micromonosporaceae > Micromonospora > Micromonospora sp. NBC_01392. Next base: position 3,269,902 of record NZ_CP109549.1, on the reverse strand, counting down.
AGCTGCGCGCCCACCTGGACGAGGACGTGGTGCTGATCTGCCGCTCCGGCGCCCGCGCCGGCCAGGCGGAGCGGGCGCTGGCCACCGTCGGCCTGCCCAACCTCCGGGTGCTCGACGGCGGCATGCTGGCCTGGCAGGCCGCGAGCGCCCCGGTCGTCCAGGGCCGGCCGCGCTGGGAGCTGGAGCGTCAGGTCCGCCTGGTCGCCGGTTCGATCGTGCTGGCCGGCGTGCTCGGCTCGGTGTTCGTGCCGGGCCTGAAGTGGGTCGCGGGCGCCATCGGCGCCGGTCTCACCGTCGCGGCGGTCTCGAACACCTGCGCCATGGGCATGCTGCTCGGCCGGCTGCCGTACAACCGGGGCGCGAGCTGCGACCTGGACACCGTCGTCGGCCGGCTCCGCGACGACGCCGGGCGGCGGTCGTGACCGCGCTGGTGCTCACGCTGGCCGGCGCGGTGCTGATCGGCGTGAGCCTGGGCCTGCTCGGCGGCGGCGGGTCGATCCTCGCCGTGCCGTTGCTGGTCTACGTCGCCGGCCTGCCGGCCAAGGAGGCGATCGCCACCTCGCTGCTCGTCGTGGGCGCCACCAGCGCGGTCGGCGTGCTGCCGCACGCCCGCGCCCACCGGGTCCGCTGGCGAACCGGGCTGATCTTCGGCGCGGCCGGCATGACCGGCGCGTACGCCGGCGGCCGGCTGGCCGGGTTCGTCCCGGCGGGCGTGCTGCTCACCGCGTTCGCGCTGATGATGCTCGCCACCGCCGCGGCGATGATCCGGGGCCGACGCCCGGTCGAGGGGCGGCCCACGCCGCGCGAGCTGCCGACGCTGCGGGTGATCCTCGACGGCGTGGTCGTCGGGCTGGTCACCGGCCTGGTCGGCGCCGGCGGCGGGTTCCTGGTCGTGCCCGCGCTGGCGCTGCTCGGCGGCCTGCCGATGCCGGTGGCGGTGGGCACGTCGCTGGTGGTCATCGCGATGAAGTCGTTCGCCGGCCTGGCCGGCTACCTGTCCAGCGTGCGGATCGACTGGACGCTGGCCGCGGCGGTCACCGTCGCCGCGATCGTCGGCAGCCTGCTCGGTGGGCGGCTCGCCGGCCGGATCCCGGAGCACGTGCTCCGCCTGTCGTTCGGCTGGTTCGTGGTGGCGATGGGCGGGTTCGTGCTGGCCCGGCAGTTGCCGCCGCTCGCGGGACTCGGGCTGGTCATTCTTGTCGCAGCCGGTACGGTCACGGTGGCGGTGTGGGGCCGCCGAAGGAGGGGACACAGTGGACAGCAGCGCCTGGGACGAGCGGTACGCCAACGCGTCGGGACTGGTGTGGAGCGCTGAACCCAACCGTTTCGTGGTCGAGTCGGTGTCCGGGCTGAGTCCCGGCTCCGCGCTGGACGTCGCCGCCGGCGAGGGGCGCAACGCGGTGTGGCTGGCCGGGCAGGGCTGGCGGGTCAACGCGGTCGACTTCTCGGCCATGGCCGTCGAGCGGGGGCGTGAGCTGGCCGCCGCGCGGGGCGTCACGGTCGACTGGCGGGTCGCCGACGTGACCGCGTACCGGCCGGTGCCGGGCAGCTACGACCTGGTGCTGATCAGCTATCTGCACCTGCCCGCCGCCGACTTCGCCGGGGTGCTCGCGGCGGCCCGGTCGGCGCTGCGCCCGGGCGGCACGCTGGTGGTGGTCGGTCACGACCTGGCCAACCTCGACGCCGGCACCGGGGGTCCGCAGGACGCGAGCGTGCTGCTCACCCCGGAGGCGGTGGTCGACGGGCTGGCCGGGCTGCGCATCGGGCGCGCCGAGACGGCCCGCCGGCCGGTGCCGACCGCCGACGGCGGCACGGTCGACGCGCTGGACACCGTGGTGGTGGCCACCCGACCCGCCGACTGAGGCGGACCCGCCGACCGAGGCGGCCGGACCGGCCCGTTCCCGCCGGCCGGGTCGCGGGCGGCCGGTAGCATCCGGGAACGGATCGGCGGAGGGGACACCGGGTGGGCACGCGTTTCGAGGAACTGGCCTGGCGAGAGACGCCGATCGGGGAGATCAGCCTGCGCCGGCGTCGCGACCCGGCGCTGGACGCCGACGTGTACGAGGTGAAGCTCGGCGACGAGTACCTCATGTCCAGCGCGTTCCCGGTCGCGGAGATCGAGCTGGCCCGGCTGGGGCTGGCGCCGCTGCCCGGGGAGGAACTGGACGTGGTGGTCGGCGGGCTCGGGCTCGGCTACACCGCGCGCACCGCGCTTGCCGACCCCCGGGTGCGCTCGATGCTGGTGGTCGAGGCGATCGAGGACGTGATCGACTGGCACCGGCAGGAGCTGTTGCCGTTCGCCGCCGGGCTGGCCGCGGATCCGCGTACCCGGTTCGTGCGGGCCGACTTCTTCGCCGCGGTGGCCGGCGGCGGCTTCGACCCGGACGAGCCCGGGCGGCGGTTCCACGCGGTGCTGCTCGACGTGGACCACTCCCCCCGGCACGTGCTGCACCCCGACCACGCGCCGTTCTACACGGTCGACGGCCTGCGCCGGCTGGCCGCGCTGCTGCACCCGGAGGGCGTCTTCGCGCTCTGGTCGAACGACCCGCCGGATTCGGCGTTCCAGCGGACGCTGACCGAGGTGTTCCCGACCTCGGTCGCGCACGTCGTCCGGTTCCCCAACCCGTTGCAGGGGCGGGAGGCGGCGAACACCGTCTACGTGGCCCGGCGCTGACGTCCGCCGGCGACAGGTCCGGCCGGGCATGTCGGGCCGGGCATGTCCGGCCGGGATGTGGGAAAGCGCGCGGCCGACCGGAGGAGACGGGAGGCACCGACATGCGCGCGTTGCTCTGGGTGGTCGGCGTGGTCGCCGGCGTGCTCATCCTGCTCGGGCTGCTGCTGGAGGCGGTCCGCTGGCTCATCATCATCGGCGTGGTCGCGCTGGCCGCGGTCGTCATCTTCGCGATCGTGAAGACCCGGCGAATAGCGCACCGGCACTCGGCGTCGCACCGCTGATGTGACGAACCCGGCAACTTACGCCAACGTAGGTTACCGGCCGGTCAAGTTAGGCTGGGGCCGTCATCCGCGCAGCGAGGAGAGACGGCGATGGACGCGACCGACCGGCGGCCCTGGACCCACAGCTACGCGCCGGGCGTGCCGGCCGAGGTCCCGGAACCGGACGGCTCCCTCGTCGACCTGCTCACCGACGCGGCCGGCCGGTTCGGGCCCCGGGTGGCGCTCGACTTCTACGGCGCCACCACCACCTTCACCGAACTCGCCGACCAGGTGGCCCGCGCCGCCGAGGCGTTGCGCCGACTCGGCGTCCGACCCGGTGACCGGGTCGCGCTGGTGCTGCCGAACTGCCCGCAGCACGTGGTCGCGTTCTACGCGGTGCTGCGCCTCGGCGCGGTGGTCGTCGAGCACAACCCGCTCTACACGGCCGACGAGCTGGACCGGCAGCTCACCGACCACGGCGCCGCCGTCGCGATCGCGTGGGACAAGGTCGCGCCGCTGGTGGCGGGACGCGGCGCCGTGCGTACCGTGGTGTCGGTCGACCTGACCGCGGCGCTGCCCCGGCTCAAGCGGTGGGCGCTGCGACTGCCGCTGCCGAAGGTCCGGGCCGCCCGCGCGGCCATGACCGGCCCGGCGCCCGGCGCGCGGGCCTGGTCGGAGCTGGTCGCCGCCGCCGCACCGCTGCCCGCCGCGCATCCCGGCCCGGGCGTCGACGACGTGGCGCTGCTCCAGTACACCGGCGGCACCACCGGCGAGCCCAAGGGCGCCGTGCTCACCCACCGCAACCTGCGGGCCAACGCCGCGCAGGGCCGGGCCTGGGTGCCCGGCCTGCGCGACGGCGCGGAGACCGTGTACGCGGTGCTGCCGTTGTTCCACGCCTACGGCCTGACGCTCTGCCTCACCTTCGCCGTCGGCATCGGGGCGACGCTGGTGCTGTTCCCCCGCTTCGACGCCGACCAGGTGCTCGACGCGGCCCGCCGCCGCCCGCCGACGTTCCTGCCCGCCGTGCCGCCGGTCTACGCGCGGCTGGCCACCGCCGCCCGCGAGCGCGGCGTCGACCTCACCTCGATCCGGTACGCCATCTCCGGCGCGATGGCGTTGCCGCCGACCACCGTCCAGCTGTGGGAGTCGGTGACCGGCGGGCTGCTGGTCGAGGGCTACGGCATGACCGAGACGTCCCCGATCACGCTGGGCAACCCGGTCGCGCCGACCCGCCGGCCCGGCACGGTCGGGGTGCCGTTCCCGTCCACCGACGTACGCATCGTCGACCCCGAGGACCCGGGCCGCGACCGCGCCCCCGGCGAGGCCGGTGAGCTGCTGGTACGCGGCCCGCAGGTGTTCACCGGCTACTGGAACCGGCCCGAGGAGACGGCGAAGGTGCTGCTGCCCGACGGCTGGCTGCGCACCGGCGACATCGTCACCATGGACGCCGACGGCTTCGTGACGGTGGTCGACCGGATCAAGGAACTCATCATCACCGGCGGCTTCAACGTCTACCCGTCCGAGGTGGAGGACGCGCTGCGCCGCGTACCCGGCGTCCGCGAGGCCGCCGCCGTGGGCGTGCCCACCGCGGATGGCGAGGAGGTCGTCGCCGCGGTGGTGCTCGACCCCGCCGTGGCCGCCACCCCGGAGGCGATCCGCACCGCCTGCCGCACCCACCTGGCCGGCTACAAGGTGCCCCGCCGGATCGTGGTGGTCGAGGACCTGCCCCGCTCCCAGATCGGCAAGATCCTGCGCCGCGAGGTCCGCGACCGGCTCCTCGCCGACGGCTGACGTTCTGCCCAGCGCGAAGTCACCGGCCGCGACCGGTCCGCGCGGGCCACACTCGGGGGATGACGACCCTCGGATCCGACCCGGCACAGGCCCGGCTCACGGCGCTCTACGCGGCGTTCAACGAACGCGACGTGCCGACCCTGCTGGCGGCCATGACGCCGGATGTCTCCTGGCCCAACGGCTGGGAGGGTGGGGTGCTCCGGGGCCGGGCCGAGGTGGGCGACTACTGGCGGCGGCAGTGGGCCGAACTCGACCCGTCGGTGACGCCGACCGCCTTCGCGGTGGAACCCGACGGCCGGGTCGCCGTGTCGGTCCGCCAGGTGGTGCGGGACCGGGCCGGCGTCGAGCTGGCGGACCACACCGTCACGCACGTCTACCGCCTCGTCGACGGCCTGGTGGCCGAGATGGAGATCCGCCCAGGGCCCTGACCGCCCGTCAGGTGCACATGTCGGTGACCGCCTGTTCGCCACCAGCGTGCCCGCCGACTTCCGCTTCACGGTGGTCGAGCCGGCCGGCGCGGCCACGTTGACGGTGTTGCGCCGCGTCCGGTGAGCGGTTTGCCGCGTCGGCACCCCGGGTAGACGGCGGTCCATGATGGATTCACGGGGCAAGGCGGTCGGGCGTTACCTCCTGCGGCTCGTCGGCGGGGTGTCGGTGATCATCGGTCTGCTCATGGCGTTCAGCAGTCTCACCGACGGCAACCTCGTCGGCATCGTGCTCAGCGCCGTGCTCATCGGCGGCGGGGTGTTCGCGCTCAAGCGTTCGGGCGGTCCGCGCGAGAGCGCGACCTCCACGCCGGTCACCGGCCAGCGCGCGCACTGAACCGGCCGCCCGCCGGTCGGGCGGCGCGGTGGTGGTCGCGCCGACACCGGTCGCGTCTCGCAACCGGTGTCGGTGCCGACGCCTAGGCTGGGGTGATGGTCGACCGGCGTCAGGTGATGAGCTTCCGCGTACGGGCCCAGCAACTCGACCGCGTCGAGGGCACGCTCGCCGACACCGCCGTGCTCGACCTCGGCGTGCAGGACACCGGCCCGGACGGCGCCCGGTGGGCGCTGGCCCTGCGCGGGGTCGACGCGTCGGCGCTCCCCGACGACGAGGTGGTCCTGCTGTGGACGGTGCGCGGCGCGCCCCACCTCTACCGCCGCGCCGACGTCGGCCGGGTGGCGGCCGCGGTCGAGCCGTTCACCGACGCCGACGCCGGCAAGCGCATCTACGACGCCGCCAAGCCGTTGAAGGCGGCCGGCATCGGCATCGTGGCCGCACTCGACGAGGTGGCCGGGCGGATGCGCGCGATCGTCGCCGAGCCGACCGTCAAGGGCGACGTCTCGGCCCGCCTCGCCGCGCTGCTCCCCGAGCCCTACCTGCGGTTCTGCCGGCCGTGCCAGGCCACCCACCTCTTCGAGATGCCGTTTCGGCTGGCCGCCGTGCGCGCCGGGCTGGAGCTGACGCCCGGCACGTCGCCACCGGTGCTGCGCCGCATCCCGGGCTTCCGCCGGGCGGCGGACCCCGGCGACCGGTTCGACCTGGTCCGCGCCTACCTCCGGCTGCTCGGCCCGGCCACGCCGAAGCACGTGGCCGACTACCTCGACGCCCCGGTCAAGGACGTGCGGGCGCGCTGGCCGCAGGACGTGGTGGAGGTGCCGGTCGACGGCGAGACGCGCTGGCTCCTGGCCGAGGACGAGACGGCAACGGCGACGGCCGGGGGCACGGTGACCCGGCTGCTCGGCCCGTACGACCTGTTCCTCCAGGCGAAGGACCGGGCGACGCTGGTGCCGGACCCGGCCCGGGCCAAGGAGTTGTGGCCGGTGCTGGGTCGTCCCGGCGCGGTCCTGGTCGACGGCGACCTGGTCGGCACCTGGCGGCCCCGCAAGTCCGGCGCGAAGCTGACGGTCGCCGTCCAGCCGTGGCAGAAGCTCCCCGACAGCCGGCGCCGGGCGGTCGTCGAGCAGGCCGAACGCCTCGCCGCGCACCGCTCGGCCGCGCTCGCCGGGGTCGAGTTCGCCGACTGACGGGAGCCGTGGCGGGTGTGGTCAGGCGAAGCACTCGATCGTCGCGGGCACCAGGCCGTGCCGGCGGACCACGTCGGTGAGCCGGCGGAGCAGCGGACGCAGCGCGTCCGGTTGCGCCGGCTCGGCGGTCACGTCCAGGCACCACGCCACCCCGCCGGCGACGCGGCGCAGGTCCCAGCGGAAGGTGGTGTCGTCGACGCGCAGTCGCCCGCTGCCGGCGACCCCCGGCCCGGTGCCGTCGGACAGCCGCAGGGCGGTTCGGAGGCCGGCCAGCCGCCCGTTGTCGAGGTCCCCGGCGAACAGCACCCGCCACACCGGCGGTCCGCCGCCGAGCCGCAGCGGCGCCGCGGTCGCCAACGACACGTCGTCCCGGAAGTGGCCGCGCAACACGTCCTCGCCCGGCAGCGTCCCGCCGCCCAGCCGGAGGTAGACCTCCTCGGCGTCGGCCCGGGTGACCGCCCGCAGCCGGGCCCGCACGTCCGCGTCCGCGCGGACCGCGCGGGTGAACGCGGCGGAACTCCACCAGCCGCCGTCCGCCGGGGTCCAACCGGCGGTCCGCAGGCGCGTCGCCGAGAGGTCGCCGGCCAGCACGAACTCCTCCACCAGCAGCCCGAGCGGCGCGATCGGCGCACCGGCCGGGCAGAGCAGGTAGTAGTCGAACGCGGACGTGACGGCGGACGACGTCACCGAGGTGGCGGACACCAGGGCACGGTACCGCCGTCACCGGTGGGCGAAGACGAACCCGCCCTCGACACCCGGGGCCGGATGGTGCGTCAGCTCCGCCTCGACGGTGAAGCCGGCGGCGTCCAGCCAGGCCGCGACCCGCTGCGGCGGGCGGCGGTGCACGTGGACGCGCATCGGCAGACCGCCGTACCCCTCGGTCTTGAGCCGGCTGCCGTCGCCGGCGTGGAAGCCGAGCAGCACGACGCCGCCGGGCCGCAGCACGCGGCGGAACTCGGCGAGCACCGTGGGCACCTCGTCGTCGGGGACGTGGATCAGCGAGAACCAGGCGAGCAGCCCGGTCAGGCACTCGTCGGCCAGGTCGAGGCGGGTCATCGAACCCACCGCGAACCGCACCCCGGGGTGGTCCCGCCGGGCCACCTCGATCATGCTCGGTGACAGGTCGACGCCGAACGCGTCCAGGCCGAGCCCGTGCAGATGGCCGGTGATCCGGCCGGGGCCGCAGCCGACGTCGGCGACCGGCCCGCTGCCCCGGGCCCGCACCAGCTCGGTGAAGAGCGCCAGGATGCCCCGCTGGAACGGTTCCTCGGTGAGCGCGTCCCGCAGCAGGTCGGCGTAGCTGACCGCCACCGTGTCGTAGGAGGCACGGGTGTCGGCGAGCCAGTCGGAGACGTCCACGGGCCGCAGGGTAACCGGCGCCCGCCGGAGCCGGGTCAGCGCCGGCCCGCCGCCGGGGTGACGGCGGCCCAGGACGGTCGCCACACCGGGTCGGGCGGCGGCGTCAGGGCCGCGAGGTGGTCGACGATCGCCCGGAGACCCGGGTGCGGGTTCGTCGTGGGCAGCATCAGCGAGATCGGGTACGCGAGCGTCGGGTTCCGGATCGGGATGCGGCGCAGGTCGTGGCTCGCCGGCCACAGGTACCTGTCGCGCGCGCCGACCACTGTGGCCACGTCGGCGGCGTCGGCCAGCGTGTCGAGGAGCACCTCGTCGCCGAAGTTCGGGCCGGCCGCGTCGATGCGGAGGTCGAAGGCGGTGGCGAGCTGGTCGTAGAACTCCGACCACTCGCTGTGCGCCACGATGCCGGGCACCCAGATGCGCAGCCCGCGCAGGTGGGCCGGGGTGAGGGTGCGGGCGGCGGCGAGCGGGTGCCGGGGACCGACGAGCAGTTCCAGCGGCGAGTCGAACGCGTGGATCATCCGGACGTCGGGCGGCAACGTGGCCGGGTCGGTGACGGAGCGGAACGCGGCGTCCAGGTCGCCGGCCCGGACGGCGGCGGCCACCCGGTGCGGGTCGTCGACCCGGAGCGTGACCACGTCCAGACGGGTGCCGGGGTGGGCGCGCCAGTAGTCGTGCAGGACGACGGCCTGTGCGCTGCGCAGGCCGAGCACGTCGACGCGCAGCGCCCGGGAGCCGGGCCGGAGCGCGGCGACGGCCCGGTCGGCGTTCGCCACGATGCCGCGGGCGTGCGGGAGGAACGCCCGGCCGTCGGGGGTCAGGTCGACGCCGCGGGCGGTGCGGGTGAACAGGCGGACCGCCAACTCACGTTCCAGCGCGGCGACCCGTTTGGAGACGGCCTGCTGGGTGACGCCCAGCTCGTCGGCGGCATGCTGGAACTGCCCGACGTCGGCGGCCCGGACGAACGATCGCACTGCCTCGGAGTCCACCGGCTCAGCCTATGGCCGTCCAACCGCTGGTTGTGGCTCGCCCGGGCGCGGTTGTTTGATCACGCGCGCCGGCGACCGGTCTGATGCGGCGGTGGCACGGGATCAGGACTTCCACCGGCTGTGGTCGGCGTACGCGGTCAGCACGTACGGCACGTGGCTCGCGTTCGGCGCGTTCCCGCTGCTCGCGGTGCGGGAGCTGCACTCGTCGGCGTTCGCGGTGTCGCTGCTGGAGGCGGCCGGCCTCGCGGTCACGGCGGTGGTGGCGTTTCCGCTCGGGCCGTGGGTGGAGCACCGGCCGAAGCGCCCGGTGATGATCGGGACCGATCTGGTCCGGTTCGCCGCGACGGCGAGCGTGCCGGTCGCGTACGTGCTCGGGGTGTTGACCTTCGGCCACCTGCTGGTCGTCGCGGTGGTCTGCGGGAGCGCGGGGATCGCGTTCACGGCCGCGTCCGGCGCGTACCTGAAGCATCTCGTGCCCACCGACCGGCTGCTGGTCGCGAACGGTCGCCTGGAGGGCACGGCCTGGGTGGCGACGGCGGCCGGCCCGCCGCTGGGCGGCGCGCTGGTCGGGTTGCTCGGCCCGGTCGTCACCGTCGCCGCCGACGCGCTGAGCTACCTGTTGTCGGCGCTCGCGGTCCACCGGATCTCCGGCGGCGACGTGGCGACGGCCTGGGCGGCGACGCCGCGCGGCGCGGATCTGCTCGGCGGATGGCGGTTCCTCCGCCGCGATCCGGTCCTGCGGCGGCTGTTCCTCAACTCGGTACTGGTCAACGGCCTGATCACGGCCACCGTCCCGTTGCTGGCCGTGCTCCTGCTCGGTGAGTACGCGTTCCCGGCCTGGCAGTACGGTCTCGCGTTCGGCGTGCCGGCGCTGGGCGGCTTCGTGGGCGCGCGCCTCTCCCCCCGCCTGGTGCGGCGGTACGGCGGGCGGCGGGTGCTGACCGTCAGCGGTTGGCTGCGGTCGGTCTTCCCGCTCGGGCTGGCGTTCGTCCGACCCGGCGTCGGCGGGCTCGTCACCGTGATCGTGGTCGAGGGCTTGCTGATCGTGGCGATGGGCGTGTTCAACCCGATCTACGCCACCGAGCGGCTGCGGCGGACCCCCACCGACCACGTCGCCCGGGTGCTCGGCGCGTGGAGCGTCGGCAGCCGGCTCACGTCGGCCACGCTGACGGTGGTCTGGGGTGGCCTCGCCTCGCTCACCGGCCCGCTCGCCGCGATCACCGTCTCCGGCGTGCTGCTGCTCGGCACCCCGCTGCTGCTGCCGGGCGGGACTTCCGTCCGGGCCCGGCTCAGGAGGCGGCGGCGGGCTTCCGGGTGGGGTCGCCCGGCGTGGCGGCGTCGGTGGGACGGCGGGTGAGGACCTGCGGACCGGACTCGGTGACGGCGACGGTGTGTTCGGAGTGGGCGGTGCGGGATCCGTCGGCGGAGCGGATCGTCCAGCCGTCCTCGTCGACCCTGATCTTGTCGGTGGTGCGGCACAGCCAGGGTTCGATGGCGATGGTGAGGCCGGGGGTGAGCTTCATGCCGCGGCGGGCGCGCCCGCTGTTGGCCACGTGCGGGGCCTCGTGCATGGTGCGACCGATGCCGTGGCCGCCGAACTCGCCGTTGACGCCGTAGCCGTAGGCGTGGGCGACCTCGCCGATCGCGGCGGAGACGTCGCCGAGGCGACCGCCGGGCCGGGCGGCGGCGATGCCGGCCTCCAGCGCGACCTCGGTGGCCTCGATCAGCTTCAGGTCGGCCGGGTCGGGGGTGCCGACGACGAACGAGAGCGCGGAGTCGGCGACCCAGCCGTCGATGCCGACCGCCATGTCGATGCTGAGCAGGTCGCCGTCGCGCAGCACGTAGTCGTGCGGCAGGCCGTGCAGCACCGCGTCGTTGACCGACAGGCACAGCACGTTGCGGAACGGGCCCCGGCCGAACGACGGGGCGTAGTCCCAGTAGCAGGACTCGGCGCCGCGCTCGGCGATCCGGCGGCGGGCGTGGTGCTCGATGTCCATCAGGTTGACGCCGACCGCGGCGACGCCCTTCAGCTCGGCGAGCAGTTCACCGACGAACTGGCCGGTCACCGCCATCCGGCCGATCTCCTCGGCGGACTTGAGCTCGATCACGACAGCCTCCCTCTCCCGGTCCGGTATTTTTATACCACGCCCGCTGCGGGCGTCCCGAGGGGATATCCTGCTGCCATGGTTCGCCAGCCACTCACCGCCGAACAGATCGCCGCCGGCCGACGCCTCGGCGTCGCCCTGCGATCCGCGCGAGCCGGCCGCAGCCTCGGCGAGGTGGCCCTGGCGGCCGGCATCTCCCCGGAGACGCTCCGCAAGATCGAGGCGGGCCGGCTGCCCGCGCCGGCGTTCGGCACCGTGGTCTGCCTCAGTCAGGCGCTCGACGTCCCGCTCGCCGAGCTGGCCGACACCTGGCTCGCCGACACGCCCGTCCGCCAGGCGTCCTGACCGCCCGGCCCGCGCCGACGGAGGTCCGCGTGACGCTGGCCGATCTGCTGCGCATCGTCGACGACGACCCCGACGGCAGCCGGGACGACGATCCGTGGCCGCTCCTGCGGGAGCTGGCCGCGGCGGGCGCCCCTGCCACCGCGGCATCGGCCCGGACCGAGCTGGAACGCTACGTGCACGAGCGCAACGGGTACGGCCGGAACCTGATGGCCCACCTGCTGGCCCGGCTGTCCGGCGCCGACGTGCTCCCCCGCTTGCTGCGGCTCTACGCCGACGCGCTGCGCGACGGTGACGACGACGGCGAACAGTTGGGGATGGCGGTGGGCCTGGCCACCCGCGCGGACCCGCCCGCCTGCCGGGCGGTCGTCCTGCCGCTGCTCGACGACGGCGACCCGTACCTCCGGCGGGCCGCGTTGGAGACGCTCGGGCACATGTTCGAGGCGTCGGACCTGGAGCCGCTGCGCGCGGCGGCGGCCGACCCCGACCCGGAGATCCGGCGGACCGCGCTCGGCGCGCTGCCGGCGGTCCACCTCGACCCGCGGGCGTACGCGCTGGTCGTCACCGCGCTGCGGGACCCGGACGCCTGGGTCCGTGATCAGGCCGTGCTGCTGCTGGCCTGGTCCGCCCCGCCGGCGGTGGTGGACCACCTGGTCGAATTGACGGCGGACCCGGCCTGGCCGGTCCGGACCGTGCTGGGCGAGGCGATCGGCCGCCGCGCCGCGCACTCCGACCGCGTCCCGGTGGCGGCAGCCGCGCTGGGCGTGCTCCTCGACGACCCCGAGTCGTCGGTACGCGCCGGGGCGGTGCGCGGCCTCGGCCTGCTCGGCGTGCCACCGGACGCGCTGCGGTCCCGGGTCGACGATCCGGACTGGTGGGTGCGGGCGGCCGTCGCCGGCGTCCTCGCCGCCGCGCTGCCACGCTGGCCACCGGCCCGACCGCTGCTCGCCCACCTGAGCGAGGACAGCAACCCGACCGTACGGGCGACGGCGTCGGCGGCGCTCCGGAACTCCGAGCCGGCGTCCTGACGGCGGGGTGGCGCGTCGTTGGGGCGGGCGGCACCCAACTGACGACGGGCGGCTCATGTAAAGGACTCCGGTGCTTGATCAGCCCGGTGGTCCTGGGGTTGCATGAGCATCCCGGTTGGTCCGGTGAGTGGCGTTGAGTACGGCTCTGAGGGTTTCGCCTCGTCCGACTGATTGCCATCGCTGGTCTGGCCACGGATGCCCCGGATGAGGGAAGTGGGCCGGCCCTGTCGAGGCCGGGTCCGGTTGCAGCGCATGAGTGGGAGCCGTCGTCAGGGCGCTCTGCCTCCTTGGGACCGTGGCCGATAGAGACGTCTGCTTACTCGGGCTGCCGGAGTCGATGGTGACTGGTCAGCGGGAAGGGGTAGGGATGGTGCAGCGGCGGCTGGTAGGCGTTGATCTGGGTATCGCCTCGGCGCACACGGTCCGGGTTCTCGACGAGGCTGGCCGGCAGGTCTGTCGGCGACGGTGTGAACCGAGCGTGGAGAGTCTGTCGGCGATCGAGCAGGCGGCGTTGGCGGGGGCGGCGGACGGGACCCGGTTGGAGGTGGTGATCGAGCCGACCGGCCCGGCGTGGCTGCCGGTGGCGGTGTTCTTCGTCTCGCGGGGACACACGGTGTTCCGGGTGTCCTCGGCGAAGGCAGCAGACCTGCGCCGGTTCCTGTCCCGGCATGCCAAGTCCAACGGCATCGACGCCGACACCCTGGCTCGGCTGCCGCTGGTCGATCCGAACGGGGTCCAGCCGCTGCGATTGCCCACGGCGCAGCAGGCGGCGTTGGACCGGCGGGTGCGGGCGTGTGACCGGCTGACGCAGGCCGCCTCGGAGCACAAGGTACGGATCAAGGACCTGGTCCGGCAATTGATGCCGCTGACCCCGTTGACCGGGGACCTGGGCAGGGCCGACATGGCGGTGCTATCCCGGTGGGCCGACCCGCGGGCCCTGCTCAAAGCCGGAACCGCCCGGCTGAACGCAGTGATCGTCAAGGCGTCGAACAACCATCAGGGAACCGCCCGCGCACAGCAGTGGATCACCGCGGCCCGCGCCGCGGTTGACCTCTACGGCGATCACCCCGCGGTGGCGTTCGCCGACCTGGCCGCCGAAGTCGCCACCGAAGTGCGTTTGCTCGCCGCGATCGACACGGAGTTGGCCGCACACGCCGCCATGCGCGAGGACGCCTACCGGTGGGCCGACCCAGGCCAACTCGCCCGCAGCCTGCCCGGCCTGGCAACCGTCGGCGGCCCGATCCTGGCCACAGTCATCGGCGACGCCGACCGGTTTCCCTCCGGCGCGCACTTCAAGTCCTACCTCGGCCTCGCCCCCCGCGCGTCGGAAACCGGCAACACCGACCGCAAGGGTCAACCGATGTCCAAGGCCGGGTCCCGGCTGGCCCGCGCCGCGTTGATCCGCGCCGCCGACCACGCCCGCAAACAAGACCCCCAACTGGCGAAGGTCTACTACACGCAGATGGTCGAACGCGGCGCCGAACACCTCAAAGCCCTCTGCGTGGTCGCCAGCCGCCTCGCCGAACGCGCCTGGACCGTCATGCACCGCCGGATGCCCTATGTCATCTGCGACACCGACGGCACACCGGTCACCCCATACGAGGCGAAAACGATCATCGCCGAGCAGTGGACCGTCCCCGCCGACGTCCGCGCCCGCCGACGCAGCACCAAACCCACCAGCCCGAAGGCGGGGAAGGCCCCTCAACGAGTCCTCACGGGACATGTCAGGTCAGACGCGCGAAGCGCCGACAAACGAGGCGACCTTCCCCACCAACGATCGTCCAACCAGCCCACCCACAAGGTCAAGCAACCGGCACCTTGACAGCCGATCCCCGATAGGGAATCAGCCGGCGGCGACCGCCGCGACGGCGGCGTGCGGCCGGCGGGTGGCGTCGCCGGGCCGGTGCAGGCGCTCCACCTCGGTGAAGCCGGCCCGGGCCAGCCGCTCGGCGAACGCGTCGACCGGCCAGCGGTAGGCGGTGACGACCTTGTGGTCGAACGCGGCGACCTCCTCGCCGACGAAGATCCCGAGCACCACGGTCGCGCCCGGCGCGGCCACCCGGCGGAATTCGGCGAGCACCCGGTCCAGGTCGGGCGGGGGCAGGTGGATCACCGAACCCCAGGCCAGGATGCCGGCGACCGACTGGTCGGCGACCGGGAGATCCGTCATCGACCCGAGCAGGTAGCGACCGGTCGGATGGGCGGCCCGGGCGTGGGCGATGAACTCCGCGACGATGTCGACTCCGGTCGCGTCGGCGCCGTGGGCGCGGAGGAAGTCGGTGAGGTGGCCGGGCCCGCAGCCCAGGTCGAGCACCGGGCCGGGCCGGCCGGTCAGGTGCCGCCGGAGGAACGCGAGGTCGTCGGCGTGCACCTGGCCACTCGTGCCGAACAACGCGATGTAGCGGTCCGCCATGGCCGCGTACGCCCGGCGGACCTGTTCGGTCGTCATGCGCCGACCCTACGGGCCGGGCCGGGCCGGGACGTCGGCGCCGACCCGGCGGAGTGCGGCGTTCCCACCACGCGCCGCCCCACGCGCCTGTTTCAAGGAAAGAGTGGCCTTCGGGGCCCAGTTAGCCACTATTTCCGTGAAATAAGGCGCCGGGGCGGGCGCGGCGTGCACCCAGCGGTGTTCCTTGCGCAGCAACGCGTCGGCGGCCGCGGTCGCCCAGGGAAGCCGGACGGCCAGGTCGTCACCGAGCCGCCACAACTGGTTGTCCCATCCCCGCGCACCCGGCCGGAGCGGTCGATCGGCGAGATCGGGATGCTGGTCGTGGAGCAGTTCCCGGACCAGGTCGGCGGTGATCTCGTGTGTCATACCGAGGGGTTAGCCTTCCGTCATGCCGGGCATCGAGCTGGAAGAGTTGGTCGTCGCGGACGCCGAGGCGCTGCGGGCGTGGTTGTCGGCCCACCATGCCACCTCACCCGGCGTCTGGCTCGCCCTGACCCGCAAGGGCGGCACGGTCACCACGCTGACCTGGCAGCAGGCCGTCGACGAGGCGCTGTGCTTCGGCTGGATCGACGGGCAGGCCCGCAAGCGCGACCAGGAGAGCTCCTGGATCCGGTTCACCCCGCGCCGGCCCCGCAGCTCCTGGTCCCGACGCAACGTCGAGCACGTGGCCCGGCTGGAGGCGGCGGGGCGGATGCGACCCTCGGGCCGGGCGGCGGTGGAGGCCGCGAAGGCGGACGGGCGCTGGGCCGCCGCCTACGCCCCGCCCTCGGAGGCCGAGGTGCCGGCCGACCTGCTCGCCGCCGTCGCCGCCGACCCGGCCGCCCAGGCCATGTTCGACGTCCTCACCAGCACCAACCGGTTCGCGCTCATCCACCGGCTCAACGCGGTCAAACGGGCCGAGACCCGGGAGCGGAAGATCCGCGAGTTCGTCGCCATGCTGGCCCGCCACGAGACGCCCCATCCGCAGAAGGCGAAACCTCCGACCACCGGGTGATCCGGCGGTCGACGTGTCAGCCCGCCCGCGGGGCCACGTCGTCGACTCCGGCTCCGGCGAGCTGCTGGGCGAGCCGGGCGTAGCTGTCGCCGCCGTGGCCGGCCGCGACCGCCTGTTCGATGATGCGGTGGACGGCCTCCAGCGGGGCGGCGTCGATTCCGTGCACGGCGGCGGCGGCCCGCACGTGCGTCAGCGCGGAGGCCGCCGACGCGACACTGGAGACGTCGGCCGGAAACTGCCCGGCGGCAAGCTGAGCGGCGAACCGGTCGGTGAGATCGGGCAGCAGCCCGCCGATCCCCTTGGCGAAGCGGGCGAATGCGGCCGGTGCGATGCCCTCGGCGACGGCCAGGGCGAAGGCGTGCGCAAGCCCACCGACGGACATGGCGAACAGGTCGAGCAGCGCCGTCTCGTACGCCGCCGCGCCGCCGACGTCGTCGCCGAGGTGGATGCCGGTGCCGCCGAACGCGTCCAGCAGAGCTCGGTGCCGCTGGTAGAGCGCGTGCCGTCCGCTGTAGAGGATCGTCGCGGCGGGTGTGCCGATCGTGGGCGCCGGGGTCAGGATGGCGCCGTCCAGGTAGTCGACGCCACGCCGTGCGGCGAGGTCGGCCATGGCGCGGGCTTCTGCGGCGTGCCCGCTGCTCAGGTTGACCAGCGTGCCTGCGGGCCGGTCGGTGAGGTCGGACGTGCTCGCGCGGACCG
Organism: Micromonospora sp. NBC_01392; assembly: GCF_045040125.1. Classification (NCBI taxonomy): domain Bacteria; kingdom Bacillati; phylum Actinomycetota; class Actinomycetes; order Micromonosporales; family Micromonosporaceae; genus Micromonospora; species Micromonospora sp. NBC_01392. Next base: position 3,253,206 of record NZ_CP109549.1, on the reverse strand, counting down.
CGGCATAGTCGATCATGCAGGCGATCGTGACCGGGGCCGCCCGTACCGCGTCGCCCACCGAGGGCGCGAGCACGGCTCCCCGCGCCACGAGCGGGTCGGCCCGGCCCGGCGTACGGTTCCACACCACCGTCGGGTGCCCGGCGGCGAGCGCGGCGGTGGCGAGTGCCCGGCCCATCGGGCCGAGGCCCAGGACGGCGACGGTGGACCGCTGGTCGATGGGGATGTCATGGTCTGTCACAGCAGCGACGGTAAACCTTCACGTTGACGTGAAGGTCAAGTCCTGTTTGGCTCCGGACATGCGGATCAGTGAACTGGCCCGGCAGACCGGCACCACCCCCCGCGCCCTGCGCTACTACGAGGAACAGGGGCTGCTGCGGCCCGACCGGCACGCGAGCGGGTACCGGGACTACGACGAACAGGCCGTACGCGTCGTGGGGCACATCCAACTGCTGCTCTCCGCCGGCCTGGGCACCACCGCCATCGCCGAGATCCTGCCCTGCATCCCCGACGACCGGACGGTGCTGGCGCCCACCTGCCCCGAACTTCTCGATGCCCTGGCCGAGGAACGCCACCGCCTCACCGGGTCCATCGAGAAGCTCACGACGGCACGCGCCATCCTGGACCGCATCATCCAGGGCGCCCCCGACCGTCACTGACCGCGGTCCGGACCCGATCCGGACACGCGGCAGCCCGTCACGACGTCGCGTCGCGTTCCAGGGCCGCCTTCATCTCCGTGATCCCCCGCTCCACCCGCGGCCGCACCACGTCCGCCATGTGGTGCGGCAGGACGTCGGTCAGCCAGACGAGCCGGCTGCGGCGGCCCTCGTCGAGCACCTGGAACGCCGCGTGGTGGTAGGTCAACGGCAGGCGCTGCCCCTCGACCACCGCGTACGCCATCCGGCGCAGGTCGTGATCGACGCCCAGGATGAGTTCCCGGATCTGATGTCCGTCCGGCATGGTCAGGATTCGGACGTCACCGTCGAGCCGGGCGTCGGCGACCCGGCCGGGCAGCAGTCGCCGGTGCACCGCGCCGACATCCGCGACAGCGTCCCAGACCTGCCGGGCGGGCGCGTCGACGACGGCTTCGACACGGACCATGGCCATGACGGGCGTTCCCCTCGCGTCGCTGAGGCAGGCAGGGACGCAGCCTACCGACCCCGACCCGCCGCGTTGGCCGGACTACCCGCGCCGCCCGCCGAACTGCCAGTTGTGCACCTCGATCCCGGCGTACCGGCTCGGGGTCAGGACGGCGCGGGCCGCGCCGGGCTCCGCGGCCCGGACCACCGCAGCGGTGCCCAACCACCGGGTTCCGTCGTCGGACAGCAGCGGCCCGTACGCGACCAGCTCGTCCGGACGGTCCGGTACGGTCAGGTCGCCCGCCGGCCCGGCGCCCAGGCCCAGCACCAGGTACCGGTTGCCGCCGGCGCTGCCGCCCGGAAAGTCCCACATCGTGCGCCCGAGCGTGTTGCGCCAGCGGCGCAGCAGCACGTCGCGGTATGCGCCGGCCTGATAATTCGGCTCGTCGAAGGCGAAGGCGCGGGCGGCGGCGGGACCGGCCACGTCGACGATGTGCAGGCTCCCGGTTGGCGTGACGCCGTCGTCGGCCAGTGTCGGCCCACGCGCGATCATCGCGTCCGCGTACCGGTCCATGTAGGACCAGTGCTCATCCCGCAGCTCCTCCCGAAGGGCGGCGGAACCGGGGCGGTCGCGGTGGTAACACAGGAACTCCATGCGCCACAGTCTCGACCGGCGTCGAGCCGTGAGCCAACCGGGACGCCACCCGGCTACGGATGGCGCCCCGGGCACTGGATGGAGGCGGGGGCAGCCGGCTCAGGCGTCAGCGGCGACCGCCAGGTTGAACCGGTCGAGCGCCTCCTTCTTCTCGGGCGGGAGGTCGTCGATGTTGATCGGCTCGGCGGCGTTCGTGTCGCCGTGCAGGTTGTCACCCGCCACCAGGGCCTTGACGATGGCATCCGCCTCGTCGGTCGTGAAACCCGCGTCGGTCAGGATGTGTGTGGGAAGTTCAGCCATGCGTCGGCAGTACCCCGGCTCCGCCTCTTGTACCCGCTCCGCGCAGTTTCCCGTTACCGCCATTGGTTTCCTGGTCACTCGAACAACCGGCCGACGAGGGCACCCTGGCCGGACTGCAGGACGTGCGCCGCCCGCAACGGGATCCAGAAGCACTCGAACCGGGTGGGCTCCCGCTCACCGTCGTGGTCCTCCCGGCTCGCCCACCGCTCGGGCGTCGCCTCGTGCAGTGCCAGCTCGAAGACGTGCCGACGCTGGATCTCGAAGCGAAGCGGGCTGATGTCGTACTCGATCACTCCCAGCTCGCGCACGACGGTGAAGGCCCGCAGCCCGGTCTCCTCGCGGGCCTCCCGGAGCGCGGCGTCCGCCGGGTCCTCCCCCGCGCGGACGCTGCCGCCCGGCACCTGGAGACCCACCTCCTCGTAGCTGAAATCGGTGTGCCGGAAGACGAGCAACCGCCCCGCCCGCACCACGTAGCAGAGCGCCTTGGTGACCATCACCTTCTCGGGCATGGTGCCGGCCTCCTCCCGTCCGCCCTCGGCCGTTCGTTGCGCAGGTGCCCCAGCTTGTGCTGGCGCACCTGCTCGCCCCACACCGCCTGGTCGTAGTCGGGATCCGGCGGGATCCACCGGTGCGACCCGTCGCTGTAGTGGAACTTCTCGTCCCCCGCCCGCAGCACGCTCACCGCAGCCAGCCCAGGAACCGCCGGTGCAACGCCCCCGCCGGCGCCCAACTCAGATCCGCCGTCGCGCGCACCAACTGCGCCCCCAGATACATCGCCAACGAGACCGACGCGCCCTCGTACTCGGCCCGCAGCTCCCGCCGCCGCTCCGCGCACGGCCACGGCGCGTCGCACCCACCGCACATCCAGATTGGCAGCACCGGCCCGTGCGCGCTCACCCCAGCGCCGCCTTCCACCAGGGGTACGGAGTCAACAGCGCCCGCCACGCCCGACGCCCCGCAACGTTCACCGGTCCTCCTGCGCTGGCCAGTGACCACGACTGATCGGTATCCGGTGGCAGTTCCGGCACGGCAGTTCTCCGCCACAACGGCACAACCATCTCCACTTCCGCCATGACCAGGTCGGCCGATGGCGACGAACGAGTCCCAGTGCCACCGCGAGCAGGTAACTCTCGTAGGGCAAGAGGCGGCGCACGGAGCGCTCGGCGTTCCCGACCGTGCGAGTGCTGCAATCCGGGGCCAGCGGGAAGCGCTGGGGGTGATCCGATCGGGCCAGAGCGAGGAGCCGCCGCCTGGCGGCCTCCCACTCGGCGGCCTGGATCTCCTGACCCCTGTCACCTCCGGCTTGGCCCCTCCGACCACCCATGGCCACCTCCGTCTGCTGGGGCGCGGCGACCATTCCTCAGAGGTTGTGGTGACGCCGCACCCGGCCCGAGCGAAGCATCCGCATCGCCTGAGACAGACGTTAAGAGCTGACCGTGTTCGGGGAATTACACCTGGTTATAGCGCCACGGTGATGCCGAGCCGTCCAGCCAGCAGACGAAGTTCGTCGGGGATGGCCCGACGCTTGGCCCGCTGCGCCATCGCGAGGACGGCATCCTGGGCGAGCGGGTTGAGCGAGAACGGCACCGGCGCGGCCTGCTCGGCGCGGATGAAGGCCGCAAGCGCTTCGGCGTCCCGGCGACCGGAATCGGCCAACGCACGACCGAGGTCGAGCCAGTACGACATCTGCCGGATCGACGCCGCCAGGACCTGGGGCCGCACGGTTCGGGACAGCTCGATGACACGGCCCGGCTCTCCCGACTCGCCCGCGATGGACATCTCCCACAGCGCCACGTTGGTCGGCCCGAATCCGCAGCCGTTGAATCCCATGCCGTCCTCGGGATCCCCCAGGGTGGCGGCCTCCCGAGCCGCCTCGGTCACGTGGTCACGGGCGACGTCCAGTCGACCGCTGACCGTCGAGGCCAGTGCCGCCGACAGGTGTAGCTGGCCGAGCATTTGCCGGACCCGCTCGTCAGCGGCGGCGGACTGGAGTTCCGCCAGCGAGCGATCAGCCGCCCGGGCCGCCAGCGACGCCGACTCGATGGGCAGACTCTGCGCGTACGCGAAGCGGGACGCGCCCAGCCACGCCGCCTCCTCGACGTCCTCGGCGGCTGACACGGCGACCCGCGCCGCGTTCAACGCCAGATGCCGATACCCGAGATGCCGTAGGCACGCCGACGCCTGGTACGCCACCTGAACGAGTTCCGGCCCTCCTCGCGCGGCAGCCTCCACCAGCAAACCCGGCAGCAACTGGGCCATGGCTGGAAAGTTCGAACGGTGCCGGAACTGGTCGCTACGCGCTATGCCGGCAGTCAACTCCTCCGGACTGCGGGTTGACAACCGCCGCGCGCCGTCCTCAATCTCGATGAGCGCCGACCAGATCGCCGGCACGCACTCGGCTGCGCGCTCACGGGCCGGATCGCCGGTCTCGGTGCCCTGACCGAGAAGATCCGCAACCGTCACCTGCAACGCGGCTGCGACGGCGACCAGCGTGGATCGTCGGTCGATCGTCTTGCGCCCGGACTCGACCTGCGAGATGTATGGCTGACTGACCCCGGCAAGCCCGGCGAGGACGGCCTGACTCATCCCGCCACGGCGCATCCGCCAGTAGCGGATCCGGGCTCCGATCGTGTCGGCCTTCCTGGCCACGTGTCGCCTGCCTCCCGGATGAGGGGCTGAGATCTGGCAGCTATTCAGCCTACCAATTGAGCGACTTCCCCGAGATATCCGCATCGTCTGACCGCGCAGACAGCCTCACGCGGGCACACCGACAACGTCGATGAGGTGGCGCCTGTTTGGGGAGCGGCACCGGTAGAAGGCTCTCCTCGCAAGCGATATGACATCAAGTCATAAGTATGACAGGAGGGTATATCGCTCTCCACCCCAAGTCCTCGGGGGAGCGTCACGCAGTGTGACGCCACAACGGGCATCCGGGCCGGCACCATACCGCCGGCGGATCAGAACCAACTCTCCCGCATGTCCAGTGTGGTGCGGTCCAGGCTCTCCAGCAGGTCGAACTGGGCCGCCACCTTCGGCAGCTCCCACCGGTAGAAGTACCGCGCCGCCGCCCGCTTCCCGGCGAAGAAATCCCCCTCCGGCGACCCCAGCGCCTCCACCGCCAGCACCTGCTCCAGCCACATCCAGGCGATCACCACGTGCCCGACCGCCTCCAGATAGACCGAGGCGTTCGCCAGCGCCAGCTCCGGATCGCCCGTCGCCCAGAGCCGCCGGGTCACCACCGCGATCCGGTCCAGCGCCGTCCCGAGCCGCCCGGCCATCTCGGCGGCCGGCCCGTCCGCCTTCCAGGCCCGGTTCACCGTGGCGCGCATGGTCTCCAGCAGCAGTTCCAGCGCCGCGCCGTCGCGCATGGTGACCTTGCGGCCGAGCAGGTCGAGCGCCTGGATGCCGTGGGTGCCCTCGTGGATGGCGTTGAGCCGGTTGTCCCGCCAGTGCTGCTCGACGTCGTAGTCGCGGGTGTAGCCGTACCCGCCGTGCACCTGGATGGCCAGGTCGTTGGCGGCCAGGCACCACTGGGACGGCCAACTCTTGGCGATCGGGGTGAGCAGTTCCAGCAGCAGGTGCGCCCGCTCCCGGTCCGCTCCCTCGGGCGCGGTCCTCTCCTCGTCGAGCAGCCGTCCGCAGTAGAGGACCAGCGCGAGCGCGCCCTCCACGTAGCTCTTCTGGGCCAGCAGCATCCGGCGTACGTCGGCGTGGGCGACGATCGGCACCTGCGGCGCGGTGGGGTCCTTGTCGGCGACCGGCCGGCCCTGCGGCCGTTGCCGGGCGTACGCGACGGACTTCAGGTAGCCGGTGTAGCCGAGCGCGGTGGCACCGGCCCCGATGCCGATACGCGCCTCGTTCATCATGTGGAACATCAGCGCCAGCCCTCGGTGCGGCTGCCCGACCAGGTAGCCGACCGCGCCGGCCCGTCCGTACGGGCGGTGCACGCCCTCGCCGAAGTTGAGCAGCGTGTTGGTGGTGCCCCGGTAGCCGAGCTTGTGGTTGAGCCCGACCAGCACCACGTCGTTGCGCGGGCCGAGCGAGCCGTCCTCGTCGAGCAGCACCTTCGGCACGATGAACAGGGACAGGCCCTTCACGCCGGGCGGCCCGCCGGGGATGCGGGCGAGCACCAGGTGGACGATGTTCTCGGCGAGTTCGTGGTCCCCGGCGGAGATCCACATCTTGGTGCCGGTGAGCCGGTAGGTGCCGTCGTCCTGCGGCTCGGCGCGGGTGGTGAGGTCGGCCAGCGAGCTGCCGGCCTGCGGCTCGGACAGACACATGGTGCCGAAGAACCGGCCCTCCACCATCGGCCGGACCCAGGTGTCGACCTGTTCCGGACCGGCGTGGGCGAGCAGCAGGTTGGCGTTGCCGAGTGTGAGGAACGGGTACGCCGAGGTGCCCACGTTGGCGGCCTGGAACCAGGCGAACGCGGCGGCGGCCACCGCGTGCGGGAGTTGCATGCCGCCCACCGACTCGTCCAGGGTGGCGGCGAACAGCCCGGTCCCGGCGAACGCGTCCAGCGCGGCCTTGACCTGGGGAATCGTACGCACGTGCCCACCCTCGACGGTGGGTTCGGCGGTGTCGACGGCGCGGTTGTGCGGGGCGAACCGTTCGGCGGCGACCCGCGCGGCGAGGTCGAGCACCGCGTCGAACGTCTCCCGGGAGTGCTCGGCGTAGCGGGGCCGCTCGGTCAGCCGGGACACGTCCAGCCAGTCATACAGCAGGAACGCCAGGTCGCGGCGGGACAGCAGCAGGTCGGACGAGGACACGAGCGACTCCTTCCGGTCAGCCGCGGCGCAGCCCGGCGACGGCCTCCCGCAGGTCATCCTGGCCGATCGGGGCCGGCCGCGCACCCTCCACCGCCTCGCGTCGCGGCGCCCGCCGAGTACGGGATGGGTCCTGGAAGCGTCGCGCCAGCCTGCCGTCAGCAGGCTCCGCGAGTCTCTGGGCACCGCCCGGTCGAAGGAACCGGGCCGGTCCTCGGACCCTCGGCGATTGGATCATCACTGGTGAAGAACCCCTCCTGCACGGCAGCGGCCCTCTGCGTCACCGCCGCCCTGACCACATCCGCGCTACTGGGTGCGTCGCCCGCCCTGGGCGCGGAGTCGGGACCGGACCTGCCACCGGCCCTCGCTCCGCTGACCGCCCAGTACCAGACGGCCGCGTGCGATCCCGCCGGTCCCACCACGAGCGACGGGACGCTCGCCACCCAACTGAACTCGCGGCTGAACTCGGACATGCGGGGTTACCTGACGGCGTACCGCGTGTCCTGCGCGCGGGAGGTGGTCGAGGCGGTGCGGGCCCGGGGGTTGGCGTCGCGCGCGGCGGTCATCGCGATCACCACCGTGATCGTCGAGACCCACCTGCAGAACATCAGCGAGGAGGTGGACCACACCAGCCTCGGCCTGTTCCAGCAGCAGGAGTGGTGGGGCACCCGGGCCGAGCGGCTCAACCCGGCCTCGGCCACGAACGCCTTCCTCGACGCGATGGTGCGGAAGTATCCCAACGGCAGTTGGGCCAGCGCCCCGATCGGCGAGGTCTGCCAGGCGGTGCAGGTGTCGGCCTACCCGGACCGCTACCAGGTCCAGGCGCCGGACGCGCAGATCATCGTCGATGCGCTCTGGGACGCCGCCGGCCCTCGCACCGAGGACGTGCCGATCTCGGGTGACTGGAACGGCGACGGCATCGACACCATCGGCGTCTTCCGACCCAGCAACTCCACCTTCTACCTCCGCGACACCAACAGCGGCGACGCCACCCGCATCTTCAAATTCGGCCACGGCCCCTCCGGCGACATCCCCATCGCCGGCGACTGGAACAACGACGGCAAAGACTCCGTCGGCGTCTTCCGCCCCACCACCTCCACCTGGTACCTCACCAACGGCACCACCACCGCAACCAACACCACCGACCACGAATTCATCTTCGGACACGGCCCCTCCGGCGACCAACCCGTCGCCGGCGACTGGAACAACAACGGCTACGACTCCGTCGGCGTCTTCCGCCCCACCACCTCCACCTGGTACCTCACCAACGGCACCACCACCGCAACCAACGACACCAACTACGAATTCAAATTCGGACACGGCCCCTCCGGCGACCAACCCATCGCCGGCGACTGGAACAACAACGGCTACGACTCCGTCGGCGTCTTCCGCCCCACCACCTCCACCTGGTACCTCACCAACGGCACCACCACCGCAACCAACACCACCGACCACGAATTCATCTTCGGACACGGCCCCTCCGGCGACATCGCCGTACCCGGCCAATGGAACACCAACACCAACACCACCCCCGGCGTCCGCCGCCCCAGCAACAACACCGTCTACCTCCGCAACACCAACAGCGGCGGCCCCGTCGACACCCAATTCATCTACGGCATCTGACCACCACACCCACCACGGCGGGACCCGGACACCACCGGATCCCGCCGTGGCGGCAGTGGGGTCAAGCGCGCCTCGATCGCGCCGCACTCGCGCTCCCGGTCCGGAAGGAACGTCGTCCCGAGCAGGTCCCGGACAGCCGCGCAGTGCTGCCGGGCCGTCTCCGGCTCACCCTGGCGGATCGCCACCTTCGCCCGCACGATGAGGGCATCGCTGTGCAGTGCCCGGTAGGCGTTGCGGGAGGCGATGAGGACGGCATCCCCCGCGGTCCGGTCGGCCTCCTCGGCGGCGCCCTCGAGCAGGGCGGCCTCAGCGAGGCCGATGGCCGCCTGGCACTCGAAGTACCGGAAGCCCCGGTTCCGGCTGATCGACAGGCTCTCGGTGAACCGGGCACGGGCGTCATCGACAGCCCGGCTTCCCAACAGCGCGAAGCCCAGCGTGTTGAGGGTGGCCGCCTCGGCCCGCAGGTTGCGCAGTTTCCGGGCCAGCCGCAACGCCTCGGCGGCGTTGCGCACGGCCGACACCCACTCGTGCAACTGTCGGTCGAGCTGGCTCAGCTCATCGAGCACCGATAGTTCACGCAGTGTCGACCCGGTACGACGGTAGTGGTCGAGTGCGGTCTCGAAGTGGGCGCGTGCGGGCTCGAAGTCTTCCATCTGTCGCAGGACCATCGCCAGGTTGTGCCGGTTGGCCATCGCCGACGGATGGCGCGCCGACCTCTCGTTCAACTGCTGAGCCGCCGTCAGGTAACCGGCCGCCTCGGCGAGCTGCCCCCGTTCGTGGCACAGGGTGCCCAGGTCGTTCAGGGTCACCGCCCGAACGTGGTGGAACTCGGGCCCGTCCCCCAGGGTCAGTGCCCGCTGGTAGAGCTCCTGCGCCTCGTCCGGATGGCCCAACTCGGCCTGCACGAGCCCGAGGTTGTGCGACAGGTACGCCTCGCCGACGAGCCAGCCGCTGACGCGGGCGGCCTCGATACCCCGGCGGTAGGCATCGGCGGCCAGGTGGTGCTTCCCGGCCGCCCAGTGCGCCTGCCCGATGGTCTGGTGCATGGCGGCCTGAGCCAGCATGTTGCCCGCGGCCTCCGCGGCGGCGAGCCCGGCGGACCCGGTCGCGAGCCAGGCGAGCACGTCTCCCGAGACGAAGAAGTAGCCGCGGAGCTGGTCGGCCAGTTGCCAGGACCGTGCGCCGTGTCCGTCAGCCGCGGCGGCCTCGACCGCGGCGAAGAGGTTCGCCGCCTCCTGGCTGAGCCATCCCGTCGCGGCGTCGAGGTCGGGAAACGGGTGCCCGGTCGGGTCGACATCGATCGGCAGCCGCACCATGTCGGCATAGAGCAGGTCCATCGCCGATGCGGTTCGCGTCAGGTACCAGGTGTAGAGCCGGCCCAGGGCTGCGGCGCGGTCGACGGGCGTCTCGCGGGTCTCGCCGGCTCGCAGCGCGTAGAGGCGCAGCAGGTCGTGGTACCGGTAGCGGCCCGTACCGCCGGACTGGAGCAGATTCTCCGCGACAAGGTGCTCCAGCGCCGTCCGCACACCGCGCGGCTCCGCGCCGATCAGCGCGGCGACCGCCGTGGCCGAGAAGTCCTCACCGGGGATCAGCGCGGCGGCGTGGAAGACCTCGGCAGCCGCCGCCGGCAGGGCGCGGCAGCTGATGGCGAAGCTGCTCGTCACGGTACGGTCACCGAGGCTGAGTCGGGCGAGCCGCAGCCGCTCGTCGGTCAGGCCCTGGAGGACCTCGGCGACCGTGCTCCCCGATCCGCCCGACAACCGGCCCGCCATCAGCCGCACCGCGATCGGCAGTCGGCCGCACGCGTCGACCAGGGCCTCGGCGTCCCCGCGCTCGGTGTGGACCCGGGCCGCACCGAGCTTGACCCGCAGCAGGTCCAGCGCCTCGTCCGACGTGAACACCGGCAGGAGCGTCGTGGTGGCGCCGTCCAACTCCGCACACTGGTTACGGCTGGTGACCAGGACCGCGCTTCCACCCGGACCCGGCAGCAGCAGGCGGATCTGGGCGGCGTTGTGCGCGTTGTCGAGCACGATCAGCACCCGTCGGCCGGCGAGCACGCTGCGATAGAGCGCGGCGGCCTCGTCCTCGTCACCGGGGATGGCACGCGCCTCGACCCCGAGGGCCTTCAGCAGTCGGGCGAGCCCGTACGCGACCGCGACCGGCCGGTCGTCGCCACCGCGGAGGTCGATGTGGAGCTGCCCGTCCGGGAAGTCCCGCCGGAGCCCCCAGGCCGCCTTCAGCGCGAGGCTGGTCTTGCCGACGCCGGCCATGCCGGAGATGACGCGGACGACGGGTGAGCCGTGCTCCGGATAGCGGAACGCGCGTTCGATCTCGCGCAGCTCCCGAGCGCGTCCGCAGAAGTCCACCGGCGGCGCCGGCACCTGCTGCGGCGTGACGGCACCACGGATGTCCACCGGCGTACCCGCGCTCCGATCCCCCGGGCCGCGGATCACCGCCTGCCGCGCCTCGATCAATTCGCGGCCGGGGTCGACGCCCAGCTCTTCGGCGAGCCGCTGGCGGACGCTCTCGAAGACTTCGATCGCGGCGGCCTGCTGACCCGAGGCGGCGAGCGCGACGACCAACCGCGCGTGCAACGATTCGTGCCACGGAAACCGCCCCGCCAGCCGGCGCAGAAGCGGGAGGACCTGCCGCTGCCGGTGCACCACCTCCCCGAGCGCCGCCAGGCGCACGGCCGCCTCCACGCGCTCCTCGGCCAGCGCGGTGATCAACGGATCACCGGCGAGTTCCGGCACGTCCTGGGCGGCGTCGTCGCCGCGCCACATGTCCAACGCGTCGAGGAGCAGCTCGAAGGCGCGCCCGGCGGGCAGGGCCGGCGCGCCCGCGTCGAGAAGACGGGACCGATAGGCCACCAGGTCGAGTTTCTCGGCATCGGCCCGCAGTTGGTACCCGCCCGATCCCAGGATCACCGACGAGGGCCCGTCCGGGTGCGGTGCCGGCTCCAGCAGGCGACGGATCCGACTGATGTGGGTCTGCACCACGTTCGTCGCCGACGTCGGCGGCGTGTCCCCCCACAGAAGATGGATCAGCTCCGCGCGGCTCACCGGGCGGCCGGGGGTCAGCGCGAGGCGGGCCAACACGACACGGTGCCGTCCGGTCCGGAGATCGGTGGGCTGACCGCTCCGGGTGACCAGCAGCGGCCCCAGCACAGAGATCCGGGCCGGACCGGTCGCCTCCGGTCGCTCCCGCTGCGGCGGCCGGGCGAGCTGTGTCATCCGCACGCGGTCCTCGTGGTGAAGGCCCAGAGCGTCCGCGAGCGCCTGCAGGGAACGTCCTCGTGGCCTCCCGCTACGCCCCTGTTCGAGGTCACGAACCACACCGACGCTGACCCCGGCCCGGTCCGCGAGATCGGCCTGGGTCAGGCCGCGGCCGACCCGGGCTCGTCGGAGAAGCTCGCTGAGGCCGCCATTCCCCCCGTCGTCCATCGTCGACTCCCCCGTACGCATGATCGTCAACCCGTAGGGCCGCCCCGCGGCGCCCCCGGCGGCTGGCTCATCGACGGGTAGCCGGCGATCGATGCCCGCCGGCGGTGTGACGATCCGACTCCTACCTCTGTCCGGAAGATCGTAGTACGAGTTTCACTACAGGATCTGTCCCTCCAGTCAGGCGTCAGGAGCGCTCCTCACACTCTGGGGCAAGGCGAGGCGGCAAGCACGCCGGAACAGACGAGGAGAACATCTTGCACTCATACGCTCGACGAAGTGGCTGGTGGGCCCGCCGGTCGATGGTGCCGGTGGCGGTGCTGGCCGCGGCCCTGGCCGCGACGCCGACTGTGGCGTCCGCGACGCCGGGCACCTCGGCGGTGGACCCGGCCGGGCTGGTGGTCACCGCGGTCCCGGGTGATCCGGCCCTGCCCGAGTACCCGGGCCTGACGCCGCGGGTGGGAGCGGCCGCCGCGGTGGGCACCACGCCGACACCCTGCGGCGACAACGGTTCCGACAAGGACATGCAGCGATCGGACGCGGTCAAGCGGGCACGCAGCTGGCTGAGCGTGGGTGGTGTCCCCTACAGCCAGAGCCGCTGCTACGAGAACCAGTACGGCGACTACCGCACCGACTGTTCGGGGTTCGTGGCGATGGCGTGGGGCCTCGGCGGCTCGGGAAGCGCGTTCTGGACCGGAAACCTGGACAGCAGGTCACACACGATCGCGCGTGCTGACCTCGCCCCGGGCGACGCGCTGCTCCGGCACACCGGGGATCCCAGCGAGAACCACGTCGCGCTGTTCGTGAAGTGGAGCGACTCCGCGCACACCGCTCCGGTGGTGATCGAGCAGACGGGCAGCTCGGACACGATCGAGCGGACCTGGTCGTCCAGCTACGCCGGGCTCTACACCCCGGTCCGCTACGACAACATCCTCGAGGACGTCTCCCCGGAGGACGTGCCGATCTCGGGTGACTGGAACGGCGACGGCATCGACACCATCGGCGTCTTCCGACCCAGCAACTCCACCTTCTACCTCCGCGACACCAACAGCGGCGACGCCACCCGCATCTTCAAATTCGGCCACGGCCCCTCCGGCGACATCCCCATCGCCGGCGACTGGAACAACGACGGCAAAGACTCCGTCGGCGTCTTCCGCCCCACCACCTCCACCTGGTACCTCACCAACGGCACCACCACCGCAACCAACACCACCGACCACGAATTCATCTTCGGACACGGCCCCTCCGGCGACCAACCCGTCGCCGGCGACTGGAACAACAACGGCTACGACTCCGTCGGCGTCTTCCGCCCCACCACCTCCACCTGGTACCTCACCAACGGCACCACCACCGCAACCAACGACACCAACTACGAATTCAAATTCGGACACGGCCCCTCCGGCGACCAACCCATCGCCGGCGACTGGAACAACAACGGCTACGACTCCGTCGGCGTCTTCCGCCCCACCACCTCCACCTGGTACCTCACCAACGGCACCACCACCGCAACCAACACCACCGACCACGAATTCATCTTCGGACACGGCCCCTCCGGCGACATCGCCGTACCCGGCCAATGGAACACCAACACCAACACCACCCCCGGCGTCCGCCGCCCCAGCAACAACACCGTCTACCTCCGCAACACCAACAGCGGCGGCCCCGTCGACACCCAATTCATCTACGGCATCTGACCACCACACCCACCACGGCGGGACCCGGACACCACCGGATCCCGCCGTGGCGGCGCGCCCGGTCCTGGTCCCGCGGCGGTCGGTCGGAAGCGGGGCCACGGTCAGCCGCGGCGCAGCCCGGCGACGGCCTCCCGCAGGTCGTCCTGGCCGATCGGGGCCGGCGGCGCACCCTCCGCGGCCTCCCGCAGCGCCTTGGCGAGTTGCACCCGACGCAGCACCTCGCGCAGGTCCGCGCCGGTGAGCCCGGCCGTGTCGGCGGCCAGCGCGGCCGGGTCGAGGTCGTCGGCGAACATCCGGAAGCCGGGCCGCTCGTGCCGGTCGATCAACTCGCGGATCATCTTGGTGAGGATCTCCGCGCGGCCGGTGTCGTCCGGCGCCGGAATGGCGATCTTCAGGTCGAAGCGGCCGGAGCGGATCAACGAGGCGTCGACGCGCTGCGGGAAGTTGGTGGTGGCCACCACGATGACGTCCGGATTCTCCTCGAACAGCGTGTTCATCTCCTGCTTGAAGATGCCGGCGACGGCGTTGACCGCCTGGCTGGCCGCGTCGCCGCCGGCGCCCGCGTAGCTGATGATCGAGTCGAACTCGTCGAAGAGCATCACGGTGGGCCGGCGGTAGCGGCGGGCGTCGCGGAAGATGCGCTTGATGTTGCGCTCGGAGCCGCCGAGGTACTTGTCCAGGATCTCCGGCGTGCGGATCTCCACGAAGTCCGCGCCGACCTCGTTGGCGAGCGCCCGGGCCAGCATGGTCTTGCCGGTGCCCGGCGGGCCGTACATCAGGATGCCCTGCGGCCGGCGCGCGCCCCAGCGGGCCATCGCGGCCGGGTGCCGGAACGACACCGCCACCTCGCGGAACCGGGCGACCACCTCGGCCAGGCCGCCGACCTGGTCGAGCGTCACCGTCTCGCTGCGCGGCGCGGCCACCGTCGCGCCGCGCGGCGCCGCGACCGGTCGCCGCCCCACCCGGTACGTCCGCCCGCGCAGCACCGTCGGCTCCAGGGTGTCCCCGGTCAGTTCACGGACGGCCTGGAGCAGCACGCCGAGCACCACGCGCAGGTGCTCCGGTCCCACCTCGGCGCTGGGCACGTCGACGCGGATGCGTACGGTGCCGTTGTCCTGCTCGACGCGGGGACGCACGCCGGCTTCCTCGGCGGCGCGCAGCACGGCCCGGCCGGCCGGGTCGCGCGGCGGCGTGGCCAGCGCGGTGCCGGCCGGTCGCAGCCCCAGGCGGCGGGTCGCCTCCGCGGCGGCCCGGCCCACCGCGGCGGCCGGGCCGTCGACGGCGCGGGCGGCGAACCGCTCGGCGAGCAGCAGGCCGACCGGGCCGGCCAGGCCGAGGGCGAGCAGGCCGGCCGGGGCGGCCTCCACCCGCAGGTACGCCTCGAAGCGGTGCACCGGCCGCCCGTCGACGGTGTCGGCGCGCACGGTGCAGCGGACCTCCCGCACCGGGGCGGGGAAGTCGGTCCCGGCCAGCAGTTCCACCGGCCCGTTCTGGGCGGCGGCCAGCAGCCCGGCCGGGTCGGCGATGCGCACCTCGGCGCCCAGCAGCGGCACCGACTCCTCGTCCGGCCGCACGTCGTACCCGGTCATGGGGCCTCTTCCCTCGCGGCGATGTCTGCCCCGAGTCTGGCACCGGCCGGGCCGGGCGGCCAACCGCTCAGCCGGCGTCGGCGAGCAGCGCGTCGACCAGGTCGCGGGGCAGCCCGTGGGTGTCGTGCAGCCAGTGGTAGTCGGGTTCGGTCAACGGGCCGCGCGCCCGGACCCGCGCCACCAGCGGCCGGCCGCGCCGCAGCAGCCCCCGGAACCGGCGCTCCTCGTCGCGCAGCACCGCCCGCAGCGGGCCGGGCTGGACCGGCTGGCGGAACCGACGCAGCGTGTCGTCGTATCCGGTCAGCGGCAGCTCGTCCAGGCTCCGCGTCGGGTCGTCGCGCCACAGCACGGTCAACGCGCGGCGCAGCAGCCGCCGCAGCACGTACCCGCGGCCGGTGTTGCCCGGGCGTACCCCGTCGCCCAGCACGACCACCGCGGACCGCAGGTGGTCGGCGACCACGCGCAGGTCCGCGCCGCGCAGGCCCCACCGGTCGCGGACCGCGCCCACCCACGGGCACAGCCCGTCGCCGGTGAACACGGACCGGTCGCCGCGCAGCACCATCTCCAGCCGTTCCAGGCCCATGCCGGTGTCGATGCTGGACACCGGCAGCGGCGTGAGCCGGCCGTCGGGGTGCCGGTGGTGTCGCATCTGCACGTGGTTCCACACCTCCACCCAGCGGTCGTCGCCGCTCGGGGTGCCGGTGGGCGGGCCGTCACCGGTCCACACGAAGATCTCCGAGTCCGGGCCGCACGGGCCGGTCGGGCCGTTGGACCACCAGTTGTCCGCGCCGAGCGCCTCCACCGGCACACCGAGCGCGGTCCAGGTGTCGCGCGCCGTCTCGTCCGGCCCGAGTCCGTGCTCGTCGCCGCCGAAGACCGTCGCGTGCAGCTTTCCCGGTGCGATGCCGTAGCCGTCGGTGAGCAGGTCGAAGCCCCAGCGCAGGCTGGTCGCGATGTCGTAGTCGCCGAGCGACCAGGAGCCGAGCATCTGGAACACGGTCAGGTGGGTCCGGTCGCCCACCTCGTCCAGGTCGGTGGTGCGCAGGCACCGCTGCACGTTGACCAGGCGGCGTCCGCCGGGGTGCGGGTGCCCCAGCAGGTACGGCGTGAGCGGGTGCATGCCGGACGTGGTGAACAGCACCGGGTCGCCGGGCGGCGGCACCAGGGAACTCTCCGGCGCGTCGGAGTGGCCGAGGCGATGGTAGTGCTCTCCGAAGGTACGGATGATCTCGTCGGGTGTCATGGCGGGTGCCTTCCGGGTACGGGCGACCGGACGGCCCACCCGACGGTGGCCGTGACACACGACGACGCCGGCGGACCGTCTCCGGTCGCCGGCGTGGGATGGGGCAGGTCAGGCGGCGGCAACCGGCGAGCGGGAAGCTCGCGCGGCCGCGGCGGTGAGAGATCGCCAACCCTGCATGCCGTCCACGCTACCCCACACCCACCCCTCGCCTCGCACTGATTCACGGAAAGCGTGGCTGTCAGCGGCCGGATGGCCACGCTTTCCGTGAATCAGCGCGCTCAGGGCAGCGGGGTGGGGGTGGGGGTGGGGGTGGGGGTTAGTAGGTGGTGGTAGAGGGTGGTGAGGCGTGCGGCCTGGGCCTCCCAGGTCCAGGTGGACAGCGGCGAGTCCGGGCCGTCGTAGGCGGCGCGGTAGCGGGCCGGGTCGGCGAGCACCGCCCGGACCGCGCGGGCCAGGTCGGCGGCGTCGCGGGCACGGAACACCTCACCCTGGCCGGTGGCCCGGACCGTGTCGGCCATGGTGCGGACGTCGCTGACCACGATCGGCAGCCGCGCGTGCGCGTACTCGAAGAACTTGGTGATCAGCGCGATCTCGTGGTTGGGCCAGTGGTGCAGCGGGATGAGCCCGACGTCGGCGGCGGCGAGGAACGCGACGAGCTGCCGGTGCGGCACGTACGGCAGCACGTGCACCCGGTCGGCCACGCCGAGCCGGGCGGCACCCGCCACGACCTGCCGGACGTAGCCGGCGGCCGGGTCGGCGACGACCAGGGCCAGGTGTACGCCGGGCAGCCGGGGCAGCGCCTCGACCACGGTGTCCACGCCGCGCTGGACGGCCATCGCCCCGCTGTAGACCAGCAGCGGGGTGCCGGCGGTCAGGCCGCAGCGGGCCCGGAGGTCGGGTGCGTCCCGGTCGTCCGCCTCGCCCGCGTCGACCGGGACGGACCCGACCCCGGTGACCGGTTCGGCGGCCACGACCGGTTCGGCGGCGGAGACCGGTTCGGTGGCGGTGACCGGCGCGTTGAGCACGACGGTGGGGCGTTCGGGCAGGGCGTGGTCGCGGACCAGCAGGTCGGCGAGCGTGTCGGAGACGGTGACGACCGCGTCGGCGTGGCCGACGTACTCGCGGACGTAGCCGAGGTGGGCGGGCAGCCAGCGGGCGTTGTCGCGGCGGGGCCGGGCGCCGGGCAGCCACTCGTGGGCGTCCCAGACCAGCTTCACGACGCGGCCCCGGTCCCGGGCCCGGTCGACCGCGCGGGCGGCCACACCGAGCATCCGGAAGTCGTGCGCGTGGATCAGGTCCGGGCGCAGCGCGTCGACGACCGGGCCGGCGACCCGCTCGTAGTCCCAGAGGCCGGGCTCCAGCCGACGCCAGGCCCGGTCACCGAGCCGGGCCTGCCAGTAGCGGACCTGGGCGTGCTCCACCGGCCGGCGGGCCAGCCGGGCGGCGCGCAGCGGCAGACCGCCCCGGGCCACCAGCCGCCGTCGCAGACCGGACATCCCGCCCACTGGCCGAGGCAGGTCGTCGCGCGGACCGGGTACGCCGTCGCCCGGGTCACCGACGGCCGGTCGGGTGTCGCGGGGGGCGTCGAGCGGCAGCACGCGTACCTCGGCGGCGCCGAGTCGCCAGCGACGCTCGGCGTCGACCCGGGCGCAGCCGAGCAGCGTGACGTCCCAGCCGGCGTCGGCGGCGGACCGGGCGGCCTTCTGCACCCGCGAGTCACCCTCGACCGCGTTGTCGACAAGCATCACCACCCGCCGGCCGGCGGCCGGCGGCGTCGCGGCGTCGTACGGCATCAACGACCACACCCCCTCAGCTCGACGGCGCGAGTGTACGGGGGCCGGCGGCCGTCCCGAAGCGCACGGAAGCCGCGCTGAGCTGGGCGGACACCGGTTGTGCAGGTGCCGGCGGGCGGGAATTCACCCGCCGTGCACCGGTCGGTCAGGCCGCGCCGGAGGGGACCAGCGGGCCCGGGGCGACCGACTGCCGGCGGTCGCGTCGGTTGGGCAGCGACAGGCGGATCACCTTCCACCAGGCGGAGGCGACCTGCTTGGGCAGCGGGCCGGTGGTGTACCGCAGCCCGTACCTGTCGAACAGCGCCCGCACCTGCGGGGCGATCTCCTGGTAGCGGTTGCTCGGCAGGTCCGGGAAGAGGTGGTGCTCGATCTGGAACGACAGGTTCCCGGTCATGATGTGCAGCAGGCGGGGGCCGCTGATGTTGGCCGAGCCGAGCATCTGCCGCAGGTACCACTCGCCCCGCGTCTCGCCCTCGATGGAGGTCTTCTCGAACGTCTCCACGCCGTTCGGGAAGTGCCCGCACATGATCACCGAGTGGCTCCACACGTTGCGGATCAGGTTCGCGGTGAACGTGGCGGCGAGCGTGGACAGGAACGACGGGCCGGAGAGCAGCGGGTGCACCACGTAGTCCTTGAGCACCTGCTTGCGGATCTTGCGGCCGACCGCCTTCGCCTTGGCCCGGAACGCCGGCTCCTTGAGCCGCTTCTGCTTGAGGTGGTCGCCCAGCTCCATGTCGTACGCGGCGATGCCGTACTCGAAGAAGGCGGCGTTGAGCAGGTTCCACACCGGCTGGCCCAGGTGCATCGGGTGCCACGGCTGGTCCTCGTCCACGCGCATGATGCCGTACCCGAGGTCGTTGTCCTTGCCGACCACGTTCGTGAAGCGGTGGTGCAGTTCGTTGTGCGACTGCTTCCACTGGTCGGCCGGGGAGACGTGGTCCCAGTCCCAGGTGGTCGAGTGGATCTTCGGGTCGCGCATCCAGTCCCACTGGCCGTGCAGGACGTTGTGCCCGATCTCCATGTTGTCGAGGATCTTGGCGACGGTGAGGCCGGCCGTGCCGACGATCCAGGCCGGCGGGAACAGCGAGAACAGCAGCACCGCGCGACTACTGATCTCCAGCGTCCGCTGGGTCTTGATCACCTTGCGGATGTAGCGGGCGTCCCGCTCCCCCCGGTCGGCGATGACCCGGTCCCGGATCGCGTCCAGTTCCTTGCCGATGATCTCGATGTCCTCGGCGCTCAGGTGGGCGATCGGGTTGTCGGCCTTCTTCTGGATCACGGTCACGTCGGTGGCTCCCTGTCAGAGTTCGATGTCGCAGGTACCGGCTGCCGCCGACACGCAGGTCTGGATCCGCACGCCGTCTCCCGGCACGGCCGTGGTGACGTCGCCGTTGCGCAGGTCGCGTACCGCGCCCTGCCGCAGCGGCACGACACAGCCGTAGCAGATCCCCATTCGGCAGCCCGAGGGCATGAGCACCCCCGCGTTCTCCCCCGCGTCGAGCAGGGTGGTGGCGCCGTCGGCCTCGACGGTCACCCCCGCCCCGGTGAAGGTCACCGTGCCGCCGTCGCCCGGCGTAATCACCGTAGGACGGAACCGCTCGGTGTGCAGACGTTCGATGACGCCGTTCGACGTCCAGTACCCCTCGACGGCGTCGAGCATGCCGATCGGGCCGCAGGCCCAGGTGTGCCGCTGGGCGTGGTCGGGTACGAGGTGGTCCAGCTCGGCCACGTCGAGCAGGCCGGAGGTGGCGGTGTGTCGCTCGACCAGCCGCACCGCGCCCCGGTCGGCCAGCGCCCGCAGCTCCGCGCCGAAGATGACGTCGTTACGGGTGGGCGCCGAGTGCACCAGCACCACGTCGGCCCGTTCGGTGAGCCCGGCCCGCAGCATCCCCATGACCGGGGTGATGCCGCTGCCGGCGGTGAGGAACAGCACCCGCTCGGGTGTCGCGGTGGGCAGCACGAAGTCGCCCTGCGCCTGGTCGAGCTGGACGATCGTGCCGGGCCGGATCCGGCGGACCAGGTGGTTGCTGACCTTGCCGTCCGGGATCGCCTTGACCGTCACGCTGATCCGGCCGTCCGCCGCGCCCGGCGCCGAGGTGACCGAGTACGCGCGCCACTGGCGTACGCCGTCGACGTCCACGCCGAGGCGCACGTACTGCCCCGGCAGGTGGCCGTGCCAGCCGCGACCCGGCTGGATCACCAGCGTCGCCGCGTCGCGGGTCTCCGGGCGGACCGCGACGATCCGGCCGCGCAGCGGGGCACCCGCGCGCAGCGGCGCGATCATGTCGAGGTAGTCGCCCGGCAGCAGCGGGGTGGTGACCGTGCCGGCCAGCCGCAGCAGCCTGTCCCGGAAGGATGCCTTCTGGGAGCGGCGGGGCGCAGTTGTGGTCATATGACCAGCGTGGCTGCGGAATCGCATAACATCTTGACCAGCAAAGGTGAAAAGGTCACAGGTTTTTGTTCGAAGGGAACAACATGACGCGGGAGACCGGGACCGGGACGCGGGCCGCCCATCTCGATCTCGACGCCGGCGTCGCGGCGCTGCTGCGCGACCGGCTGCCCATGGTCGCCGAGCGGACGGTCAGCGCGATCACCGCCGAGGTGACTGACTACTCCGGCGCGCTCACCGGCACCATGCGGGAGAAGATCGAGAACGCGGTACGCATCGCGCTCGGCACGTTCCTCCAGCTCATCGAGGGTACCCAGGCGTTCGACCCGAGCACTCCCCTGGCCCCCGCGCTGGAGGCAGCGTACGCGCTGGGCAGCGGCGAGGCGCGCGCCGGGCGGAGCATGGACGCGCTGCTGGCCGCGTACCGGGTGGGTGCCCGGGTGGCCTGGCGGGAGGTCTCCACCACCACGGTCCGGAGCGGACTGGCCGCCGAGACGGTGGCCGAGTTCGCCGAGCTGATGTTCGCGTACATCGACGAGCTGTCCGCGGCCAGCGTGGCCGGGCACGCCGACGAGCTGGCCAGCGCCGGCCGGGTCCGCCGCCGCGACCTGGAACGGCTCACCCAGCAGTTGCTCGCCGGCGAGCCGGAGGAGTCGCTGCGGCGCAGCGCGGAACGGGCCGACTGGCCGCCGCCCCAGACGCTGACCGTGGTGCTGCTGCCCCGCCGGCACCTGCGCGCGGTGCTCGCCCTGCTCGGCCCGCAGACGTTGGAGAGCGGCGAGGACCTGCCCGGCATGAACCCGGCCGAGGAGCTGGCGGTGCTGCTGGTGCCGGACGCGCACGGCGGACGACGCCGTCAACTCGTCCGGCTGCTGCACGGGCACCGGGCGGTGCTCGGCCCGGCCCGCCCGTGGCACCGGGTCGCCGCGTCCTACCAGCGGGCCACCCGGGCGCTCACGCTCGGCCTCGGCGAGCCGGACGCCGGGCCGGTCGACACCGAGTGTCACCTTTCCGCGTTGCTGCTCAGCATGGACCCGGAAGCGCTTGCCGACCTGCGCACCCAGGCCCTCGCGCCGCTCGCCGCGCTTCCCCCGGCCACCGCGCACCGGCTCGCCGAGACGCTGCGGTCCTGGCTGCTGCACCAGGGGCGGCGCGACGACGTGGCGGCGGACCTGTTCGTGCACCCGCAGACCGTCCGCTACCGGATGGGCAAGCTCCGCGAACTGTTCGGCGACCGCCTGCACGACCCCGCCACCATCCTCGACCTGACCATCGCCCTCGCGGTCCCACCCGCGCAAGGAGGGGCCCCCGCTTAACGCCTCCGGCAGAGCAGGGGCCCCCTGTCAACACTCGGGACGCAGGGTCCCGGCCGGTCGGGCCCTCCGGCCCTGTCCCGGGGGTACGGCGGCCGGCAACCTCGGAAGGGGACGAGCAACGAGGAGGCGCCGCCATGGACCGGTCATCGACGCGTACCGAACAGAACCCGACGGTACGGGTGCTGGAGGCGGCGGCCCGGCAGTCCCTGCACGCTCCCTCGGTGTTCAACACCCAGCCCTGGCGTTGGCGGGTCACCGCGGACGCGCTGGAGCTGCGCACGGACCCGGACCGGCAGCTCGCGCACACCGACCCGGACGGTCGACTGCTGGTCCTGAGCTGCGGCGCGGCGCTGCACCACGCCCGCGTCTCGCTCGCCGCCGCCGGCTGGACGGTCGACGTCGAGCGGCTGCCGGACCGGGCCGACCCGACGCTGCTCGCCCGGCTGCGCACCACCGGCCCGACCGCCCTGGACGTGCCGGCCGGCCGGCTGGTCGACGCGATCCCGCGCCGCCGCACCGACCGGCGCGCGTACGGCGACCGCCCGGTCCCCGAACCGGTGTTGGCCCGGCTCGGGGACGCGGTCGAGGCCGAGGGCGCGCACCTGCACGTGGTCCGCCCGGACCAGATGCCGATGCTGGCGGTCTCCACCGGCCGCGCCGCCGACGCCGAGCTGGCCGACCCGGCGTACCGGGAGGAGTTGCGCCGCTGGACCAACCGCCCGGCGGGCAGCGGCGACGGCGTGCCCACCGCCACCGCGGTCCGGCCCGCACCACGGCGGGTGCCGCTGCGTGACCACGCTCCCGGTGGGGCGGCCGGGCTGACCGCCGGCGCGGACTTCGACCGGGGCGCGGCGTACCTGATCCTGTTCGGTGAGCGCGACGACCCGGCGGCCTGGCTGCGCGGCGGCGAGGCACTGTCGGCGCTGCTGCTCACCGCCACCGCCGAGGGCCTGGCCAGCGCGCCGCTCAGCGACGCGATCGAGCTGGCCTGGCCGCGCCGGATGATGCGTGACCTGCTCGCCGGCATCGGCGAGCCCTACCTGGTGGTGCGCGTCGGCTGGGGACCGGACGCCGACCTGCCGCCGGCCCCGCGCCGCGCGCCGGCCGACGTCATCGAGGTGGTAGCGCCGGCGGAGTGACCTGCCCGGCGTCACCACGCGCTCCGCGTCCCGGCTCACGGAACGCCGTCCAGAGGTTGGAGCCGGAGATCGCGACGACGGCTACCGCCCACGGGACGAGGAACGCGACCGGCCGGCCGTCCCGGGCGAACCGGGGCAGGGCCACGCCCAGGGACGCCGCGGTGCCGTGGCGCCGTGGCGCCGGGAGCCGGGAGCCGGTGCCGAGAAACCGCGACCCTCAGGCGATTACATTCCGTGAGATTTCTGTGCCTGCCCGCAAAATTACTCAACGTGATCAGGGACTGAACGCGCGCCGTGTGTCGTCTCGCGACGCATCGCGCTGACCAGGGGACATCCTCCGGCGCACTCGGTGGTCGGGATCCACCCCTCGCCCCTTTGCTCTGCAGCCACGGGCGCAGCGGTAGCGCTCGGTCACCGATGCGTCCGTGGGTGCAGAGCAAAGGGGCGCCGCGGCGGAACACCATCCCCACCGCCGCCCTCACCCTGGGTAACACGAGAGCAGCGACCGGCGGGCACCCTGCTGGTCCACGCCGGACACGATCGCCTCCGGGGCGGGCGGTACAGGCGGCGCCGGCGGCGCCGGCGAGCGCCCACCAGGAACTATTCCTTATTGTCCACTGTCACTGTCAGCAACCCTTGTGCACATTCCCAATCGCATGTTGACGGCCGCCAGTCCGGGGGCAATCATGATGGTCACTGGATCCACCTAACGCCAATGTCGGATCTGGTGGCTTTTCCCACCCCTCGACGGGATCGCGCCGGACGCGAGATTCCGCCGGGCGACCCTGCCCGGCGCGCGCTCGGTAAATCCTATCGAAGGAATAGGAAATCCACCGCTCGCCTCGAGGAGTCCGCCGGTGAACGGGAACAACGACGCTCCCGCGGCGAGCCGGCCCAGGCCGGCCTCGCACAGCGCTGAGCTGGAAGAACCGCTCGCACTGCACGGCGGCCGGCCGGTGCGGGACACGCCGTGGCCCACCTACGACAAGGGCGCGGTATTCGTGCACCCCGACGACGAGGACGCCGCAATTCGGGCCATTCGCAGCCATCTCTACTTCCGATACGACCATCGCGCGCAGAAAGAAACCGAATGCGGGCGGTTCGAGGACGAACTGTGCCGTTATTTCGGCACCCGGCACGCGCTCGCCGTTTCCAGCGGCACTGCCGCACTTGCCCTCGCCCTGATGGGCGCCGGGGTGCCGGCCGGGTCATTGGTCGCCTGTCCCGGATTCACTTTCGTCGCCACTCCGAGCGCCATTGTGCTGGCCGGGTGCCGGCCATTCCTGGTGGAGGTCGACGACGACCTGCGGATGGACCTCGACGACCTGCGCCGCCGCTGGCGACCGGACATCCGGGCCATCATGGTCGTCCACATGCGTGGCTTCGCCGCCGACGTCGAGGCCCTGGCCGCCTTCGCCGCCGAGATGGGCGTGCCGCTCATCGAGGACGCCGTGCCGGCGCTCGGCGCCGAGCTCAACGGCCGCAAGCTCGGCACGTTCGGCGCCGCCGGGGCGTTCAGCACCCAGTCCGACAAGGCGCTCAACTGCGGCGAGGGCGGCTTCCTGATCACCGACGACAGCGCGCTGTTCGCCCGGGCGGTCGCGCTGTCCGGGGCGTACGAGGGGCGGCTGCGCCGGCACTTCCCGGACGGCGAACCGCCGCTCACCGGCCTGGACCTGCCGCTGCTCAGCCTCCGGATGGACGAGATCCGGGCGGCCCTGCTGCGCGCCGAGCTGACCCGGCTGCCGCAGCGACTGACCCTGTTCCACCGCAACTACGCGCACGTCTCGCAGGCCCTGGCCGACCTGCCCGGCATCGCGGCGCGGCGGCCGGTCGCGCCCGGGGCGTACCTCGGGGAGGCGTTCGTGTTCCGCGTGCCCGGCGGCGACGCCGGCTGGTTCGCCCGGGCGCTGCGGGCCGAGGGGATCGACGCGCGCAACATCGGCGCGGACGACGACCTGAACGTCCGCGCGTTCTGGAACTGGCGCTTCCTCTACGACAGCGCGGACCCGGGACAGATCCGGGCGACGCTGCCGCGCACCGCGCGACTGCTCACCGAGACCGTCGACGTGCCGCTGTCGTCGAACCTCACTCCGGAAGACTGCGACGACCTGATCCGCGCGGTCCGCAAGGTGGCCGCCGCCCGCGAGACCGTGCTGGCCCGGCCGTGACCGGCGCGCCGCTGACCGACGCCGGCATCGAGGAGAAGCCGCTGCCCCGGCGGGCGCTGGTCGGGCTGCTCGGCGGGCTCTTCGCCGGCTATCTGGGGTTGACCGCGGTCATCCCGGTGCTGCCCGGCTTCCTGCGCGAGCGGCACGGCGCCGGTGACCTCACCGTCGGCGTGGTGGTCACGGTGACCGCGGTGACCGCGCTGCTGGTCCGTCCGGTCGCCGGCGCGCTCGCCGACCGGTACGGCCATCGCACGGTGATGCTGACCGGCGCGCTCGTGGTGGCCGCCGGCGGGCTGCTCTACCTGGCGCCGCTGGGCGTGCCGGCGTTGGTGGCGGTCCGGCTGCTGCTCGGCGCCGGCGAGGCGGCGCTGTTCACCGCCGGGGCGGTGTGGATCGTCCAGCTCGCCCCGCACCACCGGCGCGGCCAGCTCATCGGCCTGTACGGGGTGAGCATGTGGGGCGGCATCTCCGCCGGCACGTTCCTCGGCGCGACCGTGCAGCAGGCCGGCTATTCGGCGGTGTGGGTGCTCAGCGCCGCCGCGCCGGCGGCCGGCGCCGTGCTCGTCGCACTGGTGCCGGCGCCGCCGCGTACCGCGCCGGCGGCGAAGGGCGGGGGCCTGCTGCTGCGCCCCGCGCTGCTGCCCGGCGTGGCGCTGACGTTCGGGGCCGCCGGGTACGCCGGCCTGGCCGCGTTCGTGGTGCTGCACCTGGACGCCCGCGGCATCGGACACGGCGTGGTGGTGCTGAGCTGCTTCAGCGCCGTCTACGCCGGCACCCGCCTGGTCATCGGGCACCTGCCCGACCGGCTCGGCCCCCGACGGGTGGCCACCTGGTGCGGGGTGGGCGAGGCGGTCGGCCTGCTGGTCATCGCGGTCGCCCCGAACCTTGCGGTGGCGGTGGTCGGCAGCGTGGTGATGGGCGTCGGGTTCTCGCTGCTGCACCCGTCGCTGGCCCTGATGGTGATGAACCGCACCGATCCGGCGCGGCAGGGCGCGGCGATCGGCGCGTACACGTCGTTCTGGGACCTCGGTCTGGCGGTGTGGGGGCCGGCGACCGGACTGGTCGCCGCCGGGTTCGGCTACCCGGCGGTGTTCGTCGCCGGCGCGGCCGGCGCGGCGGTGGCCGCCGCGATGGCGTTGCGCATCGGCCGGCCCACGGTCACGGAAACCCCGATGGAGGTACGCACGTGAGCGGACCCGTGACCGTGCTCAGCGTCACCGGCTGGTGCCGCAACGGCAGCACCATCATCGGCAACGTCCTCGGCGAGGTGCCCGGCGTGGCGCACGTCGGCGAACTGCACTTCCTGTGGAAGAACTCGACCGGGCGCGGCGTCAACGACCGCTGCGGCTGCGGCGAGGCGCTGACCGCCTGCCCGCTGTGGTCGGCGGTGCTGCCGGTCGGCCGCCCGGCCGGCGTGTCGGCCGACGCGCACGCCGCCGAGGTGATCCGGCGGCAACGCGCCCGGCTGCGGACCCGGCACACCTGGCGGGTGCTGCGCCGGGGCGCGTCCGACGCGGACACCCGCGCGCACGCCGGGCTGCTCGGCGCGGTCTACCGGGAGGTGGCCGCGCGCACCGGCGCCCGCGTGATCGTGGACAGCACCAAGATCCCCGGCGAGTCGGCCCTGCTGCCGCACGTGCCCGGCGTCGAACCGTACTGGCTGCACCTGGTCCGCGACCCGCGCGCGGTGGCGCACTCGTGGCGGGAGCCGAAGGAGTACGTCTACGCCATGTCGGCGGCGCGCAGCACCGCGTACTGGCACGGGTTCAACCTGGCCTCGGCGGCGATCAACCGCCGGCATCCCGGCCGGTCGATGCTGCTGCGGTACGAGGACTTCGCCGCCGACCCGGCGGGCACGGTCGACGCGCTGCTGCGGCTGGTCGGCGCCGACCCGGCCGGCAACCCGGTCCACGACCGGACCGTGGAGCTGCGCGGCAACCACACCGTCACCGGCAACCCGGACCGGTTCCGGACCGGCCCGACGGTCATCCGGGACACCGACGACGGGTGGCGGCGGACGCTGACCGGCCGGCAACGGCTGGCCGTGGCGGCGCTGGCCTGGCCGCTGTCCACCCGCTACGGCTACCGGCCCGGCGGAACGGCCCGGACGCATCCCGGCGCGGCGGCCCGCGTCGGCGAGACGGAGAGGTGACGGACGTGGATCTGGGGCTCAAGGGTCGGGTGGCGCTGGTCGCCGGCGGCACCAGCGGCATCGGGTTGGCCTGCGCGAAGGAGTTCGCCGCCGAGGGCGCGCACGTGGCGGTCTGCGGTCGGGACCCGGCACGCCTGGCCGCGGCCGAACGGGAACTGGCGTCGGTGGCCACCGGACGGGTCAGCGCGACCGCCGTGGACCTCACCGACACGGCCGCCGCCGCCCGCTGGGTCGACGACGTCGCCGCCGACCTGGGCGGGACGCACGTGCTGCTGGTCAGCGGCGGCAGCCCGCCGGTCGGCACCGCCGCCGGGTTCGGCGTCGAGGACTACCGGGCCGCCGTCGAGCGGGTGCTGCTGCCCGCGGTCGCGGTGTCGACGGCCGCGCTGCCGCACATGCGCGCCGCCGGCTGGGGCCGGCTGCTGCTGGTCGCCTCCGAGACCGCCTGCGTGCCGATCGGCCCGCTGGTGCTGTCCGGGGTGACCCGGGCGGCGCTGGTCCGCTTCGCGCAGGGGCTCGCCGTCGACGTGGGCCGCGACGGCATCACCGTGAACGTGCTCGCGCCCGGCAGTGTGCGTACCCCGCCGATGGAACGCGCGGCGGCGCGGCTGGCCGGCGCGGACGGTGACGTGGAGGCGCGGCTGGCCGCGATGGGTCACCACAGCGCGCTCGGCCGGCTGGCCCACCCCGAGGAGGTGGCCGCGATGGCCGCGTTCCTGGCCAGCGAGCGGGCGTCGTACGTGACCGCCGGCGTGCACCTGATCGACGGCGGCGCCGCCGCCACCGGCCCCGACCTGCCCCACCTGACCGGCGTCCGCAAGGACACCTACGCCTGATCCACCCGACCGCCGCACGAGGGAGTGCCCATGTCGACGACCAGCCAGTTCACCGAGCGGGACGTCTCCGAGTTCTTCGACCAGACCACGCAGACGTACCTCAGTTTCTGGGACAGCGAGGGCGTGCTGCACACCGGCTACTTCGCCGGCGAGGACGACACCGACTACCACGCGGCGGCGGACCGGACCTCGGACATCCTCGCCGACGACGCCGGCATCGACGCGTCCTCGAACGTGCTCGACGTGGGGTGCGGCTGCGGCAACTTCCTGCTGCGGCTGGCCGGGCGCACCGGCTGCCGGGGCGAGGGGCTGGACCTGAGCGTCGAGCGGGTGCGCTTCGCCGAGCAGCGGCGCGCCGAGCGGGGCGCCGGGCTGGACATCCGGTTCCGGCACGGCTCGGCCACCGCCATGCCGTACGCCGACGGCACGTTCACGCACGTGGTCAGCCAGGACGCGCTGTTCCTGGTGCCGGAGAAGCCGCGCAGCCACGCCGAGATGTTCCGGGTGCTCGCGCCGGGCGGGGTGCTGGCGGTCTCCGACTTCCTCCAGCCGACCGAGCGGATCGGCGAGGCGGCCCGCCGGCACGTCTACGACCGGGTGCGCTGGAACGGCGGGTACTCGCTGGACGGCTACCGCGAGGCGCTGGCCGAGGCCGGGTTCGTGGACGTGGTGGCCCGCAGCCTGGACGGGCACATCCGGCAGACGTACCGGGTGCTGGGCCGCACCGCCCGGGAGCGGGCGGACGGCACGGCGGACGAGGCGGCGCGGACCTGGATCCTCGGCTTCGCCGAGTCGTGCGACGAGATCCAGGCGGCGATCGACCGGGGCGAGTTCGGCTGGGGCATGTTCGTCGCCCGCAAGCCGGCCTGAGGAAGGGGCGACACATGCAGCAGCGGACCGACACCGTGAAGCGGACCATCGCCGAGGTGGTCGCCGAGCGGAAGACCCAGATGTCGCCCGGCGCGATGTTCGTCGAGGCGTTCGCCAAGGACGGCTTCGACACCAGCGTCGACTACGACGTGACGATCACCGACTCGCTGACCAGTTCCCGGCGCAAGCCCCGCTACCCGTCCCGGAACATGCTGAAGGTGGTGGACCTGTCCCGGGACCCGCAGGACTTCTACTGGCACGAGAGCCCACCCCGGCCGGACGACCCGGCGGTCGACGGCGCGGACCTGCGCCGGGAGGCGGCCAACCACTTCCACCGCTCCCCCATTCCGCCGCTGCTCACCACCACCGCGTGGGTGCAGGTGCCGGACACGCTGTGGGAGGACCCGGTCAGTTTCGCCCAGTTCATCGACTACCGGCTGGTGGTGCGGCTGGCCACCGCCGAGAACCACACCATCCTGCGCGGCGAGGGCGGGCTGCTGGCCATGCCGGACCTGGGCCGGCTCACCGACCCGGCGCCGTTCGCCTCGACCATCCTGTCCGCGTGCAACGAGGTCGAGCAGATGGGCAGCACCGCCGACGGGCTGATCATCAACCCGGCCGACTACTACCGGCTGCTCGGCAGCGGCACGCTGATGCGGGACGTGGAGGAGAACGGCGTCTTCATCGTGCGTACCCGACTGGTCGACCCGGGCACCGCGATCGTCGGCGACTTCGGCCACGGCGCGTTGCTGTTCGACGCCGGCCGGTCCACGATCGGGTTCGCCGAGCCGCCGCCGGGCACGTTCGCCGAGCCGGGGGTGGCGTTGCGCGCCGAGATCTGGGAACGGGTCGTGGTCAACCTGCCCACCTGCTTCTTCGTCGTGACGATCTGACCGGCGGCGACGATGACGACGCCCGCCCGCGCCGACCCCGACGTCCTGGTCATCGGCGCGGGCATGGTCGGCTTGTGCTGTGCCTGGTTCCTGCGCCGCGCCGGCCACACCGTGACCGTGGTCGACCGGGGCGAGATCGGGGACGCGGCGGCCTGCTCGGCGGGGAACACCGGCTTCGTCGGCACCCAGGGCTCGGCGCCGCTGGCCGAGCCGGGGGTGCCGGCCAAGGGCATCCGCTGGCTGGTCAGCCCGGAGAGCCCGTTCTCGGTCCGACCCCGGCTGGACGGCGCGCTGCTGGCCTGGCTGTGGCACTTCCGCCGGCACTGCACCGAGCGGCACGCCCGCGCCGGCTTCGAGACGCTGCTCGCGCTCAAGCAACGCAGCCTGGCGCTGCTGCGCGGGATGTGCGCCGAGGACGAGCTGGCCGGCACGCTCACCGAACGCGGCATGATCCTGGCCTGCCACACCGAGCAGGGGTACGCGCAGGCGCGCCGCACGATCCGCGCGGCGACCGCCCGCGGGGTGCCGCTGCGCGACCTGGGCCGGGCGGAGCTGGCCCGGCTGGAGCCGGGCGTCGACTTCGCGGTGGCCGGCGCGCTGCTCAACGAGGAGGGCGCCGCGCTGCGCATCCCGGCGTTCCTGGTCGGTCTCGCCGAGGCGCTGCGGGCACGCGGCGTGGAGATCGTCACCCGCGCCGAGGTACGCGGCTTCGAGACGACCGGCCGTCGGGTGCGGACGGTGCGGACCGCCCGGGGCGACCTGCGCCCGAGCGAGGTGGTGGTGGCCGCCGGGGTGTGGTCGACGGCGTGCGCCCGGATGCTCGGCGTCGGGCTGACGCTGCAACCGGCCAAGGGCTACACCGTCACACTCCCGGCCGGGCCGGGCACGCCCACCCGGCCGGTGCTGCTCAGCGAGGGCAAGGTCGCGGTGATGCCGCTGGGTGACCGGGTACGCGTCGGCGGCACGCTGGAGCTGTCCGGGCTGGACGCCTCGATCTCGCCGCGCCGGGTGGACGGCATCCTGCGGACCGCCCGGCGTTACCTGCCGGCGCTGGACACCGGCCGCCGGCTGGACGTGTGGAGCGGGCTGCGCCCGTGCACCCCGGACAGCCTGCCGCTGATCGGCCGGGCCGGCGGCTACGACAACGTCAGCGTGGCCACCGGCCACGGGCACATCGGGATGGGGCTGGCCCCGGCCGGCGGTGAGCTGCTCGCCCAGCTCGTCACCGGCGGGGAGCCGGCCCTGCCGGCGCGGACGTTCGCGCTGGACCGCTTCCGGAGGGGGAGCTGATGGGCGACCGACCGGAGATCGGGGTGCTCTGCCTCGACACCAGCTTCGACAAGATCCCCGGGCACATCCGCAACCCGGCCACGTTCGACTTCCCGGTGCGCTACCGGGTGGTGGAGGGCGCCACGCCGCAGCGGCTGGTCCGCGACGCCGACCCGACGCTGCTGACGCCGTTCGTCGACGCGGCCCGGGACCTCCAGGCCGCCGGCGTGGCCGGCATCACCGGGGCGTGCGGGTTCCTGGTGCTGTTCCAGGCCGAGCTGGCCGCCGCGGTGGACGTGCCGCTGTGGTCGTCGAGCCTGGTGCAGTTGCCGATGGTGCACCGGATGGTCGGGCGTACCGTCGGGCTGCTGGTCGCCGACGAGGCGGCGCTGACGCCGCGGCACCTGGCGGCGGTCGGCGCGGCGGACGTGCCGGTCGCGGTCACCGGCATGGCCGGGCAGCCGGAGTTCCGTGAGGTGATGCTCCAGGGGCGGCGGGACGCGCTCGACGTGGACCGGCTGGCCGCCGAGGTGGACGACCGGGTCGACGCGTTGGCCCGCGCCCACCCCGACCTGGGCGCGCTGGTGATCGAGTGCACCGACCTGGTGCCGTTCGCCCACCGGATCCAGGCACGCCTGCGCGTGCCGGTGTTCGACATCGTCACCCTCACCACCATGGCCCACGCCGCCCTGACCCGCCGCCCCTACCCGCCGTCCTAGGCGTCCGCCCTGTTTCACGGAAAGAGTGGCTGTCGGGGCCCGAATAACCACTCTTTCCGTGAATCAGGGCGGGATGAGGGGCGCGGGCGGTCAGACCGGGGGGATGCCGGAGCGGCCGATGGCGGACATGTCGCCGCCACCGATCTCGCTGGTGGCGGTGGGTGGGGGCGGGGTCGTGGGCTCGGTGCGGTCCTCGATGTTGGCGTCGCCCAGGCCGTGCATCAGCTCGCCGATGGCGGCCAGCGCCGAGCCCTTGTCCGGGCAGGGGCGGCCGGTCGCGAGCACCTGGCCGTCGCCGCCCAGCACCGTGAACCCCACCCGGCCGTCGGTCTCGCTCTCGATGACGAACTTCACCGCGTTCCTCCCGCCGCTCAGACCCCGTGCGACTGCAACCACAGCTCCAGCAGGCCCAGTTGCCACAGCTTGTTGCTGCCGGCGGCGGCCTGCGCCCGGTCCGGCTCGGCGAGCAGCTCGTCGACGTAGGCCCGGCGGAACAGGCCACGCCGGCGGGCCTCGGGCGCGTCGAGCGCCTCGATCACCAACTCCCGCACCGGGCCGTCGACGTTGCGCAGCGCCGGCACCGGGAAGTAGCCCTTGGGCCGGTCGATGACCTCGGCCGGCAGCACCTCCCGGGCCACGTCCTTGAGCACGCCCTTGCCGCCCCGGGCCAGTTTGTGCTCGGGCGGGCAGGCGGCGGCAAGCGTCACCAGGTCCTGGTCGAGGAAGGGCGTGCGCACCTCCAGCCCCCAGGCCATGCTCATGCTGTCGACCCGTTTGACCGGGTCGTCGGGGAGCATCAGGTGGGTGTCCAGGCGCAGCACCGCGTCCACCGCGGTCCGCGCGCCCGGCGCGGCCAGTTCCGCGGCGACCAGCTCGCCGCTGACGTCGGCGTCGCAGGCGTACGCCGGGTCGACCACCCGGTTCAGCTCGACGTGGTCCCGGTCGAAGAACGCGGCGGTGAACTCTGCCGCGGCGTCGGCGCGGGCCGCCCGCGCGAGCCGGTGGTGGTAGCCGTAGCCGGCGAACACCTCGTCGGCGCCCTGCCCGGACTGCGCCACCTTCACGTGTCGGGCGACCTGCTCGGAGAGCAGATGGAAGGCCACCACGTCGTGGCTGCCCATCGGTTCGGTCATGGCCGCCACGGTGGCGCGGACGGCCGGGCCGAGGTCGCCGTCGGCGAGGCGGATGCGGTGGTGGTCGGTGTCGAAGGTGCGGGCGACCAGGTCGGAGTAGTGGAACTCGTCGCCGGACTCGTCCCCCCGGCTGTCGAAGCCGATGCTGAACGTCTGGAGGTGCTGCTGCCCGGCCCCGTCGAGCAGCGCCACGATCATGCTGGAGTCGAGGCCGCCGGAGAGCAGCACCCCGACCGGCACGTCGGCGACCAGCCGACGGCGTACCGCGGTGCGCAGCGCGTCCCCGATCGCGGCCCGCCAGTCGCCGGCGTCCATCCCGTCGTGGGCCGGGTCGCGCCGGTACTCGGGCCGCCAGTAGACGTGCTCGGAGGTGCTCCCGTCGGCCTCCACCACCCGGACGGTGGCCGGCGGGAGCTTCCGCACGCCGCGCAGGATGGTGCGCGGGGCCGGCACGATCGAGTGCCAGGACAGGTAGTGGTGCAGCGCGACCGGGTCGATGCCGGTGTCCACGTCGCCGGCGGCCAGCAGGGCCGGGAGGGTGGAGGCGAACCGCAGCCGTCCGGGTGATTCGGCGAGGTAGAGCGGCTTGATGCCCAGCCGGTCCCGGGCCAGCACGAGCCGGCGCCGCCGCCGGTCCACCAGCGCGACGGCGAACATGCCGACCAGGTGGTCGACGAACCGTTCGCCCCACTGGGCGTACGCGACCAGGATCACCTCGGTGTCGCTCGTCGATCGGAAGGTGTGCCCGGCCGCCCGCAGCTCGTCGCGCAGTTCGGGATAGTTGTAGACGCAACCGTTGAAGACCAGGGCGAGCCCGAGGTCGTCCCGGATCATCGGCTGGTCGCCGGTCTCGGTCAGGTCGATCACGGTCAACCGGCGGTGCCCCAGGGTCACCCAGCCGTCGTTCCACCGCCCCTGGCCGTCGGGGCCGCGGGAGCGCATGGCCTCGGTCATCCGGGTCACCGCGCCCGCGTCGGGGGTGGCCCCGTCGAAGCGGGCCTCACCGCTGATCCCGCACATGTCGGCGACTACCCGGCGTGTGACCAAGGAAACCCGGGATGGGCGGTTGGCGAGCCGGGGACGATGAGCCGTCGTACGGTGACGGTACGGGCCATGTCCCCGGGCGGTCCGGCCACGGGACGTGGCCATGATCAACAACGCTGCCAGGAGGACGTGTGTTCGCCAATTCCGAGGAACTCCTGCGATACCTCAGCAACGAGGACGTGAAGTTCGTCGACGTACGTTTCTGTGACCTGCCCGGCGTGATGCAGCACTTCAACCTGCCGGTCGAGTCCTTCGACGACAGCGTCTTCACCGACGGCCTCGCGTTCGACGGCTCGTCGATCCGCGGCTTCCAGTCGATCCACGAGTCGGACATGCTCCTGCTCCCCGACGTCGCCACCGCGTTCATCGACCCGTTCCGCGCCCAGAAGACCCTCGCGCTCAACTTCTTCGTCCACGACCCCTTCACCCGCGAGGCCTACTCCCGCGACCCCCGCAACGTCGCCAAGAAGGCCGAGGCCTACCTCGCCGCCAGCGGCATCGCCGACACCGCCTACTTCGGCGCCGAAGCCGAGTTCTACATCTTCGACTCCATCCGCCACGAAACCTCCGCCCACCAGTCGTTCTACTACATCGACTCGATCGAGGGCGCCTGGAACACCGGCCGGATCGAAGAAGGCGGCAACCGCGGCTACAAGACCGCCTACAAGGGCGGCTACTTCCCCGTCCCCCCGGTCGACCACTACGCCGACCTGCGCGACAGCATGGTCCGTCGCATGGTCGACGCGGGCTTCACGGTCGAGCGCTCGCACCACGAGGTCGGCACCGGTGGACAGTCGGAGATCAACTACAAGTTCTCGACGCTGCTGCGCGCCGCCGACGAACTGCAGCTCTTCAAGTATCTGATCAAGAACGAGGCGTGGGCGCACGGGAAGACGGCCACGTTCATGCCCAAGCCGCTGTTCGGTGACAACGGTTCCGGCATGCACACCCACCAGAGCCTGTGGCTGAACGGCGAGCCGCTGTTCTACGACGAGACCGGCTACGCCGGCCTGTCCGACACCGCCCGCTGGTACATCGGTGGCCTGCTGCACCACGCGCCGTCGCTGCTGGCCTTCACCAACCCGACCGTCAACTCGTACCGGCGCCTCGTGCCCGGCTTCGAGGCACCGGTCAACCTGGTCTACTCCCAGCGCAACCGCTCCGCGTGCACCCGCATCCCGGTCACCGGCAGCAACCCCAAGGCCAAGCGCGTCGAGTTCCGCGTCCCCGACCCGTCGGCCAACGTCTACCTCGCCTTCTCCGCGATGATGATGGCCGGCCTCGACGGCATCAAGAGCAAGATCGAACCGCCGGCCCCGATCGACAAGGACCTCTACGACCTCCCCCCGGAGGAATGGGGCGACGTCAAGCAGGTCCCCGCCTCGCTGTCGCACGCGCTGGAGGCGCTGGAGGCCGACCACGACTACCTGCTCGACGGCGGCGTCTTCACCGACGACCTGATCGCCACCTGGATCGCCTGGAAGAACGCCAACGAGGTCGACCCGGTGCGCCTGCGGCCCACCCCGCACGAGTTCGCGATGTACTTCGACTGCTGACGCCGTACCCGTTCGTCACCGGCCCCGCGTGCGGAGCCCGCGGGGTCGGTGGAAACGGCATCCGGGAGGCCACCGGCCTCGTACCGTCGAGACATGGCGCAGCCCCGCGACGACCGGCCCGGAACGGCGGTGCGGCCGCGAACGACCGACGCCACGGCGACCGCCGACCCGCTCACGCTCGGGGTGGAGGAGGAGTTCCTGCTGCTGGACCCGGTGACCGGGGAGAGCATGCCGGTCGCCGACCGGGTCCGCGACGCGCTCTCCGGGGTCGCCCGTGCGCAGAGCCGGCAGGAGTTCCGGCACAGCATGGTGGAGATGGTGACCCCGGTCAGCCTCGACCTGGCGTCACTGCGGGAGCACCTCGTCGCGCTGCGTCGGGCCGCCGCCCGGGCCGCGGACGCGGTCGGGGCGCGACTGGTGGCGGTCGGGGCGACCCCGGTCTGCGAGGCCCACCGCACGGTGCCCGACGAGCCGCGCTACCACGACATGTCCCGCCGGTTCGGGCCGGTCGCCCACGATCCGGCGGTGTGCGGCTGCCACGTCCACGTCGGGGTGCCCGACCGGGAACTCGCCGTCCGGGTCTGCAACCACCTGCGCCCGTGGCTGCCGGTGGTGCAGGCGCTCACCGTGAACTCGCCGCTGCACGACGGGCGGGACACCGGACACGCGAGCTGGCGCTCGATGCAGCTGGAACGCTGGCCGAGCATCGGGCCCACGCCGCACTTCGACTCCGCCGCCGACTACGACGCCACCGTGCAGGAGCTGATCACCGCCGGGATCATGCTCGACGCCGCGATGGTCTACTGGTACGCCCGGCCGTCCGCGTCCTACCCGACCGTGGAGATCCGGGTCGGCGACGTCTGCCCCACCGTCGACGACACCGTGCTCGTCGCCGGGCTGGTCCGGGCGCTGGTCGCCACCATGATCGACGAGATCCGCGCGGGCGTTCCCGCGCCGCCGATCCGCGACTGCCTGGTCGCCGCCGCGCACTGGCGGGCCGCCCACGACGGTCTCGACGGTGAGCTGGTGGACCTGCGCACCGGCCGGCCCCGGCCGGCCTGGGACCTGGTCGACGAGCTGCTCGCCATCGTCGCGCCCGCGCTGACCCGGCACGGGGACCGGGAGCTGATCATGCGGGAGGCGGAGCG
Source organism: Micromonospora sp. NBC_01392 (assembly GCF_045040125.1). Classification (NCBI taxonomy): domain Bacteria; kingdom Bacillati; phylum Actinomycetota; class Actinomycetes; order Micromonosporales; family Micromonosporaceae; genus Micromonospora; species Micromonospora sp. NBC_01392. The sequence goes on along the minus strand of NZ_CP109549.1, from coordinate 3,216,392 downwards.
GCTCCGGCGGGACGGCACCGGCGCCACCCGGCAACGGCGGATCATGGCCGACACCGGCGGCGACGTCCGCGCCGTGCTGGAGCATCTGGCCGCGCAGACCACCGCGGCCTGACCGGTGCCGGCCGTGCCGTCAGCGCAGACCGGCGAACAGGTCGTCCTCCGGCGTCGGCGCGCCGGTGGTGTCGCGGACCCGGACGAACGTCTCCGTCCCCATCAGCTCGACGAACCGCTCCTGCCCGAGGCGCAGGAAGAAGATGTTCTCCGCCTGGCTGGCGTGCGCGGCCAGCGAGGCGAACTTCTGCTCCCCGTGGGCACGGGTGTCCACCCAGGTGGTGATCTCCTCGTCGGGCAGGCCCAGCGGCGGCGTCGAGTCGGTCGCCTCCGGATCCGGGAACTCCACCCCGATCTCCTGCATGACCTTGCCGAACTCCCGGAACGCGCTGCGCGGCACCGTGGTCCAGTAGACCTTCGCCGGGATGCCGGTGCGCTCCACCGCGGCCATCGTGATGCGGTGCGCCTGGATGTGGTCGGGGTGGCCGTAGAAGCCGTTCTCGTCGTAGGTGACCACCACGTCGGGGCGGTAACGCCGGATCAGCTCGGCCAGCCGGTCGGCCGCCTCGGTGACCGGCGTGTTCCAGAACGCGCCGGGCGCGTCGTTGGTGGCCCAACCCATCATCCCGGAGTCGGCGTAGTCGAGCGTCTCCAGGTGGGTGACCTTCAGCGCCTCGCAACTGGCCGCCAGCTCCGCCCGGCGCATCGCCACCACGGCCTGCGGGTCGTGCCCGGCCTCGCCCGGCTTGACGCCGTCGGGGCCGTCGCCGCACCGGCCGTCCGTGCAGGTCACGAGCACTGTCGTGACGCCTTCAGCCGCATAGCGGGCGAGGACGCCGCCGGTGCTCGTCGCTTCGTCGTCGGGGTGCGCGTGCACCGCCATCAGGGTCAGGGATCGCTCAGCCACCCCGTCACCATACGAGCATCCACCGACGCACTAGCATTGCCCGGTTCGCAGACGGCGACGGAAGCGAGGCACGATGGGTTGGCTCCGGCGGTTGCTGGGTGGCGGCGGTGGGGTCGAACTGGACCCCGAACGCCAGCAGACACTGCTGCGGGACGTCCGGCACTCCTACGGCGCGCACGCCCCGATCCGGTTCCCCGAGCAGGTCGACGCGATCGGTCGGCTACTCGCCGACGACGACGGTCTGGTGGTGGCCGCCGGGATCGTCTGCGAGGCCGCCGAGGAGGCCCACGCCGACCTCCAGTTCCAGGCCCAGGAGGTGTTCCGGCGCACCGGCCGGCGGCTGCTGGTGCACCGCCGCAACTACCGGCCCCTGTGGAAGGAAGCCGGGCAGTGGCTGCGCTGGCCGCTCGCCGCGCTGCCCAGCGGGCTGCACCCGTACGCGCAGGTGGCCGCCGCTGTCACGGTGGTCGGCGGCCGGGCGAAGCGCCTCGACCGGGTGACCGACCCGCAGCCGTTCGTGACCCGCCTGTTCGAGGTGCTCGATCTCACCACCGCCGGCTGGGAGTTCGGCCGGGTGCGGGTGGACACCGACAGCGCCACGCTTGTCGAGCGGCTCACCGGCACCGCCGCGCAGGTGCTCGCCACCATGGACGATCCGCCCCGGCTGCCGCCGCCGGTCCGCGAGATGATGCGCCGCAACCACAGCATCGACGTGTACGACCCGGCCGCCCCCCGGGTGGTGGGTCGGATCAACCCGGGGGCGCGGCTGCGCGAGACGCTGCTGGCCTGACGACCGCCCACCCGGGGCGTGTTCCTGGCCGGTCAGATCGTGGTGCAGGTGAGGTTCGTCGGTGGGTTGTTGGCGCCGGTGACCGTGCCGATGAAGCCGAACGTGGTGGACGCCCCGGCCGCCAGCGCGCCGTTGTAGTCGACGTTGCGCACCGACACGTTCGCGCCGCTCTGGGTGTGGGAGCCGCCCCAGATCTGGTTGATGGCCTGCCCGTCGGGGAACGTCCACGCCACCGTCCAGCCGCGGATCGCGGTCGCGCCGGCGGTCACCGTGACCTCGGCCTGGAAGCCGCCCGACCAGGAGCCCGTCACCGCGTACGTCGCCCGCGCGCCGGACGGCGCGGGTGAGCTGGTGGTCGGCGTCGGTGTCGGGCTCGGCGTGGGCGTGGGGGTGGGCGTGACGGTCGGCGTCGGTGCCGGCGTCACGCCCGGCCGCGCGGCCCGGTAGGTGCGACCGGCCCGGACGGCGAACTGGACGACGTCCGTCTCCGGTCGGGTGGTGGCCGGCGTGCTGCCGTCACCGGCGTCGACGAGGGTGAAGCCGCCGGTGAACAGCCGGGACCGCAGCCGCAGCGTGCCGTCGCGGTCGGCACGGACGACGATCTCGTCGGGCTGGCCGTTCGACCAGGCCAGCGCGACCGTGTACCCGCCCCGACCGCGTAGGCCCGCGACCTGCCCGGCGGGCCAGGCGGTGGGCAGCGCCGGCAACACGTTCAGCTCGCCGGTGTGACTGTGCAGCAGCATCTCGGCGATGCCGGAGGTGGCGCCGAAGTTGCCGTCGATCTGGAACGGCGGATGCAGGTCGAACATGTTCGGCGCCAGCCGGTCGGTGCGCACCAGGTCACGCAGGAGCTTGTGGGCGCGGGCGCCGTCCTCCAGCCGGGCCCAGAAATTGATCTTCCAGGCGAGCGACCAGCCGGTCCCGTCGTCGCCCCGCAGCTCCAGCGTCCGGCGGGCGGCCTCGTAGAGCGCCGGCGTGCCCCGCTTGGTGATCTGGTTGCTGGGATGCAGCCCGTACAGGTGGGAGACGTGCCGGTGGGTCCGCTCGGGCTCGATCCAGTCGGCGAGCCACTCCTGGACGTTGCCGCGGGAGCCGACGCGGCTCGGGGGCAGCCGGTCTTTCGCGGTGCGCACCTGGGACCGGAACGTGGTGTCGACGCCGAGGACCTCGCTGGCCCGGGCCGCGGCGTCGAACAGGTCGCGCAGGATCTGGTTGTCCATGGTGGGGCCGGCGCAGACGCTCGCGTTCGCGTGGTGCGGCAGCTCCGGCGAGTTCGACGGGTTCGTCACCAGGTAGCCGAGCGTCGGGTGGGCGACCAGGGTGTCCAGGAAGAACTGGGCGGCGCCCTTCAACGCCGGATAGTTGGCCTGGAGGAACCCGAGGTCGCCGGTGAACAGGTAGTGGTCCCAGATGAGCGTGCTCAGCCACGCGCCACCGGTCTGCCACATGCCCCACAGCGCCCCGTCGACGACCGAGGCGCCCCGCCACGCGTCCGTGTTGTGGTGGGTGACCCAGCCGCCGGCGCCGTACTGCGCCTGGGCGACCCGCGCGCCGGTCACGGTCAGATCCTTGATCATGTCGAAGACCGGCAGGAAGCACTCGGACAGGTTCGTGGTGTCGGCCGGCCAGTAGTTCATCGGCAGGTTCGCGTTGATCGTGTACTTCGAGTCCCAGGACGGGGCGAGCGAGTCGTTCCAGATGCCCTGGAGGTTCGCCGGTTGGGTGCCCGGACGCGAGGAGGAGATCAGCAGGTACCGCCCGAACTGGAACAACAGCGCGGCGAACTGCGGATCGTTGGTGCTCGCGTGTTGCGCGATCCGCACGTCGGTCGGCTGGTCGGCCGCGGCCGTCCGGCCCAGGTCGATCGTGACCCGGTTGAACAGCGCCTGGTAGTCGGCGAGGTGGCGGCTGCGCAACTGGTCGACCGCCACGCTGCGGGCGGCGTTGAGCCGGTTGCGCGCGATGCCCTGGTGGTCGCCGTTGACGGTGCGGTAGTTGACGTAACTGGAGCCGATCGAGATCAGCAGCGTCACGCTCGTCGCGCCGGAGACCCGCAGCGTCCCGCCGGAGCTGCTGACCGTGCCACCGGTCACGGCGGCGTTGGCCAGGGCGAGGAACCGCACCGAGCCGGTGACGCCCTCCATGCTGCCGGAGACGCCGTCGAGCCCGACGGTGGCGGAGTCCGGGCTCGACACGCTGCTGCGTTGCGGACTGTCGAAGGTGGCGGAGAAACTGATCGAGTTCGCCCGGTCGGCGGTCAGCCGGACCACGACCACCTGGTCGGGCGCGCTCGCGAACACCTCCCGCTGATGGCGTACGCCACCCAGCACGTAGCTCGTGGTGACCGTGGCGGTGGTGAGGTCGAGCGTCCGGCGGTACTGCGTCGCCCCGCCGGACGAGCCGAAGGCGAGCCGGAGGTTGCCCACGATCTGGTAGGCGAGCTGACCGCCGGGGGTCCCCATCATGGTCTGGTTGATGAGGTCCTGCGCCGAGGTCCACTGGTCGGCGAAGACGCGCCGCCGGATCTCGGCCAGACTGGCCGCGCCCCGGGTGTTGGCGGAGTCGTACGGGCCGCCGGCCCAGACCGTGTCCTCGTTGAGTTGGAGCCGTTCGGTGTCGACGTTGCCGAACACCATCGCGCCGAGCCGCCCGTTGCCGATGGGCAGGGCCCGCAGCCAGTCGGTGCCGGCCTCCTCGTCGTACCACAGTGCCAGATCGTTCGCGGCCAGCACCTCGGGCGGCGCCGCCGAGCCGGCGCGGGCGGCGGCGGTCCAGGCGGCCGGCGCCAGCGCCGCGCCGGCGCCGGCCGCCGAAGCCTTGAGGACGTTCCTTCGGGAAACTTCGGACATGGTCTCTCCCGGTCACACAATCAACGATGACGGGCAACTGTTAGCGCTAACATCAATGCGCCGCGCCTAACGATGCCCACTGCCACGATGCGCACGCCGGAGCTCCCTTACCGCGCACTACATCAGCCCATATGGACTTTCATGGATGAGACGCCGGTCGTCAAGAAGTGACGAGCAGGTTTTGCGAACGTTGCCATCTCGGATCCGGCGTGCCGAGCGGGGCGCCGCAGCGACCGGCCGCCCCACCCGGGTCACGTGCACGACCCGCTGCGGCGCCACGTCCAGCAGCGCCCCGAGCGTGTCGCGGGTGGCGGCGACGTCGACGAGTTGGCTCAACGGGTGCGCCGCCAGGCCGGCGGCGTGCAGCGTCAGCCACACCCGCATCAGCACCCGGCCGAACTCGACCTGGCCGGGGGCGTCCAGGTCGGGCGGGGCCACCAACGCCAGCACCGCGCCGCCGCGCGCGAGCGGATCGTCGCCGGCGGCGAGCAGCCGGGGCAACCCCAGCGGGCGCAGCACCGGATACGCGGCCAGCGCCGCCCGCAGCCCGGTGGCGGCCGGTCGGGACAACCCGAGGCAACGATCGCTCAGCCCGTCGGCCCGGTAGTCCGGCCGCGCCGGGTCCAGCCGCAGCCACCGACGCAGCTCGGCCACCACCGCCGGGTCCGCGTAGACCTGCCGGTCGGCGGCGCGCAGCAACGCGCCGAGCCGCCCGGCCCTCGGCACGAGGCGGACCCCGCCGCCGGCCCGCCGGGCCACGGCGTCGACGGCGGCGAGCACGTCGACGTCCGGGCCGCCGGTGAACCGGCCCCGGTCGGTACGCCGGTCCCAGACGTCCGAGGTGCGGAACGGCGTGCGGTACGGCTGCCGCGCCGGACGCAGCCGACCCACCCGACGGTCGTGCTCGTCGTGGTCGGCGACCCAGTCCAGTCGCAGCCCCGCGTCGGCGGCGACGATCAGGCAGGTCTCCACGAACGCGCCGAGCGACAGCCGCAGGTCCCGCCCGCTCGGGTCGCCGGCCGGCAGCGTGTCGGCCGGGTCCCAGCCGACGGTGATCGCCCAGCGCTCGTAGCGCAGTCGCCACGGCTGGGTGTTGTGCGCGCTCGGCGCGCGCCAGCACAGCGGCTCCAACGCGCGGAACGCGGCGAGGTCCATGTCATCGCTCCTTGGCGTAGAACGTGTAACCGTGCAGCGGACGGCCGCCGAGCCGGCGGTACTGCGCCGCCGAGGCCGGGTTGTCCCGCCCGACGTAGGTGCTGCGCAGCGTGGTGTAGCCGCCGGCGTGCAGGTTGTGGTGCAGGTGCGCGGAGAGCAGCCGCTGGTAGCCGCGCCCCTGGAACTCCGGCAGCACACCCTTGACGATCAGCACCGCCTCGCGGCGGTACCGGCGGCGGGTGGCCAGCAGCCGGAGCTGGTTGACCGGGCCCAGGTCGCCGCGCGCCGCGACCAGGAACGCGCTGATGTCCGGTACGCAGAGCACGAACGCCACCGGCTGCCCGTCCCGGGTCAGGTACAGCAGCAGCGCGGAGTCCAGCAGGTACGCCAGCCCGTCGGTCTGTCGGCGCAGCTGCGCGGCGGAGATCGGGGTGTAGTAGCCGAGCTGGGCGAACGAGTCGTTCAGCATGCCGCGCAGCAGGTCGAGCTGCTCGTCGAGGCGCCGCGCGTCGCCCCGGTGCAGCTCCAGCCGCGCGCCGTCCGGCTGCCCGCCCAACGCCGGCGGCGGCTCGACCGGGGCCGGCACCGGGCAGATCCAGGTGTCGGAGACGAACCGGCGGGCGAAGCCGTACGCCTCGTAGGCGGCCGGGTAGCGCGGCGGGTTCCAGGCGCTGTCCACGAAGCCCCGGTCGTCGAACCCGGACGTGATCACGCCGCCGGCCTGGTTGGGCAGCAGCGCCACCGGGCCGAACAGCAGGTCCCGGTCGGCGCCGGCGTGCGCGGTGATCGCGTCGAACAGCGGCCCGGCGGCCGGCGCGGTGAACTCGGTGAGCCCGAACAACTGGCACCGGCGGCCCAGCTTCGCGTCCAGGTCCGCGTCGGTGTGCAGCGTGGTCCGCCCGACCACCGCCCCGTGGGCGTCGCGCAGCACGTACAGCGGCACGCCGTCGGCCCACCAGCGGCGGATCTGCTGCCGGGGCGTCGGCACGTACCGTGGCTCGTCCGCGTACAGCCGGTCGGTGAGCGCGAGGAACTCGGCCAGGCCGCGCCGGCCGGTGACCTGCTCGAACCGGTGGCCGCTCACCGGCGTACCGCCGGTCCGGTGGTCTCCGCGCCCAGCGGGGTGAACGTGTCGATGTGGCCCATCGCGCCGTCCTCGGCCCGCCACGCGCCGTTGGAGTAGCCGTCCGGCGAGGCCGTGTAGAGCCGGATGAACCCGGCGGTCGCGTTGCGCCCGCCGTCGGTCAGCCAGGCCATCAGTTTGCGGTGGTGCCGGGTCCGCGCGAAGCGCAGCATCGCGTCCCGATCGGTGAAGAACGCGATCGTGCCCAACGTCAGCGGGAACTGCCAGTAGACGGTGTGCCAGCAGTAGCCGGACATCCGGCGCATGTCGCGCACCATCCGGAACCAGTCGGAGGCCAGCCGCAGCAGCACCAGCGGGCTCGCGTAGCGGGTGCCGCCGATGAACATCGCGCCGGCGCGGGCCTGCGCCGGGGCGCGGGAGAAGTCTCGGGTACGCATGGTCACCTCACCACCAGGTAGGCGTTCTTGATCTTCTGCGGGCCGGCGAACGGGCCGGTTCCCGGTTCGTGCAGCTCGATTCGCAGGTCACCGGCGGACGGGTCCTCCAGCAGGGACTGGGCGAAGTCGCGCGACACCGAGGTGAGGTGCCGGCGTACCCCGTCGCGGCAGGCGGCGGCGAGCGCCGCGCGGTCGGCGGCGGCCAGCGGGCCGCGCAGCTCGACGTGGATCACCGGCCGGGTCTCCAGCGTCGCGTCCTCGACCAGCGCCAGGCAGAACCGGCTGATCGCGGCGGCGTGCGGGTTGCCGGTGTAGAGGCCGTACTCGACGTCCTGCGGGTAGAGGTTCGCGCCCAGGTAGGAGATCGTGGAGTCGCGCCGGCCGAACAGCAGCAGCAGCGGCAGCGTCATCCGTTCGTCGGCCGTCGCGGCGCGGAACTCGGCCGCGCGCACCGGGTCGGCCGCGGCCAGTTCGGCGATCCGCCGGTACGGCACCAGCAGCGCCTCGTCGCCGACGTTGTAGCGCAGCCGGGGCTGGAGCACGTCCGGCCCGGCCACCGTGCAGACCAGCTCCCGCCGCTCGTTGGTCTCCAGGTAGGTCGCGAACGGGTTGTACTGGAACACCATCGGCAGCCGCTGCTCGCCCTCGCCGAGCAGGTCCGCGCGCAGCCCCGGGTCGGTCCGCAGCCGGCGCCGCAGCCACACCGTGAACCGGGTCTCCGCGCCGATGCCGATGGTCAGGTCCGACGCCCCGTACGCCGAACGCACCCGCACGAACCGCTGCTCCAGGTAGTCCCGCAGCGCCTCGGTCATCCCCTCCCCGCCGCAGCTACCGAAGATCCGGTACCGCGACCAGGGGAAGTCCTCGGCGTCCAGCCGGTCGCGCAGGTGCTTGAGGAACGGCGGGTACGCGGTGACCAGGTAGTCGTGCCCCGGGCCGAACTCGCGCAACGTGTCGATGATCTTGCCGAGGTCCGGACCGGTGTTCTTCACCACCGCGATCCGGGCCATCGCCGCGCCGGTCGTGGTGCCGGTCGCCCAGGCCCCCATCGAGTACGCGTTGATCACGAACGGCCGGCGCATCGGGAACACCAGCCCGGTGTAGCCGGCGATGTCCCGGTGCACCGCCCGCAGCTCCCGCTCGCCGCGCGGCCAGTTGAACGGCCGCCCCGACGACCCGGCCGACTCGTCGACCACCACGCCCCGCTCCGGCAGCCGCCCCCGCCGGCACCGGGCGGCGGCGTCGTGGCCCACCACGTACCCGAGCTTGTCGGTCTCCGGGAAGTCCCGCAGCCGACGGCGGACACCCGCCGGACGGACCCGCAGGAACTCGCGGTAGGCCGGCACCCGCCGGGCCGCCCGCACGCACGCGGCGCGGGCGTTCGCCTCGGCCAGCCGGTCGAGCGCCGGGTGGTGCCGCCGGGCCAGCCACCGCCACCCGGCCGGGTGCCGGCCGACCAGCCGGACCAGCGTGGCCACCGCGCGGCCGGCGGCCTCCCCCAGCAAGGGCATCTCGACGGTACGCAGGGCGGCGGGTCGGTGCAGTGTCTCGGCCATGACAAGGATCCTGCCGACGCCGACGCGCCGACACCTGAGCCACCGGACGGGAGTTGTGCTGAGTACGCGTACCCAGCCAGCCTGAAGGGCGGGCCCCTTCTTAACGCCTCTGGTAGAGAAGGGGCCCCTTCTCACCGGACCGCGGGATCGGTCGGGCCATGCCGGCCAGCAGGTCGGCGACCTGCACCCGTGGGTCGTCGCGCGAGTCGGTCATCACCAGCCCGGCCAGCGGCGACTCCCCCGCCGGCAACCCGGCGCGCTCGGCCAGCGCCCACTGGAGGCGACGCAGTCGATCGGCAGTCAACGCGCTCTGCTCGTCATGCGTCACCAGCACCCGCCGCCGCCCGGCGCTCCAGAACAGGACCGTCTCCGCCAGCGCCGGCAGCAGTGGCTCCAGCGGCGGCGGGATCGACCGGTCCTGCGCGTAGAGCCGGGCCTGGACGTCGGCCACCCGGCTCCGGTCGAGCGCGGTGAGCACGGCGTCGGCCGGGACGTGCCGCAGCAACGCGTCCCGCGCCGCGAAGAAGCGGTCCACGCTGCCGTCGCCGGCTCGGTCCCGCCGCTTGGTCCGCAACGTGTCGACGAACGCCGCAAGGAAGGCGTCCCAGTCGGGGCCGGCAGTCCGTCCGGCCCCGTGCAGCGTGCGGGCCTCGGCCCAGCGGTCCCCGGCCAGGCGGGTGCCGGCCAGGTAGGACGGCTCGCCCAGCAGCAGGTCGACGACGCGGGTCACCAGGAAGAACTGCTTGTCGAGCAGGTGCACGTGCGCCCGCCCGCGCAGCGCCGCCAGGAGCCATGCCCACGCCTCGGCCGCCTCCGGGCGGCGCAGGAACTGCCGGGACTTGAGCTCGTGCGGTGCGAACCGGAAATCGGAGCGCAGCGCCGCGACCAGCGCGGTCGCCTCCGGCACGCTCAGGTCGACGCTCGCGTGCGCGATCACCGGCGTAGCCGGGTCGAGCAGGTTGGTGCCGGAGAACCCCGACTCGTCACAGGCGATCTCCACGACCGCGCCGGACGGCACCGCCACCGGCGGCAGCCCGCCCTGGAGCGGCAGCCTCATGCCCGACCCCTCGCCATGCCGACCATGGTCGCCGACCCGACGTGATCCGACCACCGGTTTGGCAGACGGACGCGACGAGCCCTTTCGGTCGTCCGCCTCGACGCGAACAAGGGCACGACAACCGCGAGAGGCCGGAGCTGGTACGACAGCCGCCATTCGTGATCATGGCTCGATTTCCAGGTTGAAGCGGCGGGCGTCATGGGCTTGTTCGGCTCGTGCGTGATGTCGACGTCGCCAGTTCGACCAGCGCAAACGGTGGGCGATGCTGCGGGCCGGCCGGGTCGGCAGGATGTTGGTCAGACGGGTGGACAGCGCGGAGAACCTCACTCCGATCGACATGAGCAGGATGAACGGGGCGAGGACGCAGCGTCGGCCGGTCAGCGCAGCGCGGCGGCGATCGCTTCGGCCGGGGTCGTGGTCGGCCGTCCGATCAGGCGCCGCAGGTCGCCGGAATCGGTGAACATCTCGTCGCGGCTCATGGCCAGATCAGCGTCAGCGAGAACGGGAACCAATTCGGCGGGTACACCCGCGTCGGTCAGCACCCGGGCGAACGCGTCGGCTGTCATATCGACGTACTCGATCTGCTTACCGGTGGCGGCCGAGATTGCCGCGGCCAACTCGGTGAGGGTGAACGCTTCGTCCCCGCCCAGTTCGTACACCTTGCCGGTGTGGCCGTCGGCGGTCAGCACGACCGCAGCGGCGTCGGCGTAGTCGGCGCGGGTCGCGGCGCTGATTCTTCCCTGGCCGGCGGCCCCGACAACGGCTCCCCCTTCCAGCACCTGAGGGAGCTGGGCGGTGTAGTTCTCCAGGTACCAGCCGTTACGCAGCATCACGCTGGGCAGGCGCTCGCGCAGGTACTTCTCCGTGGCGCCATGGGTGGGAGCGAGGCTGGTGGTGGACGTGTCCGCGCGCAGCATGCTCGTATATGCGACCAGCGACGCCCCCGCCGCGACTGCGGCGTCGATGGCACGGCGGTGGTTGGCGACGCGCTCGCTCGGGGTCGTGGTGGAGACCAGCAGAAGCTTGTCTGCGCCCTTGAAAGCCGCGGGCAGGCTGTCGGGCTCGGCGAAATCGGCCCGGCGGACCACGACACCGCGGTCGACGAAGTCTTTGATCTTTGTGACGTCACGGCTGGTCGCGACGACCTCGGAAGCGGGCACTCCACGGGACAGCAGCGCCTCGACGGTGAGCCTGCCCAGTTGCCCGGAGGCCGCGGTGACAACGATCGACATGATGTTCGTTCCCTCCTGCCGCGGAACTCCCGCGGCGTGAACCTACGATGACCTGGTCACTCTCCTTTGGTAAGGACGCACTTGCAGGTAAGGTGGCCACCCAGAGGTAAGGATCGAGGTGAGGTGTGTGCCGACGACTCGGGAAGTGAGTGAGCCCACTTCTTCGTGGGATCCCTACACTCGTGGCTGCCCGTCGCGTGACGTGCTCGACCAGATCGGCAGCAAGTGGGCCGTTCTCGTGCTGGGCGAGCTCGGTAGACATGGAGCATGCCGGTTCACGCAGCTACGGCAGCAACTCGCGGGAGTCAGCGAGAAGATGCTCACCCAGACGCTGCGCACCCTCGAACGCGACGGGCTGCTGCTGCGGACGGTGTATCCGGAGGTACCGATCCGCGTGGAGTACGAGCTGACGCCGCTCGGCCAGACACTGCGAGGACCTTTGAAGGCGCTCACCGACTGGTCGGTGCAGCACATCGAGGAAGTTCTCGACGCCCGGGAGGAGTATGACGAACGCGCCGGAAAACGTTAGAACCGCAGCAGGTGTCGGCGGTGGCCCTCGACATCTGGGGTCAGCTGAGACCCTCGGAAACAGGTCCGGCCACCACATGATCATCTGTGCGTTGCGGACGCATTTTCAGACCTTGCGGCGGCCGAGAGGCTCAGCGGCGCTGACGGCGACCCCGACGACGGCGGCCGGCACAGCCATTACGCTCGCCGCCTCAACCTCGAACTCCAGCCTCGATCACGAATGGCGGCTGCCGTACTAGGGCCATACGACGGCCTTGACGACGAACTGCGCGGAGCACGAGTCACCATCGATCCGCTCCGCTCGGATGGTGAGCGACGACGTGCCCTTGATCGGCACGTTCAGTTCCCGTTCCTGGTGCCCGGGATCGGCAACGCCGCTGCCGAGACTGTCGCCGTCAGCGAGAAGCTCCCACCGAACCTGCGCGCAGCCCTCGACGAGGACGTCCAGTTCCCTCTGGCGTGCCGGACCCGAGAGGGCGGCCTGGGCCTGAATCTTTCGTCCCGGCGCGAGGATCCAGCGGTTGGTACAGGTGGTCTTCATTGCCCAGTTGAGACCCGTGGTCGCACACTCCTGCCGGGCCGCGTCACCGGCGGAGAATCGTATCTCGGTCGGGGACGTGAACTGAGGGATCAGCAGGCCCATGCCGACCGACAGCGCCGGTACGGAAACTGCCAATCCGGCCACGGCGAGATTGCGGCGTGTCTTCTTGCGCAGGATGTCCCGGGCGGTTGTCAACTCGGACTCGTATGCCGTGAGGATGTCCGGCTTGTCCAGCGAGAGCGCCGCCACGCGAACGAAGGGCATCGCCATTTCCAGCGTCGCCTTCATCCGATAGGCGTTCGACGCCTGCACGGCCGAGATGACAGCGATCACCGTACCTGCTATCGCCGCCCCCCAGGACCCCAGTTCCAGCCAGTTCGTCCAGTGCGCCATCCGCTCCATCACGCGACGTTCGCAGCACATGCGGGAGTGAGCAAGGTCGATCGCCCGGCGCGCACCCGGTTTCCACACCGGCTCGCCACGCGGAGTCACCATGGCGACAGTCCCCTGGCGTGCCATCAGCGGTCCGGTGACACTTCGGCCATGACGGACAGCGAGCGTGAGCGCACCGACGAGCGCTTCGAGAAGGTGGCCGAGGAGACCTCGGAGACCGTGACCCACGCGGCCACGGTGCTGGAGGAGGAACTCGCGGCGGGGCTGGCCGACGCCCGGCGGCTCGAGGAGAAGCTGACCGAGAGCCGCCGGGTCGACCCGGAGGCGTTCGACGAACTCGTCGCGCGGGTCCGCACCGACGGGCACGCGCTGATCGACACCGTGGTCGGGCAACTGAAGATGGCCGACGACCAACGCGGCGAGGTGATCCGCCGCTACACCTCGGACGCGCACGACGCGCTCGACACCGTACTCAATCTCGCGCGGCTGGCGCCCGACGTGGCCAACGGGCTCGCGGACCGGCTGTCATCGCCGGGTCCGGCCGGCCCGACCCGGACGGACCGGTAGCGGCGCGGTGGCGCCGACCACCGGGGTGGCCGGCGGGCACGTGGACCGCATGCTGGCGCGCTACCGCGGGCTCGCCCTCGACGCGCTGCTCGACGACCTGCCCGACGACGGGCCGCGGTACCTCTACGACCTGGTCGCGGAGTATCCCCGGCGCTGGGGCAAGGGACTGCGCGCCGCGCTGTGCCTCGCCACCTGCCGGGCATTCGGCGGCGCCGAGCCGGTGGGGCTCAACGCCGCGGTGACCGTCGAGCTGTTCCACAACGCGTTCCTGATCCACGACGACATCCAGGACGCCAGCGAGCAGCGACGCGGCGGGCCGACCCTGCACGCCGAGTACGGGGTCGGCGTGGCGCTCAACGTCGGCAACATGACGAACCTGCTGGCGTTGCGGCGGCTCGCCGCGAACCGGGCGGCGCTCGGCTCGGGGATCGCGTGGCGGCTGTTCACCGAGACCGAGCTGATGCTGCGCCACTCGCTGGAGGGGCAGGCCATCGAGGTCGGCTGGATCCGCGACAACGTGTGCGACCTGGACGCCGACGACTACTACCGGATGTGTCTGAAGAAGACGTCCTGGTACACCTGCATCTATCCGTGCCGTGCCGGCGTCCTGGTCGCCACCGGGCGGGAGAACGCGGTCGACGTCCTGGACCGGTACGGCTGGTACCTCGGCGCCGCGTTCCAGATCCAGGACGACGCGCTCAACCTCACCGGCGACTACGCCCGGTACGGCAAGGAGATCGCCGGCGACCTGTGGGAGGGCAAGCGGACGCTCATCCTCATCGACTTCCTGCGGCGGTGCACGCCCGACGAACGCGAGCGGACGCTGCGCTTCCTGGGCCGGACCCGGGCGACCCGCACCGCGTCGGAGGTGCGCTGGCTGCACGGGCGGCTGCTCGCGTACGACTGTGTGGAGGCGGCCCGGCGCAGCGCCCGGGAACTGGCCGCGGCGGCCCGACGCGAGGGAGAACGGGCCCTCGGCGCCGCAGCCGACACCGAGGACGGTCGTTTCCTGCTCGACCTGACCGCCTACGTCGTGGAGCGCAACCGCTGACCGGCGGGCGCCGGGGCGGTCAGTCCTCCACCCAGCCGTGCTGACGCCCCAGCGCGATCAGCGCGCGCCGGGCCTGGACGATCTGCCCGCCGGTCATGGTGGGCGCGTTCGCCAGCAGCAGCTCGGTGACCGACGCCTCGAACTGGCCGACCGTCAGGACGTCGAACTCGTCGTCCTCCATCGGCGCCGACCCGGCACCGGCCGGCACGGCGGACGCCGCGCCCTGCAGCGACACCGGCGGCGGGTCCAGTGTCACCCGCGCGACCTTCAGACCCCGCTCGGACTGCACGACCTCGTAGCTCACCTTCATGCCGACCGCCACGGAATGCCGCTGGTCGCCGAAGTCGTTCGCGTGCACGAAGACGTCGTCACCGCCGCGCACCGGCGCGATGAACCCGTAACCCCGGACGTCGTCGAACCGGACGATAGTGCCCTTTTCCATGCCCACCAACCCCACCACCTCAACCAATGACCCGGGTCAGGATAGCGGAAAAACGATCAGGCTGGCGGCTACGCGTCGCGCCCGGGAGCGCCGACCGACGACGGGGTCTCCGCCGCCCCGGCCCGGTTCGCGCGGACCCGGTCCAGCCGGCCGGCCAACTCGTCGGTGAGCAGCAGGTCCCGCCGGATGTCGTCGTGCGGGTAGGCGGCCCGCCCGACCATGTGCGCCGCGACCGGGGCGGTGGCGAGCTGGAACATGCCCACCAGCACCAGCGTGGTGATGTCCACGCCGGTACGCAGCCGCAACGCGCACCCGAGCAGCACCAGCAGCAGCCCCAGCACCTGCGGCTTGGCGGCGGCGTGCATGCGGGACAGCACGTCCGGGAAACGGACCAGGGCGATGCCGGCGGCGAGGCTGAGCAGGGCGCCCGCGATCAGGCAGACGCCGGCGGCGGTGTCGAGGACGGCGTCGACGGTCACTTGGGATCTTTCCGGGCCGCGAACCGCGCGACGCTGACCGAGCCGACGAACCCGACGACGGCGAGGACCACCAGCACCGGCAGCGCGGTGGCGTCCCGGCTGTAGGCGGCCTCGGTGGCGATGGCGGCGACCGCGACGGCGAGCAGCACGTCGGTGGCGACGGCCCGGTCCAGGATCGACGGTCCACGGATGATGCGGAGCAGGGTCAGTCCACCCGCCACGGTGAGCAGCACGGTGACGATCACGGCCACGACTGTCACGTCGGTGCCCCTTCCAGGTCGACCGGCTCGGGTGGGCCGGTGGGGTCGGGATCGCGGAGCCGGCGCAGCTCCTCGGCCGAGCCGACGGCGGCGACGATGCGTTCCTCCAGCTCCCGCACACCGCGCCGGAACCGTTCCACCTCGTCCAGCGTCCGGACGCCGATGACGTGCACGTAGAGCGTGCCGGTCCCCCGGTCGGCCTCCAGGATGAGGCTGCCGGGCACCAGGGACAGCGCCTCGGCGGTGAGCGTCAGGTTGAGGTCGGTGTTCACCCGCAGCCGCACCGCGATGATCGCCCCGCGTGGGGTGTGCCCGAACCGGACCGCGAGCCAGGCCACCTGCGCGGACGCGACCACCAGGTCCCACAGGAAACGGGCCAGGAAGCGGGCCAGCGGCACCGGCCGGATCCGCCCGGCGAACGTCACCGGCGGCAGCGGGAAGACCACCAGCAGCACGGCCGCGACCGCCAGGCCGCTGATCACGTTCGCCCAGGTGAACGTGCCCCACAGCAGCACCCACACGGTGACCAGGCCGGTCACCGCGACGGCCCGGTTGCGCCACCGCACGCGGCGGGTCAGCGGCTCACCCGGATGAGTGGTCACGGCGCACCGTCCGGGAAGACGGCCTCGACGTAGGGGGCGCGGCGCAGCAGGTCGTCGGCGGCGTCGGTGCTGATGTCGAAGAGCGGCCCGGCCACCACCGTCAGCCCGAGACCGAGCACCACCAGCGCGGCGGTGGACGCGGTCATCAGCCGGGGAAGCACGGCGCCGGCCGGCGACGGGTCGTCGTGCGGCTGCTCGGCGCCGTCGGTGCGGGTCGCCCGGGCGGTGTCGTCGGGGCCCGGCATGTCCGGGTGCGGGTCCCGCCAGAACGCGAGGTTCCACACCCGGGCGATCGCGTAGAGCGTGAGCAGGCTGGTGAGCAGCCCGCCGGCGACCAGCGCCCAGGCCAGCGCGCCGCCGTCGGACACGCCGGCCTGCACCAGGCCGACCTTGCCGAGGAACCCGGAGAACGGCGGTATGCCGGCCAGGTTGAGCGCGGGCACGAAGAAGAGCACCGCCAGCAACGGCGACAACCGGGCCAGCCCGCCGAGCCGGTCCAGCGCGGTGCTGCCGCCGCGTCGTTCGACCAGACCGGCGGCGAGGAACAGGGTGGTCTGGATGGTGATGTGGTGCACCACGTAGAAGATCGCGGCGGACAGCCCGAGCGCGGTGGTCAGGCCGACCCCGAACAGCATGTAGCCGATGTGGCTGACCAGCGTGAACGACAGCAGCCGTTTGATGTCCGACTGCGCCACCGCGCCGAGGATACCGACCACCATGGTCAGCGCCGCGATCACCAGCAGCAGGTCGGCGGTGCGCCCGCCGGGGAACAGCAGCGTCTCGGTCCGGATGATCGCGTACACGCCGACCTTGGTGAGCAGGCCGGCGAAGACCGCGGTGACCGGCGCCGGCGCGGTGGGATAGCTGTCCGGCAGCCAGGCCGAGAGCGGGAACACGGCGGCCTTGATACCGAACGCCAGCAGCAGCATGCCCTGGAGGACCAGCCGCAGGTCGTCCGGCAGCGCGTCCAGCCGGTCGACGAGCTGGGCCAGGTTGAGCGTGCCGGTGGCGGCGTAGATCAGGCCGATCGCGACCAGGAAGATGAGCGACGACAGCAGGCTGACCACGACGTACGTGGTGCCGGCGCGGATCCGGTTCTCCGTGCTGCCCAGCGTCAGCAGCACGTAGCTGGCCACCAGCAGGATCTCGAACCCGACGTAGAGGTTGAACAGGTCACCGGAGAGGAACGCGTTGCACACGCCGGCGGTCAGCACCAGGTAGGTCGGGTGGTAGACCGACAGCGGCGTCTCCTCGTCGCCGTCGGCCAGGCCCTGCCCGATGGAGTAGACGAGCACGCACAGCGTGACCGCGGCGGAGACCACCAGCATCAGCGCGGCGAGCTGGTCGGCGACCAGCACGATGCCCAACGGCGCGACCCAGCCGCCCACCTCGACCACCAGCGGACCGTCGAGTGTGGCGCGGACCAGCAGCAGCGCCGCGACCGCCACGGTGGCGGCGAGGACGGTGATGCTGACCCACCGCTGGGCGCGGGCCCGGCCGACGAGCAGCAGCGTCAGGGCGGCGCCGAACAGCGGCATCACCACCGGCAACGGCACGAGCCAGCTCATCGGGCCCGCCCCGGCTCACCGGCGGCCACCCGCCGGTCGTCGTCCGACCCGGCGGCCGGGACCCGGTCGGTGGTCTCCGGGTCGGCGGTGCCGGGGCCCTCGTCCCGCTCCGCCAGCTCCATGATGCGCTGGTCCTCGACGTCGTCCTGCACCTCGTCGTGCCCGTTGAGGTGCCAACTGCGGTACGCCAGGGCGAGCAGGAACGCGGTCATGCCCAGCGTGATGACGATGGCGGTCAGCACCATCGCCTGCGGGAGCGGATCGGACATCTCCTCCTCGGTGGTGGTGCCGACGATCGGCGGGCCGCCGGCCCGGCCACCGGTGAGCAGCAGCAGGTTCGCGCCGTTGCCGAGCAGGATGACCCCCATCAGCACCCGGGTGAGGCTGCGTTCCAGCAGCAGCGTGACGCCGGTGGCGAACAGGACGCCGACCACCACGACGTAGACCAGGTTGGGGCTCACACCAACTCCTCTTCCCGTGCCTCGGTCGGGGCGGTCTCCCCCTGGTCGGTCTCCCCCTGGTCGGCCTCCTCCTGGCGGTCCATCTCCGCGCCCAGGCTGCGCAGGATGTCCAGCACCAGGCCGACCACGATGAGGTAGACGCCGACGTCGAAGAAGACCGACGTGACGAAGTGGACGTGACCCAGCACCGGAAGGTGGAGGTCGAGCGCCGCGCTCTGCAGGAAGTCGCCGCCCAGCGGCATCGCGGCCAGCCCGGTGGCGACGGCGACGAACAGGCCCGCGCCGAGCACCCGGCCGGCGTCCACCGGCGCCGCGCCGTTGAGTTCGGTACGCCCGCCCGCCAGGTAGCGCACGGCCAGGCCGAGCCCGGCGACCAGGCCGGCGGCGAACCCGCCACCGGGCTGGTTGTGGCCGGAGAAGAGCAGGTAGATCGAGAAGAGCAGGATGGCGTGGAACAGCACCCGGGTGACGACCTGGAGGATCACCGACTGCGCGCGGGTGGTGGCGCCGCCGGTCAGCCAGCGCGGGCGCGCCGAGCTCTGCCGGCCGGCGCCGGGAATGCCGCTGCGCAGGTCCAGGGCGCGGGACCGGCGGAAGATCAGGCTGGCCACGCCGGTGGCGGCCACCACCAGCACGGCGATCTCGCCCATGGTGTCCCAGGCCCGGATGTCGACGAGCGTCACGTTGACCACGTTCTTGCCGCCGCCGTAGGAGACCGCCTCCTCGGGGAACCCGACCGAGATCGGCGTCGCCACCCGCGCCCCGGCCGCGACGTACGCCATGCCGGCGGTGACCACGCCCACGGCCACACCGAGCGCGACGCGCACCCGCCGGCTGGACCGGATCGGGCGGGCGGAGAACTTCGTCGGCAGCCGGCGCAGCACGAGCACGAACATCACGATCGTGACGGTCTCCACCAGGAACTGGGTCAGCGCCAGGTCGGGCGCGCCGTGCAGGATGAACAGCAGCGCCGTGCCGTAGCCGGTCACCCCGACGAGGATCATCGCGGTCAACCGGCGTCGGGCGCGCGCGGCGGCCACGGCGGCGACCACCACGGCGGCGCCGGCGGCGGCCTGCAACGGGGTGTCCCAGAGCTGGTAGCGCTCGGGCCACGGCACGCCGACGAGCAGCGCGCCGCCGGGCAGCACGACCAGCACCAGCAGGATGACGCCGAGGTAGAACGGCAGCGATCCGCGCTGGGTGGCGCCGGTGAGCTCCACCGCCGCGCGGTCGACGGCGCCGGCCAGCCGGTCGTAGCCGGTGGCGCCGTCGAAGGGCAGCCGCGGCAGGTGCGGTCGGCGTCGGTGCAGCAGCAGGAACAGCGCGACGCCGGCGGCGACGGCCAGCGCCGACAGGCCGAGCGCCGGGGTCGGCCCGTGCCAGAGCGCGAGGTGGTAGCCCGCGTCGGCGCCGGGATACTGGTCCGCGTACGGGGCGAGCGCCCGGTCCACGGCCGGGGCGAGGACGCCGACCGCGAGACCGGCGACGGCCAGCACCACCGCGGGTGCCAGGAACGCCCGGTCGACCGGCTCGGGCCGGGTGGCCGGCACGTCGGGTTTGGCGGCGAACGCGCCCCAGAGGAAGCGCGCCGTGTAGGCGACGGTCAGCGCCGAACCGGTCACCAGCCCGGCGAGCACCACCAGCTCGACGGCGCCGCCGTGCAGGAACGCCTCCAGCGCGGCCTCCTTGGCGACGAACCCGGCCAGCGGCGGCAGGCCGGCCATCGAGGCCGCCGCGAGCCCGGCCACCACCGCCAGCGCCGGCGCCCGCCGGCCCAGGCCGCTGAGCTCACGCAGGTCCCGGGTGCCGGTGACGTGGTCGACGACGCCGACGACCAGGAACAGGGTGGCTTTGAACAGCGCGTGGGCCAGCACCATCGCGGCGCCGGCCAGCGCGGTGTCCCGGGTGCCGGCGCCGAGGATCACCATCAGCAGGCCGAGCTGGCTGACCGTGCCGTACGCCAGCAGCAGCTTGAGGTCGACCTGCCGCAGCGCCGTCCAGCCGCCGAGGAACATGGTGACCAGGCCGCCGGCCAGCAGGACGCCGCGCCACGCGGTGGCCTGGCCCACCGCCGGGCCCATCAGCGCGACCAGGAACACCCCGGCCTTCACCATGGCGGCCGCGTGCAGGTAGGCGCTGACCGGGGTCGGCGCGGCCATCGCCCGCGGCAGCCAGAAGCTGAACGGGAAGATCGCCGACTTGCTGGCCACCCCGAGCAGGACGAGCACCAGCGCGACGGTGAGGTAGCCGCCGTCCGGCAGGTCCTGCGAGATCTCCGACCACCGGTACGAGCCGGCGTGCTCGCCGAGCATCACGAAGCCGGCGAGCATCGCCAGGCCACCGAGCGTGGTCACCAGCAGCGCCTGCATGGCGGCGTGCCGGCTGGCCCGTCGGGTCGGGTCGCTGCCGATCAACAGGTACGAGAAGACGGTGGTGAGTTCCCAGAACACGTAGAGCAGCAGCAGGTCGTCGGAGACCACCAGGCCCAGCATCGCGCCGGCGAACGCGACGAACACCGCGGCGAAGCGGCCGAGGCCGGGATCGTCGGAGCGGAAGTAGCGGGCGCTGTACGCGAGCACGAGCGCGCCGACGCCGCCGACCAGCAGCACCATCAGCCAGGACAGCGTGCCCATCCGCAGCGCGAGGTCCAGGCCGAGTTGCGGCACCCAGGTGACCGTCTCGACCTCGGGCGTGCCCGAGCGGACCGAGTCGGTGCGGGTCAGGGCCCAGATCAGCGCCGCGGCCGGGACGGCAGCCAGCAGGTAGAGCGCCCGAGGGCCCCAGATGCGTACCAGCGCCGGGGCGGTCACGGCTGCGAGCGCATGGACCGCCACCAGAACCAGCACACAGCCCCCTCAAGATCGACATCCGGTTAGTCAACCCTAACCGGCCGTGCCGCGATCGACCACGTTGACAGCGTCACCCCGCCGGGACGCGTCGGCACCGGGCCGGCCGGGTACCGGACCAGGTCACCCCTCCCCGCCGTACCGGACAGGCTCGCCGGCCTGGACGCGCGGCGCGGCGGGCGTGCCGACGCCGACCCGGACGACGAGGAGACGCCGTGCCGGCGGTCCGGACGGTTCACGTTGATCCGTTACGCTCGGCGGCACGATCGGCGTCTCGGCCGGTCCGCTCGCCACCGCCCGGCTGAACGGGCATCGCGACGTCGGCGAGGACCACGAGACGGAACTCCGGAGTCCCGGACCGGTGACCACGATTCGGCAGAGAGGCAGACCGCACCATGACGGCGGTGGAGGGCCAACAGCCCGGTGCTGCGGACGCCGCGGTGGTGGGGCCGGGCGCGGAGGAGGACGTACGCTCGCTGTTCGGGCAGTCCACCGCGGTCTTCGCGTCGCTCGCCGGGCCGACCCACGTGGTGCAGAGCGCGAACGAGGCGTTCCTCGCCGCCCTCGGCGAGCACCGGGCGGGCACCGGGATGCCGCTCGCGGAGCTGATGCCCGAGCTGGCCGGGCAGGGCTTCATCACCCTGCTGGACCAGGTGTACCGCACCGGCGAGCCCTACACCGGGCGCGACGTCCGGGTGGTGCTGGGCACCGGCGCGCACGCGCGGGAGGCGTTCTTCGACTTCACCTACGAGCCGCGGCGGGACGCCTCCGGCGCGGTCGTCGGCATCCGGGTGATCGGCCTGGAGACCACCCAGGTGAAGCACGCCCAACGACTGATGGCCGAGCACCGGGCGCTGGTCGAGCAGATCGCGCGCCAGGCGCCGCTGGCCGAGGTGCTCGACGGGATGGCCCGCTGCATCGAGCAGCTCGCGCCGGAGGAACTGCTGGTCTCCGTCCTGCTCGCCGATCCCGACGGCCGGCACCTGCGCCACGGCGCGGCACCGAGCCTGCCCGACTTCTACAACCAGGCCATCGACGGCATCGCCACCGGCGAAGGCGTCGGCTCCTGCGGCACCGCCGCGCACCGGCGGGAGCCGGTCGTGGTCACCGACATCGCCACCGACCCGTTCTGGACCGACTTCCGCCCCCTCGCGGAGCGGGCCGGGCTGGGCGCCTGCTGGTCGACGCCGATCCTCGGGCGCGACGGCAGCCTGCTGGGCACGTTCGCCGTGTACCACCGCACCCCGCGCGTCCCCCAGGACGCCGACCTCGCGCTCGCCCGGGTCTTCACCGGCACCGCGGCGCTGGCCATCGAACGACACCACATCGAGCAGGCCGAGGCGGCCGCCGACGCACGCGCCAGAGCCGCCCACGACGAGCTGGCCCGGGTGGTACGCGCGGAGCGGGAGCTGCGCGCCGAGGCCGAGCAGCGCGCCGCCGCCGCCGCGGAACTCACCGCCCGGGTGCGTGCCGCGGCCGCCACGCTGGCCGCCACGCCGCACCCCGAGCAGTGTCAGCTCGGCGGCACCGGCGGATGCCCGGCGGCGGCCGAGATCAAGATCGCCGATTCGTGGGGCGACTCCGCGTGGGGCTGCCCCATCCACGTGGAGGAGGCCATCCTGAACGTGCGCTCGGTCTTCATCGCCAGTGAGGAACTCGGCGGCCTGGCCGCCTACCTCAACCGCTGACCCGCCGCGGGACGGTGTCGACGTGACGGTGCCCGCCCCCGGCGCCCGCTGCGCGGCGGGCTGCACCGGGGACGGCGCGCGGTCCGCGCGTCAGCCGCCCTCGGGCGACTCGACGTGCTCGCCGGTGACCGCCTCCGCCTCCGCCAGGCAGATCTCCAGCAGCGGCACGTCGTCGTAGTTGCTGAGGACCACTCCGACCCACCCGGTGTCCGGGTAGACGGTCCAGTTCGCACCGACGCCGCCGGCCCCGCCGCCGCGCCCGAACACCCACTGGCCGCCGATGATCGAGACCGGCATCGTGTACCCGTCGAACGAGGTGGGCGCCGGACCGGGCTGCTTGGCCCCGGCGAACAGGTCGGCCCAGGGGCGGTCGAGCAGCGTGCCGTCGCGCAGCGCCTCCGCGAACCGGACCAGGTCCGGCGCGGTGGCGAAGCCGTCGCCCGAGGCGTGACCGATGAAGTCGCGGCCCGGATTCCGGCCCGCGATGGGCGGGCTCACGCTGCCCCGGTCCAGGTGGCGCACGGCGTCCACCCGACCGCCGTCAGCCTGGCGCATGTACGGGTGCGCGATGTGTCGGTCGGTGAGCCACTGCGTCCGGGTGTAGAACCCCGACCCGCGCATGCCGGCGCGGGCGAAGACGTGCTCGTGCACGTAGTCCCAGAACGTCAGGCCGGACACCACCTCGACGATCCGCGCCGCCATGGCCAGGCCGACGCCGGCGCCGGGAAGGTGGCCGTTGGAAGCGGAGCCGGGCACCCCCGCCAGCGTCGCCTGCCGGATCCACCACTGCTGGTATTCGTGCACCTCCGCCCGGCTGTGGAAGACGCGTGTCCAGTCGGGCATCGGCGCGTCCAGCCCGGAGGTGCCGGTGAGCAGGTGGTGGATGGTCACCCGCTCGGCGATCCCCGGGGCCAGGTCCGTCAGGTGGGTGCCGATCGGATCCGACAGCGACACCCGGCCCCGCTGCGCCAGTTGCAGGATCGCCACCGTCAGGAACGGTTGGCTCGCCGAGGCGAGGTTGAACGCCACATCCTGGTGGTTGCGGATCCTCCGCTCCCGGTCGGCCAGGCCGTAGCTGCAGGACAGCACCGTCCGGCCCCGGTACGACAGCCGCACCACGCCGGAGAACCTGTCCTGCGCCGCCAGCTCCGCCACGAACCGGTCGTACGCGCCGCCGGGGCGGGTGGCCGGCGGGATCCTTCCGGGCCCGGACGACGTGGCGCCACGCGTGCCGGAGGCGGGAACGGTCGGCGCGGCGTGTGCGGGGTCGACGCCCAGCAGCGGCGCGCCGGCCGCCACGCCGACCGCGGCCAGCCCGCCCCACCCGAGCAGCCGCCTCCGGTCGACACCACGTACGGGATCCGATTCCATGATCACACTCCGTTCCCTTCGTCCTGGCGTGTGGTTCCGTGCCTGCACTCAAGTGGGAGCGCTGTTGCGCGGGCGTATGCCTTTTTCGATATGCCCGTCGACCCGGTCGCCGTGACGGCTCTCACCACGTCACCGCGGCTGGTCAGCGGCGTTCACCGGGTAGGAGAGGTGGGTATGACGTCGGCATCCGAGGTAGCCATGAGCAACGAGACCGGCCCGGTCGACCCGGCCCGCCTGCGGGCCGTGCTCGACGGCCCGTGGGCCCGGGTCCGCGACGCGCACCGCGAGCACCTCGACGGGCGTTTCCTACCGGTGTACGGCGAGACCGGCGACCAGGCGCGCGAGCGGATCAGCCGGCTGCTCCGCGAACTCCCGGTCGAGCTGGGGATCGGCGAGGGCTTCCCCACCGAGTACGGCGGCGACTCCGACGTCGGCGCCTCGATCGTCGCCATCGAGATGCTGGCCCAGGTCGACCTGTCGCTGATGGTGAAGGCGGGCGTGCAGTGGGGCCTGTTCGGCGGCGCGGTCGCGGCCCTCGGCACCCGGCGCCACCACGACGCCTACCTGCGCGACATCATCGCCGGCGAGGTCTTCGGCTGTTTCGCGATGACGGAGACCGGCCACGGCTCGGACGTCCAGCAACTGCGCACCACCTGCGTGTACGAACCGCGGACGCAGACGTTCGACCTGCACACCCCGCACGAGGCGGCGCGCAAGGACTACATCGGCAACGCGGCCCGCGACGGCCGGATGGCGGTGGTCTTCGCCCAGCTGATCATCGAGGGGCGGCGGCACGGCGTGCACGCCTGGCTGGTCCCGATCCGCGACGCGCACGGCAACCCGCTGCCCGGGGTGACCATCGGCGACGCCGGGCCGAAGGCCGGCCTGCTCGGCGTGGACAACGGACGCCTCAGCTTCGACCACGTGAGCGTGCCGCGCGACATGCTGCTGGACCGCTACGCCCAGGTCGCGGCGGACGGCACCTACTCCAGCCCGATCGAGAACGACTCCCGGCGCTTCTTCACCATGCTCGGCACCCTGGTCCGCGGCCGGGTGAGCGTCGGCGGCGCCGCCTCGGCGGCCACCAAGGCGGCGCTGACCATCGCGGTGCGCTACGGCGACATCCGCCGCCAGTTCGGCACCCCCGACGCCGACCGGGAGGTGCTGCTCAACGACTACCTGGCCCACCAGCGCAAGCTGCTGCCCGCGCTGGCCACCACGTATGCGCTGACCTTCGCCCAGACCGAGCTGGTGACCGCGCTCAGCGAGGTGCAGGGCGGCGACGGACCGGTCGACGAGCACCGGCAACGGGAGCTGGAGTCCCGGGCCGCCGGTCTCAAGGCCGCCCAGACCTGGCACGCGACCCGCACCATCCAGATGTGCCGGGAGGCGTGCGGCGGCGCCGGCTACCTGGCCGAGAACCGGCTGCCCGGCCTCAAGGCCGACACCGATGTCTTCACCACGTTCGAGGGCGACAACACGGTGCTGCTGCAGTTGGTGGCCAAGGGACTGCTCACCGGCCACCGCGACGAGTTCGGCTCGTTGGACGGCTGGGGACGCGCCTCCTTCGTCGCCGACCAGATCCGCGACATGGTGCTCGAACGCACCGCCGCGCGGGCGCTCATCGAGCGGCTGACCAGCGCCGTGCCCGGCCGCGACGATGAGGTCGCCGTCACCGACCGCGGCTGGCAGCTCACGGTCTTCGAGGACCGCGAGCGGCACCGCCTCGACGGCGTGGTCCGCCGGCTGCGCAACGGCACCGCCACGAAGAAGGACCGCCCCTTCGACATCTTCAACGACGTGCAGGACCACCTCCTCGCCGTGGCCGCCGCCCACATCGACCGGGTGACGCTCGAGGCGTTCGTCGCCGGCATCGACGCCGCCACGGACCCGGCCGTGCGGGCGCTGCTCTCCCGGGTCTGCGACCTCTACGCGCTCAGCGTCGTCGAGGCCGACAAGGGCTGGCTGCTGGAACACGGCCGGCTCACCCCGGCCCGCGCCAAGGCGATCACCGCGGTGGTGAACGGTCTGCTGAAGGAGCTGCGCCCGCACATGCGGACGCTCGTGGACGGCTTCGCCATCCCGGACGCCTGGCTGCACTGCGCCGTCCTGCGCGAGGAACCCGACCGGCAGGAGACCATGGCCGTCCACGACGCCGCCACCACCTGACGCGCCCGCGCCGCCTACCGACCCATCGCGAAGTTGCTGATGGCCCAGACGACGGCGAGGGAGGCCACGCCGACCACCGCGGCCCACAGCGCACACCCCATGCCGTACTTGCGATCGCCGGCGAGTACCCGCTCGGTCTCCGTGGGCTCCCGGCTCACCGCGAGGTAGCGACCGGTTCTCGGCAGCGTGAGCGCGGCGACCCCGCTGTCGAGGAGCACCGGCCGGCCGATCACGTGCAGCGGGAGGCCCGGGGGCACGACCTGCTCGACCACCCACACCCGTTCCACGCGCCGCGCCGCGTCCGCGGGGACCAGCCCGCGGTCGATGAGGTCCTGGAGCCACCGGCCGTGACGGCGAGGACTGGTGGTCTCCTCGCCGACGACGGTCCGTACCGGCGTGGGACCGGCGTGCGCCACCGGCAGCCGCGTCTGCGCCCATACGGACAGCCGCGGGTCGTCGATGGCCGCCTGGAGGAGCCGCGCCGACACCACGGCGGTGCCGGTGCTGTCGGCCACCCCGAACGGGTCCCCCGCGGACTGTTCCCACAGCACATTCGTGCTGGTGAGCGGCGGGTCGCCGGCGCTGTCGACCGTGTACACGGTGGTGCGGAACCACACCGACTCGACGCCGGACAGCGGCGCGACCACCAGCCCGGCGGGCCCCGGCGCGGTCTCGCCGTACACGGCCATCCGCCGGGGCAGCCGGGTCCCCGGGCGCAGCGCGGCACACGGGGACACCGGGTGTCGGCGGACCCACCGGTGCTGACGGCCGCTCGACACGGCCAGGGCCAGCCATACCGGCGCCAGCACCAGCATGGCGTATCCGACGAATCCCAGGATCGCGACGACGACCGTCAGGAAGGTCACGCGGCCAGGGTAGACATCGACCGCCACCGCCGTGTCGCGCCGGGAGTGGGGGCCAACCCCCGGTATGACGACGGGTGCCAACCTCCTTATCGGGACGCCGTGCCGCTCATAGCGTGAAGCCGGTGAGGGGCAGCCGTCCGGGCGGCCCTGGTTCCCGACGTTCGTCGCCGCCTTCTTCGACAGGTGGCTGCGGGGCCGGGACGGTCGGGTGCTGGACGGGCCCTCCGCCGGCTTCCCCGACGTCACGTTCGTCCGCTGACGGCGCCGGCCGCCGGGTAGGTTCGCGGGCATGAGTGACGACACCTTCCGCTCGGTGGAGATCGAGCGCACCGGCCTGGGCACCTACACCGTGCGGAATCCCCGTGGTGGGTCGATCTCCATCGGCTCCGGCCAGAACGACACGTTCACGCCGGTGGAACTGCTGCTGGCCGCCATCGGCGGGTGCACCGCCGTCGACGTCGACCACATCACCAGCCGCCGCGCCGAGCCGGACCGATTCACCGTCGAGGTCACCGGCGAGAAGATCCGCGACGAGGCCGGCGGCAACCGGATGCGTGACCTTCGGGTGGAGTTCACCGTGACCTTCCCGGAGGGACCGGACGGCGACCGGGCGCGCGAGGCGCTGCCCCGGTCACTGCGTCAGTCGCACGACCGGCTCTGCACCGTGTCCCGCACCGTCCAGCTCGGCACGCCCGTCACGATCGTCGACGTCGCCGGGACGGGCGCGGCCGAGGAGTGACCGAGCCGGCCCCGGCCCCGGTCGTCGTCGGGCGTCACGGCGGCGACGCGCCCCGCCGGTCGAGGCCGTCGGTCACCGCGAATGACGGGTCCGGGCCGGCCGTCCCGGTCACCGGCCTCAGCGCCGGGCGCCACCCGGTCGGCCCCGGCCGGCCCCGGAGGACTGGCGACCGCCGCGCGCGGCGCGCACCACCGGGGCCGCGCCCGCCCCGGGGCGGAAGTCCCGCGCGACGCCGGCCACCATCTCGTCGGGATCGCGACCGAGCGCCCGACGGATGTCCGCCGGGATCAGCTCCGACCTCGCCATCGCCATCCGCACCTGCACCGCGCGATCGTCGAGCAGGAGTCGCAGGTCCGCCTCGTCCAGCTCGACGGCGAGCACCAGCGCGGCCCGGACGTCCGCCACCGGGTCCTGCGCGAGCGCGCGGCGCTGGGTCGCGGTGGTCCGCGGGTTACGGGCGAGCCCCTTGCGCACGCGTGCGGTGCGGTCGGCCATCAGGGCCGTGATCGTGTCGGGGTCGTGGGTGTGCGTGGCGAGTCGTTCCCGTACCTCGGGTGAGACGTCGTCGACCAGCCGCGCGGCCAGCTCGGGCTCCAGCTCGCGGCGCTCCGCGAGGAGGCCGCGCAGTTCCTTGTCGGGGGCGTCCGCCATCGCCCGGCGGACCGACTCGTCGCAGCCCGGGTTGCCGGCGACCGCCCAGCGGACCCAGCGGTCGGCGTCCTTCACGAGTCGCAGGAGGTTACCCACCGAGGTCGAGGGGTTCCGCGCCACCGCCTCCCGGACGTGCCGGTCGTGGTCGCGGGCCAGCGGTCGCAGGGCCTGTGCCGGCGCGTCGGTGCGGGTCGCGACCGCCTTGCGGACCGCGGCCGACGGGTCGGACGCCAGGTCGATGAGGGTCATCTGGGAGGTGGCGGGGTCCTGCGCGAGGGCGAGCCGCGCATCGACACCCGCCCCGGTCGCATCGCTCACGCCGTGGTGTCCGCCTACGTCCCGCTGCTCGCCCATGGGCGTCATCATGTCACGGCCGGGTTTTCGCTCCGCGCGCCCTGACCAGCGCTTCGACGACGCCGGTGCCGGTCAGTCCCGGTCGTCGGGCGGGCCGTCCGGGGTCCCGTCCGCGGCGGCGACCCGCACCAGGACGCCCGCGCTGCGGTTGTGCGTCTCGATCCAGGTGGTCAGCGCCGCCCGGCAGGCGAGGTCGACGTGCCGCAGACCGCCCAGGTCCAGGTGTACGGGCCGGCTGGGCGGCAGGGCGTTGAGCGCGGTGAGGATCGTGGGCAGTCGCAGGAAGGTGGCGTTGCCGGTGAGCGTGACGTCGATCGGGCCGGTCCCTCCGTCGGCCACCGCCACCCGTACGTGGGAGGTCTCCCAGGCGGTCTTGACGATGGCCAGGCCGAGGCCGACGAGCACCCCGACGAACAGGTCGGTCAGGAGGATCACGAGCGCGGTCGCGAGCAGCACAAGCGCCTCCCCCCGGTGCCCCCGCCACAGCTCCGGCATCGACCGCAACGGCAGCAGCTTCGTCCCGGCGTGGATGAGCACGGCGGCCAGCGCGGGCAACGGGATCAGCTCGATCAGGCCGGGTGCGGCGGCGGCGAACAGCAGCAGCCACACCCCGTGCAGGACTCGGGAGGCCTTGGTTCGCGCGCCGGCCCGCACGTTGGCGGAGCTGCGCACGATGACCGCGGTCATCGGCAGCGCGCCGAGCATTCCGCAGACCGCGTTGCCGGCGCCCTGCGCCACCAGCTCCTTGTCGAAGTCGGTACGCGGTCCGTGGTGGAGCCGGTCCACCGCCGCGGCGCTGAACAGGCTCTCCGCCGACGCGATCAGGGTGAACGTGGCGACGCTGGCCAGCACGCTCAGCTCGGTCAGCATGGTCCAGTGTCCGAGCGACGGCTGCACGGCCGGGAGCAACCCCTCCACCGTGATCGTCGCCACCGGCAGCCGCAGGACGCCGGCCGCCGCGGCGGCGACCATGACCGCGACCAGCGCCCCGGGTACCCTCCGCAGTCGGTCCGGCAGCCGGTCCCACGAGAGCATGACCAGGAGCGTGACCACGCCGACGGCCAGTGACGTCCGCACCGTGGTGGAGCCGAGGATGTCGCTCCAGAGCGCGGGCAGGCCGGTGAACTTCCCGACCCCGGACCGCGGCGCCTCCCGCCCGGACAGCACGTAGAGCTGGCCGACGACGAGCAGCAGGCCGATGCCGGCGAGCATGCCCTGCACCACGGCCACGGAGATGGCCCGGAACCAGCGGCCGAGTCGGAGGAACCCCAGGATCACCTGGATGAGGCCGGCGACCAGGACGACCGTGCCGAGGCCGCCGAGGCCGTGCCGGCTCACCGCGTCGGCGACCAGCACGGTCAGGCCGGCGGCGGGGCCGCTGACCTGCATGCTGCTGCCGGGCAGGCAGCCGACGACGAGACCGCCGACGATGCCGGTGACCAGGCCCAGTTCGGCAGGTACGCCGGAGGCGACAGCGATGCCCACGCAGAGCGGGAGCGCGACGAGGAAGACGACGACGGAGGCGGACAGGTCAGCGCCCATGGTGCGCCAGGACAGGGTCGGAGACGACATCGTTCACATCCGGAGAGAGTGGACGGGCAACTGGTGGTCCCCGGGACGCAGGGCGGCGGAAACGGCGTTACCGGCGGGCGCGGACCTCCATTCGACCGCCCCCGGAGGAACAACATTGCGCCGATGATGAATATGCCGGAGGCGGCGCGACAGAGCGCCGGAAAAGAGATTTCCTCGCCTCCGTCAGGCGAGGGCCGGGCGGGTCATCCACCCGGGTCGACGATTCATGGTCCCATGCGGATCGCGCTCCTCCCCTCGTCGCATCGGCGCTGGTGAGGGCCAGTGCCGATGCGACGACAGAGCGATCAGAAAACCGCTCTCGACCTTTCCACGACGCCCTCCGGCAACCACGGACAATATATCGAGATAAATATTATTCGCACAGCACGCAACCGCTCGAATCACCATTCAGGACTCGACCCGAGCGCGTCGGACCCGAGGGGAACGCGTCACGCCGCCCGGTCGGGAGCTACCGGGGCACGGCCCGGAACCACTCGTCCCGGACGGCCGGGTCGGGTCCACGCCGGGGCAACGTCGGCGGCTCCGCACCAGTGACCGGCGCGTAGTGGTCGAAGGTGGTGGTCAGGGCCGCCTCGCCACCGGTGAGGTCGGGAAGGGCCGCCACGACCTGCGGCACCCGCGCCGTCGGCAGGGTGCCGCTCACCTCGAGGTACCCGCCGGCGACGGCGGTGTCGTGGACGATCGCGCCGAGCCGACCGAGCAGCGCCAGCACCGTCTCCACCGCCTGCTGCGGAAGGTTGACGTCGAAGCGCTCGATCGGCTGGCACACCCGGGTGCCGGCCCGGCGCAGCGCCGCGGCGACCACCACCGGGGCAAGGTTGCGGAAGTCCGCCGCCACCGTCGAGATGGACTTGTCGAACTTCTGGTGCGGCCGGCTCTGCCGCGGCCAGTACCGGGACGCCGTCATGGTGACCGTGCAGTCGGTGACCGGCCAGCCGTGCCGGCCCTGCCGCAGCCCGGCCCGCACGCCCTCCTCCGTGGCGGCGACGAACGCCGGCGGGAGCCGGCCGGGCTCGACCCCCGGGCGGAACCCGACGCCGTGCCCCACCGGCGCGGCGTCGATGCGCAACCCCAACCCGGCCAGGTACGGGTTGCCCCGCTCCTGCACCCGCTCCTCGGCGGCGCCGGTGCCGACGACCCGTTCGATGCAGGCGGTGAGCGTGCCGGAGAACCGCACCCGGACGCCGTACCGGTCCGCCATGAGCGCGGCCAGCACCTCCTTCTGGACCTCGCCGTGCAGGCGGATCACCGCCTCCGCCTGCTGCTCGTCGAGCCGCAGGTCCACCAGCGGGTCCTCGTCGGCCAGCTCGGCCAGGCCGGCGAACATCGCCAGGCGCTGGTCCGGGTCGACGGGCTCGACGACCGCCTGCCGGGTCGGTGGCGGGAACCGGTAGGCGTGCCGCCGCGGCGGGTCCCCGATGTGCTGGCCGATCCGGGCCGACAGGCCGCGCACCGCGGCGATCTGCCCGGCGGACACCGAGGGGCGCACCAGGACGCCGTCGGGCTCGGTGACGGCGATCTGGGTGACCGTCTGGGGTGGGGCCCCGGCGAGCCGTACCCGGTCCCGGACGCGGAGCTGCCCGGACCACAACCGTAGCCACGTCCGCCGACCCTGGCCGTCCCGGTCGACGGCGAAGACCGTGCCCGCCGGCGGGCCGTCCCGCTGCTCGTCGCGCGGCAGCAGGTCGGCCACGAGGCGGCACAACTGCCGTACCCCGGCTCCGGTGATCGCCGAGCCGCACGCCAACGGGCTGAGCCCGCCGCGGCGCACCGCGTTCCGGATCGCGCGCCGGACGTCGCGGACGCGTACCGACTCGTCCGTCAGCCAGCGGGCCGCCACCGCGTCGTCGACCTCCGCCACGGCCGCCACCACCGGTTCGGCGTCGAGGCCCACGGCCCGCACCCGGGCGTCGCGCGTGCCCTGGCCGGCGACCGTGGTGAGCGCGACCGGGCACGCGCCGAGCCGCTGGCGCACCTGGGCCGTCACCCGGTCGACGTCGGCGCCGCGACGGTCCACCTTGTTGAGGAAGAACACCGTCGGCACGCCGATGCGCCGCAGCGCCCGCCAGATGGCCACGGTCTGCGGCTGGACCCCCTCCACGCTCGACACCACGAGCACGGCGGCGTCCAGGACGGCGAGCGAACGCTCGACCTCCGCGATGAAGTCCGGGTGACCGGGGGTGTCCACCAGGTTGACGCTCAGGTCACCGATCGCGATCGAGGTGACCGCCGCCCGGATGGTGATGCCACGTCGGCGCTCCAACTCCATCGAGTCGGTCCGCGTCGTGCCGGCGTCGACACTGCCCGGGCGGGAGACCGCGCCGGCCTCGTAGAGCAGGCGTTCGGTCAGGCTGGTCTTTCCGGCGTCAACATGGGCGACGATTCCGAGGTTCAACAAGGCCAAGGCAGAACTCCACGGTAGGACGGTCCAGGGTCCGGAGCGTGGAATCTGCTCGCATCGTCACTCCTCGTCGTCGTGGTGGCCGGTGCCCGCCGGGTGCGGCGGGGAGGGAGCCGTCGGCAGGCTCGCACGCCCGAGGCGACCGCCACAACCGAATTCGCCGTCAGGCCGATTCCAGCTCCCGATCACCGGCCGGCGAAGGACCGCCGGCCCGGCCGGCCCGGTTGTCGACGATGTCGTCTTGCCGGCGCCGTTCGGACCGACCAGGCCGGAGAACGAACCCTGCGGCCCCACGAGATCGACGTGGTCGACAGCACGGCGATCGCGGGGATCGGCGCCGACCAATAGAATCCGGCGGGTGGGTGCCCCCGGGGCACATCCGTGCACCACGATCGAGTGGAGGAACTGATGACCGTTCGACGACTGCTGTCGCGCACGATGGCGGCCTGCCTCGCGGCGACGGCGCTGACGGCCCTGGCGCCGGCCGGGACGGCGCAGGCGGCGTGCACGACGAGCAGCTTCACCGTCGTCTGGGACTACGCGGGCATGTACACCGAGCCTAACGAGTCCACGTTGTACGGCACCCGCCGCTACGGCCAGGTCGTCACCGGCCCGACCGGCAACACCGCCAACGGCTGGACGCTCACCTACGACTACTGGAACGGCCTGGCGCTGTGGGCGTACATGAAGGACGGCGCGTTGCAGTACCGCGGCTGCGCCTGAGCGGCGTCCGGTCAGCAGCCGAGCCGCCTGCTGGACAGGGCGACGTCGTCGACGCTGGTCATCGCGGCGGCGTCATCGGCTCGAACCTGGCCAGCCACGAGTCGTACCGGCCTTCGAGCCTGCTGATGCCGACGGCGGGCACCCCGGCAGCGTCCAGGCCGCCCAGCGCACCGACAACTCCTCGTCGGGGTGTGCCGCCGGGTCCTCCGGCGCCGTCCCGGCGGCCGCGACGAGGTCCACCACCTCGGAGGCGAAGCCGGCCAGTTCCGCGCCGAGTCCGAGCGGAAGACCCGCGTGGCGGACCATCCCGATGGCCGCTTCTCCGACTGCCCCGGGCACGCCCTGGTCCGGGCTCTCGGGCCGGAATGCGGCGGACACACTCAACTCCTTCGAGCGGGCTTCGAGAACGCGATGTCGCGCTTCACGAGCGGTCAGGAACCGGTTGACCGATCACCCCCGAGACGCGAGCCATCACATTGGAGCATGTCGACCTTTCAGACATGGTGCCGCGCCCCTACCCCAGGCCCAGCAGCGTCGCAGTGACGTCGCCGCTCCGACGAACCGGGCCCACGCACTGCGGTTCAGCCGTCGAATAGCCACAATCGGTGGTCATTCACCGAACTCTGCCGGGTGGCAACGCTCGGCCGGATCCGGCGTGGTCGCCCGATACCGCATGTCACACGCTGCGGACCCCCGCGGCGGCGGAGTCGACCAAAGGCGCGCCGAACCGAATTGGATTGACGGGCCACCGAGTTGATCCTACGGTCGCTCCGATGCGCCCCGGAGAGATCGTCGTAACTGTCGAGCAGGTTCGCGCCCTGATCGACGAGCAGTTCCCCGAATGGTCGCGCCTGCCGATCGACGCGCAGCCGCTGACCGGCACCGACAACGCGTTGTTTCGGCTCGGCGATTCCCTGACCGCACGGCTGCCCCGGGCACCGTGGGCGGTCGACCAGGTGACGACCGACACGACCTGGTTGCCGAAGCTGGCGCCGCACCTGCCGGTGCCGGTGCCCGCCCCGGTCGCGGTCGGCCGGCCCGCCGGGGACTACCCGTGGCCGTGGACGGTCGTCCCGTGGCTGGACGGGCACAACCCGGAGAACGGGCAGGACCTCGTGGACCTCGCCGTCGACCTCGCCGGCTTCGTCCGCGCGATGATCGCGATCGACCCGATGGGCGGGCCGGTCAAGGAGGGGATCCAACGGGGTGTGCCCTTGGCGCAACGGGACGAACTCACCCGTCGATCGATCGCGGAGCTGGGTGATCGGATCGACGGGCGCGCGGTGACCGCGGCCTGGGACGAGGCGATGGCGGTCGACGAGTGGCCCGGTCCGCCGGTGTGGCTGCACGGTGACCTCCTGGCGGGCAACCTGCTGGTCGACCGGGGCAGGCTCACCGGGGTGATCGACTTCGGTGGTCTCGGCCTCGGCGATCCGGCGGTCGAGGTCCGGCCGGGCTGGAGCCTGTTCGACGCCCGCGCGCGGGCCGCCTACCGGGAGGCGCTCGGCTTCGACGAGGCGACCTGGGTTCGCGGGTGGGCCTGGATGCTGTCCGGCTCGCTCTACTGGCTGGCCGACCTGTGGGACTCGATAAGCCCGGCCGACCGCGAGGACACGATTCGCTACCTCGACCACATCGTGCGGCACCGCCACGACTGATCCGCGGTCCCCCGGACGGCTCCGCGGCTGGCGGACGTCGCGTTGCGCTACCGCGGCTGCGCCGGAGCGGCGTCCGGCCGCGTCCCCGACCGCTGTGGGCGGAACGCCCGGCCGGTGAGCACCGGCCGGGCGTTCCGCCAGCGGGGGGTTCCGGTCAGCAGCCGAGCCGCTTGCCGGACAGCGCGACGTCGTCGATCCAGAGGTCGAACTCGCCCGGCGTGGTGCCGCCCTGGTAGAGCTGCCAGCCGATCTTGACGGTGTCGACCGTCGGCAGGACGAAGGGCACGTCGTTGCCGCCGTGTTCGGTCGTGGACGCGGTCAGCTCCGGGTTCGCCACGCCGTCGATCCACACCGCGACCCGGTTGTCCGTCGCGTCCAGCCGCCACTCGACGCACTGCCAGGTGTCCTCGGTGACCGGGGCGGACTCCCGCCAGTTGGTCCAGTCGCCGGTCGGGCCGCCGTCCGCGCCGATCCCCCAGAACGTGCCGGGGACCGTGGGCGCGTACTGGCCGCCGACCGGGCGGACGACCTCCGCGCTGCCGGCGCCGGTCGCCTCCACCAGCGTGAAGTGCGCCCAGTCCGGGGCGGTGGGGAACGCGTCGACGCGCAGCCGCATCCGGCCGTAGAGGCGGTTACCCGGCGCGGCGACGTCGTCGACGCGCAGGAAGGCACGCCCGTTGTCGACCGTGTGGACATGCAGCACCTGGTTGCCCCGGCGGGACCGCTCGACGGTGAGCGTGCCGTGGCGGGTGTCGACGCCCCACTTCAGCGTGCGGGGCCCGCCCGGGGGCAGTCGCTCGAAGTCCTCGCAGAAGAGCAGGCCGCGGGGGCACGAACGCGGGGTGGCGGTCGACGCGCCGGCCGGCCCGCTGCCGGCGACGGTGCCGAGCGTCAGGGCGGCGGCGAACACCGCGAGGAACCTACGCATGATCATCCTCCACGTGTCGTCGGTCAGGGGCTGGTGCAGGAGAGGCCACCGGGGGCGGCGTTGCTGCTGCCGTTGGCCAGGAATCCGAAGGTGGTCGAGGCGTTCGCGCCGAGGGAACCGTTGTAGTCGGCGTTGCGGACGCCGACCGTGCCGCTGGTGCCGGTGTGGACGCCGTTCCAGACGTTGGCGATGGTCTGCCCGCCGGCCAGCGTCAGCCGCACGGTCCAGCCGGTGAGCGTGGTGGAACCGTTGTTGGTCACGGTGACCTCGCCCTGGAAGCCACCGCTCCAGCTGTTGACCATGCGATACGTCGCGGTGCACGCCCCGGGCTGCCCGGTGGCGGGCGGCGTGGTCGGCGGGGTGGTGGTCGGCGGCACGGTGGTCGGCGGGGCCGTGGTCGGCGGCGCGGTGGTCGGCGGCGCGGTCGTGCCCGGCACCGTGGTGGAGGCGGCGTTGAGAGCGTCGCGCACGGCGCCGTACGCCGCCTTGGGGTTGCTGTTGCGGTCGAACAGCAGCGGGTTCTCGTTGCCACGCCAGGAGTCGCTGTCCCGGATGCCCCACGTCGTGATGCCGACGCAGCGGGGCACGTTCATGCAGGCCTGGGTGAGGCCCTGGTACTGGCTGGTCGAGGCGTTGGTGACGTCGGCCTCGGTCAGCGCCACGTCGACGCCGAGCGCGGCGAAGCTGGACAGCGTGGTCTGGAAGGTGGACGGCAGCGAACTGCCACCGGTGAAGTGGGTCTGCAGACCGACGCAGTCGACCGGGACGCCCCGGGCCTTGAAGTCCTTGATCATGTTGTAGACGCCCTGCGTCTTGGCGTACGTCCAGTTCTCGATGTTGTAGTCGTTGTAGCAGAGCTTGACCGACGGGTCGGCGGCGCGCGCGGTCCGGAACGCCACCTCGATCCAGTCGTTGCCGGTGGACTGCAGGTTCGACGACCGCCGGCTGCCGTTCTCGGCGAACGCCTCGTTCACCACGTCCCAGTAGGCCAGCTTGCCCCGGTAGTGGGCCATCACGCCGTTGATGTGGTCGATCATCGCGGTCCGCAGCGCGCTGCCGCTGAGACTTCCCCAGAACCTCGGCTGCTGGGCGTGCCAGGCCAACGTGTGACCACGGACCCGCATGCCGTGCTGGGTGGCCCAGTTGTAGATCGCGTCACCGGCCCGGAAGTCGAACTGGCCCGGGTTGGGCTCGGTCGCGTCGGGCTTCATCTCGTTGACGGCCGTCATCATGTCGAACTCGCGGTTCGCGATGGTCAGGAAGCCCTGGTCGGTGAGCCGGTCACCGCCCATCGCGGCGCCGAAGTACCGGCCGCTGCGCTCGGCCGCGGCCTTCAGGGTGGTTCCGGGCGGGCCGCTGAGATCGGCGCGGGCGAAGGTGGCCACGGCCATCGAGGACACCGTGACCGCCAGGGCGCAGGCGCCGCCCAGGAGCAGCCGGACGGCGCTCCTGCTACGGCGGCGCGGTCGATCGGGTACGTCGTTCATCTGTGCCTACTCCTCGGTGTGCGGTCTGGTCCGTTGCCGCGCACGGCACGGGATCCGGCCGGTCGACGGTCGGCGTACCGCGCTCGCGGTGGGACCAGCACGCGGCAGGTGACGCCGTCGTGGCGTCCCGGCCGCGTCCGAATCGGTGACCACCGGCCGGCTACCCGGTCCGCCGGTGGATGGCGAACACCCCGCCTCGTGCGCCCGGTCGGAGTGACGCTGCCCTGCCGCGATGCTATATCGAATCAATTCGATACGCGACAGACCCGCGTCCCCGACGGGGTGAGCCGGCAGCCGTGGCCACCGGTCGACGCTCGCGCCGGCTAGGCTCGTCGACGTGGTGGGCCGCCTTCCCGGGACCGGCCGGTGAGCCCGTTCCGGCTGCTCACCGACCTGGTGAGCCACTACGGCTACCCAGGGCTCGCCCTACTGGTCGGCGTCGAGGGCTTCGGCGTCCCGGCGCCGGGCCAGACCGCGATCGTCCTCGCCGCCGGGTACGCGTCCCACGGCCGGCTGAGCGTCGTCGCCGTGGCGGCCACCGCGTTCCTGGCGGCGGTGGCCGGGGACAGCATCGGCTACCTGATCGGCCGTTACGGCGGCCGCCGGCTCGTCCTGCGCCACGGCCGCCGCCTCCGTCTGAACCCGGACCGGTTCGCCCGCCTGGAGGCCGTGATGAGCCGCCACGGCCCGAAGCTCGTCGCCGCCGCCCGCTTCGTCGACGGTCTCCGGCAGTTCAACGGGGTCGTCGCCGGCACCACCGGCATGCCGTGGCGGCGCTTCGTGGCCTACAACGCGCTCGGCGCCGCCGCCTGGGTGGGGCTGTGGACGACGGCCGGCTACCTGACCGGCGACCACATGCGGGCCGTGCTCGTGGACCTGCACCGGTTCGGGTGGTACCTGATCGCCGGCGCGGTCGTTCTCACGCTCGCCTACGTCGGCTGGCGACTGGCCCGCCGCCGGGGCGGCGACGCGTCGTAGGTCATCCGCCGGCGCGCAGCAGCGTCACCGGTCGTTCGCCGGGCCCGAGCATCCGCAGCCCGTCGACGAGGGGTTCGCTGAACTCGTACACCCGGGGCGCGGTGACCGCGACCGCCTCGGCCAGGCCCCGGTCGCCGGCGACCGTGGCGACCCGACGGTGGTGCTCGCGCACCCGTCGCCACGCGCGGTGTCGCCCATGCGTTGCTCACGGACAGCGACGCCGGTAGCGTCCGCGCAACACATCCGATGTGTGGACGACCGAGGGGTTGCCATGCCGTTCCTGACGACGAAAGCGCGGACCCGCCCCGACATCCCCGCCGCCGGGGGGCCACGTTGACCGACGTCCCGGCTCCCGGGCTGCCCGGCCCGCTCGGCGGGCCGCCGCCGAGCGGCATGACCCTCTGGTACGACAAGCCCGCCACCGACTGGGAGTCGCAGTCACTGCCGATCGGCAACGGCGCCCTCGGCGCCTCGGTCTTCGGCGGGGTCCGGGCCGAACGGCTCCAGTTCAACGAGAAGTCGCTGTGGACCGGCGGCCCCGGCTCCCCCGGCTACGACTTCGGTGACTGGACCACGCCGCGCCCCGGCGCGATCGACGAGGTCCGGCAGCGGATCG
This sequence comes from Micromonospora sp. NBC_01392, assembly GCF_045040125.1. NCBI lineage: Bacteria > Bacillati > Actinomycetota > Actinomycetes > Micromonosporales > Micromonosporaceae > Micromonospora > Micromonospora sp. NBC_01392. Next base: position 3,177,314 of record NZ_CP109549.1, on the reverse strand, counting down.
ACGCCGACACGCGGGTCGACCCGTCCTGGGTGGCCGGCAGGCTGGGACAGCCGAGGAGCGGGTTCGGCTGCTACCAGCCCTTCGGCGACGTGCGGCTGTCCTTCCCGGACGCGCCGGCCGACCACACCGACTACCGCCGGCAGCTCGACATCGCCGACGCCACGGCCGGCGTCGCGTACACCGCCGCCGGGGTCCGCCACACCCGCGAGTACTTCGCCTCCGCCCCCGACAACGTGCTGGTCGCCCGGCTCACCGCCGACCGGCCGGGCGGCATCGGGTGCACCGTGTCCGTCACCACCGCGTCCAACCGGTCACGGCGCCTCTCCGCCGCGTACGGGCGGATCACGTTCCGCGGACGCCTCGACGACAACGGGCTGCGCTTCGAGGCGCAGGTGCAGGTGGTCCACACCGGCGGCACCCGGGTCGACAACGACGACGGCACGGTCACCGTCGAGGGCGCGGACGCCGTCACGCTGATCCTGGCCGCCGGCACCGACTACGCCGACGACCATCCGACGTACCGGGGAGACGACCCGCACGCGGCGGTGACCGCGCGGGTCGACGCGGCGGCGGCCACGCCGTACCCGGCGTTGCGGGCCGCCCACGTCCGCGACCACCGGAAGCTGTTCCGGCGGCTCACGCTCGACATCGGCCAGCGGATGCCGGCCGTCCCCACCGATCAGCTCCTGCTCAGCTACCGGCGGGGGCGGGCGGACCGGGCCGCCCGCACGGCCCTGGAGGTGCTCTTCTTCCAGTACGGTCGCTACCTGCTCATCGCGTCCTCCCGGGCCGGCTCGCTGCCGGCGAACCTGCAGGGCGTCTGGAACGACTCGACCAGCCCGCCCTGGTCGGCGGACTACCACACCAACATCAACTTCCAGATGAACTACTGGCCCGCCGAGACGACGAACCTCGCCGAGACGACCCTGCCGTTCTTCGACCACGTCGACGCCATGGTCGCGCCCGGCCGGATCAGCGCCAGGAAGATCTACGACAACCGCGGCTGGGTGGTGCACAACGAGACGAACCCGTTCGGCTTCACCGGCGTGCACGACCACCCCACCTCGTTCTGGATGCCGGAGGCCGGGGCGTGGCTGGCGCAGCACTACCACGAGCACTACCGCTTCACCCGGGACGAGACGTTCCTGCGCGAGCGGGCGTACCCGCTGATGAAGGAGCTGGCCCGGTTCTGGCTCGACGAGCTGGTCGTCGACCCGCGCGACGGCAGGCTGGTGGTGAGCCCCAGCTTCTCCCCGGAGCACGGCGACTTCTCGGCCGGCGCGTCGATGTCCCAGCAGATCGTGTGGGACCTGCTGACCAACGTGTCGGAGGCCGCCGCGACGGTGGGCGAGCCGGACGCCGCGTTCCGCGACCGGATCGCCGAGACGCTGGCCAGGCTCGACCCGGGCCTCCGGGTCGGCTCGTGGGGGCAGTTGCGGGAATGGAAGGACGACTGGGACGACGAGGGCGACACGCACCGGCACGTGTCGCACCTGTTCGGCCTCTTTCCCGGCCGGCAGATCTGCCCGCTGACCACGCCCGGGTACGCCAGGGCGGCGGACGTCTCGCTGACCGCGCGGGGTGCCGGCGGCACCGGCTGGAGCAAGGCCTGGAAGATCAACTTCTGGGCCCGGCTGCGGCACGGCAACCACTCCCACCGGATGCTCTCCGAGCTGCTCAGGTCGAGCACGCTCGACAACCTGTGGGACAACCACCCGCCGTTCCAGATCGACGGCAACTTCGGCGCCACCGCGGGGGTGGCGGAGATGCTGCTGCAGAGCCACCGCGGCGTCGTCGACGTGCTGCCCGCGCTCCCCGACGACTGGGCCGACGGCTCGGTCCGCGGCCTGCGCGCCCGCGGCGACGTCACGGTCGACGCCGAGTGGCGCGGGCGCACCGCGACCCGCATCACCCTGACCGCCGGCAGCGGCGGACCGCTGCGGGTCCGCAGCACCTTGTTCGACGGCCGGTTCCAGGTCACCGACCGCGCCACCCGCCGCCCGGTCGACGTCACCCGGGACGGGTCGGAGATCCGGTTCACCGCGACCGCCGGACACCGGTACGTGGCCGAGTCGCTCGCGCGGGTGACGACGGGGTGACCGGCCCGGGCCGCTACCGCCGGCCGTTCGACCGCCAGCCGGCCGGCCACCCTCGCGGACCGGCGGCGTGACGTCTTTCGACATCGGCTATTGACGTCGCCGTAACAGCGGCCTAGCGTCTGTCGAACCGCTTCGTCGAAGCGCTTCGACGATCATTCGAACGGCGGTGCCACGCCCGGCCGGAGGAGGTGCGCGATGGCCACCATGCACGACGTCGCCCGCCTGGCCCAGGTCTCGGTCAGCACCGTGTCCTACGTGCTCACCGGCACCCGGCCGATCTCCCCGGCCACCCGGGCCAAGGTGCGCGCCGCCATGACCGAGCTGGACTACCAGCCCAACGCCATGGCCCGCGGCCTGGCCAGCCGACGTAGTCGGATCCTGGGCCTGCTGCTGCCGATGGACGAGCGCGGCCTCGGCGCGACCGAGACGGCGTTCGTCACCGGGGCGGCCGCGGCGGCCAGCGCCGTCGGCTACCACCTGGTCCTGTCGCCCGTCGGGGGTGACGGCGACCTCGACGACCTGCGCCGGCTGGCCAGCCAGCGGATGTTCGACGGCGTCGTGCTGATGGAGGTGAAGCTCGCCGACGAGCGGGTCGCCGCGCTCCAGGAGGCCGGTGTGCCGCTGGTGCTCATCGGGCGCACCGGGGACACCGACGGCCTCTCCTACGTCGACATCGACTTCGGGCAGACCGTGCGGGAGGCGGTGGCGCACCTGGTCGGGCTGGGGCACCGGCAGATCGTCTACGTCAACCACTCGGCGCAGACCCTGACCCGCGGTTACGGCCCGGCGCTGCGTACCCGGGACGCCTTTGTCACGGCCATGACCGGCCACGGCCTGGAACCGGTCATGATCCCGGCCGAGGACAGCGCCGCCGGCGGCCGGGCGGCGCTGTCCGCCGCCCTGGCGCGGGCGCCGGGCCTGACGGCCGTGCTGGCCATGAACGAGACGGCGATCTTCGGCATCCTCGGCGAGCTGACCGCGCGGGGGCTGTCCGTGCCCGACGACGTCTCGGTCGTCTCGATGGTCACCTCGCCACAGGTAGCCGAGCTGGCCACCCCGGCGCTGACCGCGATGACGTCGCCCGGATCGGCGATGGGCCGGATCGCGATCGAGGCGCTGGTGCGTCACCTGGACGGGGGCGGCGACGAGCGCCACCAGCAACTGCTGCCGTGCGCGCTGGAGATCCGGGGCTCGACCGCAGCCCCACGAAGCCGCCAACTCATGGGGGCTGACCAGTAGAAACGGCCCGTCGCCGCGCGGCAACGCGACGACGGACCCAGTGAAGTACCGGCTCGATACTCAACGAGGAGGATAGCAATGCAGCGATTCCGCCGGATCGTCGCGGCGCTCGCCCTGGCGGCGACCGCGACGACCACCGTGGCCGCGTGCGGGGGCGACGACAGCGGTGACGACAGCGGGGCCAAGACCCTCAAGCTCTGGCACTACGAGGGCGAGAACAGCGCGATGGGGGTCGGCTGGGACCGGGCCATCGAGATCTTCAAGACCGAGCACCCGGGCGTGGAGGTGCGCTTCGAGCGCAAGGCGTTCGAGCAGATCCAGCAGAACGCCGGCATGATCATCAACTCGTCCGAAGGCCCGGACATCATGGAGTACAACAAGGGCAACGCGACGGCCGGGCTGCTGTCCTCCCAGGGCCTGCTCACCGACCTCAGCGACGAGGCGGAGAAGCGCGGCTGGGCCGGCAAGCTCAGCCCCAGCCTCCAGACCACCGCCCGCTACACCGACAAGGGTGTGATGGGGTCGGGCAACTGGTTCGGCGTGCCGAACTACGGCGAGTACGTCACGGTCTATTACAACAAGGACCTGTTCGACCGCAACGGCGTCCGGGTGCCCACCACCATGGCCGAGATGACGTCCGCGATGGACACCTTCGTCAGCAAGAAGATCACCCCGCTGGGCATGGCCGGCACCGAGTACCCGGCCGGGCAGCTCTTCTACCAGCTCGCGCTGTCGAAGGCCGACCGGGCGTTCGTCGACGACTACCAGCTCTACAAGAACCCCGTCGACTTCAAGGCCGACCCGCTGAAGTACGGCGCGGACACCTTCGCCGACTGGGTGCGGAAGGGCTACGTGGCCAAGAACTCGGCGAGCCTCAAGGCCGAGGACATGGGCACCGCGTTCATCGCCGGCAAGACGCCGATGATCGTCTCGGGGAGCTGGTGGTACGGCCGCTTCAAGGCCGAGATGAAGGCCAACTGGGACACCTTCCTGTTCCCGGGCAACAGGCTGAACGCCGGCTCGTCCGGCAATCTCTGGGTCGTCCCGACGAACAGCAAGGCCAAGAGCCTGGCGTACGACTTCATCGACATCACCCTGCGTCCGGAGATCCAGGACCTGATCGGCAACCACGGTGGTGTCCCGGTGGCCGGTGACCCCGCCAGGATCACCGACCCGAAGGACCGCAAGCTGATCGAGGACTTCAACACGGTCAGCAAGCAGGACGGTCTGGCCTTCTACCCGGACTGGCCGGTGCCCGGCTACTACGACGTGCTGGTCGGCGGGTTCCAGGGACTGATCAACGGGTCCAAGTCCCCCGACCAGGTGCTCGACACGATCGCCAAGCCGTACGCCGACGGCGTCAAGGAGATCACCGGCAAGTGACACGGCGAGCGGCGGGCGCGACCGGCACGACCGGTGCGCCCGGCCGCCCCGCCGGGAAGGATCCGCCATGGCAGTCTCCGACACCGACACCGACACCGCCGCCGCGCCGTCCGCGGCGACCCCCGCCCCCGCTCCCCCGTCCCGCCGCCGACAGCGGGGCCGCGACGCGGCGTACTGGCTCTACCTGCTCCCCGGGGCGGCGCTGTTCGTCCTGGTCATCGGCGCGCCGCTGGTCGGCACCGGCTACCTGTCGCTGACCCGGTGGTCGGGCATCGGTGACCCTACGTTCGTCGGGTTGGACAACTACCGGCGGTTGCTGGACGACGAGGTGTTCTGGGCGTCGTTCCGCAACACCGTGGCGATGATCGTCGCGATGGTGGTGGTGCCGACAGTGCTCGGGCTGCTGCTCGCCTCGGTGCTCTTCGACGTCATCGGGCGTCGGTTCAAGCCGCGTACGGCGGCGGCGTTGCGGGCCGCGTTCTACCTGCCGCAGGTGCTGCCCGTGGTGGTCGCCGGCATCGTCTGGGGCTGGATCCTGCGCCCCGACGGCGCGTTCAACAGCCTGCTCGACGCGGTCGGGCTCGGGGCGCTGCGCCACGACTGGCTGGGCGACCCGGACACCGCGCTGCCGGTGGTGATGGCGGTGATGATCTGGGTGCAGATCGGCTACCCGGTGGTCGTGTTCATGGCGGCGTTGCAGCGGGTCGACCCGGAGCTGTACGAGGCGGCCGAGGTCGACGGGGCGAACTGGCTGCGCCGGTTCCGGGCGATCACGCTGCCGCAGATCCGGCCGGAGACGTTCGTGGTGGCGCTGACCTGCACCATCGCCGCGTTGAAGGTGTTCGGGCCGATCTTCGCGCTGACCCGGGGCGGCCCGGAGAACGCCACCAACGTGCCGTCGTACTTCGCGTACTACACGTTCTTCAAGAAGCTCCAGGTCGGGTACGGCTCCGCGATCTCCACCGTGCTCACCGTGATCATCGTCGTGGTGGCCGTGGTCTTCATCGGGGTGCAGGCCCGCAGCGAGCGCCGGGACCGGGGGATCTGACATGGCCATCACGATCACCGGTGCCCCGCCGCGCCGGCCGGTGCGCGACCGGCACCACCGGGGCGTCAGCCGGTGGGTGGTGCTCGCCGGCGTCACCATCGGCGCGCTCGTCATGCTGGTGCCGTTCGCGTTCATGCTGCTCAACGCGTTCAAGTCGCCCGGGGACTACTCGTCGGGCGGCCCGCTGAGCTGGCCGACCGAGTTCTACACCAGGGGTCTGCGGACGTACTGGTCCGCGGTGAACTTCCCGCTGAAGTTGTGGAACTCGGCGCTGATCGCCGGGTCCGTGGCGGTGCTCGGCGTCGTCGTGTCGCTGCTCAACGCGTACGCCCTGGGGATCGGCCGGGTCCGCGGCCGGCTCTGGATCGTCGGGGTGTTCCTGCTGGCCAACATGCTGCCGCAGGAGGCGTTGATCTACCCGCTGTACTACGTGGCCAAGGAGATCGGCCTCTACAACACCCGACTGTCGGTGATCATCATCTTCACCGTCATCCAGAGCGCGTTCGGCACCTACCTGCTCGCCTCGGTGCTTGGCACGTTCCCGCGCTCACTGCTGGAGGCCGCGGCGCTGGACGGCGCCGGCAAGTGGACGGTGCTGTGGCGGGTGGTCTTCCCCAACCTGCGGCCGACCCTCGCCGTCCTGCTCATCTTCTTCTTCATCTGGACCTGGAACGAGTTCCTCATCCCGCTGGTCATGCTGATCGACAACCAGACGCAGACCATCCCGGTCGCGCTCGCGTCGTTGCAGGGCGACCGCCTGATGGACGCCCCGACGACGAACGCCGGCGCGTTGCTCAGCCTGGTGCCGGCCATCCTCTTCTTCCTCATCTTCCAGCGCACTCTGGCGCGCGGCATCACGGCAGGAGCCGAGAAGTGAAGTTCACCGACGGGTACTGGCAACTGCGCCCGGGAGTCAGCGTGCTGCGCCCCGGCACTGTCGAATCGGTCGAGATGGACGAGCGCGGCTTCAACGTCTTCGCGCCGGCCGGGCAGATCAACGGCCGCGGCGACACGCTCAACCGGCCGGTCGTCACCGTCCGCTTCTTCTCCCCCGCGCCCGGCGTGGTCGGGGTGACCATCGGCCACCACAGCGGCGGGCTGCCCCGCGAACCCCACTTCGGGCTGCGCACCGACGACACCCACCCGGTCACCGTCGACATCACCGGGATCAGCGCGTCGCTGACCACCGGCGAGCTGACCGTCCGGGTCGCGCTCGTCGACGGGTGGCGGGTCGAGTTCCGGCACGGCGACCGGCTGGTCACGGCGTCCACCGGGCGCAGCGTCGGGATCGTCACCGACGGCGAGGGCCACCGGTACGTGCACGAGCGGCTCGCGCTCGGCGTCGGCGAGACGGTGTACGGGCTGGGCGAGCGGTTCGGCCCGTTCGTGAAGAACGGCCAGGCGGTCGACGTGTGGAACGCCGACGGCGGCACCGCCAGCGAGCAGGCGTACAAGAACGTGCCGTTCTATCTCAGCAGCGCCGGGTACGGGGTGTTCGTGGACCACCCGGAGCACGTGTCGTTCGAGGTCGGCTCCGAGGTCGTCGCGCAGACCCAGTTCAGCGTCGAGGGCCAGTCGCTGACCTACCACGTCGTCGACGGGCCCACCCCGAAGGACGTGCTGCGCCGCTACACGGCGCTGACCGGCCGACCGGCCCGGGTGCCCGCCTGGTCGTACGGGCTGTGGCTGTCCACGTCGTTCACCACGTCGTACGACGAGAAGACGGTCACCGAGTTCGTCGACGGGATGGCCGAGCGGAACCTGCCGCTGTCGGTGTTCCACTTCGACTGCTTCTGGATGCGCCAGTTCCACTGGGTCGACTTCGTCTGGGACCCGGCGACCTTCCCCGACCCCGAGGGCATGCTGCGCCGGTTGCACGAGCGCGGGCTGAAGGTGTGCGTGTGGATCAACCCGTACATCGCGCAGCGCTCGTACCTGTTCGAGGAGGGCCGCCGGGCCGGCTACCTGGTGCGCAACCCGGACGGCTCGGTGTGGCAGTGGGACAAGTGGCAGGCCGGCATGGCGCTTGTCGACTTCACCGACCCGGACGCGGTGGCCTGGTTCACCGGCAAGCTCAAGGCGCTGCTGGACATGGGCGTCGACTGCTTCAAGACCGACTTCGGTGAGCGCATCCCGACCGACGTGGTGTGGCACGACGGGTCGGACCCGCAACGCATGCACAACTACTACTCGTACCTCTACAACAAGGCAGTCTTCGAGCTGCTGGAGGCCGAGCGGGGCGAGGGCGAGGCGGTGCTGTTCGCCCGCTCGGCCACCGCCGGCGGCCAGCAGTTCCCGGTGCACTGGGGCGGCGACTGCGAGTCGACGTTCGTCGCGATGGCCGAGTCGCTGCGCGGCGGGCTGTCCCTGGCCTCGTCCGGCTTCGGCTACTGGAGCCACGACATCGGCGGCTTCGAGGGCACCCCCGACCCGGCGGTGTTCAAGCGGTGGATCGCGTTCGGCCTGCTCTCCTCGCACTCGCGGCTGCACGGCTCCGGCTCGTACCGGGTGCCGTGGGCGTACGACGAGGAGGCCGTGGACGTGCTGCGGCACTTCACCCGGCTCAAGCTCCGGCTGATGCCGTACCTGGCGGCGACCGCCGAGGAGGCGCACCGCGACGGCATTCCGATGATGCGCCCGATGATCGTGGAGTTCCCGGACGACCCGGCCGTGGCGCACCTCGACCGGCAGTACATGCTCGGCTCCGACATCCTGGTCGCGCCGGTGCTCAGCGCCGACGGGCAGGTCACCTTCTACGTGCCCGCCGGCACCTGGACCCACCTGGTCACCGGCGCGCAACTCACCGGGCCGGCCTGGGTGACCGAGAAACACGAGTACGACAGCCTGCCGGTGCTCGTCCGGCCCGGCGCGGTCATCGGGTTCGGGGCGCGCTCCGACCGGCCCGACTACGACTGGGCCGACGGGGTGGAGCTGCGGCTCCACGCCCCGGCGGAGGGGCAACGGCAGCGGGTACGCATCCCGTCGCCCGGCGCGGGGCCGGGCACGGAGTTCGAGGTGGGCTTCCGCGACGGCGTGGCGACCGCCGAGCTGGTGGCGGGCGAGTCGTCGGCGTACCACTGCGTGGTGGCCGGCACGGAGAGGACGGGACGATGACGGCACGAGACTTCCCGGAGAGCTTCGTCTGGGGTTCGGCCACCGCGGCGTACCAGGTCGAGGGCGCGGCCACCGAGGACGGCCGCGGCCCGTCCATCTGGGACACCTACAGCCACACCCCCGGGCGTACGCTGGGCGGCGACACCGGGGACGTGGCCGCCGACCACTACCACCGGTGGCCGCAGGACCTCGACCACATCGCCGGGCTGGGGCTCGGCGCGTACCGTTTCTCGATCTCCTGGCCCCGGGTGCAGCCCGGCGGTTCCGGCCGTTTCAACGCCGCCGGCCTGGACTTCTACGCCCGGCTGGTCGACGGCCTGCTGGAGCGCGGCGTCCGACCGGTCGCGACCATGTACCACTGGGACCTGCCGCAGGAGCTGGAGGACGCCGGCGGGTGGCCGGCGCGGGAGACCGCGCTGCGCTTCCAGGAGTACGCGTCGGGGATCGTCTCGGCGCTCGGCGACCGGGTGCACACCTGGACCACGCTCAACGAGCCCTGGTGCTCGGCGTACCTGGGTTACGCCTCCGGCGTGCACGCGCCCGGCCGGACCGAACCGGCGGCCGCGCTGGCGGCGGTGCACCACCTGAACCTGGCGCACGGCCTGGCCGGGCGGGTGGTCCGGGAGCTGGCGCCGAGCGCCGAGCTGTCGGTGACGCTGAACCTGCACGTCGTGCGCGGCGCGTCCGGCTCGGCCGCCGACTCCGACGCGGTCCGGCGGATCGACGCCCTCGCGAACCGGGCGTTCCTCGGCCCGATGCTGGACGGGGCGTACCCGGCCGACCTGCTGGCCGACACCGCCCCCGTCACCGACTGGTCGTTCGTGCGCCCGGGTGACGAGAAACTGATCGCGGTGCCGCTGGACGTGCTCGGCGTCAACTACTACGCCAGCACCCTGGTCCGCGCCGGGGACGGACACTCGGCCCGCTCCGACGCCGACGGCCACGGCGCCTCGGCCCACACCCCGTGGGTGGGCGCCGACGACGTCGACTTCCTGCCGCAGCCCGGCCCGCGCACGGCGATGGGGTGGAACATCGACCCGCCGGCCCTGACCGAGCTGCTGCTGCGGCTACGGGACGGGTACCCGGGCCAGCCGTTGATGATCACCGAGAACGGCGCGGCGTTCGACGACGTGGTCTCGGCCGACGGACGGGTCCACGACGACCGGCGGATCGACTACCTGCGCCGGCACATCGGCGCGATGGCCGACGCCCGCGCGCGGGGCGCGGACGTCCGGGGCTACTTCGTCTGGTCGCTGCTGGACAACTTCGAGTGGGGTTACGGCTACGACCGCCGCTTCGGCATCATCCGCGTCGACTACGACACCCAGCAGCGCACCTGGAAGGACAGCGCCCACTGGTACCGCCACCTGGCCACCACCGGCCACCTCGACGGGTGACGCCCCGACGGCCTAGGGCTTGCGGGCGAGCAGACCGACGAAGGTGTGGTAGGTGTCGGTCTGCTTCGGCGCGGGCGTGCCCGGATCCGGACGCCACTCGGCCAGCGGCACCAGCCCCGGCTCCAGCACCGTCAGCCCGTCGGCGAAGGAGAGGATCTCCTCGTCGGTACGCCAACGGCCGGTGCCCAGCGACTCGTTGAAGACCCGCTCGACCTCGCGGGCCTTCCGGGAACCCTCCGGGTCCCGCTCGCCCGGGTCACGGAAGTGCGAGATCGCCACGTAACTGCCCGACGGCAGCGCGTCGATCAACTCCGCCGCCACCGCGCGCGGCTCCTCGTCGTCGCCGAGGTGGTGCAGGATCGCGAAGAGCAACAACCCGACCGGCCGGTCGAAGTCGAGGAACCGGCGGACGTCCGGATCGTCGAGGATCTCCTGCGGTCGCCGGATGTCGGCCTGGATCACCGTCGCGGTGCCCTCCGCGGCGAGCAGGGCCCGCCCGTGCGTCAGGACGATCGGGTCGTTGTCCACGTACACCACCCGGGCGTTCGGGTTGTGCTCGGTGGCGACCTCGTGCACGTTGCCCTGGGTGGGGAGCCCTGACCCGAGGTCGAGGAACTGGTCGATGCCGGCCTCGGTGACCAGGAACCGGATGACCCGGCGCAGGAAGGCCCGGTTCGCCTGGCCGGCGGCCGGCCCGTCCGGAGTGATCCGCAGGGCGTGCTCGGCGACCTTCCGGTCGACCTCGAAGTTGTCCTTACCGCCCAGGAAGTAGTCGTAGACCCGGGCCACGCTGGGAACGGTGCGGTCGATTCCGCGGGGGGCGGCCTTGTCGCGGGTCACTGGCGTCTCCATCCGATCCTGGTCGGCGCACCGGTGCCGGGTGCGGTTCCGGACTCTGTCGGGGAGTGTAGCGACCGGACGATGTGGATCGTCGCCCCGTTGGTATCGCTCCCAGCGGATCGGCCCCGCGACCAGGAAGCACACCGGCTGACGCGGCCCGGCGTGTCGGGGCCGGACGAACGAACGGCCCCGGCCGCCGCGACGATCGTGCCCGGAGTGAGCCCGACCGCTCGGCCGGGCGGGCGAGCGGTCGCCGCGCGGTCCCGGGTATAGGTTCGGCAGGTGGATGTGGTCGCCGCCTGCCGGGCCTTCGTCGCGGTCAGTGGGCACGGCAGCTTCACCTCCGGCGCCGCCGCCGCGGGCATCCCCCAGTCGGTCGCCAGTCGCCGCGTCGCCGCCCTGGAGGAGCACTTCGGGGCGCGGCTGTTCGACAGGTCGTCCCGGGCGGTGCGGTTGACCCCGTTCGGGCAGGACATGCTGCCCTCGGCACGGCGGCTGGTCGACCTCGCCGACGCCATGGCCGACGACGCCGAGCGGGCCCGGCTGCGTCCGCTGCGGGTCGCCGTACCCGAGATCTGCCCGCCGCGCCGCCTCGCCGATCTGGTGGTCGGGGCGCGGCGGCAGCGGATCCACCTGGAGGTACGGCCGGCCGGCCCGCCGGAGCGGGAACGGCTCTGCCGGACCCTGGAGGTCGGTGCCGGGATCGTGGCGGTCCCGGCGGCGACGGCGGCCTGGCGGGTGCCGCTCGGGCTGGCCGCCCGGACCCCGTTCCCGGCGCCGACGGTGTTCCTGGAGACGCTGCGCAGCGGACGGTCCCGGGCGCAGGCCCGCCGGCGGATCCTGATCCAACCCGAGGACGACGTCGCGCACCTGCGGGACCCGCTGACCCGTGCCGGGCAGTCGGCCGGCCTGGCGCCGACCCAGGTGACGGTCACGCCGTCACTTGTCGACGCCGTGGCGGCGGCCCTCGACTCCCCCGACCTGCTGCTCTGCTCCCGTCAGCAGGCCGAGGACTTCGACCTGCACTGGCGCCCGCTCGCCGGCCTCCGGCTCCTGCGGGGCTACGACGTCGCCGCCGATCTGGGCGAGGACCTCGACCAGCTCAGCACCGTCCTGTACGCGGACCTCGCCCGGTGTCTGGGCGCGTCCGACGGGCACCCGTCGCCGACCGGGGACCTTCCACCCGGCAGCCCGTCGACAGGAGATCCGACATGAGCGCCGCCACTGTCGTCCGCAACGCCCGGGACCTGCTCGACGAGGCGGGGCTGCACGGCGCCGTTCTGGTGCGCGACCTCGACACCGGCGCGGAGATCGGCTTCGACACGGACACCCCGTACCCGGCGGCGTCGCTGGTGAAGGTGCCACTGGCGGTCGCCGTGCTGGAACGGATCACGCGCGGGGAACTCGACCCGGCGAGACCGGTCGACGTCCCGCCCGGCCGGATCACCGCACCGGGCCCGACCGGGCTGAGCCGCTTCCGCCATCCGGCGCGGATCGCCGTGGAGGACCTGCTCTACCTGAGCACCTCCGTCAGCGACTCCGTCGCCGCCGACGCCCTGTTCGACCTCGTTCCGCCGGACGCGGTCGCCACCGAGCTGCGGCGGCTACGCCTCGACGGCATCGCCGTGCGGCACCGGGCCGGTGAGCTCGTCGACACGCCCGCGGAACGGTTCGGGCCCGACGAGGTGCACCTGGCCCACTCCCTCGCCATCGGCGCGGTGACCCCCGGGCAGGGCCACCCGGTCGCGCAACTCGACGTCACCCGCGCCAACACCGGGTCGGCCCGGGCCTTCGTCGACCTGCTGCACGCTCTCTGGCGGCCGTCCGCGATCCATCCGGCCACCGCCGCCCGGGTACGCGCCCTGATGGGCGACAACCTGCACCGGCAGCGGCTCGCCCCCGACTTCACCTCCGACGCCTCCCGCTGGTCGGCCAAGACCGGCACCCTGCTGCACCTGCGTCACGAGGTGGGCGTGGTGGACCACGCCGACGGGCAGTCGTACGCGGTCGCCGCGCTGACCGCCTCCCGGGTGCCCGCTGCCGCGCAACCCGGCAGTGAGGCGACGATGGCCCAGGTCGCCCGGTCGCTGCACGACCATCTACGGACCGGCACCCTGCCCTGGTGGGGTTAGCCGGCGTGCGCGGCCCGGATGCGCGGCTCGCGGCCGGACCAGCGCCACCATGGGGACGTCGACGGCGCGCCTCACCCGGCGAGGTCCGCCGGCAGCGGCCCGGTGACACGTGCCGGTCGTCCGGTCACCAGTCGGCGACCGCTGCCTTCGTCGCCTCGGCGATGAGGGCGTTGTCGTAGTCGGCGTCCTTCTGGTCGCGGCTGGACAGGATCGCGAGGACGATCGGCGCCCGGTCCGGCGGCCAGATCACCGCGATGTCGTTGCGGGTGCCGTATCCGCCGGCCCCGGTCTTGTCCCCGACGACCCAGCCGGCGGGAACGCCGGCACGGATCAGCTCACCGCCCGTGGTGTTCCCCCGCAGCCACCCGTTGAGGGTGTCGCGGTCCGCGGTTTCGAGGGCCGTCCCGACGGCGTACGCCCGCAGCGACCCGGCCATGGCCCGTGGGGTGCTGGTGTCCCGCCGGTCGCCGGGCGTGGCCTCGTTGAGCGCGGTCTCGTAGCGGGCCGGATCGGTGACCTTGTCGCCGATCCCGCGGAGTTCCTGCTCGAACTTCTGCGGTCCGCCGAGGTGGCGCAGCATCAGGTTGCCGGCGGTGTTGTCGCTGTACCGGACGGCGGCGTCCGCGATGGCGCGCAGCGTCATGCCCGTGGCGACGTGCTGCTCGGTGACCGGCGAGTAGGTCACCAGGTCGTCGGCCGAGTACCGCACCACCCGGTCCAGCTCGGCGTCGGTGGTCTCGTCGAGGACCTCGGCGGCGGCCAACGCCTTGAACGTCGAGGCGTACGCGAACCGCTCGTCGGCCCGGTACCGCACCGTCCGGCCGGTGCCGGTGTCGACCGCGTAGACACCCAGCCGCGCGTCGAACCGCTCCTCCAGTTGCCGGAACGCGTGCTCCCGGTCGGGTGCGGACGACGCGGGGGCGCTCACCGCGCTGTCCCGCGTCGGCTGTGCGGTGGCGCCGGCGGGACCGCAGGCGGCCACTGACACCACTGCCGCCGTGGCCACCAGGCGGCGTGTCGCAGAAACCATGATCACTCCTTGCGGGAAGCGGGAACCGGGCGCCGGACAGCGCCGGCCGGAACCATTCGACCCTGACAGCGATCCGGCATGTCGTCGAAGACAGAAGTCGCGGGATTCATGCCGATCCGGCATCAACGGCGCGGAATGGGCAGCCCGTGGTCGACGCCGGCCGGCGGGTTCACGGGTGTGGCGGACCGCTTCGGTGCCGCCCGCCACACCCGGAGCCCGACTCGGTGACCGGGGGCCGGTCAGAGTCGGCAGCGTTGGCCTTCCGCAGGGATCTTGAGGTCGATCAGGTAGGCGGCGAAGGCGGCGTTGACGCAGGGATTGACCCCCTCCTGCGCGACGGTGTGCCGAGCGCCCTCGACGGTGAGCACCGTACCGCCGATCTCGTCGGCGAGGACCTGGCCGGCGGCGTAGGGGGTGGCCGGGTCGCCGGTGACGGAGATGATCAGAGTGTCGGGCAGACCCTTGACGTCCTGCGCGTAGGGGATGCCGAGGCTGGGCTCGCCGGGCCAGGACTCGCACGCGTCCCGGGTGACCCCGTCGACGCTCCTGCCGGTGGCCACGTACGGGCTGGTCCGGGCGATGTCGGCGCGTAGCCGGGCTTCCTCCTCCGGCGTGCGGCGTACCTCGTCGTTGCAGTTGACGGCGAGATTGGCCTCAAGGAAGTTGGTCCACCCGCCGGCGGGGTCCCGGCCGCCGAACACGTCACCGACCTTCAGGATCTGCGACCCGTCGCCCTGCTTGAGCCGGGTCAGGCCCTTGATGAGCGCGGGCCACGCCTCGGGGTAGTAGAGGCCGGCGGTGACGCCGCCGGTGGCCTGGTTGAAGTTGAGCGTGCGCCCCTTCCCGGCGGGGACGGGCCTGTCGATGAGTGGCTGCACCAACTTCTGGAAGACCGCCGTGGCCCGGGCCGGGTCGGCGCCCAGGGGGCAGTCCTTGCCGGCCGCGCAGACGGCCGCCAGTCGTTCGAAGTTCTGTTGGAAGCCGGCCTGCTGGGTGAGCCGCCGCCGCGGGTTCTCCAGGGTGGGGTCCGTCACGCCGTCCAGCACCATCGCCCGCACGTTCCTGGCGAACATCTCCGCGTAGACCGCGCCGAGTCGGGTGCCGTAGCTCTGCCCGGCGAACGTGAGCTTCTCGTCGCCCAGCGCCGCGCGCAGGACGTCCAGGTCCCGGGCGACGTTGCGGGTGCCGACCGCGGACAGGATCTCCGCCCCGCCGGAGCCCTTCGCGCAACGTTCCGCCAGGCGCCGGGTGTCCTCCTGGGTCCACTGCCCCGAGGAGGCCAGCAGCGTGGTCTGGTCCTCGCCACGGTCGCGTTCGGCATCGGTGAAACAGCTGATCGCGGGCGTCGACGACCCGACCCCGCGCGGATCGAAACCCACCACGTCGAACCGTTGCAGCAGCGGGCTCTTCGCCTGCGCCGCGCCGAAGGTCGTCGCCTGGGTCAGGCCCGAACCTCCCGGGCCGCCCGGGTTGAGCACCAGCGACCCGATGCGCTGCCCGGGATCCCCCTGGGCGGGCAGGCGGAGCACCGCGACCTGGATGGTCCGGCCCTTCGGATCCTGGTAGTCCAACGGCACCGTCAGCCGCGCGCACTCGAACGGCTCGACATACTGCTTCTTCTCCCCCGGCGTGCTGCCGAAGTCCCGGCACGAGCCGAACGACAGCTTCTGCCCGTAGAAGACCTCCAGCCCGGCAGCGGACGGCCGCGGCTCGGATTCCGCCGCGGTCGGGCCGGTGCAGGCAGCCGACAGGGCGAGCGCCGCCGTCGCCCCGACGGCGGCGCCGACGCGAGCGGCTATGCGCCGGGGAGCAGGTGCGGCGGGCCGGTCCACGGGCGGGCCGGAGTCGAGCAGGGCCATCGGGGCCTCCGAAGTCGATTCGTTCCAGACGTGTGCGTCCTCGACGAGACACCCGGCCGTAGCGGCACACTCAACCCCGCCCGAGTGTGATCTTGTCGACCTACGGATTGCGCTCCACACCGGCACCCCGCCGGCCACACCTGTGCTCCCCGGCGCGGACCTGTCAGCCCTCGGCTTCCGAGCCCGAGAGTCGGGTGAGGCGGCCGGCGATGTCAGCAGGAAGACCCCGCGTATCGCCGTGTGTCGTCAGGACGAGCCTCAGCGACCCGGCGTGCGTGACGACGCCGAGGATGCGCTCGTCGCGGACCTGCGTCGTCATCGTCGGTCCCCAGATCGCGACCACGGACGACCCGCCGGGCTCGGACGTTCCCAGATTGGTGATCTCCAGGTCGGCGGCGGTGGCCGCGAGCATCGCCGCCTCCGCCTCCGAGGCGTCGGCGGGGTTGAGCGACGCCAACATCAGTGCCGCGTCCCGGGCGGCCTCCCGGGCAGCTCGCAGCTGCGCCGTCGCGTCCTTCGCGAGGGACCAGAGCGTGCTGCCCGCGGGCACCGGCAACACCACGGTCGTCGCGGTGAAGCGGTTCACGACGTCGTCCTCGAGATCCAGCGCCGAGCGCAGGTCGATGGGAACGTTGATGCGGATGCTCCGGGCTCCGCTGAGCGCGGAGAGCGCCTGCGCGGCGGCGGCACAGATCGCGCCCTGGACCGTCGACCCGTTGGCTCGGGCGGTGGAGCGAAGGTGTCCGGTCGTCGCGGGGTCGAGTTCGGCGGTCTCGATGCTCGGCGCCGTGGCGTCGAACGGACGGATCGTGGCGACGGCCGGCTCCGCGGCAGGGCCCGGGGTGTGGTCGATCGGCTGCCCCCTGCGGGGCAGGCGCTCGAGCAGGCTCTCCTGGTCGTCCGGCACCGGCCGGGCCGGGAGCGTCTGCCCGGCGAGGATCGCGAGGAGGTCGTGTGCGGCGCGGAGCGCGCCGCGTCCGTCGGTGATCTGGTGGGAGAACGTCAGGACGACGGCGGTTCCACGGTCACCGGAGGCGTCGCTCACGAGCGTCGCGCGGGCCAGCGGACTCCCGTCGGCGTCGACGGGGTGGGTCTGCTCCTGCGCCGCCGCTTCGCGCCAGTCTCCCCCGCGGACCTGTCGGACACCGATGAGCTCGGTCGACTCCCGGAAGGTAGGGCGGTCGCCGGTGCGATCGATGCCGACGGCGAGCAGCGGGTGCGTCCGCTGCAACTGCGTGAGCGCCCGCTCCAGGTGGTGCGCCGAAACGGGCGAGGCGAGTTCGAGGGCGAGCGAGAACTGCACCGGGTTGCGACTGATGTAGAGGTCGATGATGTGCTCGAACGCCCCCAACGGGCGCACGATCGGACGTGCGGGAGAGTGACGCATGGTGTCCTTCGTGTCGATGTGCCGATCCGGTGGGGCCGCCCGCAGCGCGGGACTGCCCGGCCCGGTGCCGACGCTCGTGGCCGCGTCGGCGGATCACGGCGTCGATGAGACACCCGGCCGTAGCGGCACACTCAACCCCGCCCGGGTGTGATCTTGTCGGCGACGCCGGAGAGGATCGCCCGGCGCGTCTGCCGACCGCTCATCCCGTCCGGGCCGGTCGGCACCGCCTGACCGGCCCGGACGGTCAGTCGTGCGGTTCGGACAACAGTCGGTTGGTGCGCCGCAGGACGTCCAGTTGCGCGTGGTTGTAGAGCTCCGCCAGGGCCGTGCTGACGGCCCGTTCGACATAGCTCGCGCTGTACCGGGTGCCGGCGTTGGTGATCGTCGCGCCGGGGTGCTCCGCGTACAGCGTGCGTACGTACGGGGCCAGGTCCCGGGCCACGGCAGCGCGGGTCTGCTCGTCGGCGTCCGCGGCGAGTGTCTCGAACCGCTCGGCGACCGGATCGGTGACGGGCTTGCGCAGCATGTCCGCCCAGGCCCGCATGGTGTCGGCACCGAGCACCCGGGTCAGCACGACGATGAAGGACCGGTCGGCGGGCGGCATCCTCGTCACGGCTCCGGCGGCGGCGAAGCCGGGTGGCAGTTCCGCCGGGGTGGGCTGCCGCAGGATGACGGCGAGTTCGAGCCGCGTCCGTTCGAGCCGCTCGATGGTCGCCGCGAGTTCGGCGTCGAGGGTGCGCAGGGCCTCCACGGGCTGATCGTCGGTGTCCGGCATGGTCGCGATCTGCGACAGCGAGAACCCCAGGTCCGTGAGGCGCTTGATGCGCAGGATCCGGACGAGGTGGGCCACCCCGTACTGCTTGTAGCCGTTGGTGCGCCGGCGTGGTTCCGCCAGCAGCCCGATCTCGTGATAGTGGCGTACCGCCCGCAGGGTGGTGCCGGCGAGTTGGGCGATCTCCCGGGTGCTCCAGGCCACTGCGCACCTTCTTCGTCAGAGCCGCCCAGGAGCGTGGAATACCAGGTCCGGGTCGTATCGCTTCTTGACGGCGAGCAGACGCTCGGCATTCGGCCCGAAGGCGGCGGCGGCGCGTTCGGTGTCGCCCGGTCCGAGCAGGTTGGGGTAGCCGCCCGGCAGCCGGTCGGTCCCCCGGACCCAGGCCCGGTGGTGATCTTCAGCGGGGTCTCCCGGTTCCCACACCGCGATGGTCTCGACCATCAGGTGCGGAGTCCGGTTGCGGAACGCGGTGGCGTCGGCCGGGACGCGGGCGGCTGCGCCGTGCAGGCTGTGCAGCGAGATCGCCGACAGCGGCGAGGTCGTGGCGCGCGCGGCGTCGAGCAGAACCTCCTGGACCGTACGGTCGAGTCCGGTGACCGTGCGCGACCCGATCTCGACGTGGCGACCGCCCGGGAACATCGCGTCGATCTGCGCGAGCTGCTCGGGCATCGTGGTCGGGCCGAGCTGCGCCGTCAGCGGCTCGCCGAGTTCGGTGAGCCGCTGGAGCACCGTGGCCCCGACCTCGGGATCGCCGCACCAGGTCGGGGCGGCGAAGAGCGCCGGCTCGCCGGTCGGGGCGGTGATGAAGCCGGCCTGCACGGTCAGCTCGTCCGGCCCGCGCAGCAGCGACTCCGCCAACGCCGGCAGAACGTCGAACCGGAACATGATCATCCCGGCCAGGATCGCCGGCACCGCGTGCAGCCGGATCCGCATCGAGGTGACCACGCCGAAGTTGCCGCCACCGCCGCGCAGCGCCCAGAGCAACTCGGGATCGTGCTCCTCGGCGGCGGTGACCAGCGTGCCGTCGGCGAGCACGACGTCGGCCGACAGCAGGTTGTCGGCGGCGAGGCCGAACCGGCCGCTCAGCGGACCGTAACCACCGCCGAGCGTCAGGCCGGCCATGCCGACCGAACCGGCCGTCCCGGTCACCGCGACCAGTCCGGCCCGCTGTGCGGCCGCGGCCACGTCGGCCGAGGTGGCCCCGCCGGCCACGGTGGCGACCCCGGTGGCCGGGTCGACACGCACCTGCCGCATCGGGCTCAGGTCCAGCGTCAGCCCGCCGTCGGCCAGCGCGCGACCGGCCCAGTCGTGCCCGCCACCGCGCACCGACAGCGCGAGACCCTGCTCCTGGGCGGCCCGCACCCCGGCCTGGACGTCGGCAGTGGTGGCGCATCGAAGGACGGCGCGCGGACGGCTGGTCACCGCGCCGTTCCAGACCGTCCGCGCTGCTTCGTACTCCGGTCCGGACGTCAGCATGTCACCCATGTGGCCAGAGTATCCACCCACTCGTCAGAGTCCAACTCTGACGAGTGACGGAGGCTATGCTCACCCGACCATGACCGAAGCGCCGAGAAGCCGCCGGGCCGAGTACGCGGCAGCCACCCGCACCGCCATCATCGAGGCGGCACGCGCACTCTTCGCCCGCAACGGATACTTCGCGACGAAGATCGAGGACATCGCCGTGGCGGCCCGCGTCGCGCCGGCCACGGTGTACGCGGTGACCGGCGGCAAGCAGGGGCTGATCCGGACGCTTGTCGACCTGTGGAGCCAGGCACCGATCGTGGCGCAGACCCTCTCCCGGCAGGAGACCCTCACCGACCCGGACGAGATCCTGCGAGACACGGCAGCCACGGTCCGGGCCATGCGCGAGACGTACGGCGACATCATGCGGCTGATGCTGTCGACCGCGCCGCACCACACCGAGGTCGCCGAGAGCCTACGGGTGGCCACCGGACGCTACCGCGATGCCATCGAAGCCGTCGCCGTCCGGCTCCGCGACGTCGGCGGCCTACGCGCGGGGATGGACGTCGCGGAGGCGACCGACATCCTCTGGTTCTACTTCGGATACTCCGGCTACTTCACCCTGCTCGACGACAACGGCTGGACGTACGAGCGGTCGGAACGCTGGCTGGTCGACCAGGCCACCGCGGCTCTTCGCTGAGACCCGGCTGTCTCATGTCTCCGCGAGGGTCATCGGCAGCTCCAGGTGCTCATCGTGAGCGCGGCGGTGCGGTCCCCGTGCGCGACGTCGTCGTCGAGGGCGCCGAGGTGGACGATCATCTGCTCGGCCTCGGGCATGTCGAGGTCGCGGTAGAGGGTCACCGCCCGTTGGAAGTGCTGGCGGGCGGACGCGGGCGCCCCGAGGGCCCGGTGGACGTGACCGAGGCCGGCGTGGGCGCGGGCATGCTCCTGGTGCGCGCCGATGTCGACCGCGACCGTGTGGGCCGCGGTGTGGTGGCGGAGCACGTCGGCCGGCGCTCCCGCCAGGCGGGCCGCTTCGGCGATGCCGTTGAGGGCGCTGGCTTCGCCGTACCGTTCGCCGGTCTCGCGGAAGATGTCGAGCGACCGTTGATGATGGTCGGTGCGCTGACCGAGGCGGGTGTGCAGCGTGCCGAGGCTGTTCAGCGTCCAGGCCTCGCCGGTGCGGTTGCCGAGTTGGCGGTACAGGGTCAACGCCTGCCGCAGGTGGGACCGGGCCGCCGCGTGCCGTCCCCGCCGGATGTCGACGTCACCGAGGGTGTGCAGCGTCCAGGCTTCGCTGGCCCGGCCGCCCAACTGCTGGAAGAGGACCAACGACTGCCGCACGTGTTTCGTGGCCGAACCGTACTCACCCAGTTGCGCTTCGACCTCACCGAGGTTGTTCAGCGCGTGCGCCTCCCCGGCCCGGTGACCGGCCTGCCGGAACAGGGCCAGCGCGTGGCGGTAGTTGTCGGCGGCGGGCCGGTTGCGGCCGAGCTGTGACTCGATGACGCCGAGGTTGATCAGCGCGCGGGCCTCGCCGACCCGGTCCCCGGTCCCCCGGAACAGGATTCTGGCCCGCTGGAGGTGCTCGGCGGCCGACGCGTATCGGCCGAGCTGGGTGTAGGTGGCGCCGAGGCTGGTCGACGCGTGGGCCTGCTCGACCGGGTCGCCGGCACGGCACGCGGCGTGCCCGGCGTGTTCGTGGATGACGAGCGCGTCGGTGGGATGTCCGCCGTGCAGGTACTGGAACAGGGCGGCCGACAGGTGCGCCGCGTGGGTGGGCCAGCCATGGGCGGCGGCGTGCGTGGCGACGGCCACCAGGGTCGGGCGTTCGGTGTCCAGCCACCGGCGGGCGGTGTCCGGATCGGCCGGAGCGGCGACGGGGACGCCGTTCGACGGCACCCGACGGTGCGATCCGGCGGGGTACAGGACATCCACGGCGGCGAGCGTGCCGGCCAGGTAGTAGTCGAACAGGCGGGTCAGCGCGGCGCGGCGTTCCGGCGGCGGGTCCTCGTCGCCGCATCGGCTGGTGGCGTAGGCGCGCACCAGGTCGTGCAGGGCGTAGCGGCCGGGGGCGGCGTGGTGCAGCAGGTGGTCGCGGTGCAGGTGACGCAGGTGGGTGCGGGCCTCGCAGGTGGAGATGCCGGCGAGGGCGGCGGCGGCCGGGGCGTCGAAGTCGTCGCCCGGGTGTGCCGCCACGAGGCGCAGCAGCCGGCGCCGGTCGGCGGGCAGGTGCCGGTACGACAGGTCGAAGGCAAGTTCGACGCTGAGGTCGAGGCGCTGTCGGTGATGCCGTTCGTCGAGCCGGTCGGCGTGGTCGGTGAGCGTCCAACCGGAGGTGCCGCTGATGTGCGCGGTGACCAGTCCGAGCGCGAGCGGCAGGTGCCCGCACCGGTGGGCGATCCGGGCCATCGCGTGCGGGTCGGAGCCGCCGGGGAGGTGCGATCCGCCGACGGCGAGCAGGGCCGCCGACTCGTCCGGGGTGAACAGGTCCACCGCGACGTGGGTGGTGTGCGGCAGCTCGCGCAGGTCGCGTCGGCTGGTGATCAGCACGGGGCAGCCCGGGGTGTCGGTCAGCAGCGGGCGGGCCTGCTCGGCGTCGCCGGCGTTGTCCAGCACGACAAGCGTACGGGTGCCGGCCAGCAGACGCCGGTAGGTGGCCGCGCGGGCGGTCAGGCCGTGCGGTACCTGCTGGCCGGCGACACCCAGCAGACGCAGGAAGCCCTCGAGGACGGAGGACGGGTCGGCCGGCGGCTGGGTCGGGTCGGGGTGGAATCCGCGGAGGTTGACGAACAGGATCCGGTCGAACGGCTCCGCGCGGTGCCGGGCGTGCGCGGCGTGGACCGCCAGTTGGGTCTTGCCGACGCCCGCCATCCCGTGCAGCGCGACGACGACCACGCCGCCGTGCGCGCCGGTGTCGAGTGCCTGTCGGAGCCGGCGCAGCGCGGTGGCACGACCGATGAAGCCGGGCAGGTCCGGCGGCAGGGTGTCGTACACCCGCACCTGCGACGCCGCGCGGGCCTCTCCGCTGACGACCCGCAGCGCCTGGCGCCACTGCGCCACGTAGCCCACGTCCGGGTGCAGCGCCTGCACCACGGCGATCACCAGGTCGGTGTTGACCCGTCGTCGGCCGGTCCGGAAGCAGTCGGCGACTGTCGTCCGCCTGGCGATGATCGGGCCGGCGGGATGCGCGGCCCGGCAGGCGGCGTTGATCCGGTTCTTGATCGTGTCGTAGGAGGGGTCGCCGGCCCACACTTTCAGGCTCCGCAGGGTGCCGGCCACCTCGTCCAGTGAGTCGGCCCGCCCCGGGTCCGGCGGTGCCCCATCGCCGCCACTCGACAGCGACTCGATCACGGCAGCTCCTGGAACATGCATCGGTTGATGTCCCTACTAGACCCGCACTGGCCAGCGGCGTCACCAGATGTGTCGTTGATTTGCACCGACGTCGGGGGCGCCGGCGGGGCGTGACGCGGGGCCGTCCGGAGTCGTCCGGGATTTCCCCACGCCCCGCCGACCCGCCGCAGACTTCCTGGTGCCGACCGGCACCGCCGGCGTCCGCCGGCCACGGTCCGGTCCGCCGCTAGCTGACGAGGGAGGTGTCGCCATGAAGATCCAGATCCGTCGTCTCGAGAAGATCGAGACCACCGTCATCTGCGCTTGCAGCCCCTGCACGGACTGCTGACCCGATGGTCCTGGCCACCGCCTCCGGCGGTGGCCAGGACCGCTCGACGCCGCGGGGCGACCGCCGCCCCGGCAACACCCGAAGGAGCGAGTACGGATGAGGCGACCCCGGATCAAGAGTGTGTTTCCCCCCATCCCGCTGGGCGACGGCCGCATCCGCATCGGCGGCGGCGACTACGGCATCGCCTCGGAGATGGTCGACGACGAGCACGGCAACACCTGGCGTCTGCTGAACCTGATGGACGGCACGCGCACCCGCCCGGAGCTGGCCGACGCGATGGCGCAGCACCAGCCGGGCATCACCGCCGCCGACGTCGACGCGTCCGTCGACGCGCTGATCGACATGGGTTTCGTGGAGGACGCCGCCGTGCCCCCGCCGGCCCGACTGCCGGCGGCGGAACGCGAACGGTACCGGCGCAACCTGGAGTTCTTCTCCTACTTCCACAAGCCGCCGCTGACCGCGGCGGACTTCCAGCTCCGGCTGCGCGACGCCCGGGTCACGGTGCTCGGCATCGGCGGCCTCGGGTCGTACGTGGCCATGAGCCTGGCCGCGATCGGCGTCGGGGACATCCTGCTCGTCGACGACGACGACGTGGAGCTGATGAACCTCAACCGGCAGGTGCTCTACACCGACGCCGACGTCGGGCAGCCGAAGGTGAGCGCCGCCGTCCGTCGGCTGACCGAGATCAACCCGCACGTCCGGGTCGGTGGACGCAACGCCCGGGTGGACGGGGTCGAGGCCGCCCGCGCCTGCATGACCGGCCGGGACCTGGTGATCTGCGCCGCGGACCGCCCCCGGCTCACGCTCTACCAGTGGCTGAACGAGGCGGCCCTGCGGGAGGGCACCGCGTGGATGCGCGGCTCCAACGACGGGCTGACGGTCAGCCTCTTCCTGCACGTGCCCTACCGGACCGCGTGTTTCCAGTGCGTCGAGCAGGACGCCGCGGCCAACCACCCGGAGTACACGCCGATGGCCGAGTACGTGGTCGGGGTGATCGGTGACCGCACCATCAACCCGTGCAACGCGCCGATGGCCGGGATGATCGGCAACCTGGCCGCCCTGGAGGCCGTCAAGTACCTCACCGGCATGGCGGAACCGGTCATCGTCGGCCGCAAGCTCGTCGTGGACGTGCACCGGATGGAGACGCAGTTCGCCGAGGGCACGCTGCTCGACGACTGCGCCGCCTGCGGCCCGCACGGCCGGGTGCCCCGCCCCGGCGCCTCGGCCCCCGGCGTACGGGACACGGTCGCGTCGGGAGCCGCGACGTGACCAGCACGCTCGCCGATACCACTGTCGTCCGGCTGTATCCGCTGCACATCGGCGAGAGCGAGGACGGTGTGTGCGAGGTCGGCCGGGTGGACACCGGCGACTTCGTCGAGCTGCCGGTCGAGGGCGTCGACCTCGTCCGGTGGCTCGGCGAAGGGCTCCCGCTGGGCGAGGTCCGCCGGCGGTTCACCGAGCGGTACGGAACGGAGCCGGACCTCGCCGACTTCCTCGACGGCATCGCGTCCTGCGGTTTCGTGCGGGCCGACGCCGCACCGGGCGCGGACGACGGCCCGGCCGGCGCCGGCGCGTCGACGACCGGCGCCGGACCGGGCACCGGCGCCGCCGCGCCCCGGCGAGGGCTGGCGCTGCTGGCGAACCTGTCGCCGCGGCGCGTCGCCTGGCTGCTCGCGCCGCCGATGCGGCTGCTCTACGTCGCCGGCTGGCTGACCGTGCCGCTGCTGCTGGCGTTCGTTCCCCGGCTGCGGCCCACCCCGGCGGACGCGTTCCTCCTGGACGGCGTCCTGGCCAACGCGCTGGTCGTCGCGGCGGTGGCCTGGACCCTGGTGCTGCTGCACGAGCTGGCGCACGCGGCCACCGTGCGGGCGTTGGGCGTCACGGGACGACTGTCCATCAGTCGACGGCTGTGGTTCCTGGTGGCGCAGACGGAGATGTCGGCGGTTCGGTCCGTGCCCCGCCGCCGCCGCTACGCCCCCTATCTGGCGGGGTTGACCTGGGACCTGCTGCTCATGTCGGCCGGTCTGCTGCTGCAACTCGCCGGGGTGCACGAGCGGCTGGTGCGCGGGATCGTCTACACGCTCACGCTGTCGGTGGTCTACCAGTTCCTGGTGTTCATGCGCACCGACATCTACTTCGTGCTGGGCAACTGGCTGCGGCTGGGTGACCTGATGGGCGACACCCGGCGCTGGCTGGCCGACCGGGCCCGACGGCTGGTCGGCCGCGCCGCCGCGCACGACCTCGCCGGTGTGCCGGCGCGGGAACTGCGGATCATCCGCTGGTACGCGCCGTGCTACCTGCTCGGGTCGCTCCTGGTGACCGTGGCGCTGCTGACCCTGACGGTGCCCGCCATGGTCACGATGGTCAGCCTGGCCGTCGACGGCCTCGACGCCCCGCCCGACGGGCCCGCCTTCTGGAACGGCGTCGGCTTCCTCGCGCTCGTCGCCCTGCAACTGGCCACCTTCGGCTGGGTCGTCGTCACCGAACGCCGTACCGCCACCTGACCGGCTCGCCCACCGCCGCCCTCCCCCGGAAGCGAGGACATCATCGTGCTGTTCACCGCGCCGCGCCGCGTACTGGCCGCGCTCCTCACGCCGGCCCTGGCCGCCGTCCCGGTCGGCACCGTGGCCGCGCCGGCGGTCGCGGCCGGCGGGCCGGCCCAGGCTGTCATCGTCGTGCTCGCCGACCAGCACGACACCGCTTCGGGCCGGCGGCTCGCCGACCGGACCGCCCGCATCGCCGCCGGGCAGCAGCCGATGCTCACCGAACTGCGCCGCGCGGGCGCCACCCGGGTGCAGCCGTTGCGCCTGGTCAACGCCATCGCCGCCACGCTGCCGCCGCGGGCCGCCGCGGAACTGGCGTCCCGCCCGGGAGTACGCGCCGTGCTGCCCGACCGTCAGCTACGACTACGCCAACCGGTCACCCCGGTCGGCGCGCCCCGCCCCGCGTCCGCGTCGGTCGCCGTCGGGGACGGGGGGCGGAGCTGCGCCCGCCCGGGTGAACCGCCGGCGATCGAACCGGAGGGGCTGACGGTGACGCGAACCGTCGGATCGGTCCAGGGTCCCGGCGCGCACGACCTCGCCGACGGGGCCGGGGTGCGCGTCGGGGTGCTGGGCGGGCCGATCGATCCGAACGCGCCCGAGTTCGTCCGCGACGGCCGGTCCGTCGTCGCCGGGTACGCCGACTTCACCGGCGACGGCCTGGACGCCCCCTCGTACATCCTGGAGTCCTTCGGCGATGCGAGCGTCATCGCCGCCCAGGGCGCCGGTGTCCACGACGCCGGACCGTACGCCCACCCGGTGCACCGCCCGGCCACCCCGTGCCCGATCCGGATCCTCGGCGTCGCGCCGGCGGCCACCGTGCACGTGGCGAAGGTGTTCAGCAACGTCGCCGCGCCGACGTCCGTGGTCATGCGGGGCATCGAGTGGGCGGTGCTCCACGAACACGTGGACGTGCTGAACGAGTCGCTTGTCGGCTTCGGCTACCCGGACACGGCCGCCAACGCCCTGCGGCTGGCGAACGACGCGGCCGTCGCGGCGGGCGTGACCGTGGTGGTCGCCACCGGGGACGCCGGACCGGACGACACCCTCGGCTCACCCGCCAGCGACCCGGACGTCGTCGCCGTCGGCGCCAGCACCCAACTACGCGCCTACGACCAGCTCGGTTACGGCGGGGCCCCGCTCGGACGCGGCTACCGGTCCGACTCGGTGTCCGCGTTGAGCTCCGGCGGCACCGCCCAGACCGAACCGCGCACGGTCGACCTCGTCGCTCCCGGCGACACCGGCTGGGCCGCCTGCTCCCCGGACACCACCCGCTACCAGAGCTGCGTCTCCTTCTTCGACGGCGGCACCCCCAGCCCGTTCTTCCTGTTCGGCGGCACCAGCGCGGCGGCGCCGTTCGTGGCCGGCGCCGCCGCGCTGGTGATCCAGACGGTACGCCGGCACACCGGCGCCACCCCGACCCCGGCGCGGGTCAAACACATCCTCATGAGTTCCGCGGCCGACCTGCGGCAGCCGGCCGGCCAGCAGGGCGCCGGACGCGTCGACACGCTCGCCGCGGTGCGCCTGGCCGCCGCGCTGACCGACCCGCCGGCCGGCCGGTCCCCCGCCACCGACGCCGGTCGACGCGCCGGCCGGGACGCGGCGGGGCTGCTCGTCACCACCTCGACGGCGAGCATCACCGGCGCGCCGGGACGGTTCACGCCGGTCGACGTGCGGGTCACCAACCCGGGCCCGCGCGCCCGCCGCGTCACCGTCGCCCTGCGGTCCGCCGCGCCGGCCCGCCGGTTGGCCGCCGGCCGGGTGACGCCCGCCGCCGGCGCCGGTGAGACGTTCGCCGACTCCGACGGGGTGCCGGCGAACGCCCGCCGGGTGCCGGTCACCGTGCCCGGCGGAACCGACCAGCTCCACGCCGCGGCGGCCTGGGACCCCCGCTCGCACACCGCCCCGGTCGCGGTGAGCGTCTTCGACCCCGCCGGACGACTCGCCGGCTACTCGTTGCCGCTGGGCAACGGCGGATACGCGGCCGCGACCGTGGCCCGCCCGCAGCCGGGCCGCTGGAGCGTGGCGATCTGGACCCGCGACGACGGTTCCCCGCCGGTGGGCGCGGTGCGGTACGACATCACCGCGCTGCGTCTGCACACCCGCACCGGCCCGTCGGCTGTGGTGCCGGCCGGCGGCACGCGGACCGTCCGGTTCCCGGTCGGTCTGCCCGCCGAGGCCGGTGACGCGGTGGCCGCGGTGACCGTCACCGCCGGCGCGACCGGGTACGCGGCGCTTCCGCTGGGCCTGCGGACGCTGGTGCCGACCGGCCCTTCCGGCGGCAGCTTCCGCGGCGTCTTCTCCGGCGGCAACGGCGCCCTGGCCGGATGGGCCCTGCTCGGGCAGCGACGCAGCTTTCAACTCGACGTGCCCGCCGGGAGACCGACGCTGGCCGTGTCGGTGGCCGTCGGCGACGATCCCGGCCTGGAGGTGTGGGGTCTGCTCGTCGACCCGGACGGCATGCCGCTCGCCGCCAGCAGCTCCCGCTCCGCGGGGGCCACCGCGCCGCCCCGCCTGGACCTGGTCCGGCGGGCCCCGCGGGCCGGCCGATGGACCGTGGTGCTGGTGCTCACCGCCCCGACCGCCACGGCGCGCACCAGCCAACCGTTCCACGGCCGGGTGGCGTACGCCCCGCCACCCGTGGCCGCGACCGGCGTGCCGGCGGGTGGCGTGCTCCCCGCCGGCACGCCGGCCCGGGCCACGCTCACGATCACGAACACCGGCGTCGCCCCGGCGTCCTACCTGGTCGACGCCCGGCTGGACGCCGTCGGCGAGGTACCGCTGCGGCCGGTCGCGTCCGCCACCTACCGGACACCGGTGACCGGGACCGAGGTCTACCCCCGCTTCTCCGTTCCGACCGGCACCACCGAGCTGCGGATGACCGCCGACTCGACACTGCCGCACCTGCTCGACACGCAGCCCTACGGTGAGAACGGCTACTACGTCGGGGACCCGGACCTGGCCGGCACCTCGGGCCGCCGATCGGAGGTGCTGGTGTCCTCGGTCGAGGTGGCGGCGACCACCTGGATCTGCAACGCCAACCGGTCCGGCCCGTTCGGTGCCACGCCCCAGCCGACGGCCCGGGTGGACTGCGCGGCGACCGCGTTGACCCGGCTTCCCGACCGGCGGGCCACGTCGTCCACCGGCAGCTACTGGCGGCGGGTGGTCGAGGGCGTGACCGGGCCGGACGCGCCGTTGACGCTGGCGCCGGGGCACAGCGGCCGGGTCACGGTGACCCTCACGCCCGACGGGCCGGTCGGGCGACGGGTCGCCGGCTCGCTGACGGTGACCGCGTTCGACGCGCGTACCGGGTTCGGCACGGAGGTGGCGGCGGTGCCGTACGCGTACACGGTGGGTGACGCACGCCCGGACCGTGTCGTTGCGCAGCCCCGCCGCCAGCGCTGATCTCCACCCGTGGTCGGACGTCTCCGGTCACCGGCGGCGACATGGCACGATGACCGTGTCCTGCGCCGCCGGTGGCCGGGCACGACACTGATGGAGTCGGGATGTCAGAACCGGCCGGCCCGCCGGTGCCAGGATTGGCCAGACTGTGGACGCACGACCCGGTCACCGCCGGCCGCTACCGGCTGGTCGGCCGGCTGGGCGCGGGTGGGCAGGGGGTCGTCTACCTCGGCGAGGACGACGCCGGTGACCGGGTGGCGGTCAAGATGGTCAACGTCGATCTGAGTGATCCACGGGCGCGGTCGCAGTTCGTGAAGGAGATCGCCGCCGCGCGCCGGGTCGCTCCGTTCTGCACCGCGCAGGTGCTCTTCGCCGAGGTGGACGGCGAGCAGCCCTACGTGGTCAGTGAGTTCATCGAGGGCCCGACGCTCCACCGGCACGTCCGCGAGAGCGGCCCGCTGGCCGGCAACGCCCTGCACCGGCTCGCGGTCGGCACGGTCACCGCGCTCGCCGCGATCCACAGCGCCGGTGTGGTCCACTGCGACCTGAAGCCGGACAATGTGGTGCTGGGCAGGGACGGTCCTCGGGTGATCGACTTCGGCATCGCCCGCGCGTTGGGAGTCACCGAGACGGCGTCCAGCCGGGTCATGGGGACCACCGCGTACATGGCGCCCGAGCGGTTCCGCAACGACGCGGTCGGTCCGCCCTGCGACGTCTTCGCCTGGGCGGCCACGATCGCCTTCGCCGCCGGCGGGCGGCCGCCGTTCGGCAACGACTCGCTCTTCGCCGTGATGCACCGGGTGCTGCACGATCCACCCGAGCTGCCGCCGTTGCCGCCCGTGCTGGACGAGCTGATCCGGGTGTGCCTGGCCAAGGATCCGGCGGATCGGCCGGACGCCGAGCGCGTGCTGGTGCGGCTGCTCCGGCAGGATGCCACGGTCACCGCGCCGCTGCGTCGGGAGAGCCTGCTCGAGGCCGGCAACGAGACCGCGGGCGCGCCGACGCCGAACCACCCGCTTCCCCCGGTCCCGCCGACGGCACCGCACCCGCGCCCAACGCCGACTCCGACACCGCCGACGACTCCGGCACCGCCGACGACAACGCCGTTCCGGGCCGGACCGACGCAGCCGACACACCCGCCGATGGCGACCCGACCGGCACACCCGCCGGTGGCGACGCAGCCGACATACCCGCCGATGGCGACCCAGCCGGCGCAACCGCCGGTGACGGAGCCCGGCGTCGGCGCGGGCGCGGACGGCGCGTTGCGGCGGCTGCGTCGTGAGGCCCTCGACGCCTGGGGCATCTCCACCGCGCTCTTCCTCGGTTCGGCCGGCGCCGCCGCCGGCTACGTCGCGTCGAGCGCGATCGGCCCGGCCGCCGCGGTCGGGGCCGGCGCCTTCGTCGTGGTCTACCTGGTCCGGCTACTGATCGCGACCGCGCTCGGGGGACGACCCGACCACGGGTGACCCGGTGCGGTGGGGCCCCGGGGCGCGGGCTGGCGCCGCATCGATAGGTTGGCTGCCACCAGCCGCCCGCCGAGGAGGACGCCCCGATGACCCCATCCGCTACGCGTACGCGGCAGTGGTTGCCCTACACCGCCGCCGTCACCGCCGGGCTGGTGGTCATCGCCGGGGCGTTCGTGTTCGTCCGGCAGCGCGACGCGGGCAGCACCGGGGCCCGCACCGACTGCGCCACCACCCTCCAGGTCAACTCCTCGACGGAGAAGGCGGACCTGCTGGTCGAGCTGGCCGAGCGCTACAACCGCGGCAACCGGTCGATCGAGGGTGGCGGGTGCGCCCAGGTGCACGTCAGCGCGTTGAACTCGGGCAAGGCCACCGAGGCGCTGGCCACCGACTGGGCCCGCACCGGCCTGCCGCAACCGCAGGTCTGGCTGCCGACGTCGAGCCTGTGGACCGGCCAGCTCCGGCTGCTCGACCAGGCCGCCGGGCGGGCGCCGCAGACCCCGGACCGCTACCCGTCGATCGCCAACAGCCCGCTGGTGATCGCGATGCCGCAGCCCAAGGCCGAGCTGGTACGCCGGCGCGGGCCACTGGGCTGGGGCGAGATCCTGGGCCTGTCCGGGCGGGACGGGTGGGCCGGCTTCGGCAAGCCGGAGTGGGGCCGCTTCACCTTCGGCAAGGACAACCCCAACCTGTCCACCTCCGGGCTGGCCGCGACCATCGCCACCTACTACGCGGCGGTGCGACGGTCCAGCGACCTGACCCGCGCCGACCTGGCCGACCCCGCGGTCACCCAGTTCGTCCGCCGGATCGAGGCCAACGTGTCGCACTACAGCGACGACTCGGTGGACCTGCTGCGCAACCTCGCCGAGGCGGACCTGGCCGGCGGCGCGGGCAGCACCGACGACATGAGCGCCATCGTCCTGCAGGAGGAGCTGGTCGACCTCTACAACACGGGGGCGCTGAGCCCTCGGCAGGACGGGCAGGAGCGGGGCCGCCGGCCGAACGTCCCGCTGGTCGCCATCCATCCCAAGGAGGGCACGTTCAACCTGGACCACCCGTTCGTGGTGCTGCCCTCCGCCGACGAGCGGCAGCGCGCGGCGGCGGCCGACTTCCAGGCGTTCCTGACCGCTGACGCGCAGCAGGAGAGCTTCGCCCGCCTCGGCTTCCGGGACCACGAGCGCCGGGCGTCGGCGGAACTGCTCGCCAGCGTCGGCGCGGAGCCCAGCGGCGGACTGACCTACTTCGAGCCCCCGGACCCGCAGGTGGTCGGCGCGATGCTGGACGGCTGGCGCACGCTCCGCAAGAAGGCCAACATCCTGATCGCGCTGGACACGTCCGGGTCGATGCAGGCGATGGTCGGCACCCGTACCCGGTTCCAGGTCGCCTCGGCGGCGGCGGGCAAGGGCCTCGCGCTGCTCAACACCGAGGACCGGGTGGGGCTCTGGTCGTTCTCCTCGGAGACCAAGAAGCGGCCGAAGAGCCCGTACCGGACGGAGGTCCCGCTCGGCGGGTTCGACCAGAAGCGGATCAACAGCAAGATCGCCGGCCTGCACGTCGAGGGCGGCACCGCGCTCTACGCGACGGTCCGGGCCGCACACCGGGACCTGCTCGACCGGTACGACCCCCAGCGGATCAACGCGATCGTCGTGCTGACCGACGGCAAGAACGAGTACGGCCCGGACAACGACCTGGCCCGCCTGCTCGCCGAGGTCGCCCTGGACCCGCAGCGTCCGGTCAAGGTGTTCTGCATCGCCTTCGACCGGGAGTCGGACTTCACCACCCTGGACCGGATCGCCAAGGCGTCGTCCGGCAAGGCCTTCGACGCCACCGATCCGGCGACGATCGACGACGCGTTCGTGAAGCTGGTCAGCAGCTTCTGACGCTGCCCCGCGGCCCGGCCCGCCCGCACAGGGCCGAAGGGCGCAACGCCCGCAGAGACGTCTCACCCGCCGGAGCGGCCGGCGACCGAGGAAGGCCGGCACGTCGCCGACGCATAGGCCGCCGCGAACTCGAATGACGTGTACGAGATCCGGCGACTTTTCCGGCCGCCGCTCTGCGAACTCCGATATCCGGCCGCGCAGGCGACCTTGCTAAGCGACATTTCCCGCACGGCACCCGCGGTCGAATGCGCCTGCTTCCCGGACCCGGCCGTCCCGGCAATCCGGCGGGGTTGCCGTGAGTAACCACAAGAATACGCAAGTGGAATGGCCGGACGCCTTCCATTCATGCAAGACTCGGATCAGCCGAAGTAACGAGGCGGCGGTCAGTCGCAGCAATTGCTCGCACTTGTTCAAAATACGTCCGCGGCTGACGGGCCAATGCCCTCTGCGGGTTGAACAACCGGTGAGGAAGTGGTGCAAGGATGGCCATCAGCCAGGAACACGGTCGTTGACGGTAGCACCTCCACGACCCGTCAAACCCGGGTCGCCGTACCACTCCGAACGGAATCCATTCCTGCAAGAAGTGTGCGCCCGGAAGATTTCAACGCCGGCGGACCGAATTGTCGCCATCCGGATGCCGACCGGGCCGCGGCCTGCATCTCTCCCGCCCTGACGAGTTTCGAACACGCCCGTCTTCCGTTTTTCGAGGGGGTTCACGTGGATTGGCAGGCCCTACACTCGTTCCGCATCGTCGCTCGGGAGCGGTCCTTCACGCGCGCGGCGGCCCTGCTGTTCGTCAGCCCCAGCACACTCTCGCACCGGATCCGGCGTCTCGAGAAGGACTGGGGCGTCCCGCTGCTCACGCGTACGACGCGGCGGGTGTCCACGACCCGGGGCGGAGAGGCGCTGTTGGCGGCGGTGGAGAAAATCGAGGTCGCGCTCGTCGAGGCCCGGCAGAAGGTCGCCGACATGACGCACGCCACGACGGGACCGCCGTTCGGCTTCCGCACGCCGGGCCCGGCCGACTCCCGCCGCGGCGGCCCGGACGGCGGGCACACCTAGCGAGAACACCGTCGTCGTCACCGTACGCGAGACCCCTCCGCCAGCAGGCCCTGCCCGCGCAGCGCGTCGAGGCAGGCGGCGGCGACCTGCCCGGGTCCGAGGTCCTCCGTGGGAATCACCTGCCAGGCCCGAGGATCGGCCATGCGCAGAAGCTCGCCACGGACCCGGAGCTGGTACCGGGCGAACACCGAGCGGGTGCCCGTGCCCCGGCGGGCCGGGCCGTACTCGGCGTCGTTGATGTCCTTCTTCCGGTCGGCGGCCACCTCCGGCGCGGTGTCCAGCAGCAACACCGTGTCCGGCCGGCGGACGGGGGCGAAGATCGATCGGACCGCCTCCGGGTCGGCGTGCCCGGCCGCGGTGACCCGGGCGATGAACTTGTGATACCACCCGTCGGCCACCGTCACCTCACCCCGCTCCAACGCCGGCCCGACGACGAAACGGTCGACCAGGGCGTAGTAGCTGGCACGGATCAGCGCCCAGTGCACCGCGCCGAGAGACGCGTAGTCGAACGAGTGCGTCCGCTGCTTCAACGACAGCAACTCGGCGACGTACTGCGACACGGCCGGCTGACCCACATCGGTGCTGTTGTGCGCGACCAGGGTGGCGGGCACCCCGGAACGACGCAGCAGCCCCACCAGATGCGCCGCCGTGGTCGTCTTGCCGCTGCCGTCGATCCCCTCGAACGCGATGAACCGGCCGGCCGCGCCCCGTTCATCCATGATCGGCCGGCTCCACCACTCGTACCCGGCCGGTGGAGCCGTTGACCTCCAGCAGGGTTCCGTCCGCGACCCGCCTGGTCAGGTCCCTGATCTGCACGACGGTGGGGACACCGAGTTCCCGCGCGACGATCGCGACGTGGGTGAGCGGGCTGCCGCGCTCGATGAGCAGCGCGGCGGCGGACGGCAGCACCGCCACCCAGCCGGGGTCGGTGCGGTACGTGACGACCACATGACCGTCGACGCCGTGCGGGGTGTCCACCACGATCGCGGGGCCGGTGGCCGTTCCCGGCCCGGCCGCCACACCGACCATCTCGTCCCGCGGACCCATGGCCGGGGCGTCGTCGACGTCCTCGGGCCACTGCTGCCCGCCCGACGCCGGATACACCGCGCCCGTCGTGGTGAAACGCTCGGGGGCGGTCACACCGCGGGCGTGGTCGGCCGACCGACGGGCGACGATCCCGGCCAGGTCGGACTCCACGAGCGTGCCCTCGTAGGCGCCGATGACCTCGTCCAGGGTGAGCAGGTAGACGTCGGCCGGGGCGGCCAGCCGGCCCGACCGGGCGAGGTCCGCACCCAGCGCGCGGAACATCCGCTTGACCACTCCGAAGGCCATCGTGCGCGAGAACCTGGTCTTCTCCCGGGCGGCGAAGGCGCGCTGAGCCCGGGTGCGGGCCCAGCGGTAGGCCAGGCGGCGGAACGGGCCGAGGCCCCGCAGATGGGGCGCGATGTCTGCGGCGGCCCGCTTCTCGCCGCCGCCGAGCGCGGTCGTGAGCAGCGCGAAGAACGAGGCGGGATCGTGCGAGAGTTCGGGCACCTCCAGCTTCAGCTCGTCGACGCTGCGATACCCGAAGCGGTCGATGTACGCGTCGATCCGGGTCAGGAACGCGTGGTGTCCGGCGTCCGCGAGGGCCTGCCGGGTCGCTGTCCCCTCCGTGTCGCGCACCAACGCCTCCAGCGCGGGGTCGGCCCGAACCTGCTCGGCCAACTCGGCCAGCCGTTCCGCGGGCTCGACGGAGACGACCTTGCCGGGCCCGGCGGCGGCCCAGGCCAGCCAGGGCGGCGCGTCGGGCAGCCAACGACGCGTGAGGTGGGCGAGCAGACCGAAGAAGACCCCGATGGCCTGGTCCGTGATGGACACCGGACCCCAACGGGTGACGAAGTCGCGCTCCAGCGCGAGATAGCGGCGCAGCACCTCGTCGCCCGGCAGGCGGCTGTAGTCGACCGCGTCGTACGCCGCGAACGCCGCGTCGAAGCCGGTGAGGAAGCGCGCGACGATCCGGTCGCGGCGCAGCAGGCGCCAGGCGAAGACCGTCCGGGTACGTGCCATCCGGAGCAGGCGGGCCGGCCCCGCGCCCGGCTCGTACGGCACCAGGGACTCCGCCACCTCCCTCGCCAGCGCCTCGCGGACGCCCAGGGTGAGTTCCAGGTTGCGTCGGCCGTTGTCGTAGAAGGGCGCCAGGCCCACCAGGCGGTACCAGTTGTGCAGGTTGTAGTAGACGTGGCCGTCGAAGTAGCCCAACAGGTACGGGGTCCACTGCTCGACCTGGTCCAACGCGGTGCGGTCGAGTCCGAGCGACGCGGCGTAGTGCCGGTAGACCTCGCCGTAGACGCGCCGGGCGAAACTGTAGGTCAGCGGCGAGGTGACACCCCGGAAGCTCTCGATGATGTTGGAGTTGTCCCAGGTGCGGATCTGTCCTGGCGGAGCGTCGAGCGCGCTCGTGATCGGCCGGCACTGCAGGACCCAGAGCTGGCCGTCCGCGACGGCCCACTCGATGTCCTGCGGCGTGTCCAACCGTTCGTCGATGACGTCGGCCACCGCGCCGAGCCGCCTGAGCAGGCCCTCGTCGACGCACGCCTGCGCGGCGTCGGCCGGCGCCACCGGGTGCGGTGAGACGCCGCCGCCGTCGGCGGGCACGTACCGCTCGGACTTGTCCCCCAGCACGACGGACCGCACCGCGCCCGCCCGGTCCAGCACCACCGTGTCGGCGTCGACGGCGCCCGACACGAGACCCTCACCGAGACCCCAGGTGCCGCTGACCACCCGCTCCGTCCGCGATCCGGTGAGCGGGTTGGCGGTGAACAGAACGCCACTGACCTCGGCGGGCACCAGACGCTGGAGGACCACCGCCAGCCCTCGGGGGGACGCCTGGATGCCGTGCTGGGCGCGGTAGCTGACGCTGCGGTCGGAGAAGGCCGACGCCCAGCATCCGAGGACCGCGTCCAGCAGGGCGTCGGTCCCGCGAACGTTGAGGAAGCTCTCGTGCTGACCGGCGAAGGAGGTGGCCTCGCCGTCCTCCTCCAGCCCCGAGGACCGGACCGCGAGGGGACCGTCACCCAACTCGTCCTCGATCCGCCGGATCGCCGCCCTCACCTGCGGGGCCGGGGGGTGCGTCAGAATGGCCTTCCGGATTCGCCGGGCCTCCTCGGGGTCTCCGGGCGGGCTCGGCTCGCCTTCGCCCCGGGCGGGCCGGCAGCGTCGTAGGTGCTCGGTGAAGGCGTCGACCGGCAGCGCCCGCCAGTCGGGCACGGCTAGGCCGAGTTCACGCAGGTCACGGAGTCCGGCGGCCTTGCGCCCGCCCAGTGCGGCGACCTCGGCGACCGGCATGCCCGGGTGGAGAATTCGCATCGCGGCTCGCTCTCGTGGGTTCAGACCGTGGCGGCGGCGGTCACCGCCACCACCGACGGCAGGATCACCAGCAACGGCAGGCCCGGCCACCACCGTGGCGGGAGACCGCGGCGGTCGCGGATCCCGGCCTGGTGGGCGGCGGCCAGGCAGAACAGCCCCGCGACCGTCGCGGTGGCGACCGACACCGGACCGTTCAGCAGACCGGTACGGCCGGCCACGGCGGCGACCGCCGCGCCGACGGCGGCGATGACGGCGGCAGCCCGGACCCGGCCCTCGGGCGTCAGGTCGAAGGGCGTGTAGCCGGAGTCGCCGGGTTTACGGGAGAACTTCCAGAACTCGTAGGCGCACCACAGCACGACGCCGACGGTCAGCGCGGCGCCCCACGCCACCGGGGCGTCGGCGGCGACCCGTGCGGACGGGAAGACCATGATCGCGAGGGGCACGCTCTCGTAGAGCACGAACAGCAGCACCGGCCGCCGCAGCGCCCGGTGACGCGCCACCAGGGGGCCCACCCACATGCCGGTCAACGCCACGGCCGCGGTCAGCACGGCCGCGGGTCCGGGCAGGCCGAGCAGCAGCGCCAGGGCGCCGGTCAGCACCAGGCCGGCGACCATGCCCGCCCGGGTGACCCGCTCCGGGAGCCGGCCCTGGGCGCGATCGCGGTCGAAGTCGTCGATGTCGTCCACCAGCCGCTGCGCCAGGAACAGCAGCATCGTGCCCGCGGCGCACGCGGCGAGGGTGGCGGGCGTGGCGCCGCCGTGGGCGAGACCCGCGGCGCCCCCGGGAAGCGCGGCCACCACCATCAGCGGTACGGGGAACCGGGCGGCCAGGTACGGGCCCACCGCCCCGCTAGGCATGCGCCTGCGCGCCCACGGCCGAGGCGATCTGGACGCAACTGTCCCGCAGCGCCTTCTCGGCGACCGGGTTCAGCATCTCGGCCAGCAGCGGGATGCCGATGTCGAACGTGGCCTCCATCGTGATGACCGTCCCGCCCGACTCGGCGGTCACCCGCCACTGCCCGGTGAACACGTCCATGTCTCCGTCGAGTTGCTCGAAGGACAGCGTTCGGCTCGCCTCGTCGACGACCTCCTCCTCACGCCATTCCAGGACCGAGCCCTTGAGCAGAACCGACCACGAGCTGACCCGGCGTCCGTCGGACAGCTCCCGTTCGATCTCCACCGACCGGACCACGGTCATGTAGGTCGGATAGGACTCGATGTCCTTGAGTTTGGCCCAGACCGCGTCGACACCTGCGGCGCAGACGGTCCGGGTGATCACATGCGGCATGACACTCCTCGCAATCGACGGCGGCTCGCGGCGGCACACGCTCTCAGTGCAGCCACCTGATCCAGTCCAGAGGCGGTAGTCCGAGCCGTTTGCGCAGGTTCTCGTAGTCCTTGGCGATGCGGACGCTGGGGAAGAACCCGTCGGAGGCGCGTACGGTCGGCAGCGCCGACGGCAGTTCGGCCACGACGAGATCGGTCAGCCTCCGCACCGCCGCGCGGGCCGTCTCGGCCTGCTCCCGCGACGCGCCCACCGCCTCCGGCAGCGACCGGCGGGTCGACTCGACCTCCGCCATCGGATCGCCGGGGCGGGCGTCGGCCAGGTGGATCGCCACCTCGCCGTCGTAGGTGTTGCCCTCCAGGCCCCGCAGCACCAGCAGGCAGTACCCGATCGACGTCACCGCCTCGGCCGCCGCCGCCACGACGGTCTCCCAGTCACGGTCGACGGTCGCGGCATCCATGTCACCCAGTGAGCTCTGCACGTACGTGAAGTAGACGTAGGTCGCGGGGGCCGCCCGGTTGGCCACCCACCAGGTGTCCCGCTCCGGCGCCTGGGTCATCGCGGCTCTCCTTCGGGCCCGGCGTCGGTCGGCGACCTGCGGGCGGAGTGGTTGAGCGCGGCCGGGTCGACAACGGGACGCACCAGCCCGGCCCGTATCCACGCCAGGACCCGCCGGGCCCCGGCCTGCGCGACGACCTGCCGGAGGCACCCGCCGACCGGCGGCTCGCCGCCGTGCAGCCGGTGGTAGCGCGTCACGGTCATCGCCCGCCGTCCGAGGGGGACCGGTTCGCCGATCGTGCACTCCTGCAGCTCGACCAGGGCGAGGGGGTCGTCGATCGGCCACACCAGTCGAGCGACGGCCGCGACCCAGTCGTCCAGGGTGGCCGGGGCGAACGATCGGCGTACGGCGTCGTCGACCCCGGCCGCACGCAGTCGCGCCGGGAGCCACTTGGCGCCCATCGGTGCAAGGCCACGTGCGGTGCACAACAGATCGAGCAGCGCCCGCCCGCTGTGTCCCCACAGCCCCGCCGGGTTCGCGCCACCCAGCTCGGCCAACTCGGCCAGCGCCGCGTACAGCACGGTCAGCTCGACGCTGTGGCGCAGCAGATGCGCCCGGATCACCGCGGCGTCGGCGGTGGTCAACAGCGCGCCGTGTGCGGGGTCGAGGGGAACCGCCGTCATCCAGCGGGACAGGCACATCTTGCGATGGCCACGCGGTGCCGGGTGGAGCGCGATCCGCCCGACCTCCGTGTGCACCGCCGCACGGCCGAGTTCGGCGACCATCGTGGCGACCCGGACCGCGGGAAAGAATTCGATGTCGACCGGCACCTGATCGACGAAGAACAGATAGGGGGCGCTGTTCGGGTGCGCGGATTCGTCGAACACGTGGATATCGACGTCGCTTCCCCCGTTGCCGAACCCCTGAGCCAGCGAGCCGACCAGATAGGCGCGGCCATCGGCCAGCACACTCCCACCCGTGTCCCGCAATTGCGCGAGCGTGATGCCCACCTTCGACAACGCGCTCCGTATATCGGTGTCCTGTTTCAGCATCCCCGCTCCCGACGCCGCGGTGACATGTCGGCCACGATTCGACGGCATGTCGCCGTGGTCGGTTGGACGGTAACATCGCCGCCGACACGTATTGCTGAAAAACATTCAGCAATGCCGATGGCCCGCTGTCCTATATTCCGATGGAGCAGGCGTGATCATCGGAGGGGTTCCGGGTGAGCGATACCCTAATGAACTACGACTACCTGTGGCCGGACGTGAGTGCGCTCCTGCCGGCCGGCACACTCGACGGCATCGCGAGTCGCGCCGCGAAGTCCGACGACGACGGGGAGCTGAATCTCGACAGCGTCGCCGCGCTCCGGGAATGCGGGTGGCCCGGGCTGGCCGTGCCCGTGGAGATGGAGGGCCGTGGGGCCGGCTTGGTCGAGTGCTGCGCCACCCAGCGCCTTCTCGGCAGCGCCGACCCCGGTCTGGCCATCGCGGTGAACATGCACGTGTTCTCCGTCGGGATCATGGTCGAGGAGTGGCGGCGGAACACCGACACCTCCTGGTTCCTGTTGGAGGCGATCGCGTCCCAGGGCAGACTGGTGGCCTCGGCGTTCGCCGAACCCGGGCTGGCCGGCAGCGTGTCGCGGGCCGGCATGACGGCGGTTCGACACGCCGACGGCTGGACGGTGAAGGGGCGCAAGACACCCTGCTCACTCGCGGGCGTCGCCGACCTGTACTGCACCCAGGCGCAGAGCGCCGACGGCGACCTCGTCATCGGCCTGCTCCCCGGGCACGCCCCCGGCATCACCGTCGACCGCACCTGGGACGCGATGGGCATGCGGGCGTCGGGGTCACACACCGTCGTCTTCGA
The DNA here is from genome assembly GCF_045040125.1 of Micromonospora sp. NBC_01392. Taxonomy (NCBI): domain Bacteria; kingdom Bacillati; phylum Actinomycetota; class Actinomycetes; order Micromonosporales; family Micromonosporaceae; genus Micromonospora; species Micromonospora sp. NBC_01392. Next base: position 3,136,524 of record NZ_CP109549.1, on the reverse strand, counting down.
CGACGTACACCTGCCCAAGGACCTGGTCTTCACCGAAGGACGGGCGGGCGTCGAGGACGTCACGATCGACGCCGGGCTCGTCTGGTTCTGCCTCACCGCCACCGCCGTCTACCTCGGGGTGGCGAAGGCGGCGGCCGATGCCGCCGGTGAGATGCTGCACCGCGGCCGGGTCGTGCACACCGGCGGGTCCCGCGCGCAACTTCCCACCTACCAGGGAGTTGCCGGCGGCGCGCTCAGCCGGCTGCTGACCCTGGAGGCGTCGTGCCTCGCCCTGGCCACCCAGATGGACGCCGGCCGCGACGCCACCGCGCTGCTGCCCTTCGCGCTCGCGCTCAAGAGCGAGGCCGTGGACGTCGTCACCGAGGCGGTCGCCACGTTCGGCGAGGTGTGCGGCGGGCAGTCGTACGGCCGACGCGCTCGGCTGTCCCGGCTGTGGCGCGACGCCCAGGCCAGCCGGTACCACCCGCCGACCCGGGCAGCCGTCCGGCAGTACCTGGGACGACGGCACCTGGGCATCGACGGGGGCCTGGACCTCTCGGACACCCCGGTGCGCGCGGCCGGGCAGGTGCGCGATGCGACGTGACCCGGTGGCGGCGGACACCTTCGGCGCCGTCCGCCGGCACCTCACCCCGGCCGCCGCGCTCACCGGCAAGGTGATCGGTCAGGGGGCGGTCGAGGAGTCCGCGGCGGGATGTCGCGTCCGGACCTCCGACGGCCGATCCCTGTTGGACTTCGGCTCGTACGGCGTGGCCCTGCTGGGGCACCGCAACCCGGCGGTGCTGGCGGCCGTGACCCGCCAACTCGACAAGCAGCCGGTCAGCACCCGGACCCTGGCCAACCCGGCCGCGGCCACGGCCGCCACCCGGTTGGGCACCTATCTCGGCGCCGGCCTGACCCGGGTCTACCTCGGCGCCAACGGCAGCGACGCGGTCGAGGCCGCACTCAAACTCGCCCGCCTGGCCACCGGGCGCCCCACCGTGCTGGCGGTCCACGGCGGCTACCACGGCAAGACGCTGGGCGCCCTGTCGGCCACCTCGACGCCGCTGTTCCGGGCGGGGCTGCACGCGCTGCTCGGCCACGTCGAGCACCTCGACGTGGCCGACACCGCCGCGTTGCGGGTCAGGCTACGCGCCGGGGACGTCGCGGCGGTGATCTTCGAGCCGGTCCAGGGCGAGGGCGGCGTCGTCCCCCTGGATCGCGACGTGCTGGCCGAGTGGTGCGCCGCCGCGCACGAGGCCGGCGCCTTCGCCATCTCCGACGAGATCCAGTGCGGGCTGCGCCGCTGCCTCGCGCCGTCAGTCGCCGTCGCGGACGAGCTGCCCGTCGACGCGGTGCTGTTCGGCAAGGGGCTCGGCGGCGGGGTGGTACCGGTCTCCGCGGTCGTCTGCACCGATGACCTCTACCGGCCGCTGCTGGCCGACCCGTACAAGCACACGGCCACGTTCAGCGCCTACCCCCTCGGATGCGCCGCCCTGGTGGCCGCCCTGGACGAGGTCGAGCGGCTGGCCGGCCACGCCGTCGACCTGGCCGAGCGGCTGGCCGGGCACCTGACCGACCTACGCGCCCGACACCCGGACGCGGTCAACCAGGTGCGCGGGCGGGGGCTGCTGTGGGCGATCGAGTTCGCCACCCCGCACCTGGGTGGCGAGGTGCTGGTGAACCTCGCCCAGGAAGGGCTGTTGGTCTCGCCGTGCCTGGGCCGACCGGAGTGCCTGCGACTCATGCCGCCGCTGGTCGCCGGCCTCGACGACATCGACACCGCCCACCAACTCATCTCCGCCGCGCTCGACCGCGCGGTGCGGGACGTCGAGACATAGGAGGCCGCGCATCATGTCACCGTCCATCGACAGCATCGTCCGTCACGAGGTGGCCGCCGTACTCGGCATCGACCCGACCGAACTCGCCGGCGACGAGCCGTTCGTGCGGACCTACAAGGTCGACAGCCTGGAGCTGACCGAGATGGGTGTCCGGCTCGAACGGTCGCTCGGGCGGCGGCTGCCGGTGCAGACCCTGCGCGACATCGTCTCCGTCGACGACTTCGTCCGGGTGCTGACGGAGCACCTGCGGGAAGGTCGGCCGTGACCCGGTCGGTGGTGGTGACCGGCTTCGGTCTGGTCACACCGATCGGAAACACGGTGGGCGTCGTCCTGTCCGCACTGGACCGGGCCCGGGGTGTCGCCGCGGTCGTGCCCGAGTTGGTCGCCGACAACGTCGCCGTGCCCTTCGCCGCCACGGTGGCGGACTTCGCCGCGGTGCCGGGGCTGACCGACCGGCGGCGCAAGTACTACAGCCGTTCCGCCGAGATGGCGGTGACCGCGGCGCTGGCCGCCGTCAGCCACAGCGGCCTCAGCGGCGACCCGCTCCTGCGCGGCGCCGGCGTCGCCGTGGGAGTGGGCAGCGGGGGCGCGCCGCCGATGGAGTTCGCCGTACGGGAGGCCGCGGGCGACCCGACCGGCACCACCGCCCTCCTGGTGCCACTGGCCATGCCCAACTCCCCGGCCGCCGCCCTCGCCCTCACGCTGGGCGCGCACGGCTCCGCCACGACGTACGCCGCCGCCTGCGCCAGCGGCACGACCGCCATCGGCGAGGCGTTCCGCAAGGTCCAGTACGGCGAGCTGGACGTAGCTGTGGCCGGCGGGACGGACGCGCCGGTCACCCCCCACATCATGACCGGGATGGCGCGCCTGGGTGTCATGGCCACCGCCTCCGACGACCCCGGCCGGGCCTGCCGGCCCTTCGACGCCGACCGCAGCGGCCTCGTCCTCGCCGAGGGGGCCGCGTTCCTCGTCCTGGAGGAGGAGACCCGTGCCCGGGCGCGGGGCGCCACCGTCCTCGGCCGGATCCTGGGGTACGGCACCACCTCCGACGCCCACCATCCGCTGGCTCCCGACGCGAGCGGCGCGGGCGGTGCCCAGGCGATCGAGTCGGCCCTCCTCGACGCGAAGCTGAACCCCGCCGAGATCGGGCACATCAACGGACACGGCACGGGCACCCGGGCCGGCGACGCCGCGGAGGCCCGCTCCTACCGGACGGTCTTCGGTGCCGCCTGCCCGCCGGTCACCACCTGCAAGGGCGTCACCGGGCACCTCTTCGGCGCGGCCGGGGCGATGGAGGCGATCGTCGCTCTCGAGTGTGCCCGGCTGGGCACGGTCCCTCCGGTGGGCAACCTGCGACAGCCCGATGTCGACATCGACGTCGTCGCCGGATCGACCCGCCGGATCGACCCGACGCCGGTACTCAGCCACTCCTACGGCTTCGGCGGGCACAACAGCTCCCTCGTCCTCTCCCCCGAGCGATAGGAACATCGATGCGCATCCTGGTGACGGGAGCGGCGGGCATCGTCGGCAGTGAGACGGCCCGGCTACTTGCCCGGGACCCGCGGTTCGACGTGGTGCGCACGGTGCGCCGCCGCCCCGAACCCGACGGCGGACCGCCGACCGTCGGCTGGGTGATGGGTGCGGAGGACCCACCCGCGCGACTGCGCGGCCCGTGGGACGTCATCGTGCACACCGCGGCGTCCACCCGCTGGACCATGGACCGCGCCGAGGCCACCCGCGCGAACATCGACACCCTGCGCGCGGCCCTGGCCCTGGCCACCGGCCGGACCCGGTTCGTGCACGTGTCGACCGCCTACGCCGACGGACCCGGACCCACCGACGCGCCGGGACGACCCGAGTACGACGGCTTCCGCAACGGCTACGAGTGGTCCAAGGCCGCCGGTGAACGGATCGTCACCGACTCGACCGTCGGAGACTGCGTGATCGTCCGACCACCGCTGATCCTCGGTCGACGGTCCACCGGGATGATCTCGGCGTTCACCGGCCCGTACACGCTCTTCCAAGCCCTCGTGTCGGGCCTGGCGCCGGCCGTCGTCGGCGCCGGCGACGGATATGTCGAGGTGGCTCCGGTCGACGAGGTGGCCGCGGCGCTCGAGACGTGCTGCCTGCGGCCCGGCGGCGGGCGGACCGAGGTGATCGCCGCCGGGAGGGACTGCCTGACCATGGGCGCGTTCCTGTCGGCCTTCCTCGACGAGATCAACGAGTGGCGACGCCAGCGCGGACGCGAACCGGTGCCGTTCCCCCCGATCGTCGCGCCGGACCGCTGGAAACGCCTGCATCTCCCGCTGGTACGCGAGCACCTCTCCCCCATGCAGATGCGCGCCACCGACCTGCTCGAACAGTTCGAGGCGTACACCGCAATGCGCCGACCGTTCGAGCCCACCTTCCCGGTGGCGGACCCCGCCCAGGTGGTGCGCGCGTCCACCCGTTGGTGGGCGGACCAGGTGCCCCGCCGCGCGGGCCACCCCACCGAGGGCTGGCTCATGGCCCCGTGACGGCCATCGCCATGTCACGCCCGGCCCGAACAGGGACTCCGTCGGCCTTGGCCTGCTCGGCCGGTTGCTGAGCGAACTCCACGAAATCTGCGCAGTCCCCCACGGCATCGCGTACGCCTTGACGAAAACCTTTTCGGCAGCGATGGTTGTCGATGCATTGTCGGGTTACGAACCCGTTTCGAGCATCCCGGGGTGACGGTCGGCCGGAGCCGCCACGCCGGCCGAGAGGAGAACCATGGCTTCATCGAGAAGCGGCGTACGGCTGGCGGTCGCCCTGACCGCCACGCTGGCCGCCACCGCCGGCGCGGCCCTCGTGGTCACCGGGGCGCAGGCCGCCGCGCCCGGCTGCCGCGTCGACTACCGGGTGACCAGCCAGTGGTCCGGCGGCTTCGGCGCCGACGTGACGGTCACCAACCTCGGTGACCCGGTCAACGGCTGGACGCTTGTCTGGTCCTACGCGGCCGGGCAGACGGTCTCGCAGGCGTGGAACGCGAGCGTCAGCCAGAGTGGCAGCCGGGTCACCGCGACGAATGCCGCCTACAACGGGTTCCTGGGCACCGGCGCCGCGGCGTCGTTCGGCTTCAACGGCTCCTTCACCGGGTCCAACCCGGCGCCCACCTCGTTCACCATGAACGGCACGACGTGCACCGGCACGCCGGGCACCCCGACACCGACCACGCCCGCGCCGACCACCCCGGCGCCCACCCCCACCGCCGGCCCCACCACGCCACCCCCCACCTCCGGCTGGAACCCACCGGCGAACCTGGTCGGCCCGCTCGACCAGGTGTGGCGGCACGTGGAGCAGACCTACAACAACGGCAACCCGCTCGGCTTCCGCAACTACGGGTGGGACCAGCTCTTCGCGAACCGGGGCGCGATCAACTACTGCGTACGGTGGGACTCGTCGGCCACCGTGACGGCCGCCCAACGCGACCAGGTCCAGGCCGCCCTGGCCCGCCAGTACCAGAAGTGGATGAACGTGATGGCCGGCCACAACGGCTTCCCCTACACCGACGTGCCGGTGAAGGTGGTCGGCTGGGCGGTGCGGGACCGCAACCAGTTGCAGTGGTCGGACAACTCGGTCGACATCTACGTCAACAACATCCGGGAGAACGCGCCGCAGTGCAGTGAGCCGTGCGGCCGGTACTTCAACCAGAACGGCCAGTACCCGAACTGCCCGGGTGGCGCCACCCACCACTACGACCACTCGCTCTGGCTGACCGACGGCTTCGCCGGCGGCGCCGGCGGCGACTGGGGGCAACGCATCGGTCGCGAGTACTTCATGGGCAACCTCGGCAGCGACAACATCCACATCCTGCTGCACGAGATCGGCCACACCTACGGCCTCGACGACTTCTACGACTGGGATCCGCTGCCGGGCCAGGGCTTCATCATGAAGGCCGGCAGCGCCACCACGATCACCGCCTTCGACACCTGGATGCTGCGCGACTGGTGGCGGCACCTCAAGAGCCGATACGGCTACTGACGGAGGAGGTCAGCCGATGCGTACCCGAAGGAACTCCTTCCGTCTCGCGGCGACGGCGCTCGCCGTGGTCCTGGCCGGCGCCGGCGTGGCGACCGGCGGCACCGGCCACGCGGCCGCCGCCGGGTGCCGGGTCGCCTACGCGGTCAGCTCCCAGTGGTCGGGCGGGTTCGGCGCGAACGTGACGGTCACCAACCTGGGCGACCCGATCAGCGGCTGGACGCTGCGCTGGTCGTTCACCGCCGGGCAGACCGTCACCCAGGCGTGGAACGCCACCGTGTCACAGAGCGGCGCCACGGCCACCGCGACAAACGTCTCCTACAACGGTGATCTGGGCACCGGCGCGTCCGCGTCGTTCGGCTTCAACGGGGCGTGGAACAACGGCGCCAACCCGGTCCCGGGCACGTTCACGCTCAACGGGGTCACCTGCACCGGCGGCACGTCGCCGACCCCCGGACCACCGACCCCGACCGCCAACCCGACACCCACGCCGACCGTGACCGCTTCCCCACCCGGCGGCACGCCGCCGGTGCGGACCGTGCGCGTCTACTGGCTCAAGCCCTCGGACGTCGCGTACGACCAACGGTGGCCGGACGGCATCGCCGCCGTGATGCGCGAGGCCCAGCGCTACTACCGGCAGGAGCTGGGCCGGACGTTCACCCTGAACAGCCCGGTGGTGGAGGTGGTCGACGGCGACAACGTCAAGTCCTGGTACGAGAACACCCCCAACGGCTCCGAGCGGTACTGGTGGTCGGTGTTCAACATGCAGCAGGAGCTCATGCGCAAGCTGAGCCTGCGCTCCCCGGACAACCGCTGGCTCAACGTTGGTGAGATCAGCGCCGAGGGTCCGGGCGCCGGGGGTGGCGGCGGCGGTGGCTGGGTGATCCTGTGCCAGCACGACGCCGACGGCGCGGCCGGCGTGAACGGCCCGATGAACCGCTGGTACGGCGGCATGGTGCACGAACTCGGCCACGCGCTCGGCCTGCCGGACTCCACCTCGACCGACGGCACCCCGATGTCGGCCTCGTTCTACAACTACCCCAACACGCACTTCAGTCAGGCCCAGAAGGACCAGATCCTCGCCGGCCCGTACGGCGCCTTCCTGTCCTGACGCCCGCCGGCCGGCCCGCCCCCCGGACGGGGCGGGCCGGCCGAGGCAGGACCGCCCGTCAGCCCAGGGGCGCGACCGGCAGCCGGCCCGGGCCGGTGGGAGCGACGACCGCGCCGAGGTCACCCGCCGGGCCGGTGGAGTCGCGCACGACCAGGCGTCCGGGGTGCCGGACGACGCCGCGTGCGGGGTTGCCGTCCAGGGCGGCGAAGAGGTACCTGACCGCCGCGGCGCCGAGCTGTTCGAGGTTGAGGTCCACGGTGGTCAGCGGCGGCCGGCAGTCGGTGGCGAAGACCTCCCAGTTGTCGTACCCGACGATGGCCACGTCCTGGGGCGTGCGCCGGCCGAGGTCGCGCAGGGCCTCGATCGCGCCGGTCGCGATCTGGTCGTTGCCGCAGAAGATGGCGTCGGTGTCCGGCGAGGTGTTGATGACCATGGCCGCCGCCTGCCGCCCCCAACGCTGTGACCAGTCGCCGTAGCGGGGCCCGCCGCCGACCAGCGGCAGGCCCGCCTCGCGCAGCACCGCTTCCAGGCCGACCACCCGGTCCCGCGCGGCCCGGTAGGTCTGCGGACCGGTGATGTGCGCGATGCGGCGGCGGCCCAGCGAGACGAGGTGCTCGGCGGCGAGCCGCCCACCGCCCTCGTCGTCGGCCAGGAGGGAGAGATCCTCCGGGTCGTCCGACTCGCCGTAGACGTAGACCGCCGGCACCGGCAGGTCGCGCCGGAGCGACGGCCGGATGTCGTTGGAGTCGCCCAGGATCACGAATCCGTCGACCTGCCGCGAGAGCAGCGTACGGATGTGGTGCTGGCGGCGGATGACATCGCCGCGGGCGTCGCACAGCAGCACGCACATCCGCTCGTTGCCCAGCGCGTTCTCGACTCCGCTGAGGACCGGGAAGGCGAAGCGTTCGCCGAGCGTCTCGGTGAGCAGCCCGACGGTGTGGGAGCGTCCGGAGATCAGCCCGCGAGCCAGCCCGTTGGGTTGGAACGAGAGCTGCTCGGCGGCCTGCTGCACCCGGCGGCGGGTGGCCGGGGCGACCTGCTCCCGGGCGTTGAGCGCCTTCGAGGCGGTGGCGACCGACACGCCGGCCAGCTTCGCCACATCCATCAGAGTCACCGACTGCGAACGTCGTCTACCCACCGGAATCCCTTCGGGGCCGGACCGGGGCTGGGCCATCGAGGCGTACCGACTATACCGGACGGCCGGATTTTGAAAAGGATTTCGAGAATCGGTTCGCGCCGCCCCCCAGCGGCCCGCCCCGGGCGGACCCGCCGGGCCGGGTACCGAAAGCTTTTCGGCCATCGGTCAGTCGGATACGGGCCGCAGACACCGGCCGGACCGGCGTCGCGACGATCGAATACATTGACACGATCCGATCTGGTGATATGTTACTGAAAAGGTTTTCGGTCAGGCCGGCGGGGCAGCCGGCCTGCCGGGCGAGCGGTGGTCCGACGGCCGGGCGGCGACCACCGGCGCTGTTCCCCGTCCCCCGACAACGAAAGGTCTCGGTGAGCACCCATGGACACGTGGGCTTCTCCCGGAAATCCGTCCCCCGCCCGGGCCCGGCGGCTCGTCGGCGCGACGCTCGCCCTGGTGGTCGTGGCCGCGCTCACCCCGGTGACCGCGAGCCCGGCGCAGGCCGCGCAGCCCATCGGCTATCCCACCTTCGGCGGCCCGGCGGTTCCGCAGCCGCCGGTCGGTTACACCACCGGCAACATGATGCAGTCGATCTACGACGCGGAGAAGTCGGGCACCGACTTCTGGATCGACCGGCTCCTGTCCCGCTCCGGCGGTGGCGACCCGTCCGACGCCGACGGCGGGATCCTGATGACGCGCGGCCGGGCGCTGTTCATGAAGCAGCACAACCCGGCGGTGATCGGATTTGGCGGCCGGGTGGCGTACTGGGAGAGCATCAGCGACGCCGCCGCCTACTCGATCGCGCTGGGCCCGGGAACGTTCACCGAGCAGAGCAGCCAGCGGTGGCAGGCGCCCAGCCACTGGCGCAGCGTGTACGCCAGCGGCCCGGTGCAGGCCACCGTCACGAAGTTCATCACCGACAACAACGTCGCCGTGACCAACCTGTCCATCAGGAACACCGGCGCGGCGTCGACCACGCTCACCCTGCGGGCCACCTCGCCGTACGCGTCGTCCGGCAGCGGCACCGAGCTGACCGGGTCGACCGGGGTGAAGAACGGCCTCACCACGCTCACCACCCGACTCGCCGGTGACGGCTTCGCCGCCTCCGGCGGCGCGCTGACCCGCTCGATCACGATCGCCGCCGGCGCCACCGTGCAGACGAAGGTGGTCATGGGCTTCACCGCGCGGGAGATCCCGCAGTCGGCCACCGACTACACCGCCTACCGCGACGCCACCCCCGACGCGGCGTTCACCACGCACGTCCGCGCGTACCACAAGTGGTGGGCCGACAACGTCCCCTACCTCGACGTGCCGGAACCGGCGATCAAGAAGAACATCTACTACCGCTGGTGGCTGATGCGCTTCAACCACCTCGACGCCAACATCCCGGGGCAGACGTTCCAGTTCCCGACGTCGGTGGAGGGCGCGTTGGGATACAACAACGCGATCGCGCTGACCCAGCCGATGCACATCGACGACCTGAAGTACCTCCGCGACCCGAAGTACGCCTACGGTGACTGGCTCTCGGTCGGCCAGGTGTCCCGGGGCGGCCGCTTCGTGGACAACCCCGGTGACCCGGAGAACTGGTCCAACAGCTACACCCAGTACATCGCCGAGGCGGCCTGGCGCAGCTACCAGCTCCACGGTGGCCAGCCCGCCATCGCCGCAAGCCTGGCCCACTACGCCGAGGGCGACGTCAAGGGACAGCTCGGCTACTACGACCGCGACGGCAACGGCGTCATCGAGTACGACTGGGGCGCGCTGACCGGCAACGACGCCGACGCGGTCTCGTTCCACTGGCGATCCGGCAACCTGGACCGGGCCGAGGGCGCGTACCAGTACAGCGGCGCGCTGGCCGCCGCCCAGGCGTACGACGCGATCGGCAACCCCACCAAGGCGGCCGAGATGCGCGCCCTGGCCACCCGGATCCAGAACGCGATCGTCACCGTGCTCTGGAACCCGGCGGACAACCTGCTGGAGCACCGGCACGTGGCCACCAACGCCCACGTCCCGTGGAAGGAGATCAACAACTACTACCCGTACGCGGTCGGCCTGATGCCGACGACAGACCAGTACAAGCAGGCGCTGCGGCTGTTCGCCGACCCGGCGGAGTACCCGATCTTCCCGTTCTACACCGCCAACCAGCGGGACAAGGCCGCCGCCGCGGCCGCCGGCAACCCGGGCAGCAACAACTTCTCCACCATCAACTCGACCGTGCAGTTCCGGCTCTACTCCTCCGTGCTGCGCAGGTACCCCAACCAGTGGATGAGCGCCGAGGACTACAAGAAGCTGCTCTACTGGAACGTCTGGGCGCAGTACGTCGACGGCGACACCCGCTGGCCCGACGCCAACGAGTTCTGGGCCGACTGGAACCCGGGCAGCCGGCGCATCGACTACCGCTCCTGGATCCACCACAACATCCTGGGCAGCAGCAACTGGACCGTGATCGAGGACGTGGCCGGCCTACGACCGCGCAACGACAACAAGGTCGAGCTGTCCCCCATCGCCATCGGCTGGCCGAACTTCACGGTCAACAACGTCCGCTACCGCAACAGCGACCTGACCATCGTCTGGGACGACCCGACCGACGGCGTGGTGAAGTACCCCGGCGTCCCCGAGGGCTACTCGATCTACCTCAACGGCAGCCGGGCCGTCACCGTCGACAAGCTGGTCCCGTTCGTCTTCGACCCGGCCGGTGGCACGGTCAGCTTCCCCGGCGCCACCGCCGCTGTCACCTTCAGCACCCCGGTGCCCGGCATGCGCGCCCCCAACCAGGTGGTGCTCAGCGACGCCAGCACCGTGGACCTGCTCGCCAAGGCCGGAGTGGACCTGGCCGCCACCCTGCCCAACCTGGCCGCCGGCGCCACCGTGACGACATCGAGCACCGCGAGCGGCACCAGCCCCACCGCGGCGGTCGACGGCTACTCGACCAACGAGCCGTTCTGGGGCGCGGGCGGGTCAAACGCCCAGGACTGGTACGAACTCGACCTCGGTTCGGCGAAGACGGTGGACGAACTCCGGCTGTACGTCAAGGACAGCCGGCCGGCGAGCACCACCTACCGACCGCCGGCGTCGTACCAGGTCCAGTACCACGACGGCAGCGGCTGGGTGAACGTCACCGCGCAGGTCGGCACGCCGGCCACGCCGCAGGGCAACTACAACGACGTCCGGTTCACCGCCGTGACCGCGCAACGGATCCGGGTGCTGCTGACCCATGCGGCCGGCGCCCGGTCCGGCCTGACCGAGGTGCAGGCGTACCGCCGGGGCGGCACCACGCCACCCCCACCGACCGGCGCCTCCTACGAGGCCGAGGCGACCGGCAACACGCTGTCCGGGCAGGCCGCGACGCGATCGTCGGCCGGCGCCTCCGGCGGCGCCCTGGTCGGCTACGTCGGGAACGGCACCGCCAACACGGTGCGGTTCAACAACGTCACCGCGGACACGGCCGGCCCCCGCACGGTCGTCGTCTCCTACGCCTCGGGTGAGGCGAGGTCGATGCAGATCAGCGTCAACGGCGGCACCGCGGTCACCGTGAACGCCCCGAGCAGCGGCGGCTGGGACACCATCGCCACGGTTGCGGTGACCGTGAACCTGACCGCCGGAGCGAACACCCTCACCGTCGGCAACACCGCCGGCTGGGCGCCGGACCTCGACCGGATCCAGATCAGCTGAACCGCACGTCCCGTACCCCGCACCGAGAGGAATCCCGCATGGACCCGTCCCGGCACCCCCGCCGGCGCACCGGTGGGGCCGCCGCCGCGGTGCTGCTGGTCGCCGCGCTCCTGCCCCTGCTGTCCGCCGCTCCCGCCCAGGCCGTCAACGCCTTCGGCACCACCATCGTCAACCAGGCCAACCGAAACTGCGTCGAGGTGCCCGGCGGCGCCGCCACCAACGGGCGGCAACTCGTGCAGGCCGGCTGCGGGGCCGGCGCCCGGCAGACCTTCACCGTCACGCCGGTGGCCGGCACGACCGACCGGTACACCATCACCACCCTCACCGCCGGTAGCTGCGTCGACATCTCCGGCGCGTCCACCGCCGACCACGCGGCGGTCATCCAGTACACCTGCCACGGCGGCGCCAACCAGCAGTTCCGTCTCGCGGCCAACGGCGCCGCCGGCATGGTGAACCTGGTCTCCGTCGCCAGCGGCAAGTGCGTCGCTCCGGCCAACGACGGTGGCGCGGCCGACACCGCGCTCGTCCAACTGCCCTGCACCACCGCCGCCAGCCGGACCTGGCGACTCACCGGCTATCCGGGTGGCGGACCGAACCCCAGCCCCAACACCTACGCCAACCCGATCAAGGCGAACGGGCCCGACCCGTGGCTGACCTACCACGAGGGCTACTACTATCTGGCCACCACGACCTGGAACAACACCGTCACCATGCGGCGGTCCCGGACGCTGGACGGACTCGCCGCAGCGGCCGACACCGTGCTGTTCACGCTCACCCGACCCAACGGTGCCGGCACCATGTGGGCGCCCGAGTTCCACCTGCTCGACGGCCCGAACGGCAAGCGCTGGTACCTCTACTACGTCGCCGGACGCCAGCCGTACGACCTGGGCACCCAACGCATCCACGTGCTGGAGAGCGCCGGCACCGACCCGATGGGGCCGTACACGTTCAAGGCCGACCTGCTGGACCCGACGGCCGACAACACCTGGGAGCTCGATCCCAGCGTCATGAAGCTCAACGGCAAGCTCTACCTGTTGGGCACCTACTACGACGGCGCACAGCCCAACTTCATCCGCGAGCTGAGCAACCCGTGGACCGCCGCCGGCACCCGACATCTGCTCTCCACCGCCACCTACAGTTGGGAGACCGTCGGTGGCTCGGTCAACGAGGGCGCCGAGGTACTGCAACACAACGGAAAGACGTTCATCATCTTCTCCGCCAGCCACTGCAGCACGCCGGACTACAAGCTGGGCATGTTGACCTGGACCGGCGGTGACCCGCTCAACTCCTCGTCGTGGGTCAAGTCGCCGCAGCCGGTCTTCCAGCGCAGCGACGCCAACCGCGTGTACGGGCCCGGCCACAACGGGTTCTTCACGTCCCCGGACGGCACCGAGGACTGGATCGTCTACCACGCGAACAGCTCGGCCTCCGGGGGCTGCGACATGAACCGCAGTACCCGTGCGCAGAAGTTCACCTGGAACGCCGACGGCACACCCCACTTCGGCACCCCGGTCGCCGCCGGGGTCCGGCTGCCGGCCCCGTCCGGCGAGCCGACCGGCTGACCCGGTCCCATGGGGCACTCGATCATGCGCGACGTCGCGCGACTGGCGGGGGTGTCGAACCAGACGGTCTCCCGGGTGCTGAACGCGCACCCGCACGTCCGGGACGACACCCGCCGCCGGGTGCTGGCGGCGGTCCAGGCGCTGGACTACCGCCGGAACCAGGCGGCCCGCACGCTTGTCACCCGCCGCTCCGGGACGCTGGGGATCATCGCGTACGAGAGCGCGCTGTACGGGCCGACCTCCATGCTGTACGCGATCGAGGGCGCGGCCCGCTCCGCCGGCTACTTCGTCAGCGTCGCCGGTCTGCGGAACCTCGACCGCCGCTCGGTGCTCGACGCCGTCGACCGGCTGCGCCAGCAGTCGGTCGAGGGGATCATCGCGATCGCCCCGAAGCCGGTCGTGGCCGGCGCGCTCGCGCAGGTGTCCGACGGCCTGGCGGTCGTCGGGGTGGGCGGCGGGCAGGACGAGGCGGTCCCGAGCGTCCAGATCGACAACGATGCCGGCGCCCGGCTGGCCACCCAGCACCTGCTCCGCCTGGGGCACGCCACGGTGCACCACGTGGCCGGCCCGGCCGACTGGCCGGAGGCTACCGAGCGGGCCGACGGGTGGCGGGCCGCCCTGCACGCCGACGGTCGCCCGTCGCCGTACGCGGCGCCGGGGACGTGGACCGCCCAGGCGGGCTACACGCAGGGCCGGCGGTTGGCCCTCGACCGGTCCGTGACGGCGATCTTCTGCGCCAGCGACCAGATCGCCCTGGGGGTGCTGCGCGCGCTGCACGAGGCGGGGCGGCGGGTGCCGGACGAGGTCAGCGTGGTGGGCTTCGACGACACGCCCGACGCGGAATACTTCCTGCCGCCGCTGACCACCGTACGGCAGGACTTCGCCGCGCTCGGCCGGCGCAGCGTCGACCTGTTGCTGGCCCAGCTCGACGCCACGGGCCACCGGCCGACGCCCGAGCGCGTCCTCCTGATCCCCCAACTCGTCGTCCGGGCCAGCTCGGCGGCGTCCCCGCCGTCGAGCTGAGTCAGCCCACCGGCAGCCACACCCGCATCGTGGACGGCCCCCGACTCGCCCAGGCGTGGTACGCGACCAGCGGAACCTCGACCGGCTCCGTCCCCGCCTCGACCGGCGGCGCGCTCGGGTCACCGTACGGCCAGTCGTGCTCGGCCCGGTCGAGCTGCCGGCAGCACACCAGCACCCGACCGCCGGCGTTTCGGGGCGGCCGGGTCGGGTCGACGTGCAGATCCTCGACGTTCGTGCCGGCGGGCAGGTCCACCGACTCGACCGCGCACACCAGCGGGCCGCGCTCCACCGCCACGCATCCGCGGACCGCGTCGATGCGCGGATCCGGATAGGTGAACCGGGGTTCCACCGGCAGGCTCAGGACGATCTCCTCGCCGCTGCGCCATCTCCGCCGCTCGATGACGTAGCCCGGATCCACCGGGCGGGTCCGCCCGTGGACGGTCAGCGTCGCGCCTCGTCCCGCCCAGTCCGGCACCCGCAACGACAGGGTCCAGGGGCGCTCGTCGTCGCTGTCGATCCGCACCCGGATCCGGCCGTCGTCCGGGTAGTCGGTGGTGACGGTCACCCGCCGCTCACCGGAGTCCGGCGGGCGATGGACGACCGTCGCCGGGGCGTACTGGTGGATCTGGAGGCCCTCGTCGTCGGTGGTGGCCACGTACGACGCGAGGCTGGCCAGGATGCGCGCCACGTTCGTCGGGCAGCACGACACCTCGAACCAGGGCGCCCGTTGGGCCGCCTCGGCGCGGATGCTGGGCCGGTCGGTGTCGGGCGCGGCGCCGGGCTCGCGGCGGTGCAGCGGGTTGGTGTAGAAGAACGATCTGCCGTCGGCCGCCGGCGAGGCCGCGACCACGTTGAACAGCGTCCGCTCGATGAGGTCGGCGCATCCGGGGTCGCCGGAGGCGAGCAGCAGCCGCCAGGCCAGCATCACCGAGCCCACGGCCGCGCACGTCTCGGCGTAGGCGCGATCGGGCGGCAGCGCCCAGTCGGCGCCGAACGCCTCGTCCTGGTGCCGGGAGCCCTGCCCACCGGTGAGGTGGGTCCGCCGCGCCACCGTGGTGCGCCACTGGTGCCGCACCGCCTTCAGCAGCCCCGGGTCGTCGCGCTCGACGGCCACGTCGGCCGCCCCGCAGGCCAGGTAGTTGGCGCGCACCGCGTGCCCCCGCAGCACGGTCGCCTCGCGGACCGGCGTGTCGTCCTGGAAGTATTCCCGCCCCCACTCGACATCTCCCAGCCGACCGTGGCCCCGCCGGTCGAGGAAGATCGCCGCCTGGGCCAGGTAGCGGTCGTCGCCGGTGGTCCGGGCGAACTCGACCAGGGCGGTCTCGATCTCCGGGTGCCCGCACACCCCGTCGAGCCCGTCCGGCCCGAACGTGTCGCAGATGTTCGCGGCGACCCGCCGGGCGAGCCCCACCAGCCCGTCGTCGGCGTCCGGGCGGGTCCGGGCGCGGGCGACAGCCGCCTGAAGCAGGTGGCCGGCGCAGTACAGCTCGTGGCCCTGCCGGAGGTCGGACCAGCGGGGTGGTTGGCCGCGGTGGCCGAATGCCGTGTTGAGGTAGCCGTCGGCGTCCTGGGCCCGCGCGATCCGGCCGACGACGTGACGGAAGGTCCGCTCCAGGCCCAGGTCGCCGCTGCGCCCGATCTCCCAGGCCAGCGCTTCGAGGTACTTGTAGACCTCCGAGTCGGAGAACTCGCGTCCGCGCCGCGCGTCGCCCGGGTCCCCGGCGGCGATCAGGTCGAAGTTGCCGAGCCAGCCCTCCCGCTCCAGCCAGTGCCCGATGTGCGACAGGCTCGCGTCCGCGTTGACCGACTGGCGTCGGGCCCAGAAACCTCCGGTGATGCGCACCTCACCGATGCCGAGTGGCCGCAACCGCCCGCGGGTCGGTCGGACGGGTGACGCCGTGGGCACGCCGACCACCATGCTCATCCCTTCAGCGCGCCGGACATGAAGCCGCGCACGTAGTGTCGTTGGAGCAGCAGGAACAGCAGGACACACGGCAGGGCGAGCACGACGACGCCCGCTTCGGTCGCGCCGTAGTCGACGACGCCCTGGACCTGGCCCCGGAGGTTGGCCACGGCGAGCGGCAGGGTCATCCGGTCGGAGTCGTTGATGAGGATCAGCGGCGCCATGAAGTCGTTCCACGAGGCGAGGAACGCGAACAGTCCCACCGTGATCAGCCCGGGTCTCACCGCCGGGAGGAGCACCCGGCGCAACGCGCCGAACGATGAGCACCCGTCGACCATCGCCGCCTCGTCGAGTTCGCGCGGCACCGCCTCGAAGGAGATCCGCATCAGGAACGTGGCGAACGGCAGTTGGAACATGGTGAGCACGAGCGCGACGCCGACCAGCGAGTTCTGCAACCCGACCCGGTTCAGCAGCACGTAGAGCGGGATCAGCAGGGTGGCGTACGGCACCATCAGGATGGCGAGGGTCAGCAGGAACAGCACGTTGCGGCCGGGGAAGCGGAACCGCGCGAACGCGTAGCCGCCCAGCAGGGAGACCGTCAGGGTGAGCGCGACCGTCAGGAGCGCCACCAGCGTGGAGTTGGCGAGGTAGCGCCAGATGCCGGCCTGGTAGCCGGCCAGGGTCTGGTAGTTGCCGAATCCCCAGCCGTGCGTCTGGTTCGTGCCCGGATGCGGGGAGACCGACGCCACCGCCGTCCAGACCAGCGGAAAGACGAAAATCAGTGCCAACGCGCCGGTGAACACCCAGTACGGGGTGCGCAGCGCCACCCCGGCGACGGTGAGACCGTCCGGGCGGCGCGGTCCGGCCGGCACCCGGACGGGATGCCGGGGCGGTCCGCCCGGGGTGGCCCGGGCGGACCGGGAGTCGACGGCCATGGTCAGTGCTCCTCGGGCCGGAAGGCGCGCAGTTGCAGCGCGTTGAGCAGCACCAGGGCGAGCAGCACGAGGACCGACAGCGCGGCGGCGACCCCGAGGTCGTTCTGGCCCTGGAACGCGATCAGGTAGATCAGTTGGACCACGGTGACGGTGCTGTTGTCCGGGCCGCCCTTGGTGAGGAGGTAGAACTGTTCGAAGGCGAGCAGGGAACCGGTCACGCAGAGCACGGTCGTCAGCGCGAGCGTCGGGCGCAGCAGCGGCAGGGTCACCCGTCGGAAGATCTGCCAGCGGCTGGCGCCGTCCGAGCGCGCCGCCTCGAACACGTCCGCCGGAATGCTCTGCAGGCCGACCAGCATGAGCACCATGTAGAAGCCGGCGTAGCGCCAGACGACCAGGAACACCGTCGAGAGCAGCGCCGCGTTCGGCGAGCCGAGGAACGTCAGGTCCAGTCGGCGCATCAGGGGCGCGAACGGGCTGGCGTACGGCGAGTAGAGCACGTAGAACAGCAGGGACGCCGAGGCCAGCCCGAGCGCGCCGGGAATGAGGAACGACGCGCGCAGCAGGTTGTTCCAGCGGCTGGACTCCTGGACGAGCAGCGCCAACCCCAACCCGAGCGCGATCAGCAGCACGGTGGCGAGCAGCGTGTACTTGACGGTGAAGACGACCGAATCGGTGAAGAAGCGGTGGCTCACCGCCCGGGTGAGGTTGTCCGGCGCGTTCAGCCCCTGGTCCCCGGCCAGCAGCGGCCACCGCGACGCCGCCATCCTGAACACCAGCAGCAGCGGCAGGACGAACAGCGCCACGACGAACACCGTGGTGGGCGCGGCGTACAGCCAGCCGAGCAGGCGGGAGCGGCGGCGTCCCGGCGCGTTGGTCTGCATGGTCTACTGCTTCAGCACGGCGGTGATCTCGTCGTTCTGCTTCCGGATGTCGCCGCCACCCTGAAGGACCTGGCTACGGACCAGAGCCAGCCACGGACTGCCCGGGGCGTTGAAGGCCTGTTGGAAGTTCAACGCGACCGGTGTGTCTCCCCGGCCGGCCACCTGGTTGATGGTGACCAGACGAGGATCCTGCGCGGCATACCTGTTGTTCGCCAGGTCGGCGCGGGACACCACGTCCTTGTTCTTCGCCAGCACCTCGACCTGGGCCTGCTCCGACATCAGCCAGTTCAGGAAGTTCCAGGCCTGGGCCGACTTCCTGGAGTCCTTCGACACGCCGATGCCGTCGCCGCCGACGAACGTCGACGCCCCGCCGTCCGGGCCGGGAATGCCGGCCACCCCCACGTCGAACGGTGTCGAGGAGAGCAGCGTCGCCGGGTAGAACATCAGGCCGACCTTGCCCTCGGTGAAGGCGGCGGTCCAGGTCGGGCCGGTCTCACCCGCCGAGGACGGCAGGACCGCCCCGGAGCGCCACAGCTCCGCCCAGGTGCGGAACACCTGCCGCGCGGTGTCGCCGGCGAGGTCGGACGTGGCCCCGTCGGCGCCGAGCACGTGGCCGCCGGCAGCCCAGATCGACGGGAACCAGGTGAATGCCAGGCAGCCGCCGCAGTTGAGGCCGGTGGCGGTGCCGTAGACGCCGTCCTTCCCGATCGCCTGGACGGCCCTGGCGGCCGTGGCGTACTCGGCGAGGCTGGCCGGTGCCTTCTCCGGATCGAGCCCGGCCTCGGTGAACAGCTTCTTGTTCCAGAACAGCATCGACAGGTCGAGCACGAACGGCAGCACGTGCTCCCTGCCGTCCCGGGTGCCGGCGGCGAGGTGGCCCTTGTTGACGGCGTCCTTGAAACCGAGGCCGTCGATGTTGGTGGTCAGATCCCGGAACAGGCCCTGGCTCACCCAGTTCGGCACGTACACGATGTCTGCGGCGAACAGGTCCGGGAGATTGCCGGAGCCGGCCGCCGCGCCCACCTTGGCGACATAGTCGTCGTTGGGGACGACGGTCAGTTCGACCTTGTTCCGGTGGCCGGCGTTGTACGCCTCGACCAGGAGTTTCGCCTGTTTCTCCAGCGGTGCCCGGGTCCACAGGGTCAGCTTGCTGCCGTCGTCGATCCCGTTCGCGCCGGCCTGGGCCAGCCCCTGGTCGTCGCCGCCGTCGTCACCGCACGCCACCGCGCCGAGCACCAGCACCGCCGACATGACCGCGGCCAGCATCCGTCGACGGGTTGGACCCGGTGGGGATGTCATGTGGGCCTCCCGTTGTCCGAAGGAGCCAGGGCCGGCGTTCGGACCGGAGCCCCCGAAAACCTTTTCGGGGAATTCTGGGCGCTGACTTCGGTAAGTGTCAATACCTCGATGAGGGTGTCCGCGGACCAATAGCGAGCGCGCCGCGCACGTGGAGCCTCTTTGATGCTCCACGTGAATCGCTCGATGGCTCCATATGGCTCCACGCGAGCGATCGGGGGCGTATCACCGCCCCACCCCTCGTCGCCAGCGGCTTGACCCGAGGACCGTCGTCACTACGGTGTCCGCATGGCGGCACGTGGGGAAATCGAGCGACTTCCGAGTGGTTCGCTACGGGTCCGCGTGTACGTAGGTGTCGATCCCGTCACGCGCAAGCGGCGCTACCTGGTGGAGACCGTCCCGGCCGGGCCCACTGCCGAGCATGACGCCGAGGCGGTGCGCACCCGGCTGCTCCAGGAGTCGGGTGAACTCCGCTCGCGACTGAGATCGACGTCTGCGCAGTCGCCGGCACCCGCAGCGACCGCCACACCAGCGACCACCGGCTTCAGCGGCCCGCAACGCGGGCGACGACGGGGTGATCTGACGGTCGCCGCCGTCGCGCGGATCACCGGGGTCTCGGCAGCCACGGTGTCGAAGGTGCTCAACGGCCGGCCGGGGGTGGCGTCGCAGACCCGGCACCGGGTGGAGGCCGCACTGCGCGAACACGGCTATCGCCGGCCGGAGAACCTCATCCGGGCAGCGCATCTCGAGGTCGTCTTCTACGGCATGCAGACCAGCATCGCCGTGCACATCATCCACGGCGTGGAGCGGGTGACATCCGGCCAGAACCTGGCCGTCGGGGTGACCGACGTGCGCCAGCTGACCATGGCGGGACGGGACTGGGCCCGGCAGTTGCTGGCTCGCCGGCCGAGTGGGGTGATCGCCGTGCACCTCGGCTTCACCTCCGAGCAGCACGCCTTGCTCGAGACCAGCGGCATCCCGCTGGTCATGCTCGACCCCAGCGGTGAGCCGGCGCACTCGACTCCGTCGGTGGGAGCCACGAACTGGTCCGGCGCGATCACCGCGACCAGGCATCTGCTCGACCTCGGACACCGGCGCATCGGCGTCGTCGCCGGGCCGACCGAGCACCTGTCCGCCAGGGCCAGGCTGGAGGGCGCCCGAGCCGCGATGGAGTCGGCCGGGATCGCGCTGGACAACCGGCTGGTACGGGTCGGCCGGTGGTTCGCCTTCGAGGACGGCCTGGGGGGCGGACGAGAGCTGTTGCGCGTCACGGACCCGCCGACGGCGATCCTGTGCGGCAACGACATGCAGGCCTACGGGGTCTACGAGGCCGCTCGGCAGTTGGGCGTACGCATCCCGCAGGAGCTCAGCGTGGTGGGCTTCGACGACCTCTCCTACAGCAGGTGGTGCGGACCCGCCCTGACCACGGTGCAGCAACCGTTCACCGACATGGGTACGGCCGCGGCCGAACTCGTGCTGACCGCGGCGGCTGGTCGCACACCCAGGCCGGCCCGCCTGGAACTGGCGACGACCCTGATCGTGCGGGACAGCACGGCGCCTCCGGCCACCCGGTAGGCACCCGGCGCCGACCCCTTGCCGATCGAATCATTTTTATCGATACTTGGAATCGGTTCAGATTGGAGCGGGTCGGCTGCGGGCAACACCCGACCACGAAGGCGAAGGCCTCCGTCGCGTCCAGCGGACCGACACCCATGAGCCGGGTGACGCGTAACGCACCGAACCGCCGACGGCGGCCGTGACGGATCGGGATCGCGACAGCTCCGCGGATTTCGGTCGTCGTCGTACTCGACGGCCTGCTCCGCCTGGTGCGTGGCCCCGCAGACCCGATCGCCACATCCCCGGCCGCTCCGGCCGCAGCAGCAGCACTCACCGTCGCGTCTGCCGTCATGAGCCACGCAGCCGGGCGGCTCAGCCCGCTCGCCCAGGAACCCCATCGCGAGGACGACAGCCCCATCTACCCCGGAAGGATGGACCCAATGATCACAAGACCGGGCCGCTCCCACCTACGCACCGCACTGGTCACGCTCGTCGTCTCGACGCTTGCGCTCGCCGGTGCCGTCGACGTGCGCGGCATGGCCACGGCCGCCGCGGCCGGCGTCGAGAACGAGGGTGCCGACTGCGCGGTACCCGCGCTACCGGAACAGGGCTCGTTGCCGACGAATGCGAAACTTCCCGACCCGTTCACGAAGATCAACGGCACCCGGATCAGCACGGTGTCCGACTGGCGCTGCCGGCGCGAAGAGATCAAAAGGCTGTCCGAGAAGTTCGTCTACGGCGAGAAGCCGGCCAAGCCGCAGACCGTCACCGGCTCCGTGTCCAGCACCAGCATCACCGTGAACGTCTCCCACCAGGGCCGCACCTCCAGCTTCTCGGCGGGCGTCGAACTTCCCGCCGGCACCGGCCCGTTCCCGGCCGTGGTGGTCCTTGGCGGTTTCGGCGCGGACACCGCCGGGATCAAGGCCGCCGGCGCCGCAGTCATCAACTACGACCCCTACGCGGTAGGCCGTGAAGGCACGCCGCGAACCAACAAGCAGGGCGCGTTCTACAGCATCTACGGCAACACCAGCCCCACCGGCCTGCTGATGGCCTGGTCCTGGGGCGTCAGCAGGATCATCGACGTCCTCGAGCAGTCAGGGGGCACCATCCTCAGAGGCGACGCCACCGGGGTCACCGGTTGCTCCCGCTTCGGCAAGGGCGCGTTCGTGATCGGGGCGTTCGACCAGCGTATCCAGCTCACCATGCCGATCGAGTCGGGCAGCGGCGGGGTGCCGATCTTCCGCGGCATCCCCGGCGAGGGCGCCCAGAGCCTCAGCAGTGCCTACGGCGAGCAGCCGTGGCTGGGCGACGCCTTCGGGTCCTTCACCAGCAGCCCGAACCGACTCCCGCTCGACACCCACGAGATCGTGGCCATGGTGGCGCCCCGCGGGCTGTTCATCATGGACAACCCGCACATCGCCAACCTGGGACCACGATCCGCGAGCGTCGCCGCCCTGGGCGGCGCCGAGGTCTACAAGGCCCTCGGGGCCGGAAGCAACATCACCTACTGGTCCGACGTCGCTGACGGCAACCACTGCGCCAACCGGCCCGAATGGCGCACCCCGCTGCAACAGAACATCCGCAAGTTCCTCCTCAAGACCGGCAACGACCCCGGAACGATCCGGATCTCCAGCAAGGCGCAGGGCCGGCTCGCCGACTGGATCGACTGGACCACGCCGGCCCTCGGCAACACCCCGCCGCCGACCACGCCACCGCCGACCACGCCGCCGCCCACCACGCCCCCGCCCACCACACCGCCACCGACCACGCCCCCGCCCACCACGCCGCCTCCGTCCGCCGGATGCTCGGCGACAACGTCGATCAACCAGTGGAGCGGTGGTTTCGTCGCCACGCTCCGGGTGACGGCCGGATCAACGGGCGTCAACGGGTGGAGCGTCGGCCTGACCCTGCCCGCGGGTGTCTCGGTCACCAACACCTGGAGCGCCACTGCCACCGGCACCAGCGGCTCCGTGCGGTTCACCAACGTGTCCTACAACGGCCAGATCGGCGCCGGACAGAGCACCGAGTTCGGCTTCCAAGGCACCGGCACCGCCAGCAACCTCAGCCCCACCTGCACGGCAGCATGATCATCTGACTCGGTGTGGCGAGCATGCCTCGCCACACCGGGCCGGACCACCGCACGAACCCCAGCGCCGGTGGTTCCGACAACCCGGGTCGCCGGCCGACCCGGGGACAGGTCTCCCGGGGAGATCGGGCGGAGCCCCATCGCCCGGCGGCTCGGTGCCGGGGCCAGCCCAGATCCGTCCACCCACCACCATTCGAAGGATCCGCAATGCGCCTACATCGCCCTCGCTCCCGGCTCGGGCCGGCCGCAACCGCGGCCGTGGTCGTGGTCGTGGCCAGTGGGCTGGCCGTCACCTTCGCCGCCCCCGCAACCGCAGCCACCGGCTGCGGCGTCACCTATGCCGTCACGTCGCAATGGCAGGACGGCTTCACTGCCGCGGTCACCATCACCAACGTCGGTGGTCCGCTCAGCTCATGGACACTGACCTGGGGATACACCGGCGGCCAGCGCGTCACCCAGCCGTGGGACGCCACCGTGTCGCAGAGCGGCAGCCAGGTCACCGCCCGCAACGCCAGCTACAACGGCAGCATCGCCACCGGCGGCAGCGTCTCGTTCGGTTTCAACGGCTCGTGGAGCGGCAGCAACCCCGCGCCGACCGGTTTCGCCCTGAACGGCACCGCCTGCACCGGCTCGCCCGCCCCCGGCACCACCGGACCCGGCCAGCCACCCACCTCAGCGCCACCCGGCACCGCGACCTGGGGCACCGCGCTCCCGCCAGCCGACGCCGTGACCAGCCGGGCCTACAGCCTGATCGCCACCGCCAACGCCAAGGGATACCTGCCGCGAAGCGGAGAGTGCTCGGTAGAGGTTCACGCCCGCTACTGGACGTACGGACCGGACGGCAAGGTCTACCCGACCTGGCACCCGACCCGCGATCCCAGCGGCTGCAACTTCGGCCACGAACACGGCGACGACCCTCGCAGCTCGGACCTGTTCCACACCGCCGGCTGGCCCGCCTTCGGCTACACCAGCGAGGTCATGATGGACAACATGCCCGAGCACAGCCACCGGCACGAGGACCACGTCGGGCACAAGGTGCTCTCGGTCAACAACGTCAACGTGATCCAGGGCGACAACGGCACAAGCTTCTTCCCACCGCAGGGTGCCACGATCGCCACCTGCGACGTGCTGCTCAAGTTCCACCAGGGCACCCACTCACCGGACGCCTTCACCAACAACATCCACGAGTTGCTGTTCAACCAACGCTGCGCCCGGACCAACGGCCAGGTCACCGAGGCCCGCTACAGCGCCCTGATCCCACTCGGGCGGGCCGGAGGCTTCAGCCCCAGCGAGTGTCCCGGCTTCGGCGGCCCGTTCATCAACGTCGGGCCGGCGACACCGGCGGATTCCCCCTCGGAGACTCGGTCGCCGGGGCGGCTGATCACCGAACCGGGCTGCGTGCAGGCGATCCGGGAGGGCCGCACCCACAATGACCCGCTCTACCCCAATCCGGTCCCGTTCACCGTCTCCGACATGGACGACTTCTGGTTCTCCGACGTCCAGGTAACGGGTCCCGGCCTGAACTTCCACCTCGCACCGCTGTTCTACGTCATCAACCCGTCGCGTTACTACGACCCGACCAAGTCGGACAAGAACGGCCGGATCGTCGACCTGTGCTACACGGACCTCGCGGGAGGCGACCTGTGCGACCAGGCCCGCCGGGCCGGGCAGAATCTCGCCTGGGACGACCCGCGCTCACCGTTCAAGGGAACCCACCGCGAGTTCCGGCCCGGCGCCTTCTCGGTGCAGAACACCGGCCCGACCACGGTCTACACCGACGCGTACGGGCGCAACGCAGCCAGTGCGCCGTTCCCCGGCTCCATTCGGCAGTACTTCTCGGGTGGGCAGACCGACACGGGAATCTACGTCCGAGGTGCGACCAGGGACCATGACGCCGCCGGGGTGCACGCCCCGAACTGACGGCGACGGCCGCGACCGCTTCCCGCCGGGCCCCTTCGCGCTGCCCTGAGCTCCGTCACCCCCATCGGTGCGGGAGCCAGCTCCTGGAAGCGGGCCGGCAGGGAGCGGGCCGCGCGCTGCGCCGCGGCCCGACCGGGATAGATTGGAACACCGTTCCAATCGAGGAGGCATCATGGTGTCCCGGTCCTGGCTCTACGTCCCCGGCCACTCCCGCCGAATGCTCGACAAGGCCGCCGGCGTCGGGGCCGACGCGATCATCGCGGACCTGGAGGACGCGGTGCCGGCGGCGCAGCGGCCGACCGCCCGTTCGGTGGTCGCCGACTGGCTCGACTCCGGCGCCACCGGCGACGCCGACGCCTGGGTACGGGTCTCGCCGGACGCCCTCGAGGAGGATCTGCGGGCGGCGGTCCGTCCCGGCCTCACCGGCGTGGTGGTGGCGAAGGTGGACGGGCCGTCCCTGCTGACCCGCCTCGACGCCCTACTCAGCGCCCTGGAGAGCGAGCGCGGTCTGCCGGCCGGACGGATCGCCGTCTCACCCCGGCTGGAGTCCGCGCGCGGGCTCCGACAGATCGACGCCGTCGCCGCCGCGCCCCGGGTGTTGCTGCTCGGTCTCGGCGAGGCGGATCTCAGCGCCGACCTGGGCCTGCGTCCCGGCCCGGAGGGGTGGGAACTGCTCCCGGCCCGGTTCGAGGCGGTCGTCGCCTCGGCCGCCGCCGGGCTGGCCGCACCGGTCGGCCCGGCCACCGTGAACTACCGGGACACCGAGAAGCTGCGAGCCGGCACCGAGGCCCTGCGCCGGCTCGGCTTCTCCGGGCGGACGGCGATCCATCCCCACCAGGTGCCGGTGATCAACGAGGTCTTCACGCCGACCGCCGAGGAGGTGGCCGAGGCCGAGCGGGTCATCGCCGCGTACGCCGAGGGGGGCGGTGGGGCGGCGGCGGTGGACGGCACCGGAACGATGGTGGACGAGGCGGTCGCCCGTTCGGCCCGGGCGGTGCTGGTCCGCGCGCGCCGACAGTAACCATCATTTCGTTCCGCTGGACGGATCGCTGTTGCACTGAGCGGTCCGCCGGGCTTAGCCTGTGGCCACCGGCAAGGAGGTAGCCCCATGGCTTATGACCTGCTCATCGCCAATGCGCGGGCGGTACGCCCGGGCGAGGACGAGCCCGTACCAGCATCCATCGCGGTCCGGTCGGGCCGGATCGCGGCCATCGGGCCGGACCTCTCCCCCGCCGACGCGCACGAGGTGGTCGACGCCGGCGGCCGACTGGCCTTCCCCGGCGCGGTCGACGGACACCAGCACTGGGGCATCTACAACCCGCTCGACGTCGACACCGCCAGCGAGTCGCGGGCGTCGGCACAGGGCGGCGTCACCACCGGGCTGACCTACATGCGGACCGGGCAGTACTACCTGAACCGGGGCGGCAGCTACGCCGAGTTCTTCCCCGAGGTGCTGCGCCTGGCCGAGGGCCGGGCCTTCGTCGACTACGCCTTCCACCTCGCCCCCATGCAGGCCGGCCACATCGACGAACTCGGCACGCTGGTCGACGAGTTCGGGGTCAGCTCGTTCAAGATCTTCATGTTCTACGGTTCGCACGGCCTGCACGGGCGCTCCACCGACCAGTCGTCGTTCCTGATGACCCCGCCCGGTGAGCGGTACGACCTGGCGCACTTCGAGTTCGTCATGCGCGGCGTTCAGCGGATCCGGGAGGAGCGGCCCGAGCTGGCCGACGGCATCAGCCTGTCGCTGCACTGCGAGACCGCCGAGATCATGGCGGCCTACTCGAAGCTGGTGGAGGAGGCCGGGGAGCTGAAGGGGCTGGCCGCCTACAGCGCGTCCCGGCCGGCGCACTCGGAGGGGCTCGCGATCACCATCGCCTCCTACCTGGCCCACGAGACCGGCCTGCCGGCGATCAACCTGCTGCACCTGTCGGGTGCGAAGGCGATGGAGTCCGCGCTGCGGATGGCCGCCGCCTTCCCGCACGTGGACTTCCGCCGCGAGGTCACCATCGGGCACCTGATCGCCACCTACGACACCGCCGCCGGCCTCGGCGGCAAGGTGAACCCTCCGCTGCGTGCCGAGGCCGACCGGCAGGCGCTCTGGCGTGCGGTGCTCGCCGGGCAGGTCGACTGGGTGGTCTCCGACCACGCCTGCTGCCGGGACGAGACGAAGTTCGGCATCGACCGGGACGACGTCTTCGTGGCGAAGTCCGGGTT
This sequence comes from Micromonospora sp. NBC_01392, assembly GCF_045040125.1. Classification (NCBI taxonomy): domain Bacteria; kingdom Bacillati; phylum Actinomycetota; class Actinomycetes; order Micromonosporales; family Micromonosporaceae; genus Micromonospora; species Micromonospora sp. NBC_01392. Next base: position 3,109,410 of record NZ_CP109549.1, on the reverse strand, counting down.
CGGCGGGGCCGAGTACCTGCTCCCGGCCCTGATCACCGAGGGCCGGCGGCAGGGGCTGCCGTTGGGCCGGGTCGCCGAGCTGGTCTGCGCCAATCCGGCGAAGCGCTACGGGCTGTGGCCGCGCAAGGGGGACCTGGCGGTGGGCTTCGACGCGGACATCGTCCTGGTCGACCCGGACCGCACCTGGACGGTGACCGCCGAGGCGAGCGAGTCCACCCAGGAGTACACCCCGTTCGAAGGGTTCGAGCTGACCGCCCGGGTCGACGAGGTGTGGCTGCGCGGGCACCGCATCCTCCGCGACGGCGCGGTGGTCGGCACCCCGCGCGGCGAGTACCTGCGCCGCCCGGTCAGCCGCTAGGCCGCGCCCGCCACCGCGCCCCTCACCCACCGGGTGAGGGGCGCGGTGGCGAGTCGGACCGGTACCGGCTCAGGCGGTGGCGTGCCGGCCGGCGAGGTAGCCGAGGCCGAGGGCGGCGAGCAGGCCGTTTCCGGCCAGGTACCCGTCCGCCCCGTGGCCGGAGATGCCGACCGCCGCGCCGCCGGCCGCGTACAGGCCCGGCACCGGCTGGCCGGCGCGCAACGCCCGGGCGTGCCGGTCCACCCGCAGGCCGCCCTGGGTGTGGAAGAGCGCCCCGGTGACCCGGACGGCCGCGTACGGCGCACGCAGCGGTGCGCCCCAGGCGCGCCGGCCGAACGCGTCGGACGCGGTCCCGGCGGCCGCCGCGTCGGCGTCGGCCAGGGTGGCCGCCAGCGCGTCGACCGGGGCGCCCACCACGGAGGCGAGCGCGTCGACGTCGTCGGCCCAGCGGACCGCCCCGGCGGCCACCACGTCCCGGTAGTCCTTGAACGCCAGACAGGCGTCGTGGACGCGTGCGTCGTAGACCACCCAGGCCCGGCCACCCGGACGGGACAGCACCGGTACGGCGTACTCGGAGTAGCCGACCGTCTCGTCGCCGAAGCGTCGCCCGGTGGCGTCCACGAGGAAGCCGCCGTGCATGACCGTCGCCCAGGTGAGCAGGATGGCATCCGGAACGGCCAGCGAGCCGTGTCCCTGGTAGGCGTCGAGGTGGCCGGTGTCCAGGTCGAGCCGTTCGGCCAGCCGCAACGCGTCCCCTCGGGACGCCTCGCCGCCGTGGTAGACGCCGTGGGCGATCTCGGGCAGGTGGCGCCGGACCAGCTCGGGGTCGGCGGCGAACCCGTTGGTGGCGAGCACCACCACCGGGCAGTTCAGCTCCTCCCGGGTGCCGTCGGGGCGGGCCAGCACCGCGCCCCGGACCGCGCCGGTGTCGTCGGTCCGCACCTCGACCAGCCGGGCCGGCACGACCAGGTGCAGGTCGTCCCGGTCCGCGGCGGCGTCGAGCAGGGCGCGGTGCAGGGCCGCGCCGGAGCGGTCCGGCACGCTGTGGCAGCGCAGCGCCGAGTGGCCCGGGTAGCGGAAGTCGGTGACCAGTTCGAGCGGCACCCCGCAGTCGTCGGCCAGCCACTCGACCAGTTCGGGGGCGACCGCGGTGAGCGCGGCGGCCACCACCGGGTCGGCCCGGTCGTGGGTCTTGGCCCGGATGTCGGCGAGGAACCGACCCGGTGAGTCCTCGACGCCGGCCGCCCGCTGCCAACGGCTGCCGGCGGCCGGGATCATCGAGGTGCTCATCGCGGTGTTGCTGCCCTGCCGGAACGTCTCCCGCGCCTCGGCGAGGACGACGGTGCGGCCGGGCCGGGCGGCGGCCAGCGCGGCGGCCAGGCCGGCCGCGCCGGCGCCGGCGACCAGGGCGTCGCAGTCGGTCATGAGCCGGCCGTCCCGGCCGTCCCGGGTGGGTTGTCGGGGTCGAGGCCGTAGAAGCGGGCCGCGTTGCGCCAGAGGATCTTCTCCCGGGCCGCGGTGTCCAGAAAGCCGGCGGTACGGATCCAGTTCGCGGCGCCGCCGGGGTGGTCCCAGGCGAACGGGTGGTCGGTGCCGATGGTGAGCTGGTCCACCCCGACGCGCTCGATCACCAGCTCCAGCGCGCGCTCGTCGTGCACCAGCACGTCGTAGAAGAGGTTGCCGGCGGCGAGGTACTCGCTGGGCGGGCGGGCCATGGTGCGCTGCGCCGGGGAGATCATGTGCCAGCGGTGGTCGAACCGGCCCAGCGAGTGGATCGCGATGCCGCCGCCGTGGGTGAAGCACATCCGGAAGTCCGGGTGCCGGTCCAGCAGCCCGGAGTGGATCACCGTCATCAGCCCGATGCTCGCCTCGACCGGCGCGGCGAACGAGCTCTCGAAGTAGTACCGGCCGAGCCGGTCGCCGGCGCCGAGCTTGTCGAAGAACGCCGGGTGCACGTTGGCGGTCACCCCGGCCTCGGCCATCGCCTCCAGCACCGGCAGGATCTGCGGGTCGTCGAGGTTGCGCCCGTTGACCGCCGGGGTGAGCACGAAGTGCCGCAGCCCCAGTTCCGTCACGGCGTGGTCGAGCACGGCCAGCGCGGCGTCCCGGTCCTGGAGCGGCAGTTGCGCCAGCCCCCGGTAGGTGCCCGGGGCGGCGGCCTCCAGTTCGGCCAGCTCGGTGTTGAGTTCCCGGCAGAAGGCCGCGCCCCGGGCCGCGTCCAGGTGGTAGTTGAACAGGAACCCGGCCACCTGGACGGCCTCGAAGCCGATCCCCTGCTGCGCGGCGCGGGCGGCGAGCCGGGCCGTCGGGTCGGCCAGGTCCACCTCGGGCGGGGCGAAGGCCAGCACGGTACGCCCCAGCGCGAACGCCCGCCGGCCGTCGGCCTCGGTGACCGGCCGCCAGCCGTACCAGTCCCGCCCTTCCCGCCCGGCGGCGAGCAGTCCCCGGGGCCAGAAGTGGGTGTGCGTGTCGATGGCCGGCACCCCGGAGACGGCGTCTCCGGGGGCCGGAGCGGATGCGGCGGTCATGCCACCTTCACGATCTTCCCGTCCTGGACCAGGATCTCCCCGTCCACCTCCACGGTGGGGGTGAGCAGCAGCAGGTCGACGTGGATCGGGGCCTTGACCGTCCCGCCGACCACGCTGTTGCCGAGGGCGAAGTGGACGGTGCCGACCTGCTTCTTGTCCTCGGTGATGTTGCCGAGGAAGCGGGCCGCCGGGTTGGTGCCGATGGAGATCTCGCCGAGGTTGTCGCCGTTCTCCACCCCGTCGATCATGCGGCGCAGCTCGCCGGCCTGGTCGCCGCCCTCGATCCGGACCGCGCGCCCCTGGTCGAAGTGGACCCGGATCGGTTCGCGCAGCTTGCCGAGCTGGTGCGCGGAACCGTCGGCGACCAGGACCCCCTGCCCGGTGCCGGTGGCCGGGGCGCTCCACGCCTCGCCGCTGGGATAGCTGGAGATCTGGCCGGGCTCGCGGGCGAAGGACGCGCCCACTCCGCAGGTGACCCCCTCCAGGCTGGCGGTGAGGTCGGAGCCCTGCTGCGAGGTGACCCGGATCCGGGAGCCGGCGGTGATGGCGTCGGCCAGCGGTTTGGTGATCCGGTGGACCTCCTCGTAGTCGGCGATGCCCGCGCCGCCGGTCAGCTCGGCCCGGGTCACCCCGGTCATCACGATCGCCCGGGCGCCCCGGTTGAGCGCCTGCTTGAGTTCGGGGGTGAAGCTCAGCGCGGTCGAGGTCGGCGAGATGATCACGTCCGCGCCGGCCAGTGCGGCGGCGACGATCCGGTTCGCCGGTTCGCCGGCCCGGGCGCGGGCGGGCTGGACCAGCAGGGTGCCCTCGGCGCCGGCGGCGGCGACCGCCGCGAGGAGCGCGTCGACGACCGCGTGGTCGGAGTTGTGGTCGGCGGCGACGGCGACCAGTTCCCCGGGCCGGACGGCCAGGGAGGTGTTCACGATGTTGTCGGCGGCCTTGGCGACCTGGATCGCGGCCCAGTCGGTCATCAGTGGTCCTCTCGCAGCAGGGTGGCGCCGGCCTTGGTGGTCCAGCCGCGCTGGAAGCTGTACGCCTCGACGATCTCCAGGGGCTGGAAGCCGTCGAGGTCCTCGTTGATCACGTCGGTGAAGATCTCCACGCCGCCGGTGCCCTTCCAGGCGTCGATGGTGGTGGCCCGGTCCAGGTCGAGCGCGAAGAGCTGCCGCTGGTCGGGCACCTGCGGGCTGGGCGAGGGAATGTGCCGGTAGGTGTAGACGCGGTGCCCGTGCGAGGGCACCGCGTCGTCGTCGATCTTCTCGGTGAGCTGGATGTCCACGTTGAAGATCCGCCGGCCGAACCGGTCCACGGTCCCCCGCATCCGGCTGCCGGGGCCGATCGGCCCGAACGCCGGGTTGGCCGGCTGGATCTTGGTCTTGTGGATGACGCCCTGCTTCTTGGCGAAGCCCATGAAGTGGCCGAAGACCACCGACCAGTCCTCGCTGACGTAGATGTAGGCGCTGAACCGGCCGGGCTGGCCCTGGTAGGTGCAGTAGAGGCCGAGGATGCCCTCCTGGTACTGCGACCACTGCGGTTCGGTCCAGGCCTGGTCGGGGTGACTGTCGCTGACCTTGACCATGTCGGCGACGTAGGCGTAGGCCAGGGCCTCCGGGTGCAGGTCGAGGCCGTCGGGCAGGTAGGCGCGGGCCTTGTCCGGGTCGACCCGGTAGATCACCTGGATGGCGTCGGCGCTGATGTGGTGCGGGGGGTCGTCGACGAGCGCCGCCCGACCGGACGGGGACAGGGGATTGCCGAACCCTCGGAGCGTGGCCATCAGATTCCTTCCACTCAGCGAAACGACGTTCCACAAAACGTAGGGGGGTCCGTCGAACCGTGTCAAGGGCCGGACGGACGCCGTGACCAGCGAATCCGCCGTCGGACGCGACGGGACGTCAGCCGGCGCCGCCGGCCGCCCGCCGCGCGCCGTCGAGGAAGAGGGTCGCGTTCTCCCGGACCACCATGTCCTTCTCCCGGCTGGTCAGGAACGGCTGGTCGGCGATCCAGCGCACCGCGCCGACCTCGGGGATGTCCCCGCCGTACGGGTGGTCGGTGCCGATCACCACCCGGTCCGGGCCGACCCGCTCGACAAGCAGTTGCAGGGCCCGCTCGTCGTGCACCAGGCAGTCGTAGTGGAACCGGCGCAGGTACCGGTCCGGCGCCTCGGCCAGCAGGCCGCTGTCCCGCCCCTGGAGGTAGCGCAGGTTGAGCCGGCCGATGCCGTACGGCAGCCAGCCGCCCCCGTGCGAGCAGCAGATCCGGGCGCCCGGGTGCCGGTCCAGCAGACCCGAGTAGATCAGCGAGGCCAACGCCAGCCCGGATTCGAGGGGCACGCCCACCGAGTTGTCGAACATGTGCCGGCAGGTGCGCTCGCGCCCGGCCCGGGTGTACCAGTTGGCGTGGATGACGATCGCCGCCCCGGCGGCCAGCACCTGGTCGAGGATGGCGACCACCTTCGGGTCGTCCAGGTTGGCGTCCTCGACGTTGGTGCCGATGCTGAACGCGTACAGGCCGAGGTCCTTGACGGCGTGGTCGAGCACCCGCAGGGACGCGTCGTGGTCCTGGAGCGGCAGCAGTCCGAGACCGGTGAAGGTGCCGTCGGAGGCGGCCTGCGCGTCGGCCAGGTCCGCGTTGACGTCCCGGCAGTACGCCTCGGCCTCGGCAGCCGGGAGTTCGTACCCCCAGAGGAAGACCGGGACCATCGCCGCCTCGCGGACGATGCCCTCGGCGGCCCGGCGTTCCCGGCGGGCGGTCAGGTCGGTGGAGTAGAGGTCGACCGGGGCGGGGGCGTCCCGGTCGCCGGCCACGATCCGGGGGGTGGCGGCGGTGAGGTCGGCGTCCCAGGCGTGCCAGCGCCGGCCGGCCCGGACGGCCGACGCGAACTCGCGGGGCCACCAGTGACTGTGCAGATCCACGGCCTGACCAGGTCGATGCATGATGGGCACCCCTCTTGTTCCGGTTGATGAAACGGTGTTTCATAAAGTAGCGCAGCCGACGGGGGCGGGACAGGCCGACCGACTCAGGACGTGACACATGGATCTGACATACGGAAGCGACGTGATGGTGGCGCTGCTCCAGCGCCTCGGCATCCGGTACGTGGCAGCCAATCCCGGCGCCTCGTTCCGGGGCCTGCACGACTCCCTCACCACAAGCGGCAGCCCCGAGGTGATCTCGGCGCTGCACGAGGGCGTCGCCGTGGCCGTCGCCCACGGCTACGCCAAGGCGTCCGGCGAGGTGATGGCCGCCGCCGTGCACAACCTGGTCGGCCTCCAGCAGGCCGTGATGGCGACCTTCAACGCGTACGCCGACCACGCGCCGGTGCTCCTGCTCGGCGGCTCCGGGCCGGCCGACCAGGCCCGCCGCCGCCCGTGGATCGACTGGGTGCACACCGCGAACCAGCAGGGCCAGGCCGTCCGGGACGTGGTCAAGTGGGACACCGAACCCACGTCCGTCGCCGCCCTGCCCGACCTGATGCTCCGCGCCCACCAGCTCGCCGTGGCCCAGCCGCCCGGCCCCACCTACGTGGCCCTCGACGCGCTGATGCAGGAGTCCCCCGCGCCCGCGGTCGACCTCGGCGACTGGGGACCGGCCCCGCTCGCCCCGCCGACCGCCCCGCTGGACCGCCTCGAAGCCGTCGCCGACCTGCTCGTCGCCGCCGAGTCCCCGGTCGTCCTCGCCGACTTCGTCGGCCGCAGCCGGGCCGGCTTCGACGCGCTGCGCCGGCTCGCCGAGAGCCTCGCCGTACCCGTGGTGGACCTCGGCAGCCGGCACAACTTCCCCACCGGGCACTGGGCCGACTGCACCGCCGACCGGGCCGGCCGGCTCGCCGACGCCGACCTCGTCCTGGCGCTGGACTGCCGGGACGTCCGCTGGGCCACGTCCCAGGTGGACAACGACCGGCGCGGCTACCGGATGCTCACCCGGCCCGGCACGAAACTCGCCGTGATCACCCTCAACGACCTGAAACACAACGGCTTCCTCGACCTGGAACCGCCGATCCGGGCCGACGAGTACCTGGTCGCCGACACCGCGGTCGCCCTGCCCGTCCTCGCCGACCTGGTCGCCGAGCGGGTCGCCCGCCGCGCCGACGCCGTCGCCGCCCGCCGCGAGTGGCTGACCGGTCACACCGCCGCGCTGCGCGCCGCCGAAGGGCCACCGCCGGAGTCGCCGCACGGCGGGATCACCGAGGGCGTCCTCGCCGCCGCCACCTACGACGCGGTACGCGACGGCCCCTGGCAGATCGGCTTCACCATGTTCCGGGGCTGGCCCCGGCGCACCTGGGACCTGGTCGACTACAACTGCCACCTGGGCGGCTCCGGCGCCGGCGGCCTCGGCTTCGGCATCGGCGGTTCGATCGGCGCGGCGCTGCACCACCGCGACGACGACACCGTGGTGGTCGACCTGCAACCCGACGGCGACCTGCTCTACACCCCGCAGGCGCTCTGGACCGCCGCCCACCACCGGCTCCCGCTGCTGGCCGTGGTGGTCAACAACCGCAGCTACGGCGCGGACTGGCTGCACCAACGTCGGGTGGTGCAGACACGCGGCGGCGACCTGGACCGGGCCCGGCACGGCATGGACCTGACCGGGCCGGACGTCGACCACGCCGGGATGGCCCGCGCCCAGGGCGTCGAGGCGTTCACCGTGGTCGACCGCGACGCCCTGGCGTCCACCCTCACCGAGGCGGTCAAGGGCGTCCGCGAGGGTCGTCCCGTCCTGGTCGACGTGGTCGTCGACCTGCCGGAGGTGTGATCCGATGCCGGTGCACACCCCGGTCGGCTTCGCCGACGTCCTCGCCGCCGAACCGCCCGTGTACGCCGCCGGCGTCTGGGACGGGCTCAGCGCCACGCTGGCCGCCGCGGCCGGTTTCCGTTGCCTCTTCGTCTCCGGGTTCGCCGTGGCCGCCTCGCTCGGCCTGCCCGACGCCGACCTCTACACCCGCGCCGACATGACCCGCGCGGTCGGCGTCGCCGCCCGGGCCGGCGGCCTGCCGGTCATCGCCGACCTGGACACCGGCTGGGGCAACGCGGTCAACGCGTACCACGCCGCCCGGGACTTCGAGCGGGCCGGCGCGGCGGCGCTGATGCTGGAGGACCAGATCTCCCCCAAGCCGGGGCCGCTGAGCGAGCAGGCCGGGGTGAGTCTGGTGCCCCGGGCCGAGGCGGCGGCGAAGGTCCGCGCCTGCGTCGACGCCCGGGACCGGGCCGCCGTGGTCGCCCGGACCAACGCCGACACCGTCGACGAGGTGCTGCGGCGGGCCGAGGCGTACGCGGCGGCCGGGGCGGACGTGGTCTTCCCGATGCGCCACGACGAGACGTTCCCGTTCGAGGCGTGGCAGGCCACCCGGGACGCCTGTGGCCGACCACTGGCCGCCGCGGTCGCCCCCGGCAGTTGGCTGGAACGGGAACTCACCCCCGCCATCGCCCGGGAACTCGGCATCGCCGTGGTCATCTACGGTCTCCAGGGCCTGCTCGCCACCGCCCGCGCGCTCACCGCGGCGTACACCGACCTGCTCGGCCCGGAGCCCGGCGTGGTCGCCGCCCGGGGCGTACCGCTGCGCGAGTTCACCCGGCTCATCGGCTACGACGAGGTCACCCGACTCCGCGACCGCTACCTGGGCGCCGGCGGTGTCCCGCCTCGGCCGGGCAGCGCCGACGCCGGGCGGGGCGACACGTGACCGGGCCGGGCGACACCGGCCGTACCGTCCTGGCCGCCGCGCACGCGCTGATCGCCCCGCTGACCGAGGCACAGGTCGACGCGATCCGCGCCGCCGCCGCACCCGACCCGGTGGTGGTCGCCCGGGACCCCGCCACCGTGCTGCGGCACGCCCCCGGCGCGGCCGTCCTCTTCGGTGACATCCAGCCGGCGGCCCTCGACGCCGCGCCGAACCTGCGCTGGGTGCAGTCGGTCGGCGCCGGCGTGGACCGGGTCGCCGCCCACCTCGCCGGCCGCGACGTCCGTCTGGTCTCGGCCAAGGGCGGGATCGTCGGCGCGCACCTGGCCGAGCACGCGTTCGCGCTGCTGCTCGCGCTCACCCGGGGTGTGGCGACGGTGCTGCGCGCGCCCGACTGGACCGACGCGTACCGGATCGCGGTGCGGGCCACCCAGTGGGAGTTCACCGACCGGACCATGCTGGTGGTCGGCCTCGGCGGGGCCGGCCGGGCGGTGGCCCGGCGGGCCCGGGGCTTCGAGTTCGCGCGGATCGTCGCGGTCGAGCCGGAATCCGTCGAGGCCGGCCCCGACGTGGACCTGCTGGTCACCCCGGACCGGCTGGACGAGGTGCTGCCCACCGCCGACGTGGTGGTGCTCACCGTGCCGCTCACCCCGGCCACCCGCCACCTGCTGGACGCCACCCGGATCGCCGCGATGAAACCCGGCGCGATCCTGGTCAACGTCAGCCGGGGCGACCTGGTCGACGAGTCGGCGCTGCGCGCCGCGCTCACCGGCGGACGGCTCGGCGGGGCCGGGCTGGACGTGGTGGCCCGGGAGCCGCTCGCCGCCGACGACCCGCTGTGGCGACTGCCCAACGTGGTGGTCACCCCGCACATCGCCGGCGGTTCACCGCGCCGGGCCGAACGGGTGGTCGACCAGTTCTGCGCGAACCTGCGTCGCTGGCACGCCGACGAACCCCTGCTCGGCGAGTTCGACCGCAGCCGGGGCTACTGAGATCCCGGGACCGCCCGCGCGAGGGGTCGCGCGGGCGGTCCGGGGCCGGTACGGCCTGACGCCCGGACGGGTTCAGGCGGACAGCACGGCGGGAGCGGAACGGACGGTGCCGACGGCGTGCGCGAGGGTGGCCAGCGTGGCCCGCTGCACCTGCTCCGCCGGCAGGTCGAAGCCGGCGGCGGTGACCGGCAGCGCGGCGGTCAGGTCGGCGACCACCAGCACGTCGAGGTCGCGGGCGCGGGCGTCCTGGGCCGTGGCCTGGACACAGATGTTGGTGGTGACGCCGGTGAGCACCACCCGGTCCGCGCCGAGCGTGCGCAGCACCACCTCCAGATCGGTGCCGTAGAACGCCGACTGGCGGGGCTTGACCACCCGGATCTCGTCGTCGCGGGCGCCGAGGCCGGGATGCAGGTCGGCGGCCGGGCTCCGGAACAGCTCGTCGACCGCCGCGCCGTACCCGGCGGTGGTGGCGGCGCCCATCGACACGCCGGGGCGCAGCTCGCGGGTCACCCAGACCAGCGGCACGTCCCGGGCGCGGGCCGCGTCGGCGAACCGGGCGATCCGGTCCACCAGCCCGGCGGCGTCCGGGACGGCCAGCGGTCCGGTGACGTACTTGCGTTGGACGTCGATGACGATCAGGGCGTCGCCGGGGCCGAGGGGACGCACGGCTCCTCCCTCCGGATCGTCGGACGGTCCCGGTACCGGCCGAGGTCGGCCTCGGGGTCGAGCACCGCGTCGAGGAGTTGCCGGGTGTACGCCGCCGCCGGCCGCTGGTAGATCGCGTCGACCCGGTCCAGTTCGACGATCTTCCCGGTGGACATGACCGCCACCCGGTCGGAGATGTAGGCCACCGCCGCCAGGTCGTGCCCGATGAACAGGTACGTCAGGCCGAGCCGGGCCTGGAGGTCGCGCAGCAGGTTGAGGATCTGCGCCTGGATGGAGAGGTCCAGCGCGGCGACCGGCTCGTCCAGCACCATCAGCGCGGGTTCCAGCGCGAGCGCGCGGGCGATGGCGACCCGCTGGGCCTGCCCGCCGGAGAGCTGGTGCGGGAAGCGTGCGGCGTAGTCGCCGTCCAGCCCGACCAGGTCGAGCAGTTCGGTGACCCGGTCCCGCCGCTGGGCCTTCGACCCGCGTTTGTGCACCAGCAGCGGCTCGTCGACGATCTGCCCGATGGTCATCCGGGGGTCCATCGAGGAGTACGGGTCCTGGAAGACCACCTGGAGGTCACGGCGGACGTCCCGCATGGCCTTGCCGGAGAGCCGGGCGATGTCGACGCCGCCGATGACCACCCGTCCGGAGGTGGGGGCGAGCAGCCCGGACATGATCATCGCGGTGGTGGACTTGCCGGACCCGGACTCCCCCACCAGGCCGAGCGTGGTGCCCTTGGGGATGGTGAAGGAGACGTCGTCCACCGCCCGCAGCACCCGGGCCTTGCGGCCGGAGCCGAGTGGATACTCCTTGACCAGGTTCTCGACCACCACGAACGGTTGTTCCGCGTCGCCGGGCCGGGCGTCGACGAGTGGTTCGCCGCCCTCGCGCCAGTAGCCGAGGTCGCCGTCGGCGGTCAGCCGGCCGGTCCAGTGGCAGGCCGCGACCTGGCCGCCGCCGCTCGGTTGCAGGACCGGCAGTTCCTCGGCGCAGCGGTCGGTGGCGAACCGGCACCGGGGGTGGAAGGAGCAGCCGGCCGGCAGCCGGGCCGCGTTCGGTGGCGCGCCGGGAATGGCGGTCAGCGTGGACCGCAGCCGCCGCAGCCGGGGCAGCGACCCGAGCAGCGCGGCGGTGTACGGGTGGCCGGGTTCGTGCAGCACCTGCTCCGCCGTGCCGTACTCGACGACCCGGCCGGCGTACATGACGGCGACCCGGTCGGCGACGGCCGCCGCCACGCCGATGTCGTGGGTGATCAGGACGACCCCCATCGACAGGCGGTCCCGCAGCTCGATCATGGTCTCCAGCACCGCGCCCCGGACGCTGGTGTCCAGCGCGGTGGTCGGCTCGTCGGCGAGGAAGAGCGGCGGGTCCAGGGCGATCGCCATGGCGATCATGACGCGCTGGCGCATGCCGCCGGAGAGTTCGTGCGGGTACTGCTTCGCCCGCCGGCCGGGGTCGTCGATCCGGACCACGCCCAGCAGCTCGACCGCCCGCTCCCAGGCGTCCTTCGCCGACGTCCCCCGGTGCACCCGCAGGATCTCGGCGATCTGGTCGCCGACGGTGAAGCTGGGGTCCAGCGAACTCATCGGGTCCTGGAACACCATGCCGTAGTTCTCGGCGCAGAACCGGCGCAGCCGCGCGCCGCGCAGCCCGAGCACGTCCCGGCCCTGGAAGCGGACCCGGCCGGCGGTGTGGCCGTTGGCCGGCAGCAGCCCGGCGACGGCGTGCAACGAGACGCTCTTGCCGGAGCCGGACTCGCCGAGCACCACCAGGGTCTCGCCCTGGCGCACCGACCAGGTGGCGCCCCGGACGGCGTGCACCGGCCCTCGGAGGGTGTCGAAGGTGACGTCCAGCCCGTCGACCTCGAGCAGCGGTACGGCGTCAGCGCCGGCCATGCGGATCCCACCTCTCACTCAGCCAGTCACCGACGACGTTGACGCTCAACACGACCAGGGTGATGGCCACGCCGGGGACCAGCGGGATCCACCACGCGGTGTCGAGGTAGCCCCGGCTGGCGCTCAGCATCCCGCCCCAGGTGGCGGTGGGCGGCGGCACGCCGAGCCCGAGGAAGCTGAGCGAACTCTCGATGACGATGGACCGGGCCACCACGAACGTCCAGACGACGATGAGCGGACCGGCGATGTTGGGCAGCACGTGCCGGGCGAGGATGCCGGCACCCCGACGGCCGATGGCGACGGCGGCCCGGAAGTAGTCGGTGGAGACCACGTTCAGCGTCTTGGCGTGGGCGAGCCGGGTGAACGGCACCCATTCCCAGAGCACCAGCACGATGATCAGCACCGACAGTTTGGCGCCGAAGACGGCGACCACGGCGAGGGCGACGATGAGGAACGGGAACGCGGTGAGGATGTCGACCGTCCGCATGATCACCGACTCCACGATGCCCCGGTAGTACCCGGCGACGACGCCGAGGACGGTGCCGAGCAGGCCGGCGAAGGTGGCCGCGACGAACCCGACGGTGAAGCTGACCCGGCCGCCGTGGATGGCGCGGCTGAGCAGGTCCCGGCCGAGTTCGTCGGTGCCGAGCAGGTGCGCGCCCTCGCCGCCGAACAGCGACGGCGCGGCGAGCCGGTTGAGCAGGGACTGCTCGTTGGGGTCGTACGGCGAGACGGCCGGGGCGAAGATCGCGGCCAGGACGCCGACGATCAGGAAGCCGAGCGCGATCCGGGCGCCGAAGTGTCTCGGCAGGAGGCGCCGGCGGGGCCGGCGCGGCGCGGGGACGACCTCGGCCACGGGTTCGGCCCCGCCCGGCTCGGGAACGGTCAGCACTGTGCTCATCGGGTCACCAACTGCGCCTTGAGTCGGGGGTCGACCACCTGGTAGAGCAGGTCGACGATGAAGTTGATCAGCACGACGAGCACGCCGATGACGAACACGCCCGCCTGGAGCACCGGGTAGTCGCGGGCGGTGACCGACTCGACCATCAACCGGCCCAGGCCGGGCCAGGAGAACACCGACTCGACCACCACCGAACCGGCGATGAACTGGCCGAGTTCCAGCCCGACGAGCGAGAGCATGGGCACGCTGACGTTGCGCAGGATGTGCCGGTAGCGGATCCGCCGGGTGCTGTAGCCGAGCGAGTTCGCCGTCCGCACGTACCCCTTGCTGAGTTCCTCCAGGGTGTACGCCTGCACCAGCCGCATCTGCCGGGCGCAGATGAAGGCGGCGAGGGTGACGGCCGGCAGGATCAGGCTCATCACCCCCTCCCCGCCGAAGCTGGGCAGCCAGCCCAGGCTGACCGCGAAGATCATGATGAGCACCAGACCGAGCACGAAGTTCGGCACGCTCTGCCCGAGGATGGCGAGGCCGTTGACGGCCCGGCCGAGGAGCCCGTCCCGGTGCACGGCACCGAGCACCCCGGCCGGTACGCCGAGTCCGACCGCGATGAGCATCGCGAGGAGGGTCAGCAGCGCCGACGCCGGAAACCGGTCCAGCACCAACGCCATCGCGTCGCTGCGGTACTGGTACGAGTCGCCGAAGTCGAGCACCAGCAGGTCACCGAGGAACCTCACGTACTGGACGAGCACCGGTTCGTTCAGCCCGAGGTTGCTGCGGATGGCCGCCAGGGTCTCCGGGTCCGCGTCCGCACCGGCGATGGCCGAGGCCGGGTCGCCGGAGATCCGGACCAGGAAGAACACCAGGCTGGACAGTCCGAGGATGACCAGGACCAGCTGCAGGAGCCGCTGTCGCAGAAGCTTCGCCACGGTCGGACCCCGTCTAGCCCGTCACCTTGGTGATCAGCTCCCAGGCCGGGTTGCCCGCCTGGTCCACCTTGAAGCCCCGGATCTTGTCGGAGCTGGCCCAGACGTCCGGCATGGTCATCACCGCCACCGACGGGACGTCCTCCTTGTAGATCTTCGACAACTCGCAGAACGCCTGCTGCCGCTCCGGGGTGCCCTCCTCGGCCGAGCGCAGCTTGCCGAACCACTCGTCGTACTTCGGGTTGGAGTAGCCGATGTTGTGCTGGGGGTAGCCGGTGACCAGGCGCTCGAGCTGCACGGAGGCGTCCACGAACGGTGAGCTGCTCATGCCCCAGGCGAAGAAGTCGGCCCGTTCGGTGCGGTTGTAGTACACGTCGAGGTAGTTGGAGAACTCCATCGGGGCGATCTCCACCGACTCGACCGCGTCCAGCTTGTTGACCATCTCGCCGATCGCCTGGGCGAGCAGCGTGTCGTTCAGGATGAACCCCTGCGAGGTCTGGAACTTCAGCTTGAGCCCGGAGACGCCGGCCTCGGCCATCAGCTTGTTGGCCGCGGCCAGGTCGTACGGGTACCGGGTGACGTCCTTGCAGTAGCCGGACATGAAGCTCGGCGCCAACTGGCCCTGGCCGACCTGTCCCTTGCCGCCCATCACGCCCTGGACCAGCGCGTCCAGGTCGAGGGACTGGGCGATGGCCCGCCGGACGCGCACGTCGGTCAGCGGTCCGGAGTCGGTGAACAGGTCCACCACGTACGTGCGGGGCTCGACCGCGTCGTAGACCGTGAAGGCGCCGGACTCCAGCGACTTGATCCCGTCGATCGGGACCTTGGTGATGATGTCGACGTCACCGGCGCGCAGGGCGGCCACCCGGGCCGCGTCCTCCGGGATCGCCTTGAAGGTGATCGAGGCCGGCAGCGCCTTGCCCTGTCCGGAGTTGGGGTTCGGCACCAGCACGAGTTCCTTGCCGGGGACGAACTTCTCGACCATGAACGCGCCGGTGCCGATGGGCTTGGCGTTGAAGGCCTTCGCGCCCACCCGCGCGTGCTCCTTGGGCGGGACGATCGGCATCGCGCCGAGCAGCCGGGGCAGGATCGCCTCCGGCGCGCTCATGGTGAACCGGACGGTGTTGGCGTCGACCGCTTCGACCTGCTTGATGATGCCGAGCTTGCCGCGGATGCTCGCCTCGTTCTTCGGGTCGAGCATGAACTTCGTGGAGTAGACGACGGCGTCGGCGTCGACCGGCTCGCCGTTGGCGAACTTCAGGTCCTTGCGGAGGACGAACTGCCAGGTCAGGTCGTTGACGCGGGTCCACGACTCGGCGACGCCGGGGACCACCTTGGCGCCCTCGCCGAGGGTGTCGACCCGGGTCAGCAGGGACCAGACCGGGTAGGCGTAGAAGGAACGCGGCGGGGACGTGGCGGAGAATGCGTCCAGGTCGGGGTTGATCACCCCGACCCCGACCACGATGTCCGCCCCGGCTGCTCCCGGGGAGGAGTCGGCCTCCGCCGCACTGTCCCCGTTGGACGAACTACAGGCTGTGGCCAGGAGGGCCACCACCCCGACCAGAGCAGAAACCTTCAGGGCTCTGAACCGGCCGAGAACTCCCGTCTTCGGACTCATCCCGGCACCCCTCTCCCATGCGATTCGCACATTCGATCCGCTTAGCGGAACAGCGTTTCTACACACTAGGTCCGGCTTCTCCGCAGTGTCAACGGCCTGACGTGCCGTTATGGACCCATGCTCAGGTTTACGGTACGTTCAGCGAAACATCGTTCCGCTGAATGGACCGCTTGTGGCGCCTTCCCTACCGCTCGGTACCGGCGGGATCCTGACCGTCACCGCACTGTCCGCGGTCGGCGCCACCGGCTACGGAACGCTCGCCCCGGCGATGGCGGAACTCGCCGCCGCGTACCAGGTCTCGGAGGCCGCCGTCGGGCTCCTCCAAGGCGTGATCGCGGTGCCCGGCATCGTGCTGACCGTGGCGCTGGGCGGCCTCTCCGACCGGCTCGGCCGCGGTCGGGTGGCGCTCGGCTGCCTGCTGTTGTTCTCCGTCGCCGGCACCGCCTGCGCGCTTGTCGACTCGTTCGGCACGGCCGTCGCGCTCCGGGCGGTCCAGGGAATCGGCTTCGCCGGCCTGCTCACCATCCCCCCGACCGTGATCGGCGAGACGCTGACCGGCGCGGCCCGGCAGCGCGGCCTGGCGGTCAACACCTTCGTGCTGACCACCGCCTCCACCGTCGGACCGATGGCCGGCGGCGCGGTGGCGAGCCTCGGCGACCCACGCGCCGCGTTCTGGCTCTACGCGCTGGGTGCGCTGCTGGCACCCGGGACCGTCCGGGTGCTCGGGCTCGGCCCCGGCCGGCGGCCGACCCGGGACCACCGCTCCGCCCGGCTCCTGGCCGACCTGCGACGCGCCGGCGAGCTGCGTACCGTGGTGGGCGCGCTGACCCTGACCACCGTCGTCATCGGCCTGATGACCGCGGCCACCGCGGCGATGCTGCCGCTGGCCCTGGACCGGGTCTTCGAGGTGCCCCTGGCGGCCCGGGGTCTGCTCGTCGGGCTCGGCAACGTGGGCAGTCTCGCCGCCTCGGCGGCCCTGGCCCTGCTCGCCGGGCGGACCGCCGACCGGCACGTCGCCCGGATCGGGCTCGGATTGTGCGCGGTTTCCCTGCTGCTCACCGCCGCCGCCCCGGCGGTGTGGGTGGTGGCGGTCGCCGTGGTGCTCCTCGGCGTCGGGGTGGGCTGCGCGTACAACGCCTCCGTGCACGCCGTCTCCCGGCAGCCGGTCGACGGCCGGGGCATGCTCATCGGCGCGTGGTCGGCGTCGTCGCGGCTCGGCCAGTCCACCGGCCCGGCCCTGGGCGCGGTGCTGGTCGGCGCGGTCGGCCCGATGGCCGCGTTCTCCGTCGGTGGCGCCGCCGCCGCGGTCGCGCTCGTCGCGCTCACCGCGGCCGGCCGGCGTCGGTGACACACGCCCCGACGGCGGGGCGGATCAGTCGGTGAGACCGTAGAGGCGCAGGGCGTTGTCGCGCAGCACCGCCGTGGCCGACTCCGGCCGCAGGCCCAGCTCGGCGAACTCCGTCATGGCGCGCTCCGGGTCGATCACCGGGTAGTCGGTGCCGAAGAGCACCTTCTCCCGGCCGAACGTGTTCATGTAGTGCACCAGCGCGGCCGGCCAGTGCTTCGGGGCGTACGCGTCCACCCCGATGTACACGTTGGGGTGCTTGTACGCGACCGCGATCATCTCCTCGGTCCACGGCCACCCGGTGTGGATGCCGACCAGCTTCAGCTCGGGGAACTCGCAGGCGACCGTGTCGAGGGTGATCGGCCGGCCGACGCTGCGCAGCGGCCGGGCGTCGTCGTAGCGCAGGCAGTGGCCCACCTGGAGCTGGATCGGCACGTCCAGCTCGGCGCACTTGGCGTAGATCGGGTAGTAGCGCCGGTGGTCCGGGGGCAGCCCGAACCAGTGCGGGTACGAGTGCGCGCCGACGAAGCCGTACTCGGTGACCGCCCGTTCCAGGTGCCGCAGCTCGGCCATGCCGGCGGTCGGGTCCAACCCGACCAGGCCGCTGAACCGGTCCGGGTGCGCGGCGACCAACTCGGCGACGGTCTCGACCTGGAGCGCGAAACTGTTGACGTCACCGGCCGGGCCGAGCTTCGCGGCGATCAGGAAGGACCGGGCGATCCCGGCCCGGTCCATCTTGGCCAGGTACTCCTCGATCGTCGTCCCGGGCAGCCGGTCCCCGGCGCCGATCTTGCGGCCGAGGAAGTCCTTCGACCACGCCGGCCGCGCGGCCACGATCTCGGGTGTGTACGGATTGACGACCACGTCGATGGCACCGGTGTACACGGTCAGTCACGACCTTTCTGAGAGCTACGTGTCGACGACGTCAGCCGACGTGGCGGCGGTCGACGAGACGACGGGGTTTGGCGTCGGCCAGCGGGTCGTAGATGTCGTCCACGCCGACCACCCGCACCTCGGGCGTGAGGTGGGTCAGGTCGCGGATCCGCGACCGTACGGCCGAGACCAGCGCGTCGGCGTCGCGGCCGGCGACCGGGGCGAACTCGACCACCACGCCGTCGCCGGAGAGCGCGTCGCCGGGGCGCAGGTGGTCGAGGACCACCCGGTACTCGGCGACGCCGGCCAGGTCGACCAGGGCGTCGCCGAGCACGGTCAGGTTGACCAGCGTGCCGTTGACCTTGACCAGGTCCTTGGTGCGGACCGGCTGGGAGACGATCCGCTCGGCGGTCCGCCCGCAGGCACACCGTTCCCGGGTCAGCCGGACGATGTCGCCGACGGCGTACCGGAGGAAGGCGGTGCCCCGGGCCCGCAGGTGGGTGATGAGCAGCAGGCCGGGTTCCCCGTCGGGCACCGGCTCGCCGCTGGCCGCGTCGACGGTCTCCAGGTGGATCAGGCCCGGGGTGGGATTGTGCCAACCCGTTCCCTCCGCGCACTCGATCATCGACCAGCCCTCGGTCGAGCCGTAGCGGTTGGCGACCCGGGCCGTCTCCGCGCCCACCGCGCGCAGCCGGGCGCGCAGATCCTCGACGCCGGCGGCGCTCGTCGCCTCGCCGGTGACGAAGCACCAGCGGACCGTGGGCAGCCGCAGCCCGCGTTCGGCGGCCCGGATCAGCACCCGGCGGACGAACCCGGCGACCCCCCACAGCACCGTCGCGCCGTGTGCCGCCACCAGGTCGATCGCCTCGTCGAGCCGGCGGTGCACCGGCCAGTCCGGCGAGGGGCGGCCGGTGTGCCCCTGGAAGATGGTCGCCCCGATCGCCGCCGCCGTCCGGTCGGCGCGGATCCGGGCGCCCATCGGGAACGGGGTGAGCGGGAAGAGGTTCGCGATCACCTCGTCGGCGCCGAGACCGAGCAGCCGGGCGCAGCGCCGGGCGTGCAGCAGGTAGGCCCAGTCGTCGCTGGTGGTGACGTAGAGCGGGGCGGGCGCGCCGCTGGTGGTGCCGGTGGTGTAGATGACGTACGCGAGGGTGCGTTCGGCGACCGGCAGGTCGGCCGGGGCGGTCAACCGGAAGGACTCGGGGTCACCGAGGAAGTCCTGCTTGCCGGTGACCGGAAGCCGGGCCAGGTCCACGACCCCGCGTACCCGGTCCGGGTCGACGCCGGTGCGCGCGAAGAGTCGCCGGTAGTGCGGGTGGTGCCGGGCCAGCAGCTGGACCTGCGCCGCGATCAGCGGGTCACGTAGCCGCTCCACCTCGCCGGGGTCCGCGTAGAGCACCGAGTCGCCCGATGGGTCGAGCGCGGATGGCACCGACACCGCTGTTCCCTCCCGCGGGGCGGTCCGGCCCCACCGCTGGCGGGCATCACTCCGTGGAGCGTTGCCCGATGATCTCCGACTCCCGATGGCCCATCAGGGCCGAGAGTCGCCGTACGGCGTCCAGCAGCGCGTCGGCCGCCTCGTCGATCTTCGGTTCGAAGCGGCGCAGTGGGCCGCACACGCTGATCGCCGCGGTCGGCTTGCCCCGGTGGTCGAAGACCGGGGCGGCCACCGAGGCGGCGTCGGCCTGACGCTCCCCCAGCGACCGGGCGTACCCGCGCTTGCGGATGCGGTCCAGGTCGGCGCGGAGTTGCGCGGGCGTGGTGATGGTGGTGTCGGTCAGCCGCTCGAACGGGCCGGTGGCGAGGTAGGCGTCCTGCTCCTCGGGGTCGAGGAAGGCCAGCAGCGCCTTCGACGACGAACCGGCGTGCAGCGGGTACGGATGGCCGAGCCGCACCGACATGCGGATGTCGGTGGGCGGGGTCTCCTGGTCGATGTAGATCCGGGTCCAGCCGCTGCGGATGGAGAGCGTGGAGGTTTCCTGGGTGGCCGTGACCAGCTCGTGCAGGATCGGCTGCGCCATTCGGCGCACGTCGATGCCTTCGAAGTAGGTCAGGCCGAGCTTGAGGGCCGCGTGGCCGAGCGCGTACCGGCGGGTCTGCGGCTCGATCTGGATGTAGTCCTTCTCCAGCAGGGTCGACAGGATCCGGTGCACGACGGCCTTCGACAGCCCGAGCGCCTTGGAGATCTCGGTGACCCCGAGGGTGGACTCCCTCCGTTCGGTGAAGAGGGTGAGCACCTCCATCGCGCGGCCCACGGTGAGAATCGTCTTGCTGGTCTCGGTCACTGAGAGTCCTTCCGCTGCGGCGTCGGACCACTTCGGTCCGTGACGCGGCGAACGAGATTGTACGCCGGGGGCGACGTAGTTCCTCACAGCGGAATACCGTTCTCGAACATCAGCGGGCTGAGCAGGTCATCCACCGAGGCCGCGTCGGGCAGCGCCCGGGCGGCCCGGGCGATCGCGGTCACCCGCTCCGGCGGCAACACCCGGCCGGCGTTGTCGCGGAACTTGCCGGCGACCTCGTCGTCGGTGAGCGGGCGGTGCGAGCCGCCCCGGTTGGCGAGCACGGCCTCCTCAAGGAGCCGGCCGTCGGTGGTGCGCACCCGCAGCACGGCCGGGAACTGGTGCGGGAAGATCTCGTCGCAGCGCGGGTCGGCGACCACGGTGACCCGGCTCATCAGCCGCCGCCGGACCGGGTCACGGGCCAGGTCGTCGGTGAAGTCGTCCAGCCCCAGACCCAGACCGCCACCGCCGCCGAGCAGCGCGGCCGCGACGGTGTACGGGCCGGAGAACTGCGCCTGGTAACCGGTCTCCGGGGCCTGCTTGACGTCGAGGGGCTCGCCGATGGTGCGGACGGTGGCGGTCGGCACGGCCAGTTCGACGCTGGCCACGTCGGCCGGGCGCAGGCCGGCGTCCCGCAGCGCCAGCGCGGCGTCGATGCCGGCGTGCGTGAAGTGGTTCGCCGGGTACGGCTTGAAGAAGATCCCCGGCACCTCCCAGCGTTGGCCGAGCCCGTCGGTGACCGCCCCGGCGTCGAACTCGCCGCCGAGGAACGCCTGGAAGAAGCCGAAGCGCCCCTCCAGCAGGGTCGCCGGGCCGGTGATCCCGCGTTGGGCGAGCTGCGCGGCGTACACGCCGGCGTGCGCGGCCCAGCCGCAGTGCATCCGCTTGACGGTGCCGCCGGTGCGGTTGCTCTCGATGATCCCGGACGCCATGCTGGCCGCGATGCCCATGGCGTGCAGCACGCCGCCGGCGGAGAGACCGAGCAGTTTCGCGGCGGCGGCGGCCGAGCCGACCGCCCCGCACATCGAGGTGGCGTGCTGTCCCCGGTCGAAGTACCGGTTCGCCCCGGTGGCCGCGTCGTAACCGGCCATCCCCACCCGTACGCAGATCTCCAGGCCGACCGCGATGGCGGCGACCACCTCCGCGCCGGTGGCCCGGGTCGGCTCGGCGACGGCCAGCGCCGCCGGGACCACGCTGGCGCTGGGGTGCAGCACCGACGGCAGGTGGGTGTCGTCGTAGTCGAGCGAGTGGGCGAGCACACCGTGGGCGAACGCCGCCTCGCTGGCCGGCACCCGCTGGCGCAGCCCGACCACCCGGGCGTCCGGCCGGCCGCCCCGCTCGGCGACCAGGTCGAGCACGGCCACGCTGGTGGGCAGCGTGGTGGCGGCGACCGCGATGCCCAGCACGTCCAGCACCCGTTGGGCGACGCTGCGCACCACCGGCGCGGGCAGGGGAACGCCGGCCGGGCCGTGGGCCGCGGCGAACGCGGCGAGCTGCCCGCCCAGGGTGGCCGCCGGCGACGTGGCGGTCATCCGGACACGACCAGGGCGAGCGGGCGGACCGGGCTGCCGGTCGCGCCGACGATGTTCAGGTGTGCCAGGACGACTGTGAACTCCCGCACCCCGGACTCGGCCAGTTCCTCCAGGGCCATCGCCTCGATGAGGTTGATGCCGTGTTCGGCGAGCAGCACCCGGTGCGCGGGCAGCAGGGCGTGCCCGGACCCGGCGGCGAGGCGTTCGAAGGCGATGGTGTCCGCACCGGCCAGCCGCACGTCGCGGGCGGCGATCCACCGGGCCCCGGCCTCGCCGACGCCGGGCACCCCGGTCGCGTGTCCGATGTATGCCTCCCGGTCGTCGTAGCGGCGGCCCCAGCCGCTGCGCACCAGGACCACGTCGCCCGGTCCGACCGGGGTGCCCTGCCGGGCGACGGTGGCGTCCAGGTCGGCGGGCGTGATCTCGTACGCCGGGTCGAGGGCGGGGACCCCGAGCGCGGCCGGCACGTCGAGCAGCACCCCGCGGCCCACCAGCGGGGGCAGTTCGTCGATCGCCCCGGTGGTGAAGCCGCCGCCGGTCTGCGCCCGCATCGCGTCGGCGCCGTCGTGCAGCCGGCCGTCGACGGAGACGTGCGCGAGGGCGTCGATGTGCGTGCCGACGTGGGTGCCCAGCGAGATCAGGTCGTTGGCGGCGGACATCCCGTCGGCCCGGTAGCTGTCGCCGTGCCGGCGGGGCAGGGTGTGCCAGAACGGCGGGTGGTTCGGCGACTGGGGCATGCCGATGCGCAACGGCCGGCCCAGGTCGAAGACCCGGACGCCCGCCTCGACGGCGGCGAGCAGGACGTCGCCGCGCCGCTCGCTCGGGATGGTCTCCACGGTCATCGCAGCACTCCCCGGTCTCGCAGCTCGGCGAGTCGTTCCGCGCCGATGCCCAGTTCGTCGCCGAGCACCTCGTCGGTGTCGGCCCCCACGCCCCGCCCGGTGAAGCGGATCTCACCGGGGGTGGCGCTCATCCGGAACAGCACGTTCTGCATCCGGATCTGACCCAGCTCCGGATCGGGCACCTGGGTGATCATGTCCAGCGCCCTGACCTGCGGGTCGGCCAGGAGTTCGTCAGGCGCATACACCGGCGCGACGGCGGCCCCGGCGGCGGTGAACGACTCGATCACCTCGGCGCGGGTCCGCGCGCCGATCCAGTCGGCCACGTACCCGTCGAGCAGGTCGGCGTGCCGCGCCCGGCCGGCGCCGGTGGCGAACCACTCCTCGCTGATCACCTCGGCGTGCCCGACCAGTGTCAGCACCCGCTCGGCGATGGAGTTCGCCGAGGTGGAGATGGCCACCCAGTGCCCGTCGGCGGTCCGGTACGTGTTGCGCGGGGCGTTGTTCAGCGACCGGTTGCCGGTCCGTTGCTGGACCACGCCGAGCTGGTCGACGTAGATGACGCTCGGGCCGACCGCCGTCATGATCGGTTCCAGGATGTCGAGGTCGATCTCCTGGCCGGTGCCGTCGCCGGTGGCCCGCGCGTAGAGCGCGGTCAGCACCGCCGCCGCGCCGGTGATCCCGGCGATGGAGTCGGCCAGCCCGAAGGCGGGCAGCATCGGCGGTCCGTCCGGCGACCCGGTCAGGTGGGCGAAGCCGCTCATCGACTCGGCGAGGGTGCCGAAGCCGGGGCGGGCGGCGTACGGGCCGGTCTGCCCGAAGCCGGTGACCCGCAGCAGCACCAGCGCGGGGTTGAGCGCCCGCAGGTCCGCCCAGCCCAGGCCCCAGCGTTCCAGCGTGCCGGGGCGGAAGTTCTCGACCACCACGTCGGCGGTGCGGACCAGCTCCCGGAAGATCTCCTGACCCTCCGGGTCGCCCAGGTAGAGCCCGACGGTCCGCTTGTTGCGGCCGATCATCTTCCACCAGAGGCCGACGCCGTCCTTGCTGAGGCCGTGGCCCCGCATGCCGTCCCCGTGTCGCGGGTGTTCGATCTTGATCACGTCGGCGCCGAAGTCGCCGAGGATCTGACAGGTCAACGGACCCGCCAGGATCGTCGACACGTCGAGCACCCGGACACCGTCCAGCGCCCGCCGGCTCCGCGACTCCTGACCACCCACCCGGCCCACTCCCGTCGTTCGGTCGTTCCGTTAGCGGGAACGTCGTTCCTCAAACCGTACCGAGTGCCGGACCCGCTGGTCAAGGAGAGGAAACGGCGATCCGCCAGCCCTGGGCTTCGCTCTCACGCGCTGTTACGGTACCGCTCTCCGGAATGGTGTTCCACCAACCGGTCCGACGTTGAGCAATCGACGGGTGGTCCGTCGGGGCGGGAGGACGATGACATCGCAGATCGTGCCGGTACGGGTGGGCCGCGCCCCCGGCATCCGGCGGGCCGACCTGCTCTGGGGGCAGCACCCCGGGGAGACGGTGGAGAGCCCGCACATCATCTGGGTGGTCCGGGACGACCGGGGCGACGTGACGGTCCTGGACACCGGCTCGCCGGACGCGGAGTGGGTGACCCGGCACCATCGGCCGTTCGAGCGCACCGCCGAGGAGGAACCGGCCGTGGCGCTCGCCGCCGCCGGCGTGGACCCGGCCGCGGTCCGGACGGTCGTGCTCAGCCACCTGCACTACGACCACTGCGGCAACAACCACCTGTTCCCGAACGCGGAGTTCGTGGTGCAGCGCAGCGAGGTCGCGTACGCCATCGCGCCCTACCCGGTGCACCAGGCCGCCTACGAGGCGCCGGCGCTCGGCTTCACCCCCCGCTGGCTGGCCACCATGGACCGGACGCGGCTGATCGAGGGCGACATCACGCTCCGTCCCGGTCTGCGGTTGCTGCACATCCCGGGGCACACCCCCGGCATGACCGCCCTGGTGGTGGACACCGCCGCCGGCCGGTACGCCCTCGCCGGGGACCACTGCGCCCAGTTCGAGAACTGGCGGGGCGCCGGGCCCTACCGGGTGGTCCCGTCCCGGACCCACGTGAACCTGGCGGACTACTACCGGTCCTTCGACCGGTTGGCCGAACACGCCGACGTGGTGCTCCCCGGCCACGACATGCGGGTGTTCGACCAGGCCAGCTACCCGGCGGTGGACCGTGGCTAGGCTCCGGCTCGGGGTCCGGCTGCCCGAGGGCGGGTCGGACGTGCGCCGTACCGTCGCCCAGGCGGTCGCCGCCGAGGCGATGGGGTACGACTCGGTCTGGCTCGGCGAGCACCACGGCTACCCCACCTACTGGCCCTCGCCGCAACTGGTGCTGGCAGCGGTCGCGGCCCGGACCGAGCGGGTCCGGCTGGGCACGAACATCCTGATCCTGCCGCTGGCCGACCCGGTTCGGCTGGCCGGGGAGTTCGCGTTGCTGAGCAACCTCAGCGAGGGCCGGGCGGTGCTCGGCGCGGGCATCGGCTGGGACGAGCCGGAGTTCGCCGCGTTGGGCGCCAACGCCCGCCGGCGGGGCGCCGTCACCGACCGTCACCTGGCCCTGATGGACCGGCTCTGGCACCAGGAGTCGGTCTCCTACCGGGACGACGACCGCACCCTGGCCGACTTCACGCTCTCCCCCCGTCCCGCCTGGCCGGTCCCGGTCTGGGTCGGCGGCCGGTCGGTCGCGGCGATGCGCCGGGCGGCCCGCCACGGCGAGGCGTGGTTCCCGGACGCGGCGCTCACCGTGGACGAGGTCGTCCAAGGCTTCGCGACCGTGGACCAGCACCGGGCCGCCTCGGGTCGGCCACCGGCCGCGTTCCGGCCCCTGGTCCGACACGTGGTGCTGGGCGAGACGGACGCGCGGGCCCGGCGGGACGCCGAGGAGTACCTGCGCGTCTCGCACGAACTGCACCTGCTGCGCGGCAATCCCATGGTGACCCGGGCCAGCGTCGGGGACTTCGCGAGCCGGCTGGCCGACCGGTACGTGGTCGGTGACCTCGACACCTGCGTCGACTGGGTGCGACGACTGGAGACCGAGGTCGGGGTGACCGATCTGGTGGTCAAGTTCGCCGGTCGGATCAGCGGCGACGACGCGCTGGCACAGATGGCCGACTTTGCCACCGCCGTCCGGGCGATGTCTTGACAGCGATCCCGACCACTCCTAGCTTCATCGTCCATAGAAACAATGTTCCGCCAAACGGAACATGACAGTCGGGGGCCCATCCGGAACGGTCGTGGAGGTAGTCGGATGATCAGAAAGCGGTTGTTCCTGGCCGGAGTGCTCGCCGTGGCGCTCTCCGCCACCGGGTGCGGCGACGACGGCGCGGGCGGCGGCGCCGACGCGAACGGAGTCAGCAAGGTCCGCTACGTCTACTGCGCCGAGACGCTCGCCGCCAGCGGCGCGCCGTTCTGGATCGGCGAGAAGCTCGGCTACTTCGCCGAGGAGAAGATCTCCCTCGAGATGCTGCCCGTCGCCGGCGGCACCGGCGCCTGCCTGCAACTGCTCGCCGCCGGTCAGGCCGACATCTCCGCGCCCAGCCCGGACGTGCTGGTGCAGGCCGCCGCGGACGGACGCAACCTGGACCTGCGGTACTTCTACGAGGTCGCGCCGAAGTTCCTCTTCGACGCGACGGTCCTGCCGGACAGCCCGGTCCGGTCCTTCGCCGACCTGAAGGACGCCACCATCGGCCTGGCCTCCCTGGGCGGCAGTTTCGAACTCTTCGCCAAGGCCGGCCTGCGCGCCGCCGGCGTCGACCCGGCCTCGGTCGACTTCGTCGCCGTCGGCACCGAGGCGGCGGCGGCCGAGTCGCTCAAGAAGGGCGACATCGACGCGCTGGTCATCAACGACGTGCGGTACGCCGCGCTGGAGGCCGCCGGATACCAGTTCCGCTACCTCGACAAGCCCGGTGTGACCGCGGACCTCTTCGGCGCCGGGCTGCTGGCCCGCAACGCCTGGCTGACCGAGAACCCCGAGGCTGCGGCGGGATACGCCCGCGCATACACCAAATCCGTGCTGTTCGCCAAGGCGAACCCGGAGGCGGCCATCCGCATCCACTGGGAGCAGTACCCGCAGTTCGCCCCCACCGGCGACCGGGCCAAGGCCATGCAGGCCGCGCTGCCGGTGCTCAAGCGCCGGATCGACGTGATCGAGGACGACGGTTCGGCGGAGAAGCCGTACGGCCAGTTCACCGCGGAGTCGTGGCAGGCGTACGTCCAGTTCCTCGGCGTCCAGGACAAGGTCAAGGACGTCTCGGCGTTCTACACCAACGACGTGGCCGCCAAGATCGGCGCGATCGACGCGGCGGCGGTCCGGGCGAAGGCGACCTCGTGGCCGACCTCGTGACCCGGGCGCCGGTGGTGTCGGCCCGGGGCCTGTCCAAGGTGTACGGCACCCGGACCGGCACCCCGGTCGTCGCCCTGGCGGACGTGTCGTTCGACGTGGCCGAGGGGGAGTTCGTCTCCATCCTCGGCCCGTCCGGGTGCGGCAAGTCGACCCTGCTGCGCATCGTCGCCGGCCTGACCGGCGAGACCGGGGGCACGGTGGACATCAACGCCGCCGGAGCCGGACCGGGAACCGACGTGGGCCTGATGTTCCAGCAGGCGGTGCTGCTGCCGTGGCGGACCGTCGAGCAGAACGTCGCCCTGCCCGGGATCGTGGCCGGCCGCCGGTTCCGGGACGTACGCCCCCGGGCCCGGGCCCTGATCGAGATGGTCGGGCTGGACGGGTTCGCCGAGAAGTACCCCGGCGAACTCTCCGGCGGCATGCAGCAACGTGCCGCGCTGGCCCGCTCGCTGTTGCAGGATCCCCGGCTGCTGCTGCTCGACGAGCCGTTCGGGGCACTGGACGCGATGACCCGGGACCAGATGAACCTCGAGGTGGAGCGCGTCCGGCAGCAGACCGGCAAGACCATCCTGCTGGTCACGCACAGCATCGCCGAGGCGGTGTTCCTCTCCGACCGGATCATCGTGATGACCGGACGCCCCGGCACGATCCGCGAGATCGTCGACGTCACCCTGCCCCGGCCGCGCGAACTCGAGGTCACCGGCTCGGCGGACTTCGGCGCGTACACCAACCAGATCCGTCAGCTTCTCGACCGACCGGAGTGACGCATGGCAGTGTCGGAGAAAGTCCTGTCCGCCCGCAAACTCCCCGGCGGCGCGGAGCCGGCCGAGCGACGCCTCACCGCGCGACTCTGGTTTCCGGTCTCCCTGGTGCTGATCATCGTCGGCTGGGAGGTCGCGGTCCGGGTCACCCAGGTCAACTCGGTGCTCGTCCCCACCCCGGTCAGCGTCGTGCAGTCGCTCTGGCGAGGGCTCGCGCAGACCGGCCCGGCCAGTTTCTACCCGCACTTCTGGCGCACGCTCCAGGAGGTGCTGCTCGGGTTCGGCGGCGGCGTGGTCATCGGCCTCCTGCTGGGCGGCCTGGTCGCCATCTCCCCCACCGCGCAGGCGATCATCCGCCCGTACATCGTCATGATCGAGGCGGTACCGAAGATCGCGATCGCCCCGCTGATGGTGGTCTGGCTGGGCTTCGGCATCGAGTCGAAGGTCGCGCTGGCGGTCCTCGTCACGTTCTTTCCGATCTTCGTGAACACCGTGTCGGGGATGCGTTCGGTGCCGGCCGAGCGGCTCGAACTCATGCGCTCGCTCCGCGCGGGCCGGGCGCTCACCATCCGCCTGGTGATCGTGCCCAGCGCCCTGCCGTTCATCTTCGCCGGCCTGGAGATCGCCGCGGTCTACGCGGTCATCGCCGCGATCGTCAGCGAGTTCGTCAGCGGCCAGATGGGGCTGGGCGTGCTGATCCTCCAGGCCAACTTCCGGCTCGACATCGCCACCGTCTTCGCGATCCTCATCCTGCTCGGGCTGATGGGCATCGGCATGACGAAGCTGATCGAGCTGGCCCGCAAACGCATCGTCTTCTGGGACGGGAACTGAGGAGCAGCCACATGGAGATCGAGAAGAAGATCGCGGAACTGGGCCTGGATCTGCCGGTGCTGCCGGAGAAGCCGGGCACCCGCCGGGTCCGCGCGGTCCGCACCGGCAACCTCGTGTACCTCGCCGGCCACGGTCCGTTCCACGAGGGGGGCTACCCCTTCAAGGGCCCGGTCGGCGTGGCCATCGGCGTCGCCGAGGCGCGGGCGGCGACCCGCTACAACGCGCTCGCGCTGCTCTCCTCGCTGCGCCGGGAGATCGGTGACCTGGACGACGTGGTCCGGATCGTCAAGATCAACGCGTACGTCTACGGCGAACCCGGCTTCAACAAACCGTCGGTGGTCGCCGAGGGCTGCTCGGACCTGCTCATGGACCTGTACGGCGAGCGCGGACGGCACGCCCGGTCGGCGGTCACCGTCGCCGCGCTGACGCTGGACATCTGCTGCGAGACGGAGATGATCGTCGAGGTGCGCCCGCCGCAGGCATGACCACGGTCGAGGGGAAGGAGCCCGGTCCGTGGCGGACGTCGTGGTCAGTGCGGCAGCTCGGCGGCGCAGCAGGCCTCACCGTCGGCAGCGAGCAGGCCCGCGAAGTCCGCACACTTGATCTTGAAGCGGCCGTGCTGGCCCCAGCCGCTCCCCCACGAGTTCTGGAACAGGTACGCCTGCTCGGAGTCCAGCCGGTCCAGCATCACGTAGCAGTGCCCGCCGGCCACCCTGCCGGTCGGCTTCACGTAGCCCTCGGCGTCCGGGTGGAACATGTCGTCCGTCCAGTTGGTGCCGACCACCACCGAGCCCTGGGTGTCGATCCACTGGTCGATCTCGGCCAGCGAGCCGGCGAACGCGAACGCCGCGAGCCGGCCCCGGTCGCGCAGCGCCAGCGCCCCGGACCGGACGGTCGAGCCGTTCTCCGCCCGCGGCTCGCCGTCGATCACCTTGCACTCGTAGTACAGCGCGTGCGCGTCGGCGTTCTGGAACTCCCCCGGCACCGGCGTCGCGTCCACCCAGCCCGTCCAGCCGAAGCCCACGCAGTGCCCGGTGTCGCCCTGGTCGAGCTGGATCGGCAACTGCCAGGCCGGGGCCCCGTCACCGGCCGGCGTCGGGCCCGGCGCGGGTGGGGTCCCGCCGGCCTGCTTCTTGAGCCAGCGCCAGAAGACCAGGTACGCCCGCCAGTCGGTGAAGTAGGTGGTCTCGCTCAGCACCTGCTCGATGGTCCGCTGCCGGATCCCCTCCGGCGGCTCGGCGATCTCCATGAGCCGCGGCAGCGACCAGTCCCGCGGGTCCGGCCGGTACACCCTGCCGAGCAGATGGGGGCCGATCACCTGGCTCGCGCTGCGGTCCGGTGGGTCCTGCGCCAACCGCCGGTTCAGCTCCATGACGGCCTCCCTCTCCGACCAACACCAGCAGGCGTGTCCCACTCCCACGATGCGCCCCGGCCGGCGGCCGGCACAGTCCGGTTACCGACTGCCGGCCCCAAAATCCACTGGCCCGGTGGGCTCGGGATCGGCATTCCACTACCGGCTTCGGATGGTCTGCGCCATGCGAACAAGAAGAACGGTCGGTTGTCGACAATGAGCCATTTTCATCGTGGGTAGCGGGCGTCCTCGGCGGCTTGAAGAACGAGGATGGCTTGCACGATCGCGGTGGCGCGGCGGGGGCAGCAGCGCAGCTCGTCGAGGATCTTCCAGTTTCAGAGCTCGACCAGGGCCAGCGTCCACTGGCCGTGAGCGTCTTCCCAGAGGGTGACGACCTCGCCGACCGGGACCGAGTTGTACTCGTGCCGCTCATCTTCCTCGTAGTAGTCGCCATCCTCCTCGATCACCGCGACGATGCGCAGGGCGTCCTCGCGGGTGCCGTCGGTGGCTGCCCGGATGCGGGAGACCCGCCACTCGACGCCGCTGAGGTCGCGGCCGATGAGCTCACTCCCGGGCACGAGATTCTCGTCGTCGCCATCGATCTCGAAGAGAGTGCCGGGACCGTCGACCAGCAGCGTATCCGTGTCGCCGATCATCAGGCT
Organism: Micromonospora sp. NBC_01392; assembly: GCF_045040125.1. Taxonomy (NCBI): domain Bacteria; kingdom Bacillati; phylum Actinomycetota; class Actinomycetes; order Micromonosporales; family Micromonosporaceae; genus Micromonospora; species Micromonospora sp. NBC_01392. Next base: position 3,079,034 of record NZ_CP109549.1, on the reverse strand, counting down.
TTCGTCGATGACCTGTTGTTCACCGCGGAGTACCGCCGGGTCGAGCCAGGCCGGCCGCCGGTCGAGTCCGACCTCGCTGATGAAGTTTCCCCAGGCGTAGAGCGCATACATGCGCGGCATGCTACAGAGTGGCAAGATCCTTGCTTGTTCGGGAGGAACGCCGTGGCGCATCGCGGGCCTGGTGACCTTGCCCCCACCGCGCCACCACTATGAAAAGGGCTCAATGCTCGTGGGAGGGCAACCGGTGCGAGGCACTGGTGGAGACGACGCTGGTAGTCGCAGGATCCCTGGAGGCACCGCTTCCTCTCGGCGGCAGATCCGGACACCCCGTTCGCCGTTCGCCAGCAGCTGGCTGAAAGTCGGTAGGAGACGCCTCGATTGCGGTCAGGCGTCAGGGGTCCAGGGTTCTCCGACGCCCGCGCGTACCGCGGTGCTCCCGGGCGGTAGGTCAAGAACGTCGATCAGGGTGGGGTCCTCGTCGACGGCATGGTGCAGGTGTCCGACCTTGCCGGTGCCGCCGCTCGCGTCAGAGGCTCCGATCAACTGCCAGACGCCGTCGTCCGCGTCGTGACTGACGAACAGGACAGGCTCGTGGCGTTCGAAGACTTCAGGGGTCTGGATACAGGTGGTGCCGAGCAACCAGTGCCGCATCCAACCGGCTCGCCGATCGTGCCGCATGGCGTGGTCGGCGACCCACCAGACGAACGGCAGGTCCTCGTGGGCGCGCGACTGATCCGCGCTCAGGTGCGGGCCGCCCTGCGGGACCTGCTCGAACGGCTCATCGACGAGCGAGAACGCGTGACCATTCTCGTGCGCGAAAATGACGGCGTGGAACGTGCCACCGCCAGGATTGCCGGCGCCAATCCCGATGGACAGGCGGGCGATATGCGGGTCTGAGCCGGTGGTCCAACCGAACGCGTACGAGGCCAACTCGCCACGCGGCCCCACGAACTCGCCGAACGCACGCCGGTCCATGCCACTGACATCGGCCGTGGGCGCCTCAACCAGCGCACGCTCCAACACCTGGATCTCCACGCCGGCAACATAGCTGATCGAGCTTGGTCGGGTTGAGCCGTCCATGGGCTGCATGACGTCTGAGGCGGTCAGCACGGGTCGGTGGGGTGGCCCGATCGTGGGATTCCTGGTCCTGGTGTCCGGGCGACTGAACGAGTCGTTCCGTCGGACTGTCGTGCCATGATGCCGCTCACCTCAAGGCAAGGAGCACGGCGCGATGGCCACGGTGACGGTTCGGGACGAGACAGCGACGGGCAGGGCGATCGATCAGTGGCCGTTGACCGGCTTGCCCGAGCGCATCCGCGCGCGGGAGCTGGTCCGGTTGCGGGTACGCGAGGAGGTGGCGCGGTTCAACGCCGACCAGGCGGACCTCTTCCGGGGCCTGGTGCGGCCGACCGACGCGGAGGCGACGTTGAACGGCTACCGGGTCGGCCGGGGCCGGCGGCTGGACTGGGAGCGTCAGGCGGACGCGGCGTGTGCCGCCTTCGCCCGCAACGGCTTCGTGTTGCTGGTGGGTGACCACCAGGTCGAGGATCTGGACGAGGAGATCGACCTGCTCGCGGATCCCGAGGTGGCCTTCGTGCGGCTCGTTCCCCTGGTGGGTGGCTGACGTGCGGGGCTGGGCGCGGCTGCTTCCCGCGCTGGGCGCGGCGGACCGCCGGAGGGTCGAGACCGGTCTGGTCGACGCGGACGCCCGGATTCGGGCGGTGATCGGGAGAACGATCACCTACTACCGGGGTGCGTCGGTGACCCGCACGCCGGAGTGGACCGTCACCGAGTCGTGGTCGGCCGAGCTTCGCCGCCGCGCCGCCCTGGCCATGCACCTGGAGGCGGCGACCAGTTCGAGTCCGACCGCCCTGAACGACGTCCTGCGGAATCTCGCCGACGGTGGGCCCGAGTGGACCCGGGCGGATCTGCTGTGGTGCCTGGAGGTGGCCGGGCGCGGGCACGGCTACGACGACGGCGCCCATCTGGAGTTGCCGGCGACGATCGCCGGGCACCTGACCCCCGCCGACCTGGCCGATCTGGCGCCGGCGCTGTCGGCCCTGTTCGCCGAACTCACCACGCGCCACGTCCCGTCGGCCGGTCCCCGACGCCGGGTCGTCACGCTGATCGGAGAGGCGCTCGACCGCGCCACGGGTCGCCGCGTGCCGTCCTGGTTGCTGCACCACGGGGACGAGTTCGGTCCGCTCGTCCGCGCCGGCCTGGGTGACGTCCTGGCCGCGCCGGGTGTGGCCGAGTTGCTGACGCACTGCGCCTCGCTCGACAAGCCGGCGGCGCCGGCGCGGTGGCTGCGCGTCCTCGACGGGCACCTCGCGAGCGCCGCCGACGGGAGGAAGGCGGTCCACGCGCTCCTGGCGGCGTTCGTCGCCCACCACCGGTCCGTGCACGACGACACGGACCGTCTCCTGCGTGGCCTGGCCTGGGCGCTGTCGCGGGAGTCGGACGAGGCGGCGACCGACCTGCTGGCCGGGGTCACCGCCGTCGCCTCGGCCGCGCCCCGCCAGGCGTCCGGTTTCCCGCACGCCCAGCGCACCGCGATCGCGGCCGTGCGACTGCTCGCGGAGCGCGCCGGTGAGGCGCCGGCGCGGACCCTGGCGCGGCTCGCGGTGACGGTGCGGAACAAGGCGGTACGCAGTCGGGTGCAGACCGCGTTGGCGCACCTCGGCGCCCTGCGCGGGTGGTCGCTCAGCGAGGTGATGGAACTCGCCGTCGACGACCACGGGCTCGACTCCGACGGATGCCGGCGGACCCCGGTCGGCCCGTACGAGGCGACGGTGCGGGTCGAGGGCGAGAAGGCGCGCCTGACCTTCGCGCGCGGCGGCACCGCGCTCAAGGGTGTCCCGGCGGCGGTCAAGGAGACGCACGCCGACGAGCTGAGGCAGCTCCGTGGCCTGGTGAAGAGCGTCAACGCGACGCTGACCTCCGAACGCCAGCGGGTGGAGGCGCTGCTGTCCGAGGACCGCACCTGGACGTATGCGGACTGGGTGTCGCGCTTCCCGGACCACCCGATCACCGGAACGTACGGGCGGCGGCTGCTCTGGGAGACCAGCACCGACGGGCGGCGCTGGTCGGCGGGCCTGCCCCGCAGGGACGGCGACGGGTGGACGATCGTCGGTCTCGACGGGCGACCGGTACCCGGCGATCGGGTCCGACTGTGGCATCCCGTCCGCGCTCGGGTGGACGAGACCCTCGCCTGGCGGGAACGGGTGCTCGCCGCCGGCCTGACGCAACCGTTCAAGCAGGCGTTCCGCGAGGTCTACCTGCTCACGCCGGCCGAGGAGCGGACCGGCTCCTACTCCAACCGGTTCGCCGCGCACATCCTGCGCTACCGCCAGGCGAACGCGCTCATGCGCGCCCGCGGCTGGCAGGCCGGCTACCTGGGCACGTGGGACGGCGGGTACGACAGCGAAGCCACGAAGCTCTTCGGCGGTGGCGCCTGGCGGGCGTCCTTCCACCACCAACTCGTCGACAGCGACGACCCGGGCGACCACGACGTCCACCACTGCTCCACCGACCAGGTGCGCTTCGCCCGATCCGACGGCGCGACCTGGCGACCCGCACCGGTCGCGGACGTACCGCCGCTGGTGTTCACCGAGGCGATGCGGGACGTGGACCTGTTCGTCGGCGTCACCTCGATCGCCACCGACCCGCAGTGGGCCGACCGCGGCGAGGACCGATTCCGGGACTACTGGCACCGCACCGCCGTCGGGCCGCTGGCCCCGTCGGCGCAGGTACGCCGCGACGCCCTGGCCCGGCTGCTCCCCCGCATGGCCATCGCCGACCGGGTCACCCTCACGGATCGGTACCTGCACGTACGCGGGACCATGCGCGGCTACCGGATCCACCTCGGCTCGGGCAACATCATGATGGAGCCCCACGACGCCTACCTGTGCATCGTCCCGGCACGCGGCGGCGCCGGGCGGCTGCACCTGCCGTTCGAGGACGACCCGATGCTCTCGACGATCCTGTCGAAAGCGATCATGCTCGCCGCCGACGACACGATCACCGACCCCACCGTGCTGCGGCAGCTCGTCCCATGACCGACTGGAGCAGCTCGGCTGGACCGCCGACGCTCTCGCCGCCGCCGAGCGGCCGTTCCCGCTCCGGTCAGCCGGCCCCGAAGCAGACGAACGCCGCCGCGGTGGCCCGGGCGGGACCGTCGCCTGCCGCACCGAAGGCCCGCTGCGCGTCGGCGAGGGCTCGCGCCGGGCCGGCACCCGTCCGCATCCGCGCGTGCAGGTCCAGCATCAGTGCCGTGGTGGGCTCGGCCGGCACGGGCAGCACGGTCGCGATCAGGCACCGGGCGCCGAGCGCCAGGAGCACCGCGGTGAACCCCATGACCTCGTCGCCGGGGCGCAGCCCGGTCAGGCCGGAGTCGCAGGCGGAGAGCACCACGCAGCCGGGCGGCCGGGCGACCGCCTCCCACTCGTGGGCGAACAGCGGCCCGTCGGCCAGTTCCAGGGTGGAGAACTGCGGGTTGTCCGCGCGGAACGTGCCGTGGGCGGCGATGTGCACCAGCCCCGCCCCGTCCAGCGCGGCGGTCAACGCCGCGGCGGTGGCGTCGGGCCCGGTGAGCCGCCGCGCCCCGGGCAGGACCTGGGCGAGCCGGCGCACCTCGAGGTGCCCGGCCGGCAGGCGCGGGCCGGCGGCCAGGACCGGCGGCCCAATCGGCAGCTCCCGCCGGTCCGCCCCGAGCCAGGCGGTGGCCGAGGGGGCGACGGTCACCGGACGCCCCGCGCAGGTGGGCAGCGCCGACCAGGGCACCGCGTGCAGCGCCCCGACCGGGACGATCACCAGGGCCCGGTCGGCCAGCCGCGGCCGCAGCGGGGCGAACAGCAGCCGGTCCAGGGCGGTCGCGGCGTGGCCGGCCCCCGCCCGCGCGGCGGCCTCGTCGCCGGTGGTGACCAGTCGGCGCAGGGCGAACCGGTGCCGGCGGGCCAGGTCCACCGCGGCGGCGAGCGGGCCCAGGTCGTGCAGGCTGGCCCGGCCGTCGCGGACCAGCACCGCCCGGATCCGGTCGCCGTGGGCGACCAGCTCGACCAGCACCCGGGAGCCGAGCCGCGCGGCCAGCGCGCCCACCCCCGGCGGGGCCAGCACGACGCCTCCACCGGGCACCCGCCGGGCCAGGTCCCGGATGTGCTGCTCCAGCCGGGCCTGCCGGCCGCGCAGGGCGGTTGCCGGCCGGCCGGCCAGCACCTCGTCTTCGAGCAGGCCGCTGACCAGTCGGAGCTCAGCGAGCGCCGCCACCAGGTCGGGGTCGGCCGGGGGCCGGGCCGGCCGGGCCCGCAGCGCATTGGCCCGCCACCGCTCCGCCCACGCCAGGACCCGCGCCGGCGCGCCCGCCCGGACCGCGATGTCGAGGCCCTCGGCCGCCAGTTCCTGACCGTACGCTCCGCTGTGGGCACGCAGCTCCGTCGCGCCGAGCGACACCCGGTGCCGGTCGAGCACGGCCAGCCCGCGGCGCAGCGCCCGGGCGGCCCCGGGCTCGTCCCCGCCGAGCCGACGCGACAGGGCCAGGGCGTACCAGCCCTGTGCCCGTCGGTCGGCGGTGCCGCGACGGCGGGCCCGGGCGGCCACCGCCAGCAGGTTCCGGGCCCGGCCCGGCCGCCCCAGCGCGGCGGCCACCAGGCCGGCCTCGATCCGGGTGGTCAGCGCCGGCCCCGGCCACCCGGTGCCGTCGAGCTGGTCGGCGGTACGCGCCATGGCGGTGAGCAGGCGCGCCGAGCGGGTGCCGCGACGGTACTCGGCGCGCAGCTCGACGTGGCGGGCGAAGGCGGCCCAGGTGGGCCGGCCCTGGCGACGGAACCGGGCCCGGGCCGCGGCGGCGGCCTCGGTCGCGGTGTCCAGGTCCCCGGCGAGCAGCGCCGCGCGGGCCCGGGCCAGCAGCGCCTCGGCCAGGTCGGAGGCCATGCCCCGGCGCCCCAGTTCCCGGACGGCCGCTGTCGCGACCACCACCGCCTCGTCGACCAGCGGCACCGACAGCAGCAGCTCGACGCGGTCCAGCAGCAGCGCCGGCCGGGGTACGGCGAGCCGCCGGTACTCCTCGTCGACGGCGGCGAAGCAGCGCAGCGCGCCGGCGATGTCGCCACGCTGGCCGGCCGCGATGCCGCGGTTCCAGCGGGCGTCGGCCGCCGCGAGGTCCAGGCCCAGCCGTTGGAAGGCGGCAGCCGCGCGGGACAGGTCGTCGTCGGTGCCGCCGGCGGCACCCCGGTGGGCGTTGAGCAGCCCTCGGTTGTTGCGCGCCCGCGCCTCCAGCAACAGGTCACCCTCGCGCAGGGCGATGTCGACGGCCAGGCCGTAGTCGCGTACCGCCTCGTCGTAGCGGCCCCGGTAGTGCAGCACCACGCCCCGCTGCATCCGGGCCCGTCCCGCGTCGGCGCCGACGAGCTGCGGCAGCGCGGCGGTCACCGCGCGCAGCGCCGCGGCGGTGTGACCGGCGTTGGCCAACACGTAGCCCAGGCTCATCCGGGCCAGTGCCCGGGTCCGGGGCGTGCCGGCGGCCCGGACCGCGCGGCGCAGGTGGCGCAGCGCGCCGGGCAGGTCGTTGAGCTCCCGCAGGGCCAGACCGACGGCCCGCTCGGCGGTGGAGCGCTCGTCGGCCCCGGCCGCGGGCCCGGCGGCCAGCACCCGCTGGGCGATCGCGATCGCCTCGCGCGGGTAGCGCTGGACGGCGTCGAGCGCCGCCTGGGCCGTGCCGGCACCGGAACCGGTGCTGTCGGGCATGCCCAAAGAGTCCCCGAACCAATGCCCAACCGTCAATGTCTGCGCGGTTCTGTCGGGAATCCGCACCAGCCTTAACATCATTGACATCCGCCTATGCTTTGGAAGAATCGACGGCACCCGGGAAACGTGGCTCACGCCGGCCATTGGCGGACGCTTCTGCCGACCGCATGGAGGACCCGTGTCGCCTGACCACCCCGCCGCGCCGCGCCCGGCCGGCCAACTGTCCCGACGGCGGCTACTGGCCGCGTCCGCGCTGGCCGCCGCGGCGTCGTTCGCCGCCGGGTCCCGTGCCGCCCCGGCCCGCGCCGACGGCGCGGACGACGCCGCCTACCAGCGCGCGTTCGACGAGGCGCTGGCCGCCGACAAGAACGTCCGCCGGCACACCACGTCGGGCCGGGAGTTCCTCTACCGGCCACGGCAGCTGCTCGCCGCCGACGCCGACGCCCAGCGGGTCACCGCCCGGCTGCGTGCCCTCGGCCACGTGGTGGTCGTGGGCGACGGTTTCGCCGGGGTCACCCGGCTGCTCTTCGACCGGGAGACCGACGTTCCCGCGCTCGTGACCAAACTGCGCGACCCCCAGCAGTGGCCGGGACAGCCGGCGCCGAAGGTGCAGCCGCACCACGTGCTGCTGGGCCTCGGCAACATCATGGGCAACCCGGGCGGCCCGCCCACGACGGTCGCCGCGCTGTCGCCGCCGGACCCGGCCCGGCTGGGTGAGGGCGCCGGAGTGACCGTCGGGATCTGCGACACCGGCATCTGGCGGCAGGCCGGCGGCTACCACCCGCAGTGGCTCGGCGGGGCGTACCTGCCGGAGGTCGACGACGAGGACCCGCTCTACGTGCACACCGACGTGCTCGCCCCGCAGGGCGGGCACGGCACCTTCGTCGCCGGGGTGGTGCGGCAGGCCGCGCCGGGGGTCCGGGTCGATCCGGAGCAGGCGCTGAGCGCCACCGGCGTCGGTGACGAGGCGTCGGTGGTGGCCGCGACGGCCCGACTCGCGCCGGCGGTGTCCGTGGTCAACCTGTCCCTGGGCGGGTTCACCCAGGACGACCAGCCGTCGCTGCCCCTGGCCAACGCGGTGGCCGCGTTACCCGCGACGAGCGCCGTGGTCGCGGCGGCGGGCAACGCCGGCACCAGCCGGCCGACCTGGCCCGCCGCGCTGGGCCGGGTCGTCGCGGTGGCGGCGGTCAGCCAGGGCCCCGGTGGCGTGGTGCCGGCCACCTACAGCGGGTACGGGCCATGGGTCGACGTCTGCGCGGTCGGCGAGCGCCACAGCACGTACGTCGAGGGGCAGTTGCCGCTGCCGGGCCGACCGACCCGGGTGTTCCACGGCTTCGCCGCCTGGGCGGGCACCTCGTTCGCCACGGCACACGTCTCCGGTCGGCTCGCCGCGCTGATGACCGCCGGCGGCCTGAGCGCCGACGCGGCCCGGCTGACGCTGCTCGCCGCGCCGCGCTGGCACCCCGACTACGGCGTGCTCGTCGGATGAGCGAGCGGGCCGCGAACGAACCAGCAGCACCGTGCGGTGGTCCCGGCCGGCGGTGGGCGCAGCGAGGCGGCGGCGGGAACGAGCGGTCGCGAGTGGCGGAGCAGTGCCGCACCAGCCGACGGACGGCGTCGCCGTGACCGACCCGAGCACGACCGGCCTGGTGACCGCCGCGGCGGGCGGCGACGAGTCGGCGTGGGTGGAGCTGGTCCACCGGTACACCCCGCTCGTCTACTCGGTGATCCGGTCGTACGACCTGAGCCGCGCCGACGCCGCCGACGTCAACCAGACCGTCTGGCTGCGTCTCGTCGAGCAGCTGAGCCGGGTACGCGATCCGCAGGCCCTCGCCTCCTGGTTGGCGACCACGGCCCGGCGCGAGTGCTACCGGCTGTCCCGCCTCGGCCGCCGCACCCAGCTCTTCGACCCCTACGACGAGGCGCTGGACGCGTACCATGGCTTCTCCCGCACGACGGACGTGGCGGCCCCCGACGAGGAGCTGCTCCGCGCGGAGCGGCGGCAGGCACTGCGGGAGGGCTTCGCGCAGCTGCCGCCGCGCTGCCAGCGGCTGCTGGCCCTGTTGACCGCCGACCCGCCGGCCAGCTACCGGGAGGTCTCCGAACGGCTGAGCGTGCCGGTCGGCAGCATCGGGCCGACCCAGGCCCGATGCCTGCGGCGGTTACGGGACTGCCCGGCGCTCGCCCCGTTCCTCGGCACGACCGCGACCCGGACGAATGGAGGTGAACGCGATGGAGCCGTTGCCGCCGGCCGATGACGCGGCCCTGACCGCCGAGCTGGGTGCGGCGCTGCGGGAGTCCGGATCGGTCCCGGAGGAGTTCCTGACCGCCGCGCGGGCGGCGTTCGCCTGGCGAAACGTCGACCAGGAGGTGGCGCTCGCCGAGCTGATGTTCGACTCGGCGTGCGACACGACCCCGGCGCTGACCCGGTCGGCCGGGTCGACGCGCACGCTGTCGTTCCGCAGTGCCGTGGTGGCGCTGGAGATCGAGGTGTCCGACGCCGGCATCGTCGGTCAACTCTCCCCGCCCCGGGGTGGGCGGGTGTCCGCGCAGACCGCCTCGGGCACGTACGCCGAGGCGCCGGTCGACGCGGTCGGCTTCTTCTCGTTGGGCGCTCCCCCGCCCGGCCCGGTCCGGCTGCGCGCCCACACCGACGGCTACGTGGTGGCCACCGCCTGGGTCTCGCTGCGCTGACCCACCGCCAGCACCGCCGCCAACACCCGCGACGGCTCCGCGACCGGCCCCCGGGGCGGCGGCGCTCGCCGGGACGCCGGACCGTCCCGGCGAGCGCGCGGTGACGGGGGCCGCGGGCTGCCCAGGCCCACGACCCCCGCTGGTGGCCGGGCTACTGTCGCCCGACGCCGATCAGGTACTCCACACCACCGAGGTCGGTCCGTTCCGCCCCGCTCGTGTCCGGGCCGAACTGGGTCACGTCGAGCGTGAACTCCTTGTCCGAGGCGACCGCGGCCGCGAAGGTGAGGGAGAACTCGACCCGCTCACCCGGTTCCAGCAGCAGGTTGCCGAGGCTGGCCTTCGCCGGTTCGACGACCTCCAGTTGGTTCCTGCCGACCTCGCGTACGCCGGTGCCGACCTTGCCGCCGGCCTGCCACCGCTCGAACAGCGTCGGCCCGAGGTCGACGACGACCCGGCCGCCCACGTTCTGGATCGGCTCCCCCGGCTGCGTGAAGACCAGGTCGTTCTTGGTCGCCACCTGGAGCGAGTTGCCGATGGCGAACGGCCGCACGACCGGCGCCCCGCCCGCGACGAGCCGCACCGAGTTGACGTTGCGCCAGGCGATGTTGTTGTTGTAACGGGTGTTGGTGCTGATGTCCGGCCCCTCGAAGGTCATCGGATCGGTGGCGGACACCCACCTGGCCAGCAGACAGAAGTGGCCCGGCCCGGGCACTCCGTTCCACGGGATCGTCACGGTCGTGGTGCCGGCGAAGGCGGTCACGCTCATCGCGCCGATCTGGGTCCAGTGCGTCGGCCAGACGGCGCCGCCACCCGGCGTCGTCCGGTAGACCCGCAGCACGCCGCTGCTGGTGCCGGAGCCGTACGGGCCGGGGTTACGCAGCTTGATGAAGATGTAGTTGGTGACGCCGACGATCGGGTTCTGGCTGACGGCACACTCGACGGCGGTCGGGCAGACCTTGATGTCGGGGCTGGCCCACAGCGGGTTGTACGAGTGGGGCTGGACGCCGACGTCGGCGGCGACGTCCCGGATGTAGACGTCGGTGCGGGCCGCTGCCGCCTTGTCCTGCCGCGCCTCGACCGGCGCGGCGGCGGCCGTGGTGACCGCCAGCAGGGCGGCCAGCGCGGTGCCGGTGAGCACGGCCAGCGCCGAGCGGCGGACACGTCTTCCTACGTTGCCCATGACAGGCTCTCCCATCGTCGAGGGACCGCCGATCGGGTGTTGTCGCCTACCCGGCCGACGCGGTGACGTTGTTCAGGAGCGCGGTGCGGCGCGTTTGATACGTCCGGCGGGACCGGTCACCGTCAGATGGAGCGAAGAGCGACGGATCAGACGAATGTCGAACGTCTGCCGGCCCGCCCGGCGAGGCAGCGGCTCGGGACCGCCGCGAGCGCCGGTGACCCGGGCATTTGAGCGCTCTGAAGGAATCGGTTGACTCCGGTCGTCGACGCTGGTGTCCGCCGGCGGCGCGGGACCGCAGCCCGCAACCGCCGGAGAGACGAACCGCAACGAATCGGAGGAGAGCCATGAGGAAGAGCGTTCAACGTGCGGCGGTCATGCTCGGCGTCGTCGCGGCGGCGGCAACCGCGTTCGCCGCGCCGGCCCAGGCGGACGGCCGCGGAGACTGCCCGGACGAGCATGTCTGCCTGTGGTGGGACCGGAACTTCACCGGTCTGCGCTGGCAGGGGAAGTACGACAACAGCAGCATCGGCACCGCGAACGACAAGGCGTCCTCGGCGTTCAACAACGGCAGGACCTGCTGGGTCTACCTCTGGACGGATCCCGGTTACGCGGGCACCAACCTCCCCATGGCGCTCGGGGCCTACCGGGCCTACATGAACACCGATCCCGGCCCGAGCCCGGTCGGCTCCTGGGAGGACATCGTCTCCTCGGTCCACTGGTGCTCGCCGCGCTGACCGCAGACTGAAGAGGAAGGCTGGCTGGTGATGCGCGAGGCACGCCGAATGCGGCTCCTGGCATTGTCGGCCCTGCTGGTGGGGGTGCTCTCCGGCTGCGGGGGGCAGCCAGAGACCATCCCCACCGCCGCGGCCGTGACCGAACCTCCGAAGGCGGGACCCGAGTTGGGGACCGCCGCGATCGACCTGGCCACCAACTCTGGCGCCTACCCCGACCGGAACTACGTCGTCGAACTGGCCGACGAGCGGGCGACGCAGCGCTGCGTACGCGCTGCCGGGCTCACCTGGTCCGGTTTCGTGTACCGGCCGCCACCGGGCTCGGACGAGGATCGTGCGCTGAACGTGGAAGGTCGACGGCGTGACGGGTACGGATTGGCCGATGCGGGCCGCGGCTCCGCCGGAGAGCGGCCCCGCGCCTCCGGCGGCGCCCGCCTGGACGAGGCGTTGTTCGGCCGGTCGCACAAGGTGGCACAGTTGCGGGTCCCGGGGGCCGGAGAGGTGGGGTATCCCGTGGAGGGCTGCACCGCGCGGGCGCACGCTGCCGTGTTCGGGGATGTCACCACCTGGGCCCGGGTGACCTTTCTGCCGTCGGGGATCAACATGACGCTCGCCCGGACAGTGGCCGCCGATCCGCGGCTACAGGCGCCCCTGCGGGAGTGGAGCCGGTGCATGGCCCAGCATGGCCTTCGGTACGAGAACCCGAAGGAGCTACGGAAACATCTGGTGTCACAGAAGGTGGACCGGAAACGAGAGATCGCCATCGCGATCCAGGACGCCGACTGCAATCGGGCTGCGGGGCTCGCGCGGACCGAGCTCGACCTGCGGCGGGCCGCCGCGCGGGCGTTGCCGGCGGACCAGCGCGCCGAACTGGCCGGCTTGGCGAGCGCCCTGGACGAGGGGGTACGGCGGGCGAGGGCTGTGCTCGGTGATCCGCCTGTCGACGCCGCACTGTCGCCGGCCGACGGCGGCAAGCGGCCACCGGCCTGAGTCAACGGCAGGTGGGACGCGCGCCGCCGTCCGCCAGCAGGCGCCGGACGCTTCGCGCCTCCGGGCTGCCCAGTCCCTCCAGGATCACCAGCGCCTCCTGCCACGACCGGACAGCATCGTGACGTCTCGCCCGCGCCATCTCGTTGACGCCGCTGTTGATCAGAGCCTGCGCCTGCAGGTAGCGATCGCCGAGTGGCTGGAACAGCTGCACGGCCTGGCGGAAGCACCGGGCCGCCAGGCCGTGGCTGCCGAGCCGGGCGTGTATGTGGCCCAGGCTGTCCCAGGCGCATGCCTGACCGTGGGTGTCGCCGAGCCGGCCGAGCCAGACCCGTGCCTGCTCGCAGGAGGAGAGGGCGTGCCGGTGCCGTCCGAGCAGGGTCTGTTGCCAGCCGATGTCGTTGAGCGTGGACGCGGCGCCGCTGAGGTGGCCGGCGGCGAGGAACAGGGCCAGACCCTCGCCGTTGCGGCGAAGCGCTTCGGCGTAGCGGCGGCGGTGCTGCGCCACGAGGGCCAGACCGTTCAGTGCCCGGGCCTGCCCCAGGGGGTCACCGAGGCGCTGGTCCAGGCGCAGGGAACGGCGCAGATGCACCTCGGCTTCGGCGTAGCGGTGCAGGCGGATCAACGCGCGTGCCGTACCCCGGTGCGCGAGCGCACGCGCCGCACCGTCACCGAGGCATGCCGCCGCGCGCAGCGCGATGCGCGCGACGGTGGCCTGGTCGTGCCAGTGCCCGTGCCGCTGCAGGTAGGTGGCCAGAGCGGCGGCGATCAGCCCGGCCGCCGGGTGGGCACCGGTCGCGTGGGCCTCTCGCGCAGCGTTCACCAGCGCGGCCCGGTTGGTGTCCAGCCATTGCCGGGCCGTACCGACGTCGTCCAGGACGACCGGGTACACGTCCGGCCCGGCGGGCGGCACCGGCGGCATCTCGCGGTGCGGTTCGAGCAGGCGTGCGGCGGCGACGGCAGTGCCGGCGTAGTGCGCCAGCAGCCGGTCACGCGCGGCGCTCCGCTCGGCGGCGGTCTCGCTCGCGTGCAGCAGTTCGGTGGCGTACCGGTGGAGAACGTCGTGCTGCCGGAATCGTCCAGACGCTGACTCGTCGATCAGGTGCAGGCGGGCGAGTGTGGCCAGCGCCCGCTCCGCCTCCGCCGGGGACATCCCGGCGACGCTGGCGGCGGCCGGCACCGTGATCTCCTGCCAGGGCTGGACCGCGAGCAACCGGAACAGACGTGCGGGTCGATCCGTCAGCGTCCGGTAGGACCAGGAGAGTACGGTGCGGACATCGGTGTGGGCGTCGCCGCCGTCGAGGGCGTCGAGTGTCCCGGCGGCGAGCAGTTCCGCGGCCAACTGCGGCACCGACAGCAGGGGGCGGGTGGCCAGGCGCGCGCCCGCGATCGTCAGAGCGAGCGGAAGGCCGCCGCATGCGGCGACGATGTCGCCGAGCGCATCCGTCGTCGTGCCGCGACCGCTCCCGAGCCGCGAGCGCAGCAGAGCGCGCGCGGCCGGCGGTGGAAGCGGGCCGAGAGCGAGCGGCTGAGCAGCCGCGGCCGCCACCAGGCCGGTGAGACAGTCGCGGCTCGTCACCAGCACCACGCTCCGGGAGGCGGCGGGCAGCAGGGGGCGGACCTGGTCGGCGGTACGGGCGTTGTCCAACACGATCACCATGCGCCGGGTGACGAGCAGGCTGCGGTACAGGGCCGCCAGCGCCGCCACCCCGATCGGCATCTGCGGGGACGGCACCCCGAGCGCCTGGAGGAAGTCGCCCAGCGCCACCTCGGGCGGGACCGGCACCTCGGCCGGACCGAAGCCGCCGAAGTCGCAGTAGAGCTGCCCGTCCGGGAACTCACGCGCGGCTCGGTGGGCCCAGTGCACCACCAGGGCCGTCTTGCCCACACCTGCCATGCCCGAGACGACCACCACCGCCGGGCCGACCGCTACCCTGTCGAGCGTCGCCAGCTCGGCGTCCCGGCCGACGAGGCGAGGCACCGCGCGCGGCAACTGTGCCGGCCGGGTGAGTCCGTCGAAAGGCCGGTCGGCCGCACCGCCGCCGAGCCCCTCCGGCTCGGCTTGCCGCGGGCGGCTCAGCGTCGACCCGGACGACACCGGCACGAGGTCGCCGCGCAGCAGCTTCCCGTGCAGGGCTTGAAGCTCCCGTCCCGGCTCGGTGCCCAGTTGCTCCGCCAGCAATTGACGGGTCGCCGCGTAGTGGCACAGTGCCTCCGCGCCCCGGCCGGCTGCGGCGTACGCCCGCATCAACGCCGCCACCAGGGTCTCCACCAGCGGATGTTCGGCACTGGCCTGGAGGAGTTCGGGAAGCACCAGTTCCGGGGTGTTGAGTTCCACCGCCGCGGCCGCCCAGGAGGTGAGCGCGATGATGCGCTTCTGCTGCCATTGCTCCCGCACCTGCTCGACCCACTCGCCGGAGAGATCGGCCAACGGACGATCACGCCACAGGTCGAGTGCGGCCTTCAGCAGCTCCGCACGCTCCCGCACCGGATCGCGGTCGGGCAGGGCACGGTCGAGCAGGGATTGGAAGCGGTGCGCGTCGACAGCGTCCGGGTCCACCTCCAGTACGTAGCCACCCGATCGATGGGTCAGGGCGGCGGGACAGCTGCTGAGGTCGCTGGCCGCGGCGAGCACCTTGCGGATCCGCGCCACGTAGACGTGCAGGGTGTGGCGTGCCCGGAGCGGTAGAGCCTGCCCCCAGACCCGATCGATCAGCACCTCCGGTTGCAACGGCCTGCCCGCATCGATCGCGAGCGCCGCGAGAACCGTCCGTTGCCGAAGCGGACCCGCGTCCACTCGAACACCAGCGGCATGCACCTGCATCGGACCGAGAAGCCGCAACGTCAGCATGCATCGACGTTCGCACATGCCTGCACGGGACACACTCTCCTCGGGAGGCGGCCGACACCGTCGAAGGTTCGGGCGGGATCAGCCCGCCCGAACCGTTCGGAAGCGACCCGGTCAGTGGCAGCTGGGCCCGTCCGCCGCTGACTCGTACCTGTCATGGTGCTTGAACAGCATGATTCCGGTTCCGACCTCCTGCCGGCCCAGCGGCGTGAAGTCGAGGTAGTTGTACGTGCCGAGCACGATGTCCGGCCCTCGCCCGTACGTGGAATAGGTGTGGAACACGTTCGAGCCGTCCCGGAAGAAGACGCTCAGCCCGTGCTGCTCACCGCTCATGTGGTGGGTCAGGCCCTCGCGCTCCAGCGTCGCCTTGTCTTTGTAGTTGTACTCGACCGGGGCGACGGACTCGTCCACGGTGACCTTGAAGTCGTAGTTGAAGTCGGTTCCGAAGGAGGACACCCACGGGATCGTCCAACCCATTCGTGCCTTGAACTTCTCGATCTTCTCCGCCGGCGCCCGGGAAACGGCCGCGAACGACGTGTCGCGGGAATTCAGATGCCCGAGGTGCGCCACGTTGTCGACGAGGAACGAACAGCTCACGCAGCCCTCGTCCCAGCTCGGATCGAACATGAAGTGGTACGTGATGAGCTGCCGGCGCCCCTCGAACAGGTCGAGCAGGCTCTTCTCACCCGACGCGGACCGAAACCGGTAGTCTTTCTCGACCGGTGTCATCGGCAGGGCCCGCCGAGCTGCCGAGACCTCGTCCCGTGCGTCGGTGAGCGCCTTCTCCTTGGCGAGCAACTCGATTCGCGCGCGCAGCCAGTCCTCCCGGGACACGATCTGCGGACCACTCATCTGGTCTTCTCCTCCCATGCAGGGTCGGCGACCCGGCCGAACGGGCTCGGTGCCCGGATCGCGTCGCCGCTCGGCGCGTCGAGTCGCTCCTGGGCCATCGGCGTCGTCGCGAATCTGGACACCACGGCCGGGAGCGCGATCCGGTACGACGCAGGCACGATCACCAGCGACGGGCCGCGGGCGTTCAGGCTCGCCCTTCTGGCCCGGTACGCCGACCACTCGGGCTCACCACGGAACGCGGCCCGCGACAAGGCGTCGTTTCAAGCTGATCAATGCTCACCGGGGAAAGATAGTACGGGCCGGTACCCTCATCTTCTTCTGCATTGCTCAATCCGACCGTCACCGAACGGGGGCCGCGCGGGCGCGGGCTCCCGTTCTCGCAGATCAGCCAGGAATGCCGCCGGCTACTGGACGAGAGCCGCCGGCAATTCGTCAATGACGAAGTGGCCGGTGCCGGCGATCTGTGCTTTCGCGCCCGCTGTGGACGTGTGGCTGCTCGTACGCGCGCCAGCGGAACCTGGTCCCGCCGGCCGTGGGCGTGCACGTGGGCGATCTGCACCGGCGGTACGACCGGGCCGGCAAACCGAGGCGACCGGGGTGGGTGCCGGCCGTACGGCCGGCACCCACCCCGGAGACCTGTCGGTCAGGCGGTCATCACCAGGTAGTTCTCCAGCACCCCGATGCTCGGCCCGCCGAGCACCTGGGACACCGAGAACGTCGCCGAGCCGAAGGCCGGCACCGGGATCACGCACTCCCTGGTCTTCGCCGGCGTGCCCGCCGGCATGTCCACGCTGGTCCAGGCCGCGGCCGCGCCGTTGACACTGCACCGGTGCGCGAAGCGCACGTTGCCTCCCGTGTCACCCTGGCGCAGCACGTAGCGCACGGTGTGCGGCACCCCGGTGTTGTTGGTGATCCGCCCGGTGTTGGTTTCCACCACACCCCAGTTGGCCAGGTTGCCGGTGGTGCCGTCGCTGTTGCGCGGGTCGAGCTCGAACGGGTTGATCTCGGTGAGGGCGAAGCTGCTCGACGACAGCGGCATCCAGACCGAGAGCATGTCGTTGCCGATGGCGGCCGGCTTGCGGGACGGGGTGGCGTTGGTGGTCCACCGGTCGCGGGTGACCCCGCCGTAGCTGACCGGGAAGTTCTGGTTCAGCGCGGTCGTGGCGTCGATGGTGTAGTTGATGTTCTGCGCGACCACCTCGTGGGCGTGCCGGTTGACGTTGTACGGCACGGTCACCCGCCCGTCGTAGACCTTGCGGTCGTTGTGCAGCCCGTCGCCGTTGTCGGCGCCGCGATAGGGCAGCGCGGCGGCAGCCGACGCGGTGGGCAGGGCACTGAAGACACCGACCTTGACGAAGACCGCGCCGCCGACGCAGGAGCTCACCACCCGGGTGGTGTTCAGGTCGATCGCGCCGGTGAAGAAGGCGTTCGCCGGGGCGGTCGCGGTGAACAGCCACGCGCTCGTGTTGCGCGGCAGCGACTTCGCCGTCTCCGCGCCGTTGCCGTTGAGCATGGTGGCCAGCGGTGCGGCGGCGCCCACGCCGGCGCCCGGGTAGGTGCCGTAGCCCTTGCGGTCGACCTTGAAGGTCAGGTCGCAGCCGGAGGTGTTCTGCAACAGGATGCCGTAGACGAACGGGGTCCCGCTGTAGTTGCCGTGCTCGAAGAAGACCCGGTGGGCGCCGGGGTCGAGCGAGCCCCGATAGATGAGGTCCCGGTCGGTGTCCTCGCCGTAGAGCAGGCGTTCCGGGGCGTTGAGGAAGGTCAGGGTGCGTACGCCCTCGACGGCGGTGTATCCGACCGCTGCGGGCGCGGGCGCCGCCATCGCCGGCGTGGCGATGCTCGCCAGCCCCGCCGCCAGCGCGCCGGCGGCGGCGAGCAGGCCGACGCACACGCGGTTGCGCAGGAACATGGAGGTCCTCTCGGATCGTGCGTCCGTATCCGTTGCGGTGCGAGACGGACGCGGTCGGTCGTCCGGGCCGGCCCCGGGACGGGGTGGGGGCGCCGGGCGACGATCAGCCGCCGTCAGCCTCGCGCGCGCCGGTAGGGGGCTGCCAGAGCCGTTCTCGGCACGCCCCCGCGGTGGTGCAACGATCGCCTTACGGTGCCGACGTTCACGCTCCGCCGGCGGGTCGGTCGAGGCGGCGGCGGAGGTCCGACGTGGCGTGCCGGCGCAGCCACTCGATCAGGGCCGGCTCACGCTCGCGCCACAGCCGCAGGTTCAGGTCGAGCATGAGCTCTCCCAGCCAGCCGGCGTCGGCGTCGGTCAGCACCCGGGCGTTCCACATGAGGACCAGCCGTCCGAGGGGCGCGTCCGACGGACGCACCACCACGTAGTCGTCGCCGGGCATCAGCCCGCCGACCACCCAGCTGATCGCCTGCCCGGCGCCCACCAGCGCCCGAATGGCCGCCGTGTCCCCCGCGACGTGCACGGTCTCCGGCACGAAGCCGTAGCGGCGGCACAATCCCAACTCGTACGCGCGGATGACCGGATCCGGGTCCACCACCCACTCCTCGCCGGCCAGATCGGTCACCCGCAGCCCGGCGCGGCTGGCCGCCCAGTGCCCGGCACCCGCGGCCACCGCGTACGGGGCGGCCAGCAGCGACCGCATCCGGACCGGTCCCCGGCCGCGCGGCATCGCCAGCCCCATCGACCAGCCGTAGAAGAGGTCCAGGTCGTCGGCGCGCATCCGGTGCACCGCCGTCGGTAGTGGCACCTGCTCCAACTGCCAGGCGGTGGTGGGTACCGACGCGCGCAGCCGGGCGACCACCTGCTGCGGGGAGATCAGCCCGAAGGCCAGCCTCAGCCTTTCGGGCAGGCGGGCCGTCGGCGGCGATGCCGACCTGGTGGGTCGCCGCAGCGAAACCGCCTGGGCCAGGGCGGCATCGATCTGGTCGGCGCCCTTGAGCAGGATGTGTCCGGCGGGGGTGACCGTCGCACGTCGGGCGCCGGACACCAGCAACGCGACGCCGACCACCCGGTGCAGCCGGGCGATCCGCCGGGAGACCGCGGGCCGGGCCAGTCGCAGCTCTCGCCCGGCAGCCGCGACGCCGCCGTGCTCGTGGACCGCGCGCAGCACCGCCAGGTCGGACCAGGTGACCGAGTCCGGGGTGGGCGGCGGAGCCGCCGTGCCGCCGACGACCTCCCGGGCCTGTCCGACGGTGGCGGCCCAGGAGGCGGCAGCCCGGGCGGCGGCGTCCACCAGGCGACGGCCGGCGTCGGTCGGCACGCAGCTCCGCGGGGTCCGCACGAGCAGCGGTGTGCCGAGCTGTCGCTCCAGGCGGGCGATCCGTCGGGACAGGGCGGGCCGGGTCCGGTCGAGCGCCGCTGCCGCCGCCGTGATCGACCCGTGCCGCACCGCCGCCCGCAGCGCGCGCAGATCCTGCCAGTCCATGAAACAGAGTTAACACCTTCGATGTACGCGACGGAGGGCGGAGCAAGCGGCGCCATCTGCCCCCCGGTTCCGTGGGGTACCTGCCGCCGGAGTCGGGGTTCGGCTCAAGGATGACCTGCCGGCGCGGGTCACGGGACTTCAACGACGCCGGGGTGTGGCAACGGCTGCACGAGGTGCTCCTGCAATCCGGGCGCTCCAGGGCCGCCGTCCTCAGCTTCGCCTGCGCCCTCATCTGCGAGTTCTTGGCGAGACGGGCCCCACCGGCGGAGCAGGTTGGTGGCCCCCACCGGGTCAGGATTCGGTGGCTCAGCGAAGCTGGGCTCATGAGCTCGGGAGGGTCGCGTCTACTTCGACCCTCGGTAGTCGACGAACGCTGGGCGCTGCTCGGGCCTGCGGGAGAGCCAGTCATTGACCGCCAACGCGCTCACCGAAGCGTATTCGTCGGTTATCTGTAGATGATTTCCTGGCACGTCTGCCAACGTGACGGTGTTGGCGTAGCTCCAGGTGAACATCCAGTCGTCGTTGTCTGTCGGTCCGCTGATCCGTTCGGATGCACGAACCTGGAGCGTCGGTATCTCGATGTGCTCCGCAGGCCACCACGGGAAGGAGAGGTAATGGACCATCGCGAAGACCCAACTGTCATCGCCGTCATCGCCGGTCCGCCTGAGTCCCTCAAAAATCTGTTTCTGCCACAGCGACCCGTCCTCCGACACGGTGGGAAGGTCCCTCTGCGAGGGTGAGTCGAGCAGAATGACGCCAGCCGGCGCCACGCCCATCCGCGCCAGCCTGGCAGCAACCCGGTGGGCGATCAGCCCACCGCTGGAGGTGCCGCCCAGTGCGAATTCTTCGCCGTTCGCGTTGTCCCGGAGGATCGTCTCGACGTACGCGAGAGTCATCGCCTCGATGTCCTCCGGCAGTTTCTCCCCGGCATGGAAGCCGGGCGAGTGCACCACCGACACGTCACGAATGCCCTGGAAGGCCAACCCCAGCCGCGCATAGGGGAAGTCGGCCGGGGCTACGTATGGCGTGAACAGGTACAACTTGGGCTTGGCGTCGCCGGTGGCGACCCGGGTGGGAGGCCGGACCGCCTCGTCGGCCGTGTCCACACCGAACGTCTGGCGGAGCTTCGCCAATCGCCCGATCACGTCGAAGAACTCGTCGTGTCTGCCGTCCACCTCGGCCTGCATGTACATCTCCGCAAGGTTCGACACCCGAACGGCTCCCGAGCCAGCCGATTCGGCTCCGGTGCTGCGAACGCCGCCGACACTCACGGCAGAGGCCAACTTGTTCACCAGATGATCGGTCAAGGCTCCGGTACTGGGCTGGTCGAAGACCAGCGTGGCCGGCAACGACAACCCGGTCGCGGCGGCCAACCGGTTACGCAACTCCACCGCGGTCAACGAGTCGAACCCGAGCTCACGGAACGCGCTGTCCGGGTTGATCGCCGTGGCGTCGGGGTGGCCGAGCACGACCGCGACCTGTGCCCGTACCAGTTCCAGGACTGTCCGCTGGCGTTCCTCGACCCCCATAGCCGCCAGCCTGGCGGCCAGATCCACCGGCGTATCGGTTGTGGTCGCCGTGCGGCGGGTTGAGCCGCCGGCCAACGCCTGCCACAACGGCGGCAGGCCACCGGCGCCGGCGCGACGCAGCACGGGCAGGTCCACCCGGATCGGCACGAGCTGCGGCCGGTCGGTGCGTACTGCCGTGTCGAACAACGCCAGGCCCTCCTCGGAGGAGAGGGGAAGGATGCCGCCGCGTCGCATCCGGTCCAGGTCGGCCTCGTCGAGATGTCCGGTCATCGCCGACTGCTGCGCCCACAGCCCCCACGCCAACGACTGACCGACCAGACCCTCGGCCCGCCGCCGCAGCGCCAAGGCGTCCAGGACCGCGTTCGCCGCAGCGTAGTTTCCCTGCCCCGGTGATCCGAGCGTGGCCGCTGCCGAGGAATACACCACGAACATCGCAAGATCCGAATCCTGGGTCAGTTCGTGCAGCCACCACGCCGCATCGGCCTTGGCCCGCAACACCGTGCCCAGCCGCTGCGGCGTCAACGCCTCGACCACCCCGTCATCAAGCACTCCCGCGGTGTGCACCACCCCGACCAGCGGATGCTCAGCCGGCAACGCCGCCAACACCTCGGCCAGAGCGTCGCGGTCAGCGACATCACACGCCGCCACCCGCACCCGCGCACCCAACTCCGTCAGCTCACCGACCAGCTCCGCAGCCCCCGCCGCGGCCGGACCCCGCCTCGACAACAACAACAGATGCCTGACCCCATACGCGGTGACCAGATGCCGGGCCACCAACCCACCCAACACCCCAGTCCCACCAGTGACCACCACCGTGCCACCCGCATCCAACCCCGCCGACAACGCGTCAGCGCCGGACAGCGACAGCCGGCCAGTACCGGCTCGGGTCAACCGGCGGACATACAACTCACCGGCGCGTACCGCGATCTCCGGTTCGCCGCTGTCGAGCACCGCCGTGAGGATCCTGCCCAATTCGCTGCCGTGGTCGGTGTCGGTGTCGGTGTCGAGCAGGATGAATCGGTTGGGGTGTTCGGACTGCGCGGAACGGACCAGGCCCCACACCGCAGCCGCGGCCAGGTCACTGCCATCGGTAGCACCACGGGTGAGCACCACCAACCGGGAACCCTCCGTACCCGGACCAGCCAGCCAATCCTGAACCCACCCCAACACCAACGCACTCGCCACGTGCGTAGCCTCGACAACACCCACAGCATCGTCTGTGGCCGGTAGCTCGGCGACCACGACGGGGGGCAGCTCACCCTCAACCTGCCCATGCCATGCCCAGTCCGTTTCGGCAGCCGCCGGCGTGGTGTCGGGTTCCGCGTCTGGTAGCGGCACCCATTGCACGGTGAACAGTGACTGCGCCGCGTCTAGCGCCCCGGCCGCGAGTTGGTCGGTGGTCACTGGTCGCAGCACCAGCGAGTCTGCGGTCAGGACCGGCTGGCCGGCGGTGTCGAACACGGCCACCGCGATACCGCCGTCGTCGGCGGGTGTCAGCCGGACCCGCAGCGTCCTCGCTCCGGTCGCGTGCAGCCGGACCCCGCTCCACGCGAATGGCAACACCGCCCCGTCGCCGAGCAGTCCGGTCAGTCCGATCGGGTGCAGCGCCGCGTCCAACACCGCCGGATGCAACCCGAACCCGCCGGTCTCGACCTCCTCGGACAACGCCACCTCGGCATACACATCCCGGTCGGCACGCCATACCGCCCGTACACCCTGGAACACCGGCCCGTACACGTACCCGCCACCGGCCAACCGCTCGTACAAACCGTCAACCGCCACCGGCCGCGCGTCGGCCGGTGGCCACTGCCCCAACCCGGCCGGAACCCGACCGGCCTGTGGGCTCAGCACACCCGTGGCATGCCGAGTCCACGAACCCTGCACATCCTCTGCCCGGGAGTACACGTTGACCGGCCGTCGACCACCCTGGTCGGGATCACCGACCCACACCTGCACCTGCACCCCACCCTGCTCGGGCAGCACCAACGGCGCCTGCAGCGTCAACTCCTGCACCACGCCACAACCCGCCTGGTCGCCGGCGTACATCATCAACTCCACGTACGTCGTGCCTGCCAGCAGCACCGAACCCAACACCGCATGATCGGCCAGCCACGGCTGCGCAGACACCGACAACCGGCCGGTCAACAACACCCCGTCCCCATCAGCCAACGACACCGCCGCACCCAACAACGGATGATCAGCCGAACCCAGCCCCAACACCCGAGCGTCGCCCACACCGGCCACCGCCGGCTGCGGCCAGAACCGCTGATGCTGGAACGGGTAGGTCGGCAGTTCCAGAGCCCGCCGACCGGCGCTCGTGCCGAGCAGTGTCGGCCAGTCCACCGCTCCGCCGTGTACGTGGACGCCCGCGACCGCGGTCAGCAGTGTCTGCGGCTCGTCCCGCTCAGCTCGCAGCGCGGGTAGCCACACATCCGTGTCGGGGGTCTCGGGGTCGGCCATCGAGGTCAGCGTGCCGTCCGGGCCCAACTCGAGGAAGACACCCACCCCTCGCTCACGCAACGCGTTCACCGCATCGTGATAGCGCACCGTGTGCCGGGCATGCGCCAGCCAATATCCCGGTTCGGTCACATCCGCACCCGGAGTGCCGGAGATTACCGGGATGGTCGGCTCCCGCCAGGTGACCTCGTCCAACACGTCGGCGAACTCGGCCAGCATCGGTTCCATCAACGGCGAATGGAACGCGTGACTGACCTTCAGCTGCCGCGCTTTGCCGCCGCTGTCTCGCCACTGCTGCGCCAGATCCAGCACCAGACTCTGGTCACCGGAGATCACCGTGGAGCGGGGACCGTTGACCGCCGCGACGCCCACCAGGTCGGTGTGCCCGGCGATCAGCTCCTGCGCCTCGACGTCACTGGCGGTCAACGCCACCATGGCTCCGCCAGCGGGTAGCGCCTGCATCAGGCGGCCCCGGGCGGCCACCACCGCCACCGCATCGGGCAGGTCCCACACCCCGGCCACATACGCCGCGCTCAACTCGCCGATCGAGTGTCCGGCCAGATACTGCGGGGCCACCCCCCACGAGTCGAGCAGCCGGTACAACGCCACCTGCACCGCGAACAACCCCGCCTGGGTGTACACCGTCTGATCCAGCAACCGCGGCTCCCCCGCGACCACCTCCCGCAACGACCGCTCCAAATGCTGGTCGAAGTATGCGCAGACCTGATCGAACACTTCAGCGAACACCGGATACGCCTCATACAGGCCCCGACCCATCCCGAGCCGCTGGCTACCCTGCCCGGAAAACACCACCGCCAGACGACCAGACCCCGCAACCCCGGCAACCACCCCCGGCGCCTCGACACCCGAGGCCAACGCCTGCAACCCGTCCACCAACACCGACCGATCCTGACCGAGCACCACACCCCGATGCGCGAACACCGACCGGGCCGCCAACGCCCGCCCCACCGTTACCGGCTCAACGTCAGGCCGGTCGGCCAGAAACCCCGCCAACCGCTGCGCCTGCGCCCGCAACGCCAGCTCGGACTTGGCCGACAACAACCACGGCACGACACCCCCCAGCGGCGGGGCCGGTTCACGACCCAACGCCGTATCCGGTACGGGATCGGCTTCTTCGAGGATGAGGTGGGCGTTGGTGCCACTGATCCCGAACGACGACACCCCAGCCCGCCGCGGCCGACCATTGACCGGCCACGGTGTCGCCTCGGTCAGCAGCGTCACCGAACCGGCCGACCAGTCCACATGTGACGACGGAGCGTCCACGTGCAGTGTCTTGGGCATCAAACCGTGCCGCATCGCCAGGACCATCTTGATGATCCCGGCGACGCCTGCGGCTGCCTGGGTGTGGCCGATGTTCGACTTCACCGACCCCAACCGCAACGGCTGCCCCGCCGGCCGATCCTGACCGTACGCGGCAATCAGCGCCTGCGCCTCGATCGGATCACCCAGCGTGGTGCCCGTACCGTGCGCCTCCACCACATCCACCTCGCCCGGCGACAACCGCGCGTTGGCCAGGGCCTGACGGATCACCCGCTGCTGCGACGGCCCATTCGGAGCACTCAACCCGTTGGAGGCGCCGTCCTGGTTGACCGCGCTGCCCCGCAGCACCGCCAACACCTGATGCCCCCGCCGACGCGCATCCGACAACCGCTCCAACACCAACAACCCGACACCCTCACCCCAACCCGTACCGTCAGCCGCATCCGCGAACGGCTTACACCGCCCGTCAGCAGCCAACCCGCCCTGCCGGGAGAACTCCACGAACGCTGCCGGCGTAGCCATCACCGTCACACCGCCGGCCAGGGCCATCGAACACTCACCCGAGCGCAACGCCTGCGCCGCCAGATGCACCGTCACCAACGACGACGAACACGCCGTATCCACCGACACCGCCGGACCCTCCAGGCCCAAGGCGTAAGCCACCCGCCCCGACGCCACGCTTCCGCTGGTCCCGGTGGCATATCCCTCGGTCTCAGCCGGACTCGCCGCCAACTGCATCGCGTAGTCGTGGTACATGAGGCCCACGTACACGCCGGTGTCCGACCCCCGCAGCCCCGACGGATCGATCCCGGCCCGCTCCAACGCCTCCCAGGAAACCTCCAACAACAACCGCTGCTGCGGATCCATCGCCACAGCCTCCCGCGGACTGATCCCAAAAAACCCCGCATCAAACAACGCCGCGTCAGTCAGGAAGCCGCCCTTGCGGACATAACTGGTCCCCGACCCCGCCGAATCCGGGTCATCCCACGACCCGGCTTCCCAGCCCCGATCGGCGGGGAACCCATCCACCGCGTCAACACCCTCGACCAGCAACTGCCAGAACTCCTCCGGGTCACCCACCCCACCCGGATATCGACACCCCATCCCCACAATCGCCACCGGCTCATCCACACCCGCACCAACCGTTACCGGCACGAGAACATCGGCCTGCTCACCGAGCAGTTCCGTCAGCACGTACCGGGCCAACACGTCCGGGGTGGGGTAGTCGAAGACCAGCGTGGCCGGCAGCGACAGTCCGGTCGCGGTGGCCAGCCGGTTACGCAGCTCCACCGCGGTCAGGGAGTCGAAGCCGAGCTCGCGGAACGCCCGATCAGGTGCGACTGCCTGAGCACTGTCGTGACCAAGAGCTGTGGCCGCGTGGGTACGCACCAGCTCCAGAACTGTCCGCTGGCGTTCCTCGACCCCCATGACGGCCAACCTGGCGGCCAGATCGACCGGCGTATCGGCGGCGGTCGCCGCCCGGCGGGTTGAGCCGCCGGCCAACGCCTGCCACAACGGCGGCAGGCCACCGGCGCCGGCGCGACGCAGCACGGGCAGGTCCACCCGGATCGGCACGAGCTGCGGCCGGTCGGTGCGTACTGCCGTGTCGAACAACGCCAGGCCCTCCTCCGAGGACATGGGAAGGATGCCGCCGCGTCGCATCCGGTCCAGGTCGGCCTCGCCGAGATGCCCGGTCATCGCCGACTGCTGCGCCCACAGCCCCCACGCCAGCGACTGACCGACCAGACCCTCGGCCCGCCGCCGCAGCGCCAAGGCGTCCAGGACCGCGTTCGCGGCGGCGTAGTTTCCCTGCCCCGGTGATCCGAGCGTGGCCGCTGCCGAGGAATACACCACGAACATCGCAAGATCCGAATCCTGGGTCAGTTCGTGCAGCCACCACGCCGCATCGGCCTTGGCCCGCAGCACCGTGCCCAGCCGCTGCGGCGTCAACGCCTCGACCACCCCGTCATCAAGCACTCCCGCGGTGTGCACCACCCCGACCAGCGGATGCCCGGCCGGCAACGCCGCCAACACCTCGGCCAAAGCGTCGCGGTCAGCGACATCACACGCCGCCACCTGCACCCGCGCACCCAACCCGGTCAGCTCACCGACCAGCTCCGCAGCTCCCGGCGCGGCCGGACCCCGCCTCGACAACAACAACAGATGCCTGACCCCATGCGCGGTGACCAGATGCCGGGCCACCAACCCACCCAACACCCCGGTCCCACCCGTGACCACCACCGTGCCACCCGCATCCAACCCCGCCGACAACCCGTCAGCGCCGGACAGCGACAGCCGGCCAGTACCGGCTCGGGTCAACCGGCGGGCATACAACTCACGAGCGCGTACCGCGATCTCCGGTTCGCCGCTGTCCAGCACCGCCGTGAGGATCCTGCCCAATTCGCTGCCGTGGTCGGTGTCGGTGTCGGTGTCGAGCAGGATGAACCGGTGGGGGTGTTCAGACTGCGCGGAACGGACCAAGCCCCACACCGCAGCCGCGGCCAGGTCACTACCATCGGTAGCACCGTGAGTGAGCACCACCAACCGGGAACCCTCCGTACCCGGACCAGCCAGCCAATCCTGAACCCACCCCAACACCAACGCACTCGCCACGTGCGTAGCCTCGACAACACCCACAGCATCGTCTGTGGCCGGTAGTTCGGCGACCACGACGGGGGGCAGCTCGCCGTCAAGCAGGGCTGGCGGGTGGGGCACCAGTAGGGGTTGCGGCCGCTGGCCGTGCCATGCCCAGACAAGTTCGGTAGCCACCGACGTGGTATCGGGTTCGGCGTCTGGTAGCGGTACCCATTCCACCGTGAACAGTGACTGCGCCGTGTCTGGCGCCCCGGCGCCGAGCTGGTCGGTGGTTGCCGGCCGCATCACCAGCGAGTCCGCGGTCAGGACCGGCTGGCCGGCGGTGTCGAACACCGCCACCGCGAAAGCGCCGTCGTCGGCTGGTGTCAGCCGGACCCGCAGCGTCCTCGCTCCGGTGGCGTGCAGCCGGACCCCGCTCCACGCGAACGGCAACACCGCCTGATCGTCGCCGAGCAGTCCGGTCAACCCGATCGGGTGCAACGCCGCGTCCAGCACCGCCGGATGTAGTCCGAACCCGTCGGCTTCGGCGTGCTCGGGCAGTGCCACCTCGGCATACACATCCCGGTCGGCACGCCACACCGCCCGCAAGCCCTGAAACACCGGCCCGTACACGTACCCGCCACCGGCCAACCGTTCGTACAACCCGTCCACCGCCACCGGCTGGGCGTCGGCCGGTGGCCACTGCCCCAACCCCGCCGCAACCCGGCCGGCCTGCAAGCTCAACACACCCGTGGCATTCCGAGTCCACGAACCCTGCACATCCTCTGCCCGGGAGTACACGTTGACCGGCCGCCGACCATCCTGGTCGGGATCACCGACCCACACCTGCACCTGCACCCCACCCTGCTCGGGCAACACCAACGGCGCCTGCAGCGTCAACTCCTGCACCACGCCACAACCCACCTGATCCCCGGCATACACCACCAACTCCACAAACGCCGTGCCCGCCAACAACACCGAACCCAACACCGCGTGATCGGCCAGCCACGGCTGCGCAGACACCGACAACCGGCCGGTCAACAACACCCCGTCCCCATCGGCCAAGGACACCGCCGCCCGCAACAACGGATGATCAGCCGAACCCTGCCCCAACACCCGGACGTCGCCCACACCGGCCAGCGCCGGCTGCGGCCAGAACCGCTGATGCTGGAACGGATAGGTCGGCAGAGCAACCGGCTGGGTCGAGCCGGTACTCGTGCCGAGCACTGTCGACCAGTCGACCGCCGCGCCGTGTACGTGAGCACCCGCGACCGCGGTCAGCAGTGTCTGCGGCTCGTCCCGCTCAGCTCGCAGCGCGGGTAGCCACACGTCCGTGTCGGGGGTCTCGGGGTCGACCATCGAGGTCAGCGTGCCGTCCGGGCCCAACTCGAGGAAGACACCCACCCCTCGCTCACGCAACGCGTTCACCGCATCGTGATAGCGCACCGTGTGCCGGGCATGCGCCAGCCAATATCCCGGTTCGGTCACATCCGCACCCGGAGTGCCGGAGATTACCGGGATGGTCGGCTCCCGCCAGGTGACCTCGTCCAACACGTCGGCGAACTCGGCCAGCATCGGTTCCATCAACGGCGAATGGAACGCGTGACTGACCTTCAGCTGCCGCGCTTTGCCGCCGCTGTCTCGCCACTGCTGCGCCAGATCCAGCACCAGATTCTGGTCGCCGGAGATCACCGTGGAGCGGGGACCGTTGACCGCCGCGACGCCGACCAGGTCGGTGTGCCCGGCGATCAGATCCTGCGCCTCGACGTCGCTGGCGGTCAACGCGACCATGGCGCCGCCAGCGGGTAGCGCCTGCATCAACCTGCCCCGGGCGGCCACCACCGCCACCGCGTCAGGCAGACCCCACACCCCGGCCACATACGCCGCGCTCAACTCACCAATCGAGTGTCCGGCCAGATACTGCGGCACCACACCCCACGAGTCGAGCAGCCGATACAACGCCACCTGCACCGCGAACAACCCCGCCTGCGTATACACCGTCTGATCCAGCAACCGCGGCTCCCCCGCGACCACCTCCCGCAACGACCGCTCCAAATGCTGGTCGAAGTACGCGCACACCTCATCGAACACTTCAGCGAACACCGGATACGCCTCATACAGGCCCCGGCCCATCCCGAGCCGCTGGCTGCCCTGCCCGGAAAACACCACCGCCAGACGACCAGACCCCGCAACCCCGGCAACCACCCCCGGCGCCTCGACACCAGAGGCCAACGCCTGCAACCCGTCGACCAACACCGACCGATCCTGACCGAGCACCACACCCCGATGCGCGAACCCGGTCGCCCGGCTGTCCACCAACGCCCGCCCCACCACCGCCGGATCCACCTCAGGCTGGTCGGCCACAAACCCCGCCAACCGCTGCGCCTGCGCCCGCAACGCCACCTCGGACTTGGCCGACAACAACCACGGCACCACACCGCCGGCCGGCAGGGCCGGCTCATGACTCAACGCCGTGTCCGGTACGGGATCGGCTTCTTCGAGGATGAGGTGGGCGTTGGTGCCGCTGATCCCGAACGACGACACCCCAGCCCGCCGCGGCCGACCATTGACCGGCCACGGTGTCGCCTCGGTCAGCAACCGCACCGAACCGGCCGACCAGTCCACATGTGACGACGGGGCGTCCACATGCAGTGTCCTGGGCATCAACCCGTGCCGCATCGCCAGGACCATCTTGATGATCCCGGCAACGCCTGCGGCCGCCTGGGTGTGGCCGATGTTCGACTTCACCGACCCCAACCGCAACGGCTGCCCCGCCGGCCGATCCTGACCGTACGCGGCAATCAGCGCCTGCGCCTCGATCGGATCACCCAGCGTGGTGCCCGTACCGTGCGCCTCCACCACATCCACCTCGCCCGGCGACAACCGCGCGTTAGCCAAAGCCTGACGGATCACCCGCTGCTGCGACGGCCCATTCGGAGCACTCAACCCATTCGACGCACCATCCTGATTGACCGCGCTGCCCCGCAGCACCGCCAACACCTGATGCCCCCGCCGACGCGCATCCGACAACCGCTCCAACACCACAACCCCGACACCCTCACCCCAACCCGTACCGTCAGCCGCGTCCGCGAACGGCTTACACCGCCCATCAGCAGCCAACCCGCCCTGCCGGGAAAACTCCACAAACGCCCCCGGCGTGGCCATCACCGTCACACCACCAGCCAGAGCCATCGAACACTCACCCGACCGCAACGCCTGCGCCGCCAAATGCACCGCCACCAACGACGACGAACACGCCGTATCCACCGACACCGCCGGACCCTCCAGACCCAGCGCGTACGCCACCCGCCCCGACATCACACTCGCCGCATTCCCCGTCAGCAAATGCCCCTCACTACCGGTCTGCGCATCACCAACCACCGAGACGTAGTCCTGCCCGGTGGTACCCACATACACGCCCGTGTCCGACCCACGCAGCCCCGACGGATCGATCCCCGCCCGCTCCAACGCCTCCCAGGACACCTCCAACAACAACCGCTGCTGCGGATCCATCGCCACAGCCTCCCGCGGACTGATCCCAAAAAAACCCGCATCAAACAACGCCACGTCAGCCAGAAACCCGCCCTCACGGGCATAACTGGTCCCCGACCGCTGCCGATCGGGGTCGTACAGCGCCGTCAGATCCCAACCCCGATCCGCAGGGAACCCACCCACCGCGTCAACACCCTCGACCAGCAACCGCCAGAACCCCTCCGGGTCACCCACCCCACCCGGATACCGACACCCCATCCCCACAATCGCCACCGGCTCATCAACACCCGCACCAACCGTTACCGGTATGAGGACATCGGCCTGCTCACCGAGCAGCTCCGTCAGCACGTACCGGGCCAACACGTCAGGGGTGGGGTAGTCGAAGACCAGCGTGGCCGGCAACGGCAGTCCGGTCGCGGTAGCCAGCCGATTGCGTAGTTCCACCGCGGTCAGCGAGTCGAAGCCGAGTTCGCGGAACGCCCGATCAGGTGGGATCGCCTCGGCGCTGTCGTGGCCCAGGGCGGTGGCGGCGTGGGTGCGTACCAGTTCGAGGATCTTCTGCTGACGTTGCGGGCCGGTCAACGTCCGTAGCTCGGTGGCCAGTGCTGAATCATCGAACGGCCCAGGCTCGACGTCGGCTACAGCGATGGCGGCTTGCGCCTCGGGCAGTCCGGCCAGGAGCGCACTCGGGCGTGCGGAAGTGAACGCCTTCGTGAACTGGCCCCAGTCCACGTCAGCCACCGCGAGGAAGTCCTCACCCTGACCGACCGCCTCGGCCAGAGCCTGCACCGCCCGCTGCGGATCCATACTGCGAACCCCACGCCGATGCAACCGCGCGGTATCGCCCTGCTCAGCCATCCCCTCACCAGCCCACAAACCCCACGCCACACTGGTCACCGACCGCCCCACAGCACGCTGCTGAACGGCGTAGGCATCCAGAAACGCATTAGCAGCCGCATACACCCCCTGCCCACCACCACCCCACACCCCAGCATTCGAAGAAAACAACACCATCGCGTCCAACCGATGCTCGGACCCCTCGACCAGAAGCTCATGCAGATTACGAAGACCCGCGACCTTCCCCGCCAAAACACGCTCTACCACCTGCGGACCGACATCATCGATAGCCGCGAGATGACCCACCCCCGCCGCGTGGACCACCGCATCCACCGGCCCCACCTCGGACAGGACCGCCGCCAACGCGTCACGATCCGCCACATCACAACCCCACACACTCACCCGGACCCGGCCATCAGCGCTCAACTCACCGACCAACTCGGCCACGCCCGGCCCATCCACACCCCGACGCGACACCAACACCACATGCTGCGCACCATGCCCAGCCACCCAACGAGCCACATGTCCACCCAGACCACCAGTACCACCAGTGATCAACACCGTGCCCCGCGGCTGCCACACCCGCGGCGACCCCTCCGCCCGGGCACGCACCAACCTGCGCCCATACACACCACTCGCGCGCACCGCGACCTGATCCTGACCACCCCACCCAGCCAACACCCCAGCACAACGACGCCCCATCGCAGCCGCGTCCCGCGACCCATCCGGCCACGACATGGGCAGATCAACCAGACCACCCCAGACACGGGGATACTCCAACGCCGCGACCACACCCAAACCCCACGCCTGAGCCTGCACCGGATCCACAGGAGCATCGAAACGACCCGTACCCACCGCACCCCGCGTGAACACCCACACCCGCCCCGCGTCGCTACCCATGTCAGCGTCGTGCAGACCCTGCAGCAACGCCAACAACTCAGGCACCGGCGCCCGACCAGGCAGGAACACCACCCCACCCCACCCACCCCCATCAGGCCCGCCCACCACCGCCCCCAACGCCGCAGCCACCCCCACCCGGCTGCCGTCAACAGCTACCGGCACCACCCGCGCACCATGCCCCACCAGAACCTGCTCAACCAACCCGACCCACTCACTGTCATCAGCCACCAAATCCACGCCATACACCAGAAGCCACACACCATCCAGCATCGCCTCAGGACCACCAGTCAACGGCTCCCACACAACCCGGTACCGCCACCCGTCAATCAACCGCCGGCCCTCACGAGCCCGCCGCCACTCCACCAACGCCGGCAGAACCCCCGCCACACCCTCCTCATCCACCCGCAAGACAGAAGCCAAAGCCGCCACATCACCCCGCTGCACCACCTGCCAAAACTCCGCATCAAACCCACCATCCACACCCCCCACCGACACACCCCGCACCACCGGCCAGAACCGCTGACGCTGAAACGGATAGGTCGGCAACTCAGCCCGCAGCGCGATGGCCCCGCCCACCGCCACGCCCATGGCCTCGGCCGGGCCGGTACTCGCACCGAGCAGCGTCGGCCAGTCCACCGCTCCGCCGTGTACGTGGACGCCCGCGACTGCGGTCAACAGTGTCTGCGGCTCATCCCGCTCAGCTCGCAGCGCGGGTAGCCACACGTCCGTGTCGGGGTCGGCCATCGAGGTCAGCGTGCCGTCCGGGCCCAACTCGAGGAAGACACCCACCCCTCGCTCACGCAACGCGTTCACCGCATCGTGATAGCGCACCGTCTGCCGGGCATGCCCCAGCCAGTACTCGGGATCGGTCACGTCCGCACCCGGGGTGCCGGACACCACCGGGATGGTCGGCTCCCGCCAGGTGACCTCGGCCAACACGTCGGCGAACTCGGCCAGCATCGGCTCCATCAACGGCGAATGGAACGCGTGACTGACCTTCAGCTGCCGCGCTTTGCCGCCGCTGTCTCGCCACTGCTGCGCCAGATCCAGCACCAGATTCTGGTCACCGGAGATCACCGTGGAGCGGGGACCGTTGACCGCCGCGACGCCCACCAGATCGGTGTGCCCGACGATCAACTCCTGCGCCTCGACGTCACTGGCGGTCAACGCCACCATGGCTCCACCAGCAGGAAGCGCCTGCATCAGGCGGCCCCGGGCGGCCACCACCGCCACCGCATCAGCCAGACCCCACACCCCAGCCACACACGCCGCGCTCAACTCACCAACCGAATGCCCCGCCACATACTGCGGGGTCACCCCCCACGAGTCGAGCAGCCGGTACAACGCCACCTGCACCGCGAACAACCCCGCCTGCGTATACACCGTCTGATCCAGCAACCGCGGCTCCCCCGCGACCACCTCCCGCAACGACCGCTCCAAATGCTGGTCGAAGTACGCGCACACCTCATCGAACACTTCCGCGAACACCGGATACGCCTCATACAGGCCCCGACCCATCCCGACGCGCTGGCTACCCTGCCCGGAAAACACCACCGCCAGACGACCAGACCCCGCAACCCCGGCAACCACCCCCGGCGCCTCGACACCAGAAGCCAACGCCTGCAACCCGTCCAACAACACCGACCGATCCTGACCGAGCACCACACCCCGATGCGCGAACACCGACCGGGCCGCCAACGCCCGCCCCACCGTTACCGGCTCAACCTCAGGCCGGTCGGCCAGAAACCCCGCCAACCGCTGCGCCTGCGCCCGCAACGCCAGCTCGGTCTTGGCCGACAACAACCACGGCACCACCCCACCGGCCAGCGACGGGGCCGGCGGCTTCTGGCTCGAGCCCGCCCGGTCGGCAGGTGTGCCCTGCAGCGGTTCGAACGGTTCAGCCTCCTCCAGGATCTGGAGCGGTTCGGCCTCTTCGAGGATGAGGTGGGCGTTGGTACCGCTGATTCCAAACGACGACACCCCAGCCCGCCGCGGCCGGCCGTTGACCGGCCATGGTGTGGCCTCGGTCAGCAACTGCACCGAACCGGTCGACCAATCCACATGGGTGGACGGGGCGTCCACATGCAGTGTCCTGGGCATCAAACCGTGCCGCATCGCCAGGACCATTTTGATGATCCCGGCAACACCTGCGGCCGCCATGGTGTGGCCGATGTTCGACTTCACCGACCCCAACCGCAACGGCTGCCCCGCCGGCCGATCCTGACCGTACGCGGCAATCAGCGCCTGCGCCTCGATCGGATCACCCAACCTGGTGCCCGTACCGTGCGCCTCCACCACATCCACCTCGCCCGGCGACAACCGCGCGTTGGCCAAAGCCTGACGGATCACCCGCTGCTGCGACGGCCCATTCGGAGCACTCAACCCATTCGACGCACCATCCTGATTGACCGCGCTGCCCCGCAGCACCGCCAACACCTGATGCCCCCGCCGACGCGCATCCGACAACCGCTCCAACACCACAACCCCGACACCCTCACCCCAACCCGTACCGTCAGCCGCATCCGCGAACGGCTTACACCGCCCATCAGCAGCCAACCCGCCCTGCCGGGAAAACTCCACAAACGCCCCCGGCGTGGCCATCACCGTCACACCACCAGCCAGAGCCATCGAACACTCACCCGACCGCAACGCCTGCGCCGCCAAATGCACCGCCACCAACGACGACGAACACGCCGTATCCACCGACACCGCCGGACCCTCCAGACCCAGCGCGTACGCCACCCGCCCCGACATCACACTCGCCGCATTCCCCGTCAGCAAATGCCCCTCACTACCGGTCTGCGCATCACCAACCACCGAGACGTAGTCCTGCCCAGTGGTACCCACATACACGCCCGTGTCCGACCCACGCAGCCCCGACGGATCGATCCCCGCCCGCTCCAACGCCTCCCAGGACACCTCCAACAACAACCGCTGCTGCGGATCCATCGCCACAGCCTCCCGCGGACTGATCCCAAAAAAACCCGCATCAAACAACGCCACGTCAGCCAGAAACCCACCCTCACGGGCATAACTGGTCCCCGACCGCTGCCGATCGGGGTCGTACAGCGCCGTCAGATCCCAACCCCGATCCGCAGGGAACCCACCCACCGCGTCAACACCCTCGACCAGCAACCGCCAGAACCCCTCCGGGTCACCCACCCCACCCGGATACCGACACCCCATCCCCACAATCGCCACCAGCTCATCAACACCCGCACCAACCACCACCGGCACGAGAACATCGACCTGTCCACCGAGCAGCTCCGTCAACAGATACCCGGCCAACACCACCGGGGCCGGATAGTCGAAGACCAGCGTGGCCGGCAACGACAACCCGGTCGCGGCGGCCAACCGATTACGCAACTCCACCGCAGTCAACGAGTCGAAACCGAGCTCACGGAACGCACTGTCCGGGTTGATCGCCGCGGCGTCGGCATGGCCGAGCACAACGGCGGCCTGTGCCAGTACCAATTCCAGCACCGTCCGCTGGCGTTCCTCGACCCCCATGGCAGCCAACCTGGCGGCCAAATCCACCGGCGTATCGGCGGTGGTCGCGGCCCGGCGGGTCGAGCCGCCGGCCAACGCCTGCCACAACGGCGGCAGGCCACCGGCACCGGCACCGGCACCGGCACCGGCACGACGCAACGCGGCGAGGTCCAGCCGGATCGGCACGAGTTGCGGCTGGTTGTTGCGTATTGCCGTGTCGAACAACGTCAGGCCCTGCTCAGGGGACATGGCAAGGATGCCGGCACGTCGCATCCGGTCCAGGTCCACGTCGTCGAGATGTCCGGTCATCGCTGACTGTTGGGCCCACAGTCCCCACGCCAGTGACTGGCCGACCAGGCCCTCGCTCTGCCGCCGCAGCGCCAAGGCGTCCAGGACCGCGTTCGCGGCGGCGTAGTTTCCTTGTCCTGGTGATCCGAGCGTGGCCGCTGCCGAGGAATACACCACGAACATCGCGAGATCCGAATCCTGGGTCAGTTCGTGCAACCACCACGCCGCGTCGGCCTTGGCCCGCAGCACCGTGTCCAGCCGCTGCGGCGTCAACGCCTCGACCACCCCGTCATCAAGCACTCCCGCGGTGTGCACCACCCCGACCAACGGATACTCAGCCGGCACCGCCGCCAACACCTCAGCCAGAGCATCGCGGTCAGCGACATCACACGCGGCCACCTGCACCCGCGCACCCAACTCCGTCAGCTCACCGACCAGCCCCGCCGCCCCCGGCGCGGCCGGACCCCGCCTCGACAACAACAACAGATGCCTGACCCCATACGCGGTGACCAGATGCCGGGCCACCAACCCACCCAACACCCCAGTCCCACCCGTGACCACCACCGTGCCACCCGCATCCAACCCCGCCGACAACCCGTCAGCGCCAGGCAGCGACAGCCGGCCAGTACCGGCTCGGGTCAACCGGCGGACATACAGCCCACCAGCACGTACCGCGATTTCTGGTTCGCCGCTGTCGAGCACCGCTGTCAGGATTCTGCCCAGTTCGCTGCCGTGGTCGGTGTGATCGTCGAGGTCGAGCAGGATGAATCGGTGGGGGTGTTCAGACTGCGCGGAACGGACCAAGCCCCACACCGCAGCTGCGGCCAGGTCACTGCCATCGGTAGCACCGTGGGTGAGCACCACCAACCGGGAACCCTCCGTTCCCGGATCAGCCAGCCAATCCTGAACCCACCCCAACACCAACGCGCTCGCCACGTGCGTAGCCTCGACAACGCCAACGGCGTCATCCGGCGCTGGCAGTTCGGCGACCACGACGGGGGGCAGTTCGCCGTCAACCTGCCCATGCCATGCCCAGACCGGTTCGGTAGCCGCCGCCGGGGTGTCGGGTTCGGCGTCCGGTAGCGGCACCCACTCCACCGCGAACAGTGACCGGGCCGCGTCCGGTGCCCCGGCGCCCAGTTGGTCGATGGTCACCGGTCGCAGCACCAGCGAGTCCGCGGTCAGGACCGGCTGGCCGGCGGTGTCAAACACGGCCACCGCGAAAGCGCCGTCGTCGGCGGGTGTCAGCCGGACCCGCAGCGTCCTCGCTCCGGTCGCGTGCAGCCGGACCCCGCTCCACGCGAATGGCAACACCGCCCCGTCGTCGCCGAGCAGCCCGGTCAAACCGATCGGGTGCAACGCCGCGTCCAACACCGCCGGATGCAACCCGAACCCATCCGCCCCAACCTGCTCAGGCAGCGCCACCTCGGCATACACATCCCGCTCGGAACGCCACACCGCCCGCAAGCCCTGAAACACCGGCCCGTACACATACCCACCACCGGCCAACCGCTCATACAAGCCCTCAACCGCCACCGGCCGCGCATCCGCCGGCGGCCACTGCCCCAACCCGGCCGCAACCCGACCAGCCTGCGGGCTCAACACACCCGTGGCGTGGCGCGTCCACGAACCCCCTACACCCTCCACACCCTCCGGCCGGGAGTACACGTTGACCGGCCGCCGACCATCCTGGTCGGGATCACCGACCCACACCTGCACCTGCACCCCACCCTGCTCGGGCAACACCAACGGCGCCTGCAGCGTCAACTCCTGCACCACGCCACAACCCACCTGATCCCCGGCATACACCACCAACTCCACAAACGCCGTGCCCGCCAACAACACCGAACCCAACACCACGTAATCGGCCAACCACGGCTGCGCAGACACCGACAACCGGCCGGTCAACAACACCCCATCCCCATCAGCCAACGACACCGCCGCACCCAACAACGGATGATCAGCCGAACCCAGCCCCAACACCCGAACATCGCCCACACCAGCCGCCGCCGTCTGCGGCCAGAACCGCTGATGCTGGAACGGATAGGTCGGCAACTCAGCCCGCAGCGCGATGGCCCCGCCCACGCCCGTCGCCTCGGCCGGACCGGTACTCGCGCCGAGTAGTGTCGGCCAGTCCACCGCCGCGCCGTGTACGTGAACACCGGCGACCGCGGTCAGTAGTGTCTGCGGCTCGTCGCGGTCGGCACGCAACGCTGGCAGCCACACACCTGCTTCCGGGGAGTCGGTGTCGGCCATCGAGGTCAACGTGCCGTCCGGTCCCAGTTCGAGGAAGACATCCACGCCTCGCTCGCGTAGGGCGTTCACCGCGTCGTGGTACCGCACCGTCTGGCGGGCGTGCGCCAGCCAGTATCCGGGTTCGATCATGTCTGCGTCGGGGGTGCCGGAGATGATCGGGATGGTCGGTTCCCGCCAGGTGACCTCGGTCAACACGTCGGCGAACTCGGCCAGCATCGGCTCCATCAACGGTGAATGGAACGCGTGACTGACCTTCAACTGCCGCGCCTTGCCGCCCCCGTCTCGCCACTGCCGCGCCAGATCCAGCACCAGATCCTGGTCACCGGAGATCACCGTGGAGCGGGGACCGTTGACCGCCGCGACGCCTACCAGGTCGGTGTGCCCGGCGATCAGCTCGTGCGCTTCGGCGTCGCTGGCGGTCAACGCCACCATGGCACCACCAGCAGGAAGCGCCTGCATCAACCTGCCCCGGGCGGTCACCACCGCCACCGCGTCAGGCA
The DNA here is from genome assembly GCF_045040125.1 of Micromonospora sp. NBC_01392. Classification (NCBI taxonomy): domain Bacteria; kingdom Bacillati; phylum Actinomycetota; class Actinomycetes; order Micromonosporales; family Micromonosporaceae; genus Micromonospora; species Micromonospora sp. NBC_01392. The sequence goes on along the minus strand of NZ_CP109549.1, from coordinate 3,040,006 downwards.
GGTCCCACACCCCGGCCACATACGCCGCGCTCAACTCACCGATCGAATGCCCCGCCAGACACTGCGGGGCCACCCCCCACGAACCGACCAGCCGGTACAACGCCACCTGCACCGCGAACAACCCCGCCTGGGTATACACCGTCTGATCCAGCAACCGCGGCTCCCCCGCGACCACATGCCGCAACGGCCGCTCAAGATGCTGGTCGAAGTACGCGCACACCTCATCGAACGCCTCAGCGAACACCGGATACGCCTCATACAGGCCTTGGCCCATCCCGACGCGCTGGCTACCCTGCCCGGAAAACACCACCGCCAGACGACCAGACCCAGCAACCCCCGTCACCACCCCCGGCGGCGCCTGAACACCCGTAGCCAGCGCTTGCAACCCGTCGAACAACGCCGACCGATCCTGGCCGAGCACCACACCCCGATGCGTGAACCCGGTCGCCCGGCTGTCCACCAACGCCCGCCCCACCACCACCGGATCCACCTCAGGCCGGTCAGCCACGAACCCAGCCAACCGCTGCGCCTGCGCCCGCAACGCCACCTCAGACTTCGCCGACAACAACCACGGCACCACCCCACCCGGCAGCGGGACCGCCGGCGGCTGATGGCCCAGGCCCGCCGGGGCAGCCGGTGTGTCCTGCGGCGGCTCGAACGGTTCGGCGTCCTCCAGGATGAGGTGGGCGTTGGTGCCGCTGATCCCGAACGACGACACCCCAGCCCGCCTCGGTCGGCCGTTGGCCGGCCACGGTGTGGCCTCGGTCAGCAACCGCACCGAACCGGCCGACCAGTCCACATGTGACGACGGGGCGTCCACGTGCAGTGTCCTGGGCATCAAACCGTGCCGCATGGCGAGGACCATCTTGATAATGCCGGCAACACCTGCGGCCGCCTGGGTGTGACCGATGTTCGACTTCACCGACCCCAACCGCAACGGCTGCCCCGCCGGCCGATCCTGACCGTAAACGGCAATCAGGGCCTGCGCCTCGATCGGATCACCCAGCGTGGTGCCCGTACCGTGCGCCTCCACCACATCCACCTCGCCAGGCGACAACCGCGCGTTGGCCAAAGCCTGACGGATCACCCGCTGCTGCGACGGCCCATTCGGAGCACTCAACCCGTTGGAGGCGCCGTCCTGGTTGACCGCGCTGCCCCGCAGCACCGCCAACACCTGATGCCCCCGCCGACGCGCATCCGACAACCGCTCCAACACCACAACCCCGACACCCTCACCCCAACCCGTACCGTCGGCGGCGTCCGCGAATGGTTTGCACCGCCCATCGGCGGCCAACCCGCCCTGCTGGCTGAACCCCACGAACGCGCCCGGGGTGGCCATCACCGCTACACCGCCGGCCAGGGCCATCGAACACTCACCCGAGCGCAACGCCTGCGCCGCCAAATGCACCGCCACCAACGACGACGAACACGCCGTATCCACCGACACCGCCGGACCCTCCAGGCCCAGGGTGTACGCCACCCGCCCCGAGATGACACTCGCCACGTTGCCGGTGAGCAGGTGTCCCTCACTACCGCTCTGGGCGTCGCCGATCACCGAAATGTAGTCCTGCCCGGTGGCGCCCACATACACGCCGGTGTCCGAGCCGCGTAGCCCCGACGGGTCGATCCCGGCCCGCTCCAACGCCTCCCAGGAAACCTCCAACAACAGCCGCTGCTGCGGATCCATCGCCACAGCCTCCCGCGGACTGATCCCGAAGAACCCCGCGTCGAACAACGCCGCATCAGTCAGGAACCCACCCTCCCGGGCATAGCTGGTCCCCGACCCCGCCGGATCCGGGTCATCCCACGACCCGACATCCCAACCCCGATCCATGGGGAACTCACCCACCGCGTCGACACCCTCGGCCAGCAACCGCCAAAACCCGTCCGGGTCACCCACCCCACCCGGATACCGACACCCCATCCCCACAATCGCCACCGGCTCGGCGCTGGCGGCCTCCAGGGCCTGTACCCGGCGGTTGGCCTGGCGCAGCTCGGCTACGGTCCGCTTGAGGTACTCGCGCAGCTTGTCGTCGTTGGTCACGAATGTCCCTCCGGAGCGGGTACGGGCGTTCAGGCCGAGCCGAGCTCGTTGTCGACAAGTTCGAACAGCTCGTCGTCGGTGACCTCGTCCAGGTCGGTGTCGGGCCCGGCGGTCGACTCCGCGGGCGACGGCGTGGTGAGCCGAGCGACCAACGCCTGGAGGCGCCGGGCGAGCTGGGCACGCGTGTCCGCGTCCACGGCTGATTCGGCGAGCACGCGTTCCAACCGGTCGAGCTCGGCGACGGCCGGTGCCTCGGCCGACTCGGCCGGCCACAGCTGGGCCCGGAGATGGTCGGCCAGGGCGGCCGGTGTCGGATGGTCGAAGACCAGCGTGGCCGGCAACGGCAGTCCGGTCGCGGTAGCCAGCCGGTTGCGTAGTTCCACCGCGGTCAGCGAGTCGAAGCCGAGTTCGCGGAACGCCCGATCAGGTGGGATCGCCTCGGCGCTGTCGTGGCCCAGGGCGGTGGCGGCGTGGGTGCGTACCAGTTCGAGGATCTTCTGCTGACGTTGCGGGCCGGTCAACGTCCGTAGCTCGGTGGCCAGTGCTGAATCATCGAACGGCCCAGGCTCGACGTCGGCTACAGCGATGGCGGCTTGCGCCTCGGGCAGTCCGGCCAGGAGCGCACTCGGGCGTGCGGAAGTGAACGCCTTCGTGAACTGGCCCCAGTCCACGTCAGCCACCGCGAGGAAGTCCTCACCCTGACCGACCGCCTCGGCCAGAGCCTGCACCGCCCGCTGCGGATCCATACTGCGAACCCCACGCCGATGCAACCGCGCGGTATCGCCCTGCTCAGCCATCCCCTCACCAGCCCACAAACCCCACGCCACACTGGTCACCGACCGCCCCACAGCACGCTGCTGAACGGCGTAGGCATCCAGAAACGCATTAGCAGCCGCATACACCCCCTGCCCACCACCACCCCACACCCCAGCATTCGAAGAAAACAACACCATCGCGTCCAACCGATGCTCGGACCCCTCGACCAGAAGCTCATGCAGATTACGAAGACCCGCGACCTTCCCCGCCAAAACACGCTCTACCACCTGCGGACCGACATCATCGATAGCCGCGAGATGACCCACCCCCGCCGCGTGGACCACCGCATCCACCGGCCCCACCTCGGACAGGACCGCCGCCAACGCGTCACGATCCGCCACATCACAACCCCACACACTCACCCGGACCCGGCCATCAGCGCTCAACTCACCGACCAACTCGGCCACGCCCGGCCCATCCACACCCCGACGCGACACCAACACCACATGCTGCGCACCATGCCCAGCCACCCAACGAGCCACATGTCCACCCAGACCACCAGTACCACCAGTGATCAACACCGTGCCCCGCGGCTGCCACACCCGCGGCGACCCCTCCGCCCGGGCACGCACCAACCTGCGCCCATACACACCACTCGCGCGCACCGCGACCTGATCCTGACCACCCCACCCAGCCAACACCCCAGCACAACGACGCCCCATCGCAGCCGCGTCCCGCGACCCATCCGGCCACGACATGGGCAGATCAACCAGACCACCCCAGACACGGGGATACTCCAACGCCGCGACCACACCCAAACCCCACGCCTGAGCCTGCACCGGATCCACAGGAGCATCGAAACGACCCGTACCCACCGCACCCCGCGTGAACACCCACACCCGCCCCGCGTCGCTACCCATGTCAGCGTCGTGCAGACCCTGCAGCAACGCCAACAACTCAGGCACCGGCGCCCGACCAGGCAGGAACACCACCCCACCCCACCCACCCCCGTCAGGCCCGCCCACCACCGCCCCCAACGCCGCAGCCACCCCCACCCGGCTGCCGTCAACAGCTACCGGCACCACCCGCGCACCATGCCCCACCAGAACCTGCTCAACCAACCCGACCCACTCACTGTCATCAGCCACCAAATCCACGCCATACACCAGAAGCCACACACCATCCAGCATCGCCTCAGGACCACCAGTCAACGGCTCCCACACAACCCGGTACCGCCACCCGTCAATCAACCGCCGGCCCTCACGAGCCCGCCGCCACTCCACCAACGCCGGCAGAACCCCCGCCACACCCTCCTCATCCACCCGCAAGACAGAAGCCAAAGCCGCCACATCACCCCGCTGCACCACCTGCCAAAACTCCGCATCAAACCCACCATCCACACCCCCCACCGACACACCCCGCACCACCGGCCAGAACCGCTGACGCTGGAATGGGTAAGTGGGCAAGGCAATCGTGTGGGTCGGGCCGGCGCCCAGCGCCGGAGTCCAGTCGATGGCGACACCGGCGACGTGCAGGGCAGCCATCGAACGCAGCCACCGATCCCGCCCACCGTCGTCACGACGCAGAGTGCCGGCCACCACCAGATCCTCACCGGCCTGCTCCACCGCCATCGCCAACACCGGATGCGGACTGACCTCCACGAACGTCCGATGACCGGCTTCGGTCAGGGTGCGGATCACCTCGCCGAACCGGACCGTGTGCCGCAAGTTCCGATACCAGTAGCCGCCATCAAGACCAGCGGTATCCACCAACGCCGCTTCCAGCGTCGAGTAGAACGGCACCTGCCCACTACGAGGCTGCAGACCGGCCAGATCGGTGTGCAACCGGTCGCGGATCGCCTGCACCTGCGGCGAATGCGACGCGTAGTCCACCGCGATCCGACGAACACCCAACTCCGCGTACGCCTGGACGAACTCCTCACACGCCGCCGCGGTACCGGAAATCACCACCTGCGCCGGACCGTTGACCGCCGCCACCGACAGGTCCCCACCCCACCCGACAATCAACTCCAGCACCTCGTCCAGGGGTGCGGGCACCGACACCATGCCCCCCGACCCCGACAACGCCACAATCGCCCGACTCCGCAACGCCACCACCCGCGCCCCATCCGCCAACGACAGGCCACCAGCCACACACGCCGCCGCGATCTCACCCTGACTGTGCCCCACCACCGCCGCCGGAACCACACCCACCGAACGCCACAACTCCGCCAACGACACCATCACCGCCCACGACACCGGCTGCACCACATCCACCCGACCCAACAACACCGGATCAGCCAACGCCTCCCGCAACGACCAATCCACAAACGGCGCCAACACCTCCGCACACCGACCCATCGCCTCCGCGAACACCGGCTCCACATCCCACAACGCCACCCCCATCCCCACCCACTGCGCCCCCTGACCCGGAAACACAAACACCGGACCCAACCCACCCACACCAGCCGCGACACCCCGCACCACCACCGACGAAACATCCACATCCCGCAACCCCGCCAAGAACCCGCCCACACCAGCGGCCACCACCACCGCCCGATGCGCAAACACGGCCCGGCCCGCCAACGCCCGCCCCACCACCACCGGATCCACCTCAGGCCGGTCAGCCACAAACCCCGCCAACCGCTGCGCCTGCGCCCGCAACGCCACCTCAGACTTCGCCGACAACAACCACGGCACCACACCGTCAGCCGGCAGGGCCGGCTCATGAGCCGACGCCGTATCCGGTGCCGGTTCGGCTTCTTCGAGGATGAGGTGGGCATTGGTACCGCTGATCCCAAACGACGACACCCCAGCCCGCCTCGGCCGACCATTGACCGGCCACGGTGTCGCCTCGGTCAGCAACTGCACCGACCCGGCCGACCAGTCCACATGTGACGACGGGGCATCCACATGCAGCGTCTTGGGCATCAAACCGTGCCGCATCGCCAGGACCATCTTGATGATCCCGGCAACACCCGCGGCCGCCATGGTGTGGCCGATGTTCGACTTCACCGACCCCAACCGCAACGGCTGCCCCGCCGGCCGATCCTGACCGTACGCGGCAATCAGCGCCTGCGCCTCGATCGGATCACCCAGCGTGGTGCCCGTACCGTGCGCCTCCACCACGTCCACCTCGCCCGGCGACAACCGCGCGTTGGCCAGGGCCTGACGGATCACCCGCTGCTGCGACGGCCCGTTCGGAGCACTCAACCCATTCGACGCGCCATCCTGGTTGACCGCGCTGCCCCGCAGCACCGCCAACACCTGATGCCCCCGCCGACGCGCATCCGACAACCGCTCCAACACCACAACCCCGACACCCTCACCCCAACCCGTACCGTCAGCCGCATCCGCGAACGGCTTACACCGCCCGTCAGCAGCCAACCCACCCTGCCGGTTGAACCCCACGAACGCCCCCGGGGTGGCCATCACCGCTACACCGCCGGCCAGGGCCATCGAACACTCACCCGAGCGCAACGCCTGCGCCGCCAGATGCACCGCCACCAACGACGACGAACACGCCGTATCCACCGACACCGCCGGACCCTCCAGACCCAGCGTGTACGCCACCCGCCCCGACATCACACTCGCCGCGTTGCCGGTACCGGAGAACCCCTCCCCCGCAGCGTCAGCCACACTCAACAACGCCGGATAATCCTGCCCATGGGTGCCGACATACACGCCGGTGTCCGACCCACGCAGCCCCGACGGATCGATCCCCGCCCGCTCCAACGCCTCCCAGGAAACCTCCAACAACAACCGCTGCTGCGGATCCATCGCCACAGCCTCCCGCGGACTGATCCCAAAAAACCCCGCATCAAACAACGCCGCGTCAGCCAGGAACCCGCCCTCGCGGACATACGTGGTCTCCGACCCCGCCGAATCCGGGTCATCCCACGACCCGACATCCCAACCCCGATCGGCGGGGAACCCACCCACCGCGTCAACACCCTCAACCAGCAACCGCCAGAACTCCTCCGGGTCACCCACCCCACCCGGATACCGACACCCCATCCCCACAATCGCCACCGGCTCATCCACACCCGCACCAACCACCACCGGCACGAGAACATCGACCTGCTCACCAAGCAGTTCCGTCAGCACGTACCGGGCCAACACCACCGGGGTCGGATAGTCGAAGACCAGCGTGGCCGGCAACGACAACCCAGTCGCGGTAGCCAACCGATTACGCAACTCCACCGCAGTCAGCGAGTCGAAACCGAGCTCACGGAACGCGCTGTCCGGATCAACCGCCGCTGGGTCGGCATGGCCGAGCACGACCGCGGCCTGTCCCCGCACCAGCTCCAGCACCGTCCGCTGGCGATCCTCGACCCCCATAGCCGCCAGCCTGGCGGCCAGATCCACCGGCGTATCGGCGGTGGACGCCGCCCGGCGGGTCGAGCTGCCGGCCAACGCCTGCCACAACGGCGGCAGGCCACCGGCGCCGGCGCGACGCAACGCGGCCAGATCCACCCGCATCGGCACCAGCTGCGGCCGGTCGACACGCACCGCCGCATCGAACAACGCCAGGCCCTCCTCGGAGGACATGGCAAGGACCCCGCCGCTGCGTCGCATCCGACCCAGATCCACGCCGTCGAGATGCCCAGTCATCGCCGACTGCTGCGCCCACAGCCCCCACGCCAACGACTGCCCGACCAGACCCTCAGCCCGCCGCCGCAACGCCAAGGCGTCCAAGACCGCATTCGCCGCGGCGTAGTTACCCTGCCCCGGTGATCCGAGCGTGGCCGCGGCCGAGGAATACACCACGAACATCGCAAGATCCATATCCTGGGTCAGCTCGTGCAACCACCACGCCGCATCGGCCTTGGCCCGCAACACCGGCTCCAGCCGCCGCGGCGTCAACGCCTCGACCACCCCGTCATCAAGCACTCCCGCGGTATGCACCACCCCGACCAGCGGATGCTCGGCCGGCACCGCCGCCAACACCTCGGCCAAAGCGTGCCGGTCGGCGACGTCACACGCCGCCACCCGCACCCGCGCACCCAACCCGGTCAGGTCACCGACCAACTCCGCCGCCCCCGCCGCGGCCGGACCCCGCCTCGACAACAACAACAGATGCCTGACCCCATACGTGGTGACCAGATGCCGGGCCACCAACCCACCCAACACCCCAGTCCCACCAGTGACCACCACCGTGCCTTCCGGATCCAACCCGGCCGGCAGCCGCAGCACCACCTTGCCCACATGACGAGCCGCCTGCAGATGACGCAGGGCCTGCACCGCGTCAGTCGCCTCAAACACACTCACCGGCAGCGGCCGCAGGACCCCCGCAGCGAACATGTCCAAAACCTCGGCCAGCATCTGCCCGATCCGGTCAGCACCAGCGTCGGACAGGTCGAACGCCTGATACACCACCCCGGGATGGTCCGCGGCAACCCGCGCCGGGTCCCGCACATCGGTCTTACCCATCTCCACGAACCGGCCACCATGGGGCAGCAGGTCCAACGACGCGTCCACGAACTCCCCGGCCAAGGCGTTGAGCACCACATCCACACCCTCCCCCCCTGTCACGGCCAGGAAGCTGCGGCGAAACTCCAGATCCCGGGAAGAAGCCAGGTGCGCATCGTCCAACCCCATCCCCCGCAAGATCTCCCACTTACCGGCACTCGCGGTGGCGTACACCTGCAAACCCCACGCCCGGGCCAACTGCACCGCGGCCATACCCACCCCACCGGCCGCAGCATGAATCAGAATCCGTTGCCCCGACCGCACACCAGCCAGATCCCGCAACGCGTAGAACGCGGTCAGGAACACAATCGGCGTCGACGCCGCCCGGGTAAACGACCACCCCCGCGGCACCCGAGCCAACAGCCGATGATCCGTGACCGCCACCGGCCCCAACGCACCGTTGAACATGCCAAACACCCGATCCCCGACCACCACCCCACTCACACCCGGACCAGTCTCCAACACCACCCCCGCCGCCTCACTACCCATCACCGCAGCCGGATCCGGATACATACCCAACCCGACCAACACATCCCGGAAGTTCAACCCCGCCGCCCGCACCCCAACCCGCACCTGCCCAACCCCCAAAGGCGCCACCACCTCCGAACACTCCACCACCGCAAGATTGTCCAAACTGCCCGGCTCCGACACACCCAGACGCCACGACAACCGCTCAGCCCCAGGCAGGACCAAACGGCCACCACCGGCCCGGACCAACCGCCGGACAAACAACCCACCAGCACGAACCGCAATCTCCGGCTCGCCGCTATCGAGCACCGCCGTCAGAATCCTGCCCAATTCGCTGCCGCGGTCGGTGCCAGTGCCGGTGCCGTGGTCGGTGTCGGTGTCGGTGTCGGTGTCGGTGTCGGTGTCGGTGTCGGTGTCGAGCAGGATGAATCGGTTGGGGTGTTCGGACTGCGCGGAGCGGACCAGGCCCCATACCGCGGCCGCGGCCAGGTCACTGCCATCGGTAGCACCGTGGGTGAGCACCACCAACCGGGAACCCTCCGTACCCGGACCAGCCAGCCAATCCTGAACCCACCCCAACACCAACGCACTCGCCACGTGCGTAGCCTCGACAACACCCACAGCATCGCCCGCAGCCGGTAGATCGCCCGCAGCTGGTAGCTCGGCGACCACGACGGGGGGCAGTTCGCCGTCAACCTGCCCATGCCACGCCCAGGCCGTCTCGGTAGCCGCCGCCGTGGTGTCGGGTTCCGCGTCCGGTAGCGGCACCCATTGCACGGTGAACAGTGACTGCGCCGCGTCTAGCGCCCCGGCCGCGAGTTGGTCGGTGGTCACTGGTCGCATCACCAGCGAGTCCGCGGTCAGGACCGGCTGACCGGCGGTGTCAAACACCGCCACCGCGACACCGCCGTCGTCGACGGGTGTCAGCCGGACCCGCAGCGTCCTCGCTCCGGTCGCGTGCAGCCGGACCCCGCTCCACGCGAACGGCAACACCGCCGCCCCGTCGTCGCCGAGCAGCCCGGTCAACCCGATCGGGTGCAACGCCGCGTCCAACACCGCCGGATGCAACCCGAACCCATCCGCTTCGGCGTTCTCGGACAGCGTCACCTCGGCGTACACATCCCGGCCGCCACGCCACACCGCCCGCAAGCCCTGAAACACCGGCCCATACACATACCCACCACCGGCCAACCGCTCATACAAGCCGTCAACCGCCACCGGCCGCGCATCCGCCGGCGGCCACTGCCCCAACCCCGCCGCAACCCGACCGGCCTGCGGGCTCAGCACACCCGTGGCATGCCGAGTCCACGAACCCCCCACGCCCTCACCCTCCGGCCGGGAGTACACGTTGACCGGCCGCCGACCATCCTGGTCGGGATCACCGACCCACACCTGCACCTGCACCCCACCCTGCTCGGGCAACACCAACGGCGCCTGCAGCGTCAACTCCTCCACCACGCCACAACCCACCTGGTCCCCGGCATACACCACCAACTCCACGAACGCCGTGCCCGCCAACAACACCGAACCCAACACCGCATGATCGGCCAGCCACGGCTGCGCAGACAACGACAACCGGCCGGTCAACAACACCCCATCCCCATCAGCCAACGACACCGCCGCCCGCAACAACGGATGATCAGCCGAACCCTGCCCCAATACCCGGACGTCGCCCACACCGGGCAGCGCCGTCTGCGGCCAGAACCGCTGATGCTGGAATGGGTAGGTCGGCAGCTCCAGAGCCTGCCGACCGGTACTCGGGCCGAGCAGTGTCGAGGTCCAGTCGATGGTGATGCCCGCAACGTGCAGGGCGGCCATCGAACGCAGCCACCGGTCCCGTCCGCCGTCGTCACGACGCAGAGTGCCGGCCACCACCAGATCCTCACCGGCCTGCTCCACCGCCATCGCCAACACCGGATGCGGACTAACCTCCACGAACGTCCGATGACCGGCCTCGGTCAGCGTCTGGATCACCTCGCCGAACCGGACCGTGTGCCGCAGGTTCCGATACCAGTAGCCGCCATCAAGGCCAGCGGTGTCGACCCGCCCCGCTTCCAGCGTCGAGTAGAACGGCACCTGCCCACTACGAGGCTGCAGACCGGCCAGATCGGTGTGCAACCGGTCGCGGATCGCCTGCACCTGCGACGAATGCGACGCGTAGTCCACCGCGATCCGACGGACACCCAACTCCGCGTACGCCTGCACGAACTCCTCACACGCCGCCGCGGTACCGGAGATCACCACCTGCGCCGGACCGTTGACCGCCGCCACCGACAGGTCCCCACCCCACCCGACAATCAACTCCTGCACCTCGTCCAGGGGTGCGGGCACCGACACCATGCCCCCCGACCCCGACAACGCCACAATCGCCCGACTCCGCAACGCCACCACCCGCGCCCCATCCGCCAACGACAAACCACCAGCCACACACGCCGCCGCGATCTCACCCTGACTGTGCCCCACCACCGCCGCCGGAACCACACCCACCGAACGCCACAACTCCGCCAACGACACCATCACCGCCCACGACACCGGCTGCACCACATCCACCCGACCCAACAACACCGGATCAGCCAACGCCTCCCGCAACGACCAATCCACAAACGGCGCCAACACCTCCGCACACCGACCCATCGCCTCCGCGAACACCGGCTCCACATCCCACAACGCCACCCCCATCCCCACCCACTGCGCCCCCTGACCCGGAAACACAAACACCGGACCCAACCCACCCACACCAGCCGCGACACCCCGCACCACCACCGACGAAACATCCACATCCCGCAACCCCGCCAAGAACCCGCCCACACCAGCGGCCACCACCACCGCCCGATGCGCAAACACGGCCCGACCCGCCAACGCCCGCCCCACCACCACCGGATCCACCTCAGGCCGGTCAGCCACAAACCCCGCCAACCGCTGCGCCTGCGCCCGCAACGCCACCTCAGACTTCGCCGACAACAACCACGGCACCACACCGTCAGCCGGCAGGGCCGGCGCCCCCTGGCCCGAGCCCACCGGGTCGGCCGCTGTGTCCCGCGGCGGCTCGAACGGATCGGCCTCCTCCAGGATCTTGAGCGGTTCGGCCTCCTCCAAGATGAGGTGGGCGTTGGTGCCGCTGACTCCGAACGAGGACACCCCGGCGCGTCGTGGCCGGCCGTTGACCGGCCATGGTGTCGCCTCGGTCAACAACTGCACCGAACCGGCCGACCAGTCCACATGTGACGACGGAGCGTCCACATGCAGCGTCTTGGGCATCAGCCCGTGCCGCATGGCGAGGACCATTTTGATGATCCCGGCAACGCCTGCGGCTGCCTGAGTGTGGCCGATGTTCGACTTCACCGACCCCAACCGCAACGGCTGCCCCGCCGGCCGATCCTGACCGTACGCGGCAATCAGCGCCTGCGCCTCGATCGGATCACCCAGCGTGGTGCCCGTACCGTGCGCCTCCACCACATCCACCTCGCCCGGCGACAACCGCGCGTTAGCCAAAGCCTGACGGATCACCCGCTGCTGCGACGGCCCATTCGGAGCACTCAACCCATTCGACGCACCATCCTGATTGACCGCGCTGCCCCGCAGCACCGCCAGCACCTGATGCCCCCGCCGACGCGCATCCGACAACCGCTCCAACACCACAACGCCGACGCCTTCACCCCAACCCGTACCGTCGGCGGCATCCGCGAACGGCTTGCACCGCCCGTCAGCAGCCAACCCGCCCTGCCGGGAAAACTCCACGAACGCCCCCGGGGTGGCCATCACCGTCACACCGCCAGCCAGAGCCATCGAACACTCACCCGACCGCAACGCCTGCGCCGCCAAATGCACCGCCACCAACGACGACGAACACGCCGTATCCACCGACACCGCCGGACCCTCCAGACCCAGCGTGTACGCCACCCGCCCCGACGCCACACTTCCGCTGGTCCCGGTGGCATATCCCTCGGTCTCAGCCGGACTCGCCGCCAACTGCATCGCGTAGTCGTGGTACATGAGGCCCACGTACACGCCGGTGTCCGACCCCCGCAGCCCCGACGGATCGATCCCCGCCCGCTCCAACGCCTCCCAGGAAACCTCCAACAACAACCGCTGCTGCGGATCCATCGCCACAGCCTCCCGCGGACTGATCCCGAAGAACCCCGCATCGAACAACGCCGCATCAGTCAGGAACCCGCCCTCGCGGACATACGTGGTCTCCGACCCCGCCGAATCCGGGTCATCCCACGACCCGACATCCCAACCCCGATCGGCGGGGAACCCACCCACCGCGTCAACACCCTCAACCAGCAACCGCCAGAACTCCTCCGGGTCACCCACCCCACCCGGATACCGACACCCCATCCCCACAATCGCCACCGGCTCATCCACACCCGCACCAACCACCACCGGCACGAGAACATCGACCTGCTCACCAAGCAGTTCCGTCAGCACGTACCGGGCCAACACGTCAGGGGTGGGGTAGTCGAAGACCAGCGTGGCCGGCAACGACAACCCAGTCGCGGCGGCCAACCGATTACGCAACTCCACCGCAGTCAGCGAGTCGAAACCGAGCTCACGGAACGCGCTGTCCGGATCAACCGCCGCTGGGTCGGCATGGCCGAGCACGACCGCGGCCTGTCCCCGCACCAGCTCCAGCACCGTCCGCTGGCGATCCTCGACCCCCATAGCCGCCAGCCTGGCGGCCAGACCCATCGGCGTATCGGCGGTGGACGCCGCCCGGCGGGTCGAGCTGCCGGCCAACGCCTGCCACAACGGCGGCAGGCCACCGGCGCCGGCGCGTCGCAGCACGGGCAGGTCCACCCGCATCGGCACCAGCTGCGGCCGGTCGGTACGCACCGCCGCATCGAACAACGCCAGGCCCTCCTCGGAGGACATGGCAAGGACCCCGCCGCTGCGTCGCATCCGACCCAGATCCACGCCGTCGAGATGCCCAGTCATCGCCGACTGCTGCGCCCACAGCCCCCACGCCAACGACTGCCCGACCAGACCCTCAGCCCGCCGCCGCAACGCCAAGGCGTCCAAGACCGCATTCGCCGCGGCGTAGTTACCCTGCCCCGGTGATCCGAGCGTGGCCGCGGCCGAGGAATACACCACGAACATCGCAAGATCCATATCCTGGGTCAGCTCGTGCAACCACCACGCCGCATCGGCCTTGGCCCGCAACACCGGCTCCAGCCGCCGCGGCGTCAACGCCTCGACCACCCCGTCATCAAGCACTCCCGCGGTGTGCACCACCCCGACCAGCGGATGCTCGGCCGGCACCGCCGCCAGGGCATCGGCCAAAGCGTGCCGGTCGGCGACGTCACACGCGGCCACCCGCACCCGCGCACCCAGCTCGGTCAGGTCACCGACCAACTCCGTCGCCCCGGCCGCGGCCAGGCCGCGCCGGGACAACAACACCAGATGCCTGACCCCATGCGTAGTGACCAGATGCCGGGCCACCAACCCACCCAACACCCCAGTCCCACCAGTGACCACCACCGTGCCACCCGCATCCAACCCCGCCGACAACCCGTCAGCGCCGGACAGGGGCAGCCGGCCAGTACCGGCTCGGGTCAACCGGCGGGCATACAACTCACCGGCGCGTACCGCGATTTCTGGTTCGCCGCTGTCGAGCACCGCTGTCAGGATTCTGCCCAGTTCGCTGCCGTGGTCGGTGTGATCGTCGAGGTCGAGCAGGATGAATCGGTGGGGGTGTTCAGACTGCGCGGAACGGACCAAGCCCCAAACCGCGGCCGCGGCCAGGTCACTGCCATCGGTAGCACCACGGGTGAGCACCACCAACCGGGAACCCTCCGTGCCCGGATCAGCCAGCCAATCCTGAACCCAACCCAACACCAACGCGCTCGCAGCGTGCGTAGCCTCGACAACACCCACAGCATCGTCTTCGGCCGGTAGCTCGGCGACCACGACGGGGGGCAGCTCACCCTCAACCTGCCCATGCCACGCCCAGACCAGTTCGGTAGCCGCCGCCGGGGTGTCGGGCGTCGTATCCGGCAGCGGCACCCACTCCACCGCGAACAGTGACCGGGCCGCATCCGGCACCCCGGCGCCCAGTTGGTCGGCGGTCACCGGTCGCAGCACCAGCGAGTCCGCGGTCAGGACCGGCTGGCCGGCGGTGTCAAACACCGCCACCGCGACACCGCCGTCGTCGGCGGATGTCAGCCGGACCCGCAGCGTCCTCGCTCCGGTCGCGTGCAGCCGGACCCCGCTCCACGCGAACGGCAACACCGCCGCCCCGTCGTCGCCGAGCAGCCCGGTCAACCCGATCGGGTGCAACGCCGCGTCCAACGCCGCCGGATGTAGTCCGAACCCGTCGGCTTCGGCGTGCTCGGGCAGCGTCACCTCGGCATACACATCCCGCTCGGAACGCCACACCGCCCGCACACCCTGAAACACCGGCCCGTACACATACCCGCCACCGGCCAACCGCTCGTACAAACCGTCAACCGCCACCGGCCGCGCATCCGCCGGCGGCCACTGCCCCAACCCCGCCGCAACCCGACCGGCCTGCGGGCTCAGCACACCCATGGCATGCCGAGTCCACGAACCCTGCACATCCTCTGCCCGGGAGTACACGTTGACCGGCCGCCGACCATCCTGGTCGGGATCACCAACCCACACCTGCACCTGCACCCCACCCTGCTCGGGCAACACCAACGGCGCCTGCAGCGTCAACTCCTCCACCACGCCACAACCCACCTGGTCCCCGGCATACACCACCAACTCCACGAACGCCGTGCCCGCCAACAACACCGAACCCAACACCGCATGATCGGCCAGCCACGGCTGCGCAGACAACGACAACCGGCCGGTCAACAACACCCCATCCCCATCAGCCAACGACACCGCCGCACCCAACAACGGATGATCAACCGAACCCAACCCCAACACCCGAACGTCCCCCGCACCAGCCGCCGCCGTCTGCGGCCAGAACCGCTGATGCTGGAATGGGTAAGTGGGCAAGGCAATCGTGTGGGTCGGGCCGGTGCCCAGCGCCGGAGTCCAGTCGACGGCGACACCGGCGACGTGCAGGGCGGCCATCGAACGCAGCCACCGATCCCGCCCACCGTCGTCACGACGCAGAGTGCCGGCCACCACCAGATCCTCACCGGCCTGCTCCACCGCCATCGCCAACACCGGATGCGGACTAACCTCCACGAACGTCCGATGACCGGCCTCGGTCAGCGTCTGAATCACCTCGCCGAACCGGACCGTGTGCCGCAAGTTCCGATACCAGTAGCCACCATCAAGACCAGCGGTATCCACCAACGCCGCTTCCAGCGTCGAGTAGAACGGCACCTGCCCACTACGAGGCTGCAGACCGGCCAGATCGGTGTGCAACCGGTCGCGGATCGCCTGCACCTGCGACGAATGCGACGCGTAGTCCACCGCGATCCGACGAACACCCAACTCCGCGTACGCCTGCACGAACTCCTCACACGCCGCCGCGGTACCGGAAATCACCACCTGCGCCGGACCGTTGACCGCCGCCACCGACAGGTCCCCACCCCACCCGACAATCAACTCCAGCACCTCGTCCAGGGGTGCGGGCACCGACACCATGCCCCCCGACCCCGACAACGCCACAATCGCCCGACTCCGCAACGCCACCACCCGCGCCCCATCCGCCAACGACAAACCACCAGCCACACACGCCGCCGCGATCTCACCCTGACTGTGCCCCACCACCGCCGCCGGAACCACACCCACCGAACGCCACAACTCCGCCAACGACACCATCACCGCCCACGACACCGGCTGCACCACATCCACCCGACCCAACAACACCGGATCAGCCAACGCCTCCCGCAACGACCAATCCACAAACGGCGCCAACACCTCCGCACACCGACCCATCGCCTCCGCGAACACCGGCTCCACATCCCACAACGCCACCCCCATCCCCACCCACTGCGCCCCCTGACCCGGAAACACAAACACCGGACCCAACCCACCCACACCAGCCGCGACACCCCGCACCACCACCGACGAAACATCCACATCCCGCAACCCCGCCAAGAACCCGCCCACACCAGCGGCCACCACCACCGCCCGATGCGCAAACACGGCCCGACCCGCCAACGCCCGCCCCACCACCACCGGATCCACCTCAGGCCGGTCAGCCACAAACCCCGCCAACCGCTGCGCCTGCGCCCGCAACGCCACCTCAGACTTCGCCGACAACAACCACGGCACCACACCGTCAGCCGGCAGGGCCGGCTCATGAGCCAACGCCGTATCCGATGCCGGTTCGGCTTCTTCGAGGATGAGGTGGGCATTGGTACCGCTGATCCCAAACGACGACACCCCAGCCCGCCTCGGCCGACCATTGACCGGCCACGGTGTCGCCTCGGTCAGCAACTGCACCGACCCGGCCGACCAGTCCACATGTGACGACGGAGCATCCACATGCAATGTCTTGGGCATCAACCCGTGCCGCATCGCCAGGACCATCTTGATGATCCCGGCAACACCCGCGGCCGCCATGGTGTGGCCGATGTTCGACTTCACCGACCCCAACCGCAACGGCTGCCCCGCCGGCCGATCCTGACCGTACGCGGCAATCAGCGCCTGCGCCTCGATCGGATCACCCAGCGTGGTGCCAGTGCCGTGCGCCTCGACCACGTCCACCTCGCCCGGTGTCAGCCGCGCGTTGGCCAGGGCCTGACGGATCACCCGCTGCTGCGACGGCCCATTCGGAGCACTCAACCCATTCGACGCACCGTCCTGGTTGACCGCGCTGCCCCGCAGCACCGCCAACACCTGATGCCCCCGCCGACGCGCATCCGACAACCGCTCCAACACCACAACCCCGACGCCTTCACCCCAACCCGTACCGTCAGCCGCGTCCGCGAACGGCTTGCACCGCCCATCGGCGGCCAATCCGCCCTGCCGGGAGAACTCCACGAACGCTGCCGGGGTGGCCATCACCGCTGCACCGCCGGCCAGGGCCATCGAACACTCACCCGACCGCAACGCCTGCGCCGCCAAATGCACCGCCACCAACGACGACGAACACGCCGTATCCACCGACACCGCCGGACCCTCCAGGCCCAAGCTGTACGCCACCCGCCCCGACATCACACTCGCCGCATTACCGGTCAGCAGATGCCCCTCACTACCGGTCTGCGCATCGCCAATCATCGATACGTAGTCCTGCCCGGTGGTACCCACATACACGCCCGTGTCCGACCCACGCAGCCCCGACGGGTCGATCCCCGCCCGCTCCAACGCCTCCCAGGACACCTCCAACAACAACCGCTGCTGCGGATCCATCGCCACAGCCTCCCGCGGACTGATCCCGAAGAACCCCGCATCGAACAACGCCACGTCAGTCAGGAACCCGCCCTCGCGGACGTAGCTGGTTCCCGGCCGTGTCGGATCCGGGTCGTACAGCGACTCGACATCCCAACCCCGATCCATCGGCCATGGCCCGATGGCGTCGCTACCGGTGGCGATGAGATCCCAGAGTTGTTCCGGGGTGTCTATGCCGGCCGAGAACCGGCAGGCCATCGAGACCACGGCGATGGGCTCACTCGCCCGGTCCTGAATCTCCTGCAGGCGTCGTCGGGTCTCCAGCAGGTTGTCCGTGGCCTGTCGCAGATATGTCCGCAGCTTCTCATCGTTGCTCACGCCGTACGCCCTCCCTCGGAGCCTGCGATCTTGTCGATAACGTCGAACAGCTCGTCATCGGAGGCCGCATAGGTGTCGATCACCGGGATCGCCCCGTGGCCGCCCGTCTGGGCGTCAAGCCTGCGCACCAGCTCACGCAGGCGATCCGCCAGCTTCGACGGATTTCCGCCATCTCCCAGGCCCAACGTGCGTATAGCCCGCTCGACCCGGTCCAAGTCGGACTCCAAAGTGTTTGCGGGCGTCTTCTCCTCAGGCACAACTCGCGTCCACAGCTCGCGGCTGAGCTCGGCGGGGGTGGGGTAGTCGAAGACCAACGTGGCCGGCAACGACAACCCAGTCACGGCGGCCAGCCGATTACGCAACTCCACCGCGGTCAACGAGTCGAAACCGAGCTCACGGAACGCACTGTCCGGATCAATAGTCGCGGGGCCGGCATGGCCGAGCACAACGGCGGCTTGTATTCGTACCAGTTCCAGGACTGTCCGCTGGCGTTCCTCGACTCCCATAGCGGCCAACCTGGCGGCCAGACCCACCCGCGTATCGGTTGTGGTCGCCGCCCGGCGGGCCGAGCCGGAGCCGCCGGCCAATGTCCGCCACAACGGCGGCACACCACCGGCGCCGGTACGACGCAGCGCGGGCAGGTCCACCCGGATCGGCACGAGTTGCGGCTGGTGGGTGCGTATTGCCGTGTCGAACAGCGCCAGGCCCTGCTCG
Source organism: Micromonospora sp. NBC_01392 (assembly GCF_045040125.1). Classification (NCBI taxonomy): domain Bacteria; kingdom Bacillati; phylum Actinomycetota; class Actinomycetes; order Micromonosporales; family Micromonosporaceae; genus Micromonospora; species Micromonospora sp. NBC_01392. The sequence continues at coordinate 3,020,917 of NZ_CP109549.1, read as the reverse complement.
GAGGACATGGCAAGGACGCCGCCGCTGCGTCGCATCCGGTCCAGGTCGGCCTCGTCGAGGTGTCCGGTCATGGCCGATTGTTGGGCCCACAGTCCCCATGCCAGTGACTGACCGACCAGACCGGTGATCTGTCGTCGTAGTGCCAGGGCGTCCAGGACGGCGTTGGCCGCGGCGTAGTTTCCCTGTCCTGGTGATCCGAGTGTGGCCGCGGCCGAGGAATACACCACGAACATCGCAAGATCCATATCCTGGGTCAGTTCGTGTAGCCACCATGCCGCGTCGGCTTTGGCCCGCAGCACCGTGTCCAGCCGCTGCGGTGTCAACGCCTCGATCACCCCGTCGTCGAGGACTGCGGCGGTGTGTACCACCCCGGCCAGCGGATGCTCGGCCGGCACCGCCGCCAGCATCTCGGCCAGGGCGTCGCGGTCGGCGACGTCACACGCGGTCACCTGCACCCGTGCGCCCAGCTCGGTCAGGTCACCGACCAGTTCCGCCGCTCCGGCCGCGGCCAGGCCGCGCCGGGACAGCAACACCAGGTGCCTGACTCCGTGTGTGGTGACCAGGTGCCGGGCTACCAATCCGCCCAACACCCCGGTCCCGCCGGTGATCACCACCGTGCCTTCCGGGTCCAGTCCGGTCGGTAGCCGCAGTACCACCTTGCCGACGTGGCGGGCTGCTTGCAGGTAGCGCAGGGCCTGCACGGCGTGAGTCGCCTCGAACACGCTCACCGGTAGCGGCTGCAGGACCTCCGTGGCGAACATGTCCAGGATCTCGGTCAGCATCTGCCCGATCCGGTCAGCGCCGGTGTCGGGCAGGTTGAACGCCTGATACACCACCCCGGGGTAGTCCGCGGCAACCTGGGCCGGGTCCCGCACGTCGGTTTTACCCATCTCCACGAACCGGCCGCCGCGGGGCAGCAGGTCCAGCGACGCGTCCACGAACTCGCCGGTCAGGGCGTTGAGCACCACATCCACACCCTCGCCTCCCGTCGCGGTCAGGAAGCTGCGCCGGAAGTCCAGATCGCGGGAGGAGGCCAGGTGCGTATCGTCCACACCCATCCCGCGCAGGGTGTCCCACTTGCCGGCGCTGGCGGTGGCGTAGACCTGCAACCCCCAGGCCCGGGCCAGTTGCACCGCGGCCATGCCCACCCCACCGGCCGCGGCGTGGATCAGGATCCGTTGCCCCGGCCGCACACCGGCCAGGTCCCGCAACGCGTAGAACGCGGTCAGGAACACAATCGGCGTCGACGCCGCCCGGGTGAACGACCACCCCCGCGGCACCCGGGCCAACAGCCGATGATCCGTGACCGCCACCGGCCCCAACGCACCGTTGAACATGCCGAACACCCGATCCCCGACCACCACCCCACTCACATCCGGAGCAGTCTCGAGCACCACCCCCGCCGCCTCACTACCCATCACCGCAGCCGGATCCGGGGACATACCCAACCCGAGCCACACATCGCGGAAGTTCAACCCCGCCGCCCGCACCGCAACCCGCACCTGCCCAGCCGCCAACGGCGCCAACGCCTCCGAACACTCCAGCACCGCAAGGTTGTCCAAACTGCCCGGCTCCGACACATCAAGACGCCACGACAACCGCTCAGGACCAGGCAGAGACAACCCGCCAGCACCATCGGCTCGGGTCAACCGCCGGACATACAACCCGCCAGCGCGAACCGCGATCTCCGGTTCGCCGCTGTCGAGCACCGCCGTCAGAATCCTGCCCAATTCGCTGCCGTGGTCGGTGCCGGTGCCGTGGTCGGTGTCGGTGTCGGTGTCGGTGTCGAGCAGGATGAATCGGTGGGGGTGTTCGGACTGCGCGGAACGGACCAGGCCCCACACCGCGGCCGCGGCCAGGTCACTGCCATCGGTAGCACCACGGGTGAGCACCACCAACCGGGAACCCTCCGTGCCCGGATCAGCCAGCCAATCCTGAACCCAACCCAACACCAACGCGCTCGCAGCGTGCGTAGCCTCGACAACACCCACAGCATCGTCTTCGGCCGGTAGCTCGGCGACCACGACGGGGGGCAGCTCACCCTCAACCTGCCCATGCCACGCCCAGACCAGTTCGGTAGCCGCCGCCGGGGTGTCGGGCGTCGTATCCGGCAGCGGCACCCACTCCACCGCGAACAGTGACCGGGCCGCATCCGGCACCCCGGCGCCCAGTTGGTCGGCGGTCACCGGTCGCAGCACCAGCGAGTCCGCGGTCAGGACCGGCTGGCCGGCGGTGTCAAACACCGCCACCGCGACACCGCCGTCGTCGACGGGTGTCAGCCGGACCCGCAGCGTCCTCGCTCCGGTCGCGTGCAGCCGGACCCCGCTCCACGCGAACGGCAACACCGCCGCCCCGTCGTCGCCGAGCAGCCCGGTCAACCCGATCGGGTGCAACGCCGCGTCCAACGCCGCCGGATGTAGTCCGAACCCGTCGGCTTCGGCGTGCTCGGGCAGCGTCACCTCGGCATACACATCCCGCTCGGAACGCCACACCGCCCGTACACCCTGAAACACCGGCCCGTACACGTACCCACCATCGGCCAACCGCTCGTACAAGCCGTCAACCGCCACCGGCCGCGCATCCGCCGGCGGCCACTGCCCCAACCCCGCCGCAACCCGACCGGCCTGCGGGCTCAGCACACCCGTGGCGTGGCGCGTCCACGAACCCCCCACGCCCTCACCCTCCGGCCGGGAGTACACGTTGACCGGCCGCCGACCATCCTGGTCGGGATCACCGACCCACACCTGCACCTGCACCCCACCCTGCTCGGGCAACACCAACGGCGCCTGCAGCGTCAACTCCTCCACCACGCCACAACCCACCTGGTCCCCGGCATACACCACCAACTCCACGAACGCCGTGCCCGCCAACAACACCGAACCCAACACCGCATGATCGGCCAGCCACGGCTGCGCAGACAACGACAACCGGCCGGTCAACAACACCCCATCCCCATCAGCCAACGACACCGCCGCACCCAACAACGGATGATCAACCGAACCCAACCCCAACACCCGAACGTCCCCCGCACCAGCCGCCGCCGTCTGCGGCCAGAACCGCTGATGCTGGAATGGGTAAGTGGGCAGGGCAATCGTGTGGGTCGGGCCGGTGCCCAGCGCCGGAGTCCAGTCGACGGCGACACCGGCGACGTGCAGGGCGGCCATCGAACGCAGCCACCGATCCCGCCCACCGTCGTCACGACGCAGAGTGCCGGCCACCACCAGATCCTCACCGGCCTGCTCCACCGCCATCGCCAACACCGGATGCGGACTAACCTCCACGAACGTCCGATGACCGGCTTCGGTCAGGGTGCGGATCACCTCGCCGAACCGGACCGTGTGCCGCAAGTTCCGATACCAGTAGCCACCATCAAGACCAGCGGTATCCACCAACGCCGCTTCCAGCGTCGAGTAGAACGGCACCTGCCCACTACGAGGCTGCAGACCGGCCAGATCGGTGTGCAACCGGTCGCGGATCGCCTGCACCTGCGGCGAATGCGACGCGTAGTCCACCGCGATCCGACGAACACCCAACTCCGCGTACGCCTGCACGAACTCCTCACACGCCGCCGCGGTACCGGAAATCACCACCTGCGCCGGACCGTTGACCGCCGCCACCGACAGGTCCCCACCCCACCCGACAATCAACTCCAGCACCTCGTCCAGGGGTGCGGGCACCGACACCATGCCCCCCGACCCCGACAACGCCACAATCGCCCGACTCCGCAACGCCACCACCCGCGCCCCATCCGCCAACGACAAACCACCAGCCACACACGCCGCCGCGATCTCACCCTGACTGTGCCCCACCACCGCCGCCGGAACCACACCCACCGAACGCCACAACTCCGCCAACGACACCATCACCGCCCACGACACCGGCTGCACCACATCCACCCGACCCAACAACACCGGATCAGCCAACGCCTCCCGCAACGACCAATCCACAAACGGCGCCAACACCTCCGCACACCGACCCATCGCCTCCGCGAACACCGGCTCCACATCCCACAACGCCACCCCCATCCCCACCCACTGCGCCCCCTGACCCGGAAACACAAACACCGGACCCAACCCACCCACACCAGCCGCGACACCCCGCACCACCACCGACGAAACATCCACATCCCGCAACCCCGCCACATCCCGCAACCCCGCCGGATCCTGCAGCCCGGCCAGATCCTGCAACCCGGCCAGGAGGCCGTCCACATCTGCGGTCACCACCACCGCTCGGTGCGCGAACACCGACCGGGCCGCCAACGCCCGCCCCACCACCACCGGATCCACCTCAGGCCGGTCAGCCACAAACCCCGCCAACCGCTGCGCCTGCGCCCGCAACGCCACCTCAGACTTCGCCGACAACAACCACGGCACCACACCGTCAGCCGGCAGGGCCGATTCATGAGCCAACGCCGTATCCGATGCCGGTTCGGCTTCTTCGAGGATGAGGTGGGCATTGGTACCGCTGATCCCAAACGACGACACCCCAGCCCGCCTCGGCCGACCGCTGACCGGCCACGGTGTCGCCTCGGTCAGCAACTGCACCGACCCGGCCGACCAGTCCACATGTGACGACGGGGCATCCACATGCAATGTCTTGGGCATCAAACCGTGCCGCATCGCCAGGACCATCTTGATGATCCCGGCAACACCCGCGGCCGCCATGGTGTGACCGATGTTCGACTTCACCGACCCCAACCGCAACGGCTGCCCCGCCGGCCGATCCTGACCGTACGCAGCAATCAGCGCCTGCGCCTCGATCGGATCACCCAGGGTGGTGCCCGTACCGTGCGCCTCCACCACGTCCACCTCGCCCGGCGACAACCGCGCGTTGGCCAGGGCCTGACGGATCACCCGCTGCTGCGACGGCCCGTTCGGAGCACTCAACCCATTCGACGCGCCATCCTGGTTGACCGCGCTGCCCCGCAGCACCGCCAACACCTGATGCCCCCGCCGACGCGCATCCGACAACCGCTCCAACACCAACAACCCGACACCCTCACCCCAACCCGTACCGTCAGCGGCATCCGCGAACGGCTTACACCGCCCATCAGCAGCCAACCCACCCTGCCGGGAAAACTCCACGAACGTCCCCGGAGTGGCCATCACCGCTACACCGCCGGCCAGGGCCATCGAACACTCACCCGAGCGCAACGCCTGCGCCGCCAGATGCACCGCCACCAACGACGACGAACACGCCGTATCCACCGACACCGCCGGACCCTCCAGACCCAGCGTGTACGCCACCCGCCCCGACATCACACTCGCCGCGTTCCCGGTACCGGAGAACCCCTCCCCCGCAGCGTCAGCCACACTCAACAACGCCGGATAATCCTGCCCATGGGTGCCGACATACACGCCGGTGTCCGACCCACGCAGCCCCGACGGATCGATCCCCGCCCGCTCCAACGCCTCCCAGGAAACCTCCAACAACAACCGCTGCTGCGGATCCATCGCCACAGCCTCCCGCGGACTGATCCCAAAAAACCCCGCATCAAACAACGCCGCGTCAGTCAGAAAGCCGCCCTCGCGGACATACGCGGTCTCCGACCCCGCCGAATCCGGGTCATCCCACGACCCGACATCCCAACCCCGATCGGCGGGGAACCCACCCACCGCGTCAACACCCTCAACCAACAACCGCCAGAACCCCTCCGGGTCACCCACCCCACCCGGATACCGACACCCCATCCCCACAATCGCCACCGGCTCATCCACACCCGCACCAACCACCACCGGCACGAGAACATCGACCTGCTCACCAAGCAGTTCCGTCAGCAGATACCGGGCCAACACCACCGGGGTCGGATAGTCGAAGACCAGCGTGGCCGGCAACGACAACCCAGTCGCGGTAGCCAACCGATTACGCAACTCCACCGCGGTCAACGAGTCGAAACCGAGCTCACGGAACGCCCGATCAGGTGCGACTGCCTGAGCACTGTCGTGACCAAGAGCTGTGGCCGCGTGGGTACGCACCAGCTCCAGAACTGTCCGCTGACGTTCCTCGACCCCCATAGCCGCCAACCTGGCGGCCAGACCCATCGGCGTATCGGCCGTGGACGCCGCCCGGCGGGTCGAGCTGCCGGCCAACGCCTGCCACAACGGCGGCAGGCCACCGGCGCCGGCGCGTCGCAGCACGGGCAGGTCCACCCGCATCGGCACCAGCTGCGGCCGGTCGGTACGCACCGCCGCGTCGAACAACGCCAGGCCCTCCTCGGAGGACATGGCAAGGATGCCGCTGCTGCGTCGCATCCGGCCCAGGTCGAGCTCGTCGAGCTGCCCGGTCATCGCCGACTGCTGAGCCCACAGCCCCCACGCCAGTGACTGCCCGACCAGACCGGTGGTCTGTCGTCGTTGTGCCAGGGCGTCCAGGACGGCGTTGGCCGCGGCGTAGTTACCCTGCCCCGGTGATCCGAGCGTGGCCGCGGCCGAGGAATACACCACGAACATCGCAAGATCCATATCCTGGGTCAGCTCGTGCAACCACCACGCCGCATCGGCCTTGGCCCGCAACACCGTGTCCAGCCGCTGCGGCGTCAACGCCTCGACCACCCCGTCATCAAGCACTCCCGCGGTGTGCACCACCCCGACCAACGGATGCCCGGCCGGCACCGCCGCCAGGGCATCGGCCAAAGCGTGCCGGTCGGCGACGTCACACGCCGCCACCCGCACCCGCGCACCCAACCCGGTCAGCTCACCGACCAACTCCGCCGCCCCCGGCGCGGCCAGGCCGCGCCGGGACAACAACAACAGATGCCTAACCCCATACGCGGTGACCAGATGCCGGGCCACCAACCCACCCAACACCCCAGTCCCACCAGTGACCACCACCGTGCCTTCCGGATCCAACCCGGCCGGCAGCCGCAGCACCACCTTGCCCACATGACGAGCCGCCTGCAGATAGCGCAGGGCCTGCACGGCGTCAGTCGCCTCGAACACACTCACCGGCAGCGGCCGCAGGACCTCCGCAGCGAACATGTCCAAAATCTCGGCCAGCATCTGCCCGATCCGGTCAGCACCAGCGTCGGACAGGTCGAACGCCTGATACACCACCCCGGGATGGTCCGCGGCAACCCGCGCCGGGTCCCGCACATCGGTCTTACCCATCTCCACGAACCGGCCACCATGGGGCAGCAGGTCCAACGACGCGTCCACGAACTCCCCGGCCAAGGCGTTGAGCACCACATCCACACCCTCCCCCCCTGTCACGGCCAGGAAGCTGCGGCGAAACTCAAGATCCCGGGAAGAAGCCAGGTGCGCATCGTCCAACCCCATCCCCCGCAAGATCTCCCACTTACCGGCACTCGCGGTGGCGTACACCTGCAAACCCCACGCCCGGGCCAACTGCACCGCGGCCATACCCACCCCACCGGCCGCAGCATGAATCAGAATCCGTTGCCCCGACCGCACACCAGCCAGATCCCGCAACGCGTAGAACGCGGTCAGGAACACAATCGGCGTCGACGCCGCCCGGGTAAACGACCACCCCCGCGGCACCCGAGCCAACAGCCGATGATCAGTGACCGCCACCGGCCCCAACGCACCGTTGAACATGCCAAACACCCGATCCCCGACCACCACCCCACTCACACCCGGACCAGTCTCCAACACCACCCCCGCCGCCTCACTACCCATCACCGCAGCCGGATCCGGATACATACCCAACCCGACCAACACATCCCGGAAGTTCAACCCCGCCGCCCGCACCCCAACCCGCACCTGCCCAACCCCCAAAGGCGCCACCACCTCCGAACACTCCACCACCGCAAGATTGTCCAAACTGCCCGGCTCCGACACACCCAGACGCCACGACAACCGCTCAGCCCCAGGCAGGACCAAACGGCCACCACCGGCCCGGACCAACCGCCGGACAAACAACCCACCAGCACGAACCGCAATCTCCGGCTCGCCGCTATCGAGCACCGCCGTCAGAATCCTGCCCAATTCGCTGCCGCGGTCGGTGCCAGTGCCGGTGCCGTGGTCGGTGTCGGTGTCGGTGTCGGTGTCGGTGTCGGTGTCGGTGTCGGTGTCGAGCAGGATGAATCGGTTGGGGTGTTCGGACTGCGCGGAGCGGACCAGGCCCCATACCGCGGCCGCGGCCAGGTCACTGCCATCGGTAGCACCGTGGGTGAGCACCACCAACCGGGAACCCTCCGTACCCGGACCAGCCAGCCAATCCTGAACCCACCCCAACACCAACGCACTCGCCACGTGCGTAGCCTCGACAACACCCACAGCATCGCCCGCAGCCGGTAGATCGCCCGCAGCTGGTAGCTCGGCGACCACGACGGGGGGCAGTTCGCCGTCAACCTGCCCATGCCACGCCCAGGCCGTCTCGGTAGCCGCCGCCGTGGTGTCGGGTTCCGCGTCCGGTAGCGGCACCCATTGCACGGTGAACAGTGACTGCGCCGCGTCTAGCGCCCCGGCCGCGAGTTGGTCGGTGGTCACTGGTCGCATCACCAGCGAGTCCGCGGTCAGGACCGGCTGACCGGCGGTGTCAAACACCGCCACCGCGACACCGCCGTCGTCGACGGGTGTCAGCCGGACCCGCAGCGTCCTCGCTCCGGTCGCGTGCAGCCGGACCCCGCTCCACGCGAACGGCAACACCGCCGCCCCGTCGTCGCCGAGCAGCCCGGTCAACCCGATCGGGTGCAACGCCGCGTCCAACACCGCCGGATGCAACCCGAACCCATCCGCTTCGGCGTTCTCGGACAGCGTCACCTCGGCGTACACATCCCGGCCGCCACGCCACACCGCCCGCAAGCCCTGAAACACCGGCCCATACACATACCCACCACCGGCCAACCGCTCATACAAGCCGTCAACCGCCACCGGCCGCGCATCCGCCGGCGGCCACTGCCCCAACCCCGCCGCAACCCGACCGGCCTGCGGGCTCAGCACACCCGTGGCATGCCGAGTCCACGAACCCCCCACGCCCTCACCCTCCGGCCGGGAGTACACGTTGACCGGCCGCCGACCATCCTGGTCGGGATCACCGACCCACACCTGCACCTGCACCCCACCCTGCTCGGGCAGCACCAACGGCGTCTGCAGGGTCAACTCCTGCACCAGGGCACACCCGACCTGGTCCCCGGCGTACATCACCAACTCCACAAACGCCGTGCCCGCCAGCAGCACTGAGCCCAACACCACGTGATCAGCCAGCCACGGCTGCGCAGACAACGACAACCGGCCGGTCAACAACACCCCATCCCCATCAGCCAACGACACCGCCGCCCGCAACAACGGATGATCAGCCGAACCCTGCCCCAATACCCGGACGTCGCCCACACCGGGCAGCGCCGTCTGCGGCCAGAACCGCTGATGCTGGAATGGGTAGGTCGGCAGCTCCAGAGCCTGCCGACCGGTACTCGGGCCGAGCAGTGTCGAGGTCCAGTCGATGGTGATGCCCGCAACGTGCAGGGCGGCCATCGAACGCAGCCACCGGTCCCGTCCGCCGTCGTCACGACGCAGAGTGCCGGCCACCACCAGATCCTCACCGGCCTGCTCCACCGCCATCGCCAACACCGGATGCGGACTAACCTCCACGAACGTCCGATGACCGGCTTCGGTCAGCGTCTGGATCACCTCGCCGAACCGGACCGTGTGCCGCAGGTTCCGATACCAGTAGCCGCCATCAAGGCCAGCGGTGTCGACCCGCCCCGCTTCCAGCGTCGAGTAGAACGGCACCTGCCCACTACGAGGCTGCAGACCGGCCAGATCGGTGTGCAACCGGTCGCGGATCGCCTGCACCTGCGACGAATGCGACGCGTAGTCCACCGCGATCCGACGGACACCCAACTCCGCGTACGCCTGCACGAACTCCTCACACGCCGCCGCGGTACCGGAGATCACCACCTGCGCCGGACCGTTGACCGCCGCCACCGACAGGTCCCCACCCCACCCGACAATCAACTCCAGCACCTCGTCCAGGGGTGCGGGCACCGACACCATGCCCCCCGACCCCGACAACGCCACAATCGCCCGACTCCGCAACGCCACCACCCGCGCCCCATCCGCCAACGACAAACCACCAGCCACACACGCCGCCGCGATCTCACCCTGACTGTGCCCCACCACCGCCGCCGGAACCACACCCACCGAACGCCACAACTCCGCCAACGACACCATCACCGCCCACGACACCGGCTGCACCACATCCACCCGACCCAACAACACCGGATCAGCCAACGCCTCCCGCAACGACCAATCCACAAACGGCGCCAACACCTCCGCACACCGACCCATCGCCTCCGCGAACACCGGCTCCACATCCCACAACGCCACCCCCATCCCCACCCACTGCGCCCCCTGACCCGGAAACACAAACACCGGACCCAACCCACCCACACCAGCCGCGACACCCCGCACCACCACCGACGAAACATCCACATCCCGCAACCCCGCCAAGAACCCGCCCACACCAGCGGCCACCACCACCGCCCGATGCGCAAACACGGCCCGACCCGCCAACGCCCGCCCCACCACCACCGGATCCACCTCAGGCCGGTCAGCCACAAACCCCGCCAACCGCTGCGCCTGCGCCCGCAACGCCACCTCAGACTTCGCCGACAACAACCACGGCACCACACCGTCAGCCGGCAGGGCCGGCTCATGAGCCAACGCCGTATCCGATGCCGGTTCGGCTTCTTCGAGGATGAGGTGGGCATTGGTACCGCTGATCCCAAACGACGACACCCCAGCCCGCCTCGGCCGACCATTGACCGGCCACGGTGTCGCCTCGGTCAGCAACCGCACCGAACCGGCCGACCAGTCCACATGTGACGACGGAGCATCCACATGCAATGTCCTGGGCATCAACCCGTGCCGCATCGCCAGGACCATCTTGATGATCCCGGCAACACCCGCGGCCGCCATGGTGTGGCCGATGTTCGACTTCACCGACCCCAACCGCAACGGCTGCCCCGCCGGCCGATCCTGACCGTACGCGGCAATCAGCGCCTGCGCCTCGATCGGATCACCCAACCTGGTGCCCGTACCGTGCGCCTCCACCACATCCACCTCGCCCGGCGACAACCGCGCGTTGGCCAAAGCCTGACGGATCACCCGCTGCTGCGACGGCCCATTCGGAGCACTCAACCCATTCGACGCACCATCCTGATTGACCGCGCTGCCCCGCAGCACCGCCAACACCTGATGCCCCCGCCGACGCGCATCCGACAACCGCTCCAACACCACAACCCCGACACCCTCACCCCAACCCGTACCGTCAGCCGCATCCGCGAACGGCTTACACCGCCCATCAGCAGCCAACCCGCCCTGCCGGGAAAACTCCACAAACGCCCCCGGCGTGGCCATCACCGTCACACCACCAGCCAGAGCCATCGAACACTCACCCGACCGCAACGCCTGCGCCGCCAAATGCACCGCCACCAACGACGACGAACACGCCGTATCCACCGACACCGCCGGACCCTCCAGACCCAGCGCGTACGCCACCCGCCCCGACATCACACTCGCCGCATTCCCCGTCAGCAAATGCCCCTCACTACCGGTCTGCGCATCACCAACCACCGAGACGTAGTCCTGCCCGGTGGTACCCACATACACGCCCGTGTCCGACCCACGCAGCCCCGACGGATCGATCCCCGCCCGCTCCAACGCCTCCCAGGACACCTCCAACAACAACCGCTGCTGCGGATCCATCGCCACAGCCTCCCGCGGACTGATCCCAAAAAAACCCGCATCAAACAACGCCACGTCAGCCAGAAACCCGCCCTCACGGGCATAACTGGTCCCCGACCGCTGCCGATCGGGGTCGTACAGCGCCGTCAGATCCCAACCCCGATCCGCAGGGAACCCACCCACCGCGTCAACACCCTCGACCAGCAACCGCCAGAACCCCTCCGGGTCACCCACCCCACCCGGATACCGACACCCCATCCCCACAATCGCCACCGGCTCATCCACACCCGCACCAACCGCCACTGGCACGAGAACATCGACCTGCTCACCGAGCAGCTCCGTCAACAGATACCCGGCCAACACCACCGGGGCCGGATGGTCGAAGACCAGCGTGGCCGGCAACGACAGTCCGGTCGCGGCGGCCAACCGGTTACGCAGCTCCACCGCGGTCAGCGAATCGAAGCCGAGCTCGCGGAACGCGCTGTCCGGGTTGATCGCCGCTGGGTCGGCATGGCCGAGCACGACGGCGGCCTGTGTCAGTACCAGTTCCAGGACTGTCCGCTGGCGTTCCTCAACTCCCATGGCAGCCAACCTGGCGGCCAAATCCACCCGCGTATCGGCGGTGATCGCCGTACGGCGGGCCGAGCCGCCAGCCAACGTCCGCCACAGTGGCGGCATACCTCCGGCGTCGGCGCGACGCAGCGCGGCGAGGTCCACCCGGATCGGCACGAGTTGCGGCTGGTGGGTGCGTACTGCCGTGTCGAACAATGCCAGGCCCTGCTCGGAGGAGAGGGGAAGGATGCCGCTGCGTCGCATCCGGTCCAGGTCGGCCTCCTCGAGATGTCCGGTCATTGCCGACTGCTGCGCCCACAGCCCCCACGCCAACGACTGCCCGACCAGACCCTCAGCCCGCCGCCGCAACGCCAAGGCGTCCAAGACCGCATTCGCCGCGGCGTAGTTTCCCTGCCCCGGTGATCCGAGCGTGGCCGCGGCCGAGGAATACACCACGAACATCGCAAGATCCATATCCTGGGTCAGCTCGTGCAACCACCACGCCGCATCGGCCTTGGCCCGCAACACCGTGTCCAGCCGCTGCGGCGTCAACGCCTCGACCACCCCGTCATCAAGCACTCCCGCGGTGTGCACCACCCCGACCAGCGGATGCTCGGCCGGCACCGCCGCCAGGGCATCGGCCAAAGCGTGCCGGTCGGCGACGTCACACGCCGCCACCCGCACCCGCGCACCCAACCCGGTCAGGTCACCGACCAACTCCGCCGCCCCCGCCGCGGCCGGACCCCGCCTCGACAACAACAACAGATGCCTGACCCCATACGTGGTGACCAGATGCCGGGCCACCAACCCACCCAACACCCCAGTCCCACCAGTGACCACCACCGTGCCTTCCGGATCCAACCCGGCCGGCAGCCGCAGCACCACCTTGCCCACATGACGAGCCGCCTGCAGATGACGCAGGGCCTGCACCGCGTCAGTCGCCTCGAACACACTCACCGGCAGCGGCCGCAGGACCCCCGCAGCGAACATGTCCAAAACCTCGGCCAGCATCTGCCCGATCCGGTCAGCACCAGCGTCGGACAGGTCGAACGCCTGATACACCACCCCGGGATGGTCCGCGGCAACCCGCGCCGGGTCCCGCACATCGGTCTTACCCATCTCCACGAACCGGCCACCATGGGGCAGCAGGTCCAACGACGCGTCCACGAACTCCCCGGCCAAGGCGTTGAGCACCACATCCACACCCTCCCCCCCTGTCACGGCCAGGAAGCTGCGGCGAAACTCCAGATCCCGGGAAGAAGCCAGGTGCGCATCGTCCAACCCCATCCCCCGCAAGATCTCCCACTTACCGGCACTCGCGGTGGCGTACACCTGCAAACCCCACGCCCGGGCCAACTGCACCGCGGCCATACCCACCCCACCGGCCGCAGCATGAATCAGGATCCGTTGCCCCGACCGCACACCAGCCAGGTCCCGCAACGCGTAGAACGCGGTCAGGAACACAATCGGCGTCGACGCCGCCCGGGTAAACGACCACCCCCGCGGCACCCGAGCCAACAGCCGATGATCAGTGACCGCCACCGGCCCCAACGCACCGTTGAACATGCCAAACACCCGATCCCCGACCACCACCCCACTCACACCCGGACCAGTCTCCAACACCACCCCCGCCGCCTCACTACCCATCACCGCAGCCGGATCCGGATACATACCCAACCCGACCAACACATCCCGGAAGTTCAACCCCGCCGCCCGCACCCCAACCCGCACCTGCCCAACCCCCAAAGGCGCCACCACCTCCGAACACTCCACCACCGCAAGATTGTCCAAACTGCCCGGCTCCGACACACCCAGACGCCACGACAACCGCTCAGCCCCAGGCAGAGACAACCCGCCAGCACCATCGGCTCGGGTCAACCGCCGGACATACAACCCGCCAGCGCGAACCGCGATCTCCGGTTCGCCGCTGTCGAGCACCGCCGTCAGAATCCTGCCCAATTCGCTGCCGTGGTCGGTGCCGGTGCCGGTGCCGTGGTCGGTGTCGGTGTCGGTGTCGGTGTCGGTGTCGGTGTCGAGCAGGATGAAACGGCGGGGGTGTTCAGACTGCGCGGAACGGACCAAGCCCCACACCGCAGCCGCGGCCAGGTCACTACCATCGGTAGCACCACGGGTGAGCACCACCAACCGGGAACCCTCCGTACCCGGACCAGCCAGCCAATCCTGAACCCAACCCAACACCAACGCGCTCGCCACGTGCGTAGCCTCGACAACACCCACAGCATCGCCCGCAGCCGGTAGCTCAGCGACCACGACGGGGGGCAGCTCACCCTCAACCTGCCCATGCCACGCCCAGGCCGTCTCGGTAACCACCGGCGTGATGTCGGGCTCCGCGTCCGGCAGCGGCACCCACTCCACCGCGAACAGTGACCGGGCCGCATCCGGCACCCCGGCGCCCAGTTGGTCGGCGGTCACCGGTCGCAGCACCAGCGAGTCCGCGGTCAGGACCGGCTGGCCGGCGGTGTCAAACACCGCCACCGCTATGCCGCCGTCGTCGGCGGATGTCAGCCGGACCCGCAGCGTCCTCGCTCCGGTCGCGTGCAGCCGGACCCCGCTCCAGGCAAACGGCAACACCGCCTGATCGTCGCCGAGCAGTCCGGTCAACCCGATCGGGTGCAACGCCGCGTCCAACACCGCCGGATGCAACCCGAACCCGTCGGCTTCGGCGTGCTCGGGCAGCGTCACCTCGGCGTACACATCCCGCTCGGAACGCCACACCGCCCGTACACCCTGGAACACCGGCCCGTATACGTACCCACCATCGGCCAACCGCTCGTACAAGCCGTCCACCGCCACCGGCCGCGCATCCGCCGGCGGCCACTGCCCCAACCCCGCCGCAACCCGGCCAGTCTGCGGGCTCAGCACACCCGTGGCATGCCGAGTCCACGAACCCCCCACACCCTCCACGCCCTCTGCCCGGGAGTACACGTTGACCGGCCGTCGACCGTCCTGGTCGGGATCACCGACCCACACCTGCACCTGCACCCCACCCTGCTCGGGCAACACCAACGGCGCCTGCAGCGTCAACTCCTGCACCACGCCACAACCCACCTGATCCCCGGCATACACCACCAACTCCACGAACGCCGTGCCCGCCAACAACACCGAACCCAACACCACGTGATCAGCCAGCCACGGCTGCGCAGACAACGACAACCGGCCGGTCAACAACACCCCGTCCCCATCAGCCAACGACACCGCCGCCCGCAACAACGGATGATCAGCCGAACCCTGCCCCAACACCCGGACGTCGCCCACACCAGCCGCTACCGTCTGCGGCCAGAACCGCTGATGCTGGAACGGATAGGTCGGCAGGGCAACCGGCTGGGTCGGGCCGGTACTCGTGCCGAGCACTGTCGACCAGTCGACCGCCGCGCCGTGTACGTGGACGCCCGCGACTGCGGTCAGCAGTGTCTGCGGCTCGTCCCGCTCAGCTCGCAGCGCGGGTAGCCACACGTCCGTGTCGGGGGTCTCGGGGTCGGCCATCGAGGTCAGCGTGCCGTCCGGGCCCAACTCGAGGAAGACACCCACGCCTTGCTCACGCAACGCGTTCACCGCATCGTGGTAGCGCACCGTGTGCCGGGCATGCGCCAGCCAATATCCCGGTTCGGTCACATCCGCACCCGGGGTGCCGGACACCACCGGGATGGTCGGCTCTCGCCAGGTCACCCCGTCCAACACGTCGGCGAACTCGGCCAGCATCGGTTCCATCAACGGCGAATGGAACGCGTGACTGACCTTCAGCTGCCGGGCTTTGCCGCCGCTGTCTCGCCACTGCTGCGCCAGGCCCAGCACCAGATTCTGGTCACCGGAGATCACCGTGGAGCGGGGACCGTTGACCGCCGCGACGCCTACCAGGTCGGTGTGCCCGGCGATCAGCTCCTGCGCCTCGACGTCGCTGGCGGTCAACGCGACCATGGCGCCGCCAGCGGGTAATGCCTGCATCAACCTGCCCCGGGCGGCCACCACCGCCACCGCATCGGGCAGACCCCACACCCCGGCCACATACGCCGCGCTCAACTCACCAATCGAGTGTCCGGCCAGATACTGCGGGGCCACCCCCCACGAGTCGAGCAGCCGGTACAACGCCACCTGCACCGCGAACAGCCCTGCTTGGGTGTATATCGTCTGGTCCAGCAGCCGTGGCTCGCCCGCGACCGCGTCCCGCAGCGGCCGCTCAAGATGTTGGTCGAAGTATGCGCAGACCTGATCGAACACTTCAGCGAACACCGGATACGCCTCATACAGGCCCCGGCCCATCCCGACGCGCTGGCTACCCTGCCCGGAAAACACCACCGCCAGACGACCAGACCCGGCGATCCCGGTAACCACCCCCGGCGCCTCGACACCAGAGGCCAGCGCCTGCAACCCGTCCAACAACGCCGACCGATCCTGGCCGAGCACCACACCCCGGTGGGTGAACCCGGTCGCCCGGCTGTCCGCCAACGCCCGCCCCACCACGACCGGCTCGACGTCGGGCTGGTCGGCCACGAACCCGGCCAGCCGCTGCGCCTGCGCCCGCAACGCCACCTCGGACTTGGCCGACAACAACCATGGCACCGCCCCACCGGCCAGCGGCGGGGCCGGTTCATGACCCGACGCCGTGTCCGGTGTGGGATCGGCCTCCTGCAGGATCTGGAGCGGTTCGGCTTCTTCGAGGATGAGGTGGGCATTGGTGCCACTGATCCCGAACGACGACACCCCAGCCCGCCGCGGCCGGCCATTGACCGGCCACGGTGTCGCCTCGGTCAGCAACCGCACCGAACCGGCCGACCAGTCCACATGTGACGACGGGGCGTCCACATGCAGCGTTCTGGGCATCAACCCGTGCCGCATCGCCAGGACCATCTTGATGATCCCGGCAACACCTGCGGCCGCCTGGGTGTGGCCGATGTTCGACTTCACCGACCCCAACCGCAACGGCTGCCCCGCCGGCCGATCCTGACCGTACGCGGCAATCAGCGCCTGCGCCTCGATCGGATCACCCAGCGTGGTGCCCGTACCGTGCGCCTCCACCACATCCACCTCGCCCGGCGACAACCGCGCGTTAGCCAAAGCCTGACGGATCACCCGCTGCTGCGACGGCCCATTCGGAGCACTCAACCCATTCGACGCACCATCCTGATTGACCGCGCTGCCCCGCAGCACCGCCAACACCTGATGCCCCCGCCGACGCGCATCCGACAACCGCTCCAACACCACAACCCCGACACCCTCACCCCAACCCGTACCGTCAGCCGCATCCGCGAACGGCTTACACCGCCCATCAGCAGCCAACCCACCCTGCCGGGAAAACTCCACGAACGCTGCCGGCGTAGCCATCACCGTCACACCGCCGGCCAGGGCCATCGAACACTCACCCGAGCGCAACGCCTGCGCCGCCAGATGCACCGCCACCAACGACGACGAACACGCCGTATCCACCGACACCGCCGGACCCTCCAGGCCCAAGCTGTACGCCACCCGCCCCGACATCACACTCGCCGCATTACCGGTCAGCAGATGTCCCTCGCTGCCGGTCTGCGCGTCACCGATCATGGAGATGTAGTCCTGGCCGTTGGTGCCGACATACACGCCGGTGTCCGAGCCGCGTAGCCCCGACGGGTCGATCCCCGCCCGTTCCAATGCCTCCCAGGACACCTCCAACAACAGCCGCTGCTGCGGATCCATCGCCACAGCTTCCCGCGGACTGATGCCGAAGAACCCCGCGTCGAACATCCCGGCCCCGGCAAGGAATGTTCCGTACCGAGTCTCCGACCGCTGCCGATCGGGGTCGTGCAGCGCCGTCAGGTCCCAACCCCGATCCGCGGGGAACTCACCCACCGCGTCAACACCCTCGACCAGCAACCGCCAGAACCCGTCCGGGTCATCCACCCCACCCGGATACCGACACCCCATCCCGACGATCGCTACCGGCTCGTCGACATCTGCACCGACCGTCGCCGGCGCGACGGCCACGGCAGCGTTGTTGCCAAGCAGCAGGTCCGTCAGATGGTCGGTCAACACCCCCGCACTGGGGTAGTCGAGGACCAGCGTGGCCGGCAACGGCAGTCCGGTCGCGGTAGCCAGCCGGTTGCGTAGTTCCACCGCGGTCAGCGAGTCGAAGCCGAGTTCGCGGAACGCCCGATCAGGTGGGATCGCCTCGGCGCTGTCGTGGCCCAGGGCGGTGGCGGCGTGGGTGCGTACCAGTTCGAGGATTTTCTGCTGACGTTGCGGGCCGGTCAACGTCCGTAGCTCGGTGGCCAGTGCTGAATCATCGAGCGGCCCAGGCTCGACGTCGGTGGTGGCGGCTTGTGCCTCGGGCAGTCCGGCCAGGAGCGCACTCGGGCGTGCGGAAGTGAACGCCTTCGTGAACTGGCCCCAGTCCACGTCAGCCACCGCGAGGAAGTCCTCACCCTGACCGACCGCCTCGGCCAGAGCCTGCACCGCCCGCTGCGGATCCATACTGCGAACCCCACGCCGATGCAACCGCGCGGTATCGCCCTGCTCAGCCATCCCCTCACCAGCCCACAAACCCCACGCCACACTGGTCACCGACCGCCCCACAGCACGCTGCTGAACGGCGTAGGCATCCAGAAACGCATTAGCAGCCGCATACACCCCCTGCCCACCACCACCCCACACCCCAGCATTCGAAGAAAACAACACCATCGCGTCCAACCGATGCTCGGACCCCTCGACCAGAAGCTCATGCAGATTACGAAGACCCGCGACCTTCCCCGCCAAAACACGCTCTACCACCTGCGGACCGACATCATCGATAGCCGCGAGATGACCCACCCCCGCCGCGTGGACCACCGCATCCACCGGCCCCACCTCGGACAGGACCGCCGCCAACGCGTCACGATCCGCCACATCACAACCCCACACACTCACCCGGACCCGGCCATCAGCGCTCAACTCACCGACCAACTCGGCCACGCCCGGCCCATCCACACCCCGACGCGACACCAACACCACATGCTGCGCACCATGCCCAGCCACCCAACGAGCCACATGTCCACCCAGACCACCAGTACCACCAGTGATCAACACCGTGCCCCGCGGCTGCCACACCCGCGGCGACCCCTCCGCCCGGGCACGCACCAACCTGCGCCCATACACACCACTCGCGCGCACCGCGACCTGATCCTGACCACCCCACCCAGCCAACACCCCAGCACAACGACGCCCCATCGCAGCCGCGTCCCGCGACCCATCCGGCCACGACATGGGCAGATCAACCAGACCACCCCAGACACGGGGATACTCCAACGCCGCGACCACACCCAAACCCCACGCCTGAGCCTGCACCGGATCCACAGGAGCATCGAAACGACCCGTACCCACCGCACCCCGCGTGAACACCCACACCCGCCCCGCGTCGCTACCCATGTCAGCGTCGTGCAGACCCTGCAGCAACGCCAACAACTCAGGCACCGGCGCCCGACCAGGCAGGAACACCACCCCACCCCACCCACCCCCATCAGGCCCGCCCACCACCGCCCCCAACGCCGCAGCCACCCCCACCCGGCTGCCGTCAACAGCTACCGGCACCACCCGCGCACCATGCCCCACCAGAACCTGCTCAACCAACCCGACCCACTCACTGTCATCAGCCACCAAATCCACGCCATACACCAGAAGCCACACACCATCCAGCATCGCCTCAGGACCACCAGTCAACGGCTCCCACACAACCCGGTACCGCCACCCGTCAATCAACCGCCGGCCCTCACGAGCCCGCCGCCACTCCACCAACGCCGGCAGAACCCCCGCCACACCCTCCTCATCCACCCGCAAGACAGAAGCCAAAGCCGCCACATCACCCCGCTGCACCACCTAAACCCACCATCCACACCCCCCACCGACACACCCCGCACCACCGGCCAGAACCGCTGACGCTGAAACGGATAGGTCGGCAACTCAGCCCGCAGCGCGATGGCCCCGCCCACCGCCACGCCCATGGCCTCGGCCGGGCCGGTACTCGCACCGAGCAGCGTCGGCCAGTCCACCGCTCCGCCGTGTACGTGGACGCCCGCGACTGCGGTCAACAGTGTCTGCGGCTCATCCCGCTCAGCTCGCAGCGCGGGTAGCCACACGTCCGTGTCGGGGTCGGCCATCGAGGTCAGCGTGCCGTCCGGGCCCAACTCGAGGAAGACACCCACCCCTCGCTCACGCAACGCGTTCACCGCATCGTGATAGCGCACCGTCTGGCGGGCATGCACCAGCCAGTACTCGGGATCGGTCACGTCCGCGCCCGGGATGCCGGACACCACCGGGATGGTCGGCTCCCGCCACACCACCCCGGCTAACACGTCGGCGAACTCGGCCAGCATCGGTTCCATCAACGGCGAATGGAACGCGTGACTGACCTTCAGCTGCCGGGCTTTGCCGCCGCTGTCTCGCCACTGCCGCGCCAGGCCCAGCACCAGATTCTGGTCACCGGAGATCACCGTCGAGCGGGGACCGTTGACCGCCGCGACGCCCACCAGATCGGTGTGCCCGGCAATCAACTCCTGCGCCTCGACGTCACTGGCGGTCAACGCCACCATGGCACCACCAGCAGGAAGCGCCTGCATCAACCTGCCCCGGGCGGCCACCACCGCCACCGCATCAGGCAGACCCCACACCCCAGCCACATACGCCGCGCTCAACTCGCCGATCGAGTGTCCGGCCAGATACTGCGGGGCCACCCCCCACGAGTCGAGCAGCCGGTACAACGCCACCTGCACCGCGAACAACCCCGCCTGGGTGTACATCGTCTGGTCCAGCAGCCGTGGCTCGCCCGCGACCACGTCCCGCAACGGCCGCTCAAGATGCTGGTCGAAGTACGCGCACACCTCATCGAACACTTCAGCGAACACCGGATACGCCTCATACAGGCCCCGGCCCATCCCGAGCCGCTGGCTGCCCTGCCCGGAAAACACCACCGCCAGACGACCAGACCCCGCAACCCCGGCAACCACCCCCGGCGCCTCGACACCAGAGGCCAACGCCTGCAACCCGTCCACCAACACCGACCGATCCTGACCGAGCACCACACCCCGGTAGGTGAACCCGATTGCCCGGCTGTCCACCAACGCCCGCCCCACCACCACCGGATCCACCTCAGGCTGGTCGGCCACAAACCCCGCCAGCCGCTGCGCCTGCGCCCGCAACGCCACCTCAGACTTCGCCGACAACAACCACGGCACCATCCCACCCGGCAGCGCCAGCGGCTCATGGCCCGACTCCTGGTCCGGGGCCGCCGGGTCAGCCGGTGTGCCCTGCGGCGACTCGATCGGTTCGGTCTCGTCCGGGATCTGGAGCGGTTCGGGTTCTTCGATGATGAGGTGGGCGTTGGTGCCACTGATCCCGAACGACGACACCCCAGCCCGCCGCGGCCGACCGCTGACCGGCCACGGTGTCGCCTCGGTCAGCAACCGCACCGAACCGGCCGACCAGTCCACATGTGACGACGGGGCGTCCACATGCAATGTCCTGGGCATCAAACCGTGCCGCATCGCCAGGACCATCTTGATGATCCCGGCAACACCTGCGGCCGCCTGGGTGTGACCGATGTTCGACTTCACCGACCCCAACCGCAACGGCTGCCCCGCCGGCCGATCCTGACCGTACGCGGCAATCAGCGCCTGCGCCTCGATCGGATCACCCAGGGTGGTGCCCGTACCGTGCGCCTCCACCACATCCACCTCGCCAGGCGACAACCGCGCGTTGGCCAAAGCCTGACGGATCACCCGCTGCTGCGACGGCCCATTCGGAGCACTCAACCCATTCGACGCACCATCCTGATTGACCGCGCTGCCCCGCACCACCGCCAACACCTGATGCCCCCGCCGACGCGCATCCGACAACCGCTCCAACACCACAACGCCGACACCCTCACCCCAACCCGTACCGTCAGCGGCGTCCGCGAACGGCTTGCACCGCCCATCGGCGGCCAACCCGCCCTGCCGGGAGAACTCCACGAACGCCCCCGGCGTGGCCATCACCGTCACACCACCGGCCAGAGCCATCGAACACTCACCCGACCGCAACGCCTGCGCCGCCAGATGCACCGCCACCAACGACGACGAACACGCCGTATCCACCGACACCGCCGGGCCTTCCAGACCCAGCGTGTACGCCACCCGCCCTGACGCCACGCTTGCGCTGGTTCCGGTCAGCGTGTATCCCTCGGTTTCGGCCGGGCTTGCCGCCAACTGCATGGCGTAGTCGTGGTACATGAGGCCCACGTACACGCCGGTGTCCGACCCCCGCAGCCCCGACGGGTCGATCCCCGCCCGCTCCAACGCCTCCCAGGAAACCTCCAACAACAGCCGCTGCTGCGGATCCATCGCCACAGCCTCCCGCGGACTGATCCCGAAGAACCCCGCGTCGAACATCCCGGCCCCGGCAAGGAATGTTCCGTACCGAGTCTCCGACCCCTGCCGACCAGGGCCGTGCAGCGCCGTCAGGTCCCAACCCCGATCCGCGGGGAACTCACCCACCGCGTCAACACCCTCGACCAGCAACCGCCAGAACCCGTCCGGGTCATCCACCCCACCCGGATACCGACACCCCATCCCGACGATCGCCACCGGCTCGTCGAGCGCAGTGGCTGCGGCGACCGGTTCGGTTGCCGGTTCTGACAGCCCGTCCAACCGGCGCTGCAGGTATCCCCGCAGTGCCACGGGAGTGGGGTAGTTGAACAGCAGGGTGGTCGGCAGCCGCAGCCCGGTCACCGCGGTGAGTCGGTCACACATCTTGATGGCGGCGTACGAGTCGAAGCCCTGTTCCCTAAAGCTCCGGTCAGCGTCGACATCCTGCGCGTCGGCATGACCAAGCACGGCGGCCGCATGGGTACGGATCAGGTCAAGCAGGTGCCACTGGCCGCCGCCCTCCGCCGGCTCGCTTCTCACACCGGCTTCACCAGAGTGGTCCCGCATCGCGGAGCGTTCCGTCTCGGCAAGTCCGAGCGCAGCCGCGCTGGCCTTCATGTCGTGGCGCTCGACCGCGTCCTGGGACTGGTTGATCGGGGCGACAGCGCGGCCAAGAGGCTCGGCCAGGGTGTCCGGGAGCCAGTGGCGCTGACGCTGGAACGGGTAGGTAGGCAGCGGCACGCGTCGAGGCACGTCACCGACAAAAGTCGGGCTCCAATCGATGGCGACACCGGCGACGTGCAGGGCGGCCATCGAACGCAGCCACCGGTCCCGTCCGCCGTCGTCACGACGCAGAGTGCCGGCCACCACCAGATCCTCACCGGCCTGCTCCACCGCCATCGCCAACACCGGATGCGGACTAACCTCCACGAACGTCCGATGACCGGCCTCGGTCAGCGTCTGAATCACCTCGCCGAACCGGACCGTGTGCCGCAAGTTCCGATACCAGTAGCCACCATCAAGACCAGCGGTATCCACCAACGCCGCTTCCAGCGTCGAGTAGAACGGCACCTGCCCACTACGAGGCTGCAGACCGGCCAGATCGGTGTGCAACCGGTCGCGGATCGCCTGCACCTGCGGCGAATGCGACGCGTAGTCCACCGCGATCCGACGGACACCCAACTCCGCGTGCGCCTGGACGAACTCCTCACACGCGGTCGTGGTACCGGAAATCACCACCTGCGCCGGACCGTTGACCGCCGCCACCGACAGGTCCCCACCCCACCCGACAATCAACTCCAGCACCTCGTCCAGCGGCGCAGGCACCGACACCATGCCCCCCGACCCCGACAACGCCACAATCGCCCGACTCCGCAACGCCACCACCCGCGCCCCATCCGCCAACGACAAAACACCAGCCACACACGCCGCCGCGATCTCACCCTGACTGTGTCCCACCACCGCCGCCGGAACCACACCCACCGAACGCCACAACTCCGCCAACGACACCATCACCGCCCACGACACCGGCTGCACCACATCCACCCGACCCAACAACACCGGATCAGCCAACGCCTCCCGCAACGACCAATCCACAAACGGCGCCAACACCTCCGCACACCGACCCATCGCCTCCGCGAACACCGGCTCCACATCCCACAACGCCACCCCCATCCCCACCCACTGCGCCCCCTGACCCGGAAACACAAACACCGGACCCAACCCAGCCGGACCAGCCGCGACACCCCGCACCACCACCGACGAAACATCCACATCCCGCAACCCCGCCGGATCCTGCAGCCCGGCCAGATCCTGCAACCCGGCCAGGAGGCCGTCCACATCTGCGGTCACCACCACCGCCCGGTGCGCGAACACCGACCGGGCGGTGGCCAGGGTCCAGGCCACATCCCGGACCGAGAGCTCCGGCTGCTCGGTCACGAGCGCCCGTAGCCTCATCGCCTGCTCACCCAACGCCCGGGCCGATCTCGCCGACAGCGGCAGCGCCCACGGCGCCGACTCCACCGGCCCGCCGAGCCTGACACCCTCCGCGACCTCAGCGTCGGTGACCTCGCTGACGACGACGTGGCAGTTGGCGCCGCCCATGCCGAACGAGCTGACGCCCGCGACCAGCGGCCGGCTGGGTTCCGGCCATCCGGCGGTCCGCGTCTGAACCTGGAGGTTCTGTTCCTGCAGCCGAACCCACGGACTCGCCTGCCGGAAGTTCAAACTGGCCGGAATCTGACGGTGGTAGATCGCCAAGACCACCTTGAGTAACCCGGCGATACCCGCAGCGCCCTCAAGATGGCCAATGTTCGTCTTGACCGAGCCCACCCGCAGCGGGCCATGAGCACGGCGGGGCCTGCCCACGGCCGCGCCCAGCGCGGCCGCCTCGATCGGATCACCAACCTTCGTGCCCGTGCCGTGCAACTCCACATACTGAATGTCTGCCGCCTGCACGCCCGCGCGTTCATGCGCGAGCCGAATGACCTCCTCCTGCGCGGAGGCACTAGGAACCGTCAGACCCTCACTTACCCCATCGTGGTTGACAGCGCTACCGCGAATGACGCAATACACGTGGTCACCGTCGGCCAACGCCTGCCGTAACGGCTTCAGGACAACGACCGCACCACCCTCGCCACGCACGAACCCGTTGGCCCGGGCATCAAACGTGAAACAGCGGCCATCCGGCGACAACGCCCCGAACCTCGACAACTCAACGGCAGCCTCTGCGCTGAGATTAAGAACAACCCCGCCAACAATCGCGCTGGAACACTCACCACGACGCAGACTTTCACAAGCCAGGTGAACAGCGACCAACGACGACGACTGGGCGGTATCAACAGTGATACTCGGCCCAGTCAACCCGAACACATACGACACCCGATTAGCGATCATGCCACGCTGCAAACCAGTGGTGCTGTGCTCAGTGATCGCCTCCACCCCGCGCCGACGCGCCACGGTGGCGTAGTCATCCTTGTTCGCACCGATGAACACCCCGACACGGGCGCCCCTGACTCGCTCCGGCACGATGCCGGCGTCCTCAAGCGCCTCCCAACCCAACTCCAGCGTCAGCCGCTGCTGCGGATCAACTGCAGCAGCCTCCCGCGGCGAAATCCCGAAAAACCCCGCATCGAACTGATCAACCCCGGCAAGGTAACCCCCATACCCCGCACCCAGGGCCGGACTACCCGGGTCGACCGCAGCAACGCCCCACCGATCAGCAGGAGTAGAAGAAATCCCGTCCAACCCATCACGCAACAAGGCCCAGAATGCTGCCGGACCAGCCGCGCGCGGCAGCCGACACGACACACCGACAACGGCAATCGCACTATCCTGACCCCGAAAGGCCTCAGACATCGCTGAAAATCTCAAACATCGCCAACCTCAGATATTCTCATCCACACAGCGGAAAACACGAACCAGCGGCCTGGAAGTGAGCCTGCCGGTGACACCCCGGCTGGGCTCACACAGCCACCCGACCTACATGTGATCTTCGATTACGGACCATCAGGTCAACGCCACGCGGTCGGAGTCTTGACACTGAATCGTTTGACGAGACGTCATCAGCAATGATTCGGCAGGTGGGGCACGTGAAGACCTCCGGCGAATGTCCTTGAGGATCAGCCACCGGACCCGATCGCGGAGGAATGGTGCAGCGATGCGGCGGTTCGATCCACGCCCACTGGTGAGCGCCAATCGGCCGTATCGTGTAGCGAGTTGAGCGAAAATGTCGTGCGCGATGCCCTGATCTTGGCATATTTCGTCGCCATGGCCTCGATCGAATTCGAGCCCATCCGGCAGGCGGCAGAGCCGCCGTCAACTGGAGACGTCGAGCCGGTTGCCGACGGTCAGACTGACAGCGATCGGGATACTCGGGCCTTCGATGATGATATGACGTTTCGAGCCGGTTTCGACGCTGTCGCCCTATCGTGGGTCGCCCTTCTGATCCCACACGTACGAATTGTCGAACAGCGCCTGCACCCAGTCGAGCATGTCCGCAGCATGCGGATCGGCCGGCAGCACCTCGTGTCACCATTTTGATCCCAGCGGGCGGCACCACTGCGCGTGCCGGGCGACAGCGGCCCGATCCAGTCCCAGAACCCGTCCAGAATCATCCATAGCAGCTGGTGGCCCTTTCACATGGCAAATCCACTATGGGCCGCCGTCTACAAAAGACTGGTGATCCCAGATCGTCGTGTGAGGCGATCCATGAGGTGTGACAGACCCGTTGATTGCCTGGGCGGCCGTTCACATGAACCGCTTACCTCCCCGGGGAAGCGTCTACTTGAGGCCGGGGCCGCGTTGGCACAGCCGACTGCCCCAACCTGGCCGGGAAGACACGTCGAGGTGAACGATGACGAGGCATCGATGATCCTTCCCCCGTAGAAGTTTTCTTCACCGGAACGGCTTCTCCATACACGATTCTCAATATCCGCGCACCCTGTCAAGCGTCCGGCGCAACGACCGCAATCACGAAGAAGGGACGCGAGGACGCGGCCGGCCGATCGTGTCGTTCGCCGCTACCGGCGAGTTCGGCTGGCTCTGACCGCCGGTCCGGACCAGCGGACAAAGCCGGTGGCGGCAGACGCGGCCGCGCCCGTCGCGTTCGCGGACCAGGTCGTGCGACGCCCACACTGTCACGTTCGACATCGGGATCCGCAGCCCGTCGCCGGTCACCCTCAGCACCGACTCCTTACGCGTCCAACAGTGGAAGAATGCCTGGGTCCGGGCCCTCCGGCCGTGAACAGCGCGGAAGTCCGCGCGCTGGGCGTCGCTGAGCACCAGCCCCAGCATGCTGTCGACGTCGACGTCGGCGATCACCTGCCCGACGTCTACTCCGACGGCTGCGTCCGCGCACAGCGCGACCGCCACCATGTCGCCGGCATGCGTGCGGGAGCCGTTGAGCGTGCTTCCGACGACCTCAGGGTGCCCGTGCGGACCTCGGCAGTCCGGACACTCGCGGCGAAGCTTGACCTTCCGCGGATCGTCATCGGCCGACTCGGCAACCGTGGCCTTGAGGAGCGCGGTTGCCGTCGTGAGCCGTCGTCGCGCCGCGACCCGGCGGCGGGACCCGGCGCGGGCCCACTCCGATTCGCTGAGCGGGTCCTCGCACCAGTCGTGGGCGTCGGCCGGGTCGATGCACCGCTTGTGGCAGTCGATCGGGGCGACCGCCGCGCCTGCTGGTCTGGCCTTCCGGCGGCCACGGAGGAACTGGCCGTTGAGGAACGCGGCACGTGGAGACGACCGACAGCGCCGCTGCCGGGTCCGACGGGCCGCGTTCAATCGGGTGCAGGACCGCCAGCGCCGGGCGTCGTCCCGGCGTGAGAGCGCCTGGAACGGATTCGTACGGGTTCTCGGCCCTCGAAGCCGATGTCGGCAAGGTCGTTCGCACTCACGTTCTGCCTGCAGCGGCTTGAACCCGTGTCCGGGAGGCGTGCGACATGGCCTGGCTCAGAGTGGCCGCCCGCGCGTCCGTCCCTGACGCCATGGATCCGGCGCCTTGCCGGTTCGTCGCAGCTCCTTGATCCAGCCGTTGGCGATCTGCCGGGGAACCGAGTAATGCTCGGCGACCCTCGCCGCACTCCCCATCTTCCAGTACTTGACGGGGAAGTCGGGCGGCATGTCGCTGACGTGCTTACCGACGCGTCCGGGTGGCACCTTGTCCGCAGGCGCCGACATCCGCCCTCCGTCGAATGGTTGCGCAGGTTCGTCTCGTTCCACGTCATGTCCGTCAACGATGTCTGGCACCGAGCCAGCGGTTTCCGCCTCTCCAGACAGCCGAAACGCGATCTCGACAATCTGTCGAAAGTCCAGCTCAGCCAGCGTCTGCGGCACAGCGGAACCATCGTCGTCAGGCCGTACCGAAATCTCCCGGAGGGTAGGGCCAGTTGAGGCCAGGTCCACAACGACCTTTATCTGCCCGCTGCCGCCAACCTGCTCAACTGTGATGAGGTACTCGCTCATCAAAGCTCTCCTCTATGCGGTGAGCCCGACCACGGGCAGCACACCGTTACGATGGCTTACCGTCCAGCTTCCGCAACCGGCCTACCCAACCCTTCGCGGTGTGCCGCGGAACCCCGTAGTGTTCGGCGACGCCGGTGACGGTACCAGCGGCCTCGTACACGGCCCGGACTTCTTCCGCATCGGGCATGCGCCGGTAGGCGCGGCCCGACCCGGTCCCCTGATCGCGCGTTGTCTCTGCCGGTTGCGCTGCGGCAAGCCGGCCATGATCCGCCGAACCGTCAACCGACTGCTGAGTGTCGGACCGCCTGCGAGTCGTAACCCGACCGCCAGCGGGCGCGCTGGGACCAACGACTCCAGTCGCCGCGCCGGCCTCCACTGCCGAACTGCTGGCACGCGAGGCTCCCGCGCCCCTGATCAGAGCCTGCCCGATCGCCTCAAGATCTATCTCAGGCAGCGAGCTGACAGTCAAACCGGTCGGACCATTGC
The DNA here is from genome assembly GCF_045040125.1 of Micromonospora sp. NBC_01392. Classification (NCBI taxonomy): domain Bacteria; kingdom Bacillati; phylum Actinomycetota; class Actinomycetes; order Micromonosporales; family Micromonosporaceae; genus Micromonospora; species Micromonospora sp. NBC_01392. The sequence continues at coordinate 2,991,909 of NZ_CP109549.1, read as the reverse complement.
TGCGCATCGTTATCTCAGCGATCCGGTGCACGCCGCCGCTGGCTTCAATCCTGATCAGGAGTTGAACCGCACCAGCAACTTCATCGTCATCCGTTGATATAGCGACACGAAAGGCAGTCATCCCGACATGTTAGTCCTTCGCCTTGCGGGTGCCGGCAATGGCGTCCGCCCTGCTCATGACAGGTTTGACGGCCAGGACGAGAACGTGTGCTCCTCGACCTGTCCAGGCTGCTCGCATCTGAGCGATCGGGCCAAGGACGCGGGAATCTTGACCCTGCGACACCAGATCGCCGTCCTCGAACGGCAGATGCACGGCCCGCGCTTCGCTGGCACCGCAACCTGATCGCTGCCCGGCACGGCCGCTGCATCCGCCGCCCAGACCGATCACCAACCCAGACACGATCACCCACCTGGCCATCCGCCGACGTGACCGCCTCGGCGGAGTCCTCCACGAAGACGAGCCTGCTGCCCGAACTGCACGGACAGGGTTTCCGGCACCCGCAGCGGCGCCAGCGGGATCGGCGCCGCGACGGCGCGCCGGTTCGCCGCTGAGGACGCGGCCGGCGTCCGCGTCGCGGATCACTACGCGCGGCCGTCGCCGCGGTGGCCGTCGAAATCTGGCAGGCGAGCGTTCCCGCGCCGGCGACGCGCACCGACGTGGCGGTGGGGAGTACGAGGTCGTCGCGCTGATCGACGCCGTCGACCGGCAGCTCGGGCCGATCGACCTGTTCTGCGCCAGCGCGGGCAACGCGTTCGGCCACGGGCTGGACGCCCCGGGACCAGGACGGGGCCCTGGCCTGGCAGGTGAACGTGCCGGCCCACGTCTGCTCCGCGCGTGCCTGGCGCCCGGATGTTGGCCCGCGGCGGCGGATACCTGCTGCACACCTGCTCGGCGGCCCGGTCTGCTGGTGGCCCCGGGCGAAACGCCGGTACGCCGCGACGAAGCACGCCGCGGTGGCGTACGCCGAATGGCTGGCGGTGACCTACGGCGACGCCGGCCTTCGGGTCAGCGCGCTGTGCCCGCAGGGCGTGCGTACCCCCGTTGTCGCCGACCGGCCCCGAGGCCGGTCGGCCGCGGCGAAGGCCGTCACCGCGGCCGGCGAGCTGCTTGAGCCGGACGACGTCGCCGGCGTGGTGGTCGAGGGTCTGGCGGCCGAGCGGTTCCTCGTCCTGCCACGCCCCGAGGTGTCCCGGTACGTGCGGCACAAGGCCGCCGACCGGGATCGCTGGATCGCCGGCGCCCGCCGCCGGACCGGCTGAACCGCCGGACGGGCGGGCTGCCCGGGTCAGTGGCGGCCGGTCAGCTCGACCCGCAGCGTGTTCAGGTGATGCTGGAACGGCGAGTTGACATGCCAGTCCGGTGTCGCGTCGACCGGGCGCAGGTCCGGGAAACGATCAAGCAGGATGCGGAAGCACTCGTCCGTTTCCATCCGGGCCAGCGCGGCGCCCAGGCAGTAGGACGCGCCCATGCCGAACGCGGTGTGCCGGTTGGGGGTACGGGTGACGTCGAAACGGTCGGGTTCGTCGAACACCTCGGGGTCGCGGTTGCCGGCCACCATGGCGAGGTAGATGGTCTGGTGCGCCGCGATGGGCACGCCGCCGATCACCACCGGTTCGGTGGTGATCCGCACGACGCTCCCGCCCGGGCCGTCGCAGCGCAGCATCTCCTCCACGGCTGACGGGGTCAGCTCTGGCTTCTTCTTGAGCAGGTCGAGCTGCTCGGGGTTCTGGAACAGCAGGAGCAGCCCGTTCGCGATGAGGTGGGCCGTCGTCTCGTGGCCGGCGAACAGCAGCAGCACGCAGTTGGCGACGATCTCGTCCTCGGTGACCAGGCCGTCCTTCTCGGCGGCCGCGAACGTGCTCAGCACGTCCTCGCGCGGCTGTTGCCGGCGCTCCGCCAGCAGTGGCCGCAGGTAGTCCTGCATCTCCAGGAGGCTGCGCTGGCACCGGCGCAGCTGGGCCAGGTTGGCGATCTGAAAGACTGTGTGGATGTCCCGCGACCAGGCATGGAGCAAATCGCGGTCGCGGATCGGCATGCCGAGCATCTCGGCGATGACATTCGCCGGCAGCGGGAACGCCAGGTCCTTGACCACGTCCATCCGGCCCTGCGGCGCCACGGCGTCGAGCAGCTCGTGGGTCAACTCCCGTACCCGCGGGCGCAGCGCGTCCACTGTGGCGGGCATGAAGTACCGCTTCAACAGCTGCTGGAAGCGGACGTGGTCAGCGGGGTTGGTGTGCCCCATCCACATGTCGAGCGAGGCGCGCAGCGGCAGCAACTCGTCCTGCTCGGCGGGACTCAGCCGCCGGAGACCCTGGGCCATGTTCGCGTTGGCCAGGCGGCGGTCCTTCATCCCGGCGACGATGTCCGCGTGCCGGGTGACGAGGTACGCGTTGAGCTCCGGAACCCAGGTCACCGGGGATTCCGCCCGAATTCGGTGGAACAGGCGGGTCGGGTTTTCCAGCGCCTTGAGGGTGAACAATCTGTCCTGCCGAATCGGCCCGCTCATATCCTCCATGCAGTGATTATGGCGTGGGACGTACGCCGGCGCCATGCCCGCCCGCCGCGGGCACCTGTCGCTCGACCGGCCGGAGAACTTCCCAGCAAAGCGCAGGAAATTGGCGGGAACCAGGTCGGGGCGGGTTTCGACCAGGCCTGTCCGCCGATCATGGAAGCCCGATGATGGCGGCGATCAGGACGAGGCCGGCCCGGTAGCGGATGTGCGTCTGGCATAGCGAGTGGCCAGGTCACGCCGCCGCTTGAGGCGGCTGAAGCAGCGTTCCACGACGGTGCGCCTTTACGGAACGTAGCCGGATCGGGCTTGTCATTACTTGCCCGAGATGGTCACTGAGCTGCAATTAGGCCGCTCAGCTTGCATCGACCGCTGTAACTCTTAGCTAGTATTTGACCTGATCCACAGGACCGTCGCCACACTCACCAGGGAGGAGACCGGCACCGAGAGCACAGCAGCGGGCCCGATGCCGGATACCCGACGAATCAGTGTGGTGACGGTCAATACTTCTTCACCTTTTGCGTCACCTCTGACACCCTGCAATCGCGACATAACCCAGTGGATAGGCGGGTCGAGAGCGATGACAAAGTGTTGGCTGGTCACGGGGTGTTCGAGCGGACTCGGTCAGGCTCTCGCGGCCCGGCTCGCCGCCGAGGGCGACCAGGTGGTGGCGACCGCCCGGCAGCCGAAGACCCTGGACGGGTTGGTCGCCCGGCATCCGAACAACGTGGTGGCCGCCGCCCTGGACGTACGGGATCCGGAGCAGTGCGCGGCAGCGGTCGAGCGTGCGGTGGAGGCCTTCGGCGGCATCGATGTACTGGTCAACAACGCGGCCTACGGCCAGTTCGGCACCTTCGAGGAGGCTTCCGACGCGGAGCTCGCCGCACAGTTCGCCACCAACCTCTTCGGGCCGTGGCGGCTCACCCGCGCCGTGCTGCCGCTGTGGCGGGCGCAGCGCCGCGGGCACGCCGTCTTCGTCAGCTCGGTCAACGGCGCGGCTCCCTTCCCAGGGCTCGCCGCGTACACCGCGAGCAAGTTCGCTCTGGAGGGAGCGGCCGAAGCGCTGGCCGCCGAGGCCGGGCACCTCGGGGTCAAGGTGACCATCCTGCAGCCGGGCGGCTTCGCCACCGGTTACAGCGCCAACATGCAGATGCCGGAGCACCGTATCGCGGACTACACGCCGGTCACCGAGAGCGCGCTCCGCGCGCTGCACGAGATGAACACCTATGCGGAGATCAACACCCCCGAGCTCTTCGCCGACGTGGTCTGGCGGCTCGGTCAGATGGACTCGCCGCCGCTTCGGCTGCCGGTGGGATCCGACTCGGAGGCGTTCCTGAAGCTCGCCTACGACGCCCGACGCCGGGAGTACGACCAGGTGATCAAGGCGGGCCATCACACCGTCCCGTGAGCAGGCGCGCGAGGTGGCCTTCGCCGGCCGACCCCGCCCGGGCAGCCGGCGCCAGAGGTGAATCTGCTCGGGTGGTGGAGGACAGCGAGCAGGCCGCGCTGGCCGGGATGCGGCAGTCGGCCGAGGACGCCGGCTGCTCGCCCCGGTCGTCCGAGCACCATCTTCGACGAGTTGCGCCGTCCGGACGCCGACCGCCCCGGCCAAGCTGGCCGTCCCGGCCGTCCTGGCGACGTCGGCGGGCATTCCGGCGGCGGCGGACCCCAGGACCATGCCGACGGCGCAGTGCCCCGCCGGCCGGGCGGGGCACCCATTCGACTCAGGACTATTTCGCCACCAAGGCACAATCGAGCTAAACCGATGCAACCTGGCGCCGGCAGAGAGATTGTCTTGTCAGCCACGCTACCGAGTGTTAGCGTTCGGATACAGCTCGATCCCCCCTTCGGTCACCAATCAGGACAATGGCTTCCATCAACGCCACAAATTGCCCTGAACGCTCACTTCATGCTCGCCCGTAGGAGATTCGTGTGCAATCAAAGCGACCGCGAGGATGACCGCCACCTCGGCTCGTGAATCGCCATTTACACTCGATTCCTCCCGGTCCCGCGACTTTCGCCTGTACTGGCTCGCCGGCGGAGTCAACCTGCTCGGTTCCCAGGCCTCTGGCCTGGTGCTCCCGCTGGTGGCGCTGGCGATCAGCGGCTCGCCCACCGCCGCCGGCCTGGTCGGCGGCGTCGGTCTGGCCGGACGGCTGGTCACCGCGCCGGTGGCGGGAGTCCTGGCGGACCGGTTGCCCCGCAAGGCCATGATGGTCACCGCACTGCTGGTGGCGGCCGGGGCGATCGGCATGGTCACCGCCACGCTGGCGGCGGGCGCGGCGACCCTCGCCGTCCTGACCGGTGCCGCGTTCGTCGAGGGGGTGGCCCAGGCCGGCTACGAATCGGCCGGCGCGGGTGCCATCCGTCGAGTGCTGCCCGCCGACGACAAGCAGGCACTGGCCCGGCTCGAAGCGCGCAACCACGCCATGCGGATCGCCGGGCCAATGCTCGGGGGCGCGCTTTTCCAGGTGGCGCGCTGGATGCCGTTCCTAGCCGACGTGATGACCTATTTAATCGCCGCTGCCTGTGTCGCCGCCATCCGGACGGATCTGTCCCCACAACGGACGGCACGTCATTCGTTCCTCACCGATCTCCGGGCCGGTCTCCGCTTCGTGTGGAGACGAAAATTCCTGCGGTTCGTCACGTTCTGGGCCGCCGGAATCAATTTCGTGCTCGGGGCGCTCGTCTACCACACCATCCTGGTCACCGGCCGTCGTGGCGACCTGCCGGTGTCGATCGGCCTGATCCTGGCGATCGCCAGCGTGGGCGGCCTGATCGGCGCGCTGGCCGCTCCCGGGGTGCTGCGTCGGGTCCGCCCGGTGGTGGCCATCCCGGTCGTGTCCTGGGTGACGGTGGGCCTGGTAGCCCTCCTGGCCGTGGCCCGACAACCCTGGAGCTACGGACTCATCTTCGGACTGATCTTCCTACTCACACCCATCGTGGCCATCGTCTTCCAGTCCCGCGCCATCACCGTCACGCCCGACCATCTCCAGGGGCGGGTGGCGACGGTGATCGGCACCACCGGTGATGTCCTGCGGGTGTTCGCGCCGGTCGTCGCGGGCGCCCTGGTCGCCCGGTTCGCCCCGGGCATCGCGGCCCTGTCCCTCGCGGTGCTCACGGCCCTGCTCGCCGCATACGCGACAGTCAACGTCCGGCGGTTGCGCACCAGCGCTCCGACCGTCAGGGAGGACTGAAAGATGGCCCGCCCCTTCCGGGTCTACTACCCGGCACTGCCACTGGTGGCCGAGCACGCACCGCACCGGGCCACCTACATCGGCGACGCGGACGGCCGCTGCCAGGTCTTCGCCTGGGACCGGGCAGCCGGGGTGGCCCACCAGGTCACCGCCCGCACGGCTGGCACCAACCGCGCGGCCGTCGATCCCGCCGGCACCGCTGTCTGGTGGTTCGACGACGACCTGACCGGGACCGGAACGTGGCGGATCAGCGACTTCGACCATCCGGAACGCTCGTCCGAGGCGCTGCCGGGGATCGCGCCGGCACGGCACGCCGGCCTCGCCATGACCGCCGACGGCACGGCCATGGTCGGCCTCTCCGACGAGGAAGGCATGACGCTGTACCGGTGGACCACCGACGGCAGGGTCACGCCGGTCACCCGGATGTCCGGATACGCCCATCTGGTCGACGTGGATCCGACCGGCGACCTGCTCGTGGTCGGCCGGGACGCCGCGTCGCCGGAGGGGACGACGGTCCTCGACTCCCGCGGCGGACCGGTGGCGGTGCTGTCGGGGGGTGCGGGTCGGCGGATCTGGCCGCTGGGCTTCGCGCCCGGTTCCGGCCCCGCCCGGCTGCTGCTGGTCGTCGAGGAGGACGACGAGTACGCGATCGCCACGTGGGCCCGGGCCGACGGGCTGAGCCGGCACCGGTGGCGGTTCGACACCGAGATCACGGCGAGTTGGTATCCGGACGGGAACCGGGTTCTCGTCCGGCAGGACCGGCACGCCGGCAGCCGCCTGCACTGCGCCGACCTGACCGCCGGCACGCTGACGGGAGTTCCCACGCCGGCCGGCAGCATCCTGGACGCGGCGGTCTGGCCCGACGACGACGTGGCGTACGTCTGGACGGACTCCACCACTCCACCACAGATCCGCTCGGTCGCCGGGCTGGAGTTGCCGCGGGGACCGGAGGACGGGCCGGCTGACGAGGCGGTGTCGCTGGCCGAGTTCTGCCGGCGGAGCGAGGTCTGGGCGGCGGGAGCCGCGGGCCCGATCCACGCGCTGGTGGCCGCGCCCGCCGACCGGACCGGGCCGCTGCCCGCGGTCTTCCTGGTTCACGGCGGGCCCTTCCAACATGCCCGGGACGCCTATGAACCGCTGGTCGAGGTCCTGGTCCGCGCCGGCTGCGCGGTCGTGCGGGTCAACTACCGCGGGTCCAGTGGCTACGGTGCCGCCTGGCGTAACGACTTCCGGGCCGGGGTGGGGCTCACCCAGCTCGAGGATCTCGCGGCGGTCCGATCCCACCTGAGTGACCGGAGTGTGATCATCCCGCACCGGGTGGCGCTGTGGGGAAGCTCGTGGGGCGGCTACCTGACCCTGCTCGCCCTCGGCCGACAGCCGGAGCTGTGGCGGCTCGGGGTGGCGATCAACCCGATCGCCGACTACGCGGCAGCCTTCGAGGCGGCCACCCCGGCGATCCGCGCGCTCGACACCGCGCTGTTCGGCGGCACCCCGGGCGAGGTCCCCCAGCGGTACGCCGAATCGTCCCCGGCCAGCTACGTCGACCAGGTACGCGCGCCCACCTTCCTCGCGGTCGCCACCGACGACGTTCAGTGCCCGCCAGCACCGGTGGAGCGGTACGCCGGAGCGCTGATGCGGCGCCGGGTTCCCGTGAAACTGCTGCGGACGCGAGCCGGGCACGAGGACTTCGACGCTCGAGGTCACGTCGCCCTGATGCAGGCGGTGCTGATGTTCATGCAGCAGCACTTCGACGGCGCACGGAACGAGGGGACACCGGTCGCGCTCGCCATGGCGCGGCCGAGGGACTGACGTACCGGGCGGCGGCCTGACGGTCTACCCACGACGAGGGGAGGTGAAGAGCATGCGTAAGAACATCATCGAGAACGACCCGATCAGCGGTAACCGCGACCAGGGCCGTTCCGACGTCTCCGTGACGGTGACGGTCTCTGTCAGTTTCTGACGCAGCACGGTGGAGTGGGACCGACGGTCCGGGCTCTCGGCCGGCGACCTGCGGTCCCACTCCACCCCCACCCCCACCGTCCTGCCCGGGGCATGGTGAGCAAGGAGAGACGACGTGCGGATTCTGCTGGTCAACATGCCGTGGGCGTCCATCGATGTCCCGTCCCTGGCGTTGGGGATCCTCACCAACAGCGTCCGCCGGAGATATCCGGACGCCGAGGTGGAGGTCCTGCACGCCAACCTCGACTACGTCGACTGGGTGGTCGACCGGACCGAGTTCGGGTTACGCGACTACCAGTACTACTCGTTGTTCACCTACTTCGCCGGCTGCGGTGACTGGGTCTTCTCCTCGGCCCTCTACGACGACCCGGAGTGGCGGGTGGAGGAGTTCACCAGCCGGGTCCGCGACCAGATGTCCGAGCGGGAGTTGGCGCTCAACGTCGAACTGCACCGTTGCGCCCCCGAGTTCATCGGCGACCTCGCGGCCAGGATCGTCGAACGGGGACCGGACCTGGTGGGCTTCACGTCCACCTTCCAGCAGAACACCGCCGCGCTGGCGGCGGCCAAGCACGTCAAGCGACTCGATCCGACGATCCGTACCGTCTTCGGCGGCGCCAACTGCGACGGCGAGCAGGGCGCGGCCCTGCACCGCAACTTCCCCTTCGTCGACCTGGTCGTGCGGGGCGAGGGCGAGGCGGCGTTTCCCGGCCTGCTCGCGGCGCTGACCGGCGACGACCGGGCCCTGGCTTCCGTCGAGGGCCTGTGCTGGACGGACCGCGACGGCCGGCGGACCGCGAACCCGATGAGCACGAAGCCACTGCCGCCGGCCGAGATCGTCTCCCCCGACTACACCGGCTACTTCGAGCGGCTCGCCGCGTCCCGGGCCCGCAACTGGGTCGAGCCGAAACTGGTCGTGGAGGGGGCGCGGGGCTGCTGGTGGGGCGAGAAGCACCACTGCACGTTCTGCGGGCTGAACGGATCGTTCATGGAGTTTCGCAGCAAGCACCCGGGCGCGTTCTACGACGAGATCATCGGGCTTGCCGAGCGGCATCAGGTGCTCGACATGTTCGTGGTCGACAACATCCTCGACATGAGCTATGTGTCGACACTCCTCCCTCGGCTTGCCGAGTCCGGATACGACCTGCGGTTGCAGTACGAGATCAAGTCGAACATGAAGGGCGCGCAGGTGCAGGCGCTGGCCGACGCCGGCCTGGTGAGCGTGCAGCCCGGCATCGAGAGCCTCAGCGCCCGGGTACTCAAGATCATGGACAAGGGCGTGACCGGCTGTCTGAACGTGCGGATGCTGCGGGACGCCGAGACCAGCGGCATCACCGTCGCCTGGAACTACCTCTACGGCTTCCCGGGCGAGACCGGGGAGGACTACGAGAGCATCCTGGCGCAGTTCCCGGCCCTGCACCACCTGTCCCCGGCGGGTGGCAGCAGCCGGATCGCCATCGAGCGGTTCAGCCCCTACTTCAACCGGCCGGAGCTGGGTTTCGGCGAGCTGCGACCGGCCGCGCAGTACCTCCTGAACTACGACCTGCCCGAGTCGGAACTGATGAACCTGGCGTACATCTTCGACGTACCCCAGCGGGGCATCGGCACCGACCTGGCCGCCCGGCTCGACGCGGCGGTCACCGAATGGCAGGACGAGTACGCCCGCAGCCGCCTCACCCACCTCGACCTCGGGCACGAGATCGTCCTGGTCAGCCGCCGTCGCCACTTCGACTGGCGCGTCGTCCGGCTGACCGACGCAGGGGAGGTCGCCGCCTTCCGGCTGCTCGACCAGCCGCACAGCCTGGGCTCCCTGGCCCGCCGGCTGTCCCGGCCCGAACCGGAACTGGCGGTCCTCCTGCAACGCTGGCGGGAGCTGGGGGTCGTCTTCACCGACGGCGGGCAGTTCGTGCACGTCGCGCCCCGCTCGATGAACCAGCACCTGCTGCGCATCGACCACCTACACCCGGAACGTGTCGGCGCGCGGCCGGGGGCCGACAACTCCGAGATCCGGTCGGCCGAGCCGGCCACCCTGACCACCGTCTGAGGAGAACCACCGTGGCCATCGCCGGACCCACCCTGGCCCCCGTGCCCGTCCGTCTCGCCCACGACCACGACCGCGAGGTCGGCGACGTACCCGGGATCGACCTCGGTGTCACCGAGCTGCAGGGGCCTCCCGGCGAGGCCGTCGCCGGCTGGTTCGACGCGGGCATCCGCCACGTCACCCTGATCGACCCGGTGAACTTGGCCGTCGAGGACGACACCGCGTCCCGCGACGCGGTCCGCCGCCTGGTGCTGGTTCGGGAGCTGACCAGTCACGGGATCGGCGTCGCATGGCGGCTGCTGCTGCCGGTCGACGGCGGGGCGGACTGGCGGGTCTTCTGCCACCTCTATCCGCCGGCCGAGCTCTCCCCGGCGGCCGGGGACGAGATGGAGCCGCTCGACGCGTGGCGACGGTCCTACTACATCGACAAGTGCACCTTCCGGCGTGGCCCGGGGTTCGTGCAGGTCCGCGACCGGCGGTCCAGCCGGCTCAACCTGCTGACCATCGACGACCCGGCATATCTGGCGATGCTGGCACAGGTCATGGAGGGCGCCCCGATCGCCGACATCGACCTGGACATCGCCCGCGACTTCGCGGCCGAGGGCCTGGTCGTGCAGGTGGGCACCATGCTGGTCTGGCTGCCGTATCGGCTACGCCGCTGGCCGCTGCCTTCCATGATCATCTAGTCCGGCGGACGTGGGGCCGGCTCCGGCGATGACGGCGCCGGCCTGGCCCGCCGGCCGACGGGCCGATTTCCCGCGCCGTCCTCAACCGGAGGCCGGCCGGGCGGCGGGCGCGGCCAGGCGGTCGAGTATCCATGCGGTGATGAACGCCTCCGCTCGCCACGACCGGTCCCGCCCGCTCGGCCCGCTGTGCCCGCCGTGCATCTCGGTGCGCAACAGCACCGCTGTGGCCGGTGACAGCGACCGGATGCGGGCCACCCACTTCGCCGGTTCGTGATAGGCGACCCGAGTGTCGTGCAGGCCGGCCGTCGCGAGGATCGGAGGGTACCGGTGCGCGCCGACGTTGTCGTAGGGAGCGTACGACTTGAGGTATGCATAGACGTCGGGGTCGGCGATCGGGTCGCCCCACTCCTCCCGGTCCTGCACGGTCAGCGGCCGGCCCGGGTCCAACATCGTGGTGAGAGGATCCACGAACGGCACCTCCGCCACGATCCCGGCGAACCGGTCCGGCGCGAGGTTGGCGACGGCGCCGACGAGCAGTCCGCCGGCTGACGCGCCCCGCGCCACGAGACGGCCGGGGGCGACCCACCCCGCGTCCGTCAGGTGCTTGGCGGCCGCCAGGAAATCGGTGAAGGTGTTCTTCTTCGCCAGCAGTCGGCCGCCGTCCCACCAGGACCGGCCGAGTTCCCCGCCGCCACGCGGATGTGCGACGGCGAAGACCACCCCCCGGTCCACCAGGGACAGCAGCGTCGGCGAGAACCACGGGTCAGCCGGCGCCTGGTAGGCGCCGTAGGCGTACAGCACGCCGCCGATGCGGGCGGTGTCACGCCGGGCCAGGATGGACACCGGCACCCGTACGCCATCCGGAGCCGTCGCCCACTCCCGGTGCTGCTCGTAGTGTTCGGGCCGGAATCCGCCCCCCACCCTGGTCCGCCGACGCAGCAGCAACTCGCCCGAGCCGAGGTCGCAGTCGTAGACCGACTCGGGCGTGACGAGCGACGCGTATCGAAGCCGGAACAGCGTGGTGGAGTACTCCAGGTTCCGATCGGGCCGGACCGTGTGGATCGGCTCGGGGAACGCGACGTCACGGATCCGGTTGCCGTCCGGGGACAGGATGCGCAGCCCGGTCAGGCCGTCGCGGCGCAGCGCCAGCACCGTGTGCTGAGCAAACGCGTACACCTGGGTGAGTCGGACACCGGGGACGTGCTCCACCAGGGAATGCCAGGCGCCCGGGGCGGCGGCCGGGGTCCAGGCGAGCGTGAAGTCGGGGGCGCCAGCGTTGTGCAGGACCAGGAACCGGTCTCCTTGGTGGTCGACCGTGTAGTCGACGCCGGGACGTCGGGGCGCGACGACGACCGGCGGGCCGTCGGCCCGGTCCGCGGCGATCACATGCACCTCGCTGGTGGTTCGACTGCGCGAGGTGATGACGATGAATCCGCGGGAGCGGCTGAGGGCGACCCCGAGCCGGAACTGACGGTCGGGCTCCTCGTGGACCAGAAGGTCGCCGGACGATGAGCCGATCGTGTGCCGCCAGATCCGATACGGGCGGCCGGTGACGTCGGCGGTGACGTAGAACAGCCTGGTTCCGTCGGCGGACCACGCCGATCCGTAGCTGACGTCGGGCATCCGGTCGGGCAGCAGGGTGCCGCTGCACAGATCCTTGATCTGCAGGGTGAACCGCTCGTCTCCGGTGTGGTCGACACCGTGCGCCAGCAGCCGACCGTTCGGACTGACGTCGAAGATGCCGAGATTGAAGTACGGCGAGTCGCCCGCGAGGATGTTGCGGTCCAGCAGCACTTCCTCGCCGGGCAAGGGGCCGCCGGCCCCCGCCGCACCGCCGACCTCGGGCGGGGCTGTCGCACCCGCCGACGCCGCGACGCGGCAATGCAGGAAGTAGGGCCTACCCGCCTCGGTGCGGTTGTAGTACCAGTAACCGTCCTTGAGCACCGGCACGGTCAGTTCGGCCGGCGGCGTTCGGGACCGGAACTCGTCAAGCAGCAGGTTCCTCAGACCCGCCAGGTGCGCCGTCGCCGTCGCCGTGTGGTCGGCCTCCGCGCTGAGATAGGCGATCGTGTCGGGGTCCTCACGCTGCTGCAGCCACGCATACTCGTCGATGACCGTGTCACCGTGGTGGACGCGCGGGGTCGCGATCCGCTTGGCTCGTGGGGGCACCGGACGCTTCATGCGACCCACGCTAGGGCGGCGCCGGTCGCGGACGATAAGAATGTCTGGGCACGCCGAGCGTTCTATAGTACGGTTGCCGTATCGGGTTGACATGGTCCCCGACATTCGTCCAGGTGGGTTCCCATCTTGAGGACTGATTCTTTCGCACCGCAATCCATTGCATGACCAGGTCTATTGGTGCATCGATGGCGTTGATGGGGAGTGGAGATGGACGAGCCACGCTGGAACGAGGTCTATCTGATCGCGAGCGCGCGTGGGATCTCGGTGTGCGGTGACCTGCTCGCCGCGACGGCGCTGGCTATCGTGCTGCAGCAGCAGGGTGCCGGCGGATACACCGTGGCCGCGTTGCTGCTCAGTGCGGCCCTGCCGCCGGTGCTACTGGCCAGGTTGACCGGACGGATCGCCGACCGGCTCGACAGCCGCCGGATCATCATGGCGGTCGCGCCGCTGCAGGCGTTGTGCTGCCTGGCGATGCTCACCACGTCGGTCCCTGGGATGCTCATCGCCCTCAACGCGCTGCTGGCGTGCGGGGTCGCCGTCACCCAACCGGTGTTCGCCGCGCTCGCGCCCGCGATGGTGGGCGTGGACAACGTCCCACGGGCAAGCGCGATCACCCAGACGTTCACGTCCGCGGGGATGTTCGCCGGGCCGGTGCTCGCCGGCGTCCTCGTCTCGATCGACGGACCGAGGTTGCCGCTGGTGCTCGACGCGGCCAGCTTCCTGGCCATCGCGCTGGTGGGTCTGGTGATCCGCACCAGCCGCGCCCACCGGCAGCCGGCGCCGTCCGCACCGCACAGCCCGCCGGTCGTGGCCTACCGGGTGCGTGACGACCGCGTGCTGCTCGTCGCGCTGGTCATGGTGGCGGCGGTCGTCGCGGCGGCGAACCTGATGGATGTCGCGGTCGTCTTCTTCGTCCGCGGCACGTTGCACGCCCCCGCATCGATGTACGGCCTCGTCATGGGTAGTTGGATGCTCGGCCTGGTGTTCGGGGCGTGGGCGGCGGCGCGTGGCCGGACCGACGACCATGGCTACCTGGTCAGGCTGGTCGCCGGCCTTGCGCTGGTCAGCGCCGGCATCCTGGCCGGCGGCACCGTCAGCCACGCGGGCTGGGCGATACCGGCGTTCGTGATCGGCGGGATCGGCAACGGCATGCTGGGCTCCGCGGCCGGAACGCTCGTCGCGCGCCGTACGCCGGAGGAGGCGCGGGGAATGGGGTTCGCCACCCTCGGCGCGGTGATCAATGGAGCGATGGTGGCCGGGTTTCTGATCGCCGGTGGACTCCTGGAGGTCATCTCACCGCGTCTGGTGCTCATCTGGTCCGGCGCGTCCGCACTGGTCCTGGTGCTCGCGAGTGCGGTGCCGGTCCTGACGATGAGTCGCCGGCAACGGCACGCGGCAGACGATTCCCTCACGCTCGCTGGTGCAGCAGGCCGGAACGGATGACGACGGCGACCAGCGTCGCCCGATCGACCCCCTTGGGAAGGCCGAGTTTTTCGGCAACATACTTGATGTGGGCGTCCACCGCTCCCGCACTGATCGGGTGCCCCCTGCCGGACAGCCGGCGGGCCATCTCGGCCGACGTGGGCAGCACCGCGTCCATCTCGCCGCGCAGCCGTTCCCCGCACAGTTCCCCGAGCACCGCGAAGTACGTGGACCGTTGGTCGAGCAGCGGCCTGCGGGCCGCCACCTTCTGGCAAACGGCGCACGGCCTGGGCGACGCACGGATGTATCGCGGTTCGTGGCCGAACACGGAGACCTTCGGTCCGGAAGACGCAGCGGTCAGGTCGATATGTGCGAGCTCGAACGGCACCGGCACGTCCAGCCGCTCGGGGTCGACGATGATGTACTGGTACCAGTCATCCATGTTCTGCACGGTGACGGGATGCCGATCGGACAGATTGCTGAGCAGCCAGAAACTTTCCCGGGCGGTGATCCGCCAGCTCAACGGTGGCGCGGCCGCGGCCAGCACCGGCAGATCGAAGGGGCATCGTCTGCATTGACAGACGCCGATAGTCGCACTTTGCCCTGAAGTCAGGGTGACCTGACTTGACTGGACCCCGGGGTACGTGGGGCCCTGAATGATGATCTTTTTCATTGTCCCCGTTCCACTGGCTAGACTCACAGTTCACAGTGATATGTCTCACGAGCTGCCATGGAGTGCGACCCGAGCGCGGGCCAGCTTCGCCGAACTTACCTCGACCCCGAGTTCCCAACAAGGACCCGAGTTCCATAAACACGCATCGTAAACGTGCATGATTTGCTGTCGGGACATTGACCAGCAGCATTGCCATATCTGATCGCCATGCGGCATGACGCTCGGTGAGCCGCAGACGGCTCTCATATCAGAGACCCCGCCCACTGGCAACTACTGCCCGTCTCGGCTTTCCGCGATATCCGGCACTCTTCTCCTGTGCCAGGCTTGCTCTCGGTTGGCCCACTGATGCATTTGGTCAGCCAACTCGTCGATATCGCGAGCAAATGTTCCGTCGATCACTGATTGGAGGTGTGGAAAATGGACCTCGAATTCATCGAGACCTCCGCCGACCTGCGGGCCCTCTCGTACTTCAACGCGATCGCGTGACCGAACCGTGGTGCTGGTGGGGCGAATCGCTCCACCAGCACCACCTCGCTTGTTACAGTTCTTGAGAATGGATGAAAATGCGTACTCCGACATTCGAGGAGCTCGCCGGCGACGAGGCTGAGTTCTTCGCGAATCACTTCAACCAGACCCCACTGCTGCGGCGGGCCGCGCTGTCCGGAGACTCCCGCGACGTCCTGTCCGTCGCGGACCTCGACGAACTCCTGCATCTCGAAGCCATCCGCCCGCCGTACCTCGCCATCACCAAGGACGGCGACGGTGTGCCGGAACGGGCATACACCACCCTGACCCGCGTCCAGGGCACCACGGTCACCGACACGGTCGTGGCGGAGCGCGTCTACGAGCTGTTCCGCACCGGGGCCACCCTCACCTGGAGTTCCCTCAACCACGTGCTGCCCTCGGTGCGGGCGCTGACCCGGATGCTCGCCACCAAATTCGCGGCCCGCAGCGACGTGGTGGCCTTTCTGACGCCGGCGGGCCGGCAGGGCTTCTCACCACACCACGACCCGGTCGACCTGTTCATCATCCAACTCGAAGGCACCAAGCACTGGAAGCTGTGGGAGCCGCCGGCGACGCGCCGCGGCGACATCGGACACTACAAGCTCGAAGAACTCGGCACCCCGGTGATCGAGACGACCCTGCAGGCCGGCGACGTGCTCTACCTGCCCTACAACACGCCGCACGTGGCGGCGGCCGAGGACCAGGTCTCGCTGCACCTGTCGGTGATGGTGCGGCCGAGGATGTGGCGCGATCTGCTCGGCCTGGCCGTCGAACGGCTGCTGGACACCGAGGGATTCTGGCAGTTCCCCTACCTGCACGAAAGCACCGTCACCGACCTCGTCCCGACCTTCACCGACCACGCGGCGCTGCTGGCCGAGCGGCTACGGGAGATCGACGTCGAGGCCGAGCTGCGCCGGCTGATGACGCTCGGACAACACTCCGAGGGCACCGCCCAGGGCAACGAGTTCCAGACCATCGCGGCCCTGGACGCCATCGGCGGGAGCACGCTGCTGCGGCGTACCGACGTCGCCGTGACGTTCCAGGAGAGCCGGGACGGCCGGACCAAGACCAAGGTCAACGGCCACACCATCGCGATTCCCAGCGCGGTTGCGGCGACCCTCGAACGGATGACCAGCGGCGAGCCGGTCCCCGCCCGGGAGATCAATCCCGATGTCGAGACCGAGCGCTCGGTCGGCATCGCCCAGGCGCTCGCGCGACTCGGCGTCCTCACCGTCGCGCGCTGACCGGGCGGGGTCCGATGTACACCCCGACGTTCGCCGAACTCGCGGGCGACGAGAAACAGTTCTTCGCACACCACTTCAACCAGGCGCCACTGTTGCGCCGGGTAGCGCTGTCCGACGATCCTCGGTCCGTCCTCTCGATCGCCGACCTGGACGGCCTGCTGCACCTCGAAGCGATCCGGCCGCCGTATCTCGGCGTGACCGTCGACGGTCAGGCGACGCCACTGGCGGCGTACACCGCGCCGGTCCGCGTGCAGGGCGCCATGGTGGCCGACGTTGTCGTGCCGCAGCGGGTGTACGAACTGTTCCGCACCGGCGCGACGGTGACCTGGAGTTCGGCCGAGCAGCTCAGCCCGTCGCTCCGGGCGCTCACGGCGGTGCTCGCCGAGAGGTTCTCGGCCCGCAGCAGCGTGACCGCCTTCCTCACCCCGGCCGGGCGGCAGGGCTTCTCTCCGCACCACGACCCGATCGACGTGTTCGTCATCCAGGTCGAAGGCACCAAGCACTGGAAGCTGTGGGAGACGCTGGCACCGCGCAAGGAGACCTTCGGTCACTACCGGATCGAGGAACTGGGTGAGCCGGCGTTCGAGGCGGTGCTGGAGCCGGGCGACGTGCTGTACATGCCGTACAACACGCCCCACGTGGCGGTGGCCGAGGACCGGGTGTCGCTGCACCTGTCGGTGAGCGTCCAGCCACGGTTGTGGCGCGACGTCCTGGCGGTCAGCGTACGGCGGCTCCTCGACAGCGGGGAGTACGGCGACGCCGCTCGTTCCGACGAAGCGGCACTGGCCCGCTTCGCTGCCCGGCTGGACCAGCTCGACGCGGCTGCGGAACTGCGCCGCCTGATCGACCGCAGGGAGCTCCCGTGATCCGCAAGGTCCTGATCGGCGCGCTGGGCGCGCTGGTCGCCGCATGGCTGACCGCCTTCGCGGTGCCCGCCGATCCCACGCCGACCATCAAGGTGCCCGCCCCCGCCGACGTGCTCGACAGCCGTAACGGCGTGATCTTCGAGTCGCACGACGCGGACGGGGCCAACACCATGTTGCCCGCTGACCAGGCCATCGAGAGTGCGGTCGGACAGGTCAATCCACGCCGGCAACCCGATTCGGCCAACTCCGACCGCCAGTTCAACTGAAGGGAGCACGCGCATGCCGCGGTTGGTGATCAGACCCCCCGGCTGGATGCAGTCCGGGCCGGCCCGCGTCGCGCAACGGGCCGTCCGTCTCCTGCCCCTGCTCGTCGTCACGGCGTACGCGGTGTCCGTCATCGGGTACAACCTGCCGCCGTCGCCGCTGAAGGTGCGGTTGCAGTCGACCCTCGACGCCATCGTCGACCCCTACCTGACGCAGCGGTGGCGACTCTTCGCACCCAACCCGCCCAACGGCAACTACGACGGCTGGCTCCAGGTCGAGTACCGCACCGGCGGCACCACGACGACCAGCCCGGTGCTGTCGCTCACGCAGCCGCTGATCGCCGAGGCCAAGGCGCACCGGCTCTTCCCGCCCCGGGTCGACCGCACCGTGCTGAACCTCGGCTATTCGCTCTCCGACATCGCGACCTCGGAGACCAAGCTCGAGCGGCTCATCGCGAGTCGACAGAACGGGCAGCCGCTGACCGACCCCGCCGATCCCCGCCACCCGATCAGCGTGCAGGAGGCCAGCATCCTGCCAGCCGGCTGGCAGGAGTTGGAGGGCGCCGGGCAGATGAGTGACACCGAGTACCTCGCCGCGGCCCGAGAGAGCCTGGCCGGTGCCCGCAAGCAGGTGAGCGGGCAGATCGGCCGGCTCGCCTCGATGATGGTGCCCGGCGTCCAACTCGACGGCGAACCGGTGCGGGTGCGGGTCTTCTACACCTGGACCGCGATCCTGCGCTTTTCCCAGCGGCACGAGGCGAACCCCGAACAGGACCCGCCCATCCGCATCGCCGACACCGGCTGGATGTCCTACCAACCCCCGGAGCGGTGAATGTCCACCTTCCTCGACCGTTTCGCCACCGGCCGCCGACGACTGATCGGCCTGTCCCTGCTCAGAATCGGGCTCGGCGCCACCACCGCCCTCATCTACCTGGCCAACTTCCCGTACCGCGACGCCCTCTACGGGCCGAACGGGACCACCAGCTTCGCCAGCTTCAGCGCCTCGCAACACTCCTCCGGGAGCGTCTTCTCCCTCTATCGCCTCAGCGACGGTGACACATGGTTCAACGTGGTCTACCTTTCCGGGCTGGTGGCTGCCTTGGTCTGGACCGTCCTGGGCGGAAGGACACTGACCCTGGTCAACGCGATCTTCATCTGGTCACTTGACCAGCGCAATCCCAACGTGCTCGACGGCGGCGACAACCTGGCCCGGATCCTGTTGCTGCTGCTGGTGTTCGTCACCACCAACGCGTACCTCAGCCCGCTCGCCGCGCGCACCCGCGCCCGGCTGGCAGCGACCAGCGACCAGCCGACGCTGCTCAACAGTGTGCACAACGCCGCTGCGGTGCTGGTTGTCTTCCAGATCTGCGTCGTCTACGCCGTGTCCAGCTTCTGGAAGATCGTCGACACCCGCTGGCGCGAGGGCAACGCGCTCTACTACATCAGCCAACTGCACCAGTTCCAGTACAGCGACACCGCCACCGCGCTCCTGCACAACGCGGCACTGGTGACGCTCGCCTGCTACCTGACCATCACGGTGCAGATGGCGGTGGTGTTGCTGGTGCCCAGCCGCAACCGGCGGCTCCGCGAGATCGCGCTGCTGCTGGTGATCGGCATGCACCTCGGCATCGGGGCCACCATGGGCCTCGTCAGCTTCGCGCTCTACATGATCGCCGCTGACTGTGCGCTGCTGTCCGACGGCGACTACCGCGCGACCCGCGACTGGCTCAGGCGGCGCTTCGCGTCGGTGTACCGCCGGAACGCTCCGGTCTCGCCGGCAGTACCGGCCCCCGAGCCCGACCTGGTCGGTGGTGCCCGATGAGTGAATGGTCGTCCTCCGCGCAGTACCTGCGCAACGAGGCCGGGCACTACGACGACGAGATCGGCGCCGGCTGGCCCACCGAGCCGACGGTCCGATTCCTCAGGGATCTCGTCGGTGCCGGCAGCCGGGTCCTGGAGTTCGGTGTCGGCACCGGCCGTATCGCCCTGCCGCTCGGGTCCGGCTCGGGCCTGAAACTCACCGGCGTGGACAACTCCGCGGACATGCTTGCCGTGCTGGGCACCAAGGACCCGGCCGGCCTGATCCAGACGCGCCACGCGGACATGGTCGACGTCCAGCTCGACGAACGCTTCGACCTCGTGTACTGCGTGTTCAACACCATCTATTCCCTGCCCGACCAGGACACGCAGGTCGCCTTCCTGCGCAACGCCGCACGTCATCTCGCCGACGACGGCCGCCTGGTGCTGGAAACCCAGATGATCGGGTTGTCCGACTTCGTCAACAACAAGATCATCGCACCCACGCAGATCCGGCCCGACCGCACCGAGCTTGTCATGATCCTGCACGATCCGGCGGAGCAGACCCTGGTGCGGCAGACGGTGAACTTCCGCGCTGACGGCGTGCACCTCGCGCCGTTGCGGATGCGCTACGTCTGGCCCGCCGAGCTGGATCTGATGGCGCGCCTGGCCGGACTGGGCCGCACCGGCCGATTCGGCGGCTGGTCCCGGGAGCCCTTCACCGGAACCGGCGTCTGCATCTCGATCTACCAGCACAGGAGTGATCTACAGTGACGTTTGTCGACATCTTCGGGTCGCCGACCGAGTTCGCCACCGTGCTGGCCCGCGAGGCCGTCGTGCGCAGGCAGGCCATGCGGTGCCCACCCGGCGACCTGCTCACCGTGCGCGACCTGGATCGCCTGCTCCGGTCCCGCACCATTCGCGCAGCGGACATCCGGATCGCCGCCGAGAACACCATCATCGTCCCGGTCGAGTACACCGCGGTGGCCGAGTCCTCGGGCGGTGTGCACGCCGAATACGCGGTGGCCGAGCGGGTGTACCGCTACTTCGAGGCGGGCGCCACGCTGATCTGGCCGCATCTGCAGCGCTTCGTGCCGGCTCTGTTCGACCTGGCCCGCGACGTGGCGGCCACCGTGGGAACCCCGACCTGGGTCGACGGCTGCCTGACCCCGGCCGGACGGATGGACCTGGTCGTCCACGACCGGCCGGTGGAGATAGCCATTGTCCAGCTCACCGGTACCCGCCGGTGGCGGGTCTGGCCGACGAAGCCCCAGCACGCCGACACCAGCCGTGTCGGCGCATCGGGTGAGCCGGCCGTGGACACCGTCCTGGAACCCGGCGACGTCCTCTACGTGCCCTCCCACTCGCCGTACGTGGGCGACTACGGCGGCAACCTGTCGCTGCACGTGAGCGTGACGTTCCGCCAGCCCACGTGGCGGAACCTGATGACGGACCTGGTGGCCGATCTGCTCCTGGACGACGACTTCCTGGAGCGGCCGCTGCCGGTCGACGCAACCGGGCCGGTTCTGCCGGCCCGGCGCGACGCACTGCTGCACCGATTGTCCGCGCTCGAACTCGACGACCTCGCCGCACGACTGCGCACCGACCCGGACGCCACCCCGTCGCTGGGCGTCCTTCCCGGCGCGCGACCGTCACATGAGCCGGGCCGGTTCGCGCAGCTCGCCGACGCCGACCGGGTCGAACTGGACGACGACATCGAGATCGGCCCGTCCTGCATCGTTGCCGACGACGCGGTGACCGTCGACGCGACCACGTATCGCCTGGACGCAAGACTGGTCGACGCGTTGCGCGAACTGCGCGACACCGGGGGCCGGTGGCCGGCCGGCAAGGTGGCGGCCGTCGTCTCCGCCGACCCGCACCGCGTGATTCGCGCGCTGGTACGGGCCGGCGTCCTCCGCCAGGCCGCGTGAGTCCGACGAGCCTTTCACCCCGCAGACCGCCATCCGGGCGGGACGGCCCGGAGTGGCGATCAGCCGATCCGGAACTGCTCGCCGTAGACGGCGAACACCAACGGGGTGTTCAGGTCGAGGTTGCCGTTGGCGAGGAACACCCGCTGTGCCGTGTCGACGCGGGAGGTGTCCGAGTGGGCCGCCTCCTTCTTCATCTCGACGACCCGCTCGTCGAGGAACGCGTTGAGCCAGGTCCGCTCGTTGCCGCCCTGTGCCGGGGGCTTCGCCCGGGCGAGGGCGCGGCTGCGGATCTGACGCATGCCCTCGTACCCGTGCATGACCGCCGCGTCGTAGTAGGCGAACTGGCCGAGCGCCCGGACCCCGTCGTTCTTGCCGTCGCGGACCGACGGGTCGAAGTAGACCCGGTCCCGCTCGGCCTCCTGCGCGGCGCGGAACACCGAGTCGTTGGCCGCGGTACGCCAGTCGCGGGGGTAGTTCGGGTCGAGGCCCGCGTGCGACGCGGTGCCGTTGACGGCGCGCAGCGCCGGCAGGTAGCCGGCCAGCACGTTGCCGGGCTTGGTGTTCGTGTACGCCTGGACCAGTTCGAGCATGTCGCCGGTGCCGGAGCAGAAGCCGATGATGCCGGCGGTGTAGCCGCGACCGTCGCCGATGTCCTCGATGTAGGAGAACTGGGCGCGCCAGTCGAGCGAGGAGTTCTCGGCCGCCGAGACGAGCTGCATGGCGATGTCCTTCTTCGCCGGGTCGTCGAGGTTGGCGCCGGCCGGGACGGTGGTGGTCGGGGTGGGGGTGGGATTGCCGCCGCCGGGAAGGGCCCACTGCTGGTTGGCGGTGCCGCCGCAGGTCCAGATCTGGAGTCGGGCGCCGTTCGCGGTGCTCCGGTCGGTGACGTCGAGACACTTGCCCGAGGCGGTGTTGACCAGGGCGCCACCGCCGGCGGCGGTCCACTTCTGGGCGCCGGTGTTGTTGCAGTCGTACAGCTGGATCTTGGCGCCGTTGGTGGTCGACGCGGCGGTGACGTCGAGGCACTTGCCGAGCGCGCGGATCGAGCTGTCGCTGTTGCCCACCGTCCACGTCTGGGCCGCGGTGCCGTTGCAGTCGTAGAGCTGCACCGCCGTGCCGTTGGCCGGGTCGGCCCCGGCCACGTCGACACACTTGCCGGCCAGGCCGGTGATCGGGCCGGCGGTCGCGGCGCTGGCCGACGGCAGGCCGTAGCCGGCCACCGCGATGCCGGTCAGCAGGGTGCCCACGGCGTAGGCGACTGTCCTTCTGCGCACCATGACGTTCCTCGGGGAAAGGGCGGCAAGCCGCCGGCCGGGTCGGTGCCCGACGCGACCGTGGCCCAGCGGGCATACGAGAATCAGTAAACTGTACTAACAGATAGCAGCACGTCGATCGACTGTCAATCGGGGCCGCCCGGCGAGGGCAGCGGTGTCGGCCTCGGCCCGGTCCCGGGTGGACCGGGCCGCGATGCCGGTTCGGACCGCCGACGGTCGGCGTGTCCGGCCGTCAGGTCCCAGTTGACGAACCAGGTCATGAGGCCGCGGAAGTTGGGGTTCGTTCCGCTGCGCGGATGTAGGCCCCGCAGTTCTGGCCCCGGACGAGGCAGGTGACCGCCTGTTGCACGCCGGCGGGCGCGAGGTAGCCGTTGGACGGCACCACCCAACGCCAGCTCGCCCCGACCGTGACGAACGTCGGCGCGATCAGCTTGCACCGCCACGGTGTTCCTCACGCCCCTGACCACCTGAGACCGGGCGCGGGACCGCAGGACGGGGACGAGGCTGCCGATCCGGTGGATGACGCCATGCGAGATATCGATGAACGAGGATTGACGGTTCGTCCGTCCGGGTTTTATAACGTTAGACGGACGGCGACGACGGCACGACGGTCGCCGCCGTTCGCTCCCGGAGATCCCATCGGTATCCGCGCCCGGACTCGGGACCGGACCTGACCTGATCGGCCGCCCGACACCCGCCAGCCGCCGGCGGCGCAGCTCGGCCCTGACGGCCCGTCCGATGGAGACGGCATGACACGTCCCGATCCTGTCCGCCTCGCCGCGCCCCTGCTGGCCGTTCTCACGCTGATCGCCGGCCTGCTCACCGCGCCGGCCGCGCCGGCGCACGCCGTGCCGGCCAAGAACCCGCCGCTGACCACCCCCTGGACCGCCCAGGCCCTCGACGGCGTGCCGCTGCCGGACTACCCGCGACCGCAGATGACCCGGCCGGACTGGCTCAACCTGAACGGCGAATGGCAGCTACGCCAGTCCGCCACGGACGACGCCCCACAGTTCGGCACCGACCTGCCCGAGCGGATCAACGTGCCGTTCCCGGTGGAGAGCGCCCTCTCCGGAGTGCAACGGTCCGCCGGCGACAACCGCAACCACCTGTTCTACCGGCGCATCGTGACGGTGCCCACGAACTGGAGCGGACGCCGCGTCCTGCTGCACTTCGGCGCCGTCGACTGGCAGACCTCCGTCTGGGTCAACGGCGTGGCGGTTGGCGGCCACACCGGTGGCTACGACGCCTTCACCTTCGACGTCACCGCGCAGCTGCGGAGCGGCGCGAACGAGATCGTGGTGAAGGTGTGGGACCCGACGGACAGCCGGCAGAACGGCAGTCTGCCGCCGATCGGCAAGCAGACCAAGCAACCCGGCGGCATCTTCTACACGCCGAGCTCGGGCATCTGGCAGACGGTGTGGCTGGAACCGGTGCCGGCGGCGTCGATCAGCAGCGTCGACCTCTACCCACGCCTGGCCGACAACACCCTCCGCGTGCGGGTCTTCACCCGCGGGGACGTCAGCGGACACCGCGTCGTGGCCGAGGCGCTCAACGGTTCCACCGTGGTCGGCTCCGCGACCGGCGGCTTCACCGAGTTCACGGTGCCCGTGCCGAACGCCCGCCGTTGGTCGCCCGACGACCCGTTTCTCTACCAGCTGCGGATCACCCTGCGTGATGCGGCGGGCGGTCAGGTCGACCGGACCACGCACTACTTCGGCATGCGTGAGATCAGCACCGGCGTGGTCAACGGCGTCCTGCGGCCGAAGCTCAACGGCCAGTTCGTCTTCCAGACCGGCACGCTGGACCAGGGGTTCTGGCCGGACGGGCTCTACACCGCGCCCACCGACGCCGCGCTCGCCTTCGACCTGCAGAAGCACAAGGACCTTGGCTTCAACATGGTGCGCAAGCACATCAAGGTCGAACCGCAGCGCTGGTTCTACCACGCCGACCGGCTCGGTCTGCTGGTGTGGCAGGACGTCCCGTCACTGACCGCGCAGGACATCGACGCGACCGACGCGCAGCAGGCGCAGCTCGAGGCCGAGGCCCGCGAGATCGTGGACGAGCATCGCAGCTCGCCGGCCGTCGTCACCTACACCGTCTACAACGAGGGGTGGGGGGAGCGTGCGCTGGCCGACACCCGCCGGGTCGCCCAGAATGTGAAGAACCAGGATCCGACCCGGCTGGTCAACGCGCACAGCGGTTACAACTGCTGCCAGTCGTTGGGCAACCCCGGCAACGGCGACATCGACGACTGGCACGTCTACCTGGGGCCGGACTCGCCGGTGCCGTCGAGCAGCCGGATCGCCGTGCTCGGCGAGTTCGGCGGCCTGGGCCTGCGCGCGCCCGGACACGAGTGGAGCCCGAACGGCGCCTTCTTCGCGTACGAGTGGCAACCGAACTCCACCGCGCTGACCGACCGCTACGTCGGCCTCGTGCAGGGCACGCAGAACCTCATGCTCGGCAAGGGACTGAGCGCCTCGGTCTACACCGAGATCGCCGACCAGGAGGGTGAGCTGAACGGATTCCTCACCTACGACCGGCAGGTGGTCAAGATGGACCAGGCCCGGGTACGGGCCGCCAACCTGTCCCTCATCAACGCGTCGAGATCCGTCGGCAGCTCGGCGCCGGTGGCGCTGCCGCCGAACACCCGCCGTTCCTTCCAGGTGACCACCCCCGGACTCACCAACCGGTACCTGCGGCACCGGGACAGCCTCGCCTACACGGAGGTCGTGGACGGGAACAGCTCCGCGCTGCTCAGGAACGACGCGACCTACACGGTCCGGGCAGGTCTGGCCGACGCGACGTGCTATTCGTTCGAGTCGGTCAACTTCCCCGGGCAGTTCCTCCGGCACCAGAACTCGCGCGTACGCAACTCGCCGAACGACGGCTCGGCGCTGCTCCGCGCGGACGCCACCTGGTGCGCCCGGGTCGGGGTCACCGGAAGCGGCGTCTCGTTGGAGTCCCACAACTTCCGCGGCAGGTACCTGCGGCACTACGACTCCGAGGTCTGGCTGAGCAACGGCGCGGGCGGCGAGGCGTGGAACTCACCCGCGCTGTGGGCCGCGGACAGCACCTGGAACGTCACGACGCCCTGGGCGCCCTGACCAAGCCGGGGCGCTGACTCACCCGGCAGCGCCCCCGCCTCCTCGATCGAGGCACGTCTATTGACAAAGATTGTTTACGGTTTCACTCTGAGAGCGCTCTCTCGCGCCTGGAGACACGGCGCGACGCCGCACCAACCGGAAGGAGTTCGATGACCAGAACAATGGCGCTGCTCGCCGCCGCGACGCTCGCGCTGCCGATGCCGGCCGCCGCCCCGCCGGAGGCTCCCCCCACCGCTCGGGCACAGGCGCAGGTGTCCGGCCTGCCGGCCGGCATGGCCGAGGCGATGCGCCGCGATCTGCACCTGACCGACGACCAACTCACCGCCCGCCTCACGGCCGAGGCCGCCGCTGCGGTGGTCGACCGACGGCTGCGCTCCCGCCTCGGCGCCCGGTACGCCGGCTCGTGGCTGGACCCGAGCGGCCCCCTCACGGTCGCCGTCACCGACGCGTCCGCCGCCGCGGCGGTACGGGCCGAGGGGGCCCGGCCCCGGCTCGTCCCCCGGGCGCTCACGAGTCTCACCTCGGCACTGTCCACACTGGATCGACGGGCACGCAGCCATCCTCCCGGCGCCGCCGTGCGCGGCTGGTACGTCGACGCCGTCGCCAACGAGGTCGTGGTGCGGGTCGCGCCGGGCCAGGAGCGCACCGCCCGCGCGTTCGTCGGCGGCAGCGGCCTCGCCGGCGGGCTCGTCCGCTACGCGACGGCTCCGGACGCGCCGCGCCCGGTGTACGACATCCGAGGTGGCGACCAGTTCGTCATCAACGGCAACGTGCTCTGCTCGGTCGGCTTCGCCGTCGCGGGCGGCTTCGTCACCGCCGGACACTGCGGGGCCACCGGCAGCCCCACCCGGGGGTACAACAACGTAGCGCAGGGCACCTTCGCCGGCTCGTCGTTCCCCGGCAACGACTACGCCTGGGTCCGCACCAACGGAGACTGGACGCCACGCCCCTGGGTGAACAACTACGCCGGGGGCAACGCTCCCGTCGCCGGCTCCCGGGACGCGGTGATCGGCAGCTCGGTATGCCGGTCGGGACGGACGACCGGCTGGCGCTGCGGCACCCTCCTGGGTCGGGAGGAGACGGTCAACTACGCGCAGGGCGCGGTCTACGGGCTCAGCCGCAGCAACGCCTGCGCCGAGGGGGGCGACTCCGGCGGCGCCTGGCTCTCCGGCGACCAGGCACAGGGGGTGACCTCGGGCGGATCGGGCAACTGCACCTCCGGCGGCACCATGTGGTTCCAGCCGGTCAACGAGATCCTCGGCGTCTACGGGCTGAACCTGGTCACCACCGGCGGTGGCGGCACCGGGACCCGGATCATCAGCAACTGGAACAACAAGTGCGTCGACGTGCCGAACTCGAACTTCTCCGACGGCGTTCCCCTCCAGACCTGGACCTGCAACGGCACGGCGGCACAGGGCTGGACCTTCACCGGCGGTAGCCTGCGCACACAGAACAACATGTGCATGGATGTCGCCTGGGGGTCCCGGGACAACGGCGCGGTCATCCAGATCGCCACCTGCAGCGGCAACGCCGCGCAGCAGTTCGTGTTGTCCGCCGCCGGGGACCTGGTCAACCCGCAGGCCAACAAGTGTGTCGACATCAAGGACTGGAACGGCAACGACGGCGCGCGGTTGCAACTCTGGGAGTGCGGCGGCACTGCCAACCAGAAGTGGCGCACCGGCTGAGCGGAGCGCCCCGACACGGCGTCCCGTCCGAGGTGGGCCGAGGACGGGCGTCGTGCCGCTCAGGAACGGCTGCCGAACCGGGCGTTGCGCCGGGCCGGGTACGGGTTCCGCAGATCGGCCCGCCCGCGTGCTTTCCACCCCGCTCCGACCGTGTGTCGGTGTTAGAGCCGCCCCGGCGCGGGTAGCCGGCCAGGCACCGGTGGCAGCGAGGAGGTCCGGGTGAGGTCGATCGACGCCTTCTTCGACGGTCTGGGTCGGAGCGGCCCCGACGAGCGGCTCGTCAAGGTCAGTGGCAGCGTGCGGTTCGACATCCACGACGACCGAGGGGTACACCACCGGCGGCTCGACATCGACCACGGACGGCTACGGGTCAGCGAGGACGACGGCCCCGCCACCACGGTCATCACGCTCTCCGAACGGACCGCCGTGGAGATGGTGGCCGGCGGGATGAACGGACTGGCGGCGATCTCCCGGGGCGAGATCCTGGTCGACGGTGATCTCGCGCTCGCACTGCGGATCGGCCGGCTCTTCCCCAAGCCCGCGGCGACGGCCGGCCGGCACGGTGGAGGCACCGCGTGAGGGACGTGCCGGGCACCGTGTCGTGCATCGACGGCAACACGTTCGTCGTCTCCGACAGCAGTGGGGACATCGAGGCGTCGTCGGCCGCGCCGGTGGGTCTGTTCACCGCCGACACGCGCTACCTGTCCCGGTGGGTGCTCACCATCGACGGCGAGCGGATGACCGCCCTCTCGGTGGACGACAGCCAGTACTTCGAGGTGGGGTTCTTCCTCGTGCCGGGCGGCCGGATGGACTACGTCCAGGCGGACGTGTCCGCGATCCGACGACGCCGTATCGGCGCCGACATGGTCGAGACCCTCACCGTCTTCAACTACGGCGAGTCGAATCTCGACCTGACGGTACGTCTCGAGGTGGCCGCCGACTTCGCCGACATCTTCGAGATCAAGTTCGCCGCCGACGCGAAGGTCGGCGAACGTTACGCCCACGTCACCCCCGACGAGCTACGGCTGGGCTATCGCCGTGCCACCTTCCAGCGGGAGGTCGTCCTCACGGCCAGCGAGCCGGCGACCTTCACCCCGGAGCACCTCGACTTCTCGATCCGGCTGGACGCCGGAGCCAGTTGGACGGTCGAGGTACGGGCCGAGATGAGAGCGCTGCGACCCGACGGCGTCGACCTGCGGTCCGGGCTCCGGGCCCTCCGGCCCGACGCGTCGACCCTGCCCGACAGCGTTCGCGCCTGGGTGGCGGCGGCTCCGACACTCGACACCGACAGCCCGGCGCTGCGGCAGGTCTACCAACGCAGCCTGGTGGACCTGGCGGCGCTGCGGTTCACGCCGCTCTCGCTCGGCGGCGCCACCGTGCCCGCCGCCGGGTTGCCCTGGTTCATGACCCTCTTCGGCCGGGACAGTCTGCTCACCTGTCTACAGGCGCTGCCGTTCACACCGTCCCTGGCACCGACCACCCTGCGGATCCTGGCCTCGCTCCAGGGCGCGCGCACCGACGACGTGTTGGAGGAGGATCCCGGCCGGATCCTGCACGAACTGCGCTACGGCGAGTCAGCGGCCTTCGAGGAGCAACCCCACTCGCCGTACTACGGCACCGTGGACGCCACACCGCTGTTCCTGGTGCTGCTCGACGAGTACGAGCGGTGGAGCGGCGACGCGGACCTCGTCCGCGAGCTGGAACAGGAGGCGCGCGCCGCGCTCGACTGGCTGGACAACCACGCCGACCTCACCGGCGCCGGCTACGTCTCGTACGAACGCCGCAACCGCTCCACCGGCCTGGAAAACCAGTGCTGGAAGGACTCGTGGGACAGCATCTCCTACGCCGACGGCCGGCTCCCGGGCTTCCCCCGCTCGACGTGCGAGACCCAGGGCTACGCCTACGACGCCAAGATCCGCGCGGTCCGGCTGGCGCGTACCTTCTGGAACGATCCGGCCCTGGCCGAGCGTCTGGAGAACGAGGCGGCGGCGTTGTACGAGCGGTTCAACCGCGACTTCTGGTTGGCGGACCGCGGCTACTACGCCCTCGCGCTCGACGGCGACGGCACGCCGGTGGACAGCCTGTCCTCGAACATCGGGCACCTCCTGTGGAGTGGCATCGTCCCGCCGGAGCGCGCCGGCCGGGTCGCCGAACTCCTGATGAGTCCCGCGCTGTTCTCCGGCTGGGGTGTCCGCACGCTGGCCGAGGGGCAGGCCCGCTACAACCCGCTGGGCTACCACAACGGGACCGTGTGGCCGTTCGACAACTCCTTCATCGCCTGGGGCCTGCGGCGCTACGGTCTGACCGACGAGGCGGGACGCATCGCCGAGGGAATCATCGAGGCCGCGGGCTTCTTCGAGGGTCGCCTGCCCGAGGCGTTCGGCGGGTTCGACCGCCGGACCACCCGCTACCCGGTCCGGTATCCGACCGCCGGCAGCCCGCAGGCGTGGTCCAGCGGGGCGTCGCTGCTTCTGCTCCGCACGATGCTGGGCATGGAGCCCCACGAGGACCACCTCGCCACCACCCCGGCGCTCCCGCCCGCCTTCGAGCGGATCACCCTGCTGGACATTCCCGGCCGCTGGGGCCGGCTCGACGCCTTCGCGCGTCGCCGGCCGGATCCGGCGAGCCCCTGAGCGGGGCGCTGCGCATCAAGGCGTTCCTGCCACCCACGGCGCTCGCCCTGGCCCGGTCCGGGACACCTGTCGTCGCCCACGCCCCGCCCGCCCGCCGGTCAGCCCAGCGCGGCCACCTGACCCACCACGAACACGGCCGGCGGACGGATACCCTGCCGGGCGGCGACCGTGCCGATCTCGTCCAGCCGGGCCGGCACCGCGCGTTGCCCGGGGTGCCCGGCGTCCTGCACGGCGAGCACCGGCGTCTCCGGGGCGCGGCCGTGCTCGACCAGCACGGCGGCGATCTTGGCGATGGTGTCCACCGCCATGAGGAGCACCAGCGTGCCCCGGGCGCGGCCCAGCGCCGCCCAGTCGACAAGCGAGCCGGGGTGACCCGGCGGCAGGTGCCCGGAGACGACGGTGACGTCGTGCGCGACGCCGCGGTGGGTCACCGGGACACCGGCCAGCGCCGGCGCGGCGAACGCACTGCTCACGCCGGGCACCACGGTCACCGGCACACCGGCCTCCGCGCAGGCCCGCACCTCCTCGTGGCCGCGACCGAACAGGTACGGGTCGCCGCCCTTGAGCCGGACCACCCGCCGGCCGGCGCGGGCGTGCGTCACCAGCGCCGCGTTGATCGTGTCCTGCGCCATCGACGGACCGCGGGGCACCTTGGCCGCGTCGACCACCAGCACGTCGTCACGCAGCCCCGCGAGCAGCCCCTGCGGGGCCAGTCGGTCGACCACCACCACGTCCGCGGCGTCCAGCAGGGCCTTTCCGCGTACCGTGATCAGGTCGTCCGGGCCGGGCCCGCCGCCGACGACCGCGACCGACCCCGCCGTCGCCTCGTGGTGGTGATGGTGGCCGTGGCCGTGGTGATGGTGGTGACCGTCGACCGGGTCGTCCGGGTGGTCGTGCGGGCGCTGCGGACGGCCCACCTTGTCGGCGAAGCCCGGCATCAGCACCCGGTACGCGCAGGTGTCGCAGTTCATCCGGATGTCCCCGGCCAGCGCCTCGGCGTGCCGTTCGAGCACCAGGTCCGCCAGCGCGTCGCAGTCGCCGATCACCTCGGCCACCCGCACGTCCAGATCCGGGTGCGCGGCGGCGAACTCGGCCGACCGGGCGACGATCCGGTCCGGCAGCACCCCGGCGAACAGGAAGTACGGCGCCACCACGATCCGCCGCGCCCCGAGCCGGCGCAGCCGCTCCAGCACCGCCGGCACCGACGGCTCCGCGAGGGAGATGAACCCCGGCTCGACACCGGCGTAACCGCGTCCCTCCCAGAGCAGCCGCGCGACCTTCGCCACCTCGGCGTTGGCGTCCGGGTCGGTGGAGCCCCGGCCGATCAACGCGATCCACGTACCGGCCCGGTCGGCGCCGGCCAGCGCGGCGTCGATCCGCTCCTCGATGGCGGCGTGCAGCAGGGGATGCGGGCCCAGCGGACGACCGTAGCGGTAGGTCAACCCGGGGTGGCGCTGCTGCTCGCGGGCCATCGCGGCGGGGATGTCGCCCTTGCCGTGCCCGGCGGCGGTGAGCACCAGCGGCAGCGCCACCAGCGCCCGGTGTCCCCGCTCCACCAACGCGGTCACCGCGTCGGTCAGCGGCGGACGGGACAGCTCGATGAAGCCACCCTCGACGTCCCCGACGACACCGCGTCGACGAACCCGCTCGACGAGCGCGGCGAACTGGTCGACCCCGGCCGCGCTGCGCGTACCGTGCCCGACGATGACCAGACCGGTCATGGCATCTCCTCGATGTAGAGCAGGGCGTTGAGGGCGGCGGCGGCGACCGCCGAACCGCCCTTCTCCCCCACGTTGGACACGGCGGGCAGGCCGCTGGCCCGCAGCGCCGCCTTGGACTCGGCGGCGCCGACGAAACCGACCGGCATACCGACGACAAGCGCCGGTGCGGCGGCCAGCGTGAGCAGTTCGACAAGCGCGGTCGGCGCGCAGCCGACCACCCAGACCGCGCCCGGACCGACCCGGTCCAGGGCGATCCGCACGGCCGCCGCCGACCGGGTGATCCCGGCGGCCCGGCCCAGCTCGGCGGCGGCCGGCTCGGCGACCGGGCAGACCAGGTCCAGGCCGGCCCGGGTGATCCCGGCGGCGACCATCGCCACGTCGGTCACCACGGGCACGCCGGCGCGCAGCGCGGCCAGCCCGGACGCCAGGCCCGCCTCGTCGCAGACCAGCTCGTCGACGTACGCCAGGTCGGCGCTGGCGTGCACCACCCGCTCGGTCACCGCGCGGGTCAGCGGCGGCAGGTGCGTGAGGTCGACCCGTTCGCGCAGGATCCGGTACGACTCCGCCTCGATCGGGTGCACCACCCGGCTCACGGCTGCTCCCCGGTGCCGGCGGGCAGCGTGCCGGCGTAGCGGCGGTCGTAGCCGCGCAGCTTCCACAGCGCGACCGCGCCCACCCAGGAGGCCACGAAGAGACCCACCACGACGTATCCGAGCTGCTCGAAGTGGTCGGCGACGGCGGCGTACCCGGCGAGCGCGGTCATCCCCAGCTGGTCGACCAGCAGCCCGGCCAGGTAGACGCTGGCCACCACGGCGCCCACCAGCACCGTCATCGCGGTGGTGGCCAGGTTGTAGAAGAGCCGCCGGGCCGGCTGCCGGTACGCCCACGAGTAGGCGCGGCTCATCAGCAGACTGTCCGCGGTGTCCATGGCGGACATCCCGGCGGCGAAGAGCAGCGGCAGGGTCAGCAGGGCCAGCACCGGCAGGCCACCGGCGGCGGCGGTACTCGCCGACAGCGCCAGCAGGGTCACCTCGCTGGCGGTCTCCAGGCCGAGGCCGAACAGGAAACCGACCGGGGCCATGTGCCACGAGGAGCGCACCAGCGCCCGGGCCCGACCGCCGAGGACCCGCTGCATGAGCCCTCGGTTGAGCAGGTGCAGGTCCAGCTCCCGCTCGTCCAGGCCACCGTGGCGCAGCCGGCGCCACAGCCGGGCCAGCCCGCTCAACACCACCGCGTTGAGCACCGCGACCAGCGCCAGGAACACGGTGGCGGTGACGATCGCGACGGTGGCGCCCAGCTCGCGGGCCCGCACCAGCCCCGCGCCGCTGAGGTTCGTCGAGGCCAGGCCGACGATCAGGGCCAGCAGCAGCACCACCGCGCTGTGCCCGAGCGCGAAGAAGAAGCCGACGCCCACCGGCCGCCGACCGCGCAGCAGCATCAGCCGGGTGGTGTCGTCGATGGCGGCGATGTGGTCGGCGTCGAACGCGTGCCGCACCCCGAGCACGTACGCCAGGGTGCCGGCGCCGGCCAGCCCACCGGCCGCCGCGGGCTGGTTGTTCCAGTACAGGTAGAGGCTCCAGCCGGCGACGTGCAGCATCGCGACGGCGAGCACGATGCCGCCGAGGCGGACCCGTTCGGCGCGGCTCCACCGGCCGACCGGGGGTGCGGTGCTGACGGTGGTCGTACTCATCGGGTTCCTCCACGTTCGTCGGGGTCGGTGACCCGGATCGCGTCCACCGGGCAGATCTCCACGCATTCCAGGCAGCCGGTGCAGCGGTCGGCCCGGACGGTCAGGCCGCCGGCGACCGGCCGGATCGCGTGCGTGGGACAGGTGAGCAGGCAGGCGCCGCAGCCCTGGCAGGCGCCGATGGTCACGAGCGCCACCGGTACCCCCGGGGGGTGACCATCCGGCCGGCGACCAGGCGGGTGTCGCTGCTGCCCACGACGACCACGCTGTACATGTCGACCACCTGCGGATCGAGGGTGGCCAGGGTGGCCAGGTGCACCCGCTCGCCGTCGCGGCTGGCGTTGCGCACCACGCCGACCGGGGTGTCCGGTGGGCGGTGCGCGGCGAGGATCGCCAGCGCCCGGCCGAGCTGCCAGTCGCGGGCCCGGCTGCGCGGGTTGTAGAACAGCGCCACGAAGTCGCCCTCGGCGACGGCGGTCACCCGCCGCTCGATGACCTCCCAGGGGGTGTGCAGGTCGGACAGGCTCAGGTACGCGTGGTCGTGGCCGAGCGGGGCGCCGAGCAGCGCGCCGGCGGCCAGCGCCGCGGTCACCCCGGGTACGCCGACCACGTCGATCCGCTCGTCGGCGTACTCCAGGGCGGGGCTGGCCATCGCGTACACCCCGGCGTCGCCGGAGCCGATCAGCGCGACCGCCCGGCCGGCGGCGGCCTCGGCGACGGCGGCCCGGGCCCGGGCCTCCTCCGCGCCCAGCCCGCTGGCCAGCACCCGGGTGCCCGGGCGCAGCACGCCGCGCACCTGGTCGACGTACTGGTCCAGACCGACCACCACGGCCGCCCGGCGCAGCTCGGCGACCGCGCGGGGAGTGCGCAGGTCGGCGGCGCCCGGCCCGAGCCCGACCACGGCGAGCCGGCCGCGCGGCGCGTGCCGGGCCACCGCCACGGTGGCCATCGCGGACGCCGTCTTGGGCACCAGCAGTTCGGCGTCGCCGGACCGGCCGTCGACGTCGAGCAGCGCGGCGGCCTCCGCGACGCTGGGTGTGCCGACCACGGCGCGCACCACCTCGCTGGGGTGCGGCACGTCGACCGCC
The DNA here is from genome assembly GCF_045040125.1 of Micromonospora sp. NBC_01392. NCBI lineage: Bacteria > Bacillati > Actinomycetota > Actinomycetes > Micromonosporales > Micromonosporaceae > Micromonospora > Micromonospora sp. NBC_01392. The sequence goes on along the minus strand of NZ_CP109549.1, from coordinate 2,957,446 downwards.
GCCAGCGTCACCGCCGGATGCGTCACCAGCGGTACGCCCAGCGCGTCCGCGGTCGCCACGATGCCCGCCTCGTCGGCCTTGGCGTCGACGCTGGCCAGGCAGCGCAGGCTGGCCGGACTGAGCCCCGCCGACGTCAGCTCCCGGTGCAGCAGGTCGCGCACCTCGTCGGCGGGCACGCCCCGGCTGGCCCCGACGCCGGCGACCAGCGACGGGGGTCGCAGCACGGCGGTCCGGTCGTCCGGCGGCACCAGCCGGTCGGTGACCAGCAGCCGGTAGCCGGCCGGCACCCCGTCGGCGGCACCCGGCGCGTCGGCGACGGACGGGCGGACGTTCGGCGGCAGGGCGGGCAGTGGCCAGTCGGCGTCGGCGACCAGCCGGACCGGTTCGCCGTCCAGGACGGCCCGGGAGACCGCGGCGACGGCACCCTCCACCGGCCAGCCGAGGGTGTCCAGGCCGGGCAGGTCGACCGCGTCGGTGGCGGTGGTGACCACCGGCCGGGCGTCCACCAGCGCGCCGACGGCCTCGGCGAGGGCGTTGCCGCCGCCGGCGTGCCCGCCGAGCAGCGCCACGGCGTGCCGGGCCGCCTCGTCGACGACCACGACGGCCGGGTCGGTGCGCTTGTCGCCGAGCAGCGGTGCGAGGATCCGGACCACCGCGCCGGTGGCCAGGAAGGCGATCACCGCGTCGCAGTCGGACCAGGCGGTTCGCAGTGCGTCGGCGACGCTCTCCCCCGGCACCAGCCGGGCGTGCGGCCAGGCGGCGGCGACGGTCCGGGCGTGGCGTCGGCCGGCGGCGGTGGCCGCGACGAGCCCGATCCGGGCGTGCGGGGTCAGGTGGTGCACGTGAGCTCCCCGGTGAGGACGACCACCGGGTTGGTGGCCGCGAGACGGATCGACCCGCCGGGCAGGTCGGCGAGGCGGGCGGCGGAGAGCTGGCTGCCCCCGGCCCGGTAGCCGGCGGCGCGGAGCAGCGCCACGGCCGGCGCGACCCGGTCCAGGGCGGCCAGCGTGAGCACCACCCGGTCGGGGCGGCGGGCCAGCACGGCGGCGAGGACGTCGGTGCCCCCGCCGCCGACGAAGACCGCGTCCGGGTCGGGCAGGCCGGCCAGCACCGCCGGGGCCCGCCCGACGACCAGCCGTACGTCGACGGCGTGCGCGGCGGCGTTGGCCCGGATCGCGTCGGCGGCCCCGGCGTCGTGCTCGACGGCGAGCACCGCCGCACCGAGCAGGGCGCACTCGACGCCGACCGATCCGCTGCCCGCGCCGACGTCCCAGACCAGCCGGCCCAGCCGGGGGCGCAGCCGGGCGACGACGAGGGCGCGCACCTCCGACTTGGTGATCATGGAGTCGCGGTGGGCGTAGGCGCTCTCCGGCAGGGCCCACCCGTCGACCGGCGCGGCGGCCGGCTGGTTGTCCCACCGCATCCCGCCGGACTCGGGCGCGGCGACGCTGAGCAGCACGTGCGGATCGGACCACGTCCCGGCGGCGGCCTGCGCCGGGGTGACCTCGCAGATCCGTTCGGCGTCGGTGCCCAGGTGCTCGGCGACCAGCAGCCGGCGGGACCAGCCGACCAGCCCGGCGCCCAGCTCGGCAGCCCCGGCGCCGGGGGCGGTGAGCACCGCCACCAGCGGCAGTGCCCGGCAGGCGTTCAGCGCCGGCCGCGGGTCCCGGCCGTGCGCGGTGACCACCGCGGCGCCGTCCCAGGGCAGCCCGGCGCGGGCGAACGCGGCGGCCACGCTGGACACCGCCGGCACCACCCGCAGCGGCAGCCCGGCCGCGCGCAGCCGCCGCACGATGCCGAACAGGCCGGGATCGCCGCTGGCCAGCACCACGGCGGGTACGCCGGCGGCTACGGCGGCGGCCAGCCGGTCCACGGCGGGGGCGAGCGGCCCGAGCGTGACGGTGGCCGCGCCGGGCGGCACGGGCACCGCGGCCAGGTGTCGGGCCGCGCCGACCACCAGCCGGGCCGCGGCGAGCGCCGGCGTCAGGGCGGGATGCGCCGGCGCACCGGCCGCGTCCAGGCCGACCACTGTCACCGTGCTCACCGCGACCACCGGCCGGTGGCGGCGACCGTGCGACTCCCGGCGAAGTCGACCATCGCCACGTCCACGGTGACGGCGTGCCCGGCGAAGCGCAGCAGCACCTGCCGGACCCGCTGGCAGAGCAGGTCCCCGGCCGGGCCGAGCAGCCCGGCGGCCTCCCACAGCTCGTACGCGTGCCGGCCGGTGTTCGCCCCGGTCACGGCGGCGACCAGCGCCGGTCCGCCCCCGGCCTCGGCGGTCACGGCGCCGAGCAGCGACAGGTCCACGGCCGAGCGGGTGTAGTGGGTCATCAGGACGCCGGCGGCGAGCTTGGCCAGCTTGCCGGCCATGCCGACGAACACCACACCGGTCATGCCGTCGGCGACGGCGGCCCGGACCGCCGCGCCGGTGAAGTCACCGACCTCGACGAAGCAGACCTCGGGCAGCTCCGGCAGCAGCGCGCGGGCCGCCCGCTCGGTACGCCCTCCGGTGCAGAGCACCACGGTCCGCTCGCCCTGCGCGGCCATGACGTGCACGGCCTGCACGACGCTGGCCCGCCAGGAGGCGGTGGAGAAGGGCCGGACGATCCCGGTGGTGCCGAGGATCGAGATGCCGCCGAGGATGCCGAGCCGCCGGTTGGTGGTCTTGCGGGCCATGATCTCGCCCCCGGGGACGCTGATCACCACCTGGACGCCGACCTCGGCCAGGTCGACCACCTCGGCCACCGCCGCGTCGATCATGCGACGCGGGGTGTCGTTGATCGCCGGGCCGCCCACGGCGAGCCCCAGGCCGGGTTTGGTGACGGTGCCCACGCCCGGCCCGCCGGCCAGGCGCAGCCCGGGGGCGTCGGTCCAGTCGACCGTGGCGGTCAGCTCCGCGCCGTGGGTGACGTCCGGGTCGTCACCGGCGTCCTTGACCACGACCGCCTCGGCGCGCCGCGGCGGGACGCCGGTCAGCTCGCAGCGGGCGACCGGGAAGCGGACCCGTCGGCCGGCCGGCAGCCCGATCTCCACCTCGGGCTGCGGCACGCCGGTGACCAGCGCGGTCACCGCGGCCTTGGCCGCGGCCGTCGCGCAGGCCCCGGTGGTCCAGCCGGTACGCAGCGCGGTGGGCCGCACCTTCGCGGTACGCGGCAGGTCCGGCTCCCGCAGCGGCGGTTCCGGGTACGTCACTCGGAACCGCCCACCGGATCGGCGGGGCGGGCGGCGGCGCGGCGGCGCAACTCGGCCCGGGCGGCCGGCTCGGCCCGCCGGTAGGTGTGGAAGTGCCCGGGGTGGTAGAGGTGGGAACGCGTCCCGGTGGCGGCCAGCGCCGGCCCGACCAGGAAGAGCGTGTGCTTCCAGAGCCGGTGCTCCTTGACCGTCGCCGCCAGGGTGCCCACCGTGCAGCGCACCACCAGCTCGTCCGGCCAGGTCGCCCGGTACGCGACCACCGCCGGGGTGTCCGCCGGGTAGCCGCCGGCCAGCAGCTCGGCCTGCGCCTGGCCGGACCGTGCGGCGGAGAGGAACAGCGCCATCGTGGTGCCGTGCCGGGCGAAGTCGCGGACCCGTTCGCCGGGCGGCATCGGGGTCTTGCCGCCTTCGAGACGGGTGAGGATCACCGACTGGGCGACCTCGGGGACGGTCAGTTCGCGTCCGGCGATCGCGGCGACGGCAGTGAACGACGAGACGCCGGGAACGATCTCGACGGCCAGGCCGAGCGCCCGGCACAGGTCCAGTTGCTCCTGCACCGCGCCCCAGAGCGCCGGGTCGCCGGAGTGGATCCGGGCCACCGTCAGCCCGCGCCGCGCGGCCCGCTCGTACAGCGGCAGCACTCCCTCGACGGGCAGTTGCGACGAGTCCACGATCTCCGCGTCGGCGCGGGCGTGGCCGAGCACGTCGGCGTGCACCAGGCTGGCCGCCCAGATCACCAGGTCGGCGTCGGCGATCACCCGGGCCGCCCGCAGGGTCAACAGGTCCGCCGCGCCGGGGCCGGCCCCGACGAACCACACCTTGCCGGAGCTGGTCACAGTTTTCCTCCTCGGCGGTCCCGGCGGGCGGGAACCAGCAGCGTCGACAGGTACGGCAGGTCGTGCGCGGCGTCGTCCACCGCACCGATCCGCTCGTCGGGCAGCCCGAGGCCGCACCCGAGCACGGCATCGCCGAGGCGGCCCTGCCGGCGCAGCTCCCCGACCAGCTCCGGGTGCCGCCGCCAGCCCTTGTAGGCGACCACGGTGCCGGGGCCGGCCAGCGCGTCGGCGAAGAGCGCCAGCCCGGCGGTCGCCGGTAGCAGGGTCAGCGGCTCGCGTCCCTCGCAGAGCGGGGTGCCGCTGCGCGCGGCCAGCTCCTGCATGGCGGTGATGCCGGGCACGGTGGCGACCCGCACCGCCGGGCGCAGCGCGCGGACGCTCTGCGCCAGGTAGCCGAAGGTGGAGTAGACGTTGGGGTCGCCGATGGTGGCGAAGGCGAGCGCCCGCGCCCCGGCGTCGACCGCCTCGACCACCACGCGGGCGGCGGCGTCCCAGGCCGCCGCGCGCCGGGGGCTCACCCCGCCCCGGTCGTCCAGGGCGAACGGCAGCCGGCGCAGCCGGTCCGCCCCGACGTGCGCCAGCACGGTCCGCTCGGCCCGGCCGGCGCCCCCGCCCTGGTCCACGCCGCCCGCGGGGCGGTCCGCCATCACGGGTACGAAGACCAGGTCGGCCGCGCGCAGCACCCGCACCGCCTTGAGGGTGAGCAGTTCCGGGTCGCCGGGCCCGACGCCGACCCCGGTCAGCACCGCGTCGACAGGTGCGGCGGCTCGACTGCCGGCGGTCATCGACATGCCTCGACCAGGCGCCGGGCGGCGGCCGGGGCGCCCGCCCAGTGGGTGTGCAGGTAGGAGGCGTGCACCCGGCCGGCCACGAAGCCGTGCGCCGTGCCGTTCCAGCGCCACGCCGGCTGCGCGCCGTGGCCGGGGTCGGTGGTGGTGCGGTGGAACTCGTGGCCGCGTACCGCGTCGCCGGCCCGGGACACCGGGGAGTCCGCGGCGGCGACCGCCTCCCGGTAGCCGAGGGTCAGCCGACCGGTCATCCGGGCGGTCAGGTCGAGCCGGCCGCACATGGGCGCGCCGTCCAGGGACCGGCCGAGGTAGAGCAGCCCGGCGCACTCGGCGACGATCGGGCCGTCGAAGGCGGCCACCTCGGCACGGAGGGTGGCGTTGCCGGCCAGCGCCTCCGCGTACGCCTCGGGGAAACCGCCCCCGACGATCACCGCGCGGGTGCCGGCGGGCAGCGCCGGGTCGCGCAGCGGGTCGACGGTGACCACGTCGGCGCCGGCCGCGGTGAGCAGTTCGGTGGTCTCCGCGTACGAGAAGGTGAAGGCCGGACCACCGGCGACCGCGACCAGCGGACGGTCCCCGCCGGCCGGGCCGCCGACGGCGGCGACCGGATCCCAGGCGGGCACCCGCAGCGGCGCGGCGGTGCGGGCCAGATCGAGCACGGCGTCCAGGTCCACGGTGGACTCGACCAGGTCGGCGAGGCCCGCGACGATCGCGAGCGACTCGGGCGCCCGCTCGGCGACCGGGACGAGCCCCAGGTGCCGGGCCGGGGCGGCCACCTCGACGGCCCGGGTGACCGCCCCGAGCACCGGCACGCCCACTTCGGCGAGCGCGTCGCGCAGCAGCGTCTCGTGCCGGGGCGAACCGACCCGGTTGAGGATCACCCCGCCGATGCGCACCGTCGGGTCGAAGGCGGCCATGCCGAGGGTGAGCGCGGCGGCCGATCGACCCTGCGCGGTGGTGTCGAGCACCAGCAGCACCGGCGCGTCGATCAGCCGGGCGACGTGCGCGGTGGAGGCGAAGTCGCCCCGGCCCACGGCGCCGTCGTGCAGGCCCATCACGCCCTCGACCACGGCGACGTCGGCGGGCGTGGGGACGCTCGCGCCGTGTCGCAGCAGCGGGGCGATCCGGTCCGCGCCGACCAGGAAGGGGTCGAGGTTGCGGCCGGCCCGGCCGGCGGCGAGCGCGTGGTAGCCGGGGTCGATGTAATCCGGACCGACCTTGTGCGGGCTGACCGTCAGGCCACGGCGGCGCAGCGCGGCGAGCAGCCCGGTGGCCACCGTGGTCTTGCCGTGCCCGCTGGCCGACGCGGCCACCACCAGCCGGGGCAGCGCCCAGGGCGTCGTCGGGCCGGTCACCACTCGATACCCTTCTGGCCCTTCTGACCGGCGTCCATCGGGTGCTTGACCTTCGTCAGTTCGGCGACCAGGTCGGCCGCCTCCACCAGCCGTGGGTCGGCGTCCCGTCCGGTGATCACCACGTGCTGGAAGCCGGGCCGGTCGGCGAGGGTGGCGACCACCTCGTCGACGTCCACCCAGCCCCACTTCATCGGGTAGGTGAACTCGTCCAGCACGTACAGCCCGTACCGCTGGGCGGCCAGGTCGCGCTGGATCTGCCGCCAGCCCTCCAGCGCGTCGGCGGCGTGGTCGGCCGCACCGCCGCGCTGGATCCAGGACCAGCCCTCGCCCATCTTGTGCCAGGCCACCGGCGCGCCCTGACCGGTGCGCTCGTGCACCTCGCCGAGCGCCCGGAAGGCGTTCTCCTCACCGACCCGCCACTTGGCGCTCTTGACGAACTGGAACACCCCGATCGGCAGGCCGGCGGTCCAGGCCCGCAGCGCCAACCCGAACGCGGCGGTCGACTTCCCCTTCATCTGTCCGGTGTGGACGAGCAGCAGTGGCCGGTGCCGCCGCTGCCGGGTGGTCAGGCCGTCGTCGGGTACCGTGCTCGGCTTCCCCTGTGGCATCAGCGATCTCTCCTCGTCGTCATCCCCGCGAGCACTCCCGCGATCTTGCGGTTTCGGTCCGCCATGTGTGCGCTTCGTCCGCTATGCCGGGGCAGTAAGTGCAAGATCGCGGGCGAGAGGGTGGGTGAGGGCGTTCAGCAGGTGGTGCGGGGCACTGAGCTGGACGGCCAGGCGGCGGGCCAGGTGTAGGCGAACGGGGCCCGATTCGCAGTCGACGACCACGCAGGGGGCGCCGGTGGCGGCGAGCACCGTCGCCGCCGTGGCCGCCCGCTCCAGCGGGCGCCGGCCCGCGGTGGCCCGGCCGTCGGTGACGATGAGCACCAGGGGGCGGCGCTTCGGGTCGCGCAGCCGTTCCCGGCTCAGCAGGTCGGCCGCCGCGAGCAGGCCCTCGGCCAGCGGGGTGCGCCCACCGGTGGACATCTCGGCCAGCCGGATCGAGGCGGTCAGCACCGACGAGGTGGCCGGCAGCAGGGTGCGTGCCCGGTCACCCCGGAAGGCGATCACCGCCACCTTGTCCCGCCGCTGGTACGCGTCGGTGAGCAGGGCGAGCACGGCGTCCTTGACCGCCGTCATCCGCTCGCGGGCGCCCATCGACCCGCTGGCGTCCACCACGAACAGCACCAGGTTGCCCTCGCGTCCCTCGCGGACCGCCTCGCGCACGTCGTCCGGGCGCAGCCGCAGTGGGCCGGTGAGCCGACCCCGGGCCGCCTGGTGCGGCGCGCCCGCGCGGACCGTGGCCGGCAGGTGCAGCGCGGCCACCCGACCGGCCGGCACCCGGGCGCCCGTGGTGCGGCCCCGCCCGGTGCGGGCGCGGGACCGCCGACCGGGCACCCCGTCCCCCACCCCGGGCGCGGTGAGCAGCCGCGCCTTCAGCCCACCCCGGGGTACGGCCACCGACTGACCGGCGGCGGCGTCGCCCGGACCGGGCCGGTCACGACGCTGGTCGTCGCCGTCGCCGGGCCCGCCGCCGTCGGCCCACCCGGGCCGGCCGTCCGCAGGCCGACCGGCGGGACCGTGCGACCTGTCCCCGGCGAACGGCTCTCCGTCGGGTCCGCCTCGGTCGGCGTCGGGTCCACGACGCTCGGCGTCGACGGTGTCGCGCCCGCCGGAGCTGTGCCGCCCCGGACCGGCCCTGTCGGGACCACGACCGTCCCCGGCCGCCGGGTCTCCGCCGCGCCCGTCCGGGCCGCCCCCGCCGAAGCCGGGACCGTCCCCCGCCGCCCCACCGGGACCGCCCGGACCGCCGGGACCGCCCGGACCGCCCGGACCGCCGGAACCGCCGCCCCGCGGGCCGTCGCCGTCGCCGTCGCCGTCGCCGCCGCCGTCGTCCGGGTCGTCGGGGTGTTCGTCCTGGGCGCGCTGCAACGCCTCGTCGAGGCGCTTGTCGTCCAGGCCGGGAGTGTCGAACGGGTCGCGGCGACGCCGGTGCGGCAGGGCCAGCCGGGCGGCCACCCGGACGTCGTCGACGGTCACCCGGTCCCGCCCGTGCCAGGCGGCGTGCGCCATCGCGGTACGGGCGGTGACGATGTCGGCGCGCATCCCGTCCACGTCGAACGTGGCGCAGACCTCGGCGATCTGGCGCAGCGAGGAGTCCGGCAGTCGCACTCGGGCGAGCCGCTGCCGGGCGGCGGCCACCTGTCGGGCGGTCCGCGCATCGGCCTCGGCCCAGCGGGCGGCGAAGCCGGCCGGGTCGGCGTCGGCGGCCAGCCGGCGACGGACCACCTCGACCCGGACCGCCGGGTCCCGGCTGGCGCCCACCTCGACGGTGAGCCCGAACCGGTCGAGGAGCTGCGGACGCAGCTCACCCTCCTCCGGGTTCATCGTGCCGACCAGCAGGAACCGGGCGGCGTGGCTGACCGAGACGCCCTCCCGCTCGACGTGGTTGCGACCCATCGCGGCGGCGTCGAGCAGCAGGTCGACCAGGTGGTCGTGCAGCAGGTTCACCTCGTCGACGTAGAGCACGCCGCGGTGCGCGGCGGCCAGCAGGCCCGGTTCGAAGGCGCGTACCCCCTCGCCGAGGGCCCGCTCCAGGTCCAGCGAGCCGACCACCCGGTCCTCGGCGGCGCCGACCGGCAGCTCGACCAGCCGGGCCGGCGCGGTCTCGGCGGCGGCGCCGGCGGGGTGCGGACCGTCCGGGCAGGCCGGGTCGGGCGCGGCCGGATCGCACCCGAACCGGCAGCCCGCCAGCCGCCGCACCGGTGGCAGCAGCGCGGCGAGGGCCCGTACGGCGGTGGACTTGGCGGTGCCCTTCTCGCCCCGCACCAGCACCCCGCCGATCGCCGGGGAGACGGCGTTGAGCAGCAGCGCCAGCCGCATGTCGGCCATGCCGAGCACAGCGCTGAACGGGAAGGTGCTCATGCGCGTTCCTCCAGGTCACCCTCGCTGGCGAGGTACGTGTCGCGGAGCCGGTCCAGGGTGGCCGGCTCCGGTTCGGCCCACAGCCCCCGGTCGGCGGCCTCCAGCAGTCGCTCGGTGATGCCGCGCAACGCCCACGGGTTGGACCGCTCCAGGAAGTCACGGGTGGTGTCGTCGAAGACGTAGGCGGCGGCCAGGTGCTCGTACATCCAGTCGTCGACCACCCCGGCGGTGGCGTCGTAGCCGAACAGGTAGTCCACGGTGGCGGCCAGCTCGAACGCGCCCTTGTAGCCGTGCCGGCGCATCGCGGCGATCCACTTCGGGTTGACCACCCGGGCCCGGAACACCCGCCGGGTCTCCTCGCCCAGCGTCCGGGTGCGCACGTCGTGCGGCATCGCCGAGTCACCCACGTACGCCTCCGGCGAGGCGCCGGTCAGGTGGCGGACCATCGCCACCATCCCGCCGTGGTACTGGAAGTAGTCGTCGGAGTCGACGATGTCGTGCTCGCGGGTGTCCTGGTTCTTCACGGCCACCGCGATCCGGGCGAACGAGCGTTCCATGTCGGCACGCGCCTCCCGCCCGTCGAGACCGCGGCCGTAGGCGTAGCCACCCCAGACCGCGTACACCTCGGCGAGGTCGGCGTCACTGCGCCAGGTACGGGCGTCGATCAGCGGCAGCAGTCCCGCGCCGTACGCGCCCGGTTTGGAGCCGAAGATCCGGGCGGTGGCCCGCCGCTCGTCGCCGTGCTCGGCCAGGTCGGCGGCGACGTGCGCGCGGACGAAGTTCTCCGCGTCCGGCTCGTCCAGCGCGGCCACAAGCCGGACGGCGTCGTCGAGCAGCGCCACCACGTGCGGGAACGCGTCGCGGAAGAACCCGGAGATGCGGACCGTGACGTCGACGCGGGGGCGGCCCAGTTCCGCGGTCGGCACCACCTCGACGCCGGTGACCCGCCGCGACCGGTCGTCCCACACGGGTCGGCAGCCGAGCAGGGCCAGCACCTCGGCGATGTCGTCGCCCTGGGTCCGCATGGCGCTGGTGCCCCAGACGGACAACCCCACCGACCGGGGGTACGCGCCGGTGTCGGCGAGGTGCCGCGCGAGCAGCGAGTCGGCCAGCGCCGTGCCGACGTCCCAGGCGTTGCGGCTGGGAATGGCCTTGGGATCGACGGAGTAGAAGTTGCGACCGGTGGGCAGCACGTTGACCAGCCCCCGGGTGGGAGAGCCGGACGGGCCGGGCGGCACGAACCGGCCGTCCAGGGCGCCGAGGGTGTTGGTCAGCTCGTCGGTGGTCCGCGCCAGGCGGGGCACCACCTCGGTGGCGGCGAAACGGAGCACCGCGGCGGCGTCCGGGACGGCCCGGCCGGTCACCTCCGTGACCACCGCCTCGACCGCGTCGGCGTCCCAGCCGAGGGTCTCCATGCCGACCACCAGCCGGCGCGCCAGCGCCTCGATCAGGTCGACGGCGTCGGCGGCGGTGACCGACGGCCCGTCCACGACCTCGGTCAGCGCGGCCGGCAGGGCCACCCGCCGCCCCGGCGACGCGAGCAGCGCCTGCTCGTCGAGACCGTACGCGCCGGCGAGAGCCTGCCGCAGGCCGGGCAGGGCACGGGCGCCGCCCCAGACCTGCGGGGCGCGTAGCACCGCGAGGACCAGGTTGACCCGCGGTTCGCCGGTGGGGGCGGTGGCGAGGACGTGCAGCCCGTCGCGGATCTGCACGTCCTTGACCTCACAGAGGTAGCCGTCGAGGTGCAGCACGAAGTCGTCGAAGTCGTCGGCGTCGGGCATCGCCTCGGCGTGCAGGTCGTGGTGCAGTTCGGCGGCGCAGACCAGGTCCCAGATCTGCGCCCGCACGGTCGGCGCCTTGGCCGGGTCGAGGGCCTGCACGGTGGCGTACTCGTCGAGCAGTTGCTCCAGTCTGGCCAGGTCCCCGTAGGTCTCGGCGCGGGCCATCGGCGGCACCAGGTGGTCGACCACGACGGCGTGGGCACGCCGTTTGGCCTGGGTGCCCTCACCGGGATCGTTGACGATGAACGGATAGACCAGCGGCAGGTCGCCCAGCACCGCGTCGGGGGCGCAGTCGGCCGCCAGGCCGAGGCCCTTGCCGGGCAGCCACTCCAGGGTGCCGTGCTTGCCCAGGTGCACCACGGCGTCCGCGCCGAACCCACCGTCGGCGACCGGCGCGGCGAGCCAGCGGTACGCGGCCAGGTAGTGGTGGCTGGGCGGCAGGTCCGGGTCGTGGTAGATGGCGATCGGGTTCTCCCCGAAGCCGCGCGGCGGCTGGATCAGCAGCACCACGTTGCCGAAGCGCAGGCCGGCCAGGACGATGTCCCCACCCTCGGTGTACAGCTCGCCGGGCGGCTCACCCCAGTGCTCCCGCATCCGCTCACGCAGCGCGGCGGGCAACTCGTCGAACCACCGCCGGTACGTGCGCCCCGGTATCCGGGCCTCGGCGGCGCGCTGCTGCTCCGGGGTGAGCCACTCCACGTCGTGGCCGCCCGCGGCGATCAACGCGTGGATCAGGGCGTCGCCGTCGTCGGGTGGCGGGGCGTCGCCCAGGTGGTAGCCGGCGTCGGCCATCGCCGCGAACAGCCGGACGGCGGAGGCCGGGGTGTCCAGACCGACCGCGTTGCCGACCCGGGAATGCTTGGTCGGGTACGAGCTGAGCACCACCGCGACGCGCTTGTCGGCGGCGGGCACGTGCCGCAGCCGGGCGTGGCGGACCGCGATGCCGGCCACCCGGGCGGCCCGGTCGGGGTCGGCGGCGTAGACCGAGAGCCCGTCGGCGTCGATTCGCTTGAACGAGAACGGCACGGTGATGATCCGGCCGTCGAACTCGGGGATGGCGACCTGCATGGCGGCGTCCAGCGGGGACAGTCCGGCGTCGCTGCCGGCCCACTGCTCGCGGGTGCTGGTGAGGCAGAGGGCCTGGATCACCGGCACGTCCAGCGCCGCGAGGGCGCCGACGTCCCAGGCGTCCTCGTCGCCGCCGCCGGAGGCGTCAGCGGCCACCGCTCCGCCGGCGGCGAGCACGGTGACCAGCAGCGCGTCGCACCGGCCGAAGAGACCGAGCGGACCGGCGCCGGCGGTCATCCCCCGCAGCGAGCCGCAGAAGATCGGCAGCGGGTTCCCGCCGGCGGCCCGTACCGCGTCGGCGAGCACGTCGACGAAGCCGGTGTTGCCGGCCAGCGCGTGCGCCCGGTAGAAGACGATCCCCACGGTGGGCCGGCCGGGGACGATCTCCGGATCGCCGTGCACGCCGTAAGCCGGGGTGGGCGCGGGCGGGGCGAAGCCCTCGCCGGTGAGCAGCACCCGGTCGGACAGGAACCGGGCCAGCCGGCCCAGGTTCGCCGGGCCGCCCTCGACCAGGTACGCGAGCGCCTGGGTGACCACACCGGACGGCGCGGTGGAGACCGCCATCAGCTCCGCGTCGGGCAGCGCCTCACCGCCGAGCACCACCGTCGGGACGCCGCTGGCCAGCACGGCGGCCAGCCCGTCCGGCCAGGTCTGCCGGCCGCCGAGCAGGCGTACGACGGCGAGGTCGACGCCGTCGACGAGCGCGGGCACCGCGTCGGCGGCGACCCGCGCGGGGTTGGCGAGCCGGTAGTCGGCGTCGCTGGCGCGGGCGGCCAGCAGGTCGGTGTCGGCGGTGGACAGCAACAGGATGCGCACGGAAAACTCCGGAGAGTGACGCACCGGGTCGCGCGAAGGCGACCGGGGCGAAGCGGGATGGGAGCGGCGTCAGCGGGTGCGGCGACCCGCGGCGCGACTCACCGAGACGCGGGTCGGGGAGCGGTCAACGCTGGCGGCACGCGCCCCGGCCGAGGGGGTCCACGGTCCCGGGTGCGCCGGCACGGGGCACGCCGGCACGACCGGCGGCGTGGCAGGCAACGGGTGCGGCGGAGCGTCCACCGTGCGGATCATGACGATGTTCGTCGATGAAAGAGATGCCGTGCGTCATCGGGTCCTCCTCGGGTGTCCACGCCCTGGGGTACGTCCGACGGCCGAAGTATCCTGGCTCCCGGATCAACGCTCACCCCCGGCCTTCCAACCGCGCACGCACGGTCGTGGCTCGCAAGGGGGGATCACTCCCCGGTGACAGTGGCGGGACCGCGCCGGAATCGCACCGGCTTCCTTCACTGCCGTCAGGCCGCGAATGCTGCCACACCTCACGACCTGCGGTCAACGCCACTCCACCGCGGGCAACCGTCGCCCGGACCATCGAGACCGGCCGATCAGTCCCCCAGCTGGCCCGCCGGGGTCACGACCCTCCGGACCGGCGCTCCGCCGGTGCCCGGGCCGTCTCGATCGCACAGCCCCGAACAGGCCGCTGACCGAGAGCGATCAGGTAGCGCGGGTAGGAGCAGTCCGGCGCTGCCCCTACCCATGCGGCAGAGACGTCACCTCGTGGCGGACGCGGGGTTCCAGCGGTCGTGGTGGATCGCCGCGGCCAGGGGGCGGCGGTGGCGCCAGCCGTGTCGTTCGAGATCGGGCACCGCTTCGAGGTGGGTGACGGGGCCGAGGCAGAGCCAGGCGACGGGTCGGATGCCGGCCGGAATGGCGAGCAACCGCTGGAGGAACTGCTCGCGATAGAACGACACCCAGCCGAGGCCGAGGTCTTCGGCGGTGGCGGCCAGCCAGAGGTTCTGGATGGCCAGACAGGTCGAATACAGGCCGGTGTCGGAGATGGCGTGGCGACCCAGGACCGCTGGGCCACCACGGTCGGGGTCGTAGGTCACCACGATCGACAGTGTCGACTCCAGGATGCCGTCGATCTTGATGCCGGAGAATCGTCGAGCGTCCTGGACGCCGAGGGTGGCGGCGAACGTGTCGCGCTCGGCACGGACATGCCGATGGAACGCTTCGCGCAGGCCCCGGTCACGGATCACAATGAAGTCCCAGGGCTGGGACAGCCCGACACTGGGTGCGGCGTGCGCCGCCGCAAGGACGCGGTCGAGTACGCCAGGGGCGAGGGGCTCGCCACTGAACTGGCCACGGACGTCGCGGCGACGGTGGATCACGTCGTAGATGTCGCTGATCATGGGCAGGCTCCCGCTGCGCTCATGCCCCACCTCGGTGGGGCCCGATGACGCGAGGCCGGTCTTCGGACTCCCAGATCAACACCGGTCCGCCCGCCTTCCCAGCCGGTTCGGCCAGTGACTGCGCACACGTGCGCGTGGGCGGCAGCTCCCTGGTTACCGCGGCGGGCCCGTGCCGGAGTCACACCGGCTTCCCGATTCTCCCCACCACCGGGTGGGGCACCTCGCAACAGTTCGTGCCGCTCGGCACAATACCCCACTGTCCGAAACCGACCCTGCGGTCCACCACCCGTGCGGGAGCGCCGAGACCACTGCGCCGATCGGCGTGCCAGAGCCGGCTCGGATGAGCGCGCCGTCGAGGACGGCGATGATTGTCGGACGCTCGTACTCCGTCATCGCCGGCACCCGGCGGTCGACTCCATGACCAGGGCCAGCCCTGTCCGCCACACGGTCACCGGACTGGCCGGCCGCGAAGGAGCCACCTCTTCGTCGCGACAGGCCCAGGCTGCGCCCAGGTTGACGAATGCCATCATGGTTCCGGCCAACCGGGGAACCTCAGGCTTACCTCTCCCCCGGTCACCGGCGCAGGTGGCCGATGCCGTGCTGGTCGAGCCAGGTGACCGTCCGCAGCACGAACGTCGGCGCCGCCGAACCGGCGCTGACGTCGGTGGCGACCAGCGGTACCTGGGCGGCGACCGGGAGCAGGGTGGACTGCCAGCAGGCCGGCGTGGCGCAGGCCGAGCGGTCGTCGACGCGCCAGGCGGCGGCCACGTTGCGGCCGTCCGGGTCGGCCGGGCGGTATTCCAGCCACCGGCGCAGGTCGTTGCCGCCGTCGATCCCGGCGGCGAGGACCAGGTTGAACGAGCCCTGCACGCGAAGCAGGCGGATCTGCTCCTGCACACCGAAACTCGGCAGGCTGGTGCCCGCGCACGCGACGCCGCCGTCGCGCCAGCAGGTCCAGGCCACCGCGGGACCGGTGCCACCGGCCGCCGGGAAGTCGTAGGGCGAGATGTCGAAGATCACCGCGTTGTCGGCGCCGAACACCTCCGCCGCCGCGCTCCAGAAGGAGCGCACGGCGAGAAGGTCGCTCTGGCGCAGCGACACGATGGGTGTGATGCCGGCCCGGACGAGCCGGTCGACGTACCGGGCCGCCTCGTCGACGTAGCCGACGCGGTTCTGTCTGTCGGTGGGGCTGCCGGTGTAGACGAAGCAGGCGTCGCTCAGCACGACCCGCACCGCGTCGACGCCGCGGGCCCGCAGCGCGCCCACGGACGCGTCGTCGACCGGGCCGTCCCAGCGGATCGGTCCCCACGCGCACTCGCCGGGCGCGGCCGACCGGATGATTCCGCGTGGCCGGTACGGCCTCGGGTCGGTGGTGACCGTGCGGATGCGGTTGCCGATCGCCTTCAGCGCGGGTGCGGCACCGGGTGCCGGCGGCGGGAGCACCCGGATGCCGCGGACCTCGGCGGTGGCCTGGGCGCCCTCGCTGTCGTAGGCGGTGGCGGTGACGCGGGTGCCGCTGTTCGGCGACGCGCCGCGCCAGTCGAACGCGTACGGCGCGGTGGTGTCCACGGCGAGCAACGTGCCGCGCTCCCGGAACTCGACCCGCTCGATCCGCCGGCCGGCCGCCGCCGTGGCCTCCGCACGGATCGGGATGACGCCCCGCGCGGCGAAGAAGTCGTTGGGCAGGGGCGAGGTGAGCGACACCGACGGGCCGCCCGGCCGTGGGCTGGGCTGCGGGCTCGCCGAAGCCGTCGGCTGCGACGAACCGGTCGGGCTGCCGACGTCCACGTTGCACGGCTGGCCGCTCAAGACCCAGTCGGTCGGCTCGGGCTCCGCGTCCCGGTAGTTGCCGCCGAAGCGCACCGTCACCGAGGCGCCGGTCGGCAGCGTGGACCCCGCCGGTGGGCGGAGCATGGTCATCGGGTACAGCTCGCCGCTGCCGAGCGTGTATCCGTCCGGCAGCCGGTCGAGGCCCATGGTGATCGTTTGGCCGCTGACCTGACGGAACCGCAGCCACCAGTCGGTGACGGGAGAGCCCAGGTTGGTGACGGTGAGCTCGGCCCAGAACCCTTTGGACCACTCTCGGGTGATGGTGTAGTCCACCGTGCACGCCGTCGCGGCGTACGCCGACGGCAGCACCATCGTCATGGCCCCGCCGACGACGACCGCGGCGGCGGTGGCCAGCGCGAAGATCCTGCGTCGCATCATGCCCCGTACTCATCGACAGATATCGCTTGATACAGCCTCGGCGGTCGGGACTCTGTCTGTCAATACCGTGGCGCCCACCGGGCGGGACCGCCGCCCGCCGAGCCGAAGGCCCGCTGCGCGTCGACGAGGGCTCACGCCGGGCCGGCACGCGCCCGCATCCGCGCATGCGCACTACACCGATCTGCGCCGGTTCTACCGTGCCGCAGCCGCAGACGGCCAAGCCGTGCTGCTGGCCATCACCTGACCTCGACGCCCGGCTGCCCTTCATCGCCGGCGCCGGTCAGGTCTGCGACGGACCCAAATCTCTGGGCTGCCGACCAGGAATGGACGCCGGGATGGCTCGCCTCGCGCGCGGGCGCGAACTGGAAGGAGCACGATCGCCAAGGGCGACACCGCTGCAAGCGACCGAGCCTTGGCCTACCAGGAGTTCTGGACGAGGTTCCTGGAGGCGGTCCATGACCGCAAGCTCGGGTGGACGACGTCGACCAAGGGCTCGCCGCAGAACTGGCAGTCCCTGCCCGCTGGCACGAACGGCATGTCGTACACGTGCACCTGGTTCATCGATGCTCAGACCCGCCTTCGTACGGCGATAGCCGAAGCCGGCGGCCACTGTACGAGATCAACGAGGCGAACAGGCAGCCGCCTTCGCCCCGCTGAGCCTCGGTTAGCGGCAGGGCGCGGCTCTCGTACACGAATCCCGACCCGGTCGACCATGAACGGCTGCAGGAGAACCCGCCAGCGACAGCGCGGTCATCGGGCCACGCCCCGCACCAGGCGGCTGACCGTCTCGGCGACGCAGACCGGCTTGCCGCCGGCGTCGCTCTCCACGGTGACCGCGGTGACCACCTGCACGCCGCCGTCCACCGGTGACACCTCGGCCAGGGTCGCGGTGGCGCGGACCGCGCTGCCGACCCGGAGCGGGGCCGGGAAGCGCACCCGGTTGAGGCCGTAGTTGACCCCCATGGCCACTCCCTCGACCCGGTACAGGCTACCGGCCAGCGCCGGCAGCAGGGACAACGTGAGGTACCCGTGCGCGATGGTGCCGCCGAACGGGCCGGCCGCGGCCCGTCGCGGGTCGATGTGGATCCACTGGCGGTCGTCGGTGGCGTCGGCGAACCGGTCGACCCGTTGCTGGTCGATCCGGAACCAGGGGCCGGGGCCCAGCGTCTCGCCGGTCGCCTCGGCCAACTCCTCGATGGAGGCGAAGACCCTCATGCCAGGTGCCCTCCCAGCTTCGTGTAGCCGCGCAGCAGGTCCCGGGAGATGATCAGTCGCTGCATCTCGTCGGTGCCCTCGAAGATCCGGTACAGCCGGACCTGCCGGTACCAGCGCTCGATCGGCAGCTCGCGGGTGTAGCCCATGCCGCCGTGGATCTGCAGGACGCGGTCGACCACCCGATTGACCATGCCCGCGCCGTAAAGCTTCGCCATCGAGGAGGCGTGCCGCGGGTCCATGCCCTGGTCGACGGTCCAGGCGGCGCGCAGGATGAGCCAGCGGGCCGCCTCCAGCTCGGTCTCCGAGTCGGCGATCATCCACTGGATGGCCTGGTTGGTGCCGATCTTCGCGCCAAAGGTCTCCCGGGTGTTGGCGTAGTCGATGGCCATCGACAACGCTCGCTCGGCGATGCCGACGGCGTGCGACGGGATGGTGTAGCGGCCCTTGCCGATCCACTCCATGCCGAGGCTGAAGCCCTGCCCGGGCTCGCCGAGGATGTTGCGCCCGGGCACCCGGACGTCGTCGAAGACCAGCGAGGCGGGGCCACCCTCGCCCATCGTCTGGATGAACTCCGAGCGCCAGCCCATCGACCGGTCCACCAGGAACGCGGTGGCGCCGCCGTGGCGGGCGCCCTTCTCCCGGTCGGTCACCGCGATCACGATGGCGAAGTCGGCATCGTGACCGCCGGTGATGAAGGTCTTCTCGCCGTTGAGGATCCAGTCGTCGCCGTCGCGGCGGGCGCTGAGCGTGATGTTGGCCGCGTCGGAGCCGGCGCCGGGCTCGGTGATCGCGAAGCAGCTGCGCCGCTGCCCCTCGATGGTCGGGACCAGGTACTCGCGCTTCTGCTCGTCGTTGGCGTGGAACAGGATGTTGTCGGCCTCACCGCCGAACCGGAACGGCACGAACGAGCGGCCGAGTTCGGTCCAGATCAGGGACTGGGTGACGGCCGGCAGGTCCATGCCGCCGTACTCCTCCGGGGTGGCCAGCCCCCAGAACCCGAACTTGCGCGCCTTGAGCTGGAGCTCGCGCAGCTCGCTGTGCTCCAGCCCGGGCCGGTGCGCCCGTTCCCGCCGCAGCAGTTCCTGCTCCAGCGGCATGACCTCCCTGGTGATGAAGTCGCGGGCGGTGTCGCGGATCGCCCGCTCGGTGTCGGAAAGCGCGAAGTCCATGTTTCCTCCGGGTGCTGGTCCGCCGGCGCGCCTCAGCGCGCGCCGCCATTGACGTACAGGGTCTGCCCGCTGACGTACGACGCGTCGTCGCTGGACAGGAAGGCGATCACCGAAGCGATCTCGGTCGGCTGGGCGACCCGGCGCAGCGGGGTGTGCTCGGCGACCATCCGCTGATGCTCCTCCGGGCTGCTGCCGACCCGCTGCGCGGTGGCGGCGGTCATCGCGGTGGCCACGTAGCCCGGGGCGACAGCGTTGACCGTGACGTTGTACGGGCCGAGCTCGATGGCGAGGGTGGCCGTCAGGCCCTGCACCCCGGCCTTGGCCGCCGCATAGTTGACCTGGCCCCGGTTGCCGAGGGCGGAGCGGCTGCTGAGGTTGACGATCCGGCCGTAGCGGGCCGCGACCATGTGCTGTTGGGCGGCCTGGCAGCAGAGGAACATGCTGGTCAGGTTGGTGGTCAGCACCGCCTCCCAATGTGGCAGGGGCATCTTGAACAGCAGGTCGTCGCGGGTGATGCCGGCGTTGTTCACCAGCACGTGCAGCCCGCCGTACGCCTGCACCACCCGGTCGGTCATCGCGGCGACCGCCGCGGGGTCGGTCACGTCGCAGCCGATGCCGACGGCCCGGCCGCCGGCCGCGGTGATCTCGTCGGCGACCGCCCGGCTGTGCTCCTCGTCGAGGTCGACCACGGCGACGGCGGCGCCCTCGGCGGCCAGCCGGTGCGCGGTCGCCGCGCCGATGCCCTGCCCGGCGCCGGTGACGACGGCCACCCGGTCGGCGAATCTGGTCACGGGTTCTCCCCTGTGCTAGAAGGCGTTGACGCCGGTGAGCGCGCGCCCGATGAGCAGCTGCTGGATCTGGCTGGTGCCCTCGTAGAGGGTGGCGACCCGGGCGTCGCGCAGGTACTTGCCGACCGGGTACTCGTCGATGTAGCCGTACCCGCCGAAGACCTGGACGGCGTTGTTGGCCGCCCGGACCGAGGCCTCGCTGGCGAAGAGCTTGGCCATCGAGGCCTCGGTGGCGAACGGCTCGCCCCGGTCGACGAGGTCGGCCACCCGCCACACCAGCAGCCGGGCGGCGGCGGTGTCCACGGCGATGGCGGCGAGCAACTGCTGCACCAGCTGGTGCCCGGCGATCTGCTTGCCGAACTGGGTGCGCTGCCCGGCGTAGCCGACCGCCGCGTCGAGGCAGCCCTGGGCGATGCCGACGCAGCCGGCGGCCACCGACATCCGGCCCTTGGCCAGGGTGGCCAGGGCCAGCCGGAACCCGCCGCCGGCCGGGCCGAGGCGCGCCGAGTCGGGCACCCGGACGGCGTCGAAGCGCAGCTCACCGGTTGCCTGCCCGCGCAGCCCGAGCTTGCCGTGGATCTCGTTCCGGGTGAGTCCGGCGACGTTGGTGGGCACCAGGAACGCGGTGATGCCCCGGTGTCCGGGCCCGCCGGTGCGGGCGAAGAGCAGGACCACATCGGCCAACGTGCCGTTGGTGATGAACGTCTTCGCGCCGGTGATCAGCCAGTCGCCGTCGTCGCGGGTCGCCCGGGTGGTCAGCGCGGCCGCGTCCGAGCCGCTGTCCGGTTCGGTCAGGGCGAAGCAGCCGAGCGCGGTGCCGGCGCAGAGCCGGGGCAGCCACTCGGCCCGCTGCGCGGCGGATCCGTGCGCGGCGATGGCCTTGGCGACCAGCCCGAGCGACACCGAGACGATGCCCCGGACGGCGGAGTCGCCCCGGCCGAGCTCCTCCAGCACCAGGCAGTAGGAGAGGTGGTCGCCGCCGGACCCGCCGTTCTCCTCGGGAATGGTCAGCCCGAGGAAGCCCAGCCGGCCGAGCTTTCCCACGATCTCCGGGTCGACCGACTCGCGCCGGTCCCAGGCCGCCGCGTACGGGGCCACCTCCCGGTCGACGAACTCGGCGGCCAGTCGCCGGACGGCCGTCTGCTCCGGGGAGAGCTGAAGGTCCATGAGGCATAAACTAGCGCTGCAAGTTTAATTCCGTCCAGACCCCGTTGTGGCAGAGTTGCGGCGAACCCACGAGCGAACGAGGGAGGCACGGATGCCCCGGCCGAGGCAGGCGCTGCTCAGCCGGCAGCGGATCGTCGAGGCCGCCGCGGCGCTGATCGACGCGGACGGCCTGGAGGGGTTCTCCACCCGCCGGCTCGCGGCCGACCTCGGGGTGCGCGGGCCCTCGCTGTACAACCACTTCGCCACCAAGGACGAGATCCTCGACGCGGTGGCCGACAGCGTCACCGCGCAGGTCGACGTCTCCTTCTTCGGGAAGATCGACTGGCGCGAGGCGCTACGCCGCTGGGGGCACTCCTACCGGGCGGCGCTGGCCGCGCACCCGAACATCGTGCCCTATCTGGCCCGCGGTCCGGGGCGGCGGCCGGCGGCGCTGGCCATGGCCGACGCCGTCTACGGCGGACTGGTCGCGGCCGGCTGGCCGCCCTCGCGCGCCACCCACATCGGCGCGCTGATGCGCTACTTCGTGGCCGGGTCCGCGCTCGGGTCGTTCGCCCGCGGTTTCGTCGAGGACCCCGGGGTGTACGCCGAGCAGTACCCGCACCTGACCCAGGCCCACCGGCTCGCCGAGCATCAGCAGCAGGTGGACGAGGGCGCCTTCGCGCTCGGCCTCGACGCGCTCATCCACGGGCTCTCCCGCACCTACCAGGAGCACATCGGGCCGTTACCACCCCTCCCACCGGCCGACCCGGAGCGCTAGAGTCAAAACTTGCAGCGCTAGTTTTTGACCACGGTGAGGGGCGCGATGGATCTCGCACGAACCGACATCTATCTCGACGGAGCCTGGGTCGCCCCCTCCTCCGGGCACACCATCCCGGTGCACAACCCGGCGACCGAGGAGCTCCTGGCTCGGGTACCGGCCGGCACGGCCGCCGACGTCGACCGGGCCGTCGCGGCCGCCCGGGCCGCCTTCCCCGGCTGGGCCGCCACCACCCCGGCGCAGCGGTCCGCCGTCCTGGACCGCCTGCACGCGGCGCTGGCCAGCCGGGCCGCGATCGCCGCCGAGACGGTCGCGCTGGAGCTGGGCACCCCACTCAGGGTCGCCACCCGGGTACAGGTCGGCCTGCCGCTGACCGTACTGCGCAGCTACGTCGACCTGGCCGCCCGGCCGCCCGCCGAGGAGACCGTCGGCAACTCGCTCGTGGTCCGCGAACCGGTCGGCGTGGTCGGGGCGATCACCCCGTGGAACTACCCGCTGCACCAGGTGATGGCGAAGGTGGCGCCCGCGCTGGCCGCCGGGTGCACGGTGGTGCTCAAGCCCAGCGAGCTGACCCCGCTGACCGCGTACCTGCTCTTCGACGCGATCCACGAGGCCGGCTTCCCGCCGGGGGTGGTCAACCTGGTGCCCGGCACCGGCGTCGAGGTGGGCGAGGCCATCGCCGCCCACCCGGACGTCGACATGGTCTCCTTCACCGGCTCGACCGCCACCGGCCGGCGGATCTCGCACCTGGCCGCCGACCGGATCGCCCGGGTGGCGCTGGAGCTCGGCGGCAAGTCCGCCAACGTGATCCTCGACGACGCCGACCTGGCCACCGCGGTGAAGGTCGGCGTGGGCAACGCCTTCCTCAACTCCGGCCAGACCTGCACCGCCTGGACCCGGATGCTGGTGCACCGGGACCGCTACGACGAGGCGTTGAACCTGGTCGCCAAGGCCGCCGACGGCTACCGGACCGGCGACCCGTTCGCGCCGGACACCCGGCTCGGCCCGCTGGTCTCCGCGGTCCAGCGGGACCGGGTGACCGGCCACGTGACCCGGGCGCTCACCGACGGCGGCCGGCTGATCGCCGGCGGCCCGGACGCGGTGCTGCCCGAGCGGGGCTGGTTCGTCGCCCCGACCGTGCTCGCCGACGTCGAACCGGGCAGCGCGCTGGCCCAGGAGGAGGTCTTCGGACCGGTGCTCGCCGTCATCCCGGTCGACGACGAGGAGGCGGCGGTGGCCGTCGCCAACAACTCCCGGTACGGTCTGGCCGGCGCCGTCTGGTCCGCCGACGAGGAGCGGGCGGTGCGGGTCGCCCGGCGGATCCGCACCGGAGCCGTCGACATCAACGGCGCGCCGTTCAACCCGCTCGCCCCGTTCGGCGGCTACAAGCAGTCCGGCCTCGGCCGGGAACTGGGTCGCTACGGGCTCGACGAGTTCCTCCAGACCAAGGCGATCCAGCGGTGAGGGCGCTGCTCGCCCGAGGCGTGGACCAGCCGCTGACGGTGGAGGAGGTGGAGCTGCCGGCACCCGGGCCGGGCGAGGTACGGGTGCGGGTACGGGCCGCCGGGGTCTGCCACTCGGACCTGTCCATGGTCAACGGCACGGTCGCGCCGCCGTACCCGCTGGTGCTCGGGCACGAGGCGGCGGGCGAGGTGGTCGAGGTCGGCCCCGGCGTCGACCGGGTCCGGCCCGGCGCGCACGTGGTGCTGAACTGGGCACCGCCCTGCCGGAGGTGCTGGTACTGCGGTCACGGCGAGCCGTGGTTCTGCGAGCGGACGGGCTCCCCCGCGACCGCCCGGGGCCGGACCTCGACCGGTGCGCCGCTGCACGTCGCCCTCGGCCTCGGCGCGCTGGCCGAGGAGGTGGTGGTGCCGCAGGAGGCGGTGATCGACGTTCCGGCGCAGCTACCGTTCGCCACCGCGGCCCTGCTGGGCTGCGCCGTGCTCACCGGGGTCGGCGCGGTACGCCGGACCGCCCGGGTGGCACCCGGCGAGTCGGTGGCGGTGATCGGTCTCGGCGGGGTGGGCCTGTCGGTGGTCTCCGCCGCCCGGGCCGCCGGCGCCGACCCGGTCCTCGCCGTCGACGTGTCGCCCGCCAAGGCCGAACTGGCCGCCGCCGCCGGGGCCACCGACTTCCTCGTCGCCGACGACGCGCTGAGCCGGGCGATCCGGGAGCGCACCCACGGGCGTGGCGTCGACCACGCCCTGGAGTGCGTCGGCCGCGGCGTGACCATCCGCGCCGCCTGGCGGGCCGCCCGGCGCGGCGGCCAGGTCACCGTCGTGGGGATGGGCGCGCGGGACGACGTGGTCAGCCTGAGCGCGCTGGACATCTTCCACTCCGGGCGGACACTGCGTTCCTCGGTGTACGGCTCGTCCGACCCGGACCGCGACGTGCCCGAACTGGCCCGCGCCGTGCTCGACGGCACCCTGGACCCGGCCGCCCTGATCACCGACCGGACCGGCCTGGACGGCGCCGCGGCGGCGTTCGACCGGATGGCCCGCGGCGAGGGCGCCCGTACCGTCGTGCTGCCCTGACCGTCGCCGCCCGCCGCCGCGCCGGGTTCAGTGCAGCGCGCGGGCGAGCTCGGTGCGGGATCGGATGCCGAGCCGGTGGAAGATGTTGCGCAGGTGGTGGTCGACGGTCCGGGTGGAGAGGAACATCCGGGTGGCGATCTCGCGGTTGGTGGCTCCCTCGGCGACCAGCTGCGCGATCCGTAGCTGCTGCCCGGTGAGCAGCCGGGCGGCCGGCAGCTCCGGTGTGCCGACCGACTCGCCGGCCGCCCGCAGCTCGGTGGTGGCCTGCTCGGCCCAGACGGTCAGCCCGAGCAGGCCGAAGGTTTCCCGGGCGGCGTGCAGGTGCTCCCGGGCGTCCCGGGGGCGGCGGCTGCGGCGCAGTTCCCGGCCGAGGAGCAGCTCGGTGCGGGCCCGTTCGAACGCCCCCGTATCCGCCGGGTGCAGCCGCAGCGCGGTGCGGAAGCCGCGTTCGGCGTCGGCGCTGCCGCGCGCGGCCAGCAGCGCGCGGCAGCGCG
The DNA here is from genome assembly GCF_045040125.1 of Micromonospora sp. NBC_01392. NCBI lineage: Bacteria > Bacillati > Actinomycetota > Actinomycetes > Micromonosporales > Micromonosporaceae > Micromonospora > Micromonospora sp. NBC_01392. The sequence goes on along the minus strand of NZ_CP109549.1, from coordinate 2,932,942 downwards.
CGGAGAGCGCCCGCCGGGACGGGCTGGCGGTGCTGCTGGCCCACTGGTCGAAGACGGCGAGCGCGGCGGTGGCGGCCGGTCGCCGGCCCGCGCCGGCGGCGGCCTCGACCAGGTACGGGGTGGCCATCACCTGGATCAGCACCTGCCCTCGGCCGGTGCCGGGGCGGGCCAGCGCGGCCAGTCGGGCGGCGGCCGCCTCGTGCCGCCCGTTGACCAGGTCGAGCACCGCGAGCGCCCACTGGGCGAGCGCGCGCGGGCGGCTGTGCGGGGCGGGCGCCTCGCCGATCTCGCGGATCCGGCACAGGCTGGTTTCCCGGTCGGCCCGTACCGCCGCCAGCACCGCCAGCATGCCCAGGTGCACCCCGGCGGAGTTGACCTGGCCGGTGTCCCGGGCGACCCGCAACCCCTCCCGGGAGGTGTCCGCCGCCGCCTCGTGCCGGCCCAGCCAGTACTCCGCGATCGCGCGCAGCTCCAGCGCCCGGGGCAGCGCGGACACCTCGCCGCGGGCACCCGCCAGCTCGACGGCCCGCTCGGCGAGCCGGTGGGCGACGCTGTCGACCGCGACCAGCAGGCCCGCGACCGCCGCGCCGGTCAGCGCGGCGGGGGTGAGCGCCGGCCCGGTCAGCCGGTTGCCGAGCACGACCGCCCGGCGCAGGGCCGGGCCGCCCCGCTCGTGGTCACCGCGCAGCGTCGCCGCCACCCCGGCGGCCAGCGCGGTCAGCAACTCCGCGTCGGGCGGGTCCTCGGCCCGGCGCAGGACCGCCACTCGGCGCGCCACCTCGGCGTAGCGGAACTGGTCGCCGGTGTGGCAGGCCGCCTCACCGGCCCGGACAAGCGCGCCGAGGGCGGCGATGCGGTCGACCCCGGACACCGCCCGGGCGGCGGCGAGCAGGGTGGTCGAGGCCCTCGACGGCGAGCCGCAGCGCAGTTCCAGCTCGCCGCGGAGCAGCTCGGCCCGGCCGGCCGCGACAGGGTCGACCGGTCCGGCCGCGGCGGCCTCGGCGAGCAGCCGCCCGGCACGCCGCGGCTGCCCCGCCGCCCAGGCGCGACCGGCGGCGGCGACCAGCCGGGCGCTGGCCTGCCGCGGCTCGCCGCTGAGTTCGGCGGCCCGGTGCAGGGCGGCCACCCCGTCGTCCCCGCCGGCCCCACCGGCCACGGCCTCCAGTTCCGCCGCCAGCACCGGGTCCGGGCCCTCCGCCGCGGCGGCGCGGTGCAGCGTCCGGCGCAGGTGCTGTCCGGGGCTGTCGAGCACGCCGGCGAGCAGCAGGTGGGCGGCGCGCCGCTCGGCCAGCGTCGCGTCCGCCGCGACGACGGCCCGGGCCAGCGGTTGCGCCAGGGCCACCCGCTCCGGGCCGACCCGGACCAGCCCGGCTGCCTCGGCCGGGGCGAGCGCCTCGATCGACGTGCCGTCGGCGCGGGCGGCCCGGCCCAGGGTGGCCGGATCGCCGTCGGAGTCGAGCGCGGCGAGCAGCAGCATGCGCCGGGTGTCGGCGGGCAGCCCGGCCAGCCGGCCCCGGTACCCGCGACCCAGCGCGCCGTCGAGGGGCGGCCCGTCGGGCAGCGGCTCCTCACCGCGGCACTGGCCCGGGGTGAGCACCTCGGCGAGGTCGGCCAGGGCCTGCGGGTTGCCGCCGGCGACCGCGGTCAGTTCCCGGGCCACCCGGGGGGCCAGCCCGGGCAGCCGGTCGGTGAGCAGCGCGGCGCCGGCCCGGTCGTCGAGGGGTCGCAGCCGGTGCCGGGGCACGCCGGCGGCGACCGCGTCGGTGCCGGCGGTGAGCAGCATGGCAACCGGCAGGTGACGCAGCCGGCGGGCCACGAAGCCGAGCACCTCCGCGGTCGGCGGGTCGCCGCGATCGACGTCGTCGACCGTGCAGAGCAGCGAGCGCTCCCGGGCGGCGGCGGCGAGCAGTCCCAGCACGGCCATCGACAGGGCGAGCCGGTGGTCGGCCGGGCAGCCCGCGCCGGCCAGCGTCCGCCGCAGCACCCCGCGCTGCGGCTCGGGCAGGGCGTCGGCCCGGTCGAGCAGCGGGTCGAGCAGGCGTTGCAGGCCCGCGTACGACAGCGCGGCCTCGTCCGCCAGGCCAGCGCCGGCCAGCCGGTGACAGCGGGTGGCGTACCGGTGGGCGTAGCCGACGAGGACGCTGCGGCCAGCGCCCGGTTCGCCCCACACCAGCAGCGCTCCCCCGGCGTCCGGCAGGCCGTCGACCAGCCGCTGGACGGCCACGCACTCGGTGTCCCGACCCGGCAGCCCAGTTATTTGCACTGACGATGCAGCAACCATGCATCGAGTGTCACCTATCGGAAACCGGATGGAAAGAGTTCGGACCGGTCAGCGGGGAGCGCCGGCCAGCAGAGCGCCCACCGTCCGGGCCATCACCGCCCGCGCCTGGTCCACGCCCAGCCCCAACCCGTCGCGCAGCATCGACCAGGCCGGCCACATGCTCGCCGCGACCACCGCGTGCAGCACCTGCTCCCGACCGGACCCGGCCTCTGCCAGCTCGGCCGCGAAGAGCTGCTCGACCTCCTCGCGGACCCGCGAGATGTGCACCAGCCGATTGCGGTGCAGCTGGTCGGAGACCGGCTCCCGCATCTGCGCCGCCCGCGCGGAGGGCGCGATGAGCTGCAGCAGCCGCGCCCGCTGCCGGCAGTACGCGTCGACCCGCTTGGCCAACGCCAGCGTCGGCGAGATCGGCCGGTACGCGGCGTCCTGCTGGCGGAGCACCTCCGCCCCGCTGGCCTCGAAGAGCGTCTCCATGTCCTTGAAGTTCGTCCAGAGCGTACGCAGCGAGATGCCGGCCCGCTCCGCGATGCGCTCGCCGGTCGGCCGCAGGTCCCCCTCGGAGATGAGCGCGAGGTGGGCCTCGACGATCGCCGCCCGGGTCCGCGCGGCCCGGGCCGTCCGCCCGTCCACCCGGCCGGGCGCCTGCACCCCACCCATCCGCGCTGCCCTCCTCGACGGTGTCACGCCTCACTGCCCGCCGAGTCTAGACGTGCGCCGTCGGCGCGTCGGAGCGGTGTCGGCGCAGCTCGCGACGGGCCAGCGACTGCCGGTGCACCTCGTCCGGGCCGTCGACCAGGCACAGCGCGCGGAAATCTGCATTCACGATGCAAACAGTATGAGGCCCTTCGGTGAACGTCAACGACGGATCCCGCCCCACATCTCACATTTGTTGACACGGTCTCGGCCATAACCGCACCGTCGATGCAAATATAATGTGCACTCCGGAGAGGACACCGTCATGCCGGAAGCCGTCATCGTCGCCGCCGCCCGATCCCCGATCGGTCGCGCCAACAAGGGTTTCCTGCGCGATCTGCGCCCGGGCGACCTGGCCGCCACCATCGTCCGGGCCGCCCTCGACCAGGTGCCGCAGCTCGACCCCCGGGAACTCGACGACCTGATGCTCGGCTGCGGCCCAGCCCGCCGGCGAGCAGGGCCACAACCTCGCCCGGGTGGTGGCGGTCCTGCTCGGACTGGACCACCTGCCCGGCACCACCGTGAACCGGTACTGCTCGTCGTCTCTGCAGACCACCCGGATGGCGCTGCACGCCATCCGGGCCGGCGAGGGCCACGCCTTCGTCTCCGCCGGGATGGAGTGCGTCTCCCGGTACGACCGGGGCCGCAGCGACGGGCACCCGGGCAGCGCCAACCCGCGGTTCGCCGACGCGGTGACCCGGACCGCCGACCGGGCCGCCGGTGGGGCGCCCCGCTGGCACGACCCCCGCGACGACGACCAGCCGCCGGACGTCTACGTCGCCATGCCAGGGCATGGCGACGATCGTCGAGCGGCTGAGCTGACCGGCCCGCCCGCCCGGCCGGCGCGGCTACGGTGCCGGGCGGACGGGTCGTGGGTGACCCCGCCCGCCCGGCGCGGTGGCTCAGGACGCGGTCGGGATCCCGTTGGCCGGCGGGGTCACCGGCTGGGCGGTGTACTCACGCACCGGCCCGTCGTGCTCGTCCGTCTCGTACGTCGGCCCGAAGTAGGCCTGCACGCCCCCGCCGACCCGGGTCAGCCGCTCCCCGCCATAGCCGGAGTGGTCGCTGTCGGAGTAGCGCAGCGGCGCGAGCCCGGGGCCCTGGAAGCCGCCCTTGGCGACCGCCTTGAGCAGGGACTCCCGGGTGAGGTCCTGACCAGCGGCCTGGAGCGCCTGCACGAAGAGGTAGCCGACCGCCATCCCGTAGACGGTGTTGCCGTCGAACGGCGCGTCCCCGTTGTGCTCCTTGTTCACCTTGGTGAAGAGCTGGATCCACGGGTTGGCCGCGTCGTTCTGCATCGGCAGGTAGTTGGCGCCGACCATGCCCTCCAGCAGGCCGGCCGCCGCGCCGAGCTGTTTGGCCAGCGTGGGGTGGTCGGCGCCCACGTTGGAGACCAGCCACTGCGGCTTGAACCCGAGCCGGGCGGCGGTGCCGATCGACAGCGCGGTGAAGCCGGGCACGGTGGCCAGGACGACCACCTGACAGTTGGCGGCCTTGAACGCGCCGATCTGCGGCGCCACGTTCGTGTTGCTGGTGACGTACGTCTGCTTGACCGCCACCGCGCCCGCGCCGAGCACCTGTTCCACCCCGGCCAGGCTGTCCCGGCCGAAGTCGTCGTCCTGGCCGAGGAAGCAGACCTTCTGGCCGGGCAGCGCGGTCTTCACGTGGTTGGCCAGGATCTTGCCCTCCACGGTGTAGTCGGGGTTGAAGCCGAACGAGCCCGGATACTTGTCCGGCTGGTCCCAGCTGCGGCTGCCGGAGGCGATGAAGAGGTCCGGGACGCGGTTGCTCTTGAGAAAGTCGAGCACGCCGGTGTGGGTCGGCGTGCCGAGCCCGTTGAGCACGGCGAAGACCTTGTCCTGCAACACCAGTTGGCGGACCACCTGCTGGGTGTTCGCCGGGTTGTAGCCGTCGTCCATGACCTTGTAGGTGATCTTCCGGCCGTGCACCCCGCCGTTGGCGTTGACGTAGTCGAAGTACGCCTTGGTGGCCGGGGCGATCTTCGAGTAACCGGCCGAGGCCGGCCCGGTCAGCGGCATGTGGGTGCCGACCACGATCTCGGTGTCGGTGACGCCGGGCACCGTCCCGCGCCCGGCGCCGCCCGGGCCCTCGTCGCCACCGCAACCCGCGGCGGCGACGAGCAGGGCGATGGTGCTGACGACCGCGAGACCACGTCGTGTCGTAGGGTGCATGTGGAACACCGACCTTTCTTCGGTCCGGTTCTCCTGAATCGGGTGGTGGGTTGGGTGCCGGCGGCCATGCCGCCGGGGCTTGCTAGGACCGCCGCCCCGGCCACCGGGCCAGTAGCTCCCGGCCGAGCCGGGACAGCAGTCCCTGCACGCCGCCGGGCGCGGCGATCATGACGACGACCAGGGTGATCCCGAAGATCGCCAACGGCAGGTTGCCCTCCAGCCGCTGCGCCACCGCCGGTGAGACGGTGAACAGGTCGGTCACGGAGTGCGTCAGGTCGGGCAGGGCGACCAGCAGGACGGCTCCCCAGAGCGCCCCGACGAGGCGGCCGAGACCGCCGATCACCACGGCCATGAGCAGGAAGAGCGACAGGGTCAGCGAGAACCCCCCGGGCGAGACGCTCTGCGCAAGCACCGCGAGCAGCGCGCCGCCGAGCCCGGCGCCGGCCGCGCTGACCACGAAGGCGAGCACCTGGGTACGGGCCACGTGGATGCCGGCGAGGCGGGCCGCCACCTCGTCGTCCCGGACCGCCCGGAAGGTGCGGCCGTACCGGCTGCGGACCAGGTTGGCCAGCAGCACCAGGGCGACCAGGGTGGCCGCCGTGGCGATCCAGAGCTGCCACCGCTCGTAGGGGAAGTAGGCGCCGAGCGCCAGCGGCGGCGGCTCGACCGGCACCGAGAGCCCCTGGTCGCCGTTGAAGACGTCGTCGAAGGTGACCGTGAGGGCGGGCACCACGACCGCGACGGCCAGCGTCACGCCGGCGAGGTACGGACCGCGCAGGCGGGCGGCGGCCGCCCCGACCACGGCACCGACGCCCACCGTGACCAGGACCGCCGCGACCAGCGACAGCGGGAGCAGCCAGCCGTCGGTCATCCCGTGGTCGGCGAACGCGCCCTGGCAGAGCGCCACCGTGTAGGCGCCGGTCGCCATCAGTGCGCCGTGCCCGAGCGAGAGCTGACCGTTGAGTCCGGTCAGGACGGTCAGTCCGGCGGTCGCGCAGAGGTAGGCGGCCACCGTGGCGAGCTGGAAGTTGCGGAACGGCGCCAGGCCGTAGCTCGCCGCCAGCACCAGCAGTGCCGCGATGGTCGCCACCGCCAGGTGCCGCAGCAGAGTGGACCCGCGGCGGTCGTCGGCGCGCGTGCCGGTGGCCGCCCGCTGCGGCGCCGCCGCCCGGGTGGCGCTCACACCCGCCTCGCGGCGACCGGAGCGAACAGCCCGCCGGGCCGGACCAGCAGCACGGCCAGCAGCAGGACCAGTACCGCGAGCGGGGTGAGGTCGCTGCCGGCGTATCCGCTGACGTAGGAGAGCAGCAGGCCCACCACCAGTCCGCCGACCACCGCCCCCGGCGGGCTGTCCAGTCCGCCGACCACCGCCGCGGTGAACGCCGAGACGAAGACCAGGTCCATGGCGTTCGGGTGCAGGCCCAGTTCGGTGGGGATCACCAGCATGGCGGCCAGGGCCCCCACCCCCGAGGCGAGGGCCCAGCCGAGGGCGAGCATGCCGCCCACGTTGACCCCCAGCAGGCGGGAGACCTCCGGGGCGAAGGCCGCCGCGCGCATCCGCAGGCCGACCGGGGTACGCGCGAAGATCCAGGCGAGCGCGACCATGGTCACCCCCACCGTGGCGAAGACGAACAGGTCGTACGGTGAGCCGACGGCGAACCCGCCGACGGTGAGCGCGGCACGGCTGAACGGCGTCCCGGCGGGGTGGAACTCGTTGCCGTAGAGCATGCCGAGGACTGCCTGGATCACCAGGACCAGCCCGAGCGCGACGATCACCGGGTTGAGCGGTGAGGCGTGGTCGACGAAGCGCATCACCGCCCGGTCCACGACCGCGCCGAGCAGCAGACCGGCGGCGAGCGCGGCCAGGAAGCCCAGCCAGTAGGAGCCGGTCGACACGGACACGCTGTAGGCGACGTACGCGGCCGCGACGGCCATCGCGCCCTGGGCGAAGTTGACGATCCGCGCGGCCCGCCAGATGAGCACCAGTGCCAGCGCGAACGCCGCGTAGACGGCGCCCCGGGAGAAGCCGTCGAAGGTGAGGAAGACGAAACGCTCCACAGTCCTCCTTCGGAGGAGACGAGGGGTTCAGAATCCGAGATACGCGTGCCGCAGGTCGACGTCGTCACGCAGCCGCTGCGCCGGGGCGGCGCGGACCACCCGGCCGAGGGACATCACGATCCCCTGGTCGGCGACGGAGAGAGCGCTGCGGACGTTCTGCTCGACCAGCAGCACGGTCAGCCCGGTGCCGTCGCGCAGCTGGCGCAGCAGGGCCATGATCTGGGCGACCACCCGCGGCGCCAGGCCGAGCGACGGCTCGTCGAGCAGCAGCAGGCGGGGCCGGCCGACCAGGGCCCGGCCGAGGGCGAGCATCTGCCGTTCGCCGCCGGAGAGCTGGTGGCCGAGGTGGCCACGACGCCGGGCCAGCGGCTCGAAAAGCTGGTACACCTCGTCCCGGGCGCGGGCGGAGTCAGCCTTGTCGCGGCGCCACAGCCCGCCCAGCCGCAGGTTCTCGTCCACGGTGAGCTCGCCGATCACCCCGCGCCCCTCGGGGACGTGCGCCATCCCCCGGCGCACCAGTTGCTCCACCGGGGTGCCGCGCAGGTCCTCCCCGGCGAGCACGACCTGGCCGGCCAGCGGGCGCAGCATGCCGGACAGGGCGCGCAGCAGGGTGGTCTTGCCGGCGCCGTTCGCCCCGACCACCGCCGCGATGGTACCGGCGGGGACCGCGAGGTCGACCTCGCGCAGCACCGGCGCGGCGCCGTAGCCGGCCACCAGCCCTCGCACGGTGAGCAGGTCCCCGCCGCTCGCGCCACCGCCGCGCGGGGCCGGCGCGTCGAGCCGGCTGATTCGCCCGCTCATGCGGCGGCCTCGTCCACGGCCGCGCCCAGGTAGGCGTCGGCGACCGCCGGGTCGTCGCGCACCTCGTCCGGCGTGCCGGCGGCGATCACCCGCCCGAAGTCGAGCACCACGATGTCGTCGCAGACGGACATCACCAGATCCATGTGATGCTCGACGAGCAGCACCGCGCAGGGGTCCGGGTCACGACCGGGCAGTTCGCGGATCAGCTCCGCGAGCTCGGCGATGTCCTCGGCGCCGAGGCCGCCGGCGGGCTCGTCGAGCAGGAGCAGCCGGGGCCGGGCCACCAGGGCGCGGGCCAGGGCGGCCCGCTGCCGTACGGCGAAGGGCAGCGTGCCCGGCGCGGCGGCGGCGTACCCGGCGATGCCCAGCCGGTCGAGCACGTCGAGGGCGTCCCGGCGCAGCCGGTGCTCGTCGCGGTCGCTGGCGGGCAGGCCGAGCAGCGCCGGCAGGAAGCCCGCACGGGCGGTGTGGGTGGCGCCGGCCATCACGTTCTCCAGCACGGTGAGCCCGGCGAAGAGCCCGGTGCCCTGCAGTGTCCGGGCGATACCCAGCCGGGTCAGCCGGTGCGGCCGGGGCCGCAGTGGGCGGCCGTCGAGGGTGAGGGTGCCCGCGTCCGGGGCGACGAAGCCGCAGATGACGTTGAACAGGGTGGTCTTCCCCGCGCCGTTGGGGCCGATCACGCCGACCACCCGGCCGGCGGGCACCCGTAGCGAGACGTCGTCGAGGGCGGTGAGACCACCGAAGCGCACCCCGATGTGGTGCAGCGCGAGACCTTGCTCCATTGACCCATCCCTCGGTCCGGCGGAGCGCGATATTTACACTCGGAGTGTACGTTTCTCGCCTCCGGCGTCAATACCTTCGCCCGGCGCCCGCGCCGCGGCGATCCCGGACCCGACCGGGCACGGTGCACCGGGGACCGGACGGCAGCCGGCCCGCCGTCGCGCGGGGCGACGGCGGGCCGGCCGGGGCGGTCAGGGACGCCCGACGGGGTCAGGCGCTCGGGCAGGTGTTGCGGTACTCCTCGATCGCCAGACCGGTCGGTCCCGGGCAGAGGAACTGCTCGTACCGGGTGTCGTTGTCGACGAACCGCTTCAGCCAGGCCACCATCTGCCGGGCGGTGGGCGTGTTCACCGCCTGCGGGAAGAAGTGGCTGGCCCCGTTCAACTCCAGGTACGCCTTCTCGGCCGAGGCCGGGATGCTGGTGTAGAAGGGCTCGGAGTGCGTCGCGACCGGGGCGACGGTGTCCGCCTCGCCACCGACGATCAGGGTCGGCACCTGGAGCCCGGACCAGGTCTTGTCCAGGTTCCACGGCGCCAGCGGCACGGCGGCCCGCAGCGACGGGCGCGACGCGGCGGCCTCCAGCGTGCCGCCACCGCCCATCGAGTGGCCGGCGACCGCGAGCCGGGTGGCGTCGATCCGGCCCCGCACCGAGCTGCGCTGGGTCAGGTAGTCCAGCGCTGCCAGCAGCTGCCGGCCCCGGCTGTCCGGCTGGTCCAGACGGGTGATCGTCTCGATGCCGATCACCACGAAGCCGTGGGAGGCGATCCGGGGCCCGAGCCAGTCGATGCTGGACCAGGCGGCGGTGTAGCCGGGCGAGATGGCGATGGCGCCGAACGTGCCCGCGCTCGTACTGGTCGGGTAGTAGATGACTCCCCCGCCGAAGCCGGTGACGCTGAGCGAGGAGACGTTGTCCGTGGCGACGGCGAACGGGCCGCGGCTGGCTTCCAGGATCGCCACGGTGGGGTCGGGGCCGCGCTCGTACGGGTTTTCCGCGGCCTGCGCGGCGCCGGACGACGCGCCGAGCACGCCGCCGGCCGCCAGGACGGCGGCCAGCGCCATCCCAACGGCACGAGCAGCGAGGGAACGGGGATGGGTGGTGGTTGGTGATGACATGCCGGGCACTCCCTACGGGTGGGGTTACATCGACAGATGTCATCCTTTTCCCTGCCCGCCCTCGTCCGCATCGGCAAAATCGCCGGTACCGCTGCGGGGTGGGCGACAACGTCTACCTGCTGTGACCACCGACGGGTTCCCCGGGTGATCAAAGGCTGTCCGGTTCCGAGCCCGCCGGCCAGGCGCGGACCGCGTCGCCGTGCCGAGCCGGGCCGCCGGACCACCCGGGAGGGCACTCCGGCCGGCACGTTTGCGGTGCCGCCATCGCTCATCGAGCACGGGCTAGACTTCGTCGTCGGCACCTTAGTCACCACCAGCTGCACGGGCTCCGGGCTGATACTGCTCACCGTCACCCGGCCGCCCTGCTGCCGCGCCGACCTAACCGTCCCACCTGCTCGACGGCCGGACGTACGAGGAGCAGCGCCCCGACTCCCGCCGATCCACTGACTCTGCGACCAGTTGGCGAGGTGCCGTCGCGGCGGCCGGTCCCGGTTCGCCTCGCCGCCGCAAGCCTGACGCCGAGAGGCGTCAGGCCCTGCCTGCCGTCCGCGGCTCGGCAGCGTGGCGGATGTCGAGCAGGTGGTGCCCGGCCTCGTGCACGGTGTGCCGGCCGAGCCGGAGCAGCGGACGCACCTCCCCCCGCGGCCACGGGTAGACGCCGGTGCGGGCCAACTCCACCTCGCCGAGCGTGGCGAAGCGGGCCGCGAACGCGTCGGCGGCCGTGGTCGGGTCGGCGAGGACCACCTCCGGATCCTGGGCGTTGTAGCGTTCGGTGACCACCAGCTCGTCGCGGCCCATCGGCGCGAACTTCGGCTCCGACACACACAGCGCCAGCGTGAGACGCCTTCCCTGCACCCGGAACACGTCCCGCACGTGGCACGCCCACTCCAGCGGCGACCAAACGTCCGGGGCGGGCCGCCGGCGCACGTCCAGCACCTCGCGCAGGCCGGCCGGGCAACGCCCGGCCACGTCGCGCAAGCGACGGCCCGAATCACATCCCTCGACCGAGTCTGCTGACCTTCCCGGCCCGCCCTGGCCACTTCGCCGGCCACGGACGGTCAGCAAAGACTTCGCTGCCCGTACCCCAAAATGGGTAGCCTCGCCACTTCGTCCCGGCCTAGCTTCTAACTGGATCTTCTCCACCCGCTCACGAGAGGACTTCACCCCGCGTGACGCCGCCTGCTCTCTAGACCTGACACCTTCCCCCGTGCATCGGTCGCCGACGTCGCCGTCGGCTCTTTCCCATGCCGTTTGTCACGTCCTCAGAGAGATCAGGCCATGTCTACGCATCCTCATGCCGTGCTGTCCCGAACCCTTCGGCGCACGCACCCTTCCCTGCTCGTGGGCCGCTGCAATCCCGGCCTCGGCGACGGCACGTTCCACGTCAGTGCAACCGGCGAACTCCTCGACAACTCGTCCAGCCTCGCCGCCGGCATCCTTCTCGAGCCCCTGATCGCCCGGCGCAGCCGGTCCACCCTGGTGCGGGAGCCATGTTGCGAACCACTCGTCCCGCCCGCTGAGCCGCAGAACTCACGGGGGTATCTCGTGCGTCCCGCGGTGGGCCGCCGTGGACCCGAACCGAGGCGGGAGGCGAGGTGGCCCCGCCCCGGACCGCATCACGCGGCGCTCCGCGCACGATCGCTCAACTCCAGCCGCGGGCAGGGGCCAGGGCCTACCCGATACCGGCGACGGAGGTGATCGCCCGACCGGATTGTCGGCCGGCGCGAGCAGGATGCAGGGACGGCAACCACTGCCCGCCTGCTGGGCGCTCGCATCTCCCGGGTCCCCACTCATCCCTGCAATCGCACCACCCCAGGTAATGGCACATGTCGGCGCCAGAGCCCGGACCCACCGGTGACGTCCATCCTGCCCGACCTACGGCGCGGGTACCGCACGTCACCTGACCCGGGGATGGCAGCACCGGTCGAGCCGAGCCAGCCGCCGGGGAGCCCGCTCATCGTGAGCGGGCTCCCCGGAGCGGCTCCACCGGGGTGACCTGGTTCTTGTCCCCGGGGTCGCGAAGAGGTCGGGAGCCCGACGAGGACGACCACCGAGGCGACCGTCAGCACCACCGAGTACCCGGCGAGCGCCCACGAGCAAGGTGGTGTTGGGCTGGCTTGGCTCAGGTGGTCGCCGCCGCGGGTGACTCCGACTAGGCCGAAGGCGCACGCGGCGCGGCCGGCGCGTTTTGGCTCGATTCACATTTGCCCTTGCTCTGTTGGAGCCATCGGCATTCTCCCGCGAGGTGTGTCGTATGCGTCGTTTAGCGTCGCGTCGTTGCCCGGCGACGGGAGGGCTGGTCATGACGGGGTGGGATGGAGTGCCGTTGTGGGCTGGTGGTTGCGAGGATGATGTGCGGGCTCGTCTGGCAGCGGGAGTGGACCCCTGCATGCCGCTCGGGCATGACTCGGCCCTGCCCGTCGCGGCTCAGCACTCGTCGCCCGCCGTCGTGGCGGCGGTGGCCGCGGCAGCAGCCGATGTGGACGTCATGTCCGACGATCGGTCCCCGCTGTGGCTGGCGCGGCCGACCCTTGATCCTTGCTGACCCGAGTGGCGTAGACCAGGCGAGCACTGTCGCCACTGGGCGCGCGGTGGGACATGCCCGACGGCGGAGTGCACGCGCTGGTTGTTGTACCAGCCGACCCCACTCGGCGGTGGCCTTCGACCTGGGCGAGACTTCGCCACGGGCCCCGAGGTTTGATCAGCTCGGCCTTGTAGAGGCCGATGGTGGACTCCATCAACGCGTTGTCCAGGGTAGATCGTGGCGCACCTCGCCGCCGTCGCCGAGAGCGGTAGCGGGCACAGCTCGGTGCCGGCCGCGAAGCAGGAGCGGCTCGCCGATGAACGGCTGTAATGCGAAACGCCCATAGCGGACAAGAGCCACCGTGCGTCGATCTGCGTGATCGCCTCTGTACTCTGCGCTGTCGGGATGTCGTCCGGCAGTTGTGGGCGCCCGACGTGGGGCGGGATGCGGGTTCCGAGGAGAGGGCAGGATGTCGCGGAAGAAGCGGAAGGCAACGGCGCGTACGACGAAGGCGGTCCCGCCGAACAGGCAACCGGAAAAGCAGCCGCCCGTGCCGTGGTGGCGGCGCCTGAGCAAGCCGGCAGCCTGGATCGCCGGCGTGGCGACCGTGGTGGTCACCGGTGTTCTCAGCACGCTCCTGGTGTGGGTGGGGCGCGAGGTTGTCGACGGCCCGGCCGTCAAGGATCGGATCCGTGAGGTCACGCGGGCGAAGGATGATGTCCGCTACACCATCACCCATGAGAATGACGGCTGGATCATCGCACTGCCCGAAGGAGTCGCCCTGACCCCCGCGCAGAGGAGCTTCCTGGCGAAGTCGTCGTACACCGTTCCGGAGGTGGACGGGTACACCCTGGACCGGCTCGCCGGCGAACTGCGGGCGGTCGGCGGCGCCGAGGTTCCGAAGCAGACGCTGCGGCTGACCGTCGAAGGCCACCGCAACCAGCCGATCCGAGTCGACAGCATCAAGCCCGTCAACATCCACCACCAGAGGCCGTACGACGGCACGCTGCTGCTGGTCCCCCCGCAGGAGGGCGGCAACACCGCCGAGATGGTGTTCAACTTCGACGACGTCGATCCGCAGGCACGGATCGCGCTCGACGACGACAACGGAGGCTACAAGCCGGGCGAGCCCTACTTCCTGAAGAAGACCCTCACGATCAAGGACGCCGCTCAGGACGTCGTGGTCATCCGGTCGATGACCACCCGATCGGCGGTGTCCTTCGAGATCCAGATCGACTACCACATCGGGGACGAGGCCCGGCACATCGTCATAGACGACGGCGGTCATCCCTTCTCGGTCAGTCCGATGCGGTGCGCCGACCGCAGCACGTTGGACGCCGATGGAGCGCTGATCTCTCAGGGGCACGCCAGCTACCAGAAGATCCTGGCGCGGAGCGGCGCCTCGGGAGCCATCGACGATGTGCGGAACCCGGGCCGCTTCGAACTCGGGACCCCGTTCTGCTGACCCGTAGTGCCGGGCGCTGGCCGTCGGCGCTGCCGACGCCTTCGGCGACGTCCCGATGGTCACCCTCGCCTTCCTGACGCTGCCCTGGATGCGCCCGGGTCCGGGGCGAGCCCATCCCGTTCCGGGACGGCATCTGCCGAAGGCAGGGAGAGCCGCCAGCCCCGGCGGACAACTCGCTCTGGTTGTGATGGGCGTCGGATCGCGGTCAGGAGTGGCGGGTTCTCGGGCTTCGCCGAACCCTCGCGCGGAGCGTCGTAGACGCGCCAGCGGAGAGCCGAGCGGAGAGTCGTCAGGGGCCTGTAGCTCGCATCCGCGTGGCAGGTGTGGCGAAGCGGCGTCGAACAACTGGCGTCGGTCCCGGCTCCGCCCCCGGTGGGTCGTGCAGCGATCCGTGATGCGCGGGCTGCTCCTGCGCACCACCGGCCCCGTAGTTTCGACTGCTGCGGCCGGTACGCTCCAGGCTGGGAGGAGCCGGTGCCATGACCAACCCCACGACGAACCCCGCTGAGCCTTCGGATCCCGCTGACACGGAGTGGAAGATCACCCCGTCGACGTCGTCGCCTCGTGGGCTGTCGAGCAGAGGCGGGATGCGTCGGAGGCCGTGCGGTGCGTACAGTTCCGGGTCGGACTTGGGGTGGGCCGGGTGGATCCGGCGCAGGGAACGGGACGAGACAGCGACGCATGACGGCGGACAACATTACCGAAACCGGTCAAGACGGCATTGACCGCGAACGGCTGGAGACCTGCCTCAGCGTCTTCGAGGCGTTGGAGGACCTGCCTCCTGATCACCCCGACGTGGTGCGGGTGCAACGGGCCACCGCGAAGCTCTACAAGGTGATCAAGCAGCGACGACGCGAGGAACGGCGGGATGCCATCGCGGCGGCCGACCGCGCGGTGACGGCGGCCACCGCCACCGGCGCCCCGGGCCGGATCGACGACGAGACCCAGGGCATCCCGCTCGCCTCCCCCACCGTCGGTGCCACGGCCGGCTTCCTGCACAATCCGCGCGGCTGCTACGTCTGCAAGCAGCGCTACCACGAGGTGGACGCCTTCTACCATCAGCTCTGCCCGCCCTGCGCCGCGCTCAACCGGGAGCGCCGCGACGCCCGTACCGACCTGACCGGCCGGCGCGCGCTGCTCACCGGCGGCCGAGCCAAGATCGGCATGTACATCGCGCTGCGGCTGCTGCGCGACGGCGCGCACACCACGGTAACCACGCGGTTTCCCCATGACGCGGTCCGCCGATTCGCCGCGATGCCGGACAGCGGGGACTGGCTGCACCGCCTGCGGATCGTCGGGATCGACCTACGCGACCCCGCCCAGGTGATCGCCCTCGCTGACTCGGTCAGCGCCCAGGGACCACTCGACATCCTGATCAACAATGCGGCGCAGACCGTCCGCCGCACGCCCGGGGCATACGCGCAGCTCGTCGCCGCGGAGGCGGCGGCCCTGCCGGACGGCCCCTTGCCGGAGCTGATCACGTTCGCCAAACCTACCGGCCAGGGCGACCCGGCGGGCCGTCTCGCCCCGCCGCAGTCGGCCACGGTCACCCCGCAGGCGCTCACCGCGTTGGCGCTGACCAGCGGCTCCGCCTCGCCGGAACGGATCGCCGCGGCCACCGCCATCGACGCCGGTGGTCTGGTGCCGGACCTCGATCCGGTCAACAGCTGGGTGCAGCGGGTGCACGAGGTGGACCCGGTCGAACTGCTCGAAGTGCAGCTGTGCAACGTGACCGCGCCGTTCGTGCTGGTCAGTCGACTTCGACCGGCGATGGCCGCAGCAACCGCCCGCCGGAAGTACGTGGTGAACGTGTCGGCGATGGAGGGCCAGTTCGCCCGCGGCTACAAGGGGCCGGGGCACCCGCACACCAACATGGCCAAGGCCGCGCTGAACATGCTCACCCGAACCAGCGCCCAGGAGATGCTGGCCGACGGCATCCTCATGACCAGCGTCGACACCGGCTGGATCACCGACGAGCGGCCCCACCCGACGAAGATGCGGCTGGCGGACGCCGGCTTCCACGCCCCGCTGGACCTGGTCGACGGCGCGGCCCGGGTCTACGACCCGATCGTCCGCGGCGAACAGGGCGAAGACCTCTACGGCTGCTTCCTGAAGGACTACGCGCCCTGCGCCTGGTGATCAGCACGACCACCCAGCCTGCCTGCGCCGGGGAAGGCAACCCACGGCGTGGGCTCAGATCGGCTCAACGGCGAGACAGGCGGACAGGCGGACAGGCGGACAGGCGGACAGGCGGAGCGTTCGACACGGACAGCCACGTCAGGGAGTTGCTCATTCAGGCCCGCGATGACGGTACATGCGGACTTGATGCCCTTCTTCCGTAAACCGGTCCCGCCAGCGATCACCTCACCGTCGCGGCAGCCACGACGACGCCAAACTCAGCCTTACCACCTTCCGAGACAACCCATCGAAATTGCTCACTTAATTGGCGACACAGCGCCTGAACTCCCTCCGGGCGACCCATCTAAGCTGTGCCGCAACGTTCGCTCGCTGCAGTGCGCTACAGCTAAGCGCGTCGCGCCACGCCCCTCCGCGACGCCGACTAGGTGGGGGCTGTCTCGCTAACGGTGTTTCCGGCGATCTTCGCTAGTAGGTCTTAGCGGCGGGGAAGCGGTCGCTAGAGGTGATGGCGAAGGCATTCAGGGCGGGTTTTCAGCGCATCGTCCATCGGGTTCTGCCTGCTCCGGTGGGGTCCAGGGATCGGGTCACCGGGTACAGACACTTCAACGCGGCCTGCTTGTTGGGGAAGTGGCCGCGGGCCTTCACTGCGCGCCGGTAGCGGGCGTTGAGCGACTCGATCGCGTTGGTCGAGCAGATGACCGTGCGGATCTCTAGGCTCGTCGGGACACCGCCCCCGGGGATCACGGCGCGATGCTGAAGGTGGCGACCACCCCGTTGTGGTCGGAATTGGTGCCGCCCACGATGGCATAGTCGGTCATCCACATCTCGCGGTATTCCTCGACACGCTTCCAGAAGTAGATGTAGTCGATGTGCCGGTTGCCGTGCGTCCCGGTCCCCTTCTCGCCGTAGAGGTTGTAGCAGGACCGCAGGTTGGGCAGTTCGTTGGCCTCGAAGACCTGCCACGGGAACTTCGCGTACCCGTAGGCGCGGTCGGCGCTGAAGTCGACGTTGAGGTCACCGCTGACGATGACCTGGCCGGCGTCCTTCTTGCTGGCAGCCAGGTCCTTGAGGGCCTGGAACTGCTGCTCGGCGCAGCGGGTACGCGGCAGGTCCTCGGGCCGCCCGCCGCTCTCGATGCTGGCGTTGGCGTGCGCGTTGAGGTGGAAGACGCTGCGCCCGGTCGGCTTGTGCCGGTAGCGGACCCAGTTGTTGTACCGGGCCGGTGGCACCTCGCCCGGTCCGTTGGTGTCGCACACGAAGTTTGACCCCTTGTCGAGCACGTCGAACATGCTCTTGCGGGCCAGCAGCGCTTCGTTGGCCGCCTGGGTCGGCTCGGGCGCGTACAGCCACCAGCCGTTCGCGGCGGCCCAGTCCTGCAGGAACGCCCGGCGGTTGCCCACCTCGTTGAGGCCGACCAGGTCCGCCCGGGACGTGATCAGTTGCAGGTCCTGGGTGAACTGGGCCTGGTTGAGCTCGTAGAGGATGTTCAGTGTCGCCGCCCTGAAGGTGGCGTTCTCGGCGGCGGCGGGAGCCGCCGGCACCAGGCTCACCAGCAGCACGGCCGTGCCGACGAGGGCGCCCGCGCTGCGTGCCGACCACCGTCTTCTGTGTTGCATGGGGCAATCCCTTCCCGAGTGGTGCGGACCGGCGCGTCGCGGCTCGGATGGGGGATCGCCCGGATCGCCGCCGGCCGGGCAGCTCGGCTACCGCAGCTGCACATTAGCACCACATTGACCGAACTGAATGGCGATTGTTGACAGCCGGGTGGTGCTACCGGCACGCTCGGCCGTGCCCACCGACACCACCCGCCGCACCGCTGTCGCGCCGAGGAGACCCATGCGTCCACGAGGGACTCGACGCCCGTTCCTGGCCGCCGTCCTGGCGTCGCTGGTCGCGGTGGGCGTCGCCGCCGCACCCGCCGCGGCCGCCACCCCGCAACCGGTGTACGCGCCGGCCGGCGGGATCGCCGATCCCGGAGTGGTCAGACAGGGCGACGCCTTCGTCGTGTTCGCCACCGGCGGCCGGGCCCCGGCGTACCGGGCTGACACCGCGTCGGGGCCGTGGACCGACCTGGGCGCGGTGCTCGGTTCGGTGCCCGACTGGGCCGAGAGCGGCGCAGTGTGGGCGCCGGACGCGGTCCATACCGCCACCGGGTGGGTGCTCTACTACTCAGCGCCTGCCAAGGGCAAGGACGGGCAGCGGTGCATCGGCGCCGCCACCGCCGACACCGCCACCGGGTCGTACACCCCGGTCGGCGCCGCGCCCCTGATCTGCCCGGGTGGCGCGCACGACGCCGAAGACGCGGTGCCCGGACGGCCGGTCGCCGCCGCCGGCGTGATCGACCCGTCGCCCTTCGAGGACGCCGACGGCCACCGGTTCGTGCTCTACAAGACGCAACAGACACCCTCGTCGATCCGAATGCTGCGGGTCGACGACACCGGCACCCGCGGGGTCGGCACCGTCAGCCGCGAACTGGTCCGCAGCGACGGGATCATCGAGAACCCGGTGCTGCGCCAACGCGGCTCCACATTCGTGCTGTTCGCCTCCCGGTACGGCTACCAGAACTGCAGCTACGCCACCGTCTATCTCACCTCCACCGACCGGTGGGACTTCCACGGCAGGACGGAGCGCCCGCTGCTCACCACCGGCGGCACCGGGATCTGCGGCCCGGGCGGCGCCGACCTCGTCCCCGCGTTGGTCGACGACGAGCAGCGGATCTTCCTGCACGGTTGGATCTGCGCCGGCACCGCGCCGTGCCGACAGCAGGCCGACGGCTCGCTGCCCAACACCGCGCGCCGCGCGCTGTACGCCGCGATCTTCCGCTGGGACGGCGCGACGCCGCGCGTCGGCGCGTTCCGCTGACGGCCCGGCCCGGCCCGGCCCGACGCCAGGCGTCGGCACGTCGCGGTGATCGGGCCGCCGGGGCCGGCCCCCTTGACGGCCGCCGACGACCCGACCGGTGTCACTCGAGCAGCACGGTCGCGTATCGGTGGCCACGACGGCGGGCGAAGTCGTCCACGCCCAGCACTGTCGGCGTCATCGGCGGCAGGTCGGGCATCCGGCGGATCATCCGGATCAACGTCGGGCGTGATACCGACACCGCTAACCGCTGCGCCAACCTGCTGCCCGGTCGACCGCCCAACGCCACCGCGACGGCTTCCAAGTCGCCCGCCGCCACGACGGTGGGACGGGCATGCCGACGAGTCAGGCCGGGCGCCTGCTCGACGAACGTCCGCCGCTGACAGCAGCTGTCGGCGCAGGCGAATCGGCGGACCGTCAACGCGACCAGCACCTCATGGCCACCCAACCTGACGTCCCCCAAGCCAACCGCTGCAGAGGCTCCGACACGACAGGACCCGCCCCACCGTCAGAAAAGCGACTCACAAAACCGGCAAGCCGGTCCTACGCCTTGACCAGCGGTCAAGGAGCGCTACCGGACGGCGCACTTGACCGGCGTGGTCCCCAGAAAGCCGGGAAGGCCGGCCCGACGTTTCGGACCAGCCTTTTGACCTGCTGTTACACCTTGTCGGGACGGCCGGATTCGAACCGACGACCCCTTGACCCCCAGTCAAGTGCGCTACCAAGCTGCGCCACGTCCCGATGCCCCCGCGCGTCGTTCCCCGCGGCAGCCGGTACAGCTTAGCGCAGGATCTTCGCACCGTACGCACAGGGCCCCTCGGCGACGCACGGGCCGGCGTCACTCCCCCTAAAGCGTCCTAGGAAAGAAGCCGCCGGGGCGGGCCCCGGCGGCTTCTCCATGGAACCGCTCAGCCGTGCGCCTTGCCGCGACCGCCCGGGCCCAGCTTCTTGCGCGGGCGCACCGAGATGTCGATCGGGCTGCCCTCGAAGCCGAACTCCTCGCGCAGCTTGCGCTCCACGAAACGCTGGTAGCCGGCATCCAGCGGGCCGGTGGTGAACAGCACGAACCGCGGCGGCGCCACCCCGGCCTGGGTGGCGAACAGGATGCGCGGGGCGCGCCCGCCGCGTACCGGGTGCGGGGTGGCCTGGACCAGCGCGGTGAGCCACTGGTTGAGCTGCGCGGTGGGGATCCGCGTCTCCCAGCTCGCGAGCGCCTTGCGCAGCGCCGGGGCGAGCTTGTCCACCGCCCGGCCGGTCTGCGCGGACAGGTTCAGCCGGATCGCCCACGGGATCCGCCGCAGCTCCCGGTCGATCTCCTTGTCCAGGTAGTAGCGGCGGTCGGCGTCGACCAGGTCCCACTTGTTGAACGCGATGACCAGGGCCCGGCCGGCCTCCACCACCATGGTGAGGATCCGCTGGTCCTGCTCGCTGATCACCTCGCTGGAGTCCAGCAGCACCACCGCCACCTCGGCCGCCTCGATCGTCGATGCGGTACGCAGGCTGGCGTAGTATTCCGTGCCGCTGGCCTTGCCGACGCGCTTACGCAGGCCGGCGGTGTCCACCAGCTGCCAGGTCTCGCCGCCGATCTCGACCAGGCTGTCCACCGGGTCGACGGTGGTGCCGGCGACCGAGTCGACCACCGCCCGCTCCTCGCCGGAGAACCGGTTGAGCAGGCTGGACTTGCCGACGTTGGGCCGGCCGACCAGGGCCACCCGACGCGGCCCGCGCGGCCGGTTCTCCACGATCGGCGGCGCCTCGGGCAGCGCGGCCATGATGGCGTCGAGCAGGTCGCCGGAGCCGCGGCCGTGCAGCGCCGACACCGGGAACGGCTCACCGAGGCCGAGCGACCACAGCGCGGTCGCCTCCATCTCGATGGTGGTGTTGTCGGCCTTGTTGCCCACCAGGATCACCGGCTTGGCGCTGCGCCGCAGCATCTTCACCGCGGCCTCGTCCACGTCGGTCGAGCCGACCATGGCGTCCACCACGAACAGCACCACGTCGGCGGTGGCCACGGCCGCCTCGGCCTGGGCGGCGATGGCGGCGGCCCGGTCCTTGGCGTCGGGCTCCCAGCCGCCGGTGTCCACCACGGTGAACGCCCGGCCGTTCCACTGCGCGTCGTACGGCACCCGGTCCCGGGTCACGCCGGGGATGTCCTCGACGACCGCCTGGCGGCGGCCGATGATGCGGTTCACCAGCGTGGACTTGCCCACGTTGGGGCGGCCGACCACGGCCACCACGGGCTGCGGGCCGGTCGGCTCGTCGGCCTCGACCTCCGGCTCACGCAGCTCCACCCAGCCA
The DNA here is from genome assembly GCF_045040125.1 of Micromonospora sp. NBC_01392. Lineage (NCBI taxonomy): Bacteria > Bacillati > Actinomycetota > Actinomycetes > Micromonosporales > Micromonosporaceae > Micromonospora > Micromonospora sp. NBC_01392. Next base: position 2,911,739 of record NZ_CP109549.1, on the reverse strand, counting down.
CCGAAGTCGTCGGTCATGCCGAGTCACCCTTCGTGCGCGCCTGCGGCGCCCGCGAGAACCCGTTCATGCCACACCCCGCTCGGTGAGCAGGTCACGCAGGCGGGCGACGACCTCGTCGATGCCCAGTTCGGTGGTGTCCAGCACCACGGCGTCGGGAGCCTGCTGGAGCGGGTTGACCGTGCGGGTCGAGTCGAGCCGGTCCCGGCGGGCCAGGTCGGCGGCGGTCGCCGAGACGTCGGCGGCGTCCTCGGCGCTGCGCCGCTGGGCGCGCGCCGACTCGGAGGCGGTCAGGTAGACCTTCAGGTCGGCGTCGGGCGTCACCACCGAGCCGATGTCGCGGCCCTCCACCACGATCCGGCCCGCCTCGGCGACCAGCCGCCGCTGCCGGTCCACCAGCAGTTCCCGGACCGCGCCCACGGCGGCCACCGCGGAGACCGCGCCGGTCACCTCCGGGCCGCGGATGTCGGTGGACACGTCGGTGCCGTCGACGGTGACCGCGTACCCCTGGGGGTCGGTGCCGATGCGCAGGTCGGCCTCGCCGGCGACCTTGGCCACCGACTCGGTGTCGGTCAGCTCGACGCCGGAACGCAGGACCGCCCAGGTCAGCGCCCGGTACATGGCGCCGGTGTCGAGGTAGCGGGCGCCGAGGCCCACCGCCAGTCGCCGCGACACGGTGGACTTGCCCGAACCGGACGGCCCGTCCACCGCGACCACGCAACGCCCGGCCGGTACCTTTTCCTCCACCGTTGTCCTCCTCAGCCCGTACCTCGCGGGTCGTCACGGAGCGACGCCGTTGAGCGGATGGTTTCTCGTCGTCAATCATGCCCGCGCCGCGCGGGCGACCGCCGGGGGCGCGTGCGCGCCGGCCCGCGGACCGCGTCGAAGCCTACCGGTCGCCCTACCCCGATCGTCTCCGGTCAGTCACCCACGGCCTTGAACAGGGCGGCGACCTCCGCGTTGGTCAGCCGCCGCAGCCGCCCGGTGCGCAGGTCGCCGAGCTTGATCGGACCGATCGAGGTACGGATCAGCCGGGACACCGGATGTCCCACCTCGGCCATCAGGCGTCGGACGATGTGCTTGCGCCCCTCGTGCAGGGTCAGCTCCACCTGGGCGGTTTTGCCCAGCGTGTCGACCACCTTGAACCCGTCGACCTTCACCGGCCCGTCCTCCAGCTCGACACCGCCGGTCAGCCGCTTGCCCAGGTTGCGCGGGATCGGCCCGGCCACCTCGGCGAGGTAGGTCTTGAGCACCTCGTACGACGGGTGCATGAGCTTGTGGGCGAGGGTGCCGTCGTTGGTGAGCAGGAGCAGGCCCTCACTGTCGGCGTCCAGTCGCCCGACGTGGTAGACCCGCTGCTCCAGCCGCGCGCCGATGAAGTCGGCGAGCTCGGTGCGGCCCTTCTCGTCAGCCATGGTGGTGACCACCCCGCGCGGCTTGTTCATCGCCACGTAGACCAGGCGGACGTCGGCCTGGAGCCGCTCACCGTCGACGTGGATCACGTCGCGTGCCGGGTCGGCCTTGTCACCGAGCTGCGCGACCCGGCCGTTGACCGTGACCCGCCGCCGGAAGATCAGGTCCTCGCAGGCCCGCCGCGAGCCCACCCCCGCGGCGGCGAGCACCTTCTGGAGGCGCTCGGCGCTCTCGTACACGGGGGCGTCGGACTTCGGGGCACGGTCATCGCGTCGCATCGGCAAGCTCTTCTACGTCGTCGGGCAGGAACGGGGCCAGGGGCGGCAGGTCGTCCACCGAGTTGAGCCCCAGCTTCTCCAGGAACATGGTGGTGGTCCGGTAGAGGAACGCACCGCTGTCCGCTTCGGTGCCGCACTCCTCGACCAGGCCGCGACCCACCAGGGTACGGAGCACCCCGTCGCAGTTGACACCCCGGATGGCCGAGATGCGCGACCGGGTCACCGGCTGGCGGTAGGCGACCACGGCGAGTGTCTCCAGCGCGGCCTGGGTCAGCCGGACCGACTGCCCCTCCAGCACGAACCGCTCGACGTAGGTGGCGTATTCCGGCCGGGTGTAGAGACGCCAGCCACCCGCGGCGCGGCGCAGCTCGAACCCGTGCCCGGCCGAGGTGTAGCCGGCGGCGATCTCGTCGAGCATCGCGCCGACCCGTTCCGGGGCCTGCTCCAGCACCTCGGCCAGCACCAGCTCGCTGACCGGCTGGTCCACCACCAGCAGGATCGCCTCCAGCGCGCCGCGCAGCTCCGCGTCGTCCAGGACGGGCGCGGGGGCCGGCTCCGGCGCCCGCGCCGCCCGCCGCCGTGAACGCTTCAGAGGTACGCCGGAAGCGCCCTCCTCGTCGCCGTGCGAGGTCTCCCCCGAGATCTTGATACGGTCCCGCCCCTCCTGGGGCGCCCCGGTACCAAGATCTCGGTGCGGCTCGCCCGCGGACGAGATCTTGGAAGAATTCGGCCCCTCGGAGGGCCCATTGCTTCCAAGATCTGTGGAGGGATCGAGATCGTGGGCAGCTTCAGGTTCCGGTGGCCGGTCAGTGTTCAAGATCTCGGGCTCGGGTCGATCGGCGCGGCCCGAGGGCTCGTCCGTGGGGTCGGGCTTGGGCGGAATGCGCTCCCACGGGGGGATCCAGGCGGCGGCCTGGTCGGCCAGCGAGTCGCCGCGCTCCTCGTCGCTCATCAGGTCACTCCTGCGTCGGTGCGGTCGTGTCCGCCGCCTCGCGGCGCGAGCCGGCGTCAGCGGGTCGGACGGTGACGTCGGAGGGAACCGCGTCAGCGAGTGCGTCGTCGGGCACGCCGGGGGCGGACGCGGCATCCGGTCCGGGGGCGGCGGCCTGGGCGGTGGCCGGCTCCGGGGCGCCGGCGTACTCGTCGACGGTCAGCTCGGCGTCGCCTTCGGCCGGGCCGGTCCAGCGGACCGTCAGCTCCTCCAGCGCCTGCTCCTGCACGAACGCGACGAGGCCCTGCCGGTACAGCTCCAGCAGCGCCAGGAACCGGGCCACCACCTCCAGCGTGATCTCGCAGTCGGCGCAGAGCTGCGAGAAGGTGGCGACACCGGCCCGGCGCAGCCGCTCGGCGATGATGCCGGCGTGCTCCCGGACGCTGACCCGGACCATGTGCACGTGCGCGATGGACACCTCGGGCACCGGCTTCGGGCTCATCGCCCTGACCGCGAGCCGGAGCAGCCGCTGCGGGCCGATGCCGAGCACCAGGTCGGGCAGCGCCTCGGCGTACCGGGGTTCCAGGGTGACCGCCCGGGGGTAGCGCCGGCCGCCGACCGCCTCCAACCCGGCGATGTGCGCCGCCGCCTCCTTGTACGCCTTGTACTGCAACAGTCGGGCGAAGAGCAGGTCCCGTGCCTCCAGCAGCGCCAGGTCCGCCTCGTCCTCCACCTCGGCCGAGGGCAGCAGCCGGGCCGCCTTCAGGTCGAGCAGGGTGGCGGCGACCAGCAGGAACTCGCTTGTCTCGTCCAGGTCCCACTGGTCGCCCATGGCGCGCAGGTACGCGATGAACTCGTCGGTGACCTTGTGCAGCGCGACCTCGGTGACGTCCAGCTTGTGCTTGCTGATCAGCTGGAGCAGCAGGTCGAACGGGCCGGTGAAGTTGTCCAGCCGGACCGTGAAACCGCTGGTCTCGGCGGGCCCGGTGTCGACCTCGGCGGGGTCGCCGGCGCCGTGCGGCGGGTCGAGGGGCGGCGCGGTCACCGGGAAACCGTAGTCGACGCGGTGGGCGGGTGGCGGACGCCCTACCGGTCCGTCTCGGCGGCGATCACCTCTCGGGCGAGCTGCCGGTAGTTGCGCGCGCCGGAGGAGGCCGGGTCGAGCGTGGTGATCGGCGCGCCGGCCACCGTCGACTCGGGGAACTTCACCGTCTTGGTGATGACGGTCTGGTAGACCTTGTCGCCGAACGCCTCGACCACCCGTTGCAGCACCTGACGGCAGTGGGTGGTGCGGCTGTCGTACATGGTGGCGAGGATGCCTTCGAGTTCGAGGTCGAAGTTGAGCCGCTCGCGCACCTTGTCGATGGTGTCCAACAGCAGCGCGACGCCGCGCAGGCTGAAGAACTCGCACTCCAGCGGAATGAGCACGCCGTGCGCCACGGTCAACGCGTTGATCGCCAGCAGGCCCAGCGAGGGCTGGCAGTCGATCAGGATGAAGTCGTACTCCTTGCGGATGGTGCGCAGCACCCGGGCCAGGGCCATCTCCCGGGCGACCTCGTTGACCAGCTGGATCTCGGCGGCGGAGAGGTCGATGTTGGCGGGGAGCAGGTGCAGCCCGGCCACGTCGGTCTTGATCAGGACGTCCTCGGCGGTGACGTCGTCCTGCATGAGCAGGTTGTAGACCGACAGGTCGAGGTTGTGCGGGTTGACGCCCAGGCCGACGGAGAGAGCGCCCTGCGGATCGAAGTCGACGAGCAGCACCTTGCGGCCGTACTCGGCGAGCGCGGCGCCCAGGTTGATGGTGGTCGTGGTCTTGCCGACGCCACCCTTCTGGTTGGCCATCGCGATGATCCGCGCCGGGCCGTGCCGGTCGGTCGGCATGGGTTCCGGGATCGGCTTGCGCATCGTGTACGCGGCCGGGTCGGCGGGGCCGAGGTCGGCGCCGAGCGTCGCCTGCTGCTCACGGAGCTCCGACGTCCAGGTCTCGGCACGGTCACCGTTTCCTGCCATGTCCTCGTTGCCCCCTCCCGACGACCAACCCGGCGTCGGAGCCGTCCGACGTCCCTCGCGGCGCCGCTGCGCACCCCCGGTCCGTCGCACCTGGAGGCCCGCGCCGATGCCGACTGTACGCCACGGGCGAGCAGCACGTTCGGCAGCGGGTCGGCGTGTCGGCCGGCCGTCAGGCTGAGCCACCTTCCGTTCGCGACTGCGGGGCTCGCAACCCCGACTCACTCCTCGCGCTCACCCGATGGCGCGCGGATGCGCGGTGGCGTACACCTCGCGCAGTCGGTCCACGGTGACCAACGTGTACACCTGGGTGGTGGTCACCGAGGCGTGGCCGAGCAGTTCCTGCACCACGCGCACGTCCGCGCCGCCGTCGAGCAGGTGGGTGGCGTACGAGTGGCGCAGCGTGTGCGGGGAGACCGCGTCCGGCCCGTCGACCGGCAGGCCGGCCCGGTCGGCGGCGGCGCGCAGCACACCCCAGGCGCCCTGCCGGGTGAGCGGCCCGCCCCGGGCGTTGACGAACAGCGCCGGGGTGCCCCGCCCGGCGGCGAGCAGCGTCGGTCGGCCCCGGCTCAGCCAGGCGCGCACCGCGTCGGCGGCGTACCCGCCGACCGGCACGAGGCGGGCCTTGCCGCCCTTGCCGCGCAGCAGCACGGCGCCGGCGTCCAGGTCGAGGTCGTCGACGACCGCGCCGACCGCCTCGGAGACGCGCGCGCCGGTGCCGTACAGGAATTCCAGCAGCGCGCGGTCGCGCAGCGCGCGGGGCGCGTCGTCGCCGGTGGCGGTCGCCGGGCCGGTGGCGTCGATCAGCCGGAGCACGGCGTCGACAGGCAGCGCCCGGGGCAGCCGGCGCGGCGGGGTCGGCGGGCGGACGTCGCGGCCGGGGTCGCCGCCGGCCAGGCCCTCGCGCAGCGCGAAGCGGTGCAGGCCGCGTACCGCGCTGGCGGCGCGGGCGGTGGACGAGACGGCGAGCGGCGGGTGGTCGTCGTCGCCGGCCCGCAGCCGGGCCAGGTGGGACTCGACCTCGGCCGGGCCGGCGGCGGCCAGGTCGGTCACCCCGGCGGCGGCCAGCGTGTCGAGGTAGCGGTCCAGGTCCCGGCGGTACGAGGCGAGCGTGTTCCCGGACAGGCCACGCTCGACGGTGAGGTGGTCCAGGTAGCTCCGGACCGCGCGGCGCAGGGCCGGCGCGGGTGTCGCGCCGGCCCGGTGCGCCTCGGGGTCGGTCAGCTCAGCACCTCGGCCAGCGGCAGCACGTCCATGCCGTGCGCCTCGGCGACCGGGCCGTAGACGACCCGCCCGTCGTGGGTGTTCAGGCCCAGCGCCAGCGCCGGGTCGCCGCGCAGCGCCTTGCGCCAGCCCTGGTTGGCCAGTTCGAGCGCGTACGGCAGGGTGACGTTGGTCAGCGCGTAGGTGCTGGTGTTCGGCACCGCGCCGGGCATGTTCGCCACGCAGTAGAAGATCGAGTCGTGCACCTTGTAGACCGGGTCGGCGTGCGTGGTGGGGCGCGAGTCCTCGAAGCAGCCGCCCTGGTCGATGGCGATGTCGACGAGCACGCTGCCCGGCTTCATCCGGGAGACCAGCTCGTTGGAGATCAGCTTCGGGGCCTTCGCGCCGGGCACCAGCACCGCGCCGATGACCAGGTCCGCGTCGAGCACGGCCCGCTCGATCTCGTACGCGTTGGAGGCGACGGTCTGCAGGTGGCCCCGGTAGATGGCGTCGGCGGAACGCAGCCGGGCCACGTTCTTGTCCAGCAGCAGCACCTCGGACTGCAGGCCCAGCGCGATGGCGGCGGCGTTCAGGCCGGACACGCCGGCGCCGATGACCACGGTCTTGGCCGCGTACACGCCGGAGACGCCGCCGGGCAGCACGCCCCGGCCGCCGCCGGTGCGCATCATGTAGAACGCGCCGACCTGCGGGGCGAGCCGGCCGGCCACCTCGGACATCGGGGCGAGCAGCGGCAGCGACCGGTCCGGCAGCTCGACCGTCTCGTACGCGATGCCGGTGACCTTGCGGTCCACGAGCGCGTCGGTGCACTCACGGGAGGCGGCCAGGTGCAGGTAGGTGAAGAGCACCTGCCCCTCGCGCATGCGGGGGTACTCCTCGGCGATCGGCTCCTTGACCTTGAGCACCAGCTCGGCGGTGTCCCAGACCTCGTCGGCGGTGGCCAGGATCTTCGCGCCGGCGGCGGCGAACTCCTCGTCGGTGATGCTGGAGCCGACCCCGGCGCCCGCCTCGACGAAGACCTCGTGACCGTGGCGGGTGAACTCGTTGACGCCCGCCGGCGTGATCGCCACCCGGTACTCGTGGTTCTTGACCTCGCGGGGGATTCCGACCTTCACGATGCAGACACCTTCCTCCGGGGCGCGGCTCACCCCCGACAGCGCGGCGCCGCGACGGCTCCGTTGCCGACGCGGTCAGGTCCCGCCGGCGGCAGTCTAGGCGCGCGGACGGCGCGGGGACGCCGACACTGTGACATCCGGTGCCCGGTGGTGCTGACGGAGTGTCAGGCATGGACCGGGCTGGCCGGTGGAGACGCCATCAGCCGACAGGACAGACTTCGGTAAATATCTTCCCACCGGTGGGGTGCCGGCGCGCGCGGAACGCGAGTGGATCACTATGGTGTCCGCTCATGACCACTCCTTACCAGCAGCACCCGTACGGCGTCTCGGACAAGAGCAAGGTCGTCGCGGGCATCCTCCAGATCCTCCTCGGCGGCTTCGGCATCGGCCGGTTCTACATGGGCGACACCAAGACCGGCGTCATCCAGCTCGTGGTCACACTCGTGACCTGTGGCTTCGGCGCGATCTGGGGCCTCGTCGACGGCATCCTGATCCTGGTCAACGGCGGCGTCGACGGCCAGGGCCGCCCGCTGCGCGACTGAACGGCGAACCGGAAAGGGGCCGTGCGGCGTCTGCCGCGCGGCCCCTTCGTCGTCGGTTCCGATCAGCGCGGCAGCGGCGCCTCCGGGCGACGCAGCTCGGTGAAGCCGGTCTCCCGGGCCCGGGCGGCGGCGAGCAGCCCGGCCACGCAGGCCGCGTTGGTGATCTCCCCGGCCAGGACCATCCGGACCGCCTCGTCGAGGTCGACCCGGACCACCTGGAGGTCGGCCTCCTCCTCACGCCGGTCGTGCCGCTGTGCCGCCGGCACGTCGGCGAGGTCGCGGGCCAGGAAGACGCGCACCACCTCGTCCGAGAAACCGGGCGAGCTGTGCAGGTCGACGAGCACGTCGACGCGCCCCGCGGTCAGGTCGGCCTCCTCGGCCAGCTCCCGCGCCGCCGCGGCGGCCAGGTCCTCCCCGCTGACGTCCATCAGCCCGGCGGGCAGCTCCCACAGGTGCCGACCGACCGGGTGCCGGTACTGGCGGATCAACACCACCTGACCGGCGTCGTCGAGCGCCACCACCGCCACCGCGCCCACGTGCCGGACGTAGTCGCGGGCCGCGGTGCCGCCGCCGGGCATGGTCACGTCGTCGCTGACCACCGAGAAGATCCGGCCGGACCAGACGTCCCGACGCGCGGTCACCTCGTACCGGTGCTCGACGCCGCTCACTTCGCCGCCGCCTTCGTGCCGCCGTTGCGGCCGGCCTTCTTCGCCGCGGCGGCGTCCGCCGGGCCGTCCAGGTCGACCGGGAGCTGGTCGGACTCGGAGTACGCGACCGCGGCGGCCACGAACGCCGCGAACAGCGGGTGCGGACGGGTCGGGCGGCTCTTCAGCTCCGGGTGCGCCTGGGTGGCCACGAAGAACGGGTGCAGGTTACGGTCCAGCTCGACGAACTCGACCAGCCGGCCGTCCGGCGAGGTGCCGGAGATGGTCAGGCCGGCCTTGGTGAGCTGGTCGCGGTAGGCGTTGTTCACCTCGTACCGGTGCCGGTGCCGCTCGCTGACCTCGGTGCTGCCGTACGCCTGGGCGACGATCGACCCCTCGGCCAGCGTCGCCGGGTACGCCCCGAGCCGCATGGTGCCGCCCAGGTCGCCGCGGCCGGCCACGATGTCCTCCTGGTCGGCCATGGTGGCGATGACCGGGTGCACGGCCTCCTCGTCGAACTCCAGCGAGTTCGCCCCGTCCAGACCGGCCAGGTGGCGGGCCACCTCGATGGTCATGCACTGGAGGCCGAGGCAGAGGCCGAGCAGCGGGACGCCGTTCTCCCGGGCGAACCGGGCGGTGCCCACCTTGCCCTCGATGCCGCGCACCCCGAACCCGCCGGGGATCACGATGCCGTCCACGCCGGCCAGCGCGGCGGCGGCGCCGGCCGGGGTGACGCACTCGTCGCTCGGCACCCACTTGAGCTGCACCCGGGCGCGGTGGCCGAACCCGGCCGCCCGGATCGCCTCGCTCACCGACAGGTACGCGTCGGGCAGGTCGACGTACTTGCCGACCAGCGCGACGGTGATGGTGTGGCGCGGCTGGTGCACCCGCTCCAGCAGGTCGTCCCAGCGGGTCCAGTCGACGTCGCGGAACGACAGGCCGAGCCGGCGCACCACGTACGCGTCCAGGCCCTCGCGGTGCAGCACCTTCGGGATGTCGTAGATGCTCGGCGCGTCCGGGGCGGCGGTGACCGCCTCCCGGTCCACGTCGCAGTAGAGCGAGAGCTTCTCCTTGACCTTCTCCGGGATCTCCCGGTCGCAGCGCAGCACCAGCGCGTCGGGCTGGATGCCGATGCTGCGCAGTTGCGCCACCGAGTGCTGGGTCGGCTTGGTCTTCAGCTCGCCCGACGGCGCCAGGTAGGGCACCAGCGACACGTGCAGGTAGAAGCAGTTGTCCCGGCCCAGGTCGTGCCGGATCTGGCGGATCGACTCCAGGAACGGCAGCGACTCGATGTCGCCGACCGTGCCGCCGACCTCGGTGATCACCACGTCGGGGACCTGGCCGTCGGCGTCCGGGTCGGCCATACCGAGGATCCGGGCCTTGATCTCGTTGGTGATGTGCGGGATGACCTGGACCGTGTCGCCCAGGTATTCGCCGCGCCGTTCCTTGGCGATCACCGCCGAGTAGATCTGCCCGGTGGTGACGTTCGCCTTGCCGGAGAGGTCACGGTCGAGGAACCGCTCGTAGTGGCCGACGTCGAGGTCGGTCTCCGCCCCGTCCTCGGTGATGAACACCTCGCCGTGCTGGAACGGGTTCATCGTGCCGGGATCGACGTTCAGGTACGGGTCGAGCTTCTGCATCACCACGCGCAGCCCGCGCGCGGTCAGCAGGTTGCCGAGGCTGGAGGCGGTGAGGCCCTTGCCCAGCGAGGAGGCGACTCCCCCGGTGACGAAAATGTGCCTGGTCGTCCGTGCTGAAGGGGCCAAGGCCTGCTCCCGTGTCGTCCGTAGCGGTCGTGCGAACCGCCGTGCCGATCAGACAAGTGATCACGCGATCCACGGGATTCCACGGTAACACCATCCGGACCGTGAGCCGGCGTCGCACCCGCTGTCGGCGCACGTCGGGCCCCGTCGCCCGTGATCAACTCCGGTGCGTGGGGGTGGCTGCCCCCGGCGCCGTGGCCACCGCGGTCGCCCCCGGACCCGCCGGGCCCGCGCCACCGGGACCGGACCCGTCCGACGACGCCGCGCCGCCCTCTCCCCCGGGCCGGCCGCTGTCCGGCAGCGTGCGGTCGGTGGAGTGGTCGAGCACCCGCAGCGCGGCCAACGCCGCCATCGGCACCACCAGCGCGCCGGCCGCGCCGGCCACGTCCAGCGCGGAGCCGCCCAGCACGCCGCCCAGCCCGGCGGCCACCCCGGTGCCGGCCATCGCCGCCCGGATCGCCGGATAGATGCCGAACAGCCGCATCAGCCCGCCCCACGGCTGGAGCAGCGCCAGCCAGACCAGCGCGGCCCCGGCCAGGGCCAGCACGGTCAGCGGGCTGTTCACCAGCGTCTGGAAGTTCGAGGTGCTGGACCGGTGCACGGTCAGGCCGCCGGTGCCGTCCCCGAGCGCCGCCAGGAAACGGCCCAGGCTGCCCCGCTCGGCCGCCGGCCGGCCCAGGTCGACGAGCGCGAAGCCGATGGTGACGGCCAGCCCGGCCATGGTGGCCCAGGCGAGGCGGCTGACGGTCAGCCAGCCACCGCCGCAGATCGCCGCGGCCACGCTCACCCCGGCGGTGAGCGCGATCGCGCCGATCGAGTCCGCGCCCAGGTACGGGCTGCCCACGATCACCACCGCGGTGCCGGCCACGGCCACCATCACGGTCGGCCGCCAGGTACGGCGGACCCGCTGGGCAAGCCAGCCCCCGCAGAGCAGCGACCCGGCGATGAACACGCCCAGACCGACCGTGCCCAGGCCGGCGTACCGGCCGCCCTCCAGCGCGGAGTAACCCACCACGCCGTTGAGTTGCAGCCGGGAACCGGTCAGCACGTCCACGCCGACCACCAGCGTGGCCAGCCCGGCGACCGCGCCGAGCGGCCCGAGCGTGCGGTCGTGCCCGGGAGCGAACCGGACCACCGCCGTGCCGCCGACGATGAGCAGTGCGGTCACCGAGGCGAACCACCAGCCCGCGTGGGTCCCGCGCCACCAGGGCACCGCGTCGGCCAGCAGCGCCGCCGGCACCGCCAACGCGGCGGCGACCAGCAGCAGCTCCACCACCGCGACCACCCGCCGGGACACCGGCTCCGGCCCGTGCGGCCCGGCGAGCCGGCGGGCCCGCCGCAGCAGCGGCAGCACCGCCACCGCGAGCGCCATCTGGGCGGCGGCGAGCAGCGTGAAGAACCAGCCGGCGACCCGGCGTTGGGCCGCCGCCTCCCGGTCCGCGTCGGCCGGCGCCGTGATCGCGTCCGGCAGGTCGTCCGGCCGGTCGTCGACGGTCACCGCGGGCCGGCCGAGGAACAACCGCTCCGGCATCGGCCGGCCGAGCGCGGCGAGCGCGGTCGGGGCCAGGTCGACCAGTTGCAGGTAGCCGGCCCGGGCGGTGCTCGGCGACGTCAGCCAGCCGCCGTCCCAGCCGGGACCGTCCGCGACGGCGACGTGCAGCCGCGCCGGCGAGTCGGTGTCGGAGACGCCGGCCACCAGCACCAGCGAGCGCGGCGGCCGGGCGGCGAGCACCCGGGCGAGCCGGGCGTCGGCCTGGCGCGCCTGGGCGGCCCGGACGGCCGGGTCGTCGTCGTCGACCGTGCCCACGTCGACGATGCTCAGCACGCAGGAGCCGAGCAGTTCCGCCGGGTCGTCGGGCAGCGCCGGCTCGTACCTGTCGACGCGGCCGAACGGGCGGGCGGCGGCCACCGCCGCGCCCGGCCCGACCGCCACCGAACAGCGCACCGACTCGGCCAGCGCGCCCGGCACCGCGCCCCAGGCGAGCTTCTCCTGGTTGTGGGCGACGACGCCCGGCTGGTCGGGCAGGTTCGCGCCGATCCCGTCGGGCTGCTCGACGGTCACCCCGGTGGCCGGGCAGCCGCCGGGACGGCTGCCGTTCCAGGCCGCGAAGTTGCCCGCGCCGAGCGTCAACCAGCCGTCCACCGGGCAGGTGGGGCGGTGCGCGGAACGCACCGAGAGGGAACCGATCGCGCCCTGCTCGGCCATCCGCCACAGCGTCGGCGTGTTCTGCGGATCCACGTCGTCCCAGCGCAGGCCCGCCGCGCCGACCAGCACCACGAAGTCGGCGCTGCGCCGGGGCCCGCCGTCGTCCGGACGGGCGGCCAACGCGGTGATGCCCAGGGCCACCACCACCAGGGTCAGCAGCACCGGGGTCAGTCTGCGCAGCATCAGCGGTTCCCCGGAGAATGCTGCGGCGTCAGCTCGGCGTACAGGTCGGCGAGCGTGGCCACGGTGTCCGCCTCGGTGGGCCAGGTCGCGGCGCGGGCCGCGCCCCGGCGGCCCAGGTCGGCCCGGCGGGCCGCGTCGTCGAGCAGTTCGCGCACCGCCGCGTCGACCGCGTCCACGTCGCCGGCCGGGACCAGCACCGCGGCGTCGCCGACCAGCTCCGGCAGGCCACCGACCGCGGTCGCCACCAGCGGCACACCGGCACGCAGCGCCTCCTGCGCGAACAGTTGGCGGGCCTCCCAGTCGCTGGTGACCACCGCCAGGTCGGCGCCGGCCAGCAGGTCCGCCACATCGGTGCGGTGCCCGAGCAGGGTCACCGGCGCGCGGGCGGCCGAGATCCGCGCCGCCAGCGGCAGGTAGGCGGGTCCACTGCCGGCGATCACCACCACCGGGGCGGGGACCCGGGTCCGCCAGCGGGCGGCGGCGTCGATCAGCACGTCGTACCGCTTCTGCGGGTGAAGCCGGCCCACCGACAGGATCAGCGGGCGGTCGGCGGTGACGCCGAACTCGGCCCGCACCGCGGCGCGACGGCGGCCCGGCGGGGGCAGCGTCGGCGCGGCGACCGGCGCCAGCCGGGCGTCGGCGGCGCCCAGCGCGGCGGCCCGCTCGACCAGGTCGGCGGAGGCGCCCAGCGCGACCCGTACGGAACGGGCGACGACGCGCTCCACCAGTCGGGACGCCGCGCCGCGCAACCCGCCGGCGAGCACCGCGTTGTGCCAGGTGACCACCAGCGGGACGGTGGGCCGGGCGAGCGCGGCCACCAGGCCGGCGCGCAGGCCGTGCGCGTGCACCACGTCGACAGGCGTCTCCGCCAGCGCCCGGCGCAGCGCGCCGACCGCGCGCGCGTCCCCGGGGGTGGGGCTGGCCGGGATCTCCACCGGCGTGAACCGGGCGCCCGTCTGAGTGAAGTCGAACTGTTCCTGGGTGGCGGCCGGTCCGCAGACCAGCACCGACGCGCCGGCCCCGGTCAGCCCGCGGGCGACCGAGCGGACGTGCTGCCCCACCCCGCCGGTGCTGGAGGCGAGCACCAGCGCGACCGACCCGGGCCAGCGCGATGCCGGCGAGGCGTCCGTCATGAGGAAACGATCTCCTTTCCGTCGCCCCGCTCGCCGGGTTGCTGGTCCGCCGGCGGGTCGTCGGCCGGTCGCCGGCGACGCAGCCGGCGGGTCACGGCCGCGAGCAGCGGCCGCAGGTCGCGGGCGTCGGTCAGCCAGGCGACGGCGAGGAACAGGACGCCCACCACGACCCCGGACAGCATGCCCTGCGCGAGGGCCGCGAGCGTCGTCGGGGTCCCGTCCCCCAGCCGCTCCAGCCAGCGGGCGGTGGCCACCCCGCCCGCGGCGGCGACCGCGGCGGCCAGCAGCCCGGCGGCGCCGGCCCGGCCGATGCCGGCCAGCGCCTCCGGGCCGGCGGCGCGCCGTACGGCGGCGACCAGCAGCGCGCCGAGCAGCAGCATGCCGGCGGACGTGGCAAGCGTCACCGCCGGCACCCGGTCGGCCAGCGGCAACGCCTGGCCGGCCAGAACCGCCAGGGCGGGCACGCTCAGCCAGCCGAGCGCGGTGGCGACCGTGGCCGAGCGGGTCTCGCCGCGCGCGTAGAGCGCCCGGGTGAGGACCGCGAACAGGCCGTAGCCGAGCAGGCCGGGGGCGAAGCCGGCGATGCCGGCCGCGGCGGTCCGCGCGTCCACCGGGTCGGGGAAGAAGAAGTGCCCGACCGGGATCGCGGTGCCGGCCAGCGCGGCGGCGCCGAGCAGGCTGAACAGCACCACCCCGCGCGCGGCCGGGGCGAGGGTGTCCCGGTAGGCGCGTTCGTCGCCGCCGGCCCGGGCCGCCACCAACGTCGGGTACGCGGCCACCGCGAGCGGCACCGCCAGCACCGACCAGGGCAGGAAGTAGACGGTCTGGGCCAGGTTGTAGACCCCGACGTCGGCGACCCGGCCGTAGGTGACCTGGTTGAGCGCGACGACCAGGGCGATCTGCTGGGCCGTCACGGTGACCACCCCGGCGGCCACCAGGCCACCGACCCGGGCCCGGGCGTCGACCGGGAAGCGGTAGCCCCAGCGGGGTCGCAGCCGCAGTCGGCGCAGCGGGATCAGCAGGGACAGCGAGAGCACCACCACGCCGAGCGTGGTGCCGCCGGAGAGCAGCAGTTCCCCGCCGCGGCCCACCTCGCCGATGCCGGCCCGCCGCCCCTCGGCGGCGGTGAAGGCGAGGTAGACCGCGATGACGGTGACGCTGGACAGCAGCGGCGCGAGCACCGGCCAGGCGAACCGGCGGTGCGCCTGGAGCACCCCGGTGAGCACGATGCCGACGCCGTAGAGCGGCAACTGGGGCGCGAAGACCCGCAGCATCCGTGCCCCGGCGGCCTGCTGGACCGGGTCCAGGCCGTGCCCGAGCAGGCCGGTCAGCGGCTCGGCGAGCAGCGCCACCAGCACCGCCAGCGGGACCAGCAGGCTCAGCGTCCAGGTCAGCAGCGCCCCGGTGGTGGCGGCCACCGCCCGCCGGTCACCCGCGGCGACGGCGCCGGCCAGCAGCGGTACGACCAGACTGGCCAGCGCCCCACCGGCGACGATCTCGAAGATGACGTTCGGGACGTAGTTCGCCACCAGGTAGGCGCCACCGAGGTCGGTGGGGGCGAGCGTCCAGGTGAACACCGCGGTGCGACCGAAGCCGACGAGCCGGCTGACCACGGTGAGCACGGCGATGAGGGCTGCCGCCCCGGCGACACGGCCGACGGCGGCGAGGGGTGCCGGTTTCGTCACGTCAGTCGGCTAGCCGGCCCAGCTCGTCGAGGTGCCGCAACCCCGGTGTCCGGTGGATGACCTGGGTGAAGCTGACCTTCTCGCTGGCGGCGGTGAGCGCGGCGAGCACGGCCAGCACCCCGGCCCGCCCGAGCGGCCCGGTACGCGCGGCGAGGCTCACGCCGAGCAGCGCGCCGAGCGCGTTGGCGCCGCTGTCGCCGACCATCACCCGCTCGCCCAGGTCGTCGCGCAGCAGGCCGGCCGCGGCGCCGACCGCGCCGGCCGCGATGCCGCCGTGCGGGCCGGTGGACAGCGGCGCGCCGAGCAGCAGGCCGGACTTCAGCGCCCGGCCGGGGCGCAGGTCGAGCAGGTTGACCAGGTTGGCGGTGCCGGCCACCACGCCGGCGCCGAGCAGCACGTCGACCCCGCGGCCGAACGCGCCGGCCCGCTGGCGGCGCGGGTGGGCGGCGACCCGCCGGTCGGCGGCGAGCAGCGCCGCGGCGCCGAGCCCGGCGGCGCCCACCCCGGCGACCTTGACCAGCCCGGCGGTGACCCGGCCCTCGCGCAGCGCGGCGAGGTGACCGGCGAAGCCCTTGGCGGCCTTCTGCTCCGGGCGCGCGCCGACCACGTCGTCGTAGAGCCCGACCGCGCCCGCGCCGACGCCGGCCAGCAGCGCGGCGGCGCCGGCCGGGGCGCTGCCGGCGCCGAGCGCGCCCGCGGTGGCGGCGCCCACGGCCAGGGCCGGGCCGGCGGCCAGGGTCACCGTGCGGCCCCGGAAGTTGGTGCGCTCCAGCGCCGGCGCGCTCGGTGACGTGCGCACCTCCCGAAGCGCGTAGCGGGCGGCCAGCACCCCCGCGCCCACGGTCAGCAGCCGACCCAGTCTCACGCGACCCCTCCGATCCGGATCTCCCACGCGGCGCGGCACGGACCGGACGGCCCGGGCGCGATCACTCGGGCAGTTTAGGCAGCCGGGAGGCGGCGTTGTCGCCCACGCCGTACTGGCCGGCCTTCTTGCCGGTGAGCTGCTCGGCCAGGGCGAGGCTGGTGACCAGCTGTCCCTGCATGGTGTTGGCGTTGTCGACGGTGGAGATGGTCTGCGACAGCACCGGGTCGCCGCGGACCACGGCCACCAGGTTGCCGCCGGTCGAGCCCATGCCGGCGACCACGACCGCGCCGGCGCGGTCGAACTGCTCGGCGACCTTCACCACCGACTCGTCCTTCTTGGCCGAGTCCTTGTCCACGTACGGCTGGCCGGTGACCAGCACCACCGCCTCGGCGGGGCCGGTGATCCGGTCCTCCGGGGTGAGGTAGCCGGCCTCCGCGTACTTCTGGAGCACGCTGCGCCGGTCGGCCTCGCTGACCGTCGGGCTGCCCGCCGGGCGCTCCAGCAGGACGTTGGCCAGCAACGCGCTGGAGGTCTCCACGCCGTGCCCGTTGCCGGGCAGGTTGGCGGTGGGGGCGCTGTTCGGGCGGGCGGCGGTGACGGCCAACTCCAGCAGGTTGTTGTTGCTGTCCGGGTTGACGAACTTGTCCTGCACGGTGACCCGGCCGGTGACGTCCGCGCCGGCGGTGCGGAGCATCTTCACCACGCCCTCGGTCTGGTCCCGGCCGCTGGGCAGCGTGAGCACCACCACCCGCCGGCCGGTCAGCTTGCCGGTCAGGACGAGCGGCGCCATCTCGCCGACGAAGTCCTCCTCGGTCTCCAACTGCTTCTGCATGTCGTTGACCGACTGGCGCATCAGCGAGTTGTCCTTGCGCAGGCCGTTGACGTTCTCCCGGAGCGAGTCGGCGACCGGGCCGTTGAGGGCGGCTGTGCCGACCACCAGGCCGATCGCCAGCGCGAGGAAGACCGCGGTCAGGGACACCACGTGGTAGCGGAAGTTGATCACGCTTGCAGCCTCTTGATCGTCGGGGAAGCTAGAAGAGCTGGCCGAGCTGGAACACGAAATTGTCCCACCATTCGGAGACCACGCCCAAATACGCCTTCCCGACGGTGGAGACGGCCACCGCGGAGGCCATCGCGGCGACCGCCGAAAGGACCAGCAGCAGCAGCGAGGACCCGGAGATGCTCTGCCGGTAGAGCCGGCTGACGCCCTTGGCGTCGACCAGCTTGCCGCCCACCTTCAGCCGGGTGAGGAACGTCGACGCCATGCCCCCGCGGCCCTTGTCGAGGAACTCCACCAGGGTGGCGTGGGTGCCGACGGCCACCAGCAGCGAGGCGCCCTTCTCGTCGGCCAGCAGCATGGCCAGGTCCTCGCTGGTGGCCGCCGCCGGGAACGTGATCGCGGGCACGCCCAGGCCGTTGACCCGGGCCAGACCGGGGGCCCGCCCGTCCGGGTAGGCGTGCACGATCACTTCGGCGCCACAGCGCAGCACGTCGTCGGTGACCGAGTCCATGTCGCCGATGATCATGTCGGGGGTGTAGCCGGCCTCGACCAGCGCGTCGGCCCCGCCGTCCACGCCGATCAGCACCGGCTTGAACTCGCGGATGTAGGGCCGCAGCACGTCCAGGTCGGCCTTGTAGTCGTAGCCCCGGACCACGATCAGGCAGTGCCGGCCCTGCATCTGGGTCTGGATCTCCGGCACACCGACGCCGTCGAGCAGCAGGTCGCGTTCCTGCCGGAGGTAGTCCATCGTGTTGGCGGCGAACGCCTCCAACTGCACCGACAGGCCCTCCCGGGCGTCGGCCATCGACTTGCCGACCGTCTCCGCGTCCTGGAGCGCGCCGTGCGCGACCGGCTCCGTGCCCACGAAGACGGTGTTGCCCTCGATGCGCACCAGATCGCCCTCGCGGACCTGCTCGAAGACGCCCTCGCCGAGATCGTCCAGGAGCGGGATGCCGGCCGAGACCAGCACCTCGGGGCCGAGGTTGGGATAGCGCCCGGACACCGACGGCTTGGCGTTCAGCACCGCGGCCACGCCGACCGCGACGAGCGAGTCGGCCGCCACCCGGTCCAGGTCGACGTGGTCGATGACCGCGATGTCACCCGGACGCAGGCGGCCGACCAGCCGTTTCGTCCGACGGTCGAGGCGGGCGGTGCCGAGAATCGAGCCCGGTTCCGCGTTCCGGGTCCGGCGCAGTGTGGGTAGACGCATCGTGACCATCCTGGCATGTGGGGCAGGTTCTGCTGTCGCGACATGCCTGAGCAGGGCCGCCTACCCAGGGAAGCACACCGGGACGCGCCCCGGTGTGCTTGCGCTCACAATCGGGGTATCACGGACGCCGTTCCTTGGCCGCCACGGCCAGGAGTTCCTCGGCGTGGGCGATACCCAGATCGGAGTCCGGCAAACCGGCGAGCATCCGGGCCAGCTCCCGGGCCCGCTCGGTGTCCTCCACCACGCGGACGCCGCTGGTGGTCACCGCGCCCCCGGTGTCCTTCGCCACCACCAGGTGCCGGTCCGCGAACGCGGCCACCTGGGGCAGGTGGGTCACCACGAGCACCTGGTGGCTGCGCGCCAACCGGGCCAGCCGCCGGCCGATCTCCACCGCCGCCTGCCCGCCGACACCGGCGTCGACCTCGTCGAAGACCAGCGTGGGCGGGCCGCCGGAACCGGCGAAGACCACCTCGATGGCGAGCATCACCCGGGACAGCTCACCGCCGGAGGCGCCCCGCTGCAACGGCAACGACGGCGCGCCGGGATGCGCCAACAGCCGCAGCTCGACCTCGTCGGCGCCGTCCGCGCCGACGCCCGCCTCGACGCCGTTGACCGGCAGGCTCGGCTCGGACCGCCCGGCCGCCCGCGGCAGCACCGCCACCTCGATCCGGGCGTGCGGCATGGCCAGCCCGGCCAACTCGACGGTGACCTGATCGGCGAAGCGACCGGCGGCCTCCTGCCGGGAGGCGGAGACCCGACCGGCGAGGTCGGCCACCTCACCGGCGAGGCGGGCCGCCTCCCGGTCCAGTTCGTCCAGCAACTCGTCGGAGGTGTCCAGTTCGGACAGCCGGACGCGGGCCCGCTCGGCCCAGGCCACCACGCCGTCCACGTCGTCGGCGTACTTGCGGGTGAGCCCGCGCAGCGCGGCCCGTCGCTCGTAGATCGTCTCCAGCCG
The DNA here is from genome assembly GCF_045040125.1 of Micromonospora sp. NBC_01392. Taxonomy (NCBI): domain Bacteria; kingdom Bacillati; phylum Actinomycetota; class Actinomycetes; order Micromonosporales; family Micromonosporaceae; genus Micromonospora; species Micromonospora sp. NBC_01392. Next base: position 2,892,591 of record NZ_CP109549.1, on the reverse strand, counting down.
GGCCGGATCGGCGTCCAGCGCGGTCAGGTAGGTGGACAGCTCGGCGGCCACGTCGGTGACCAGCGTGGCGACCTCCTCCAGCCGGGCCGCCAGCTCGCCGAGCGCCGGGTCGGTGCCGGCCTGCGCCTCCAGTGTGCGGCGGGCGGTGCCGAGCAGCACGGCCACGTCGGGCGTGTCGTCGGTCGCCTCCACACCGCCGGCCACGCACTGCTGCGCCACCTGCGCCGCGGTGCGCAGCCCCTCGGCGTGCTCCAGCCGCTGCGCCTCCGCCTTCAGCTCGTCGTCCTCCCCCGGCTGCGGATCGACCCGGGTGATCTCGTCGAGGCCGAGCCGGAGCAGATCGGCCTCCTGGTTGCGCTCACGGGCGTTGCGCCGCCGGTCGGCCAGGTCGTCGACCACCGCCCGCCACCGCGCGTACGTCTCGCGCAGCGCGTCCAGCAGCTTCTCGTGCTCGGCGCCGGCGAAGCGGTCGAGCGCGGCCCGCTGCTCGGCCGGACGCAGCAGGCGCAACTGGTCGGACTGGCCGTGCACCGCCAGCGCCTGCTCGCCGACCTCGCCGAGCGTCGCCACCGGCATGCTGCGCCCGCCCAGGTGGGCCCGCGAGCGCCCCTCGATCGTGACGGTGCGGCTGAGCAGCAGTGAGCCGTCCTCGTCGGGCTCGCCGCCGGCGTCGATGATCCGGGCGTGCACCGCCTCGGCCACCCGGCCCCGCAGCCGCAGCCGCCCCTCCACCACCGCGCGGCCCGGCTGGGCCCGCACCCGACCCGCGTCGGCCCGGCCGCCGAAGAGCAGGCCGAGACCGGTCACCACCATGGTCTTGCCGGCGCCGGTCTCGCCGGTGATGACGTTCATCCCCCCGGCCAGCGGCAGCGTGGTGTCCTCGATGACGCCCAGTCCGGTGATGCGCAGCTCTTCCAGCACAGCACCCGACAGTAGCCCCGCCGGGTGACAGTTGACCAGCCGGCACGGTGACCGGCGACGGTCGCTTTGCGCTTTCCCGGAAAGAGTGGCTATCCGGCGCCGGATAGCCACTCTTTCCGGGAAACAGCGCGCTCGGCAATGGGGGTGGGTGTGGAGTCGGGGCGCCGGGCGTCGGCCAGCTCGTGCGCCGCCGCTTCCTCCGGCGGCGGCTCAACGACCTGTCGGCCCGACCGGGGTCGACACCCGACCGGGCCGGACGTGCCGGTCCGCCCGCCGCGGCCGGCCACGGCGCTCCGGCACCCCGACCGTCGCGGCTCCGACCACCCCCTGGCCGAACCCGCGACCGTCGGGCCACGCCACCTCCGAGTCGGCGGGCCTCACCGCCGCGCCCGGACTCACCTCGACGCGGCCCGTCCCGCCCACCGTAACGCGCCGCGGCGTACCGGGCACCGAAGCTGAGCCGTCGATCAGCGGCGGTTGCCGCGCCAGCCCTGCACGGGCAGGTCGAACTTGGCCACCAGCCGATCGGTGAACGGGCGGTCCCGCAGCCGCACGATGCGCACCGGCAACGCGCCCCGACGCACCGTGACCCGGGCGCCGGGTGGCAGGTCGTAGACCCGCCGGCCGTCGCAGCAGAGCACCGCGAGCGTGGTGAACGGATCGACGGTGATGACGAACGTGGAGGTCGGCGCCGTGACCAGTGGGCGGCTGAACAACGCGTGCGCGCTGATCGGCACCAGCAGCAGCGCCTCCACCTCGGGCCAGACCACCGGCCCGCCACCGGAGAACGCGTACGCGGTGGAGCCGGTCGGGGTCGCGCAGACCACGCCGTCGCACCCGTACCGGGAGAGCGGCCGACCGTCGACGTCGACGAGCAGCTCCAGCATCTGGGCCCGCTCGCCCTTCTCCACGCTGATCTCGTTGAGCGCCCACGACTCGATGGTCGGCCCGCCGTCGAACTCGGCGGTCACGTCGAGGGTCAACCGCTCGTCCACCGTGTAGTTACGCGCGACCACGTCCCGCACCGCGGCGTCCAGGTCGTTCATCTCCGCCTCGGCCAGGAAGCCGACCTTGCCGAGGTTGATGCCGAGCAGCGGCGCCTTGGCCGGACGGGCCAACTCGGCGGCGCGCAGGAACGTGCCGTCCCCGCCCAGCGCGAACACGATCTCCGCGCCCTCGGCCGCCTCCGGACCGGTCACCGGCACCACGCCCGGCAGGTCGAGGTCGTCGGCCTCCTCGGCCACCACCCGGACCTCGAACCCGTTCGCGATCAGGTCGGCGGCGACCGCCCGGGCGTGCTCGGTGCTGCGTCGACGGCCGGTGTGCGTCACCAGCAGCGCGGTGCGACTCACCCGGACACCTCCTCGGTCGTGGCCGCCGTCGCGGCGGCACCCTGCGGACCCGCGGCCACCACCGCGCGTACCCGGTCGGGTTCGGCGGCGGGCGCGTCCCGGCGCAACCATACGAAGAACTCGACGTTGCCGCTCGGCCCGGGCAGCGGGCTGGCCGCCACGTCGGCCAGGCCGAGACCGAGTCGCGCGGCGGCGGCGGCCACGTCGAGCACCGCCTCGGCGCGCAGCGCCGGGTCCCGCACCACCCCGCCGGCGCCCACCCGTTCCTTGCCCACCTCGAACTGCGGTTTGACCATCAGCGCCAGGTCGCCGTCGGGCCCGGTGCAGCCGGCCAGCGCGGGCAGCACCAGACGCAGCGAGATGAACGACAGGTCGGCCACCGTCAGGTCGACCGGACCGCCGATCGTCTCCGGCGTGAGGGTACGCACATTGGTGCGCTCGAGGACCCGGACCCGCTCGTCGGTGCGCAGCGGCCAGGCGAGCTGCCCGTAGCCGACGTCCACGGCCACCACCTCGGCCGCGCCGGCGCGCAGCAGCACGTCGGTGAAGCCGCCGGTGGAGGCGCCCGCGTCCAGGCAGCGCCGGCCGGTCACCACCAGCCCGCCCGGCCCGAACGCGGCAAGCGCGCCGGCCAGCTTGTGGCCGCCCCGGGAGACGTACTCCTCGGCCGGGTCCTCGCCGGTGACCAGCAGCGGATCGGCGGGGTCGACCATGGCGGCGGGCTTGCGGGCCGGCACCCCGCGCAACTGGACGCGACCGGCCTCCACCAGCGCGGCGGCCTGCTCCCGGGAGCGGGCCAGACCGCGGCGGACGAGTTCGGCGTCCAGTCGGGTACGACGAGCCATCGGTGTCCGTTCTCCGCCTCTGCTCAGGCCTGGTCGATACCGGCCAGGGTCTCGCGCAGCGTCTCGTACGCCGCCTCGTACTGGGCGATCTGGTCCGCCGGGGCGAGCGCCTCCGCGTTCGCCATGCCGCGCACCGCGGCGTCCACCGCCGGGTGCCGCGCCTCGCCAACCTCCTCGACCGGCGCGGAGCGTACCCCCGGGGGCGGACCGGGCCGCGGACCCGGGGGCGGACCGGGCCGCGGACCCGGGGGCGGACCGGGCCGCGGACCCGGGGGCGGACCGGGCCGCAACGGCGCGCTCACGAGCCGTCCGCCCGACGACCGGTGGCCTTCCGCGCCGGTCGGGCGGACGCGGCCGACGACTCGTCGGCCGGCGAGTCGACCGACGGCTCGTTTGCCGGTGTGCGCGCCACCGTGGCCGCGGGCTTGCGCGCCACCGCCTTCCTGGCCACCGCCTTCTTCGCGACCGCCTTGGTCGCCGTGGTGCCGCCCGGCGTGGCCGCGGCAGGCGTGGCCGCACTCGGCGTGGCCGCACTCGGCGTGGCCGCACTCGGCGTGGCCGCGGTCGGCTCGGTCCCGCTCGACGCCGATGCGGGCGGCTCGGGCGCGGTCGACGCCGACGCGGTCGACGCCGGGGCGGACGTGGTCGTCGGCTCGACGGGCGTGCGCGCCTCGCGCAACTGCCGCTCCAGGTCGTGCACGCGCCGAGTCAGCTCGGCGACCTCGTCGGCGGTGGCCAGCCCGACCGCGCCCAGCGCCCGGTCGACCTCGAAGCGGACCAGTTTGGTCAGCGCCTCCCGGTTCGCCAGGCCGGTGGCGACCAGCTCCTCGGCGAGCGACTGGAGCTGACCGGCCGTCGCGCCGCCCTGACCGACGACGCGCATCACCGCGTCCTGCGCCTTCTTCCGGGGCGCCTCCGTCAGGCCCATGGCCAGCGAGAGGTAGGCGCGCCACGCGTCCTGCATGCCTGAGTCCTTCCACGGGGCGAGGTGTGCAGGTGCCACGCTACCGGGCACCTGGGACGAACCATTGCGGTACGGTGCCGGGGAACGGCATGGCTCATGGTGAGGAGACGATGTGGCCAGCGTGGACGAATGCCGGCAGGCGTTGCAGGACCTGGCCGACCGGCTGGACCGGCACGCCGAGGCGCAAGGCAAGATCGATCTCGACCGCACCCTGGCCTGCCGGATCACCGACCTGGGCACCGCGTTCCACGGTCGGCTGGAAGGCGGCCGGCTGGTCGGGCTGACCGACGGCGACGACCCGAAGGCCAAGATCGCGCTGAGCATCGCCGGCGACGACCTGATCGCCCTGGTGCACGGCAAGCTCGACATCATGTCGGCGGTGGCGTCCCGCCGGGTCTCCGTCAAGGCGAACCCGTTCGACCTGATGAAACTCCGCAAACTGCTCTGACGACGCCGTCGCCGGGCGCTCGTCCGCAGCGGGGTCCCGGCCGCCCGGCTCAGCCGTCGACGCGGTCGAGCCCGAACGCGGCGAGCGCTTCCGCCGCCGCCGGGGACGCGGCCCGCACCCGCGGGTCGGCCGCCGTCGACCAGGCCACCGCGCAGAGCGCCGCGAGCGCGTCCAACGGCCGTCCCGCGCCGTCGAGAACCAGCTCCCCGTCGGTCGCCGTCACCGACCAGCCGCCGGTCTCGGGTCGGCCGGGCACCGCCACCACGGCCGCCGCGTCGAAGAGCCCCGCCAGGTCGAAGGAGACGTACGCCGGCCGGCGCGACTCGGGCGCCGCCAGCAACTCGGCCGCGTCGCTCACCCCGGTCAGCACCAGCAGGCTGTCCAGCCCGGCCCGGCGGGCCCCCTCGATGTCGGTGTCCAACCGGTCGCCCACCACGAGCGTGCGCCCGGTTCCGGCGCGGCGCGCGGCGGTGGCGAACAGCGCCGGTTCCGGCTTTCCCACCACCACGTCGGGGTCCCGGCCCAGCGCGGTACGCAGCACCGCCACCAGGGAGCCGTTCCCGGGCAACGGCCCACGCGGGCTGGGCAGTGTGCGGTCGGTGTTCGTGGCGTACCAGGGCGCGCCCGCCCGCACCGCCAGGGACGCCTCGGCCAGCTCGGACCAGCCGACCTGCGGGCCGTAGCCCTGGGCCACGGCGGCCGGCTCCTCGTCGACCGTCGACACCGGCCGCAGGCCCACCGCACGCAGTTCCGCACGCAGCGCTTCCGCGCCGACCACCAGCACCGGCGCGCCGGCCGGCAACCGGTCCCGGAGCAGCTCGGCGGTGGCGGCCGCGGAGGTCAGCACCTCCACCGGCTCGGCCGGCACACCCATGCCGGTGAGCAGGTCGGCCACCTCGCTGGACCGGCGCGAGGCGTTGTTCGTCGCGTACGCGACCGCCCGCCCCTCGGCCCGCAGCCGGCCGACCGCCTCGACCGCGCCGGGGATGGGCCGGTCGATCAGGTAGATGACCCCGTCCAGGTCGAAGACCACCAGGGCGTACCCGTCGACCAGCCGCCCGTCCAGCCCGGTGCGGTCGGCACGAGCCCGCTCCACCCCGGCACCGGTGTCGGTGTCCCCGGCGTGCCCGCTCACCGGCGCTCCGCCGCCTCGTCCCCGCCCGGCGCGTGCCCACCGGCCGTCGCCCGGTTCTCCGCCTGGTCGGCGGGGGCATCGCCGGCGGCGGCGAGCGAGCCGGCCTCGTCGTCGGTCAGCTCGTCGTCGGTCAGGTCGGCGGCGTCGCGGTCCCGGTAACCGGCCCGAGCCGCGTCGCCGGCACCGGACGTGTCGGCGCGGTCGCCGTTCGGGCCGGCGTCACCGTTCCGGTCGAGGTCGTCGTCCTCGTCCTCGTCGAGGTCGTCCTCGTCCTCGTCGTCCTCGTCGAGGTCGTCCTCGTCGTCGGAGTCGCCGTGCGTGGCCGAGGAGTCCGCGCCGGTCGGGTCGTCGTCCGACTCGTCGTCCTCGTCGTCGCCCTCGATGACCACGCCGTCGAGCTCCAGCAGCCGCTCGGCGGCGTCGGTCTCACCGTCGGAGTCGATGTCGGAGGCGCGGGAGAACCACTCGCGCGCCTCCTCGCGCCGACCCACCGCGAGCAGCGCGTCCGCGTACGCGTAGCGCAGCCGGGCCGCCCACGGCTCGGCCGACTCGGCGGTCAGCTCACGGACCTGGAGCATCGCCACGGCCGCGTCCTTCTGGCCCAGGTCGCCACGCGCGCCGGCGGCCACGATCAGCAGCTCGATGGCGACGGCCTGGTCGAGCTTGGCCTGATCCGCACCACGGAACAGGTCGATCGCCCGCTCCGGCCGGCCCAGCGCCCGCTCACAGTCGGCCAGCACCGCGAGGTGGCTCTGCAGGCCGGTCATCCGGTGGTACGTCCGCAGCTCGGCGATGGCCGTCTGCCACTCCCCCGAGTGGTACGCGGCCAGCCCGACCGCCTCACGCACCGCAGCGATCCGCGAGGCCAGCCGTCGGGCCGCCATCGCGTGCGCCAACGCCAGCGTCGGGTCCTCGTCGATCAGCAGGCCGGTCGCGACCAAGTGCCGGGCGACGGTCTCCGCCACCGGCTTGGCGAGCGAGAGAAGCTCCGCCCGTACGGTCGAGTCGAGGTCGCTCGCGACCACGTCGTCCGGCAGCTCCGGCGCCTCTCCGGTACGTCCCTCGCCCCGCTCGTCCTGACGCTCGCGCTGCGGGCCGTAGCCGCCCGGCCGACGGTCGTCCCGGTCCGGCCGGTCGCCGTAGCCACGGCGCTCCCCATCCCGCTCGGTACGCCCACCGCGGTAACCGCCCTCCCGGTGGTCACCCCCACGGTCGTCTCGACGGAAGCCACCCTCGCGACGGTCACCACTCGGCGCACCGCCGGCACGGTCATCGCGGCGGAAGCCACCCTCGCGACGGTCACCACCCTGGAAACCACCGTCACGGTCCCCGCCTCGGAAACCACCCTCACGACGGTCGCCACCGCGGAAACCACCTTCACGGTCCCCGCCTCGGAAACCACCGGAGCGCTCGCCGCCCTGGAAGCCACCCGAGCGCTCGCCACCACGGAAGCCGCCCTCACGACGCTCACCAGTGGGTCCGCCGGCACGGTCGTCGCGGCGGAAGCCGCCCTCACGACGGTCCCCGCCACGGAAGCCACCCTCGCGGTCACCACCACGGAAGCCACCCTCGCGACGGTCACCACCGCGGAAACCGCCCTCGCGGTCACCACCACGGAAGCCACCTTCACGGCGGTCGCCACCGGAGGTACCGCCGGCACGGTCGTCGCGGCGGAAGCCGCCCTCGCGACGCTCGCCGCCCCGGAAACCACCGTCACGGTCGCCACCGCGGAAGCCACCCTCACGACGGTCACCACCACGGAAGCCACCCTCGCGACGCTCGCCGCCCCGGAAGCCGCCCTCGCGACGGTCGCCGCTCGGCGCACCACCGGCACGGTCGTCGCGGCGGAAGCCGCCCTCGCGACGGTCACCACCGCGGAAGCCACCGTCACGGTCGCCGCCCCGGAAACCACCCGAGCGCTCACCGCCACGGAAACCGCCCTCACGACGGTCACCACCCCGGAAGCCGCCGTCACGACGTTCGCCGCTCGGCGCACCACCGGCACGGTCGTCTCGACGGAAACCGCCCTCGCGACGGTCGCCGCTCGGCGCACCACCGGCACGGTCATCGCGGCGGAAGCCACCCTCGCGACGGTCCCCGCCCCGGAAGCCACCGTCACGGTCGCCACCGCGGAAGCCACCTTCACGACGGTCACCGCTCGGCGCACCACCGGCACGATCGTCGCGGCGGAAGCCGCCCTCACGACGCTCGCCGCCCCGGAAACCACCGGAGCGCTCACCGCCACGGAAGCCACCCTCACGACGGTCACCGCTCGGCGCACCACCGGCACGATCGTCGCGGCGGAACCCGCCCTCGCGACGGTCCCCGCCCCGGAAACCACTGTCACGGTCCCCGCCCCGGAAGCCACCGGAGCGCTCGCCGCCACGGAAGCCACCCTCACGGTCGCCGCCCCGGAAACCACCCGAGCGCTCGCCGCCACGGAAACCGCCCTCACGACGGTCACCGCTCGGCGCACCACCGGCACGGTCGTCACGGCGGAAGCCGCCCTCACGACGGTCACCGCCCCGGAAACCACCGGAGCGCTCGCCGCCACGAAAACCGCCCTCACGACGGTCACCGCTCGGCGCACCACCGGCACGGTCGTCGCGGCGGAAGCCGCCCTCACGACGGTCACCACCACGGGTGCCGCCGGCGCGGTCGTCGCGACCGCCCCGGTACGAGGGGCGATCATCGCGGCGGGCGTCGCCGCGCCCCTCGCCACGGTCGGCGCGATCCTCGTAGCGACGGGGGCGGTCCCCGCCCTGGGGTCCAGAGCTCACAGGTGCATCCTTCCTGATGGCGTTTCCGCCAGAAACGCTAACGCAGTCGAGGGCCGACCCTCATGGGGCGGCCCTCGACTGGAAGATTGTCCGGCGGTGTCCTACTCTCCCACACCCTCCCGAGTGCAGTACCATCGGCGCTGGAGGGCTTAGCTTCCGGGTTCGGAATGTAACCGGGCGTTTCCCCTCCGCCATGACCGCCGTAACTCTATGAACATATCAACCAACAACCCACACAGGGTTCGGTGTTTGTTCAGAGTTGCACAGTGGACGCGTAGCAGCTTAGTAGTCAAGTCCTCGGCCTATTAGTACCGGTCAACTGAACCCGTTACCGGGCTTACATTTCCGGCCTATCAACCCAGTCGTCTAGCTGGGGGCCTTACCCCACAAAGTGGGTGGGATACCTCATCTTGAAGCGAGCTTCCCGCTTAGATGCTTTCAGCGGTTATCCCTTCCGAACGTAGCTAACCAGCCGTGCCCCTGGCGGGACAACTGGCACACCAGAGGTTCGTCCGTCCCGGTCCTCTCGTACTAGGGACAGCCCTTCTCAAGTATCCTACGCGCACGGCGGATAGGGACCGAACTGTCTCACGACGTTCTAAACCCAGCTCGCGTACCGCTTTAATGGGCGAACAGCCCAACCCTTGGGACCTGCTACAGCCCCAGGATGCGACGAGCCGACATCGAGGTGCCAAACCATCCCGTCGATATGGACTCTTGGGGAAGATCAGCCTGTTATCCCCGGGGTACCTTTTATCCGTTGAGCGACACCGCTTCCACATGCCAGTGCCGGATCACTAGTCCCGACTTTCGTCCCTGCTCGACCTGTCAGTCTCACAGTCAAGCTCCCTTGTGCACTTGCACTCAACACCTGATTGCCAACCAGGCTGAGGGAACCTTTGGGCGCCTCCGTTACCCTTTAGGAGGCAACCGCCCCAGTTAAACTACCCACCAGACACTGTCCCTGAACCGGATAACGGTCCGAAGTTAGATACCCAAATCAACCAGAGTGGTATTTCAAGATTGCCTCCACCCATACTGGCGTATGGACTTCACCGGCTCCCACCTATCCTACACAAGCTAATTCAGATACCAATGTCAAGCTATAGTAAAGGTCCCGGGGTCTTTCCGTCCTGCCGCGCGTAACGAGCATCTTTACTCGTAATGCAATTTCGCCGGGCCTGTGGTTGAGACAGTGGGGAAGTCGTTACGCCATTCGTGCAGGTCGGAACTTACCCGACAAGGAATTTCGCTACCTTAGGATGGTTATAGTTACCACCGCCGTTTACTGGCGCTTAAGTTCTCCGCTTCGCCCCGAAGAGCTAACAGGTCCCCTTAACGTTCCAGCACCGGGCAGGCGTCAGTCCATATACATCGAATTACTTCTTCGCATGGACCTGTGTTTTTAGTAAACAGTCGCTTCCCCCTGCTCTCTGCGGCCATACAACGCTCCACCCGCGCGGGGCTTCACGTCTCCGGCCCCCCTTCTCCCTAAGTTACGGGGGCAATTTGCCGAGTTCCTTAACCACAGTTCGCCCGATCGCCTCGGTATTCTCTACCTGACCACCTGTGTCGGTTTGGGGTACGGGCCGCTAAGAACTCGCTAGAGGCTTTTCTCGGCAGCATAGGATCACTGACTTCACCTG
>NZ_CP109549.1:5000-2877500 GCF_045040125.1 Micromonospora sp. NBC_01392 | reverse complement strand
TGAACTCGGTGTAGCTGATGCCGCTCTCCAGCCGGGCCTTGACCACCTCGCGGGCCAGCATCTTGTTCACCGGGAAGTGCTTGCCGACGTCCCGCAGGAACTCCACCACCGACATCTCGCCGGTCCACTCCAGGTTGTTGACCAGGCGCGCCGCGTTGTCGCCGGTGTACGTGACGAACGGCGCGAGCTGGTCCCGGATGCGCTGGACCCAGCCGGCGATGACCTCCGGCGGGTTGAGCGTCCGCTCGGCGCTCTCCTTGGGGTCACCGATCTGACCGGTGGCGCCGCCGACCAGCAGCAGCGGCCGGTGCCCGGCGAGCTGGAGCCGGCGGGCGGTGACGACCTGCATGAGGTTGCCGACGTGCAGGCTGGGGGCGGTCGGGTCGAAGCCCACATAGAACGTGGCGCTCGGGCCGTCGAGCAGCGCACGCAGCTCGTCGGGGCCGGTCGAGTCCTGGATCAGGCCCCGCCACAGCAGGTCTTCGGTCAGGGAGTCCCGCCCCGGCGGGAGGTTGCTGTCGGTCACGGTCACCGATTCTCCCCCATCCCCGGCCCGGGGCCGTACCGGGTTTGCCGACGGCGGCGGCGACTAGGCTGGCGGCGCCGTCGAGCGCGAGGAGGAACCAGGGTGGAGACACCGGACCTGACCGGGGGCTTCGTGGCCCTGCTGGGGCTGGAGTTGGACGAGGTCAGCGCCGACCGGGTGGTGATCCGCTGGCGGGTGCGCCCGGAGCTGCACCAGCCGCACGGGATCCAGCACGGTGGCGTCTACTGCTCGGTGGTGGAGACCGCGGCCAGCGTCGGCGGCTCGCTCTGGCTGGGCGACCGGGGCCGGGTGGTCGGGGTGTCGAACCAGACCGACTTCCTGCGCGCGGTCCGCGACGGCGAGTTGACCGCGGTCGGCACGCCGGTGCACCGGGGTCGCAGTCAGCAACTGTGGCTGGTGGAGATCACCGACGGCGATGCCCGGCTGGTCGCCCGTGGGCAGGTGCGGTTGCAGAACCTGACCACCGACTGACGCCGGACTACCCGATTCCCCCGATAACGGGGCACTGACGCCGATATCGTCGCGTCGATGAGACCAGCCGCCCTCGACCCGACGTGAGGAAACTGCTCGCCGCCACGCTGGGCGTGCTCTCGGCCATCGGCGGCTTCGTCGACATCGGCGACCTGGTGGCAGCCAGCCAGGCCGGTGCGCTGTTCGGCATGGCCCACGCCTGGGTGCTGCTGGTCGGGGTGGTGGGCATCTGCGCGTACGCGGACATGGCCGGCCGGATCGCGGCGGTGAGCGGCCGGGCGGTGTTCGACCTGGTCCGGGAGCGGCTCGGGCCCCGGGTCGCGTTGCTCAACCTGGTGGCGTCGTGGCTGGTCACGGTCGTGACGCTGGCCGCGGAGCTGGGTGGGGTGGCACTGGCGCTCACGCTGGCCACCGGGCTCAGCCACCTGCTCTGGGTGCCGCTGGCCGCGCTGGCGGTCTGGCTGGTGCTGTGGCGGATGCGCTTCGAGCTGATGGAGCGGATCTTCGGTCTGGCCGGGTTGGCGCTGCTGGTCTTCGCGGTCGCGCTGGTGGCGTTGCCGACCGACTGGGCGGAACTCGGGCAGGGGGCGTGGCGGGTCAGCTCGGCCGGTCACGGTTGGCCGCTGTACTGGTTCGTGGCGGTGGCGCTGTTCGCGTCCACGGTCAGCCCGTACGAGGTCTTCTTCTTCTCCTCCGGCGGGGTGGAGGAGCGGTGGAGCCCGGCCGACCTGGCGCGCGCCCGGTCGAACGTGCTGATCGGCTTCCCGGTGGGCGGCTTCCTGGCGTTGTCGCTGATCGCCGTGGCGACGGTGGCCTACCACCCGTCCGACGCGTCCCTGACCTCGCTCGACCAGGTGGCGCGGCCGGTGGCGACCGCGCTCGGCGGCGCCGGTCTGGTCGCCGCGGTGCTGGCGTTCTTCGCGGTGACGTTCGGCGCGGCGCTGGAGACCGGCCTGTCGGCGGCGTACGCGGCGGCGCAGTACTTCGGCTGGCAGTGGGGCAAGCGGGTCAGCCCGCGGGAGGCGGCCCGGTTCCACAGCGTGCTGCTGCTCGGGTTGCTGCTCGGTGTGGTGATGCTGATGACGACCGTGGACCCGGTCCGGCTGACCGAGTACATGCTGGTGCTGAGCGCGGTGGTGCTGCCGCTGACCTACCTGCCGATCCTGGTGGTGGCCAACGACCGCACCTACCTCGGGGACCGGGTCAACGGGTGGTGGTCGAACCTGCTCGGCGCCGTGTTCCTGCTGCTCATCGTCGCCGCCTCGGTGGCGGCGATCCCACTGGCGATCATGACGGGGATGGGGCGATGAGGGTCCAGCTCGCCAGGCAACTGATCGACCGGCAGATCGTCGACGCCGAGGGCCGACTGGTGGGGCGCGTGGACGACATCGCGTTCGCGGTGGACGGGGCGGGCTACCCGTACGTGGACAGCCTGCTCACCGGCCAGGGCGCGCTCGGGGAGCGGATCGGCGGGCGGGTCGGACGGCTGCTGGTGGCGGTCGCCGACCGGTTCACCGACGATCCGCCGGTGCCGCCGTTGCGGGTGCCGCTGGCGGTGGTGGCCCGGGTGGACAGCGCGGTTCGGCTGCGCTGCCGGGCCGCGGACCTGCCGTCCTCACCGGTGGAGTCGTGGCTGCGCCGCCACCTGATCGAGCGGATCCCGGGGGCGTACCGTGCGAGCGGGTGAGCTGCTCGGGCGTACCGCGTACGACCTGCACGGGCGGCGGTTGGGCCGGGTGGTGGACGTGGTGGTGCGCGGGGGCTGGCCGCCGGAGCGGCTGCGGATCGCCGACGTGATCGTGGCCGGGCACTGGTGGACCCGGGTGACCAGTCGGCTGATCGGGCCGGAGCTGCACCCGGCCGGGCCGTGGCTGCTGCGGGCGGTCGCCCGGCTGGTGGGGCGCAGCACCCACCAGGTGCCGGCCGACGCGGTGCGGCTGCATCCGCCGGTGGCCGGCTTCCCGTTCGGCCCACCCGCCGACCGGCGCTGAGCCGACCCCTGCGCCGGACGCCGCAGGGCTGGTCCCCGCGCCGGGTGACCGGCGCGGGGCGGCGGGACCGTCAGCGGCGTGCCTCGTCGAGTTCCGGGGTGTCCGCCGGGTCGGCGTCGTCGGCCGGCTCGGTGCCGTCCGCGTCGTCGCCGTTGTCCCGCTCGCGCCGGGGACGGCGCCGGAGGTGCACCTCGACGATGGCGCGCTGGTCCACGCCGGCCACGGTCAGCTCCCAGCCGTCCACGGCGACCTGCTCCCCCGCCACGGTCGGGATGTGCCCGAGGCAGATCAGCACCAGCCCGGCGATCGTGGTGTAGTCGCCGGCGGGCCGGTTGGGCAGGTCGACCCCGAGATCGGTGAGGTCGTGCACGGGGAAGGTGCCGGGCAGCACCAGCGTGCCGTCCGCCTCGGTGTGGACCGCCTGGAGGTCGCGGTCGGTCTCGTCGTAGATCTCGCCGACGATCTCCTCGAGGATGTCCTCCAGCGTGACGATCCCGTCGACCGCGCCGCGTTCGTCCACCACCAGCGCGATGTGTTGGCGCTCGGCCTTGAACTGGCGCAGCGCGTCGACCACGGACAGCGAGTCGGGCAGCAGCATCGGCGGGCGGGCGATGTCGTCGACCGGCCGGTCGTCGGGGACGCCGACCAGGTCGCGCAGGTGGATGACACCGACCGCGTCGTCCAGGCCGCCGTGCCGGACCACCGGCGCCCGGGAGTGCCCGGTCGCCGCCAGGACCAGCCGCGCGGCCTCCGCGGTGGTCCCGCTGTCGAGCGTGAAGACCTGCAACCGGGGTACGAGGACGGCCCGCAACTGCCGGTCGGCGATCTCCACCGCGCCGGCGATGATGGTGCGCTGCTCCTTGGTGAAGCCGTGGTTGCCGGCCACGATGTCGCGCAGCTCGTCCGGGCCGATCTCCTCCGGCTCGTGCTTCGGGTCGAGGCCGAACAGGCGGACCACCATGTCGCTGGTGGCGCCGAGCAGCCAGACCGCCGGCCGGGTGAGGCTGGCCAGCACGTCCAGCGGTCGGGCCACCACCAGCGCCCAGCGCTCGGCGGACTGCATGGCGATGCGCTTGGGCGCCAGCTCGCCGAAGACCAGCGTGACGAACGTGAGCACCAGGGTGACCGCGACGATGGCGACCGTCTCGGCGGCGTCGCCGAAGACGCCGAGCAGCGGCACCAGCGGGCGGGCCAGGGAGACGGCCGCGGCGGCGGAGGCGAGGAAGCCGGCGAGGGTGATCCCGATCTGGATGGTGGCGAGGAACCGGTTCGGGTCCTTGGCCAGCCGGGCGAGGGTGCGGCCGGCGCGGCTGCTGCGCTCCAGCCGTTGCAGTTGGCTGTCCCGTAGCGACACCAGTGCCATCTCGCTGCCGGCGAAGGCCGCGTTGACGATGACCAGCACCCCGACCAGGGCCAACTGGCTCCAGTAGCTCTGCACGACCGGTTGTCTCCCTCGACCCGATCCGGGTCGGCCGATGGCCGACTCGCCGGCCGGCAGACCCGGTCGGCGTGGCCCCTCTGTGCCCCGCCGGCTCGTGCCTGAATCCTGTGCTTCTCCTGACCTGACAGAATCTTGCGGGCTCCGCATATTTGCGTGCCACGCATCTTTTGCTACGGTCGGTGCGTGAGCGGACTGCGGGAACGCAAGAAGGCCGCGACCAGAGCGGCGCTGAGCTGGGCGGCCATCCGCCTGACCGTGGCGCGCGGCTACGACGCCGTGCTGGTGGAGGACATCGCCCAGGCCGCCGGCGTGTCCCCACGGACGTTCAACAACTATTTCGCCAGCAAGGCCGAGGCGATCTCCGCCCGACACCTGGACCGCAGCCGCCGGGTGGTGGATGCGCTCCGCGCCCGGCCGGCCGGCGAGCCGCTCTGGCGCGCGATCGAGGCGGCGTTCCTCACCTCCTGGGCGCCCGGGCCGGAGGTCGAGCAGTCACCACCGGGCGCCCACGAGGAGTGGGTCGCCGGGCTGCGGGTGATGCTCGCCGAGCCGGCGTTGCAGGGCGAGATGCTGCGGGCCGGCGCGGTCGCCGCCGCCGAACTGGCCGAGGCCGTCGCGCAGCGCACCGGCACCGACGCCGGCCGCGATCTCTACCCGCACCTGGTGGCCGCCGCGGTCAACGCGGGCGTCGGCGCGGCCATGCGGCACTACCTGCGCGCCGAGCGTCCCGAGCCGATGGAGCGGCTGCTCTCCGACGCGCTGGCCCAGCTCGCCGCCGGGCTGCCCCCGCCGCGCTGACCACCCCGCCCCCCGTGAGAAGGGGCCCCTTCTCGACCGGAGGCGTTAACCGGGGGCCCGGCCTTTCATCCCTGGGAGGAACTGTGGTGATTGATGTGGTTGTGGTGGGGGCGGGGCCCAATGGGCTCATGCTCGCGGTTGAGTTGGCGTTGGCGGGGGTCCAGCCCGTGGTGTGCGACCGGCTGACCGCGCCGACCACCGAGAACCGGGCGAACGGGCTGGTCGGCCAGGTCGTCCGGATGCTCGACCGGCGCGGCCTGCACGAGCGCCTCGCCGGCTCCGCCGCGCCGCCACGACCGACGCCCGGGTTCGTCTTCGGCGCGTTGCCGTTGGACCTGGCCGCCGTCGCGGACAACCCGATGTACGGGCTCGCGGTGCCCCAGCGGGAGGTCGAGCGGGTGCTCGCCGAACGGGTCGCCGAACTGGGCGTGCCGGTCCGCCGTGGGTGCGAGGTGACCGGGCTGCGACAACGCTCCGACGCGGTGGAGGTCGACTTTGCCGACGGCGCCACGCTCGACTGCCGCTACCTGGTGGGGGCGGACGGCGGACGCAGCACGGTGCGGAAGCTGGCCGGCATCGGCTTCCCCGGCGTCACCACGGACCGGTCCGTCTCGCGTACCGCCCAGGTCGGCGTGCCGCCGGAACTGGTCGACCCGGCCACCGGCGGTCTCGTCGTGCCCGGGTACGGGGTCGTGCCGCCGTTCCAGCACACCCGCACCGAGCACGGGCTGATCGTCTGGGCGCCGTTTCCCGACCGGGCGCCCCTGGTCAGCACCGTCGAGTGGCCGGCGACCCCGGAGGCGGACGCGCCGCTGACGTTCGACGGGATGCGGGCCAGCGTGGCCCGGGTGCTCGGGGTCGAGGTGCCGCTCGGCCCGCCGGCCGGGCCCGGTCCGCACCTGCTGCGCCGCCTGGCCGGCGGCAACACCCGGCTCGCCGAGCGCTACCGGGCCGGCCGGGTGCTGCTGCTCGGCGACGCCGCCCACGTCCACTCCGCGATCGGCGGGCCGGGGCTGAACCTCGGCCTCCAGGACGCGGTGAACCTCGGCTGGAAGCTGGCCGCGCGGCTGCACGGCTGGGCCCCGGACGGGTTGCTCGACACGTACGAGGCCGAACGCCGACCGGCGGCCCGGCGGGTCACCATGTCGACCCAGGCCCAGTCCGCACTGATCGCGCCGGGCGCCGAGGTCACCGCGCTGCGCGAACTCGTCGGTGAGCTGCTCGCCCGGCCGGGGAACGCCGGGCACGTGGCCGCGCTGATGGCCGGCGCGGACATCCGCTACGACCCGGGACCGGACGGGCCGCCGGTCGGCACCTGGGCGCCGGACCTGGTGGTGCACCGCGACACCGGGCCGGTGCGGCTGGCCGAGCTGACCCGGGACGCGCGCCCGCTGCTGCTCGACGGCACCGGCATGCTGGGCGGGACCGCCGGCCCGTGGCGGGACCGGGTCGACGTGGTCGACGGCCGGCTGGCGGGCACCGCCTCGACCGCGCTGCTGCTGCGCCCGGACTGCTACCTGGCCTGGGCGTCCGAGGCGGCGGCACCGGACCGGGACGGGCTGCGCGCCGCGCTGACCCGCTGGTTCGGCCGGCCCCGCGACCACGCGAGCACGCCGGCCTGACCTCGGCTCAGGCCGGGGCGGGCAGGTCCAGCACGTACGCGCCGCCCTCCGGGCGGAAACCGAGCCGGTGGTAGTAGGGGGCGACCATGCCCGGCGGGCTGACCACCCGGCGGAACCCCCGGTCGGTGAACAGCCGGCTGCGCCGGTAGACGAACTCGCCGGGGGTGAAGTCGCGGAACGGCGGGGTCACGTAGTCCAGGTCGATCTGGGCCACCCCGCCGGCCTCGGCGTGCGACACCATCACGCCGACCACCTCGTCGGCGCGGACCACCAGGAACGCCGAGCGGTCGGCGGCGGCCGGGTCCCAGCGGAACGCCGGGTTGAACCGGGCGATGTCGGTGGCGTGCACCCGCAGCGTGTGGGCCAGGAACGCGTCGCCGGTGCCCACCTCCACCACCTGGTAGGTCTGCTCGTCGTGCCGGGTGGCCAGCAGCTTGCGCAGGTACCAGAGGTTGATCACGGTGAGCACCACGTTCAGCCCGACCATCGGCCACACGTGCAGGGCGGCGTTGTAGCCGATCAGGATCAGGCAGCCGACCAGGTTGAGCGCGCGCAGCCGCAGGATGCGCGTCTGCAGCAGGGACCAGACCAGCAGCGCGGAGCCGGCCCAGCCGACGAGTTCCAGCCAGTTCACCCCGGGGACACTAGTGGTCGCGCTGGTCAGGTGCCTCGGCGGGCAGCTCCAGCACCCACTCCTCGACCTCGACGCCGCGGCCGGGAGCGTATCCCGCGTCCTCGCCGACCACGACGAAGCCGCACTTGCGCAGCACCGCGAGCGAGGCGGCGTTGTCCTTCGCGGCGCGGGCCCGCACCGGCCGCTGCGGCAGCTCCCGCAGCAGCGCGGTGAGCCCGGCGGTGGCGTGGCCGCGCCCCCAGCGCTCCGGGTTGATCCAGTAGCTGACCTCGGTCCGGTCGTCGACCGGGAACGCCGCCACGTGGCCGACCACCTCGCCGCCGGCGACGATCGTGCGGTTGACGATGCGCTCGTCGGCGCGGATCCGCGCCCAGTGCGCGTCGAACGCGGCCCGGTCCGCCGGGTCCTTCGGACCGAACGCGGCCATCCAGTTGGCCTGCGGGTCCTGCTCGTGGGCGAAGAACGCGGGCAGGTCGTCGTCCCGGACCGGACGGATTTCCACAGCGGGGGTCACGGCCGGGAACGATACGCGGACCCACCGACACCGTTCGGGACCTCCGGCCCGTCCCGGGTCCCGTCCGGCCCTGCCGGGGCGGCCGGCCGGACCGCTACCAAGGAGGAGGAACCACGCAGTCGAGGAGGCCGGACCATGCGGAAGTACGTCTACGACTTCATCGAGGGTGACCGGAGCCGGGCCGACCTGCTCGGCGGCAAGGGCGCCAACCTGGCCGAGATGACCCGGCTCGGGTTGCCGGTGCCGCCCGGGTTCACCGTCACCACCGACGCGTGCCGCGCCTACCTGGCCACCGGCACGCCCCCGGACGGGCTGTACGAGGAGATCAACACGCACCTGCGCCAGGTCGAGGCGCGGTTGGACCGGCGGCTCGGCGACCCGGACGACCCGCTGCTGCTGGCGGTCCGCTCCGGCGGCCGGTACTCGATGCCGGGCATGATGGAGACGATCCTCGACATCGGGCTCAACGACGTCACGGTGGCCGGGCTGGCCGCCCACGCCGGCGACGAGCGGTTCGCCTGGGACTCCTACCGGCGGTTGATCCAGATGTTCGGGCACACCGTGCACGGCATCCCGGCCGAGGAGTTCGCGCACGAGCTGGCCGCGGTGCGGGCCACCGCCGGGCCGGGCGGGCCGAACGCCGAGCAGCTCCGCGACCTGGTCGACACGTACAAGAAGATCTTCACCCGGCACGTCGGGCACGACTTCCCGCAGGCCCCGCACGAACAGCTCTTCCTCGCCGTCGGCGCGGTGTTCTCCTCCTGGCGCTCGGAGCGGGCCCGGGTCTACCGGCGGCAGGAGCGGATCCCGGACGACCTGGGCACCGCCGTCAACGTGATGGCCATGGTCTTCGGCAACCTCGGCCCGGACTCCGGCACCGGGGTGGCGTTCACCCGCGACCCGGCCACCGGCGCGCCCGGCGTGTACGGCGACTACCTGACCGACGCGCAGGGCGAGGACGTGGTGGCCGGCATCCGCAACACGGTGCCGCTGACCGAGCTGGAACGGCTGGACCCGGCGAGCTTCCACCGGCTGCGGCAGATCATGACGACGCTGGAACGGCACTACCGCGACCTGTGCGACGTGGAGTTCACCATCGAACGCGGACGGCTGTGGATGTTGCAGACCCGGGTCGGCAAGCGCACCGCCGCCGCCGCGTTCGTGATCGCCACGCAGCTCGCCGACGAGGGGCTGATCACCGCGGACGAGGCGCTGACCCGGGTGACCGGGGCGCAGCTCGCCCAGCTCATGTTCCCCGCGTTCGACATCGACGGGGCGGCCCCGCCGCTGGCGGTCGGGGTGGGCGCCTCGCCGGGCGCGGCGGTCGGCCGGGTGGTCTTCGACTCCGCCGCCGCCGCGGCGGCGGCCGACGGGCCGGTGATCCTGGTCCGCCCGGAGACCAACCCGGACGACCTGCCCGGCATGATCGCCGCCGCCGGCGTGCTCACCTCGCGCGGCGGGAAGACGTCGCACGCCGCCGTGGTGGCCCGCGGCATGGGCCGGACCTGTGTGTGCGGGGCGGAGGCGCTGCGCATCGACGTCGACCGCGGCGAGTTCACGGTCGGCGACCGGGTGGTGCGGGCCGGCGAGCTGATCTCGATCGACGGCACCTCCGGGCGGATCTGGCTCGGCGAGGTGCCGGTGCAGCCGTCGCCGGTGGCCCGGTACCTGGCCGGCGAGCTGCGCCCGGAGAGCGACCCGCTGGTGGCCGCCGTGCACCGCCTGCTCGGGCACGCCGACGCGGTACGGACGCTGGGTGTCCGGGCCAACGCGGACACCCCGGAGGACGCCCGCCGGGCCCGCCGGCTCGGCGCCGCCGGCATCGGGCTGTGCCGGACCGAGCACATGTTCCTCGGCGAGCGCCGGGCCCTCGTCGAGCGGCTGATCCTCGCCGACGAGCCGGCGGAACGGGACGCGGCGCTGGACGCGCTGCTGCCGTTGCAGCGGGCCGACTTCGTGGGGCTGCTCGCCGCGATGGACGGGCTGCCGGTCACGGTCCGGTTGCTCGATCCGCCGCTGCACGAGTTCCTGCCCCCGCTGGCGGAGCTGACCGCCCGGGTGGCCCGCGCGCAGGCGCGTGGCGAGGACCCGGGCCGGGACGCGACGCTGCTGGCCGCGGTGCGCCGGATGCACGAGGCGAACCCGATGCTGGGGCTGCGCGGCGTCCGCCTCGGGTTGGTGGTGCCGGGGCTGTTCGCCGTGCAGGTGCGGGCGCTGGCCGAGGCCGCCGCGCAGCGGCTGCGGGCCGGCGGCGACCCGCGCCCGGAGATCATGGTGCCGCTGGTCGGGGACGTCCGCGAGCTCGCCGCGGTGGCCGACGAGGCACGACGCGTGCTGGCCGAGGTGGACGGCGCGCCGGAGATCCCGATCGGCACCATGGTCGAGACGCCCCGCGCCG
Source organism: Micromonospora sp. NBC_01392 (assembly GCF_045040125.1). Lineage (NCBI taxonomy): Bacteria > Bacillati > Actinomycetota > Actinomycetes > Micromonosporales > Micromonosporaceae > Micromonospora > Micromonospora sp. NBC_01392. The sequence continues at coordinate 2,867,084 of NZ_CP109549.1, read as the reverse complement.
CGCTGACCGCCGGGGAGATCGCCGCCGAGGCGCACTTCTTCTCGCTGGGCACCAACGACCTGACGCAGACCACCTGGGCGTTCTCCCGGGACGACGTGGAAGGGTCGTTCTTCCCCGCGTACCTGGCCCGGGGGATCTTCCCGGTCTCGCCGTTCGAGCGCCTCGACGTCAGCGGCGTGGGGCGGCTGGTCCGGCTCGCCGTCGCCGAGGGCCGGGCGGCCCGCCCCGGGTTGACCGTCGGCGTCTGCGGCGAGCACGGCGGCGACCCGGACTCGATCGCGTTCTTCGCCGCCGCCGGGCTCGACTACGTCTCCTGCTCGCCGTACCGGGTGCCGGTGGCGCGGCTGGCCGCCGGCCGGGTCGCCGTCGCGGCCGGCACCGACTCGTCCGACTCCCGCTAGGAGGCAGCGCCATGACCGCCATCTTCAACCCGACCGGCCTGAGCACGGTTCCGCCGGTCCCCAGGCCCGCGCCGCCGGCGCCGGCCCCCGACCCGGCCCTCGGCCCGCCCCCGGTCCCGACGCCCGCCCCGTCCCCGTCCCCGTCCACGGCTCCGGCTCCGGCTCCGGGCCCGACGTCGGTGGGCTCCGGGTCGGTGGGCTCCGGGTCGGTGGGGCCGGTGCTGGAACTGCCCGGCACGCCGGGTACGGCGCTGGTGCCGGTGACCCACGCCGGCCGCCCGGTCGGCGCGTTCGTCCTGACCGACGGCCGGGTCCGCTACCGGCGCGTGACCGACCCGGACCAACTCGTCGCGGCCGCCACCGGCGCGTTCGCGGTGGCCGCGCTCACCGCCGCCGTGGCCGTCTGGTCCCGGCGCCGCCCACCGGCGGTGCACACGGTCACCATGGGCCCCGGCGGCTGGCTCAGCCTGCGCGGCGCGTCCCTCCCCCGCCCCCGCCCCGACACCCGCCCCTGGTGGGCCCGCCTGCTGCGGGCCCACCCCCTCCCCCGCTGACCCACCCCCGCTCGCACGATCATGAAGTTGGCGGCGATGTGGATCTCCGATCCGGCCGCCAACTTCATGATCGTGCGAGCGGGGCGTAGGTCCCGAGGGTGGGGACCGAGGGCTCTGCCGGGCCGGGGCGCGCGGCGGAAGGGTGGAGGTGGAAGGTCGGGCGGAACCGAGGGAGTGAGCATGAACGGCAACCAGCGCACCGTGGACCCGTGGCGGGGCTTCCGGGACGGGCCGTGGCGCGAGACCATCGACGTCGCCGACTTCGTCCGCCGCAACCACGAGCCCTACCTCGGGGACGCGTCGTTCCTGACCGGACCGACCGAGCGGACGCTCGCGGTCTGGGACCGGCTGCGCGCCCTGTTCCCCGAGGAGCGACGGCGCGGCGTGTACGACATCGACGCGGCCACCCCGTCCACCATCACCGCGCACGCGCCCGGCTACGTGGACCGGGAGCGGGAGCTGATCGTCGGGCTCCAGACCGACGCGCCGCTGCGCCGGGCGATCATGCCGGCCGGCGGGCTGCGGATGGTGGAGACCGCGCTGAGGGCGTACGGGCGGGAACCCGACCCGCGGGTGCACGAGATCTTCACCCGGTACCGCCGCACGCACAACGACGCGGTCTTCGACGCGTACCCGGAGGCGGTGCTCGCCGCCCGGCGCTCGCACGTCGTCACCGGGCTGCCCGACGCGTACGGGCGGGGCCGGATCATCGGCGACTACCGCCGGGTGGCGCTGTACGGGGTGGACCGGCTGATCGAGGAACGCCGCGCCCACAAGGCGGCGCTGGACGCCCGGCGCAGCACCGACGACGTGATCCGGGACCGGGAGGAGCTGGCCGAGCAGATCCGGGCGCTCGGCGAGCTGAAGGAGATGGCCGCCGGGTACGGCTTCGACATCTCCCGACCCGCCGCCACCGGCCAGCAGGCGATCCAGTGGCTCTACTTCGCCTACCTGGCCGCCACGAAGGAGCAGAACGGCGCCGCCATGTCGCTCGGCCGCACCGCCGGCTTCGTCGACGTCTACCTGCGGCGGGACATCGCCGAGGGGCGGCTGGACGAGACCGGCGCGCAGGAGCTGGTCGACGACTTCGTGATCAAGCTGCGGATCATCCGCTTCCTCCGCACCCCCGAGTACGACCAGCTCTTCTCCGGCGACCCGACCTGGGTCACCGAGTCGCTCGGCGGGATGGGCGCGGACGGTCGGCCGCTGGTCAGCCGCACCACGTTCCGCTACCTCCAGACGCTCGACAACCTCGGTCCGGCGCCCGAGCCGAACCTGACCGTGCTCTGGTCGCCCCGGCTGCCGGACGGCTTCAAGCGGTTCTGCGCGCAGGTGTCGCTGGACACCAGCGCCATCCAGTACGAGAACGACGAGCTGATCCGTCCGGCGTACGACGACGACACCGCGATCGCCTGCTGCGTGTCGGCCATGCGGGTCGGCCGGGACATGCAGTTCTTCGGCGCCCGGGCGAACCTCGCCAAGGCGCTGCTGTACGCGATCAACGGCGGCCGGGACGAGCTGACCGGGGAGCAGGTCGCCCCGCCCACCCCGCCGGTCGGCGGCGAGACGCTCGACCACGACGAGGTGCTGGCCGCGTACGACCGGACGTTGGACTGGCTGGCGCAGACGTACGTGGACGCGCTGAACGTGATCCACCACCAGCACGACAGGTACGCGTACGAGCGGCTGGAGATGGCGCTGCACGACCACCCGGTGCGCCGCTTCATGGCCACCGGCGTCGCCGGCCTCTCGGTCGCCGTGGACAGCCTGTCGGCCATCCGGTACGGCCGGGTCAAGGTGCTGCGCGACGAGACCGGACTGGCCGTCGACTACGCGGTCGAGGGCGAGTTCCCGACCTACGGCAACGACGACGACCGGGCCGACGAGATCGCGGTGTGGCTGGTCGAGACGTTCGCGGCGAAGCTGCGCCGGCAGCGCGCCTACCGCGACGCCGAGCTGACCATGTCGGTGCTCACCATCACGTCCAACGTGGTCTACGGCAGGCACACCGGCAACACGCCGGACGGGCGGCGGGCCGGCGAGCCGTTCGCGCCGGGCGCGAACCCGATGAACGGCCGGGACACCCACGGCCTGGTCGCCGCCGCGCTGTCGGTGGCGAAGCTGCCGTACGACGCGGCCCGCGACGGCATCTCGCTGACCGGCACGGTCACCCCGGACGGCCTCGGGCACACCCGCGAGGAGCGGATCACCAACCTGGCCGGGGTGCTCGACGGGTACGCCGACGCCGGCGGGTTCCACCTCAACGTGAACGTGCTGGACCGCGCCACGCTGCTCGACGCGATGGCCCACCCGGAGCGGTACCCGCAGCTCACCGTCCGGGTCTCCGGGTACGCGGTGAACTTCGTCCGGCTCACGCCGGAGCAGCAGCGGGACGTGGTGTCCCGGACGTTCCACGGGTCGCTGTGACCGGCCGGCCGCCGGTGGCGCCGGGCGCGGCGCCACCGGTCCTCCACGGGGCGGTGCACTCCTGGGACACCTCGATCGGGGTGGACGGGCCGGGGACCCGCTTCGTGGTCTTCCTCGCCGGCTGCCCGCTGCGCTGCCGGTACTGCCACAGCCCGGACACCTGGTACGGGCGCAGCGGCCGGTGGCGCACGGTGGACGAGATGGTCGCCACCATCGCCCGGTACCGCCGGTTCGTCCAGGTGGCCGGCGGCGGCGTCACGGTCAGCGGCGGCGAGCCGCTGTTGCAGCCCCGCTTCACCGGGGAGCTGCTGCGCCGCTGCCACGCGCTCGGCCTGCACACCGCGCTGGACACGTCCGGCTTCCTCGGCGACCGGGCCGACGACGCGCTGCTGGACGCCACCGACCTGGTGCTGCTGGACGTCAAGGCCGGGCGCCCGGAGACGTATCGCCGGGTCACCGGCACCGGCCGGCTCGCGCCGACGCTGCGCTTCGCCCGGCGGCTGGCCGACCGGGGCACGCCGATGTGGATCCGGTACGTGCTGGTGCCGGGCCTGACCGACGCGGTCGACGAGGTGGCCCGGGTGGCGGAACTGGCCGCCGGGCTGACCGGTGTGGAACGCGTCGAGGTGCTGCCGTTCCACCGGCTCGGCGCGCACAAGTACGCCGAGCTGGGCCTCGCCTTCCCGCTCGCCGACACCGCGCCGCCGGACCCGGAGCTGCTGGCCCGGGTCCGCGGTCAGTTCGCCGCGCGCGGCCTCACCGTCACCTGACCTCCGGTGGCGCGGGGCCGCGCGACGGTCCCGGCCCGCACTACGATGGCGGCATGTCGACCGCACCTCGCGTCTCGCGTCTCCGGGGCCTGGTCGCGACCGGCGCGCAGGCCACCGGCGCCCAGGCGACCGGGGCGCGGGCCCTCGGCGGTACGGCCGTGGGCGCGCTGGCGGTGGGCGCGCTGGCGCTCGGCGCCGTGTCGGTGGGCGCGCTCGTGATCGGCCGGCTGGTGGTGCGCCGCGCGGTGGTCCGCGAGCTGCGCATCGGTCGACTCGAGGTGGATGAGCTGGTGATCCGGCGCGACTCCGCCGCCGGGTGAGTCAGCCCGCCGCGGCCGTCGGATAGCCGTACAGGTCGAGCAGGCGCACCCGGGACGCCTGGAGCCGGTCCACCACGACGCTCATGAACCGGGCGGTGAGCTGCCGGCCCAGCGTGTCGTCGGACCCCATCAGCCGGCGTACCCCCTCGGCGGAGAACTCCACCGCCGTGCTGCGCCGGGTGGCCACCGCGCCGAACTGCCAGCGGTAGGGCGGGAACAGCCAGGACCAGCCGAGCACCCCGCCCGCGCCGATCGTCTCGATCCCCACGTCGCCGCGACCGGGCACCGGGAAGTCCAGCGCCACCTGGCCGTCCCGGACCAGCCAGAACCGCTCGGCCGGCTGCCCGGCCCGGAACAGCCGGTGCCCCGGGTGCCAGGCCACCGGGCGGGCGTAGCCGGTGAGCGGCGGCAGCCACTCGTCCGGCAGCCCGGCCAGGAACGGGTGCACGCGGAGCATCTCCAGCGGGGTCATCGCGCCTCCACGATCGACAGGTGGGAGCCGGAACTCCATTGCACCCCACCGCGCCGCGATCCGGCAGGGCCGATGGTCCCGTGCGGCGCGGGCGGTCGCCTCTGCCCCGCCGCGACGGTCCGGTCCAGGCTGGAGGTGGACGAAGGAGGACGTGATGACCGACAGATCCGGCGCCCCCGTCGTGGTGGGCGTGGATGGTTCCCCGTCGGCGCTGGACGCGGTCCGGCTGGCCGCGCGGGAGGCGGCGTCGCGGCACCGGCCGTTGCGGGTGGTGCACGCGTTCCGGTGGCAGCCGGTCGGTACCGCGCTCGGCCCGGTCGCCGTCGTGCTCCCCGACGACGAGGTGCGGCAGGAGGCCGGGAAGCTGGTCGCCGAGGCGGTCGAGGAGGCTCGCAAGATCGACGCGGACCTCGCGGTGACCGGCACGGTGACCGACGGCGGCCCGGTCGCGGTGCTGCTGCGGGAGAGCCGCGACGCGGCACTGCTCGTGCTGGGCCACCGCGGTCTGGGCGGCTTCGCCGAGCTGCTGGTCGGCTCCGCGGCGGTGCAGCTCTCCGCCCGCGCCGACTGTCCGGTGCTGGTCAGCCGGGGCGAGGCCCGCGCCACCGGCCCGGTGGTGGTCGGCGTGGACGGCTCGCCGGTGTCGGACGAGGCGGTGGGCTTCGCCTTCGCCGAGGCGGCGCGGCGCGGCGCCGAGCTGGTCGTCGTGCACGCCTGGCTGTACCCGCCGCCGGTCGGCCTCCGCGAGGCGTACGGCGACGTCATGCCCCTGCGGTACGACCCGCGGCAGCTCCGCGCCGACGAGGAGCGGGTGCTCGCGGAGGCGGTGGCCGGCTGGTCCGAGCGCTACCCGGAGGTCACCGTGCGGCCGAGGCTGGTGGCCGCCGCGTCGCCGGCCGGGGTGCTGGTCGAGGAATCCGGCGCGGCGCAGCTCACCGTGGTCGGCGCGCACGGCCGGGGCAGCCTGGGCGGGCTGCTGCTCGGCTCGGTCAGCCACGCGGTGCTGCACCACTGCCGCAGCCCGCTGGCCGTGGTCCGGCACCCCCGGGGCTGACGTGGCCGCCCCGGCCGCGGGACAGCCAGGTCCGCCCGCCGCGAACGCGGCGGGCGGGCCCGCCTGACCGGGCCGGGCGTGGCGGCGCCCGCTCACGGGACGGCTGACGGCCACAATGGCCTGAGCCGACTGGAGGGATCATCCGATGAACCGACCCGTCGTGGCGGGGGTGGACGGGTCTCCGTCCAGCCTGACCGCCGCCGACCAGGCCGCCGTGGCCGCCGTCGCACGCGCCCGGCCGCTGCTGCTGGTGCACGGCTACCTGCACCCGCTCGGCTACGGCGTGCCGCTCAACCCGTACGACCTCGGGGTGCCCGCGCCCACCGAGGAGGCGGAGCGGATGCTCGAACGGGTCGCCGCCGAGCTGGCCGACCGGCACCCCGGGCTGCGGGTGGAGGTGCGCCAGGTCGCCGGCGGGCCCGGCGCGACGCTGGTCGAGGAGTCCCGCCGGGCGGAGCTGGTGGTGGTGGGCAGCCGGGGGGTGGGCGGCTTCGCCGGGCTGCTGCTCGGCTCGGTCGGAGCGCAGCTAGCCCAGCACGGGCACTGTCCGGTGCTGGTCGTGCGGCCGGCGGAGCAGCCGATCCCGGTCGGCGGTCCGGTGCTGGTCGGGGTGGACGGCTCCGAGTCCGCGGCGTACGCCGTCGAACTCGCCGCGGACGAGGCCGACCGCCGGGACGCGGAGCTGGTGCTGACCCACGTGCGCGCGCCGGAGCGCGGCGCGCCGGAGGTCGCGGCCGAGGCGACCACCGCGGAGCGGGCCGAGGCGGCCGAGCTGCTCGGCGCGGCTGCCGCTCGGATCCGGGTGGCGCACCCGGAACTGCGGGTGACCGAACGCCTTGTCGTCGCCGCCTCCCCGGAGACCGCGCTGCGGGACGCGAGCGCCGACGCGTCGCTGGTGGTGGTCGGGTCCCGGGGCCGGGGTGGCTTCACCGGGTTGCTGCTCGGCTCGGTCAGCCAGGCCCTGGTGCAGCACGCCCACTGCCCGGTGCTGATCGCCCACCGTCCGGAGCCGGCCGACGACTGACGCCGGCCGGCGGACGCCGGGCGGGCCCGATCAGGTCGGGTCGTGGCCGGCCAGCAGCGCGGCGAAGTCGGTGGTGAGGGCGAACGGGTCGGCCGGCCCGGACGCGGCCGGGCGGCGGTCCACCTGCTCGGCCAGCTCGGCCGCGGCACGCCGGATCCGGGCCCGCAACGCGCTGTCGCCGTCGTCGCCGGCCCAGTCCTCGGGCGCGGCGAAGACCGCCGTCGGCAGCACCACCGCCCGCAGGTAGGCGAACATCGGCCGGACCGCGTGCTCCAGCGCGAGCGAGTGCCGCGCGGTGCCGCCGGTCGCCCCGACCAGCACCGGCGTGCCGGCCAGCGCGTCCCGGTCCACCACGTCGAAGAAGGACTTGAACAACCCGTTGTAGGACGCGTTGAAGATCGGGGTGACGGCGATCAGCCCGTCCGCCGCCGCGACGGCGTCCAGCGTGCGGCGCAGGGCGGTGGGCGCGAAGCCGGTCAGCAGGTGGTTCACCACGTCGTGGGCGTGCTCGCGCAGGTCCACCGGGCGCAGCTCCACGTCGGCCCCCCGGCCGACCAGCTCGTCGCGGGCGGCCGCGGCGAGCTGGTCGGCGAGCAGGCGGGTGGACGAGGGCTGACCGAGACCGGCCGAGACGACCGCGAGGGTACGCCGGGTCATCGCGCCTCCTCCGGGCTCGTCGCGGCGTCCCGGGCGGCCAGCAGGGCGGCGTGGGTGGGCGCCTCCGGCACGTGCACCGGACGCATCGAGTCGAACTCCTTGCGCAGCACCGGGACCACCTCCTCGCCCAGCAGGTCGAGCTGCTCCAGCACCGTCTTCAGCGGCAGGCCGGCGTGGTCCATCAGGAAGAGCTGCCGCTGGTAGTCGCCGACGTACTCGCGGAAGCCCAGCGTGCGGTCGATGACCTGCTGCGGGCTGCCGACGGTCAGCGGCGTCTCCCGGGTGAACTCCTCCAGCGACGGGCCGTGCCCGTAGACCGGTGCGTTGTCGAAGTACGGCCGGAACTCGCGCACCGCGTCCTGCGAGTTGCGGCGCATGAAGACCTGCCCGCCGAGGCCGACGATCGCCTGGTCCGGCGAGCCGTGGCCGTAGTGCGCGAACCGCTCCCGGTAGAGGCCGACCATCCGCTCGGTGTGCTCCTTGGGCCAGAAGATGTGGTTGGCGAAGAAGCCGTCGCCGTAGTACGCGGCCTGCTCGGCGATCTCCGGGCTGCGGATCGAGCCGTGCCAGACGAACGGCGGTACGCCGTCGAGCGGACGCGGGGTCGAGGTGAACGACTGGAGCGGGGTGCGGAACCGGCCCTTCCAGTCGACCACGTCCTCGCGCCACAGCCGGTGCAGCAGGTCGTAGTTCTCGATCGCGAGGGGGATGCCGTTGCGGATGTCCTGCCCGAACCACGGGTAGACCGGGCCGGTGTTGCCGCGACCCATCATCAGGTCCACCCGGCCGTCGGCCAGGTGCTGGAGCATCGCGTAGTCCTCGGCGATCTTGACCGGGTCGTTTGTGGTGATCAACGTGGTCGAGGTGGACAGGATCAGCCGCTCGGTGCGGGCCGCGATCCAGCCGAGCATGGTGGTCGGCGACGACGGCACGAACGGCGGGTTGTGGTGCTCACCGGTGGCGAAGACGTCCAGACCGACCTCTTCGGCCTTGAGCGCGATGGTGGTCATGGCCTTGATCCGGTCATGCTCGGACGGCAGCCGCCCGGTGGTCGGGTCGACGGTGACGTCACCGACGGTGAAGATTCCGAACTGCATGACCAGCTCCTCGGGGTGAGATCCGGACCGGCCGGCCCGGCATCGTCCCGCACAACCTATTTGACGCGTCAACTATTCCGGCGCGCGGCCGCTCCGGCGTGGCCGGGGTCACGTACCGACCGGCTACGCCCTGGAGGAGATCGATGGCCCGCACGTTCACCGCCGCCGTGCACCAGGAGGACGACTGGTACGTCGCCCGGTGCCTGGAGATCGAGGTCGCCAGCCAGGGCGAGACCGTCGACGAGGCACTGACCAACCTTCGTGAAGCCGTCGAGGCGTATCTGGAGGAGGTCGAGAACCCGGAGATCGAAACCACGCCGCTGGTGACGTCCTTCCAGGCCGGACGAGCGGCGTGAGCCCAGCCCTGGCCGACCTGCCGCTGCGCAAGGTGCTCACCGGGTTGAGCAAGGCCGGTTTCGAGCATGTCCGCGCCAAAGGCAGCCACGCGGTTTACCGCGATGCGAACGGCCTGGTCGTGGTGGTGCCCCAGCATCCCACGATCAAGCGCGGCGGCAGGCGAACCTGACCCCGTCGGAGTTCCTCGATCTGCTGCGCTGAACCGGCGCAGCTCGACCGGGTCCACGTCCGGTTCGGCGACTACCCTTGCCGGCCATGACGTACCCCTGGCTCGAAGCGCCGGCCGCGGACGTCGCGGCGACCGCGCGGACCCTGCTCGGCTGGACCGTGTCGGCGAACGGCGTCCGTGTGCGGCTGACCGAGGTGGAGGCGTACGCCGGCACCGGTGAGGATCCCGCGTCGCACGCCCACCGGGGGCCGACCCCGCGCAACCGGGTCATGTTCGGCCCGGCCGGACACGTGTACGTGTACTTCGTGTTCGGCATGCACTGGTGCGCCAACATCGTCTGCGGTCGCGACGGCGAGGCGGCGGCGGTGCTGCTGCGCGCCGGCGAGGTGGTCGACGGCGTTGCGAAAGCCCGGGAGCGCCGCCCCCGCGCCTCGGACCGGGACCTGGCCCGGGGCCCGGCCCGGCTGGTGACCGCGCTGGGCCTCGGTCGGGACGCCAACGGCACCAGCGCGGTCGACGGCACCGGGCCGCTGCTGCTGGCCCCGCCGGAGAGCCCGGTCGACCCGGCGCGGATCGTCGCCGGCCCCCGGGTCGGCGTGGCCGCCGCACACGACCTGCCGTGGCGGTTCTGGCTGGCCGACGAGCCGAGCGTGAGCGTCTACCGCCGGCACATCCCACGCCGCCGCCACCCGGCGACCCCGTAGCAGCACCCCACCCACCCCGTCTCACCGGTGGGGCGGTTTTCGCAACCCGTGGCGCTCCGGGCGCGTCTGAACCGGGAGGGCATGGTGTTGCGCACGAATGACTTTCAACGAGGTGTTGACAACAAGCCATTCTTGGGTGTGGGATGGACGACATGGTCACCGTGGACAACGACCCGTTCACCGCCCCGGATGCTGCCCAGGCCCGGGCCCACCGCAACTACGCGGCGCTGCTGCGGATCGCCGAACGGCACGCCGGCACGAACGCCCGCCGCCGGCGCTACTCCCACCCCGACGTGCCCGACGCCTACGAGGCGGCCACGCTGGTGATGGCGCTGGCCGGCGGCGCGGAGCTGGACGCGGGCGAGGAGCCGGTCGACCAGGCCGACCTGATGGCCGCGCTGACCCTGATCCCGCACGTGCGCGCCGAGGTGGACGTGTTGGAGGCCGGGCTGTTGCAGGTGGCCCGCGGCCGGGGCATGACCTGGCAGGCGATCGCGTTCGGGCTGGGGCTGGGCAGCGCCCAGGCGGCCCGGCAGCGCTACGAGCGGCTCACCGTCCGCACCGGCACCGGCGACTGATTCCGCCCGCTGTCACAGCTTCGGGCGAGACTGTGCCGGACGACGACGGCACGGGAGGACGCGATGACGCGCGAGGAGATGCTGGCCTACTGCCTGGCCAAGCCGGGAGCCTGGCTCGACCGGCCGTGGGAGGCCGACGAGGTGGTGAAGGTGGGCAGCCGGATCTTCGCGTTCCTCGGCTCGCCCGACGGTGCGGCCCGGCTCGGGGTGAGGTGCGGGCCGTCCCGGGAGGTGGCCGACGAGTGGCTGCACCGGTTCCCGGCCGACGCCCGGCCCTCGCCCTACATCGGCCGGTCCGGGTGGAACACGTTACGGCTGGACGGCGGCATCCCCGACGACGAGCTGATCGAGGCGGCCGACGGGTCGTACGACGCGGTGGTGGCCAAGCTGCCGAAGCGGGAGCGGCCGACGGCCTGAGCCCCGCGCGGTGGCCGGCCCACCACGCGGGGCGTCCGGGTCAGCGGGGCACGACCTGCTCGGCCGCCCAGTCGCGCCAGCCGGCCAGCTTGTCGGCGGCGGTGGCGAGCTGGTCGGCGACCGGCCCGGGGCCGGTGGAGCCGGGGGTGGTGCGGGCGGCGAGCGCCGAACGCACCGAGAGCACGTCACGCACCGAGGGGTCCAGGTGCTCGCTCACCGCGGTCAGGTCGGCGTCGGAGACCTCGTCCAGCGCGCAGTCCCGGGCCGCGCAGAGCGCCACCAGCCTCCCGGTGATCTCGTGCGCGTCGCGGAACGGCACGTGCCGGCGGACCAGCCAGTCGGCGACCTCGGTGGCCAGCGAGAAACCCGACGGCGCGGTGGCCACGAGCCGGTCCACCCGGACCGTCATCGTGGAGATCATCCCGGCCAGCGCGGGCAGCAGCAGCTCCAGCGTGTCGACCGCGTCGAACGCCGGCTCCTTGTCCTCCTGCATGTCCCGGTCGTAGGTCATCGGCAGGCCCTTGAGCATGGTGAGCACGCTCATCAGGCCGCCGACCAGCCGGCCGGACTTGCCCCGGGCCAGCTCGGCGATGTCCGCGTTCTTCTTCTGCGGCATGATCGACGAACCGGTGGCGAACGAGTCGTCCAGCTCGACCCAGCCGAACTCCTGCGACGTCCAGAGCACCACCTCCTCGCCGAGGCGGGACAGGTGCACGCCGACCATCGCGGTGACGAAGAGGAACTCGGCCACGAAGTCCCGGTCCCCGACCGCGTCCATCGAGTTGGCGAACGAGGTGCGGAAACCCAGCTCCTTGGCGACCGCCATCGGGTCCAGCGGCAGCCCGGAGCCGGCCAGCGCGCCGGCGCCGAGCGGGCTGACCGCGGCCCGCTCGTCCCAGTCGCGCAGCCGGTCCAGGTCCCGCAGCAGCGGCTGCACGTGGGCGAGCAGCCAGTGCCCGAACGTCACCGGCTGGGCGTGCTGGAGATGCGTCATGCCGGGAGCGGCGGTGTCCACGTGCCGCTCCGCCTGCTCGAGGAGCGCCTCGGCCAGCTCGACCAGCCGGGCGGCCACCCCGCGGGCGTGGTCGCGCAGATAGAGCCGAAGGTCGGTGGCGACCTGGTCGTTGCGGGAGCGGCCGGCGCGCAGCTTGCCGCCGAGGCTGCCCAGCCGCTCCAGCAGGCCGCGCTCCAGGGCGGTGTGCACATCCTCGTCGTCCACAGTGGGGCGGAACGCCCCGGAGGCGCAGGCCGCCTCCAGGTCGTCCAGCGCGGCCAGCATCCGCCCCAACTCGTCCGGGTCGAGCAGCCCGGCGCCCGCGAGGACCCGGGCGTGCGCCCGGGAACCGGCGATGTCGTACGGGGCGAGGCGCCAGTCGAACTGGACGCTCACCGACAGCCGCGCGAGCGCCTCGGCGGGACCGCCGGCGAACCGGCCTCCCCAGAGGCTCGTCCGGTTGGCGGCGGCACTGTTCTCGGTCAGGCTCTTGTCGTCCACCCCTCCCATTCTGGTGGTCACGACCGCGCCCCGTCCCACCGGGCGTCCCGTGCGGCGGCCATCGCGCTGGGCAGCCCCCAGAGCCGCACGAAGCCCGTCGCGAGCGACTGGTCGAACGTGTCGCCGGTGTCGTAGGTGGCCAGGCCGAAGTCGTAGAGGCCGACCTCGGAACGCCGGCCGGTCACCACCGCCCGGCCGCCGTGCAACGTCAGCCGCACCTCGCCGCTGACGTGCCGCTGGGTCTCCTCGACGAACGCGTCCAGCGCCCGCTTGAGCGGGGAGAACCAGAGTCCGTCGTAGACCAGCTCGCCCCAGCGTTGGTCGACACCGCGCTTGAACCGGGCCAGGTCCCGTTCGACGGTGACCGCCTCCAGCTCCTGGTGCGCGGTGATCAGGGCGATCGCGCCGGGCGCCTCGTACACCTCACGGCTCTTGATGCCGACCAGCCGGTCCTCGACCATGTCGAGCCGCCCCACGCCCTGCGCCCCCGCGCGGCGGTTCAGCTCCAGGATCGCCTGGTACGGGGTGACCGTCTCGCCGTCGAGGGCGACCGGGACGCCGGCGTCGAACGTGATCACCACCTCGTCGGCGTCGCGTTCCTCGGCCGGGTCGGCGGTGTACGCGTACAGGTCCTCGACCGGCGCGTGCCAGATGTCCTCCAGGAAGCCGGTCTCCACGGCCCGGCCCCACAGGTTCTGGTCGATCGAGTACGGGGACCGGGCCGTGACGTCGATCGGCAGCCCCTTCTCCTCGGCGAACGCGATCGCCTTGTCCCGGGTCCAGGCGTAGTCCCGGGCCGGCGCGACGACCTTCAGGTCGGGCGCGAGCGCCTGCAGGCCGACCTCGAACCGGACCTGGTCGTTGCCCTTGCCGGTGCAGCCGTGCGACACGATCGTGCCGCCGTGCCGGCGCGCGGCGGCCACCAGGTGCCTGACGATCAGCGGCCGGGACAGCGCGGAGACCAGCGGGTAGCGGTCCATGTAGAGCGCGTTGGCCCGCACGGCCGGCAGGCAGTGGTCGGCGGCGAACTCGTCGCGCGCGTCGATCACCTCGGACTCGGCGGCGCCGCAGTCCAGCGCGCGCTGCCGGATGACGTCCATGTCCTCGCCGCCCTGGCCGACGTCGACCGCGACCGCGATCACCTCGGCGCCGGTCTGCTCGGCCAGGTACGGGATGGCGACGGAGGTGTCGAGACCCCCGGAGTACGCCAGGACGACCCGCTCGGTCATGGTGTGGTGTTCCCTTCCACGGTCTCGTCCCGGCGGGCCCACGCGGCGAGCCGGTCGCCCAGCGCGGCGCCGCCGTCGGCCTCGCGGGCCACCACGAGGATGGTGTCGTCGCCGGCGATGGTGCCGACGATCTCGGACAGGCCGGCCCGGTCCAACGCGCTGGCCAGGTAGTGCGCGGCGCCCGGCGGGGTGCGCAGCACGGCGATGTTGCCGCTGGCGTCGACGCCGTTGAGCAGCTCGCGCAGCAGCCGCACCAGCCGGGCGGGTGCCCCCTCGGCGTCGCGCAGCGGCCGGTGGCCGTCCTCGGGGATCAGGTAGACCCCCCGCCCGTCGCCGCCGCGCGCGGTCACCGCGCCCAACTCCTTCAGGTCACGGGAGAGCGTGGCCTGGGTGACCTGGATGCCGTCGCCGGCGAGCAGGTCGGCCAGCTCGGTCTGCGAGTGGACGGCGCCGTCGCGGATCAGCTCGACGATGCGGGCGTGGCGGGCGGCGCGGGTCAGCGGGGCGGTCATGTGGATGCCTCCAGGAGAAAGGTCAGCAGCGCCTTCTGGGCGTGCAGGCGATTCTCCGCCTGGTCGAACACCGCGCTGCGCGGCCCGTCGAGCACCTCGTCGGTGATCTCCTCGCCCCGGTGGGCGGGCAGACAGTGCAGCACGATCACGTCCGCCGCGGCGTGGTCGAGCAGGGCGTCGCTCACCTGGTACGGCCGGAACGGGGTGACCCGGTCCTGCCCGTCGGCCTCCTGCCCCATCGACGTCCAGGTGTCGGTGGCGACCACGTGCGCCCCGCGTACCGCCTCGACCGGGTCGGTGTGCACCTCGACCGAGCCGCCGGTGCTGGCGGCGATCTTCTCCGCCCGGGCCACGATCTCCGGGTCCGGCTGGAACCCGGCCGGGCCGGCGACCCGGACGTGCATCCCGGCGGTCGCGCCGGCCAGCAGGTACGAGTGGGCCATGTTGTTCGCCGCGTCACCGACGTACGCCAGGACCCGCCCGGCGGTGGCGCCGAACCGCTCCCGCACGGTGAGCAGATCGGCCAGCAACTGGCAGGGGTGGAACGTGTCGGTGAGCGCGTTGACCACCGGCACGGCGGCGTGCGCCGCGACCTCGGCGATCCGGTCGTCGCCGTGGGTACGCAGCACGATCGCGGCGACGTAGCGGGACAGCACCCGGCCGGCGTCGCCGAGCGTCTCGCCCCGGCCGAAGTGGGTGACCTGGGTGTCCACCACGAGGGGATGACCGCCCAGCTCGGCGATGCCGACGTCGAACGAGATCCGGGTGCGCAGGCTCTGCTTGTCGAACAGCACCGCCACCGATCGAGGGCCGGCCAGCGGCCGGTGGGTGTAACGGTCGATCTTCATCCGGGCGGCGAGGTCCAGCACGGCGGCCTGCTCGGCCGGCGTGAGGTCGTCGTCGCGCAGGAAGTGCCGGATCATGCGGGGGCCTCCGTGCGGCTTACGGGAGTGGGCGCGGAGACGGTTGCCGCCTCGGCGGGGACGGTCGCGGTCGCCTCGGCGGGGCGGGCCGCCTCACCGGGGAGGGTCGCGGTCGCCCCGGCGGGCACGGTCGTGTCCGCGGGGGCGGCGTCGAGCGCGGCGGGGAGCGCGGCGAGGAACGCGTCGGCCTGCGCGGCGGTGAGGATCAGCGGCGGGGCGAGCCGGAGCACGCCCGGCTGCACCGGGTTGACCAGGAAACCGGCCTCCCGCAGCGCGGTCGACACCGCGCCGGCCACCGGCCGGTCGAGCACGACGCCGAGCAGCAGGCCGGTGCCGCGCACCTCGCGTACCAGCGGGTGCCCGAGCGCCTCGACGCCGCGCCGCAGCCGCGCACCGATGCGCGTGACGTGGTCGAGCAGCCCCTCGTTGGCGATCGTGGCGATCACCGCGAGCGCGGCGGCGCAACTGACCGGGTTGCCGCCGAACGTGGTGCCGTGCGAGCCGGGGGTGAGCAGGTCGGCGGCCGGGCCGAAGGCCAGGCAGGCGCCGAGCGGCAGGCCGCCGCCGAGCCCCTTGGCCAGCGTGACCACGTCCGGCTCGACGCCCTCGGCCTGGTGGGCGAACCAGTGCCCGGTGCGGCCGACGCCGGTCTGCACCTCGTCGAGCACCAGCAGCGTGCCGTGTGCGGCGGTGATCCGCCGGGCCGCGGTGAGGTAGCCGGGCGGCGGCACGACCACGCCGTTCTCGCCCTGGATCGGCTCGACGATCACCATGGCGGTGGCGTCGGTGACCGCCTCGGCGAGCGCGTCGACGTCGCCGTACGGCACGTGGGTGACGTCGCCGGGCAGCGGGCGGAACGGGTCGGCCTTGGCCGGCTGGCCGGTGAGCGCCAGCGCGCCCATGGTCCGGCCGTGGAAACCGCCCTGGGTGGCCACCACGTGCCGTCGCCCGGTGAGCCGGGAGAGCTTGAACGCGGCCTCGTTGGCCTCCGCGCCGGAGTTCGCGAGGAAGACCCGGCCGGGTCGGCCGGCCAGCGCCAGCAGCAGCTCGGCGAGCGCGACCGGCGGCTCGGCGACGAACAGGTTCGACACGTGGCCGAGCGTGGCGACCTGCTTCGACACGGCGGCCACCACCGCCGGGTGGGCGTGGCCGAGCGCGTTGACCGCGATGCCGCCGAGCAGGTCGACGTACTCCCGGCCGGTCTCGTCGACCACGACGGCGCCGGCGCCCGAGACGAGCGCCAGCGGCGGCGTGCCGTAGTTGTCCATCATGGTCGCGCCCCAGCGACGCACCAGCGTGCTCATGAATCGACCGTGCCTTCCCTGTTCGCGACTGCGGGGCTCGCAAGCTCGCTCCTCGCGCTCACGACCATCGTTCCGAACCCTTCCGAGGTGAAGACCTCCAGCAGCGTGGAGTGGGCGACCCGGCCGTCGACGACGTGCGCGGCGGGCACTCCCCCGCGCACCGCCCGCAGGCAGGCCTCCATCTTCGGCACCATGCCCGACTCCAGGGACGGCAGCAGCGTCGCCAAATCGTCCGCGGTGATCTCGCTGACCAGGCTCGTCGTGTCCGGCCAGTCCGCGTAGAGGCCGGCGACGTCGGTGAGGACGACCAGCTTGCGCGCCTGCAGCGCGACCGCGAGCGCGGCGGCGGCGGTGTCCGCGTTGAGGTTGTGCAGCACCCCGTCGACGTCCGGCGCGACCGTGGAGATGACCGGGATCCGCCCGGCCGCGATCAGGTCGGTGACCGCGGAGACGTCCACCGACGCCACGTCGCCGACCTGCCCGACGTCGACCGGTTGCCCGTCCACGTACGCCGGTCGGCGCACCGCGGTGAGCAGCCCGCCGTCCTCGCCGGAGAGCCCGACCGCGAACGGGCCGTGCGCGTTGACCAGCCCGACCAGTTCCCGGCCGACCTGCCCGACGAGCACCATCCGCACCACGTCCATGGCGTCCGGGGTGGTGACCCGCAGGCCGCCCCGGAACTCGCTGGCGATGCCGAGCCGGTCGAGCATGGCGGAGATCTGCGGGCCGCCGCCGTGCACCACGACCGGCTTGAGGCCGGCGTACCGGAGGAAGACCATGTCCGCGGCGAACGCCCGCCGCAGCTCGGGATCGGTCATCGCGTTGCCGCCGTACTTGACCACCACGGTGGCGCCGGCGAACCGGGCCAGCCAGGGCAGCGCCTCGATCAGCGTGGCGGCCTTGGCCTGGGCGCGGGTGAGGTTGTCACTCATCATGTGGAGTACGCCGAGTTCTCGTGCACGTACCCGTGCGACAGGTCGTTGGTCCAGATGGTCGCGGCGGCGTCGCCGACGTGCAGGTCGATGCGGATGGCGACGTCGCGGCCGGCGAGGTCCACCTTGGCCCGGTCCTCGGCGGCGGCTCCGCTCCGGCACACCCAGACGCCGTTGACCGCCACGTCGACCTCGTCCGGTTCGAACGCGGCGGCGGTGGTCCCGACCGCGGCGAGGATCCGGCCCCAGTTCGGGTCGTTGCCGAACAGCGCGGTCTTGACCAGGTTGTTGCGGGCCACCGCGCGCCCCACCTCGACCGCGTCGTCCTCGCTCGCCGCGCCGACCACCTCGATCGCGACCTGCTTGGTGGCGCCCTCGGCGTCGGCGATCAACTGCCGGGCCAGGTCGTGACAGGCGGCGGTCACCGCGTCGGTCAACTCGGCGAGGGTGGGCTCGATGCCGGAGGCGCCGCTGGCCAGCAGCAGCACGGTGTCGTTGGTGGACATGCAGCCGTCGGAGTCGACCCGGTCGAAGGTGACCCGGGTGGCGACCCGTAGCGCGGCGTCCAGCACGTCCGGCCCGGCCACCGCGTCGGTGGTGAGCACGCAGAGCATGGTGGCCATGGCCGGGGCCAGCATGCCGGCGCCCTTGGCCATCCCGCCGACGGTCCAGCCGCTGCCGGGGACCACCGTGGTCTTCGGCCGGGTGTCGGTGGTCATGATCGCCTCGGCGGCCGGCCGGCCGCCGTCGCGGGACAGGGCGCGCACCGCGTTCCGGACGCCGGGCAGCAGCTTCGGCATCGGCAGCCGCTCGCCGATCAGGCCGGTGGAGCAGACCGCGACCTCGCCGGCCCCGACGATCAGCCGGGCGCTGCTGCCGGTGAGCACGGCGGCGGTGTGCTCGGCGGTGGCGTGGGTGTCCTGGAAGCCGGCCGGGCCGGTGCAGGCGTTCGCGCCGCCGGAGTTGAGCACCACCGCCCGGACCACGCCGCCGTGCACGACCCGCTGGGTCCAGAGCACCGGGGCGGCCTTCACCCGGTTGGCGGTGAAGACCCCGGCGACGCCGGCGTCCGGTCCGTCGTTGACGACGAGGGCGACGTCGGCGCCGGACGTCTTGAGGCCGGCGGCGACACCGGCGGCGCGGAAGCCGCGGGGGGTGGTGACGGTCATGGGGACACTCCGTAGGCGGACAGGCCGGTGGTCTCGGGGAGCCCGGCCATCAGGTTGGCGTTCTGCACGGCCTGACCGGCCGCGCCCTTGCCCAGGTTGTCGATGGCGCTGACCACGACGACCCGTCCCGAGTCGGTGTCCACCGTCGCCTGGAGGTGACAGGAGTTCCCGCCGGCGGTGGCGGCGGTGTGCGGCCACGCCCCCTCGGGCAGCAGGCGCACGAAGGGCGCGTCGGCGTAGGCGTCGGCCAGCACCGCGCGGGGGTCGGCGTCGCCGGCCGGCACCGCGGTGACGGTGGCCAGGATGCCCCGGGGCATCGGGGCCAGCACCGGCGTGAACGACAGCGAGGTCGCGCCGGTGGCCTGCTTGATCTCCGGCACGTGCTGGTGGGCGCCCACCTTGTAGGGGGAGAGGTCGCCCATCACCTCGCTGCCGAGCAGGTGGGCCTTGGCGGCCCGGCCGGCGCCGGAGGTGCCGGAGGCGGCGACCACCACCACGTCGTCGGGGCGTACCGCGCCGGCGGCGATCAGCGGGGCCAGCGCCAGCGTGGTGGCCACCGCGTAGCAGCCGGTGCTGGCCACCCGCCGGGCGGCCGCGATCTCGGCCCGCTGGCCGGGCAGTTCCGGCAGCCCGTAGGTCCAGGCTCCGGCGTGCGCGCCGCCGTAGTAGCGGGTCCAGGCGTCGGCGTCGCGCAGCCGGTGGTCGGCGCCGAGGTCGACCACCATGACCGCGTCGGGCAGCGCCGCGGCGAGCGCCGCCGACTGGCCGTGCGGCAACGCCAGGAAGACCAGGTCCGCGTCGGCCAGGGTTTCCGCCTCGGTCGCCCCGAACACCAGGTCCAGGCCGGTGAGCTGCGGGTGTACGGCGGCGACGGGCTGGCCGGCCTGGCGGTGCGCGGTGGCGGCGACCAGCTCGAACTCGGGGTGGCCGGCGAGCAGGCGCAGCAGTTCGCCGCCCGCGTATCCACTCGCGCCGGCCACCGCTACTCGAATGCCCATACCAACCTCCGCATGACTATGCAGAAAGGTTAGCAGTCGGTCCAGGTGCCTGCAAGGTCATGCAGTGTGACGCATGAAGCTGCATCGGCGTGCTTCGCATTGACAGTCGCCCATTCCGCGCCGATGCTGAGAGAGCGCTCTCACGGATCCGTTCCGCCGTGCCGCGCGACCACCGCACCGCGCCCCCACCACCCTCGGAGTCGTCCTTGCCCACCCGTACGAAAATCCTGCGCGCCCTGCTCGCGCTCCTGGTCACCACCGCCGGCTCGGTCGTCGCGGCCGCCTCGCTGGCCCGGGCCACCGGCCCGAACCTGCTGCCCCTCACCGTCACCAACCACACCGGCCGGGCCGACGCCACCTGGCTCTACGTGCTCGGCACCGACCTCACCACCGGCCGGCTCGGACACGTCGACGCCGCCGGCGCGTTCACCCCCTGGCCGGCCGGCGGCCTGCCGCCCACCCCCGCCCCCGACGTGGCCATCCCCGGCCCGGCCAACGGCGGCGCCACCACGCTCAAGGTCCCCCGCAACATCTCCGGCCGGGTCTACTTCGCGTTCGGCGCGAAACTGACGTTCCGCCTCACCCCGGACGGCCTGGTCCAGCCCGCGCCCTGGGCCCCCGGCGACCCCAACCGGGACGTCCTGTTCGACTGGTCCGAGTTCACCTACAACGACGCCGGGCTCTGGCTGAACAGCTCACAGGTCGACATGTTCGCCATCCCGCACGTGGTCGGCGTGACCGGCGCCGACGGCGCGTCCCGGGAGACCGGCCGGCTCGTCGACGACGGCCGGAACCGGGTCATCGACGCGATCCGCGCCCAGGCCGGCTGGGACGGCACGGTGCAGACCAGGGCCGACGGCACCGTGCTGCGGGTGCTCTCCCCCGGCAAGGCCGCCGACGCCGGCCAGCTCGACGCCGGCTACCTCGACCCGTACATCGCCTCGGCCTGGCAGGCGTACGCCACCCGGGCGCTGACCGTGACGCCCTTCCTCGACCAGCCCGGGATCAGGTACACCGGGCGCACCAGCGGCGACGTCATGACCTTCACCGACGGCTCGGGCCAGCGGGTCGCCAGCTTCACCAGGCCCACCAGCTCCGACGTGTGGGACTGCGACGGCGCGCTCGCCGCCCCGAACGACCTCGTGGTCGGCCCGATCGCCCGGACGCTCTGCGCCGCGCTGCACCGCTCCACCCTGGGCGTCCGCGACGTGCAGCCCTCCGGCGGCCCGGCCGACTTCTACCGGGGCGCGCTCACCAACCACTACTCCCGGATCGTGCACGCCAACATGGTCGACGGGAAGGCGTACGGCTTCGCCTTCGACGACGTGCTCAACCAGGAGTCGCTGGTGCACGACGGCGACCCGCGCGCCGCGCGCATCGACCTGAGCCCGTTCGGCCCCGGCGGCGGGCCGAGCCCGAGCCCGACACCGACCGACCCGCAGCCCTCGACGAGCCCGACCGGTCCGCAACCCTCCACCAGCCCGACCGGTCCGCAACCCTCCACCAGCCCGACCGGTCCGCAACCCTCGACGAGCCCGACCGGGACGCCCGGGCCCGGGTGCGCCCAGCCCGAGGGGCGTCTCGCCCAGCCCGCCCGGCTGGTGCGCTCCGACGGCTCGCTCACCGCCGTCGCCGGGCAGACCGACGCGGTACGGCTGGCGTCGGCCGGTGGCAACCACGACGGCGTTCCCACCGCCGCGCTGGTGCTCACCGCCTGCGGGATCGACGCCCGCTACCAGGGCGGCAACACCGACTTCGACCTGTTCGTCGACGCCGGGACCGCGGTCGGCAACGGCGTGCAGGTGCGGATCTCGTACGACCTGACCGGCGACGGCGACACCGACTGGGTGCAGACGTACCACTACTTCGCCACCGACCCGGTGCCCGGTTGGGAGCACTACCGCCCGACCCAGGGCGTGCGCACCACCTCGGGCACGCCCGGCGACCTGGTGCGGGGCAGCGTACGCGTCGAGGTCTGGAACGCCATCGGGGCGGCCTCGACCACCCTCGGGACCGGCGACCTCTCCCGGATCGTGCTGCCGTACGCGGGCTGAGCCACGGTGGTGCGTGTGTGGAGAGGGGCCCCCGCCTCTACCGTAGGCGTTAAGCGGGGGCCCCTCCTTACACCTCAGGCGCCGCGGAGGGTGGCGCCGAAGCGCTGCGCGGCGAGCGCCACCGCGGCGTCCCGGGCGGCCACCGCCTCCTCGCCGGCGAGGGTCCGGTCCGGGGCGCGGAACGTCAGCTTGTACGCCAACGACTTCCGCCCGGCGCCGAGCTGCGCCGAGGCGTAGACGTCGAAGAGCCGGACGTCCTCCAGCAGCGCGCCGGCACCCTCGACGAGCGCCGCCCGGACCTCGGCCGCCGGCACCGCCTCGTCCACCACCAGCGCCACGTCGATCAGCGCCGGTGGGAACGTGGAGATGGCCGGCCCGGCCACCAGCGGCGCGGCGGGCAGCGCGTCCAGGTCCAGCTCCATGGCGCTGGTGCGCCGGGGCAGTTCCAGCGCCGTCACCACGGCCGGGTGCAGCTCGCCGGCGTGCCCGACCACGGTGTCGTCGACGAGCAGCTCGGCGCAGCGGCCCGGGTGCCAGGGGGCGTACTCACCGGCCCGCACGGTCACCCGGTCGGCCGGGATGCCGGCGGCGGCGAGCACCGCCCGGCCGGCCTCGACGGCGTCCGCCCAGCTTGCCGCGCGACCCGCGCCCCACCAGCCGGCCGGCTCGATCTCGCCGCAGAGCGCCACCGCGACGTGTCGCGGCTGCGCCGGCACCACCGCGTCGGCGGCGGCGAACTCCTCGTCGGTGGGCCGCCGGTCCACGCCCATGGCGGGCGGGGCGCCGACGCCCGGACGGGGACGGAAGACCGCGCCGATCTCGTAGATCGCCACGTCCCGCTGTCCCCGGCCGACGTTGCGCCGGACGATGCCGAGCAGCGGGCCGAGCAGCGTGGTGCGCAGCAGCGGCTCCTCCTCGGACAGCGGGTTGGCCACCCGCACCGCGGGGCGGCGCGGGTCGTCGGCCGGCAGGCCGAGCTGGTCGGCCAGCTCCGGGGCGACGAACGGCTGCGCCAGCACCTCGACCCAGCCGCGCTCGGCGAGCGAGCGGGCCACCGCGCGGCGACGCTGCTGCGCCGGGGTGAGGCCCCGGCCGGGCCGCGCGGTGGGCAGCACCGACGGCACCCGGTCGTACCCGTCGAGGCGAACCACCTCCTCCACCAGGTCGGCCGGGTCGGTCAGGTCGGGCCGCCAGCTCGGCGGCGTCACGGTCAGCACCTCGGCGGCCCCGCCGGTGGCCACCCCGACCGTGCCCGGGTCCTCGCCGAGCCGGTCGGCGCCGCGGCTGACCGCGCAGCCGACCTGCTCCAGCAGCTCCACCACCCGGTCCGCCGGGTACGACACACCCACCCGGCGGGTCGGCAGGTCCACCGGCAGCGTCACCGGCGACGGCGGGCGGACGTGGTCGAGGTCGAGCACCTCCGCACCGGGCGTGCCGCCGGCCAGGTCGGTGAGCAACCGGACCGCCTTCTCCAGCGCGACGAGCGGCAGCGTCGGGTCGACGCCCCGCTCCCAGCGCTTCGCGGCCTCGCTGAACAGCTTGTGCCGCCGGGCGGTGCGGCCCACCATCGCCGGGTCCCAGTGCGCGGCCTCGAACAGCACGTTCGTGGTGGAGGCGAGCACCTCGCTGGTCTCGCCGCCCATCACCGCGGCCAGCGAGATCGGGACACCGGCGTCCTCGCCCGCGAGGGCGTTGGGCAGCCCAGCGTCGCAGATCACCATGTCCTCGGCGACCAGGCTGCGGCTCACCCCGTCCAGCGTGGTCAGCTTCTCCCCCGGCTCGGCCCGGCGCACCACGAGCGGCCCGGCGATCCGGTCCGCGTCGAACGCGTGCATCGGCTGGCCGAGTTCGAGCATCAGGTAGTTGGTGATGTCGACCGGCAGCGAGATGCTGCGCACGCCGGCCGCGGTCAGCCGCTGCCGCATCCAGCCGGGCGTCTCCACGGTCGGGTCGACGCCGCGCACCATCCGGGCCGCGAACCGGTCGCAGCCGACCGGGTCACGAACCTCCACCGGGTACGCCGGCTCGGCGGTCCCGCCCGTCGCCGGCGCGTCGGCCGGGTCACGGAACGGCACGCCGAGCGCGTGCGACAGCTCCCGGGCGATGCCGCGGACGCTGAGCGCGTACCCGCGGTCCGGGGTGATCTCCATCTCGACCACCACGTCGTCCAGGCCGACGACCGGGCGCGCGTCGTCGCCGGGCTGGGCCTTGACGTCCGCGGGCAGCACGATGATGCCGGAGTGGTCGTCGCCCAGGCCCAGCTCCCGCGCCGAGCAGATCATCCCGTGGGAGTTGCGCCCGTACGTCTTGCGCGCGCCGATGGCGAAGTTGCCCGGCAGCACGCCGCCCGGCAGGATCACCACGACCTTGTCGCCGGGGGCGAAGTTGCGCGCCCCGCAGACGATCTCCTGCGGCTCGCCGGTGCCGTTCGCGCCGCCGACGTCCACCCGGCAGAAGCGGATCGGCTTCTTGAAACCGGTCAGCTCCTCGATCTGGAGGACCTCGCCCACGACCAGCGGGCCGGTGACGGTCGCCCGCAGGTCCACGATCGACTCGACCTCGATGCCGAGGTCGACGAGCGCCTGCTCCAGGTCACCGGCGGGCAGGTCGGCGGGGAGATCGACGTACTCCCGCAGCCAACTGACTGAAACTCGCATGACTGTTTAACCACCGTTCCCGTAGCTCAGGCGCCGAACGCGCGGGTGAACCGCACGTCGCCCTCGGCCATGTCCCGCATGTCGCTGACGCCGTGCCGGACCATCACGGTCCGGTCGATGCCCATGCCGAACGCGAATCCGGAGTAGACCTCCGGGTCGATCCCGCAGGCGCGCAGCACCCGCGGGTTGACCATGCCGCAGCCGCCCCACTCGACCCACTGCGGCCCGTCCCGGTGCTCCGGGAACCAGACGTCGAACTCGGCCGACGGCTCGGTGAACGGGAAGTAGTGCGGACGCCAGCGCGTCTTCGCGCCCTCGCCGAACATGGCGCGCGCGAAGTGGTCGAGCGTGCCGCGCAGGTGCGCCATGGTGATGCCCTTGTCCACCACCAGGCCCTCGACCTGGTGGAAGACCGGCGCGTGGGTGGCGTCCAGCTCGTCGGTGCGGTAGACCCGGCCGGGCACCACCACGTAGATCGGCGGCTTGCGGCTGAGCATGGTGCGCGCCTGCACCGGCGAGGTGTGGGTGCGCAGCACCAGGCCCGACCCCTGGGGGGCGATGTGGAACGTGTCCATCAGCCCGCGCGCCGGGTGGTCGGCCGGGATGTTGAGCGCGTCGAAGTTGGTCCACTCCAACTCGACCTCGGGCCCCTCGGCCACCTCGTAGCCCATGCCGATGAACAGGTCGCTGATCTGCTCCATCAGCACGGTCAGCGGGTGGCGGGCGCCGCGCGGCCGGCGGTCGTGGGGCAGGGTCACGTCGACCCGCTCCTCGACCAGCACCCGCTCGGCCTGCGCGCGGTCCAGGATCTCCTGGCGGGCGGCGTACGCGGACTCGATGGCCCGGCGGGCCTCGTTGACCCGCTTGCCGGCGTCGGACTTCGCGGCCGGCGGCAGCGCGCCGATCTCCCGGCGGGCCAGCGACACCGGGGACCGGTCCCCCAGATGCGCCGGGCGCAGCGCGGTCAACGCGTCCGGGTCGGTGGCGGCGGCGAACGCCTTCTCGGCGTCGGCCACGGCCCCGGCCAGGGCGTCCGGGTCGAGCAGGGCGACCTGCTTCGGGTCGTACGGATCGTTGCGGTAACTCATGGTGAACGGGCACTCCCTCAAGGGCGGCGCCGGCCCGACTACAGGCGGCCAGGCGAGTCTACGGACGCGCGGCTTCGCCGCAGCCCGCCGGTGGGAGTCGTGCAGGGGGAAGGGTCAGACCTGCCGCCCGCCGACACCGGCGGGCTGGCTAAACGAGCGCCGTGGCGCGTTCCTCACGAGGTGGACTCCCCTGCGGTGTGCCGCGTGGCCCTGGGGGCACGCAGTGCTCTGGCCGAAGAATACAGGCAGACGGCCGCCGCCGCAGCCAGATTGAGACTCTCGGCGCGCCCGTGCAGCGGCACCCGGACCCGGGCGTCGGCGACCGCGGTCAACTCCTCGGGCAGGCCGTGCGCCTCCGAGCCGAACAACCACGCGGTGGGCGCGGCGAGCCGGCCGGCGTCCGCGAGGTCGTCGAGGTCGCTGTCGCCGTACCCGGTGGTGGCCAGGATCGTCAGACCGGCGGCCCGCAGCGCCGCGACGGCCGCGAGCGGGTCGGCGGCGCGCACCACGTCGACGTGGAACAGGCTGCCGGCGGACGCCCGCACGCACTTGCCGTTGTACGGGTCGACCGCCTCGCCGGCGAAGACCACCGCGCCGGCGCCGGCCGCGTCCGCGGTCCGCAGCACCGTCCCGGCGTTGCCCGGGTCACGGATCCCGGCGAGCACCGCGACCAGGCGCGGCCCGCCCGCGACGGCCTCGGCCAGCGGCACGTCGAGGTGCCGGCAGACCGCCACCAGGCCCTGCGGGGCCACGGTCTCGGTGAGCGCGGCGAGGGCCTCGTCGGTGACCTCGGAGACCGGCACGTCGGCGCGGGCGGCGACGGCGGCGAGGTCGGCGTGCCGGTCCAGCGCGGTCGGGGTGCCGAACAGTTCGACCACCGTGCCGGCGCGGGCGAGCGCCTCGCGGACGGCCTGCGGCCCCTCGGCGAGGAAGCGGCCGGCCTGCTCGCGGTCGCGCCGGCGGTGCAGCCGGCGGGCCGCCACGACCCTCGGGGTACGCGGGGTGAACGGGCCGGAGACGGCGTCGAGGCGTCTCCCAGGCGACGGTGACTGCATGGGAGACGCCTCGATCTGCCGTACGGGTGGGTCAGGCGGCCTGGGCCGCGGCGCCACCGGTGCCCTCGGCCGCCACGGCGGCGCGGGCCAGCTCGACGATCGCCGCGAACGCGGCGGCGTCGTTGACGGCCAGGTCGGCCAGGATCTTGCGGTCGACCTCGATGCCGGCCAGGCGCATGCCCTGGATCAGCCGGTTGTAGGTCAGGCCGTTGGCCCGGGCGCCGGCGTTGATCCGCTGGATCCAGAGCTGCCGGAAGTCGCCCTTGCGGTCGCGACGGTCCCGGTAGGAGTACTGCATCGAGTGCAGCACCTGCTCCTTGGCCTTGCGGTAGAGCCGGGAGCGCTGACCGCGGTAACCGCTCGCGGTCTCCAGCAGGGTACGACGCTTCTTCTGGGCGTTCACAGCCCGCTTGACGCGTGCCATCTCAACTCCTTCTTCGGTTCAGGTGGCGCGCGTCAGCGGCCGAGCAGCTTCTTGATGCGCTTCACGTCGGCCTTGGCCAGCTCGACGGTGCCGGTCAGCCGGCGGGTCTGGGTGGAGGGCTTCTTCTCCAGCTTGTGGCGGAGGCCGGCCTGCTGGGCAACGATCTTGCCCGAGCCGGTCACCTTGACCCGCTTGCCCGTACCCGTGTGGCTCTTCATCTTCGGCATGTGGAACGTCTCTCCCTGTTACTGGCCGCTGGTGTCAGCGGTCGGGCCGGTCTCACCGGCTGCTGCGGTCTCGCCGGCCGCCGGGGTCTCGCCACCTGCCGGGGCTGCCGACTCCTCCGCGCCCCGGTCGCGGGGCCCACCGCGGGACGCCGTGGCGGCGACCGCGGAGGCCTTGACGGCCCGGTGCGGAGCGAGAACCATGATCATGTTTCGGCCGTCCTGCTTCGGGGCGGCCTCGACGTATCCCAGGTCCGTGATCTCGGACTCGAGCCGGCGCAGGAGCCGGTAACCCAGCTCCGGGCGGCTCTGCTCGCGACCGCGGAACATGATCGTCACCTTGACCTTGTCGCCCGCCTTGAGGAACCGCACCACGTGACCCTTCTTGGTCTCGTAGTCGTGCGGGTCGATCTTCGGCCGGAGCTTCATTTCCTTGATGACGGTCTGCTGCTGGTTACGCCGCGCTTCGCGCGCCTTGAGTGCGCTCTCGTACTTGAACTTGCCGAAGTCCATGAGCTTGCACACCGGCGGGCGCGCCATCGGCGCAACCTCGACCAGGTCCAGGTCGACGTCCGCGGCCAGCTGCAGGGCGCGCTCCAGCGGGACGATGCCCACCTGCTCACCCTCAGGGCCGACCAGTCGGACCTCACGTGCCCGGATCTGCTCGTTCACGCGTGGTTCGACGCTGATGGGGCCTCCTCGAGTCGAGTGTCCTACGGTGCCGACTCCGTGGGCTCCCGGGCGGGAGCCGACCCGGAAAGCAGAAGGCCCCGGCGTATGCCAGGGCCCACTCGACCGGTCGGCACGATCACAGGATCGCGCATCCGGGATCGGGACGTGCCCGAAACCGGGGACCGGACCCGGACACCTGGACGGCGACTCGGGTGGGAGCGGGCGCTCCGCTTCAGCGACCGCCCGCACGTCAGGGACGGGGGCAGTCTGGTCGACCCCGCAACACTACACCCTCGACCCAGGCCCACCCAAACCGGGCCCGCAGGTCAGCGGGGCGCGGACTGCCCGGCGGCCAGCGTGGCCAGGTGCGCCTGGTGCAGGCGGCGCAGCGCGCGGACCGCCTCGACCGCGCTCTCCTTGTCGGCGGCCTGGAGCGCCACCATCGGCAGCAGGTCGTCGTCGTGCAGCTCCAGGCTGGCCCACGGGGCGCCCCGGTCGAACCGGACCCCGCGGATCACCTCCCACGGCAGCTCGTAGGAGCCGACCACGTTGCGCACCCGGACGCCCTTGGCGTCGGCGACCACGCGGGGACGGGTGAACAGCAGGAAGCCGAGCGCGCCGAAGACGCCCAGGCCGATCATGGCGAACTGGTCGCCGCGCTGGAACGAGCCGTAACCGTCGCCGGTCGCGCCGGTCAGGGACGTCGCGACGAGGCTGAACACCACCAGCAGCGTGACGGCCGCCGCCCAGCAGACCACCCGGACGCGGCGGGGCCGCACGGTCACCACGGAATCGCTCACCCGACCAGTCTGCCATCCGGCTCGCGCTCGCGTTCGGCCGCCACACGGGCCGGACCGCGCCGCCGGACGCCCGCCACCAGCAGCGCCAGCAGCGTGAGCACGGCACCGGCCAGCACCGGCAGCCGGACGCCGGGGCCGTCGGGCAGCGCCAGATCCAGCAGCAGCGCGCCGCCGAGCTGCCCGGCCACCAGCGCCAGGCCGGTCCGCAGCACCCCGGCGGCCCGCACCCCGACCAGCAGCGCGAGCACGATGCCGACACCGAACAGGCCGCCCGTGTAGAGCCACCACTCGGTCGGCCAGCGCGGCGGGCCGGCGAACGCGCCGACCAGCAGCGCCACCGCGCCGATCACCGACGTGCTGACCACGAAGTTGACCGCGAGCCCGGCGGCCGGCCCGACCCCGGCCGCGATCCGCCCGTTGAGCGCGGACTGGAACGCCACCGCCAACCCGCCCACCACGGAGAGCAGCACCAGACCGATCGCCAGGTCCCCCACCGGCCGGCCGAGCTGCGCGAGCGCCACCGCGCCGATGCCGAGCAGCGCGCCGGCCACCCGGGGCGCGGTGAGCCGCAGCCGGCCGGCCGCGGCCAGCCCGGCCCGGTCCACGGCCAGGCCGCCGAGGCTGCCGCCGGCCACCTGGGCGATGGTGAACACGGCCACCCCGAGCACCGGCACCACCACCGGGGCGGTCAGCACGATCACCGCGCCGCCCACCCCGCCCAGGTACGACCACCAGGGCAGGCCGGCCCGGCGCAGCGCGGCCAGCCCGGTCCGCATCGACGGCACCACCGCCAACCCGACCAGCACGACCAGGCAGCCGACCACGTTGTTCGCCACCGCGCCGAGCACCGGGTCGCCGGTCCGCTCCCCCAACTCGGCGTTGACCACGCCCTGGGCGGCCGAGGCCACCCCGGCCAGCACGACGACGGTCAACGCGGCCGGGAGCGGCAGCGGCCTCACAGCCGGCAGGCGTGGATGTTGGTGACCAGGATCGCCCGGGCGCCCAGCTCGTACAGCTCGTCCATGATCCGGTGGACGTCGTCGCGGAGCACCATCGCCTGCACCGCGACCCAGCCCTCCCGGTGCAGCGGCGAGACGGTCGGCGACTCGATGCCCGGGGTGAGCGAGCTGGCCCGGTCGAGCAGCCCGGCCGGCACGTCGTAGGCGAGCATCACGTAGCGGCGGGCGACCAGCACGCCGTGCAGCCGGCGTTCGAGCTGCTCCTGCTGGGCGCTGCCGGACGCGCCGGCCCGCCGCACCAGCACCGCCGAGGAACGCAGCAGCGGCTCGCCGAACACCACCAGGCCGGCCTGGCGCAGCGTGGCGCCGGTCTCCACCACGTCGGCGACCACGTCGGCCACGCCGAGGCGGATGGCGTTCTCCACCGCCCCGTCGAGCCGGATCACCTCGGCCTTGACGTCCAGCTCGGCCAGGTGCCGCTCGACCAGACCCGGGTACGCGGTGGCGATCCGGTGCCCGCCGAGCTGCTGGACGGAGGCGACGTCGTCGGGGCGGGCGGCGAACCGGAAGGTGGCCCGCCCGAAGTTGAGGTCCAGCACCTCCTCGGCCGGCGCGCCGGAGTCGATCAGCAGGTCCCGCCCGGTGATGCCGACGTCCAGGTCGCCGGAGCCGACGTAGGTGGCGATGTCCTTGGGGCGCAGGTAGAAGAACTCGATGTCGTTGGGCTCGTCCCGGCAGACCAGGTCCTTCGGGTCGGTGCGCTGGCGGTAGCCCGCCTCGCGCAGCATCCCGGCGGCCGACTCGGCCAGGGCGCCCTTGTTGGGTACGGCGACACGCAGCATGGGAGTGCTCCTTCGTTCGATCGGATGATCAGCGGACGGGCACTCACAGATGTCGGTAGACGTCCTTCAGCTCCAGGCCGGTGGCCAGCATCAGCACCTGCGCCTGGTAGAGCAGCTGGGAGATCTCCTCGGCGGCCCGTTCCGGACCCTCGTGCTCGGCCGCCATCCACGACTCGGCCGCCTCCTCGACGACCTTCTTGCCGATGAAGTGCACGCCCTTGGCGAGCGCGTCGACCGTGCCCGAGCCCGGGGTGCCGGCGGCGGCCTTGGCCTGCAGCTCGGCGAACAACTCCTCGAACGTCTTCACGGAACGCGATTCTTCCAGCCGTCCCCGGGAAGCACGCGCACCGGGTCCGCCCGCGTCGCCTGGCTCTCACCCCTGACCGTCCGGCAGGACCCGATGGTGGCCCACCCCGCCGGCCCGTCCGGGTTGATGTCCGGGTCCCCACCGGACGGCTGACGGGCGACGCGTTCGCGGCTCCCGACGACGTCGGTCCGAGCCGGTGCTGGGGCAGGCCCATGCGGGCCTTGGTGGCGGGCCGGATGACGCGGGCGGTCTGCTACGAACTTGATGGCACGGACGAGTCACCGGGGGCGGTGAACAGCGGCAGCGGCCGAAGCGCCCACCCGGCGGCGGGGCCGGGGTTTCCCGGGCCAAGGCCCGAGGCCCGGCCCGAGGCCCGGGCCCCGAGTCCCGGCCCGAGGCCCGGGCCCCGGCCCGAGGCCCAAGGCCCGAGGCGGCCTCGGGCGACTCATCCACGCCATCAAGTTCGTAGCCTGAGCGGTGCGCCAGGTCGGACGCCGGCCCGCCACCGAGCGCGGTCAGGCGGTCAGGCGAAGCCCACGCGATGGGCGTTGGCGGCGTCCAGGGCGCGGATGGCCAGGGCGGCGTCCAGCGCGGCCACGGTGGCGGCCCAGCCCTTGTCCTCGGCCGAGCCGGGCAGCCCGGCCCGGTCCCGAGCCTGGTCGATGGTGTCCACCGTGAGCACCCCGTGTGCCACCGGCTTGCCCTCGTCCAGGGCCACCCGGGTCAGGCCCTCGGTGACGGACTGGCAGACGTAGTCGAAGTGGGCGGTCGCGCCGCGTACCACCACGCCGAGCGCGACCACCACGTCGTGGCGGCGGGCCATCGCCTGCGCCACCACCGGCAGCTCCACCGAGCCGGCCACCCGGGCCACCACGGCCCGCGCGCCGCACGCCTGCGCGGCGGCCACCGCGCGCTCCACCATGTGATCGGTCAGCTCGCCGTGCCAGCGCGCGGCCACCACGCCGACGGTCAGCCCGGCGGCGTCCACCGCGGTGACGCCCGGCTCCCCGAAACCCGCCATCGTCCCTACGCTCCGATCTCGTCACCGGCGACCGGGCGGCCCATCGGCGCCTCGGTCACCTCGTCCAGCCCGTCCAGCAGGTGGCCCATCCGGTCCCGCTTGGTGCGCAGGTAGCGCACGTTCTCCGGGTTCGACGACACGGGCAGCCCCTCCCGGCCGGTCACGGTCAGGCCGTACCCCTCCAGGCCGGCCCGCTTGGCCGGGTTGTTGGTCAGCAGCCGCATCGAGCGGACGCCGAGGTCGTAGAGGATCTGCGCGCCGGTGCCGTAGTCCCGCGCGTCGGCCGGCAGCCCCAGGTCGAGGTTCGCGTCCACGGTGTCACGCCCCTGGTCCTGCAACTGGTACGCCTGGAGCTTGTGCAGCAGGCCGATGCCGCGCCCCTCGTGCCCGCGCACGTAGAGCACCACCCCGCGGCCCTCCCGGGCGACCCGGGCCAGCGCGGCCTGCAACTGCGGGCCGCAGTCGCAGCGCAGCGAGCCGAACACGTCCCCGGTGAGGCACTCGGAGTGCACCCGGACCAGCACGTCCCGGCCGTCGCCGAGGTCGCCGAAGACCAGCGCGACGTGCTCGGCCGGGTCGTGCTCGGCCCGGTAGCCGAGCGCCGTGAAGACGCCGTACGGCGTGGGCATCCGCGCCTCGGCGGCCAGCTCCACCTGCTTCTCGGTCCGCCGCCGGTACGCGATCAGGTCGGCGATGGTGATCAGCGTCAGCCCGTGCTCGGCGCAGAACTTCTCCAGGTCCGGCACGCGCATCATGGTGCCGTCGTCGTTGACCAGCTCGCAGAGCACCCCGGCCGGACGCAACCCGGCCAGCCGGGTCAGGTCCACCGCCGCCTCGGTGTGCCCGGGCCGGCGCAGCACCCCGCCGGCGCGGGCGCGCAGCGGCACCACGTGGCCGGGGCGGGCCAGGTCGGTCGGGTCGGTGCCGGCGTCGGCGAGCAGCCGGATGGTGTGCGACCGGTCGGCGGCCGAGATGCCGGTGCTGACACCCTCGCGGGCGTCCACCGTCACCGTGTACGCGGTGCCGCGCCGGTCCTGGTTGGTGTGGTGCATCGGCGGCAGGTCCAGCCGGTCGCACTCGGCTTCGGTCAACGGCACGCAGATGTAGCCCGAGGTGTGGCGGACCATGAACGCGACCAGCTCCGGGGTGGCCAGCTCGGCCGCGAAGATCAGGTCACCCTCGTTCTCCCGGCCCTCGTCGTCGACCACGACCACCGGCCGGCCGGCGGCGACGTCCGCCACCGCCTGCTCGATCGAACCGAAGCTGCTCATGCCACGACCTCCGAGTACGTCGCCGGGATCCGGGTCCGCGTGACGGTCCGCGACGTGCGCCACCAGGCGTAGAAGCCGGCCGCGCAGAACGCGCCGTAGACCAGGTACATGGCGGCCGACGGGTAGAAGCCACCGCGCAGCAGCAGCGGCACGCCGACCGCGTCGACGGCGATCCAGACCAGCCAGAACTCCACCCAGCCACGGGCCATGCCGTACGTGGCGAGCAGGCTGCCGACCAGGATCCAGGCGTCCGGCAGCGGCCCCCACGAGCCGAGCGCGGCCAGCACCGGATAGGCGGCGGCGGTGCCCACGGCGGCGGCGACGAGCAGGGCCAGCCGTTCCCGGCGGGTCGCCCAGCGCGGCACCACGGCCGGCTCCGCGCCGTCGCCGGACCGGCGGTTGCGCGACCAGCGCCACCAGCCGTAGACGCTCACCGCGAAGAAGAAGACCTGCCGGCCGGCCTGGCCGTAGAGGTCGTGCGCCTGCGGGGTGGCGAAGACGCCACCGAGGAACACGGTGAACAGCAGCCCGTTGCCGATCATGCCGACCGGCCAGGCCCAGACCACCCGGCGCAGCCCGAGCAGCGCCGAGACGAGCCCGAAGACGTTGCCGACGATCTCCCGGACCAGCACCGGCGAGCCGACGACGTGCACCTGGGCGTCGAGCAGCCAGCCGAGCGGGCCGGTCACCGGGCACCGCCCAGCAGTCGCTCGACGTACTTGGCCAGCACGTCCACCTCCAGGTTGACCGGGTCGCCGACCTGTCTGCCGCCGAGCACGGTGAGTTTGAGCGTGGTGGGGATCAGGCCGACCGAGAACCAGTCGTCGCCCACCTCCGCGACGGTCAGCGACACGCCGTCGACGGTGATCGAGCCCTTCTCCACCACGTAGCGGGCCAGCTCGGCGGGCAGCCGGAACCGGACCGTCTCCCACTGCGCGGCCGGCTCCCGGCCGATGACCTCGCCGACGCCGTCGACGTGCCCCTGCACCAGGTGCCCGCCGAGCCGGCTGTTCAGCGCGGCGGCCCGTTCCAGGTTGACCGCGTCGCCGGGGCGCAGCGCCCCGAGCGCGGTGCGACGCAGCGTCTCACCCATCACGTCGGCGGTGAAGATGCCGCCGTCGACGTCGACCACGGTCAGGCAGACCCCGTTGACCGCGATGGAGTCGCCGTGCCGGGCGTCCGAGGTGACGAGCGGGCCGCGGATGGCGACCAGCGCCGAGTCGTCGCCGGTCTCGGTGCTCCGGACGATCTCGCCCAGCTCCTCGACGATGCCGGTGAACATGTCAGGCCTCCCTCTTCCGGGGCAGCGCGGTGATCCGCAGGTCGGGACCGACCTGCGTAACGTCGGTGATCTCCAGGTCGACGGCGTCGGCGATGGACGTCACGCCGGCGTGGCCCAGCGCGGTCGGGCCGGCGCCGAGCAGCTTCGGCGCGACGTAGCCGACGATCTTGTCGATCAGGCCGGCGGCGAGGAACGCGCCGGCCAGCGTGGGACCGCCCTCCAGCAGTGCGGCCCGCACGCCGCGGTGGTGCAGCTCAGCCAGGAGCGCCGCCAGGTCGACCCGGCCGTCCGGGCCGGCCCCGACCTCCGCGGCGGTGGCCACCCAGGTCCGGGCCGCGCCGTCGCGGACCCGGGCGTCGACCGGGGTACGCCCCGAGCTGTCCACCACCACCCGCAGCGGCTGCCGGATGGCGAGCGTGCCGTCGCGCAGGTTGCGGGCGGTGAGCCGGGGGTCGTCGGTGAGCACGGTGCCCACCCCGGCGAGCACCGCGTCGACGGTGCCGCGCAGCGCGTGCACGTCGGTGCGGGCCGCCTCCGAGGTGATCCACATGCTGGTGCCGTCGGCAGCGGCGGAGCGCCCGTCGAGCGTGGCCGCGTACTTCCAGATCAGGTACGGCCAGCCGCGGCGCATCGAGGTGAGCCAGGCGACGTTGCCGGCCTCGGCCTCCTCGGCGCGTACCCCGAACGCGACCTGGACCCCGGCGGCGCGCAGCGTGGCCGCGCCGCCGGAGGCCACCGGGTTCGGGTCGGGCACGGCGATCACCACGCGGGTGACGCCGGCGGCGATGAGCGCGTGGCTGCACGGGCCGGTGCGACCGGTGTGGTCGCACGGTTCCAGCGTGACCACCGCGGTGCCGCCACGGGCCCGGGTGCCGGCCTGCGCCAGCGCGACGATCTCGGCGTGCGGTCCGCCGGCGTACGCGTGGAAGCCCTCGCCGACGACCTCGCCGTCGGGATCGAGCAGCACGCAGCCGACGACCGGGTTGGGGCTGGTGGTGCCGAGGCCGCGGGCGGCCAGCGCGACGGCGCGACGCATCGCCTCGTCGACGGAGACGCTCGCCATGGCCCGCCCTGCCCTTCCGCTCGCCGGTCACGCGCGGGCGGGGTGGGGAGCGACGGCACGAGGGCCGCGGACACGCGGCGGCGGAGAACCCGGGGACGGCGTCGGCCGACCCCGGGGAGCCCACGGGCGCGGCTGAGGGTGCTCAGCGGCCGGCAGGGCCTCCCCCGTTCCGCGCGCTGTCTCCCATCCGGACTTTCTGGGGAGCGGACGAGCCGCACCCCAACCGTCGGCCCCGGATTCTCACCAGGTCCACCGTCCGGCCGAAGCCGTCCGGGTCGCGGGCTTACCACGGTCGGACCGTGGATCACCGCCGGTTCGGAATTTCACCGAGCCCCGCCAGCGCGTGGTGGGTACTCCGGAAGTCTTACACGTTCCACGGCGGCGCGCGCCATCCAGGCGAGCTACCTCACAACAGACCGCACGATCACGTAACTCCGCGGCGGCGGTCGACCGCGACGTACGACCCGGGTTGACTCTTGGCCACCGTCTTCATCTCCGAGGCCACGGCGATGGCCTCCAGCGGATCGGTGAACCGCTTGCCGCTGTCGGACAGCGACACCCCGATGGAGAGCGTGACCAGCGCGGCCCGGCGGATGTTGCCCCGCCGGTCCTTCAGCTCGACGAAGCCGCGTTCCCGGTCGCTGGGGTCGTAGAGCGTGTCGGCGGCGTTCTCGAAGTCGACCACCGCCCGGCTGGTCAGCGGCCGGACCTGGGTCGGGGCGCAGACGATGACGAAGTCGTCGCCGCCGACGTGGCCGAGGAAGGCCGGCGGCAGCCCGATCGACACCACCGCGCGGTGCAGGCTGCGGGCCAGCGCGGAGATGAACTCGTCGCCCCGGACGAAGCCGTAGCGGTCGTTGACGCTCTTGAACCGGTCGATGTCGACGTAGCCGACGGCGTAGTCCACGCCGCTGCGCACCCGGTCACTGATCTCCCGCCGGATGCGGCTGTTGCCGGGCAGGCCGGTCAGCGGGGAGACCTCCCGGAACTCCTTGTTGCGACGCAGCGTGGAGCTGACCCGGGCGACCAGCTCGGCGGTGTCGAACGGCTTGACCAGGTAGTCGTCCGCGCCGGCGCTGAGGCCGTTGACCTTGTCGGAGGTCATCCCCTTGGCGGTCAGCATGATCACCGGCAGGGCCGAGGTCATCGGGTCGGCGCGCAGCCGGCGGGTCAGTTCCAGCCCGTCCACGCGGGGCATCATGAGGTCGACCACGGCCAGGTCCGGCCGTTGCCGCTCGATCACCTCCAGCGCCTCCTGGCCGTCGGCGGCGTGCAGCACCTCGAAGCCGTGCAGGCGCAGGTTGAACTCGACGAAGCGGGCGATGTCCTCGTCGTCGTCGACGACCAGGATGACGTCGGGTCGGTCGCCGGCCGTGTCCATCTCAGGCCCCGGTCATCGCACGTTCCGCCAGGCCCCGCAGGCGGCGTACCGCCTCGGCCGGGTCGTCGGCGCCGTAGACCGCGGTGCCGGCGACGAACGCGTCGGCGCCGGCGGCGGCGGCCTGCTCGATGGTGTCCGCGGCGATGCCGCCGTCGACCTCGATGCGCAGCTCCAGGTGGCCGCTGTCGACGTGGCGGCGGGCGGCGCGCACCTTGTCCAGCAGCGCCGGCAGGAACCGTTGGCCGCCGAAGCCGGCCTTGATCGTCATGATCAGCAGCGTGTCGAAGCTGGGCAGCAGGTCCAGGTACGGCTCGATCGGGGTGTCCCGGTCGATCGCCAGCCCCGCCTTGGCCCCGGCCGAGCGCAGGTCCTTGGCCAACGCCACCGGGTCGTCGCACGCCTCGGCGTGGAACGTCACGTTGTACGCGCCGGCGTCGGCGTACCCGGGGGCCCAGCGGCGCGGATCCTCGATCATGAGGTGCACGTCGAACGGGATCTCGGTGACGGCGCGCAGGCTCTGCACCACCGGCAGGCCGATGGTCAGGTTGGGCACGAAGTGGTTGTCCATGACGTCCACGTGCAGCCAGTCGGCGGCGGACTCCACGGCGCGGACCTCGTCGGCGAGGCGGGCGAAATCGGCGGCCAGGATGCTGGGCGCGACGACGGGCGGCGGTACGGTCACGGGGCCAGTGTACGAACGCGGTCATCCCCCGGCTGCGGCGCGGCACCACGAAGGACCTACGGTGACCCTCCCGTCACTTTCGGTGCAGAATTCCGCCGTCCGGGGCGGAAATCGACACGAATAGTCGCCGGTGACTGGCCGATCGATTGAAAGATGACGAAACTCCTACAGGGACGGTCACATATGCTGCACGCCCGGGCGCGGGGGACGCCGCACGGGCCGCGGCGACCGGTTGCCATCTCTCCGGCGAAGGAGCGGACGATGCGACGGTGGCTCCACGCCCTCACGCTGGCCGGCGCCGTGACGGCGGTGCTCGCCGGCTGCGCCCCGACGCACCGGGCCGACGGGGACCTCGTCGACGACTGGGCGGCGCTGCCGGCGCCCCAACTGTTCGTCCCGGCCACCGACGCCTGTCTGCCGCGGCTCACCGCGGTGGTGCAGGCGGCCACGTACGAGACGGTGGACTGCGCCGGCAGCCACCTGGCCGAGGCGGTGCACGTCGGCACGTTCACCGACTCGGCCGCCGAGGGCGCCCGCCCCGAACCCGGCTCCCCGGAGCTGCGCGGCGCCCGGGCCGAGTGCGACCAGCGGGCCCGGGAAATGATCGGCGGGGACTGGCACGCCGCCCGGCTCACCCTGAACATCGCGCTGCCACCGGCGACCGCCTGGATGGCCGGCGCGCGCTGGTTCCGCTGCGACCTGGCCGAGACCGACAGCATCGACAACACCCGGCCGGTCAACCGGGTGGGCAGCCTGCGCGGCGCGCTGGTCGGCGACAATCCGCTGGTGCACCGCTGCTTCGACCCGAAGCTGATCGGCGCGAACCTCAACTACATGGCCCCGGTGCTGTGCACCGAACCGCACCGGGCCGAGTTCGTCGGCGTCTACTCCGAACGCGACATGAGCTGGGCGGAGTTCGCCCGGCGCGCGCCGGCCGCGCACCGCCGCTGCATGACGCTGATCGCCGCGTTCGCCAACGTGCCGGACAATGCCGAGCTTCCGTACCGGGCCGGGTCCATCTTCTACCCGCCGTCGCAGCGGGAGTGGGAGGAGGGCGACCGGGGGGTGCGCTGTTTCCTGTGGAGTGACGACCGCAAACTGACCCGTTCGATGCGGGGCGCCGGCCCGGAGGGACTACCGGTCATCTGACCGCCGTTCCGCCGGGAGCCGGCCGCCTCGTGCGACCGGCCGCCGGCCCGGTTGCCGTATGCTGCGTCGCCGAGGCGTACCGGTCGGCCGGGCGGCTCCGGACGGCGGGAGGTCGGGCGCGATGCGGCGATGGTGGGCGGCGGTCGCCGCGGGCGCGGTGGCGGTGCTGGCGGTCGGCGGGTGCAGCGCGCCGGCCGGGGTGGACCGCGACCTCACCGACGAGTGGCCGGCCTTCGCCGCCCCGGTCGGCTTCGTGCCCGCGGCCGACGTCTGCCACCCGACCGTCGCCGACGTCGGCTACCTCAGCGGCTACCAGCCGGTCGACTGCGCCGCCTCGCACCGCGCCGAGACGCTGCACGTGGGCACGCTGGGCGGCCCGGACGCCGGTCGCTCCGCGCCGCCGCGCGCCGGCTCGGCCGGCATCCGCTCCGCGCACGCCGACTGTGCCCGGCAGGTCACCCGGGCCGTCGGCGCGGACTGGCGGTCCGGGCGGTTGCAGCTCTCCGTGGTCTTCCCGTCCGCGCTGGCCTGGTCCGGCGGGGCCCGCTGGTACCGCTGCGACGTCGCCGAGGTGACCGACCTGGACGAGGGCAACGTGGCCGCCCGCACCGGCAGCCTGCGCGGCGCGCTCAAGCCCGGCTCACCGCTGGCGCTGGGCTGCTTCAACCCCAGGCTGGGCAAGGACGAGGTGCAGGCCATGCGGCCGGTGGCCTGCACCGCGAAGCACCACGCCGAGTTCGTCGGGATCTACCAGGCGCCCGACATCAGCTACGCCGAGTTCCAGCGCACCTCGCTGCGGGCGCACAAGGCGTGCCGGGGGCTGATCGCGACGTACGCCAAGGTGCCGAACGACGGGAAGATGCAGTACCGGGCCGGCACCATCGTCTACCACCCGTACGAGCAGCAGTGGCGTGACGGCGACCGGGGTGTGCAGTGCTTCCTCTGGGTCTCCGACCGGACGCTGACCCGCTCGGTGCGGGGCGCCGGCGGTTCGGCGCTGCCGATCACCTGAGCCGCGGGCGGGGCGGGCGTCGGCCCACCCCGCCCCACGCGCTCAGCCGACCTGGAGCGTCACGTCGTCGACGACGAAGCTGGTCTGGAGCGAGGCGTCCTCGACGCCGGTCCACTTGAGCGTCACCGTCTGGCCGGCGTACCCGGCGAGGTTGAAGCTGCGCTGGGTGTAGCCGGTGGCCTTGTTCAGGTTCGAGTAGGTCGCCAGCGTGGTGGAGCCGACCTGCACGGTCAGCTTGTCGTACGCGGTCGATCCGGTGGTCTCGGCCGAGTCGATGTGCAGCCAGAACGCCAGCGTGTAGCTGGTGCAGCCGGTCGGCAGCGTCACCGACTGGGAGAGCGTGTCGGTGTGCGAGGAGCCGTACCCGTTCAGCCACGCCTTGTACGACCCGGTCCGGGCCGCCTGGCCGGAGTCGTTGGTGATCACGCCGGAACTGGTCGTCCACGGCGTGGTGCCGGACTCGAAGCTGCTGTTGCCGATGAGCTGCCCGGCGGTGCAGCCGCCGCTGCCGCCGGTCACCGTGATCGTGTAGCTGGCGGTGCGGGTGGCCGAGCCGGTGCCGGTGACGGTGAGCGTGAACGTGCCGGTGGTCGCCGTGGACGAGGCGCTGACCGTCATGGTGGCGGAGCCGCCGGAGGTGACCGACGACGGGCTGAAGCCGACCGTGACGCCGCTCGGGGCGCCGCTGGCCGACAACGTCACCGTCTGGGCGCTGCCGCTGGTGGTGGCGGTGCTGACGGTGGCGGTGGTGGAGCCGCCCCGGGCGACGCTGCCGGAGGTGGGGCTGACCGCGACGGAGAAGTCGTTGGCCGGGGTGCCGCCGCCGACCGCGAGCGCCCAGATCGCGTACGCCACGCCGTCGGCGCTGCGGTTGAGCACCGTCGTGTTGATGTTGCTGGTGGTGTCGCAGGAGCGGTGGTAGCAGCCGTCGTACGCCGCGCCGGAGGTGCCGCCCCACTTGGCGGCCTGGGCGGCGGTCTTGGTGTAGCTGGCGCCGGCCGCGTAGCCGGAGGTCTGGATGCCGGCGTTGGCGAACGAGTAGTCGTCCGAGCGGCCCTGCCCCTCGGTGTTCTCCTCCGGCTGGATGCCGAACGAGTCCCAGTACGCCTTCAGCGGCGCCGCGGTGGCCGAGGTGATCCGGTTGATGAAGTAGCCGCCGTTGGGCGAGCCCACCATGTCGAAGTTGTAGTAGCCCTTGATGTAGCCCCGCTGGGTGGTGCTGAGCTGGTTGACGTAGTGCTTCGAGCCCTGGAGGCCCTGCTCCTCGCCGTTCCACCAGGCGAACCGGACCCGCTTGGTCATGGTCGGGTTCTGCGCGGCCAGCACCAGTGCGTTCTCCAGCAGCGTGGCCGAGCCGGAGCCGTTGTCGTTGATGCCCGGGCCGGCGGAGACGCTGTCCAGGTGCGCGCCGAACATGACGACCTGGTCGGTCGGGCCCTGCGGCCACTCGGCGATCAGGTTGCTGCCCGGGTACGTGCAGGTGGTGCAGTTCTGCTCGGTGACCGTGTAGCCGGCGGCCTGGAGCTTGCCCTTGACGTAGCTGACCGAGGCGGCGTAGCCGGCCGAGCCGGCCCGACGGTTGCCGCCGTTGCTGCTGGCGATGGAGTTGAGCTGGGTGAGGTGGGCCTGGACGTTGGTCAGCGAGACGTCCGGTGCGGCGAGCGCGGCGACGGCCGGGGCGGGGGCGGCCGGAGCGGGTGCGGCGGAGGCGGAGGCGGTGCCGGCCAGGCTCGCCGTCGTCAGGGTGGCGACGAGGGCGAGCGCGAGGCTCGTGGTCGGCGTACTGCGTCTCATGGAGACTCCTCGTGGGGGTCGTGCGGGCGGGGGTGACGGCCGAGGACCGGTGATCGGAACAGTTACATGCATCGATCACTTAGTCAACGGCCCGTCACATCCCACCACCCCCCTCCCCCGCCCGAGATGCACCCGACGCGGGGTCTCCCCACCCTCACCCCCGCCGTCTCCCCCCGCTGATTCACGGAAAGAGTGGGCATGGCGCGCGAAATGCCACCACTTTCCGTGAATCAGCACCGGGAAACGGGGGGAGGGGGTGGGGTGGGCGCGGGTCAGCCGCGGCGGAGCACCGCCAGGAACATGGCGTCGGTGCCGTGCCGGTGCGGCCAGAGCTGCACCGTCGGGCCGTCACCCAGGCCGGGCATGCCGGCCGGCAGCAGCGGGCGGGCGTCCACGAAGTCGACCGGGAAACCGCACCGCCGGGACGCCTCGGTCACCGTCACGTGCGTCTCCACCACGTGCGGCGAGCAGGTCACGTACGCCACCACGCCGCCCGGACGGACCGCGCGCAGCGCGGCGGTGAGCAGCTCGCGCTGCAACCGGGTCAGCGGCGGCAGGTCCGCCGGCTGCCGGCGCCAGCGGGACTCCGGCCGGCGACGCAACGCCCCCAGGCCGGTGCACGGCGCGTCCACCAGCACCCGGTCGAAGTGCCCCTCCGGCAGCTTCGGGTCACCGCCGACGTCCCGCCCGTCGAGGTGCAGCACCGTGACCGGCAGGCCCCGGGTCGCCTGCTCGACCAGCCGGGCCCGGTGCTCCGCCACCTCGACCGCGGTCAGCCGCGCCCCGCGCTGCGCGGCCAGCGCGCCGAGCAGGCCGGACTTGCCGCCCGGACCGGCGCACAGGTCCAGCCAACGGCCGTCCGGGCCGTCCACCGGCGCGTTCGCCAGGGCGTCCGCCACCAGTTGGGAGCCCTCGTCCTGCACGTGGGCCCGCCCGTCGACCACCGCCGCCAGGTCACCCGGCGCGCCGCCGGGCAGGTAGACCGCGTACGGCGAGAACGCGCCGGGCGCGCCGCCGACCTCGTCGGCCAGCGCCACCGCGTCGGCCCGCCCCGGCCGGGCGCACAGGTGCACCGGCGGGCGCTCGTTGTCCTCGATCAGCAGCCGGGTGGTCTCCCCCAGATCACCGCCGAGCGCCTCGGCGAACGACCGCACGATCCACTGCGGATGGCTGTACGCCAGCGCGAGATGGCCGATCGGATCGACGCCCTCGGCCGGGGCGAGCTTCGCCACCCAGGCGTCGGCGTCCCGGCCGGCGATCTCCCGCAGCACCGCGTTGGCGAACCCGGTCGCGCCCGGCCCCACCATGCGGACCAGGTCCACCGTGGACGACACCGCGGCGTGCGCCGGCACCCGGGTGTGCAGCAACTGGTACGCCCCGAGCCGCAGCGCGTCCCGCACCGGCGGGTCGATCCGCTGCACGTCCCGGCCGGCCGCGTCGGTGACGATCGCGTCCAACGTGCCGATGTGCCGCAGCGTGCCGTAGGTCAGCTCGGTGGCGAACGCGGCGTCCCGCCCGCTCAGCCCCGCCTCGCGCAGCATCGCCGGGAGCACCAGGTTGGCGTACGCGTCGTCGCGGTGCACGGCCGCCAGCGCCTCGTACGCGACGTGCCGGGGCAGGTCCACGGTCGGCCGGACCGGACGCTGCCCGCCCCGCCGGTCGGCGCCGCCCCGGTACGGCCGGTCACCGCCGCGACCCGGGCCACGCGGCCGGTCGCCGGCCCCGCGGTCGTACCCCCGCGGGCGCTCACCCTCGACGGGCCGCTCCGGGCCCGAGGGCCCCGTCACGCGGAGCCACCCTTCGTTCGCGACTGCGGGGCTCGCAACACCGGCTCACTCCTCGCACTCACGCCGAGCCACCCTTCGTTCGCGACTGCGGGGCTCGCAACACCGGCTCACTCCTCGCGCTCACGCCGAGCCACCCTTCGTTCGCGACTGCGGGGCTCGCAACACCGGCTCACTCCTCGCGCTCACGCGAACACCTCACCCGTGGCGACCCGGACGCCGCGCGCCCAGTCGCCGGCCGACATGGCCTTCTTGCCGGCCGCGCGCACCTCGCCGAGCCGCACCGGCCCGGTCGCGGTGCCCACCAGCACCTGGGACTTCTCCACCAGCAGCTCGCCCGGCTTCAGCTCGGGGCCGTTCGCCAGCGGGGTGACC
The DNA here is from genome assembly GCF_045040125.1 of Micromonospora sp. NBC_01392. Classification (NCBI taxonomy): domain Bacteria; kingdom Bacillati; phylum Actinomycetota; class Actinomycetes; order Micromonosporales; family Micromonosporaceae; genus Micromonospora; species Micromonospora sp. NBC_01392. The sequence goes on along the minus strand of NZ_CP109549.1, from coordinate 2,823,625 downwards.
GGGCCGAGCTTGACCCGGTCGTCACGGAACGTGGTCCACGGGCCGGGCGCCGGCGTGCAGGCCCGCACCCGCCGGTCCACCGCGAACGCCGGGTCGGTCCAGCGGACCCGGGCGTCGTCCACGGTCAGCTTCGGCGCCAGCGAGACCCCGTCGGCCGGCTGCGGCTCGGCCCGGGCGGTGCCGGCGCCGATCGCGTCCAGCACCGCGACCAGCAGCCCCGCGCCGGACCGGGCCAGCCGCTCCAGCAGGTCGCCGGACGTGTCGACGGGCCGGATCTCGTCGGTGACCGTGCCGAAGACCGGCCCGGTGTCCAGCCCTGCCTCCAGCTGGAACACGCTGGCCCCGGTCAGCTCGTCGCCGTGCAGCACGGCGTGCTGCACCGGAGCCGCGCCCCGCCAGGCGGGCAGCAGCGAGAAGTGCAGGTTGATCCAGCCGTGCCGGGGGATCTCCAGGGCCACCGGCGGCACCAGCGCGCCGTAGGCGACCACGGGCACGCAGTCCGGCGCGAGCGCGCGCAGCCGGTCGAGGAACTCCGGCTCGCGCGGCCGGGCCGGGGTGAGCACCTCCACGCCGTGCGCGTCGGCCCACGCGCCGACCGGCGAGCGGTGCAGCCCCCGACCCCGGCCGGCCGGGGCGTCGGGGCGGGTGACCACGGCGAGCAGCTCGTGGCCGGAGGCGGCGATCGCGTCCAGGGCCGGTACGGCGACCGCCGGCGTGCCGGCGAAGACCAGGCGCATCCCGGTCACCGTCCCAGGCCGAACGGGTTGCTGACGGGGTGCGGGCTGAGCTTGACCGTGGGCGGGGCGCCCTGGTCGTACCAGTCGGCCTGACGGATCGCCTTCATGGCCTCCTTGCGGCCGGCCGCGTCGAGCCGGTCGACGAAGAGCACCCCGTCGAGGTGGTCGGTCTCGTGCTGCACGCAGCGGGCCATCAGGCCGGTGCCGACGATCTGCATCGGGTCACCGTGGGCGCTGAAGCCCTTGGCGATCACGTTCTGCCGGCGCTTCGTGTCGAAGTAGAGCCCGGGGATGGAGAGGCAGCCCTCGGGGCCGTCCTGCTCCTCCTCGTCGGGGAACTCCAGCACCGGATTGACCAGGTGGCCGAGCATGTCGTCGACGTCGAAGGTGAACACCCGCAGGCTCACTCCGAGCTGCGGCGCGGCCAGGCCGGCGCCGTTCTGCTCACGCATCGTGTCGGTCAGGTCGGCGACCAGCTTGCGCAGCTCGGCGTCGAAGTCGACCACCGGGTCGGCCGGCGTGCGCAGCACCGGATCGCCGAACAGACGGATGGGCTGAACGGTCACGCGGCGGGGCTCCTTGTCTGGGACGGGTGGTGCGCCCCCAGTCTACGGAGTCGGCCCGGCCGCCCCCGGCGGCGGACCGGCAACGGTGACCGGGACCGCCTCCCGCCCCGGCGCGACCGGCAGCGTGGCGAAGCCGCGCAGGGTGAGCCGGACCCGCCGTTCGGGCCGGCCGGCCAGGGCCAGCTCGGGCAGCCGGCGCAGCAGCAGCGGGAACGCCACCTGCGCCTCCAGCCGGGCCAGCGCCGCGCCGAGGCAGTAGTGCGGCCCGGCGCCGAAGGACAGCGGATGGACCTGCGGGCGCCAGGGGTCGAAGCGGGCCGGCTCGGGGAACCGGCCGGGGTCCCGGTTCGCCGCGCCGAGCATCACGATGATCCAGCTCTCCGGCGGCAGGTCGACGCCGCCGTGCCGGGACGGCGCGGTGCTCATCCGGGAGGTGAGCTGCACCGGCGAGTCGTAGCGCAGCAGCTCGTCGACGTGACCGGGGGCGAACTCCGGGTGCTCGCGCAGCGCCGCCGCCGCGGCCGGGTGGCCCAGCAGCGCCACCAGGCCGTTGCCGAGCAGGTTGGTGGTGGTCTCGAAGCCGGCCACCAGCAGCACGATCAGGTTGGCCAGCAGCTCGTCGCCCGACAGCCGCTCGCCGTCGGCGTCGTGCGCCTGCACCAGCGCGGTGGTCAGGTCGTCGGCGGGGACCCGGCGGCGGGCCGCGACCAGCTCGGAGAAGTAGGCGCGCAGCTCCGCCGCGCCCCGGTCGGCGACGGCCAGCTCGTCCGGGGTGATCTCCGGCTCCAGCACGCCGGTCAGGTCGGTGGCCCAGCGCCGGAACAGCGGCCGGTCCGCCGCCGGCACGCCGAGCAGCGCGCAGATCACCCCCACCGGCAACGGGTACGCGAACGCGGCCATGAAGTCGACAGGCGCCCCGCCCCGCCCGGCGGCCAGCATGGCGTCGATCAGCGCGTCCGCCTGCGCCTCGACCACACCGCGCATGGCGGCGATCCGGCGCGGGGTGAACGCGCCGGCGGCCAGCCGCCGCATCCGGCTGTGGTCGGGCGGGTTGGTGCGCAGCATCGACCGGGAGATCGACAGCACCGCCGGGCTCTCCCGCCAGCCGGGCATGAACTGGTCCCGCAGGGCGTCGTCCATCACCCCGAACCGGGCGTCCCGCAGGATCGCGTCGGCCTCCGCGTACCCGGTCACCACGTAGAAGACCGGGCCGGCCTGGACCACCGGGCCGTGCGCCCGCAGCCGTTCGTACGTCGGGTAGGGATCGACCCGGCCCGCGGGGGACATCAGCAGCGCGAGGGCGTCGGCAGGATCCACGGGCGGCCTCCCAGGCATCGAAGGACCCCATCATCCCCCGGTTCGCCCGGTTCGGGCGACCCCGCCGGTCAGGCGCCGGCGCCCGGCTCCCCGGCCAGCACCGGGCCGCCGCCCAGCAGCGCGTGCTCGGGCAGCGGCAGCGCGATGCCGTGCGCGTCCTCCCAGTCGTGGATCAGGGCCGGCCGGGCCTGCGCGGCGAAGAAGTCGACGGCGCTCAGCCCGCCGACCACCGGCTCGTCGACCTCGGCGACCAGCCGGGCCGGGACCATCGGGAGGCCGCCGCGCACCGCGGCGCTGAGCCGCCGGTGCCCGTCGACCACGAAGAAGTACTCACCGGTGTAGCCGATGCTCAGCGGCTCCACCGCCTCGTCGCCGGCCGGCTCCGCGTCCCAGAGACCGCGCAGCGTGGCGACGTCCTCGGTCGGGTAGACCCGGGTCGGGTCGAGCAGCAGCAGCGGCTGGCCGGCACGCAGCACGTCGGCGCCGAGCCGGCCCTCGTACACGTCGACGACGTGCGCGATCACCTGCTCCGGCGTGGCCCGGGTGGTGTCGCAGACCAGGTCGTAGTTGCGCAGCCGGGCCTTGTCGACGCCGTACCGGACGATGAAGCGGTTGCGCTCGCTCTCGCTGCGTTCCCGCAGCTTGGCCCGGGCCTCCTCCAGCGAGGTGTAGCTCTCCGCCGGGCCGGACGGGCGGGCCAGCACCCGCCGGGCCGCCTCGGTCGGCTCGGTGATCATGTGCACCTTGAGCGCGTCGGTGAAGAAGTGCCAGGCCAGGCGGGAGTCCATGACCAGCGACTCGCCGGAGGCGGCGATGTCCCGCTGGAGCTGGTCGACGTAGCCGTCGACCGCCTGGTCCAGCTCGGCGTGCAGGTTGAGCTGGAGCGCGGTCATCTGCCGCTCCTGCGCCATCTGCCGGTAGAGGTCGCCGACGCTGACCCGGCGCAGCCCCAGCCGCTTGGCGATCTCGACGGAAACGGTGCTCTTGCCGCTGCCGAGATCACCGTTGAAGACGATCGACTGACGAACGGTCACGACTGGTCCACCCCTGCTCACCGGCTGACTGACGACATCGAATCCGTGTGGCCCGACGTGCTCGGAGCAGCCGCCGCGCCGCGTACCGCGCGGAAATCCCGCGCGCCTGGGCATGACGGGCGATGCTATCACCGCCCGCTATCCAATTGCCGGACCAGGTGTGCGACAAACCCCAGGTCACGACCGTACGCGAGGGGCCGGGTGCGTTCCGTCACGCCCGGCGGCCCGCTCAGAACAGGCTCAGCGGGTCGACCTGGAGCCGGACCGGTTCGGCGGCCTTGCGGGCGCTGCGCTGCCCGGCCGCGGCGTGCAACGCGCCGGCCAGCGCGCCCGCCCGGGACCGCGGGACACGGACCAGCATCCGCTCCCGGCCCTCCTCGGCCGGCACCGGGCCGAGCACCTCGGCGCCGTCCGGCAGCCGGGCGCCGGCCAGCAGGTCGGCCACCGCCTCGGCCACGCCGGTGACGCTGGCCATCCGTACCGCCGGCGGGAAGCCCAACTCCCGGCGCTCGGCCAGCTCCCGGGCGGCGAACCAGGCCGCGTCCCACCGCAGCAACGCCTGCACCGGCGCCAGCGCGCCGTCCGCGACCACCACCACCCGGCCGCCCGCCGCGCCGGCCCGGGCCAGCGCGGCGCCGGCCAGCCAGCGCCGCAGCGCCTCCTCCCCGGCCCGCAGGTCGGCCCGGGTGAGCAGGGCCCACGAGTCGAGCAGCAGCACCGCGCCGTAGCCGCCCTCGGCGACCGGCTCGGCGCCCGGCGTGGCGATCACCAGGCCGGCGCCGCCGGGCACCGTGGCCAGCACCTCCTCCCGCCCCGAGGTCCGCACCGGCACGCCCGGGAACGCCCGGCCCAGCTCCTCGGCGGTCCGCCGGGCGCCGGTGACCGAGGCGCGCAGCCGCCGCCCACCGCACTCCGGGCAGGCGTACGCGGCGGCGACCCGGCCGCACCAGCGACAGGCGGGCGTGCCCTGCGCCGACGGCAGGGCGAGCGGGCCGGCGCAGTGCGGGCAGCGGGCCGGGGCCCGGCACTCGGCGCAGGCGACCGAGGGCAGGTAACCGCGTCGGGGTACCTGCACCAGCACCGGCAGGTCGGCGCGGAGCGCGTCCCGGGCGGTGGTCCAGGCCAGGCTGGGCAGCCGGGCGGAGGCCGCGCCCGGGTCCCGGGCCAACTGCGGGTCGTCGCCGGTGGGCGCCATCGCCGGCATCCGCGCCCGCACCGTGGCCCGGTCGGCGACCACCTCCCGCGCCCAGCCGGTCTCCACCAGCAACTGCGCCTCGGCGGTCCGCGCGTACCCGCCGACCAGCGCGCCCGCGCCGGTGAGGTGCGCCCGGGTGAGCAGCACCTCGCGGGCGTGCGGGTAGGGCGCCCGGGGCTCGGCGTGCAGGTCGTCGCCGTCGTCCCAGACCGCCACCAGGCCGAGCCGCTCCACCGGGGCGAACATGGCCGCGCGGGTGCCGATCACCACCGGCGCCTCACCGCGGCGGGCGGCGAGGAACGCGCGGTAGCGACGCGCCGGCCCGTCGGCGGCGGTGAGGCGGACGTGCCGGCCCGGGCCCAGCACGGCGGTCAGGGCGGCGTCGAGCCGGTCCAGGTCCCGGCCGTCCGCGACCACCACCACGGCGCCCCGGCCGCCGGCCACGGTGGCGGCCACCGCGTCCGCGTACCGGTCGGCCCAGTCCTCCCCCGGCAGCGCCGACCAGACCGCGCGGGCCGGCCGGCCCTCGGCGAGCGTGCGCAGCAGCGCCGGTCCGGCCGGGTAGTCCCGCCAGCCGCGCGGGTCGACCGACACGCCGGCGGCGCCGGCGACGGCCGCGTCGGCGCTCTCACCGACGCCCTCGACGACGGCGGCGACCGGGGGCTCGCTCACGGGCCCGGCGGCGACCGGGGGTCCGCTCACGGGCCCGGCGGCGGGCTCAGGCGCGGAGCCGGTCGCGGGCGCGGCGGCGACCTCGGCGGCGGTCGCGGTCTTCTCGGCGCGGGCGTGCCGGGGCGGCACGGCGAGCCGGAGCACGTCGGCCAGGCTGCCGGCGTACCGGTCGGCGACCGCCCGCGCCAGCCGGGCCACCTCCGGGGAGAGCACCGGCACCGGGGAGACGACCTTCTCCAGGTACGCCAGCTTCGGGTGGTCGGACTCGGCGACGCGCTCCAGCAGCCAGCCGTCGACGAGTTGGCCGGCGAAGCGGACCTTCACCCGCACCCCGGGCCGGGCGTCGGCGTCCAGCGCCTCCGGGACCAGGTAGTCGAACGGGCGGTCGAGGTGCGGCAGCGGCACGTCCACGCAGACGCGAGCGACCGGCGACCCCGCAGCGGGTCGCCGGTCGCGGCGCGTGTCGGCGGTCAGGCTCCCGCGGCCGACTTGAGGTCGGCGGCCCGGTCGGTGCCCTCCCAGGTCAGGTCCGCCAGATCCCGGCCGAAGTGGCCGTACGCGGCGGTCTGCCGGTAGATCGGGCGCAGCAGGTTCAGGTCCCGGATGATGGCGGCCGGGCGCAGGTCGAACACCTCGGCGACGGCCTTCTCGATCGCGGCCACCGGCACGGTCTCGGTGCCGAAGGTCTCGACGAACAGGCTCACCGGGTGCGCCTTGCCGATCGCGTACGCGACCTGCGCCTCGCACCGCTCGGCCAGCCCGGCGGCGACCACGTTCTTGGCCACCCACCGCATCGCGTACGCGGCCGACCGGTCGACCTTCGACGGGTCCTTGCCGGAGAACGCGCCGCCACCGTGGCGGGCGTACCCGCCGTAGGTGTCCACGATGATCTTCCGGCCGGTCAGCCCGGCGTCGCCCATCGGGCCACCGATCTCGAACCGCCCGGTCGGGTTCACCAGGAGGCGGTACCCCTCGGTGTCCAGCTCCAGGCCCTCCAGCTCCGGGGTGATCACGTGCTCGCGCACGTCCGGGGTGAGCAGCGACTCCAGCGAGATGTCCGCCGCGTGCTGGCTGGACACCACCACCGTGTTCAGGCGGACCGGTCGCAGCCCGTCGTACTCGATGGTCACCTGGGTCTTGCCGTCCGGGCGCAGGTACGGGATCGTGCCGTCCTTGCGGACCTGCGCCAGCCGGCGGGCCAGCCGGTGCGCCAGCGCGATCGGCAGCGGCATCAGCTCGGGCGTCTCGGAGCAGGCGAAGCCGAACATCATGCCCTGGTCGCCCGCGCCCTGCGCGTCGAGCGCGCTCTCCGACCCGCCGGTACGCAGCTCGAACGCGTTGTCCACGCCCTGGGCGATGTCCGGCGACTGGGCGCCGATGGAGACGCTCACGCCGCAGGACGCGCCGTCGAAGCCCTTCTTCGACGAGTCGTAGCCGATGCTGAGGATGGTTTCCCGCACGATGGTCGGGATGTCGGCGTACGCCTTGGTGGTCACCTCGCCGGCGACGTGCACCTGGCCCGTGGTGATCAGCGTCTCCACCGCGACCCGGCTGTGCGGGTCCTGTGCGAGCAACGCGTCGAGGATGCCGTCGCTGATCTGGTCGGCGATCTTGTCCGGGTGGCCTTCCGTGACCGATTCGGACGTGAAGAGACGTGTCACGGCACTCCTAAGCATGTAAAAACGTTTGAAGGTCGCTCGCGACAGTTTAGTCGCCGGGTGTCCGGCGTCATTCGCAAACGTGCGGAGACCAAGGGTCAGGACGGGCCGTCCAGGCGGCCGGCCACGAGGTCCCAGACGGCGTCGGCCAGGGCCTCCTTGAGCTGCTCGGGGAACCGGTGCACGGCCCCGTCGGCGCCGATCACGACGGCGGCGTTGGTCTCCGCGCCGAACACCTTGTCGACGCCGACCTCATTGACCACGATCAGGTCGGCGCGCTTGCGGGCCAGCTTGGCCCGGCCGTTGGCCTCCGCGTCGTGGGTCTCCGCGGCGAACACCACGAGCACCTGGCCGGGCCGACGGTTCCGGCCCAGCTCGGCGGCGATGTCCGGATTGGTGACCAGCTCGATGGTCGGCGCGGGGCCACCCTCGGACTTCTTGATCTTGCCGGTGGCGTAGCTGGCCGGGCGGAAGTCGGCCGGCGCGGCGGCCATCACCACGGCGTCCGCGTCGGCGGCGGCGGCCAGCGTCGCCGCGCGCAGCTCCTCGGTGGTGCCGACCCGCACCAGGTCCACCCCGGCCGGGTCGGCGAGCGCCACGTTGGCCGAGACCAGCGTCACCCGGGCGCCCCGGGCGACCGCGGCGCGGGCGAACGCGTACCCCTGCTTGCCGGAGGACCGGTTGCCCAGGAACCGGACCGGGTCGAGCGGCTCGCGGGTGCCGCCGGCGGTGACCACCACGTGCCGGCCGGCCAGGTCGGCCGGCGCGGCGACGCCACGGGCCAGCGCCCGGCGGGCGACCGCGAAGATCTCCGCCGGGTCGGGCAGCCGGCCCTTGCCGGTGTCCCGACCGGTGAGCCGACCCACGGCCGGCTCGATCACCCGGACGCCCCGGGACCGCAGCGTGGCCACGTTCGCGACGGTCGCCGGGTGCTCCCACATCTCGGTGTGCATGGCCGGCGCCAGCAACACCGGGCACCGCGCGGTCAGCAGCGTGTTGGTGAGCAGGTCGTCGGCGAGGCCGTGGGCGGCCTTGGCGAGCAGGTCGGCGGTGGCGGGCGCGACCACGACCAGGTCGGCGCGCTGCCCGAGGCGCACGTGCGGCACCTCGTGCACGTCGGACCAGACGTCGTCGGCGACCGGCTGGCCGGAGAGCGCCGCCCAGGTCGGCGCCCCGACGAAGCGGAGCGCCGACGCGGTCGGCACGACCCGGACCCGGTGACCCGACTCGGTGAAGAGCCGGAGCAGCTCACACGCCTTGTAGGCGGCGATGCCGCCGCCGACCCCGAGGACGATCTCGGCGGGCATCGGCGCGGGCGGAGTTACGGCTGGTCGGTCGGCTCGGCGGTGAGCAGGCCCGAGTTGATCTCACGCATGGCGATGGAGAGCGGCTTCTCCTGCGGAGTGGTCTCCACCAGCGGGCCGACGTACTCCAGGAGGCCCTCACCGAGCTGGCTGTAGTAGGCGTTGATCTGACGCGCCCGCTTGGCGGCGAAGATGACCAGCGCGTACTTCGAGGTGGTCTTCTCGAGCAGCTCGTCGATCGGCGGGTTGGTGATGCCCTCGGGGTTGGTGGCGATGGATCCCACGAATTTGACCTCTGCGTCTCGCTCGGCGGCGGCCGTCGCTCAACCGCGCGGTGGCGGTCGGGCCGGTGCCAGGAATGACGAACCGAGCAATCCTACCAGCTCGGCCGCGGCACGCTCGGTCCGGTCGTGCGCCACGGCATGTGCGAACGCGGCCGCCACGAGCGGGTCGGCCCGGTACGCCGGCGGCGTGAGCAGCACCAGCCGGGCCTCCGGCACGACGGCGCGGACGGCGAGCGCGCCGGCCAGGTCCAGCGGCAGCAGCACCGGCCGGCCCTGCGCCAGGGGGGACCGCACGTGCGCCCGGGGCACCCCCCGGCGGTACGGCCCGATCCGGCACCACTCCAGCAGCTCGTCGGCGGCGATCAGCCGGTCGAAGCCGACCGGGTCGAGGAAGAGCCGGTCCACGCCGTCCCGCTCGCCCGGTCGCGGCGGCCGGGTGGTGGCGACCACCGGCACCCGCACGGACGCAAGGCGCGCCCGGACCTGCTCGACGACACTGCCCCGACCGGCCCCGGAAGGACCGGACAGGACAGTGAGCCGAGCCGCCGAGCGCGCCTCGTCATCCGTGCTCACCGCTTGTTTCTACACGGTGGTCCGCTCAGTTGGCGGCGAACTCTCCCAGCAGCGCCTTGCGCTGCTGCTCGCCGAGGCCGCGAAGGCGACGGCTGTCGGCGATCTTGAGCTTCTCCATGATCTGGGTGGCCCGGATCTTACCGATGCCCGGCATCGCCTGGAGCACTGCCGAAACCTTCAGCTTGCCCACGACGTCGTCGGACTCGGCCCGCGCGAGGACGGTGGCGAGGGTGGTCTTGCCCTGCTTGAGCTGCTCCTTCAGCTCAGCGCGGGCCTTGCGGATCTCCGCAGCCTTCTCCAGCGCGGCAGCGCGCTGCTCGGGGGTCAGTGACGGGAGCGGCACCAGTTCTCCTCAGGTCCCTAGTTGTACTGCCCAGGGACGTTGGTTGAGGTTGTGTGACGACACGACGTAGATAGACGTGATGACGAAGGCCTCCGGTTGTGGAGTGGAGCTGTCTAGGAACCGCTCCGCCAACCAGGAGGCCTTCGTGTCCCACGCTAACGCCGCTTTGACCCCGCGTGCACGTCTTCGCCTGGCGCGTCTGATCGTGGACCAGGGGTGGCCGGTCGCCCGGGCCGCGGAACGCTATGACGTGTCCTGGCCAACGGCGAAACGGTGGGCGGCACGCTACGCCGAACTCGGCGCCGATGGCATGGCCGACCGGTCATCCCGGCCGAGTCACAGCCCGAACCGCACCTGCCAGCCGCTGGTGCGCAAAGTGGTGCACCTGCGGTGTAAGCAGCGGCTGGGGCCGGTGCAGATCGCCGGCCGTCTCGGCATGCCCGCCTCGACCGTGCACGCCGTCCTGACCCGTTGCCGGATCAACCGGCTGTCGCACCTCGACCGGCGCACCGGGGAGCCCGTGCGCCGCTACGAACACGACCACCCCGGCGCCATGCTGCACATCGACGTCAAGAAGCTCGGCCAGATCCCCGACGGCGGCGGGTGGCGCTATGTCGGCCGCGCCCAGGGCAAACACAACAGGCAGGCCACCGCCCGCCGCACCGGCGCCCGCAACCACCATCGGGATCCGCGGATCGGGACCGCGTTCGTGCACACCGTCGTCGATGACCACTCACGGGTCGCCTACGCCGAGATCCACCAGGACGAGAAAGCCGCCACCGCCACCGCCGTGCTCCACCGCGCGGTCGCCTGGTTCACCACCAGGGGCGTCACCGTCGAGCGAGTGTTGACCGACAACGGCTCCGCCTACAGGTCCCACGCCTGGCGCAACGCCTGCACGGAACTCGGCATCACCCCGAAGAAGACCCGTCCTTACCGGCCCCAGACCAACGGCAAGGTCGAGCGCTTCCACCGAACCCTGACCGACGGCTGGGCCTTCGGCCGGTGCTACACATCCGAAGCCGCCCGCCGCAAGGCCCTACCCGCCTGGCTCCATCACTACAATCACCACCGCCCCCACACCGCAACCGACGGCAAACCGCCCGTCACCAGGTTGACCAACCTCCCTGGGCAGTACACCTAGTACGGCGGGCGGAGCCCCACCGCAGCTGTGAAACGTGGTGTCGCTGGCAACCAAAGGGGTCCGTGGTTCCCAGCGCGGGGAAAACTAGCGGTCAACGGAGCTTTCGGCAACGTGGACGCGCGATGATCAACGTAAAGTGACCGAGCCGTCAGTCAGTCCGGCGGTGGTCAGGGCGGCCCGGCACTCGGCCAGCGCCCGCTCCGTGGCGGCCCGCAGGGCGGTCGGGTCCGGCCCCGCGCCCAACACCTCCCGGGAGTACGACGGCAGCACCGACGGCAGCGCGGCGCCGAAGACGGCACGCAACCCGGCGGGGGTGCCGCCCTGCGCGCCCAGCCCCGGCGCGAGCAGCGGACCGTTCAGCCCGCCGAAGTCGTGGCCGGTCTCGCCGATCGTCGCGCCGACCACCAGACCGAAGCTGCCGAGCGGCTCCGCACCCCGGTTGAGCTGGGAAATCTCGTCGATGACGGCCTGCGCGACGGTGCGTCCGTCGGGCCCCACCGCGCGCTGCACGGCGGCCCCCTCCGGATTGGAGGTGAGCGCCAGGACGAAGACCCCGCCCCCGTGCGCGGCGGCCGTCTCAACCATCGGCGCGAGCGAACCTACTCCCAGGTAGGGGCTCGCGGTGATCGCGTCGACATACAGCGGGCTGGATGGATCGAGGTACGCCGAGGCGTACGCGCGGACCGTCGAGCCGATGTCTCCGCGCTTGACGTCGAGGAGAACGAGCGCACCCACATTACGCAACTGTCGGATAGTTGACTCAAGCACCGCCACGCCGCGCGAGCCGAAGCGCTCGAAGAACGCCGACTGCGGCTTGACCACCGCGACCCGGTCGCCGATGGCCTCCACCACGGTCCGGCTGAACCGCTCCAGCCCGTCGACGTCGTCGGGCAGCCCCCAGTCGGCCAGCAGACCCGGGTGCGGGTCGATTCCCACGCAGAGCGGTCCCCGCTCCGTCACGGCCCGGTGCAGGCGCGCGCCGAACGTCTCCATCGCGTCTCTCCCTCTCCCGACGGCTCCGGGCCGCCTCCGATGTCCCGCGACGGCCCTTCCGTCGCGTCAGCTCGCTCCGGCCGCCCCAGCCGGCCGGTCGGCCCCGAACCCGCCCCCGCCGGGCTCGACCGGCCCCGTCAGCCCCGATCGGGGCTCAACCGGCCTTGACCGCCGCCGCCACGCCGGCGGCGATCCGTGCCACGTCCGCGGCGTCGCAGACGTACGGCGGCATGGTGTAGACGAGGTCGCGGAACGGGCGCAGCCACACCCCCTCGGCGACCGCCGCGGCGGTGGCCCGGGGCAGGTCCACCTCGTGGTCCAGTTGCACCACCCCGATCGCGCCGAGCACCCGCACGTCGGCCACCCCGGGCGTGTCGCGCAACGGCGCCAGGCCGTCCCGCAGCCCGGCGGCGATCCCCGCCACCCGCCCGGCCCAGTCCCCGCCGCGCAGCAGGCCCAGCGAGGCGTTCGCGACCGCGCAGGCGAGCGGGTTGCCCATGAACGTCGGCCCGTGCGCCAGCACGCCGGCGGCCGAGATCGCGCCGGCCACCGCCGGGGTGCAGAGCGCCGCCGCCAACGTCAGGTAGCCGCCGGTGAGCGCCTTGCCGACACAGAGCACGTCCGGCGTGACGCCGGCGTGCTCGGCGGCGAACATCCGCCCGGTCCGGCCGAAGCCGGTGGCGATCTCGTCGAAGATCAGCAGAATGCCGTGTGCCCGGGTCACCTCGCGCAGCACCCGCAGGTAGTGCGGATGGTGGAACCGCATCCCGCCTGCGCCCTGGACCACCGGCTCCACGATCACCGCGGCCAGCTCGGCGGCGTGCCGCTCGACGGCGTCCACCAGCGCCGCCTCGTACGCCGGGTCGGGCGGGGCGTCGAAGCCGGCCGGCGGCAGCGGCGCGAACACCTGCCGGGGCAACACGTCGCCCCAGAGGTGGTGCATGCCGCCCTCCGGGTCGCAGACGCTCATCGGATGGAACGTGTCGCCGTGGTAGCCGCCCCGCCAGGTGCCCAGCCGGCGGCGCTCCGGGCGCCCCACGGCGCGCTGGTACTGGAGGGCCATCTTCACCGCGACCTCGACGCTCACCGAGCCGGAGTCGGCCAGGAAGACGTGCTCCAGGCCGTCCGGGGCCAGCTCGACCAGGGTGCGCGCGAGGCGTGCCGCGGGCTCGTGGGTGAGCCCGCCGAACATCACGTGGCTCATCCGGCCGAGCTGGTCGGTCACGGCCGCGTCCAGCACCGGGTGGCGGTAGCCGTGGATCGCCGCCCACCACGACGACATCCCGTCGACCAGCTCCCGGCCGTCGGCCAGCCGCAGCCGCACCCCCGACGCGCTCTCCACCACGAGCGGCGGGCCGGCCGGCGGCAACGCCGCGTACGGGTGCCACACGTGCCGCCGGTCCAGGGCGAGGATCTCCTCGGGCGTCACAGCTCCTCCTTCGCTCTCTCGCACGATCTTGCACTTTCGGCCCGCGTTGCGCCCGAAATGTTCGGTTTGCTGGGGCGGGAACTGCAAGATCGCGCGGGAGATCGGGGGTCAGGGCGCGGGGGTGGGGTGGGGGGGCGGGGGGTGGGGTGGGGTGGGGTGGGTGGGTGGGTGGGGGGTCAGGGGGTGGTGCGGGTGGTGATGGCTCGGGTGAGGGCGGGGCCGCGGTAGATGAAGCCGGTGTAGAGCTGCACCAGGGCGGCGCCGGCGTCGAACATGCGGGTCGCGTCGTCCGGGTCGAGGATGCCGCCGACGCCGATGACCGGCAGTCGTCCGCCGGTCTCCCGGTGCACGAAGGCGACCACCTCGCGGGCGCGGGCGGTCAGCGGGCGGCCGGACAGGCCGCCGGTCTCGGCGCCGCGCGCCCGGTCGGCCGGGGCGAGCCCGTCCCGGCCGAGCGTGGTGTTGGTGGCGATGACGCCGGCCGCGCCCCGGTCGAGGCACACCTCCAGCAGCTCCGCCACGGCCGGCTCGGTCAGGTCCGGGGCGATCTTCACCAGCACCGGTTTCTCGCCGACCAGCGCGGCGAGCAGCGCGTCCAGGTGGGACCGGTCCTGCAACGACCGTAGGCCCGGGGTGTTCGGCGAGGACACGTTGACCGCGAAGTAGTCGCCGTGGCCCTTGAGCGCCCGGTAGGAGGCGAGGTAGTCCTCGACCGCCTCGTCCAGCGGGGTCACCTTGGACTTGCCCAGCGAGATGCCCAGCGGGACGCCGAGCGGGCGCGGCAACGCCGCCAGCCGGGCGGCGAGCGCCTCGGCGCCGGCGTTGTTGAAGCCCATCCGGTTGACCACGGCCTCGCTGTCGCGCAGCCGGAACAGTCGCGGCCGGGGATTGCCCGGTTGGGCGTGCGCGGTCACGGTGCCGACCTCGACGAAGCCGAAGCCCAGCGCCGGCCAGGCCGGCAACGCGACGCCGTTCTTGTCCATCCCGGCCGCCAGTCCGACCGGGTTCGGGAACCGCACGCCGAACACGGTGCGCGGCGCGGCCCGGAAGTACGCCCGACGCAGCGCCGCAAGTGCCGCCGGCCGTCGCGACAGCCCGGCGAGCCGCGCCAGCGTCCACTCGTGCGCCGCCTCCGCGTCCCCGCCCCCGAGCGCGAACAGCCGGGGCCGCACCACCTTCTCGAAGATCACCGTTCGCCCTCCGAATCGGTGACCATGAGGTTGGCGGCGATGTGGATCTCCTCCACCGCCGCCAACCTCATGATCGACGCGGGTGTCGGGGTGGTCACTCGTTGGCCCGGAGCGCGGCGTGCAGGTCCTGGAGCGGGCGGACCTGGAGGTCGCCGTTGATGCGCGCCTCGATGCCCATCACCGCCGCCGCCGCGCCCGGAACCGTGGTGACGCACGGGATGTCCGCCGTCACGGCGGCGCTGCGGATCTCGTAGCCGTCCGAGCGGGCGCTCGCGCCCGAGCCCTGCGGCGTGTTCACCACCAGCGCGACGTCGCCGCCGAGGATCAGCGAGACCGCGTCCGCGCCCTCGCCCGACTCGTAGTGCTTGCGGATCTGCTCGCAGGCGATGCCGTGCCGGCGCAGCACCTCGGCCGTCCCGGTGGTGGCGACGATCTCGAAGCCCAGGTCGGCCAGGCGCTTGATCGGGAAGATCATGCCGCGCTTGTCCCGGTTGGCCACCGAGACGAAGATCTTCCCGGCGGTGGGCAGCGACCCGTACGCGGCGGCCTGCGACTTGGCGAACGCCTGGCCGAAGCCGGTGTCGATGCCCATCACCTCGCCGGTGGAGCGCATCTCCGGGCCGAGCAGCACGTCGATGCCCTTGCCGGACGGCGTGCGGAACCGCTTGAACGGCAGCACCGCCTCCTTGACCGCGATCGGCGCGTTCGGCGGCATGGTGCCGCCGTCCCCGGTCGGCGGCAGCATCCCCTCGGCCCGCAACTGCGCGATCGTGGCGCCCAACGCGATCCGGGCCGCCGCCTTGGCCAGCGGCACCGCCGTCGCCTTCGACACGAACGGCACGGTCCGGGAGGCGCGCGGGTTGGCCTCCAGCACGTAGAGCGTGTCGCCCTGCAACGCGTACTGGACGTTGAGCAGGCCGCGCACCCCCACGCCGCGGGCGATCTCCTCGGTGTAGCGGCGCACCTGGGTCAGGTGCGAGCCGGCCAGCGTGATCGGCGGCAGCGCGCAGGACGAGTCGCCGGAGTGGATGCCGGCCTCCTCGATGTGCTCCATCACGCCGCCCAGGTAGACGTCGCCGTCCGCGTCGACGAGCGCGTCGACGTCGATCTCGATGGCGTCGTCGAGGAAACGGTCCACCAGCACCGGGTGGTCCGGTGAGATGTCGGTGGCCCGGCCGATGTAGTCGCGCAGCGTGGCGTCGTCGTAGACGATCTCCATGCCCCGGCCGCCGAGCACGTACGACGGGCGGACCAGCACCGGGTACCCGATCTCGTCCGCGATCGCCTTCGCCTCGTCGTACGAGGTGGCCATGCCGTGCGCGGGCGCGCGCAGCCCGGCCCGGTCCAGCACCGCGCCGAACGCGCCCCGCTCCTCGGCCAGGTGGATCGACTCCGGCGAGGTGCCCACGATCGGCACGCCGGCGTCCTTGAGCCGCTGGGCGAGGCCGAGCGGGGTCTGACCGCCGAGCTGCACGATCACCCCGACCACACCGGGGCCGCCGGCCGCCTTGCCGGACGAGTCCTCGGCGTGCCACGCCTCCAGCACGTCCTCGAACGTCAGCGGCTCGAAGTAGAGCCGGTCGGCGGTGTCGTAGTCGGTGGACACGGTCTCCGGGTTGCAGTTGACCATGACCGTCTCGTAGTCCACCCCCCTGAGCGCCTGGACGGCGTGCACGCACGAGTAGTCGAACTCGATGCCCTGCCCGATCCGGTTCGGCCCGGAGCCGAGGATGAGCACCTTGGGCCGGGCCGAGGGCGCCACCTCGGTCTCCGAGTCGTACGTCGAGTAGTGGTAGGGCGTGGTCGCCTCGAACTCGGCCGCGCAGGTGTCCACCGTCTTGTAGACCGGCCGGATCCCGAGCCGGTGGCGCAGCGTCCGGACGCCGTCCTCGGCGGCCAGCTCGGGGCGGAGCGCGGCGAGCTGCCGGTCGGACAGGCCGGCGCGCTTGGCGCGACGCAGCAGCGCGGCGTCGAGCACCGGGGCGTCGACGATCTCGGCGCGCAGCTCGACAAGCGCGGCGATCTGGTCCAGGAACCACGGGTCCATGCCGCCGGACGCCTCGGCCACCTCGGCGATCGACGCGCCGAGGCGCAGCGCCCGCTCGACGGTGTAGAGCCGGCCGTCGTGCGGCATCCGCAGCGCCGCCAGCGTGTTTTCCTTCGTGGCGCCCGCCGGGTCGGGGACGGTCCAGAAGCCGGCCGCCCTGGTTTCCATCGAGCGCATCGCCTTGTTCAGCGCCTCGGTGAAGTTGCGGCCCAGGCTCATCGCCTCGCCCACGGACTTCATGGTGGTGGTCAGCTCCGGGTCGGCGCCGGGGAACTTCTCGAACGCGAACCGGGGGATCTTCACCACCACGTAGTCGAGCGTCGGCTCGAACGCGGCCGGCGTCTTGAGCGTGATGTCGTTGGGGATCTCGTCGAGCGTGTAGCCGATGGCGAGCTTCGCGGCGATCTTCGCGATCGGGAAGCCGGTCGCCTTGGACGCCAGCGCCGAGGAGCGGGACACCCGCGGGTTCATCTCGATCACGACGATCCGGCCGTCGGCCGGGTTCACCGCGAACTGGATGTTGCAGCCGCCGGTGTCCACCCCGACCTCACGCAGCACCGCGATGCCGAGGTCGCGCAGTCGCTGGTACTCCCGGTCGGTGAGCGTCATCGACGGGGCGACGGTGACGCTGTCGCCGGTGTGCACGCCCATCGGGTCGACGTTCTCGATCGAGCAGACCACCACCACGTTGTCGTGGCGGTCCCGCATCAGTTCGAGCTCGTACTCCTTCCAGCCGAGGACGCTCTCCTCGATGAGCACCTCGTGCACCGGGCTGGCCGCCAGGCCCGCCCCGGCGATGCGCTCCAGGTCCTCGTCGGTGTGCGCCATCCCGGAGCCGAGACCACCCATGGTGAACGACGGCCGGATGACCACCGGCAGGCCCAGGTCGGCGACGGTGTCGCGGACCTCGTCCATGGAGTGGCAGACCCGCGAGCGCGGGGTCAGCGTGGACGGGTCGTCCAGACCCAGGCGTACGCCGGCCTTGGCCACGATGTCCTTGAAGAGCTGGCGGTCCTCGCCCCGGTTGATCGCCTCGATGTTGGCGCCGATCAGCTCGACGCCGTACTTCTCCAGGACGCCGGCGGAGTGCAGCGCGACCGCGGTGTTCAGCGCGGTCTGCCCGCCCAGCGTGGGCAGCAGCGCGTCCGGGCGCTCCTTGGCGATGACCAGCTCGACGAACTCCGGGGTGATCGGCTCGACGTACGTGGCGTCGGCGAACTCCGGGTCCGTCATGATCGTGGCCGGGTTGGAGTTGACCAGGCTGACCCGGATCCCCTCGCTGCGCAGCACCCGGCAGGCCTGGGTGCCGGAGTAGTCGAACTCGCAGGCCTGTCCGATCACGATCGGCCCGGAGCCGATCACCAGGACGTGCTTCAGGTCGGTCCGCTTAGGCATGCTTGCCGCCTTCGATGAGTTCCGCGAAGCGGTCGAACAGGTAGTCCGCGTCGTGCGGGCCGGCCGCCGCCTCCGGGTGGTACTGGACGGTGAAGGCGGGCACGTCCTCGGCCCGCAGCCCCTCGACCACGTTGTCATTGAGGCAGACATGGGAGACCCGGACGCCACCGAACGCGGTGTCGACCACCTCATCGGGGACGACCGCGCCGGAGGAGACCCCGGGCACCTGGACCGCGAAGCCGTGGTTGTGGCTGGTCACCTCGACCTTGCCGGTGGCCCGGTCGAGCACCGGCTGGTTGATGCCGCGGTGGCCGTACCCCAGCTTGTAGGTGCCGAAGCCGAGCGCCCGGCCGAGGATCTGGCTGCCGAAGCAGATGCCGAACAGCGGGATCCGGCGGGTGAGCACCTCGCGGGCCAGCGCCACCGGCCCGTCGGCGGTCGCCGGGTCACCCGGGCCGGGTGAGAGGAACACCGCGTCCGCGCCGGTGGCGAGCAGGTCCTCGATCGTCGAGCCGGCCGGCAGCACGTGGGTGGTGACGCCGCGGGCGGCGAGCCGGCGTGGCACGTTGCGCTTGATGCCCAGGTCCAGCGCGGCCACCGTGAACCGGTGCTCGCCGACGGCCTCCACCACGTACGGCTTGGCGGTGGTCACCTCGGCGGACAGGTCCGCGCCGACCATCGACGGCGCGCGGCGGACCCGATCGAGCAGGGCGGCCGGGTCGTCGTCGACGCTGGAGACACCGACCCGCATCGCGCCGCGTTCACGCAGGTGCCGGGTGAGCGCCCGGGTGTCGATCCCGCTGATCCCGACCACGCCCTCGGCGGCGAGCCGGTCCTCCAGCCCGCCGGTGGCGCGCCAGTTCGAGCCGATCCGGGCCGGGTCGCGCACCACGTACCCGGCCACCCAGATCCGGCCGGACTCGTCGTCCTCGCCGTTCACGCCGGTGTTGCCGATGTGCGGCGCGGTCTGCACCACCACCTGACGGTGGTAGGAGGGGTCGGTGAGCGTCTCCTGGTAGCCGGTCATGCCGGTGTTGAAGACCGCCTCGCCGAAGGTTTCCCCGACGCTGCCGTACGCCTCGCCGTGGAACGTGCGCCCGTCCTCCAGGACGAGGATCGCGCTTCTCCGCCTACTGCTCACTTGACAGCCTTTCCGTCCAGGACCGTCGGCTCGCCGCGCAGGAAGGTCGCCACGATGCGACCCGGCAGCGTCATGCGGGCGTACGGGGTGTTGCGACTGCGACTGGCCAGCTCGGCCGGCTCGATCACGCGTCGGGCCGCCGGGTCGACCACTGTCAGGTTGGCCGGCACGCCGGGGGCCGGGTCGAGGCCGTGCCCGGCCAGCCCGGCGATCCGGGCCGGGACCCGCGACATGCGCTCGGCGATCAGGTCCCACCGCGGGCCGAGCACGTCGAGCGCGATGGAGAGCGCGGTCTCCAGGCCGAGCATGCCCGGCCGGGCGTACGCCCACTCGCACTCCTTGTCCTCCACGGCGTGCGGCGCGTGGTCGGTGGCGATGATGTCGATCACGCCCTCGGCCAGCGCGGCGCGCAGCGCGGCGATGTCGGCGGCGGTGCGCAGCGGCGGGTTGACCTTGAAGACCGGGTCGTAGCTCTCCGCGCGTTCGTCGGTCAGCAGCAGGTGGTGCGGGGTCACCTCGGCGGTCACCCGCACGCCGCGCGCCTTGGCCTGGCGCAGCACCTCGACGCTGCCGGCGGTGGAGACGTGGCAGACGTGCAGCCGGCTGCCCACGTGCTCGGCGAGCAGCACGTCCCGGGCGATGATGGCCTCCTCGGCCACGGCCGGCCACCCGGTCAGGCCGAGGCGGGTGGAGACCTCACCCTCGTGCATCTGCGCGCCCTCGGTGAGGCGGGGCTCCTCGGCGTGCTGGGCGATCACCCCGTCGAACGCCTTGACGTACTCCAGCGCGCGGCGCATCAGCCGCGGGTCGGCGACGCAGTGCCCGTCGTCGGAGAAGATCCGCACCCGGGCCGCGGAGTCGGCCATCGCGCCCAACTCGGCCAGCCGCTCGCCGGCCAGCCCGACGGTGACCGCGCCGATCGGCTGCACGTCGACCAGGCCGGCCTCCCGGCCCAGCCGCCAGACCTGCTCGACCACGCCGGCGGTGTCCGCGACGGGCGAGGTGTTCGCCATCGCGCAGACCGCCGTGTAGCCGCCGAGCGCCGCCGCCCGGGAGCCGGACTCGACCGTCTCGGCGTCCTCCCGGCCGGGTTCGCGCAGGTGGGTGTGCAGGTCGACCAGGCCGGGCAGCGCGACCAGGCCGGTCGCGTCGATGACGGTGGCGTCGTCCGCGGCGAGCCCGTGGCCCGTCTCGGCCACCACGCCGTCGCGGATGAGCAGGTCGGTCGGCTCGCCGCCGACGACGCTGACGTTGGTGATGAGGTACGCGGTCACCGGTTGTTCCCTCCGAGCAGCAGGTAGAGGACGGCCATCCGCACGGAGACCCCGTTGGCGACCTGTTCGACGATGGTGGAGCGGGGTGAGTCGGCGACCTCGGGCGTGATCTCCATCCCCCGGTTCATCGGGCCGGGATGCATGACGATCGCGTGCTCGGGCAGCCGGCGCATGCGCGGCCCGTCCAGCCCGTAGCGCCGGGCGTACTCGCGGGCCGACGGGAAGTAGGAGTCACTCATCCGCTCCCGCTGCACGCGCAGCATCATCACCACGTCCACACCGGGTGCAACGGTGTCGAGGTCGTAGGAGACGTCGATGCCGGGGGCGAGCGCGGTCGCGATGTCGACCGGGATGAGCGTCGGCGGGCCGACCAGCGTGACCTTGGCGCCGAGCGTGGTGAGCAGCAGCACGTTGGAGCGGGCCACCCGGGAGTGCAGCACGTCGCCGACGATCGCCACGTGCAGGCCGGCGAGCCGGCCCAGCCGGGACCGCATCGTGTACGCGTCCAGCAGCGCCTGGGTGGGGTGCTCGTGGGTGCCGTCGCCGGCGTTGACCACCGACCCGTCCACCCAGTCGGCCAGCCGGTGCGGCGCGCCGGAGGCGGGGTGCCGGACCACCACCGCGTCGGCGCCCATCGCCTGGAGGGTGAGCGCGGTGTCCTTCAGGCTCTCGCCCTTGGCCACGCTGGACCCCTTGGCGGAAAAGTTGATCACGTCGGCGCTGAGCCGCTTGGCGGCGGCCTCGAACGAGATCCGGGTCCGGGTGGAGTCCTCGTAGAACAGGTTGACCACGGTGCGCCCGCGCAGCGCGGGCAGCTTCTTGACCTCCCGGCCGGCCACGGTCGCCATCTCGGCGGCGGTGTCCAGGACCA
The DNA here is from genome assembly GCF_045040125.1 of Micromonospora sp. NBC_01392. Lineage (NCBI taxonomy): Bacteria > Bacillati > Actinomycetota > Actinomycetes > Micromonosporales > Micromonosporaceae > Micromonospora > Micromonospora sp. NBC_01392. Next base: position 2,802,458 of record NZ_CP109549.1, on the reverse strand, counting down.
GGGTGGCGGTGTCGGCGTCCAGGTCGGCGCCGGAGAGCAGGTGCCGGATCATGCGGGATTCCCCCCGTACAACTTGACCTCGTCGGCGCCGTCGGTCTCGGCGAGGGTGACCTTGACGTTCTCGGCCAACGCGGTGGGGATGTTCTTGCCCACGTAGTCGGCGCGGATCGGCAGTTGGCGGTGGCCGCGGTCGACCAGGACGGCGAGTTGCACGGAGGCCGGGCGGCCGACGTCGCTGAGCGCGTCCAGCGCGGCCCGCACGGTGCGGCCGGAGAAGAGCACGTCGTCGACGAGCACGACCCGCCGGCCGTCGATCCCGCCCGGCGGCAGGTCGGTCGGGCCGACCGCGCGGGTGGCGTGCCGGCGCAGGTCGTCGCGGTAGAGCGTGATGTCGAGCACGCCCACCGGAACGGTCACGTCCTCGAACGTGCTGATCCGGGCCGCGAGGCGGCGGGCCAGGGGCACACCCCGGGTGGGGATGCCGAGCAGCACGGTGTCGGCGGCGCCCTGGGTCTTCTCCAGGATCTGGTGGGCGATGCGGTCGACCACCCGCGAGACGTCCGCTGCGGCGAGGATCACCTTCACCGAGGGTTGTCGCGGCGGCGACGAATGGGCAGCCGATGGGTAGGCCACGGCGGACCTCCTTCCCCGCCTCACGGGACGGGTCGTTAAAGGACGTCTATCGACTCCGGTGGGCCCGCGCGGGGCCCGGACCGGGGCTCCACGCCACGTTACCAGCGGTCACCGGCCCCGCTGCCGCCGGTCCTGACCTGCCGGTCAGCCCGGCGAAATGTGGACAAGCCACACCGGCCTGTCGAACGTCCCCGACACCACCACTTGACCAGTTGTCGCAATCCCCGTACCGTCACGCTCCGTAGCGATAGCTGGGAGAACCCCGAGCAGCACTGGGAGTGTCCGAATGCCCTCTGAATACGCCAAGTCGCTGGGCGCCCGCCTGCGCTCCATCCGCCAGCAGCAGGGCCTGTCCCTGCAGGGGGTGGAGGAGAAGTCGAACGGGCGGTGGAAGGCCGTGGTGGTCGGCTCGTACGAGCGCGGCGACCGCGCCGTCACCGTGTCCCGCCTGGCGGAGCTGGCCGACTTCTACCGCGTTCCCGTCTCGGAGCTGCTGCCCGACGGCAGCGGGGTGCGTCACGAGCCCACCAGCAAGATCGTGCTGGACCTGGAGCGGCTCTACGACGAGGCCTCCGAGGACCTGGCCTACGTCGCCCGGTACGCCCGCGCCATCCAGCAGCAGCGCGGCGACTACAACGGCCGGGTGCTCTCCATCCGCGCCGACGACCTGCGGGCCCTCGCGATCGTCTACGACGCCTCACCGTCGGGCCTGATCGAGCGGCTCACCGAGCACGGTGTGCTGGTCGCCGACCCGCGGGCGTTCTTCGCCTCCTGAGCCACGCACCACGAAGGGCCCGTGCCGTCCGGCACGGGCCCTTCGTCGTCACCAGGTGCGGAGCCTCAGCGGCTGGCGTACTCGGCGATCCGGCCGAGAATGCCGTTGAGGAAGCGGGGCGAGTCGTCGGTCGACATCTGCCGGGCCAGCTCGACGGCCTCGCTGATCGCCACCGCGTCGTCGATCTCGTCGACGTAGAGCAACTCGTACACGGCGATCCGGGCCAGGTTGCGGTCGACCACCGGCATCCGCTCCAGCGTCCACCCCTCGGCGTAACTGGCGATGATCTCGTCGATCCGGTCGAGGTGCGCCGCGACGCCCTCGACCAGCCCGACCGCGTAGCCGAGGTGGTCGGGGCGGGGCTGCTCGATCCGCTCCAGGTAGCCGGCGAGCACCTCGACCGGGGGCCGGTCCCGCAGGTCGGCCTCGAAGAGCACGTCCAGCGCCCGCTTGCGCGCCTTGCGGCGCGCCGGCATCTGCTGCTTCGGACCCTCGGCCATCAGGCTCGGCCGAGGTAACGGCCGTCGCGGGTGTCGACCTTGATCTTCTCGCCGGTGGTGATGAACAGCGGCACCTGGACGGTGGCGCCGGTCTCGACCGTGGCCGGCTTGTTGCCACCGGTGGACCGGTCGCCCTGCAGGCCCGGCTCGGTGTAGGTGACCTCGAGCACGACCGAGGTCGGCAGCTCGATGTAGAGCGGGACGCCCTCGTGGGTGGCGACGGTCGCCTCGGCCTCCGGGAGGAGGTAGTTGGCGGCCTCGCCGACGGTGCCGCCCATCACGGTGATCTGGTCGAACGTCTCCAGATCCATGAAGACGTAGTCCTCGCCGTCGGCGTACAGGTACTGCATGGTGCGCTTGTCGACGGTGGCGGTCTCGACCTTGGTGCCCGCGTTGAAGGTCTTGTCGACCACCTTGCCGGACAGCACGTTCTTCAGCGTGGTACGCACGAACGCACCACCCTTACCGGGCTTGACGTGCTGGAACTCGACGACGGCCCACAGCTCGCCGTCCAGGTTGAGTACCAGGCCGTTCTTCAGGTCGTTGGTGGTGGCCATTTCCTGCCTTGATCATCAATTGGCGGACAGACCCACCAAGTCTACTAGCTGTGTCGAATCGGACTCGCGCGCTGCGCGAGGTGGTGCAGGGCCAGGCGGTAGCCGTCCACGCCCAGGCCGCAGATCACGCCGGTGGCCACCGCCGAGACCACCGAGTGGTGCCGGAACTCCTCCCGGGCGTGGATGTTGGAGATGTGCACCTCGACCAGCGGGCCCCGCAGCATGGCGCAGGCGTCCCGGACCGCTATCGAGTAGTGCGACCAGGCGGCCGGGTTCAACACCACCGCCGCCTCCTCGTCCGCCGCCTGGTGCAGCCAGCCCAGCAGCTCGTGCTCGGCGTCGGTCTGCCGGACCACCACGTCCAGCCCCAGCTCCCGCCCGGTCCGCTCGCACATGGCGACCAGGTCGGCGTAGCTGGTCACGCCGTACACGTCGACCTGGCGGGTGCCGAGCCGGCCCAGGTTCGGCCCGTTGAGCACGTACGCCCTCACGAGCTGATCTCCCGGTAGGCCGCGGCCAGCAGCTCGTCCGGCGGGGCCTCCAGGATGGCCGGGCGGGCCAGGCCGTCCAGCACCACGAACCGCAGTCGGCTCCCCCGGGCCTTCTTGTCCACCCGCATCGCGGCGAGCAGCTCCGGCCAGGCGTCCGCCCGGTAGCCGGTGGGCAGGTCGAGCGCGGTCAGCACGTCCCGGTGCCGGCGCGCGGTGGCCTCGTCGAGCCGGCCGGCGAGCCGGGCGAGGGTGGCGGCGTAGACCAGCCCGACGGCGACCGCGTGACCGTGCCGCCAGCGGTACCCCTCCACCTTCTCGATCGCGTGGGCGAGCGTGTGCCCGTAGTTGAGCACCTCGCGGACCCCGGACTCGCGCAGGTCACCGCCGACCACGTCGGCCTTGACCCGCACCGCCCGCTCGACCAGCTCACGGACCACCGGGCCGGTCGGGTCCAGTGCGGCCGTCGGGCCCCGCTCGATGAGGTCGAGGATCACCGGGTCGGCGATGAAGCCGCACTTGACCACCTCGGCCATCCCGGCGGCCAGGTCGGCCGGGGGCAGCGCGTCCAGCGTCGCGAGGTCGCAGAGCACGCCGGCCGGCGGGTGGAACGCGCCGACCAGGTTCTTGCCGGCAGCCGTGTTGATCCCGGTCTTGCCGCCGACCGCCGCGTCGACCATGCCGAGCAGCGAGGTCGCCACCGGCACCCAGCGCACCCCGCGCAGCCAACTGGCCGCGACGAAGCCGGCCAGGTCGGTCACCGCGCCGCCGCCCACCCCGACCACCGCGTCGGTCCGGGTGAAACCGGCCGCGCCGAGCCGGTCCCAGCAGGCCGCGGCCACGTCGACGTGCTTGCCCGCCTCGGCGTCCGGCACCTCCACCAGAAGCGGCGTGACGCCGTCGGCGCGGGCCCGCTCGGCGAGCCGCTCGGCCAGCGCCTTGAGCGGCGGAGCGTACAGGTAGGCCACCCGCTCCGCGCCGGGCAGCAGCTCGGGCGGCGGGTCGAGCAGGTCGCGTCCCACCAGCACGTCGTACGGCCGTTCGCCGCCGACCGGGATCCGGGTCACCTCGTCCATCGCCGGCAGCCTAGTCCAGCGCCCGCCCCCGGCGCGGCGACTGTCCACTCCGTGGGGCGTTTGTCCGGCCGCGCCCCGGGTAGGGCGGCGGGATGAGCATCCGTCTTCCCGCCACGATCCTCGGCGTCGGCCTCGGTGGCTTCGTCGACGGCATCGCGTTGCACCAGGTCCTCCAGTGGCACCACATGCTCAGCAGCACCGCGACCGACCGGGTCGGGATCCGGGACTACCCGGTCGACACCGTGCCCGGCCTCCAGATGAACACGCTGTGGGACGGCCTGTTCCACGTCGTCACCTGGGTGGCGGTGCTGACCGGGCTGGCCCTGCTCTACGCCCGGGTGACCCGGTCCCGGGGCCGGCTCTGGCGCTCCGGAATGCTCTGGGGCTGGGTGCTCGTCGGCTGGGGCCTGTTCAACCTGGTGGAGGGCGTCGTCGACCACCACCTGCTCGGCATCCACCACGTCCGTGGCGGCCCGTACCAGACCTGGTGGGATCTCGGTTTCCTGGCGCTCGGCGTACTCCTGGTCGCGGTCGGCTGGGCGATCCAGCGGCGGGCCGCCGCGATCGACCTGTGCGCGCCGCGGACGCGGTGAGCCACGCCGGGCACGCCGGCGGCTTCCCGGCGACCGCGCTGCTCCCGGCGGTCATGTTCTGGGCCTACCTGGCCGCCGCGCTGCGGCTGCGCGACCCGGGCGGCCCCGGCTGGGCGCACCGGCGGACCGTCAGCTTCGGGCTGGGCACGCTGCTCGTGGCGGCGGGGCTGCTCGCGCCCGGCGACGACTTCGTCGGGCACATGTGGCAGCACCTGCTGATCGGCATGCTGGCGCCGCTGGCGCTGGTGCTCGGCGCGCCGGTCACCCTGCTGCTGCGCACCCTGGACCGGCGCACCGCACGACGGCTGGTCCACCTGCTGCGGCACCCGGCCGCGCGGGTGCTCGGTCACCCGGTGACCGGCCTGCTGCTCACCGCCGGCGGGCTGTGGCTGCTCCACCTCACCCCGCTGTACCGGGCGACGCTGGAGAACCCGCTGCTGCACACGCTGACACAGGCGCACTTCCTGCTCAGCGGCTTCCTGTTCACCTGGTCCGTCGCCGGACGGGACCCCGGCCCGCACCGCCCCCGGGTGCCGGTACGCCTCGTGGTGCTCGGCGCCGGCGTCGCCGCCCACGCCACGATCGCCCAACTGCTCTACGCCGGCGTGCTCGTCGACGTGCCGGCCACCGGCGCCGAGCTGCGGGCCGGCGCCACGCTCATGTACTACCTCGGTGACCTGGCCGAGATCGCCCTCGCGCTCGCGTTGCTCGCCACCTGGCGGCCGGAGCGCCCCACCGGCCGCCCGGCCACCCGGCCCGCCGCCGCGCCGGTCAGGGCTTGAGCAGGGCGGCGATCTCGGCGGCCAGGTCCTCCGGCGCGCGGCCGTCGGTCACCACGGTCGCGGTCGCCACCTCGGCGTACAGCGGGCGGCGCTGGTCCAGCAGGTGCTTGAGGGTGGCCCGCGGGTTCAACGCCAACAGCGGCCGGCCGGCGCCCAGCCCGACCCGCCGGATCGCGTCCGGCAGCTCCACCGACAGGTGCACCACCGTGTGGCCGATCAGCGCGGCCCGGTTCTCCTCGGCCAGGACCGCGCCGCCGCCGAGCGCGAGCACACCGGCGTGCGAGGCCAGCGCCGCCGCCACGGCGGCCCGCTCCAGCGTACGGAAGTGGTCCTCGCCCTCGTCGACGAAGATCTCCGGGATCGGCTTGCCGGCCAGCCGCTCGATGTCCGTGTCGGTGTCCCGGAAGTCGACGCCGAGCGCGGCGGCGAGCGCCGTGCCCACCGTGGTCTTGCCGGAGCCGGGCGCCCCGACCAGCACGCAGACCGGCCGGGTGCTCACTGTGCCGGCCTTCCGTTCGCGACTGCGGGACTCCGCTTCGCTGCGTTCCTCGCGCTCACCGCGCTGACCTTCCGTTCGCGACTGCGGGACTCCGCTGCGCTGCGTTCCTCGCGCTCACCGAACGACCAGGCTGTCGAGGTAGCTCGCCAGGTTGCGGCGCATCTCGGCGACCGAGTCGCCGCCGAACTTCTCCACCGCGGCCTCGGCCAGCACGAGCGCCACCATGGCCTCGGCGACCACCGCCGCCGCCGGCACCGCGCACACGTCGGAGCGCTGGTTGATCGCGGTGGCCGGCTCGCCGGTGGTCACGTCGATCGTCGCGAGCGCGCGGTTCAGCGACGAGATCGGCTTCATCGCCGCCTTCACCCGCAACGGCTCGCCGGTCGTGATGCCGCCCTCCAGGCCACCGGCCCGGTCGGTGACCCGACGCACGCCGGTGGCGGTGGGGATGATCTCGTCGTGCGCCTCCGAGCCACGGGAACGCGCCTGCTGCCACCCGTCGCCGATCTCGACGCCCTTGATCGCCTGGATCGACATCAGCGCGGTGGCCAGCCGGGCGTCGAGCTTGCGGTCCCACTGCACGTGACTGCCCAGGCCCGGCGGCACGCCGTACGCGAGCACCTCGACCACGCCGCCGAGCGTGTCGGCGTCCTTCTTCGCGGCGTCGACCTCGGCGACCATCCGGGCGCTCGCCTCGGCGTCGAGGCAGCGCAGCGGGTCCGCGTCGATCCGCGCGGCGTCGGACGGGGTGGGCCGCAGGCCCGGCTTCGCCGCCACCGGCCCCAGCTCCACCACGTGCGAGACGATCTCCACACCGAGCGCCTGCCGCACCAGCGCCTTGGCGACCGTGCCCACGGCGACCCGGGCGGCGGTCTCCCGGGCGCTGGCCCGCTCCAGGATCGGCCGGGCGTCGGTGTGCCCGTACTTCTGCATGCCGGCCAGGTCGGCGTGGCCCGGGCGGGGACGGGTCAGCGGCGCGTTGCGGGCCTGCGCGGCCAGCTCCGCCGGGTCGACCGGGTCGGCGGCCATCACGGTCTGCCACTTGGGCCACTCGGAGTTGCCCACCCGGATCGCCACCGGGCTGCCCAGCGTCACGCCGTGCCGGAGCCCGCCGATGATCTCGATCTCATCCTGCTCGAACGCCATCCGGGCACCCCGACCGTAGCCGAGCCGGCGGCGGGCCAGCTCGTCGCCGATCTCGGTGGTGGTCACCTCGATGCCGGCGGGCACCCCCTCCATCAGCGCGACGAGGGCGGGTCCGTGCGATTCACCTGCAGTCAGCCAGCGCAACACAGCGGACAGTCTGTCACGCCCCCGGTTCGGCCCCGCGCGGTGCCGCCGGTGTCCCGCCTTGCGGACTCGCCCGCCCGCACGCCCGGCCACTCCCCGCCGCCACGTGCGCGCCGGCCGGGCGCGATCAAGCGGGGGCCCTACCTCTACCGGAGGCGTTAAGCGGGGGCCCGTCCTTACCCCGCCAGCGCGGCGCGCATCGCGGCACGCGGGGCGGAGACGCCGGTGAAGTGTTCGAACTGGCCGACCGCCTGGGCCAGCAGCAGATCGAGGCCGGAGATCACCCGGCAACCGGCGGCCAGCGCCGCCGCGGCCAGGGGCGTCGGCCACGGGTCGTACAACGCGTCGAACAGCACCGTCTCCGGGCGCCAGTCGAAGTTGTCGGCGAGCGGGTCGGCGACGCCCTTCGGCACGGTGGAGATCACCAGGTCGGCGCGGGCGTGCGCGGGCGCGCCGTCCCACATGGCGCCGGCCAGCGGCACCCCGACCGCCGTCGCCACCGGGCGCAGTTCGTCGACCGCCTCGGGCCGGCGGGCCACCACGGTCACCTCGGCGGCCCCGATCCGCGCCGCCGCCGCGATCGCCGCCCGGGCGGTGCCCCCGGCCCCGAGCACGGTCACCACCGCGCCGGTCACGCAGCCGGCACCGGTGAGCACCTCGACCATGCCGGTCACGTCGGTGTTGTCCGCGTACCAGGTGCCGTCGGGTCGGCGTACCAGCGTGTTGGCGGCGCCGACCGCGGCGGCGACCGGCGAGACCTCGTCGGCCAGCGCGAGCGCCGCCTCCTTGCCGGGCATGGTCACCGACAGCCCGGCCCACTCCGGGCCGAGGCCCGCGACCAGGCCGGGCAGCTCGTCCGCGCCGGCCTCGATCGTCGTGTACGACCAGCCGGTCAACCCGGCCGCCGCGTACCCGGCGCTGTGGATCGCCGGGGAGAGCGAGTGGGCGATCGGACGGCCGACCACCGCCGCGCGGTGTGGGGCGGCCATCAGATGATCCCGGCCTCCCTGGCCTTCTGCTCGTTGCGGCGCTGCTCCTCGTAGGTCTCGGCGAAAGCCGAGTGGCCTTCCTTGTCGATCGCCACGAAGAAGAGCCACTTGCCCGGCGGGGGTGCCATCGCACCCTCCAGGGCCTGCTTGCCGGGGTTGTTGATCGGCGTGGGCACCAGACCGCGCAGCTTGCGGTTGTACGGGTTCTTCGGATTGTCCAGCTCGGCCGGCGTCATGTCCTTGGACGCCTTGGTCTTCTGCCCGGTCAGCTCCAGGTAGTAGTTGACCGTGACGTCCATCTCCAGGCAGTTGCAGTCGAACTCGCCGTACACCCGGTTGTAGGCGACCCGGGCGACCTTGCCCAGGTCGTCCTTGTTGCCCGCCTCGGCCTGCGCCAGCGACGCGACGACAAGCGCCTCGTACGGGCTGACCCCGCCGCGTTCCGCCTGCACCCGGTCGGCGAACTTCATCTCGCCGGTGACCGTGAGGAAGTTCTCCACCATCAGCTTGAGCACCGTCTCGGCGGTGGCCTTCGGTGGGATCTCGTAGGTGTCGGGGAAGAGGAAGCCCTCGATCGAGGGCTTGATCTTCTTGCCGTCGGAGCGCTTGAACCACCAGTCCGGTACGCCCAGCGCCTCCGGGTCCTTCGCCGCGGTCTCGAACTCCTTGACCGGGATGTCGGTCTTCTCGGAGAGCAGCTTGTAGACGTTCTTCGCGGTGCGACCCTCGGGGATGGTGAGCCCGTTGACGATCTTGTTCTTCAGGTCCAGCATGGCCGTGACCGCCGCGTCGCCGCTCATCTGCTTGCGCAGCTTGTACGTGCCGGGCTGGATGTTCTTGCTGCGCGCGTTCTCCTCGGCGGCCTCGATGAACGCCTTGGTGCTCTTCACCACGTCGGCGGCCACCAGCGCGTCGGCCATGTCGGCGATCAGCGCGCCCTGCTTGATCTCGACGATCGCCTCACCGGTGCCGGAGCCGTCGTAGTCCGGGGTGACGAAGTAGTTCTGGACGCGGTCGAAGCCGTAGTAGGCACCCCCGCCGATGCCGCCGAGCAGGATCAGCGCGAGCGCGAGCGCGAGGAGGGTCTTGCCCCGGCTGCCGCCGGACTTGCCCTGGCGGCGGCGCACCGCGCCGCGCCGGTGCCGGCCCTTCTCCCCCCTGTCCTGCTCGTCGAACCCCAGATCAAGATCGTCGATCATCCGTCCGCCTCCGCTGTGCGTCCAACCAGCTCTGCAGAATCTCCACCGCGGCGGCCTGGTCGACCACCGCTCGTTGACGCTTTCCCCGGACGCCCCGCTCGGCCAGCCTACGACTCGCGACGACGGTCGACATCCTCTCGTCCGTCAACGTCACCGGAATCGGCCTCATTACATCAGCCAAACGGGTGGCATAGGCCGATACGTTCACCGCCGCCGGCCCGTGCTTTCCGGCGAGGTTGACCGGGAGGCCGACGACGATCCCGACCGCCTCGTGCTCGGCCGCCAGCCGGACCAGCTCGGCCATGTCGGCGGGCACCGCGTCCGGTTCGGCGGTCAGGTCCCGGGCCAGCGTGACAAGCGGGGTGGCCAGGATGCCGTGCGGGTCGGACCGGGACACCCCGACCCGGACCTGGCCGACGTCCACCCCCAACCGGACACCACGGTCGAATTCAGCCATTTGCCGGGCACCTCCTTCAGCCGGTACGGGCCAGGGCGGACCATCCGGTCCGCCCTGGCATCGCTCGGTGCGTTCGCTCATGCCGCACAGCCGGGCATGCGCTCACGGCCCTCGCTTCGCTCGGTGCGTTCGCTCATGCCGTGCCGACCGGGCATGCGCCCACGGCCCTCGCTTCGCTCGGTGCGTTCGCTCATGCCGTGCCGACCGGGCATGCGCCCACGGCCCTCGCTTCGCTCGGTGCGTTCGCTCATGCCGCGTCGGCGATCGCCTTCTCCACGGTGGCCAGCAGGCTCGGCGCCTCCGTGGCGGGCAGGCCGCCGCCCTGGGCCAGGTCGTCGCTGCCGCCGCCCCGACCGGAGAACGCGGCCTTGACCAGGTCCTTCGCGATCAGGCCCCGACTCCGGGCGGCGGCGTTGACGGCCACCACCAGGGACGCCTTGCCGTTCGCCCGGGCCGCCACCGCGACCACCGCCGGGCGGGCCGCGTCGATCCGGCCACGGATCTCCTGCGCGAGGGTCCGCACGTCGTTGGCCGCCGCGCCCTCGGGCGCCTCGGTGCCCACGTACGCGACGCCGCGCACGTCCTTCGCCTGCGCCGCGAGCGCGCCCGCCCCACCGAGCACGAGCTGGGCGCGGAGCTTCTCCAGCTCCTTCTCCGCGTCCCGCAACTGGGTGACGGTCTGCTCCACCCGGTCGGCGACCTGCTCGCCCGGCACCCGGAACAGCTCGGCCAGCCGGGACACCAGCAGGTGCTCGCGGGCCAGGAAGCCGAACGCGTCCATGCCGACGAGCGCCTCGATCCGGCGCACACCGGAACCGACCGACGCCTCGGAGAGGATCTTGACCAGGCCGAGCTGGGCCGAGCGGGCCACGTGCGTGCCACCGCACAGCTCCCGGGCGTAGTCACCGACCTCGACCACCCGGACCCGCTCGCCGTACTTCTCGCCGAACAACGCCATCGCGCCGATCCGGCGGGCCTCCTCCTGGCTGGTGACGAACGCGTGCACCTCCAGGTCGGCCAGGAGCACCTCGTTGACCTGCTGCTCCACGTCGTGCAGCACGCTCGGCGCCACCCCGGTCGGGGTGTTGAAGTCGAACCGCAGCCGGCCCGGCGCGTTCAGCGAACCCGCCTGGGTCGCCGACTCGCCGAGGAAGTTCCGCATGGTCTGGTGCACCAGGTGCGTCGCGGTGTGCGAACGGGAGATGGCCCGCCGGCGGGACGCGTCGATCTCCGCGTACCCGGTCTCCCCGGCCCGGACCTCGCCGCGCACCACCCGGGCCCGGTGCACGATCAGGCCGGGCACCGGCTGCTGCACGTCGAAGACCTCGACCTGCCCGCCGCCGACCGTGATCAGACCCTGGTCGGGCTGCTGCCCGCCGCCCTCGGCGTAGAACGGGGTGGTGTCGAGCACCAGCTCGATCGTGTCCCCCTCGGCCGCGGCGGCCACCGAGGCGCCGCCGGCCAGCAGCGCGCGCACCCGGGACTCCCGGTTCAGCTCGGTGTAGCCGGTGAACTCCACCGGCCCGCCGCCGTCGAGCACCGACCGGTACGCCGACACGTCGGTGTGCCCGGTCTTGCGGGCCTGCGCGTCCGCCTTGGCGCGGCTGCGCTGGTCGGCCATCAGCCGGCGGAAACCGTCCGCGTCCACCTGGAGGCCCTGTTCCGCGGCGATCTCCAGGGTCAGGTCGATCGGGAAGCCGTACGTGTCGTGCAACTGGAACGCCTTGTCACCGGAGAGCGCCGGCTTGCCGGCCGACTTCGTCTCCGCGATCGCGGTGTCCAGGATGGTGGTGCCGGCGCGCAGCGTGGCGAGGAACGCGTCCTCCTCGGCGTACGCGTACTGGGAGATCCGGCCGAACTCCTCGGCCAGCTCCGGGTACGACGGGGCCATGCAGTCCCGGGCCACCGGAAGCAGCTCCGGCAGCGCCCGGTCCTGGTAGCCCAGCAGCCGCACCGAGCGGATCGCCCGGCGCATGATCCGGCGCAGCACGTAGCCGCGACCCTCGTTCGACGGCGTGACGCCGTCGCCGATCAGCATCAGCGCGGTGCGCACGTGGTCGGCGATCACCCGCAGCCGCACGTCGTCCGGGTGCGACTGGTGGGCCGCGTGCCCGGAGTGCGCGCCGTACCGCTTGCCGGTCAGCTCGGCCGCCCGGTCCAGGATCGGCTTGACCTCGTCGATCTCGTAGAGGTTGTCCACGCCCTGTAGCAGCGAGGCCATCCGCTCCAGGCCCATGCCGGTGTCGATGTTCTTCGCCGGCAGGTCGCCGAGGATCGGGAAGTCCTCCTTGCCGACGCCCGGACCGCGCTCGAACTGCATGAAGACGAGGTTCCAGAACTCCAGGTAGCGGTCCTCGTCGACCTCCGGACCACCCTCGCGGCCGTACTCCGGACCGCGGTCGTAGTACAGCTCCGAACACGGGCCGCACGGCCCGGGGATGCCCATCGACCAGAAGTTGTCGGCCTTGCCGCGGCGCACGATCCGCTCGGCCGGCACGCCGGTGGCGCGCCAGATGTCGTACGCCTCGTCGTCGTCGAGGTAGACCGTCGCCCAGATCCGCTCCGGGTCCAGCCCGAAGCCGCCCGCCTCGACCGACTTGGTGGCCAGGTCCCAGGCGAGCGGGATCGCCCCGTCCTTGAAGTAGTCACCGAACGAGAAGTTGCCGTTCATCTGGAAGAACGTGCCGTGCCGGCTGGTCTTGCCGACCTCGTCGATGTCCGGCGTCCGGATGCACTTCTGCACACTGGCCGCCCGGTCGAACGGCGGGGACTGCTGCCCGAGGAAGTAGGGCACGAACTGCACCATGCCCGCGTTGATGAACAGCAGGTTCGGGTCGCTGATGGCGGGCAGCGGAGCGGACGGCACCACGGCGTGCCCGTTCGCCTCGAAGTGGGCGAGGAACCGCCGCTTGATCTCCGCCGTCTTCATCGCTGGTGCTCCTCCGGGAAAATCTGCCGATCGCCGATCCGCGGGTCCTCCCGCAGCTCGGCGAACTCGTCGTCGTACGCCTCGCCGCGGGCGAAGGCCTCGTGGATCTCCTGCTCGCGCTCGGCCATCGAGACCCGGACGTCGTCCACGAAGGCGCGCACCGACTCGACCAGCCCACCGGCGGACTCGGACAGCCCGTTGGCGATGCCCGCCGGGGTGTACGCCTGCGCGGTCCGGGTGGCCTTACGCACCACCAGGACGCCCACGGCCAGCCCGATGCCCAGCCAGAACAACCGCCTCATGCTCTCATCCTTCCCGCGTACGCCGGTGGGGTCAGCGGTTGCCGCGCTTGGCGGCCCGACGCTGCTGCTTGATGGTGTCGCGCACCTCGCGCTCGGTCTCGGCGTGCCGGCGGGCGGAGGCGGCCTTGCGCACGCCGTAACCGAACGCGGCCACCTTCACCAGCGGGTTGGCCGCCGCCGCGGAGACCACGGTGGCCAGGTTCGCCACGTTCGCGGTGACGTTCTGCGCGTGGCTGGTCATGGTGTCCACCTTGGCGAGCTGGAGGTTCACCCCGTCGAGCGAGGTCTGCACCTGCTCCAGCGCCACGTTGACGTTCTTCACCGTGGTGTTCACGTCCCCCAGCAGCGGCCCGGTGCGCTCGTTCAGGTCGCCGATCATGCGGGTCGTCGCGTCGACGGTGTGCCGCAGCCGCAGGATCGGCACCGCCAGTACGAGCACCAGCATCAGGAACGCACCGGCCGCGATCAGCGCAGCGATCTCTCCACCACTCACGCGCATGTCCTCCTCAAGCATTGTCCCGGGACCCGACGCCCCGGAACGCGCGACCGTACCTGCCCAACCTGCCCACGTCGCACCCCGGCGGCCCGGTGGTCACCGGGCACGGGCGGGCGCGCCAGCCCCAGACCCTACCGTCCGTGAGGGAAGTCGGCTCACGACGGTGAGGGGGTCGGCTCGCCGAGCGGGTCGTCGGTGAGGGTGGGGAACGGATCCTCACCGGTGAGTGACGGATCGGTGGTCGGCGTCGGGCCGGTGCGCTCGTCGTCGATCGCGTTGCGCACCTTCACCGACACCAACGAGCCGGTGCACGTCGCCGCTGCGGGCGCTGGCGGCGCGGACGGCGCCGGCTCCCCGTCCACCGGCGGTGGCGTGCAGGCGGGGTCGCGAACCCACAGGTCGAGCGTGAGCTCGTCCCGCCGCCAGCAGGTGTAGCTGCCCTCGACCTGCTCCTCCGGGCAGCGGTCGACCTTCCAACGCCGCCAACCGTCCTTGGCCAGGGCCTGCTCGTAGACGGCCACGGTCTGCTTCCACCCCTGGTCGGACTCGACCGCGCGTTCCCGCAGCCGGCAGTCCTGGAGGCACCAGCGGCTGCCGCTGACGTTGTCGACCGTCTTCGTCGCCGCCCAGGACGGCACGTCGAGGGCGTCGAGCGTGTCGAAGACCGGGTCCCGGCTGAGCGTCCGCATCCCGAAGTAGAGCGGGACCGCGCCCAGCAGCACGAGACTGACCAGCGCGAGGAGGCCCATCCGTAGCCGGCGCCGTTCGCGCATCTGCCGACGCAGCTCGGAGCGGGCGCCGCGCAGGCCACCGGCCTCCGCCCCGTCCGCACCGGGGCCGGCCGGTCGCGGCACGGGCTCGTCGCCCGCGCCGGGCCGCGGCCCCGCGGCCTCCCCCGGCGGTACGACCGCAGCCGCCCGCGCCACCGCCGGCACCCCCGGCACCCCGCCGACGGGCGCGGCGGCCGCGGCCCGGACCGGTTCCGGGGTGGGCGGGACAGCCCGCCCAGCGGTCCGGTCAGCGGTCCGCTCGGCCGGCCCGGTCGGTCGGGCCACCCCGGCGGCGGCCCGGGCCACCGTCGGTCCGCCGGCCGGTCGTGGCTCGGGCGCTCCCGCCGGACGGGGCGCGCCGCCCGGCGCGACGGAGTCGTCGGGACGGACCGGACCGCGCCCGTCCGGACGGCCTCCCCGCGCCGTCAGGCCACCGGTGCGCTCGGGGTCGCCCTGCGGGCCGGGACCGCCCGGCCCCGTCGGCGGCACGCCCGCGCGGGCCGGACCGGCCGCGCCGCGGTCTCCGGCCACCGGTGGTACCCCGGCTCGGGCCGCGCCCCGGGCCGGGCCGAGCGGCTCGGGCCGGACGGGCGGCTCGGACCGGACGGGATGCTCGGGTCGAACGGGTGCCCCGGGCGGCTGGGATCGGCCAGCCGGCTCGGGCCGGACGGGATGCTCGCGAGCCGGCGGCCCCGGCGGCTGGGATCGGCCGGCCGGCTCGGGTCGAACGGGCGGCCCGGCCACGGCGCGGCCGGTCGGCGCGCGCTCCGGGCCGCCGGCCGGTTCGTCGACCGGCGGGCCGGCCGGCCGACGGGCGGCCGGCATGGCGGGGTCGGTGTGCGACGCACGGCCGGCCTGGCGCAGCCAGTCGGCGGGCCGCTCCGGGCGCTGCGCGCGTGGCTCACCCGCCTCGTCGGCCGCCGGGCGCGGCGCCCGGGCCGGCGGGGCGGCGGCACCTGCGGGACCGGGAGCGTTGGCGGCACCGGGAGCGTCGGGAGCGGCCCGCCGGCCACGGGCGGGGGCGCGGCGGGAAGCGGGCGGGCCCGCCCCCTCCGCCGGGGCGCCGGAGACGGGCGCGGTGGCACCGGGAAGCTCCGGGGCGTTCCCGCTGCGGGGCACGGCGGTCGGCCGGTCCGGCTCGGCGGCGGCCCGCCGGCCGGCACCCGAGACCGGTCGGGCGGCGGGGTCGACCGCACCCTCCGGCGAGCGGTGGCCACCGGCGGGCGGGGTCGCCTCGTGGCGGGAGCCGGGCGGGGTCGCCTCGTGGCGGGAGCCGGGCGGGGTCGCCTCGTGGCGGGAGCCGGGCGGGGTCGCCTCGTGGCGGGAGCGTCGTCCACCGCCGGTGGCCGGCGTCGCGCCGGTCGGCTCGTCGTCGGGTCGCGCCCGGCGGCCCGCGCCGGAGACCGGCCGGACCGCGCCCGGGTCGTCGGGCGACGCGCGGCGACCGGTGGCGGCGGGCCGGGTTCCGGTGTCCAGGCCCGCGGCGTGGGAGCCGGGCGTCTCGACGCCGTGCCGGCCGAGCGGGGTGGGAGGCGTCGCCGTCCGGGAGGCGCCGCCGTCACCGGGGGACGGCCATGCCGGACCCTGCTCGGCCGCGGCGCGGTCGGGTCCGGTTCGTCCGGTGGGCGGGCCGGTCGGAGGTGCGACCGGAGGACCGGCCGGCCGGCCGGCGACCGCCGGCTGCCGACCGGTGGGGCCGTCCGTGCCGCGACGGTGCGGCGGGCCGTCCGGCCGGGGCGCCTCGGGCACACCGGGCCAGGGCCCCTCCACGGGACGGCGCGGCGTGACCGGCTCGGGGCCGGCGGGACGGGCCGGCGGCACCGCCGGCCCGGACCCGGTCGTGTCGGGACCACGCCGGGCCGCCTGCGGACGGGGACCGGGGCCGCCGGGGGGCGCTGCCGGGCCGGGACGGACGGTGCCCGGAGGCAGGTCCGGGCCGGGACGGCCGGCACCCGGAGGCAGGTCCGGGCCGGGACGGCCGGCGCCCGAAGGACGGTCCGGACCGGAGCGGCCGGGTATCGGCGGCGCCGGGGCGGGACCACCGGCGCGGCCGGGTACCGGCGGCGCCGGGGCGGGACCACCGGGGCCCGGGGGCGCCGCCGCGCCGGAGCGACTCGTCACCGGCGGCATCGTCGCGTCGGTCCGATCGGCTGCACCGGCGCCGGTCGGGTGGGGTCCACCGGGTGCCTGCGGGGCGCGACCCGGCTGGCCGGCGGCCGGCGCCGGGCCGGGCCGACCGGACGTCGGAGGCTGCGGACCGGACCGACCGGGTGACGGAGGCGGCAGGCCGGGGCGACCGGGCGTCGGGGGCTGCGGGCCGGGGCGACCGGGCTCGGGAGCCGGCGCGGCGGCACGACCGGGGGCCGTGGGCGGGCTGCCAGGACGGCCGGGCATCGAGGGCTGCGGGCCGGGTCCACCGGTGCCCGAAGGAGGTGCGGCCGGACCACCGGGTCCCGGGGCGTACGCGCCCGGTCGTCCCGGTGCGGGAGGCGGCGGAGCGGACCGGCCGGCTGGTGGAGTTGGTGGAGTCGCCCGGCCGGGGGCCGGAGGTTGCGGGGCCGCTCCGCCGGGCGCCGACGGCGCACCGGGGCCGGGGCCGCCGGGACCGGGTGGGGGCGCCGCGCCCGGGCGGGGCGGCCGATCCGGCTCGGGGGCGCGGGCGGCACCGGGTCGCCGAGCCGGGCCCGGTGGCGTCTCCCCCTCCGGGCCGAGTTCGCCGCGCTGCTGCTTGGCGCTACGCAGGTCGTCGATCCAGCCGAACTCCTCGCCGGCGACCGCCTGGTCCGGCTCGGCCTCGGCGGACCGGCCGCGTCCCCACCGGCGGCCCTTGGCCTTCGGATCGCGCCGCTCGTCAGGGCCGTCCGCCGGCCGATCCGGACCACGCGCCATCACTGTTGACCCCCCTCGGTGGCGTCGCCGCCACCCTCACTCGCCCCGCCGACCTGCTCGGTGCCGCTTGCCCGGACCCCGGACGCGGCGACCGGCGTACCGGCCTCCCCCCGCGTCACCGGTGCGGGCAACCCGCGGACGATCCGACGCAGCACCGGCAGCCGGGTGGCCACCGCCCGCTCCGCGCCGTGCCCGCTGGGTCGGTAGTAGTCGCTCCCGACGAGGTCGTCCGGAGCGTACTGCTGGGTGACCACCCCCCGGTGGTCGTCGTGCGGGTACCGGTAGCCGGCCCCGTGGCCGAGCCCGCGCGCCCCGGAGTAGTGGGCGTCCCGCAGCCCGCGCGGAACCGAGCCGCCGCGACCGGCGCGCACGTCGGCGACGGCGGCCCCGATGGCGGTCGTGGCCGAGTTCGACTTCGGGGCGGTGGCGAGGTGGATGACCGCCTGCGCGAGGTTGAGCTGGGCTTCGGGCAGGCCGACGTACTCCACGGCGTGCGCCGCGGCGGTGGCCACGGTCAGCGCGGTGGGATCGGCCATGCCGACGTCCTCGCTGGCGAAGATGACCATCCGGCGGGCGATGAACCGGGCGTCCTCGCCGGCCACCAGCATCCGGGCCAGCCAGTGCAGTGCCGCGTCCACGTCCGAGCCCCGCATGCTCTTGATGAAGGCGCTTGTCACGTCGTAGTGCGCGTCGCCGTCCCGGTCGTAGCGCACGGCCGCCACGTCGACCGCCTGCTCGGCCACGGCGAGGTCGATCCGCGCCGCGCCGGTGGCGGTCGCGGTGGCCGCCGCCGCCTCCAGCGCGGTGAGCGCCTTGCGCACGTCGCCGCCGGCGAGCCGGACCAGATGGTCCTCCGCGTCCTCGGCCAGGACCAGCGCGCCGCCGAGCCCGCGCTCGTCGGCCACCGCGCGGCGCAGCAGCCCGCGCACGGCGTCGTCGTCGAGCGCCTGGAGGGTGAGCAGCACGCAGCGGGACAGCAGCGGCGAGATGACTGAGAAGTACGGATTCTCCGTGGTCGCCGCGAGCAGCGTGACCGTGCGGTCCTCGACGGCGGCGAGCAGCGAATCCTGCTGGGTCTTGCTGAACCGGTGCACCTCGTCGATGAAGAGCACGGTCGGCGGGCCACCGGAGCGGCGTTGCCGTCGAGCGGTCTCGATGACGGCGCGGACGTCCTTCACGCCGGCGGTCAGCGCGGACATCGCCACGAAGCGCCGGTCGGTGGTGCGGGCCACCAGGTGGGCGATCGTGGTCTTGCCGCTGCCGGGGGGACCCCAGAGGATGACCGACATCGGCGCGGCCCCCTCGACCAACTGGCGCAGCGGTGCGCCGGGGGCGAGCAGGTGGTCCTGCCCGATCAGCTCGTCCAGGCCGGCCGGCCGCATCCGGACCGGCAGCGGTGAATCCGCGCGGGTGTCGGTGAAACTGTCGACGCCGCCGGAGGCCGCGGGTGCGCCGGGCGCTCCGGCGGGCTCGCCGAGGGTGAAGAGGGCGTCGGATTCCATCACGGGAACAGTACCGGGCCGGGCCGACGGCGCCGGAATCGCGCCGCCGACCCGACCCCTGTGGTCTTTTCCGGTCAGCCGCGACCCGGCCGCCGGCCCCGGTACCACCGGCCGCCCCCGCCGCCGCGCGGGCCGGAGCCGACCCCGGCCAGGTAGAGCGAGAGCAGCAGGAAGCCGATCAGCATGAGCGTCGAGGTGCTGAACAGGTCGGGGGCGCCGAGGTCGGTGTTCATGAAGTCGAGAAGCAGCGCGAAGCCGAACACGATGGCCGCGAGAATGGCGAGCATGTCGTTTCCTCCGGTGGGGGTTCCCAGTAGGTCGGCGACGGATGTACCCGATCGGTCTGTTCGTCAATCTCCACCGTGGAGATGGTCGGTGGCGAGCACCGCGTACCGCGCGGAGTCCCGCCAGACGCCGCGGACGAGCAGGTGGTCGCGGCTCACTCCCTCCGCGTGCAGGCCGGCCTTTTCCAGGACGCGGCGGGACGCGACATGGTCCGGCTGGACGGTCGCCTCCACCCGGTGCAGCCCCACCCCGGCGAACGCGAGGTCCAGCAGCAACCGGGTGATCTCGGTGCCGATCCCGGTGCCCCGGTGCGCGCTCCGCACCGCGTAGCCGACCTCCCCGCGCCGGTGCGCCACCGACGTCACCGTGAGCACTCCCAGCCCGAGCAGGAGGTCACCGTCGACCGCCGCGAGCCGGTACTCCGGGCGCGGCTCCCCGCCGGCGGTCTCCCGCCAGGCCGGTATCGCCTCGCGCACCACCTCCGGGGTCGGGATCTCCTCGTCCAGCACGCCGTCGACCACGGTGGGCTCGGTCAGGAACTCGTGCAGGACCGGGGCGTCCGCGTCGGTCCACTCGCGCAGCGTGCAGCGTGAACCGGGCAGGCGGACCGTACGGACGGAGCGGATGGGGGTCACGGCTGGTCCTCTCGTAGGCTGGCGACATGATCACGGTCGACGAGGTGCTGACCGGGCGGGCGGCGGTGCTCGCCGCGACCGGGCACCACCCGTACGCCCGGCACGCGTTGCGCCGCGACCAGCCCGCGCGGGGGTGGCGACGCGGGGACACGGTCGGGTGGCTGCTGCCGCCGGGCGAGTGGTCGGCCGGCGCCGCGATCGGCGCGCCCGGCCCGGCGCTGGAGGTGCTCGCCGCCCAGCGGGCGGACGGGACGCTCCGGGCCGGCCAGTCGGTGAACCTGTCCCGGGTCGCGCCGGACGCGCTGGGCGCGTGCCTGCCGGCGGCCCGCTCCAGCGACTGGGACTTCCTCTGGACCACCGGGCCGCCACCGCACCAGCCGGAGCAGGAGCGGGTGGTACGGCTCACCGAGGCCGACCACCCCGCGTTGGCGGCGCTCGTCGACGAGGCCTTTCCGAGCACCACGTCCCGGCCGGGCGACCCGGGCATCGTCGACTGGTACGGCATCCGGGACGGGGACCGCCTGATCGCCTGCGGCGCCGACCGCAGCCGGGGCGACATCGGTTTCCTGGCCGGGCTGACCGTGGCGCCCGGGCATCGCGGTCGGGGGCTGGGCGGGGCGTTGACCGCCGGCATGACGTGCGCCCTGTTCACCCGGTACGACCACGTGGCGCTCGGGGTCTACACCGTCAACGTCGGCGCGCTCCGGCTCTACCGCCGGCTGGGCTTCGCCGGCACCGCGCCGCGTACCACGGTCCACCTGGGCTAGGAGCGGCCCACGGTCGCGGCCCCGACCGATGGTGCCGACACCGGCACGGCCGCCGGCCCGGGGCCGGCGGGACTTCCGTCGGGGCCGGTCGCCGGGACCGGGCCCACCAGGGGCTGCGCGGCCCCGGACCGCGCGGCGGCCCGGTTGGCGCGCCAGGCCGGCAGGTAGAGCGGGGCGGCAACGGCCAGCACCACGGCGCCGACAAGCATCGCGACGCGGACGCTGGTGGCGTCCGCCAGCGCGGTGAGCACCACCGCGCCGAGCGCGCCGGCCGGCTGGGCCATCATGGAGTTCAGCGACAGCACACTGGTCCGGTAAGGCCCGTCGACCTGCCGGTGCAGCAGCCCCATGTGCAGCGGGTTCGACGCGCCGTGCACGGTGTAGCAGGCCAGGTAGGCGATCAGCACGCCGACCGGGCCGGCGAGCAGGCCCATGCCGACCACGGTCCCGCCCTGGAGCACCCGCATCAGCGCGGCGGCCGGCGCGGCGCCGAGGCGACGCAGCAGGACCGGGGTGAGCGCGGCGCCTGCCGCGTTGGCCAGCCAGGCGGCCGAGCCGGCGGGGCCGAGCAGCGCCGCCGCCCGGTCGGCGCCACCGACCACCTCGGACAGCCGGATCGGCAGCAGCGACTCGAACGTGACCATGCCGAAGCCCCAGAACAGCTCGACGGAGACCAGGGCCAGCAGCACCCGGTTGCGGCGCAGCAGGCCGACGGCCTGCCCGACCATCCGGGGCGCCTGCGCCATCGAGGCCCGCACCGTGGCCGGGCCGGACGTGGGGCGCTGCTCCCTCATCAGCGTCAGCAACGCCACGATCGAGACGGCCTGGAGCGCGGCGGCGACCAGCACCGGGCCGGTCAACGCGCTGACCGGCCCGAGCGGGCCGAGCGCGACCAGGCCGCCGCCGAGCAGCGCGCCGGCGCCGATGGCGACGCCGATGACGGTGCCGGCCCAGCCGAGGCCGCGTTCGTACTCGGCGTCCGGGTCGGCGGCCAGCGTGGCGTCGACGTACCAGGATTCCAGCGGGCCGCTGTCGAGCGCCCGGTAGACGCCCTGCAACGCCCAGACCAGGAAGAACATCCAGAACGAGTCGGCCACCGCCATCAGCGCCAGGGACGCCAGGGCGACCACCCAGGCGACCAGCAGCACCGGTCTGCGGCCGAGCGCGTCGGCGAACCCGCCGGTGGGCAGCTCCAGCGCCAGCACCACCAGGCCCTGCGCGGTGGCGACCAGGCCGATCTGGGACAGCGACAGGCCGCGCTCCTGCATCAGCAGGATCATCACGGTCATCAGCAGGCCGCTGGGCAGCCAACGCAGACCGTACAACGTGAGGTAGCGGAACCGGACCTGGCGTACGGACAGGGCGCTCACGGCTTCTCCTCGGCGGGTGGCAGGACCGGGCTCAGCGGGAACGCGGCGAGGTAGAGCTGCACCAGCTCGCCGTCGGGGTCGGCGGGGTCGGTCTCGTCCCGGTGCCGTTCGAAGACCGCGAACACCTCCGCCTTGATCGCCTCCAGGCGGGTGGCCGGGATCCGCATGAAGAAGTCGCCCATGCCGAACGCGTCGCGCCAGGCCGGCGACCACTCGTGACGCTGGGCGGCCCACCGTTCGGCGTGCTCGGTGAAGAAGCGGATGTAGTCCGCCTCGATCCACTCGATGGCGGCGCGGGCGTCCGGGTCGTCGTCGTAGTCGCTGGCCTCCCACTGGGTGACGTCGTGCGCGGCCCGCCAGAACCGCTGCCGCCCGGTGCCCATCTCCGGGTCCTCGACCACCATGCCCACCTCGGCGAGCTGCCGCAGGTGGTAGCTGGTCGCGCCGGTGTTGGTGCCGAGCAGCTCGGCGAGCCGGGTGGCGGTGGCCGGCCCGTTCACCCGCAGCGCGCCGACCAGGCGCATCCGCAGCGGGTGGGCCAGCACGCGCACCTGCTGGTGGTCCAGCCGGACCCGGCGCGGCTCAGGGCGGGTCTGTTCGCTCTCCATGCGATGCACAATATCTGTGCACACTTTCTGTGCACAAGACTCATGCAAAGAAAGTGTGCATCCGTGCGGACGGTCAGGCGAACAGCTCGGCGACGCCGCGCAGGCGGGTCCGGAGCAGGCCGGTGGCGCGGGCGGAGTCGAGGCGTACCTCGATCGGGCGGTGCAGACCGGCGGCGGCCGTGGTGATGGTCCGCAACCCGGCCGGGTCGACGCCGAGCCGGCGGGCCAGCAGGCGACCGACGTCGGCGCGGCTCACCTGGTCCGGGCCGGCCACGTTCAGCGGGCCGGCCAGGTCGGTCGGGAGCAGCTCCAGCACCGCCGCGGCGAGGTCGGTGACGTCGATCGGGCAGCGGATCTCGTCGCTGAACAGCGTGGCCCGGCCGGCGAGCGCGTCCCGGCAGCGCTGGAGCTGCTTGCTCCCCTCCCCCAGGATCAGCGAGGTCCGCACCAGCAACGCCCCCGGGTCCACCGCCCGCACCGCCGTCTCGGCCGCCGCCTTGGCCGCCCCGTACGGATACACCGGCGTGGGCGGCTCGTCGTCGGCGTACGGCGCGGGACGCCCGGCGTGCAGCGCGTCGCTGGACAGGTGCACCAGCCGCGCGCCCACCTCGGCGGCGGCGGACGCCACGTAAGCCGCCCCGTCGGCGGTGACCGCCCAGTCGTCGACGCGGTACGGGGTGCCGACCACGGCATCCGGGCGTACCTCGGTCAGCAGCGCGCGCACCGCGGCCCGGTCGGTGACGTCGAGCCGGCGGACCGTGACGCCCGGCACCCGGACGCCGCCCGCGTGGCAGGTCGCCACCACCCGCCAGCCGGCGGTGACCGCCTGCCGGCACACCTCGCCGCCCAGAAATCCGCTGCCGCCCACCACCAGCAGCCTCGTCCCGCCCCGCTGCGCCACGATCACGAGGTTAGCGGGGCGACCCGCCGCGACGGCGTCCCGCCAACCTCGTGATCGACAGCCCGGACGCCGGGCCGGCGACCGGAAGTGCGGGGCTCAGGTGGGGTCGGCGACCGGGGCGGCGGGACCGGCGGTGCCGGCGTGCGGCGCGGCGGGCGCCTTCGGCTTGGCGTCGATGCCGGCCTCGGTGCGCTGCTGCCCGGTGATCGGCGTCGGCGCGCCGGTCAGCGGGTCGAAGCCGCCGCGCGTCTTGGGGAACGCGATCACCTCGCGGATCGAGTCCGCGCCGGCCAGCAGCATGCAGACCCGGTCCCAGCCGAACGCGATGCCGCCGTGCGGCGGGGCACCGTACTTGAACGCCTCCAGCAGGAAGCCGAACTTGTCCTGCGCCTCCTCGGCAGTGATGCCGAGCAGGTCGAACACCCGCTGCTGCACGTCGCCGCGGTGGATACGGATCGAGCCGCCGCCGATCTCGTTGCCGTTGCAGACGATGTCGTACGCGTACGCCAACGCCCGGTCCGGCGCCTCCTCGAAGCGGTCCACCCACTCCGCGTTCGGCGAGGTGAACGGGTGGTGCACGGCGGTCCAGCCGCCGTCGTCCGTCTTCTCGAACATCGGCGCGTCGACCACCCAGCAGAACGCCCAGGCGCTCTCGTCGACCAGGCCGGCCCGCTTGGCGATCTCGATCCGGGCGGCGCCGAGCAGCTCCTGGGCCTCGCGGGTCTCCGCGCTCGCGGCGAAGAAGATCGCGTCGCCGGGCTTCGCGCCGACCGCGTCGGCCAGGCCGGACAGGTGCGCCTCGGACAGGTTCTTCGCCACCGGGCCGCGCGCCTCGCCGGTCTCCGCGTCCAGCACCACGTACGCCAGGCCGCGCGCGCCGCGCGCCTTGGCCCAGTCCTGCCAGCCGTCCAGCTCCTTGCGGGTCTGGCTCGCGCCGCCCGGCATGACCACCGCGCCGACGTAGCCACCCGCGTCGATCGCGCCGGCGAACACCCGGAACGCGGTGCCGCGCAGGTAGTCGGTCAACTCGGTCAGCTCCACGCCGTAGCGCAGGTCCGGCTTGTCGGAACCGTAGCGGGCCATCGCGTCGTGCCAGGTGATCCGCGGGATCGGCCGGGCGATCTCGTGACCGGCCAGCTCGGACCAGAGCTTCGCCACGATCGCCTCGCCGAGGTCGATCACGTCGTCCTCGGTGACGAAGGACATCTCGATGTCGAGCTGGGTGAACTCCGGCTGCCGGTCGGCGCGGAAGTCCTCGTCGCGGTAGCAGCGGGCGATCTGGTAGTACCGCTCCATGCCGCCGACCATGAGCAGCTGCTTGAACAGCTGCGGCGACTGCGGCAGCGCGTACCAGCTCCCCGGCTGGAGGCGCACCGGGACCAGGAAGTCGCGCGCGCCCTCCGGCGTGGAGCGGGTCAGCGTGGGCGTCTCGATCTCCAGGAAGTCCCGCTCGTGCAGCACCGTGCGGGCGAGCTGGTTGGCCTTCGAGCGCAGCCGCATCGCCTTCGCCGGGCCGCCGCGACGCAGGTCGAGGTAGCGGTACTTCAGCCGGATGTCGTCGCCGGCCTCGACCTGGTCGTCCACCGGCAGCGGCAGCGGCGCGGCCTCGGAGAGCACCTCCAGCGCGGTGGCGGTCACCTCGACCTCGCCGGTCGGCAGGTCCGGGTTCTCGTTGCCCTCGGGACGCCGGGTCACCTCGCCGACGACCTTGACGCAGAACTCGTTGCGCAGCGCGTGCGCGTCCTCCTCGCGGAACACCACCTGCACGACGCCGGAGGCGTCGCGCAGGTCGACGAAGATGACCCCGCCGTGGTCGCGCCGGCGGGCCACCCACCCGGCGAGCGTCACCGTCGAGCCGGCGTCCGCGGCGCGCAGGCTTCCGGCATTGTGGGTACGGATCACGGCTGGCGTCTCCTCATCTGGTCCACGACTGCTTCCCGCATTCTGTCAGGGCGGGCGGGCCGGCTCCCGGGCACCCGGCTGTCACTCCGGCTCGGCCGGCAGCAGGTGGTTGACCCGGACGTCGTCCTCGGCCAGCGCCCGGGCCCGTTCCTCGACCACCCGGTCCGCGCCGGTGAGCCGGCCGCCGTGCTGGCGCAGGTGCTCCTCCCAGGTCGGCACCTGGTACACCTCGACGAAACCGTCGGCCCGCTCGCCGGCCCGGAACAGCCCCCACCGCATTGCGCCGGTACGCCGGCGGGACCGGCCGACCGCGCGCATCGCCTCGACGAACTCGGCCTGCCGCTCGGGGCGGACCGTGTACGAGACGGTGACCAGCACCGGACCGCCCCGCGCCGGCGGCTCCAGCGTCAGGTGCGGCTCGGGCCAGTACACGGCCGGATCGCGGTCCACGCCCCGGGTCTCCCGCAACGGCCAGAGCAGCACGCTCAGCGCGCCGACCGCCATCAGCGCGGCGGCCACGGTGAGCGCGCCGACCAGGCCGGTGAACTCGCCGAGCGCGCCCCAGGCGACCGCCCCGAGCGCCTGACCGCCGGCGAACACCATCTGGTAGACCGACAGGCCGCGGGCGCGTACCCAGCCGGGCAGGAAGAGCTGCATGGCGGCGTTGACGCTGGACAGCACCGTCATCCAGGCCAGCCCGGCGGGCACCAGCGCGACCACCGCCACCGCCGGCACCGGCACCAGCGCGAGCGTCGCCAGCACCACCGCGTACAGCAGTCCGGCCAGGAGCAGCAGGTGGTTGCTGGAGAGCACCCGGCGTACCCGGGGCAGCACCAGCGCGCCGGCCACCGCGCCGACGCCGAGCGCGCCGAGCAGCACGCCGTAGCCGCCCGCGCCGAGGCCGAGCCGGCGGCTGGCGACCAGCGGCAGCAGCGCCCACAACGCGCTGCCGGGCACCACGAACAGGGCGGCGCGCAGCAGGATCCGGCGGACCACCGGCGAGTGCCGCACGTACCGACCGCCGGCGCGCAGCGCCGCGGTGAACCGCTCCGGCGCGGCGTCCTGCTCCCGGCGTGCCGGGCGCCACCGCACCAGCGTCACCGCGAAGATCGCGAACGAGACCGCGTTGACCGCGAAGACCACCGCCACGCCGGCCTGGGCCACCAGTACGCCGGCGACCGCCGGACCGACCGAACGGGCCAGGTTGACGCTGATCGAGCCGAGCGCGGAGGCGGAGACGAGCTGCGAGCGGGGCACCAGCTCCGGGATCACCGCCTGCCAGGCGGGCAGCGTGAGCGCCTGTCCGACGCCAAGGCCGAAGGTGAGCGTGAGCAGCAACGCCGGCGGCATCCGGCCGGCCGCGGTCAGCACGGTGAGCAGCACGCCGACGGCGGCCAGGAAGCACTGCACGGCGATCAGCAGCCGCCGCCTGTCGAACGTGTCGGCGAGCGCGCCGGCCGGCAGCGCCAGCATCAGCACCGGCAGCATGCTGGCGGTCTGCACCAGCGAGACCAGGGTCGCGGCGCCCGGAGCGTCGACCAGCAGCCACTGCGCGCCGACGGTCTGCATCCAGGTGCCGATGTTGCTGGCCAGCACCGCCAGCCAGAGGCTGCGGAACGCGGCCGACCGCAGCGGCGCCCAGGCGGACGGCTGCCGGTCGGTCACGTCGGTCACGTCGGTCGGGGAGGCGCTCACCGGCCGATACCTACCCGGTCCGGAGCCCGGCACTCCCCGCCCCGCCGACCGGCCGAAGCCGCTGCACGCCGCCGAACGCGGCGCGCGCGGCCGAACGCGGCGCACCGAACGAACCCGGCGCACGAGGCCGAAGCCGGTGCACGCGGAACGGGCCGCCGGTCACCCGGCGGCCCGTTCGCGCGGTGCGGATCAGAAGACGCTCACGCCGTAGACGCTGAGCGGCTCGGTGACCGGCTGGAAGTAGGTGGTGCCGCCGGAGGAGCAGTTGCCGCTGCCGCCGGAGGTGAGGCCGAGCGCGGTGCTGCCGGCGAAGAGCGAGCCACCGCTGTCGCCACCCTCGGCGCAGACGTTGGTGCGGATCAGGCCGGAGACGCTGCCCTCGGCGTAGTTGACCGTCGCGTTGGTGGCGGAGACGCTGCCGCTGCGCAGGCCGGTGGTGCTGCCGGAACGGCGGACGGACTGGCCCACGTACGCGTTGCCGGCCGAGGTGATGTCCTGGTAGCTGCCGTTGTACAGGTAGACGTTGCCGGCCGCGTTGGCCGAGTTGCTGTGCCGGACGATGCCGTAGTCGTTGCCCGGGAAGCTGGTGCCGGCCCGGGTGCCGAGGACGCTGGTCTGACCGGAGTTCGAGTACCAGGTCGAGCCCAGGTTGGTGCAGTGCCCGGCGGTCAGGAAGTAGTACGTCGAGCCGCTGCGCACGTTGAAGCCGAGCGAGCAGCGGTAGCCACCGGTGTAGATGGCCTGGCCGCCGGAGATCCGGGTGGTCAGCGTGCCGGCCTCGGCCTCGATGCGGACCGCGCCACCGGTGCGGGCGGCGGCGGCCTTGACCCGCTCCAGCTTGGCGCCGGTGACGGTGCTGTCGACGGAGACGACGACCTGGTTGGTGGCCGCGTCGGTCCACCAGGCGGTGCCCGGGATCTTGGCGGAGCGCTCCAGCTCGCTGGTGGCGGCCTTGAGCTGGTTGGCGCCGCGGGTGACGAGCTTCGGCACGGCGCCGGCGGCGTGCACCTGGCGGGCGGCGGCGGCGTCGGTCACGGTGACGACCATCTTGCCGCTGGCGTCGGCGTACGTGCCGGCGGCGCGGTCGCCGAGCTTGGCGACGAGGGAGGCGGCGGCGTCGGGCGAGGCGGGCGAGGGGGCGGCCTGAGCGGGTGCGCCGAGGAGCGAGCCGGTGACCAGGGTACCGGCGACGGCGACGGCGGCGGCGCGACGGAGCGTGGACCTCGTGGGTCGCATGTAACAACCTCCGGATGGGGGTGAACGGGCGCTGTCATGCGGAAACGCCCGAGGACAACCCGGGCGACCTGGGGAAACCGTCCGGGCTGACCAAAGTATTCACACATTTAAGATCGTAAACAAGACATGCGTTTGACCGGATTCGCACCGCCGCCGCATGTAACGCCGTGGCAACAACATCGTCACCAGGTGTCAGACCCGACGCGGCCCTGCTCAGCCGCGACGACGCGCGCCCGGGCCGGGGACGGGCAGGACGTCCCGTGGCTCGACCACGTCGTGCCCCTCGGCGCAGCGCAGCGCCACCCGCACCTCGGCGCCGCAGTCGCGGTGCGTCACGGTCAGCGGCGGGCCCTCCGGGTCGGCCAGGTACCGGTCGCCCCACCCGAGCACCGCCACCAGCACCGGCCACAGGTCCAGCCCCATCTCGGTGAGCCGGTACTCGTGCCGCGGCCGGCTGCCCGGCTCGCGGTACGGCTCCCGCCGCAGCACGCCGCGCTCCACCAGCATGGACAGCCGGCTGGTCAGCACCTGACGCGGGATGCCGGTGCGTACCCGCATGTCGTCGAAGCGGCGTACGCCGTTGAACACCTCGCGGAGCACGACCACGGTCCACCGCTCGCCGAGGATCTCCATGGCGCGCGCGATGGTGCAGTTCTCCACCGACCAGTCCAGTGCCGCGGGTCTCATGCCGACCAGGCTAGGTCTGATTGACAGACTCAGCAACGCGCTGCGAGGCTGGGTCCATGAGCCAGACGCAGGAGCGCAGCCGCACGTTCACCTGGTCCGACCCGGCCACCGGCGTCGCCCACCTCGGCCGACGCAGCGGCCTCGACCTGATCCGCGCCATGATCGCCGGCGAGCTGGCCGCCCCGCCGATCAGCAACCTGATCGACATCTCCCGGATGGAGGCCGACGAGGGGCGCGTCGTCGTCGAGCTGCTGCCGCAGGAGTTCCACTACAACCCGCTCGGCACGGTGCACGGTGGCGTCCTCTCCACCCTGCTCGACACCGCCGCCGGCTGCGCCGTGCACACGACGCTGCCGGCCGGCGTCGGCTACACCTCGCTCGACCTCAACGTGAAGTTCCTCCGCCCGGTCACCGTGACCAGCGGCATGCTGCGCTGCGAGGGCACCGTGCTGCAACGGGGCCGCCGCACCGCGCTGGCCGAGGCCCGCCTGACCGACCCGACGGACCGCCTGGTCGCCCACGCCACCTCCACCTGCCTCCTCTTCCCCCTCGAAACCCCCTGACCTCCCCCTCCCCCTCCCCCACCCCCACCCCCGCCCCACGCCCCGCGCAGTTTCACGGAAAGAGTGGCTATCCGGCCGCGAACAGCCACTCTTTCCGTGAATCAGCGGGGTGGGGCGAAGGTGCCGGGGGAGGGGGTCAGCGGGGTGCGGTCAGGCGGGCGGCGCGGGCGGCGCGGCGCTCCTCGAAGCGGGCCGCCTGGGTCTCCAGCATGTCCAGGTGGGCGGCGATCTGCTCGCGGGCGGCCTCGCCGTCGCCGGTCAGGCCGGTGACCTCGAACAGGTTCCACTGGCGCAGCACCGGCACCACCACCTCGTCGCGGTGCTGGCGCAGGTCGTAGATGCCGGCCAGCGCGATCGCCACCGACTTGCGGGCGAAGCCGTCGATGCCCACCCCCGGCATCTGGAAGTCGGCCAGCACGTCGGCGACCGCCCGCATGGCCTGGTCCGGCGCCAGCTCGAACGCCGCCGCGAGCAGGTTGCGGTAGAAGACCATGTGCAGGTTCTCGTCCGCCGCCACCCGGGACAGCAGCGCCTCGCAGACCGGGTCGCCGGTGGCCCGGCCGGTGTTGCGGTGCGAGATGCGGGTGGCCAGTTCCTGGAACGACACGTACGCCAGCGAGTGCAGCACCTCGTCGTCGTGGACGTTGTGGTAGCCGGCGGACATGTGCACCATCCGGGCCCGCTCCAGCGCCACCGGGTCGACCGCCCGGCTCACCGTGAGGTAGTCGCGGATCGCGGTGCCGTGCCGCCCCTCCTCCGCGGTCCACCGGTGCACCCAGGTGCCCCACGCGCCGTCCCGCCCGAACAGGCTGGCGATCTCGTGGTGGTAGGAGGGCAGGTTGTCCTCGGTGAGCAGGTTGACGATCAGCGCGGTGCGGGCGGCCTCGGGCAGCGTCGAGTCGGCCTCCGACCACGCCTCGCCGCCGAGCGGGCCGTCGAACGTGCGCCCGTCGCTCCACGGCACGTACTCGTGCGGGAACCACTCCTTGGCCAGCGACAGATGCCGGTCGAGGTTCTTCTCCACGACCGGTTCGAGTTCGGTGAGCAGAGCGGTCTGACTGAGCACGGACACGACGTTCTCCCTACGGTGGCGTAACTTACGCCACCGTAGGTCGAATCGTCGTCAGACGCCAGCGCCGCCGACCAGCGGCTTCAGGTCCGCCCGGGGCGGGGTCCACTCGCCCGCCGCCGCGGCCACCTGGTCGCCGGACCGGATGTCCTTCACCTCGTCGCCGTCCGCCCCCGGGAACCAGACGTACGGGATGCCCCGCCGCTCGGCGTACCGGATCTGCTTGCCGAACTTCGCCGCGGACGGCGACACCTCGGTGGGGACGCCCCGGGAGCGCAGCGCCGCCGCGACCGCGTCGCTGGCCGACCGGTCCTCCTCGGCGGTGACCGCGACCAGCACGCACGTCGGCACCGACCGGGACGCGGTCAGCGCCCCGGCGCCGAAGAGCAGACCGAGCATCCGGGTCACCCCGATCGAGATGCCCACCCCGGGGAACCGGACGTTGCCGGCGCTGGCCAGGTTGTCGTACCGGCCGCCGGAGCAGATCGAGCCGAACCGTTCGTACCCGATCATCTGGGTCTCGTAGACGGTGCCGGTGTAGTAGTCGAGCCCACGGGCGATGCGCAGGTCGGCGACGCAGAGGCCGGGTGCGTGCGCGGCGGCGGTCTCCACCACGGCGGTCAGCTCCGCGACGCCCTCGTCGAGCAGCGGGTCGTCGACGCCGAGGGCTCGCACCGCGTCGGCGAACGAGGCGTCCGGCGCGGAGATCTCGGCCAGCGCCAGGGCCGCCTTGGCCTGCGCCTCGCTCGCCCCGGCGGTCTCGGCCAGCAGCTCGGTCACCCGCGCCGGACCGATCTTGTCGAGCTTGTCCACCGCCCGCAGCGCCGCCTCCGGGTCGGTCAGCCCGACGCCCCGGTAGAAGCCCTCGCAGATCTTGCGGTTGTTGACCTGGATGCGCACCGGCGGGATGGGCAGCGACCGCAGCGCGTCGCCGATGACCAGCGGCATCTCGGCCTCGTAGTGCGCCGGCAGCGTGTCCCGGTCGACGATGTCGATGTCGGCCTGGAGGAACTCGCGGTAGCGGCCCTCCTGCGGGCGCTCGCCCCGCCACACCTTCTGGATCTGGTAGCGGCGGAACGGGAACTGGAGCTTGCCGGCGTTCTCCAGCACGTAGCGGGCGAACGGCACGGTCAGGTCGAAGTGCAGGCCGAGCGCGTCGTCGCCGGCCGGGCCGTCGACGTCGGCCTGCAACCGGCGCAGCAGGTAGACCTCCTTCGAGGTCTCCCCCTTGCGCAGCAACTGGTCCAGCGGCTCGACCGACCGGGTCTCCAGCGGCGCGAAGCCGTACAACTCGAACGTGGCGCGGATCCGGTCCAGCACGAACTGCTCGATCATCCGCTGCGACGGCGTCCACTCGGGGAAACCGGACAGGGGCGTGGGCTTGCTCATGGCGTACTCCTTGGGCACCCGCGCGGGGCGCGGGCGAGGGTCTAGAGGCCTCGGGTGGGCGCGGCCGGGCGCGCGGACCCGGACACCTCGACGAGGTACGGGTTGCTCGCGCGCTCGCGGCCGATGGTGGTCGCGGGGCCGTGGCCGGGCAGGACGACGGTGTCGTCGGCCAGCGGGAGAACCTTCTCCCGGAGGCTGGCCAGCATGCGGGGCATGCTGCCGCCCGGCAGGTCGGTGCGGCCGATCGAGCCGGCGAAGAGCACGTCACCGGAGAGGCAGATCTCGTCGGCCTCCCAGGGCGAGCCGGCGCCGGGCATCCGGAACAGCACCGACCCGCCGGTATGGCCGGGGGCGTGGTCGACGGTGATCTCCAGCCCGGCCAGCGCCAGCGTCGCGCCGTCGGTCAGCTCGGCCACGTCGTCCGGCTCGGCGTACGGCAGCCGCCCGCCGAAGAGCGCGGTGAGGTCCATGGACAGCGCCTTGGACGGGTCGGCCAGCAACTCGCGGTCCTCGGGGTGGACGTAGGCGGCGATGCCGCGCGCGCCACAGACCGGCGCCACCGAGAAGGTGTGGTCGAGGTGGCCGTGGGTGAGCAGCACGGCGGCCGGGTGCAGGCGGTGCTCCGCGAGCACGGCGTCGAGCCGGTCGAGCACCCCGATGCCGGGATCGACCACCACGCACTGCTCCCCCGGCGCGGTCGCCACCACGTAGCAGTTGGTGCCGAAGGCGTCCGCGGGAAAGCCGGCCACGAGCACGTCCGTCCCCTCTCCGTCCGGTCGTCGTCCTCGTTCAGCAGCCTAGTCGTACCGGCGAACGGGTTTCGCCCGCCACCGTGCCCGGCAGCCTCACGGGCCCCAGTGACAACGCCCGATAAGGCGAGGCCGGACCTCGTACACCACTTTCCCAGTCGGTAGCCGTACACTCTGGCGGGCGTGTGGCGTGGCGCACCCCTACCGAGGACGGCGGGCGGCGCCCGGACGCCGGCGACGATCAGGCAGAGGAAGGGGAGCACCTGTGGCTTCCAGCAGGGACCGGCAGCGCAAACTGGCGCGGGCCAAGCTCGACCGGCAACTCGCCCGGCGGGCCGCGGTCGCGAAGCGCCGCCGGCAGATCCAGGCCGGCGTGGGCGCCGCGGTGGTGCTCGCGCTGATCGTGGCCGGCTCGGCCTGGGCGCTCGGCGCGTTCGACTCGGAGCCGAAGAAGCAGGCCGCCGAGGACACCTGCCTCTGGACCCCGCAGGATGCCGCCGCGAACGCCAACCTCAAGGACGTCGGCACGCCGGCCACCAGGAACCTGCCGACCTCGGGCACGCGGCCGATGACGGTGACCACCAACCAGGGCGGGCCGATCACCGTCGACCTGGACCTGGCCGCCGCGCCCTGCGGCGGCGCGAGCCTCGCCCACCTGGCGAGCCGGAAGTTCTACGACACCACCAAGTGCCACGAGATCACCACCGAGGGCGCGTTGCGCTGCGGTGACCCGAGCGGCACCGGGATCGGCGGGCCGACCTACTCGTTCTACGACGAGAACGTCCCCACCGCGCCCGAGGCGAGCCCGTCGGCCTCCCCCGCGCCGGGGCAGCCGCCGGCCTACCCGAAGGGCACGGTCGCCCTGGTCGGCAACCCGCCGGGCACCAACGGCAGCCAGTTCCTGATCTTCTTCAAGGACTTCAACCCGGCGAAGCCGGCCTACAGCGTCGTCGGCAAGGTCACCGGCGGGCTGGACGTGGTGGAGAAGATCGGCAAGCTCCCGACCGTGGACAATGGCAGCGGGGCGAAGGTCAAGCCGAAGACGGACGTGGTGATCCAGAGCCTCACCGTCGGCGAGCCGAACGCCGCGCCGGCGAGCAGCCCCAGCGCCGGTTGATCCACCTCGGGTCGGCCCCGACCCACCCTGACTCGACGGCGCGCGACGCCGTCCCCCCGATGCACAGCAGGTGAGGAGTGACCGTGACGTCCACCAGAGACCGCCAGCGGGCGGCGGCGCGGGCCCGGCTCGAGCGGGAGATGGCCGAACGGACCGGCAAGGCCCGCAAGCGCCGGCAGACGCAGGCGATCGCCGGCGCCGCAGCCGTGCTGGTGCTCGTGGTGGCCGGCACCGTCTGGCTGGCCACGTCGCTCGGCGACGACGACGACAAGGAGCAGGCCGGCACCTCGGCCGGCTTCGCCCAGTGCACCTACAACGAGGTGCCCAAGGAGGGCCGGCCGGCGCAGATCAAGGACGTCGGGCTACCCCCGGCGCAGCAGGCGAGCAAGGGCACCCAGACGATGACGATCGACACCAACCTGGGGCCGATCACCGCGACGCTGGACCGGAGCCTGGTGCCCTGCACCGCCGGCAGCTTCACGCACCTGGCCAGCAAGGGCTTCTTCGACAACACCAAGTGCCACCGCCTGGTCACCGAAGGCATCAAGGTGCTCCAGTGCGGCGACCCGAGCGCGACCGGGAAGGGCTGGCGGGACACCGACGGCACCGGCGGCCCGAGCTACAACCTGGCCGAGGAGAACCTGCCCACCAACAAGCGCCCGCCGTACCCGGAGGGCGTCATCGCGATGGCCAAATCCACTGCGCCGGGCAGCACCGGCAGCCAGTTCTTCATCGTGTACGGCGACTCCCCGCTCGACCCGAACTACACGGTGCTGGGCACCATCACCGGCGGCATGGACGTGGTGAAGCAGGTCGCCGCGGCCGGGGACGACGGGGCGTTCGCGAAGCAGGCCGGCGGCGGTCACCCGAAGAAGGAGATCGTCATGACCAAGGTGAGCCTGAGCGACATCCAGGGCTGACCCAGGCTCGACGAGAAACGCCCGCCGGTGCGACCGGCGGGCGTTTCTCATGCGTGGGTTCTCAGGCCCCGGACGTCTGGCGGTCAACCCGGATTACGACATCGAGATCAAGGCTGCGATGGTGCCTTCCTCCTGAGACATGCAACCCAGCATCGGTGCCACCGTTGGGTACGCCCCGCCGCTATCAGTGCCTAACGACCACATAATTTCGAGGAAACACGCAGGGAGCTCTGTTCTGCCGCTATAGCACTCAGAGCGTCCTGTGCCGAGATTCGCGGGATTTATTCGAAGCAGCCCAGGCCGCCGACTAGCTCACTGGAGAACCACCTCAGCCACGAGCGGCGACGAACTTGGCTAGTTGAAAATTGAGACAGCCGTCAAGCTCGCACCGGGAAGCGACCAGCGCGCACTCTGGCCCGGCATGAGACCAAGGCTATTCCCGTTCGAGAACTTGACCGAAGCATCGTTGTTCCCAGCCTTGAAACTTACAAAGCTGCCGATGAGGGCAGTAGTTCCGTTGCCCGAGAAGCAGGAGCGAACGTTAAGGGCATTGATTAGTTCCACGGTCGAACTAGTGCACGGCACCTTCGAGATGGCGAACGCCGGCGTGCTTGGCAGAGCCAGCGTAGTGAGCCCCATCGCAACTGAAGCAATGAGAGCCCGCTTGGTTCCTTTTCGCATTGAAGCACCTTTCTCGCAGCCTGGATCCCGCAGGGTGCGGAGCCCCGATTTGAGGATTACTCCCCGAAATCAAACTATCACTGATCCACATGCAGCGATACCTCAGATCGCGATCTCGTTACGGTTACTCAGCCGCCGCTGGCCGGATGGGTCAGTGGTGCTTGTTGAGTCGAGGCAGCCGTGGTATAGGCCGTCGGAATGACCGGTCATCCAGCCATTTTCTGATCGATGTCCCAGGAGACGGTGCGCACGAGCTCGGGATCAAGGCGCTGTCAACACCAGCGACGGGCTCAACCCGAGGCCAAGTGGTGGGGCCAAGGCGAGCGGAGGGTCGAGAGCGTCGATGATCCGATACGCGGGAAGTACCACACTCCGACTAGCAGGCTGATGGCTGCCTCGTCGGGCTCCTGCGCCAGTAGATCGCGACAGCAGCAAGATATCGGCGAGGGCTGAGGGATCACCCCTGCCGTCCAGTCGCAATCGAAACCACGTCACCGCCGCGGTCGGTGAGCAGCCTGACGACTCGCGGATCTGGCGGGCTGCAGCTCAGGAAGATCCACCCCCGAGTGGACTACCGGGACCGCCCGCAACGCCCTGCGGCAACCATCTATGTAACCGCATCCAAGTTCAGGCCCCGGAGGTGACCCGGTACGCGTCGAACACGCCGTCGACCTTGCGCACCGCGGCCAGCAGGTGCCCGAGGTGCTTCGGGTCGGCCATCTCGAAGCTGAACCGGCTGACCGCCACCCGGTCCCGGGTGGTGGTGACCGTCGCGGAGAGGATGTTCACCCGCTCCTCGGAGAGCACCCGGGTGACGTCGGCGAGCAGCTTGTGCCGGTCCAGCGCCTCCACCTGGATGGCGACCAGGAACGTGGACGCCGAGGTGAGCTTCCAACTCACCTCGACCACCCGCTCGGGCTGGGCCCGCAGGTCCTCGGCGTTGGCGCAGTCGTCCCGGTGCACGCTGACCCCGCCGGAGCGGGTGACGAAGCCGAACACCGAGTCCGGCGGCACCGGCGTGCAGCAGCGGGCCAGTTTGATCCAGACGTCGCTGACGCCGCGCACCACCACGCCCGGGTCGGCGCTGCTCTGCCGGCTGCGCGGCGGCCGGGTGGCGACGGCGGTCTCGGCGATGTCCTCCGCCGCGCCCTCCTCGCCGCCGTAGGACGCCATCAGCTTCTGCACCACCGACTGCGCGGAGACCTGACTGTCGCCGACCGCCGCGTAGAGCGAGGCCACGTCCGCGAGGTGCAGGTCCCGGGCGATCGCCATCAGCGCGTCCGAGGTGAGCATCCGCTGCAACGGCATGCCCTGCTTGCGCATCGCCTTGACGATCGAGTCCTTGCCGGCCTCGATCGCCTCCTCGCGCCGCTCCTTGTTGAAATATTGTCGGATCTTCGTGCGGGCGCGCGGGCTCTTGACGAAGCCGAGCCAGTCCTGCGTCGGGCCGGCCGTGTCGGACTTCGACGTGAAGATCTCGATCACGTCGCCGTTGGAGAGCGTCGACTCCAGCGGCACCAGCTTGCCGTTGACCCGCGCCCCGATGCACTTGTGCCCGACCTCGGTGTGCACCGCGTACGCGAAGTCGACAGGCGTCGACCCGGTGGGCAGCGGGATGACGTCGCCCTTCGGCGTGAAGACGTACACCTCCTGGCTGGACAGGTCGAACCGCAGCGCGTCCAGGAACTCGCTCGGGTCGGCCGCCTCCCGTTGCCAGTCCAGGAGCTGCCGCAGCCAGGTCATCTCGTCGATGTGCGCCGGCGGGCCGACCACCTGGGTGCCCTTGTGCTCCTTGTACTTCCAGTGCGCGGCGATGCCGAACTCGGCCGTGCGGTGCATCGCGTAGGTGCGGATCTGCATCTCCACCGGCTTGCCGGTGGGCCCGATGACAGTCGTGTGCAACGACTGGTACATGTTGAACTTGGGCATGGCGATGTAGTCCTTGAACCGGCCCGGCACCGGCTGCCAGTTGGCGTGGATGACGCCCAGCGCCGCGTAGCAGTCGCGCACCGTGTCGACCAGGATCCGCACACCGACCAGGTCGTAGATGTCGTTGAAGTCGCGCCCCCGCACGATCATCTTCTGGTAGATCGAGTAGAGGTGCTTCGGCCGCCCGGTGGTCTCCGCCTTGATCTTGGCGGCCTTCAGGTCGGTCTGCACCTTCTGCGTCACCTGGCGCAGCAGCGCCTCGCGCTGCGGCTGGTGCTCCCCGATCAGCCGGTTGATCTCCTCGAACCGCTTCGGGAACAGCGTGCCGAAGGCCAGGTCCTCCAACTCCCACTTGATGGTGTTCATACCGAGGCGGTGCGCCAGCGGGGCGAGGATCTCCAGCGTCTCCTTGGCCTTCTGCTCCTGCTTGGGGCGGGGCAGGAAGGTCAGCGTCCGCATGTTGTGCAGCCGGTCGGCCAGCTTGATCACCAGGACCCGCGGGTCCTTGGCCATCGCCACGACCATCTTGCGGATCGTCTCCGCCTTGGCCGCGTCGCCCAGCTTGACCTTGTCGAGCTTGGTGACGCCGTCGACGAGCAGCGCGACCTCACCGCCGAAGTCGGCGCGCATCGCATCGAGGGTGTACTCGGTGTCCTCGATCGTGTCGTGCAGCAGCGCCGCCACCAGCGTCGTGGTGTCCATGCCCAGGTTGCCGAGGATCGTCGCCACCGCGAGCGGGTGCGTGATGTACGGGTCGCCGGATTTGCGGTACTGCCCCGAGTGCCACCGGGCGGCGGTGTCGAAGGCGCGCTGCAACAGCCGCGCGTCGGCCTTGGGATGGTTCACCCGGTGCGTCGCGATCAGCGGCTCCAGCACCTCGCTGACCTGGGAGGTCTGCCAGGGCGCGTTGAACCGTGCCAGCCGGGCGCGGACCCGCCGGCCGGTCGGCGCGTTGGACAGCGCGAAGCCGCCGCTGGACACCGGGTCATCGGGGCCGTCGGTCGGGAACGGCACCACGACCCCACCGCCGTCGGCAGGTGCGTCCGGCGTGCCGTCGGTGGCGTCGATAGCCCCGACCGGTGGGTTGCCGTCGCGCTCGGTCACCGAGCCGTCCGCGTCGCCTGTCGGGTGCACCGTGCCCTCCACCGGAGGGACGACATCGTGGGACACCGGCCTCCTCACCGTTCGCCGGGATGCGCCGGCCGTCCGGCCGACGTCTGATCCAACCGACCCGGGGGCCGGTGTTGTTCCGCGCCGGTCACCGGGGCTCCGCCCCGGCGGCTCTGCCGCCTGCGGACGGTCGCCCGCCCGGTCAGGCAAAGGGCAATGCTACCCGTAGGCAGGGCAGACCGCCGCTCCCCCGGACGGTCGGTGCCGGCGGGCTGCGCGGGACGAGCACTGTCAAACGGTCAGCAGGGCATGGATCGGGCGCGGAGCGAGGCGCTCCCGCCCCTGGAGGAAGCCCAGCTCCAGCAGGACGGTGAAGCCGGCGACCGTGCCGCCGGCCCGCTCCACCAGGTCGAGCGTGGCCTCGGCGGTGCCGCCGGTGGCCAGCACGTCGTCCAGCACCAGCACCCGGTGCCCGGCGGTGAACGCGTCCTGGTGCACCTCCAGCGTCGCCTCGCCGTACTCCAGCGCGTACGAGGCCGAGTGGGTGGCGCGGGGCAGCTTGCCGGCCTTGCGGACCGGCACCACGCCGACGCCGGTGGCGTACGCGACGGCGGCGGCCAGCACGAACCCGCGCGCCTCGATGCCGGCGACCACGTCGAAGGACTCCGGACCGTGGTACGCGATGATCCGGTCGATCACCTCACGGAACGCCACGCCGTCGGCGAAGAGTGGCATCAGATCCTTGAACATGACCCCCGGCTTGGGGAAGTCCGGCACGTCCAGCAGCCGGCTGGCGACCAGCCGGGCAGCCTCGGGACCGCTGTCTCCCCGTACGCCGGTGGTGTGCGTCTCCGTCACGATGCGTCCCATGTCCTCTCGAAACGACGACGGCGTCCGTCATGCCGTGGTAACAGCATGACGGACGCCGTCCGGTCGATCTTCTCGGGTCCTGCGGTCAGCGGCGCTTCGCGCCGCCCGGCCGGTTGCCTCCGCCGCCGCTGGGCCGACCGCCCCGGGCGCCGCTGGGGCGCTTGCCGGTCGGCCGGGAGCCGACCTTGGGGGCGGCGCCGGCCAGCGCCGCGTCCGCCTCGATCGGCTGGTCACCGGTCGACGCGGGACGCGGGGCGCCCTTCGGCGTGATCTCGCCCCGGGCGATGGCCGCCCGGCGGGAGAGCACCCGCTTGTTGTGCGCGCTGATCCGCGGGTCCTGGTTCTTCAGCAGCACCAGCAGCGGGGTGGCCAGCAGGATCGAGGTCAGGAACGCCACCGCCATGCCGACGAAGAGCACCAGGCCCAGGTCCTTCAGGGTGCCGGCGCCGAGCAGGCCGGCGCCGATGAACAGCAGGCCGCCGACGGGGAGCAGCGCCACCACCGACGTGTTCAGCGAACGCATGAGGCTCTGGTTGAGCGCCAGGTTCGACGCCTCGCCGTAGGTGAGGTTGTTGTTCGCGGTGATGCCCCGCGTGTTCTCCTGCACCTTGTCGAAGACCACCACCACGTCGTAGAGCGCGAAGCCCAGGATGGTGAGGAAGCCGATGATCGTCGACGGGGTGACCTCGAAGCCGACAAGCGAGTAGATGCCGGAGGTGAGGACCAGGTTGGTGAGCAGCGAGATGATCGCGGCGACCGCCATCCGCCACTCGAAGCGCAGCACCAGGTAGATCGACACCACGGCGAGGAAGATCAGCAGGCCGAGGAACGCGCGGGAGGTGACCTGGCTGCCCCAGGCCTCGGAGACCTGGCTGCCGCTGATCTGGTCGGCCGGGATGCCGAACTCCTGCGCCATCGCGGTCTTGGCCGCGTTGGCCTGCTCCTGGCTGAGCTGCCCGGTGCGCATCTCGTAGGTCTCGCCGCCGGCCCCGCCGACCTTCTGCGCGGTGACCACCTCGACGCCGGGGGCCTCCTTGGCCAGCACGTCGTCGATGGTGCGCTCGGCCTGGTCGAGCGTGCCGACGCTGGCCGGCACCTGGAACGAGTTGCCGCCGGCGAACTCGATGCCGAGCTTGAACCCGTTGATCGCGAAGCTCAGCACCGCGATCAGCACCAGCGCGCCGGCCACGCCGAACCACAGCTTGCGCTTGCCGACGATGTTGAGATCGGCCTCGCCCCGGTAGAGCCGGGCGGCCAGACCACTCTTAGCCATCTCAGGCCTCCTTGACGCGCGGGTTGCGGGCGGTGCCCGGCTCGGCCGACCGGGCCGGCAGCGCCCGGCCCAGACCGCTGACCCGCGGGGACAGGAACGCCCGGGTGCGGGCGAACATCGTCATGATCGGGTGACGGAAGAGGAACACGACGACCAGGTCGAGCACGGTCGCCAGGCCGAGCGCGAAGGCGAAGCCCTTCACCGCGCCGACCGACACGATGTAGAGCACCACGGCCGACATCAGCGTGATGGCGTTCGCCGAGATGATCGTCCGGCGGGCCCGGATCCAGGCGCGGGGCACCGCACTGCGCGGGCTGCGGCCCTCGCGGATCTCGTCCTTGAGGCGTTCGAAGTAGATGACGAACGAGTCCGCCGCCACACCGAGTGAGACGATCATGCCGGCGATGCCGGCGAGCGTGAGCGTGAAGCCGATCGACCGGCCCAGCACCACCAGCGCGCCGAAGACCAGCAGCGCGGAGAGCACCAGGCTGAGGAAGATGACCGAGCCCAGCAGCCGGTAGTAGAAGAACGAGTAGATGATGACCAGCAGCATGCCGATGCCGGCGGCCAGCAGGCCGGCCCGCAGGTGGCTGTCACCGAGCGTCGCGGTGACGTTCTGGCTCTCCTGCGGCTCGAACGTGACCGGCAGCGCGCCGTAGCGGAGCTGGCTGGCCAGCGCGTTCGCCGACTTGTTGTCGAAGCTGCCGGTGATCTGCGAGTCGCCGGTGAGCACGCCCTGGATCTCCGGCGAGGAGACGATCTCGTTGTCCAGCACCACGGCGACCCGGCACTTGCCGTCCTGGCCGAGCGCGGTCTGGTCGCAGGCCTGGCCCTCGTTGTTGAACGCCTCGCGGGTCAGCGCGGTCCACTTCTCCTGACCGTCACCCTTGAAGGTGAGGCTGACCACCCAGGCACTGGTCTGGTCGAGCTGGGCGGAGGCGTTCTTGACGTCGGTGCCCTCCACCTTGGCCACGTCGAGCAGGTACTTCGCGCCGGACTCGCACGCCACCGCCTTCTGCTTCGGGTCGTTGATCGAGCCGGCCGGCCGCTTGTCGAGCTGGGCACAGG
The DNA here is from genome assembly GCF_045040125.1 of Micromonospora sp. NBC_01392. Taxonomy (NCBI): domain Bacteria; kingdom Bacillati; phylum Actinomycetota; class Actinomycetes; order Micromonosporales; family Micromonosporaceae; genus Micromonospora; species Micromonospora sp. NBC_01392. The sequence continues at coordinate 2,760,908 of NZ_CP109549.1, read as the reverse complement.
TGATGGTCGGGACGTTGAACTGCATCTCGACCGGGAGCACCGCGGTCTCCTGCGGGGAGAGCGTGCCGAACGGCTTGAACGCGGCGGCCTGCGCCGGATCGGCCGGGGCCTGGAGCCCGGAGGCGGCGGCCCAGGCGGCCGCGCCCACCTTCTGCTCGACGGCCTTGCGCTGCTGCTCGATGCTCTGCGGCACCGGCGCGGCGCTGGCGCTCGGCGCGGCGCTCGCCGGGGCCGACGGCGTCGGCGTGGCGCTGGCGCTCGGCGCGGGGGCCATGCCGCCCTGCCCGCCGGCGCTCGGCGACGCGGTGACCTTGGCGCTGGCGCTCGGCTTCGGCGACGCGCTGCCGGACGGCTTCGGCGAGGCGCTGCCCGAGGGCTTGGCGCTGCCGGACGGGGCCGCCGAGGCGCTGGGGCTCGGCGCCGGGGCGGCGGCCGCGCCGCTGCCGTCGGTGGCCTTGAGCACCTTGCGGAAGCGCAGCTCGGCGGCGCTGCCCACGTCGGTCAGGTCACGGTTCTCGCCGGGCAGGGAGATGACGATGTTCCGGTTGCCCTCGGTGACCACCTCCGCCTCGGCCACGCCGTAGGCGTTGACCCGACTCTCGATGATCTGGCGCGCCTCTTCGAGGTTCTCGGCGGTCGGCGGCTTGCCGTCCACCGTGTTGGTGGCCTCGAGCGTCAGCCGGGTGCCGCCGATGAGGTCCAGGCCGAGCCGGGGCTCCAGCCGGTCCTTCCAGCCACCGCTGGCGCCGCCCGAGAAGAACACCAAAAGATAGAGGACGACGAAGATGAACCCGAGCACGGCGAGTTGCCGTCCGGGGCGCATCTGTCCCTGAGGTGGTGCCACGGCTGTCCTGTCTCCCTGTACGGTCGCGCCGCTTCCACGGCGGCGACAACTGTCGGGCCGGGGGTGTCCGCCCGACTGCTCCGGCTGGCCGGCACCGGCGACCGGCACGCAGACCCCGGCGCGACGCGGGGGCGTCGCGCGGGTCCGGCCGCGTGCCGACGACGGACGCCGACCCAACTATCCACTTGTGGGGGTGTTTCCGCTGCCCCGTCCGGGGCGACTGGTCACTCCTTGACCGACTCGGCTTCCTCGCTGATGGTCTCGGCCTCGGGCGCCTCGGCCCGCTTGACCACCCGGGCCACGGCGGGACGCGCGTACCGGGTCTGCACGCCGGGGGCGACCTCGAGCAGGACCGTCTCGTCCTCGACCACGGTGACCGTGCCGTGCAGGCCGCCGATGGTGACCACCTCGTCGCCCGGGGCGAGAGCGGACTGCATCTGCTCCGCCTCCCGGCGGCGCTTCTGCTGCGGACGGATCATCATGAAGTACATGACGACGAAGAGCAGAGCGATCATGAGGATCGGCGTCAGACCGCCGGCTCCCCCGCCACTCGCTGCTGCGTAAAGCACGGTGTCGACCTTCCGGTTGGCCCCCGCCGGCCCCGGGGGGCACCGCAGCGGAGGCGGATTCTCACGTCCTGTACAGACCGCGGCGAAGTCTAGTCCCTGCTCCTGAGAAGACCGAATGCGGCACAGATCACGTTAGGATCACGGCCGATCGGTCTGCGTCGAGAACAGATCGGGCCCCGAAGGGGCTTCCATGCCAAATGTACCATTCGGGGGGTTGCGCCCCAGGTGCCGCCAGGCCGCCTCGGTCGCCACCCGGCCCCGGGGCGTCCGGGCCAGCAGCCCGGCCCGCACCAGGAACGGCTCGCAGACCTCCTCGACCGTGTCCGGCTGCTCCCCCACCGCCACCGCGAGGGTGGAGACCCCGACCGGGCCGCCCCGGAACGAGTCCACCAGCGCCTTGAGCACCGCCCGGTCGAGCCGGTCCAGGCCGAGCGCGTCCACGTCGTAGACGGTCAGCGCGGACCGGGCGGTCTCCACCGTGACCACGCCGTCGGCGCGGACCTCGGCGTAGTCCCGGACCCGGCGCAGCAGCCGGTTGGCGATCCGTGGCGTGCCCCGGGACCGGCCGGCGATCTCCGCCGCGCCCTCCGGCGTGATCGGCACGCCGAGGATCCGGGCGGACCGGTGCAGCAGCGTCTTGAGGTCGGCCGGGGAGTAGAAGTCCAGGTGCGCGACGAAGCCGAACCGGTCGCGCATCGGGCCGGTCAGCAGGCCCGACCGGGTGGTGGCGCCGACCAGCGTGAACGGTTCCACGTCCAGCGGGATGGCGGTCGCGCCGGGCCCCTTGCCCACCACCACGTCGACCCGGAAGTCCTCCATGGCGCTGTAGAGCAGTTCCTCGGCAGGCTTGGCGATCCGGTGAATCTCGTCGATGAACAGCACGTCGCCCTCGGCGAGGCTGGTCAGGATCGCGGCCAGGTCGCCGGACCGCTCGATCGCCGGCCCGCTGGTCACCCGGATGCCGGCGCCCAGCTCGGCCGCCACGATGTTGGCCAGGCTGGTCTTCCCGAGCCCGGGCGGGCCCGAGAGCAGGATGTGGTCCGGCGGGGAACCGCGCCGCATCGCGCCCTGCAACAGCAGGTCGAGCTGGTCGCGGACCCGGTCCTGGGCGATGAACTCGGCGAGCCGCTTCGGCCGGACGCTGGCCTCCGCGTCCAGCTCCGCGTCGCTGACGTACGCCGAGACCAGGTTCTCGTTGCTCATCGGGTGCGGCCCAGCAGGCGGATGGCCTGCTTGAGCAGGACCGGCACCGGCGGGGTCGCACCGTCGACGGTCTCCGCGACCGCGGCCACCGCCTGCTCGGCCTGGGCCGCCGACCAGCCGAGCCCGACAAGCGCCTGACGCACCTGCTCCGGCCAGGCGCCGGCGGTCACCCCGGCCGCGCCGTCCGGGCCGATCGCCACCGGACCGATCCGGTCGCGCAACTCCAGCACCAGCCGCTCGGCGCCCTTCTTGCCGATCCCCGGCACCCGGGTCAGCGCCGCGGTGTCGGCGTTGGCGATGGCCTTGCGGACCGCGTCCGGGGTGTGCACGGCGAGCACCGCCTGGGCCAACCGCGGGCCGACCCCGCTGGCGGTCTGGAGCAGCTCGAACAGCTGCTTGGCGTCGTCGTCGGCGAAGCCGTAGAGGGTGAGCGAGTCCTCCCGGACCACCAGGCTGGTGGCCAGCCGGGCCGGCTGGCCGACCCGCAGGTCGGCGAGCGTGCCGGGGGCGCACTGCACGGCCAGGCCGATGCCGCCCACCTCCACCACCGCGTGATCCGGACCGGTCGCGGTCACGGTGCCGCGCACACTCGCGATCATCGTCGCGCCCCTCCTCGTCGGGCCTCGTCGGCGGCCGCGGCCAGCTTGGACCGGGTGCCGCCCCGCCAGACGTGACAGATGGCCAGCGCCAGCGCGTCGGCGGCGTCGGCCGGTTTCGGCGGCTCCGCCAGCCGCAGCAGGCGGGTGACCATGGTGGTCATCTGCTTCTTGTCGGCCTGACCGGAACCGGTCACCGCCGCCTTCACCTCGCTCGGGGTGTAGGTCGTCACCGGCAGCCCGGCCCGCGCGCCGGCGAGCACCGCGATGCCGCTCGCCTGGGCGGTGCCCATCACGGTGCGCACGTTGTGCTGGCTGAACACGCGTTCCACGGCGACCGCGTCCGGCCGGTGCTCGGCGACCAGGTCGGTGAGCGACCGGTCCAGGTGCAGCAGGCGCAGCGGCAGGTCGTCCCCGGGATCGGTGTGGACGACGTAGTAGGCGACAAGCGTGCAGGCGCGCCCGGGGAAGCCCTCGACCACGCCGACCCCGCACCGGGTCAGCCCCGGGTCGACGCCCAGCACGCGCACGCCGCCTCCTCCCCGAGCCGTCAGCAGTACGTGTGTTCGACACACCCTACTGGTCGGGTCCGACCAGCGGACGGGCGGACACGCCGGGGGCGGAACGGGGCGGAACGCACCACACACCGAAGCGGTCGAGTATGTGTCGCCGCCCCATGTGCCCGGGGCCACACGCCTCGTAACTTCTTGCGCCATGACGGCAGAACCCGTGGCGGTCCCCCACGTCGTACACGTCGACCTCTCCGGTCGCAACGCGCTGGTGACCGGTGGTGGCAGCGGCATCGGACGGGCCTGCGCCCTGCGGCTGGCGGCGGCCGGCGCCTCGGTCGTGGTGCTGGACCGCAACGTGGAGGCGGCCAAGGCGGTCGCCGCCGAGGCCGGGGGCCGGGCCGAGGGCGTCGACCTGGCCGACCCGGAGGCGGTCGGCCGGCTCGAGGTGGACGCCGACATCGTGGTGAACAACGCCGGCCTGCAGCACGTCGCGCCGGTGCAGGAGTTCCCGGTCGAGCGGTTCGAGTACATCCAGCGGGTGATGGTCGAGGCGCCGTTCCTGTTGATCCGCCGGGCGCTGCCCCGGATGTACGCGAACGGCTGGGGCCGGATCGTCAACATCTCCTCGGTGCACGGGCTGCGCGCCTCGCCGTTCAAGGCGGCGTACGTCTCGGCGAAGCACGCCCTCGAAGGGCTGTCCAAGGTGGTCGCGCTGGAGGGCGCCGCGCACGGCGTGACGGCCAACTGCATCAACCCGGCGTACGTGCGGACCGCGCTGGTGGAGAGCCAGATCGCCGACCAGGCGGCCAGTCACGGCATCGGCGAGGACGAGGTGATCGAGAAGATCATGCTGGCGCGGGCGGCGATCAAGCGGCTGATCGAGCCGGAGGAGGTGGCGGAGTTGGTGGCGTACCTGTGCGCGCCGCCGGCCGCGTTCCTCACCGGCGCCTCGATCGCCCTCGACGGGGGCTGGACGGCCAACTAGTGGCGCCGCGCACAATGTCGGTCATGTCGTCGCCGGTGGAGTTCCTGGAGCTGCTGGCGCGCGAGGCCGCCGCGGTCGAGTTCGAGGGTCCGCTGGTCGCCGCGCGCGCCGCCGGCCTGCCCGCCGACCGGCTGGCCGAGCTGGAGCAGGCGAAGGTGGTGGCGCTGCGGGTGCGGGCGCTGCTGGGGCGCCGCCGGCGCCGGGAGACCGAGCTGTCCGGCCTGTACGACACCGCCAGCGACCTGGCCGGCCTGCGGGACCTGGACGACGTGCTGCGCGCGATCGTGCACCGGGCCCGGATCCTGCTCGGCACCGACGTGGCGTACATGACGCTCAACGACGACGAGCGCGGCGACACGTACATGCGGGTCACCGACGGGTCGATCTCGGCCCGGTTCCAGCGGCTGCGGCTGGAGATGGGCGACGGGCTGGGCGGTCTGGTGGCGCAGACCGGCACCCCGTACGTCACCTCGAACTACCAGGAGGACGAGCGGTTCCGGCACACCGGGGAGATCGACGGCGGGGTGGGCGAGGAGGGCCTGGTGGCCATCCTGGGGGTGCCGCTGCGACTGGGCTCCAGCGTGATCGGCGTGCTCTACGCGGCCAACCGCTCGGCGCGCCCGTTCGCCCGGGAGGAGGTGTCGCTGCTGGTCTCGCTGGGGGCGCACGCCGCGGTGGCGATCGACACCGCGCGGCTGCTGGCCGAGACGCGGGCCGCGTTGGCGGAGTTGTCGGCGGCGAACGGCACGATCCAGGCGCACAGCAGCTCGGTGGAGCGGGCCGCCGCCGCGCACGACCGGATGACCGCGCTGGTGGTACGCGGCGGCGGGATGGAGGACGTGGCGGCCGCGGTGACCGAGGTGCTCGGCGGCGCGCTGCTGGCGTTGGACGCCGAGGGGCGGCGGCTGGCCCGGGTCGGTGAGATCGACGAGCCGGACCGGGCGGACATCGTGGAGGCGGTCGCCGCGTCGCGCACCGAGGGGCGCAGCGTACGCCGGGGCCCGCTCTGGTACGCCGCGGTGGTGGCCGGCACCGAGAACCTGGGCGCGCTGGTGCTGCGCCCGGACGACGAGCTGGTCGACGCCGACCAGCGCATCCTGGAGCGGGCCGCGCTGGTGACCGCGTTGCTGCTGCTGTTCCGCCGCACGGTGGCCGAGGCGGAGGGGCGGGTCCGGGGCGAGCTGCTGGACGACCTGATCGCCCGCCCGTTGCGGGACGCCGACGCGCTGCGCGGCCGGGCCCGCCGGATCGGGGTGGACCTGGACGCCCCGCACGTGCTGGTGGCGGTCGGTGACGACGCGTTCGCCGAGACCGGTTCGGCCCGGCAGCGGGTGCTCTCCTGGGCCACCACGTACGCCTCGACGCGGGGCGGGCTGGCCGCGGCGCGGGACGGCCGGGTGGTGCTGATGCTGCCCGGCCGGGACGCCGGCGGCGCGGCCCGCGCGGTGGCCCGGGACCTGTCCCGGGTGACCGGCCGGCCGGTGACCGCCGGGGCGAGCGGGCCGTCGACCGGTCCGGCGTCGCTGGCGGTCGCGTTCGCCGAGGCGGAGCGTTGCCTGACCGCGCTCGGCGCGTTGGGCCGGGCCGGGCAGGGCGCGAGCACCGCGGAGCTGGGCTTCGTCGGGCTGCTGCTCGGGGCGGTCGGCGACGCCGGCGACCGGGACGTGGCCCGGTTCCTCACCGCCACGGTGGGGCCGGTGGTCGACTACGACGCCCGGCGGGGCACCGCGCTGGTGCGGACGCTGGAGGCGTACTTCGGGGTGGGCGGCAGCCTGGCCCGGGCGGCCGAGCAGCTGCACGTGCACGTCAACACCGTGACCCAGCGGCTGGAGCGGGTCGGGCAGTTGCTCGGCGCCGACTGGCAGAAGCCGGAGCGGGCGCTGGAGGTGCAGCTCGCGCTGCGCCTGCACCGGCTGCGCACCCCGGCCGGCTGACGTCGGCGCGCACCCCGGCCGGCTGACGTCGGCGCGCACCCGGCCGGCCGGCGCGCGGGCCGGGCGTCAGCGGACGCGCAGGCCGTCCAGGACGGCGTCCACGATCCGCTCGGGCAGGATGCGTTCGTCCAGCTCGGGGTGCCAGTGCAGCATGCGCTGGGTGAGCATCGGCGCGGTGAGCAACGCCATGGCCACCTCGATGTCGAGGTCGGCGCGCAGCTCGCCGCTGTCCATCGCGCGGCGCAGCACGTCGCGCATGGCCTGCCGCCGGGGCTCGATGATCGCCTCGTAGGCCTGCCGGTGGGCGGAGCTGCGGCTCACCTCGGGCACCAGGCAGGGCATGATCTTGCGGGCCCGGGGGTCGGTGTGCTGGCCGACGGCGCCGACCAGCAGCACCAGGTCGTCCCGGACGGAACGCCCACCGGGGCGGGGCGGGACGCCCTTGAGCCGGCGCAGCGCGTCCAGCAGCAGCGCCTCCTTGCCCGACCAGCGGCGGTAGATGGTGGCCTTGCCGACCCCGGCCCGGGCCGCGATCGCCTCGATGGAGAGCGCCTCGATCGTGCTGCCCTCGGCGAGCAGGTCGAGGGTGGCTTCCACGATCGCCTCGTCGGCGCGGGTGCTCCGCGGTCGACCCGGCGATCGCGGAGCACCCGTCGTGGACGTCATGTCAGACATTGTCCACGAACCTACGCGGTCCCGGCCAACTCCGGCTCGGTGGCCGGGGCGGCGTCGGGCGCGACGACCGCCCGCCCCGGCATCCACCGCACCACGATCACGATGCCGAGCGCGGCCACCAGCGCGGAGATGCCGGCGGCCCAGTGCATCGCGGAGACGAAGGAGTCGTTGGCGGCGTCGATCAGTCGCGGCGCAGCCGGGCCGAGGCGGTCGGCGACCGCGTACGCGCCGGAGACCGACTCCCGGGCGGCGTCGCGGACCGGCGCGGGCAGCGCGGCCACCGCGGGGCCGACCTGGTCGCGGTAGACCGCGGAGAGCACCGAGCCGAGCACCGCCACGCCGAGCGCGCCGGCCACCTGGCGGACCGTGTTGCTGACCGCCGAGCCCACGCCGGCCTTCTCCCGGGGCAGCGCCGACATGATCGACTCGGTGGCCGGCGGCATGATGTTGGCCATTCCGGCGCCCTGCACGAAACCCACCGCCGAGAAGATCCAGATGGGCGTGTCCGCGTCGATGAACACGAACGCGGCGAGCGCGATCGTGGTCAGCAGCAGCCCGACCGCGGCGACCGCCCGGCCGCCGTAGCGACGGACCATCGCGGCGCTGCGCGGCGCGAAGATCAGCTGGGCGGCCGCGAAGGGCAGGAAGAGCAGGCCGCTCTCCAGCGGGCTGTAGCCACGCACGAGCTGGAGGTAGAACGCGCCGAAGAACATCACGCCCATGGCGGCGAAGAAGACCAGCCCGACCAACGCCACCGGGGCGGCGAACCGGGGCACCCGGAACAGTCGCACGTCCAGCGACGGGTGGTCACTGCGCAGCTCGTGGGCGACGAACCAGCCGAGCACCGCGAGCCCGCCGACGATCGCGGCCCAGACCTGCGGCCGGCCGAAGCCGTGCTCGCCACCGTCGATGATGCCGTAGGTGAGGGCGACCAGGCCGACCACGGAGAGCAGCACGCCGAGCACGTCCACCCGGCCGGGAGCGGGGTCCCGGGACTCGGGGACCAGCATCGCCACCAGCGCCACGCCGACCACCACCACCGGCACGTTGATCAGGAAGACCGAGCCCCACCAGAAGTGCTCCAGCAGGGCGCCGCCGAGCACCGGGCCGATGGCCACGGCGAGACCGACCGCGCCGGCCCAGACGCCGATCGCGCGGGCGCGCTCGCGCGGGTCGAAGACATTGGAGATGATCGAGAGCGTCACCGGCATGATGGCGGCGCCGCCGACGCCCATCAGGGCCCGCGCGCCGATGAGCTGCGCCGGGTCCTGCGCGTACGCGGAGAGCAGCGAGGCCAGCCCGAACAGCACCAGCCCGAGGATCAGGAAGCGCCGGCGGCCGAACCGGTCGCCGAGCACGCCGAACGTGAAGAGCAGGCCGGCGAAGACGAGGGTGTAGGAGTTGATCGCCCACTCCAGGTCGCCCTGGCTGGCGCCGAGGCCGTGCACCGGGTCGGCGAGCGTGCGCAGGGCGACGTTGAGGATGGTGTTGTCGAGGACGACCACGAGCAGGCTGATCACCAGCACGCCCAGGATCGCCCACCTCCTCGGGTGTCCGGTGTTTTCGTGCGCTTCCATCTGGGTTCTCCCCCCGGCTCACCCGCGTCCGAATACGATACGGGGCAGACTCGTAACGCTGCCGAGCGTAGGTGAGCGAGTTTCGATACGGAACAGGTCCGTATCGAATGTGTGCCAGGTCACGCCGGTGCGACCCCACCCCCAAACGCGAGCCCGCACCAGACCTCAGGCGCCCCGCCCCGCCGCCACGCGCCGCCCCCCATGCGCCTGTTTCACGGAAAGAGTGGCCTTCGGGGCCCAGTTAGCCACTCTTTCCGTGAAACAGGATGCCGGGGCGTCGCGGCCCCGGGGGCGGGGGCGGGGGCGGGGCGGGGGCGGGGGGGCCTCAGGCCGGTGGGCCTGCGGCCAGCGCCAGCCGGAGCACCGCGTCCCGCACCGGCAGCAGCCGCCGGGCCTGGGCGAGCCGCCCCGCCCACCGCGCGCCGGCCGCGATCCGCTGGGTGGGCCGGCGACGGCGCCTGTCGTACGCCCGCAGCGCGGCCGGCAGGTCGTCGGCGTCGCGGACGCAGTCGGCCAGCGCGACCGCGTCGATCAGCGCCTGGCAGGCGCCCTGCCCGAGGTCGGGGGTCATGGCGTGGGCGGCGTCGCCGAGCAGTGCCGTCCGGCCGGCCACGTAGGACGGCAGCGGCGTCAGGTCGCGGATCTCGTGCCGCAGGACGCCGGCCGGGGTGAGGGCGTCCAGCACCCGGCGCACCGGCGGGTGCCAGTCGCCGAAGAGGCGGCGCAGCTCGGCGACGTCGTCCACCGGTGCGGGATGCCCTTTCGGGAGGCGCACCGAGGCGTACCAGTTGGTCCGCCCGTCGCCGATCGGCGTGAGGCCGAACCGGCGGCCCCGCCCCCAGGTCTCACCCCCCTCGGACAGTTCCACGTCGGCCACCCCGCGCCAGGCCACCGCGCCGGCGTAGCGCAGCGGACAGCGCTGCCCGTGCAGCGCGACGCGGACCACGCTGTTGATCCCGTCCGCGCCGACCACCAGGTCGTACGCGTCGATGAGCGCGCCCGGGTCGACGACCGGCGTGGCGAACCGCAGCGCCGGTCCGGGCAGCGCGCCGGCCAGCACCGCGAGCAGCGCCGGCCGGGTGACGAGGTGGACCGGCTCGCCGTGGCGGCGTTCCAGCCGGTCGACGTCGATGGTGGCGATGCGGCGTCCGTCCGGTCGCCGGATCGACCCGCCGGCCTGCCGGCGGGCCCGCCGACGCACCTCGTCGCCCACGCCGAGCGTGTCCAACGCGCGCATCGCCGTGGGCCAGATGCCGAGGCCGGTCCCGGTCTCCGGCAGCCCGGCGGACCGCTCCAGGACCGTGACCTCCCAGCCGGCGGCGCGTAACCCGATGCCCGCCGCCAGCCCTCCGATGCCGCCACCGACCACCACCGCCCGACCCGCCATGCCGGCCACCGTACTACAGATGTAGTCGCCTTCACTACACCTGTAGTCTGATCCGGTGACCGATCGCCGGCAGCTCCTGCTCGACGCCGCCATCCGGGTGCTCGGCACCCGGGGTCCGCGGCAGCTCACCCACCGGGCGGTGGACGCCGAGGCGGGCCTGCCCGAGGGCTCCGCGTCCAACCGGTTCCGCACCCGGGAGGCGCTCGTCGACGGCGTCTTCGCCCGGCTGGTCGAGGTGGAGACGCTGGCCTGGCAGCGGCTCGCCGTCGATCTGCCGCCCGGGGACGTCGCCGGCTTCACCCGCGTGCTCGGCCGGCTGATCCGCCGGTTCACCGAGGAGGAGCGGGTGGTCACGCTGGCCCGGTACGCGCTGTTCGTGGAGGCGGCCGTGCGGCCCGAACTACGGCCCGCCATCGAGGCCGGGCGGGCACGGCTGGCCGAGTGGGGGGTGCCGCTGGTCGCGGCGCTCGGCTCCACCGATCCGGCGACCCACTTCCGGAGCCTGCTCGCGCTCGTCGACGGGCTCCTCGGCAACCAGCTCGCCGCCCCCGAGGAGGCGTTCGAGCCGGAGTCGGCGGTGGCCGCCCTGCTGCACGGCTTCCGCACCGGCTGAACGCCCGCCGACGGCGCACCCACCGACGGCCCGCCCGCCGACGGCCCGCCCGCCGACGGCCCGCCCGCCGACGGCGCTCCCGCCAAGCGGGTGCCCGCCAAGCGGGGCGCCCATCTCTACCGGAGGCGTTAAGCGGGGGCCCCGCCTTCCAGGCAGGCGGCGGTGGCCTCGGCGAGGGTGGTGAGGCGGCGCGGGGCGGCGGGGCCGGGCGGGAACGGCTCGATCCAGCCCGGCCCGGCGGCGAGCAGGCGGACGTCCGGGACGTCCCGCCGGAGCCGGACCAGGCGGTACGCCCGACCGGTCACCGGAGTCTGCGACCAGACCACCACCACCCGGGGCCGGACCCGGGCCACCGCGCTGGCCAGCGCGGACCAGGGCAGGGCCGGGCCCAGATGCAGGCAGCCCCGACCGTGCTCGCGCAGCGCCGCCGCCAGGGCGTGCAGCCCCAGGCAGTGCGTCTCGTGCTCGGCGCCGGCGAGCAGCACCCCCTCGACCGGCAGCGGTCGGGTCGGTTCCCGGCGGAACACGTCCAGCCCGACCCGGACGCCCTCGGACAGGGCGTGCTCGACCGCGATCTCGGCGGCGCTGTGCCCGCGCAGCGCGCCCAGCAGCGGCAGGCAGATCTGCTCCCAGAAGGGCGCGACCCCGACCTCGGCGGCGAGGTCGAGCACCAGCCCGGCGACCTGGTTGTCGTCCAGGTCCTCGGCGGCGGTGATGAGCCGTTTACGGGCCGACTCGGCGGCCCCGGCCGGCATGTTCTCGGTCAGCAACGGACGTACCCCCGGGTAGCTCTTCTACCTGGGGGTTCGTCCGGGCGGCCCGATCCGGATGCGCCACCGGGAGGTTCATTCGCGCCGGGCGGCTCCCCGACGCCGGGCCAGGTGCGCGACAGTGCCCCAGACGCCCCGCCGGAACAGCAGCACGACCAGCACGAAGATGCCGCCGGTGACCAGCCCGATGGCCTCGAACCCGGAGAACGACAGCCAGTCCTCCAGTCGGACCACCAGCGCCGCGCCGAGCACGCCGCCCCACAGCGTGCCGATGCCGCCGAGCACCACCACGATGACCGCCTTGCCGGACGTGGTCCAGTGCAGCACGTCCAGCGAGACGAACCGGTGGCCGACCGCGAACAGCCCGCCGCCGAGCCCGGCGAGGAACCCGGAGAGCACGAACGCGGTCAGCTTGTAACGGTGCACCGGGTAGCCCAGCGCGCGGGCCCGCGCCGGGTTGTCCCGGATGCCGACCAGGACCCGGCCGAACGGCGAGTGCACGATCCGCCACGCCGCGAGCAGCCCGAGCAGCACGATCGGCAGGATCGCGTAGTAGAAGTAGTAGTCGTCGGTGAGGTCGGCGCCGAAGAACGCGCGCGGCACGCCCTGGAGGCCGTTCTCGCCCTGGGTCACCGAGCGCCACTCGTTGGCCACGTAGTAGACCATCTGCGCGAACGCCAGCGTGACCATCGCGAAGTAGATCCCGGTGCGCTTCACCGCCAGGTAGCCGATCGGTAGCGCGAGCAGCGCCGCGGCCAGCGCCCCGGCCAGCACCGCGGCCGGGAACGGCAGGCCGGCGTGGATCGCGACCAGCCCGGTGACGTACGCCGAGGTGCCCCAGAACGCGGCGTGCCCGAACGACATCAGCCCGGTGAAGCCGAGCAGCAGGTCCACCGAGACGGCGAACAGCGCCCAGCACAGGATGTCCACCGCGACCGCCGGGTAGAGCCCGTTGGGCAGCCAGAGCGCCACCAGCAGGCCGGCGGCCAGCAGCGCGTACCGGACCCAGCCGGGCGCCCGCGCGACGGCGAGCAGCCCGGACCGGGCAGCCGGACGGGCCGATTCCTCGGTGGGGGTGTCCACCGTACTGCTCACGCGGGTGCCTCCTCACGGCCGAACAGGCCGGCCGGGCGCCACAGCAGCACGGCGGCCATCACCACGAACACGACGGTCTGCGACACGAGCGGGTAGTCGGACAGGTATGCCTCGCCCCACGCCTGGATCAGGCCGATGCCGAAGCCGGCGGCGACCGAGCCGAAGATCGAGCCGAGCCCGCCGATCACCACCACCGCGAAGACCACGATGATCAGGTCGGCGCCCATCAGCGGGTTGACCGCCCGCATCGGGGCGGCGAGCACCCCGGCCAGCCCGGCGAGCGCGATGCCGAAGCCGAAGACCGGGGTGACCCACCTCCCCACGTCGATGCCGAACGCCCGGGTCAGCTCCGGCCGCTCGGTGGCGGCCCGGACCACCATGCCGATCCGGGTCCGCCCGAGCACCCACCAGACCGCCACGCAGAGCAGCACGGTGAAGCCGAGGATGAACACCCGGTACGTCGGGAAGTCGAAGAGCCCGAAGTCGACGGTCCCGCTCAGCTCGGCGGGCGTGGCGTACGGGCTGGACTGCACGCCGTACCGGGACTTGACCAGGTCCTGCAGGATCAGCGTCAGGCCGAAGGTGAGCAGGAAGTTGTAGAGCGGGTCGAGCCGGGTGAGCCGGTGGATCACCGCCCGTTCCAGCGCCATGCCGAGCAGGCCCAGCGCCAGCGGCATGATCACCAACGCGGCCCAGAACGGCACGCCCGCCTCGGCCAGCAGCACGTACGCCCCGAACGCGCCGAGCATGTAGAACGCGCCGTGGGCGAAGTTCACCACCCGGAGCATGCCGAAGATGACCGCGAGCCCGAGGGCGAGCAGGGCGTAGAACGCCCCGCCCACCAGCCCGTTGAACGTGTTCTGCAGGAAGCCGGACATGTCAGAGCTTGCAGTCGGCCGACGGGGCGCGGAAGGCCTCGGCCGCCGGGATGGTCTTGAGGATCTTCACGTAGTCCCACGGCTCCTTGACCTCGGCCTGCGGCTTCACCTGCGCCAGGTAGGCGTCGTGGACGACCCGGTGGTCCTCCGCGCGGATCTTGCCGTTGCGCAGGAACAGGTCGTTGATCTCCTTGCCCTCCAGTTCCTTGACCACGGCGTCGGCGTCGTCGGTGCCGGCGGCCTGCACCGCCTCCAGGTACTGCATGGCGGCGGAGTAGTTGGCCGCGTGCGCGAACGACGGCCGGGTGCCGGTCTCCTTCTGGAACCGGTCCGCCCACTCCCGGTTCTGCTTGTCGAAGTTCCAGTACCAGGCGTCGGTGTAGGTGGTGCCGGCCAGCGCGGCCGGGGTGAGCGAGTGGATGTCGGTGATGAACATCAGGCCGACGGCCAGCCCGACGCCCTTCTCCCGCAGCTTGAACTCGTTGTACTGCTTGACCACGTTGACCAGTTCCGCGCCGGCCTGCATGGTGCCGAGCACCTGCGGCTTCGGGTTCAGCGTCGGCGCCTTGAGCAGGAACGACGAGTAGTCGCCGCTGGTGTTCGGGAACGGCGCGCCGTCGGAGCCGACGACCTGCCCGCCGGCCGCGCCGATGGCGGCCGTGAAGCTCTTCTCCATGTCCTGCCCGAACGCGTAGTTCGGGTAGAGGATGTACCAGTTCTTGCCGACCTGCTCGGTGGTCACCGTGCCGGTGCCGTGCGCCAGCATGTAGGTGTCGTACGCGTAGTGGAACGTGTACTTGTTGCAGCTCTTGCCGGTCAGGTCCGTGGTCGCCGCGCCGATGTTGAAGTAGACCTTCTTCTTCTCCTTGGCCACGTCGGCGACCTTCAGCGCGGCCGACGAGGTCGGCACGTCCAGGATCGCGTCGACGCCCTTGCGGTCGACCATCTCCTGGGCCTTGCTGTTGGCCACGTCCGGCTTGTTCTGGTGGTCGGCGGTCTCCACGCTGATGTTCTTCGTGACCGCGTCGTCGCCGTGCTTGGCCTTGAAGTCGGCGATGGCCATCTCCACGGCCTTGACCGAGTTGCGCCCGGACAGCTCCGAGTAGGCCCCCGACTGGTCGTTGAGCACGCCCAGCACGATCTTGTCGCCGGTCAACTTCGAGTCGCCGCCGGACTGCGGGCCACCGCCGCCGCAGCCGGCCACCAGCAGCGCCGCCGCCGAGGCGGCGGCCACACCCACGCTCCTACGCATGGTCATCCCCTTCATCGCCGCGCGGTCCGCGCGGTTCGGCCGTCGACTGTCAGATCCCGAGGTACGCCAGCAGCTCGCGTTCCCGCGAGCGCACCTCCGTGTTCTCCATCGCCTCCGCGATCCGGCCCTCGGCCAGCAGGTAGTGCCGGTCGGCGACGCCGGTGGCGAAGTGCAGGTTCTGTTCCACCAGCAGCACGGTCACGCCGTGCCGCTTGGCCTCCCGCAGCAGGTCGCCGACCTGCTGCACGAGCAGCGGCGACAGCCCCTCGGTGGGCTCGTCGCAGAGCAGCAGCCGGGCGCCCATGCGCAGCACCCGGGCCAGCGCGAGCATCTGCTGCTCGCCGCCGGAGAGCATGGTCGCGGCCGAGTCGCGCCGGGCGTGCAGCGCGGGGAACGCCTCGTACACCCGCGCCAGCGGCCACGGGTCCGGGCCGACCCGGGGTGGCAGCGTCAGGTTCTCGGTGACCGTGAGCGTGGCGTACGCGCCCCGGTCGTCGGGGACCCAGCCGAGCCCGGCCCGCGCCCGCTTGTACGCCGGCAGCCGGGAGATGTCCCGCCCGTCGAGGTGCACCGTGCCGCGCTGGCCGGGGTGCAGCCCCATCACGGACCGCAGCAGCGTGGACTTGCCGGCGCCGTTGCGCCCGACCAGCGTGACCACCTCGCCGGCGGCCACCTCCAGGCTCACCTCGCGCAGCACCTGGGCCTCGCCGTACCAGGCGGACAGGTTCTCAATGCGCAGCATCGCTGGCTCCCAGGTAGGCGGTGATGACCCGCTCGTCGGCGCGGACCTGCTCGTACGGCCCCTCGACCAGCACGGTGCCGGCCTGCAGGACGGTGACCGTGTCGGCGAGGCGGCCCACCACGCTCATGTTGTGCTCGACCATGACCACGGTCCGTCCGGTGCGGACGGTGGCGATCAGCTCGACGGTGCGGTCGACGTCCTCCAGGCCCATCCCGGCGGTCGGCTCGTCGAGCAGCAGCACCTTCGGGTCCAGGGCGAGCGCGATGGCCAGCTCCAGGGCCCGCTTGCGCCCGTACGCGAGCGCCTCGGCCGGGGCCTCGGCGAGGTCGGCGAGACCGACCATGGCCAGCAGCTCGTCGGCCCGGTCCCGGTAGCGGCGCATCAGCTTCGCCGACCGCCAGAACCGCCAGCCCAGCCCGCTGGACGACTGGAGCGCCAACTCGACGTGCTCGCGCGCGCCGAGCTGCGGGAAGAGGCTGGTGATCTGGAACGACCGGGCCACGCCGAGCCGGGCCACCCGCTCCGGGGGCAGTCCGGTGACGTCCCGGCCGTCCAGCTCGATCCGGCCGCCGCTGGGCGGCAGGAAGCCGGTGAGCAGGTTGAACAGCGTGGTCTTGCCGGCGCCGTTCGGGCCCACCAGGGCGTGCACGGTGCCCGACGCCACGTCCAGGTCGACGCGATCGACGGCCCGGAAACCCCGGAAGTCCCGGGTCAGCCCACGGGCCGACAGGATCGCTTGCCCGGCCATCGCCTCACCCTCCGCAGGTCCGTCCGCCACGGCCGGGTCGGTGACCGGGGTCACAGGGCCGTCGCGTGCAGGAAACCTACGGGGCGTCGAACGGGTCGAGCCATGTCGATGCGCCACACATTCCCCCCGCCCGGCACGGGGCGGACCGCCACAGGCGCCGGGCACCGTCTACCCATCGGCAGCCGTCGACATGTGGCCCGGCACCGTGACCGGGCCGGCTCCCGCGACCGGGTAGCGGACCCGGCCCGGTGACCGGGTAGGGGGCTCACCGGCCGACGGCGTACTCCGGCAGGTCGAGCCCGTCGGCCTGGCTGAAGAACAGCCGGGTGGCGAGCCCGCGCATCGGCCGGGACGCCAACACCCGCATCGACGCGTCCCGCATCCGGATCGCGGCCCGGCCGGCCGGCAGGAACCCGGCGAGCCCACCGCCCGGGATCTCCTGCCCCTTCGCCACGTGCGCCCGCAGCCGCTCCTCGAAACGCCGGTAACCGGCCCGGTGGTCGCCCCCGGCGGCGGCCAGCTCGCCGGCCAGCAGGTACGCGCCGACCAGCGCGAGGCTGGTGCCCTGCCCGGTCAACGGGGACGGGCACCAGGCCGCGTCGCCGAGCAACCCGACCCGGCCCGCGTGCCACGACTCCATCCGCACCTGGGCGTACCTGTCGAAGTAGAAGTCGGTGGCGGCGGGCGCGGCGGCCAGCAACTCGGCCGCGCGCCAGCCCACGTCGGCGAACCGCTCGGCCAGCAACCGTTGCTGGGCCGCCCGGTCCCGCCGGTCCACGTCGAGCGCGTCGGAGCGGAAGCTGAACAGCGCCGCGGTGCGGCCGTCCCGGGTCGGCCGGACGCCGACCACCCGACCGCCGGGCGCGTTGTGCATCCGGAACCACCCGTCGGCGTCCGGACACGGGGTGGAGAAGTACGCCAGGTACGCCCCGAGCGGCCGGACGTACGCCGACTCCGGGCCGAACGCCAACGCCCGGGTGCGGGAGTGCGAGCCGTCCGCGCCGACCACCAGGTCGACGGTGCGCGGGGCGGAGCGGTCGAAGGTGAGCCGCACCCCGTCGGCGTCCTGCGCCAGCGTCTCGATCGAGTCGTCGAGGACGTACTCGACGTGGTCGCGGGTCGCCTCGTACAGCAGCCGGGCCAGGTCACCGCGCTGGATCTCCAGGTCGGCGACGATCCCCTCCCCGCCGAACGCCGCCACCGGCAGCCGGGCCCGGGTCCGGCCGCGCGCGTCCACGTACGCCATGCCGTGTTCGCGGACGCCGACGGCCCGGACCCGGTCGGTCAGTCCCATCCGGTCGAGCACGGTCCGGGCGGTCCCCCGCACGTCGACCGCCTGCCCGCCGGGACGCAGCCCCGGCGCGCGTTCCACCACGGTCACCGCCCAGCCGTGCCGGGCCAGCCAGAAGGCGAGCGCCGGGCCGGCCACGCCGGCCCCGGAGATGAGCACTGTCGGTTCGTTCATCGGGTCTCCCCTGTTCGCACCCGTCGGTCGGGTCGGACGCTAGGTCCGCCCGGCCGGCGGGACGCGCCGCGACCTAGTACGCCGCCCGCGCACGGCCCCCCGGGCCACCCACCGCACTAGTACGCTTCGGCGCGGAGGTGCCGGGATGCCAGCGCAGCGCGGACCGCGGCCGCAGCCGCCGTACCAGCGGATCGCCACCGAGATCCGGCACCGGATCGAGCGGGGCGAGCTGCGACCGGGCGACCGGGTGCCCTCGGCCCGGCAGCTCACCCGCGAACACGGCATCGCCATCGCCACCGCGACCCGGGTGCTGGCCCGCCTGCGCGACGACGGCCTGGTGCTCACCCGGCCCGGCGCCGGCACGGTGGTGGCCGAGCCCGCCGGCCCGGCCCGGCCGGCGCGGTCACGACCCGAGCTGAGCCGCGACCGGGTGCTGCGGACCGCGGTCGCGCTGGCCGACGCCGGCGGGCTCGGCGCGGTCTCGCTGCGGTCGGTCGCCGCCGAGCTGGGCGTGGCCACGCTGGCACTGCACCGGCACGTGCGCAACCGGGACGAGCTGATCCTGGCGATGGCCGACGCGGCGCTGGCCGAGGCGCCGCTGCCGGCGGTCGAGCCGGCCGGCTGGCGGGCCCGGCTGGAGGCGCTGGCCCGGGCGCAGTGGGCGGTCTACCGGCGGCACCGCTGGGTGCCGCACGTCATCACCATCGCCCGGCCGCAGCCGCTGCCGCACGGCATGGCGCACACCGACCGGGCGCTGCGGGCCACCGCCGGCCTGGGCCTGGACCGCCACGCGCGCTGGCACGTGGCGATCACGCTGATGGCGTACGTGAAGGGCGTCGCGGTCAACCTGGAGGCCGGCGCGCAGGCGGTGCAGGACACCGGGCTCACCGACGAGGAGTGGGTGGACCGGCAGCAGGACACGTTCCACCGGCTGATGACCGGCGGCCGACTGGCCACCATGGACGCGCTGACCGCCGGCGGCGTCGACCTGGACCTGGAGACGGTCTTCGACTTCGGCCTGCGACGGCTGCTCGACGGCGTCGCGGTCCTGGTCGACGGCGGGCTCAGTCCGGGAACGTGACCACCCAGCGGGCGCCCTCGCCCCGGGCCAGCCGGTCCAGCGCGGCGGGCGCCTCGGCCAGTGACACCGTGCCGCTGACCAGCGGCGCCAGGTCGAGGTCACCGGCGGCGAGCGCGGCGGCCAACTCCGGCACCTCGCGGTCCGGGTCGGTCGAGCCGTAGACCGAGGAGCGCAGCGTACGCGCCGAGTGGAAGATCTCCATCGCGGAGAGGCTGAGCAGGTCGTCCCGGCCGCCCATGCCGACCACGGTGACCGCGCCCCCGCGCCGGGTGGCCCGCCAGGCGGCGCGGATGGTGGCGGCCCGGCCGACGCACTCGAACGCGTGGTCCACCCCGCGCCCGTCGGTGCGGGCCCGGATCTCCCGGCTCAGCGCGTCGTCGGCGGGCAGGAAGTCGGTCGCGCCGGCGGCCAGGGCCAGCTCCCGCTTGGCCGCCACCACGTCGACGGCGAGGATCGGCGCCGCGCCGGCCCGACGCGCGGCGGTGAGCACGGCCAGCCCGACGCCGCCCAGCCCGATCACCGCGACCGACTCGCCGGCGGCGACCCGGGCGGTGTTGCGGACCGCGCCGGTGCCGGTGAGCACCGCGCAGCCCAGCAGCGCCGCCTGCGCCGGCGGCAGCCCGGCCGGCACCGGCACGGCCGCCCGCTCCGGCACCACCACCTCCTCGGCGAGCGCGCCGAGCCCGAGCGTGACCTGCACCGGCTCCCCGTCGGCGGTCTCGCCGCGCGGCACCGAGGCGGCGCTGTTCGCGACACACAGCCAGGGCTCGCCGTGCCGGCAGTGCCAGCAGTCGCGGCAGGCGGGCGCCCAGTTGAGCACCACCGGCGTGCCCACGGGCAACGCGGTGCCCGGCCCGACCTCGGCCACCACGCCGGTCGCCTCGTGCCCCAGCACCAGCGGGTACCCGGGCGTCAACGTGCCCTGCACCATGGCCAGATCGGAGTGGCACAGGCCGGCCGCGCGGATCCGGACCCGCAGCTCACCCGGGCCCGGGGCGGGCAGGCGCACCTCCTCGACGGCCGGGGTCGCGCCCCGGCCGCGTACCACGAGCGCCCTCATCGCCGGACCGCCGGCAGCGGGCGCGGGACGGGCGGTGTGGCGACGGGATCCATGGCGTCCTTCGGGGGCGGAGATCGGCGGTGGGTCCTCGACGCTACCCCCGACTAGTTTGGAGCCGACGCCGACCCGAGGAGGCACCGTGGACTTCGCCCTGTCCGACGAGGAACGCGCGATCCGCGACACCGTCCGCGCGTTCGTCACCCGCGAGGTGATGCCGCTGGAGGCGGAGCTGCTGCGTCGCGAACGCGCCCACCGCCCCGGCCTGGACCGCACCGAGCTGCGCGAACTCCAGCTCAAGGCGAAGACGTTCGGCTTCTGGGGGCTGGCCACCCCGGAGGAGTACGGCGGGATGGCGCTGCCGGCGGTCACGCAGTCGCTGATCTGGACCGAGCTGGGGCGCAGCTTCGTGCCGTTCCGCTTCGGCGGCGAGGCCGACAACATCCTGTTCCACGCCACCGAGGCGCAGAAGCGCGAGTTCCTGCTCCCCACCATCGCCGGGGACCGGATCTCCTGCTTCGCCATCACCGAGCCGGGGGCCGGCTCGGACGCGGCGAACATCAAGCTGCGCGCCCGCCGCGACGGGGACGACTGGATCCTCGACGGCGAGAAGACGTTCATCACCAACGGCGACGACGCCGACTTCGCCATCGTGGTGGCGGTCACCGACCCGGAGAAGGGCGCCCGGCGCGGCGGCGCCACCGCGTTCCTGGTCGACCGCGCGATGGGCTGGCGGTCGGAGTTCATCCCGACGATGGGCGAGGGCGGCCCCGCCGCGCTGGTCTTCGACGGCGTACGGGTGCCGCACCGAAACATCCTCGGCGAGATCGGGCAGGGCTTCACGCTCGGCATGGAGTGGATCGGCAAGGGCCGCTACACCATCCCCTCGCACGCGATCGGCATCGCCGAGCGGGCCCTCCAGATGGCGATCGACCATGCCAACACCCGGGAGACGTTCGGCGCGCCGATCGCCACCAACCAGGCCATCCAGTGGATGATCGCCGACTCGGAGACCGAGCTGGAGGCCGCCCGCTGGCTGATCCTGCGCTCGGCCTGGACCGTCGACCAGGGGCTGGACCCCCGGCACGCCTCCTCGATGGGCAAGCTCTACGGCGCCGGCATGGTCAACCGGGTGGTGGACCGGGTGCTCCAGATCCACGGCGGCATGGGCTACACCCGGGAGCTGCCGATCGAGCGCTGGTACCGGCAGGTGCGCCTGTACCGCATCTTCGAGGGCACCGACGAGATGCAACGGCTGATCATCGCGCGGGACCTGCTGCGCGGCTACACGAGGATCGGCGGCCACCTGGCCTGAATCGGGGTGTCCGAACCCTGACGGAGAGCAACCGGAGCCGCTCGCGACACGTGTCTCCGGCACAACCACCGTCAGGCAGAAGGGACGCTCATGCGCACTCGAACCAGAGCCGTCGTGGCGGCGATGGCCGTCGTCACGTTCGGCACTCTCGCGATGTCGGCCGGACCGGCGTCGGCCAACGTCAGCCAGGGGTACGTCGCGGGCTCCGGCACCTGGACCGACGACTGGGGGGACGAGGGTCCCGTCTCCGCGTCGACGCGCTCGCACAGCAACGTCGTCGCCATGTGGCAGATGATCCTGTGGGCCGACGGGTATCTCGCCCGCTCCGGCGTCGACTGCCGGTTCGGGCCGGCGACGACGGCCGCCACCAAGCAGTGGCAGAGCGCCCGAGGTCTCGTCAGCGACGGCGTCGTCGGCTCCAGGACGCTGGCCAGGGCGGCGACCCGCCTCAGCGTCTACGAGAGCTGGTTCTACTACGACGGCGTCGGCAGCAGATTCATCTACCTCGGACGCCAGGCGGACGGCAGGTGGGACATGACCCTCGGTCCCGACCTCGAGTGGCGGCTGCTCTCCTACACGTCGGCGAACATCTGCTCCTGAACGTGGGCGGAGCGGCCGGCGGCCCACTCCGGGCACGCCGGCCGCTCCGCCTGGTCAGTCGGTCAGCGCCTCGATCGCCCGGTCCACGTCCGCCTCGGTGGTGTAGAGGTGGAACGAGGCGCGCACCCGGCCGGCCCGCACCGCCGCCCGCACCCCGGCCCGGGCCAGCTTCTCCTGCGCGTCCGGCACCTCGACGGTGACGATCGCGCTGTCGCCGGGCGGTCGCCCCAGCCCGGCCAGGAACCGGTTGGCCAGCGCCACGTCGTGGTCGCGCACCGCCACCGGGTCGAGTTCGGTGAGCAGCTCCAGCACCGGAGCCGCGCCGGCGTAGCAGAGCCAGGACGGGGAGATGTCGAACCGGCGGGCGTCGTCGGCCAGCCGCAGCGGCAGGCCGTAGAACGAGGCGCTCGGGTCGCGGCCGGCGTACCAGCCGGCGGCGTCGGCACGCATCCGCTCGCGCAGCGCCGGCGCCAGGTAGGCGAAGGCCGCACCACGCGGCGCCATCAGCCACTTGTACGCCCCCACCAGCACCGCGTCCGCCCGGTCCGCCGCGAACGGCAGCCACCCGCAGGCCTGGGTGGCGTCGACAACCACGAGCGCGTCGTGTGCCCGGGCCGCCGCGACGATCTCGTCGTACGGGGCGACCGTGCCGTCGGCGGACTGCACCAGGCTGAACGCCACCAGGTCGGTCCCGGCGTCGATGGCGTCGACCAGGCCGTCGAGCGGGACGGTGCGCACCCGCACGCCGCGCTCCTCCTGCACCAACCAGGGGAACAGGATCGAGGTGAACTCGACCTCGGGCACCACCACCGTGGCGCCCGGCGGCAGCGACGCCGCGATCGGCGCCGCCAACTGGGAGACGGCCGCGCCGATGCTCACGTCGGCCGCGTCCACGCCGACCAGCCGGGCGAACGCGGCCCGGGAGCGCCCGACCGACTCGTCCCACACCTCGAACGACACCCGTCCGGTACGCCAGTCGGCGAGCACCTGCTGCATCGCCGTCCACACCGGATCGGGCGGCAGCCCGTAGGTGGCGGTGTTCAACCAGCCCGGCTCCGGTTGCCACAACTTCCGTGCCTGCTCCAGCTCCATGTCACCGACGCTAACCACCCCACCCCCCACCCAAAACCGCCAATCCCACCCCCGTGGCCCACCCCACCCCGTCCCTCCCTCCCCTCCCCCACTCCCTCGCCGATCTTGCGGTTTCGGCCCCCTCGGTGGGCGCTTCGTCCGTTTTGCGGGGGCACAAGGTGCAAGATCGCGTGAGGGGTGGGGTGGGGCGAGGGTGGGGTGGGGTGGGGTGGGGTCAGGGGGTGCTGGTCTCGTCGAACGGGCGGTCGCCGGAGAGCACGGCGCGGGCCTGCTCCCGATCGAACTCTCCGGTCCAGGTGCCGACCAGCACGGTCGCCACCGCGTTGCCGGAACTGGTACCCGAGCTGCACGAAAAAACCGTACCTGTTGATCTATGGCCGAAAGTGGAGACATGCGCACCAGCAGACACTTCGTGCTGGTCACCTCCCCGCCCTAGGGGCGGGCAGGTCCGCGAGCGCGGTCGCCAGCTCCGCCCGGACCCGGTCCAGCGGCCAGGCGGCCAGTTCGGGCAGGCCGTGCCGCGCCCGCAGTCGCCGCACCGCCGCCAGGCCGACCAGGTAGCCGCAGCGCGCGGGCAGGTCGCCGCGCAGCGGCGAGTCCCGTTTGAGGAAGTAGGCGGCGTGGTGGTCCGGGTCGGTGGCGTCCAGGTCGGCCCGGACCCGGCCCAGGATCTCCGGCCAGCGGTGGCGACACTCGTCCAGCCAGGCCCGGTGGCCGGGACGACCGAACCAGAGGTACGCCTCCGGCGGCCGGCCCGGGTCGAGTTCGGCGGTGACCTGGGTGGCCAGTCCCTCGGCGAAGAGATGGGTCGCCACCCCGTGCTCGGGCCAGCGGCGGATCCCGGCCCGCCGGTCGTGCACCACGTGCGCGGCCTCGTGCCGCACCAGCAGCCCGTCGTCGTCCGGTGGGCCGAGGCGCTCGACGGCGAGGAAGAGCGCGTAGCGACCGCCCAGGTCGTCGGCCCAGCCGTTGGCCTGGTGCAGCCCGACCAGCACCACGCACTCGACCGGTCCACCCTGACCGGACCAGCCCAGCGCGCCGGCCGCGTCCGCGACGCCGGCGGGCAGCAGTCCGCGTACCGCCTCGGCGCGGGCGGCCAGGTCGGCGACCCGGTCGCGGAGCCCGGCCACGGCGGCGGTCACGGACGCCGGTTCGGACCAGTCGCCGTCACGGTCGAGCACCCGGAACACGTCCGGGTGCCGGTCCAGGTAGCCGGACCGCCAGTGCCGCGGCCAGCGGTCGGCCGGCGCGGACCGGCATTCGCGCAGGCAGGCCAGCGCGTCGGGCACGAGGTCACGGACGTGCAGCAGATGATCGGGCGGCATCCCTTCGATGCTGCCCGATCACCGCCCGGGCCGCTCGGTCAGCTCACGTTGGCCGGGCCCAGGACGCTCTTCAGGTCACCCATCAGCGCGGTGGTCGCGGCGACCCGGAACGGCCCGAGACGCAGCGTGGTGACCTTGCCGCCGTTGAGCAGCTTGACGTGCACCTCGGTGTCGCCGGGGTGCAGCACCAGTGTCTCCTTCAGCCGCTCGACGAGCGGCGGCGTGCAGCGGTGCACCGGGATGGTCAGCGTGACCGGCTTGTTCGCCGGGTTGCTGGTGACGTCCGGCATGGACATGTCCATCGCCATGATCCGGGGGGTGTCGTCGCGGCGGTCCACCCGGCCCTTGACCACCACGATCGCGTCCTCGGCGATGTACTGCCCGATCACCTCGTAGGTGTTGGGGAAGAACAGCGTCTCGACGCCGCCGGCGAGGTCTTCGAGCGTGGCTGAGGCCCAGGCCCGGCCCTGCTTGGTGACCCGGCGCTGCACGCCGGAGAGGATGCCGGCGAGGGTGACCACCGCGCCGTCGGGCACGGTGCCCTCCTCGGACAGCGCGGCGATGGTGGTGTCGGCCGCCGCGCCGAGCACGTGTTCCAGGCCGAACAGCGGGTGGTCGGAGACGTACAGGCCGAGCATCTCGCGCTCGAACGCCAGCTTGTCGCGCTTGTCCCACTCACTGTCCGCGATGACCGGCATGACGGTGGTGCTGCCGCCGGCGTCCGCGTCGCCGAACCCGGCGCCGAACAGGTCGTACTGGCCGACCGCCTCCTTGCGCTTGACGTCGGCGTACGCGTCGATGGCGTCGGCGTGCACGGCGAGCAGGGCCTTGCGCGGGTGCTTCAGCGAGTCGAACGCGCCGGCCTTGATCAGCGATTCGATGGTCTTCTTGTTGCAGGCCACCGCGTCGACCTTGGACAGGAAGTCGTAGAAGTCGGCGTACTCGCCCTTCTCCTCGCGGCAGCGCATGATCGAGGCGACCACGTTCGCGC
This sequence comes from Micromonospora sp. NBC_01392, assembly GCF_045040125.1. Lineage (NCBI taxonomy): Bacteria > Bacillati > Actinomycetota > Actinomycetes > Micromonosporales > Micromonosporaceae > Micromonospora > Micromonospora sp. NBC_01392. Next base: position 2,735,602 of record NZ_CP109549.1, on the reverse strand, counting down.
CGACGTTGCGGACCGCGCCGAGGCCGAAGCGGATCTCCTTGCCGACCGGGGTGAACGGGCCGGCGGAGGTGTTCACGTCCGGTGGCAGGACCTGGATCCGCATCCGGCGGCACTCGGACAGGTAGAGCGCCATCTTGTCCTTGTCGTCGCCGACGGAGGTGAGCAGCGCCGCCATGTACTCGGCCGGGTAGTGCGCCTTCAGGTAGGCGGTCCAGTAGGAGACCAGGCCGTACGCGGCGGAGTGGGCCTTGTTGAACGCGTAGCCGGCGAACGGGACCAGCACGTCCCACACCGCCTGGATGGCGTCGTCGGGATAGCCGTTCGCGCGGCAGCCGTCCCGGAACGGGACGAACTCCTTGTCCAGGATCTCCTTCTTCTTCTTGCCCATCGCGCGGCGCAGCAGGTCGGCCTGGCCGAGCGTGTAGCCGGCGAGGATCTGCGCGGCACGCTGCACCTGCTCCTGGTAGACGATCAGGCCGTAGGTGGGGGCGAGGATCTCGCGCAGCGGCTCCTCCAGCGCCGGGTGGATCGGGGTGATCTCCTGGAGGCCGTTCTTGCGCAGCGCGTAGTTCGTGTGCGAGTCGACGCCCATCGGGCCGGGCCGGTAGAGCGCCAGCACGGCGGAGATGTCCTCGAAGTTGTCCGGCTTCATCATCCGCAGCAGCGAGCGCATCGGCCCGCCGTCGAGCTGGAACACGCCCAGCGTGTCGCCGCGCGCGAGCAGCTCGTACGCCGGCTTGTCGTCCAGCGGCAGGCCGAGCAGGTCCAGCTCCTTGCCGTGGTTGAGCTGGATGTTCTTCACCGCGTCGTCGATGATGGTCAGGTTGCGCAGGCCGAGGAAGTCCATCTTCAGCAGCCCGAGCGACTCGCAGGTCGGGTAGTCGAACTGCGTGATGATGACGCCGTCGGCGTCGCGCCGCATCAGCGGGATGTGCTCGATGATCGGCTCGGCGGACATGATGACGCCGGCCGCGTGCACACCGGTCTGCCGGATCAGGCCCTCGATGCCCTTCGCGGTCTCGATGACCTTCTTGACGTCCGGGTCGGTCTCGTAGAGGCCGCGGATCTCACCCGCCTCGGCGTAGCGCGGGTGCTTCGGGTCGAAGATGCCGGAGAGCGGGATGTCCTTGCCCATCACCGCCGGGGGCATGGCCTTGGTGATCCGGTCGCCGACCGCGTACGGGAAGCCGAGGACCCGGGCCGAGTCCTTGATCGCGGCCTTCGCCTTGATCGTGCCGAACGTGGCGATCTGCGCGACCTTGTCCTCACCCCACTTGTCGGTCACGTACTTGATCACCTCGCCGCGCCGACGCTCGTCGAAGTCGATGTCGACATCCGGCATCGAGACGCGCTCGGGGTTGAGGAACCGCTCGAAGATCAGGCCGTGCGGGATCGGGTCCAGGTCGGTGATGCCCAGCGCGTACGCGACGAGCGAGCCGGCCGCCGAGCCACGGCCGGGGCCGACCGCGATGCCCTGGCTCTTCGCCCACTGGATGAAGTCGGCGACCACGAGGAAGTAGGACGGGAAGCCCATCTGGATGATGACGCCCAGCTCGTACTCCGCCTGGACGACGTGGCCCTCCGGGATGCCGTTCGGGAAGCGGCGCTTGAGCCCGGCGAACGTCTCCTTGCGGAACCAGGACTCCTCGGTCTCGCCGTCCGGGATCGGGAACCGCGGCATCAGGTTGTGGAACGTGAACATGCCGGTCGGGTCGACCTTCTCGGCCACCAGCAGCGTGTTGCGGCAGCCCTGCTGCCACAGCTCGGACGAGTCGACCGCGCGCATCTGGTCGGCGGACTTGACGAAGTAGCCGCCGCCCTCGAAGCGGAACCGGTTGGGGTCGGCGACGTTGCTGCCGGTCTGCACGCAGAGCAGCACGTCGTGCGCCTCGGCCTGCGCCTCGTGCGTGTAGTGCGAGTCGTTGGTGACCACCGGCGGGATGTCGAGCTTGTGGGCGATCTCGGTGAGCCCGTCGCGGACCCGGCGCTCGATGTCGAGGCCGTGGTCCATGATCTCCAGGAAGTAGTTCTCCTTGCCGAAGATGTCCTGGTACGCGGCGGCGACCTTGAGCGCCTCGTCGAACTGACCGAGCCGCAGCCGGGTCTGCACCGCGCCGGAGGGGCAGCCGGTGGTGGCCATGATGCCCTCGGCGTGCTCGGCGATCAGCTCCATGTCCATCCGGGGCCATTTGACGTAGTGGCCCTCCATCGAGGCGCGGGAGTTGAGCCGGAACATGTTGTGCAGGCCGGTGCGGTTCGCCGCCCACATGGTCATGTGGGTGATGGCGCCGTTGCCGGAGACATCGTCGCTCTTCTGCTCGGGCCGCCCCCACTTGACCCGCGCCTTGTGGAAGCGCGACTCCGGCGCCACGTACGCCTCGACGCCGAGGATGGGCTTGACGCCGGCGGCCATGGCCTGCTTGTAGAAGTCGTTCGCGCCGTGCATGTTGCCGTGGTCGGTGATCGCCACGGCCGGCATGCCGAGCCGCGCCGCCTCGGCGAACAGGTCCTTGAGGCGGGCCGCACCGTCGAGCATCGAGTACTCGGTGTGTACGTGCAGATGCGCGAACGAATCGCCCATGCGTGGCGCCCCCCGGGTTGTGGATCAAGCTGCGTCGGAGTCGACCGACCCACCCTACCGAGGTGATCTCGGCGGCTCCATTGGCCACGCGGACGGTGGTGGTGGTCGTCTCTCCGACGACCCGGCAGGTACGCCACACGATGCTGTATCCGGTTGCCATAGTGTGTGGCACACAGTATCGTGTGACGCATGGTCAGCGACGAGGTCCTCCGGACCCATCTCCAGGAGCTGCGACGCGGCACGGTCGTGGTGGCCAGCCTGGTCGCCCTGCGCCGCCCCGACTACGGCTACGCCCTGCTGCAACGATTGGCCGCGCACGGCTTCGCGGTCGACGCCAACACGCTCTACCCACTGCTGCGCCGGCTCGAGGAACAGGGCCTGCTCACCAGCGCGTGGAACACCGAGGAGAGCCGGCCGCGCAAGTTCTACCGCACCAGCGACGACGGCGAGACGGTGCTGGGCCGCCTGCTCGACGACCTGACCGCGGTGCGGACGTCCGTCACCCAGTTGATCGAAGGAGTAGGGCGATGAGTTCCCTGACCGACCGTTACCTGGCGGCCACGCTGCGGACCGTGCCCGCGCCGCGCCGCGCCGAGCTCGCCGAGGAGCTGCGCGCCTCCATCGCCGACATGATCGACGACCGGACCGCCGGCGGGCAGGACCACGCCGCCGCCGAGCGCGAGGTGCTCACCGAGATGGGCCGCCCCGAGCAGCTCGCCGCCCGCTACAGCGACCGCACGCTCCAGCTCATCGGCCCGCGCTACTACCTGCTCTGGTGGCGGGTGCTGCGCACCCTGCTCACCTGGATCCCGGCGGCGGTCGGCGTGATCACCGGTCTCGTCACGGCCACCGTCGGCGACGAGCCGGGCCGGGCCATCGGCGCGGCGATCTCGGTCGCGCTCCAGACCGCGGTGCAGGTCGCGTTCTGGGTGACGCTGAGCTTCGCCGTCCTGGAGCGCACCCGGGCGCCGCTCGGCCTGCCCGAGTGGACCGTCGACCAGCTCCCCGAGGACACCCGCGACCGGCAGATCAGCCAGCCGGACAGCGTGGCCTCGGCCGTCTTCCTGCTCGGCACCGTCGCGGTCCTGGTCGGGCAGCACTTCCAGCACTGGGCCAGCGGCGACGGCTCCCGGCTGCCGGTGCTCGACCCGGCACTGTGGAGCTTCTGGCTCCCCGCCCTGATCGTGGTGCTGCTGGCCACCGTCGGCCTGGAGGTCGCGAAGTACCGGGCCGGCCGCTGGACCTGGCCGCTGGTGGCGGTCAACGCGCTGCTCAACCTGGCGTTCGCGGGTCCGGTGGTCTGGCTGCTGCTCACCGACCGGCTGCTCAACCCGGAGCTGATCGAACGGTTCACCTGGCTGCGCGACGGCGGGGCCGACGACGTGGCCCGCGTCGCCGTCGTGGTCACCGTGGTCATCGCGGTCTGGGACGTGATCGACAGCATGGTCAAGGCGCGGCGGGCCGCCCGCTGAGACCCGGCCCCGGCCCGACGCACCGTCTGCGTCGGGCCGGGGCCGGCACCGTCGGCTGCCCGACTCGTCCGGGACGGCCCGGCGACCACGGGCATAGCCTGGGATCCCGGCCCACCGGCGAGCACTGGACGAGCTGATGCCCCTCCCGGACGGCACCGACGAACTGGCCCGGTCGGCGGCCCGCGGCGACCGGAGAGCACTCGACGCGTTGCTGGTCGCCGTGCGGCCCGAGGTGCTCCGGCAGTGCGCTCGCCTGCTGCCCCACCGGCAGGACGCCGAGGAGGCCTGCCAGGACGCACTGCTCGCGCTCGCCCACGGCATCACCGGGTTCGAGGAGCGGTCGTCCTTCCGCACCTGGCTCTACCGGATCACCGCCAACCGGGCCCGTTCCACCTACCGCTCGCTGCGGCGACGGTGGCAGGTGGAGGCCGGCGGCGTGCCCCTGCCCGATCCGCCCGACCCCCGCCGGACCAGCGTGGTCGCCGGCACCCGGCTCGACCTGCTCGACGCCCTCGACGCGATCCCGCCCGACCTGGCCGAGGCGGTGACCCTGCGGGACGTGCTGGGACTGGGCTACCGGGAGATCGCCGGCCTGCTCGACGTGCCGGAAGGGACGGTCAAGTCCCGGGTCCACGGGGCCCGCCGGCAGCTCCGGCAGCGGCTGTCCGATGGTTGAGCCGGCCGGCACGGCCCGGCGGCACGGTGCCGCCCTCGGCGCGCTGGTGCTCCTCGCCGGCGCCTCGGCCTGCTCCTTCGACCATCCGGTCGCACCGCTGCCGGTACGGCCGCCGGTGGCCAGCACCGTCGCCACCACGCCACCCGGCGTCGCCGCCCCGCCGTCCACCGTCACCGCGCCCGTTCCGACACCGTCGAGGACCGACGCGCCGGACCCGCGTCGCGGTGCGCGTACGCCGGCCCGCACTCCGGCGGCCCGTCCCACCCCACCATCCGGCACCACGGCGCCCACCGCGTGTTTCGGTGCTGTCCGCCACGACCTGGACCTCGCCGAGACCGAGCTGGCGCTGGTGCGGTCGCTCTGCTTCGCCGCCGGCGGGGTGTTGCGCATCCTGGGCATCGGACCGGGTCAGGTCACCGTCGACCGGGAGGACCTGGTCTCGCGCAGCTACGAGGCCGGCGTGGTGGACATCAGGTTCGTCCGCGCCGGCACCGTCGTGGTCACCGTCCCCCAGCACGATCGGACGTACCCGATCACCGTGGTGGTGGTCTGACCGGTGGCCTACCGGGCCCGCACCCCGGCGAGCAGCGCGTCGACGAACGCCGGGCCGCCGTCCCCCGGCGGGGTGAGCTGCACGTAGAGCAGGCCGGACGAGCCCGCGGCGAGCCCGGCGGCCTCGACGATCACCGGCCGTCCGGTGGGGCAGGCGAAGGTGGCGACCAGCCACTCGATGCCACCCTGCCCGGTCCTGCGCAGCGGAGCCGCGACGCAGTCGGCGTGCGGTCGCTCGGCGAGAAAGCCGGCCGGACCGGTACGGCGGGCCGTGCCGGCGGAGAGACCGACGAAGGCGCCGGGCAGACCCGGGTCCGCCGCCCAGTGCCGGGGATCCGGGGACAGCACCAACGCTGGTTCCAGCTCACCGTCGGCACCGTACTGCCCGGCCCAGCCGGTGCCCTCGGCCCGCCATCCGGTCGGCAGGACCACGGTCAACGGCCCGCTGCGGCCCACCGCGACGCCCGGGCCGGGGCGAGCGGTGTCCCCGGCGACCGCTCCCCCGGCGACGAACATCACCGCGACGGCCGCCGCCGAGGTGGCGAGGCGGCGGCGCGGCGGCGGGACGTGGCCGACGGGACCGGCGGGCCGGCCGGCGGCGGCACCCCGGAGCGCCACCCGGAACGCGGCCGCGTCCGGGTACCGGTCGGCCGGCCGCGCGGCGGTGGCCGTGCGGAGCACCGGGCCCACCGCGGGCGGCACCCCGGCCCGCAGCCGTACCCGGGCGGCCCTCCGGTCGTCGGCCGGACCGACCGGCGCCGGCACCTCGCCGAGTAGCCGCAGCCCGAGGCGGCCCAGCCCGTACACGTCGGCGCGGGTGTCGACGACCGCGAGCGGGTGGTCCTGCTCCGGCGCCATGTAGCCGGGTGTCCCCGCCCGGGCGGTCAGTCCGGAAGCGGAGGCGAGCGCCTTGGCCAGCCCCAGGTCGGCGATGAGCACCCGCTCACGGCCCGGTCCCGAGTGGAAGAGGACGTTGCTCGGGGTCAGGTCGCGGTGCACCACCCGATGCCGGTGCAGCACCGCCACCCCCGCCGCGATCTCGTCGAGCAGCGTCACCGCCTCGGCCACCGGCAGCGGTCCGCGTGCCAGGCGGTCCCGGAGGCTGCCACCGTCCGCCCAGGCCAGCACCGCGTACGGGCGGCCGTCGGGCAGCTCGCCGACGGTGTGCACCCGGACCACACGGTCGTGGTCCAGCCGCCGCAGCAGCCGCGCCTCGTCGAGAAACCGCTCCCGCACCCGCAGGTCGTGGCTCCAGTTCTCGGCCAGCACCTTGATCGCCACCCGGTCCTCAAGCGCCGGGTCGTACGCGAGCCAGACCGTGGCGAAGGACCCCGTCCCGAGCAGCCGCTCCACCCGGTACGCCCCGATCCGCATCGGTGTGGCCATCGCATCACCTCCGGGTCGCCACCCCGTCGACCGCCCTTCCGACGGTAGCCGGCACCCCCGACCAGCCGTCGGCCACTTGTCATCGGCCAGCGGTGAACCGAACCGGGCCGGCCGGAGACCAACAGGACAGGGAGTCCCGACCGAAGGAGAACGCCATGAACCGTCTCTCGTCCACCGTCCTCGCCGGGTTGCTGACGCTCGCAACGCTGGCCCCGATGCAGGTCGCCGCACCGGCCGCCGCCGCGTCGACGTCCCGGGCGATCGGCGACACCGCGCCGGCACCCGGTCCGGCCTCCGAGGTGGAGGTGCTCAGCGTCGGCGGCGCGGGCCCGTACCGGATCGGGGCCCGGCTGGACCGGCTCGTCGCCGCCGGTCTGATCGACTGGACGGCGCCCGGCTGCCCCGGCGTGACGTACGCCGGGGTGACCGGAGCGTGGGCCGGCAAGATAATGCTGGGCTTCCGTGACGGGCGACTGACGTCGGTCGGCACCGCCACCGTCCCCCCACGTTCCCCGGCCGGCGCGTCGGTGGGGATGTCCTTCGCCGCCCTGGAGGACATCTACGGCACGCGCGGGAGCCTGATCCGCAACGACGCGGGTGACGCCGAGGCGTACCTGGTCCGGTTCGGGTCCCGGGTGGAGCTGTTCACCGGCCACCCGATCCGGCCCGGAGTCGGCTACTACGAGGCCGGACCGGCGTCCTTCGTCGAGGCGGGCTTCCGTCGGGGGTCCCCCTGCTGATCCCCGCCCTGGGACGGCATCGCGCCGGGCGACCCGGTCGCCCGGCGCGGCGCTCCGGCCGCCTCCCGCCACTCCCGCGCCAGCAGGGCGTGGACCGCCTCGTCGGTCCACTCGCCCTTGACGAACTCGTTCTCCCGCAGGTGCGCCTCGCGACGCATGCCCAGCCGTTCCAGCACCCGGGCCGAGGCGGTGTTGCGGGCGTCCAACCGGCCGACGATCCGGTGCAGGCCCAGGCCCTCGAAGCCCAGCCGCAACAACTCCCGGGCCGCCTCGGTCACGTAGCCGTGGCCGGTGTGGTCGGGATGGGCCACGTAACCGATCTCGCCCTGCCGGTGCTCCGCGCTGGTCCAGGTCAGCAGCACGTCACCGACGAACACGCCGGTGTCCGCCAGCGTCACGGCCAGGTTGAGCACGTCGCCCGGCGCGCGTAACGCGGTGCGCCGGACCAGCCGGTCGATCGCCGCGCGGGCGGCGGCGTCGTCGTACGGCTGGTGGTAGAGGAACCGGGTGACCTCCGGGCGGCCCCGGTAGTCCCGGACCACGGCGAGGTCGTCGGCGGTGAAGGCACGCAGCACCAGGCGCGCGGTCCGCAACGGCAGATCGGGTACGAGCACCCCGGCAGGCTACGGGCTGCCAGCGCCCCGGTCAGCCCGGTTTCGGCGGGCGTGACGCCAGCGGGTCAGGCGACCGACTTCGCGTGGGAGACGAACGCCTGCCAGGAGCGTGGCGTGAAGGCCAGGACCGGGCCCTGCCGATCCTTGCTGTCCCGAACGGCGACCACACCGGGGAGGTTGTCGGCGACCTCGACGCAGTTCCCGCCGTTCGTCCCGGACTTCGTCGACGTACGCCACCGGGCGTTGGTCAGGTCCATGTCAGTGCCGCCTCCTTGATCAGTGCCAGGGAAAGCTTCCGGGGAAGGGCGTCCCGGACGATGCTCTCCCAGGTGCGGTGAAGCTCAGCAATCTCGGCCGAACCGCTTACCGTCTCCGATCGGACCTGGTTGTCGATATGGCCGAGGGCGGAATCATCGGGCAGGGTCGCCAGGATGAAGCCGCCTTGCAGCCCAGGGTAGAGCCCGGTCTCCTCGGGCACGACATGTATTCGGACGTGCGGCAGCTCAGCCGCCGCAGCCAGGTGTTCCGACTGTTCCCGCATGATCATTCGGCTGTCATTGACGGTGCGCCGCAGGACAGCCACGTCGAGCACCACCACGAGGCGAGGCGGATTCTCCCGATTCAGAATCGACTGACGGTCGATACGGGAGCGAACCCGCTGGTCGATCTGCTCAGGGGTGAGGTGGCCGCCAGCGTGCAGGATCGCCCGTGCGTATCCCTCGGTCTGCAGCAGTCCCGGCACGAACGCGGGTTCGTACCAGCGCAGGGCCGTTGCCTGCTCCTCGACACTGATCCATTCGCGGAGCCAAGGCGGGGCCAGGTCCAGAACTGACAGCCGATCGAGCAACCGTCCGAAGATGCCACCCGTCTGCAACGCCTTGTCGATAGCCGCCGCATAGTCGGTGGTGGGCGGCCTGCTTCCAGTCTCCACGGCACTGACATGCGTGCCGGAGTAGCTGATCAGTCGACCGAACTCCTCCTGGTTGAGCCCTCGCGTCGTCCGGAGACGGCGCAGCTCGTCGAGCAGGATCTCCGCCGCAGTCATGGTCACGATCCCCAACCCTTCCCCAATCCGCAGCCTCATCTCCTCAGCGCCTCTCACCAATGGAGAAGGCTCCCGCCAGCGTCACTCCACAAGCACCGGATTCCTTCCGCGACCAACCTGTCAACACGCAGAGTTTCATACCGAGAACCAACAGTGAAGGCCGGCTCCCGGCTAGCAACCTCATCGGAGGTGGACATGGGTCGGTGGAGGTGGTTCCAGCGGCAGGACGAACCCGTCGACGTGGTGCGGCGCCCGGCGTACGGGCACCGGGGCGGCGCCTACGGCACGCACGGTCCGGAGGCGTCGACCGACGACCGGCCGACGGACCGGCCCCGGGACGGGCGGTCCGACAACGACACCGGGTGCTCGCGGAGCGCGTCGTGACGGGGGCGGAGCAGCGGCTGCCCGAGCCGCCGTTCGCCGTCGTCCTGGCCGGCTACGTCGTCGACCTGCACCATCGGGACGCGTGTTCCCGGTGCCGGCCGGACGGCGGCTGCGAACGGCTCGCCCGGGCCGGGGAGACGCTCCGGGCGTGGCGGGACCGGAAGCGCGGGTGACGCCGCGCGCCGGGGAGCTGCTGGAGATCAGCCGGACGGCGTCGGTCCAGTTCGTCCGGCCGATCATGTTCCGCGTCATCCGGACGCTGGACTGGACCACGTACGACGGGTGGGCCTGGCTGGAGGGTTACGAACTGGACGCCGCAGGCGACGCTATCGCCCGCCGGACCGTCTTCGTCCAGCCGGCGGGCCTGCGCCGACTGTCGCCGACCAGCCCACCAGCGCACCAACGAACGCGGCGACGCACCGGTACGGCGTAGTGGCGGTATCCCGGGCCTGGGATACCGCCACTACGCCGAACTGGTGTCGATCAGGAAGAGGGTCAGCCGACCGCGGCCATGACCTCGTCGGAGACGTCGAAGTTGGCGTAGACGTTCTGCACGTCGTCGCAGTCCTCCAGCACGTCGATCAGCTTGAAGATCTTGCGGGCGCCGTCCTCGTCCAGCGGCACGTTCACGCTGGGGATCAGGGAGGACTCGGCCGACTCGTACTCGATGCCGGCGTCCTGCAACGCGGTCCGGACCGCGATCAGGTCACCCGGCTCGGAGATCACCTCGAACGCCTCGTCGAGGTCGTTGACCTCCTCGGCGCCGGCGTCGAGGACCGCCATCATCACGTCGTCCTCGGAGGTGCCGGTCTTCGGCACGATCACCACGCCCTTGCGGGAGAACATGTAGGACACCGAGCCGGCGTCGGCCAGCGAGCCGCCGTTGCGGGTCAGCGCGGTGCGGACCTCGGTGGCGGCGCGGTTGCGGTTGTCGGTCAGGCACTCGATCAGCATCGCCACGCCGTTCGGGCCGTACCCCTCGTACATGATCGTCTGCCAGTCGGCGCCGCCGGCCTCCAGGCCGGAGCCCCGCTTGACCGCGCGGTCGATGTTGTCGTTCGGGACGGAGTTCTTCTTGGCCTTCTGGATGGCGTCGAAGAGCGTCGGGTTACCGGCCGGGTCGCCGCCGCCGGTGCGGGCCGCCACCTCGACGTTCTTGATCAGCTTGGCGAACATCTTGCCGCGCTTGGCGTCGATCACGGCCTTCTTGTGCTTGGTGGTCGCCCACTTTGAGTGGCCGGACATCTGATACCTCCGTCTGTTGACCCACGCCTGCGTCGACTGCTCGCGCCGGCACCCCACCGCCCGGGCGCCGCGAGCCGCAGCACCCCGACGGCTCCGCGTGACGGGCTGGGGCGGTGACGGCCCTGCCGAACCGTCGGCAATCCTACCGAGGTCGCACCCCGGGCGTCGCACACCCGCCGGCCGGAGGCGGCATCCGGGCCGGAGTGGCCGCCGCGCCGGGCGGATGACGGAGATCCGACAATCATTCGGGTACGCCCCGGGCTGCCGCGCCCGACCGGCGTCCCGCCCCGCGTCGGATGGCGGTCGGCTCGCGTATTCGCGTCGACCTGCGTCTTTGGGTCGACCTACGGGACACGCTCAACCGAACAGCCATCCGGGCCCAACGACGGGTCAGTCTCTCCTGCCTTGTCCGGTCCTTAGGAGCTGATCGGCATTCCGGCTAGCCTGCGAATCCCCGAAAGCGATGAGCGGAGGAAACGTGCTCGAGACGTTCGACGAATTCTCCGCCGGAATCGACATGCTGGGGCCGCACGGTGTGGACGCCCTGAATGGTTTCTCCCTGATCGTCGAACTGCCCGCGGCGCGGGACCTCCAAGGACTGGACGCGTTGCGACGCGAACTGGGCGCGCGACTCTACCGGGCGGTGGCGGAGGTGCTGGAGGCCAGCGAGCTGCACGAGGTGGACACGCTGCGGCTGGACTGGAGCGACGGCGACGTCGGCGTGGTCTACAAGGAGCCCTCGTTCGGTTTCCGCATCGACATCCGGCGGGACCTGCGCATCACCCTGAGCCGTTCGGGCTCGTCGCTGCGGTTGTTCCACAACTGGTACCGGCTCCTGATGCCGTACCTCCGGGGGCTCGTCTCCCGAATCGCGATCGACCTGTCCGAGGTGCTGCACTCGGACTTCGATCTGCAACCCCTGCGCGCCGCCTACCGCTTCTCGATGATCGTCTACGACTTCATTCCGGTGCACCGGCAGAAACCGGTCAGCAGCCATGAACTGATCGGACCGCTGCTGTCCCGTCGGCCCGACGAGGACGGCCGGTTCCGGCCGGTGCCGACCGGTCAGGACGCGGCCAGCTCGCTGCGCACCGGTCGGCTCGACATCAAGATCTCCAATTTCCGGGAGGCCGCCCCCGGCGTGCACCTGCGGGAGGTCTACGACATCCAGGCGCCGGCCAATCAGGGTTACCGGGGCATCTGGCTGGACTTCCACTCCATCGCCGAGACGATCGGCTCGGACAACGCGGAGCCGGGTGCCCGCATCGCGCCCCGTCCGGATTTTTTGCTGGAGAACTACGAGGTGCCGTACCGCGACTTCTTCCGCGACCGGGTGGTGAAGGGTTTCATGGCGGATTTCTTCCGGGAGTGGAACTTCTCCTGCGCCGTCGGCACGATGCCATGAGTCAGGAATCGCTCAACACGCTCCAGGTCGTCGGGTTGGCCGTCACGCTCACCCTGAGTGTCATCGCCCTGATCCTGTCCTGGCAGAACAACCGCGCCACGGCCCGGGAGGCGCGGATCGCCGGCGAACAACTCGAGGCGTCGGTGGTGCCGGTCGCCATGATTCAGGACTCCCGGCTCACCTGGCGCGGGCAGGAGCTGGTGGTGCTCTCCGTCCGGCTGCGCAACGTCGGCGCCGGCCCGCTGCTCGGCCTGCGGATCGACCAGATCACGCTGGACCAGTCGGCGCTGGAGTTCGTGCCGTTGGGCGAGCCGAAGGCGGACGCGGTGCAACCGATGACGGACATCGAACAGCGGCTGCGGTTCAGCGACCCGCCGCGCATCCCCGAGCTGGGCTCGCTGGTGCTCCGGATCCGCTACTTCGACGTGCTCGGCAACGAACACGACAAACCCCTCAACCTCCGTATCTCAGCCGGGTCCGGCAGCGGCACGATGACCGGTTTCACGCCCGCCCACATCACCCGTCGTCGAGCGTGAGGGGATCCCGGTGTCCAAGCTGATCATCGGACGCTTCCTGGCCCGCCACCTCGATCCGGAGTCGAAGTCGAGGAGCCAGTTCGCGCCGCGTCGAGCGAGCGTCACCGACGCCCGGATCCGGCTCGGCCTGCGCGAGGAACACATCATCGCGGACGACGCGCTGGGCCCGGTGGTCGCCTCGGACGACGACAGCCATCTCATGACCATCGCGCCCACCGGCGCCGGCAAGGGCCGCGACGTGATCATCCCGAACCTGCTCAGCTACGAGGGCTCGGTGGTGGTGCTCGATCCGAAGGGGGAGAACTACGACGTCACCCACGCCCACCGGCGCGACGCGCTGGGGCACGAGATCGTGCTGCTCGACCCGTTCGGGGCCAGCAACGGCAGCCGAGCCGACCGCGGCGCCCTGAACCCCTTCGACGTGTTCGCCGAACTCGGTCGGGACAACGAGGACGCCGAGGAGCCGGAGGACTTCGGGCGGCTCCTGTCCGACCTGCTGATGGGGGGCGAGAAGTCGACGGTCGAGCCGTTCTGGGACGAGATGGCCCAGCTCCTGATCGCGGGCCTGACCACCCACCTGATCACCGCGGAGGCGGAGGCCGAACCGACGGGCGCCTCCTCGCTGACCCTCCAGAAGCTGCGCAGTCGGCTGTTCCAGAGCGACCTGGTGATGTATCTGGCCGAGGCGTTGGACAACGACCGGGACGGCCGGATGCCGGCCGGCACCCGGCAGGAGTTCCAGATGCTGCTCGGCGTCGATCAGCAGAAGACCTTTCCCAGCATCGTGGTCACGGCGGCCCAGCAGCTCGCGCCGTTCAGTTCCCGGCGGACGGTGGAGGCCACCGACCGCACGAGCTTTCCGCTCGCCCACCTGGTGGACCCGGACCGCCGGATCTCGATCTACGTGGTCGTACCGCCGCACAAGCTCCGCACCCACCAGCGCCTGCTCCGGGCATGGATCGGCTGCCTGCTCTACTACGTCATGAACAGCCGGACGATCAACCAGTCGCGCCTGCTGTTCCTCATCGACGAGGCGGCGCAACTGGGCCGGTTCTCCCTGCTCCAGGACGCGATCACCCTCCTGCGCGGCTACGGGCTGCGCACCTGGACGTTCTGGCAGGACCTGGCGCAGCTCACCAGCATCTACCGGGGCGTCGGCGAAACGATGATCAACAACTCCGGCGTACTCCAGGTGTTCAGCCCGGCGAACTTCGGCGCCGCCGCCGAGTTGTCCCGACGGCTCGGCGTCAACGTGGGCGAGCTGTTGCAGTTGTCCCCCGGAGAGCAGGTGGTCGCCTTCAAGAGCGAGCAGCCGACCCGGATACAACGCTTCAACCACCTCACCGACCCGGTGCTCCGGGAGTGGGCCGCGCCCAATCCGCGACACCACTGACCGACGTCGGGGGCGCGTCAGGACGCGGCCCGGGCCAGGTCCACGAAGAGGCGGTGCAGGCGCAGGTCCCCGGTCAGCTCGGGATGGAACGAGGTGGCCAGCAGGTTTCCCTGCCGGACCGCGACGATCCGGTCGGCGGCCGGGCCGTCGGTGACCCGGCCGAGCACCTCCACGCCCGCGCCGACCCGCTCCACCCAGGGCGCGCGGATGAACACCGCGTGGAACGGCTCGCCGTCGACCCCGGTGATCGTCACCGGGGCCTCGAACGAGTCGACCTGGCGGCCGAACGCGTTGCGCCGCACGGTCATCTCGATACCGGCGAAGCCGCGCTGGTCGGGGCGGCCGTCCAGCACCTCGGCGGCCAGCATGATCATGCCGGCGCAGGAGCCGTAGACCGGCATGCCGCCGGCGATCCGCTTGTCGATCGGCTCGCGCATCTCGAAGATGTCCACCAGCTTGCTGATCGTGGTGGACTCGCCGCCGGGCACCACCAGGCCGTCGACCGCGTCCAGCTCGCCCGGCCGGCGAACCGTCCGGGCGTCGGCGCCCGCACCGGCCAGCGCCGCGACATGCTCACGCACGTCGCCCTGGAGGGCCAACACCCCGATCACGGGTACGCGCACCCGGTCGCTCCTCTCACAGGCGTTAGAGGGGGCCCCTTCTCTACCGGAAACGTTAAGAGGGGGCCCCTCCTTACAAGCTCACCAGCCGCGGTCGGCGAGGCGGTGCGGGACGGGGATGTCGTCGACGTTGATGCCGACCATCGCCTCGCCCAGACCCCGGGACACCTTCGCCAGCACGTCCGGGTCGTCGTGGAACGTGGTCGCCTTGACGATGGCGGCGGCCCGCTGGGCCGGGTTGCCGGACTTGAAGATGCCCGAGCCGACGAAGACGCCCTCGGCGCCGAGCTGCATCATCATGGCCGCGTCCGCCGGAGTGGCGATGCCGCCGGCGGTGAACAGCACGACCGGCAGCTTGCCGCGCTCGGCGACCTCCTTGACCAGCTCGTACGGGGCCTGAAGCTCCTTCGCCGCGACGAACAGCTCGTCGGCCGGCAGGTTCTGGAGCCGGCGGATCTCCTGCCGGATCTTCCGCATGTGGGTGGTGGCGTTGGAGACGTCCCCGGTGCCCGCCTCACCCTTCGAGCGGATCATGGCGGCGCCCTCGGTGATCCGGCGCAGCGCCTCGCCCAGGTTGGTCGCGCCGCACACGAACGGCACCGTGAACGCCCACTTGTCGATGTGGTTGGCGTAGTCGGCCGGGGTCAGCACCTCGGACTCGTCGACGTAGTCCACGCCGAGCGCCTGGAGGACCTGCGCCTCGACGAAGTGCCCGATCCGGGCCTTGGCCATCACCGGGATCGAGACGGCGGAGATGATGCCGTCGATCATGTCCGGGTCGCTCATCCGGGA
Source organism: Micromonospora sp. NBC_01392 (assembly GCF_045040125.1). Classification (NCBI taxonomy): domain Bacteria; kingdom Bacillati; phylum Actinomycetota; class Actinomycetes; order Micromonosporales; family Micromonosporaceae; genus Micromonospora; species Micromonospora sp. NBC_01392. Next base: position 2,720,161 of record NZ_CP109549.1, on the reverse strand, counting down.
CACGCCGCCCTGGGCGCGGATGTCCGCCGGCACCCGCTCCAGCGCCATCACGGCCACCGCGCCGGCGTCCTCGGCGATCTTCGCCTGCTCGGGGGTGACCACGTCCATGATCACGCCGCCCTTGAGCATCTCGGCCATGCCCCGCTTCACGCGGGCGGTGCCGACGGTGGGGTCGGTGGTCGGTGCGGTGGGTTCGGACACGGTCATCGCTCCTCGGCAGGCGGTCAGGGTGGCTGCGCGGAAATGCTACGGCCGCCACGACGCCGCTCCGACAGCCAATCGCACCCCTGGTGGCCTGCCCTGTGGCCGCCGTCACGGCCCTGCCCGGCGCCGCCTCAGCCGGTGGTGACGTCCGCGCGCGGGACCAGCGTCGGGTCGTCGATGTCGAAGTAGCGGGGCCACTCGCGCCCCCGCCCCATCCGGAACAGGCGCACCACCGGACGGCCCCGCGCCGAGCGGGCGTCCCGGACCAGATCGGTGTGCACCTGCCGGGCCAGCGCCAGCCGCCGGCTCGCCGCGATCACCGCGCCGCAGGCCGGGTCGTCCGGGGCCAGCCGCACCGCGCGCAACTGCCGGGTCAGGTCGTTCTCGGCCGCCTCACGCTCCTCCGGGAGCGCGTCCAGCGCGATCCGGGCGGCGGCGTACAGCTCCACGCCGTACCGCTGCTCGGCCAGGACCGCGGCGGCGGCCGCGCGGCGCAGCAGGTGCGCGTCCAGCGCGCGGGCCGCCGACTCCGCGCGGACCTGGAGCCGCTGCACCCGGCCGGCGGTCCAGATCAGGTACGCCGAGACCAGCCCGAGCACCAGTGCCGTGCCCACCACCCACCACATGCCCGGCATCGTAGTGCTGCCCCTCATCCCGGCCGGCCGGCGTGGGCACCGGTCGACGCGCTCGTCACAGCGGCCCCACCGGCCACCGTGGTCAGCCCAGCCCCGCCCACTCCTGGTCCATGACCCGACCGTCGGTGGCCTCGATCGCCGCTGCGTATACCTCCAGAACGCGGCGGGCAACCACGGGCCAGTCGAAATTCGCCACCACCTGGTCGCCCCGGCCGGTCAGCGCGGCCCGTCCACCGGCGTCGTCGAGCAGCTCGGTCAGCGCGGCCCGCAGGCCGGCCGCGTCCCCGGTCGGGAAGAGCCGCCCGGCCCGCCCGCCGTCCAGCACCCGGCGGAACGCGTCCAGGTCGCTGGCGACCACCGTGGTCCCGGCGGCGAGCGCCTCGGTGAGGATCATCCCGAACGACTCCCCGCCGGTGTTCGGTGCGACGTAGAGGTGCACGCTGCGCAGCATGCGCGCCTTGTCCGCCTCGGAGACCAGACCGAGGAACGTGACCCGGTCACGCACCTCGGCCGGGAACCGGCCGTACAGCTCGTCGGCGTCACCCGGCCCGGCCACCAGCAGGCGCAGCCCCGGACGGTCCGGGGCGAGCGCCACGAACGCGTCCCGCAGGATCGGGAAACCCTTGCGCGGCTCGGTGAACCGGCCCAGGAAGCCGAGCGTGCCGCCGGCGCCCGGCGCGCACTCCCCCGGCCAGCCGGGCAGCGGCTCGACGCCGGCGAACTTCGCCACCGCCACGCCGTTCGGGATCTCCACCGCGCCGCCGTCCATGTGCTCGACCTGCACCTTGCGGGCGAGCGCGCTGACCGCGATCCGGGCGGTGATCCGTTCCAGCAGGATCTGGAGCACGCCCTGCGCCGCGGAGAGCACCCGGGACCGGGTCATCGCGGTGTGGAACGTGGCCACCACCGGGCCCCGGGCGCAGAGCACCGCCAGCATCGACAGGCTCGGCGTGAGCGGCTCGTGCACGTGCAGCACGTCGAAGTCGCCCCGGTTGATCCAGCGGCGCACCCGGGCGGTGGAGACCGGGCCGAACGCGATCCGGGCCACCGACCCGTTGTACGGCAGCGGCACCGCCCGCCCCGCCGACACCACGTACGGCGGCAGCGTCGCGTCCTCGTCGGCCGGGGCCAGCACGCTCACCTCGTGGCCCAGCCCGAGCAGCGCCTCGGCCAGGTCCATGACATGGTTCTGCACGCCGCCCGGGACGTCGAAGGAGTACGGGCAGACGATGCCGATCCGCATGGCGTCCCCCTAGACCGTCCCGGTGGTGGCCGGCGGCTGCGCCGACGTCGGTGCCCCGGCCGGTCCCTGGTCCAGCCACATCCGCTGCAACATGTGCCAGTCTTGCGGATGCCGGGCGATGCCCGCCGCCAGACCGTCGGCTATCCGCTGGGTCACCAGCGTGACCCGGGCGTCCAGCGGGGCGCTGTCCGGCTCCGGCAGCGCCAGCGGGCCCTCGATCGAGGCGCAGGCGGCGTCCGGCTCGTACCACATCGAGGCCACGTAGAGCGGGGCGCCGGTGCGCAGCGCCAGCAGCGCCGGGCCGGCCGGCATCCGGGTCCGGCCGCCGAAGAAGTCCACCTCCACGCCCCGGGCGGAGAGGTCCCGGTCGGCGAGCAGCGGCACCACGTAACCGGCGCGCAGCCGGTCCACCAGGACGTCGAACGCCGGGCGCGGGCCACCGCGGTTGGGCAGGATCTCCATCCCCAGGCCCTCCCGGAACGTGACGAACCGCTCGTAGACGCCGTCCGGCAGCCGCTCGGCCACCGTGGTCATCGGCCAGCCGGTGGCCGCCACCCAGGCGCCGGCCGCGTCCCAGTTGCCGGCGTGCGGCAGCGCCACCACCGCGCCCCGCCCGGCCGCCACGTCCGCGGCGAGCTTCTCCGCGCCGTCCAGGCGGAACCTGGCGAGGATCTCCGCCCGGCTCAGGCCGGGCAACCGGAACGCCTCCAGCCAGTAGCGGGCGTACGAGCGCAGGCCGGCGCGGACCAGCGCGTCCAGCTCCGCCTCGGGGAGTTCCGGGCCGACCACCCGGCGCAGGTTGGCGCGCAGTCGACGTGTACCCCCGCCGTCCTTGCGGTGGGCGCGGTCGGCGCCCGCCCGGAAGGCCGCGGCCGCGACGGGCCGGGGCAGCGCCCGGACCAGGCGCCAGCCGGCGACGAAGCCCATTTCGGTGAGGTTCACTCCGCGCCGACCCGCTGGGCCTGGCGGTACACGTGCGCCATCCGCTGCCCCACCGTGAAGATCGAGACGGCGGCGAGCAGCCAGAGCGCGACCTCCAGGGCCCGGTCCAGGCCGACGCCGGTGAGCACGCCGCCGACGCCCACGATGAGCAGCCGTTCGGTTCGTTCGGCGATGCCCACGTTGCAGGTCATGCCGAGCCCCTCGGCGCGGGCCTTGACGTAGGAGACCAGGCCGCCGGCGGCCAGGCAGACCAGCGCGGCGGCCACGCCCGAATACTGCTGCTGGGTGGCCAGCCAGTAGGCGACCGCGCCGAACACCGCGCTGTCGGCGACCCGGTCCATGCTCGAGTCGAGGAACGCCCCGAACCGGGTGGAGCCGCCGCTCATCCGCGCCATCGTGCCGTCGAGCAGGTCGGTGAGGGCGAAGACCGTGACGATCAGCGCGCCGGCGACCAGCTGGCCGCGCGCGCCGAAGCCGAGCGCGCCGACGAGCACGCCGACGGTGCCGGTCACGGTGACCGCATTGGGGGACACGCCCGCGCGGAGCAGTCCGCGCGCGATCGGCTCCACGACGCGGGTCATGCCCGCTCGGGCCGTCACTTGGAAGATCTTCGCCATGGCGGTCCCACGATAACGGCCGGCCGGGACCGGGGACACAGCCGGGCGGACGACCCGCGCGGCGGACCTTGTGCGGGCACCGGCGCGGGTGTGAGATCGAGCGTGGGAGGTGAGCCAGTTCACCGGATCACGGTCGGCGTTCCCGTCCCGCAGAAGTCCACCGGAAGATATCGCCGCGGCGCCCACCCCGGGGTCCGCTCCCGTCGCCCGCGGCGGTCGCCACCACCACCGGTTGAGGGAGGTGCGCCGCGATGGCGCAGAAGAGTCACGAGAAGGGTGTCACCGGCGGCGCGCCGGTGGTGACCGAGCCCGGCAGGGTTCGCAACGTGGTGCTCGTCGGGCACTCCGGCGCGGGCAAGACCACGCTGGTCGAGGCGCTGCTCGCGGCCAGCGGCACGATCGGCCGGGCCGGCGCCGTCACCGAGGGCACCACGGTCTGCGACCACGACCCGGCGGCGGTCCGCCAGCAACGCTCGGTGAGCCTGGCCTGCGCCCCGCTGGTCCACCGCGACGTCAAGGTCAACCTGCTGGACACGCCCGGCTACGGCGACTTCGTCGGCGAACTGCGCGCCGGCCTGCGCGCCGCCGACGCCGCGCTGTTCGTGGTCTCCGCGGTCGACGGGATGGACGCCGCCACCGCCGCCCTCTGGGAGGAGTGCGCCGCGGTGGACATGCCGCGCGCGGTGGCGGTCTCCCGGCTGGACCACCCGCGTGCCGACTTCGACGAGGCAGTGGCGCTCTGCCAGCGCGTCTTCGGCGACAACGTGCTCCCGCTCTACCTGCCGATGCTGGGCGACGACGGCGAGTCGGTGGCCGGGCTGATGGGCCTGATCACCCGCCGGGTGTTCGACTACTCCGGCGGGCTGCCGCCGGCGGTGCGCGAGCCGGACCCGGAGCACCTGCCGGCCATCCAGGAGGCCCGCGACGAGCTGATCGAGGGGATCATCGCGGAGAGCGAGGACGAGACCCTGATGGACCGCTACCTCGGCGGCGAGCAGATCGACCCCGAGGTGCTCATCGCCGACCTGGAGACGGCGGTCGCCCGCGGCCACTTCTACCCGGTGGTGCCGGTCTGCGCGGAGACCGGCGTCGGCCTGGACGCGCTGCTCGACGGCCTGGTCTCGGCGTTCCCGTCGCCGCTGGAGCACGACCTGCCGGCGGTCACCGGGCTGGACGGCTCGCCCCGCCCGCCGCTGACCTGCGACCCGGACGGCCCGCTGGTCGCCGAGGTGGTCAAGACGACGGTGGACCGGCACGTCGGGCGCGTCTCGCTGGTCCGGGTCTTCTCCGGCACGCTCCGCCCCGACCAGGTGGTCCACGTGTCCGGGCACGGCCTGGCCGAGCGCGGCCACCCGGACCACGACGCCGACGAGCGGGTCGGGCACGTCTACAGCCCGCTCGGCGCGACGCTGCGCGAGGTGCCGGTGTGCGTCGCCGGTGACCTCTGCGCGATCACCAAGTCGGGCAGCGCGGAGACCGGCGACACGGTGTCCGCCAAGGACGATCCGCTGCTGATCGCGCCCTGGGAGATGCCCGAGCCGCTGCTGCCGGTGGCGATCGTGGCGCGCAGCCGGGCCGACGAGGACGCGCTGGCCCGCAACCTGTCCCGGCTGGTCGCCGGCGACCCGACGCTGCGCCTGGAGCGCAACCCGGAGACTCACCAGTTGGTGCTCTGGTGCATGGGCGAGGCGCACGCCGACGTGGTGCTCGACCGGCTGCGCGGCGGCGGCGTCGAGCTGGACACCGAGCCGGTCCGGGTGTCGCTGCGGGAGACGTTCACCGCGGCCTCCCGGGGGCACGGCCGGCACGTCAAGCAGTCCGGCGGCCACGGCCAGTACGCGGTCTGCGACCTCGAGGTGGAGCCGCTGCCCCGGGGCGCCGGCTTCGAGTTCGTCGACCGGGTGGTCGGCGGCGCGGTCCCGCACAACTACATCCCGTCGGTGGAGAAGGGCGTCCGGGCGCAGATGGAACGCGGCCTGGTCGCCGGCTTCCCGGTGGTGGACCTGCGGGTGACGCTCGTCGACGGCAAGGCGCACAGCGTCGACTCGTCCGACGCCGCGTTCCAGACCGCGGGTGCGCTGGCGCTGCGCGACGCCGCCGAGAAGGGCCGGCCGACGCTGCTGGAGCCGGTCGACGAGATCGTCGTCCGGGTGCCCGACTCCTCGGTCGGCGCGGTCATGGGCGACCTGTCCGGCCGGCGCGGCCGGGTGCTCGGCACCGAGCCCGATCCGGACGCCGAGGGCCGGACGCTGGTGCGCGCCGAGGTGCCCGCCACCGAACTGCTGCGGTACGCGGTCGAGCTGCGCGCGATGACCGCCGGCACCGGCACGTTCCGCCGCGAGTTCGCCCGCCACGACCCCATGCCCCCGCACCTGGCCGACCAGACCCTCAAGGAGTCCACCCCCCACCCCTAACCCCCACCCCCCTTTCAGGGACGCAGATTCACGGAAAGCGTGGCCATTCCGGGTCGGATGGCCACGCTTTCCGTGAATCTGCGCGGTGGTCCGCTGGGGTGGGGGTGGGTCAGGGGCGGACGGTGGGGATGGGGGGCATCGGCCAGTGCGGGCGGTCGGCGTCGCGGCGGGCGGCCGACCTGACCGCCGCGAGTTGGCGCTCGACCTCGGCGAAGTGGTCCGGGGCGAGCGGGCCCCGGGCCAGCGCGGCGGCGTTCTCCTCCACCTGGGCGACCGTACGGGCGCCGGGGATCGGCACCGCCCGGTCGCTGCGCGCCCAGATCCAGCCGAGCGCGCCCTGGGCCAGGGTGCGGCCGTCGGCGGTGAGCGCGTCCCGGACCGCGGCCACCCGGCGCAGCCACTCCGGGGCGGGCCGGCCGCTGCGGAACCACTCCAGCCAGGTCGGCCCGAGGCCGCGCACGTCGTCGCGGGGCAGTGTGGACTCCGGCGTGTACTTGCCGGTGAGCAGTCCCATCCCGAGCGGCCCCCGGGCCAGGCTGGCCAGGTCGTGCTTGTCGCAGGCGGCCAGCATGGCGGGGGCGTCCCGCAGCACCGACAGCGCGTGCTGCACGGCGGCGGCACCGTGGGCCACCTGGGCGAAGGCGCCGGCCCGGTCGGCCCGGTCGGTGCTCCAGCCGTACGCGCGGATCAGGCCGGCGGCGACCAACTCGTCCAGCGTGCCGACAAGCGCCTCGGCCCGGGGCAGCGGCAGGTCGCCGAGGTGGAGCTGATAGAGGTCGATCCGGTCGGTGCCCAGCCGGCGCAGCGAGTCGACCACCGCCCGGCGCAGGTACTGCGGCGAGGCGTTCTCGCCGGTGGCCTGCCGGGTGCGCTCGTCGAACGTGTAGCCCCACTTGGTGGCGATCACCGCCTCGTCGCGCCGGCCCGCGAGGGCCCGCCCGAGGACCCGCTCGCTGTGCCCGGCCCCGTACGTGTCGGCGGTGTCGAAGAGCGTCACCCCGAGGTCGAGCGCACGGCGGACGGCCCGGACCGACTCGTCGTCGTCGACCGCGCCCCAGCCCAACGGGCGGGCGCCCTCGGCCCACGGGCCGCCGATCGCCCAGCACCCCATGCCGAGCGCGCTCACCTCGATGCCGCTGCGGCCGAGCGGCCGCGTGCTGACTGCCATCGCCGAATCCTGTCACCTTCCCGGCACGCGCGGGCCCGTTCGTCACCGGGCGTACCGGAATATCGTCACTCTCCGTGACGCCAGCGGGGAAGCATCGCCGGGTGAACGACGCATACCGCAGAGTCATAATTATGACTCCTCGTCATATCGCTCCGGAGCGATCGTTCGTCGAGCGCCACACCGTCGAGCACCGCACGTCGAAGCGGGCCGGAACGCCGGCACTCGGCGCCCGGCGCCCGGCCGCGAACCGTGGGCCCGCAACGGCCGGGAGTCAGCGGGCGTAGGCCAGCAGCACCGACGCGTCCCGGCCCGGCCACGCGCCGGTGAGCCGGCCCGCCGCCGGCGTGTCGGCCGGCGTGTCGGCCGGGGCGGGCCGGCGGACCAGGGCCAGCTCCACGCCGTCGACGCGGATCACCGTGGGATCGCCGTCCACCACCTCGTCGGCCGGGCCGGCCGGCAGCGCGCGGTCGGTGCGGCTGCCCGACACGGTCATGCTCGGGGCCCGTACCTCCCGCTCGCCGTCGACCTCGAAGTGCTCCTCCGCCTGACCCGCGTCGGCGAGCACCGCGGCGGCCAACGCCGGCGGGTAGACCGGGTCACCGCAGGCGTCGTACACCCAGCGGCGGCCGAGCACCGAGTGCTCGACCACGCCGACCAGGAACCGCTCCGCGCCGGGCAGCGGGGCGCCCCGGTAGGTCAGCGGCACCTGGAGCACCGGCCCGTCGCCGGCGCGCACGAGCAGCGTCTCCATGCCGACCTCGCCGGCCGGATCGTCGAACCGGTAGGCCGCCACCCGGGTCACCGGCCCGTCGGCGCCGCCGGTGAACCAGGGCCGGCCGGGCAGCCACCCGGCGAGCAGCTCCAACTTCGAGGGGCGCAGTTCCGCGCGGTGCAGCAGGGCCATGCGCAAGATCGTACTGTCGAGGGGTGACCATCGGGTTTGCCGAGCCCGGTGGCGCGGGCACCACCGGGCCGGGAGGCGCGCATGGAGACGTCGGTGGATCAGGTCGACGAGGCGGCGCGGGTACGCCCGGCGCCCCGCTGGGTGGCGCCCACGTTCGTGGCGCTGGCCGTGCTCACCCTGCCCTGGATCGGCTACCTGGCGTTCACCCTGCCCCGGCACCAGGTCACGGTGCACTACCGGGCCGCCTGGGTCGGCTTCGACCTGGGCCTGGTGGCGCTGCTCGGGCTGACCGCCTGGCACGCGTACCGGGGAAACCGGCAGGTGGTGCTCGCGGCCGCCGCCACCGCGACCATGCTCGCGGTGGACGCCTGGTTCGACGTGACGACCACGCCGCCCGGGCCGGACCTGGTGGTGTCGGTGGTGCTGGCGGTGCTGGTCGAGCTGCCGTTGGCCGGGGTCTGCCTGTGGATCGCGCGGCACGGCGACCGGATGGTGCAGCGTCGGCTGCGTCAGCTCGCGGTCCGCGCGGAACTGGCCGCGGACCGGGCCGCGGCGGCCCAGCGGACCGCCACCGGGGCCCGCCGCCGACTCGCCCGGGTGCGGGGCCGGCTGCGCTGAGTCGGGCCGGTGCGGGGCCGGCCGCGCCGATTCGGGTCGGTGCGGGGCCGGCCGCGTCGAGTCAGGCGGGCCACGCCTCGGCGAGCAGGGCGCGGGTGTCGGCGAGCAACTGCGGCAGCACCTTGGTGCGGCCGATGACCGGCATGAAGTTGGCGTCGCCGCCCCAGCGCGGCACCACGTGCTGGTGCAGGTGCGCGGCGATGCCCGCACCGGCCACGCCACCCTGGTTCATGCCCAGGTTGAACCCGTGCGCGCTGGAGGTGCGCCGGACCACCCGCATGGCGTCCTTGGTGAACGCGGCCAGCTCGGTCGTCTCCGGCGCGTCCAGCTCGGTGTAGTCGGCCACGTGCCGGTAGGGGCAGATCAGCAGGTGGCCCGGGTTGTAGGGATAGAGGTTGAGCACCGCGAAGACGTGCTCGCCCCGGGCGACCACCAGGCTCTCCTCCGGCGGCCGGCCCGGGGCCAGGCAGAACGGGCAGCCGGTCGGCTTCTCGTACCCGCCCTCGGGCCGGTCGTCGCCGGAGATGTAGGTCATCCGGTGCGGCGTCCAGAGCCGGTCCAGCCCGTCCGCCAGGCCACTGTCCGTGTGCCGCTCCACCCCTGTCACACCGGCGATCCTACGATCCGCGCCCCACCTCCGCTGAACCGCGCCGCCGCTCAGGCGGCGCTGGGGCCGCTGTTGGTGCGGGACTCCGTCACCTCACGGACGTGCGCCACCGCCTCGGCCAACGGCACCCCGTTGCGCTGCGAGCCGTCCCGGTAGCGGAACGAGACGGTGCCGGCGGCCACGTCGTCGTCGCCGGCGATCACCATGAACGGGATCTTCTGCTGCTGCGCGTTGCGGATCTTCTTCTGCATCCGGTCGTCGCCCAGGTCGACCTCGGCCCGGATCCCGTGCCGCCGCAGCGTCGCCGCGAACTCCTCCAGGTAGTCGCCGTGGTCGTCGCGGATCGGGATGCCGACCACCTGCACCGGCGCGAGCCAGGCCGGGAACGCGCCCGCGTAGTGCTCGGTGAGCACGCCGATGAACCGCTCGATCGAGCCGAACTTCGCGCAGTGGATCATCACCGGCTGCTGCCGGGTGCCGTCGGCGGCCTGGTACTCCAGCCCGAAGCCCTCCGGCTGGTTGAAGTCGTACTGGATCGTCGACATCTGCCAGGTCCGGCCGATGGCGTCCTTGGCCTGCACGGAGATCTTCGGGCCGTAGAACGCCGCGCCGCCCGGGTCGGGCACCAGGTCCAGGCCGGTCTCCCGGGCGCACTCCTCCAGCACGGCGGTGGCGGTGGCCCAGTCGGAGTCGGTGCCGACGAACTTGTCCGGCCGGGTGTCGTCGCGGGTGGACAGCTCCAGGTAGAAGTCGTCGATGCCGAAGTCACGCAGCAGGCTGAGCACGAAGCCCAGCAGGTGCTTGATCTCCGCCGGCGCCTGCTCGCGGGTGCAGTAGGAGTGCGAGTCGTCCTGGGTGAAGCCGCGCACCCGGGTCAGCCCGTGGATGACGCCCGACTTCTCGTACCGGTAGACCGACCCGAACTCGAACAGCCGGATCGGGAGCTGCCGGTAGGACCGCCCGCGCGACCGGTAGATCAGGTTGTGCATCGGGCAGTTCATCGCCTTGAGGTAGTAGTCGCTGCCCTCCATCTCCATCGGCGGGAACATCGTGTCCTTGTAGTAGGGCAGGTGTCCCGAGGTGTGGAAGAGACCCTCCTTGGAGATGTGCGGCGTTCCGACGTACTGGAAGCCCTCCTCGATGTGGCGGGTGCGGACGTAGTCCTCCATCACCCGCTTGAGCACGCCACCCTTGGGGTGGAAGACCGGCAGGCCGGAGCCGATCTCGTCGGGGAAGCTGAACAGGTCGAGGTCCGCGCCGAGCTTGCGGTGGTCGCGCCGGGCGGCCTCCTCCAACAGCTTCAGGTACGCCTTCAGCTCGTCCCGGGTCGGCCACGCGGTGCCGTAGACGCGCTGGAGCTGCGGGTTCTTCTCCGAGCCTCGCCAGTACGCGGCGGCGGAGCGCATCAGCTTGAACGCGCCGATCAGCCGGGTGTTCGGCAGGTGCGGCCCCCGGCACAGGTCCGACCAGCAGACCTTCTCCTCGTTCGCGGCGAGGTTGTCGTAGATGGTCAGCTCGCCGCCGCCCACCTCCATCACCTCGGAGGAGTCCAGCCCTTCGCCCTTGACCTCGATCAGCTCCAGCTTGAACGGCTCGGCGGCCAGCTCGGCCCGGGCCTCGTCCAGGCTGGCGAAGCGCCGCCGGCGGAACCGCTGGCCGGACTTGACGATCTCCTGCATCCGCTTCTCGAGCTTCGCCAGGTCGTCCGGCTGGAACGGCTTGTCGACGCCGAAGTCGTAGTAGAAGCCGTTCTCGATCGGCGGGCCGATGCCGAGCTTCGCCTCGGGGAAGACGTCCTGAACGGCCTGCGCGAGCACGTGCGCGGTGGAGTGCCGCAGCACCTCCAGGCCGGCCGGGCTGTTCAGCGCCACCGGCTCGACGGTGGTCTCCTCGGCCGGCACCCAGTCCAGGTCGCGGAGCTGACCGCGCGGGTCGCGGACCACCACGACGGCCTTGGGCCCGGTCGTGGGCAGGCCGGCCGCGGCCACCGCGTCGGCCGCCGTGGTCCCGGCGGCGACGACGACGGGGTCGGCCACGGCGGGGGTACGGGGTGCGGACACGGTGACTCCTGTCGTCGACGGTACGGATCTGCCGGGGACCGGCCCCTGCGATGCTATCGGTCACCCCGACCACGCCGACGCCGACGCCGGCCCGCCGGTCACGACTTCCCCGCCGCGTTGAACCTTTCCGTCCTCCCGGCCGAACTACCGGGTGGGGCCGGAGCCGGAACCGGCCCCAGTCGACGAGGATGGGGACGACCATGAGGATGACCCGTCAGGGCCGGTGGGCGGCGTCGCTGCTGGCCGCCGCGCTGGCCGGCGCGGTGAGCTGGCCGGGCCCGGCCGCCGCCGCCGGCGTGACCGTCACGACCTCTCCCGGCGAGGTGCGCCAGGGCGACGCGATCGAGCTGTCGGTGGTGGTGCCCGCCGACCGCCCCGGCACCCGGACCAGCAAGATCGAGCTGACCATGCCGGCGGACGCGCCGATCGGCGAGGTCTATCCGCTGTCCGTGCCGGACTGGGCGCCGAGCATCACCACCCGCACCCTGGACCAGCCGGTGGCCGGCATCCACGCCGCCGAGCTGAACCAGGTGACGCATGCGGTGACCTGGCTGCGGGTGCCCGGCGGCGGCGGCGGGGCGGTCCGGCTGCCGCTGGGCATGGGCCCGATGCCGGCCACCGACCGGCTGACCTTCACCGTGGTGCAGACGTACGCCGACGGCACGGTGGTCCGCTGGGCGGACCCGGCCGGTGGCGCGCACCCGGCGCCGACTGTCGCGTTGCTGCCGCCGTTGTCGGGCGCCGCCCCGCACGGCGGCGACGCCGGTGCGGTCGGTGGCGCCGGTGCGGTCGGTGGCGCGCACGGCGGCCACGGCGCGCCGGGCGACCCGGCGCCGGCCGACGTGACCGCCGCGGCGCCGGCGGCCGACGACGGGCCGAGCGCGGACCTGCTGCTCGGCGGTGGCCTGCTCGCCGGCCTGGCCGGCGGCGGGGTGATCGGCTGGCTGCTCAGCCGCCGCCGGCGCGGCACCATGACCCTGTCGCCCGGACCCGACTCCCTCACCACGCACCGGAGCGCGACGGCCGACGGCGACGGCGTGACCATGGTCGAGCCCGTCCCCGTCGGCGGCGCGCGCCCGCCCGCGTGAACGCGCGGGCGTGTCGGGACGGCACTTCGTCGGCGTGTCGCGCCGCGGGGATAGTGAGTCCGCCAAGCGATATACCTCAGCGTCATAATTATGACGCTGAGGTATATCGCTTCGTCGCACCATGCCTCACCGGCCCGTCACTGACGGTGATGATGGGGCTGGCGGCAGCCGCCGGCGGCACCACGCGCGGGCGACACAGCGGACGTGACGGGCACGGGCGGCACAGCGGATGCGAGGAGCGTGACGGGCGCGGATCGGCGCCGGGCGCGCCCCGCCGGAGCGCCGACGGGGCGGGGTCAGGCCGGGGCGGTGAGCCAGCCGGGCAGCGGCTCGCGCGCTGTCAGCCAGCCCTCCGGGACGCCGCCGGGCGTGCCGACCCCGGCGTACGCGGCGACGACGCCGCCGACGATCGCGGCCGTGGTGTCCACGTCGCCGCCCGCCTCCACGCAGGCGCGGATCGCGGCCGGGTAGTCGGCCAGCGTCGTGGCGGCGACCCAGAGTGTGAACGGGACGGTGTCCTGCGCGGTGACCCGCGAGCCGTTGCCCACCGCGTCGACCACCTCGGCGGCCGGGTGACCGAGCAGCGCGACGGCCCGGCGTACGCCCCGGTGCACCTCGCCGGCCGGGTCGAGCGCGCCGGCCACGGCGGTGAGCAGGCGGGCCGGTTCGGGCCGGTCGCCGTCGAGGCGGGCCCGGGCGGCCAGCGAGGCGGCCACCGCCACCGCCACCGCGCCGGCGATCCCCTCGGGGTGCGCGTGGGTCACCTCGGCGCAGGCCCGGGCCTGGTCCGCGGCGCGCCGGATGGAGTCGGCGTGCCAGGCGCCGAGCGGGGCCACCCGCATCGCCGCGCCGTTGCCGCAGGAGCCCTGCCCGTCGAACGCCGACGCGGCGGCCACCGGCCACGGCGTGCCGGTGCGGATCAGCCGCAGGACGGTCACCGCGCCCGGGCCGTAACCCCGGTACGGCTCGCAGCGCTCGGCGAACGCCAGCGCCAGCCGGTCCCGGTCGATCCGCCCGGCGGAGGCCAGCTCGGCCACCACGGAACAGGCCATCTCGGTGTCGTCGGTCCACTCCCACGGCGGCGCGGGCAGCCGGCCCTCGGCGAGGTCGGCCGGGTGCCGACCGGGCACGAAGAACTGGGAGCCGAGCGCGTCGCCGACCGACAGGCCGGCCAGCGCGTCGCGGGCGAGCGTGAGGCGGGCGTCGGGGAAGAGGGTGAACGTCATCGCCGTTCCAGCTTGCCCGGTTCCCCGGCCTGCCGCAACGCGACCGACTTGCCACGCCGAGTACGGTGCTGACGTGGCAACCGTCCTGCTGGTCGAAGACGACCACGTCGTCCGCGGCGCGATGCTGCGGTCGCTGACCGACCGGGGCCACGCGGTGCACGCGGTCGGCACGGCGCTGGACGCGTTGCGCCGGGTCGCCGCGGAGACGCCCGACCTGGTGGTGCTCGACCTGGGCCTGCCGGACCTGGACGGCTCGGACGCGCTGCGGATGCTGCGCGGCATCACGGACGTGCCGATCATCATCGCCACCGCCCGCGACGACGAGCAGTCGGTGGTCCGGCTGCTGCGGGCCGGCGCGGACGACTACATGGTCAAGCCGTTCACCGGCGCGCACCTGGACGCCCGGATCACCACCGTGCTGCGCCGGGCCGGCCGGGCCAGCCGTACCGTGCAACCGGCCGTGCACACGGTCGGCGGCCTGCGGGTGGACGTGGGCGAGCGCAGCGCGGTGCTGGACGGGGAGGCGCTGGCGCTGACCCGCAAGGAATTCGACCTGCTGGCGTATCTCGCCGCGCGTCCCGGCCGGGTAGTGTCCCGGCGGGAACTCTTGGAGGAGGTATGGCGGCAGCCATCGGTCGGCGAGGACCAGACCATCGACGTTCACCTGTACTGGCTCCGCCGCAAAATGGGCGAGTCCGCGGCGAAGCCACGCTACCTGCGCACCGTGCGGGGGGTCGGCTTCCGGCTGGTGGCACCGGACTGAGGACGGCGCTGGCCTGGCTCACCGCCGGCATGTGCAGCCTGGTCGCGCTCGCCTTCCTCGTCCCGCTCGGGATCACCCTGTCGGACCAGTCCCGCGAGGAGAAGCTGGCCGACGCCGCCCGGCGCGGCGCGCTGGTCACCGGCGCGCTGGCGGTCAGCACCGACCCGGAGGTGGTCCGGCGGGCGGTGGCGGCCAGCGGGGACGACCCGGCGCTGCGGCCGGTCGTGCACGGCGTCGGCGCCGACGAGTCCGCCGGCCGGGCCGACTCCGCCGCGCTGGCCGACGCCGCCGCGCAGCGGCGCTCGGTGGTGACCGAGGTGGACGGTGGCGTGCTGCGGCTGGACCCGGTGGTGCTCGGTGACCGGGTGGCCGTGGTGGAGGTCTTCGTCCCCGACGAGGTGCTCGACGCGGGCAGCGGTGGGCGGTGGCTGCTGCTGCTCGCGGTGGCGCTGGCGCTGGTCGGCGCCGCGGTGATCGTGGTCGACCGGGTGGCGGCCCGGGCCGTGGACGCCACCGGCGACCTGGTCAAGGCGGCGCTCGCGGTGGGCGACGGCGAGCTGGGCGTACGGGTCGAGCCGGCCGGTCCCCGGGAGCTGGCCGAGGCGGGGCACGCGTTCAACCGGATGGCGGAGCGGCTGGTGGCGCTCCGCGCCGACGAGCACGAACTCGTCGCCGACCTGTCGCACCGGCTGCGCACCCCGCTGACCGCGCTGCGGCTGGACGCGGAGGCCCTGGAGTCCGACGACACCAGCATCGGCACGTTCAGCGAGGCGGAGCTGGACCGGCGACGCGGCATCCGGCGGATCCGGCAGGCCATCGTCACGCTGGAGGGCGAGGTCGACCAGCTCATCAAGACGACCCGCAAGGCGGTGAGCCAGGAGACCGCCCCGGCGTCCTGCGACGTCAGCGAGGTGGTGCGGGACCGGATGGTCTTCTGGTCGGCGCTGGCCGGCGACCAGAACCGGCCGCACCGGGTGGTCGGGGCGCAACTGCGCATCCCCGCGCCGGTGCCCCGGGCCGAGCTGGCCGCCGCGCTCGACGCGGTGATCGGCAACGTGTTCCGCTACACGCCGCAGGGCACCGCGTTCGAGGTGGCGGTGAGCCGCCGGGACGGCTGGGTGGCGATCCGGATCGACGACGCCGGGCCGGGCATCGCCAACCCGGACCGGGCACTGCGCCGGGGCGAGAGCGACAAGGGCTCCACCGGGCTCGGGCTGGACATCGCCAAGCGGGTCGCGTTGCAGGCCAACGGTTCGGTGAGCATCGACCGGGCCCGGCTCGGCGGGGCCAGCGTGGTGATGTTGCTGGCCGATCCGGACGCGGCGCCCCGGCAGGTCAACCGGTTCGGGCTGGTCGGTCGGATGACCCGGGAGGCCCGGGAGCCCCGCGCCGGACGGCGCTGGCCGCGCCCGCGCTGACCCCTGGTTGTGGGCCGGCGCAAGTTCTCCTTAGGAGTGGTTTAACGACCGCCCCGACACCGCCGCGAAATGCCAGGATCTCTGACAGAACCCATCAGTTCCGTCGGCCGGGACGCCCCGTAACACCTTCCGGCCGGCGGATCCGTGCGCGCGGCGGGAGTCCGGTCCCCCCACACCTCGCTCCCGTCGCGCGCCGCTCTCCGTCCGGTCGGTCAGCGGGCCGCGCCCGCCACGTACGCGTCGATCTCGGCCTTGATCCGGGTCGCCTCGGCCGGCGCCAGGAACGCGGCGTCCACCGCGGCGCGGGCCAGCGCGGCCACCCCGTGCGGGTCGAGTTTCAGCAGCCGGGCGGCGACCGCGTACTCCTCGTCGAGCGTGGTGCCGAACATCGGCGGGTCGTCGGAGTTGATGCTGACCGGCACGCCGGCCTCGACGAGCTGCGGCAGCGGGTGCTCGTCCAGGCTGGCCACCGCCCGGGTGCGGACGTTCGAGGTGGGGCAGACCTCCAGCGGGATCCGGCGCTCCGCCAGGTGGGCCAGCAGCGCCGGGTCGAGCACGGCGGAGATGCCGTGGCCGATCCGCTCGGCGCCCAGCTCGCGCAGCGCGTCCCAGATGGTCTCCGGCCCGGTGGTCTCACCGGCGTGCGGCACCGACCGGAGCCCGGCCGCGCGGGCCTGGTCGAACCAGGGCTTGAACTGGGGCCGGGGCACGCCGATCTCGGGGCCGCCGAGACCGAAGCTGATCAGCCCGTCCGGCCGCTGGTCCAGCGCGATGCGCAGCGTCTGCTCGGCGGCCGGCAGCCCGGCCTCGCCGGGGATGTCGAAGCACCAGCGCAGCGCGATGCCGAAGTCGGCCTCGGCGCGCTTGCGGGCGTCCTCGATCGCCTCGCAGAACGCCGGCGCGGGGATGCCCCGGCGCACGTGCGAGTACGGGGTGACGGTCAGCTCGGCGTAGCGGACCTGCTGGCGGGCCAGCTCGC
The DNA here is from genome assembly GCF_045040125.1 of Micromonospora sp. NBC_01392. NCBI lineage: Bacteria > Bacillati > Actinomycetota > Actinomycetes > Micromonosporales > Micromonosporaceae > Micromonospora > Micromonospora sp. NBC_01392. Next base: position 2,703,275 of record NZ_CP109549.1, on the reverse strand, counting down.
GGGCCACCTCGTGGGTGAGCAGCCAGACGTCGTCGGCGTCCCGGATCAGGTCCACCACGCTCAGGTAGACGTCGATGAAGTGGGCGAAGTCGCGGAACGCGAAGTAGTCGGCGAGCGCCTCCGGGTCGGCCGGGACGGGAGTGCGCCCCTCGTGTCGGGCGGCCAGTTCGGCGACGATCCGGGGTGAGGCGGAGCCGACGTGGTGCACGTGCAGCTCCACCTTGGGCAGGCCGGCGATGAAGGTGGACAGGTCGGTCACGGGTTCTCCTCTGCGCGGGCGCCGGTGCGGGCCACCACGAAGATCCGGCGGAACGGGAAACACACCTGACCCTGCCGCACCGGGTACGCCTCGGCGAGGCGGGCCCCCAGCTCGGCCCGGAAGTCGGCCCAGCCGGCGGCGTCCAGCGCGGCCCGGACGGGGCGCAGCGCGGTGCCTTCCATCCAGGTCAGCACCGGGTGGTCCGCGCCGGCGACCGGGAGCAGGTGCACGTAGGTAGTCTCCCAGGCGTCCACCGCGCAGCCCGCTCCGGTCAGCAGCGTGGCGTAGTCGACGGGTTCGCCGACCGGGGCCTCGCGCAGCAGCCCGGCGAGCGGCTGGCGCCACCGGTCCCGGCCGGCGACCTCGCGCAGCGCGCGGTGCGACGGCGCGGCGAAGTTGCCGGGGACCTGGAACGCCAGCCAGGCGTCCGGCGGCAGCTCGACGGCCCAGCGGGTGAGCAGCTCGCGGTGGCCGGGCACCCACTGGAGCACCGCGTTGGCGACCAGCACGTCGACGTCCGGCGCCGGCCGCCAGTCCCGGGCGTCGCCGACGGCGAACGTGACCGGGGCGGCCAGGGCGGCGGCCCGGCCGATCATCTCGGGCGAGGAGTCGAGGCCGGTGATCCGGCTGCCGGGCCAGCGCTCGGCGAGCCCGGCGGTGAGCGTGCCGGGCCCGCAGCCGAGGTCGACCACCGCGCGCGGGCGCTCGGCGCCGACGCGGGCCAGCAGGTCGTGGAAGGGCCGGGAGCGCTCGTCGGAGTAGCGCAGGTAGGTGCTCGGATCCCACATGACAAGCCTCCAAACCGTACGTACGTCTTGCTAACGACCGTACGGCCCGACGAGCGCCACGGCAACCCGCTCACTAGGCTCGACCGGATGGAACAGCGCAACTTCGACCGGCTCGGCCGGCACGTGGGCATCATCGGACTCGGCGCCTGGCAGCTCGGCGCGGACTGGGGCGAGGTCAGTGAGGACGCGGCGCTCGACGTGCTGACCGCCGCCGTCGACGCCGGCGTCACCTTCCTGGACACCGCCGACGTGTACGGCGACGGCCGCAGCGAACAGCTCATCGGGCGGTTCCTGCGGGCCCACCCGGGTCACGGGCTGACCGTGGCCACCAAGATGGGCCGGCGGGTGCCGCAGACGCCGGAGGCATACACGCTCGACAACTTCCGGGCCTGGACCGACCGGTCCCGGGCCAACCTCGGCGTCGACACGCTCGACCTGGTGCAGCTGCACTGCCCGCCCACCGCGGTCTTCGCCGACGACCGCGTCTTCGACGCCCTGGACACGCTGGTCGCCGAGAAGCGCATCGCCGGGTACGGCGTCAGCGTGGAGACCTGCGACCAGGCGCTCACCGCCATCGCCCGGCCCGGCGTGGCCAGCGTGCAGATCATCCTCAACGCGGTCCGGCACAAGCCGCTGGAGCGGGTGCTGCCGGCCGCCGCCGCGGCCGGGGTGGGCGTCATCGCCCGGGTCCCGCTCGCCAGCGGCCTGCTCTCCGGCCGCTACGACGAGCACACCACGTTCCCGGCGGACGACCACCGCACCTTCAACCGGCACGGCGAGTCGTTCGACGTCGGCGAGACGTTCTCCGGCGTCGACTACGACCTCGGCCTGGCCGCGGTACGCCGGCTCGCGCCACTGGTCGGCGACGCCCGCACCATGGCGCAGTTTGCGCTGCGCTGGATCCTCGACCAGCCCGGCGTGACCGTGGTGATCCCCGGCGCCCGCTCCGCCGAGCAGGCCCGGCGCAACGCCGAGGCGGCCGGCCAGCCGCCGCTGACCGAGGTGGAGCTGGCCTCCGTGCGGGCCACCTACGACGAGCTGATCCGGCCGCAGGTGCACGACCGGTGGTGACCGCACCGATTCGGCCCGCCGGCGCGGCGTCGCCCACGACCGGCGTCGGCGGGCATGCTGGGGCGGGGCGGACGTCGTCGGAGGGGGCGCGATGAGGGGTTGGTTCCGGCTCACCGTAGGTCTGCTGGCGGTGGTGATCGGCGCGCTCTGGACCGTGCTGGGGCTCGGCTACGTCGAGGGCAGCGTGCTGACCGACCGGCGGATCTGGGCACTGGTCGGCCCGGTGGTCGTCGTGGCCGGGTTCGTGGCGCTCTGGCTCGGCATGCGGGCCCGACGCCACTGAGGCGCACCGGCGCGCCTGCCGGGTGGGACACGGAGAAGCCCCGCCTCCCGTGCGGGATGCGGGGCTTCGCGCACCGGCCGGCGGGGCCGGCACGGTGTCAGCTCAGATGGGGCGGACCTGCTCGGCCTGCGGACCCTTCTGACCCTGGGCGATCTCGAACTCCACCCGCTGGTTCTCCTCCAGCGAGCGGTAGCCGCTGGACTGGATGGCCGAGAAGTGGACGAACACGTCAGCACCCCCGCCGTCGACGGTGATGAAGCCGAAGCCCTTGTCAGCGTTGAACCACTTCACGGTTCCCTGCGCCATGTGCAACTCCTTCTAAAACTGGCGGCCGAGCACGCCGTGCGGCCGATTGGCCGTTTTCGAGCAGCGGCGCCTGAGGCGGCCCCCGTGCAGGGGAACGTCCCTCAACCCACGCGTCTCGCAACAGCGTGAGACAGCAAACCACGTACGCAAAAACTTCGCACAGCCTACCGGACGAAGTTCTCCGACATGTGACCTGAAAGTTGTCCGGAGATCGACGGATGGCCGGGGTCCGGAAACGCGAAGGGCCCCTCTCCCACGCAACGGGAAAGGGGCCTTCGATCGAGCTGGTTCAGTCCGGCCAGTGCCCGGTCAGCCGGCGTACGCCGACCGCGCCGCCCCGGTCCACGGCGGCGCGCACCGCCGAGAAGATCGCGCCCTGGAGCGCCGCGGCGGCCAGGACCTCGCCCCACCCGCGGTCCTCGTCGGTGGCGCTCGGCGCGTCGCCGTCGCCCGCCGTCAGCTTCCAGACCTGCCGGAAGATCATTCCGGCGACCGTGCCGGCGGCCAGGCCGAGCAGCACCCCCACCGGCTTGTAGGCCGCCTTGCCGATCCTGCCGCTCACCTGCGCCTCCCTCGGACCACCAACAGCACCACCACGGTCACCACCGCGCCGGCCGCGACGGCCGCCCACGGCAACGGGTTGCGCCCGACCGCCTCACCCGACTCGTACGCCTGCGCCCGGACCTGCCGGGCCCGCTCCGTGGCCCGCGTGCGCACCCGGGCGACGGTCAGCGCCGCCTCCTGACGCAGCCGCGCCTTGGCCTGCTCGGCGGAGTGCCGCACCAGCGCCTTCGGGTCGGCCCGGGCCGCCAGCAGCTCCATCGTCTCACCGAGTTCCACCCGGGTCCGGCGGATCTCCTCCCGGAGCGCCGCCACGTCCCCGGTCCCGTTCCCGTTCCCGGTCATGCCCGCCTCCCGTCCTTCACCGCGGCGGTGACCGTCTCGACATCCGCCCGGACACTGCGGACCGTCGCCTCCGGCACCGGCGGGACGGCACGGCTGACCTGCTTCTTGCCCACCAGCGCCAGGATCCCGGCGAGCAGGAACAACACCACCGCCACGATCAGGGCGGCCAGCCACGCCGGCATGACCAGTGCCAGCAGCAGGATCACGGTGGCGACCAGCGCGCCCGCGCCGTAGAGGGCCATCACCCCGCCGCCGCCGAACAGACCGATCCCGATCCCGGCGTGCTTGCCCTTCTGGGTCAGCTCCGCCCGGGCCAGCGTCAACTCGTCCCGTACCAGACGGGTGACCTGTTCGGTGGCCCGCTGCACCAGTTCCGCGGTGGACGGCTCGTGCCCGGTCCGGGACGTACTGTGACTCGCGACGTCAGCCATGCTGTCCTCCTTTCTTCATCACCGCGCTGTATGCCCGGAGTCGCCGCCCGTCAATCCTGCGCGGGGCGGCCGGTCGGCCCGGCCGCGCGCCACCGGCGCCCGGCGTCGACCAGCCGGAATCCGGGGCGTGCGCAGCAGGTCCCCGGAACTCCGCCGGGCAAACCCGTCCGGCCCGGCCCGCTACGAACCCCGGACGTCCGGCCCCAGGCTCGGCACGCACGGAGAGCCCCCGGCGCCGCGCGGGCGGCCGGGGGCTCCGATCGGGGTACGACGGCTCAGCGGCGGGCCTCGGCGTGGTCCTCGCGGCCCACGAACACCTCGCTGCGGGCGTCCCCGTCGTCGCTGCCGCCGAAGACCCGCGCGTCGTCGTGCGCCTCGGTGTCGGCCGGCCGACGGGCCGTCCGGCGCGGCTGCACCACCTGCCAGGGCAGCGGGCCGGTCGCGTCGCCCACCTCGGCACGCAGCCGGGGCAGGGCGGTCGGGCGGTGGTCGCGTACCCAGGTCACCAGGTGCTCGCGGACCAGGCAGCGCAGGTCCCAGAGGCTGCCGGCGTCGGCGGCGCTGACCAGCGCGCGGACCTTGACCATCCCACCGGTCGCGTCGGTCACCTGGAGCACGCAGACCCGGCCGTCCCACAGCTCGGTGCCCTCGCAGAGCCGACGCAGCTCCTCCCGCATGGCCTGCACCGGGATGGCCCAGTCGAGGTCGAACTCGGCGGTGCCGAGCACCGCCGCCTCGGTGCGGGTCCAGTTCTGGAACGGCTTGCTGGTGAAGTACGAGGTGGGCAGGATCAACCGGCGGTCGTCCCAGATCTGCACCACCACGTAGCTGAGCGTCAGCTCCTCGATCCGGCCCCACTCCCCCTCGACCACCACCACGTCGTCGAGGCGTACCGCGTCGCTGAAGGCGAGCTGGAGGCCGGCGAAGACGTTGCCCAGCAGGCTCTGCGCGGCGAGCGCGGCGACGACACCGACCACACCGGCGGAGGTGAGCACGCCGGCGCCGACGCCGCGTACGGCCGGGAACGTCATCAGCATCACGCCGACGGCGAGGATCACGATCACCGCGATGGTCAACCGGCGCAGCAGCACCACCTGGGTCCGTACCCGGCGCGCGTGCCGGTTGTTCGGCACGTCCACCCGGAACCGGGCCAGCGCGGTGTCCTCCGCCACCACCAGCAACGAGGCCACCAGCCAGGCCGCCGCGGCGATCATCGCCAGCACCAGCGTGTGCAGCACGAACTGCCGCCACGGGCTGCCCACCGCGTAGAGCGTGGTGAACCGGACCGCGAGCTGGACGCCGACCACGGTGGCGGCGACCTGGAACGCGCGGTGCGAGTGCTCGGTCAGCTCGGTCATCAGCAGCGAGCGACGGCCCAGCCGGCGGGTGACCCGGTGCACCACCTCGACCAGCACCAACGCGACCGCCGCCGCGGCGAGCGCGGCGGCGACCGTCACCAGATAGCTCTGCACGACATTCTCTCCCTCCGGCCCGGGCGGAATCGGGCAAAGGCCCAATGGTGCCCGGCGGTCCGGATATCGACCAGGATCAGACCTTGCGGTACCGGGACTGGAAGAAGCAGTAGACGCCGAACGCGGCGATGCCGAGCGCCATCAGCGCCAGCAGCCACGGCCCGTACGCCTGGTCGCGCAGCGTCCGCAGGGCGGCGTCCAGACCGCGCGCCTTCTCCGGGTCGTACTTGACGGCGGCGACCACGATCAGCAGGCCGGCGATGGCGAAGACGGCGCCGCGGGCGGCGTACCCGGCCATGCCGAGGCGGCGGGTGAGCTGGCGGGTCTTCGGGCTCATCTCGCCGGTCTTCAGGTTGCGCTCGAACTTCTTCTTCAGGCCGTAGATCACCATGCCGATGCCGACCGCGGCGAGCACCAGGCCGGCCAGCCCGACCAGCCACCGGCCGCCGTCGGAGGCCATCAGCTTCTCGGTGAGCTGCTGCTGCTGGTCCGAGGAGTTGGAGCTGGCGTCCTGGACGACCTTGATCGCGGTCCAGCCCAGCCAGACGAAGATGATCACCCGGACGACCGAGGCGATCCGCTCGAAGGTGCGCTCCTTGCCGGTCCTGGACTGGTGACCGACAAGCGCCTCGCTGGCCTGCCAGAGGGCCATGGCGAAGAGGCCGACGGCGATCACCACCAACACGAACTTGCCGAGCGGCTGCTCGCCGAGCGTGCGCAGCGCGCCGTTCTGGTTGCCCTCCTCCCCGGAATTCCCGAAGGCGATCTGTAGCGCCAGCCAGGCGAACAGGAGGTGGACGATTCCGTAGCCGATGAAACCGGCGCGAGTCAGCAGTTCGAGCCACCGGCTGTTCTTGGCCTGGGCGGCGGTGGCTCCGGCGTTCCGGGTGAGAGACATGGGCCCTCAATCTCCCGACGTGCAGTTTTCCAAACGTCACCGCCCGCCGCCGCCGACCGCCGCCCGGCCGAATCCGATCAGTTGTTGGGGTTGCGGGCCACCCGCAGCGTGACGTTCTGGTCGGTGACGCTGTCCAGGCTGACCTGGAAGCCGCCGACCTCGGTGGCCTGCTGGCCGGTGGTGAGCGAGAGCTGCTCCCCGGCCACCTCGACGGTGACCTGGTCGTCCTGGGCGCCGATGAGCTTGGCCTCGACGCCGAGGACGGTGGCGCTGGCGTCCACGCCACGGTCGAACGTGATGGTGCAGGCGTCCAGGCCGCAGTCGGTGTCGGCGCCGTTGGAGCTGCACCCGGCGAGCAACGCGGCGCCGAGGGCGAGACCGGCGAGCAGCCCGGCGGCACGACGGGTGGGGGTCGGGGGGAAGGTGGCACGTCGGTTCGTCACCTCCCCAACGGTACCGCCCGCCGGCCACGCTCCCGGGCGGCGGGCGCGCCGAGGTGGGGCGTTGAGAAGGGGCCCCACCTCTACCGAAGGCGTTAAGAAGGGGCCCGTCCTTTCACGCTAGGGTGCGGGGATGGCTTTTGATGTGGGGCGGGTGCGGGGGGCGTATCCCGCGCTGGGCGAGGGCTTCGCCCACTTCGACGGCGCCGGTGGCACCCAGACCCCGACCGGGGTGATCGAGGCGGTGGCCGACGCCATGCGCGCCGCCATGGGCAACCGCAGCACCGCCTTCCGGCCCGGCCGGCGCGCGCTGGAGCTGGTCGCCGACGCCCGGGCCGCGGTCGCCGACCTGCTCGGCGCGGACCCGTCGGGCGTGGTGCTCGGGCCGAGCGCCACCGCGCTGACCTACACGTTGGCCCGGACGCTGGGCGCCGGCTGGCGACCGGGCGACGAGGTGGTGGTCTCCCGGCTGGACCACGACGCCAACGTCCGGCCCTGGGTGCAGGCCGCCGAGGCGGCCGGCGCGACGGTGCGCTGGGCCGAGTTCGACCGGGCCACCGGTGAGCTGCCCGCCGGCCAGTACGCCGACCTGGTCGGCGAGCGCACCCGGCTGGTCGCGGTGACCGCCGGCAGCAACGCGATCGGCACCGCGCCGGACGTGTCGGCGATCGCCAAGACCGCGCACGCGGTCGGCGCGCTGGTCTGCGTGGACGGGGTGCACTCGGTGCCGCACGGCCCCACCGACCTGGCCGCACTGGGCGCGGACGTGCTGGTCACCAGCGCGTACAAGTGGTCCGGCCCGCACCTGGCGGCGATGGTCGCCGACCCGGCGTGGTGGGCGACGCTGCGCCCGGCGAAGCTGCTGCCCTCCGCCGACACGGTCCCGGACCGCTTCGAGTACGGCACGCCCAGCTTCCCGCTGCTGGCCGGCGTGACCGCCGCGGTGGACCACCTGGCGTCGCTCGACCCGGCCGCGACCGGCGACCGCCGGGCACGGGTCCATGCCGGCCTGGCCGCCGCCCAGGCGCACGAGGAGGCGGTCTTCGACCGGCTGCTCGCCGGGCTGGCGGCCCGCCCCTTCGTCACGGTGTACGGCGCGCCCGCCCGGCGCTGCCCCACGGTGTCGTTCCGGGTGGCCGGGCGGACCCCGGCGGAGACCGCCGCGGCGCTCGGCGAGGCGGGCCTCTGCCTCTCCTCCGGCGACTACTACGCCTACGAGTTCTTCCAGGCCATGGGCCTGCGCGACAGCGGCGGCGCGGTGCGGGCCAGCGTCTACCACTACAACACCATCGCCGAGGTGGACCGGCTGCTGGCCGAACTCGACCGGCTGGCCGACGGCGAGGGGACAATGGTCCGGTGAGCTTCCTGGTCGAGGAGAACCCCGCCAAGCACCGCTTCGAGATCCTGGTCGACGACGCGCTGGCCGGCTTCACCGCGTACCTGCCGCGCGGTGAGGTGCTGGTCTTCACGCACACCGAGGTCGAGGACCGCTACCAGGGGCAGGGCGTGGGCGCCGCGCTGATCCGGGGCACGCTGGACCAGGTGCGCGCCAACGGTGGCCGGGTGGTGCCCCGCTGCCCGTTCATGGCCGCGTTCATCGAACGGCACCCGGACTACGCCGACCTGGTGGTCGACGCGCCCTGAGGCCCGGCCCGACCGGGGGACCTCCCCACCCGGCCGGGCCGGGAGTTCAGCGGACGCCGGCCAGCAGCTCGGCGGCGGCCCGGGCCGCCGCCGCGGTGGCGCCGTGGGTGGCCAGGTGCACCCGACCGGCGGCCAGCTCGGGCACGCCCAGCTCGACCACCACCGCGTCCGGGCGGGACGCCAGCGCCCGGGTCACCGCGTCCCGCATCCAGCCGTGCCGGTGCAGGTCGCGGACCACGAGCACCAGCGGCCGGTCGGCCGGGCCGGTGGCCGGGTCGGCCGGGACGGCGTCGGCGGCGTACCGGGCGGTGGTGGTGCCCGGCGTCAGGTGGGCCAGCGGCGCGGCGATCCCCCACGGGGTCTCCTCGCCGATGGCGATGTTGCGGGGCGGCGCGAACTCCACCACGTGCGCCGGCCCGGCCAGCGGCAGCAGCCCGGCGTCACCGGTGACCCGGACGGCCCGGCGGGCGGCGGCCAGCCCGATCGGCGACCCGTCGGCGGCCGGCCGGCCACCGCTGCGGTGGGCGCGGGCGGCGACGCTCCACGCGGCGAGCTGACCGACCCGCTTCGCCGCCTCGGCCAGCCGCTCCTCCGGCAGTTCGCCGCGCACCACCGCGGCCACGATCGCGTCGCGCAGCTCACGGGCGTCGGCCTCGGTGGCCCGTTCCCCGCCCACGCAGATCGCGTCCGCGCCGGCGGCGAGCGCCCGCACCGCCGCCCCGGCGAAGCCGTACCGGTCGGACACCGCGCGCATCTCCACCGCGTCGGTCACCACCACGCCGTTGAAGCCCAGCTCCTCGCGGAGCAGCCCGCCCAGGATGCGCGCGCTGAGCGTGGCCGGCAGTTCCTCGTCGAGCGCCGGCACCAGCAGGTGGCCGGTCATCACCGCCTGGACCCCGGCCGCCACCGCGGCGCGGAACGGGGCCAGTTCGACCGCGTCCAGCCGGGCCCGGTCGCCGCCGATGCGGGGCAGGTCGAGGTGCGAGTCGACCCGGGTGTCGCCGTGCCCGGGGAAGTGCTTGGCGCAGGCGGCGACACCGCCGGCCTGGAGCCCGCGGACCCAGGCGGCGGTGTGCCGGGCGACCAGCTCGGGGTCGGCGCCGAACGAGCGCACCCCGATGACCGGGTTGGCCGGGTTGGAGTTGACGTCGGCGTCCGGGGCGTAGTCGAGCGTGATGCCGACCGCGGCCAACTCGGCGCCCAGGTCGCGGGCGACGTCCTCGGTCAGCGCCGCGTCGTCCACCGCGCCGAGCGCGAAGTTGCCGGGCCGCGAGCTGCCCCGGGCCGACTCGATCCGGGTGACGTCGCCGGCCTCCTCGTCGATCGCCACGATCACGTCCGGCCGCTCCGCCCGCAGGTTCGCCGTCAGCGTCGCGACCTGCTCGTGGTCGACGACGTTGCGGGCGAACAGGACCACCCCGCCGAGCCCCTCGCCGAGCCAGCGGCAGACCCAGGGCGGCGGGGTGGTGCCGACGAACCCGGGTTGCAGGACGGCGGCGGCGAGCGCCGCCAGGTCTCCGCTGGCGCCCACGATCCGTTCCCTCACGCTGTGCTACCCCCGTATCCCCACGGTCCCGCCGGGGATCGACGGGTGCTGACATGGTCACACCGCGCAGCTAAATAGTCAACAATCCTTACTGTTAGCTGCTGGCGCCCCGCCCCGCCCCGTGGGAGAGTTCGTCCATGCCCGCCCTGCCGCTCGCGGACGCCACCGGCGCCGCCGACATCCCCGGCGTACGCCTGCTCGGCCTGGTGGTCGGCGCGCTCTTCCTGCTGATCGCGATCCGCGCGATGTTCCGCCGCTGACACCTGGTTCGACAGGGGCCGCCGGGGTAGGGGTGTCGGTGTCCCGACACGGCGGAGGTGAGGCGCATGAAGATCGGTTACTTCCTGTCCAGTGAGGAGTACACCCCGGCCGAGCTGCTGGCCCAGGCGCGCGGCGCCGAGCAGGCCGGCTTCGAGGCACTGTGGATCTCCGACCACTACCACCCGTGGGTCGACGCGCAGGGCCAGAGCCCGTTCGTCTGGTCGACCATCGGCGCGCTCAGCCAGGTCTGCCGGCTGCCGGTGACCACGGCCGTCACCTGCCCCACCATGCGCATCCACCCGGCGGTCGTCGCCCAGGCGGCGGCCACCAGCGCGGTGCTGCACGAGGGGCGGTTCGTGCTCGGGGTGGGCACCGGCGAGGCGCTGAACGAGCACATCCTCGGCGACGCCTGGCCGCAGACCGACGTGCGGCTGGAGATGCTGGCGGAGGCGGTCGAGGTGATCCGCGAGCTGTGGCGCGGCGACTTCGTCAACCACCACGGCAGGCACTACACCGTGGAGCACGCCCGGATCTACACCCGCCCGGAGACGCCGCCGTCGATCCACGTCTCCGGTTTCGGCCCGAAGGCGATCGAGCTGGCCGCCCGGATCGGCGACGGGTACGTCAGCATGATGCCCGACGCCGACATGGTGCGCCGGTTCCGCGACGCCGGCGGCGGCGACAAGCCGTGCCAGGGCGGCTTCAAGGCCGCGTACGCCGACACCGCCGACGAGGGCGCCCGGATCGCGTACGAGCGCTGGCCCAACGCGGGCGTGCCCGGCGAGCTGTCCCAGGTGCTCCCCTCGCCGCGCCACTTCGAGCAGGCCGCCGAGCTGGTCCGCCCGGAGCAGGTGCGGGAGGCGTTCGTCTGCGGCCCGGACGCCGACGCCCACCTGGAGATGATCGACAGGTACGCCAAGGCCGGGTTCGACGAGGTCTACGTGGCCAACACCGGCCCGCACTGGCAGGGCCTGTTCGACCTCTACCAGCGCGACGTGCTGCCCCGACTGCGGTGATCAGGGCAGCCGGTTTCGGGGTCGGACTCCGGGGGTAGCTGAGGCGCTTGATGAAACTGACCAGGCACGCCACCACTCTGCGCCGCGCGGCGAAGAACCTGTTCGGCTGGACCGCGTTGCGGCCCAACCAGCTGGCCGCCATGCGCGCCGTCATGCAGCGCCACGACGCCCTGGTGGTGCTCCCCACCGGCGCCGGCAAGTCGGCGATCTACCAGATCCCGGCCAGCCTGATCCCCGGCCCGACCGTGGTCATCTCCCCGCTGCTCGCGCTCCAGCAGGACCAGATCGCCGCGCTCAACGAGCGGCAACGGCCCGAGCTGCGCGCGGTCCGGATCAGCTCGGACGAGAGCGCCGCGCAGCAGGCCGAGGCGATCGAGGACATCCGGGCCGGCCGGGCCGAGTTCCTGTTCATCACGCCCGAGGCGCTGAGCAACCCGGACCGGCTGGCCGAGGTCCGCTCGCTGTCCCCGGCGCTGGTCGCGATCGACGAGGCGCACTGCATCTCGTCCTGGGGCCACGACTTCCGGCCGGACTACCTCGCGCTCGGCCACCTGATCGACGGGCTCGGCCGGCCGCCGGTGGTGGCGCTGACCGCCACCGCCTCGCCCCCGGTGCGCGACGACATCATCGCCCGGCTGCGGCTGCGCGAGCCCGAGGTGGTGGTCTCCGGGCTGGACCGGCCGAACCTGTTCCTCGAGGTGGCCCACTGCCCGACCGACGACTACCGGTGGCGGCGGCTGATCGCGCTGCTGCGCGACGACGAGCGGCCCGGCATCATCTACGTGCCGACCCGGCGCGCGGCCGAGGAGCTGGCCGAGCGACTGACCAAGGCGGGCTTCCCGTCCGAGTTCTACCACGGCGGCATGCCCACCGCGGCGCGGCACGAGCTGCACGAGGCGTTCCTCGCCGACCGGGTGCCCATCATGGTGGCCACCTCGGCGTTCGGCATGGGCATCGACAAGCCGAACATCGCCTGGGTGGTGCACATGGCGCTGCCCGACTCGCCGGACAGCTACTTCCAGGAGATCGGCCGCGCCGGCCGGGACGGCTCCCCGTCCCGGGTGCTGCTGCTGTGGCGCTCCGAGGACGTCGGCCTCCAGCGCTACTTCAGCGGCGGGCTGCCGGACGAGAAGGAACTGTCCGACCTGGCCGCGGTGCTGCGGAGCAAGGCCCGCACCCGCAAGGAACTGCGCGAGCTGACCGGGCTGGGCCCGCGCAAGCTCGGCCAGTACCTCTCCCTGCTGGAGCAGATCGGCGCCGCCGAGCCCCGCGCCCGGCAACGCGTCGGGGCGCCCCGCTACGCGCCGGACGCCGCCGAGGCCGGCCGGGCCGCGCGCGCCGAGGCCGAACGGCAGCAGACCGTGACCCGGTCGCGGACCGACATGATGCGCGCGTTCGCCGAGACCACCGGCTGCCGCGGGCAGGCGCTGCTGGCCTACTTCGGTGAGCAGATGAGCGAGGTCTGCGGCCACTGCGACAACTGCCACGCCGGCACCAGCGTGGCCAACGACGGCGCGGTCGGGCCGTTCCCGGTGCACAGCCAGGTCCGCCACGCCGAGTGGGGTTCGGGCCTGGTGCTCAGCTACGAGGAGGGCCGGATGACGGTGCTCTTCGACGAGGTGGGCTACAAGACGCTGTCCGTGCGCGTGGTGTCCGAACAGGGCCTGCTGGAGCTGGACTAGCCTGATCCGGGCACCGCGACGGTGCCCGTCGACAACGACGACCGCGGCGAAAGGAACCTGATCGTGATCGAGCAGCCGGCGTACACCCGGTTCGGCGTCTCGGACGAGGAGTGGGGGCTGCTGGTGGGGCTGCCGCAGTCGGTGCTCACCGCGGCGGCGGCCGCCGAGTCCGACGGCACCCGGCGCACCATGGCCGAGAACGCCGCCGGGCTGGAGACCATCGCCGCCGGCCGGGAGTCGGCCAGCCCGCTGGTGGCCGCCGTGGCCGGCGAGATCGTCTCCCGGGTCGGCGACCCGGAGACCGGCGCGGAGCTGCCGGTCATCACGCCGGACGACCCGACCGCGATGATCGAGGACGTGCTCGCCCGGGCCGGCCAGGCCTCCGCCCTGCTCACCGGCAAGGTGGACGAGGGGCAGGCCGGAGCGTACCGGCACTGGCTGGTGGAGATCGCCGAGCAGGTGGTGGGCGCCGCCTCCACCGGCGGCATCCTGGGCATCGGCGGCGACGTGGTGAGCGACTCCGAGCGCCGGTTCCGGGACCGACTGTCCCAGGTGCTCAACGACTGAACGCAGACTTAACAGAGGCTTCCACGTTCGTCAATGACGGACGTCACGCCCCACGGGTGCCGCATTTCGGCCCCGTGGGGCGTCGTGTTTGTGGAGGGATGTCGACAGACCACGGGGGTCGTTCATGGACACACCGATGCAACCGCAGATCTTCGACACGGCGCAGATACCCGCGGCCGACCGCTTCGGGCTCTGGCTGGAGATGCTCGCCCAGACGCCCACGCTGATGCGGATCCGCACCGAGCACGCCGACAACTTCGAGGCGCGGGCCGAGTTCCTCGAACTGGGGCCGATCCAGCTCATCCGGCACCGCTACCCGCCGCTGCACGGGATCCGGACCCGCAAGCTGATCAGCCGGTCCGACGCCGACTGCTACCTGCTGGCGCTGACGCTCAACGGCACCGGCATCGCCGACCAGGACGGGCAGCGGGGCATCTGCCCACCGGGCGACCTCACCTTCTACGACTGCGCCCGGCCCCAGGAACTCAGCCACCACACCGACCGTGCCGACGACCGGTCCGCCGCGTCGATCGTGGCGCTCATCCCGCACGACGCGCTGCCGCTGCCGCACCGCCGGCTCACCCCGCTGTTCGCCAGCCGGATGTCCGGCGCCGAGGGGATCGGCGCACTGTTGGCCGACTACCTCATCCGGATCACCAGCCATCCGGACCAGTACCACGCGGTCGACGCGGACCGGCTGGGCGGCGTCGCGCTCGACCTGATCGCCACGCTGCTCGGTCGCCACCTGGTCTCCGAGGAGGCGGTGCCGACCGAGGTCCGGCGCCGCGCGCTGCTCGCCCAGGTGCACGCGTACGTCCGGCAGCACCTCGGCGACGTGACGCTGGGCCCCGGCACGATCGCCGACGCCCACCACCTGTCGGTACGGTCCCTGCACCGGCTCTTCGAGGACGAGGAGACCACCGTCGCGGCGTACATCCGGGACGAGCGGCTGGCCCGGTGCCGGCGCGACCTCGCCGACCCGGCGCTGGCCGACCGGTCGATCCAGGTCATCGCCGGCCGCTGGGGGTTCCGGGACAAGGCCCACTTCAGCCGCGCCTTCCGGGCCACCCAGGCGGAGACACCGCAGGCGTTCCGGGCGCGTCACCTGGAACAGGCACGGATCGTCAACAGCCCGGCATCCGAAGTCAACTCGACCCGGACACAATGAACCCGGGCCGGCACCGGCGACGGTGACGACCCGCTGGTAACGGGGGGCCGTGGCGTGGCGCCCGCGGCGGTCCAGCCGCGGGCGGACGCCCGGTGACCCCCTCGCGCCGCATCGGACGGCACCCGGATTCCGGCCCCGTCGCTTTCCCCCCAGGACCGACGGGGCCGGTCGGGGTCAGTCGGCCGCCTCCTCCTCCAGCAGCGCCAGCACCGACTTCTCCACCGCCTCGCGCGGCATCTCCGGCTGCACCGGCGCCAGCACCCCGTCGTGGTACAGGTCGACCACGCGCGGGTCCACGTACGACGTGCGGGCCACCGTCGGCGTGTTGCCGAGCAGCTCGGCGACCGAGCGCATCACCGCCGCCACCGCCCGGCGGCGCGCGGTGACGGACCGCTGCGGGCCCACCGAGGCCAGCTCGGCGGCGGCCAGCACGGTGGCATGCCAGGTGCGGAAGTCCTTCGCGGTCATCTCCCCACCGCTGGCGTCGCGCAGGTAGTCGTTCACCTCGTCGCTGCGCACGTCGCGCCACCCGCGACCGTCCCAGTAGCCGAACAGCCGCTCCTGGGCGCGACGCCGCCGGCGCAGGTTGAGCAGCACCTGGCACAGCTCCGCGTCCTCGACGCGGCGGACCTGGTCGATGCCGCCCTTGGCCGGGAACTCGAACACCACGCACCCGCCGCGGGAGCGGGCGTGCTCCGGTCGCAGCGTCGCCACGCCGAACGTGGGGTCGTCGCCGGTCGCGTACTGGTCGCTGCCCACCCGGAACGCGCCCATGTCGAGCAGCCGGGCCACGGTGGCCAGCACCCGCTCCCGCCGCAGACCCCGCAGCGCCAGGTCGTGCGCGACCCGGTCCCGCAGCGCCGGCAGCCGGCGGGCCACCTCCCGCACGTGGTCGAACTTCGCCTCGTCCCGCTTGCGCCGCCACTGCGGGTGGTAGAGGTACTGCTTGCGGCCGGCCGCGTCGATGCCGGTGGCCTGGATGTGCCCGTTCGGGTGCGGCGAGAGCCACACGTCCCGCCACGCGGGCGGGACCACCAGCTCGCGCAGGCGGGCCAGCTCGTCGGCATCGCGCACCGGTTGGCCAGTCGCGTCCAGGAAGAGCCAGCCCTTGCCGCGCCGCCGCCGGGCGTACCCCGGCCGGCCCGGGTCGCTACGCCGCAACCGCACCGGAGACCCGTTCCACCTCGGCCACCGCCGCCACCACCTCGTCGACCCCGATGGCATCCAATGTCGGATGCGTTCCCACCCCGCCGGAACCGGTCGAATCCGGGTCGGATCCGGCGGCCTCGACGCGGCCGAGCACCAGGTGCCGGAGCCGGTCCGGCGGTGGACCCCAGCGGGCCGCCGGCACCGGGCCGAACAGCACCACCGAGGCGGTCCGGTACCCGGTGGCCAGGTGCGCCACCCCGGTGTCGCCGCTCACCACCACGCGGGCGTCGGCCACCAGCGCGGCCAGCTCGGTCAGGCCGGTCCGCCCGGCCAGCACCGCCGTCGGCGGCAGGCCGGCGTCACGGGCCACCCGGGCGGCCAGCGCCCGCTCGTCGGCCGAACCGGTCAACACCACCCGGTGGCCGCGCGCGGTGAGCGCCCGCGCCAGCCCCGCGAAGCGGTCCGCCGGCCAGCGCTTCGCCGGCACCTTGCTGCCCGGGTGCAGCACCGTCACCCCGGCCGGTACGCCGACCGTGGCCGGCCGCCGCAGCGCCAGGTCCCCGGCATGCGCCGGCAGGCCGTACGCGTGCAGCAGCCGGCACCAGCGACGCACCTCGTGCTCGTCGGCGTCCCAGGCCGGACCGTCGAGGTGGCCGGCCGACGGGTTCCGGAAGGCGAGCAGCCGGCCCGGCCGGACGGCGGCCAGTGCCCGGTGCGACTCCGGTCCCCGGCCGTGCAGGTTCACCGCCACCTCGGGCGGCGGCCCGGTCCACCGGATCCGGTCCGGTCCCGTGGTGGGCAGCACCCGGTCGACCGCCCCGGTCAGCGCCGCCAGCGGCGCCAGCCAGGCCGGGGCCGCCAGCACCACCTCCCGGCCGGGCAGCCCGGCGCGCAGACCGCGCAGCGCCGGGACCGCGGTGGCCAGGTCACCGACCCCGAGCGCGCGCAGCACCAGGATCACGGGTACGACGACTCCCGCTCGGCGCAGACCACCAGCTCGCGGACCGCGCAGCCGGCGGGCTGGGAGAGCGCGAACAGCACCGCGGCGGCGGTGTCGGCCGGCTCGTTGAGCACGGCGTCCGGCCCGGGCCGGTACTGCTCGTCGCGTTCGTCGAAGAACGCGGTGCGCATGCCGCCGGGGATCAGCAGCGTCACCCCGACCGCGCCGGCCAGTTCGGCGGCGAGCGCCCGGGTGAACCCGACGACCCCGAACTTCGCCGCGCAGTAGGCGGTCGCGTCGCCGACCGCCTTGACGCCGAGCGTGGAGGCGACCGTGACGATGGTGCCCCGGGACTCCTCCAGGAAGGGCAGCGCGGCCCGGATCACCGCCGCGGTGGCGAGCAGATCCACCGTGACGATCCGTTCCCAGGTCTCCGCCGGCACGTCGGCCAGTTTTCCGGGCACGTCCAGGCCGGCGGCGGTGACCACCGCGTCCAGGCCGCCGGCACGCTCCGCGAGGTCCCGGGTGGCGGCCTCGGCGGCCCGGGTGTCGGCCAGGTCGCACTCGGCCCACGGCACCCCGTCGGCGGGCCGCTGCCGGTCCAGCACGAGCGGCCGGCCGCCGGCGCCGGCCACGGCCGCGACCACCGCCGCGCCGAGGCCGCTGGACCCGCCGGTGACCAGCACGGTCGGCCCGGCTCCGGGCCGGTTGCGTGGCGCGTTCATCGTGCTCCCTTCGCCGTGGACCGGACGACCGGCTCCGAACCGGTCTCCGCGACCGGGCCGGCCGGCCAGCCGGCGCTGCCGCGGCCGGCGCGGGCCGCGGCGATCATGTCGGTGGTGGACCGCCCGGCCAGGTACGGCACCACCACCGTGTGGCCGCCCCAGCGGGCCAGGATCGCCGACTCCGGCAGCGTCTCCGCGCCGCCGCCGCTGGCGTAGTCACCGCCCTTGACCCAGATGTCCGGACGCACCCAGGACAACGCCGCGTGCGGGGTCGGCTCGTCGAAGATCAGCACCGCGTCGACGCAGCCGAGCGCCGCGAGCAGCCGGCCGCGGTCGCCCTGCGGCACCACCGGGCGCTCCGGCCCCTTGAGCCCGGCCACGCTCGCGTCGGAGTTGAGGCAGACCACCAGGCAGTCGCCGAGCTGCCGGGCCGCCTGGAGCGTCGCCACGTGCCCGGCGTGCAGCAGGTCGAAGCAGCCGCCGGTGGCCACCACGGTGCCGCCGGCGGCGCGTACCCGGGCCAGCACCTCGCCGGCGGCGACCGCGCCGATCCGGTCCCCGCCGGCGGTGACCACCGTCGGGGCGACCGCCCGGACCGGCGCCGGCAACGCCGTGGTCACGCCCCCGCCGGCCACGTACGCGGACGCCTCGGCGACCGCCTCCTGCACCGCCTCGGACACCAGCGCGCCCCGGGCCAGCGCCAACGTGGCCGCGGCGGCGAACCGGTCCCCCGCGCCGCAGGTGTCCCCCTCGGCGGGCGGCGCCGGGACCACCAGCGGGGTGGAGCCGGCGTGGCAGAGCAACGCGCCATCCCCGCCCAACGTGACCGCGACCGCGCCGGCCTGCCAGCGCCGGCGCAGCGCCTGCGCGCTCCGGGACGCGTTCGCCAGGCGGGACCCGCCCGGCGGCGTCTTGGCCAGGTCCCGGGCCTCCGGCTCGTTCGGGGTGGCCAGGTGCACCCCGGGCACGGCCGCCGGGCCGCGCGGGTGCGGGTCCCACACCACCGGCGCCCGGGTGGCGGCCAGCGCGGCCCGCAACGCGGGCTGCCCGGCGACGCCCCGGCCGTAGTCGCTGACCAGCACCGCGGACGCGCCGGCGAGCAGCCGCCGCACGGCCTCGCCCGGCTCCCCCGGCACCCCGGTCGGCCCACCCCGGTCGTGGCGCAGCAGCACCCGCCCGCGCGCCCGCAGCCGGACCTTCTCCGGCGTGGCCCCGGCCAGCGGAAGCGCGTAGAGCTGCACCCCGGCGGCGGCGAGCAGGGTGCCGAGCCGGGCCCCGCCGGCGTCGTCGGCGACGGCGGTGACCAGCGCGACCTCGGCGCCCAGCGCGGCCGCGAACACGGCGGCCAGGCCGGCCCCGCCGGGACGGTCGACGGACGCGGTCTCGTCGAGCACCGGCACCGGGGAGTCCGGGCAGAGCCGGTTCACCGCCCCCTCGACGTCCCGGTCCAGCAGCGTGTCACCGAGCACCACCACGGGTCCCGCCATGCTCGACCTCCTCATCGGGCCTGCACCTCCGGAGCCGGGTCGCCGAGCACCACCTCGACGCCGGTGCGCACCGGACCGGCCGGGGCCCGGGCGGCCAGCGCCGCCGGCAACGCCCGGTCGACGTACTCGCAGAGCACGTGCACGGCCACCAGGTGCAGCTCCTGCACCACCTGGGCGTCCGGTGAGTCGACCGCCAGCCGCTCGTGGCAGAGGTCGGCGAGGGGGTTGGGGGCGGGTCCGGTGAAGGCCCAGCAGCGCAGGCCGGTGTCGTGGGCGGCGTGGGCCGCGGTCAGGAGGTTGGTGCTGGTGCCGCTGGTGGAGAGCAGGAGGAGGAGGTCGTCGGGTCGGCCGTGGGCGCGGACCTGGCGGGCGAAGGCTTCGTCGTAGCCGTAGTCGTTGGCGATGGCGGTGAGGGCGCTGGTCTCGGCGTGCAGGGCGATGGCGGACAGGGGTTGGCGGTCGTCGCGGAGTTTGCCGACGAGCTCGGCGGTGAGGTGTTGGGCCTCGGCGGCGCTGCCGCCGTTGCCGGCCACCAGCAACCGACCGCCCGCGGCGAGGCGGTGCGCCAGCTCCCCGCCCCAGCGGGCGAGCAGCTGTTCCGCCTCGCGCAACGGCGGCAACGCGCCGGCCAGCCGGGTCAGGTGGTCCGCCAGCACCGTCCCGCCGGCCGTCGGGGCGGCCGTCATCAGGCGACCACCCGGGTCGGTCGACGCACGCCGGCCACCTCGCCGTACAGCGTGCCGAGGCGCTCGGCCGCGGTGGCCCACGAGTAGCGGGTCCGAGCCCGTTCCAGCGCCGCCGTGGCGTAGGCGAAGCGGCGGATCCGGTCCCCCAGCAGGCCCCGGATCGCCGCGCCGAGCGCCGCCGGGTCGCGGGCCGGCACCAGGTCGCCGGTGCGGCCGGGCACCACCGTGTCGATCAGCCCGCCGACCGCGGTGCCGATCACCGGTACGCCGCAGGCCATCGCCTCCAGCGGGGTGAGCCCGAACGGCTCGTACCAGGGGGCGGCCACCAGCACGTCGGCGGAGCGGTACCAGCGGCCCATCTCCTCGCGGGGCACGGCGCCGACCAGGCGTACCCGGTCGGCGATGCCGAGCGACCGGGCCAGCGCCCGCAACCGCATCGCGTACGGGTCGGTCTCCAGCAGCCCGGCGGGCGGCCCGCCGACCACCACGCACTCGGCGTCCGGCACCAGCGCGGTGGCGCGGATGACGTCCTGGAGACCCTTGCGCTCGACCAGCCGTCCGACGGTGAGGATGCGGGCCCGGCCGCCGTCGGCGTCGGCGACCGGGCCCAGCGGGTCGAAGGTGGACAGGTTCACCCCCGACGGCACAACGGTCATCCGGGACCGCGGCACCCCGAGCCGGACCAGTTCGGCGACCTCGTCCTGGCACTGGGCGACCACCCGGTCCACCGCGCGGCCCAACTCGCGTTCGTGGTCGACGCGGCCCGGCGGGCTGGTGTCCTGGGCGCCCTGGTGGCGGCGTTTGACGGTGCCGAGCGCGTGGTACGTCTGCACGATCGGCACGCCGGCGCGCCGGGCCGCCGCGAGCCCGGCCAGCCCGCTCATCCAGAAGTGCGCGTGCACCACCTCGGGCTGCCAGTCGCCGGTGCGCCACCGGTCCGTCAGCCAGTCGGAGAACGCCGGCATGTACGGCAGCAGGTCGTCCTTGGCCACCGGCTCGGCCGGGCCGGCGGGCACGTGCACCACCTCGTACCCGTCCGGGGCGGCCACGGTCACCGGCAGGTCCACCGCGTCGCGGCGGGTGTGGACGCGGACGTCGTGTCCGGCTGCCGCCAGCGCGGCGGAGAGTTCGGCGACGTGCGTGTTCTGGCCGCCGGCGTCCTCCCCGCCGAGGACGGCGAGCGGGCTGGCGTGTTCGGAGATCATCGCGATGCGCATACTTCCTCCTCCAGCAGCCGGTCCCAGTCGGCGAGGAAACGCTCCAGGCCGTAGCGGTCGCGGGCGGCGGCCCGGGCCGCCGCGCCCGCCCGGCGGGCGGCCGCCGGGTCGTCCAGCAGGCCCCGGGCGGCGTCGAGCAGCACGTCGACCCGGGTGGAGAGCACTCCGGCGTCCGGCGGTACCGCCTCGACGGCCTCGGTGGTGGCCAGCGCGATCACCGGCATGCCGATGGTCATGGCCTCGATCAGGCTGAGCCCGAGCGAGGTCCAGCGGCACAGGTGCAGGTAGGCGCGACGCGTGGCCAGCTCGGCGTGCATGGCGTGCTGCGGCACGTCGTCGTGGCTGGTCAGGCGGTCCTCGGGCAGCCCGAGGTGGGCGGCGAGCCCGGCGACCTTCATGCCGTAGACGTCCAGCGGGGCGACCGCGGCGAACCGGGCGAGCAGGTCGGTGCCGGTGACCCGCCACCGGCGTACCGGTTCGTTGATCACCACGGCGAGGCGGTCCAGTTCGCCGGTCCATTCGACGGCGGGCGCGACGACGCCGTGTTCCACCACGGTGGTGCGGGTGGCGCCGTTGTCCCAGAACAGTTCGTTGAATCCGGTGACGTGGGTGAGCAGCAGGTCGTCGCGGTCGGCCATCGGGTGGCGGGTGTTCGGGACGTCGCCCTTGGGGGTGTTGTGTTCGACGTAGACGGCCGGGAGGTCGCGGCCGGGGCGGCGGCCGAGCCACCGGGCGGCCAGGTCGAGTTCCTCGGGGCGTTGCAGGACGACCACGTCGACGTCGGTGGTGCGGAGCTGCTCCGGGGTGACCTCGACGGCGTTGTCGGGCCAGGGGTAGGTGCGCGCCCGGCCGAGTCCGTAGGCGTCGCGTGCCGGGTTGACCGGGATGAGGTAGCGGTGCTTGCCGTGCACGAACGAGGTGGTCCAGGACCCGTGCACGTGCCACAGCAGGATGTTCATCCGGCCACCCCGAGCAGCCGCAGCGCCTCCAGCACCCGGCCCGGCTCGACCGCGGAGAGGCAGGGGTGGCCGGGGACCGGGCAGGTGGTGGCGCGGGTGTCCCGGCAGGCCGCGCCCGCGTCGCCGAGGCGGACCGTCGGAACCCGGTACGGTCCCCACTGGCCGAACGGGACGGTGGGGGCGAACAGGCTGACCACCGGCACGCCCAGCGCGGCGGCCAGGTGCGCCGGACCGGTGTTGCCGACCACCAGCGCGCCGGCCCGGGCGATCACGGCGGCCAGCTCGGCCAACCCGGTCCGGCCACCCAGGTCGACGCCGCCGGCGGCGGCCACCCGCGCGGTCAGCTCCCGCTCGTCCGGCCCGCCGGTGACCACCACCCGGTGGCCGGCGGCGCCGAGCACCCGGACCACCCGGGCGGCCAGCTCGACCGGGCAGGCCCGGGTCTCCACCGAGGAGCCCGGGTGCAGCACCACGTAGCCGGGCGCTCCGGCCGCCGCCGGGACCTGCGGCAACCCGTCGGTGCGCAGGCGCAGCGCGGGTTCGTCGTCCTCGGGCAGCGGGAAGCCGGCGGCGGCGGCGAGGGAGAGCGCGCGTTCGGGTTCGGGTACGCCGACCGGGACGCGGTGGCGCACGTCGAGCAGGGCGCCGGGATAGTCGTCGCTGACGGCGCTGATCCGGGGCACGCCGGCCAGGCGCAGCAGCAGGGCCAGGGGCAGCGGGGACTGGTGGAAGCTGGTGAAGACGACCGCCTCGTCGGCGTGCACGGCGGCGAGCCGGTCGGTGAGCGCGCGGATGGCGGTGGGGTCGACCGGTGGGGCGGGGGCGTCGATCCAGGGCAACGGCCATTCGATGACCTCGTCGACGCCGGGCAGCAGGTCGGCGGCGGCCCGGCCGCGAGGGCCGCAGAGCAGCACCACCCGGCGGGCGCCGGCCGCGACCGCCCGGATGCCGGGACCGGTGACCAGCACGTCCCCGGCCGCGTCGCTGCGGACCACCAGCACGGTGCCGGCGCGACGCCGACCCTCGGGCGCCGGCGCGGCCACCAGCCGCATCCGGGTCAGCACGGTGTCCACCGCGTCCGGCAGGTCGGCCGCGACGGTCGGCGCGGCGGCCACCTCGGCGGCGCGGGTGGCGGGCGTCGGCACCAGGACGCCGGCGGCGCCGGCCGCCGCGGCGGCGGCCATGTCGGCGCCGATGTCCCCGATCAGCACGCACCGGCTCGCCGTGGTGCCGAGCGCACGCGCGGCGGCGTGCACCAGCCCCGGCGCCGGCTTGCGGCAGCCGCACCGGTCCGGCTCCGCGTGCGGACAGATCGCCCAGTGGTCGAACGGGCCGAGCAGTTCCTCGACCCGGGCGTGTACCGCGTGCATCTGGGCGGCCGTGAAGTACCCCCGAGCCAGCCCCGACTGGTTCGTCACCACCGCCAGCCGCAACCCGGCCGCGCGCAGCCGGTCCAACGCCTCCCGGGCGCCCGGCACCGGCCGGACCTTCTCCGGGTCACCGTTGTACGGCACGTCCTCCACCAACGTGCCGTCGCGGTCCAGCAGCACCGCCTCGTACAGGCCGGACGGGAGCCGGTCAGCACCCGGGTAAACCCGGGCTGACCTGCACTGATCCCGCTCGTGGTCCCGTCGCACGGGCGGCGGGTTCCCGACCCCCCGAGGAGTAAACGTCAGCCCCGGTTACCCGCCGCCTCCGAGAAGCTAACCCGGCTGCCGTTAGCGACGGCCGCCCCGGGGTACCGGACACTCGTGGCGGTTGTGGAAAAAGTGATCGATGCGTCCCCGGACCGGGTCTTCGAGGTGCTGGCCGACGGCTGGACGTACAGCGACTGGGTGGTGGGCACCGCCCACGTGCGGGACGTGGACGACACCTGGCCCCGGGTGGGCAGCCGGTTGCACCACCGGGCCGGCCCGTGGCCGTTCTCGCTCCAGGACAGGTCCACCGTGCTGGAGTGTCAGGCGCCGCATCGGCTGGTGCTGCGCGCCGGGCTCTGGCCGGCCGGCGAGGCGGTCGTGGCGTTCGTCCTGGAGCCGTTGGACGACGGCCGGACCCGGGTCACCCTCGGCGAGGACTTCGCGGCCGGACCGCTGCGGTGGGTCCGGACCAAGCTGAACGACCTCGTGCTGCATCTACGGAACCGGGAGACGCTGGCCCGGCTCTCCGACATCGCGACGCGACAGAAGTCGGAGCGGTGAGCGGTCGATCGCGGGGCGTCTGTGCGGACGCCGGAAAGCGGACTGGCTACCCTCTCAGGTGAACCTGTCGGCCGACCGAGGAAGTCCGTGATGATCGAACCCGTGCACTTGCCCTCCCCGTGGGCGGACGCGCGCCTGACCGTCGTCGTTCCGACCTACAACGAGGCGGGCAACCTCCCGGTGCTGGTCGAGCGCCTCCTCGCGCTGCCGCTGCCCGGGTTGAAGGTGCTCGTCGCGGACGACAACTCCCCCGACGGCACCGGCGAGGTCGCCGACAAGCTGGCCATCGAGCACCCGGACCGGGTGCTGGTGGTGCACCGCCCCGGCAAGGAGGGCCTCGGCCGGGCGTACGTGGACGGCATCGGTCGCGCTATCGACGACGGCGCGGAGTACGTCGCCCAGATGGACGCGGACATGTCGCACCCGCCGGAGGCGCTGCCCGGCATGCTCGGCGCGCTGCTCTCCACCCAGGCGTCCGTGGTCATCGGCTCCCGCTACGTGCCCGGCGGCGAGCTGGACGAGAACTGGCCGCTCTACCGTCGCGCGCTCAGCGGCTGGGCCAACCTCTACGTGCACACGCTGCTGCGGGTGCGGATCCGCGACCTGACCGCCGGCTTCAAGATCTGGCGGGCCGACGCGTTGCGCGCCATCGGGCTGGACCGGGTGCAGTCCAACGGTTACAGCTTCCAGGTGGAGATGCACTACCTCGCCACGAAGCTGGGTCACACCATCCTGGAGGTGCCGATCCGCTTCGAGGAGCGCCGCGAGGGCGACTCGAAGATGACCACGGCCACCAAGATCGAGAGCGCGCTGATGCCGTTCAAGCTGCGCACCCGCCACCGCAACATCGACTCCTGATCTCTCCCCCTCCCCTCTTCTCCCCGCAGATTCACGGAAAGAGTGCCTATCGCGGTCGGGATGGGCACTCTTTCCGTGAATCTGCGCGCCACAAGTGGGGGGCGTCAGGGGTAGACGGTGCGGTGGGCGGCGGCGATCGCGCGGACGTACACCTGGCCGGTGAACGCGCGGTCGCGGGCCAGCGCGGCGCGGGCGGCGTTCGCGCCCGGCGCGCCGTGCACCCCGCCGCCCGGGTGGGCCGAGGCGCTGGCCAGGTAGAGCCGGTCCACCGGAGTGTCCGCCCGGCCGAGTCCCGGGACCGGTCGCAGGAAGAGCTGCTGGTACGCGGCCGCGGTGCCGCCGCCCAACGCGCCGCCCACCAGGCTCGGCTCGGCCTCCTCCAGATCGGCCGGACCGGCCACGTGCCGCCCGACGACGGACGCGCGGAAGCCCGGCGCGGCGGCCTCCAGCACCTCCTCCATCCGCTCCACGTGCCCGGCGATCTCCTCGGCCCGCCAGTTCCGGCGGAACGGAAGGTGGGTGTAGGACCACAGCGACTCGGTGCCCGGCGGCGAGTGGCTCGGGTCGGCCACCGTCATCTGCCCGACCAGCAGGAACGGATCCGTCGGGACCTCGCCCCGGGCCAGTGCCGCGGCGTACGTGGTGAGGCCGTCCAGGTCCGCGCCGAGGTGCACGGTGCCGGCGCCGGTGACGTCCCGGTTCCGCCACGGCACCGGCGCCGACAACGCCCAGTCGACCTTAAGCGTGGAGCCGTCCCACTTGAAGTGCGCCAGATCCTCGACCAGCCGGGGCGGCAGCGCCGCCGCGCCGACCAGGTCCAGGTAGAGCGCCGGGGCGGGGACGTCGGCGAGCACGGCGCGGCGCGCCCGCCAGTCCGCCCCGTCCGCGGTCCGCACCCCCATGGCGCGGCCCCGGGCGGTGAGCACCCGCTCGACCCGGGCGTCGTACTCGATCCGGCCGCCGCGCGCCACCAGCCGGGCCACCAGCGCGTCGGTGATCCGCTGCGCGCCGCCCACCGGCACCGGCCAGCCGACCTGCTGGCCGAGCATGGCGAGCAGCCAGCCGTACACGCCGGAGCCGGCCTCCTCCGGGGACAGGTCGGTGTGCAGCGCGCACCCGGCCAGCAGCGCCGGCCCGCCCTCGCCCTGGAAGAGTTCCGCGCCGAGCTTGCGCACCGGCAGCACCAGCCGGCGGGCCAGCCGCAGCGCGCCGGCGACCCGCAGCCGGCGCAGCAGGCCCACCCCGCCGCGGACCGGCGGGAACGGGCTGGTGATGGCGTCCAGCATCGGCTCCGCCACCTGGAGCCAGTCGGTGTACGCGTGCCGCCAGCGCTCCCCGTCGCCGGGGGCGAACGCCTCCAGCGACGCGGCGGTGGTGTCCAGGTCGCGGTTGACCACCGCGGCCCGCCCGTCGGGGAGCAGGTGCGCCAGCACGTCGGGGGCGTTGGTCCAGGACAGGCCGTGGCGGTCCAGGTTCAACCCGCGCAGCACCGGGGAGGCGTAGCCGAGCGGGTAGAAGGAGCTGTACAGGTCGCTGAGGTAGCCCGGGGCGGTCACGTACGCGGAACGCACCGCGCCGCCGGGCGCCTCGGTGGCCTCCAGGACCAGCACGTCCCAGCCCGCGTCGGCCAGCAGGTTCGCCGCCACCAACCCGTTGTGCCCGGCCCCGATGACGACGGCGTCGGCGGTGGAAGTCATCCGTTGCGCCTACCCGGCCGCCCGGCGGCGGAAACGCGTTTGCCTCGCCCGGGCCGGGGCAACCACGCGCATGTACACGGTTGCGCAGCTGATAGGTGGGGTGTGGGGCGCCGGGGGCGAGGGCGGCGAGCTGGTCGTCCACGATCCGGCCGACGGGACGCCGGTGACCCGGGCGCCGGTGGCCGGCGCGGACGAGGTGGCCAAGGCGGTGGAGGCGGCCCGGGGCGCGGCGGCGGAGTGGGCGGCGACCGCCCCGGCCGAGCGGGCCGCCGCGCTGCACCGGGCCGCGGACGCGGTCGAGGCGGCGGCCGACGAGCTGGCCGAGGCGACCACCGCGGAGATGGGCAAACCGCTCGACGACGCCCGCGGCGGCGTGGCGGCGGGCGTCGGCACGCTCCGGCAGTACGCCGAGCTGGCCCCGCTGCGGGGCGGCCGGACGCTGCACGGCGGCCACGCCGCGGTGGACTTCATGGCCCCGGAGCCGCGCGGCGTGGTCGCCGCGATCACGCCGTGGAACGATCCGGTGGCGGTCTCCTGCGGCCTGCTCGGCGCGGCGCTGGTGACCGGCAACGTGGTGGTGTTCAAGCCGAGCGAACGCACCCCGGGCACCGGCTGGCTGCTGGCCCGGGCGCTGGACGCGGCGTTGCCGGCCGGCGTGCTGTCGTTGCTGACCGGCGGCGGCGAGGTGGGCGCGACGCTCGCCGGGCAGGAGCTGGACGTGGTGGCGCACGTGGGCTCGACCGCCACCGGCCGGGCGATCGCCGCCGCGGTCGCGCGGACCGGCGCGAAGGTGCTGCTGGAGAACGGTGGCAGCGACCCGCTGCTGGTGGACGCCGACGTCGACCCGGTCTGGGCGGCCGAGCAGGCGGCGTTGGGCTGCTTCGCCAACGCCGGGCAGATCTGCGTCGCGGTGGAACGCGTCTACGTGCACCGCGACGTCGCGGAGGAGTTCGTCGACGCGTTGGTGGCCCGCGCCGAGGCGCTCGTCGTGGGCCCCGGCCGCGACCCGGGGACCCGACTCGGCCCGCTCGTCGACAGGCGGCACCGGGACCACGTGCACGGGCAGGTCACCGCCGCGGCGGCGCAGGGCGCGCGGATCCGCGCCGGGGGCGCGGCGCCGGACGGGCCGGGCGCGTTCTACCCGGCCACCGTGGTCGACGGCTGCCGGCACGAGATGACGCTGGTGCGCGAGGAGACGTTCGGCCCGGTCGCCCCGGTGGTGGTGGTCGACTCGTTCGACGAGGGGCTACGGTGCGCGGCCGACTCGCCGTACGGGCTGGCCGCCACCGTGCTGACCGGCTCGATGAGCCACGCGCAGCGGGCCTGGCGGGAGCTGCCGGTGGGCACCGTCAAGGTCAACGCCGTGTTCGGTGGCGCGCCGGGCGGGGCCGCCCAGCCGCGCCGGGGCAGCGGCCAGGGCTTCGGGTACGGCCCGGAACTGCTCGACGAGTTCAGCACCGTGAAGGTGGTCCACCTGGAGGCGCCGGGCGGCGGCCACTGGTGAGCACCCGCACGGCGGGGCCCGGGACCGCGCGGTCCCGGGCTCCCTCGTCGTACCCCTGGCGGGTCAGCGACCGCCGCGGGCCTTGCGGGTGGCGGTGTTGTTCGCCTTCTGGATCGCCTGCACCAGCTCCGGTTTGGTCATCCGGGAGCGGCCCCGCACGTCGAGCTTCTTCGCCACCGACAGGAGGTGGTCCTTGGTGGCGTTGGCGTCCACCCCGCCGGCCGTGGGCGCGCGCCGGGCCGGGCCGCCGCCGGCGGCCTGCCTGTCGCTCGGCCCCTTGCGGCCCTTGGCCTCCCAGTGGTCGCCCACCTTCTCGTACTCGTGTTTGACCGCGGCGAAGGCGACGCGGTGCGCGCGTTCCCCCTCGCCGTACGTCTCGACCGCCGAGTCGTGCGTCTTCTCCCAGGTCCGCTGCGCCTTGGCCGGAGAGCGCTTCAACGTGCTGGGCAACACCTCGCGCCCGGGCATCTCGTCCACCTCCGTCTCGATCGGGTATCCCCTGTCGTTCCCCCCGGTCCGGGGGACAAACCGGCGCACGGTTTGTCGATTTCCACCGGGGGGTACCGCCCGGCCACGCCCCGGTGGCGCATCGGGCGCTGGAGGAGGCGGTCATGACGGCGACGACACCACCCACTGTCGACGGCGCGGCCCGCGCCCGCTTCCCCCGCCGGATGCGCCAGCTCGACTGGCGTACCTGGCGGGGCGTGCTGCTGCGCAGCGGCCAGGGCTTCGTCAAGGACAACTGCGCCGACTGGGCCGCCGCGCTCACCTACTACGGGGTGCTGGCGCTCTTTCCGTCCACGATCGTGGTGGTGGCCCTGGTCGGGCTGGTCTCCGACGGCCCGCGCACGGTGGACACCGTGATCGACCTGGCCCGGGAGATCGGCGCCGGCTCGGTCGTCGGCAACGACGCGTTCGTCGGCGTGGTGCGCACCGTGGTCGAGCAGCAGGGCCCGGCGAAGGCGCTGCTGAGCTTCGGTCTGCTCGGCGCACTCTGGTCCGCGTCCGGGTTCATCGGCGCGTTCACCCGGGCCTCCAACGCGATCTACGGGGTCCAGGAGGGCCGGCCGTTCTACCGGCTCCGCCCGCTCCAGATCGGCATGGCGGCGGTGACCATGCTGCTGCTGGCGGTGGTGGCCACCGGGCTGATCGTCAGCGGCCCGGTCACCGACGCGGTGGGCGACCGGCTGCACGCCGGCGGCCTGGCCCGGACCACCTGGTCGGTGACGAAGTGGCCGCTGCTCGCGCTGGTCGCGATGACGTTGCTGTCGCTGCTGTTCTGGATCGCGCCGAACGTGCGGCAGCCGCGCTTCCGCTGGCTCACCCCGGGCGGCGGGCTGGCGCTGGTGGCCTGGGTGCTGGCGTCCTTCGGTTTCGGCCTCTACGTGGCGAACTTCGGCTCGTACGACGTCACCTACGGCAGTCTCGGCGCGGTGATCGCGTTCCTGGTCTGGCTCTACCTGTCGAACTGCGCGCTGATGCTCGGTGTGCAGGTCAACGCGGAGTTGCAGCGGGGTCGGGCGATACAGGCCGGCGTCGAGGACCCGGCGGAGCCGGTGCTGCCGCCCCGCGCGCCGGCCGACTCCTGAGACCGCCCGCCCGGTTGCCGGCCGGATGACCGGCTCGCCGGACCGGCCCCGGTTTACCGGCGGTCCCCCGGGGCATCACTGAGGGCATGGAACGTGGCAGCAGCAAGCACTCGCCCAGGGTCGACGACCAGATGAGCAGCGAGGTCAGCGGCCTGGTCCAGGGTCCGGGCACGGGTGGTGCCCGGGTCGACGAGTTCCGCCAGGCCGAGCCGTCCGGCGAGGACCAGCCGGAGGCCACCACGGCGCCGGCCGGCGACCTGCGTACCGGCTCCCCGCAGGGGATGAGTTCCACGGACGTGGAGGCGCGCAGCCGGCTCGGTCGGTTCATCGGCATGGCGGCGCTGCCCGGCGACCGCGACGCGCTGGTGGCCAACGCCCGGCAGAACGAGGCGCCGGCGGACATCGTCGCCGCCCTGGAGGGCCTGCCGGGCGACACGCGTTACCAGACGGTTTCCGAGGTGTGGGCCGCACTCGGGCACAGGAACGAGACGACGCGCTGGTGAGCGGGCCGGCCCACGGTTCGCGACAGCACACCGGCGGAACAGGAGGAACCCCGACATGAGCGGCGTAATGGAACACGTGGATGTGGACGTCCCGATCCGGACCGCGTACGACCAGTGGACCCAGTTCGAGGAGTTCCCGCACTTCATGGAGGGCGTGCAGGAGGTCCGGCAGCTCTCCGACACGATGACGCACTGGACCGTGGAGATCGCCGGCGTGAAGCGCGAGTTCGACGCCGAGATCACCGAGCAGCTCCCGGACGAGCGGGTGGCGTGGCGGTCCACCGGCGGCACCCAGCAGGCCGGTGTGGTGACCTTCCACCGCCTCGACGAGGGGCACACCCGGGTCACGTTGCAGATGGAGTTCGAGCCGCACGGCGTGGTCGAGCAGGCCGGCGACAAGCTGGGCGTGGTGGACCGCCGGGCCAAGGGCGACCTGGAGCGGTTCAAGCAGTTCATCGAGCGGCGCGGTCAGGAGACCGGCGCCTGGCGCGGCGCGGTCGACCGCCCCACCCCCTGAGCGTCTCCCCCGCACGAACCCCGATGGCCGCCGGCTCCGCCGGTGGCCATCGCCGTGCCGGTGGTCCGTTTGCGATCATCCGGCCCGGGTACCGCAGGGGAATGACCGACAACGACCGCCAGTGGCGCGACGAGGACCGCACTCCCCTGCACGAGCTGGACCAGGCGATCGCCCGGTCGACGCTGGACGGCCAGGCCGACGACGCCACTGGGAACGACGCCGGCGAGGAGGCCGCGTTCGGCCACGGTCCGGAGGCGGTGGACCGGGGCGCCGGCGCGGAGGCCGAGCGTCGGGAGATGACCGACGCGGATCGGGCGTACCGGCCGTCCACCACCGGTCGGACCGGACCGGACAGCATCTGAGCACCCCGGTTCCGGGCACCGTCGAGTGCCCGGAACCGGGAGCGCGCATCGACCGAAACGACAAGAATTATCGTACGGACGGCCGGGAAAACGGACAGCGCATCCAGAATCGGCCGAACGGCTGGCAGCACTCCGGGTCCGGCGCGTAAGAATTTCGGAATGGATCAGGGCTCCGCTTTCCTCTCCACTCGTCAGCGCCGCCTCGCCTGGTTGGGCTTCCTGCTCGCCGCCGTCCAGGCTCCCGTTGCGGCGAAGTTCAGCGACGACAGCTCCTGGCTGTTCAGCGTGGTGGTCGCGTTGATGGTCGCGACCGTGATCATCGCCGACGACGGTGCCCGGCGCCGCCGCCCGGCGCAGGCACGCTCCTTCGACTGATCACCGTTCGGCCGGGCGCGCCTCGTGCCCCGGCCGCCCCCGGCTGCGGCGTCGCTCCTTCATCTCCGCCTCGTAGAGGTGCCGCCGGCCGCCCACCAGTTCGTCCCGGGCCTGCCGGTCCACCTCCCGGAAGAGCGCGTGGTAGCCGTCGTCGAAGTCCTCGACGATCTGGAACGTCCACCTACCGGCGATCACGTTGCGGCCGAGCAGGTCCCGGTCGATCCGCTCGGCGATGCTCGGGTGGCCGGCGGAGCGGAACCGCTCCACCGCCTCGTCCAGCATCAGATCGGCGTGGCCGATGAGCTGGTGCAGCTCGTAGAGGTGGCCGCGGGCCCGCTCGACGCACTCCAGCGCCTCGCCGAGCTTGCCCAGTGCCTCGACCGTGGCGTCACTCACCCCGTCCGGCCGGCGGTGCGCCCGGTCCGGTCCGTCGACCTGCTGTCCCATCGTGTGCCTCCGCGGACTCGGCTGCGTCGTCTGCGTGGTTCCCTTCTGCCCCGCCGCGGGCGGCTCAATCCCCGGGGCCGAGGCGGGCCGGGTCGCCCGGACGAGCCGGGCATCGGCCGGTCGGCCGAGGCCGCCCCGGTCCGCGCGGGGCTAGCCTCGGTCCCCATGCGCGTGCCGAACAACCGGGTCGCGACCCCGTCCGCGGCGGTGGCCGCACGGTCGACCCTCACCACGCTCACCGCCGCCGTCGGCACCGCCGGCCTGGCCGCGGCCCGCCTGAACCCCGGGCTGCTCGCCGAGGTCGACCAGCACGCCGCCGGGGTACGCGACAGCCTGCACGGTGACCGCCGGCCGCTGACCGTGGCGGCGCTCGCCGGGTACGCCGAAGGGCTGCGGGAGGCGGCGTCCGAGCACGGCTGGACGCCGCCGGTCGGGCCGGTCGACTGGTCGGCACCGGGCTGGCTGCTCACCCGGCTGCTCGCGGTCTGCCTGCTGGCCCGCGCGCTGGACCCGCGCCACCTGGCCTGAGACACGGCGCGGGGCGCCCGCGATCGCCCCGCGGACACCCCCCGTCACCCGTGCTGCCGTCAGCCGCCCGGCCGACGGAACTGCTGCGTCTCGTCGCCCCGCTCGCCGGAGCGGTACGTGCCCGCGCCCGACATGGACGACTGCGGTCCGGTCGGGGCCGGCTGTCCGCCCCGGTCGGCCATCCGCCGCTCGTAGTCGCCGCGGCCGGTCTGCTGCCCCTGCCGCTGCTGCCGGAACGCCCGGGACTCCTCCGAGACCCGGTCCAGCCAGCCGTCCCAGCGGTTCTGCATCGGCTTGATCAGACCACCGCCGACACCGACGACCAGGATTCCCGCCACCGTGGCGAGGAACGCGATGAGCACCGGCGTGGTCACCGTGGTGGCGATGCCCACCTGGTTCAGCGCCGCGATGACACCGAGCGCCAGGATGAAGAACGCCGCCACGTCGGCCAGGATCCGGCCGTACGAGAGCCCGCCGAGCGCGCCGGACACCAACTGCCGGACGGCGTTGGCGATGGCGGCCGCGATCACCACGATGACGATCGCCACGAAGGCCCGCGGCAGCCAGGACACCACCCCGCGGATCAGGTCGCTGATCGCGTTGGGTCCCCACACCCCGAAGGCGAACTGAAGGGTGAACAGCAGGACCGCGTAGTAGGCCAGTCTGGCCAGGATGTCGCTGGCGTCGTACTTGGTGCGTTCCAGGGCGCGCTTGATCCCGCCGCGTTCCACGGCGCGGTCGAACCCGACCCGTTCCAGTGCCGCGTCCACGATTTTGAGGACGGCTCGGGCGATGAGCCAACCCACCACGAGGATCGCGATGAACGCGATGGCCCTCGGTACGAAGAGCAGCACCGACCTCCAGAAGTCGGTCCAGGCCGCACTGATGTCGACCTGGCCGACCGCGAGGGTTTTCGGCATGATGTCCCTCCTGTCGCGTGAACTGCGCCGCCCGCATACCCGTCGCTCTGGGCAGCACGCCGGGCCGGACCGGGGCAATTTCCCGACATGACCCGCCGAACCGGCCCTGACCTGCCCTTAACGTTCACGCCGACGGTGACCGGTGGCGACGGTGGCCGCATGATCGGAACCCGTCGGCCACCCGCCGGTTAGGCTGCGGTCATGCCAGGCACCGTCGGTCGGATTCCCACGCCGTCCGCCCCCACTCCGGGAGCGGCCGCCCACCCGTGGGCCGGTACGCCGTTGGGCGCCCCGGAGCAGTGGGACCCGGCGGTGCGCGCCGTGGCGGACGTGGTGCTGTCCTCCCCCGTACCGATGGCCCTGCTCCTCGGTGACGACCTGGTCCTGCTCTACAACGAGGGCTACGCCGAGTTGATCGGCGACCGGCACCCGGACGCGTTGGGCCGGCCGGCGGCGGAGGTGTTCGCCGAGGTGTGGCGGGAGGCCGGCGCCGGCGAGGCGCTGGCGCGGGTCTACCGGCAGGGCGAGCCGTTCCTGGAGCGGGAGGCGGTGCTGCCGGCTGACCGGCAGGGCGCCGGCCCGGCCGAGCCGGCGGTGTTCACCCGCGGCCACTCCCCGGTCCGGGACTCCACCGGCCGCATCGTCGGCGTGCTCACCGTCTCGGCGCAGACCACCCAGCTCACCCGGCAGTTGCAGAGCCTCAGCGACTTCGCCGCGGCGCTCTCCGGCACGCTCACGCTGGACGACGTGGCCCGGGTGACGTTGCGCTACTGCCTGCACTCGTTCGACGCCGACCGGGTCTCCTTCGTGGTCGACGAGGGCGCCACCTGGCGGCTGGTCCGCCGGATCCGGGGCGAGCTGCTCGACGAGGCCGACGAGCGGCTGCCGCCGTTGTGGCGGCGGATGAGCGCCGACGCGACGATGCCGGCGGTGGTCACCGCGCGCAGCGGCGTGCCCTCGTTCACCGCCGACGGGCAGCCGTTGCGCGACGTCGCGGTGGACCGGCACGACGAGAAGATCCGGGCGCTCGCCGCGCTGCCGCTGCGCTCGACCGTGGTCCGGGGCGCGCTCACCGTGGGTTACCAGACGCCACGTCCCTGGTCGCCGGCGGAACGGGCGCTGCTGGCCGCGTCCGCGGAGCTGATCGGCCAGGCCGCCGAGCGGGCCCGCCGCTTCGAGACGCAGCACGGCACCGCCCAGTTGCTGCAACGCAGCATGCTGCCGGAGCAACTGCCCGACCTGCCCCGGTTGCGCATCGCGGCCCGCTACGAGCCGGGCGTCGACGGCAACGCCGCCGGCGGCGACTTCTACGACGCGTTCCTGCTGCCCACCGGCGCGCTCGGCGTGGTGCTGGGCGACGTGGCCGGGCACGACGTGCAGGCCGCCGCCCGGATGGGTCAGGTCCGCGCCGCGCTGCGCGCGCTCGCCCTGTCCGATCCCCGGCCGGACGCGGTGCTCGGCGGTCTGGACCGGCTGGTGGCGAGCCTGGGCGTCGAGGGCGGCACGCACGAGCTGTTCGTCACCGTCGTGTTCGGGGTGGTCGACGCCGACCGGGAGCTGGTCACGCTGGCCAGCGCCGGCCATCCCGCGCCGCTGATCCGGCGCGGCCGGACGGGCGCCGGCCCGGCCGCGGAGTTCGTCGAGGTGCCGCCCGGCCCACCGCTGGGCCTCGGCGGCGTCCCGCGCCCGGTCACCGTGCCGTTCCGCCCCGGCGACACGCTGCTGCTCTACAGCGACGGCGTGGTGGAGCGACGCTGGCAGGACCTGGCTTCCGGGCTGGCCGGGCTGGGCGCGGCGGTGAGCGCCGCGAGCGGCAGCGACCCCCGGGCGTTGTGCGCGGTCGCGACCGCCGCTGTGCCGGGCGCCACCGAGGACGACGTGGCCGTGCTGGCGGTGGAGCACGCGGTCCGGCCCAGCCGGTCGGCCGGCATGGAGGTGCCGGCGGAGCCGACCGCGCCGAGCCGGGTCCGGCACTGGCTGACCGCCCAGCTCACCGAGTGGCAGGTGCCCGAGGCGGTGGTCGGCGCGGCGGTGCTCTGCACCAGCGAGCTGACCACCAACGCGCTGCTGCACGCCGGCACCGCCGCCCGGGTCGAGATCGACCTGAGCGCGGAGCGGCTGCTGGTGTCGGTCGCCGACTCGGGCACCCGGGGGCAGGTCACCCGCGCCCAGACCGACACGTTGAGCAGCCGTGGCCGCGGGCTCGGCCTGATCGAGGAGCTGAGCGACGCGTGGGGCACCGACCCGACCGTACGCGGCTCGACGGTCTGGTTCGAGATCCTCATTCCGGCCGGGTGAGCCGGGCGTCGCCCGCGTCCGTCCCGGGTAGGAGGCACGCCATGACCGACGACACGCGCCACGGCGTCCTCTTCGACGTCGACGGGACCCTGATCGACTCCACCTACCTGCA
This sequence comes from Micromonospora sp. NBC_01392, assembly GCF_045040125.1. Taxonomy (NCBI): domain Bacteria; kingdom Bacillati; phylum Actinomycetota; class Actinomycetes; order Micromonosporales; family Micromonosporaceae; genus Micromonospora; species Micromonospora sp. NBC_01392. The sequence continues at coordinate 2,667,466 of NZ_CP109549.1, read as the reverse complement.
CACGGTGAGCTGGTGGGAGGCGCTGCGCCAGGCCGACCACCGGGTGCCGATGGCGCGGATCCACCGGTCCATCGGCATGGGCTCGGACAAGCTCCTCGACCACCTGCTCGGCGCCGAACGGGACACCGACGCCGACGGGCGCCTGCGCGACGCGCACGACGCGCTCTACGCGGAGTACTGGGAGCGGCTCGCCCCGCTGCCCCGGGCCCGGGAGCTGTTGCACGCCTGCGCGGACCGGGGCCTGCGGGTGGTGCTCGCCACCTCGGCGGCCGAGCACGAGGTGGCCGTGCTGCGCGCCGCGCTGGACGCCGACGACGTGATCGACACGGTCACCTCCTCGGCCGACGCGAAGGAGAGCAAGCCCGCCCCCGACATCCTGGCCGCCGCGCTGCGACAGTCGGGGTTGGCCGCCGAGCGGGTGGTGTTCGTCGGCGACTCGGTCTGGGACGTCGCCGCGGCCGGCAAGCTGGACATCCCCTGCATCGGCCTGACCTGCGGCGGCACCGGCCGGGCGGAGCTGGCGGGCGCCGGCGCGGTGGCGGTGTACGAGGACCCGGCCGAGCTGCTCGACGGGCTGCCGGACAGCGCGATCGGTTCCCTCGGGCTGAGCCAGCGGTCAACACCACTGCGTCGAAAGGCTTAGCCGGCACCGGTTCGGGGCACTGCTGACCACCTCCGCCCGGCCGCCGGGCGGCCGAAGGGTGGGGTCGTGGAACCGGTCGATGTCGCGTTCGCTCTGCTGGGCGTCGGTGCGCTGCTGGCGGGCATCCTGCCCCGGGTGCTGGAGAAGCGGCCACTGTCGATGCCGATCGCGTTCCTCGGGCTCGGCATGCTGGTCTTCGCGCTGCCGACCGGGTTGCCGACACCGGATCCGCTGCGCTCGCCGGAGCTGACCACCCACCTCACCGAGGTGGGGGTGATCGTCGCCCTGATGGGTGCCGGCCTGAAGATCGACCGGCCGCTGAGCTGGGCCCGCTGGTCGTCCACCTGGCGGCTGCTGGCCATCGCCATGCCGCTGTGCATCGCCGCGGTGGCGCTGCTCGGCTGGTGGTGGGCCGGCCTGGTGCCGGCGGCGGCGCTGCTGCTCGGGGCGGCGCTCGCGCCGACCGACCCGGTGCTCGCCTCCGACGTGCAGGTGGGTGAGCCGACCGACGTGGAGGACTCCGAGGACGAGGTGCGCTTCGCGCTCACCTCGGAGGCCGGCCTGAACGACGGTCTGGCCTTCCCGTTCGTCTACGCCGCCATCGCGATCGCCAGCACCAGCCTCGCCCCGTCGGACTGGTTGGCCGAGTGGGTGGCCGTGGACGTGGTCTACAAGCTCGCCGCCGGCGTGGGCGGGGGCCTGCTGGTCGGCTGGCTGCTCGGCAAGCTGTTCTTCCGTGCCCCGAGCACGTTGCGGCTGGCCAAGCACTCCGAGGGGTTCCTCGCGCTGGCCGCCACGTTCCTCGCGTACGGGCTGGTCGAGGTGATCGGCGGGTACGGCTTCCTGGCGGTCTTCGTGGCCGCCCGGGCGATCCGGGCCGCCGAGCGCACCAGCGAGTTCCACTCCGTGCTGCACGACTTCGCGGAGCAGGTGGAACGGCTGCTCACCGTGCTGTTGCTGCTGCTGTTCGGGGGCGCGGTGATCGGCGGGCTGCTGGCACCGCTCACCTGGCCGGCGGCGCTGGTCGGGCTGGGCCTGGTGCTGGTGATCCGGCCGCTGGTCGGCTGGCTGTCGCTGCGCGGTGCGCCGGGCCGGCCGGCCGAGCACTGGGTGATCTCGGCGTTCGGCATCCGCGGCGTCGGGTCGTTCTACTACCTGGCGTACGCCACCAGCAAGACGGACTTCCCGCAGGCGGAGCTGCTCTGGGCCACCGTCGGCCTGGTGGTGGTGGTCTCGGTGGTGGCCCACGGGGTCGCCGCGACGCCGGTCATGCAGTTGCTGGACCGGGCCGGCGACCGCACCCGGGACAGCACCGAGACCGGTGCGGGCAAGGAGCCGGTGCCGGCCGGCTGAGCGATCCCCGGCGGCCGGCGGGGGTGGCGGGTCAGTCCCCGCGCAGCCGGGCGGCCAACGCCCGACCGAGATCGTGGCCGGACCGCCAGGCGCTCTGCACCCGTGGCCGGCCGAACGCGTCGCCGGCCAGGCCGATCCCGTCGTCGTCCAGGTGGAACGTGCCGTCCGCGCCGTTCGCCACCGGCCGGGCGTACGTCCAGCGGTGCACGTGGGTCGACAGGGCCGGCTCGGGCAGGCCGAGCAGGTCCCGGACGGCCTGTTCGATCTCCGGCCGGGCGGCGGTCGGTTGCAGCAGGTGGCCGGCGGCGAACGCCGGCGTGGTGTGCGCGACCAGCACCGGGGCGCCGTCGCCACGCCGGTCGCCGTCGTCGCAGACCAGGCTCAGCACCGGGTGGTCGTTGACGAACGCGCCCCGGAAGTCGGACCAGCGGCGGGACGGGAAGTGCAGCACCGCGGAGAGCGTGGACGACCAGCGTTGGGTCGCCACCGCGCGGGTGGCCGTCTCCAGCGCCGGGTCGAGCAGCAGGGCGGCCTGGGGGCCCGGCATGGCGAGCACCACCGCCTCGGCGGCCCGGCCGTCCACCCGGGGTCCCGGCTCGACCATCATGATCAGCCGGTCGTGCGTGACCGGCAGGTCGGCGGCCAGGTGTTCGACGAGCGAGCGCAGCCCGCGGGGGGCGGCCCAGCGCATCGGGCCGGTCACCTTCTCCCGCCCGCGCGGCCCGTACGCGACGAGCGTGTCGGTCCACTCCCGGACCAGCCCGGCGGCCTGCCAGCCGGCGACCACGGCGGCGAAGTCCGGGTCGTCGACGGTGAAGTAGGCGGCGCCCAGGTCGGCGGGACGTCCGTCGAAGCGCTTGCTGGCCATGCGCCCACCGGTCACCCGGGCGCGTTCGCGCACCTCGACCGGGATGCCAGCCCGAGCCAGCTCGGTCGCGCACGCCACCCCGGCGATGCCCGCGCCGACCACCACCACACCCGCCCGGTCCGCTGTCATCAGTTGATCGTAGGTGCCGGCCGGCATGAACCCGCCGGCACGGGGGTAATGGCACATCCGTTCGAGAAAGGGTGATCATCATGGCCGACCGCACCAACGACCGCACCACCGTGAACGTGAACCCGGACGCCGCCGTCAAGGACCCGGACGACTGGGTGACCGGCGACGAGCCGCCCACCGCGGCCCAGGAGTCCTACCTGCACACCCTGGCCCAGGAGGCGGGCGAGACGGTGCCGGAGGGGCTGACCAAGGCGGAGGCGTCCCGACGGATCGACGAGCTCCAGGCGGAGACCGGCCGGGGGCGCTGAGACCGGCGATCAGCGCGGGGGGAGGCGGTGCAGCTCGACGCGGTCGAGCCGCCCCGCCGCCACCCGGGCGGTCAGGTAGGTCGCGTACGGCTGGGCCCGCCGGTCGGTGGGCGAGCCGGGGTTGAGCAGCCGCAACCCGCCCGGCGCGACGGTGTCCCACGGGATGTGCGAGTGGCCGAAGACCAGCACGTCACAGTCGCGGTACGCGGCGGCGCACCGCTCCTCCCGCCGGGTCTTCGGCCCGGTCTCGTGCACCACCGCGACCTTCAGCCCGGCCAGCTCGACGCGGGCCACCTCGGGCAGCCGGGCCCGCAACGCCGGCCCGTCGTTGTTGCCGTACACGCCGACCAGCCGGCGCGACCGGGCCTCGAGCGCGTCCAGCAGCGCCTCGTCCACCCAGTCCCCCGCGTGCACCACCACGTCGGCGGCGTCCACCGCCGCCCAGAGCGGTTCCGGCAGGTCCCGCGCCCGCTTCGGCACGTGCGTGTCCGCCATGACGACCAGCTTCACCGCGCCATCCTCCCGCACCCGGCGCGGCTTCGCCGCTCAGGCGCCCTGGCCCTGGTTCTGCATCAGGCCGCCGTCCATGAAGTACGTCGACCCGGTCACGTAGTCGGCGTCGGCGCTGGCCAGGAACACCGCCAGCTTCGCGATCTCGGCCGGCTCGGCGGCCCGTTTCCACGGGATGCTCTGCACCTGCTCGTGCAGGTACTTCGGGTCGTCGATGGCCTCCTGGTTGAACGGGGTGAGCACCATCCCGGGCCCGATGTTGTTGACGTTCATCCGCATCGGGGCGACCTCCAGCGCGAGGCTCTTGGCCAGCTCCAGCATGCCGCCCTTGCTGGCGTCGTAGTCCGCGCCGCCGGCCCGGGCCACCTCCTGGTGGATCGAGGTGATGTTGATGATCTTTCCGCCGCCGCCGACGTCCCGGCGGTGCCGGACGAACCGCCGGCAGCAGAAGAACATGCCGTAGAGGTTGGTGCGGATGCACCGGTCCCAGGTCTCTGTGTCCAGGTCGGCCACCGGGATGCCGGAGGCGTCCACGCCGGCGTCGTTCATCAGCACGTCCAGCCGGTCGAACTCGGCCAGCGCCTCGTCGAACATCGCATCGACCTGGTGCTCGACGCTGATGTCGCCCTGCACCACCACGGCCCGCCCACCGGCCGACTCGATCTCGGCCCGGGTGTGGTTCGCCCCGGCGTGGTCGTGCAGGTAGTGCACCACCACGTCGGCACCCTCCCGGCCGAACTCGATGGCGGTGGCCTGGCCGATGCCCGAGTCCGAGCCGGTGATCAGGGCGGTCTTGCCCGCCAGCCGTCCGGTCATCCGCGTGCTCCCTCCGTGCGGGCCGCGCCAATCGGCACGGCCGGTCGGTCGTGCGCGAACCGCGCGGCGGCCTCGGTGATCCGGCCGGCGGCGTTGATCAGGCCGATGTGCGAGAACGCCTGCGGGAAGTTCCCGAGCTGCTCGCCGGTGACCTGGTCGATCTGCTCGGCGTACAGGCCGAGGTCGTTCGTGCGCGCGGCGAGCTGCTCGAACAACCGCCGGGCCCGGTCCAGCTCGCCCGCCTCGGCCAGGCAACCGGCCAGCCAGAACGAGCAGATCACGAAGCCGGCCGGGTCACCGTCCCAGCGCCGCAGCAGCCCGTTGTGGGACAGCCGCCGCTCGATCACGTCCATCGTGGCGCGCATCCGCGGATCGTCCGCCGGCAGGAACCCGACGAGCGGCATGACCAGCACCGAGGCGTCCAGGTCGTCGGAGTCGAACGCGCCGGTGTACGCGCCGACCCGCTCGTTCCAGCCCCGGGTGAGCACCGCCGCCCGGACCTCGTCCCGGGCCGCCGCCCAGCGGGCCACGTCGGCCGGGTCGCCGAGCCGCGGCCCGAACCGCACCGCCCGGTCCAGCGCGGTCCAGCACTGCACCTTGGACGAGACGTAGTGCCGCTCGGCGTCGCGCGCCTCCCACATCCCGGCGTCCGGCCGGTGCCAGTCGCGTACCGCCTGGTCGGCGAGCGTGCACAGCAGGTGGCGCACGTCGGGTGACATCGGGTCGAGGTAGTGCCGCATCAGCCAGGCCGCGTCGAGCACCTCGCCCAGCACGTCGTTCTGCCGCTGCCGCCAGGCGTCGTTGCCGACCAGCACCGGCCGGCTGCCGGCGTACCCGGCGAGGTGGTCGAGGTCGTGCTCGGTCAGGTCCCGCTCCCCCTCGACCCCGTACATGATCGGGGCGGGCGCGTCGCCGAGCCGGCCCATCGCCCGGGCCACCCAGGTGAACTGCCGGTCCGCCTCGTCCGGGCAGGCGGCCCGCCAAAGCGCCTGGAGCGTCAGGCTGAAGTCGCGGAGCCAGACGAAACGGTAGTCGTAGTTGCGGTCCCCGCCGAGCTGTTCCGGCAGCCCGGTGGTGGCCGCCGCGACGACCGCGCCGCTCGGCCCGTAGGTCATCCCCTGCACCACGAGCGCGCTGCGCCGGACCAGGTCGCGGTACTCCCCCCGGTAGGAGTGCAGCTCGGCCCAGGACCGCCAGCCGGCGACCGTCCCGGCCACCACCTCGGCGGCGTCGGGCAGCGTCGGCGTCCCACCGGCGTACGTCGGGGCGTACCCGAGGGTGAAGTGGTGGACGCTGCCGGCGCGGGCGGTGAACCGACCGACGGCGGTCCCGTCGGCGAACGTCAGGTCCACGTCGGCGCGCAGCTCCAGCCGGCACGCGCCGGCGGTGGCCACCACCACCCCGTCGCGCTCGGTGAGGTAGGCGCCGACCCGGCCGTACTCGAACCGCGGCGCGTAGGCCACCCGCATCGGCACCTCGCCGCCGGTCCCCTCGACCAGCCGCGCGAGCACCCGCGGCGACCGCAGCCCGACGTCGTGTCCGCGCGCGCCGGGCTCCAGCGCCAACGCGTCGGTGACCGCCACCGTCCCGGTCGGCGTGGTGAAGACGGTACGCAGCACCAGCGCGTCGTCCAGGTAGGACCGGGTGCTGGTGAACTCGCCCTCCGGATGGATGGCCCAGTGCCCGGCGTCGTCGTCCAGCAGCCGCCCGAAGACCGACGGCCCGTCGAACCGGGCCGGGCACCACCAGTTGACCGCGCCGGCGGTGTCCACCAGGGCGGCGCTGCGCCCGTCGGCGAGGAAGCCGTGCTCACTGATCCGTCCGGTCCGCACGGTGCTGGCTACCCGGCCTCGCCGTCGCCATGCGTCGCCGGGATCGGTGCCGGCCGGCGCGTTACCGCTCGCCGGTGTCGGGAACGCGGCGGGTTGACGAAGGAGGATGCTCATGACCAGACCCTCGACTCCGACCGCGGCCTGGCAACCCGGAATGCCGGGCAGCGACAACCTCCCGTCCGGCCCGGGCGGTCGCCCGACGCCGCCGGGCGGGGACGGGCACGGGCCGCGGGCCGGCCCGCCGACCGTCACGATCGGCTCGTACCCGGACTATCCGTCCGCCCAACGCGTGGTGGACTATCTGGCCGACAACCGGTTCCCGGTGGAACGGACGTCGATCGTCGGCACCAACCTGACGCTTGTGGAGACCGTGATGGGGCGACTCACCACGGGCCGGGCGGCCCTGCTGGGCGCCGGCACGGGCGCCTGGTTCGGCCTGTTCATCGGGTTGCTCTTCGGCATCTTCACGGCCGGCAACTGGTTGGCGGTGATCCTGGTCGGGCTGGTGATCGGCGCGATCTGGGGTGCCGTGTTCGGCGCGGTCGCGCACGCCATGAGCGGTGGGCAGCGCGACTTCACCTCGGCCAGCTCGCTGCGGGCCAGCCAGTACGCGGTCACCGTGGACGCGGAGCTGGCGGAGCAGGCCCGGCAGATGCTCGGCCGGATGCACCTGACGCCCACCGGGGCCACCGCCCGCTGAGGAGGCCGGCGGCCACCCGCGGGAGGGTCCCGGTCGGGGCCCTCCCGTTCCGCGTCACTCGTGGTACGCCCGCTCCCCGGCGCGCAGCGGCACGTCGAGGCGGTTCTCCGGCGGGGCGAGCGGGCAGGCCCACCGGTCGTCGTAGGCGCAACTCGGGTTGTAGAGGTAGTTGGCGTCCAGCCGGACCCGGTTGCCGGGCAGCACGGTCAGGCCCCGCCCGAACGTGCCCTTCACCGTGTCGGTCAGGTAGCGCCCGCCGCCGTACGACCCGTCGCCGCAGCTCGCGTCGCGCAGCGGCACGAACAGCCCGCCCCCGTACGCGTCGATCCACCACAGGGTGAGCGGCCCCCAGGGTGTCTCGGCGACCGCCACCCGGCGGTAGTCGACCACCCCGTCGGGCCCGCCGGTGTCGATGCTCAACGCGCCGGTGGCGGGCCGCAACGGCGCCTCCACCACGGCGGCCGGGTCCGGCGGGTACCAGCGCAGTCCGGTGAAGCCGGCCCGGTCGGCGGGTGGCACCGGGCTGCTCGGGTGGCTGCGGAACAGCTCGTCCCGGGCGGCCCGGAACCCGCCCAGGTCGAGGTCGGACAGGTAGAGCCCGGCCACCCGCTCCCGCCAGTCGAGCACGTCGAGGTCATCCATCCCCCGACCCTAGCCGGGTGGTCGCTTCAAATTTCGACCGATCGACTTCCTGCGGACGGGACTGTGCTGACGGCCACGCCGAAGGCACTTGTTTAAATTTTAAATAGTGCTACCTTTGCGGCATGACGGAGAGCCTGGACGCGGAGCGGATGGCCTGCTGGCGGGCCTACATCGAGTCGAGCCAGCGGCTGTTCACCCAGCTGGAGGACGACCTGCGCGCGGCCAGCGAGCTGAGCTTCGCCGACTACCACGTGCTGGTGCTGCTCTCCGAGGCGCCGGGGCAGCGGCTGCGCATGGGTGAGCTGGCCGACCGGCTGGTGTTCTCCCCGAGCCGGCTGACCTACCAGGTCACCTCGATGCAGAAGCGCGGCCTGGTGGCCAAGGAGTCCTGTCCGGCCGACCGGCGCGGCAGCGAGGCCGTGCTCACCGCGGCCGGCCTGCTGGCCCTGCGCGAGGCCGCGCCGCACCATCTGCGCTCCGTGCGCACCCACCTGATCGACGACCTCGACGACGCCGAGGTCGCCTGCCTCACCCGGGTCTTCGAGCGGCTCGGCCGGCGCCTGCGCGCCGACCGCGTCGCGTCGTCCACCCCGGCCGACAAGTAAAGGAGCCCGTGATGCCCGCGATCACCGTCGACGACGTCCTCGTCCTGCCCCGCCTGCCGAAGCTCGACGAGTCCACCAGCTACCGCCCGGTCCGCCGGGTCACCACCGCGCCCAGCGGCTACGAGGGCGAGGGCTTCCCGGTCCGCCGCGCCTTCGCCGGGGTCTCCATGACCGATCTCGACCCGTTCATCCACCTCGACCAGATGGGCGAGGTGGACTACGCGCCGGGTGAGCCGAAGGGCACCTCGTGGCATCCGCACCGGGGCTTCGAGACGGTGACCTACATGATCGACGGGATCATGGACCACCAGGACTCGACAGGTGGCGGCGGCACCATCACCGACGGCGACACCCAGTGGATGACGGCCGGCAGCGGCCTGCTCCACATCGAGGCGCCGCCGGAGCAGCTGGTGATGAGCGGCGGCCTGTTCCACGGTCTCCAGCTCTGGGTCAACCTGCCCCGGGTGGCCAAGATGAGCGCGCCGCGCTACCAGGACATCCGCGGCCGGGAGTCGGCGCTGCTCACCACGCCCGACGGCGGCGGCCTGATCCGGGTGATCGCCGGCGAGATCGCCGGGCACCGGGGGCCGGGCTCGACCCACACGCCGATCACCATCGCGCACGTGACGTTGCAGCCCGGGGCCGAGCTGAGCCTGCCCTGGCGACCGGACTTCAACGCGCTCGTCTACGTGCTGGCCGGCCGGGGCACGGTCGGCACCGACCGGCAGCCGATCCACCTGGGTCAGCTCGCCGTGCACGGGCCCGGCGACGCGCTGCGGATCACCGCCGACCGGACGCAGGACGGCAACACCCCGGCGCTGGAGCTCTACCTGATGGGCGGCCAGCCGATCCGCGAGCCGGTGGCGCACTACGGCCCGTTCGTGATGAACACCCGGGCCGAGCTGATCCAGGCGGTCGAGGACTTCCAGGCCGGCCGGCTCGGGGTGATCCCGACCGGGCGGTTGCCGCACAGCGACGGTCAGGGTGACCGCCCCTGACCGGGCGGTCAGGGCCACCGGCCAGCGCGGGCGCTCCGGTTCGCCGGGGCGCCCGGCGCGGCTCAGGAGACGGCGAAGATCCCGGCCACCCCGAGGATCACCATCAACAGGACCGCCAGCAGCGCACCCCGCTCCCCCTCCACCGCCTGGTCGCGGCCGTCGGTCACGGTGTTCGTCGTCTCGGCGGGCATGTCTGTGCCTCCTTGGGTTTCGCGATCCAGGGGCCCGGGGTACCCCAGGCGCGTACCGCCGCCGACCTGCTGCGTCGTGGTGCGGGGCCCGTCCGGGGGTCCTACCGTGTGAGGACTGTCGTCGACCTCGGGAGGCTGGAACGTGACCCTGCGGGACTGGTTCCTCACCGCACAGGAACGCGCCAACCCACGGTCTGAGTTACCCGTCTGGACGGATGGAAACCTCGCCGAGCCGCTGATTCACGGATCCGCGTACTTTGACCGGCTGGTCAGCGAGGTGGAGGCGCTGGGCGACGGCGACCACCTGTTCTTCACCGACTGGCGGGGCGACCCGGACGAACGGATGCGCCCCGACGGGCCGACCGTGGCCCAACTGTTCGCGCGGGCCGCCCAGCGCGGGGTGATCGTCAAGGGGCTGCTCTGGCGCTCCCACCTCGACACGCTCTCCTACAGCGAGGCGGAGAACCGCGACCTCAGCGAGACGATCCGCGCCGCCGGCGGCGAGGTGCTGCTCGACCAGCGGGTCCGCCGCGGCGGATCGCACCACCAGAAGCTGGTCGTGCTGCGCCACCCCGACGAGCCGGAACGCGACATCGCGTTCGCCGGCGGCATCGACCTGTGCCACAGCCGGCGCGACGACGCCGCGCACGCCGGCGATCCGCAACCGGTGGGCATGTCCCCCCGGTACGGGCCCACCCCGCCCTGGCACGACGTGCAGCTCGCGGTGCGCGGCCCGGTGGTCGGCGCGCTGGACACCACGTTCCGCGAGCGGTGGACCGACCCGATGCCGTTGGACTCGGAGAACCCGCTGGCCTACCTGCGGGACCGGCTGCGCGGCTCGGACCTCACCCCGGATCCGCTGCCCGAGCAGCCCGCCGACCCGCCGCCCTGCGGCCCGCACCACATCCAGGTGCTGCGCACCTATCCGGCGGTCCGCCCGCGCTACTCCTTCGCCCCGGACGGCGAGCGCACCGTGGCCCGCGGCTACACCAAGGCGGTCCGCCGGGCCCGCCGGCTGATCTACCTGGAGGACCAGTACCTCTGGTCCACCGAGGTGGCCGAGCTGTTCGCCCAGGCGTTGCGCGAGCACCCGGAGCTGCACCTGGTGGCGGTGGTGCCCCGGCACCCGGACGTGGACGGCAAGTGGGCGCTGCCGCCGAACATGGTGGGCCGGGAGCAGGCGCTCTCGCTCTGTCAGCGGGCCGCCCCGGAGCGGGTGCACGTCTTCGACGTGGAGAACCACGAGGGCACCCCGGTCTACGTGCACGCCAAGGTGTGCGTGGTGGACGACGTCTGGGCCAGCGTGGGCAGCGACAACTTCAACCGCCGCTCCTGGACCCACGACAGTGAGCTGTCCTGCGCGGTGCTCGACGACACCCGCGACGAGCGGGCCCCCGCCGACCCGGCCGGCCTCGGCGACGGCGCCCGGGCCTTCGCCCGGGACCTGCGGCTGCGGCTGTGGCGCGAGCACCTGGACCGGGACCCGGACGGGGCACAGGACGACGACCTGCTGGACCCGGCGGACGCGGTGGCGGCGATCACCGCGGCGGCGGACGCGCTGGACCGCTGGCACGACGGCGGCCGCGTCGGTCCCCGCCCGCCCGGCCGGTTGCGGCCGCACCGTCCCGAGCGACTGCCCTGGCGTACGCGAATCTGGGCGCTGCCCGCGTACCGGCTGGTCTACGACCCGGACGGCAGACCGCTGCGGGCCCGACGCGCCGGCACCTGGTGACGTGCCGCCGGCTCGCCCGGCGCACCCGGCCGGGCCGGGTAGGCGAAGGACACCCGGGGCGAGTAGAACCCCCAGCAGACGTCCAGTGGGTTGGCCGGGCGTAGCGCGTGGACCGGATGGTCGGGCGCCAGGAACTCCACCGACTCGATCTCGAACGGTGACACCGGCTCGGCCACGTACGGGTAGTCGGTGACGATCAGCTCCCCGTGGTGGCGGGTGAGGTAGCGGTGGTGGCCGCTGCGCGCGTCGGTGCCGGTGTGCCCGACGCGGGCGGTGACCCGGATCAGCGGGCGGTCGTCGACCCAGGTCTCGGCCGTGAGCCACCCGCCCCGCAGGTCGAGCCGGGTCGTCCCGTCGGCGGCCGGGGCGCCGCGCGCGGCGGCGTACTGCCGGACGCGGTTGCTGGAGGCCAGGTAGTGCGTCCACCAGCCACCGGGGGTCTCCCGGTCCGGCGGCTCCATGTCCGCCAGGGAGACGCCCAGGTAGGTCAGCGAGTAGGCCCCGAAGCCGGAGGTCTGCGTGTCGTCGTCGACCACGTACTGGTTGAGGAAGACCTGCCGCTGCGGATGCGGGCGGAGCCCGGTCGGCACCAGCGCCTCGGCCGCGCCCGGGTCCGCCGGGAGCCAACTGAACAGCAGCGTCCGGGCGTTGATGACGAGTTGCGGCGCGGCGGGATCGAGCACGGTGCCTCCGTAGACGTGTCCCCACGGACGCTACGGGCGGTCCCATTGGCGGGACAACGACAGAAAGTCGACACTCCACCCCGACGGGTATCGCCCGATAAGGACCTTTCCTACCCCGATGCGCCTTAAGTGCATCGTACTTTCGGCTGGATTTCTGTTAGCCGATCAGGCTAGTGTTGCTCCCGAACGGACTACTTAAACCTAAACCAAAGCGTCTCTTCTTTTTCTCCGCGGACGAGGTGCAGGGAGGACCACCATGACCGCCCCGACGACCAAGGCACCCGCGAAGCTCGACCCCCGCTCACTCACCGACAGCGCCGCCAATCTGCTCGACGCGATGGTCGCGCTGCCCCCGAACCACCCCTCGCGGGCCGCCCTGCGCGACCGCGCCATCGAGGCCTGGCTCCCGCTGGCCAACCACCTCGCCCACCGTTACAGCGGCCGGGGCGAGCCCACCGACGACCTGGCACAGACCGCGGCGATCGGGCTGATCAAGGCGATCGACAAGTTCGACCCGTCCCGCGGCGTCGACTTCGCCGGCTACGCCATCCCGACCATCATCGGTGAGCTCAAGCGCCACTTCCGCGACCGCACCTGGGACATCCGGGTGCCGCGCCGGCTCCAGGAGCTGCGCCTGGCGATCTCCGACGCCAACAGCACCCTGCTCCAGACGCTCGGCCGGTCGCCGACGGTCGCCGACATCGCCGCCCACCTCAAGGTCACCGAGGAAGAGGTGCTGGAGGGCCTGGAAGGCGCCCGCGCCTACAACGCGGTGTCGCTGTCCACCCCCACCGGTGACGGCGAGCGCGCCACCGAGCTGGGCGACCTGCTCGGCGGCGAGGACGGCGAGTTCGAGCTGGCCGAGATGCGGGTCGCGCTCGGCCCGGCGCTGGCCACGCTCGACCAGCGCGAGCAGCGGATCCTCACGCTGCGCTTCTACGGCAACCTGACCCAGTCGCAGATCGCCGAGCAGATCGGCGTCTCGCAGATGCACGTGTCCCGGCTGCTGGCGCGGGCGCTGACCAAGCTGCGCGGCCAGCTCCACGGCACGTACTAGCGGCTCTCGGCCCGGTCGGCGATGCGCCGGCCGGGCCCTTCCGTGCCCGGATGCAAGCACGGGCCCCCTGTTAACGCCTCCGGTAGAGATGGTGCCCCTTCTCACTCGCCTCGGCCCGAGGCTTCCGTTCCGGGCCGTGGACGAATCGGCGCGTACGGGCCGCGCCTCCAGCGCGGGCGTCAACAGGGGGCCCTACCTCTACCGCAGGCGTTAACAGGGGGCCCGTGCTTGTTCCGGGGGTGGGTGCGAGAGTGGGGGCGTGCTCGCCGACGTTCCTCTCGACCTGCCGGTCCGGCCGGTGCTGCCGGCGCTCGTCGAGGCGCTGCGCGCGGCGGGCGCCGGGGTGCTGGTGGCGCCGCCGGGCACCGGCAAGACCACCACCGCACCGCTGGCGGTCGCCGACGCGGTCACCGGGCGGGTGGTGATCGCCCAGCCCCGGCGGGTGGCCGCCCGCGCCGCCGCGCACCGGATGGCCGCCCTGCTCGGCGAGCGGGTCGGCGACCGGATCGGGTACGCGGTCCGGGGCGAGCGCCGGAGCGGGCCCCGCACCCGGGTCGAGGTGGTCACCACCGGCCTGCTGGTACGCCGGCTGCACCACGACCCGGAGCTGCCCGGGGTGGACGCGGTCCTGCTGGACGAGTGTCACGAGCGGCAACTCGACGCCGACCTGGCGTTGGCGTTCAGCGTGGAGGCCCGGGCCACCCTGCGTCCGGACCTCTGGCTGCTGGCGATGTCGGCGACCCCGCAGGCGGACCGGTTCGCCGCGCTGCTCGGCGGCGGCGTGCCCGCCCCGGTCGTCCGTGCCGAGGCCGCGTTGCACCCGGTGGACCGGGTGTGGGCGCCACCGCCGCGCCCGATCGCCCCACCCGGCGCGGGCCGGGTGGACCCGGCGCTGCTGGACCATGTGGCCGCCACGGTGCGCCGGGCGCTGCGCGAGCGGGTCGGCGACGTGCTGGTCTTCCTGCCCGGGGCCGGCGAGATCGCGGCCGTCGCCGGGCGACTGGCCGACCTGCGCGACACGGTCGCCGTGCTGCCGCTGCACGGCCGGCTCTCCGGCGCCGCCCAGGACGCCGCGCTGGCCCCACCGTCCGGCCGAGGAACCGCCCACCCGGGAACCGTCCGGCGGCGGGTCGTGCTGGCCACCGCGGTGGCGGAGAGCGGCCTGACCGTGCCGGGGGTGCGGGTGGTGGTGGACGCCGGGCTGAGCCGGGTACCGCGCACCGACCTGGCCCGCGGGCTGGGCGCGCTGGTCACCGTGCCGGTGTCCCGGGCGGCGGCCACCCAGCGGGCCGGGCGGGCCGGGCGGGAGGCCCCGGGTGCGGTCTACCGCTGCTGGTCGGAGGCGACGCACGCCCGGCTCGCCCCGCAGCCCGAACCGGAGATCGCCACCGCCGACCTGACCGGGTTCGCGCTGGAGCTGGCCGCCTGGGGCACGTCGGACGGCAGCGGCCTGGCGCTGCCGGATCCGCCGCCGCCGGCCGCGCTGGCCGTGGCCCGGGAGACCCTGGGCACGCTCGGCGCGGTCGACGCCGACGGCCGGATCACGTCCCGGGGGCGGGCGATCGCGTCGGTCGGCGCCCATCCCCGGCTGGCCCGGGCGTTGCTCGACGGCGCGCGGCGGGTCGGCGCCGACCGGGCGGCCGAGGTGGTGGCGGTGCTCGCCGACGAGTCGTCGGGCGGCGTGGGGGACGACCTGCCGGCCCGGTGGCGCCGACTGCGCGCCGGCACCGACCCGGCCGCCACCGCTCGGTGGCGCGCCGAGGTACGCCGGCTGCGCGCCGCCCTGCCCGCCCGCACCGCCGACAGCCGGCCGGAGCCCGAAGCGCCGACCGGCCAACCACCGCACCGGCCCGCCGGAGACATCGGCGGCCGGCCGGAACAGCCCGGACAGACAGCCGGCGGCCGGCCGGAGCGCCTGCCGGACGATCTGGCCGCCGGGCTGCTGGCCGGCTTGGCGTACCCGGAACGGTTGGCCCGGGTGCGGCGGCCCGGCGGGTCCGCGTACCTGATGGCCGGTGGCACCGCCGCGGAGCTGGCGGCGGGGTCGGGGCTGGCCGGGTCGACGTGGCTGGCCGTCGCGGTCGCCGACCGCTCCCCCGGCGCGCCGGCCGCCCGGGTCCGGCTGGCCGCGCCGGTCGACGAGGCGACCGCGCGGGAGGCCGGCGCGGCGCTGCTGCGCGACGGGCGGGAGGTCGCCTGGTCCGGCGGCGAGGTGGTGGCCCGGGAGGTGGTCCGTCTCGGCGCGATCGAGCTGGTCGACCGGCCGCTCGCCGCGCCCGAGCCGGAACTGGTCGCGGCGGCGGTGCTGGACGGGCTGCGGCAGGAGGGTCCGGGGCTGCTGCGCTGGACGCCGGAGGCGACCGCGCTGCGCCACCGGCTGGCCTTCTGCCGGCAGGCGCTCGGCGACGACTGGCCGGACGTGTCGGACGCCGCGTTGCTCGCCGCCGCGCCCGGCTGGCTCGGGCCGGAGCTGGGCCGGGCGCGCCGCCGGGCCGACCTGGCCCGCGTCGACGTGACCACGGCGCTACGCCGGTTGCTCGACTGGCGGCAGGCGGCCCGGCTGGACGAGCTGGCGCCGGAGCGGCTGCCGGTGCCGAGCGGCTCGCGGATCCGGGTGGACTACGCCGATGCGGCGGCGCCGGTGCTCGCGGTCAAGCTTCAGGAGACGTTCGGTTGGCGGGACGTGCCCCGGATCGCCGACGGGCGGGTGCCGGTGCTGCTGCACCTGCTCTCGCCGGCCGGACGGCCGGTGGCGGTCACCGCGGACCTGGCCTCGTTCTGGCGGAACGGCTATCCCCAGGTGCGGGCGGAGCTGCGCGGGCGCTACCCGCGACACCCGTGGCCGGAGGACCCGACGACGGCCGAGCCGACCCGCCGGGCCAGCCCGCGCCGGCGCTGACCGGGCTCACTCCTCGACGACGTCGGCGATCACCACGGTGATGTTGTCCGGCCCGCCGGCGCGCAGCGCGAGGTCGATGAGCCGGGCCGCGCAGGCGTCCCGGTCCAGGCCCTCGCCGAGCACCTCGGTGAGGGTGTCGGCGCGGACCACGTTGGAGAGGCCGTCGCTGCACAGCAGCCAGCGGTCACCGGCCCGGGGCACCATGGTGGCGTACGCCGGGGAGACCTGGTCGCCCTGCAACGCCTGGGTAACCACGGCGCGCCGGGGGTGGCTGCTCGCCTGGTCGGGGGTGATCAGGCCCTGGTCGACGAGCATCTGCACGAACGTGTCGTCGCGGGTGACCTGCTTGAGCACGCCGTCGCGGAACAGGTAGGCCCGGGAGTCGCCGACGTGTGCCAGCGCCAGGCAGCTTCCGGTGCGGGCGAACAGCAACGCGGTCAGCGTGGTGCCCATGCCCTGGCGTTCCGGGTCCTCCTCGACCGCCCGGCGGATGCCCGCGGTGGCCCGCTCGATGGCACCCTGGAGCGCGGCGACCAGCGCGTCCTCCGGGGTCTCCACGTCCAGCGGGGCGATCGCGTCGATCGCGATGCGGCTGGCCAGGTCGCCGGCCGCCATGCCGCCCATGCCGTCGGCGACCGCGACCAGCCAGGGGCCCGCGTGCTGGGCGTCCTGGTTGCCGCTGCGGATCAGCCCACGGTCGCTCGCTCCGGCGGAACGAAGCTTCAGGGTCATGGGACGCAGCCTGCCAGGTCGAGGGCTCGGTTGTCTCTAGGAGATCACCACCATCGTACGTGGCGCGGTGAATCTCACTGCGCGTGGGCGCACGCCCGCCATCGGACCGGATCGATTGACAGCGACGGAACGCGATGGAAACATCGGCCTGATATTGGGAGCGCTCCCAGCTCTCGTCGCTCCCCCACCGTCACCCCCGAGCACGGAAGGAACCCTCCGTGACCCGTTCCCGTCGTCGGCTGGTCGCGTTCGCCGCGACCGCCGCCCTGGCCCTCACCGGCGCCACCGCCGGCCCGGCCCTCGCCGAGGTGCCACCGGACGCCCCCGAACAACTCCGCAACGGCGACTTCAGCGCCGGCGTCTCCCCCTGGTTCTCCTACGGCACCGGTGAGCTGGCGGTCACCGACGGCCGGCTCTGCACCACGGTCGCCGCCG
Organism: Micromonospora sp. NBC_01392; assembly: GCF_045040125.1. NCBI lineage: Bacteria > Bacillati > Actinomycetota > Actinomycetes > Micromonosporales > Micromonosporaceae > Micromonospora > Micromonospora sp. NBC_01392. The sequence continues at coordinate 2,650,333 of NZ_CP109549.1, read as the reverse complement.
GCACGGCCAACCCCTGGGACGCCGGCATCGGCCAGGACGCGGTGCCGCTGATCTCCGGCGCCGAGTACGAACTCTCCTTCGACGTCTCCGCCACCCCCGGGGCGGCGCTCAAGGCGGTGCTCCAGCTCGGCAGCGCCCCGTACACCACGTACGCCAGCGTGGACGCCACCGCCACCGGCACCGCGAAGCACGTCACCACCACGTTCACCGCGCCGGCCGACAACGCCGGCGCGCAGCTCATCTTCCAGGTCGGCGGCAGCGCGCAGGCGCAGACGTTCTGCCTCGACAACGTGTCGCTGCGCGGCGGCGAGGCGGCCCCGCCGTACGAGCCGGACACCGGTCCCCGGGTCCGGGTCAACCAGGTCGGCTACCTGCCCGGCGGCCCGAAGCACGCCACCGTGGTCACCGAGGCCACCGGGGCGCTGCCCTGGCAGCTCACGTCCGCGGCCGGGGCCGTGGTGGCCAGCGGCGAGAGCACGCCGCGCGGCGTGGACGAGGCGTCGGCGCAGAACGTGCAGACCGTCGACTTCTCCGCGTACCGCACGCCGGGAACCGGCTACACGCTGACCGTCGACGGGGAGACCAGCCACCCGTTCGACATCTCCGGCACGGTCTACGACCGGCTGCGCGCCGACTCGCTCCAGTTCTTCTACGCCCAGCGCAGCGGCATCGCGATCGACGGCGACCTGATCGGCGACGAGTACGCCCGCCCCGCCGGCCACCTCGACGTCGCCCCCAACAAGGGCGACACCGACGTGCCCTGCCAGCCCGGCGTCTGCGACTACAAGCTGGACGTGCGCGGCGGCTGGTACGACGCCGGCGACCACGGCAAGTACGTGGTCAACGGCGGCATCGCCACCTACCAGCTGCTCAACACGTTCGAGCGCACCAAGACGGCGGAGACCGCCGACGGCGGCGCGGCGCTCGGCGATGCCACGCTGCGGGTGCCCGAGCGCGGCAACGACGTGCCGGACGTGCTCGACGAGGCCCGCTGGGAGCTGGACTTCCTGCTGCGCATGCAGGTGCCGGCCGGCAAGCCGCTGGCCGGAATGGTCCACCACAAGATCCACGACCAGAACTGGACCGGCCTCCCGCTCGCCCCGCAGGACGACCCGCAGGTGCGTGAGCTGCACCCACCGTCCACCGCGGCCACGCTCAACCTGGCTGCCGTCGCCGCCCAGTGCGCGCGGCTGTTCGCCCCGTACGACGCCGCGTACGCGACCCGCTGCGGCACGGCCGCGAAGACCGCGTACGCGGCGGCCAAGGCGCACCCGGCGATCTACGCCTCGGCCAGCGACGGCACCGGCGGTGGCGCGTACGAGGACAACAACGTCACCGACGAGTTCTACTGGGCCGCGGTCGAGCTGTGGCTGACCACCGGCGACAAGGCGTACCTCGCCGACGTCACCGGCTCGCCGCTGCACACCGCCGACGTGTTCACCCCCAACGGCGCGTTCGGCTGGCAGAGCGTGGCCGCGCTGGGCCGGCTCGACCTGGCCACCGTGCCCAACGCGCTGCCGGCCGCGGAGAAGACCCGCATCCGCGCGTCGATCACCGCCGCCGCGGACCGCTACCTGGCCACGATCGCCGACCAGGCGTACGGGCTGCCGATGCCCGGCACCGCCGACGCGTACGTCTGGGGCAGCAACAGCAACATCGTGAACAACACGATCGTGCTGGCCACCGCGTTCGACCTGAGCCGGAACGCGAAGTACCGGGACGGCGCGGTGCAGGCCGCCGACTACCTGTTCGGCCGCAACGCGCTGAACATGTCCTACGTGACCGGTTGGGGCGAGCAGAACGCGCACAACCAGCACAGCCGGATCTTCGGCCACCAGCTCAACCCGGACCTGCCGACCCCGCCGGCCGGCTCGCTCGCCGGCGGCCCGAACGCCGCGCTCCAGGACCCGTACGCGGCGAACCTGCTCGCCGGCTGCGCGCCGATGTTCTGCTACGTCGACGACATCAACTCGTACGCGACCAACGAGGTGGCGATCAACTGGAACTCGGCGCTGGCCTGGCTCGCGTCGTTCCTGGCCGACCAGGGTGACGCGGCGGCGGTGCCGGCGCCCACCTGCGCGGTCACCTACTCCACCCACGGGAGCTGGCCGGCCGGCTTCACCACCCAGGTGACGGTGCGCAACACCGGCACGTCGGCGGTGAACGGATGGAGCCTGCGCTGGGCCTTCACCGGCGACCAGAAGGTGACCCACGCCTGGTCGGCGCAGGTCGCCCAGAGCGGCGCCACGGTGACCGCGAAGAACCTGGCGTGGAACGCCAAACTGGCACCGGGCGCGTCCACCACGTTCGGCCTGAACGGCACCTCCGCCGGCGCCCCCAACCCCGATCCCACCCTGATCACCCTGAACGGGAAGGCCTGCACCGTCTCCTGACCCGTTCCCGTCCCCGCGACCGTGCGGTGGCGGCGCCCGTCCGGCGTCGTCACCGCCCGGTCGGCGACGTCGGCGGGTACGGTCCTCCGATGGCGTACCTGCTCCTGGCCCTCGCGATCACCGCCGAAGTGATCGGCACCAGCCTGCTCAAGGCGAGCGACGGCTTCACCCGGCTCTGGCCCACGGTCGGCCTGGTGGCGTGCTACCTGGCGGCGTTCGGGCTGCTCGCCCTCGTGGTGCGGGACGTCCCGGTCGGCGTGGCGTACGCGATCTGGTCCGGGCTCGGCACCGCCGCCATCATGGCGGTCGGCGCGGCGTTCCTGGGTGAGCCGCTGAGCGTGACCAAGGTCGTCGGGGCCGGGCTGGTCATCGCCGGCGTGGTGGTGCTCAACCTCGGCGGCGCCCACTGAGCCACGGCCGTCAGGGTCGCCCGGAGGCCGCGCGCAGCAACCGGAGTTGACCGATCTCGGCCACGTTCTTCATGAGTTCGGCGTTGACCCAGCCGACCAGGTGCGCGACCGTGAGCCCGGCGTCCGCCGACCACGGGAACGCGGCGGGCCGCGCCAGGTCGGCGGCGGTCAGACGGCCGAGCGCGTCCGTCCACTCCGTCCGTAGGCCACGCAACCAGGAGATGGTCTCCTCCCCCGGCCCGGGCCACACCACGTCGTCACGCTGCCGCGCCGGCCGCCGGCCGAGGTGGTCCCCGGCGACCGACCACCACCACCCGAGATGCCACGTGAGCCACGCGATCGTGGGCGCCGGGACCGGGTCCGGCTCGACGTCGGCCCAGTCGGGACGCCAGGCGTCGTCCGCGCCACGGCGCATCGTCCAGCAGAGCGCCGCCGGCTCCCAGAGGAAATCCGCCGCGTCCAGCCTGTCGAGGTGGTGCTCACACAACGACCAGGTCAGCTCGAACTGCCAGCGCAGCAGGGCGGGGGTGGTGAGGGTCACCGGCCGATCGTGGCACGGCGGCGCGGTCCGGGCGATCGATTACCCGCCCCGGTCGCACGGCACGGCGTGCGACCCGGTGGCCGCCCCGCCAGCGGGCGGGCGGTTCAGTCGACCGGCCGGCGCATCGCGACCCGGTCGGTCGCGTCGAAGCCGAGCGCCGCCTCGGCCGCCAGGAACCCGGCCAGCCCCGGGGTCAGCTCCGCCTCGGCCAGCTCACGGAACCCGCAGCGCGCGTAGTACGGCGCGTTCCACGGCACCGACCGGAACGTGGTCAGCGTCAACGCCGGCCACCCCTCGGCCGTCGCCCAACCGGCCACCTCGTCGAGCAGGCCCCGTCCGATGCCGCGCCGCGCGTACGCCGGGTCGACGCTGAGCTGCTGGACGTGGGCCGCCCCGTCGACGAGGTCGACGAGCACGAACGCGATCGGCCGGTCGGCCGCGTCGACCGCCACCCACAGCCGGCCGGCGCGCTGCCCGGCGGCCAGCGCGTCCAAGGGCAGCGGTGGCATGTCCGCCACCAGGTGCATGCCGATCTCCCGGAACGGGGCGCCGGAGGCCACCTCGATCCGCTGGATCCCGGTCAGTTCGTCGGCGCGGGCGCTTCTGCTGCGGTGCGGCACGGCGCCGACCCTGGCAGAGCGGGCGCGGGGACGCGAACGGTTTTCGGCGTACGCTGCACCGGTGGCTCTCCCCCTGCCGGCCGGCGACTTCCGCGCGTACCTGTTCGACTGCGACGGCACGATCGTCGACTCGATGCCGGTGCACCACCGCGCCTGGTGCGCGGCGCTGGCCGAGTGGGGCTGCGAGTTGCCGGAGGACCTGTTCTACGCCTGGGGCGGCCGGCCGGTCGCCGACATCGTCGTCGACCTCAACCGGCGGCACGGCCTGGCCATGCCGGTCGAGGCGGTGGCCCGTCGCCGGGAGGACCTGTTCCAGGAACTGCTGCCCGGGGTCAGCGCCGTGCCCGAGGTGCTGGCGCACATCGAGGACGCGCACGGGCGGCTGCCGTTCGCGGTCGTCTCCGGCAGCACCCGGGAGTCGGTGACCGCCTCGCTGACCACGCTGGGCCTGCTCGACCGGTTCGACACGCTGGTCTGCGCCGAGGACTGCACGCGGCCCAAGCCCGACCCGGAGGGCTACCTGCTGGCCGCGCGACGGCTCGGCGTCGAGCCGGCCGGCTGTCTCGTCTTCGAGGACACCGATCTCGGCGTGGCGGCCGCGACGGCGGCGGGCATGGCGTCGGTCCGGGTGCCGTACCCCCGGGAGCGGTCGGCCACTCGGTGACCGTGCCGAAAGGGCCCGCCCGGCGTCACGGTGCGTGACGCGTCAGCGAGACCATGCGGATGGACACGATATACCGCTCGGTCATATTTATGACCTGTTGTCATATCGCTCGCGACGCCACCATCCTGCCGGCGCCGACACGCCCGAGCGCTCGAGCCCCCGGCCGTGCCGTCCGATGTGATCGGTGTCGCCCCGGTCGGGGCACCCGTCGGGCGTGTGCCCGGGCCTAGCGTCGCTGTCATGACCGTCAACGGGACGCCGCCGTCGGAGGACACCGTCCCTCGGCCCGGCGCCCGCCGGACGCTGATGGCACGCGTCTCGCCGCTTCCGCCGTCCGGCCCGCTGCGCACGCTGGCGTCCGCCACCCTGGCCAACACCGTCGGCACCGGGCTCTGGCTGGCCGGCGGCGCGTTGTACCTGACCCGGGACGTCGGCCTCTCCGCCACCTCGGTGGGCGCCGGGCTGACCGTCGCCGGCCTGGTCGGGCTGACCGCCAGCGTGCCGCTGGGCGGGCTGGCGGACCGGTGGGACCCGCGTACGCTGCGCGCCGCCCTCCAGGTGGGCCAGGCGCTCGCCGCGGCGGCGTACCTGCTCGTCGACTCGCTGCCGGCGTTCCTGGTGGTGGCGGTGCCGGAGGCGCTGCTGGCGGCCGGCAACCTGGCGGTCCGGGCGGCGCTTGTCGCCGCGGTCGGCGGCCCGACCGGCCGGGTGCACGCGTTCGCCACCCTGCGTGCGGTGGCCAACCTGGGCATCAGCGCCGGGACCGCGCTGGCCGGGATCGCGCTGGCGGTGGACACCCACCGGGCGTACCAGGTGCTCGTGGTCGGCAACGCGGTCACCTATCTGCTCTCGGCGGCGCTGCTGCTGCGGCTGCCGGCGCAACGGCCGGCCGGCGGCGCGGGGCGGCGGGCGGCCGACGGGGCCGGTCGGCGAGCGACGGGCGACGCCGCTACGCGGGCGGCCGGGGCGTTGCGGCAGGGTCGGCCGCTGCGGGACGGCTGGTTCCTGGCGGTGAGCGGCGCGTCCGCGCTGCTCGGCACGCACGTGACCGCGCTGGTGCTGGTCGTGCCGCTGTGGACGGTCGGTCCCGCCGGGGCGCCACCACCGGTGGTGTCCGCGGTGCTGCTCACCAACACGGTGCTCACCGTGCTGCTGGCGGTGCGGCTGAGCCGGGGCGCGGACACCGCCGCCCCGGCGGCCCGCAAGCTGCGCCGGGCCGGGCTGGTGCTGGCCGCCGCCACCCCGCTGTACGCGGTGACCGCCGCGCTGCCGGCACTCCCGACAGTGGTGCTGCTGCTGGTGGCGACCGCGGTGTGGACGGTGGGCGACCTGTGGCACGGCGCGGCCGGCGCGGGCCTCGCCTACGACCTGGCCCCGCCCGGGTCGATCGGCGCCTACCAGGGGGCGGACGGGCTGCTCGCCGGGCTGGCCCAGGCGCTCGGTCGGGGCCTGCTGACGCTGCTGGTGCTGGGCGGCGGCGGGGTGGGCTGGCTGGTGCTCGGCGCGCTGTACGCCGTCGTCGGGCTGGCCGCCCCGGCGCTGGTCCGCCGTGCGGTGGCGAGCCGGCCGGCGCCCACCGGAGAACCGACCGGGCAGCCGGTCACCCCCGGGTAGCAGGATGACGGGATGACCGAACGGGGAAGCATCACCATCCGGCCCGGCGGCCCGGCGGACGCGCCGACCGTGCTGCGGCTGTTCGACAGCGCCATCGCGTGGCTGGTCGAACGCGGCCGGCCCGAGCAGTGGGGCGTCGACCCGGTCTCGACCGACACGCGGCACATCGCCCGGGCCGACGCCTACGCTCACGGCGGCGGCCTGCACCTCGCCGAGATAGACGGCACGGTCGTCGGCGCGCTTGTGGTCGGCGACGCGACCGAGCACGTGCCGCCGGCCACCGAGCCGGAGCTGTACGTCAACCTGCTGGTCACCGACCGGGCGTACGCGGGCCGGGGGGTCGGCGCGCGGCTGCTGGCGCACGCGGCGGAGTTGGCCCGCGAACGCGGGCTCGGCCTGCTGCGGGTGGACTGCTTCCGGAGCGCGGACCGGGCGTTGGTGCGCTTCTACGAGGGCTGCGGTTTCACCGCCACCCAGCCGTTCACGGTGATCCGACCGGGTCGGCCGCCGTGGCCGGGGCAGGTGCTGGCCCGGCGGCTCGACTGAGTCAGCCGATCTCCTCGTCGGCGAAGCACCAGCGCCACGACTCCCCCGGCTCGATCGAGCGCATCACCGGGTGCCCGGTGGACCGGAAGTGCTGGCTGGCGTGCTGGTAGGGCGACGAGTCGCAGCAGCCCACGTGCCCGCAGCTCAGGCAGGCGCGCAGGTGCACCCAGTCCCGGTTGCCGACCGCCACGCAGTCGGGGCACTCGGTGGTGGTGGCGGGCTCGGCGTCGCCCGCCCCGGTCAGGTGCGGACAGCTCATTCGAGAACCTCCTGTCGTAGCAGCGACTCCTCCAGGTCCAGATCACGGTAGGCGCGGGTGAGCACCTCCTCCGGGATCTGGCCGGAGTCGCGGGCGGCCCGGAACACCTCCCGCTCGGCGTCGATCATCTCCTGCCGCAACCGCGCGTACGCCTGGGAGGGGGTCTCCCGGTCGGTGCCGCCGAGCCGTTCCCAGGCCAGGTTGGCGCGGGACGTGGTCAACCCGCGCAGTCGTTCCACCACCGCCTCGGGCGCGTCGCCGGCCAGCGCGTCGAGCCGTTCCCGGGCGGCGCGGCTGGCCCGCTGCTGCACGCCGGCGGCGGAGAGCGCGTCCTGCACCGGGTCGTCGGGGGGCAGCCGCAGCCGCCGGGCCAGCCACGGCAGGGTGGCGCCCTGCCCGACCAGGGTGGCCACGATCACCGCGAAGGCCAGCCAGATCAGCAGCGCACGCGGGTACGGCCGGTCGTCGGCGAGCGTGAGCGGCAGACCCAGCGCGGCGGCCAACGTCACCACGCCGCGCATGCCGGCCCAGCCGATGACGATGGGGAACTGCACCGGCGGCGCGGGGTCGCGCTGCCGGATCCGGGGCACCAGCCGGGCCAGGTAGGTGGCCGGGAACATCCAGACGAACCGGGACAGGAAGACGGCGGCGAGCACCGCGGCGGTGATCCCGACCAGCGAGCCGACCGGTTCGTCGAGGTCGCGCACCACCTCGGGCAGTTGCAGGCCGACCAGGAGGAACACCAGCCCCTCCAGCAGGAACTGGATCAGCCGCCAGAACGCGGTCACCTGGAGGCGGGAGCCGGCCGACATGAGCATCGGCAGCTTGTGGCCGATGCCGAGCCCGGTCACCACCACCGCGACCACGCCGGACGCGTGGATCTCCTCGGCGGCGTACACCACCGCGAACGGCACGATCAGCGACAGCGCATTGTCCAGCACCGGGTCGGTGATGCGCTTGTGCAGGTAGCCGAAGACCACCACGCCCAGCACCCCGACCACGACGCCGCCGCCGGCGGCGATCAGCACCTCCCGGGCCACGTAGCCGACGCCGACGCCGCCGGTGGTGGCGGTGGCCGCGACGATCGCCACCCGCAGCAGCACCAGCGCGGTGGCGTCGTTGACCAGGCTCTCGCCCTCCAGAATGGTGACGACCCGCCGGGGCAGGCCGACCCGACGGGCCACCGCGGTGGCGGCGACCGCGTCGGGCGGCGCCACCACCGCGCCGAGCGCCACGCAGATCGCGTACGGCAGGTCGGGCAGGAACAGGTGCACCACGGTGCCCACCACGAACGCGGTGAAGATCACCAGCCCGACGGCGAGCAGCAGGATCGGCCGCAGGTTGAGCCGGAACGCCGGCACCGAGGTGTTCACCGCCGCCACGTAGAGCAGCGGCGGCAGGATGCCGACGAGGACCAGGTCCGGTTCCAGCCGCACGTGCGGGAAGAACGGCAGGAAGGACAGCGCGAGGCCGAGCACCACCAGCAGGATCGGCGCGAGCAACCCGAGCCGGCGGGCCAGCGCCGCCCCGAACGTGGCGATCGCCAGGAACACCACGACCTCGAACAGAGCTTCCATGGGGTACGAGCCTAGGCGTCCCCGGGCCGGCCCGTGATCACGCGGTCGGGCGTACCTTCGGCAGCACCTCGGCACCGAACGCGTCGAGGAACGCGCGCTGTTCCTTGCCCACGTGGTGCAGGGCGATCTGGTCGAAGCCCAGCTCGACGTACTCCTCCAGCCAGCCGACGTGCCGGCCCAGATCGGCGGAGACGTTGACGGTGTCGGTGACCTTCGACATCGGCACGTCGGCGCTGACCACGTCGAAGTGCTCGGCGGTCTCCAGGTCCCAGCAGACCGGCGGCGCGAACACGTTGCTGCGCCACTGCTCGTACGCGATCGCCTCGGCCTCGGCCTGCTCGGGCGCCCAGCTCACGTGCACCTGGAGGTGCAGCGGCCCGCGCCCGCCGGCGTCCCGGTAGGCGTCGATCATCTGCCGGAGGTGGTCGACCGGCGCGTTGACCGTGATCAGCCCGTCCGCCCACTCGGCGCACCAGCGGGCGGTGGCCACGCTGACCGCGGCGCCGACCAGCGCGGGCGGCTCCTCGGGGCGGGTCCACAGCTTGGCCCGGTCCACGGTGACCAGCCCGTCGTGGCTGACCTCCTCGCCGGCCAGCAGCGCCCGGATCACGTCGACGCACTCGCGCAGCCGGGCGTTGCGCAGCTCCTTGCGGGGCCAGACGTCGCCGGTGATGTGCTCGTTGCTGGCCTCGCCGGTGCCCAGCGCCGCCCAGAAGCGACCGGGGTACATGGCGCCGAGCGTGCCGATGGCCTGCGCGATGATCGCCGGGTGGTAGCGCTGGCCGGGCGCGTTGACCACGCCGAAGGAGAGGTTGGTGGCCTGGAGCGCGGCGCCGAGCCAGGACCAGGCGAACCCGGACTGGCCCTGCCGCTCGCTCCACGGGGAGAAGTGGTCGGAGCACATGGCCGCGTCGAAGCCGGCCCGTTCGGCGTGGACCACCGCCTCCAGCAGCTTCGCCGGGTGGATCTGCTCATGGGATGCGTGGAACCCGAACGCCGTCATGGGCAGCACTCCTACCCATGACGGCAGCCGGCCAACCGCACCTCACTCGGCGTGCGCGCCGGCGCCCGCGCCGGCCTCACCCTCGCCGATCCACACCGTCTTGGTGTTGCAGAACTCGCGCATGCCCAGCGCGGACAGCTCGCGGCCGTAACCGGAGTTCTTCACGCCGCCGAACGGCAGTTGTGGATAGGACGTGGTCATGCCGTTGACGAACACGTTGCCGGCGTCGAGGTCGACCGCGAAGCGCTCCTGCTCGGCCGGGTCGGTGGTCCAGGCGTTCGAGCCGAGGCCGAAGCTGGTGCCGTTGGCCACCTCGATCGCCTCGTCGTACGAGCCGACCCGGTAGAGGCCGGCGACCGGGCCGAACACCTCCTCGCCCCACATCCGCATCTCCGGCCGCAGGTCGGTGACCACGGTCGGCGGGTAGAACCACCCGTCCCCGGTCGGCTTCTCGCCGCCACAGAGCACGGTGGCGCCCTGCCGGACCGCGTCGGCCACCTGGTCGTGCACCTCGTCCCGGCCGCGTTCGCTGGCCAGCGGGCCGACGTCGGTGCCGTCGTCCATCGGGTCGCCGACCCGCAGCGCCGCCATCCGGGCGGCGAACTTCTCGGCGAACGCGTCGAAGACGTCGGTGTGCACGATGAACCGCTTGGCGGCGATGCAGGACTGGCCGTTGTTCTGGCAGCGGGCGGTGGTGGCCACCTCGGCGGCCTGGTCCAGGTCGGCCGAGGGCATCACCACGAACGGGTCGCTGCCGCCCAGTTCCAGCACGGTCTTCTTGAGTTCCCGGCCGGCGATCTGCGCGATGGAGCGGCCGGCCGGCTCGCTGCCGGTGAGCGTGGCGGCGCGGACCCGGGGGTCGCTGAGAATGCGGTCCACCGCGTCGGAGCCGACCAGCAGCGTGGTGAACGCGCCCTCGGGAAAACCGGCCCGGCGGAACAGGTCCTCCAGGTAGAGCGCGGTCTGCGGCACGTTCGAGGCGTGCTTGAGCAGGCCGGTGTTGCCGGCCATCAGGGCCGGGGCGGCGAAGCGCATCACCTGCCAGAGGGGAAAGTTCCACGGCATCACCGCCAGCACCGCGCCGATCGGCTGGTAGCGGACGTACGCCCGCTTCGCCTTGACCGCCGCGGCGTCGGCCGGCTCGTCGGCGAGCATCGCCGGCGCGTTGTCCGCGTAGAAGCGGCAGGCGGTGGCGCACTTGGTGACCTCCGCCTTCGCGGCGGCGTACGTCTTGCCCATCTCGGTGGTCATCAGCCGGGCGGTGGAGTCCCGCTCGGCGTCGAGCAGGTCGGCGGCGGCGGTGAGCCACCGGGCGCGCTGCGCGATGGTGGTGTCCCGCAACTGCCGGTACGCGAGGTCGGCCCGCTCGATCGCGGCGTCGACCTGCTCGTCCGACATCGCGTCGTACGTCTTGAGCACCTGTCCGGTGGCGGGATTGGTGGTGGCGATGGGCATGGCGACTCCTGTCACTCGAACAGCGAGTGCCGCACGCCCGGCTCCTCCCGGCGGCGGGCGGCGCGACGGCGCTGGATGACGACCAGATCGACCACGGCCACCACGGCGAGGATCGCGCAGACGACGCCCAGCCAGGCCAGGTCGGCGGCGAACGCGAACACCGCGAGGACGGTCATCACGACCACACCGAACAGGGCCAGCACGAGGCGCAGGTTCAGCGCGCTGTTCGCGTGTCCGACCGTGCCACGGGCGCGGCGGGGCTGTGATCGGGTCATCCTTCCCGGCTACCCCGGCTCGGCCGGGGTTAACCGGTGCGGCGGGCGCGACCGGTGATCCCGGCCACGGAGCGGGCACGCGCCGGATGCGACAGCGGGGTGAACGCGTTGGATCGGTCTGCCGGTTCCGGCGGAGATCCCGCGGCGGTGGAGAGGATGGCATGACCACGATGCAGGCGGTGCCCGTGACCGTCGCCGTCTCGCGGCGCGCCGACCCGGCGCGTACCGGGGAGATGGTGGCGTGGATGCGGGCCGGCACGGCGCTCGCGGAGAGCTTCCCGGGGTTCCTGGGCGCCGGCTTCGTCCGTAGCGCCCCGGGTTCCGCCGAGTGGCACGTGATGTACCGCTTCGCCGACTCGGACACGCTGCGTGGCTGGGAGGACTCCCCGCAGCGGCACTGGTGGCTCAGTTCCGCGCAGGGCATCGTCGAGCACACCCGGGTGGAACGCCGTACCGGCATCGAGGGCTGGTTCGACCGGCCGGTGGACCACGTGGTGGAGACCGTCGGGGCGGCCGAGCCGGCGGCCCCGACCGCGCCGCCGCGCTGGAAGCAGGCGGTCACCATCTGGCTGGCGTTCTTCCCGCTCAGCCTCACCGCCACGCTGCTGACCGCCCGGTTCGTCGCCGACGTGCCGCTGGCGGGGCGGACGCTGCTGATGACGCTCGTGCTGACCCCGCTGATGACCTACCTGGTGCTGCCGCGGATCACCCGGGCGCTGCACTGGTGGCTGCACGGCCAGCCGGCACCCTGGCGGCGCTGATCCCGCGAATGTGAACGACCGGTGTCAATGAAAGATGGGCGACAGACCTTCCGTACGGACGGCCGAGGCGCATAGGGTCGACGCGCCGCCTCGCGCCACCGGACGGGGGAACCCGCATGCCTCGACGCTGGATCGCCGCGCTCGCCTGCGTCGCGGCGCTTGTGGCGCTGGCCTGCGACGGCTCCGGCTCGGCGTCGCCCCGCCCGTCCGACACGCCCCGGCCCGGTGACCCCCGGGTGCTGACCGCGCTCGGCGACTCGGTCACCACCGGCTTCGGCTCCTGCCTGGTGCTGGTGAGCTGTGAACGCAACTCGTGGTCGAGCGGGGACAGCCTGCGGGTGGAGAGCGTCTACCGCCGGCTGCGCGCGGACGCGCCGGCGCTGCGGGCGTACAACCGGGCCGAGCCCGGCGCCCGCGCGGCCGGGCTCGCCGACCAGGCCCGGTCCGCGGTCCGCGACAAGGCGGACCTGGTCACCGTGCTGATCGGCGCGAACGACGTGTGCCGGGCCGGGGTCGACGCGATGACCCCGGTCGACACGTTCCGGGACCAGGTCGACGCGGCGCTGACGGTGGTGCGCAAGGGCCGGCCGAAGGCACGGGTGCTGGTGGTCAGCATCCCCGACCTCTACCGCCTCTGGCAGCTCGGGCACACCGAGTCGCGGGCCGTCCGAGCCTGGTCGCGCGGCGTCTGCCCGGCGCTGCTGGCCGACGCCACGTCGACCGCGCCGGCCGCGACGGCCCGCCGGGCCAAGGTCAAGGCCCGGATCGAGGCGTACGACGACGAACTGCGCGCCGCCTGCCGCGCGTACGGCTCACGCTGCCGCTGGGACGGCGGCGCGGTGCACCGCCACCGGTTCGGCCTGGACCAGGTCAACGCGCTGGACTGGTTCCACCCGAACGCGGCCGGCCAGGGCCGGCTGGCCGAGGTGGCCTGGAACGCCTCCGGCTGGGCCCGCGACTGAGACCGACCGACCCGGTCAGGGTTGGCGCGGGCCCGGGAGCTGCCGTGGGCCGGCCACCCGGTAGAGCGCGTGGGCCCGGTCGGCGAGTTCCTTGGTGGCCGACGAGTTGGCCCAGGTGCCGAGGATGATCGCGGCGCCGGGGACGACCTTGGCGAACATCCGCTTGGCGGCGCGGACCCCGGCCATCCGGGCCAGCCGCACGCCGAGCTGGAGCATCACCCGACCCAGCGCCCGGTTGCCGGCGGAGCCGAACAACGCGCCCGCGCGTTCCCGGCCGGCGGCCACGCCCAGCGCCAGCCGGGCGGTCTCGGCGGCCTTGTGCACCCGCTGGAGCACCAGCAGGTCGGTGGCCCGGTCGGAGTGTGTCGGGTCGACGCCGTAGGCGGCGGCCACGTGCAGCACCAGCCGGGCCTGGGTCCAGGCCAGCACGCCCACGTCGATCACCGCGCCCGGCAGCCCGGCGGCGCCGGAGACCGCACCGGAGAGCCGGGCGTGGTTGACGAACTTGCGGACCGCCTGGTCGGCCAGCTGCTCGGGCGGTGCGTCCGGCCGCTCCGCCCGCGCCCGGGCGGCCCACTGCGCGGCCTCGGGGCCGAGCCGGCGCACCGCCTCCAGCGCCAGGTGCTCCGGCGCGTACTGCGGGTCCTCCCGCATCCGGTCCCACAGCGTGGCCGGCGGCGCTTCGGGCGCCTCCACCGGCGGGACCGGGGCGGCGGGGACGGCGGTGGGCTCCCCGTCGACGGGGGCGGGGTCGGTCACGGGACGCTCCGGGGCTCGTACGGCGGGGGGTGGGCCGGTCAGCGACGGCGGGTCGACGACAGCCGGCTGGCGAGCTGCCGCAGCCGGGCCTGGTTCTCCGGCTTGGCGATCTCGCGCCGGCCCCGGTCGACCAACTGCTGACCACGCGGCGACCGCAGGAAGGTGGTGATCCGTTGCATCAGCGACATGGTGTCCTCCTGTTCGCGGTCCCCCTCATGTGTACCTGGAACCGGCAACCCCTTGGTACCCGGACCGGCCGTCCGGCAACCGTCCAGTTCGGTCAGCCGAGGACTTCCGCCACCACCTCGCCGGCCAGCCACTCGTGCTGCGCGTACGCGTCGGGGAACGCCGAGATCTGCACCGCCTGGGCGGCGACCGACAGCGGCAGGTCCTGCCAGCCGGGGATCTCCTCCAGCGCGGCGAGGAACGCCTGGGTGGCGTACTCCGGGTCCATCAGCTGGGCCACCGTGCCCCAGCCGCTGCTCGGCCGCTGCTGGAACAGCCCGACCGAGTCGTGGTCCCAGCCGACGGCCTGGTGCGGGTAGCTCTGCGACTCGGGCAGCACCCCGCTGGCGTAGTTGAGCAGCGTGCTCTCCTGCATCGCGGTGGCCACCGCGATGACCAGCCCTCGGCGCGGCACACCCATCTCCCGACCGGCCCGCACGATCTTCGTGGCGTTGTCCATCTGGGTGCGGTTCAGGCCGGCGACCGGGACGATCCGGCGTGGCTTCGGCTTCGGCTTCGCCTTCGGCGTGGACTTGACCTTCGGCTTCGGCGTCGCGGACAGGGACGGGGACGGGCTGGCGCTCGGGGTGGTCGGGGCGGTGCTCGGCCGGGCCAGGCCGCGGGAGGCCGCGTCCAACGCCGCACGCTCGGCCAACTCCACGGCGGGGGCGGGCTTCGCGGCGCGGTCCGGGGCGCCGAGGTCGAGCTGGCTGACGCCGACCAGGCCGAGGCAGCAGGCCGTGCCGGCGGCGACCACCAGCCGGGCGCGGGGGTTCAGCAGGGCCCGCAGGCGGGTACGCCGGGTAGCCGTCGAGGCAGTGGTTGTCCATTCGGTTGACGGGGTATCGTCCAAACGGTCAGCCGGGCGGCCGGGGCTGTTCGGGTCGTCGGGGGTGCCGTTGTCACGCATCCGACGAGGCTAGACAGGGCAAATAGGGATCACCCAGGCTCAACGAGTGGCCCTCGCCACACTTCGGGGGGACGCCGCGGGACATTCGCGTACGGGCCCGCCCAGCACGGTGCCGACCTCGCGGAACGGGCCAACCGCCGGTCCGCCGCGCAGCCGGTCGGCCCGGGCAGGAAGCACGCGGCCGGCGGCGGACCGGCCGATGATCGACTAACTCGTCCGTTCGGGCGATCCGCCATGGGCCGCCGGACCGAGCCGTGGCCGAATTGTGATCACGCTCCGGGCGGTCGACGGGTCCGTAACGGAATGGACCACTCCCCCCGGTACGTTTGCCGAATCGGGGACGCGTTCGCGCGACGCCCCCCGTACGCGGCGACAGGGAGGACCCACCGGTGCTCGACCCACACGAGCTCTACGAACTCACCGACGAGCTGCCCGACGACCTCGGCCAGCCGGTGCTGATCCAGGCGCTCACCGGCTTCGTCGACGCCGGCAGCGCCACCCGGCTGGCCCGGGAACAGCTGCTCACCTCCCTGGACGCCCGCACCATCGCCCGCTTCGACATCGACCAGATGTTCGACTACCGGTCCCGCCGACCGGTGATGACCTTCGTCGAGGACCACTGGGCCGACTACGACGCCCCGGAAGTCGAGCTGCACCTGCTGCACGACGACGACGAGACGCCGTTCCTCCTGCTCACCGGCCCCGAGCCGGACCTCCAGTGGGAGCGGTTCGTGGCCGCCGTCGCCGGGCTGTCCGCCCGCCTCGACGTCCGGCTCACCGTCGGGCTCAACTCGATCCCGATGGCGGTGCCGCACACCCGGCCCAGCGGCGTCACCGCGCACGCCACCCGGCCGGAGCTGATCGCCGGGCACGAGCCCTGGCTCCAGAAGGTGCAGGTGCCGGCCAGCGTCGGGCACCTGCTGGAGTACCGGCTCGGCGAGCAGGGACGCGACGCGCTGGGCTTCGCCGCGCACGTGCCGCACTACGTCGCCCAGACCGAGTACCCGGCCGCCGCCGAGGCGCTGCTCGCCGCCGTGTCCAAGGGCACCGGCCTGCTGCTGCCGCGCGACGGCCTGCGCACCGCGGCCGAGGCGATCCGGGTGGAGATCGACCGCCAGGTGGCCCAGACCGACGAGGCGGCCACGCTGGTCCAGGCGCTGGAGGAGCAGTACGACGCGTTCGCCCGGGGTCGCGGCGAGAAGAGCCTGCTCGCCACCGAGACCGGCCCGCTGCCCAGCGCCGACGAACTCGGCGCCGAGCTGGAACGCTTCCTCGCCGAGCAGACCCGCCCGGGCGACACCCCGGAACGCTGACCGGGCGGAGCGGGCCGGAATGCGGCAGGCTGGAGTCATGCGCCTGGCGACCTGGAACGTCAACTCGGTGAAGGCCCGCCTGCCCCGGCTGCTCGACTGGCTGGGCACCACGAAGCCCGACGTGCTCTGTCTCCAGGAGACGAAGTGCCCGGACGGGGCGTTCCCGGTCGCCGAGGTGGGCGCGCTGGGTTACGAGGTGGCCAGCCACAGCGACGGACGGTGGAACGGCGTGGCCGTGCTGTCCCGGGTCGGGCTGGCCGACGTGGCGGTCGGTTTCCCCGGCGAGCCCGGGTTCCCCGCGCCGGAGGCGAGGGCCATCGCCGCCACCTGCGACGGGGTGCGGGTCTGGTCGGTGTACGTGCCGAACGGCCGCACCCTTGACGACCCGCACTACGCGTACAAACTGGCCTGGTTCGCGGCGCTGCGCGACGCGCTGGAGCCGGAGGTGGCCGCGGCCCGGCCGCTCGCCGTCTGCGGTGACTTCAACGTCGCGCCGACCGACGCCGACGTCTGGGACCCGGCGCTGTTCGCCACCTCCACCCACGTCACGCCGGCCGAGCGGGCCGCGCTGGCCGCGCTGCGCGACCTGGGGCTCAGCGACGTGGTGCCCACCCCGATGAAGGGCCCGCACCCCTACACGTACTGGGACTACCGGGCCGGCATGTTCCACCAGAACAAGGGCATGCGGATCGACCTGGTGTACGCCACCGCGCCGTTCGCCCGCGCGGTCCGCTCCGCGTACGTGGACCGGGAGGCCCGCAAGGGCAAGGGCCCCTCCGACCATGCCCCGATCGTGGTCGACGCCGACCTGACGCCCGCCGTCGAGGCGTTCTGAGTCGCCGTAGGCTGGACGGCATGGCAGTCGTGAAGATCAACGCGATCGACGTCCCGCCCGGTGCCGGCGAGGAACTGGAGAAGCGGTTCGCCGCCCGGGCCGGCGCGGTGGAGAACTCCCCCGGGTTCCTCGGCTTCGAGCTGCTCCGCCCGGTCGCCGGCGAGACCCGCTACTTCGTCTACACGAGGTGGGAGACGGAGGAGGCGTACCAGGCGTGGGCGCAGGGCTCGTCCCGGGCCGCGCACGCCACCCCCGAGGGCGCCGAACCGCGCAAGCCGGTGGCCACCGGCGCCACCCTCCTGGAGTTCGAGGTGGCCCTCCAGGTCCCCCACACCCCCTGACCTCCGCCCCGCCCCGCCCCGCCCCGCCCGACCCGGTGATCATGAGGTTGGCGGCACTCGGCGTCCGCTATGTCGCCGCCAACTTCATGATCACCAGCTGATCCCAGCTTCGGTCCCGCGCTCCGCTCGGCGTAAAGGTCAACGCGATCGACTGGTGTCAGCGCTTGGACTCCATTCTCGTGAAGACACCGACGAACTCCGTGATCGCCCAGTCCAATTGAGCACAGCTGAAGAAGTCGACGCAGCTCATGCACCCTGGTCTCCGCGGCGTTGTGCTGGCCGCCGGAAGTGGGCGTCAAGCGTCCGCCTGACCTCGAACAGCTTGCGGAACGTCGAGCCTTCATCAGGGTCATCCATCGGCATCGCGAAACCACCCTCCCCACGCGAGCATGACCAGGCCCCACCTGGGAGGCAGAGTCCATGCGTCGTGCTCCCCCAGGTGGGCAGGCGAGGCAGGAACCCAGGAGTTTGCCGAAACCAGGGAACCCGACTCAGCCAGCAACCTATTCCAACTTGTAGGAGTAAGCAACCAATGGCGCTCGGTGAATCAGGAAACTTGCTGGTGCCGGTTCGGCCGTGATCAAATTGGCCTGCCGAAGCCAGGGAACCAACGGAGATCACCTCATGCCGACGGAGAGAGTCGACTACCGGCGCATAGCGAACGAGATCACGGAGAAGATCAAATCCGGGGAGCTTGCTCCCGGCGCCAAGTTGCCCTCGACCCGCGAGCTGGCCGATTCTTACGGCGTGCACATCTCCACGATCAACCGAGTCACCACCATTCTCAAAGATCGTGGCGTTGTGGTGGGACACCCCGGGAAGGGTGTCTACGTCGCTGGGTCCGAGTAAGCACGTCGCCGACTCGTATGCCTCCTCTCAGCATCCGGAAGATCCCGACCACTGCTCAGGATCGCCAGAGATCTTGGTAGGAACTGGCCCCCACCGGGGCCGTTTCGTTCCAAGATCTCGTGAGGGTAGCCCGGTCAGGGGGTGCGGGTGGCGAAGACGATCACGTTGTCCTCGTAGCCGGTGCGACCGCCGAGCCACGTGCCGCCGCAGGTGATCAGGCGCAGCTCGGCCGGGCCGGAGTCGCCGTAGACCCGGCCGGCGGGCAGTTTCGCCTTGTCGAAGTACTCCACGCTGTCGACGGTGAACGACACCACGGTGCGGTCCGTGCGGGTCACTCGGATCAGCGCGCCTGGCTTGAGTTCGCGGAGCCGGTAGAACACCGCCGGCCCGCTCTTGCTGTCGACGTGACCGACGATGATCGCCCGCCCCGGCTCCCCCGGCACCGCGCCCCGGTTGTACCAGCCGGTCTGGTCGGTCTCGGTAAGCGGCGGCACGTCCACCGACCCGTCCCGCGCCTGACCGACCGGGGTGACCGGCGCGTCGACCTTGATGGCCGGCACGGACAGGCGGACCGGCCGGCCCACCGGTTTCCGGGCCGGTGTGGTGGCCGGCGCGGGCGCGGCCACGCTCGACCCGGCCGACGCCTCGGCCCAGTCGAACGGCCCGGCGGTGCGACCGAGCCCGGCCCCGACGGCGAACACGCCGACCAGCACCAGCACCACAGCCAGCGGCTTCGACCAAGGGCTCCGGCCCCGGTCCCGCCTCGGCGAAGAGCCCAGCGGCGGACCGGACGGAGACCCACCGCCAGTAGGCGGATCGACCGGCCAGGAGCGCACGGGGGGCGGCCCGGCCGGAGGCGGGTTCCACGGCCCCGAGCCGCCCGGAGGCGCGGTGGCCGACCGGGAGCCGGTGGCCGGCGCGGCGGAACGGAAGCCGCCGGAGTGGGACGGCGCGGTGCCGGATCGCGGCGGGGCGGCGGGCGGGGGCAGCGCGAGGAACGGCCAGCCGGAGCGCCGGGAACCGGCGGGCGGCGGGGCGGCGTGGTCGGCCATGGCGGGCCTCAGCGCCCGGCGGCGTGCCGACGGGAGGCGGCTACGCCGAAACCGGCGCCGACCATGGTCAGCGCCAACCCGATCGGCACCAGCAGGCCGCCGAGGCCGGGGCCGGCGGTGCCGCCGAAGCCGGTCGCCGGGCCGCGGCTGGGGAAGTGGCTGGGCGGGTGACTCGGCGGCCGGGTGGGCTGGGCCCGCTTGACGACCTGGAGCATGGTGGACGCGGTCTCCCCGCTCGGGCACTCCAGTTTGACCCGGTAGTTGCCGGGTCGGGTGCGCTCGTTGACCATCGGCGAGGCGGTGAGCAGGCCGCGCTGCGGCTGCACCTGGATCTTGCCGAAGGCGTCGGAGGCCACGATCGCGGGCACCGAATTGTCCCGGCAACTGGCCCGGATGCCGACCAGGAAACCCGGCTCGACCGTGCCCGGGGTGACCTCCACGAAGATCACATCACCGGCGGGCTGCTCGGGCACCGGTTCGGCCCGGGCGGGCACGGCGTCGAGCAGCGGGAAGGCGCACGCGCCGACCGCGACCAGCAGCGCCGCGCGTCCCCTGACTGACCCCATGAACCCTCCCGGCGTACGGGAATGAATCCTCTCACCCCCGGCCGCACCTCACATCCGAACGGCCGCGTCGGTCGCGTAGGCTCGGGTCGCTGTGACCACCACCGACGTCTCCACCGCCCGCATCCGCACCTTCCATCCGCGTCGCGGCCGGATGAGTGACCGGCAGCGCGACGCGTTGACCCGGCTCTGGCCCGCGTACGGCCTGGAGATCGCCGCCCTCGACGGGCCGTGCGATCCGGCGGCGCTGTTCGGACGGCGGGCGCCGCTGGTGCTGGAGATCGGCTCCGGCATGGGCGACGCCACCGCCGCGATGGCGGCGGCCGACCCGAGCCGACACTATCTGGCGGTCGAGGTGCACACGCCGGGAATCGCCAACCTGCTGGACCTGGTGGAACGGCACCGGCTGGAGAACGTGCGGGTCGCCGAGGGCGACGCGTTGGACCTGGTCCGGGCCATGCCCGAGGGGTGCCTGGACGCGGTGCACGTCTACTTCCCGGACCCGTGGCCGAAGACCCGGCACCACAAGCGCCGGATCATCGCGCCGGCGCACGTGGCGCTGCTGCGGTCCCGGCTGGCGCCGGGCGGCACGCTGCACTGCGCCACCGACTGGGCCGAGTACGCCGAGTCGATGCGGGCGACGCTGACCGCCGATCCGGAGCTGGTCGACGTGCACGGTGGCTACGCTCCCCGCCCGGCGCACCGACCGGTGACCAAGTTCGAGCGGCGCGCGCTGACCGCCGGCCGGGACGTCTTCGACCTGATCCACCGGCGGCGCTGAAGCCGAGGTTCTTAAGCCGGGACGCTGAAGCCGGCCGGGAACCCCCGCGCTGAACCCGGTTGGCGCGGCATGGCACCGCCCAGGCACGATGGGAGCCGCCATGACTCTCACCGCCGCGCTGCCGAAGACCGCCGACCCCGACACGCTCTACGACGCGTTCGCCTCCTGGGCGTCCGAGCGCGGTCTCGACCTCTACCCCCACCAGGAGGAGGCGGTCATCGAGATCGTCTCCGGCGCGAACCTGATCATGAATACGCCGACCGGCTCAGGCAAGAGCCTGGTGGCGATCGCGGCGCACTTCGCGGCCCTCGCCGGCGACCGGACGACGTTCTACACCGCGCCGATCAAGGCGCTGGTGTCGGAGAAGTTCTTCGCGCTCTGCGAGGTCTTCGGCGCGGAGAACGTCGGCATGCTCACCGGCGACGCCAGCGTCAACGCCGACGCCCCGATCATCTGCTGCACCGCGGAGATCCTGGCCAACCTGGCGCTGCGGGAGGGCCGCCGCGCCGACGTCGGCCAGGTGATCATGGACGAGTTCCACTTCTACGCCGAGCCGGACCGGGGCTGGGCCTGGCAGGTGCCGATCATCGAGCTGCCGCAGGCCCAGTTCGTGCTGATGTCGGCCACGCTCGGCGACACCACCCGCTTCGTCGACGACCTGACCCGGCGCACCGGCCGGCCAACCGCCGTCGTCCGCTCGGCCGAGCGACCGGTCCCGCTCCTCTTCTCGTACGCGACCACGCCGCTGCACGAGACGCTCGAAGAGCTGCTGGAGACCAGGCAGGCCCCGGTGTACGTGGTGCACTTCACCCAGGCCGCCGCGCTGGAACGCGCCCAGGCGCTGATGAGCGTGAACGTCTGCACCCGCGCCGAGAAGGACATGATCGCCACCGCGATCGGCAACTTCCGGTTCACCTCCGGCTTCGGCAAGACGCTGTCCCGGCTGGTCCGGCACGGCATCGGCGTGCACCACGCCGGCATGCTCCCGAAGTACCGCCGCCTGGTGGAGACGCTCGCCCAGGCCGGCCTGCTCAAGGTCATCTGCGGTACGGACACGCTCGGCGTCGGCATCAACGTGCCGATCCGCACCGTGCTCTTCACCGGCCTCAGCAAGTACGACGGCATCCGCACCCGGCTGCTCAAGGCCCGCGAGTTCCACCAGATCGCCGGCCGGGCCGGACGGGCCGGCTTCGACACCATCGGCCGGGTGGTGGTGCAGGCGCCCGAGCACGTGATCGAGAACGAGAAGGCGCTCGCCAAGGCCGGCGACGACCCGAAGAAGCGCCGCAAGGTGGTGAAGAAGAAGCCGCCGGAGGGCTCCATCGGCTGGGGTGAGCCGACGTTCCAGCGTCTGGTCGAGGCCGAGCCGGAGCCGCTCACCTCCAGCTTCCAGGTCAGCCACTCGATGCTGCTCAACGTGATCGGCCGCCCCGGGGACGCGTTCGCCTCGATGCGGCACCTGCTCACCGACAACCACGAGGACCCGGCCGCCCAGCGGCGGCACATCCGCCGGGCCATCGCCATCTACCGGGCGTTGCGCGCCGGCGGCGTGGTCGAGGAGCTGCCCGAGCCGGACGAGCAGGGCCGCCGGGTACGCCTCACCGTCGACCTCCAGCTCGACTTCGCGCTCAACCAGCCGCTGTCGCCGCTCGCGCTGGCCACCATCGAGCTGCTCGACCGGGAGTCCCCTGCGTACGCGCTGGACGTGCTCAGCGTGATCGAGGCGATCCTGGACAACCCGCGGCAGATCCTCTCCGCGCAGCAGTTCAAGGCCCGCGGCGAGGCGGTCGCCGCGATGAAGGCCGAAGGCATCGAGTACGAGGCCCGCCTGGAACTGCTCGACGAGGTGACCTGGCCCAAGCCGCTCGCCGAGCTGCTGGCGGGCGCGTACGAGATGTACCGGCAGGGCCACCCGTGGGTCGCCGACCACGAACTGGCCCCGAAGTCCGTGGTCCGGGACATGTACGAGCGGGCCATGACGTTCCCGGAGTACGTCCAGTTCTACGGGCTGTCCCGCTCCGAGGGGCTGGTGCTGCGCTACCTCGCGGACGCGTACAAGACGTTGCGGCAGACCGTGCCGGAGGACGCCAAGACCGAGGAGCTGGTCGACCTCATCGAGTGGCTGGGCGAGCTGGTCCGCCAGGTCGACTCCAGTCTGATCGACGAGTGGGAGCGGCTGCGCAACCCGTCCGACGTGGTCGAGGTGGCCGCCTCGCTGGACGACCGGCCGCCGGCGGTGACCCGTAACGCGCGGGCGTTCCGGGTGCTGGTGCGCAACGCGCTGTTCCGTCGCGTCGAGCTGGCCGCGTTGCGCCGCTGGGACCTGCTCGCCGAGCTGGACGCCGGGGACGGCTGGCACGCGGACGCGTGGGCCGACGCGCTGGAGCCGTACTTCGAGGCGTACGACTCGATCGGGGTGGGGCCGGACGCGCGCGGGCCGGCGCTGCTGATGATCGAGCAGGGCCGGGAGCGGTGGACCGTACGCCAGATCCTGGACGACCCCGACGGCGACCACGACTGGGGCATCAGCGCGGAGGTCGACCTGGCCGCCTCGGACGAGGTGGGCGCGGCGGTGGTCCGCGTCACCGACGTCGGCCAGCTCTGACCCGACCCGGCCGAAGGAGCCGGCCGGCCGTCAGGGCCACCTCGGCGCCGGTCCAGCGTTTCCGGAACATCCGGTCGTGCGAGACCACCACCACCGCGCCCGGATACTCGGCCAACGCCTGCTCCAGTTGCTCGACCAGCGCCGGCGACAGGTGGTTGGTGGGCTCGTCGAGCAGCAGCACGTCGGCCTCGCCGGCCAGCAGGCGGGCCAGCGCCAGGCGGCGGCGTTGCCCGACGGACAGCGCGCCGACCGGCTTGCCGAAGTCGGCGGCGCGGAACAGGCCCAGCGACGCCAACCGCTCGGCCTGCTCCTCCCGGCTGCCGGCGCGGCCGGACGCGAACGCCGAGAGCAGGTCGCGCGATGGCACGCTGAACGTGCTCTCCTGCGGCAGGTACCCGAGACGCCCCCGGCGCTCCACCGACCCCTCGTCCGGGGTCAGCACACCGGCCAGCACGTCGAGCAGGGTCGACTTGCCGGCGCCGTTCGGCCCGGTGACCACCACCTGCTCACCGGCGCCGACGGTCAGCGCAGGCACCCGGAGCCGGCCGGCGACCCGCACGCGGTGCGCCGCGAGCACGGTGCCCTCCCGGACCGCCGCGTCCAGCGGCGCGTGCAGGCGCAGCGGCTCCGGTGGCCGGGGCACCGGCTCGGCGCGCAACCGGTCGAGCCGTTCGGCCGCGCTGCGTACCCGGGTGGAGATCGACGCCTGGACCCGGCGGCCGTCGCCGTGGTACTTGCACTTGTTGTGGTCCGTGATGGCCCGGCCGGGCGCCACCCGGTACGCCGTCGTCGCCGCCCACCCGGTCCAGTGCGCGATCTCGGCGGTCCACGCCGCGTAGGACTGCTCCCACCGTTGCCGCGCCGCCCGCTTCTCGGCGAGGTAACCGGCGTACCCGTCGCCGTGGCGCACCACCGTGGCCCGGTCCCCGTCGACCTCCAGGATGGTGGTGGCCACCCGCCGCAGCAGCAGCCGGTCGTGGGTCACCACCACGAGCGTGCCCCGATGCCGGCGCAGCCGGTCCTCCAGCCAGGCCAGCGCCGCCTCGTCGAGGTGGTTGGTGGGCTCGTCGAGCAGCAGCAACTCCGGCTCCGCCGACAGCACCCCGGCCAGCGCGAGCCGCGCCCGCTGCCCACCGGAGAGCGTGCCGAGCGCACGCTCCGGCGCCAGCTCGCCGATCCCGAGGGTGGACATCGCCGCCCGTACCCGCGCGTCGGCCCGGTATCCGTCGCGCAGTTCGAAGGCGGTCGACAGTTCCCCGTACGCGGTGAGCAGCCCGTCCTCGCCGGCGCTCAGGGCCTGCTCCGCCTCGGTGATCCGGCGCTGAAGGTCGCGCAGGTCGGCGAGCGCCGCGTCGACCGCGTCCCCGACCGTGGCCGCGTCCGGCAGGTCGAGGACCTGGCCGAGATGGCCGATCCCGCCGTCGGCGGTGACCACGACCTCGCCCTCGTCCGGTGCTTCCTGCCCGGCCAGCAGCCGCAGGAGGGTGGACTTCCCGGCGCCGTTCTCACCGACCACGGCGGCCCGTTCGCCGTCGCGGACCGTGCCGGACACCGCGTCCAGCACCTGGCCGTGGGCGTACGCCTTGCTCACCGCGCGCAGCGCGAGCTGGGTGGACATGGGACTCCTTCCCGGTGATCAGGTCCGACGCGCCCGTCGAGCAGGGCCGGTTCGGGGACGTCTCCGGCGTCGGCGCAGCCACCGGTCGTGGGAGGGCGACGACGACACCGTCGCCCGCACACGGGCATGCGAAGCAACAGACACCGTGGACACGCGAACACCAGTGGTCGGATCGAAAGGGATCGACTGCCCGCCCGGGCTCAACGGCCGCAGGACATGGGGGGCGGGCTGGGTGCGCGTCAGTAGATCACGCCGTCATGTTTACACGAACCGGACGAACCGACAACCCGTTTGCCGGCGGTCTGCCGGCGTCGACAGGCCGGCCGCGACGGGGCGTGCCGCCACCGCGGGCGTTCTGCGCCATCCGCGTACGCGGGCACCTCCAGACCCTGGGCGATGTCACACCCGTCGATTAGAATGTATGTACTAAACGAGCTTTTGACCTGGGAGGATGCTCGTGACTGCGCCCACCTCAGCCGCCCCTCTCACCCCCTACGCCACCCTTCTCGGCTTCACCCGCTACGTCGACCGGACCGGCCCCACCAAGGCGACGTTCGTCGGCGGCCTGCGCCGGCAGCGGGCGAGCCGGCACGGCTTCAACCCGCACGGGCAGTTCGTCAAGGCGCTCAAGGCCGACGTCGCGTTCCACACCGGCGGCACCCACCTGGCCCAGGTCGCCGACGTGGTCAAGCCACGCTGGCGCCCGCTCTACGAGGCGCTCGTGCCGGGCGCGACGCGCTGGCTGCACTCGCTCGGCGAGCCGACCGGCGTCGACCTGGCCCAGACCCGGGATGCGCTGGCGATGCTGGGCGACCTCCCCGTGAAGATCAACCCACAGTTCGGCGTACGTTTCGCCGACGGCCGGGCCGAGGCGATCCGGCTGCACTTCGACGAGGCGCCGCCGAGCGAGGAGGCGACGCTTGCCACGCTGCACCTGATGGCCCGGCACATGGACGCGGTGCTGCCGCACGCCGAGCCGGTGCTGGTCGACGTGCGGCGCGGCGAGGCGCACCGCATGCCGGCCGACGCCAAGCCCGAGCGGATCGAGCAGTGGCTGGCCGGCGAGGCCGCCGCGTTCCGCGCCATCTGGTCCACCGCCGCCTGACCCTCCCCCGCCCCCGCCCCTCCCCCTCCCCCGCCCCGCCAGCGCACTGATTCACGGAAAGAGTGGCTATTCGACGTCGAATAGCCACTCTTTCCGTGAAAGCGCAAGGCGGCGGGGAGGGTTGTCCACAGGGGGTTTCGGCGGGGTGGGGGAGGCGGGAGGGTTGGGGGGTGGTTCGTCCTCCTCGTCGGCCGGCCGAACTCGTCGGCAAGATGTTCTTCGCGCGGGAAGTGGTTCATCTCGGACTGCTCACCAGGAACGACCTACGCAGCAGCGCCTGGCGGCAGTTGTTCCACAACGTCTACGCCGATGCGCGACTGGAGATCTCGCACGTCATGCGCGCCCGGGCGGCCGCGTCGTGGCTGTTCCCTCCGGGCTGCGCCATCGCCGGCCGTTCGGCGGTCGCTCTGCTCGGCGGACCCCAGCCCCGTCCCGACGAACCCGTCGAGGTGCTGGTGGAGCCGTCGGCCCGCTTCGGACCGGTGGCCGGCCTGCGCATCCACGTGGCGAACTGGCGGGAGGGTGAGGTGTTCCGGGTCGACCGGGCGCCGGTCACCACACCGGTCCGCACCTGCTGGGACCTCGCCTGCTGGCTGGACGTCGTGGAGGCGGTGGCGCACATCGACGCGCTGCTCCGTCGGGGCGTCACCGATCACGCCGAGCTGACGGCGTACCAGCGACGACGCGGTGCGGAACGCGGCGTCCGCCGGTTCGCCGAGGCGTTGCAGCTCGTCGACGGCGGCGCGGAGTCGTTACCCGAGTCCCGGCTGCGAGTTCGACTGATCCGTGCCGGCCTCCCCCGACCGGTGACCCAGCACGTCATCTCGCGGCAGGGACGGTTCGTGGCGAGGGTCGACCTCGCGTGGCCCGACCGCAAGGTGGCCGTCGAGTACGACGGGCTCTGGCACCACGACGCCGAACAGTTCCACCGGGACCGCCGCCGCCTGAATCAGATCCTGGGCGACGACTGGCTCGTCCTGCACGTCACCGCGAAACGCATGGCCGAGGACTTCGACGGCGTGCTCACCGAAATCCGTACCGCCCTGGCCACCCGCCGCCCCCGGTGACCGCACGGCCGCCGCGCTTTCACGGAAAGAGTGGCTGTCCGGCGTCGAACAGCCACTCTTTCCGTGAATCAGCGCCCCCGAAAGGGGTGGGGGTGGGGGTCAGGCGGGGAGGTGCTTTTCGAGGTCGTCGAGGATCTTGTTGGCGGCGGTGACGCCGATGCCGGTCATCCACGTCTCGTCGGAGACCACGTGCGCCTTGCCCGCCTTGACCGCGGACAGGCCCTGCCAGAGGCTCCCGGCGGTGACCTTCGCCTGCTCGGCGGCGGCCTTCTCGCCGTACGCGGTCACGAACACCACGTCGCCGTCGACCTCGTTCACCCGCTCGGCGCTGACCAGGTCGAACCGCTTGTCCTCCTTGCCGTCCAGGCGCTGCCGCTCGGGGCGGCCCAGGCCGGTGTCACCGACCACGATGCCGGAGAACGAGTCCGGCCCGTACACCCGGATGTTGCCCGGGATGAAGCGCACGATGGAAACCTTCCGCGCGCCCGGGTCGCCGAGCTTCGCGCCGACGTCCTTCGCCCGCTTCTCGTACGTGGCCAGCAGGTCCTTGGCCTCCTGCTCCTTGCCGAGCGCCCGGCCGTCGAGGAGGAAGTTCTCCTTCCAGGTCACGCCCACCTTCTCGGTGAACACGGTGGGCGCGATGGCGGACAGCTCGTCGTAGAACTTCTCCTGGCGGAACTTGCTGCCCAGGATCAGGTCCGGCTTGAGCGCGTTGATCGCCTCCAGGTCCGGCTCGGTGAGCACGCCGACCTCGGTGATGCCGGTGAGCTTCTCCGCGCCGAAGTAGGTGGGCCAGCTCTTCGCCTCGCCGGCGGTGGCCGCGCCGACCGGCGTGACGCCCAGCGACAGCGCGGTGTCGATCTTGTCGGTGTCGAGCACCACCACGCGCTTCGGCGCGGCCGGCACCTTGGTGGCGCCCATCGCGTGGGTGATCTCCCGGGTCTCCCCGGTGCCGGCGTCGGCGACGGGGTCGCTCTCCCCGCAGGCGGTGAGGCCGACGCCGAGGGCGAGAGCGGTGGTGAGTACGGCGGCGAGGCGACGCATCAGGTTCCTTTCCGTGGTGCGGGTGCGGTCGGCACGCTCAGGCGTCGCCGACGGGGGCGCCGGCCGGGGCCGGCGTGCCGGCCGGAGCGGCCGAGGTCTGGGTGCGGCCGGCCGGAACGTCCGGGGTCCGGACAGGGGCGGCCGACGTGCCGCCCGGAGCGACCGAGGGCCGGGTGCGGGCGGCCGGGGTGTGGGTGCGGGCGGGCACCACCAGCGGGGCGCCGGTGACCGGGCAGGGCACGACCACGCAGTCGAGCCCGAACACGTCGCGGACCAGGTCGGCGGTGAGGATCTCGCGCGGCGGGCCGACCGCGACCACCGCGCCGTCGCGCATGGCGACCAGGTGGTCGGCGTACCGGGCGGCCTGGTTGAGGTCGTGCAGCACGGCCACCACGGTCCGGCCCCGTTCGGCGCGCAGCCGGTGCAGCAGGTCCAGCACCTCCACCTGGTGGGCCAGGTCCAGGAACGTGGTGGGCTCGTCCAGCAGCAGCGCGTCGGTGTCCTGGGCGAGCGTCATGGCGATCCACACCCGTTGGCGCTGCCCGCCGGAGAGCGTGTCCACCGGGCGGTCGGCGAGCGCGGTCACGTCGGCCAGCCGCATCGCCTCGTCGACGGCCCGCCCGTCCTCGGTCGACCACTGCCGCCACCAACGCTGGTAGGGCTGCCGGCCGCGCCCGACCAGGTCCGCCACGGTGATCCCCTCGGGCACCAGCGGGCTCTGCGGCAGCACGCCGAGCCGCCGCGCCACGTCCCGGGTGGGCAGGTCGCGGATCTGCGTACCGTCGAGCAGCACCGCGCCGCGGCGCGGGGTGAGCAGCCGGGCCATGGTGCGCAGCAGCGTCGACTTGCCGCAGGCGTTCGGGCCGACGATCACGGTGAACGCGTCGGCCGGCAGGTCGAGTTCCAGCCCGTCCAGCACGGTCCGGCCCTCGTAGCCGACGACCAGGTCGCGGGTGGACAGCAGCGCGGTCACGACCGCCTCCCTCGGGTACGCAGCAGCACGAAGATGAGGTACGGGCCGCCGATGGCCGCGGTCAGCACACCGGCCGGCAACTGGGTGGGCGCGAACAGGCGCCGGCCGGCCAGGTCGGCGAGTACCAGCAACAGCGCGCCCAGCAGCGCGGCGCAGAGCATCGGCGGCCGTTCCGCGCGGACCAGCCGGCGGGCCACCTGCGGCGCGACGAGCGCCACGAAGTCCACGGCGCCGACCTGGGCGGTGACCGCGGCGGCGGCCAGCACGCCGGTGCCGGCCAGGCCGATCCGCCGGGCCACCGGGCGCAGCCCGATCCCCCGCGCGGTGTCGTCGTCCAGGGCGGAGCCGCGCAGCGCCCAGCCGGCCCAGAGCAGCACCGGCAGCAGCACGGCGAGCGTGCCGGCGATCCAGGCCGCCTCGGTCCATCCCTTGCCGGCCAGCGTGCCGATCAGCCAGAGCTGGGCGCGTAGGCCGTCGATCGGGTCGGCGGTGAGCATCACCACCTCGATGAGCGCCCGGAACGCGAACGCCACCGCCACGCCGGCCAGCACGAACCGCTGGGCGGCCAGGCCGTGCCGCGCGCCGAGCGCGAACACCAGCACCGCCGCGGCCAGGCCGCCGAGCAGTGCCGCCGGGGCCACCAGGACGGCCGCCGCCCCGCTGGTCAGCGCCACCGTGGCGGCCAGCCCGGCGCCCTGCGTGACGCCGATGACGTCGGGGCTGGCCAGCGGGTTGCGGGCGACGCTCTGGATCAGCGTGCCGGCCACCCCGAAGGCCGCCCCGGCCAGCGCCGCGAGCACCGCGCGGGGCAGTCGCAGGTCACGCACCACGAGGTCGTACGGCGTGCCCGCCCCGGACAACGACCGCAGCACGTCACCCGGTGCCACGTACGGCGTCCCGAGCGAGAGGCTGACCACCATCGCCCCGAGAAGCAGTCCCAGAAGCACCCCCGCCACGACCACCGCCCGCCACCGGAACGGCATCGCCACCGGCCCCACGCGCAGCAGCGCCTTCCCGGCCAGCGCCCCACCCGGCCCTCGGCGATCTTGCGGTTGCGGCCCGTCCGGCGCGGCACTTGTCCGCTTTGCCGGGGCAGCAACTGCAAGATCGCGGGGGGTGGGGGTGGGGGTGGGGGTGGTCATGAGGTGACGACCTTGGCGCGGCGGACCAGGATGGCTAGCAGGGGGGCGCCGAGGAGGGCGGTGATGATGCCGGCGGGGATCTCGCCGGGTGGGGCGACCAGTCGGCCGGCCACGTCGGCGGCCAGCACCAGCGCGGGGCCGAGCAGCGCGGCGACCAGCAGCGTCCAGCGGTGGTCGGCGCCGACCAGGGCCCGGGCCAGGTGCGGCACGGCCAGCCCGACGAACGCGATCGGGCCGGCGGCGGCCACCGCGGCACCGGTGAGCAGCACCCCACCACCGCCGGCGGCCAGCCGGACCAGGGCCACCCGGTGCCCCAGCCCGCGGGCGACGTCGTCGCCGAGGGCGAGCGCGTCCAGGCCCCGGGCGGCCAGCGCGGCCAGCAGCACGCCGGCCAGCACGAACGGGAGCACCTGCCCGGCGACGCCCACGTCCCGGCCGGTGAGCCCGCCGACCACCCAGAAGCGGTACTCCTCGAACGTGCGGGCGTCGATGCTGAGCAGCGCGTACACGATGGCGCCGAGACCGGCGTCGAGCGCGGCGCCGACCAGCGCGAGCGTGACCGGGCTGGCGCCGTCGCGGGTGCGGTTGGCGATGGCGAACACCAGCAGCCCGGCGAGCAGCGCGCCGGCGATGCCGAACCAGACGTAGCCGGCCAGCGTGCCGACCCCGAACACGGCGATGGCCAGCACCACGCCGAAGGACGCGCCGGCGCTGACGCCGAGGATGCGCGGCTCGGCGAGCGGGTTGCGGGTGACGGCCTGGAACAGCACCCCGGCCAGCGCGAGCGCGAGCCCGACGACCAGCCCGAGGGCGGTACGCGGCACCCGCAGCTCGCGGACCACGGTGGTGGCGTCGCCGTCGTCCGGCGCCACCAGCGCGTGCCACACCTGGTCGACCGGCAGGTGGCGGCTGCCGAGCGCCAGGCTGGCCAGCAGCGCGGCGACGAGCAGGAGCGCCGCCGCGAACGTGACCGCGACGCGGCGGGACGCGCCGGGGCGGGCGGGGGCGTCGGCCCGGGCGGGCCGGACGGCGACGGTGGTCACGGGGGTGTTCGCCTTCCGATTAGGTACGCCTTACCTTAACTGACCAGGTAAGGCACGCCTAACTCGGCGTTGTCGATGGGCTTGCGCCTCCACCGGGGGGAGGCGGCAGGGTGGGCGACATGGACGGTGGAGAGCGCTACTCGATCGGCGACCTGGCCCGGCGGACAGGCGTGCCGGTGAAGACCATCCGGTTCTGGTCCGACCGGGGGATCGTGCCGGCGACCGACCGGGGCCCGACCGGTCACCGCCGCTACGGTCCCGAGGCGGCGGCCCGGATCGACCTGGTGCGGACGCTGCGCGAGCTGGGCGTCGACCTGGCCACGGTGCGCCGGGTGGTGGCCCTGGAGGTCACCCTGCCCGAGGCCGCCGCGACGCACGCGGACGCCCTGGCCGCGCAGATCCGCGTGCTGCGGTCGCGTCGCGCGGTGCTGACCATGATCGCCCGACGGGGATCCACCCCGGCCCAGGCCGACCTGCTGCGTCGGCTGGCCGGGCTGGCCGAGCGGGAACGCCGGCGGCTCGTCGACGAGTTCCTCGACGCCACCTTCACCGGCCTGACCGATCCCGGTTTCGTGGGTGTCCGCCGCTCGCTCACCCCGGAACTGCCCGCCGACGCGGACGACGCCCGGTGGGAAGCCTGGGTGGAGCTGGCCGAGCTGGCGCTGGACCCGGGCTTCCGGGCCGCCCTGCGCCGGCTGGCCGAGTTGCACGCGGCCGACCGCGCGGGCATCGAGGGCGTACGCCGGGACGCGGTCGCCGTGGTCCGGGAGGAGGCGGCCCCGGCGCTGGCCGCGGGCGTGGACCCGGCCTCGCCCCGGGCCGACGCGGCCCTGGACCGGGCGACGGCCCGTTACGCCCGGCTCTGCGGCCGGCCGGACGACGCGGACCTGCGGCGGCGGCTGCTGGACCGGCTGGAGGCTGCCCACGACCCTCGACGGGAGCGGTACGAGCACCTGCTCTCGGTGGTGAACGGGTGGCCGCCGGCCGAGAGCCTGGCGCCGGTGCTGGACTGGGCGATCCGGGCACTGCGCGCCCGAGCGGGCGACGGCTGACGCGGCGGCCCTACTCCGCGCCCATCACCAGTCCTTCGATGGTGTGCTTCTGGCGGATCGGGACGAGCGTGTCCACCACCGGGCAGCGCAGGTGGTCGCGGACCAGGTCGGGCAGCGCGTCCCGGTAGGGGCGGGTGACGGCCAGGTCGTGGTGGGCCGCGTTGCCCGCGCCCGGGGCGTCGACGCCGAGCACCAGCACCGGGCGGGCCCGGTCGCTGACGTTCGGCGTGCCCCGGTGGACGGTGAGCGCGGAGCGCGCCGAGAGGTCGCCGCGCTTCGGGTACTTGCGCACCGCGCGGGCCTCGTAGCGCGGGTACCGGTCCTTCGGCGGGAACATCTCGTGGTCGAACGCGCGGCCGTCGTCCCACTGGGTGCCCGGGGCGATCTCGAACGGGCCCATCTCCTCGACCGTGTCGACGGTGGTGAGGTTGAACGCCAGCGAGGTGAGCCGGCGGCGCAGCCGCGTCTCCTCGGGCATCGGGAAGTCGCGGTGCCAGGGCTGCGTCTTCGCGCCGGGGAACGGGATGTCGAAGCCCAGCTCGACGATCTCGTACTCCGGGCCGAGCACGGCCCGGCACACCGAGACCACCCAGGGGTGGGTGACCAGGTCGACGAAGCCGCGTAGCTGCTCGGGGTGGATCTCGACGTACCAGCGCTCGGGGCCGCGGCCGACCGCGCCGTCGGGCCGGGACCGGGCCTCGGCGAACGCGGCCTCGACGTCCTCGCCGACCCGCCTCACCCAGTCCACCTCGAAGGCGCCCCGGCAGGCGGTGATGCCGTCGCGGTACAGGTCGCCGAGCGCCTCGACAGGGGTCTCGTCGTCGGGCGCGGAACAGGGCGTCATCGGGCCTCCTGAGGACGGGACCCGAGTATTACCACGTTGGAAAGCGGCCGCAAGCGCGGAACTCAGTCCTCCGCGGACTGGCGACTCACCGGCACCACCGGCTGCGGCCACACCCCGGTACGCGGCACGGCCGGCGCGTCGAGCTGGTGGTCCGACCAGACGTACGTCTCGGGCAGCAGCTCGGCCACCGGCACCGCGCGCAGCCCGTCCGGCGGCCCGACGATCACCCGGATCGACGGGAAGTAGTCGAGCAGCACCTGCCGGCAGCGCCCGCACGGCGGAATGACGCCCCGCCCCCGGTCCCCCACCGCGACGATCGCCTCCAGCTCGCCGGCCCCCTGGGTGGCCGCCGCGCCGAGCGCCACCACCTCGGCGCACGGGCCACCGGTGAAGTGGTAGACGTTCACGCCGCTGAACACCCGCCCGTCGGCGCTGCGCACGGCCGCCGCGACGGTGTGGTTCTCGCTGCGGCAGCGGAGCTTCGCGACGGCGGTGGCGGCCTGCACGAGCGCCCGGTCGGTGTCCCGCATGATCATCCCCGCCCCTCGTCGACCTCGTCGGCGGCAACCCTATCCGGGCCGGGACGTCGTGCCCGGACGGCACGCCCACGCGCGGGTAACCCGGGAGCGGTCCGCCGCGCGGCTGCCTATCCTTGGCGACGACATGCAGAATCCAGCCGTACCCGCCGCTCCCGAGACCACCCGCGACCTGCACCGCCGCCTCGGCCCCCTGATGTTCCGCGACCAGCGCCGGCTCCAGCGGCGGCTCGACGGCGCGCGGAAGCTGCGGGACCCGCAGCGGCGGGAGGCGGCGCTGGCCGAGATCGGGGCCGAGGTGGCCCGCGCCGAGGCGCGCCTGGCGGCCCGGCGGGCCGCGGTGCCGACCGTCACCTACCCGGCGCAGCTTCCGGTCAGCGAGCGCAAGGACGACATCGCCGCCGCCATCCGGGACCACCAGGTGGTGATCGTGGCCGGCGAGACCGGGTCCGGCAAGACCACCCAGCTCCCGAAGATCTGTCTGGAGCTGGGACGCGGTGTCACCGGCCTGATCGGGCACACCCAGCCGCGGCGGCTGGCCGCCCGGACGGTCGCCGACCGGATCGCCGAGGAACTCGGCACCGAGCTGGGCGGCGTGGTCGGCTACAAGGTCCGCTTCTCCGACCAGGTGGGCGAGAACAGCCTGGTCAAGCTCATGACCGACGGCATCCTGCTGGCCGAGTTGCAGACCGACCGGATGCTCCGGCAGTACGACACGTTGATCATCGACGAGGCACACGAACGCA
Organism: Micromonospora sp. NBC_01392; assembly: GCF_045040125.1. Taxonomy (NCBI): domain Bacteria; kingdom Bacillati; phylum Actinomycetota; class Actinomycetes; order Micromonosporales; family Micromonosporaceae; genus Micromonospora; species Micromonospora sp. NBC_01392. Next base: position 2,615,850 of record NZ_CP109549.1, on the reverse strand, counting down.
GCCTCAACATCGACTTCATCCTGGGCTACCTGCGCCAGCTCCTCCCCCGCCGGCCCGACCTCAAGGTGGTCATCACCTCGGCGACCATCGAGACCGACCGGTTCGCCAGGCACTTCGCCGACGCCGACGGCAACCCGGCGCCGGTGGTGGAGGTCTCCGGTCGCACCTACCCGGTGGAGGTGCGGTACCGGCCGCTGGTCGAGGTCACCGAGGCCGACGGCGAGGACGAGGCCGACGAGGAGAACGTCCGGGACCAGATCCAGGCCATCGGCGACGCGGTCGAGGAACTGGCCGCCGAGGGGCCGGGTGACATCCTGGTCTTCCTCAGCGGCGAGCGGGAGATCCGGGACACCGCCGACGCGCTCGGCAAACTGGTGCAGTCCCGACGTTCGTTGCTCGGCACCGAGATCCTGCCGCTGTTCGCCCGGCTCTCCACCGCCGAGCAGCACCGGGTCTTCGCCGCGCACAGCAACCGCCGGGTGGTGCTGGCCACCAACGTCGCGGAGACCTCGCTGACCGTCCCCGGCATCAAGTACGTGGTGGACCCGGGCACCGCCCGGATCTCCCGCTACTCCAGCCGGCTCAAGGTGCAGCGGCTGCCGATCGAGCCGGTCTCCCAGGCCAGCGCCAACCAGCGCAAGGGGCGCTGCGGGCGCACCTCCGACGGCATCTGCGTCCGCCTCTACGACGAGTCGGACTTCGACTCCCGCCCGGAGTTCACCGACCCGGAGATCCTGCGCACCAACCTCGCCTCGGTCATCCTCCAGATGACCGCGATCGGGCTCGGCGACGTCGCCGCGTTCCCGTTCATCGACCCGCCGGACCGGCGCAACGTGACCGACGGCGTCAACCTGCTGCACGAGCTGGGCGCGCTCGACCCGACCGAGGCCGACCCGGCGAAGCGGCTGACCGCGCTGGGCCGGCGGCTGGCCCAGCTCCCGGTCGACCCGCGGCTGGCCCGGATGGTGATCGAGGGCGAACGCAACGGCTGCGCCACCGAGGTGGTGGTGATCGCCGCCGCGCTCTCCATCCAGGACCCGCGCGAACGCCCCGCCGACAGGCAGGCCCAGGCCGACCAGGCGCACGCCCGGTTCGCCGACAAGGAGTCGGACTTCGTCGCGTACCTCAACCTGTGGCGTCACCTGCGGGAGAAGCAGCGGGAGCTGTCCTCCAGCGCGTTCCGCCGGATGTGCAAGGCGGAATACCTCAACTACCTGCGGGTGCGCGAGTGGCAGGACATCGTCAGCCAGGTGCGCCAGGTGCTGCGTACCTCGGAGAAGGGTGAGGGCCGGCGCGGCGCCGGCGCGGACCTGCCGGAGGAGATCGACACCCCGAAGGTGCACCAGTCGCTGCTGCCCGGCCTGCTGTCGCACCTCGGGCTCAAGGACGCGCAGAAGCACGAGTACCTCGGCGCGCGCGGCGCGAAGTTCGTGATCTTCCCCGGCTCGGCGCTGTTCCGGAAGCCGCCGCGGTGGGTGATGGCCGCCGAGCTGGTCGAGACGTCCCGGCTGTTCGGCCGGGTCGCCGGGCGGGTCGAGCCGGAGTGGGTCGAACCGCTGGCCCAGCACCTGGTGAAGCGCAGCTACAGCGAGCCGCACTGGGAGAAGAAGCAGGCCGCGGTGGTGGCCTACGAGAAGGTCACGCTCTACGGCATCCCGCTGGTCACCTCCCGCAAGGTCACCTTCGGCCGGATCGACCCGGCGCTGAGCCGGGAGCTGTTCATCCGGCACGCGCTTGTGGAGGGCGACTGGCAGACCCACCACCAGTTCTGGCGGGACAACCAGAAGCTCCTGACCGAGGTCGAGGAGCTGGAGAACCGGGCCCGACGACGCGACATCCTGGTCGACGACGAGACCATCTTCGCCTTCTACGACCAGCGGATCCCCGCCGAGGTGGTCTCCGGCCGGCACTTCGACACCTGGTGGAAGAAGACCCGCCGGGAGCAGCCGGACCTGCTCACGTTCACCCGCGAGCTGCTGGTCAACGCCGGCCGCGGCGGCGTCGACGAGGAGGACTACCCGGACGAGTGGCGGGCCGACGGCGTCACGCTGCCGCTGACGTACACGTTCGACCCGACCGCGCCCACCGACGGCGTCACCGTGGACATCCCGCTGCCGCTGCTCAACCAGGTGCCGGCGGAGAGCTTCGACTGGCAGGTGCCGGGGCTACGCGAGGAACTGGTCATCGCGTTGATCCGCTCGCTGCCCAAGCCGGTCCGGCGCAACTTCGTGCCGGTGCCCGACTACGCGCGGGCGGCGCTGGCCGCCATCACGCCCGGCGAGGAGCCGCTGCTCGCCGCGCTGACCCGGCAACTGCGCCGGATGACCGGGGTGACCGTGCCGCCGGACGCGTGGGACGTGGGCAGGCTGCCGCCGCACCTGCGGGTCACGTTCCGGGTGCTCGGCGACGACGACAAGCCGGTCGCCGAGGGCAAGGACCTGCCGGCGCTGCAACGCCGGCTCCGCCAGGAGGTACGCCAGGTCGTCGCCGCCGCCGCGCCGGACGTGGCCCGCAGCGGGCTCACCGAGTGGTCGATCGGCAGCCTGCCCCGCACCATCGAGCAGGTGCGTGCCGGTTTCGCGGTGACCGCATACCCGGCGCTTGTCGACGAGGGCACGACCGTCGGGGTGAAGGTGTTCGATTCCGACGGCGAGCAGGAGGCCGCGCACTGGGCCGGCACCCGTCGACTGCTGCGGCTGACGCTGCCGTCGCCGGCGCGGTTCCTCCAGGGTCGGCTGAGCAACGAGGCGAAGCTGGCGCTGTCCCGCAACCCGCACGGCGGGGTGCCGGCGCTGATCGAGGACGCCACCGGCGCCGCCATCGACAAGCTGATGGCGGACGCGGGCGGCCCGGCCTGGGACGCCGACGGCTTCGCCGCGCTGCGTGAGCGGGTCCGCGCCGACCTGGTCGACACCGTGGTCGAGGTGATGGCCCGGGCCCGGCAGGTGCTGGCCGCCTCGTACGCGGTGGAGCAGCGGCTCGGCGCCACCCGCAACCTGGCCGTGGTGGCCGCGCTCGCCGACATCCGCGCCCAGCTCACCGGCCTGGTGCACGCCGGCTTCCTCACCGAGGCCGGCTACGCCCGCCTGCCCGACCTGCTGCGCTACCTGACCGCGATCGAGCGCCGGCTGGACCGGTTGCCCGGCAACCCGCAGCGCGACAAGCAGCAGCAGGACCGCATCGCGGTGGTGCAGAAGGAGTACCAGGACATGCTGGCCGCGTTGCCGCCGGCCCGGCGCGGCTCGACGGCGGCCCGCCAGATCCGCTGGATGATCGAGGAGTTGCGGGTGAACGTGTTCGCCCAGGCGCTCGGCACCCCGTACCCGGTCTCCGAGCAGCGCATCTACCGCGCCATGGACGACGCCGAAGCCCGCTGACCCTCCCGTCCGGCCGGGAGGGCGGGGGTCAGGTGGTGACGCGGGTGATGAAGGCGGTGAGGTGCGACACGGTGCGGTCGATCTTCTCCGCCAGGGTCAGCGACTCGGGCAGGCGGGCGCCGGGGCCGGCGTCCTTGCGGCCCCGCACGTAGAGCGAGCAGGCGAGGTCGTCGCAGAGGTAGATGCCCACCGAGTTGCCCTGCTGCCCGGCCTTGCCCGCCTTGCGCGCGACCATCAGGCTGACGCCGCCGGCCGGGTTGGTCAGGCACACCGAGCACATGTTGCGGCGCCGTAGCCCGGGTCCGGGGCTGGGGCGGCGCAGGGCCAGACCGGTCGGGCGGTCGTCCAGGACGGTGACGAGGTAGGCGCGGTCGAGCGCCTGCGGATCGCGCCAGCCGAGGAAGTCGAGATCGTCCCAGGGGCGGGCACCGAGGTCACGCGGGACGTGCAGCCGCTTCGCCTCACCCTTGGTGCAGTTCACGAACGCGGCCCGGATCTCGGGTTCGGTCAGCGGAGTCATACACCCGAGGGTAATTTTCCTAAAGGTATTAGGCAAAGGCATAATGGGTCTAGGTGAGGGGAGGCACATGGGCCGCGTGGGACTCAGTCAGGAACGTCTGATCCGGGCCGGGGCGGAGCTGGCCGACGAGGTGGGCTTCGACCAGGTGACCGTGTCGGCGCTGGCCAGACGGTTCGGCGTCACGGTCGCCAGCCTCTACTCGCACGTCCGCAACTCCCAGGACCTGCGGACCGGGATCGCGCTGCTCGCGCTGGGCGAACTCGCCGACCGGGCCGCCGACGCGCTCGCCGGGCGGGCCGGCAAGGACGCGCTGACCGCCTTCGCGAACGCCTACCGCGACTACGCCCACGAGCACCCGGGCCGCTGGGCGGCGGCCCAGTTGCGGCTCGACCCAGCGACCGCCGCCGGCAGCGCCGGCGTCCGGCACGCCCAGATGATGCGGGCGATCCTGCGCGGCTACCACCTGCCCGAGCCGGACCAGACGCACGCCGTCCGCCTGCTCGGCAGCGTCTTCCAGGGCTTCGTCGGGCTGGAGATGGGGGGCGGCTTCGACCACAGCCCGCCGGCTCCGCCGGAGAGCTGGGCCCGGGTCCTGGACGCCGTCGACGCCATGCTGCGCACCTGGCCCACGGCTGCCGCCAGCTAGGCCAGCGGCTCCACCCCGGCCGGGAGCCGGTCGGTGGCGGTCGCGTCGTGCACGTACTCCAGGAGGATGCGGCGCAGCTCGCGGCCGGCGTGGGTGGGCACCACGTCCCGGCGGCGGGCCACTGCGATGGTGCGGCGTACGCCGGGCGGCGCGAGCCGGGTGACCCGGATGCCGGGCCGGCGGGCCACCACGATGCCGGGCACCAGCGCGACGCCGAGCCCGGCCTCGACGAAGCTGAGCACGGCGTCCATCTCCCCGCCGTCCACCGACAGGGCCGGTTCGAAGCCGGCCGCCCGGCACGCCTGGAGCGTGGCGTCGCGCAGGTCGTAGCCCTCGCGGAACATGACGAGCGGCTGGTCCCGCAGGTCGGTGATGCGCAGCTCGCCGCCGGCCGAGACGCCCGGCAGCGGGTCGACCGAGGCGACCACCAGGCTCTCCCGCAGGATCGGGTCGACGCGCAACCCCGGATCGGCGCCGCCGGACGGCATGATGATCAGCGCGAGGTCGAGGTCGCCGCGGAGCATGTCGCGGACGAGATCCTGCGAGCCGCCCTCCTCGACGCGCAGGTCGACGGTGGGGTGGGCGTCGCGGAACCGGCGGAGCACCGGCGGCGCCAGCGAGGTGGCCAGGCTGGGCGTGGCCCCGAGCCGGACCCGCCCCCGGCGCAGCCCGACCAGCTCCTGCACCTCACGGGTCGCGGTGTCCACGTCGGCGAGGATCCGCTTGGCCAGCGGCAGCAGCACCTCGCCGGCCGTGGTGAGCGTGATGTTGCCCCTTACCCGCTCGAAGAGGGGCGCCCCGAGGTCGGCCTCCAGGGCGTGAATTTGCTTACTCAACGAGGGCTGCGTTATGCCGACGACATCGGCCGCCTGGGTGAAATGTCGTACTTCTGCGACCGCAACGAAGTACCGGAGCTGATGGAGCTGCATCTCTATAGCTTACGGCTATCAAGACTGTGATTTCGATGCATTGGACGCCTGATCGAAGTGCTCCTAGCGTCGGTCGTGTGGTAATCACGAAAACTCGGTCGCCCATCCGTTCCAACGTCGGCCTGAAGGCCGTCATGGCGGTGACGGGCATCCTCCTGGTGCTGTTCCTGATCGTGCACATGCTCGGGAACCTGAAGATCTTCACGGGCGAGACGTCGTTCGACCACTACGCGCACTGGCTGCGGGACCTCGGCACGCCGCTGCTGCCCACCACCTGGTACCTGTGGATCCAGCGCACGATCCTCACCGTGGCGGTGCTGGCCCACATCGGCGCGGCCACCGTGCTCGCGATGCGCGCCCGGGCCGCCCGCCCGGTGGCGTACGCGCACCGGCGGAAGATCCACGTGAACTACGCGGCCCGCACCATGCGCTGGGGTGGTGTGATCATCCTGCTCTTCGTGATCTACCACATCCTGGACCTGACCACCGGTCACCTGAACCCGCAGGGCGACCCGGCCAACCCGTACGGCAACGTGGTCGCCGACTTCGCCCCGGAGCGCTGGTACGTCACCCTCTTCTACACGCTCGCCATCGTGACCCTCGGCTTCCACCTGCGGCACGGCGCGTTCAGCGCGTTCCGCAGCCTCGGCCAGCAGACGCCGCGGGTCGAGCGTCGGGCCCGCGCCGCCGCGCTCGTCTTCGCCGTCGTGCTCTGCGCCGGCTACCTGGTGGTCCCGTTCGCCGTACTCACCGGATTGGTGGCCTGACATGGATCTGTACACCGAGGGCGACCCGATCGCCGACACCCGGGCCCCGGACGGCCCGGTCGAGACCCGGTGGGACCGCCACCGCTTCGAGATGAAGCTGGTGAACCCGGCCAACCGCCGGAAACTGACCGTGATCGTGGTCGGCACCGGCCTGGCCGGCGGCTCCGCCGCGGCGACGCTGGCCGAGCAGGGCTACCACGTCAAGTCCTACTGCTACCAGGACAGCCCGCGCCGGGCCCACTCGATCGCCGCCCAGGGCGGCATCAACGCCGCCAAGAACTACCGCAACGACGGCGACTCGGTGCACCGCCTCTTCTACGACACGGTCAAGGGCGGCGACTTCCGCTCCCGGGAGTCGAACGTGCACCGGCTGGCCGAGGTCTCGGTCAACATCATCGACCAGTGCGTCGCCCAGGGCGTCCCGTTCGCCCGCGAGTACGGCGGCCTGCTCGACACCCGCTCGTTCGGCGGCGCCCAGGTGCAGCGCACCTTCTACGCCCGGGGCCAGACGGGCCAGCAGCTCCTGCTCGGCGCGTACCAGGCCCTCGAACGGCAGATCGGCCTGGGCAACGTGGAGATGAACGCCCGCCACGAGATGCTCGAACTGGTGGTCGTCGACGGCCGGGCGCGCGGCATCGTGGTCCGCGACATGGTCACCGGCGAGATCAGCACCGAGATGGCGGACGCGGTGGTGCTCGCCTCCGGCGGCTACGGCAACGTCTTCTACCTCTCCACCAACGCCAAGGGCTGCAACGTCACCGCCTCCTGGCGGGCGCACCGCAAGGGCGCCTACTTCGCCAACCCCTGCTACACCCAGATCCACCCGACCTGCATCCCGGTCTCCGGCGACCACCAGTCGAAGCTGACCCTGATGAGCGAGTCGCTGCGCAACGACGGCCGGGTGTGGGTGCCGAAGGCCAAGGGCGACGACCGGGGCCCGCGGGACATCCCCGAGGACGAGCGGGACTACTACCTGGAGCGGATCTACCCGTCCTTCGGCAACCTGGTCCCCCGCGACATCGCCTCCCGCGCCGCGAAGAACGTCTGCGACGAGGGACGCGGCGTCGGCCCCACCGGCCTCGGCGTCTACCTCGACTTCGCCGACGCCATCGACCGGCTCGGCCGCAAGGCCATCGAGGCCAAGTACGGCAACCTCTTCGAGATGTACGAGCGGATCACCGGCGAGGACCCGTACGAGGTGCCGATGCGGATCTACCCCGCCGTGCACTACACGATGGGCGGCCTCTGGGTCGACTACGACCTCCAGTCGACCATCCCCGGCCTGTTCGTGATCGGCGAGGCGAACTTCTCCGACCACGGCGCGAACCGGCTCGGCGCCTCGGCGCTGATGCAGGGCCTGGCCGACGGCTACTTCGTGCTGCCGAGCACCCTCGCGAACTACCTGGCCGCCAACCCGATGGAGAAGGTCGACGCCAGCCACCCGGAGGCGGTCGCGGCGCGTACCGACGTCGAGGACCGGATCACGCGGCTGCTCGCGGTCAACGGCGACCGCACGGTGGACTCGTTCCACCGCGAGCTGGGCCAGATCATGTGGGAGCACTGCGGCATGGAGCGCTCCGACGCCGGGCTGCGCAAGGCGATCGCCGAGATCCGGGCGCTGCGCGAGCAGTTCTGGCAGCGGGTCCGCGTCCCGGGCGACGGTGAGGGGCTCAACCAGTCGCTGGAGAAGGCCGGCCGGGTGGCCGACTTCTTCGAGCTGGCCGAGCTGATGTGCATCGACGCCCTGCACCGCGAGGAGTCCTGCGGCGGCCACTTCCGGGCCGAGTACCAGACGCCGGACGGCGAGGCGCAGCGCGACGACGACCGGTTCGCGTACGTGGCCGCCTGGGAGTACACCGGCACCGGCGAGCCCGTGCTGCACAAGGAAGACCTGACCTTCGAATACGTCCACCCCTCGCAGCGGAGCTACAAGTGAACCTGACCCTGCGCATCTGGCGCCAGACGGGCCCCGAGGACAAGGGTCGGATGGTGACCTACCCGGTGCCGGACGTGTCCCCGGACATGTCCTTCCTGGAGATGCTCGACGTGCTCAACGAGCGGCTGATCCTCGACGGCGAGGAGCCGGTCGCGTTCGACCACGACTGCCGTGAGGGCATCTGCGGCATGTGCAGCCTCATGATCAACGGTGAGGCGCACGGCCCGCAGCGCGGCACCACCGCCTGCCAGCTGCACATGCGGCAGTTCTCCGACGGCGACACGATCGACATCGAGCCCTGGCGGGCCCGGGCCTTCCCGGTCATCAAGGACCTGGTGGTGGACCGGAACGCGTTCGACAAGATCATCGCCGCCGGTGGCTACGTCACCGCGCCGACCGGCAGCGCACCGGAGGCGCACTCCACCCCGGTGGCGAAGGACAACGCGGACGCCGCGTTCTCCTCGGCCGCCTGCATCGGCTGCGGCGCCTGCGTCGCGGCCTGCCCGAACGGCTCCGGCATGCTGTTCACCGCCGCCAAGGTCACCCAGCTCTCGCTGCTGCCCCAGGGGCAGCCCGAGCGCTACACCCGGGTGATCGGCATGGTGGACGCGCACGACGAGGCCGGCTTCGGCGGCTGCACCAACATCGGCGAGTGCGCCTCGGCCTGCCCGAAGGGCATCCCGCTGAACACCATCGGCCGCCTCAACCGGGACTACCTCAAGGCGACCACGAAGCGGGCCGGCACCCCCGGCTCCTGACCCGCCCGGCCTCGAACCCACGCGACCGCCGCGCCCCGCACCAGGGGGCGCGGCGGTCGCCGTTTCCCGGGGTACGCGAACCGCCGCGACCCGCCCGCCCGGCCCGTTCCCACACGCGACGCGAGCCGGTCCTGCATGTTTCGAGCCGGCTACGGCCGGGTCGAAAGGGCGGGCGCGGCCTGGCGGCCGGCGGTGCGGGCGTGGACGGCGCAGTACGTGGAGGGGCGCTCCTCGGTCGCTACAAACTTGATGGCACCGATGCATCGGGTGAGCAGCGGCCGAAGCCCCGGACGCGGTGGCGGGCCATCGGGAACAGCGCGTTCCCACGCCGACTCGCCGGCGTGATGACCTTCGGCGCCTTGATCCACACCAGCTCGCCGAGGTGGCGGTATCGCACGGGCCGGGATACCGCCATTTCGGCGAGCTGGTGTCGATCATCGTCAGTCCGTCCGGCGGGCGCGGTGAACCACCTGCGCCATCAGGCTTGTTGGGCGCCACTGCCCATCCGAGCGCCCGACGACGCTCGGACCGGTGGGACGACGCGTCGGACCATCGCCCCGGCGTTCCGGGATCCGGCACCCCGCCGACACGGCCGGGACTCCGCGCGACGGACGCCGGTTCAAGTGATGTCTCGCGGGTAGCAGTCCCATGGACGGCACCGAGGAGGGACATTCAGGCATGAAGGCACTGACCTGGCAAGGTAAGCGCGACGTCCGGGTCGAGGACGTCCCGGACCCCCGGATCGAGGAGCCGACCGACGCGATCGTCCGGATCACCTCGACCGCCATCTGCGGTTCCGACCTGCACCTGTACGAGGTGCTCGGGCCGTACCTGAAGCCCGGCGACATCCTCGGCCACGAGCCGATGGGCATCGTCGAGGAGGTCGGCTCCGGGGTGACCCGGCTGAAGAAGGGCGACCGGGTGGTCGTCCCGTTCAACATCTCCTGCGGGCACTGCTGGATGTGTGAGCGGCAGCTCTACGCCCAGTGCGAGACCACCCAGGTGACGGCCGAGGGCAAGGGCGCGTCGCTGTTCGGCTACACCTCGCTCTACGGCTCGGTCCCGGGCGGCCAGGCCGAGTACCTGCGCGTCCCGCAGGCCCAGTTCGGCCCGATCAAGATCCCCGACACCGGGCCGGACGAGCGTTGGCTCTACCTCTCCGACATCCTGCCCACCGCCTGGCAGGCGGTGAAGTACGCGGACACCCCGCCCGGCGGCACGCTCGCCGTGTTCGGCCTCGGCCCGGTCGGGCAGTTCTCCGCCCGGATCGGCCGGCACCTCGGCGCCGGCCGGGTGATCGGCCTGGACCTGGTGCCGGAGCGGCTGGAGATGGCCCGCCGGCACGGCATCGAGGTGCTCGACGTCAGCCAGCTCGACGACGTGCCGGGCGCGCTCATCGACCTGGTCGACGGGCGCGGCCCGGACGCGGTGATCGACGCGGTCGGCATGGAGGCGCACGGCGCGCCGGTCGGCAAGATCGCGCAGGCCGCCGCCGGCCTGCTTCCGGACAAGCTGGCCCGGCCGATGATCGACGCGGCCGGCGTGGACCGGCTGGTGGTGCTGCACGCCGCGCTCAAGGCGGTCCGGCGCGGCGGCACCGTCTCGATCTCCGGGGTGTACGGCGGCGAGCAGGACCCGATGCCGCTGATGGAGATGTTCGACCGGGGCATCCAGTTGCGGATGGGCCAGTGTCACGTGCGCCGCTGGGTGGACGAGATCATTCCGCTGCTGGCGGGCGACGACGACCCGCTGGGCGTCGAGGACCTGCGGACCCACCGGCTGCCGCTGGCGCAGGCGCCGCAGGCGTACGAGATGTTCCAGAAGAAGGAGGACGGCTGCGTCAAGGTCGTGCTCGCGCCGTGACCCGGACGGTGGTCGTCACCGGCGCGACCAGTGGGATCGGCCGGGCGGCGGCCCGGGAGTTCGCGGGCCGCGGGGACCGGTTGGTCCTCGCGGCCCGCGCGCCCGAAACCCTGGAGCAGGTACGCCGGGAGTGCGCCGACGCCGGCGCGGCGGACGTGCGCGTCGTGCCCACCGACGTCACCGAACCGGGGGCGCTCGACGCGCTGACGGCGACCGCGGTCGCCGGGTTCGGCCGGATCGACGTCTGGGTGCACACCGCCGCCGTGATGGCGTACGGACGCTTCGAGGAGATCCCGGCGGAGGTCTTCGAGCAGGTGGTCCGCACCGACCTGCTGGGCTCCGCCGGGGTGGCGCGGGTGGCGCTGCGGCACTTCAAGGAGGCCGGTGCGGGCACGCTGATCCTCACCGGTTCCGTGCTCGGTCACATCACCGCGCCCTACATGAGCGGGTACGTCACCAGCAAGTGGGGCCTGCACGGGCTGGCCCGGGCGTTGCAGCAGGAGTCCCGGGACCTGCCCGGCGTCAACGTCTGCCTGGTCACCCCCGGCAGCGTGGACACCCCGGTCTACCAGCAGGCGGCGAACTACGTGGGACGGATCGGGCGGCCACCGCTGCCGATCACCACCCCGGAGCGGGTGGCCCGGGCCATCGCGCACTGCGCCGACAAGCCCCGCCGGGAGATCTCGGTGGGCCGGGTCAACCTGGTCATGCGGGTCGGTTTCACCGCGCTGCCGGCCGTCTACGACGTGCTGGTCGGCCCGCTGATGCGGCTCGGCGGGCTCACCGGCCGGCCGGTGCCGCCGACCGAGGGCGTGGTGTTCACGCCCAACCCGGCCGGCGAGGCGGTCCGGGGCGGCTGGCTGCCCGACCTGTCGCGGGTGGTCCGGACCGTGGGCGGGGCGACCGCGATGGTCGGGTCGGCGGTACGGCGGCGGTTGAGCTGAGTCAGCATCCCCACGCCCGTCGTTCCACGGACGGGGACGGCGGTGGCTACCGTGTACTGCGGGACACGGCGGAGGGGACGACCATGCGGGCACCGACGGAACGCGAACCGGGCACGGCAGGCGGCGGGCGGGGGTGGCGGCTCGCCGGGCTGGCCGCCGTGGCCGGGCTGGCGTGGGCGGCGCGTGACGTGCCGGCCCAGCTCGGCGGCCGGCTCACCGGCGCCCGGGCGGAACGCGCCGCCCGGTCACCGCGGTTCCGCGACGGCACGTTCCACAACCCGACCGGCACGAACGCCACAATGGTCGCCGACCCGGGCCGCAACCTGGTCCGGGAGCTGATCTTCGGCAAGCAGAAGCGGCGGCCGGGCAGCGCCGTGCCGCTGCTGCGCCCGACCGACGCCACGCCCGCCGACCCGGCCGACGAGCTGAACGTGATCTGGTACGGCCACGCCTCCACGCTGGTGGAGATCGAGGGCCACCGGGTGCTGCTCGACCCGGTGTGGAGCGACAGGTGCTCACCGTCGGCGCTGGTCGGCCCGCGACGCATCCACGAGCCGCCGGTCCGCCTCGACGAGCTGCCCCGGCTCGACGCCGTCCTGATCTCGCACGACCACTACGACCACCTGGACATGGCGACGGTCCGGGGGCTGCTGACCCACCAGTCCGCGCCGTTCCTGGTGCCGCTCGGCGTGGGCGCCCACCTGGAACGCTGGGGCGTGCCGGGGGACCGCATCGTCGAGCTGGACTGGTCGGAGCGCCACCGGGTCGGCGGCGTGACGCTCACCGCCACCGCCGCGCAGCACTTCTCCGGGCGCGGGCTGCGCCGCGACGGCACGCTCTGGAGTTCCTGGGTGGTGGCCGGCGCGCGGCGGAAGCTGTTCTACACAGGCGACTCCGGCTACTTCGACGGCTACGCCGCGATCGGCGCCGAGCACGGCCCGTTCGACGTCACGCTCATGCAGATCGGCGCGTACGACCGGGCCTGGCCGAACATCCACATGTTCCCGGAGGAGGCGGTCGCCGCCCACCTCGACGTCCGGGGCGAACTGCTGGTGCCGGTGCACTGGGGCACGTTCAACCTGGCCCTGCACGACTGGTCGGAGCCGGTGGACCGGCTCTGGGCCGAGGCGAAGGCGCGGGGCGTCCGGCTGGCGGTGCCGCGCCCCGGCGAGCGGGTCGTGGTGGACGAGCCGCCGGCGGTGGACGGCTGGTGGCAGGCGATCGCCTGACTTGGCGGAAAAAGACAGACAAGGCACTCTTCGGCCTATTTTTGCGTACTCTGTTCGCTGACGAGTCAGCGGCCGGAGGACAGCATGCAGGTTCGCCTCTCCCCAGGCGTGGTAGATCCCGCAACACCCACCTCGTCCCGGGGCGGCGTCGCGGCCGTCAAGCGGGTCGTCGACGTCGTCGTCGCCTCGACCGCCCTGCTGGTCATGGCCCCGGTGCTGGCCGCGGTGGCGGTCGCCGTGCTGCTCGGCCTGGGCCGCCCGGTGATCTTCCGGCAACGGCGGATCGGCTGGCGGGGCCGCGAGTTCACCATCGTGAAGTTTCGTTCCATGGCCGGCGACGGCCACGCCTTCTCGCCCGACGACGACCAGCTCCGGCTGACCCCGTTGGGGCGGTGGCTGCGGTCCACCAGCCTGGACGAACTGCCCAGCCTCTGGAACATCCTGCGCGGGGACATGAGCCTCGTGGGTCCTCGCCCGTTCCCGACCAGCTACCGCGGTCTCTACACACCGGAGCAGTTCCGGCGCCACGCCGTCCGACCGGGGCTGACCGGCTTGGCGCAGGTCAACGGCCGCAACGAGCTCGACTGGGAGAAGCGGTTCGCCTACGACCTCCGGTATGTGGACCACTGGAGCCTCAGCCTCGATGCCCGCATCCTGGCCCGGACGGCGGTGGCCGTGCTCCGCCGGCGAGGAATCAACGCACCCGGCACCGCCACCGCGCACGAGTTCCGCGGCACCGCGCCGGAGCAGCCCGAACCGGCGACGGCGGGACGGTAGCGGCGGTGGGGCTTGACCTCGTCATCGTCGGATGCGGCGGTCACGGTCGGGAGATCGCGCAGGTCGTGGCCGCGGTCAACGCCGCGTCGAACCGGCCGCCCTGGCGGCTGGTCGGCTTCGTCGACGACGACCCGTCGGAGCGGAACCGTAAGCGCGTCGAGTCGACAGGCGTCCCCTACCTCGGGACCGTGGCCACGCTCGGGCACCTGTCGCCGGCGACCCACGTCGTCCTCGGCCTGGGCGACCCACGGATCCGGCGGGTCGTCGGCACGCGGGTCGAACTGTTCGGCCTGCCCGCGGCCAGTCTCGTACACCCGGACGCGACCGTCGGCCCGGACCTGGTGTCGGCCGAGGGGCTGGTGGTGTTCGCCGGCGGCCGGATCACCACCGGAGTCACCGTCGGCCGGCACCTGCACGTCAACCAGAACGCCACCCTCGCCCACGACTGTGTGGTCGGTGACTACGTCTCCCTGCACCCTCTCGCGGCCGTCTCGGGCGACTGCCGCCTCGACACCGCAGCGCTGGTCGGAGCGGGTGCCGTGGTGCTGCCGGGCCTTCGGGTGGGGGCCGGCGCGACGGTCGGCGCCGGCGCCTGCGTGGTGCGCGACGTGTCGCCCGGCCTCGTGGTCAAGGGAGTGCCGGCCCGCTGAGCGGGCCTCAGAGCACGAACGCGTCGGTCCACAACGCGCCGGAACGCCCGGAGAGCGCGTCCAGCATCGCCACCGCCTGACCGTCGGTGAGCTGCGCGACGAAGTCGACGATGGCCCGGCCCCGGGCCCGACCGATCCGGTCCGGGGTACGCGGGTGCAGCTCGGCCTCGGCCAGCTCCACCAGGTCGTGCAGCCGGCGGGGTAGTCGGGACTCCTCCTCCGGGTCCAGCAGCCACTCCCAGAGCGCTTCCACCAGCGTGTCCAGCAGCCGCGCCTGGCCGCGCTGGTGCAGCGCCAGGTCGGGGCGGGCCAGCACGAACCGGTGGTGGACGAACTTGAGCACCTGCACCTCGTGCCACTGCGCCTTGCCCAGCAGCACGTACCCGGAGCGGACGTCCGGCTCCGGGGTCACCGTGATGGCGTCCACGAAGCGGGTGGACCAGCGGGCGGAGAAGCGGGCGACGTACTGCTCCGCCTCGATCGAGCCGTCGAACGGCAACGCCAGCAGCCCCTCCACCAGCTCCTCGCGGACGTGCTCGACCGCCGCGGCGAACGCCTCGTCGTCGGCGATCCAGCCGTCCTTGCGGTGCAGTTGGCGGCGCAGCCGCTCGATCGCCGCGCCGGGCCGCCGGCCCGCGGTGTCCAGCGCCGAGGCGGTGATCGACCGCAGGTGCCCGCACTCACGTTGCCAGGCCATCAGCTCGGCGGCCACCGCGCCCTGCTGGAGCACCCCGACGCGGTAGAAGTCCTCCACGTCGTGAATGGCGTACGCGATGTCGTCGGCGGTGTCCATCACGGACGCCTCCGGCGTCTGCTGCCAGTCCGGGATACGCCCGGCGAACGGCTCCCGGGCCGCCCGCAGGTCGTCCAGCTCGGTGCGGTACGCGCCGAACTTCAGCGACCCGCTCTCCGGGTCGTCCGGCGGCGGCGCGGCGCCCCGGGGCGCCGGGTCGAGGTGTCGCGGATGCGGGTCGGGGTGGTCCAGCCGGGTCCACGGATACTTCAGCATCGCCGCCCGGACCGCGGCGGTCAGGTCCAGCCCGGTGGTCGCGGCGCCGCGGATCTCGGTGCTGGTGACGATCCGGTACGACTGGGCGTTGCCCTCGAAGCCGTCCGGCAGCCCCAGCCGCTGCCGGGCCAGCCGGTCGAGGACCCGCTCCCCCAGGTGCCCGAACGGCGGATGTCCGAGGTCGTGGGCGAGCGCGGCGGCCTCGACCACGTCCGGGTCGCAGCCGCCCAGCTTCTCCAGCAGGTCCCGGTGCGCCGGGTCGGCGGTCAGCCGTTCGGCGATCGCGCGGGCCACCTGGGCCACCTTCAGGCTGTGCGTGAGCCGGTTGTGCACCAGCAGCCCGGAGCCGCCCGGACTGATCACCTGGGTGACGCCGTTCAGCCGGGCGAAGAACGGCGAGCCGACGATCCGGTCCCGGTCGGCCCGGAACGGACCGGCGGCCAGGTCGCCGAGCGCCCGGGCGCTGCCCCCGAAGAGTCGCCGGGCCCGTGGATCCGCAGGTGCCTCCATGATCGCCACGCTAGCGCAGCCGTCGACGGTCGGGACGGGGTGCTCCTAGAGCCGCTCCACTGTCGGTCCCGAACACCGGTTCCGCGCGTCGAAGACGTAGCGGGCCCGGCCGGCCACCATCTCGTAGTCGAAGACGTCGTGGTCGGTCGCGACGATCACCGCGTCGGCGGCGTCGACCTCGTGTTCGGTAAGCGGCACGACCAGCACGCCGGCGGGGATCTGGTGCGGCTCGGCGTACGGCTCGGCGGCCCGCACGTCCGCGCCGAGGTCGCACAGCCGGCGCGCGACGTCCACCGCCGGCGAGTCACGCATGTCGCCGGTGTTCTTCTTGTACGCCAGGCCGAGCATCAGCAGCCGGGCGCCGCTGACCGCCCGGCCGGCCCGGTTGAGGCCGGCCATGATCCGCTGGGTGACGTGCTCGGGCATCTCGTGGTTGACGTCGTTGGCCAGCTCGATGAACCGGAACTGCCGGCCCAGCCGCCGCTTGACCTGCCAGGACAGGTAGCAGGGGTCGATCGGGAGGCAGTGGCCGCCGACGCCGGGCCCGGGCCGGAACGGCATGAAGCCGAACGGCTTCGTCTCGGCGGCGTCGATCGCCTGCCAGACGTCGATGCCGAGGTGGTGAGAGAGGATCGTGAGCTCGTTGATCAACCCGAGGTTCACCTGGCGGAACGTGTTCTCGATCAGCTTGGTCAGCTCCGCGACCCGGGTGGACTGCACCGGCACCGTCCGGGCCACGATCCGACGGTAGAAGCCGTCCACCCGCTCCAGCGCGGCGGCGTCCACGCCGGAGACCACCTTGGGGGTGTTCTCCAGCCGCCAGGTCGGGTTGCCCGGGTCGATGCGTTCCGGGCTGTAGCCGAGGTGGAAGTCCCCGGGCGCCTGCAGTCCGCTGGCCGTCTCCAGGAGCGGGCGCAGCAGTTCCTCGGTGGTGCCCGGGTACGTCGTCGACTCCAGCACCACCGTGGCGCCCGGCCGCACGTACGGGCCGACGTGGTGGCCGGCCTGTTCGACGAAGCTCAGGTCCGGGGTGCCGTCCCGGAGCGGGGTCGGCACCGTGATCACGCAGACGTCGAAGCCCTCGGCGTCGGCGTACTCGGTGCTCGGGCGGTAACGGCCGCTGCCGAGGGCCCGGCCGAGGCGCTCGGCCGGGATGTCCTCCACGTAGGACTCCCCCGAGGCGAGCCGCTTGACCCGGTCGGCGTCCACATCCAGGCCCACCACGTCGAAGCCGGCCTCGACGGCGCGTACGGCCAGGGGAAGACCGACGTAGCCCTGACCGATGACGACCACTTTCTCCGTGCTCACCCGGTTCTCCAGACAGGAGTAGAAATTCCTGGTTGGAGGCTAGAGGCACGGTTGGCAGCCCAGGGACGCTTTCATGTTATTAGTCGGCTTTGTCATCGGGCGGCTGCGCGGCTGTCGGCGCCGGCGGGCAGAATGCACGACGAACTCACCGGGAAGAGGCGGAGCAAGATCGTGACTCAGTCTGTGCACCAGCGGATCGCCGAGGAACTCGGCGTCGCCGAGCGTCAGGTGCGGGCGGCCGTGGACCTGCTCGACGGCGGCGCCACCGTGCCGTTCATCGCCCGCTACCGCAAGGAGGCCACCGGCACCCTCGACGACGCGCAGCTGCGCACGCTCGAGGAGCGGCTGCGTTACCTGCGGGAGCTGGACGAGCGGCGCGCCGCGGTGCTGGAGTCGATCCGCGGTCAGGGCAAGCTCGACGACGCGCTGGAAGCCCAGATCCTGGCGGCGGACTCGAAGTCCCGGCTGGAGGACATCTACCTGCCGTACAAGCCGAAGCGGCGGACCCGCGCGCAGATCGCCCGCGAGGCCGGGCTGGAGCCCCTGGCCGACACGCTCCTCACCGACCCGGCGCAGGACCCGCGCGCCACCGCGGCCGGCTTCGCCGACGCGGAGAAGGGCGTGGCCGACGCCGCCGCCGCGTTGGACGGGGCGCGGGCCATCCTGATCGAGCGCTTCGCCGAGGACGCCGACCTGATCGGCACGCTGCGCGAGCAGATGTGGTCGCGGGGCCGGCTGGTCTCCCGGGTACGCGAGGGCCAGGAGGCGGCCGGCGCCAAGTTCGCCGACTACTTCGACTTCGCCGAGCCGTACCCGAAACTGCCGTCGCACCGGATTCTCGCCATGTTCCGCGGCGAGAAGGAGGGCGTGCTGGAGCTGACCATGGCCCCGGACGCCGAGGACGACGCCGACACCGTCACCGGGCCCAGCCGCTACGAGGCCGCCGTGGCCGGCCGGTTCGGCGTCAGCGACCAGGGCCGGCCCGCCGACCGGTGGCTGGCCGACACGGTGCGCTGGGCCTGGCGTACCCGGATCCTCATCCACCTCGCCGCCGACCTGCGGACGCGGCTCTGGCAGGCGGCCGAGGAAGAGGCCGTCCGGGTCTTCGCCACCAACCTGCGTGACCTGCTGCTCGCCGCGCCCGCCGGCGCGCGGCCCACCATGGGTCTCGACCCGGGCCTGCGCACCGGCGTCAAGGTGGCGGTGGTCGACGCGACCGGCAAGGTGGTCGCCACCGACACGATCTACCCGCACGAGCCGCGCCGGCAGTGGGACGCGTCGCTGCACACGCTCGCCACGCTGGCCGCGACGCACGGCGTCGAGCTGGTGGCGATCGGCAACGGCACCGCCAGCCGGGAGACCGACAAGCTGGCCGGTGACCTGATCAAGCAACACCCCGAGCTGACACTGACCAAGGTGGTGGTCTCCGAGGCGGGCGCGTCGGTCTACTCCGCCTCCGCGTACGCCTCGCAGGAGCTGCCGGGGCTCGACGTGTCGCTGCGCGGAGCGGTCTCCATCGCCCGGCGTCTCCAGGACCCGCTCGCCGAACTCGTGAAGATCGACCCGCGTTCGATCGGCGTCGGGCAGTACCAGCACGACCTGTCCGAGGTGAAACTGTCCCGCTCCCTCGACGCCGTCGTCGAGGACTGCGTCAACGCGGTCGGCGTGGACGTCAACACCGCCTCCGCGCCGCTGCTCACCCGGGTCTCCGGGATCGGCGCCGGGCTGGCGGAGAACATCGTGCTGCACCGGGACGCGAACGGGCCGTTCCGCACCCGGACCGCGCTGAAGAAGGTGGCCCGGCTCGGCCCGAAGGCGTTCGAGCAGTGCGCCGGCTTCCTGCGCATCCCGGGCGGCGACGACCCGCTCGACTCGTCCAGCGTGCACCCCGAGTCGTACCCGGTGGTGCGCCGCATCCTCGCCTCCACCGGGCAGGACCTGCGCGCGCTGATCGGCAGGTCCGCCATCCTGCGCGGCCTGCGGGCGACCGACTTCGTGGACGACACGTTCGGCCTGCCCACCGTCACCGACATCCTGGCCGAGCTGGAGAAGCCCGGTCGCGACCCGCGGCCGGAGTTCCGCACCGCGACGTTCGTCGAGGGCGTCGAGAAGATCGGCGACCTGACGCCCGGCATGGTGCTGGAGGGTGTGGTCACCAACGTGGCCGCGTTCGGCGCGTTCGTCGACGTGGGCGTGCACCAGGACGGCCTGGTGCACGTCTCCGCCATGTCGCACACGTTCGTCAAGGACCCGCGCGACGTGGTGAAGTCCGGCGACGTGGTCCGGGTGCGGGTGCTCGACGTGGACGTGCCGCGCAAGCGGATCTCGTTGACGCTGCGCCTGGACGACGAGGCGCCGACCGGCGGCGGACGCCCGGCCGGCGGCGAGGGCCGGCGGGACCGCGACGGCCGAGGCGGTGCGGACGGCAGCCGAGGCGGTGTGGGCGGTGGCCGTCCGGGTCGCGGGCAGGCCGGCGGCCAACGGGGCGGACAGGCCGGCGGGCAGGACCGTGGGCAGGGCGGCGGCCAGCGCGGCGGGCAGGGTGGCCAGGACCGTGGGCAGGGCGGCGGGCAAGGCGGAGGCGGCGGCCGCCAGCGTGCGGACCGGGGCGGCTCGCAGCCGCGTCAGGGGCGCGGCGGTGGCGCCTCCGCGCCGGTCAACGACGCCATGGCGGAGGCGTTGCGCCGCGCCGGACTGGCCTGACCGTCGCCGGTCGCGGCGCTGTCGAGCTGAGAGCACGAACGACTCAGCGGTGATGTCACGAACGACTCAGCTCGACAGCGCCGCGAGACGGGTAGTGCCGCCAGACCCGAGCGGGCGCGGTCCACGCGGGCGGGGACCGCCCGACCCGGCGGTCGTGGGGCGCGCGGGCGTACCCTCGCGGGCGTGGGTGTGGACGACGACGCGCAGTGGCGGGAGCGGCAGCGCCGGGCGATGGCGGCCCACGCGGCGGCCGACGCCCGCGAACGCGCCGCGGAGCAGGCGGAGGCCGCGAAGCTGGTGGCCGCGTTCGCCGCCGAGGCGCGGCGGCGCGGCCTGGCGACCGACCGGCTGGTAGCGACCGCCCACGACGGCCGCGGTCGCTACCGCACCCGGATCACCGGCTGGTACGTGGACCGGGCGCGCAGCCGGGCCGTGGACACCGACGGGCGTTTCTACCTGCTCAGCGTGCCGCCGAGGCTGGGGGCGCGGCTGTTCGGGGCCGAGCCGCCGCCGAGCGCGCCCCCGCTGGTGGTGGGCCGGGGTGGCCGGGACGGCGAGTCCGTTCCGCTGGCGACGCTGCTCAGCCGGCGTCTCGAGGCGGGCGACGACTGGCGGTGACCGGCGTCGGCCGGTCGGCCCGCTGCCGCGGCACCCCCCGCCCGGCCCGCCGTGCCACCCGCCGCCACCAGCACAACTGCACGACCAGCGTGAGCAGCCCGGCCAGCACGATGGCGGCCAGGTTGATCACCAGTTGGAGAGCGGAGCCGGCCGCCTCGTGCCACACCCCGTAGCCGGCCGCGACCGCCACGTTCGCGGCCGCCGGGACGGTGGTCACCGAGATCAGCACGCCGACGAGCGAGCCGGACTTCTTCGAGGTCAGGGACAGCATGCCGGCGACACCGGCGAGCAGCCCGACCACCCAGGAGAGCGCGTCCGGCCGCCAGATGAAGTCGGTGAGCGGGCGCTCGTCGAGCAGCATGTCCCGGCTGACCAGACCGGCCGCGGTGAGCGCCCAGGTGCTCAACACGGTGGCCACCATGGCGACGAGGAAGCCGACGGTCAGGGCCTGCACCGAGCGGCCGACGACGCCGGGCTGACGGCGCAGCAGCGCCACGCAGAGCGCGGCGAGCGGGCCGAACTCGGGGCCGACCACCATCGCGCCGACGATCAGGATGGGCTGGTCGAGCAGCACGCCGATGCCGGCGATCATGGTGGCCACGGTGATCAGGGCGAGGAAGGTGCCGGTGAGCACCGTCTGCTCGCCGGTCTTCGCCGCGATCTCGTCCCAGACCACCGCGTCCTCGCCGTGCCCCGGCGCCTCGTCGGCGGCCCGGTCGGCCGCCGCGGAGAGCGTCAGCTCCACGTCCTCGGCGGCGATCGCCCCGTGCGCCTCGACGCCGAGTTCCCGCAGCTTGTGCAGCACCCCGTCCGCGCTCTCCCGGACCACGTCGCAGGTGACGTAGTCGCCGGCCGGTTCACGGGCGGCGCCGGGGAGCACCACGAGGTGCGTCACGCCGGGGTCGGCGGCCAACAGGTCGACGACGGCCGACGACCGGTCGCCGGGCGCGATCACCCTCAGGTGCAGCACGGGCAAACTCCAGGACGGCCGGTCGGGACACAGGTCGTCGCACCCTACACCGCGCCGCCGGACCTCACCCGACCCCGAGTTCCCGCAGGATCAGCCGGACGTGGAAGTCGACCACGGACTGCCGTTCCCAGTTCCGCAGCACCTGGGCCGGAACCACCACCCGCTTGGCCCGCAGCTGGTCCAGCAGCGCGTCCGCCACCGCCTCGGCGCGGGCCGGCACCAACGTGAACCCCGCCTCCACCTGCTCGGCCAGCGCGCGGCTGCCCCGGTTCTGCACCGCCACCACCGGCGTGCCGAGGCTGAGCGCCTCCACCTGGGTCATCGGCAGACCCTCCCGGCCACTGGTGGAGAGCAGCACGTCGGCCCGGGCGAGTTCCGTACCCGGCCGGGAGGTCCACGTACCGACACTCACCCCCGGCTCGGCCGGTGGCGTCCACGCCCTCTCGCCGGGCGGCGACGACCCCACGATGCGTAGTTCGAGACCGGGCCGGTGGGACCGGGCCCGGCGCCACGCCGCGACCGCCAGGTCGAGGTTCTTGTCCGGGGTGAGGCGGCCGAGCACCAGCACCCGGGGTGGGCGGTCCCTCGGCGCCGCGTCCCCGGCGTCATCGAGGCGCAGTTGCGTCGGGTCCACACCGGCCGCGCCGCACGGCGCCCGGTGGACCCGGCTCCAGGGCGCGAGACGACGGTAGCTGCGCTCGTCCTCCGGGTTAAGGGTGACGTAGGTGGGCGTGCACCACGCGGACGCCGCCTCGGCCACGGTGAAGAGGCGGCCGGACAACCCCGGGACGCCGAAGAGGGTACCGCTCACCACCGCCAGATGGCGGGTCCGGCTGCTGCGGGCGACGAGCCGGCCCACCGCGATGCCGAACGGCGAGTGCAGGTGCAGCAGGGCCGCCCGTTCCTCGCGGACGATGCGACGCAGGTCTCCGGCCGCCCGTACGATCTCCGACGGTCGCCCCCGGCGGAACGGCGTCACCTCGCGGACGTCGTCGAAGGAAGCCAGCAGTTCGGGGCCGACGGAACCACGCCCGGCCACCGCCACCCGCCGGATGCCACGGTCGGCGAGCGACCGCGCGACGGGCGCGACGATGTTGGTGAGCGTCATGCCGACGCCCGCCACGAAGACGACCGTGCGAGTGGCGGGTCGGCCAGCGGTCGGGGGCGTCGCCGCCGCGGCCCCGGTCGGGATGACGGTGGCCATCTCGGCCCTCCCTGCTGATCGTCACGTACGACTCGACCTGGCTGGAGGGTAGAGGGAGAGGTGCGGGCACAAGGCCCTTTTCACGATTTCAGTTCGTCGCAGATTCCCTCACAACTTTCCACGCCTGGTTCCGTTAGCCATACGGCAGGCCGCGTCTGCGATCACGGTCGTCGGTGCGGGAAGGCGGCAGGACGCATACGGGGATGGCGCTGATGATCGGCAACAACGGCATGAAGGGGACCACCAGGGGCGGTGACCCGTGGCTCTTCGCCGTCATCCTGCCCACCCTGATCAGCCTGCTCCTCATGGCATTCGATGCACGACTCCTGCACTGGTACATGATCCCGGTCACCATCTGCGGCATGCTGATCGCGCCGGACGTGGTGGACTGGGCGGCGCGGCGCCTGGACACATTCGACCCTCGGGCGCTGGTCGGCCTGTTCGGATTCCACTTCTTCTATCTGGCGCCGATCTTGCACGTCATGCTCGATTACTGGCCCAGGTTCATCGAACCGCTTCCCGACTGGAAGGCCGGGCTCGGCGCGATGGCGACGCTGAACGCGTTGGGCCTGTGTGTCTACCGCGTGGTCCTGAACCTCCGGGTGCCGTCGACACGGAGCCCGCGCGTCGCACGGAAGCTGAACGATCGGGTGTTCGTCCAGCTCGGGTGGCTGGCGTTCGCGGTCGGCCTGGCCGGCTTCATCGCCGTCATCATCCATTTCGGCGGCCTGAGCGGTTACGTGTCGGCAGCAGCCGACGATCGCGATTCCTTCATCGGCTACGGGTGGTTGCTCCTCATCGGCGAGTCGTTCCCGCTTGTCGGATTCGTCGTGGCGGTGGTGCGCTTCCGGGTGGCACTGACGGGGCGGCCGGCCGCCTTGTCCGCACTGTTCCTGGTGTTCACGATCACGCAGTTCGCCGTCGGCGGTCTGCGGGGCTCACGCAGTAACACGATCTGGCCTCTGCTCATCGGACTGATCGTCGTGCACCTGGCGGTGCGGCCGGTCACTCGACGCGCACTTGCCGCGATGGGCATCTCGTTCCTGGTCTTCATGTACGCCTATGGCGTCTACAAGAGCGCCGGTAGCGAGATCCTGTTCGCCACCAGAGGAGCCACCTCGGTCACCGAACTCGGCGACGAGACGGGGCGGACCATGCCGACCATGCTGCTCGGCGACCTCGGCCGGTCCGATATCCAAGCGGTTCTTCTTCACCATGAACAGGCCGGATACGCGCCGTTGAGCTACGGCCTCACCTACGTCGGCGCCGCGGCGTTCATGATTCCCGACGCCTCACGTCCGGAGTGGATGCGCGACAAGGTGCAGGCCGGGACCGACATGCTGATGGGCACAGGCGCCTTCGACTCCGGCTGGCGATCGTCCCGCATCTACGGCCTTGCCGGGGAGGCGCTGCTGAACTTCGGTCCGGCCGGCTCGGTAGCTTCGTTCGCCGTGCTGGCCGCCGTGGTCCGGACAGCCCGCCGCCGTTACCTCGGCGCCCGGTTGAGCAGAGAATCCGGGGTGGCGGTCATGAGTGGCATCGCCGGGGTGATCGTGATCCTTGCCCTCGGCAGCGACCTCGACAATCTGCTCTGGTACCTCGTGAAGATCGCGCTGCCGCTGGTCACTGTCGTCTTCTTCTCCCGCCGAACCCACACCGCTCCCCACGAGCTCGCTCGCGTCTCGCCATCCCTACCGGGGCCCGTTCGCGACGAACTGGCGGGCCGGCACCGGCGAGCACCGGTCACGTCGGTCGTCTAGCCGCAGGGGCCTGATGCCGTCGCGAGTGTCGGGCCGCCACGGAAGTGGGCCGATCATCTTTCGGCTACCCGTTGAGCGAATTATGACCGGTTTCAAGGTATATGTCGGATAAGATCTGTTCATCCTTGCTATGAACCCCCGAGGGTGTCCACCATCGTGACGGGAGACTGCATGAGCGGCCGGGTCCATCTGTCCCCGCCCGACGTGGGGCAGCTCGAGGAGTCCTATCTCATCAACGCCCTGCGGTCCGGTTGGATCGCGCCGGTAGGTCCCGAGGTGACCGCTTTCGAGCGGGACATCGCGGAGCGAGCCGGCTGCGCCCACGCCGTGGCCGTCAGCTCGGGCACCGCTGCGCTGCATCTCGCGCTGCTCGCCCTCGGCGTCCGCCCGGGCCAGGTCGTCGTCGTACCCACCATGACGTTTGTGGCCAGCGCGAACGCGGTGGTCTACACCGGTGCCGAGCCCGTCTTCGTCGACAGCGAGCCCAACACCGGCAACATCGATCCCGCGCTTCTCGCCGCGCTGCTGGAGACGCTGCGGGCTGAGGGCCGAAGCGTAGCGGCGGTCATGGCGGTCGACCTCTTCGGCGCCTGCGCCGACTACACCCGCCTGGTCCCGGTGTGCGACGCGGCCGGGGTTCCGTTGCTGGAGGATGCCGCCGAGTCGTTGGGTGCGGCCCACGGCGGGCGCCCGGCCGGTTCGTTCGGACGTGCCGGAGTCTTCTCCTTCAACGGCAACAAGATAATCACCACCTCCGGTGGCGGGATGCTGGTCTCCGACGACGGCGAGTTGGTGGAGCGGTGCCGGTATCTGGCCACCCAGTCCCGGCAGCCGGTCGTGCACTACGAGCACCACGAGGTCGGCTACAACTACCGGCTGAGCAACCTGCTGGCCGCTCTCGGCCGGGCCCAACTGACCCGGCTCGACGAGATGAGGTCACGCCGCCGGCAACTGCGCGAGCGGTACGCCAAGTTCTTCGCTGCCATACCCGGAGTGCGACTGCTCGGCGAAGGTGACGTCGAGAGCAACTGTTGGCTGACCTGTGTCGTGGTCGATCCCGAACGGTCGAGTTGGCCCGCCGCCGACCTCGCGGCGGCACTCTCCCGCGCCGACATCGAGACCCGCCCGCTGTGGAAGCCGATGCACCGCCAGCCGGTCTACGCAGGCGCCCGAGCAGCGTTGAACGGGGTGTCGGACCGACTCTTCGCCCACGGTCTCGCGCTACCGAGCGGCTCGGCCATGGACGACTCACAGGAGGCACACGTCTTCCGGACCATCGAGCGGTTCCTGGAGCGTGGGTGACCGTGGCGGCTCCAGCCGAGCCTGGCGCCGTGCCCGTCGGACGTTCCGCAGCCCTCGCCCGAGGAGGTACGCCATGAGCGGTCTGCGCATCGCCATCATCGTCAAGACCAATGTGGGCGGCGCCTGGGTCGCCACGCAGGCGGCCACCCTGCGCGACCGTGGGCACGAGCCCATCGTCGTCCTTCCGGCCGGCCCCGGCCGACTCACCGAACGCCTGCACGAGATCGGCGTACGGACCGTGCCGTCCCCCTTCAGCTTCCGCTTCCGTCCGACCCCCTCCACGGTGCGCCAACTGTGGCAGCTCCGCCGGCTCCTGCGTGAGCTGCGGCCCGACGTGGTGAACCATCACCTGTACGCCGCCGCCCTCGCCGCCCGAATCGCCTCCCTGGGGCTCGGGTTCTGCCGGGTGCACACGGTGGTCGGCCCGCTGTTCCTCGAGTCGCCCGTGATCCGCGCGGTGGAACGGGTGCTCTGCCGCCTGGACCATCTCGTGATCTGCGGCACCGCCTACACCTCCCGACTGTACGGAGAGCTCGGCCTGTCGAGCGAGCGCCGTCCCGCGGTGACGGTGGGGGTCGACATCTCCCGCTACCGGCCCCCGTCACACCGGGACCGGGAGCGGGCAAAGGCCCGGGCCGACCTCGGCCTGCCGCTGTCGGGCTTCGTGGTCATCATGGTCGCCTTCGTCTATCCACCACGGTGGTTGGGCACGAGTCGGCGCGGCATCAAGGGCCACGACGTGCTGCTGGCGGCATGGCGGTCGTTCCGGGCCCGCCGGCCCGACGCGCACCTCCTGCTGGTCGGCGGCGGCACCAACCGGATCGGGGTGGCGCATCGGGACGAGCTGATCCGGCGGTTCGACGTCATCGCCGATCCGAGCGTGACGTGGCTGAACTCGGTCGAGGATGTGCGCCCGGCCTACCGAGCGGCGAACCTCAGCGTCAGCCCGTCCCTGTCCGAGGGGCACGGGGCCCCGGTGGAGGCCAGCGCCATGTCGGTGCCGAGTGTGGTCAGCGATGCGGGTGGACTGCCGGAGACCGTGGACGGGCGGTCCGGCTGGGTGGTGCCACGAGACGACGTCGACGCACTGGCCGAAGGCCTGGAGGTGGCGTACCGCGAGTACGCGGCCGGGCGGCTGGACACCCGTGGCGACCATGCCCGCCGATACGCCGAGCAGCATTTCGACAGGCAGCGGGCGGAACACCGGATGGTCGACCTCATCGAAGAGGCCGTCGAGCGACATGCGCCCGATCGCCCGCGACGCCCGGTGGCCGGCACTCGACGTTCTTCCTTGGAGACCGCCGAGTGAGGGTCGTGGTCACCACGGAGAGCAGGCTCATCCGGACCCCGGACGGCAGTGTGTGGACGTCCACCACAGCCGACCACCGCTTCTGGCGACGCTACCTCAGCGCCTTCGACCAGGTCCGTGTCGTGGCCCGGGTCCGGGACCAGCGGGAGCCTCCGGCCGACCGACGACGGGTCGACGGCGAGGGCGTCGAGGTCCACGCGGTGCCCTACTACCTCGGTCCCTGGCAGTATCTCCGTCGACGTCACCTGGTACGCCGCGCGGTCGGGGCCGCCGCCACCGCGGACGACGCCGTGATCCTCCGGGTCCCGTCCGTCCTCGGAACGCTGCTGTGCGCGGCCCGCGTCCGGCAGGGACTACCGTTCGCCGTGGAGGTCGTGGGTGATCCCTGGGACGTCTTCGCCAAGGGCGTCATCCGGCATCCCCTCCGCCCGCTGTTGCGGCGCCGGGCAACAGGGCGGCTGCGGCGGGAGTGCCGCGCCGCGGCAGCCGTGTCGTACGTGACGGAGTCGCACCTCCAGGCCCGGTATCCCAGCGCGCCGGGCGTGCCGACCGTCGCCGTGTCCAGCATCGATCTGCCGGCCGAGGCATTCGTGGCTCGTCCTCGACGGTTCGTCAGGCAGGTCGGTGTCGTACCCACCATCGTCGCGGTGGGCACGCTCGAGCAGATGTACAAGGGGGTCGACACGCTCGTCCTCGCGGTGGCGCAGCTCGCCGCCCGGGGGGTGCGTGTGCGACTCGTGCACCTCGGTGAGGGTCAGTACCGGAACCGGCTGCATCGTCTGATCACCGAGCACGGCGTGGCCGACCGGGTGACGCTCGCCGGATGGGTCGCCCCCGGCACCCCGCTCCGGGAACAGCTCGACCGCGCGGACCTGTTCGTGATGCCGTCGCGGACGGAAGGGTTGCCGCGCGCGCTGATCGAGGCCATGGCACGCGCTCTGCCGGCCATCGGCACGCGGGTCGGTGGCATCCCCGAACTCCTGCCCGCGGCTGACACGGTGCTTCCGGGGGATCCTTCGGCCCTGGCCACGGCCATTGCCCTGATGCTCGACGATCCCGCTCGCATGGATGCGGCCTCGGCACGGAACCTGGCCCGGGCCCGTCAGTTCTCCCGGGAGACCCTGGAGCCTCGACGCAACGGCTTCTACCAGATGGTGCGGGACGCGATGTCCCGGCCGTCCTCAGGCGCGGATCCGTCCCCGCCGATGCTGCGGGCCGACGTGCCGGGTCCCGCCAGGATTCAGACCTGACCGTCGGCCGGCACCCGGAGCCCTCGACCCGGGGCGGATCGAGAGCGACCGGATCAGCATCACGACCTTGATCAGGGTCTCGACGACGAGGGCGACCACCACCGTCCACGCGGCGCCGACGAGGCCGTACGCCGGAACCAGCAGGAGGCTGACGGCCATGTTGAGCCCCAGCATCGCGACACTCGCCGTCAGCTGGGTGCCGAATCGTCGGGCGGCGAGCAACGCGGTGTTGATGAAGAACAGCGTCCCGCTGAACGCAACCGCGACGGTGAGGACGACGAGGACGCCGGTGTAGTCGGCATACTCGGCTCCGTACAGCAACCTCAGCGCCGGCCCACCGACCACCGCGGCAACGAGACAGGCG
The DNA here is from genome assembly GCF_045040125.1 of Micromonospora sp. NBC_01392. Lineage (NCBI taxonomy): Bacteria > Bacillati > Actinomycetota > Actinomycetes > Micromonosporales > Micromonosporaceae > Micromonospora > Micromonospora sp. NBC_01392. The sequence goes on along the minus strand of NZ_CP109549.1, from coordinate 2,587,147 downwards.
CAGGCGCCGAGAACCAGGCAGGCGAGAACCAGCCGCCCGGTCAGCGCTGCCAGCCGGCGGTGGTGACCGGCCTGGTGGAGCTGAGCCATCCGGGGCAACACCGTCTGCGAGACCGCCGAGAAGAACGTGTTGGCGGCCAGCACCACGTAGCTGAGCGCAGCGAAGATGCCGAGTGCGGCGGTACCCTGCTGCCGCTCCAGAATGTATCGAGGAATGTTTGTGGTGAACGAGTTGAGCCCCACGGACAGCCCCACCGGAAAGGCGATCACCAGCAGCAGTCGAGAGTGCCGCCACGCCTTTCCGCCGACGCCCGGCACCGAGGGTCCGGTCAGTCGACGGGCCGCCCGGCGGGAGTAGGCGATCGACCCGATGGTCGACCCGATGACCGAGCCGAGCGTCGCCCACGCCGCATTGCCGGTGAGCAGCAGCAGGCATCCCATCAACAGCAGCGTGAGAAAGCTGTTGACCATCATCGCGACACTGATCGTTCGAATGAGCAGCCGCCGCTGGAAGAACCCGAAGTAGATCTCACCGATCCCGTCGATCGCCTTGGCGAGCCCGACGAGCATGATGATCACGCCGTCGGCGGACCCTCGCACACCGGCGATGAGGGTGAGCGGCACGAGCCCGACCAGCGCCGCGACGACACCCAGCCGCAGGTAGTCGTCGAAGTCGAAGCGCCCCTGCGTCTCGGTGACCAGGACGGTACGCAGGCCGAGGCCGGCCACCAGCATCACCGGCGCGCTGACCGCGAGGCCGAAGGCGTACTGCCCCACCATGTGCGGGGTGCCGAAGCGGGCGAGCAGCGTGATGACCGCCCACTGGGCCACCGACGCCACGCCCAGGCCGAGCATGGCCCAGAGCACCTTGCCCGGGTCAGCTATCCGGGCTCCGTCGGCCCGCTGACCGGCGCGGTCCCGCGGCGTGGCCGCCTCGGCGGCGGCGTGCGCGCCGACATAGCCCCGGTTCACGGCCTTCCTGGCAGTCCGACGAACGAGAACACCGAATTCCCCCTTGAACCCCCGAAATGGAACGGCCACGCCCAGCCTGCCGCACCGTCCGGTGCAACGATCTTGTCGGGTGGAAAGTGACGGGCAGAACCGCAGCAATCGTCCAGGCGCGTGAATGTCCGTCCTGTTTCGAGGAAGCGACAACAACCGCCTGACTCTTCTGATAGAACGCTGATGGCGCCCGGTGACAAGCCGGTCCGACTCTCGACGGGAGAACTGATGTCCAAAGTCGTCGTCACGTCGGAGTACCGGCTGCTGCGAACGCCCGACGGCCGCACCTGGATCGAGGCCGGACCCGACCATTCGATCTGGTCCCGTTATCTGGCCGCCTTCGACGAGGTCCGGCTGGTGTCCCGGGTACGCCATGTCGACGCCGCGCCGCCCGACGCCGGCCGGGTGGACGGACCCGGCGTCGAGGTGTGGGCGGTTCCGTACTACGAGGGTCCGGCACAGTTCGCCCGGCACAACGTGGCGATCCGGCAGGCGATCGCCCGGGCGGTGGTGGACGCCGACTCGGTCATCCTCCGGGTGCCCTCACCGATCGCCGCGGTCGCCAGCAGTCGGTTGCGACGGCGGGGTCGGCCATATGCCGTCGAGGTCATCGGGGATCCCTACGACCTGTTCGCCCCCGGCGGGGTGCAGCACCCGGCGCGGCCGGCCCTGCGCTACTGGGCCACCACCACCATGCAGCAGCAGTGCCGCTCCGCCGCCGCCGTCTCCTACGAGACCGAGCACACGCTCCAACGACGGTATCCGCCCGCCGCCGGCGCGCCCTCGGTCAGCATCTCGTCGGTGGACCTGCCCGCGGAGGCGTACGTCGACGAACCGCGGGTGCACACCGCGGCCCTGCCGGCGGCCCGGCTGCTCTGCGTCGGCTCGCTCGACCAGATGTACAAGGGCGTCGACACGCTGATCGACGCGCTCGTCGAGCTGAACCGCACCGGCGAACGGCACGAACTGACCCATGTCGGCGTGGGGCGGTTCGCCGACCAGCTGCGCCGGTACGCCGACGAACGAGGAGTGGCCGAGCAGGTCACGTTCGCCGGTTGGGTGTCCTCCCCCAGGGCCCTGCGCGAGGTGCTGGACCGGGCGGACGTGTTCGTGATGCCGTCGCGCACCGAGGGGCTGCCCCGGGCGTTGATCGAGGCGATGGCGCGGGGCCTGCCGGCGATCGGCTCGACCGCCGGGGGCATCCCCGAGCTGCTGGCCGAGGACGTCCTGGTCCGGCCGGACGACCCGGCGGCGCTGGCGGAGCGCATCCGGGCGCTGGTGGCCGATCCGGCGCGGCTGACCGAGGCGTCGCGGCGGAACCTGCGGCGCGCCCAGGACTACCGCGCCGACGTGCTCGACACCCGCCGGTCCGACTTCTACCGCACGGTACGCGCGCTGAGCGAGCCGCTGGGGGCCACCTCGCCGTGAACCCGGGCGGTGAGCGGGCCGAGCCGGGACCGCAGCCACTCCACCGTGTGGCGCAGGCCGTCGGCGAAGGGCGCCGGGCGGATGCCGGGGAACAGCTCTCGCAGCAACAGGTTGTCAGCCTGGGAGTGCCGCACGTCCCCGGGCCGGGGCGGCTCGTGCCGAACGGTGAGCGGCCGGTCCACGAGCAGGCGGAGTTCGTCCAGCACGGTGCGCAGGTCGGTGCGGGTGCCGAAGGCGAGGTTCACCGGCTGCGGATGCGCGACCCGACGGAGCACCGCGTCGATCAGCACCTGGCAGACCGTCTCCACGTAGGTGAAGTCCCGGGACTGGCCGCCGTCACCGTGCACGGTGAGCGGCTCACCGACGAGTGCCGCGTACGCGAACCGGGGGATCACCGCGGCGTAGGCGTGGTCGTGACGTTGGCCGGGGCCGTAGATGTTGAAGAAGCGGAAGGCCAGGGCCGGCAGGCCGAAGCTGGACTGGAACGCCAAGGCGTACGCCTCGGTGGCGAGCTTGCTGGCGCTGTACGGGCTCAGCGGTCGGGTCCAGTCCGTCTCGCTCTTGGGCAGCGCCGGATTGCTGCCGTACACCGACGACGAGGAGGCGACGATCACGTGGCCCACCTGGGCGTGCCGGGCGGCATCGAGGACCGCCAGCGTGCCGGTGGCGTTGGCGGCGTGCGAGGCCATCGGGTCGCGCAGCGAGCGCGGTACGCTCGGCAGGGCGGCCAGGTGCACGACGGCGTCCCGGTCGGCCATCGCCAGGTGGAGCGCCGACGGGTCGAGGATCGAGCCGCGGATCACCTCCACGTCGCAACCGTCCAGGTTGCTCTCCAGGCCGACGGAGAAGTCGTCGATCACCCGGATGTCGGCGAACGCACCCCGGGCCAGGGCGGCCCGGACGAGGTTGCTTCCGACGAAGCCACCACCGCCGGTGACCAGTACGCGGGTCGTACTCAACAATGTCCTCCTTCGTCGAGGTGGAAGTCGGTGTCAGGAGGTGACCGACTCGAACGCGAGGGTGTCGTTCGGCGCGGCCGGGGCACCCAGCCGTCCGGCCCACAGTCCGGCCAGGGAGTCGGCCAGCGAGTGCCGGGGAGACCACCCCAGCGCGTCGGCGGCCCGGCTGATGTCGGCCCGGGTCCAGGGCACCGCCGCGGACCGCTCGGCGGCCGGTGATCGCAGCCCGTCGACGATGTGCCCGGTGAACCCGGCCTGGCGGGCGAGCATCTCGACGGCCTCCCGGACGGCGACCGCCCGGCCGCTGCCCACGTTGAAGACGGGCGCCGGCAGACGATCGGCCCGCAGCGCCGCCAGCACCGCCCCCGCCACGTCGCGGACGTCGACGAAATCGCGGTGTGCGTCGCTGAGCCCCAGCTCGATCTGTCCGGCTCCGCTGGCCGACGCGGCTTTCAGCAGGTCGGCGGCTCGCCCCAGCACCGTGCCGTGGGGCGAACCCGGTCCGACGGGGTTGAAGACCCGCAGCACCACGGCGTCGACCTGGGGACGACCGGCGGCCAGTCGCACCAGGTCGGTCGCGGCGAGCTGACTGATCCCGTACTCGCTCACCGGGTGGGCCGGATCCGTCTCGGCCGCGTCGCCGCCGTACGGGATGATCCCGTACTCGGCCGCCGAGCCGATCCGGACCAGCCGGGTCCGCGGCGAGACCGCCTCGACCCCCTCGATCAGCTTGGCGGTGACCAGCGTGTGCGCCTCGATGAACTGGGCGGCGGTGCCGACGATCCGCCCGGCGCAGTTGACCACCGCGTCGGGTCGTACCCGTCGCATGAACGCGATCAGGTCCGCCCGGTCCAGCGCGACGAGGTCGCATTCCCGCCGGCTCGGCGCGACGACCGTGAAGTGCTCCGCGAGGACGACCCGGACCGCACGGCCGATGAAGCCGGACGCGCCGAAGAGCAGGATCCTGACCATGGGGCTCCCGTCGTGTCGAGATCAGCCGGACGAACGTGCCGATGTCGCCGCCGGGGACGAGCGACGGTCACTGGCGTCACGCTCGCTCGGGGTGCCCATGAACTCGTGCCAGGTGACGGTGCCGGGTGCCGAGATGCCCTCCCGACGCAGCACCACCTTGACGGTCTCGGCGAGGATCCGCAGGTCCAGGGCGAGGGACCGCCGGTCGACGTACTCCAGGTCGTACTCGAACTTCTTCTCCCAGCTCAACGCGTTGCGCCCGCGCACCTGCGCGAGACCGGTCAGACCGGGGCGGACCTCGTGGCGGCGGGCCTGTTCCGGGGTGTAACGCTCCAGGTAGCTGACCAGGTGCGGGCGGGGGCCCACCAGGCTCATCTCGCCGCGGAGCACGTTCCACAGCTCCGGCAGCTCGTCCAGGCTGCTGGCGCGGAGCCAGGCCCCGAGCCGGGTCAGCCGGTCGGCGTCGGTGACCAGGCCACGGCGGGGATCCAACGGCAGCATGGTGCGGAACTTGACGACGTCGAACAACGCGCCGTCCAAGCCCGGCCGGGTGTGCCGGAACAGCACCGGACGCCCGTGCGTCGCCAGGATCACGCCCGCCACCAGCAGCATGAGCGGGGCCGCGAGGACGAGCAGGACGACGGCCAGCGCGACGTCCATCACCCGCTTGACCGTGTCGTACGGGCGGGACCGCCGCTCCGGGGGGCGAGCGTGTGCAGTCATCGGCCGCGTCGGCGGCTGATCCCGCAGCGACCCACCGTCACCTGGCACGTGGACTCTCCTTGTCGTCTCCTGCGATGCACACCGTGGACATTCTGTGCGATTGACCGCCACCAAGTGGGGCAAAGCGGGAGTTTGGTCCCCAAGAACGCTCATCCGTTCCCACCCGACCCACCACCTAACGACCACCGCGGCAGGAGGTCACGTCCGTCGGTGCGAGCGGCCGAGGCGGCGCAACCTCGCTAAAGGGACAAATCCTCCGGCCGCCCATCACCGGACCGGACGACGACCGTTGGTAGGACGACAGGAGCGGGTCGAACGCCACCCGCAGGTCGGATGGTGATCCACGCTCCGCATCGCGATCACCCGGAAGGAGCACGATGAGCGCGCGCACCCTCGCCAGGACCGTCACCAAGGCCGTCCGACGCCCCGTGCGTACCACCCGGGTCCTGCTGGACCGCCGGGCCTGGGCCGGCCTGGCCTGGTTCGTCCGCGACGCGCGGTCCTGGCAACCAGCGGACGCCGACCAGCTCGTGACCAGTCGCCGCTACCGCTCGTACAAGTCGTACGTGGCCCACCAACGCAGCAAGCTCGCGCTGCTGGACCTGTCGGAGTACGACCGGAGGTTCCGCGCCGCGTTGGCCGCGAGGCTGGCCGGGGAGGACTGGACGGGCCGATCGGTGCTCTGCCTCGCTGCCCGGCTCGGCACCGAGGTCAAGGCGTTCCACGACGTGGGCGCCTTCGCCGTCGGCATCGACCTGAACCCCGGCGAGGAGAACCCGTGGGTGCTGCACGGCGACTTCCACCATCTGGTCTTCCCCAACCGGTGCGTGGACGCCGTCTATTGCAACGCCCTCGACCACGCGCTCGACCTGGACCGCACGGTCGACGAGATCCGGCGGGTGCTCCGGCCCGACGGTCGGTTGATCGTGGACGCGCAGCAGGGCGTCGCCGACGCGGCCTTCGACGCGTGGGCCGCCACCGCCTGGAAAGAGACCGACGACCTGGTGAAGGCGATCGAGGCCCGCGGCATGACGCTCCTGGACCGCCACGGCATCACCGAGCCCTGGCCCGGTGAGCAGCTCGTCTTCGTCACCTCCCGCTGAGTCGCGCGGTCGCGGCCGTACACCCGGCGGGCCGCCCGCCGGTGTGGTGAGCTGTATCGGTGGCGGGGTATGTGTTCGGGCTGGTGCTGCACCCGACTCGGGACGTCTCCGAGGTGGTGGAGATGATCGTGGGCTGGGCCACCCGGCACGGCAAGACGCTTGCCGTACGCGTCGAGGACCGGCACCGCGTGCCGCCCTCGGTGGCGGCGGTGCCCGCCCACGCGCTGGCCGCGCAGAGCGACGCGCTGATCAGCATCGGCGGGGACGGCACCATGCTCGGCGCGTTGCGGCTGGCCGTGCGGGACCCGAAGCCGGTGCTCGGAGTGCACCTGGGCCGGGTCGGTTTCCTGGTCGAGGTGCAGCCGCCCGATCTGCCCCGGGCGCTGGAACGGCTGGTGGCGCACGACTTCACCATCGAGTCGCACGCCTGCCTGGCCTGTGACGTGTGCGGCGACGACGTGGTGGCGTTCAACGACATCGCGCTGGTCCGGCAGCCGGGGGCCGGCTTCGTCACCGCCACGCTCGCGGTGGACGGTCAGCGGTACGGCTACTACCGGTGCGACGCGATCGTGGTGAGCACGCCGACCGGCTCGACCGCGTACAGCTACGCCGCCGGCGGCCCGCTGGTCTCGCCGGCCACGGAGGCGCTGGTGGTGACGCCGTCGGCGCCGATGGCCGGGATCTCCCGGTCGGTGCTGCTCTCCCCGCACGAGAGCGTCCACCTGGAGCTGCGCCCGGACTCGGCGCCGGTGGCGGTGGAGATGGACGGGCTACTGATCCGCGAGGCCGCGACCGGCGGGTCGGTGCACGTCCGGTACGTCCGCGACGCCGGCCGGGTGGTCCGCCTCGACCCGCGCCGCTACCAGGAACGCAACCAGCTCAAGCTGAGCCTGCTGGACCTGCCGCTGCTGCCCGACCAGCTCCGCGAGCTGCTGCCGGACGGGCTGCGGGAGCAGCTCAACCGCCGTGAGCTGCCCCCGGACCGCTGACCGTCAGGCCGTGCCGAGCACGCCGTCGACCAGTGACTTCGCCTCGTCCTGGATGCGGGCCAGGTGCTCCGGCCCCTGGAACGACTCGGCATAGATCTTGTAGACGTCCTCGGTGCCCGACGGCCGGGCCGCGAACCAGCCCGACTCGGTGGTCACCTTCAGCCCGCCGATCGACGCGCCGTTGCCCGGGGCGCTGGTGAGCGTGGCGGTGATCGGCTCGCCGGCCAGTTCGGTGGCGGTCACCTGCTCCGGCGAGAGCTTGCCGAGGACGGCCTTCTGCTCCCGGCTGGCCGGGGCGTCGATCCGGGCGTAGGCGGGCGCGCCGAACCGCTCGGCCAGCTCGGCCCAGTGTTCGCTGGGCGTGCGCCCGGTCACCGCGATGATCTCGGCGGCCAGCAGGCAGAGCAGGATGCCGTCCTTGTCGGTGGTCCAGGTGCTGCCGTCGCGGCGCAGGAAGGACGCGCCGGCGCTCTCCTCGCCGCCGAAGCCGACCGTGCCGTCGAGCAGGCCGGGCACGAACCACTTGAAGCCGACCGGCACCTCCAGCAGCGGCCGGCCCAGGTCGGCCGCGACCCGGTCGATCATCGAGGAGGAGACCAGCGTCTTGCCCACCGCCGCGGCCGGGCTCCACCGCTCCCGGGTACGGAACAGGTGGCCGATCGCCACCGCCAGGTAGTGGTTGGGGTTCATCAGCCCGCCGTCGGGCGTGACGATGCCGTGGCGGTCGGCGTCGGCGTCGTTGCCGGTGGAGACCGCGAAGCGGTCCCGGGCGGCGATCAGCGAGGCCATCGCGTTCGGCGAGGAGCAGTCCATCCGGATCTTGCCGTCGCCGTCGAGCGTCATGAACCGCCAGGTCGGGTCCACCTCCGGGTTGATCACCGTGAGGTCGAGGCGGTGCCGCTCGGCGATCTCCCCCCAGTACGCGACGCTCGCCCCGCCCATCGGGTCGGCCCCGACGCGCACCCCGGCGTCCCGGATCGCGTCGATGTCCAGCACGGCGGGCAGGTCGTCGACGTACCGGGCGAGGAAGTCGTACTCCCCGGTGGTGTCGGCGGCGCGGGCCCGGGCGTACGGGATGCGCTTCACCTCCTTGAGCCCGGCGGCGAGGATGGCGTTCGCGCGGTCCTGGATCCACTTCGTGACGTCGGTGTCGGCCGGCCCGCCGTTGGTGGGGTTGTACTTGAACCCGCCGTCGGACGGCGGGTTGTGCGACGGCGTGATCACGATGCCGTCGGCGAGCCCGCTGGTGCGGCCCCGGTTGTGGGTGAGGATGGCGTGCGACGCCGCCGGGGTGGGGGTGTAGCCGTCCCGGCTGTCGCGCAGCACGGTGACGTCGTTCGCGGCCAGCACCTCCAGCGCGTCGACCTCGGCCGGCGCGGAGAGCGCGTGGGTGTCCCGGGCCAGGAACAGCGGCCCGTCCACGCCGTGCTCCCGCCGGTAGTCGCAGAGCGCCTGGGTCACGGCGAGAATGTGGTCGGAGTTGAACGCGTTGCGCAGGCTCGACCCGCGGTGCCCGGAGGTGCCGAAGGAGACCTGCTGCGCCGGGTCGTCCGGGTCCGGGTGCTCGGCGTAGTAGGCGGTGACCAGCCGGGGCACGTCGACCAGGTCGGCGGGCTCGGCGGGCTGCCCGGCACGGGGGTGGGCCACTGCGGGATCCTCCTCGGGTTGGATGGGGCCGGTCAGGGCTCGACGCGCTGGCCCTTGCCGATGACGACGATGCCGTTGTCGGAGACGGTGTAGCGCTGGCGGTCCTTCTCCAGGTCGACGCCGATCTCGGCGCCCTCCGGAACGTAGACGTTCTTGTCCAGGATCGCGCGGCGGACGACCGCGTGCCGGCCGATCTCCACGCCCTCCATCAGCACCGCGCCGTCGACGTGCGCCCAGGAGTGCACCTTGGCCTTCGGCGAGACGACCGAGTTCTCCACCAGCGAGCCGGAGACCACCGCGCCGGGCGAGACCATCGAGCCGACCGCCCGGCCGACCCGCTCGCCCCACTGGTGGACGAACTTGGCCGGCGGGTACGGCGGCTGGTCGGTGTAGATCGGCCAGTCGAAGTTGTAGAGGTTGAACACCGGGTGCACGTTGATCAGATCCATGTGCGCGTCGTAGAAGGAGTCGAGCGTCCCCACGTCGCGCCAGTAGCCGCGGTCCCGGTCGGTGCTGCCCGGCACCTCGTTGTCCTTGAAGTCGTAGACGTTGGCCTCGCCGCGCTCGACCAGCATCGGGATGATGCTGCCGCCCATGTCGTGCTTGCTCGTCTTGTCCTCCGCGTCGCGCTCGACCGCCTCGCAGAGCGCGCCCGTGGAGAACACGTAGTTGCCCATCGAGGCGTAGATCTGGTCGGGCGCGTCGGGCAGCCCCACCGCGTCGGTGGGCTTCTCCCGGAACGCCCGGATCCGTTTGCCGTCCTCGCCGACCTCGATCACGCCGAACTGGTCGGCCATGCTCAGCGGCTGGCGGATGCCGGCCACGGTCACCCCGGCGCCGGAGGCGATGTGGTCCTCCACCATCTGCCGGGGGTCCATCCGGTAGATGTGGTCGGCGCCGAAGACGATCACGTAGTCGGGCTGCTCGTCGTTGATCAGGTTGAAGCTCTGGTAGATCGCGTCGGCCGAGCCGGCGAACCACCACGGGCCGCGGCGCTGCTGCGCCGGCACCGGCGTGACGTAGTTGCCGAGCAGCGTCGACATCCGCCAGGTCTTGGTGATGTGACGGTCCAGCGAGTGGGACTTGTACTGGGTCAGCACGACGATCTTGAGAAAGCCGGCGTTCGCCAGGTTGGAGAGGACGAAGTCGACCATGCGGTACATCCCGCCGAAGGGGACGGCCGGCTTCGCCCGGTCGGTGGTCAGGGGCATCAGGCGCTTGCCCTCCCCGCCGGCCAGGACGATCGCGAGCACCTTGGCAGCCATGGTCAGACGCTATCCACCCGGACGCGACTTCACCACTCGGACGGCCACACTTGCGTACCCGGTGCGATCCGGCGGTCTGCACTAGGGTGCGGGCATGGCACCGATGCGCGTCGACCTGCTCACCCGTGAATACCCGCCGGAGGTCTACGGCGGGGCCGGGGTGCACGTGGAGTACCTGGCCCGCGAGCTGCGCCGCCTCGCCGACGTGCGGGTGCACTGCTTCGGCGCGCCGCGCGACGAGCCGGGCGTCACCGCGTACCCCGAGCCGGCCGGGCTGGCCGGCGCGAACGCCGCGCTGCGCGTCATGGGCGTCGACCTGGAGATGGCCGCCGGCACCGCCGGCACCGACGTGGTGCACAGCCACACCTGGTACGCCAACCTGGCCGGGCACACCGCGAAGCTGCTGCACGGGGTGCCGCACGTGGTGAGCGCGCACAGCCTGGAGCCGCTGCGCCCGTGGAAGGCCGAACAGCTCGGCGGCGGGTACGCGCTCTCCTCCTGGTGCGAGCGGACCGCGTACGAGAGCGCCGACGCGATCATCGCGGTGAGCGAGGGCATGCGGCGCGACGTGCTCACCGCGTACCCGGCGGTGGACCCGGACCGGGTCCGGGTGGTCTACAACGGCATCGACACCGCGCAGTACGCCCCGGACCGGAACACCGACGTGCTCGACCGGCTCGGCATCGACCCGGCCCGACCCAGCGTGGTCTACGTCGGGCGGATCACCCGGCAGAAGGGCCTGCCGTACCTGCTGCGCGCGGCCCGGGAGCTGCCCACCGACACCCAGCTCGTGCTGCTGGCCGGCGCGCCGGACACCCCCGAGATCGGCGCCGAGGTCGAGGAGCTGGCCGCCGAGCTGCGGGCGAAGCGCTCCGGCGTGGTCTGGGTGGCGGCGATGCTGCCCAAGCACGAGGTGATCCAGGTGCTCACGCACGCCACGATCTTCGTCTGCCCGTCCGTCTACGAGCCGATGGGCATCGTCAACCTGGAGGCGATGGCCTGCGAGACGGCCGTGGTGGCCACCGCCACCGGCGGCATCCCGGAGGTCGTCGCCGACGGCGAGACCGGGCTGCTGGTGCCGATCGAGCAGGCCACCGACGGCTCCGGCACGCCACGGGACCCGGAACGCTTCGTGGCCGACCTGGCCGCCCGGATGAACGAACTGCTGGCCGACCCGGCGCGGATCGCGGCATTCGGCGCGGCAGGCCGACAGCGCGCCGTCGACCACTTCTCCTGGCCCGCAATCGCCACCCAAACCCTCGCCCTCTATCACTCCGTGAAAGGAGGGGCCCCTTCTTAACGCCTCCGGTAGAGGCGGGGCCCCTTGTTGACAGGTGTCGACCGGCCGGCAAACTCCGGCGACATCGGCGGCCGTCCGGGTCAGGATGGCCGACATGGCAGAGCCCGCCGGGACGTCCGGTACGCAGGACGTCGAGGTCGTCGTCGCCCACCGCCAGCGCGTGACGCTGCGCGTCGGCGACGTGTTCCTGAAGATCGACGGTGACCCGTCGCACGCCGACATCGAGGTGCGGGCGATGGCCCTCGCGCCGATACCGACCCCGGCGGTCCGCTGGCACGAGCCGCCCGTACTCGCGATCGCCGCCGTGCCCGGCACGGCGCTCGGCCTCCTCGGCGAACCGTCGGCCGCGTCGCCGACGGCGTGGGCCGCCACGGGCGCCGCCGTCCGGCGGCTGCACGACGCGCCGTTGCCGCCGTGGCCGGGCCGCCGGCTCGACGACGTGGCGGCGGAACTCGACCGCGAGTGCGCGTGGCTGCTCGCCAATGCCGTCCTGCCCGCCGAGGTGATCCGGCGTAACCGGGAGATCGCCGGGGCCGCGCTCCGGCCGCGGAAACCGGTGTTCGTCCACGGCGACCTCCAGATCACCCACGTGTTCGTCGACGGCGACGAGGTCACCGGCGTCATCGACTGGTCCGAGGCCGCTCCCGGGGACGCCATGGCCGACCTCGCGACGCTGACGCTCGGGCACGAGGAACGCCTGGACGACCTGCTCGCGGGCTACGGCGCCGGCGCGGACCGGGAGGCGATCCGCGCCTGGTGGTCGCTGCGCAGCCTGGTGGCGTCGCGCTGGCTGATCGAGCACGGCTTCGACCCGGACGCGCCGGGATGCGAGTTCGACGTGCTCCGGGCCCGGATGCGGGAACCCTAGGCGGGCCGGCCTGCGGCGGGACGGGGCAGGCCGGGCGGGGCGGCCGGCAACCACCGCCACTCGTCGTCGGCGGTCAGCCGCTCGTGGCGTACCGTCGCCGCCGTGACCTCGCCGAGCGCCGCCTCGGCGACCACCCGCGCGGCCTCGATCGCCGCCCGGCTGTTTTCCTTGTCGCCGGCCCGCTCCGCGCGGTCGAGCAGATCGCGGGCGGAGGCCCCGTTCCCCTGGGCGGCGGCGAGCCTGGGCGACGCGGCGACCCACCGGCAGCGCGTTCACCGCCGGCCCGTCCCGCTCACCGGAACAAACCCAGCAGGAGCAGAGCGAGTACGAGCAACGCGACCGTCCCGCCGTAGGCGTACTGCCGCCGGGTCAGCGCCGCGCGTTCGGTTCGGAGTGACCCGGGCACCCGGTTACGGCGCGTCACTCCGAGTGCGAAGATCGGATCGCTGACGAGAGGTGGTGCCCCCATGCCGCAGACACCGCTGTATGAGCAGATCATCGCCGATGTCACGGCCTCGATCCGTGCGGGCACCCTGCATCCCGGCGACAAGTCGCCGTCATCGCCGAACTGCGTGAGCGGTACCAGTCGAGTGCCTGGCCGGTCCGATACGCACTGCGAATCCTCGACGAGCGGGGCTGGATCATCACGCACCAGGGCAAGGGCTCGTTCGTGGCCCCGAAACCACCCGCCTGAGCCGGGTGCGAGACGCCGTAGCGGCGCAATGGGTGTGCGCGCAGCGCTACCAACTTGATGGCGTGGACGAGTCACGAGGCGAACCGTCCACGCCATCAAGTTGGTAGGCCGGCACGCGATGGGTGCCCGCGCGCGCCGGAGACGCCCATCGCGCGGCGGTGGGGCACCGACGGGGGCATCGGGGACGCTGCCGAGCGCGAGACGATCTCGCGCAGTAGGTTGAGCGGGTGACTGGACGGTTCCCGATCGAAGACGTCTCCCCCGTCGTCGCCTGCGGTCGCTACCCGGCCAAGGCGGTGGTCGGCGAGGTCGTGCCGGTGTCGGCCCGCGCCTACCGCGAGGGCCACGACGCGCTCGGCTGCAACGTGGTCTGGCTCGGCCCGGACGGCGCGGCTCGCCCGTTCACCCGGATGCGTCCCGGCGAGCCGGGGCAGGACCGCTGGCACGCCACCATCTGCCCGGACGCGGTCGGCGAGTGGCGGTTCGCCGTCGAGGCGTTCGGAGATCCATACCTCACCTGGCAGAACGCGGTGACCAAGAAGCTGGCCGCCGGGCAGGGGCCGGCCGAGCTGGCCAACGACCTGGCCGAGGGCGCGCGGGTGCTGACGGCCGCGCTCGACGTGGTGCCGAAGGCTGACCAGGAGCGCGTGCGGGCAGCCGTCAAGGCGTTGACCGACGACGCCAAGAGCCTGCCCCACCGGGTGAGCGCGGCGCTGGACCTCGCGCCGCTGCTCTGGGCGTACCCGGTCCGTGAGCTGGTCACCACCGGCGACGAGCGGACGCTGTGGGTGGACCGGCCGCGCGCGCTGTTCTCCGCCTGGTACGAGTTCTTCCCCCGTTCCGAGGGCGCGATCCCGGCCACCGTGGACGCGCCGGCCCGCTCCGGCACGTTCGTCACCGCGCTCGACCGGCTGCCCGGCGTGGCCGCGATGGGCTTCGACGTGCTCTACCTGCCGCCGATCCACCCGATCGGCCGGGTCAACCGCAAGGGCCGCAACAACGCGCTCACCGCCGGGCCGGACGACGTGGGCTCGCCGTGGGCGATCGGCGCGGCCGAGGGCGGCCACGACGCCATCCACCCCGACCTGGGTACGCCGGAGGACTTCCGCGACTTCGTCGCCGCCGCCGCCGAGCAGGGCCTGGAGGTGGCGATGGACCTGGCGTTGCAGTGCGCGCCGGACCACCCGTGGGTCACCGAGCACCCGGAGTGGTTCACCACCCGGGCCGACGGCAGCATCGCGTACGCGGAGAACCCGCCGAAGAAGTACCAGGACATCTACCCGGTGAACTTCGACAACGACCCGGAGGGCATCCGGGCCGGGGTGCTGCGGGTGGTCCGGCACTGGGTCGGCGAGGGCGTGAAGATCTTCCGGGTCGACAACCCGCACACCAAGCCGTTCGACTTCTGGCACTGGCTGATCGCCGAGGTGAAGCGCGTCGACCCGGACGTGCTGTTCCTGGCCGAGGCGTTCACCCGCCCGGCGATCATGCACGGGCTGGGCAAGGTCGGCTTCACCCAGTCGTACACCTATTTCACCTGGCGCACGACGGCGGCCGAGATGCGGGAGTACTGCGAGGAGCTGGTCGCCTCGGCGGACTGGATGCGGCCGAACTTCTGGCCCAACACGCCCGACATCCTGCACGAGTCGTTGCAGCATGGCGGGCCGCCGATGTTCAAGATCCGGGCGGTGCTGGCCGCGCTGCTCAGCCCTTCCTGGGGCATGTACGCCGGCTTCGAGCTGTTCGAGCACGTCGCGCGTCCCGGCGCCGAGGAGTACCTGGACAACGAGAAGTACGAGCTGCGGCCCCGCGACTGGGCCGGCGCGCTGGCGCGCGGGCGGTCGCTGGCGCCGTTCATCACCACGCTCAACCGGGTCCGGCGCGACAACCCGGCCCTGCACCAGCTCCGCAACCTGCGTTTCCACGACATCGACAACCCGGCGCTGCTGTGCTGGTCGAAGCACGACCCGGCGACCGGCAACACGGTGATCGTGGTCTGCTCGTTCGACTCCCGCACCGTGCAGTGGGGCAACACCACGCTCGACATGCCGGCGCTCGGGTTCGACTGGCACGAGCGGTTCACCGTGCGCGACGAGCTGACCGGCGCGGAGTACGACTGGGGGCAGCGCAACGCGGTGCGTCTCGACCCGTACCTGCAACCGGCGCACGTGCTGACCGTGCGCCGCCCGGCGCCACCGGCCGACGCCGAGCCGGCGCACCCGGCGACGCCCGACCTGACCGTCGAAGACGTACCCGCCGACCTCTCCGGCGGCACCGCACCGACCGCACCGGCCGAGAAGGACGACGCACGATGGACCAGCTGATCGCCGGCGAGGCGCACGACCCGCACGCCGTGCTCGGCGCGCACCCGGCCGACGGGAGCACCACGATCCGCACGCTGCGCCGGGGCGCGGGCGAGGTGACGCTGCTCGTCGACGGGGAACGGCACCCGATGAAGCGGGTGCACGACGTCGGCGTCTTCGAGTCGGTGGTGCCCGGCGAGGTGCTCGACTACCGGGTCGAGGTGGACGGCGCGACGCTCGACGACCCGTACCGCTACCCGCCCACGCTCGGCGACCTGGACCTGCACCTGATCGGCGAGGGGCGGCACGAGCGGCTCTGGTCGGCGCTCGGCGCCCGGGTCTTCGACGAGGGCGTGGCGTTCACGGTCTGGGCGCCCAACGCCCGCGGCGTGCGGGTGGTCGGCGACTTCACCGGCTGGGGGCCGGACGACGGCTGGCCGATGCGCTCGCTCGGGTCCAGCGGCGTGTGGGAGGTCTTCCTGCCCGGCGTGCCGGCCGGCAGCCGCTACAAGTACCGCATTCTCGGCGCCGACGGCCGGTGGCGGGACAAGGCCGACCCGATGGCCACCCGCACCGAGGTGCCGCCGGCCACCGCGTCGGTGGTGCACCATTCGGCGTACGCGTGGAGCGACGCGGAGTGGCTGGAGCGCCGGGCGACGCGGCGGCCCCACGAGGAGCCGATGAGCGTGTACGAGGTGCACCTGGGCTCGTGGCGGCCCGGCCTCGGCTACCGCGAGCTGGCCGAGCAGTTGACCGCGTACGTCACCGAGATGGGCTTCACGCACGTGGAGCTGCTGCCGGTGATGGAGCACCCGTACGGCGGCTCGTGGGGTTACCAGGTCACCGGCTTCTACGCGCCCACCGCCCGCTTCGGCGACCCGGACGACTTCCGCCACCTGGTCGACCGGCTGCACGCCGCCGGCATCGGGGTCATCCTCGACTGGGTGCCGGGGCACTTCGCCACCGACGAGTGGGCCCTCGCGCGCTTCGACGGCGCCCCGCTCTACGAGCACCCCGACCCGCGCCGCGGCGAGCAGCCCGACTGGGGCACGTACGTCTTCGACTTCGGGCGCAACGAGGTACGCAACTTCCTGGTCGCCAACGCGCTCTACTGGCTGGACGAGTTCCACGTCGACGGGCTGCGGGTCGACGCGGTCGCCTCGATGCTGTACCTCGACTACTCCCGGCCGGAGGGGCAGTGGGCCCCGAACGTGCACGGCGGTCGGGAGAACCTGGAGGCCATCGCGCTGCTCCAGGAGGTCAACGCGACCGCCTACCGGCACCATCCGGGCGTGCTGATGGTCGCCGAGGAGTCCACCGCCTGGCCGGGCGTGACGCGGCCGACCTCGGACGGCGGGCTCGGCTTCGGGTTCAAGTGGAACATGGGCTGGATGCACGACACCCTGCTCTACACCTCGAAGGACCCGATCTACCGCCAGCACCACCACCACCAGCTCACGTTCTCCCTGGCGTACGCGTGGAGCGAGAACTACGTGCTGCCGATCAGCCACGACGAGGTGGTGCACGGCAAGGGCTCGCTCGCGGGCAAGATGCCGGGCGACACCTGGCAGCGGCTGGCGAACGTGCGGGCGCTGTTGGCGTACATGTGGGCGCACCCGGGCAAGCAGTTGCTCTTCATGGGCTGCGAGCTGGCCGACGACCGGGAGTGGAGCGAGGAACGCGGCCTCGACTGGTACCTGACCCACGACCCGGCCCGCGCCGGGGTGCAGCGCCTGGTCGCCGACCTGAACCGCGCCTACCGGGCCACGCCGGCGCTCTGGGCGCAGGACACCGACCCGGCCGGGTTCCGCTGGATCGCCGGGGACGACGTCGCCAACAACGCGGTCTCGTTCATCCGGATCGCCCCGGACGGCGGGACGCTGGTGTGCGTGGCGAACTTCTCCGCGACGCCGCTGGCGGACTACCGCATCGGCCTGCCGGCGGGCGGCACCTGGACCGAGGCGCTGAACACCGACGCCCACCACTACGGCGGGTCGGGGGTGGGCAACCTGGGCGAGGTGCACGCGGAGAACGTCCCGTGGCACGGCCTGCCCGCCTCAGCGGCCCTCCAGGTCCCACCGCTGGGCGTCCTCTGGCTCCGCCAGAACTGACCCTGGAGCCCGGCGGTCAGACCAGGTCGGCTTCGCGGAGGAGTTTCCACAGGCCGGCGCCGTCGGGGGCGCTGAGCCACTTCTGGCCGACCGGGCCGGAGGAGGACCGTCCCTGCGGCGCGGGGAGGCTGCCGGCGAGCACGGACTGCGTCGGCGAGAGCCGCCGGATCGCCACGCCGGCCACGTTGTCCGGGTGGGCGGCGGCGAACTCCCGGTAGATCTCCGGGTCGTGCTGCCCGTCGTCGCCGATGAGCAGCCAGCGCACCTCGGGGAACTCCCGGGACAGCCGGGCCAGCGTGGCCCGCTTGTGCTCCCGCCCGCTGCGGAACCAACGGTCGGCGGTCGGCCCCCAGTCGGTGAGCAGCAGCGGCCCGGCCGGGTAGAGGTGCCGGGACAGGAACCGGGTCAGCGTGGGCGCGACGTTCCAGGCGCCGGTGGAGAGGTAGAAGACCGGCGCGCCGGGGTGGGCGGTGGCCAGGCGCTCGTAGAGCACCGCCATGCCGGGCACGGCGTTGCGGGCGTGCTCGTCGAGCACGAACGTGTTCCACGCGGCGAGCATCGGCCGGGGCAGCGCGGTCACCATGACCGTGTCGTCGATGTCGGAGAGGATGCCGAACCGGACGTTCGGGTCGAGGACGCGCACCAGCGCCTCCACCGGCTCGGCGTCCGCCACGCTCAGGCGTACGCAGCCCCAGCCGGGCGTGAAGTCACCCTCGACGACGGTGTCGACGAAACCGCTGCGGTCCGCGGTCACCTCCTGGCGCACGCCGTTGACCTCGATGGTCACCCGGGCGTGCTTGGCCGGCAGGGTGGCGAAGCTGCGCCAGCCGCGCACCTTGTCCAGCCGGCCTCGACGGCGGGTGTCCGGTCGGCCCAGCAGCACGCGGCAGAGCACCCGCGCCCAGCCCGGCGCGCCGTAGCCGGCGTACGCGATGATGTTGGGCTGCCACCCGGTGCGCCGCAACCGGCGCTCCACCAGGCCGTGCAGCGCGTCCTCGATGCGCGCGGCGCGGTGCAGTTGGGGCACGGCGAGCTGGTCCGGTGGTGTGGGCGGCACGTGCCAACCCTGCCACAACCGGCCGGGCCCGGCCACGCGAGTGATCTCCGCCGATCCGCCCCGGCACCGGGTGAGCAGCGTGTCAGACTGCGGTCGGGGGCGACGACGGGGGCCTGGGTCGTGTCGACAGCGAAGCGCAACCCGGACGCGCCGGCGCTGGTGGCGTTGCTGCTCGGCGCGGCCGGGGTCGGCTACCGGCTGGTGCTGACGCTGTTCACGGTGCCCGCCTCGAACAGTGACGAGGCCACGTTCGGCCTGGCCGCGCTGCACATCGCCGGCGGCCACGAACGGCCGGTCTTCCTCTACGGCCAGCGCTACATGGGGATGCTGGAGTCGTACCTGGCCGCGCCGCTGGTGGGCTGGGCCGGGCCGAGCTGGCCGGTGCTGCGGCTGCCACTGCTCGCGCTCTACGCGGTCTTCCTGTGGCTGGCGTACCGGTTGACCCGCCGGCTCTTCTCCCCCGGGCTGGCGGTGGCCGTGGTGGGCCTGCTGGCGCTCGGCTCGGAGCGGGTGGTCCGGGACCAGCTCACCGTGGTCGGCGGCCGGCCCGAGGTCAAACCGGCGGTCCTGGCGTTGCTGCTGCTCGCGGTCGCGCTCGGCGAGCGGCGGGTCCGGCACCGTTGGCTCGCCACCGGCGCGTTCGGCCTGCTCACCGGGCTGGCGCTCTGGTCGGACTGGCTGATCACGCCCTACCTGCTGGCGGCCGGCGTGGTGCTGGTGCTGGCCGCGCCCCGGGACCTGATCGGCTGGCCGGGCGTACTGCTGGTCGTCGGTTTCCTGGCCGGCGTCGCACCGATGATCAAGGACAACGTGGTGGCGCCGCCCGGGCAGGACTCCCTGTCGGTGTTCCGGGAGATCAGCACGAAGGAGGGCGTCGCCCCGTCGCTCGCGGCGCGGCTGCACGGCGGGCTGCTGGAGGGGGTGCCGCTGGCGTCCGGGCTCTGCCCGATGGACGGCTGCGCGCGCTGGGCGCAGTGGTTCGGCGTGCTCTACCCGGTGCTGCTGGTGACCGCCGCCGTGCTCGGCGTGGTCGCGTACCGCCGGGCCGGGGACCCGGCCGCGCGGGTCCGGGCCACGGCGATCCTCGCGCTGGTCGCCGGCGCGGCGTTGACGCTGCTGGCGTACGTGCGCAGCCCGCTCGCCGCCACCGACCCGTTGGGCGACGCGCGTTACCTGTCGGTGCTCCAGGTGTCGCTGCCGGCGGTGCTCTGGCCGCTCTGGCGGGCCGCCGCGCCCGCGCTGCGGGCCACCGCCGGTCGGGCGGACCGGCTGCGCGGCGTGCCGGCCGCCGTGGTGCTGGCCGGGCTGACCGCCGCCACGCTGGCCGGCACCGCGACGTTCCTGGTCGGCCTGCCCGGGATCCGCGCCGACGAGCGGGACGCCCGCCGGTTGGCCGGCGCGGTGCGGCGCGCCGGGCTGCACGAGGTGTACGGCGACTACTGGACCTGCCACCGGCTGATCTTCAACACCGGCGAGGCGGTGGCCTGCGGCGTGCTGGACGGCAACCTGACCCCGGGGCAGAACCGCTACCCGGCGTACTGGCAGCGGGTGGCACGGGCGGCCCGCCCCGGGTACGTGGTGGCGGTCGGGTCGCCGGCCGAACGCGCCCTGCGGCGGCTGCTGGGCGGGCGCGCCGACGCGGCGGTGGTGGCCGAGGTGGGGCGCAGTCGCGTGTACCACCCGGAGCGTGCCGTGCGGCCGTGGCGCTGACGCCCGCCCGTACGCTGTCCCGATGCTCATCCTGCTGCCCCCGTCCGAGGGCAAGGCCGACGCCGGCACCGGCCGCCGGCTGGACCTGTCCCGGCTCTCCCTGCCCGAGCTGAACCCGGCCCGGGACGCGGTGCTGGACGCGCTCGTCGCGCTGTGCGCCGGGCCGGACGAGACCGCCGCCCGGGACGCGCTGGGGCTGAGCGAGGGACAGCGCGGCGAGCTGCGCCGCAACGCGCGCCTGCGGGTGGCGGCGACCGCGCCTGCCGGGCGGCTCTACACCGGGGTGCTCTACGAGGCGCTCGACCTGGCCACGCTCCCCCCGGCGGCGCAGCGGGCCGCCCGCCGGTCGGTGCTGATCAGCTCCGGCCTGTGGGGCGCGGTGCGGCTCACCGACCGGGTGCCGCCGTACCGCTGCCCGGTCGGGGCGCGGCTGCCGGGGATCGGGGCGCTGTCGGCGTACTGGCGGGCCGCGCTGGACCCGGCCGTGACGGCGGCGGCGGGTCGCGGCCCGGTGCTGGACCTGCGCTCCGGCGCGTACGCGGCCACCTGGACGCCGTCGGGCCCGCTCGCCGACCGGACGGTGACGGTGCGGGTGCTGCACGAACGGCTGGTGGACGGCACCCCGTCCCGGTCGGTGGTGAGCCACTTCAACAAGGCCACCAAGGGCCGGCTGGTCCGGGACCTGCTCGTCGCCGACGCCCGCCCGCGCAGCGCCGCCGCGCTGGTGGGGGCGCTGCGGGACCTGGGGCACACGGTCGAGGAGGGCCCCCGCACGCCCGGCCGGCCCCGGCTGCTCGACGTGGTCGTCACCGAACTCTGAGCGCGGCTTCGCGCAAATTTTGCTCAAGGCTCGGGCGCAGCGGTTCCCCGGCCCGGCGGTGCGGGCCACGGTAGGGGGGCCCCGACGTCGACCAAGGAGCTGTGCCGATGCTCTCCGAGCCCACCACGCTGCTCGACCGGCCGCGCCCGTCGTCGCCCCCGCCGCTGGACTGGCCGACCCTGACCGACGCCTTCGAACTCGCCTGCCTGGTGCGCTGCACGACGCCGCCGGCCGCGCACGTCCGCCGACTCGACGTCGACCCGTACCGGGGCGGGATCGCCGAGTTCAACCGGGAGGACGCGGCGCACCGGATGCGACACCTGCTGCGCCGGCTCGACGTGCCGGTCGCGCACGAGCTGACCACCGGTGGGCTGCGCCGCCGGTACGAGCTGCACCGGCTGTCGGTGCTCCCGGAGCACCGGTCGACGTACGCGAACCTGCTGGCGGCCGGCTGGCGGCAGGGCCGTCGCGAGCTGCTCGGCGGGCCGTTCCCGGGCGCGTCGACGGCCCGCCGCGTCTGGCGTCCCCGGCTGGCCACCGCGGTCTGGCGGGCCGCGCTGCTCGCCGGCGGCCGGCACGTACGCCGGCACTGCCTCGGCATCCGGCTCACCGACCGGGACCTGGCCGCGGTGCTGGTGCGCGGCGCGGCGCTGCTGGAGGTGCCGGCGGCGTTGCGGCCGGGTTCGGGCTGTTTCCTGGTGAGCGTCGCCAACGGCGAACACCGGGCCCGGATCACCGAGAGCGCCGCCCTGGGCTGACCGGTCCCGGCGGCGGGCTTGCGCGGCGGCGGGTGCACGGCGCAGAGTGCAGCGCGTGAACCGACACTGGTCTGCGCGCGGCCGGCGCCGGATCGCGGCCCCGCTGGCGTTGCTGCTGCTCGTCGCCGGGGTGGCCGGTTGCCGGGACGAGCCCACCGAACCGGTGCGGATCCGGATCGCCACCGGCAGCCCGACCGCCGTCTACCATGCCTTCGGCCAGTCGCTTGCCGCGCTGCTCAACCGGGAACTGCCCGGGGTGCGGGCGGACGTGGTGGTGACCGCCGCCTCCGCGCAGAACGTCCGGCTGGTCGGCGCCGGTGACGCGGAGCTGGGCTTCACCCAGGCCGACGTGCTGCCGCCCCGGGAGCCGGCCCACCCGGCCGTGCTCGCCGTGGCCCGCGTCTACGACGACCTGCTGCACCTGGTGACCACCGCCGGCGGCCCGGTTCGCACGCTGGCCGACCTGCGCGGCCGGCGGGTCTCGGTGGGCGCCGACGGCTCCGGCACCGAGGTGACCGCCACCCGGCTGCTGGAGGTGGCGCAGCTCGGCGGCGCCCGGATCCGCCAGGAGCACCTGGGGCTGGACGACTCGGTGGCCGCGCTGCGCGAGGGGCGGATCGACGCGTTCTTCTTCTCCGGCGGCCTGCCGGTGCGGGGCGTCGCCGAGCTGGCCCAACGCACCGCACTGCGGATGGTGGACCTGGGCGACTGGACCGAGCCGCTGCGGCGCGCGTACGGGCAGGTCTACGTCACCCGGGACATTCCCCGCTCGGTCTACCAGGCGGAGCCGGTCAGCACGGTGGCGAACCCGAACTACCTGGTCGTCCGCGCCAGCCTCCCCGCCGACCTGGTGCGCGAGGTGACCCGGTTGCTGATGGAACGCCGGGAGGAGCTGGCCGCGGCGCATCCGGCGGCCGGCCGGATGAGCCCCCGGTCGGCGATCGTGACCACCCCGCTGCCGCTGCACCCGGGTGCGGCCCGGTGGTACCGCGACGCCAAGCCCTGACCGGGGTCAGCGGCCGACCGGCTCGTCGTGGCGCTGCGGCGCGGCCGGCCCGTCGGCCGGGTCGAGGGCGCCGGCGTCGTCGGGCGGCGCCGGGAACCACAGCTCGGCGACCAGTCCCAGGGGCTCGCCCTGGCGCATGGTCAGCCGGCCGTCGGAGGCGTCGACGAGCACCGCGGCGATGGTCAGCCCCAGCCCCGCGCCGTCCACGTTCTGCGCGTCCGGCGCCCGCCAGAACCGCTCGGTGGCCTGGTCGAGCTGGCTGGCCGTCATGCCGGGGCCGGTGTCGGCCACGGTCAGCGCCGTCCCGCCGTCGGCCGGGCGGACGGTCACCGTCACCTCTCCCCCGGCGCCGCTGAACTTGACCGCGTTGTCGATCAACGCGTCGAGCGCCTGGTCGATCGCGGTCGGCACGGTCCGGGCGTACGCCGGCGTGTCGACCGGGTCGAGCCGGAGCGTGACCGCCCGGTGCCGGGCCAGCGGCAGCCACGCCGCGACCCGGGACGCGGCGGCCGCGCCCGCGTCCACGGTGACCCGCTGGTTCTCCTCCCGCTCGGCCCGGGCCAGCGTCAGCAGCGCGTCGAGCACGGTGGCCAGCCGGTCGGTCTCCTCCAGCGCCAGCCGGTGCTCGGCCCGGCCGTCCGGGTCGGTGAGGCTGGGGCCCAACTCCTCCACCCGTAGCCGCAGCGCGGTCAACGGGTTGCGGAGCTGGTGGCTGGCGTGCGCGACGAAGGCCCGCTGCCGGTCCATCACGTCGGAGACCGCGTCGACCATGTGGTTGAAGCTGGTCGCCAAGCGGCGCAGCTCCGGCGGGCCGAGGCGGGGTCGGACCCGGGCGGTGCGGCGTCCCTCGGCGATCTCGTGGGTCGCCGCGTCCAGCTCGGTGACCGGGCGCAGCACCCAGCCGGCCAGCCCGAACGCGGTGGAGACACAGGCCAGCACCGCGAGCAGGCCGATGCCGGCCAGCATCAGCCACCACACCGTGACGGTGCGGCGCACCGCGTCCGCCGGGGTGGTGGTGACCACCGCGCCGAGCACCTCGCCGCCGTCGTTGATCGGCACCGCCGTCACCAGCGGCCCGTCCACCCAGGGCCAGACCGACTCCGGGCCGCTGAACTGCTGCCCGGACAGCGCGGTGTCGACCGCCGGGCCGGTGCCGGCGCCCGGCTCCCACCGGGACGACGCGGCGACGGTCCGGCGGTCCCGGTCCAGCACCGCCGCGCCGATGCGGTAGAGGTCGTCGTAGGCGGCCAGTTCCCCGTCCAGCGGGCCGGGGCTGCCGCCGCGCAACGCCGGACCGGCCAGCGACGCGAAGCGGGTGGCGTCGGCGAGCCGGTCGGCCCGGACCCGGTCGGTCTCCCGGGAGGCCAGCGTCACCGCCAGCGGGGTCTCCAGCGCGAGCAGCACCAGCACCATCAGCAGCAGGTAGCTGATCACCAACCGGCGGCGCACCGCGGCCTCCTCACGTGGTGCGGAGCCGGTAGCCGACCCCGCGGACGGTCTCCACCAGCGTCGGGTCGCCGAGCTTGCCGCGCAACGAACCGACGTGCACCTCGACGGTGTGCCGGTCGGCCCAGGTGGTGCCCCACACGTCGAGCAGGATGCGGTCCCGGGGCACCGCCACCCCGGGCTGGCGGGCCAGCGAGAGCAGGATGTCGAACTCCTTACGGGTCAGCGTCACCGCCCGCCCGGCCACGCTGACCGTCCGGCCGCCCACGTCGATGCGGACCTCGCCCGCCTCGATCAGGTGGCGTTCCGGCACGGTGTGCGCGGCGCGGCGCAGCACCGCCTCGATCCGGGCCTGCAACTCCACCATCGAGAACGGCTTGACCACGTAGTCGTCGGCGCCCAGCCGCAGGCCCAGCACCCGGTCGCGTTCCTCGCCCCGGGCGGTCACCGCGATGATGCCGAGCTGGCTGCTGCGCCGGCGCAGCTCGCGGCACAGGTCGGTGCCGTCGCCGTCGGGCAGTGTCAGGTCCAGCAGCACCAGGTCGCAGGGGGCGGCGGAGAGCGCGGCGGCGACCGTGGCGGCGTGCTCCACCTGGTACCCCCGGCGGGTCAGCGCGGACGACAACGCCGCGGCGACCCGTCGGTCGTCCTCGACCAGGAGGATCCGCACCCGTGTCCCTCCGTCCGCTCGACCTGTTGCCCCCGGAATGGTGGCAGACGCGTCGCCCGGACGCGAGGGCCGTTCTAGGCTGCGGTGGTGATCTACAAGATTCTCGCCGACGACGAGTGGCGGGCGGCGCGGGCGGCCGGGAGCTTCGCCGGCACCGCCCTGGACCGGCAGGACGGCTACCTCCACCTCTCCGCCGCCGGGCAGGTGGTGGAGACCGCGCGCCGGCACTTCGCCGGCGTCACCGGCCTCACGCTGCTCGCGGTGGACGAGGCTCGGCTCGGCGACGCGTTGCGGTGGGAGGAGTCCCGCGACGGCGCGCTCTTCCCGCACCTGTACGCCGCGCTGCCGGCCGACGCGGTGGTCGCCGCGCACGCGCTGCCGGCGGACCGGCCGGCCGCCGACGCGGTGGCCGAACTGATCACCTGAGGCGCTCGTTATGCTGCGTCGAGCCCCGCCCGACGGCGCGACGCGCCCCGCAACGATGCGAGTGGAAATGACTGACAGCAACGACCGGTCCGCCTCCGTCTTCGTCCACCCGACGGCCGACGTCGAGGACGGCGCCCGGGTCGGCGACGGCACCAAGGTCTGGCACCTGGCCCACATCCGGTCGAGCGCCCAGGTCGGTGCCGGCTGCGTGATCGGCCGCAACGTGTACGTCGACGCGAGCGTCACGGTCGGTGACCGGGTGAAGATCCAGAACAACGTCTCCGTCTACCAGGGCGTGACCATCGAGGACGAGGTCTTCGTCGGGCCGTGCGCGGTGTTCACCAACGACTTCCGGCCGCGTGCCCAGAATCCGGACTGGACGATCACCCCGACGCTGGTCCGCCGCGGCGCGTCGATCGGCGCCAACGCCACGCTGGTGTGCGGCATCGAGGTCGGCGAGTACGCGATGATCGCGGCCGGTTCGGTGGTCACCCGGGACGTCCAGCCGTACCAGCTCGTCGCCGGCAACCCGGCCCGCCCCAAGGGCTGGGTCGACGCGAAGGGCGAGGTCGTCTCCCGGGACGTCGACAACCCGCCGCGGCAGGGCTGAACGCGGGACGGGGGCGGCGAGGAGATCCGGTCGTCGCCCCCGCGCGTCGGTGCGCCGGTCAGCCGCAGAGCCGGCCGATCTCGTCCCGGAAGCGGTCCATCGGATTGGACCCGGCCGGGCCGAGCAGGTATTCCTTCAGCTCCCGCCGCGCCTCGGTCATCGGGTCCTCACCGGCCCGGGTCACGTCCAGGATCTTGGCCAGCTCGCCGCAGTCCGCCGAGAGCAGGTACGCCGCCCGCGCAGTGGGGAACTGCCGGCGGAACTCGTCCTCGGACAGCCCGGCCGGGTTCGCCACCACGTACGGCCGCTCGCTCTGCACGAAGTCGGAGACCACGCTGGACACGTCGCTGACCAGCAGGTCGGTGACGTTGAAGCAGTCGAACAGCGCCGGCGTGCGGCCGGTGACCACCAGGTGCGCGGCGCCGTCGAGCGAGGTCGGGTCGGTGTCGCCGCCGGCGGCCCGGATCCGGGCCACGATCCGCTCGTGCGCCGCCCTGGCCTTCGGCGAGCGGGTGCCGGTCAACGGGTGCGGCTTGTAGACCACCCGCAGGTTCCCGGCGGCCAGCAGCCCGGCCACGATCCGCTCCCCCATCAGCACCAGCGAGGTGTGGTAGGGGTCGTCGTCCAGCCAGCCCTCCCAGGTCGGCGCGTAGAGCACGGTGAACGCGTGGTCGGTGGCGCCGGAGCCGAACGTGTGCACGCCGGCGAGCTGCGGGCGGCCCACCTCCACGATGTCGCGGTCCAGCACACCGACGCCGGCTCGGGCGTACCGCTCCCGGCCGGCGGGACCGGCCACCCACACCTCGTCGTACACCTTGCTGTACGGGTTGACGCTGGCCGCCTTGTCGCTGTCGCCGTGGCCGACGAAGACGTGCTTCACGCCCGGCTCGCGCAGCAGGTGGATGTTGGCGCCGACGTTCGCCGCGTACAGCGCGACCCGCAGCGAACCCAGGTCGAGGTTCATGAAGTCGACGCCGGCCGGCACGCAGATCACCGGCAGCCGGGTGTCGGCGAGCTGGCCGAACGCGTCCGCGGCGCGCAGCAGCACCACCGCGCGGCGACCGGTCGCCTCCAGCGGCGCGAGCCACATGTTGGCCTGGTAGACGTCCTTGGCCGGGCCGGCGAAGTAGAGCGCCACCTCGGGCTGTTCCCGGGCCAGCCAGTCGTGCACGGCGGGCAGCACGCCCGGCGTCCCGCCCCGGCCGCGCAGCGCGGTCAGCGCCAGCACCACGGCGGTGACCAGACCGGCGACCAGCGTGACCAGGCCGGTGAGCACCACGGGGGCGACCCGGTCCAGCGCGGCGGCCACCACCGCCGCCGGCACCAGCAGCACGTTGAGCAGCGGCATCCGCAGCCCGGCCAGCCCGCGCGCCCAGGCCGGCGGCACCGGGACGCGGCGCAGCGCGCCGAGGTCGATGTTGCGGGTGTACGCCGGCGGGTCGACCCGCCCGTCGATCGTCTTCGTCACGGCGGTGGTGAGCACGGCGAGGGTCCACAGCGCGGCGGGCAGCAGCAGCACCGCGACCGTGCCGGCCACGCCCGGACGCACGGCGGCGAGCACCAGCAGGACCACCGACAGGTCCCGCAGCAGCCGCCGGAACGTGGCACCCACACCGGCCTTGGCGAGCAGCTCGGCCGTTTCGGCGTACCGGGTGGCGAGCGCCAGTTCACCGGCGAGGGCGACCACCGCGGCCACCGCGTACGGGACCACCAGGCCGAGCGCCCCGGCGAGGATCATGACGCCGTACCCGAGGAGCGTCGCGCCCACCGCGGCGAGGCCCTGCTGGCTGCGTACTCTGCTGAACAACGACACGCTCCCTGTCTGCCCGCCGAATGTCGGCAAGGCCCGATACCGGACGGCTGCGACCCTAAACGGGTCAAGTGACGCAAGTATTACCGGGGTGTCCGAGAGGTGAACATCGGACGACGACTTTCACGCCCGGTATCCGACCGGGCACAGCACGAAGCGGGCCCCGGCCGTCCCGGCCGGGGCCCGCCGCACAGCCTGATCAACCGCCGATGACCACCCGGCGCACGCCCGCCCAGCGGGCCGGGTCGGTGACCCGACGGCCGTCCACCAGCACCGTCACGCCCGGCAGATCGGCCGGGGTGAGGTTGCGGTACTCCGCGTGGTCGGCCTGGATCACCGCCGCGCCGACCGGCTCACCGTCGTAGCCGGGCAGGCCGTGCGCGGCCAGCTCCTCGTTCGAGTACATCGGGTCGGCGACGTACGGGGTCGCGCCCCGCCGGCGCAGCGCCTCCACGGTCGGGAAGACACCCGAGAAGGCGGTCTCCTTCACGCCGCCCCGGTAGGCGGCGCCCAGCACCAGCACGCCCACCCCGGTCAGGTCGCCGTACGCGGCGGCGAGCAGGTCGACCGCGTAGTCCGGCATCGCGGCGTTGGCCTCGCGCGCCGAGCGGACCACGGTGGCCGCCGGGTCGTTCCACAGGTACATCCGCGGGTAGATCGGGATGCAGTGGCCGCCGACCGCGATGCCCGGCGAGTGGATGTGGCTGTACGGCTGGGTGTTGCACGCCTCGATCACCTTGGTGACGTCCACGCCGACCGTGTCCGCGAAGCGGGCGAACTGGTTCGCCAGGCCGATGTTCACGTCCCGGTAGGTCGTCTCGGCGAGCTTGGCCAGCTCGGACGCCTCCGCCGAACCGAGGTCCCACACGCCGTTGGGCTTGTCCAGGTCGGCCCGCTCGTCGAAGTCGAGCACCGCCTCGTAGAACCGCACGCCGTGCGCGGCGGACGCCTCGTCGATGCCGCCGACCAGCTTCGGGTAGCGGCGCAGGTCGGCGAAGACCCGGCCGGTGAGCACCCGCTCGGGGCTGAACACCAGGTGGAAGTCGGTGCCCGCGGTGAGGCCGGAGCCCTCGGAGAGCATCGGCGCCCAGCGGCTGCGGGTGGTGCCGACCGGCAGCGTGGTCTCGTAGCTGACCAGCGTGCCCGGCTTGAGGCCACGGGCGATGGCCCGGGTGGCGTCGTCCATCCAGCCGAAGTCCGGTACGCCCTCGGCGTCCACGAACAGCGGCACGACCACGACGACCGCCTCCGACTCGGCGACCGCGGCGGCGGTGTCGGTGGTGGCCGACAGCAGCCCGGCGGCGACCGCCTCCTTCAGCTTGACGTCCAGGTCGGCCTCACCCGGGAAGGGCACGGCACCGTCGTTGACCAGCTGGACGACCCGCTCGGAGACGTCGGCACCGATCACCCGGTGCCCCTTCGAGGCGAACTGCACGGCGAGCGGCAGGCCGATCTTTCCGAGCGCGACGACGCAGATGTTCATGAACTACTTTCCTCCAGAGGGCCAGATGCGGCGCAGGCGGGCAAGGAACCGACCGGGGGTCACCGGCGTGATCGCGACGATCACGTGGCCCTTGTGGTTCGTGGTGGGTGTGACGAGGTGCAACCGGGCGCCGTGGCGGGCCAGCAGCTTGGGCGCGGCGACGGGTCGGTCGGTGCGCATCGGCGCCGAGCCGGCCCCGCCCAGCGCGGACACCTCGGCGCGTACCGTCCGCCGTTCCCCGTTCGGCGCGACGACCGCCAACAGCCGGTCCACCGCGAAGTCGGTCCGTACGACGGTACCGGGCCCGTCCGCCGTCACCGACGTGGCACCCGTGAGATCGCCCACGCTCACCCGCAGCGCCTCGGCGCTCAGCTCGGCCAGCTCCGCCCACCGGCTCCGGGCGGTGACCACCAGGGCCCGCGCGCCGGCGGCGTCCCGCCCCCAGGCCAGCTCGGTCGCGGTCAGCTTCGCGAGCTGCGCGGCGGCCCGGTCGGTGACGTCGTACCAGTCGTCCGGGTAGCCGAACGCGGGGTCGCGGAACCCGACGTGGTGCGCGTACCAGCGACCGTCATCCACGGTGACCTCGGGCAGCGTCTTGTCGGCCTGCTGCCCGATCAGCTCGCGCAGCGCGTCGAGCCCGCCGTCGCGCGCCACCGCCAGCCGCACCCGCAGGGCCGGCTCCATCCGGGCGAGCACGCCGTCGGTGAGGTACGCCCCGGCCAGCTTCCGGACCCGGTCGTGGACGTGCTGCTGCACGTCCGGGGAGAGGGTGAGGAACTCCTCGCGGAGCAGCTTCGCCACCTCCCAGCTGAAGTGGCGCACCAGCACCGCGTCCCGCTTCGGGCCGGGCCCGATCAGGCCGGCCACGAACGCGACCAGCTCCTCGGCGCAGCGCAACCGCTCCTCGAAGCGGCTGGCGTAGGTGATGTTCTGGGCGTTGTCCCGCTTGACGGCGAAGTAGTAGTCGTAGTCGCCGAGGACCGAGACCTTCTTCGCCCGGAAGCACGCCTCCAGCGTGAACGGCTGGTCGCTGCCCATCGGCATGTCGGTGCGGAACCGCAGCCCGTGCTGCTCGACGAGGTCCCGCCGGAACAGCTTGGTGTTCGACAGCGACCAGGGCAGCGCGCTGTCGAACAGGTCGAGCCGCTCCGCGGTGCAGGCGTACGCCGCCTGGTGCACGTAGCGCTTGTTGGTGCCGACCATCCGGCCGAGCACCACGTCGGAGTCCCACCTGTCGGCGGCGGCGACCAGGCGCTCCAGGGCCTCCGGCCCGAGGTGGTCGTCGGAGCCGACGAAGAAGACGTAGCGGCCCCGGGCGTGGTCCAGCGCCAGGTTGCTCGGCGCCGCCGGGCCACCGGAGTTCGCCTGGTGCAGCACCCGGACCGTCCCCGGGTAGCGGGTGGCGTAACGGTCCAGCTCCGCGCCGCTGCCGTCGGTGGAACCGTCGTCGACCGCGACGACCTCCAGCCGGTCCCGGCCGATGGTCTGGCCGACCAGCGAGTCCAGGCAGGCGGTGAGGTACGGCATGGTGTTGTAGACGGCCACCACCACCGTCACGTCCGGCTGGCTCACGCGCCCACCTCCACCGAAGCCGGAACCGCCGCCGGAGCCGGCGCGGACGCCGACGGGGCCGGGCGGGGCGGCGCGTCGGGCAGCAGCCGGGCGTAGACGTCGTCGAGCACCCGCGCCTGCGCCTCCCAGGTCCAGTCGGCCAGCAGGCCCGGCCGGTCGTACGCGGCGCGGTACCGCGCCGGATCGGCGAGCACCGTGGTGACCGCCCGGACGAAGTCGGCCACGTCCTCGGCGCGGAACACCTCGCCCTGGCCGGTCTCCCGGACAGTGTCGGCCATGGTCCGCACGTCGGAGACGACGAGCGGCAGGCGGGCGTGTGAATACTCGAAGAACTTGGTGATCAGCGCGATCTCGTGGTTCGGCCAGTGCTGGATCGGGATGACGCCGACCTGCGCGCCGGCCAGGAAGCGGACCACCTGGTGGTGCGGCACGTACGGCAGCACGTGCAGCCGGTCCGCCACGTCCAGCTCGCCGGCCCGGGTGACCAGCCCCCTGACGTACGCCGAGGTGGGTTTGTTGACCACCAGGGCGACGTGCGCGCCGGGCAGCCGGGGCAGCGCCTCGACCAGCACGCCCAGCCCGCGCTTGGCGGCGGCCACCCCGCTGTAGACAAGCAGCGGGGCGTCCGGCCCGAGCCCGCACAGCGCGCGGATGTCCGGCACCGGCCCGGTCGGGTCGGCCGGCACCTCGTCGACCGCGGGGGCGTTGAGCACGACGGCCGGGCGCTCGGCCAGCCGGTGCTCCTCGCGCAGCAGGTCGGCCAGGCCGCCGGAGACGGTGGTGGCGGCGTCCGCGTACGGCACGTACTCCCGCTCGTGCGCCACGTTGCCGGGCAGCCAGCGGGCGTTGTCCCGCCACGGCTGCACACCGGGCAGGTACTCGTGGGCGTCCCACACCAGCGCGATCCGCCGGCCCCGGGCGGCGGCCCGGATCTTCGCGCGCGCGCCGACGCCGAGCATCCGGAAGTCGTTGGCGTGGATCAGGTCCGGCGCCAGCTCGTCGACGACCGGGCCGTAGGCCAGCTCGTAGTCCCACAGGCCGGGCTCCAACCGGCGCCACGCGCCGTCGCCGCGCAGCCCGCGCCAGAACGCGGTGTACGCGCGGTCCCAGGGGCCGTCCAGCTTGCGGCCCTTGCGGGCGCGGGTGAGCTGGCGGTTGCGGAACCCGACCCACCGGCGGGTCAGGCCGGCCAGCTTCTCCTCGGCGCGCAGCGTGGCCCAGGGCAGCCCACCGGGGCGGCCGGCGCCGGAGTCGCGGGCCGCGGTGGTCAGCGCCGCCCGGCGGACGGCCAGGTCCGCGCGCCACGCCCGGACCGTCTGCGTGCGGTGCGCGGCGACGCCGCTCGGCGGGTACGCCAGCGGATGCCGCAGCCAGGCGCGGCGGAACTCGTGCCGGCGACGGGACAGCGGCTCGGCCATCGGGATCAGGCGCACCTCGGCGGCGCCGAGCCGCCAGCTCTGCGGCTGACCCACCGGCGCGCGCCCGAGCAGGACGACGTCCCAGCCGGCGTCGGCGGCGGACCGCGCCGCCTTCTGCACCCGGGAGTCCCCGATGACCCCGTTGTCCACCAGCATGACCACCCGTCCCCGGGTGCCCGCCGCTGCGGTCGTGCCGTCAGATCCCATCCCTGCCCGTTTCGTCGTCGCCAGCACCGCGCCCGCGGACCCGAGCGAGTCTACGACAACGGTTCCGGCCGCCACGCCCGCCGCCGTCGGCGATCCGTGACCTGTCGCGCCGATTGCTACCCTCCATGCTGTTCAACGACCGGCGCACGCCCCGGGTCGTCGCCGGGCCGGCGGTAGGCCGCCCGCCCGCGGCCCGCGTACCGCCGGATCACTCCAGGTCAGCGCGGATGGATCAGACAATGGACGTGGTGACGACCGAGGAACCGAGCCGGCCGGCGTCGGCGGCGCCCGACCCGCCCCGGCCCACGCCCGCCGGGCGGCTGCGCCACGCCGCCCGCGCCGCGCTGCCCGCGCTGGCGGTCTACGCCGTGATCCGCCTGGTCGGGCTGCTGACCGTCTGGATCTGGGCCGGCAACGTGGGGAGCAACCCGGTCGAGCAGCTCACCCGGGCCGACGGCGGCTGGTACCTCGCGATCGCGCGGCACGGGTACGACGGGTACGAGAAGACGCAGAGCAACATGGCGTTCTTCCCGCTCTACCCGGGCCTGACCGCGGCCCTGGAGCGGCTCTCCCCGCTCAGCCCACGCGAGTCGGCGCTGCTGGTGGCGTGGCTGGCCGGGCTGGCCGCCGCGTGGGGGCTGTTCGCGATCGGCGCGTACCTGCACGACCGGCGCACCGGCGTCCTGCTCGCCGCGCTCTGGGCGGCGATGCCGCACGCGGTGGTGGAGTCGATGGGCTACAGCGAGAGCCTGTTCACCGCGCTCGCCGCGTGGACGCTGTACGCGCTGCTGCGCCGGCACTGGGTCACCGCCGGGGTGGTCTGCCTGTTCGCCGGCCTGACCCGGCCCACCGCCTCGTCCCTGATCCCGGTGGTCGGGCTGGCCGCGCTGCTGGCGGTGGTCCGGCGGCGCGACGGCTGGCGGCCGTACGCGGCGCTGCTGCTCGCGCCCGCCGGCTGGTTGGCGTACCTGGCCTGGGTGGGGGCGCGGACCGGACGGCCGGACGGCTGGTTCCACATCCAGTCGGCCGGCTGGGGCACCTCGTTCGACTTCGGCGTCTACACCGTCGACCGGGGGCAGCAGGCGCTGGTGCAGGTGGCCGCGCTGCCGCTGCTGGTGGTCACCGTGGTGGCGCTGGTGTCGCTGATGTTCTTCGTGCTGAGCGTGCTCGACCGGCAGCCCTGGCAACTGCTGCTCTACAGCGGCCTGCTGCTGGTGACCACGCTCGGCGCGGCCGGCTACTACCACTCCAAGGCGCGGTTCCTGCTGCCGGCGTTCCCGCTGCTGCTGCCGGCGGCCGTGGGCCTGGCCCGGGCCGGTCGGGCCCGGGCCGGCACGGTGCTGGTGACACTCGTCGTGTTCTCCAGCTACTTCGGCGGCTACCTGCTGCTGATCTGGACGAAGTCGCCCTGACCGGCCCGCCGCCGGACGGTCAGCGGGTGACCGGCCGGACGTCCCAGAGCCACACGTCGTCGACCCGCCGGCCGGGCCCGTACAGCGCGTCGAGCACGACCTTCAGGTCGTCGTGCCGGCGCGCCCCCCGGTCCGGCAGCACCACCGCGTCGGCCTTCCAGTACCGCACGTCGGTGCGGGCCTGGGCGATGTCCGCCGGTCCGACCGCGGTGTCCCGTTCGCCCCGGGACACGGCGGTGAGCAGCTTGGCGGTGGGCTGCGGGTCGACGCCCCAGCGCCCGGTCGCGTCGGTGGCCGAGACCGGCCCGAGGAAGTAGCCCTCGGGCACCGCGAAGCCGGCCACCGCGGCCGAACTCCAGTACAGCGACGTCATGCCGTTGACCGGCACCGGCACCAGGGTGCGACCGGGCGCCACGTGGTCGCGCCAGGCCCCACCGGTGACGAACTCCGGCACCGGCGTCCGGCCCCGCGCCTCCAGCGGCACCGGCAGCACCGGCAGCAGCGCGGCGGCCACCGCGACGGCGCCGACCCGGGCGGCCAGTCGCCCGGACGGCTCGTCCCGCCGGGCGGCGAGCCGGTCGCCGGCCACGGCCAGCAGGACACCGAGCGCCACGGTGGTGATCAGCGCGAACCGGGCCACCACCACGGAGTCGAACACGGGCAGGTCCTGCACCAGCGCGAACGGCGCCGGGATGTCGGTGCGGCGGGTGCCGGACGTCCAGGTGGTGCCGATCGAGAACAGCGCCGAGACCAGGCCGACGACGCCGAGCACCCGGGCCGTCACGTCCCGCCGCAGCCACCACAGCACGCCGGCCGCGAGCACCAGCAGCGACCAGCCGTAGAAGCTGGCCTGCTCGGTGGTGTTCGGCGCCCAGCCGACCGCGCTGGTCGGGCCGCCGGCCACCGACTGGGTGGCGTACCTGACGTACGAGCCGAGCTTCAGGGCGTAGATGTCCGGGGTGCCCGGGTGGCCCACCCGGTGCTGCGGCCCGGCGAACTGCATCCAGAGCGGGTACGCCGCCGCGGCCCCCACCAGCACGGCGGTGATCGCCAGCCCGGGCAGCATCGGGCGCGCCCGGCGCAGCGCGTCGCGGGGTCGCACCGCCAGGTGGGCCAGGACCAGCATCAGGCAGCCGAGCGCGGTGAGGAAGAGGATCTCCAGGCTCACGAAGAACTGGGCCACCACCAGCCCGCCCAGCACCAGGCCGTCGCGGACCACGTGCCCGCCCCGGGACAGCGCGACCACCCGCCAGACGATGAACGGCACCAGCCACTGCGCGGTGATGTGCGGGTGGCCGTTGCTGTGCGAGACCAGCGCCGGGGCGAAGGCGCAGAACAGCCCGCCGACGAACGCGGCGGCCCGGGAGTCGACCAGGTGCCGGGAGAGCACGTGGTACCAGGCGTATCCGGTGCCGGCCAGGTTCAGCGTGATGAACAGCAGATAGGAGAAGGACGCGCCGAACAGCAGGGTGACCGGGGCGAGCACCAGCCCGGGGAGCTGGAGCCCGACGTTGGTCATCAGGTTCACCCCGGCCGGGGCGTTCTGGAGCGTGGTGAAGAACGGGTTCTCCAGGTGGCTGACCGCGTGCGCCGCGTACGCCAGCATCCACTCGTTGAAGCCCTGGTCGTTGGGGCGGCTGCCGAGCAGTCGCCCGCCCGGGTCCCGCCAGCCCCGGGCGGTGACCCAGACCGCGCCGAGCAGGAACACCAGCGCGACCACCGCGTCGACCCGGGACCACCGCCGGCGAGCCGGACGACCCTCGGCCGTCGGTGCCGGACCGGGGGTGTCGCCACCGGCCGCCTCGGCGTCCCCGGCGGGGACGGGCTCACGATCGCGGGTGTCGGGCGCGGGCGAGGTCATGGCGTAGCAGTCTACGAAAGCGGTGACCCCCACCCCTCGGTGGCACGTCCGGCGCGCGGGACGGCGTTATTGTAGGGTCCGCAGGCTGTCCGAGGGCCGTTCCGCTCTCCCCCACCCTCCCAGGATCGGAATCGATGAACAACGGGCGAAATCTCTGGGACTCGTTGAAGCTCCCCCGGCCGCGACGGTCCGGGTCCCGACCGCACATGATCTATTTGGCCATCGGCTTTCCGCCGGCGGCCAAGAGCTGCGCCTACCGGATGCGGGAGACCGCGAACCAGTTCGCCGCGGCGGGCTGGGACGTGACCGCGGTCACCATCGCGGACGAGGCGTGGGAGCGCGAGTACGGGCTGGACCACACGTTGTCCCAGGGGGTGGACCCGCACGTCCGGGTGGTGAAGCTGCCGCTGTTCCGGGACGACCTGGAGACCGACATCCGCGCGTTCACCGAGCAGCGCGCGCTGGCTCACCTGGACTACCTGGCCGACCTGCGCAAGCAGAACCTGAAGATCTTCCCGGAGCCGGTCTTCGGCGGCTGGCGTCCCGCGCTGGAGAAGGCGCTGCTCCAGATCCACCGGGAGCGGCCGGTCGACCTGCTGGTCACCACCTGCGCGCCGTACGTGAACCTGTCCGCCACGTGGAAGCTGTGGGAGACCCACCAGGTCCCGTACGTGGTGGACTTCCGCGACGGCTGGTCGGTCGACGTGATCAACAACGGCGAGGCGTTCACCCGGGAGTCGGTCTCCGGGCAGTGGGAGATCAAGCTGCTCACCAACGCCATCGCCATCTGGAACGTCAACGAGCCGATCTCCCGCTGGTACCGCGAACGCTATCCGGAGCTGGCGCACAAGATGCGGGTCGTGCGCAACGGCTACGACGCGGCCAGCATCCCGGCCGAGACGCTCCCCGCCCCCGCCGACCGGCCGCTCACCTTCGGCTACCTCGGCGCGCTCAACCTGCCGGTGCCGTTGCTGAGCGCCGTGCTGGAGGGCTGGCGGACGGCGCGCGCGGAGGACCCGGCGCTGGCCGACGCCCGCTTCGAGGTCCGTGGCCACATCGGCGCGGCCTGGGCGCGCGGCGACAACGCCCACGCCGAGCTGCTCCGGGCCGCCGCCGTGGACGGGGTGGTGGTCGGCGGTTCGGTGCCCAAGGCCGAGGTGGTGGACCTCTACTCCCGGTGGGACGCGGTGGTGCTGATGGTGACCGGTGGCCGGTTCATGACCTCCGGCAAGGTCTACGAGTACATGGCCACCGGGATGCCGGTGGTCTCCGCCCACGAGGCGGACCACGACGCCTCCACCGTGCTGTCGACGTACCCGCTCTGGACCGGCGCGGTCGGGTTGGACCCGGCCGAGCTGGCCGGCGCGTTCCGGCGGGCCGCCGCGATGGCCCGCGAGGCCGGCCCCCAGGAGCGGGCGAAGGCCCGCGCCGAGGCGCGGCAGTACGCCCGCGAGGAGCAGCTCATTCCCGCCGTCCGCGAGGTCACCGAGCTGGTCCTCGGCACCGGCGCCCCGCGGACGTCCCCGGCCGGCGCGCGCGTCCTGGCCCGAGAAGGTAGGTCATGATCGAGGTCCTGATGGTGATGGGCACCGTCCCCGGGCGGGTGGCGGTCCTCACCGACGCGTTGACGCAGTTCCGCGCCCTGGGCGTCACCGTACGGGTGGCCACCACGTTCGACCCGGCGGAGCGGATCCCGGCGGCCACCGAACTGGCCGAGCTGCACCTGCTGCCGACCGCCAAGGAGCTGGGCCCGCGGTTCGGCCGGATGGTCAAGCGGGCCACCCCGGCCCGGCGGCCCTGGCTGCGCGCCCAACGCGACCCGTGGGTCCGCCGGCACGCCAAGCGCGCCGACGTCCTGGTCGCGCTGGACGCGCAGGCGCTGCACACGGTCTGGCAGTTGGCCCAGCGGCACCGACGCGCGGACGCGGTCTACGGCATCGCCCCGGCGCTGCGCGCGGTGGAGAAGCGGTCGGCCGACCCGGCGCGCTACCGCCGTCCCCGGCTGCACACCGTCGGCCCCGCCCCGTCCGTGCTGACGAGCGCGACCCGCAACCAGACCGTCGACCTGGCGAAGCGGATGTTCGAGCTGAGCACCGGCAAGCGGGCCATGAAGCTCAGCCCGGTGCGCTGGTTCTGGCAGGGGGCCGTCACGGCGCCCGGCCTGCCGGAACGGCACCGCGGCAAGATCGCCCAGCGGGTCACCGGCACCATGCTCAAGTCCGGGCACGGCGCCAGCGCGAAGCGGGTGGCGTTGGCGGCGCAGGGCCGCCTGAAGAGCCCGACGACCCGGGGGCAGCTCCTCGGCCCGATCGTCGACGCGGAGCTGAGCCAGGGCCGGGTGCCCGAGCATCTGATGACCGTGGTGCGGGGCCAGCTCAAACTGGCCGACGGCTTCCTCAGGAAGCGCAACCCGGGCAAGGCCGCGCCGCACGTGCTGCGCGCGTTCAACCTGCTGTTCCACCGGATCGTGCAGTTCGACGGCACCACCTCGCCGCTGGCCGAGGACCCGGAGAAGTTCCTCGCGCCGCTGCACGACAGCGACGCCGGCCGGGCGCTGGCGACCCCGCGCGGCCGGCAGCAGCCGGCGGCGTTCCCGCCGGCCGACCGGCCGCACCGGATGCTCTTCTTCACCGGCTTGAACGACAACTTCCTCGGGCCGATCCTGGACCGCTACGAGGCGATGCCCGGGGTGGAGGTCCGCCGGCTGAACCTGATGGAGGAGTCGATCCTCCCGGTGCTCAGCAACGGCCGCACGAACGTGACGCTCCACATGCTCGCCGGCGCCTCCAAGCGGGCCGGCGAGGTCCAGGAGGCGTGGGGCCCGCACCTCGACTGGGCCGACACGGTCTTCGTGGACTGGTGCAACCTGGGCGCCGCGATGCTGTCGATGATCGACCCGGGCACCACCCGGGTGGTCGTCCGGCTGCACAGCTTCGAGGCGTTCAGCTGGTGGCCGCACGTGACCGACTGGTCCCGGGTGGACGACGTGGTCTTCGTCTCCGAGCACCTCCGCGACCTGGCGCTGGCCGCGGTGCCGCGGCTGCGTGCCCCGCAGGGGCCCCGGACGCACATGATCTTCAACGCCATGGACCTGCACCGGTACGTGGCGCCGAAGGTCTCCGCCGACAGCCGGTTCACGCTCGGGCTGGTCGGGTTGAGTTCGCTGGCGAAGGATCCGCGCTGGGCCCTCGCCGTGCTGCGGGAGCTGCGCCGCCGCGACGACAGGTACCGCCTCAAGCTGGTCGGCGACCCGCTCAACCCGGAGCTCAGCCCGGCGGTCGCGGCGTACGTCCGGGACCTCGACGCCGAGCTGGCCGAGCTGGAGGCGGCCGGCGCGGTGGTGCGGGCCGGCCGCACCGACGACGTGCCCGGCGCGCTCACCGACGTCGGCGTCATCCTCAGCACCTCGCTGCGGGAGAGCTTCCACTGCGCGCTCGTCGAGGGCGCGGCCAGCGGCGCCGTGCCGGTGGTCCGCGACTGGCCGTTCTTCGCCGGCCGCCGGCACAGCGCCCGGTCGCTCTTCCCGAGCGACTGGGTGGTGGGCACACCGGAGGAGGCCGCCGAGCGGATCCTGGCGCTCACCGCGTCGGAGGAGGTCTGGCGCGAGGCGGGCCGGGCGGCGGCGTCGCACGTGTTGAGCACCTGGGACTGGTCGGTCACCCAGAAGGACTTCGACCGGCTGCTGCTGGAGCCGCCGAGCAGCGCGGACTGACCGGCGGAAACAGATTCGGCCGGCTCCCCCTCGGGGAGCCGGCCGAACTCGTTCGTCGGCTCAGCGCGAGGTGCCCGCGAGCTGCTGCTCGTCCTCGGCGGGCCGGGACGCCGGCGGGCGGGCCCCGCCGGCGCGGGACGCGCCCCGCAGCGAGGTGTAGACCTCGTCGAGGATGCGGGCCTGCGCCTCCCACGTCCAGCCGTCCAGCAGGCCCGGCTTGTCGTAGGCGGCCCGGTAGCGCTGCGGGTCGGCGAGTACGGCCCGCACGGCGCGCGCGTAGTCGGCCAGGTCCTCGGCGGTGAACACCTCACCCTGACCGGTGGCCCGCGCGGTCTGCGCCATCGTCTTCACGTCGCTCACCACGATGGGCAGGCGGGCGTGCGAGTACTCCAGGAACTTCGTGATCAGCGCCAGCTCGTGGTTGGGCTTGTGGTGGATCGGGATGACCCCGGCGTCCGCCGCGGACAGGAACGGCACCACCTGCCAGTGCGCCACGTACGGCAGCAGGTGCACCCGGTCCGCGACGCCCAGCTCGACGGCCCGCTCCCGCAACCGCTCGGAGAACGTGTTGTCGCCGTTCGGGTTCATGGTCACGAACGCGACGTGCACGTCGGGCAGTTCCGGCAGCGCCTCCACCATGATCTGGCAGCCCCGGCTCGGGTTCACCGCGCCGGAGTAGACGAGCACCGGCGTGCGGTCGTCCACGCCGCACAGCGCCCGCAGGTCCGGCACCTCGCCCTCGGCCTCGGCCGGCGGGGCCATCGGCGCGTTGAGCACCACGGCCGGCCGCTCGGGCAGGGCGTGGGTCTCCTGGAGCAGGTCGGCGAGCGTGTCGGAGACCGTCACCACCGCGTCCGGGTAGGCCGCGTACTCGGCCGTGTAGGCGATCTGGGCCGGCAGCCAGCGCGGGTTGTCGGCCCGGCCGGTGATGCCGCCCACGAACTCGTGGGCGTCCCAGACCAGCTTGGTGTGCCGGCCGGCGGCCCGGGCCCGCAGCGTCGCCCGCGCCCCGATGCCGAGCATCCGGAAGTCGTTGGCGTGGATGATGTCCGGCTTCAGCTCGTCGAGCGCGGTCCGGAACGCCAGCTCGAAGTCCCACAGCCCGGGGTCCAGCCGACGCCAGGCGCGGTTGCCCAGCACGCTCTGCCAGAGCCGGATGGGCAGCCGGGTGAGCGGCGCCTCCGGGTCGAGCTGGGCCTTGCGCAGCCGGTGGGTCTCCCCGTTGCGGAACCGCACCCAGCGGGCCAGCGCCGTGGCGGCGGCACGGGACGGCAACTGGGCCGCCTGCCGCACGGCGGCGGGTGGCCCGCCGTCGAGCGCCCGGGCGCGGACCCGGCGCTCGTAGAGGTCGGCCTGCCAGGCCTTGATCTCCTGGACCCGGTAGGCGGCCCGGCTGGTCGACGCGTACGCCAGCGGCCGGCGCAGCGAGCTACGGTACTCCCGGGGCAGCCGGTGCAGCGGCTTGGGCACGCGCAGCAGACGCACCTCCGCGCCGCCGATCCGCCAGGTGTCCACCTCGGAGCGGGCGTTGCGGATGCCGAGCAGGACGACCTCCCAGCCGGCGTCCGCCGCGGACCGGGCGGCCTTCTGCACCCGGGAGTCGCCGTGGACCCCGTTGTCGACCAGCATCACCACCCGTCCCCGGGTCGGTCGGGCATCGGTGTTCGAGCCAGCTTGCATCGGGTGCTTCTCCTCGTTGACGGGGGCGGGCACGGGCGGGGCTATCGGAGGAAGGCGTCGAAGACCTCGGCGGTCCGTCGCCCGTCGTGGTGGTCACGGACGTAACGCGTGCCCTCCGCGGCGAGGGCGACCGCGGCGGGCCGGTCGTCGAGCAGCGACTCGATGGCCTTGACGAGGGTGTCGGGCGTGGCGTTGGCGATCGGCGGGCGGACGCCGGCGGCCCGGTGCGGGCCCTCGCTGACGTACGCCACGACGACCCTGCCGGCGGCCATCCCCTCGCAGGAGAAGGTGCCGTAGCTGCCCATCACGAGCTGGTCGACCACGATGTCGCAGTCCTGCACCTGGCGGCGCATCTCGTGGTGCGGCAGCCCCTCCACCAGGCGCAGGTCGATGACGTGACGGTCGTGCAGCTCCTGCAACCGGGGCAGGAGCCGGTCGGTGCCCTTGGTCCACCGCTTCGACGGCGCGTGCAGCACCACCGGCCGGGCGCGTTCCAGCACCGGACGGTCGCAGGCCCAGTCGTCCACGTCGACGATCAGCGGCGCCCAGGTGGCGAACGGCACGTCGTCCAGCAGGTCGGGGGTGGTCACGAAGAACGGCAGGCCGCTCTCCTCGGCGGTGCGCCGGTTGCGTTCGGCCACCGTGGTGAGCCGCTCGCGCAGCTCGGGGTCGGCGTCCCGGAACGCGGACTCGGCGTGCCGTTCCAGGTGCGCGCCCGGATGGCGGATCTCGCTGCCGTGCGCCAGCAGCGCGACCTTGAGCCGGGCCCGGCGCAGCGCGGGCAGGTCGGCGGCGATGTCGTCGCCGTTGGCCCGGCCGAGCACCGGGCGGAACGCGTCCACGATCAGGTGCGTGTACCAGCCGAGCACCCGGCGGGCCTGCTCCGTCTGCACGTCGAGCCGGTGCTCGCCCGGGTAGTTGAGGTAACGGTCGGCCGGGTAGCGGTAGGTCTCCGGCGGCTTGGCCATCACCAGCTCGACGCCGACGTCCGCCCGGGCGGTGGTGAGCGCCACGGCCAGGGCGGAGAGCTGCCCGGCGTAGTTGGCGGTGCCCAGCCCCAACCGGACCGGACCGGCGCCGAGCGCCCGCCAGGGGCCCGGGGTGCCGGCCTCGATCGGCGCGGCCGTGGGCCCGTCCGGCGCGGGTGGCCCGTCGTCGTGCTGCCGGGCCCGCTGCACCGCCTTCGCGAAGGAGGGCAGCGAGCCGGGCGCGAAGAGTTCGCCGGTCCCGTGTCGGGCCAGGTGCTCGCGCACCACCCGGCTGTCCGCCGCGACGATCCGCAGCCCGGCGGCGAGGTAGGTGTCGAGCAGCGCCAGGCCGGCGTCCGGGTCGAAGCCGAACACGGCCACGTCCGCCGAGGCGAGGAACGCGGCGGTCACCGCGCGTGGGCGTGACACCTGGTGGATCCGGCGACGGGCCTTGCCGGCGCGGTCGACCAGGGCCCGGGCCGCCGTCCGCTCCGCCTCGTCGCAGACCAGCGCGAGGTGGAACTCGGGCAACCGGTCGAGCGTACGGAGCACCCCGTCCAGCGCCCGGTCCGCCGTGATCCCACCGGCGTGCACCAGGA
This sequence comes from Micromonospora sp. NBC_01392, assembly GCF_045040125.1. Classification (NCBI taxonomy): domain Bacteria; kingdom Bacillati; phylum Actinomycetota; class Actinomycetes; order Micromonosporales; family Micromonosporaceae; genus Micromonospora; species Micromonospora sp. NBC_01392. Next base: position 2,544,559 of record NZ_CP109549.1, on the reverse strand, counting down.
GCGGCGTGCCGGCGGGCAGCTCACACAGCTCGCGTACCGACGGGGTCTGGAAGGGCCGCGTGCCGGCGGCGGCCCGGCGGAGCGCGATGCGCCACCGCCGGGGGATCCGCCGCCGTACCGCCGAGACCGTCCGCCGCACCGGCGCGGGGCTCATCGCAGCGCCGGCTCCGCGTCGCTGCCGCTCGACACGACCGACACGACCTTGCCGTCGGACGCGGACTCCAGCAGCGCCGCCGCCACCTGCACGGTACGCAGACCCTGCCGCAGCGTGACGATGTCGCTCTGCTTGCCCTCGACCGCGTCGCGGAAGCGCTCGTGCTCGACCAGCAGCGGTTCCCGCTTCGGGATGGCGTAGCGGACCATGTCGCCCTCGGCCACGCCGCGGAACGCGCGCAGCGCCTCCCACTCCGTGTCGATGGCGGCGTTGGCGTAGAAGGTGAGGTCCGCGGTGAGCGTGTCGGCGACGAAGCAGCCCTTGTCGCCGGTGACCACGGTGGACCGCTCCTTGAGCGGGCTCAGCCAGTTGACCAGGTGGTTGACCATGGTGCCGTCGGCGAGCGTGCCGACCACGGCGACCATGTCCTCGTGCAGCCGGCCGCTGCGGGAGACCGTGCGGGCGGCGACCGAGGTGTATTCCTGGCCGGTCACCCAGGCGGTCAGGTCGATGTCGTGGGTGGCCAGGTCCATCACCACGCCGACGTCGGCGATGCGGTGCGGGAACGGGCCCTGCCGGCGGGTGACCACCTGGAAGACCTCGCCCAGCTCACCGGCCTCCAGCCGGGTACGCAGGCTCTGCAACGCCGGGTTGTAGCGCTCGATGTGGCCGACGCCGGCGACCAGGCCGGCCGTCTCGAACGCGTCGACAAGCTTGGTGGCCGCCTCGACCGACTGCGCGAGCGGCTTCTCGATCAGCGCGCAGACGCCGTTGGCGGCCAGCTCCAGGCCGATCGACTCGTGCAGCGCGGTCGGGCAGGCGACCACCGCGTAGTCGACGCCCAGCGCCAGCAGGTCGCTCAGCTCGGCCACGACCGGCGCGCGCAGCGTGCCGGTCGTGTCACCGGCCGGGTCGACGATGCCGACCAGCTCGACGCCGTCCAAATTGGACAGCACCCGGGCGTGGTTGCGGCCCATGGCGCCGAGGCCGATCAGCCCGGCGCGCAGCTTGCGTCCCCCGCTCATGCGGCACCCCCGGCCTGGTTCGCGGCGTCGGCGATCCGCTCCAGCTCGGCCTGGCTCAGCGACGGGTGCACCGGCAGCGAGACCACCTCGGCGGCGGCCCGCTCGGTCTCCGGCAGCTCCCACGGGCCGGGCTGGCCGTCGGCGTTCAGGTAGGGCTTGAGCCGGTGGATCGGGGTCGGGTAGTAGACCGCGTTGCCGATGCCCAGCTCGGTGAGGCGGGCCTGGGCGGCGTCGCGGTCGCCGGTCACCCGCACCGTGTACTGGTGGTAGACGTGCTTCGCGCCGTCGGCGACCGGCGGGGTGACCATGCCGGTGATCGCGGAGTCGAGGAACTTGGCGTTCGCGCGACGCTGCTCGGTCCACCCGGCGAGCTGGCCGAGCTGCACCCGGCCGATGGCGGCGGCCACGTCGGTCATCCGCATGTTGGCGCCGACGATCTCGTTGGCGTACCGCTGCTCCATGCCCTGGTTGCGCAGCAGCCGGAGCGTGCGGGCGAGCCCGGCGTCGGCGGTGGTGATCATGCCGCCCTCGAGGGAGTGCATGTTCTTGGTCGGGTAGAAGCTGAAGCACCCGGCGGTGCCGAACGCGCCGACCGGGGTGCCGTTCAGCTCGGCGCCGTGCGCCTGGGCGGCGTCCTCGACGACGGCCAGGCCGTGCTGCTGCGCGATCGCCATGATCCGGTCCATCGCGGCGGGGTGGCCGTAGAGGTGCACCGGCATGATGGCGACCGTCTTCGGGGTGATCGCGGCGGCGACCGCCTCCGGGTCGACGCAGAAGCTGCCCGGCTCGATGTCCACGAAGACCGGCTCGGCGCCGACCAGCCGGACCGCGTTGCCGCTGGCGGCGAACGAGAACGAGGGCACGATGATCTCGTCGCCCGGGCCGAAGCCGAGCGCCATCAGGGTGAGCTGGAGCGCGGACGTGCCGGAGTTGACGGCGACGCAGTGCCGGCCGGCGACCAGGTCGCCAAACTCCTCCTCGAACGCGGCGACCTCGGGGCCCTGCACCACCCGGCCGCTCCGCAGCACCCGGACAGCCGCCTCGATCTCGGCCTCGCCGATGATCGGTCGTGCTGGGGGAATGAACTCTGGATGCGGCCCGGCCATGGGGCTTCCTCCTGTCGACGCGTGACTGTGGGGGACGTTCGGGGGGATGGTAGCGGTCTGGACGGAAAACGCTGCGTTCGCGCTCAGTGTCCGACCGGATGTTCCGCGCTGTTCATGATCGACGGGTGACTCACACTTCCACCTCGTCGCGGGCAGGCCCCAAGCATGCTACCCGCAGCGCCGCGACGATCGCGGCGGCCATCCGGGGCACCTCGGCCGCTTCCAGGGGGGCCCGGGAGATGGCCATCCGCCAGTAGACCGGCCCGACGATCAGGTCGACCGCGGCCCGCCGGTCGGTGTCCGGGGACAGTTCGCCGCGCTCCACCGCCCGGCCGATCAGGATCCGGCCGACGGCCTGCTGGTAGTCGTCCAGCGCGGTCTGCAGCTTCTCGGCGATCTGGGGGTTGCGCGCCGCCTCGGCCAGCAGGTCCGGGATGATCTGCGCGGCCAGTCGGTGACGCAACGCACGCGCCATCACGTGCAGCAGGATCTCCAGGTCGCCCAGGAGGCTCCCGGTGTCCAGCAGCGGGATGTTCCGCCCGGCCACCGCGGAGACCATGTCCAGCACCAGGTCGAGCTTGGAACGCCAGCGTCGGTAGATCGCGGTCTTGCTCACGCCGGCCCGGCGGGCCACCGCCTCGATCGAGAGGCGACCGTAGCCGACCTGGGCCAACTCCTGCATCACGGCGGTGCGGATGGCGCTGGTGATCTCGCCGCGCAGCACCGCCGCGCCGGCCGGGGCACGCCTCTTCTCGGTCGTCACGTGGGACAATGTAGCGCAACGACGGTACGGTTGCGTCCCGACGTTCGGTGGACTACCTTCCATGCAGCAGCGAGGCGGCTCCTCCCCGCCCGGCCACGCTGGATGTCTTCACCGCACTGCTCCCCATCGGCACGAAAAGATCGGAGCGCCTGACCATGGCCAACACCGCGGTGGCCGACCCCGAATCCGGACTGACCCGGGCCCAACTGGCCGGGCGGTACGGACTGCGGGTCGCCGGGGAACGACCGCCCCTGGGCGAGTACGCCCGCCGGCTCTGGGCGTACCGGCACTTCATGACCGCGTACTCGCGGGCGAAGGTCGCGTCCTCGCTGAGCAACACCCAGCTCGGCCAGCTCTGGCAGGTGCTGACCCCGCTGACCAACGCGGCGGTCTACTTCCTGATCTTCGGGCTGATCCTGGCCCAGCACCGGAACGTGAACAACTTCATCGCGTACCTGTGCACCGGTGTGTTCATCTTCATCTTCACCCAGACCGCGGCCACGAACGGCACCAGCGCCATCACCGGCAACCTGGGGCTGATCCGGGCGTTGCAGTTCCCGCGCGCCGCGCTGCCGATCACGGTCACCCTGGTGCAGCTCCAGCAGCTCCTCATGTCGATGGTGGTGCTGGCCGCGATCGTGCTGCTCACCGGCGAGCCGGTCACGTTCCGCTGGCTGCTGCTGCCCCCGATGCTGCTGCTCCAGACGATCTTCAACGTCGGGCTGAGCATGGTGATGGCCCGCCTCGGCTCCAAGGTCGCCGACCTCAAGCAGATCATGCCGTTCGTGATGCGCACCTGGCTGTACGCCTCCGGCGTGCTCTACCCGGTGGCGCTGCTGCGCGAGCACCTGCCGTCCTGGGCGGCCAGCATCCTGGAGTGGAACCCACCGCTGGTCTTCATCGAGCTGGCCCGCTACGCGCTGCTCGACTCGCACCAGCCCAACATGGTGAGCTCCCCGCCGAAGCTCTGGGCGCTCGGCGTGTTCTGGGCGGTCGTCATGGGCGTCGGCGGGTTCGTCTACTTCTGGCGCGGAGAGAAGGAGTACGGCCGTGGCTGAGCAGACCCTGCCGGTGAACGCCGGCACCGTGACCGACTCGGGCCGCGTCCCCACCGTGGTGGTGGACGACGTGCACGTGATCTACCGGATCCACAAGGGCGCGGCCGGCGGCACCACCCCGGTCTCCGCGCTCAAGCGGATCGTCTCCCGCACCAAGGCGCCGAACATCCGCGAGGTGCACGCCGTCAAGGGGGTGAGCTTCACCGCGTACGAGGGTGAGGCCATCGGCCTGATCGGCAGCAACGGCTCCGGCAAGTCGACCCTGCTGCGGGCCATCGCCGGCCTGCTCCCGCCGGCCCGGGGCGCGGTCTACACGCAGGGCCAGCCGTCCCTGCTCGGCGTGAACGCCGCGCTGCTCAACGACCTCTCCGGCGAGCGGAACGTGGTGCTCGGCTGCCTGGCCATGGGCATGCACCCGGACGAGGTCAAGCGCATCGCCCCGGAGATCATCGAGTTCTCCGGGATCAACGAGCGCGGCGACTTCGCCTCGCTGCCGATGCGCACCTACTCCTCCGGCATGGGCGCCCGGCTGCGCTTCGCGATCTCGTCGGCGAAGAAGCACGACGTGCTGCTCATCGACGAGGCGCTGGCCACCGGCGACCGCAAGTTCCGGGTCCGCAGCGAGCAGCGGGTCCGGGAGCTGCGCGACAGCGCCGGCACCGTGTTCCTGGTCAGCCACTCGATCGGCTCGATCCGGGACACCTGCGAGCGGACCATCTGGCTGGAGAGCGGCGTCCTGCGGATGGACGGCCCCACCCAGGAGGTCTGCGACGCCTACGAGAACCAGAAGTAACCCGCCGGAGCGCACCGACCCGGGATCCGTCCGGGCGGTGCGCTCCGCCGTACGCGTTAAGGTTTCCGGACCCATCCCCTTCACCCAGAGTGAGGTACGGCAATGACGCAGGACCACACCACCGCACCGGACGCCGCGCCGGCGAGCCCGGCACCCTGGCGCCCCACGCGTACGGTGGCCGTGATCCTCGCCGGGGGCACCGGGACCCGCCTCGGTCTGGGCATCCCGAAGCAGCTCCTGAAGATCGCCGGCAAGCCCATCATCGAGCACACGCTTGCCGTCTTCGAGGCCGCGCCGGAGATCGACGAGATCATCGTGCTGATGGCCACCGGCCACGTGCCGGACGCCGAACGGATCGTCGCCGGCGCCGGCTTCCGCAAGGTCACCAAGGTGATCGAGGGCGGCGAGACGCGCAACGACACCACCCGGATCGCGCTCGACGCGGTCGGTGAGGGCGACGTCAACATCCTCTTCCACGACGCGGTCCGCCCGCTGGTCAGCGCGCGGATCGTGCGCGAGTGCGTGAACGCGCTCTGGAGCTACTCGGCGGTCGACGTGGCCATCCCGTCCGCCGACACGATCGTCCAGGTCGACGCGGACGACTGCATCACCGACATCCCGGTCCGGTCCCGGCTGCGCCGCGGCCAGACCCCGCAGGCGTTCCGCTCCGGCACCATCCGGGAGGCGTACCGGCGGGCCGAGGGCGACCCCGACTTCGCCGCCACCGACGACTGCGGTGTGGTGCTGCGCTACCTGCCCGGCACGCCGATCAAGGTGATCGACGGCTCGGACGAGAACATCAAGGTCACCCACCCGGTCGACGTGCACCTGGCCGACAAGCTGTTCCAGCTCGCCGCCGCCCAGGCGCCCCGGCTCAGCCACCGCGGCTACGCCGAGGAGCTGACCGGCCGGACCATCGTGGTCTTCGGCGGCAGCTACGGCATCGGGCACGACCTCACCGAGCTGGCCCGCCGCTACGGCGCCCAGGTCTTCCCGTTCAGCCGGTCCAGCACCGGCACGCACGTGGAGCGCGCCGAGGACGTGGCCGCCGCGCTGAAGACCGCGTTCGAGGCGACCGGCCGGATCGACCACGTGGTGGTCACCGCCGGCATCCTGGAGAAGGGCGCGCTCGCCGAGATGGACGACGAGACGATGGACCGGCTCCTGCACGTCAACTTCGTCGGCCCGGTCACCATCGCCCGCCAGTCGCTGCCGTACCTCCAGCAGACCAAGGGGCAGCTTCTGCTCTACACGTCCAGCTCCTACACCCGGGGCCGGGCCCGGTACGCGCTCTACTCGGCCACCAAGGCCGCGCTTGTCAACCTCACCCAGGCGCTCGCCGACGAGTGGGCGGAGTTCGGCGTACGGGTCAACTGCGTCAACCCGGAACGCACCGCCACCCCGATGCGGACCAAGGCGTTCGGCGAGGAGCCGGAGCACACGCTGCTCGCCTCCGAGGCGGTCGCCCAGGCCTCCCTGGACGTGCTGATCTCCGAACTGACCGGGCAGGTGGTCGACGTCCGCCGGGCACCCGGCGAGCCGGTGGCCGACGTGCCGGCGCAGCCCGGCGCGCAGCGGTCCGAACTGTCCACCCGCGCCTGACCCGAGGGACGTGCAGATGCGTGGTGACCTGGTCCGGAAGCTGCTCGCCCGGGTACTGACCAGCGGGCTGGCGGTGCTGGCGTTCCTCGTCGTGGCGCTCACCGGCGCCACCGGCGCCGGCCTGGCGCTGGCGGTCGCCGCGCTGGCCGCCGCCGCCTGGGAGCGCCGGGTCCGGCCCAGCGCCGACGGGCTCGTCGAGACGGTGCTGGTGGCCGCCGGGATCCTGGTCGGCTACGCCCGCCGCGCCGACGACGGGTTCGATCCGGCGCTGGCCGCCACCGCGCTGGTCCTGCTCGGCCTGGTGCTGCTGGTCGGCCCGCTGCGGCAGGCCGGCGCGCTGGAGATCCGGGCGGCGAACCTGCCGGTCCGCTCCTGGACGCCGCTGGTCGCCGCCCGGCTCGGCGACGCCCTGCTGGTGCTGCTCGCCCTGGTGGCGCTCGCCGCCGCGTGGCCGCTGCCGGCCTGGCTGCCGCTGGCCGCCACGCTGCTGGTCGGCGCCGGCTGCGCCGCGATCGCGTTCGACCTCGCCCGGCGCCGGTTCCGGCCGCCGGCCGGGGGCGGTCCGGTCGGCCGGGCGTTGCGTCGGCAGCAGCCGGAGTTCGTGCTGCACTTCTCCGCCCCGCCCGGGTCGGAGTACCAGGTCACCATGTGGCTGCCCTACCTGGAGCGGATCGGCCGGCCGTTCCTGGTGGTGGTGCGCGAGCCGGAGTTCCTGTCCACCGTGGCCGCCGCCACCCGCGCGCCGGTGGTCCTCTGCCCCACCCTGAAGGCGCTCGACGAGGCACTGGTGCCCAGCCTGCGGGCAGCGTTCTACGTCAACCACGGCGCGAAGAACGCCCACGTGATCCGGTTCCACCAGCTCACCCACGTGCAGTTGCACCACGGCGACAGCGACAAGGCGCCCAGCGCCAACCCGGTGTCGGCGATCTTCGACAAGATCTTCGTGGCCGGCCAGGCCGCGATCGACAGGTACGCCCGCGCCGGCGTGGAGATCCCCGCCGAGAAGTTCGTCGTGGTCGGCCGCCCCCAGGTCGAGGCCATCGAGGTACGCCGGGAGCCGGGGCCGGCGTCGGCGCACCCGACCGTGCTCTACACCCCGACCTGGACCGGGCACCACGCCGACGCCAACTACTGTTCACTGCCGGTGGCCGAGACGCTGATCCGCCGACTGATCGACCGCGGCGCGGCGGTGATCCTGCGCGCCCACCCGTACACCGACCGGAACCCGGCCTCGGCGCGACAGCTCGCCCGGCTCACCGAACTGCTCGCCGCCGACAAGGCGAAGACCGGCCGGCCGCACCTGTGGGGCGCGGCGGCGGCCCGGGAGCTGACGCTCACCGAGTGCGTCAACCGCGCCGACGCGCTGGTCTCCGACGTCTCCGGGGTCATCTCCGACTGGCTCTACTCCGGCAAGCCGTACGCGGTCACCGACACCGGCGCCGACGGCGCGCACTTCGTCGAGCGGTTCCCGCTCGCGGCCTCCGGCTACGTGCTGCGCCGCGACATGTCCAACGTGGACGACGTGCTCACCGCGCTGCTCGACACCGACCCGAAGGCCCCCGAGCGCTGGACGGCCCGGACCCGCTACCTGGGCGACTTCCCCGCCGACGGCTACGCCGAGGCGTTCCTCACCGCCGCCCGCCGCGAGCTGGAACCGGACTGGTCCGTCCCGGCGCCGCGTCCGGCCTAGAGATAGGGGTCGAGCAGGGCGAGCACCGCAGCCGGGTCCTCGACGTGGGCGTGGTGGCCCAACCCGGGCAGGGTGGTCACCGGCACGCCGCACGCCGTGAGCTGCGCGTCCGTCACCATCGGATCCGTCTCGCCGCGCGCCAGCAGCACCGGCGCGTCGGCGGCGGCCAGCAGGGCGGGCATGTCGGGCTCACCCACCGCGAACGCGGCCGGATCCATGGCCAGCCGCCACCGTCCACCGCCCCGCTCGTCGCCGCCGGGGTGGCTCCGGTGCCCCCGGCCGTCCTCCCGCCGCAGCCCCGCGTCGACCACCGGGTGGCCGGGGGCGAACAGGCCGGCCAGCCCGGAGACCCGCAGGTAGCGGCGGGCCGCCTCGTCCCGGGTCGCGAACCAGGTCACCGGCCGGGCTGCCAACTCGTCCGCCTTGGCCAGTTCGGCCGGTGACCAGACCACCTTGATGCCCAGCCCGACCACCGCGTCGACCGGCAGGCCCCGCTGCCGTGCGGCGAGCGACAGCGCCACCACGCCACCGAGCGAGTGCCCGAGCAGCACCAGCCGGTCGTGCGGGCCGAGCCGGAGCGCGTCGAGCCCGTCCGCCACGCGCTGCGCCAGGGCCGCGAACGAGTACCCGGACCCCGGCAACGGCGGTGACCAGCCGTGGCCGGCCAGGTCGGGGGCGAGCCAACGCCCCTGCCAGCGACGCTCCAGCAGCGGCGCCCAGGGCAACCACACCTCGCCGGTGGCGCCCATACCGTGCAGGAGCACCAGGTGGCGGGTCCCCGTCGTATCGCCCATACGCCGCAGTCTGCCACCGCACGGACACCCCGCGCGAGACCACGCACGGCCGGCACCGCCCGGGCGAATGGAACGCGGTGATTGCCCTCGGACATCGGAGACACCACCGCGTCGTCCAGAACCTGGGCGCGGGCGGTGTCGACGCGTCGGGCATGCCGGACGTTGCTTGCGCTCGCAGCGCTACAAACTTGATGGCGTGGACGGGTCGCCGTCCTGACCCGTCCACGCCATCAAGTTCGCAGGCTCTGGAGCACTGACTGTCCGCACCGACATGCACAGCGTTCCAGTGCCTCACTGGGTGGGTTGTCCGGTTCGGCGGTGATGGGCGGCATGCTGGCGGCGGAATCGTCGACGGGGTCGCGGCGTTGTAGACGGGTGCACGGCCGAGGAAGGCAAGCGCCCGCCCGCCCTCTGGGAATGACGGTGGGACCCCGGTCGTTACACACACTCCCGGCGCCGCGACGAGGCCCCCCGCCCCGCGAGCAGCCATTCTTCTTGAGCGCCTGACGGTGCCCGCACCCCCGGTGCGTTGACCCCCGAATGGAGCCCCCCTCATGAACACGATGCTGCGTAAGAGCGTTCTGGGTATTGCTGGTCTGGCCTTCACCGGTGGTGTGTTCGCCGGTCCGATCGCCGGTCACGTCGAGTCCGCGCACGCCGCCACCGCCAGCAAGCCGGTTGCGGTGGCGAGTGTGCAGGGTGAGCAGTCCACGATCAACCTGAACGACGAGCAGACCGCCAACGTCAAGGCGATCATCGCCGCGACGAAGAAGGCCGGGCTGCCCGAGCGGGCCGCGGTGGTCTCGATCGCCACGGCGTTGCAGGAGTCGAAGCTGGAGAACCTGGGCCACCTCGGCGACCGCAACGACCACGACTCGCTGGGTCTGTTCCAGCAGCGCCCCTCCTCGGGTTGGGGCACCCCCGAGCAGATCACCGACCCGGAATACTCGACCCTGGCGTTCCTGAAGGGCCTGAAGCAGGTCGACGGCTGGCAGGACATGCCGCTGACCAAGGCCGCCCAGACCGTGCAGGTGTCGGCCTACCCGGATGCGTACGCCCAGTGGGAGAAGCAGGCCACCGACCTCGTCAACCAGCACTGGAACAGCTAAGACATGCAGAAGGCCGGCACCCCGGACAGGGGTGCCGGCCTTCGACGCGTACTCCTCAGGCGGAGTAGCCGCGAGTGGCCATCCAGTTCGCCAGGTCGATGGTGCTGATCCAGTACGACGGCAGCGACGGGTCGGCCGAGTCGGCGATCCGTACGGTTCGACCGTCGTTCTGGTAGCCGACCACGGCGATGTAGTGGCCGCCCGGGAACGAGTGCCAGCCGCCGTTGGTGTCGGTGGCGTCCCCGACGATGTTCGAGACCACCGCCCGGCCGTTGCGGACCGCGTTGACCACGTCGGCCTGGAGCCGGTCGATCTGCGCCTTGGTGGCCGTGCCGGGGATCATGCGGGTCCGGTACGGGTCGCCCTTGACCTGCTGGTTGAGCACCCGGGTGGTGTCCTCGGCCGAGTTGGTGCCCATCTCGGTGGTACCGAGCGCGACGGCGAGTGTGTCCTGGCTGCGCTCGATGCCGGCGGCGCTGAGCGCGTTCCGCACCGCGGCCGGGCCGCAGTAGTAGTAGGTGGTCTGCGCCTGGTAGTCGTAGTCGAGCACCTTGCTCGACGGCGGCTTCGGCGTGGCCTTGCGGGTGGTGTCCGGGTCGGCGACCTTCGCCGACGGCGAGGCCGTGGGCGAGGCGCTGGGCGAGCGGCGGGGCGACGCGCTGGACGACGCGCTCGGCGAGGCGCTCGGCGACGGGACGGCGAGGCGCGCCTCGCTGCGGCTGGCGGTGTCGCCGAGGCGGGAGCCGAGTTCCGCCACCGCGGCGGTGTTCTCCTGCCGGGTCGGCGCGTCGTCGGTGGCGGTCAGCGCGGCGCCGGTGCCGCCGGCCAGCACGAGGGCCGCCGCCGAACCGGCGATGATCTGGTACGGACGCTCGGTCGCGAGGCGACGCAGGTGGCGCTTCAGGTGGTACTTCACGGGTTTCCTCCACGGGGTGGGCGGCACGCGTCAACCCCGCGCGTGGAGGAACTCACACGCGCTGGCGGGCGGGGCGGCCGCGGGAAGTCGCCCGGATGCCGGGCGGGACGGGGTCGGAAGCGCGTCGCGTCAGGCGAGCGCCGGCACCCCGGGGCCGTGGAGGCGGGGAGACGTTCGGGGGGTGGTGGGCACGGGAATGGAACTCCTTCCGTGGCCGCCGACCGGGTTAGCTGACGGATTCGGGCGGGAAGTACGCCCTACCGCGGCCGTGGGCTCGCGGATTCACCCCGGTGTTGCGTTGGGTCCCCGGTTCGTATGCACGATTAGGCGGGTCGGCGCGGCGTCGCCATCTGCGATCGGGAACCGCACCGGACGCGCCGACACTACCGGCGGGTACACGCCCTGCCAAGCGCTCTCAGCTGCTTAAACGTCCTCGACGACTACGGATTCGGAACAGCCGGTCACCGACCTCCCTCAATGGGACAAGCGGCCACGTCGGCGCCGTGCGGCAGGAAGCGGACATCCGGCCGACGGAGAATCGGGCAGCGGGCGCAGCAGGGGCCATCGATCCGGCCGGTCGCCGGCGGTCGGTACCGGTGACCGGCCTCACCGGTTTCGGGTAACGATTCGGTCGACGTGCTTCCCGGGGCCGCTCAGCCGACGCGGGCCGGACGCCACCGGGCCCCCCGCACCGCCGACGGGACCGGGACGCGGCTCGCCGTCGAGACGCGGGACGTGGGCACCGGCCGCAGCGCCGTGGCCGCCGCGTACGCCTCGACGGCGAGCGTCCGGGCCGCCTCGGCGGCCAGTTCGGCGTCCCGCCACGCCAGGCGTTCCCGCTCGGCGGCCGTCTCCCAGCCGGCCCGCCGCCCGTCGCGGACGGTCCGGGCCAGCACGATCTCCTGCTCGGCCGGGTGCCGGCGCGGGTCCCACCCGTTGCGGTGGGCCAGCACGTCGGCGAGCTGGCGGGCGGTCAGCTCCCCCCGCCAGTGCGCCGTCATGGCGGCGTGGTGCAGCCAGCGTTCGCGCGCCGCGTACTCGGCGGGGGTGTGGGGTGTGTGCGGGGTGGGCAGCGCGCCGGCGCCGGCCAGGCGGCGGGCGGCGGCGTCCGCCTCGTCGTAGGCCGTCCAGGCCCGGTCGGCCTCGCTCTGGGCGGCCAACCACTGCTCGCGACGGCGACGGGCGGTCTGCGCGGCCCCGGCGGCGGCCACCGCCACCTCGTCGGCGTAGCGGGCCAGGTCGGCGCGGTGGAGCGCCTCCGCGTCGACCGGTTCGGGTGCCGGCTCACCCGCGCCGTCGCGTTCCGGTCGGGCGACCAGCACGGCGAGCAGGACGAGGGCGAGCACGGTCAGCGCCGACCAGATGGCGGCGGCCTCGGGGACGGCGGTGAGGAAATTGAGGAGAACGGTCTGCGACATGGTCGGCACCTCACGGGAGACAGTGGCGGGTAACTCCGCACGGCCGGTCCGGGGCGGGGCGCGGCCGGAGTTCGGGCGCCGCCGGGCCGCCGAGGCGGTGCGGGGTGAGGTTCGGTGGGCGCGGTCACGGGCCGGGCCCGTGGCGGGTCAGCGGGCGGGCGGGGCCCGCGGACCGGCCGGAGCCGGCGGCTGGCCGACCGGGAACGGGTGCCGCCCGGTCGGGGGCGGGACATCGCCCACCGGCTGCGGCTCGGGAACGCCGACGCGGCTCCGCTGCCGATCGACGACGGGGACGCCCTGCCGCTCGACGACGGTGTCGCCCTGCCGCTCGACGACGGTGTCGCCCTGCCGCTCGGTGACACTGCCGTTCGGCCGTTCGGCGGCGGCGTCGGCCCGCAACCCGGCGACCGGGCCGGCCGCCGCGGGTGCGATCGGGGACCCGCCGGTCGGCAGCGTGGCGGCGCCCAGCGAACAGGCGACGACCACGGCCAGGCTGGCCAGCATCCGTGCGACCCAGCGCGCCACCCACCACACGGGACAGGTGAGCGCGATCGGAGCCACGGGAACAAATTACCGCCGATCCGGGCACGGCGCATCGTCGCCCGGCGTGTCGCGACGCCGTTGACCAGGGTGGACCGCTCAGTCCGGCCGGCGCCGCCCGGCGTACTCGATCGACGGGTCCGGCTCCCCGGCGGACGCCGCGCCGGTGTCGTCGGCGGCCGCGCGCGGTGCGGGCACGCCCGGTGCCGGCGCGGCGGCGGCCGGACCGCCGCGGGCCCGGCGCGACGGGCCGAGGCGGCGCATCATCGGCTCCTCCACCCAGCGGTGCAGCACGGCGGCGAGCGCCAGGGTGAGCAGCAGGAAGCCGAGCACCGCGAGCGGGCCCCGCCACCCGGGCAGCCCGGTCCCCCAGTCCCCGGTGAGCCGCAGCACGGTCACCATGACCAGCACGTGGACCAGGTAGAACGCGAACGAGACCTCACCGAGCCAGAGCATCGGCCGGGACCGCCACGGGGTCCGCCGGCCACGCACGTCGGCATCCGCCGCCGCGGTGATGACCAGCAGGTACGCGACGGCGAGCAGCGCCGCCCAGAACTCGGCCCGGATCCACAGCGCGGCGACCACCCAGGTGGCGACGAAGGCCAGGCTGGCCGTGGTCAGCCCGGGGCCACGCCAGCGGTGGCGGCGCATCAGCTCGGCCGCCGCCGCCCCCATCCAGAACTCGAACGAGCGGGTGACCGGGAAGATCTGCGTGAACCACCACCGCTGCTCCTCGGGCACCAGGTGCTGGCCCGGCCAGAGCGCCAGGATGAGCAGCGGCGCGGCGACCAGCACGGCCCGGAGCACGCCGGTACGCGCCCGGCGCAGCCACGGCACCACCAGCGGCAGGCACAGGTAGAAGGCCAGCTCGCAGGAGAGCGACCAGCTCACGTTGTTGATGCTGTAGAAGTAGCCGTTGAGCGGGATCCACGCCTGGACCAGGAACAGGTTCCCGATCGCGGCCCACGGCAGCACCGGGTCGGCGAACCAGGCCGCCACGGCCAGCGCCGCCAGGAACGTCACCACGTGGTTCGGGTAGATCTTGGCCGCCCGGCGGCGCAGGAACGTCCACCCCGACTCGCCGTCCCGGTACGACCAGACGAGCACGAAGCCACTGAGGATGAAGAAGAACTCGACGCCGGAGAGCCCGAGGCTGAAGACCTTGCCCATCACCGCCTGCCACTGCGGCTCCGCGATGATCCGCATGGTGCCCGCGTGGAAGCCGAAGACCAGCAGGGCCCCGATCCACCGCAGCCCGGTCAGCGACGGCAGACGCGGAGCACGGGTGGTGGTCGGGGCGCTGGTCATCCCGGGCACCTTACCGGGTGGCCGGGGGCGCGTTCCGGCGCGGCGACGTCCGGGCCGGTCCCGGCGGGCGGCGGATAGGATTTCCGTTCCCGCGCGGCGGGGCCCCACCGGGCCCGCCGGGCCCGTACGGAAGGTGAGCAACCGGATGCACCAGCGGATCCTCCTCCGCGCCCGCAAGGGCCCGTTCGACGTCCTGACGCCCGAGGAGACCTTCGCCGGCAACTGGATCAGCGACAACACCGGCAACCTGGTCTTCAGCCACGCCGCGAACAAGCTGCTGGCCACCTCCACGGCGGAGGTCACGTCGACCCGGAAGCTCGCCGACCCGCGCGACGCCGACGAGATCAACGAACGGTACGACGTCTTCGTCATCCCGCTGGCCAACGCGTTCCGGCGCAGCTTCATCAACCGCCTCGAACCGATGACCCGGCTGATCGAGCGGCTGAAGATCCCGGTGGTGGTCCTCGGCGTCGGCGTGCAGACGAACGTCGACGGCGACCGGGAGTACCTCCGCCAGATCGACGAGCCGGTGAGCGCGTTCTGCCGGGCCGTGCTCGACCGGTCGCACAGCATCGGGGTGCGCGGCGAGATCACCGAGAGCTACCTGCGTACGCTCGGTTTCTCCGCGGTGGAGCAGATCGGCTGCCCGTCGATGTTCCTGCACGGGGACACGTTCACGCTGGAGAAGACCCGGCCGGAGCTGACCACCGACGACCGGATCGCGCTGACCATCTCCCCGTACGTCTCGTCGATGGCCCCCGTCGTCCGCCGCCACCGGGAGCGCTACCCGAACCTGTGCTACGTGCCGCAGGACCTGCGCACGCTCGGCACGCTGCTCTACGGCGACGCGCCCGAGCACCGGGGCAAGCACAGCGAGATGCCGCTGCACACCTCGCACCCGCTCTTCGTCGAGGACAAGGTGCGGATGTTCGTCGACCCGTGGACCTGGATGGCGCACCTGTCCGGCTTCGACTTCAACTTCGGCACCCGCATCCACGGCACCATCACGGCGCTGATCGCCGGCACGCCCGGCTACCTGTTCGCGCACGACTCGCGCACCCTGGAGCTGGCCCGGTACTTCGGCATCCCGCACCGGATCATGCGGGACGTGCCGGCCGACGTCGACGCCGCCGACCTCTACGCCGAGGCCGACTACACCGCGCTGACCGAGGGCCACAAGGCCCGCTTCGACACCATCACCGCGTTCCTGGCCAAGCACGACCTCGGCACCTCGTTCGCCGACGGCGACAGCGCCGCGGCGTTCGACAGGCGGGTCGCGGAGACCGAGTTCCCACCGGCGGTCCGCCCGGCCGCCGCCACCGGACCGGCCGAGCTGCTGACCCGCATCCAGCGGCTCCACGACGAGAACCGCCGGCTCGCCGACACCGTGCGCACGCTGCGCGCGCAGGGGCTGCGCGAGCGGATCAAGCAGGCCGTCCCGGACCCGGTCCGCCGGATGCTGCGACGCTGATCCGTCGTACGCCTGTTCGACCGCCGGGGTACGATCGCCTGCGTGTCCGACGTCGCGTACCAGCCCTCGATGCTCGACCTGGCCGAGCACGGGCCGACCCTCGGTCCGCTCGCCGAGCCGACCGGGCATGCCGGCACGGCCCTCACTTCGCTCGGTACGTTCGCTCATGCCGACCGGGTACGTCGGCACGCGCTGAGCCGGGGCGCCTGGGTCGACCACCTGCCCGGCTGGGTGCGGGGCTCCGACGCGGTGCTCGACACGCTCCGGCACGACGTGCCGTGGCGGGCCGAGCGTCGCGCCATGTACGACACCGAGGTCGACGTGCCGCGGCTGCTCTGCTGGTACGCCGGCGGCCGACCGCTGCCGCACCCGGTGCTCACCGCCGCCCGCGACGCGCTCAGCCGGCACTACGCGCCCGAGCTGGGGGAACCGTTCGTCACCGCCGGCCTGTGCCTCTACCGCGACGGCCGGGACAGCGTCGCCTGGCACGGCGACACCAAGGGCCGCTCCGCGCACACCGACACCATGGTGGCGATCGTCTCGTTCGGCTCGCCCCGCCCGCTGCTGCTGCGCCCGCGCGGCGGGGGCGGCCCCGGCCTGCGCTTCTCGCTCGGCCACGGCGACCTGGTGGTGATGGGGGGCTCCTGCCAACGCACCTGGGAACACGCCGTGCCGAAGACCACCCGCCCGGTCGGCCCCCGGGTCAGCGTCCAGTTCCGCCCCGCCGGGGTGGCCTGAACCGGCCCCGTGCTAGAAACAACTCCCAGGGTCGATCACGCCCCCGTCACCCGAGACAAAGGGCGAGGCGATGACCCAGTTCCCCACGTGGGCCGTGCACGGCGACGGCCGGTCGGTACGCCCCGGCGACGTGGTCCATCCCGACGAACGGCTCTCCTGGCCGCGCACCGTCGGGGTGGGCGTGCAGCACGTGGTCGCCATGTTCGGCGCCACCTTCACCGTGCCACTGATCACCGGCTTCCCGCCGGCCACCACGCTGTTCTTCTCCGGCCTGGGCACGCTGCTGTTCCTGCTGATCACCGGTAACCGGCTGCCGTCGTACCTCGGTTCGTCGTTCGCGTTCATCGCCCCGGTGATCGCCGCCAAGACCGACGGCGGCATCGGCGCGGCCCTCGGCGGCATCGTGGTCGCGGGTGCCGCGCTGGCGCTGGTCGGCGTCGTGGTGCACGTGGCCGGCGCCCGGTGGATCGACGCCCTGATGCCGCCGGTGGTCACCGGCGCGATCGTCGCGCTGATCGGGCTCAACCTCGCGCCGGTCGCCTGGGACGGCGGCGGCGCCGGCACCGGCGTCAAGGCGCAACCGCTGATCGCCGTGGTCACGCTGCTGGCGATCCTGGTCGCCACCGTGCTGTTCCGCGGTTTCCTGGCCCGGCTGTCGATCCTGCTCGGCGTGGTGGTCGGCTGGCTGGTCGCGGCGCTGACCGGCCAGCTCGACCAGCAGGCGGTCACCGGGCTGCGGCAGGCCGCCTGGGTGGGGCTGCCGGAGTTCCACACGCCCAGCTTCAGCCTGCGCGCCGTCGTGCTGGTCATCCCGGTCATCCTGGTGCTGATCGCGGAGAACGCCGGGCACGTCAAGGCGGTCGCGGCGATGACCGGCCGCAACCTCGACCGGCACATGGGCCGCGCGTTCCTCGGCGACGGCGTCGCCACCGTGCTGGCCGGCGCCGGCGGCGGTTCCGGCACCACCACGTACGCGGAGAACATCGGCGTCATGGCCGCGACCCGCGTCTACTCCACCGCCGCGTACTGGGTGGCCGGCGGCACGGCGATCCTGCTCGGGCTCTGCCCGAAGTTCGGCGCGCTGATCCTCACCGTGCCGGCCGGTGTGCTCGGCGGCGCCACCACCGCGTTGTACGGCCTGATCGCGGTGCTCGGCGCCCGCATCTGGATCGAGAACCGGGTCGACTTCCACGACCCGGTCAACCTGTTCACGGCCGCGGTCGCGGTGATCGTCGGCGCCGCCAACTACACGCTGACCGCCGGTGACCTCTCCTTCAACGGCATCGCGCTGGGCACCGCCGCCGCCCTGGCGATCTACCACGGCATGCGCCTGATCGCCCGCCTGCGCGGCACCACCCCCTGACCCTCACCCCGGGTCCTCTTTCACGGAAAGAGTGGCTGTCCGGGGCGGAATAGCCACTCTTTCCGTGAATCAGCGCGCGCCGGGCGGGGTGGGGGGTGGGTGGGGGTGGGTCAGTCGCGGTCGATGTGGTGGCCGATGACGGTGGGGCCCAGCATCACGGCGAAGCCGGAACCGTCGCGGCGCGGGTCGGCCGGGGGCAGGTCCACCGGGTCACCGTTGGCCGTCGCGCCCACCGGCCGTGGGCCGATCCAGGCCACCGACAGCTCCACCTCGCCCTTGAGGAGCCGCTGCGCGCGCACGCCGCCGGTCGCCCGGCCCTTCGCCGGGTACGCCGTCATCGGCGTCACCTTGACCGTGGCGCCCGTCGAGGTGACCACCATCGGCTCGCCGTGCCGCGGGTCGTCGGTGCGGACCGCGCCGAAGAAGACCACCCGCGCCCCCGCCGGGAGGTTGATGCCGGCCATCCCGCCGCCCTTGACGCCCTGCGGACGGACCAGGGACGCCGGGAAGCGCAGCAACGACGCCTCCGAGGAGACGAACGCCAACGCCTCGGTGCCGTCGGTCAGCCAGGACGCGCCGACCACCTCGTCGCCCTCCCGCAACGAGATCACCTCGAACTCGTCCGAGCGGACCGGCCAGTCGGGCGCACACACCTTCACCACGCCCTGCCGGGTGCCCAGCGCCAGACCGGGCGACCCCTCGGCGGACGGGCCCAGCGGCGCCAACCCGACCACGGTCTCCCCCGGCGCCAACGGCGCCAGCTCGGCGGCCGACATGCCGCCGCGCAGCGACACCGTGCCGGACTGCTCCGGCAGCACCGGCAACGGCAGGACGTCGATCTTGAACGCCCGGCCGGCGCTGGTGACCAGCAGCACCCGCCCCCGGGCGGTGGAGTGCACCACCGCGCGTACCGCGTCGTGCTTGACCCGGCCGCTGCGGCGACGCGCCTCGGCCGCCTCCTCCGACTCGGCCGCGGTGCGGGCGACCAGCCCGGTCGCGGAGAGGATCACCTGGCACGGGTCGTCGGCGACCTCCAGCGGGCCGGCCGGCACCGAGGCGGCGAGGACCTCCTTGAGGTCGCCGTCGACGAGCGTGGTGCGCCGCTGCACGCCGAACTGCTTCACCACCGCGGCCAGCTCGTCGGAGACCAGCTTCCGCAGCACCTTCTCATCGTCCAGGATCGTCGACAGCTCGGCGATCTCCCCGCGCAGCTTCTCCTGCTCGGCCTCCAGCTCCAGCCGGTCGTACCTCGTCAGCCGACGCAGCGGGGTGTCCAGGATGTAGCTGGCCTGGATCTCGGAGAGCTTGAACTTCTGCATCAGGCCGTCCTTGGCGGCCTGGGCGTCCTCGCTGGCCCGGATCAGCTTCACGACCTTGTCGATGTCGAGCAGCGCGATCAGCAGCCCGTCGACCAGGTGCAGCCGCTCCTCCCGCTTGCGCTTGCGGTACGCGGTGCGCCGGGTCACCACCTCGTAGCGGTGGGACAGGAACACCTCCAGCAGCTCCTTGAGCCCGAGCGTGCGCGGCTGGCCGTCCACCAGCACCAGGTTGTTCACGCCGAAGGACTGCTCCAGCGGGGTCAGCCGGTAGAGGTCGGCCAGCAGCGCCTGCGGGTTGACGCCGACCTTGCACTCGACCACCAGGCGGGTGCCGTTCTCCCGGTCGGTGAGGTCCTTGACGTCGGCGATGCCGGTCAGCCGCTTGGTCTTGTTGACCTCGTTGGTGATGGCCGCGATGACCTTCTCGGCGCCGACGCCGTACGGCAGTTCGGTGACGGTGATGGCCTGCCGGCCCCGGCTGCCCTCCAGCGGGCCGATCTCCACCCGGCCACGCATCCGCACCACGCCGCGCCCGGTCTCGTACGCCCGGCGCACCTCGTCCAGGCCGAGCAGCAGCCCGCCGGTGGGCAGGTCGGGGCCGGGCACGAACTCCATGAGCTTGTCGAGCGTGGCGTCCGGGTGGTTGATCAGCCAGCGGGCGGCCTGGACCACCTCGCCGAGGTTGTGCGGGATCATGTTGGTCGCCATCCCGACCGCGATCCCGGACGCGCCGTTGACCAGCAGGTTCGGGAAGGCGGCCGGCAGCACGGTGGGCTGGGTCAGCGAGCCGTCGTAGTTGGGCTCGACGTCGACGGTGTCCTCACCCAGCTCACCGACGAGCAGCATGGCCGGGCGAGAGATGCGACATTCGGTGTATCTCGCCGCCGCCGGTCCGTCGTCCGGGCTTCCAAAATTTCCATGCCCGTCGATGAGCGGCGTGTTGAGCGAGAAGTCCTGGGCGAGCCGGACCAGCGCGTCGTAGATCGCGGTGTCGCCGTGCGGGTGGTAGCGACCCATCACGTCGCCGACCACGCGGGCCGACTTGACGTGTGACCGGTCCGGCCGGAACCCCGACTCGTGCATCGACCACAGGATGCGCCGGTGCACGGGCTTGAGCCCGTCCCGGGCGTCCGGCAGGGCGCGGGAGTGGATGACCGAGAACGCGTACTCCAGGTAGGAGTCGGAAACCTCGGTGACCAGCGGGTTGTCGAAGACCCGGGCGCCGGCCTGGTCGAAGGCGGAGAGATCGGCCTTCGCGCGGTCGTCCTTGCGGCGTGCCATGGTGCAGCTTCCTTCCGAAACGAACGCGGTGGTCAGGCGTCGATGGCGTCGCGGTCGACGCGGTCGGCGGAGTCGATGAGCCAGTTGCGGCGGGGCTCGACCTTCTCCCCCATGAGCAGTTCGAGGATCCGCTCGGCGGCGTCGACGTCGTCGAGCGTGATCCGGCGGACCGCCCGGGTGGCCGGGTTCATGGTGGTCTCCCACAGCTCGTCGGCGTCCATCTCACCGAGGCCCTTGAAGCGCGGGATCGGGGTGACGATCTGCTTGCCGGCCTTCTCCAGCTTGCGGACCGTCGCCTCCATCTCGGCCTGGGTGTAGGTGTAGACGGTCTGCGGGTTACGCCCCCTGGTGGTGATCTTGTGCAGGGGCGGCATCGCGGCGTAGAGCCGGCCGGCCTCGATCAGCGGTCGCATGTAGCGGGCGAAGAGCGTGATCAGCAGCGTCCGGATGTGCGCGCCGTCGACGTCCGCGTCCGCCATGATCAGCACGCGGCCGTAGCGCAGCGTGGACAGGTCGAACGTCCGCCCGGAGCCAGCGCCCAGCACCTGCACGATCGCCGCGCACTCGGCATTGTCCAGCACCTGCTGGAGGTTGGCCTTCTGCACGTTGAGGATCTTGCCGCGGATGGGCAGCAGGGCCTGGTATTCGGAGGATCGGGCGAGGCGCCCTGTCCCGAGGGCGCTGTCCCCCTCCACGATAAATAATTCGCTTCTGTCGATGCCTGACGCGCGGCAGTCGACCAGCTTGGCCGGCATGGCCGCGCCCTCCAGCGCGGTCTTGCGGCGGGCGGCGTCCTTCTGCTGCTTCTGGGTGAGCCGGACCCGGGCCGCGTCGACGATCTTCTGGAGCACCGTGCGGGCCTCGGCCTTGGTGCGGCGGTCGTCCAGCCAGCTCTTGAGGTGCGCCTCGACCAGACCCTGGAGCACCTTGGTGATGCCGGCGGTGGAGAGCTCGTCCTTGGTCTGCGAGGTGAACTGCGGCTCCGGGATCCGCACGTGCACCACCGCGGTCATGCCCTCCAGGACGTCGTCCAGGGTGGGCGCGTCCTCCTTGGGCTTGAGCAGGCCCCGGGTGGTGCGGGCGGCCTCGGCGAGGGTGCGGGCCAGCGCGCGCTCGAAGCCCTTGCGGTGGGTGCCGCCGTGGGCGTTGCGGATGGTGTTGGTGAAGCACTCGACGGTGCGGTCGTAGCCGGTGCCCCAGCGGAACGCGATCTCGACCTCGGCGCGACGCTGCACGTTGGACTGCATGACGCCGTTGGCGTCGGCGGCGTTCTCGCGGTAGGTGCCCTCGCCGGTGACCAGCAGCGTGCCGGAGACCGGGCGGTCACCGGCCGGCGCGAGGAACTCCACCATGTCGGTCAGGCCGTCGGGGTAGTGGAAGCGCTCCTCGACGGCCTGCTCGCCGGTCTCGTCGCGCAGCCGGTAGGCCACCCCGGGGACCAGGAAGGCGGTGTTGCGCAGCTTGAGCCGGACCGCCTCGGTGTCCAGCGTGGCGCCGGTCTCGAAGTAGCGCGGGTCGTGCCACCAGCGGATCGAGGTGCCGGTGCGCTGGCCGCGCTTCACGGCGCCGACGACCTGGAGACCGGGACCGGGGGTGAACGGCGCGTCCGGGCCGTCGCCGTCGAAGATCCCGGGTACGCCGTGGCGGAACGACATGGCGTGCACCTTGCCGGCGCGGCGGACCGTGACGTCGAAGCGGCGGGAGAGCGCGTTGACGGCGGAGGCGCCGACGCCGTGCAGGCCGCCGGAGGTCTTGTAGCCGGAGCCGCCGAACTTGCCTCCGGCGTGCAGCCGGGTGAGCACCAGCTCGACGCCGGAGATGCCGGACTTGGCGTGCACGTCGGTGGGGATGCCGCGGCCGTCGTCGTCGACCTGGACCGAGCCGTCGGCGTGCAGGATCACGTCGACGGCGGTGGCGTGACCCGCGACACCCTCGTCGGTGGAGTTGTCGAGGATCTCGTTGACGAGGTGACCCACGCCACGGCTGTCGGTGGAGCCGATGTACATGCCGGGGCGCTTGCGGACGGCGTCGAGGCCCTCCAGGTGGGTCAGGTCGTCGGCCCCGTAGAGCATCTCAGGCTGTGCGGTCAACTGGTCGTACTCCCAGGTCTCGGCGGTGTGGTGCCGTTCACCGTGAGCGGTCCCCACGGCGATCGCCGGGCGCGGCGCGCCGCAGCGAGCCTAGCCCGGCGCTCCGACAGGTCCGATGCACCCGGGTGCGGTGTTGCCCGGTCGACCTGCGGGCCACCCCCGGCGGCGGTGTCCGACGACGACGGAAAGGCGTCCGTGCCCGACAACGACCGGGCCGCCGCTCGTCTTCCCGGTCGCTCGCGGGCGGATTGTTAACACCGGTCGTGACCACGTGTCCGGGCATTGACGCCCGTCACACGCCCGTGATGTGATCGCCACCTCAGAGGATCTTTCACGTTTCTATGTGTGAGGGTGAGGTGGGGCATGTCCGTGTTCCGTCGTTCCGTGCTCGTGGCGGCGCTGGCGCTCGCCACGGCAGCGCTGCCGGCCGCCGTGGCGCCCGCCGCGCCCGCCGCCGCGGCGCTGCCCACCGCCGCGGTGGCGTTGGGTGACAGCTTCATCAGTGGCGAGGGCGCCGGCGGGTACGCCCCGGTGGTCGACGTCAACGGCGTCGCGCAGGGCTTCCCCGGATGGTCGGCGGCGAACGCCAACGCCTACTTCTGCCACCGCTCACCGAACGCCTCGCTGTTCCGGGCCGACCTGCCGGGCATCGCCGCGCGGTTCAACCTGGCCTGCTCGGGCGGGCAGCCGTACGACATCGCCAACGCCTCGGCCAGCCGGGCCAAGGGCCGGCAGGTGGCCGCCCAGCTCGACCAGCTCCGCTCGGTGGCCCGGACCCACGACATCGACCTGGTGCTCGTCGGGCTCGGCTCGAACAACAGCTCCTTCACGTTCGGCAGCGTGGCGGAGAAGTGCGCCAACCGGTTCATCGCGGACGCGTGGACGGGCTGGTGGGAGTTCTGGGCGTACCTGGGCGGGCCGGTGGAGCAGAAGCCGTGCACCGACGCCGACCTGGGCACCGCCGCGCAGTTCTCGGCCGCCACCGCGGAGACCACGGCGGCGCTGCGGCAACTGCTCACCACGCTCGACGAGGTCGACGCGGACGGCCAGCACCGGGTGGTGTTCCAGGACTACACCAACCCGCTGCCGTACGAGCTGGACCAGAGCTACTGGAGCGAGGACAGCCGGGACGACACCCGGGACAAGTTCCGCGCGCTGGGCGCGGAGCGGTACGCGGCCGGCTGCCCCATCCACCGCGCCAGCCTGGCCCCGGGCCAGCGCTTCTCCCAGGGCCTCGGCACGCTGGTCAGCTCCGTTCGCGGCACGCTGGCCGCCGAGTTCCCGGCCGACGACCTGGTCTACCTGAACGTGCAGCGGGCGTTCGACGGCGCCCGGCTCTGCGAGTCGGCGGGCAGCCCGGCCAACGCGCTGGCCACCCCGATCCGGCTGATGGACGGCCCGAGCGGCACCTTCGTGACCAGCCTCTCCGGCTACGACAAGCTGGACATCCAGCGGATCGCGAACGCCTGCGGCACCTACTTCCAGACCTGCCAGGAGTCGTGGCACCCGAGCGCCGCCGGCCACCAGGTGCTCGGCCGCTGCCTGAGCGGAGCGGCGGTGACCGGCGCCCGCGCCGTGTCCTGCGTCCGCGCCCCGGACGGCACGATCAGCGTGAGCTGACGTCACCCGACCAGCGGGCGCTGGGGACGCCGGCCGGCAGTCACCGGCCGGCGTCCCCGCGCGTGGGCGCGCGGACGCTCAGGTGCGGGTCGCGGTGCCGAGCACGTGCGGCGAGGCGGGCGCCGGGATCCCCGAGGCGGGGAAACGGAACCGGTCCAGCGCGGTCACGGTGAAGCCGGCGGCCCGGATCGCGCCCACGGTGTCGCGGGCGGTGTGGCAGCCGGCGCAGAGCAGCGGCCAGAGCGTCGCGTCGGCGAGACGCTGGGCCCGGCGCAGGCCCGGTGTCGACGCGACCACGTGCTCGTAGAAGCGCAGCTCGCCGCCGGGTCGGAGCACCCGGCGCGCCTCGCGCAGCGCCACCGCCTGGTCGGGCACCGAGCAGAGCACCAGCGACAGCACCACCGCGTCGGCGGCGCCGTCGGCGACCGGGAGCGCCTCGGCCACGCCGGCGGCGACCGTCACCGGGACCGGGGCGGTGGCCGCGGCGGCCCGGGCGAGGGCGCGCAGCCGGGGTTCCGGCTCCACGGCGAGCACCCGGATCACGGTCGGCGGGTAGTGCGGCAGGTTGCGTCCGTTGCCGGCGCCGACCTCGACCACCCGGCCGTGCAGCCCGGTGACCAGGCGGCCCCGGTGCGTGGCGGCGCCGGCGGCGTCCATCGCGACGCTGGCCCGGGCGAAGAGCCGGGCGAAGACCGGGTGCGAGACGCCCATCAGGGGATGGCCGGCCGGGCGCCGAGGCTGAGCAGGAGCGGGCCGGCCGGGCCGTCGACCAGGTCGCCGAGGCGTACGCCGTCGAGCACGGCGAGGAACGCGGCCTGGGCCCGGCGCAGCTCGCCGCGCAGCCGGCAGCCGGTGACCAGCGGGCAGGCCGGTTCGGCGCAGTTGACCACCTCGTCGTCGCCCTCGAAGGCGCGCACCACCGCGGCGACGGTCACGTCGCCGGCGTGCTCGGCGAAGGCCACCCCGCCGGAGCGGCCCCGGATGGTGACCAGGACGCCGAGCCGTTGCAGCCGTTGCACCACCTTGGCCACGTGGCTGCGGGGCAGGGCGAGCCGGGTGGCCAACTCGTCCACCGTGGCCCGGACCGGGGACGCCGCGGTCAGCATGGCGATCCGCAGCGCCATGTCGGTCGACCGGTTGAGCCTCACACCACGACAGTAGTCACTGGACGCCGTAGGCGACACGGGCCCAGCGACGGTGATCCGCGCCACGCCCGTTCCGGGACCTTGGACCCTGAAGAGGAATCTCCGACTCCTGTTTCGTGGTGGGCGACCCCGTTCGACGCCAGAAGGAGACACGCCGTGCTCTCGGAATCCTCCGCCGCCGTGGTGACCGCGACCCTGCCCGCCGTCCGGGCCCACGGCGAGGCGATCACCGGCCGGTTCTACCGGCGGATGTTCGACGCCCACCCGGAGCTGCTCGACCTGTTCAACCGGGGCAACCAGGCGACCGGCCAGCAGAAGGCCGCGCTCGCCGCGGCGGTGGTCGCGTACGCCGGGCACCTGACCGGGGACGCCGCCGGCCTGCCGTGGGGGCCGGTCCTGGACCGGATCGCGCACAAACACGCCTCGCTCGGCATCACCGGCACCCAGTACCCGATCGTCGGCCGGCATCTGCTCGCCGCGGTCGCCGAGGTGCTCGGCGACGCCGTCACGCCGGCGGTCGCCGCCGCCTGGGACGAGGTCTACTGGCTGCTCGCCTGCGAACTGATCGCCCGGGAGGCGCGACTGTACGCCGGCGCCGGCGTGCCGGAGGGCGGCCCGGTGTGGCGGGACTGGCGGGTGACCGGCCGGGCCCGGGAGACCGCCGACGTCGTCTCGTTCACGCTCGCGCCGGCCGACGGCGGCGCGGCCCCCGACTTCACGCCCGGCCGGTACGTCTCCGTCGCGGTCGACCTGGACGACGGTCGGGGACGGCAGATCCGGCAGTACAGCCTCTCCGGCCGACCGGGCGCCGCCGAGTGGCGGATCACCGTGAAACGGGTCCGTGGTCAGGCCGGCGCGCCGGACGGCCTGGTCTCCGGGTACCTGCACGACCGGGTGTCGGTGGGCGACACGCTCCGGCTGAGCCCGGCGTTCGGCGAGGTCGACGCGACCGGTGACGGCGGGCCGCTGCTGCTGGTCAGCGCCGGCATCGGGCTCACCCCGGCGATGGCGGCGCTGGCGCACCTGGCCGAGCGGGACCCGCGCCGCGAGGTGACGGTGGTGCACGCCGATCGCACCGCCGCCGCCCACGCGCTGCGGCACGAACTGCCCGCGATGCAGGAGCGGCTGCCGAACCTGGCGGTCCACCTCTGGTACGAGGACATCGCCGACGCCGAGCTGCCCCCGCTGAAGGCGGAGGTACGCGCCGGCCTGGTCGAGCCGGACCGGATCCCGGTCGCCGCCGGGGCCACGGCCCACCTGTGCGGCCCGATCGCGTTCATGAACCTGGTCCGGGGTGACCTGCTGCGCCGGGGCGTGCCGGCCCGGCGGATCGCCTACGAGGTGTTCGGCCCCGGGATGCTGCCGGGCTGACCGGCCGGGGTCGGCGCGACGGGTCCACCCGCCGCTTACTACCCGCCGGTAGCTAGGCTGGGCCGGTGAGTGGCGAGTACGCGCAGGAGTACGTGGACGTCGACGGCGCCCGGCTCGGCGTCCAGGTCTATCCGGAGCCGGTCGGGCCACCCGGCGCGCCGGTGGTGGTGATCTGGCCGGCGATGGGCGTCCGGGCGCGCTACTACCGTCCGTTCGCCGCCGCGCTGCGCGACGCCGGGCTCGCGGTGATCGTGGCGGACCTGCGCGGCACCGGGGAGAGCACCCCCGCGCCGGCGCGCACCTGCCGGTACGGCTACGCCGAGCTGGCCACCGACGTCGGCGCGGTGCTGGACGCGCTCAAGCCCCGGCTGGACGGCCGCGTCCGGGTGCTGCTCGGGCACTCCCTCGGCGGTCAGGTGGCCGTGCTGCACCAGGCGCTGCACGACGCCGGCCGGGTGGACGGGCTGGCGCTGGTGGCGGTGGGCCTGCCGTGGTGGCGCCGCTACCCGGGCCGACGCGGCTGGGGCGTGCTGCCGTACACCCAGGGCATCGCGGCGGTGGCCCGGCTGCTGGGGGTCTGGCCCGGCTGGGGGTTCGGCGGCCGGCAGGCGAGCGGCGTGATCCGCGACTGGGCGCACACCGCCCGTACCGGCCGGTTCCCGGCGCTCGACGGCGTCGACGCGGAGGCCGCCGTGCGGCGGATCCGGACGCCGGTGCTCGCGGTCAGCGTCGACGACGACCAGTACACGCCGCACGAGACGCTGGACCACCTCTGCGCCAAGCTGACCGGCGCGCCGGTGACCCGGCACCGCTACACCGTGGCCGAGGCGGGCGCCGCGCTGGACCATTTCACCTGGGTCCGCGCGGCGGCGCCGCTGGCCGCCCGGGTGGCCGCGTTCGCCGGCGCGCTGCCGGGACGAATCCCGGGGGCGTGAGCCGGCCGAGGACGGGTATGCCGCACCGCCCGAACACGGCGGAGGGGGATCAGATGTCCGAACGGCACACCGCGTTGCGCTCGATGCACGACCTGGGCCTGGCGGCCTGGTTCGGCGGCTCACTGATGGGGGCGCTCGGCGTCAACGGCGCGGCGGCACGAATCGACGACACGACTCAGCGACTGCCGGTGGCTTCGGCCGGCTGGGCGCGGTGGACCCCGGTGAACGCGGCGGCGATCGGCGCCCACCTGGCCGGCGCGGTCGGTGAACTGGTCACCGAGACCCCGCGGATGGCCCGGCAGTCCGGGGTGGGGAAGGCCAGCGCGGTGAAGACCGTGCTGACCGTCGGCGCGCTGGCGGTGACCGGCTACAGCCGGCTGGTCGGCATGCGACTGGAGAAGGCGGGCGGGCCGCCCGTCGAAGGGATCACCGAACCGAACCACCACACGCCGGCCACCGTCGCGGCCAGCCAGCGGCAGATGAAGCTGCTCCAGTGGGCGGTGCCGGCGCTGACCGGCGCGCTCGTCGTGATGACCGCCTACATGAGCGAGCAGCAGAAGCCCGGTCAGGTGTTCCGCGGCATGCTGGACCGCGCCGGCGGGCTGATGTCCGCGCCGAAGAACCTCGGCAAGATGGCCGCCGTGGGCGCGGCCGGCCGCCAGTTGGTCACGTCCGGCCGCTGAGCCCACCGCGCGGCCGGCGACCCACATCGGGGTGGGTCGCCGGCCGCGCGGTGCCCGGTCAGGAGCCGGTGCCGTCCTCCCCCGGCGCGCCGGGCGCGGACGGTTCGTTGTCCGGCACCGGCGACCCGGTCACCGGTCGCCCGGTGTCGTCCACCAGGTCCGGGGCCATGCTGCCGCCGTGCGCCTCCTCGGCCTCCCGGGTCGCCCGGGGATCCCGGCCGTCCGGGGTCGTCTCGTCCCGCCGTTCGTCCATCTGTTCGCCCCCCTCGCTGTCGTCCCTGGCCGGTACCCGTGCGGCAGCCGGAAAAACCCGTGTTGGTCCGGTGGGCGCGGTGGGCCGGTCGGGGCGCTAGGCCCGCACGGCGGCGGGCACCACCCCGAGCAGCTCGGCGAGACGGGCGGCGTCCCGTTGGGCCTGGTCGCCGCAGCAGTTGTTGGTCAGCACGTGCAGCTCGGCGCACTGGTCGGCCAGCTCGCGCAGCAGCACGGACCAGTGCCGCAGCTCCGACTCCCCGTAGGCGTAACGGAACCGCTCCTGCTTGTCACCGCTGGACCAGGCGTCGCTGTGCCCGTGGAACCGGACCACCGCCAGGTCGGTGGTGGCGACCAGGATCGGCGGCACCGAGGAGACGTGCCCCTGCGGCATGTCCACACAGCCGTATCCGAGGCCGTGCTCGCGCAGGAACGTCACGGTGTCGACCACGGCGTCCTCGGTGAACCAGGAGGAGTGGCGCAGCTCGACGGTGACCGGAAAGGGCCGGCACCGCCCGGCGGCGGCCAGGATCCGCCGCCGGGCCGCGTCGCCGCGGGCCAGCCACGGCGGGAACTGCAACAGCACCGCGCCGAGCCGGTCGGCCGCCGCGAGCGGCGCCAGCGCCGCGTGGAACCGTTCCCAGAGCTGGTCGTACGCCCCGGCGGACAGGTCGCGCCACCGGATCCGGCTCGGGCCACCGGTCGGCCGCAGGTCCTTCGGCAGCGCGTCGACAGGCGTGTGGTGGCCGGTGAAGAGCCGGAACGCCTTGACGTCGAAGGTGAAGCCGGGCGGGGTGGCGTCCGCCCACGCCGTCGTGGTCTCCGGCGCCGGCACGGCGTAGTACGAGGTGTCCACCTCGACCAGATTGAAGTGCTCGGCGTACCAGCGCAGCCGGCCGGCGGGCGTGTTGGCCCCGCGCGGATACCAGCCGGAACGGACCAGCATCTGATCGGCCCACGAGGACGTGCCCACCTTGATGACACCCATGTCGTTCAGTTCACCGCGAACCGGACGGACCGGCAACCGGAGGCTCCGGTGTGGATCGCCGGAGTTGTCGGTGCCGGGTCGTACCGTGACCCGGGAACGATCGAAGGGACGAACGGCATGGCTGTCACGAACGGCATGGCTGTCACCGACCGGGTGCCCACCGGCGAGCGGGCCGATCTGCTCGCCGCCCTGCGCCGGCACCGCGGCTTCCTGCGCCAGACCGTGGCCGGGCTCGACGACGCGCAGGCCGCGCGCCGCAGCACGGCCAGCGAGCTGTGCCTCGGCGGGATCGTCAAGCACGTGGCGATCACGGAGCGGAGCTGGGCGCGCTTCGCGGAGGGCGGCGCCGAGGCGATGCGGAGCGAGCCGGTCGACTGGGCCGGCCAGTTCCGGATGGACGAGGGCGACACCCTGGTCGCGCTGCTCGCCGAGTTCGACCGGGTGGCCGCCGCGACGGACGCGCTGGTCACCACGCTCGACCTGGACGCCGCGCATCCGCTGCCCGACGAGCCGTGGTTCGAGCCGGGCGCCGCCTGGACGGTCCGTCGGGTGCTGCTGCACCTGATCGCCGAGATCGCCCAGCACGCCGGCCACGCCGACATCATCCGCGAGTCGATCGACGGCGCGAAGACCATGGGCTGACCACCCCAGCCGTCCCCGAGGCGGGGCGGCGGCGCAGGTGAGGGTGACCGGTCTCACGCCGCCCGCCGGGTCCGGCGTGTGACGCTCCCACAGGTGGCGGCGCTGATGGTCACGAGATGGACGCATCCCGCCTGGACCAGGAAACCGTCGAGCGACTGCTCGCCGGCTCCGCCGACGGTGCGCAGACCGCTCCCCCCGCGCTGGTCAGGTTCCTCGACGCCGTCCGGGCGGGGCCCGACGCCGGGGAGCTCGACGGCGAGACCGCCGCCGTCGCGGCGTTCCGGGCGAGCGTCCCGGCAATCGGTCGGGCGGCCGGCATCCCGGAGCTGCGGCCGGCGGCCGGCACCCCCGGTCGACGGCCGGCGGCGGGACGCCCCGCCACGGGCGGCCGTCCGGCCCGCCGGTTCGCCGGGCTGCTGGGCGTCAAGCTCGCCGTCGCCACGCTTGCCGCGTCGCTCACCGGTGGCGTCGCGCTGGCCGCGGTGACCGGCAACCTGCCCGGCACCACCCGCGACGAGGCGCCACCGGTCGGCGCCAGCACCGGCGCCCGACCCACGGCCGCGTCCACGCCCCCGGGCCGCCCGAGCCGTCCGGTCCCCGGTCCCACCGTCGGCGCCCCCGATGCGTCCGCCCCGGCCGGGCTCTGCGCCGCGTACCGGGCCGTCGCCGGGACCGAGCGACGGCGTGCGCTGGGCACCCCGGCCTTCGCCGGGCTGGTCGCCGCCGCCGGCGGCCCGGACCGGGTGGCCGGCTACTGCGCCGCCCTGCTCGACGGCACCGGTGCGCCGAGCGGCTCCGGCTCCCCGGCCCCGGGTGACCCGAGCGGGCCGGCGGAGCATCCGACGGGCGGGCCACCGACCGGTGTCGTTCCCACCTCGGTGCCGTCCGGCCCTCCGGCCGGCACCGTACGGCCACCGACCGCCCCCGCCACCGCCGAACCGCCGGTCAGCCCCACCGCCGACACCGCGCGGACACCGGGCGGCCCCGGCTCCGACACCGCGCGGACACCGGGCGGCCCCGGCTCCGGCGCCGACCGGACACCTGACGACGCCGCACCCGACCCGACCGGCCGGCGCGCCGGTTGACGACCGGCTGGTAACTTGCCCCGGTGACCCCGCGGCGTCGCCGACCGGCGATCCTCCTCCGCCTGGCCGTGGTCCTCGGCGTGGTGGCCGGCATCGTGCTCACCGCGCTCGGCCCGGCCACGGTGACCGGCCTGCTGCCGTACTTCACCATCCAGAGCAACGTGGCGGTCGGTGTCCTCGCCGGCTACGCCGCCTGGTGCGCGGCGCGCGACCGGCCGGAGCCACCGAGCGTGCTCAAGGGCGCCGTGACGCTCTACATCACCATCACCGGCACGGTCTACCACCTGGTGCTGGCCAATCCGGCGAGCCCGTTCGCGATGGCCCAGCCGCACCGTGAGCCGGGCGAGTGGTGGGGCAACCAACTCCTGCACACCGTGGTGCCGCTGCTCGCGATCGCCGACTGGGCGCTGTTCGACAGGCGCGGCCGGCTGCGCCCCCGGTACGCGGCCTGGTGGCTGGTGTTCCCGCTGGCGTACCTGGGGTTCGCGCTGGTGCGCGGGCTCGTCGTGCACCGCTACCCGTACCCGTTCCTCGACGCCGGGCAGCTCGGCTACGACGGTGTCGGGCTCAGCGCGCTCGGGTTCGCCGCGGTGTTCTGGCTGCTGGGCCTCCTGTTCGTGGGCGTCGACCGGCTGCTCGCCCGGGCGGGTGCGGCACCGGCGGCGCCGGCGGGCGGGCCGCCGTCCCCGGCCACCGAGCCGACGACACCGGCGGGCCGCGGCACCGGCTGACAGCGGCGGCTGACAGCGGGTCAGGCCGCGTTCCGGGTGCCGGCCCGCAACCGTCGGCCGCTGTCCCGTTCCCGGCCGTACGAGTCGGCCCGCCCCCACCGGCCCGGCACGTCGAGCAGCTCGACCCGGCCGTAGCCGGCCGGGATGGCGGGGTCCACCAGCAGGTTGTCCCCGCACGGCCGCAAGCCCAGCATGACCGCGACCAGCATCAGCAGGCCGCCGGAGGCCCACGACTGCGGCCGGCCGGCGGCCGGGAGCTGCACCGGGTACTTGGTGACCCGGCGCGGGTAGCCGGCGATCACCTCCGGCACCGACCCGCCGAGCGTCTCCGCCACCTCGAGCACGCCGGCGGCGATCCGGGCGGCCTCCGCGTCGTACCCGTAGCGGCGCAGACCGGCCGCGACGAGCGCGTTGTCCGACGGCCAGACCGCGCCGAGGTGCGCGCCGACGGGGTTGTACGGCCGCTGCCCCTCGGCGTACGTGCGCACGCCCCAGCCGGAGAAGAGGTCCGGCCCGCACAGGTGGGCGGCGAGCGAGTCGGCCCGCTCGGGTTCCACGATGCCGCTCCAGAGCAGGTGCCCGAGGGTGGAGGTGAGCGCGTCGACCGGCTCCCCGTCGGGGGTGAGGGCCAGCGCGTAGTAGCCCCGCTGCGGGAGCCAGAAGTCCCGGTTGAACCGTTCCCGCAGCCGCGCCGCGTCGGCCTCCAGCCGCTCGGCGTACTCCGGGTCGTTCCAGCACTCCCGGGCCAACCGGGCGCCCCGGATCCGCGCGTCGTACGCGTACCCCTGGAGTTCGGCGGTGGCGCGCGGGAACGGCGGCTCGACGCCGTGCCGGTCGACGATCGCCTCCGGCGAGTTGCGCCAGGTCTGGTTGGCCAGCCCGTTGACCGTGTTGCGCGGCTGGTAGCGCAGGTAGCCGTCGCCGTACGGGTCGCCGTACTCGGTCAGCCAGTCCAGCGCCATCCGGGCCGGGTGACGCAGTTGCCGGACCAGGTCCGCGTCGCCGCTCCAGCGCTCGTACTCGTCGAGCAGGACGACGAAGAGCGGCGTGGTGTCGGCCGCCCCGTAGTAGAGCGCGGTCGGCTCCTCGTCGAACGCGGCCGCCTCGCCGTACCGCAGCTCGCCGAGGATCTTGCCGGGTTCCTCGTCGTGGTAGTCGTCGAGCTGGCCGCCCTGCAACAGCGCGAGCATCCGCAGCGTCGGCGGCGTCAGTTCGGGCGTGAACGGCAGCGTCTCCAGGCAGGTGATCAGCGCGTCGCGGCCGTACAGCGTCATCGCCCAGGGCAGCCCGCCGACCGGCACCCGCTCGGCGTACGCCAGGGGGGTGTACCGCAGCGCGGCCAGGTCGGTCAGCGCCTGCCGGTACGCGGCGGCCAGGGGTTGGCGTTCGGCGACGAGTTGCGGCGCCTGGTCGCGCCAACGGTCCAGGTCGTCGTGCATGCCCTGCCGGACCCGCTTGCGGTGCGCCTCGATGTCGGCCCGCAGGTCCCGTTCCCCGGCGCCCTGAATGATCATTCGGACGTGCAGGTCGGTGTGCCACGCGCCGTTCGGGTCGACCCGGATGCGGAACGTCATCCCCCGCTGGTCGACCTCGACCGGGGCGGTGCTGGAGACGCGGGTCTCCCGGGTGAACCGTCCGCGCTGGTAGCGGATCCGCAGCTCCCGGTGCTCCGGGTCGGCGGTGGCCGCCGGCCGGCGCGGGGCGGGATGGCGGATCTCGGCGGTGTCGGCGAAGTCGCTGGCGATCTCCATCCGTACGACGAAGTCGACCGGTTCGGCAGCGTGGTTCAGCACCATGATCCGCTCGTGGAACGTCTCCCCGAGCGAGCGGTAACGGATCACCGAGACGTCCGCGTCCACGTAGTGACTGGCGGCGCCGGGCACCAGCACGAAGCGGGTCTCGAAGTAGGTCAGGTCGTCGCGGGACAACGACTGCAACCGCTCGCCGTCGACCGTCAGCACCCAGCGGGACAGGAACCGGGTGTCGAAGGAGAACAGGCCGATCGGCGCGCACGGGTGGGCCTCCATGTCGCCCTGCGCGTCGCCCATGGCGAACGTGTTGCCGGTGAGGACGGAGACCAGTTCCTGCTTCATCGGGCCGCCGGCCGGTGGCGGGAGCCGGCCACGTCCCGGGGATGCCGGGCGTCCGGCGGGCCGGGGAAGATCCGGCGCAACGTCATCAGCAGTCTCAGGTTGCCCTGCACGGTGATGGCGTTGCTCAGGAGCGCCGCGGCGATGTGCAGGCGGCCCGCGGCGATCCGGTCGAACACCTCCCGGTCGGCGTGGACGATCAGCTCCGCCTCCTCGGCCGAGCGGGCCACCCGGACGTCCTGCCGGTCGATGCTCAGGTACCAGTGTTCGGTCCGGCCGCCCTCCCGCAGGTCCAGGCGGACCGTGCCGGACGTGGTCTCCGGCAGCTCGGGGTGCCGGCCGGCCGCCTCCCGGGCCAGGTGCTCCGCGGCGGAGGTGCTCATCGGTCCTCCCTCGTGCGTCGTCGCGGCGGCCCGACGTGCGGCTCCGCCCGTGGGCGCAGCGTTCCCGCCGCCCGGGTGAGTCCAACTCACCCGCTCCGGGTGAGACCGGTAGCCGGACCGGGTACCGGACGGCCATGTCGACGACCACTGACGCCACCGACCGGGTGCTGCTCGCGCTGCTGACCATGCAGCGGGAGTCCTGGGAGCAGGGGATCACCGGGCAGGCGTTGCTCGACCTGGGCCGCCTCGACGCGGCGACGCTCGTCGCGGACGCCGCGGTGACCCGGCAACGGCCCGACGGCCGGCTCGGTGAGCTGGCCGGGTCGGTGGGCGCGGTGAACGGCGCCGCCTGCGGCGAGGTGGTCCGGCACGCCGCGATCACCACCGGCGATCCGAGGTACGCCGCCGCGCTGGACGCCCAGCTCGACTGGCTGACGCGCCGGGCCCCCCGGGACGCCGACGGCACGCTGTTCCACCTGCTCGACGGCCGCCAGGTGTGGGCCGACACGATCTACATGGTGGTGCCGCTGCTCGCGCTGACCGGCCGGACGGAGCTGGCCGCCGCCCAGGTCACGGGGCACCGGCGCCGGCTGCACGACGCGCGTACCGGCCTCTACGCGGCCCGCTGGGACGCCGACCGGGGCGAGCTGGACCGCCCGCAGCCGTGGGGCACCGGCAACGGCTGGGTGGTGGCCGGGATCGCCCGGGCGCTGCGCCTGGCGTCGGGCTGGCCGGCGGGAACGCGCGCCGAGCTGGCCGGGCACGCCACGGAGGTGCT
The DNA here is from genome assembly GCF_045040125.1 of Micromonospora sp. NBC_01392. NCBI lineage: Bacteria > Bacillati > Actinomycetota > Actinomycetes > Micromonosporales > Micromonosporaceae > Micromonospora > Micromonospora sp. NBC_01392. The sequence goes on along the minus strand of NZ_CP109549.1, from coordinate 2,509,318 downwards.
GACCGCCTGCCTGCGGTACCGCACCGACGACGGCCTCTTTCCCGACGTGCTCGACGACCCCGGCACGTTCCGCGAGGCGAACACCGCCCAACTGCTCGGCTACGCGGCGTTGACCGGGGTGGCCGACGGCTGGCTGCCGCCGTCGTGGTTCGACACCGGCGCGGAGCTGCTGGCCGCCGCCGCCCGGCGGGTGGACCGGTACGGGCGGGTGACCGGCGTCAGCGGCGCGCCGGACTTCGCCGGCCCGGGCACCTCACCCGAGGCGCAGGCGTGCTTCCTGCTCGGGCAGGCCGCGCTGGATCGCGCGCGGGCGGTGGTCAGCGCCGCCGGATGAGCCCGCGCACGTAGGCGGCCTGCCCGGCGTGCTGGAGGTCGTCGTCGAGCACGCTCACCAGCCGGACGCCGAGCGTGACCGGCGGGTCCCAGTTCTCGTCCACGACCCGGTCCAGGTCGGCCGGACGCAGCCCGCGCAGGTACGCCACGCTCCGCTCCACCACCGCCCGGTGGTAGTCGAGCAGCACGTCACCGTTCTCCGGGCGCACGGCGGCGATCTGCTCGGGCCCGTGGCCGTAGCCGGTGTCGTCCGGATCCGGCCGCAGGCCGCACCGGCCCGCCCAGTCGCCGGTGACCCAGAGCTGCCGCTCGCCGAGCAGGTCGGCGACGTGGTGGTCCTGGATCCGGGTCAGGTGCCAGACGAGCCAGCCCACCGGGTTCGCCCCGTCCGCCGGGGCCCGCCGCAGCTGTTCCGGGTCGAGCCCGTCGAGGGCCCCGGCGACCAGGTCCGGCAGTCGCCCGTACGCCTCGGTCAGCAGATCGTTCACGTCCACGTGTGCCTCACTCCCCCACCGTCTCGTGCCGTCCCCCGGGGCAGTACCGCCCAGCGGGGGCGGCAAACCTCGCCGCCTAGGGTGGTCGGGTGGTCGCGGCGCTGGAGCTGTATCTGGACACCGACGCCTCCCGGCGGATCCGGGTGTTGTGGGACCTGCTGGAGTCCGAGGGGGTGCCGAGCATGCGGTCGCTGCTGGCGCAGCGGCACCGCCCGCACGTCTCGCTGGCCGTCGCGCCCCGCCTCGACCCGGAACGGGTGGCCGCAGCGCTCGCCGGGACGGTGGTGGCCGCGCCGCTGCGCCTGGAGTTCCAGCACGCCGGCCAGTTCGTCGGACGGGTGCTCTGGCTCGGGCCGGCGCCCACGGCGGAGCTGCTGGCCCACCACGCCGGGGTGCACGAACGGCTGGCCCGGGCCGGCGTCGACGTGGTGGAGCACTACCGGCCGGGGCGCTGGGTGCCGCACTGCACGCTCTCCATGCGGGTGCCGAACCCGCTGATGGCCGCCGCGGTGCGTCGCTGCCTGGAGGTGCTGCCGCTGACCGCCACCGTGGTCGGCGCCGCCGTGACCGACCACGCCCGCGACATCGCCCGACCGCTTCCCTGATCCGCGCTCCCCCGGCTCCCGCGGGCGGCGGACGGCCGGCCCGGAGGCCGGGTTTCGCGCCATCTGCGCCCACCCGTGGCGATTCGCGCCGAACCGGGGCAAGCTGAAGAAAGCGCAGGTCAGAGCCATTCTGGCCACCCGAGGACGTGCGGCCGGAGCGCAGACGAGCCCACCGAAGGAGACCGCGATGGCTGCACCCGTGATCCGTTCCGTCACCGCCACCCGGACCGTCCTGCTGCCCGGGCAGTCGACCACCGTACGGGTCGACGCCTACCACCCCGACTCGCGGCTGCTCACCGTCGCCGGCCGGGTCAGCGACCCCACCGGCGCCGCCTGGGACGCTCCGGTCCGGGTGGACCTGAGCGTCCCGCTGACCATCCAGCTCACCAGCACGTCGCCCGGCGTGACGGTCACCCCGAGCGGGACCGACCCGACCAGCTTCACGGTCACCGTCCTGGCCGGCCGGGGCCCGGTCACGGTGACCGCGACGGCGCGGGACGCCGCCGGCCGCACCGGCGCCGGCACCCTCACGCTGACGGTGCCGATGCTGGTCGGGATGAGCGCCGAGAAGGGGGCCCGGACCCGGCAGGTGGTCGCCGACTACCCGGACATCCGCTACATGCGTGACTACGGCACCGACGGCCCGGACGCGGACGCGTTGCCGGAGCTGCCCGCGCTGGACGCCGGCAAGTTCGTCGACGCGCCGTCGGCCGTCATGCACGTCTCCTGGAAGGACGACGTCGAGCAGTTGGCGGGCTGGCTCGACGGCCTGCGCCGGCCGATCTACCTGACCTGGTACCACGAACCGATGGGCGACGTGACGCCGGCGACGTACCGGGCCACCGCGGGCCGGGTGACCCAGCTCGTGGCCGGGCACCCCAACCGGCGCTGGGTGCTCGGGCACGGCCCGATCGTCACCCGCTACTGGCTGGACGAGGGCGGCGGCAACCCGGCCGACTGGGCCTATCCGGGCATGACGCACTACGGCGTGGACTGCTTCTCGCGGGACACCGCCGCGTACTGGCCCGCCTCCCGGATGTTCGGGGTGGCCTTCGGCAGGGTGCGCGCCGCCTGTCCCGGCGTCCGGCTGCTGGTGCCCGAGTACGGGCTGAGCCGGACCACCGCCGACACCACCGGCGCCGGCCGGGCGCAGGCGGTCCGGGACCACGTGGGCTGGCTGCGTCAGCAGACCGACGTGGACGCGATCGCGTACTGGAACAACTGGGCCGACTTCGCGCTGGGTGACCCGCCGCTCGACGCCACCGCCTGGCGCGATCTCCAGTTCGTCGCGGCATAGAATGGGTCGATGAGGTGGAGCCGGTGATCGACGGGGGCCTGACGGACCCGCGCCACGGCCATGCCTGCCTCGCCTACGACGACCCGGCGGTGTTCCACGCCTGGGCGGTCGAGCAGGTCACCACCGGTCTCGCCGCGGGCGAGCAGGTCTGGCTGGTCGGCCCGGAGGAGGCCGACACCATGGCCCGGCGACTGGGCTCGGTGCCCGGCTTCGAGGCCGCGCGGCGACGCGGCGCGGCGCGGCTGTTCCCGGTCGGCCACGCCTACCGACACGACGAGGTCGTCGACCCGGAGCGGCAGGTGCAGGCGTACGTGCGGGCCACCTCCGACGCCCTGGCCGCCGGCCACACCGGCCTGCGGGTGCTGGCCGAGGCGACCAGCCTGGTCCGCACCGTCGCGCAGCGCGACGCCTTCGCCCGCTACGAGCACCGCATCGACCACTGGCTGCGGCACCGGCCGATGTCGGCGGTCTGCGCCTACGACCGGCGGGTGCTCGGCGACGCGGCGATCGCGGAGCTGGCCTGCATGCATCCGGAGACCAACACCGGCGTGCCGTTCCGGTTGTACGCCGGCGGCGGTGACGCGGTGGTGGCGCTCGGCGGCGAGCTGGACCCGACCGCCCACCGGCTCTTCGCCGCCGCGCTGGAGCGGGCCGATCCGCGCCCGACGGCCGGGCGGCTGGTGTTCGACGCGACCCGGCTGCGCTTCGTCGACCACCGCAGCCTGCTGCACCTGCGCGACCACGCCCGTCGGCACGACGCGGTCGCGGTGCTGCGCACCCGCCGGCCGGCCGCGGCCCGGCTGGTCGAGCTGCTGGGCCTGACCGGGGTACGGGTGGAGGTGGTCCGGTGAGGACCGGCGCGGCGGCCGGCCACGTGGGCTACTTCCACGAGGCGCTCCTCTACGACTCCGACGAGGAGTTGCTGGCCGTGGCGCTGCCGTTCCTGCTGGGCGGCATCGAGGCCGGCGAACGCGTCGCGGTGAGCCTGGACGCGCCGCACGCCGAGCTGGTGCGCCGGGCGTTGCCCGTCGGCGCGGACGTCGCCTTCCTGCCCGGCGGGGGCGTCTACGCCCGGCCCGCCGCGGCGATCCGGGCCTATCGGGAGTGGCTCGGTTCGGCCACGCTGGGCCGGGCGCAGCTCCGGATGGTCGGCGAGCTGCCGCCGGCGCTGCTCGGCGCCACCTGGGACGCGTGGGCCCGCTACGAGTCGGCGATCAACCACGCCTACGACGGTTTCCCGCTCTGGGGCATCTGCGCCTACGACCGGCGGGTGGCGTCGCCGCGCGTGCTGGCCGACGTGATGCGCACCCATCCGCGGATCGCCCGGCCGGACGGCGGTCACGAGGCGACCGGCGCCTACACCGAGCCGTCGACCTATCTGGCCGAGTGCCCGCCGGCCCCGCTGGACCCGGTTCAGCACACCACGCCGCTGGTCGAGCTGACCGACCCGACGCCGGCCCACGCCCGCGAGGCGGTACGCGCCGCCGACCCGGGGCACCTTCCGCCCGACGGCGTCGAGGACCTGGTGATGGCCGTCAGCGAGGTGGTGTGCAACGCGACGCGGCACGGGACGCCGCCGGTGCGCCTGCGGTTGTGGTGCGCGGCGGACCGGATGGTGGTGAGCGTCCACGACCGGGGCGCCGGCCCCAAGGACCCGTACGCCGGGCTGCTGCCGGCCGGTGACGGCACCGAGGGTGGCCTGGGGTTGTGGATCAGCCACCAGAGTTGCGACCACGTGACGCACCACCGGGACGCCGACGGTTTCACCATCCGCCTGACGGCGGGGAATCCGCACTTCCCGGTCTGACCGTCGGACCGACCGGCGGGCCGGGGGCGGGGCGGGGCGAGCGCCGCGCGCGCACACGGTACCGTTGCGCCTCATCGTGCCCCGCGGCCTGGCGCTGGCGAACCGACGGAGGATGGCGCATGTCCAACGGTGAGGAACCGTTCGCACCCCACGACGACGTGTCCGCGCGACCGCGGTTCGACCCGGCGCTGCGCGGCTACGACAAACGGCAGGTCGACCGGTACGTCGAGCAGATGGACGGCGAGATCGGCGCGTTGACCGCCGCCCGGGACCGGGCGTACGCGCAGATCCGTGACCTGACCACGCAGGTGCAGCGGGCGCAGGCCGAGACGGTCGAGCTGCGGGACCGTCCGACGGCGGTGGACCGGGCGTCGTTCCGCGACCTCGGCCCGATGGTCGACCAGATCCTCGACCTGGCCGAGAAGCAGGCCGGCCAGATCACCGAGATGGCCACCAAGCGCGCCGACGACTTCCAGGCCCAGGCCGAGCGGGTGCTGACCGCGGCCCAGGAGCAGGCCGCCCGGGACCGGCGCGAGCTGGAGGAGGAGCTGTCCGGCCGCCGGGCCGAGCAGGAGCGGGCCGACGAGGAGCGCCGGGTCGCCGCGCAGGCGGAGCTGGCCGCGGTCCGGGAGCTGGCGGAGAAGCTGCGCGCCGAGGGTCAGGCCGTGCACGACCGGGCCCAGCAGGAGGCGAAGCGGATCAGCGAGCAGACCACGCAGCAGGTCGAGCAGGCCCGGTCCGCGTCCGAGGCGCTGGTGAAGGCCGCCCGCACCCAGATCCAGCAGGAGGTGCAGGCCAACCGGAGCAAGGCCCAGCAGGAGCTGGCCCAGTGGCAGGCGACCATGGCCCGCGAGCTGGACGAGCGGCGGGCCGCGGCCGAGCAGGAGTTGGCCGACCGGGCGACGGCCGCCGAGCGGGACATCGCCGCGCTGGTCGCCGAGGCCCAGCAGTACGCCACCGAGGTGCGTGAGCGGGCCGACGAGGAGACCGCGGCGCACCAGGTGCAGCTCACCGCCGTGCAGCGGGAGATCCAGCAGCGGCAGGAGGCGTTGACCCAGCTCAAGAGCGAGCTGGAGACCGTCGGCAAGCAGTTGGAGCAGGCCCGTGGGGAGATCACCACGATCGAGCGGGCCGGTGCCGAGCTGGAGGAACGGCTGGTCGGCGTACGCCGGGACCTGACCGCCGAGACCAGGCGGCTGGACGAGGCGCGGCGCGCGGCGGAGCTGGCCGAGCAGCACGCCAAGGAGACGCGGGCCCGGGTGCAGCGGGAGGCCAAGCGGGTGGCGGACCTGGCCGCGGCGGCGGTGATGGCGGCTGCCGCGGGTGGTGGCGAGACCGCCGAGTATCCGCAGGTGGCGGCCCGACTGATGGGGACCGTCACGGCGGCGACCGAGTCGGTGCCGGTCGAGCGGACCGACACCGACCGGGCGGACGTCGACCGGGCGGAGGTCGAGCGGGACGAGAACGACCGGCCCCGGGCCGGGCGCGCGGAGGCCGAGCGGGACGACGTCGACCGGCCGCGCGCCGAGCCGTTCATCGAGCGGCTGGACGGGCCGAGCTTCGACGCGTTCGCGGTGCGGGCGTCGGCGCCCCGCGCGGTGCCCGAGGCGGAGACCACCGGGCCGGACACCGGCGTCCGCGCCCCGGCCTGACGGTCAGGGCCACCGGCCGGCGCCCTTGCCACCCGCGTTTGCGATATGCAAATATGTGGATCAATTTGCCGCCTCGACTTCGGGGGTTCGACATGCGGAAGGCATCCTCGATCGGCGCGGCGGCGCTCCTGACCGTCGCCGCGGCGGGGGTCGCGGTGGTGGGCGCGGCGGCGCCGGCCAGCGCGAGCTGCAGCCACTCCCACTCCAACGTGGACACCAAGTTCGGCCAGCTCTTCAACGCCACCAACGTCAACATCCGCAGCGGCCCGCACACCACCTGCGGTTCCCTGGGCTACGGCCAGCTCAGCCACAACGTCGACTTCCACTGCTTCGCCAGCGGCGACCGGGTCAGCGCGAACGGGCACACCACCTACACCTGGACCTACCTGCGGGACACCACCACCGGTGTCTCGGGCTGGGTCGCCGACGCGCTGCTCGACAACCTCGGCGGCAACGTCGCCTGCTGAGCGGGCCCACGCGACGCGGGTCGGGCGGGCAGAATCACCGGGCATGACCGGAGTCGCCCTCCACCCGCCCGTCGAGCCGTACGCCACCCACCGGGTCCCGGTCGGTGACGGCCACGTCCTGCACGTGGAGGAGGTCGGCCGGACGGACGGCGTACCCGTGGTGTTCCTGCACGGCGGGCCCGGCGGCGGTCTGGTGCCGGCGGCGCGGCGGTTCTTCGATCCCGGGCGCTACCGCGCGGTGCTGTTCGACCAGCGCGGCGCGGGCCGCAGCACCCCGTTCGGCGAGCTGCGGGCCAACACCACCGGGCACCTGGTGGCCGACCTGGAGACCATCCGGCAGCGGCTCGGCATCGACAGGTGGCTGGTGTTCGGCGGCTCGTGGGGCGTCACGCTCGGCCTGGCGTACGCGCAGGCGCACCCGGACCGGGTGACCGGCCTGGTGCTGCGCGGCGTGCTGCTGCTGCGGCGCAGCGAGCGGGACTGGTTCTACCAGGGCGGCCTGCGGCACCTCCAGCCCGAGGAGTGGGCGCGGTTCGTCGCCCCGATCCCGCCGGCCGAACGCGACGATGTGCTGGCCGCCTACCACCGGCGGTTGCACGGCCCGGACGCCGACGTGGCGCGGGCCTGCGCGCGCTCCTGGGGGCGGTGGGAGGCGGTGAACTCCTCGCTGCGACCCGACCCGGCGGTGCTCGAACACTTCACCGCCGACGAGCGGGCGTTGCCGATCGCCCGGATCCTGTCGCACTACGCGCTGCACGGCGGCTTCCTCACCGAGGGCCAACTGCTCGACGGCGTGGACCGGATCCGCCACCTGCCGGCCGTGATCGTCAACGGCCGCTACGACCTGTGCTGCCCGCCGGTGTCCGCGTACGACCTGGCCCGCCGGTGGCCGGAGGCGGAGCTGCGGATCGTGCCGGACGCGGGCCACTCGGCGGCCGAGCCGGGCATCGCGCGGGAGCTGCTGCGCGCCGTCGACCGGGTCGCCGACCTGATCGGCTGAACACCGCCGTCCCGCGCCTGGCCATTCGGGACCGTCGCTGGCAAGATCGGCCGAATGACGGGTGCGCTGTACGCGGTCAGTGATCTCCACGTGTCGTACCCGGAGAACCGGGCGGTGGTGGACGGCCTGCGACCGGAGTCGGCGGACGACTGGCTGATCGTGGCCGGCGACGTCGGTGAGCTGTTCGCCGACATCGAGCGGACGTTGGCGCAGCTCCGCGACCGGTTCGCCCGGGTGCTCTGGGTGCCCGGCAACCACGAGCTGTGGACCCATCCCACCGACCCGGTGACGCTGCGCGGGGTGGCGCGCTACGAGGCGCTCGTCGCCATGTGCCGGGGGCTGGGCGTGCTCACCCCGGAGGACGACTATCCGGTGTGGCGGGGCGAGGGCGGGCCGGTCACCGTGGCCCCGCTGTTCCTGCTCTACGACTACTCGTTCCGCGCCCCGGGCACGTCCACCAAGGAGGAGTCGCTGCGGGTGGCGTACGAGTCCGGGGTGGTGTGCACCGACGAGATGCTGCTGCATCCCGACCCGTACCCGGACCGGGAGTCGTGGTGCTGGGCGCGGCTGGCGGCGACCGAGCGGCGGCTGGCGGCGACCGACCCGGCGCTGCCGACCGTGTTGATCAACCACTGGCCGCTGGTCCGCCAGCCCACCGACGTGCTCTGGTTCCCGGAGTTCGCGCAGTGGTGCGGCACCGTGCGCAGCGCCGACTGGCACGTGCGGCACCGGGCCGCCGTCGCGGTCTACGGTCACCTGCACATCCCCCGCACCACCCACTACGACGGGGTGCGGTTCGAGGAGGTGTCGCTGGGCTACCCGCGGGAGTGGGGCCGCCGGGGCGACGAGCCGCGCCCGATGCGGCGGATCCTCGGCGGCACCCCGTGATCGAGGCGTTGCTGCCGCCGGCGGCGGTGGCCGTCGAGGCGTTCGCCGACCGGGCCGGCGACGAGCCGTACCCCGGGGAGGAGGACCTGGTGGCCCGCGCGGTGGCCAGCCGCCGTCAGGAGTTCGTCACCGCCCGGCGCTGCGCGCGGGAGGCGCTGGCCCGGCTCGGGTACCCGCCGGCCCCGATCCGCCCCGGCCCCCGGCGGGAGCCACTCTGGCCGGCCGGCGTGGTGGGCAGCATCACCCACTGCGCCGGATACCGGGCGGCGGTGGTGGCCCCGGCCGCCGCGCTGGCCGGGCTGGGCATCGACGCCGAGCCGCACGGGCCGCTGCCCGAGGGGGTGGCCGACGCGGTCACCGTCGCCGGCGAGCCGGCGCACCTGGCCGGGCTGCGCGCCGCCGACGCGGGCGTGCACTGGGACCGGCTGCTGTTCAGCGCGAAGGAGTCCGTCTACAAGGCGTGGTACCCGTTGACCAGCCGGTGGCTCGGCTTCGAGGAGGCGGAGCTGACGCTGGACCCGGCCGGCCGGTTCGCCGCCCGGGTGCTGGTCGACGGCGCGCGGACCGACGGCGGGCCGCCGTTGGAGGTGCTCGACGGCCGTTGGCTGGTGGAGCGCGGGCTGGTGGTGACCGCGGTGGTCGTGCCGCACCGCTGACCACTCCGTCCGGGTGATCCTTGTTTGTCCCGCCCCGTCGGGGGTAGGGCCGGAGGGGCCTGGTCATTTCACCGCAACGGAGGACAGGTCCTGATGGAATCCAGCAAGCCCGCCCAGGTCGTCAAGGGTGTCGTCGAGGCCGCTGCCGAGAAGGTCGGCGAGGCGCTGACGCCGGACGTACCGGGTGCGCCGGGCAGCGCCCCACCATCGCTCGAGGAGCCGACCGCGCCGCACGGCCCGCTGCCGCCCAAGGACGAGCAGGGCGCGCCGGACACGCGTACCCCGACCGGCGCGGAGACCGGTGTGCCGAAGATCGCCAAGGGGCAGCAGGGGGCGTACCTCACCACCGCCAACGGCGCCCGGCTGCGCGACACCGACCACTCGCTCAAGGCCGGCCCGCGCGGCCCGGTGCTGCTCCAGGACCATCACCTGCGCGAGAAGATCATGCACTTCGACCACGAGCGGATCCCGGAGCGGGTGGTGCACGCCCGCGGCGCCGGCGCGCACGGTGTCTTCGTCGCCAACGGCGCGGCCGAGCAGGTCACCCGCGCCGGCTTCCTGAAGAAGGGGCGCGAGACGCCGGTCTTCGTCCGCTTCTCGACCGTGCTGGGCTCGCGCGGCTCGGCGGACACGGTCCGCGACACCCGGGGCTTCGCCACCAAGTTCTACACCGACGAGGGCACGTTCGACCTGGTCGGCAACAACATGCCGGTCTTCTTCATCCAGGACGCGATCAAGTTCCCGGACATCATCCACGCCGCCAAGCCGCACCCGGACCGGGAGATCCCGCAGGCACAGAGCGCGCACGACACGTTCTGGGACTTCGTCTCGCTGCACACCGAGGCGCAGCACCACACCATCTGGAACATGTCCGACCGGGGCATCCCGCGGTCCTACCGGACCATGGAGGGCTTCGGCGTGCACACGTTCCGCCTGGTCGACGACGCCGGCGCGACGGTGCTCGTCAAGTTCCACTGGAAGCCGAAGCTCGGGGTGCACTCGCTGGAGTGGGAGGAGGCGCAGCTGATCAACGGCATCGACCCGGACTTCCACCGCCGCGACCTGTACGACGCCATCGAGGCCGGCGCGTACCCGCAGTGGGAGCTGGGCATCCAGGTCTTCCCGGACACGCCGGAGGAGACGTTCGCCGGGATCGACCTGCTCGACCCGACGAAGATCGTGCCGGAGGAGCTGGCGCCGGTGCAGGCGATCGGCACGCTCACCCTCAACCAGACGCCGCGCAACTTCTTCGCCGAGACCGAGCAGGTGGCGTTCCACCTGGGGCACCTGCCGCCGGGCATCGACGTCACCAATGACCCGCTGTTGCAGGGTCGGCTCTTCTCGTACCTGGACACCCAGCTCACCCGGCTGGCCGGGCCGAACTTCACCCAGATCCCGATCAACCGGCCGCACGCCGACGTCAACGACATGCTCCGGGACGGCTTCCACCAGCAGGCGGTGCACGCCGGGGTGGCGCCCTACCGGCCGAACTCGCTCGACGGCGGCAACCCGTTCCCGGCCGGTGACCGGGAGCACGCGTTCGTCGACGTGCCGGTGACGGTGGCCGAGGCGCCGAAGGTCCGGGCCGCGCCGGCCTCCTTCGACGACCACTACAGCCAGGTCCGGCTCTTCTGGGCGAGCATGTCGCCGGTGGAGAAGGAGCACATCGTCCGGGCGTACACGTTCGAGCTGGGCAAGTGCTACCACCAGGCGATCAAGGAGCGGCAGCTCCAGTGCCTGGCCAACATCGACCCGGCGCTCTGCGAGCAGGTCGCCACCGGCCTGGGGCTGCCCGCGCCGCAGCCGACCGTGCCGCTGGCCGAGGTGCAGCCCAGCCCGGCGCTGTCCCAGGTCGGCCGGGAGTGGCCGGCCGACGGCCGGATGGTGGGCATCGTGGTCGACGCCGACGGTGACCTCGACGACGTCGCGCAGGTCCAGCGCGCGGTGTTCTCGGCCGGCATGGTGCCGCTGCTGATCGCCGCGCACGGCGGCACGGTGGGCGGGCTGCCGGTGCAGCGTACGTTCGCCACCGCCCGTTCCGTCGAGTTCGACGCGGTCCTGCTGGCCGGCGCCCCGGCGCCGGCGCCGGACGCGTTGCCGGCGCGGGACGCCAAGGCCGGCGCGCCGGGTGCGACCGCCGTCGACCCGCGGGTGTCGCTGCTGGTCGAGGAGGCGTGGCGGCACGCCAAGGCGATCGGCGCGTGGGGCGCCGGCGCCGAGGTGCTGCGACTGACCGGGGTGGCCGGTTCGCCGGGCGTGGTGACCGGGGGCTCCGGCGCCGAGGCGCTGGAGTCGGTGCAGCGACTGATGGCGGCGCACCGGGTCTGGGAGCGGTTCCCGGCCTCGGTCGCCTGACCGACGCACGATCGAGGGGCGGTCCGCCACCGGCGGGCCGCCCTTCACGCTGCTTGTTTCATCGATCTGTCCGAGTATTGCAGTTCCATGTCGCGCACTGCCATGATGACCGTCAATTTCTTCCTCCCCCTCGAAGGAGCGGTCCGCATGGCGCCCACCCGCCGTACCCTGATCCGGTCCGTGGTGGCCGGGTCCGCGCTCGCCGCGCTGCCCGACCTCGCGCTCTCCCCCACCCCCGCAGCCGCCGCCAGTCCCCCCGGCGACGTGGTCGGCAAGGTCTCCGTCGGCTACCAGGGCTGGTTCAGTTGCCCCGGCGACGGCGCCCCGATCGGCGGCTGGTGGCACTGGAGCCGGGACCGGTTCCAGTCCCCCTCGCCGGCGAACACCACGATCGTGTCCTGGCCGGACATGCGGGAGTACGACCGCGGCTACCCCACCGCCTACCCGAACCTCGGCGACGGCCGGCCGGCCACGCTCTTCTCCTCCTACGACCAGCAGACCGTGGACACCCACTTCCGCTGGATGCGGGAGTACGGCTGCGACACCGCGGCGCTACAACGGTTCAACCCGTTCGGTGACGAGGGGCCGACCCGCGACGCGATGGCGGTGAAGGTCCGCTCGGCGGCGGAGCGGTTCGGCCGCAGGTTCTACGTGATGTACGACGTGACCGGCTGGACGGCGATGCAGTCGCAGCTCAAGGAGGACTGGGCGACGAAGATGTCGGCGCACACCGCCTCACCGGCGTACGCCCGGCAGAACGGCAAGCCGGTGGTCTGCGTGTGGGGGTTCGGCTTCGCCGACGACGGCCGGCCGTTCGCGCCCGCCGCCTGCCTGGACGTGGTGCGGTGGCTCAAGGCGCAGGGCTGCTACGTCATCGGTGGCGTGCCGACGTACTGGCGGCAGGGGATCAACGACTCCCGCCCCGGTTTCGCCGACGTCTACCACGCGTTCGACATGCTGTCGCCGTGGATGGTCGGGCGCACCGGCACGCTCGACGGGCTGGACTGGTTCCACGCCAACGTCAACGTGCCCGACCTGGCCGACTGCGCCGCGCACGGCATCGACTACCAGCCCTGCGTGATGCCGGGCGACCTGTCCGCCGGCCACCGGCGGCACGGCGACTTCTACTGGCGGCACCTCTACAACATGGTGCGGCTCGGCGCGCAGGGCCTCTACGTGTCCATGTTCGACGAGTTCAACGAGGGCAACCAGATCGCCAAGACCAGCGAGACGGCGGCGGCCACCCCGGCCGGGACCGGGATCCGGGCGCTCGACGAGGACGGCACCGCCTGCTCGGCGGACTACTACCTGCGGATCACCGCCGACGGTGGCCGGATGCTCAAGGGCCAGTTGGCGCTCACGGCGGTGCGGCCCACGCCGCCGGTGACCGGGGGCGGGCAGCCGCCCGGCGGCGACCTGGCGGCCGGCCGGCCGGCGTCGGCGAGCAGCCAGCAGAACGGGCCGTTCGGCGCCGGCAACGCGGTCGACGGCGACCGGGGCACGTACTGGGAGTCGGCCAACGGCGCGTTTCCGCAGTGGTGGCAGGTCGACCTCGGCGCGACCGGGCCGGCGGCCCGCCTGCTCCTCGCGCTGCCGGCCGGCTGGGAGGCGCGGACCCAGACGCTCTCGGTGCAGGGCGGCACGGACGGCACGACGTTCACCACGCTGACCGGGCCGGTCGGCGTCCGGTTCGACCCGGCCACCGGCAACCAGGCGACGCTGACGTTCACCGCCACCCCGGTCCGGTACCTGCGGGTGCGGTTCACCGGCAACACCGGCTGGCCGGCCGGACAGCTCGCGCAACTCTCCGCGTACGCCGCCTGACTCATCGAAGTCCGTCGTTGACGGCTTAGTTAATAGTCTTTAATATTTGGTCCACCTCGAGGAACACCCCCTGTCCGCCCCCGTCCCCCGGGAAGGCCCTCGATGCCCACACCCCACCTCCGGCGCCGCCTCGCCGCCGGTGCGCTCGCGCTGGCCACCGCCGCCGCGACGCTCGTTCTCACCCCGTCCGCCGCCGAGGCGGTGGTGCTGCCCAACGGTTTCAAGAGCGTCGGCTACCTGCCGTCGTGGAGCGGCAGCGTCACCAGCATCCAGTACGGCAAACTCACCCACGTCAACTACGCCTTCGTGCTGCCCAACGGCGACGGCAGCCTGCGCGCGGTGGAGAACCCGAGCAAACTCTCCTCGCTGGTCTCGCTCGGGCACGCCAACAACGTCAAGGTCTCCATCGCCATCGGCGGCTGGAACGACGGCGACGACTCCGCGTTCGAGGCGCTCGCCGCCAACTCCGGCGCCCGCGGGGCGTTCGTGAACAACGTGGTCGCCTTCGTCAACCAGTACAACCTCGACGGGGTCGACATCGACTGGGAGTACCCCGACCCGGGCGCGTCCGCCAGCAACTACACGCTGCTGATGCAGCAGCTCGGCAGCGCCCTGCACAGCCGCGGCAAGCTGCTCACCGCCGCCGTGGTCGCCGAGGGGTACTACGTCAACGGCGTACCCACCGCGGTCTTCGGCGCGGTCGACTGGCTCAACATCATGGCGTACGACGGCGGCAGCCCGCACGCCAACTACGACTGGTCGATCGCCGCCGTGAACGGGTGGAAGGCGCGCGGCCTGCCCGCCGCCAAGGCGGTGCTCGGCGTGCCGTTCTACAGCCGGCCCGGCTACTACACGTACGCCGCGCTGGTCGGCATGGACCCGGCCAACGCCAACCGGGACTGCACCACGGCCGGCGGCGCGCAGCAGTGCTACAACGGCATCCCGACGGTCAAGCGCAAGACGCAGTGGGCCCTGGCGAACGCCGGCGGCATGATGAACTGGGAGCTGTCCCAGGACACCACCGGCGCGACGTCGCTGGTCAGCGCCATCTACGACACGGTCACCGGCGGCGGCACCACCCCACCGCCGTCCGGGCGGACCGGGCCGATCACCGGCATCGGCGGCAAGTGCGTCGACGTCGCCGCCGCCGGCACCGCCAACGGCACCGCGATCCAGCTCTACACCTGCAACGGCACCGCCGCGCAGAGCTGGACCGTGGGCGGCGACGGCACGCTGCGGTCGCTGGGCAAGTGCCTCGACGTGACCAGCGCCGGCACCGCGAACGGCACGAAGATCCAGCTCTGGGACTGCAACGGCACCGGCGCGCAGGTCTGGCAGGCGCAGAGCAACGGCACGCTGCGCAACCCGGTGTCGAACCGGTGCCTGGACGCCACCGACAACAGCTCCGCCGACGGCACCCGGTTGCAGATCTGGGACTGCTTCGGCGGCGCCAACCAGGTCTGGCGGCTGCCGGCCTGACCGCCCGGACACGCGTCCCCGCCGTACCCGGTGGGGACGCGTGTCACCAGCGGTTACGCGCCTCCTCGGCCCAGCCGACCAGGCCGTCGAGGTCCACCCGCGCACCGTCGTCGGTGGCGGCCCAGCCGGTGAAGTGCCCGAAGCACTGGTGGGTCTCGCCGGCCAGCACCACCAGGTTGGTGCGCCCCACCCGCTCGTGGAACGGGTGGAAGGTGACGTCCACCCGGTCGCCGGTGATCCGCCACGGCCGCAGCCAGTCGGCCCGGTCGTACCGCCAGGCGAGGTCGTCCCCGATCTTGTGCAGCCGTCCGTCGACGAAGACCGCGTTCTCGGTCGAGCCGGTCCCGTCGGTCCACGTCCCGCCGAGCTGGATCGCCCGGCCGGGCCCACTGCCCGCCGCCCAGTTCCACCGCACCGCGTACCGCCACTTGCCGCGACCGTGGTCCAGCGCCGCGAACGACTCCGCGCCCACCGGGTACGCGGTGCCGTCCACCCGCAGCGTGCCGTGCACCGGGCGACCCACGTCCTTGACCGTGTACTGGAACCGGCGGGTGCTCCACGGCACCACCACGCCGAGCGACTCGTGCCCCGGTGGCAGCGGCACCGTGAGGTCGACCTCGACGCCGGGCGCGGTGGCCCGGATGGCGCTGCCGTCGGGTCCCTGGTCCACCTCGATGACCAGTCCGCCACCGCGGGCCCGGACCGCCCCCGCGCCGCTGACCGGCGGCAACACGGCACCCCGGGCGAACGGGACCACCGCCTCGGTGACGGTCTCCCGGCCGGTCCGCCGGTCGAGCAGGTAGAGGCTCTGCACGCCGGCATAGTCCAGGGAGGACGCGACCAGGCCGAGGATGTGCGTCGGAGTGACCACGCCCCAGTGCTCCCACCGCTTGGCCCGACCCCAGCCGCGCAGGTTCGACCGGTGCAGCGGACGGCGGCTCCACCCGACCGCCGCCGGGTTCAGCCGCCCGTCCGGCCGGCACAGGTCGACCGGCTCGGTGATCTCCCGCTCGTGCGTCATCGCCGCAGGCTACCGGGCGGCCTGGCGGGACGTCAGCCGCCCGGCGGCCCGGCGGGACGTCCGCCGTTCCGCCGGGCCGTCGCCGTCAGCGACCCCGCTTGGCCCGGCAGATCTCCACCGGCTGGGCCGGCGCGCCGTCCACCGGCGCCGGGTCCTCCGGCGTGGCGGCGATGCCGCCGGCCGCGATCCGGTCCAACGTGGCCAGCCCGGCCGCGTCGACGCGCCCGAAGACGGTGTAGTTCGGGCGCAGCGCCGAGTCGGCCTGGACCAGGAAGAACTGGCTGCCGTTGGTGTCCGGGCCGGCGTTCGCCATGGCCAGCGTGCCGCGGGCGTAGAGGCGGCGTACGCCGGTCGGGTCGGTCGGCGCAGGCGGCAGGTCGGTGGGCAGCTCGTCGCGGTACCGGTAACCCGGGCCGCCCTCGCCGGTGCCGGACGGGTCACCGCACTGGAGCACCGTCAGCGTCGGGTACGCGGTGAGCCGGTGGCAGGGCGTCCGGTCGTAGAACCGGTGCCGGGTCAGGTGCAGGAAGCTCTGCACGGTGCACGGCGCCTGCTCGCGGTCGAGGGTCAGCCCGATCGGCCCCTGGTTGGTGCGCAGCGTGACCCGAACCGTGCCCCGGTCCGGCGTACGGCGCGGGTCCGGCGGCAGCGGCACCGGCCGGGCCGCCGGCTCGTCCGGCGTCGGCGTGTACGCGCACGGCCCCTTGGTCGGTGCGGGGTCGGCGGCCGGGGCCGCGGTCGCGGCGACGGCGGAGCCGGCGACCAGTGCGACGGCGGCCACCGTCACCCCGGCGAGGCGGGCCAGCAGCGGGGCGGCGTGCGGTCGGGTTTCGCTCGACACGTGGGTCCTCCCTGGACTCGTGGTACCAGAACGACCGGAGTCTATGGAGCCGGTGACCCGATGTCGACGAAAGTCGGTTGCCGGGCGCGGCGGGGTCCGGGAGGGTGACGGTCCGTGCCTGCCTCCGTCTCCGTCTTCTCCTCCCCCGGCAGTTGGATCGAGTCCGCCGCACTCGACCAGTGCCACCAGGTCGCCGCGCTGGACGGCATGACGCACGTCGCCGCCATGCCCGACCTGCACCCCGGCAAGGGCGCCCCGATCGGCGCCGCGATGGCCTCGACAGTGCTCTACCCGTTCCTGGTCGGCTCCGACATCGGCTGCGGCATCGCGGTGTTCCCGATCGCGCTGCGCCGGGCCGTACCGGAACGGCTCGCCGCCCGCTTCCCCGACCTGGACCGTGCGCTGCACCCCGAACGGGACGCCGACGACCCGGCCTGGTCGGTGCTGACCGGCGACGTGCCCGCCGGCCACCTCGACGGCCTCGGCACGGTCGGCCGGGGCAACCACTTCGTCGAGCTGGCCCGCGTCGGCGCGCTCGACGCGCCGGAGCACGCCGCGCGGCTCGGGCTGGCCACCGGCGACCTGGTGCTGGTGGTGCACTCCGGGTCACGTGGGCTGGGCGAACACATCCTGCGCGAGCACACCGAGGCGCACGGCGCCGGCCCCGCGCCCGATCCGGACGCCTACCTGGCCCGGCACGACGACGCCGTCCGGTGGGGCTCGCTCAACCGGCGGCTGCTGGCCGCCCGGGTCGCGTACGCGCTGGGCGCCGAGCCCACCGAGCCGGTCGTCGACCAGTGCCACAACCTGGTGGAGATCCGTGACGGGCACTACCTGCACCGCAAGGGCGCGGCCCCCGGCGACGACCGGGACGTGCTGGTCGCCGGCACCCGGGGCACCCCGTCCCACCTGGTGGCCGCGCATGCCGGCGCGGACGCCAACCACTCGGTGGCGCACGGCGCCGGCCGGAAGATGTCCCGCGCCGACGCGCTGCGCCGGGGCAAGGCCAAGCACACCGTCGAGGAGCTGCGCCGCACGCCGGTCGGCTCGATCGTGGTGTGCGGCGACCGGCAACTGCTGTTCGAGGAGGCGCCCACCGCGTACAAGCGGATCGAGCAGGTGATCGGCGACCTGGTGGCCCACGACCTGGCCACCCCGGTCACCACCACGGTGCCCCTGGTCACCTACAAGACGCCTGATGTCGCGCCGGGTCGCCGCCGGGGGCGGCGGTGACGGAGCTGTTCCTGTCCGCCGGGCGCGGGCCGGCGGAGTGCGCGTGGGCGCTGGCCCGGCTGCTGTCCCGCCTGGAGGCCGACGCCTCCCGGCACCGCCTGGGCACGACCCGGGTGGAGAGCGTGCCGGGTGACCGGCCGGGCACCTGGCGGTCGGTGCGGCTGCGGATCACCGGCGCCGGCGCGGAGGCGTTCGCCGCCGGCTGGACCGGCACGCTCTGCTGGCAGGCGCCCAGCCCCTACCGGCCGGGTCACGGGCGCAAGAACTGGTACGTCACCGCCCGCCCGTACCGGGCCGACGCCGAAGCCACGCCGTTCCACGAGCGCGACGTCGCGTTCGTGCCCTGCCGCACCGGCGGGCCCGGCGGGCAGCACCGGAACAAGGCCAGCACCGCCGTCCGGGCGACGCACCGCCCGTCCGGCCACACGGTGGTGGTGGACACGGAACGGCACCTGCACCTCAACCGTCGGATCGCGGTCGAGCTGCTGCGCCGGCGGGTCGCCGAGGACGACGAGGCCGCCCGGCGCGACGGCGCGACGGCCCGCTGGCGGACCCACGACGAGCTGGTCCGGGGCGAACCGACGCGGGTGGAACGGCCGTGACGCGCGCCGGTCCGGGCCCGGCGCGAACCACTGGACCGCTCCCGGCGGGTCGGGGCCGGCGGCATCGCAGAGCGTGAAGCGATATACCTGAGAGTCATAAAAATGACGCTCAGGTATAACGACTCGGACCCGATTGTTCCTCCGCCGAGGTCACGCACGGTGACCGGTGCCGAGATACGGCCCGATGTCCCAGCCGGATACGGTGGGCACCGGCTCGGGCGGTCCCCGTCCGACGCGGCGCGGGAGGAGGCCGGATGCGGCTGCACGTCGGGTGTGCCATGTGGACGCACCGGTCCTGGGCAGGCCGGTTCCTGCCGCACCCGCTGCCGGCCGGTGAGCGGCTACGCGCGTACGCCGGCTGGTGCGACGCGGTCGAGGGCAACACCACGTTCTACGCCACCCCGGCCCGGGAGACGGTGGCGTCCTGGGCGGAACAGACCGACCCGGAGTTCCGCTTCCTGGCGAAGCTGCCGAAGGTGGTCACGCACGAGCGCCGGCTCACCGGCGGCGAGGCCGAGCTGGGGGCGTTCCTGGACGCGATGGAACCGCTCGGTCCGCGGGCACACCTGCTCTGGGTGCAACTGCCCGGCTCGTTCGGCCCGACCGACGTGCCCGACCTCGACCGGTTCCTGCGTACCCTGCCCGCCACCCACCGCTACGCGGTCGAGGTCCGACACCCCGCCTTCTTCACCGACCCCGACGCGGTCCGGCTGCTGGAGCGGATGCTCGGCCGGGCCGACGCGGAGTGGGTCCCGTTCGACACCACCGCGTTCTTCCGGACGCCGCCGACCAGCGACGCGGAGCGGGAGGCGTGGACGCGCAAGCCGCGCCTGCCGCTGCGCACCGGGGCGCTGACCGACCGGCCGGTGGTGCGCTATCTCGGCCGGGACGACCCGGCCGCGACGGTCGAGGGCTGGCAGCCGTGGCTGGACGTGGTCGTCGGCTGGCTGCGCGAGGGCCGCTCGCCGACCGTGTTCGTGCACACGCCGGACAACGCGGACGCCCCCGAGCTGGCCCGGCGCTTCCACGACCAGGTCCGCGCCCGCCTGCCCGAGCTGGCGCCGCCGCCCGAGCCGGTCCCGGTCGGCCCGGCCACGCTGTTCTGACCCTCGCCGCCCGGCCGACGTCGGCCGGACACCCGCGCCCGGTCAGGCCGGCGTGAGCGGCAGCAGCACCGTGAACCGGGTGTCGCCGGGCTCCGACCGGACCCGGATGTCGCCGTGGTGCTTGTTGACCACGATCCGGTACGAGATGTCCAACCCGAGACCGGTGCCCTCGCCGACCGCCTTGGTGGTGAAGAACGGCTCGAAGATGCGCGGCCGGACCGCCGGTGGGATACCCGGACCGGTGTCGGCGATCTCCACCGTCAGCCGCTCGTCGGTGCGGCCGGTGCGCACCGTCAACGTGCCCTCGCCGGCCATCGCGCCCAGCGCGTTGTCGATGAGGTTCGTCCAGACCTGGTTGAGTTCGGCCGCGTACGCCGACACCGTGGGCAGACTCCGGTCGTACTCCCGGACCACCCGCACGCCCGCCGGGATCTTCGCCTGGAGCATCACCAGCGTGGCGTCGAGCAGCTCGTGCACGTCCACCGTCTGGAAGGGCGCGCGGTCGAGCTGGGAGTACTGCTTCGCGGCGCCGACCAGCCCGGAGACCCGGGTGACCGCGTCGTCGATCTCGCCCATCAGCAGCTCGGTGTCGATGGTGTAGGTGATCCAGTGCACCGCCGACTCCAGGTCGTCGCCGCCGACCGCGGCGTCGACCTGGGCCAGCCAGCCGGTGTCGAGCCCGCCGGCCACCAGCGTCGGGGCCAGCTCCCAGGCCCCGCGTACGCCGTGCTCGTCGAGCCAGTCGGCCAGCTCGTCCTCGGCGTCGCTGGCCGCCAGCGGCGACAGCGTGGGCGCGGCGGCGGCCCGCTTCACCGCCTCCTCCTGCAACGCGACCAGGTCGTGCAGGCGCCGCCCGTCGAGCCGACCGTCGGCGATCATGGCGAGCTTGTGCCGCATCTTCGCCACCCGGCCGCGCAGCGCCGACGTGGCCCGGACCGCCGCCGCCGCCGGATTGTTCAGCTCGTGGGTGAGCCCGGCGGAGAGCGCGCCCAGCGCCAGCAGCCGTTCCCGCTCACCGACGATGGTCTGCGTGTTGCGCATCCCGACGAACAACCCCTCCAGCAGGTGGGTGGCCATCGGGAACCAGCCGCGCATGGCATCCGCGATGATCGCCGCGGGCAGCGCGAACACCGCGCAGTCGGTGACCGCGCGCAGGCTGTTGCGGTAGCGCTGCTCGGCCGGGTCGCCGACGTACGCCTGCATGGCGCCGCCGTAGACGCCACGCTGGCTGGTGCGGTTCACCTCCACCTCGTCGCCCTGGACCCGCTGGTGCATCGCCACGGTGCCGTCCAGCAGCACGTAGAAGCAGCTCGCCGGCTCGCCCTCGACGTAGACCGCCTCGCCGGCGCGGCGCCGTTCCACCCGGCCGTGCTCGGCCAGGTGGGCGAGCTGCTCCGGGGTCAGCGACTCGAACAGGAACAGCCCGCGCAGCTCGTCGGGGCTGAGCCGATCAGCACTCATTGCGCCTCCAGGTACCGGTGCACCAGCGAGACCGCCATCGCGCCCTCCCCCACCGCCGACGCGACCCGCTTCACCGAGTCGGCCCGCACGTCCCCGGCGGCGAACACGCCCGGCATGCTGGACTCCAGGTGGTAGGGGTCGCGCGGCAGGGACCAACCGGCCGGCCGGTGGCCGCCCCGGGTGAGGTCCGGCCCGGTCAGCACGAAGCCCCGACGGTCCCGGACCACCGCGCCGTCGAGCCAGTCGGTGTGCGGTTCCGCGCCGATGAAGACGAACAGCCACGAGGTGTCGACCTCGCGCGTCTCCCCGGTGCGCATGTCCCGCAGCGTCACCCGCTCCAGGTGCTCCTGCCCGGCGCCGCCGACCACCTCGGTGCACGGGTGCACCTCGATGGCGTCGATCCGGGCGATCTGGTCGATCAGGTAGCTGGACATCGACCGGGACAGGTCGTCGCCGCGGATGAGCAGGTGCACCCGGCGGGCGTACCGGGAGAAGTGCACGGCGGCCTGGCCTGCCGAGTTCGCCCCGCCGACGATGTAGACGTCCTCCCCGGAGCAGCTCGGCGCCTCGCTCGCCACCGAGCCGTAGAAGCAGCCACGCCCGGTCAGCTCGGCCAGCCCGGGCGCCGGCAGCATCCGGTAGGAGACGCCGGTGGCCAGCACCACGGTGTGCGCGGCGACGCTGCTGCCGTCGCTGAACCGCAGCACCCGCGCGCCGCCCGCGTTCTCCAGCGACACCACCTCGCGCGCGCTGAGCAGCTCCGCGCCGAACCGCAGCGCCTGCCGGCGGGCCCGGTCGGTGAGCTGGGCGCCGGAGACGCCGTCCGGGAAGCCGAGGTAGTTCTCGATCCGGCTGCTCTGCCCGGCCTGCCCGCCGGTCGCCCGCCGCTCGATCAGCACGGTCCGCAACCCCTCCGAGGCGCCGTAGACCGCCGCGCCCAGCCCGGCCGGGCCGGCGCCGACCACCACCAGGTCGTAGAACTCGGCGGCCGGCGTGGTGGCGAGGCCGACCCGCGCGGCCAGGTCGGCCGTCGTCGGCCGCACCAGCGACGTGCCGTCCGCGGTCACCACCAGGGGTACGTCGTCAGCGGTCACGCCCGCGGCGCTGAGCAGCCCGGCGCCCTCCGGCTCGTCGGCGAGCACCCAGCGGAACGGCACCAGGTTGCGGGCCAGGAAGTCACGCGCCGTGAACGACGGCGCCGACCAGCGGTGCCCGACCACCCGCAGCTCGGGCGTGGTCGTGGCGCCCTCCGCGGTCCATGCCGCCAGGAGCTGGTCCAGCACCGGGTAGAGCTTCTCCTCCGGCGGATGCCACGGCTTGAGCAGGTAGTGGTCGAGGTCCACCACGTTGATCGCGTTGATCGCGGCGTCGGTGTCGGCGTACGCGGTGAGCAGGACCCGGCGCGCGGCGGGGAACAGGTCCATCGCCGCCTCGAGGAACTCGATGCCGTTCATCTGCGGCATCCGGTAGTCGGCGAGCAGCACCGCCACCTGCTCGCCGCGCAGCTTCAACTCGCGCAGCGCGTCCAGCGCCGCCTCGGCGGAGTCGGCCCGGACCACCCGGTAACGGTCGCCGTAGCGACGCCGGATGTCGCGGGCGACCGCCCGGGAGACGGCCGGGTCGTCGTCGACGGTGAGGATCGCGGGGTTGGGCATGCCGTCCATCCAAGCACCCGCCGAGGCCGACCCGCACCACCAGACCGGGTGGCGCGGGCCTCGGCGGGGAGCCCGCTACGCCGAGGCCCGCGCGTCACCGCCGCACCGGACCCGGACGCCGGCCCCGGCTGGACACGAACTGGTACGACATCGCCGCGAACCCGGGGTCACGCAGCAGCCGCCGGAACGCGTCGAGCTGGCCCGGCGACAGCCCGGCGTCGAGCAGTTCCGGTTCGAGTTGACGGGAGTTCGTGCCGTACAGCGAGATGCCGAGCGAGCCGCCCGCCCAGCTCTGCGCGTGGCTGACGGTGTCGACGTCGACCAGGCCGGCGGTGGCCAGTTCGGCGTGCACGTCCTGCGCCCAGGCCAGGTCCGCGCCGTGGCTCTGGAGGATGCTCAGCATCGCGTCCGTGACCTGGGCGAAGAGTTTCGCCGCGTCGTCGCTCGGCGCGGTGAGCACCCGCAGCGGCGCGGTGCAGTCGAACTCCTCGACCACCAGCCACCCACCCGGGGCGAGCGCGCCGGCCAGCGTGCGCAGGACCCGGCGCCGCTCCGGCAGGTGCAGCAGCACCAACCGGGCGTGGATCACGTCGAACCCGTCCCCCGGCGGCGGCTCCCGGCGCACGTCGTGCCGGCGGACGTCGAGGTTGCCGGCCGGCCGCAGGTGCGTCAGGTCGAGGTCGGTGGCGAGCACCCGGCCGGTCGGGCCGACGGCGGCGGCCATGGCGCGGGCCACCGAGCCGCCGCCGGCGCCGACCTCCCAGCACCGGACGCCGGGGGCGAGCAGCGGCGCGGCGAGCCGGCCGGTGGTGATCGGGTCGAGGAAGGCTTCGAGCGCGTGCAGCTGGGGCACCGCGTCGGCGGCGCCGGTGTCGAAGGCGTAGTCGGTCCCGGGGGCGGACTCGGTCTCGGGGACGTCGGTCGGCATCGTTCCTCATTCCTGTGGTCGCGGTCGGGCGGTTCACGGGCCCGAGGGCGTGGGCAGCCCGGGCCGGGGCCGGGGAGCCGGTGGCTCCGCGACCGCGGCGACGCTGAGCAGCGCCGCCACCGCGCCCGGGTCGGCCCGGGCCTCGTCGGCCGGCCGGTCGTAGACCACCCGGCCGTACTCCAGCACCGCGACCCGGTCGGCGACCTCGACCGCGTGCCGGATCTGCTGCTCCACCAGGAGCACGGTCAGCCCGGCCCCGGCCAGCGACCGGACCAGGTCGCGGACCCGCAGCGCCAGGTCCGGTGCGAGCCCTTCGCACGGCTCGTCGAGCAGCAGCACGCGGGGCTGGCCGAGCAGCGCCCGGGCGATCGCCAGCATCTGCTGTTCGCCGCCGGAGAGCTGGTCGCCGCGGTGCCGCAGCCGGTCGGCGAGCCGGGGCAGCAGCTCCAGCACCCGGGCGACCGTCCAGCCCTCGCCGCCCGGCGTCGCCGCCCGCCACGGCGCGGCGGCCAGGACCAGGTGCTCGGCCACGGTCAGCCGGGAGAAGACCCGCCGGCCCTGCGGCACCAGCCCCACCCCGGCGCGGGCGATCCGGTGCGGCTGCCGGCCGGTGACCGGTACGCCGCCCAGCTCGATCCGCCCGCCGTGCGGCCGGACCAGGCCGGCCACGCAGTGCACGAGCGTGCTCTTGCCGGCGCCGTTGCGGCCCACCACCACCTGCACCGTGCCGGGCCGCACGTCGAGGCTCACCTCGTGCAGCACGGTGCCACCGGCGTAACCGGCGCGGAGCCGGTCGATGCGCAGCATCACGTCACTCCCTCCGCGTACGCCTCCCGGACCGGGCCGGACGCGTGGATCTCGGCGGGCGACCCGGTGGCGAGCGTCCGGCCGTCGCGCAGCACGGTCACCGTGTCGCAGAGCGCGTAGACCAGGTCCAGCCGGTGCTCGACCAGCAGCACCGCGACCGCGCGGGGCAGCCCGCGCAGGAACTCCACCAGCCAGCCGACCTCCGCCGCGGACAGCCCGGCGGCCGGCTCGTCGAGCAGCAGCAGCCGGGGCCGCCCGGCCAGCGCCACCGCGATCTCCAGTTGCCGGCGCTGCCCGTGGGCGAACTGCCCGGCCGGCGTCGCGGCGAGGTCGCCGAGGCCGACCCGGTCCAGCAGCGCGTCCGCGGTACGCCCGGCCGCCCGCCGCCGCGCCGCCGGCTGCCACCGGCCGGCCCACCGGGGCAGCGCGGCGACCAGCACGTTCTCCCGGGCGGTCAGCGAACCCCAGACGGCGGGCCGCTGGTGGATCCGGCCGACGCCGCGCCGGGCCCGGGCGGCCGGCCCGAGCCCTGTGACGTCGCGCCCGCCCAGCCTGATCCGGCCGGCGGTCGGCCGGGTGGCGCCGGCCACCACGTCGAGCAGCGTGGTCTTGCCCGCGCCGTTCGGCCCGATCAGCGCGTGCCGCTGCCCGAGCGGCAGACGCAGGTCGACGCCGTCCAGCGCGGTCAGCGACCCGTACCGCACGGTGACCGCCTCGGCGGTGAGCAGCGGCGTCATGCGCGTACCCCGGTCACGGCGGGTGGCCGGCGGGCGTCGCCGGGACGCGCGTCGTCCGGGGCGGACGGTGGCCGGGCACGCCCGGCCCGCCGGGTGCGGCGGGCGGTGGGCAGCAGGTGCGCGACCACGACGAAGGCCAGGCCCAGCACCAGCGGCGCCTGCCCGGGCAACGCGCCGAACAGCCAGTCCCGGGCGGCGACCACCAGCACGGCGCCGACCAGCGCGCCACCGACCGAGGCGGTCCCGCCGACGACCACGCCGAGCAGCAGCAACGCGGAGGTGTCGAACCCGAAGTCGGCCGGCGAGACGTACTGCTGCGCGGTGACCAGCAGCGAGCCGGCGGCGCCGGCGATCGCGCCGGCGGCGACGTGGACGCCGGCCACGTGCGCCGCCACCCGGTGTCCGCTGGCCCGCAGCCGCGCCTCGTCGTCCCGGCCGGCCCGCAGCAGCAGCCCGACCCGGCCGCGCAGCACCAGCAGCACCAGGCCGGCCAGCACCGCCACCACCACCAGCGTGTAGAGGTAGCGGGCCCGGTCGGTGGCCAGCACCGGCAGGCCCCACAGCGGCCGGGTCGCGGCGATGCCGGCGAGACCGTCCGTGCCGCCGGTCACCGACGTCCACCGGCCGGCGAGGACCACCGCCAACTCGCCGACCGCCAGCGTGATCATCAGGAGCACCACGCCACGGGCCGGGAGCACCAGCGGCAGCGCCACCACGGCCAACGCCGCCCCCGCCCCGGCCGCGACGAGCAGGTGCACCGGCCCGACGTCGGAGAGCTGGCCGCCGACCACCGCGCCGGCGTACGCGCCGGCCGCGTAGGGCGCGGTCTGGCCGAGCGTGGGCAGCCCGGCGACGCCGGTCAGCAGCGCGACGCTCACCGCGACCAGGCCCAACGCCAGCGTGCGGGCCAGCAACGCCACGGTGTAGTCGTCCACCGTCCAGGGCGCGGTGACCAGGCCGACCAGCACCGCCACGGCGACGGCCACGCGCAGCGCCCGCACCGCCCGGTCCCTCATGTCGCCCGCCGGGCGGTGGCCAGGCCGCGGGCCCGGACCGCGAGCACCACCGCCATGGCGGCGAAGAGCAGGAACGGGGCGGCCGACGGGACGAGCGCCACGCCGAGCGTCTGGATCTGGCCGACCGCCAGCGCCGCGAGCAGCGTGCCGCTCATCGAGCCGAGGCCACCGAGCACCACCACGACCAGGGAGAGCAGCAGCACCGCGTCGGCGGTGCCCGGCCCCGGGCCGATGATCGGCGCGCCGAGCACGCCCGCGGCCCCGGCCAGCGCACCGGCCGCGGCCAGCACGCCGAACCGCACCACGGCCGGACTCACCCCGAGCGTGGCGACCATCTCGGCGTCGTCGACCGCGGCCCGCACCAGCATGCCGGCCCGGGTGCGACGCACCACCAGGTGCAGCAGGCCGGCGAGCAACGCGGCCACCAGGATGAAGACCAGCCGGTACGCGGCGTAGCGGTGCCCCGCCACCGCCACCGACCCGTCCAGCGCGGCCGGTACCCGGACCGGCGGGTCGTCCGGGCCGAACGCGGCCACCAGCAGGCTGCCGCCGGCCAGCGCGACGCCGAAGGTGACAAGCGCCTGGGTGAGGTGCCCGGCCGCCGCGACGCGGGTGAGCAGCACCGCGACCAGCGCGCCGGCGGCGGTGGCGGCGAGCACGCCGACCGCCAGCGCGAGCGCCAGGCTGGCCCAGCCACCGTCCAGCAGCGCGGCGGCGGTGTAGCCGCCGATCGCGAACAGCGTGCCGTGGGCCAGGTTCAGGATGCCGGCCACGCCGAAGCAGAGCACCAGCCCGGACGCGGCGACGAACACCAGCAGCCCGTAGGCGACCCCGTCCACGGCCGGGACGACGTACGGGTCGACCGGCACGTCTCAGCCGCCCACGGTGGCGAGGTCGCCGACCACGGTGTTGGACAGCGCCCGGCCGTCCGGGCGGACCTGACGCAGGTACCACTTCTGTACCGGGGCGTGGGTGGTCGGCGAGAACTGCCAGGTGCCGCGCGGGCTGGCGATCTGCCCGAGCTGACCGATTGCCGCGTTGATCCGGTCCGGGGTGGCGTCGTCGCCGGCCGCCGCGATCGCCCGGTCCAGCACCGCCGCCGCGTCGTAGGAGGCCATCGCGTACGTCGTCGGGGAGCCGTCGTGCTCGGCCTTCCAGGCGGCCACAAAGGCCCGGTTCTCCGCGTTGTCCAGGTCCGGTGAGTAGTTCAGCACCGAGTAGATGTCCCTCGCGGCGTCGCCCTGCGCGTCGAGCACACCGCCCTCGGTCAGGAAGCCGGCGGCGTAGAGCGGCACGTCCCTGATCTCCGAGCGGGCGTACTGCTTGACGAAGTCGACGGCGGCGCTGCCGGCGTAGAACGTGTAGACCGCGTCCGCGCCGGACGCCTTGATCCGGGCGAAGTACGGGGTGAAGTTGGTGGTCGCCGGGAACGGCGTGAACGTGGTCTTGCCGTCCGGGTTGGCCAACTTCCCGCCGGCCTTCGCGTACGCCTCGGTGAAGCCCCGCAGCTCGTCCCAGCCGCCCTGGTAGTCCGGGCCGATCGCGTAGACGCTGCCCTTGACGTCCTCGCGCACGTGCGCCGCGATCGCCTCGCCGGGCTCGTCGGAGAGGTAGGAGGTGTGCCAGACCCGGGACACATCCTTGAGTTCCGGCCGCCCGTTGGAGCCGACGAACGGCACCTTCGTCTCGGTGAGCAGCGGTTGGACCGCGGCCACCGAGCCGCCGCCGACGATGCCGGTGAGCGCCGCCACCCGGTCCTGTTTGAGCAGCTTGGTGGCGGCGGGCACGGCGGTGGCCGCGCCGTTGCCCTCGTCGGCGACGACCAGCTCGACGGTCCGCCCGCCGAGCTTCCCGTCGTGCGCGGACAGGTAGAGCTGGAAACCGTCGCGGATGTCCTTGCCGACCGACTGGTAGGTGCCGGAGAGCGAGGCGAGCAGGCCGATCTTGACGGTGCCGCCGGGGCCGGCGGCCGGGCCGTCGTCGGCGCAGGCGGGCGCCGCGAGCAGGACGAGCGCGAGCAGCGCCGCGGTGCGGGCACGGCTGCGCCGGGTCAGGGTCAGGGACATGGTGTCTCTCCTGGTGTCAGGGGTGCGGAGTCCGGCGGGACGCCGGCGGTCAGCGGCTGCGGCTCAGGGCCGCCCGGGCCGCGGGGGTGAGCGCGTCGCCGATGCGGTTCGCCAACTCGGCCATCTCGTAGGAGACCTTGCCGACGTCGCACCGCGGATCGGCGAGCACGAGCAGGGAGGCGCCGTCGTTGAACGCCATGGAGAACATGAAGCCGCCCTCCAGCTGGGTGACGTTGGAGATCACCGCGCCGGCGTCGAAGAACGCCGCCGCCCCGCGCAGCAGGCTGACCAGCCCGCTGCCGGTGGCCGCCAACTGGTCGGCCCGGTCCGGCGGGAGGCCGCGGGTGGCGGCCACCATCAGACCGTCGCTGGAGATGGCGATCGCGTGGGTGACCTCGGCGGCGCGCTCGGCGAACGCGTCCAGCAGCCAGCCGAGATCCTGGTGGTCGGTCACGTGCACTCCCTGTCGGGTCAGTTGGTGATCAGGTTGGTCCGGCGGCCGGCGACCCCGCGGGCGTACGCCGCCATGGCGGTGGCCACCCGCGCCGGGTCCCGGTGCTCGGTGGCCTGCCGGGGCGCCGGGACACCGCCGGGCACCAGGTGTTCCTGCGGCTGCCGGCGTGGCAGCCCGGACGTGGTGGTGCCGGCGACCCGGGGCTCGTCGGCGCGCGCCGCGGTGCGCCAGGCGTCGTCCGCCGGGCCGGCCCAGGACGCGGCGTCGCCCGGCCGGTCGGCCTGGAACCAGTGGTTGACCTGGTCGAAGATGATCAGCTCCTCGGTGGGGGCGTCGGCGGCCGACGACGACGCCGGCTGGAACACCGGAGCGACCGGGAGCGCCCGGTCGGCGGCCGGGCCACCGGCCCAGGGCTGCGGGGCGGGCCGCGCGCCGGCGGGCACCACAGCGGGCCGCGCGCCGGTGGGCACGACGGTGGCCGGCACGACGGTGGCCGGCACGACCGGGGACGCGACCGTGGCGCGGGCCGCCCGGCGGGACGGTCGCTCGGGGGTGAGCAGGAACTCCTCGGGCGGCAGCGGCCGGAGCAGCGCGGCCGGCAGGGCCACCTCGGCGATGGTGCCGCGCCGCGGCCCGGACCGGAGCTGCACGGCGGCGCCCAGCCGGGTGGCGAGCTGCCCCACCACGACCAGTCCCATCGCCCGCACGGTGGCCACGTCGATGGCGGGCGGTTGGGCGAGCAGGTCGTTGAGCTGCTGCCGCCGGTGCGGGGGCAGGCCGACGCCCTCGTCGCTGATCTGCACGATCACCCGGTCGCCGAGGCTCCGGCCGGTCACCCACGCCTCGGTCGCCGGCGGCGAGTAGCCGGTGGCGTTCTCCATCAGCTCGGCCAGCAGGTGCACCACCTCGTCGACCGACTCGGCGGCCACCGCGACGTCGCCGTCGACCAGGCCGAGACGGATGCGGGCGTAGTGCTCGATCTGGCTCTGCGCGGCCTGGAGCACCTGCGGCAGTGGCACGTCCTGGTGGCGGACCCGTCCGACGCCCACCCCGCCCAGCACGAGCAGGCTGGCGTTGATCCGGCCCATCCGGGTGGCGAGGTTGTCCAGCGCGTAGAGCTGGTGCAGCCGGTCCGGGTCGGTCTCGTCCCGCTCGACGCGGTCCACCTGGGCCAGCACGGCGTCGACCAGGCGCTGTTCCCGCCGGCTCAGGTGGATGAAGATCTCCGCCGTGTTGGCCCGCATCACGGCCTGCTCCGCGGCGGTCCGCACGGCGGCCCGGTGCACCGCGTTGAACGCCTGCCCGACCTCGCCGATCTCGTCGTCGCCGGAGACCTCCAGCGCGTCGACGGCCTGGCGACGGGCCAGGTCGTCCGGGTCGACCGAGGCGCTGTCCGGCTCCTGGAGCCGGGCCACCACCTGGGGCAGCCGCTCGAACGCGACCGCGTTGGCCGCGTCCCGCAGCCGGCGCAGCCGCCGGGTGATCTGGCGGGCCACCGCCCAGGTGACCAGCGCGGTGAGCAGCAGGGCCAGCAGGGCCGCCGCCGCCTCCAGCACGGTCCGGCGACGTTGGTCCGCGTGCGCGGCCCGGATGTCGTCGAGCACCGCCCCGTCGACCCGTAGGCGCAGCTCGGCCAGGCGGACCGCCCACTGCTGGGTGGCGGTGAGCCAGGTGCCGAGGTCCAGTTCGAGGCGGTCGCCGGCCGCCGTCCGGGCCACCTGGTCGAGGAGCCGTTGCAGCCGCAGCGCGTTCTCACCGCTGCCGGCCTGCTCCCACCAGCCCTGCCAGGCCGGCCGGGCGAGCGCCTGGAAGGCCAACGACGCCTCGGTGACGCCGGTCCGGGCGGCGGTGATGTCCTGCTGGAGCGCGGGCGTCACCTGGCCGGCGGTGACCGCGCGCAGCACGGCCACCTGCTGCTGGCCGACCGCCTCGGCCACTTTGGACAACGCGGCGGAGGCGCGGATGCCGTCCGCGATCCGCGGCTCGACCACGCCGAGCGTGACGCTCTCCCGGAGGCCGAGCAGGTCGGCGATGACGATGCGGTAGCTGAACGTCATCGCCGAGACCGAGGCGCGTTCGGCGGTGCGGACCTGCGCGCGCAGCGGGGCGAGGTTGGCCAGCGCCGCGTCGATCCGCGGCAGGACGGCCTGTTCGGCGGCGGTGCCGGCGGGCACCCGGGCCCGCTGCCGGCGGTATCCGGCGACCGCCGCGTCGGTGGCGGTGGTGGCGTCCGCGAACGCGTCCTGCTGGTCGGGGGCGCCCCGGGTGAGCAGGTCGGCGGCGACGATCCGTTCGTACTGCAACCGGTGGGCCAGGCCACCCGCCTCGGCGCCGAGCTGGGCGAGCTGGCCGAGATCGCTGGCGCGGGCGGTCTGTCGGGCACTCTCGGTCAGTGCCAGGCCGGCGAAACCCATCACGGCGACGAGCGGGGCCGCCACGATGAGGCGCATCCGGCCGCCGATGCGCCACCGACGGCGGCGGGGCGGGTAGGGTCGGGCCGCGTGGGACCTCGTGCTCGACGCCACTGCTGACTCCCCGCGCTGATCGGCAAACTTCTATCTGCACTTGCGGATTGCACGTCTCATTCCGCCGGAAGCCGCGCGCCGAGGCCAGACCCGACCGTGGTACAAACAGGCCGTACCAGCATCTGTACCCAGAGGCGGCGACGCCGACGGCAACCCCGACCGGGGCATCGACCCCGGTCAGTGCCGATTGGCCGCCGACGGCGGCGGGCCCTCCGGTTCGGGCTGTCCGAGCACCTGACCGATGAGTTCCCGCAGCTCGTCGATCGCCGCCACCACCGCCTGCGGATCGCGCGGATCGCGCCGCGCGGCCGGTGGGCCGACCGGGTCCACCTCGCCGAGCCGGGGCCCCCGCCGGCCGTCCGCCGCCAACTGCTCGGCGGCGACCTGCGGCCACAGCTCGGCGAGCCGCCCGCCGGTGGTGAGCACCTCGTCGCACCGGACGGCGAACTCCTGGCTGCCGAACCGCCGGCCGGACTCGACCGCGGCGACCGTCTCCCGGCTGAACCGCACCCGCTCGGCCAGCGCCCGCTGGGTCAGGCCACGCCGGGTCCGCCAGCGGCGCAGTTCGGCACGGAACTGGCGGCTGGCGGCGGAGGGAGCGGCGCTCGACGCGGGCGTGCGATCCATGTGCTCACCTTCGCGACGCCGGACCGGCATCGGCAGCAGATCGAGGACGGGCGATGACTGGGCGTTCGCAGGGGGTCATTCTTAACCCACCGGCGTACGGGTGTGAAGACGTGACTGCGCTGCGTGTCCGCCGACGCCGCCCGGTCACGCCACCGGCCGCGCGACCGGACGGCGGTCGGTCGGCACCGGCGGCGCGACGGTCACCGGCAGCCCGCGGTGCGCGCGGAACGCCAGGTTGGGCCGGAAGACGCGGGGATGCCCCGGGGCCGGCCGCAGGCCCGGCAGGGCCGCGGCGAGCCGGGTGAGCGCGGTGCCCGCCTCCAGCCGGGCCAGCGCCGCGCCGATGCAGAAGTGCGGGCCGTGACCGAAGGAGAGGTGGTCGTGCGCGTCCGGCCGGTCCGGGTCGAACCGGTCCGGGTGGCCGAACACCGCCGGGTCCCGGTTGGCGGCGCCGATCAGCAACAGGCAGCGCGCCCCGGCCGGGATGGCCACGCCGCCCAGCGTGACCGGGTGGTTGGTGACCCGCAGCCAGCCGTCGATGGCGGGCGCGAAGCGCAGCGTCTCGGTGACGAACGCCGGGACCCGCTCCGGGCGCTCGGCGAGCGAGCGCCACCGGCCCGGCTCGGACAGCGCCCGGTCCACCGCGTGGGCGAGCAGCCCGGCCGTGGTCTCGTGCCCGGCGACCAGCAGGTTGAACACGATGCTCGACGCCTCGGCGACGGTCAGCACCTCGTCGTCGCCGCCCCGGTACGCCAGCAGCTCGGCGACGTAGTCGTCACCGCCGCCGTCCAGCCGGCGCCGCACCAGGTCCTGGCAGTAGTGCCAGAACTCCAGCAGCCCACCGGCCAGCCGGACCTGCTCGGCCGGGTCGGGGCTGCCCCAGATCAGGGCGATCTGCCCGTCCGCCCAGGCCCGGATGCGCGGCACGTCGCCCGCCGGCACGCCGAGGATGTCGAGCAGCACCAGCAGCGGCAGCTCGGCGGTGAACGCCGGGACCAGGTCGACCTCGTCGCCGGCCCGGGTGGCCAGCCGCGCCACCAGCTCGTCCACCCGGCGACGCACGATCCGGCCGTAGCGCTGCTCCACCCGTTCCGGGGTGTTGGCGAACGTGACCCGCAGCGCCCGGCGGGTGCGGGGGTGCACCGGCGGGTCGGCCGCGGCGGTGGTGGGTGGCGCGTCGATGCCGGCGACCAGGGCGAGCGCCTCGGGGCAGATGTCGTACACCGGGGCGAGCGTGAGCGCGTTGCCGAACGTCCGCGCGTCGGCCAGCGCCCGCCGGACGTCGGCGTGCCGGGTGATCAGCCACAACCCGAGTTCCTCGTCGTGGTGCACGCCGCCGTCGGCGGCCAGCAGGCGGGCCCAGACGCCGGCCGGGTCGGTGAGATACGCTCCCGCGAACGGATTCAACCGCATGACCGCCTCCTGCACTACCGGCCGCTTTCCTTACCGTGCGCCACCACACGAACACGCGTCAAGATTTGCCGGCATCAATATATTTCTGCCGCTTTCCCGCAACTTGCGCCCTGCCCCTTGCCCTCCGCACACCAGGCGCGGGGGAGGATGGTGGGATGCGGGCGGTGGTGTTCGAGGAGTTCAACGCGTGGCCCGAGGTGCGGGAAGTGGCCGACCCCGCCCCGGCGCGCGACGGGGTGGTCGTCCGGGTCGGCGCGACCGGGCTGTGCCGCAGCGACTGGCACGGCTGGCAGGGCCACGACCCGGACATCCGGCTCCCGCACGTGCCCGGGCACGAGTTCGCCGGTGTCGTCGCCGCGGTCGGCGCCGACGTACGCGGCTGGCGGCCGGGCGACCGGGTCACCGCGCCGTTCGTCTGCGCCTGCGGGCGGTGCCCCGCCTGCCTCGCCGGCGACCAGCAGGTCTGCGAGCGGCAGACCCAGCCGGGCTTCACCGGCTGGGGCTCGTTCGCGGAGTACGTGGCGGTGCGGCACGCCGACGTCAACCTGGTCCGGCTGCCGGACGAGGTGGACGACGGGACCGCCGCCGCGCTCGGCTGCCGGTTCGCCACCGCGTTCCGGGCCGTGGTCGCGCAGGGCCGGGTGGCCGCGGGCGAGTGGGTGGCCGTACACGGGTGCGGCGGGGTGGGCCTGTCCGCCGTGATGATCGCGGCGGCGAGCGGCGCCCGGGTGGTGGCCGTGGACGTCGCGCCCGCCGCGCTGGCGTTGGCCCGGCGCAGCGGCGCCGCGGTCTGCCTGGACGGGTCCGCGCTCGGCGGACCCGGCGAGGTGGCCGCCGCGGTCCGCGACGCGACCGGCGGCGGCGCCCACCTCTCGCTCGACGCGCTGGGCAGTCACGCGACCTGCGTCGCCTCGATCGAGGGCCTGCGCCGGCGCGGCCGGCACGTGCAGGTCGGGCTGCTGCCCGCCGCGCAGGGCCGGCCCGCGCTGCCGATGGACCTGGTGATCGCCCACGAGCTGGAGTTGCGGGGCAGCCACGGGATGCCGGCCCACGCCTATCCCGAGCTGCTGCGGCTGGTCACCGCCGGGGTGCTGCGCCCCGGCGAGCTGGTCACCGGCGTCATCGGGCTGGCCGACGCGCCCGCGGCGCTGGCCACCATGGACCGGCCGGCCACCGCCGGGATGCGGCTCGTCCGCCCCTGACGGCGCCGGGCCGGCCCGGCGTCGGGAGGACCCGACGCGGACCGGCCCGCGGCCGACCGGGATCAGTCGGTGACGGTCACCGAGACGGTACGGACCGGCTGCTGGTACTGCCCGTAGTTGTCCATGCCCCGGATCGTCACCGTGTACGTGCCGGCCGGCACGACCGGCGACGTGTACGCGAAGTTCGACCCCGGCGAACCCGGGCTGGTGAGGAACGCCGCGATCCAGGTGCCCGCCCGGCCGAACGTGCCGGCCGCGTTCATGCCCTGCCCGGCGGCGTTGGTGATCTGCAACTCCACCTTCTGCATGCCGACGTCGTCGACCGCCCGGCCGGTCACCACGATCCGGCCACCGGGGTAGACCTCGCCCTCGACCGGCGTGATGCTCGGCTCCAGCGTCGGGTCGGCGTCACCCGGGTAGACCAGGTACTTCGCGGTGGCGCCACTGGTCGAGCCGTCCTGCTGGCCGGCCGTGTCCACCGCCCACGCCTCGACGCTGTAGTTGCCCTTCGTGGGCAGGTCGACCGGGAGCGTGAACGTGGTGCTGGTGGCGTTCGGGGCGGCGAGCGTCGCGTCGAGCGTGGCGAACGCGGCGGCCATCGTGCCGTTCGGCTGGGCGTACCGGCCGGTGTCCAGGTCGCGCAGCGCCACCCGGACGGCCTTGACGCCCTTGTCGTCGGTCGCCGTGCCGGCCAGGTCGAGGTGCAGCCGGTCGACGTTCTGGTCGGTCCCGGTGAAGCTGAGCAGCCCGTTCGGGAACGCGTCGCCGGGCACCTGCGCGGTGACGGTGAGCCGGCCCAGGTTGGTGTTGGACGTGGTCAGGCCGAGCCTGTCGGTGGCGCGTACCCGGAAGTCGTAGACGCCGGGGGTGAGCGGAACCGTGGTGAAGGACCAGTCGAACGTGGCGGCGTCGAGGTTGGTCGGCGAGATCCGGTGGTACGCGGCGACCGAGTCGGCGCCCCAGGTGCCGTCCGCGGCCAGCGCCTCGCGGGTGGTGTTGTTGCGCAGGTAGATCTCGACCGACTTCAGCGCGTCCTCGTCGGCGGCGGTGCCGGCGAACGTGACGGTGGCGCCCGGCGCCACGGTCAGCGGCGCGGCGGCGGTGGGCGGGGTCATCGCCACCGGCGCGGTGATCGCCACGGTCGGCGGGACACCGGTCGCCGAGACGGTCCAGTCCCGGGTGTCGCCGCGCAGGTCGCTCTGTCCGGCCGTGTCGACCGCGGTGGCGGTCATCCGCCACTGCCCCTCGGTCGGCAGCGTCACCTCGTACTGCCAGGTGGCGGACGTCGCGCCGAGCACGTCCGGCTCACCCCGGAACGTGTTGTAGACCGCCGCGACACTGCCGTCGTCCTGCAGGTACCGGTTGTCCGGCGTGCGGAACGAGTAGATCATCGAGCTGACGCCCTTGTCGTCGGTCGCGGTGCCGGTGGCGACGAAGCTCTGGGTGGCGATCAGGCCGGCGGTCGGCGCGGTGATCCGGGTGGCCGGCGGCAGGTCGTCGAAGCGGAACGCCTCGATCTTCTTGATCGCCTTGGTGGTGTCGCCGGCCCCGTCGCGGCCGACCGTCCTCGCCTGGATCTGGTAGACGCCGGCCGGCAGCGACACCGGGAGCTTCCAGGTGGTGGACGTGGCGTTCGGCGCGGCGACCGTGGCGTTCAGCGACTTGAACGCACCCCAGGTCGTCAGGTCGGCCTGGAGGTACTTGCCGCTGTTGCGGTCCATGACCTCGACCTGGACCTTGGACACGCCGGCCGGGGCGAGCGCCTGGCCACCCAGGTCGAACGACTCGCCGGCCTGCTTCACCGCGCCCTCGATCGGCGTGGTGACCGTGGTGTCCAGCGCTGACGGCGCCGGCTCCTTGGACATGTCGAAGAACGCGACCCGACCGGTCGTCTTGCCGCCCTTGACGTTGCCGTCGCCGCCGACCAGCAGGCCGCGCGCGGTGGCCAGCATCGCCTTCTCCCCCTCGTACGAGTTGGAGCCGGGGTTCCACTCCAGCGCGGTGCCGGTGAGCGGGTCCAGCGCGCCGAGGTGGTCGCGGCGGACCACCTGGTCGCCGAGGCCGTAGCCGCTCAGGCCCTGGCCGGTGCCGTAGCCGACGTTGTCCAGCCCGGGCCACGGCACGTTCGAGGTGGGCGACTCCTGCCAGCTGAAGTGACCGCCGACGTAGACGGCGGTGGCGGTGATCGCGACCGAGTAGATGCTGTCGAAGTGCCGGGAGATCCAGAGCGGCTCGACGTGGTCGTTTCCGGTCAGCGAGTACGCGATGGCGGTGTCGTTGATCGGCGGCCGGTCGCCGCCCGAGCCGCTGGTCACCACGAAGTACGAGTCGTCCGGCGCGATGTCACCGGCGAAGACGCGCTGGATGCCGCCGACGAAGGAGAGGTTGTCCTCCCACAGCCGGGTCCGCCACGGCAGCAGCGCCTTGCTGGCCGTACCGATCAGGGCCACGCCGTAGCGGTCCTGCCCGGCGATCTGGCGGCCGGTGTGCACGACCAGCAGCTTGCTGCGGTCGTGGGTGAGCTTGAGCTGCTGCACGGTGAGCATGCCGCCGACGCCGATGCCGCCGGTGACCGGCAGGTTGAACGCGGTGTCGACGACGCCGGTGGTCGGGTTCAGCGCGGCCAGGCCGCTGCGGGCGACGCCGTTGACGGTGGCGAACTGGCCGCCGACGTAGACGGCGGTGGGGCTCACGGCCAGCGCGGTCGCCCGCGCGCTGGCGGTCGCGGTGAACGCGGCCACCGGCGCGCCGGTGGTCGGGTTGAGCCGGGCGATCTTGCGCTTGGTGACGCCGTTGATCGTGTTGAACGAGCCGGCGATGTAGAGCGACGTGCCGTCCGGCGACGCCTCGACGGCCGCCACCGCGCCGTCGATGGTCGGCTTGAAGCCGGTGTCCACCTTGCCGGTGTCCAGGTTGTACGAGGCCAGCGACTTCTGCGCGATCGCCGTGCCGCCGACGTTCGCGATCGAGGTGAACGTGCCGGCGATGAAGACCCGGTTGCCGATCACCTCGATGTCGGTGATCTCGCCGTTGGTGATCCGCGGCGTGTCGGTGCGGGGCGTGCTCGGCATCAGCCGGGTGTCCCCCGGCGTGACCTGCGCCCTGGTGGCGACCGTCCGGGCGGCGCCGAGCGCGGCGCTGCCCCCCGTCGCCTGGGCGCCGGTGCGCCCGGTGACACCGGCGTCGGTGACGGTGACGACGCCGGCCAGCGCCGGCACCCCCGCCACCACGACCGCGCCGGCGGCGAGCACCGCTACCGCGCGACTCCAAACTCGCATCGAGACAACTCTCCCTGTCCGCCCGGACGGCGCCCCTCGGGTGGCTCCCGACTTCCCTCCGTCCGCGTGCCGGACGTCACCGTAGGAGGCAAGGAGTTCTCGCGATACGCCGCCGCACCGGTAATCGACCGCTCGTCATCAATTCCGGCCACACGGCGGCCCCGCTCCACCGATCGGCCGGCCGGACGCCTACCGCCCGGGCCCCCGCCGCGCCTTTCGGGCCGTCCCGCGCCGTCCGGTCCGTCCACCATGATCGATTCCACCCTCGGCACGGCGGCGGAGAGCGGAGTGGTGACCGGCGGGCGACCGTCGGGGCGTCAAATGGCGACACAAAGCGCCGAGCGGGGGAAGCGTTTTCGGCGAACCGTGAAAATCCGACAGCGGCGGGGTCGCCGGAGCAATTGCCGAATTGATCGCGAGAAATCGGCGGGCTGGTGCCGGAACGCGCACACTGATTGTCGGCGACCGGAAACCTCGCCAGCCTCGCCACGAACCGTATTCCATTGAAGATCACGCTGTCAACGCAGTCGTGAACAGCCGAGATGACCAGTTGGCACGACCCGGCCGCGGCCCGTGTCCCGCATCCGGCATATCCCTCCACAGTGGTGTCGAGGTGGCGGAAGCTCCCGATGACCGATACGAGCGACATCACCCCGGAGACCGGCCCGGAGTGCGCGCCGAGCCGGCGCAATCACATTTCTTACCGCCCTTCAGGAACTGGCCGAACGTGCAGCGCTCGACACCGAAAGCACCGACCGGCGGCACGATTCGGGGATCGGCGGACAAAGATCGCCGGTGACATGATGAGCCCGGTTCCCCATCGAGGAATCCTGATCTTCCATCATCCCGGCCGGACGGTCCGGCGCGGCGACCGCCCGCGTCCGGATGCGGTCCACTCGACGGCCGGCAGCGACGAAGGCGGAGGCGATGACCGACGTCCTGCGGCCCCGGCGAACGGTTCCCGCCCCACCGGCGAGAGACAGCTCCGACCGTCCCGCGCCGGCGACCGCCGCGCAGCGCCAGATGTGGCAGTTGGACCGCCTCGACCCGGACTCGGCCGGCTACCTGGTGCCGCTGGCCTACCGGCTGCACGGCCCGCTCGACGTGGCGGCGCTGTCCATGACGCTCGACGACCTGGTGGCCCGCCACGCCGCGCTGCGGACCACGCTCGCGCCCGAGCCGCCCCGCGCCGCCTCGGGCGCCGGAGTCCCGGAGCCGGGCGGCGACGGCACGGACACCCGGCTC
Source organism: Micromonospora sp. NBC_01392 (assembly GCF_045040125.1). NCBI lineage: Bacteria > Bacillati > Actinomycetota > Actinomycetes > Micromonosporales > Micromonosporaceae > Micromonospora > Micromonospora sp. NBC_01392. The sequence continues at coordinate 2,470,244 of NZ_CP109549.1, read as the reverse complement.
GTCCAGGTGGTCCACGAACCGCGCCCGGGACTGCTGCGCGTGCACGACCTCAGCGGACTGCCGAGCTGGCAGCGGGACCGGGAGGTGGACGCCCGACTGCGCGCGGCCGCCCGGGACCCGCTCGACCTGGCCCACGGGCCGGTCCTCCGGGCCGATCTGGTGCGCTGCGCGCCGGAGGAGCACGTGCTCCTGCTGACGTTCCACCACGTCGCCGTCGACGAGTGGTCGCTGGGCCTGCTGCACGAGGAGTGGGAACGGCTCTACGCGGCCCACCGGGCCGGGCGACCGGCCGCGCTCGACCCGGTCGAGGGCGACTGCCGCGACCACGCCCGCCGGCAGCGGGAGTGGCTCGCCGGCGCGGAGGCGTCCGCCCAGCTCGACTACTGGCGGGAGCAGCTCGCGGGCGCGCCCGCCGCGCTGGACCTGCCCACCCGGGGCCCCCGGCCGGCGGTTCCGTCCAGGGCCGGCGCCACGCTGTCGGTGCCGCTGGACGTGCCCACCGGGGACCTGGCCGCGTACTGCCGGCGGGCGCGGGTGTCGCCGTACATGGTGCTGCTGGCGGTGCTGCACGTGCTGCTGGCCCGGTGGACCGGCGCGCGGGACGTCGTGGTCGGCACACCGGTGTCCGGCCGCCGCGGCCCGGAGACGCGGCAGCTCGTCGGCCTGCTGCTCAACACCGTCGCGATCCGGGCCCGACTGGACGACGACCCGTCCTTCGGCACGCTGCTGGAGCGGGTGCGCGTCGCCGTCCTCGACGCGCTGAGCCGGGAGGAACTGCCCTTCTCGACGGTGCTGGAGACGCTGCGCCCGGCCCGCCGGGCCGGCTTCAGCCCGCTGTTCCAGGTGATGTTCGTGTACGGCCGGGAGACCGCCCCGCCCTGCCTGGAGGGTCTCCAGGTGAGCACCGTCGAGGTGCCGGTCGAGACCGCCAAGTTCGACCTCACGGTGGCCGTCCGGGAGGACGACAGGGGTCTGCGGACCGTGCTGGAGTACCGCACCGACCTGTTCGACGCCGACCTGATGACCCGCCTCGCCGGCCACTTCCGGACGCTGCTGGCGGCGCTGCTGACCGACCCGGACACGCCGGTCGGCTCGGCCGCGATGCTGACCCCCGCCGAGCACCGGCGGCTGGTCGGCGAGTGGAACCGGACCGCCACGCCGGCCGAGCCGGACGAGCTGGTGCACGCGTTGATCGAGGAGCAGTCCCGGCGTACCCCCGACGGGGTGGCGGTGACCGACGGCGACGCCGCGCTGAGCTACCGGGAGCTGCACGCGCGGGCCGAGGCGCTGGCGGAGACGCTGCGCGCGCGGGGCGTCGGTGTCGGTGGCCTGGTCGGCGTGCTGCTGCCCCGCGCGGTCGAATTCACCGTGGCGGTGCTGGCGGTGCTCCGGGCCGGCGCGGCCTACGTGCCGATGGACCCGGCGAACCCGCCCGCCCGGCTGCGGCACCTGATGGACGACACCGCCGCGTCGGTGGTGCTCACCTGCGCCGACCTGGCGCACCTGGTGCCCGGCGACGCGGCGCTGCTGGTGCCGGGGCCGGACGCGCCGGTGCCCGGGGCCGGGGCGGAGCGCGTCGGCGGTGGACCCCGGCGTCGGCCGCGCCGCCGGCCCGTGCCGACCGGTGACGACCTGGCGTACGTCATCCACACGTCCGGCTCGACCGGCCGACCGAAGGGCGTGATGGTCACCCACCGGGGGGTGGCCAACTACGTGCGCTGGGCCGCCCAGGCATACCGGCTGCGCCCCGGCGACGTGGTCCCGCTGCACTCCTCGGTCGGGTTCGACCTGACCGTGACCAGCCTGCTGGTGCCGCTGGCCGCCGGCGCCACGGTCCGGATGATCGGCGAGCACCTCGGCCCGGCCGCGCTGGGCGAGGCGCTGCGCGACACCAGCACGCCGTTCGGCCTGGTCAAGATCACACCCGCCCAGCTCGAACTGGTCACCCACCAGCTCCGCCCGGACGAGCTGGCCGGTCGCACCCGGTGCTTCGTCATCGGCGGCGAGAACCTGCGGGCCGACCAGGTCGCGCCGTGGCGGACCCACGCGCCAGGGACCGCGCTGGTCAACGAGTACGGGCCGACCGAGACAGTGGTCGGCTGCGCCGCGTACGAGGTGGCGCCGGACACGCCGGCCGACGGCTCGGTGCCGATCGGCCGGCCGATCGCGAACACCGCGCTGTACGTGCTCGACGGCTGGGGCAACCCGGCGCCGGTGGGCGTGGTCGGCGAGCTGTACGTCGGCGGGGCCGGGGTGGCCCGCGGCTACCTGGGCCAGCCCGACCGCACCACCGGGCGGTTCCTGCCCGATCCGTTCTCCGGGGTGCCCGGCGCGCGCCTCTACCGCACCGGCGACCTGGCCCGCCGCCGCCCGGACGGCGTCCTGGAATACCTGGGCCGCACCGACCGGCAGGTCAAGGTGCGCGGCTACCGGGTGGAGTGCGGCGAGATCGAGGCCGCGGTCCGGCGACACCGGCCGGCCGCCGACGTCACCGTCCACCTGCGCCACGACGACCCGACCGACCCGCGGCTGGTCGCGTACCTGGCCGGCGACGCCGGAGACCCGGCGGAGCTGCGCGCCGCGCTCGCCGCCGAACTGCCGTCCTGGCTGGTGCCGGCCGCGTTCGTACGGCTGGACGCGCTGCCGCTGACCGGCAACGGCAAGGTGGACGCCGACGCGCTGCCCGCGCCCGGCCCGACCGACGTCCCGGCCGCCCGTCGCGCCACCGCACCGGGCACGCCGACCGGTCCCGCCGCCCCGGGCGGCGCCGACAGCGCCGCCCCGCCCGGCCTGGGGGCCGCCGCGCCGGCCGGCCCGACGACCGCGACGGCGGGCTCGCCGGACCGGTGGGATGCCGACCGGGTACGCCTGGAGCGGCTGGTCGCCGACGTGTGGCGCGAGGTGCTGGGCGTCGAGCAGGTCGGCACCCGGGACAGCTTCTTCGACCTGGGCGGCCACTCGATGCGGCTGCTGGCCGTGCTGGACCGGCTGCGTGCCCGGCTCGGTGACGTGCTGACCGCCACCGACCTGTTCCGCCACCCCACCGTGGAGTCGCTGGCCGCGTACCTGGTCACGGTCACCACGACCGGCGTGACGCCGCAGGCCCCGCCGGTGCGCGCGGCGACCGCGTCCGCCGCCCCGGCGGACGGGCCGATCGCGGTGGTGGGCATGGCCGGCCGGTTCCCGGGCGCCCGGACCGTCGAGGAGTTCTGGGCGAACATCCGCGACGGGGTGGAGTCGGTCCAGGAGTTCACCGTCGAGGAGATGCTCGCCGACGGCGCGGACCCGGCCCGGATCGACGACCCGGCGTACGTCCGGACCGGCACCTTCCTGCCCGGCGTCGACGAGTTCGACGCGGCGTTCTTCGGCTTCACCCCGCGGGAGGCGGAGACGCTGGACCCGCAGCACCGGCTGCTGCTGGAGTGCGCCTGGCACGCGCTGGAGCACGCCGGCCACGACCCGTCCCGCCACCCGGGCCGGGTCGGCCTGTTCGCCGGCTCCGGCCGCAGCTCCTACCTGCTCGACCACCTCAGCGGCCACCCGGAGCTGACCGGCGGGCTCAGCGAGCACCAGCTCTCGCTCGGCAACGACAAGGACTTCCTACTCAGCCGCGTCGCGTACCAGCTCGACCTGACCGGGCCGGCGGTCACCGTGGCCACCGCCTGCTCCACGTCGCTGGTGGCCGTGCACCTGGGCCGGCAGAGCCTGCTGGCCGGCGAGTCCGACGTGGTGCTGGCCGGCGGCGTGAGTGTCTTCCCGGCCCAGCGGCGCGGCTACCTCTGGCACGACGGCGGCATCTACTCCCCCGACGGGCACTGCCGCCCGTTCAGCGCCGACGCGCGCGGCAGCATCGAGTCCAGCGGCGTGGGCGTCGTCGTGCTGAAGCGGCTGGCCGACGCCGTCGCCGCCGGCGACACGGTCTACGCGGTGATCCGCGGCTCGGCGATCAACAACGACGGGGCCCGCCGCACCGGCTACACCGCGCCGGGCGTCGCCGGCCAGGTCGAGGTGATCAGCCGCGCGCTGGCCACGGCCGGCGTGCACCCCCGCTCGGTGGGCTACGTGGAGGCGCACGGCACCGGCACCAGCCTGGGCGACCCGATCGAGGTGGCCGCGCTGACCGAGGCGTTCCGGCGCGGCACCGACGAGCGCGGCTTCTGCGCGCTCGGCTCGGTCAAGGCCAACATCGGGCACACCGACGCGGCGGCCGGGGTGGCCGGTCTGATCAAGACCGTGCTGGCCCTGTGGACGCGGACGTTGCCGCCGGCCGTCAACGTGGACCGGCCGCACCCGGCGATCGACGTCGAGACCGGCCCGTTCCGCTTCGAGCCTGCCGCCCGGCCGTGGGTCGCCGAGGGTCCGCGCCGGGCCGGGGTCAGCTCGTTCGGCATGGGTGGCACGAACGCGCACGTGGTGCTGGAGGAGCCGCCGGCGCCGCCCGGCCCGGCGGCCCCGCCCGCGCCGGGGCCGCGCCTGCTGACGCTGTCCGCGCGCACCCCGGCCGCGCTGGAGACCGCCACCCGACAGCTCCGCGACCACCTCGACGCCCATCCCGGGGTGCGGCTCGCGGACGTCGCGGCGACGCTGGGCCGCCGGGGGGCGCTGACCCACCGCCGGTACGTGGTGGCGGCGGACCGGGCCGACGCGGTGTCCGCCCTGGACACGCCGGCCCGCCGGTTCACCGGAGCCCGTCCGGAGGGCCGGCGGACGCTGGTGTTCGCCTTCCCCGGGCACGGCGCCCAGCACGTGGCGATGGGCGCGGGGCTCTACCGGGCCGAGCCGACCTACCGGGCCGAGGTGGACGCGTGCGCCGAACTGCTCGGCGACGACCTCGGCCGGGACCTGCGCGCCGTGCTCGACCCGCCGCCCGGCGGGCACCCGGCTGCGGAGGAGCTGCTGGCCCGCCCGGAGCTGGTGCAGCCCGCGCTGTTCGTCACCGAGTACGCGCTGGCCCGCACGCTGCTGGCCCGGGGCGTCACCCCGGACCTGATGGTCGGGCACAGCCTCGGCGAGTACGTGGCCGCCTGCCTGGCCGGCGTCTTCCCGCTCGCCGACGCGCTGCGCCTGGTGCGGATACGCGGCGAGCTGGTGGCGCGTACGCCGGCCGGGGCAATGCTCGCGGTGGGCCGGCCCGAGGCTACGGTGACCGGCCTGCTCGACGAGGGACTCTCGCTGGCCGCGGTGAACGCCCCGGAGCTGTGCGTGGTCTCCGGCGACCCGGCGGCGGTCGGGCGGCTGCGCGAGCGGCTGACCTCGGAGGGCGTGGACTGCCGCCCGCTGCGGGTGACACGTGGCTACCACTCGGCGCTGCTCGACCCGGTGCTTGACGAGTTCGCCGCGCACGCCGCCCGGGTCGCGTACGCCGAACCGCAGCGCCCCTACCTCAGCAACCTGACCGGCGGGCGGGTCACCCCCGGGCTGGTCACCGATCCGGCGTACTGGGTGAGGCACCTGCGCGAGCCGGTCCGGTTCGCCGAATCGGCCGCGTTCCTCGCCGAGCAGGACGCGGTCGTGGTCGAGGTGGGCCCCGGGCACGCGCTCGGTGGCCTGGCCCGGCTGGCCGGACTGCCGCCGACCCGGGCGGTCGCGGCGATGCGGCATCCCCGCGCCGAGTCCGACGACGTGGCGACGCTGCTCGACGCGGTGGGGCGGCTCTGGCTGGCCGGCGTGCCGGTCGACACGGACCGCTTCCACGGCACCGGCACCCGGCGGGTGCCGCTGCCCGGCTACCCGTTCGAGCGGCACCGCTACTGGATCGCCCCCGCCTCCCGCACCCCCACCGACGCCGGAGCCTGTTTCACGGAAAGAGTGGCTATTCCGGGCGCCATGGCCACTCTTTCCGTGCATCAGCGCGCGGAGGAGACGGGCAACCGGCCGGCGCTGAGCAGCGCGTTCGTGGCGCCGGAGGGGGCGGGGCAGGAAGCGGTGGCGGCGGTCTGGAGCGAGCTGCTCGGCATCGCGCCGATCGGCGCGTTCGACGACTTCTTCGAGTTGGGCGGGCACTCGCTGCTCGCCACCCAGGTGGTGGTGCGGCTGCGCGCCCGCCTCGGCGTGGCGGTGCCGCTGGAGACCGTCTTCGCCCGGCCGACCGTCGCGGCGCTCGCGGCGGCACTGCCGGCGACCGTGGCCGCCGTGCCGACGACGCCGCCCGTGGCGGTCCCGGTCGACGCCGCGACCGCCGCCGACGACGAGCCGACCGCTGTCGCGCCGGCGACGCCGCCTGTGGCGGGCCCACCCGACCCGAGCGTCGCGTCCGACGCCGGGGGGCGGATTCCCCGGGCCGAGCCGGACGCCGGCCCGGCGCCGCTCTCCTCCGGCCAACACCGGCTGTGGTTCCTGGACCAGGCGTACGCGCAGAACGCCTACACGGTCGGCACCACGCTGCTGCTCGACGGCGTGCTCGACCTGGACGCGCTGCGGACCGCGCTGGCCGGGCTGGTGCGCCGGCACGAGGCGCTGCGGACCGTGTTCCCGCTCGGGCCGGACGGCGACCCGGTGCAGCGGGTGCTCCCGGCCGGGCCGGTGGACCTGCCGGTCCGGACCGCGCCGACCGACCCGGACCCGGCGGCGCCGGTGAGCATCGTCGAGCCCGCGGTGGCCGCCGCGGTGCCCGGCTGGGTGCACGCCGCTCTCGCCGCCGACGTGCGGCGACCGTTCGACCTGGCCACCGGGCCGCTGTTCCGGGCCGTGCTGCTGCGCGTCGCCGACGACCGGCACGTGCTGTCGCTGACCATGCACCACGCCGTCTCCGACGGCTGGTCGCTCGGCGTGGTGGCCCACGAGGTGGCCACCCGCTACGCCGCCGCCCGCGCCGGCGGCGGCGACCCGCTGCCCGAACTGGCCGTCCAGTACGGCGACTACGCGCGCTGGCAGCGTGGCCGGCTGGCCGATCCGGACCACCCGGACCTGCGGTACTGGCGGCGGCAGCTCGCCGGCGCGGCCACCGTCCTGGACCTGCCCACCGACCGGCCGCGTCCGCCGGTGCAGACGTTCGACGGCGCGGTCCGCACGCTGGTGCTTCCCCCGTCGACCGCCGACGCGCTGCGCCGGTTCAGCCAGCGGCACGGCGTCACGCTGGCGATGACGTTGCTGGCCGCGTGGCAGACGCTGCTGTGGCGCTGGACCGGCCAGCGCGACGTCTGCGTCGGCACGCCGGTGGCCGGCCGGGTCCGGGCCGAGCTGGAGCCGATGGTCGGCTTCTTCGTCAACATGCTGCCGATGCGGACCGTGCTGGACGGCGACTGGACGTTCGCCGAGCTGCTCGGGCGGGTCCGCCGCACCGCGCTGGGCGCGTACGACCACCAGGAGGTGCCGTTCGAGCGGCTGGTGGACCTGGTCGACGCGCCCCGCGACCTGAGCCGCAACCCGCTGTTCCAGGTGATGTTCAACCTGCTCAACGTGCCCGAGCAGCGGGACGTGGCGGCGGCCGGGGTGCGGATGACACCGTTCGCGGTCGAGCCGGGCATCGCCCAGCAGGACCTGGCGCTGTACGCGTACGAGGTGAGCGAGGGGCTGCGGTTCCGGCTGGAGTACAACACCGCGCTGTTCGACCCGACGACCGCCGACCGGATGGTCGGGCACCTGGAGACACTGCTCGCCGCCGCGGGCGCCGACCCGGGCACCCGGCTGGCAGCGCTGCCGCTGCTCACCGCCGCCGAGCGCGACCGGTTCGCCGAGTGGAACGACACCGCCGCGCCGGCCGGCTGGGACACCCCGCCCGACCGGGTGCCGACGCTGGTCGACCTGTTCGCGCGTCAGGTGGCGACCGGGCCCGACCGGCCGGCCGTGACGTTCGGCGGCGCCACGCTCGACTACGCCACGGTGGACGCCCGCGCCAACCGGCTCGCGCACCGGCTGCGCCGGGCCGGTGTCGGGCCGGACGTGCCGGTCGCGGTCTGCCTGCCCCGCTCGGCCGAGCTGCCGGTCGCGTTGCTCGGCGTGCTCAAGGCCGGCGGCGCGTACGTGCCGGTGGACCCGGAGTACCCGGTGGAGCGACAGCGGTACGTGCTGACGCACAGCGGCGCCGCGGTGCTGGTCACCGAGCCGGCCCTGGCCGACCGGCTCGACTTCGCCGGCACGGTGGTGACCGGCGCGGACCCGGCCGGGGAGCCGGACACCGCCGTCCCGTCGTCGGCCGGGCCGGACCACCTGGCGTACCTGATCTACACGTCCGGCTCGACCGGCCGGCCCAAGGGCGTCCGGGTGAGCCACCGCGCGGTGGTCAACACGCTGGCCACCATGCGCGAGCGGCCTGGTCTGACCCGCGACGGCACCATGCTGGCGATGGCGAGCTTCGCGTTCGACATGTCCGTGCCGGAGCTGTTCCTGCCGCTGGTGGTCGGCGCGCGGATGCTGCTGGTGGACCGCGACGTCGCGTACGACGCGCCCCGGTTGGCGGCGCTGCTCGCCGTCGAGCGAGTCACGCTGGCCCAGGGCACGCCGACGACCTGGCGGCTGCTGATCGAGTCGGGCTGGACCGGCACGCCGGGGCTGACCGCGGTCTGCGGCGGCGAGGCGGTGCCCGCGCCGCTGGCCCGGCAGTTGGCCGAGCGGGTGGAGGCGCTGTGGAACCTGTACGGCCCGACCGAGGCCGCGGTCTGGGCCACCATGGACCGGATCACCCCGGACGAGACCCGGCCCACCATCGGCCGCCCGATCGCCAACATGCGGGTCCACGTGCTCGACCCGGGGCTCGATCCGGCCCCGGTCGGCGTGCCGGGTGAGATCTTCCTCGGCGGGCCGGGGCTGGCCCGGGACTACCATGCCGATCCGGCGCTGACCGCCGCGCGGTTCGTGCCGGACCCGGCCGGCGGCGGGCGGCTGTACCGCACCGGCGATCTGGGCCGCCGGTTGGCCGACGGCCGGATCGAGTTCCTCGGCCGGGGCGACTCGCAGGTGAAGGTGCGCGGGTTCCGGATCGAGCTGGGCGAGATCGAGGCGGTGCTGCGCCGGCACGACGCGGTCCGCGACGCCGCCGTGGTGGTCCGCGAGGACGCGGGCGAGAAGGCCGTGGTGGCGTACCTGACGCTCACCGACGGGCCGGAGCCGGACGCCGGGCGGGACGTGACGGCCGACTTCGCCGCCGACCCGGCGCCGTGGCGGGCGTACGCGCGCACCTGGCTGCCGGACTACATGGTGCCGTCGGCGTTCGTACCGCTGGACCGGATGCCGCTCAACGCCAACGGCAAGGTCGACCGGGCGGCGCTGCCCGCGCCCCGCCGTGACCGTGCCGCGGCCGGCGCCGGTGAGCCGGACACGCCGCTGCGCGCGGCGCTGGCGCGGCGCTGGGCCGAGGTGCTCGGCTACGACCGGGTCGGCATCGACGACGACTTCTTCGACCTGGGCGGCGACTCGTTCCGGGCGATCAAGGCGCTGGCCGGCAGCGACCCGGCGATCAGCGTGCTCGACCTGTTCCGGCACCCGACCATCCGGGCGCTGACCGAGCACCTGACCGCCACCGGCGGTTCGGCCGGGAAGCTGCTGCACGAGCTGACCCCGGCCCGGCCGGGCACCCCGAACACGCTGACGCTGCTCTGCGTGCCGTTCGGCGGCGGCTCCGCGATCACGTTCCAGCCGCTGGCGGACGCCCTGCCGGCCGGCGTGTCGCTGTACGCGCTGGAGCGCCCCGGCCACGACCTGAACCGCCCGGACGAGCCGATGCTCGACCTGGACGAGCTGGTGGACCGCTGCGTGGCCGAGGCGGTCGAGCAGATCACCGGCTCGGTCGCGGTGTACGGGCACTGCGTCGGCGGCGCGGAGGCGGTGGAGCTGGCCCGCCGGCTGGAGGCGGCCGGCGTCGAGGTGACCGGCGTGGTGATCGGCGCGCACTTCCCCGCGCCCCGGCTGCCCGGCCGGGTGTTCGGCTGGCTGCGCCGGTGGTTCCCGGTGGAGCGCTGGGCGTCGAAGCGGCGGACGCTGGAGTCGCTGCGCGCGATGGGCTTCTTCACCGAGGTCTTCGACGAGTCCGAGAAGGACTTCGTGATGCGCGTGGTGCTGGCGGACTCGGCCCGGGGCGAGGACTACTACACCGATGTCTACGCCACCGGACTGCCCCGGAAGCTGTCCGCGCCGCTGGTCTGCGTGGTGGGCAGCGGCGACCGGGCCACCGAGCTGTACCAGGAGCGCTACCTGGAGTGGGAGTTCTTCGCCGACCGGGTGTCGCTGGCGGTGATCGACGGGGCCGGGCACTACTTCGCCAAGCACCAACCGGCCGAGCTGGCCGCGATCATCCTGGCGCACTGCGCCCCCGTGCCGGACCGGTCCGCCGCCGCGCCCGCGGAAGCCGACCGGCCCACCGGCGTACCCGTCGAGGCGCGGCCGGTCGGGGCGGCCCGGAGCGCGCCCCGGACCGCACCCGCGGCGGACGTCCCGGCGCGGCGGCCGGCGACGCCCAGCCTGGCGGTGTTCTACCTGGTCGCGATCGGCCAGCTCGTCTCGCTGATCGGCAGCGGGCTGACCGCGTTCGGCATGGGGCTCTGGGTCTACCAGCGCACCGGATCGGTCTCGCTGTTCGCCACCGCCACCGTGCTGGCGCTGCTGCCGGCCGTGGTGCTCTCCCCGATCGCCGGCGCGCTCGCCGACAGGTGGGACCGCCGACGGATCATGGTGCTCGCCGACTGCCTGGCCGCCACCGGCACGGTGAGCCTGGCGCTGCTGCTCTGGCTCGGCCAGCTCCACCTCTGGCACATCCTCACCGCGATCACCGTCACCGCCGTGGCCACCGCATTCCAGCAACCCGCCTACCAGGCGGCGGTCACCCAGCTCGTGCCGAAGCGTTACTACGGCCGGGCCAACGGCATCGTCGCGCTCGGCACCGCCACCAGCACCGTGCTGGCCCCGCTGGTCGGCGGCGCGCTGGTGCTCGCCGTCGGGCTGCGCGGCGTCGTGGTGATCGACCTGGTCACGTTCGCGGTGGCGGTGACCGTCACGCTGTCGGTCCGCTTCCCGGACACGCTCTTCGTGCGCCGGGAGGAGCCGTTCCGCCGCGAGGTGCTGGGTGGCTGGCGGTTCATCGTCCGCCGGCACGGGCTGGTCGCCCTGGTCGTGCTGGTGGCGTCGCTGAACTACTTCTTCGCCATGGTCGAGGTGCTGGTCACGCCGCTCACGCTCTCCTTCGGCGACCCGGCGGTGCTGGGCCGGGTGCTGGCCGCCAGCGGCGTCGGCATGGTGGTCGGGTCGGTGCTGATGGGTGTCTGGGGCGGCACCGCTCGGCGGACCACCGGCATCCTGGCCAGCGTCGTGTTGCTCGGCGTCTCGCTGCTCACCGTCGGGCTGCGGCCGGACCCGCTGTTCCCGGCGCTCGGTCTGTTCGGCATGGGCCTGGCCACCGCGCTGGTGAACACGCACTGGCTGGCCATCGTGCAGGCCAAGGTGGGCCTGGAGTTGCAGGGCCGGGTGCTGGCCATGGCACAGATGCTGTCCTGGCTGATGGTGCCGGCCGGGTTCCTCAGCGCCGGGCCGCTCGCCGAACACGTGCTCGCCCCGCTGGCCCGGCCGGACGGTCCGCTCGCCGGGCTGGTCGGCACCGGGCCGGGCCGGGGCATGGCGCTGGCCGCGATCCTGGCCGGGCTCTGCGCGTTGGCGCTGGCCGCCGCCGGCATCGCGTACCGACGGATCCGGCGGCTGGAGGACGAACTGCCGGACAACGACCCGGGCCGCGTGGTGCTCGCCGACAAGGACCGCATCCAGGAGGAGGCGGACCGCCGGCTCGCGGCGGCGATCGGGGGTGGTGGCCGGTGAGCGCGCCCGCCCGACCCGGCCCGACCCGCCGCGGCGCCGCCCGGCGTACCGGCGGCACCGCGGCCACGGTGGACTGCCTGCACCGGATGGTCGCCGCGCAGGCCGCCCGCACCCCGGACGCGGAGGCGGTCCGGCACGGCGACGCCACGCTCTCCTACCGCGACCTCGACCAGGCGGCGAACCGGCTGTCGCGGGTGCTGCTCGCCGCTGGTGTGGCACGCGCCGACCGGGTCGGCGTCTGCCTTCCGCGTACGCCGGAACTGGTGGTCGCGCTGCTCGCCGTGCTCAAGGCCGGCGCCGCCTACGTGCCGCTGGACCCGGCGTACCCGGCGGCCCGGGTGGCGTTCATGACCGCCGACTCGGGGGCCCGGCTGGTGCTGACCCGCGCCGACCTGGCCGGCCGGTTCGCCGGCCCGACCGTGCTGACCGACCGGCTCGACCCGGCGGCGGACGGCACCGACCCGGCGACCCCGGTGACGCCGGCCGACCTGGCGTACGTGATCTACACGTCCGGCTCCACCGGACGGCCCAAGGGCGTGGCGATCGAGCACCGCTCCGCGTCGGTGCTGCTGCACTGGGTCCGGCAGACGTTCGACGACACCGAGCTGGGCGGCATGCTCGCCGCCACCTCGGTCTGCTTCGACCTGTCCGTGTTCGAGATCTTCGGGCCGCTGGCCTGGGGCGGGCGGGTGCTGCTTGTCGACGACGTGCTGGCGCTGGCCGCGCCCGGCGCGGACCGGCTGCCGGTGACGCTCGTCAACACCGTGCCGGCGGCGATGGGCGAACTGCTCACCGCCGGCGCGCTGCCGCCTGGCGTCCGCACGGTCTGCCTGGCCGGTGAGCCGCTCACCGCCGCGCTGACCGCCCGGGTGTGGGCCCGCCCGCACGTGCGCCGGCTGTGCAACCTGTACGGCCCGTCCGAGGACACCACGTACTCGACCTGGGCCGAGGTGCCGCGCGACGACGGCGACCCGCCGATCGGCCGGCCGCTGCCGGGCACCCGGGCGTACGTGCTCGACCCGGACGGCCGACCGGTGCCGCCCGGCGAGACCGGCGAGTTGTACCTGGCCGGCGCCGGGCTGGCCCGCGGCTACCTGGATCGGCCGGCGGAGACAGAGGCCCGGTTCCGGCCGGACCCGTTCCGCCCCGGCGAGCGGATGTACCGCACCGGCGACCGGGTGCGGCTGCGTCCGGACGGGCAACTGGCCTACCTGGGGCGGCTGGACGACCAAGTGAAGCTGCGCGGCTACCGGATCGAGCTGGGCGAGGTGGCCGCCCGGCTCGCCGCGCTGCCCGGCGTACGCGAGGCGACCGCCGCCGTCCGGCCCGGTCCGAGCGGTGACCCGCTGCTGGTCGGCTACCTCGTCGGCGAGCGGCGCGACGACGTGCGGGCCCGGCTGGCCGAGGTGCTGCCGGCGCCGCTGGTGCCGGCGGCCGTGCTCTGGCTGGACCGGCTGCCCACGCTGCCCAACGGCAAGGTGGACCGGTCCGCGCTGCCCACGCCGACGTTCGGCTCCGCCGCCGACACCGGTGCGCTCGGCCCGACCGGTGCGCTGGTCGCGACGGTCTGGGGGGAACTGCTCGGCGTGCCGGTGACCGGCCCGGACGACGACTTCCTCGCGCTCGGCGGCGACTCGCTGCTGGCGGTCCGCTGCGCCACCCGGCTGACCGCCGCCACCGGCCGCCGGGTCCACCCCGGCGACCTGTTCGCCCATCCGACAGTCGCCGCGCTGGCCGCCCGGATCGACGTGCCCGCCGATCCGGACGGCACGCCGGTGGACCCCGGGTGGCGCGGCGGGGACGTCACCGGCCCGCCGACGACCACCGGGCCGGCCGGTGACGGGGACGCGGCCGGTGAGCCGGCGGGCGGGCCCGCACCGCTGTCCGCGGCGCAGCGGCGGTTCTGGTTCCTGCACCGGCTCGACCCGGCCGACACGTCCTACCTGCTGGCGTTCGCGATCCGGTTCGCCGCGCCGCTGGACCCGGACCGGCTGACCCGGGCGCTGCACCGGGTCGTCGAGCGGCATCCCGCGCTGCGCACCGTCCTGCCCGCCGGGCCGGACGGACCGGTGCAGGTGGTACGCCCGGACGCCCGGCCGGACCTCGTGGTCGCACCGGCCGACCCGGGCGCACCGCTCGACGCCCGGCTGGCCCGGCTCGCCGCCGAGGGCACGCGCGCCCCGATGGACCTGGCCACCGGGCCGCTGCTGCGCGCGTACCTGCTGCCCGACGGCGACGGTCGCGCCGAGGCGCTGCTGCTGGTCGTGCACCACGCGGTCGCCGACGACTGGTCGTTCGGGGTGCTGGTCCGGGACCTGACGGCGGCCTACGACGACCCGGACGCGCCGCCCGGCGAGCCGGTGCCCGGCCCGGCCGTCCTCGCCGCCGCGCAACGCGCCTGGCTGGCCGGGCCGGCCGGCCGCCGCGCGACCGACGAGCTGCTGGCCGACCTGCGCGGCGCCCCCACCCTGCTGGAGGTAAGGACGGGCCCCCGCTTAACGCCTCCGGTAGAGCAGGGGGCCCCGGTTAACGCCCGCCCCGGGGCCGCGCTGCGGACCACCGTGGACCCGGCGACCGCCATGGCGGTGCGGGACCTGGCCCGCGCCCACCGGGCCAGCCTGCACATGGTCGGGCTGGCCGGGTTCGCGGCGCTGCTCGGCGCCGCCACCGGCCGGGACGACCTGCTGGTCGGCGTGGCTTTCGCCGGCCGCACCAGCGTCGCCGCCGAGCGCAGCGTCGGCTGCCACGTGAACACGCTACCGCTGCGGCTGCGCCCGGCCCCGGACCGGACGTTCGCCGAACTGCTGGCCGAGGCACGGCGGGTCACGCTGTTCGCCGCCGCCCGCCAGGACGTCCCGTTCGACCTGCTGGTGGAGCGGCTCAACCCGGCCCGTCGACCGGGCCGCAACCCGCTCGTCCAGGTCGCGTTCGGGGTGCAGAACGCGCCGCCGGCCCGGCACCGCAGCGCCGTCGGCGGCGAGTTCACCGGCGTGGAGTTGACCCCGGACGCGGCCCGTCTCGACCTGACGCTCTGGCTGGACGACCGGCGGGACGCGCTGGACGCGCTCTGGACCTACCGCACCGACCTGCTTGACCACGACGGAGTGATGACGTGGCACCGCCGCCTCACCGCGCTGCTGCGTACCGCCGCCGCCGACCCCCGGCGCAGTCTGGCCGACTGCGCCGACACCGCTGGGAGTGAGAGATGACCGATCAGATCCGGGTCGCGCGGCCCGTCCCCCGCCGCGGCCGGGAACGGAACATGGTGGACGTACGGACCGACTGGCCGGACGGCCCGTTGCCGGCGCTGGTGCACGCCAACGTGCCCGACGTCGACCTGGCCGGCTGGCTGGCCGGGCACCGCGACGAGGTGGACGGGCTGGCCCGTCGCGCCGGCGCGGTGCTGTTCCGCGGCTTCGCGGTGGCCGGCGCGGACGACTTCCGCACCGTGATGGCGGCGCTCTCCGACGACGTGCTGGCGTACGGCGAACGGTCCTCGCCGCGCAGCCGGGTCACCGAGGGCGTCTACACCTCCACCGAGCACCCCGCCGACCAGCCGATCGTGCTGCACAACGAGCAGTCCTACACGGTGACCTGGCCGCTGCGCATCGTGTTCCACTGCGAGGTGGCCCCGGCCGCCGGTGGGCGTACGCCGCTGGCGGACAGCCGCCGGGTGCTGGCCCGGCTGCGCCCGGAGACGGTCGCGGAGTTCGAGGAGCGCGGCGTGCTCTACCGGCGCAACTACCTGCCCGGCATCAGCCTGCCCTGGCAGATTGCGTTCCAGACCGACTCCCGTGCCGAGGTCGAGGCGTACTGCGCGCGGGCGCTGATCGACGTGGAGTGGGTGGGCGACACGCAACTGCGGACCCGGCAGGTGCGCCCGGCGGTCCGGCGGCACCCGGTCACCGGGGAACGCACCTGGTTCAACCACGCGTTGTTCTTCCACGTCACGTCGCTGCCGACGGACGTGAGCGCCGGGTTGCGGGCCGCGCTGGCCGAGGAGGACCTGCCCTACCAGACCGCGTACGGGGACGGCACGCCCATCCCGGACGGGGTGCTGGCCGAGCTGCGCGCCGCGTACGCGGCGGAGACCCGCTCGTTCGACTGGCGGGTCGGTGACGTGCTGCTGGTGGAGAACATGCTGGCCGCGCACGCGCGGGAGCCGTTCACCCCGCCCCGGCGGATCCTCACCGCGATGGCCGACCCGGTCGCCGCGCCCGAACTGATCGACGAGCGCACCGAGGACGGTGCGTCATGAGCGCCCCCGGTCCCCGCCGCCGCGCCGCCGGTGGCACCGTCACCGCGCCGGTGACCCGCCGCACCACGCTCGGCGCGGACGGCTTCGTGCTGCTGGTCGAGGCCGCCGTGCCGGACCTCGACCTGGCCGGCTGGCTCGCCGGGCGACGGGCCGAGCTGCTGGCCGACCTGGACCGGCACGCCGCGGTGTTCTTCCGCGGCTTCGACGTGCGCAGCGCCGAAGACTTCGGCCGGGCCGCCCGGGCGGTGGGTCCGGAGCTGCTCGGCTACCTGGAGCGGGCCGCGCCCCGGCACGAGGTGGCCGACCGGGTGTTCACCTCCACCGAGTTCAACGCGGCCCAGTGGATCCCGCTGCACCACGAGATGTCGTACTCGCACAACTGGCCGACGCACCTGTTCTTCCACTGCGCGCAGCCGGCCACCGGGGACGGCGGCGCGACGCCGCTGGCCGCCGAACGGGTGATCACCCCGCTGATCCCGGCCGAGGTGCGGGAGCGGTTCGGCCGGGACGGCGTGCGCTACGTGCGCAACTACGGCCCGCACCTGGACCTGCCGTGGCAGGAGGCGTTCCAGACCACCGACCGGGCGGAGGTGGAGGCGTACTGCGCCGCGTCGGCGACGGAGTTCACCTGGCTGGGCGACGACGGGCTGCGGACCGTGGCGCGGCGGCAGGCGACGGCCACCCATCCGCGGACCGGGGAGACGGTGTGGTTCAACCACGCCCACCTGTTCCACGTGTCGAACATGCCGCCCGAGGTGGCCGACGCGCTGCTGCGCGAGTACGGCCCGGAGGGGCTGCCTCGCAACGCGTACCACGGCGACGGTGAGCCGATCCCCGACGAGGTGGTCACCGGCATCCGTGAGCTGTACCGGCAGCACGCCCTCTCCGTGCCGTGGCGGCGCGGCGACGTGCTGGTGGTGGACAACTTCCTGGCCACCCACGGCCGGGAGCCCTTCACCGGCGACCGGCAGATCCTGGTCGCCATGTCCGACCTCTACGTCAACCGGAGTGTGTGGTGAACGGATACCGTCTGTCCCCGGTCCAGCGACTGGCCTGGTCCGGCAAGCAGGATCTGGTGCGGGCCCGGGTCCGGCTCGACCGGCCGCTCGACCGGGCCCGGTTGCAGGCCGCCGTCGACGAGGTGGTGGCCCGGCACGAGGCGCTGCGGTTGACGCTCGTGCACCACCCCGGGCTGCGGGTGCCGTTGCAGGACGTGGACGACGACCGGACCGTCCCGGTCGGCGCGCAGGGCGAGCTGTCGGTCACGCTCACCGACGACGCGTTGGAGCTGGCCGCCACCCCGCTGATCGCCGACCCGGCCAGCCTGCGCCTGCTCCTCACCGACCTGGCCCAGGCGTACGCCGGCGACCTGCCGCCGGCCGACCCGGAGGCGTTGCAGTTCCTCGACGTCACCGAGTGGCAGGTCGAGGAGCGCGACCAGGCGCCCGCGCCCGCCCCGGGCGCACCGGCCGCACGGCTGGTCGAGCCGCACGGCGACGACCCGGACGCGACGGTCACCACCGCGTTGCCGGCCGCCGAGCTGGCCGCGACGGCCCGCGCCGCCGACGGCGACGTCGGGACGCTGCTGCTCGCCGCGTGGGCGCTCGCGGTGGCCCGGCGGGCCGAGGCGCCGGACGGGGCCGAGGAGACGGATCTGGTGCTGGCCCGCTGGCACGACGGCCGGCAGGCCGAGGGCACCGGCGGCGTGGTCGGCCCGCTGGGCGGCTACGGGCCGCTGCGGCTGGCGTTGCCGCTGCCGACCGACCCGGCCGAACTGCTGACCACGGTACGCGCCGCCGAGGTCATCGCCGACGAGACGTTCCACCTGGTCGACCCGGTCGACGACAGCACCGGCGCGGTGGCCGGCTTCGCGGTCCAGCCGACCGTCGCGCCGGCCGGTGTCACCGCGCTCGGCGGGACGGCGGTGGAGGTGCCGGTCCCGCCCCCGCCCGCCGGGCCGCGACTCACCGTGCTTCCCGGGGACGAGGACGTCACGCTGCGGGTGACCGGCGGGCAGTGGCTGCTCGACTCGCTGGTGGCGGTGCTGCGCAGCCTGCCGGCCGCGCTGGCCGGGGACGCTCCGCTGGCCGTGCTCGGCGCCGGGGAGGCCGGCTGGCTGGCCGGGGCCGGTGGCACGGCGGGGACCGCGCCGACGCGTACCCTCGTCGACCTGCTCGACGCCGGGCTGGCCGGGATGGCCGCCGACGCCCCGGCGGTGGTGGCCGCCGACGGCGCGTACCCGGCCGGGGAACTGGACGCGCGGGCCGCGCGGCTGGCCGCGGCGCTGGCGGCGCGCGGCCTGGCCGGCCGGCCGGTGGGCGTGCTGGCACTCCGCTCCCGGGAGACCGTGGTGGCGTTCCTCGGCGTGCTGCGGGCCGGCGCGGTGTTCGTGCCGCTCGACCCGGACGCCCCGGTGCCGCGCCTGGCCGCGCAGCTCGCGGCGGTCGGCGCGGAGTGCGTGGTCGGCGACCGGGGCCCGGCGACCGTGTCGGTGGCCGAGCTGGTCGCGGGCGGCGGCCCGCCGCCCGCGACCGCGCCGGCCCCGGCCGATCCGGCGTACGTCATCTTCACCTCCGGCTCCACCGGCACGCCCCGGCCGGTCCGGGTGTCGCACGCCGCCGCCGCGCACCTGACCGGTGCGCTGGAGTCCACCGTGTACGCGGACCGCGCGCCGGGCCTGCGGGTGGCGGTCAACGCGCCGCTGACGTTCGACGCCTCGGTGAAGCAGCTCGTGCAGCTCGCCCACGGCCGTGCCCTGTTCCTGGTGCCGGACGACGTGCGCCGCGACGGCGCCGCGCTCGCCGCCACGCTGGCCGAGCAGCGGGTGGACGTGCTCGACCTGACCCCCGCCCAGCTCCGCATCCTACTCGCCGGCGCGGGCGACACCCGGCTGCCCGGCCTGCTGCTGCTCGGCGGCGAGGCGGTGCCCGAGGACCTGTGGGCCGAGGTGGCGGCGCGGCCGGGCGTTCGCGCGGTCAACCTGTACGGCCCGACCGAGTGCACGGTGGACACCACGGCGGCGGAGATCCGCGCCGGGGACCCGCCGACGATCGGCCGGCCGCTGCCCGGCGTGGCGGTGCGGGTGCTGGACGAGCGGCTGCGTCCGGTGCCGCCGGGGGTGGCCGGGGAGCTGTGCGTCGTCGGTCCGCAGCTCGCCGACGGCTACCTCGGTGACGCGTCGGCGACCGCCCGCCGGTTCGTGGAGCTGCCGCTGCCCGACGGCGGCGTCGAGCGGGTCTACCGCACCGGCGACCGGGTGCGCTTCGACGCCGACCGGCGGCTGCGCTACCTGGGCCGGCTCGACGACCAGGTGAAGATCCACGGTTTCCGGGTGGAGCCGGGCGAGGTGGCCGCCGTGCTGCGCGGCCATCCGGAGGTGGCCGACGCCGCGGTGGTCGCCCGCGACGACGACGGGTACGGCGACCGGCTGGTCGCCTACGTCCGGCCACGGGCCGGCGTCGCGCTCGACCTCGACCGGGTCGCCGGCATCAACCCGCATGAGACCCGCTACCTGTACGACGAGATCTTCGTGCAGCGGGTCTACCTGCGGGACGGGATCGTGCTGCGGCCCGGCGCGACGGTGCTCGACGTGGGCGCCAACATCGGCATGTTCTCGCTCTTCGTGCACCAGGTCTGCCCGGACGCGACGATCCACGCGTTCGAGCCGGTGCCGGCCGTGGCCGAGGTCCTGAGCCGCAACGTCGACGGGTTCGGCGTGCCGGCCACCGTGCACGCGTACGGGCTGTCGCGGGCGGCCGGCGAGGTCTCGTTCACCTACTACCCGGGCTACTCGATGATGTCCGGTCACGCCGCGTACGCCGACCCGGACGCCGAGGTCGGGGTGATCAAGCGGTACCTGGCCAACGAGCGCGACGCCGGAGCGGGTGAGCGGGACCTGCTGCTCGACCGCGCGGACGAGCTGCTCGCCGAGCGCTTCGCCGGCCGGGAGCTGACCGTGCCGGTCCGGCCGCTCTCGGCGGTGCTGGACGAGCTGGCGCCGGAGCGGATCGACCTGTTGAAGATCGACGTGCAGCGCGCCGAGGCGGACGTGCTGGCCGGGCTGGACGACCGGCACTGGCCGCTTGTCGCGCAGGTCGCCATGGAGGTGCACGACGCGCCGGGCACGGCGACCGCCGGCCGGCTGGCCGGGCTGGTGGCGCTGCTGGAGGCGCGGGGCTTCACCGTGGTCACCCGCCAGGACGACCTGCTGACCGGCACCGACCGGCACACGCTGCACGCGGTCCGCCCCGGGTACGCCGCCGCCGGGGGCGCGGTGGTGGACGCCGCGCCCGCCGCGGGGCGCGTCGCGCCGCCTCGGGAGTGGCTCGCGGAGCGACTTCCGGCGCACCTGGTGCCGGCCGCGGTGGTGGTCCTCGACGAGCTGCCGTTGACCCGCAACGGCAAGCTGGACCGGGCCGCGCTGCCCGCGCCCCGGCTGGACCGACCGGCCGGCGACCCGGCGGAGACGCCAGCCAACCGCGCCGAGGAGATCCTGGTCGAGGCGTGGCGCGAGGTGCTCGGGGTGGCGTCGTTCGGCGTCACGGACAGCTTCTTCGCGCTCGGCGGCGACTCCATCCGCAGCATCCAGATGCAGGTCGCGGCGCAGAAGCGCGGGCTGTCGTTCCAGCTCAACGACATCTTCACGCACCAGACGATCCGGGACCTCGTCGCGCACGGCCGGATCACGCTGGACGGGGTCGCGCCCGAGCCGGCCGCCCACGACGGCCGCTACACGCTTGTCACCGCCGCCGACCGGGACCGGCTGCCGGACGGGCTGGCCGACGCGTACCCGATGACCGCGCTCCAGCTCGGCATGGTCTACCACGGTGAGCTGACCGGCGACCCGGCCGTCTATCACAACGTCACCGCGCACCGGGTCGCCGCGCCGCTGGACGTGGCGGCGCTGCGCCGGGCGCTGGCCGCGCTGGTGGACGCCCACCCGGTGCTGCGGACCGGCTTCGCGCTCGGCACGTACGCCGAACCGTTGCAGCTCGTGCACGCGCGGGTGCCCGTCGAGCTGCCGGTGACGGACCTGACCGGGGTGGACGCACCGGCCCGGCAGGCCCGGGTCGACGCGCTGGTCGCCGAGGAGCGCCGCCGCCCGTTCGACTGGGCCCGGCCGCCGCTTCTGCGGCTGCACGCGGTCCGCACCGGCGCCGACGGGTTCACGCTGCTGGTCGCCGAGCACCACAGCGTCCTGGACGGCTGGAGCCTGCACCTGTTCCTGACCGACCTGCTCGACGCGTACGACCGGGAGCGGGCCGGCGTGACCGCCGCCGCCGATCCGGGGCTGCCGTTCCGGGAGTACGTGGCCGCCGAGCGGGCAGCCCTGGCCGACGCGGCGACCCGACGGTTCTGGTTGGACGGCGCCGGTGCCGCGCCGCCGCTGCTGCTCGGCGGCGCGCAGCCGCGCACCACGACCACCCAGCGGGTGCCGCTGCGGGCCGGCGCCACCGAACGGGTCACCGAGGTCGCCCGGGTGGCCGGGGTGCCGGTCAAGTCCTGGCTGTTCGCCGTGCACCTGCGCCTGATCGGCGAGCTGGCCGGCCGGGACGACGTGGTCAGCGGCCTGGTGGTCGGCGGCCGGCCGGAGGGCGAGGGCAGCGCCGCCACGCTCGGACTGTTCCTCAACACGCTGCCGGTGCGCCTGGCGCTGGGCACCCGGTCGGTGGCCGAGCTGGCCGCCGAGGCGTGGCGGGCCGAACGGGACCTGATGGGGCACCACCGCTTCCCGCTCGCCGAGATCGTCCGGGCCGGCGGCGCGGGGCCGCGCTTCGACCACTTCTTCAACTGGACGCACTTCCCGCCGCGGCCGGTCGACGCCGGCAGTCGCGTCGTGGACAGCCGGGGCGTCACCGTGGACGTGGCGTTCAGTCTCGCCGTCGACGCCGAACTGGCCGACGGGCGGCTCGGGCTGATGGTGCAGTACGACCACCGGCACGTCCCGGCCGATCGGGTGGACGCGCTGGCCGACGGCTTCCGCCGGCTGCTGGCCGCCGACCCGGACGCGCCGCTGCCACCGGTGGCCGGGGGCACGCCGGCGCCCGGCGGCGACGCCCGGCAGGAGTGGGCCGACCGGGTGGCGGTGGCCTGGCAGGAGGTGCTCGGCACCGCGCCACGCGACCCGGCGACCGGCTTCCTGGCCGCCGGTGGCGACTCGCTGCGCGCGCTGCGGCTGGTCACTCTGCTGCGGCAGCGCCACGGCAGCGACCTGACGTTGCCGGAGTTCACCGCGCTGGGCAGCTACCGGGCGCTGGTGGAACGGGTGGCGCGCGGATGACCGGCTTCGGCACCGCCGCGGTACACGGCGACGACGGCCTGGTTCCCGGCGGGGCGGTCGCGCCGCCGATCGTGCAGAGCGCCACGTTCAGCGCCGAGTCCGACGAGCGGTTCACCGAGATCGCCACCGAGACGCGGGGCAGCGCGTTCTACACCCGCTACGGCAACCCGAACCACGCGCAGGTGGCCGCCGTGGTGGCCGAGCTGGAGGGCGCGGAGACCGGGCTGGTCACCGCGTCCGGGATGGGCGCGATCAGCACGGTCGCGCTGGCCCTGCTCGCCACCGGCGACCACGTGGTGGTGCAACGCAGCACCTACGGCGGCACCACCTCGCTGGCCACCGGGCTGCTGCCGCGCTTCGGCGTCGCGTACACCCAGGTGGACCAGACCGACGCGGACGCGTTCGTCCGGGCGCTGCGGCCGGAGACGCGGTTGGTGCTGGTGGAGACGCCGAGCAACCCGCTGTTGGAGCTGACCGACCTGGCCGCCGTGGTGGCGTCCGCGCACGCGGCCGGCGCGCTGGTGGTGGTGGACAACACGTTCGCCACGCCGGTCAACCAGCGTCCGCTGGCCGCCGGCGCGGACCTGGTCTGGCACAGCGCCACGAAGTTCCTCGGCGGGCACTCCGACGTGTCCGCCGGGGTGGTGGTCGGCGGCGCGGACCTGGTCGAGCGGGTGTGGCGGACGGCGATCGTCACCGGCGCCACGCTCGGCCCGGTCGACGCCTGGCTGCTGCTGCGCGGCCTGCGGACGCTGCCGCTGCGGGTGCAGCGGCACAACGCCAACGCGCTCGCGCTGGCCGAGGCGCTGGCGGGTCATCCGGCGGTGGCCCGGGTCCGCTACCCGGGGCTGCCCTCGCATCCGCAGCACGCGCTGGCCCGCCGGCAGATGACCGGTTTCGGCGGCGTGCTCGGCGTCGAGCTGGCCGCCGGCCGGGCCGGGGCGGCGGCGCTGCTGGCCGGGCTGCGGTTGGCGAAGCGGGCGGCCAGCCTCGGCAGCGTCAGCACCCTGGTGGTGCACCCGCGTTCGATGTGGGCCGGCATCGTGGACGCCGAGCAGCTCGCCGCCGCCGGGATCGCGGACGGTCTGGTACGCGTCTCCACCGGTATCGAGGACACCGCCGACCTGGTGGCCGACTTCCTGGAGGCGCTCGACGGGGTGCCGGCCTGACGGCTCAGGGCGCTTCGTCGGCGCGCTTCTCCTCCTGGGCCAGCACCGCGTCGCGCCGCTGCGGGTCGGTGCGCGCGGCCAGGTCGGCGGCGAGCCGCGGGTCACCGGCGAGCCGTTCCCGGTTGCGGTGCAGGAACGCCTCGAACCCACCGGTGTACGGGCACGCGTCGTCGCCGAGCACCTGCTTCGGCTCGTACCGGCAGCCGCCGCAGTGGTCGCCGATGCGGTCCAGGTGACCACCGTCGAACGCCCACGGCCTGGTGTCGATGCGGGCCAGGTCGGCGTACTGGCTCATGCCGATGACGGTGGCGTTCATGACCCAGTCGGTGCCGTCGACGAAGCTGCGCCGGAACCAGTCGGCCAGCTCGGCGGCACGCCAGCCGCGTTGCAGGCCGTAGTTGGCGAGCACGGTCAGCCGCGCGGTCTGGTGCGCCCAGCCGGTGTCCCGGACGCCGGCCAGCACGTCGGCCAGGCAGCGGGCCTCCACCGCGTCCGCGTCGAGCCGGTCGAACCACTCCGGCAACGGCCGGGTGGCGGCGAGCCAGTCGGCGCCCCGGAAGCGCGGATCGAAGTACCAGTAGAGCTGCCACAGGAACTCCCGCCAGCCGAACAGGCCGCGCACGAAGCGGTGCACCGCCGCCGCCGGCGCGGTCCCGGCGCGGCCGGCGCGCTCGGCGGCACGGATCGCCGGTTCCGGGTCGAGCAGGCCGAGGTTGAACGAGGACGACAGCACGCTGTGCGCGAGCAGCCCGTCGGCGTCGCTGAGCACGCCCTCGCTGTCGGCGTACGCGGACAGCCGGTGGTCGAGGAAGTGCGCGAGCCGGGCCTGCGCCTCGGCGTGCGTGGCCGGGTAGCGGCGCGGTGCGTCCCGGCCGACGAAGCGGATCCCCTCGGCCTGCCAACGGTCGAGGTCCCGGCGCACCGCCGCGTCGATGTCGTCCTCGACGATCGGCGGCGGTGGCGGCACGTCGGTCGGCGGCCGGCGACGGGACCGGCCGGCCGGGGCGGGCAGGTCCCGCAGCACGTCGTGCCGGTCCCGCGCGTACCGGTAGAAGTCGGCCATCCGCAGCCGGCCTCGCCGGGTGTCGGCCCAGGCCGCGAAGTCGGCGCGGTCGGTCACGAAGCCGCGCGGCGGCAGCACGGCCAACCCGTCGACGGTACGCGCGAACGCGAGCGCCGCCCGCGACGACGGGTGCACCACCTCGGCCGGTTCACCCAGGTCGGTGAGGGCCGTCCGGAACGTGTCGGCGCGTACCAGCCGGGCCCGGTCGCCGAGTTCGGCGGCCCGGTGCCGCAGCGCCGACAGGATCAGGTGCGCCTTCTGCCGGTGCACCGGGCGGGCGGCGAACAGGGTTCGGCTCTCCACCAGCAGGACGCGTTGCGCGTCGTCGTCGAGGAAGTGGGGACCGAGCTGGTCCGCCAGGAGCCAACGCCAGCGTGCCATCTCCCGCTGTTGCCCCTTTCGCACCGGACGGAATCCTGTGTGGAGCATAGGCGTCAACCGCCCCGGATCCGGGGACCATGGTGATCGGTGAGCCGCAGCCCGACGCCGCGCACCGCGACGATGGTGACGCCGGTGCCCAGCTCGCCGAGCTTACGGCGCAACCGCTTGACCAAGGACTGCACGTCGGCGCGGCGCTGGGTCGGCGCGTCGTGCCAGACCGCGTGGCGCAGCTCCGGGTAGCTCCACACGCGCACCGGCTCGGTGGTCAGGCAGGCCAGCAGGTCACGCTCCAGCCGGGTCAGGGCGACCTGCCGGCCGGCCCAGCGGGCGGTGGACCGGGCCACGTCGATCACCAGCGCGCCGTCGGGCCGGGGGTCGGGCGGGGACCCCGCCGCCTCCGGATGCGTGGACGCCGGCCGCCGCCTACCATCCTCCTCGGGAGCGATCACCTCGCGCAGCTCGTCCAGGTCGGCGACCAGCAGCAGCGGCGCCACGCCGCCCAGCAGCTCGGTGAGCCGGAGCCGTTCGGCGGGTGACGGTGTCACGCCGATGACAAGCGAGAAGTGGTGCCCCGCCGGGTCGGTGCCGGGGGACGTCGCGTCCGGGTCGTCCGTCGTCACGCCGCCCCCCACCGTGACAGTGACTGTCAACCGGGTCACCGAGTCGGGGACCTGTTGGTGACAAGTTGCTTACGTACGGTCATTGATCGCCCGTTGGTGTCGATCATAGTGTCCACTCGGGTGGCCGGCGTAGACCCGCACGGCGCCCAGGGGGCCTGGGGGGTTCGTTTCAAACCGGTGTGACCAGTCGGGAGCGCAGTCTCCTGGCCCTTCTGTCGTGGCTCGATCAAGCGCGGGTCATCGGAGGAGGCAGCACCGATGCTGAGACGTCCACACCGAACGGGACTGGCCGGGCGGCTGGTGAGCGCGGGCACCGCCCTGCTGCTCGCCGCGACCGCGCTGGCCGCCACCGGCGCCCCGGCGCAGGCGCAGATTGGCGCCGGCGCGTCGGCCGGCGACAAGATCCGTCCCGAACTGACCCGGCAGCTCCAGGGCAAGAGCGAGGGCGACTTCTGGATCCACTTCGGCGACCAGGCCGACCTGGGCAAGGCCGGCGCGGTCAAGGACTGGAACCAGCGGGGCGCCGCGGTCGCCGCGGCCCTCAAGAAGACCGCCGCCGAGAGCCAGGCGAAGATCCGCGCCGAGCTGGACCGCTCGGGCACGAAGTACCAGACGTTCTGGGCCACCAACGCCATCAAGGTGACCGGCGGGTCGCTGACCATGGCGCAGAACTTCGCCGCCCACACCGAGGTGGACGGCATCTACGCGCCGGTGGAGTACAAGCTGCCGGAGACCACCCCGGGCACCGACCAGAAGTCGACGAACGCCCTGGAGTGGGGCATCGCCAACATCAACGCCGACGACGTCTGGTCCCAGTACGGCGTCAAGGGCGCCGGCATCACCGTGGCCAGCATCGACAGCGGTGTCCAGTTCGACCACCCGGCGCTGGTGAACGCGTACCGGGGCAACAACGGCGACGGCACGTTCGACCACAACTACAACTGGTACGACGCGGCCGGCGAGTGCGACGACGGGCCGTGCGACTCCGACGGGCACGGCACCCACACCATGGGCACCATGGCCGGCTCGGACGGCGCCAACCAGATCGGCGTCGCCCCCGAGGTCAAGTGGATCGCCGCGAACGGGTGCTGCCCGACCGACGCCGCGCTGATCTCCTCCGGCCAGTGGATGCTGGAGCCCACCGACCTGGCCGGCGAGAACCCGGACGCCAGCAAGCGGCCCAACATCATCAACAACTCGTGGGGCACCACGCAGCCGTCCAACGAGCCGTTCATGGAGGACGTCACCGACGCGTGGACCGCGTCCGGCATCTTCGGTGTCTGGTCCAACGGCAACAACGGTCCGGCCTGCCAGACCAGCGGCTCGCCGGGCAGCCTGGCCAGCAACTACTCGGCCGGCGCGTACGACATCAACAACAACATCGCCAGCTTCTCGTCCCGGGGCACCGGTCAGAACGGCGAGATCAAGCCGAACATCTCCGCCCCCGGCGTCAACGTCCGCTCCAGCGTGCCGGACAACTCGTACGCCAGCATCAGCGGCACCTCGATGGCGGCGCCGCACCTGGCCGGCGCGATCGCGCTGCTCTGGTCCGCGGCGCCCACGCTTGTCGGTGACGTCGCCGGGACGCGCGCGCTGCTCGACGGCGCGGCGGTCGACAAGGCCGACACGCAGTGCGGCGGCACCGCGGACGACAACAACGTCTACGGCGAGGGTCGCCTCGACGCGCTCGCGCTGCTCGCCGCCGCCCCGATCGGCGACAACGGCACGCTGGCCGGCAAGGTCACCGACGCGGCCGGCGCCGCGGTCCCCGGCGCGACGGTCACCCTGACCGGCGCGGCGGACCGGACGCTGACCACCGGCGCCGACGGCACCTACTCCTCGCTGCTGCCCGCCGGCGACTACCAGGTGGTGGTCTCCGCGTTCGGGTACGCGAGCCGCACGCTGACCGCGACCGTCACCAAGAACACCACCACCACGCTCGACGTGGTGCTCACCGCGGTGCCGAGCGTCACGGTCAGCGGGCAGGTCACCGACGGGTCGGGGCACGGCTGGCCGCTCTACGCGAAGGTGAGCGTGGCGGGCACGCCGATCTCGGACTACACCACGCCGGCCACCGGTCGCTACAGCCTGAAGGTGCCGGCCGGGTCGACCTACCGGCTCACGGTCGAGCCGCAGTACGCCGGCTACCTCACGGTCACCAAGGAGGTCACGGTCGGCACCGGCAACCTGACCGCGAACGTCGCGGTGCCGGCGGACCCGGAGAAGTGCGCCACCGCCCCCGGCTACACGGTCAGCTCGGACGGCGAGTACGAGACGTTCGACGGCACCGGTGTGCCGGACGGCTGGTCGGTGGTGGACAACGCCGGCTCCGGCCAGGTCTGGGAGTTCACCGACGCCGGTGAGCGCGGCAACCTGACCGGCGGCACCGGCCGTTTCGCCATCATCGACAGCGACAACTACGGCAACGGCGGGAGGCAGGACACCTCGCTGGTCAGCCCGGTGGTCGACCTGACCGGGGTGAGCACGCCGGTGATCCGGTTCAACCAGGACTACAACTGGCTGAACAGTGACCGCGCGGACGTCGACCTGAGCCTCGACGGCGGCACCACCTGGAGCAACGTGCTCCGGCAGGCGGCCGACGTACGCGGCAAGGTGACCGAGGTGCCGATCCCGCAGGCGGCGAACCAGTCGCAGGTGCGGGTCCGCTTCCACTACTACGACGCGAGTTGGGAGTGGTGGTGGGAGGTCGACAACGTGCTGATCGGCAGCAAGCTGGTCTGCAAGCCGGTCGACGGCGGCCTGGTGCTCGGTCACGTGCGCGACAAGAACGACAACAGCTACGTCAACGGCGCCACGGTGACCAGCAAGGACCGCCCGGCGGAGAAGGCCACCACGGTCGCCACCCCGGACGACACCGAGCTGCCCGACGGCTTCTACTGGATGTTCTCGTCGCTGACCGGCACGCACCCGTTCACCGCCAGCGCCGGCAACTACGTGAGCCAGACCAAGCAGGTCACGGTCGAGACGGACTGGGCCACCACTGCGACGTTCCAACTGGCCGCCGGCCGGCTGTCGGTGCAGCCGACGTCGCTGACCGGGACGGCCCGGATGCCCAGCGGCAAGGTCAGCAAGACGTTCACCGTCACGAACACCGGCGGCGCGCCGGTCGACGTCGAGTTCAGCGAGCGTGACGGCGGGTTCGTGCTGCAACGCGCCGACGGGTCCCGGCTCTCCGAGCAGGCGCTGCTCGGCTCGACCGGCGCACCGGCGCAGCGGTTGACCGCGGCGACCTCGTTCGCGGCCCGCTCGTCCGGCAAGTCCTCGACGTCGGTCGCGCCGGCCGGTCCCCAGGCCGACCCGTGGACCGCCGTCCCGGGCTACCCGGCGAACGTGATGGACAACCGGGTCGTCACCGTCGACGGCAAGGTCTACTCCATCGGTGGCGGCGACGGCACCACGTCCAGCGCGAAGAACTACCGGTACGACCCGATCGCGCAGACCTGGACCGCCATCGCCGACCTGCCCGGCGCCCGTACCGCGATGACGGTCGGCGTGATCGACGGCAAGATCGTCGCCACCGGCGGCTGGGGCGCCTCCGGCCCGGACGGCGCCACCTGGTCGTACGACCCGGCGGCGAACACCTGGACCGCGAAGGCGAGCAACCCGGCGCCCCGGTCGGCCGCCGGCCAGGCCGTCGCGGGCGGCAAGCTGTACGCGGTCGGCGGCTGCACCACGGCGAGCTGCCTGCCGATGTCCAACTCGGTCGTCCGGTACGACCCGGGCGCCAACACCTGGGAGACTCTGCCCGCCTACCCGAAGTCGGTGGCGTTCCTGTCCTGCGGCGGGATCGACGGCACCGTCTACTGCACCGGCGGCAACGACGGCACGAACTCGCAGAAGGCCGGCTACGCGTTCGACCCGGGCGCCAACGCCTGGACCGCCATCGCCGACGCGCCGGCCGACAACTGGGCCGCGTCGTATGCGGTGGCGAACGGCAAGCTGCTGGTCGTCGGCGGGTCGCAGGGCGGCGCCATCACCAACGCCGGTTTCGCGTACGACCCGGCGACCAGTTCCTGGGCCAACCTGCCCAACGCCAACGCGCCCCGCTACCGGGGCGGCGCGGCCTGCGGGTTCTACAAGGTCGGCGGCTCGTCGGGCGGCTTCACCGCCACCAAGGACAGCGAGGTCCTGCCCGGCTTCTCCGAGTGCGCCGAGGTGGCGGCCGACGTCAGTTGGCTGACCGTCGACAAGTCGAAGGTGACGCTGGCACCTGGCGCGAAGGTCACGGTCACGGTCGGCATGACCGCGAACGTGGACCAGCCGGGCACGTACTCGGCGTCCATCGTGATCAAGGAGAACACCCCGTACACGGTGGCGCCGGTGGCGGTCACCATGGTCGCGCAGCCGCCGACCACCTGGGGCAAGCTGTCCGGCACGGTCTCCGGCAAGAGCTGCCAGGGCGCCACCGCCCCGCTGCCGGGCGCGACCGTGCAGGTCGACTCGTGGGCGAACTCCTACACGTTCACCACCGACGCCGACGGCCGGTACGCCTACTGGATGGACCGGCGCAACAACCCGCTCACGCTGATCGTCGCCAAGGACGGCTGGAAGCCCCAGACCCGTCCGACGAAGATCAACTCCACCACGCCCACGGTCGAGGACTTCACCCTCTCCCCCACCCGCTGCTGACCGCAGCATGACGTGGACGGCCCGCCCGGCGCTCCGCACCGGGCGGGCCGTCCCTCGTCCACGTCGATCTTGCACTTCCGGCCCGTGCAAGACGCGCGAAAGGGGCAACTCGAAGACCATAAGTGCAAGATCGCGGGAAGGGTCAGGGGGTCAGGGAGTCAGGCGGAAGCCGACGCCTCGGACGGCGTGGATCGTGGTCGGGGCGTTCAGGCGGGCCAGCTTGTGCCGGATGCGGCGGACCACGGAGTGCATGTCGGAGCCCCGACCGAGGTGGTCGTTGCCCCAGACGGCACGGTGCAGGCGGGCGTACGTCCACACCTGACCCGGGATGCCGGCGAGGCAGACCAACAGGTCGTGCTCCAGCGGCGTCAGCCCGACCTCCCGCTCCCGCCAGCGCAGCACCCGCCGGTCGGAGTCCACGGCCAGCTCCGGCCCGGACGAGTCGACCGGCGACCGGTCCGCCACCTCGGCCGACGACCCGGTCGTCGGGGAACCGGCGGGCGGCCCGGCCGATGAATCAAGCGGAGATCTGGCCGGGGAACCGGCGGGCGGGTCGGCGGACGGATCGAGCGGAGACCTGGCCGGGGAACCGGCGGGTGGGTCGGCGGACGGATCGAGCGGAGACCCGGTCGGGGAACCGGCGGGCGGGTCGGCCGATCCGGCCGACGGGTCGACCGGCGGGGCCGGCGTCCCGGTCCGGGAATCAGCCCGTGGGGCCGGCGTCCCGGTGCGGGGATCGGCCGGCACGTCGCTGTCGGCGGCGGGGCTGACGACCCGCCGCGTGATAGCCGGGCGGCGGACCAGGTCGAGGAACCGGCGCGCCTGATGGGCACTGGAGACGATCAGGAACGTCTCGGTGCCGCCCAACAGTTGGGCGAGTTGCCGGCGTTCGGCCGCCGTGGACGCGATGCCGATGACCAAGGACGGGATCACGGTCATCCGTTCCCACCTTTCCGGCAGGCTGGGGCGCAGCGCCGGCAATTACCGCGACATTTTCGACGCGGCGGATCGGGCCGGCCACCGGGCGTGGAGCGTTGCGGCGCACCTGGTGCGGAGACGGCCTGAAGCGTGCTGGAGCTGCGGTTTCGTGAGGCTACGGGGCGAGCTACCGGGGATCATATAGCCGCCCAACGATGATTGGTATAGCAGTTAACGTCGATGTAACTGCGTTCGGCGAGATGACCGGCGGAAATTGCGGCCGGTCGGCACGCGTCCGAGAAGGACTCGGGTCGGCGTACGCCGCCGGGCCGGTGGATCCGGCCGGAGCCGATGAGAATCCGGGCGTACGCCGGTCTGATCCGCGTGACCACCCTCGTGTTCCGCCTGCCCGGCACGACGCCGACCCGCGCGGACGTCGCGGTCCGCTGCGCCGAGTTGGCGGAGACGTTACGGGGCCGCGACCGGGGCGTGGTGATCTGCGACGTGTCCGCGGTGACCCGACCCGACCTGGTCACCATCGAGACGCTGGCCCGGCTCCGGCTGACCGCCAAGCGGTTCGGGTGGCGGTGGGAGACCCGCGGGGCCGGTCCGGCCCTACGCGACCTGGCCGGCCTGCTGGGGCTCGCCGACACCCTCGTCGAGGCGGTCCGGCAGGCCGAAGAGCGGGAACAGGCGCTCGGTGTCGAGGAAGTGGTTGAGCGAGGTGATCCGGCCGCCGGAGAGCCCCACCACGATCAGCGACCAGGGCACGTGCCCTGAGCCGGGGCCGGGCCGGTACTGCCCGAACGCCGGCATGCCGTTGGCCGCCACCGGCACCAGCCGGGATCCCCGGCAGCCGTGACCCGTGCCGGTCATCCACGCCGTGATGTGGTCGGGGCCGCGCAGCCACAACGGCACCGGCGGCATGGACAGCGTCGCGTCCTCGTGCAGCAGCTCGGTGAGCGCCGTGAGGTCGTACGACTCGAACGCGCGCACGTAGCGGGCCAGCAGCGCCTGCTGCTCCTCGTCCAGCGGCCGGCGCACGTCGGTGTCGGCGCCGGTCGACGCGAGCGTGGCCCGCGCCCGTTGCAGCGCACTGTTGACGCTCGCCACCGACGTGTCGAGCAGGTCCGCGACCTCCTGGGCCGACCAGGCCAGCACCTCGCGCAGGATGAGCACGGCCCGCTGCTTCGGCGGGAGGTGCTGCAACGCCGCGACCAACGCCAGCCGGACCGACTCCCGCCCGGCGATCACGTCGGCCGGGTCGCCGGACTCGGCGAGGACCCGGTCGTCCGGCACCGGGCCCACCCAGATCTGCTCCGGGCGCGGTTCGCCGGGATGGGCGGCGGTGCCGCTGCCTGCGGGACCGAGATCCATCGGCCGGACGCGGCGCTGCGCGCTGGCGGTCATGTTCAGGCAGACGTTCGTGGCGATCCGGTACAGCCAGGTCCGCAACGCGGAGCGC
Organism: Micromonospora sp. NBC_01392; assembly: GCF_045040125.1. Taxonomy (NCBI): domain Bacteria; kingdom Bacillati; phylum Actinomycetota; class Actinomycetes; order Micromonosporales; family Micromonosporaceae; genus Micromonospora; species Micromonospora sp. NBC_01392. Next base: position 2,437,701 of record NZ_CP109549.1, on the reverse strand, counting down.
CCCTCGAACCGGTCGAAGTTGCGCCAGGCCCGGACGAAGGTGTCCTGCACCGCGTCCTCGGCCTCGAAGGCCGAGCCCAGCATCCGGTAGCAGTAGCCGGTCAGCTCCGACCGGTACGCCTCGAGTTGCGCCTCGACGGGGACGCTCGCCACCTCGTTCACACGTTCGAAACTAGCCCACTCGCTGCGCGAATGCGAACACGCACGACGCGAGTTGACATCCGGACGGCCGTCACCGTTCCCCGATCGTCGGTAGGTGCAGGTGGTCGGCGGGCACCCCCGCGATGGTGAGCCAGCGACGGGCTGCCGTGTTCATGGCGGGTGGGCCGCAGACGTGGACGTGGTGGCCGGGCCGGTGGTGGTGGATGGCCAGCGCGATGGCGGTGCCCTGCTCGGCGGGGGCGGCCTCGGGGTCGTCGGAGAAGGCGGGCACGATGGTCAGCCAGTCGTGGGCCTGTTGGAGCTTGTCCAGGGCGATGGCGTCGTAGACGTCGGCGAACGTGCGCGCGCCGAGGACGAGCGTCACTCGCCTGCGGTGCGGCTGTTCGGCGACCTGTTCGGTGAGGGCGCGCAGCGGCGCCAGGCCGGTGCCACCGGCCACCAGCAGCACATCATCGGTGCCGTCGGTCAGTTCCAGGCCGGTGTCGGCGGGTGCGCCAAGGTGCAGCAGGTCCCCGGGGCGCACCTCCTCGACGAGGCTGTGTGAGACAGCCCCGCCGGGGACGGCACGGACGTGGAACTCCAGCGTGCCGTCCGGGCGGGGCGCGTTGGCCGGCGACAGCCACCGCCACCGTCCCGGGTGGTGGGGCGTGCACACCGGGACCGCCTGCCCGGGTCGGTGGGGCAGCCGCCGCCACGGTCGTACCGTCAACACCGCGACGCCATCGACGGCGCGGTCGTGGTCGACCACCTCGACCGGCCACCAGGCCGGGCCGTCGCCCACCCGCGCCGCGGTCCGCTCGACCAGCCGCCACACCCGCCACCACCGCACACCGGGCAACGCGCCGCCGATCACCGCCGCGTGCCAGGGTCGCAAACCAAGACTGCGGTACGCGCAGCCGAGCACCCGCAGCGACGCCAGGCGTGCCGACCGGTCGTCGCCACCGTCGATCAGTCGCAGCAGCGAGGCGTGCAGCAGCGGCGCATCCGCCTCCGGCAGCAACCCGGGACAGCGGTTCTCGACCGCCGCCCAGAACCGGCCGGCCTCGTCGGTCACGGCAACAGCCCGACGTCGACACCCGCCGCCTGATCCCACCGGGCGGCACGGACGTGGTGCGGGAGCAGACGGTTCGCGGTCATGTGAATCATCACGTCTCCTCTGTCGACTGGGGACCGACATCGGGGCGGGCACCGGGATGAGGTTCCGGAACAGGTGCCCGCCCCGGGCGGGCGCCGCCGCGTCGCGACAGGCGCCCCACGATGGTCAATTCGGTGCTGGCCGGAGGCAATGTTTTGCCGCAGAATGCGGACCAAGGGATGAGGTGCCTTACGCGACAACAACAGAGGAGATGACGTGGACGACTCGGGAAGCACCGTCCCGCGTAGGCAACTCGGCAGATATCTGAGAGAGATTCGCGAGGACGCACACATCACGGTGAGCGCGGCGGCCAAGGAACTGGAATGGTCGACGCCCCGGATCTGGCGTTACGAAACGGGCCAGGTCTCCATGCATCCGAACGACGTGGAGGCGATGTGCCGGGTGTACGGCGCGTCCCGCGAAACGATCGAGACGATGCGGGCGCTGGCCCGGGAGACCAAGGCCCACGGCTGGTGGCACAGCTACGGCGAGGCGGTCAAGGACTGGTTCAAGCTGTACGTCGGGCTGGAATCCGCCGCCACCAAGATTCGGAAGTACGAGGCCAATCTCGTGCCGGGCCTGTTGCAGACCGTCGAATACATGACCGAGGTGATCGCCACCGACAATCCGCAGATGAGCGAGACCGAGCGACAGGCGAAGGTGGACGTGCGGCTTCGGCGACAGCGACTGCTGGCACGCGCGGTGCCCCGGGCGCCTTTCCTCGACGTGATCCTTGGCGAGCCGGTGCTGCGCCGACCACTGCGCGATCCGGCCGCGATGGCCCGACAGCTCGATTCGCTGGTGGTGGCCAGTCAGCGGCACAACATCAGCATTCGCGTGCTTCCGCTCAGCGTCGGTCTTCACCGCTGGGCCGCGGCGGGCACGTTCACCATGCTCGACTTCCCGACCGATGTGCGGGAGCAGGAGCCGACCACCATCTACATGGACGGGCCCTGTGGTGCCGTCTACCTTGACAAGCCACACGAGATCCAGACCTACGAGGACGCGTGGCGCTCGCTCGGTGAGCGGACGCTCGACGCCGATGAGTCCCGTGAGCTGATCACGGAGATCGCGAAGGAGATGACCCATGGAACGTGACGGGGTGTGGCGCAAGTCGTCCCGGTCCGGCGGCGAGGGCGACTGCGTCGAGGTGGCGGGGTTCGCCGACTCGGTCGGCGTGCGGGACACCAAGGATCGGCAGGGGCCGTCGTTGAGCTTCGACCCGGCGAGCTGGACCCGGTTCGTCGCGGCCACCCGCACCGGCCGCTTCGACAACCTGACGTGAAGCGGTGACGGCGAGTCGGGCGGGCAGATTCTCTGCCCGCCCGCACCGGCGGACGGCCCACCACACGGTGGATCAGCGACACGTCGCCGTTGAACAGCGAGCCGACTCCCATCCCACGAGATTGCCGTTCCACATCATTGGATTCGTATAGATCTTGGAAGAAAACGGCCCCGATGAGGGCCCAAACGTTCCAAGATCTCCCGTCCGGCGAGCGGGCCGCCGCCACTACGATGCGAGCGTGGCTCAGGTTCGGGGTCCGTACCCGTTGGTCGCCGCCGTCATGGTGGTGCTGCTGCTCGGCGCGGGCGTGGCCTGGGGCGTCGACGGCGCGCTGGGGTTGAGCCACACCCCCGCCGACGTGCCACCCGAGACGGCCGTCGCCGCGCCGCCCCGGGCGCCGGCCCCGGTGCCGCCGCTGGCCTCGATCGTCGTGGCGGACCAGCTCCGCACGGTCAAGGCCGCCGCAGCCGTGGCCGACGCGCTCGCCGCCCGGGGCCGCCCCCGCCCCAAGATCACCCTGACCACGCCGGACGGCACGACTCCAGACGGCACGCCCTCGGGCGGCACGACTCCGGACGGCACGACTCCGGACGGCACGGCCTCGGGCGGCACGGCCTCGGGCGCGGGGGCGGCGCCGCCGCCGGACCTGTCGGCGGTGACCACGCTGCGGGCGGAGCTGCGGGCCGGCGACGCGCCGGAGGCGTACCGGATCGACGCCCGCGCGGCGGAGCTGACCGTCACCGGTGACCTGGCGGGCGTCACGGCCGGGCTCTACCGGCTGGCCGACCGGATCCGCTCCGGCGCCGAGGTGCTGCCGGCGGCGGAGGCCGGCCGGCCGGTGGTGCCCCGGTTGGGGCTGCGACTGACCGACGCGGGCTCGGTGGGGCGCGAACCGGACCGGGCGGCGTTCGCGGCCGGCGACGACTACCGCCTCAACACCGACATCGTCTCGCCCGCGGTGCTGCCCCGGGCGCCGTGGGTGGACGCCGCGGCGGTGGCCCGCATCGACGCGCAGTTCCGGCAGTTCGTCGACCACGCGGTGGCGCAGGGCTACAACGGCGTGGTGGTGCCCGGCTTCCTGGAGTACGTGACGTTCGCCGGCGTCGGCGACGGGCACGCGGTCTACCCGGCCGGCGACCCGCACGTCGACCGGGCCCGCGCGATGGTGGCGGCGTTCGGGCCGGTCCTCCGGTACGCCGACCAGATGGGCCTGCGCGTCTTCCTGCTCACCGACATGCTCGCGGTGTCGCCGCCGCTTCAGGCGTACCTGGACCGGACCGTGGGCGGGCTGGACACCACCGACCCCCGGCTCTGGGCGGTCTACCGGGCCGGGCTGGCCGAGCTGTTCGCGAGCATGCCGTTCGTCGCCGGCCTGATGGTCCGCGTCGGCGAGGGCGGCGACGTGTACGCGGGCAGCGGCTGGGACTACGGCTCGAAGCTCGCGGTCACCACCGCCGAGGGTGTGCGCGCGATGCTGCGGGCGCTGCTCGACACCGCGGCCACGGTCGACAAGGAGATCATCTTCCGCACCTGGACGGTGGGCGTGGGCGCGGTCGGCGACCTGCACACCAACCCCGACGCGTACGCCGAGGTGCTGGGTGGGTTCGACGATCCGCACCTGATGGTGTCCACCAAGTACACGCTCGGCGACTTCTACAGCCACCTGCCGTTGAACACCACGCTGCGCGTCGGCGCGCACCGGCGGATCGTGGAGTTCCAGGCGCGGCGCGAGTTCGAGGGCTTCGGCGCGCTGCCCAACGACCTCGGCCCGCTGCACCGGGCGGCGCTGCGCGCGTTCCTCGCCGCGAACCCGCACGTGGAGGGCGTGTGGAACTGGACCCAGGACGGCGGGCCGCTGCGCGCCGGGCCGATGTCGCTCTACCTGCGCGCCGGCTTCTGGCAGCTCTACGACCTGAACACGTACGCGGTGGCGCGGCTGGCCTGGGACCCGGACGCCGATCCGGCGCGGGTGACGGCGGACTGGGCGTATCGGACGTTCTCCGCCGACCCGGCCACGGTCGCGGCGATCGGGCAGGCCATGGCGCTGTCCCGGGCCGCGGTCACCACCGGCCTCTACATCGGCCCGTACGCGGACACGTCGGTGCGGGCGCTCGGGCTGGAACCGCCGCCGATGATGTGGATCTTCGAGTGGGACATCCCGACCGGTGACTCCGCGGCGCTGGACAGCATCTACGCGGTCACCGGCGACCGGGTCGACGCGGCGGTCGCCGAGGGCGGCGCGGCGGTCGCCACCGCCCGGCGGATGCGGGAACTGGTGGCCGGCACCGACCCGGCCACGTGGCGGGACGGCGCGCTGCGCGAACGCTTCGTCGACACGCTCGACTACCAGGTGGACCTGTTCGTGACGCTGGCCGCCTACCGGACCATGGTGCTGCGGCACGCGCAGTGGCTGGACACCGGTTCCGGCACCGCGTACGCCGACTGGCGGTCGGCCGCCGCCGCGTACCGGGAGGCGCGGGACCGGCACCGGCAGCGCTACGGCGGGGACGTCGACCTGCCGGCGTACCGCTTCACGGCGGCCGACCTCGGCGCGCAGCGGGCGGACCACGACCCGGCGATGGCCTGGGCGGCGCGGGCGCTGCTGGTCCTGGTCGTGGCCGTGGTGGCGCTCGGGCTGCGTGGGCGCGGGCCGGGCGGCGCGGCGGCGCGGGCGCTGCTGGTCGGCGCGTTGCGGCCGTGGCGGGTGGCGGCGCTGCCGGTGCCGTCGGCCCGGCTGGACCGGGTGCTGGTCTGGTTGGTCCCGGCCGGAGTGCTGGTGGCGAGCCGGCTGGTGTTCACCTGGTTCGCCGCGCCCGCGCACCTGCTGGTCACGCTCGGCGGGTGGGCGTTGTTCGCGCTGGTGGCACGCCTGGCGGTGGGTCGGCGGGACCCGTTCGGGCTGTGGGCGGTCCTCGGCGGCGTGGCGCTGCTGCGCAGCGTGCTGCTGCTGGCGGTGCTGGCCGGGCGCGGGCCGGGCGGCTACTGGTTCGTGTTCTGGGCCGAGCCGGCCCGCCGGTCGGTCTACCTCACCGTGGCGGTGGCGGCGTTCTGCTGGCTGTTCGTGGCGACCGCGCTGGTGCTGCGCGACCGGTACGGCATGCGCCGCCGGCGGGCCGCCGGGCTGACGCTCACCGCCGCCGGGGTGCCGCTCGCGGTGCTCGCCGGGCTGGTCGCCTGGATCGGCCCGGAGCGGGCGCTGACCGTCTGGAACGACCAGATGGCGTTGCTGCCGTGGGGGCTGTCCCGGATCCTCGGCATCACCGTCTACCTGGGCATCCCGACGGGCCTGGCCGGCTGGGCCGCCGGGGTCGGCGCGGTGCTGGCCGCCGCCGGGCTGCTGCTGTCGGTTCGTCGGCGCGCCCACGGGGGACCGGTGGGTCAGGAGCACCGGTGAGGCCCCGACAGCGGCGCAATCCCGTCGCGTCGCCGGTGTGCCCGGTGCGACCATGTCGACATGCGTAAGATCCCCACGCTGTTCCGCCGCGACCCCGAGGACCGCCGACGCGTCCTCGACGAGGTCGACCCCGAGTGCCGGTGGGTGCTCGACGGCGAGGGCGTCGCCACCCGCAAGTACGACGGCACCTGCGTGCTGCTCGACACCGACGGCACGTGGTGGGCGCGGCGCGAGGTGAAGCCCGGCAAGGCCCAGCCGCCCGGCTACCGACCGGTCATGACCGACGGGACCACCGGCAAGACCGTCGGTTGGGAGCCGATCGCACGGTCGTCGTTCGCGAAGTACCACGCCGAGGCCCTGGCCGCGCACGCGGGCGAGCCCCGCCCCGGCACCTTCGAGCTGATCGGCCCCAAGATCAACGGCAACCCCGAGGGGGTACGCGGACACGCGCTGGTCGCGCACGCCGACGCCGACCGGCTGGACGTTCCGCGCGACGCGGCCGGTCTGCGCGAGTGGCTGCTGGCGCATCCCGCGTACGAGGGCGTCGTCTGGCACCACCCGGACGGCCGCCGCGCCAAGCTCAAGCGCCGCGACGTCACCGGACCGGAGCAACTCGCATGATCGAGGCGGTCTTCTTCGACGTCGGGGGGACGATCCTCGACGAGTCGCGCGAGTTCGCGGACTGGGCGGACTGGTTCGGCGTGCCCCGGCACACGTTCTCCGCCGTCCTCGGCGCGGTGATCGCCCGGGGACAGGACTGGCAGGAGGCGTTCCGGACCTTCCGGCCCGACTTCGACCTCGCGGCCGAGTTGGCGCGTCGGGCCGCCGCCGGCCGGCCGGAGTCGTTCGACGAGGAGGATCTCTACCCGGACGCGCGGGCGTGCCTGACCGCGCTGAAGGGTCAGGGACTGCGCGTCGGCCTGGCCGGCAACCAGCCGGCCCACGCCGAGGCGAGCCTGCGCGCGCTCGACCTTCCGGTGGACGTGATCGGCACGTCGCACGGCTGGGGCGTGGCGAAGCCGGCGCCGGCGTTCTTCGCGCGGCTGGTCCGCGAGGCCGGCCATCACCCGTCGTCCATCCTGTACGTCGGCGACCGGCCCGACAACGACGCGGGCGCGGCCATGGCGGCGGGCATGCCGGCGTGCCTGATCCGGCGCGGCCCGTGGGGTCACATCCTCGACCTGCCGGCCGTGGCGCAGCGCTGCCTGTTCCGGATCGGGTCGCTCGACGAACTGCCGGGCCTGGTCGCGGCACACAACGCCGGCCGTCGGTCCGCCGTTCTACCCTCGGGGACATGACGATTCAGCGCATGGACAACGTCGGCATCGTCGTCGACGACCTCGACGCCGCCGTCGCGTTCTTCACCGCACTCGGCATGGAGCTGGAAGGCCGGATGCCGATCGAGGGAAGCTGGGCGGGGAAGGTCGTCGGGCTCGACGACATGCGCAGCGAGATCGCGATGATGCGGATCCCGGACGCGCCGGGCCGGCTCGAACTGGCGACGTACCACTCGCCGCGGGCGATCGTGCCCGAGCCCAGCGTCACCCCGGCCAACACGCGGGGCCTGCACCGCGTCATGTTCGCCGTCGACGACATCGAGGACACGCTCGCCCGGCTCCGCCCGCACGGCGCGGAACTCGTCGGCGAGGTGACGCGCTTCGAGGACAGTTTCCTGCTCTGCTACCTACGTGGGCCGAGCGGCATCATCGTCGCGCTGGCCGAGCACCTGAACTGAGTCGTCCACGCTCTCAGGTCGACAGGCGCCGAGGGCTGATCAGTCGCCGGCCAGCTCCGGGACGTTCCGCGAACGACGCAGCCACCGGAGCGTCAGCCCGCCAGGGCCAGGTCGGCGACCTCGGCCGCGCAGCCCCAGGACAGCGTCACCCCGGCACCACCGTGCCCGTACGCGTGCACCAGCCGCCCACCGCCGGAATCCCGCTCGACCCGGGGCCCGCCGTGCCGAACCGGTCGCAGCCCGATCCGCTCCCCCAGCACCGGCGCGTCCGCCAACCGTGGCACCAACGCGACGCAGCGACGCCGGATCGCCGCCGCCGTCTCCGGGTCCGGCCGGGTGTGCCCCACCCCGAGCTGGTAGGTGCCGCCGAGCACCACGTCGTGCCGGCGCGGGTGCACGTACGTGACGCCCGCCGGGTCGTCCTCGTCGCGTACCGAGACGGTCAGGCCGGGGTTCGCCACCAGCACGATGTGCCCGCGCGCCGGGTGCACGGCCGGGTCGGCGGCGAGCCGGCCGGCGGCCAGGCCGGTCGCGTTGACCACGGTCGGCGCGATCTCGTACGCCTCGGCGAGCGTGTCCAGCGCACGCCGGACGATCCGGCCGCCACCGGCCGCCACCTGCCGGTGCAGCCAGGTCAGGTAGCGGTTCATCTCCACCGTCGGCGCGGTGAACCGCAGCAGCGCGGTGTACGGCGGCCGGGCCGGCTCGACCACCAGGTCACCGCAGGCGTCGGCCCACCAGGGCGGCCCGGCGTACGGGCGGCGCAACCACATCCGGGTCGGCCGGTCCACCACCCCGGGCACCCCGTCGGCGGCCTGGCGGCGCAGCTCGGCGTGGGTGTCCCGGGCCCAGCGCAGCACCCGCGGGTCCGCCTCCGTGTGGCTCGGGTACCAGACCGCCGCGGCCACCGTGGACACCGTGTCCGCCGGGTCGTCGGCGGTCAGCACGGTGACCCGCGCGCCGCGCCGCTGAAGCGTGACCGCCGCGGTCATCCCGATCACCCCGCCGCCGACCACCACCACGTCCGCTGTCGCCATGGTCCGCTCCCCTCGCCCGTACCGTCGATGTGTTGCCGATGGTGACCCCCGGGAGACGGTGCCGTCCAAGACGGATCGGACCGGCGGCGATAAGCGGCGCTTATGATGGGTGGCATGGTCGAGGCCCCGGGCGCCTGGTCGGACCTGCGCCGGCTGCGCTCGTTCGTGGTGCTCGCCGACGAGCTGCACTTCACCCGCGCGGCGGCCCGGCTGCGCATCGCCCAGCCCGCGCTCAGCCAGCAGATCCGCGCCCTGGAACGGCAGCTCGGCGTGCCGCTGGTGCACCGCACCAGCCGGGGCTGCACGCTGACCGAGGTCGGCGCCCGGGTCGCCGACGAGGCCGCCCGGCTGCTCGCCGAGGTGGACGCCGCCACCGCCCGCATCCGCGACCTGGCGCGCGGACGGGGTGGTCGGCTGCGGTTGGCGTACACCCGGTCGGCGCGCGGCGGCCGGGTCGACACGCTGATCGCCCGGTTCCGGGCCGCCCACCCCGGTGTCGAGGTGGTGTCCGAGACGGCGTGGACCGCGCCGAACGTGGCCGGCCTGCTCGCCGGCCGGCTGGACGCGGCGTTCGTCCGGCCGCCGGTGGACGAGCCGGCGCTGGCCTGCCGCACGGTCGACACCGAGGAGCTGCTGCTGGCGTTGCCGGCGGGCCACCCGCTGGCCGCCGGCCGCCGCCGGATCGGCCGGGCCGAGGTGGTCGACCTGCCGGCGGTGATGTGGCCACGGGAGAACGGGCCCGGCATGTTCGACCGGACCATCGCCCAGGTGTGGCCGCGCGGCGGCTTCCGGCTGGTCCGGCACGAACCGGACGACGAGCAGTTGCTGCGCGCGGTGGCGGAGGGCGACGTGGTCGCGGCCGTGCCGGCCGGTCGGGCGCGGGCGTTGCGCCTGCCCGGCGTACGGCTGCGCCGGTTCGCCGCCCCGACGCCCACCGTGGACGTCGGGCTGGCCTGGCCGGTGGACAGCACCAACCCGGCGCTGCACGCGCTGCTGGCGCTGCTCGACTGAACCGGACCGCCGCGCTCACCGGCCCGGGGAACCGATGGTCACCACCCGCGCCCAGTCCGGCGGCGGGTCCGGCACGTGATCCGGGTCCTGCTCGCTCCACCGCACCGGCCGGGGAAACAGGCCCACCACGGTCCGGCAGGAGGGCCGGGTGGCGGGCCAGGGCGTCTGCCCGTCGGTCAGCACGACGACGACGTCCGGGCGCCGGGCGTCCCGCAGCGCCCGCGCGAATCCGGTACGCAGGTCCGTCCCGCCGCCGCCGACCAGCGGGAGGTCCTCGGCCCGGCACAGCGTCAGCACCCGGTGCGCGGCGGCGTCGCAGGGCAGCACGGTGACCAGGTCACGGCGTCCGCCCACGGCCCGGGCGATCGCGGCGACCTCCAGCAGCGCGCTGCCCAGTTCGGTGTCGCTGACCGAGCCGGAGGTGTCGACGACCACGCAGACGCGCGGTGGCCGGCGGCGCAGCGCCGGCAGGACCACACCGGGTACACCGGCCGAGCGCCGCGACGGCCGGCCGTAGGTGTAGTCGTCGCCCGCCCCGGAGGCCGAGACCGCGGAACGGACGGCGGCGCCCAGCAGCTCCCGCCACGGCTGCGGCGGGTGGAACACCTCCTCCGCCCACCGCCGCCAGCCCTTCGGCGCGGTCCCGGGCCGGCCGGTGATCCCCTCGGCCACCCGGAACCGCACCGCGTCCCGCTCCTGCTCGGTGAGCCCGTGCGCGCCGTCCGATCCCAGGTCCCACGCCCGGTCCAGGCCGTCGGCGCCGCTGCCGCAGTCCAGCCAGGCCAGGTGCTGGGTGAGCGGCCCGAGCCGGAACTGGCGCAGGTACTCCTCCATCAACTGCCCCTCGGGCAGGCGCAGGCAGCCGGGCTCGACGGCATCCGCGGGCCGCACCAGCCCGTCGCCGTACGCGTCGTCGTTGATCTCGCAGTCCGCGGCGATGTTGACCCGCAGCCGTTCCGCGGCCCCGGTCAGCCCGTGCTCCCGGAGAAACCGGTCACCCCGGCCGTGGTGGTCCCGCAGCAGGTGGGACACCTCGTGCACCCACACGGCGGCGAGGTCCGCCACCGGCGTACGGGCCACGAACAGCGGCGAGACGTAGCAACGCCAGTGCCGGTCCACGGCCATCGTGGGCACCCGGCGGGACTCGACCACGTGCAGCGCGAACAGCGCGGTGGCCAGGTAGGGGCGGACCCGCGCCGCGTACAGGCGGGCGGTGAGCAGCTTGTCCCGGTCGAGGACGACGGTGGCGCTCATCGGCCGGCCGCGACCCGGGCCGCCGTCTCGTCGGCGCCCCGGGACAGCGACGCCACCGGGGTGAGGCGGTCGATCACCGGCGGGACGTCCCAGTCCTCGCGGCGGAGCCGGGCCAGCGTGGCGGCGGGCACGACCACCAGGTCCGGGGCGCCGGTCTCCGCCGCCCGGCCGAGCAGTGTCCAGGCCGCGTCCCACCGGGCGCGTTCCGGGCGTCGACGGACCGCCTCCACCACCGCGTCCAGCACGGCCTGGCGCAGGTCACCCCGCTCGGGCAGGGTGGCGGCGAGCGGATCGGCCAACACCTCCTCCGGGTCGGGCAGATCCATCCGGTCCAGGCTGGCCAGCAGCTCCAGCCCCGGTCCGTCGCCCACCGCGCCGCGGACCAGCGCGGACAGCACGTCCCGGGAGGTGTCCGCCGCGGCGGCGAACGCGATCAGCCGCAGCGCCATCTCCCAGCTACGCGGCGAGGGCCACGCGCCGCCCCGGCCGGCCTCGCTGGTCGGCAACCGGTGCACAAGCGTCGGGCGGGCCGACAGCAGCGTGCACACCGCGCGGCGGGCGTGTTCGACGGCGCCGGCCAGCCGCGCCGGGTCGAGCCGGGGCAGGGCCGCCCGGGGCCAGGTGCCGCCGAGACCGCGGACGACGACCTCGTGGTCGTGGCTCCACTGAAGATGGACGAACCGGTTGGCCAGCGGCGGGCTCAGCTCCCAGCCGTCGGCGGCCGAGGTACGCGGGTTGGCGGCGGCCACGATCCGGACCCCGGGCGGCAGGCGCAGGCTGCCGACGCGTCGTTCCAGCACGAGGCGGAGCAGTGCCGCCTGCACCGCGGGCGGGGCGGTCGACAGCTCGTCCAGGAACAGCAGTCCCCGGCCGGCGTGGACCAGGCGCACCGCCCAGTCCGGCGGCGCCATCGGCACGCCCTGGTTGGCCGGGTCGTCGCCGACGACCGGCAGACCGGCGAAGTCGGACGGTTCGTGCACACTGGCGATCACCGTGGTCAGCGGCAGGTCCAGGGACGCGGCGAGCTGGGTCAACGCGGCCGTCTTGCCGATCCCCGGCGCGCCCCAGAGCAGCACCGGCAGGTCGGCGGCCACGGCCAGCGTCAGCGCCTCCAGTTGCGGGTCGGGCCGCAGCTCGGTGGCGCTGGTCCCGAGCAGGGCGATCAGGTCGGCGGCGACATCGAGCTGCGCCGGCGGGTGGGTGTCGGTCCGGATGACGGCAGGGGGCATGGGAGATCACCTTGGGGGGTTCGTGACGGGCTGCGGCCCGGTCAGCGGAAAAGGGCGTGACGAGGGTGGGAACGCCGGTCCGAGGCGGATCGCGGGTCCCGGGTGGACGGCACCGGGCAGCGGCCGGCCAGCCCGGCCCGGAACAGCCCGTGGCTGATCCGCCGCAGCGCGGCGTCCTCCAGCTCCGCGCGCAGCTCACCGTGGCGCAGCAGCGCGTCCGGCCCGAGCAGCGCCTCGACCGCCGCCACCGCGCCGGGCAGGTCGCCGTGGTCGAGGCGGGCGCGGATGTCGGGCAGGGACTCGGGCCGGCGGTGCGCCTCGTCGATCGCGCGCAGGCACGGCAGCGGCGTACCGGTGAGCGTGGCGAGCAGCTCCTCCCGGCGTACCTCCGCCGGGTCGTGGTCCAGCGGCGCGAGCACACCGTCGACGAGGCCGATCCGGTGCCGGGCGCCACGGCAGTCGACCAGGCGGGGCTGGTCTCCCGGCCGGTCGTCGCGGGCCCGGACGGTGGCCGGAGCGCCCGGGGCGAGCGCCGACGCCACAAGCGGGTGCAGCCGGTCCAGCTCGATCATCCGATGGCGCAGCAGTTCCACGTCCGGCGGTGTCCGGGTCGCCGCGTCCGGCAGTACCGGCAGCGCGGTCGACCGGCCCGACCGGGCCGTCCACCCGCCGCCCCGGCGTTGCAGGATCAGGCGGCGACGCGACCCGAGCCGCACCGCCACCGCCTCGCCGGTCGACTCCTCGGCCCGGAGCAGCAGCGCCGCCTCGGCCGGCCACCGGTGTGCCGGATATCCGTGGGCCGGACCCGCCGGGTCGACCGCCGGCAGGTCGGCGCCGGAGCGGACCCGCAGCTCACCTGCCCGGCGCGCGTCCCACAGGTGGCGGTGCAGGTCGAGTCGGAAGCGACGGTCGGGCCGGGGATGCGGGTGGGCCGCCGCGTCGTCGCCGGGGCCGGCCCACACCGCCAGGCTGATCCGCTGCCCGGCGTCGGCCCACGCCGGCGGCGTCCGTGCCACGAGCTGTGCCGCCCCGGTGCCGCCCCGGCCGGGCGGGCCGTACCGGGCCAGCGTGACGGTCAGCCCGGGACGCAGCAGCCCGTCCGGGGCGGTCCTCGGCAGGTGCCAGCGCAACAGGTCGGGCACCAGGTGCCGGAGGTCGTCGCGGAGCCGCGCGGCCAGCTCGCGGCCGTGCCGGTGGACGACCGCGCGCAGGCTCAGATCGACGTCGACACGGGTGACCGCACAGGCGCCGGCCCAGTCGCCCACCGAACGGCGGGCGGTCGCGGCCTGGATCATGTCGGGCAGGACGGCGTACTCACGCACCCGCTGCCAGAGGGAGAGGCGGGAATCCGCGTTCGCGGCCGGGGAGCGCATCAGCACTCACCTTGCGCGAACCGGGCCCCCAATCTGCACGAGAGAGTCATCGCCGAGGATCGTAGCGGCGCGCCCGGCGGACCGCCAGCGGTTACCCCGGACCGGCCGCCGGCGCGGGCGCCGCGGGCGCGCCGCGGCCGGCTCCGGCGAGGCCGGCGACGAGCAGCAGGTACGCGGTCAGCTCGACCAGCACGGCGAGCGCCGGCACCGGCTGCGGCAGCGTCGCCGTGGGCGTGACGGCGTACAACACCCCGGCCTCGGTGAACGTCGGGACGGGCAGCCGCACCGCGTCGATGCTGGTGTCGATCAGTGGCCACGCCACCAGCGACAGCAGGACAGCGCCGGCCGCGGCGAGCCGGCGCCCCCGGCCGACCAGCAGCACGGCGAGCGCCAGCGCGGTCAGCGCGAGGGCGAGCGCCGGAAGGACCGCCAGGACCAGCGCGCCCACCGCGTCCGCCACGTCCGGACCACCCGGCCGCGACCGCTGCTCGGCCAGCAGGTCCCGCCGGAGCTCGACGACCCGGACCAGCGCGTACCCGAGGAGCGGCACCGCCACCAGCGCGGCGGCCACCACCGGGCCACGCGTGACGCGGGCTCGCCACCCGACCAGCAGCAGCACGGTCGCGGCCAGCGCCGCCCCGCAGGCGGTGAGGGCCGCCTCGAAGCCGGCCGTGACGTCGACGTGCTCGATCCGGCCGTACACCGTCCAGCCGAACTCCTGCGTGCCGGGCGCTGCCGGCATGGTGCGGACCGCGTCCACCAGCAGCACCGCCAGCGCCACCGGCACCGGCCAGCGCGGGGTCGGCAGGCCACGGGCCAGCGCGTAGGCGAGCAGCAACGCCAGGCTCAGCACCTCGGCGCCGCGCCACACCGGGTGCGCCGCCAGGACGCCGACGGCGTGCAGCACGGCGCATGCCGCCGCACCGGTCAGGAGCAACGGGCTGCGGCGCACGCCGCGGATCTTGCCACGGCGTGCGGGCCCGCCGCTGCCCCGCGCGTTCAGCTTCCGGTGGCCAACTGCTCCTTCGCGTCGTCGTAACCGGCCTGGCCCGGTGCGTCGGCCGGCGCGTAGATGACCCGGATGACGCCCGTCGGATAGGCCTCCGTCGCGGTCACCCGGAGGTGGTACGGGCGGTCGCCCTCGTCGAACAGCTTGCGTCCCTTGCGGGCCGCCACCGGGTGCACCAGCAGCCGCAGCTCGTCGACCAGCCCGGCGGCGAGCAACTGCTGCACCACCGAGATCGAACCGGGGATGAGGATGCCCTTGATGCCGGCGTCGGCCTTGAGCGCCGCCACCGCGTCGACCAGGTCGCCCTGGACCAGCTCGGAGTTGCGCCAGGAGAACTCCAGCGGCTGGCGGGAGACGACCACCTTGCGCATGTCGCCGAGCTGCTTGGCGAACGGCGCGTCGTCGCCGCCTTCGGCCTCCCGGCCCGGCCACGCGCCGGCGAAGCTGTCGTAGGTCTCACGGCCGATCAGCAGGACGTCGGAGGTGTCGTAGTCCTCGGTGACGGCGCGGCCCATGTTGTCGTCGAAGTAGGGGAAGTGCCAGTCCGGGTCGATCTCGGCGACGCCGTCGGCCGAGATGAACAACGTGGAGACGACCTTCGCCATCGTGGTGCTCCTTCATGTTCCAGGTGATGTCGACGGGTGGACCGCCGTCGCATGCCAAACTCATCGGCTCGTCGGCGGGTCACGTCTCAGATCGTGAAGTCCGGCGGCGCGCCCTCGCCGACCCGCCCGTCCACCGCCTCGCGGAGCAGGTCGGCGTGTCCGGTGTGACGCGCGTACTCCTCGATCATGTCGAGGAGCATGGCGCGGACGGTGGGCGTGCGACCGTCCGGCCAGGTGAAGGAGGCCGGCCCGGCCAGGCCACGCTCCTCGGTCACGGCCGCCACCAGGACGCAGGAGCGCTCGACCGCGGCCCGCCACAACGCGTGCGCCTCGCCCGGAGCGTCGGTTGCGCCGGTGCGCCACTCCCAGTCGGGGACGGCCTCGAAGTCGACGCCGTCCCACGGGGGGCCGTGCTCCTCGCCGGCCAGCTTGACGGCCAGCCAGTCCGCCTCGACCAGGGCCATGTGCTTGACCAGGCCGCCGAGCGTCATCGAGCTGGCGGCCGTGGTCGCGCACAGCCCTTTCTCGTCGAGCCCGGACGTCTTCCAGGCGAACGTCCGCCGGTTGCGCTCCAGGACCGAGAGCAACGCCTCGGCCTCGGTGGGGGTGGCCGTCACCTCAGTCATCGCCGGATCATAGGCCGCCGTGCCGCTGCCGGCTGTCCCCCGTTGCGCCTGACGCGTGAGAAGGGGCCCCTCCTATACCGGAGGCGTTAAGCGGGGGCCCGGCCTTGCTCCCGGAAGCGATCAGGAATCGAGAAGCGGGGTGGGTAGGGGCGGTCGTAGCGTTTCTGCTGAGCGGGGCGACGTCACGTCGACCGCCGGGGAACGAGGGGGAACCGAGATGAGCGAGGGCTTCAGCGCCGAGGAACGCGCCGCGATGAAGGAGCGCGCCGCCGAGCTGCGCGCCGAGGGGAAGAAGGGCGGGAAGAAGGCCGACGAGTTGCAGGCGGTCCTCGACCGGATCGCACAGATGGCGCCGGCCGACCGCGAGCTGGCCGAGCGCGTGCACGTGACGATCACCGCCGCCGCTCCCGAGCTGTCGCCGAAGACCTGGTACGGCATGCCCGCGTACGCGAACGCGGCCGGCAAGATCGTGGTCTTCTTCCAGGACTCGGGGAAGTTCAACTACCGCTACTCGACGGTGGGCTTCCAGGACGCGGCCAACCTCGACGACGGTGACATGTGGCCGGCGTCGTTCGCGCTGCTGCGGTGGAGCCCGGCGGTGGAGAAGCAGCTCACCGAGCTGGTGCGGACTGCGGTCTCCTGACGTGCGCGTCGACGGGTGGTCGATCCGCCACCCCGCCGCCCATTCGCAAACAGATGCTTGCGAAAGCGGTCGTTTTCGTTAGGGTGGGGGCGTGTCCGACCTCGACCTCGCGTTCGCCGCGCTCGGCGACCCCGTCCGCCGCGCCCTGGTGACCCGCCTCGCCCACGGTGACGCCACGGTGGGCGAGCTGGCCGAGCCGTTCGACCTGACCCCGCAGGCGATCTCCCACCACGTGGGCGTGCTGCGCCGCTGCGGCCTGGTCGAGCAACGCCGCGAGGGCACCCGGCGGCCCTGCCGGCTCCGGGCCGACCGGCTCGCGCCGCTCGGCGCCTGGCTCGACGAGCAGCGCCGGGCCTGGGACGACCGACTTGACGCGCTCGACCGCCACCTCGACGACGGGGCGGGCAGCCGGTGACCGCCCGCGCCGAGCGGCACGGCGACGAACTGATCGCCCGTCGACACCTCCGTGCCGGGGCGGCCCGGGTCTGGGCCGCCTTCACCACGCCGACGGGCCTCGCGGCGTTCTGGGGCGGCTCACACGCCGAGGTGCCACCCGGGTCGGTGACCGTGGACGCGCGGCCCGGCGGCGAGTTCGCGCTCGACACCCGCGCCCCGGACGGCGCGACCCGCCGACTCCGCTTCGTCTACGTGCGCCTCGACCCGCCACGTGAACTCGTCTTCGACGAACCGGTGACCGGCCTGCGCACGACCGTGACGCTCCGGCCCGCCGGCGAGGGCACCGAACTGACCGTCCACCAGCGCCGGCTCCCGCCGGAGCTGCGGACCGCCCGGGCCGCGGACGGGCTCGCCTCGATCCTCGACGCGCTCGCCGCCCACCTTTCCGCCGAAGGAGCCGACAGTGCCGCAGATCAGCCAGCGTGACCTGGTCGACGAATACTTCGCCGGCTTCCGGGCCAGCGACCACCCGCGCATCCTGGCGACGCTCACCGACGACGTGGAATGGGTCATCCACGGTCACCGCACCACCCGGGGTCGGGCGGAGTTCGACGGCGAGATCGAGAACCCGGCGTTCGCCGGCAGCCCGCGGCTCGACGTCGAGCGGGTGCACGAGGACGGCCCCGTCGTCGTGGTGACCGGCGAGGGGCGCGGGGTCAGCGTGGCGCACGGGCCGTTCCGCTTCGCCTTCAACGACCTGTTCACGTTCCGCGACGGGCTCATCGCCCGCGTCGACTCCTACGTGGTCCCGCTGCCCTGACACCGGCCCGGCCCGGCCCGATGCGCGGCGTGTCGTTTCCGTACAAGACAGTGGGCGGCCCGGATTCCTAGCATTCCCCCATGCGTGATCTTGTCTATACCGGTTTCCTGTCCCTCGACGGCGTGGTGGACTCCCCCGGCGGCGGGCCGGGCGAGGAGCATCGCAGCGGTGGCTGGGTGGTGCGGGACATCGAGTTCGTGCCGGAGGCCTTCTCGCTCAAGGGCGAGGAGCTGGCCGACACCACGGCGTTGATGTTCGGTCGCCGCAGCTACCAGGCGTTCGCGCCGGTCTGGCGGGACTCCGACGACCACGCCGACTACCGGGAGCTGCCGAAGTACGTGGTCTCGTCCGGCCTGCCCGACGACGCGCTCGTCGACGGCTGGGGCCCGACGACGATCCTGCGCTCGACCGACGACGTGGCCGCGCTCAAACGGGGCGAGGGCGGGGCGGTCTTCATCCACGGCAGCGCGGAACTCGCCCGCCGTCTGTCGGACGCCGGCCTGATCGACCGGTACCACCTGCTCGTCTTCCCGGTGCTGCTCGGGGCCGGGAAGCGCCTGTTCAGCACTGCCGACAAGGACAAGCAGACGGTGCGGCTGCGGGAGTCCGAGACCTACTCGAACGGCGTGCTGAAGCTGATCTACGACGTGGTCCGCTGACCCAGGTCCAGCGCGATCGGTCGGCCCCCGCCCGCGCGCAACTGCCCCGCCGTCCTCCCGACGTACCGGCGCAGCGCGCGGGCCAGGTGCGGCTCGTCGACGTACCCGAGCCGGGTGACCGCCTCAGCCACCGCGACGCCGGCGGCCAGCAGCGCCGCGGCCTCCCGGGCGCGTTCGATCTGCCGCACGGCGCCCTGGGTCAGCCCGGTCGCCGCCCGGAACCGACGTTCCACGGTGCGCGGCGACGCGTAGGGGCGGTGGCCGCGGCGAAGCTCGGCGACGAACGGGTCGCGGACCACCGCGCCGGCGCGGACCAGCCGCTCGACGAGCGCCTCGGCGTCGTCCGGGCCCGGTGTCTCCCACCGGTCGCCGGCCAGCCGGAACGTCCGGCGGGTGACGTCGGGCAGCGTGGCGCCGCGGTCGACCAGGGCCGGGACGGGGAGGACGCGCAGCGACGTCCCCACCGCGAACTCGATGCCGACGAAGGCGGCGCCCGCCGGCACCGGCGCGACGCCCGCGCCGGTCTCGGGCCCGGAGACGCTCGCGTACGGCCGGCCGTCGCACCGCCAGAAGACCAGGCCCCAGCACGCGGTGGCCACCGACGTCATCTCCGTGACCGGCCCGCTGGCGCAGGTCCACACCGTGTCGACCCACCCGGAGTCGGACGCGCGCGTGGTGAACCGCAGTGCCACGGCAGCAGGATACGGCGCTCGGCCGACAACCCCTACCGGGCCGCCGGGTCCGGCCCGTCGGGCCGGGCGGCGACCGCGTCGCGGGCGGGGTAGCCCAGCACCTCGGCCAGGTCACCGGCCGCCGCGGTGTAGGCGGCGTAGATGTCGTCGTCGAAGTGGTTGCGCCAGTCGCCGGCCGCGCCCTTGCGGTAGTGGGAGATCCGGCCCGGCGTCTCCTTGTCCTTCTTCATCTTCGTGAAGCTGTAGCGGGCCAGGAGCGCGGTCAGGTCGGACGGCGGCAGCGTGATGCCGCAGTGCCGCATCAGCCGGTCCACCTCTTCGGCCTGCCGGTCGCCGGTCAGGTCCTCGTAGCGGAACAGGCGGAACGTCTCCGCGGGCGGGGCCACCGCCCACGAGCGCATCTGCCCGAACTGCTTCTTGTCGCGGAGGCGGGCGATGACGTAGAGCATCCCCTCCTTCTTCGACTTCTCCTGGAGGGCCTTGCGGGCCTGCGGGATGTCACCCATCGGGGCGTGCGAGTTCCGCAGCGAGAAGTAGCTCGACACCACCACGTCGCGCGGGTCGCGGATCACGAAGAAGGCGCGGTACGTGCCGGCCTTCGGCACCGCCTCGAACCGGCGGTGGGACAGGAAGATCGCGAGGCCGACCCGGCCGCGCGGGACGGGCGCGGTCGCGCCGCCGGAGTAGAAGCGCGGGTCGTACGGCAGCAGCCCGGAATGACGGTAGACGGTCGGATCGCTGAACAACGCCTTGATCCACTGGCTGCCCGTCTTGCGGACGGTGCAGTGGAAGATGTTGTCGAATTCGCTGCGGGAAACGACCGGCACGGTGAGCCGCATCCGGGTGTTGCGCGTTTCCATCTGCGCCCGCCGAGCCGCGACGCGCATGGAGTTCGGCGTATTGTGCTTGGCGAATTCGACGGCGCGATTGATCATTTTTCCAAACCTATCCGCGCCCCGCGGAGCAGGGCATACCGACACCTACGCGCATGTCGCACAGCCGGAATCCGCAGACTCCATCCGCTCGCCCCGCGCCCCGATGCGCCGCTAGGAATATCCCCGACGGTCCCATTAATGTCAATCGGAGCAGACCTGAGAGTAAGCTGAAAATCCGCAATTTACATAGGAATTGCAGGAATAGCGGGCGCGCGGGATTCCGGTCCGCCCGGCGTCGGGCCGGCACCCGGGGCGCGACACCCACCGGCACAATGTGCGTCGTGCTCACCGCCACCCGCGCGCTGCTGACGTCGCTCGACCCACTCCCCCACCGGGCCCGGATGCGCCACCTCGCCGACTGGGCACGCACCGCGCCCGACCGCGCCCGGGTCTGCGCCGACCTCCGCGGAGGGGACGCCTACGCCCGGCGGCTCGCGTTGATCGCCGCCCTGGTGGTCCGGGACGACGCCGCCGTCGCCGCCGCGACCCACGACCCGCTGCCGTCGATCCGGGCCACCGCGCTCGCCGGGGCGCTGCGCGCCGGCACACCCGCCGGCGACCTCACCGACCGGGCCGCTGTCGACCGGCGGCGGGTCTACCGCACGCTGCGCCGCCGGCCGGTGCCGGCCGTCGCCGACGCGCTGATCACCGAGGTACGCGACCGGTTCGGCGACGAGGAGGCCGCCGCGTTGCTGCCGGCCTGCGGCACCGACACGGTACGGGCGTTGCTGCCCGACCTGGAACACGCGCTCAGCCTGGAGCGGCTGGTCCGGCGGCACGCCGGCACGCTGCTGGCCCGGACCCGCGAGCGGCTGGCCGCGGCCCCGCCCGAGCAACGCGCCCGGATCTGGGGCGAGGTCGCCGGCGCGGTACTGCGATGCGACCCGGCGGAAGCGCTCGACCTGCTCGAACGGTACGCGCCGGAGCGGTCGCTGCCCGGCCCGCCGGTCGCGTACGGGCGGCTCGCCGCGTACGACGCGGCCCGCGTCGTACGCCTGCTCGCCACGCCGGGACGCGCGGCCTGGGTGGCCCGGACCACGCCGCCGCCGGCGCTGCTGCGACGCCTCGCGGTGCTGCCCACCGACGAGCTGGCACCGCTCGCCGCCCGGTTCCGGGACCACGGCCGGAGCCTGGCGGCGCTGCTCGACGCCGTCGCGCCGCACCGGCGCGGCGAGCTGTACGACCTGGCGTTCGCCGGCACCGACACCACGCTGCTGGTGCCGGCCGCCGAGGTCATGGACGTGCTGCCGGCGACGGTCCGGGTCCGGGAGGCGACCCGGGTACTCGGCCTGCCCCGGATCCGGGAACGGGAGGCCGACGTCCGCGCGTGGAGCGCCTACCTGCCCTGGCCGGACGCGTCCGCCGCGCT
Organism: Micromonospora sp. NBC_01392; assembly: GCF_045040125.1. Taxonomy (NCBI): domain Bacteria; kingdom Bacillati; phylum Actinomycetota; class Actinomycetes; order Micromonosporales; family Micromonosporaceae; genus Micromonospora; species Micromonospora sp. NBC_01392. The sequence continues at coordinate 2,416,333 of NZ_CP109549.1, read as the reverse complement.
GGACGGCGCGGTGCGCTCCGGTGACGCGGACGAGCGGGCCACCGGCTGGGCGCTGCTGGTGGCCGCCGCCCGCCGCTCCCGCGACCCGCGCGTGGTGGCCGAGCTGGTCGCCCGGCTCGCCCGGCTGCGCAACGAGCAGGATCCGGTACGCGCCTCCGCGCTCACCGCGCTGTCCCGGGTCGCGCCGCTGCTCACCGCCGACACGGCCGACGGGCTGACGCGGGTGACCACCGACGCGGTCGACGCGCGGGACGCCTCGGCCGCCACCACGTCGGCGCTGAGCCACCTCGCCGTCGACGTGCTGGCGCACCACGTCGACGTGGCGCCGTTGCGCGGATGGGCGCTGCTCACCGTCGACCGGGTGAGCAGCGGCGCGACCGTGCCGGTGCTGCGCCGCTTCGACCAGGTGCTGCGGCGCGGGCAGGAGACCATGGTCTTCGAGCGGCTGCGCGGCTGGGTCGAGGCCGGCATGAGGCGCGGCAACTACGCTCCGCTCTTCGCGCTCACGTACGCGCTGGGCAGGCGGGCCTGGCGACTGCCCGCGCTCCAGGGGCTGCTGCGCCGGGCGCTCGCCCGGGACACGCTGCCCGCGGTGGCGCGGACGGCGATCGCGCTGTGGCTCGCCGACCCGGCCACCCGCGCCGAGCGGGTGGCCGAGGTGCTCGGCGTCGACGCGTCGGCGGTGACGCTGCACGTGGTCTGGGAGACGGTCGGACGCGTCCGCACCGACCTGCTCGACCGGGCGCTGGGCCGCCGCCCGCGCGGCCGGTTCGTCGAGTCCGGGATCCGGTGGGTGCCCGGCCACGCGCCGGGGGCCGCCCGCTGGCTGCCCCGCCAGCAGGCCCGCTTCGTGGAGTTGCAGGAGCTGGTCGTCGCCGACACCGGCCACGTCGTGTGGCAACGCGCGTCGGCGATCCGGGCCGCCGCCGGCCTCGGCGACGCCGGGCGGACGCTGGTGCGGCGCCACCTCGACGCGCCCGAGGTGCCGATTGCCGAGGCGGCGCTGGGTGCGCTGGTCCGGACCGACCGCCCGGACGAGGCGCTGCCGGTGCTGCTCCGCCACGCCGACGGCGACCGGGCCCGGGTCGCGCTGTACGCGGCGGCCCGCGCCGCCCGGCACGTCCCGCCGTCCCGGCTGGTCGACCTGCTCGGCGCGCTGCTGCGGACCGGGCCCGCGAAGCTCACCAGCCGGAAGGAGGCCGCCCGGCTGCTGGCCCGCTACGGGCCGCCCGCGGCGATGGCGACGCTGCGCGACGCGTACCTGGATGCGGGAACGCACCGGGACCTGCGGGCGGCGATCGTCTCCGCCGCCCGGCAGCGACTGACCCCGGAGGCGAGCTGGACCGTCCTGCGGGCCGCGGTCGGCGGCAGCCGCGAGGAACGACGCGCGGTCCTCGGCGCGTATCCGTACTGGCTCCCGGAACGCCACCGGCCCCGCTACGCCGCGCTCGTCGTCGAGGCGTGTCGCGCCCCCGACCGGGAGGTCCGGCGCGCCGCGTTCGATCGGCTCGGGGAATGGGCGCCCTGGTTGGCGGACGTCACCGACCTGGTCGTCGACCGGCTCACCGACCTGGACGAGACGCTTGTCGACCTCGCGGTGGCCGACCTGCTGCGGGCCGGCGGCGACGAGGTGCTCGGCGTCGCGCTGGCGCGGCTGGTCGACCGGGACGCCGCCGACGACCGGCCCGGCGACCCGGCCGCCGACCGACCCGCCCGGCGGCGCGTCGACGTGCTCGCCCGCGGCGCTGCCGTCCGGGTCGCGCACCGGCCGGCCGACGCCGAACGGACCGCGCTCGTCGACGCCGCCCGATGGCTCGCCGGCCGGCCCGGTTTCGTCGGCACGGCCGCCGGCCTGCTGGTCGACCTCGGCCGGCTGGACAACCTGGACGAGGTCGCGGCGCTCTGCGCGGGCCGGCCCGTCCTCGCGGTACGCGCCGCCGGGCGGGTCGGCGCGCGGCTGCGCGCCCTCCCGGACTGGCCGGACCTGACCGGGCTCGACGACGTGGTGGCGCGGCTGGCCGGCCGGGGTGACCTGGCCGGCGGGCTGTTCGCGGTGGCGCTGGTCCGGCACGGGGCGGTCTCCGGGTGGCCGGAGCCGTGGCGGGGCCTGCTGACCGGGCTGCGCCGGCACCCCGACGCCGACGTGCGGGAGGAGGCGTACGGCGTCGACATGCGGGAGGCAGCTCACACCCAGTGGGTGTCGTGACGGAGGAAGAACTCCGTCCGCTCCTCCTCGCTCATCTCGGCCAGCTCGCGGATCCCCTCGAAGTAGCCCTCTCGGGGTGCGCCGGGCGCGAAGTGCAGCAGCATCGACGCGGGCCGACCGGACTCGTTGCGGAACGCGTGCACCCCGCCCTCCGGCACGTGGACGAAGTCGCCCGGCCCACAGTCGATCCAGCGCCGCCCGTCGTAGATGCGGATGACGCCGCTGAGCACGAAGAACGACTCGGAGATGCTGCGGTGGAAGTGCGGCGCCGGGCCGCTGGGCGTCGCGCCCATGTCCCACCGGTAGAGGCCGAACCGGCCGTTCGTGGTCGCGCCGGTGGCCAGGTAGTGTGCCCCGCCGCCGCTCGCATGCCGCAGGTCGGGTGCGGCGCCGGCCGGGCGGTAGGTCGCGTTGGCCTCGCCAGTGGACCCGAGGTAGCGCGGCGGCGGGTAGGTCATCGGCGTCTCCGGTCACTCGGTGCGTTCTGGGTGGCGAGGGCTGAGCCGGCGGTGTCACCGGTGCTCGGGGTCACGCTCGGGCACCAGCATCCACGTGTCGGGCGGGCCGGTGACCGGGCGTGCGCTCCTCGGCTCCAGGCCCACGTAGGCGCAGGCGTAGGCAGCCGGGGTGCCGCGGTACAGGTAGCTCAGTAGGATCTCGTCGGGCGTCGCGTCCTCCCACGGCTCGCCGCCGGGGTGCAGGTCCCTCGCCGGAGTCGGCGCATCGGTGAAGACACTGCCCTGATTGCCGCTCTTCGGGTTCGCGAACAGGCCGTAGGCGATCGTCCCGGCGGACACCGCCCGGCCTACCACGAGCGTCTGCGGTTGGTAACCCCACGGCTGGGTCAGCACGCATCCGCCGGGCACGTCGGTGCCCCCGATCAGCAGCGGATCGTGGATGTCCTCCAGCCAGCGCCAGGCGTCGGGGTCGGCGTCCGGGTCGAAGTCCTCGTCCACCTCCACGTCGTAGCGGGTGAGCAGGTCATCCTCCGTCGCCGTAGTGGCATGCAGACGCCGGACCACGTCGGCGGTGTCGATGCCGGCGACGCTGAGCAGCCCGGTGCCCTCGAGATGGATCCCGGTGAACGTGGCGCGCAGCCGCGGAGCCCGGGCCGCGACCCCCGCCTCGGCCGGGGTCAGCGCGACATCCGCCGGGCGGCCGGTGAAGAGGGCGGGCTCCGGACCGGCGAGGCTGAGCCGCCCCGGCGACCACCCCGCCATCATCGGCAACCACGGGTCGGCTCCGGCGTCGGCCAGCACCCGGGCGTTGTCCGCGCGGCCGGCGTGCACCGCGAGCCAGAGCGCCGACCGCCCGTCGGCGGGCCGGTCGAGGTCGTGTGCCGCCCGGGCCATCGCTGCCACCACCGCCGGCGAGGCGGACTCCGCCGTCTCGTGCAGCATCGTGCGGCCACCCTGCCAGCACGGCGCGAGCGGGTCGGCCCCGGCCGCCAGCCGCGCCCGAACCTGTGCCACGTCGCCGCCGCGCAGCAGCCCGACGCCGTCCCAGTCGCCCATCGCGTAGCCTCCCCGTAGCTCGCTCCACGACGGGGAGAGGCTACGTCGCGGGTGCGACACCCGAGGTATCCCGGTCCAACCCGCCACGACCCGGGATCAGCCGTCCCGATCAGGTCGTCCGAGAGGGGACCGGCCGTCCGACAGCGCCGGCACATAGTCGCCGGGCCCGTGCACGGCCCCGCCGCGCTCCGCCCGGCGTCGGAGACGTCCGGTACGTATCCGCCTCGCGCTGCCGGTACGCGTGCCGACCGCCTTGGCCAGGGGCCAACTCGCCTGCCGGGACATCTCCGCGACCAGTTCCTGATCGAGCAGCGGCCGGTTGAACCGGGCGAAGGCGGCGACGGTCGCCGGGGCGGCCGACTGCCAAACGGCGAACGCCCCGCCGCCGACCGCGACGAGCGCAGTGGCCGTCCTGGTGACGGCAGATCCCTGAGAGGTGAGAGCCATCAGGATCACCACCGCGCCCACCACCAGAAGCACCGGCAGGACGACCGGCCACCACAGTCTCCGGATGGTGAGACCGAGGAGATCGCGGTAGGTCAGCGTCATCCGACTGAGGATGGCGGCGTTGTTCTGCTCGACCAGGAGGTTACGCGGATCGAGGACCCCGGTCAGGATGCTCCGCCACAGGTCGGCCTGCGCGTTGAGTTGATTGTTGAGCGCCGACAGGCGGTCTGCCTTCCGGCGGGAATCCCGGCAGGCGTCGGCCACCGCACCGGTCCAGAACATGAGGGACTCCCGGACCACGCTCGCCGCGTACTCCGGCAGAGCGCTCGACAGCTCGGTGAGCCACTGGCCACGTTGATGCTGACGACCATGGCTGAACGATTTCTCGATGCTCGCCGGATCCTCCCGACGCCGGTGCCGCGCCGCGTCGGCCAGTGATCGGCCGAGCAGGTAGGCGGTGCCGTACCGTCGATCCGTCGCCTGGCACCATCTCATGAGGTCGACGTGGGTCCGGCGCAGGGCGGCGACGAGCCGGTCCATGCCCGGCCCGCCGGGGCCGACGTCCTCCAGTTCGGACCGGACATCATCCAGGGTAGGCGCGACTGACGAAACCGGCACGGACCGGTGGAGCTTCTCCGTCCCCATGTTGATCTCGTCGAGCAGCGCCTCCAGCCGTTGTCGAGGGCTGAGTGCGCCAAGACCTGGCAGGGCACGTTCGGTGGTGTCGCTGTCCCAGGTCCGAGCCAGCGTCCCGCTGACGGCGATCTCGAACGCCTTCGCCATCGACCAGCCGAGGTCGAACGCGGTCGACGCCGCTCGACTCTCCCCCTCGCCCCCCGGCACGTCCACCTCGGGAGTCTCAGCCGTCCGCCCCGCCGGTGAGGACGCCGTTTCCATCGCTTCCTCCCGCGACTCTCGGCTGTACGTCGGTCTCCCGCGCCTGATCGGCGGCGGGATACCCGCATTCGTGAGGAACATCCCTCTCCCGCCACGCCAGCCCCGCGTGCCAGCCGGGGTGCACACGGACGCCGGCCGGCTTCCGGCCGGACCAGCCCCTTCCCGGGCGGGTCGCCGGCCGGATCAGGGTGAGGACGTCCAGCCCTGCCGGTGCAGCCGTTCGACGCCGTCCAGCAGCAGGTCCAGCGCGAACTCGAACTCGAACTGGTCGTCGCAGCCCGAACCGACCACCGATCCGTCCTCGTGGGATGCCGCCCCGGCGACCTCCGCGAGGTGCGGGAACCGCGCGGCGGCCTCCGGCGGGAACGCGGCCGACGGCTCGGGCCCGGACGTGCCGGACCGGCCGGCGCGCCGGGACGCGTCGAACAGTTCCTGGCTGAAGCCGAGGATCCGGCTGCCCATCGCGTGCATCACGTGGTGTGCCAGGTCGACGGAGAACCCGCCGGCCCGGAACACCTCGACCATGGAGTCGAGGTAGGCCAGGACGCCGGGCGTCGCGGCGTCGCGCGTCTCGATCGCCAGCGACGCCCAGGGGTGGCGCCGGAGCATCTGTCGCGCGGAGAGCACGCGTCGGCGGATCGTGTGTTTCCAGTCGCCGTCGGGGGCCGGCGGGTCGATCTCGGCGACGACCGCGTCGATCATGCCGTCGAGCAGTTCGTCCTTGTTGGCCACGTGCTTGTAGAGGGCCATCGGCACGACGCCCAACTCCTGGGCGAGGTTGCGCATGCTGAGGGCGGCGATGCCGGCCTCGTCGGCGAGCGCGACGGCGGTCCGCAGGATCCGTGCCCTGCTCAGTGGCGCCCGGCGCGCCACGTCGGCCTGCTCAGCCATCTCGTCCTCGCTCCCGGCGGCGGTGGTTGAACACTAACCGTCTTGACAGGTGTACGCCGTACACCGACCATAGGTGTACGGCGTACACCTAGGAGGCACGATGAAGGCGATCGTCCAGGACCGGTACGGCCCGCCGGAGACGCTCACGCTGGCGGACGTTCCGGTGCCGCAACCCACCGCCGACCAGGTGCGCGTGCGGGTCGAGGCCGCCGCGCTCAACGCGTACGACTGGCACGCCACGCGCGGCGACCCGTGGCTGGCGCGACTGGCGATGGGGCGCACGCGGCCCCGGGCCCGCATCCGCGGACGGGACTTCGCCGGCCGGGTCGAGGCCGTCGGCGCCGACGTCCGGCAGGTGCGCGTGGGCGACCCGGTCTACGGCGACCTCGGCGACGCCAACGGCGCGTTCGCGGAGTACGTGTGCGTACCCGAGGACCTGGTCGCGGCGGCGCCGGCGAACCTGACACCGCAGCAGGCGGCGGCGCTGCCGCTGGCCGGCACCACCGCGCTGCTGGGGCTGCGCGACGCCGGGCGGGTCCAACCCGGGCAGCGCGTCCTGGTCAACGGCGCCTCCGGCGGCGTCGGCACCCTGGCCGTCCAACTGGCCAAGGCGTTCGGCGCGACAGTGACCGCGGTCTGCAGCACCCGCAACGTCGACCTGGTCCGCACGCTCGGCGCCGATCACGTGATCGACTACACCCGCGACGACTTCACCCGCGACCCGCGCCGCCACGACGTCGTGTTCGACCTGGTCGGCAACCGCTCGCTCACCGCGCTGCGGCGCGCGCTGACCCCGACCGGGACGCTGGTGCTCTCCGGCGGCGGCGTCTACCGCGGCGGCCACCTCGTCGGACCGGTCTGGCTGCTCACGCGTGGCCGGCTGGTGGCGCCGCTCGTCCGGCACCGCATCGTCGTCCTCGCCACGACACCCGGTCGGCAACACCTCGACGCGCTGCGCGCCCACGCCGAAGCCGGCCACCTCACACCGGTCGTCGACCGCACCTGTCCGCTCGCGGAGGTGCCCGCCGCCCTCCGCTACCTCGAAGGCGGGCACGCCCGCGCGAAGGTCGTCATCACCGGCTGACCCGCGAACGAGTGCCGGACGAGGCCCGTCCGGGCCCCGACCGGCACTCCTCCGCCGTCAGCAGGACTTCTTCGCCGCGCGGCGGAACGCGTCCTCGGTGACCGCCTTCCGCTTGCCGCCGGGCTCGCCGACCAGGACCTGATCCGGCGGGAGCGCGGCCAGTTCCGCCAGCGTGAAGCGGACCGGCACGGTGCCCTGCCCGCTGTCGAAGGCGGAGGCGGTGTACTCCGTACCGGGCTGGAACGCGGTGAGCGTCTGCCCGTCGACCGTCCACCCCGACGGCGACTGCAACAACCGGACCTCGTCGACGGCCCCGCCGGCGCCGCGGTCGGCGTCCCACTGCACCGGCGGGGAGACCCCCTCGGTGGAGACGCTCACCCGGTCCGCGTCGAACGTGTCGCAGCCGACGATCAGCATCGTGGGTTGCCCGTCCACCTGGCGCACCGCGGTCACCCGCTTCGCGGCCGGCGAGCACGCGGAGACGGTGGCCACGGTGGCGAGCGTCGCGAGGACGCCCGCCACCCGGATCAGCCGGGACGGCCTCAGCATCGGCTCACCAGCAGAGACCCAGCATGCACTTGGCCACCGGTTCGAGCCAGCTGGGTTGCGCCGGTTCCTTGCCATGCTCCCAGTATCCGCCCTTCCAGGGATTGGCCCCGATCTCCCACGGGTTGGCGTCGCCGTCGGTGCCGGTGAGCAGGTACGACAGGGCGGTGCCGGAGAAGTAGAGCGCCAGGAAGTTCGGCGGGCTGAAGTGCTGCCACTGATCGGAATGTCGTGCCTCGTGTTCGAGCAGGTCCGGGCCGTACGTCCCGGCGTCCACGCCGGCCTGGCGCAGCGCCTCCCGCTCGGCGGCCTCGGCGTTCACGGTCTGGAGCAGCTCACTCGACGAGTCCGGGTAGAGCAGGTAGTCGCCGATCGTGATCGGCCGCCCGTTCGGGGTCTGCACGCCGTAGCAGATCATCTGCTTCTGGCCGGCGAAGCACTGGCCGCCCCACAACTTGACGGCCGCCTGGGCCAGCAGGTTGTTGCCGAGCAGTTGGTTGCCCAGTCGGAACGGCGGGTCCCGTGGCGGGTCCTGACCCGGGACCGGCACCTCCCAGGGGCTCTGCTCGGGGCCGCCGCGGGACTGCTCCTCCCGCTGCAACCGCACCGCGGCGTCGAGCGCCGCCAGGGCGTCCGCCGCCGCCTCCTGCGCGCTCTTGCCGGCGGCCAGCGCCGAGGCGCGGGCCTGCGCGGCAGCCCGCTGGGCGGCGTCGGCGTAGGAGGCGGCCCGGGCCGCGGCGGCGTCGGCCGTCGCGGCGGACCGCGCCGCCGCCTGGGCGTCCCGCTGCGCGGCGGCCGCCGCGTCGCGGGCCACCTGCGCCGACGCCGCGGCCTGCACCGCGGACGCCGCCGCCTGCTGCGCCGAGGTGCGGGCCTGGTCGGCGTAACCGGCGGCCTGGCTGGCCGCGGTGGCGGCCTGCTCGGCGTAGCGCGCCGCGTCCTGGGCCGCCTTGCGGGCGACCGCCGCCACCCGCTGCGCCTCCGCGGCGTCCCGGCGGGCGTCGGCGGCGTACCGCAGCGCCTCGGAGACCAGACCACGGACCCGGGCGATGTGGGTGGCCGTCTCGGCGTCCCGACGCTGCGCGCGGAACTGCCCGTCGGTGAGGAAGTCCTTCAGGTACGACCGGGGGCCGGTGAGCGCGATCTGGGCCATCGACTTCACCTCCGGACCACCAGCGGTCATGATCTGGCCGACCCGGACCCGGTCGTCCAGCTCGGCCGCGGCGTACTGCCCGGTGGTCAGGAACTCGTGCCGGTCGGCGGGGGTGCCGTTGAGCGCGGCCTGCCCCGCCGCCTTCATCTGGGTACCGCCGGCGGTCATCAACTGACCGATCCTGATCCGGTCGTCGGTGTCCTTGCCCGGGTACTCCCGGGTCTCCAGGAAGGTGACCACGGTGTCGTGCGAGCCGGTCAGCGCCGTCTCCGCCGCCGTCTTGAGCGCCGGCTTGTCGGCGGTGGCGGCGATGTGCCGGACCTTCATCCGGTCGTCCTCCTCGGCGGCGGCCTCCCGCCCGGTGGCGAGGAAGCTGCGGAGATCGGCCTCGGAGCCGGCGAGCGCCGCGCCCGCCGCCGCCCGGGTCCAGTCGCCGCCGGTGGTCATCAGACGCGCGGCGGCCCGACGCCCGCTGGACAGGACGACCTCCGACGAGGCGCCGGGGGCGCTGGCCTCGGCCAGCCACTGCCGGGTCTGCTCGTCCAGCCGCGCCTCCTCCGCGGCGTCCGCCGCGGCCCGGTCCAGTCGCTCCTGCTCGGCGACGCGCGCCTCGGCCGCGTCCGCCTTGCCCTCCTCGGTCTGGTCGGCCAGGCGTTCGGCGTCCGCCAGGCGCGCGTCCTCCTCCACCTGCACGGCCTGGTTGGCCGCCTCGGTCGCGGTGTTCGCGGCGGTGGTCGCGGCGGTGGCGGCCGCCGTCGCCCGAGCCGCTGCGGTGGCGGCCTCGCCGGCGTGCGCCGCGGCGTCGTCCGCGGCCACCGCGGCTGCCTCCGCGTGCTTCGCCGCGTCCAACGCCGCCTGGTACGCCTGCCGGGCGGCCTGCGCCGACTTCAGCGCGAACCGCTCGGCGGCGTTCGCGGCGCGGGTCGCCGCCGCGGCGTTGCGTTGGGCCGCCGCGGCGGCGGCCCGGGCCCGCGCGGCCTCCGCCGCCGCCACGTTGGAGTAGTTGCCGGCGGCCGCGGCCGCCGTCGCCGCGGCGGCGGCGTTGTTGCCGGCGCTGGCCGCGGCGGATGCCGCGCCGCTGGCGGCCTGGGCCGCGTTGCCGGCGGCGAGCGAGGCGTCGGCCGCCTTGCGGGCGTTGACCGCCACCTGGCGTGCCTCGGCGGCGGCCGTGCGGGCCGCCGCGGCCTTGGTCGCGTCGGTCGCCGCGTTGGCGGCGGCGCCGAACGCGCGGGACGCCGCCTGCCCGGCGAGCGTGGCCGCCGAGGCGGCGCGCGCGGCGGCGTTCGACGCCAGCCGGGCGGCGTTGTTGGCCGCCCGCGCGGCGCCGACCGCGGTGCGGGCCGCGTCGGCCGCCCGGGCCGCCGCGTCCGCCGCCCGGGCGGCGGCGCTGGACGCGCGCTTGGCCGACTCGCGGGCCGCCTCGGTCTCCGCCTTGGCGCGCTCGGCGGCGGCCTTGGCCAGCCGGGCCGCCTCCACCGCCTGCGCGGACGCGTTCTTGGCGGCCTCGGTCTCCTCGGCCGCCATCTCGCCGGCCTCCTTGGCCTGGCTGACCAACTGGGTGAGCGTGCTCACCTCCTGGTCCCGGGCCCGTGCCACGTGCTGCCCGCGGACCAGGAAGTCACGCAGGTCCCGGTCGGTGCCGGCGAGCGCCTGCTGCGCGGCCTCGCGGACGGCGGGACCACCGGCGGTCATGATCTGGCCGATCCGCACCCGGTCGTCGAGCATCCGCGCGTTGCCCAGCTCCAGGAAGAAGAACCGCTCCAGGTCCTCCGGGGTGCCGGTCAGCGCGCGCTGGGTCGCGGCCTTCACCTGGGGACCGCCCACGGTCATCACCTGGGCGGCGCGGACCCGCAGGTCGAGGGCGAGCGGCGCCTCGTAGCCGCTCTCCAGGAACCGCTGCACGTCGGCCGGGGTGCCGGCCAACGCCGCCTCGGCCGCCTGCCTCGTGTTGGACCCACCGATCTCCTGGTACTGCTCCACCACGGCCCGGCTGTCGTGCGCCACCGCTTCGGAATAGCCGGTGTCGAGGAACTCGCGGAGGTCCGCGTCCGAGCCGGTCAACGCGACCTCGGCCGCCCGCGAGACGGCGGGGCCGCCGGTGCGCATCAGCTCCACGCAACGGGCCCGGTCCGCCGGCGTCAGCGGATCCGCCGCGCTGGCCGGTGACGCGAACGTCGTCGCTGTCACGATCATGGTGGTGGTCATGGCGATGACGGCACGTAGTGTCGTCCCGCCCGGGCGCCTTCGGCGACCTCTCACGGCCTGTTCCCCCGTTCGTCCACTGGCAACGCCGGCAAAGGAGTTCCGGCGCGGCCAGGCTATGTTCGCCGGGAGCAGCGCGATGTCCCGTGTGGACGAACCACCACAATCGTCGATACCCGCCGGTCCCGGGGGCGCACCGCGGCGGCGCGCCCCCGGGCCGGCGTGCGGAATTCGGCGCTTTCCCGGCCTGCGGCGACGCCCGTGTGCGAGCGTGGAAGCCCACCCGGACACGGGTCGGGCAGCCGAGGAGGGGCGGTGGCGTCGTGAACTACCACCTGTTCCAGGTGATCAACGCCGGGGCGGGGCGGGTCGACGCCGTCGACGACGCGTTCGAGTGGGCGGCGGTCTGGTTGATCTACCTCCTGGGGGCGTTGGCGGTGGTGCCGGTGGTCCGCGCCGGCCGGCCGGCCGCCGGCGCCGTGGCGCGCGTGCTCGCCGCGCTCGCGCTCGCGTTCGCGCTGGGCCGGGTGACCGCCGCGCTCAGCACCGAGGTACGGCCGTTCCAGACCCATCACGTGCACCAGTTGATCCCGCACGCGACCGGTCCGTCGCTGCCCAGCGACCACGCCACCGCCGCGTTCACCCTGGCCCTCGCGGTCGGCGTCTTCCTGTCCCGGCGCTGGGGCGCGGTGCTCACGATCCTGGCGGTGGTCATCGGCTTCGCCCGGGTCTGGACCGGCGTGCACTACCCCGGCGACATCGCCGCCGGCGCCCTCGTCGCCGCCGTCGCCGTCGTCACGGTCGCGGTCACGACCCGCCGCTTCGCGCGCCGGTTCCGGCCGCACCCCGACCCGGCCCCATGAAATGTGCCGACGTCGCGCCCGGCCGCTGGTGTTCACTGTCAACCGTGGATCGTCAACGACTCAGTGACATCGCGCACTCGCACCACCCGATCGCGGCGCCGGTCTCCGGCGTCAACGTCAACCGGCTCCTGCGCCGGGCGGACCGGCGGCCGGCGGCGCGCATCCTCGACCTCGGCTGCGGGCGGGCGGCCTGGGCCATGCAGGCCCTCGCCCACTATCCGGACGGCCACGCGGACGGCGTCGACGTCAGCCACCACGCGCTCGAACACGCCGCCGCGGCGGCCGAGACGCGCGGCCTCGCCGACCGGCTGACGCTGCACGAACGCGACGCCCGCGGCTACGTGCCGGACGGCGACTACGACCTGGTGCTGTGCGTGGGTTCGACGCACATCTTCGACGGCTTCGCCGGGACGCTGCGGGCCGCCGGCCGGCACGTGAACCCGGACGGGATCCTGCTGGTGGGTGAGGGCTTCTGGCAGGCGCCGCCGACGCCGGAGGCGCTGGCCGCGCTGGAGGCGAAACCGGAGGACCACACCGACCTCGCCGGCCTGGTGGACGCCGCCGAGGAGGCCGGCTGGACCCCGGTGTACGCGCACCTCAGCGACGCCGCCGAGTGGGACAACTACGAATGGTCGTGGGTCGGCTCGCTCACCGAGTGGGCGCTCGACAACCCCGGCCACCCCGACGCCGCCGAGGCGCTCACGGTCGCCCGGGCGCACCGGGACGGATGGTTGCGCGGTTACCGCAACCTGCTGGGTTTCGCGACCCTGGTGCTGCGCCGCACCTGACCACCGGTCGCCACACCGCCACGGGGACGGACCGACCGTCAACGCGGGGCCCGGCCGCGCTGGTCCCCGGCGGGGAGACGGCCGTCGCAGCGAACGTCCCGCACGGTGACCGGCCGCCGGAGCATCATCCAGTCGAGCACGGTCTCCTCCACCGGCCAGCCGTGCACCGCCACCACGCCGTACGGCACCGCACGGGCCTGCGGGCAGAGAACCTGCGAACGCACGTGGTCGTTGGGCAGGAACCGGACGACGGCCGCCCGGTCCAGCATGATCGTCGAGGTGTCGGTGACGGTGATCAACGCACCGAGCACCACCTCCGGGGCGACCTCGCCGCCCCCCGTCGCGGTCTCGGAGACCGGTGGGGCGACCTCGACCGCGGTGGTGGGCAGCACCGGCGCCGCCAGGAAGACCGCGCCGGTCACCAGCGGCAGCACGGCCGCGACCGCGTACGCCAGGCCGTGGGTGACCGCCGGCGCGATCCACCCGGGGATCGCGCCGGTGAGCAGCACGGTGGCGGCGGGCGGCACCACCAGCAGCACGGCGGTGGTCGGCTCACCGACGTGCAGCGCCGCCCACGCGGCCGGGGCCAGCGCGGCGTACTCCAGCACCGCCACGGCCAGCGGGATCGCCACGCTGACCAGGAGGATCCGGTTCGGCTGGTCGGGATACAGGTAGCGGGTACGCAGCGCGAGCAGGCAGAGCGCCAGCATCAGCAGGGTCGGCAGGAAGCGGAGCTGCCAGGTGAGCGCGCCGAGCGCGACCGCCGCGGTGGCCACCCAGCCGGGGGTACGCGCCGTCCAGGAGGCGAGCAGCGACCGGTCCGGGTCGAAGCGCTCCGGGGCGCTGAGCCGCAGCAGCCGCCCGAGCACCCCGAACATCAGCACGACCAGTGGGAAGGCCCAGACCAACGCGATCAGCAGCGCGCTGAGCAGGCCCAGCGGGCTGACGTACTGCACCAGCAGCAGCATCGTCGACATGTCCTGGCGGCTGAGTTGCCACAGCCGCAGCACCAGGAGCAGGACGGGAAACGCGGGGAGGAGCGTCAGCAGCCACTGCTGCGCCTGCCGGGCCCCGGCCATCCGGCGGGGCCGGCCGCTCTTGGCCGGGCCGCCGGTGATCCGGAGGATGCCGGGGCCGGCAGTGCGATCCTCTCCCACGGCCACTGCCGTACCTCCACCTTCCTGGGGTCGGGCTGCTGCTGTACCGCGACCGGCTGCGGGAGGTTGAAACGCTGCTGCCAGCGGAAGTTGGCGTCGTACGCCTGCTCCCAGGCCGAGTTCCGCGGGTTCGTGGCCGAGTCGTCGAGCGCGAGATCCACCAGGTCGCGGAGCGCCTCGTTCGGGCCGGTGTTGACGCCCCACTTCTCCGCGGCCGACTCGCCGATGTCCCAGTGCCGCAGCGGCTTGGCGTTGCGGAGCAGGCTCGGGAAGCGCTGACCCTCGTCGCCCGACCGGTCGCCGGTGACGAAGCCGGCGAGGATCGCCGCGTCGCTGCTGACCGCGTCCACCTTGCCGTCGTGCAGCTCCTGCACGCACTCACTGATCCGGTTCCGGCCGATCGGCTTCGCCCGGGCCTGACGCAGGCGCGGAATGGCGGTCGAGGTGGTCAGCGTGCAGACGGTCCGACCGGCCAGATCCTCCAGGCTGCTCACCGGGCCCTTGTCGCTGGCCAGCGTCACGACCGACTGCTCGGTCTGCAGGTAGGCCGCGGAGAAGACGGCCCCCTCCTCCTCTTCCCGCTCCTTCGTGATGCTGTAGGAGGCGATCACCATGTCGACGGTGACGAACCCGTCGCGGTCGCGGGCCTGGCGGCGGGCCCGGTCCTCGCTCTCCATGGGCAGGAACCGCACCTGGGACCGGTCGAACCCGAGGTAGCCGGCGATCAGGTAGGCGATGTCGACGTCGAAACCCTTCCAGACGTCGTTCGACAGTCGCTGGGAGACCCCGGGTTGGTCGTCCTTGAGCCCGATGAGCAGTTGCGCCTTGCCCTTGAGACCGGCCCGCTCCATCAGGTCGTCGCGGGTCGGTGGGCCCAACTGGAGCACGATCGGGATCATCGCCGCCGCGAGGAGGGCCAGCACGACCACCAGCCCCACCAGCCGGAGCTGACGGATCCGGGTGGTCCGCGACGACGCGCCCGGCGTCGGCCCGGACGGGGCCGGCTCGCCTGCCTGATTCACCTGTGCCCTCCCCCGTTGCGCCCGGTGGGCGTCAGCGGTTCCATTGTCGGGTCCGTGGCAAGGCGGGGACGAGCCGCCATGAGGGTCGGGATGCCGACCGGCCAGGAGCACCGGAGATGTCGGTGCCCCTGGCCGGCCGGTCGGTCGTCAGTACGCGGACTCGACCACGTCGAACTTCTCCCATGGGCCGATCTCGGCCCGGTTGGCGATCAGCGGGTTCGCCCCGCCGTTGTCGGCGGAGACGTACTTGCTGTTGGCGTTGGCCAGCAGGCTGGTGCTGCCGTCGCTGTTCCGGACGAGCGTGAACTTCTCCCACGCGCCGAGCGCGGCGGCGTTGGCGATCAGCGGCGCGACACCCCCGTTGACCGGCGCGGTCACGTACCGGTTCACGGTCCGCGAGTAGAGGGCGACGTACCCGCCGCCGACGTCGATCCGGTCGAACTTCTCCCAGGCGCCGATGGTGGTGCGGCTGGCGATCAGCGGGGTGGTCAGGTGCCCGCCCATGGTGACGTACCGCGAGTTCACCCGGGCCCGGAGGCCGATCACCAGCGGGACGGTCGCCTTGCCGGCCACGATCCAGTCGCCCAGGTCGTCCACCCGCGTGGCGGTGGCGGTCCGGCGGGTCTCGGTCTCGCCGAGGCAGCCGCCCTGCCATGACCGGTCGTGCACGCCGACGAGGGTCACCACCCCGGCGGCCGTACGCAGGGCCGGGCCGCCCGCGTCACCACGACAGAGCGTGGCTCCGGAGGCGGTGCCGTCGAGTTCCACCGAGGCGGCGGCGACGCCCCGTACGGTGACGTCGCCGGCGTGCAGCCGGTCCGGGACCCACTCGGTGGCGGTGCGGCCGTATCCGGCCGCGGTGAGCTGCTCGTCGACCACCGGGGCGGTGCCGATCGTCACCGGCGCGACGCCGGTGGCGGACTTCTCCAGGCGCAGCAGGACGACGTTGCGCGTCGGGTGTGGCACGACGCTGATCACGGCGAGCCGGTGCCCGCCGGTCGAGGACAGGTCCGTCCGGCCGACGGTGACGGTGGTGGGGCGTGGCGGTGCGCCCGCCGGGACCGTCTGCGGATCCTCCGCCAGGCACGTGGTGGCGGTCAGCACCCACAGCGGATCCACCAGCGCCCCGGTGCAGGCCCGCAGGTCGTTCTCCACCTTGGCGGTGAACGCGTAGGTCCCGTCCGCGACGGGCGCGGCCCCGCCAACCGCCTGCGCGGCCGCGCCGCTCAGCATGCTCGCACCGACGATCGCGACCGCGAGGGCCGACCCCCAGCGCGCCGCATGTCGCTTGAATCGCATCTTCCTGACTCCCCGCGTGGTGTGTTCATCGACCGGCATGGAGGGCCGAGACTAGGTCATCCGATCTTCGGATGTGGTCCCGTCCGGCGCTCCGCCCGGTCCCGCGGAGATTCACCGCCGGTGATGGTCGGCGGTTTTGCCGTCCCATTGATGGTGTCGGTGCGACTATGGAGGGCGTGGGAACTGCGAAAACAGCGATGCCGTCCATCTCGCCGCTGACCGGCGAGCCGATCAAGCGTGCCGACGCCGAGCGCCTCGCGGGCGTCCTGAAGGCGTTCGCCGACCCGGCTCGGCTGCGGCTGATCAGTCTGATCCAGTCCGCCCCGGAGGGTGAGGCGTCGGTGAGTGACCTGACCGCCCCGCTCGGGCTGTCCCAGCCGACGGTGAGCCATCACCTGCGCATCCTCACCGAGGCCGGGCTGCTCGAACGCGAGAAGCGCGGGGTCTGGGCGTACTACCGGGTGGTGCCGTCCGCGATCGCCGCCATCGCCGACCTGCTGACCCCGCCGCGCAAGCGGGCGACGAAGCGGACGCGCTGAGCGCCGTCTTGCCCCCCGGCGGAGTCGCCGTGCACGCCGGGTGACAGGCGCGCCGAGCCTGATGCGGACCAGGGCGGAGAACCGGTCCGCCCTGCCTCCGGGCGGGTCGCTCGACCGATCCGGGCGACGGCTCGGGCCGTGGCCTGCCCGAGCCGTGCCCGAAGCTCCGGCCCGAATGCCCGGCCCGCTCGCCGCGCGGTCGTCGACATCGATGTGTTCTAATTACTCACGTCGATGTTCGCGATAACATCAGCGACCGGTATGCCACCACCGAGGCACCTCCGGGAGCGCCGCCTCGTGCCGGGCCGGACACCTCGCGCGCCGCACGGGCGGCCGAGTGCGCGCAGCGGGTGTTAGCGCTTCACCGACGGTCACCACCCGTGAGGCTCCGTGCCGGTACGGACGGCCCCGGAGCCTGCGCACCCGAGGAGCCGTCATGGCCATCCCCCGTCCCCGATCCCTCCGCTCCGGACGACCACGACTGCTGGTCGCCACCCTGGCCCTCGTCCTGACCGCCGGCGGCACCGTCCTGACCGCCCAGGCCCGGACGGCGGTCGCCGCCCCCGGGCCGGGCGCCGTCGTGGGCGTGCAGTCCGGACGCTGCGTGGACGTACCGAACGGCAGCACCACCAACGGCACCCAGGTCCAGCTGTACGACTGCACCGGCGCGGCGGCACAGACCTGGACCTACACGTCGGCGCGGCAGTTCACGGTCTACGGGACCAAGTGCCTGGACGCCAACGGCCGGGGCACCAGCCCGGGCACCGCCGTGATCATCTGGGACTGCAACAGCCAGGCCAACCAGCAGTGGACCGTCAACGGCGACGGCACCATCACCGGTCAGCAGTCCGGGCTCTGCCTGGACGCCAACGCCGCCGGCACCGCCAACGGCACCAAGCTGATCCTCTGGACCTGCAACGGCCAGGCCAACCAGCGGTGGACCACGTCCACCACGCCGTCGTCCCCGCCGCCCACCTCGCCGCCGCCGACCGGTGGCCGGCCGTGTGACATCTACGCCGCCGGCGGCACGCCCTGTGTGGCGGCGCACAGCACCACCCGCGCGCTGTTCTCGGCGTACGGCGGCAACCTCTACCAGGTCCGTCGCTCGTCGGACAGCGCCACCCGCAACATCGGCGCGCTGGGCGCCGGCGGCTACGCCGACGCCGCCGGCCAGGACGCGTTCTGCGGCGGCACGACCTGCGTGATCACTGTCGTCTACGACCAGTCGGGACGCGGCAACGACCTGTGGTACCAGGGCTCCGCGCAGGTCCCCGGCTCCTCGTCCAGCCGGCCCGCCACCGCGACCAGCGAGGCGCTGACCGTCGGCGGCGCGAAGGCGTACTCGCTCTACATCAACCCCGGCAACAGCTACTGGCGCGACGGTCACCTGACCGGCGTGCCGACCGGCAGCGCGCCGGAGGGCATGTACATGGTCACCAGCGGCACGCACGTCAACAGCGGCTGCTGCTTCGACTACGGCAACAGCGAGACCACCCGCAGCGCGGACGCCGCCGGCGCGATGGACGCGATCTACTTCGGCACCAGTTGCTGGTTCGGCGGCTGCTCCGGCAGCGGCCCCTGGGTCCAGGCCGACCTGGAGTGGGGCCTCTACCCCGGCGGCAGCCAGACCTGGAACCCCAACCAGCGCGCCTTCACCAGCAAGTTCGTCACCGCCACGCTGAAGAACAACGGCACCTCACGGTTCGCCATCAAGGGCAGCAACGCCCAGTCCGGCAACCTGTACACGCTCTACGACGGGTCGCTGCCCCCCGGCTACAGCCCGATGAAGAAGCAGGGCGCGATCATCCTGGGCAGCGGCGGCGACTGCTGCAAGCCCGGCGGTGGCGCCAACCTGAGCGCCGGCACGTTCTACGAGGGCGCCATGGTCGCCGGTTATCCGTCCGACGCGACGGAGAACGCGGTCCAGGCCAACGTCGTGGCCGCCGGCTACCGCTGAGATCTCCCCGCACCCCCCACCACCGAGAGGAAAACAATGTTAGCGCTATCAAAGCGAGCCGGCCGACGCCGGCTCGCGCTGATCGCCAGCCTGCTCGCGATGATCGGGTTGTTCCCGGCGATCGCCCGGGCGGACAACCCGATCGTGCAGACGATCTACACGGCCGACCCGGCACCGCTTGTCTACAACGGCCGGGTCTACCTCTACACCGGCCACGACGAGGACAACTCGACCTGGTTCACCATGAAGGAGTGGCGGGTCTACTCGTCCGACGACATGGTCAACTGGACCGACCACGGTTCCCCGCTCAGCCTCGCCACCTTCAGCTGGGCCAAGCAGGACGCGTGGGCCGGCCAGGCGATCTACCGCAACGGCAAGTTCTACTGGTACGTACCCATGGTCGTGCGGGCGACCGGCCAGATGGGCATCGGGGTGGCGGTCGCCGACAGCCCGACCGGCCCGTTCCGGGACGCCATCGGCCGTCCGCTGGTGAGCAACGGCGAGATCGACCCCACCGTGTTCATCGACGACGACGGCCAGGCGTACCTCTACTGGGGCAACCCGAAGCTGTGGTACGTCAAGCTCAACGCGGACATGACCTCGTACTCGGGCAGCCCCACGCAGATCCCGCTGACCACCGCGGGCTTCGGTACGCGGACCGGGGACGCGAACCGGCCCACCCTGTACGAGGAGGGGCCGTGGGTCTACAAGCGCAACAACCTCTACTACAACGTGTTCGCCGCCAAGTGCTGCTCGGAGTTCCTCGCCTACTCGACCGCACCCGGCCCGCTCGGGCCGTGGACCTACCGCGGGACGGTCATGCCCACCCAGGGCAGCAGCTTCACCAACCACCCCGGGATCGTCGACTACAAGGGCGGCTCCTACCTCTTCTACCACAACGGCGCGCTACCGGGCGGCGGTGGTTTCACCAGGTCGGTGGCGGTGGAGAAGTTCACCTACGGCGCGGACGGCTCGATCCCGACCATCTCCATGACCACCACGGGCGCGCCGCAGGTCGGCACGTTGAACCCGTACGTCCGGCAGGAGGCCGAGACGATCGCCTGGGGGCAGGGCGTCGAGACCGAGGTGGCCAGCGGTGGCGGGATGAACGTCGGCTACATCGACAACGGGGACTACATCAAGGTCAAGGGCGTGGCGTTCGGCACCGGTGCGACCTCGTACACCGCCCGGGTGGCCTCGGCCGGTAGCGGCGGCAGCATCGAGCTGCGCCTGGACGGCACCAGCGGCCCGCTCGTGGGCACCTGTCGGGTGTCCGGCACCGGCGGGTGGCAGACCTGGGCCGACACGACCTGCGGGGTCAGCGGCGCCACCGGCACCCACGACCTGTACCTGCGGTTCACCGGCGGCAGCGGCTCGCTGTTCAACCTCGACCACTGGCGGTTCAGCTCCGGCACCAGCACCCCGCCGACCGACCCGCCGCCCACCACCCCGCCGCCGACGACCCCGCCGCCCACCACTGCACCGCCGACCACGCCGCCGCCGACCAACGGCCCCTGCACCGCCAGCTACCGCACCACCAGCACCTGGTCCGGTGGCTTCCAGGGCGAGGTGACGGTCACCGCCGGCACCTCGGCGATCAACGGCTGGACGGTGGGCTGGAGCCTGGCCGGCGGCCAGAGCATCAGCCAGATCTGGGGCGGGACGCTGAGCACCAGCGGCTCCACGGCGACGGTCCGCAACGTGTCCTACAACGGCTCGGTGCCGGCCGCCGGCTCGACCACGTTCGGCTTCCTCGCCAACGGCTCGCCGTCGACCCCGTCCCTGACCTGCACCAGCCCCTGAGAGGAGTAGACATTGCGTACCGGAAAATGGCTCGCCGCGGTTGCGGCGCTGGCCCTGTCGGTCACCGGCGTGCTGGCCCCGGCCGGCCCGGCGGCGGCCGAGTCCAACGGCGGGGTGCGGGTGATGCCGCTCGGTGATTCGATCACCGAGGGCACCCAGGTCCCGGGCGGCTCCCGGATCGGGCTGTGGCAACGGCTCGCCGCCGGTGGCTACCGGATCGACTTCGTCGGCTCCCAGTTCAACGGGCCGGGCAACCTCGGCGACCACGACCACGAGGGCCACCCGGGCTGGCGGATCGACCAGATCGACGCCAACATCACCGGCTGGCTCAACACCTACCAGCCGCGCACCGTGCTGCTGCACATCGGCACCAACGACATCCTGCAGAACTACAACGTCTCCACCGCGCCGAACCGGCTCTCCACACTGATCGACCGGATCACCACGACGGCGCCCAACGCCGACGTGTTCGTGGCGCAGATCATCCCGTTGGCCAACGCCGGCCAGGAGTCGGCGGTGCGGACGTTCAACGCCGCCCTCCCCGGCATCGTGCAGTCCAAGGTGAACGCCGGCAAGCGTGTCCACCTGGTCGACCAGCACGCGGCGCTGACCACCGCCGACCTGATCGACGGCATCCACCCGACGGCCACCGGCTACGACAAGATGGCCGCCGTCTGGTACGCCGCGTTGCAGTCGGTGTCGGGCAGCATCGGCACCCCGGGCACCGGCGGCGGCACCTACCAGAACGTGCAACTGGTCGGTGCCGGCTCGGGTCGCTGCCTGGACGTGCCGAACGGCAGCACCACCAACGGCACCCAGGTGCAGTTGTACGACTGCTGGGGCGGCACCATGCAGCGCTGGACGTACACCGCCAGCAAGCAGTTGCAGGTGCTCGGCAACAAGTGCCTGGACGCGAACGGGCGCGGGACCGCGAACGGCACCGCAGTCATCATCTGGGACTGCAACGGCCAGGCCAACCAGCAGTGGAACCTCAACGCCAACGGCACCATCAGCGGCGTGCAGTCCGGCCGCTGCCTGGACGCGGCCGGCTACGGCACCGTCAACGGCACGCGGATCAACCTGTGGGACTGCCACAACGGCTCCAACCAGCTCTGGACCCCCCGCAGCTGACCTGAAAGGCGGGGCCCCTTCTTAACGCCTCCGGCATAGAAGGGGCCCCTTCTCACTCTTGACGGAAGGAGTACGTCATGCCGAGACATCGGCTCGTCGTCGGCGTCGTCGCGGGGGTGGCGGGGCTCGTGCTCGCCATGAGCGGCGCCGCGCTCGCCGCCGGGCAAGGGCCCGTCGGCGTCGGCCCGCTGGCGGCGACCGCCGGCTGCGGCAAGGCGCCGGCGCTGACCAGCGGCTCGCACACGATCTCCAGCGGCGGCCAGAACCGCTCGTACATCCTGCGGATCCCCGACAACTACGACAACAACCGCCCGTACAAGCTGATCTTCGGCTTCCACTGGAACGGCGGCACCGCGGGTGACGTCGACTCCGGCGGGACCAGCGGCTATCCCTGGTCCTACTACGGGGTCCGGGCGCTGGCGAACAACAGCGCGATCTTCGTGGCGCCGCAGGGCAACGGCAACGGCTGGGCCAACCCGAACGGTCAGGACCTGACCTTCGTCGACGACATGGTCCGCACGTTCGAAGCCGGCCTCTGCGTCGACACCACGCAGCGGTACGCGATGGGCTTCAGCTACGGCGGCGGCATGAGCTACGCCCTCGCGTGCGCCCGGGCGAACGTGTTCCGCGCGGTCGCGGTCTACTCGGGCGCGAACCTCAGCGGGTGCAACGGCGGCACCCAGCCCATCGCGTACCTGGGAATTCACGGGCTGCGGGACGGCACGCTGCCGATCTCGGCGGGGCGTTCGCTGCGCGACCAGTTCGTCCGGAACAACGGCTGCACCCCGCAGAGTCCGCCCGAGCCGGCGCAGGGCAGCCTGACGCACGTCGTCACCTACTACTCGGGCTGCCGGGCCGGCTACCCGGTCGCCTGGGCCGCGTTCGACGGGCCGCACGCCCCCAACGCCGTGGACGGAACCGCCGACCCGTTCGCACCCGGCGAGCGGTCCTGGACCCAGGCGGTGGTCTGGCGGTTCTTCACCCAGTTCGACGGCACCACGCCGACGAACCCGCCGACCACGCCGCCGCCGACCACCTCGCCGCCGACGTCCGCCCGGCAACTGGCGGGTGAGCAGTCCGGCCGGTGCGTGACCGCACCGGGCCAGAGCTCCGGTACGCAGGTGCAGTTGCAGGACTGCGCCGGGCAGTCCGGCCAACTCTGGACCGCCACCTCCGGCCGGCAGTTGCAGCTCGCCGGCAACCTCTGCCTGGACGCGAGCGGCGCCGGCACCGCCAACGGCACCGCGGTGATCGTGTGGACCTGCAACGGGCAGCCCAACCAGCAGTGGAACGTCAACGCGAACGGCACCGTCACCGGCGTGCAGTCGGGGCTCTGCCTGGACGCGAACGGCCAGGGCACGGCCAACGGCACACGGCTGGTGCTCTGGTCCTGCAACGGCGGCGCCAACCAGCGGTGGAGCTGGCGCTGAGGTGTGAGGCGGGGCCCCTTCTATGCAGAATGCGTTAAGAACTCCTAACGTTGGAGTTGGCGCCAGCAGATGAGGGCGCAGGCGAGGCTGAGGAAGGCTTCGTGGATGTCGTCGCGGATTTCCCAGCGGATGCGTAGGCGGCGGAACCAGTGCAGCCAGGCGATGGTGCGTTCGACGACCCATCGGTGGGTGCCGAGGCCGGAGCCGTGGGGTGTGCCGCGTCGGGCGATGACGGGGGTGACGCCGCGGGCGCGGATCTGTTGGCGGTGGCTGTCGTAGTCGTAGCCCCGATCGGCGTACAGCCGGTCGGGGCGCCGCCTCGGTGGTCCTGGCCGGCCGCCGATGGGCGGGATGGCGTCGAGTAGGGCGGTGGTCTGGGTGGAGTCGTGCCTGTTGCCGCCGGTCAGCGTGACGGCGAGGGGGATGCCGCTGGCGTCGGTGATGACGTGGTGTTTCGAGCCAGGCTTGCGGCGGTCGACCGGGCTCGGGCCGGTTTTGGGCCGCCCTTGAGCGCCCGGATGTGGGAGCCGTCGATCACCGCCCTGGACATGTCCAACTGCCCCGCGCCGCGCAGCCGGGCCAGCAGCACCTCATGCAGCCGTTGCCACACGCCGGCGTTGTTCCAGTCCCGCAACCGGCGCCAGCAGGTCATTCCGGAGCCGAACCCGAGCTCCTGAGGCAGGTACTCCCAGGGGATCGCGGTGTAGAGCACGAACAAGATCCCGCACAGCACCTTGCGGTCATCGAAGGGCTTACGCCCTGGATACCGGCTGCGCCGTGGTGGGCGGGGTGGCAGCAGCGGTGCGATCTCGGCCCACAACTCGTCCGAGACGATCCACGGCGGCTGCTCACCCCTCCTCACGTTCAGAGGAAACGACCCTCACGTCCGGTCGGTTACGCCCACCATCATTAAGTTCGGTTACGCCCACCATCATTAAGTTAGGACCTCTAAGAAGGGGCCCCGCCTTACGTCAGGGGCGGAGGGTCCAGCGCTGGTTGGCGCCGTTGAGGCACTGCCAGAGCTGGACCTTGGTGCCGTTGGTGGTGCCGAACGCGCTGGCGTCCAGGCACAGCCCGGACTGCACGCCGGTGATCGAGCCGTCGGCGTTGAGGTTCCACTGCTGGTTGGCCTGGCCGTTGCAGTCCCAGATGACCACCGCGGTGCCGTTGGCGGTGCCCTGACCGGACGCGTCCAGGCACTTGGTGCCGTACACCGTGAGCTGTTTGCCCGAGGTGTAGCTGAAGCGCTGGTTGGCGCCGCCGTTGCAGTCCCAGAGCTGGGCCTGGGCGCCGTTGGTGGTGGTGGAGCCGGGCACGTCCACGCACCGGCCGGACTGGCCGCCGACGATCTGGACGTTCTGGTTGGTGGGTCCGCCGCCGCCGGGCGGCAGCAGGGTGACGGTGGACGTGTCGTTGATGTTCGCGTGCGACACGGTGACCGTGGTGCCGTTGTTGGCCAGTGTCACCACGCTGTCCCGGACCGTGACCGGGCCGGCCACGGCGCCGCCGTTGTTGTACGGGATGTTCTGCACAACCACCCGGACCTGGTTGTTGACCACCAGGCCGCTGGTGGCGTCGAGCCGCTGGAGGTTGACCGCCACGTTGCCGGTGGTCGAGTTGCCGCCGACCAGGATCTTCGCCGAGCCGGCGTCCCGGGTGGCGAACGCGTCGTAGGAGGCGCTCGGCGTGACCGCGACGACCTGGCCGGTCATCGAGCCGTAGAACTGGTAGGCCCACCATTCGCCCCTGGGCTGGTACTGCCCGCTGGAGTTGCGGGTGAGCAGGCTGGCCAGGTCGTTGTGCAGGTTCTGGCCGCCGGCCCAGTTGGCCCGTAGCCCGTCCGCGCCGGCGCGTTCCAGCCGGGCCAGGTACCACGCCCCGCCGGCCGGGTTCTGCTGGTTGGACGCGCCGTACTCGTTGATCTGGTGCGCTCGCGGGTGCGGGATCCCCCGGGAGTCGAGCGTCTGGTTGGCGGTGGCCACGTTCGCCACCGGGTCGCCGGGCAGCGAGTGCCAGCTGAAGATGTCCGGCACCACGTTGTTGGCCTTGACGTAGTCGAGGTACTGCGTCCACCACCCGCTGGTGGACGGCACGCAGGCGCAGCTCGGCCCCACGATCAGCATGCCCGGGAACGTGGCGCGGATGCGTTGGTAGGTGCGTCGCCACAGCTCGAAGTACTGCGACTGGGGCCGGTTCCAGAACAGGCTGATGTTCGGCTCGTTCCAGATGTCCCACTGCACCGTGATGCCGGCCGCGCGCACGTCGGCGAAGAGCCGGTCCAGGAAGCGGTCGTAGTCGCTCCAGTCGCCGTTGTCGCCGGGGAAGCGGCTGATCGCGGCGCCGTCGGCGCCCCACAGGTCGTGGTCGAGCAGCACGAACGTGCCGCCCAGGGCCGTGGTGCGCCGGGCCTGCGCCACGGTGGCGGTCCACCGGCGGTCGTAGCCACCGCCGACCCAGCCCTGGCCCGGCAGTTGGGCGCCCCCGGCGCGCATGGCCCGGAACCGTACGTCCCGGAAGTAGTTGTCCGGCGGGTTCTGACCGTTCTCGGTCATCCCGTAGATCCAGCCCGAGCCACGGTAGGTCGGCGTACCGAGCGCGGTGGAGAAGGTGACGGTGAGCGACTCGTCGGCGGCCCGGGCGGGGGCCGCGACGACCGCGAGCGAGCAGACGACGGCGACGGCGCCGGCCGCGATCCGGGCGGCGAGGCCACGGATCCGGGGTGCCCGGGGGCGGGGGAGGTCCACTGGTGACTCCTTCGGCAGGGCGGGGATGCTGCGGAGGACGTCCTGGCGAATCGATTCGCCGCGCAGCTTAGGCTTTGACATCGATAAATGTCAACGCGATGACCCGCCCGTGACATCGGTGTTTCCTGAGCAGGCATCGAACATCTTGACCGTCTTGCCGGAGCGGCCTATGTTCGGTCGAACCGATTCGCCCACCGCTTGCCGAGGGGGCACACCATGACGACATCCGCGTGGCGGCGGGGCGTGGCCGGCGCCGCCCTGACCGCTCTCGTCCTCGCCGGCGGCGCCTGCGCCGCGACGGACGGCCCGGATCGCGGCACCGGCGGGGCCGCGTACACGATCTGGGACCCGTATCCGCAGTTCGCCGCCGGATCCGACTGGGAGAAGCTGCTCCAGAGCTGCGGCAGCGCCGCGGGCGTGACGGTGCGCCGCACCGGTTACGACACCACCGACCTGACCAACAAGGCGCTGCTCGCGGCCCAGCAGAGCAACTCACCCGACGTGCTGATCATCGACAACCCGGTGATCTCGACGCTGGCCCAGGCCGGCGCGTTGACCTCGGCGGACGAGACCGGGCTGGACACCTCCGCGTCCGCGCCCAACCTGCTCGGCGCCGGCCGGCTCGACGGCAGGGCGTACGGCGTCCCGATCGGGGCCAACACGCTCGCCCTCTGGTACAACAAGGATCTGCTGGGTCGGGCCGGCGTGGACGTCGCGTCGGTGACGGACTGGCCCTCGCTGACCGCCGCGCTGGCGAAGGTCACGGCCGCCGGCAAGAAGGGCATCACCTTCTCGGCGATCGGCACCGAGGAGGGCAGCTTCCAGTTCCTGCCCTGGTTCTGGGGTTCCGGCGCCCGCCTCACCGCGCTGGACTCGCCGCCGGCGGTGTCCGCGCTGACGCTGTGGAAGGACTGGCTGACCCGGGGGTACGCGCCGAACTCCGTCATCAACAACACCCAGACGACCAGTTGGCAGGAGTTCGCCGGTGGTGACTTCGCGTTCGCCGAGAACGGCACCTGGCAGCGCGCCAACGCCGAGAAGCTCGACTTCGCGTACGGGATCATCCCGGTGCCGGCCAGCGCCGGCGGCACCGCACCGGCCCCGACCGGCGGCGAGTTCGTCTCCGTCCCGGTGCAGCGCGACACCGGCCGGTACGACGTCTCGCGCCGCCTGGTGTCCTGCCTGACCAGCCCGGACAACCTGCTGACCACCGACACCACGCTGTCGTACGTCGCGCCGGTGGCGGCCGTGCAACGCGAACAGGTCGCGGCCGACCCCGCGCTGAAGGTGTGGGTCGACGCGGTGAACGCCGCCAAGGGCCGCACCGGCGACGACCTCGGCACGCGGTACCCGAAGATCTCCGAGCAGCTCTGGACCGCCGTGCAGGGCGCGCTCAGCGGTGCGAAGACGCCACGGGCGGCGCTGTCCGCCGCCCAGGGCGCGGTCGCCAAGTAGCTCCATGAGCCGAAACCGCACCGACAGGTGGACGGCGTGGGCGTTCCTGGCCCCGGTCACGATCTATCTGCTGGCCTTCTACGCCTACCCGCTCTACCGCAACGTCGAGTTGAGCCTGCGGCGTTACACGGTCCGGTCGTTCGTCTCCGGCGGCGCCCCGTTCGCCGGGCTGGACAACTACCGGGACGTGCTGACCCACCCGACGTTCGGGCCGGCGCTCGCCCACACGGCGGTGTTCACGGCGGTGTCGCTGCTGTTCCAATTCGCCATCGGGCTGGCGCTCGCGGTCTTCTTCCACCGGCACTTCCCGTTGTCGGCGACGCTGCGGGCGTTGTTCCTCGTACCCTGGCTGCTGCCGCTGATCGTCTCGGCCTCCACCTGGTCGTGGATGCTCAACAGCGACGCCGGCGTGGTCAACGCCGCGCTCGGCGCGCTCGGCGTCGACCCGGTCAACTGGCTGACGTCGCCGCGGTGGTCGCTGGTCTCGGTGATCATCGCGAACATCTGGATCGGCGTCCCGTTCAACCTGGTGGTCCTCTACAGCGGCCTCCAGGCGATCCCGACCGACGTGTACGAGGCCGCGGCGCTGGACGGGGCGAGCGGGCCGCAACGGTTCTGGCGGATCACGTTCCCGCTGCTGCGGCCGGTGTCGGCGATCACCCTGCTGCTCGGGCTGATCTACACGCTGAAGGTCTTCGACATCATCTGGATCATGACGCGGGGTGGTCCGACCGACTCGTCCACGACGTTCGCCACCTGGTCCTACCGGCTCGGCTTCGGCAGCCTGCTGCCCGAGTTCGGGCCGGGCGCGGCGGTCGGCAACCTGCTGATCGTGGTCGCCCTCGGGTTCGGGTTGGCCTACGTCCGGGCCCAGCGGAGGCAGCGGTGGTGAGCAGCGGGCGGGGCCGGGGCGGCTGGTGGCGTACCGGCCTGGGGTTGGTGTTCACCGCGTTGATGCTGTTCCCCGTCTACTGGATGGTCAACGTGTCCCTCACCCGGGACACCGACCTGCGCGCCGACCCGCCGCACCTGTTCCCGGCGCACGGCACCGTCGAGGGCTACCAGGCGGTGCTGCGCGACCAGTTGCCGTACCTCGGCACCAGCCTGCTGATCGGGCTCGGCACGGTGGCGCTGACCGTGGCCCTCGCCGCGCCCGCCGGCTACGCCCTGGCCACGTTGCGCCCGGTCGGCGGCGGCGTGCTCCGGTTCGTGCTGCTGATCGCGCAGATGATTCCCGGGATCATCATGGCGATGGGGTGCTACGCCATCTATCTCCGGCTCGGCATGCTCAACTCGGCGGCCGGTCTGGTGCTGGCCGACTCCACCATCGCCGTGCCGTTCGGCGTGCTGATCTTCACGGCGTTCATGTCCGGCATCCCGGGCGAGGTGCTCCAGGCCGCCGTGATGGACGGCGCGAGCCGGTGGCGGACGTTCCGCTCCGTGGTGCTGCCACTGAGCCGCAGCTCGATCATCACCGTGTCCCTGTTCGCCTTCCTCTGGGCCTGGTCGGACTTCCTGTTCGCGTCCACGCTGGACGCCGGCGGCGCCGCGCGGCCGGTGGCCCTCGGCATCTACCGCTACATCGGCAACAACAACCAGCAGTGGAACGCCATCATGGCGACCGCCGTGATCGCCTCCGTCCCCGCCACCGTCCTGCTGATCGTGGCCCAGCGGTACGTCGCCGCGGGCGTGACAGCCGGCGCGGTCAAGGACTGAGCGAGCCGTCCGCACCACAGAAAGGCAGTCACCGCAGATGACCGTCGCCCCCTCCGGCCCGACGTTCTCCGTCCGGGAGATCCCGTTCAGCCACTACGGGTCCTGGCTCAGCGTCTCCCCCGTGGTCGCCGAGCACACCTGGGCCGACGACCTGCACCTGGTCTCGCACCGCAACGGCATGCACCCGGTGCTCCGGTTCACCCCGCCGACCGACGCCGAGGTGACGGCCCGACCGGCGCTGCTGAGCTGGCACGACCGGCACGGCCGGGTCGAGGTGACCTACGCGGGCCCGGACACGCTCCGGCTGCGGGGCCGCGGGGCCGGGCTGCGGATCAGCGCCGCCGCCGCCAGCCTGACCCCGTTCAGCGGGACGTACCTCTACGACGACCCGGTGGACGCCGCGTTCGTGTTCACCTCGTACGAGACCGGCCGCCGGTACCGGGTCACCGTGCTCACCGGCGCCGCCGAGGCGGTCGGCACGCAGGCGCTCGGCACCGCGGCCCGCGGCCTGGTCCTGCCGGCCGACCGGCCGTGGGAGGTGGCGATCGAGGAGTACGCGACGGCCCGCCGACCGTACGCGGCCGACGTGGACTTCGACGACCTGGTCGCCGCCGCCGACGCGGACTTCACCGCGTTCGTCGAGGCGGTCGCCCCGTGGCGCGGTCCGGCGACCCCGGCCGCCGAGCTGGCCGGGTACGTGTTGTGGTCGGCCACGGTGGCGCCGGCCGGCTTCGTCACCCGGCCCGCCACGCTGATGTCGAAGCACTGGATGAACAAGGTGTGGAGCTGGGACCACTGCTTCAACGCGCTCGCGCTGGCGGCCGGCCGGACCGACCTCGCCCGGCACCAGTTCCACCTGCCGTTCGACCATCAGGATCCGGCCGGCGCGCTGCCCGACTCGGTGACGCACTCGGAGGTCCTGCACAACTTCGTCAAGCCGCCCGTACACGGCTGGGCGTGGCGGCAGTTGCGGCGACGGTCCGGTCGGGCGGTGCCGCGCGCGGAGCTGGTCGAGGTCTACGAGCGGCTGAGCCGGTGGACCACGTTCTGGCTGGACCACCGGCGGGCGCCCGGCCGGCGGCTGCCGCACTACCAGCACGGCAACGACAGCGGCTGGGACAACGCCACGACCTTCGACGACGACCGGGTGGTCGAGGCGCCCGATCTCGCCGCCCTGCTGGTGACGCAGGTGGAGTGCCTCGCGGAGCTGGCCGCCGAACTGGACCGCCCGGCGGAGGCGGCGCGGTGGGCCGACGTCGCCGGCGAGGTCCGCGACGCGCTGCTGGACGAGCTGTGGACCGGGGAGCGGTTCATCGCACGCAGCGCGCGGACCGGGCGAACCAGGTCCAGCACCAGCCTGCTCGACCTCATGCCGATCGTGCTCGGCGAGACGCTCCCGGCCGGTGTCGCCGCCACGCTCGCCCGCCGGATCGAGGCCCACCTCACCGAGCACGGGTTGGCCACCGAACCACTCGACTCACCGCACCACGTGGCCGACGGGTACTGGCGCGGTCCGATCTGGGCCCCGGCCACCGTCCTGATCGAGGACGGCCTGCGCCGGGCCGGGCACGTCGCGCTCGCCGACGAGGTCAGCCGGCGGTTCCGGCTGCTGTGCGAACGGTCCGGCTTCGCCGAGAACTTCGACGCCAAGACCGGCGCGGGCCTGCGGGACCGGGCGTACACCTGGACCGCCAGCGGCTATCTGCTGCTCGCCGGCGACGACCGGCGGCGGCGGGGGTGAGCGGAAGGCCCGGGGTGCGGTCAGGACGCGGCGCGGCGCGCCGGCGCCGGGCCGGTGCTGGCGCGCAGCGAGACCGGCGGGCGGTAGAGCCGGTGCCGCGGCGCGGTTCCGGGCGCGGCGATCCGCTCCAGCAGGAGCGACACCGCCTCCGCGCCCATGTCGACGATCGGCACGTCCGCGGCGGTCAGCGGCGGACGGAGGTTCTCCGCCCAGTGCCGCGCGGCGACCCCGGTGAGCGAGAAGTCGCGCGGCACCACGAGCCCGGCGGACTCCAGCGCCCGCTGCATGCCGGGCAGCGCCGCCTCGTTGACGGTGGCCACGGCGGTGACCTCGGGACGGGTCGCCAGCAGTTCCTCGATGCACGCCTCACCGGCGGCGACGTCGTCGCCGCAGCAGACGTCGACGCCGGTCAGGCCGCGTTCCGCGACCGCCGCGGCGAAGCCGGTCAGCGCCCGGCAGCCGGGGCCGTAGCCGGCGGCGACGAGTTCCGCCGAGCGGTTCACCAGGGCGACGTGCCGGTGCCCCAGGTCCGCCAGGTGGTGCACGCAACTGGCGATGAGGCCGTCGTAGTCCACGTCCACCCAGCTCGTGCCCGCCGGTCGGGCGGTGCGGCCGATGGTCACGAACGGCAGGCCGGTCTGCTCCAGCCGGGTCACCCGCTCGTCGGTGAGTCGGATCTCCATCAGCACGACGCCGTCGACGCGGCGGCCGGTCACGATCCGTTCGAACGACCGGTCGTGGTCACCGCCGGACGGCGACAGCAGCACGTCGAGGTCGGCCCGCGCGGCGGCCTCGACCACGCTGGCGACGAAGCCGAGCTGCATGTCGGTGAGGCGTCGGCTGGCGGGCGGGATGACCAGGCCGAGGGTCCGGGTCCGGCCCTCCTTGAGGGCGCGCGCGCTGGCGTTGGGGCGGTAGTCCAGCTCGTCGATGACCGCCTGGATGCGCTGGCGGGTGGCCGCCGAGACCGGCCGCTTGCCGCTCAGCACGTACGACACGGTGCTGCGGGACACCCCGGCCCGCCGGGCGATCTCACCGATGTTCATCCCGCTCCCGGCAACGGTCGTCGAATCGGTTCACCTGGTGGGACGACCCTAGGTCGGGGCGGTGACGGGTGTCAACGCGCGCCCCTCCCAGTTAATCGACTTGCTTCGATATTTACACCCGCTTAACATGAGACGTCATACCTGTACACGCCGCTGGAGGTTCCGTGAACGCATCCGCCCTGCGACGGTCGGCCGTGACCGGCCTCGCGCTGGCCACGGCGATCGCCGGCGTCGCCGGCGCGGCCCTCGCCACGTCCGCCTCGGCCGCCGCCACCACCGTGTACGCGTCCCCCGGCGGCACCGGCAGCGGCTGCACCGCCGCCCAGCCCTGCTCGTTGTCCACCGCCCAGGCCACCGTGCGCTCGCTGGTCGGCGGCATGTCGGACGACATCGTGGTGCAGCTCTCCGACGGCGTCTACCGGGTGACGTCGCCGCTGACGTTCGGCGCGGCCGACTCCGGCGCCAACGGCCACACCGTGCGCTGGCAGGCCGCATCCGGGGCGCATCCGGTGATCAGCGGCGCGAAGCAGGTGACCGGCTGGTCCGTCGCCGACTCCGGCCGCAACATCTGGCGGGCGAGCGTCGGCGCCGGGCAGAACACCCGGCAGCTCTACGTCGACGGGCAACTGGCCACCCGGGCCCGGACGGCGGTGAGCCGGTCGGACTTCAGCGCCTCGGCCACCGGCCTGCGGATCACCAACGGCAACCTGAACTACCTGAACAACCTGGCCAACGCCAACCGGGTCGAGGTGGAGGGCATCAACTCGTTCACCGACCGGTACTCGCCGGTGCAGAGCATCAGCGGCGGTCTGCTCACCATGGCGCAGCCGGCCTGGAACAACAACAACTTCGGCTACGACACCCTGATGAACCCGTTCCGGGCCGGCCCGTTCTACCTGGTGAACGCGTACGAGTTCCTCGACTCCCCCGGCGAGTGGTACGTCGACACCGGCACCGGCACGCTCTACTACATCCCGCGCTCCGGGCAGAGCATGTCCACCGTGGACGTCGAGTTCCCGGTGACGCAGTCGCTGGTCACCGTGGGCGGCAGCTACGCCAGCCCGGCGCACCACATCGCGTTCTCCGGCCTCACCTTCACCGGCACCAGTTGGCTGGGCCCCAGCAGCAACCAGGGCTGGGTCGACCAGCAGACCGGCTCCTACATCGCCGGAAACTGGTCCTGGCCCGCATGGGGCTCCTGCACCTCCGGCTGCCAGCAGTTCGAGGCGGCCCGACCGGGCTGGTCCCAGATGCCCGCCGCGGTGCAGATCTCGGCCGCCAACACCATCACGTTCAGCGACTCGCAGTTCGTCAACCTGGGCCAGACCGCCGTGGGCATCGGCAACGACGCCAACGCGCACGCCACCGGCGTCGGGCTGGGCGCCAGCAACATCACCGTCACCCGGTCCGAGATCGCCCGCAACGCGGCCGGCGGCTTCGTCATCGGCGGCGTGCGCGCCGACGCGCACCACCCGAGCGACTCCCGGATGACCAACCGGGACATCACCGTCAGCAACAACCGGATCCACGACCTCGGCCTGGACTACCGCGGCATCAGCTCGGTGCTGCCCACGTACGTCACCAACGCCACGATCAGCCACAACGAGATCTACAACCTGCCGTACTCCGGCCTGACGATCGGGTACGGCTGGGGCGCCAACGACGCCGGCGGCAACAACGAGTACACCCGCCGCGGTCTGTACAACTACCAGCCGCGCTACAGCACCCCGACCACCGCGTCGAACAACCGCGTGGTCGGCAACCACGTCCACGACGTGATGCAGCAGATGAACGACGGCGGGTGCATCTACACACTGGGCTGGGACCCGAACGCGTTGATCAGCGAGAACTACTGCCTGCGAACCAACGGCTACTTCGGCGTCTACTTCGACGAGGGCTCCAAGTACTACACCGTCACCAACAACGTCTTCTCGAACACCGGCACCTGGGCCACCGCCAACTACTGGGGCGGCGAGAACATGGGCAACTGGACGCTCACCAACAACTGGTCGACGAACAACAGCACCAACGTCACCAACGGCGACCGGGGCAACGTGGTCTACGGCAACACGACGGTCAGCAACGGCAACTGGCCGGCCGGCGCGCAGACCGTGATGAACGCCGCCGGCCCGCAGGGCTCCGGCGGCCCGACCACGCCGCCGCCGAGCGGCACCGCCCAGCAGATCGTCGGCGGGCAGTCCGGCCGCTGCGTGGACGTGCCCAACTCGTCCACCACCAACGGCACCCAGGTCCAGCTCTGGGACTGCGGCAGCGCCACCGGGCAACGCTGGACCGTCACCGCCGGCCGGCAGCTCCAGGTGTACGGCAGCAAGTGCCTGGACGCCAACGGCCAGGGCACCAGCAACGGCACCGCAGTGATCATCTGGGACTGCAACGGCCAGCCCAACCAGCAGTGGGCCGTCAACGCCAACGGCACCATCACCGGCCAGCAGTCCGGGCTCTGCCTGGACGCCAACGCCGCCGGCACCGCCAACGGCACCAAACTGATCCTGTGGGCCTGCACCGGCGGGGCCAACCAGCAGTGGAGCCTGCGGGGCTGACCGGGGCGGCGGCGAGGAGACGAGCGTGAAGGTCACCGGCTACCGCAGCCGCACCACCGCGCACGACTGGGGACGACTGATCGGCGACGCCAACGGGGTGATGCCGCGGACGCGGACCGACGTGCCCGTGCTGATCCTGGAGACCGACGTCGGTCTGGAAGGCGTCGGTCTCGGCCCGCACGGGGACGTCGAGCGGGTCTTCGGCGCGGTCGACGGCGCGGATCCCCGCGCCGCCCCGGCGCTCTACGACCGGATGCTGAACCAGGTCTTCAAGACCGGCCACGCGGGCGCGACGTTCGGCACCGTCGGCGCGCTCGACATGGCGTTGTGGGACCTCAAGGCGAAGGCGGCCGACGAGCCGCTCTGGCGCACCGTCGGCGCCGCCGACCGGTTCGTCCCCGGCTACGCCTCCGGGCTCGACATCGCCCTCGACGACGACGCGCTCGCGCGACTGTACGAGCGCTTCGCCGAACGCGGCTTCACCGCCGCCAAGCTCAAGGGCGGCCACGACGTCGAGCGGGACCGACGCCGGCTGGAGACGGTCCGGGAGATCCTCGGCCACAACACCAGCCGCCCGGCGCTGATGGTCGACGCCAACGAGGCGTGGAACCGCGCCCAGGCCGTCCGGTTCGTCACCGCGCTGGAGCGCACCGTCGACCTGACCTGGGTCGAGGAGCCGGTCCGCCGGTGGGACGCGGCCGGCCTCGCGGCGGTGCGGCACGGCGTCCGGGCGGCGGTCGCCACCGGCGAGAACCTCACCGGCCTGGAACAGTTCCGGCCCCTGCTGGACGCGGACGCCGTCGACGTCGTCCAGGTGGGCAGTGTCTGGGGCATCACCCACTTCCTGCGGACCGCCGCGGTCGCGCACGGGCGGGACCTGCCGGTGAGCCCGGTGGCCTACCACGCCAACCCGCTGGCGGCCGCCGCCGCGGCGGTGCCCAACCACCTGTCGTGCGAGGTCCAGGACTTCACCTGGCCGATCGGGCTGACCGTGGACCAGGAGATCGCGGACGGCGGCATCGTCCTCGGCGACCGGCCGGGGCTGGGCATCGAGGTCGACGAGCAGCGCCTCGCGCCCACCCGCGCGCCCCGCTCGGCGACCGGCCCACACGTCCGGCCCGACCGCGCCGGCCTGCGGCTCGTCCCCGACCCCTGAGCTAGCGCGCCGGGCCGCCGCCCGGCCCCGCCAACCGGCGCCGCTGCCACGAGGTGACGATGTGGTCCCGCATGGCGCGTTCGGCGGCGGCCACGTCCTGCCGGGCGATGGCGTCGACCACCCGCGCGTGCTCGTCGAGCGTCGACTCGAACGCGCTCTCGTACGTCATGCCGTGGTAGCGGCTGCTCTCCATCGCCCGCCGGTAGAGGCGCTTGCAGATGTTCTCCGCCAGGCGGTTCCCGGACAGCTCCATGACGGTGAAGTGGAAGACCACGTCCGCCTGCCGGAACGAGTCGCTCTCGTGCCGGATCTCGCGCATCACGGCGAGCGCGTGCTCGACCCGGGTCAACTCCTCCGGCGTACGCCGGCTCGCCAGCGTGCCCGCCATGGCCGCCTCCAGGCTGCCCCGGACGATTGTCAGCTCGTCCAGGACGCCCAACGACTCGTCGTTGTCGATGAGCGCGGAGAGCACCACCGGATCCAGCATGTTCCACGAACCGACCCGGGCCACCTGGGTGCCCCGACCCTGCGAGACCACCACCAGGCCCTTCTCCTCGAGCCGCTTCACCGACTCCCGGATGACCGTCCGGCTCACGCCGAAGTGCTCGCTGAGCGGCCCCTCCGGCGGGAGGAGCTGCCCCGCGTCGAGCTGCCCGGTGACGATCAGCTCGACCAGCTCACTCACCACCGCCACCCCCAACCGTTCGGCCGGGCGGCGGGGTGGAAAGGCGAACCCGTCCAGGCGAGCCGTCATGGGCACACCCTAGTGCAGCGCCACGGCCGCCCTGCGGCGTCGCGACCGGGTCACGCGCCGACCGCGTCCAGCTCGGCGAGCGCGTCGGCGGGCAGTTCCAGGGCCGCGCCGGCGACGTTCTCGCGCAGGTGCGCGACCGAGGACGTGCCGGGGATGAGCAGGACGTTCGGTGCGCGGTGCAGCAGCCAGGCGAGCGCGACGGCCATCGGCGTGACCGCCAGCCGGGCCGCGACCCGGTCCAGGACGTCGGACTGCATCGGCGAGAAGCCGCCCAGCGGGAAGTACGGCACGTAGGCGACGCCCTCCCGGGCGGTGCGGTCGACCAGCTCGTCGTCACCCCGGTTGGCGAGGTTGTAGAAGTTCTGCACGCACACCACCGGGGCGATCGACTGCGCCTCGGTGAGCTGTTCCGAGGTGACCGTGCTCAGCCCCAGGTGCCGGATCAACCCCTGCTCCCGCAGGCCGGCGAGCGCGCCGAACGGCTCGGCGATCGAACCCGGCACGGGTGCGTCCATGCCGCCGACCCGCAGGTTCACCACGTCGAGCGCGTCCAGACCCAGGCGTCGCAGGTTGTCGTGCACCTGCTCGGTCAGCTCGGCCGGGGTGCGGGCGGGCGGCCAGCCGCCCTGCGCGTCGCGACGGTTGCCGACCTTGGTGACGATGTGCAGGTCGTCCGGGTACGGCGCGAGCGCCTCGCGGATGATCTCGTTGGTGACGTGCGGACCGTAGAAGTCCGCCGTGTCGATGTGCCGGATGCCCAGCTCCACCGCCGTGCGCAGCACGGCGACCGCGGCGGCCCGGTCCCGGGGCGGCCCGAACACGCCCGGACCGGCCAACTGCATGGCGCCGTAGCCGACCCGGGTGAGGGTCAGGTCGCCCACCGGGTAGGTGCCGCCGGGAAGTGCGTGGTCCGTCATGGTTCCCTTCCGCACGCCGGAGTCTCCGGCCCACGACCCGTACGATGCCCGCCGCCGGCCGGCGCAACCAGGGTCCGCCGGTCCCGGGATCGGCGGTTCACCGGGACCGGAGCAGGCCGCGTCCGGTCAGGAACGCGCGCAGCGTCTCGGCGTCCCCGGCGGACATCAACCGGCGCGGGATCACGGTGGCCGGCATCCGGCCGACGTACACGATCCAGAACTCCGGGGTGTCCGTCACCCGGCTCACCCCGTCCCACGCGATGCCGGCGGACTCCGAGCCGCTGCGCATCATGATGTTGTCGTCGGTGAGCTCGTAGCCGCCCTCGACGGCGTAGTCACCGGAGCGGCGGCGGGCCCGCCACTGGACCCACGGCGCGTACAGCATCGACAGCAGGCCGGCCACGAGCAGCGAGGTCCACAGCGGCGCGGCCCGATCGCCCCACCCGAACGCCCACGCGGCGGCCAGACCGGCCGCCCCGACCGCGGCCAGCGCCACGCCGAGACGGCCGAACGGGCGCAGCCGGACGCCGCTGAGCGTGGCGGCCACCCGCCCCGGGTAGGTGGGATCGGCGGGTACGTCGAAACGGATGTGCACGCCTCGCACCCTAGTGGCCGCGTCCGAGTTGTGATCGCTCACAGTGGAGGACCACACCTCCAGGGCAGACGTTTCGGGGGATCGGGCGAGAGTTTCGGGCCGAGGCGGCGTTTTTACCGGAACGCTTCCGGTTGAAGATGTTATCGATAACCTGCTATCTTTCGGCACGGGAGCGCAGGGCACGCTTCCACGATCCGGTCGACCGGCACGGCGCTGCACCGGCCTTGTTCCGCCGCCCGACCGGCCGGTGACCGGTCCGGGCCGTTCCGCCGACGCCAGCCGACCGCAGGTCGCTGCCGGATCCCGTTCCGGCCCGGCCGCACCGCTCTCCCCCGCCACCTCGCAGGCGACCCGGCACGGCTTCCGCTTCCGGCGGCACGTCGGCGGTCGCCGGGCGCCCACGCGCACACACCACCGCCACCAGACATCGACGGCACGGAGGCAAGCAATCGTGAAACGTACCCCGCTTTTCTCATCCCTGGCCGCCGCGGCCCTGCTGTTCGCGGCGGCCGCGGGCGGCGTGCTGAGCGGCGGCCTCGGCCCCGCGGCGCAGGCCGCGACGAACGGCACGCTCGCGGCGACCGCCGGCTGCGGCAAGGCCCCCACGCTCAGCAACGGGACGCGCACCATCTCCAGCGGCGGACAGAACCGCAGCTACATCCTGCGGATCCCGGACGGGTACGACCGGAACCACCCCTACCGGCTCGTCTTCGGCTTCCACTGGCTGAACGGCTCCGCGAACAACGTCGCCTCGGCCGGCTACTACGGACTCCTGCCGCTGTCGAACAACAGCACGATCTTCGTCGCGCCGCAGGGCATCGACAACGGCTGGGCCAACACCAACGGCCGGGACCTCACCCTCTTCGACGACATCTCCCGGCAGGTCGAGAACGACCTCTGCGTGGACACCACCCAGCGGTTCGCGCTCGGCTGGAGCTACGGCGGCGCCATGAGCTACGCGGTGGCCTGCGCCCGGCCCACCGTCATCCGCGCGGTGGCGGTGCTGTCCGGCGCCAACCTGAGCGGCTGCAACGGCGGCACCCAGCCGGTCCCCTACTTCGGCATCCACGGCACCCACGACAGCGTGCTGAACATCTCCATGGGCCGGTCGTTGCGGGACACGTTCGTCCGCAACAACGGCTGCACCGCGCAGACCCCTCGTGAGCCGGCCCTGAACAGCTTCACCCACATCACCACCGTCTACTCCGGCTGCCGGGCGGGTTACCCGGTGCAGTGGGCCGCCTTTGACGGTGACCACACGCCGAGCCCGGTGGACGGGTCGGGCAGCCCGAACGACTCGCGAACCTGGACCTCCGGGGAGATCTGGCGGTTCTTCAGCCAGTTCGCGTCGACCACGCCGCCCACCACCACGCCGCCGACCAGCACGCCGCCCACGAGCACGCCGCCCACCTCGACCCCGCCCACGACCACGCCGCCGACGACTCCCCCGCCGACCGGCTGCGCGGCCAGCTACCGCACGATCAACACCTGGCCGGGCGGCTTCCAGGGTGAGGTCACCGTGGCCAACAACACCACCGCCACGATCAACGGCTGGACGGCCCGCCTGACCCTGGCCAACGGCCAGGCCATCAGCAGCCTCTGGGGCGGCGTCAACACCGGCACCACCGGCGCCGTCCAGGTCCGGAACGCCCCCTACAACGGCACGTTGGCCCCGAACGCGTCGACCACCTTCGGGTTCACCGCCACCGGTGACGGCGGCACCGCGCCCGGCAACGTCGGCTGCACCGCTTCCTGACGGCGCGGGACCGGGTCCGGAGCCGTCCGGCTCCGGACCCGGTTCCCCTGCACGGGACACGGCCGGTCCGTACAGTGCGGAGACAGCGCTGCCGCGAAGAGGAGAGCCATGTCGAAGCCACCGCTGCCCGAGCCCGCCGTCGCCATGCTCGGCAAGCCGAACCCCGCCGTGATCGCCACGCTGCGCCCCGACGGCCAGCCGGTCTCCGCGGCCACCTGGTACCTGTGGGACGACGGCCGGATCCTGGTGAACATGGACGAGGGGCGGCGCCGGCTGGGCCACCTGCGCAACGACCCCCGGGTCACCCTCACCGTGCTGGACGAGCAGGGCTGGTACACCCACCTCAGCATCGTCGGCCACGTGGTGGAGCTGCGCGACGACACGGACCTGGCGGACATCGACCGGCTCGCCCGCCACTACACCGGAAAGCCGTACCCGCGGCGGGAGCGCGGTCGGGTGAGCGCGTCCATCGAGATCGACCGTTGGCACGGGTGGGGCGCGCTCAAGGACAACAGTCAGGTCGGTTGAGCCGGCCGGGCGAGGAGTGCGCATGCCCGCTCGACCGGGCCGGTGGCGGCGCTGGCGCTGGGTGGTGGCCGCCGTGGTCGTCCTGACGGTGACCGCGACGGCCGCGCTGGTGCTCTCGCCCCGCGGCATCTCTCCGGAGACCCGCCGCACTCGTCGACGGCTGAACCGTTTCCGCCCGGTCGAACAAACAAGAAAATGGGCAAGGAGCAGAACTCCTCGCCACTATTAACGTATACCGCACCCCCGGGCTTGCGGCAAGGCCCCGATCGTGACACACAATCGTCGGCCGGACGCAGAAATCGGCCCACCATGGGGGAATGACATGTTCGATGTGATCGTCGTCGGCGGCGGCCCGACCGGCATGATGCTGGCGAGTGAGCTGCGCCTGTACGGCGTCGACGTGCTCGTGCTGGAGAAGGAGGCCGAGCCGCCGCCGTACGTGCGGTCGCTCGGGTTGCACGTCCGCAGCATCGAGATCCTGGACCAACGGGGACTTCTGGAGCGTTTCCTCGACCACGGCAGGACGTATCCGATCCGTCCCGGTGAGATCCGGGGATTCTTCGCGGGAATCGAGAAACCGGCGCCCGCCGGGTTGGACACCGCGCACGGATATGTGCTCGGCATTGCGCAGACGCTCACCGACCGGCTGCTCGCCGAGCACGCGGCCGAGGTCGGCGCCGAGATCCGGCGCGGCGACGCCGTGGTCGCGCTGGACCAGGACGACGACGGGGTGACCGTCGGCCTCGACGGCGCGACCGAGACGCCGTTGCGGGCGCGATTCGTCGTCGGTTGCGACGGTGGGCGCAGCACGGTCCGGAAGCTGCTCGGGGTCGGCTTCCCCGGTGAGCCGTCGACGGTCGACACGTTGCTGGGCGAGATGGAGGTGACCGCGTCCCCGGAGCACATCGTCGAGGTGATGACCGAGGTACGCCGGACGGAGAAGCGGTTCGGGCTGGGCCCGTCCGGCCGGCCGGGCGTGTTCCGGGTGGTGGTGCCGGCGGCGGGCGTGGCCGAGGACCGGGCGACGCCGCCGACGATCGAGGAGTTCCGCAGCCAGCTCCACCGGTACGCCGGCACCGACTTCGGCGTGCACTCCCCCCGGTGGCTGTCGCGCTTCGGTGACGCCACCCGCCAGGCCGACCGCTACCGCGTCGGGCGGGTGTTCCTGGCCGGGGACGCCGCCCACGTCCACCCGCCGATGGGTGGGCAGGGGCTCAACCTCGGCCTCCAGGACGCGTTCAACCTGGGCTGGAAGCTGGCCGCCGTGGTCACCGGCCGGGCGCCCGACGACCTGCTGGAC
The DNA here is from genome assembly GCF_045040125.1 of Micromonospora sp. NBC_01392. Lineage (NCBI taxonomy): Bacteria > Bacillati > Actinomycetota > Actinomycetes > Micromonosporales > Micromonosporaceae > Micromonospora > Micromonospora sp. NBC_01392. The sequence goes on along the minus strand of NZ_CP109549.1, from coordinate 2,375,135 downwards.
ACCTACCACGCCGAACGGCATCCGGTGGCCGCCGACGTGCTGGACAACACCCGCGCGCAGATGCACCTGACGAGCACCGAGCCCGGGCCGCAGGCGGTCCGGCGGTTGCTGGCGCGGTTGATGGACATCGACGCCGTCAACCAGCTCCTGATCGAGAAGATCACCGCGATCAGCGTCCGGTACGACCTCGGCCCGGGCCACGAGCTGCTCGGGCGGCGGCTGCGCGACGTCCGGCTCCGGTCCGGGCGCCTGTTCGAGGTGATGCGCACCGGCCAGGGGCTGCTGCTCGACCGGACGGGGCGGCTGTCCGTGGCCGGCTGGGCCGACCGGGTCGGCCACCTCACCGACCCCGACGCCGCCGTGGACGTGCCGGCGCTCCTGCTCCGGCCGGACGGGCACGTGGCGTGGGTCGGCGACGACCAGCGGACGCTCGACGTGGCGCTGGCCCGGTGGTTCGGCGGCAGCCGCGTCGGCGTCGGCCGGGACGCGCCCGCCCGTCAGTCGTCCGGCCCGGCAGGGCTTCGACGCGGGTGACGGGGTGGTCCGGGGTGTGGTCGCGCGGTCGGACCACACCCCGGACGCCTCCAGCGATTCCCGACGGGTCAGCAGCCGATCCGGCTGGAGGAGACCGCGACGTCGTCGTACCAGAGCGTGTCGGACCCGCCGCCGTAGCTCTCCCAGCCCAGCTTCAGGTCGGTGAGCTGGGGCCGCCAGGTGCGGTTGTACCACTGGCCGTCGATGTCGTGCGTCGGTACGCCGTCCGCGGTCAGCCCGGGCACGGCGACGCCGTCCAGCCAGGTACGGAGCTGACCGGCGGAGCCGTCCACCATGAACTCCAGGCAGGCCCACCGGTTGGTGGGCAGCGGCAGGCTCTGCGCCACCCCGGCCGGGCTCTGCTCGGGCAGCGTGGCGTCGTCCGAGGCGCGGTTCCACTGCATCGCGCCGTTCTGGCCGCCCATCCGCAGGTCCTTGTTGCCGTCGGCGGCGTCGGTCATGGCCATCATCGTGGTGTGGTCGGTGGGCTGGGCGGTGGTGTGCCGCACCCAGATCCGGCCGTACCGGACGCTGCCCAGGCTGCCGAGGTTCTTCGTGGACCGGATGAACACGTGGTTGCAGTAGCCGGCGGCGCCGTTGATCCGGACCGCCCGGCTGCCGCTGTGCGTGGTGCTGGTGTCGACGGTGGCCGTGCCGGCGCCGGAGCAGTCCGGGTTCACCACGGTCCAGTCGCCGGACGGCGTCGAGCCGGTCTGGTTCTCGAAGCCGTCACAGAGCGCCGCCCCGGCGCAGCCGGCCGGCGGCGGCGCGGTGGTCGGCGGGGCCGTCGTCGGCGGCGTCGACGTCGGCGGTGCGCTGGTGGGCGGCGTCGAGGTGGGCGGCGCGGTGGTCGGCACCATCGTGGTGGGGGCGCCGGTCGGCCCGGCGCCGTTGCACGGCACACCGTTCAGGCTGAACCCGGTCGGCGCACCGCCGCCGGCCGAGAACGTGCCCTGCACGCCGAACTCGGTGGAGCCGCCGGCCGGGATGCTGCCGTTGTACGACACGTTGCGGGCGGTCACCGTCGATCCGGACTGGGTGACCGTGGCGTTCCAGCCGTTCGTGACGCGCTGGTCGCCGGGGTACGTCCAGGTGACCGTCCATCCGGAGACGGCGGTGTCACCGGGGGAGACCTTGACGTTGGCGGTGAACCCGCCGGACCACTGGTTGGGCGTGTAGTCGACCCGGCAGCCCTGGGCGGCGGCGGCCGGGCCGGCGAGCAGGGCCGTGCCGGTCGCGGCCAGGGTGGCGGCCAGCGCGGCGACGGCCGCCAGGATCGGGGCGGGGCGGGCGCGGAGAATCGTCATGGAGGGTCCTTCTGCCATCGAGCGGGGCGGAGGCGACGCGGCGGCGCGCGTCCCGGACGGACGCGGCGCGGCAACGTGCCCTGGATGTGGCGCGGCGGTGCGCCACGGCGACCGGTCGGCGCGTACGGCCGACGTGCCCGGCTCGGGGTGGAGCTGTCAGCCGCCGACGGCCCGGTCGGAGGACCTCGGCGGCGCCCACTCCCAATCTATTGACAGATCCCTATTCAATCAAGCGCCGGCGGTCCACCCTCCGGACAGCTGATCGACAACGGCCAGCGCATCGCAGAACATCTATCCCATGGAAGCCCCATCCACCGACGCTCGGGACCGCACCGAGAGCGCACCCCCCGAACAGCCCACCGTCGACCCAGCCCCGGGCAGGCCGTGGTGGCGTCGCGCCCGCACCGAATGGGTCCTCGCGGCGCTGGCCAGCCTGCTGGTGTCGGTGGCGCTCACCTGGCCGACGCTGCGGCACCCGGCGAGCACCATCCCCGGCGACCTCGGCGATCCCACGTTGCAGGCCTGGCAGGTGGCCTGGGCGGGGCATGCGTTGCTGACCAGCCCGCTCGACCTCTGGCACTCGAACACGTTCTATCCCGAGCGGTACACCTACGCCTACAGCGACACCCTGCTCGGCTACGCCCCGGTCGGGATGCTCGGCACCGGCTTCGAGGCGGCCGTGATCCGGTACAACGTGCTCTACGTGCTGCTGCACGCGCTGGCCTGCTTCGGGGCGTACGTGCTGGCCCGGCAGCTCGGCGCGAACCGGTGGGGCGGGGCGGTCGCCGGGGTCGCCTGGGCGTTCGCGCCGTGGCGGCTGGCGCACTCCGGGCACCTGAACATCCTGTCCAGCGGCGGCATCGCGCTGTGCCTGGCGATGCTGGCCCGGGGCCACGGGTGGTCGCTGCGGCACGGCTACCGGCCGGAGCGGCGGCGGCCCGGCTGGGCGTTCGCCGGGTGGCTCGTCGCCGCCTGGCAGGTCAGCCTCGGCTTCGGCATCGGGCTGCCGCTTGTGTACTTCCTGCTGGCCGCCGTGCTGGTGGCGGCCGGCTGCTACGGCTGGTCCTGGTGGCGCCGACGGGAACGCCCGCCGTTCGGCCGCCGGCTGCTGGTGGCGGACCTGGCCGGTGGCGTCGTGTTCGGCGCGGTGACGCTCCTGCTCGGCCTGGTCTTCCTGCGCGTCGTCGACCTCAACCCGCAGGCCCAACGCACGCTGGACTGGACGAAGATGTTCTCCCCGCCGCTGATGGGGTTCCTCACCGCGCCCGGGGACTCGTGGCTGTGGGGTGAGCGGCACGCCGCCGCACGCGAGCAGCTCTCCTGGCCGCCGGAGATGGCGCTGCTGCCGGGCATGACGCTGATCGGGCTGGCCGCGGCGGGGCTGGTCGTCTCGGCGTACCCGCTGCGGCGCCGGGTGGCGCTGGGGGTGGGGGTGCTCGGCACGGTGCTGCTGGGGTTGGGCGCCACGCTCGGCGGGGACGGGGATCCCGGCTACCTGACGTTGTCCACGCACCTGCCGGGTTGGGACGCGTTGCGCACGCCCGGCCGGATGATGCACTGGACGAGTCTGCTGCTGGCGCTGCTGGCCGCCGGGCTGGTGACCGCGTTGGCCGAGGCGCCGGGCCGCACCACCGGCCGCCGCTGGACGCCGTTCCTCATGCCGCTGCTCCTGCTGGCGCCGCTGGCCCTGGTCGTCGTGGAGGGCGTCAACACCACGCCCCACCCGGAGGTGCCCCGACCACCGGCGGCGATGCGGGCGGCCCGGGATCCGATCCTGGTGCTGCCGGCCGGCGGCGTGGGCGACCTGACGTACATGCTGTGGACGACCGACGGCTTCCCCCGGGTGACGAACGGGCTGGCCGGCTTCGAGCCGGTCAGCCAGGCACAGACCAAGGCGGCGATCGCGTCCTTCCCCGACCCGGGCAGCGTGGCGTACCTGCGCGGGATCGGCGTGCGGTCGGTGGTGGCCGTCCCGAGCCGCGCCGCCGGCACACCCTGGGAGGGCATCGAGGCCCGCCCCGTCGACGGGCTCGGCATCACCCGGGAGGATCTCGATGGCACGCTCGTCTTCCACCTCTGACCGGGGCGGGCCGAGGTGACCCGGGTGCGGCTGTCCGTGGTGGTGCCCTGCTTCAACGAGGAGGCGTCGGTGGAGCGGCTGCACGGGACCGTGCGCGCCGCGCTCGCCGAACTGCCCGACGTGGACGTCGAGGTGGTCTACGTCGACGACGGCAGCACCGACGGCACCCTCGCGGCGCTGCGCCGGCTCGCCGCCGCCGACACGGACGTCCGCTACACGTCGCTGAGCCGCAACTTCGGCAAGGAGGCGGCGATGCTCGCCGGGCTGCGGCGGACCACCGGCGACGCGGTCGTGATCATGGACGCCGACCTGCAACACCCGCCGCGGCTGCTGCCCGAGATGGTGACGCTCTACCGTCAGGGCTTCGACCAGGTGATCGCCCGCCGGGACCGGCGTGGTGACCGCTTCGTCCGGACGCTCGCGTCCCGGTCGTTCTACCGGGCCATCAACTGGTGGATCGACGTACGCCTGCTGGACGGCGCCGGCGACTTCCGCCTGCTGTCCCGGCTCGCGGTGAACGCGATCCTGACCATGCCGGAGTACAACCGGTTCTCCAAGGGCCTGTTCTCCTGGATCGGCTTCCGGACCGCGGTGGTGACCCACCGCAACGAGATCCGGCAGGCGGGGCAGAGCCGGTGGACGTTCGGCAAGCTCTTCAACTACGCGTTCGACGGCCTGCTGTCGTTCAACAACCGGCCGCTGCGACTCGCGATCTACGGCGGCCTGTTCCTCACCCTGATCGCGGTCGCCTACATGGCCTGGGTGGTCGCGGACGCCGTCGAGAAGGGCATCGACGTCCCCGGCTACACCACCATCATCGTCAGCGTGATCGGGCTCGGCGGCATCCAGATGATGCTCCTCGGGGTGATCGGGGAGTACATCGGCCGGATCTACTACGAGACCAAACGCCGACCGCACTACCTGGTGCAGGAGACCGAGCGGCCGGCCGGCCCGGACGAGCGTCCCGGGAGGTGACCGCGCAATTCCGTGGACCGGCCGCGCCGGCTGTGCCAGCCTGACGCGGAGACGGGCCGAACCGACCGACGGGAGCACGACGATGCGAGGACTCGAAACCTTCCCGCCCATCCGGACGCGAGCTTTCGAGGACCCGTCGACCCATGCAGACCGTCAACCTCGGCATCGTCGCCCACGTCGACGCCGGTAAGACCAGCCTGACCGAACGCCTGCTGCACGCCACCGGCGCCATCGACCGGCTCGGCAGCGTCGACGCGGGCACCACCCGCACCGACAGCGGCGAGATCGAGCGTCGGCGGGGCATCACCATCCGCAGCGCCGTCGCCGCGTTCGACGTCCGCGACCGCCAGGTCAACCTGCTCGACACGCCCGGGCACAGCGACTTCGTGGCCGAGGTCGAACGCGCGCTCGGGGTGCTCGACGCGGCCGTCCTGGTGCTGTCCGCGGTCGAGGGCGTCCAGCCGCACAGCCGGCGGCTCATGCGGATCCTCCGGTCGCTGCGGCTGCCCACCCTGATCTTCGTCAACAAGATCGACCGGGTGGGCGCCCGCGTCGACGAGCTGGTCGCGGACGTGCGCCGACTGCTCACCCCGGCCGTCGCCCCGCTGGGCACGGTCCGCGCGCCCGGCACCCCCGGGGCCACGTTCCGGACCGACCAGCCACGGTACGACCACGGCGCCGCCCACCGGCTCGCCGAGGTCCTCGCCGAACACGACGACGAGTTGCTGGCCGCCCTGGTCGACGACCTGCCGCCGGACCCGGACCGGATCGGCCTGGCGCTCCGCGCGCAGACCGCGGCCGGGCAGGTCCACCCGCTGCTGTTCGGTTCGGCGCTGTCCGGGGTCGGCGTGCCGGAACTGCTGGACGCCGTCGCGACCCTGCTCCCGGCGTCGCCGCCGGCCGAGCCCGAGCCACGGGCCCGCGTCTTCGCCCTGGAACGCGACCCGACCGGCGAGCGGGTGGCATACCTGCGGTCGTACGGCGGGCGGCTGCGCGCCCGGCAGCCGGTCACCGCGTACCGCCGGGAGCCGGACGGCCGGATCACCGCGACGCGCGCCCGGATCGTCCGGCTCGACGTGGTCGGCGCGACCATCGGCCGCCCGCAGCCGGCCGCGCTGACCGCCGGGTCCATCGCGCGGGTCACCGGCCTGACCGGGGTACGCCTCGGCGACCAGCTCGGCAGCCCGGCCGGCCTCGACGGACGCTCGCACTTCCCGGCGCCGACGCTGGAGGCGGTGGTGCGTCCCCGCGACCCGGACCGGGCCCTGGCGCTGCACGCCGCGCTGCTGGACCTCGCGGACGCCGACCCGTTCATCCGGACCCGGGTGGCCCCGGACGGCGGCACGAGCGTGCTGCTCTACGGCGAGGTGCAGCGCGAGGTGCTGGTCGCGACGCTGGCCGAGACGTACGGGATCGAGGCGGACTTCGGGCCGGGCCGGCTGATGCACGTCGAGCGACCGGTCGGCGCCGGCAGCGCCGTGGAGATCATCGGGCACGGCTTCTTCGGCACGGTCGGGTTCCGGGTCGAGCCCGGTTCCGGGGTGGACTACCGGCTGGCGGTCGAGCTCGGTTCGCTGCCGCTGTCGTTCCACCGGGCCATCGAGGAGGCCACCCGCGCCGCGCTCGACCAGGGACGCCACGGCTGGCCGGTGACCGACATCCGGGTCACGCTCACCCACAGCGGCTACTGGTCGCCGATCACCACCGCCGGGCACTTCCGGGACCTCGCGCCCCACGTCCTCATGCGGGCGCTCGCCGAGGCCGGCACCCGGGTCTTCGAGCCGTGCCGCCGGTTCGAGGCGGAGGTGCCGGCCGACCGGCTCGGCCCGGTCACGGCGTACCTGGGCCGGCTCGGCGCCCGGATCGACAGCGCCGACGAGATCGCGGCCGGCTGGCGGATCGGCGGCGTCCTGCCGACCCGGCTGGAACCGGAGGCACAGCGGCGGCTGCCGGACCTGTCCAGCGGCGAGGGGCTGTGGTCGTCGGCGCCCGGCGGGGACCGGCCGGTGGTCGGCGACCCGCCCGGCCGGCCCCGCACCGACGGCAATCCGTTCGACCGGGTGGAGTACCTGCGCTTCCTCGCCCAGCGCCGGTGACCGGCCCGGCAGGCGCCGCCGTCCGCACCTCCTGAGTACGCCGACTCATGCCCGCCACATCGACCTCGGCCACGCTGACCGCATGACGTCTGCCACCACCGCCACCGCCCGCCGGGGCGGACCGATCGTCGGACTGCTTGTCGTGCTCTGGGTCTGCGGGCTGATCGCGGCGGCCACCTGGTGGATGGGCATCGGCCTGCGGCAGTGGTCGGTCAGCTACGGCGACGCCTCGGGTGAGGTCGCCGACCTGCGCCGCCGGGCGACGCTGGCCCTGCTGACCTTCGTCCTGGTGGCGGTCGCCGGGCCCGTTCTCGTCGCGCTGGTGGCGTACCACCTGCGACTGTTCCGTACCGCGATCGTCTTCCTGGTGCTTGCCGTCGGGCTCGCCGTGCCCGCCCTGCCGATCGCCGTGCACGCCGGCCGGGACCTGAAACCGGCGCCGGCCCCGACCGCGCCCGGCCCTCCTGGACACTGCGTGGAGCACAGTGGCGGCGACACCCGCTGCCCGGGCGGCTGACCGAACCAACAGATCCAGGAATCTCGATCTATGGAAGTGGGTAGAGGCGGGGTCCCGGGCGGTGCGCCCGGGACCGATCGGAGGTTCGATGCGCAGACCCCGCACGCTCCTGCTGCCGGCCGCAACCATGGTGATCACCCTGGGCACCGGGCTGCTGCCCGCCCTGGCCCAGCCGGCCGTGGACCACACCCCCGCCGACGCCGTCGACGAGCGCACCTGCATCCGCACCATCGAGGGGGTGGACTGGTTCTTCGATCCGTGCGTCGCACCGGACGAGCCGTTGCCGCCCGACGTGCGGACCGGCATCGAGGAGGACCGGCAGGCCCGGTGCGGGCCGACCGGCGCGCCCTCGACGACGCCACTCGCGGTCGCCCTGACGGCGACGCCCTCGGCTTCCTCGACCGCGACCGGCGCCCCGACCAGCATCCCGACCTCCACCGGCAGCGCGGGCCCGGGTCCGAGCGGATCGGTCGACCCGTCCGCCTCGGCGGTGTCGCCGAGCCCGTGCCCGGTCACCCCGAGCCCCACCGTGCCGGCGTCCGGCCCGCCGTCGTCACCCGGCACGACCACGTCCGCCACGCCACCGACCACCGCCGCGCCATCAAGCAGCACCGTGCCGCCCAGCGCCTCGGTCCCACCCAGCGCCACCGTGCCACCCAGCAGCAGCGCACCGCCCAGCACCGCGCCGCCCAGCAGCACCGTGCCGCCCAGCGCCACCGTGCCGCCCTCGGGGAGTCCGTCACCGCCCGCCGGCGGGTGCGCGGCGACCGGCGGCACCGCGCCCACCGACAGCCGACTCCCCGAAGCGGAGAAGGACCGGCTCTGCCCACCGAACCGGAATCCGGCCGCGCCCGCGGTGCTGGTGGCGACCGGCGACTCCGTCACCTCGGCGCACATCCAGGCGAAGCACCACCACGAACCCAAGAAGTGCGCCGTCAACCAGAACACCCAGGCGGACCAGCGCGGCCTGCCCGGCAACGACATGACGTCGAGCTACGCGGGCCGGTACGTGACCGCGCTCAACCAGGACGTGGTGGAGTACTACAACTTCGCGCGCACCGGCATGGGCACCGGTGACATCCTCGGCGCGCCGGCGACCTATCCGGACGCCTGCGAGAACCTCTGGTCGCGCACGTCGCCGCCGATAGCGCTGGCCGAGGCGGCCGTGGCCAAGGCCAAACAGGATCGACGCAAGGCGTACTTCGTCACCACCGGCGGGATCAACAACACCAACTGGACCCAGGTGGCCCAGGGCATCGCGATGTGCGGCATGGCCGAGCTGATGCGCACCGAGATGGTCAAGTACTTCATCCGGAACAACCTCCCGCTCAACGCGGTGATGCGCTGGTACGACACGACCGGCAAGCAGATCGGCCGGGACGACGTCATCAAGGGCGGGGCGTGCCAGGTGGTGCTCCAGGAGAACGTCAACGCCGGCAACGAGAAGGAGGTGACGGTCGACCGGCTCCGGTTCGTGGTGCCCGCCTTCGACGGACCGGCCAACTACGCGAAGATCACCGCGGACGCCAACGCGATCACGACCCGGATGGTCCGCGCCGGGGCGGACAAGGTCGTCTGGATGGGCTACTACGACATCACGCCGGCGAAGGTGGCGCTGGGTTCGTTCGCCCAGACGTACGTGCAGAACACGAAGTTGCCCGACCCGGTCAAGGGCGCGCTGCCGAACATCCCCGACGTCGAGGTGGACCTCGTGACGCAGCCGGCGTGGAAGACACAGGTCCAGACCTGGACGAAGGACGTCAACAACGCCATCCGGGCGAGCATCCTGCCCGCCGACCCGATCGTCCGCTTCCAGCCGGCGCCGGCCCTCACCTCCGACAAGATCCAGAAGAAGTTGATCGGTGGGTGCCCGCACCCCAACCTGCCCGGGCACGACGAGCTGGCCAAGGCACTGGACGCCGCGATCAAGGCGTAGGCCACGGATCCGGGCCGGTACGCGGTTCGCGTACCGGCCCGGTACCGACTGGACACCGCACCGGCGGCCGGATCCCGCTCCTCGGGAGGGGAACTGTCGTACATCAGCGTGGGTCTATGGCCATCCGTGAGCGCGGCCCTAACCTCACCCCCGGGTGGCCGGGGTGGGCCAGGGGGGAGGCCGGATGTCCGACCAGATGGAGCGTCGCGGTGCCCGGAGAACGACACCGGGCGTCACGCTCGACCGCTCCGCGCACCCGTTGGCCCACCCCGCCGACGCGGCTCGGACCGTGCCGGAGCTGGCCGGCCTGCTGCGTCAACTGCGCCGCCGGGAGGCCCGCCAGCAGGGTGAGACGCCGTTGACCTACCGACAGCTCGCCGCGAAGACCGGCTGGTCGCGCGGCGTGATCGGAGAGTACTTCGCGGGGAACATCCTGCCGCCGACGGAGCGGTTCGACATCCTGATCCGACTGCTCGGGGCCACCGTCGTGGAGCAGGGCGCGCTGGCCACCGCGCGGGACCGGGTGGAGGAGGCCCGACGGCAGCGCGGCCCGGACGGGACCCCCGCCGTCCGGCCCGGTGGCGGGCGGGGCCGTACCCGGGCGGCACGGCTGCCCGTACCGCGTCAGCTTCCGCCGGCCCTGCCCGGCTTCGTCGGCCGGCAGACGCAGTTGGCGCAACTGGACGACGTGGGTGACCGCGGCGGGCCGGCGACCGGCGACCCCGCCTCGACGATCGTGGTCCTGTCCGGTACCGCCGGGGTGGGCAAGACGACGCTGGCGGTGCACTGGGCACACCATGCCGCCGACCGGTTCCCGGACGGCCAGCTCTACGTGGACCTGCGGGGCTTCGACTCCACCGGGGCGGTGGTGACACCGGCGGACGCGGTGCGGGGCTTCCTGGAGGCACTGGAGGTGCCACCGGAACTGCTGCCCCACCACCTGTCCGCGCAGGTCGGCCTCTACCGCAGCCTGCTCGCCGACCGTCGGATGCTGGTGCTGCTGGACAATGCCCGCGACGTCGAGCAGGTCCGGCTCCTGCTGCCGGGCAGCCCCGGCTGCCTGGTGGTGGTCACCAGTCGCAACCGACTCGCCGGCCTGATCGCCGCCGAGGGCGCCCGGTCGATCGACGTCGGGCTGCTCAGCACCGGCGAGTCCTGGCAGTTGCTGGCCCGGCGTCTCGGTGCCGAACGGTTGGCGGTCGAGCCGCAGGTCGTGGACGAGATGGTCGAGCGGTGCGCGCGGCTGCCGCTGGCGCTGGCAGTGCTCGCCGCCCGGGGCGCGGCGCACCCCACCTTCCCCCTGGCCACGCTCGCCGCCGAGTTGCGCGAGACGGCACGGCTGCTGGACGCGTTCGACACCGGCGACGCCGGCACCGACGTGCAGGCGGTCTTCTCCTGGTCGTACCAGAGCCTGACCCCGCCGGCGGCGCGGCTGTTCCGGCTGATCGGCTGCCATCCGGGCCCCGAGTTCGGGATCCCGGCAGTCGCCAGCCTGGCCGGCCTGCCCCGGGACCAGATGCCCCGGCTGCTGGGAGAGCTGGCCCACGCGCACCTGGTCACCGAGCACGCCCCCGGCCGGTTCGGCATGCACGACCTGCTGCGCGCGTACGCGGCCGAGCTGACCGAGCGGCTCGACCCCGACGAGCAGCGGCAGGCGGCGATCCGTCGTGGGCTCGACCACTACCTGCACTCCGCGCACGCCGCCGCGGTGCTGTTGCAGCCGGGCTGGGATCCGGTCGCACCGGCCGACGCGCTGCCCGGCGTGGTGCCCGAGGAGATCACCGGCCAGGGGTCGGCGCTGGCCTGGTTCACCGCCGAACACCGGGTGCTCCTGGCGGCGGTGGCGCACGCCGGGCGCACCCGGTGCGACGGTCACGCCTGGCGGCTGGCCCGGACCCTGGTCGACTTCCTGCAACGCCAGGGCCGCTGGTCGGACCTGGCCGACGCCCAGCAAGCCGCCCTGACCGCCGCGCGGCGGACGGGCGAGCGCGCCGGCCAGGCCAACGCCCACCGCGACCTCGCCCGCGCCCTGGTCCGGCTGGACCGGAAGGAGGAGGCCGCCGGCCACTACCGTCACGCGTTGGCGCTCTTCGCGGAGCTGGGTGACTGCAGCGGGCAGGCCCGCACCCACCGCGCGTTCGGCGCGATGCTGGACGGGATGGGCCGGTACGAGGAGTCGCTGCACCAGGCGACGCGGGCGCTGGCGCTCTACGAGCACACCGGTCACCCGGCGGGGCAGGCCAGCGCCCGCAACGCGATGGGCTGGGCGTACGCCCGCCTCGGCCGGTACGCTGCCGCCCGCGGGCACTGCGAGCAGGCGCTGGCGCTGCTGCGCCGGACCGACGACCGCCACGGTGAGGCGAACACCTGGGACAGCCTCGGCCTCATCCACGACCGGCTCGGCCACCACCGTCGGGCGGTCCGGTGCTACGGCCGGGCGCTGACGCTCTACCAGCGCATCGGTGACCGGTACGACGAGGCGGACACCCTGACCCGGCTCGGCGACTGCCGGCACTCCTCCGGTGACCGGGCCGGCGCGCTCCGCACCTGGCGCCGGGCCCTGGTCATCCTCGACGGTCTCGGCCACTCGGACGTCGACCGGGTCCGCGAGCGGCTGGCCCGGGCGGCGCCGGGCGAGCCGGGGTGATCAGTCGCCCTGGTGGCGGCGGAGCATCTTCTCCGTCTCCGGGTCGTAGTGGAGTTCCCGCACCTCCTGCGGGCACCGGCAGGCGTCGGCGATCCGGGCCGCCCAGGCCAGCCCCTCCTCGCGGGTCTCCGCGTCGACGATCACGAACCCGCCGAGGAACCTCTCGGCGTCCGGGTCGGGGCCGTCGGTGACCGTCCCGTCCGCGGCCACGACGCTCGCCCGCTGGCGTTCGACGCCGATGCCGAACACGTACGCGCCGGCCTTCACGGCATCCTCCATCACCGCGTGCGAGGCCTTGTCCACGTCGGCCATCTCCTCGGTGGGGATGTGGTCCATCGCGCCGTCTTCGAACGAGATCAGGTACCGCTTCATGCCATGACTCCCTTGTCCCGGCGACCCTCTCCGGTCACCCCTCACCTGTCTCTACCCAAACAGGACGATCAGATATCGACGCCCGTACCGGAAGATTCTCCATCAGGTTTCCCCTTCCCGCTCACCGACCGTGGTGCCAGCACCACCCGAACGTGGGTGTCGGCACCGCCGACCCGACCGCGGGAAAAAGGACTGGACCGGGCGACACCCGGGCTTGTAGCTTGCGGCTGACCGCGACCCGGCCCGAGGAGGTGAGACCCATGAACCGTTTCGATGTGGGTGCTCCCCCTCCGGTCCCGGTCGGGCGATCGACGTAGGTGTCGCCGGGAGCGCCCTCGCCACCACGGCGCTTCCCGAAAGGCAACACCATGTTCGATGTGATCATCGCCGGCTGCGGGCCGGTCGGCGCGATGCTGGCCGCCGAACTACGGCTGCACGACGTCCGGGTACTCGTCCTGGACAAGGAGACCGAGCCCGCCTCGTTCGCCCGCATCGTCGGCCTGCACATCCGCAGCATCGAGCTGCTGGCCATGCGCGGGCTGCTGGCGCGCGTGCTGGAACGCGGGCGGCGGCGTCCGGTCCGCGGTTTCTTCGCCGCCATCGACAAGCCCGCGCCGGCGGGCCTGGACTCCGCGTACGCCTATCTGCTGGGAATCCCGCAGCCGGTCGTCGTCCGGCTGTTCGAAGAGCACGCGGTCGCGCGCGGCGCGCAGGTCCGGCGGGGTGGTGCGGTGACCGGCCTCGCGCAGGACGACGACGGGGTGACCGTCGATCTGGCCGACGGGCAACGGCTGCGCACGCGCTATCTCGTCGGCTGCGACGGCGGGCGCAGCACGGTACGCAAGCTGCTCGGCGTCGGCTTCCCCGGCGAGCCCGCGCGGAGCGAGACGCTGTTCGGCGAGATGGCCGTGGGCGTGCCGCCGGAGGAGGTCGCCGCCCGGGTGGCGGAGATCCGGGAGACCGACAAGCGGTTCCTCGTGGCGCCCGTCGACGTCGGGATCTACCGCGTCATCGTGCCCGTCCCGGGCGTCAGCGACCGCACGAGGCCGCCGACGCTGGAGGACTTCCGACGCCAGCTCCGCGTCGCCGCCGGCACCGACTTCGGGGTGCACTCACCGCGCTGGATGTCCCGCTTCGGGGACGCCACCCGGCTCGCGGAACGGTACCGCGTCGGTCGGGTGCTGCTGGCCGGCGACGCGGCCCACATCCATCCGCCGATCGGCGGGCAGGGCCTCAACCTCGGCCTCCAGGACGCGTTCAACCTCGGGTGGAAGCTGGCCGCGCAGGTCCGGGGCTGGGCGCCGGACACGCTGCTCGACACCTACCAGGCCGAACGCCGCCCGGTCGCGGAGGACGTGCTGGACAACACGCGCGCCCAGATGGAACTGCTGTCCACCGAGCCGGGCCCGCGAGCCGTCCGCCGGCTGCTCACCGAGCTGATGGACATCGACGAGGTGAACCGCCGCCTGGTCGAGAAGATCACCGCGATCGACGTCCGCTACGACCTCGGCGAGGGACCCGACCTGCTCGGCCGCCGCCTGCCCGACGTCGACGTGCGGCAGGGCCGCCTCTACGACCGGCTGCGCCACGGCCATGGCCTGCTGCTGGACCGCACCGGCCGGCTGACCGTCGGCGGCTGGTCGGACCGGGTCGACCACCTCGGGGATCCCACCGCGGCACTGGACGTCCCGGGCGTGCTGCTCCGCCCGGACGGCCACGTCGCCTGGGTCGGCGACGACCAGCGGGACCTGGACGCGCACCTGTCCCGCTGGTTCGGCGAGCCGCGCGCACACGCCCCGAGCGCCCCGCCGGCCTGAGCGTCGCCGCCCCGGCCCCGACGTACCCCGGGGACCGGACGTGACCGACGTCCGGTCCCCGGGCCGCCCGCGTACCGGCGAATGCGCTTGCCGGGCGGACGGCGAGCTGCCACGCTCCGGGCGTGATCGACAGGCCCGGCGTCGACGAGCGGCGACTGGCGGCGGAGGTGGCCGCCGCCTGGGCGCTGGACGTCTCCGCTCTCGTGTTCCTGCCGGTCGGTCTCGACGGGCGGGCCTGGGCCTACCGGGTGGACACCGTCGACGGCGGGCGCTGGTTCCTGAAGCTCCGGCTCGGGGGGTTCACGCCGGCGGCCGTCCGGCTGCCCGGCTTTCTCCGGGCCCGGGGCATCCGGCAGGTGGTCGCGCCGATCGACCGGCCCGACGGCGGCACCGGTCACCCGTTCGGGGACCACCACCTGCTGCTCTACCCGTTCCACGACGGCGGGAGCCGGTGGGGGCGCGGCCTCACCGACAAGCAGTGGATCGAGTACGGCGAGTTCCTGGGCCACCTGCACACGATCACGCCGACCGCCGGGATCGTCGACCTCCTGCCGGCCGAGACCTACCGGTCGAGCGCCGGCGAACGGCTGCGGACGCTGGGCCGGCAGGCGGCGGCGAGCGCGGCCCTCGGCGCGTTCTGGCACCGGTACGGCGACGCGCTGCACCGGTTGTCGGCGACCGTCGACGAGCTGGCCGCCCGGATGACGCCGGCCCGGCACGTCATCTGCCACGCCGACATCCACCCCGGCAACCTGATCGCCGACGGCGACGGCCCGCTGCACGTCGTGGACTGGGACGCGCCGGTGCTCGCGCCGCGCGAGCGGGACCTGATGTTCGTGCTCAGCGGTGACTTCGGGGACCACCCGATCGACGCGCACCGCGCGGAGCTGTTCCGCCGGGGCTACGGGCCGTGGGAACCGGACCGGACCAGGCTGAGCTACTACCGCGCCGAACGGCACCTCGACGACGTCGCCGCGTTCCTCGCCGGCATTCTCGCCCCCGGGGCCGGTGCCGAGTCCCGCGCCAACGACCTGCACTGGCTCACCCGCATCGCCGAGACGGTCGCCGACCCCGGCTACGCGCCCTGATCCGCCCCGGGACGGACCAGAACTCCCGGGACGGATCAGACGATCTTGAGGTTGGCCATCATGCCCATCGCGCTGTGGTCGACCATGTGGCAGTGATAGGGGTAGACGCCCCGCCAGGTGTCGAACGTCGCCTGCAACCGCACGCTCTGCCCGGGCCAGACGATCACGGTGTCCTTCAGCCCGGACTCGGTGGGATCGGCCGGCGCGCCGTTGCGGTCGAGCACCCGGAACTGCACCAGGTGCATGTGGAAGTTGTGCGGCATGACCACGTTGGCGTTGGTCACCGTCCACTCCTCGGTGCTGCCCCAGGCGATGGTGGTGTCGATCCGGGCCGGGTCGAAGACCTTCCCGTCGATGTACGCCTGGTGCCCACCGGAACCCGCCTCGTCCATCCGCAGCTCGATGCTGCGGCGCACGGTCGGCGTGGGCAGCGGCGGCAGCGTACGCAGCCGCTGCGGCACCGACGTGCGGTCCGGGCCCTTCGACGGTACGACGTCGAAGCGCATCACCTGGCCCACCTGCTCGGCCGGGCCGGGCCCCATCAGGTTCTGCAGCACCACCGAGGTGCCCGGCTGGTAGCGGGCGAAGTCGACCACCACGTCGAGCCGCTCACCCGGTGAGAGCAGCACGTACGGCATGGTGACCGGCGCCTCCAGCAGGCCGCCGTCGGAGCCGATCACCGTGATGTCCCCGCCGTCGGCGAGCCGCAGCAGGTAGAACCGCAGGTTGCTGGCGTTGACCAGGCGCAGGCGGTAGCGGCGGGCCTGCACCTCGAAGCGCGGCCAGGGCCGTCCGTTGACCAGCAGGGTGGTGCGGTTGTCGGCGTCGTCCATGGTCCAGACCAACTGGGCGTTGGCGTCCAGGTGCGCGTCGCGCAGCACCAGCGGGACGTCGAACCGGCCCCGGGGCAGCGGCAGCGCCGCCTCGGTGCGGTCGGTGAGCAGGTAGAGGCTGGACAGGCCCCGGTAGAGGTGCTCGGCCTCCATGTGGTGGGTGTGGTCGTGCATCCAGAGCGTGGCGTGCGGCTGCCGGTTCGGGTAGGTGTAGACCCGCTCGCCGCCCGGCGGAATCGTGGCGTCGCCCGAGCCGTCGTCCTCGGGGGCGGTGGCGCCGCCGTGCAGGTGCACCGCCGTGGGCATGGTCAGCCGGTTCCGCTGGCGGACCACCACCCGCCGACCCGAGGTGGCGTGGATCGTGGGGCCGGGCAGGTCGCCGTTGTAGGTGTACACCTCGGTGCGCGTGCCGGGCAGGATCTCCAGTCGCCGCCGGTGCATGGTGACCGAGTAGTAGTCGGTGGTGGCGGTCCGCAGCACCGGACGCAGCGTCTGCGGCACCGTCAACGGCACGGTGAACGGCGTCACGGGCGTGGCCGTCGGCGCGGCGGTCCCGGCCGTGGCGGGAGCCCCGCCCCACTGCCCGGCCAGACCGGCCAGGCCACCGGTCGCCCCGACGATGCCCGACGCCGCGCCGAGGCGCAGCAGTTGACGACGAGTGGACAAGGCAGTTCCTTCCCCGAAGGTGCGCGAGAGGTGCCGGCAGCCGCGGTCGGCTGGTGGGCCGGGCGGTCGTCGCAGGCACGATGATCCCGGTGAATCCGTCGGGAGGAGACCCCTATCGACCGCACATCCGCAACCGGCCGCCCCCTTAGCGCGTCCCCGCGCCCCTGGTCTCGGCCGGGTCTCCCGGCGGCGGCGGGGCCGTCGGGGTGTCGAGGGCGTCGAGGTAGCGGGCGAAGCCGTGCGGGGCGCGGGCCTGGCGCCGGGCGCTGGTCCGGACCGGGCAGTCGGGATCGGCGACGACCCGTACCGCCTGCCGACGACCCCGCTCGACCAGGTCGTGGTCCTCGCCGTGCGGCAGGTCGGCGAACCCGCCCAGCCGCTCGTAGGCCGGGGCGGCGCAGCCCAGGTTCGCGCCGTGGACGTGCCGGTGCCAGGTGCTGCCCAGATCCCGTCGGTACCGGGTCTCGAAGCGTTCCCGGACCTGCGCGGAGCGGGGCGCCCAGTCGGTCACCCGCACGGTGCCGACCAGCAGGTCGGTGCCGGCGCGGGCGTGGCGCAACTGCCAGCCGCCCCACCGCCGGGGTACCCGGCTGTCCGCGTCGGTGGTGGCGAGCCACAGATCCCGCGGGCCGTGGCGCAGCGCGTGCGCCATGCCGACGGCGCGGGCCCGGCCGACGTTGCGGGCCCGCACCGTCAGCACGACGGCGCCGAGTCGCTCGGCGACGGCGGCCGTCCCGTCCCGGCAGTCGTCGGCCACCACGATCACCTCCGACGGCACGGGCAGGCGGCGGAGCGCACCGAGGACCGAGGTCAGGCAGCCGGGCAGCATCTCCTGCTCGTCGTGGGCGGGCACCACGACCGCCATCCGGTTCACCACAGACCCTCGGCCTGCGCCACGGAGCGGGCCGGCGGCGGCACCCGGAGGAAGACGTCGAGCAGGAAGTCCGCCTCCTCGTGGCGTGCCGTCCGCACCAGCCCGTCCACGTCGTCGAGCAGCCGGTGCACGTCGTCCCCGCCCCGGGCGTGCTCGGCCACCGCCGGCCGCCAGTGCACGGCGACCAGCGTGCCACCCGGTTCGAGCGAGTCCACCGTCCGGGCGGTCAGCAGGTCCAGCCCGGCGTCGTCGAAGTAGTAGCCGAGTTCGGAGAGCACGATCAGGTCGAAGCGGTCGGCCCCGACCGGCCACTCGTCGGGAACACGCATCCGCTCCACCCGTACGTGCGGTTGGTCCGCGAGCCGTTGCCGGGTGCTCGCCACCGGCGCGGCGGCGATGTCGACCGCCAGCAGCCGGTCGCACCGCTGCGCGAGCCGGCGGGTGAGCATGCCGGTCGAGCACCCCGGTTCGAAGGCCGACCGGTACCGCCGACGAGGCAGGCAGGCGACCGTCAGGTCGTGCTTACGCCGGTCGTACCAGCGGGTCTCGAAACTCCACGGATCCTCGGCGCCGGCGTACATGTCGTCGAAGTATTCGGCGGGGGTGCCGGGTGGGCTCATGGCACGAACACCGTTTCGTAGGGACGCGCGAAGCGTGCGAGAACGTGCGGGGGAAGGATCGCGGCGTCGGCGGGCGCCGGCCCGAGTGGCCGGATCTGGCTGTGAAAGGCGTCGATCGCTTCCCGCTTGGCCGATCTGGCCGCCTCGGTCAGGTCGATCCGGCGCGCGCGGTGCCACGGCACCTCGGGGTCGTCCGGCTCGGCCCAGTGCCACGTCCAGACCGGGAACTCCAGCAGCGTCGCGCCGGTGCGCCGGCAGGCGACCGCGGCCGCTCGTCCGACCGCCTCGTGGTCCGGGTGGCCGTCGCCGCGCCAGGTCGTGACGCACCACCGGCCGGGTGTCAGCCGGGCGGTCAGCGCGTCGGTGAGGGCCGTCCCGTCGACCGCGCCGTCCGGGTGCCCGAGGTGCGCGATGGCGGCGGGGGCGACCCCGAGCAGTCCGCAGGCGGTGGCCGTCTCGGCCCGCCGGATCGCCGCCAGCTCCACCGGTGAGTGGACCGTCGAACGGGGATGGGAGGCCTCGCCATCGGTGACGACCGCGATCTCCGCGCCGGCTCCGCCGCCGAGCATGGCGACCAGGCCGCCGACGCCGAGCACCTCGTCGTCGGGGTGCGGGGCGACGACCAACGGCGGCGCCGTCGGCGTCCGACCGTCCACGGCCAGCGCGGGCCAGGTGGCCGGCGCCGGCCACGCGCGCCACGTCCGCTCGTCCGTGCCCGCGCCGACGATCGGCCTCACCATCCGGGATCTCCGACCGCCGTCACCAGCTCGCCCAGATGAGCGAGGTCCGCCTCCGCGTGACTCTGGCGCACGTACACCGTCAGGTCGGCGACCCGTCTGGCGTGGCCGGCGTCCTGGCACAGCGGGCCGGCCCCCAGCGCCCGACCGACCCGGTCGACGACGGTGGTGGCGGTCGCCTCGACGGTGGCGCGCACCTGGTGTGCCAGCCGGTCGGCGTCGCCGGCGGGGTTCGCGTCGATCTCGTCGGCGGCGGCGAACAGGACGCGACGGGCGGCGGTCAGGGCCGCGTCGACCGCGCCGAGGTGCGCCATGGCGTGCGGGCCGAGGCGGCGGCGCCGCGCCGCGTCGTGCAGGGTGTCGGCGACGCCGACCGCGCTGCCGTACCAGCACGCCGCCACACCCGCGCCGCCGTGCCAGAAACCCGGCCGCGCGGTGTAGCGGCCGGGTCCGCCCACGGCGTCGGCGGGCACGCCGTCGAAGCGGACGGTCCGACTGTCGCTGGCGGCCATGCCGACGGCGGGCCAGGTGTCGGCCAACGGGGTCACCCCGGCCGCGCCGACCTCGACCGAGAACAGGCGTACGCCGTCGTCAGCGGTCGCGGTCACCAGGGCCCGGGACAGCAGACCCGCCCCGGAGCACCACGGTCGCTCCCCGGTCAGCCGCCACCGGTCTCCGTCCCGGGTCGCGGTGACCGAGGCCGGCACGGCGGCCCAGACGCCCCACGGCTCGCGGCGCCACGCCGGATCGATCGCCACCCCCAGTTCGGCGAGGATCGCCAGCGCGTCGGCGTGCCCCTCCCCCAGCCGGGCCAGCGCCGGATCGGCGCGACCGAGCGCGACGAGGCGCGCGAACCGCTCGGCCGTCCGCCCGCCACCGGGCAACGGCAGGTCGAGACGTCCCCCGAGCACGGCCGATCGGAACGCGGCAGCCGTGGGCTCGCCGCCCATGGTCATCGCGAACTCCCCCTCCCGGTGACGTGGCGACCCGAGTGGGCCGCGGCCGGAAGATGCCCCTCGCACCGGGGCCGAAACCATCGCGGGTCACCGGTTCCGCCGGGCAACCTGAGCACCACCTGGGAGTTGTGGTCCGACCGCATCGAGGCGGGCGCGGCGGGGTAGGTACGACCGGTATGGCCGACACCGCGCTGCTGGACCTCGCCGCCGACTACCAGGTACACGACGGATACGACGACGACCCGGTCCTGCTGCTGCCCGACGGCAGCCCGGTGGAGACCTGGCGCGACGGCTACCCGTACGACGAGCGTCTCGACCGGGAGGAGTACGACCACCAGAAGCGGTTGCTCCAGATCGAGCTGCTCAAGTTGCAGGACTGGGTCAAGGACACCGGCGAGCGCTTGGTGATCCTCTTCGAGGGCCGCGACGCCGCCGGCAAGGGCGGCACGATCAAGCGCTTCATGGAGCATCTCAACCCGCGCGGCGCGAGCGTGGTCGCGCTGGAGAAGCCGGACGAGCGTGAGGCCGGCCAGTGGTACTTCCAGCGTTGGCTGGCGCATCTGCCGGCGGCCGGGGAGATCGTGCTGTTCGACCGGTCCTGGTACAACCGGGCCGGCGTGGAGCGGGTGATGGGCTTCTGTTCCCGCAAGGAGTACCTGGAGTTCCTGCGGCAGGCCCCGGACCTGGAACGGATGCTGGTCCGTTCCGGCATCCGCCTGGTCAAGTTCTGGTTCTCGGTGTCCCGCAACGAGCAGCGCACCCGGTTCGTCATCCGCAAGGTCGATCCGGTGCGTCAGTGGAAGCTCTCGCCGATGGATCTCGCCTCACTCGACCGCTGGGACGACTACACCGAGGCCAAGGAGGCGATGTTCTTCTGGACCGACACCGCGGACGCGCCGTGGACGGTGGTGAAGAGCAACGACAAGAAGCGGGCCCGGCTGGAGGCGATACGCCACGTGCTGCACCGCTTCGACTACGCCGGCAAGGACGAGGCCGTGGTCGGCACGCCGGATCCGCGCATCATCGGGCCGGCCGGGCTCGACCTGGACCCGGAGGACCAGCCGGTGCCGATCTTCCCCCGCCCCTGACCTGCGCGGACGCCGCGTCGGGCGGTCAACGCCAGTCGGGCGGCGCCTGCCCGTAGGCGGGCGGCAGGTGCGGCCAGTTCAGCGCGCGGCCGTCGAGACGACCCGGTGGGCTGATCGCGCTCCACCCGTTGCCCAGCGCGACCCGCCAGCCGTCGGCCCGGGCCGCCGGGTCGTCGCCCGGGCCCCGCCCGACCGGGGCGGTGCCCTGGTCGAGCAGCCATCGCGCCGTCCGGGCCAGGGACACCGAGACGTGGGTGGCGTCGCCGGTGCGGACGCGCCGCCCCAGCGCGGCCAGCGCACCGGCGGCGACCAGATAACCGGTGGCGTGGTCGAGCAGTTGGCAGGGCAGCGCGCCGGGCCGGACGCCGTCCGTGCTGGTGGCCCAGCCGATGCCGGTGGCGATCTGCACCAGGCTGTCGAACCCGCGCCGGGCGCCCCAGACGCCGGCCGTGCCCCAGGCCGACAGCGTGACGACGACGGTGCCGGGATGCCGGTCGGCGACCTGGTCCGGGTCCAGCCCGAGCCGGCGCAGCGCCCCGGGCCGGTAGCCGGTCACGAGCACGTCGGCCCGGTCGAGCAGACGGTGCAGCGCGCGGCGGCCCTCCGCCGTGCGGGCGTCCAGGGTCGTGCTCGCCTTGCCGATCACCCCGTCGACGGCGTGCAGCGCCAGTTCCGGACGGCGTGGATCGTCGACCCGCAGCACGTCGGCGCCGAGCGCACCCAACATCCGGGTGCCGACCGGACCGGCGATGACCCGGGTCAGGTCGAGCACCCGCAACCCGGACGCCGGCAGCCGGCCCGGTGCGACCGGCGGCACCGGCAGCGGCGCACGGCTCAGCGGCGCCGTGCCGACCAGCGGCGACGCCAGCGGGTCCGGGCCGTCCGCTTCCCAGCGGGACCGGGTACGAGCGGCCACGGCCAACCCGCCCGCGGCGTACACCGCACGCTCGATCTCCCCCGCCGGGCGGGCGGCGATCACGTCCGCCACCTTCGTCTGCACCTCGGCGTCCCGGCCGTCGTCGACACCGAGGGACGCCAGCAGCGCCGTCCGATGCCACGGGTAGTTCGCATGGGTGCGCACCCAACCGTCCGCCGCCCGCCACAGTCGGGACAGGGGCGCGAAGCCGTCGATCCCCCGCCCGTCCGCGTCGCGGAGCCAGACCTCGCTCCGCACCGCCGCCGCCACGTGGTCCGTGTCGAGGGCGACCTCAGGCCGCCGACCGGTGCGGGCGGACGCCAGATCGGCGGCGGCCGTGAGACAGGCGGCCACGGACGCGATCGCGCACTCGGCGACGGCAAGGGGTGACGCCAGCGCCGCCGGCTGCGGATCTCCGGCGAGCTGGGGCCCGGTGAGTCCCGCCAGCCCCAGGTCGGCCAGGACGCCGTCCACCAGAGTCATCATGCGGACATCCTCCCCGCCCTCGCCGAACCGTTCCAGGCCATCTCCCCCATGGTCCTCCCCGGTCCTTGACCCTCGACCCGGTGAAGGGCCCACCCTGCACAGGTGACGCCCGGAGAAGGTGGCAGGCGAGGAGAGTGCCCGATGACCGACCTGGAGCGGCTCCGGCCGGTCCTACGCACGAGCTGGGGTGCGGACACGTGCGATCCGCACGACGTGCCGGACTGGCACCCGGGTAACCCGGCCCGTGGCCAGTGCGGGGTCACCGCCCTGGTCATCCAGGACCTTCTCGGCGGCGAACTCGTTCTCGGTGAGGTCTTCGTCGGGAGCGTCAAGGTCGGTCACCACTACTGGAACCGGCTGCCCGACGGCGACGACGTCGACCTCACCGCCGACCAGTTCCACCCGTGGGAAACCGTCGTCGGCGCCCGGGTGCAGCACCGTCCGCCGGGACCGCCTGGACGATGCCGGCAGCAGTACGAGTTGTTGCGAGGACGGGTGCTGTCCGGTCTTGACCGGGCGCGGCGGGAAGACGCCGGCGCGGCGTGACGAACCGGCCCGGTGACGCTCCAGAACCACAGCCGCACGACCCACGGCGGGAACGCTCCCGGCGGGATCGGCCCACGGCCACGGACGTCAAGTGGCGGAAGCGGTCGCTCCCCGCACCGGCCGGTCGATCCGGGCCGCCGAACGGCCGTGACCATCCCGCGCAGTGATGACCATCGTTGAGAACGACTGCCAGAATGACCGGCGTGTCATTGCGCGGTCACTCTGCGACCATGGCCGATGTCACGGGGGAGGGCCGGGCGAACCGGTTCATGCTGGTCCTGCTGGCGCTGCATCGGATCACCTGCCTGGCTCCGGCGGTCGTCACCTGCGCCTACGGCGCGTACCGCAGCGCCTGGGCCAACCTCGGCCTGCTGGTCGCGGCGACGGCCTGGAACGTGGTGCTGTTCGGGGTGGCCCGGCGGCGGGGCTGGTTCCCGACGGCGCTGGTGCACCTCGACGTCCTGCTGGCCGGCGCGGTGCTGGTGGCGGTCACCGCGAACCTGACGACCGACGTCGGGGCCCCGAACTGGGGCAACCTGCTGGTGCAGGCGAGCGGTTCGCTGGTGGGGGCGGCGCTGGCCCGGCCCTGGGCCGTCGCGGGCGACCTGCTGGTGCTGGTGCTCATCCAGTCGCTGGTGATCGTCGCCGTCGGCCCGGGCACGGGCCCCTCGGTACCGGCGCTCGTCCACGCGGTCAACGGCGTGGCCTGCTTCGCGCTGGTCGCCGGCTTCGCCGTGCGCTACCTACGGCGTACCGGACGCAACCTGGACCGGACCAACGCGCAGCGGTTGGCGGCCGAGGCCGACGCCGCCGCCGACCACGCCCGCTTCGTCACCCGGCTCGCCCACCACCGGACGCTGCACGACACGGTGCTGACCACGCTGACGTTGATCGCCCGCGGCGTGGCCGACCCGGGCCGGCCCGAGGTACGCCGGCGCTGCGCCCGCGACGCGGAGGTGGTCCGCGGGCTGCTCGGCGACGGCTCCGACGCGGAGTTCGGCACGCTCGGCGAGGCGCTGCGGGACGTGGTGAGCGAGGCGTCCCTGCTCGGCCTGCGGGTCCGGTACCAGGGGGCGACCGTGCCCGCGGACGTCCCGCCCCAGGTCGTGGCCGCGTTGCGCGCGGCGGCGCAGGAGGCGCTGAACAACGTGGTCAAGCACGCCGGCGTGGAGCACGCCTGGCTGACCGTGACCGTGGAGGGCCGACTGTTGCGGGTGACGGTGGTCGACCGCGGGCGCGGCTTCCGTCCGGAGGAGGCGCCCCCGGGTTTCGGCTTCCGACACTCGATCGTCGACCGGGTGGCCGAGGTGGGCGGTCGGGCCCGGGTCTCCAGTGAGCCGGGGGCCGGGACGTGCGTGGAGCTGACGTGGGCGGGCTGATCCGGCTGGCGGCCGTCGACGACGACCGGATGCTGCTGGAGGGCCTGGGCGCCTGGCTGGCGGGCATCGGCGACCTGCGGCTGGTCCGCACCGCGGCCACGGTGGAGGGCCTGCTGCGGACGTTGACCGAGCCGATCGACGTGGTCCTGCTGGATCTGGTGCTGCGCGACGGCAGCGACGCGGCGGAGAACGTGCGGCGGCTGGTGACGTCCGGCCGCCGGGTGCTGGTGCTCAGCGTCTGGGCCCGCCCCGACCAGGTGGTGGCGACGTTCGCCGCCGGGTGCAGCGGGTACGTGACGAAGGACCACGACCTGGGGGCCCTGGCCACCGCGGTCCGGGACGTGGCGGCGGGGCGGCCCGCGTTCTCGTCGGAACTGGCGTTCGCCTGCCTGGGCGACGCCCGTCCGACCCGTCCCCGGCTGTCCCCCCGCGAGCGCGGGGTGCTGCTCGCGTACGCCTCCGGCATGACCCTCACGGCCACCGCCCGGCACCTGGGCATCAAGCCGGAGACCGCCCGCACCTACCTGGACCGGGTCAAGGCCAAGTACCACGATCTCGGTCGGCCCAGCCGCACGAAGCTCGACCTCGCCGACCGGGTTCGTGAGGACCGTCTCCAGGCCGGTTGAGACGGCGCCGGCACCCCACGAACGTCCACCCGCCGTCCTCGCGGACGTCCGCTGTCCCCTGCCCGGGGGACAGCGGACGGGTCGGTCCGCCCCCCGAACATCCGGCATGACGAGATCGACACACGTCGCTAGCTTGAGATCGCACAGCGTCGCCGCACCGTCACCCGGGGGCTCGGGGGGACCGGTCCCGTCGGCGCTGACACTCCCCCACCGGTCGTCCGAGGAAAGGCCACCGCATGCCCCACCTGATCGGTATCGACGAGGCGGAACAGCTCGGCACGAAGCAGGTGCACCAGCTGTACCGCGACCATGTCAGTCGCAGCCAGGTCTCCCTGATGACGACGTTCGGCTTCGGCCGGGAACTGGTGGACCACGCCGAAGGGGTGTGGATCCATCTCCGGGACGGCCGCCGGGTGCTGGACTTCTCCGGCGGCGTCGGCGTGCTGAACCACGGGCACAACCATCCACGGATCCTGGCCGCCCGGCGGCGTTTCGCCGAGGCCCGGCGGATGGAGGTGCACAAGGCGTTCTTCTCGCCGTACACGGCGGCGCTGAGTCACAACCTGGCCGCCCTGCTCCCCGGTGACCTCTCCGTCTCGTACTTCCCGAACTCGGGCGCGGAGGCGAACGAGGGCGCGGTGAAGATGGCCTACAAGTACCACGGCGGACGGCGCAACACGGTGCTGCGCGCCGACATCAGCTTCCACGGCAAGACCCTCGGCGCGGGCAGTCTCACCGGCTCGTCGGAGAACGCGTTCCGCTTCCCCGGCCTGCCCGGCATCGTCGTCTACCCGTACGGCGACCTGGCCGCCGTCCACGCGGCCGTCGACGCGGCACGCGCCCCGGACGGCGGCTGCGACGTGTACGCCATCCTGGTCGAACCGTTCAGCGCCTCCACGATGCGCCGGTGGAGCGACGACGACCTGCTGGCCCTGCAACGGCTCTGCCGTGAGCGGGACATCATCATGATCTTCGACGAGGTCTACACCGGGTGGGGCAAGACCGGCAGTCTCTTCAACTTCATGCGGTGCGAAGGGCTGCTGCCGGACATCCTCACCTACTCCAAGTCGCTCGGCGGCGGCAAGGCCTCGATCGCCGGCTACACGGCCCGCGAGCCGGTGTTCCGCCGCGCCTACGACCGGCTGACCGACGTCATCCTGCACAGCACCACCTACTACGGCTTCGGCGAGGAGACCGCCACCGCCCTGGAGGCCGTCGCGGTGGTGGTCGACGACGACTACCCCGCCCGGGCCCGGATGCTGGCGGCCGTGCTGCAACCCGGCCTCGACCGGATCGCCAAGGCGTACCCCGAGGTGGTCGGCCGGGTCGACGGCGCCGGCGCGCTGTGGGGCGTCTTCCTCGGCGGTGGTCCCGGCCTGCTCGACCTGGCCGGCCGGCTGATGCCCGGCTTCACCCACGACCCGCAGTTCCGCACCAAGCTCATCACCCTGTCGGTGATCGCGCACCTGTTCCGCGAGCACGGGATCATGACCTACTACAGCCCCAACGCCGACAACCCGCTGATGGTCGCGCCGAGCCTGGTGGCCAGTCCCGAGGACGTGGAACACTTCCTCACCGCCCTGGACGCGACGCTGTCCCGGGGGCTGCCCCGGCTGCTGACCGCCTTCGTCCGGGAGCGGGTGACGTCGCGATGGTGACCAGCGGCCACGTCGTGGTGACCGGGGCCAGCGGGATGCTCGGCTCGCACCTGGTCCGCCGGCTGCTCGCCGAGGGACACCGGGTGCACGGGGTGGACCTGCTGCCCGCCGCGCACACCCATCCGGAGCTGGCCCACAGCCAGGGCGACGTCCGCGACGCCGCGCTGCTGGCGCGGGTGTTCGCCGACGCGTCCGCCGTGGTGCACTGCGCCGCCGCGCTGCCCAGCTACCCGGCCGAGATGATCCGGTCGATCATCGTGGACGGCACGCACGCGGTGCTCGGCG
Source organism: Micromonospora sp. NBC_01392 (assembly GCF_045040125.1). Taxonomy (NCBI): domain Bacteria; kingdom Bacillati; phylum Actinomycetota; class Actinomycetes; order Micromonosporales; family Micromonosporaceae; genus Micromonospora; species Micromonospora sp. NBC_01392. The sequence continues at coordinate 2,348,096 of NZ_CP109549.1, read as the reverse complement.
CCGCCCGCCGGGTGCAGGTCCCCCGGGTCGTGCACATCTCCTCCACCGCCGTCTACGGCCTGCCCCGGCTGGTGCCCACACCCGAGGACCATCCGCGGGAGCCGGTCGACCCGTACACCCGGGCGAAGGTCGAGGCGGAACTACTCGTGGAACGGTTCCGCGCGGACGGGCTCTGCGTGCCGGTTCTGCGCCCCAAGACGTTCCTCGGGCCGGGCCGGATGGGCCTGTTCGCGATGCTCTTCGAATGGGCCGAGGAGGGCCGGAACTTCCCGGTGCTCGGTCGCGGTGACGTGCGGGTGCAGATGTTCGCCGTCGAGGACCTGGTCGACGCCGTGCTGACCGTGCTGGCCGCCCCGGAGGACGTCGCCGGGGACACGTACAACCTGGGCGCGGCCGAGTTCGGCACGCTGCGCGAGGACTTCCAGGCGGTGCTCGACGCCGCCGGGCACGGCCGGCGGGTGGTCGGGCTGCCGGCCGCGCCGACGCTCGCGGCGCTGCGGGCGTTGGAGCGCAGCGGCCTCTCCCCGGTGTACGGGCGGCTGCTGTACAAGCTGCGCGCGGACTCCTACGTGAGCATCGACAAGGCCCGCGACCGGCTCGGCTTCACGCCCCGCCTCGCCAACCGGGACGCGATCCTCGCCACCTACCGGTGGTGGCGGGCGAACCGGGGCGCGACGGCGACCGGGGCCGGCCGGACCAGCCGGGAACCCTGGCGACAGGGCGCCCTCTCCCTCGCGAAGATCTTCTTCTAGGGCGCCGGCCGATGCCTCTCCTCGACTCCGCTCCCGCCGCCGTGCCGGCCGTGGAGCCGCCCGCCACCCGCCGCCACCGACTGGTCGTCGACCTGGTCCGCCTGGTCCGACCCGGCCACTGGGTGAAGAGCCTGCTGGTCGTCCCGCTCCCCCTGTTGGACCCGCTGTCCTGGCACCTGGCCGGGCTGACCCGGCTGGGCTGGTCCGTCGTCGCGTTCGTGCTCGCCGCCTCGGCCGTGTACGTGGGCAACGACGTGGTCGACCGGCACCGGGACGGGCTCCACCCGGTGAAGCGGCACCGTCCGGTGGCGTCCGGCCGGGTGCCGGTGCCGCTGGCGTACGCCTGCGCCGTCGTGCTCCTGCTCGGCCTCGCGCTGCTGCTGGCCGCCGGCCCGGTCGGACCGGCCTGGCCGGTGCTGACCTACCTCGTGCTCAACGTCTGGTACAGCCGGGGCCTGAAACACGTTCCGCTGGTCGAGGCCGGGGTGGTCGCCACCGGGTTCGTGCTGCGCGCCGTGCAGGGCTACCTGGCCGTCGGCGCGGACGTGTCGGCCTGGCTGCTGGTCACCGTGTTCGCCGGCTGCCTGCTGCTGATCGTCGGCAAGCGCCGTCAGGAACTGCTGGACGCGGGGGTGGCCCACCGGCCCGCCCTGCGCGGCTGGTCGGTGGAGCTGGCCGGGCACCTGCTCCAGCTCAATGGGCTCCTGGCGGTCACCGCCGGGCTGGTCTGGCTGGGCACCGAAGCCCCGTTCGGCCGGTACGGGGACGCCGCGATGCTGCTGTCCACCCCGTTCGTCCTCTACCTGATGTCGCGGTACCTGCAACTGGCGCTGGTCCGGCGGGCCGGCGGCGACCCGGTCCGGCTGCTGTCGCGGGACCGGGCGGTGCTCGCCGCCGCCGTGCTCTGGGCGGCCTGCCTGGGCGCGCTCTACGCCGCCATCCGGTTCCCGGCGCTCGTCGCCGCCCTGTCCTGAACCCGCGCCCCGCCCTCGCCCCGCCCTTCGCCCGCGCCCTCGTCAAGGAGAGCCATGACCGCGCACACCCCGACGGTCTCCGTCGTCGTCCCCAACTACAACCATGCCGACTCGCTGCCGCTGACGCTGCCGGCGCTGCTGGCGCAGACCCATCCCGCCACCGAGATCATCTTCGTGGACGACCGGAGCACCGACGACTCGGTGGCGGTGGCCGAGTCGCTCGGCGTGCCGGTGGTCCACACGCCGCACAACGGCGGCCCGGCCCTGGCCCGCAACATCGGCGCCGCCCGGGCCCGCGGCGACGTCCTGCTCTTCGTCGACTCCGACGTGGAACTGCCGCCGGACACGGTGACCCGGGCGGTGCGGCTGCTCGCCGCCGACCCGCAGGCCGGCGCGATCTGCGGCATCCTCGACGAGGTCCCGCTGGTCCGGGACAGCCTCGTCCAGGAGTGCCGGTGCCTCCAGGCGCACTGGTGGCGGATCAGCTCGCTGGGCGACGTCAGCTTCCTGTTCACCGCCATCTGCGCCATGCCGGCCCGGGTGTTCGCCGAGATCGGCCCGTTCCACGAGGGGCTGCGCCAGACCGAGGAGGTCGAGTACGGCGAGCGGCTCACCGGCCGGTACCCGATCCGGCTCACCGACGCGCTGCACGGCCGGCACCGCGACGACGACCGGCTCGGACCGATGCTGCGCAAGGTGTTCCACCGCAGCCGGCTGCGGATGCCGCTGTACGCGCACCGGCGTCGTGCCGCGCAGGGATTCGAGACCGCGTCGCGGATGTGGGCCGCCGTCAGCGCGCTGCTCGGCACGCTCGCGCTACCGTTGCCGCTGCTGGCCGGCGCGCTCGGGGTGCTGCCGTCAGTGGCCGCCCTCCTGCTCTTCCTGGCGTGCGACGCCGGCATGTACCGGTTCGTCGCCCGCCGGCGCGGACCGGCGTTGCTCGTCGCGTTCGTCGGGGTGCAGTGGCTGATCAACCTGGCGATCGCCGCCGGCGCCGCCGCCGGCGCGGCGCAGTGGCTCTGCTCCCGCTCCTTCCGTCACCTCTACGAGGGCGGCCCACGCCCCACCGCGCAGGTGCCCGCATGAGTCTCCTTGTCCAAGCCGACGGTCCGGCGACGGCGGCGGGCCGGCCCCGGCGGTGGTGTGCGGCCACCCGGCTGCTCTGGGCGGTGGCGCTCGGCTGGGCGGTGTTCACCGGCCTGCACCGCGCGTTGAGCGGGCGCTGGTGGTTCTGGCTGCTGCCGGACCTGCTGCCGCCGGCCGCGTACCTGCTGGTGCCGGTGGCGCTGGCGGCGGCCGTGCCGGTGGCCCGGGCGCTGCGCCGGCCGCTGCCCGCCCGGGCGGCGACGGTGGTGCTGGCGGCGGCGGCCACCGCGCTGGCGATCGGCCTGCCCGACGCCGGCCTCAACCGGTACGCGTGGGCGTCCCGCCCCGCCCCGCCGTCGGGCGCGCTGACGGTGCTGGCCTGGAACACCGGCTACTGGGACCAGCACGACGACCCGGAGGCGTTCCTGCGGTTCCTGGTCGACCGGCGGGCCGACGTCTACCTGTTGCAGGAGCATCTCTACTGGGACGACGCGGCCGGGCTGGCCGGTGCCCGGCCCGCCCCCGACCCGGAGCGGCTGCGTCGGGCGTTCCCCGGCTACACCGTCGTCGCCCGTGGCGAGCTGCTCACCCTGTCCCGGTTCCCGGTGGTGGCCCGGCCGGCGGTCGGTCCCGACGCGGGCCTCGCGGCCGACCCGGGCGCCGACTTCGGGCGGGTCTTCGCCGCCGCCAAGGTGCTCCGCGCCGACCTGTTGGTGGACGGCCGGGTGCTGTCCACGTACAACGTGCACCTGCCGGTGCAGGTGAACCTCGCGCCGAGGCGGTTCCTGGGCTACGTGCGGGAACGCGACCGGGCCCGGCGGGCGCAACTCGCCGGGCTGCGGGCCGATCTCGCCACCAACCCCGGGCCGGTGCTGGTCGCCGGTGACTTCAACACCACGGCCGCGATGGGCGACCTGCGCCCGTTGCGGGACCGGCTGCGCGACGCCGCGGACGCCAACACCGACGTGTACCCGGCGAGCTGGCCCGCCGGTCGGCTGCCGGCGGCCTGGCGGCTGGACTGGACGCTGACCTCCCGGACGGTACGCGTGCACCGGTACACGCTGGACGACCCGCGCGGGTTGTCCGACCACCGCGCCCAGACCGCCGTGGTGACCCTCGGGGAGGGGTCGTGAGCCGTACGCCGACCGTCTCGGTCGTGATCCCGGTCTGGAACGCCACGAAGACGCTGCGCCACTGCCTGGACGCGGTGGCGGCGCAGACCCACCCGCCGGTGGAGGTGCTCGTCGTCGACGACGGCAGCACCGACGGGTCGGCGGCGGTGGCCGCGGCGGCCGGTGTGCGGGTGCTGGTGCAGCCGGTCAACGGTGGGGTCTCCGCGGCCCGCAACGCCGGGGTGGCGGCCAGTCGTGGTGAGGTGGTCTTCTTCGTCGACTCCGACGTCGCGCTGGCCCCGGACGCGATCGCCAACGCGCTGGCGGTGCTCGCCGCCGACCCGGGCTGCGGCTGCGTCCACGGCGTCTACGCCCCCGAGCCGCTGATCGACGACGGGCCGGTCGAGCGGTACCGGGTGCTGCACCTGCACTCCGCGCTGACCCGGGCGGTCGGCCCGGTCGACACCGCCGTCTTCGCGCTCGCCGCGGTGCCCCGCGCCGTGCTGCGCGACCTCGGTCCGTTCGACGAGAACCTGCGCAGCGCCGAGGACGACGAGTACAGCGAGCGGCTGCTGACCCGGTACCGGATCCGGCTCACCGACACCGTCGTCGGTCGGCACGACGAGGCGGACCGGCTGCTGCCGCTGCTGGCCGAGCAGTACCGGCGGGCCCAACTGCTCCGCTGGTCGCTGCGCAACCGCTACCGCCGGCACGGTCTGGCGCTGAACCGCACCCTCGGTGTGCTGGCCGCCGGGCTGGCCGTGCTCACCCTGCCGGCGGCACTGCTCGGCCCGTACGGGGCCGGCGTGCCGGTGCTCTGCCTGGCGGTCTTCGCCGCCGCCGACCCGCCGCTGGTGGTGGCGCTGCGCCGGGGCGGCGGGGCGTTCCTGGTCCGTGCCCTCGGCATCCACCTGCTGGTGAACGTCGCGCTGATCACCGGGGCCGCGGTCGGCCTGGTCCGGTCCCTGGTGGACCCGTCGTTCGGCCCGTCGTCGCGTGCCGCCCTCCGTCCCCTCGACTCGAAAGGTTGGTGAGGTGGTGGCCGTCTCCGCGCCCCTCGTCTCGGTCATCGTGCCCAACTACAACTACGCCCGCACGCTGCGGCTCTGCCTGGCGGCGCTGCGCCGGCAGACCCACCGGCCGGTGGAGGTGATCGTGGTCGACGACGGCAGCACCGACGACTCGGTGGCGGTCGCCGAGTCCTTCCCCGAGGTGCGGGTGCTGCGTACGCCGGTCAACAGCGGGCCCTCGGTGGCGCGCAACCTCGGCGCGGAGGCCGCCTCCGGGGAGGTGCTGATGTTCGTCGACTCGGACGTGGCGCTGGCCCCGGACGCGGTGGCCGTCGCGGTGGCGATCCTGCGCGACGAGCCCGGCGTCGGTGCGGTCTGCGGCAACTACGACACCGTCCCGTTGATCGACGGCACCTTCACCAAGGACTACCGCAACCTGTACCGGCACTGGTATTTCCGTGTCGCCGAGGGCAGCATCACCGGTTTCCTGTCGACCGCGATCCTGGCCGTGCCGACCAGGGTCTGGGCGCAGGTGGGCCCGTTCAACCCCCGGCTGACCCAGAGCGAGGGCGCGGACGTCAGCGAACGGCTCACCGACCGGTACGAGGTGCGGATGACCAGCCGGGTCATCGGCCGGCACGACGACGACGCGACGCTGCGGATCGCGCTGGGCAAGGTGTTCACCCGGACCCGCGTGCACATCCCGTTCTTCCTGCACCGGCGGCGGGTGGTGGGGGTGGTGACCTCCGCCGAGTCCGGCACCGGGTTGGCGTCCTGGCTGGCCGCCGCCACCACGCCGCTGCCGCTGCTGGCCGGTCCGGGGTGGGCCGTGGTGCCGCTGCTGCTGCTGGCGCTCTGGCTGCTCAGCGACGCCCGGATGTACCGCTACGTGCGCGCCGTCCGGGGCCTGGGCTACACGCTGCGCTTCGCCGGCCTGCACCTGCTGGTCAGCCTCACCATCGGGGTGGGCGTGGCGGTGGGGCTGGTGCAGTGGCTGCTCTCCCGCCGCTTCCGCCGCCTCTACGAGCAGCCGGCGGTGATCGCGTGACCGCCGTGCGGACGCCGCCGCGCACGGAACCGGCGGCCGGCCGGGCGGGTCGGGTCGGCCGGCGACCCGGCGCCCGCGCCGGCGCGGTGCTCACCGGCCTGGGCGCGGCGTGGCTGCTCCTGGTGGTGGCGCACCGGCTGCTCAGCGGCCGGTGGTGGCTGTGGCTGGCGCCGGAGCTGATCCCGCCGCTGGCGTTCGTCGCCGTACCGGTGCTGCTGCTCGGGGCGGTGCCGCTGGCCGGACGGTTCCGGGCCCGGCTGGCGCTGCTCGCGGTGGCCGGGCTGCTGCTCGGCGCGGACCTCGCCGGGCTGAACCCGGCCGTGTGGCGCACCCCGCCGCCGGCGCCGGCGGACGCGTTGCGCCTGGTCTCCTGGAACACGACGGTGTGGAACGCCACCGACGACCCCGACACGTTCTACGCCTCGCTGACCGCCCGGCACGCCGACGTCTACCTCCTCCAGGAGTACAAACCCGACGACGACCCGGCCCGCCGCGACGCCGACCTGGCCCGGCTGCGCCGCGAGTTCCCCGGCTACCAGGTGGTGCTGCGCGGGGAGCTGGTCACGGTGACCCGGTTCCCGGTCGTCGCGACGACCGCGTTGCCGGCCGACCCGCCGCCCGGCGCGGACTGGCGCACCGACTACTGGGAGGTCAAGTCGCTCCGCACCGACCTGCGGGTGGGCGGCCGCACGGTGTCGGTCTACAACACCCACATCCTGGTGCCGCTGGACCTGAGCAGCCCGCTGCGCGAGCTGTTCTACGACCGCCGGCACGAGTTCTTCCAGCGGCGGGAGACGCAGTACCGGGCGCTCGCGGCCGACCTGGACCGCAACCCGAACCCGGTGCTGGTCGCCGGCGACCTCAACACCAGCCCGGCCATGGGCGACCTGGCCCGGCTCCGCGACCGGCTCACCGACGCGGCCCGGGCCAGCGGGTCGGCGTACCCGACGTCGTGGACGATCGCCGGCCGGCGCTGGTGGCGGCTGGACTGGACGTTCGTCTCCCCGGGGTGGACCGTGCACCAGTACCGGCTGCGCGACGCGCGGGGCATGTCCGACCACCGGTTGCAGGACGTCGTGCTCTCGCTCGGCGGGTCCCGGTGAGCCGGGCACGGGTGTGGGCCGCGCTGCGCGTGGTCGGGTACGCCGCCGTGCTGGCCTTCCTCGGCTGGCAGGTGTGGCGGGTACGGCACGGGATGGCGGACAGCCTGCGGACGGTCGGCTGGGGCGCGGCGCTGACCGCCGGGGTCCTCGCCGCGGTCGGCGGGGTACCTGGCTTCGTCGGCTGGCGGGTCCTGCTGGCCGGGCTGGGCACGAGACTGTCGCTGCGCGACGCCACCCGGGTCTACTTCCTCGCCGGGCTGACCCGCTACCTGCCGGGCGGGGTGTGGCCGACGGTGGCGCACGCCGCGATGGCCCGGCCGCTGCGCCAGCCACCGGCCCGGCTCGCCGCCGCGTTCCTCGCCAGCCAGGGACTCGCGGCGGTGTCCGGGGTGCTCGTCGGCGTCCTCGCGCTGCCCTGGCTGGTCGGGCAGAGCCGGTGGTGGTGGCTGCTGCTGCCGGCCTGCGTGGCCGCCGCCGCGCCGGTGCTCGCCCCGGGCCTGCTGGGCCGGCTGCTGGCCGCCGCCGCGCGGCTGCTGCGCCGGGGCGACACCGGGCCGCTGCTGCCCGGCCGCCCGACGCTGCTGGGCGCCACCGGGCTGATGGTGCTCGGCTGGCTGATCAGCGGCCTGCACATCACCGTGCTGGCGGTCGCCCTCGGCGCAGCGCCGGGCCCGGCGTTGCCGCTGGGCGTCGGCGGTTTCGCCCTCTCCGTGGTCGCCGGGCTCTGCGCCGTGGTGCTGCCGACCGGGCTCGGCGTACGTGAGGTCGCGCTCGCGCTCACCGTCGCCACCCTGGTCGGCGGCCCGGACCTGGTGACCCTCGTCGCGTTGAGCCGGGTGCTGCTGACCGTCGGCGACATCGGCTCGACGGTCGTCGTGCTGGCCCTGCTGGCCGTCACCGGCCGTCGCCCGGGCGGTCCGCCGCACGCCGCCACCCCGACCCGTCCCGCCCCTGCCGACCGTCTCGAAGGAGTCTCCTCATGACCGCCACCGACCTGCCGTCCGCGGCGTCCCCCGTCACCGGCGGCGGGCTGCGCGGCGGTATCCGCCGGCTGCGCAGTGCCGTGCGTACCGCCTCCGGGGTGGAGGTGCTCTCCGCCCTGCCGTTCCTCGCCGGCCCGCTGGCGCGGCTGGAGCGCCGCCCTCTGCTGCACGGGCTGGTGCTCTCCGCGTTCGGGCTGCGCAGGCCGATCTTCGTGGACTTCCCGGTGAGCCCGGAGCCGCGCTTCGGCTACGGCCGACCCGACCACCCGGGCATCTCCGAGCTGCTCGACCGGCGGCGAGACGCGTACGCCGACACGCTCCGGCGGTTCCTCGGTCACGCCGACCGGCTCGCCGCCGTCCCGCTGCACGGCGACCTCGACTCGGGCGAGCCGTACTGGCGCAACGGCTGGCTGCCGCCGCTGGACGCGCTGGCGCTCTACGGTTTCCTGGTCGAGCACGAACCGGCCCGGTACGTCGAGATCGGCTCCGGCAACTCGACGAAGTTCGCCCGCCGGGCGGTCCGCGACCACGGTCTGCGTACCCGGATCACCTCGATCGACCCGGCGCCCCGGGCCAGCGTTGACGTGCTCTGCGACGACGTGGTCCGCGCGCCGCTGGAGCGGGCCGACCTGAGCCTGTTCGACGAGTTGGACGCCGGTGACGTGGTCTTCTTCGACGGGTCGCACCGCAGCTTCATGGGCTCGGACGTGACGGTCTTCTTCTTCGAGGTGCTGCCCCGGCTGCGGCCCGGCGTGCTGGTGCAGGTGCACGACATCATGCTGCCCCGCGACTACCCGCCGCAGTGGCGCCACCGGCACTACAACGAGCAGTATCTGCTGGCCGCGTTCCTGCTGGCCGCGCCGGAGCGCTGGGAGATCGAGCTGCCCAACGCGTTCGTGGCCGGCGACCCGGAACTGCGCGAGGTCGCGGCCCCGCTGTGGCGGCGTCTCGGGCTGACCGAGCACTTCCTGCCCGCGTCGTTCTGGCTGCGTCCGCGGGCGGACCTCGGCAGCGGTCCCGTCGCCACGATGCCTCGCACCGAATAGCTGGGTTCCGCCCGTGTCGCGCTGACACCGCGTCCGGCCGGCGGGAGGATGGGGGCATGGGTTCCCCGGATCACCGCTACCTGCTCGACAACGCCCGGGCCGAGGCGGGTGAGCGGTTCATCTGGCTGGCCGAGCTGTTCGACGGGGTCACGCGTGGGCACTTCGACCGGCTCGGGGTGGGGCCGGGCTGGCGCTGCTGGGAGGTCGGCGCCGGCGGCCCCAGCATTCCCGAGGCGCTGGCCACGGCCGTCGGGCCGACCGGTCACGTGCTGGCCACGGACCTCGATCCGGCCTGGTTGGACCCGCACGGCCGGTACGAGGTGCGCCGGCACGACATCGTCGCGGACCCGCCGCCGCAGCCCGGCACGTTCGACCTGGTGCACGCCCGGCTCGTGCTCGTCCACGTGCCCGACCGGGCGCGGGCGTTGGCGACGATGGCGGCGGCGCTGCGGCCCGGCGGTTGGCTGGTGGTGGAGGACGCCGACACCGAGTTGCAGCCACTGGCCTGCCTCGACGAGGTCGGCCCGGCGCAGCGGCGCGCCAACCGGCTGCGCCGGGCCGTCCGGGAGTTGCTGACCCGCCGCGGCGCCGATCTGCGCTACGGCCGTACGCTGCCGCGGGCGTTGCGGGCGGCGGGCCTGGTCGACGTGACGGCCGCCGGTTGCTTCCCGATCGGCGGCGTGGCCTGCGACCGGCTGGAGGCCGCGACGGTGCGCATGGTCCGTGGCGAGCTGCTCGCCGCGGGGCTGGCCGACGACGTCGAGATCGACGCCCACCTGGCCGCCGTCGAGACCGGCGAACTCGACCTCACCCTCGCGCCGCTGATCTCGGCATGGGGACGCCGCCCTGGCTGAGCGGTCGGCGGGGGCCTCGCCGACCGGCGCGCGCGGCGAGGCCCTTGCCCTTCGCCGGGAGCGGCCTTAGGTTGCATTGATGATCCTCAGTGGGGAGCCGCGCCCCGGCCCGGCGCGGAATGCCGGCCACGGCGAGCCGGGCCCCGAGGATCTCGACGGCATCGCCTACCTGCGAGGGCTATCGAGGCGGGGGTTCCTCACCGGTGCCGCGCTGGCCGCCTCCGGGGTGTCGGCCGCCTTCGCGCTGCTGCCCGGCGCCGCCCGGGCCGCGGGCAGCTATCAGCGGCCCTGCGGGAACGTCCGGATCTCCAGCTCCTGGCAGGACCACCGGAACCGGACGCCGCCCTCGGCCGAGCCGGGCACCGACTACGCGGTGGCCACCGGCACTCCGGTCGTGGCCGCGGCGAACGGCACGATCCGGCTCGTGAAGGCCGACACCTCCACCGCGACCGGACGCGTCGTGGGGATGGCCCACGACGACGGCAACTACACCCGACACCTGCACCTGTCGAGGATCGCCGTCGCCACCGGGCAACGCGTGTCGCGGGGCCAGACGATCGCCTACTCCGGCGCGTCGGCGAACGGCAGCGACCAGGGTGTCGGGCCGCACGTGCACACGAGTCTCTGGCTGAACACCGGCAGCCCGACGAATTTCGGCGCCACCACGGATTTCGAGAACGACGTCGGAGACGGCGGCAACCCCGACCCGCCGGACCAGGAGGCAGACGAAGTGTTCATCGCGAATGTGAAAGGCAGCTGGTACCTCGTGGTCCCGCAGGGCTCCGGCAAGCCGCGGGCGGTGGTCCTCGGCGGCGACAGCAACGCCGCCGCGTCCGGCCTGCCCGTGCTGAACTTCACCTGGGACCCGTCGATCAACGCGCTCCGGGCCGCCGTCGACGGCATCGGCTGACGCCACCCCGGCCCGTCACGCCAACCGGCCGGGGAGGAACGCCGCCCCCGCCGTGCCCGACCGGGCCACCGTGAGGGCGTTGTGGTCACCGTCGATGATGGTGGGGTGACTCGGGTGTTCCGGCGTCGGTTGCGGCGGCGCGTGGTCGTGCTCGCGGTGGTGGCTGCCGGTTGTGCTCTGGTGGCCGTGTCGGCCTGGTGGCTGCCACCCGATTGGTGGTCGCCCCGCCCGGGGTGGACGGGCACCGAACAGGCCGGCTGGATCGCCGGGATCGCGGGCGCGGTGTTCGCGCTGGCGTCGTTGGTCTTCGACCGTCTCGACGCCCGCGGGGCGCGTGCCGCGGGGTCGGCCCGGGTGGGCGGGGTGGTCCGGATCGGCCGGGTGCCGCAGCAGGCCGCCTGGTTCCAGGACCGCGCGGCCCGCGTCGATCTGATGAGGGCGGCCCGGACCGGGCGGACCGCGGTCTTGACCCAGGTGCTGTCGGGGATGGGTGGTGTCGGCAAGACGCAGTTGGCCGCACAGTTCGCTCGTCACCTCGACACCAATGGCGAGCTGGACGTGCTGGTCTGGGTCACGGCGTCCAGTCGTGACGCGATCATCGCCGCCTACGCGGAGGCCGCACGCGTGGTCGGTGTGGCGACCGCTGATCTGGAGCCGGAGACGGCGGCGGGGCGGTTGCTGGTGTGGTTGGAGCGCGCCAACCGACGGTGGCTGGTGGTGTTGGACAACCTCGACGCGCCCGGCGATGCCGCTGGTTGGTGGCCGCCGGCCAACCGTGACGGCCGCACGGTGGTCACCACCCGCCGTCGAGATCCGGTCCTGCACACCGACGGTCGCGTCCTGGTGCCGGTCGACCTGTTCACCCCCGCCGAGGCCGTCGACTATCTCACCCGGTCCACCGGCACCTCCGGCGACCAACAGGGCGATGTCGAGGCGTTGGCCGCCGACCTCGGCTATCTGCCGCTGGCGGTCGCGCAGGCCGCGGCGTTCATCCGCGATCGTGGCATCGACGCGGCGGCCTACCGGGACCGGCTGGCCGGTCAGCGCCTGGCTGATCTCGCGCCGCCCGACGACGCCCTGCCCGACGACCACCGGGCCACGGTCGCGGCCACCTGGCTGTTGTCCCTGGACGCCGCCGACAACCACCCGCCCCGGGGGTTGGCCCGACCGGTCCTGGACCTGGCCGCACTGCTCGACCCCAACGGGATCCCGGAAGCGGTCTTCACCACCGACGCGGTCGTGGCGCACCTCGGCGCGGTGACCGGCCAGGACGTGGCAGCACCGATGGTGACCGACGCCATGCGTAACCTGCATCGACTCAACCTCGTCACCCAGGACGCCGCCACCGCCGGCGTACGCGTGCATGCCCTGGTGCAACGCGCCACCCGCGACCACGGCGACACGGCCCGGCTGGGCGCCGCGGCCCGCGCCGCCGCGGACGGGCTGCTCGCCCTCTGGCCGGACATCGACCGGGATCCCAAGTACACGCAGATCCTGCGCGCGAACACCACCACCCTGCGGGCTGGCAGCGGGGACAGCCTGTTGCTGCCCGATCCCCACCGACTGCTGTTCCGCAGCATCCGAAGCCTCGGCGACACGGGCCAGGTCAGCGCCGCCGCCACCGCCCTCGAACAGCTCCTCACCGACTGCCTGCGGGTCCTGGGACCCGACCACGGCGACACCCTGACCACCCGCCACAACCTCGCCTACTGGCGGGGAGAAGCCGGCGATCCCACCGGCGCCGTGGCCGCCTTCGAACAGCTCCTCACCGACTGCCTGCGGGTCCGGGGACCCGACCACCCCCACACCCTGGACATCCGCCACAACCTCGCCTACTGGCGGGGAGAAGCCGGCGATCCCACCGGCGCCGTCGCCGCCTACGAACAGCTCCTCACCGACCAGCTCCGGGTCCGGGGACGCGACCACCCGCACACCCTGGCCACCCGGGGCCACCTCACCCGGTGGCGGGTGGAGGCCGGCGACACCACCGGCGTCGTCGCCGCCTTCGAACAGCTCCTCACCGACTATCTGCGGGTGCTGGGGCCCGACCACCCGGACACCCTGGCCACCCGGGGCAATCTCTCCTACTGGAGGGGGAAGTCCGGAGACATCGCCGGCGCCGTCGCCGCCTTCGAACAACTTCTCACCGACCAACTCCGGGTGCTGGGGCCCGACCATCCCGACACCCTGATCACCCGCCACGACCTCGCCGGGCGGCGGGGAGAGGCCGGCGACGCCCCCGGCGCCGTCACCGCCTACCAGCAGCTCCTCAGCGACCAGCTCCGGGTCCTGGGACCCGACCACCCCGCCACCCTGATCACCCGCCACAACCTCGCCCGGTGGCGGGGAGAGGCCGGCGACCCCGCCGGAGCCGTCACCGCCTACCGGCAGCTCCTCACCGACCGGCTCCGCGTCCTGGGACCCGACCACCCGCACACCCTGACGACCCGGCACAATCTCGCCCACTGGCGGGGAGAAGCCGGCGATCCCACCGGCGCCATCGCCGCCTACGAGCAGCTCCTCACCGACCGGCTCCGCGTCCTGGGACCGGACCACCCCGACACCGTGAACACCCGCCACAACCTCGCCGGATGGCGGAAGCGAGCCGGCGACCCCACCACCGATGCGTCCCAGGACGACGGACCGTAGGCCCCCCGACCGCCACCGCGCGGGCCGGGACGTGCACGTCCCGGCCCCGCCCGGTCGAGGGGCGGGGCCGGGGGCGCGGCGGAGCGTCCGTCAGCGCGGAGCTATGCGGAGTTGCGCCATCTGCGGCCGTGCCGGCCGATGAGCCGGTCGGCGTCGGTCGGCCCCCAGGAGGCGGCCTCGTAGGTGGGGATCGGCGTGTCGTCCTTCTCCCAGTTCTCGATGATCGGATCGACGATCCGCCAGCACTGCTGCACCTCGTCGCTGCGGATGAAGAGCGACGCGTCACCGATCAACGCGTCCAGGAGCAGCCGCTCGTACGCCTCCGGGGACTCCTCGACGAACGTCTGGTCGTACGAGAACTCCATGGTGGCCGTGCGGACCCGGAACGAGTGGCCCGGCACCTTGGCCCCGAAGCGCAGCGAGATGCCCTCGTTCGGCTGGATCCGCAGGATCAGCGCATCGGCTTCGAGGCCGGTGAGCTGGTCGGTCGGGATCGGCAGGTGCGGCGGACGCTGGAACTGCAGCGCCACCTCGGTGAGCCGAGCCGGTAGGCGCTTGCCGGTGCGCACGTAGAACGGCACCCCGGCCCACCGCCAGTTGTCCACGTTGAGTCGCAGCGCGGCATAGGTCTCGGTCCGCGACAGCGGGTCGACGCCTGCCTCCTCGCGGTAGCCGGCCATGAGTTCCTCACGGGTGCCGCCCCGGGTGTACTGCCCGCGGACCGCGGCCTCGGCGATGTCCCGGTCGGTGGGGAGCCGGATCGCCTGCAGCAGCTTCACCTTCTCGTTGCGCAGGCCCTCGGCCTCGAACGAGGCCGGCGGCTCCATCAGGGCCAGCGCGAGGACCTGGAGCACGTGGTTCTGCACGATGTCCCGCATCGCGCCGGCCTCCTCGTAGAAGCCGCCGCGGGTGCCGACGCCAAGGGTCTCCGCGACGGTGATCTGCACGTGGTCGACCCAGGAGCGATCCCAGATCGGCTGGAAGATCGAGTTCGCGAAGCGCAGCGCCAGCACGTTCTGGACGGTGTCCTTGCCCAGGTAGTGGTCGATCCGGAAGACCTGGTGCTCGTCGAACGCGCTGTGCACGACGGCGTCCAGCTCCCGGGCCGTGACCAGGTCGCGCCCGTACGGCTTCTCGATGACCAGGCGGGAGAAGGAGCCCTCACGCGGCCGGTTGAGCCCGACCCCGGCCAGCCCGTTGATCACCGGCTCGAAGGCGCCGGCCGGGGTCGACAGGTAGAAGAGCCGGTTGCCGGACGTGCCCCGCTGCGCGTCCAGCTCGTCGAGGGTCTCGACGAGCCGCTCGTAGGTCGCCGGGTCGTCGTAGCCGCCGGCCACGTAGCGTACGCCGCCTCGGAGCTGGCGCTTGCCGGCGAGTTCGCGCCCGCCGAGGGCGCTCTCGGCGAACTGCTCGTCGGTCATCGGCGTACGCGCGACGCCGACCAGCGCGAACTGGTCCGGGAGCCGCTCGTGCCGAGCCAGGCTCTCGACCGCGGGCAGCAGCTTGCGTCGGGTCAGATCACCGGAGGCGCCGAAGATCACCAGCGTGGCCGGCGGGGCACTCCGCTCCTGGATGAGCTGAGATGCGTGGTCCATGGTCTGCGTTCCTCCGGGCACTAGGGGTGTCGGGGTCGGGTGGTGCCGCGCTGCCATGCCTGAGATTGTGCGACTGATGCGGTCGTGCCGGGGCCACGCGACGTTGCTCCCTTGGTCGAGGAACCTGAGCGTCGCATGCCGTCCGGAGGGGCCGGCGGCTCGGTGGCGGGTTCGGTGCGTCGCGGTGGCCCGCCCGGACGTCCGGCCGCACACCCGCACGCCCTCCAGCGGCTTAACGAAAAAGAAACACCCTGGCCACCAATTTCGAGCAAAAACCGCCTGATCCACCGGTCAGTGAAGTGGTCGATTCGAAGTGGACCGCATGCTGGCGCATCGTCTTTCGTCATTGCATAATGGCTCCGCCGCACCGCCACTCCCGGCGTGCCGACGCCGAGTGGAGGCCATCCTTGAAGCGCGACAAGTCGCCCGTCCTACCCGGGTCCGGCACCACCGACTACGCGCGCTACATGCGCACCGACGTGCTGCTCGGACTGCAACGAAACCCGGACGAGGTCATTCACCGCGACGAGTTGCTGTTCCAGGTGGTGCACCAGTCCAGCGAGCTGTGGTTCAAGCTGGCCGCCGCCGAGGTGACCGAGACGAGCGCGCGGGTGGCCGTCGGCGACCTGGCCGGGGCAGCGGCACTGCTGGCCCGGGCCACCCTCGCCGTACGCCTGGTCACCGACCAGTTGGAGATGCTGGACCACCTGTCCCCCGCGGACTTCCAGGCGATGCAGCCCGCGCTGGGCAACGGATCCGGCGCCGAGTCGCCGGGCTGGCGGCACGTCCAGGCGGCCAGCCGGAAGCTCGACCGCGCCTTCGCCGACCACCTTGCCGCGCACGGGACCACCGCGGTGGACCTGCGACCAGGAGACCGCACGGATCCGACATGCCGGCTCGCCGAGACGATGGTGGAGTGGGACGAGCGGGTGGCGTTGTGGCGGTTCCGGCACTACCAGGTGGCGCTGCGGGTCGGGGGCCACGCTCCGGCGGGCGCGCCGAACAGTTCGGCGACGGTGCTCGCCCGGCTCGTCGAGCACCGGTTCTTCCCGGATCTGTGGCAGGCCCGACTCCACACCCCCGGCGGCGGCCCCGGGACCGACCCGCTCTGACGGCCCGCGTCCGACGCAGGGTCTCCGGTGCACCTGCGTGACAGTCGTCCTCACCCCGAAGGGCTGCCCGTGCGCGAATTGACCACCTGGTTGTCCGGAACGATGGACCCCCGCACTTTTCCCTACGCGGCGGTGCTGCGAGAATTCCACCGGGTCGGCAAACACTTCGTCGACCCGCGACTACTCGAACTGCTCGACGGAGCGCGGCAACGCCTCGCCGCCCCCGAGCGGACCGGGAGCGGTGCGGCACCCGGGCTCCTGGACGACTTCCTCGACGCCACTCTCGACAAGTGGGACGGGCGATACGACTACCGCAGTTACCTGGCGCTGCGTCTGCTGCGGTTGCCGGCCGGCGAGGACGAACCGGTCGCGACCGGAAGCGACGACACCACCACGCGGCGCGACCGGGACCGGTTGTTCGTCCGGCTCGTCGCCGACGCGGTGGCGTTCGAGGTCACCGCCGCCCGGGGCGCCGCCGACCTGCTCCCGCTCCGGCGTCCCGCGTGGGCGGTGGTGACCAAGCGCTGCCGGCTCGGCACCCGGGCCGCCGCTCCGGCGCTGCTGCGCCTCGGCCACCCGACGTGGCCCGACGACACCGCACCGGCCGATGCCGCAGCCGCACTGCACACCGTCGCCGCCACCCTCGATCCCCCGTCGGACCTGTCGCTGCGGTTGAGCATGCTGCCGGTGCACGTGACACACGACGAGTACCTGTTCATCCGGGTCCTACAGGCCTACGAGTGCCTGTTCGCCGCGCTCGTCGACGAACTCGACGCCACCGTCACCGCGCTTGCCGACCTCCGGCCCACCCCCGCAGCCGACCGACTGGCGTACGCCCGCGACCTGCTCGACGACGCCGGTCCGCTGTTCTCGCTGCTGGCGACCATGCAGCCGGAGTCGTTCCGGACGTTCCGGCAGTACACCGAGGGGGCCAGCGCCATCCAGTCCCGCTCCTACAAGCGGGTGGAGTCGCTCTGCCGGACCCCGCTCCCGGGCCGGCTGGACTCGGTGGCGTACCGGTCGGTTCCGGAGGTGCGGGCGCGGGTCCGGGCCGGCCGGACGACGATCGACGAGGCGTACCGTGCGGCCGTGCGCGACGGTCGACTCGACGGCCCGGACCGGCGGCTGGTGGCGCGGCGGATGGAGGAGTTCGCCGCCGCCCTGCTCCGGTGGCGGCGCACCCACCACCGCATCGCCACCCGGATGCTCGGGCAGCGTTCCGGCACCGGCTACACCGAGGGCACGCCCTACCTGGCGGCGGTCCGGGACGTGCCGGTGTTCACGTCCGTCGACCGCCGGCCCGGCCCGTTCGAACCGGTGGGAGGGCAGCGCGCATGAGCCCACCCGAATCGGGACCCGGCAGCCCGCCACGGTGCCTCGACGAGGCCACGCACGCCGCGCTGCGGGCCGAGTTCCCGGTGCTGCGCACCTGTGTGTACCTGAACAGCAACTCCACCGGCGCGGTGCCGGCCGGGGCGGAGACCGTGCTGCGCGACTACTGGGAGACGCTGCGCACCTGGCGCGACGACGTCTGGCAGGGCTGGCACGTCGGCCTCGACCGGTACGCCCACTCCGTGGCCCGCCTGCTCGGCGCGCCACCGGGCAGCGTGGTCACCGACGGGAACCTCAGCACGCTGCTGGCCCGGGTGGCCTCCTGCTTCGACTACCGTCCGCCCCGCGACCGCGTCGTCACCACCGACCTGGAGTACCCGACGGTCCCGTTCATCTTCCGGGCGTTCCGCCGCTACGGCGCCCGGCTCGACGTGGTCGGCGACGGCGGCCCCCACCTCGACCAGGACGCCCTGGAAGCCCGTCTCGACGAACGGACGCTGCTGGTGTGCGTGTCGCACGCCAGCTTCACCTCCGGCGCCACGGTCGACCTGGCCCGCCTGGTCGCCCGCGCGCACGACGTCGGCGCGCTCGTCGTCGTCGACGCCTTCCAGACCGTCGGGGTGGTGCCGCTGGACGTCACCGCCCTCGGCGTCGACATCGTGCTCGGCGGCGCGCACAAGTGGCTCTGCGGTGTCGGCACCGCCTTCCTCTACGTCCGGCCGGAACTGGCGTCGACACTGGAACCGGCGGCCACCGGCTGGCAGGCCGGGGACCGGGCGTTGACGTTCCAGCCGTCCGACGGATGGGCGGCCGGCGCGCAGCGGTTCGCCGGCGGCACGCCGTACCCGCTCACCGCCCTGATCTCGCAGGTCGGCCTCGACCTGCTGGCGGGCATCGGCGCCGACGCCGTCCGGGCGCACTCGCTGGTCCTCACCGGGCGGGTCCTGGACCGGGCCGCGGCGGCCGGGATCCGCGTGGTCAGCCCCACCTCGCCCGAGCGTCGCGGCGGCGTGGTCTGCCTGGACGTCCCCGACGGCGAGGCGGTCAAGCGCCGGCTGGCCGCCCAGGGGCTGATCGGCAGCTGGCGCGGCTACCTGCGGATCGGACCGCACGTCTACAACACCCTCGACGAGGTCGACGCGTTCATGGACGCGCTGACGAAGGAGCTGCCCCGATGACCGTCGCCCTCTCCCCACGGGCGCTGATGAGCCTGCTCGCGAACGGCCCGAAGGCCATGGACGTGCTGGCGACCGCGTTCGACACCGGGCTGCTCGACGCGCTGGAGCCCGGCCCGGCCCGCCTCGACGCGCTCGCCACGCAGTTCCGGATGCGCCCGTTGCGGCTGTACAAGTTCCTCGACTGTCTGGAGAGTCTCGGCCTGCTGACCCGGCAGGCGGCCGGCGACGACATCGGCGCCACCACCTACCGGGCCCTGCCCGGGTTGCGGGACACGGTCGCCGCGGTGGTCGGCCCGGACGCGGTCGAACGGGACCGCGACCGTTACCCGTGGCGGCTGCTGCACGGCCGGCTCACCGAGAGCCTGCGCGGCGAGGTCAGCATCGGCGACGACGACTTCGCCTGGCCGCCCCGGACCGACGCCCAGACCGCCGAGTTCGAGCGCAGCATGGCCGTCGGGCTCGGCCCGGTGCTCGAGAGCGTCGGGCGGCACGCCGACGCGCTCTGGTCGGACCGCCGCCGCCTGCTGGACGTCGGCGGCGGCGACGGCACGCTCGCCGCGCACATCCTCGACAGCGCGCCCCACCTGCGGGCCGACGTCTACAACCTGCCCGCCGTGGCGCCCCTCGTCGCGGCCACCCGCGTCGCCCGCGGCCATCCGGACCGGCTCGGCTTCGTCGGCGGCGACTTCCTGGCCGAACCGCTGCCGCCCGGCTACGACGCGCTGTCCTTCGTGCGCGTCCTGCACGACTGGCCCGACGACGTCGCCCGCCGCCTGCTGGAGCAGGCGTACGCCGCCCTGGAGCCGGGCGGGCTGATCGTGGTCAGCGAGGAGTTCCGCACCCCGGACCGCCTGGCCATGCAGTTCTTCTGGAGCTACTTCCTCATCGGGGTGGACACCTGCGTCAGCCGGCTCCGCGAGACCGACTTCTACACCACGCTGCTCGCCGAGATCGGCTTCGCGCGAACGGCGGTGCTGCCCGGCACCTGGGAGCTGATCATCGCGTACAAACCGTCCACGGCCGGTTGACAGGCCCGTCCCGCCTCACGCCGGCACACCGGAGACGACATCCGCGACGTTGCCCTGGTAGCAGGTCGTGGTGGAGATGGCGGGGGCGGTCACGGCCGGGCCGGAGACGACGTACCGCTGGCCGGTCTGCGCGTTGCGGCACTGGATCTGGACCCGGTAGGTGCCGGTGTCGCACTGGGCGGTGCCGCGACCGTAGTAGTGGTTGCTGCCCTCGTGGACCCACTCCGCCCAGGAGACGCAGCCGGTGACGCCGGTCGTCGGCAGTGGATCGTCGACGGGGTACACGCCCTCGGCGACGTTGCCGCTGTAGCAGGTCGTGGTGGCGGTGCCGGGCGCGTTCACCGCGTACCCGCCGTAGACGACGTATCCCACCCCGGTCTGGAGGTTGCGGCACCGGAGCTTGACCTTGTATCGACCGCTGGTGCACTGCACGTTGCCCCGGCCGTAGTAGTAGCTGTTGCCGCCCTCCTGCACCCACTCCACCCACGTCGTACAGCCGGAAGCCGCGGCCTGGGCGCTCAGGTCGACCCGGGTGGCCGCGCCGGCAGGGGCCGGCGCGGCCAGGACGGAAAGGCCGAGCATCGTCGTCGCCATCAGCGAACGCGCATACCTCGTCACAGACGCCTCCTGAAAGAGTGGACGGACGTCGATACTACAACTGTTCGTGGCCACTTGATCAAGTCTGCGTGACGGGTGCCGACGGCTGCGGCCCGCGGTGTCGACACCGTCCCGGGTGGACCGGCCTCGCGGGGCCGGTCCACCCGGGACGGCACGGCTCAGGGGGTGTACGGGGTGTCGGTGTGGCTCAGCTCGGTGACCGTGACGCCGGAGAGTCGGTAGACGGTGGTCCGCCTCGTGTCGAGCTCGGCCATGCTCGCGTCGTCGGACCGGGTCAGCCAGACCACTGTGGCCTTCTGCCCGGTGATCCCGATCGAGGTGACCGGGGTCCGGTCGCCGAGGTCGACCACCGTGCGGTAGGCCGGCTTCCCGGCCGCGTTGTGCCAGAAGACGACGCTCCAGAACTGGCCGGTCCCGCCGGTGCGCACGACCACCGCGCGGGCGGCGTCGGCGGCCTTGTCGCCGTCCAGGTCGCCGATCGCGCAGGGCTTCTGGAGTGCGACGCCGGTGCCGTCCTCACCGTTCCAGATGCCGTCGAGCAGCGGAATGTGGTCGGTGTGGTCGTAGAACGGCGCCTTCGGGCTGCCCAGGTCGGCGCCGGCGAGCTGACCGCAGGTCAGCGCCGGGACGGCCTTCGGTGGGGCCGGTTTCGGGTCGCTCGCCGGCTTCGCCGGCGCGGACGCGGTCGACGTGGGACTGTCGGCGGCCGGCGCGGGCGAGGTGGCGTCCGGGGTCACCTCATCGGCCGGGGCTGCGGCAGACGCGGTGACGGCGGTGGTGGCGGTGGAGACGGGGCCGGAGTCGCCGGCACACCCGGTGGAGAATCCGAGCAGGGTGAGGGCGACGACGATCGGCAGGGTCCGGCGCATCGGCGGGCGGTGTCCTCTCTGAGATGGTGCCCGCACCGTACGGAACCGGTGCCACCCCACCGGTTCCGTACGGCGCCCTGCGGCATGCCCCGCCGGGGATCAGGCCGCTGGTCGCTCGTCGTCGGGGACGACCAGGGTCAGCCGGCGACGCCGGGCAGCGAGGAACAACACGCCTCCGGCCGCCAGCGCCGCGACGCCGATGCCGCCGATCAGTCCGGCCTGCGGACCGGTGACGGGCAACCCGCCGTCACCGCCGCCGGCGCCACCACCGCCGTCCGCGTCACCATCGCCGCCGTCACCGTTACCGCCGTCACCGTTGCCGTTGCCGCCGCTCTTCGCGGCCAGCACCACGGCGAACCCGTCCCGATTGTCGCTGCGGTCCACGTCGGCCACCCGGGCGGCGACGGCGTTCGCGGGCAGCTCGGTCCGTGCAGCCTTGGCGCGGTCGTTCGTCGGCCGCTCGGCGAGGCCCTCCACCCGCACGGTTCCGCCCGGCAACGTCGCCGGCGCGGTGGCGGACGCCGCGGTCGTCACCAGGTTGTACAGCTCGACCGCCGAGTGGACCGTGTCGTTCGGGTCGGTGTCCTCGACGGCCGGCACCAGGGTGAGGCCCTGGTAGGTGCAGACCGCCGACCGCCCGGCGTCGGCGAGCACACACTGGGTCGGCGGCTTGGTGAAGGTGACCCCCTCGGGCAGGCGCAGCGTGACCCGTACTCCGTTGACGGCCTTCCGGCCCTGGTTGGCGATGGTGTGCCACACCGCGCCGGTCTCACCGGGGTTCAGCGTGCCGGTGGGCTCGGGCGTGCCGCCAGCGCCGATCCGTACGGACTGCTTCACGTCCCGGGCGACCACCGAGAGGTCGGCGCTGGGCTGGTCGACCAGCTCCAGCGGGAACCATCTGGTGTTGTCGGCCGGATTCGCGTCCTTCTCCGGCCTGATGGTGACCGTGACTTCGAACCTGCCCCGGTAGGGCCCCGCCGCACCGAAGACGGTGGCGTCGATGGGCACGTCGACGGTTTCCCCCGGCCCCGGGATCAGCTCCGGCACCAGTTCGCAGTAGAACCCCCCGAAATCACCGTCGCACTCGCCCACCCCACCCGGATGCCAGATCAGGGCGACCGGCAGGGGCTCCGGGAGGCCCTCCGGCGGCTGGCGGACTCTGACGACGACACTGCTCGGGGTCTCGTCCCCCCGGTTGCTGATCTTCAGGTGGACGACCTTCTTCTCGACCCCCCGCGTGATCCTCGTCCCGGACGCGTCGACCGCGAGATCCGGACCCTTCTTCGCCGCCTCGGCGGGACCGGCGGGGACAGCCACCCCGGCGAGGAGGAACAGCGCGGCGGCAGTTCGCGACAGCCGCCGACGACCACAGCTCATGGCACAACCCTTCCGGACGTGCGGACAGTGTGGCTGAGAACACTATCGACAATCGGCTGCCACCAGTGCCCCTCCGGAAGCGGCCACCGGAGACCGCCCGGTTCCTCGTGCGACGCCGCCCCGGCGGCTCAGTCCGGGCGATCGGCGTCGGCCGCGGGCGCACCCGGGCCGGGCCGGGTGGCCACCTGGTCGGGGTGGAGTTCGGCGTGGCAGGCGCCGCAGCGGTAGGCGGCCCGTACCGGCCCTCCGCAGCCGTCGTGCACCAGCAGCCGGGGCGGACCGGCCGGCTCGGGATAGTGGCGGTCACCCCACCACATCAACTGGGCGACGACCGGCGTCAACTCCCGGCCCTTGGCGGTGAGGTGGTACTCGAAACGCTCGGGTCGCTGCTGGTAGGCGCGGCGTTCCAGGACACCCTCGGCGACGAGGAGGCGGAGCCGCTGGGTGAGCACGGTCCGGGTGACCCCGAGGCTGGCGACGAGTTCGTCGAAGCGGCGCCGGCCGACCAGGACGTCCCGCAGGATGAGCATGGTCCAGCGCTCGCCGACCACCTCCAGGCTGCGGGCGAGCGAGCAGGTCTGATGCGCGTAGTCCTGGCCCAGCATGAGGCGGCCAACCCTACACCCAGTGAGTTGCGTGAAGCGACCCACCGATCCTACGGTGAGTCGCGTGATGCTACTCGCTCGGTGCCCGACATCCGGCGAGCCACCTCTGCCGGAAGGGCGACCTCCGCCATGACCACATCCGAGACCCACCTCACCCCTGCCGCCTCCCGCAGCCGTGCCCACCAGCGGTTCCTCGAACGGTACGGTCCCACCGCCCTGGTCACCGGCGCCTCCTCCGGCATCGGCCGGGAGATCGCCCGCCGCCTCGCCGAACGCGGTCTCGATCTGGTGCTGGTGGCCCGCCGCGAGTCCGAGCTGCGGGAACTGGCCGCCGACCTCACCGCGCGGCACGGCATCGACGCGCAGGTGCTGCCGCTGGACCTGGCCCGGCCGGAGAGCATCGACGCGCTCGCCGCCGCGACCGCCGGCGCCGACATCGGCCTCTGCGTCGCCGCCGCCGGCTTCGGCACCTCCGGCCCGTTCGTCGCCGCCGAACTGCCCCGCGAACTGGAGATGCTCCAGGTCAACTGCGCCGCGACGCTGGCCCTGAGCTGGCTGTTCGGCCGACGGTTCGCGGACCGGGGCCGCGGGGGGATCATCCTGCTCAGCTCCATCGTCAGCTTCCAGGGCGCGCCCAACGCGGCGAACTACGCCGCCACCAAGGCCTACGTCCAGACGCTGGCGGAAGGGCTGCACGCCGAACTCAGACCCCACGGGGTCGACGTGCTCGCCTCCGCGCCGGGCCCGGTCGCCAGCGGCTTCGCCGACACCGCCGGCATGCGCATGGGCAGGACCCTGACCCCCGAAGACGTCGCGCAACGGTCACTCGACGCGCTCGGCCGCCGGCCCACCGCCTTCCCCGGCCTGCTCTCCCGCATCCTCAAGGACAGCCTCGCCCCGCTGCCGCGCCGGGCCCGCGTCCGCGTCATGGGTGGGGTCATGGCCGGCATGACCAAGCACCGCCGCTGACCCTCCACAGCTTCGCGATCGTGGTCGGGGCGCGGGGGTCGCGGGCAATCTCGGCGAGGATGTCCCGGGCGACGGGCCGGTGCGTGATCTCGGCCGGTGCCGCGTGCTCGACCTCGGTCACCAGGCGAGCCGCGTTGCCGGCATCTCCGGCATGCAGGTAGGCGCGGGCGGCGTCGAGCAGATGCGCGGCACGGTGCTCGGCGGGCAGCCACCGCCAACCGGGCCGCGCGACGGCCCGCTCATGTCGCACGACCGCCGCCCGAGCCTCGCCGACTTCGACGGCTGCGGCGGCGCGAGCCAGGTCGACGGCGGTGGGACCGAACCCGGTGCGGTGATGGTCGCACCCGTCACCGACCCGCTGCGCCATGCCGTCGGCCTCGTCGAGCAGTTCGCCGGCGCCGGCCTCGTTCCCGTCCTGCGCCGCCGCCAGGCCGGCCTGGACGAGCAGGGTCCCACACAGGGACAGCTCCGCCGGTGCGCCGTGGTCCAGCACGGGCGGGGCGATCCGGTACGCGGCACCGAGCAGCACCGCCTTCGCCTCCCGCACCCGACCGAGCGTGCGTAACACCTGGCCGAGCTGCACGGCCGCGACGGCCACCAGCTCCCGGTCACCGGTGGCGACCAGCATCGCCCGATCCACCGCCAACCACGCCAGCTCGGCATCGCCGAGCTTGAGCAACAGAGAAGCGGTGATCCGGTACGCCTCGACGAGCGGCACCCGACCCGCCACCGGGGCCTCGGCGTGGGTGCGTTGTGCATGGGTGAGCAGGTCCGGCACGAGGTCGACCAACTGCGGGTAGCGGGCGTGCTGGAACGTCGTCCACGCGTACCCCACATCCCGCAGCATCCGGTCCACCGGCAACACCGGGTCACCTCCCGGCTTGCCCAACGGGATCTCGTAGCGAGACAGCGCCGCCCTGATCCGCCCGACGCCATCACCACGACTCGCCACCTCGACCGATGCGACGTCCTGGCCGACCAGAGCGGCGGTGTCGATACGGAGCACGCGGGCGATCTCCTGAAGCGTCGAGAGCTTGTCCAGCGACCGGACGCCCCGCTCGACCTTGTCCACCCAACTCTTCGACTTGCCGAGCCGGTCGGCGAACACCTGCTGCGACAGCTTCCGCCGACCTCGCCAGTACGCCACCCGCCGTCCGACCGGCAACAGCTCAACGCTGCCCACGACGCCACCGCCGATCCGGTACGGCCCGGGTGGTCTCCTCCACCGGAATGCGAGCCGCCTCCGCCTCGGCCAGCAGCCGACGCTTCGCCGCCTCCCGCTCGACCGCCTGGATCTGCTCACCCCGGCTCACCGCAGAATCGTCGCCCTTACCCGACATTCCCCACCTCCGCCAGTAGAAAGCGGCGGCACAGCGACCGTCGCAGCTCCACAGTGCCGTCGATATGTCACCTGCTGCGAGGGCACAAAAGCCGACAACTCGGCCACATCACCGGCGACATTTAGGCGACATGACGCTAGGGTGGCGGTCATGACCGCCCCCAATACCGCGTTGCGCGCCGTCCGCACCGGAATGCGGATGAGCCAGGACGACTTCGCTCGCGCCCTCCAGGCCGCCGGCCACCGCGTCGGCGAACCCAACGACGCCAACAAGCGGCTCATCCAGCGATGGGAGTCCGGCGCGATCGCTGCACCGCGCCCCGTCTACGCCCGCGCGCTGGAAGTCGTCACCGGGCTACCCATCTCGCTCCTGGGCTTCGCCGCAGTGCCCAACGGGCACGTCACCGACGACGACCACGGCGGCCACGACCTGACCTCTTCCGTGTCCGACCTGGCCACGCCCACACCGACGGCCAAGCCCACCTCGGCCCACCGGTCGTACGAGGGCGTGTGGCTCAGCCGCTACCAGTTCTACTCCAGCGGGCGGGGAGACTCCTTCGCCGGACAACACTTCGTCGTGCTGCTCCAGCACGGCGACAGGCTGACCGCGCGCAGCCTGCCCGGCTCGGCGTCATCGTCGCTCTCGCTCGACCTGAGCGTGGACGGTGCCGTCGTCACCGGCACCTGGGTCGAGCAGACCGACCCCACCGGCTACTACCGGGGCGCCCGATACCACGGCGCGATCCAACTCATCGCCGAGCCGACCGGCCGACGGATGGCCGGGAAGTGGATCGGCTTCGGCAAGGACATGGACGTCAACACCGGTCCATGGGAGCTTGTCTTCCAGGACGCGTCGACATCCAAGGCGACGCTCGATCGCTACAACACACGAGCGATGTAGCGCGGCTCCGTGGGAGGGTCCACACCACACCTGTCCACCCCGGACGTCCGTCCGGCCAGGTGCGCCCCTCGCTGACTTTCTGCTGACCTGTTGCGCGTCGACAGCCTCCCGTGCCCGGTCCTGCCACGCCGGCGGCGTCGATCGTCCGATCCGGCGTGGCTGCGCGAGCGGGGCCCGATGATCCGTCTGGCATTCACCGCCGAGCACAAGGACCACGGAAATGGAACCTGTTCTGCGAGATCGACACGGGGTCGACCCGGGGGACGCCGAGTCATCCGGTCACAGCGGTGACGGGTCGTCGCGCAACCGGCTGTAGAGCCATCCGTCCCGCCAGGCGCCGGCCCGGAACTCGCAGGCCCGCAGGACCCCCTCCAACTGGAAGCCGGCCTTCTCCAGCGACCGCTGCTCGGCAGCGTTCTCGGCATGGGTGCCGGCCTGGATGCGCTGCGCCGGGGTGTGGCTGAACAGGTAGTCGCAGAGCAGCGCCTGGGCCCGCCAGCCGAGCCCTCGACCGCGCCACTCGGGCAGCAGCACGATGCCGATCTCCCAGTACGGCGCCCGCCCGCCGCTCTGGCGCTGCTGGTAGCTGAGGAAACCCGCCGGGACGTCCGGGGGCTCGACCTGGACGATCAGGCCGCCGACCTGCTCGCCGAGATAGCCGTCCTCGGCGAAGCGGCGGCCCGGGGCGGCGGCGTCCCGGAAGCCGGCCCAGTCGAGCCCGATCAGCCCGGGTTCGACCGCGAACCGGCGCAGCATCGCCAGATCGTCCTCGGCCACCGGACGCAGTCGTACGGTCGAACCGGGCGCCTCGTGCACGACGCCGACCACCGGCGGATGGGAGCTGTCCATCCTCCGCACCGTAGTGACGGCCCGAACCGCCCGCTGCCCCGCGCAGCGATTCCGCGAGGTGACCACGCCGGGGCCGGCAGTCCCCGCAGTACCCGGCGCAGCCGGCGGCGAGGTCGGGAAGGGCGGTCAGCCGGCGGTGCGGTCGAGCAGTTGCAGCAGCTCGTGCGCCGCCAGCTCGACATCCTTGTGGCGCCACTCGGCGGCACGGTAGACACAGGCGATGAGCCCGGAGCGGTGGACCCGACGGAAGTCGCCGTAGGCGAAGGCGTAGCGCCCCTTCGTCTCCTCGCTCGCCCCGTCCGTGCAGGCGAGGAACCACTCGCCGTACTCGGTCCACGAGTGCGCGTCGAGGTAGGCGTTCTCGTCGCTCGCCCGGGGTTGCACGGCACCCCAGTCGCTGTCGAGAACATACTGCCGAGCTTCGATGAGCCGCCGAGCGCGGGCGACGGCCGCGTTGTTCACCGAGTACGACGCCATGGTCGTCAGGATTCCCCGGAGCGCGACCTGCTACGCCTCATCGAGCCGGCGCTTTCGAGTCCATTGTCCGACCGGGCAGGACCTCCGCTGCGTCCGAGCTGGGGTGCCGGGCCCCGTCAGGTGCTCACCGGGCCCGGCTGCCCGTGCCGCGTCGCCCGCGAGAGTTCAGTAGTCGCACTCGTCGACCCATGGCATCCGGTACCAGGTGGTGTGGGTGTCGAGGTAGTAGTCGGCGGCGTAGCCCTCGCCGCCCGGATACACGATGTAGTCCCAGATGGTGTCCCCGTTGACCAGTTCGCCGACGTACTGGCAGACGACGTGCACGGCGGTGCCGGGCGCCAGCGTGGCCTGAAGCCTGCATGAGGTGCCCGGCCAGGGCGGGTTCGTCGGGTGGTAGCAGTCACGGACGTTGACACCGCTGCCGCCGACGTTGGCGGCGTGCCAGCTGGCATGGGCCGGAGCAGCGGTCAGGCTGAGCACCGTGGCACCAACCGCGACCACCGCGGCGAGCCGCGCCGGGACACGGCTTCGGCGCCGTGCGGTCGCTCCGGCAGCGGCATCGCTCCTGTCGCCGGCCCGCCCGCTCCGGGATACGTCTCCGTCGTGGCACTTGATCCGGAACATCTGCTTCTCCTCCTCGTTGTGCCGCCCCACGTTCACCCGGCTTCCCTGGTGCGTCGGCGGCTGCCCTCCGTCGAAGCTTCGCCCACGCCCGGCTCTCCGCTCTGGACCGTTGCGCGCGAAGACAGCCGTGCAACGGCCGCACCCGAACGTGCGCACCGCGATGGGATGTTGACAACGAGTGACCACCCCCGGCACCTTGGGGACATGCTTCCCCTCGCGCCTCGGCGACGGATCGGCTGGATGCTGCGAGCCAACCGGCTGCTGGGGGCAGATCAGCGGCTGCGCTCGGGACGAGAGTTCGCCCGGGCGTTCGCCGCGGACTCCGGGCGAGATCTCGCCCCCTCGCAGATCACCCGCTGGGAACGCGGTGACCTGCCGGTCAACCGGACCGTGCTCCGTTGCTACGAACGCCTCCTGGGGCTGCCCGAGCTGACCCTCACCACGGTCAGCGACGCGGTGCACCGCTTCTACGGTGACCTCGATGACACCGGGGCGCGCCGTTACGAGGGTGACGTGCGGGTCACGGAGACCGCTGTTTCGAGGCGGTGGCACGACCTGCTTGCTCAGGCCCGCGTGCCGTACGCGATGACCGGCGCGGCCTGGGACGAGCTGACCGCGGAGATCGGGCGCCGTCCCGGCCTGGTGCTGCACCCGCCCACGCTGTGGGACGAGATGTGCCACCACCTGCTCGGTGAACTCGTCGTCGCCGAGGGTCGGGAGTGGCTGCTGCGACAGGAGGCGATGAGCCGGTTGCTGGGACATCCGGACGGAGGCCCCGCGGCGGTCCGGACCTGCACGGCCATGGTCGACGATCGGGCCGTCCCGGTGTTCATCACTCCGCTGTCCCTGCTGGACGCCACCGCGGATCGGCGCGCGAACCGCTACGTGCTCGACCAGCTCGACAATCCGCACAACGAGTTGGCGCATCAGGGCGCCCTGTTGGCCGCGATACGCAAGCTTCGCGCCGGCCACTTTCGGACAGCGCCGGAATGGCGGCGGCTCACCGCCGCTGCCCGGGGTCTGCTGGCCGGTTCCGGGCCTGATCCGGAGGTGCAAGCACTCAGCGGCGAACTTCTCACCGGGATGGCCCGCCTCCTACCGCACGAGAACGGCCTGCGAGCCCAACTGGCCGCCCTCCACCACGACGGCGGCCCGGCCCTCCCGCAGGGCGTCCCCGCCGACCCGGGAGTCCTGGTCGACAACCTGGTCCGTCGGGCCCGGGGTCTGCTGCCCGTCGAGCCTCCCGAGGCCGACGACGTGTTTCCCGCCCTGATCGCAGAGGCGATGCACAGCCCCAACGCCGATCTGAGGCTCTACTCCGTCATGCTGGTGGCCGCCACCCCGTACCGCTGGCCATTGGCCTCAGCCGCCCTCGGGGAGATGCAGGGACGTCTGAAGGACTGGGGCCCGGGGTTGGTCGCCTCGACGCTGCGGATGCTGACTCTCCTGAAGACCCCGGACCACCGGGAGCTGGTCTACGGGCTACTGGTCGACCCGGCGGCGACGCCACCCCTACGGCATGCCGCCGCCAGCGCCACCCCCCACTGGCGGGCGCGGATGGACGCCGGACGATGGCAGCGCGTCCTGGCCGCCCAACGGCAGCAGGCAAGGCGAGCGCCGTCAACGCTGGATGACGGCATCCTGCGGGCCCTGGCCTACGGCATGGCCACCGACGGCCACCGGGACCTGTTGCGCGAGGTCGAGGCCGGCTCGACGGGCCGGCCGTACCCACCGCAGGCCCAGGCGATCGCGGATTGGTGGACCCGGCTGCCGCCGCAACTCCTCGCCGCGGCCCGCCGCTGAACGACGGTGGCCCGGCGGTGCCGCCGATCCGCTCTGCCGGACCGACGAGACAACCGGTCGCGGCCCCACCGAAGCCGAGTGCGGTCCCGCGGCACGGCCCGGTCCAGGCCCCGGAACCGAGCGGCGGGTTACGCTGCCCCGGTGGCGCCGGACAAGTGGGCACAGTGGCTCCTGACCCGCCGGGACGGCAACAGCGCGGGGCTGCGCGCCCGCAACGCGCGGGATCTGGCGGCGTTCCGTGACGGCGTCCTGGACGGAGCCGCCCTGGCGGCCGACGACGTGGTCCTCGACGTGGGCTGCGGGACCGGGCTGATCGGGTTCGGCGCGCTGGATCGACTCGGCCCGGACGGTCACGTCATCTTCAGCGATGTGTCACCCGATGTGCTCGACGAGTGCCGGCGCACCGCCGGCGGTGACGGGCGGTGCAGCTTCGTGGTCGCGCCGGCCGATGACCTCACCGGCATCGCTGACGCCTCCGTCGACGTCGTGACCACCCGGTCGGTGCTCATCTACTCCGACCGCAAGGCCGCCGCCCTCGCGGAGTTCCTCCGCGTCCTGCGGCCGGGCGGCCGGATCTCCCTCTTCGAGCCCATCAACCGCTTCGCGGAACGGCTCCGACCGGATGATCCGTTCGGCACCGGCAACTCGCCCGTGCACGACCTGGTCGCCAAGGTCGGCGACGTCTACCGGAGCGGGGAAACCACGCGACCGATGATGGACTTCGACGAACGTGACCTGGTCGACTGGGCGACGGCCGCCGGCTTCGAGGCGGTGGAACTGGACTACCGCGCCCGGGTCGACGTGCCCGCCGACCCGATCGAGGACTGGGAGGCACTCAAGCGCGTGGCGCCCAACCCCCTGGTCCCCACGTACGGCGAAGCGATCGCCGCCGCCCTGACCGACGACGAGCGCGCACGTCTCGACACGTACATGACCGCCCTGGTCGCGGCCGGCACGCCCACGCGACGCACGATCGCGACGGCGTTCCTCCGTGCCCGACGTCCACACTGCGACGGCACGGCGTCGAGCAGCACCGGGAGTGGGCACCTAGCAGAGGGGACGACGTGAGCAGCAGGTACATCGTCATTACCGGCGGCCCCGGAGCCGGCAAGACCACGCTGATCGACAGCTTGCGGCGTGCCGGTCACGCCTGCGTCGACGAAGCGGGGCGACAGATCATCCAGGACCAGCTGTCGATCGGCGGCCAGGCGCTGCACACCGGGGACTCACGACTGTTCGCCGAGGTCATGCTCAGCTGGGAGATCCGCTCCTACCGCCAAGCCAGCCGGCATCCCGGACCCGTCTTCTTCGACCGAGGGATCCCGGACCTCGTCGGCTACCACCTCCTCCTCGGCCAGCCCGTCCCCGCGCACGTGACAGCCGCAGCACGGCTGTTCCGCTACCACCACCGTGTGTTCGTCGCCCCGCCCTGGCCGCGGATCTACACCACCGACAGCGAACGAGACCAAGACTTCGCCGAAGCCGTGCGTACCCATGACGCGGTGGTCGCCGCCTACACCCAACTCGGCTACGAACTCCACACCCTGCCCCGGAGCGACGTCGCCTCACGCGTCACGTTCATCCGACGGCACACCGCAGCCATCGATCACGGAGCTACCGGTCGACCCGTCTGAGCCGCCCCGAGTGACGAGACCTCCCGTAGCCTCGGCGAGGATCTCGTGGAGGCTGCACTCCGCCGGACGACCGGCGCGGCCGCCGCGGCCCCGACCACCCACCTGGTGCACTGTGCGTTGGACACCCCGCCGACGGCACCGGTCGGCCGGCCGTCCGCGACCGGCGTCGGCCGTCGGCCCGGCAGCCGCCGCTGGTGAGCTTCCGCGGTACGCGCGCCTTCGCGGCGGACGCGGACGCGCTGACCTCGGAATCGGCGCCTCGCCTCCGGAGCCGTTCACCCTCCGGCGTCGGCGTCGGTGAGCAGTCGGGCTGCCAGCGCCCGCACCTCGTCCTTGAGTGTGTCCGGTCGGTCGATCGTGAAGGACCAGCCGAGCCCGGCGAGCATCTGTGCCGCCCCGTCGAGCCGTTCGACCCGGGCGGTGAGGCGTACGCCGTCGGGCACCTCGGTGAGCGTGCCGACCGACGGTGGGATCCGTCGCTGCGCCTGTCCCAGGCTGGTGTGCAGCACCACGGACAGGTCGTGCGCGTACGGCACGGCCGCCAGACCGGCAAGTACCCGCGTGGTGGGGTCGAAGCCGGCCGGGATGTCGAACCGGCCCTGGGCGGGGCGGGCCGTCCCGATGCGGTCGAGCCGGAACGTGCGGACGGCCCGCCGGTCGTGGTCGTGACCGGTGACGTACCACCGGCCGGCGTGGAAGACCAGCCCGTACGGGTCGAGCTGCCGCTCGCCGGCCCGGCCGCGCCAACTGGTGTAGGTGATGCTCACCGGTTGCTGATGTCGGGCCGCTTCGGCGAGCACCAGCAGCACCTCGATGCCGGGCGGGGCGGGCTTCCGGACCGGTGCGGTGAAGTCCACGGTGTCCAGCAGCGAGTCGATCCGCCGGGCGAGGACGGCCGGCAGTACCCGGCGGATCTTCGCGGTCGCGCTCTCGGCGGCCGCGCCTTCGGCGGTGACCAGCCCCGCCCGGGTCGCGGCGACGAGCCCGAGCATGACGGCGACCGCCTCCTCGTCGGTGAGCATGAGTGGCGGCAGCTTGTATCCGGGCGCGAGCCGGTACCCGCCGTAGCGACCGCGCCGGGCCTCGACCGGGATGCCGAGGTCGGCGAGGTGCGCGGCGTAGCGGCGGACCGTGCGCTCGTCGACGCCCAGCCGACCGGCCAGGTCAGCGACGGTGAAGCCGCCGCCGGCCTGGAGGATCTCCAGCAACGCCAGGACACGCGCGGTGGGCCGGGCCAAAAATCTGACTCCTTATCCGGGCGGAATCTGTCCGGTATTGATCGTAGCGTGGACCGCATGACGACATTCGTACTGGTTCCCGGGTTCTGGCTCGGCGCGTGGGCCTGGCGCCCGGTCACCGCCGCGCTGCGTGGGCACGGCCACGAGGTGTACCCGCTGAGCCTGACCGGCATGGGCGAGCGCGCCCACCTGGCCCGCCCGGACACCGACCTCGACGTCCACGTCACCGACGTGGTCAACCTGCTGCGCTACGAGGACCTGCACGACGTGGTCCTCGTCGGGCACAGCTACGCCGGCGCGGTCGTGACGACCGCCGCCGCCGACCGCATGACCGACCGGATAGCCCAACTGGTCTTCGTCGACACCGGCCCACTGCCCGACGGGGCGGCGAACGACGACTTCAACCCACCCCGGGAGCGTGCACGCAACGCGGCGGTGGTCGCCGAACACGGCGACGGCTGGCGGCTGCCACCCCCACCCTGGGCCGACCTGGCGGCGGGAGCAGCAGACGTGGATGAATCGGTCCTCGCGCTGCTCGGTGAGCGGTCGGTGGCCCAACCGTGGGCGACCGCCACCAGCCCGGTGCGGCTCACCGGGGCGTGGGAGAAGCTGCCCCGCCTCGGCGTGCTGTCGAGTTTCACCGTCGAGCAGGCACGCGGGATGGCAGCCACCGTGCCGCTGTGTCGGCACATGGGCGGCGACTCGTGGCGGTACGAGGAACTGCCGACGTGGCACTGGCCGATGCTCAGCCGACCGACCGAGCTGGCCCGGATCCTGCACCAGGCCAGACCGACGGCATAGCCCGCGGTACCGCTCCTCGGATCCGGTCGTCAGGCCCGGGGCGTAGGGCGCGATGCCGAGACCGGTGGCGGTCCCGCTGGCGTCGGCGGGTTCCACGCGTACGTCACACGCCGAGGTTCTAGACCGGGACGAAGGTGGCGGCCAACACCCGCCAGTTGCCGTCCGCACGCACCCACAGCCGGGTGTAGCGCAGCCGCGCGGACACAACGACACCGCCCTGGACGGCATCCACCGCGGCGACCGTGCGGGTCACCCCCGTCTCGGCGTCCTCCTGGACGTCGAGCGACTCCTCCACCAGGCTGGTGATGCGCAGGGCCCCCGAGCGGTGACTATCCAGGTCGTCCTCCTTCGTGAAGACCGAGCCGTCCGGCCCGGCACCCACGACCCTGGGGTGCAGAAGCGCGTCGAGGGCCTCGACATCACCGGCGCGCTGAGCGGCTTGGAGCTGCCGTTCCGCAGTATGGAGATCCATCCGCCGATCCTCTCCAGCGCACCACCGCAGGACAAGCGGATTCGCTCGCGGCAGAACCGCGGTCGCCGTGCCCGGCCGGCTCCCCCAACCAGACGATGGTCGTGATCCATGAATGGCGGCCGGTGAGGTGCGGTTGGTCCGGCATGCTGGGTTCGTCAGGTTCGACAGGTTCGACAGTCCGACAAAGAGGCGTGCGCCACTCACGAGATACCCCTGGGGGGTATATGGTGATGGTGAGGAGGCGACACGATGTCCCACGACACGCATCAACACGGTGACCACCCGGCGACTGCGGGCCACGCGGCGCACGGCACGTCCGGGCACGACAAGCACGCCGGGCACGATCCGGAGGCGTTCCGTCGTAAGTTCTGGCTGAGCCTTGCGTTGACCGTGCCGATCGTGGCGACCAGTCACATGGTGATGGACTGGTTCGGCTACCGGCTCGACTTTCCCGGCATTGCCCTGGTCGGGCCGGTGCTGGGCACGGTGGTGTTCGGCTACGGCGGTTGGCCGTTCCTGCAGGGCGCGGTGCGGGAGGTACGGGACCGGGCGCCGGGGATGATGCTGCTGATCGCGATGGCGATCACGGTGGCCTACGTGGCGTCGCTGGCCACCGCGCTGGGCGCGTTCGACCTGGACTTCTGGTGGGAGTTGGCCGCCCTGGTGACCATCATGCTGCTCGGTCACTGGCAGGAGATGAAGGCGATCGGTCAGGCGCAGGGGGCGCTGGCGGCCCTTGCCGCGCTGTTGCCCGACGACGCCGAACGCATCGGCGATGACGGAGAGCCGCGCCAGGTGTCGGTGTCCGACCTGCGACTGGGCGACGTGGTGCTGGTCCGGCCGGGCGGGCGGGTGCCGGCCGACGGGCAGGTGGTCGACGGCGGCGCCGAACTGGACGAGTCGATGATCACCGGAGAGTCCCGGCCGGTCACCCGGGGCGTCGGGGACCGGGTGGTGGCCGGCACGGTGGCCACCGACGCGGCGATCCGGGTCCGGGTGGACGCGGTCGGCGAGGACACCGCGCTGGCGGGAATCCAGCGGCTGGTCGCCCAGGCGCAGCAGTCCAGCGGGCGGGCACAGGTGCTCGCCGACCGGTTCGCCGCCTGGCTGTTCTACATCGCCACCGCCGCCGCCGTGGTCACTCTCGTCGTGTGGACCCTGATCGGGAACCTCGACGAGGCGGTGGTCCGCACCGTGACGGTGCTGGTGATCGCGTGCCCGCACGCGCTCGGCCTGGCGATCCCGCTGGTCATCGCCCTGTCCACCGCCGTGGCGGCCAAGGGCGGCATCCTGGTCAAGGACCGGCTCGCCCTGGAGCGGATGCGCACCGTGGACGCGGTGCTGTTCGACAAGACCGGCACCCTGACCCGCGGCGAGCACGCGGTGACCGGGGTCGCCGGAGCCGGCGGCGCCACCGACGACGACGTGCTCGCCATCTCCGCCGCGGTCGAGGCCGACAGCGAGCACCCCCTGGCTCGGGCCATCGTCGCCGCCGCGCAGCAACGGAAGCTGTCCCGGCGCGCGTCGGGATTCCGGTCCCTCACCGGTCGGGGGGTGCGGGCTGAGGTCGACGGCGTCGACTACGCGGTCGGCGGTCCGGCGCTGCTGCGGGAACTGGACCCGGCGGTGCCCGACGATCTGACCCGCCGCCAGCGGGAGTGGTCCGACCGGGGGGCGGCGGTGCTGCACCTGCTGCGCCTCGACGACGGTCGGGCCGCCGTGGTCGGCGCTCTCGCGTTGGAGGACGAGGTCCGCCCGGAGGCCCGGCAGGCGATCGCCGACCTGCGCGAGCAGGGGGTACGGAAGATCGTGATGATCACCGGGGATGCGCGGCCGGTCGCCGACGCGGTCGCCGCCGATCTCGGCTTCCGAGCCGGTGAGGACGAGGTGTACGCCGAGGTGCTGCCCGCCGACAAGGACGACGCGGTGGCGGACCTACAGCGGCGGGGCCTGCGGGTGGCGATGGTCGGTGACGGGGTGAACGACGCCCCGGCGCTGGCCCGGGCGGACGTGGGCATCGCCATCGGTGCCGGCACCGATGTGGCCATCGAGTCCGCCGGGGTGGTGCTGGCCTCGTCCGACCCGCGTGGGGTGACCGGGGTGATCGCTCTGTCCCGGGCCTCCTACCGCAAGATGATCCAGAACCTGGCCTGGGCCGCCGGCTACAACGTCGTCGCGCTTCCTCTCGCGGCGGGCGCGCTGGCGTGGGCCGGGGTGACGCTCAGTCCGGCCGTCGGCGCGGTGCTGATGTCGGCCTCGACGATCGTGGTGGCGCTCAACGCCCAGTTGCTGCGCCGGGTGCGGCTACGACCGCAGGACCAGAAGTGACCCGTTGTCGCGGTACGCGAGACCGGGTGACGGTAACGTGATGGCCGTGACCGGTGTGTCGGCGGCGCGGGGCGGATGGGTCGCCCGCTTCCTGCTGCTGGCCGCCACCCTGATCGGGCTCGCGGCGATGCACAGCCTGGGTCACCAGTTGGCGATGCCCGGCGGCCACGCCGGGCACGGCATGCGCCCGGGCGCGCCTCCGGCGACGGTACCGGCAGCGGACCAGACGGGCGGCGCTGCCGCGATGAGCGTCGCCGTCCCGAGCGGGTGCGCCGGCGACGGGTGCCCCAGGCTGGCCGCCGCGCCGAACGGTACGCCGGGACACCTGCCGGGCTGGGCCGTGTGCCTCGCGGTGATCGGCGCGTTCGGGACGGCGCTGGCGCTCGCCGCGGCGCTGTTGGTGATGCGGACGGTTTCCGCGCCCGGCCGTCTGCGCTGGTCGGCGCCGGCCGCCTCCCGAGGACCGCCCGCGCTGCCCCGGCTGGGTCAACGCGTCGCCGCGGTGTCGGTGCTGCGCGTATAGGAGCGATTCCGCCGCGACATCCCCAAGGGTGTCCGCGCGATCGCTTCCGCGCACGTTCACCGACTCCGAAAGGCTTACCTCGTCATGACCCGTACCATCCTGCGCCGTGCCCTCGTGGCCGGCGTCAGCCTCACCACCGCCGCCGTCGTCCTGACCGGCTGCGGCAGCGACGACCACAGTGCGGCCGGCGGCGGCCACAGCTCGCCCACCGCCACCGTCGCGTCCGACGCCGCTTCCGCCTCGGCGCACAACGCGGCGGACGTGATGTTCGCGCAGATGATGATCCCGCACCACCAGCAGGCCGTGGCCATGGCCGACCTGGCCGCCACCCGGGCCGCCGACCCACAGGTCAAGCAGCTCGCCGCCCAGATCAAGGACGCCCAGGCGCCGGAGATCGCCACGATGAGCGGCTGGCTGCGCGCCTGGGGCGCGCCAGTGCCGCCCGGAAGCGGCAGCGCCACCCCTGGCAGTGGCATGCCCGGCACGGATCACGGCAACAGCGGCATGCCGGGCATGGGCCACGGTGACAGCGCCAGCCCGACCAGCTCCGGGATGCCGGGGATGGATCACGGCATGCCGGGGATGATGTCCGACGTCGACATGGCCCGGCTGGCGGCGTCCTCGGGGCGGGACTTCGACAAGCAGTTCCTCACCATGATGATCGCCCACCACGAGGGCGCGATCACGATGGCCCGGACCGAGGCCGCCCAGGGCGCCAACAGCGACGCGAAGGCCCTCGCCGAGCGGATCAGCACCAGCCAGCGGGCCGAGATCGACACGATGAAGTCCATCCTGGCCCGGATCTGACCGGGAGCGCGGTGGCCGGGTCCGCGTGGGCGCCCGGTCACCGCGCCGGTTCAGGCCAGGTACCCGAGGTTGATCATCATGCCGGTCTCGGCGTGGTACGGGTTGTGGCAGTGGGTCATCAGCCGTCCGCCTCCTGATCCATTTTGGATGACCTGCATCAATGCGATAACTGCCACGGGCGCCGCCGCACTTCACAAGCCGAGGTGGCGGTTGGATCAAGCGCATAAGTGATCTACCATGACGTCAGCCAAGCGCTGACCGAGGCCAACTCTGATAAAAATTGATGACATCGATATTAATTCCCACTGCTTGCTTGGCGTAATGTCGGGAGTAACACCGCTTCACCCCTCTCAGTCAAGCAGGTCAATGTTTGCTCGCTTGGCGAGGTCTTTCTCCAGATGACATCCGACGCATTTTGATGACTGCTTTTCCGCTTCTCCGTCGTATCTTTCTGTCTCCCCCATACCCCACCAGGAGAGGCAGGGAGAATGTCCCGGAGACTGCTGAGCAGCCTCGCGCTGGTCACCGCGTTGTCCGCGGTGACGCTCACCACCGCGGGCCCCGCCCAGGCGAAGCCCGACACGTCCCACCAGGGCGTCGTCGGCGTCGTCGCGCAACTGAGCCCCGAGGTCGCCCGCACCGCCCACGGCACCGGCGTCGACGCCCGCGCCGCCGCGCTGGCCGCCTACTGGACCCCGGATCGGATGCGCGCGGCGCTGCCGGAAAGCGAGATCCCGGCGGTGAAGAACGCCCGCCCCGGCCAGGTCACCGGTGCTGCGAGCCGTCCGCA
Source organism: Micromonospora sp. NBC_01392 (assembly GCF_045040125.1). NCBI lineage: Bacteria > Bacillati > Actinomycetota > Actinomycetes > Micromonosporales > Micromonosporaceae > Micromonospora > Micromonospora sp. NBC_01392. The sequence continues at coordinate 2,309,300 of NZ_CP109549.1, read as the reverse complement.
GGGCACGGCGGGCCGCGTGGCGCCGGCTCCGCCCGTGGCCAAGCCCCGAGCTGACCTGCCCGAGATGGGCACCAACGCCTACGATCCGGCATACCCGGTCGGACACCCGACCGCCCGGACCACCGGCAAGGTCTTCTTCACGCTCAGCGGCCTCAACTACGTCTGCTCGGCCGCGGTCGTGAACACCGAGGGCAAGTCCTCGGTGTGGAGCGCCGGGCACTGCATGACCGGCAACCTCCAGTGGGCCACGAACTGGGCCTTCGTTCCGAACTACGTCAACGGCTCGGCGCCGTACGGCTACTGGTACGCCACGGGGCTATGGACCACCAGCGCCTGGTACAACAACAACGGCGACTTCGCCAACGACGTCGGCTCGGCGGTCATCGGACGGGTCAACGGCTGGCGGATCACCGACTACCTCGGTGGCCAGGGCATCGCCTGGAACCAGGCGGTCGGCCAGTACGACTACGCCTTCGGATACCCGCAGGCCTCCCCGTTCAACGGGCAGACCCTCTGGGCCGAGAACGGCCCGACCTACGACGGTGGCGGCGGCACCATCTACATGACGAACTACATGACCGGTGGCTCCTCGGGTGGCCCTTGGCTCATGGCGTTCGACGGCAACTGGGGCCTCATCAACGGGCACAACGACTTCAAGTACAACAACCTTCCGCAGTACATGTACTCGCCGTACTACGGCAACCAGGTGGCCGGCCTCTACAACACCGTTCGCAACATCTCTTCCTGATCCTGCCGGAACTGCCCGCCGGGTGCGTCGTCACGCGCCCGGCGGGGTGCCGTCACCACCAGGCGAAACACTCCTCGATCGCGGTGGCACAGGTGGTCGCGTGGGCCGGGCCGGCTATCCGGGCCAGCCGCGATGCCGCGACGTCGAGCATTTCCATGAACGTGGCCCGGTTGTTCTCCGGCAGCATCCGGCGCAGAAACGCGAGCAGCTCGAAGTCGCCGACGCCGGGTGCGGCAGCGGCCAGCCCGACCATCACCGGCGCGACCTTCGTCTGCTCGTCCGGCTGGAACTGTCGCATGGCCTCCTCGAGCGCCTCTGGCCGTAGTCCGGGCCCGACTGCCGCCACGGCGGAGGGCGTGAGCCACCATGCCGTGCGGGCAAGAATGGCGGCCCGGTCAAGGATGTTTCCGGCGTCCAGTCTCGGCGCTTCGTCGATCAGCCGGGCGATGACGGCGAGGTCCGGTTCGTCGTAGCTGGACGGCTGGGGGGTGTCGGTCGTGGGCGGCGGCGAGTTCCGGAACGCGGCCAGCGAGACCGGGCTCGGCTTCTGCGGTTCCATCACCCGGTTGATCGCGTCGGACAGCAAGGTACGGCGCCGCACCGGGTCGGTGATCCGGGGAACGACCGCCGCCGCCACAGCCGGATCGTCATGCGCCTGCCGCAGCACGGCATCGAGATGTTTCTCCGGTACTGCCGACGCGAGTACGGCCAGCTCGACCGGGCCAGCCGAAGTGATCAGGACCGGCAGATGCCGGTCCGGCAGGACCGCCGCAGCCTGCGCGAGACGGGGCAGGGGCAGCGGAAAGTGATGGGAACCCCCGCGGGCCGAGGCGGCGACCCGGCTGACCGCCTCGTCGAGGATGTCGTCCGGCAGCAGGTCCGCGACGCAGACCAGGCGTTCGGCAAGTATCTGCTGCCGGGCCATGACGTCGTTCCAGTCCGCGGTGTGCCCGGACGCCATGGCCATGTCCTCTTCCACGGCTTCGGTGATATCCATGCTCCCCCGGTCGTTGCGGATCCGATCGAACAACGCCGGGTGCAGGGCGGGTGGCACCAGCCGGAGCAGATCCGGCGCGATCTTGAGGCTTGCTTCCTCATTCCCGTACGCCGTCAGCAATTTTCGGCACCGTTGGGAACGCTCGTTCTCGTTCAACAGGACGGTCAGCGTGGCGCGCGCCGTGCTCCGGGCCGGCTCGGAGAGGTTTCCCGTGCGGTGATACGCCGCCAGCACCTCGGGCCGTGCCGCGGCCGGCAGAAGCTCCTTCAGTTCGCGTAACGCGTCGATCGACAGTTCGGCCAAGTTGAGCCGTGGACGGAGTAGTCGCGCCGGGTCCGGGGCGGTCTCCACGAGGATCGGTATCAGGGCGCCGAGATAGCCGAAGTCGCTGCCGAGCGCCTCTGCGGTGGCCGTCCGGCGCTCGGGCAGTGGCAGGTGCGGCAGCACGACGGCACGTATCCAGGGACCGAAGTCGTGGTCCCTGATCCGGCACGCGGCCTCCCAGACGCGGTCCAGCAGCGCGGGTGGTGCGACCGCGGCGATCTGGCCCAGCGCCGCCGCGATGTCCCAGGCGTTCGCGTAGGTCACCGGGATGGCATTCGCCGACACCAGGGCTTCGGCGACCAGGCTGGGACGGTCAGGCTCCGGGGCGTACGGGCAGAGCCCGGCGAGGGCGCGGGCGCGGTCGGTCGGCTGTGTCATCCAGCGCACCAGCGTGGCCGCCCGGGACAGTTCCCACAGACCGTCGCCGACGAGCGCGCCGGGCAGTGCGGCGGGGATGCGGTTGGCGATGTCGTGCACGCTGACCTGGATGAGCCGGTAGCGCAGTTCCTCGGGCAGGCGCTGCGGCGGCTGGCCGGCGGCGAGCGCGGTGTCGACGGCCCGGACGGCATCGGCCAGCGCCGAGCCCACGTCGAGCAGGTAGGTGTCGCCGGACGCCGCTGCCAGGTGCGTGGCGTACCAGAGATTCGCCGGCCGGCCGTCAGCATCGGTGCTGCCACGGGCGAGAAGGTCGTGGACCTCGGACATCCGGCCGGACGCTGCCAGGTGCCGGACCAGATGCCGGGCCACATAGCCGTCACCGAACGAGACCGGTGCCACCTGACAGGCGTCGGCACAGCGGCTGTGCGCCTGCCGGACTGCGTCGGTCAGCTCCGCCGCCACGACCTCCCGGTCGTCCGGCGTGGGACCCGTGGGGAGGCGCCCGTTCAGGAACTGGCGGAGGCTGACGTGATAGATGCGGTAGGCCCGGGGCCGGCCGGCAACAGTGAGGAACGGGCGGAGCGGGCCGTCGCAGAACCGTCGGACGGCAGCCACCTCGCCGTCCGTCAGATCCGCGACGGCCTGGGCGGTGATCGGCTCGTCGACGGCGGTGAGCACGCCGAGGATCGGGAGACGGTGCTCCCAGCCGTGCCCTGCCCGCCAATGGTGAATCTGACGCAGGTAGTAGTCCCACAGGGTGCCGGGCAGATCATCGATATCGTCGAAGCCACGCAGCCCGAGCTTGATCTCGGCCAGCAGGTAGCGCAGATATATCCAGATGCCCTGGCAGGCGACGGCCAGGCGGTCGATGAACTGCTGACGGTCCACACCGGCGGCGTCGAGGGCGTGCCGAAGCGGTGGCTCCCGTACCGCTCGGTCAAGGAAGGTTCGCAGGTCGGCGCGGTTGCGCTCGTCCTGAGCCGCGATGGTCAAGGTGGTGTGCGCGCTGTCGGCAACGGCGGGTGGATGTCCCGTGCGGTAGGTGCCGATGACGAAGACGCCTTCAGGTAACACCGCGGGCAGACCCAGCGGGAGCTGGTGGGCTTCCCCGTCCAGTTCGTCGAGCCCGTCGATCACCAGGACGATCCGCTCACCGGTGGCGGCCAGGCGGCTCGCGGCCGAGGCCAGGAACACACCGAAACCCTCCGGTGTCGTCGCCCAGGCCGGGACAGTGCCTGCGGCCGCGAGGCCGGTGTGTGGAAACCGCCTGAGTACCTGCGCGGCCAGGTTCTGCCGCGCCACGGCGCTACGGCCGGAACTCTGCCGCGCGAAGTGACACAGCCAGCCTCGGTCCGACACGAGCCGGGCTGCCACCGCCGACTTGCCCACCCCGGCATCGGCCTCGAGCCAGAGGTAGCCGCAGGCATGGCGCCGCAGGAAGTCATCGAGTTCGACGACCAGCCACTCCCGCCCGACAAACCGGTCGGTCTCCAGATCGGCGAAGATCGGGGCGGGATCGAGAAAGGCGACCTCGATCGGCAGCTCCGGAACGGTCGTCGCGTAGGTGGTGATGGTGCTGTTGACGACATCTCCGGCGACGGCGACCGAACCGGCACCGGACGCGTTGGCGATACGCGCTGGTTCGGTCACGACCCCTCATCGATGATCTTGCCGGTTGCCTGGATCTCGCCGGCGGCGTCGCGGCCGATTGCCACCGCGCCCGGCCCACGCGCGGTGGTGCCGTCGTGCGGCGTTGGTTCCGGTGGCGCCGCCGGACCAGAACCGTTGGTGACGATGCGAGCGCCGCGGGTCAGCGAACCGCCGACCGACACCGCGGCCGGGCCGGACGCCACCACCGGCCCGGGGGCAGGCTCGGACACCTCGGGCGGCTCGTCCGTGGCGTGTTCACCTGAGGTGAGCCACATCTGCAGTCCGGCGGCGGACGCCACCGCGACACCCAGAGCGACGCCCCACGCCCAACCGCCGCTGTCGGTCACCACATTCGTCGCCACCCCGGCCACCGCGGTGACCACCACCAGCAGCCCTGCGGAGCCGATCCGTCGCTGTGCGAGTGCCATGGAAACCCCTTTCCCACCACGATCACGTCTCGAGCTGGCCCGACCGTCGCCACGACACCACTGTGAGGGGTTCTCGCCAGTCGATGCCCGTGGAGACCGCCCGCACCAATTCTGCCGCCCCCAGCGACCCGGCCAGATCATCGGGCGCCTTCGGGGCATGCGCCGAAGGTGATCGTGGCGAACTGATGCGGGGCGCTGCTTTCTCGCCTAAGCTGCGTCACGTGAACATCGACGTTCATCAATAAAAAGCGTTGGCGACCGAGGCCATCCCACCGAAACCCACCGGCCTCGCATTCGCCGATCCCGATGGGAGTACCCGATGACCTGGCGTCCAACCATCGCCGCACTCACCGGCCTGTGCCTCGCCCTCACCACCGCACCAGGCCCCGTCGGTGCCGCACCGACGGCACCTCGGCGGGCCGCTGATGTGAACGCTCACACCAACCCGCTCGCCGGTCCACCCGGCGCGCCCCCCGGGGTCTGCCCGGACGGCACCGGGTACGGCCCACCCCTGCCGGCCAGCTCCGTGTCCGCGACGAAGATCCAGAGCGGGTTCTCGTTCCTCGAAGGACCGGTCTGGATCGCCGACCGTGGCTACCTGCTGATGTCCGACATGGCCGCGGGCACCGGGCCGAACAACGTGCAGCCCTCCACGATCCGCCGGTTCACCCCGCCGGCGACCTTCGACACCTTCATCGCCAACGCCGGCAGCAACGGCCTGGCGCTCAGCCCCGACGCCCAGCAGATCATCGCCGCCACCCACGACCAGCGGAACGTCTCCGCATACCGGCTCAGCGACCAGGCCCGCAGCACCGTCGCCGCCGACTACCAGGGCCGGGCGTTCAACTCACCCAACGACGTCGCGGTCCGTTCCGACGGCGTCGTCTACTTCACCGACCCCAACTTCCAGCGCGGCAACCGGCCCGACCAGATGAGCGGACGTACCAGTGTCTTCCGCGTCTCCGGCGGCCAGGTGTCGCTGGTGGACGACCGGCTGCGGCAACCCAACGGCATCGCGCTCTCCCCGGACGGCAGCACGCTCTACGTGGGCGCCTACTCCGAGAACAAGATCTACAAGTACGTCGTCCAGCCCGACGGCAGCACCGGCGCCCGCAGCGTCTTCGTGAACTACCTCGGCGGTCCCGACGGGGTCACCGTCGACTGCGCCGGCAACGTGTACTGGGCCTCCGGCTCGGACGGGCTGATCCACGTCTACTCGCCCGCCGGCGCGCAGCTCGGCACGATCCGCTCCGGCGGCGCCGGCACCACCAACGCGGCGTTCGGCGGACCCGACCGGCAGACCCTCTACATCACCTCCGGCCGAACGAACGACTCCGGCCTGTACAGCGTGCGACTCAACGTCCCCGGCTACCCGTACTGACCAAGAACCCCGGAAAGGAAGAGCACCCGTGCGGATGAGTCCTCGGAAGCTCCGACACCGCGTCCCGCTCGCCCTGCTGATCTGCGCCGGCACCATCCTGACCGGCGTACCCGCCAGCGCCGCGCCGGCCGCACCGGCCACCGGGAGCCGGCCAGCGGCCCGGCTCGCCGCCGACACCAGCCCGCCCACCCGGCCGACCGGCCTGCGCAGCACCCGGCTGACCTGCCAGTCCGTCACGCTCTCCTGGTACGCCTCCCGGGACAACGTCGGCGTCGCCTTCTACGACATCTACCACGACGGCCAGCTCGTCACGTCGGTCTCGGGACGGACGCTGACCGCCACGCTCAGCGTCGTGCAGGGTGTCACCTGGGGCTGGTACGTCAACGCCCGCGACGCCGCCGGCAACGTCTCGCAGGCCAGCTCCACGCTCTCGGTCACGCCGCCGTTCTGCCAGCAGGACACGTCTCCGCCCAGCACGCCGACCAACCTGGCCGCGACGGTCAACGGCACGGACGTGACCCTCACCTGGTCGGCCTCCACCGACAACGTCGCGGTCACCGGATACACCATCCTGCGCAACGGTACGGCGGTCGGCTCCACCACCGGCACCGCCGGCAACCCGCCGGCGACCACGTTCACCGACACCGGGCTGACGTCCGACACCGACTACCGGTACACCGTGACCGCCCGGGACGCCCAGGGCAATGTCTCGGGGGCGAGCGCCGCGATCACCGCGCACACCGGCTCGGGCTGCACGAGCCCGATCTGCGGCGCCACCGTGATCACCACCGAGAAAGACCTGCCCTGGGGCCTGGTGCAACTGCCCGACGGCACGGTCCTCTACGGCCGGCGCGACCTGTTCGACATCGTCGCCATGAACCCGGACGGCACCAACAAGCACAGCATCGGCACCGTGCCGAACGTGGCCGGTACCAACGGCGAGGGCGGCGTACTCGGGCTGGCCGTCTCGGCCACCTTCACCACCGACCACTGGCTGTACATCTACCACACCACCACGACCGACAACCGGATCGTGCGCATCCGCTACGACGGCACGCTGCAGACCAACACCGAGCAGGTGCTCGTCACGGGAATCCCGCGCAACAAGTACCACAACGGCGGCCGGCTGCGCTTCGGCCCCGACGGCAAGCTCTACGCCGCCGCCGGTGACGGACAGGACCCGGACGTCGCCCAGGACACCAACAACCTGGGCGGCAAGGTGCTGCGGCTCAACCCCGACGGGACCGTGCCGGCGGACAACCCCTTCGGCAACTACGTGTGGAGCTACGGCCACCGCAACCCGCAGGGACTCGCCTTCGACTCCCAGGGCCGGCTCTTCGAGCAGGAGTTCGGCAACAACGTCATGGACGAGACCAACATCATCGTCAGGGGCGGCAACTACGGCTGGCCCGCCTGCGAGGGCACCTCCGGCGACTGCGCCAACCCGAATTTCAGGGCGCCGATCCGGACGTACCCGGTGGCCGACGCCTCGTGCAGCGGCATCGCGATCGTCCGGGACGTGCTCTACATCGCCTGCCTGCGTGGCAACCGGATGTACCGCGCGGAGATCAGCGGCAACACGCTCACCAACGTCCAGCAGTACTTCGTCGGGACGTACTTCCGGCTGCGCACCGTCGAACCGACAGTCGACGGCAACCTGTGGCTGACCACGAGCACCGGCGGGGACAAGGACAGCACTCCGAACAACAGCAACGAGAAGATCCTCAAGGTGACTCTCGGTGGGGCGGCGTCCAGCCCCACGAGCTGAGGGGCGAGCCGGGAATCCGGCACCGCCAGCCCTCGGAGGGTGCCCGCGTCGCGCGGGCACCCTCCGAACGGTCCCCGCAGCATCCGATCCACCGGCACCAACGGGCCGCCTGCCGGCTTGCCCAACGGGATCTCGCTCTGCTGTCGAACCGTCACCGGCCGATCAACGGCAACGCGGAGAAGGTGTGGCTCTCCCAGATCAGGCGAGAGGACTCCTCCGGATAGGCGGTGACGGTGGACGACGCGTCGAAGCACTGGACGAGCCGGTGATCCCTCTCGTATGCGGGCCAGCCCGGGTCGCCGTGTGCGGCGAACGACGACCAGGCGGCACGCATCCGAGCGGACAGGGCCCGCACCTCCTCCGCCTCCGGGTCGTCGATCAGCATGGCGACCTGCCCCCGGTCCAGGTTGCCGAACACGAGTGGCACGTCGAGGCCATGGCAGGCGCCGAGCACGCCACCCATGCCGGTGGCCCGCCAGGTCAGCTCGTAGACGTGGACGCGGCCGCCGCCGACCCGCTGGGCCTCTGCCAGGTGCAGCGACGGCATCCGGAACAGCCAGTCGCCGTGGACCATCTCGTACAGCTCGCCCGGCCCCGCGGTGGGAAAGTCCGCCCGGTACCGGCGTGCGCCGTCGTGGCCCGGCGCGAACACGTCGAGCGCCTCGGCCGCCTGCTCCTCGGTCACCGCGCCGAGCAGACCGTCGATGGCGGTGAACAAGCGGTGCTCGTCACGGGTGTGCCCGACCAGGAGGTCGACCGCGCGTCCGGCGCCCCGAGCCAGCGCCTCCCAGGGCGCGGCGGGCAGGACCTCACCGTCGACGACGGGCGCGAAGAGGATGGATCGGTACGCGGGCAGGCCCCACCGGGGCGCCCACTGAGACATCCCGGCGACGAGCGCGTCGGCGGCGAGGGTCAGCCGGCGCGGAGGCACCCCGGACAGCTCCTCCACCGTCGGGCGCAGTCCCAGCTCAGCCGCGCAGGCGGCACCGATGTCGGCGGCGAGCTCCGGCGAGAAGTACGTGCCGGGCGCACTCTGCACGACGGCCCGGCGGAAGAGCCCCGCCGCGCGCTCCGTTGCCAGGAGCGCGGCGATCGACCCGCCACCGGCCGACTGGCCGAAGACCATCACCCGGTCGGGTTCGCCGCCGAAGGCCCGGATGTTGTCGCGTACCCATTCGAGAGCGGCGATCTGATCGAGCAACCCGCGATTGGCGGGAGCGCCCTCGATCTGCGCGAAACCCTCGACACCCACACGGTAGTTGAACGTCACGACGACGACGCCGTCGTCCCGCGCGAGCCGGCAACCGTCGTACTCGGGAAGGCCGGACATGCCGATCGTGTAGGCGCCGCCCTGGATCCAGACCAGCACCGGCAGCCGCGCGTCGGGGTCCGGCTCGGGCGACCAGACGTTCACCGTCAGCCAGTCGTCGCCCGCCGCCGCCCGGGCGTCCATGCCGAAGTGCCCGCCCTGTGGGGGCGGCGGGCCGTACGAGATCGCGTCCCGTACCCCGTTCCAGCCCGGCGCCGGCCGCGGGGCCGCGAAGCGCAGCGCGCCGACCGGCGGCTCGGCGAACGGGATGCCGCGGAAGACCGCCACCCCCGCCTCCTGACTGCCCCGAATCGACCCGGCCGCCACGCGGACCTCCGGCCGGCGCCCGGACGCTGTCATCTGGTCGGTCATCGTCGAATTCCCTTCCGCTCCGACCGCGAGCCGATCCACGGGTCCACGGTCCGACGGGGCCGGGCGCGTCACGACCCGTCGAGGATTATCCGGAGCGGACTACCGTGCGTCATGTCATTTGGCTTCGGCCTCCCGGCTACCAGCCGGGCTGGTTGCGGAGTGCCACCCACCGTCGCCCGGCGGCACGCGGCGACGCCCGGGCGCGTGCGTCCAGATCACCGGCTCCGACCGCACACCCGCGGCGGCGAACCGGCAGCCGTACCCGACTCTCACGGTGTTCACGTCGCCGCGCCGGGACCGGGTCGGCCGGTGGAGTCGGTCAAGCTGTACGAGGCCCGCAAGCGGACAGGACACCCTTGCATGACCTTGATCTCGGCGTTCGTACCGATCTGGATCCTCACCGCGGTCGGCTACGCGGCTTGTCGCCAGGGCCTGCTGGGTGAGGCGGCGGCGGCGGTGCTCGGCCGGTTCGTGTTCCACCTCGCGATGCCGTCCGCCCTGTTCCTGACGCTGTCCCGAATGCCGCTGTCCGGCTTCGCCGCTCGCTCGATGCTCGCTTTCGGGGTGAGCACGGCCGCGGTCGTCGGGGCCGGGTGGCTCGGCTCGAGCCGGCTGTTCGGTCGCGGGCGCGGCGAGCGGCCGGTCTGGGGCATGGTCGCCGGGTACGTGAACTCGGCGAACCTCGGCATCCCGATCGCCACGCAGGTTCTCGGCGACGTGTCGTTCCTGGCGGAGGTGGTGCTGTGGCAGGTGTTGGTGGTGACGCCGATGGTCCTGGTCGCCCTGGACCGGCACCGCAACCCGGCCGGGCGGGTACGGATCCGCCGGATCGCCTCCCTACCGGCGCGCAACCCGGTGATCCTGGCGTCGCTGCTCGGTGTCGCGTGCTCGGCTGCCGGCCTGCGCCTGCCGTCGGCGGCCGACGCGTCGCTCACCCTGCTGGCGGGCGCCGCGGTTCCGACCGCCCTGGTCGCGCTCGGCGCGTCGCTGCACCACGCATCGCCGTCAGGGGCCGAGCCGGCCGCGCTGGCCGCGATCACCGCGCTGAAGCTCGTCGCACAGCCGGTCATCGCGTACGCGGCCGGGCTGGCCCTGCACCTGTCCGCGCCGCAGTTGCTCGCCGTGGTGGTGTGCGCGGGCCTGCCGACCGCGCAGAACACGTTCATCATCGCCCAGGAGTACGGCGTCGGCGAGGCGGTGGCCAATCGGGCGGTGGTGATGACCACGACGCTGTCCCTGGCCACCCTGGCCGCGGCGGTGGCACTGCTCGGGTAGGCCGTCAGCCGGCGCACCCAGGTTCACGAGCAGGCCCAGCGGACCGGGCGCGGACCGGCACCGCGCGACCCGGGGCCGCCGTGGTCAGAAGACGCGCGTTCGGCGTGGCCCGGACCGAAGGCGCGCGAGCGGGCCGACGGCGCCGTCTCGTCCAGGTTGCCGGGGTGCGCCCGACAGGTCGATGTCCATGACGGCGGGGCTGCCGTCGACCTCCTCGAACTCCGCGTCGGCGCACCGGACCCGTTCCAGCTCCCGACCGGTGACCACACCGACTCGGACCTCGTCGAACGCCTCGGGGAGATCCGTGACGAGCCAGACCGCGTCGTCCTCGTCGACAACTGTCGCTGTCGCGGTGCCCAGCACCCACGGCTCGCGCTCACCCTCGAACGGCCGGGCGCCCGCGGTGTAGGCGTTCGCGCGGGCGTACACCGGTTGTTTCACGTCGAGGTACTTCTGCTGGTCGCTGGGCGGCTGGTCGGCGAGGCGGGCCAGGTACTCCTCGAACGACGCGGGATGGCCGTCGTATCCGGCGGTGCCGGCCAGCGGTGGCCCGTCGCCCTCCGCGCCCGCCCCGTAGGCCGCGCCCGGGTCGCCGCCCAGGAAGAGGTTCCCGACGTACCTGTCGTCGCCGCCGTAGATCACCGCGTACCCGGCGACCTGGGTGCTGTGCGGCCGGTGATAGGGCGTGGCGCGGTCCAGCACCGGCTCCAGCCGCACGGTGCCACAGATCAGGTTGTGGACGAAGGCGCCTCCCTGACTGAACAGCTCCAGCGAGGCGGGCGAGCCGAAGATGTTGTGCTCGACCAGGTAGGGACCGTGGCTGACCTCGACGAAGAGGTCCCGGCAGTTGTCGTGGTAGACGTTGCGGGACAGCCGGGTGCCCTGCGCCTGCCAGTCCAGCCAGGTGCCGAGCGAGCAGTCGTGGATCCGGTTGTGCCGGATCACCACGTCGATGGCGGCGTGCAGCTTGATGCCGGCGATCTCGTATCCGTAGAACTCGCGCTTCACGCCGATGCGGTAGATGTGGTTGTCCTCGATCGTGGAGAACACGCACCCGAGGTGACCGACTATCGCGTTTTGGCCGCAGTCGTAGATCGTGTTGCGTCGGATCACGTGCGAGCCGATGTGCTCGCGGTCCCACCCGATCCCGCGGGCCGCGAAGACCGACTCCACCTGGTACTGGTAGCCCGGCTTGTCGCCGCGCAGAGCCGAGTGGTTCTGCCCGGTCGACCCCTCCTTCCCGATCGAGATCGCCGCGCACTTGGCGTCATGGATCACGTTGTCCTCGATGACCCATCCCTTCGCCCAGTGGGGCCCGATCAGGCCCGGCTGGTCGGCGGTCGGCGGCGCCCACGGGCTGGCCGCGTGCGCCAGTTCGAAGCCACGGACCGTGAGGTAGTCCAGGTGCGGCTGCTCCGGGTAGAAGACGCTGCGGCGTACGTTGATCTCCACCAGCTCCGTGTTCGGGTCGGCACCCTGGAAGTTGGCCCAGATCGTCGTCCGCGCGCCGACCTCGGCGTACCAGACGAGCCGGGTCTGGTCGGGGTCGCCGACCGGACGGGTCACCCTGGTCCAGTCGTCGACGACCTCGGTGCGCCGGGGCGGATCGTCGACCTCCGCCCGGCTCGCCACCTCGAAGAAGCTCACACCGTTCAGATAGACGTCGCCGAGGTGCCGGCGCGGCGCACCCGTGCCGTACACGATCCAGTCGCCGGCCACCTCCTCGGCGAACGGGTTGAACGCGCCGAACAGCGCGTTGTCGACGACCACCCGCCACACCGTGCCGCCGAGCGGTTCCCAGCCCGTGACACGCTCCGATCCCTTGATCACCACGTGTTCGCCGGGCGCGGCCTGGTAGGTGATGCGGCGGGAGTCGCTGAGACCGCCGTGGCGTGGCCTCACCCACTCGCGGTACTCCCCCGCGTGCACCACCACGGTGTCACCGGGCTGCGCGACGCCGGCCGCCCGGTTGATCGTCCGGAACGGCCGCGCGGCGCAGCCGTCGGCGCGATCCGAACCGGTGGTCGCCACATGGAATACGGATGTCATCCGGGGAGCCCCTCCTGACGAGTGGTCACGTAGCTGTCGACACGTTCGCGCCCGGTCACGTCCACACCGGCAGTTCGAGCCGGGACGGGTGGGCGCCGTCGTGCGAGATCTCCTGCCGCGCCCGTACCGTCGTGGTCGCGGTGGCGGCGGGTTCGCCGCTGCCGGGATTGCGGGCGTAGCGCGGATGCGCTCCGGAGCTGACCTGCACGGCGACGCGATGGCCGGCGGCGAAGCGGTGGAACGCCGGCCACAACGGCACCGCCAGCTCGACGAAACCGTCCTCGTCGGGCCGCGGGTCGGCAGCCGAGGTGCCGACGCCGCCGAGGCGGCGGATGCCGTCGCACACGCTCATCGAGCGGCCGTCGGGGTGCACGTCGCAGATCCGGACGAACACGTCCGCGCTGGCCGCCGTCGAGCGGAACCGCACGTGGGCGATCGGCTCCCCGGCGAGGACGACAGCGTGCTCCAGCGGTGGACCACGGAAGACGACCACGTCCGCGCGGCGTTCGTGGGCGCTGGTGTCGACCGGGCCGGGGGCCGGGCCGGGACCACCGAGCGCGGGCGTGGGCCGGTCCGGATCGTAGGTGTAGCGGGTGCTGCCCCCGGCGGGGACCGCCGCGTCGAGCAGCCCGTCCGGATGCAGGTGCCACCGCTGCGCGACGGTGCCCGGCGGCGGCCACGCGGGCAGCTCGCGCCACTGATCCGCGCCGGTGAGGAAGGCGCGCACGGGCGCCGGCCGGGCCGCGGGCACGCCGGCGAAGTGTTCCTTGAGGAACGCGATCGACTCGGCGAGGAACGGACTCCGGTCGCCGCGGTGGCCCCACGGACCGATGGTGAGCCGCGGCGGGCGACCGGCCGCGACAAGTTGGGCGTAGTTGCGCAACTGCCAGGGAAGGAAGATGTCGTACCAGCCGGTGGCCATGTACACGGGCGCGGTGACGTCGGGCACCGACGCGGTGTGCGACTGCCGGGTCCAGTAGTCGTCCGAGAGCTTTTCGTGGGCCAGCCAGTCCTGGTACCAGGCGATCGGGTGGCCGGCCACGACGGTGTCGGCGCGGGACAGGGGCAGGACGTCGAAGGCTTCGGCCAGCTTCCGGTCCGGCCACCGCGCGAGCCGCGCCCGGATGAGGGCGCCACGCATGCCCCGCAGCGCCATCCGGCGCGACCAGCCGAGCGAGCCGCCCAGCGAGAAGGCGCCGTTGTTCCAGGTGACCGCGCCGAAGTCGGCCATCGTGACGTTCAGGCACAGGGCGTCCGGCGCGTTCCCCGGATCGTCCCGGCACATCCGTCCCGCCACGGCCCACTGGACGTAGCCGAGGTAGCTCTCCCCGTACGTCGCGACCGTGCCGGTGAACCAGGGCTGGCGGCGTACCCACCGGTGGGTGGCCATGCCGTCGCGCTGCTCGTCGAGCTGCGGCCGGAAGCTGCCACCGGAGCCACCCGTACCGCGGCAGCTCTGCACCAGAACCGTGAACCCCTCGCCCGCCAGCGCCGGCGCGTGGGTGAGCGAGCCGTGCCGGCCGTACGGCGAGCGGACGACGACAGTGGGCAGCGGCGGTTCGACCGTGCCGAGCGGCAGGTAGAGGTCGGCGCGCAGCTCGACACCGTCGTTCATCGGCACGCGCAGCCCGCGCCGCACGGTGAAGGCGTACGGCGGCTCCGTGGCCGCGTGGCGACGGGCGCGCCGGAGCCGGCCGGACAGTCGGCGGCGGAGGCTCGTCATCACTCAGCCCCGGTGCTGGCGGTGATCGACGATACGACCGGCTTGCCGAGACGGTTCACGACATCGACACTCATGCCGTGTCCGCCCACGGTGAGTCCCTCAGCTACCGCAACCCGATCCTCCCGGGTTTCTGGCCCGATCCGAGCATCTGCCGCGCCGGTGACGACTACTACCTGGTGTGTTCGAGCTTCGAGTACTCGCCCGGTGTGCCGATCTTCCACAGTCGGGACCTGTTCGGCTGGCGGCAGATCGGCAACGTGCTCGACCGCGCCGACCAGCTCCGGCTGCCCCCCGACACGCTGGCCTCGCGGGGCATCTACGCGCCGACGATCCGCTACCACGACGACCGGTTCTGGGTCGTCACGACGAACGTCACGCTCGGTCGGCACCTGATCGTCACCGCGACCGATCCCGCCGGCCCGTGGTCGGATCCGGTCTACCTGGACCTGCCGCACGTGGACCCGTCGCTGGCGTGGGACGACGACGGCACCTGCTGGCTGACGGTGTCCGGGGTCGAGTCGTACCGGATCGACCCGGGCACCGGAGAGGTCTTCGAGGGCCCGGTGCCGATGTGGTCGGGAACGGGTGGCCAGTACCCGGAGGCGCCGCACCTGTACCGGGTCGGTGACTGGTGGTACCTGCTCGTCTCGGAGGGCGGCACCCACACCGGCCACGCGGTGAGCGTCGCCCGCGCGCGCTCGCCGCGCGGGCCGTTCCAGCCCGGGCCGGCCAATCCGATCCTGACGCATCGCGGGACCGACCGGCCGGTACAGGCGACCGGGCATGCCGACATGGTCGAGGCCGCTGACGGCAACTGGTGGATGGTCCTGCTGGGCATCCGGGCCAAGGGGCACTGGCCGCCCTACCACGTGCTCGGGCGGGAGACGTTCCTGGTGCCGGTGCGCTGGGTCGACGGGTGGCCGGTGGTCGAACCCGTCGGGTCCGGGACCGGCTCGGCGGGGACGAGCGGGGCCGACGACCGGGACGACTTCGACGACGAGCGGCTGGGCGCACAGTGGATCTCTCCCCGTGACCGGCCCGCCTCGGCCTGGTCGTCGACCGACCGGCCCGGCTGGCTGACCCTGCACGCGACCGGCGACAGCCTCGACCGGAGCGGCGCCACCATCGTCGGCCGTCGCCAGCAGCACCATGACTGCCGGGTCAGCGCCCGCGTCGATCCCGGCTCCGGCCGGTCCGGCCTGACGATCAGGATCGACGAGGCCCACCACTACGACCTGGAACTCGCGCGGGGCCGGGCTCGGGTCATCGGCCGGGTCGGGCCGTTCCGCCAGGTGTTCGGGGAGTGTCAGGTGCCGGCGGGGGCGGTGACCGTGGCACTGAGCATCCGGAGCACCGACGTGCTGCCGCCGACGGTCACCTCGTCCGACGATCTCGCGCGGGCGGGCCACGTGGGCGTCGTGGCCGCCGGCAGTGACACGATCAGGTTCGAGGTCGAGACCGGAGACGGCTGGTCGTACCTGGCGGAGCTGGACGGGCGCTACCTGTCCACCGAAGTCGCCTCCGGCTTCACCGGACGGGTCATCGGCATGTACGTCACCGAGGGAACCGCCGGGTTCGACTGGTTCGACTACCGGCCGGCCGGATGACGGGACCGGCACGCTCACCCCTTGAACGCGCCTTCCATGATGCCCTGCACCAGACGTCGTCCGACGAAGACGAACAGCACCAGCAGCGGGATGGTGGCCAGGAAGGAGCCGGACATGGCCAGGCCCAGATCGATGTCGCGGTTCTGTTGCAGTGCCTTGATGGCGATCTGGACGGTGTAGTTCTCCGGCGACTTCAGGACGATGAACGGCCACAGGAAGTCGTTCCACGCGTAGACGAATGTGAACAGCCCCAGCACGTACGCCGCCGGGCGGACCAACGGGAAGGCTATCCGCCAGAAGATCTGCCAGGTGGTCGCGCCGTCCACCCGCGCCGCCTGCATCAGCTCGTCGTCGATGGTGCTGCCGATGTGCTGGCGCATCCAGAAGATGCCGAACGCGCTGACCAAGCCCGGAACGATCACCGCCTGGAGGCTGTCGACCCAGTTGAGCTGGGAGATGATCAGGTACTGCGGTACCACGGCCAACTGCGCCGGCACCGTCATGGTCAGCACGACGATGAGGAACAGCGTGTTGCGGCCGGGAAAGGACAGCTTGGCGAAGGCGAAGCCGGCCAACGCGCAGAGCAGCGCCTGGCCCACGGCGATCGTGGTGGCGACGACGAGGCTGTTGAGCAGGGACTGCACGAACGGCACGATGGTGAGGACCATCTCCGCCAGGTGCAGGAAGTTGCCGCCGGGCGTGACCGTCGGGGGCAGAGTCGTCGCGGTGGCGGAGTCCGTGGTCGCCACCACGAACATCCAGTAGAGCGGAAAGACGCTGCCGAGCGCCATGAGGGTGAGCAGCGCGTACACCGGGAGCGGGACGCGGTTGGCCGGGCGCCGCCTGGCCCGCCCGGACGCGGCGGTCGAGGGCGTGAGCTTCATCGGCGCTCCGAACGGATGCGGGTGGCCAACAGATAGTTGAGTCCGGAGAAGGCCACCACGATGACGAAGAGCGCGACGCCGACCGCCGCGCCGTAGCCGAAGTGGAACTGCCCGAAGGACTGCTCGTAGAGGTAGAGGGTGACGGTCTGGCACTGCCGTGCCGCTCCGCACGTGAGCCCGCCCACCGGGTTGGCCAGCAGCGGCTCGGTGAAGACCTGCAACCCCCCGATGGTCGACGTCACGACGGTGAACGCGATGATCGGCCGCAACGAGGGGATGCTGATGTGCAGGAACTGTTTCCACCCGTTCGCACCGTCGGCGGCGGCGGCCTCGTACAGTTCCCGGGGGACCGCCTGGAGCGCGGCGAGGTACAGCAGGGTGTTGTAACCGGTCCAGCGCCAGGCGATCATCGTGGCGATCATGATGTGGCTGCCCCACAGCGACGCCGTGAAGTCGATGTGGTCGAAGCCCAGCAACCCGAGGAACCAGTTGATCATGCCGTAGTCCCGGTCGAACATCTGGGCGAAGACGATGGTCGTGGCCGCCACCGAGGTGACGTAGGGAACGAGCACCGACATCCGGAACAACGCGGCCAGCCGCAGCCGTGCGTGGTTGAGCAAATGCGCCAGGCCGAGCGCCAGGAGCAACTGCGGCACCGTCGACAGCACCCAGATGCTGAACGTGTTCCGCAGCGCCCCCCAGAAACGCGGGTCGTGCAGGAGTTCGGAGAAGTTGTCCAACCCGACGAAACGGTGCTCGCCGATGGGGTCCCAGTCGAACAGGGAGATGTAGAAGGTGAACAGCAACGGGAAGAGGCCGAAGATCAGGAAGAGCACGAAGAACGGTGAGATGTACGCGTACGGCGCCAGGGACTCCCGTACGCCCTGCCGGATCCGCCGCCTGCGATCGGGCCGCCGGACGTCCGGTGCGGCCGTGGCCGGGGTGAGCATGGTGGTCAAGGCGTCACCTTCCCGATGGGCGGCGGCCGGGCAGTGCCCAGCCGCCGCGCGTCAGCCCTCCGTCATTCGCGTACGGCGTTCTTGACGTTTGTCAGCGCGGTGTTCCAGGCGTTGGCCGGGTCCACCTTGCCCTGCTCGACGCTGGTGAGCGTGTTGAGGAACTCGGTGCCGACGGGGCCGTCCTGCGGACCGAAGTAGAAGGGCTTGATCCCCACCACCGACTGGGTGTAGATCTTGCCGATCGGCGCGTTGCTGAAGAACGGGTCGGTCCTGCCGACCAGCTGCGGGTCCGTGTAGACCGACGGCGTGGTGGGCAGCGACCCCTGCATCAGGAAGTGGTCCAGTTGCCCCTTCGGCGACTGCATCTCGGAGATGTAGTTCCACGCCGCCTTCGCGTTCTTGGCGCGCTTGGGGATGGCGAGGAAGCTGCCACCCCAGTTCCCCGAGCCACCGGGAATGGTGGCGATGTCCCACTTGCCGTTCGTCTCGGGGGCGTTCGTCTTCATCTGGCTGAGCATCCAGGACGGTGAGCACACCACCGCGTAGTCGCCCTTCTTCATGGCCGCGGTCCAGCCGGACGAGAACGACCCCTGCTTGGCGGAGATGCCCGCGCCGAAGGCCTTCAGCGTCACGTCGAACGCCGCCTTGACCTGCTCGTTGTCGTAGTCCAGCTTGCGGTCGGCGGTGTAGTAGCGCTGGCTGCCCTGGTTGACGGCCTGGAAGAAGACGCTTGTCGGCGTGTTGTCCACGAACGGCTTCCCCGTCTTCTGGACGTACTGCTTGCCGACGTTGATGAACTCGTCCCACGTCGGCCAGAGCTTGGTGACCTCGTCCCGGTCGGTGGGCAGGCCCGCCGCCTTGAACAGATCCGTACGGTAGGCCACCGCCAAGCCGCCGACGTCGGTCGGCACCCCGACGATCTTGCCGTCCTTGGTCGTCGACTGCGCCATCACCCAGTCGAGGTAGTTGCCCTTGATGTCGCCCGCGCCCAGCGTGGTGAGGTCGACGAAGTTGTCCGGCGACTGCATGAACTTCGGCAGGTCGTCGGCCTGGATCAGCACCAGGTCGGGCACCTTGCCACCGGCCAGCGCGGCGGTCAGCGCCTGCGCGGTCTCGGTCGTGCTGCCCACCTCGGTGACCTTGACGCGCACATCCGGGTGCGCCTTGGTGTAGACGTCGACGTCGGCCTTCTGGTTGATGTTGGCGAACGACCAGAACTCGAAGGTCTTCGAGTCGGACGTGCCGTCCGATCCCCCACAGCCGGCAAGGAGGAGCGCGACGGTGGCGATGACGGCTGCGGTGCTCCGGACGCGTTTCAACGGCCCTCCATCGGTGATCGTGAGCGGCGGTGGTCGGGTGACCGCGGCGAGTCAGGGCGACGGGTTTCCATCAGCGGGGCAGGCGGGCGGAAGCCGACGGACGGGCTCACCGACGGTCAGCCGCGGCCATGTCGTCGCCTCGGAAAGTTATCGAGATATTTACATGTGATGATTCGTTTGCTGAGGCTACTCAGTGCCCCGGTCATCCGTCAATGAGCTCGCTGCCAGCAGGAGCGCCGGACGGCAGGCCAGCTTCCCGACCGGCACAGCGCCGAAAGTTTCGGAGCAAGTAACGCGACTCGGCGCGAAGAAAGCCACCACGAGGAGCCGTCGCCCCTCCTGCCCGACCGGGGGACGTAGCTGCGCCGTCAGGGGTCCCGGAGCGGATGGGGCGGCTGCACCAGACGCTGGGCAGGCGCGCAGCCGCTGGTCGCAGGCCCTGAGCCGGTGCCGGGAACAGCGGTTGGCCGCCGGGGCCGAGCGCATCGCCGTGGCCCTCGGCGGCTGGAACCCCGCGGACGCCGTCGCGCTCCCCGGCGGGGCAGGCGGCGGTGGCCGGCACCCCGGAGGCGGGGGCCGGCCACCGCCGTGCTCACCGGGTCAGCGCGATCCGCACGGCGAGGACGATCAGGATCACCCCGGTCAGCCGCTCGATGACCAGGAGCACCGCCGGGCGGGTCAACCAGGCGTGCAACCGGTCGATGAGCAGGATGTAACACGCCCACCAGAGCACGGCGAGGCCGATGAACGTCGCGGCGAGCACCGCCGTGCGGGCCGCCGCGCCGTCGCCGGACTTGACGAACTGCGGGACGAACGAGACGTAGAAGATGACCACCTTGACGTTCAACAGCTGGCTGGTGATGCCCATGACGAACGAGCGGCGGGCCACGTGCGGCTCGTCGGCCGCCGGGGCCGGCTCGGGCGGCGCGCTCGGGGTGTCGCCGCCCCCGCCGGCGCCCACCGGGACCGGCTGCGCGACCGGCGCGGGGCGACGGGGCCGGGTGGCCCAGAGGATGCTGCCCCCCAGGTAGACCAGGTAGAGGGCGCCGGCGATGCGCAGCACGGTGTACAGCCGGGGCGAGGACACCAGCAGGGCCGAGAGCCCGGCCGTGGCGAGCGTGGCGTGCACCAGGGCGGCCACGAAGAGCCCGGCCAGCACCACGAACCCGGCTCGCCGCCCGTACCGCACGGTCTGCCGGGTGACCAGGGCGAAGTCCACCCCGGGCACGACGATGATCAGGATACTCGCGGCGACGAAGCTGACGAGCTGGATGTCAGACATGCTGGTGGATCTCTTCCTGTGCGACGAGGGCCGGGACGGCCTCCTCGATGACCGACACGCCGCTGTCTCGGCGTGGCCCGTGCCGGCGCCACTGCTCGCGCAGGCGGATCCGCCCGTCCGGCAGCCGCTCGGGACGGGAGACGCACTCGCCGACGACGATGGTGCCGTCGGTGAGCACCTCCAGGTAGGCGAAGCGCACCACCCCCTCGGCGTCGCAGGTCCCGGCCAGCGAGCCGTGCCGCACCGCGCCGCCGGTGATCTCGGCCCAGACCAGGTCGCCGCGCTGGTGGTAGTGCCCGGTCAGCGGCCCGGCGTCGCCGGTCGTGCCGTGGTCGGTGCCGGCCTGGTCGGCGGCGACGAAGACCCGGCCGTCGTAGTCGAAGGAGGCCATCGGGGTCACGCCCACCGGGTGCTGAGGAACTCGTCGCGGAACGGGCAGACCACCCGGCCGGCGATCGAGTTGAGCACCATGGCGCTGCGCACCGGCAGGATGCTCAGGTTGGAGTCGACCAGCCCCTGCACGTAACGCCCCCGGTTCAGCACGAAGATCTTGTGCTGGTCGGCGTGCTTCCACCGGATCGAGTAGTCCGACTCGATGACGGGCTGACCCCGCTCGTCGACGTCGACCAGCGCGGTCAGCTCCTCGTCGAAGGGCAGCGGGGCCTGCTGCCGCCCCGCCGCGACCACCAGGTGCACCGCCCGGTGCCGCTCCTCGCCGCTGCCGGCGGTGAGGCACTCCAGCTCGATCTCCCCGTCGAGCTGCCGGGCCGCGGTGACGGTGCGGCTCGGCATGATGGTCACCGGGAACCGGCCCGTGCGCAGCCGCTCCTCGTAGTTGTGCTGGTAGATGCCGCGCAACGTGCCGGGGGAGATGCCGTCGCTGGTGAGGATCTGCCCCGAGACCAGGCGTTCCCGCACGTCACGGGAGAGGTTGAGGAACGCCTCCTGGTAGGCCGGCCGGTACAGGTCGTTGGCCGAGGGGGAGTCCTCCAGCGGCGCGAACCACGACCGCCGGCCGATCCAGCGGATGTCCCGGACCCCGCGGGCCAGCAGCGCCGCCACGCACTCCGCGCTGGTCTGCCCGCTGCCCATCACGATCCACGGCGCGTCCGGCTCGTCGGCCACGGTCGCCAGGCGGTGGTGCAACTCGTCGGCGACGAAGACGTGCCGGGGGTCCAGGGCGGCGAGGAAGTCCGGCAGGAACGGCACGGTGCCGGTGCCGAGCACCAGGTGCCGGGAGCGGGCGACGGCCACGTCACCGCTGCGGCTGACCAGCGCGCCGTCGAAGTCGACCCGGTCGATCCGGGTGCCGTAGACGATGTTCGGCAACTGGCCCGCCGCCCAGCTCAGGTACTGCTGGTACTCGATCCGGGGGATCGTGTCGAAACCGGCGCCCAGCAGGGCGTAGACCCGCCCGGTGGTGACCAGGTAGTTGAGGAACGACAGGGGGTGGGTCGGGTCGTAGAGCGACACCAGGTCCTTGACCCAGCCGGTCTGCATCCGCACGCCGCTGTGCAGCATCCCGTCGTGCCAGCCCGGCTGGTCCCGGGACTCGAACAGCGCGATCTCGTGCGGCGCGAGCACGTCGTACATCGCCGCGAGGCTCAGGTTCGCGGGCCCCGCGCCGATCCCCACGGTGTGGTATGTCTGCGTCATCTCTCTGCCTTCGGCTAACCCGTCGGAACCCCGACGGACGATGGGTGGTCCAGCAGAGCGCTGGCTGCGCGTCGGCTGGCGGCCAGGGCGGTCTTGGCGGCGCCCCCGCTCCCGCCGGTGAAGGTGTGCACGGTCCCGGAGACGGCCCGCAGCGCGAGGCCAGGGGGCTCGCTGTAGCAGTCGGCCGCGCTGACCGGCGGGCCCACCGGTCGCGGGTCCAGGCCGGGCAGCCGCAACGCGGCCACCGCTCGGACCCGCGCCGCGAGTTCGGCGTCGGGCGTGGGGGCGGCCGGGTCGACGTCCCAGCGGGAGCTGGGCAGGCCGAGCAGGAGGCGCCCGGGGCCGGCGGGCCGGCCGTAGAGGCCACTGGTCTCGTCCACGAACGACGGCAGGTCGGCGCGGCGCACGGCGTGGTGGGCGTACTGGATGTGCTTGGTACGCAGGCAGGTGGCCAGCCCGGCGGCGCGCAGCAGTCCCGGGGTCCACGCCCCGGCGGCCACGACCACGAGGTCACCGGCGAGTCGCCGGCCGTCGCGCAGCTCCACCGTGTCGCCGTCGAGCCGGGCCATCGGCACGGCCTCGGTCCGGGTCAGCCCGGCCAGCACGGCCCGCCGCAGCCGGTCCGGCACCACGTGGCCGGCCCGGCGCTCCCAGACCCCCACGGCGTGCTCGGGCAGCCCGTCGACGCCGAAGCGGCGGGCGACCTCCGCGGCGGTGAGCACCTCGGCGTCGACCGCGGCGGCCCCGGCCCCGACCCCGCCCCCGCCCCCGCCCCCGGCGACGGTGTCCGGATCGAGCAGGTAGAGCGAGCCGGTGCGCCGCCAGCCGGCCTCCGCCGCCAGGCCGGGGTCGCCCCGCAGCTCGGCGAGGCTGGCGGCGGCCAGGGCGCGGGCGGCCGGCTCCGGCTCGAAGGCCCGGACCAGGCCGCCCGACGCGGCGGTGGCGTCCCGGTACCCGCCGGTCGGGCTGTCGGGCGCGGTGCCGATGAGCACCGCCTCGGCGCCCGCGTCCTGCAATCGCCGGGCCAGCAGGGCCCCGGCCAGTCCGGCGCCGACGACGAGTACCCGCGGCTCAGTCACCCGCGCCCGCCGGGAGGGTGCCGCCGACGAGGCCCAGCAGCCGGGCCGCCCGTTCGGGTCGGCTGCCGGCGGCGGCCAGCGCCGCGCGGACCGCGGCGGCCGGGTCGAAGGCGTCCGGGCGCAACGCCCGCTCGCCCCGGGTCAGCTCGATGTCCGCCAGCGCCGCGTCGAGGTGAGGACCGACGCCGTCGAGCGCCGCGGTGTAACAGGCCTTGAACGCCTCGTACGCCGCCGGCAGGAAGTCGGACTCGTAGCTGTCCGGCCGGTCCCAGCTCACGAACGCCCGGACCACCGCCGGGTCCTCGGTGGCCAGGAACTCGTGCGCCCAGATGGCGTGTCCCCGGCTGGTGGAGAACTTGGCGCCGGTGAGCCGGTAGAACTCGTTGACCACCAGCCCGGTCGGCCGCTCGGGCAGCCCGGCGGCCAGGTGCAGGGCGGGGATGAGCACCGCGTAGTAGAAGGCGTTGTCGATGCCGAGGAACAGCCACTGTTCGTCGACGTCGCCCCAGGCGTCGAGGTAGCCGGTCAGCGTGTCCGCCCCCGGACGCAGGTGGCGGGCCGGCAGCACCAGGTTGGCCAGGGCCATCTCGGCCCAGACGTCCACCCGCAGGCCGTCGCCCCACTCGATGCCCCAGTCGCTCGGGTAGGCCAGCGCGACATCCGGCAGCCCCGTGTCGAGGTACGCCGCGACCAGCCGGCGCAGCCGGGGCGGCAGGACCGCCCGGGACCAGAACTCGCACAGCCGCTCCCGGTGCTCCTCCAGCCGGAGGACAGGCACCGGGTGGGTCACCGGCTCCGGGGCGGCCGAGCAGCAGGTCGAGCGGGCGTCGACCAGGTCCGCCGCGGCGAGGAAGCTGCCGCACCCCTCACAGGTACCGCCGGCCGCCCCGGCCCCGCAGCGCGGGCAGGCCCCGACGACCCGGGCGTGGTGCAGGATCCGCTGACAGCCGGCGCAGGCGCGCAGCGACATCGGGGCCAGCTCGACGACCTTCGCCTCGACCAGCTCGGTGAGCAACCGGGCCACGGCGTCGCGGTAGCCCGCGTCGGCCAGCGGGTCGACCATCACGTCGTACCCGATGCGCGCCGCGCGCAGCGCCTCGCCCACCAGCGCGCCGTAGTGCGCGGCGGTGTCCGCGGGTGCCTCGCCGCGCGCCTCGGCCCGGGTCGGCACGTAGTTCTGGTGGGCGTCCAGGCCGCACTGGGTCAGGACCCGGCGGCCGTCGGCGCGTAGCGCGCGGGCCGCGATGTCCCCGGCGACGTACGGGCCGGAGAGGTGCCCGACGTGCAGCGGCCCGTTCGGCGTCGGCGGCGGCGTCACCACGAGGACCACCCCGGCGGGGGCGGCGCCGTCAGTCACGGCCCGCCCCGGCGTCCCGGCCGCCCTCGGCGTCGGCGTCGGCGGTCCGGGGCATCCAGTAGATGCTCAGGATGGTCAGCGGGACCTCCGGGGAGGGGTTGTGGATCACGTGGGACCGCTCCGGGTCGAGCAGGATCACCCCGCCGGTCGGCACCTCCACCTTCTCCCCGGCCGCCTCGTAGATGGCGGTGCCCCGGGTCACCACCGCGAACTCGACCTCCGGGTGCACGTCCTCGGCGCTGCTGGCACCGGGCGGGATCACGCACCACATCGCGTCGAACGGCAGCGGCCCCAGGTCGCGGTACTGCTTCCAGCGGCCGATCTGGATGCCGTACTCGTCGGTGAGCTGCGCGGTGTCGCTGACGTACTTCCGCATGGTTGTCCTCCTGATCGCGGGTGACCTGAGCGGCAGGGCCGTGGGTCGGCGCCGACGGCCCGCCGGGGGCGGCGGTCGTCGGCGTGACGGCGGGTTCGCGTCCCGCCGGCGTCGTGGCGCGGGCCGGTCGACGGCGTGCCACCGCCCGGGGCGGGGCCCGCGCCGGGCGGCCCGGGCGGTGAGGGCGGCACGGGCGTCCCCACCGGAGGCGGGGACCGGCCCCGGGCCCGGCGCGCGCCGGGCGGCGCGGTGCGTGACCAAGCCACGACGGGTCACGGCGGACCGCTGCTCGAAACACCGCCTCCCCGGCTCCGATTGATTCGCCGCGGCGAATGGCGGCACTGCCACTGTCGGCGTAGGGTCGTCCTGCGAACAGGCAGACCACCGGCAGTTCAACGGCAACATCGCTGCCGACTCCCGGATCAGTGGCCTCGGCTACGGCGTACCGTCGGCACGAATCGGCCAGACCCGCACGGAGCAGGCGAGTGGGGATGGCATGGTGATCGACCACCAGGTTACCCTGAGTGATGAGATCGTCGCGGCCCGGCAGCGGCCCACCTCACCCAGGAGGAGTTGGCGGCCCGGACGGGGCTGAGCGTGCGCAGCATCCGCAACCTGGAGTCGGCGCGGGTGCTGCGGCCCCGGCCCGCCACCGTCCGACTGATCCGCGACGCGCTCGGCCTGCCCGGCCCGTCATCGCCACCGCCCCGGCCGCGGCCGATGCAACTGCCGCTGGACGTGCCCGGCTTCACCGGCCGCGTCGCCCAGCTCGCCCAGCTCGACCGGCTCTTCGACGGTGACCCCCGGCGAATGTCCACGGTGGTCGTCTGCGCCCTCGTCGGTCGCCCCGGGATCGGCAAGACCGCGCTGGCGCTGCACTGGGCGCACCGGTTCGCGACCCGCTTCGCCGACGGGGTGCTCCACATCGACCTGAGCGGCAACCGGACACAGAGGTCACCGGCGTCGCCCTCCGACGCGCTGGGCTGCCTCATCGAGGCGCTCGCCGTGCCGGCCGGCGGCATCCCGGGTGGCCTCGACGCCCGGGTCGGGCTCTACCGCAGCCTGCTCGCCGGGCGGCGGATGCTCATCGTGCTCGATGACGCGCGGGACGCCGACCAGGTCCGGCCACTCCTGCCCGGCGCGGCGGGGTGCATGGTGCTGGTGACCAGCCGGGACCGGCTCACCGGGCTGGTCGCCGGGGAGGTCGCGCACCCCGTCGTGCTCGACCGCCTCGCCCCGGAGGAGGCGTACGAGCTGCTGCGGGCCCGCCTCGGCGCGCACCGCCTCGCGGCGGAACCCGAGGCGGTGCGCGGGATAGTGGCCCACTGCCAGGGCGTGCCCCGGGCGCTGGCGGTGGTGGCGGCCTGCGCGGCCGTCCAGCCCGGGGTGTCGCTCACCGAGCTGGCGCGGCAACTGCGCTAGCGGCGCCGGTCGGCCGCCCGGCCCACGCCGGTGCGTTCAGGACCGGTCGGCGCGGGTCCCGGCGCGGGCGGCCACGTGCGCCGGCACCGCCACGGTCGCGGGCAGCACGGGATCGGTCAGCGGCTGCTGCCACGTCGCGACCAGGGGAAGCTCGCCGGCCCAGAGGCCGAGCGCGGCGTCCGGGCCGGCGCCGTCGTCGGGCGGGCCGCTGCGGGTCTTGACCGACGCCTCGGCCAGTGGCAGCGCCAGCAGGACCGTGGCCGCGAGCTCCTTGCCGTTCGGCCCGCGGGTGTAGTCCCACTGGCCCGGCGCGACGTGCTCGGTCAGCAACCGCAGGCCGTACCGCTTCTCCTCGGCGTCGACGATCCTGCGCGGGGTCCCGTAGACCATCGCGCTGCGGTAGTTGACCCCGTGCTCGAAGACCGAACGTGCCAGGACCAGCCCGTCGACGACCGTGACCGTGGCGCAGACCTCGGCGTCGGTGGTGAGGCTCCGGCTGGCCACCGAGCCGTGCAGGAAGAGGTGCGTGGTGTCGAAGCCGTAGACGGTCGGCACCACCATCGGGCAGCCGTCCACCAGCGCGCCGAGGTGGCAGACGAGACCGGCCCGTAGCACCTCGAAGAGGGCGGCGCGGTCGCCGCGTCCCTTCTGGCTCATGCGGCGCAGCCGGGTGCGGGGGGTTGCGGACAACGGCGCGTCGGCGTCGCTCATGACTCGTCTCCCGTCGGTCGGAACGGACCAGGGCGCGAGCGTACTCACCGGCCGGTGTCCTCCGCCTCCTCGGCCGGCGCCTGGCGGCTGGCGGCTCAGCGGTGGTCCTCGGTGGGGTCCGGTCCGGCCAGCTGCGTGGCGGCGGGGTTGGCTGAGGTTCTGGGATGCCCGGTAGCAGGAAGAGGCACGAGCCGACGAGCACGGCGAGAACCGTCACCGCGGGCAGCACCGCGACGGGACGCATGGGCAGGCGAAGCCGCACGTGTTCGCCGGGCGGTAGCGTGCTGATCTACGCCCCGCGGGACGTTGCTCAGCCCACCCCGAGCGTGGCGGAGCCGGCAGTGCTGGCAGGCAATACCCTTGACCATGAGCCCGGCTTCCTCCGGCACGTCGAACACTCGGGCTCGACCGGTCCGCGCTCGCTGCTCGACTCGAGAGGCATACCCATGCCCGGTACCACCGCACCCGTCACGTACCTCATCGTGGACGGGGAGAACATCGATGCCACTCTCGGCAACAGTGTTCTGGAGCGCCGGCCGGCCCCTGCGGAGCGACCCCGGTGGGAGCGTCTGCGGGACTTCGCACGGGACACGTGGCAGCAGCCGGTGAAGGCGCTGTTCTTCCTCAACGCCTCGGGCGGCGGTCTGCCGATGCCCTTCGTCCGGGCCCTCCTGAGCATGGACTACCGGCCCATTCCGCTCGCTGGATCATCGGACCAGAAGGTGGTGGACATCGGCATCCAGCGGACGTTGGAGGCTATCGCCCGGCGCCCGGGCAATGTGATGCTGGCCAGCCACGACGGCGACTTCCTGCCGCAGGTCGACGAGCTCCTACGAGGTGATCATCAGGTCGCGGTCGTCGGGTTCAAGGAGTTCCTCAACGCCGGCTTCGCGGACCTTCCGGGCCTGCATGTATTCGACATCGAGGAGGATGCGGGCTGCTTCACCAACGTCCTTCCTCGGGTTCGCATCATCGACCTCGAGAGCTTCGACCCTGAGCGCTTCTTGTAGGCCGGACAGCATCCGCGGTCAGATGTGGGCGGAACACCGCCAGCGACGGCGGGTTCCGGCCGCTGCACGAGCCCGACGGAAGCCCAACCGGCTTCACGCGCTGGTACCAAGGCTGGCTCGCACAGGCCGAAGAGCAGACCCGGTCCCGATCAAGCCGGAACGCACGGAAGGAGCGGCAGAACCGGACACCCGTCGAGGATTGCCTGGATCAGAACTATCTTGCCGTCATGTCGTTCAACTTCGGTACCCCCGGCTACCAGCCCGACTGGCGCCAGGGAGGCGCCGACGTCACGAGGCGGCACGCTGGGCGACTGCTACGCCGTCCCTGACCGACATCGTCAGCGTGGGGCGGGACGGCGCCCGGATCTGGCCGGTCACGGGCCACCAGGTGACCACGTCGAGCAACGCCCCGGCCAGTTCGTCGACGGCGTCGTTCCCGCCCTGACGCCGTACCCACCAGGCGGACGCCGCGAGCAACCCGCACAGTGTTCTCCGGTCCACCCCGGTCGGCCAGGTGCGGAGCAGGTCGCCGCCGCCCGGGGCGGTCGTTCCCGGCCATTCGTCTCCGAGCCGCCGCAGGATCGTGGCCTGTGCGCTGGCACGCGAGGCAGGGCCGCGGGCCCGGGTGACCCGCGCGTACAACTCGACGAGATCGTCACGCTCCAGCACACCGACGGCGGAGGCGAAGCCGGAGTCCGGCGCCCAGGAGGTCGAGGCGTCCGGCGTATGACAGCTGATCAGCCGCTCCGTCAGAGTCCGGAACCGAACGGCGTCGTCCCGACGCATCCGAGCCAGGAACGGGATGATGCCCCGCTCACTCGCGAGCTCCACCTCCGTCATCCGGAGGGCGTGCGCGAACATCTCGGGTGCCAGGACGTCTGCGGCGTCCGGCGCCAGCCGCCTGGCGAATGCGGTGACCACCCCGATGCGGAAGCCATCATCCGCCTCGCCCTCCGTCATCGCCCGGAGCACCCTTTGGAGCTGATTCCCGTCGAGGCTGGGAGCCAGGACGACGAGCACCTGATAGTTGCGCCGCCCGGGCGCGTCCGCGAGCGTCATCGCCAAAGCCTCCTCGACGACGGACGCCGGCAGCGGAGCACCGAACGCCTCAAGGACGACCGCGTCCCACTCACCGCTGGCAGCCAGTAACGCACGCAGCGCCGTGGTTGCCGCTTCGGTGGCTCCCGCCCGGTACAGGTACCCGAGCGTGCGAGCGTCCGCCGAGTGGGACCGGTCGGTGGTCCGACCCTTCCACCGGGCGCTCGCCAGCATCGTCAGTACCGCTCCGGCCAGGGAACTCCGCTCGGCATCGGGGAGATGACGGCTCAGACCCGCGAGGGCCTGCGCGCGCAGCGGACCGTCGCGGCGGGCAAGCAGGAGGTCACACGCGCGTCGTACCTGGTCGACCGGCACCAGTTCCGCGAAACGGAGCAGCGGCGGCACCTCGTCCTCGTCGATCAGCGGCATGTGCTCGGCGGCGTACGTGAAGACACCGTCGAGGAGCTCGTCCTGGCCGGTGGAACGGAGTCGCGACACCAGACCGGGTGCCCAGAGCGCCATCTGGGCGGCGCTCTCCTGGTCATCGCCCACCGCGGCGGCCCACGCCCGTGGCAGAGCCTGATCCGGCAGCGCCCCGCTGAGCGCCTCCACGGCCCGCGCGACGCCCCCGAGACCGTACACCCGCTTTTCGCTGATCAACGCCGTGCTCATGCCAGGGTCCGCCGAGGCCATGGTCAACGGCCGCCACACCGGCTGTTTCCGCGCCCAGAGAGGCACGGAGCGTGACCCGGACTCCAGCAGCGCCAGCGCGTCCACGGCGACCTCCGAGGGCAGCACCGGGGCGAGCCTCGCCACCGCGTCGGCCAGTGTCCGCGACTCCGGGATCCCGCGGACGAAGGTCAGGACGCGCCGCCCGGTCCGGCTACGTGCCTCGGGGGGAAGAACCCGTCCGATCTCGGCTACGGCGGACAGGTCGTCCAGCCGTACCGGGCTCGACGTGCTGTCGACGACGACCTGCCGCAGCACGTCGTCGGGAAGGTGGGGAGCGAGCACGTTGAGTGCCGTCACCCGGGCGCCTGACTCGGCGGCGTCCTCCGTGTTCACCGCGCGCAGCGCCGCCCCGAGCTCCTCCTCGCCCAGCTGCGGCGCGATGATCGCGAGCGTCTGCGCGTACCTGGGGTCGTCGTCCCATGCCTCAACGGCTTCCGCGACGTACCGGCGACGCGTCTCCGGAGAGAGATACCTGACCAGGTGTGGCCGGGCGTCCGAGACGAGTGGGTGGTCCATCCGGACCGGTGGCCGTTCGATTTCCGGTGTCGCTGCCATCTCCCGCTCGGCGTAGCCGCGTGCCTCCTCGGGCGGCAGCCGGTCGAGCATCGCGCCGAGCAGGACGTGGCGGACCCCGACGTGCAGCCGTCGACCCGGCTCTCCCTCGGACGGGAACAACTCGCCCAGCCAGCCTCGCACCTCGGTGGTGGACAGTTGTTCGCAGAGCGCGTACAGCAGATTCGGTGAGCGGAAGTCCAACCTGAACCGCAGCGCCAACTCCAGCAGGGTGGGCACTTCCGACCTGCCCCAGTCGAGGTGCGCGGCCACATGGAGCATGCGGGCGGCTACCTCCATGTCCACGCCCTTCTCCAGCACCCACCGCAGTCGTTCGATGCCGCCCGTGGGCCGGGGACCATGCGCGGAAGGCCTGTCGCCCCGTGCCTCGGGCCGGTTCCCGAGCAGGGTCAGCACGTCGTCGAAGACCGCCTCGGTGACGGGCACGTGCTGGAGCAGGGCGATCAGCTGATCCCGCCCCGGCTCGTACCTTCCCGAGCCGAGGATCCGTAACGCCTTGCGCGCCCCGGCCCCCCGGTCCGGGTTCAGAAACAGGGCGACGACAGCCCGGACGAACTTCCTGTTGCCGAACCGATCCTTCAACAGATGATGGTGATGCAGGTCCGTCAGCGCGTCGTGCGGCAGCCGGGCGGCCGCGGTGGCCAGCGGCCCGGGCAGCAGTCGACCGTTGTCGGTGTCGAGAGCCAGTTCGACCACGACCGGAACCAGTTCGTCGGCCAGGAGCGGCAGGATCGCCTCCAGCACGGCGGAGCGTTCCTGGCTGCCGTACGAGGCGGCGAGGCTGAGCACGTCCGGATGCGTCCGCTCCGGCAGATCCGGTACGAGGAGTCGAACCCCCACCGCCTGATGATCCGGATTGCTCATGATCGCGACACGCTGGAAACCCTGCTCGACGGTCCAGTGTCCCCGAGTGACCATCTCCCGCACCAGCCCGGGCGGGATGGCCGTCACCGCCGAGGTCACGCTCGCCTGGATGAGGCGGTAACGCAACCGGAGCGGGAGCCGCCCGGTCGCCGCCTCCGCCAACTCGACGTCACGCAGATAACTGCCGACATCGCCGGCCTGCGCGTGCACCGCGTACCACAGATTCTCCCGACCCCGGCTCAGCGCGAGCAGGCGGTGCAGGTCCGCTTCCCGGCCCGTCGCCAACAGGTGCGACGCCAGATGCCGGACGGGATACCCACCGTCCGCGCCGGCCAGCTCCGGCTGGGCCACCAGGGTCCCGAGCCCGGACTCCAGACCACCCCACGCCGCCAGGTAGCGGTCGCAGACACGGGCGTGAGCGGCCCGGGCCGCCTGCCGGAGGGTCCCGTCGGACGCGCCCGACAGGTACTCCCGGAGACTCGGGTGGTGGGGCGCGAAGCGGACCGGCTCGTCCGCGTCCGCACCGGGGCCGACGACCGTGCAGAAGGGCCGCAGCCCGTCGCGCATGAGAGCGTCCACGAGTGATGGCTCGTCCAGCCCGGCGAGCGAGCAGAGAGTGTGGGCGTCCACCGGCTCGCCGGCCACGCCGAGCGCCGCGAGCAGTCGGACGCGTCGCTCGTCGTACTGTCTGTCCCCGCCGAGGCAGAGCGACAGGACGCGGTGCTGGTAGTAGGCCTCCAAGCCCTCCGGTAACCCGGGAAGATCCCGAATCCTCCGCGGATCCTGACCGATGGACTCGATCACGTAGTGGGCGTAGACCCACGACCCTCGACTGCGTTCCAGGATCCGCAGGGCGAAGGCCTCCTCGGTGACGCCGTGTCCGTGGAGCGCCCGGGCGACCCGGGGATCGTTCCGCGCACGGTCACGGAGGAAACCCTCCAGAGCCGCACCATTCCCCGGCGATTCCGGCAACAACGCCACACGTCGTGTCTGGTCCCACGGAAGGTTCCTCAATCGCCCGGTCCGCGCGGTCACGACGACGTACACGCGCCCCGGAAGCCACTGCGGCAGCCCGAACGGCAACTCGGTGGCGGGATACTCGTGGGCGGCGTCCAGCGCGTCGACGACCACGACGATGGGCCGCGTCGGCCCCTGCTCGTTCCGCCGGCGCGCCGCCTGCTCGATGACGTCGGCCAGCCATCCGGCCTCTCCGCTGGAGTCGGAGAGCCAACCACCGGGGGCGAGATCGTCCAACTTCCACGCGGTGATGAGTTGAGCGCTCAGGCTGCGCACGACTGTCGCCGTCAGCCCCGCCCCGGCGCCGTTCTGCACGAAGTGCGCGGCGTCCGTCTCCGGTCGCGCCTCGACCCACGCCGCGAAGGCCGACTTCCCCATGCCGGGCTCGGCCTCCACCGCGAAGTATCCACGATCCTGTTCTTCCATGAACCGTCGGAAATCCGCGACCAAGGGATTGTCCGGGTAGTAGGCCCGGGTCAGCGAATCGACGTATGCCCCGTACGCCTGGGGAGCACCCCGGAGCGGATGGGCCCCGGCGGCGGTCACGACCGTGATGTTGACGGTGCCGCTGTTGTTGTCCGCGTTGATGATGGGGCTGTCGTTCCCGTACGTTTCCGACGTACGGCGCCGCTGGGGGAACGGTCGCCATCGCCTCATGAAGTCGGATCGCCGTTGTCGCCGGACGGCATTTCGGATCTCGGTGGCGCGTGGAAGGTGATGTGTCCGCTGTTGTTGTCCGCGTTGACGATGGGGCTGTGGTCCCCGTGCGTCTCGGATGTCGGGGCCACGGGCGGCGGTGATCCGGGGCGCTGAAGCGCGGTCAGCCCGACCCAGAGCACGGCGACCGCGACGAGCCCCACGACGAGCGGCGGCGTGGGACCTGCGGTGACCAGATTGGTCAGGACACCGGCGACGATTCCCAGCACCACCGAGGTGGCGGCAATGAGTCTTTGGTTCATCTGTCCCCACCCGTGCGACGGCGACCCAGATTCGCTGACTGCCGCTCCCATCCTGCCATCGGTCGCGACAGTCACACCAGTTCGTCCATTCCGCTCGCCGGCCGGAATCGACGGAGGCAACTGCCCGAGCATGGGTCGGACACGGTCAGACCGTCCGGCGCCCAACACGGGTGCAGACATCGGTGTCGGACGTAGTGTCCGTCGGGGTGGGCCGGCTGGACCGAGGAACAGGACGAGCAACCTACGAGTCGCGACCTTCGGAGCCGCCGAAGAGGTCATCGTTCAGGACGCCCCACTTAAAGGTTCGCAGAGATCCATCATCGAGGGACCTGCGTTGAGCATGACCGGCCCGTCAGCAATGATGAGGTGTGCGCAGCGTGCGGGTACGCCGACTGTTTGCGGTCGTCGCGGTCGGCGTAACCGTGGCCCTGCTCGCACGAGCCGGCTGGTCAGTGCGTGAAAACGACCTCGACTGGGGCGACAAGGCTGCCAGTATCGCCGGATTCGTGCTCCTGGCCGCCGGCACACTTACGGCGATCCTGCGCCGGCTACTGGGGTGGACCCGCGACGCGAAGCCCCTATCCAACGCGGATCTCGAGCAGGCCACCGAGGACCTTGCCGTAGCCCTCACCCGCATCTGGGCCAACGAGGAACGGCTACGGCGGATCAACGACCCGTGGCCGCTGCCCGTGCGATGGGCAACCGCCAACAGCCCCAGCAGTGACACAGGTGAACCGAACGACGCGCCAGGCACCAGCGCCGGCGTGTTCACCGACGTCGCGGCGTTCTTCACGGCTTTGGCCACACCACGGCTGGTCATCCTCGGCACGGCCGGGTCGGGAAAGAGCGTGCTGGTAGCCCGCCTGGTCCGCGACCTCCTGGCCGCACGATCGGCCGGAGATCCCCTGCCCGTTCTCGTGCCGCTGGGCAACTGGCACACCGGAGCCACCCTGAGCCGGTGGCTGGCGGACGAACTGGTGAACCTCAGCCCCGCGCTCGCCGCGCGGGTACGCGCCGGCGACCACGCACCCGTCACCGTTGCTCAAGCGCTGGTCGACGCCGCGAGGATCCTGCCCGTCCTGGACGGATTGGATGAGCTGCCCGCACCAGAGCGCGCCTGGGTGATTGAGCAGATCAACGCCTACGGCTCGGACCGACCGCTGGTGATGACCAGCCGCCCGGATGAATACCGAGGCGCCGAGCATCGGGCGGGACGCCCGATAGCACTCGCCACAGCGGTGCACCTGCGTCCGCTATCCACCGGCGAGGTGCGCGACTACCTCCTCGCCGCCACCGCGGGCGCGCGAACGGGCCGCTGGCAGGCCATCTTCGACAACGTCACCGCCGCGCCGACCGGCGTGGCGGCGCAGGTGCTGACGAACCCGCTGATGCTGTGGTTGGCCCGCACCGTGTACGAGCGCCAAACCAACGATCCGGCGGAGCTTCTTACCTTCTCCGATGCGCACACAATGGAACAGCACCTGCTGGAAGCCCTGATACCTGCAGTCTACGGTGACCGGTCCGCTCCAACGCCGTTTCGCTGCCGCCCGAAGCAGGCACGGCGGTGGCTGGCCGCTCTGGCCGCCGACCTGGCCCGCGCGGACAGCCGAGACCTCGCCTGGTGGCGGATGAGCGACCCCAGCCGGTTCTGGGCGTCGCTTGTCGTGGCGGTGCGCTGCGCCGTCGGCGCGGCGCTGCTCTGGGGTGCCGTCGCCCTCGCCATCGCACTGGCCGCACCCGCCCCGGGACGAAACCTCTTCGCCGAGTGGGGTCGACTGGCCTCGTCAGGCCCGATCGGTGTCCACCTCCCGCCGTCGGTCACGGAGACGATAGACGCCCTACAGGTCTCTGATCTGCCACCGATGATCGACGTCGACGTGATGGCCGACCCGCGGGTCTTCGCCTCGTGGGTGGCGGTCTGGGCGATCTTGGGCACCGGTCTTGTCGCCCTGGGACGCTCCGTCGAAGTGCCGCCGCTGCCCTCGGCCCTTGGGCGGCGCCCCGTCACCTGGCGGTGGACGCTCGTGCGACTCTGGGTCGGCGTCTCGCTGACCGGGCTGACCGCCCTGGGCGTCGTGCGAACCTGGTATCCGCATCTGGCGGTGCCGAAGATCAACGGCTTCCTGCTGACAGCGGCGGTGCTTGGCGTGGTCATAGCCAACGCGCCGGGCTGGCTGGTGCAGCCGGTGGACGTTTCCCGCGCCGTCGGGCCGGCGCAGCTGGTGCGTCTGGACAGACGCGCCGGACTGATCTCGATGCTCGGCCAACGCGGCACCTTCGCGCTGCTCATCTGGCTGCTCGCCGGCCCCGTCACACTCGTCGGCTACCTCGCCTACGCCGTGGCTCACACCGCCGTGACCGCGCTGATCAGCGACTTCGGTCCGGCCTCCAGCCGCTTCGCGGCCACGCGGTTGTCCTACGCGCTCCGGCGCCGCCTGCCCTGGCGGATCATGCCGTTTCTGATCGACGCCCACCGGCGTGGCGTGTTACGCCAGATCGGCGCTGTCTACCAGTTCCGCCATCTCCGACTGCAGAACCACCTCGCAGAAGCCGACGCCAACGGACGTGTGCAACAGCGCTTGGAACAGTTCGTCACCTTGATCGAGCGGCACCGCACTGCGCCGAGACGTGACGCGTTGGTCCTGCAACGGCTGCCGTGGTCCCGTCAGCGCTGGCGCGATCCCACCCTGGCCACGAAACTCGCTGCCCGTGCACCCGCCGCCGAGAATCTGACCGATCCGATCGACGATTGGAGCACCGGTTGGGAGGCAGCCCACACATGGCAGTTGGGTCCGTGGCGTCAGCTGGCCAAGCAGGGCACGTTACTGCCCGGCGAGCACGTGTGTGTTCAACTGACTATGCATCCCGTAGCGGTGCTGCCCGCCGTGACGGTCCTCGTCGCGAGTATCGCTCCATGTCTCTTCCTGTTCCCGAGCCTGCCATGCCTTGCGATCGGACTGATCATTACCGCCGCCGTGCCGTTCTTCATCGCCTCCAGCGAGCAGGTGACCGTCACGAACCTCCGCATGCGAGTGGCGACAATGTCACGATACGTCGAGCTGCCGTTGCGGCACATCACCGACCTGCGATACGAGCAGTCCCTACCGGGCAGAGTGCTCGGATACGGCCAACTGAAGGTCACCACCGTCGACGTCGCTCAAGGCGACACCACCAGTCGGCGCACGAAGCGTGTGTCGGTCGGCTGGCACAGCATGGAGGCAACCGCTGAGGGAACAGTGATCGCCCACCTGACGGGCCTGCGAGACGTGCCCCGCGCCTACGAGCTGATACGGCACCTGCTTCCGCCGGACCGCGCCTCCAACCGACCGCACGATCTACCTCAAGTCGGATCCGACACCACCACCAGAGCCTCAACCGGACGCGCCGCCACCCAGATGGCCGCGCCGGACGCCAACGACGCCCTCCATCCGGGAAAACCGTCGCTCAGCCACCAGGAACCTCAGCCAGATGAGTAGAGGCCATCCCCTCGCGCAGGTCCCCTGGTCGCGACACGTATGAAGCCCTGCCGCCCGCTTCGCCCACGGTCGGCAAGGATCAGACCACCCGTAGACGCTCACGCTGCGGCCGATCGCGGGAAGGCTGCCTCTCACGCGATCCTGCGCTCCCGTGGAGCCGCAAGCCGAGCAGACCGACAAGAAGCCGGTACGGGTCCGGAACCGTCGCGCCGGTGCTGACGACGCTGGGCCGGTCAGCGTCATCGCCGGCACAACACCCGCGCTTCGCTCGCGATGTGAGCGCATGTCCGCAGCCCACGTCTAGGGTGTTGCCGTGATCCTCTCGGACTGGTCGGATGTGCCCGATCGCCTGGCCAGATTGTCGACGCACCCGTCTGCCGGCACGGTCTTCGGAGCCAATGGCCATCAGTGGCGACGCGAGCCGCCGCTGACCACGAATGAGCTGGCCGAGCTGGAGTCGCAGCTGGCTGTCGAGCTACCCGCCGAGTACCGTTCCTTTCTTCTACAGGTCGGTCGTGGGGGCGCGGGCCCGGCGTACGGGCTCTTTTCCGTTCAACGGGTCGGCGGCCGTTGGCACTGGGCAGGCGACGGCGCCGAACTCACCGACCTGGAAACGTTGGGCCAGCCGTTCCCGCACACCGACGCATTCAACCCCGCAGCCGACCTGCCGGATCCCCCCGATGAGGCGGACTTCGACTCCGAGGGCAAGTTCAACGAGGCTGAAGACGCTTACTGGCAGCAGCACGATGCCGTCGCCTTCTCACCCGAACACTCCATCGGGCTGCTCTATCTCTGTCACCTTGGCTGCGCCTACCGCGAAGCCCTCGTCATCAGCGGACCAGCCCGCGGTCAGTTGTGGGCGGACGACACCGCCAGCGACGGCGGGTTCCGGCCTCTGCACGAGCCCGACGGAACCCCGACGGGCTTCACGCGCTGGTACCGAGGCTGGCTCGATCAGGCCGAAGAGCAAACCCAGTCCCGATCAAGCCACAACGCACGGAAGTAGCGGCAAAGCCGGATACCCGTCGAGGATTGCCCGGACCACAACCATCTTGCCGTCATGTCGTTCAACTTCGGTATCCCCGGCTACCAGCCCGACTGGTGCCAGGAAGTCACCGACGTCGCGAGGCGGCACGCTGGGTGACCTGCATCGGCCACCTCGCCGACATCTGGGACAACAACACCGTCGGCCTGAGCTTCGACACCCTGCACTTGAGCATCGCCGCGCCACCTGTCACCCCCGACCTAGCTGTACTGCCCAGGGACGTTGGTTGAGGTTGTGTGACGACACGACGTAGATAGACGTGATGACGAAGGCCTCCGGTTGTGGAGTGGAGCTGTCTAGGAACCGCTCCGCCAACCAGGAGGCCTTCGTGTCCCACGCTAACGCCGCTTTGACCCCGCGTGCACGTCTTCGCCTGGCGCGTCTGATCGTGGACCAGGGGTGGCCGGTCGCCCGGGCCGCGGAACGCTATGACGTGTCCTGGCCAACGGCGAAACGGTGGGCGGCACGCTACGCCGAACTCGGCGCCGATGGCATGGCCGACCGGTCATCCCGGCCGAGTCACAGCCCGAACCGCACCTGCCAGCCGCTGGTGCGCAAAGTGGTGCACCTGCGGTGTAAGCAGCGGCTGGGGCCGGTGCAGATCGCCGGCCGTCTCGGCATGCCCGCCTCGACCGTGCACGCCGTCCTGACCCGTTGCCGGATCAACCGGCTGTCGCACCTCGACCGGCGCACCGGGGAGCCCGTGCGCCGCTACGAACACGACCACCCCGGCGCCATGCTGCACATCGACGTCAAGAAGCTCGGCCAGATCCCCGACGGCGGCGGGTGGCGCTATGTCGGCCGCGCCCAGGGCAAACACAACAGGCAGGCCACCGCCCGCCGCACCGGCGCCCGCAACCACCATCGGGATCCGCGGATCGGGACCGCGTTCGTGCACACCGTCGTCGATGACCACTCACGGGTCGCCTACGCCGAGATCCACCAGGACGAGAAAGCCGCCACCGCCACCGCCGTGCTCCACCGCGCGGTCGCCTGGTTCACCACCAGGGGCGTCACCGTCGAGCGAGTGTTGACCGACAACGGCTCCGCCTACAGGTCCCACGCCTGGCGCAACGCCTGCACGGAACTCGGCATCACCCCGAAGAAGACCCGTCCTTACCGGCCCCAGACCAACGGCAAGGTCGAGCGCTTCCACCGAACCCTGACCGACGGCTGGGCCTTCGGCCGGTGCTACACATCCGAAGCCGCCCGCCGCAAGGCCCTACCCGCCTGGCTCCATCACTACAATCACCACCGCCCCCACACCGCAACCGACGGCAAACCGCCCGTCACCAGGTTGACCAACCTCCCTGGGCAGTACACCTAGCCCTGCAGGTGACCGCCGAACATTTCGCCTTCTGCCCAGACAACATCTGGCAGAGCCACACCGAGACCTTCCGCAGGTACGCCGACGCAATCATGGGCTTGAACTGCTGGACCTTCTGGTGGGACTGACCCTGCTGAGGTAGCGCGCTCATGAGCGCCCCGACGGATCGACTGGAATAGCGGGCACGGTGCAGCCTCGAAGACGACTGTCAGGGGCCGCGACAGCGGGCGTGGACCAGCTCGACCTGACCACCGTGCGACCGGTCGCTGAGGTTGGAGGCCATCCAGGCCTGCCGTTGCCGGAAAGGCATCCACAGCTTGAGCCGGGATGTTCTCCACGGCGCCACCGGCCAGCTGGCGGAAACTGTTGACCGCTGGCCCGGGCCTCACCGCCGTACGCGCTCCGGTCGACTGACCGCCGGCCGCCGGCGCTCGGCTGTGACGGCGCGGAAAGCCGGAAACGCGTTTCTCCGACTGGCGTTCCCTCCGTAGGATCACCGGCGATCAAGGGGGATGAAGCGGTGGGCGATTTCGAGCGTTTCGCGACGGACGTGACTTCACGTCTGTCCACCATGGCCAAGGGTGAGTTGTACCTCGTGGGTGACGGTCTTGACCGGGACTCGCTCTGGCTCACCTTTCTCGATTCCTTCCCCGCCGGCGCCAATCTGCGCTTCCGTGAGCGATCCGAGTACGACTGTTCGACCTGCCGCGGTTTCATCAAGCACTTCGGCAACGTCGTCGAGATCCACGACGGGCGGGTCCGTACCGTCTGGTCCGGGGTGTCGGGCTCCGACCCGGTCTTCTCCGTCGTCGCCGCCGCCTTGGACGAGTTCGTTCTGTCGCTGCCGTTGTCCACCGTCTTCCGGTCCGCTCAGGTGCAGTACGGAACGAAGACCACCCGAACGCTGCGCGACGGCCAGGTCGAGGTGTGGCACCACCTGCACGGCCGGGTGGAGCGGCGGCACCGGACCGAGGACGTCGGCGCGGCGCAGGGCACCTTCGACGCCGCGGTGCAGGTCTTCCAGCGTGGCCTGACCGAGCTGACCCGGCACGCTCTGGACACCGTCGTCGACCTTGTCGACGGCAACGCCCTCTACCGCGGCGCGGAGCATCGTCGGGCGGTGACCGAGTTCCGCTCGCTGCAGAGCCGGTGGACCCAGGCCGCCGACCGGCGTGCCTTCGTCTTCGCCAACGCCATGAACCCGGCGGCCCGGTTCCGCAACACGGTGATCGGCACCCTCGTCCAGGATCTCTCCGCGGGCGTCGACCTGGAGCAGGCGGTCCGGTCGTTCGAGGCGAAGGTGGCGCCGCAGAACTACCAGCGCCCCACGGCGTTGATCACCCCGGGCATGGTCAAGGCCGCCATGAAGACCATCGCCGAGTTGGGCATCGAGGAGTCGTTGCAGCGACGGTTCGCCCGGCTGTCCGACGTGTCGGTCACCAACGTGCTGTGGGTCAACAACGACACGCAGGCACGGATGAAGGACGGCATCGAAGGGCTGCTGATGCAGGCGGCCACCTCCAGGTCGTCGAGTGCGCTCCTTCGCGACGCCGAGCCGGAGGAGATCCCCGTGGCCTCCTTCCTGAAGGACATCCTGCCCGGTGCCGCCGCCATCGACCTGTGGGTCGCCAACTCCTACGAGCCGCACTTCGTCAGCCTCACCGTCGGCCGGCACCCGGCTGCTCCGCGGTTGTTCAAGTGGGACAACGATTTCGGCTGGTCGTACGGCGGCAACGTCACCGACTCGATCAGGGAGAGGGTCAAGCGGGCCGGCGGCAACGTCACCGGCAAGCTGCGGGTGAGCCTGTCCTGGTTCAACCACGACGACCTCGACCTGCACGTGTACGAACCCAACGGTGACCACATCTGGTACCAGGAGAAGCGCAACAAGCTGGATGTCGACATGAACGCCGGCGGGACGCTCTCCCGCGAGCCGGTGGAGAACGTCACCTGGACCGACCGTGTCCCCGACGGTGAGTACCGGATCGAGGTGAACCAGTACCGCAGGCGGGACAGCACCCAGGTCGGCTTCGTGGTCGAGACCGAGAGCAACGGGAAGATCGAGCACTACCGCCACGAGCGCGCGGTCGGCCACAAGGAGACCGTCGATGTGGGCCGGATGACGGTTACCAACGGGGTGATCACCGCTTTCCGACCAGGTGAGGACGTGCAGTCGGGCAGTGCGAGCAAGGAGTTGTGGGGCATCACCACCGAACAGTTCGTACCGGTGTCCACCATCATGTACTCGCCGAACTACTTCGACGACAACGAGGTCGGCAACCGGCACTACCTCTTCATCCTGAAGGGGTGCGTGAACGACCAGCCGACGCGGGGGATCTACAACGAGTTCCTCCGCGGCGACCTGCAACCACATCGCAAGGTTTTCGAGGTGCTCGGCGACCGCACCAAGTGTGAACCGTCTCCGGACCAGCTTTCCGGCCTCGGCTTCAGCTCCACCGTCCGCAACTCCGTGGTCGCCAAGGTGACCATGACCGGCGGCCGGCGCCGCCTCATCAGCATCCAGTTCTGAACCCCTACACAGATTCGTCGGAGAGGCCACCGTGACCATTTTCGAGCAGGCCACGCGGGAGAAGTTCCGCTACCCGTCGGTCAAGGGACTGCTGACCACGGAGCAGCTGTGGGAGCTTCCGCTGACCGCCAAGTCCGGCTTCAGCCTCGATGATGTGGCCAAGGCGGTCAACGCCGAACTCAAGGCCGTCGACACCGAGTCGTTCGTGGCCACCGAGGCCAATCCGGCCAAGGCGACCCTGGAGACCAAGCTGGAGGTCGTCAAGCACGTCATCGCCGTCCGCCTCGCGGAGGACCAGGCGGCGAAGGCCGCGGCGGCCAAGAAGCTGGAGAAGGAGAAGCTGCTGGCGGTCCTGGGCCGCAAGCAGGACGCGGTCCTGGAGAACCTGACCGAGGCAGAGCTGCTGGCCCGGATCAACAACCTGTAGCCCGCCGAACAGCGGCTCCAGCGGCCGGTAGCGGCGGGCGAAGCGGGCGGTGGCGCCGCAACCACTTGTGCCGACGGCCCGGGATCACGCCATCGTCACACGGAGATCGTCCACGGCCCAGAACCAGTTGTTGCTGGCGTTGTAGTAGCGGAACTTGACCCGCACCGAGGTCGCATTCGCCGGTACGGGCACGGTCAACGACTCCACGCGCGCGCGGGCATCGGTGGTGTACCGCTTCACCACCTGGTCGCGCCTGCCGTTGAACGACACCAGCACGTCGCCGGTCTGACCGCCCTCCTGCACGTAGTGGGTGACGTAGCGGATCGAGAGTGAACCGCCCGCGGTGACCGGACAGGTGGGGCTCACCAGAGTGGAGTCGAAGGTCGATCCACCCGGCAGGTCGTCGAACTCATCGGAATCGGCCACGGCGAAGACCCCCCGGAGGCGGAGTCCGTTCTCCCGTTCCTGATCCGACTGGGCGCGGGTCCAGAACTCCTCGTTGGTGAAGGACCAGCCGCGCCACTCGGTGACGCCACCGCTCGGCACGGCGGAGCGGTCGACGCTCCAGCCGGCCGGGCCGGTGGGGGTCCAGCCCCGCACGGAGTCCGGGATGCCGGTCTCGTCGACCCGGGGTCGCAGCGTCAGGGCGTCGAACGGTTCACCGACGCGCACCGCGAGCGGCCGGCCGTCGAGGTTCCACGACGGCTGCACCGCGATGCCGAGGTGGGTGAGGACGGTGGGGGCGACGTCGACGAGCCTGGTGTCGGCCGGGCGGGCGCCGGCCGCGTGGCCGGTGCCCTTGGCGAGGATCCAGGTACGTCGCTCGTCGTCGGTTCCGCAGCCGCCGTGGCCCCCGGAGGGCACCTGGTGGCCGTGATCCGTGGTCACGATGATCAGCCATTCCTCGGACGCGTACGTGGGCCGGGAGGCGACCGCGTCGAGCAGTTGCGCGAGCTGCGCGTCCTGGGTCTCGATCGCGGCGCCGTAGGCGTCCCCGGTGCCGCCGGCGTGGGCCACCGCGTCGGTATTGCCGAGGTAGACGAACGCGGCGTCGACGTCGGAGCCGCGCAGCTGGGCGACGGCGTCGGCGGTCACCTTGGCATCCTCGGCGGCATAGCCGCCGGTGTCGCCGTCGTAGGTCACCCGGGTGTCGATGGCGGGCCCGAAGACCGACTGCGTGTGCAATGCCGGCCAGTCCACGATCGACAGGGTGCGACGGGCCGGAGTCACCTGCTCGACGCGGGTGAGGAAGTCCGGATAGGCGCCGAACCGAGCGCCGGAGAAGCTGTTGTCCCGCACGCCGTGGCGGTCCGGCCAGACGCCGGTGCTCACGGTCGACCAGCCCGGGCCGCTCAACGACGCGGCGACCGATCCGCAGTAGAGCAGGCTGGCGCCGAGGGCGCTGGCTGCGGACAGACCGTTCAGGGTCGGAGCGTCGGCCTGCCCCACCTTCGACCAGTTGACGCCGTCCATTCCGACGACGAGCACCTTGCGCACCGGCGCGGCCCCCTGGGCGGCGGGGCCGGTGACGGTGAGGGTCGTCAGCACGACCGCCACCAACGCGGCCGTCGTGCGTGTTCTCGTACCCATCGAAGCTCCTAGGCGGTGAAGGGGCGGGGACCGGGGCTAGTGCTCGGTGTGCCCGAGGGCGGGTCGCCCGAGGAGGCGGACGCTCGGGCACGCGGCGTGCAGCTCCAGCACGACGATCTCGTTG
Organism: Micromonospora sp. NBC_01392; assembly: GCF_045040125.1. NCBI lineage: Bacteria > Bacillati > Actinomycetota > Actinomycetes > Micromonosporales > Micromonosporaceae > Micromonospora > Micromonospora sp. NBC_01392. Next base: position 2,265,534 of record NZ_CP109549.1, on the reverse strand, counting down.
TGTCGCGTTCGCAGCAGGGGTGCGGGTACGTAGAGGGTGCGCTGGGGTCCGCGGCTCCAGTACCGGCCGAGGCAGAACCCGTTGATCCAGGCGACGCCCTTGCCCCAGGACGAGGTGTCGAGGAACAGGTCCCGGCCAGGGTCCGTGACGGCGAACTCGGCACTGCAGAACACCGGACCGGACAGCGACGACTCGACCGGGTGGCCGTCGCGCACTGCCCGCGCCACCGGGTCGATGTCGTCGAGCCGTAGCGGGCGCACGGTCCAGGTGTCGATCGTCGCGCCGTCCAGCCCGGCGGGGCCGATCAGTCCCTTGGGCTCACCGGTACGCGGCCCGTAGTTGACCCGGCCGAGGTCCTCGACGAGCAGCTCCACGAGGTCGCCGTCGTCGGCCCGGATGCCGATCATCCGCTCGCCGTGGTCACGGCTGAGGACGCCCCGGCTGCGTCGGTCGACGAACACCTGCGCCCGGTCGCGGACCTCGGCGACACTCAGCACCCCGTGGCCGGACGGCGGCAGGTGCGGGGTGTAGAGGGTGAATCCGGTGTACTGGCCGATGTCGTCGGCGGTGGGCAGGTACGGGTAGGTCGACGGTTGGCCGAGCAGGTCGAGCACGTCCCACAGGGCCAGCGAACGGGTGAACCTGGCCTCAACCGGTGGGGCGGGCGCGGTGGGCGCGGCGGGCGGTGCCGGCGGGACGTCGGCGTGGCGCGCGATCACCTCCCGGAAGGCCCAGTACTTGGCGGTCGGGGTGCCGGCCTCGTCCAGCGGCGCGTCGTAGTCGTAGCTGGTCACGACGGGCTGGTAGGTGCCCTTGTCGTTCGCGCCGTTGGTGAACCCGAAGTTGGTGCCGCCGTGGAACATGTAGATGTTGACCGACGCGCCGCTGGACAGCAGCGCGTCGAGGTCGGCGGCGGCCTGGTCGACGTCGGTGGTGTGGTGGTGGCCGCCCCAGTGGTCGAACCAGCCGTCCCAGAACTCCGCGCACATCAGCGGTCCGGTGGGCTGGTGTGCGCGGAGCGTGGCCAGCCGCTCCCGGGGGCGCGAACCGAACGAGGCGGTCCGGTGCAGCTCGGGGAGTCCGCCGTCGCGCAGCATCTGATCGACCGGCTGGTCGACGGTGGTCAGCGGCACCGTGACACCGGCACGGCGGGTCAGCTCGGTGAGCGTCCGCAGGTAGGCGCGATCGTCGCCGTATGCGCCGTACTCGTTCTCGACCTGCACGAGGATGAGCGGTCCGCCGGCGTCGATCTGCCGTGGGACCAGGATCGGGGCGAGTGCCTCGTAGTACTCGGTGACGGCGTCGAGGTACCGGGGCTCGGTGCGCCGGATGCCGGTCGTCGCGTCGCGGAACAGCCAGGCGGGCAGTCCCCCGTTGTCCCACTCCGCGCAGATGTAGGGGCCGGGGCGGACGAAGGCGTACATGCCCTCCTCGGCCACGAGATCGAGGAACCGACCCAGGTCGAGACCGGCGTCGGTGCGGAAGACGCCACGCCGTGGGCTGTGGGCCTGCCAGCAGACGTACGTCTCGATGGTGTTGAGTCCCATCTGGCGTGCCTTGCGGATACGGTCGCGCCACAGCTCGGGATGGACGCGGAAGTAGTGCAGGGCCCCGCTGAGCACGCGGAAGGGCCTGCCGTCGAGGAGAAAGTCCGTCTCACCGATGTCGAAGGTCGTCACCCGCGGTCACCTTCCCGGGCGTCGACCGCCCCGCCGGCGGTGATGCGGTGCAGTCGGCCGGGCTCGGCGCCGGTGGCCTCGATGAGCAGGTCGAGTCCGTCGCGCAGCCAGGCGGCGGGGACGATGAGCAGATCGCCCCGCCCACCCCGGAGGGTGGCACCGGGTGGCGGCGCGCCGATCCAGACGCGGCCGAGGTGGTGGCCGCCGGCGAGCGCGGTGGCCAGCAGCGCCTCACCGGCGAACCGGACGATGACGTTCGCCTCGTCGGCGACCACCAGGTCCGCCGTGCCCAGGTGCAGCCACCGGGCCTGTCCGGCGGGGACGGTGAGCGGCAGTTCAGCGTCGCCGAGCCGGGCGTCCCGGCGGCCGGCGAGGAGTTCGGCGGTGGCCTGACGGGCGATCTCCCAGCGGTCGATGAGGTGTCCCCGCAGCAGGCCGAGTCGGCCGACGGGCTCGCCCCACATGCGGCGGGCTTCGATGGTCAGCTCGTCGCCGTCGTGCAGGTCACCGAGGTACAGCACCGGTGCGAGCGGGGTGATCGCGCCGCGTGGCATGCCGTTGACCGCGACGTCCAGCCGGGCCTGGCACCCGACGGCGCGCAGCGCGGCCGGACCGGGACGGTACAGGGTGCGCCGGTGGCGCAGGGTCTGCGGGAACCGGCCGGACATCCAACCTCCGATGTCACCGCGCGGTGGTGGGGTGGTCCCGACCGCTGGCGGCACACCGGCGTCCAGGAACCATCCGGAGGACAGGTCGGCGACGTCGGTGACGGCGAGCACGCCGGCGACACCGCGCAGCGCGCCGAGGCGCAGCGACGGCAGGCGGCCGTCGTCAAAGTTCGAGTGGCCCCAGACCCGGGTCGTCACCCGTAGCTCGGTGTCCGGGTCGGTGACAATGTCGGTGAAGGGGATCCACAGGTCGGTGCCGCCGTTGGCGACCCAGCCGCGGGAGGTGCCGGCGACCTGGACGTCGATGACGTCGGCGGCGCCCCGCAGCACGAGTCCGGTGACGCCACGGAGGTCCGTGACGGTGCGGTAGCTGCCGGCGCCACGGTGGACGCCGAGCCGTTCCAGGGGCACCGCCTCGATGTCCCGCGCGACGGTCCGCCAGGTGGCGGGGGCGCTGTCGGTGGTCGACGACCGGGCGGTGGTGACCTCCCGGCTGGTGGTCGGTGGAGGCGGGGGCGGCGGCTCGGCCGGCTCGACCACCAGCGTGACGATGCCGGCAGCGGTGCCCACCACCACCGACCCCACCGACCCGGTCACCCGGAGCAGGTCGGGTCGGCCGGTGGCCGGCTCGACCCGTACGTCGCCCTCCGGGGTCGCCGACCAGTCGCCGGTGACGCGCAGCAGCAGTTGCGCGTCGGGACGGCCGGCGAACCTGGCGGTGACCCGTCCCGGCCGCTCGACCAGGCCGGTCAGCTCGGCGCTCGCCTCGACCAGCCGGCCGGCGACACCGGGCAGCGGCAGGTCACGTACCAGGAGCAGGCAGGTGGCCGCGGGCACGGTCACGGCCGTCGCGCCGACCGTGCCGGTGGTGTCGGCGTCGGTGAGGTTGGTCAGGGACAGTAGTTGGCCGCCGCCGTGCAGGTCGAGGGCGTACGGCGCGACGGCCAGGTCGCCGTGCACGTCGTCGGCGACTCCCGCGGGCACGGCGGCGGCGAGGCGTGGGCCGAGCGCGTCGATGAGCGCGGCGAGACGGCGGGCCTCCGCCGCGTCGGCCCGCTCGGCCCCGGTGGGGTCGAGAACGCCACCGAAGTCGTAGTCGTGGGTCATGAAGGCGAGCAGGTCGCCCCAGTTGTTGACTGAGGTGCCGTACTCGCCGTTCCAGCCCGAGGCCTGAAGGTACGGGCCGAGCAGACGCGCACCGCTGGTCAGCAGGCGTTTGAGCGTGCGGTGCAACCGGTTGGTCTCGGTGACCAGCAGCGGCAGGTCCTGCTTGCGCAGCGCGGCCTCGAAGTAGGCGGCGTGCGCCTCGACGTCGGTCGCCTCGTCGTCGGGGTACAGGTTCACCGCCGGGACGGCATGGGTTGCGCCGCCGGCGGCACGCTCGATGTCGCCCTGGCCGGCGCAGGCGACGAGCGGGACGGTGACGCCGTGCCGGTGGGCGGAGCGCACGAGCGCGTCGAGGTACTCGGCCGGGTCGTCGCAGTCGAAGAAGTCCAGCTCGTTCTCGACCTGCACGAGCAGCACGGCGCCGCCGTCGGGGTACTGGTGCCGCGCGAGGATCGGCATGATCTGCCCGTACCACCGGTCCACCTCGGCGAGGTAGCGCGGCTCGTGTTGCCGCACGCGTAGCCCTTCGGTCAGCGTCAGCCAGGCGGGCAGGCCACCACCGTCCCATTCCGAGCAGATGTAGGGGCCGGGGCGGGCCAGCACCAACAGCCCGGCGTCGCGGGCCAGTTCGAGGAAGTGCGCGATGTCGCGCTGCCCGGTGAAGTCCCACTGCCCCGGTTCGGGTTCGTGCAGGTTCCAGGGTACGTACACGTCGACCGCGTGGTAACCGAGCCGGGCGACGGCGGCCAGCCGGTCGCGCCACTGCTCCCGGGGCACCCGGAAGGGAAACAGCGAGGCGCACAGCAGCACCCGGGGCACGCCGTCGATCCGCAGTTCGGTGCCGGCAAGTTCGATGCTTCTCATTTCAGACCCGCGCTTCCACTGACGACACCGGCCTCGTAGAGGTATTTCTGGCCGAAGTAGTAGACGGCCACCATCGGCAGGATCAGGATCAGCGCGCCTACCATGACCATGTTCCAGGGCGGGGTCTGGGCGCCGGAGCTGGTGGCCGAGAGCACCTGGATGCCCAGGGCGAGCGGCATCTTCTCCTCGCTGTTCAGGTAGATGAGCGGGCCGAAGAAATAGCCCCAGTTGAAGGTGAACGTGAAGATCGCGACGGCAACGAGGACGGGCTTCATCAGCGGCATGATGATCCGGCGGAACAGCCCGAAGTGGCCCAGGCCGTCGAGCATGGCCGCCTCGTCGAGTTCGGCGGGGATACGGGTGATGAACTGCCGGATGAGGAAGACGTTGTACGCGTTGGCGAAGAAGTTCGGCACGATGATCGGCAGCAGGGTGTCGATCCAGCCGAGGTGGCGGAACAGAATGAACTGGGGAATCAGCAGTACCTCGGCCGGGATCATCATCGTCGACAGCAGCACGCCGAAGAGGATGTTCTTTCCGGGTGCCCGCAGCCGGGCGAAGCCGTAGGCGACCAGCGCGCTGGAGAGGGTCATGCCGACGCAGGACACGACGACGATCACCGTGCTGTTGAGCAGGAACCGTCCGATGGGGATGTCGGCGGTGAAGGCCCGGACGAAGTTGCCGAACTCGAACTCGGTGGGCAGGAACCGGAAGGACATCTCGCGGGTGGTCTGATCGCTGGACAACGCGATCGACACCATGAAGACCAGCGGCGCCAGCAGGACCGCCGAGACGACGGTGAGGATGGCATACCGGGTCGCGGCGCGGCTCGCCCGAACTGCTCGTACGCTCACGAGCGAACCTCCGACTCGTAGAAGACCCAGGCCCGGGACGAGCGGAGGACTCCGGCACTGAAGATCATGATGATGAGGAACAGCACCCATGCCAGCGCGGACGCGTAGCCCATGTGGTAGAAGCGGAAGGCGTTGTCGTAGACGTAGGGCACGAGCATGAGGCTGGCGTTCGACGGCCCGGACTTGCCGTCGGTGAGCACGTACACCTGCGAGAAGACCTGGAACGCGGCGATCATGCCGGTGATCAGGTTGAAGAACAGGACCGGCGTGACCAGCGGCACCGAGATGCGCCAGAACCGTTGGGCGCCGCCGGCCCCGTCGAGGCGGGCGGCCTCGTACAGCTCCGGCGGCACGCTCTGCAGGGCGGCGATCAGCAGGATGGTGCCGGCACCGACCTGCCACAGCGACAGCAGCACGATCGCGGGGATGACCCAGTCCTCGTCGAGCAACCACGCCGGCCCGTCGATACCGAACCAGGAGAGGAAGCCGTTGACCGGCCCGGTCTCCGGCGCCAGCAGCCAGCGGAAGATCATCGCCGAGGCCACCAGCGGCACCAGGGCCGGAAGGTAGACGACGGTGCGGAAGAAGCGCGCTCCAGGCATCGGCCGGCTCAGCAGATTCGCCAGGGCCAGCGCGATGAGCAGCGACAGCGGCACGGACGCCACGGCGAAGTAGAGGGTGTGCCGCAGCGCCGGCCAGAACAGCGGATCTTCGGTGAACAGTTGGGTGTAGTTGGCCAGCCCGACGAACCTCGGAGTGGAGAACGAGTCCCAGTCGGTGAAGGAAAGCCACAGCGACGCGAGCATCGGCACGGCGGTGAACACCACGAACCCGAGAAGCCATGGTGACACGAAGGCGTAGAAGATCCACTTCTCGCGACGTCGCCGCAGTCGTACGGGCCGGCGCGAGGGGGGTGCGGCGACGATCGCCATGATGGTCCCTTCTCGGTCCGGGGGCGGGCAGGGACGCTGCCCGCCCCCGATCGATGGCGATGTCAGCGGAGGATGCGTTCCAGGGACTTCTGGACGCGGTCCAGGCCGGCCTGCACCGAGTCCTCGCCCTTCCAGACCGGCGTCATGCCGTCGGTGAACGCCTTCTGCATTTCCTTCCATTCGGGCACCAACGGCGGGCTGTAGATCACCGGAGCGGACTCGGCGAACGCCGCCAGGTTCACGCCCCGGGTGTTCCAGGTCGGCTTCTTGAACGCCTCCGAGGCGACCGCCTCCAGATTCGCCGGCACGTCGAGACCGCTGGTGACGATGGGCAACTGCCCTTCGGCGGAGGTCAGGTAGGCCACCAGGCGCGCCGCCTCGTCCTTGTGCCTGCTGCGGCTGGACACCGCCAGGCCGCTGCCGAAGGCGGGCACCGCGCTCTTCCTGCCATGCCACAGGGGGGCGATGTCCCACTTGATCCTGGATTCCTTGAGCGACGCGATGTTCCAGAACCCGGTCGTCACCATGGCCAGCTTGCCCTGCTCGAACAGCGCGTCGGGCTTGCCGTTGTCCAGACCGGCGTTGGCGTAGTCGATCGGCGACGGCGCGGAGTGGTCCTTGAGCACCACGTCGTTGTAGAACTGCAGCGCCTCGACGTTCGCCGACGAGTTCACCACCGGGGCGCCGGAGGCGTCGAGCACGCTACCGCCGTTCTGGTACATCCAGGTCATCGTCCAGGGCCACCAGTCGCCGGCCGCGTATCCCCAGGACTTCACCTTGCCGCCATCACGGACGGTGAGCTTCGCAGCGGCCTCGCGGAACCGCGTCCAGTCCCAGGTGCTGTCGGGGTAGGCGACGCCCTGGGCGTCGAAGATGTCCTTGTTGTAGTAGACGACCATCGCGCCGCCACGGTCGGGCGCCGCCCACAGCTTGCCGTCGGTGGAGTAGGTGTCCAGGGCGCCCTGCCCGAAGCGGCCGACCGGGTCGACACCCGCGCTGGCCAGCCGGGGCTTCAGGTCCTCCAGTTGGCCCTTGCTGGAGTAGACGTTGACCGCCTCGTCGATCATCAGCACGTCTGGCGCCTGGGCGCCGGCGAACATCGTCTGCACCTTGGTGTCATAGTTGTCGTTGTCGATCTGCACGAGCTTGACGTCGATTCCGGGTAGCGCCTTCTTCGCCTGGGCCAGACGCTGCTCGAAGACGGCCTTGTCATTCTCGTTGCCGCGGATGGTCAGGGTCAGGGTGGTGCCGCTGGCGGCGGGCTCGTCTGAGCCGCAGGCGGTGAGGCCGGCGGCGGCCAGGCCGGCGGCCAGCAGCGCCGCGACGACCCGGCGGAGGGCAGTCGGTGGTGCGAACATCGGCGGATTCCTTTGTGGTGGTGGGGGTGGCTCAGCCGGCCGGTTGCCGGCGGGAGGAGGTCGGGGTGTCCGTCGCGCCGTCGGGCATCGATTCGAGGTAGCCCTCCAGAGCGAACGCGGCGGCGCCGAGGCTGACCGAGTTGCCGCGCGGGTGTTGCAGGTCGAGGGCGAGTCCCGTCATCGGAACGGCGAGGGCGTGGGCCCGCAGGTGAACGCGGGCCCGTTCGAGCAGGTGCTTGCCGAGCAGGCCGGCCACCCAGCCGCCGAGCAGCACGATGTCCGGGTTGAGCAGGTTGACGATCGAGGCGGCACCGACGCCGAGGTAGCGGCTGGTGCGCTCGACGACCTCGAGCGCCGTCGGGTCCCCCTGGTCGGCGGCCTCGGCGATCGCGGTGACCGTGCTGGTCTGGTCGTCGCCGTGCAGCAGCGGGCTGTCCGGGGACGTCTCCCGCAGGGACTGCAGGATGCCCGGGGCTCCGACGTACGCCTCGACGCAGCCGCGTGAGCCGCACCGGCAGGCCCGGCCATCGGCGACGACGACCGTGTGCCCCCACTCTCCGGCGCTGTTCATGCGCCCGCGCAGCACCCGGCCACCGAGCGCGATGCCCGCGCCGACCCCGGTGCCCAGGTTGAGCACGACGAAGTCCTGCTCACGGCGTTCCGGGTGGGACCACATCTCGGCGATGGCCAGGGACTTCAGGGGGTTGTCGAGGAACAGGGGCGCATCGACGGAGTCGGCCAACAGGGCGCGGAGCGGTACGTCGTGCCAGTCCCAGTTCGGGGCGAACACCGAGGTGCCGCCGACCGGGTCGACCTGACCGGGTGCGGAGACGCCGACCCCGAGCAGCGGGCGCCCCTCGTGCCGGGCGCGCTCGGCGGCGATCACCTGCTTGACCCGCTCCACGACGTGGTCGGGGCTTCGCTCGTGCACGTCGATGTCGCACTCGGTCGACGAGATCGGTTCGAGGGCGGCGTCGAACGCCTCGGCGTGCACGTAGGTCTCGGCGATGTCGATGCCCAGCAGGAGCCCGTGTTCACCGTTGAGGGACAGCTTCGCCGTCGGGCGGCCCGCCGGGGCCCGCTCCCGGGCCACCTCGGCGATGACCCCGTGCTCCAGCAGGGCGGAGCAGATGGTGGCCACGGTGGCGAAGCTCAGGCCGGTCAGTTCGGCCAGTTCGCGACGACTGGCGTCGCCGTGGGCGTGGATCGACCGGACGACGGCGAACGAGTTGCGTCGACGGATGTCTGCGGCAGTGCGCAAGGTGGCTCCCGGTTGATCGATGTTCGGCTGCTTATTCTGAGTACCGGAAATACTACTGTCAAGACTAGTTATTTGAGTCGTAATAATGCACCCTGCTTCGTACCGCCCCGGCGCGCACCGCAGCGCCCACCACCCACCCGGGCGGTCGTCCGATCCCCCGACCACCGGCTCCGTAGCCCTCGGGCACCCGTGGATCGGACGCAGAACTCCTGACGGAGGCATGGATGAGACGCACCACGACCCGATCACTACTCGGCGCCCTGCTCCTGACCGTCACCACGGGTGCCGTCGCCCTCACCCCGTCCCCCGCGATGGCGTCGACGGCGATCACCTCCCCGGTCAACCCCAACCTGGTCCTACAGGACGAATTCCAGGGCTTCGGCACCTCGCTGGCCTGGTGGAGCGACGTCGTCGGCGGGTGGAGCGAGCCCGCCCGCTCCCAGCTGATGGACTACCTGTTCACCGACTCGTTCACCAGGGACGGGCAGACCGTGCAGGGCATCGACCTCAGCATCGCCCGCTACAACGTCGGCGCGAGCGAGCCAGGGGTGAGCTACCCGGTCGTCGACCCGCACCTGCCCACGCGCAACGGCGCCTGGATCGACAGCCTCGTGCAGGCCGACGGCAGCTACAACTGGAACGTCGACGCCAACCAGCGGTGGGTGCTGGCGCAGGCCGCACAGCGCGGCGTCGGCACCTTCGAACTGTTCGCCAACTCCGCACCCTGGTGGATGACCTACAGCGGACACCCGGCCGGCCGGTACTCCTACAACTCCCCCGAGGGCTGCTCGCACAGCAACCTGCGACCCGAGTACCAGGACGACTTCGCCGCCTACCTGGCCACCGTGGCGGACCGCTTCGCGACCGTCGGCGTCAACGGCTCCGGCAGCCCCAAGGTCAATTTCCGGACCATCGAACCGTTCAACGAACCGTCCAACGGTTGGTGGTGCTGGGGCAACAACCAGGAAGGCACCTATCTGACCGCCGCCGAGCAAAGCTCGATCATCACCAACCTCCGGTCGGCGCTGCGCACCCGCGGCATGAACACTGACATCGCCGCCACCGACAGCAACAACTACGCCGGCATGGTGTCGGAGTACGACGCACTGTCCGACGCCGCCCGCGCCGAACTCGGCCAGGTCAACGCCCACGGGTACGCCGGCTCCGACGCCGCCCCGATCCGCGACCGGGTCCGCGCCCGCGACCTGCGCTTCTGGCAGTCCGAGTGGGGCCCCGCCGGCTGGGGCGGCTACGACATCACCTCAGAACTCGACGCCGGGCTGGAACTGGCCACCCGGGTCACCAACGACCTGTCGTACGTCGGCGCCAACGGCTGGCTCTACTGGCAGGCCGTCGAGGACAGCTCCCGGGGCAGCGGCCCCGGCTACTGGGGGCTGATCCAGGCCCCGCTGGACGGGTCCGCGCAGACCTACGCCATCCAGAAGCAGTTCTACACCCTCGGCCAGTACAGCAAGTTCATCAAGCCCGGCTACCAGATCATCGACGCCGGCAACGGCAAGTCGGTGGCCGCGTACGACCCGGCGAGCCGCAAGCTGGTGCTGGTCACCTACAACGACACCACCGAGACGCTGCCGGTGAACTTCCAGCTCAACCGGTTCTCCACCAGCGGCGCCACCGCACAGGTGTGGCGCACCTCCGCCACCGAGAACCTCGCCCAGCTCGCCCCGGTCACCGTCAACGCCGGCACGCTGGCCGCCTCCGTGCCCGCCAACTCCGTGGTGTCGTACGTGCTGAGCAACGTCGGTTACAGCGCCGCCGCCAGCACGGCGGAGATCGTCAACGACTCGGCCGCCGCCTACTCCGGCTCGTGGCAGGACGCCGGCTACAGCGGCGGCGCCGTCGGCGCGTACGGGCTGTGGGACCAGGACGAGCACTCGTCGCAGAGCATCGGCGCCACCGCGACCTACACGTTCCAGGGCACGAAGGCGACGCTGTTCGGCACGCTCGCGCCGTCCAGCGGCCGGGTCGGTGTCTCGGTGGACGGCGGCGCGGAGACCACCCTCAACCTCTACAACACCGTCCGGCTCGACGGCGTGCAGGTGTGGAGCAGCCCCGCCCTCACCGCGGGCCGGCACACCGTGCGGGTACGGGTCCTCGGCCAGCCTGGCACGTCCGGCGGCGGGGTGTGGGGCAACGTCGACCGGCTCGTGGTGGAGGACTCCGCCTGGACCGACTGTGCCGCCGATGGTCAGACCTGCGCGTTCAGCGGCACGTCCGAGGTCCGCTACGGCGCGGACGGCGACTACGTGCGCGGCGTGCACACCGGCGGCGTCGCCTGCACCGGCACGGTGTTCGGGCACACCACGCCGGGCGCGGAACGCTGCTGGCGTCGGGACGTGTCCAGCACCCAACTGGTGGCGATGCACAGCCAACAGTGCGCCGGGGTCAGCGGTAGCGGCACGGCCGCCGGCACCGATGTCGTGCAGTGGCCCTGCACCGGTGGCAGCGAGCAGCGGTGGACGTTGGAGAAGGCCACCGCCGGCTACCGCCTGCGGCCCTCACACGCGAGCACCATGTGTCTGGACGTGGCCGGCGGCGCCACCTCCGCCGGCGCGAACGTGTTGCAGTGGACCTGTGGCAGCGCCGCCAACCAGGTCTGGAACCTGACGTACGCGCGCGACGGCTACTACCGGGCGACCCCGAGCCACGCCACCGGCATGTGCCTGGACGTGGCCGGTGCCGCCACCGGTCCCGGCGGCGACATCGTCCAGTACACCTGCAACGGCTACCCCAACCAGCTGTGGAAGCTCGCCCGGTCGTAACCCACCCGGGCACGGGGCCGTCGCGGCGGGGAGCCGCCCGCCGCGACGGCCCGACCTCCCGGCGCCGTACGCATCCCCGGGCAGCCTGCCCAGGAGGAGTCATCGTGAACCCGTACCTGAACCGTCGGCAACTACTCAGAGGCACCGCGCTGACCGTAGCCGCCGCCACCGCCGCACCGGCGCTACTGACCCCCCAGCCGGCCTCGGCGTACTCCGTGCCGTCCCGGATGGCCTGGTGGTACGCCGCCCGCTTCGGCATGTTCATCCACTTCGGCAGCTACTCCTACCTCGGCCGGGGCGAGTGGGTCTTCAACAACGAGTACTGGAGCAAGGCCGACTACCAGCCCCAGGTTTCGGCGAACTTCGCCCCGTCGGCGTTCAACGCCGCCACCATCGTCGGCCTGGCCAAGTCCGCCGGGATGAAGTACCTGGTCATCACCGCCAAGCACCACGAGGGCTTCGCGATGTGGAACTCCACCGTCGCCGGCTTCACCGACGTCACCGGCAGCACCGACTACGACCTGCACGACTACGCCGGACACCAGCCCGACCTGCTGGCCGCGCTCAAGGCCGAGTGCGACCGGCAGGGCATCCGGTTCGGGCTCTACTACTCGATCCTGGACTGGAACCACCCCTCGCAGACGATCCGCCGCACCGGCACCGTCTTCTCGACCATGGCCTCACCCGGGGCGCGGACCGCGTACCTCGCCGACATGAAGGCCCACCTCCAGGAGCTGCTCGACCGCTACGACCCGGCGATCATGTGGTTCGACGGTGACTGGTGCGACAACCCCGCCTCCCCCACCGCCGACGACTGGTGGACCGAAGCCGACGGCCGCGACCTCTACAGCTGGTTGCTGGCCCGCAAGCCCAACCTGATCGTCAACGAGCGGGTCAAGCGCGACCTCGGCCTCGGCGACTTCGAATGCCCGGAGGAGAGGGTCCCACCCCGGGCGCTGGCCCGCCCGTGGGAGACCAACTGCACCATGAACGGCGCCTGGGGCTACACCGAGAGCCGCGAGAACTCCTACCGCTCCCCCACCACGATCATCCAGGAACTCGTCACCGTCGTCGGCCGCGACGGCAACTACCTGCTCAACATCGGCCCTCGCGGCGACGGCACGGTCACCGCGGGCTCCACCACGATCCTGACCGCCGTCGGCGCCTGGATGGGTGCCCACGGCGACAGCATCTACGCCACCACCGGCAACCCGTTCACCTTCGAACCATGGTGGGGCCGGTTCACCGCCAAACCCGGCAGGCTCTACGCCCACGTGTTCACCTGGCCCACCGACGGCAGACTGAACATTCCCCGGCTGCAGAACACCATCCGCCGCGTCTACCTGCTCAACGCCCCGACCACCGCACTCGGCCACACCGTCAACGGCAACTACCTGACCGTCACCGTTCCCGCCACCGCCCCCAACGCCCACGACGGTGTCGTGGTGGTCGAGGTCGACGGGGTACCGGCGCCCGCCGCCACCCCGGCCATCGTCTCCGGCGCCTCCTACAAGCTGATCTGCCAGCGCAGCGGCAAGGTCCTCGACAACGGCAACACCGCCGGCGAGGGCGCACCGGTGATGCAGTGGGCCGACAACGGTGGAGCACCGCAACGGTGGACCATCACCGACGTCGGCGGCGGCTACCACAAGCTCACCTGCCAGCAGAGCGCGAAGGTGCTCGACAACGGCAACACCGACGGCGAGGGCGGCACCGTCGTGCAGTGGTCCGACAACGGCGGCCGGCCGCAGCACTGGACCATCACCGGCGTCGGCGGCGGCTACCACAAGCTCGTCTGCCAGCGCAGCGGCAAGGCCCTCGACAACGGCAACACCGACCGCGACGGCAGCTGGGCCGTCCAGTGGACCGACAACGGCGGCCCGCAACAGCACTGGCAGCTCGTCCGGGTCGGCTGAGGCCGTACCCACTCCGGTCCTTCACCCACCGTGTCCGACGGGAGATGAACCAGCGCCACCGACCACCACCCACCACCACCGTTCGAAGGGAACCGTCCATGGCAGGAACACGACGATGGGCAGCGGCGGTCACCGCCGTACTCGTCTCGCTCGTCACCGTGCTCACCGCGAGCCCGGCACTGGCCGCGCCCGCCACCCTCACCCCCGGGGCGATCTGGTACGACACCAGCGGCGCCCGCCTCCAGGCACACGGCGCCGGCATCTTCAAGGTCGGATCGCTGTACTACCTGGTCGGCGAGGACAAGACGGCCGGCTCCACGTTCACGGCCGTCGCCTGTTACTCCTCGACCGATCTGGTCACCTGGACCCGCAGATCGAACGCCCTGGTCAGAGGCCAGGCGGACAACGGCAGCGGCGATCTGGCCGCCGGACGGATCGTCGAGCGGCCCAAGGTGATCTACAACAGCGGCACCGGCAAGTACGTCATGTGGATGCACATCGACAACAGCAGCTACGGCGACGCCCGCGCCGGGGTGGCCGTCAGCGACACCCCGTGCGGCCCCTACACGTACCTCGGGTCGTCCCGCCCGCTCGGCTACCAGAGCCGGGACCTGGGGCTGTTCAAGGACGACGACGGTACCGCCTACCTGCTGACCGAGGACCGCGCCAACGGGCTGCGCATCGACCGGCTGTCGACCGACTACACCAGGGCCGTCGCCGCGACAGCGCTGCTGCCGACGCTCGAATCCCCCGCCATGGTCAAGGTCGCCGGACGGTACTTCATCTTCGGCTCACACCTGACCGGCTGGTCCAGCAACGACAACAGCTACGCCTCGGCCACCTCGCTCAGCGGGCCGTGGAGCAGCTACGCCACCTTCGCGCCCGCCGGGAGCAAGACGTTCAACTCGCAGACGTCGTTCATCCTCCCGGTCGTCGGCAGCACCCGGACCAGCCACGTCTACCTCGGCGACCGGTGGAACGCCGCCGACCTGAACAGTTCCCTGCCGATCTGGTTGCCGATCACCTTCACCGCCGGCAGCGCCGCCATGCCGTCGTTCCACGAGAGTTGGAGCATCGACACGGCCACCGGTGACTGGGCACCGGTCAGCTTCTCGCTCGTCGGCGACCAGTCCGGCCGGTGCCTGGACGTCACCGACAACACGTCGACCTGGGGTGCGCTGGCCGAACTCTGGGACTGCAACGGCGGCGAGAACCAGCAGTGGCTGCCGACCTCCGCCGGTGAGCTGCGCGCGTTCGGCAGGTCCGTCTGTCTCGACGTCCTCAACCAGGGCACCACGCCCGGCTCCACGGTCGGCATCTGGGGCTGCAACGGCCAGACCAACCAGCGCTGGACCCTCAAGCCGGACGGCACCATCGTCTCCGCCCGGTCCGGGCTGTGCCTCGACGCGTCCGGCGGGGGAACCGGCAACGGCACCGCGCTGATCGTGTGGACCTGCAACGGCCAACCGAACCAGAAGTGGACCAGGAGGTAACACTTTCACCGCGTCCCGTCGTGGCGGTCGACGGACCGGCCCCGCCTCGACCTGAGATCGCGGCCCTGACCAGCGGAGACGCTGGTCAGGGCCGCTTCTGGAGCAGGCAGCGCAAGACGCCCCAGCGTTTCGGGGCGGGTGTTGGCCCTCTCGACGATGAACTGCTCTTCGTTGACTCGTCCAGCGATGGGAGTCCGGCGCAATCACCGCGCCCCGCCCCGTCTACGCCCGCGCCCTGGAGGTCGTCACCGGGCTACCCATCTCACTGCTCGGCTTCGCCGCGGTGCCCGGTGGGCATGTCACCGACGACGAACACGGCGGCCACGACCTGCCCGCTACAACACGTCGGCGACGTAGGTCGCCGCTGTCCGGGAGCCCTTGACCCCTCGCTTGTGAGTTCTGGGCGCATCGTCCGGTGAAGTGCGCCCCCATCTGCGACCTCGGATGGCTGTCCTGGTCTGGCCACCAACGGCTGTCCGAGTTCCGGCCCGTTGCTGTCACCGTTGCTGTCGGCAGCAGCGGTCCAGACTCCGCTTACGATCCTGACCGATGATGGAATCGGGGCTCTGGGCGCTCGGCCTGGTGCTCTGCGGCGGCTTCAGTTGCCTGATGCTCTGCGCGACAGCAGCGGCGTGGGCCGCATGGCCCGCAAGGCGGAAGTGATGGGCGCCGAGCCGGGCAGCCTCAGACATTGAAGCGGAACTTGGACGGGTACGTCATCGAAGATCGACGTTCTCCACCTCGCGCAGCCGCGCCGCCGGTCCCGCCGGCTCGACGGATGACGCGGTTTCTCCGGCCGGCCGGGCGTTGCGCCCCACACTGTGCAGGTGGCGCAGCGCCTGCCGATATGAGTCGAGCAGGCCGGTTTCGACGTAGGGCAGGTCGTGCTCGCGGCAGAAGGCGCGGACAATCGGCCGGGCCTGGCGCAGTGCGGCGCGGGGCATGCTGGGGAACAGGTGGTGTTCGATCTGGTGGTTCAGGCCGCCGAGCAGGAAGTCGGTCAGCCGGTTGCCGCGGACGTTGCGGGAGGTGAGGATCTGGCGGCGGAGGAAGTCCACCTCCTCGTCCGCGCCGAGGATCGGCATGCCCTTGTGATTGGGGGCGAAGGCACATCCCAGGTAAAGCCCGAAGAGGCCCTGCTGCACGACGACGAAGGCCAACGCGCGCAGCGGGGACAGCACCACGAAGACCGCGATGAGGTATGCGGCGGCGTGCAGCCCGAGCAGGAGCGCCTCCCGGCCGCGCTCCCGGTAGGTGGACCGGGACAGCGCTCGGACGCTGGCCACGTGCAGGGCCACGCCTTCCAGCAGCAGCATCGGGAAGAACAGGAGCCGCTGGTGGCGGGCGAGCAGCCGTCCCGCGCCGCGCCGCCTGCGGGCCTGTGCCCCGGTGAACGCGAGAGCTTCGCCCGCGATGTCGGGGTCGCGGCCCTCGGTGTTGGGGTGGGCGTGATGGCGATGGTGTTTGTCGACCCACCAGCCGAAAGCGAGCCCGATGGCCAGGTTGCCGTACACCAGCCCGACCAGGTGGTTGGCGCGCCGGGTCCGGAAGATCTGCCGGTGGCCGGCGTCGTGGCCGAGGAAACCGCTCTGGGTGAAGACCACGGCGAGGTACACGGCGGTGGCCAGTTGCCACCACGAGTCCCCCACCAGGACGAAGATCGTCCAGCCCGCGGTGACCAGCGCGGCGTTGACGGCGATCATGACCAGGTAGTAGGTCGGGCGCCGCTCGAGCAGGCCCGCCTGCCGCACCCGGCTCAACAGTTCGGCGTAGTCGCTGCCGCGACGGCGCTGCGACCCTGGCGGCGCCGCTCCGATGGTCTGGTCGATGATGCTCATGGATCCTCCCGGCAGTGGACGCTCAGCACGTCGCCGGGGTCTGGAGCAGACGTCTCTCCAGCCTACTCCGCCGCCCGGGCGGCAGGGCGCTCCGGCGATCGCACCATCGCCCCGGTGAGCGCGGCCACCGCCACGGTGGTGAAACCGACCCGGGCGTCACGGGCCCCGTACGGCAACCACAGCCCGCCGGCGGGGACGAGCCCGCCGCAGGAGTAGACGACGTTGGGTACGTATCCGTCCCGGTCGGCCTCGTCGGGTGACAGAAGCGCGCCGGGGAGCCGCGCGACGACCCGTTCCGGTCGGTGCAGGTCGAGCAGGACGTCCAGCGCGGTGGCGCGCGGTCGATGAGCGCCTGCGCGCGGGTGCGTACCAGGGCGGCGTCCTCAACCGGGACGAAGCTTGACGACGACGCGGCGCGGATCCGGGGCGAGGGTCACGCCGTGCCGGGCGGCCCCGGGGCCGGTCACGACCACCGCCGGGCGTGCTGGAGGGTGGAGATCAGCGCGAGGGTGGATTCGGCGCCCTGGTTGAGGTTGGGTCCGTGCGCGGTCAGCCCGTCGTAGCCGCCGCCGGTCGCCGGATCCCACATCCGCGTGCCGACGTCGTTGTCACCGAGGAACCACCCCACCGCCTGCCGCACCCCGGCATCCCAGGCGGGATCGCCGGTGACGTCGGCGGCGGTGGCGCAGGCGTCGGCGAACGCGGCGACCTCGATCGGCTGCTGATCGTGGCGCCGCCGCGGCGCACCGCGTTCCCAACCGTCGGCGGGTACCACCGACAGCCGCCCGTCGCGCAGTTGGAGGTCGCGCAGCCAGGTCAGCATCCGCAGGCCGCCGTCGAGGGACGGACCGTCGTGGCGCAGTTGGCTGGCGGCGATGACGACCTCCGCGAGGGCCGCGTTGGCATAGGTCAGCCGTGCCTGTGGCCAGGGCCAGAGCGGGTCGGCTCCGGGGGCGCCGATCGTGCTGGCCGCGTCCGCCAGCAGTGCGGCCGCAGCGGCGTGGGCCGGGTGGCGGCGCAGCACCTCGACCGCGCCGAGCCCGGCGAAGGCCATCGCGTGCGGGGTCGGGGCGCGTCGGGTGGCACCCCGGCTGAAGGCGACGAGCGCCTCCTCGCGGATCCACGGCGCGGGGCTGCGGGCCGCGGCGGTGCCGAGCCCCCACAGCGCGCGGCCCCACCAGTCGCCGAGCCCGGGCTCGTCGGCCCAGCGCCGGTCGTGGCCGAGCCGGTTGCGGAAGGCGCCCCGGGTGTCCTGCGCGTGGGTGAGGAACGCGAGGTAGCGCTCCGCCAGCCGGAGCACCTCCGCTGCGGGCTCCGGCTCGCGGCTGGTGACGACCAGTCCGCGGGCGACGTCGTCGGTGCAGTAGCCGTGCTCGCGCCGGACGATGGCGTGCCGGGCGTGCTCGAACAGGCCGGTGTCGTCACTCAACCGGCTCAGGTGCGCGAAGCTGGGCCGGGGCGTCGGATGTCGGCGGCCGCTGCCCGGCAGGCTGGACAGCCCGGTGGTCGCGGTCACGCCGGCACCGCGCTGACCGCGGGACGGCGGGCGGTAACGAGCCGCTCGGCGAGCGCGGCGTAGCGGGCCGCCACCGCCGGCCAGCGCAGGTCCGCGGCCAGCGGCCGGATGCGGCCGGCCAGCCGCGCGCCCATGCCCGGTTCGGTCAGGATCCGCCGGATCGCGTCGGCCAGCGCCGCCGGGTCCTGATGGGGTACGACCAGGCCGGGGCCGCCGGTGAGCAGCTCGACGGCGTGCGGGAAGGCCGTGGCCACGACGGGCACCCCGGCGGCCACCGCCTCGATGAGCACGCCCGAGGTGACCTGTTCGCGGGAGTCGTAGGGCAGGACGACGACGTCGGCGGAGCGGATCAGCCGGCCGAGGCCGGCTTGGTCGTGGTAGACGTCCTGGTAGTCCACGGCGTGTGCGATGCCCAGCTGCGCGCCGAGCCGGTGCAGCCCCGCCCGGTACGCCTCCCCCTGGTGCTCGATCACCTTCGGGTGCGTCCGGCCGGCGACCGTGTAGGTGGGGGTCGGTTCGAGGTCCTGTAACCGTGCGAGGGCCCGCAGCGACCACTCGATGCCCTTGCCGGGGCCGAGCAGTCCCCAGGTCAGCAGGTGGGGCCGGGCACGGCGGTCGGCGGGTACGCGGACATGGTCGGCGGCGCCGTGCGGGATGACCGTCACCTTGTCCGGACGTACGGTGTAGCCGACGAGCAGCCGGTCGCGCGCCGTGTCGGTCATCGTGACGACCGCTCCGGCGGCGGTCACGATCTGTTCCAGCAGGGACTTCTGCCGGGCCGAGGGCCGGCGGAGCACGGTGTGCAGGACCACGATGCTCGGCACGGTGAGCCGGCGCAGCAGCGGCAGGACGTCCTCGCCGTCGGCGCCGGGGTAGATCCCGTACTCGTGTTGGACGACGGCCACGTCGAAGGCGTTCAGGGCCGCCGCGGCGTCCCGCCAACCGGCCTGGGTACGGGTCGACCAGGTGTGCACGACCCCGGGTCCGGCCCGCAGGTCGTCGCCGCGGTCGGTGACCCGGACGATGCCGGAGCGCGGATCGCCGGCGGTCAGCTGGGCGGCGAGGGCGGAGTTGAAGGTGGCCAGTCCGCACCGGGTCGGCGGGTGGGTGCTGAGGAATCCGTAGCTGTGCATGGTGTCGGGCCTTCCGGTTGTCGGCCGCCCCGAGGTGCGGGGACGGCCTCACGCGGTGTCGGCGCACGCCGGCCAGCGTGTGTGGCCGGCGGAACGGGTTCGTGGGCGGTGATCGGGTTCAGCGGTGCGATCGGCGCGTGAGGTGGTCGTAGACGGCGAGGTAGTCGGTGACCATCCGGTCCGCGCCGAAGCGTTGCCCGGCCCGGGTCCGACAGGCGGCCCGGTCCAGCCCGGCGGCCCGGGCGACGGCGTCGACGGCCTGCTCGACGGCCTGTACGAGGAACCCCGTCACCCCGTCGTCGACGACCTCCGGCATCGATCCCCGCGAGTAGGCGACGACCGGCGTGCCGCAGACCATCGACTCCACCACCGACAGGCCGAACGGCTCGTCGAAGGCGATCGGGTGCAGCAGCGCGGTGCTCGCGCCCAACACCTCCGCACGACGGCGAGGGCCGATCGAGCCGAGGAAGACGACCTGGTCGCCGTCGATGTGCGGGGCCACCAGTTCGGCGAAGTACCGCTCGTCCTGCACGATGCCGCAGATGGTCAGCGGCCGACCGGCACGGCGGGCGATCTCGATGGCGGTGTGGGTGCCCTTGTCGGGATGGATCCGGCCGAAGGCGGCCAGTCCGGGACCGGCGTCGCGGGTGAACGGCAGCCCGGTGAGGTCGACTCCGTGGTGCACCGTGGCGACGTAGTCGAGTTCGGCGCTGCGGTCGGCGTCGGAGATGGACACGTAGGACGAGCGGGCCCGGGCGTACGCGGGGAGGATCCCCGCGCCGGAGAAGCCGTGCACGGTGGTGAGCAGCGGAGCGCGGCAGTGCTCGGCGAAGGCCAGCGGCAGCCAGTCGAGGTGGCTGTGGACCAGGTCGAACTCTCCGGAGCGGGCCATCGTGTGGGAGACGTGCATCGCCTCCCACACCCGACCGTCCAGGTCCGGATCGTCGGCGTACCCCCGGGGGCACACGCCGTCGAGGTCGGCGGAGGTGACGGAGTCGAGCGTCGCGAAGAGGGTCACGTCCACGCCACGGGTGACCAGCCCTTCGGCGAGCAGACCGGTCACCTGCTCCCAGGGACCGTAGTGGTGGGGCGGCGTGCGCCAGGCGACCGGACCGAGCAGGGCAACCCTCACCGGGACGGCGCGTCGGCGAGGTCGGCCGGATCGAGACGCAGGGTGGCGAGCAGCCCCGCGTGTTTGGCGGGGTCCACCCGCTCCGGCAGCTCCCGCTCGACCCACTCGGCTCTGGTCTGCTGTCCGCGCTCGCGCAGCGCGGCAACGATCCGGTGTCTGGCGATCCTCATCGTCTATCCCCTCGATCAGTCGTTCGGGACGGTCGTGGTCAGCGGTCGGCGAACGTCGTGACGAGCACCAGGGGCAGAAGCAGGACGGCCACCAGGAGGAACACCCGCAGGCGGAGCGCGCGGACGTCAAGGGCCCGCCTGACCCGCCCCCCGAAGGTCATGGGGGTGGATGTCCCGCTGACCGGCGGCGACGACCCGGCAGCGGCGATCGGACGAACGGCCACGTCATCGTCTCCTGGTGATCTCGACGATTCGGCCTGACTGCTTGAGCGGTCCGGCCGGCGAACGGTCAGCGGAGCATCCCGGCTCTCAGTTGGGCCAGCGAACGGCTCAGCAGCCGGGAGACGTGCATCTGGGACAGCCCGACCCGGGTGGCGATCTGCGCCTGGGTCAGGTCGCCGTAGAACCGCATGGTCAGGATCCGGCGTTCGCGTGGGGGAAGCGCCGCGAGAAGCAGCCTGAGGGTGAGATGATCGTCCACGGTCGTGTATCCCGCGTCGGCTGCGCCGCTGAGCGTCCGGCGATCGGTGCCGTCGGCACCGGGCCGTGGCTCGTTCAGCGACGCCAGGCGATAGACACCGAAGGCGGCGACGGCGGCCCCGAGTTGGGTGACGGTCACCTCCAGGTCGTCAGCGAGCTCTCGATCCGTCGGTTGGCGGCCGTGTTGCTGCGCCAGCCTGCCCCGGGCCTCGGGCACCTGTGCACCCAGTTCCTGGGCCGCCCGCGGGACCCGGATCGCCCAGGCCGTGTCGCGGAAGTGCTTCCGGATGCCGCCGAGGATGGTCGGGACGGCGTAGGCGGCGAACGGCACGCCCCGGCTGCCGTCGTATCCGTCGACGGCCTTGATCAGGCCGAGCGCGCCGACTTGCGCCAGGTCGTCGTAGGACTCCCCGCGACCGGTGTACCGGCGGGCGAGTCGACCCGCCATCGGCAGGTTCGCCTCGATGATCCGGTTCCGCAGCCGTGCGCGGTCGGGATCATCGGCGTTCAGGGCTGCGCGTTGACGCAACAGTTGTTCGCTGTCCCCCGTGGCCGGGCTCAGCGGTGGAGGGGACGAAACGGCTGTGGATGTCACGGCGGAGGTGACCATTGTTCCAATGCCCCTAACGGGCTGGTGGCGGCGAGACTGGCGGCCACCGGGGACCCGGGCGACACCGTAACCGTACGCCTTCATCCCCCCGACCGACACCCGGATGGGCTCTGGGAAGCGCACTCGGGTGTCGAACCCGGCCGTCAGCCGGACCGGTGGGTGACCGGGCCTGGCGCGAGCTGCTCGGAGCCGTCGACGATCGCCTGGGACAGCTCGGACAGTCGCCGGTTGCGGCTGCGGGCACCGTCGCGCAGGATCGCGAAGGCTTGGCCCACGTCCACCTGTAGGCGTTCGGCGAGAACGCCCTTGGCCTGTTCGATCAGGACGCGGCTGTTCAGGGCGGTCTGCAGCTGTTCGGTGAGGATGTCACGCCGGTGGATGGCGCGGTGTTGCAGCAGTCCGATGGTGGCCACGTCGGCGAGCGCCTGACCGATGCGGAGCTTGTCCTCGTCGAGGGCCCCCGGCCGGACGTCGAAGAGGTTCAGCGCGCCGATGACCTCGGAGCGCAGGCGCATGGGCAGGGCGTGCACCGCGGCGAAGCCGACCTCGGCCGCGGCGGCGGTGAACCTCGGCCATCGGGCAGTGGTCAGGCTCAGGTCGGCGACCGACACCGGTTGCCCGGTACGGAAGCAGTCGAGGCAGGGCCCCTGGTCGGTCTGGAGCTGGAACAGCTCCAGCAGTCGGGTGCGTTCGGAGGAGGCGGCGACCAACTGCAGCGTGTCCCGTTGGTCGGTCAGGAGCAGCCCGGCCGCCGACACTCCCAGCAGCTCGACACACCTCTCGGTCAGCACGTGCAGGAACTCGATCACGTCGAAGTCGTCGACGAGAGTGTCGGCCATCTCCACGAAAACGTCGGCCAGCGGGGTCTCGGCCATGTCAGTCACCTCGGCAATCAGGGGTTCCGCCGGTCGCCCGACGGGATGGTCCGTAACGCGCCGTCCCGGCGCCGGTCTGCTTGTTCACCCGATCCGGTCACCAGGTGTCCCGGCCGGTCCGAGACGCAGTCGCCGGGCGACGACGTCAGCTGCCACGTCCCGGAGGCGCCGGTCCCGGGAGTACGCGTAGGCGCGTAACCGGATGAGCGCCACCGCCGCGGTCACTCCCAGCTGGACCGTGATCATGCCGGTCGCCTGGTGCACCTCGGGGTGGTGCAGGCCGGTCCCCTCGGGCCACTGATCGTCCCGGTCCACCCCGTGGCGCGTCGCGTCGTCCAGCAGGACCGCGCATGCCGTGTCCGCCAGGACCAGCGCGTCGGCCAGTTGCTCCGCCCCGAGGTCACCGGCGCGGGCCCGGTAGAGGTCCAGGACACCGAGGCGGATCCCGCCCACCCGTAGTGGCAGCGCGAACACCGCGCCGGCCCCGGCGAGCACCGCGGCCGGCGCGAACACCGGCCAGCGGTTCCGGCACTCCGGCACGGTCAGATCGGCGACCAGGACAGGTCCACCGGTGGTCGCGTCCACGCAGGGCCCCTCACCGAGGGTCAGGGTCAGCTCTTCCAGTTCCGACGCGGTCCGGTCCGTGGCGTACACCAGTTCGCGCGGCGTGGCGTCGAGGACCACCGCGACGGCGGCGGAGTCCACGCTCGCAACCGAGACCGCCGCCGCGCAGACATGATCGACCGCGACGGTTCCGCCCCGGGCGGCATCGACGAGAGCAGCCCGCAGCCGCAGCCGACGATCGACGTTCACCGGATCGCCGCGACCCGGGTTGTCCTTGCCCACTGCCGACTCCGACCCGGATCAGTCGAACGGACGCGCTGTCATACCGCGCCGAGGTCCCGGGCGACGATCACACCGTACTCCCGCGTGACACCGCCGCACGATCGACGGCCCACCGGACCGCGACGGCTCCGGCGGCTGACGAGCCGGTCGCGGAGGCGTACGCTTGCGGTGTCGCTCGGGACCCCGGTGGCGGACAGTTCGCCGTCGGCGGACGCACCCCACCGATCGAGGCCCCCCGTGTCGGCCACTCACCACACCGCATCCACCGGTCAGGTCGGCGGAGCTCCGACGCTGTCCTGGCCCGGCGCCTCCCTCGCAGCGGCACGTCGGACCGCGACGGCCCGTCGCAGGCCCGCCACTCATCCAGGCGCGCCTACGGACCACGACGTCCGGGCGCGCGACATCCTCGTCGGAAGGCGGCGGTTCGTGATGACCGCACCCCGAAACAGTCATGTTCGCCCCCTCCCGCCGGACGGCCGCGACGGCACCGAGGCTTCTCGTGCGACGCCCCGGCGGCCAGCGGTGAAGCGCTCACGGGTCGGCGGCGTATGGGTCGCTGCCGTGGTGTTCGCGTTCGTCCTCCTGCTGCTCCTGATCTTCGTACTGCAGAACGGGCAACGTGCCGAGGTGTCGTTCCTCGGCGCACACGGCACCCTGCCGATGGGGGTGGCGCTGCTGCTGGCCGCGGTCTTCGGGGTCCTGCTCGTCGCCCTCCCCGGCACCGCCCGGATCGTGCAGCTGAGAATGCTCGACCGCCGGCCCCGGACACAGCTCGGCGGCCCGGCCGGGTCCGGCCCGACTCCCCCGTCGACGACCGGCGTCGCCAGCGTCCCGCTGCCGCCCCGCCCATCCCGTGAGGACGGTTGAGCGATGTCCGTCACCCCGCGACGAGCCCCCACGACCCCCGCGCCGGTGCCGTCCGCGCCTCGGCTCGTCCTCGCCCCTGCCCGGGATCGGGCGGTCCTGGACGGCGGGTGGTGGCCGCGGTCCCGGAACCCGGCCGCCGAACTTCCCGGCCTCGTCCTCGCCCTGTCCGAACGCCACGGCCGGATCCGGCATCTCATGCTCAACCTCCG
The DNA here is from genome assembly GCF_045040125.1 of Micromonospora sp. NBC_01392. Lineage (NCBI taxonomy): Bacteria > Bacillati > Actinomycetota > Actinomycetes > Micromonosporales > Micromonosporaceae > Micromonospora > Micromonospora sp. NBC_01392. The sequence goes on along the minus strand of NZ_CP109549.1, from coordinate 2,240,943 downwards.
CACCTGGGAAAGCCGTATCCGCCGGTTGACCGTCGGACCGGACGTGATCCGGATCGGCTGGTTCGACACCCTCGACCCCGCCCTGCTGGTCGTCACCACCGGGCGCGACGTCCAGGTCGATCTGCTGGTGGTGCCGCCCGCCACGCCACGGGCGGCAGCCGAGTGGGCGATGGCGACCGCCGCCGACCCGACCAACCTCAGGCGCGCGCCCGACATCCTGGCCGGCGCACCGGGCGGGCTCCGGGCCGCGGCGGCGACCGGCTCCGCTGCGGACGCGGTGTGGGACAACGAGGGCGGCAGCATCGCTCCGATCGGCCGCCGCCCGAGCGGTACGGGTCGTCAAGCAGTACGAGCTCGGGGTGGTGTTCCGCTTCGGCCGGGTGCGCGAGGGTAGCCGTGGCCCCGGCCTCATCACCACCATGAGCGTGCCCGCGCAGGACGGCATCACCCGCGACAACGTCTCCGTACGCGTCGACGCGGTCGTGTACTTCCGCGTCGTGGACCCGGTCAAGGCACTGGTGAACGTGCAGAACTACCTGTACGCCGTCTCCCAGGTCGCACAGGCCTCGCTGCGCGCGGTGATCGGCCGCGCCGACCTCGACGAGTTGCTCTCCGACCGGGACAAGCTCAACGCCGAACCCACCGGCATCATCGACACACCCACCGAGGGCCCGTGGGGTGTCAAGGTCGAACGCCTCGAGGTCAAGGACGTCGCGCTGCCCGAATCGATGAAACGCTCCATGTCACGCCAGGCCGAGGCCGAGCGTGAACGCTCGGCCCGGTGACCGCTTCGGTCACCGGGCCGAGGCCCGTCGGCGGACGGTCATCCGGTGGTGGGTGGAACCGACGCGCCGAGGAGTGCCGGCGGCTCTCCGTCCAGCGCGGCGATCAGTTCGCGACCGACGAACTCGTCGTATCCGGTGCCGAGGGGCGAGGTGGGCCATCGATCTCACGAAGCCGTTCCGCAGCCCGGCGATCCGCGATGGCCGCCACCCACGCGAGACCATCGACCTGACCAACGGCGCACCTCGGCGCAAGCTGCCACACCTCGACGAACACCGCCCGGGTCACCGCGACGGCGACCGACGGGCGGCCCACAATCTCACACACCTGGATGAAGACCACGCGGACGAGACGGCGGTAGAGGCGACCGAAGGCGGCCCGGTCACGGTCGGCGACCCGCTTGACGAGGTCGTTCGCGGATTCTGGGCCGGGGACGACATAGACAGGGGAAACAGGCATCCGATGCTCCTGGTGGTGCGCCTGCGGCTGGGGCACCACCAGGGACCAGGGCGGCCGTTCCGCCCCACCCTACGCCATCGCGCCGGCCATCGAAGGTGGTCCTCAGCCGGAGCTGACGACCGCCGTGGCAGCGGTGCGCAGGCCGCCCGCGACCTCCCTCCCGGGTCGTCGCGGGCGGTGCCGGTGCGGCCAGCGGTGCCGGGTTGCCGCGCCGCGCACTGGGTGCACGGCGCGGGCCCGGTCACCGTGCCCGGCCGCGACGAGAACCTCGAAGCGGCTGGGAACGACGCGTGCTGTACGCAGTGCTGGCTGACCGAGCCGAGCAGCATCCCGGCGAAGGCGCCGTGTCCCCGGCTGCCCACCACCAGCAACTGCGCCCCGTCCGCGGCATCCAGCAGCACCTGAGCCGGATGCCCTCGTACCACCTGGGTGGTGAACTGGACGGGCGCACCACCTCTGGCCACGTCCGCGACCGCCTCCACCAGCATCTTCTCGGGTGATCGCCGCGATGCTCACATCCTCGAACACCGCCGGCGACCACCCGTAGGCGAATGCGTACTCCGCCGGGTCGTGCCACGCGCCGACCACGTCGACGACCCGTGCGTTGCTCAGCTCCGCCTGGGTCACCGCCCATCGCAGGGCGATCCGTGAGCCCGGTGATCCGTCGACTCCGACCACGATGCGCCGGTCATGTTCCTCGGCCTGGTCCGTCATGTCGAACTCCTCTCGGCCGTCCGTCACCTGACGTCGTCCACTTCAGCCAGCCGGTGCGTCGCACCAGCGGGATCCGGGCCCAGAAGGTGCCCAGGCCGAGAGTGTTGCCGGCGCCCGACAGGGCCAGGACGACCAGCACGGCGGCGTAGACGAGGTGGTCGTCCATGAACGGATTGTTCGCCGGGGGGACGACGGTCCACATCATCAGGGTCAGCAGTGCTCCGGCTCCGGCCGCCAGCCGCATCGCCACGCCCAGGACCAACGCGAGGCCGATGGCGAGCAGGGCGCCCATGAACGGGACATCGGTCAGGCCGACGCCGGCGATCGAGTGATAGAAATCGGCGAGCGGGCCTGTCGCCGCAGTTCCCAGGAATCCCTTGGCACCTCCCATGTCGGGGACGCCAAGGAACCAGGCTGGTGTGCGGAAGCAGAAAGGCTACCTCCCGTCTCCGAGAAGTGGCCTTTGACCTGCGCGGGCGATCCTGCGCGCTGACGCGTACGACGAATCGGGGCACCCAGGGGCACGGCCGGATTCTTACGGGCTGGATCGCATCGCCGCGTGGGCGAGGCGGGTAAGGCCAGCTCGTATCCGTTGTTCGCCGAGTTCCGGCAGGAGTGCGGCTACGTGTTCGGCGGCCAGGGCGGCGAGTAGGGCGTGGGCGGTGTGTTCGGGGTCGGGTGTGGGGCCGAGCAAGATTGACATGTGGCGGTGCCAGAACCGGTAGGCGCCGATCCGGTACCGGGCACCGGGTGTCGAGGTCTCTGACATTCGGATCAGGGCCAGGTGTTCCAGCAGGTAATCGAGGTAGGCCTCGATGAACGCGGCCAGGCGTTCCTCGGCCGGTGCGCCGGGGCCGAGGGGCGGCGGCCCGTGCAGGATCGCCTCCTGCAGCACGGACTCCCGGGAGTCCAGCAGCGCTGCGGCCAGCCCGGACTTGTCGCCGAAGCGGCGGAACAAGGTGCCCTTGCCGACACCGGCGGCTGCCGCCACCTGGTCCATGGATACCGCTTCGACGCCGTGTTGGGCGAACAGTCTGCTCGCGGCCTCCAGCACGGCGGCGCGGTTACGTGCCGCGTCCGCGCGCTCCCTGGCTGGTGGGGTGCGCAGGAACTCCAGAGGCGTTGCAGAAACGGACTGCGGTCCGCTATCGTGGTGAAGCACAACCGGACTATAGTCCATATCCCTCGGAAGGTAGTGACATGACCGCACTCATCACCCGCGACGAACTGAAGGCAGCGATCGACGCCGGCTCGGTGGCTGTGCTGGACACGCTGGGCGGCGAGTACTACGCCAAGCAGCACCTGCCCGGCGCCATCGAACTGGTCCTGGCCGACGTGGAAGCCGAGGCGTCCGCCCTGCTTCCCGACCGCGGCGCCGCAATCGTCACCTACTGCTCCAACCCGGCCTGCCCCAATAGCGGACAGGTCGCCGACCGCCTCACCGCTCTCGGTTACACCAACGTGCGGAAGTACCGCGAGGGCATCCAGGATTGGGTGGAGGCCGGGCTCCCCACCGAGTCCGCCTGAGGTCTGCCGAGGGAGGAGCAACGTCGAGCGCTTGCCCTCCCTCGGCAGTCACGCGCATCCGTCCGGCGCACGAAGCCCGTCAGGCATTCAGGGGGGCACGAACAGCACGGATGGCGAGCCCGCCCCGCTGCCGCAGGCCGCCGATCACTAGGTCGGCATCGGGTGATCACTTGAAGGCGCCGGGTCCGAGGTCGATGACGTGGTCGGCGAATCGGTCAACGACACCCACGGCAGACCTCGCCGCCCGCGCCCGGCGCATGCCCGACATCTTGGGTGACACGGCGAGCGCCGGTCCTCGATCGACCACCTACGCTGGTTGGCTTTCCGGAGCCCGGGCACCATCAACGCGGTTGATGACGGCCGGCCCCGCAACACCGACCGCGGTCGCCTGGTCCTCGTCACTCCTCATGGCACCGAGGTCCGCCTTGTCGGATGGCGGCCGGCTCGTCATCCCGAGGCGCCAGCATGAGGGCGATGTCCACGATCAGGTCCTCCTGGCCGCCGACAAGCTGCCTACGGCCAGCTTCGACGAGCAGCTCCCGCACATCGACTCCGAACCGCTGCGAAGCGGCCTCGGCGTGCCGCAGGAACGAGCTGTAGACGCCGGCGTACCCGAGCGTCAGCGTCTCCCGGTCGACGCGGACCGGGCGATCCTGGAGCGGGCGGACCATCTCCTCGGCGGCGTCCTGAAGGGCGAACAGGTCGCACCTGTGTTTCCAGCCCTGCAAATTGGCAACGGCCACGAAGGGCTCGATGGGACAGTTGCCCGCGCCGGCGCCCTGGCCGGCCAGGGAGGCATCGACCCGGTTGGCGCCGGCCTCGACAGCGACCACGGAGTTCGCGACGGAGAGCGAGAGGTTCTCGTGGGCGTGTATCCCGATCTCGGTGGACGGGTCGAGGACATCCCGGTAGGCGCGGATGCGCTCGCGGACGCCGTCCATGAGCAGCCGGCCACCGGAGTCGGTGACGTAGACGCAGTGCGCGCCGTACGACTCCATGAGGGCTGCCTGGCGGGCGAGCTCGGCAGCCGGCGCCAGGTGACTCATCATCAAGAACCCGGAAACGTCCATGCCGAGGTCGCGGGCGGTGGCGATGTGCTGGGCGGCCAGGTCCGCCTCGGTGCAGTGGGTGGCCACCCGGACGGAGCGAACACCGAGGCGGTACGCCTGGCGCAACTCGGCGATGGTCCCGATGCCGGGCAGCAGCAGGGTGGTGAGTCGGGCGTGGCGAATGTTCGCCGCGGCGGCCTCGAGCCACTCCCAGTCGGTGTGCGAGCCGGGGCCGTAGTTCAGCGAACTCCCGGCCAGGCCGTCGCCGTGCGAGACCTCGATGGCATCGACGCCGGCGCGGTCGAGCGCGGCGGCGATGCGGCCGACCTGCTCGGGTGCGAGCCGGTGCCGGATGGCGTGCATACCGTCGCGGAGCGTGACGTCCTGGATGAACAGGCGGGTCATGCGAGCGCTCCCCTGCCCGCGGTCGCCCGCGCGATCTCCTCGGCCACCCGAAGTGCCGCGCTTGTCATGATGTCCAGGTTCCCGGCATATCTCGGCAGGTAGTGGGCAGCTCCCTCAACCTCAAGAAACACCGAGACCTGGTGGGTCACCGGCACACCGCCGGTAAGGGTGTGCACCGGCTGGTCGGACGGCACCTGCGCGATCTGCACCCGCTGCTTGAGCCGGTAGCCGGGCACGTACGCAGCGACTTCGGCAACCATCGACTCGATCGAGGCAACGATGTCGTTGTGCTGGCCGGGGTGTGGGGCGTCGACCAGACAGTAGACGGTGTCGCGCATGATCATGGACGGCTCGGCCGGATTCAGCACGATCATCGCCTTGCCGTGCGCCACACCCCCGACGATCTCAATGGCGTGAGCGGTGGTCTCGGTGAACTCGTCGATGTTGGCTCGGGTGCCCGGGCCGGCGGACCTCGACGCGATGGCGGCGACGATCTCGGCGTACGGCGTGTGGGCGGCACGGGTGACAGCGGCGACGATCGGAATCGTGGCCTGACCGCCGCAGGTGACCATGTTGACGTTCGGTGCGTCGCTGTGCTCCGCCAGGTTCACGGCCGGCACCACGAACGGCCCGATAGCCGCAGGTGTCAGGTCGATGAGCCTCTTCCCCAAGGGCATCAGCCGAGCGGCGTTCGCCTGGTGGGACTTGGCCGACGTGGCGTCGAAGACGATCCGGATCCCGTCGAAGTCAGGCATCTCCAACAGTCCCTCGACACCATCTGAGGTGGTGGGTACGCCGAGCCGGCGAGCTCGCGCCAGCCCATCGGAGGCCGGATCGATGCCGACCATGGCCGACATCTCGAGGTGCTCAGAGAGACGCAGCACCTTGATCATCAGGTCGGTGCCAATGTTGCCGGACCCGATAATCGCCACCTTCGCCCTCATCGGGCCACCCCGCCAAAGGTGAACGACACCGAGCCGAGCGCGGAGAACTCGGCGTTCACCACCTGGCCGGATCGGATCGGACGCATGGGACCGAGCGCGCCGGAGAGCACCAGCTCACCGCTGCGCAGCGGGCAACCCAGATCGCGCAGCTGGCGCGCGAGCCACACCACAGCGGTGATCGGGTCCCCCAGGCAAGCAGCCCCTGACCCGGCGGAGACCTCCTCGCCTTCGACCGACATGGTCATCGAGACGTCACGGGGCTCGAACTCATCAAGTCCCCGTCGCACCGAGCCCAGGACAAAGGCACCGCTTGAGGCGTTGTCCGCCACAGTGTCGGCGAAGGTAATGTCCCAGTCCTGGATCCGGCTGCCGCAGATCTCGACAGCAGCGACGGCGTGGTCGATGGCCTGCCGTACCGGGCCCGCGTCGAGGTTGCCGTCCGCGAGGTCCGCCCCGAGAACGAACGCGATCTCGGCCTCAGCCCGTGGCTGCGGCACGGCGTCGGCGGGCACGATGTCACCCGAGGCGTACTGCATGTCGGCGAAGAGCACCCCGAAGTCCGGCCGGTCCACCCCCAGTTGGGCCCGCACCCCCGGCGAGGTCAGACCGATCTTGCGCCCGACGGCCCGGGCGCCAGCCGCGATCCGCTGTGCCACCAGCATCCGTTGGACGGCGTACGCCGCGTCCACGTCGCCCCGCCCGATGAGATCGCGCACGGGTGCACACGCGATGCCGGAGGCCGATGCCCGAGCAAGTCGGTCCGCCGCCAGCAGCACGGCGTCGTCCGTCCGGGTGGTCGCGGTTGATGTCGTCAGGTTATCCACGTCCCTCACGATCGAGGTCGTGCTCGGGCGAAGGCAACAGCGGCGTACCGCTGAGCGATACGAGCCCCGTAGACCTGCCGACCGCGGCACCCACCAACGACCTGACAAGTACGTTGTCGCCCGGCGCGGCTACGACTCCTTGGCGCCGGCTTCGGCGCGACGCGCGAAGTCGCCGCTGGTAGTGGGTTGTTCTGGCGCGGTATTGGTGTCGGCATAGACCGAGAGTGTCGATGACTCGGTGCGCGGCGGAATGCGACACTCCGAACTGCGGGCCGATCTGCCGCATCGTCAGGTTCGTGCGCCGGTAGACAGCCACCAGCAGCACCCGGTCGGCCAGGTCGAGGGCCCACTGCCGGCCCGGCCGACCGTCAGCGATTCCGTCTCCGCCAACCTCGGCGACCAGCCGGACCAGCTTGCTGAACTGGGCGGGGTCAGCCCCCGTGAAAGGGAGGATCCACTCCTGGCGGGCTACGGGAGATCACCTGCACCCACGCATCCTCGGTGATCATCCCCAACGGACAGACGCCGGGGCCACGAGGAGTACACGCCTATCACAGAGAGGACGACGTGAGCAGCCAGTACATCGTCATCACCGGCGGACCCGGAGCCGGCAAAAACCACGCTGATCGACAGGCTGCGGCGTGCCGCCAGCCAGCTCAGCACCCTGCCCCGCAGCGACGTCTCCTCGCGCGTCACGTTCATCCAGCAACACACAGCAACCATCGATCCCGGAGCTCCGGGATCACCCCGTCTGAGCTGCCCCGAGTTACGAGACGTCCCTTGGACAAGAAGATCATCAACCAAGGGCTGTTTCCATTGGCGTTCGGGGTCCCCGCGGGACCTCAGGAGGTTAAAGATCAAGTTAGCGCTCCTGCCCGGGGATTGTGATCACGGATCGGTGAGGACCTGCCCGCTGGAGGACCCGCAGCGATCCTGCCGACACCTGCCCAATAGCGGCCCGGGTAAGGTGCAGCACGTTGCCCACAGCCCGACGCCGAGTGATTCGAGGTGGCCCGATGGCTGCTGCCGTACACAGCGAACCGCTGCTCCCGGAGCCCGGAACACCGGCCGATGGCATCCTCACCAAAGCCACCCAATTTGTGCAGGCCACCGGCGCGACGCACGCGTCTCTCCGACAACTCGCCGCCGCCTTCGGCACAAGCCACCGAATGCTCCAATATCACTTCGGCACACGCGAGAAGCTGCTCGGCGCGGTCATGTTGAGGCTGCGGAAAAACGACCTTGCGGAACTGAGCGCGTCGGCAACCAGCCGTGCCGACTTTCTGGGACGCGCCTGGGAGCTGTATCTGACCCCGGGTCACCAATTTCAAAGCAGGCTGTTCTTCTCGCTTGCCGGCGCGGCCATGGAGGACCTCGAGGCTCACTCGGCATTTCTCGGTACCGTCGTCACTGGTTGGACACCGACTCTCGCCGCGCTGGGCCGGGCAGAGGGTCTTTCGGACCATGACGCGCAGAGCGAGGCGTGGTTACTCGTGGCGGCGTTCCGTGGCCTGCTGTTGGACATGTTTCTTACCGGCGACCAGGCTGCCGCTCGTCAGGCGTTCGAGGCGCTGTTGCGGATGGTGGCCCCGTCGGTCGCCTCGTGAGGGGGCAGGTATCGGCACACCCAGTCAAGCAACGCCTCGTTCTGAGCCGTTCGGGCACGTGGGTGACCGAAGCCAATTGACGCCGCGTGCGGCGTACCGGGCACCCGTAGCATCTCGGTAACGCAGCCATGGATATGCAGTGCCGCGTACAGCTGATCCGACTGGCTCGCCGGCGTACGTTGGTCGCCCTCGTTCTGAATGAACAGGACCGGAGTGCGGCAGTTGGCCGCGTAGGTGGTCACCGACGACCGAGCGTAGACGCCCGCCGCCGCTTCACCCGCCCCGTACGTCGCGCCGATCCACGGCATGAAGAGCGGGCCGATGTCGGAACCGATCATCGCCGCCCAGTCCAGCGCCGGAGAGTCCAGAACCGCACAGGCGAACCGATCGGTGTGCGTCACGGCCCAGCCGGCGAGAAACGCTCCGGCCGAGATCCCGAACGCGGCAAGTCGGTCCGGGTCGGCAAGCCCCGCTGCGACGGCCCCGTCAACCGCCGCCATAAGGTCCGCCAACTCCGCCTGTCCCCACCTGCCGTGATTGGCCTTGACGAATTCGGCGGTGTAGCCGGACGAGCCGCGGGTGTTCGGAAGAAACACCCCGTACCCGGCGTCCGCAAGCAGGAGGTGATCGAAGCTGTACGCGTGGCCCCAACATGCGACCGATGGACCGCCGTGCAGTGACACGACCGTCGGCAAGGGACCGGCTGCATCCACCGACCTCAGGTACCAGCTTTCCACCGGGGTTCCGTCCGGTGACTGTACGGTCAGCGGGTGGATCTCGTAGCTGCCCAGGAAGGGGACGCCGGAGTTTAGGGCAGTCCGACGAAGTCGCGTCCCGTCGCGCAGATCCAGCGTCCAGAAGTCCGGCGGATCAGTCATCGTCGTCCGTGCATAGAGAAGGAAGTCCGCGGTCGCTGCGAACGGCACGCTGACCGCGTCGTCGTCTACCACGAGCTGCCAATCCCCGGGCTCGACCAGCGAGGTACGGTAGACGTTGACCTTCCCGCCGTGCTGGACGTGCACGAAGGCGTCCCTGCCGCCTGGACCGACGACAATTCGGGGTGACTGCAGATTGAAGAACGGGAAGTCGCCCTGCACCATCCCAAACAGCCAACCGTCGGACGGGAGCGGGCAAACGGCACGGCGCCCGTCCGGCCGCTCGACCAGAAGGCTCATCCGTTCCAGACCGCCACTGTTGAGTGTGGTGAACACGACCGAACCGTCAGCGAGCCATGCCGCCGCGGGCGCGAACACGTAGAACTGCTCGTCGTAGTAGGTCCGTTGGTCACGGCTGGCCAGATCGACAGAGCGGACAACAAAGCGCTGCCTACGATCATCCGTGTCGAATGCCGTATACAGCAGCCGAGCACCGTCAAAACTGAATGACACTGCCGCGTTCACACCGCCGTGCGACGTGACCTGGCGGACAAGGCACGTGTCCACGTCCACCAGATGAATCTCTTGACGTAAATCGTCGATCAGGCCCACTCCGTCGAGGCGCCACAACGGCTGAGTCACTCGGTATGGTGCGCCGGGGTTGCGGGGCGGCTTCACCGGCGCGGAGAACGTCAGCTGCGTTCCGTCCGGTGACCAGTCGGGGGTGACCATTCCGACACCCATCGGCAGCGTCGTCACAGGACGCAGTGTGGCCGGCTGCTCCCGCACGGAGATCACGCAGACCTGTGGCACTCCGGACACCAACGCGACGACCGCCAGGGCACCGCCGTCCGGTGACCACACCGGCGCGGACAGCCACACCGCCGACAGATCGATCTGACTCATCTCGTCGGTGGTGAGGTCCAACAGCCACAATGAGGTCCGGTCAGCCGGAACCGCGGCATCTGTGGCGGCCAGCGAAAGGGCCAGACGACGACCCTCCGGGCTGAGTGTGGCCGCCATCGGGAAGCGGAGCTCCAGCACGTCCTCTGGTCGAGCCGGCGGCTTCATCGATTTTCCTCCATCTTGGTCTCCATCGTGGGCAGGAGCGGAACGTGGCATGCCGTTCTCGACTCCGCGGAACCGACTAGCTGAGGTCGAACCCGCTCACAGGCGGTGGTCTGCCGACCGGGATACAGCGATGAGCAGCGTGCCCGAAACACACAGCCCCTGCCCGGCGGCCCGTCGTCATGCCCGCGCGCCGATGGGCCCACCGGCGGTTGGCGCCTGCGTCCGGCGCCCGGCACGGAATCGAGCAGCAATCGGGTGTACGGGTGTCGGGGCCGGCCGAGCAGGTTTGCCGTCAGACCCGCCTCGACGATGGTTCCCCGATACAGGACAGCCGCCTGAGAGCACGCAACGCTTACCACGGCGAGATCGTGGGAGATCAAGACAAGGGACAGATTCATCGTGCGCCGCAGATCGGCCAGGACGCTCAGCACCTCGGCTTGCACCGTACTGTCCAGCGCTGATGTGATCTCGTCCGCCACCAGCACCTCCGGCCGTACCGCGATCGCCCGGCTGATCGCGATCCGCTGGCGCTGGCCGCCCGAGAGCTCGTGCGGATAGCGGGCGTACTCGGTGCCCGAGAGTCCGACGGACCGGAGCAGCTCGACAGCTTGCGTCCGCGCCCTACCCGGCCGACGTGGGTCGATCACCTCGGCGATCGCCTCACCCACCGTCATCCTCGGGTTCAGCGAGGATGACGGGTCCTGGGGGACGTACTGGACTCGCCTGGTGCCCCGCCAACGACCGTCCGCCCAAAGGCTCTCTCCGCCCAGGGTCACCTCACCGTTCAGCGGACGCATGAGGCCGGAGATGACCCGCGCCAGCGTCGTCTTGCCGGACCCGGACTCACCCACTATGGCGAAACTCTCCCCGGCAGGAAAGGTGAGGTGGAGGGCGGACAGGATGGGCGGCGCTCCCCTGCTGTACGACGTGGTCAGGTCCGATACGCGCAGGTCGTGGCCAGCCATCAGAGGGACGCCTGTCGTGTTGAACTGACCATCGTGGTTGTGCCCCAATCTGCGCGGCTCAAGCTCGGGGTGGCGTCGAACAACGCCTTGGTGTAGGCGCTCGACGCCCGACGAGCTGCCAGGTCCGAACCGGTCAGCTCCTCGGCGAGGCACCCGCGGCGCATGATCAGGACGCGATCACAGATCTCGGCGAGCACCCCCAGATCATGCGAAACGATCAGAACTGACATGTCCCGCTCACGTCGCAACCTGCCCAGAAGGCGAAGGACGTTTGCCTGTGTTGTCACGTCGAGAGCCGTGGTGGGCTCATCGGCGATCAGCATCGACGGGTTCATCATCAACGCCATCGCGATGACGATTCGCTGGCGCAGGCCCCCCGAGAACTGATGGGGATAACGCCGTAACGCGGCAGCGGGGTCGGGGACACCCACTTCGGTCAGACGGGCCAGTGCTTCCGAGCGCGCCTCGGCCCTACCGCACCGCCGATGCCGAAGCAGAGCCTCTGTCAGTTGCCCCTCGATTCGCATGGTCGGGTTGAGTGCCGCCAACGGGTCCTGAAAGACCAGGCCAACCTTCATGGACAGCGCGGTGGAGCGTTGCGCCCGGACGTCGACGCCGAAGAGGGCCAGCTCAGCCGCCTGCGACCGGAGGCCAGGCGGCAGGACATCCGCGATGACGTTCACCACCGACGACTTACCGCTGCCGGACTCGCCACAGATTCCGACGATCTCTCCGTGCCCGATGGTCAAGTTCAAGCCGTCAACGATCGGGGTCGGTGAGGCGCCGTCCGTCTCGACAACCAGTCCTCGCATCCGGACGAGGTCCTTCGACGATCCGGACGGCGTCGCCGGGGCGAGTTGGCGCGATCGAGTACGACGTCTGGCCGGCAGGGCGGCTCGGCGTTGCGGACGGCGCTCAGATCGTGCGGCGAGGCCCTCGCCGATCAGGCCGAACGCCAGGCCGACCAGCGTGATGCCCACTACCGGACCAACGACGTGCACCGGATTCGTGTACATCGCGGACAGACCATCGTTGAGGAGTTGTCCCCAGTCGTACGCCGGCGGTTGCACGCCGATCCCCAGAAAGCTCAGCGCGGACAGCGCCAGCACCGCGGTCCCCATCGCGACCGAGGTGAACACCAACAGCGGCTCAGCCACGTTGGGAAGGATGTGTCGGACCAGTATCCGCCCGCGACCCACACCGGCAAGTCGCGCAAGGGCGACGTAGTCGCGCCCGGCAACGGATGACCCGAGCCGGAGGCTCAACCGCGCGAAGGCCGGCACCATGGCGACACCGATGGCGTAGACCGAGGTGGTCACGCCCGGGTTCAGGATCGAGGTGACGAGCACGGCCACCACAATCGGCGGGTACGCCATCAGCAGGTCGATGAAGCGGCCACCGATGGTCCTGACACGCCGCCCACCCAGGGCCAGGCCCGCGCCGACGCTGACCCCGACGATCGCGGCGAGCGCGGTGGCGGCGACTGCCATGAGCAGGGTCAGACGGGCCGCGTCCAGAGTGCGCAGGAGGTTGTCCCGGCCGAGCGCGTCGGTTCCAAGCACGTGGTGGGCGGTCGGGCCGGAGCGGGCAAGGCCGGAGAGCGAATCAGCCCCGGCTCCGATGGTCGGCGGGGCGACCATCGCAACGGCCACCACCGCGAGCAGGATGCCGCAGCCCACACGCAGTGGGGCGGACCATCGTCTCCGCTGGCGCGGCCGAACTCGATGCTGTCTCACGGGCGTTCTCCTTCCGCGGCGCGCGGATCCAGAGCTCCGAGGCCGACGTCAACGACGGCGCTGGCGACCGACGCGACAACTCCCAACACCAGTACGGCGGCCTGGATCACGGGGTAGTCACGCTGCTGGACGGAGGCCACGACGACGGAACCCAGTCCGGGGAGGTTGAAGACGCTCTCTACGACGACTGCGCCGCCCACCAGCCCGGTCACCAGCAACCCGGCGAAGGGTAGGACGCCGGTCATGACATTCGGCAGCACGTGACGAAGATAGATACGCACGAGCGAGAGATGCTTGGCACGAGCCGCCCGCAGGTAATCCTGCCGCAGGACCACCGACGCCTCCCGGTTGGCGACGCGGGCCATGAGCGCCGTGGGCGCGATACTCAGTGCTATGACCGGCAGAATGTAGGAGTCCCAGCTCTGGATGCCGGCGGCCGGAGCAACCCGCAGCCAGAGCGCGAACAGCAACACGAGCAATGTCGCCGAGATGTACTCCGGTAGGGAGCCGAGGATGCTCGCAGCGGCCCCGAAGGCGCTGTCGACGGAGGGTCGTCGGGCAGCGACGGCCGCCACCGCGATGCCGGCGGACACCCCGACGAGGAGTACGAGCGCCAGCGAGAAGCCGGCCAGGGCCAGCGTGGTGGGCAGGCGCTTCAGGATCACCTGGGCGACCGGTTCGCCGTTGCGGAAGGACACGCCCAGATCACCCTTGGCGATGCCAATGACATAGTCCCGGAACTGGGCGGTGAGCGGCTCGTCCAGCCGTAGCGCGTGCCGGACCTCTGCCAGTTGCGCGGGTGTGGCGGAGGTACCCAGGATTGCCAGCGCGGGGTCCCCGGGGATCAGGTGGACAATGCAGAACGTCGCCACCAGCAAGATGGCCAAGATCCCTGGAAGGAACGCCAGCCGGGTAGCCCAGAACCGCAGCGACGGGTTGGCCCGGAGCACGGCGGGTCCCCGCCGTGCTGCGACCACGTACCGGCGCCCCGGCAAACGTGCCATGTACTTCACCACAGGTCGCCTCCGAATTCTCTACTGCAACCGCAGAGACGTCCCGTCGATGACACCGTTCGGCGCGCTGCCCTTGACCTTCGCCGACCAGACCAGCTGGAACAGCACACCGGAGAGGGGCAGGACGTCGTAGTTGCCCATCAAGTCCCGTTGGGCGTCGGCCCATGCGCCGCACGACGCGTTCCCGGCCTTCGTCGTAGCTTCACCGAAGTGGCCGGAGAAGCTCGCGTTGTCGATATTCGCGAAGTTCACCCCGGCGGGTGGGGGCGGACCGAGCAGGTATCCGCCGACGGCAGCGAGAGTTCCGGCCAGGTTGATCGCGAAGAGGACAGTCGCGTCCCAGTTGTTGGTGCCACCGAACAGGGTCGTCGCCCAGGTTGTCGTGTCGGTGTTGGCCAGTGTGGCGTCCACTCCGGCCTCCTTCAGGGCGGCCTGGACGTACGCCGTACCGGCGCCGCCAGCCGCCTGGGTGGTGCCCACGACGCGGATCTTCAGTTTCTGCCCGGCAAGGTCCTCCTTGGCCTTGGCCAGATCGAAGGTGGGTCCCGCGTCGGCCTTGGAGCTGTCAGCGCATGAAGGGCCAGCCGGGCTGAGGCTTGAGATCACCTCGGCCTTGCCTGCCCAAGTGGCGCGGTTGAAGGCGTTCTTGTCGATTGTCGCCATCAGTGCCCGCCGGACGCTCGGGTCGGCAGTTGGCTTTCCGCGGGCCTGGTTGAAGATGAGCAGCGAGCTTCCCACATTCTTCGACTCGACGGTGAATCCGCCGGCGCCTGAGAAGCGTTCGACGTTTGGATCCGTCAGCAGCCCCGCATCCAACTGGCCGGTCTGCAGTGCGTTGGCCATGGTGCTGCTGTCGTTGACCACCTCATAGACCAGCTTTTGCGGCGTCTTGCCGGACCTGGTGACCGTGGGATCAGGCGGCGGCGTGTGATCCGATCGCCGCACATACGTATAGCTCCGCCCAGGTGTCGCACCGTCGAGGATGTAGGGGCCGGTGCCGGCTGAGCGAGTAGCGAGCGAGGCCGGATCGGCCAGTCCGGCGGGGCAGATAATGGCCGTCCATGGCATGGCCACACCGACGAGCAGGTCCGACCAGGGCTTTGATAGCGATACCGTCACCGTGTTCGCGGCGTCGTCGCCCTGCGCCGTCGCCGTACCCGTTCCGAACGAGAAGCGGGCGCTGTTCGATTTTGTGCCCGGCGCGACGAGCCGATTGAGGGAAGCTGCCACCGCAGAGGCAGAAAGCGGTGTGCCGTCGCTGCAGAAAATCTTGTCGCGCAGCGTGAAGGTGGCTTTGTCGGGTTTGACATCCCAGTTTATGGCAAGGCCGCCCACGACCTGTCCTGAATCGGTCCGGCGGACGAGGGTTTCGTAGACCGGACTGGCGACGTACGCATCCTGAATGTTGTTGATCAAAGCCGGGTCCAAGGTACTGGGATCGGACCCGATCCCGATGCGCACAGTACCGGACACGCCCCCTGGGTTCCCGTTGGAGCCCGTGCCCGGTGCAGTGCACGCCGCCGCCGTAACGGCTGTCGCGACCACCGCCGCGACCAGCGAAGCATTTCGGTTGAATCTCATCGGTATCCCTCGGTTCTCTTGAAGATTCTTCTCGTCGGCCCGTAGTGCAGTCGCCCGGCGCACTTCCCCATTATCTTTCAGGCCGACTTCGAGTCGGCTAGGGTGCGAATGGCAAGTTCAGTGAGCAACATGGCACCATCAGCGATCACTCCATCGTCGAACTCCGCGCTTGGCGAGTGGTTGAACGGTGCGTCCTCGGTGGCGTATTTCGAAGGATGCGCGCCCAACAGGACTATTGCACCTGGAACGCGTTCGAGAACTTCAGAGAAGTCTTCTGAAGCAGTGAGCGGACTCGGCAGGCCCTGATACCGCGCTGGACCGAAGATTTCCGAAACACATTTCTCGACGAGTTCGACGCTCGACTCGGCGTTCATCACTGGACCGCAGGTTTCAACGCAGGATACGTCCGCCGCCACCCCATGCAAGCTCGCGATCCCCTTGATTACGCTGGTAGCCTCTGCAATTACTTGAAGCATCGACCTCTCAGAAAAGGCGCGTACCGACGCTTCGAACACGACACATTCAGGTATTGCGTTCGACGCCTGCCCGCCTTCGATCTTCACAATGGTCAGAACAACGGGATCGAAGACGTCGAACCGACGCGTGACCATCGCCTGGAGGCTGAGAATCATGTCGGACGCGGCGAGCACCGGGTTCTGGCCCAGGTGCGGTGTCGAAGCGTGCGTGCCAGTCCCGACGAGTCTCACCCGCATGGATGTGAGACCCGACATCATGCAGTGCTTGCGCGAAGCGAAAACGCCGCGAGGAATAAGCGCGGACGAAACGTGAATAGCGTAGGCGGCCACCACTGACCCCGGGACGGAATCAAGAAGCCCCTCCGCGAGCATCGTTTGTGCGCCTAGATGCCCCTCTTCGCCGGGCTGGAACATGAGGATCACATCGCCAGCCAGCTCAGCGGTCCGTGCACTGAGAAGGTGCGCGGCGCCGACAAGCATCGCGGTGTGCAGATCGTGTCCACAAGCATGCATCAGGCCATTCGTGGAGGCATACTCGACGGCCGTTTTCTCCGCCCCCGGAATGGCGTCCATGTCCGCCCGGAGAATAACGGCGTCAGCGTTGTGGTCGGCAGCCTGCGGCCCACGGATCACACCGATCACCGACGAGAGCGACCGACCGACGGACGTCTCGACCGGCAGCCCGGCGAGTGCCTCAAGAACAGCATGCTGAGTCTGCGGCAAATCCAGTCCCACCTCCGGCTGACGATGCAGCTTATGGCGAAGCGCGACCAATTCCGGCGATAGTTCGGCAGCGTCGGAGGCCAGGGACAAAAATCGATTGCGCCCCGGCGCCGACGCGTTCGGGTTTTCTTTAGGCGACCTAACCGACGACATCGCGCTCCTATCGAAATCAGATCTTGCCGAACGCGTTCTGGCGGCACTGCGGGAATTATGTGCCAGTGGCACACTGGTGTCAAGACTGCTGGGTAAGCCGTTCGGCGCGAAAAGATCTACAGGTCACGACACGACAGCGGAAGAACGACCACCGCACCGGGCGTCGCCGGTCACCAAAAGGGACGCTGCGCCATGAAAATGATTTCAAGTCATCGTGTGCCGGCAGGCGGCGCCGAGGCTCGGGCACGGTTCGAGCAGCCGCCGGTAGCCGCCGGCCCGCCCCCAGCGGCGTTTGCTCCATTGCGACAGTCAATCGTGAGTGTCGTGGCCGGCCGCCAGTGCTCTCCGCGCGGTCGAGCGAGCGTCGACGAACGCCTGCACACAGCTCACGACGTCGTCCGAAGAATGACCTGCGGACAGCTGGACCCGGATGCGGGCCTCTCCCCGCGGCACCACCGGGAAGCTGAAGGCGGTCACGTAGACGTGCCGGCGCTGCATCTCTTCTGCGATCCGACCCGCGAGATCGGCATCTCCAAACATCACAGGCACGATCGGGTGCGCGCCGGACAGCAGTTCGAATCCGGCTTCGGTCATCAGCCGCCGGAAGAGCGCGGCATTGCGAAAGAGCCGGCCACGATCGGCCTGATTTCCGATCACCAGGTCCAGTGCGGCGAGCGAGCCGGCCACAACCGCCGGCGCGACCGAATTCGAGAACAAATACGGACGGGCCCGCTGACGGAGCAGCGTGACGATCTCAGCCCGTCCGCTCACATATCCGCCAGACGCGCCACCGAGCGCCTTTCCCAGGGTACCGGTGTTGATATCAACGCGATCCTGCACGCCGAACAGCTCGGGCGTGCCAGCGCCGGAGTTCCCGAGCATGCCGACGGCGTGCGAATCGTCCACCATCACCATCGCGTCGTAGCGGTCGGCGAGATCGCAGATTGCGTCAAGCGGCGCCAGGTAGCCGTGCATCGAGAAGACCCCGTCGGTGACGATCAACCTCCTCCGGGCATTCGCAGCCCGGCGGAGCTGGGCCTCGAGATCAGCCACATCCCGGTTTCGGTAGCGTAGCCGCTGGGCCTTGCACAGGCGGATGCCGTCGATGATCGATGCGTGATTGAGCTCGTCCGAGATCACCGCGTCCCGCTCATCGAGAAGCACCTCGAACAGTCCGGCGTTCGCGTCGAAGCATGACGAGAACAGGATTGTCGCCTCGGTTCCGAGGAACTGAGACAAGCGCTCCTCCAGTTGCGTGTGCGGGGTTTGGGTCCCACAAATGAATCGGACCGATGCCATACCAAAGCCCCAACGGGCCAGCGCGTCGTGCGCGGCCGCGACCACTGCCGGGTGGTTGGCGAGGCCGAGGTAGTCGTTCGCGCAGAAGTTGAGCACCTCCGCTCCGTCCACGAAGACGTGGGCCGCCTGCGGCGACGCAAGCGGCCGCTCATGCTTGTACAGCCGAGCTGCCCGGATCTCCTCCAAGGTCTGCCGCAGCTGCTCCTGTACTACTCCAAACATCCGACAACCTCCGCATGAGAGCGTTTCCCTTTGTCGCCGCCCGCCCGCACCCCCGGCTAGACCATGAGGTCGCCGCCATTGACGTCGACAGCGGCACCGGTGACGTACGCAGCGTCCTCGCTCACCAGGAAATCCACCACGGCCGCTACCTCGTCAGGCGTGCCGAGGCGCGGAATGGGAAAAGATTCGGCATATCCTCGAACAACCTCGGAGTCGATGGACGAATACACCATTTCCGTCCCGATCAGGCCAGGACAGACCGCATTGACGGTGACGCCCCACCCGGCTGCTTCCTTGGCCATGGCACGGGTGAGGCCGAGCAACCCGGACTTGGCGGCCGTGTAATGGGCCCCGCCTAACGTAGAAACCGTCTTCCCGGCGGTCGACGAGATGTTGACGATGCGTCCAAATCCCGCAGCGCGCATCGCCGGCAGGCATGCCTGCGAGACTACGAAAGCGCCCGTGAGGCAAACACGAAGCACGGCGGCCCACTCGCTGTCGGTGATCTCCAGGATTCGGGTACCGCGCAGAATGCCAGCGGCATTCACGACAATCAGTGGTGCCCCCCGTCGGCCCGTCAGCGTCGCCACGGCGTCGGTGACCGCGTCGCGTTCTGCCACGTCCACCACCGCCGCTGAATGCGGTAGCCGTAGAGAGGCAAGCTGTTCGCCAGCCAGGTCGAGACCGGGCTGGTCGGTGTCCCACAACTCGACGTGCACGCCCTGCCGAGCGAGCCGCATGGCACAGGCGAGACCTATTCCCCGCGCTCCCCCGGTGACGACCACTGTTGGTGACATTGCGCAGCAACTCCTTCCGCCTGCACCAGGCATCTGACCTCGTCCGTGTCTCGCTTACCGACCATTCGCTCGGGCCGGGCCCTCTCACGTCGGCAGCGCGGTGGTGATCGCGAATCCGGCGATCCACTCGGGAATGGGGCGGTAAAACCGCGATGTGACGGCGTACGGGCCGGTGGCAGCGAGGGAGGCGTACGCCGCGATCCAGGTACGCACCTCGTGCCCGGAGCCACCGCCTTCGGCGCCCATCCAGTCGACGGTCCACCCGTCGACGTCCTGTAGGACGCCACGCTCGAACGTGTCCAGGACCAGGTTGTCCCACGCCGGGTTGATGGGAACCATGCCGGTCTGCCCGGCTGCGTACTCCCGGCCGGCTTGGACCACCCGCGCCTCGCCGCGCGCCCGTTGCTCCGGCGTCGGATGGTGACCGTCGATGAGCGCGGCGGCGACGCGGGGTGGGGCGCCTCGCAGCACCGGTACGGGCGGGTCATGCGACAGGCCCCCGGAGCCGACGAACAACACACGGCGGTCGAGTTCGGCGGCGGCCAGGCCGACGGCGGTGCCGAGGCTACGGATACGGGCTACCGGGCCAAGTGGCCTGGCGACACTGTTGATAAAGAGGGGGACCACTGGGACCCTGTCGATGCCGCCAAAAAGAACTTCGAGGGGCTGCGCGAACCCGTGATCGACGGTCATCCGCGCGGAAATGGTTAGGTCGACCCCGCGATCAAGCACGCCCGAGGCGATCGCCGAGGCCGCGTCACCATCGACTGACAGTTCGCCTGAGGCGGACCCGAAGTCGCCGACCGCGCTCGCCGCGGTGCCCAGACAGAACGGTGGCATGTCCTTGTAGAAGAAGCCGTTGTAGTGGTCCGGGGCGTACAGCACGACAAGGTCCGGGGCGAATCGTTCGACAAAGCTGCGGACATCGGCGGTGGCAGCGTCGACGGCGGCGAGCACGTCCGGTGCTGGGTCGTTCCTACCAATGAGCGGGGAGTGGGACAGGCCCACGAGCGCGGCGGGCAAATCGGATCCTTTCATGGCTGCGGCGGGTGGATGACGAGTTTGCCGGTGAGCTGACCGTCAACCATGAGTTGAAAGCCCTTGGTGATCTCGCCGAGCGGTAGGGCACGGTCGATCACCGGGCGCACCCCGGTGGCCTTCATCATGCGCAGCATCGATTCGAGCTCATAGCGGGTACAGCCGGTCGAGCCGAGAATCCGTTGCTGCAGGTAGAAGATGCGACTCAGATCGGCTGGCGGGTTGGTGCCACTGGTGGCGCCCGCGACGACAACCGTTCCGCCGGGACGCAGCGCCCTCAGCGAGTGCGCCCAGGTCGCCTCACCGACGGTCTCGATGACCACATCCACCCGTTCGGGCAGCCGCTCGCCGACTGCCAGCGCTGCCTTGGCGCCCCACTTGAGCGCCTCGGCGCGTTTGGCCTCGCTGCGGCTCGTGGCGTAGACCACAGCGCCGGCCGCAGCGGCGAGGCTGATGGCGGCGGAGGCGACACCACCGCCAACGCCCTGCACGAGGACCCGGTCGCCGGCGGTGATCCGGGCCTGGGTGAACAACATTCGGTACGCGGTGGTCCAGGCGACCGGCAGGCATGCGGCCTGGTCGAAGGTCAGCC
The DNA here is from genome assembly GCF_045040125.1 of Micromonospora sp. NBC_01392. NCBI lineage: Bacteria > Bacillati > Actinomycetota > Actinomycetes > Micromonosporales > Micromonosporaceae > Micromonospora > Micromonospora sp. NBC_01392. The sequence goes on along the minus strand of NZ_CP109549.1, from coordinate 2,220,090 downwards.
AGTCAGGTTTGGGCACCAGGTTGCGCGTCGGGACGGACAGAAACTGCGCGAACGCGCCGTCGTGTCGTTCGGACAGCAAGGCTCGGTTGGGGTCGAGGGTCTCGTCGCCGCGTCCGGCGTCAGGGTCGGCCAGCACGGGGTGGACGATGACCTCGTTGCCATCCTGGTCGATCCCAGCAGCGTCGCAGCCGAGCACGACGGGCAGGCGTTCCGCCGGATGACCGACGCCCCGCAGGGTCCACAGGTCGTGCATGTTGAGCGAGGACGCGATAACGCGAACCACCGACCAGCCCTCCTTGGGCTTCGGTGGCGGTACGTCGCCGACCACGAGACCCGCGAGGGGATCGACAGGGCTTTGGGATACGGCGCTGGCTGCGAGCATGCGAGCACCGTGCCGGAACCGACGGCGGGTGGGACAGCGCCCGTGCCGACGTACGGCACGACCGCTGGCGGGGTGCCCGGCCGGCACCGTTTGCTTGGGGGCATCGCACCCGGCACACCGCCGACGGCATCGGCATCCGGATTCGCCCCAGCACCCGCTCGTCCGATGACTCAAGGAGCGCACATGACGTCGAACATGGCACCCAGAGGCCGGTCTGGGCAGCCGGCCGGGGCGCTGACACGGCCGCAGGGGCTGGCGCGCCCCGTCGACGTGTCTGGACTCGTCGACGCTGCCGGTGGGCTGCTCGACCGGATCATTTTCACCGACCCACAGATCTACCAGCAGGAGCTACGTCGCGTCTTCGCGCCGAGTTGGCTGTTTCTGGCGCACACCGACCAGTTCAAGAAGCCCGGCGACTTCTTCACCACGTACATGGGTGAGGACGCCGTGATCGTGACGATGGACCGCACCCGCACCATCCGCGCGTTCCTCAACTCGTGTCGGCATCGCGGCGCTCGGGTATGCCGTGCCGACTTCGGAACCACCCGCAACTTCACCTGCACCTACCACGGCTGGTCCTACGACCTCGACGGTGCGCTGATCAGCGTGCCGAACAGGACCGGCTACCCGGACGGGTTCGACACCGCGGACTGGGGACTGGTCGAGGTCGCCCAGCTCGACACCTACCGTGGGCTGATCTTCGGTACGTGGAACCCGCAGGCGCCGCCGTTGCGCGAGGCCCTGGGCGCGATGACGTGGTACATGGACGCTCTTCTCGACCATGACGACGAGGGCACCGAGGTCGTCGCGGGCGTCCAGAAGTGGGTCCTGGAAGGCAACTGGAAGCTGGCCGCGGAACAGTTCGCCACCGACTGGTACCACGTCAACATGAGCCACGCGTCGGCGCTCATGGTGCTGACACCGGCGGGCAAGCGGCCCAAGGACGAGATCGTGCACCGCACCGGCCGGCAGTACGTCGACCCGAAGGGTCATGGCGCCGGATTCCCGGTGCATCCGAAGAACCGCTTCGACGCCCAGCCGGTGCACGAGTGGACCGATTACCCCGCCCTGCACGAGCGGCTCGGTGCGGCCCGAGTCCAGGGGCCGTTGACCAACGGCCATGCCACCGTTTTTCCTAACTTCTCCTATCTGCCGGTAGTTGGCAGTCTCCGCATCTGGCACCCGAAAGGCCCTGACCGGATGGAGGTCTGGGCCTGGACCATCGTCGACAAATCCTGGCCCGAGGAGGTCAAGGAGGCGCAGCGCCTGTACAACCTGCGCACCTTCGGTCCGAGCGGGATCTTCGAGCAGGACGACGGCGAGAACTGGAGCGAAGTGCAGGCGATAGCTCACGGCTTCGTCACCAACCGGGTCGCGCTCAACTATCAGATGGGCCTCGGCTCCGAGCGCGAGGACGGCCGCCATCCCGGCACGACGAGTGAGCTGTACAGCGACGCGGCCGGCCGTGCCTTCTATGGCCGCTGGCAGCAGCTGATGAATACCCCAGCCTGGCATGAGGAGCAGACATGAGCGACGGCATTCGGGTCGCGGATCTCAACGACATCCCCGAGGGCGCAGGCATCACCGTCAACCGCGCTGTCACCGGCACCGACGACGACATAGCGTTACTGCGCGACGAGGACGGCTCCGTCTGGGCGCTCAATAACACATGTACCCATGAAACAGCGTCCCTTGCGGATGGCTGGGTCGAGAAGGGCTGGGTCGAGTGCCCGCTGCACTCCAGCCGATTCTGCCTTCGCACCGGTGTAGTGGAATGCCTACCGGCGACCCGCGACACCGTCGCGCATCGGGTGGTCGTCCGCGGCGACGATGTCTACCTCTTCCCGGGCGTACCCCCGGGTGAGGAACCGCGATGAACGTGGTGATCGTCGGCGGCGGCATCGCCGGGGTCAGCACCGCCACGGGGCTGCGCGACTGTGGGTTCGACGGAGGCCTGACCATCGTCGACGCCGGCGAGTTTCCGCACGATCGACCGCCGTTGACGAAAAGCTTCCTGGCCGGCCGGTCCGATCACGGACAGATCGCCCTGCAACCGCCCGAATGGTACAGCCGACATTCGGTCGAGCTTCTCACCAGAGCCTCGGTAACGGCGCTGCGCCCACACGAAGGCCGCGTCGAACTCGCCGACGGACGATCCCTGCCCGCCGACCGGGTGGTGCTCGCCACCGGGGGCAGGGCGGCTCGTCCACCCATCCCCGGCATCGACGCTGTACAGGTGCACACTGTGCGGACCGTTGACGACGCCGACCGGTTACGTGCCGTGCTCGTCTCGGGTGCGCGAGTCCTCGTCGTGGGCGCCGGCCTCATCGGCGCGGAGGTCGCGTCGACCGCCGCAGGGCTGGGATGCGAGGTGGTCGTCGTGGATCCGATCGGTGTCCCGCTGGCCCACGCGGTCGGTCCTGAGCTCGCGGAATGGCTGCACGACCGGCACCGGGTCCATGGCGTCACGACCATCCACGCCCGGGTGGTTTCACTGCGCGCCTTTCCTGCCACGACAGCGGCAGTTCTGACAGGCGAGGAGCACGCCCGCGTCTTCGACGTGGTGGTGATCGGTGTCGGGATGGTCCCGGAGACGACGCTCGCCGAGGCAGCGGGCCTCACCGTCGACGGCGGTGTCCTGGTCAACGCCGGGCAGATTACCTCCAATCCGGCGGTGCTCGCCGTCGGCGACCCAGCGCGCAACGGCGCGGGCCGGGCGGAGCACTGGGAGGCCGCGCAACTCGACGGCATCCGGGCCGCCGCGACGCTGCTCGACCGGGCCGGGCCCGCACCGGCCGCCCCCTGGTACTGGTCCGACCGGTACGGCAACCACCTCGAAGTGGTCGGTCGCATGGCGGACGCCATGCACACGGTCGTACGTGGCGTCCTCGACCATCCACCGTTCGCCGTCTTCGGCCTGCGTGGCGACCGCGTGATCGCCGCCGCCACGGTCGACGACAGCAACGCGGCACGCGCCGCCCGCCGCCTGATCGACCGAGCCGTCCCGGTGGACCAGCGAAAGCTCGCGGACCCCTCCGTGCATCTGCGTAGCCTGCTGCGCTCCTGACGTGCCGCACTCCGGCACGAACCCTACGCCGAACATCTCTCGAAGGGATGGAATGAGCCGTGAGCACCGTGACCGACCAGACCGCAGCGGCAGCGGTTGGCGTGGAGCAGCGCGCCGACGCGGCGACCCACTTCGAGGTTGAGCAGCTCTACTACCGGGAAGCCGAACTACTCGACGAGGGGCGTTTTGCCGACTGGCTCGACCTGTTCGCTGAAGACCTTGTCTACTGGATGCCGACCCGCAGTAATCGGTTACGGCGCCAGCAAGCCATGTCGGTCGCAGCGCCCGGCGAGGCAGCCTTCTACGACGAGACCAAGAAGAGCCTCGCCTGGCGGATCCGGCGTTTGGACTCCGGCATGGCCTGGGCCGAGGACCCGCCGTCACGTACCCGGCACCTAATCACCAATGTGCGGGTCCGGCATGCGGAAACCGAAGGCGAGTATGCCGCGCGGTCGAATTTTCTGCTCTACCGCAACCGCCTCGAACGGGAAAACAACGTCTTCGCGGGTGAGCGCAGCGATGTCCTGCGCCGCACCGAAGGGACGCTGCTGGTCGCGCGCCGCACCATCCTGCTCGACCAGAACGTTCTGCTGGCCAAGAACATCAGCACTTTTTTCTAGAAGGAAGCACCGTGACGAGCGCAATTGCCTTGAACACCCGACGAGCGCTGACGTCCCTCGGCGAGATCGCGGTCGCCGAAGCTGGTGCGGGGCCGGTCCTCGTCATGCTCCACGGCGGCGGCCCGGGGGCTTCCGGCGTCAGCAATTACCATCAGAACCTTTCCGCGCTGGTCCGCCACTTCCGGGTGGTGCTGCCCGACCAGCCCGGTTTCGGCGGCAGCTACCGGCCCACCGGTGTCGACCTCGACGAGCGGTCGATCACCGAGATCACCGTTGAGGCCCTGCTCGAGGCGCTCGACCTGCTCGGGATCGAACAGTTTCACCTGCTCGGCAACAGCCTCGGCGGTGCGGCCGCGATTGCGATGGCACAACAGCGACCCGATCGCGTCGACAGACTTGTGCTCATGGCACCGGGCGGGGGATGGCTGCCCTTCGGTCCCACACCCACCGAGGGGCAGAAAGCGATGTTCCGGTACTACAACGGCACCGGGCCGAGCGAGAAGAAGATGGCGGACTTCATCCGAACCATGGTTTTCGACCATCGGCAGTTCGGCGCCGATGTCATCCGTGCCCGATACGAGGCGTCCCTCGACGAGAGCCACGTTGCCTTCTACCACCACTACAACGCCGCATTCGCCAAACGCGGCGGCATGGATCCGCTCTGGCGTGACCTCCACCTGATATCGGCGCCGACACTGCTGCTGTGGGGCCGTGACGATCGCACCATAACCCTCGACGGGGCCCAGTTGATGCTGAAGCAGCTCCGCGACGTGCAGCTGCACGTCTTCGGCCGCTGCGGCCATTGGGTCCAGCTGGAACGGCAGGCCGACTTCGAACGCCTGGTGACCGACTTCCTTGAGGCCGGCTCATGACCGGCTGGCTGGCGGGGGATGTAGCACTGATCACCGGCGGCGGAGCTGGCATCGGCGCTGCGGTCGCCGAGCGTTTCGTCGCGGAGGGCGCCTCGGTGGTCGTGTTCGGTCGCGACGCCAGCAAGCTCAAGAGGCTCTGCGCACGGTTCCCCGAGCGCATCCACGGTGTCGTCGGTGACGTCCGGTCCAGTGAGGACCTGCACCGGGCGGTCACCGAAACGGTGGAACGATTCGGCCGGCTCGACACGCTCGTCGCGAATGCGGGGATCTGGGACTACCAGCGCGCGCTCACCCGCCTGTCGGCGGCGGACCTGGAGGCGGTGTTCGACGAGGTCTTCGCGACCAACGTCAAGGGCTACCTGCTAGCCGCCGAGGCCGCCTGGCGACAGCTGGTCGCCAGCCGCGGCAGTATCGTGATGACCCTTTCCAACGCGTCGTTCTACGTGAACGGTGGTGGCCCGGTCTACACGGCAAGCAAGCACGCCTGCCTCGGCCTCATGCGCGAACTGGCCTTTGAGCTGGCCCCCAAGGTCCGGGTGAACGGGGTCGCCTGCGGTGGGATGCGCACGGACCTGCGCGGCCCGGCCGCACTCGGTCTCGCCGAGCGAATGATCGCGGCATCGTTCGACCGTCGGGCCGCCGATGCGCCGCCTCCGCCGATCCCGTTGTACGACTCGAGCACCGACCCGCAGGACTTCACCGGCCCATACGTACTGCTCGCATCACGGAAGCAGAGCGGCACGATAACGGGCCACGCCATTCAGGCTGATGGTGGCATCGGGGTGCGAGGCTTCGCTTCCGCCGCCGGCGGCGGCCAGTTGTGAGGAGGACACCGATGGAGTTCGTCAACATCAATCCGGCCGCCGGTGTCGCCCGCCGCGCCCGCTACTTTCCGAACGAGGTGGCCATCCGCTACGAGGGCGGCGACCTGACCGCCGCCGCACTCGACAACCGGGCCGCCCGCCTCGCCGCGGTCCTCGCGGCCAAGGGGGTCGAGCCGGGAGACCGGGTCGCCTATGCCGGCCTGAACAGTGCCGCTTTCCTTGTGACGCTCATCGGCACGCTCCGGCTCGGCGCCATCTTCGTTCCCCTGAACTTCCGGCTGGCCGGCCCCGAGCTGCAGCAGATCCTCGAGGACGGCGGTGCCCGCGTCATCGTGGCCGAGCCCGGGCACTGTCAGGTCATTGCGGCCGTCGCTGCCCGAACCGCGCTCAAGCAGTTCCTCCTCGTCGACGACGACCCCTGCGTGCCGGTCGGGGAGACGACCGGCCCCTGGCAGCCGTGGTCCGGGCCCATCGCCGCCACCACCCCGTACCCGGACATCGCACATCGCGGCTTCGACGACCCGGCCATCCTGATGTACACCAGCGGCACCACCGGACTGCCCAAAGGCGTGATCCTGACGCACGGCAACGCTTGGTGGAACGCCGTCAACGTCGACGCGATGGTTGACACCCGCCGCGGCGACGTGACGCACGCCGCCGCCCCGCTGTTCCACATCGGCGCGTTGAATTCCTTCACCCTGCGGAATCTCGTGCGGGGCGGAACCGTCGTGGTCCGCCGCGGCTTCAAGCCTGACCAGGCCATCGACGACTATGTGCGCTACCGGGTGAACTCGACGTTCGGCGTGCCGGCGATGTTCGCAGCTCTCGCCCGGGTCCCGGGCTTCTTCGACGCCGATCTTACGGCCCTGCGGTCCATCATCGTGGCCGGTGCGCCGGTGCCGCCGAGCCTTCTCGTTGAATTCGCCCGGCACGGCGTCCTGCTGCAGCAGGCTTGGGGTCTGACGGAGACGGCACCGTTCGCGACACACCTGCCGGTCGAACGGACCCACGACAAGCTCGGCTCCGCCGGGATTCCGATGCCCTACACCCAGGTCCGCGTCGTCGATCCGGTGACCGGCCGGCCGGTGCCCTCGGGTATAGCCGGCGAGGTGGTTGTCCGAGGTCCGAACGTGACACCGGGATACTGGCGGAGTCCGACGGCGACCTCGGCCGCCTTCGACTCGGACGGCTGGTTCCACTCCGGCGACATCGGCTATGTCGATGAGGACGGCTACCTGTTCATCGTTGACCGACTCAAGGACATGATCATCTCCGGTGGAGAGAACGTCTACCCGGCCGAGGTCGAGGCGGTGCTCGCCGACTTCCCGGGCGCCCTTGATGTCGCGGTTGTCGGCATCCCGGACCAGCAGTGGGGTGAGAGCGTCGTCGCCGTGATGTCCATGGCCAGCGGGGCGTCGGCCGATCTGAACGATGTCCGCGACCACGCCGCGCCGAAGCTCGCCCGATACAAGCTGCCGACCAGACTGACCGTTGTTCGGGACATGCCGCGCAATGCGTCAGGAAAATTCGACAAGAAGGCTATCCGCCAGCTCGTCACCCATTCTGGGGACGCCGAATGAGGGTGAGCGACGTACGGCTCACGCTAGAGCGGTGCGCCGAAGGACGCCTCCGAGCCGCCTACCCGGTCGGCGCACACGACGTCGAGGTCCGCGTCTCCGGCAGGGTAACCAGAGAACTGTTGGCTGAGGCGATCACCACGATCAAGGCGAGCAACCCACACTGCCGGCGGCTCGTTTTCGCCGCAGCCGAAGGTGATGGCGCCGCCGCCGTGGCCGCCGAACAGGCCGGCTTTCGCTATGTCGTCGACGTCGACCTGCGCGACGCCGCTCTCCGCCTGTTCGTCCACGAACCCGGCGTAAGGCACCTGGGCCCTGAGATGATCGTCCCACCCCTTGGGGGTTGGTCTCTTCGTGACGAGGCTGCCGGCAGTCCGACGCCTGGTCCAGCGGCCTAGGTGTACTCCCAGGGAGGTTGGTCGCAAAGGCCAGAACGCCGGCCCTCGTCCGCCCGCCACCGATGCGACGTCCTGTACACCATGCTCCGCGACACGATCCCCTGTCAGCCAAGCCCAACCGACCCGGTCGCCGCTTGACCAACCCCAGAGGGATACTCCCCCCCAACTCGCGGAGCCCGAGCGGCTGCCAGGGCTCGACTCGCGGCGTAGCAGACACGCCTCAGCGCCGCTTCGTGCATCCGTGGATTGAACCGCCCTGCTGCTCCGGACACCGAGATCGCGGCCGCAGGCCGGCCGTTCGGCCCGAAGACAGGAGCCGCAATGCACGTCAGCCCCACACGCGCCTCGCCGTTGTCGAACCCGATTCCGTCCCGACGTATCTCGGCCAGCCGGGCCTGCAGCTCGGCCGGCACCACGATCGTTTGCTCGGTGAAGGATTGCAGCCCTCGGCTGAGGGTCGCATCGGTGGCATCGGCGTCGTAGGCGAGCAGCACTTTTCCCAGGGCGGTGCAATAGGCCGGCACGACGCCGCCGAGTCGCGACGGGCACGGTACCCGCTGGTGGCCGTAGAGCAGATTGACGTACATGACATCAGTGCCGCGCAGCACTCCGAGGTGGACCGTCTGATGGGTCAGCTCGTACAGCTCGACCACGAACGGCGTCAGCAGCGCACCGAGCCGTTCATGCGCAGGCGAATAGAGGTGACCGCCGAGTTCATACAGTGCTCGGCCGAGCCGGTAGTTGCAACCGACCCGCTCCACGACTCCGTTGCGCTGCAGGACGCCGAGGAGGCGGAAGGCCGTGGACTTGGTCAGGCCCGCCCGGCGAGCAAGCTCCGACACGCCTAGTCCCGCACCCGACTGCGACCCGAACGCCGTCAGCAGGCTCAGCGCCTTGTCCACCGCGGTCCGCTCGGCTTGGGGAATCAGGTCTGTGCTGGTCATGCCCTCTCCTGAGCGGCTAATGACGGAGACGTTTCGCCTGGGTGACTATCATTGACGTCCGCTCGGTCGCCAGTCAAGAATGACGATAGGGCAATTAAAAGTGACAGACGGAGGGGCAGTGAGTGAGACAAACCGGATGGTGGCTCGCAACGTCCGACGATTCCGACAAGAGCGTCAACTCTCGCTCGGCGACCTAGCCCGGCGCGCCGGTCTTTCGAAGCAGACGTTGTCAAAAATCGAGCAGGGCAGCGGCAATCCAACCGTCGACTCGCTTGGTGCGATAGCCGACGCCCTGCAGCTCACCGTCCGGCGGCTCCTGACCGAATGGGGGACGCCGGTGTTCGTCCAACGGGGCGCGGCGGCTGGCTGGGAGAACGTCGATCCGGCTTGGGCGGTGCGGGCGATGGACCAGGTCTACGGCTCTGGCTATGTGCGAACAATGATCCTGCGGCTGCGCCATTCACAGAAGGAACATCGCCGGTCCTTCGAGGCTGGGACGCCAGGAACGCTGCACCACCTCTACGTCATCGAGGGTGAGGTGCGCGCCGGCCCCCTCAAGGATCTAGTTGTGCTCGCGGAGGGGGACTTTGCGCGTTTTCCCGGCGACGCCGGCCACCAGGTGGAGTGCCTCAGCGCGGGCGCCACGCTGCACGTGGTCACCACCGTTCCGCTCGTGCCGCAGTTCACCACAGCCCGGGAAGTGTGATCGGCACGTGCCGACATCGACACTGACAAGATCTGCAAAGGCTCGTTGATCGGCGGGTCGGCAGCCAGCAGCGACCGCACCGGCGACCTCGTCGTCTCCTTCTGACCCGCGCACGGACCGCTAGGTCGCCCGTCCTCAGCAAGACCGGTTCAACGCGTCCAGGAGACGAGCCTCCAGCGTGAGCCGGAAGTGCGGAGTCGTCCAGTCGGCCCCGGCCCAGTACAGGCCGACCCGCACGACGATCTCCTCGCCCGCACTCGCCTCGTGCGGCGTGAGCCAGTAGTACACGTCCTCGTTTCGCTGATCGTAGCTGTCGAACGTTGCCTCCCATCTCCCCTGCGTCCGTGCACAACACAGGTCAGCGAAGTCCGGAAACCGAAACGCCATGCCGGCTTTCCTCCCTCATGAAGCGGCAGTGTGCCGCCTGGTCAGGCGTTCCGGCAGGTGCTGCCGGTCGGACGAGACGTTCGACCGGAACATCACGGAACGCCATACCGGCAGTTCAGCCGCCGCCATCCATACTCGGGAGTGATCGTGTCCACCCGTCATTCCGTGACGACCTCGCGTTTGAGCGCCTTTGCGCTGCCGTTGATCTGCGTGGCGCAGCTCATGGCGACGCTGGACGTCACGATCGTCAACCTGGCGCTGCCAGCCGTGCAGACCGAATTCGCCTTGTCCAACGCGTCGCTCGCCTGGGTCATCGACGCCTACACGCTCACCTACGGCGGACTGCTGCTGCTCGGCGGCCGCGCCGGCGACCTCTTCGGGCACCGGCGGACTCTGGTCGTCGGGGTGCTGCTGTTCACTGCGGCGTCTCTGCTCGGCGGCCTGGCCCAGGATGAGTCGGTGCTGCTGGCCGCGCGCGCGATCCAGGGCCTTGGCGCCGCCCTCGCCACACCGACGACACTGTCCTTGATCACCACGCTGCATCCGCCCGGACCGCGCCGGAACAAGGCGATGATCGCGTACGGTGCGATGGCGGGACTCGGCATCACTCTCGGACTCGTACTCGGGGGCATCCTCACGGAGGCGGCTTCGTGGCGTTGGGTGTTCCTGGTCAACGTGCCGATCGGCCTGCTTCTCGCCGTCGCCGCACCGAAGGTGCTGCCCGACACCGCCGGACGTCGGCGGCGGCTCGACCTCCTCGGCGCCCTTTCGGGCACCGCCGCCTTGACCTCGCTCGTGTACGGAGTGATCCGCGCCGGCGGCGAAGGCTGGGACGACCCGGCCGCGCACACCGCGCTCGTGCTGTCAGTCCTGCTGTTCGGTGTGTTCGTGAAGGTCGAGCGAGCAGTCGCAGAGCCGATGCTCCCGCTGGGCCTGCTACGGCACCGCACGCGGCTCGGCGCCTACCTGATCGCCATGCTGCTCTTCGCCTGCCTCTACCCCTCCTTCTTCTTCCTCACCCGCGCGCTGCAGGACGTTTTCGCGCGACGGCCCATGGAAACCGGACTCCAGTTCCTCCCCATTGGCGTGGGCGTGCTCATCTTCGCCTTGGCCACTCGCCGTTTCGTGCCGGTGTACGGCGCGCGCCGGATGGTGGTCGGCGGCACGGTAGCCGCCATGCTCGCTGCGCTGTGGCTCGTCCAGCTGGATGCGGGCGATGCCTATGTGACCATGCTGCTGCCCTGTCTCGTCGGGCTGGGCGCAGGGGTGGGCACGACCTTCGTGGCCAACGCCGCTGCCGCGATGACCGACGTGCCCGAACATGAGGCGGGCATCGCGTCAGGGCTGCTGAGCACGTTCCAGGCGGTGGGCGGCACGGTGGGAGTGGCGGTGCTGGCGTCCGTGGCAGCCAGGGTCACCGAGGACCAGCTCGCTGATGCCACGGCCCTGGGTCTTCCTGCTGAGGCAGTCGTTCATGATGCGGTGATGTCAGGCTTCGCCCGGGGGTTCGTGCTGGCAGCCGTACTCGCAGGGCTGGCCTGCGCCATCGCGATCCGCACATCTCCCGGACGCTCCACAGGTCCTCGAGACTGAGCGCTCGACGGGCGGCCGCCTGTCCCGAGCCCACTGAGGGGGCGGGACAGGCGGCCCGTTCCTTGTGACAGACGCGGGCACCCTCAGATGGCGGCGGGTGACGAGGTCGGCGCGTAGCGCGTGGTAGATGACGTCGGAGAGACGCCGCTGCGGACGCGGAGGGCCTCGAGACCGCCGTCGCCGCCGGCTTTGCAACGTGCGACGAGTTCTCGGGCCGGTGGGTGGCAGCGGGCTTGGATCATCGCGATGCGGTGCAGGGCGGCGTTGAGCTGGAGACCTCTCTGCTGCCGACGCCTCGACCCAAAGAGGTGCCGCTACCGTGACAGCTCCGCACCTCGGCGACATTTCTTTCGGGGTGCTCGACGACAGGCGGGGGTTAGGCCAACGCCGCTGGCAGGACGAGGAGGGCGAAACGGAGCACTCGCCCGAGTAGGCACGCGACGGCGAACTCGCGCCGTCGAAGGCCCGCGGTGCCGGCGGCGAGGCTGACTACGGCCAGCGGTGGAACCCCGACTGTGGCGGAGGCGAGCACCATCGGTAGGGCGGTGCGCCGGCGGGAGAGCCAGCGCTGGATCCGCCCGGCCCAACGGGTGCCCCCGGCCGCAACGCGACCTGATCGGCCCCGATGTGCGAGTTTCTGGGCCAGCCGCCCCGTTCCGCGACGCGCGGCTTCGAACAGGAGCAGTTTGCCGGTGGTCTGCCCGAGCGCCAGGGCGAGGACGGCGACCAGGGCGTGGCCGCCACGGTTTCCGGCGACGACGGCGTAGGCCTCGGCGTTGACGATCGGGACGAGGGCCGAGGCAAGACCGTACCCGAGCGTCAGCACCGCCTCGGCGAGGGTGCTCATGCCCGGCCGTCCCGTTCGAGGAGCCGGATCATCGCCGCGGTTGACCACAGCTTGACCGCAACGACGGCGACGGCGACGGCCAGCGCGAGCCGGTACTGCCCGAACGCGATGGCGCCTATCACCCCGGCGGTGTTGGCGGCCTTCGCCATGGGCGACCAGTTCAACGCCCATACCCGCCGGTCGATCAGGTAGAAGTAGTTGGGGCTGATCACGGGCCAGCACAGGAACGCCAGCGACAGCATGGTGTCGAGCACCAGGAACGAGAGCAGAAACACCAGGGCCACGACCGCGACGTCGGGCACGAGTGAGACCAGACCCACGCAGAGCACCGCGGTGCAGGCGCGGTCGCTCACGATATCGAGGACGGCCCCCGCCCGGGTCTCCTGTCCGAGCCTGCGGGCGGCCCAGCCGTCAAGCACATCGCCGAGCCAGTAGATGCCGTACGCCACCGCCAGCAGTACGACGGAGCCGGCGACGAGGGCGACGACACCGACGGTGACAGAGACGATCGTGCGGATGGCCGTGATGTAGTTGGGAACCGTACGGAGAGGGCCGACGGTGACAGCGGTGCGGGGCTCAACAAGAGTCACCTCTGCAGCATCGTGCGGTGAGCGTTCCGGGCGGAACGTGCCGAGGTGCCGATTTGGTGGCGGGGGGAGGCACCGGGGTGCCGGCCGATCTGGTACCGGAGTACCTGGCCGGCTACCGGGCTGATCGCCGAGACTATGCAGGTGAGGACCAGGAACCGGGAAGGATGGCGCGACCCCGAGCGGGTGCGCCGGCTCGCTTACGGCGCCGCGGGCTTGATCGTCGCCGTCGTGGTCACGACCGTCGAGGGGGGCGTTTCCGTGCCGGCGGGCTGGGCGCCGCTGGTGCTGCCCATCGGCCTCGGGGCCGTGGCGTTGCGGCCCCGTTACCGGGCCCTGGTCTTCGCGGTCTGCGCCGGGTTCGTGGCGGTAGTGAGCACCGGGGAGTCGGTGCAGTTGGGCCTCGCTGCCGCCGGCCTCGTGTTCGTCTCGACCTGCGAAGACCCGGCCCGACGCCCGTGGCTGGGGTGGGTGGCTGGCTTGACCGGCGCCGCCGGCGCCCTCGCTGTCACGCTGCTTGACCAGCGTGGGCTGTACGAGCAGCCGATCGTCTTCGTGACGGCCGGCTACCTCCTGGCGATCCTGATCCGGTCGTGGTCACGCGGCTACGCCCTCACCCGGGAAGCAGGCGAGCTGCGCGGCCAGGCAGCCTGGCTCGAGCAGCGCACGAACCTGGCCCGCGAGCTGCATGACGTGGTCGGCCACCACGTCACCGCGATGGTGGTTCAAGCCGAGGCGGGCCAGTTCAGTGACGATCCGGGGGCGGCGCTGCGGGCGATCGCGGACAGCGGACGCACCGCACTGAGCGAGCTCGACACGCTCGTCGTGCACCTGCGCGACCCGGAAGCGGCGATCGCGGTGAGCGCGCCGCCGCGCCTGTCCGACATCGACGAGATACTCGCGCAGCCGCTGCGCCAGCAGGGCGTGACGGTGCAGGTACGTCTGGACCCTGAGCCAGGCCTGGACGAGATCGGCGTGTTGACCGTCTACCGCATCGTCCAGGAGGCCCTCACCAATATCGCCCGCCACGCGAAAGCCACGGCCACCTGCGTCGAACTGGTCCGCATCGGCGACCGCGCCCGTCTGCGGGTCAGCGACGACGGCATCGGGCCGCCCCGTGCACCCACGCGCGGCTCGGGCCTACTCGGCATCGAGGAGCGCGTGCGCGCTCGCGGCGGGAGCTGGGAGCTGAGCCAGCGACCGGGCGGCGGCACCATCGTTCAGGCCAACCTGCCGGTGGCGAACCCGTGATCCGCGTTGCGATCGCCGACGACCAGCAGCTAATCCGCGACGGCTTCAGCCTGATCCTGCGCTCCCAACCCGACATCCACGTCGCAGCTGAGGCCGCCGACGGTCGGCAACTACTCGACGCCGTGCGTCACGACTCCCGCATCGACGTCGCCCTGGTCGACATCCGCATGCCGGTACTCGACGGCCTGCAAGCCACCCGCGAGCTGGCCGCGATCCCGCACGCCCCGGCCGTGATCGTCGTCACCACCTTCGACGACGACGCCTATGTCTTGGACGCCATCGCCTCCGGCGCGCGCGGATTCCTGCTCAAGCGGGGCAGCGCCCGCGACCTGATCGCCGCGGTGCGCACCGTCGCGGCCGGGGAGGCGATCCTCTCCGCCGAGGTCACCGGCGCCGTCCTCGACCGGATACGCGCGACCGGGCCGGCCACCCGCGTGGAACTGGCGGCCTACCAACTGACCGCTCGGGAGACCGACGTGCTCGCCCTGATCGGTGCCGGACTCAACAACACCGAGATCGCAGAACGCCTCTACCTCTCCATGAGCACCGTCAAGACCCACGTCACCAATGTGCTGGCCAAGACCGGCAGCCGCGACCGCGTACGAGCCGCCATCCTGGCGCTCCAGGCCGGCCTTGCCCCCTGACAAGAACCAGCAGCGGTCTCGCTGGGCGTCGCAAGACCGGCCATTCACCGCTGGCTGGGCACGCGTCCCCCGGTTCCACCTGCACTCACCCCGACATCAGCGTCGTGGCTCAACCTCGTAGAGCACTGGTTCGCCATGCTGACCAACCGCAAGCTCGGTCGGTCCAGCCGCCGCAGCCTCGCCGACGTCGAATCCGGCGTATAGAGCTGGATCGAGGCATGGAACACCGGCCAAGGCCGTTCGTCTAGACCCGGACCGCGGACGAGATCCTGAACTGCCTCGCCGCATGCTGCGGCCGTGTGACGACCCAGGACACCGGGTGGGCTCGGCTGGGTAAGGCCTGCAGCACGTCAGGATATCGACTCGTGCTGATCGGCCTCACGTCGAGGGTTGAGCCGCCGGTTGCACGTCCGCCCGCCCCCATCGTCCGGGAATCCCGAGAAGCCCGAGGCTGCCGATGTCAGGATGCACGTGCGGATCGCTGTTGAGACGAGTGTGGTCGGGCTGGAGTCCGAGCATGATGCGGATCAGCAGTGGCGTCGTGCCGGCCGACCATGACTGCGGGCTGCAGGCGGTGGGATACTGGACGGGGAACTTGGTCTGGCCACGGTCGTATCCGGCGAATGCTTCGGGTAGGCGGCCGCCGAAGCAGTGCGAGGCGTCAATGATCGCCTTCGCTATGGTGGCGGCTTCTGCGCGGTACCCGTACCGCCACAGCCCCCAGGCCGCGATCGAGTTGTCGAACGGCCAGACGGTTCCGACGTGGTACCCGATGGGATTGAACCGCTTCTCGGTGGTAGCGAGGGTGCGAATACCCCAGCCGGAGAACAGGCCCGGTCCCATCAGGTGCTCGGCCACCAGGGGGGCCCGATCGGTGGTGACGATGCCGCTCCACAGGAGGTGGCCGATGTTCGATGAGAGCGCGTCGACGGGCCGGCCGTCCGGGTCGAGGGCGAGGGCATAGAACCCTCGGTCCTCGATCCAGAAGTCGCGGTTGAAGCGTTCCTTGAGGTCCGCGGCCTCCCGTTCCAGCCGATCCGCGTATGCCGGGTCGTTCCAGAAGGATCGGGCCAGCCGAGCAGCACGAATCTTGGCGTCGTAGGCGTAGCCCTGCTGCTCGCACACGGCGCGGGGGAAGTCGGGCACTCGCCCATCGTGGTACGAGATGGAGTCGGGCGAGTCCTTCCAGCATTGGTTGACGAGCCCCGTTTCCGCGTTCCGGGTCTGGTACCAGATGTAGCCGGTACCGAGAAGATCGGCGTAGGTATCCATCCACGCCAGGGCGGCGCGGGCGAACGGCTCAGCCTCTTTTACCGCTTGAATGTCGCCGGTCCACTGCTCGTACTCGTCCAGCAGGACAAGGAACAGTGGAGTGGAGTCAGCAGCGCCGAAGTACGGGGAGTGGGGTTGTTCCTCGAATCCGGCCGACTCGCCGTAGCGGGCTTCGTGCAAAATCTTTCCTGGCTCGGCGTCCCGGAAGTCGTCAAGTCGCACGGCTTGATTGGCGGCCAGCAGCCGGATGGTAGGAGCGATGATTTGGGGTAGGAACGGCAATATCTGCAGACAGGTCAGGATGCTGTCCCGACCGAACAGGGTCATGAACCACGGCAGTCCGGCCGCCACCGTCTGAAGACCGCCGACGGTGGAGGTGAAGCGCAGGGCAGCGAGATCGATCAGGCTACGACGGTAGGCCACGACCAGTGGCTCATAGTCGCACACGAGTCGTGGCGCGGATGCCATCCACGAGTCGAGTTCGCTCCGGACCTGTTGCGTGGTCCGAGTGCCGGCGGCGGCCAAGCTCTCTCGAAAGTCTCTACCCTTGGCGCCGATGATCCTCATGTCCACCCGGAAGTGGGTTTCCCACTGACCATGCGGTGGTATTTGTATGTCGAAGGTCATCCCTCGCCGGTCGATCGCGCCGCGGGTGCTGGTCTTGATCACCGTCTCCCGCTGGTACAGGTCCCGTCGGTAGCGCAGCAGAAGCTCGTTGTGACTGGCCTCCGCCGAAATGCGGCCCTTCTTCCCCTGCGGGTCCTTGATCTCGAAGAGGTCCGCGAAGTCGCTGGCCATCTCGACACGCAGGGTCAGGTCAACCGGACGGTCATCGTGGTTGAGCACGGTCAGGTGTTCGTCGAAGGCGGCACCGATGGTGCGGTGACGGATCACCGAGGTACGCGCATCGGTGTAGTGGGTGGGTTCGCCAGGGACCAGAAAGAACCGGGCCTCGAAATACTGCAGGTCGTCGACGGACAGTTCGTGCAGCCGACCGCCGTCGATCATGAGCTGCCAGGTCGACAAGAAGCGGGTGTCGTAGGAGAAAAGGCCGGTCGGAAACTTCGGGTCAGGGTCGACGTCACCGGTCGAAGAACTCACCAGGAAGTTGTTTCCGTCAAGAATGCTGACTCGCTCTTTCACTCCTCGGCTCCTTCCTGACCGCGAGATCGTGAATTCTGGGCAAATTCGCGGGGATCTCGGGAGCCGGGAGCGCTCGGAAAGAGGGCCCCCAGGTGAACGAAAAGGTCCAGGCTGCCCTGGATCTGCACCTCGTTCCGCAGGATCGCCGCTGCGGGCGAAGCACCGGACACGATCCTTCGGAAGGACGAACGGCTGGACTCCCACACCAGATCGGCCGGCTTGTTCTCCGCAGTAACGGCGACATGATCACGGGCGAAAGTGACGTACCAGTGATCCACCTGACCGTCGCTTGTCAGGTCGAATCGCACGGTGCCCTCGACCGGCGCGAGCCACAGTGTCGCTGCTCTCCGTGGCAGCGAAGCGAAAAAGTCGCCAGTAACGTCTGTCATGATCCCTCCCGCGACACCCCACAGTTATCGTAGGTGTACCGGGTGCCCGCTCGGGTTCGTTTGACCTGCACTCCGGTCAGAGCGGCATCACGATGAGCAGGCCGCCTGAACGCCGCCGTCGTCTGGTGCCGGAGTACGTACGCGTAACGATGGTGACCATGATCGATGGTGTCCTACCAGGACGTTGAGCTTGCCTGCTACGCCGGCGACCTCGGTCCGCACACGCCCGTTGGTGAACCTGTCATGGGACATGTTGAGCAGCGCCGAGGCACCGCCAGGCGGACATCCATCGGCTGTTCCGGCCACCCACATGATCGTCACCTTGGTCTCGCTGTTGATGTACCGCAGTTCGGTGTGGGCCTACGGTCGGTCGCCTTGCGCCTCAACAGCCGCGGCGAGGAAATCCGCCGCCGTGCCTCGTCGGACCGCCACGGCATGAGCTGCCACCGTGACGAACTACCCACAGGTGTTGGCGCGCCTCATCCGCCGCCACGCGACAGGCGCCGCGGCACCAGACAAGTCGTCAGGTACCGCGGCGCCCGGCAGAGGTGAGCCTCAGCCTCCGATGATCTGGTGGCCTACGGGACCGCTGGTGTTGCCGAGTACGTACTTCAGGTCCAGTGCCGAGCAAGAGGAGTTGCCGTCGGGGATGTCCGGGCAGCCGGCGGCCTCGATCGTCACCGCCTTGATGTCGTAGTAGTGGTTGGTCTCCATGGTGAACGTGTAGGGCGTGCCCGTGTAGCCGTTGGGTCCGCACGTCCCGCCGGAGGTCCACTGCGGGTCGAGGCTCGTCTTCCTCTGCCACGCGCCACCCGTGGTGAGGTCGCGGGTCCAGATGCTGACGGTCCACTCCGACGGCGTGCAGTTGTAGAGCACCATCGACTTGTAGCCGGCGCCGGGCGTCGGGGTCGGCGTCGGGGTCGGGGTCGGCGTCGGGGTCGGGTTCGGGGTCGGCTCACCGGTGCTCGGGAAGCCGGAGCAGCTCGGGTTGTCGCAGTGGGCCAGCTGGAGGCGGCTGTTGTCGCCGTTCTGATAGCTGATGATCGGCAGTCCGTCGGCCCCGATGAGGACCGAGTTGAGGTTGCCCTGGTTCCCGCCGTTCGCCACCGTGTAGGTGCTGGCCGAGGTGCAGAACTGGTCCGCGCACTGCGCGACCTTCAGATCGTTGCCCGTCCCCTTGAAGGACGCGATGACCTTGCGGTCGTCGCCGAATGCGAGTCCGAATGTTCCGTCCACGACCTCGCCGCTGGGCACGAGCGTCTTGCGGTCACCGCTGATGCAGAACCGGAAGTTGCAGCGGGCGATGACGATTTCCGCCTGGCCGTTGCTGAAGTTCCGCTTGCTCCACGCGACATAGGTGAGGTCGCTCGTGTCGTCACGGGCGATGTTGACGGCGAGCGGTTCGCCAGGGTTGCTTGCTTCGATCGTGATGTTCTCGAAGGAGCTGCACACGACGTTCTTGCAGCGCGCGAGCAGGAGGTTCGCCCTGCCCTGGAAGGCGAAGTTCGGCAGGCCGTCGGCGCCGCTCTTGATCGTCAGCACCGGAACGGCGCCTGCGGAAGTCAGCCCGCTCGCCGTGACCGTGGCGCTGGTGCAGGACTCGTTGTTGCATCGCGCGATCTTGACGGGGTCGTCACCGTTGGGGTCGTTGATGGCGTACACCACGACCGGCATGCCGTCGCCGCTGATGGTGAGGTCGAGCTGCGGGTGCACCGGTGCGCTGCTGTCGATCACGGAGATCGTGCTGGCGGTGCAGGCCAGGTCGCGGCACTTGGCGATCTTGAGTACCTTCGGCTGCGCCGAGCTGACGTACTGGGTGAAGGCGATGACGGGCAGGCCGTCCCACCCGGTCTCCACCGCCGCGACAGTGCCCGAACTCTGGGTACCCGCGATATCGGCGGTGGTGCTCGTGGTGCACGCGGCATCGTTGCAGTGGGTGGCGCGGAGCGCGTAGTTGCCCGACCGCTGCACGGTCAGCGGCAGCCCGTCGAAGCCGATGGTGCTGGAAGCGCTTCCCACGGTCTGCAGCGCGTCGGCGGTGCTGATGCTGCCGCCGGCACGGAACGGCGGGGTCACGCCGGCGGGCAACTGAGTCCACGTCGACCACCCCCCACCGGTCAGCTGTTCCCGGTAGAACGCGTCGCCGTTCGTGCTCACACCGACGACCATCACCCGGCCGTCGATGCTGGCGTCGGCGGCAACGGACCGCAGCCGGGTCGTGTGGCTGATGTTGACCCAGCGCGACCAGCCGGCCGCCACCTGGTAGCGGTGGAAGACCTCGCCCCGCACGGACGTGCCGAACAGCTCCAGCCGTCCCGCGCCGTTGCGGGCCACGGCGACGGAGCTCATGTTGCCGTCGAACGCCGCCCAGCCCGACCAGGTGCCGTCAGTCTGCTTCCACTGGTGATACACCGTGCCCTGCTTGTTGACGCCGAACACCTCGAGGCGCCCATCGGCGTTCGTCTCGGCGGCGACCGAGACGAGCTGGCCGTCGAAGGCCTGCCACGAGCCCCACTCGTTGGCGTTCACTCTCGCCTGCGACCGGTGGAACACCGTGCCCGACGCGTTCGTGCCGAACAGCTCGAGGAGTCCGTTGCCGGCGCGAGCGACCGCGATCGACTTCAGGTTCCCATCGATCTGGGCCCAGTTGGTCCATCCGCCGACCTGCTGCCAACGGTGCCAGATGTCACCGTTCTTGTTCAGGCCGAACAGGTCCAGCGCCTTGTCCTGACGTGCCTCCATGGCCAGGGATCGGACCTGGCCGTTGAAGGCGTTCCAGCCGGTCCACTGGCTACCGCCCGGCGTGGACTGCCAACGGTTCAGCGCGGTGTCGTACGAGTCGGTGAGGACGAACTCCATCCGGCCGTCGGAGTTGGCCGCCAGTGCAGGTGTCCTCGACGCGAAGCTGGTCGACAGGTCGCCACTCACCGCGGCGGCCTGCGACTGCGGGAGCAGCGACAGTGCCGGAACCGCCGCCAGAATGCCGACGGCGGCGGCCACGACGCTGCGCCACTTGGGCGTTCGCCAACGGTGCCCGCTGGCGTGTCCTCTTTTCATGCTTTCCCAATCTCTCAGGGTCTGTCATGCCGTCTCGCGTTCCGCCTGGTTCCGGTGAAGTTCCACCACCACGCGGCGTGGGACCGCCCGGGCCGCCGGTGGGACACCGCAGACCGGCCTATCCGCTGGTCGGCTGCGGGGGAAAACACGAGGCAGGCGCGGGTCACCGCCAGAAGTTCGGCGCGGGTACGCGCTCTCACCGCTCACCCGGCAGCCGCTTCACGTCGCGCAAACCGCTCTCAGGGACGCTCCGGCGTCAGCACCCCTGGCAGCTCGGTCCGCGTGGTGACGTCCAGCTTGCGAAAGGCCGAAGTGAGGTGAAGTTCGACCTTCCTGGTCGTCAGGTACAGCTGCTGCGCGATCTCCTTGTCGGTGAGACCGTGCGCCGCCAGGTCGGCCACTCTCGCCTCACTCGGAGTGAGACCGCGTCTGCCCGTCACGTCGCCCTTGCGGGGGCGGGCGCCCACCTCGTGCAACCGGTCAGCAAGTGCGTCACGTAGTGGGATCGCCCCGCATGCGGTAGCGATCTGGTGACCCTGCTGCAGCCGTTCGCGGGCGTCGTCCGTGTACCCCAGACGCAGCAGCGCGCCGCCGAGTGCGTGCAGCGTCTGGGCGCGTTCGAGGCGGGCTTCCGTACCGCCGAGCAGCTCCGCTGCTTCCGACAGGAGTTCTGGTCGCTTCCGGACGGGCGCCACGGTGGCGCTCAGGCGCAGGCTGCGTGCGACGGCCCGGGGCGTGCCCCACGTCCGCGCCACGTCGATGAACTGCGCGGAGACGTCCTCCGCCGCACGCCGCCGGCCGAGGGTATCCAGGATGATGATCATCGGTGAGCGCCAGTCGGCGAGGATCGGGTTCTCGATGGCGAGGTTGTCGCACTCGTCCCGCAGGGCGCCGGCGAGGCGGTACGCCTCGGGGATGTCGTCCTCGGCCAGCGCCAGGGCGATGAGTGCTTCGCCGAACAGCCGGGTGCTGATGTCCGCGGGGCAGGCGGCCTGGACGTCGGCGAGGACCTTCCGCGTGCCGGTGACGTCCCCGCGGTGCAGCAGGGCAAGGGCGAGATAATTCCCGATGTACGGAAGACCGACGTGAATCGACGAGGTCGTCACGGCTTCCCAACCGGCCCGGCCATCGGAGACGGCCTCGGCGAGGTGGCCTCGGCTGAGCATCAGGGCCGAACGGAAGCACATGGCCGGCGCGAGGGCACGCAGTGAACCGGAGCGCCGGGCGTGCGCGATGGCGGCATCGACGCTGGGCAGCGCCTGCGGTGCGTCACAGACGTCCAACACCTGCCACGCGCAGGCCAGGGTGCTCTCCGCCAGGGGCTGGCGGATGAGCACGTCGCCGGCGACGGCGCGCGCGGCGCGTTGCTGAGCGGATCGACGGTCGTTGCGGCAGGCGTCCCAGAGCGACAGCGCGGCGTCGCGCATCAGCCCGCCTTCGCTGTCGTCGCCGGGTACCTCGCGTTGTGCTTCGATCATCTGCGTCAGGCCGAGAGCATCGCGGGCGGGGTAGGCGGCATCGATCATGCAGGACTCCAGCCCCTGCCGGGCGGACATCGAGATGCTGCCGTCTGCCAGCGCCTTCCGGCAGACGGCGACCGCCTGCGCTGCGTGACCCGCGAAGAACTGGGCTCCGGCCAGTGCCAGGGCGGTTCGCGCTCGCGTCTCCGGATCGGTCTCCAACGCCAACCCGGCAGTCAAGTGCCCCACCGCCGCACCCGTATCCACCAAATACTCCGCCATCCCCAACCGCGTCAGCACACCCCCCCGACCCGCACCCAGATCCTCCTCCAACAACCGCCGCAAGAACGCCACCGCAGAATCCACCGCACCCCGCGCCAGACACACCCGCGCCGCCTCACCCAACACCCTCACCGCATCCACCTCACCCCCCCACCCCGCCGGCACCCGCAACAACTGCGAACCCGCACCCACCACATCACCAACCCGCAACGCCACCCCCGCCGCACGCACATGCAACCCCGCCCGCACCCCCGGCCCCACCCCCTCATACACCGCCTCACCGATCAACGGGTGAGCGAACCCGAAGCCTTCTGCCGTCTCAGTGACGTAGGCGCTGTCGCGAAGGATGCTCAGCCCTTCCACAACCTCTTGCGGCCGGGCCTGTGCGACCTGGGCCAGGGCGTCGACCGAGGCGCCCTCACCCACCACCGACAGGGCCTGGGCCGCTACCGCGGCGGCGGACGGGAAGTGGTCCAACTGGGTTCTGACCAGCATCGAGATGACCGGCAAGCCGGCCTCCAGGGCCGACGCCGGATCCTCTCCGCTGGCCACGGCGCCGTTGATGCGTTTGGCGAGCTGCCGCAGCAACAGCGGGTTTCCGCTGCTGAGCCGACGGCATTGGGCTGTCACCGGATCGTCGGGGTGCAGGCTCGTCAGCGCCGTCAGGAGGCGCGCCGAACCGGAGACGGTCAGTGGTGCGAGGGCGTGGGTGACCGAGGTGAAGGCCGACAGCAGAGGCTCGACCCGATGGTCGTCCCCCTTGCGAAGGCCCATGACCAGGACGATCGGTAGGGCTTCCAACCGGGCGCTCAGATAGGCCAGAAAGCGCACCGAGGGCACATCCAGCCATTGGAGATCATCCACGATGAGTGCGACCGGGGCGTGTTCTGCCACGTCGGCGACCAGCCAGTACAGCGAGTCGAGCAGGGCGTACTCGCCGACGGCGCGCTCTGCACGTTCCTGGTCCCAGCCGAGCAACGCCTCGCGCGCCAGTGCGCTGCCTGCGGAGGTGGAACGACCGGACTCGCGAAGGGCAAGCGTCTCGCCGTGGAGCAGTTGCCGCGCCCCGGCCCAGGCGGCCTCGCTCTCCACCGGCCATCCACTGACACTCAGCACGGTGAAACCGCGCTGCCGGGCCCGCCCTTCGGCGTACTCCAGCAGGGAGGTCTTCCCTATTCCCGGGGGCCCTTCGAAGAGCAGAACAGTGCCGGCAGAGGCAGTCGCGGCCCGAATCGCCTCATCGATCAGGCCAGTCTCATGATCACGGTCGACGAGTTCGTCCCGGCCCTCCCCAGCTGAGTCCGGTGCGGCCGGCAGCTTCCCGCCGAGGGAGGCTGTGGTGCCCGCCGGGGACAGGTCGAGTTCGGGTGCGTGCCGGAGTATCGCCGTGTACAGGTCGTTGGTCGCCACCTGCGGCGCGGTACTCAGGTCCGCCGCGAGAGTTCGCTTGAGGCGCTGGTAGACCGACAGCGCGTCGCTCTGCCGCCCACTGCGGTAGAGGGCGGTCATGAACTGCCGGTGCAGTTCCTCGTCGAGCGGCTGCTGCTCGATCGCGTGTCCCAGCTCGGCCACGAGCTGATGGTGCTCGCCCGCTGCCAGCCGGGCCTCGACGAGAGCGTTGGTGGCGGCTCGGCGGATGCCGTCGAGGCGTATGGCCTGGTCGTTGAACCAGGTGAGGTCCCGCAGATCACTGAGGGAGGGGCCGCGCCAGGCGGCGAGCGCTTCCCGCAGCTCGACGATGACCTTCGCGGGATCATCGGCGAGCATGGCGTCGTGAATTCGCCGCTCGGCGAGTTGCAGGTCGGTGAACTCATCGCTGAGCTGGAGTACGTAACCGGAGCCTCTGGCGAGGATGAGACCACGTAGCGCGTACTCCCGGCGCAGGTGCGTCAGGTGGCTCTGCAGCGTGTTCATCCTGGTTGCGGCGGTCTGGCCTTGCCAGGCGATCTCCAACAGCCGGCGTGAGCTGACGGCGTCACCGGGTTGCAGGGCGAGCGCCGCCAGCAGGGCGCGTCGCCGCAGGCCACCGACGGGACGGGGCACGCCGTCGACCACCACCTCCAGGGCGCCGAGAAGCCTGACCCGGCTTGCCGGTGGTGTGCGCGCCTCCGTCACCTCACTGCGATCAGCAGCGTCGGGAATGACGGCCCGCCTCGGCGTCGGCGGCACGCGGGTCACCTCAGGCCTACCGGTATCGCCTGTCGTCGACTCCGGCAGGTGCCGGGGTCCCCGAGTCCGACGCGTGGGTCAGTCGCCCACGGCCGGAAACCCCGAGCTTCCGGTGTGCACCGGCGCGGTGAGTCGCGGCCGCCGGCGCATTCGAGGATTCGTTAGGCGACTTGACTGGCGACATCGCGCTCCCATCGACAGCTGCTCCCGAACACGTGCTGGCAGCACCGACGACATCTTGTGCCAGTGGCACACCGACGTCAAGGCCCCGTGGAGTTGCCGGGCAACCGGCTCGGGTTCGCGAAAGACTCTGCAGCGTTAGGCCACCCTCAGCGGAAGGACGGCTGGGCACCAACGGCTCCGCTCACCGAAAAAGACGCTGCGCCATGAAGGTGATTCGAGGCCCGCAAGCGGCCGACGATGCTCGGGCGCAGTTCCGGCAGGTGCCAGCACGGTCGGCCGTGCATCACCTCAGTGCGATCAGCAGCCTCGGGAATGACGGCCCGCCTCGGCGTCGGTGGCATGCGGGTCACCTCAGGCCTACCGGTATCGCCTGTCGTCGACTCCGGCAGGTGCCGGGGTCTCCGAGTCCGACGCGTGCGATGCGCGGGTCAGTTGCCCACGGCCGGAGACACCGAGCTTCCGGTATGCGCTGGTGAGGTGGGTCTCGACCGTTTTCAACCTGATGAACAGGCTCTGTGCTATCTCGCGGTTACTGTGGCCCGCCGTCGCCAGTTCCACGACACGCTCCTCGGCCGGGGTCAGGCGGTCCGAGCCGCCTTCCTGCTCCGCGCGAACGCGGGCGCCCAGCAGGCGCAGGCTACCGGCGGCATCGCGCGCCAACGCTTCGGCGCCGCACGCGACGGCGATCTCGTGCGCTCGGCGCAGGTGCTCACGCGCCTCCGTCGGTGACCCGGTCTGGCGCATCGACTCACCCAGCCGGTAGAGGGTCTGGGCCAGCTCCCAACGGGCTTCAGCAGCCTCGAAGTGCTTCGCCGCCTCGTGCAGGAGTTCCGTACTCCGCCGTCCGTGCTCCACGTCAGCCATGGCCGCCAGGGACCGCCCGACGGCCCGGGCGGTGCCCCAGGCGGTGGCCGAACTGATGAACTCCTGGGCCGTCTCCAACGCCTCGTCGACCCGGCCGAGATCGGTGAGGCAGCGGATCATCAGGGTCCGCCAGTCCGGGTCCACCGCGTTCGTGATGCCGCTGACGCGGCATTCGTCGCGCAGCGCGGTGGCCCTGGCCAGGGCGAGGGTCGTCCTGCCCTGCGCGAGCAGCAGGCTCGCCTCGGCGTACGCCCGCAAGCCGTTCGTGACGTCGAGCCCCGGGCCGTCCGCCAACTGCGATCGGATGGCGTCGGCGGCCTCGACGTCGCCTCGCCGCAGGAAGGCGATGATCAGATGGCTACCGGCAAGGATCTTGCCGAGCCGCAATTTGTGCCGCACTGCCTGTTCCCAGCTGAGGCGCAGTTCGTCGACAGCCTCACGCACGTCGCCGTGGGCCAGCAGGACGGCACCCCGGTGGCACCTGGCCAGCGTCTGCCCCCACCGGAAGCCGGGCGTCCCGACGTGGGCAAGGAAGGCGTCGATGGCGGGCAGAGCCTCCGCGGCGTCGCACATCGTGAGCACCTGCCAGGCTCGCGCGGCAGCGGCCACTGCGAAGGGCTGGCGGCCCAGATCGGCTGCCGTCGCCACCGCGCCTGCCCGGTTCAGAGCCGAGACGCGGTCGTTGCGAAGGGCATCGTGGAGAGCCAGGGTGGCCTGCACCATCAGGTCGCCGGATGTCGAACCCGGCGGGCAGTCCCGCAACTCCCTCACAAGTGGCTGGATGTGCGGAAGTCGACGAGCAGCGACAGCAGTGTCGACGAGCATGGCCTGCAGCGCTCGGTGTGTGCCGCTGAGCGGGTCAGGGCTGTGGTGCAGGGCGTCCTGCGCCACCTGCATCGCCTCGGCGGGCTGACCGTCGGCGTGCAGCGCCGCAGCCAATGTCAGGGCGGTTCGCGCTCGCGTCTCCGGATCGGTCTCCAACGCCAACCCGGCAGTCAAGTGCCCCACCGCCGCACCCGTATCCACCAAATACTCCGCCATCCCCAACCGCGTCAGCACACCCCCCCGACCCGCACCCAGATCCTCCTCCAACAACCGCCGCAAGAACGCCACCGCAGAATCCACCGCACCCCGCGCCAGACACACCCGCGCCGCCTCACCCAACACCCTCACCGCATCCACCTCACCCCCCCACCCCGCCGGCACCCGCAACAACTGCGAACCCGCACCCACCACATCACCAACCCGCAACGCCACCCCCGCCGCACGCACATGCAACCCCGCCCGCACCCCCGGCCCCACCCCCTCATACACCGCCTCACGAATCAACGGACGCGCCGGCGCGAATCGCCGACCACCGTCGCTGGCGACCACCAGTTGGTTCGCGCGCAGCGCGGCCAGGTGGTGCATCGCCTCAGCCACATCGATCCGGGCCGTCGACGCCACCGCCTCTGCACCGGCCGGGCCGGGCCACACCGCCAAGGCCTGCGCCACCCCGGCTGCTCCCGGCGGCAACTGGCGCACCTGCGCCTGAACCAGCCGTCGTACGCCCGCCGCGCCCCGCTCCAGCACACTCTCCCCGCCCAGGTGACGGCTGATCTCCCGGATCAGAAGCGGACTACCGCCAGTCAACTCATGACACTGCTGCGCCAACTCCTCCCCCACGTGACCCAACACAGCAGCACAACCATTCACCGACAGCGGCGCCAAGACCCGGGTGAACCGAGCAAGCCCCGCCAGGACCTGATCGATCTCCGCCACGCCCGGGCGCGATGCCCCCAGCAGGACCATCGGCAGGCCGTAGGCCCGCGCGGCGAGGTAGGCCATCATCCGCGCCGAAGGAAGATCGCACCACTGCAGGTCGTCAAGGGTCACCAACAATGGCCCCCGCTCACACGACTTGACCACCAGTCGATAGAACGCGTGGATCTCCGGGCGTTCGAGGTCCGGCTCGGGCTGACTGCCTGGCGGTGTCGGCGAGCCTTCAAAAAGTTGGCGCGCGCACCCCCAGTCATATGTCGTCTCCAACTGCCGACCGACGGCGGCGGCGAGGTTGAACCCCAACTCCCGGGCCCGAGCCCGCGCGTGTCCCAGCAGCGCCGACTTACCGATACCGGCGGGGCCCTCGAACAGGACCACCGACCCGATTCCCGCGCGTGCCTCCGCCAGCGCCTGCTCCACCAGGCCCATCTCCGCCGCGCGCTCCACCAACGCCCCCTCCCGTGCCGCCGGCAGCACCACGCGCCCCGCGCCACCGGGCTCGGTCGTCCCCGTGAGAGTCAACGCCTCGTCATGACGCAGGATCGACGACTGCAGCCCGCGTAACACCGGCCCGGGATCCACTCCCAACTCGTCGGCCAACCGACGTCGCAGCCTGCCGAAGACCGCGAGCGCGTCACTGGGCCGACCGCACCGGTACAACGCCAACATCAACTGCCGGTGCAACTCCTCGTCGAAGGGATAGCGCTCCGCCAGGTGCTCCAGTTCCCCCACCAGGGCGCCGTGCTCGCCCAGCGCCAGGCGTGCCTCCGTCAACGACGACAACGCCCCTCGGCGCATCCCTTCCAACCGCGTCGCCTGATCCGCTAACCACGTCAGATCCGCCAGCCCGGCCAGGGCCGGACCACGCCACCAGCCCAGCGCCGACCTCAGCAACCCGGCCCTGCGAGCCGGATCCGCCTCCTCCGCGGCGCACCGAAGCAGACCCTCCATCACCTCCACGTCCGTACACCCGCCGCCCAGGTCCAACACGTAACCCGGAGCACGGGCCAGGATCGCCTCCCGTAACCCCGGCTCTCGACGCAACGACGAGACGTGACTCTGCAGTGCGTTCAGGGCGGTGACGGGACCCGCGCCGTTCCAGACGACATCGATGAGGTCGTCCGCGGAGACGACCTGCCGGACCTGTAGTCCCAATGCCGCCAACACGGCACGTTTGCGCAGACCGGCGACAGGCCGGTGCAGCCCGTCGGCCACCACCTCGATCGGGCCCAACAGCCGGACCCTGACGTCAGCGCTCATGTCCACCCTCGGCCTTGGCCGCCAACCGGGGGCACGGCCACGCGGTGGGTTGGGCCTCTGCACGCTCCACTGACCCGGCGCCGGCAATGACGGCGCGAGAACCCCGCCGCCCCGACAGATCGGCCCCTTCGAGGGGCGACATCATCCGTCTCGCATTCATCAGTCAAACCGCCGAACCCGCTCGCGTCTGGAGGAATTCCATACCACTCGGCCCCGCCGTTCCGGTGTTGACACCGTGGGAATTCTACGCTGATATGCGTCTCCTCCCATTCGGCACAGACCGTTTCCGCTGGTCATTGACAGCCTCGAACAAGCATCAAACGGTGATCGACCACCAGCCGGCCCCGAAGGTGCCGACAAGTGCTTTCGTCAGCCGGCGACCGCATACCTTCGGGGGTCGGCCAACTGTTCGGCCGACAGCAGGTCACCGTTGCCGTCCTTGAGCACGATCGTGTTCATGAGGTGGGCCAGCGCCCTGCCCCGCCGCGCCGTACCCGCCTCGGCGGGGGCCACCGACGGCGCCTCCGGACCGGGCTGCGCAGGCTCGCCGACCGGCCCGTCGAAGCCCGGTTCTCCGGCGATGACATCGAGCAGCATCTCCGCCTCGATTCGTCTGGCGATCGCCGCACGCAGCACCGCGTCCACGTCGTCCTCCGCGGTGTCCTCGGCTGCCAGGTAGTCCTCGAGGGCCACCCCGACGGCGCCCAGCGACTGCGAGATGTGCCGCTTCTGTTCGTTCAGTAGCCGCTGCACGAGGTCGTCCGGCGCCGTGATGCCAGCCCTCGCGGCCACCAGGGCCACCGCCTTCTCGTAGGCCGCCGCCCGATGGCGGGCGGCGGCCCGCGCCGCCAGCCGCCAGGCTAGCGCTGAGCGCAACTCGTCCAGGGTCTGAAAGTCACCCATCAAGCCGGCGAAGGAGTCGTCCAGCTCCGGCAGGGTCCGGCTGGACACCTGCGTGACGGTGACGGCCAGTTCGGCAACCTGCCCGCGGTGCCGGCCACCGACAAGCGTCGTGCCGAAGGTGGTGGACTCACCGGCGCTCATGCCGAGCAGTGTCTCGTCCAGCCCATCGAGGGCGTGCCCCGCGCCGACCTCGTGCACCACCCCATGCCACTCGCCCCGCTCGATGTCCCGCCCATCCACGGTGGCTCTGAGGTCGACGGTCACGAAGTCACCGCTGCGGGCCGGTCGCTGCAGCGGCGTCAGGATCGCCGCGTGCTCGCGTAGGTGAGCCAGATATCCCTCGACGGTCCTGTCGTCGGGCATCGCATCGACGGTGACCTCGAGCCCCGTCAGTTCAGGCAGTGGGACGGCCATCCGCACCTCGGCCGTCACGGCGCCCTGCCCGGCCTCGTGCACGTGGATGTCGGGCGGACGGCACAACGTGAGGCGATGGGTGCCGAGCAGGTCGCTCAGGTGAGCGCGGATCGCTTCGGGATCGGAGCAGGGCACCACGACCCGGATCGCCCTCGCGGAGAGCCATTCGATGGTGCTCATGCAGACACTTCCTCTCACAAGATCCGTCGGCACTCTGCCGTTCGCGGGTCACCTCAGAGGATGCGTTCCGTCACGTTCCAGGGTGGAGGCACGATGTCGGGCACCCTCAGCCGGACTGGATCCAGTAGAGGAGCCCGAGGATGAGAGTCGCGGTGACAACACCGGTCGCGATGAGGTCCGTCAGCGCGATCCGCCGGGCGCCGTACCTGAGCAGCGT
The DNA here is from genome assembly GCF_045040125.1 of Micromonospora sp. NBC_01392. NCBI lineage: Bacteria > Bacillati > Actinomycetota > Actinomycetes > Micromonosporales > Micromonosporaceae > Micromonospora > Micromonospora sp. NBC_01392. The sequence goes on along the minus strand of NZ_CP109549.1, from coordinate 2,189,837 downwards.
CCTCCGCCGACGACGCGGGTCCGTGCGGACCGCCACCGCCGGTTGAGGCGGGGCCACCAGGGGTCGGTCGATCGTGCGACGGTGCCCCTGGGGTGGCATCACCTCCACGCGGGCCCGCCCGGCATTCTGAGGGAAGGTGATCTCCTGTCGGTAGGTGGCGCCGGAGCTGCGGTATCCGGGCGCGGCGTTGTAGCGCTGGAGCCCTGCCGCAGGGGGACGGTTGACGCCGGGCAGGGGTGTCCGCACCGTCCCGCCGACGAACCGCGCCGCCGCGTCCAGGTCGGCCTCCCACGTGCGAGCAATACGCTCGGCGGCGAGCGTGCGTAGGCCCGCGTGGATGCCCTCGGCCCCGACCGCCGACTCGGCGGCGGTCGCCGAGGCGCGCAGCGAAGCCGCCACATGCCGGTCCGGGCACAGGGCGCTGATCTCGCGCAGCAGCCGGGCCCAGCCTCGCGCGTCGTCGTCGTCGGCGCGAAGCGCGGTGCCCGCGAAGGCGCGGGCGAGACCGACCTCGAGCAGCATCACGTCACCCGAGGGAGCGATGCTGACCGACTCCAGGTGCAGACCCCCGTGCCTGAGGTCCTCGGCGTGCAATGCGCTGAGCGTATGGCCCGAGGCGGCCGCGACGGCGATCGCAGCCGGTCCCGGGATTGCGCCGGCCGCCGTCGCCAACTGCGCGAGAGTCGGCTGGGGTGGCGTGTCCGTGATGAGCCACATCTGCTGCTCGTCGTACAGGCAGTCGACAATCTTGACGAGTCCCGGGACGCGGGCGGCCATGATCTGACGGACATGGGTGCTCACCCGAAGGGCGAAAGCTGGATCAGCCAACGGCGCCCCTCTGACCAGCAGACCCTCGTGCAGTGAGCCGTAGGTGCTGGCGAGCGGGTACCACGACCCGATGCGGCTCTCGCGCGGCGGCCCCACCGGTGAATAGCGCTGCTCGGTGACCCGGTTCAGTCGAACTGTTGGTGATTCGTGCGTCTGCATTGTTGCTCCTCACAAAAAAGTCCTGGACGGACGACGGTCATCTGCGCGCACGGGTCGTCGTAGGGGTACGTGGGGCCTCAGCGACCCGTCAGCTGAACTTCAGCGGGCTCTGGGACCGTTCTTGCAACCCCGCAAGAACGCGGCGCAGCGGTGGATGACGGTTGCGCGACGGCGTCTCGACCGGAAGATGTCGAACGGCGAGCAACTCCCCCGTGTTCTCGTCGTTTCCGCCAGGAGCGTGAGACGCCGAACTACGGCATATTCGGCCCTCACGCTCCTGGCGACCTGTCACCTCGGCATGTAGCAACAGCGCATGCCGGTCCGCACATAGGAACGAAGATGGTCACCGATCACCGGATCCACGGCGGTTACCTGCGCGATGGCACGCCTGATCGCCTTGCCGACCGAGATGCGCGCACGCTCGGCGGCATCGGCGAAGTTGCGGGTACGCCCGCCCAACCCGGTCACGGCCGCCAGTTCCTCGATGAGCCAGCTGCGCTCCGCCCTGGCCCGCTCGGCTCGGACAAGGTCGTTGTTCGCCTCGTGTTCCTCGATGGCATCGTCGAGTTGGGACAACCTGGCCTTGTAGGCGCGCTTCGCGGCCTCGTCCAGGACGGGCTGCGACGAGCCGGCCGTCAGGCTGCCGTTGACCGACTCTGCTGCGGTGCCCGGGCCGGCGGCCAGCTCCACCGCCGAGATCTCGAACCCCGGGTTGGCGATCAGACTGGCGAGGTAGATCATCCCCTTGCTGCCGTCCAGCACGGCGAGGTGGTCGCCGAGCCGCAGATGCCAGCGCAGTCCGCGCCGCTCACAGCTGAGCACTCCGGCTGCTCTCCCGACCGCTGTCACCGGTCGCTGCGCTATGTGCTCCACCGATCGAGGCAGCGCCATCGCCAGCCGCTCAGCCTCCTCACGGGCCAGGGTGAGCAGCTCATGGGCCCGAGTGTGCTCGCCCTGTCGCCATAGCACCTCGGCCAGCCGGGCGCGCGACAGGAGCGCTGCCGGCCAGTGCTGAAGCGCGTGGTTGGCGTGCACAGCGACCTCCAGGTGTGCGACGGCCTGGTCGTCGCGCCCCATCGTCAGTGCCGCGACACCGAGCGCGTGTTCCGCCGAGCCGAAGCACGCGATTCCCATGCTCGCCATGATGGGCAGATGCGCGAACGGTCGCAGCTGGTCGTAGGCGGCGGCTGCCGTCCTCGTGTCGCCGAGCAGGTTCGCCGCCTCGATCACGCCGTGCATGGTGGCGAGCCAGCTGCTGGTCATCGGTAGCTGGTGCCACGAAGCGCCCTCGAGCCGGGCCAGCGAGCCACGGGCGAGCCGCTCGTCGCCGGCGCTGGCGGCCGCTACCGCGAGCGCCGCCAGGTGTGAACTGTCGACGGTGCTCAGCAGCGGCGAGTTGACCAGTTCGCGGAGGGTGGGGATCAGTTCCGCCAGGTTGCCCCGATACCAGTTGATCGTGATCATGTGGGCCCCGAACCAGCCGATCGAGTCGACGTCGCCCACCGCCTGCCCGGTCTTCGCACAGGCATTGGCGTGTTCCTCCGCGGCCGCGAGGTCGCCGGAGCGGATCGTGCGCATCACCTCCATGGCCTGCACGATGAATCCGACCGCCGCATGCGGCTGGTTCTGCAGCATGGCCTGCAGCTCCCGCAACGAGCGTTCGGCATGGCTGTCGGCGGCGAGCAGCAGGTCCGATGTACGCCACAGCAGGCCGACCAGCAGATCGCCGCGACGTCCGGTGCGCAGACTCGTCTCGATCAGTTCCTCGACGAGCCGCGTGCGGAGGTGGGCCTGGTGGGGACCCATCACGCAGTGATGGGCAAGGCTCAGCGCTTCCGCCAGCGCCACCGGGTCCTGCAGCCGGCGCGCGTGCTCCACCGCGGCGAAGACCCGGCCGTGTGCTCCTTCGCGGTAGTCGGCCTCGGCGGCCAGCCGGGCGCGCAGCCGAGCCGCCAGCGGCGAGTCGTCGTCCACCAGGGTCAGTGCGCGGCGCAGGCGCGATTCGGTCAGCGCCCTCGTGGCCACACTGCGGTGCTCGTGCACCCACAGGCCCCCGTAGCCCACAGCGGCCAGCGCCTGGCCCGGGCCGTCGTGCTCGCGCTCGGCCGCCTCGAAGGCCCGGTCGAACCATTCCCGGCTGGCCACGAGATTGCCGTCGTGGTGAAGGGCACGCGTGCCGTTGATCAGCGCCGAGTGCAGCTCACCAGCGGCGGGACGACGCTGTGCCGAGACATGGACGGGCGCCGCCGCGAGTGCCAGACGGCTGCGGTCGGCCAACCGGGGCGACGGTAGACGGGCGATCACCGGACGTCCTCCTGCTCCCTGTGAACGCGGGGATGCTGCTCCATGAAGGCGACGAGAGCTGTCAGTTGGCCCACATCTGGGCCTGCCCGTTCCTCGGGCCGGAGGGCGACCTCGGCGATTCGGTGCATTACATGTGGGCGATACATCATCAGTCCGTTCGGATGGTGCGGGCGGTTGGCAGACGCGAGGCGAGCCCTATCGGGGGCCAAGGAGGAAGCTGCGGACGATCGCCCGGTGGGACAGCCACGGGGTCCGCCGCCCGGAAGCCGGGGCGGGCGATGAGGCGACAGCCGTCGGCCAGGCAGACGAACGTCAGCGGCTCCTACGCTCACGGTCGTGGGCCGGTGGCAGCCGTGACGCCTGCGCGCGTCGGGCTGAGGCCGGGGTGATGGTACGTCTGCGGTGGCGCCATGAAGGATCTTCTCCAGCGGTGGAGTCGCGGCCGCCCGTACGAAGTCCCAGACAAGGGGCGTTCAGGGCCGGCCCACGATCGTTATTTCCATGCACCCTTGCTCAGCCCGCTGAAGTCGCGCTGACGTACCGCTGAGGCGAATTCGGCCCTGATGTGCGCTTCATGTCCGGGTGTCCCGAAGCCGGGGCCGCGCACTGTGCCGGTCAGCGGTACGGAGGGCGAACCTGGCCCTGATGCGCTTGGGACGTTCCGATGCGTTCCGCCCCCGGGGACCCCGCGCCGCCGCCCTACAATCCCGCCAGTTGCCCGTCGCACCCAGGGGACCGACATGACATCGGATGTACCGCAGCCCGACCCGTCCGGGTCGACCGACCTCGACCTCGTCCGTCGGATCTACGCCATGCTGGGCTCCGCAGGGGCCGCGGCGGCGGGCGCGGCGACAGCCCACCCGGACATCAGCGTCTACCAGTCGGAGCAGCTGCCGTGGGGCGGCCGCTACACCGGCCGCGAGGGCTTCCAGCGCTTCGCGCAGGCCCTGGGCAGCGCACTCGACAGCCGCGTGGAGATCGAGGAGCTCTACCAGGCGGGCGACCGGGTCGTGCAGAGCGGTCGGGCCCGCGGTGTGGTGCGGGCGACCGGCAAGCCGTTCGAGGCGCGCGAGGTGCACGTCTGGCGGATCCGCGACGGCCTCGTGATCAGCCTGGACATGTACGTCGAGACCGAGCCCATCCTCGAAGCGCTGCGCACCGGCTGATCACCCGCCCGCCCCACTCAGCGGAACGGGTTGGAACGCACTCCGAGCCGACACGTCGGCAATACTCGGAGGATCAAAAGTGTCCCTGTCCCGTCGGAATCTGCTCGCCGCTGGCGGCCTGGGGGTGATCGCGGCCGCGCTGGACCCCCTGGGACTCCTGCGCGACAGTGGCACTCCGGCTTCCGCCGCGAGCACCCAAGAGGTCGTCACGACTCTCACCCGGACCGTTTCGTACCTCGTCACCGACGATTACCGCCCCCTCGCCGAGGGTTCCGGAGAGCCGCACCTCGTCCGCGACGATCTCGCCCTCTACCCGCAGCCCGGCTACAAACGACCGCTGATCGCCTTCGCGCAGATGAGCGACATGCACATCATCGACGACAAGTCGCCGGTGCGGGTCGAGTTCCTGGACGCCCCCGACGACGAGCATCACTGGGGTACCAACAGCGCGTACCGGCCGCAGGAGATGCTGTCGGCGCACATGAGCGACGCCGCGATCCGTGCGGTGCAGAAGTTCGGCAAGGGTCCGGTGACGAACCTGCCGTTGGCGTTCACGGTCGTCACGGGCGACTCGGTGGACAATTCCCAGTACAACGAACTCCGCTGGTACATCGACCTGATGGACGGCAACACCGTCCGCCCGAACTCGGGCTCCCCCACCAAGGAGGAGAGCGTCTCCGGCGACCAGTGGCCGCCGCTGCTCGACTACTGGCACCCCACGATGCGCGCGTACGAGGAGAACCACGGCACGCTCGACCGCTACTACATGGGTCACGCCCCCGGCTACACGCGCGTCTTTCCCAGCCTGCCCACGCTCTTCACCAACGCGCGGCGGGAGTTCCAGGCGCACGGCATCCGCATGCCGTGGTACGCGGCTTACGGCAACCACGACGCCTTGGTCCAGGGCAACGCGCCGAAGGACTTCCCCGGCCTCGGCTTCCTGAGCGACATGGCGGTCGGGAACTCCAAGCCGACGACGCCCGTCGCGCCGCTTCCCGACGATCCCAACCTCGTGACCTTCCTCGGGCTGCTGAAGACCGGTTTCCACAGCAAGACGGTGACGCCGGATCCCGACCGGCGGCTGCTGGAGCGGGCGCAGTTCGTGCAGGAGCACTTCAACACCACCGGCCTACCGGTCGGACACGGTTTCACGCAGGGCAGCGACCTGGTGTACTACGAGATTCCGGCGCTCGCCGACGACCGGCTGCGATTCCTCTGCCTGGACACCAGCCGGACCCAGTTTCCCGGCGCACAGGGCGCCATCGACGGCGAACAGTGGCAGTGGCTCCTGTCGAAGCTGCAATCCTACAGCTCCCGCAATCTGAAGAAGTGGCTCTCCTTCGAGCCCTTCGACAGTCCCAACCAGCGGATCACGGTGGAGACGCGTCCGAACGTGGACGACAAGCTGATCGTCGTCTACTGCCACCACACGCTGGACACCATCACCAACGACTTCGACTATCCGACCGGCACGCCGTTCATGAACGGCGACCAGCTTCGGGAACTGCTCCTGTGCTACCCGAACGTCATCCTGATGGTGGACGGGCACACGCACGAGAACCGCATCCTCCCCCATGCCCGGCCGGAAGCGGTTCGCCCGGACAGCAGTTGGCGAGGTGGTTTCTGGGAGGTGACCACACCCTCCCACATCGACTGGCCCATCCAGAGCCGCCTCATCGAGGTCGCCGAGCAGGCGGGCACCATCTCGATCTTCACCACCATGATCGATATCGACGCGCCGCTCCAGCACGGTGGCGACCTCAGCACCCCGGCCGGTCTGGCATCGTTGGGTCGGGAACTGGCCGCCAACGACCCGCAGGCCAAGCTGGAAGACGGCAAACTGGCGCGGGAGGGCACGCCCGAGGATCGCAACACCGAGCTGCTGGTGAAGGCGCCGTTCCCGATGACGGCCACCTACGGATCCCCGCTGGCAGCCGCGCCCAACACGTCCGGTGTCCTGGAACTGGTCGCGGTCAACCGGCGGGACGAGGTCGTGCACGCCACCCAGACCTCCGGCGGGTGGTCTCCCTGGGCCCAGTTCGACGGGGCGCTCCGCTCGGTCAGCGCCGTGCAGACCGCCGCGCTCACCACCCAGATCTTCGGCATCAACCGCCGCGGTGAGCTGTTCAGCCGCGCCCAGCGCACGACCGGCGGCTGGAACGGCTGGGTGAAGATCGACAGCGTGCCGCTGACCTCGGTCGCCGCGGGCTGCAACGGCGACGGTCGGCTCGAACTCATCGCCACCGACATCGACGGCCAGATCTGGCAGACCACCCACACGAGTCCCACCGACATCACCTGGAAGCCGTGGGTCCGCTTCGACGGCGAACTGCGTCAGGTGGCCATGACCCGGCTCAAGGACAAGCGGTTGGCACTGTTCGGCGTCAACGCGGCGGGCAAGGTGTGGCACCGCTGGCAGCAGCCGACCGGCGGGTGGTCGAGCTGGATCGACCTGAGCTTGGGCACCCCGGTGGCCTCCATCGCCGCCGCCACCAACAGCGACGGGCGTCTCGAACTGTTCGGCGTCGACCGGACAGGCGCCATCCTCCACCGCTACCACACCAGCGCCACCAACCCCACCTGGACGAGCTGGGAGCACTTCGGCGGATCGATCGGCGCCATGAGTCACCTGGCCGCGTCGACCACGACGGCCGGGGTGATGGAGGTGTACGCCACCGAGCGCACCCGGGTGGAGGGCACCAGCGAGCTCGGGGCGGTGTGGCGGCGCTACCAGACCAGCTCGGGGTGGTCGGCCTGGACCCGGACGGCCGAGCCGGTGGGACAGTCGGTCACGGTGCCGAACATCGTCGGGAAGATACTCATCGACGGGAAGAACGCCCTGTTGAGCGCTGGCCTGCTGCTGGGTGCCGAGGTGCCGTCGTCGGTGCCGGACCGGTACGACAGCGGCCGGGTACTGTCCCAGAACCCGAGAGCCGGCGAGCAGGTTCCCGGTGGCACGGCGGTGAGCGTCGTCTACGGCGCGTACTCGGGCGGAAGCCGCTAGACCTGACGCGAGTCGACCGCGGGCCGTTCCCCTCCGGGAGCGGCCCGCAGTGCGTGTGGCGGAGGTGGCGGACCGGGGACGGATGCCGGGCGACCCGGGAAGGCGGCCCGACCGCGGGCCCGCGCGGAAGACGGAGGGCGGTGGGGCCGACGGCCCCACCGCCCTCGGCTCCTCGGCTGCTACAGGCCGCTGCCGGAGTTGTAGAACCTCAGCTCGACGTCGTCCTCGCTCAGGATGTCGTTCTCGAGCACCAGTACGGCGACGTCCGACTCGGCTCCGCTGTCCCACTCGTAGCGGCCCAGCGTCAGACCTTCGATCTCGTCGTCGTCGGACGGGTCGAAGTCGACCACACGTCGTCCGCCGTACGCGCCGTTGGCCAGGTCGTAGGCGCTGATGTCGAACGTCGCGTTCGACGTCAGGTACAGGTGGCCGCCGGCGGAGATGTGGCCGCCCTGCACCTCCTTGATCTCCCGGGACAGCGGGATCGACCGCAGCCAGCGGTATCCATCGGCCGGGTCGTAGACGTTCACCCGGTCGACGGACTTGATGGGCTGGTCGCTCCGCCCGAACGCCGAGCTGTAGAGCAGACCGTCCCGCGGGTTGATCGCGACCCAGGGAATCGACGTGCCCTGCGGCCGGTACCCGTCCCCGCCGAGCGGACCGATGAACTCCGTGCGCATCGTCTCCGGATCGACCACCCACACGTTGGTCGGTTCCACGGCCACCACGATCCGACGTCGCACGGGATCCCAGACCGGCGGACCCAGGTGGTTGCCGCTGTTGGCCGGCAGCGCCAGGTAGCCGAGAACCCGATCGTCACCCTGCGGGAAGCCCGGCCCGAACTTGTAGAGCCTGCGGTGATCGGAGTCGTTACTGCCGACGTACCAGTTCACACCGTCCGTGGTCAGGCCCTGCGCCTCCTCGGTCCAGCCCTCGTTGCTGAAGTCCACCGTCGTCGTCGCGCGCCAGTTCGGCGGGCTCGACATCGGCGGCGACGGCGGCACTGGTGGCAGGTCGCCCTGCAGGGCGGCCCACGCCGACCAGTCGCCGGCGTCGCTCTGCCACCGGTGCCAGACGTTGCCCTGGGCGTTGACCCCGACCAGCTCGATGCGACCGTCGCTGCGGCGATCGGCAGCCACCGACTGCAGGCTCCCGTCGAGCGCCGCCCACGACGACCAGTTGTTCGCGCCGGCGGTCGTCTGCCTGCGCTGCCACAGCTCGTCGCGGGTGTTGGTGCCGACCAGCACCATGGAGCCGGTGCGGTCGCGCGCGACCGCCAGCGACGCCAGCGTGCCGTCGAGTGCGGCCCAGGCCGACCAGCCGCCGGCCTGCTGCCAGCGGTGCCAGACCTGGCCCTCGGCGTTCAGCCCGAACAGCTCCAGACGGCCATCCGCGTTGGCCTCCACGGCCACGGAGCGCAGCGATCCGTCCAGAGGCGCCCAGGGCGACCACGTCGTCGACCCGGCCGCGGTCTGCCAGCGGTGCCACACCCGGTCGTTGGTGTCAGTGCCGAACAATTCCAGGCGGCCGTCGGTGTTGCGGGCCACGGCCAGCGAACGGTACGTGCCGTCGAGCCCGGACCACTCCGACCAGCCGTTGCCCGCCTGCCGCCGGTGCCAGACCTTGCCCTCGGCGTTGACACCGAAAAGCTCGACGCTGCCGTCCTGGTTCGCCTCCGCCGCCATCGAACGTAGTGTGCCGTCCAGCGACGACCACGCGGTCCACGTCTGCGCGTCCGAGGCGGACTGCGTGCGCACGCTGAGGTGGTCGGTGCCGTCCCTTCCGAACAACGTCAGCCGGCCGCTCGCGTCCCGGGCCACGGCCAGCGTGCCGTTCCCGAGAACCCGGTCGGTAGCGGCGTGCGTGGCAGCCGGCACCATGGTCACCGCAGCGGCCAGGACGGTTACCGCGCCCAGGACCAGCGACCCGAGGCGACGCGACCCTCGGATGGACTTCCTCACCCTGTCTCCCTTCTAGAAACGCGTGGAGAGCTGGCCCGGAGCCACCCCCGGCGGTCCCGGTGCGGCTCCGGGCCAGCCCGGAAAGCGGTCAGCCCGCGGTGGGGTGCACGGTGCCGTTCGCCGTCACGTCGCAGCGGCCGTCGCCGTTGCGGTCACCGAAGGCCGTCACCTTGTCGGCCGTGATGGTGGACTGGCGCAGGTGGTGCCAGCCGAGGGTCGTGGACTGGTACCACCAGTTCGCGCCGGACGCCAGGAAGGTGTCGTTGGTGCCGTCGCCGTCGAAGTCGCAGACGTTGGACCTGGTGCCGGTCGTCGCGGTGAACCCGAACACGTTGGCCGAAGCGTGCAGTCCGGTCTCGTTCTGCACCATCGCCGCGTCGTCGATCGAGTTGCCGAACTCCTGGCGATGGGTGAAGACGTTGTTCGACACGTACATGCCGACGCTCGGGGTACCGCGCAGCTTGATACCGGTGCCCGCGCTGTACAGGATCGTGTTGTACTTGATGTCCATGAACTCACCGGCGAGCCCGCAGTTGTAGCTACCCAGGCCGCACGAGTCCCGGGCGTGCATGTCGATCATGTGGGTGTGGTAGACGTCCGTGTTCCAGCCACCGTTGGGCAGGACCAGGTTGTTGTACATGCGGTAGCCACTGCCCTCGCGGCCGTCGCCCGCCACCGCGTGCCGGTTCCAGTCGAACACGTTGCGTTCGATGAGGACGAAGCCGCCGTTGCGCACCGCGACGCCGTACCCGCCCCCATGACCGCCACCGATGACGTCGCCGGTCTGGTGCTGGTTGTGGTGCATGTAGTTGTCCACCACGCGGACCATGGTCGCGGGGTCGTCGTCCCGGCCGAGGCGCCCCTGGCCGTCGTCGACCAGGACGGTCGCCCCACGCCAGCCGTACAGCTCGCTGTGGTCGATCTGCACGTTGCGGCTGGAGAAGATCCGGATGGCGTCGCTGTCCTCCTCCTCGGTCTCCGCGGGCTCCTCGCCCTGACCGCCGTCGAGGCGAATGCCGCTGATGCGGACGTTGTCGGAGGTCACCTGGGCCGGATCGTGCCCCAACTGGAACAGCACTCGGGGAAAGGACGTGGTGAACAGGCGGGGACCGCGCGGATGCACCGAGGTGTCGCCGAGGATCTGCACGCCGGCCGCGATACGGATGAACTCGCGGCCGCTGAGGTCCAGGTTCACGTCGCCGACGATCTTGATGATCGCGTTGGGCACGGTCACCGCGTTCGCGAACAGCTCGGCCTGAGTGTTGTGGGTGATCCAGTACAGCGGGGCGAGGTCACCCGCGAGCTTGGTGAAGTCCGACCAACCGTCCTGCTGCTGCACGCGCACCAGGCTCTCGCCGGCGCCGTTCATGACGACGTGCGCGATCCGCCCGTTGGCGTCCGTCTCCGCCGCCATGGTGCGCGCCTGGCCGGGCACCGAATCCCAGCCCGTCCATTCGGCGCCGCCCTTGTCGATCTGCCGGCGGTGCCACATCTGCTCGGCCGCGTTGGCCCCGAACAGCTCCAGGCGGCCGTCCGCCGCCTTCGCCACGGCCAGCGACTTCAGCGTGCCGTCGAGCTTGGCCCACGCCGACCAGCCGGCGGGGCGCGTCTGCGCGCGGTGGAAGATCTCACCCGCGTCGTTCAGTGCGAACAGCTCGACCCGGCCGTCCTCGTTGGTCTCCGCCGCGACGGTCCGCATCAGGCCGTCGTTGAACAGCGCCCACGGGCCGAAGGTGTGCGACCCGGCGGTCGTCTCGGCCCGATGCCAGACCTGGCCCAGGTTGTTGGTGCCGAAGAGCTCCATCCGGTTGTCCTGGTTGCGGGCCACGGCCAGGGACGTCAGCTCGCCCTCGATCGAGGTCCAGGACGACCAGCCGCCCGCGGGAAGCTGCCATCGGTGCCAGATCAGGCCCTGGTCGTTGATGCCGAACAGCTCGACGTGGTTGGTGCCGTTGCTCTGGGCAGCGACCGAGCGCAGTGACCCGTCGAGCTGGCTCCAGCCGCTCCAGGCCGAACCAGGGCCGGACTGCCAGCGGTGCCACACCCGGTCGGCACCGTCCGTGGCGAACAGCTCCATCGCGCCCGACGCGTTCCTGGTCAGCGCCGGCGTACCGAGGTCGAAGCTGATCGGCTCGGCGAGGGCCGGCGAGGCGGGCGCGGCGATCACCGACACCGCGGTCGCCACCACCATCACCGCAGCCGCGGCCCAGCCCGTACACCGTCTTGCTGAACGTGCCGAGCCACGGACCCTTGCCCGCAGACTTGCCATCTCTGCCTCCTTGAGCCCGGCGGGCGACCACGCGCCGCCGGCTGTCGTGCTGTCTCAGGGACGGCGTGACAAGGCCCTCGGAACAGTGTTCCGAGGGCCTTGTCACGGTTGTCCTCGCTCACCCAACCGACGTTCCATCGCGTTCCGTGGCAGCGGGTGCCAGACGGGCGCCGCACGTCGAGGAAGGTCGGGCGGTCGTGTCCGGCCTAGGGCCTGATCTTGAGACCGTTGTCCAGAGCGGTCCAGCCACTCCAACCGGAGGCGGTCTGGTGGCTACCGGACACCTTGCCCGCAGCGTCCACCGCGAACAGCTCCACCCGGCCGTCGGCGTTGGACCCGGCCGCGACGCCGTAGTAGGTCCCGTTCAGCTGGCTCCAGGACGACCAGCCGCTGCCATCGGCACGCTGCGCCCTGGTCCACAGCATCCCCTGCGCGTTGGTGCCGACGATCTCCAGCCGCTGCTGCGCGTTGCGAGCCACCGCGACGGTCTTCAGTGTGCCATCGAGCCGGTCCCAGTTCGACCAGCCGCTGGGAAGCACCTGCCAGCGGTGCCAGACTTCGCCCGACGCGTTGAGCGCGAAGACCTCCACGCGTCCGTCGCCGTTCGCCTCGGCGGCCACGAAGCGAGCGGTCATCCCCAGGGTCGACCAGTTGGACCAGTCGCTGGTCGTGTTCTTGGTGTTCTGCCAGCGGTGGCTGACCTGGCTGTCCTGGTTCGTGGCGAACAGCTCGAGGCGACCCGCGCCGTTGCGCGCCACGGCGACAGACGTGAACGGACCACCCAGCGACGCCCAGGCCGACCATCCGCTCGTGGTCTGCCAGCGGTGCCAGAGGGTGCCCTCCTTGTTCACGCCGAACAGTTCGAGCCGCCCGTCGTCGTTCTTCTCCACGGCCATGGACCTGAGCTGCCCGTCGAGCTGAGACCAGGCATTCCAGGTCGCCGATCCGGGCTGCTGCTGCGCGCGGCAGTGCACCGAGTCGTGGATCGAGGCGCCGCAGAGCCGGACGAGGCCGTCGCCGCCGACCGCCGCCGCGATCGAGGATCCGTTGGCCGGGCCCGGCCCCAGCAGCGAGGCCAACGCCGCACGCGAGGTCGGGTAGCTGCTCACCTCGATGGCGCGGTCCCGCGCCTTGCTGTAGTCGAACGCCGGAAGCGGATCGCCGCGTCGCAACTCCGTGGTGACGAAGTCGTAGCCCTCGTGGTTGAAGGCGGTGCAGCGCAGCTGCACCTCCACCGGCTGCGGATTCGGGTCGACGGGCCGGTCACCCCACAGCGGCGTCGCCCCGCACGTCGGTTCCAGCCTCTCCATGTTGCGCTGGTTCGCCGTGATGATCTCGTCCTTGAGCAGGTTGGTGCTGAAGCCGGCGTTCGCCCTGGCGAAGAGGGCGATCGGTCCGACCGTGTTCACCGCGAATCCCATGACGTCGACCGCAGCCCGGTTGTCCACGACGTTGATGTACGCCCTGGCCTTGGCCACACAGTCGGTCGCCTGAATAGCGAACGCCTGGGCGTTGTCGGGGCTGAGCGCCTCGATGTCGGCGAACGTGATCACCGCGTTGCGGGTGCAGGTCTCCACGTCGGCCGCCGCGATCTCACCGATCTCGTCGAGCACCTCGGCCACCTGCTCGCCGACCTGGGCGATCGAGGCCTGCAGCTCGTTGACCGCCTGCTCGAGCGTCATCTCGTTGCCCAGCAGGGTCTTGTAGACGTCGTATGCGGTCTTCGCGTAGCCGGCGTACTTGGCGTACTCCTCAAGCTTGTCGAGGGTGTCCGCCCGGGCGGGCGTCGCCATCGTGAGCGCCATCATCGTGGCAACCACCGCCGTGGTGACACGACGTGCGCCTCTTCGCACTTCCGACGATTTCACGTGAGCCCTTCTCTAGATGCTTCATAGTCACGCCGGGTGACTGGCGTTCGTCACGCCTGTCCGGTCGTGGCCGACGCGTTCCACGCCGTTCCTTCCGGCCGGGATCTCGGCCGGAAGCTGCGCCAGTTTCCGCAGGCACGCGGCGTAGGTCGCCTGCGACGACTGCACCTGGGGCCGCAGGATCGACACGGCCCAGGTGAGCAGGTGTCGCACGCTGGCGAGGTCGCCCACCGCCTCGCAGCAGGAGGCGAGGTTGTAGAGGGTCGGAGTGAGGTCGAGATGGTCTTCGCCCAGACAGGTCACCTTGATGCTCAGCGACTCCTGCAGAGCGATGCTCGCCGCTGCGGCATCGCCCTGACGGAACAGGAGGGACCCCAGGTTGTGCAGTGTGACGGCCACCTCGTGGTGCACCGGACCGTACTCGCGGCGCTGGTGGTCGAGGCAGCTTTCGAGCAGCCGTTCCGCCTCGTCCCACGAACCGCGGTCGATGAGGATCGCCGCCAGCGCCGCCTCGTCCGCGACCAGCGCCCGACGGTCGAACCGCGGCTGGGCGGTCCGCACGGCGATGCCCAGCCGGGCCAGCCGCTCAGCGCGACCCAGGTCCCGTTTCACGTGTGCCAATCCCGCCTGGTTGTGCAACACGGCCGCGAGATCGCCTGCCCTCGTCGGGGGCGTGGACAGCAGCGAGAGCGACCGCTCGTACAGGTGCTCCGCCTCGTCCAGGCGACCGAGATACTTGAAGAGCATGCCCAGCTCGTTCAGCATCACCACCAGCAGGTCGCGGTCACCGGGGCCGGCGTCGAGGGCTTCGATCGCGGCGGCCGCCGTCGATACGGCCGAGGCGTAGTCGCCCTCAGCCGCATGGCGGCGGACGGCGTGCAGCGCGTTGTCTGCCTTCTGATCCACGGCTGTCTCCCTGCAGGGCCGCGCATGACGTCGTGCCGGCGGACCGGGTCCGCCGGCACGACAATCTCCGCGGCGCCTGCGCCGCTAGGCCTGTCCCGGTGGACCGGCCGGGTGCGGGCCGATATAGAGCCCTCCGGCGGCGGTCGGCGTCGGCGCGGTGCCGGCCGGGCCGCCGGCGTGGACGGCTACCGCGCCGACCACCAGGGCCAGCGCGGCGAGGCCGGTCAGCATCGCCATGTACATCCTCGTCATGACTCCCCTGTCGGTGTGCTGTCGGGATCGGTCACAGGAGGACCTGGTTGTGGTTCTGACCGCACGCCCAATCCGGGCACGAGTCTCGGAGGGCCTGCGTCCCCGCCTCGACGGGAGAGGTGTCGCCCACGTAGGCCGCGACTGCGCCCGCTCCGAGCAGCGCCGCGAGAATCAGGAGGCGGGGGAACCGCCTCACCCTGTCTTCGGCGGAGTGCGATGGCATCTTCACTAACGGCTCCTTCCAGGCACGTTGCATGTCTCGGGTATGCCGTGCCGGTCCGTTCCAGCTGGTTCCGCACCAGCGCCCGGTCCGCCGGTGCGCGGATGCGTGACTGCGCTACGGCCTGGCCTCGGTCATCCCGAGCGGCGATCGCCGAGCTGCGTCACAGCAGCGCGCAGCAGAGCCGACGCCCCGTGGGTCAGCGGCTCCCCGTGCCCGAAGCAGGCGATCTCGACATCCAGGTCGGCCTGCCGCTTCATGGACTCGGTCGCCTGCTCCGGATCGACGTTGAACACCCCGAGGATCACCGTCCCGTCGGGCAGTCGCGCGATCGTGTCGCCGGTGAAGAGGACCCTTGACCGGGGCAGGTGGAAGGAGACGCTGCCCGCGGTGTGCCCCGGCACCGCCACCGCGACGGCCGGCTCCCCACCGAGATCGATGACGTCACTGTCGTGAAGCCGGTGGTCAACCACCACCGGGGCGGCGGGTTGCGGGGGCTTCCCGCCGTGGACCTCGTCCCAGAGGCGCTGTTCCCAGTCGGTCAGCAGCGGCGGCCGGCCTTGCTCATGACCCTCGAGCACCGGGGTGTCCGCCTGATGTGCGTACACCGTCACGTCCGCCCACGTCGTGATTTCCGCCGCCGAGCCGGCGTGGTCGACGTGATGATGCGTCAGTAGCAGGCGCCGCACGTCGGCCGGTCGATGACCGAGGCTCTCGATCCCCGCCGCGATGGCGGGTGCCGATCCCGGAACACCGGAATCGATCAGCGTCAGCCAGTCCGCACCACGCCACAGGTACGCGTGGCCCACGGGAAAGCGGAACATGTAGAGATTCGGTAGCAGTTGCATGACGTCCATAACCGGCGACGATATATTTGAGGACCCTTGCCGACAAATGCGAGTATGCCTTCTCAGCTCGCAGCGAACGGAAGCATCAATCGGCGATGAGATCGGCCGCCGAGGGCCGCGGAGAGCAGCCGGGTCCGCCGTCGACCAGCCGCACGGGCGTTCGCGCCACCGATAGCCGAACCCACCGGGCGGAACTGCGTGGAACAGGATGGAACGCGGCAAGGACAGGGCTCGCGTCGACCATTGCGATCGGGACGATGCGTCGGGCCTCGTTGTGGAGGGGTATCCGACGGCAATCCGTGGGCTACGGTCGGTCCCGCGATACGCGAAATTTCCCAGCTCCCGGTCTTCCCATTCGCGGAATGGCATGTACCATCTGGTACATGAATTACGGAGAGACGATCATCACCACGGCGAAGACCGCGGCCGCCTGGGCGGCGGTGGCGGACGTGACGGGCTGGCCCGAATGGACGGCCTCCATGTCGGAGGTGGCGCCGCTCGACCGGCCGACACTGGGCGTGGGCAGCCGGTTCCGCATCCGCCAACCCGGCTTCCCCACGACCGTGTGGCGGGTCTACGACCTGCAACCGGGTGTGTCGTTCGCCTGGGAGGCGCACGCGCCGGGGGTGCACACCTTCGCCTATCACCGGGTGGAGGCCCAGCCCGACGGGACGACCCGGATCAGCATCGGCATCGAGCAGAGCGGGGCCCTCGCCTGGCTGGTCGCGCTGTTGACCGCGGCGCGGACGCGACGGTACCTGCGGATGGAGGCGGCCGCACTGAAGGCGGCCGCGGAGTCAGGGACCATCCCGTCGCCGGCCCCGGCCGACGAGGCCGCCGGGGACATCATGGACGAAGGGGTGCGCCGCACCGGTGGCTGGTGATGCCCGGGAGGCGCTGCTCGACCGCTGCGTCAGTCTCCTGAAGGAGGGCGGGTTCAGCCAGCTCAGCCTCCGCGACATCGCTTCCGGCGCGGGCACGAGCCATCGCATGCTGCTCTATCACTTCGGCAGCCGGGAGGGCCTGCTCACCGAGGTCGTCCGGCGGGTCGAGGCGGAGCAACGCGCCGCGCTTGCGGCCCTCGCCGCAGAGCTTGACGACCCGGTCGAGGTGAGCCGCCGTTTTTGGCGGCGCCTGGCCGACCCGGCCCTGGCGCCGGCGGAGCGGCTGTTCTTCGAGATCTATGCGCACGCGCTGTTCGAGAAGTCCTGGACCGACTCATTCCGCGCCTCGGTCATCGCCGCCTGGGCGGGCCCCGTCGAGGAGTTGTTCACCCACTTCGGCTGGGCCGGCCCGGAGGCCAGGCGGCGGGCCCGGTTGAGTCTCGCCGCGACACGTGGCCTGTTGTTGGATCTGCTGATCACCGGCGACCGAGACGTCCTGGACGCCGCCGCCGAGCTGTTCGCCGAGCTCATCACGGCACGGCCGCCGACCGGGGCGTGAGCCCGCAGGTTCCGGTGAGCGTCCGCTCACGCCCGTGCCGGTTACGGCGCCGCGAAGCGCAGCACTCCGACCGGTGACTCATCCCCATCTCGTTGCCCGGTGGATGACCTGCCGAATCGTGTCCTCATCGGCTCGAACGAGACGGGCGACAACCAGCACTGTGTTCCCGCCGCCGAGCGAGCACGGCCATCACCCGCCGGTGAAGCGGTTCCCCGGCGGATGATTCACCGCAGGTGCTGACCTTTCTGATCGCTCGGCGGCCGCCCGCGTACAGGTCCTGCCACCGCCACAGCCTGACCGCCGCGACGTCGCCCGGCCCACGAGGGCTGACGGCATGTCATCCCGCACCCTGAACGTTCGTGGTCACGGCACCAGCCCCGCGCCGCGAACGCGTCCGCGTCCACAGCGAGATGGGCGTCCGCCGGGGCGGACGCCCACCCACCGCAGCTGCCTGACCACCCTGGCGATCGTGGGCAGCACATGGAGCCGCACGGCGCAGGCGGCCGTGGTCAGCCCTCCCACTCCTCGAATTGTCCCCAGCCCCAGTCGACGCCGTATTGCATCTGACTGACCAGGTAGGCACCCCTCGTCAGGTTGAAGATCCGCTGACCACACTCGTGGGGCACGATCCGCCACTCATACACAGGCGTGGCCGACCACACCAGATTGATGCCCCACTCGCGCACGCCGTACTTCAGGTAACCTCCCCCCGGCATGTAGATCGCAGCATTCGTCTCCGGGCTGACCCAGCCGTCATCAGGCAGGCCTTCGCCGAGCACGGTTACCCGCGATTGTGGCCACTCGGTCGGGATGATGTTGATTCCCTTGGGCTGGCTGCCGTACTTGAAGGCGTTGTCGCCGGGCCCCTCGCTTATTCTCATGGGCCCGTAGCCCCCACTCCAGGTGGGAAGGCCGTGCCAGTACTTGCCATCTTCCGCTTCGCAATAACCGGGGCCGTAACTGCCGGCCGCCTTCGCAGGCACGGCGGGCAGTGCGGCAGTCACGGCAACCACCGCTACGGCACCCAACCGCTTCAGCGCCATCATCACGCTTTGCTCCTATAGTTCCGTCAACACCCGACGAGGTGCCGGTGGACAAACACGCCGTTCCTAGTACCGGACGGGCCCGGGACCCCACCGCAGCATCGGCCCCTCGCCGGTGTCCGGACCCATCGCCAGATACGCATCGATAGTCGCATCAGGCGTGCCGATGTTGTGAACCAGTTGATCGCCGGACGATCCGGCCGGCTCGATCAGCCACTCGTACACGGGGGTGCTTGACCAGACCAGCCCGATGCCCCACTCCCGGGCGCCGTGCTTCAGATATCCGCCGCCGGGAAAGTACAGGGCGACCCTGGTCGTCGGC
The DNA here is from genome assembly GCF_045040125.1 of Micromonospora sp. NBC_01392. Taxonomy (NCBI): domain Bacteria; kingdom Bacillati; phylum Actinomycetota; class Actinomycetes; order Micromonosporales; family Micromonosporaceae; genus Micromonospora; species Micromonospora sp. NBC_01392. The sequence goes on along the minus strand of NZ_CP109549.1, from coordinate 2,171,244 downwards.
GTGATCGGCGCATCACGGGGAAGCCCCTCACCGTACACATAGATCTGCGACCTCGGCCAGTCGGTCCAACCGATGTTGATCCCGTATCTACGGGTCTCATAGTGCAGAGAGTCGTCGTTCTTGTATGCCTGTCGGGCAAGGTTTCTCATCGGCCCGTAGCCTTGGCTCCAGGTAGGGAGGCCGCGCCAGTGGTAGTCCAGGTCCGAGGCCGTCCAGGCTGGCCCGACCGCTGACGCTTCGGCTGCCGTCGCTGCCGGCTGCATCACCGCGAGCAGGGCCACTGCCACAGCCGCGGCCAAGCCCAATCGCATCCTTCTCATGAGGTCCTTTCAAGGTTTCGTCCCCTTGCTCCGAGGACGTTCCAGGCCGTTCCGTGACGCGCCCGGTGGTTCTCCTCGGCACCGCTGCGCCACGGACGGCCGACCGGGCTCGAGAATCACCGCTGTCGACCCAGCACGCGAGGTCGTCCTGCCGATCAGACGGACACCCGGCCGGGAGGTTTCCTCACACGCTGCCGAGCGCCTCGGTGGGAGGCATGCGGGCTGCCCGGACCGCTGGATAGATGCCGGCGACCGCACCGATGGTGATCGTCGAGCCGATGCCCGCGACGATCGCCCACGCGGGTGTGACGGGAGGCCACTGCTGGAGGGAAGCGTAGGTGATGGTGATGGTGGCTCCGAGCATGGCACCGGCGATGCCGCCGAGGGTGGACAGCAGCAGAGACTCCGTCAGGAACTGGAGGCGGATCTGGCCGCGGGTGGCACCCAGCGCGCGACGTAGGCCGATCTCGGTTCGTCGTTCGAGCACAGAGATGATCATGATGTTCGCGATGCCGACGCCGCCGACGAGCAGTGCCACCGCGCCGAGGCCGAGCAGGAGCCCGTTGAAGGCTCGTTCGGTGGCAAGTTTCGCGGTGAGGGCATCGGACGGTCGGGAAACGACGACCTCGTACGGTGCGGCCGGGTTGGCGGTCACGGCGAGCACATCGCGGACCGCGGTGACCTGATGCTCGGCAGCGCGCAGGTAGATGATGCTCGGGTCGGTGTCGGCCGCGAGATAGTCGGCGGCTGCGCGGGCACCGATGAGGGCGGCGCTGTCGAGTTCGGGCACCAGCGGCACTGGTCGCAGGATGCCGATGACGGCGAAACGCTCGTCAGCGATCTGGACCAGGACGTCCGGCCCGGCAGTGGTGATGCCCAGCCGTCGGGCGGCTTCGGCGCCGAGGACGACTGCGGGGTGCTCAGCAGCGGCGGGGTTGAGCCAGGCGCCGTGGGCGATCGCCGCCCCCGTCGTGGTGGGCAGGTCGAGGTCGCTGGCGTAGACGATGACGCCACTGGTGCGTTCGGCGGGGATGTGGTCGTTGCGATAGACGTGGATGTCGTCGGGAAGCCTGCTCAGCGAGGCGGCGGCGCGGACCGGCCCCACCCGCTCGATCATCGCGACGGCCGCGTCGGGCAGCCGGCTGGTGTCTCCGTCGGCATTCTTGCCGCCCTGGACCACCAGCAGATTGGTGCCGAGGGCGTCGAGAGTGCGCTCCAGGTCGGCCCGACCCGAGGCGGAGATCCCGACGACGCACAGCATCGCGGCGATCCCGATCGCGACGCCCAGTGCGGACAACACCGCGCGCAGCGGCCGCGTACGCAGCCCGGTCGCCCCGACCCGCAGCACGTCACCAACGGTCAGCCGGCTGACCGACAACGCTGAGCTGTCCGGGTGACCGCGTTCACGGGTGTCGGAACCTGTCACGGGGTCACCGCCTCCTCTTGCGTTCCGCATGGCAGCCGATTCGACGTGCCGGCGTGAACGCGTCCGTCGCGGACCCTGATCTGTCTGGGGAGGCCGGCGGCGAGTTCCACGTCATGCGTGATGATCACGACGGTGGTCCCGGCGGTGTTCAGTTCCCGCAGCAGAACGGCGATCCCTTCGCCCGCCGCAGTGTCCAGATTGCCGGTGGGTTCGTCGGCCAGCAGCAGGGCGGGAGCACCGACGACAGCTCGGGCGATGGCAACGCGTTGGCGTTCGCCGCCGGACATCTCGTGCGGACGGTGCCACAGCCGGTGGCCGAGTCCCACCCGGTCCAGGGCTTCGCCGGCCAGCCGGCGCCGTCGCGTCCTGGACACCCCGGCGTACAGCAACCCGTCGGCCACGTTGTCCAGCGCGCTGACCCCGGCGGCCAGATGGAACTGCTGGAACACGAATCCGATCGTTCTCGCCCGGAGCGCGGACAACTGCCGGTCGGACAGCGTTGTCACGTCGTGGCCGGCGATCCGCACCACGCCGGACGTGGGCCGGTCCAACGTCCCGACCAGGTTGAGCAGTGTGGATTTGCCAGATCCGGACGGGCCGACAATCGCGGCCAGCTCTCCGGTCCGGATGTCCAGGTCCGCGTCGACCAGAGCGTTGACCCCACCCGGGTACGTCTTCGACACCCTGGACAGTTCCACCACCGGGCCCTGGCTGAGGGCCGTGGTCATTGCGCCATCCCCACGGTCATGCCCTCACGGACCTCAGGTCCGCTGACTTCGACCCTGCCGTCGGCGTACAATCCTGTCTCTACCGGGATGATCCGGGACGCACCGCCCTCGATCACCTCCAGTCCGTGCCCGCCCTCGGTCAGGGCCAGCAACGCACCGACCGGGACCACCAGCACGCCCTTCCGTTGCTCGGCCACGAAGCGAACGGTCGCGGGGCCGTCGTCGGAACCGCCGAAAGCCTTGGGATCGGCCAACGCCACCACGACCTCGACGACCGGCCCCTGGTCGCCGCCGCGATCCTGATCTTCGGCCGGGGTCCGCACCGACCGCACCACTCCCGGCGCCTGCGCCCCGTTGCCCAAGGCGACGGTCACCTTCGTCTTCGGCTTCGCCAACGCCTGGTGGTGCGCGGGTAGCTTCGCCGTCACGAGGCGCTCGGTGCCGGTGAACGACAGCACCGGCCCACTGGCAACCTGGCCGGCAACGAGCTTGTGCGCGGCGACCCGGACCGAAGCGGGAGAGTAGAGCACCCGGCCGAGTTCGACCACGCCGGTGGGCTCAACACCGAGGTCCTTCTGCCACCGACGTACGGCTCCGGCCGTCTGCGCCGTGAACTGGTCATCGACGATGAACCCGGTGTAGCCCAGAGCCTGCAGGTTCTGCTCGAACTGCCTCACGTCCGCACCCCGGGTGGCCGGCACGGCGGGCGGAGTGGCGCCCGCGCCGCTCGGCGGAGTGGCGCCGGTACCGCTCGGCGGGGCGGCGCCGGTACCGGTCGGCGGGGTGCCGCCATCGCCGCCGTTCTGCTGCGAGCCGGACCGGCCGACGGTCAACTCCCGGTACGCCGGGAGCTTGCCGTACAACAACACCACCGGCTTGTCATCGACCCAGAACAGTGCCTCCCCCAGCTTCACCGTCGCGCCGACGCCAGCGAGCCTGGTCACCGTCCCGGACAACCTGCTCTCCGTCAGCAGTTCCGGGCCGTACGCCAACTCACCTCGAGCCGTGACCACATCGACCAGGGTGTCCCTGACGACGGTTGTCGTGCTCGGAACGGCCGCCGGCCGGACCGACTCGGCCCGCGAGTTCTGCCGGACCAGCACACTTCCCGTTGCCGTCCCGGCGAGAACGATGATGGCGATCACCGCCCACCGGCTCCGCCGCGACGCACGTGTCCGAGTTCTCCCGTCCGCCGGCTCGGCCACACGGACGCTGGCCGCTGGCCCCGGTACGGCAGAAGTGGCATCGTTCGCCGCCTCGCCACCGCCGCGGGCAACAATCGCATCGCGTCGAGCACCGTCATCCTGCTGCCGGTCGTGAGTCACCCCAATGCTCACTTTCCCGCCTTGACGGCAGGGTCATCGAGCGTCCCGCGACACGCCTCTTCGGCAGCGCGGTACTCAGGGGCGTCCTGATCGGAGCGGTCGGGGTTGTCGTTCACCATTCCGCGGGCGTCCAGCACCGGTTCGGGCATGTCGATCCCCTGACGACGCATGCATTCCCGGAACGGGCGTTCCCGGGTGAGTTCGGCGGCATCGAATTTCACCGGCCAGGCCTCAGGAAGGAAACTCTTGCACGCTGCGAACGCCTCGGGCGATATCTTGATCCAGCCACGCGTCCCATCCGTGGACAAGATGGCCGTCGCGCCCTTGGTGCTGCCGACGGGCAACGGCTTTCCTTCGACCGGGTCAGGCAGCCTCACACCGTTCTCGTTCATGCACCGCGTATAGCTGAGCGCCTTGTCGTAAGCGCTGGCCTTGCCCGGTGCAGAGGATGCGCCCTTCGTGGCCCCGGCAGCGGTCTCCGTGGGCTGTCGGGGCGTGGCGGTGGCGCTCTGGGCCGGCTTCTGAGCAGTTGCCACGCGGGCATCCCCGGTGTCTGCCGAGCCGCCGCACCCGCTCAGGCTGATTGCCGAGACGGCAGCTACGAACAGCCCGAATACCGGAAAGGGTCGAGTGGTCGTCATTTTCTGTTCTCCTTTTCGGGCAGCTCTCATCCCCGGCAATCACGCAGCCGGTTCGAGTTGGCCTACCAGATCTTTTCGACGCCCGCCGCCTGCGACGTGCAGGCACTGACTCAGGGCAGGGCACCGGCCCGGTCGACAACAGCAACACGCAGAATCGCCTGACGTACGGGAGTGTCAGCGACGACAAATGCGTTGCGACCCGGTACCGGCCGCCAACCGGAGCCAACGATTCTTTGATTCATGCCCAGGTATTCATACGTGTGCGAATCGAAGATCAGCTCAGTTTCTCCCCCTGGTCCGTCGAAGACCAACGCGACACCCGAGCGACCGGACACGTCCATCACACCGGCCTTCAGCCGGACGCCGGGAATCCGGCCGATGGCATCGAACACGGCTGCCTGGACCTGCGGTGACAGCCTGCCCAGACGAAGGACTTCGGCGGCATTCGCCAGAGCGGGAACGTCAGCCCCCGCGAGGGTCAGCAGATCGTCTGTGGAACCCTTCGCGCGATACAGGTAGTCGTACATCGCGTCACCGTCGGTGGGCAATCCGGCGTCATGGCCGGCGACGAGGCTGCAGCCGGCGATGGAGGCGTCCTGCCGAACTTTGCCGCTGGGGATCTTTCGGCAGGGCGCCACCGGTGTTTCCTGCCAGTTGCCGCCGCTCGTGCGACGCTGGATCAGGCCGCCACGGCTTCCGTCGGCCGAGCGCCACTGCCTGACCACCACGGGCTCGCCGACCTCGAACACGAGCCGCGACTCGCGCAACCGGAACTTCTGGACCACCTCGATCCATTCGGTGAACACATACTGATCGGCTCGTGGCTTCTGCGCAGCCCTGGTCGTCGCCTGCGCAGCCGCCAGTTGCAACACCTGCGAGGGCGTCCGCGCGGCGACCTGCGAGACGTCGGGCTTGCGGCTGCCCGGCTCGACCCCGGGTAGCGTCAGCGCCGTGATCGCCGCTGCCGCAGCCACCGCCGTTGCGGCCGCGGCCAGTACGCGCCAGCGCAGCGACCGCACACCCGCCCACAGGCGGCGGGAGTGGGACACCTCGGCGTGGCGCAACCCGGTGAGGACGCGGTGGCGGAGATCCACGGGGGGCTGTTCGACCGAGGGCTTCAGCCCTTCACCCAACCCGCGCAGCATATCCAGGTCGGCGTTCATCTCAACTCCCCGCAACGACAGACGGATCGGTACCGCCGAGCGCCTCGCGTACCCTGCGGCGCGCCCGGTTGAGCCGGGACCGGACCGTGCCCAACGGAATGCCCACCGCAGCGGCGACCTCCTCGTAGGTGAAGTCGCACCATGCGATGAGCAGCAGCACGTCACGGTCACCGGCCGACAGCCGCCCCAATGCCCGGGCCAGCGACGCGTGTGACGCCGCCGCCGCCACCCGCGTGGCGACGTCATCCGCCAGATCACCCACCGCGACCTCGACGGCCGAACGCTCCAACGCGCGGTAACGCGTGCGCTCCGTGCGGTGATGGCGGGCCAACTTGCGTGTCAGGATCCCGAACAGCCACGGCCGGATCTCCGCGCGGCCCGGGTCGTACGAGTCACGCTGCTGAAACGCCGCCAGGAACGTATCCGCAACCACGTCTTCCGCCACGTGTTCTCCCACCCGCTGACAGGCATAGCGATACAGAGCGCCGGCGTATCGGTCGTAGAGGCGCGCGAAGTCCCCGACGTCGTCGTCCGACGTCTTCGGCACACCGCCCTCAGCGCCGATCGCCGCAATCACCATGTCCGCCCAGCCATCTCATCCGCCTACCCGCCGCCCTCAGATCTGTATTTCCACACCACCCCAACCGAGTTCACGCCGGATCGAGCAGCTCCCCATGCGGGGGCGTCCGCACCACCGGCGACAGTCGTCGGGACGCCTTGAGGCAGCCTGGCCAGCCTCCTCACCGCGCACGACAGCCGGTGAGCAGATCATCCACCCTGCTCACCGGTCCCTCACCAGCCGTTGGTGTCGCGGTGGTCGCTGTTTCGAGGGCTACAGTTTCCGGCCGCGTGCGTCCAAGGCGACAATGCCGTCCAGTGGTACGCCCGGCCTCAGCTGCGCCGGCTGGAACCAGAAGATCTTCACCTTCGGATCCCGGCTCCACGTGGCCAGTCGAGCGTCGACGTGCCGGCTCTCGGCGGTACCGACGATCCGCTCCGCCGGGCCGACGAAGTACCCGAAGGTGGGCACCGGAGGACCCGTCGGGATGGGCCCGGACTGGTCATAGCCGATCTGGTGAAAGCCCGGCCTGCGGTCACTGCCCTCGACGTCGTTGACGACGTAGTCCGAGGTCAGTTTCCCGTCGGCGGCGCGCCGGCCGGCGACCAGCCCGATCGTCACGCGGGACTGCCCGGGCACGTCGATCGGGACCAGGTAGAAGACCCGCTCCTCACTGCCGTACCGGATCCCGCTGGCCACCACGTCGCCGACCGGTCGCGGCTCCTGGGTGCTCTCGCTCCGGGTAGGAGTCGCCGTGGGCCCGGTCGCCGTCGCGGTGGCGGCCGGAGGGGTCGTGGGCTTCGGCTCGGGCGGGCGGGCCGCCTGCACGCCGATCGCCACGCTGACAACGACCGCTACCGACAGCGCCGCCGCCCCTGACCCGGCGAGCCGGCGGCGCCGGCGCAGCCGGCGGCCGTCACGCATGATCGTGTCCAGGTCGAGGACACGTCGGTGAACACGTTCCGTCGCCCTCATCGCCTGGCGGAGCTGCTGTGCCTCGTTCATGTGCAGGTCTCCTGTGGCTCCGGCACACGGTTGCGGGTGCGCAGTTTCGCCAAGGCGCGGGCGCTGGTGCTCTTGACCGTCCCGACGGACACGTCGAGCTCGCGGGCCACCTGCGCCTCCGGAAGATCGAAGTAGTAGCGCAGTACGACGATGGCGCGCTCGCGAGGGCTGAGCGTGCCGAGGACGGCGAGCAACCAGCGACGGGTGACAACCTCGTCGGCGACGTCGCCCCGGTGCTGCTCCGGAAGATCCTCGCTCGGGTATTCGCGAATCGGCCGTCGCCAGGTGTCGATGAGGTGGTTGACCAGCACCGAGCGCGCATACCCATAGGCGTCGCTGCCACGGATCCGGGACCACGACGCGTATGTGCGGACCAGGGCCGTCTGCGCCGCGTCCTCGGCCTGGTGGTGGTTGCCGGTCATCAGGAAGGCGGCATGCACCAGCCGCCCGGACGCCGCCGAGGCGAACTCGACGAACTCCGCGTCACCCCGGGCCATGCCGGCCTCTTTCACATCTCACGCCGGACAGGACGGTTGGGGCGGCGGAGAGGTTGAGTCCGTACGACACCAACTTTGCGGCGGGATCACCCGTCCTCCTCGCTACGCAGCACCGACTGGCGCTGGGTGACGAGGAGAGACACATGGCAGGTAAGACTACGAGCTCGGTTCGTCTCGGCGCGTTGTCGGGGCTGGTGCTGACAACAACGCTGCTGTCGGGGTGTGTGGCACCGGCGTCCGGTAGGTCGACGATCCCGGCGGATCCGGCCGACAGCGCAGATGCTCCGGCGCGCGTGACGTCGCCGCCCGAGCCGTCCCGGACGTCTACCCCCGTGACCTATCCCGCGGACGGCGGAAACCGGTGGCAAGGCGCTGCCGCGGAGGTGGGAACCCCGCGTGGTGCGGGGAGGCTGCTGCGCTACCGGGTGGCGGTGGAGCGCGACATCCAGGGCCTGCCCGTGGTCGAGTTCGCGGCGGAGGTCACCGGCACGTTGAACCACCCCCAGGGATGGACCGCGGACGGGAGGCTACGACTGCACCGGGTTGGCTGGGACCAACCGAGCGACTTCACCATCTACCTGGCCACGCCCGGCACTCGCGACGTGTTGTGCCGGGACGCGCCGGACGGCTACACCTCCTGCCGGAACGACAACCGGGTCGTACTGAATGTCGCCCGCTGGGTGAAGGGGGTTCCCGCCTACGGGGCAAGCCTCGCCACGTACCGCCGGTACATGGTCAACCACGAAGTGGGGCACCGCCTTGGTCACGGCCACGAGCTGTGCCCAGGGCGGGGGCGGCCTGCCCCCGTGATGCAGCAGCAGACGCTGGGCTTGCACGGCTGCACCGCCAACGCCTCGCCGTACCTGGACGGTGAGCGCCACACGGGACCGTCGGGTGCCTATGACGACCCTGTCCCGTCCCGCGATCGAGGCCAGATGGGCTGAAGCCCCTCGCGTACCCCTCGCTTGTAAGTTCTGGGCGCTCCCTGCGGCCTCGGGTGGCGGTCCACTCCGGGTCCATTACCGGTCGCCTCATCAAGCTGGCGGCGCAGTTCTGCGGCCTCCTCGGCGCGACCGAGACCGTCGAGGACGTCAGCAAGATTCCAGCGCGCCGTGATCAGGGGCCCGACGAACGCAGCCGGCAGACGTTCGCTGAGACCCTCGTAGATGTTGATCGCCTCGGTGGTCGCTTCCAGGGCTTCGTCGCAACGGCCCAACTCCGACAGCATCGCACCGAGGCGTCGAACCTCTACAACGAGCTGCACCGCTACGACGAAGAGATGACGCGCCGGGCCAACGAGGCCTACGAGCGCGACAACCCGGACGCAACCACCAGGCACCGCGAACACGGCTGGTAGCTGTCGAACGACGACTAGCTTGATCTTCAACCCCCTGAGGTCCCGCGGGGACCCCGATCGATCACGGAAACAGCCCCTGGTCGACGATCTTCTTGTCTAGGGAAGGGCATCAAAAACCAAGGGCTGTTCTGGTGACGAGTGTGCATGACCGTGGTCCAGCGTGTGTCTGACCGCTCGGGCTGACGGGTTGTTCGACCGGGCCGACGCGGTGTTGTGCGCCGACGGTCCGGTTCGGTCGCTGGCGGAGTTGTCGCTGTCGGGTGAGCACCGTCGGGATCACGGGGCGTTGTATCACGCCCTCGCCTGCGGGCGACTGGACATCGATCGGCTGCGCACCGCTCTCGCGGCGGTGCCGTTGCCCCGGGCAGCCGACGGCCGTCTCGTTTTGGCGGTCGACATCACCTGCTGGCTGCGGCCGGACGCGCACACCTCACCGCAGCGGATCCTGTGCCACACCTACGGACGCGGCAAGGATCAGACCATCATGATCCCGGGCCTGCCGTACTCGATGGTCATGGCCCTGGAGTCGGGCCGCAGTTCGTGGACCGCGCCGTTGGACGCGGTGCGGCTGGCACCTGGTGATGACGCGGCCACGGTCACCGCTGGGCAGTTGCGGGACATCGTGGGGCGTCTGATCGCGGTCGGGCAGTGGCAGGCTGGGACGCGGAGACCCTGGTCATGGCTGACGCCGGCTACGACGCGCCCCGACTGGCGTTCCTCCTGCGTGACCTGCCCGTGCAGTCCTCGCGCGGATGCGATCGGATCGTGTGCTGCGTCGGGCAGTGCCGCCTCGGCAACCGGGAAGGTCGGCCGCCCGCCTCGTCACGGCGGCGAGTTCGTCTTCGGTGATCCCGCGACCTGGGGTGAGCCGGACGCGGCCCCGTTGCCGACACCCGTCTCGTCCAGCCTGCGTCGGACCGTCCTGCACGTCGTTCGTCAGACACTGTGGCCGCTTGCCCGAGCCGTCCTGGCTGACGCCGACGCCCGGTCAGCGACCGTTGGGCTCATGTTGCTCCCGATCCGCTCCCACGGCCCGGTTGTCAAGCCGACATGCTCAGGTATGCCGCGCCTTATCAGCGGCAGATCCGTACGTCAGCGCCAGGACCCCGGTCGATATGGCAAGATCCGGCCATGAATAGCTTCGCTCAACCACTCGACGGCATGAATGCACTGGTTGTCGGAGGTGGGGGCGAAGGAATCGGGCGCGCGATCTCGCGTGCGTTCGCCGGGGCTGGCGCAGCTGTCGCCGTCGCTGACCTCGATCCGGGCCGGGCACGAGATGCCGTCGAGGAGTTGACCGGATCGGGCGCCCATGCTGTTCCGCTTGCCGGTGACGTACGGTCCCGGTCGGCGGTGGACGCATTTGTTGCCTCCACCGTCGCCGAGTTCGGCCGGCTCGACACGCTCGTGACCGTCGTGGGCGGGCAGGTCGCGTTCGTGCCGGCGGTACGGCTGCACGAGATGAGCGACGACGACTGGGATCTGGCGTATGAGATGAACCTCGGCTATGTGGCGCGCGCGGCCCGCGCGGCGATCCGTGCCTTCCTGGCCCAGGGACAGGGCGGATCCATAGTGAGCATCGGTTCAGTCACCGGCGTCATGGCCGCGCCCATGCAGGCCGGCTACGGCGCGGCCAAAGCCGGCCTCGCGAGCCTCGCCAAGACCGTCGCTGCGGAGTACGCCGGCGACGGGATCCGCATGAACGTCGTGGCGTGCGGCGCCATCGCTACGGAGGTGGCAAATGCTGCGCGGCCCGCCGACGAGGTGCCCGAGATTCCGATGCGCCGGCTCGGTGTCCCCAACGACGCCGCGGCGGCGGCTGTCTATCTGGCCTCGCCGCTTTCGTCCTACGTGACCGGGCAGAGCCTTGTCGTCGATGGGGGTGTCACGGTGCGAGGCCCGTTCTCCGCCTAACTCGGTCTCTCGCCTGAAGCCGACAGCAGCCTGAACGCGGTCATAGCGCCGAGCTGCCGGTATCCGGCATCCGCACATCGGCATGAGCGGACGCCGTCCGACCGGCAATCGGGGAACATCAAGGCTGACACCTTCGGAGGCCCCGATGAGGTCACCGCCCAGGAGGCCCTGGTCAGAGGGATCCCGGTGGGATTCGAGTCTCAGCTGCCGGAACCCCAACCGACTCCGCCGTGGCGGATCTAGAGCCGCACGTCGATGGAGGACAGCCCCGCTATGTGCACGACGCCGACGTGTCTCGGGAGTTGATCAGCCGGGTCACCGACAGCGTGGTGGACGAGATGGAAGCGTGGCGGCAGCGGCCCCTGGACCGGATCTATCCGGTGGTGTTCATCGACGCCCTCGTCATGAAGATCCGGCAGGGGCAGGTCGCGAACCGGCCCGTCTACGTCGCGGTCGGCATCAGCCTCGACGGGGAATGTGACGTCGACGCCTGGTCAAGCAGGTCAAGTAGCACTCGCGAGGCTGTCGCTGCGGCCACGCTCTGCCACGCAGCCCCGACGCTGGGCCCAGGGCTTCGTGGGATGGCGATCAGATGCCTTCCTCGGTCACCTCGATGCCGTACGCCTAGGCCCACTGGACGATCTCGGACTGCCGGATGGAGTTCCAATATCCCCGGCGGATCCGACCGTCCCGCGTCAGCTGGCCCATCTCTGGCACGCCGAACGCCTGGCCCAGCTCGTCGAGCAGCAATGCCGCAGCTTCGATGAGAGCTGGGCCGGGCTGCGCCAAGTCGTCGACGGCGGCAGCGGCTTCGGCCGGGTCGGCCCCGACGACGAACCGGGACTCCGCTGCGTAGTTGCTCGTCCCGTCAGCCAGGAGTCGCCGTCGTCCGACACGCGTCCGGTTGATCCCGACGCCCTCGTTGGTGATAGTCGGCCTGCGCCTGATCTCCATCTCCCAGGCCTTGAACGCGTCCTGGACGATCATGTCGCCGGGCAGGTCGGGCACCAACGACACAATCACCCAGGCGTAGTTGTCGTCGATGGCGATCCTGCTGATCGCCTCCCGCTCGACCTCGACGATTCGCTGGCCCTGCCGCTGCGCGCTGGCGAACCGGTTGCGATAGGCGGTGGCGACCCCGGGCTCGGACAGGTAGCGAGTCGTGGCGCCGTTGCGTACGGGAAAGCGTAGGCCGTCGTTGATCAACACGGCGTGCGGTGCGTCGACAACAATCCGTGGATTGAGCATCCATGGGAACGTCCTTAGAGGTCCTAACTTAATGATGGTGGGCGTAACCGACCGGACGTGAGGGTCGTTTCCTCTGAACGTGAGGAGGGGTGAGCAGCCGCCGTGGATCGTCTCGGACGAGTTGTGGGCCGAGATCGCACCGCTGCTGCCACCCCGCCCACCACGGCGCAGCCGGTATCCAGGGCGTAAGCCCTTCGATGACCGCAAGGTGCTGTGCGGGATCTTGTTCGTGCTCTACACCGCGATCCCCTGGGAGTACCTGCCTCAGGAGCTCGGGTTCGGCTCCGGAATGACCTGCTGGCGCCGGTTGCGGGACTGGAACAACGCCGGCGTGTGGCAACGGCTGCATGAGGTGCTGCTGGCCCGGCTGCGCGGCGCAGGGCAGTTGGACATGTCCAGGGCGGTGATCGACGGCTCCCACATCCGGGCGCTCAAGGGCGGCCCAAAACCGGCCCGAGCCCGGTCGACCGCCGCAAGCCTGGCTCGAAACACCACGTCATCACCGACGCCAGCGGCATCCCCCTCGCCGTCACGCTGACCGGCGGCAACAGGCACGACTCCACCCAGACCACCGCCCTACTCGACGCCATCCCGCCCATCGGCGGCCGGCCAGGACCACCGAGGCGGCGCCCCGACCGGCTGTACGCCGATCGGGGCTACGACTACGACAGCCACCGCCAACAGATCCGCGCCCGCGGCGTCACCCCCGTCATCGCCCGACGCGGCACACCCCACGGCTCCGGCCTCGGCACCCACCGATGGGTCGTCGAACGCACCATCGCCTGGCTGCACTGGTTCCGCCGCCTACGCATCCGCTGGGAAATCCGCGACGACATCCACGAAGCCTTCCTCAGCCTCGCCTGCGCCCTCATCTGCTGGCGCCAACTCCAACGTTAGGAGTTCTTAGGAGTACGGCTCGAAGTTGGTTGGCAGAACCTCACGGAGGTAGTCCAGCGAGCTGACCCTTCCGGTGCCACCCAGAGCATCCAGCAGTAGGTCCGACATGCCGCCTGGATAGCGTTCTCCGGCGCGGCCGCGAATGTCGGCCACCACGCACGTCCACGTGTCCGCGGGCTTGTTGGTCAATTCCCAGCAAAGCTCGAGCTCGCCGTTGACCGTTCCCCAAGCGAACAGTTCGCCCGGCTTGTTGCCGAACCCGTAGTAACCCTCGATACCGTTGGCCGGATCGGTTCGCCATAGAAGTACGTCGACGTAGTAAGCCGCATCCTCGCGGTATTCCCTCTCGCCTGGGTGGAACACCTGCACGAAGTCGAAAGCGCCCGGAGGGAACCGCTCCACGTACTGCCGAAAGTCCGTCGGGAACTGGTGACCGAAGGCAGCCCGCAACGACGACCAGTCCGGGTCGTACGGGGACCTGCCGCTCCAGCCAACCAACGCCGCCAGCCTGTCAACCGCAGTACTCGCATCTGTCACGCTCACATCCTTCCAGGCCGGCCGGTGGCTACCGCAGCAGCGCAAGATCGGCTCATCCGCCTCCCGTATGCCGCCGACCCGCCCTTCCTGGGAGCGGGGCGCTGCCCGGCCCACCACGTCACCGGACCTCGATACCGTCCCCGGCCTCGCCCGTGGGTTCGCCGCGCAGGTCCGCCACCAGGGCACCGGGCAGCACCTCGACGCCTGGATCAACCGCGCCCGCCACGCCGGACACCCCGAATCCGCGGCTTCGCCGCCGGCCTGGCCAGCGACCGCAACGCCGTCCTCGCCTGCCTCACCCAGCCCTGGAGCTCAGGCCCGGTCGAGGCCACGTCAACCGCATCGAAACGATCAAGCGACAGGCGGAGCGGTTATCGATGCAGTCCCTGGAATGCCGCTTATGCGGTCGGGGCGTTGAGGACGCAGTCGACCGCCATGTAGAGGGTTTCGGTTTCGGACTTCAGGATGGAGTCCTCGGCGGGTAGGGCTCGTTCGATGGACAAGCCTTGAAGGACGGTGAGCAGGAACCTCACCCGGCGTGCGTGGTCTTCCCTGGGGAGTGCGCCTTCGTCAGTGAGCACCGTCAGCCAGTACTCGACGCGGTGCCGCCCTTGCCGCTCCAGGGCGAGATATGCCGCGCGTATCTCCTCGGTCGGTTCGGGGGCGATGAACCTCTGGTATGCCTTGCTCCACGCCTCACGTGCCTGCCTACCGACGCCGGCGGGAGCGAGTATCTGCCGGAGACAGTTGACCAGTCGATCCCGCGCGGGTAGCGATCGGTCATGGATCGAGTCATCGGGAAACAGGTGTTCGTAGATTCTGGCGAGCACAGCGTCCTGCAACGCGCGCTGAGTCGGAAAGTGGAACCTGAGCGAGCCTGTGCTCACCCCGGCCCGCGCCGCGACCGCACGCACGCTCAACCGCGCAGCCAGGTCCTCGGTGAGCATCGCCGCCGCAGCCGCGAGGATTCGTTCCCGCGAGCCGGCACTCCTGTCGTCCGATGCCATCCGCCACCTCCTAGTACATCGTACTAGCACACCGTGCTAGCGTTGCCACTAGTACGGCGTGTTAGTGGGACGCGGCGGTCGACGGTGAGCGAGGCAACGTGATCGAGGACTGGCGGCAACGGCGGGCGGCCACGCGCATCAAGAGCGGAGACGGCCGGGCGTTGAAACGCCTCCGCTGGTGGCAGCTACCCTTCCGCGCGCTGTTCCACCTCCCGCTGCCCAACGAGAACGGCCGGCAGGCGGTGTACGCCGTCGACATCCCACGCCGGACCAACCCGGACGGCGGCAAGGCGAGAGCGCACCTGTATCTCGACGGCAGACATCACGCCGAGTCCAAGCTCCCGGCGGCCTTCCCCGTGGAGGGCGGCACCATCGAGGTGGCGAACAGCGCATTCGGGCTCAAACGCTGCCACTACGTCACCACCGCGGGCGCCGAGTACCGGCTCATTCCCGATCCGAAGTCCGCCGAAGGACGCCGCGCCCGCGTCGAACGCGAGCATCCGACGCTGAGCCGCTCGATCAGCCTCCTCTCGGTGCTGATGCTCGTCATCGGCGTGGGCCTGAACCTGCTGCAACTCGCCGGACCGGTTTCGCAGATCCCCCCGATCGCCGAGCACGTCGGGATCTTCGAATCGCCCGTCCGCTTACCGATCTGGCTCAACTTCGCCCTCGCCGTCGGGGCCGTAATGGGGAGCACCGAGAGGGCACTCCGCCTGCGTTACAGCCTGCTCGACCACGCAGGGAAGTAACCCATCCACAGGAGGGCACCATGACCACGGCAACCAGGCCGAACTCACTACTCACCCCGGGCGAGCCCCGCAACGGGCCGTCAGTTCCCAGCGGGGTCGAATACCACCGGGTACTCGCCGGCGACAAACGCCGGATCGGCCGCGGCATTCTTGCGATCAGTCTCCTGCTGGCCGGGTTCGTCATCTTCCCGACGGTCCTCGGCAGGGCGGCTGCGGCCATCGACGTGCAGCAGGGCAACACCCCGCCGATCCTGGGCGGCACCGACTACACGCCGCTCTACCACGCCAGCACCATGCTCTCCCTCGGCCTGCTCATTCCGTGGAGCATGCTCATCCAGCGATGGCTCTACGGCGTACCCGGCGCGTCCCTGCACTCCGTGACGTCACGGTTCCGCTTCGACCTGCTCGGCAGATCGCTCCTCGTCTTCGGTCCCGCCTGGCTGGTGGTCGTCGCCCTCGGATCTCTCGCGCCCGTCGACGAGGCCCCCTGGTCGCAGACTGACCTCGTCGCCATCTTCATCGCCACGATGCTCCTCACCCCGCTCCAGTCGGCGGGCGAGGAATACGGCGTACGTGGGCTGATCTTCCGCGTGATCGGAAGCTGGACCCGCAGCCGACGGGCGGGGCTGGTCGCCGGGGTGCTGGTTTCGAGCGTGCTGTTCACGGCCGCACACGGCGCAACGGATCCCTACATCATCGTCTGGTACTTCGTGCTCTGGACCGGACTGGCCATCATCACCTGGCGCACCGGCGGGCTGGAGATCGCGGTCATGCTCCACGCCGTCCTCAACACGTTCACGTTCGTCCTGGCCACAACCCTGCGAGTGGACCTCGGTAGCGCACTGCAGGACCGCTCAGCCGGAGTCGGCACGCCGTACCAGCTCGTCCCCGCCTTCGCTGTCATCGTCATCACCGCAATCATCTGGTGGCGCACCCGGAAGACAGGCCCGGCACTCACCGGGGGCCGCAGTACGACGCCGCGCCACACGCGGTCGTGACGGGCAGCGGCGGCCCTTGAACCAGGGCCGCCGTGGCCGCCGGCCGAGACCGAGTTCGGCAGGCCGCAGCCACCCGAACGCTCTCGGACAAGACGCGTAGCTCGATCCCGACGACTTCGCCCAGTACGGCATCACCGGCCGAGCAATAGACGATCCCCTCAGCCGATTGGCCGAATGGTGCCGTGAACTGCTCGACGAGGGGAACCCCGAGGATGACTCGGCTGCCGGCTCGCGGCAGGGTTGAGCCTGCACACTCAGGTCTCACTACGTTCCAGCCAATCTTCGGCAAGCGATCGCCTGCAAGGCCGCGAAGCGATCGGCACGCAAAGGGCTGCGGGGTTGTCGGCTCGGATGCGCGCGCCCGGCCATAGACGGCCAGACACACCGGCCTCAGCCCGACGAACATGATCGTGACCACATCCAAGGATCGTGGATTGGGCGTGTGCAACCAAGGCCGCTCGATGGGTCGAAGTCGCGCTGCTCGTCCAGTCGTTGATCAGCAGCGGCCATACTGCAGAACAGGCGGAGGAGTGGCTAGCGAAGTCACGCACATAGGCAACTGCTGACCGCAAGGGGCTCACCGACTTCGGATCAGGGAACGCTGCACAGTGGTCAGCCAAGGCCCGGCGAAGCACCAAGAGCTGGATCCACGACCTCGCCATGTGGACCGGGGCCCACCGGACCGCAGTCATCGGTGGGCCGCGGAGCCAAGCCCGGGCCTCTCATCACGCAGGTGCCGGTTGCGGTACGTCCGGCTCCCTCTTCCGACGGCGGGGCGGTGTGAGCCAGTGAGCCAGTAGTGGCCGCCGGCTCGCCTACCGCGTCGGCCATCGGAGCCGAACGTTGTGCTCCCAATCTGCTCCCCCAATTTAAGGGGTCACACAGCAAAGTCCCGTTACCGGCGGTTCCGGTAACGGGACTTTGAACTGCACATACTCACGGTGGGCGATACTGGGATCGAACCAGTGACCTCTTCGGTGTGAACTCTCGGCGAGCAGGTTGGATCGGGCTCGATGCGAGGTCAAACGGCCTGCTGATGCGCTTCTCGGCCTGGTTCGGCTGGCACGGTTGCTGTACTTCGCTGCTGTACTGCTGGCATCAGACGAGGCGCTGGATGCGGACCTTCGGGCGCTCGTTCCTGAGGTGGCCTTGCTTGTGCTGGCGGACCTGCTCGTCCCAGACGTCCTGGTCGTAGTCAGGGTCCGGTGGGATCCACTTGTGGGAGCCGTCGCTGTAGTGGAACTTCTCGTCGCCGGGTCGCAGGATGCTCATCGGGTCCAGCCGAGGAAGCGGTGGTGCAGGTGGCCGGCGGGGACGTGGGCCAGGTCCTGGGTAGCGTCGACGAGTTGGGCGGCCAGGTAGAGGGCAAGTGACACGGGGGCGCGGTCGCACTCGGCTCGCAGCTCCCGCCGCCGGCTCTGGCAGGGCCACTCCCCCGCACAACCGCCGCACGTCCACGCCGGCCTGATCGGGAGGTGCGCCGTCATCGCCGGCCGGCCTGGCTGGGCCAGTGGCCGCGGGTGATCGGGATAAGGTGACGGCTTCGACAGGGAAGGTCATCTCCGCAGCGGCAAACACGCCGCCACTCCTGCCATGACCAGACAGGCCGATGCCGCCGGGCGAAAGTCAGCGCCGCCGCCAAGACGTACTCGTCGTAGGAGACGCGCCGCCGGCTGTTGTCCAGGCGCTGGTGGTAGCCGTTATCTCGCGCGGTATCTGCGCTCGGAACGGTTGCATCGTTCGGTCTGGTCATCCCGCCTCCCCGCCGACGCTTGGATCCCGTGGGCACCCGGTCAGCCGTGCCCGGAGACAGGGCACCCACGGCAGGACGACCCGGCCGCCAAGCTGGGTAGCCCCACGAGCAACTTAAGACGCAATGTGCGCAGGGTCAACAGCTACGACACATAGCGTTGTAAGTAGAGCCCGCCATGTGGTGTGCTTGCACCAGCCGCCAAGCTGGGAGCACCACCATGTCTGAAGCTGCGTACCTACAGGTCGCCCGGGATATTCGCGAGCAGGTCAGCTCCGGCCAGTTGAAGCCGGGCGACAAGCTGCCCTCGTTCGCCGCTCTCTGCGAGCACTACAAGGTCAGCAACACGGTGATCCGCGCCGCCATGCTCGTGCTCAAAGCCGAGGGCTTGATCGACGGCCGGCAGGGCAAGGGCGTCTACGTCGCCGACCCGCTTCCCGGGTAACCATCGTCCGGGTCAGGCCGGCCACGACGGGCGAGCCACCCGCACGCCGCCGATCCGCGTCGGTCGGTGCTGGGTACCACGGAGTCAACGGCGGCCGCTTCTCATCCACCAACGTTTTGCACTTGTCCCGGTGTAGGACCGAACCGCATCCGTGAATGCTGCCACCGAAGCCTCATACGTGGCCGTCATCTCTTGGTTCTTTTCGTGCTTGAATCGCTCTGCGGCTTGAAGTGCCGCCAGAGCGGGCTGCTCTAGCGTCGGTGCTAGTAGTCCCAGCGCTGCCGCAGCGTGCCGTCCTGCTTCCCGCCCTTGACGGCGCTCGCGGAAAGCATCTTGCCTCCGTTCCTCTAGATCCAGACGCCCCGGGCCACCCGAATGTGATGCCCGTTCACTCTGAATCTCTATGATTGCGTACTCCAGGTCTTGGGCTGCGGCCCATAGCTTGCGTGATGCCGCAATCACATTGACCGCCAACGTCCTGACCTCGTCGCCTTGCTTCGCCTGCAATTGATGCCTAAGTAGCGCCCAGGACGTGCCTGCCGCCACCAAACCCGCTACTGCAGCGGTCGCGAGGGCAGCCCACCAAGGGGCAGATTGAACAGATTGTGACGTTCCGGACCCAAGCCAAGTCACATCAAGCACCATCAGGAGTTTACGTGAGCGAATCCGGCTCCCAGATCGACCCGTCCGTCGCCTACCGGGTCAGCCGCCCCAGATGGCGGCTGACCTGCCGTTTCCTCGGGTGTTGTGGAGGTTGCGGGTCATCGTTGAACCGCGCTTGCCGGCCTGGTGGCGCCCCGCCGGCCTAGGGGCGTGTTTCAGAAGTGGGTGCGGAGCCAGGTGTTGATCGCGGCGATGGTGATGGTGGCTTCGTATCGGACGGCGAGTTTGTCGTAGCGGGTGGCCAGGGCGCGGTGTTGTTTGAGCTGGTTGATGCCGCACTCGACCGCGTGGCGCTGCTTGTAGATCTCCGGGTCGAAGGCCGGTGGTCGGCCGCCGCGTGAGCCTCGCGCGGCGCGGTTGCGGGCCTGGTCAGCCTTGATCGGGATGGTGGCTTTGATGCCTCGCTCGCGCAGCCAGGCCCGGCTTGCCGCGCTGCTGTAGGCCTTGTCGCCCAGGACCCGATCCGGTCGGGTCCTGGGCCGGCCACCCCCGAGACGAGGGACCCAGATGCGGTCCAGGACCGGGACGAAGCCACGGTTGTCGCCGCGTTGCCCCACGGTCAGCAGCATCGCCAGCGGCCGGCTGCCCTGCTCACAGGCCAGGTGCAGCTTCGTGCTCAACCCGCCGTGCGAACGGCCGATCGCGTGATCGTCCGGCTCGACCTGCACCCCACCGGGCGCCTCGACCTGAGCGTGACCGTCGCGGCGGGCCCCGGCGGCGTGCTGATGCGCCCGCATCACCGTGGAATCCACCGACACGTCCCACCCGATCCGCCCGGCAGCATCCTGACGGGCCAACACCGCGGTGAACACCGCCTGCCACACACCGGCGCGCTGCCACCGGCGGAACAACCCGTACACCGTCTGCCACGGCCCATACGCGGCCGGAACATCACGCCACGGCGAACCGACCCGCATCCGCCACCGGATCCCGTCGATCAACTGCCGCCTACTCCACTTCGGCGCACGCCCCAACCGACACCGGCTGGGCAACAACGGCTCCAACACCGCCTACTGCCCATCGGTCCAGGTCGTGTCGCCTCGTCACCGCTAAGGTGGCCACGAGGTCTCCGGTAATGGGTTCTTCTTGGTCGTTGAACCACCTACCGGAGACCTCGCCCCTTATCGATCACCGACACGCCGACGTCGGATCAGACCATCCCCACTTCTGAAACACGCCCAGAGACGGCCCTGGGTTGCAGCGGGAGAGGTCCTTCCGGCTCGCTCGCAGGACGGATGGAGGAGTTTGGTGCCGGATGCCAACCGGCCGAAACGAGGGCGGCCCGAATGCTGCAACACCTCAAACATCCCCTCACGTCCCAGGGCCATCCGCTCGGACGAACCCGGCTGGTGCCTGACACGGTCCCGCCACCGTCGCCGATACTGCTTGCTGCACTGGCGTATAACCGGGCGTCACCTTTCCGCAGGGTGGGACCGGCGACGCAGCGCCAGGCTCCAATACGCTCATTTCCTGTGCATCTCCTACGAAGGCTCTTCTCCCGGGCGCGCATAAGACACATCCAGTATCGATAGCTCGATCTCGTATCCCAGATCGCGCATGTCGGCCGCCTGAGCTTTGAGGGCCTCCTCAACTTCACTGCGGTCCAATCGAGCCACCTCGGCCCTCCTTGCGTCGCGAGGCAGATCCCTAACGCTGGCCTCCCACTTGCTGGTGCTGTACCAACCCACACAGTAAATCCCGTGGCGGCTCCGTACGTCTGGAAGGTATCTATCAACCAACTGGTCTTTCATCGCCGTAAGAAGCTCCCGATTCCAGGCGCACTTCACTTCGACAATCACCGTGGAGACGGAACCCGTCACGTCGGCTGCAGATACGAACAGGTCGACGCGTTCACCAACACCACGAGGGCCTGTACGCCGCACCTGAACCTCACGGTTGATGACCACTGCACGTCCGCCTATAAGCTCCATCAACCGCGCCTGCAGATAGTCCGAAAGATCGTCCTCGCCCTTTGGTCGACGCGCCACGGTATCCCAGAGCCAGTGACTCTGCGGCGTCATGCCCTGCAGATTATCCTGAACCCTTGCTAGACCTTCTATGATTACTGATTGAAGGTCGCCAGCGTGCCGAACGAGTCGCGAGTGGCGGTCCGTGCTCAAGCGTCGCAACTCAGCAAGTGGCGTTTCCCGCCACTCAGCCCGCCGAATCTCTTCCTGAGCTGCAGCCTCGACCCTGTCGATCCAGCGCTCATCGGGAAACAGGGATCCGATGTACCGTATTGCAGCCACAGCTTCAGGCTTGCCTGACTTTGCAATTCGATCCAACGCCAAATTCCGCCACTGGGCAACATCATCCCGCAACCCGAAGTCGTCATCATCCGAGTCGTCGTTCTCTGCCGGAGGGAAGATCTGCATGAGCCATACGAACAGCCGGGCCAAGCAAAGCGGGTCCCGGTCCGGGATCGTTAGTGGATAATACGATTCGCGAGACGTTAAGGCATCGCGGGCAAAATCTGAGTCACTCTCGGCTAGTTCCATAAATCTGTCAAACACGCCGTCCATATCACGACTTAGTAGCAGTTGCAATGCCAACCTCGCTCGGCGGCGGTCCTCGCTGATGCCGGAGTCAGCCAGTTGATTCAACAAGATATGGCGCGCACGGGGACGGTCATTTGTCAGCATTAACTCGATTAGTTCGCTGCGAACGTCATCCGATGAATGAGAGCGGTAGAGTTCTTCCAACTGATCACCGAATGCCTGCGTCCAAAGCAAGGAGGCCTCAACGGCTACAAATGATTGACGGCCGCGCTCGGCATTTCCGGCAATGTCCGTAGCGAGTGCACTCTCAAGCTCGCTACGCGCATGAGGCAACGCCCGCTCGATAAGGGCTCGCTTGTGCTCTTCGGTGGCTCCATTAAGAGTCACAGTCCAAGTGGCAATTATTGGAGACCATTCGCGCCAGTCCTCGGGAGTTAGAGATTCCAGGCTATCGGGGCGCAGCTTAAGCAACAGCACCAGAGCCCGGTATGCTGCGCAGGATGGATAGTGTATGAGCCCTTTTCCCAGCCACTCTTGCGGGTTGCATCCGCGGCTGTGTAGGTACTCAACTGCTACTCGTAGTACTCGTTCCTTCAGCTCGTCTGGCGCATCAACCCATCGCAGAAGTTTGGTCATGTCTGGGTCGTGCTCGTTGTCCGTGACATCGCTCCCGCGACGGACATAGAACATTCGGGCCGCCTGCCAGAAAGCAGGCAGCTTACCGGCTTCACACTCAGTGATGAGTTCGCTAATCCTCGTATCGAAGCTGTCAGACTGGGGCGGATCAGGAACACGGAATCTTCTAGCTCTATCAAGTTGGCTCCGCATCGCGGCAGCCTCGGGACTGTCAATCTGGATAGGGCGAACCCAGTCCGCGACTACGGCCGTGTAGAGCGGGTGGTCCTCACTCATACTAAGGACCAGGTCCAGATGCGCCCTATTGGATTCGACGTACGCCATCCCAAACAGCTTGAACCATGGTTCCCGCCTATCAGCCGGTACACTCGCGCATTGTTGGGCTATCCACGGAAGATCTTCCGGGCGCAGTACATGCCGGGTGGCGTAAGACAGGTCCGAAATCCAGAGCAGCATTTCATCGCTAGGCGACATCTCCATGAGAGCAGTTACCAGAGCATGTCGTCCACGATCGTCTTCCAACGGGTCGAGCTGAGCATCATCGCCTGGTTCGATCTCGATCAAGGGGGAATAGTTAGTCGCGCGAGAGCGGATAACGTCCACCATCGCCTCTAGCACAGCACGATCATCCAAGTTCTGCAGCGCCAGTCGGACGACAGCATTACGTAGTCGACGAAAGGGCTCACCTTCCGAAGATCCGCCAGCCCGGAGCCACTCAACCGCCGGAACTACATCTGAAGATTGCAGCGCCTCGGCGAAATCGTCAAGGAAGCTTTGGTAAGCCCCGAAGAAGAGCCGGCGCTTTGGAAGCTTGATAATCGAGAACACCTCGGTCGCCGTCAGCCGCATTGGCCAGCAAGCCCTTAAGCCAATGCCGATCAACTCATCTGACCTGTCTTCACCTCTCAGGGCTGCCGACATAACCAAGGGAAGTAGGTCATTAGCAGCCTGCGCCTTTTGCAAGTCAAGGCAGGCATAGCCGGCGGCAACGCGGATGCGGTCTGTTTCGGCAACATCTAGAGCGGTATGGACTAGGACTGAGTACAAGTCCTCTGCCCCACAATCCCGACCTATCCGTATGGCGATCCGGCGAACATCTTCATCGGAGCTGCTCATCCCTTTTCGCAGTTGCTCGCCGATACCCGGGTGCTTGAGGCCTGAGTAATTTCTGCCGAACTCCTGAGTTACACGTCGCGGCGCGGCGAGGAGGCCTTCGACAACTGCCGCCCGCAGCGAGTCGCCTGGCAGTTCAACTTCGCCTGTGAAAGACTCGGGATCAGCCAAGGCGATCCATCTATACTTACTCGGAGCCATCGCGACCAGCCAAGCCGCCGCCAACCGAACCTGAGGAAAAAGCCGGCCATCCCCCGCTAGGAGAAGTGGCCTCAGTTGAGAATCCGAGAGCTGGGATAGGTGCATCCAGCGGGCCGCGAGGAAGTCGGCGAAGGTTGCGTGCGCCCATCCGAGCAGTTGGTTACCGCGACTTGTGAATAATGACGACTGCAAGACTTCTCTTACGGCTTCGGTGGTTACGTCCTTAGGGTCACCCTGTACGGACTCACACCCGCCGGATAGCTCTTCCACAGTACACTGGCTTTCGCCCGGACCCTCGTATGAGGGCCCGGTGAAAAACAACGGCTTTCCAGCGAGGACGGTTGCAGCGGCGAGGCGTCCTGCAACCGAGAGTCGGTATCCTGCAGGAACGTTTCCCAGCAGCCCGGCTGCCCTTCTTCTTTCACTATTCTCATCACATAGGGCGTGGAGCCCTTTCTCGTACAAATCTGCCGTCGTAGCGGGAAGTGATCCGCCAAACGACTCAAAGGACCGTGCGAGTAGCCGGCAAGTCAGCGGTCTGCTAATTAGTGGCACAAGCCGGGCTTCCTCTGCAGCCGTCAGGAACTGCTCAGAATCCGTCCACTCGGCCGCTAATTCAGCCACATCGGTTCGGCGTAAGGGGAGCAATTCATACTCCGCATAGTCGGACCCGAACGTAGCCCTCATCGTCGAGGCCAGCAGGCCAGGCCAATGCGCTGATCTGCAAGCGATCCTGACCCACATTCGGTCGGTGGGCCAACTTCGGAGGTAATCGTCGAACATGTTGGCCATCTGGGGAATGTGAGCAAGGCCCTCGTCGAAGCCGTCGAGCACAAGGCACAACTCGCCGGTGCCCGTAGCCCAGGCGTTGACATCCGGCCTCTCAAAGATCTCTCGTATCAGCCTGCCTTCGCTATAGGAGCTTAGGTTGGCGCTCACCACCGTAGCCCCCACGCTTTGGTGCAGCACCGGCGAGTGCTTCTTTAGGACGGTGCTTTTACCGATACCAGGCTCGCCCAGCAGGATTAGGCACCGAGACTGGTACAGATCGGTGGTCTCAACGAGACTATTGGATTGGGGCATCAGCCAGTGCGAACTGCTCGGATCTAACAGATACCCACGCGTGTCTAGCGCAAAGCCAGCGTCCGGGGGGCACCAGAACCTTCTCACGCGACCTCCTACGCTTGGCCCTGCGCGCGCCTTGGCAATTCATCGAACGGCTTCGGCAGGCGATCGGCCTGTCTCTACCTGCAGGAACGCTCGATGACACCTAGAGCACCTGATCAAACAAGCGCATAGCAACGACTGTTACAGCGATCCTCGATCTATCGACGCAGTAACGCAAGCGGCCGCGCTCTTCATCCCGTCTGCCATCGGCCCGCCCTCCTGGGGAGCGGGCCGCCGCCCGGCCCGCCATGTCAGGCGGACCTTGACGCTCGTACGGACGCTGGCGGGTCGGGCGGTGGTCTGCTCGGCTTGCCCGGGTCGGTGGCAGGCGGGATGGCCTACCGCAACCACCCACGAACCGCGACCCGCCGACGATCTTCGGCCATCCTGGAGCCGGAGCGCCCCCGCCGGAGGCGCCCTAACCGCAACCCCGCGACCGCCTGCAGCTCGCCGACGCGGCCGGCGTGCGCTCCCCTACGCCGCGCGGGCTCGTGGCCGCGTGGCCCGGCCGGCTGCTGGCCCATCACGTCACCCCGTCGGCCGGCTGTCGTTCTGTGGCGGCCCTCCGGGCTTCCCGCTCTCCGCGCCAGCCGCCGGGCATCAGGCGGGACGGCCGCAGAGCGACAGCGGCAGCGGCCGGCGCGCGCCCAGGCGGCGGCGCGTGCGGCCCGTCAAGGGCCGCCTTGATAGACGTACAGAAAGTCCTCCCACACCGGCCGGCAGCCGGCCGTCCCGCCCCCGCGCGAGGGGTCACGGCGGGTTGACGTGTCGGTACCCGGTGCTACTCTGGCGCTCGTCGACCACGCCAGCGCGGCCTTCCTGCCGGATCGCTGGACTCGACGTCGGAGATGCTGAGCGGCCTTCTGCCGCTGATGCGGGCCACGTCCCGTCGGCTCTCGATCGCACCGGCCGCTATGCCGGTCTCCCGAATCCGCTGAGCGGCCCAGCACGGTCTTCCCTGCCGTCCACGATGGCCTCGGATTCACACATCTCCACGGGTGGGGGCAGCCTGCGGCAACCCGCCGGATGCCGAGATCCCAGGCTCCCCACTCGTGCTGGCCCACTCATCAGGTCCACGAGCGTGAAAGGACATGACCCATCGGCGGGAAGTGGCACGACCACGACTCCGCCCTCCGGCGTCAGCCGCCCTCTCGGCGGTGCCAGGAGACACGACGAACACCACCAGCGGACCCAAGTCCACGGCTGGTGGTGCTTCGTCTCCCCTCCCTGCCACCACCTGAAGAGGAGACAGCCATCTTCACCACCTACCGCCCCGGCCTCACCGCCGGTCGTGACGCCCAGGTTTTGCACCGCGCCGCCTCTCCGGAGTTCTCCGGCTGGCTGGAGCACACCCGCCCCGCCAGTGGCTGCGCCCGCCCGATCCGCCTCACCGGCACCATCGCCGCCGTGGACCGAGACACCGGCCGCATCACCGGCCAGATGCACACCGACGAGCTGCCCGACCGGACGCTCTACAAGGCGTGCGGCAACCGCCGCGAATCGCAGTGCCCGGACTGCGCCTGGGTCTACCAGGGCGACGCCTACCAGGTCGTCTGTCGTGGCCTGACCGGCGGTAAGGGCGTCCCCACCTCGGTCGGCCGGCACCCGGTCGTCTTCGCCACCTTCACCGCCCCGTCCTTCGGTCCGGTCCACCACCGGCACGTCCCCCGCCACACCTGCCGCCACCGGCAGCGCTGCGACTGCCGCCCATCCCCGTGCCGTGCCCGCAGCAACGCAGGCACCTGCCGGCACGGGCAGCCGGCGGCGTGCTTCGCCCGCCACGACGCCGACGATCCGCGGCTCGGACAGCCGTTGTGCCTCGACTGCTACGACCACGCCCACCAGGTCGTCTGGAACTACTTCGCCGGAGAGCTGTGGCGGCGCACCAAGCAGGCCATCGAACGTCACCTCGCCGCCCTGTGCCGCCGACGCGGGATCCCCTTCGTCCAGGTGATCACCGACTCCGGCAAGGCGCGCCGGCTGCCGCCGGTCCGGGTGTCACACGGCAAGGTCGCCGAGATGCAACGCCGCGCCGCCGTGCACTTCCACGTCCTGCTGCGCCTCGACGGCGTCGACCCCAACGACCCGGACACCCTCGTGCCGCCGCCAGCCGGCATCACCGTCGACGACCTAGAGGAAGCGGTCGAGGTCGCCACTCGGCAGATCACCGTCACCACACCCGCGCACCCCGACCAGCCGCAGGGTTGGCTGGTCGCCTGGGGCGAGCAGGTCGACGTCCGACGCATCAACACCGCCGACGGCGAACTGACGGACGGCAAGGTGGCCGCTTACCTGGCCAAGTACGCCACCAAGGCCACAGAAGCCACGGGCCACTCGTCCGCCCGGCTCACCCCGGCCACCATCGACGGCTACGCCGACCCCCAAGGCGTCCACACCGCCCGCCTCGTCGACGCCTGCTGGCACCTAGGCCGCCCCACCCACAGCGACACCGCCAGCGGCGCCGCAACCGCCGACGACTGTCAAGACAGCCTTGACGCCAAACCGCGCCCCTACTCCGGGCTGCGCCGATGGGCTCACATGCTCGGCTTCGGCGGCCACTTCCTCACCAAAGCCCGCCGCTACTCCGTCACCTTCGGCCTGCTCCGAGATACCCGCACCACCTACCGGCGCGAAGAGGACGACGAGCCAGCCGACACGATCACCGTCGGCACCCTCACCTACATCGGGTCCGGCTGGCTCAGCGAAGGTGATGCCCTGCTCGCCAACACCGCCGCGCGACAGCGGCGCGAGAGCAGACGCATCGGCCGAGAAGAACTCACCCACGAAGCCTGGCTCACCGGAGCCGCCGCATGACCCACGACCTCCGCCCCCGCTGGTACTCGCCCGCCGAGGTCGCCGTCCTGCTCGGCTTCGGCATCTCCAAGGTCAAGATGAAGATCGCCACCGGCGAACTGCGCTCCATCAAGGACGGCAAGTACCGCCGCATCCTCCCTGAAAGGGTCGACGACTACATCCGCGAACAGGTCGAACGCCAGGAGGCTGCCTGATGCCCGGACGCGCACGAGCCAACGGCGAAGGCTCCATCTTCCCGTACCGGAACGGCTTCGCCGCCTACGTCTGGGTCACCAAGCCCGACGGCAGGCGCACCCGCAAGTACGTCTACGGCAAGACCCGCGAAGCCGTCCACGACAAGTGGATCAAGCTGCACCAGCAGGCGAAGCAGGGGCCGGTGGCGACGAGCGTTCCCACGGTCGGCAGCTTCCTAACGTACTGGCTGGCCGAGATCATCCAGCCGAACCGGGCACCGTTGACCTACGCCACCTACGAGACGTTCGTCCGCCGCTACATCTCCCCCGGCCTCGGGGCCAAGCGGCTCGACCGCCTCCAGTCCCGGGACGTGCAAACGTGGATCAACCAGGTGGCCCGTACCTGCCAGTGCTGCGCCCAGGACAAGGACGCCGCCCGCCCCAAGCACAAGCGCCGCTGCTGCGCGGTCGGCCGCTGCTGCCAGGCCGTCCCGTCGACGCGCACGGTCAGCGACATCCGGGCCGCGCTGCGGGCCGCCCTCACCCACGCCCAGGCCGAAGACCTCATCACCAAGAACCCCGCCGTGCCGGTCACCCTCGCCACCGTCCGCCGCCGCCGGGGCAAGTCGTGGTCGAGCGACGAGGCACGGAAGTTCCTGGAGTCCGCCAAAGCAGACGACGACCCGCTCTACGCCGCCTACGCCCTGGTCCTCGTCACCGGCCTCCGCAAGGGCGAAGCCCTCGGACTGACATGGGAGGACGTCGACCTCGACGCCGGAGAGCTGACCATCGGCCGCCAACTCCAACGCGTACGCGGTCAACTCCTGCACCGCGACACCAAGACCCAGGCATCCGACGCCACGCTCCCCCTGCCCGACATCTGCCTGACCGCCCTCAAGCTCAGACAGCAGCAACGCGACGAGGCGAGAGCAACCGCCGGCAAGGCGTGGCACGAAAGCGGACTCGTCTTCACCACCCGCTACGGCACACCCATCGAGCCGCGCAACTTCCAACGCTCCTGGCAGACGAGGTGCGAGAAAGCCGGCGTCACGCCGATCACCGTCCATGACGCCAGAAGAACCTGCGCCACGCTCCTGGCCGACCTCGACGTCCACCCCAGAGTCGCCATGCAGGTGCTGAGGCACGCCCGCTTCGCGGTAACGATGGAGATCTACACCCAGGTCACATCGACAAAGACGAGAGAAGCATTGAAGCGCCTCGGGGACTCACTGAGCCACTGACGAGAACTGCTGTACAAAGCTGCTGTACGCAAGCAGAAAGGCCACCTCCCGAAGCCGGGAAGTGGCCTTTGACCTGCGTGGGCGATACTGGGATCGAACCAGTGACCTCTTCGGTGTGAACGAAGCGCTCTCCCGCTGAGCTAATCGCCCTCAGCGCGCATGACTCTACCTGATCGACGGCCCGGACCAAAAACCGGGCCTCAGTGCGTCGCGAGGTAGTGCAGCGCCCGCGCCACCACGTCGATGCCGAGGCTGTACTTCAGCGACAGCCACACCACCACCGACACGAAGACCAGACCGACCAGCCCGAGCACGAAGCGCACCGGCAGCGATCGGCTGGTCACCCAACGCGTCCAGGCGTTGACGTGTCGGCGGGTGAACGCGAGCAGCCGGCGGGCCCAGTGGAACTCGACCGCCCAGACGCCGAGGCCGGCGATGACCAGCAGCCAGCCGGGGCCGGGCAGCGGGATGAGCGCGATGCCGACGGTGACCACGACGGCGCCGAGGATGCCGATGAAGATCTTCAGCGCGACGCGGCCGGTGGGGTTGGCGCGGATGAGGTCGAGCGTGGTGTGCAGGCGACCTCGCCAGCCCCGCCGACGCGGCGTGGTGGGCGCGGCTGGGGAACGCCCGTCGACCGGCACTTCGTACCCCCGATTTCTGGCCGTTCGGGCCGCATCCTCCGGCGGATCGCCCGGGTCCCGCGATGCCAACGGGGTTTCCCTCGTGACCATTTCCACCCCCAGTGTCGCGCGGGACCGTCACCCCTGCTGAGGACTGGACGTTACCGGAGTAAGTCGACGACTGAACCACCCGTTGCCGGGCGGGACGACGGAGTGGGCGGAACCGGAAATCCTACTCGGGGTCTCCCGGCCCCGAAGGCTTTCCGACCCCCTTCCCACCACTGGGTGAAGTCAGCGTATGGCGGAGCGTAGCCAGGAGCAGCACCTGAGTATGGGAAAAGCGGGACACGCGCGTTCCGCAGCGGTGCCGGGGGGAGAACGTCCATGAGTGTCATCCGACCGACGACCGTAGAGGTCGAGACGTCGCTAAGGCTCGTCGCGCCTGACGCCACCGCCTTGCCGGTGCGTGCCAGTCTGCGTTACGACCCTGCTGACCCGTATGCGGTCCATGTCCTGTTCCATGCCGAGTCCGCCGGCGGCGAGGCGGTGAGCTGGTCGTTCGCGCGCGAACTGCTGGTCACCGGGCTCGACGAGCCGGCCGGCATCGGTGATGTGCGGGTCTGGCCGTGGGCCACCCCGCGCGGCGACTTCGTCGCGCTGGCGCTGTCGTCCCCGGACGGCAACGCCCTGTTCGAGGTTCCGCGCAGTGTGCTGGTGCGCTTCCTGCGCCGGACCTACGTCGTCGTCCCGCGCGGCCGGGAGGCCGAGCACCTGGACGTCGACACCGCGGTGAACCGGCTGCTCGCCGGTCGCTGAGCACGACCACACCCGGGGCCGCGCGGATCTGCCGAGTCCGCGCGGCCCCGGGCCGTCTCACCCCGGGGTACGCGGTCAGCCGCGTGTGGTGATCCCGCCGTCGACCGGGATGACCGCCCCGGTCAGGTACGCGCCGGCGCGGGACGCGAGGTAGATCGCGGTGCCGGCCATGTCGTCGGGGCGGCCGATGCGGCCCAGCGGCACCTGCTGTTCGATGGCGGCGCGCGACTCGGGGTCGTCGAGCGCGAACGCCATCATCTTGCTCTCGAACGGCCCGGGCGCGATCGCGTTGACCGTGATCGCCTCGCCGGCGAGCTGGTGGGCGAGGCCGCGGGTGAGCATGTGCACGGCGGCCTTGGTGGCGGAGTAGGCGTACACCTCCATCCACGGCACCCGGAGTCCGTCGATCGAGCCGATGTTGATCACGCGGGCCGGGTCGTCGGCGCCGGCGGCGGCGCGCAGCGCCGGCAGCAGCGCGGTGGTGAGCCGGAACACGGCTTTGACGTTGACGGCCCAGAGCTTGTCGAACGCGCTCTCCGGGTAGTCCTCCAGCGGCGCGCCCCAGGTGGCGCCCGCGTTGTTGACCAGCACGTGCAGCCGGTCGTGGCGTTGCCGGACGGCTTCGGCCAGCGCCAGCGCGCCGGCGTCGCTGCCGAGGTCCGCCGGGATCGCCTCGCAGTGTCCCTCGGCGGAGAGTTCCTCGGCCACCGCCTCGCACACCTCGGCCTTGCGCGAGGAGATGATCACCCGGGCGCCGGCCCGCACGAAGCCGCGCGCGATCATCAGCCCGATCCCCCGCGAGCCGCCGGTGACCAGGACCGTCTTGCCGTCGACCGAGAACAGATCCGTCATGCCCATCCCATCGCCGTCGCCGCCGGGCCGCGGGCCGGTCACCCGGCCCGAGCCTTACCGACCGGTAACCTAACCGTCCGTGGCGTGCCCCGACAAGGCGTCGGAGCGGGGTGAAACCGTCGAGATGCAACGTGCGTCCGGGCCGGTTACCGTCAAGGATGATGGTCACTACCGGTCAGCCCTCCCCGGCCACCCGCATCGGCCTCTCGGACACCCGCCTCGACACCGACGAGATCGTCACCGGCGCGCTCGACGACCTCACCGCCGCACCCGGCTGGCACCGGCCGATCCTGCTCGACCGTGACCTGCTGGTCCTGGTCACTCACGGCCACGGTACCGCCGAGCTGGACTTCCGGGCGGTGCCCTGCCGACCCGGCACGTTGCTGCGCGCCCGCCCCGGCCAGGTGCTGCGCTGCCTCGGTCAGCAGCTCGACGCCACGGTGGTGAGCTGGGGGCCGGACGCGCTGCGCGGCCTCGACGTCGACCCGGACGCGGTGCCCGCCCACCGCCAGCTCACCGGCGAGGACGCCGACGCGGTGATCAGCGAGGTGAGTCAGCTCGCCGTGGACGCCGACCGGCACGCGCTGGTGCCCGCCGCCGCGGCGTTGCTGCGTCACCAGCTCGCCGTGCTGCTGCTGCGGCTGAGCCTGCTGCCGCGGGGCGAGGAGGGGCCACCGCCGGGCGCCGAGGCGGTGACGTTCCGGCGGCTGTGCCGCGAGCTGGAACGCGGCTACCGGCACACCCGCCGGGTGGAGGACTACGCCGCCCAGCTCGGCTGCTCCGTGCGTACCCTGACCCGGGCCTGCCTGGCGGTGACCGGTCGCAGCGCCAAGCAGGTCATCGACGAGCGGGTGGCGTTGCAGGCCTGCCGGCTGCTGGCCGCCACCGACGACCCGATCGCCCGGATCGGCCGGCTGCTCGGTTTTCCCGAGCCGACCAACTTCGGCCGCTTCTTCACCCGGGAGGTCGGGGTGAGCCCGGGGGCGTTCCGGGCCGCCCGGGAGCAGCCGCTGCCCGTCCGTCTGGTGCGTCCGCGCCCGCCCGCCGACTCCCCCGCGCCGGCCGGCCGGGCATGATGGCAGTGTGCAGATCTCCGCGCGCGGCGACTACGCGGTCCGGGCAGCCCTGAGCCTGGCCACCGCGTACCCCACCCTGCTGTCCACCCAGGCCATCGCGGCGGAGCAGGACATGCCCCGCAAGTTCCTCGAGGCGGTCCTGGCCGACCTGCGCCGGTCCGGGATCGTCCGGGCCCAGCGCGGCGCCGAGGGCGGTTACACGCTGTCCCGGCCGCCGCGCGACGTCACCATCGGGCAGGTGTTGCGCGCCGTCGACGGTCCGCTCGCCGGGGTACGCGGGCTGCGTCCCGAGGAGACCCGCTACGAGGGCGCGGCGGAGAACCTGCCCCGGCTCTGGGTGGCGGTGCGCGCCTCGGTACGGCGGGTGGTCGACGAGGTGAGCCTGGACGAGCTGGTCAGCGGCCGGCTGCCGGCGCACGTGCGCAAGCTCACCACCCAGCCGGACGCGTGGGAGCCCCGCTGATCACAGGGTGGTGACGACCTCCTCGTACGGCAGCCGGGGCAGCCGTTCCCGCCAGGCGTCCGGGGCCGGGCGGCCGATGTTCATCAGCAGCAGCACCCGGTGCCGCCCGTCGGGGAAGAACTCGCGTTCCACGCCGGTCGCGTCGAACCCGGCCATCGGGCCGGCGGCCAGCCCGGCGGCGCGTACCCCGACCACCAGGTAGCCGATCTGGAGCGCGGCGTTGAAGCGGGCCTGCGCCTCCCGGCCGGCCGGGTCGCCGGTGAACCAGTCCCGCGCGCCGGGGCGGTGCGGGAACAGTTCGGGCAGCCGGTCGTGCCAGTCGACGTCGGCGGCGAGCACCGCGGTCAGCGGCGCGCCGGCCGTCTTGTCCCGGTTGCCGGCGCTGACGTACGGCAGCAGCCGCGCCCGGGCCGCCGGCGAGCGCAGCAGCAGCACCCGCAGCGGCTGCGCGTTCAGCGCGGTGGGGCCGTTGCGGACCAGATCGTGCACGGCCCGGACCTGCTCCTCGTCGACCGGCTCGGCGGTGAACGCGTTGGCCGTGCGGGCCGCCCGGAACAGCAGGTCCTGGGCGGCCCGGTCGAGCGCGAGCAGCTCGTCGGCGGGCGCGGTCACCACGACTCGGACCAGTCGTCGAGGGTGGTGGTGTAGCGGCCCCGGTGGTGCAGCAGCGGGTCGCCGTCCTCGCCGGCGCCGAGCGCGAGCGGCTCACCGAGCACGATGGTGTGGTCGCCGGCCTCGATCCGCCGGACCACCCGGCACAGCAGCACCGCCAGCGCGTCGCCGATCAGCGGCACCCCGAACGGGCCGGTGGTCCAGCCGGGGTGGGCGGTGAACCGGTCGATGCCGCTGGTGGCGAAGATCTGTGCGATCTCCTGCTGGCCGGAGGCGAGCAGGTGCACCGCCACGTGCTCGGCGTGCGCGACGGTCGGCCAGCTCGACGACGCGCGGCCGAGGCAGACCGAGACCAGCGGCGGGTCCAGTGACACCGAGGTGAACGAGGTGGCGGTGAACCCGGACGGCGGCAGCGTCGGCAGGAGCCGGTCGCCGCGCAGGCCGGGCGTGGTGACCACGGTGACCGTGGACGCCTGCCGGCGCAGCAGGCCGCGGAACGAGTCGACGTCGACCGGGCGCAGCTCGACGGTGCCGGTGCCGGGCCGGTCCACGGTGGTCACGACGCCACCAGCTCTCGGGCGGCGTGGACGCTGGCCGGCCGGGGCAGGCCGTAGTGTTCGCGCAGGGTGCGCCCGGTGTACTCGGACCGGAACAGCCCGCGTCGGCGCAGCAGGGGTACGACGTGGTCCACGAAGGCCTCCAGTCCGTGGGGTAGCAGTGGTGGCATGACGTTGAAGCCGTCGGCGGCGCCCCGGGTGAACCAGAGCTCGATCTGGTCGGCGATCTGCTCCGGGGTGCCGACCACGACGCGGTGCCCGCGCCCGCCGCCGAGCCGGCCGATGAGCTGCCGGAGGGTGAGCCGTTCCCGCCGGGCCAGGTCGACGACGAGCTGGTAGCGGCTCTGGTGGGACTGGACGGTGGTGGCGTCGGGCAGGTCCGGCAGCGGCCCGTCGAGCGGTCGACCGGTGAGGTCCAGCCCGGTCATGCCGGAGAGCTGGGCGAGCGCGTGCTCGGGCACGATCAGCGCCTCCAGTTCGTCGGCGAGGGCACGGGCCTCCCTCTCGGTACCCCCGATGACAGGTGCGATACCGGGCAGCACCTTGATCAGTTCCGGGTCGCGGCCGGCGTCGGCGGTGGCCCGTTTGAGCGCGGCGTAGAACGCCTGGCCGTCGGCGAGTGTCTGCTGGGCGGTGAAGACGGCCTCGGCGTAGCGGGCGGCGAACGCGATGCCGTCGGCGGACGAGCCGGCCTGCACCAGCAGCGGGCGGCCCTGCGGCGGGCGGGGCGTGTTGAGCGGCCCGGCCACCCGGAACCGTTCGCCGGTGTGTGCGATCTCGTGCACCCGGTCGGTGTCGGCGAAGACGCCGCCGGCGGTGTCGAGGACCAGCGCGTCGTCCTCCCAGCTGTCCCAGAGTTTGATCGCCACGTCGACGTGTTCGGCGGCGCGGCGGTACCGGTCGGCGTGCGCGGGATGGTCGTCGAGGTTGAAGTTGCGGGCCTCGCGGGCCTGGGCGGAGGTGACGATGTTCCAGCCGGCCCGGCCGCCGCTGAGGTGGTCGAGCGAGGCGAACGCGCGGGCCAGGTTGAACGGTTCGGTGTAGGTGGTCGAGGCGGTCGCGATCAGGCCGATGCGCTCGGTGACGGTGGCCAGCGCGGCGAGCAGCGTGAGCGGCTCGAAGACGGCCTGGATGTTGTGCCGGACGGCCGGGCCGACGGCCAGCCCGTCGGCGAGGAAGACCGAGTCGAGGGTGCCCCGCTCGGCGATGCGGGCCAGTTCCTGGAAGTGGCGTACGTCGGCGAGGCGGCCGGGGTCGGTGCGTGGGTGCCGCCAGGCGGCCTCGTGGTGGCCGACGCCCATCAGGAAGGCGTTGAGGTGCAGGGTGCGGGTCATGGCGGTTCCTCTCAGGCGGTGGTGACGTCGACGCGCCAGGTG
The DNA here is from genome assembly GCF_045040125.1 of Micromonospora sp. NBC_01392. NCBI lineage: Bacteria > Bacillati > Actinomycetota > Actinomycetes > Micromonosporales > Micromonosporaceae > Micromonospora > Micromonospora sp. NBC_01392. Next base: position 2,135,797 of record NZ_CP109549.1, on the reverse strand, counting down.
GAGAAGCGACGTTCCCCGGCGACGAGGAGCTGGTTGACCACCAGCCCGATGGCGGAGATGGTGATGATCCCGGCGTACATGTCGGGGATCGCGAAGTTGTACTGCGCGTAGTTGACGAGGTAGCCGAGGCCGGCCTTGGCGCCGACCATCTCGGCGGCGACCAGCACCAGGATCGAGTACGCCCCGGCCAGCCGGACGCCGGTGAAGATGGTCGGCACGGACGCCGGCAGGATCACCTTCTGGAACAGCCGCAGGTGGTCCAGGCCCATCGAGCGGGCCGAGCGCACCAGCAGCGGGTCGACGCCCTTCACGCCGGCGATGGTGTTCAGCAGGATCGGCCAGGAGCAGGCGTAGACCACCAGGGCGATCTTGGAGGTCTCACCGAGGCCGAGGATGAGCACGAAGACCGGCAGCAGCGCCAGCGCGGCGGTGTTGCGGAACACCTCCAGCAGCGGGCTGAGCAGGTCGGCGAGGGGGCGGTACCAGCCGATCAGCAGGCCGAGCGGGATGGCGGTGGCCACCGCGAGGGCCAGCCCGGTGAGCGAGCGGGTGAGGCTGGCGCCGACGTGGTCGGCGAGCTGCCCGCTGCGCAGCAGCTCCCACCAGGCGAGGAGCACCTCCGAGAGCGGGGGCAGGAAGACCCGGTCGACCAGGCCGGTGCGGGGCACCACCTCCCAGATCGCGGCCAGCGCCAGCAGCGCGACGCTGCGGTGCAGGGCCCGGCCGCCGAGCGCGAGCAGCCGGCCGGTCCGGGCAGGGACGACGGCGGCCGGGGGCACGGCGGGCCGGGCCGCCGCGGCGGCGGGTCGTTCGGCGATGTCAACCAACGCGGGCCTCCTCGCGGACGGCGGACTGCGCGGCGCGTACCTCGTCGCGCAGCAGCGTCCAGATCTGGTGCCGGTGGTGCCGGAACGCGTCGGTGGAGCGGACGTCCTCGGCCGCCTCCCGATCTCCCAGTTCGATGTCGATGACCTGCTTGATCCGGCCGGGGCGCGACGTCATCACGGCGACCCGCTGGCCCAGGTGCACGGCCTCGTCGATGCCGTGCGTGATGAACACGATGGTCTTGCCGGTGGCCTGCCAGATCCGGACCAGCTCGTCCTGGAGCAGGTCGCGGGTCTGGGCGTCGAGCGCGGCGAACGGCTCGTCCATGAGCAGCACGTCCGGGTCGTACGCGAGGCTGCGGGCGATGGCGACGCGTTGCTTCATGCCGCCGGACAGTTCGTGCGGGTAGCGGTCGGCGAAGCCGGTGAGGCCGACCAGGTCGAGGTGGTGGGCGACCAGCTCGGCGCGCTCGGCGCGGGGCAGGCCCTTGGCCTCCAGTCCGAACGCGACGTTGCCGGCGGCGGTGCGCCAGGGCAGCAGCGCGTACTGCTGGAAGACGATGCCCCGGTCCAGGCCGGGCCCGGTGACCGGGCGGCCGTCGACGAGCACCTGCCCGGAGGTGGGGGTGGCCAGCCCGCCGAGCAGGTCGAGCAGGGTGGACTTGCCGCAGCCGCTGGGGCCGACGACGACCAGGAACTCGCCGGGGCGTACGCCGAGGGTGAGGTCGTCGAGCGCGGTGACCGCGCCGCCGTGACCACGCCGGCCCGGGAAGACCTTGCGCACCCGGTCGAAGCGGATCTTGTCGGTGCTCATGCGCCACCGCCGGGGTTGGCGAACGCGTTGAACCGGTTGGTGTAGAGGTCGGCGGGCTTGGGACGCGGGCCCTTCAGCTCACCGGCGTCGGCCAGCCAGTCGATCCAGGTGGCGAACTCCCGGTCGGTGATGACGCCGCCGGTCTCGGCGACGCCGCTGGACTTCCAGTAGTCGACGAGGGTGGCGTCCTCGTTGCGGCCCCGCTTGCCGATGATCTCCCTGAGTCGGGCCACCACGGTCTCCCGGGGCTGGGTGCGCGCCCACTCGATGGCCTTGCCCACACCGGTGACGAACGCGCGGACGGTGTCCGGGTTGCGGGCGATGAAGTCGTCGCGGAAGACGTAGCTGCCGGCGCTGAACGCCCCGAGCAGTTCGTAGTCGGTGAACACGGTGCGGATGCCGCCGGCCGCGACCGCCTTGTCGCGGATCACGCCGCCGAGCACCGCCACGTCGATCTGCTTGGCGCGCAGCGACTGTTCGGTGTTGACCGGGGGCAGCGCGACCAGTTCGACGCGGCCGATCTCGTCGGCGGTCAGGCCGCCCCGGGCCAGCCAGGTGCGCAGCACGGCCTCGGCGTGCGCGCCGAGCGTGTTCATGCCGACCCGCTTGCCGATCAGGTCGCGCGGGCCGCGGATCGGGCTGTCGTCGCGCACGTAGTAGCCCTGGAAGGTCTGCGCGTCGGAGCCGTAGTAGCTGACCACGGCCGTGATCGGCGCGTTGGCGGTCTGGAGTTTGACGATCGCGCCGTTGAACGCGCCGCCGAAGTCGCTCTGGCCGGTGGCGGTGGCCTGGATGTCGGCCGGGCCGCCGGTGACGTTGCCGATCCAGTCGAGTGTCACGTCGCCGAGGTAGCCGAGGTCGGCGGCGAGTTCGGGGAGCGTCACCTGACCGACCGAGCCCTGGTAGCGCAGTTCGGTGGTCTGGTTGCCGGCGGCGCCGGCGTCGGTGCCGCAGCCGGTGGCGGCGGTGAGGGTGAGCAGGGCGACGGCGGCGGCGAGGGCACGCCGGGGTGATCGGGTCGAGGGCATGGCGGTGTCTCCTGATCTGTCCACGATGCGGTGGAGGGGGCCCACGTGGGGGCGGAGCGCACGCCGTGCCGCGCCGGGCCACGATGCGCCGGCGACGGGAACGGACGGGCGGAGGAGGGGGAACGACGAGCGTTCGGCTCAACAGAGCGCGCTCGCGTGCCGGACCAGGTCGACGTGCACGCGAGCGGTGAGGAGAAGCTCGTCCCGCTGCGACATGCCCTCATGCTGCCGACCGTTGTCCCCGCCGGTCAACGCCCTTCCAGTCAGTGAGACTTTCATCGCTGGCTTTGTTACAACCCGTCTCCACCAGCATTTACCACCCCTTAACACCTACCCATTGGATAGAGATTGTGCCGGGCGCGACGCCCACCGTCCAGACCGGACCGCACCAGGTTTCGCGTTTCGTCGATCCGGGCATGTTCCTCCTCGCAGAGGCAGGGAGATCGAAGGAGGCACCCCCGATGGGCGTTCAGTTCCGCAAGCGCAAGAAGTACGGGCCGCTGATCCTCCACTTCACCCAGAACGGGTTCTCCTCGTGGAGCATCAAGATCGGCCGCTGGTCCTGGAACTCGAACACCCGCGCCCACCGCGTGGACCTTCCGGGGCCGCTCTCCTGGAAGCAGGACAAGGCCTGACCCCGGGCGAGGAACTCCGGGGAAATCCGGTGCTGACGAACCGTCGGCACCGGATTTCGTCGTCCGGTCCGGTGTTCCGCCGCCGCGCCCCGGTCCGAGGCGGACAATCGCGACATGGTGCACCTGACCCTGCGGCGGATGCGGCGGCGGGCCGTGGCGGCCTGCGTGCTGATGCTGGTCGGCTACTTCCTGGTGCCGGTCGAGGCGGACCCGAACGGGTGGCGACTGGCCCTGCGCTCGGTCGCCACGGTGCTGCTGGTGGCGGCGGTCGCGTTCCTGGTGACCGGCCAGGTCCGCCGCCAGCTCACCCGCGACCAGCCGACCGGCGACGCGGAGGACCGCGCGCTCACCCGGCTCGCGATCGCGTTGATCGCCGGGCTGCTGGTCTTCGCGCTCGCCGACTACGTGGTGGCGGACACCCGCCCCGGTGAGTTCGTCGGGCTGCGCACCCGGATCGACGCGCTCTACTTCGCGTTGGCCACACTCACCACGATCGGCTACGGCGACGTGCACGCGCAGGGCCAGATCGCCCGGGTGGCGGTCTGCGCCCAGATGGTGTTCAGCATCGGCGTGGTGGCCACCGGCGCGTCGGTGGTGGTCAGGCAGATGACCCAGCGGTCGTCCCGGCGCTGATCACCACGTCGCCACCGAGCCGGCCGGGCTCCGGATCGCGGGTCACCGCGCCGGCGGTGAGCAGCGAGGTGAGCGCGCGGTTGGCGTCGGCGGCCCGGTAGACCGTGGCGGTGGCCGCGAACCGGCGCAGCTCGGTCACCGTACGCGGGCCGGACCGGGCCAGCTCGGCCAGCAGCTCGCGGCGCAGCGGGCCGGGCTCCGGCTCGAGCGTGATGTCCAGCAGCCGCCCCGCCGGATCGGCCGGGTCGCGGTAGCGCACGCCGGCGTACTCGTCGACGGCCCAGAGCGCGTCCTTCATCGTCTCCAGGCCGCGGTCCGAGCCGGTGGCGTAGCCGAGCAGTCGGGCCGGCCCGTCCTCGGGCACCATCTCGACCTCGGTGACCAGCGGGAAACCGGCAGCGGTGAGCGTCGGCCGCAGCGACCGGCCGGGCGCGGTGACCAGCAGCAGCTCGGCCGGGCGGCCGGACGCCACGGCGGTCAGCAGCGCCGGGTCGGGCGCGCCGCCGTCGACCACGGCCAGCAGCGGCGCGCCGGCCGCACCGGCCGCCTTGAGCGCCACCGGCAGCCGGTCCGGCCGGCCGGGCACCAGGTGCACGGCGACGTCGGCCGGCAGGGTGGCCTCGACCGCGCCGAGCCGCGCCGGCAGCGCCGCGTCGCCGTCGGCGAGCACCAGCACGGTCAGCCGCCGCCCGCGCAGCCGGTCGGCGAACTCGGCCACCACACGCAGCGCCGCCTCCGCGCCACCGGCCTCTCCCCCGGCGTACGCCAGGGCGAGCGTGGCCCGCCGCGCCCGGTGCAGCGCGGCGGGGAGCCAGTGGTCGAGCTGGCGGACGAGCAGCTCGCGCAGGACGGCGTCGGTCGACATGGTGCCGTTTCTACCGCACCCGACCACGTGCCCGGCCGGGAACCCCGGTCAGGCCGGGACGGAGACGCCCACGCCGCCCCGGGTCTGGCCGCCGTAGCGCTGCCGCTCGCGGTCGAGGTCGAGCCGGCCGATCCGCTTGCGGGCGGCGAGCGCGGCGTCGTCCAGCAGGTTCGCCGGGACGATCCAGACGATCTCGAACTCCAGCCCGTCCGGGTCGCGGCCGTAGAGGCTCTTGGTGGTGCCGTGGTCGGACGCGCCGCCCAGCGCGCCGGCGGCGGCCAGCCGCTCGGCGGTGGCCGCCAGCTCGTCGAGCGTGTCCAGCTCCCAGGCGAGGTGGTAGAGGCCGACGGTGCCCCGGCCGGCCGGGGACGGCCCGGCCGCCGCGCCGACCTCGAACAGCCCGAGGTCGTGGTCGTTGGTGGAGTCGGGCGCCTGGAGGAAGGTGGCGCCGCGGAAGCCGTCCGGCGTCATCGGGACCCGGCGGAAGCCCAGCACGTCGCGGTAGAAGGCGACGCTGCGCTCCAGGTCACTGACGTAGAGGACGGCGTGGTTGAGCCGGTGGATTCCCATGCCCTCGACGGTACCTCGCTTTAATTGAGCGTTCAACCATTGGCGCTATGATGGGCGTCATGACCCGGTGGCTGGACCCCGACGAGCAGCGGACCTGGCGGGCCTTCCTCGCCGCCTCCCGCGCGCTGATGGACACGCTCGACCGCGAACTGCAACGCGACGCCGGCATGCCGCACGCGTACTACGAGATCCTGGTCCGACTCTCCGAGGCCCCCGGCCGGCGGCTGCGGATGAGCGAGCTGGCCGACGCCACCGGATCCTCGCGCAGCCGGCTCTCGCACGCCGCCGCCCGGCTGGAGGCCGCCGGCTGGATCCGCCGGGAGGACTGCCCCACCGACCGGCGCGGCCAGCTCGCCGTGCTCACCGACGACGGCTTCGCCACGCTGACCGCCGCCGCGCCCGGCCACGTCGAAGGGGTACGCCGGCATCTGTTCGACGCGCTCAGCCCGGCCCAGGTCGACCAGCTCCGCCGGATCAGCGAGACGCTCGCCGATCACTTGACCCAATCGGCACCAAACTGATCCACTCCGGGGGTTGTACTTACCGTCGCCGGATGAGCACGATGGGGCGTGTCCTCCGGCTTCGCTGACCTGACCGTCCAGGCGCACCATCTGGTGTCCGAAGGCGACCTCGACGGCGCGCAACGGCTGCTCGCCGACGCGCTCAGCGACGCCGACCCGCGTCCCGGCAACGCCTCCCCCGAGCTGGCCGAGGCGGCCGGCCTCCAGGCGCGGCTGCTCGTCGCGCTCGGCGAACCGCACTCCGCGCGCGGCTGGGCCGCGTTCGCGTACGCGGCGACCACCCGCCTGTTCGGCCGCTCCGACGAGCGCACCGTCACCGCCGCCGCGACGCTGGCCGCGGTGCTGCACCGGGTCGGCAGCGACGCCCGCGCCGCGCGGCTCTACTCCGACGTCATCATCGAGCTGACCGCCCGCGACGGGCCCGAGTCGCAGCGGGTGCTGGCCGCGCACGCCGACCTGGCCACCGTGGAGTACGCCCGCGGCCAGTGCGAGGTGGCCCGCGACCGCCTCGCCGACGCCTGGGAGCTGCACCGGGAGGTCTACGGCGACGACCACCCCAGCGGCATCAAGATGCTGGCCAAGCTCGGCGCGATGGAACGCGACTGTGGCCGGTACGCCGAGGCGCACGAGCACCTGGCGCTCGCCGAGGACCTGTGCCGCCAGCACCTCGCCGTGGACGACCCGCTCGCCGTCCAGGTGGCCGGCCTGGCCCGGGCCGCCGCCGACCCGGACCATGTCTGCGCCGCGCCCGAACCACAGGCACCCACGACGCCGGTGGTGCCCGCCGCCCGGGTCGCCCCGCCCGTCGAGGGTCCGCCCGACCTGCCGCCCTACACCCCGCCCGCGCTCGACGAGCCGGTGCGCACACCGCTCTACCACCCGCCGGGCCGGGCCACCGACGCCGGGCACGTGCCCACGCCCCGCACCGCGCCCGAGGCCGACGCCGAGCCGTTCGACGACTACCCGTGGCCGCCGGAGCACGAGCAGCCCTGGCGACCGGACGAGCCGGCCGAGCCGCGCCGGCCGCCGGCCGACCAGCCCTGGCAGGTCGGCGAGCCCGCGGAGCAGCCCTGGCGGGTCGGCGAGCCGGCCGAGCAGCCCTGGCCGCCGAGTGAGGACGCGGTGCCGCCGACCGTGGTCGGGCTCACCGCCGACGCGCCGCCCGGCGTACGCCGGGTGCCGCCGGCCCCCGAGCCGTCGTCGCGTTACCTGCCGGTGCACGTGCCCCGGCCACCCGCCACGCCCCGGCGGGAACGGCCCTGGCTGCCGCTGGCGGTGCTCGGCGTGGTGGTGGCGCTCCTGCTGGGCACCATCGCGGTGATCGCCGGCGTGTCCCGGGTGGACGGTGACCGCGACACCCCGGCCGCCCCGTCGGGCGGGCCACCGTCGAGCGGGCCGCCGCCGGCCTCCGCACGGCCCACCGCCAGCGCCCGGCCGGCCGCCTCCCCGGGCACCCCACCGGGCCGGTTCGCGCTCACCGACCGACGCGACAGCATCGTGCTGAGCTGGACGTACCCGGCCGGCGCGGAAGGGCCGGTGGTGGTCGCCGGGGGCCGCGCCGGCCAGCCGCAGCACACCTTCGCGACGCTGCCCGCCGGCTCCGGCGACTACATCGCCTACGGGCTCGACCGCACCACCGACTACTGCTTCACCGTGGCGCTGGTCTGGTCCACCGACACGGTGGCCCGCGCCGCCCCGGTCTGCACCAAGCGACGCCGCTGACCTGTCACTCCGGGTCCGGCTCGGCCAGCGCGGGCAGCCGTACCGTCGCCCGCAGCCCCGGCGCGGCGACGCCCGGCGTCGCGTCCGCCAGCTCCACCGTGCCGCCGGCCCGGCGCACCAGCTCCCGCACGATGGCCAGGCCGAGGCCCGCGCCGCCGGCGTCGCGGGCCCGCGCGTCGTCCAGCCGGGTGAACCGGGCGAACACCCGCTCCCGGTCCACCGCCGGGACGCCCGGCCCGTCGTCGGTCACCGTGACCAGGTGGTACGCGCCCTCCGGGCCGGCGACCGCCAACCGCACCTCGGCGGACGCGTGCCGGATCGCGTTCTCCACCAGGTTGACCAGCACCCGGCGCAGCTCCCCCGGGTCCCCCTCGGTCCACCACGCCCCGGCCGGCACCGCCAGCCGCACCGGCGGCGACGGGTAGCGGGCCGCCACGGCGCGCAGCAGCTCACCCAGTTCCACCGGACCCACCGCCGCCGGCCGTGCGGGGCGCGCGTCGTCCTCGTCGAGGCGGGCCAGCAGCAGCAGGTCGTCGACGAGACGGCTCAGCCGCTCGGTGTCGGCGAGCAGGTCGTCGGCGACCGCCGGCCAGTCGGTGCCGTCCCCGAGCCGCCGGGCCACCTCCAGCTCGGTCCGCATGTTCGTCAGCGGGCTGCGCAGCTCGTGCGCGGCGTCGGCCACGAACGCCCGCTGCCGGTCCCGGGACGCGGCCAGCCGGTCCAGCATGTCGTTGAGCGTGACCGCGAGCCGGTGGATCTCGTCCTGCCCGGCCGGCACCGGCAGCCGCTCCGCCCCGGCCCGCCCGGTGATCTCGGCGGCGCCGCTGCGCAGCTCCTCCACCGGGCGCAGCGTCGCGCCCACCACCCGCCAGGCCACCACCGCCAGGCCCGCCACCAGCAGCGGGAAGCCGACCAGCAGCAGGTTGCGCACCACGTGCAGGCTGTGCCGCACGTCGGACAGCGACTTGGCCACCAGCACCGTACGCGGCTCGGCCGGGGTGCCGGCCGGCACCGTCACCACCCGGACCGGCCCGGACAGGCCGACCCGCTGCCCGTCCACCACCAGCCGCTGCCGCTGCCCGGGCCGCAGCTCGTCGGGGCCGAGCATCGGCACCAGCCGGTCCGCGTCGATCGAGGCGGCCCGGATCCGGCTCTGCGCGTCCACCACCTGCACGCGCAACTGGCCGCCGGCCACCGGCAGCGGGTCCGGCAGCGCGTCCTCGGCGGTGAGCAACGCGACCGCGTCCGCGGTCCGCAACGCCTCCGCGTCGGCCGAGCGTTGCAGCGTCCAGCCGAGCGCGCCGAGCAGCAGCGCGCCACCGAGCGCGAACCCGAGCGCCAGGCCGAGCACGCCCAACGCCAGCAGCCGGGCCCGTAGGCCGAGACGGGGTCGCCGGCGGCTCACGTGGCCAGCCGGTAGCCGGCGCCGCGGACCGTCTCCAACCGCTCCCGGCCGATCTTGCGGCGCAGGTAGCCGACGTAGACCTCCACCGCGTTCGGGGCGGTGTCCACCGAGGCGTCCCAGACGTGGTCCAGCAGCTCGGTCTTGGACACCACCTCGCCGGGGCGGCGCATCAGGTAGTCGAGCAGCGCGTACTCGCGGCTGGTCAACGCCACCTCGGCGTCGGCCCGGGTGACCCGCCGCCGGGCCGGGTCCAGCCGCAGGTCACCGACCGTGAGCACGGCCGGCCGGCGGGGCGCGCCCCGGCGCAGCAGCGCCCGCAGCCGGGCCAGCAGCACCACGTACGAGAAGGGCTTGGTCAGGTAGTCGTCGGCGCCGCAGTCCAGGCCGTCGGCCTGGTCGTACTCGCCGTCCTTGGCGGACAGCATCAGCACCGGCAGCCAGCGCTGCTCGGCGCGTAACCGGCGCACCACCTCGTAGCCGGAGAGGCCGGGCAGCATCACGTCGAGGATCATCGCGTCGTAGTCGCCGTGCCGGGCCGCGTCCAGCCCGGCCGGGCCGGTGGCCGCCACGTCCACCACGAAGCCCTCCGCCGACAGGCCCCGCCGCAACGCCGCGGCGAGCCGCGTCTCGTCCTCCACCACCAGCAACCGCACCGGTCCAGGGTGCCACCACCGGGTCACCCGTAGGGGATCGGCTCAGCGTCCTCACAGCGACGATCCCGCAGCATGGAGCGCAAGGAGGTGCACACTGATGTCTGTGATGAAGAACCGCGCCGTGCTGCGCTGGCTGGTCCCGGTGACCGCGGGGGTCGCCGTGATCGGGGGCGGCGCCGCCGTCGGCACGTTCGCCGCCGGCGCCGACCCGGCCCTGCCCCCGCGCAGCGCCGCCCAACTGCTCGACGACCTGCGGACGTCCCGCCTGGACGGGCTCTCCGGCACCGTCGTGCAGCGCGCCGACCTGGGCCTGCCGCCGATCGCCGCGCTCGCCGGCCAGGCCAGCGGCAACCAGCTCGCCGGGCTGGTCAGCGGCACGCACACGCTGCGTGTCTGGTACGGCGGCGAGGACCGGCAGCGGCTCGCCCTGGTCGACACGCTCGGCGAGCAGGACGTGCTGCGCAACGGCCGCGACGTCTGGACCTGGAACAGCCGGGAGAACACCGCCGTCCACCGGAGGCTGCCGGCCGACGGCAAGGACCTGCCGTCCGCGCCGGCCACCCCGGCCGACGCCGCCCAGCAGGCGCTGGCCGCGATCGACCCGACCACCGCGGTGACCGTCGGCCGGTCCGCCACCGTGGCCGGGCGGGACGCGTACGAGTTGGTGCTCACGCCGCGCGACAAGGCGTCGCTGGTGCACCAGGTGCGCATCGCGCTGGACGCGAAGGAGCACGTGCCGCTGCGCTTCGAGGTGCTCGCCGACGGTCAGGACGAGCCGGCGTTCGAGGTGGCGTTCACCCAGGTCGACTTCCGCACCCCGGACGCCGACCAGTTCCGGTTCAACCCGCCGCCCGGGGTGAAGGTCACCGAGGAGACGACCGAGGCGCGCCCCGGCCCGGCCACCGACCGGAAGCCCGGCGCGGCGGACGCTGAGCGGCCGGACGTGCGTACCGTCGGCACCGGCTGGACCACGGTGGTGGTCGCCAAGCTCGGCGACCCGGCCGGGCTCGACGGCGCGGCCAAGGCCGGCGGCGCGAAGGCCGGCGGCGCGGGCGCGCCGGACGCCGACATGCTGGCGAAGGTGCTCGGTGACCTGCCGAAGGTCAGCGGCGACTGGGGCAGCGGGCGGCTGCTGAGCGGCAAGCTGTTCAGCGTGCTGCTCACCGACGACGGCCGGGTGGTGGCCGGTCTGGTCACGCCGGAGCGGCTCTACCAGGCCGCGAAGGGCTGATCGAACGTCGGGCCCGGGGCCCGGTCGGCGTGCGCCGGCCGGGCCCCGAGCCGTGTCCGGGCTTGGTCGAATGGCGGGCGACGCGCTATCTTTCTCAGTTCAGGCACAAAAAAGGAATGGCTTATGAATGCCATTCCTGCGGCAATTTTAGTCAATGAGGAGCCCGCTTGTCAACGCACTCCGACGTGTCGGGTGAGCTGCACCAGGACGACGACGAGATCGGTCGCGAGCAGGAGTACGTCTCGATGCTCTACGACCGGCTGGACGGGCTGCGCGAGCAGGCCGCCCGCCGGCTCGACGAGGAGTTGCGCCACACCGGCGGCACCCAGCAGGCCCGCTCGCAGCGCGACTCCACCGTGGCGATGTACGCCGACCAGGTCGAGCAGTACTCCGCCGTCGAGTCCGGCCTCTGCTTCGGCCGCCTCGACGGGGACGACGGCGCCGCCCGCTACATCGGCCGGATCGGCATCTTCGACACCTCGGGCGAGTACGACCCGCTGCTGATGGACTGGCGTGCCCCGGCCGCCCGCCCGTTCTACCTGGCCACCGCCGCCAACCCGCAGGGCGTACGCCGGCGTCGGCACCTGCGCACCCGCGACCGGAAGGTCACCGGCCTCAACGACGAGGTGCTGGACATCACCGCCGCCTCCCCCACCGCGCACGAGGAGGTCACCGGCGAGGCGTCGCTGCTCGCCGCGCTCAACGCCGGACGCACCGGCCGGATGCGCGACATCGTCGAGACGATCCAGGTCGAGCAGGACCGCATCATCCGCGCCGACCTGCCCGGCGTGATGGTGGTGCAGGGCGGGCCCGGCACCGGCAAGACCGCGGTGGCGTTGCACCGGGCCGCGTACCTGCTCTACACCCACCGCCAGCAGCTCTCCACCCGGGGCGTGCTGCTGGTCGGCCCGAACGCCACGTTCCTGCGCTACATCTCCCAGGTGCTGCCGGCGCTGGCCGAGACCGGTGTGCTGCTGCGCACCCAGGCCGACCTGTTCCCGGGCGTGCACGCCCGGCGCACCGAGCCGGCCACCACCGCGGCGCTGAAGGGCCGCGCGGTGCTGACCGAGGTGCTCGCCGGCGCGGTCCGGGACCGGCAGTGGGTGCCGGCCGAGCCGATCACCGTCGAGCTGCCGCAGCGGGAGGTGCTCACGCTCGACCCGGAGACGGTCCGCCAGGCCCGCGACCGGGTCCGGCGCACCGGCCGTCCGCACAACCTGGCCCGCGCGCTGTTCGACGTGGAGATCGTGCACGCGCTCGCCGACCAGGTGGCCGAGCGCATCGGCGCCGACCCGCTCGGCGGGGAGAACCTGCTCTCCGAGGCGGACCGGGCGGAGATCCGCCGCGAGCTGCGCGAGGAGCCGGAGATCGTGGCCACGCTCGACGAGCTGTGGCCGGTGCTCACCCCGCAGCGGCTGCTCGCCGACCTGTTCGCGTCGCCGGAGCGGATCGCCACCGCCGCGCCGATGCTCACCGCCGCCGAGCGGGCCGCGCTGCACCGGGAGCCCGGCGGCTGGACGCCGGCCGACGTGCCGCTGCTCGACGAGGTCGCCGAGCTGCTTGGCGAGGACGAACGCGCCGCCGCCGCCCGCCGGGACCGGATCCGCGCGATGGAACGCGAGTACGCCGAGGGCGTGCTGGAGATCTGGCGGGGCTCCCGCTCGATCGACGTGGAGGACGAGGCCGACGGCGGTGAGATCCTCGGCGTGACCGACCTGATCGACGCCGCCCGGCTCTCCGAACGGCAGGAGGAGTCCGACCGGCTCACCACCGCCCAGCGGGCCGCCGCGGACCGCACCTGGGCGTTCGGGCACGTCATCGTGGACGAAGCGCAGGAGCTGTCGCCGATGGCGTGGCGGCTGCTGATGCGCCGCTGCCCGAGCCGGTCGATGACCATCGTCGGGGACGTGGCACAGACCGGTGCGCTGGCCGGCACGCCGTCCTGGGGCGAGGCGCTCGCCCCGTACGTGGCGGACCGGTGGCGGCTGGAGGAGCTGACCGTCAGCTACCGCACCCCGGCCGAGATCATGGCGGTCGCCGCCGACGTGCTCGCCGAGATCGACCCGGCGCTGCGCCCACCCCGCTCGGTACGCGCCACCGGCGTACCGCCGCAGGACCGGACCGTTCCGGCGGACCGGCTCGCCGTCGAGCTGGTCGAGGCGAGCGCCCGCGAGGCCGCCGTCCTGGGCGACGGCCGGCTCGGCGTGATCGTGCCGGCCGGGCGGGTGGCCGACCTGGGCGCCGCCGTGGTCGCGGCGCTGCCCGAGGCGGCGGTCGGCGAGCAGCCGGAGCTGGCGAACCGGGTGGTGGTGCTGACCACCGAGCAGGCCAAGGGCCTGGAGTTCGACTCGGTGCTGGTGGTGGACCCGGACCGGATCGTCGCCGAGTCCCCCCGAGGCCACAGCGACCTGTACGTCGCCCTCACCCGCGCCACCCAGCGCCTCACCATCCTCCGGACGTAAGGAGGGGCCCCGTCTTAACGCTTCCGGTAGAGAAGGGGCCCCGTCTCAAGCAAACGCTCAGCCGGGGTTGGCGCCCTCGTCGGTGACGTTGCCGACCTGGGCGCCGGGGGCCGAGGCGTCACTCGTCGACCCGCCGGCCGGGGTGCTCAGCCCGCCGGTGGTGGCGTCCCCGGTGGTGGTCGGCGCCACCTTCCCCGGATGCCGCTCCGGTTGCCGGGCCACTCGGCGCACGCTGGCCGGACCGGCCGTGCCGCCGGTCGTGGTCACCGCCCCCTGACCGCGGGTCGGTCCGCCGTCGCGCAGCACGTCCGGGTCGATCGCCACGTGCGCCGGGTCGTCCGGATCCGACTCCTGGATCACCCGCTGTTCGTCGGTCGGCGGCACGGTGACCTCGTCCAGCGCGCCCTCGCCGTACACGCCGCCGGCGACCCGCTGTTCGGCCTGCCGGGCGGCGTCCTGCCGGATGTCGTCCTCACGCACGTCAACCACCTCGCAGCTCGTGGTGTGGGTATCCGTGCTGCGTGCCCGGGGTCGGGAGGCTGAAACCGGCCGGGAAGCGCGTCGCTTGCCACCCCGGAGCGTCGGATGTCCGGTTCGGGGCGCGGCCGGCACACCGTCGGCGCCCGCCGGTTAGCTTGTCTCGGGGGGCGGGTAGTCGGAGGGTGCCCCCGCCACAGTGTGCGAACCGTGCCGTGGCCGAACTGCGGCAGCGGGGCGAGGGTGCCGTACGACTCATCAAATCCTGAGGAGGACCAGATGAGCACGCAGGCCGCATCCACCAGGCCGATGAACCGGCCCATGTCGGACGTCCAGAACCGGTCGAGCATGATGGAGTCGCCGACCCGTCCGATGCCGTCGATGCACGACGGCCACCGGGAGGAGATGCCCGCCCCCGGCACCGAGACGAAGCAGGCGTTCCTCACCACCGAGTTCTGGGTGTACGCCGCAGCCGCAGCGGTCGTCGTGATCGCCGCGTTCTGGAAGGGCACCACCGCCAACGGCCTGAACATCAACAACCCGAACCAGGCCTGGTGGTACCTGACCGCGCTGACCGGCGCGTACCTGATCAGCCGTGGTCTGTCGAAGGCGGGCAGCGCGCGCCGCTCCGGCAAGGAGCGTCGCGGTCGGCACTGACCCGCGCCGCGTGACCGGCGACGCCCCCGGGATCCGTCCCGGGGGCGTCGTCGCGTGCCGTCACTCCTCGCCGAAGTCCCCGCCGTCGTCGCCCTCGAAGGCGTCCTCCAGCATCTCGCCGGCCACCAGACCGCCGGCGACGCCCAGCGCCGCGCCCGCCACCATGCCGCCGCCACGACGACCGTGGTGGCCCTGCGGACCGTAGTGACCGGGGGCGCCGTAGTGGCCCTGCTGGGCGCCGAAGCCCTGGGCGCGCAGGCCGCCGTACCGGGACGTGGTCTCCCGCAGCCACCCGTCGACCACCTGCGGCCAGTCGGTACGCGAGGCGTCGCTGTGCGGGACGGAGTACCGCCCGTAGACGTCGTGCCCGGCGCTGAGGAAGCCGCCGCGCTTGTCGCACTCCAGGATCACCTCGACGCCCTGCTGGCTGGTCACGAACGTCAGCTCGACCTCGGTGACCGTCTGCGCGTACTGCGGCGCGGCGTAGAACTCGATCTCCTGGTAGAACGGCAGCGTCTGCGGCACGCCGTAGATGTGGCCGCGTTCCAGGTCCGCGTGCTTGAACCGGAAACCCAGCGCCTGGAACGCGTCGAGGATCCGCTCGTGGACCGGCAGCGGGTGCACCGACACCTGGTCCAGGTCGGACTTGTCGACCGCCCGCGCCACCGCCAGCTCGGTACGCAGGCCCATGGTCATGCCGTGCAGCCGCTGCCCGAAGACGTCGGTGACCGGGGTCTCCCACGGCACCGGCATCTGGAACGGGATGGCGAGCTGCTGCTTCGGCGCCAGCTCGAACGCGTCGCTGACCGGCATCCGGTGGAACTCCATGACGCCGGCGTACTCGGTGTCGCCGCCCTCGATCTCGACCCGGGTGACCAGGCCGACGGTGATCCGCTCGATGCGCGCCGGCGCGTCGCCGCCGACCAGGTTGACGTGCCCGTCCAGGGCCAGCCCGGGCCGGGTGTTCGGGTTGGTCAGCACGGTGTCGACGCTGGGGCCGCCCACGCCGAACGCGCTCAACATCTTCTTGAAGACCATCGCCACTCCGCCTCCGCCATCCGCGGGCTCCACCGTGGAGCCCGCGGGCCGTGCAGGGCACCCTAACCGGATTGGCTGGGAAATGCCTGAAAGGTCACGCCACCGGCGTGACGATCAGCTCGCCCACCTGCTCGCCGAGCTCCCGGCGGGCCGCCGCGGGCAGCCCCTCGTCGGTGATCAGCACGTCGGCCTCGTCCAGCGGCGCGATGGTGGCGATGCCGATCGTCTCCCACTTGGTGTGGTCGGCGAGCACGACCAGCCGGCGGGCGGCGCCGATCAACCGCCGGTTCACCGCCGCCTCCAGCAGGTTGGGGGTGGTGAAGCCGGTACGCCGGCTCATCCCGTGCACGCCGAGGAAGAGCAGGTCCACGTTGAGCGCGGCGATGGCCGCCTCGGCGACCGGGCCGGTCAACGCGTCCGACGGGGTACGGATGCCGCCGGTGAGCACCACGCTCTGGTCGGTGCGGGGGTTCTGGTAGAGCGCGTCGGCGACCGGGATCGAGTTGGTGACCACGGTCAGTCCGCGTACCCCGGCGAGCCGGGCGGCCAACGCGGCGGTGGTGGTGCCGGCGGAGAGCGCCACCGCCATGCCCGGCTCGACCAGCCCCGCGGCCCGCTCGACGATGGCCCGCTTCTCGGCCCGCTGCCGCACCGACTTGGCGGCGAAGCCCGGTTCCTCGGTGGAGCCGGGGCCGGCCAGCGTCGCGCCACCGTGCACCTTGTCGATCAGCCCGCGCTCGGCCAGCACCTCCAGGTCACGCCGGATGGTCATGTCCGACACGCCGAACCGGTCGACCAGGTGGCTGACCCGGACGCCGCCGCGCTGGCGGATCAGCTCCAGGATGGCGCTCTGCCGTTGTTGGGCGAGCATCAGACCGGTTCCTCGCGGACCACCGCCACCTCCCCCGCCGGCACCACCAGGTCGCCGTCGCACCGTTCGCCGGTGAGCAGTTCGACGCCGGTGACCGGCAGCCGGGCCGCGTCGTCGGTGTGGTTGACCACGAACAGCCAGCTCCGCTCCGCCGAGCGACGCCGGACCACCTCCACCCCGGCCGGCGCGGGCACCGGCGGGTGCACGCCGGCCTCGGTGAGCAGTCGGGCCACCAGCCGGTCGGTCGCCGCGTCGTCGAGCCGGGTGCCGACGTACCAGGCGGCGCCCGCGCCGACCGCGTTGCGGGTCAGCGCCGGCACGCCGGGCAAGGGCCCGTCGGTGTACGCGGCGAGCACCTCGGCGCCCTCGGCGTGCAGCCACTCGGTCCACACGTCGGCGTGGGCGCCGTCGTCGAGGCGGACCGTCTCGCCGGCGCGCAGCGGGAAGAACTCCTCCACGCGTACGCCGAGCAGGTCCCGGAACGCGCCCGGGTAGCCGCCGAGCCGGATGTGGTCGTGCTCGTCGACGATGCCGCTGAAGTAGGTGACCAGCGCGGTGCCGCCGGCGTCGACGAAGCGGCGCAGCGCGGCGGTGTCCGCGTCGCGGGTCAGGTAGAGCGTGGGCACCAGGACCAGCCGGTAGCCGGACAGGTCCGTCGACGGGTGCACCACGTCGGCGGTGACGCCGGCCCGCCAGAGCGCGGCGTGCAGCGCGGTCAACCGGTCGGGGTAGGTGACGTCGACGCTGGGGTGGGAGTCGAGTTCCGCGCCCCACCACGCCTCGTAGTCGAACAGCACGGCGACGTCGGCGTCGACCCGGCTGCCGCGTACCTCGGCCAGCGCGCGCAGGTCGGCGCCGAGCCGGCTGACCTCGCGGAACACCTTGGTCTCCGGGCCGGCGTGCGGCACCAGCGCGGAGTGGAACTTCTCCGCGCCGGCCCGGGACGCCCGCCACTGGAAGAAGAGCACCCCGTCGGCGCCGCGCGCCACGTGCGCCAGGCTGTTGCGGCGTAGTTGGCCGGGCGTCTTGGCCACGTTGCGGGGCTGCCAGTTGACCGCGCTGGTGGAGTGCTCCATCAGCAGCCAGGGCGCGCCGCCGGCCACGCCGCGCGTCTGGTCGGCGGCGAGCGCGAGGTTCACCTGCGGCTGCGGGTCGGCGGCGGTGAGGTAGTGGTCGTTGGCGACCACGTCCACGTCGGCGGCCCAGGAGTGGTAGTCCAGGTACTTGATGCCGGTGCCGATCATGAAGTTGGTGGTGACCGGCTGGGTGACGAGCCGGTTCAGCAGCTCCCGTTCGGCGCGGAGCTGGGCGCGCTGCTCGTCGGAGGAGAAGCGCAGGAAGTCGAGCTGCTGGGTCGGGTTGGCGAACGTCGGCGCGGTGCGCGGCGGGTTCACCTCGGCCCAGTCGTGGTAGCGCTGGCTCCAGAACGCGGTGCCCCAGGCGGCGTTGAGCGCGTCCAGGTCGCCGTAGCGCTCGCGCAGCCAGCGGCGGTACGCCTCGGCGCTGACGTCGCAGTAGCAGTGCACGTTGTGGCAGCCCAGCTCGTTGGAGACGTGCCAGAGCACGACCGCCGGGTGGGCGGCGTACCGCGTCGCGACCGCCTCGACCAGGGCGAGCGAGCGGTCCCGGAAGATCGGCGAGCTGGGGCAGTACGCCTGCCGGCCGCCGGGCCACAGCACGGCGCCGTCGGCGCGGCGGGGCAGCGTCTCCGGGTGCCGGTGGGCCAGCCACGGCGGCGGGCTGGCGGTGGCGGTGGCCAGGTCGACGCGGATGCCGCCGCCGTGCAGCAGGTCGAGCGCGCGGTCGAGCCAGCCGAACTCGTACCGGCCGGGGGCCGGCTCCAGCAGGGCCCAGGAGAAGATGCCGACCGAGACCAGGTTGACCCCGGCGCGGCGCATCAGCGTGACGTCCTCGGGCCACACCTCCTCGGGCCACTGCTCCGGGTTGTAGTCGGCGCCGTACCAGATGCCCTCGCCGTGCCAGTTCCGCATGAGAGCTGAGGGTGCCCGCGAACGACAGCCAAGTCAACACTTTCCAACATCGACAGCGATTACAACGTTTACCATGCCTTTGCCCTGCCACAGCACGGTTGTCGCCGGCCTTTCGCCCTCTTGACAGCGCTGAACCAACGGGTAGCTTCAACCGCCACCGGCTATTTCTGTTCGGACGTGTGGATTCTCGGTGGATCTCGTAGCCACCTCGTCCCCGCAGGAGGCACCATGTCCCGTCCCCGCTCACAGGCCGAGTACCTCGCCCGGCTCGTCCCCCCGTCCGTCGCCGGCCTGCGCCGGCGCTCGCTGCTGGCCGGCGCGGCCGGCGCGGGCACGTTGCTCGGCACCGGCGCGCTCGCCGGATGCGGCGACTCCGACTCCGACTCCGGCGGCGACGCGAAGAGCGTCACGCTCGGCTCGAACCAGTCGGACCCGAAGCCCAAGGACGTCGTCGCCAAGGTGATGGACGGCTTCAAGACATCGTCCGGGGTGACCGTCAACATCAACACGGTCGACCACAACACGTTCCAGGAGAACATCAACAACTACCTGCAGGGCAAGCCGGACGACGTGTTCACCTGGTTCGCCGGCTACCGGATGCGGTTCTTCGCGGCCAAGGGCCTGGCCGGTGACGTCAGCGACGTGTGGGGCAAGCTCGACGGCTACTCCGACGCGTTCAAGAAGGCGTCCACCGGCGACGACGGCAAGCAGTACTTCGTGCCGGCGTCGTACTACCCGTGGGCGGTCTTCTACCGCAAGTCGGTCTGGCAGCAGCGCGGCTACCAGGTGCCGACCACGCTGGACCAGCTCACCACGCTCGGCGCGCAGATGAAGAAGGACGGCCTCACCCCGATCGCCTTCGCCGACAAGGACGGCTGGCCGGCGATGGGCACGTTCGACGTCCTCAACCTGCGGATCAACGGCTACCAGTTCCACATCGACCTGATGGCCGGCAAGGAGTCGTGGACCTCCGACAAGGTGAAGAAGGTCTTCGACACCTGGGCCGGGCTGCTCCCCCTGCACCAGCCGGACGCGCTGGGCCGCACCTGGCAGGAGGCCGCCCAGTCGTTGCAGCAGAAGAAGAGCGGCATGTACCTGCTCGGCCTCTTCGTCGGCCAGCAGTTCAGCGGCGCCGACCTGGAGGACCTGGACTTCTTCACGTTCCCGGAGGTCGACTCCACGATCGGCGCGAAGGCCCTGGACGCGCCGATCGACGGTTACATGATGGCCCGCAAGCCGAAGTCCAAGGACGCCGCCACCAAGCTGCTGACGTACCTGGGCTCGAAGGACGCCGCGAACGTCACGGTCAAGAACGACCCGAGCACGCTGGTCGCGAACAGCGGCGCGGACACCGCCGGCTACACGGCGCTCCAGAAGAAGGCCGCCGAGCTGGTCGGCTCCGCCACCGAGATCGCGCAGTTCCTGGACCGGGACACCCGGCCGGACTTCGCGTCCACCGTGATCATCCCGGCCCTCCAGCAGTTCATCAAGAACCCGAAGGACATCAGCGGGATGCTCACCAGTGTCGAGAACCAGAAGAAGTCGATCTTCACAAGCTGACGGCGGAAGGGGGAAGGACACCATGTCCGACCTGCCCCTGATCCAAGCGGATCGCGCCGTGCCGCCGCCGGCCGCGACCACCGCCACCGGTGGTCGCGGTCGCCGGCTACGGCTCCTGTCCGGCACCGACCGCGTGGTGATCACGCTGATGGTGCTGGTGCCCCTGCTGCTCGTCCTCGCGCTGGTCTGGCTGCCGGCGGCGGCGACCGTGCTGCTCTCCGGCACGGACTGGGACGGCATCGGCCCGCTCGGCGAGATCGACTGGGTAGGGCTGAAGAACTACGACGACGTGGTGAACAACTACCCGCCGTTCGTCCCCGCGGTGCAGAACAACCTGCTCTGGCTGGCCGCGCTCTTCGTGGTGGCCACCCCGATCGGGATGTTCCTCGCCGTGCTGCTCGACAAGGAGCTGCGCGGCAGTCGGTTCTACCAGACCGCGCTCTACCTGCCGGTGGTGCTCTCGCTGGCGCTCGTCGGCTTCATCTGGCAGCTCATCTACAGCCGGGACCAGGGCCTGCTCAACGGCGTGTTCGGCGGCGACACCGACTGGTACGGCGACCCGAACGTGAACATCTGGGCGGTGCTGGTCGCCGCCGGCTGGCGGCACGTCGGCTACATCATGCTGCTCTACCTGGCCGGCCTCAAGGGCGTCGACCCGTCGTTGCGGGAGGCCGCCGCCGTGGACGGCTCGTCGGAGACCAGCACGTTCTTCCGGGTCGTCTTCCCGGTGATGCGCCCGATCAACATCATCGTGCTGGTGGTCACCGTGATCGAGTCGCTGCGCGCGTTCGACCTGGTCTGGGTCATCAACAAGGGCCGCAACGGGTTGGAGCTGATCTCGGCGCTGGTCACCCAGAACGTGGTCGGCGAGGCCAGCCGGATCGGCTTCGGATCGGCGCTGGCCACCATCATGCTGGCCGTCTCCCTGATCTTCATCACCGTCTACCTCTGGACCGTCATGCGGGAGGACAAGCGATGACCGCCGCCGTCTCCCCGGGCCGCCGCCGGCCGCTGCGGCCGGCCCGGGTGGTGCTGCACCTCTTCCTGGGTACGATCGCCGTCGGCTGGCTGTTCCCGCTGTTCTGGGCGGTGCTCACCTCGTTCCGCTCCTACCAGTACACCGCCGTGCACGGCTACGTCTCGTTCGGCGGCTGGACGATCGACAACTACGTCACCGCGTGGCAGACCGCCGAGTTCGGCAAGCACTTCCTCAACTCGCTCTACATCACCGTGCCGGCGGTGCTGCTCACGCTCTTCCTCGCGTCCTGTGTGGCGTTCGTGATCGCCCGGTTCAGTTGGAAGCTCAACATCGCGTTGCTGGGCCTGTTCACCGCCGCGAACCTGCTGCCGCAGCAGGCCCTGCTGATCCCGCTGTTCCGGATGTTCACGCAGATCCCGCTGCCGGCCTGGATGAGCGACTCGGAGCTGCTCTACGACAGCTACTGGGGGCTGATCCTGGTCAACGTCGCGTTCCAGTGCGGCTTCTGCGTCTTCGTGCTGAGCAACTACATGAAGGCGCTGCCGCACGAGCTGTACGAGGCCGCGATGGTCGACGGGGCAAGCGTGTGGCGGCAGTACTGGCAGGTGACCCTGCCGCTGTGCCGACCGGCCCTGGCCGCGTTGGCCACGCTGGAGGTGACCTGGATCTACAACGAGTTCTTCTGGGCGACGGTGCTGATGCGTACCGGCGACAAGTTCCCGGTGACCAGCTCGCTGAACAACCTGCGCGGCCAGTTCTTCACCGACAACAACCTCGTCTCGGCCGGCTCGGTGCTGGTCGCGATCCCCACCCTGGTGATCTTCTTCCTGCTCCAGAAGCAGTTCGTCCGGGGCCTGACGCTGGGAGCCTCCAAGGGATGACGATCGTCCACCTGCGCCGCGCGGACACCAGCCTGGTGCTCGACGCGCGCGGCCCGGGGCTGCCCCGGGTCGTGCACTGGGGCGCCGACCTCGGACCACTGTCGG
The DNA here is from genome assembly GCF_045040125.1 of Micromonospora sp. NBC_01392. Classification (NCBI taxonomy): domain Bacteria; kingdom Bacillati; phylum Actinomycetota; class Actinomycetes; order Micromonosporales; family Micromonosporaceae; genus Micromonospora; species Micromonospora sp. NBC_01392. Next base: position 2,113,875 of record NZ_CP109549.1, on the reverse strand, counting down.
CCGAGGAGCTGCCCGCGCTCGTCGACGCCACCGTGCCGCCGGTGGTGCCGAGCAGCTTCGACGCGCCGACCGTGCTGTCGCTGCTGCCGGAGGCGAGCGCCGGCTGGGGCGGCCGGCCCGGCCTGGCCGGTCACCGCGACGGCCGGGACTGGTCGACGGCGTTCCGGCTGACCGGGCTCGACGTCCACAACGACCCCGCCCCGTCGTCGCCCCCCTCCCCCTCCCACTCCCACTCCCCCGCCCCCGCCGCCGGGCACGAGCGGTTAGGAGGGGCCCCCTCACCTGCACCAGGCGTTAACAGGGGGCCCCTCCTTTCCCGCGGGCGGGTGGTGGTGCGGGCGGCGGATCCGGGGGCGGGGTTGAGTCTGTCGATCGAGATCACGCTGGACCCGGCGGGGTTGCTGACGCTGCGGCACCGGCTGCGCAACGATGGCGACGGCCGCTACGAGCTGCGCGAGCTGACCCCCGTGCTGCCGGTGCCGGCGGTCGCCACCGAGCTGCTCGACCTGACCGGGCGCTGGTGCCGGGAACGCGAGCCGCAGCGGCACCCGTGGCCGATGGGCGCCTGGGTCCGCGAGGGGCGGCACGGCCGCACCGGACACGACGCCACGTTGCTGCTGGTGGCCGGCACGCCCGGCTTCGGCTTCGGGCACGGCGAGGTGTGGGCGGTGCACACCGCGTGGAGCGGCGACCACGTCACGGTGGCCGAGCGCCGCCCCACCGGCGAGGCCACGCTGGGTGGCGGGGAGCTGCTCGCGCCCGGCGAGATCGTGCTCGGGCCCGGCGAGGAGTACGCCACGCCGCTGCTGTACGCGGTCCGGTCGGCGGACGGGCTGGACGGGCTCAGCGACGTGCTGCACACCCACCTGCGGGCCCGGCCGGGTCATCCGCGCACGCCGCGCCCGGTGACGCTGAACGTGTGGGAGGCGGTCTACTTCGACCACGACCTGGACCGGCTGCGGGCGCTCGCCGACCGGGCCGCCGAGGTGGGCGTGGAACGTTTCGTGCTCGACGACGGCTGGTTCCGCGGCCGGCGGCACGACCTGGCCGGGCTCGGCGACTGGTGGGTCGACGAGCAGGTCTGGCCGGACGGGCTGCAACCCCTCATCGACCACGTACGCGGGCACGGCATGCAGTTCGGGCTCTGGGTCGAACCGGAGATGGTCAACCCCGACTCCGACCTGTTCCGCGCCCACCCCGACTGGGTGCTCCAGGCGCCCGGCCGGCTGCCGCTTCCGTGGCGGCACCAGCAGGTGCTCGACCTGGCCCACCCGGACGCGTACGCGTACCTGCGCGACCGGATCGACGCGGTGCTGCGCGAGCACGACGGGATCGCGTACCTCAAGTGGGACCACAACCGCGACCTCACCGAGGCCGGGCACGCCGGCCGGCCCGGCGTGCACGGGCAGACCGTGGCGGCCTACCGCCTGCTGGACGAGCTGCGCGCCCGGCACCCCGGCCTGGAGATCGAGAGCTGCTCGTCCGGCGGCGCCCGGGTCGACCTGGAGATCCTGCGCCACACCGACCGGGTCTGGGCCAGCGACTGCAACGACGCGCTGGAACGACTGGCCGTGCAGCGCTGGACCGGGCTGCTCCTGCCGCCGGAGCTGATCGGCACGCACATCGGGCCGGACCGCTCGCACACCACGCATCGCGTGCACGACCTGGGCTTCCGGGCGGTCACCGCGCTCTTCGGCCACCACGGCATCGAGTGGGACATCACCGCGATCGACGCGTCCAGCCGGGCCGAACTGGCCGCCTGGGTGGCACTGCACAAGCGGCTGCGCCCGCTGCTGCACGGCGGTCGGGTGGTCCGGGTCGACCACCCGGACCCGGCCGTGCAGGCGCACGGCGTGGTCGCCCACGACCGCTCCCGGGCGGTGTACGCGGTCAGCCGTGTCGCCACCTCCGTCGCCCAGGTGCCCGGCGCGGTGCGGCTGCCGGGGCTGGACCCGACGCGGCGCTATCTGGTGCGCCTGCCGGCCGGGGTGCCGGAGCCGGCGCTGTTGGAGCTGACCCCGCCGGGTTGGCTGGCGTCCGGCGCCGGGGTGACGCTGCCCGGATCGGTGCTCGGCACGGTCGGCCTGCAACTGCCCGCGCTGCACCCGGAGCAGGCGCTGCTGCTGGAGGTCACCGCCGCCTGAGTGTCACTCCACCGCGGTGTCGAACGCCCGCCGGGCCTGCTCGATCCGCGGCATGTGCGCGTCCGCCCAGTCGAGCAGGACGTCGATCGGCGCGCGCAACGTCTTGCCCAGCGGGGTGATCCGGTACTCCACCGCGACCGGGCGGGTCGCCACGACGTGGCGTTCGACGATGCCGTTGCGTTCCAGCCGTCGCAGCGTCGCCGTCAGCGACTTCTGCGTCACCGCCGGGATCGCCCGGCGCAGCTCGTTGAAGCGGCACGGCCGTTCGCACAGCTCGTTGAGGACGCTGAGCGACCACTTGTCCAGCACCTGGTCGAGCAGGTCGCGGTGCGGCGCGTCGATCCGCAGCTCACCGGTCTGCGGGGTGGTGGTGTCGCGCATGAAACCAGGTCTCCTTGAAGTGTCCTCCGTCAACTAGGTATCAATAGTAAACCGGAGTTCTCGTCACCGAGGAGCAACCATGTCTGTCACCCGCTTCAGCCCCGACGGCCTTCAGCCGCACACGCCCTACCACCACGTGGCGGTGGCCACCGGGGCACGGCACATCCACGTCAGCGGGCAGATCGCCCGACTGGGCGACGGCACGCCTGTCGCACCCGGCGACCTCAGCGGGCAGGTCGCGCAGGTGCTGCGGAACACCGGCCGCGCCCTCACCGGAGCCGACGCCTCGTTCGACGACGTGGTCCGGTTGACCTTCTACGTCACCGGATGGCAGCCCGAGCTGATCGGCCCGTTCATGGCCGGGATCGAGTCGGTCGCCGAGGAACTCGGCCTGCCCCGCCCCCTGCCGCCGGCGTCGCTGATCGGGGTGGACCACCTCTTCGAGCCCGACGTGCTCGTCGAACTGGAGACGACCGCGGTCGCGCGGTGAAACTCTTCTCCCGAGGCCGGCGACGGATGTCGAGAACCGGGGTGGTGGCTTCTACCCGAGCGTGGAAGCACCGACAATCGGTGCTCGGCGTGAGGAGCGAATCATGAAGTACATGCTGCTGATGCAGTTCAGCGCCGCCGGGACCGACTTCCCGCCGATCGACACCTGGACGCCGGCGGAGTTCCGGGCGCACATCGACTTCATGGGCGAGGTCAACGCGAAGCTCATGGCCGACGGCGAGTTCGTGCAGGGTGAGGGGCTGGGCGGCCCACAGCAGGCGCGGATCGTGCGGGCCGGCGCCGGCGGCGCGCCGGTGGTCACCGAGGGGCCGTTCGCGGAGACCAAGGAGTTCCTGGCCGGCTTCTGGATCGTCGACTGCGAGACGCCGCAGCGGGCGGCCGAGATCGCCGCGTTCATCTCCACCGCACCCGGTCCGGGCGGCCGGCCGCTGCGCATGCCGATCGAGGTGCACCCGGTGATGTCCGGCCCGCCGCAGGAGATGTGACCCTGGCCGAGCACGCCGCCGAGGACCTGCTGCGCGAGTTGGCGCCGCAGGTCCTCGGCGTGCTCGCCCGCCGCTTCGGTGACTTCGCCACCGCCGAGGACGCGGTGCAGGAGGCGCTGCTCGCGGCCAGCCGGCAGTGGCCGGTCGACGGGCTGCCGGCGCATCCGCGTGGCTGGCTCACGCAGGTCGCGTACCGGCGGATGATCGAGCTGGTGCGGGCCGAGACGGCCCGACGGGACCGGGAGGACCGCGCGGCCCGGCGCTCCGGTGACGACCGGCGGACCGCGCCGGCCGCCGACGAACCGCTGACCGGCGACCGGGACGACACGCTGGTGCTGCTCTTCCTCTGCTGCCACCCGTCGCTGACCACGCCGTCCGCGATCGCGCTGACGCTACGGGCGGTCGGTGGGCTGAGCACCGCCGAGATCGCCCGCGCGTTCCTGGTGCCCGAGGCCACCATGGCGCAGCGGATCAGCCGGGCCAAGCAGCGCATCCGCGACTCCGGCCTGCCGTTCCGGCTGCCCGAGCCGGCCGATCGGCAGGCCCGGCTCGCCGCCGTGCTGCACGTGCTCTACCTGATCTTCACCGAGGGGCACACCGCGAGCCTCGGCGACGACCTGCGGCGGGTCGACCTCTCCGACGAGGCGATCCGGCTGGCCCGCGAGATGCGCCGGCTGCTGCCCGGCGACAGCGAGGTGGCCGGGCTGCTCGCCCTGATGCTGCTCACCGACGCCCGCGCCGCCGCCCGGAGCGGCCCGTCCGGGGAGCTGATCCCGCTGGCCGAACAGGACCGGTCCCGCTGGGACGCCGCCGCCATCGCCGAGGGCACCGCGCTGGTCACCGACGCGATGACCCGGGGGCCGGTCGGGCCGTACCAACTCCAGGCCGCCGTCGCCGCGCTGCACGACGAGGCGCCGACCGCGGCGGCCACCGACTGGCCGCAGATCCTCGCGTTGTACGAAGTGCTGGAGCGGCTCACCGGCAGCCCGGTGGTGGCGTTGAACCGCGCGGTGGCGAGCGCCATGGTGCACGGCCCGGCCGCCGGGCTGGACGCGCTCGCCGGGCTGGCCGGCGATCCCCGGCTGGCCGGCTCGCACCGGCTCGACGCGGCCCGCGCCCACCTGCACGAGATGGCCGGCGACCACGACGCCGCGGCGACGCACTACCGCGCCGCCGCCGCCCGGACCACCAGCCGCCCCGAACAGGAGTACCTGCTGACCCGAGCCGCCCGCCTGGCCACCTCACCGTCCGGTTGACCCCGCCCGGTTCCCGGTGATCAAGGAGTTCGCGTCATCAGCCACGCCGGCCGCCGACGCGAACCCCGTGATCACGCGCTCAGGGGGCGGAGGTCAGTGGGTGGCCGGGAGGCGGGTGGTGGTGTCGCGGAGGGCCAGGGCGACGGTGGCGAACAGGGCCGCGCCGCAGCCGACGCCAGAGACCAGGCCGACGGCTCCCGCGTCACCGCCCAGCGCGTGGGTGAGGAAGCCGGCCACGCCGAGTGCGGTCATCACCGCGCCGAGCCAGTGGTAGCGCGGCATCCGCCAGACGGCCGCCAGGCCGAAGAAGTGCACGCCCACCACCACCGCGACCCAGGCGACCGACACGGCAGGCCGGTCGAACACGCCGTTGATCACGGCGAGGCCGCCGAAGAGCGCGACCGCCTCCAACGCCACCACGATCCAGTAGCGGCGGTCCATGAACCCCGCCGCCTCCGGTCCCTGCGCGCCGGGCGGGGCCTGCCGGGCCACCCGGAACAGACCGACCAGGAGCAGCGCGGCCACCAGCAGGCCGGCGATCCGCAGCACCAGCGGCCAGGGCGCGGGCAGGCCGCCGCTGTTCACCATGACGAACACGGTCCCGAACGAGATCGCCACCAGCGAGCCGATCACCAGTCCCGACGGTCGTCCCCTGGTCCCCGGCGTGCTCATCGCGTCCCCTCCCGACGATCGCGCGCCGCCCGGTCGGCCCGACGCGCGCCAGATCGTACGGCAGGCCGACCAGCCCACCCACACCTCGCCCCGTGGTCACGGAGCTGGATCGGCGCCGTTCCTGAACATCGTCATCGGGTGCCTACGACTCGGCTCAGGACGCCTCACCGGCTTGTCACGGAGGTGGAGCGGGTGCACGCCGCCCTGGCCGCTCAGGAGGGTGCGTGGGCCTACGAACCTGAGGGCGTGAACGGGTCAGCGGAGGTGACTCGCCTGCGCCATCAAGTTTGTAGGCGGTGTGCGGGCCGCGACGACCGAGAGGCAAGGGCTGCGGGCGTACGCGAAGAAAGGTGGCCGGGTCCGTGCGGACCCGGCCACCCGATGCGCGGTCGGTCAGCTCGCGGAGCAGGTCACCGCCGGGGTGGCGGCGCTGCCGTTGCCGATGAAGCCGAACGTGGTGCTGGCGCCGGCGCCGAGCCGGCCGTTGTAGTCGACGTTGCGGGCGGTCCACGCCGACCCGCTGCCGCTGACCGTGGCATTCCACGCCTGGCTGACGGTCTGGCCGTTGGCGAACGTCCACGTCGCGGTCCAGCCGCTGATCGCGGCGGAACCGGCGGTCACCTTGACGTCGCCCTGGAAGCCGCCCTGCCACGAGTTGACGACGGTGAGGGTGGCGGTGCAGCCACCGGCCGGCGGGGGCGTGGTGGTCGGCGGCGGGGTCGGGGTCGGGCTGGTGGTGGGGCTGGGGCTCGTCGTCGGGCTCGGGCTGGTGGTCGGGCTCGGCGAGCTGCCGGCGTAGACCGAGGCCTCCCGCGAGGTGGCGGCGATGCCGTTGGCGCCGTTGAAGATGCGCTGGCCCCAACTGGTGAGCTGGGCCGGGTTGAAGCCGGTGGTCATGTCCAGGTATTCCACGCCGCCGCCGTTGCCGCTCCAGGACCAGCCGAGGTAGCCGATCCGGTTGGTCTGGGCGTAGGACATGATGGCGTCCTCGTCGGGGTTGCCGTCGGAGTGGTTGAAGCCGAACTCACCGACCACGATGGGCAGCCCGGCGGTGCGGAACCGGCCCAGGTAGTCGCTGATCTCGGCGGCGGTGTCGAACACGCCGTACATGTGGATGGAGAAGACGGTGTTGCGCTGCGGGTCGGCGTTGAAGACGGTGCCGGCGTTGTCGCGCATGGTGAACGACCAGTCCTGGCCCCAGTTCGGCGCGTCCACCATGATGGTGTGGGTGAGGCCGCCGGCGCGCAGCCGCTTGATCGCGTTCGAGGTGTCGGTGGTCCAGGCGCTGTAGCCCTGGTTGCCGAACGGCTCGTTGCCGATGTTGACGATGACGTACTTCTCCTGACCCTTGAGCACGTCGGCGATGCTCAGCCAGTAGTCGGTCGCCTTGGCCAGCGTGGTGGCGGCGCCGTCCTCGCCGTAACCGGTGGTGTCGTGCACCTCCAGCACGCAGATGAGCCGGTTGGCCTTGCACAGTGAGATCACGTTGGCCACGTCGGCGGCGCTGTTCTTCGTCCAGCGGTCACCGCTGGCCAGCACCACCCGGACGGTGTTGGCGCCGAGGGCCTTGATGTTGGCGAACGAGCTGGTCTGCTGCGGGTACCAGGTGTGCGCGTGGTTGACGCCGCGCATCACGAACTCGGTGCCGTTGGCGTCGTAGAGCCGACCGTTCGAGACGGAGAACCCGGTCGCGGCCTGCGCCGGCTGCCCGAAGGCGAAGACGGCGGTGAGCGCCGTCAGCAGGGCGACGCCCGCGGCGGAGAGCATTTTCTTCATGGCTGTCCTCTGAAGGGAGATCTCCCCCGTGCCCGTGTGGGGGTGCGGTGATGGTGATGACGGTCCCGGACGCCGGCATCAGCGTAGGCCGATGAACCTCTTAAGGCAACCGGTTAAGTCCTGTGGCGGCCCGCGTCGTCACGGGCCGCCACAGGGGCGGTCATCCCCACCACAGGATGGTGCGCCTCTCCGGTCTGAACCGGTTAAGCGGACTGTAGGCAGCATCAAACCACGCGTCAAGGTTGACGCGCGCCCGGTGGGGTATCCGGGGACGATCCACCCGGGAGGAGAGGTGCCATGGTCAACGTCGGCTACACCCTGATGTGCGAGCAGGCCGGTCCGAAGGAGTTGGTCGACCACGCGGTGCGCGCCGAAGCCGCCGGGTTCGACCACCTGGTCATGTCCGACCACTACTACCCGTGGCTGGAGTCGCAGGGCCACTCGCCGTACGCCTGGTCGGTGCTCGGCGCGGTCGCCCACGCCACCACCCGGCCGGAGCTGCTGTCGTTCGTCACCTGCCCGATCCGCCGCTACCACCCGGCGGTGGTGGCACAGAAGGCCAGCACCATCGGAGTGCTGTCGGACGGGCGGTTCACGCTCGGCCTCGGCGCCGGGGAGAACCTCAACGAACACGTGGTCGGCGGTTGGCCGCACGTGCAGCAGCGGCACGAGATGTTCGAGGAGGCGTTGCAGATCATCCGGCCGCTGCTCAACGGCGAGACGCTGACGTTCTCCGGCAACCACTTCGACGTGCCCGACGCGTACGTCTGGGACCGGCCCGAACGGCCGGTGCCAATGGCGGTGGCGGCGTCCGGCCGGCAGTCCGCCACGCTCGCCGCCGAGTACGCGGACGCGATGATCGCCACCGACCCGCTGTCCCACCTCGTCGACATGTACGAGGAGGCCGGCGGCGCGGGTCGCCCCCGCTACGGCCAGGTGGCCATCTGCTACGGCCCCGACGAGGACGAGTGCCGCAAGATCGTCCACGACCAGTTCCGCTGGTTCGGCATGGGCTGGAAGGTCAACGCGGACCTGCCCAACCCGGACGCGTTCGACGCCGCCACCCAGTTCGTCCGCGAGGAGGACGTGGCCGAGGGCATCTCCTGCGGCCCGGACGTCGAACGGCACGTCGAGGCGTTCAAGAAGTTCGTCGACGCCGGCTTCACCCACGTGGCGCTGGTCCAGGTCGGCGGCGACCGCCAGCCGATGTTCCTCGACTGGGCCCAGGAGGAGCTGCTGCCCCGGCTGCGCGAGCTGTGACCGGCCCGGCGGTGCCGCAGGCCGCGGCACCGCCCGGCCGTCGTTCCGAGGAGGTGACGTGATGCGCATCGGAAACACCGAGATCCGGCCCGCCGGCGGCGGGTTCGGCTGTCTCCTGATGATCCTCTTCTCGATCGTGGCCTCGGTGGTGCTGACCGTGCTGCTCAACCTGATCCTCTAGAACCGGCCGCGACCCCGATCGGGCGGCAACAGAATGAGGGCATGAACCTGCTGACCGTGCTGCCGCTGGCGTTCGTGATGGTCGCCGGGCCGCAGCTCATCAGCGCGATCTTCCTGGCCGCCAGCCGCGACCCGCGACGCAGCTCGGTGGCCTACCTGGCGGGCGCGGCGCTGGGCACGCTGGTGCCGCTGACGATCTGGTACGCCGTGTTCCGGCTGGTCCGGCACTCCGCCGGCAACGGCACGAAGGACAGCGGCAGCCGGCACCTGATCGACTGGATCGTGCTGGCGCTGCTGCTCGTGCTCATGGTGGTCACGTTCCTGCGCCGGAAGCGGAACCAGCCTCCGGGTTGGATGCGCAGGCTGGAGGACCCGAAGCCCGCGTTCGCGTTCGGCCTGGGCCTGCTGCTGTTCCTCGCCATGCCCAGCGACGAGGTCACCATGGCGTCGGTCGCCGGCAGCCTGGCCGGGCACGACAAGCCGTGGTGGCACCTGCTGCCGTTCCTGGTCCTCACCGTGCTGCTGCTGGCGCTGCCGCTGCTCGGGCTCGTGCTGCTGGGCGCACGCGCCGGGCGGCTGCTGCCGAAGATCCGCGACTGGTCCAACGCCCACTCCTGGATCATCAGCGAGCTGGTCATCGCAATCTTCGTAGCCATCATCCTGTCCGACCTGGTCTAGGCGGGCGTGAGGTCCAGCTCGGCCAGGACGGGGTAGTGGTCGGAGGCGGTGTCGGCCTCCGCATCGCGGATCACCCGGACCGCGACCAACCGGTCGGCCAGGGGCGGCGTGGCGAGCAGGTAGTCCAGCCGCATCCCGGCGAACTCCGCGCCGCCGTGGCCGGTCGGCACCGTCAGCCCGCCCGGCCCGTCACCACCGGCCCGCGGCCACAGGTCGACCAGGCCGCCGTCGAGCAGCCGGGCCACCGCGCGGGTGTCCACGGTACGGCCGTCGCGGCGCAGGTGCCGACGCCGGTACGCGGCGGCGAGCCCGGCCAGCCGGGCAGTGTGGTCGACGGCCGGCTCCAGCGTGTTCAGGTCCCCGGCGAGCAGGGCCAGCTCTCCCCCGGCCCGCCGTACGGCCGCCGACAGCCAGCCCGCCTCCATCCGCCGCCGCCCGCCCGACCAGGGGTTCAGGTGGGTGCTGAACACGGTCAACGGTCCCGCTCCGGTGGCCACCCGCACCACGGCGGCGGCGTGGTGGAACGGCCGGCGGACCCGCCCGGAGGACAGCACCCACAGCGGCGGGCGGACCAGCACCGCCACCGGCTGGCCGAAGCAGGACCGGGCCAGGTACGGCACCAGACCCGTCCGCTCCGCCAACCCGCCCAGCGTGCGGTCCAGCCCGCGCAGCTCCTGGAGGGCCAGCACGTCCGGGCGCTGCGCGGTGACGACCGAGACGATCCGGTCCCGGCGGTCGGTGCCGTCACGGTCCCGACCTCCGGTGCGGATGTTCCAGGTCATCACCCGCAGCATCGTCGTCGTCAGTCCGGCCGACCGGCCTTGGCCAGCTCGTCGTCCAGCTCGTCCACCTGCTCGGACTCGATCGCCGGCTGGTTGCCCTGGGCGACGTCGGCGTTGGGCCGGATCACCCACCAGAGCAGCGACAGCCAGAGCGTGCCGAGCAGGATCGCGCCCATGAAGTCGGTCGGGTGGTGCATGCCCCGGTACATCCGGGAGGTCGCCACGCCGACCGGCATGATCACCGCCATCGCCACGAACAGCCACCGCCACCAGCGGTCGGTACGCGGGAACACGATGATCGCCATGGCGACCCAGAGGCAGATGGTCGCCGCGATGTGCCCGGACGGGAACGACGAGGTGGGCATCTGGCCGTCCAGGTTCTCCACCGGCGGGCGGGGCCGCTCCACCACCCGGGCGCTGGACAGGAACAGGCTCAGCTCGCCGAACATGGCCAGCACCACGAACAGCACCGGCCGCCAGCGGCGCCACAGGGCCAGCACGATCGGGCAGAACACCAGCGAGACCAGCAGGATGGCGTGCGTGTCGCCGAACTTGCTCCACCACCAGCTCAGGTCCGTGAGCGCGTCGGTGTGCCGGGCGGCGAACCAGCGCGGGACCTCGGTGTCGAGCGTGTCGAAGAACGTGCCCTTGGCGTGGTAGCTGACGTACATGCCGAAGGCGTACAGCACGCCGAAGACGATCACCCAGCCGACCAGCAGCTCGGCCACCGCGGAGCGGGGGTGCTCCAGCACCTTCTCCTCGGCCGGGGCGGGTGAGATCTCCTTGCCCGCCTCCGGCTCCAGGCCCTCGCTCAGCGGCGGCACCGGCCGGCCGCGCTCGCGTCGCCACAGCCGGAACGCGTACGCGGTGACGCCGAGCCAGGCCGCGCCGAGCAGCCAGCCGCCGAGCACGTCCGACACGAAGTGCACGCCCAGCGCGATCCGGGTCAGCCCGACCAGGAAGACCAGCACGGCGGCGATGGCGATGGCCGGCTTGCGCCAGCGGGGCGCCATGGCCGGCAGGAACACCAGCAGCAGCGCGCCGTACGCGACGAACGAACCGAGCGCGTGGCCGCTGGGGAAGCTGTTGCCGGGGGCGCTGGCGATCGGCACGTCCACCACCGGGCGCAGCCGCCCCACCAGCGCCTTGAGCGACGGGTCGAGGATCAGCCCGCCCACGCCGGTGACGATCAGGTAGACCGCCAGCCGGGACTGGCGGCGGATCAGCAGGCCCACCACCGCGATGGTGATCAGCCAGATCAGCACCGGTCGACCGCCCAGGTCGGTGATCGCCTGGAGCACGGTGACCAGCGGGTGGTGCGGGGCCACGAGGTTGTTGAACCACTCGGCCGCCGCGTGGTCGGCGTCCTGGAGCGGGCTCCAGCGGAACCGGACGAGCATGAGCAGCACGCCGAAGGCGACGCCCGCGCCGGCCACCGCGAGCAGCCCGACGAGGCTCCGCTCGGCGAAGTGGCCGAGCGGCCGGCGCCCGGCTTCCTTGACCGCGGTCACACCGCACCTCCCTTTTCTTCTGCGAGGCGCGCTGTACCCGATCGGCGCGGCTCTCACACGCCGCGTCGGCGCGGCGTCAGAGCGCGGTCATCTCCCCGGTGTCGAACAGTTCCTCGCGCTGCGCCTCCGGCTCCCACAGATCCGGCTGGGCCGGCTCCTCCACCCCGATCCGCATGGCCTCCAACTGGGCGGCGAAGGCCAGCCCGCCGAAGAGCGCCATGCCGGTGAGGTTGGCCCAGAGCAGCAGCGCCATCATGCCGGTCAACGCGCCGTAGGTCTGGCCGAAACCGCCGCTGTACTTGACGTACGCGGCGAGCAGCAGGCTGGCCAGCCACCACAGCGCGATGGCGATGCCGGCGCCGAAGAAGAGCCAGGACAGGCCGGGTTGCTTGCGTCGGGGCGCGTGCCGGAACAGCACCGCCACGGCGAGCACGGTCAGGCCGAGACTCAGCGGCCAGCGGACCACGTCCCAGACGACGGTGGCGACGTCGCCCCACTCGTAGTGCCGGCGCACCGAGTCGCCCAGCGCGCCGCCGCCGACCAGGATCAGGAACCCGGTCAGCGCGGGCACGCCGGCGACCACCGCGAGAACGGCGGCGCGGACGTACTTGGGAAACGCCGGGCGGTCCCGCTCCACGCCGTAGATCCGGTTGGCGCCGCGCTCGATCTGCGCCATCGTGGTGGTCAGCGCCACCAGCCCGGTGATCAGACCGAGGGTCAGCGCCAGTTCGCCGGCGTCCTCGGTGCGGTCGGTGTCGGAGAGCAGCTCCTGCACCACCGTCTCGCTCTGGCCCGGCGTGATCGCCAGCACCGTGTCGGCGACGACCTTGCCGCCCTCGTCCGCGCCGAGGTCGGTGATCAGGCCGGTGAGCGCGATCAGGAACGGCACCACGGCGAGGCAGAGCTGCAACGCCAGGGCCCGGGAGTGGCTGAAGCCGTCGCCGTAGCGGAACCGGATGAACGCGTCGCGCAGCAGGCACCAGCCGCCGTGCCGGCGCAGGGTGCGCCAGGCGTCGTCGGCGGACAGCTCGTTCTCGGCCATCAACCGGGTCTCGGGGACGAGCTTGGTGCTACTCACGGCGCGCCTCGTCGATCAGACGCTCGCCGCGCTCGGCGGCGGCCTGGGCGTCCTCCGCCAGGTCGGGGTGGTCCGCCGGGCGTGGCACGCAGAGCCAGAGCGACTCGGGCCGGATGGTGGCGGTGAGCGAGCGGCCCGGCTCGATCAGGTCGCCGTCGAGCTGCCGGGGCTGGGCCCGGTTGCTGGCGATCTCGACGGTGCGGGCCCGGAACACCTCCATCCGGGGCACGCTGCCGGTGCGGCGGACCAGCGCCCAGCCCATGGCGACCCAGTGGCCGAGCGTGCGCGGGGTCAGCACCGCCACGTCGAGCCAGCCGTCGTCCGGCTCGGCGTCGGTGAGCAGGCGCACCCCGCCCTGGAGGCGGCCGACGTTGGCCACCAGGACCGAGCGGGCGCGGCGGCGCAGCGGCGGCCGGTCGTCGATGCGGACCGAGACCCGCATCGGCCGGTCCCGCAGGTGGCGGGCGGCGCCGACCAGGTAGGCCGGCCAGCCGATCCGCTTCTTGGTGGTCTCGGAGGTGGAGTCGAGCATCTGGGCGTCGAAGCCCATCCCGGCCATCACCGCGAAACACTGGTCGTCGACCACGCCGACGTCGAGCCGGCGCATTCCGCGCTCCACGGCGACCTCCAGCCCGGCCGCCAGGTCGCCGGAGAGGCCGAGGTTGGCGGCGAGCAGGTTGCCGGTGCCCTGGGGCAGCACGGCCAGCGCCACGTCGGTGCCGGCCAGCGCGGTCACGCAGGCCATCACGGTGCCGTCGCCGCCGCAGGCGAAGACCACCTCGGCGCCGGCCTTCACCGCCTCCTCCGCCTGGCCGCGGCCCGGGTCCTCGACCGTGGTCTCGTACCAGGTCGGGGCCGGCCAGCCGGCCGCGTCGAGCGCGCCGTCCACGATCCGGCGGAACTCGTCGAGGTCGGCCACCTTCACCGGGTTCACCACCACGGCCGAGCGCGGGGTCGGGTTCTCGGCGGTCACCGGAAGCTTGTCGTCTGCACCGTCCACGGCGTCAGTGTGCAGGACACCGGGCGCGGCGGCGACCCGGCGGGCGGGGTCGTTACGAGGACCGCAATCAGGTTTGGATTCCGGCGGGGGGTCAGGCCGCTTCGCGCAGCGCCGCGTCGACCCGTCGCCGCAGGTCGTCGACGTCGACGCCGGCCTCGGTGAGCACCTGCGCGGCCAGGCCGTCGCCCTCCCGGAGCAGGCCGAGCAGGATGTGCTCGGTGCCGATGTGCCGGTGGCGCAGTCGGAGCGCCTCGCGCAGCGACAGCTCCAGCACCTTCTTGGCCCGGGGCGAGAACCGGCCGCTGTCGGGCCGGCGACGCCACCACCGGCGCGGGCGCGGTGTCGCCTCGCGGAGCGCGTCCGGGCCGAACGACTCCTCGATCCGGGCCACGATGGCGGCCAGGTCGATGCCGATCTCGCGCAGCGCCGCCGCGTCCGCCGCGCCGAGCCCGTCGACGCCCTGCGCGGTGTGGCGGGCCACCGCCGCGCGCAGGGCGTCGGCGTCGACGCCGTCGGCCGACAGCAGCCGTACCGCCAGGTTGTCGCGGTCGGCGAGCACGCCGAGCAGCAGGTGCTCGGTGCCGACCGGCCGCCGGCCCTCGGCCTGTGCCTCGACGAGCGCGTGGTGCACCACGGCCCGGGCCCGGTCGGTGAATCGTTCGAACATCACGCCTCCCAGCTTTCGCGCACCGCCGGCCGTCCGGCGTGCTTCTTGTGGACCGCCTGTCGGCTGACCTCGAGCGCGTCGGCGATCTCCTGCCAGGACCAGCCCTGTCGCCGGGCGTTGTCCACCTGGACCACCTCGAGCCGTTCGAGCAGCCGGCGCAGGGCGAGCACGGCCCGCAGGCCGACCTTCGGGTCGGTGCTGCCGGCGGCCGCCGCGAGTTCCGTTGCCTGACTCATGCTGTCAATGTAGGTTGACAGCGCCATGGCGTCAACCCCGGTTGACACGAGACACGCCCCGACCTGCCCGTTCGCCGCCCGTGCCGGTGCTACGGTCCGCTGGTGTTCCAGCGCCGCCCACCGGACCGGCCGGTCGAGGCCACCCGCCGGCTGACCGCCGGGCGGCTCACGCTGGAGGTCGCCGGCGGCAGCGTGGTCGGACACCGCTACCCGGCGAACTACGACGTGCTGCACGTCGACGAGGAACTGCCGCTGGCCGTGGTCTGCGACGGCATGGGCGAGGGCGAGGGCAGCCGGGCGGCCGGCGCGACCGCGACGCAGACGTTCGTCGGGCGGGTCCGCGCCGGGTGGCCGGTCGTCGACGCCGCCGGGCTGCACGCCGCCGCCGCCGAGACCCAGCGCCGGGTCCGCCGGGCCGGCGCCCCGCACGCCGGGCTGACCGGGTGCACGCTCACCGCACTGGTGGTCGAGCCGGACGGCGAGCGGGGCTGGCTCGTGCACCTCGGCGACTCGCGGGCGTACCGGCTGCGCGACGGGCTGCTGGAGCTGGTCACCGTGGACCACACCATGGCCTGGCTGGGGCTGCTGCACGGCTGGTGGCCGGCCGACTCCCCGGAGGCGGCCCGGGCCCGCTACCAACTGCTGCGCTACGTCGGGCACCCGGACCAGCCGGAACCGGACCTGCTCGCCGCCCGGCTGCGTAGCGGGGACACCTGGCTGCTCTGCACCGACGGGGTCAGCGACCAGCTCGGCTACCACCGGCTGCGGGACCTGCTGGCCGCCCGCCAGGAGCCGGCGCGGACGGTCCGGGCACTGCTGGACGCCAGCCTGGCGGCCGGCGGCGCGGACAACGCCACCGCCGTCGTGGTACGCGTGCACCCCGCCCTGCCCGCCCCCCGCTGACCACCCCGCCCGGGCGTGACCGGCGACACGGTTGACGTCCTGACGTTTTGTGCAAAACTTGTCAGCATGTCGAACGACCGGTTGGAGACGATCCTGGCCGCCGCGTACGCGTGCTTCACCCGGCACGGGATGCGGCGCACCACCATGGACGACATCGCCGCCGCCGCCGGCATGTCCCGGCCGGCGGTCTACCAGTACGTGCGCAACAAGAACGACGCCTACCGGCGACTGGCCGAGCGGCTCTTCGCCGAGACGCTCGACCGGGCCCGGCAGGCCGCCGCCACCGGAGGCGGCGAGCTGGCCGACCGGCTGCACGACGTGCTCGCCGCCAAGCTGGAACTCACGCTCACGCTGCACCGGGACAGCCCACACGCCACCGAGCTGCTCGACGCCAGCGGCAAGCTCACAGGCGATCTCGTCGAGGCGTACACCGCCGAGATGACCGACCTGGTGGCCGGCACGCTGGCGGACGCCGCCGGGCCCCGGGCCCGCGCGGTGGCCGACGTGCTCGTCGCGCTCACCCGCGGCCTGGAGGCCGACCTCACCGACCCCGACCTGCCCCGGCAGCGGCTGCGCGACGGCGTCGCGCTGCTCGTCGCCGGCCTGACCTCTCCGGGAGACCACGCATGACCACCGTCCTGATCACCGGCACCTCCTCCGGCATCGGCCGGGCCACCGTCGCGCGGCTCGCCCGCCGCCCCGACCTCACCGTGTACGCCACCGCCCGCAAGGTCGACGCGATCGCCGACCTGGCCGACACCGGCGCCCGGCTGCTCGCCCTCGACGTGACCGACGAGGCGTCCATGCGCGCCGCCGTCGCCGCGGTGGAAGCCGCACACGGCCAGGTCGACGTGCTGATCAACAACGCCGGTTACGGTGAGTACGGCCCGATCGAGGAGGCCCCGATGGACCGGGTGCGGGCCCAGTTCGAGACCAACGTCTTCGGGCTCGCCCGGCTCACCCAGCTCGTGCTGCCCGGCATGCGCCGGGCCGGCCGGGGCCGGATCGTCAACGTCAGCTCGATGGGTGGCCGGCTGGTCTTCCCCGGCGGCGGCTACTACCACGCCAGCAAGTACGCGGTGGAGGCGATCTCCGACGCGCTGCGCCAGGAGGTGCGGCCGTTCGGGGTGGACGTGGCGGTGATCGAGCCGGGCCTGATCCGCACCGGCTTCGGCGCGGTCGCCGCGTCCTCGCTCGGCGCCGGCACCGAGCCGACCGGGCCGTACCGCCGAATGGTGGCCGCGGTCGACGCGTCGATGGCGAAGTCCTACCGGAACCCGGCGCTCGCCGCCCCGCCGGAGGCGGTGGCCCGGGTGATCGAGCGGGCCGTGCTGGCCCGTCGCCCCCGCACCCGCTACCTGGTCACCACCGCCGCCTGGGCGATGGTGCACACCCGCCGGCTGTTCGGCGCCCGGTTCTTCGACGCGGTCAACCGCCTCCAGTTCCGCTGACCCGGTCCGGCCGACCGGCCACCCGACTACCGTGGGTGAAGAACGCGGTCGGGAGGTGAGCCGGAATGGCCGCACCCAGCTACGCGGTGGTGGTCGGCGTCGGCCGGTCGGCGGAGGGCCTGACGGTGGTCCGCACGGCCGCCGGCGAGGCCGCCGCCCACGACCGGCCGCTGCACCTGATGCACGCGTTCAACTGGGCCGCGACCGGCGGCCCCGCCCCGGCCGGCGGCACCCGCATCGACGCCGAGCGACTGCTGGAACGGGCCGGCCAGCTCGCCGCCGACGCCGCGCCGGGGGTGCC
The DNA here is from genome assembly GCF_045040125.1 of Micromonospora sp. NBC_01392. NCBI lineage: Bacteria > Bacillati > Actinomycetota > Actinomycetes > Micromonosporales > Micromonosporaceae > Micromonospora > Micromonospora sp. NBC_01392. The sequence goes on along the minus strand of NZ_CP109549.1, from coordinate 2,096,604 downwards.
GGTGAGCGGCGAGATCGTCGAGGGCTCGCCGGTCGAGGCGCTGCTACGGGCCGCCGGCACCGCCTTCCTGGTCGCGCTCGGTGACGGCGGCAGCTCCACCTGCCCGGCCTGCGTACCGGCCGACGCGCCCGCGGTCGAGCTGGCCGCCCGCGCCGGCTGTCCGGTCCTGGTCGGCCGGTCCGAGCCGGCCCCGCCCGGGCCGCTGCTGGTCGGCTACGACGGCTCGCCGGGCGCCCGCCACACGCTCGGGTACGCCTTCGACTGCGCCGAACGCCGGGGCGCTCGACTGCTCGCCGTCCGGGTGGTCGAACCGGATCGCCGCGACCCCGACGACGGCCTGCTGGAAGCGGCGGTCAACCGGCACGCCGTGCGGCATCCCCGGGTGGCCGCCGACTGCCAGACCGTCCGCGGCGTACCCGCCGACGTCCTGCTCGACCGCTCCCGGTCGGCGCAGCTCGCGGTGGTCGGCGCGCGCGGCGACGGGCCGGTGCGGTCCAGTCTGGGCGAGGTCAGCCAGGCCCTGCTCTACCACTCGCCGGCCCCGCTGATCGTCGTCCGGGGGCTCGACCCGGGCGCCCGGGAGGGGGCATGACGCCCGCCCGACCCGGGACCTACGGCCCTGACCGACACCCCCGCCCGGGGGCGAGGGTGGACGCGCCGGGGACGGACGTCTCCTCCCCGGGTGGCAGCCGACCCCGAGCCACGAGAGGCTAACGCAGCATGGACACCGCGCTGGACCTGCACAGCCCCCTGACCGACGACGAGCTGCGCCGGCTGGACGCCTACTGGCGGGCCGCGAACTACCTGACCGTGGGGCAGATCTACCTGCTCGACAACCCGCTGCTCCGCGAGCCGCTCCGGCCCGAGCACGTCAAGCCCCGCCTGCTCGGCCACTGGGGCACCAGCCCCGGCCTCAACCTGCTCTACGCGCACCTCAACCGCGTCATCGTCGACCGGGACCTGTCCGCCATCTTCGTCACCGGCCCCGGCCACGGCGGCCCCGCGCTGGTCGCCAACACCTGGCTGGAGGGCACCTACAGCGAGCTGTACCACCACATCCCGCGCGACGAGGCCGGCATGCAGCGGCTGTTCCGCCAGTTCTCGTTCCCCGGCGGCATCCCCAGCCACGTGGCGCCGGAGGTGCCGGGCTCGATCCACGAGGGCGGCGAGCTGGGGTACGCGCTGAGCCACGCGTACGGGGCCGCGTTCGACAACCCGGACCTGCTGGTCGCCTGCGTGATCGGCGACGGCGAGGCGGAGACCGGCCCGCTGGCCGGGAGCTGGCTGTCCAATGTGTTCCTGAACCCGGCGCGGGACGGGGCGGTGCTGCCGATCCTGCACCTCAACGGCTACAAGATCGCCAACCCGACGGTGCTGGACCGGATCCCCGCCGACGACCTGCGCGACCTGATGCGCGGCTACGGCTACCAGCCGTACCTGGTCGAGGGCGACGACCCGGCGGCGGTGCACCAACTGCTCGCCGCGACGCTGGACCGGGCGGTCGACGAGATCGCCGAGATCCAGCGCCGGGCCCGCTCCGGCGGCGAGGTCGAGCGTCCCCGCTGGCCGATGATCGTCCTGCGCACGCCGAAGGGCTGGACCGGGCCGGCGGAGGTGGACGGCAAGCAGGTCGAGGGCACGTTCCGCGCCCACCAGGTGCCGATCGCCGAGGTACGCGACAACCCGGCGCACCTGGCCGAGCTGGAGCGCTGGCTGCGCAGCTACCGGCCGGAGGAGCTGTTCGACGCCACCGGCGGCCCGGTCGCCGAACTGACCGCGCTGCCGCCCACCGGCGACCGGCGGATGAGCGCCAACCCGGTGGCCAACGGCGGCAAGCTGCTGCGCAACCTGGAGCTGCCGGACTTCCGTGACTACGGCGTCGACGTCGAGGAGCCCGGCGGCACGGTGGCCGGGGCGGCCGGCACACTCGGCCCCTGGGTACGCGACGTGATCGCCCGCAACCCGCAGACGTTCCGCCTGTTCGGCCCGGACGAGGTCGCCTCGAACCGGCTCGGCGCGGCGTTCGAGGTCACCGACCGGGCGTTCGTCGGCCGCCGGGAGCCCGGCGACGACCACCTCTCCCCCGACGGTCGGGTGATGGAGGTGCTCTCCGAGCACCTCTGCGAGGGCTGGCTGGAGGGCTACCTGCTGACCGGCCGGCACGGCATCTTCACCAGCTACGAGGCGTTCATCCACATCGTCGACTCGATGGTCAACCAGCACGCCAAGTGGCTCAAGGTGACCCGGCACATCCCCTGGCGGGAACCGATCGCCTCGCTGAACTACCTGCTCTCCAGCCACGTCTGGCGGCAGGACCACAACGGCTTCTCGCACCAGGACCCCGGCTTCATCGACCACGTGGTCAACAAGAAGGCCGAGGTGGTCCGCGTCTACCTGCCGCCGGACGCCAACACGCTGCTCTCCACCATGGACCACTGCCTGCGCAGCCGGCACTACATCAACGTGGTGGTGGCCGGGAAGCAGCCGGCGCCGACCTGGCTGACCATGGAGGAGGCGGTCCAGCACTGCCGCCGCGGCCTGGGCATCTGGGACTGGGCCAGCACCGACGACGACGCCGAGCCGGACGTGGTGCTCGCCTGCGCCGGCGACGTGCCGACGCTGGAGACGCTCGCCGCCGCCGACCTGCTGCGCCGGCACCTGCCCGACCTGAAGGTGCGGGTGGTCAACGTGGTCGACCTGATGCGCCTGCAACCGCCCTCGGAGCACCCGCACGGCCTGCCGGACAACGAGTTCGACACCATCTTCACCCGCGACAAGCCGGTCATCTTCGCCTACCACGGCTACCCGTGGCTGATCCACCGGCTCACCTACCGCCGGGCCAACCACGAGAACCTGCACGTGCGCGGCTACAAGGAGGAGGGCACCACCACCACGCCGTTCGACATGGTGATGCTCAACGACCTGGACCGCTTCCACCTGGTCATCGACACCATCGACCGGGTGCCGGGGCTGCGCTCGCGCGCCGCGCACCTGCGCCAGGAGATGGTGGACGCGCGCCAGGCCTGCCGCGACCACACCCGCGAGTACGGCGAGGACGACCCCCGGGTCGCCGAGTGGCGCTGGATCCGCGAGACCGACCCGGCCGTGAAGGGTGACGCATGAGCAACGAGGAGATCGTGGTCGGCTACGACGGCTCGACCGACGCGTCGGTGGCCCTGAACTGGGCGCTGGACGAGGCGGGCCGGTCGGGCCGGCCGGTGCGGCTGGCGTACGTCTTCGAGTGGTTGACGGTGGCCGGCTGGATCGGCCCCGGCGTGGCCCCGGGCATCTGGCCGGACGAGAACGCCCGCCGGCAGGTCGAGGAACTGGTCCGCAAGGCGGCGGCGGACGCCGCCGCCGAGCGGCCCGGCATCACCGTGCACGGCGAGGTGTTCGACGGCCCGCCCGCGCTGGTGTTGCAGGAACGCTCCACCGGGGCCGGGATGCTGGTGCTCGGCAGCCGGGGGCACGGCGGCTTCGGCGGCCTGCTCGCCGGCTCCACCGCGGTCTCGGTCAGCGCGCACGCCCACTGCCCGGTGGTGGTGGTCCGCGACGGCCAGGCCGCCACGTCCGGGCCGGTGGTGGTCGGCTCGGACGGCTCCCCCTCGGCGCTGCGGGCGCTCGACTTCGCCGTGGAGCGGGCCGCCCAGCGGGACGTGCCGCTGCGGGTGCTGCGGGTCTGGGAGCCGCCGGGTGACCGGTGGGCGCCGCCGGACTTCGACCCGGAGGACGTCGCCGCCGGCGAGCGGACCGCCGCCGAGGCGGAGCTGGCGCCGTGGCGGGAGACCTTCCCGGACGTGCCGGTGGAGATCTCGGCGGTGCCCGGCAGCGCGGCGTCGCTGCTGGTGGAGGCGAGCCGGGCGGCGCAGCTCGTGGTGGTCGGCAGCCGGGGCCGGGGCGGGCTGCGCGGCATGCTGCTCGGCTCGGTCAGCCAGCAGCTCATCCAACACGCGCACTGCCCCGTCGCCGTCGTGCGCGAGTGAAAGGCCGGGCCCCCTGTTAACGCTTTCGGCAGAGCAGGGGGCCCCTGTTAACGCCCGGCCGGCCCGTCGGACGGGTTGAGCGAGAAGTAGTCCTCCTCCTCCTGGGCCAGGTGCAGGCGCAGCACCGCGTCCAGGCCGTACAGCGCGGCGAGCAGGTCGGGCACCTCCTCGGCGGGCAGTCCGCCGTCCAACGCCGCCAGGTGCCCGCCGATCCGCTCCACCAGCCGGACGATCTCCACGTGCGCCCGGCTCATCGTCGAGGTCGCCTCGTCGCTGCCGAGCGGGCCGGCCAGCGCCGGGTAGAGCTGCCGTTCCTCGGCCGCCTCGTGCGGCAGCACCTCGTCGACCAGGCGCCGGTGCACGTCCCGCACCGCCGGCACGCACCCCGGGTCGTCCGGGCGGGTCGCCACCAGGTCGGCGGTGTCCCGCAACCGGGCCAGCACGTCCCGGACGCCGCCGTGCTCGCGCTCGTACCGGTCGAGCAACTCCCGGGTGTGCGCGGGCACCTCCCGCTGCCGCAGCCCACCGCCGAGCGCCCGCAGCGCGTTGAGGATCACCAGCACGTCGATGCCCTCCTGGAGGAACGCGCCGGCGACCGGGGGCAGCCGGCCGGCGGCGGCCACCAGCATCGCCAACACCGCCAGGCCCATGCCGACGGTGGCGCTCTGCACCGCGATGCGGCGGGCGTACCGGGCGATCTCGACGGCGTCGGCGAGCCGGTCCAGCCGGTCCACGGTGAGCACCGCGTCGGCCACGTCGGCGGAGGCGGTCGCCCCGGTGGCGCCCATCGCCACCCCGACGTGCGCCTCGGCCAACGCCGGGGCGTCGTTGACGCCGTCGCCGACCATCACGGTCACCGCCCGCGCCGACTCCGCGCGTACCCGGTCGGCCTTCTCCGCCGGCGCGCAGCGCGCGATCACGTCGTCCACGCCGACCACCTGGGCGACCTGCCGGGCCGTACGCGGACGGTCGCCGGTCACCATCACCAGCCGGGTCAGCCCCGCCTCGCGCAGCCGCCGCACGGTCCGCCGGGCGTCCGGGCGGACCGGGTCCTCCAGCAGGATCGCGCCCAGCGGCCCGTGCTCGTCGCTGACCCAGACCGTGGACCGGCCGGACCGCTCGGCCCGGTCCCGGACCCGGTCCGCCCACGCCGGCGGCTCGCCGTCGAGCTGGCCGACCCGCACCGTCCGGCCGTCGACCCGGCCGGTCACGCCGCGCCCCGGCTCCTCGGTCACGTCGGTCGGCCCGGCCAGCGGCAACCCCTGCTCGCGGGCCTGCCGGACCAGCGCGGCGGCCAGCACGTGCGGCGAGAGCTGCTCGACGGACGCGGCCAGCCGCAGCACCTCGTCCCGGTCGCCGCCCGGCGCGACCACGGTCTCCGCGGCCCGGGGCCGGCCGGCGGTGAGCGTGCCGGTCTTGTCCAGCAGCAGGGTACGGGCGCGACCGAGCTGCTCCAGCGAGCCGCCGTCGCGCACCAGCACGCCCCGGCGGGCCACCCGGGACAGCCCGGAGACCACCGCGATCGGGGTGGCCAGCAGCAGCGGGCACGGGGTGGCCACCACCAGCACCGCCACCGCCCGCACGAACTCGCCGGACAGCAGCCACGCCAGGCCGGCGAGCAGCAGCGTGAACGGCACGAACCCGGCCGCGTACCGGTCGGCCAGCCGCACCATCGGGGCCTTGCGCGCGGTGGCCTCCCCGGCCAGCCGGACGATGCCGGCGTACGTGCTCTCCGCCGCGTTGCGGTCGGCCCGCAGCCCGAAGCCGGCACCGGCGTTGACCACGCCGCTGGCCACCTGCTCCCCCACGGCGCGGCCGACCAGCCGGGACTCGCCGGTCACCACCGACTCGTCGAGCGTGGCCGCCTCCTCGACCGTGCCGTCCACCGGCACCACGTCACCGGGGCCGACCACCAGCCGGTCACCGGCGACCACCCGGTCCAGCGGCACCACCTCGATCCCGCCGTCCGCGGTGCGCCGCCGCGCCTGCCGGGGCGCGCGTTCCAGCAGCGCCCGCAGGTCGCGGGTGGCCCGGCGCCGGGCGTACTCCTCCAGCGCCCGCCCGGTGGCCACCATCACCGCGATCACGGCGCCGGCCAGGTACTCCCGCACCAGCAACGCGCCGAGCAGCGCCAGCACCGCGATGACGTCCACCCCGAACTGCCGGCGCCACAGTTGGCGCAGCATGGTCCAGGCGGCCGGCGCGAGCGCCACCACGGTGACCGCGGCCCAGACCAGGTCGGCGGCGGCCCGCGCGCCCGCGAACCAGGCCGCGGCGCCGCCCAGCACGGCGAGCGTGAGCAGCGCCAACGGGGCCCACTCGGCGGTCGCGGCCCGTCGAGGGCGGGCTGGCCGTTCGGGTACGCATTCGCGCGGTTCGGTCCCCACGTGCGGATCGTCTCAGTGCCGAAGCGGGGCAGGTAGGGCGAACGCGGGTAATCCGAGGGGCCGAAGGACCCCGTGCGACCCGATCCGACATGCCCGAGGATGGAGCGGCAACCCCACCCGAGCCTCCCGGGCGTGGGGCACGATGGGGAGAAACAGGAAAGGTCGTGACGATGAGCCACGAGACGCCGGCTACCGATCGCCCGCTGACCACCGCGCTCGCGGAGGCCGCCGGAACGGCCGGCCACGCCCCGTCGGTGCACAACACCCAGCCCTGGCACTGGACGGTGCTGCCCGACGCGCTGGAGCTGCGGGTGGTCCGGGAGCGGCACCTCAGCGCCATGGATCCGGAGGGCCGGCTGCTGGTGGTGAGCTGCGGCGCGGCGCTGCACCACGCCCGGATGGCGCTGGCCGCCGAGGGCTGGACGCCGGTGGTGGAGCGCCTGCCCGACCCGCACCAGCCCGACCTGATGGCCCGGCTCACCGGGCTGCGGCACACCGGCGCCGACCCGGACGCGATGCGCCTGGTGCAGTGCATGCGGGTACGGCACACCGACCGGCGTCCGGTCAGCGACGAGCCGATCCCCGCCGCCGTGCTGGGCGACATCGACCGGGCCGCCACCCGGGAGGGCGTCAACCTGCAGATCCTCGACGACATGCAGAAGATCGAGCTGGCCGGCGCCGCCCAGCAGGCCGCCGCCGTCGAGGCGGACAGCCCGGAGCTGCGCGAGGAGCTGGCGTACTGGACCACCCGGGCCGGCACCGGCACCGGCCTGCCGCCGGAGGTGCTGCCCGACCAGGCGGCGCAGACCACCGTGCCGGGCCGCGACTTCGGCACCCCCGGCTCGCTGCCGATCGGCCCCGGCCACGACAAGGCCGCCGTCTACGCCATCCTCTGGGGCGCCGAGGACGAGCCGCTGAGCTGGCTGCGCGCCGGTGAGGCGCTCTCCGCCGCCTGGCTCGAAGCCACCCGGCACGGGGTGTCGTTGGTGCCGCTCTCCGGCGTGGTCGAGGTCGACGGCACCCGCGAGGTGCTCCGGCAGACGCTGGCCGGCCTGGGCCACCCCTACCTGAGCATGCGGCTCGGTCTGGCCGACCCGGAGCACGCCGGCCCGCCGCACACCCCGCGGCTGGACGCCGCGCAGACCGTCGACACCTCGGCGGTCCGCGACCAGCCGTCCTGACGGGTCGACGGCGGCCACCGGGCGATAGCATCGCCCGGTGGCCGCCGCACCGAACCCCCGGCACGAGCCCGTCACGCCGTCGCTCGGGTTGTCCCCGCTGTCCCGGGTCCGTCTCGACGAGTTGCTCCAGGAGATGCTCGACCGGGTCGGGGAGGTGGTCACCAGCCGGGAACGGCTGCGCGCGCTGCTCGACGCGGTGGTCGGCATCGGCTCCGACCTGGACCTGCGCAGCACGTTGCAGCGGATCGTGCGGTCGGCGTGCGAGCTGGCCGGCGCCCGCTACGGCGCGCTCGGGGTGATCGGGCCGGACCGCATGCTGCACGACTTCATCGTCCACGGCATCGACGCCGAGCTGCACGCGCGCATCGGCGAGTTGCCGCACGGGCGGGGCGTGCTCGGCCTGCTCATCGACGAGCCGAAGCCGCTGCGCATGCCGGACATCACCCGGCACCCCCGGTCGTACGGCTTCCCGCCGCACCACCCGCCGATGCACAGCTTCCTGGGCGTGCCGGTGCGCATCCGCGACCAGGTGTGGGGCAACCTCTACCTGGCCGAGAAGCAGGGCGCCGCCGAGTTCACCGAGGACGACGAGGAGATCGTGTCCGCGCTCGCCGCCGCGGCCGGCGTGGCGATCGAGAACGCCCGCCTCTACGCGCTGGCACACCGGCGGGAACGCTGGCTCGCCGCCGCCGCGGAGATCACCTCCGTGCTGCTGGGCGAGGTGCGCCGCACCGACGCGCTGTCGCTCGTCGCGCGTCGCGCCCGCGAGGTCGCCGAGGCGGAGCTGGCGCTGGTGCTGCTCTACGACGAGGACGAGGCGCAGTTCACCGTCGAGGTGGTCGACGGCGCGGACCCGATCGCCCGGGAACTGGTCGGTGCGGTGCTGCCGGCCGGCGAGACCAGCTTCGCCGGCTCGGCCACCGAGCGCCGGCACGAACAGGTCGACGACCTGGCCGCGGCGGCGCCCTGGCCCCAGCCGGTGGTCGCCGGCCCGGCGGTGGTGTCCCCGCTCGCCGCCGCCGACACGCTGCACGGCGTCCTGGTGATCGCGCACCGGCCCGACCACGGCCCGGCCGGCGACGACGACCTCGCGTTGCTGGCCAGCTTCGCCGGGCAGGCCGCGCTGGCCATGGAGCGGGCACGCGGCCAGGAGGAACGGGAACTGCTGGTGGTGCTGGAGGACCGCGAACGGATCGCCCGCGACCTGCACGACGTGGTGATCCAGCGGCTCTTCGCCACCGGCCTGCAACTCCAGAGCGGGGCGATGAACGCCCGACCCGAGGTGGCGAAGCGCATCAACCAGGCGGTCGACGACCTGGACGCCACCATCCGCGACATCCGCCGCACCATCTTCGAGCTGCGCACCCCGATGAGCGCGGCGCTGCGCACCGAGATCCGCGAGGCGATCGAGGTGGCCGCCGAGACGCTGGGGCACCGGCCTGACCTGGACCTGGTCGGCCCGATCGACAGCGCCGTCCCGGACGAGCTGCGTCCCGAGCTGGTGGCCGTGCTGCGCGAGGCGCTGTCCAACGCGGTCCGCCACGCGCAGGCCGACCGGGTGTCGGTGCGGGTCGCGGTGCACGCCGGCCGGGTCGAGATCACGGTCACCGACGACGGGATCGGCTGCGACCCGACGGCGGCCCGCAGCGGCCTGGTCAACCTGCGGGAGCGGGCCGAACGGCTCGGCGGGGAGTTCACCCTGCGCCGGGTCGAGCCGCACGGCACCGAGCTGCGCTGGGGCGTCCCGCTCGACTGACCCGGCCGGGGGTCAGTGGGTCTTGCCGAGCAGCCGGGTGGCCAGCACCGCCGCCTGGGTGCGCCGCTCCAGACCCAGCTTCGCCAGCACGCTGGAGACGTAGTTCTTCACCGTCTTCTCCGCCAGGAACATCTTGCCGGCGATCTCACGGTTGGTGAGCCCCTCGGCGACATACTCCAGGATCCGCCGTTCCTGCTCGGTGAGCGACTTCAGCTCCCGCGGCTGTTCCACGCCGCTGCGGATGCGCTCCAGCACCCGGGTGGTGATCGCCGGGTCGAGCAGGGACTGCCCGGCCGCCACCCGGCGGACCGCGTCCACCAGGTCGGTGCCGCGGATCTGCTTCAGCACGTAGCCGGCCGCACCGGCCATGATCGCCGCGAACAGCGCCTCGTCGTCCTCGTACGAGGTGAGGATCAAGCCCTTGATGGACGAGTCCACGGCGCGCACGTCCCGGCACACGTCGATGCCGTTGCCGTCGGGCAGCCGGGCGTCGAGGATCGCCACGTCGGGGCGGAGCGCGGGAATCCGCCGCGTCGCCTCCTGGGCCAGGCCGGACTCGCCGACGACCTCGATGTCGCCGCTGCTGGTCAGCAGATCGGCCAGGCCACGACGGACGACCTCGTGGTCGTCGAGCAGGAACACCCGGATCATCAGTCCTTTCTACCCGCTGCCCGCCACCCCCGCACGGGCCGAAGGTCCCGTCGTCGACGCGCCGCCCCGGGCCGGTCGGACCCGCCCAGGTGGGGACCTCCGGCCCTGATCAGGGCCGCTTCCGGTGACGCACCGTAGGAACCGGAAGCCCGACGCCGTACGGAGGGAGCACGACCATGACGACCGAATACACCGTCGGGCAGCTGCGGGCCGCGGTCACCGACGCGGTACGCGCGCCGTCGCTGCACAACACCCAGCCGTGGCGGTTCCGACTGCACGACGGCGGCATCGAGGTCGCCGTCGACCCGCTGCGCGGCCTGCCGGCCACCGACCCGACCGGCTGGGGCGCGCGGATCGCGTGCGGGGCGGCGCTGTTCAACCTGCGGCTGGCGCTGGCCGTGGCGGGCACCCCGGCGACGGTCCGGCTGCGCCCGTACCCCGCCGAACCGGACGTGGTGGCCCGGCTGACGCCGGACGTGCCGCGCCGGCCCACCCCGACCGAGCAGAGCCTGTACGGGGCGATCGGCCGCCGGTTCAGCAACCGGGCGCCGTTCTGGCCGGACCCGGTGCCGGCCGAGGCCCGCTGGCGGCTCGGCGAGGCGGCCCGCGCCGAGCAGTGCTGGCTGGAACTGGTCATCGGCACCAGCGCGGTCAACGCGTTCGCCGAGGTCGCCCGCAGCGCCCACCGGGTGCTGGAACGCGACCCCGCGTACGTGGCCGAGCGGCTGGCGTGGATCCGCTCCGAGCCGGCCCCGGACGGCGTGCCGGCCGCCGCCGGCGGCCCGCAGACCGAACCGCAGGACCTGCTGCCGCAGCGTGGCTTCGGCGGACGCAACCGGGCGCCCGGCCGGGACTTCGAACCGGAGCCGCTGGTCGCCGTGCTCGGCACCCCCGGCAACACCGGCACCGACCAGGTCGTCGCCGGGCAGGCCCTGCAACGGGTGCTGCTCACCGCCACCGACGCCGGGCTCGCCGTGTCGATGCTCTCCCAGCCGATCGAGGTGCCGGCCGCGCGGGAGGCGCTGCGGCTGTCCCTGGGCCGGTTCGGCACGCCGCAGATGGTGATGCGGGTCGGGTACGGCCAACCGGGCCGCGCCACCCCGCGCCGCCCGGTCGACGAGGTGCTCGACCTGCCGGTCGCGCGGGCCTGACCGCCGGCACCGCGACCGGAGCGACAGCGGTCGATCCGGTGGTACGGTGTCGCCCGCATGGTCAGTTATCGGATCCTGGGCCCACTCGAGGTGATCCGGGCCGGGCAGCCGGTCCCGCTGCGCAGCCCCAAGCAGCGGGCGGTGCTGGCCGTCCTGCTGGTGCACGCCGGCCGGGTCGTCTCGCTGGACCTGCTGCTCGCCGCGCTCTGGGGCGACGCACCGCCGGACACGGCCGTCGGTCAGGTGCAGACGCTGATCTGGCGGCTGCGCGGTGTGCTCGGCGACGCCATCGCCACCCGCCCCGGCGGGTACCGGCTCGTCGTCGCCCCCGACGCGCTCGACGCCACCGTCTTCGCCGCCACCACCGCCGAGGCCGCCGAGTTGGCCGCCGCCGGGCGGCTGACCGAGGCGTCCCGCCGCTACGGCGACGCGCTCGCCGCCTGGCGCGGGCCGGTGCTGGCCGACGTGCGGCTGCCCGGCGACCCGGGCGCCGCTGGGTTCCACGCCGCCGTCGCCGAGCTGACCGAGCAGCGCCTCGCCGCCGAACGGGACCGGATCGACGTCGAGTTCGGCCTCGGCCGGCACGCCGAGCTGATTCCCCGGCTGCACCGGATGGTGCGGGACGAGCCGCTGCGGGAGGAACTGCGCGAGCGGCTGATGCGGGCGCTGCACCGGGCCGGCCGGCGGGCCGAGGCGCTGGAGGTCTACCGGCAGGGCCGGGCCGCCGGCGTCGCCGAGCTGGGCCTGGAACCCGGCCCGGCGCTCCAGGCCCTGCACGGGCGCATCCTGGCCGGTGATCCGCTGCTCGACGACGCCCCCGACGGGGTGCCCGCGCCGGCCGCCGCGCAACTGCCGATGGACGCCCCCGACTTCGTCGGCCGGGACGCCGTCGCCGCCGACCTGGTGGCCCGGCTCACCGCCGCCACCGCCACCACGCCACGGGTCGTCGCCGTCTCCGGCGTGGCCGGCGGTGGCAAGACCACCCTCGCCGTCCACGTCGGACACCTGGTCCGGGCGTCCTTTCCCGACGGGCAGCTCTTCGTCGACCTGCGCGGCGGCGGCGAGCCGCTCGACCCGGGCGCGGTGCTGGGCCGGTTCCTCCAGGCCCTCGGCGAGGACCCGCGCGCGGTGCCCGCCGGGACGGACGAACGGGCCGCCCTGTTCCGGGCCCGCACCGCCGGCCGGCGGCTGCTGGTCGTGCTGGACAACGCGGCCGGCGAGAACCAGGTCCGCCCGTTGCTGCCCGCCGAGCCGGGATGCGCGGTGCTGGTCACCGCGCGGCGGCGGCTCACCGCCCTGCCCGGGGCGGCCCACGTCGACCTCGGCGTCTTCACCGCCGAGCAGGCCGTCGACCTGCTCCGCCACGCGCTCGGGCCGGCCCGCGTCACCGCCGAACACGCCGACTGCCGCCGGGTGGCCGAACGCTGCGGGCACCTGCCGCTGGCCATCCGCATCGCCGCCGCCCGGCTCGCCGCCCGCCCGCACTGGCCGGTACGGCGGCTCGCCGACCAGCTCGCCGACGAGCGCGCCCGACTGGACGTGCTGCGCACCGGCGACCTGGCGGTCCGCTCCAGCCTGGCGACCAGCTACCAGGAGCTGACCGGCGCGGAACGCCGCCTGCTGCGGCTGCTCGGTGCGGTGGACCTGCCCCGGGTGCCGTCCTGGGCCGCCGCGGCGCTGCTCGACGTGCCGCTGGCCGCCGCCGAGGAACTCACCGAACGGCTGGTCGAGGCCCGGCTGGTGGACGTCGACCCGGCCGGTTACCGGCTGCACGACCTGGTCCGGGCGTACGCCGGGGAGCGCGGCGCGGCCGAGGAACCGGCCGGCGTCGGACGGGCGGCGCTGACCCGGCTGGTCGGCGGCTGGCTGACGCTGACCGACGAGGCCTACCGGCGTACCCCCGGTGGTTTCAGGCGCGGCCCGGCCGGCGCGGCGCCGCGCTGGTCCCGGTGGACGGCGGCCGAGCTGGACGTGGTGCTCGCCGACCCGGTGTCGTGGTTCGAGGCGGCCCGCGGCCCGCTCACCGGCGCGGTCCGGCGGGCCGCGTCGGCCGGGCTCGACGAGGCGGCCTGGAACCTGGCGAACTCGCTCGGCCGCTTCTTCGAGCTGCGCGAGCACCTCGACGACTGGGACGCCACCATCGGGCAGGCGCTGGCCGCGTGCGAGGCGGCCGGCAACGAGACCGGGCAGGCGTGGCTGCTGCGGGCCCGCGGCGAGCGGTACCTCAACCTGGACCGGCTGGACGACGCGCGGCGCTGCCTCGACGCCGCACTGGCCCGGTTCGAGCGGCTCGGCGACCGCGCCGGGCAGGCGCTGACGCTGCGGGCCGCCGGCACCGTGTACCGGCTGCGCCGCGACGACGCCGCCGCGATGACCGCGCTGGGGCGGGCCGAGGCGCTCACCGTCGAGCTGGGCGACCCCACCGGGCAGGCGCAGGTGCTGTTCGGGCTCGGCGCGGCGCACCGGGTGGCCGGGCGCACCGACGCGGCGGAGACCGCCTTCCGGGCGGCGTTGGCGCTGTTCCGGCAGCTCGACGACCGGTTCGGCGAGGCGTACACCTCGACCAGCCTGGCCCTGGTGCTGGGGCGCGACGGCGCGGAGGCGGACGCCGGCCGGTTGCTGCGCCGCGCGTTGGCGCTCTGCGAGGAGCTGGGCTACCGGCGGGGCGCCGCCATCAGCCGGGGTCACCTCGGCGACCTGCACCTGCGCACCGGCGAGTACGAGCGGGCGGTGGCGGAGCTGACCGAGGCGGTCGCCGGCAGCCGGGAGGTCGGCGACGGCATCGGTGAGCTGATCGCGTTGCGTCGTCTCGGCGCCGCCCATCTCGCCCTGGGTCGGCTCCCGGCGGCCCGGTCCGCGTTGCGCGGCTGCCTGGCGCTGTGCCGCGTGCACGGCGAGGAGCAGGAACGTGAGCGGGCGCTGCGGCTGCTCGGCGAGGCGCGGGCGCGCGCCGCGAGCGAGGTGAGAGCGAGCTGAGAGGACGGGACGGCCGGCGGACGGCACGGTGGGGGCCGAACCCATCGGACCAGGGGAGGCTCCCGATGACCGACCGCACCACCGTCCCGCCGACGACCGGCGGACCCGGCCTGTCCCGACGCCGGTTCCTCGGCGGCGTCGGCGCGTCCGCCGCCGTGCTGGGCGCGGGCGGCGTGCTCGGCGTTCCCGCGCCGGCGTCCGCCGCGTACTACATGAAGTGGGGCGCGGTGGTCTCGCCCGGCAGCGCCACCAACAACATCGACTTCGCCCGCAAGGTGGACCTGCTGCGCCGGATGCGTCCGCAGACCGCCCGCATCTCGATGTTCTGGGGCGACCCGAACCGACGGCAGTTCAGCGACGGGCAGCTCGACGAGCTGCGCGGCACCGGACTCACCGAGATGATCATCCAGTCCTCGGAGGACCCGGACCCGGCCCTGGCCCGCCGACAACTCGACCAACTGCTGCCGTACGTCGACGCGCACCCGAACACGCTCTTCGTCTGGGAGATCGGCAACGAACCCGACTGGCACCAGCCGAACAACCCGTGGCTGGCCCGGTGGAACCGACTGGCCACCATCCGCGACAACAAGCCGGCCCAGGACCGGGGCAACCTGCTCTGGGCGATCAACATGCCGGCCGGCCGCTGGAACGGCGACGGCTCCGGGTTCACGTTCGGCAACTCCGGGCAGTGGTTCGACGCCTTCGTCCGGGACACCGGCGACGGGCTGGGCGCGATGCTCACCGGCCCGTACCGGCCGGACGTCGCCACCGTGCACTGCTACAGCTCCAGCTATCTGACGCGCGGCGCGGACGGCGGCGGCGAACGCAACCCGTACAAGATGATCGACTACGTGCGGGGCTGGAACCCGGGCCTCAGCATGAAGATCACCGAGGCCGGGATCGACGGCGCGAAGTCCGACCGCGGCTACCGCTACGTCAGCTTCGGCTCGTCGGTGGCGAACGAGACGGCCGGGCAGGTCGACAGCGTCTGCTTCTACGGCCTGCCCCCGGCCGAGCGGCAGTACGGCATCTGGGAGACCGAGGCCAGCCAGGTCGGCACCCACCCCTGAGTGCCGGACCGGGCGCGCCGCCGGGTGCGACGGCGGCGCGCGGGGAAGCGGCGGGGCCGCCGGGACCCGGCCCCGCCGCACCGCCCCCGTCGCCGTCCGGCTGGCCCCGTTGTCGTCCGCGCCGCCCCCCGATGTCGCCGGCCTGCGCCGGCACCGGCCCGCCCCCGTTGTCTGTCGGGCCGGTGCCGGCGGTGGCGGCGGGTCGGCCGGCCGTGCGCCGCGACCGGAGGACCGCCCGCGTCGCGGATCAGGCCGGCAGGGTGGCCAGCAGCGCCGCCTCCCGCTCCGGAGCCAGGCCCACCGGGGCGCGCGCCGGTCGGCCGGCCCGCGCCGGCACCCCACCCACCGCCCGCAGCCACCGCCAGGTGTCCGCGACCGTCTCGGCGACCGGCCGGCAGACCAGACCCGCCGCGTACGCGCGCTCGACGTCGCGCTCCTGCAACCAGCGGTACTCGTGCCCGCGCGGAATCCAGATCGGCAGGTCGTTCCACGGCTCCACGCCGGCGGCGAGGATCGCCGCCGGCGGCGTCCACCGCAGCGTCGCGGCCGACCCGGTCGCCGCCACCACCGCGTCGAGCAACTCACCCATCGTCGTGTGCCCGCTCCGACTCACCACGTTGTACGCCCCGCCGACGCCCTCGACGCCCCGGTCCAGCAGCCAACCCGCCAGGTCGCGGACGTCCACGTACTGCACCGGGAGATCCGGCGGCCCGGGGGCCAGCACGTCCCCGCCCCGGGCGACCCGGTGCAACCACCACGGCAGCCGCCCGATGTCCTCCCCCGGCCCGAGGATCAGGCCCGCCCGCACCAGCAACGCCCGCTCGCCGAACACCTCCACTGCGGCCCGCTCCCCGCCGGCCTTGTTGCTCGGATAGTCGCCGTCGTCCGCGTCCGGCTCGGCCGCGACGGTCGGCGCCTCCTCCCCCGTGCCCGGCCCGGCCGTCGGCGCGTACACCGAGCCGCTGGAGACGTAGACGTAGTGCGGCACCGCACCGGTCAGGGCCCGAGCCGCGTCCCGCACGGCCCGGGGCGCGCCGTCCCAGGTGTCCACCACCAGGTCCCACTCGCCGCCGGCGAGCGCCGCCAACCCGCCGGGCTCGTCCCGGTCACCCCGCAACCGGTGTACGCCGGCCGGCACCTCGCCGTGCACACCCCGGTTGAAGACGGTCACCGCCCAGCCACGGCGGACCGCCTCGGCCACCACCGCCCCACCGACGAAACCCGTGCCACCCAG
Source organism: Micromonospora sp. NBC_01392 (assembly GCF_045040125.1). Lineage (NCBI taxonomy): Bacteria > Bacillati > Actinomycetota > Actinomycetes > Micromonosporales > Micromonosporaceae > Micromonospora > Micromonospora sp. NBC_01392. Next base: position 2,080,215 of record NZ_CP109549.1, on the reverse strand, counting down.
CATCAACAGTCGCATCGCCCCACCCTGCCCCCGGAACCCCGGGCCGGGCGGACCTGTTCACGGTGAGCGGATCTGCCAACGGCAGAACCCTCCCGCTCCCTGGCCCCTCCCCGGCCCGCTCCCCGCGTTGATCATGAAGTTGGCGGCACTCGATGTCCGTTTCGTCACCGCCAACCTCATGGTCAACGGGGTGAGCGGTCGGAGCGTCGGGCGGGGCGCGGAGTGGGCGGTCTCGCTGCGCAGCAAGGCCACCACCCCACCCCTGGACCTTCCGTGCGCCGATCTTGCACTTGGTGCCCCTGGAACGTCGGGTTTTGCACCGAATGGGCGGTCCGTAACTGCAAGATCGGCGGTCGGGGGGTCGGGGGCGTTCTCGTGTGGGGCGGTTTGTCCGGTTTGGGGGTGGTGGGCGGCACGCTGGCGGTGGAATGGGTCGGGGGGTCGCGGCGTTGTATCCCGGTGCACGGCCGAGGAAGGCAAGCGCCCGCCAGCCCTCTGGGAATGACGGTGGACGCCCGGTCGTTGCACAGTCTTCCGGCGCCCGCGTCGAGGCCCCCGCCCCCGCGAGCAGCCAGAACTTTTCTTGTGCGCCTGACGGTGCCCGCACCCCCCCGGTGCGTTGACCCCCGAATGGAGCCCCCTCATGAACACGATGCTGCGTAAGAGCGTTCTGGGTATTGCTGGTCTGGCTTTCACCGGTGGTGTGTTCGCCGGTCCGATCGCCGGTCATGTCGAGTCCGCGCACGCCGCCACCGCCAGCAAGCCGGTCGCGGTCGCGAGCGTGCAGGGTGAGCAGTCGACGATCAGCCTGAATGATGAGCAGACGGCCAACGTGAAGGCGATCGTCGCCGCGACGAAGAAGGCCGGGCTGCCGGAGCGGGCCGCGGTGGTCTCGATCGCTACGGCGTTGCAGGAGTCGAAGCTGGAGAACCTGGGCCACCTCGGCGACCGCAATGATCACGACTCGTTGGGTCTGTTCCAGCAGCGCCCGTCCTCGGGTTGGGGCACCCCGGAGCAGATCACCGACCCGGAGTATTCGACCCTGGCGTTCCTGAAGGGGTTGAAGCAGGTCGACGGCTGGCAGGACATGCCGCTGACCAAGGCCGCCCAGACCGTGCAGGTGTCCGCCTACCCGGATGCGTACGCGCAGTGGGAGAAGCAGGCCACCGACCTCGTCAACAAGCACTGGAACAGCTAAGACATGCTGCAGAAGGCCGGCACCCCGCACGGGGTGCCGGCCTTCGCGTGCGTACCGGAAAAACGGGGTCAGGCCGGCGGGAGGACGAACGTCCAGGTGGTGGTGGTCGTGCTCGCCGCCGCGCCCGTCGCGGCCAGCCCGCCGTAGCTGCCGACCGGGACGCTGCTCGCCGAGTCCGCCAGCAGGCCGGTCACCCGGCCACCTCCGGTCTGCGAGCTGTTGCTGCGGACCGCGACGCCGGCCGGCGGGGTGAGCGCGGTGGAGGTGGCGTCGCCGTGCAGCCAGTACGACACGGCCCAGCTCTGCGCGGCGGTCACCGGCGCGAGCGGGGTGGTCCGCGTGGCGGTGCTGGCCGGGTCGGTGGCCCGGGCGAAGACCGGCGCGCCCGGCGCGACCCCCCGGTACGCGGCCACCACCAGGTTGCCCTTCGCCTGGCTGTCCAGCGCCACCCGCACCGCCGTGCCCGCGTCCCCGGCGGTCGCGGTCTTCCACCAGGCGGTGGTGGTGGCGTAGCCGCCGTCGAACCGGTCGAGGCGCGTCCAGCCGGTCACCCCGGTCGGCTCGCCGGTGCCGGTGTGGGTGTTCTGGCCGAGCAGGAGCAGCAGCGTGTCACCGGGCTGCACGCCGGACGGGACGGTCACCGTGTGGCTGGACCAGTTGGCGTTCGCGGTGGCCTGGCCGACGAACGAGATCCGTTCCGGCACCGGCGCGACGGTGACGTCGACAGTCGTGGTGCCGGTGGCGCCCCGGTCGTCGGTGACCGTCAGCGTGACCGGGTAGGTGCCGGCCGCGGCGTACGTGTGCGACGTGGTCGGCACGGAGACGGTGTCGGCGTCGGACCCGTCGCCGAAGGCCCACCGGTGGTCCTGGATCGCGCCGTCCGCGTCGGTGGAACCGGCGCCGGAGAACGTGCACACCAGCCCGGCGCAGGACGGCGTCACGGCGGCCACCGGGGCCTGGTTGGCCGGCCCGCCGGAACCCTTCAGGATCTTCACGTAGTCGATGTCACCGGCGAAGTAGTCGCAGGTCACCTTCGTACCGTCGCACTGGCTCTTGCCGCCGACGGAGAGCTGCCACGAGTTCGCGATGGTGCCGGTCGGCCCGGACAGCCGGCTGGTGCGGACGCCGTCGACGTACATCTCCACGTACGCGGCGGTGCGGTTGCAGGTGACGGTGTGCCACTGACCGTCGGCGATCGGCACGTCGGTGTACCCGGTGCGCGAGGCGCCGTCGCCGCCGCGGAACAGGCACTTCGGCTTGCCGCCCGGCGCCTCGAACTTCCAGTAGCCGCCGGCGGTGTTCCCCTGTCCCTTCTGGAGGATGTTGCCGAACGAGTACGTCGTGCGGTAGCGGATGGTCACCGAGAAGTCCCCGGCGTCCGGGTTGAGGTCGGTGCTGTGCGGCACCAGGTCCACGTGGCCGGGCACGTACTCCTGGTCGGTGGGCAGGTGGGTGGCGAACCGGTGACCGGTGGCCCCGGCATAGATCGCGCCGGTGACCACCTCGTCGCCGACCGCGCCGTGCCGGCCGCTGCCGCTGCTGTCCGTCAGCACGGTCGACGCCGCCGGCTCGTCCATGCTCCAGAACGCCACGGTCCGGGTCGCGGTGGCCTGCGCGGGCGCGCCGCCCACCGTCACCCCGGCCGCCGCGACGACCACCGCCACGCCCGTCCGGGCGACCGTACGCCGCCATCGTCCCTGCCCGATCGTCCGCATGTGACCGCCTCCCTGCGTATCGGGCCTCACCCTGACACGCGTCGAGCCGGCGGCCCATAACCCGCACGGTTGATCTTCACCCGGCCCTCGGGGCGAACGGGTGACCGATGTGGCCGGTGCCGGCCGCCGGTGGGGGATGCCCGCCGGTCAACCGGCGGCAGAGGGGTGATTCTTCGGTGGGCGATACTGGGTTTGAACCAGTGACCTCTTCCGTGTCAAGGAAGCGCGCTCCCACTGCGCCAATCGCCCGGGGCAGTTCGCGAGCGGACGACGGGATTCGAACCCGCGACCCTCACCTTGGCAAGGTGATGCGCTACCAGCTGCGCTACGTCCGCACCGCCGCCGGCTCGCGTCGGCGACGAGGGAAACTCTACCCGATGCCAAGATCGCCGCGCGGCGACCCCCCGCGCACCCGTGGTTGCGCTGCTCGCCGCCGGGGTACAGAGCCGGGCGACAGCACAATCATCCCCCTGAAGGAGGCTGTCGTGGGTATCGGTACGAGCATCTTCCTGATCGCGGTCGGCGCGATCCTCACGTTCGCGCTGAACGCCAACGTCGGCGGTGTCGATCTCGACGTCGTCGGCTGGATCCTGATGGCGGCCGGCGTGCTCGGCCTGATCATGACCACGCTGGTCTGGGGCCGCCGCCGTCAGGTGGTCACCACCGTCGACCAGCCGGTGGAGTACCGCCGGGTCGAGGAGCGCCGGGACGTCGCCCCGCCGATGTGATCCGACCGCACACACACCCGGGGGCCGACGGAGCTGATCGGTCCCCGGCCGGGCCGGGACGGGGGCGCCGCTGGGCGCCCCCGTCCGCGTCCCCGGGTCAGTCCCGCATCAGCGCGTTGAGCGTGCCGTGGTCGAGCCCGCCGGCCAGCGCGTCGTACGTCCCGGCGTCGAGCGCCTCGGTCGCCGCCCGCCGGGCCACCGCGTACGCCGCCCCGAAGACGGTCGACCCGAGGCTGATCCGGGCCACCCCGAGCCGGGCCAGCTCGGCAACCGCCGGGGCACCCGGCCCGACCAGCACGTTCAGCGGGGCGGGGAGCGCCGCCACCAGCGCCGCGATGGTCTCCGGGTCGACCGTCCCCGGCACGAAGACGCCGTCCGCGCCGGCGGCCAGGTACGCCTCGGCCCGCGCCACCGTCTCCGGCACACCGCCGACCCCGCACAGGAACGTGTCGACGCGCGCGTTCACGTAGAGCGGGATGTCGGCGCGGTCGGCGGCGGCGCGGACCGCGGCCAGGCGGGCGCACTGCTCGTCGACCGGGCGCAGGGGCGGGCCCGCGTCGTACCGGGCGTCCTCGATGTTCACGCCCACCGCGCCGGCCGCGAGCACCGCGGTCACCGTTTCGGCCACCTCGTCGGGGGTGTCGCCGTACCCGGATTCGATGTCCGCGGTGACCGGCAGGGGCACCGCGGCGGCGACCCGGTGGATCACGTCGACGGCGGTCTCACGGGTGAGCGCGTCACCGTCCGGCGCGCCCCGGCTCCACGCCACGCCGGCGCTGGTGGTGGCGACCGCGCGGGCGCCGGCCGCGGCCACGATCCGGGCGCTTGCCGCGTCCCAGGCGTTGACCAGGACCAACGGCTCACCGGGCACGTGCAGGCTGCGGAATTGCTGGGCTCGGGTCTGCTGTTCGTTCACCGGGCCAGTCTCGACCACGCGGGGCGTTCCCGGTGCCCCGCACCCGACGAGGTCCTGCGCACGACGAGAAAGGCCGTGTCGAGTGATCGACACGGCCTTTCCGATGGTGGGCGATACTGGGTTTGAACCAGTGACCTCTTCCGTGTCAAGGAAGCGCGCTCCCACTGCGCCAATCGCCCTCGTCAACTGCCGAGGTGGAGACGGGATTTGAACCCGTGTACACGGCTTTGCAGGCCGTTGCCTCGCCTCTCGGCCACTCCACCGAGGTTGCCCCCGAACTGCGTGGCGGCATTCTCCGAGCGGACGACGGGATTCGAACCCGCGACCCTCACCTTGGCAAGGTGATGCGCTACCAGCTGCGCTACGTCCGCACGCCCCCGGCGTTTCCCGGTGACGGATGAGAACTTTAGCCGAGCGAGGGAACGTTGCCAAATCGGATCCCCGTTCCCGGCGCGTCCGGGATGAGCGGTGCGCCATCTCCGGCAGGCGTCCTAGGAGCCTGGGTGGGAGCCGGCGGGCCGATCACAGGCGCGCCCACCTGCGGATCCTGACCACCGACGGAGTGTCTACCTTCCGACTGTCCCATCGCCGACCGGCCGCTCCGGTAACTCCTCGTGGTCATCCGGATGGGCTACCGTAACGGCGTGACGAGACGAGCCGCCGAGATCCGCCTGGACGCGCTGCTGCGTACGGCCTGCGAGGTGATCGCGGAACGAGGGCTCGCCAACACGCGTACCGCCGACGTGGCGGAGGCCGCCGGGGTCAGCCAGGCGCTGGTCTTCTACCACTTCGCCACCAAGGACCGGCTGCTCGCGCAGGCGTTCGCGTACGCGGTCGAGCAGGATCTGGCCCGCCTGGACGCGGTGCTCCGCTCCGCCGCTCCGCCGCTGGCGAAGCTGCGCCGGATGCTGCGCCTCTACGCGCCGACCGGCCGCGCCGCCTCCTGGTCGATCTGGATCGACGGCTGGTCCGAGTCGCTGCGGACGCCGGAGTTGGAGAAGCTCTCCCGCCGCCTCGACCTGCGCTGGCGGCAGGACCTGGCGACGGTGATCGCCGACGGGGTCGCCGACGGCACCTTCACCTGCCCCGACCCGGCCGGCGCGGCCTGGCGGATCAGTGCCGTGATGGACGGCCTGGCGGTGCAGCTCTCGGTGCACGAACGGGTGATCACCCGCCGGCAGATCGCCGAGTGGATCCGCCTGGTCGCCGCCCGCGAGCTGAGCCTGGAACCCGGCCAACTGGACTGATCCGGCACCAGCCCCGGCACCAGGCCCGGCCGGCTGGACGGGAGCCGGCACCGGGCCCGGCCGGCTGGACCGTGGCGGCGGCCGGGCCCGGCCGTCCACCAGGGGGTGCGGGACGGCCGGGCCCGGAGTTCAGCCGGCGGACGGCTCCGCGGCGCCGGCCCGGGCCAGGCGGGCCCGCACCCGGTCCCGGGCCGGCGGGTGGACGTTCGCGGCGGACAGGTCGCCCCGGTAGTGGGCCAGCACGCGGTGGTCCATCACGCGCCGCCAGACCGGCGGCAGCAGCGCGGCGACCACCATGGTGGCGTAGCCGGCCGGCAGTTGCGGCGAGGCGTCGAAGCTGCGCAGCGCCTGGTAGCGGCGCAGCGGATTGGCGTGGTGGTCGCTGTGCCGCTGGAGCTGGAACAGGAAGACGTTGGTGACGACCCGGTCGCTGTTCCAACTGTGCCGGGGGTCGACCTTCTCGTAGCGGCCGGCGGCGGTGCGCTGCCGCGCCAGGCCGTAGTGCTCCAGGTAGTTGACGGCCTCCAGCAGGGAGAAGCCGACCACCGCCTGGAGCACGAGGAAGACCAGCACGCCGGGCCCGAACACCGCCGCCAGCACGGCGAAGAGCAGCACGGTCAGGGCCCAGGCGTTGAGAACGTCGTTGCGCCAGGTCCACGGGCTGCGCCCGCGCAGCCGGAAGCGGCCGGCCTCCAACCGCCAGGCCGAGCGCAGGCTGCCGGCGACGGTACGCGGCCAGAACGCCCAGAACGACTCGCCGAGGCGCGAGCTGGCCGGGTCCTCGGGCGTGGCGACCCGGGTGTGGTGGCCCCGGTTGTGCTCGACGTGGAAGTGCCCGTACCCGGTCGGCGCCAGCGCGATCTTCGACAGCCGGCGTTCCGCCCGCTCCCGCTTGTGCCCCAGCTCGTGGGCGGTGTTGATGGCGATGCCGTCGACCACCCCGACGGTGGCGACCAGGCCGGCGGCGGCCGGCCAGGAGAGCCGGCCGCCGGCCCACACCGCGCAGCACAGCACCAGGGCCGCGTACTGGGCGGGCAGGTAGAGGTAGGTGAGCCAGCGGTAGTAGCCGTCGGCCTGCAACGCCGGCACCGCCGCCTCGGGCGGGTTCGCCCGGTCGTCGCCGATCATCAGGTCGACGAGCGGGATGGCGCCGAAGACCATCGCCGGGGTGAGCCACCAGGCCCAGCCGGACCCGGTGGCGTGCCAGAGCGACCAGGCCAGGAACGGCAGCGCCGGCACGAGCAGCGCGAGCGGCCAGAGCGGCCGGCGGGGGTCCCGCCACGGAACGGTGTCGATACGCATCGTCGGACTCCGATCGGTTGCTCCTGACCCGACTGTGTCAGCCGCCAGCGTGTTTTACAAGAGAAAAGTTTTTGTAAAGCGAGCCACCCCTACCAACCCCTGCTTTCAGTGACTGCCACCTATGCGTACGGTTATCGTGAATCATCCTCATCACAGCGTTCTCCGGCCCTCCACCCCCCGGCCGGCCCCCTTCCGCACGCCCGCGCCGGCGGTCCGCAACGAACCCGCCGCGCCGGTGGCCCCGGTGGCGCACGTCCGCCACGGACCGACGAACGGAGATCACGCGCATGTCGTCGCAGACCCCCGGCTCCCCCGAGCTGACCGTGGTGATGCCGACCTACCAGGACCCGCACTGCCTGGAACTGACCCTGCGGGCGCTGGCCCGCCAGACGCTGTCCCCGGACCGCTTCGAGGTCGTCGTGGTGCGCGACGGCGGATCGTCCGACGGCTACCCGGAGGCGCTGGCCGCCGGCGCCGGCCTGCGCCTGCGGCTGATCGAGCTGGCCGAGCGCCGGGGTCGCTCCGGCGTGCGCAACGAGGGCGTACGGCACGCCGCCGCGGACCTGATCGTCTTCCTCGACGCCGACTCCTGGTCGATGCCCGACCTGCTGGAGCGGCACCTGACCCACCACCGCACGCCGGGCGCCGCCCCGGTGCTGATCGGCCGCCGGGACGACATCGGGCTGGCCCACCTGCCCGCCGTGCTGCGCGACGAACCGGCGGCGATCCCCCGCCTCTCGCCGTACGCCGGCGACATGCGCTTTCCCCCCGACGGTGTGCCGGACGAGCGCCGGGACTGGCTGGCGGTCGGCTGGACCGTCGCCTACACGCACAACATCTCGCTGCCCCGCGAGCTGTTCGACCGGGTCGGCGGCTTCCGCGAGGAGTTCGCGCTCAGCTACGGCATGGAGGACATCGAGCTGTTCTACCGGGTCGACCAGGCCGGGGCGACGTTCGGGTACGACGACGACGCCCGCGTGGTCCACCTGCCGCACCACCGCAACATGGGCCGCAACTGGGCCGAGATGATGGCCAACACCCGATCGGTCATGGCGCTCTACCCCTGCCTGGAGTGGGAGTTCCTCAGCGTCATCGTGGGCCCGGAGGCGGTCAAGCGGATCCTGTTCTACCGTTCCCTGGTCCGCGCGTCCGTCACGGCCGCGACGTGTGCCATCGGCCCCGCCGTGACAGGACTCGCCGGCCGGCTGCCCGGGCCCCGGGTGCTCTGGGTGGGCACCGGCAGCGCCGACGCCGGGCTGCCCCCGGAGGCGTTGACGTTCGACCACGCCGCGCCGGTCGGGCCGACCAACTTCCACCTGATCGGACTCGCCCCGCCGCTGGCGCCGGGCAGCCTCGACGCGGTGGTCAGCGTGAACTTCTGGCGCTACCTGCTCTGGCCGGAGCTGTGCCAGTTCGTCAACTCGTCGCTGCTGCTGGCCGGCGAGGTGCACCTGGTCGCCACCGACGAGAACGCGCCGGAGATGTGCGCTGTCGACCCGGAGTCGCTGGCGTACCTGCACCGGTCACTGGCGGCCGAGTTCACCGTCGACCGGCAGGACGTGCCGGGCCTCGGCGCGGTGCTGTCGCTGCGCCCCCGGTCCGCCGGCGCCGCGCCCGCGTACGCGCAGGCCGCAGCCGCCGGCTGAGGCCGGTCACCGCCGGCGTCACCGCCACCGTCGCGGGGTCCGTCGCCGTTCGAACGACGTCGCCGGGCCCCCGGCCGGACCATCGGTGGGCTCGCCGGCGGGGCGGAGCAGGCGTCGCATCCGCAGCAACAGCCCGGCCCCGAGGAAGAGCAGCAGACCACCGAGCCCGAAGGCGGCCTGCACCACCCCGAAGCCGCCGGTCTCGGCGACCGGCCGCCCGGCCGCGCCCGGCAGCGGCGGCTCGACCACCGTCGCGTCGCTCGGCTCGTCCGCCGTCGGCTCCTCGGTGGGCGGCTCCTCGCGGGGCGGGTCGGTCGGCTCGGCGCTCGTCGGCGAAGGCTCCGGCGTCGGCTCGACCGCCTCGCCCACCACCTGGCGCGAGGCGGTCCGCCGGGCCAGCAGCCGCAACTGCGGGTCGTACGCCTCGGCGGCGATGCTCACCCGGCCGCGCCCCACGTCCTCGGCGAAGGCCACCCGGTAGCGCGCGGTCACCGTGCGCCCCGGGCAGAGCACCCCCGGGTCCAGCTCCCGGTCGGTCAGTCGCGCGGTGTCCCCCTCGGTGCGGATCTCCAGCGGGAACGAGCCGGTCTCCTCCACCCGGTCCACCTTCACCTGGTCCAGCCGCAGGCCCTGCACCTGGAGCAGCATCGACCAGCGCACCTTGACGCAGTCGGAGCGCGCCCCCCGGTCGGACCGGGACACCACCGCCGAGAGCGTCTCCACCCGATTGCCGCCGGTGAACTCGTCCGGCAGGCCGCTCAGCTCCGTGGAGAAGGCCGCCGCCGCCCCGGCCGGCGCGGCCCCGGCGAACCCGGAACCCGCCAGGCAGGTCAGCACCAGCCCGATCCGCAGCGCGTGCCGCCACCCGCTCACCAGGCCTCCTCACCTCGGTCGGTCGTGTCCACCCGCAACGCTAGGAGCGGTCCCGGCCGGTCGGTAGACGGGCGTGTTCGCACCCAACGTCAACATCGGGGGGTCGTTTCACCGACAGTGGTGAACCGGTCACGACCGCCCGCCGACACGCCCGGGATCGGCCGTGCGACACAATCTCCGGGTGTCCGAGCTGTCCGCCGCCTTCGTCCGGCTGCACGCGCGTCTCGCCCCGGTCGCCTTCGTCCCCGAGGTGCGGTTGCACCAGGCTGACGAGCCGATCGGCCTCTGGGAGCTGACCGAGGGCGAGTTCCGCAGCAGCCAACCGCCGCCGTTCTGGGCCTTCGCCTGGGCCGGCGGGCAGGCGCTCGCCCGGTACGTGACCGACCACCCGGAGCTGGTCGCCGGCCGCCGGGTGCTCGACCTCGCCGCCGGCTCCGGCCTGGTCGCCATCGCCGCCGCCCGGGCCGGCGCCGCCGCCGTCCGGGCCGTCGAGGTGGACGAGCGGGCCGTCGCGGCCGTCGCGCTCAACGCCGAGGCCAACGGGGTACGCGTCGACGCCGAGTTGGGCGACGTGCTCGACTCCGACGCCGGGGACGCCGAGGTGGTGCTGGCCGGTGACGTGTTCTACAGCGAGGCGATGGCCCGGCGGATGCTGCGCTTCCTGCTCCGGGCCGCCCGGTCCGGCGCGCGGGTGCTGGTGGGCGACCCGGACCGGGCGTTCCTGCCCCGCGAGCGCTTCCACCGGTTGGCCGGGTACGACGTGCCGGTGTCCGAGGCGCTGGAGAGCGTCCGGGTCAAGCACACCACCGTGTGGGAGCTGGACCCGAACCCACCCGGCGCCCGCCGCTGACGCCTGCCGTGGCGTTAAGCGGGGGCCCCGCCTCTACCGGAGGCGTTAAGAAGGGGCCCCGCCTTACCAAAGTGGGGGTGGGTGGGTGGCGTTCGGTGGCGGTGGGGGGTGCCTGCCGGCGCCTAGCGTCGGCGCATGATCACACTTCGTGGGTTGACGAAACGGTTCGGCGGGGTGACCGCCGTCGACGACCTGACCGTCGAGATCCGCCCCGGTCAGGTGACCGGGTTCCTCGGCCCGAACGGCGCCGGCAAGTCCACCACCATGCGGATGGTGCTCGGCCTGGACCGGCCCACCGCCGGAGCGGCCCTGGTCAACGGGCGCGCGTACCGCACCCTTCGGCACCCGTTGTACGAGGTCGGCGCGCTGCTCGACGCCACCGGCGTGCACCCGGCCCGCTCCGGCGTGGCGCACCTGCGGGCGATGGCGCGCAGCAACGGCGTACCGGCCCGGCGGGTCGCCGAGGTGCTCGACCTGGTCGGTCTGGACGCCCGGGCCGCCGGCAAGCCGGGCCGGGCGTTGTCGCTGGGGATGGGACAGCGGCTCGGCATCGCCGGCGCGCTGCTCGGTGACCCGCCGGTGCTGCTGCTCGACGAGCCGGTCAACGGCCTCGACCCGGACGGGGTGCGGTGGATCCGCGGGTTCACCCGCCGACTCGCCGACGAGGGACGCACGGTGCTGATCTCCAGCCACCTGATGAGCGAGATGCAGCAGACCGCCGACCGGGTGGTGGTGCTCGGCCGCGGCCGGTTGGTCGCCGACGCGCCGCTGGCCGAGCTGATCGCCACCCGGCCCGCCGCCTCGATCCGGGTACGCGGGCCGGAACCGGCCGCGCTCGCCGCGCTCGGCGACCGGCTGGCCGCCGAGGGCGCGACCGTCACCGCCGGGCACGGCGGCCTCTCCGTCGCCGGCAGCACCGCCGACCGGGTCGGTGACCTGGCGTACGAGCTGGGGGTGCGGCTGCACGAGCTGACCGCCGTCGCGCCCTCCCTGGAAGAGGCGTTCCTGGAACTGACCGCCGCCAGCGTCGAGTACGTCGCCGGCCCGACCGGAGGCGAAACCCGATGACCGCACTGCCCACGCTCGAGGAGACCCGGCCGACGTCCCGGCCCACCCCGGCCGGCCATCCGCTCGTCGGCGCGGTGGCCGCCGAGTGGACCAAGCTCTGGTCGGTCCGCTCCACCTGGTGGACGCTGGTCGCGGCGCTCGTCACCATGGCGGCCACCGCCGCCCAGCTCGCCATCTACGTGGTGAACGCGAACACCGACGACGACCCGACCGTGGACCCCGGCGTGCTGCCGGTCGGGGACGTGGTGGCCGGCTCGCTGGAGCTGACCCAGTTCGTCGTGCTGGCGCTCGGCCTGTTCGCGATCACCAGCGAGTTCGCCACCGGCACCATCCGCACCACGCTGCGCTGCACCCCGTCCCGGGGTCGGGTGCTGGCGGCCAAGGCGCTCGTGGTCGGCGCGGTGACGTTCGGCGTCGGGCTGCTGCTCGGCGGCGTCGGCGCGGCGGTGGCCCGGCCGGTGCTGGGCGAGTGGGGGCGGGCGCCGCTGGGCGGCACGGTGGCCGACATCGTCGCCTGCGCCGGATACCTGGCGCTGGTGAGCGTGCTGGCGCTCGGGCTCGCCGCGGCGCTGCGCGGCCCGGTGCTGACGCTGACCGTGCTCCTGGCGCTGCTGTACATCGTGCCGCTGTCGTTGCAGGAGCCGGACATCACGGTGCTCACCCGGATCGCCGACGCGTTCCCCGGCGTCGCCGGCAGCCACTTCCTGGCCGGTGACACCGAGCCGTACCCGGCGGCCGTCGGGCTGCTGCTGCTCGCCGGCTGGGCCGCCGCCGCGCTGGCGGGCGGCCGGTGGGCGCTGGCCCGGCGCGACGCCTGACCGCGCCGGCACGGGCGGGGCTGGTCAGCCGGTGGGCGGGACCAGCCCCGCCTCGTACGCGAGGATCGCCGCCTGCACCCGGTTACGCACGTCGAGTCGGGTGAAGACGCTGGTCAGGTAGCTCTTCACGGTGCCCTCGACCAGGTGCAGCCGGCGGGCGATCTCGGCGTTGGACAGCCCCGCCCCGACCAGCGCGAGCACCTCCCGCTCCCGGTCGGTCAGCCCGGCCAGCCGATCCCGCGCGGACGGGCCACGGGCGAGCCGCCCGCCACTCAGCTCGATCACCCGGCGGGCCACCCGGGGCGACAGGTACGCCCCGCCGTCGGCCACCGCGCGCACCCCGGCCAGCAGTTCCCTCGGGTCGCCGGACTTCAGCAGGAAGCCGGCGGCGCCGAGGCCGAGCGCGCGGGCGATCAGGTCGTCGTCGCCGAACGTGGTGAGCATGACCGGCGCGGTCTCCGGCACCAGGCGGCGGATCTGCGCCGCCGCGTCGAGCCCGTCGCAGCGGGGCATCCGGATGTCGAGCAGCGCCACCCGGGGCCGGTGCGCACGCACCAGCTCCACCGCCGCGTGGCCGTCGCCCGCCTCGCCGACCACCTCGACGCCCGGGTCGGCGGCGAGGATCGCCCGCACCCCGGCGCGCACCATCGCCTCGTCGTCGGCGAGCACCACCCGCAACGGCCGCCCGTGGTCGTCGGTCATGACGCGATCCGCTCCTTGCTGATCAGCTTCCCGTCGCTGAAGCAGAGCCGCCAGGTCGGCTCCGCGAACGGGAAGTTGCCGTCGGTGTAGAACTCGCAGCCGGGGGCCGCGCCGGTGGCGGGCGGCTCGGCCTGCCGCCGGGGCAGCCCGAGCGCGTCCCGCTGCTCGCCCAGCCTCAGCCGGTCGAAGCCGGGCCGGTCGAGCACCGCCCCGGCGGTGGCGAGCGGGTAGTAGACCAGCGCGAGCGCCAGCGCCAGCCCGGCCGGCGCGCCGAACGCGACGAGCAGGCTGCGGCGGACCCGTCGGCGGGCCTCGCGCAGCCGCCGGGCCTCCACGCCGGACCGCCCGCCGTCGTGCGGGTCACCCTCGTGCGGGTCACCGTCGTGCGGCCGGTCCTCGTCCGGCTCGCCGACACCGTCGACGGTCAGCGGGGCGAAGACCGGGTGGGCAGCGTCCGGCGCGCGGTCACCGGACCGGGCGGATGACCCGTCGCGACCGGCGCCGGGCAACGGGACACGGGCGGTGACCGCCCAACCGCCGTCGCGAGGGCCCGCGTCCAGGGCGCCGCCGGCGAGGCGTACCCGCTCGCGCAGCGCCAGCAGGCCGGAGCCGTGCGACGCCGGCCCGGCCAGCGGACCGGCCGGGGCCGGCGGGTTGACCACCGCGACCGTGACCGCGTCGGCGGCGCGTGCCACGGTCACCGTGACCGGGGCGTCCGGCGCGTAGCGGGCCGCGTTGGTGAGCGCCTCCCGGACCACCCGGTGCACGGCGTGCGCGACAAGCGGCGGCAGGCTCGCGGCGGCGCTCCCGGCGGGCACGTCTTCCCGCAGGCGCACCACCATCCCGGCGTCGCGGGCGCCGTCGACCAGCTCGGCGACCGACTCGTCCGGCGGGCGCCGGGTGCGCTCCTCGCGCAGCACGCCGATCACCTCGTGCAGCCGCTCGGTGGCGGCGGCGACGCTGGCCCGCAACTCCCCCGCCGCCGCCCGGTGCGCCGGGGCCAGCCCGGTGGCCAGCTCCAGCGCGCCGGCCCGCAACGCGATCAGGCTCAGGTCGTGCCCGAGCGAGTCGTGCATCTCCTGGGCGATCCGGGCCCGCTCGCGCAGGCGTACCCGCTCCGCCGCGCCGCGCCGCTCCCGCTCGGCGTGCCGCCGCCCGGCCGCCGCCAACGCCCGGTGCTGCCGCCGCAGCCGACCCAGCAGCCACGGGAACACGCCGGCGAAGAGCAGCACCGAGGCGAGCTGGAACCAGACGGCCGGCTCGGTGCCGAGCAGCCCGAGGTTGAGCCCGGTGCCGGTCACCGCGATGGCGGCGAACACGGTCGCCGCCGGGGCGGCCCGGGCGCTGCGCAGCCCGGCCAGGTAGCCGAAGACCGGGATGGCGAACACCACGTTGCCGTCGACGAGCGAACCGGCCACCACCGCCAGCACCGCCACGAGCGGCCACCGGCGGCTCACCGCGACCGACACCGCGAGCAGCGCCAGCCCGCCGACCAGCAGCGGCACGTCGTACGGCTGCCCCGGCGGGCTGATCCGGGCGGCCGTCACCGGGGCCCCGAGAATGGCCCAGAGCAGCAGGTCACCGGCCCGGCGACGGGCCGTCGACGGCGACGGGGACAGGTCCACGGCGGTCACGCTACCCACGCCGGACGGGCCCGGGCACCGACGAAGGTCAGGTGCTCAGCCGCTCTCCTCGGCCCAGGCCCGCCAGTCGTCGAGGACACCGTAGAGCGCCGGCGTGAGCCAACCCGGCGCGGACCGGCGGAACACGCCCGGGTCCATCCCGCCGGCGCCGGCGGGCACCGCGCCGAGCAGGTTCGGCACCAGCTCGGACAGGTTCAGCCAGTGCACCAGCTCCGGCTCGGTCGGCCAGGCGCCGATCACCACGCCGGCCGGCACGGCCCGCCGCTCCAACGCCTCCAGCGTCAGCGCGGTGTGGTTGAGCGTGCCGAGCCCGGCCCGCGCCACCACCACCGCCGGCGCGCCCAGCGACACCGCAAGGTCGGCCACCGTCCAGGGCTCGCCGGACGGCCGCACCCCCATCGGTACGAGCAGCCCGCCGGCTCCCTCGATCAGCACCAGGTCGTGCTTGTCGACCTCCTCGCGGACCGCGTCGACCGCGTTGTACAGCTCCAGTGGCGGCAGCTCGGCGACCCGGGCCGCGGCCAGCGGGGCGAGCGGGTCCGGGTAGCTGGCCAGCGTCCGGCCGGTGAGCGGGGCGGCCAGCCGGGTCACCGAGTCGACGTCGCCGGGCTCGCCGGTGGCGGTGCCGGTCTGACCGGGCTTGACCACCGCCACCCGCAGCCCGGCCGCCTGGGCGGCGGCGGTGACGGCCGCGGTCACCACGGTCTTGCCGATCCCGGTGTCGGTGCCGGTCACCAGCACCGCGCCGGTCCAGCCGTCGCTCATGAGTCCTCCGTTCGCGACTGCGGGGCGCACGCCACGATCACGTCCAGGGCCCGTTCGAAGTCCGCCCGGTCCACCCCGGCGCCGATGGTCAGGCGCAGCCGGGAGCGGCTGTCCGGCGTGGACGGCGGACGGAAGCAGCCGACCGCCACACCCCGGTCACGGCAGGCCGCCGCCCAGGCGGTCGCCGCCTCCGGGCCGGGCGCGGTCACCGAGACCACCGCCGCGTCGGGGGCGGACACCGGCAGCCCCGCCGCGCCCAGCCGGCGCACCGCCAGCGCGACCCGGTCGGTCAGCTCGGCGCGGAGCGCGTCGCCGTCCCGGGCCAGCCGCACCGCGGCCCGCACCCCGGCCACCACCGCCGGTGGCGGCGCGGTGTCGAAGATGAACGTGCGGCCGGTCTCCACCAGGTGGCGGACGAACTCCGCCGGCCCGGCGACCACGCCGCCGGCCCCACCGAGCGCCTTGGACAGGGTCGCGGTGACCACCACGTCGGGCGCGCCGGCCAGCCCGGCCGCGGCCACCCCGCCGGCGCCGGCCGGGCCGGTGACGCCGAGCGCGTGCGCGTCGTCGACGAGCAGCAACGCGCCGTGCCGGCGGGCCACCGCGTGCAGCTCCGCGAGCGGCGCCACGTCGCCGTCCACGGAGAAGACCGACTCGGTCACCACCACGGCCGGCCGGCCCGGCGCGGCGGCCAGCGCGGCGGCCACCGCGGCCACGTCCCGGTGCGGCGTCACCAGCGTCTCGGCGCGGGAGATCCGACAGCCGTCGATCAGCGAGGCGTGGTTGTGCGCGTCGGAGACCAGCAGCGTACGCGGCTGGGTCAGGCCCCGGACGGCGGCGAGGTTGGCCAGGTAGCCGGAGGAGAAGACAAGCGCCCGGTCGACGCCGAGCCAGGCGGCCAGGTCGTCCTCGAGCGCGTGGTGCAGGTCGGTGGAGCCGCGCACCAGTCGTGACCCGGTGGCGCCCAGCCCGTACCGGGAGAGGGCCGTCGCGGCGGCGGCGGTGACCTCCGGGTGGGTGGCCAGGCCGAGGTAGTCGTTGCCGGCCAGGTCGACGACGTCGTCGTCGGCCGCGCGTGGACGCAGCGTGCGGGTCAGGCCCGCAGCGGCCCGCTGTTCGGCGCCGCGGTCGAGAGCCGCCAGCCAGTCCGCCACCGCACCGTCCCCTCCCGCCGACCGCCCGCCCCGCCGGGCGCTTCCGCCGGGCGAAGTTACCACCCGGGCGGGCGACCCCGGCGTGGCGTGGTCCCGGCTCGCCGGGCCGCTCACGACGGTTTCCCGCGCTTCCGGCGGCCTGTTAGGTTACGAGCCATGCCAGAGATCCTCGACCAGGCCCGGACCCGGGTGCTGGAGAACGGCGTCGGCCTCGACGAGGCCGGCATCCTCGCCGTGCTGAACCTGCCCGACGAGCACCTGCCGGCCGCGCTCCAACTCGCCCACGAGGTCCGGATGCGGTGGTGCGGTCCGGAGGTCGAGGTCGAGGGCATCGTCTCGCTGAAGACCGGCGGCTGCCCGGAGGACTGCCACTTCTGCTCCCAGTCCGGCCTGTTCACCTCGCCGGTCCGGTCGGTCTGGCTGGACATCCCGGCGCTTGTCGAGGCCGCGAAGCAGACCGCCGCGACCGGGGCCACCGAGTTCTGCATCGTGGCCGCCGTCCGCGGCCCGGACGCCCGGCTGATGGCGCAGATGCGCGCCGGCGTGGCCGCCATCCGCGAAGCGGTCGACATCCAGGTCGCCGCCTCGCTCGGCATGCTCACCCAGGAGCAGGTCGACGAGCTGGCCGCGATGGGCGTGCACCGGTACAACCACAACCTGGAGACCTGCCGCTCCTACTTCCCGAACGTGGTCACCACGCACTCCTGGGAGGAGCGCTGGGAGACGCTGCGGATGGTCCGCGAGTCCGGCATGGAGGTCTGCTGCGGCGGCATCCTCGGGCTCGGCGAGACGGTGGAGCAGCGGGCCGAGTTCGCCGCGCAGCTCGCCGAGCTGGACCCGCACGAGGTGCCGCTGAACTTCCTCAACCCGCGTCCCGGGACGCCGCTGGGTGACCGGCCGGTGGTCGAGGGCAAGGACGCGCTGCGGGCCATCGCCGCGTTCCGGCTGGCCATGCCGCGCACCATCCTCCGGTACGCGGGCGGTCGCGAGCTCACCCTGGGGGACCTCGGCACCCGCGACGGTCTGCTCGGCGGCATCAACGCGGTCATCGTCGGCAACTACCTGACCACGCTGGGTCGGCCGGCCACCGACGACCTGCAACTCCTGACCGACCTGAAGATGCCGGTGAAGGCGCTCTCGGCGACCCTGTGAGGCGACGGTGACGAAGCTGGTCCGACCCGACGCGCCGGCCGGTGCCGCCGACGCGGCCCACCGCGCCGGCACGGCCGACGACGCCGGCGCGGTGACGCGCTGGTGCGACAGGTGCGGCGAGTCGGTGGCCGCCGGCCCGCACCCCGCCTGCGCGGCGGCGCGGGCGTGGGAGCCGCCGCGCTGGTGCGCGTCCTGCCGCCGACGGATGAAGGTGCAGGTCGTGCCGGCCGGATGGTCGGCGGTCTGTGTCGAGCACGGCGAGCGGCGGGGCTGACGCGATGCTGCGCGGGCGGACGGTGACGCTGCGGCCGGCGACGGACGCGGATGTGGCCGCGCTGGCCGCGATCCGCGCCACCCCGGAGGTGCGCCGCTGGTGGCGGGGCGGCGACGACCTGGCCGAGGCGGTCCGTGCCGACCTGGCCGACGACTCGCTGGCCGTCTTCGTGATCGAGCACGAGGGCCGGCTGGTCGGCGCGATCCAGTGGTACGCGGAGACCGACCCCGACTACCGCCACGCCAGCCTGGACCTCTTCCTCGACCCGGAGGTACGCGGCGCCGGGCTGGGCGGGGACGCGATCCGGACGCTGGCCCGGCACCTGGCCGACGAGTACGGCCACCACCGCTTCACCATCGACCCGGCGGCGGCGAACACGGCCGCGATCCGGGCGTACGCGAAGGTGGGTTTCCGGCCGGTGGGCATCATGCGGCGCTACGAGCGGGGCGCCGACGGGCGCTGGCACGACGCCCTGCTGATGGACCTGCTCGCCGACGACCTGGCCGACTGAGCCGGCGGCGCCACACCGACGGGCGTGCCCGGCACCGTACGGTGCCGGGCACGCCCCGGTGGTCAGCGATCCGTCAGCGTTGCAGGGTCAGCACACCCGGCCGCCACGGCAGCAGGTTGTAGTCACCGCTCGCGCTGGGGTTCTTGCCCTGGTACAGCAACTGGAGGTTGCAGGCGTCGACGGTCTTGGTCTGGTCGGGGTTGTTGCGGACCAGGTCACCATGGCTGATGTCGTTGGTCCACGTCGCGCCGCTGTTGGCCTTGCCCGCGAAGGGGTTGCTCTCGGTGGCCGCGTTCGGGGTCCAGGTGCCGCCCAGGCTGGTGGCGGTGAAGGAGCGGAAGTACCGCCCCTGGCTCCCGATCGCCTCGACGAGCATGAGGTACTGGTTCTGGCCCTGCACCTTGTAGACCTCGACGCCCTCGAACAGGTTGTTCGTCGAGTCGGTCATGATCGTCGTGTAGCTCGAGCCGAAGCTGCCCGGGAAGTTCCCGAGCGGCATGCTCGACCGGTAGATCTTGCCGTTGTCCCCGGCGAAGAAGAGGTACATGTTCTGGTCGTCGCCGATGAGCGTCTGGTCGATGACGCCGTACGGGGCGTCGGGGAGGGTCGCGGTGGAGAGCGTCTGCGCCGCGGACCAGCCGTTGGCGTTGGTCGGGTCACTTGACGTCTTGTAGCTGAACGACGTCGGCCCCCACTGGTACGCCAGCACCCAGATGTTCTTCGGGGCGAAGTACAGCAGCGTGGGCGCCACGGTGCCCTGACTCATCCCGGTCTGGCTGGCCGAGGCCATGTCGGACCAGTTCGTGAACAGGCCGAAGTTCATCGAGCCGTACTGTCCGCTGCTGTTCACGTTCGACGCGTAGACCAGGTGCTTGCCGTTGTAGACCACGTTGGTGAAGTCCTTGACCGAGACCCAGCCGTTCGCCGGGTTCGTCAGCGCGCCGGTCGACGACCAGCGGTAGGTCGACGGCAGCGCGCAGCCGCTCGGCGGCGGCGTGGTCGTGGGCGGCGGCGTGGTGGGCGGCGGCGTGGTGGTGCCGAAGTCGGTCCGCCACTGCTGGTTGGTCTGCCCGTGGCAGTCGTACAGCTGGATCTGCTGGCCGTTGCCGGTGCCCCAGACGTCCAGGCACCGGCCGGACTGCACGCCGCTGATGGTGCCGTTGGAGTTGAGGTTCCACTGCTGGTTCGACTGACCGTTGCAGTCGTAGATGATGACGCCGGTGCCGTTGGCGGTGCCCCCGCCGTTCGCGTCGAGGCACTTGCTGCCGTACACCATCAACTGCTTGTTGCTGGTGTACGTCCACTGCTGGTTCGACTGGCCGTTGCAGTCCCAGAGCTGGACCCGGGTGCCGTTGGTCTGCGTGGCGTTGGGCACGTCGACGCACCGGCCCGACTGCACGCCGACGATCCGGCCGCTGCCGCCGGACGGCGGCGGGGTGGTCGGCGTCGCGGTCGGCGAGGTGGTCGGGGCGGCGGCGTTGAGCGCGTTGAGGACCGAGGTGTACGCGGCCTTCTTGTTGCCGCCGCCGTCGAACAGCAGCGGGTTCTCGCCGGAGCGCCAGGAGTCGCTGTCGCGCACGCCCCACACGGTGATGCCGATGCAGCGCGGCACGTTCATGCAGGCCTGGGTCAGGCCGGCGTACTGGCTGGTGGAGGCGTTGGTGACGTCGGCCTCGGTGAGCGCCACGTCGACGCCGAGCGCGGCGAAGCTGGACAGCGTGGTCTGGAAGTTGCTCGGCAGCGAGCTGCCGCCGGTGAAGTGGGTCTGCAGACCGACGCAGTCGATCGGCACGCCCCGGGACTTGAAGTCCTGGATCATCCGGTAGACACCCTGCGTCTTGCCGTACGACCAGTTCTCGATGTTGTAGTCGTTGTAGCAGAGCTTGACCGACGGGTCGGCCGCCCGCGCGGTGCGGAACGCCACCTCGATCCAGTCGTTGCCGGTGCCCTGGAGGTTCGAGTTACGGCGGCTGCCGTCCTCGTTGAACGCCTCGTTCACCACGTCCCACGCGGCGAGCTTGCCCTTGTAGTGGGCCATCACACCGTTGATGTGGTTGATCATCGCGTTACGCAGCGTGCTGCCCTGCATGTTCTGCATCCAGCCGGGCTGCTGGGCGTGCCAGGCCAGCGTGTGACCGCGCACCTTCAGGCCACGCTGGGTCGCCCAGTTGTAGATCTGGTCACCGGAGTTGAAGTTGAACTGGTTCTGGTTCGGCTCGGTGGCGTCCGGCTTCATCTCGTTCTCGGCCGTGATCATGTTGAACTCACGCGCCGCGATCGTGCTGTACGTCGAGTCGTTCAACCGGCTCGCCGCGATGGCGGTGCCGAAGTAGCGGCCCGACTGCGCGGCCGCCGCGCCCAGCGTGCTCGCCGCGGCGTTCGCCGACGGCATCATCACCGCGACCGCGGCCACTGTCACGACGCTGACCGCGCCGGCGAGCAACGCTCGGACGGCGGGCGATCGCCGCCGCGAGTGCCCGCCACGATGAACGGATGGACTCACTGTCACCTTGGCCTCCTTGGTGGGCCAACACCCGGGTCGTCTGGGCGGGGACGACCGGACGTCTCTGTTGAGGGATTTAACGACATCGATGCTTTCATCGACCGTTCGTCCGGACAACAAGTTTCGGAAAAGTTTCGGAAGTTAATTTCCCCATCCGGTTACCCGGCGTGGCCGGTCACCCGCATCCGGTGACCGGCCACGCCCGCCGCACGCGACGGTCAGGAGATGGTGCAGGCCGAGCCGTTGAGCGTGAAGCCGGTCGGCCTCGGGTTCGTGCCGGTGTGGGTGCCGTTGAAGCCGAAGCTCGTCGACGCCCCCGCCGCCAGCGTCCCGTTGTAGGCGAGGTTCGAGGCGGTCACCGCCGTGCCGGTCTGGGTGACGTTCGCCGACCAGCCCTGCCCGACCTTCTGCCCGGCGCTCGGGAACGTGAAGGCGAGCGTCCAACCGTTGATCGCGCTGGTGCCGGTGTTGGTGACCGTGACGTTCGCGGTGAACCCGGTGTCCCAGGTGTTCGCCGTCCAGGTCACCGCGCAGCCGCCGCCGGTCGGCGCGGCCGTGGTGGTGACCGTGACGCCGGGCGAGGCCGGCGAGACGTTGCCGGCCGCGTCCACCGCGACCACGGTGAACGTGTACGCGGTGGAGGCGGTCAGCCCGGTCACCGCCAACGTGGTGCCGGTGGTGGAGCCGACCAGCACGGTCCCGCCCCGGTAGACGCGGTACCCGGTCACCCCGACCGCGTCGGTGGCCGGACCCCAGGTCAGGGTGAGCCCGGTCGGGCCGACCGCCGACGCGGTGGGCGTGCCGGGCGCGGTCGGCGGCGTGGTGTCCGGCGCCGGGGCGGCCGGCGTGGTGACGGCCAGCGCCGCCGAGGCCGCCGACCGGTTGCCGGCGCCGTCGACCGCGCGCACGGTGAACTGGTACGTCCGCTCCGGCGTCAACCCGGTCACCGCGAGCGTGTTCGTGGTGGCCGGGCGCAGCACCAGCGCGTCGCTGCCGGTCTGCGCCTGGGTCACCTCGTAGCCGGCCAGGCCGCTGCCGCCGGTGTCGGTGGCGGCGGCCCAGGTCAGCGTCAGGCCGGTGGCCGTGACGCCCGAGGCGACCGGGGTGCCGGGAGCGGTCGGCGCGGTGGTGTCCGGGGTGGTCGGGCCGGGCTCGTCGCCCCACACCCGCACGCCACCGGAGTAGAGCGGCACCTTGCGGTTCGGCCCGGCGGTGGCCTGGTACGACGGGTCGTTCGTCGGGTCCCAGGTGCCGCCCTCCGGCACGCCGATCTTGAACTGCACCTCCATCCGGTGCTGCGACTGCCCGGCTGGCGCGATGGTGTAGCCGGTGCAGTCGACCTCGACGTACCAGATGTCGCCGGAGAACTGCTTCGCCGTCGACGGCGACGGGCAGCCCTGGGTGTAGCCGGGCGTGACCGTCACCGGGCCGGTGCCGTCGGGCCGGAAGTAGTACCGGAACTTTCCGGTGGTCAGCGCCCGGGCCGGGAACGCCGACTTGTTGTAGATGATCGCCTTGAGCCCGGTGGCCCGCGGTTCGGCCTGCATCACCGTGGTCTCCACGGTCAGCTCGTCCATGTCCGGCGTCTCGGCGGCCGGGAAGCCGGCGCGCGGGCTGCCGCCGTACTCGCCGGTCAGCCGGGCCAGCGCGGAGGTGAAGCCGGCGTTGTAGTCGGTGGCCACCTCGTTCATCACGTAGTCGGACCGGCTGTCGGTGTACGCGTCGTTGGCCGCCGACGGGCCGCCGACCAGCGCGCCGTAGAGCACGTGCCGGGTCTCGACCGGCACGGTCTGGCTGTCCCACCAGGAACCGTGCGCGGTGCGGTGGTGCGGGTTCTTCGGGGAGTTGGTCCCGAACCCGATCAGGTAGCTGGAGTTGCGCGGGTTGTCGCCGAGCGCGTAGTTGACCTGCCGGACGGCGAAGTCGTGGTAGCGCGCCTTACGGGTCGCGTCGGTGGTCTTGTCGCTGTAGACGAGCGCGGCGAACGACGTGTTGGCGGCGTAGCGCAGCGCGCCCCACGAGTCGAGCACCGCCATCCCGCCCGGCGAGTAGGGCACCTTCTGCCCGTTGACGCCCACCGTCCAGTAGTCCAGCCAGCGGTTCGCGTCGTCGACGTACTTCTGCTTCCCGGTCAGGTTGGCCAGCAGCACGTACGCGCCGAACTGCTTGTTGTCCCAGGCCAGCGTCCACTTGTAGGAGCGGGTGGTGGACTGCGGCTCGGTGCCGAGCTTGTCGTACTCGCTCTCCGCCTTGGCCAGGTAGGCCGCGTCACCGGTGGCCCGGTACAGCCAGGTCGCGCCCCAGACCAGCTCGTCCTGGTAGCCGCTCCAGGACTTGTAGAACGACGCCGCGTCGGTGATGCACTCGCTGTACGACTTCCGCACCGTGTCGGCGAACGTGTAGAGCTGCTTGGCGTGGCCCAGCAGCTTGTCCGCGTAGGCGGCGTCGGTGGGGCGGAACACCATCGACGACGCGGCCATCGCCGCCGCCGTCTCGCCGGCCAGGTCCGCACCGCCACAGCTCGCGTCGATCTTGTACGCGGGCCGCGCCATCGGCAGCACCTCGGCCGGACCCCACCACTTGTGGTCGTCGTCGCCCTTGCCGACCTGGCCGTAGAGGACGTTCGGCGCGGGGTGCGCCTTGACGAAGTAGTCGTTGACGAAGCGCAGGTTGTTGAGCAGATAGCTGAGTTGGCCGGAGGCGACGTAACCGTCCCGGTACTCGACCGCGCCCCAGGCCAGCATGGTGGCGCTGAACGCCATCGGGAAGCCGAACTTCACGTGGTCGCCGGCGTCGTACCAGCCGCCGGTCAGGTCGACGCCGACGTCCGCGCCGTCGGTCAACGCCGAGTCGCCCCGCCAGGAGACCCGGTTCCAGGACGGCTTGCGGCCGGACTGCTGCGCCTCGTAGAAGAACAGCGACTTCTGCAACGCCTCGGCGTAGTTGTACGTGGCCGCGGCCTGCGCCGCCGGGGCGGGTGCGGCGGCCGGCGCGGCGGCGGCCGGCAGCGGCACGGTGGTGGCCAACGCGGCCACCAGCGCGGCGCCGGCGGCGAGCAGCCGGCGGGACGGGCGACCGCGCGGCGGCGGGGTCGGTCGGGGCATGGCGAGCTCCTGTGGAGGATGGGCTGCCGCACGGCGGCGCGATCCGGCGTCGGACGGTGCCGGTCGGGCCGCCGTGCGGCGGTGGTGGTGGGGTGGGCCGCAGGAGCGCGGGAGCGCTCCCATGGATGGTTGACAATGTAATCTCGCCGCCGCTCCCCGGACAAGAGGTCGCCGGGGCGGGTCGGTCGGGGAGGGTCAGCCGCGAGGCTCGGCCCAGGCGGTGAAGCGGTCTTCGAGGTCCGCCGGGCGCCGGCCGCTGTCCAGCTCGGCCAGTTCCTCGGCCGCGGTCCCCCGCAGGGTCAGGAGATACGCCCGCAGCTCGGCCTTCCGCTCGCGGTAGCGCGCGAGGAGGGTCAGCTTCGCCGTCGAGCACGGCCAGGCCGCCCCGCAAGCACGGCAGCGCCAGGTGGGTCGCGACGGGACGTGGTCGGCGGGGCCGGGGCGGCGGGCCATCACACGAGAGCGCCGACGCGCGGGCGGCGCTGCGACACCGGCGGCGGTGGGGTCAGCACGCGCACTCCGCTGCGCCGCAGGAACAGGGACCGGCGGGCGGTCGCGTTGCCGTCCGGGCCGAGCTGGTAGACATCGGCCCACAACCAACCGTCGTACGTCGTCCAGTCCAGCACACGGATCAGCCGGACCCTGATCGGCCGGGTGAACTGCGGCGACGCCTCCCCGGTCAGGTGCAGGACATCGCCAGCGCACAGCGTGGGCACCTCCGGCCGGCGACGCGGCGCGGTCACCGGCCGTCGCCCGGTCGTGGGAAGAGCGTCGTCGTTGCCGGCGACGACAGCCAGCGCGACGACGGAACGCGGTTCGGCCGGACCGGCGGGGTCGACTGCGGGTTGGGGGTCGGCTTCTCCTCGGGCACGGACACGCCCTCCTCTCGGGTGGAAATGGAAGGGGGACCGCCCCGCGCTGACGCCTGCCGGACGAGGCGGTCCCCTGACTGACACGGTCGCCGCGTCTCGGGGGTCCCTGCCGGCCGCGCCGTCTGTCCTTCCACCCTGGACGCACACCCTCTACGCCCGGAATAGTGATTGCCTGATCGCGGAGTGTGGGGGCCGGACGCGGGTTCCCGAAGAAATGCGTGGAGCATTGCGGAAGGGCGTGGAAGCCGTGGGAATCTCGCCATCTGAGTACCTACTACGCGAGCTACGGCGGCGGCGCACGGCCGCCGGGCTAACCCAAGCCCAACTCGGCGAGCGGGTCTTCTGCTCGGACTCGCAGGTGAGTGCGATTGAGACAGGCACGAAGCCGCCGACGTTGCCGTTCCTTGCCGCCGTAGATGAGGCGTTGACGACGGGTGGGTACTTCGCGACGCTCTGGGAAGAGCTGGTCAAGGGCGATGCTGCGCCGGTATGGCTCCGCGAGTGGATCGAGATTGAACGCGAAGCGACGGCGCTTCGCTGGTACGAACACGCCTTCGTGCCCGGCCTTCTCCAGACCGAGGCGTACGCGCAGGCGACATTCCGCGCGGCGCGAGTGCCGCTGCCGGAGCTTGACCAGCGCGTGTCGGCGAGGTTGGAGCGGCAAAATGTCCTCGACCGCGTGCCAGCTCCACGGCTCTTCGTGGTTCTGGACGAGATGGTCGTCCGCCGAGCCTGCGGTGGTGCTGATGTGATGGCCGAGCAGGTCGAGTACCTGATGACCTGCGCGGAGCAGCCCCATATTCAGTTGCGTATCGTGCCGCTGTCCGCTGGCATCTACTCCGGGCTGGCCGGAGCGTTCATCTTGGCTGACCTACCCGACGGATCGCGGGCCGGCTACGTCGACAATCAGTTGGCAGCGCAGATCGCAGGTCAGCCGGATCCAGTTGTTGGCCTGGGATTGTCGTGGGACGCGGTTCGGGGCGAAGCCCTCCCGCTCGGGCAGACACTCGACATACTCAAGGAGGCGGCGAAGACATGGACAACATGACGGGTGCTTATTGGCGGAAGTCGTCCCGCTCGTCCACCAACGGTGGGGCCTGCGTGGAGGTCGCCGACAATCTTTCCGGCGTCGTCGGCGTACGGGACTCGAAGGACCCGACCGGCCCGGCGCTCGCCTTCGAGCCGGGCTCCTGGCGGGCGTTCGTCGCCCAGGTTGCCGAGCGCGGCTGACCGCTCCTGACCCGAGCGCGCCCCGGACCCGTGCGGCCCGGGGCGCTCTGCCGCCGGGCCTGCGGTGGTCTGGCGTGATGGCCGAGCAGGTCGAGCACCTGATGACCTGCGCGGAGCAGCCCCATATTCAGTTGCGTTCGTGCCGTTGTCCGCCAGCACCCACTCCGGGCTGCCCGAGCATTCATCCTGGCTGCCCCCCGACATAGGCGAACCTCTGCCGATCTTGGACTTGTGGCACCTCCGATTTCACGCCGAATCGAACATTTCTTGGCACCACAAGTCCATGATCGACGAAACCCTCACCTCGAGCCCGCCGCACTTTCAAGTCGAGCGAGTGATTATGAGGTTGACGGCGGTGTTGATCTCCGTTGATGCCGCCAACTTCATGATCACCTCTCTGTCCCGCCGCTTGTCCGCCCATCGGAGCCCTCGCGGGCGTGAGCACGGAAGACATGGACAACGTGACGGGTGCTCAGCCCGGGTTGCCGAGCGCGGCTGACCGGACCGGCCCGAGCGCCCCGGACCCGTACGGCCCGGGGCGCTCTGCCGTGTCGGGCGTCGGCGGGCGTCGGGGCTGGCGACGCGTGGTCGGCATCTTGCCGGCGGGCAGGTCGCGGCGGACGAACCGTCAGCTACCTGCCGCCCAGGGACACGAACGGGGCCCCCGCACCGGAGGCCCCGTTCGTGTCACCGCCCCCCGCATCGGAGGTCGGTCAGGGTGGCGCCGCATCGGCGCCGGTGTCGGCTCCCCGCCGGGCCCCGTCGACGTGCCGCGCCGTTGCGGCTCGCCGAGTGGGCCCGGCCGGGCTGCCGTCAGCTCTGACCCGGCCGCTGCGCCGGCAGTCCCGCCGCGGTGTCCCGGCCGGGCCACGCCGGTCGGACAACCCCCGGCCCTCGGCCGGCCGGCACGCCCACCCGGCCGGCGGGGGTCAGCGGCAACGTCGCGGTCAGCACACCGCCGTCGCGGTCAAGCGTCACCGGCCGGTCCAGCCGGCGCAGTGTCCGCAACATCGGCGTGTTCTCGGCCTGCACGTGCAGCAGCACCGCGGCACAACCGGCCCGGCCGGCGTGCCCGAGCAGCCGACGCAGCAGCGCCGAGCCGAGGCCCCGCCGCTGCCAGTCGTCCCGGACCAGCAGCGCCGCCTCGGCCTCGTCGCCCTCGCCGAGCAGGTTGGCCATCGCCACGACCGGCTCCGCCGCCCCGCCGGAGCCCGCCGTGGCGAGCAGGGTCACCCCCCGCGCCGGTTCGAGCAGCCGACGCAGCCGGGCCGGCGACGGGTACGCGCCGCTCAGGTAGCGCCGCTGCCGGCTCCGCTCCGAGCAGCCGACGTGCAGTTCGCGTACGGCCGGCACGTCGTCGGCGGTGGCCGGCCGCACCGACACCTCCCCGCCGTCGGGCAGCACCAGCGTGACCCGGTGGGTGTCCCGGCGGTCCAGCGTCGCCGCCAACTCGACCAGCGCCTGCGCCCGGGCGTACTCGGCCGGGGTGAAGCTCGGCTCCCGACGGCGCAGCTCGTAGGCGCCGCCCGCCGGGTCGGCGAGCAGCATCGTGGTGCCGCCCACGCCGCCCGGCGCCGCGGTGGACGTCGGACGCCAGGTCACCGCGTCGGCGCCCAGCAGCGTCCGCAGCGCCGCGCCGGGGCCCTCCGGATCGCGGAGCAGCCGACCGGCCAGGCCGAGCACCCGGGTCGGCTCGTCGGCCAGCCCACGCGCCTCGCTGCGCGCCACCCAGCAGTCCCGCCCCCGGCCCCGCTCGACCGCGGCCCGCAGGTCGGCCTCGGTGATCTGCTCGGGCGCGTCGACCAGGAAGTCGTCGACGGCACCGACCTCGGTGGTGTGCACCTGCACGGTGAGGATGTTGACCCCGCGCAACGCGAGGCTCGCCGTGAGCACCGACAGGTAACCCGGCCGGTCGTCCACGGTGGCTCGGATCCGCCACAGCGCCATGGTTGTCTCCCTTCCTCACCACCGACGATGCCGGTCGCCTGTTGCGTGCCCGTTGCCCCGGGGTGACGCCCCGCCACCGGGTCAGGTGACGGTGGTCACCGGCGGCGCGCCCACCAGGTCCAGCCGGTCACCGAGGATCACCGCGCTGGCGCGGACGAGTTGGGCGAGCCGGTCCACCTCGATGGCGTGGAACGCGGCCGCCGAGAGCGGCTCGCCGTGGTCGCGGGAGACCACCAGCACCAGCCCGGCCCGGCCGAACGGCGCCACCGCGTAGTGGTGCCCCTCCGGGCTGGTCAGCGCGCGGGCGCGCAGCGGGGTCACCTCGGGCAGCCGGGGCGGTGTCGGGGCCCGCCAGCTCGCGTGCCCGACCGTGGCCGTGCCGGCCCCACCGGGACGCGCGGCCCAGTCCAGCGGCACCACCGCGGCCACCGCCCAGTCCGCGGCGAGCAGGCCGGGCACGGCGTCGACGAGCGTGGCCACGCCGTCGGTCGGGTTCGCCGCCACCTGGGCGAGCAGCTCGGCGTCCTGACCGGTGGTGGTCGGCGTGCCGATCGCCCGCCACACGCCGTCCACCCGGACGCCGGGGATCGCGGCCAGCCCGGCGAGCAGCCGTTCCACCCGCGCCGCGCCCGGCCAGACCACGGTGAAGTCGTCGACCGCCCGCCCACCGAGCCGCTCCAGGACCACCACCTGGACGATGTCCGCCCCGGAGACACCGAGTGTCCGGGCCACCTGGCCGAGCGTGCCCGGTCGGTCGGGCAGGGTCACCCGAACTCTCAGCAGCATGTCTGATCCCCTCCGCTCGGCGGGCCGGCGCGTGGCCGGCAGGCTGTTCCCAGCCTGCCGGCCGGCCGTTTCGTCCCCGTTGCCGCGGCATGTCCCGCCGGGAAAATCCGACCTTGACAACAAAGCTGAGCTGCCGTCGACTATCCGGATGACCGATCCGGCCGTCGACGCCACCCGGCCACCGACCGGTCCGGCCCCGCGCGGGCTCGACCTCGACCGACTCGCCGCCCACCTGGCCACCCACCGGCCCGAGCTGGCCGGGCCGCTCTCCGCGCGGCTGATCGCCGGCGGCAAGTCCAACCTGACCTACCTGCTGCGCGCCGGTGACCGCGAGGTGGTGCTGCGCCGACCCCCGCTCGGGCACGTGCTGGCCACCGCGCACGACATGGCGCGCGAACACCGGGTGATCTCGGCGCTGGCCCCGACCGGCGTGCCGGTCCCCGAGGCGCTGCTGCTCTGCGCCGACGAGAGCGTCATCGGCGCGCCGTTCTACATGATGGCCCACGTCGACGGCGAGGTCTACCGGCGGCGCGAGCAGACCGACGCGCTCACCGCCGGCCAGCGGCGTGACCTCGCCATGGCGATGATGGACACGCTCGCCACGCTGCACCGGGTGGAGCCGGCCGAGGTCGGGCTGGCCGACTTCGGCCGCCCCGACGGCTACCTGGCCCGGCAGGTCCGGCGCTGGGCCGGGCAGCTCGACCGGTCCCGCAGCCGCCCGCTGCCCGGCATCGACGAGCTGCGCGACGCGTTGGCCGGCAGCGTGCCGGAGGGCGCGAACGCGGGCCGGATCGTGCACGGCGACTACCGGCTCGACAATCTGCTCGCCGCCGTCGACCCGGTGACGGTGCGGGCGGTGCTCGACTGGGAGATGGCCACGCTGGGCGACCCGCTGGCCGACCTCGGCCTGCTGCTGACCTACTGGGACGTGCTGGGCGACAGCGAACTCGCCGAGGGCAACCCGGTGGCCGACGGGATCGGCCCCCGGGCCGGCTTCCCCACCGGCGCCGAGCTGATCGACCGCTACGCCGGCCGCAGCGACGTCGACGTCGGCCCGTTGCACTGGCACGTGGCGCTCGGCTGTTTCAAGCTGGCGGTGATCTGCGAGGGCATCCACTACCGGCACACCCTCGGGCAGACGCTGGGCGAGGGGTTCGACCGGATCGGCGAGATGGTGACGCCGCTGGTCGCGCACGGTCTGCACGCGGTGAGGGAGAAGTGATGGAGTTCGCGTACGACGACCGCACGGTCGAGCTGCGGCAGCGGCTGGAGGCGTTCCTCACCGAGTGCGTCTACCCGGCCGAGCCGGTGCACCACGAGCAGGTGCTCGCCGCCGGTGACCCGTGGGCCCGGCCGCCGGTGATGGCCGAGTTGACGGCCGAGGCCCGGGCCCGGGGCCTGTGGAACCTGTTCCTGCCGGACGCACGCTACGGCGCCGGCCTGACCAACCTCCAGTACGCGCCGCTGGCCGAGCTGACCGGGCGCAGCCCGCACCTGGCCCCGGAGGCGCTGAACTGCGCCGCGCCGGACACCGGCAACATGGAGCTGCTGGCCGAGTTCGGCTCCGACGCGCAGCGGGAACGCTGGCTCGCGCCGCTGCTGGACGGGACGATCCGCTCCGCCTTCTGCATGACCGAGCCGGAGGTCGCCTCCTCCGACGCGACGAACATCGCCACCCGGATCACCCGCGACGGCGACCACTACGTGGTCGACGGCCGCAAGTGGTGGTCGTCCGGCGCGATGGACCCGCGCTGCGAGGTCTTCATCGTGATGGGCAAGACCGACCCGGACGCCGACCGGCACCGCCAGCAGAGCATGATCCTGGTCCCCCGGGACACCCCGGGCGTGACGGTACGCCGCGGGATGACCGTCTTCGGCTACTCCGACGCCCCGCACGGCGGGCACGCCGAGATCGACTTCACGGGTGTCCGGGTGCCGGTGGAGAACCTGGTCGGCGCCGAGGGCACCGGCTTCGCCATCGCGCAGGCGCGGCTCGGTCCGGGGCGGATCCACCACTGCATGCGGCTGGTCGGCATGGCCGAACGGGCGCTGGAGCTGCTCTGCCGCCGCGCGCTGGACCGGGTGGCGTTCGGCCGCCCGCTCGCCGAGCAGGGCGTGGTGCGGGAGTGGATCGCCGAGTCCCGGGTCCGGATCGAGCAGGCCCGACTGCTGGTGCTCAAGACCGCCTGGCTGATGGACACCGTGGGTAACAAGGGCGCGCACACCGAGATCCAGGCCATCAAGATCGCTACTCCGGCGATGGCCGAATGGGTGATCGACAAGGCGATCCAGGCGTACGGCGGGGCCGGCGTCAGCCAGGACACCCCGCTCGCCGCGCTCTGGGCCCAGGCCCGCACGCTGCGCCTGGCCGACGGCCCCGACGAGGTCCACCGCGCGTCCCTCGCCCGCCGCGAACTCCGCCGCTGGTCCTGACCCCCCTGCCCCTCCCCCACCCCCACCCCGACTGCCCGCTGATTCACGGAAAGCGTGCTCATTCCGCGTGCGATGACCACTCTTTCCGTGAATCAGCGCGGATCGTGCGGGGGGTGGGGTGGGGTGGGGGCGCGTCAGGCGGAGGCGCGGTGGATCAGCTCGGTGTTCAGGAGGACGTGCGGGGAGGGGACGTCGTCGCCACGGATACGGGAGACCAGGAGGCGGGCCATCTGCCGGCCCATCTCCTCCACCGGCTGGAACACCGTCGTCAGCGGCGGCTCGGCCTGGCGGGCGATCGGGGCGTCGTCGAAGCCGATCACCGCCACGTCCTCGGGCACCCGGCGACCCGCCTCCCGCAGCGCGCGCAACGCGCCGAAGGCCATCAGGTCGGAGGCGACGAAGACGGCGTCCAGATCCGGGCAGGAGTCCAGCAGCCGACGCATGGCGGCCGTGCCGCTGCCCTCGCTGAAGTCCCCGTACGCGATCAGGCCGTTCTCGACCATGCCCCCGGCGGCGCGCACCGCCTCCCGGTAGCCGGAGAGCCGGGCCAGGCCGGCGCCCATGTCCTGCGGGCCGGCGATGGTGGCGACCCGCCGCCGCCCCCGGGCGAACAGGTGCTCCACCGCCTGCCGGGCGCCACCGACGTTGTCCACGTCGACGAACCACGCCGGCTGGGCGTTCGGGTGCAGCATCCGGGCCGGCCGGCCGCCGAGCACCGCCGGCAGACCGCGCTCCTCCAGCAGCGTGGGCAGCGGGTCCGAGTCGTGCAGGGACAGCAGCAGTACGCCGTCCACGTGCTGGTTGGTCAGGTGGTGCTCGACCCGCTCCCGCTCGATCGGCGACTGCACCATCGCCAGCCAGAGCTGCATCGGCGTCTCCACCAGCCCGGAGCTGACGCCCCGGACGATCGCCGCGAAGAACGGCTCGGTGAAGACCCGCTCCCCCGACTCGGAGACCACCAGGGCCACCGAGTCGGTCCGCTGGGTGACCAGCGCCCGGGCGGCCCGGTTCGGCACGTAGCCCAGCTCGGCGATGGCCTGCTGGACGGCCGCCCGGGCCTCCGGACTGACCTGCGGCGAGCCGTTGACCACGCGGGAGACCGTGCCGCGCCCGACGCCGGCGCGGGCCGCGACCGCGTCGAGGGTCGGGCGCCCGAGCGAGCGGGTGCGCTGCGTTGTCATCGTCTTGTGCTCCTCCGACGGTCGGGCGGGCCCGGCACCGGTTGAGGCCCCGGCGCCGGGCACCACCCGTTACTGGCTGGCCCAGCTTATTGTGCGGCCAGGCCGTTGCGTCGGATCACGTCGGCGTACCACCTGGCGCTGGACTTCGCGATCCGGGCCTGGCTGTCGTAGTCGACATAGACCATGCCGAACCGCTTCGTGTAGCCCCAGGCCCACTCGAAGTTGTCCATCAGTGACCAGGCGAAGTAGCCCTTGAGCGGCACCCCGGCCTCGATCGCGGCGTGCGACGCGCGCAGGTGCGCGGCGAAGTAGGCCAGCCGGTCCGGGTCGTCGACCCGCCCGTCGGCCAGCGTGTCGACGAACGCCGAGCCGTTCTCGGTGACGTAGAGCGGCAGGTCGGTGTACTCCCGGTGGACCCGCTCCAGCGTCTCGGTAAGGCCCGGGGCGTCGATCTCCCAGTCCATGTCGGTCACCGGCACGCCCCGGGTGACGAACCGGACGTCCTCGCTGCCCGGCCAGCAGGACGGCGCCCGCCAGTAGGGCTCCGGCTCCCCGCCCTCGACCGGCGCGGCGACCACGTGCCGGCTGTAGTAGTTGACCCCGACCATGTCCAGCGGCGTGGAGATGGTGGCCAGGTCGCCGTCGCGGACGTGCCCGAGGTCGGTGACGCCCCGCAGGTCGGCGATCAGATCGGCCGGGTACGCGCCACGCAGCACCGGGTCCAGGAAGAAGCGGTTGGCCAGCGCGTCGATGCGGCGGGCCGCGTCGGCGTCCGCCGCCGACCCGGTGGCCGGGGTGACCGGGTAGAGGTTCACCGTGATGCCGAGCTCCGCCTGCGGGCGGGACGCCCGCACCGCCTGCACGGCCAGGCCGTGCCCGAGCATCAGGTGGTGCCCGGCCCGGACCGCGTCCGCGCCGTTCGACCGGCCCGGCGCGTGCACGCCGGAGCCGTAGCCGAGGAACGCCGAGCACCACGGCTCGTTCAGCGTGGTGAAGTACTTCACCCGGTCGCCGAGCGCGTCGGCGACCAGCGCCGAGTACTCCGCGAACCGGCCGGCGGTGTCCCGGGCCGGCCAGCCGCCGGCGTCCTCCAGCGGCTGGGGCAGGTCCCAGTGGTAGAGCGTCACCCAGGGCTCGATGCCGTGCCCGAGCAGCTCGTCGACCAGGCGGTGGTAGAAGTCCATCCCCTCCTGGTTGGCCCCGCCGGCGCCGCCCGGCTGCACCCGGGGCCAGGAGACGGAGAAGCGGTAGGACCGCAGCCCCAGGTCGGCCATCAGCCGCACGTCGTCCGACATCCGGTGGTAGTGGTCACAGGCCACGTCGCCGGTGTGCCCGGCCACCGTCCGACCCTCGGTGTGGCTGAAGGTGTCCCAGATCGACGGCGTACGGCCACCCTCCGCCGCGGCGCCCTCGATCTGGTACGCGGCGGTCGCCGCGCCCCAGAGGAAGCCGGGCGGGAAGGTGACGGCCGGGCCCTCGTCGAGAACGCCGACGGCGGGCGGGCTGGCTGGGTTGCTCACGACTTGACGGCGCCTTCCATGATGCCGCCGATGATCTGGCGGCCGAACAGAACGAACACGATGAACAGGGGCAGGGTCGCGATCAACGTACCGGCGAAGATCTGCGAGTTGTCGGCGAAGTAGGCGGTGTTGAGGCTACGGAGCGAGATCTGGACGGTGGGGTTGGACGGGTCGGCCAGCACCACGAACGGCCAGAAGAACTGGTTCCACTGCTCCATGAAGGTGAGCAGGCCGAGCACCGCGGCGGCGGGCCGCAGCGCGGGCATCACCACGTGCCAGTACACCCGCCAGGTCGAACAGCCGTCCACCCGGGCGGCCTCGATCAGCTCGTTCGGGACGGCCTGTTCGGCGTACTGGCGCATCATGAAGATCCCGAAGCCGCCGATGAGGAACGGCACGGTGACCGACGGCATGGTGTTCAGCCAGTCGAGCTTCGCCATCAGGATGTAGAGCGGGAGCACACCGAGCTGGATCGGCACCATCATCGAGGCGAGGATGATCAGCAGCAGCGCGTTCTTGCCCCGGAAGCGGAGCTTGGCGAACGCGAAGCCGGCCAGCGAGCCGAAGAACACCGTGGCGATGGTGATCGTCCCGGAGACCAGGAACGAGTTCATCAGGCCCTTGACGACGTTGGCGTCGCCGTTGGCCAGCACCCGCTCGATGTTCTCGCCGAGCTTGCCGCCGGGCAGGAACGGCGGCGGCCAGGAGTTGGCCGCGTCGTTGGTCCGCGAGGCGATGACGATCATCCAGTAGAACGGGAACAGCGACAGGAACACGCCGAGGACCAGCCCGAACCAGGTGAGCGGGCTGGCCTTGAAGAGCCGCTCGGCCTGGTGGGTGGCCTTGACCTTGGCGGGCGCGGGCGGCCGGGTGGGCGGACGGAGTGTGGTGGTCGTCATCTCGTCACCTTCACTTGTCGGAGCTGATGCGACGGGCCAGCAGGTAGTTGATCGTCGACATCAGTGCGATGAGCACGAAGAGCACGAGCGCGACCGCCCCGGCGTAACCCCACCGGAAGCGCTGGTTCATCACGTCGAGCAGGTACATCGTGATGGTCTGGAACTGGCCCTCGGAGCCGCCGGAGAGGCCGCCCGACCCGCTGGTGAACAGCAGCGGCTCGGTGAAGAGCTGGAGCCCGCCGATGGTCGAGATGATCAGCGTGAAGATGATCGTGGGGCGTAGCTGCGGGACCGTGATCGACCAGAACTGGCGGCGCCGGGACGCCCCGTCGAGCGCGGCGGCCTCGTACATGTCCTTGCTGATCGACTGCATGGCGGCCAGGTAGATCAGCGCGTTGTAGCCGACCCACCGCCAGTCGACCATGGTGGAGATGGCGAACCAGGAGGCGAAGCGGTTCGCCCGCCAGTCGATCGGGTCCAGGCCGACGGCGTCGAGCAGCCAGTTGATCAGGCCGAAGTCCTTGGCGTAGATCATCGAGAAGATCAGCGCGACCACCGCGGTCGAGGTGATGATCGGCATCGCGATGGCCATCCGGAAGAAGGTCTGCGCGCGCAGCTTCCGGTTCAGCG
The DNA here is from genome assembly GCF_045040125.1 of Micromonospora sp. NBC_01392. Taxonomy (NCBI): domain Bacteria; kingdom Bacillati; phylum Actinomycetota; class Actinomycetes; order Micromonosporales; family Micromonosporaceae; genus Micromonospora; species Micromonospora sp. NBC_01392. Next base: position 2,044,548 of record NZ_CP109549.1, on the reverse strand, counting down.
CGTTGGCCAGCATCAGCGCCAGCATCAGCTGGGGCACGGTGGAGAGCACGAACATGCCGAACGTGTTCACCACCGCGTTCCAGAACTGCGGGTCGTCGGTGAGCAGTTCGACGAAGTTGTCCAGCCCGACGAAGGAGATCGTCGCGTTGAGCGGGGACCGGTCGGTCAACGCGATCCAGACCGTGTACACGATCGGGTACGCGCTGAACACGGCGAAGAGCAGGAAGAACGGCAGGACGTACAGGTAGGGCGAGTACTTCAGGTCCAGCTTGGTGGCCGAGCTGGCGCGGCGGTGCGAGGTGCGGGCGCGCGGCGGGCGGGGCTCGGGCGGCGCCGTGGCGTGCAGGTCGAGGCTCATCAGGAGTCCTTCTCCTCGGCCGGCGTCGCCCGCCTCACGGGCGACGCCGGGCTCTGCGGGCACCGCGGGTGGCGCCGGCAGCACGGGGCTGCCGACGCCACCCGCGAGCGGCTCAGCCGGATCACTTACCGGCGGCCGCACCGTTCTTCAAAGCCGCCTGCCACTGCTCGTCGGCGGACTTGCCCTGCTCCACGGCGCGCAGCGTGTTCTCCACGGCGGTGCGGACCGCGTTGTTCTTCGGGCCGAGGTAGACCGGCTTCAGGTCGGTGGCGCCGGCGGCGAAGATCTTGCCGACCGGGGCCTTGCTGAAGTAGTCGTTGGTCGAGTCGGCCACGGCCGGGTCGGTGAGCGCCTGCGGGTTCGACGGCAGGTTGCCGACCGCCTTGTACGCGCCGATCTGACCCTTGGCGCTGGTCAGGAACTTGGCCAGCTCCGCGGCCTCCTTCTGGTGCTTGCTCGACTTCGGCACGCCGAGGAAGGAGCCGCCCCAGTTGCCGCCCGCGCCGGGGGCCTTGGCGATGTCCCACTTGCCGGCCGCCGCGTCACCGGCCTGGCCCTTGATCACACCGGTCATCCACGCCGGGCAGGCGATGGTGGCGAAGGTGCCGTTCTTGAAACCGGCGTTCCACTCGTTGGAGAAGGACTGCAGGTTGTTCGACAGCCCGGCGGAGATCATCTTGGTGGTGAGCTGGTACGCGGCCTGCACGTCCGGGTTCTGGTCGATGACCAGCTTGTTGCTCTTGTCGTAGTACGTGTAGCCGGTGCCCTGGCCCGCGACCTGCATCAGCACCACGTTGTAGAAGTTGGTCGCCGAGTCGACGAACTTGTGCTTCTTGTCGGCACCGGCGAACTTCTGGCCGGCCTCGATGAACTTGTCCCAGGTGGGCCAGAGCGCGCCGACCTGCTCGCGGTCGGTGGGCAGGCCGGCGGCCTTGAACAGGTCGGTGCGGTAGCACAGCGCCATCGAGCCGACGTCGGTGCCGAGGCCCAGCACCTTGCCGTCGGGGGTGGTGCCCTGCTCCCACTTCCACGGCAGGAAGTTGCCCTTGAGGTCGTTCGCGCCGTGGTCGGCCAGGTTCACGAACTTGTCGGCCTGCGCGTAGAACTGGACGATCGTGCCCTCTTCGAGGGCCACCACGTCACCGGCGCCGGAGCCGGCGGTGATCTGCTGGGTCAGGCGGGTGTTGTAGTCGCCGAGACCGAGGCCCTTGCCGCGCTCCTGGATCTTGACGTTGGTGTGCTCGGCTTCGTACTGCTTGTACAGGTCTTCGTAGCCGAAGCCCTGGTCGCCGAAGACGTCGACGACCAGGGTGACCGGGCCGTCGCTGTCCCCGCCGCCTGACGAGTCGTCGTCGTTGCCGCAGGCCGTGGCGCCGGCAAGGACCATGGCGGACGCGAGCGCGATGGCCGCGAAGCGCCGACGGTGAATCGGGACGCTCATCTTCAGACCCCTCTTTTCGGTGGTGAGGCGAGATATCTGTGTGGTGGGGGGTGCGTTTGGCGCTGGGCCGGAGCGGGCAGGAAAGAGACTCACACCACTGCCGGGAGCGCTCCCATGAGATTGCCGGCAGGTAACAGGGGTGTCAATAGGCCGCTGGGAGCGTTCCCATTTCGTTACCGCGTGCGTTCCGCCGCCCCGGCGCGGCATAGGCTGCCAGCATGATCTGCCGAGCCTGCCGGGAGCGGCGACACCGCGACTGCCGTGGCCGGACGTGGTGCGACTGCCAACACCGCGCACCCGGGCCCACGCCGCCGGTCACCGGGCCGGCCGGCGAATGAGCGGCGGCACGCCGATCGAACGGGTCTGGCCCGCGCCCGGGACCGGTCCGCTCACCGACCCGCAACTCACCGCGCTCTACGACCGGGCGGCGCAGCCGCACCTGCGGGTCAACTTCGTCGCCAGCGCGGACGGCGCGGTCACCCTGGACGACTATTCCGCCGGGCTCTCCGGCGAGCCGGACAAGCGCGTCTTCGGGCTGCTGCGGATGCTCTGCGACGGCCTGCTGGTGGCCGCCGGCACGCTGCGGCACGAGGGCTACGGCGCGGTCCGGCTGAGCGCCGACCGCCGCGCCTGGCGCCGCGAGCGGGGTCTGGCCGAGTTCCCGACGCTGGTGGTGGTCTCCGGCTCGCTCGACCTCGACCCGGCGCAGGGCTGCTTCGCCGACGCCCCGGTCCGGCCGCTGGTGCTCACCCGCTCCGGCGCCGTGCCACCGGCCGGGCTCACCGAGGTCGCCGACCTGATCCGCTGCGGCACCGACCACGTCGACCTGACCGCCGGGCTGGCCGAGCTGCACCGCCGCGGGCTGGGCCAGGTGCTCTGCGAGGGCGGCCCGCACCTGTTCGGCGCGCTCACCGCCGCCGACCTGGTCGACGAGCTGTGCCTGACCGTGGCGCCGCTGCTCGCCGGCGCCGGCCCCGCCCGGATCACCGCCGGGCCCGGCAGCGCCGCACGCCCCCTGCCACTGCGGCACGTGCTGGCCGCCGCCGACGGCGTGCTGATGCTGCGCTACGCCCGCGACCCGGGCAACCCGCCGCCCACCAGCCCCACCCCCTGACCACCCCACCCCACCCCACCCCCGCCGATTACGCGCAGATTCTCGGAAAGAGTCGTCATTTCGCCCGGGACAGGCCCGCTTTCCGTGAATCAGCGCGCAGTCGTACGGCTTGACGGCCCGGCTCTCCGCCCGCTTGCGGGATCGCCCGCCGAAGGGCACGTCGGGAGCGGGAATCACACGTACCGTGTTCGCCCGGATCCGCCCGGCGAGCGGCCGGCGTGGCGTCCGACGCGTCGCGTGGCAACCTGTCGCATCCCTCGGGCAGGATGCAGGACGTGCGCCGCCAATCCGACGACCAGCCGACCGGAGACCGCCGATGACCGACGACCAGCTCGACGGCCCCGGCGAGGGGGTCGGCCGGGTGCTCGGCACCGCCGACGCCACCCCGCTCACCTTCTGGACGGCCGTCGCCCCGGGGAGCTACCTGCAACTCGATGACGTGGTGGTGACCCGACGCGAGCTGCCCGACCGGGAGCCGGTGACGATCGCCGGCGTGGTGACCCAGGTGCGCGCCCGGCACGAGGGGGCGCAGTTCGACTCCGACGTCTTCGCCATCGCCGACGGCACGCTGCCGGCGCAGGTGCAGGAGGCCGCCGAGATCACCACCACCCGGGTCGATCCGGAGTTCTACGTCCCGCCCACGCCGGGCGCGGTGGTGCACCGGGCCGAGGGTGACGCCCGGGCCCGGGCGCTGCACTTCGACCGGATGGAGCGGCGGATCCCGATGGGGATGGGCCGCGACGGCGTGCCGGTCTACCTCAACGCCGACTTCCTCGACGGCACCCGGGGCGCGCACGTCTCCATCTCCGGCATCTCCGGGGTGGCCACCAAGACCAGCTTCGCCACCTTCCTGCTCTACTCGGTGTTCCGCTCCGGCGTGCTCGGCGGCGACGCGGTCAACGCCAAGGCGCTGATCTTCAACGTCAAGGGCGAGGACCTGCTCTTCCTCGACCACCCGAACACCCGGCTCGACGACCCGACCCGCGCGGCGTACGCGAAGCTCGGTCTCGACGCCGGCGCGTTCCCCGACGTGCGGGTCTACGCCCCGCCCCGGGTCGGTGACTCCTCCGGCACGCCGGACGTGAGCAGCCGGCTCACCGGCGTGGACAGCTTCTACTGGACGCTGAGCGAGTTCTGCGCCGACCGCCTGCTGCCCTACGTGTTCGCCGACGCCGACGACGAGCGCCAGCAATACACCATGGTGGTCCACTCGGTCGCCGCCCACCTGGCCCGATACGCCCAGCCCGCCGACGGCGGGGTGAGCATCGACGGGGTCCGCCTCGGCTCCTACGCCGACCTGGTCGACCACGTGGTCGAGCAGCTCAACGACGACGAGACCCGGGGCGACTGGGCCGGCAGCGCGGTCGGCCTGGGCACCGTCAACGCGTTCGCCCGCCGGCTCATCGGCAGCAAGAAGGACCTGGGCCGGCTCATCCGCGGTGACCTGGCCACCCGCCGCCCGCACTCGATCAACACCGCGGAGAGCGCCCAGGTCACCGTGGTCGACCTGCACAACCTGCCGGACCGCGCGCAGCGCTTCGTGGTCGGCGTGACGCTCAAGAGCGAGTTCGAGCGCAAGGAGAAGGCCGGCACCGCCAAGCCGTTGCTCTTCGTCGTGCTCGACGAGTTGAACAAGTACGCGCCCCGCGAGGGCTCCTCCCCGATCAAGGAGGTGCTGCTCGACATCGCCGAGCGGGGCCGCTCGCTGGGGGTCATCCTGGTCGGCGCGCAGCAGACCGCGAGCGAGGTGGAGCGGCGGATCGTCACCAACTCGGCGATCCGGGTGGTCGGCCGGCTCGACCCGGCCGAGGCGTCCCGCCCGGAGTACGGCTTCCTGCCGCCCGCCCAACGCCAGCGGGCGCTGCTGGCCAAGCCCGGCACCATGTTCGTCAACCAGCCGGACATCCCGGTGCCGCTCTGCCTGGAGTTCCCGTTCCCGGCGTGGGCCACCCGGGTCTCCGAGGCGGGCCGCGCCCCGTCGGAGACGCTACGGTCGATCACGCAGGCCGCCGACCCGTTCGCGGTGGTCGGCTCCGGCACCTCCGACGACGACATCCCGTTCTAGGCGGCGACCCACCATGAAGATCCTGCACACCTCCGACTGGCACGTCGGCAAGGTCCTCAAGGGGCAGTCCCGGGCCGAGGAGCACACGCAGGTCCTCGCCCAGGTGATCGACATCGCCCGCGAGGAACGGCCCGACCTGGTGATCGTCGCCGGTGACCTCTACGACACCGCCGCGCCGACGCCGGAGGCGACCCGGCTGGTCACCCGCGCGCTGACCGCGTTGCGCCGCACCGGCGCCGACGTGCTGGCGATCGGCGGCAACCACGACAACGGCGCGGCGCTCGACGCGCTGCGCCCGTGGGCCGACGCCGCCGGCATCACGCTGCGCGGCAGCGTGCGGGAGAATCCGGCCGAGCACGTCATCGACGGGGTGACCCGCGACGGCGAGCGGTGGCGGGTCGCCGCGCTGCCGTTCCTGTCCCAGCGCTACGCGGTCCGCGCGGTGGAGATGTACGCGCTCACCCCGGCCGAGGCGAACCAGACCTACGCCGACCATCTCGGCCGGGTGCTCGACAAGCTGGCCGAGGGCTTCACCGAGCCGGACCGGGTGCACCTGGTCACCGCGCACCTCACCGTGGTCGGGGCGAGCACCGGCGGCGGCGAGCGGGACGCGCACACCGTGCTCGGCTACGCGGTGCCGGCGACCGTCTTCCCGGGCAACGCGCACTACGTGGCGCTGGGCCACCTGCACCGCTCCCAGCGGGTGATCGGCCCCTGCCCGATCCGCTACAGCGGCAGCCCGCTCGCGGTCGACTTCGGCGAGCAGGAGAACGTCGGCTCGGTGACGATCGTGGAGGTCACCGCCACCACCGCCGCCCGGGTCCGGGAGGTGCCGGTGCCCGGCGCGGTGCCGCTGCGCACGGTGCGGGGCACCCTCGCGCAGCTCGCCGAGATCGAGCCGCCGGACGGCTGGCTGCGGGTCTTCGTCCGGGAGCAACCCCGGGCCGGGCTGCGCGAGGAGGTCCAGGAGCTGCTCCCCCGCGCGCTGGAGATCCGGATCGACCCGGAGCTGATGCCGACGCCGGGCAGCGGCACCCGCACCGCCCAGCGGGCCGGCCGCTCGCCGCGCGAGCTGTTCGCCGACTACCTGGGCAGCCGTGGGCACGCCGACGACGGCGTCCGGGAACTCTTCGACGAGCTGCTCGAGGAGGTGGAGCACTGATGCGGCCGATGCGGCTGGACATGGCCGGCTTCACCGTGTTCCGCGAGGAGACCACCGTCGACTTCACCGACGCCGACTTCTTCGCGCTGGTCGGGCCGACCGGTTCGGGCAAGTCGACGGTGCTCGACGCGATCTGCTTCGCGCTCTACGGCACGGTGCCACGCTGGGGCGGCACGCGCGGGCTGGCCAACGCGCTGGCCCCGTCGGCCACCGAGGCCCGGGTCCGGCTGGTCTTCGAGTCCGCCGGCGACCGGTACGTCGCCACCCGGGTGGTCCGCCGCGACGGCCGGGGCACGGTGAAGACGGCCAACGCCGGGCTCCAGCTCATGCCGCCCGGCTTCGACGTGACCAAGCTGGACACCGGGCTCAGCCCCGAGGATCTGGGCGACGTGGTGGCCGGCACGCCGGCCGAGATGGAGCAGGCCGTGCTGGACGCGGTCGGGCTGCCGTACGAGCAGTTCACCTCGTGCGTGGTGCTGCCGCAGGGGCAGTTCGCCGACTTCCTGCACGCGAAGCCGGCCACCCGTCAGCAGATCCTGGTGAACCTGCTCGGGCTGGGCGTCTACGAGGACGTGCAGAAGAAGGCGGTCGAGCGCGCCGGGCAGGCCGAGGCGAAGCTGGAGACGGTCGACAAGATGCTCGGCGGTCTCGCCGACGTGGACGACGCGCGGCTGGCCGACGCCCAGGGCCGGGTCGAGGCGGTGCGGGAGCTGGCCGGGGCGGTCGCGGCGGCCGTACCGGAACTGGAACGGGCCCGGGCCACGGCCGGTGAGCGGGCCGCGGCGCTGGCCGCGCTCGACGCCGAGCTGGGCGTGCTGGCCGGGGTCCGGCCGCCGGACGGGACCGCCGAGCTGGCCCGCGCGGTGACCGCGGCCCGGGTGGCCGTCGACGAGGCGACCGCGGCGGTCGGGCTGGCCGAGGAGCGCGAGGAGAAACTGCGCGGCGAGTTGGCCGCGGCCGGCGACGAGAGCGCGGCGCGCCTGCTGCTGCGGGCGTACGCCGACCGGGAGCGGTTGACCGGCGAGGCGGCGACGGTCCGCGCGGCGGTCGACGCGGCGCGGGCCGAGCACGACACCGCGGTCGCGGCGTTGGACGCGGCGCGGGCCGCCGCCGAGCGGGCCGAGGTCGAGCTGGAGGCGGCGTTCCGGGCGCACGACGAGGCGAAGGCTGCCGACCAGGCGGTGGCGCTGCGGGCGCACCTGGTCGACGGCGCGCCGTGCCCGGTGTGCGAGCAGGTGGTCCTCGCCGTGCCGGCGGTGCCGAAGGGGTCGGCGGTGAGTCGGGCGCTCGCGGCCGGCAAGGCGGCGCGGGCGGCCAGCGAGGCCGCGAAGCGGGTGGTGGCCGAGCGCGACGCCGCCGCCCGTGACCTGGACCGGGTGCTGCTGCGGGTCCGGGCCGAGCAGGACGGGCTCGCCGCGCGGCTGGCCGAGCTGGACGGGCAGCTCGCGGACGCCGCCGCGCCGGAGGCGCTGCGGCGGTCGCTGGCCGAGCACGCCCGGCTCCGGACGGCGTTGGACGAGGCCGGTGGCGCGGTGCGGGCCGGCCGGGAGGCCGCCCGCCGGGCACGGGGCACGCTCGACGGCGCGCAGGACCGGCTGCGCCGGGCGTGGCGCGACTTCGACGCGGTGCGGGACGGGCTGGCCCGGTTCGGCCCGCCGGCCGCCGACCGGGACGACGTGGCGTCGGCCTGGGCGGCGCTGGCCGGGTGGGCGGGCGAGCAGGCCGACCGGCGGCGGGCCGACCGGGGCGGGTTGGCCGGGTCGGTGGACGCGGCCCGGCGGGCGGCGACCGAGGTGTCCGACCGGATCGGCGCGTTGTTCACCGCCGCCGGGCTGGACGCGCCGGACGATCCGCTGCGCGACGCCGCGGTGGCGGTGGAGCGGGCCGAGGCGGAGTTGCGTCGGCTCACCGAGCGTCGCGAGCAGGCGATCGAGCTGCGCGAGCAGCGGGCCGGCCACGAGCGGCAGGCGCGGGTGGCCCGCGCGCTCGCGAGCCACCTGCGGGCCAACAACTTCGAGCGCTGGCTGCTCACCGAGGCGCTGGACCTGCTGGTCGACGGCGCGTCGCGGATCCTGCGGGAGCTTTCCGGCGGGCAGTACGACCTGGTGCACGACAAGGGTGAGTTCTTCGTGGTCGACCACCACGACGCCGGGCTGCGGCGCGGGGTGCGGACGCTGTCCGGCGGGGAGACGTTCCAGGCGTCGCTGGCGCTGGCGCTGGCGTTGTCGGAGCAGTTGGCGGGCATGTCGACGAGCGCGGCGAGCCTGGAGTCGATCGTGCTGGACGAGGGTTTCGGCACGCTGGACGCGGCCACGCTGGACACGGTCGCCGCCACGTTGGAGAGCCTGGCCGCCCGGGGGGACCGGATGGTCGGGGTGGTCACCCACGTGCCGGCGTTGGCCGAGCGGATCCCGGTCCGCTTCGAGGTCCGCAAGGACGCCCGCACCGCCCGCATCGAGCGGACCGGCCTGTGAGCGCGAGGAGTGCAGCGCAGCGGAGCCCCGCAGTCGCGAACGAAAGGCCGGCACGGTGAGGGCGTACGACGGCGCGCGGCGGGACGCCGCGTGACCGGGCCGTCCCGGGCCGGCGCCCGGTTCTTCGTCGACTCGTGGGACCCGGCGTACGGGGCGTCGTTCGAGGCGGCCGGCGGGACCGGGCCGGCGACGCCGAGCAGCGCTCAGGTGGAGGCCGACGTCGAACTGCCGGTCACCGACTGGCGGGCGATCGATCCCCGTCCCGGGGTGCGGTCGCCGGACGTGGTGCTGCTCGTCGACGGCGTCCGCCGGATCGACGCCAGCGTCTGGACGGCCGAGGAGGACGGCGGCTCGTTCCCCGGCATCGCCGCCTCGTACGCGGCCGGGGTGGTCCGCTGCGACCTGGACCGGGGCGCCGCCGAGCTGGCCGGCGCCCGGGTGGGCCGGGGGTTGTTCACCGCCAGCCCGTCGGCGCAGGAGGTGGTGGCCGGCTCGGTCCGCTACCCGGTGCACCGGGTCGGCGGCACCGGCGAGCTGAGCAAGCTGCCGGCCGCGGTGCAGGGCCCGCTGACCGCGCTGGAGGTGGCCGTCTCGGACGCGGTCCGCGCCGACGGTGACCTGCTGGTGGTGGACGGTCCGCTGCGCAGCCGCCGGAACCTGCCGCGCACCCTGGGTTACATCAAGACCCAGCACAGCCAGTATCTCGACGCCCGGCTGACCGCGGTGGTGACCGGGCTGGCGCCGGGCCAGCGCTGCCCGGTGTTCCGGCTGGGCACGGCGTGGGGCGGCTGGTCGTGGTATCTGCGCCTGCCGGTGGCCGCCGGGGCGCCCTGGGCGGGCATCGTCCGGATGGAGTGCTCGGCCGAGCTGACCGTGCCGGAGGCGGTCGCGCTGGCGGACCTGTCCCTGGTCACGTTGCCCCGGTTCGCGTCCACCCCGTACAAGGACCCGCGGGCCCCGCAGAACCTGGTGCCGATCGCCGGGTTGGAGCGCAAGCTGCGCGGGATGCTCGGCGACGCGCGGCTGCTGCACCGGGTGCTCACCTCGGCGGCGCGTGGGATGCGGCGCTGATGGGCCGGCGACGGGACGCCGACCGGGTGGCGGCGGACGTCGACACCGGGCGGGCCGAGCTGGTGCCGGACCGGGACCGTCCCGGCTCGTGGACGCTGCTGCTGGACGGCACCCCGCAGTCGCATGTGGACCTGACCGACCCGACGCACCTGGAGTTCGAGTACGTCCGGCGGCTGGCCGCCGCGATCGACCTGGTCGCGCCCGCCGGCGCGCCGTTGCGGGTGCTGCACCTGGGCGGCGGCGCGCTGACGCTGCCCCGGTACGTGCAGGCCACCCGGCCCGGTTCGATGCAGCGGGTGTCCGAGGTGGACGGCGCGTTGGTGGAGCTGGTCCGGCGGGAGCTGCCCTGGCCGGCCGATCCCCGGTTGCGGGTGCGGGTGGCCGACGCCCGCGCCACGCTGTCGTCCAGCCGGGACGGCGGGTACGACGTGATCGTCGCGGACGTCTTCGCCGGCGCCCGCACCCCGGCCCACCTGACCTCGGTGGAGTTCGCCGCCGAGGTGGCCCGGGTGCTGGCGCCGGACGGCTGCTACCTGGCGAACGTCGCCGACGGCCCGCCGCTGCGGCACGCCCGGGGGCAGGTCGCCACCGTGCGGACCGTGCTGCCCCGAGCCTGCCTGGTGGGCGACGCGGCGGTGCTGCGCGGCCGGCGGTACGGCAATCTGGTGCTGGTGGCGTCCCGGGTGGAGCCGCCGGTGCCGGAGCTGTCCCGGCGCGCGGCCGGCGACTGGTTCCCGGGCCGGGTGGTGGCCGGTGACGAGCTGGACCGGTTCGCCGGCGGTGTCCCGGTGGTCTCCGACGCGGACGCGGTGGACTCCACCCCGCCGCCACCGGGAATTTTTTCCGTCAAACGTTGATCCGTTCGGCGGGGCGCTGCGTATCACCGGGCGGCCATGCCCGTGGGGGGCCGGCTGATGTCATTGGACACCGGAGGTCTGCATGCATGCGGTGGCGGCCGGCTGGCACGGCGAGGTGGCGCGGCCCGAGTGGATGTTCGCCCGGGCGCAGCCACACTCCCGCGCGTCGCGTTCGGGGCGGGGGGTCGACGCACGTCCCGCCGATCGCCAGAATGACCCGGTGCCGCCTCGACCCGCCCCCGGACGCCACCAGGCGACCTCCGCCGAGGCCAGCCACTCCGACCAGTTGATCCGTCTGCTCTACGCGGAGCACGCCGGCCCGCTGCTGATGTTCGTGATGCGACTGACCGGCGGGGACCGGCAGCGCGCCGAGGACATCGTGCAGGAGACGCTGCTGCGGGCCTGGCGCAACGCGCACCGCCTCGGCGTGCAGGGTGGTCCGGGCTCGCTGCGCCCCTGGCTGGTCACGGTGGCCCGGCGGATCGCCATCGACGAGCACCGCAGCGAACAGGCCCGCCCGGCGGAGACGTACGACCGGGACCTGACCGCGTTCGCCGAGTCGGACAGCACCGACCGGGTGCTGCGCACGATGACGGTCGCGGACGCGCTGCGTACGCTCAGCCAGTCGCATCGGGAGATCCTGGTGGCGACGTACTTCCGGGGTCGTACCGTGCCGGAGGCGGCGGAGGAGCTGGGCCTGCCGCTGGGCACCGCGAAGTCCCGGGTCTACTACGCGCTGCGCGCGCTGCGCACGGCTCTGCAGGAGAGGGGGGTGACGGAATGAGCCGGGCCGACCACATGGACGTCGCCGCGTACGCGCTCGGCGTGCTGGATCCGCAGGACATGGAACGGTTCGAGGAGCACCTGGCCACCTGCTGGGCGTGCGCGGCGGAGCTGGAGACGATGGTCCCGGTGGTGGGGCTGCTCTCCGGCATCGACGGCGAGGCGATGGCCGCGTTGGAGCAGACCCACACCGATCCGGCGCTGCTGGACCGGACGCTGGTGGCGGTACGACGGGACCGGCGGCGTACCCGGGTGCGGCAGTTGCTGGCCACCGCGGCGGCCGTGGTGGTGTTCGGCGGCCTGAGCGGCGTCGCGGCCGGGTTCCTCGGCGACGACCCGCCGCCGGTGCCGCAGGCGGAGCCGACGCAGAGTGTGCCGACCGCCGCGCCGAGCGGCGACCCGACCGACCCGAACCGGCCGGGTGTCGGCGGCGAGAAGGACATCGAGGGCGACGAGCACAACGCCACCGATCCGGGCACCGGCGTGACGACCACGATGTGGCTGGCGAAAAAGGAGTACGGCACGCAGATCGCCGTGCAGCTCAGCCGGCTGCCCGGGCCGCGCACCTGCCGGCTGGTGGTGGTGCGCAGGAACGCCACGAGCGAGGTGGTGGGCACCTGGTCGGTGCCGGGCGGCGGCTACGGCACCAACCAGAACCCACTCGCGCTGGAGCTGAGCGCGTCGACCTCGGCGCCGCTGGCCGACATCGAGAAGGTTCAGGTGCAGTCCGTGGACGTCAACGGCGTGGCGAGCCCGTTGGTGACCGTCTCCGACCTCTGAACCCACCGCGCCGACGGCGCCGGGCGGCCACGGCCGTCCGGCGCCGTCGTGTCGTTTCCGGACCGTTCCGTCCCGTCGTGGTGGCGCACGGGCCACGGACCGGATCGGTTCAATCCGTCCACTGTGAAATGGCCCACCCTTTTGACTTCAACCTTGACAGCACCGTCGCCCGTACTACCCGGCGAACTGCCAAGAACGAGGAGGGCACGTGGCACACCACATGCGGACGACCGTCATCGTCGCGAGCGCGATGGTCGCACTTACGGCCTGCGCCCCCGCAGGCTACGACGGGGCGAACTCGAGCGCGGCGGAGCCGGTCGCCGTCGCCGCGGCCGAACCCACCGCGGCGGCCGAGCCGGAGGCGTCGGCCCCCCCGGAGACGCCCGCCGCCGACCAGGCGCCCCCGTCGGACGTGAAACTCACCGACGAGCTGGTCGGCAAGAAGCTGCCCCGGATGGGCAAGGTCGTCACCGACCAGGACGGCTGGGTGCTGTACCGGTTCGACAAGGACTCGTCGAACCCGGCGCAGTCCAACTGCGTGGACAAGTGCGCCGAGGTCTGGCCGCCGGCGCTGACCGACGGCAACCCGCAGCTCCAGGGCGTCTCCGACGACAAGGTCGGCACCGTCACCCGCCAGGACGGCACCCGGCAGATCACCATCGGGGACTGGCCGGTCTACCGCTACATCGGGGACAAGAAGCCGGGCCAGTGGAAGGGCCAGGGCGTCGGCGGCACCTGGTTCGTCGTGGATCCGAACGGCAAGAAGAACCTGACCTGCCTGCCGACCGGCACCCCGAAGGCGGTCGCCCCGCCGGCGTCGGGTGGCTCCGGCGACTCGGGCGGCGGCTCGGACTACTCGTACTGACCGCACCGGACACGGTGACCGGCCGCCGCCGGGGAGGGCGCGGCCGGTCACCGTCGTGGACCCGGGAGGCGGGGCGTACCGGCATCGCCCCGCCTCCCGGCACCGACCCACCGCCGCGCGCCCGAGGGTGCGCGGCGGTGTCCGTCGTCACGGCGGAGCCGCGTGGCAGAGTGGCGGGGTGACCTCGCCCGCCGCCCGCCGTACGCTGCGCCCTCCGGCCGGCTACCGGCTGGCCGCCTCGGTGCGGGCGTTGACCTTCAGCCCGTACGACCCGTGCGCGCGGATCGCCGCCGGCAGCTTCTGGTGGGCCACCCGCACCCCGGACGGTCCGGCCACGCTGGCGCTGCGCCCCGAGGCCGGCGAGCTGGTCGCCGAGGGGTACGGCCCGGGCGCGGCGTGGGTGGTCGACCGCGCCGACCGGGTGTCCGGGCTGGCCGACGACCTGACCGGCTTCGCCGCGCTGGCCGCCACGCACCCGCTGGTGGCCCGGCTGGCCCACCAGCACCACGGGTTGCGGATGCCGGCCACCGGCCAGGTGTTCCCCCGGCTGCTGCGGGCCGTCTTCGAGCAGAAGGTCACCGGCAAGGAGGCCTACCGGGCGTACGCGGCGACCGTGCGGCACTTCCGCGAGCCGGCGCCGGGGCCGCTGCAACCGCTGCTGCTGCCGCCGACGCCGGACGCGGTGGCCGCCACGCCGTACTGGGTGTTCCACCCGTTCGGGGTGGAGCAGCGGCGGGCCGACACGCTGCGCCGCGCCGCCGCCGTCGCGGACCGGCTGGAACGCTGCGCGGACGCCGCGGAGGCGACCCGCCGGCTCACCGCGATCCCCGGCATCGGGCCGTGGACCGCCGCCGAGGTGGTCCGGATCGCGTACGGGGACCCGGACGCGGTCAGCGTCGGCGACTACCACGTGCCGAACACGGTGGCCTGGGCGCTGGCCGGGGAACCGCGCGGCGACGACGCCCGGATGTTGGCGCTGCTGGAGCCGTTCCGGGGCCACCGGGGGCGGGTGTGCGTGCTGCTGGAGGCCGCCGGCGTGCAGGCGCCGAAGTACGGCCCGCGCGCCCCGATCCGCTCGTTCGCCCGTTACTGAGCGGTCACCGGCCGGCGCAGAGCCGACGCAGCGTCCGCCCCAGCCACCACGCGTACCCGAGCTGGAAGCCCCGGGTGACCGGCCCGGCGGCACGCACGTACCAGTGGGCCGGCCGGCTGAACGCGGTCACCTCGAACCAGGTCCCGTCCGCGCCGCGGGTGACCAGGAACGCCTCCTCGCCGATCTCCGGATGCCCGGGCAGCGTGCCGTAGCCGAAGCCGGCCCGGTCCGGCTCGTCCACGGCCCAGACCACCTCGGTCGGCCCCCAGATCCGTGCCGGCCCGACGCCCAGCCCCGGCGTGACCCGCACCCCGGGCGCGGCGCGCGGCGCGTCGGCGCGCATCACCACGCCGGCGGCGCGGTGCAGCCGCCAGCCGAGCACCGCGTCCGCCGCGAGCGGAAACGCGCCGTCCGGCAGCCGGACCCGGTGGCGCAGGTGGTGGTAGCCGGCCGGCCGGCCACCGTCGCGGGTCGCGCCCACCTCGGGGTACGTCAACTCGGGCACGTCGGCCACCTCCTCGCGCGGGGACACCCGCCAGGGTACGTCCGCCCGGGGCGGATGTGGTGAGCTGACCCGGTGACCGACGACGTGACCATCGCCCCCGCCGTCGTCGCGGACGCCGGTGAGATCCTCACCGTGCAACGTGCCGCGTACCTGGTGGAGGCGCAGCGGTACCGGGACGTGTTCCTGCCACCGCTGACCGAGACGCTGGACGAGGTCCGGGCGGCGCTGGCCGGCCCGGTCGTGGTGCTCGCCGCCCGGCGCGGGACCCGCCTGGTCGGCTCGGTGCGGGCCCGCCTCGACGGCGACACCGCCCACGTCGGCCGCCTCGCGGTCGCCCCGGACCAGCAGGGACGCGGCATCGGCGGGCGGCTGCTGGCCGCGGTGGAGCACGCCTGCGCCGGCCGGGTGGCGCGGTTCGCGTTGTTCACCGGCGCGCAGAGCGCGGACAACCTGGGCCTGTACGCCCGGCGCGGCTACCGGGTGGTGGCGCACCGGCCGGACGAGAACGGCAACCGGCTGGCGGTCCTGGAGAAGGTGAGCGCCGGCTGAGGGCCGGTCTTCCGCGGCCGGCGCGGGGTCAGGCGGCCTCGCGGAGGTCGGCCAGGCCGACCGGCGCGTACCGCCGGAGCAGACGCTCCAGCTCGGCCACGGAGCCCACCTCGCCGACGACGTTCGCGCCGCCGCCGTGCTCCGCCGGGTAGCGGTGCACGAGGCGGTAGCGGTACCGCCCCCGGACCAGTTCCACGCTGACCCGCCAGCGACCGCAGCATCCGCAGCTCCACTCCGGCACGCCGCGACGGTAGCTCTGACCTGCGGTTTCACCATCCGGCCGCGGGTGACGAAGGGCTCGCGGCGGGACACGCCGCACCCGGGGCGGCGGTGAGATGGCTCACGGGTGTCGGCGGGGTCTGGTTGACTGGTCGCCGTGGACCTGCCGATCAACCCGCCGGTCGAGCCGATGCTCGCCAAGAGCCTGGCCGAACTGCCCACCGATCCCGGCCTGACCTACGAGCCGAAATGGGACGGCTTCCGCTGCATCGTCTTCCGCGACGGCGACGAGGTCGAGCTGGCCAGTCGCGGCGGCAAGTCGATGACCCGCTACTTCCCCGAGGTGGTCGAGCAGGCACGCCGCCAGCTCCCGCGCCGGTGCGCGATCGACGGCGAGCTGATCGTGATCCGCCGGGACGGTCCCGACGGGCAGCCGCGGCTCGACTTCGAGCTGCTGGCCCAGCGGATCCATCCGGCCAAGTCCCGGGTGACCATGCTGGCCGAGACCACGCCCGCCGACTTCGTCGCGTTCGACCTGCTGGCGCTCGACGACGAGCTGCTCACCGACAAGCCCTACCCGCAGCGCCGGGAACGACTGGAGCAGGCCCTGGCCGGGGTCCGGCCGCCGGTGCACGTGACGCAGGTGACCACCGACCCGGCGACGGCCCGGCGCTGGTTCGAGGTGTTCGAGGGCGCCGGGCTGGACGGGCTCATCGTCAAGCCGGCCGACCTGCCGTACGAGCCGGGCAAGCGGTTGATGTTCAAGGTCAAGCACGCCCGCACCGCGGACGCGGTGGTGGCCGGCTTCCGCTGGCACAAGTCCGGCCCGGTGGTCGGCTCGCTGCTGCTGGGGCTCTACGACGACGACGGGGTGCTGCACCACATCGGCGTCAGCTCCTCGTTCACCATGGCCCGGCGCAAGGAGCTGCTCGACGAGCTGGAGCCCTACCGCGAGGTCGGCGACGAGCACCCGTGGGCGCACGGCGACCACGAGCGGGGCCAGCGCATCCCGGGTGGGGTGAGCCGGTGGACCGGCGGCAAGAACCTGGAGTGGGAGCCGTTGCGCCCCGAGCTGGTGGTCGAGGTCGCCTACGACGCGATGGAGGGCGACCGGCTGCGGCACACCGCCCGGTTCCTCCGCTGGCGTCCCGACCGGGATCCCCGCTCGTGCGGCTACGGCCAGCTCGACCGCCCGATCCGCTACGACGTCGACGAGGTGCTGCGCGGCGATCCGGCGGCGACGGTGAGCGACACCCGCGACCGGGCGTAGCCTGGCGGTCGACCCGATCATGGAAGGCGTCCACGTGACCCGTCTCCCCGACCGGCCCCGCCGGGTCCGGCCCGTGCTGGCCGCGTTCGTCGCGGCACTGGTGCTCACCGCCGGTTGCACGCTGCCGGCGTTCGCGCCGCGCGCCGAGAGCGGGGGCGCGGTCGAGGCGGCGCCGCCGGGCAGCGCGCCCACCTGGCGGGCCTGCCCCGAGGTGCCGGGCGAGCTGGTCGGCCGGGGCGCGCCCGACATGCGCTACGAGTGCACCCGGATCGCGGTGCCCCGCAATTGGGGCGCCGGGGCGGCCACCGGCGCGACCGCCGGGCCGGGCACCGGCGAGACGTTCGAGATCGCGCTGATCCGGGCCCGTTCCACCAAGCAGCGCGACCGGATCGGGTCGCTGGTGGTCAATCCGGGCGGCCCCGGGGCGTCCGGCGTGGACACCGCCGTCTACCTCTCCTTCGGCCCGGCGTTCGGCGGGCTGCCGACAGCGGTCACCGAACGCTTCGACATCGTCGGCTTCGACCCGCGCGGGGTGGCCCGGTCCAGCCCGGTGAAGTGCATCCCGGACGCCGACCTGGACGCCAGCTTCGGCTACGACCCCGACCCGGAGAGCCAGGCGTCGTTCGACGGCTTCGTCGACCTCAACCGCCGCATCGGTCAGCGGTGCGGCGCGAAGTACGGCGACCAGCTCCCGCTCTACGGCACCGAGCAGGCCGCGCGGGACATGGACGCGGTGCGCGCGGCGGTCGGCGACGAGAAGTTGAGCTACCTCGGCTACTCCTACGGCACGCTGCTCGGCGCGACCTACGCCCAGCTCTACCCGCAGCGGGTGCGCGCGCTGGTGCTCGACGGCGCGGTCGACCCCCGGCAGCAGCTCGTCGCCGGCTCGGAGAGCCAGGCCAAGGGCTTCGAGCGGGCGTTCGACAACTTCTCCGCGTGGTGCGCGGCGAACGCCGGACGCTGCCCGATCGCGCCGGACGCCCGCGGCGCGGTCACCGCCGCGATCGACAAGGCCAACGCCTCCCCGGTCCGCGGCGCGGGCGGCCGGGAGGCCACCGCCGGCTGGGTCTTCTACGCGGTGATCTCGTCGCTCTACACCGAGCAGGGCTGGCAGGAGCTGGCCCGCGCGATCGACGACCTCCAGGGCGGCGACCCGGCGGGCGTGTTCAAGCTCGCCGACGCGTACGCCGGTCGCGAGGACGACGGGCGCTACTCCAACCTGTTCGACGCCAACCTGGCGGTGAACTGCGCCGACGAGACCGAGAAGCCGACCCGGGAGCAGGTCCGGTCGTTGCAGTCGCAGTGGCGGCAGAAATACCCGCTGTTCGGCCCGGCGTTGGCGGTGGGGATGCTCGGCTGCGTGGAGTGGCCGGGCGCGCGGGACCCGTACCCGACCGGGCGGGCGGTCGGCGCGCCGCCGATCCTGGTGGTCGGCACCACCGGCGACCCGGCCACGCCGTACGAGCAGACCGGGGCGCTGGCCTCGATGCTGGGCGTCGGCCGGGTGCTCACCTGGGAGGGCGAGGGGCACACCGCGTACCCGCAGACCGCGTGCGTGAACGCGGCCGTCGACGCGTACCTGATCTCGCTCACCGTCCCCCGGGAGGGGCTGCGCTGCCCCGCCCGGTGACGGTGCGGCGGCCGGTCAGCCGGCGGCCGGGGGCGTCCAGCCGGCCGGCAGGTGCCCGATGCGGACCCGCTGCGGGTGGTCGCCGACTCCGACACTGGCCACCTTCTGCCCGGTGGCGAAGTTGATGGCGGTGACCTGGTCGGCGCCGGATTCGGAGATCACGCAGTCCCGGCCGTCCCCGCTGACCGTGGCCCAGTACGGCTTGCTGGCCGGCACCAGCGTCCCCGGCATCAGCGTGGCCCGGTCCACCACCGTCGCGTAGTCGTCCATGGTGCCGGCGACGCAGAGCCGCGAGCCGTCCGGGCTGACCGACAGCCCGTGGTGCCGGGAGTCGTTCACCCAGGTGGTGCGGTCCTCGCTGGTCGCCGGGTTCTTCGGCAGCGTGGCGACCCGGGTGATCCGGTCGGCGGCCACGTCGTACTCGACCAGGCCGTTGAAGAAGGACACCTGGAAGTAGAGCCGGCTGCCGTCCGGGGTGAACACCGCCGGGCGGACCGCGTCGGAGAGGTCGCGGCGGCCGGCGGCGTCCAGCCGATCCCGCATGTCGATCACCTTGACCACCTGGTAGGTGGTGGCGTCGGCGACGGTGATCCGGCGGTCGCCCTTGGTCCAGTCGAGCCAGGGCGCGTCCAGGTCGGTGTTGACCTCGCCGATCGACATGTTCCACAGTCGATTGTCGCGGGTGAAGATGTTCTCGTGCGGCTTGTCGCCGGTGCCGAACGAGCCGAGCTGCGCTCCGGTGCGGATGTCCAGCACGTGCACCGTGTTCGAGGTGGAGGCGGACACCGCGACCCGGGTGCCGTCCGGCGACACGGCCATGTGGTCGGCGCGGTAGCCGGAGACCGGGAACCGCCAGCGGATCGCGCCGGTGGCCAGGTCGATCGAGACCACGTCGGCGAAGCTGGGCCGGGACGCGACGAGCGCGGTGCCGTCCGGCGTGGTGTACATGTCGTCGACGAACTGGTCGTGCCCCTCCCCCGGCCCCTGCCGGATGCCGAGGAAGTAGGCCAGCTTGATCGGGTTGAGGTAGATCTCGCGCAGCCGCGCGGCCCGGTCCGGGATCACGTCGATCCGGCCGAGCTTCGCATAGTCGCCACGGGAGCGGATGACGTCGGCGGTGCCGTCCCAGTTGTTGCCGACGAACATCACCTCCTGGAGCGCGACGGCCGCGGCGGCGGGCGTGGGCGTGGCGGCCAGCGGCGTCGGCAGGGCGAGCGCGAGCGCGGCCAGCGCGGCGAGGCCGGCACGGCGGCGGGATCGGGACGGGCGGGGTGGCACGGGGGTCATGGACGTCTCCTGACAGCCGGTGGGACATCGACGTTTCTCGGTGGCTCGATCGGTGTTACCTTGCGGTAACAACCAGGAGAGCAACCGGCCGGCCACGGCGGCTAGGAACCGGACGCCAACGCCCGACCGTCCCGGTTGTGCCGCGACGACAACGGGAAGCGGGCGCCGATGACCCGGACCGGAGACGCCCCCACGTTCGGCGCGCTGCTGCGCGACCTGGCCGGCGACGCGGCCGCCGTGGAGGAGGTGGCGCAGGCTGCCCGCGCCGACTCCCCGGAGGTGGCCCGCCTGCCGACCGGCGAGGTCCGCCGGCAGGTGGTCCTGCTGCTGACCAGCGGACTCGGCGCGCTGGAACGGCACGAGGATCCGGCCGGGCGGGACTTCACCGAGGCCCGCCGACTGGGCGCCGACCGGGCGGCGCAGGGCATCTCCGTCGCCGGCCTGCTGCGCGGCGTCCAGGCCGGCCGGGACCGGGCGGTGGAGCTGGTGGTCCGGCACGGCCGGGCCGCCGGCATCCCGGACCAGGTGCTGCTGGAGGGGCTGCTCGTCATCGGCCGGTACGCCGCCGCGGTGGAGCGGGCGGTGGTGGACGGGCACCGCGCCGCCGAGCGGGAACTGGCCGGCACCGGCGCGTCGGTCCGGGCGCGACTGCTGCGCCGGCTGCTGCTCGACGGTCCTGCCGGCGCGGCCCCGGCCGAGCTGGCCCGGTTCGGGTTACGGCCGGACGGGCGCTACCACTGCCTGGTCACCGCGCATCCCGACCCGGTGCGGTCGTACACCCTGCACCGGCAGCTCACCCGGCACGGTGGTCTGGTCGGCACCGTCGAGGACCGGCTGGCCGGCCTGCTCCCCCGGCTGCCCGACGCCGCCCCGGCCGGCCTGCTGGCGCTGGTGGCGCCCGCGCAACCGCTGGAGCGGGCCCCGACCATGTACGCGCTCTGCCTGGCGGCGCTGCGCACCGCGACCCGTCGCCGGCTACGCGGTCTGCGTCGGGTGACGGACCTGGCCGGGGAGACCGCGCTGGCCGCCCAGCCGGCGCTGGCCGAGCTGCTGCGGGACGGGTTGCTCGGCGCGCTCGACCCGGCCGACGAGTTCCACCGGGAACTGGCTGCCACGGCGCTCGCCTGGCTGGATCACGGCCAGCGGCTGGACCAGACCGCGGCGGCGTTGCACGTGCACCCGAACACGGTGCGGTACCGGCTGCGCCGGCTCCGGGAGGTGACCGGCGGGCCGCCGGTCGAGGAGGGCGCCCGGTGCACGGTGCCGGAGACCGTGCACTGGTGGTGGGCGCTGCGGAGCTGGCTGGACGGGTGCTGACCCGTGGGCCTCACCGGCGGCGGCGCCGGACCCGGGGCCCGCCGGGCCCGGCCTCGGGCGTCGGGCGGGGCGGTTCGGGCAGCACGACGCCCTGCCGGGCGGCCATCTCCTCCACCAGCGCCCGCAGCCGCCGGACGTCGGCCTTCAACTCCTCCTGCTCGGCGTGCTCGAAGGCGTCGTCGTCGACGATCAGCCGGCTGGCGAAGTGCGCGGTGATCAGCGGGATCACCAGCAGCACCATGGTGGAGATGAGCAGCGCGGCGAGGAACCGGCCGGCGAACGTGGTCGGGGAGATGTCGCCGTACCCGACCGTGGACGCGGTCACCACCGCCCACCAGACCGAGTCGGCGGCGCCCTTCTGCTCGGCCTGGCTGTAGAGCACGCCGGCCACCACGATCATCAGCAGGTACGAGGTGATAAGCGTCCGGGGCGAGTTGGCGAACCAGACCAGCCCTCGGTAGATCCAGCGGAACGGCAGCAGCAGAAGGTCCATGGCGCCATGCTGCCCGGCCATCGCCACCCGCCGCTGTGCCAGGCTGGTCGGATGACCGAGGTGATCTTCCGGGAGGCGGTCCGCGCCGACCTGCCCGACGTGCTGGCCCTGCTCGCCGACGACGTGCTGGGCCGCACCCGCGACCGGCCCGAGGTCGACGCGGCGTACGAGCGGGCGTTCGCCGATCTGGCCGCCGACCCGCGCAACCACCTGATCGTCGCCGACGACGGCGGTGAGCTGGTCGGCTGCTTCCAGCTCACGTACATCCCCGGGTTGGGCCGGCACGGCGCGGAGCGTGCGCTGATCGAAGCCGTGCGGGTGCGCGCCGACCGGCGCGGCCGGGGGTTGGGCCGGACGATGATGCGCTGGGCGATCGACCGGGCCCAGGAGCGGGGCTGCGCGCTGGTGCAGCTCACCACCGACAAGCAGCGTGCCGACGCCCACCGCTTCTACCGCGACCTGGGCTTCGTGGCCAGCCACGAGGGGATGAAGCTGGCCCTGTAGGGGGTCCCGGCTCCCGCCGGCGGGGGAGGCCGCGCGCCCGACCGCCGACCAGGCTGGGGGCATCCACCGCCAAGGAGGCCCGATGCCCGCCGACACGCTGTCCCCGCCTGCCGTCCACCCCCACGACGGCCGGCCGCCGCCACGGTGGGCGGTCCGCGCCGCCCACCTGATCCCGCTCGTCGCGCTCCCGTCCGGGTTGTGGCGGATCGCGCTGGTGGCCGGTCTGCCGATCGGCGCCGTGGTGGCCGGCGTCCCGATCCGGCCCGGGTTCGGCGAGAGCGTCTACATCGTCGCGCTCAGCCTCGTCTCGGAGGGGTTGGCGCTGCTCGCGCTGGGCCTGGTCCGCCCGTGGGGCGAGGTGTTCCCCCGCCGGCTCCCGTGGCTCGGTAACCGGCGGGTGCCGCCGCCGTTCGCGGTCACCGCCGCCACCGCCGGCGCCGTCGCGCTCACAGTGATCTGGGGGTACGCGATGTGGGGCGCGCTGGTGCACGGCAACGACCTGGGGTTGCCGACAGGTGGCTTCGCGCTCCTGGTCGGCTGCTACGCCCCGCTGGTGCTCTGGGGCCCGCTCCTGCTGGCCGTCACCTGGTCCTACCACCACCGCCGATCGGGCGGGTAGGTCAGGCTTGCACCAGACGACTGCTAGTCGGTGGCCCTGGGATGCCCGGTGCCGGCATGTCTGATCCAGCAGGTGCGGGTGTCGTGATCGACCAGATACCAGATGCGACCGCCGGCAGTGACCTCGTACTGCCACTGCGGCAGCGTCTCGTGGCGGTGCACGCCGACGGCGAGGCCGCCTTTCAGAGGGTGCTGGCGGCTGGTCGGTGGCGCAGGGCAGGGGTCAGCTTCGATGGCGTCGAACGCGGCGCGTGTGTTGGCCGCCGCTTGGCGGCACAGTTCCTCCCAGCCCTTGGCCGCGTCGTTGGTGGCGAATCGCAGGGCGTAGCCGCCGGGGCGGGGCGGTGGCGCGGCCCGATCGCCTCGCTTCGCGCTCACTCGCCGGTGGGGCGCGTGACCGGCCCGAAGTCGTCGTCGCTCGGCGTGGCCAGGACCCGGTGCAGGTCGGGATCGGCATGGACCTCGGCGGTGCGCCGCCACTCGGTGAGCAGCTGCGACAGCGCGGCGGTGTTGCCCACCGCGGCGGCGGCCTCCGCCGTGGCGATGAACTCGTCGGCCATCTGATGGGCATCCTCCGCGGGCAGGAATCGCACCCAGGGCAGCACGGTGGGCAGCGCCTCGCGTACCAGACCGGGGTCACGGCGGACCAGGCTGGCCAGCAGCCGGGCGGTCAGGTCTACCACCTCACCCTCGGCAGCCGCGCGGTCGGCGGACATCAGCACCAGGTCGGCGGCGTCACGGCGACGCAACCGCAGCGCGCGGGCGCGGGACAACCGCTCGGCCGTTTCCGCCGGCTGACGCAGCAGCTCGGAGAACGGCACGGACTCCAACGGCATGGACATGACATCAACACTACTTCAGAAGTAGGAGAGACTGCTAGCGAACGGCGCGGGTCAGTCGGTGACCAGGTGGCCGTCGCGCAGGACCAGAGTTCGGTCGGCCAGCTCGATCAGCGCCGGATCGTGCGTGGCGACAAGCGCGGTCATGCCCCGGGCGTGCACCACGGCACGGATCAGGTCCATGATCGAGCGGCCGGTCTCGGAGTCGAGCTGACCGGTCGGCTCGTCGGCGATGAGCAGGTCCGGCTCGTTCGCCAACGCCCGGGCCACCGCCACCCGCTGCTGCTGGCCGCCGGACAACTCGTACGGGCGCTGCGCCGCGTGCGCGCCCAGCCCGACCAGTTCCAGCAGCACCGCCACCCGCTGTTCCCGCTCCGCCGCCGGCACCTTGGCCAGCCGCAGCGGCACCCCGACGTTCTCCGCCGCGGACAGGATCGGCACCAGACCGAACGTCTGGAAGACGAAACCGACGGTGCCCCGGCGCAGCGCCAGCAGTTCCCGCTCCCCCGCCGACGTCACGTCGTGGCCGGCCACCTCGATCCGGCCGGCGTCCGGCCGGTCCAGCCCACCGATCAGGTTCAGCAGCGTGGTCTTGCCGGCCCCGGACCGGCCGCGCACGGCGACCAGCTCCCCCCGGCCGGCGGTGAGCGAGACGTCCCGTACGGCGTGCACGGCGTGCTCCCCCCGGCCGAACGTACGGCTCACCCCCTCGACCCGCACCACCTCGTCGACCGGCGTCGCCGGCAGCACCACAGCCCGATCGGTCATCGCTCGTTCTCCTCGGCGTACGTCCGGTCGCCGGGGCGGACCTCGACGTGGTCGGGTTCCAGGTCCAGCCGGACCCGGTCGCGCAGGGCCAGCGCCTCCACGAACGGCGCCGGCAACTGCATCCGGCCGGTCCGGTCGAGCACCGCGTACTCCTCGCTGACCAGCTCGGTGCCGCCGTCGGCGGTGACCCGCGCGGTCCGGCGTACCTCGGAGGCGGTCCGGCCGTCGCGGATGGCGACGGTCCGGCGGACCTGGCCGGACACGGCGTGGTCGTGGGTGACCACCACGATGGTCACCCCCAGCTCGGCGTTGATGGTGCGCAGCGCGGCGAAGACCTCCGCGCCGGTCGCCTCGTCCAGCTCGCCGGTCGGCTCGTCGGCGAAGAGGATCTCCGGGTCGTTGGCCACCGCCACGGCCACCGCGCACCGCTGCTGCTCGCCGCCGCTCATCTGACCCGGCCGGCGGTCCGCGCAGTAGCCGACCCCGACCAGGTCGAGCAGCCGGCGGGCCCGCTCCCGCCGGTCCCGCCGGCCGCCGGGTCGCCGGGCCAGCCGCATCGGCAACTCCACGTTCTCCACCGCGGTCAGGTACGGCAGCAGGTTGCGGCCGGTCTGCTGCCAGATGAAGCCGACCATCTCCCGCCGGTACGCCAGCCGCTTCCGGTTCGACAGGGCGAGCAGGTCGTACTCGGCGACCCGGGCGATACCGGCGGTCGGGGTGTCCAACCCGGACAGGATGTTGAGCAGGGTGGACTTGCCGGAGCCGGAGGCGCCCACGATCGCGACCAACTCACCGCGGTCGATGACCAGGTCGAGGCCCTGGAGTGCGACCACCTCGACGCCCTCGGTCTTGAAGATGCGCACCAGCCCGTCGCAGACGATGTGCCCGCGCAGCCGGTCCCGTCCGCCGGCCCGTTCGGCGGCGCGCTCCGCGGCGCGCTGTTGCAGGGCGGCCAGGTCCGGCACGGCCGTCGGCGGTCCGGGATCGTGGCGCGGCGCCGGACGCGCCGAGCCGGAGGCGGTCGCGGTCATCTCAGCTCTCCTCTCCGAGCCGCAGCACCTCGCCGAGGCGCATCCGGCGGTTGTTCACGGCCTCCACGGTGATCGCGAAGGCGAGGGCCAGCAGGGCCAGGGCGGACACTCCGGCCACCAGGCCGGGTTCGAACGCCGGACGCACGGTCACCCCGCCGGTGAACGCGGGCAGTCCGAGCACCGGGGTGAGCAGCAGCGGCAGCAGCGCGCCGACCACCGCCCCGGTCAGCACCGACACCAGCACCAGCGGCGTCAGCTCGACCAGCAACAGGCCGCGCCACTGCCGTCGGGACAGGCCCATGGTGCGCAGCCGGGACAGCACCTGCCCCCGGGACCGGGCGCCGGCGAGCACCGCGAACGCGAGCCCGAGCAGGCCCAGCACCGCGCCGCCGCCGGCACCGAGCACGAACCCGAACACCAGCAGCCCGTTCACGCCGCTGCCGCCCAGCTCGGCGCGGACGTCGGCGCGGGTGGTCACCTGCGGCGGGCGGGCCCGGTCCCCGTTCTCCACCGTTCCGATCCGCAGGTAGCGGCGCTGCCCCTCGGTCGCCACCCGGTTCACCTCGGCCCGGTCCGCGCCGGGCCCGGCCAGCACGAAGCCGGTGGGGGCGAGCGGGTGCGGGGCGTCCGCCGGCAGGCTCGGCCAGGGCAGCACCACGAACCGGGTCGCCTCGCGGTCGACGAGCGCGAACCCGTCGACGGTGGCGGCGACGCGCAACGGCAGCCGGTTGCCCTGCACGTCCAGCCAGGCGGGACGGCGCCCCTCGGCGTCCGCGAGCCCGGCGTCGGCCAGCTCCGCGGCGACCGTCGGGGACACCAGCGCCGGCAGCGGGGCGCTCCCGTCACCGCCGCCGAGCAGCGGGCCGGGCACGCGCACGGGTACGCCGGCACGTCGGGCCACCTCGGCGAACCGGTCACCGTCGACCATCAGCACCCGCAGCTCCCGGATCGGGGCCGGCCGGCCGGCCCGGTCGACGTACGGGCGCTGGGCCCGCACCGCCAGCAGCGGGGCCACCGCGCGGACGCCGGGCAGCGCGGCCAACTCACCGGCGGTGTCCGGCGCGAACCGCTCGCCGTCGACAAGCAGGTCGCCGGGGACGGCGCGGGCGGCGGCGGTGTCCCGGCCGGCCTCGATGCCGGTGGCCACCACCCCGCAGAACGCGGCGGTGGCGACCGCCAGCACCACCACGACCAGCGGTCCGGTGCTGGCGGCGCGGCCGGCGCGGGCGGTGCCGAGGAACGCGACGCTGCCGCGCGCCCGCGCCGTCACGCGGCTGAGCAGCCGCAACGGCCACGGGTACGCGCGCAGCGCCAGCAACGCCGCGGCCACCGCCAGCAGCACCGGCACGGAGACCAGCAGCGGATCCACCGACCCCGGTGTGAGCCCCCGCCGACGCAGCAGGAACGCCCCGAGCACGGCGATCCCGAGCACCGCCACCTCGACGGTCAGCCGCAGCGCCGGCGACCGGCCACCGAGGTCGGCGCGGCCGGCGACCCGACGGCCCACCGCGAGCGCCGCCAGCGGCGGAAGCAGGGTGGCCAGCAGCGCGGCGACCAGCACCCACCACGCCGACGCGCCGGCGCCGGGCAGCAGGCCGGCGAGCAGCCAGCCGATCCCGGCCGCCGCCGGCAGCACCAGGGCGGACTCGGCCAGGCCGCGACGCAGCACGGCGCCGGTCGAGCCGCCGCGCGCCCGGATCAGGTGGAACTCGGCGCGGCGGCGACGCGCGGCGAGCCGGGCGGCCAGCAGGGCGAGCCCGGCCAGCGTGGCGAGCAGGCCGGCGGCGATGACCGCCAGCAGCGTACGGGCGGCGGTGAGCGAGGCGGCGAAGCGGCGCAGCGGAACGTCCACACCCTGGGTCAGCGTGACCGAGGCGGGCCGGGTCCGCTCCAGCCCGTCGATGCCGGCGATCAGCGCGTCGAGCCGGCCGGCGGCGAGCCGGTCCGGGGCGATCCGGTACCGCCAACCGAAGCTCACCGGCCATCCGACCGCGGCGGCGGCATCCACCCCGGCGTCGGCCGTGTAGGCGACCGCCACGAACGGGTCGCCGTCGCCCTCGGGCGGGGTGAGCCGCAGCATCGACGGCAGCGCGTCCCAGACCCCGTTGCCCGGATCGTTCGGCCGCCACACGCCGACCAGTTCGATCGGGCGGGACTCGAGCGGGGCGCCGCTCGGGTCGAGCAGCGACAGGCGGAACCGGTCGCCGGGCCTGACGCCCAGTCCGGTGGCCACCGCTTCCGCGAGTGCCACCTCGATCGCGCCGGCCTCGGTGACGCCGCGTTCCGGCCACCGCCCGCCGGTCAGCGTGGCCGCCTCGCGCAGCCCGGTGCCGCCGCGCAGGACGAGGTCGATCAGCCCCTTGTCGGTGGAGAGCGTCGGGCCGCGCAGCCGACCCGGCACGGCCTGCGCGACGTACCAGCGTTGCCCGATGACGTCCCGGACCGCGTCGGGCATCCGGTCCTCGATCGCGGCGAGCTGGGCCGCCTGCGTGGCGACCTGGTCGCCGGTCGTGAACGTGGTCGGCGCGGTGGCGTACGTGACGTCGCGCCGGGCCGGCGGCTGCCCGGCCACGTACTCGGTGAGCCCCTGGCCGGTGAGCCGGTCGGCGACCCGCGGCACGCCGGTGATCAGCAGCGCGGTCACCGCGGTCAGCACGGCGAGCAACAGGAACTGCCCCCCGAACGCCCGGACCCGCCCGGCGGCGCCTGGCAGCCTCATCGATGCTCACCTTCATTCGCGACTGCGGGACTCCGCTGCGCTGCGTTCCTCGCGCTCATCGGTGCTCACCTTCATTCGCGACTGCGGGACTCCGCTGCGCTGCGTTCCTCGCGCTCATCGGTGCTCACCTTCATTCGCGACTGCGGGACTCCGCTGCGCTGCGTTCCTCGCGCTCATCGGTGCTCACCTTCATTCGCGACTGCGGGACTCCGCTGCGCTGCGTTCCTCGCGCTCATTGCTCCCCCCCGATCCGGAGCTGCACGGCGGCGATCCGTTGGCGGATGCCGGTGGTGACGACGGCGGCGAACGCGAGCGCGGCGAGCAGCAGCCCGGCGGCGGTCAGCCCGACCGGCGGCCAGGGCACCGTGAAGACCGCCTCGGGCACCGGCCGGCCGGCCGCCGGGGTGAGGATCACCAGCGGCACCATGGTCGCCGCCACCACGGCTCCGACCAGCAGCCCGACGCCGACCCCGATCGCGGCCAGGAACGTCTGCTCGGCCAGGTACGCGCGGGCCAGCAACCGGCTGGTCGCGCCGAGCGTGGTGAACACGGCGAACTCGGTGAGCCGGCGTCGGGTGGTGGCCCACCCGTCCACGGCCAGGCCGACCAGGGCCAGCAGCACCGACCCGAGCGCGGCGGCGAGCAGCCCGGTGCGGGCCCCCCGCCAGTACGGGTCCCGGGCGGCCTCCTCGGCCACCTGTCGCCGGTCGTGCAGCACGGTGCCGTCGGCCCCGGTGAGCGCCCGCGCGGCGGCGGTGTGCCCGCCCGGCCCGGTCCGCAGCCACCACTCGGCCACCGACCGTACGCCGCCACGCTGCTGGAGCATCTGGCCGGCGGCGGCGGGCAGGTCGAGGAGCACCCCGTCGCCCTCGGTGCCGGGGACCGCGGCGACCTGACCGACCACTGTGACGTCCAGTGTCACCTCGGCCAGCGACAGCTTGAGCGAGTCACCGGTGCGTACGCTCAGCGCCGCCGCCACGCCCGGGGTGATCAGCACCGGCACCGGCGGGGCGTCGGACCGGGGCACCACCGCGAAACGGGACGGCGGCGTGCCCGCGTACTGGAGGAGCCCGTCGGGCACCCGGAAGCTCCGGGTGGCGTCCACCGTGGTCGGGGTGGCCTGCGCGCCGCCCTGCGGCCCGGTCGCCGGATCGACCACCTGCCAGGCGCCGGTGAGTGGCAGCGGCAGCGCGACGTCCCCGGCGTCGGTGAGCCGCAGCCCCGCCACCAGCAGCCGGTAGGAGCGGCCGACCACGTCGCCGCCGTCGGCCTCGAAGCCGACCAGCCGCAGCGGCACGCCACCGGTGTCGGGCAGCGCGACGGAGAAGCGCACCGGCCGGCCGGCCCCGTCGGCCTCGGCCAGCCGCAGCCGCCAGGCGGCACCGGCGTCGGTGGTGAACAGCGCGGTCACGGCCACCGTGGGCGGCGTGTACCCGGTGTCGACCGGGGTGCTGACGGTCCCGGACAGCGTGCGCGCCGCCGCCGGCAGGAGGGTCCCGGCGGGCGTGCCCCGGCCGCCCGCCAGCCGATCCAGCAGCGCGGCGGTGGACGCCCCACCGTCGGCGTCGTCGAGCCGGAGCATCCCGCGCGCGGCGGTGGCGTCCAACGCGACCGCGGTGGCCGGGCGGGCCTCCCGACCGACCCGGATGTCGTCCCGCCAGGCCGGCAGCACCCGGTCCAGCCCGGGGGCGGCGGCCAGCGCGGCGGCCCGGCCGTCGGGGGCGGTGCCGTCGCGTTCGGTCAACCGCAGGTCGGTGCCGACCGTGTGCCAGGCCTGGTCCCGCTGCGACCGCTCCCAGGAGGCCACCAGCGACCAGGCCAGCGTGCTGCCGCCGACGGCGAGCGCGAGCAGCAGCACCGGCCCGGCGTGCGGCCGGCGGCCCGCCTGCCACATGCCGAACATGGTCGCGTTCCACGGTCGCCGGTCGACGAGCCGTTCGGCGAGCCGGGTGGCCGGCGGCAGCAGCCGCAGCGCGATCACGGCGCCGGCCAGCACGCCGATGGTGGGCGCGGCGGCGAGCAGCGGGTCGATGCCGAGGCTGCCGTTCGCGCCGGCCAGCGGCGAGGAGTACTGCCGCAGCTGGGTCCAGGCGAGCACGGCCAGCGCCACCAGGGCCACGTCGACGCTGGCGCGTTGCACGGCCGCACCCCGACTCGGCCGGGAGCGGGCGGCCATGTCGGCGACGTAGGTGCCGGCCCGGCGCAGGGCCGGCACCACCATGGCGAGCAGGCAACCGACCGCGGCGGCGAGCGCCACCAGCCAGACCCGGGCCGCACCGCCGTCGGCCAGCCCCAGGTCCGCGCCGAGGTGCCGGACCGCCTGCCCGGTCAGCACCGGGGCCAGCAGCACGGCCGGCGCCACCACGAGCGTCGCCTCGCGTACGGCGAGCCCGGCGAGCTGGCCACGCGCGGCGCCCCGGGCCCGCAGCAGCGCGGTCTGGGCCCGCCGGTCCTCGTTGAGCAGCGCGGCGACCAGCACCAGCGCGTACCCGCCGAGCACCACGATCAGCAGCAGCGGGGTGAGCAGGGCGGACCGGCCCACCAGGTCGGCCCGGCCGAGCCGGTCCACCAGCCGGTCCAGGTGGCTGACCTGCTGCGCGGAGGAACCCAGGCCGGTGGCCGCGGGCAGCCGCTCGGTGACGTCGGCCAGCGCGGCGGTGACGGCGGGCAGCCGGCCCGGCTCCACGCCGGTCAGGTCCGGGACGGCCAGCCAGGCCGCCGAGACCGAGCCCGGGAAGGTACGCGCGAAGTCCGCCGGATCCAGCGCGAACGGCCCGTACGAGGTGCTCGCCGCGTCACCCTGGCTGTCGCCGACACCCGGGGCGAGCCGCCAGTACGCGTCGGCCGCGTCGCGGGGCCGCCACGTGCCGACGACAGTCACCGCACCGGGCCGTTCCGCCGCCCGGTCGAACAGCGGCACCCGCTCCCCGACCACCAGGCCGAGCCGCGCGGCCACCTTCTCCGGCACGGTCACCTGCAACGGAGCGGCGCCGGGCGTGGGCCACGTCCCGGCGGTCAGCTCGGCGCGCGCCGGCAGGTCGTCAAGGGTGGCGAGGTTGGCGAACATCGGGTCGTCGTCGGTGCGGGCGGCGCCCACGTCGCCGGTCAACTCCCGCCCGGTGCCGTAGCGGGCGGCGGCCACGGTGACCGGCACCCCGCCCAACCGGCCGGCGAACTGCGCCCGGACCGCACGGTCCCGCTCCGCGAACGCCGCCGCGTCGGCGCCGCCGGAGCCGCTGACCAGCAGGCTGCGCTCCTCGGGCGGGGCGGCGTCGAGCACCGCCCGGGCGCCCGCCTCGACCGCCCGCCGGTTGTAGTCGGAGAGCCCGGTGACCAGCCCGACCGCGACGAGCGCCGCGACCGCGGCGGCGAGCAGCAGCCCTCGGGCCTCGACCGCCCGCCTCCACACCAGCTTCATCCGACGTCCTTCCCTGGCCCGGGTGAGCCGATGACCAGGAAGACCCGCCACCCCCACGAAAAGGTTCGCGCCCGTTACATGATCGTTACCCCACCCACCCCCACCCCACCCCCGCCCCCGCCCCACCCTGACCTCGTCGATCTTGGAGTTGTGGTGCCATGGAATGTCAGTTATGCACCTTTTGTAAGGTGCCATTACTCCTAGATCGACGAGGCGGGGGCGGGGTTGTCCACAGGGGCGGACGGGGGGACGGGAGGCCCGGGAGGCTGGCGGGGTGTGGCGGTACGACGAGTTGCGGGCCGGCGGGGTGAGCCGCGGAGCGGTGCGACACCGCGTGGAGGCGGGGCGTCTGGGCCGGCTGTCGAGAGGTGTCTACGGACGCGCGGACGATGAGGCGGGCCGGCTGCGGGCGCTCTTCCGCCGGTTGCCGCCCGGCGCCGTGGCGGGGTTCCACACCGGTGCCCGGCTGCACCGCTTCGGTGCCGTGTCCGGCGACAAGGTGCACGTGGTCGTTCCGGCCGGAGGCCCGGTGCCGAGCATCCGGGGCGTGACCGTTCATCAGACAGTCCTGCCGGTCAGGGACGTGGTGGAGGTCGCCGGGGTGCCGTGCGCGCCGGCCGCCCGCTGCGCTGTCGACCTGGCCCGGGTGCTCCGTCGGCCGGACGCGCTACCGGTGCTGGACCTGTGCCTACGGGTGGGCGCGTGCCGCCGGGCGGACCTCTTGGCGGAGGTGACCCGGCACGCCGGGCTGCGCGGGGTACGCCAGGCAGGCCGGCTGGCCGAGCTGGCCGACCCGCGTGCGGAGTGCCGGCAGGAGAGCCAGCTACGCCTGCTGCTGATCGACGCCGGGTTACCCGCGCCGGAGCCGCAGCTCTGGGTGCCGGACGAGGAGGGCGTGCCGGTGTACCGGCTCGACCTGGGTTACCGCCGGCAGCGCGTCGGCGTGGAGTACGACGGCCGCTCCCACCTCGACCCCGACCGCCTGCACCACGACCGCTCCCGGCTGAACTGGCTGGCCGAGCACGGCTGGCGTATCCGGATCTACACCGCCACCGATCTCTACCGCCGCCCGAACCACATCCGGAGGTCCGTCCGGGCGCTCCTCTGAATGCGGGGCAGGGACGGGGTGGTCAGGACGGTTTCGGGCGGTCGCGGTCCTTGGAGGGCTGGACCCGCTTCGGCTCGCCGGGCATCTTCGGGTATTCCGGCGGGTACGGCAGGTCACCGAGACCGTCGGCGGCGTCCCGCTCGGCCCACTCCAGCAGCGGCGTGATGTCCCACGGGGCGTCGTCGATGCCGGCGTGCGGGTCACCTCGCTCGGCGAACCGGGCCGGCACCGTGCCCAGGTGGAAGTCGTCCGGGTCGACCTCGGGCAGCTCGTCCCAGTCGACCGGGGTGGAGACGGTGGCCCGCCCGTTGGCCCGCAGTGAGTACGCGCACGCGATGGTGCGGTCCCGCGCCATCTGGTTGAAGTCGACGAAGACCCGGCGGCCCCGCTCCTCCTTCCACCAGGCGGTGGTGACCAGCTCGGGCCGCCGCCGTTCCAGCTCCCGGGCCAGCGCGATGGTGGCCCGGCGCACCTCGACGAACGTCCAGCGCGGCTGGATGCGCAGGTAGACGTGCACGCCCCGGCCGCCGGAGGTCTTGGGCCAGCCCGGCACGCCCAGCTCGTCCAGCACCCCGCGCAGCTCACCGGCGGCGGTCGCCGCGTCGGCGAAGTCGGTGCCGGGCTGCGGGTCGAGGTCGATGCGCAGCTCGTCGGGACGGTCGGTGTCGGCGGCCCGCACCGGCCAGGGATGGAACACCACGGTGCCCATCTGCGCCGCCCAGGCCACGTGGGCCAGGTCGGCCGGGCACAGCTCCTGAGCCGTCCGGCCGCTGGGGAAGCTGATCTCCGCGGTGCGGACCCACGGGGGTACGCCACGGGCGGGCACCCGCTTCTGGAAGAACATCTCCCCCTCGATGCCCTCGGGGAAGCGTTGCAGGGTGGTGGGCCGGTCCCGCAGGGCCCGGGTGATGCCCTCGCCCACCGCCAGATAGTAGTGGAAGACGTCCGCCTTGGTGAAGCCGTGCTGCGGGAAGATCACCCGACCCGGGCTGCTCAGCCGCACGGCCCGGCCGGCGACCTCGATCTCCTCGACCGCGCTTCTGCTGCCCGCCATCAGGCGACCATATGCGATGCCACCGACAGCCGACGTACCGTGGAGCGGTGAGTCTTTCCGACAATGAACTGCCCCGCACCGAGGACGAGTGGCGGGTCCGGTTGAGCCCGGCGGAGTTCCGGGTGCTCCGCGAGGCCGGCACCGAGGCGCCCTGGACCGGTGAGTACGTCGACACCAAGACCCCTGGCGTCTATCACTGCCGGGCCTGCGGGGCCGAGTTGTTCCGCAGCGACGACAAGTTCGATTCGCACTGCGGCTGGCCCAGCTTCGACGACGCCATTCCCGGCGCGGTCAAGGAGATCCCGGACAACACGCTCGGCATGCGGCGGGTGGAGATCCGCTGCGCGCGCTGCGACAGCCACCTGGGGCACGTCTTCGAGGGCGAGGGCTTCACCCCGAAGGACACCCGGCACTGCGTCAACTCGATCTCGGTACGGCTGGAGCCGAGCGGCGGCTGACCGCGCGGCCCTACAGGCGCAGCAGGCCGCCAACCTCGTCGACCCGGTCGGCGCTCTCGTCGTCCAGCCACACACCGCCGGTGGCGAGGTAGCGGAAGCGGTACTCACCCGGGCCGAGCCGTACGGTCACGGTCCGGGTGCCGTCCCGGCGCGGCAGCAGCTCGTGCCGGCCGGGCTCCCATCCGTTGAAGCAGCCGACCACGCTCACCGTGCCGGCTGGCGCGTCGCGGGGCAGGGAGAACGTCACCCGGGTCTGGTTGCCGAAGAGCTTGGTGCGTTTGATCACGGTTCCTCCTGATCTCGCCGTCCACCCGGGTCAACGCGCGACACGCCGGCAGCGACACGCCGTCGGGGCCGGCCCGGGTTCGCCGTTCCGGTCGCTCCGGCGCGTCCGTTGCCCGACCCTGGGATCACAAGTCCGTTTTCGGGGGGTTTCGTATGGCTGCCTGTGAGGTCTGCGGCAACGACTACTGGATGGCGTTCGAGGTGCGCACGGTCGACGGGGCCCGGCACACGTTCGACTGCTTCGAGTGCGCGGTGCACAAGATGGCACCGATCTGCGAACACTGTCAGATCAAGATCGTCGGACACGGCGTCGAGGTCTCCGGCCGCTTCTTCTGCTGCGCCCACTGCGCCCGCGCGGTCGAGGGCGACCAGGGCGCCGAGATCCGCGACGCGGTCGGCGCCCGCCCCGCCTGACCGGACGGCCCGACCCGGGAGCCGGGCGTCCGCCACGCCGGCGGGCCGGCTGACCCCGGAAACAGCCACCCGCGACCGGCCACACTGCCGGCTGTCCGGTGCGGCGGCCCGCGTTCATCGACGGCTAGCATCCTCCGGTGAACCGACGGATGATCGCCGCGACGGCGATCCTCGCCACGCTGGCCGGCTGCGCCCCGACCTCCGCCCCGACCCCCGCTCCGAGCGGGCCGACCGGCGCCGCACCGGCTCTCGCCGTACCGGCACCCACCGACGGCGGCGTCGCCCTCGCGCTGCGGGACCGGCATGCCGCCACCGGTAGCCTCGCCGGCCTGGCCGAGAAGCCCGAGCACGCCAGCGAGCGGCTCGACTCGGACGGGATCGCCTGCGGCCGGCCGCTGCCCCTGCTCGACAGCAGGCTGGTGGCCTCCACCCGGGTCTTCGGCACACCGAAGGGCGCTCCACCGGAGGAGTTCGTCGAGCTGGCCCAGGAGACCGTGGTCTACCCGGACGCGACGGTGGCCGCCGACGCCGTACGCCGGATCTTCGAGGTGCTGGCGGCGTGCGACCGCGACGAGGAGGACGGGCAGGTGACCGCTGGGCACTCCGCCGTCGACCTGCCCGCCGGGGTGGGCGTGTCGGGCCGCGCGGTCGCCGCCACCATGACGCTGCCCGACGGCACCCGTTTCCCGCACCGCTACGGCTGTCTGCACCGGGGGCGGGTGACCCAGTGCGTGGGGGTGTGGACGCGCTCGACCGCCGCCACCGCGACCTGGTTCGACCGGGCCGCCGTCGCCACCGGCGCCGGCCTGCGGGTGGCGGCGCGCTGACCGTCCGCCCGGCGGGTCGGACCGGCGTGGATCACCCGCGGACCGCGGCCTAACCTGGCGGCATGTCCGTCGAGTTCCACCAGGCCGGCTTCGCCGAGCTGGACACCCGCACGTTCCACGACCTGCTCCGGCTGCGCATC
Organism: Micromonospora sp. NBC_01392; assembly: GCF_045040125.1. Taxonomy (NCBI): domain Bacteria; kingdom Bacillati; phylum Actinomycetota; class Actinomycetes; order Micromonosporales; family Micromonosporaceae; genus Micromonospora; species Micromonospora sp. NBC_01392. The sequence continues at coordinate 2,009,032 of NZ_CP109549.1, read as the reverse complement.
GACGTGTTCGTGGTGGAGCAGTCCTGCGCGTACCCGGAGCTGGACGGTCGGGACGTCGAGCCCGGCACGCGCCATCTCTGGCTGGCCCGCGACGGCGCCGTCGCGGCGTACCTGCGGATCCTGGCCGACCCCGACGGCGTGGCGCGGATCGGCCGGGTGGTGGTGGCGCCGGCGGCGCGGGGCGCGGGCCTGGCCGGTGCGCTGCTCACCGAGGCGCTGGCCGTGGTGGGCGACCGGCCGTGCGTGCTGGAGGCGCAGACGCACCTGGTGGGTCTCTACGCCGGCCACGGCTTCACGGTCAGCGGGCCCGGTTACGTCGAGGACGGCATCCCGCACACCCCGATGCGCCGGAATCCCAACTAATTGACGTGTATCGTTTTCTGTGGCAGCGTGCGGGTCGAGCCGCCACGCGGGAGAGGGCAACTCCCCACAGTCCGGGCGTCGTGCACCGACACCCCACCCCCGGAGGCTTCCCATGTCCACTCCGTACCGTCGCCGCATACCGCTCGGCGCGGCGATCCTCGGCGTCTGCGCGGTCGTCGCGGCGCTGCTCACCACCGCGTTCTCCGGCCCGGCCTCGGCGCACGGGTCGGTGGTCGACCCGGCCTCGCGCAACTACGGCTGCTGGCAGCGCTGGGGCAGCGACTTCCAGAACCCGGCGATGGCCACCCAGGACCCGATGTGCTGGCAGGCCTGGCAGGCCGACCCGGCCGCCATGTGGAACTGGAACGGCCTGTTCCGTGAGGGCGTCGCCGGCAACCACCAGGGCGCCATCCCGGACGGCCAGCTGTGCAGCGGCGGGCGCACCTCCAGCGGCCGCTACAACGCGCTCGACACGGTCGGCGCCTGGAAGACCACGCCGATCTCCAACAACTTCCGGATCAAGCTGTACGACCAGGCCAGCCACGGCGCCGACTACATCCGGGTGTACGTGACCAAGCAGGGCTTCAACGCGCTGACCTCGCCGCTGCGCTGGAGCGACCTGGAGCAGGTCGGCCAGATCGGCAACACCCCGGCCAGCCAGTGGACGCCCGAGACCTCGGGCGTGTCGATCCAGGTGCCGGCGAACGCGCCGGGCCGGACCGGCCGGCACATCGTCTACACCATCTGGCAGGCCAGCCACCTGGACCAGTCGTACTACCTGTGCAGCGACGTCGACTTCGGCGGCAGCGGCCCGTCGCCGACCGCGTCCCCCACCACCTCGCCGACCGCGTCGCCGACGGCCAGCCCGACCGCGTCGCCGACCGCCACCCCCACCGGTGGACCGACGACGCCGAACCCGGCCGGGGGCTGCACCGCGACCTACCAGGTCACCGGTCAGTGGGGCGGCGGCTTCCAGGCCGAGGTCAAGGTCACCAACGGTGGCGGTTCAGCGATCCGCGGCTGGTCGGTGAGCTGGAACTACCAGAACGGCCAGCAGGTCACCTCGGCGTGGAACGCCACGGTCACCACGAGCGGAACGCTTGTCACCGCACGCAACGTGGCCTACAACGGCGCGCTCGCCCCGGGGGCCAGCACCTCGTTCGGCTTCACCGGCTCGGCGAGCGGGACCAACCCGGTGCCCGGGATCCTCTCCTGCACGACGACCGCCTGACCGCCAGCCCGCCGCCCTGACCCCGGCCTGCCGGCAAGGAGGGGCCCCCTTTTAACACTCCGGTGTGAGAGGGGGCCCCTTCTCTACCGCAGGCGTTAAAAGGGGGCCCCTCCTTTCACACCAGGCAGGTGACGATGTCGGCGACGGGGCGGCGGCGGCCCGTGTAGAAGGGGATCTCCTCGCGGACGTGTCGCCGGGCCCGGGACGCCCGCAGGTCGCGCATCAGGTCGACGATGCGGTGCAGCTCGTCGGCCTCGAACGCCAGCATCCACTCGTAGTCGCCGAGCGCGAACGAGGCGACCGTGTTGGCCCGCACGTCCGGGTAGCCGCGGGCCATCTTCCCGTGCTCGGCCAGCAGTTCCCGGCGCTCCCCCTCGGGCAGCAGGTACCACTCGTACGAACGGACGAACGGGTAGACGCAGAGGTAGGCGCGCGGCTGCTCGTCGGCCAGGAACGCCGGGATGTGGCTGCGGTTGAACTCGGCCGGCCGGTGCAGCGCCATCTGCGACCAGACCGGGGTGAGCGCCCGACCCAGCGTGGTGCGGCGGAACCGCAGGTACGCGTCCTGGAGCGCGTCGCTCGACGACGAGTGCCACCAGATCATCAGGTCGGCGTCGGCGCGCAGCCCCGCCACGTCGTACGTGCCCCGGACCGTGACGTCCTTGCCGGCCAGCTCCGTGAAGAGCGACTCGACCTCGTCGACGACGTTCTCCCGCAGCGACGGCAGCGGGCTCGACGCCCGGTACACCGACCACATGGTGTAGCGGATGGTCTCGTTCAGCTCCCGCAGCCGGGCCGCGTTGGTCTGCTCGGTCATGTCGCCGATCCTCCCAGTGCTGTGATGATCTCTTCGGCCGCCGTCTCGCCGGAGCGGACGCAGACCGGGATGCCGACCCCGTCGTAGCCGGCCCCGGCCAGCGTCAGCGTCGGGTGCGCGGCGCGCAACGCCGCCCGTGCCCCGGCCACCCGGCCGGTGTGCCCGGGCGGGTACTGCGGCAGCGCGCCGCCCCACCGCTGCACGTGCCGGGCCACCGGGTCGGGCAGCGCCGTGCCCAGCGCCGCCGACAGCTCCCGGCGTACGGTGGCGGCCAGGTCGTCGTCGGTGAGCTGGAGCGAGGTCTCGTCGCCGTAGCGGCCGACCGAGGCGCGCACCAGCGCCAACCCGTCGGGCCGGCGCAGGTGCCCCCACTTGGTGGTGAAGAACGTGGCCGCCTTGATCAGCAGGCCCTCGCCGGCCGGCACCAGGAACCCGGACAGCTCCGGCAGCTCCGGCGCGGGCAGCGCGAGCGTGACCAGCGCGACGCTGGCGTAGTCGAGCGCGCCGACGGTCGCCGCCACCTCGGGCGCCTCGCCGGCCAGCAGCCGGGCCGCCGGCCGGGCCGGCACCGCCAGCACCACCGCGTCGACCTCGACATGGTCGGCTTCGCGGGTCGGGCCGACGGTGAGTCGCCAGCCGTCCGGGGTGCGGCGCAGCTCCCGCACCGCCGCGTCCCGGCGGATCGTCGCCCCGCTGGCCCGCGCCGCCGCCTCGACCAGCGTGCTCAGCCCGCCGGCCAGGGTGCCGAAGACCGGGACGCCGGGCGCGCGCGGCGCGGCGGCCTGCGCGGCGCGTACCGCACCGACGAGCGTGTGCTCCCGACGGGCCGCGCGGGCCAGCGCCGGCATGGTGGTGACCAGGGAGAGGTCGTCGGCGCGGCCCGCGTACACGCCGCCGAGCATCGGGTCGACCAGCCGGTCCACCACGGCGTCGCCGAGCCGCTCCCGGACCAGCCGGCCGACCGCGAGGTCCTCGCCGGGGGCCAGCAGCGGGCGGCCCGCGTCCCGGTCGGCGTCCGCCGCCGGCCGGGCCACCGCCGCCACCTTCGCCAGATCCCCGGGTACGCCGACGAGCGTGCCGCCCGGCACCGGGCGCAGCCCGCCGTCGACGAGCAGGGCAGCCTGCCCGACGGTCGGGTGCACGAGCTGCGCGGCCAGGTCGAGGCGGCGCGCGAGGGTCACCGCGGCCGACTCCCCGCCGGCCGGGTCGCGCATCAGGAACGACTCGGCCCCGAACTCGACCGGCCCGCCGGCCAGCTCACCGGTGCGCAGCTTGCCGCCGAGGCGGCCGGACTGCTCGTACACGGTGATCTCGGTGCCGGCGGGGGCGCGGTCGCGCAACCGGACGGCGGCGGCCAGCCCGGTGATCCCGCCACCGACGATCGCCACCCGCCACGGCCGCGCCACGGCTCCCCCTAGCGGGCCGGTCGCGCGGACAGCTCGTGCACCAGCGCGACCACCCGGGTCAGCACGTCGGGGTCGGTCTCCGGCAGGACGCCGTGGCCGAGGTTGAACACGTGGCCGGGCGCGGCGCGGCCCTGCTCGACGATGCGCCGCACCTCGGCCTCGACCACCGGCCATCCGGCGAGCAGCACGGTCGGGTCGAGGTTGCCCTGCACCGCCTTGTCCGGCCCGATCCGGCCGGTGGCGACGTCAAGCGGCGTACGCCAGTCGACGCCGACCACGTCGGCGCCGGCCTCGCCCATCGCGGCGAGCAGCTCGCCGGTGCCCACCCCGAAGTGGATCCGCGGCACGCCGGCGTCTTCCAGGCCGCCCAGCACGTACGACGAGTGGGGCAGCACGAAGCGGCGGTAGTCGGCCTCGGAGAGCGCGCCGGCCCACGAGTCGAAGAGCTGCACGGCGGAGACGCCCGCCTCGATCTGCACCCGCAGGAACGACAGCGTCACGTCGGCCAGCCGGCCGCAGAGCGTGTGCCACAGGTCGGGGTCGCCGTACATCAGCGCCTTGGTCTTCGCGTGGGTCCGCGACGGCCCGCCCTCGACCAGGTAGCTGGCCAGCGTGAACGGCGCGCCGGCGAAGCCGATCAGCGGGGTGTCGCCCAGCTCGGCGACGAGCAGCCGGACCGCCTCGTCCACGTAGGACACCTCGTCGCGGCCGATCGGGGTGATCCGCTCCACGTCGGCGGCGGTGCGCACCGGTTCGGCCACCACCGGCCCGGTTCCGGGCACGATGTCCAGGTCGATCCCGGCCGCCGCCACCGGCACCACGATGTCGCTGAACAGGATCGCCGCGTCCACCCCGTGCCGGCGGACCGGCTGGAGGGTGATCTCGGTGACCAGCTCGGGGCGGCGGCACGACTCCAGCATCGGCACGCTGGCCCGGATCTCGCGGTACTCCGGCAGGGACCGGCCGGCCTGGCGCATGAACCAGACCGGGGTGTGCGGGACCGGCTCGCGCCGGCAGGCGCGCACGAACGGCGAGTCGGCCGGCCCGCCGCGGCGGGGTTCTCCGTCTCGGGCGGCAGTGCCCGTGGTGTCGGTGGTCATCGCCGCAATCGTGCCACGCCCCCCGCCCACCCTCACGCCCCCCGCCCCCACATGTGACGTGAAAGGAGGGGCCCCCTGTTAACGCCTCCGGTAGAGGCGGGCGCCCCGCTCAACGCCGAGGCGCCCGCGACGCGCCCGGCGCGGCGTCACCCACCGCGCGGCGGAGGCGGCATAGGCTGCCGGCATGGCCCCCCCGATCGCGCTCCCGGAAACGTTCGCCCGCGCGGTCGCGGGACTGCGGTCGGCCACACCCCGGCCGGAGATCCTGCTGGAGGAGGTCGGCGCTCCGCAGCGGCTGGCCCCGTACGCGTTCGCCCTCTCCGCGGCGGTCCTGCGCGACGACGACGAGATCGCCAGTGGCCGGCTGATCCTGCTGCACGACCCGGCCGGGCACGAGGCCTGGCAGGGCACGCTGCGCCTGGTCACGTACGTCACCGCCGAGCTGGAGGTCGACCTGGCCAGCGACCCGCTGCTGCCCGGGGTGGGCTGGACCTGGCTGACCGACGCGCTGGACGCGCAGGGCGCCGGGCACCGGGCGATCGGCGGCACGGTCACCCAGACGCTCTCCACCCGGTTCGGTGAGCTGGCCGGGCCGCCCGCCGCCGGCGACATCGAGATCCGCGCCTCCTGGACGCCGCTCCGCGCCGACCTGGGGCCGCACCTGCTCGGCTGGTGCACGTTGCTGGCCTCGACGGCCGGTCTGCCGCCCCCGGGCGTCACCGCGCTGCCCATCCGCCGCCCCGCCGGCGCCGCCTGACCCGGACCCTCTCGACCAGCCCTGTTGACCATGAAGTTGGCGGCCGTTCCGGAGATCCAGACGGCCGCCAACTTCATGATCGATCAGGTGGGTGGGGCTCAGAGGTAGTTCTCGGCCTCGTCGCAGATCTTGTCGAGACCCTTGTTGGCCGCCTCGAAGCCCGCCTTGTCGCCACGAGACGCCGCGGTGATGGCGGTGGTCAGCTTGTCCAGGCAGTTCGCGATGACCTTCTTCTGCCGGGCCTGCTCGTCCCGGTCGTTCTTGGTGCCGGTCAGGTCCTGCTCGGTGTCGGCCAGGCGCTCCTGAACCGCCTTGACCTCACCCTTGAGCTTCTCGATCTCCCGCTGGTTCGCCGAGATGGTGCCGTCACGCTGACTGACCTGCCGCTCGGCGCTGGTCAGCTTGCCGTTGGTGGTGACGTAGAGACCGGTCATCACGCCGCCGAGGACGAGGAGCAGCCCGGCGACGAGGGCGAGGATCAGCGTGGTCCGGCCCCGGCCACCGCCGGCCGGCGTCCCCGTCGGCGTGCCGTAACCGGCCGGGCCGTACGGGGGCGCGGCGCCGGGCGGCCCGGACATGGGCTGGGGGCCGAACCCGGGACCGGAGACCGGCGGCCCGGACATCGGCTGCGGGCCGAAGCCGGGGCCGGAGACGGGCGGCGCCGACATCGGCTGCGGGGGGTAGCCGGCGCCGGAGACCGGCGGCGCGGACATCGGCTGCGCCGGGACGGGGGCGGCGCCCGGCGCGTAGGCACCGGGACCGGGCCCGCCCGGGGCGGGACCGCCCGCGCCGTACCCGCCGGAACCGTACGCGCCCGGGCCGGGTGCGCCGGAACCGTGGTCGCCGGGGCCGGAGACGGGCGGCTGGGGCCGGGTGGGGTCGGGGTGCGCCGGGCCGTACGGCGGGGGCGAGGGCTGGCTCCCGTACGGGTTGCCGTAGACCGTGCCGCCCGGCGGCTGGGGCGGGTGGCCCTCCGCTCCGGTGGGTGGCTGGGACATGTCGTTCCTCCAGTTGTGCTGGTCCCCGCGGGGTGGCCCGGTGGGCCGGGGTCGAGGGGGCGTGGCGTGGTCGGGGCCACACCCGCACGGCGCGCGCCGCGCTGAGCCGCGACTCAGCAGAGTTTGAAGCGGTCGCAGGCGGTCTTGATCGGCACCGCCAGCCCGATGCCCTCGGCGTCACGGGCCTTGGCCGTGGCGATGCCGACGACCTCCTTCGACCCGTTGATCACCGGGCCGCCGGAGTTGCCGGGATTGATCGGCGCGTCGAACTGGATCACCGGGCCGGAGCCCCCCTCGTCCTTGCGGAACGCGCTCACCACCCCGGTGGTGACGCTGTCCTGCAGGCCGAGCGGGGCACCGACCACCACGATCTGCTGGCCGGACTTCACCGGCGTCCGGGCCGCGACCAGGCCGCCGAACGTCGCGGTGGTGCGCAACTGCGCCAGGTCCTTTTCCTTGTCGGTGTCGATGATGGTCGCCTCGAACCGCTGGTCGGTGCGCTCCAGGAACACCTTGCGCTCGCCGGCGGCGAAGACCGACTCCACCACGTGGAAGTTGGTGAGCAGCGTCGTGCCACCGCCGGCCGGCGCCTTGCCGACCGCGAACGCCGTGCCGGTGAACTGGCCGGCCCGGACCCGGAACACGCTGGGCAGCACCGCGCTCGCCACCGCTTCGGGATTGAACGCGGCGCCGGCCTGCTTCTCCAGGCTTCCGGCGCGCTGCTCCAGCCCGTCGAGCCGGCGGGCGTCCGCGCCCTGGGCCTCGGCCGTCCGCCGGTCGGCGGCGGCGAGTCGGTCGTCGAGCCGGTGGATCTGGTACGCCTGCACGCCGGTGACCACGGCCAGCACACCGGCCAGCACGAGCGCCACCACCGGCAGCCGGCCCCGGCGGCGGGACGGGTCGGGGCCACCGGCGAGCGGCGACCCGCCGAATCCGGTCTGGCCGGACACACCGGCCGGATACGCCGAGCCCGGTGTGGGCTGACCGGGCCAGGCCGACCCGGAGCCTGACTGACCCGGCCAGGCCGGCCCGGACGTCGGCTGACCGGGGAACGCCGGACCGGACGGCGACTGACCGGGGAACGCCGGACCGGACGTCGGCTGACCGGGAGACGCCGGACCGGACGGCGACTGGCCCGGGAACGCCGGGCTCGACGTCGGCTGACCCGGATATCCCGGACCGGACGGCGACTGACCCGGGAACGCCGGGCTCGACACCGGCTGACCCGGATACGCCGGACCGGAGACCGGCTGACCCGGATACGCCGGACCGGACGGCGGCTGACCGCTCGACGGCGCAGCCGGGGCCGGTCGGGACGGGTAGGCCGACCCCGACGCCGGCTGGCCCGACCAGGCCGAACCGGCATTCGGCTGGGTCGGCGCTGGCGATGCCGCGGATGCCCCGCCGAACGGCGGGTGACCGGCGTGGCCCGCCCCGCCGCCCCAGGCCGAATCCGGCGTGGCAACGCCCCGACCCGGGTCGGGCGCGGCGGCGTCCCAGGCCGGACCGGGCGCGGCGTCCCAGGTCGAGCCGGGCGCGGCGGCACCCCGGGCCGCTCCAGGCGCGGTCGCAGTGCCCCAGGCCGGACCGGACGAGGCGCCCCGGGGCGCTCCGGGCGCGGCATTGCCCCGGGCCGGTTCCGGTGCGGCGACGCCCCGGGAGAATTCGGGGCCGGTGGGCGCGCCGGGGAACGGGGCCGCCCGGCCGGGCGGAGCGATGCGTGGCGGCAGTGGCCCCGGCCGGTCGGCCGTTCCGTCGCCGCCCTGCCCCGGCACGCCGTCGCCGGTTTCGTACCCGCCTGCCATGATCGCCTGTCCTCCCCCGCCGGCTCCGCCGGCGCGCCGACCGTTACCCGGTCGCCCCCGCGCCGCCCACGGCTCGATGGACCGTACCGGCGGGAACGGGGTTTGTCTTCCCCGATGTCCGACCCTCTCACCCCCGCGCAACCCGGCGCGTTCCGGACACCTGGGGGACATCTCGTCGACACGCAACGGACCGGCTGCGCGCACCGGATCGTCCGGCCTACTAGGGTTGTCAGGTGACCGACGAACCACCCCTGCGCCGTCGGGCCGCCGAAAGCCGTACGGGAGAGGTGTCTCCGCATCCGTCGACGGCCGTGCCGGAGCCGGCGGGCGCGGGGACCGAGACCGACGCGAGCGCAGCCGTTCCGCTGACCGCCCCGCGCGACGGCACCCCCGCGCCGGTGGCCACCCCCAGTGAGCTGGACGCGGTCGTGGCCCGCTTCGCGGCCGGCACCGGCCCGGTGGCCCTGGACGCCGAACGCGCCTCCGGCTACCGCTACAGCCAGCGGGCCTACCTGGTGCAGCTGCGCCGGGCCGGCGCCGGTACCACGTTGATCGACCCGCTGCCGCTGCCCGACCTGTCCGCGCTCGACGCGGCGATCGCCGAGGCGGAGTGGGTGCTGCACGCCGCCAGCCAGGATCTCGCCTGCCTGGCCGAGTTGGAGCTGCGCCCGCGCCGGCTGTTCGACACCGAACTGGCCGCCCGGCTGGCTGGTTTCGAGCGGGTCGGCCTGGCCGCGCTGACCGAACAGCTGCTCGGCTTCAGCCTGGAGAAGCACCACTCCGCCGCCGACTGGTCCAGCCGGCCGCTGCCGGAGTCCTGGCTGACGTACGCGGCCCTGGACGTGGAGCTGCTTGTCGACCTGCGCGACGCGCTCGACGCCGAACTCGACAGGCAGGGCAAGTCCGGCTGGGCGGCGGAGGAGTTCGCCGCGCTGGTGCGCAACGGCGCCCGCCCGCCCCGGGTCCGCGCCGAGCCGTGGCGGCGCACGTCCGGCATCCACCGGGTCCGCGGCGCCCGCGCCCAGGCCCGGGTGCGCTCCCTCTGGTACGCGCGGGACCAGATCGCCGCCCGTCGGGACGCCGCGCCGGGGCGGGTGCTGCCCGACTCGGCCATCGTGGCGGCGGCCGAGCTGGACCCGAAGGACGAGAAGACGCTGCTGACCCTGCCCGGGTTCGGTGGCCGCTCGGTGCGCCGGCTGGCGCGTACCTGGTTGGCGGCGTTGGACGACGCACGCCAACTGCCGGACGACGCGTTGCCGGTGAGTCCGACGGTGGAGGGTCCGCCGCCGCCGCACCGGTGGGCGGAGCGCGACCCGGTCGCGGCGGGCCGGCTGGCCCGCTGCCGGGAGGTGGTGGTCGGCACCGCGTCGGCGCACCGGCTGCCGGCGGAGAACCTGATCGCGCCGGACTCGATCCGCCGGTTGGCCTGGCAGCCGCCGGAGGAGATCACCGACGACACGGTGGCGGAGACCCTGCGCACGCTGGGTGCCCGCGAGTGGCAGCTCGGCCTGCTCCTGCCGGCACTCACCGAGGCGTTGCGCACCCCGGCGTCCTGAGCCGACCCGACGCGGGTTGTGAGGTGGGCCACACGGGGGGTGGTGACGCCGCTGGTTACTGGCGAGTAGCATCCGGAGAAATGGCCAGTGCCGAGGGAGGCTCCAAGTGCCCCGTGAAGTCCGAGATGTCGTCTTCGTCGACGGCGTCCGAACGCCGTTCGGCAAGGCGGGTGGGATGTACGCCAACACCCGCGCCGACGACCTGGTGATCCGCTGCATCCGCGAGCTGATGCGCCGCAACCCGCAGCTGCCGCCGGAGAAGGTGGAGGAGGTGGCGATCGCCGCCACCACCCAGATCGGCGACCAGGGCCTGACCATCGGCCGCACCGCCGCCCTGCTGTCCGGCCTGCCCAAGACCGTGCCCGGCTTCGCCATCGACCGGATGTGCGCGGGCGCGATGACCGCCGTCACCACGGTGGCCGGCGGCATCGCCATGGGCGCGTACGACGTGGCCATCGCCGGCGGCGTGGAGCACATGGGCCGCCACCCGATGGGCGAGGGCGTCGACCCCAACCCGCGGATCGTCGCGGAGAAGCTGGTCGACCCGTCCGCCCTGGTGATGGGCGCCACCGCGGAGAACCTCCACGACCGGGTCCCGCACATCACCAAGGAACGCACCGACGCGTTCGCGCTCGCCTCCCAGCAGAAGACCGCCAAGGCGTACGCCAACGGCAAGCTCCAGGGCGACCTGGTGCCGGTGGCCATCCGGGACGCCGACGGTGGCTGGGGCCTGGCGACCGTGGACGAGGCGCCGCGGGACACCTCACTGGAGAAGCTGGCCAGCCTGAAGACCCCGTTCCGCCCGCACGGCAAGGTCACCGCGGGCAACGCGGCCGGCCTGAACGACGGCGCCACCGCCGCGCTGCTGGTCGCCGAGGAGACCGCCCGCGAGCTGGGCCTGCCGGTCGGCATGCGGCTGGTGTCGTACGGCTTCGTGGGCGTCGAGCCCGAGGTGATGGGCGTCGGGCCGATCCCCTCCACCGAGAAGGCGCTGCGCATCGCCGGCCTGAGCATCGACGACATCGGCCTGTTCGAGCTGAACGAGGCGTTCGCGGTGCAGGTGCTCGCGTTCCTCGACCACTTCGGCATCGCCGACGACGACCCCCGGGTCAACGCCTGGGGTGGCGCGATCGCCATCGGGCACCCGCTCGCGTCCTCCGGCGTGCGGCTGATGACCCAGCTCGCCCGGCAGTTCGCCGAGCACCCCGAGGTCCGCTACGGCGTCACCGCCATGTGCATCGGCATCGGCATGGGCGGCACGGTCATCTGGGAGAACCCGAACTGGGAGGGTGGAGACAAGTGAGCGCGCTCGCGGCACCGAACGAGGTCGTCACCAGGGCGCTGCTGCGTCAGGTGGCCGTACCGGGGCTGGACCGCCCGGCCGCCCTGATCACCCTCGACAACGGCTTCGACCACACCAAGCCGAACAGCTTCGGTCCGGGCGGCCTGACCAGCCTGGACGAGGCGATCACCGCCGCCCTGGCGGCGAACCCGGCGTTCGTCGCGGTCACCGGCAAGCCGTACATCTTCTGCGTGGGCGCGGACATCACCAGCCTGCCCCAGCTGGAGGACCGCGAGCAGGCGCTGGAGGTCGGCCGGCTCGGCCACCGGGTCTTCGCCCGGCTCAAGGACAGCGACGTCCCGACGTTCGCGTTCGTCAACGGCGCGGCCATGGGCGGCGGCCTGGAGCTGGCGCTGCACTGCCACTACCGGACACTGTCGGCCGGCGCGGCGGCGCTGGCGCTGCCCGAGGTCTCGCTCGGCCTGGTGCCCGGCTGGGGCGGCACCCAGCTCCTGCCGAACCTGATCGGCATTCCCGCCGCCACCCAGGTGATCCTGCAGAACCCGCTGATGCAGAACCGGATGCTCAAGCCGAAGCAGGCGGCCGAGATGGGCATCGCGGACGTGCTGCTGGAGCCGGCCGACTTCCTGGAGCGGTCGCTCGAATGGGCCGCCGGCGTGGTCCGGGGCGAGGTCACCGTGACCCGCCCCGAGGTCGACAAGGACATGTGGGCGGGCGTGCTCTACTTCGCCCGGCAGACCCTCGACCAGCGGCTGCACGGCGCGGTCCCGGCCGCGTACAAGGCGTTGGACCTGCTGGAGACCGCGAAGGACGCGGACTTCGCGGCCGGCACCGCGGCGGAGGACGAGGCGCTCGCCGACCTGGTCTTCTCCGAGGAGCTGCGCAGCGGCCTGTACGCGTTCGACCTGGTGCAGCGGCGGGCCAAGCGCCCGGCCGGCGCGCCGGACAAGGGCCTGGCCCGGCCGGTGACCAAGGTGGGCATCGTCGGCGCCGGCCTGATGGCCAGCCAGCTCGCGCTGCTGTTCGCCCGCCGGCTCCAGGTGCCGGTGGTGCTGACCGACCTTGATCAGTCCAGGGTGGACAAGGGTGTCGGCTACGTGCACACGCAGATCGAGAAGGCCGTGAGCAAGGGCCGGATGGACAAGGGCACCGCCGCCAAGCTGTACGGCCTGGTGTCCGGCTCGGTCGACAAGTCGGTGTTCGCCGACGCCGACTTCGTCATCGAGGCCGTGTTCGAGGACCTGGGCGTCAAGAAGCAGGTCTGGGCCGAGCTGGAGAAGATCGTCGCGCCGGAGGCGGTGCTCGCCACCAACACCAGCTCCCTGTCGATCACCGAGATGGCGGCCGACCTGGAGCACCCGGAGCGGGTCGTCGGCTTCCACTTCTTCAACCCGGTGGCGGTGCTGCCGCTGCTGGAGATCGTCCGCGGCGAGCGCACCGACGACGCCACGCTGGCCACCGCGTTCGCGGTCGGCAAGCAGCTCAAGAAGTCGTCGGTGCTGGTCAAGGACGCCCCGGCGTTCGTGGTGAACCGGCTGCTGACCCGCTTCCTCGGCACCGTCTTCGCCGCCGTTGACGCCGGCACCCCGCTGGACGTCGCGGACAGCGCGCTGGACCCGCTGGGCCTGCCGATGCGCCCACTCGCGCTGCTCCAGCTCGTCGGGCCGGCGGTGGCGTACCACGTGGGCGGCACCCTGCACGAGGCGTTCCCGGAGCGGTTCACGGTCAGCGAGAACCTCAAGCGGATCGCCGACTCCGGCCAGCCGATCGTGGTCGACGACCAGGTCAACGAGGAGGTCGCCAAGCTGCTCGTGGTCGGCGACCAGCCGCTCACCGCCGAGCAGGTGCGGCAGAACGCGCTCGACGCGCTGGCGCAGGAGATCGGGCTGATGCTCGACGAGGGTGTCGTCGCCGAGGCACAGGACATCGACCTGTGCATGATCCTCGGCGCCGGCTGGCCGTTCCACCTGGGCGGCGTCACGCCGTACCTGGACCGGACCGGCACCTCCGAGCGGGTGACCGGCCGACGGTTCCTGCCGCGCGGTGTGGCCAGCCTGCGCTGACCGTTCCACGCATCGATCGCGGTGCCCGCGCCGTCCGTTCCGGACGGTGCGGGCACCGCGATCGGCGTTCCGGGGCCGGTCACGGGACGGTTCCGGTTTGATCACACCGCCCCGGACCGGACGGCAGGGTGTCGGCGGCTCTGGCTACCATCACGCGTCCAGAATCTTCACAGGAGCTGCCTTCATGTCCCAGCCGCCGTCCAATCCCTACCCCGGCCACAACCCCTCCCCCTCCGCACAGCCGGGTGGCTACCAGCCGCCGCAGCAGTACGGCGGTGAGCACCCGCCGGCGCCGCAGCAGCAGTACGGCGGTGACTACCCGCAGCAGCCGCAGTACGGCGGCGACCAGTTCGGCGCCCCGGTCCCGCCGAAGAAGAAGTTCGGGGTCGGCAAGATCCTGCTGATCGTCCTGGCCGTGGTGCTGGTGCTCTGCGTCGGCGGCGGCGTCGCCTTCTGGCTCGCCGCCGGTGACGACGTCAAGGACGTCGTCACCGCCACCAAGACCCGGGTCGTCGAGCCGACGACGCTGGGCGGCCGGCCGAAGGCGACCGAGCCGCAGCTCCAGTCGACCGCGCTCCAGATGAAGTCCGAGCTCGGCAAGGACGTGCCGAACGCGACCAGCACGGCGGGCGCGTTCTACGGCGACCCGGCCAAGAAGGACCTGGTCATGATCGTCGCCGTCTCCGGCGTCATCGCCGACCCGAAGAAGGAGATGGCGGACGCCATCGCCGCGGTCACCCCGGACCTGGGCACCAAGGAGTTCAAGACGGTCGACGCCGGCCCGCTCGGCGGCGACGCCAAGTGCGGCGACGGCAAGGCCCAGGACATCCCGGTCGGTGTCTGCATCTGGTCCGACAAGGGCAGCCTCGGCATGGTGGTCGTCTACTTCAAGTCCTCGTCCGAGCTCCAGTCGGAGTTCGTGAACATGCGCGGTGAGATCGAGAAGCAGGACTGATCCCGACTGATCCCGCTCGGAGCGCCGGGCCCCCGCCATCGGCGGGGGCCCGGCGCCGTTTCCGGGTCAGGCCGACGCGGCGCGTTCCGCCGTGGAGCGGCACACGCAGAACTCGTTGCCCTCCGGGTCGGCGAGCACCACCCAGCCGCTGCCGTCCGGCCGGCGCCGGTCGGCGACAAGCGTCGCGCCGAGTTCGCGCAGCCGGACGACCTCGGTGTCCCGGGTGCCCTCGGCCGGCTGGAGGTCGAGGTGGAACGCGCCCTTGCCGTGGCGCTCACCCACCTCGACGAAGAGCAGGTCGGGGCCGTGCCCGTCGGGCGAGACGAGGACCGCCTCCGGGTCACCCGGGTGGTCGTCGGCGTGCCGCTCGCGGTCGAGCACGCGGCCCCACCATCCGGCCAGGGCGTACGGGTCGTCGGACTCCACGGTCACGCAGTGGACGTGTGCACTCACGATGTTTCCTCCGATGGGGGTGCGCCCCGGCGGAGTGCGAGGTCAGCGGGGAACGCGGGGCGCGGGATTGTTGAGAACGGACATCACCACACCCCCTTCCACCTCTCGGCTGACGTCAGCATCCTGCCACAAGACCTGCCCCGGGGTGGTGAGATGGGGCCCCTTCTCTACCGGAAACGTTAAGAAGGGGCCCCTCCTTGCACCGCTCAGGGGGCGAGGAACACCGCCTTGGCGCGCCAGTCGGTGCCGTCGACGGCCGGGCCGCTGCGCACGGTGAACGTCGCGGTCGGTGCGCCGTTGAGCCAGTCCGTCGCCAACAGGTCACCGGTGCTCCGGTTGACCTTGTAGAGCGTGCCGCCGGCCAGGAACACCGCGCCCGCGTCGGCGAGCCCGCCCGCGCCGGCCACCGTGAACCGGTCCGCGCCGACCGTGCCGCTGTCCGGGGTGAACCAGCGCCAGAACAGGCCGCTCTGCCCGGCGAGCGTGTAGTAGAGCCGACCGCCGGAGTGGAACATGCCGGTCACGTTGGGGATCTCGGCGTAGAAGCCGGTGGTCACCCCGGCGTACGTCTGGTCGGCCGGCCCGGAGTCGGTCACCACCGCGTCCCAGTAGGCGTCGTGGTACGGGTCGACGAGCGACGGCGTGCCGAACGTGGTCCCGTCGAACGTACGCCGCCACAGCGCGCCGTCCATGCCGTAGAACAGCGTGCCGCCGACCCAGAACGCGCCCCGCGCGGTGGACCAGGCGGTGCCGTCCGGGTTCGCCACCGGGCTCGGCGCGCCGACCGTGGTCGTCCCGTCGTACGAGCGGGCCTGCACCTCGTCGCCGGTGCCGGCCGGCGGGGCGCCGGTCTTGACGATCTCGATGCCGTCGATCAGCGGGTTCTCCACCACGTGGCGGAACTCCAGGTCGACGCTGCCGTCGCTGACCACGGTGAACTCGCGCATGGTGCCCACGTTGTGCCCGACGCTGGCGGACAGGTCGAGGTCGTCGAGCACGGTGGCGCCCTCCAGCGCCACGTCGAAGACGCGGGCGCCGACGGCGGCGGTGCCGTCGTACCGGTTGGCCAGGTAGAGCCGGACCCGCACCTCGGTGCCGGTGGGCACCGGGAACTGCCAGGTCATCTCCGGCGCGCCGGCCGGGTCGTACCGTTCGTCGCTGTAGAGCGCGGCCGGGGTGCCGGTCGGCACGGTCGTGTCCAGCGCGCCCACCGCGGCGAAGCCGGCGGCGGAGCTGCCGCTGTTGTGGTACGGGCTGGGGTTGCCGCCGTCGTCGGCCGCCCAGTCCGGTCCGCCGTCGGTGGCGGCGACCAGCGGCCCGCCCGCGTTGACCCGGTACAGCACGTTGGTGGGCTTCGGCACGCCGGCCTGGTAGACCGTGCCGGGCAGGGTGGGCTCGGTGGTCGGGTGCGGGGCCGTGCCGCCGGCCAGCGGGAAGAACGCGATCCGCTCCCGGCGGTACTGGAAGTTGCCGATCCAGGAGGTGTCGCCGCCGACCCAGAGCCCGGCCGGGGTGACCAGCATCTCGGAGGCGCCGATGCCGCGCGGGTGGCGGCCCGGGTTCCAGGACAGCGGCAGGCCGGTACGCGGGTCGAGCGCGGCGATGCTGGCCCGGCCGACCGCGCCGGCCCGGGCGTTGTCGCCGCCGGCGCTGTTGTTCAGCCAGCGGAAGTGGCCGCCCACGTAGACGGCCTGCTCGCTGACCGCCACCGAGAGGAACGTGTCGCCGCCGGTGTAGTCGATCCAGGTGGGCTGCGCGTCGGTGGCGGTCGTGCCGCCCTCGAAGCGGGCCGCGGCGTCACAGAGCGTGCCGCCGTACGGCGATCCGGTGGTGACCACCACGAAGTAGCTGCTGTCCGGCGCGTACGCGATGTCCCGCATGTACGAGTCGAACGCCTGCCACTTGCAGCGGGGCGTGTAACGGCTGGTGTTCCAGTCGGCCACGGTGGCGGCGGTGGCGCCCAGGTCGAGCTGGACGATCTGGTCGTGCAGCACCCCGTCGGCCTTCTTGAAGTTGCCGATCACCACGAGCCTGGTGCCGTCCGGGGCGAGCGCCATCTTCTCCACCCCGACGCCGGCGTTGGAGCCGCTGACCCCGTCGTAGTTGTGGTGCTCGGTGAGCGCGGTGGTCAGGTAGCTGTCCACCGCGCCGGTGGTGGCGTTGAGGGAGGCCAGCCCGCCACGCGGGTTGGGGTTGCCGGCCGTGGTGAAGATGCCGCCGACCAGCAGCCGGGTGCCGGCCAGCGCGATGTCGTTGACCAGCCCGTTGAACGCCGGCGGCGTGAAGCTGGTGACCAGCGCGCCGGTGGCGACGTCGAGCAGGGCCACCTTGCGCCGGGTCACCCCGTTGACGGTGTTGAACTTGCCGGCGACGAAGACCGTGCCGGCGGTCGGGCCGGCGACGACCGCGTACACCTCGTTGTCGACCGACGGCGCGAACGCGGTGTCGACCGTGCCGGTGGCCTTGTCGAAGGCGAGCAGGTAGTTGCGGGTGATGTCGGTGTCGGAGTTGCGGTTCTGCACGGTGCTGAACGAGCCGGCCACGATGATCTTCGAGCCGGCGTCGTGGATCGCGTCGACGGTGCCGTCCATGATGTCCGGCGAGGTGGTGGCCGGGACGTCCTTGACCACTGTGGTGTGGTTGGGCGCGGCGCCGGCGGGGGCGGCCGGGGCCAGGCCGGCCGCGGTCAACGCGACGACGGCGAGGGCCGCGAGGGCGCGGCGGCGCGGCGGCGAGGGGTGGGTCACGGGCAGCTCCGTAGGTCGGGCGGTGAGGCGTGTCGCACCGCTCACCCTGAGCCACGCCCGCGGCGACGTCCAGCGCGCGGCAAGCTTTCTGACCGACCACCGCGCCGCCACGCCCGACCACCGCCGTGGGCGGGCGGGACAGCGCGCCCGGCCGCACGAACAGGTGAGGGCGGGTGCCCGGCCGGGCGGTCGCGGATCGGCGGTCAGGTGGCCGCCGGCGGGTCGGCCGACGGGAGCGTGACGGTCACCTCCAGGCCGCCGCCGGGCTGCGGGACCGCCTTCACCGTGCCGCCGTGCGCGTCGCAGACCGCCCGGACGATGGACAGGCCGAGACCGGAGCCGCGCGCCCCGGTGCGTTCCTGCCCGCCGCGCCGGAACGGCTCGAACAGGCCGGGCACCTCGGCCGGGGCGACCTCGAAGCCGGTGTTCCCCACCACCAGCCAGGACCGCTGCCCGTCGGTGCCGGTGCGCACCCACATCCGGCCGTGCAGGTGGTTGTAGCGGACCGCGTTCTCGACCAGGTTGCCGGCCAGCCGGTCGAGCAGCCCCGGGTCGCCGACCACCGGCGCGGGACGCAGCGAGGTGTGCACCCGCAGGCCGATCCGCTCCACCTCGCGGGCCACCGCGGAGAGCGCGTTGGCGGTGCCGACGGCCAGGTCGCACTCGGCGCGGCGGGCCAACCGCCGGCCGGTCTGCGCCTCGCTGCGGGCCAGCACCAGCAGCGCGTCCACCAGGCCGTTGGCCCGCTCGGACGCCTCCCGCACCACGCCGGCCATCCGCCGGTACTCGGCCAGGTCCGCGTCGTCGTCGCTGAGCGTCACGTCGATCTCGGTACGCATCACCGCCAGCGGGGTCCGCAGCTCGTGCGAGGCGTTCGCGACGAACCGCTTCTGCGCCTCGAACGCGGCGGTGATCCGGTCCAGCATCGCGTCGAACGTCTCGGCCAGCTCGGCCACCTCGTCGTCCGCGCCGGACCACCCGATCCGCTCGTCGAGCGTGGTCTCGCCGAGCCGGCGGGCGGTGGCGGTGACCTGGTGCAGCGGGCGCAGCGCGCGGCCGGCCACCAGGTACGCCCCGGCCACCCCGACGACGCTGATCGCCAGCAGCGCCAGCAGGCCCTTGAACAGCAGCTCCCGGGACGCGGCGTCGACCAGTTGCCGCTGCCACTGCCCGGCGTCGAGGGTGCGGCCGTCGGTGAGCACCACCGTGGTGCCGGGCAGCAGCTCGTCGGTGGGGCGCAGCGCGTCCCGGACCAGCAGCCAGGCCAGCAGCACCAGGATCGCGCCGGCGCCGACCAGGAGCACGCCGTTGAGCAGCGTCAGCCGCAGCCGCAGCGTCGGCCGTACCCGCGTGGAGGTCATTTGGCGCGCTCGATCCGGTAGCCCGCGCCGACCACGGTGTCGATCAGCGGGGGGTCGCCGAGTTTCTTGCGCAGCGTCATCACGGTGACCCGGACGATGGTGGTGAACGGGTCGGTGTTGGCGTCCCAGACCCGTTCCAGCAGTTCCTCGCTGGACACCACCGCGCCGCGGGCCCGGAGCAGCTCGGCGAGCACGCCGAACTCCTTGTTGGTCAGGTCGAGCGGCACGCCGGCCCGGGTCACCACCCGCCGGGCCGGGTCGAGTTCCAGGTCGGCCACCGCCAGCACCGGCGGCGCGGCCGGGGTGGCCCGCCGGCCCAACGCCTGCACCCGGGCCACCAGCTCGTCGAAGGCGAACGGCTTGGCCAGGTAGTCGTCGGCGCCGAGCTGCAAGCCCTCGACCCGGTCGGCGACGGTCCCGCTCGCGGTCAGCATGAGCACCCGGGTCAGCGTGCCGGAAGCGGCCAGGTCGGCGCAGATCCGGTCGCCGTGCACGCCGGGCAGGTCCCGGTCCAGGACCACCACGTCGTAGCGGGTGACGAACGCCGCCTCGTGCCCGGCGTCGCCGTCGTAGGCGACATCCACCGCCATGCCGCGCTTGCGCAGCCCGCGCGCGATCGCGTCGGCGAGGTTGCGCTCGTCCTCGACCACCAGTACCCGCATTCCGGCCTCCCGCCTCGTGACCTCCCACAACCTAGTGCGCGGCGCCAACCGGACGGCACGGCCCGCCGTTGCAGAAAACCTTCGGGTACGCGATGCTCGCCGGCAACGATCGCCCACCGTCCCGGCTGCCGGCCGGGCCGAGCCGAGTGGAGCCGCCGATGACCGCCGCCGCCCCCGGCCGGGACGTCGCGTACCGCCGTTTCCGCTTCCCGGCGGACCGGGACCTGGGTCACGCCGCCGGACTCTCCGCCGGCCCGGCCGGGCTGACGCTCGACGCGGACGGCCCCGGGCCCGCCGCGAACGACGGGTCCACGGCCGACGCGCACGGCCCCACGCCCGACGCCGACGGGTCCACGCCCGACGCGGCGGCCGACCGGCCGGCGCGCCCCGATCCGGTTCCCGGGGCCGCCGCCGGAACCTGGACCTCGCCGGTGACGGAGGTCGGCTTCGCCGCCGCCGAGCTGGTGCCGTCCTGGACCGCCGACACGCCGCCCGGCTGCTGGCTCCGGGTGGAGGTACGCGGCTGGGCCGGCGACGCGGCCACCACCGGCTGGTACGAGCTGGGCCACTGGGCGGCCGACGACGGCACGGTACGCCGCGCCTCGGTGCCCGGCCAGTCCGACGACCGGGCCCGGGTCGACGCGGACACGCTCCGGGTGACCGGGGCACGGGTGACCGGCTGGCAGGTCCGGGTGACACTGCTCCGCCGGCCCGACGCACCGGCCGGCCCGGTGCTGCGCACGGTCGGCGTGGTGGCCAGCGCCGGCGGTCACGTCCCGGCGTCCCCGCCGCCCGGGCACGTCGACAGCGACCCGGCCGGCGGGGGCGCGCCCGACGACGCCGGGGCAGCGGGCCGGGCGTGGGGGCGGGTGCTGGACGTGCCGCGTTACGCGCAGCGGCTGCACGCCGGCGGGGAGACCCGCTGGGGTGGCGGTGGCGACTCCTGGTGCAGCCCCACCTGTGTGTCGATGGTGCTCGACTTCTGGGGTGCCGGCCCCACCCCGGAGCGGTATGCCTGGGTCGACCCGCCCGGCCCCCGCCCGGTGGTGGTGCACGCCGCGCGGCACTGCTACGACCACGCGTACGCCGGGGCCGGGAACTGGCCGTTCAACACCGCGTACGCGGCGACGCACGGGGTGGACGCGTTCGTCACCCGGCTGCGCTCGCTGGCGGAGGCGGAACGGTTCGTGGCCGCCGGCATCCCGCTGGTCGTCTCGGCGGCGTTCACCCGTGGGCAGGTCCCCGGGCTGGACTACGACACCCGGGGCCACCTGATCGTGCTGGCCGGCTTCACCACCGACGGCGACCCGGTGCTCAACGACCCGTACGCGCCGGACGACGAACGGGTCCGCCGGACCGTGCCGCGCGCGCCGTTCGAGGCGGCCTGGCAGGCGGGCAGCGGCGGGATCGCGTACGTGCTGCGGCCGGAGACGGTGCCGCTGCCGGCGCCGCCCGCCCAGGCCAACTGGTGATCACCGCCGCGCCGGCCACACCGCCAGCCCGCCGGCCGGGCGCAGGCACACCAACGCCACCCCGGCGTCCGCGCACTCGGCCCAGGAGCCGGGCAGGACCGCCCGCGGTCGCGCCTCGCCGGCCGGCACGTCCAGTTCCCCGACGAGCGTCCGGTCCCCGGCGAGGTGCCGGAGCCCGAGCAGCCCGAGCAACCGGCCGGACCCGTCGTCCCGCCCGCTGACCCGCCAGCGGCCCAGCCGCCCGAGCACCCGGCCGGTCGCCGGTTCCAGCACCGACAACTCCAGTTCGGGCCCGTCCCCCGCCTCGGCGGCGATCAGCCGGTCGCCGACCGGGCCGAACCCCGCCCACCGCTCGTCCGTCCAGGCCGGGCGGCCGGTGGCGGGGTCGAGCGCCTGCGCGTCGCCGACCTGGTCCCGCAGGCAGACCATGCCGGCGCAGTCGGTGAACCAGGACCCGGCGCGCGGGTCCACCGGCACGCTCCAGCGCCGGTCCAGCCGGTCCACCCCGTACGCGGTGATCTCGCCGGAGGCACCCTCGACCAGCAGCAGACCGGCGACGACCTGCGCGAACCGGTAGGCGACACCGTCCGGCGCGGACGACACCCGGCCGGCGCGCACCCGGGCGCCCGAGTCCGCGTCGTGCACCGCCACCCGGCCGTCCGGCTCGATCAGCAGGAGCTGCGTCACTCCCCGGTCGTCCCGCCGGTACGCCACCCCCTGCGGGGGCACCGCCAGCGACCAGCGCGTCGCGCCGGAGGTCGGGTCGACGGCGAGCACCCGGCCCGTTCCGCCCGGCCGGGGATTCTCGAACAGCACCCCGCCGGACGCGGTCGGGACCGGGTAGCCGGCCTGCTGCCAGCGCACCGCGCCGGTCGCCGGGTCGAGCAGCGTGGCGCGCGCGTCCCCGACCCCGGTCGGGCTGCTCGACACCAGCAGGCCGCCGACCGCGCCGGTCAGCCCCAGCACATGGTCCCCGGCGGGCAACGCGAACCGCCACGCCGGCGCGCCCGCGGTGAGCCGATAGCCGGTGACCACCCGACCGCCCTGGTGGAGCGCGCTCGGACCGTCCGCCACCATCAGCCGGCCCGCCAGCACCACGAAGAGGGCACCCGGCGCGGCGGGCACCCGCACCGGTGCCGGCGGCCGGGCCGGCGCCGCCGCGCCGGCCAGCGTGAGCAGCAGCAGGCACCCGAGCGCCACCGCGCGGGCGACCCGGCCCGGCGGGCGCCGCGGCGGCGCGGGCAGCGGCTCGTCGTCGTCCTCGGGGCGGCGCAGCTCGCCCAGCTCGATGACCGGGCTCACGGCAGCCGCCGTACGGTGAAGTCGCCGCCCCGCTCCCGGCAGACCAACAGCACCCGGCCGACGGTGCAGTCGGCGCCGGTCAGCACGTCCCGCACCACGGGTGGGCTGCCGGAGAGATCCGGCTCGGCGAGGAGCCTCCGGTCGCCGCCCAGCGGCCGGGTCAGGAACAGCCGGTCACCGCTCTCGCCCTGCGGGAGCACGTCCCAGTCGCCGACCTCGGCGATCAGCCGGCCGTCCGTCCCGTCCAGCACCGACAGGCCCTCGCCCCCCTCCCGGCCGGCGGCGACCAGCAGGCGTCCGCCCTCGGCCCGGAGCACGCTCGACCACAGGTCGCTGGCCCAGCGCACCGCGCCGGTGGCCGGGTCCAGCGCCCACATCCCGCCGGTCTGCCGGCCGGCGCAGAGCAGTGCGCCGCACGGTTCCAGGTAACCGACAAGTGGCAGCTCGGCGGTCCAGCGTGGCCGGAGCGTGTCCATCTCGAAGGCGGTGACGACGTCGCCGGCCAACCGGGTCTCCAGGAACAGCCGGCCCGCGCCCTGCATGGCACGCGCGCCGGGCACCTCCCCCGGATGCAGGTCGCGGGCAGCCAGCCGGGCGCCGGTCGCCGCGTCCAGCACCACCGTCTCGCCGGCGGCCGGCAGCAGCAGGATCCGGTCCACCCCGGACCGGCCGTAGCTGAACTGCACGTCCCGACCGGTGGTGGGCACGGTCCAGAGCGTGCGCCCGTCGGCCACCGCCAACCGGCGGACCGACTGGGGGCCCGGCCCGCCGGACGGGCGCAGCAGCAGCGCGTCGCCGGCCGGGAACACCACGCCGTCCTGCCGCCAGCGCGGCGCGCCGGTGCCCGCGTCGAACACCGTCGTCTCCCAGCGGGCGCCGTTTCCGGCCGGCCCGAGAGCCAGCACCCGCCCGCCCTGCTCCCACACCGCGACCACGTCGTCGACGCCGTCCACCCGGGCCCGCCACCGCTCCCGCCCCACCCGGTACGCGACGAGGTCCCAGCCCGGTTCCGACGCGGCGCGCCGCACCACGTACACCCGGTCGTCGGCGAGGAACGCGGAGGCCCCGGCGCCGCTGGGGATCGTGACCGGCCCGGACCGGGCCGGTGGCGCGGCGGCGGCGAGCGTGACCAGCGTCACCAGCAGCGCCACCACGACGCGGAACGGGCGGCCGACCGCCCGCGGCGGGCGGGGCACGGTGTCGGGCGGCGTGTCGTCGCCGCGCAGGTCGCCCAGATCGATGACGGTCACGACCACCCCTTTTCCGCGCCGCCGGACCGCCGCCCGACCGTGACCGGACCGACGCCGGACCGCCTGTACGATGGCCCGTCGTGGCCGTGCCGGTGGTGGACCCCTCGCTGAACTCCTCATCCGTCGAGGTGGACGCCGTCCCGGCGGATCCGCCGCGACGACCCCGTCGCCGGCCGGCTCGCGCCGACCTGCTGGCCCTCGGAGCCTATGCGTTGCTCGGCGTTCTCGTCTGCCTCAACTACTGGGGCGACGTGCAGCACCGGGTGTCCTCGCACCTGCCGACCGACCACAGCTGGTTCGAGTGGCTGTTCGCGCACGGCGCGTACTCGGTGCGGCACCTGGAGAACCCGCTGTTCACCGCCCGGCAGAACGCGCCGGACGGGGTCAACATGATGGCGAACACCTCGCTGCTCGGGGTGACGCTGCCGCTCGCGCCGCTGACCATGCTGCTCGGTCCACCGGTGATGTACGCGCTCTACCTGGGCGCGGCGTTGTCGGCGACCGCCGCGACGTCGTACTGGACGCTGTCGCGGCACCTGGTCCGCTCCCGGGGGGCGGCGTTCGTCGGCGGCGCGTTCCTCGGGTTCGCCCCGGGCATCGTGCACCACGCCAACGGGCAGCCGAACTTCGTGTCGAACTTCCTGCTCCCGCTGATCGTGGCGCGGGTGCTCCGGCTCGGCGAGCCGGGCCGCTGGCGACGTAACGGGGTGGCGCTCGGGCTGCTGGTGGCGTACCAGATCTTCATCAACGAGGAGATGCTGCTGCTCACGGCGCTGGCCTGCCTGGTCGTCGTGCTGGCGTACGCGGTGCAACGGCCGCGCGAGACGCGGGCGCGGGCCGGGTCCTTCCTGGCCGCGATCTCCGTCGGCGGCGGGGTGGCGCTGCTGCTCACCGCGTACCCGATCTGGTTCCAGTTCAACGGCCCGCAGTCCTACCGGGGGTTGCAGGGCGGCGTCTTCCACAACTGGGGCGAGGACCTGATGGCCTTCGTCACGTTCGCCCGGGACACCGTGGCCGGGGACGAGGCGGTGGAGAAGACCATCGGCCTGACCGAGCAGAACACCTGGTTCGGCTGGCCGCTGGTGCTGGTCGCGCTGGCCGCGCTGGCGCTGCTGGTCCGCCGGTCGGTGCCGGCCCGGATCCTGGCCGTGCTGGTGGTGCTCTTCACGATCGCCTCGATCGGGCCCGTGGTGCGGTTCGACGGCGCGGAGACGAGTGTGGCCGGCCCGTGGGCGTACGTGCCGGACGACCTGCCGCTCGTCGAGATGATGATGCCGACCCGGTTGAGCCTGGTGGTGGTGGCCGCCGTCGGCGTGCTGCTCGCGCTGGCCTGGGACGCGTTGTCCCGGGCCGGCCGACCCGGGACCGCCCCGGTGCCCGCACCCCGCCCCGGCGACCACGACAACGACCCGACCGACAACGACCCGACCGACGCCGCACGGACCGACGACGGGCGGACCGACGACGCACGGACCGACGCGGGCCGGGCCGCATCCGGCCGGCGGCGGGCGCTGCGCCTGGTCGGGTACGCCGCGATCGTGGCCGCCCTGCTGCCACTGGTCCCGCGCCCCCTGCCGGCGCAGCGGATGGACCCGCCGCCGCACTTCATCACCGCCGGTGGCTGGCGGCCGTTCGTGCCGGCCGGCCGGACGCTGGTGCCGGTGCCGATCCCGAGCAACGTGCACGGGCTGCCGACACTGCGCTGGAGCGCGCTGTCCGGGCAGGAGTTCCCCATCCCGGGCGGCTACTTCATCGGCCCGAACGAGCTGGGCGAGGGCGTGTTCGGCGCCCCGAACCGCCCGACCAGCACGCTGATCTACGCCACCATGGACCGCAACGAACTGCCCGAGATCACCGCGGAGAACCGCCGGCAGGCCGTCGAGGACCTGCGCTTCTGGCGGGCGTCGGTGGTGGTGCTCGGCGCCGGGCCGCGCGAGGCGGTGCTGCGTGACCTGATGACCGCGCTGCTCGGCCCCCCGCAGCGGATCGACGACGTCTGGCTCTGGGACGTGCGCGACCGCGTGTAAGGACGGGCCCCTTCTTAACGTTTCCGGTAGAGAAGGGGCCCCCTCTCACCACCAACGTGTTAACAGGGGGCCCCTCCTTCAGCCGCGGACGGGGCGGTCAGCCGAGCAGGGGGCGGACGTCCCACAGGTGCCCGCCGGGGACGTCCCGCCCGGGCCCGACCAGGGCGTCCACGGTCGCGCGTACCGGGTCGCCGGGTGACGAGTCGGCCTGCACCAGCGCCGCCGCCCGCCAGTGCCGCAGGTCCTCGACCGCCTGCCGGCGTTCCGCGTCGCCCACCGGCGGCACCTGGCCGGTCTCGGCGGCCCGGCGCAGCAGCAACGACGTGGGGCGGTCCGGCGCGCCCCACCGGGCGGTCGGGTCGGCGGTCGAGCGCGGCCCGATGAAGTAGCCGCCCGGCGCGTCGAAGGCCAGCCCGGCGCGCGCCGACCAGAACATGGCCGGGCTGACCGCCGCGCCGGTGACCGGTGGCACCGGCACCAGCGTCCGGCCCGGCGGGACGTACGCCCGCCAGCCGCCGCCGGTCACCACGGCCGGCACCGGCGGGACCGGCACGGTGCGGATCGGGGTCGGGACGAGCGGCAGCAGCGCGGCGGCGACCGCGCCGGCCCACAGCGCCCGCCCGCGTGCGGTGCCGCCCGGGACGCGGTCCACCGCCAGCGCCACCAGCACCCCCAGCACCGGTACGCAGACCAGCGCGAACCGCGCCGGCACCACCAGGTCCAGCAGCGGCACGCCGGCGAGCAGCCGGTACGGGCCGGGCAGCCCGGTGTCGTGCCGCCCCACGACCACCGTGGTGCCGAGCGACAGCAGCGCGAACAGCAGGCCGCACGCGGCGAGCGCGCGCACCAGCGGTCGCCGCCACAGCCGCACCGCCACCAGCAGCGCCAGCAACGGCAGGAACGGGCCGAAGAACGAGTTCTGTTCGGTCGGGTTCGGCGACAGCAGCCCGGCCCGGTGGCCGTCCCCGCCCACGGTCTGCCGGGCGGTGGCGGTGAACGAGACCAGGTCGAGCCGGTAGCCGCGGGTGTGGAACGGCATCCCGGTGTAGTGGCCGGGGCCGAGGAACTGGACCCACAGCGGGTACGCCAGCAGCACGCCGGCGACCAGCGCGCCGAGGCCCAGCCGGCCCGCCACCACGGGCGCCAGACGGCGTGCGGTGTCCCGGTCGGCCAGCGCGTACGCCCCGGCCAGCACGCCGGCGGCCAGCGCCAGGAAGACCAGCACCTCCTCGCCGAGGAAGACCTGGTACGCGACCGCGAGCCCGAGCAGCACGCCGTCGCGCCGGATCCGGTCGGTGGCCGGCCGGAACACCAGCGCGAGGATCACCGGGACGAGAAACTGGGCGGCCATGTGCAGGTGCGCCCCGGCCTGCGCCACCATGCCCGGGGCGAACCCGCAGACCAGGCCGCCGACCGCGGCGGCGGCCCGGGAGCGGACCAGCCGGCGGGCCAGCAGCGCGTACCAGGCGGTGGCGGTGCCGGCGAGGCTGAGCGCCACCGCGACCAGGAACGCGGCCTGGCTGCCGAACGCCACGGTGACCGGGGTGAGCGGCACGCCCAGCCCGAGCACCGAGGTGTTGGCCATCAGGTTCACCCCGTGCGGGACGTTCAGCGCGGCGCTGTGCAGCGGGTTCTCGCCGTCGGTCACCGCGCGGGCGGCCCGGGCCAGCATCCATTCGAACAGCATCTGGTCGCCGGCCTGGTGGAACAGCCGCTCCGGGCGGCGCCACTGGTCGGCGGTGAGCAGCACGGCCAGGGCGAGGTAGCCGGCCACCACGAGCGCGTCGACCGGCCGGGGCCACCGCCGCCGGGGCGCGGGCCCGGGGCGGGCCGCCGGGCTCAGGCGGACCGGTCGGTCAGTGTCCGGACGTCCCACACCCACACGTCCAGCTCCTGCCGGGCCGGCCCGACCAGTTGCTCCACGGTGCGCCGCAGCGGCTCGGCGTTCTGCTCGTCCAGCGGCAGCACCACCACCGCCGCGTTCCAGTGCCGCAGCTCGTCCAGGAAGCGACGGCGCTGCCGGTCGTCGAGTTTCGGCGTACGCCCGGTGGACGCCACGTCGGCGAGCAGCTCGCCGATGCCGCTGCGCCGGCCGCCGAAGCGGCCCGGGTCGCCGGTGACGCCGTTGCGCGGCGCGAGGAAGTAGCCGCCGGGGATCTTGAAAGCCAGGTCGGTGCTGGCCGCCCAGCGCATCGGGTCGGTGTTGCCCATCGCCGGCACCGGCACGGAGACCAGCGTCTGGTCCGGCCCGACGTACTGCCGCCACCGGTCGGCGGTGATGAACTCCGGCACCGGTGGGCGGGTGGTGACCCGCAGCGGCATCGGCGCGATCGGCAGCAGCGCGAAGACCAGGCCGGCGGCGGTCAGCGTCCGCGCGGTCCGCCGCTGGACGCCGCGCAGCACCCAGGCGCTGCGCACCGCGTACGCCAGCAGGATCGCCACCGTCACGGTGGTGATCAGGCCGAACCGGGTCGGCACCACGGCGTCCAGCAGTGGCAGCCGCACCAGCAGCTCCCACGGGCCGGTCACCAGTTCCCGGTCCCACCAGGAGATCCGCTCACCGAGCGAGAGCACCGCGAAGAACAGCCCGGTCGCGGCCAGTGCCCGGACGATCACGTCCCGGCGCAGCCAGACCACGATGCCGACGGCCAGCAGCGAGAGGCTCCAGCCGAAGAACGCGTTCTCCTCCGAGTAGTTCGGGGCGAGGTTGACGTTGGCCCGCTCGTTGCCGCCGAACGTGGGCGAGCCGGGGGCGACGAACGCGGCGATGTCGTTGCCGTAGTCGCGGACCGCGTCGCTGAGCCCGTGGTACGCCATCGGGCCGGCGAACTGCACCCAGAGCGGGTACGCCAGCAGCGCGCCGGCCAGCACCGCGCAGACCGCCAGGCCGGTGCCGAGCGGTCGCCACGCGGTGGCCCACCGGTCCCGCTGCTGCACCAGCACGGCGATCAGGAACACCCCGAGCGCCAGCGCGGTGAAGAGCAGGATCTCCTCGTTGATGAACGCCTGAACGACGACCAGCAGGGCGAGCAGCGCGCCGTCGCGGACCGGCCGGGCCGACCGGGTCAGCACCAGCACCCGCCAGACGATGAACGGCAGCAGGAACTGGCTGATGATGTTCGGGTGCCAGTTGGCGTGCGACAGCATCGCCGGTGAGAACCCGCAGAACCAGGCGCCGACCGCGGCGGCCGGCCGGTGCCGGACCAGGTGCCGGGAGAGCACCCGGTACCAGGCGGCGGCGGTGCCGCACAGGCCGAGCGTGACAAGCGTGACGAAGGAGACCGCCGGTCCGAACAGGAGCGTCACCGGCACCATCGGGATGCCGAGCGCCAGGATGGCGGTGTTCGCCATCAGGTTGACCCCGTCGGGGTAGTTGAACTGTTCGGTGAAGAACGGGAACTCGCCGTGCAGCACCACCCGCACCGAGTGGGCGAGGAAGAACTGCACCTGGGCCGGGTCGCTGCTGTAGAGCGCGGCCACCCGACCGGCCGGGTCGGCCCAGATGCCGCTGGTCACCCAGATCGCGGCGAGCAGGAAGGCGGCGTACACCACCAGGTCGATGCGGCGGCGCGTCCACCGCCACCGGCGGCGGGCGGCCGGCGCGGCGTCCTCGGTGGTGGGTGCGGCCGGCGGTTCGGTCCGGGTGACCGGCGGTGGGGGGTCGAGGGTGACGGATCGGGAGCCCGTCGGGGCGGCGGCGGCCGGCGTCGAGGCGCCGCGGGTCTCGGCAGGCGTCACAGTCGGCGGAGTCTACCGGAGCCGGATATTGAGCCACGAATCGCACGTCACGTTCCGCGACGAACGGGTGAGCCGGGCTCCGCCCGGTGACCGCACGTCTCGTACCATGTGGGCTTCCGACCGACGACCGGCGAGGGGATCACTGTGGTTTCAGCCCGCCGAAACGCGGTGACGGGCGCCGCGCTGGCAGCGTTGGCGCTGGCCACAGCCGGTTGCGGGCCGGTGACCGAGCGGCAGTCGGCGGCCCTGCGGGTCGGCTACGACAGCCTGGACGGCTCGCTCGCGGTCTGGCCGCCGCGCGGCAGCCTCGCCGGTGACGCCGCCGCCACCGCCGCGATCACCGCTGCGGTGCGTGACTGGCGCTCGCCGGTCGACGACCGGGTCCACCTGCCCTCCTCCGGCATCCTCTTCTCCGGTGAGGTGGCCGGCGCGCCGCTGGCCCTGGTCGCCGCCGACGTGCCCGGCGAGGCCGCCTCCTGGCTGCTGCAACTGGACCGGGACGGGCAACGGTGGCGGGTGTCGCACGCCACCGAGTACACCGAGGCCGGCTACCTGGTCTACGCCGACGTGCTGCCGGTCCGGCAGCCCACCGGACGCCGCTACCTCACCTCCGCCCGCGTCGAACGCCTGCTCGGCCCGGACGGCCGCACGGTGCCCGGCGCCGACGGCATCACCGAGCCGGTCGCGGTGCCGGCCTGCCGGGCCGTCGAGCTGACCGCGACGCTGCGGCCCACGCCGTCGCTGCCGCGCGGCCGGGCCGCGGACCGCGTCCTCGACCTGGGTACGGCCACCGAAGCGCCCCGCTACCCGCTGGTGCGCGACGAGACCGGTGCCGGCAAACGCGCCCTGACCGGCCTGGACACCTGCGCGCTGGCCGGCGTACGGGGCCCGTTCGGCAGCGTCCCGCGCCGTCTCGGCGACCGGGAGGCGCCCCGTTCGGTGCCCGAGTCCTGGCCGATGGCGAAGATCGCCACGCGCTCGCTGGGTGAGGTGGCGCTCGGCGGCGGGGAGCCGGGCGACCTGGAGCAGTTGAGTTGGGACAGTCCCACCGGGACGATGACCGCCGTGCTCTACCGCCCGGCCGGCGGCGGTGCGCCCGTCGTCTCCCCGGCCGACCGGTCCACCACGCTCCAGGCGTACCCCCTGCCGGTGCCGGGCCAGCCGCTCGCGGTGCTCACCTGGCGCACCCGGGACGCCTCGTTCGCCGCGCCGCCCGGCACCACCCGCCTGGTCGACCGTCCGGGCCTGGTGGTGGTCGAGCAGACCGACGCCAAGCAGACGTTCAGCCTGGCCGGCACCGAAAAAACCTGGTACCGCTCCCTCTCCTCCCCCCGCTGACCCCCACCCTCGACGCCGCCTGAGATCTTGGAAAGAAATGGCCCCCGGAGGGGCACTTTGCTTCCAAGATCTCTCCGGGGGCTGTGGGCGGGCCTTGTCAGGGGTGGGTGAGGCGCATGCCCAGATAGGGAGCGTCGGCGGGACCGGGGCGGCTGGTGCCGTCGGGATGCCAGCCGAGGCGGGTGTAGAAGGCCCGGGCGCGGACGTTGCGCTCCCACACCTCCAGCACACCCACGGACACTCCCTCGGTCTCCAGGTGGCGCAGGAAATGACCGTGCAGCGCGCAGCCGATGCCCCCGGCCCATCGGTCGGGGTCGACGTGGATCTGGTAGAGCTGGGCGGCGTTCGCCTCGGGCACGTGTGGCGGGCCCATGGCCAGCAGACCGACCAGTCGACCGGCCATGCGGGCGCAGCGCACGTGCTTGTGCGGCGCGGCGACGGCGGCCGTCCAACCCTCCCGCTGTTGCCGCGCCGACTCCGGGGTGACGATCTCCTCGACGGGCAATCCACCGGCGCCGTAGTAGGCGATCCGGGCCCGGGTGTGCAGCGCGATGATGTCGTCCAGGTCGGCCGGCCCAGCCTCTCGAATGTCCGTCGCGCCATCCCTCCTGCGTCCGCTCCACACCGCCGACGTGGCGGCGGTCCCCGGAACAGTGGCCGGGCGGCCCCGCGACAGCGGGACCGCCCCGACATGTGACCGGGATCAGTTCTGCGCGGTGGCCCCGTCGGTGGCCGGGTCGACCGGGGCGGCGTCCAGGCCGGAGATCCAGCCGGTGACGTCGCGCGCCACGTCCTGCGCGGTCAGCCCCAGGTCGGCGAGGATCTGCGCGCGGGTGCCGTGCGGGTGCCAGCCGGCGGGTACGCCGAGGTCGCGGACCGGCACGCGGACGTCGGCGTCGCGCATCGCCTGGGCCAGCGCGGAGCCGACGCCACCGACCCGGACGCCGTCCTCGACGGTGACCACGAGCCGGTGTCCGGCGGCCAGCTCGACCAGCTCGGCCGGGATCGGCCGGACCCAGCGCGGGTCGACCACGGTGACGCCGTAGCCCTGCTCGGCGACCCGGGACGCGACCTCCATGCCGAGGCCGGCGAACGAGCCGACCGCGACCAGCAGCACGTCGGTACGCGCCGACTCGGCCAGCACGTCGACCGGGCCGACCCGGCGCACGGCCGGCAGGTCGGCGGCGACGGTGCCGGTCGGGAAGCGCAGGATGGTCGGGCCGTCATCGACGGCGATCGCCTCGCGCAGCTCCTCGCGCAGCGTGGCCGAGTCGCGGGGCGCGGCGATCCGCAGGCCGGGCACCACGCCGAAGACCGACATGTCCCAGATGCCGTAGTGGCTGGGCCCGTCCGGGCCGGTGATGCCGGCCCGGTCCAGCACGAACGTGACCGGCAGCTTGTGCATCGCCACGTCCAGCAGGACCTGGTCGAACGCGCGGTTGAGGAACGTGGCGTAGACCGCGACCACCGGGTGCAGGCCACCCATGGCCAGGCCGGCGGCGGACGTGGCGGCGTGCTGCTCGGCGATGCCCACGTCGTAGACCCGCTCCGGGTACTTGCGGGCCAGCGTGGCGATGCCGGTGGGCTCCGCCATGGCGGCGGTGATGCCGACCACGTCGGGGCGCTCGTCGGCGATCGTCACCAGCTCGTTGGCGAACACGTGGGTCCACTTCACCGACGGCGCGGCGACGAGCTGACCGGTCTCCACGTCGAACGCGCCGGGGCCGTGCAGGCAGTCGGCCTCGTCGTCCTCGGCGGGACGGTAGCCGTAGCCCTTGCGGGTGACCGCGTGCACGATCACCGGGCCGCCGAAGTTCTTCGCCGCGCGCAGCGCCGCCTCGACCGCCGGCACGTCGTGGCCGTCGACCGGGCCGACGTACTTGATGCCGAGGTCCTCGAACATGGCCTGCGGGGCGACCGCGTCCTTGATGCCCTTCTTGACCGCGTGCAGCACCTCGTACATCGGCTTGCCGACGAACGGCGTGTTGCCCAGCGCGTCCTTGACGGTGTCGAGCACCTTCTCGTAGCCGGGGTTGAGCCGCAGCGACGACAGGTGGTCGGCGAGGCCGCCGATGGTCGGCGAGTAGGACCGGCCGTTGTCGTTGACCACGATGATCAGCGGGTTGCCGGCGGTGGCGATGTTGTTGAGCGCCTCCCAGCACATGCCGCCGGTGAGCGCGCCGTCGCCGACCACGGCCACCACGGAGCGCTTCTCGCCGCGCAGCGCGTACGCCTTGGCCAGCCCGTCGGCGTACGACAGGGCGGTGGAGGCGTGCGAGTTCTCGATCAGGTCGTGCTCGCTCTCCGCCTGGCTGGGGTAGCCGGAGAGGCCACCGCGCTGACGGAGCTTGTCGAAGCCCTCCTGCCGGCCGGTGAGGATCTTGTGTACGTACGCCTGGTGCCCGGTGTCGAAGAGGAGCCGGTCGCGCGGGGAGTCGAACACCCGGTGCATGGCCAGCGTGAGCTCGACGACGCCGAGGTTGGGGCCGATGTGCCCGCCGGTGCGGGAGACCTTGGCGATCAGAAAGTCACGGATCTCGGCGCCGAGGATGTCCAGCTGCTCGGCGGTCATCCGCTTCACGTCCTGTGGGCCACGGACGGCGCCCAGCAGCCGACCGTGGTTGGCCGTGCCCTCTTCAACACTCATGACCGGAGAGTCTATCGGCCGTGGCACAGTCCGCAGCCGAGCCGTGGCTCAGGACGCCACCGTCAGCCGACGCGGCGGCGCCGGGGTCGGCACCCCGAACGCCGGCCCGGCCGGGGTCCAGGAGCCGAGCACCGCGGCCCGGGACGCGCCGGTCACCGACGGCACCGCGCCGGGCAGCCCGTGCCAGCTCAGCCAGCCCAGCAGCGCGAACGCGTACGCCTCCTTGGCCTGCGCCGGGACGCCCAGTTCGTCGGTGGTCCGCAGCCGCCAGCGGCCGGCGCCGAGCGCGGCCAGCCGCGCCCGGAGTGTGGGATTACGCACTCCCCCGCCGGCGGCCACCACCTCGGTGACCCGGTGCCGGTCGCACGCGTCCGCGACCGTGCGGGCGGTCAGCTCGGTGAGCGTGGCCAGCACGTCGTCGGCGGCCACCGGTTCGCCGAGCGCGGCCAGCGCGGCGTCCAGGTAGCCGCCGTGGAACAGCTCCTTGCCCGTCGACTTGGGCGGCGGCGCGGCATAATACGGCTCGGCGAGCAGCCGATCCAGCAGCGCGCCGTGCACCCGGCCGGCGGCGGCGCGCGCCCCGTCGACGTCGCAGGGACGGCCCAGGAAGCGCCGGGCGGCGGCGTCCAGCAGCGCGTTGGCCGGGCCCACGTCGTACCCGAGGACCGGCGCCCCGGGGGCGACCACGGTGAGGTTCGCGATCCCGCCGAGATTCAACGCCGCCCGGGATCCGGTGGCGGCGTCGAGCAGCAACGCGTCGAACGCCGGGACCAGCGGCGCGCCCTGCCCGCCGGCCGCCACGTCCGCCGAGCGCAGGTCGTGCAGCACCGGTACGCCGACGCGCGCGGCGACCCGGGCCGGCGCGCCGAGCTGGAGCGTGCCGCGCGCCCGGCCGGCCTCGACCCAGTGGAAGACGGTCTGGCCGTGGGACACGACCGCGTCGACGGCGCCGCCGGCCAGCTCGACGCCGACGGCCGCCGCCTCGGCGAACACCTCGCCGAGCCGGTTGTCGAGCCGGCAGACCGCCTCGATCGTGGTGGCCGCCGGCGGCAGCAGCGCCTCGATCTGCGCCCGCAGGTCGTCCGGGTACGCCAGCTCACGGTGCCCGAGCGGCCGCAACCGCAGCGTGTCCCCGTCGAGCGTGAACTCCCCCGCGGCAACGTCCACCCCGTCGTACGACGTCCCCGACATCAACCCCACGATGCGCAAGGAAGGGCCCCCTTTTAACGGATCCGGTAGAGAAAGGGCCCCGGCTCAACGCGCCGGGGGCAGGAACAGGCCGACCAGCTCGACGTGCTGGGTCATCGGGAACAGGTCGAACCCGCGCAGCGCGGCCAGCCGCCAGCCCGCCTCGGCGAACGTGCGCACGTCCCGGGCGAAGGCCGCCGGGTCGCAGGCCACGTACGCCACCGCCCGTGGGTCGGCGGCCACCACGCCGTGGACCACCGCCGCGCCCGCGCCGGAGCGCGGCGGGTCGAGCACCACCAGGTCGACCGGCCCGGTGACCCGGCGGCGGGCCAGCGCGGTCTCCACCCGGGCCGCGACCACCTCCACGGCGGCCAGGTCGGCCAGGTTCGTCCGGGCCGCGGCCACCCCGTCCGGGGCGGACTCGACGACCGTCACCCGGGCCCCGTCGACCCGGCCGGCGAGCGCGGCGGCGAACAGCCCGGCCCCGCCGTACAGGTCCCAGGCGGTCTCGCCGGGCCGCGGGTCGAGCAGGTCCAGCACGGCGCCGACCAGGGCGTCCGCCGCCGCCGGGTGCACCTGCCAGAAGCCGGACGCGGGCAGCGTGAACGACCGCCCGGCCGCCGTCTCCCGGACCCGCTCCGGCCCGCGCACGGCGGTGGGCACCCCGTCGGCGTACGCGACCACGGCGACGTCCTCGCCGCTGCTGGCGACCGCCTCCACGGCGTCGGCGTCCGGCCAGCGCGCCCCGGTGGGCGGCAGCACCGGCAGCTCCCGGATCGCCGGATGGGCGATCAGGCAGCTGTCGATCGGCACCACCTCGTGCGAGCGGTGCTTGAGCAGCCCGGCCCGGTCGGCGGCGTCGACCGCGTAGCGGACCCGGGAGCGCCAGCCCAGCGGCCCGCCGGGCAGCGCCTCGACCCGGACGCCGAGCGCGTCCACCTGCGCGTCGGTGAGCCGGCCCAGCCGGGTGAGCTGCTCGCGCACCACGGCGAGCTTCCAGTCGAGCTGGGCGGCCGGGGCGACGTGCTGAAGGTCGCAGCCGCCGCACCCGCCCGGCCGGGCGTACGGGCAGGGCGGGGTGACCCGGTCCGGCGAGGCGTCGAGGATCTGCACCGCGTCGGCGCGGGCGAAGCCCCGGTGCAGCTCGGTCACCTCGGCCACCACCCGCTCGCCGGGCAGCGCGTGCCGGACGAAGACCACCTGGCCGCCGACCCGGGCCACGCAGTGCCCGCCGGGGGCGACCGCGTCGACGGTCAGCTCGACCCGCTCGGCCTCCACCAGCCCGGGGCGTTCCGGCGCGCTCACGGCATCACCTTCGTTCGCGACTGCGGGGCTCGCAGGACCGGCTCACACCTCGCGCTCATGAGCGCTCCCCCTGCTCGCCGGAGGGCGTGGCGTCGACCGGCGGCGGCAGGGTGCTGCGCGGTGCGACCCGGGGACCGCGCGCCGGCCCGCGGCTGAGCGTGGCGTCCAGGCGGTCCAGGTTCTTGCTGGCGGTGGACGCGAGCTGCCAGGGCACGCTGGTCACCATCACGCCCGGTTCGAACAGCAGCCGGCCCTTGAGGCGCAGCGCGCTCTGGTTGTGCAGCAGGTTCTCCCACCAGCGGCCCACCACGTACTCCGGGATGAAGACGGTGACCACGTCGCGCGGCGACTCCCGGCGGACCGAGGAGACGAAGTTGAGGATCGGCCGGGTGATCTCCCGGTACGGGGAGTCGATCACGGTCAGCGGCACCGGCAGCTCCCGCCGTTCCCAGTCGGCCTGGAGGTCCCGGGTGTCCTTCTCGTCCACGTTGACGGTCACCGCGGTGAGCGTGTCCGGCCGGGTGGCCCGGGCGTACGCGACGGCCCGCAGCGTGGGCTGGTGCAGCTTGCTGACCAGCACGATGGCGTGGTTGCGGGCGGGCAGCACGGCCCGCTGCTCGGTCGGTTCCAGCTCGGCGGCGACCCGGTCGTAGTGCCGGCGGATGCCCAGCATGACCACGTACATCACGGCCATCGCCGCGATCGCGATCCACGCGCCGAGCAGGAACTTGGTGACCAGCACGATGACCAGCACCACGCCGGTCATGGCCATGCCGAACGCGTTGATGGCCCGGGAGCGGATCATCCGCCGGCGGGCCTCCGGGTCCCGCTCGTTGCGCAGGTGCCGGTTCCAGTGCCGGATCATGCCGGCCTGGGAGAGCGTGAACGAGACGAACACGCCGACGATGTAGAGCTGGATGAGCCGGGTCACCTCGGCCTGGAAGCCGACGATCAGCACCACCGCGAAGACGGCCAGGAAGACGATGCCGTTGGAGAACGCCAGCCGGTCGCCCCGGGTGTGCAGCTGCCGGGGCAGGTAGCGGTCCTGCGCGAGGATCGAGCCGAGCACCGGGAAACCGTTGAACGCGGTGTTCGCGGCCAGGAACAGGATCAGCGCGGTCATCCCGGCGACCACGTAGAGCAGCACCGAGCCGCCGCCGAACACGGTCTCGCCGAGCTGCACGGTGACCGTCTTCTGCACGTAGCCGGCCGGGCCGCCGACGATCTGCGTCGCCGGGTCCTCGACGAACTGGAGGCCGGTGAGCCGGGCCAGCCAGATGATGCCGACCAGCATGGCGACCGCGATGCCGCCGAGCAGCAGCAGCGTGGTGGCCGCGTTCTTCGACTTCGGCGACTTGAACGCCGGTACGCCGTTGGAGATCGCCTCCACGCCGGTGAGCGCCGCGCAGCCGGAGGAGAACGTCCGCAGCAGCAGGAAGATCAACGCGAACCCGGTGACGCTGTGCTCGGCGTGGATCTCCAGGCCGGCGCTCGGCGCGCGCAGGTCGTCGCCGAGCACGAAGACCCGGACCAGGCCGGTCAGCAGCATGCCGCCGATGACGATCACGAAGCCGTAGGTGGGGATGGCGAACGCGGTGCCCGACTCGCGCAGGCCGCGCAGGTTGATCGCGGTCAGCACCACCACCGCGGTGACCGCGATGAGCACCTTGTGGGTGGCCACGAACGGCACCACCGAGCCGAGGTTCGCCACCCCGGAGGAGACCGACACGGCAACCGTCAGCACGTAGTCGACGAGCAGCGCGCTGGCCACCGCGAGCCCGGCCCGCGGACCGAGGTTGACGGTGGCGACCTCGTAGTCGCCGCCGCCGGACGGGTAGGCGTGCACGTTCTGCCGGTAGCTCGCCACCACGGTGAGCATCACCACGACCACGGCGAGCGCGATCCACGGCGAGAAGAAGAACGCGGACGCGCCCGCGATGGAGAGCGTCAGCAGGATCTCGTCCGGCGCGTACGCCACGCTGGAGAGCGCGTCGGACGCGAAGACCGGCAGCGCGATGCGCTTCGGCAGCAGGGTGTGCTGGAGGCGGTCGGACCGGAACGGTCGACCGAGGAGGAGTCGCTTCAGCAGCGAGGTGGGGCTGGCCACAACCGACAAGCGTACGGGCACCCGGCACGGGACGGTGGGGTGGCTGATCACCGCCGCGCGCGCCCGCGCGGTACCGTCGGTGCCCCGCCGGGCGCGGGGACGTGGCAGGCTCGCAGACGACGGGTCGGCGGGCGGCACCGTGGGAGGAGCGGACACCGTGCATGTCGTGATCATGGGTTGCGGCCGGGTCGGGTCGACCCTGGCGCACAGCCTGGAGTCCCGGGGGCACTCGGTGGCGGTGATCGACCAGGACGCGGACGCGTTCCGCCGACTCGGGCCCGACTTCGCCGGCATCACGGTCACCGGCGCCGGCTTCGACGGCGAGGTGCTGCGCGAGGCCGGCATCGAGCGGGCCGACGCGTTCGCCGCGGTCTCCAGCGGCGACAACTCCAACATCATCTCGGCCCGGCTGGCCCGCGAGACGTTCGGCGTCTCCCGGGTGGCGGCCCGGATCTACGACCAGCGCCGCGCCCAGGTCTACGAGCGCCTCGGCATCCCGACCGTGGCGACCGTCCGGTGGACCGCCGACCGGATGCTGCGCCACCTGGTCCCCGAGGGGAACGTGGAGATCTTCCGCGACCTGACCAGCACCGTGTCGATCGTCGAGGTGCCGGTGCACAAGGACTGGATCGGCCGGCCGTTGCGGCAGCTCGAGGAGTCCGCCGGCACCCGGGTCGCCTACCTGACCCGCTTCGGGATCGGCACGCTGCCCACCGCCTCCACCGTGGTGCAGGAGGGCGACCAGGTCTTCATGCTGGTGACCGACGACATCGTCGCCTCGGTCACCTCGGTGGCGGCGGCGCCGCCGGAAGGGGGGCACTGAGTCATGCGGATCGCCATCGCCGGCGCCGGCAACGTGGGCCGCTCGATCGCCCAGGAGCTGATCGACAACGGCCATCAGGTGATGCTGATCGAGCGGCAGCCGAAGATGCTGCGGCCCGACCGGGTACCGACCGCCGACTGGGTGCTGGCCGACGCGTGCGAGCTGGCCAGCCTGGAGGAGGCCAACGTGGCCGGCTGCGACGTGGTGGTCGCGGCCACCGGCGACGACAAGGTCAACCTGGTGGTCTCGCTGCTGGCCAAGACCGAGTTCGCGGTGCCCCGGGTGGTGGCCCGGGTCAACCGGGCGGAGAACGAGTGGCTGTTCACCGAGCAGTGGGGCGTGGACGTCGCGGTCAGCAAGCCGCGGGTGATGGCCGCGCTGGTCGAGGAGGCGGTGACCGTGGGCGACCTGGTCCGGCTGATGACGTTCCGGCAGGGCGAGGCGAACCTGGTGGAGATCACCCTGCCGCCGACCGCGCCCTACGTGGGGCAGCCGATCCACGCGGTGCCGATCCCCCGGGACGCGGCGCTGGTGGCGATCCTGCGCGGCAAGCGGGTGCTGGTGCCCACCCCGGACGACCCGATCGAGGCCGGCGACGAGCTGGTGTTCGTGTGCACCGCCGAGGTGGAGGACGAGGTGCGCGCCGTGATCCTCGGGCCGGAGAGCACCGATCGGTTGCGCGAGCGCTCCTGAGCGGGCTCAGGCGCCGGGCAGCGGGGTGGCGCCGGCGCCCTCCCGGGTGACCCGGCGCACCACCCAGACGGTGATCAGCAGCAGCAGCGCGTACGGCGGGTAGCCCAGGGCGAGCCGGGCCACGCCGAGCGCGGTGTCCTGGTGGGCCAGGTAGAGCCCGGCCTGCACGCCGACCTTGGCCAGCCACACCACGCCCCAGAGCACGGTGAGCTGGGTGAACGTGCGCACCAGCTTGGGGTCGTCGCGCCACTCGGAGCGGCCCTTGGCGACCAGCACCGACCAGATCCAGCCGACCAGCGGCTGCCGGATCGCGGCGGAGAGCAGCAGCGCCAGGCCGTAGCCGATGCCGTAGAGGATGCCGGGGAGGTAGAAGTCCCGCTCGTTGCCGGTCCGCCAGGCGATGGCCGCGCCGATGCCGACGCCGAACAGCCCGTTGACCGCGTGTCGCACCGGCCGGCGCTGGATCAGCCGGAGCACGGCGATCAGCAGCGCCACCGCGACCGAGGCGATCACGGCGGGGCGCAGCTCGCCCACCACGTTGGCGATCACGAAGACCACCACCGGGATGCTCGACTCGACCAGGCCGCGCCAGCCGCCGAGCTGGTCGGCCATCTGCTCGGCGATGCTGGGCAGCCGCTCCTCGTCCTGCGGGTCGAGGCCCGACGGGGTGTGCTGCTGTCCGGTCGTCACTTCGGCGGCTCCAGCTCGTAGTACGGGTTGTAGATCACCTTGCGGTCGTCCCGCACGGCCACCCGGCCGTGGGCGGTGAGGTGCCGGCCCGGCTCGATCCCGGCGATGTGCCGCCGGCCCAGCCAGACCAGGGTGACCACGTCGTTGCCGTCGTAGAGGTCGGCCTCCAGCGTGGGCAGGTTGGTGCGCGGCGTGTAGACCACGGTGCGCAGCCGCCCGGCCACCGAGACCACCTGGCCGCGGTTGCACTGGTGGGTGGGGGTGCCGCCGGATTCGGCGCTCTCCCGGCGCAGCTCCTGCGCCTCGATCTCGGCCTCGCTCGCGGTGAACCGTTGCAGCAGCCGCCGCAGCGACACCCGGCCCTGGTCGGTCGTCATGACCTCCGCGTCACCTCTCCGCACCGGGGTCCCGCGGATGGCGGAACCGTCCCGCCAGCGTACGCCGGTCCGGCCGGCGTGCGGGACCGGCGGCACGCCGGGCGGACACGCCGCGGGCCCGGTCCCGCCGGCTCGGAGCCGACGGGACCGGGCCCGGCGCGTGTCTCAGACCTCCTGCGGACCGGCGGCCTGCTGCTCGGCGGCCTGCTGCTCGGCCACCTCGCGCGGCAGCCGCAGCGGCAGCGGCTCGCGGACCGGCTTGGCCTCCTGGCCGCGGTCCACCACCAGGCCGTCCAGGCAGGCCGCGAGCGGGCCGCCGGCGGCCGGGTCGACGGCCGCCTGGCCCTGGAAGACGCCCCGCACCATCCAGCGCGGCCCGTCGATGCCGATGAACCGCAGGTCGGTCACGCCGTCCGGGGTGCGGACCTGGGCCCGCAGCTCGGTGCCGCGCTCCCCCTCGACCTCCTGGGCGGCGGCGCCGTCGTTCAGCAGCGAGGTGCGGATCTCCTCGCGCACCTCGTCCCAGATGCCCTCCGAGCGGGGCGCGGCGAACACGCCGAGCTGCAACGCGTTCTGCCCGTGCACCAGCACCACCTGCTGGATCACGCCCTGCGGGTCGGCCTGCACCCGCACCTCCACGTCCGGCACCGCCGGGATCTGGATGCTGCCCAGGTCGAGCCGGGGCGCGTCGGGCGCCTCGCTGACGTCGTAGGGGCCACGAGCCGGCGCCGCCGGGGTCTCCCCGGCGTCGAGGACCCCGTTGTCACGCGCGTGCCGCGCCTCGTCGGCCCGCTTCCGGGAGAAGATCACTGCGCCCACCCTCCGCTGTTCGCACTCACCCTGCCACCTCTTCGCTCTGCCCGCCGCCCGGAGCCGGAACCAGCCCGGCGTGCCCGCCGGTGGACCCGTGCCCGCCGGTCCCGCGCCGGGAGCCGGGCAGCTCGGCCACCGGCCGGAACTCGGCCCGGGCGACCCGCTGGACCACCAACTGCGCGATCCGGTCGCCCCGGCTGATCCGCGCCGGCGTGTCCCGATCATGGTTGATCAGGTTGACCAGGATCTCACCCCGGTAGCCGGCGTCGACCGTACCGGGCGCGTTGAGCACCGTCACGCCGAGCCTGGCGGCCAGCCCCGACCGGGGGTGGACCAGCCCGACGTACCCCTCCGGCAGCGCCACCGCCACGCCGGTGGGCACCAACGCGCGCCCGCCGGGCGGCAGCTCCACGTCCGCGGCGGCCACCAGGTCCGCGCCGGCGTCGCCGGGATGGGCGTACGCCGGCAGCGGCAGCTCCGGGTCGAGCCGCCGTACGGGCACGGGTACGACATCTGTCACGGTCATCCTCTTCCGTCCGGTCCTCGGGGTGCCCTGCCATCCTGCCGGTTGGCCGGCCCGCCACGCGCCGTACCCTCGCAGTGTGCGTCAGTCGTCATCCCCGGCCGCCCCGACGGCCACCCCCGCGCCGTACGCGGAGCGCCTGGGGCTGCCCTGGTGGGCCTGGCCCGCCGGGCTGGCCGTGGCCGGGCTGCTCGCCGCCGAGCTGTGGCTGGGCGCGACCGGCTTCCGGGCCTGGCTGCCGTTCGTGCTGCTGATCCCCGGCACGGTGGCCGCCCTGTGGTGGCTGGGCCGGATCCGGGTCGAGGTACGCGACGGCGAGCTGCGGGTCGACGACGCCCACCTCCCGGTGCGCCACGTGGCGGACGCGGTGCCGCTGGACGCGGCCGGCCGGCGCGAGGTCCTCGGCGTCGGCGCCGATCCGCTCGCGTTCGTGGTGCAGCGCCCCTGGATCGGCGGCGCCGTGCAGGTGGTGCTGGACGACCCGGCGGACCCCACCCCGTTCTGGGTGGTCAGCACCCGGCACCCGGTGGAGCTGGCGACCGCGCTGCTGACCGCCCGCGACACGGCCTGACCGCTCCCCGTCCCGGCCGTCAGCCCCGCTTGTGGGGCAGGCCGCGGGACGTGTGCCGGAGGTCCTTGCGGAGTTGCTCGCCGAGCGTGCGGGTGGCCCGCCGGTTGAGGTACGCGGCCACCGCGGCGCCGGTCAGGAACGGCCCGAGCGTGGTGAGATTGCGGCCGAA
This sequence comes from Micromonospora sp. NBC_01392, assembly GCF_045040125.1. Classification (NCBI taxonomy): domain Bacteria; kingdom Bacillati; phylum Actinomycetota; class Actinomycetes; order Micromonosporales; family Micromonosporaceae; genus Micromonospora; species Micromonospora sp. NBC_01392. The sequence continues at coordinate 1,966,422 of NZ_CP109549.1, read as the reverse complement.
GCGACGCAGCATGCTGTCCCGCAGCTCGCGGCGGGCGGCGGTGCCCAGCACGGCGCTCACCCCGACGCCGGGCATCATCGGGTTGATCCCCCGCTGGCCGGCCCAGGACTGCACGAGCGCCACGGCACGCGCGGTGCCGCCGGTGGGCAGCGGCATCCGGTGGAGTTCGTGCAGTTCCCCGATGAGCTTCAACTCGATCGCCACCACGGCGACCGTCTCGGCGGCCAGCAGGACCGGGGCGGAGAGCAGGGTGGGCGTGACCGCCCACTCGACCGCGGCGACCCCGCCACCGGCCGCGCCGACCCCGGCGGTGGCCCGGGACGCGTTGCGGACCAGCCGGTCGGCGAGCGCGTCGTCGTCCAGGCCGGGGAAGTGCCGCCGCAGCGTGGCGAGGTCACGGATCGGCACGTGCGGCGCGACCTCGGCGACGGTCTCGGTCATCCAGCGCAGCGCGGCCTTGGGCTTGAACAGGTCGGTGAGACCGCGCGCCCGGGCCTGGCCGACCAGCCGGACCAGCAGTTGCCGGCGGCGGGCCGGGGCGATGTCGTCGGCGGTCAGGGCGGCGACCGTGGCGCCCAACTCCTCGCCGGTCGGCGTCGCGGCCGGCTCGACGGTCTCCTCCGCGCGCGCCGGAACGGTGGTCGGGTCCGGGACGGACGGTGTCGGTCCCGTCTCCGGGACTCCCGTCCGGTCATCCCGCTCGCTGCGCTCGCTCACCCGTCCGCCCTCCTGCTCCCGCGCGGCCGGCAGCCGCCCGTACGAGTCAAGCAGCTTCCGGCCACCGGCGCACGGCGGCTCGAACAGCGGCGGCCCCGACGAGGAGGCCGCCGCCGGTGTCCCGGCTCGGGATCAGACGCACTCTCGGCAGATCAGGTCTCCGTTGCGCTCCACCGCGAGCTGGCTGCGGTGGTGGACCAGGAAGCAGCGCGCGCACCGGAACTCGTCCTGCTGCATCGGGAGCACCTTGACCGTGAGCTCCTCGTCGGCCAGGTCGGCGCCGGGCAGCTCGAAGCTCTCGGCCACTTCGGCCTCGTCGACGTCCACGGCGCCCGACTGTGAGTCGACCCGCCGGGCCTTGAGCTCCTCGAGGCTGTCCTCGCCGAGGTCGACCTCGTCGCGACGCGGGGCGTCGTAGTCGGTGGCCATCGGTTTCACTCTCCAATATCGATATGGTCGCTGCCGGTTGTAACGCCGGACGACGCCGTTTCGGTTCCCCTGGCCGGCCACCAACTGTGTCGGGCACCCGACCCGACGACCGGTGGGCCGGGTTCGCCGGAGCGGAACCCTCCGGCGAGCGCGGAACCTTACCCCCCCTTTGGGCGAGGCATGTATACCGCCCTCGCGGGAGAGATGTACGCCCCTGCGCCCGAAGTTGTTCCCAATGTGACTCAGGCGACACGAAGATAGGGGTAGTCCTACCCGTTCCCCCCGTGGCGCGCCGGCATGTCGGACTGTTTCCACGCGGGAGCCGGACAAGGGTTAACCTCAGCGGCGTACTCCGACGGTCGACAGACGCGGCCCGACCGCGCCGGCCGCCGCCACCCAATCACTGTCCGGGGAGCGCCCAGGATGAGTTTTGCGCGAGTGCGGGCACTCGTTGTCGTCGGACTGCTGGCGGTCATCGCCCTGGTCTTCGTGGTCGTCGCCGTGGTCCGCGACAGTCAGGGCACGGCCGGCACCGCCGCCGACTGCCCCGACGGCTGGCCGCTGGTCGACCTGCGACTGCGCGAGCAGAAGGACGTGAAGATCAACGTCTACAACGCCACCGACGAGTCCGGCCGGGCCGGCGGCGTGGCGGACGACTTCCGCAACCGCAAGTTCCAGGTCAAGAAGGTCGGCAACGAGTCGAAGGAGGTCGACGGCGTGGCGGTGCTGCGCTTCGGCCCCAAGGGCGTCGGCTCGGCCCACCTGCTCCGGGCCTACTTCCTCAACAACGCCGAGCGGGTGTTCCTGCCGGACCGCAAGGACGACACCGTCGACGTGGTCCTCGGCAACGGGTTCCAGCAGTTGGCCACCACCACCGAGGTGAACCAGTCGCTGGGTGACCTGGGCGCTCCCGAGGCGCCGCCCGAGACGTGCCCGATGCCGGTCGAGAAGTGACCCGTGGGCCGGCCCGCCGGCCCGACGACGACGCAGGGCGGTCTCCGCGGTTCGGGAGGCCGCCCTCGTCGCGTACCCGTGGTTGGTGACCGGTCGTCACGGCCCGCCGGCGGCGTCCAGGTCGGCGAGCCGGGTGTGCAGCGGGCCGTGCAGCGCGGGCGGCGCGGCGAGCGCCAGGTCCGGTCCGGCCGGCCGGCCGGACAGGCCGGTCACCAGCAGCCCGGCCTCCCGGGCGACCAGCCCGCCCGCGGCGAGGTCCCAGGCGGCCAGCCCCTTCTCGAAGTACGCGTCCACCCGTCCCTCGGCGGCCAGGCATAGGTCGAGCGCGGCCGCACCCATCCGGCGGATGTCGCGCACGTGCGGGATCAGCTCGGCGACCACCCGCGCCTGGTGCGCGCGGCGGCCCGCGTCGTACCCGAAGCCGGTGGCGACCAGCGCCTGCCCGAGGTCGGCCTCGGCGGAGCAGCGCAGCCGCCGGCCGTCCCGCCAGGCGCCGCCGCCCGCGGTCGCGGTCCACTCCTCGCCGGTGAACACGTTGCGCACCACGCCGGCGACGACCTCGCCGGCCACCTCGGCGGCGAGCGAGACCGCGCAGTAGGGCAGCCCGTAGAGGTAGTTGACGGTGCCGTCGATCGGATCGACGATCCAGCGCACCCCGTCCCCCGCGACCGGACCGGCCCCGGCCGCGCCGTACTCCTCGCCCAGCACCGCGTCGGCGGGCCGCCGGTCCCGCAACGCGGCCAGCACCTGCCGCTCCACCGCCCGGTCGGCGGCGGTGACCACGTCGGTCGCGGTGCTCTTGGTCGCGGCCACCGAGACGCCCTCGGCGCGCATCCGGTGGGCGGTGGCCGCGGCGTCCCGGGCCACCTCGACGGCGATGGTGAGCAATTCCCGCGGCGTGGGCGCCGAGGCGATCATGTTCGTCCCCTTCCCGCGCGGCCCGGACCGGCCTGGCCGTGCGTGGGTATCATCCTTACAAAGTCCACATCTGCGTCGAATCGGCGGTCCCGGACCGCCGGTACGCCGTGCTGCGCAGGATGATCGCGGCAGACGGCGTTACAATTCACCCTGCCCACGCGCCACGGACCGCCAACGACCGGACGGACCGGGACACGGGGGTCCCTCAACGACTCGCCCGGCACGGCCCCGTGCTGCGCCGGACGACCCGGCCGTGCTCGCTCTTCGCCTCCGGAAGGTCATTCGTGACAGAACCCCGCCAGACCGGCGCCGACGTTCGCTCGCTCACCGACACCCTGATCGCCCACGCCCAGAGCGCCGGCGGTCAGCTCACGTCGGCCCAGCTCGCGCGCACCGTCGAGTCCGCTGAGGTGACCCCGGCCCAGGCCAAGAAGATCCTCCGCGCGCTCTCCGAGGCGGGCGTGACGGTCGTGGTGGACGGCTCCGCGAGCACCCGCCGCCGGGTCGCCGCGGCCCGGTCCGCCACCCCGGCTTCCCGGGCCACCACCGCCAAGACCACCAAGAAGGCGGCCGCACCCGCCCCGAAGCAGGCGCCCGCCGCCGACGAGTCCCCCGCGCCGGCGCCCCGGAAGGCGACGGCCCGCAAGGTCGCCGGCACCACCGCCGAGGTGGCCGGCAAGGCTGCCGTCCCGGCCAAGGCCACCAAGGCGACCCGGGCCACGAAGGCCACCGTGGCCGCCAAGACGGCCGCGGCGAAGCCGGCGAAGGCCGGCGAGGGCGCCGAGGGTGAGGTCGACCCGGAGGAGCTGGCCGCCGAGATCGAGGACGTGGTGGTCGAGGAGCCGGCCGAGCTGGCCCAGGCCGCCGAGGCCGACGCCGCGAACTCCGCCACCGACAACGACTTCGAGTGGGACGACGAGGAGTCCGAGGCGCTCAAGCAGGCGCGTCGGGACGCCGAGCTGACCGCCTCCGCCGACTCGGTCCGGGCCTACCTCAAGCAGATCGGCAAGGTGCCGCTGCTCAACGCCGAGCAGGAGGTCGAGCTCGCCAAGCGGATCGAGGCCGGCCTCTACGCCGCCGAGCGGCTGCGCGCCGCCGACGAGGGCGAGGAGAAGCTGGTCCGCGATCTGCAGCGCGACCTGATGTGGATCTCCCGGGACGGCGAGCGGGCCAAGAACCACCTGCTGGAGGCGAACCTCCGACTCGTGGTCTCGCTGGCCAAGCGCTACACCGGGCGCGGGATGGCCTTCCTCGACCTGATCCAGGAGGGCAACCTCGGCCTCATCCGGGCCGTCGAGAAGTTCGACTACACCAAGGGCTACAAGTTCTCCACGTACGCCACCTGGTGGATCCGCCAGGCCATCACCCGCGCCATGGCCGACCAGGCCCGCACCATCCGTATCCCGGTGCACATGGTCGAGGTGATCAACAAGCTCGGCCGGATACAGCGCGAGCTGCTCCAGGATCTGGGCCGCGAGCCCACTCCGGAGGAGCTGGCCAAGGAGATGGACATCACACCGGAGAAGGTGCTGGAGATCCAGCAGTACGCCCGGGAGCCCATCTCGCTCGACCAGACCATCGGTGACGAGGGGGACAGCCAGCTCGGCGACTTCATCGAGGACTCCGAGGCCGTCGTGGCGGTCGACGCGGTGTCGTTCTCGCTGCTCCAGGACCAGCTCCAGCAGGTCCTCCAGACGTTGTCCGAGCGTGAGGCGGGCGTGGTGCGCCTGCGCTTCGGCCTCACCGACGGCCAGCCGCGCACCCTGGACGAGATCGGCCAGGTGTACGGCGTGACGCGGGAGCGCATCCGGCAGATCGAGTCCAAGACCATGTCCAAGTTGCGGCACCCCTCGCGTTCCCAGGTGCTCCGCGACTACCTGGACTGACCGCGCACGTCAACCAGACGTGTCGGTTTGATCACCACCCGTAGAACACCGATCCTTGATCGGTCGGTTGCCTGTTTGTGATCGTTGACGTGGCACCCTTGGTGCACGGCACACTGTCTTCCACGCCAGGTGTGACCTCGGTCCCCCGCGGGCACACAGGGAAGGCAGGGCCCGAGATGGGTGTTGCAGGATAGGTGAGCAACGACCGACGAGTGTGTTCATCGGTGACGACCAGAGGAGGAAGGCGATGACCCCGACCCTCACGCCGCCGCCCGAGACGGTGAGCCCCCCGGCCGCCGATGAACGGTGCGACCGCTGTAATGCTGCCGGCAAGCTCCGGATCACCCTCTCGGGTGGGAGTGAGCTGGTGTTCTGTGGGCACCACGCGAACAAGTACGCGGAGGATCTCGTGAAGATCACCGTGCGGTACGCGACGGACCCGGAGTTCAGTTGGCGCGGCACCGATCTCATGGCGAACTGAGTCCGACAGACAACGAGTAACTCGACATAACCGGCCGGAGGCACCGCACGAGGTGCCTCCGGCCGGTTTCTGTCACAACGTCTGCACGGTGGCGATGCGCTCCTCGAGCTGCTCGATCGTCGCCTGGGCGCTGGGCGGGCCGCCGCAGAGCCGGCGCAGCTCGGCGTGGATCTTGCCGTGCGGCTGGCCGGTGCGATGGTGCCGGGCGGCCACCAGGGCGTTCAGTTGCCGCCGTAGCGCCACCCGACGCTGGGCCGCGCTCATCGGTGGGGGCGCCGCCGCCGGGGCCGCAGCGGCCGGCTCAGCGGCCCGCTGGGCCGCCCGGCGCTTCTGCGCGGCGAGTTGGTCGGCCTGCCGCTTGGTCAGCAGCAGCGAGACCTGGTCGGCGGTGAGCAGGCCGGGGAGGCCGAGGTATTCCTCCTCCTCCGGCGTGCCGGCCTGGGCGGCGGTGCCGAACGACGCGCCGTCGAAGATCACCTGGTCCAGTTCGGCGGTCGCGGAGAGCGCCGCGAACCGCTTCTCCAGCTCGCCGCTGGCCCCGTCCTCGCGTTGGGCGCGCTCCAGCAGGTCGTCGTCGAAGCCGTCGGAGTCCTTGGGCTTGCCGAGCACGTGGTCCCGCTCGATCTCCATCTCGCTGGCCAGCCCGAGCAGGTGCGGCACGCTGGGCAGGAAGACCGAGGCGGTCTCGCCCGGTCGGCGGGCCCGGACGAAACGGCCGATCGCCTGCGCGAAGTAGAGCGCGGTGCTGGCGCTCGTCGCGTACACGCCGACGGCCAGCCGGGGGATGTCCACGCCCTCGGACACCATCCGCACCGCGACCAGCCAGCGCTGCTCGGAGGCCGCGAACGTCGCGATCCGCGCGGACGCGCCCTGGTCGTCGGAGAGCACCACGGCGGCCTTCTCACCGGTCACCTGCTCCAACAGCTTGGCGTACGCGCGGGCGACCTGCTGGTCGGTGGCGATGACCAGGCCGCCCGCGTCCGGCATGCCGTTGGCGCGCAGCGTGCTCAGTCGGGCGTCGGCGGCACGCAGCACCTGCGGCATCCAGTCGCCGGCCGGGTCCAGCGCGGTACGCCACGCCTGCGCGATCAGGTCCTGCGTCATCGGCTCGCCCAGCCGGGCGGCCAGCTCGTCGCCGGCGTTGGTGCGCCACCGGGTCTCCCCGGAGTAGGCCAGGAACAGCACCGGCCGGACCACGCCGTCGCGCAGCGCGTCTGCGTAGCCGTAGACCGAGTCGGCGCGGGAGCGCAGCAGCCCGTCCCCGCCGCGCTCGTAGCTGATGAACGGGATCGGGTTGTCGTCGGAGCGGAACGGCGTGCCGGTGAGCATCAGCCGGCGTACCGCGGGTTCGAACGCCGCCTTGACGCCGTCGCCCCAGGTGCGGGCGTCGCCGGCGTGGTGGATCTCGTCGAGGATGACAAGCGTCCGCCGGGTCATGGTGCGCCGCCGGTGCACCTGCGGCGCCATGCCGACCTGGGCGTACGTGACCACCGCGCCGTGGAAGTCGGCGGCGGAGTGCAGGTCGGCGTTGCGGAACGCGGCGTCGAGCTGGATGCCGACCCGGGCCGCGGCCTCCGCCCACTGGGTCTTCAGGTGCTCCGTCGGCGCGACCACGGTGACCGCCTCGACGGTGCCGTCGGCGAGCAGCTCGGCGGCGATCCGCAGGGCGAAGGTGGTCTTTCCGGCGCCGGGGGTGGCGACCGCGGTGAAGTCCTCGGCCCGGCGGCGCAGGTATTCCACCATCGCCTTGCGTTGCCAGGAACGCAGTGGTGGGAACGTGTCGAGCGCCGGCAACCGCGGTGGCACGGGTAGCTCCTCTCCGCCGCGGACGGCGACGGGCCCGACCGGGGCCACGGGGGCCGCCGCCCATGAAAACGCCCTCGCGCATCCGTGCCGCGAAGGCCGACTCAGCATAACCAGCGGGCCCCGGCCGCCCCACCCGACGCCACGCTGGTCACATCCGCCCACCCGGGCGGGACGGCTCAGGGCAGTGGTCCCCGGGCGCCGGTGCGGGGCGGGCGCGTCATCGGCACCGGGGCGGACCAGCGCCGGCGCAGCGAGATCAGCCGCAGCCCGAAGACGAAGACCGCGGCACCGGTCAGCGGCCCGGTGGTGGCCTGCCCGTACGTCGACAGCACCGTCACCGCGATCGAGCCGGCGAGCGCGGCCACCGCGTAGATCTCCCGGCGCAGCACCACCGGGATCTCGCCGGTGAGCAGGTCCCGGCCCAGCCCGCCGCCGATCGCGGTGAGCATGCCGATCATGCAGGCGCCGACGGCCGGCACGTGCGCGTCGAGCGCCTTGAGCGTGCCGGTGACGGTGAACAGGGCCAACCCGGCGGCGTCCAGCACCAGCACGGTGGTGCGCAGCCGGGCGAGCTGCGGGTGCAGCCGGAACACGGCGGCGGCGGTGACGGCCGCGGTGACCGCGTACCGCCAGTCGGCGAACGCCAGCGGGGGCACCTCGTCGATGACCAGGTCACGGAAGATGCCGCCGCCGAGGGCGGCGACCACACCGACGAAGACCACCCCGAACAGGTCGAGCCGTTTGGCCACCGCCGCGGAGGCGCCGGAGGCGGCGAAGACCGCCACGCCGGTGAGGTCGGCGAGGAGCAGGGCGGTGGAGGTGGTCATCGGCGCAGGTTACGTGGGCGGGCGGCGGAGCCGCCCGCGATCACTCGCCCCAGGACTCGTAGATCTCCTTGCACTTCGGGCAGACAGGTGAACCGGGCTTGGCGGCCTTGGTCACCGGGAAGGTCTCCCCGCACAGCGCGATGACGTACGTGCCCATGACCGCGCTCTCGGCGATCTTGTCCTTGCGCACGTAGTGGAACATCTCGGGGCCGGTGTCGGCCTCCTTCTGCTCCGGGCGCTCCAGAATCTCAGTGCTCACGTCCCCACCTCCGGCTTCCCAGTTTTGCAGGCCGGCCGGGTCGGGTCCACCACGGCCCTCCGGCGGGCGGCCCGTACCGTAACGGAAGTGACCAACTTTCGCATCAGTCTCGGTGGTGAGGTGGCCGACGCCCTGCGCGCCGGGCGGCCGGTCGTGGCGCTGGAGAGCACCATCGTGTCGCACGGCCTCCCCCGCCCGGACAACCTGCGCGTGGCGCGGCAGATCGAGCAGGCGGTCCGGGACGCGGGCGCGGTCCCGGCCACCATCGGCATGGTCGGCGGCGAGCTGCGGGTCGGGCTCGACGACGCCCAACTCACCCGGCTCGCCACGGTCGACGGCGTGAGCAAGCTCTCGGTCCGCGACCTGGCGCCGGCGGCGGCGACCGGCGCGGACGGCGCCACCACGGTGGCGGCCACCAGCGCGGTGGCGGCGGCGGCCGGCATCGGCGTGTTCGCCACCGGCGGGCTGGGCGGGGTGCACCGGGAGGCGGCGCACACGTTCGACGAGTCGGCGGACCTGGTCACGCTGGCCCGCACGCCGATCGCGGTGGTCTGCGCCGGCGTGAAGTCGATCCTGGACGTGGGCGCCACGCTGGAGCGGCTGGAGACGCTGGGGGTGGGCGTGGTGGGCTACCGCACCCGCCGGTTCCCCGGCTTCTACCTCACCGACGCCGGCTTCGACCTGGACTGGTCGGTGGACTCGCCGGAGCGGGTGGCCGACGTGCTGGCCGCCCGCGCCGAGCAGGGTGTGCACACCGGTGGGCTGATCGTGGCCAACCCGCTGCCGGCCGACGAGCAGCTCGACCCGGCGCTGCACGACCGCACGCTCGCCGACGGGTTGGCGGCGCTGGCCCGGGAGGGGATCACCGGCAAGGCGGTGACCCCGTTCCTGCTGGCCCACTTCCACGCCGCCACCGAGGGCGCCAGCCTGGCGGTGAACGTCCGGATCATCCTGCGCAACGCCGACCTGGCGGCGCGCATCGCGGTCGCCGCGGCGACCCGACCCGCCGCCGGCCCGGCATGAGCGAACGCACCGAGCGCAGCGAGGGCCGTGAGGGCATGCCCAGCCAGCACCGCATGAGCGAACGCACCGAGCGCAGCGAGGGCCGTGAGGGCATGCCCAGCCAGCACCGCATGAGCGAACGCACCGAGCGCAGCGAGGGCCGTGAGCACGGCGTGGGCAGCGAGGGCATGTCCGGTCGGCCCGGTACGAGCGGGGTGCCCGGCATCGCCGTCGTCGGCGACGTGATCACGGACGTGGTCGCGATGCTGTCCGGGCCGCTCGCGACCGGCTCGGACACCGCGGCCGGGATCCGGTTCAGCGGCGGTGGGCAGGCGGCCAACACCGCGGCCTGGCTCGCCGGCCAGGGCGCGGCCGTGACGCTGGTGGCCGCCGTGGGCGACGACGAGACCGGCCGGGACCGGGTCGCCGAGCTGACCGGGATCGGGGTGGACTGCGCGGTGGAGCGGCACGAGGGCTACCCGACCGGCACGGTGATCGTGCTCACCCACGGCGGGGAGCGCACCATGGTCAGTCAGCGTGGCGCGAACCTGCGGCTGACCGCGCGGCACGTCGAGGCCGCCCTGGCGGCGGCGCCCGACGTCGGGCATCTGCACCTGTCCGCGTACACCCTGTTGGACGTCGGGTCGCGCGGCGCCGGGCTGCGCGCGTTGGCCGTCGCCCGCGAGCGCGGGCTGACGGTCAGCGTCGACGCGGCCTCCGCGGCGCCGCTGCGGCGCGTCGGCGGGGCGTTCCTGACCTGGGTACGCGACGTCGACCTGCTGCTGGTCAACACGGACGAGGCGACCGTGCTGGCCGGTGGCCTGGATCCGGCGGCGCAGGGCCGGGCGCTGACCTCGGTGGCGCACCGGGTGGTGGTGAAGCGCGGCGCGGCCGGGGCGGTCTGGGTGGAGCGCGACGGCCGGGTGGAGACGGCCCCGGCGCCCGGGGTGGCCGTGGTGGACGTCACCGGCGCCGGGGACGCGTTCGCGGCCGGCCTGCTCACCGCCTGGCTGGCCGGGGCCGACCCCCGGGCGGCGCTGGCCCGGGCCGGCGACCTCGGCGCCCTGGCCGTGACCACGGTCGGCGCCCGCCCGGGCGCCTGACGGGCGGCCGGACACGCGGTGATCGGGTTCCGGGCCTGGCATGCCGGGCTCGGAACCGGTGTGCCTGACGGCCGATATGCCTTCTGGTCATATTTATGCCTGAGAGGCATATCGGTCTGTCGGCGGACTCTCCGAGCCGGCGTCACGGAGCGTGATGACGACCGGTCAGGGCTCGGCGTCGATGACCTTGTGTGGGCGTTCCTCGGCGGCGAGCGCCATCGGCGGGGTCTCGTCGCGGCCCCGGGGCTGGAACCGGTTGGCCAGCCGGTGCTCCTCCTTGGGCGGGCGGTCGTTCGCCAGCAGCACCGCCAGCCACGGGATGAGCACCATGCCGAGCGCGCACAGCGGCAGCCACAGCCAGAGCAGCGGGGCCTTGACGCCGACCAGGACGGCACCCACGACGATGCAGGCGACCCGGATGCCCATCATCAGCACATAGCGTTTCTGCCGGCTGCTGAGCTGGTCGTCCTGGCTGCGCCGGGCGTCGGTGATCAGGATCGGCTGGTAGGCCTGACGCTTCACCACGGACCTCCTACGAGGGGATACCGCCCATCCTGTCACTCGGGGCAGGTGATCGGCGACAATCCGGTGACGTGTTACGTGCGTGGTACGCTCCGCTCGTGGCCAACCGGTTCAGCTTCACCGACGAGGCGCTGGCGAACCTGCGGGTCTACGACGTCACACCCGGGGAAGTCTGGGAGGCCCTGCACAGCAACCGCCGGGTCATCCGGCACCTGGGCGACGACGTGATGGTGGTCTACGCCACCGACCACCGCGGCCGGCGCCTCGCCGTGCTGCTGGCCGAGGCAGACGGCACCGACAACGACTGGGACATCCTCTCCGCCCGCGAGCTGAGCGACGTCGAGGCCAAGCGCTACGACGAGGCGGTGCGGAGGGCACGCCGACGAGGAGGCGGTCACCATGCACCGTGACGAGGCGACCAAGCGGTTCCACGCCGGCGGCGACGCGTTCGCCGACCTGATCGACGAGACGTCGCCGGCGCAACTGCCCACCCCCGACACCGACGTGCCGATGGTCAGCCGGTCGGTACGCCTGCCGCTGGAGACGTACGAACGGGTCCGGGCCGCCGCCGACGCCCGTGGCATCGGGGTGACCACGCTGATGCGGCAGTGGATCGAGGCGGGCCTGGCCGACCTGGACGACTCGGCCACGGTCTCGCTGGCCGACGTGCGCCGCGCGCTGGCCTCGCTGTCCCGCCCGACCGCCGCCTGAGCCCGCACGCGTCACCTCGGTTCGCGACCGCGGGGCTGGCGGGCCCGGTTCACGCCTCGGGGCCGGCCTTGCCGAGCGCCTCCCGCCCGACCGGCGATGCCGACGACTCCGGCGGCCCACCCCGGGCGTGCCACATGTCGGCGAGCGCGACAAGCGCCAGCACGCCGGCCACCACGGCGAGCGCCAGCAGGACCGGGCCGGCCGTCAGCACCGGCGCGAGCAGCAGCAGGCCCGCCAGCCCGACCAGCCGGGAGCGGGACACCCGGCCGAAGATCTCGTACTCGAAGCGGGACCGGGCGGCCAGGAACAGCGCCGGGCCACCCACCACGAAGACCAGCCAGCGGGCATCCGCCGCGTCGTACGGGTGGGCGATGACCAGTTCGTAGCCGACCGCCGAGACGAGCACCCCGAGCACCATGAACAGGTGGGTCTGGGCGGCCGACTCAGCCAGCCGCCCGGGCGTGCCGGCCAGCCGCAACGCCTCCGCCAGCAGGTGCCCGGCCCGGTGGAAGTAGATCCGCCAGAGCAACGCGGTGACCAGGAACGCCAGCGCGAACGCGGCGGCCGACCGCCCGGAGAACTGCTCCCCGCTGTAGGACACCCCGATCACCAGGATCGACTCGCCGAGCGCGATGAGGAAGATCTGCTGGTAGCGCTCGGCCAGGTGCTCCCCGGCGACCAGCCAGCTCCGGATGCGGGACGAACCGAGCCGGGGCAGCGGCCACCCCAGGAACGTGCCCAGGTAGTCCACCGCCAGCGCGACCGCCCACAGCGGCAGGCGCAGGTCGGGCACCAGCGCGCCGGCCAGCCAGAGCGGGGTGGTCGCCACGGCCCAGCCGACCAGCCGCACCGGCACCATTCGCCGCGGATGCCCGCGCAGCGCCACCAACAGCACCAGCGGACGCGCGACCATCATCACCACGTACGCCAGCGCGAACGTCAACGCCCGCTCCTCCAGCGCGCGGGGAAGCGTCACACCGAGCACCAGACTGCCGAACATCACACCGACCACGACCGCCTGGATGACCACCCGCTCCGGCTCGTACCGGCTGGTCACCCAGGTGGTGATGGTCCAGACCTGCCAGAGCACCAGAAAGAGCAGCAGCGTCCGGCCGACGCCGGCCGCCAGGTGCCCGCTGTCGACGTCGGCCACCAGCCGCTGCGACACCCGGGTCAGCGCGAACACGAACACCAGGTCGAAGAAGAGTTCCAGGAAGGTCGCCCGTCCAGGGCTGGACCTGGTGCGCAGCAGCCCTCCGCCCCGCTGCTCGCTCACGCGTCAGCCCTTCGCGGCCTTCGACTCCGCCTTCATCCGCTGCTTGAACTCGCGCACCCGGCCCAGCGACTCCGGATCGGTCACGTCGGCGACCGACCGGTACGCCTCCGCCTCGCCGTAGGCGCCGGCCGCCTCGCGCCAGCCCGCCGGGGCGACCCCGAACCGCTTGCCGAGCAGCGCCACGAAGATCTGCGCCTTCTGCCGGCCGAAACCGGGCAGCTCGCCGACCCGGCGCAGCAGCTCCGCGCCGTCGGCCGCCTCCGACCAGAGCCGCGCCGGGTCGCCGTCGTAGCGTTCGACGAGCGCCCGGCAGACCTCCTGCACCCGGGCCGCCATCGCCTTCGGGAACCGGTGCAGCGCCGGCGGCCGGGCGAACAGCGCCACCAGCGCGTCCGGGTCGTACCCGGCCAGCTCCCGGGCGTCCGGCTCGTGGCCGAGTCGCTGCGCCAGCACGTACGGCGAGGAGAACGCCTTCTCCATCGGCACCTGCTGGTCCAGCACCATCCCGAGCAGCAGGGCCAGCGGGTCGCGCCGCAGCAGTTCGTTGGCCTGCGGGTCGATGGGTAGGGAGAGCGTCATGCCCCCATCCTGCCGCTCCGGCCACCGCTCCCGCCGCCGACTCTCCGACACACGGCACGACGCGGCCCGGTGGACTCCACTCGAATCCACCGGGCCGCGGTCAGCCGACGGGTGTCAGTTGACGACGAAGAGCAGCCGGTTCGGCGAGCCCGTGCCCGGGCTGGTCACCTTGCCGGTGGTGGCGTTGCTGGTCAGGTAGCTGGCCACCTGCGCCGGGCTGTAGGACGGGTTCGCCGACAGCACCAGCGCCGCGGCGCCCGCCACGTGCGGCGACGCCATCGAGGTGCCGCTGATGGTGTTGGTCGCGCTGTCGCTGCTGTTCCACGACGACGTGATCGACGAGCCCGGCGCGAAGATGTCCACGCAGGTGCCGTAGTTGGAGAAGGACGACCGCGCGTCGCTGCTGGTGGTGGAGCCCACCGTGATCGCCGAGGCGACCCGGGCCGGCGAGGAGTTGCAGGCGTTGGCGCTGGAGTTGCCGGCCGCGAGCGCGTACGTGATGCCGGAGCTGATCGAGTTGGCCACCGCGTTGTCCAGCGTGGTGCTGACGCCGCCGCCGAGGCTCATGTTCGCCACCGCCGGCTTGACCGCGTTCGAGGTGACCCAGTTGACGCCGTTGACCACGCCGGCGGTGCTGCCGCTGCCGGAGCAGTTGAGCACCTTGACCGCGATCAGGCGGACGCCCTTGGCCACGCCGTAGGTGCTGCCGCCGACCGTGCCGGCGACGTGCGTACCGTGGCCGTTGCAGTCGGTGTTGTTGCTGTCCACCGTGTTGGTGCCCCAGGTGGCCCGGCCGCCGAACTGGCTGTGCGTGGTCCGGATGCCGGTGTCGATGATGTACGCGCGCACGTTGGTGGCGGTGTTCGGGTAGGTGTAGGTGCTGTTGAGCGGCAGGCTGCGCTGGTCGATCCGGTCCAGCCCCCAGGTGGCGCCGGTCTGGGTGCCCTGGACGGTCACCCGCCGGTCCTGCTCGACGTACGCGACGGCCGGGTCGGCGGCCAGCCGGCGCGCCTGCCCGATGCTCATCTTCGCGTTGTAGCCGGTGAGCGCGGCGCTCCACACCGTGGCGACACTGCCGCCGTAGCGCTTCGCCAGGCCGGCGGCCCGCTCCGGCACGGCGGTACGCGCGGTGCGGCTGTTCGCGGCGCCGACCGCGTCGCCCTTGAGCACGACCAGGTAGCTGCCGCTGACGGCGTCGGCGGCGCCGGCGAACCGGACCTGACCGGTCGGCGCGGCGAGGGCCGGGGTGGAGGCGGCGGCGGTGAGGGCCGCGGCGGCGGCCGTGACGGCGAGCGCGTGCAGCACGCGACGCCGGGGAACGGACACGTCGGGCATCGTCTGGCTCCCTACCGGGCGGGCCGGCTCGTGGCCGGCGGGCCGCCCATCGACGGATGTTGACGGGAATGCTAACCACACATTGATGCCCATGAAAGAGATAGTTGCCGGGTAAGACCGTCTGCCGGCCGGATCCGGCGGGTGCGCGTCGCGCCGGGCGGCGGTCGGGGCAGGATGGCCACGTGGACCGTCACGACATGCTGCTCTCCCCCGCCGGGGTCGACGCGCTGCGCACCGCGCTGACGCTTGCCGACTTCACCGCCAACGGCATCGCCGGGCGGCTCGGCTCGCAGGCCACCGGCGGCGTCGCCCGCAACGACTACCGGGCCGCGCTGCGCGCCACCGAGGACCGCGACCGGCTGGGCACGCTGATCCGGGTGTTCATCTGCGACCGCACCGAGCCGGAGCCGGTGGTGGCCGCCGCGTTGGCGCCGCTGACCGTGGACGAGGCGCTCGCCGGCGGCATCGTCGAGCGGCACGGCGACGGCCTGCGCGCCGGCGTCGACCTGGAGCCGTACGCCGACGACTGGTGGGTGCTCGCCGACGTGCCGGCCAGCGCCCGACCCGGCCGGCCGCTGCACGCCGAGCACGTGCTGGGCATCGGCGGGGCCACCCAGACGCTGATCGGCGCCGCCGTACGCCGCCCGGTGGAGACCGCGCTGGACCTCGGCACCGGCTCCGGCGTGCAGGCGCTGCACCTGGGCACCCACGCCCGCCGGGTCACCGCCACCGACGTCTCGGAGCGGGCGCTGCGCTTCGCCGCCACCACCGCCGCGCTCAACGGGCAGGACTGGGAGCTGCTCCGCGGCGACCTGGTCGCCCCGGTCGCCGGACGCCGCTTCGACCTGGTGGTCAGCAACCCGCCGTTCGTGGTCGGCCCCGGCACCACCACCCACGTCTACCGCGACTCGGGGCGGGTCGGCGACGCGATCGGCGCCGAGCTGGCCGCCGCCGCGCCGCACCTGCTCACCGACGGCGGCACCATGCAGTACCTGGCGAACTGGGTGCACGTCACAGGCGAGGACTGGGCCGACCGGGTCACCGGCTGGTTCGCCGGCACCGGGTTGGACGCCTGGGTCATCCAGCGCGAGGTGGCCGACCCGATGGCGTACGTGAACCTCTGGCTCACCGACGTCGGGGAGAGCGCCGACCCGCAGCGGATGGAAGCCTGGCTGGACTGGTTCGACGCGCACAAGGTGGAGGCGATCGGCTTCGGCCTCGTGTCGCTGCGCCGGGCCGGCCACGACCAGCCGATCGTCCGGGTCGAGGACCTGCGCCAGCGGGTCGAACCGCCGCTCGGCGACCGGATCGCCGAATGGTTCGACAGGCAGGACTGGCTGCGTGCCCGGGACACCGACGGGCTGCTGGCCGCCCGCTACCGCGCCGCCGACGGGCTCCAGCTCCGCCAGGAGGCCACCATGGGCGACGACGGCTGGGCGGTGGACCGGCAGGTCCTCGCCGCGCCGCGCGGACTGCGCTGGTCCGAGGAGATCGACCCGCTGGTGCTCGCCCTGGTCGGCGGCGCGGACGGCCGGCTGCCGCTGCGCGACCAGCTCGCCCTGCTCGCCGCCGCGCACGACGTGGCCCCGGACGAGCTGGCCGAGGCGGCCGGCCCGATCGTGGCGCACCTGGTCGAGCGCGGTCTCGTCGAGCCGGTGACGGACTGATGCGGGCGTTGGTGCAGACCGTCGCCCGGGCCTCCGTCACGGTCGACGGCGCGGTGGTCGGCGAGATCACCGACGGGCTGCTGGTGCTGGTCGGCGTCACCCACGCCGACACCCGGCAGGTGGCCGCCACCATGGCCCGCAAGCTGCACGAGCTACGCATCCTGGACGACGAGCGCAGCGCCTCGGACACCGGGGCGCCGCTGCTCGTGGTCAGTCAGTTCACGCTCTACGGCGACGCCCGCAAGGGTCGGCGGCCGAGCTGGACCGCCGCTGCCCCGGCGGACGTCGCCGAGCCGCTCGTCGACGCCGTGGTCGAGGAGCTGCGCGCCCGCGGCGCGACGGTGGCGACCGGTCGTTTCCGCACCCACATGCTGGTGGAGAGCGTCAACGTCGGCCCCCGCTCGCTCCTGCTGGACCTGTGAGCGCCCGCGTCGCCGCCTAGAAGAACAGGCCCCGCCGGGACAACGACTGGCGCAGCCAGCCGTCGAGCTGGGCGGCCCAGTCGGTGCGGTCCGCCGTGGCGTGGTCCACGGTGAACCGGCCGAACGCGTCCCGGCCCTCGGTGAACAGGCCGCCCCGCTTGTCCATCTCCAGCACCACCTGCACCTGCTGCGGGTCGGTGACGAAGGTGACCTCGAGCTGGTTCATCGCGCCGGCGTACTGCGGCGCAGGATAGAACTCGATCTCCTGGTAGAACGGCAACTGCTGGCGTACGCCGTAGATGTGGCCCCGCTCGACGTCGGCGCGGGCGAACCGGAAGCCCAACCGCAGCAGCGCCTCCAGCAGCCGCTCCTGGGCCGGCAGCGGGTGCACCGCGACCGCGTCCAGGTCACCTGAGTCCACCGCCCGGGCGACCTCCAGCTCGGTCCGCAGCCCCATGGTCATGCCGTGCAGGTGCTGGCCGTACAGGTCGGTGAGCGGCGTCTCCCAGGGCACCTGGAACCGGAACGGCACGTCGTGGCGCTGCCCCGGCGCCAGCTGGAACGCGCCGGTGAGCTGGATCCGGCCGAACTCCTGGTTGGTGTTGTACTCCGAGTCGCCGCTCTCCACCTCCACCCGGGTGAGCAGGCCGAGCGAGATCCAGCTCACGTCCGCCGGGTGGTCGCCGCCGACCACCTGGACCCGGCCCTCCAGCTGACCGCCGGGACGGCAGTTCGGGTTGGCCAGCACCGTCTGCACCGACGGCCCGCCCACCCCCATCGCCTGCATGAGCCGCTTGAAGACCACCTGAGTTCTCCGATCGCCGGTTCGTCCCCGGCCCTGCCGGCCGGTTCGCTGGCACGGTAGCCGGACGGGACAAGCGACACCCCACGTTCCCCCCGGATTCGTGTCGGGTCCCCGATCGCCTCACTCCCGTCTCACGCCCCGGTTGCGAAGCTGTTTGTCACCGGCCCCCACCGCGCCGGCGGCACGGGCCGGTACGGCACGTAGGACACGGGGAGAGACAGAGATGACCCAGCAGATGATCGAGCACCAGGACATGGACGTCACCCTCACGGACCTGGACGCCACCGACGACCGCGGCGTCTCCACCGACCTGGTCCGGGCCTACCTGAACGGCATCGGCCGCACCAAGCTGCTCACCGCGGCGCAGGAGGTCGAGCTGAGCAGGCGGATCGAGGCCGGCCTCTTCGCCGAGGAGAAGCTCGCCACCTGCACGCCGGTCTCCGCCGACCTGCGCGCGGACCTGGCGCTGGTCGCGGCCGAGGGACGCGCCGCCAAGGACCACCTGCTGGAGGCGAACCTCCGCCTGGTGGTGAGCATCGCCAAGCGCTACACCGGGCGCGGGATGGCCTTCCTCGACCTGATCCAGGAGGGCAACCTCGGTCTCATCCGGGCGGTCGAGAAGTTCGACTACACCAAGGGCTTCAAGTTCTCCACGTACGCCACCTGGTGGATCCGCCAGGCCATCACCCGCGCCATGGCCGACCAGGCCCGCACCATCCGTATCCCGGTGCACATGGTCGAGCAGGTCAACCGGATGGTCCGGGTGCGCCGCGAGCTGTCCGTGACGCTGGGTCGCGAGCCCACCGTCGCCGAGGTCGCCACCGCGCTGGAGGTCCCCGAGTACCAGGTGATCGAGCTGATCTCGTTCGACCGGGAGCCGGTGAGCCTGGACCAGGCGGTCGGCGAGGACGGCGAGAGCGCGCTCGGCGACTTCGTCGCCGCCGTCGACCCGCGTACCGAGCCGGGCGACGCCGCCGCCAACGGCGAGCTGCGCAACGAGGTGCGGATCGTGCTGGCCACCCTCTCCCAGCGGGAGCAGGCCGTGATCCGGCTGCGCTTCGGCCTGGACGACGGCCGGCAGCGCACCCTGGACGAGGTGGGCCGCGAGTTCGGGCTGTCCCGGGAGCGGATCCGGCAGATCGAGAAGGTGACGCTGCTCAAGCTGCGCGACCCGGAGCGGGCGAACCGGCTCGAGGCGTACGCCTGCTGACCCGACGCCCCACCGACAGGCCCCGGCGGTTCGCCGGGGCCTGTCGCGCTTGATCCGGCGGCCCGGGCCGACCACCCTGGGACGGTGAACTGGACCCTGGAAGTGGTGGTCGTGCCGGTCTCCGACGTGGACCGGGCCAAGGAGTTCTACGCCGGTCGGGTCGGCTTCGCCGTCGACCACGACACCGACCTGGGTGACGTGGGACGCGTCGTGCAACTCACGCCCCCCGGCTCCGGGTGCTCGATCGTCCTCGGCCGGGGCGTCGTGCCGGAGATGCCACCCGGTTCCCTCAGAGGGCTGCAACTGGTCGTGCCCGATCTGGAGAAGGCCCGCGCGGAGCTGGTCGAGCGGGGCGTGGAGGTCAGCGACATCCAGGTCGTCGGCAGGAACCCCCGGCCGATGCCGCACCCGCTGGACAACGTCGGCTTCGTGTTCTTCCGCGACCCGGACGGCAACAAGTGGTCAGTGCAGCAGATCTCCGCCCGCGGCTGAGCCCGGGTGTCAACAGGGGTCCCCGCCTCTACCGGAGGCGTTAACAGGGGGCCCGTCCTTACAAGCGGCGGGGGCCGGTGTCGGGGCGCGGTGAATCCGGGCCGGTGCGGATGGTGGCGTGCAGCACCGAGATGCCGTCCGGACGGGCCAGCACCGGGTTGAGCCGCAGCGCGCGTACCCGGGGCTGCTCGTCGGCCAGCCGCCCGACCCGCAGCAGCAGGTCGACGAGCGCCGCCCGGTCCACCGGGGCGGCGCCCCGGTGCCCGTGCAGCAGCGGCGCGGCGCGCGGCTCGTCGACCAGCTCGGCGGCGTCCCGGTCGGTCAGCGGCACCGCCCGCCAGGCCCGGTCGCCGAGCAGCTCGGTCGCCACCCCGCCCAACCCGAACCCGACCACCGGGCCGAACGCCGGATCCTCCACCAGCTCCACCACGCACGCCACGCCCGGCGGCACCATCGGCTGCACCAGCACCTCCGCGCCGAACCCCGAAGCCATCTCGGCGTACGCGCGGCGCACCGCCCCGGCGTCGGCCAGGTCGAGCCGGACCGCGCCCAGGTCCAGGCGGTGGCGCAGCCCCGGGGCGGCCGCCTTGAGCGCCACCGGCCAGCCGAGCCGCTCCCCCGCCGCCACCGCCGCCTCGGCCGAACCGGCCGGCACGGACGCCACCACGTCGATCCCGTACGCGGCGAGCAGCGTCGCCGGATCCGCCCCGTCCGGGCCCCACGCCGCCTGCCCGGCCGCCCGGTCGACCCGGGCCAGCTCGGGCAGCACGCCCGGCGGCCGACGCAGCCAGTCCGCGTACCGGGTGACCCGGGCCAGCGCCCGCACCGCCTCCTCCACGCTCGGGTACGTCGGCACCCCGGTCGGCGCCCGCCCGGCGAGGAACGTCGCCACCACCGGCTTGCCGGTGGCCCGCGCGTCCGGCAGCGCCGCCGCGAAGTCCGCCTCCGGATCGGTGAGCTGACCGGGCAGCGGCGGCGCGAACACCGCCACCACGGCGTCCACCCGGTCGTCCGCCGCCGCGGCGGCGAGCGCGGCGGCGTACGCGGCCGCGCCGCCGGTCGGCCCGACGTCGTGCGGGTACCCGTCGACGACGATCAGCCCCTGGCCGGCGCCGGCGGTCGCGGCCAACCCGGTCAACGCCGACGAGTTGCCGACCACGGCGACCCGCCGTCCGGCCGGCAGCGGCTGGTGGGCCAGCAGCACACCCACGTCGAGCAGCTCCGCGACCGTGTCCACCCGGAGCACGCCGGACTGCGCGAACAGCGCGCTCACCGCGGCGGCGTCCAGCGCCGGCGCCTCGCCCACCCCGGGCGGCCGGGCCAGCGACGCCAGCGCCACCACCGGCTTGCTCCGGCCGATGTGCCGGGCCAGCCGGGCGAACTTGCGCGGATTGCCGAACGTCTCCAGGTAGAGCGTGATCACGTCGGTGCCCGGATCGTCCTGCCAGAACTGCAACAGGTCGTTGCCGGACACGTCGGCCCGGTTGCCGGCCGAGACGAAACTCGACACCCCGAGCCCGCGCCGGGACGCCTCGGCCAGCAACGCCACCCCGAACGCGCCGGACTGGCTGAACACGCCCACCCGCCCGGGCGCCGGCAGCGCCGGCGCGAGCGTGGCGTTCATGCGTACCGCCGGGTCGGTGTTGGCGACGCCGAGACAGTTCGGGCCGACCACCCGCATGCCGGCCAGGTGCGCGGCCCGGACCAGGGCCCGCTGCGCCGCCGCCCCGGCCGGGCCGGCCTCGGCGAACCCGGCCGAGATCACCACCAGCCCGTGCGCGCCCGCGTGGGCGGCGTCCCGCACCACGTCGTGCACCGCGTCCGGCGCGACCACCACCACGGCCAGGTCGACGTCGAGACCGGCGTCGGCCGCCGACCGGTACGCCGGCAGCCCGGCCACCGTCGCCGCGCTCGGGTGCACCGGGACGAGCGCGCCGGTGAACCCGCCGTCCCGCAGGTGCCCGAGCAGCGCCGCGCCGACGCCCTGGCCGGTGGTGCTGGCGCCGTAGACGGCGATGCCGCGTGGGGCGAGCAGCCGGGCGATGGACCGCGCCTCGGTGCGGTGCTCCCGGCCACGCTGCACCGCGAGCGTCGCCTCGGTCGCCGCGATCGGGAAGCTCAGGTGCACCACGCCGTCGGCGTACTGGCGCTGCACCTGGTAACCGAAGTCGGCGAAGACCCGCAGCATCGTCCCGTTCGCCGGCAGCACCTCGGCGACGAAGTGCCCGATACCGTGCCGGCCGGCCGCGTCCGCGAGGTGCTCCAGCAGCACCGAGCCGATGCCCCGCCCCTGGTAGGCGTCCTCCACCACGAACGCCACCTCGGCCTCCGGCGAGGCGGGACCGAGCCGCTCGTACCGGCCGACGGCCACGATCCGCTCGCCGGCCAGCACCACGAACGCCTCCCGGTCGCGGTGGTCCACCGTGACGAACCGCTTCAGGTCCCGCTCCGGAATGCGCGGATACGGCGAGAAGTACCGCAGGTAGCGGGTGCGCTCGGAGAACCGGGCGTGCATCGCCACGATCGCCGCCGCGTCGTTCGGGCGGATCTGCCGCAGCTGGACGGTCGTGCCGTCGCTGAGCAGCACGTCCACCGGTTGTTCGACTGTGGTCACCGGTCGGTCCTCCCCACCGCCGCTCAGTCGCGCGGATCGTGCGGGTCGAGCCCGAGCAGCGGGAAGACGGCCTTGCGGGTGGCCGCGACCGCCCGGTCCACCGCGTTCGGCTCGCCGCTGGGCTGCCATGGCTGGTACTCCGGATCGACGTCGTCGGTCATCCGCAGCGGGATGTCGTGCCCGGGCCGCCGGCGCGCGGCCAACTCCCGCCAGCCCGGCGGGGTGAGCGTGGCCGGGTCCAGCGGCTCACCGGTGGCCACCGCGAGCAGGTGCGTCCAGGCCCGGGGCACCACCTCGACCAGCGCGTACCCGCCGCCGCCGGTGGCCACCCAGCGGCCCTCGCACAGCTCGTCGGCGAGCGCCCGCAACGCCCGGTAGGTGGCCCGCTGCCCGTCCACGGACAGGTGCAGGTCGGCCAGCGGGTCGGCCCGGTGCCCGTCCGCCCCGCACTGGGTGACGAGCACCTGCGGCCGGAACGCGCGCAGCACCGACGGCACCACCGCGTGGAACGCGCGCTGCCAGCCGGCGTCGCCGACCCCCGGCGGCAACGGCACGTTGACCGCGCTGCCCTCCGCGCCGGGCCCGCCGGTCTCGTCCGGGAAACCGGTGCCGGGGAAGAGCGCCAGCGGGGTCTCGTGCAGGCTGACCGTGAGCACCCGCGGGTCCCGGTAGAAGATCTCCTGCACCCCGTCGCCGTGGTGCACGTCCACGTCGACGTACGCGATCCGCTCCGCGCCCAGGTCGAGCAGGCGGGCGATGGCCACCGCCGGATCGTTGTAGACGCAGAAGCCGGCCGCCCGGGCCGGCATGGCGTGGTGCAGGCCGCCGGCCACGTTCACCGCGCGCCGCGCCTCGCCCCGCCAGACCGCCTCGGCGGCGGCCACGGTGGCGCCGGCGATCAGCGCGCTCGACTCGTGCATCCCGTCGAAGACCGGATTGTCCGAGGTGCCGAGCCCGAAGCCGGCGAAGAGCGGGTCACGCGGCGCGGCCCGGACCGCGTCCAGATAGGCCGGATCGTGCACCCGGGTGAGGAGCGCGTCGTCGGCCGGCTCCGGCCTGACCAGGCACACGCCCGGCCGGTCGAGCACGCCCAGCTCGCGGGCGAGCGCCATGGTCAGCTCGACGCGGACCGGGTCGAGGGGGTGGTCCCCCATGTCGTAGGCGAGGAGGGCGGAGTCCCACACCACCACCGTGTCGTCGGCCATGCGGCCATCGTCGCACGTGAGCGCGGACACGCCCACCAACTGCGCACTCACCGACCGGTGGCGCCACCGGTCGCCACCGGACGGTCCGGGTCGGCCACCCAGCCGCTCCACGAGCCCACGTACAGCGCCGCGTCCGGCCGGCCAGCCAGGTGCAGCGCCAGCACCGTCTGCGCGGCGGTCACCCCGGAGCCGCAGTACGCCCCGACCGGCGCGTCCCCGCGCACCCCCGCCTCGGCGAACCGCGCGCGCAGCGTCTCCGCGGCCGGGAACCGGCCCTGGGTCACGTACTCCGGGGCGGGCAGGTTCACCGCGCCCGGAACGTGCCCGGCGACCGGATCAACCGGCTCGTTCTCGCCCCGGTAGCGCGGCGCGGCCCGCACGTCGAGCAGCACCGCGTCCTCGGCGGCGGCGAGCCGGGCGGCCTGTCCGGCGTCGAGCACCGGCATCGCGCCCGGGGTGACGGTCACGTCGCCGGGCGTGGGCTCGGGCGTCGCGGTGTCCACCGGCAGGCCGGCGGCGACCCAGGCCGGGAAGCCGCCGTGCAGCACCCGCACCGGCCGGTGCCCCGCCCAGCGCAGCGTCCACCAGGCCCGGGCGGCGGACATCCCGTCGCCGCCGTCGTACACCACCACGGGGTGACCGGCGCGGACGCCGGCCGCCCGCAGCGCGGCCTGCAACGCGGCGGGGTCGGGCAGCGGGTGCCGCCCGGCGGCGCCCGGACGCCCGCACAGCTCGGTGTCCAGGTCGACGAAGACGGCGCCGGGCAGGTGGCCGGCGGCGTGGTCGTCGCGGCCGGGCGGGCCGGTCAGCCGCCAGCGGACGTCGAGCAGGACGGGCGGGTCGGCGCGGTCGAGTTCGGCGGCGAGCCGGTCCGGCTCGACCAGCAACTCTGCGGTTCCGGACATGCGACCCAGTCAACACCATTCGGCGGCGATCCGACCGGGACCGCCCGCCCCTGGCGGGGGGCCGGTCGTGGTGTTGGCAGCTCAGGGGCGGCTCGTGAGACACTGGAGATTCCGGTTCGTTCCTCGCTTACGGGTGATAAAGATAAACGCTCACTCACTGGTCGATACGACCGAAATGTACCTGCGCACCATCCTCGAGCTGGAGGAAGAGGGTGTGCCGCCGCTGCGCGCCCGCATCGCCGAGCGGCTGCGGCAGAGCGGCCCGACCGTCAGCCAGACCGTCGCCCGGATGGAGCGCGACGGCCTGCTCACCGTCGAGGGCGACCGGCACCTGACCCTCACCGCGCTGGGCCGCGGCACCGCGGTCTCGGTGATGCGCAAGCACCGGCTGGCCGAGCTGCTGCTGGTCAACGTGATCGGGATGCCCTACGAGGAGGCCCACGAGGAGGCCTGCCGCTGGGAGCACGTGATGAGCGACGCGGTGGAGAAGCGGGTCTACGACCTGCTCAACCGCCCGACCCGGTCGCCGTACGGCAACCCGATCCCGGGGCTGGAGGAGCTGGGCGACCCCGGCCAGACGCCGGCCGAGACCGTCGAGAGCGAGCGGAACCTGGCCTTCCCGGGCCTGTCCGGCTCGGTGGTGGTGCGGCGGATCTGCGAGAGCGTGCAGACCGACGCGGACGTGCTCCGGCAGTTGCACGCGGCGGGCGTCGACCCGGGCGCGACCGTCACCGTGGCGCAGGAGCGTGACGGTGTCTCCATCGACCGTTCCGGCGACCGGGTGCGGCTGCCCCGCGAGGTGGCCTCCCGCGTCTTCGTCGCGGCCCGCTGACCGGCCGGACCACGGCCCGCCGACCGGCCCGGCGGGCTCACAACTGCCGGGTGTCGATCACCTTGGCCAGCGCGACCAGCTTTCCGGTCGCCTGCGCCACCTCCGCCGCGGCGGTCCCCTCGGGGCTGGTCCAGCGCAGGCTGGCGAGCCGGTCCTCGGTGGCCAGCCAGCCCACCTCGGCGGCCGGGCCGCTGTGCGCGGTCCTCGGCAGCGTCCGCCGGTAAGCGATCTTGCCGAGCTTGGTGACCTTCGTCGCCCCTCGGGGCTGCACGTCGGCGGTGAACGTCGCCGCGTCGATCGACGTGTCCGTCACCGCGAGCGTCAACTCCGGCAGCACCGCGCCCTGGGCACGGACCACGCAGGTGTGCGTGTCGCCCTGGTCGGTGGCGGCGGCCACGTCGAACGTGCCGCCGGTGTGCTCGGCGATCACCCCGAAGTCGAGCAGCCGGCACGCCCCGCCGGAGGAGGCGGCGGCGACCTCGGCCGCCGGTGGCGGGGGCGCCGGCACGGCCACCGGGGACCTGTCGTCGGCGCAGCCGGCGGCGAGCAGGACGGCCGAGGCGGCCAGCCAGGTACTACGGGCGCGCACGGGAAGACCTCCGCGGTCGGCGGCGGGGCCGGCCCGCCGGAGTTCCGTCGGACACCGTACGGCGCGGACGACAGGGACGGAAGGCCCTAATCGGCCACGTACGGGCAGTGCCGGCATCCTCGCCCGCAGCACGTGCCCCGGCGGGCCAGGAAGCCGGCGCTGAGCACGAAGAGGCCGGTCTCCGGATCCGGGTAGCCGGCCTCCCCGGCGGCCAGCGCGGCGGCGTGCGCCGTCAGGATCCGCGCCCGCCCCGGGTGCGCGAGCGGCAGCCGCGACGGGTGCGGCTCGGTCAACGGACGGTCCGCCAGCTCGTCACTCACCGCTGGAGTGTAAGGAGGGGCCCCCGGTTAACGTTTTCCGCATAGGCGGGGCCCCCGCTTAACACCCCTCAGCCGTGAAGCGCGAACGCCTCGGCGACGGCGCCGGAGTCCGAGCCGGCGGCGAGCAGCAGCCGCAGCAGCACCTTCGCCTTGTACGGGTGGAGCAGCCCGCCGTCGACCAGCCCGCGCCGCCGCAGGTCCCGCTCCGAGCCGACCGCGCCGTAGGTGTCCCGCAGCACCGATCCGGCCCCGGTGCGCGAGGTCAGCACCACCGGCATCCGTCCGGCCAGCGCGCCCAGCGCCGGGGCGAACGCCGGCGGCACGTGCCCCACCCCGAACCCGGCCACCACCAGCCCGTCCCGACCGGCGGCGAGCGCGTCGAGCAGCGCCACGTCGTCGTCCAGCGTGACCGTGTGCAGCGCCACCCGGACGGCGGCCAGCCGGTCGCGGCCCACCGCCGGCAGCGGCGCGTGCCGGGGCGGCCGGGTGAGCACGCGTACCCGCCCCTCGATCACGTGCCCGAGCGGCCCGGCGTCCGGCGAGGCGAACGTGGCCGTACCGGTGCTGTGGGTCTTGCGGACGAACCGCGCGGCGTGGATCTCGTCGTTCATCGCGACCAGCACGCCGAGGTCCCGCGCGGCCGGCGCGGCGGCGGCCCGGACCGCCGCGAGCAGGTTCGCCGGCCCGTCCGGGCCGGCCAGCGTCGGGTTGCGCATCGCGCCGGTGAACACCAGCGGCGCGGCGCGCGACCAGACCAGGTCGGCCAGGAACGCGGTCTCCTCCAGCGTGTCGGTGCCCTGGGTGACCACCACGCCGGTCGCCCCGCCGTCGACCGCCGCGGCCGCCGCGTCCACCAGGTCGAGGATCTGCCGGTACGCGAGCGCGGCGCTGGGCACCGCCTCGACGTCGCGCACGTCGAGCGGGATGTCGGCGAGCCCGGGTACGGCGGCGGTGAGGTCGGCGCCGGTGAGCCGGGTGACCACTCCCCCGGCGCCGGCGCCGGCCATCGCGATGGTCCCGCCGAGGGTGAACAGCGCGACGCTCATCCGCCGGCCCGCCGCGCGAGCAGGAACGCCTGGGGCTGGCGCTCCGCGCCGACCGGCGCCCGGAGCAGCGTGGCGGTCACCGCGAGCCCCGCGGCGGTGAGCTGCGCGGCCAGGCGTTCCGGCGGCAGCCAGTGCACGTCGTACGCGACCGCGTGCCCGTAGGCCTGGGCCCGCCGGTCGACCCGGTCGCCGGCCTTCACCGCGAGCAGCAGGTGGCCGCCCGGGACGAGCGCCCGGTGGAAGCCGGCGAAGACCTCGGGCAGCAGCTCCGGCGGAAGGTGGATGATCGAGTACCAGGCGACGAGCCCGGCCAGGGACGCGTCGGTCGCCACCGGTTCCGTCATCGAGCCGACGTCGAAGCGCAGCTCCGGGTGGGTGCGGCGGGCCACCGCCACCATGCCGGGCGACAGGTCGACGCCGGCCACGTCGAGACCGAGGCGGCGCAGGTGGGCGGTGACCCGGCCGGTGCCGCAGCCGACCTCCAGCACCGGTCGACCCGGCCCCACCGTCTCGGCGAACGCGGTCAGCACGGCCCGGTCCAGCGGCGGCTCCACCACGTCCGGCAGCAGCCGCGCGTAGTCCTCGGCGACGGTGTCGTAGGCGTCCCGGGTCTCGCTGAGCCAACGCGGTTCGACCACCCCGCGACCCTACCGGCCCGCTCCGCCCCACCCCATCCCTCCACCCCCACGCTCACTTTCCCGGAAAGCGTGGCCATTCGGGCCCGGATGACCACGCTTTCCGCGAAACAGGGCGGACGGGTGGGTGGGGTGGGTGGGTGGGTGGTGGGTGGGTGGTCGGGATGTGGGCGGGTGTGGACCGCGAGATCCGGGGGTGGCGTGGCGCTGTTACCGTCGCCGCGACCGTCCAAGGAGGACAGATGACGAGATCGGCCGCGGCGATCGTGGTTACCGGCGCGCTGCTGGCCGTCGCCGGCTGCGGCACCGACGAGACGGCGACGCCTGACGAACTGCGCGACCCCTGCGCGCTGCTCCCGGCCGACCTGCTGACCCGGCTCGCGCCGGGCGCATCGCCCAGCGCCTCGGCGAACCTCGGTGACCGCAGCGGCTCCCGGGAGTGCGCGGTCGACCTGACCAGTGGCACCGCCATGCGCGGCGACCTGGCCGTCACCGTGGCCGTCGACGCCGAGGGCATGTACGACGACCGGTGGCGGCGGGACCGGTGCGCCCGGATCGGGAGCGACCTGACCGGCGACGGGCCGGGCGACAACTCCTGCGTGGCGGTGCGCCCGTGGGACGGCGGGGAGACCCGGTTCGACGGCTGGGCCTGGCGGGGTGACAGGTACGAGGTGCGCGTCGCGTACCAGGTGGTCGAGCCGAAGACGCTGCCGGCCGGCGCGGAGGCCGACCTGCGCGGGGTGCTCGCCGCCGGGGTCGACTCGCTGCCGAGCTAATCTGGGTCGGCGGTCAGCCGTCGCTCGGGTCGGCCGGCCGGTCCGGTTCCCGTCGGGCCGTGGCGACGGTCCGGCGAGCGTCCGACCAGGCGATGAGCGCGGTACGGAGCCGGGGTGAGGTGACCCGCTCGCCCCGGCGGCGGGCCCCCACCTGGTCGACCAGCCAGGACGGCGCGGCGACGGCGGGAATCGCCGTGCTCTTGCCGATCAGGTCGCCGTGCCGCAGCGCGTGCCGTCCCCGGGCCATCGAGGTGAGCCCGAGGTCGGCGAGGTCGGGGTCCAGCCACAACCAGGGCCGGCGGGCCGCCCAGGCCCAGTAGCCGGTCAGTTCGGCGCGGGCCGCGGCGCGCACGTCGTCGTCGGTCATGGGTGGCAGCACCGCGTCCGGTGGCCGGCCGAGGAGGGCGTGGCCGTGCCGGACCAGTTCGGCCCGGGTGATGCCGGAGAGGATCCGCTGGACGAGTTGCCCGTGCGTCCAGGTGGGATGGCGTGCCCCGAGGTCGCGGACGGCGGCGGCCTCGACGTAGACGCAGCCCAGGTTCAACCCGGCGGCGGGGCCGGCGTCGAACCGGCGGTGCAGGGCGGCCAGCTCGTCCTGCCGGGTCGCGTCGACCGGTCCGTCCGCGACCGCGACCAGGTCCAGGTCGCTGACGCCGGGTCGGTGGTCACCGGTCGCGAGCGACCCGGCCACCAGCAGGTCGGAAACCCAGCCGAGCGCCGCCACCTCCCGCGCGAACGCGTCGACGGCGGCCGGACGCGCGATCACGGCCGGACCGGGCCGAACCAGGTGGCCGCCTGCCCGTGGCCCCGCGTCCAGGCCAGCGGTCGGCCGTCGAGCGCGAGCAGGTTGTGGAAGCCGCCGTCCGGCGGGTCGGGGACGCCCGCCCGCGGCAGCACGGTCGGGTCCTCGTTGGCGAGCCAGTGCCCGGGCAGCGTCCGGACCAGCTCGGTGAAGGCCGTCCGGCGGGCCGGCGGCACCTGGTAGAGCACCGAACTGTGGAAGATCACCAGCGTCGCGCCGGCCGGGGCGCGGGCCGCCAGCGCCGGCAGGTCGTCGACCAGGTCACCGCGGACCAGCAGCGGTGGGTCGGCCCCGGCGACCGCCGCCGCCGCGCGCAGCCGTTGGCGCCGGTGCGTGTGTTCGGGCCAGATCAACGCGTCCAGCCAGGCCAGGTCCGACGGGTCGGTGACGTCGAGCGGGTTCATGTCGAGCCCGGCCCGCCACACCACCTCCGGCCGCCGGTCCGGCGGGGCGTCGCCGGTGAGCGTGCAGTCGAGCACCGGCTCGCCGTCGCCGATCCGTCGGTCGCCGTAGCGGTAGGCGTACCGGTCCGGGTAGAGGCACAGGCCGGCGGAGGCGCCCACCTCCAGCAGCGCCAGCGGCTGCGGCAACGCGGCGAGCACCGGCAGCAGCACCGCGCAGCGGCCGGCCTCGTTGGTCTGCGTGGCCCGGACCCGCATCTGCGCCGCGATCTCCGGCCAGTGCGCCAGCACGTGCCCGCGGAACGCCGCCGGGTCGTCCACCGGGCCGCCGCGCAACCGGACCACACCGAAGAGCAGGTTCGGCTGGCGCTTCGCCGGCGGCAACGTGTCGAGCATCGCGAGCAGTTCCGGGTCGCGCGCCACGGCCCGCGACAACCGTTCGTACGCCGGGGACACGTCGCGCGCCTCGCGGTCGGCGAACATCCGGTAGGTGTCGGCGGTACTCATCCCCCGAGCATCGCAGTTCGCCGCGAGCCCGGGGTCTGTGACGGTCCCCACTGCCTGGTGGGATCGGGTCGGGCGCCGGTGAGTCGTTTCCGCTCTCAGCTCGACAGGCGTCCCCGGCCATGTGCTCCCCGACCGCGCGGGCGGGCACGAACGCCGCGAGCGCGGCAGGGAACCCCCTGCCGCGCTCGCCGGACGTGCGGTGGAACTGTCAGCTGCAACCGCTGGTGGAGCCGCAGCCCTCGCAGACGTAGCAGCTACCGGCCGGGCGCATCTTGGTGCCGCAGGTGAAGCAGAGCGGCGCGTCCGCGGCCTTGCCGATCACGGCCTCCAGCAGTTCGGTGCTGGAGCCCACCGCCGGCGCCGGCTTGGCGGCGGCGACATTCGCCGTCTCCTGTGCCGGCTGGGCCACCGGGCCGATCTTCGGCTCGGGCGCCTCGACCGGGGCGGAGGCGGCCATCGCGGTGAGGTCCGCACCGCTCGCCTCCGCCTCCGCCTCGGCCCGGAGCTGGGCGGCCCGCTCCTTGGCGGTGAAGATGCCCAGCTCCGCGCGGCGCTCGTACGGCAGGAAGTCCAGCGCCAGGCGACGGAAGATGTAGTCCATCACCGAGGCGGCCATCCGCACGTCCGGGTCGTCGGTCATGCCGGCCGGCTCGAAGCGCATGTTGGTGAACTTGCTGACGTACGTCTCCAGCGGGACGCCGTACTGGAGACCGATGGAGATGGCCACCGAGAAGGCGTCCATCACGCCGGCCAGGGTCGAGCCCTGCTTCGACATCTTGAGGAAGACCTCGCCGAGGCCGTCGTCCGGGTAGGACGAGGCGGTGAGGTAGCCCTCGGCGCCGCCGACCGAGAACGAGACCGTCTGCGACGGGCGCTTCTTCGGCAGCCGCTTGCGCACCGGGCGGTACTCGACGACCTTCTCCACGACCTTCTCGGCCTCGGCCACCGGGGCCGGGGTCTCGGCGGCGCCCTTGTTCGGCTTGGCGACCGAGAGCGGCTGGCCCACCTTGCAGTTGTCCCGGTAGATCGCCAGTGCCTTCAGGCCGAGCTTCCAGCCCTCGAAGTAGATCTTCTCGACGTCCGCGACGGTGGCCTGCTCCGGCATGTTGACCGTCTTGGAGATGGCGCCGGAGATGAACGGCTGGACCGCCGCCATCATCCGCACGTGCCCCATCGGCGCGATGGACCGCTCGCCCATGGCGCAGTCGAAGACCGGGTAGTGCTCCGGCTTCAGGCCGGGGGCGTCCACCACGTGACCGTGGTCGGCGATGTGCTCGACGATCGCCTCGACCTGCTCCTCGGGGTAGCCGAGGCTGCGCAGGGCGCGCGGCACGGTCTGGTTGACGATCTGCATCGAGCCGCCGCCGACCAGCTTCTTGAACTTGACAAGCGCCAGGTCCGGCTCGACGCCGGTGGTGTCGCAGTCCATCATCAGGCCGATGGTGCCGGTCGGGGCGAGCACGCTGGCCTGCGAGTTGCGCCAGCCGTTCCGGTCGCCGAGCTTGTTGCCGAGCGTCCACTGCTTGGTCGCCTCGCGCTGCACGGCGGTGCCCACGGTGCCGGTCGGCCGGATGCTGTCGTTGGCGGCGGCGTGCTTGCGCATGACCCGCTTGTGCGGCTCGGCGTTGCGGGCGTAGCCGTCGTACGGGCCGACGATGCCGGCCAGCTCGGCGGAGCGGCGGTAGGCGGTGCCGGTCATCAACGAGGTGATCGCCGCGGACACCTCCCGTCCCTGCTCCGAGTCGTACGGCAGGCCGGAGGCCATCAGCAGGGCGCCCAGGTTGGCGTACCCGATGCCGAGCTGCCGGTAGGCGCGGGTGGTCTCGCCGATCTTCTCGGTCGGGAAGTCGGCGAAGCAGATCGAGATGTCCATCGCGGTGATGACGAACTCGACCGACCGGACGAACTTCTCCACCTCGAAGCCGCCGTCGGCGCGGAGGAACTTCATCAGGTTCAGCGAGGCCAGGTTGCACGAGGAGTTGTCCAGGTGCAGGTACTCCGAGCACGGGTTCGACGCGGTGATCCGCCCGGTCTCCGGGCAGGTGTGCCAGTCGTTGATGGTGTCGTCGTACTGCAGGCCCGGGTCGGCGCACTCCCAGGCGGCCTGGGAGATGGTGTGGAACAGCTTCTTGGCGTCGATCGTCTCGATGGTCTGCCCGTCGAGCCGGCCGCGCAGGTCGAAGCCGCCGCCGTTCTCCACCGCGGTCATGAACTCGTCGGAGACGCGGACCGAGTTGTTGGCGTTCTGGTACTGCACGCTGACGATGTCGGCGCCGCCCAGGTCCATGTCGAACCCGGCGTCCCGCAGCGCGCGGATCTTGTCCTCCTCGCGCGCCTTGGTCGCCACGAACTCCTCGATGTCCGGGTGGTCCACGTCGAGGATGACCATCTTGGCGGCCCGGCGGGTGGCGCCACCGGACTTGATGGTGCCGGCGGAGGCGTCCGCGCCGCGCATGAAGCTGACCGGACCGGAGGCGGTGCCGCCGGAGGAGAGCAGCTCCTTCGAGGACCGGATGCGGGAGAGGTTCACCCCGGCGCCCGAGCCGCCCTGGAAGATCCGCCCCTCCTCCTTGTACCAGTCGAGGATCGAGTCCATCGAGTCGTCGACGGCCAGGATGAAGCAGGCGCTGACCTGCTGCGGCGACGGCGTGCCGACGTTGAACCAGACCGGCGAGTTGAAGCTGAACACCTGGTGCAGCAGCATCCAGGTCAGCTCGTGCGCGAACACCTCGGCGTCGGCCGGGGAGGCGAAGTAGCCGTACTCCTCACCGGCGGTGCGGTAGGTGTCGACCACCCGGTCGATCAGCTGCTTGAGCGACCACTCCCGCCCCGGGGTCCCCACCGCGCCCCGGAAGTACTTCGTGGTCACGATGTTGGCCGCGTTGACCGACCAGGACTCGGGGAACTCCACCCCGCGCTGCTCGAAGTTGATCGAGCCGTCCCGCCAGTTCGTCATGACGACGTCGCGGCGCTCCCAGGCGACCTCGTCGTAGGGATGCACCCCCTCGGTCGTCCAGACGCGCTCGGTCTTCAGCCCCGCCCCGGCCTTGTTCCGTGACTTGCTGGTCGTCACGCCCTCGCCCCCTCGTCGGCACGGTCACCCGCGCCTGGTCGAACCTGTCAGAATCAGAGATGTCAGTTGATCGCGCCGGCGGTGTCGCCCGCCGGCGTGTCCGCGCCCCCCCGGGCGCGCGCGGCGGCCCGCAGCGTCTCGATCTCCCGCTCGAAGTCGGCGAGCGAGTCGAACGACCGGTAGACGCTGGCGAACCGCAGGTAGGCCACCTCGTCGAGGTCACGCAGCGGGCCGAGGATCGCCAGCCCCACGTCGTGGCTGGGAATCTCCGCCGCCCCCTTGGCGCGTACGGTCTCCTCGACCTTCTGTGCCAGCAGCGCGATCGAGTCGTCGTCGACCGGCCGGCCCTGGCACGCCTTGCGCACCCCACCGATGATCTTGGTGCGGCTGAACGGTTCGGTCACCCCGCTGCGCTTGACCACCGCGAGCACCGCCTCCTCGACGGTGGTGAACCGCTTGCCGCACTCCGGGCAGGACCGCCGCCGCCGGATGAGCTGGCCGTCGTCGGCCTCCCGCGAGTCGACGACCCGGGAGTCGGCGTGCCGGCAGTACGGACACCGCATCGCCCGACCTCCTTCATCGACCACGGGCACACCTACCGACTCCCGGGCACGCGTCGACCCGGCGGAGCCATCGTGGATGGCCGTCGCCGGATGTGCGGTGCGGGAGTGCGTTCGGTAGTGGAAACCCAACCTGTAGGCAACTTACGCCCATGTGACTACTACATCTAGGGGTTGACCGTATGCCGTCCCCCCAGTGAGGTCAAGTTGGTCGGCGTGTCCGGCGCGTCACCCGTCGAGGAGCCCAACGCCGACCCGGCACCCCCGGTCACGGGGCGTCGGGATGGAACACCCGTTCGAGTGCGGCGTACCATTTATCAGAACAAGCGTTCGGAAATCCAGGATTTCGGCGCGACACGCCGACAGCAGGTCGTACAGATGTTTGAAAATGGCCGATCTCACCTATACGGTCGGACCACACGCACCACGAGCCGACGAGGCACCCAGCGCCGACCAGGGAGGACGGACGTGACCGAGGACCGGGCCAGCCGGCAGAAGAACCCGCAGCCGATCGACGGGGCGGGGCCGCCGGCGACCCGCCGACCCCGCGCCGCGCGCAGTCGGGCCGCCCAGCCCGCCGTGCGTCCGGTCACACCGGTGGTCAGCGCCTTCCCCGACCCGGCCACGGTCGACCTCACCGCCCGGCAGCGCCGGATCCTGGAGTTCATCCGCACCTGGGTCGAGCGCCACGGCTACCCGCCGAGCGTCCGCGAGATCGGCGAGGCGGTCGGCCTGGTCTCCCCGTCCAGCGTCGCCTACCAGCTCAAGGAGCTGGAGAAGAAGGGCTTCCTGCGCCGCGACCCGAACCGGCCACGCGCGGTCGACGTCCGGGCCCCGAGCGACGTCGACGACGAGGCCGCCCGCGCGCAGCGTCCCGCCCCGGCGTACGTGCCGATGCTGGGCCGGATCGCCGCCGGTGGGCCGATCCTCGCCGAGCAGGCCGTGGAGGACATCTTCCCGCTGCCCCGCGAGCTGGTCGGTGAGGGCGAGGTCTTCATGCTCCAGGTCAAGGGCGACTCGATGCTCGACGCGGCGATCTGCGACGGCGACTGGGTGGTCGTCCGGCAGCAGCCCAACGCCGAGGCCGGCGACATCGTGGCGGCCATGCTCGACGGCGAGGCGACCGTGAAGACCTACCGGCGCCGCGACGGGCACGTCTGGCTGATGCCGCAGAACCCGGCCTTCGACCCGATCCCGGGCGACGACGCCACCATCATGGGCCGCGTGGTGGCGGTGCTGCGCCGGATCTGACCGGCCGACTGACGCACGAGGGGTGACCGGTGGCCGGTCACCCCTCGTTCGCGTCGTGCTCAGTAGCGGTCGTGCTCAGTAGCGGTCGCCCCGGGGCTCCCGGCCACCGGGGACCGGCCCGTACTGACCGCGCTCGCCGTAACCGTCGTCGCGGCGCCCGCCGCGCGGATCCCGGGGATCGCGCCGCGGCGGCTCGGCCCGGCCGCCGTCACCCCGCCGGCCACCACCGGGCTGCCCGCGGTGACCCGCGCCACCCGGACCGCCACCCCGGCCGGCCGGACGCGCACCACCCTGGCCGCCTCCCCCGCCGCCGTAGACGCCGCCGCCCGAACCGCCCCGCTCGCCGGTGCCACCGCCACCGCCCGCGCCGCCGCCGCCGTAGACGCCACCGCCCTGGGCACCGCCGCCGCCCTGCGGCCGGCCACCCTGGGGACGGCCCCCGCCCGACCGGCCGCCGCCGCCCGGGGAAGCGCCACCGCCCGGCCGGCCGCCGCCCGGGGAGGCACCGCCGCCCTGGGGAACGCCGCCGCCCTGCGGGCCGCCGCCGCCCTGGGGGACGCCGACCTGGCCACGGCCGCCGCCCGGCGCAGCGCCGCCGCTCGGGGGCCGACCGCTGCCCTGGGCACCGCCGCCGTACACGGCGCCGCCCTGGGGGCGGCCCCCGCCGTACACTCCGCCGGCCGGGCGCTCCCCGGCCGCGGCGCCGCCGTAGACGCCACCGCCCTGTGCGCCGCCGTAGACCCCGCCGCGTGGTGGTGCGTCCGGCCGGTTGCCGGGCGCGAAGCCGCCGTTCACCGGGAACTCGTCGCTGCGCTCGGACTCGTCGGCCGGCGCGACGGGCGCCGGCTTGCGCCGGGCCCGCAGGATGCCGAAGACGCCGGCGCCGACCAGCAGCGCACCGAGCACCCCGACCGCGGCGATCAGGTACGTGATCTCGTCGAGCGACAGCCCTTCCAGCCAGGACTTCTCGGCGGCCGGCCGGGTCTCGACCTTGCCGCCGTTGGGCAACGCCTCCACACCGGTGGTGGCCGGCGTGTAGCCGAGGATGTCGATCGGGTCGGTCGGGTCGAGCGAGCCGCCGTCGGAGACGGTGACGAACGACTTGCCGTCGGAGGTGTAGGAGATCGCCTCGCCGAACGGGTCGACCAACGGCGTGACCCGCGGCTTACCGCTGGTCAACGCCTTGAGGATGTCGCCGCCGGCCACGTCGAACTCGAACGCGTCGGCGTACGTGCGCAGCACGACCCTGGCGCCGTCCGGCGAGCGGGCGGCGCCGGTGACCAGCGCCCGCCCCGGCGAGCCGAGCTTGTTCTCGGTGTTGGTCTTCGGCAGCGTGACCTCGCCGACCTTCTTCATCGGGATCGGCTCGGGGTCGCCGCCGGCCTTCAGCTTCGCGGTCGGCGTGAAGACCTCCGACTTGCCGGAGAGCTCCTTCGTGATCACCAGCGGCAGGTTGTCGTCGCCGACCAGCAGCGCCTCGGCGTCGTGCGGCTCCTTGCCCGGGTAGGCGAGCCGGTGCAGCACCGGATCCTTCGACCCGGACACCGGCATCGTCCAGACCGCGACGCGTTCCCGCCGGGTCTTCTTCTCGATGTTGTCGCCGGTGTCGGCGACCCAGAGCGTCTTGCGGTCCGGCCCGAGCGCCAGATCCTCGGTGTCGAGCGGGCCGTCCCCGGAGTATCGGATCTCCTTGTCGACCTTGCACTTGGCGTCCAGGTAGAAGACGCGCTTGCGACTCGGGTCGTCGGAGCCGTCGTTGATGACGACGTACCCGTTGCCGGTGGCGACCAGGCCGGACAGCTCGCGGAGCCGGTCGTCGGCGACCGTGCACTTCTTCTTGGGAGCCGCGGCCAGCACCGGGGCCGCGGCGGGGGCCGCCGTGGCCGGCCCGGCCGGCGCCACGACCGCGCCGACCAGGCCGAGCGCGAGCGTGACCGAGGAGACAACGTGCCGCATGGCGCTCAGTGTCGCACGAGCCGGGTTTCGGGCGGGTGACGCCGGACG
Source organism: Micromonospora sp. NBC_01392 (assembly GCF_045040125.1). Taxonomy (NCBI): domain Bacteria; kingdom Bacillati; phylum Actinomycetota; class Actinomycetes; order Micromonosporales; family Micromonosporaceae; genus Micromonospora; species Micromonospora sp. NBC_01392. The sequence goes on along the minus strand of NZ_CP109549.1, from coordinate 1,929,501 downwards.
GTCACCGCCCGGCGCCCACCCGATCGTCGTTGGCGAGCCGGTCACCCGCGCGGTAGGGCGCCAGCTCGGCGGCGAGCGCCTGACCCACCCGCACGTGCAGCAGCGTGCCCTCGGGCAGGTGCGCGGTGCTGAGCACCTCGCCCTGACGGTGCACCCGGGCCACCAGGTCACCCCGGTCGTACGGGAGCACCGCGCGGACCTCGACCGCCGGCCGGGGCAGCCGCCGCTCGACCGCCTCGCGCAGCTCGTCGACCCCGCGCCCGCTGTGCGCGGAGACGAAGACCGCGTCCGGCCAGAGCCGCTTGAGCCGCAGCATCGTCTCCTCGTCCGTGGCGTCGGTCTTGTTGACCACCAGCAGCTCGGGCAGCCGGTCGGCGCCCACCTCGGCGAGCACCTCGCGGACCGCCCGGACCTGCTCCTCCGGATCCGGGTGGGTGCCGTCGACCACGTGCACCACCAGGTCGGCGTCGCCGACCTCCTCCAGCGTCGAGCGGAACGCCTCGACGATCTGGTGCGGCAGGTGCCGGACGAAGCCCACCGTGTCGGAGAGCGTGTAGAGCCGCCCGTCGGAGGTGGTGGCCCGGCGGGTGGTCGGGTCCAGCGTGGCGAACAGCGCGTTCTCCACCAGCACGCCCGCCCCGGTCAGGCGGTTGAGCAGGCTGGACTTGCCGGCGTTGGTGTAGCCGGCGATGGCCACCGCGGGCACCGCGTTGCGGGAGCGCCGGGCGCGCTTCGTCTGGCGTACCGTGGTCATGCCCTTGATCTCGCGGCGCAGCCGCGCGATGCGGTGCCGGATCCGACGGCGGTCGGTCTCCAGCTTGGTCTCACCCGGGCCACGCAGGCCCACGCCGCCGCCGGCGCCACCACCGCGACCGCTACCACCGGTCTGCCGGGAGAGCGTCTCACCCCAACCGCGCAGGCGCGGCAGCAGGTATTCGAGCTGGGCCAGCTCGACCTGCGCCTTGCCCTCCTTGCTCTTGGCGTGCTGGGCGAAGATGTCGAGGATCAGCGCGGTGCGGTCGACCACCTTGACCTTGGTGCGTTGCTCCAGGTTGCGCAGCTGCGACGGGGAGAGCTCACCGTCGCAGATCACCGTGTCGGCGCCGGTGGAGAGCACCACCGCGCCCAGGTCGTCGACCTTGCCCCGACCGATGTACGTCGCCGGGTCCGGTCGGTTGCGGCGCTGGATCAGCCCTTCGAGCACCTGCGAGCCGGCCGTCTCGGCCAGCGCCGCCAGCTCGGTGAGGCTGTTCTCCGCGTCGGACTGGTTCCCCTCCGTCCAGACGCCCACCAGGACGACCCGCTCCAGCCGGAGCTGGCGGTACTCGACCTCGGTGACGTCGGTCAGCTCGGTGGAGAGGCCAGGGACCCGCCGCAGTGCCTGCCGCTCCGACAGCTCGTACTCACCGGTGGTGGTGTCGAGCTCGTCGTCCTCGTAGGGGTGGAAGGTCTCCTGCTCGCGCAAACCGCGTCTCCTGTCCGTTATGTGCATCGCCGAGCATTTTCGGCGCGTGACAGCAATCCTGACACGTGTCAACGCCGGGCGCACCCGCGTTATGCCCGTGGCGCTACCCACCGGTAGTGGGGCCGGATGCCGGTCGGCCCGGGTGGGCGGGTAGAAATGCCAGTCGAGCCGCTCAGCGTCGACGGAGGAGTTGTTTTCTCGTGGCCATCACCCGACTGCCGAGTGCCGGATTCTCGATCACGATCCGGATCGCGGTGCCCGCCGACGCCTCCTCCATCGGTCGACTGACCACCGCGGCGGGCGAGGCCGGTGCCATCGTCACCGCGCTGGACGTGGTCGACTCCGACCCGACCAACGTGGTCGTCGACCTGACCTGCGACACCGCCGACGCCGGCCACGCCGACCAGGTCGTCGACGCGCTCACCGCGCTCGACGGGGTGGACGTGCGCAAGGTCTCCGACCGCACGTTCCTGCTGCACCTCGGCGGCAAGATCGAGGTGACCTCCAAGGTCGCGCTGCGCAACCGGGACGAGCTGTCCCGCGCGTACACCCCGGGGGTGGCCCGGGTCTGCATGGCGATCGCGGAGAACCCGGCCGACGCCCGGCGGCTCACCATCAAGCGCAACACGGTCGCCGTGGTCAGCGACGGCTCTGCCGTGCTCGGCCTGGGCAACCTCGGGCCGGCCGCCTCGCTGCCGGTGATGGAGGGCAAGGCGGCACTGTTCAAGCGCTTCGGCGGCGTGGACGCCTGGCCGGTGGTGCTGGACACCCAGGACACCGACGAGATCGTGGCGATCGTCAAGGCGATCGCGCCGGCGTACGGCGGCATCAACCTGGAGGACATCGCCGCGCCGCGCTGCTTCGAGATCGAGGCCCGGCTGCGCGAGGCGCTGGACATCCCGGTCTTCCACGACGACCAGCACGGCACCGCGATCTGCGTGCTGGCCGCGCTGACCAACGCGCTGCGCGTGGTGGGCAAGCAGCTCGCGGACGTCCGGGTCGTGGTCTCCGGCGCCGGCGCGGCCGGCACCGCGATCATGAAGCTGCTGCTGCGTCAGGGCGTGGGCGACATCATCGCGTACGACCGGCAGGGCGCGCTGCACCGCGGGCTGCCCGACCTGAACCCGGCCTGGCAGTGGCTGGCCGAGAACACCAACCGGGAGAACTACACCGGTGACCTGGCCGGTGCGGTGCGCGGCGCGGACGTGTTCATCGGGGTGAGCGCGCCCAACCTGCTCACCGGCGACGACGTGGCCGCGATGGCGAAGGACGCGATCGTCTTCGCGCTGGCCAACCCGGACCCGGAGGTGGACCCGCGGGAGGCGCGCAAGCACGCCGCCGTGGTCGCCACCGGCCGCTCGGACCAGCCGAACCAGATCAACAACGTGCTCGCCTTCCCGGGCGTGTTCCGCGGCATGCTCGACGCGCACGCCGAGGAGTTCACCGAGGAGATGGCGATCGCGGCGGCCCGCGCCATCGCCGACGTGGTCGGCGAGGACAAGATCAACCCCACCGTGATCGTGCCGAGCGTGTTCGACTCGCGGGTCGCCCCGGCGGTGGCCGCCGCGGTGCGCGCCGCCGCGCAGAACCCGGCCGTCACGCCGCCGCCCGCCGCCGACCCGGGCCCGGCCGACCTTCCCGAGATCGCCGCCAACGCCAGCGCCACCCCCTGACGGCGCCACCCCGACCGCCGCGGCTTCCCCGCCACCCGCCTTCCCCACCGCCCGCCTCGGCTGCCACCCCCCGGGGCCCGGCCGCCCGCGTTCGCTGCATGCCGCGCCCTCTGGCCGCCCGCCTTCGCTGCATGCGGCGCCGTCTGGCCGCCCGCCTTCGCTGCATGCGGCGCCGTCTGGCCGCCCGCCTTCGCTGCATGCGGCGCCGTCTGGCCGCCCGCCTTCGCTGCATGCGGCGCCGTCTGGCCGCCCGCCTTCGGCTGCCTGCCGCGCCGCCTGGCCGCTTGTCCTAAGCTGCCGCCGCCGGCGCCGCCGCCGGCGTGTCGCGGGCCGGCGTGTCGCGGCCGGTAGAGGTGCGACTGTGCAGCGATATACCGCTGCGTCATAAATATGACCAGTCGGTATATCGCTCCTGAGCCCATCCGTCTCCCGGGCCGTTACCCAACGTCACCAATGCCCCTGTGCGGGCGACGCCCCAGCTCGGGCGACGCCCCCGTGCAAGGCGAACGCCCCCAGCTCGGGCGACGCCCCCGTGCAAGGCGAACACCCCGCACGACCGGCACCGGCCGGGGAGGCACGAGTCAGGGGCGCAGGGCGGCGCGGGTCAGGGCGCCGGTGGCGACCAGCACGGCAGGGCCGGCCAGCCAGCAGGAGTCGGCGGTCACGGTGACCGTCAGGCGGCCGCCCGGGACGTCCACGGCCACGACGCCGTTCTCCCGGCCCATGTCCCGCAACGCCACCGCCGCCACCGCGCACGCGCCGGTGCCGCAGGAGAGCGTCTCGGCGGAGCCCCGCTCGTGGACCCGCATCAGCACGTGCCCGTCGGTGCCGTCGACCGGCTCGCCGGGCGTGGTGAACTCGACGTTGACGCCGGCCGGGAACGTCGCGGCATCGACCTCGGGGGCGCGGGTGAGGTCGAGGGCGGCCAGGTCCAACGCAGCCGGCAGCGCACACACCAGGTGCGGGTTGCCGACGTCCACCGCCGCGCCGGTCAGGGTCAGCCCGCCCAGTGTGGCGGTGGCCGCGTCGTGCAGGCGGGGCCGGCGCATCTCGACCGCCACGTCCGCGCCCTCGACGCGGGCCCGGACCAGACCGGCCCGGGTGGCGATCGGCAGCGTCTCGCCCGACGGGGCGACAAGTGACCGCTCCAGCAGGTAGCGCACGAAGACCCGGGCCCCGTTGCCGCACATCTCCGCGAACGAGCCGTCGGAGTTCCAGTAGTCCATGAACCACTCGGCCTCGCCGGCCAGCGCGGCGCCGTCGGGGTGCTTCGCGGCGCGCACCACCCGCAGCACGCCGTCACCGCCCAGCCCGCGCCGTCGGTCGCAGAGCGCGGCGACCAGGCCGGGCGTCAGGTCGAGCGTGCCGTCCGGGTCGGGCAGGATGACGAAGTCGTTGCCGGTGCCGTGCCCCTTGCTGAACTCCACGGTCCCATCATCCCCGATGCCCGACGGCGATCCGCAGCGCCGCGTCGACGAACCCGGGAGCTGCCGAGTCGAGCCAGTGCACGCGCGGATCGCGCCGGAACCACGAGCGTTGCCTGCGGACGAAGCGGCGGGTGGCCCGGATCGTCTCCTCGTACGCCTGCGTCTCGGTCAGCTCACCGGCCAGGAACCGCAGCACCTGCTGGTAGCCGAGGGCCCGGCTGGCCGTCCGGCCCGCCGGCAGCCCCGCGCCGACCAGCGTGCGCACCTCGTCGACCAGGCCGTCGGCCCACATCCGGTCCACCCGCAGCGCGATCCGCTCGTCCAGCGTCGCGGTGTCCAGGTCCACGCCGAGCTGCACGGACGGGTAGTACGGCGTGGGCGCCGGCAGCGACGCGGTGAACGGCGCGCCGGTCAGCTCGATCACCTCCAGCGCCCGGACGATCCGCCGGCCGTTGCCGGGCAGGATGCCGGCCGCCGCCACCGGGTCCGCGGCGGCGAGCCGGGCGTGCAGCGGGGCCGCGCCGACCTCGGCCAGCTCCGCCTCAAGCCGCTCCCGCAGCGCCGGGTCGGTGCCGGGGAACTCGAACTGCTCCAGCACCGCCCGCACGTAGAGCCCGGAGCCGCCGACCAGCAACGGCACCCGCCCCCGGGCGAGGATGTCGTCGACCGCCGCGCGGGCCAGCTTCTGGTACTCGGCGACGCTGGCCGGCTCCGTCACCGGCCAGATGTCCAGCAGGTGGTGCGGCACGCCCTCCCGCTCGGCCGGGGTCAGCTTGGCGGTGCCGACGTCCATGCCCCGGTAGAGCTGCATCGAGTCGGCGTTGACCACCTCACCGTCGAGCGCGTGCGCCAACGCGATGCTCAGCGCCGACTTGCCGGCCGCGGTCGGCCCGACCACCGCGATGACGGTCACGACAGCTCCCAGTTCGCCACGAAGTAGGCGACGCCGTAGGGCGCCCGGTGGTAGCTCAGCTCGCCGCGCCAGTCGCCGCCCGCCGCGCCCACCGCGCCGGCCAGCGTCTGCCAGGGCGCCCGCCCGGCGACCCGCAGCTCGGCGGAGAGCACCGGGTCCAGGCCGCGCAGGGCGTCGGCGTCCGCGCCGGCCAGGGCCGCGGCGACCATATCGTCGTACGCGGGCGCGCGCGGGTCGTCGTACCCCGGCGCGGTGACGCCCCGGCAGGCGGACCCGTCGCCGAGCACGAGCAGCGCGACCCGCGGATCGTCGTCGGTGATCAGGCTCGCGCCGAACGCCGCGCACTCCGCCGGTGCGGCGTCGTGGGCCACCGACCGGGCCAGGCGGGGCAGCCCGGTGCCGGAGCGGTTCAGCAGCCAGGCGCCGATGGTCAGGCTCAGCGGCAGGACCTCTCCGCCGGAGCAGGAGATCTTCCACAGCCGCACCGGCCGGTCGAGCCCGAAGCCGCGCAGAGAGCCCGAGTCGGCGGCGTTGAACCGGACGGTCTCCGGTCCCCCGCCGACGAGCAGAATCGCGTCGGGCCCGGCGGCGAGCAGCCGGGCGACCGCCGCGTCGGCGGCGGCCCGCAGATCGTCCAGCTCGGGTGCGGCGGCGCCGGCCAGCTCGGGCACGAGCAGCGGCGGATGGGGGCAGACGGCGGCGGCGACCAGGGGCACGACCCCAACCTAGCGGGACACCCCGGTGCGTCCCGCGCCGATCCGGTCATCGAGGGCGTACGACACCGTATGGTCACGGTCGACGACAGGCGCTCGACACGGACGGGGGCGGACCTGTGACAATGCCGGGAGAAAGTTTGCTGCGCCGTGGCGGCGACCGAGGGCTGTTCCCTCGGCGCCGGGAGAACGAGGATGGGCACATGAGCGACTGGACTGCCTTCGGACGGGTCGACGAGGACGGCACCGTCTACGTCAAGACCGCCGAGGGCGAGCGGGTGGTCGGATCCTGGCAGGCGGGGGCCCCGGAGGAAGGGCTCGCCCACTTCGCCCGGCGCTTCGCCGACCTGGTGACCGAGGTGGACCTCACCGAGGCCCGGCTCAACTCGGGCGCGGCCGATGCCGGCCACTCGCTGACCACGATCCGCCGGATCCGCGCGTCACTTCCCGAGGCGCACGTGGTCGGGGACATCGACGCCCTGGCCGCCCGGCTGGACAAGCTGGCCGCCGTCGCCGAGGAGAAGGCCGGCGAGGCCAAGGCGGCCCGGGAGGCCGCCCGGGGCGAGGCGCTGACCCGCAAGACCGCCCTGGTCGAGGAGGCCGAGAAGCTGGCCGCCGAGTCGACCGGCTGGAAGACCGCGGGCGACCGGCTCAAGGAGATCCTCGACGAGTGGAAGACCATCCGCGGCGTCGACAAGAAGACCGACGGTGAGCTGTGGAAGCGGTTCGCCGCCGCGCGGGACGGCTTCACCCGGCGCCGGGGCGCCCACTTCGCCTCCCTCGACCAGCAGCGCAAGCAGGCGCAGACGGTCAAGGAGGAACTGGTCGCCGAGGCCGAGAAGCTCAAGGAGTCCACCGACTGGGGCGTCACCGCCGGCCAGCTCAAGGACCTGATGGCCCAGTGGAAGGCCGCGCCGCGCGCCGCCAAGGAGGCCGAGCAGAAGCTCTGGGAACGGTTCCGGGCCGCGCAGGACGAGTTCTTCACCCGCCGCAGCGAGGTCTTCTCGGCGCGGGACAACGAGCAGAAGGTCAACCTGGAGCGCAAGCAGGCGCTGCTGGTCGAGGCCGAGGCGCTCGACGTCGACGGCGACCCGAAGGGCGCCCAGGCGAAGCTGCGGGAGATCCAGGCGCAGTGGCACGAGGCCGGCCGGGTGCCCCGCGAGGCGGCCGCCGGCCTGGAGCGCCGGCTGCGGACGGTGGACGAGAAGGTCCGCCAGGTGATGGACTCGGCGTGGCGGCGCACCTCCAAGGAGGACAATCCGCTGCTGGCGCAGATGCGCGCCCAGGTGGCCGAGGCCGAGGAGCGGCTGGCCCGGGCCCAGGCGGCCGGCGACACCCGCCGCATCAAGGAGGCCGAGCAGGCGCTGGCGTCCAAGCGCCAGTTCCTCCAACTGGCCGAGCAGGCCGGCTGACCCTCCCCCCTCCCTCTCCCTCCCTCCCCCGCGCGCACATTCACGGAAAGAGTGCCTATTCCACGCCGGATAGGCACTCTTTCCGTGAATCAGCGTGGAAAGGGGGGCGGGGTGCGGTGGTGTGTTGACGCATCGAGGTGGGCTGATCAGAATGGGCGGCGGAGTCAGGTTGTGATGCCGGCGCAGGGCGTCGACGGGTGATCATCGCCGTCGAGGGTCGCCGGTGTTCCCCCGCGGTTGGCCGTCCACGTGACCGGCCCGGCGGACGCTGTCCGCGTACTCGATGACGAGCGGGTCGGGCCTCCTGGTCCTGCCGCCCGCGGCGCCCGAGCGGCGCGGGCATCCGAAGTGGAGCTCCCATGCACCGACGCACCGCCCTCGGCGGCGCCCTGACGGCGCTCGCCACCGCCGCGGCCGGCATCCTCGTCGCCGCGGCCGTCAGCACCACCCCGGCCGTCGCCGCGGCCGGCGGCACCGGCACCGGTTACCTGCACACCAACGGCAACAAGATCGTCGACAGCACGGGCGCGACCGTCCGGCTGACCGGCATCAACTGGTTCGGCATGGAGACCGACAACAAGACGTTCCACGGCCTGTGGTCGAGCAACCCGTGGCGCGGCCAGCTCGACACCATGGCCCGGTTGGGCTACAACACGCTGCGCATCCCGTTCTCGAACGACTCCATCAAGCCCGGCGCGACGGCGACCGGGATCAACGACTTCGTCAACCCGGACCTGATCGGGCTCTCCCCGTTGCAGATCCTGGACAAGGTCATCGACTACGCGGGCAGCAAGGGGATGCGGGTCATCCTGGACCGGCACCGGCCGACCTCGGCCGGGCAGTCGCCGCTCTGGTACACCTCGGGCGTGTCCGAGGCGACCTGGATCGCCGACTGGAAGACGATGGCCCAGCGGTACGCGAACAACCCGACGGTGATCGGCGCGGACCTGCACAACGAGCCGCACGCCGAGGGCACCAACCCGGCCGCCACCGGCGCCTGCTGGGGCTGCGGCGACACCGCCCGGGACTGGCGGCTCGCCGCCGAGCGGGCCGGCAACGCGATCCTCGGCGTGCAGCCCAACTGGCTGATCTTCGTGGAGGGGGTGAGCTGCCCGAGCGGCGGCCTGTCGAACGTCTGGGACAACGACCCCAGCAACGACGAGGACTGCGGCTGGTGGGGCGGCAACCTGTCCAAGGCCGGGCAGTTCCCGGTGCGGCTCAACGTGGCGAACCGGCTGGTCTACTCGCCGCACGAGTACGCCACCTCGGTCTACCGGCAGGCCTGGTTCGACGACCCGAGCTACCCGGCGAACATGCCGGCGATCTGGGACAAGTACTGGGGTTACCTCTACAAGCAGAACATCGCGCCGATCATGATGGGCGAGTTCGGCACCACACTCCAGGACCCGAAGGACAAGGTCTGGCTGGAGAACCTGATGGCCTACACCGGCACCGGGGTCAACGGCATGTCGTTCACCTACTGGTCGTGGAACCCGAACTCGGGTGACACCGGCGGCATCGCCAACGACGACTGGACCACCGTCAACCAGGCCAAGCAGGCCATCCTCCAGCCGTACCTGATCCCGCCGACGGGTGGCGGCAGCACCAGCAGCCCGTCCCCGACCGGCACCCCGAACACCTCGCCGGCACCGACCACGCCGGCACCGACGACGCCGGCGCCCAGCGGCGGCTGCACCGCCAGCTACAAGCAGACCAACGCCTGGGCCGGCGGGTTCCAGGGCGAGCTGACCGTCAAGAACACCGGCACCGCCGCGCTGAACCCGTGGTCGGCCACCTGGACGTGGCCGTCCGGGGTGACGCTGGCCAGCGGCTGGAACGCCACCGTCACGCAGTCCGGCACCACGGTCACGGCCGCCGCGCCGAACTGGGCGTCGTCGCTGGCGCCGGGTGCCTCGGTGACCGTCGGCTTCACCGCCAACGGCACCGCCGCCACCCCCGCCACCGTCAAGCTCAACGGCACCGCCTGCTGATGGTGTAAGGAGGGGCCCCCTTTTAACGCATTCGGTAGAGAGGGGGCCCCTTCTCAACACCTGGTGTTAAGAAGGGGCCCCTCCTTCCGAGCGAGCGGGGGTGAGTCAGTGGGCGGCGCAGCCGCCGGTGGGGGCGGGCGACTCGGCCGGCGCGCCGACCGTCGGCAGCCCGAGCAGCACCCCGGGCGTACGCGGGGCGCGTCCCGCCTCGGCCGCGTCGCCGGCCCGGGTACGCCGGTGCGCCACCGGTGCCCCGTCCGCGTTGAGGTGGTGCGGGGCGGCGTACGTGACAGTGGTGTGCACGATGTCGCCGGGGCGGATCCGCCCGGCCAGGTCACCGGTGGCGAAGTGCACGAGCCGGCCGTCGCGGGCCCGGCCGGACATCCGGCCGGTGCGCTCGTCCTTGCGCCCCTCGCCGACGGCGACCAGCACCTCGACGGTCTCGCCGACCAGCTTCTTGTTCTCCGCCCAGGTGATCTCCTCGACACAGGCGATCAACCGCTCGTAGCGCTCCTGGACGACCTGCTTGGGGAGCTGGTCGGCCATGGTGGCGGCCGGGGTGCCGGGGCGCTTGGAGTACTGGAACGTGAACGCCGACGAGAACCGGGCCTCCCGGACCACGTCGAGGGTCTGCTGGAAGTCCGCCTCGGTCTCGCCGGGGAAGCCGACGATGATGTCGGTGGTGATCGCCGCGTCCGGCATCGCCGCCCGGACCTTGGCAATGATCCCCAGGTACTTCTCCGACCGGTACGAGCGGCGCATCGCCCGCAGCACGTCGTCGGAGCCGGACTGCAACGGCATGTGCAGCGAGTGGCAGACGTTCGGCGTCTCGGCCATCGCGGCGATCACGTCGTCGGTGAAGTCCTTCGGGTGCGGGCTGGTGAACCGGACCCGCTCCAGCCGGTCGACGTCGCCGCAGGCGCGCAGCAGCTTGCCGAACGCGTACCGGTCGCCGAACTCCACGCCGTAGGAGTTGACGTTCTGCCCGAGCAGCGTCACCTCCAGCACGCCCTCGGCGACCAGCGCGCGCACCTCGGAGAGCACGTCGCCGGGGCGGCGGTCCTTCTCCTTGCCGCGCAGCGACGGCACGATGCAGAACGTGCAGGTGTTGTTGCAGCCGACCGAGATGGAGACCCAGCCCGCGTACGTCGACTCGCGCCGGGTCGGCAGCGTGGACGGGAAGACCTCCAGCGACTCGAGGATCTCCACCTCGGCCGCCGCGTTGTGCCGGGCCCGGTCCAGCAGCGCCGGCAACGAGCCGATGTTGTGCGTGCCGAAGACGACGTCCACCCAGGGCGCCTTGCGGACGATCTCGCCGCGGTCCTTCTGGGCCAGGCAGCCGCCGACCGCGATCTGCATCCCGGGGTGCTTCGTCTTGACCGGGCGGAGGTGGCCGAGGTTGCCGTAGAGCCGGTTGTCGGCGTTCTCCCGGACCGCGCAGGTGTTGAACACCACCACGTCGGGCTGTTCGGCGGACTCGGCGGCGCGCACGTAGCCGGCGTCTTCGAGCAGGCCGGAGATGCGCTCGGAGTCGTGCACGTTCATCTGGCAGCCGTACGTGCGCACCTGGTAGGTGCGCGGGCTGCCCGCGGCTGCGGTAGTCATGACCCGGACAGCGTATCCGGGCCACCCGGACCGCCCCACCCCCGTGTCCCGCCCGGCGGGTGGGGGTGGGGGCCGGTCAGGCGGCGGCCAGCGCGGGGGCGACCGAGTCGGGGGCCCACCGGGAGCGGTGGCACTGCGACCAGCCCCGGCAGCCGGGGTCGGCAAGCGTGCAGAGCCGCTGGTCGCTGAGCACCTCGCCGTCGTCGGTCTCGACCACGTCGAGGTGCACCGGGCGGATCGTGCCGTCCGGGGCGACCAGCAGGTGCCGGCCGGCGTCGAGCGTGTCGTCGCGCATCAGGCAGTTGCGGCCGAGCACCCGGGCCAGGGCCGCGATGGCGGGCAGCTCGGGCAGGCGTTCGGGCACGCCGTAACAGTCGACCACGGTGCCGTACGCCCCGGGCGCCTCCCACACGTCGCAGACCACCGCGTACGCGGGCAGCCGGACCGGGTCGGCGACGGCGAGCGGCATCACCACCCGGCCGAGTGCCTCGGCCAACGCCGGGTAGACCTCCACCGGCGCGCTGCCGTCGATTCTCCAGTTCCACAGCTCGGTCATGCCGCCTCCTCGCTGCGCTCGTCCCACCGGCCTCCGGATCGGGCCTTACTGACGATGGTGGGGGGCATTTGACCTCGACCGGGGGCAAGTTACCGGTCTGTGACCATTCCGGGCAAAATTTCCCCTGGGCGACGTTGCCCTGAGTAGCGGGAAGATGACAGTTTATCGGGTACGGTGTCGCGTCCGCACCGCTGCCACGCCGGTCAGCGCAGCCGGATCAACGTGTCGGAGGCGGGCAGCAGCTCGCCGACCACCGTGCCGCCCGGCACCTCGCCGGCCACCAGCAGCCCGCCCGACGTCTGCGCGTCGGCCAGCAGCAGCCGCTCGGCCTCGTCGACGTCGCCGAAGTCGGTCCACGGCGTCACCCACTCCAGGTTGCGCCGGGTGCCGCCGCTGACGTACCCGTCGCGCAGCGCCTCCCGCGCGCCCTCCAGGTACGGCACCGCGGCGGTGTCGATCGCCACCGTGAGCCGGCTGGCGCGGGCCAGCTTCGAGGCGTGCCCGAGCAGCCCGAAGCCGGTCACGTCGGTGCCGCAGCGGATGCCGGCGGCCACCGCGGCGCGGGCGGCGTCCCGGTTGAGCCGGGTCATCGAGTCGACCGCCGCCGCGAAGCGCTCCCCGGTCTGCTTGTGCCGGGTGTTGAGCACGCCGACGCCGAGCGGCTTGGTCAGCGACAACGGCAGCCCGGCCCGCCCGGCGTCCAGCGTGATCAACTCGTCCGGGCGGACCAACCCGGTGACCGCCAGGCCGTACTTCGGGCCGTCGTCGTCCACACTGTGCCCGCCGGCCAGGTGGCAGCCCGCCTCGCGGGCCACGTCCTGCCCGCCGCGCAGCACCTCCCGGGCCAACTCCAGCGGCAGCACCTCCCGCGGCCAGCACAGCAGGTTGAGCGCGACGAGCGGGGTGCCGCCCATGGCGTACACGTCGGAGAGCGCGTTGACGGCGGCGATGCGGCCCCAGTCGTACGCGTCGTCGACGACCGGGGTGAAGAAGTCGGCGGTGGTCACCAGGCCGGTGCGCTCGTCCAGCCGGACCACCGCGGCGTCGTCGCCGTTCTCCAGGCCGACCAGCAGCTCGGCCGCGCCGCCGCTCGGGCCCAGCCCGGCGACCATCGCCTCCAGCTCACCGGGCGGGATCTTGCAGGCGCAGCCACCGCCACGGGCGTACTCGGTGAGCCGGAACGTCATCGCTCCATGATCTCCGCGAGATGGCGGCGTCGCCAATCGGGCGCCCCGGCCGGGACGGAATTGGGACCCGCCGGCACACCGGTGACCGGTGTTACCGCTCCGTGACCAACTGAGTTGCGTTCCGCCACATCACCCCGCCTACAGTTGCCCAACCGGGGGTCGACCGACCCCCTGTTCCGGCACGGACGACAGGGACGGTGGACGATCGTGACGACGGGCGACCCGCTGATCGTGCTCGACGGGGTCAACAAGTGGTTCGGGCCGCTGCACGTGCTCGACGACGTGTCCCTCTCCGTCGGCCGGGGCGAGGTGGTCGTGGTCATCGGCCCGTCCGGCTCCGGCAAGTCGACGCTGTGCCGCGCCATCAACCGGCTGGAGCCGATCGACAACGGCACCATCACGTTCGACGGGCAGCCGCTGCCGGCCGAGGGCAGGCCCCTGGCCAAGCTGCGCAGCGAGGTCGGCATGGTGTTCCAGTCGTTCAACCTCTTCGCGCACAAGAGCATCCTGGAGAACGTCACGCTCGGGCCGGTCAAGGTCCGCAAGGAGAAGCCGGCCGCCGCCCGCGAGCGCGGCCTGGCCCTGCTCGACCGCGTCGGCATCGCCAACCAGGCGGACAAGTACCCGGCCCAGCTCTCCGGCGGCCAGCAGCAGCGGGCGGCGATCGCCCGCGCGCTGGCCATGCAGCCCAAGGCGATGCTCTTCGACGAGCCGACCAGCGCGCTCGACCCGGAGATGGTCGGCGAGGTGCTCGACGTGATGACCTCGCTGGCGCGCGACGGCATGACCATGGTGGTGGTCACGCACGAGATGGGCTTCGCCCGGCACGCGGCCAACCGGGTCATCTTCATGGCCGACGGCAAGCTGGTCGAGGACGCGCCGCCGAACGAGTTCTTCGCGAACCCGCGCAGCGAGCGGGCCAAGGACTTCCTCTCCAAGATCCTCACGCACTGAGCGTCCGTAGTGGAGTCGTCCCGGCGGCTCCGTCGAAGAAGGAGATGTGTATGCGTATGAAGCGCGTGGCGGCGGTAGCCGCGGCGGCGACCTTGGCGCTCGGCATGAGCGCCTGCGGCGGCGACGGGGACAGCGGGTCCGGCAGCGGCGGGGCCAAGGGCATCATCGGTAAGGCCCAGAACCAGAAGAAGCTGGTCATCGGCGTGAAGGCCGACCAGCCGGGTCTCGGCATCCAGACCGGCAGCCAGTACGAGGGCTTCGACATCGAGATCGCCAAGATCGTGGCCAAGGGCCTCGGTGTGGACGCGAACAACATCGAGTGGAAGACCACCGTCTCGGCCAACCGTGAGCCCTTCATCCAGCAGGGCACCGTCGACCTGGTGGTGGCCACCTACACCATCAACGACGAGCGCAAGCAGAAGGTCAACTTCGCCGGCCCGTACTTCATCGCCGGCCAGGACCTGCTGGTCAAGGCCGACTCCACGATTGCCGGCCCGGAGGGTCTGGACGGCAAGAAGGTCTGCTCGGCGCAGGGCTCCACCCCGGCCAAGCGGATCCAGACCGACTACCCGAAGGCCAAGCTCCAGCAGTTCGACGCGTACTCGAAGTGCATCACCGCGCTTGAGGGCGGCCAGGTCGACGCGGTGACCACCGACGACATCATCCTCGCCGGCTACGCCGCGCAGTCCCAGTACGCCGGCAAGTTCAAGGTGGTCGGCAAGACCTTCTCCACCGAGCCCTACGGCATCGGCCTGAAGAAGGACGACAAGGACGGCTGCGAGAAGGTCAACGAGATCCTCAAGACCGCCGCCTCGGACGGCACGTACAAGGCCGCCTGGGACGCGACCCTGGGCAAGAGCGGCAAGGCCGCACCCGAGCTGGACACCACGAAGCTGACCAACTGCGGCAGCGTCTGACCTGTTCCAGGGCCGGCATCCCACGGGGTGCCGGCCCTGGGCTGTCACGACGCCGACGACGGGCCCCGGGAGTCGACGCATGCACGTATTCGCTGATCCGACCAACCTCGACGCGTACCTGTCGGGTTTTCTCTGGATCCTCAAGCTGACCGGCGCGTCGGCGGTCCTCGCGCTGGTGCTCGGTGTGCTCCTCGCCGCCTTCCGAGTCTCCCCCGTGCCGGTGCTGCGGGGCTTCGGCGCGGCCTGGGTCAACATCTTCCGCAACACACCGCTGACGCTGATCATCTTCTTCTGCTACTTCGGCCTCTACTCGACGCTGGGTGTGGGCCTCTCCGACGACCTGGACCTGAACAACTTCTGGCTCGGGGTCGTCGGCCTGTCGGTCTACACCGCCGCGTTCGTCTGCGAGGCGGTCCGGTCCGGCGTCAACACCGTCCCGGCCGGCCAGGCGGAGGCCGCCCGCGCGATCGGGCTGACCTTCTTCCAGACCCTGCGGATCGTGATCCTGCCGCAGGCCGGGCGGGCCGTGGTCGCCCCGCTGGGCAGTGTGCTCATCGCGCTGTGCAAGAACGCCACGATCGTCGGCACGATCGGCCTGATCGAGGCGTCCAGCGTGATGAAGCAGCTCATCAACGACAACGGCGACGCCGTGATCCCGATCTTCCTGGTGTTCGCCGGCACCTTCGCCGCGATCCTCGTCCCCACCGGCTACTTCTTCGGCTGGCTGGCCAACCGACTGGCGGTGAAGCGCTGATGAGCACCAGTTCTGTCCTCTACGACCACCCCGGGCCCCGGGCCCGCGTCCGCAACGCGGTGCTCAGCGTCGTCTTCGGCGTCGGCCTGGCGGCGTTGCTCTGGTGGGTCTACACCAAGTTCGACCAGGCCGGGCAGTGGGAGGGGAGCCTCTGGAAGCCCTTCACCGAGGCGTCCACGTGGACCCAGTTCATCTGGCCCGGCCTGCGGCAGACCCTGCTCGCCGCCGCCACCGGCATGGTGCTGTCGCTGGCCTTCGGCGTCCTGTTCGCGGTCGGCCGGCTCTCCGACCACTGGTGGGTCCGGGTTCCGGCCGGCGCGATCGTGGAGTTCTTCCGCGCCGTCCCGCTGCTGCTCATGATCTTCTTCATCTTCTACGGCGTGCCGTTCCTGATCCAGGGGCCGGTGTCGGCGTTCTGGTCCGTGGTCATCGGCCTCACGCTCTACAACGGGTCGGTGCTCGCCGAGGCGTTCCGCGCCGGCATCCGCTCGATCCCGGCGGGCCAGGCCGAGGCGGCGTACGCCGTCGGCATGCGGAAGAGCCAGGTGATGCAGTTGATCCTGGTGCCGCAGGCGGCCCGGGCCATGCTGCCCGTGATCGTCAGTCAGCTCGTGGTGCTGCTCAAGGACACCGCGCTCGGCTACATCGTGGCCTTCCCCGAGCTGCTCCAGCGGGGCGTCAACGACCTGTCCGCGAACCGCGGGAACGTGGTCGCCGCCGCGATCGTGGTGGCCGTCATCTACATCGCCATCAACTCGCTGGTGACCGCGCTGGCGAACTGGCTCGACCGGCGTACCCGGCGACGCGGGTTCCGGGTCCCGAAGCAGGCGACGGCACCGCGGGACGACGCCCAGGTGACCGAACCACAGGGTTGAGCGACGGCTTCCACAGGCACCGAAAGCAGCGTGGGGATGGCGGCCGGCACCGGCCACCATCCCCACGCGTCGGTCAGCGGGCGATCTCGGTGACCCGGGACTCGCGCACCACTGTCACCCGGATCTGCCCCGGATAGGTCAGCTCCTCCTCGATCTGCTTGGCCACGTCGCGGGCCAGCACGGCCGCGCCGATGTCGTCCACGTCGTCCGGCTTGACCATCACCCGGATCTCCCGGCCCGCCTGCATGGCGAAGACCTTCTCCACGCCGAGCTTGCCGGCCGCGATCTCCTCGATCCGCTCCAGCCGCTTGACGTACGCCTCCAGGCTCTCCCGCCGGGCCCCGGGCCGCCCGCCCGAGCAGGCGTCCGACGCCTGGGTGAGCACCGCCTCGATGGTCTGCGGCGGCACCTCGTTGTGGTGCGCCTCGATGGCGTGCACCACGTCCTCGGCCTCGCCGTACTTGCGGGCCAGGTCGGCGCCGATGATGGCGTGGCTGCCCTCCACCTCGTGGGTGAGCGCCTTGCCGATGTCGTGCAGGAACGCGCACCGCTTGATGGTCGCCACGTCCAGGCGCAGTTCCGCGGCCATGGTGCCGGCGATGTGCGCGGTCTCCACCAGGTGCTTGAGCACGTTCTGCCCGTACGACGTCCGGTAGCGCAGCCGGCCCAGCAGGGTGACCAGCTCCGGGTGGATCTCGGTGATGCCCACCTCGACCAGGGCGTCCTCGGCGGCCCGGTGACACAGCTCCTCCACCTCGTGGCGGGCCAGGTCGTAGACCTCCTCGATCCGGTGCGGATGGATCCGGCCGTCCAGCACCAGCTTCTCCAGCGTCAGCCGGCCGACCTCCCGGCGGACCGGGTCGAAGCAGGAGAGCAGCACCGCCTCGGGCGTGTCGTCGATGATCAGGTTGACGCCGGTGACCGACTCGAAGGCGCGGATGTTGCGCCCCTCCCGGCCGATGATCCGGCCCTTCATCTCGTCGCCGGGCAGGTGCAGCACGCTCACCACGCTCTCCGCGGTCTGCTCGCTGGCCACCCGCTGGATGGCGTCCACCACGATGTGCCGGGCGCGCTGCTCGGCGGTGCCCCGCGCGTCCGACTCGATCTCCCGGACCAGCAGCGCGGCCTCCCGCTTCGCCTGCCCCTCGATCGACTCGACCAGCTCGGCCCGGGCGGCGTCGGCGGTCAGCCCGGCCACCCGCTCCAGTTCGCGGCGGCGCTGCTCCTCCACCTCGGTCAGCGCCCGCTCGCGCTCGGCCAGCGCGGCCTCCCGGGCGGCGAGCGCGGCGGTCGCGGCGGTGAGTTGCCGCTCCCGTTCGGCGAGCCGCTCCACCTCCTCGGTGTGCAGCCGCTCCCGCTCGTCCATCCTCGCCGCCCGGCGCTCCACCTCGGCGGCCTGCTCGCGGGTGGTGGCGGCGAGCACCGCGACCTCCCGCTCGCCGCTGCGCCGGGCGGTGGTACGCAGTTGCTCGGCGTCCGCCTCGGCCTGCTTGTGCGCCCGCTCCAGCACGGTGTCGGCCTCGGCGCGGGCATCGTCGAGCACCCGTCGCGCCTCCGCCCGGGCTGCCTTCGCCTCGGCCTTCGCGCCAGCCGCCTCGGCCCGGGCCGCGGAGGCGGCCGACTTCGCCACGTCGATGGTGCTGTTGACCTCGTCGGCGGCGGTACGCAACGCGGCCAGGGACTGTTCCTGCCGGTCCTTCTCCGCGATGAAGGCCGGGTCCTCCGGTGCCGGGGCCAGGCTGAGCCGCTGGAGCGCCCGCACACCGAACAGCACGGCGCCGACCACCACCACGACCAGCAGCAGCACCACCACGAGGAGGACGACGTCGAAGGCGCTCATCGCAGACCGCCGGTGAACCTGTGCCGCCGCGCCATGGCCGCCTCCCCTGAACGTCGGCGCCGCAGGACACGCGCCGACGGGCACGCGCCTGCGACTCTGGACGCCCGACCGGAGCGGCTGGCTGTGGGCAGCTTTCCGTCGGCGGTGCCCCTTCGGGGGAACCGCCGGCGGCCGGTTGCAGTTGTCGGACGCTCCGGACCGGGTCCGGAGCTGCCGTCAAGGGCCGGTGAAGCTGGCCAAAGTGATGCTGTTCTGTTACGCGATCTATGTTGTGCGCTTAGCCTGCGCTGGTCGGGCAAAGTGAGCCTGTATGGCGAGGCTAGGTCGCGAGGACCCGTTCGGTCAAGGAGTCATGATCAAACCACCCGGACGGAGAGAAGTTGAGCCGTCACGGATTGCTGAGAATATGCCGGACAGGGCCGGACAAACCTCGCCGCCTGTCATCCTAGCGTGACATTTCCCGGCTGCTCAGACCCCATCCCCCGGGGCGTGCTGCCGGGCGGCGACGACCAGGGCGGTGTTGTCCGGCGCGCGGCTGCCGTCCGGGAGCAGCAGCGTGTCCTCCAGGCCGATGCGGGTGTGCAGGCCCCGCCGGACCGCCTCGGCGAACACCGGCCAGGTGGCCGGACCCTCGCCGTGCAGCAGCACCGGCGGGCACCCGGTCGGCAGCGCGGCGAGGATCGCCACCGCATCGGCGAGCGCCGCCTCCGCCGGTTCGGCCATGCACTCCACGAGGACCCGGCCGGTCGGAGTCGGCCAGCGACGCCACGCGTCGACCGCCGCCACCGTCCAGAGGCCGGCCTCGACCATGACGCCGCGCTCGTGCAGGGCCGCCGCGACCGCCGCCGCGCCCGGTTCGTGGGCGTTGACCGAGGCGAAGTCGGGCCGCACCGTCCAGGCGCGCACCGCGGCCACCCGCTCGGCCGGGTCGGGCACGATCCAGGCGCCGGTGCTGACCCCGACCGGCAGGCCGGGGCAGGCGGCCCGGACGGCGTCGACCGCCGCGGCGATCACGGCCGGGTCGAGGGACTCGACGCCGCTGTCGTCACGCGGGTGCACGTGCACCGCGGCCACCCCGGCGGCCGCGCAGCGGGCGGCGTCGGCGGCCAACTCGGCCGGGGTGAGCGGGACGGCGGGGTGCTCGTCCCGTCGCCGCCCGCCGTTCAGACACGCCTTCAGCACCGGTGTGCACCCCTTCTGCCATGGCGCCCGCGAGGCCACCGGCGCCGGAGGGTCGCGTCCGGGCCCGGACGGTCAGTCGTGCCGGCGGGCGTCGAGGTCGTTCTCCGCGTCGGCCAGGGCGTCGGCGTCGATGTGCTCGGCGAACTCCGCCGCCTCGGCGCTCTGCGCGGCCAGCGCGTCCTTCACCGCGCGGATCGCCACGCCGGCCGGGTAGCCCTTACGCGCCAGCATGCCGACCAGACGCCGGAACACCGCGTCGGGCTCGCCCCGGGCGGTGCGCAGCTTCCGGTCCACCAGGGCGCGGGCGGTCTCCGCCTCGGCCTCCTCGTCGATCCCGTCCAGCGCCGCGCCGGCCAGCTCGTCGTCGACGCCCTTGCGGCGCAGCTCGTTGGCGAGCGCCCGGCGGGCCAGCCCACGGCCGGTGTGCCGGCTGCTCACCCAGGCCTGGGCGAAGGCCGCGTCGTCGACGATGCCGACCTCGTCGTAACGGTCGAGGACCTGCTCGGCCACCTCTTCGGAGATGCCGCGCCGGGCGAGCGCGCCGGCCAGCTCGGCCCGGGTGCGCGGTCGGGTGGCGAGCTGCCGCAGGCAGATCTCCCGGGCCAGCTCGGCCTCGTCGCGCGGCGGAGCCGGAGCCTCCCCCGGATCGGACTCCGCCGCGCGACCACGGCGGCCACGGCGGGGCTGGGGCGCGCCGGTGGCGTCACCCGTACGGGATGGGCTGGCATCCCAGCCCCGTCCCGTACGGGCGCGTCGTCCTGCCACTGGTCAGCGGATCAGAAGTCGACCGGCGGCAACTCCGGGCCGCCGGCGGCGTCGCCCGCACCACCGGTGCCGACGCCGAGCTTCTCCAGGATCTTCTTCTCGATCTCGGCCGCCACGTCCGGGTTCTCGCGGAGGAACTCGCGGGCCTTCTCCTTGCCCTGGCCGAGCTGGTCGCCGTCGTAGGTGTACCAGGCGCCGGACTTGCGGATGATCGCCTGCTCCACGCCGACGTCGATCAGGGAGCCCTCACGGGAGATGCCCTTGCCGTACATGATGTCGAACTCGGCCTGCTTGAACGGCGCGGCGACCTTGTTCTTCACGACCTTGACCCGGGTGCGGTTACCGACCACGTCGGTGCCGTCCTTGAGGCTCTCGATGCGGCGCACGTCGAGCCGGACCGAGGCGTAGAACTTCAGCGCCCGACCACCGGTGGTGGTCTCCGGGCTGCCGAACATCACGCCGATCTTCTCGCGGAGCTGGTTGATGAAGATCGCGGTGGTGCCGGTGTTGTTGAGGATGCCGGTGATCTTCCGGAGCGCCTGGCTCATCAGCCGGGCCTGGAGGCCGACGTGGCTGTCGCCCATCTCACCCTCGATCTCGGCGCGCGGCACCAGGGCCGCGACCGAGTCGATCACGATGATGTCGATCGCGCCGGAGCGGACCAGCATGTCGGTGATCTCCAGCGCCTGCTCGCCGGTGTCCGGCTGGGAGACCAGCAGGGCGTCGGTGTCGACGCCGAGCGCCTTCGCGTACTCCGGGTCGAGCGCGTGCTCGGCGTCGATGAACGCGGCGATGCCGCCGGCCCGCTGGGCGTTGGCCACCGCGTGCAGGGCGACGGTGGTCTTACCGCTGGACTCCGGACCGTAGATCTCGACGACCCGGCCGCGGGGCAGACCGCCCACGCCGAGCGCCACGTCGAGCGCGATGGAGCTGGTGGGGATGACCGCCGTCTGCACGACGGGCCGCTCCCCCAGCCGCATCACCGAACCCTTGCCGAACTGCTTGTCGATCTGAGCGAGAGCAAGGTCTAGCGCCTTCTCCCGGTCAGGACCTGCCGCCATCGTTGCCACCCCTGCCTTCGCCGGCGTCTTTCCTGAGCTTCGCGTCACGCGGGACACGCTAGGCGCTGGGTCCGACAGAAAACCAGCCGACGGGCCGTGAGCTGTGGACGAGCACCCCGCTGTGGACAATAGCCGAACAGGTGTACGACTGGGCAAGCGACACGCGGAACCAGAGAAAAGGCTGCTCAGCGTAGTCGTGCGGGCACGCGGTCGGGATACGCGGCGACCACCGCGCGCCACACCACGTGCGTTTCCTCACCGGCCGCGAGCGCCTGCTCGACGGTCCGCCCGCCGAGCTGCGACAGCACCTGGTCGCTGGCGATGCTGGCCGCGTAGCCCGGCCCGAACGCCTCCTCCAGACGCGTCCAGAAGTCGGTCAGCCGCACCTGTTCAGCCCTCCTCGTCGAGTGGTTCCGCGCCGGGACGCCGCACCGCCAGCGCCACCAGCGGCACCACCGCGATCGCCGCCAGCAGGGTGAGCGTCGGGTACCCCACGGCCCGCATGACGAACCCGCTCACCGCCGCCGCGCCCGCCCCGGCCAGCCCCATCAGCAGGTCGGAGAGGCCCTGCACGCCGGGCCGGTCGGCGGCGGGCACCGACTCCGACAGCAGCGTCGAGCCCGCCACCATGGTGCCCGACCAGCCCAGCCCGAGCAGCGCCAGCCCCACCGAGAGCGGCGGGGTGTGGTGCCCGGCGGTGCCGGCCACCGCGCACGCGGCCAGCAGCAGCGCCACGCCGCCGAGGATCACCGGCCGCCGCCCCAGCCGGTCGGTCAGCCAGCCCACCACCGGCGAGAACGCGTACATGCCGGCGATGTGCAGGCTGAGCACGATGCCGACCACCCGCAGCACGTCCGCGTCGGAGTGCCACTCGCCGAGATGCACCGGGGTCATCGACATCACCGCGACCATCACCAGGTGCCCCACCGCGACCGCGGCGATGCCGAGGCGGGCGGCCGGCCGCCGGCGTACCGTCCGCCACGCGGCGACCATGCCGCCGCGGCGGGTGACCGCCCGGTCCGGGCCGGCGGGAGCGGCCGGTTCGGCCGCCGCCAGCCGGCGCGCGGTGCGCAGCGGGTCCGGCCGGAGCAACGCGAAGAGTACGACGGCAGCCAGCACGAACGCGACGGCGCTGAAGACGAACGGCCCGGCCAGCGTCGGCACGCCCCAGCCCCGGGTGGCGTCGTCGGCGAACGAGGCGAGGTTCGGCGCGGTCACCGAGCCGATGGTGGTGGCCCAGACCACAAGCGACAACTGCCGGCCCCGACGCGCCGGCTCGGCGAGGTCCACCGCCGAGTAGCGGGCCTGGAGGTTGGCCGCCGTGCCGCCGCCGAACAGCAGCATGCCGACGAAGAGCAGCGGCACCAGACGGGTCACCGCGGCGGCCACCACCAGCACGCCGCCGGTCGCGCCGATCAGGTAGGCCAGGACCAGACCGGGGCGCCGCCCGCGCGCCGCCATCAGCCGGGTCACCGGCACGGCGAGCAGCGCCGCGCCGACCACCCCGGCGCTCTGCGCCAGCCCGGCCAGGGCGGTGCCGGCGATCCGGGCGGCGAGCAGCGCGCCGACCGAGATGCCGATGGCCACGCCGAGGCCGCCGACGATCTGGGTGAGGAAGAGCAGCCGGAGGGTACGCCGCTGGATGGCGGCGACATCGGGCCGGGGCGGGGCCGGCGCGGTCAGGTCGGTGGCCATGGCGCTCCTGGTGGGGACGGGTGCCCCATCCTTCCGCACCGGACCGACCGGCCGGCACCCGGTTTCGCTACAGGCCGAGGCCGCGGCCGATGATCTCCTTCATGATCTCGGTGGTGCCGCCATAGATGGTCTGCACCCGGCTGTCCAGCCACGCCTTCGCCACCGGGTACTCCGCCATGAAGCCGTACCCGCCGTGCAGTTGCACGCACCGGTCGGCGACCCGGGTCTGCAACTCGGTGGTCCACCACTTCGCCTTCGCCGCGTCGGTCACCGAGAGCCGGCCCGCGTCGTGCTCGGCGACGCAGTGGTTCACGAACGTCCGCGCGATGGTGACCTCGGTGTCCAGCTCGGCCAGGAGGAACCGGTTGTGCTGGAACGAGCCGATCGGGCGGCCGAACGCCTCCCGCGAGCGGGCGTACTCCAGCGTCAGCGCGAGCAGCTTCTCGCAGGCCGCCACCGCGGCGACCGCGATGCTCAGCCGCTCCCGGGGCAGGTTGGCCATCAGGTGGTAGAAGCCCTGGTTCTCGGCGCCGATCAGGTTCTCCGCCGGCACCCGGCAGTCGTCGAAGAACAGCTCGGCGGTGTCGTTGGCCTTCAGCCCGACCTTGGCCAGCCGACGCCCCCGGCCGAAGCCCGGCGTGTCGCGCTCCACCACCACCAGGCTCACCCCGTGCGCGCCCTGCTCCGGGGCGGTCTTCACCACCACCACCACGAGGTCGGCCAGCTCGCCGTTGGTGATGAACGTCTTCTGGCCGTTGAGCACCAGCGAATCACCGTCGCGGACCGCGGTGGTGCGGATGCCGGCCAGGTCGCTGCCCGCGCCCGGCTCGCTCATCGCGATCGCGGTGACCAGGTCACCCGAGCAGAAGCCCGGCAGCCAGCGCTTGCGCTGGTCGGCGGTGGTCAGCTCGGTCAGGTACGGCGCCACCACGTCGTTGTGCAGGCCGAAACCCAGACCGGTGCAGCCGGCCGCGATGATCTCCTCGTCGAGCACCGCGTTGAACCGGAAGTCACGCTGCCCGCCGCCGCCGTACGCCGGGTCCACGTCCGGGCCGAGCAGCCCGGCCGCGCCCGCCTTGCGCCACACCGCGCGGTCGACGACGCCCTCGGCCTCCCACCGCTCGTGGTGCGGCACCGCCTCCCGGGCGAGGAACCGACGGCACAGGTCCCGGAACTCGTCGTGCACGGGCTGGTAGAGATGCTGCTCCATGGCGGCCAGTCTGGCACCGCTCACCCACCCTGGACAGGGGCGATGCGCCCCCGGGTTGGCGGGTCGGCGGGACGCGCGTCAGGATGACCCGGTGGCCACGCTGACCGGAGCACAGATCGCCGACGCCGGGCTGGACGGGTGGACGTACCTGCTGGGCGCGTTGCACACCCGCATCCGTACCCCCGACTTCGCGGCCGGTCTGGCGTTGGTGGCCGCGGTCGGCGCGGAGGCCGAGCGGGTGGACCATCATCCCGACCTGGACCTGCGCTACACCTTCGTGGACGTGCGGCTGTGGTCGCACGACGCGGGCGGCGTCACCGGGCGGGACGTGCGCCTGGCCCGGACGATCTCGGCGCTCGCCGCCGATGCCGGCCTGTCGCCGTCCCCGGCCGGGCTGTCCCGCCTGGAGTTCGCGCTGGACAGCCCGGAGCACGCCGCCGTCGCGCCGTTCTGGCGGGCGATCCTGGCGTGGGAGCGACCGGGCGGCGCGGACGCCACCGACGACGAGGTACGCGACCCGGCCGGCGCGCTGCCCACGATCTGGTTCCAGGCGTCCGGCGGCGAGGAGCCCCGGCAGCGCTGGCATCCGGACGTGTGGGTCGACCCGGCCGCTGTCGCGGCGCGCATCGAGGCGGCGCTCGCGGCCGGTGGCACGCTGGTCAGCGACGCGGAGGCCCCGAACTTCTGGGTGCTCGCCGACCCGGACGGCAACCGGGTCTGCCTGTGCACCTGGCAGGGACGCGCCTGACCCGTCGGCTCCTCAGCGGGCGGGGAGCCGCACCCGGTCGTCACCCACGGCTCGATGCGCCACCCGGAGCCCGCTCGACCGCACGAAGATGCGCCGCCGGACCGCCTCACCCTTCGCGTCCAACTCGTAGCGTCGATCCAACGCCAGCCGTCGAAGGTGGCGGCGTCCGTGACGTCCTTGATCACGCGGAACCGGACCGGTTTCGTGAACTGGACGCTCGCCGCCCTGGTGCCCAGCAGGACATCACCGCCGTTCAGCGTCATCGGTCCCATTCCGGTCCCGCCACGCGCGCAGCGTCTCCCCGGCTCGCGCGAGCCGCTCGCAGCCGCCGCCCGACAGGCATCGCGAGCAGGGCTGCCGATGGTGGAAGTCGACCCGGTCGGGACAGGCCGTGGCCGGCTGCACCACGTCGACCGGCTCGTTCTCGCGTTGGAACCACTTCCACCTGGGCATCTCCGCACCTCCGCATCGCCGCCTTCCGGCAGGATGCCGTATGGTGACAGGACCCTCACACTGCGTTGATGTATGTTCGAGAGACGTCGGGGACGTCCACTGAGGAGATGCCGTGAATCACGGACTCATCGCGGCCATGACCGAGGCCGGGGAGACTGCGGAGAGCCTTGCCGCGCAGACCGGCGTGGACCCCAAGACGGCACAGCGGTGGGTCAGCCGTGGGCGCATCCCGCGCCCGGTGGCCCGCTCCCGGGTCGCAGCCATCCTCGGCAGGGACGTCAAGGACCTGTGGCCGGACGTACTCAAGAGACGTGAGCCGTCATGGTTCCGGCCGTGGGCCGACATCGAGCGGGAGGCCCTCGCCCTCCGTGGCTTCGAACTGGCCTGGGTGCCCGGGCTGTTGCAGACCGAGGCGTACGCCAGGGCGACACTGGCGATGGAGTCACTGACGCTGGAGGAGGTCGACGCGCTGACCGCCGCCCGGATCGAGCGCCAGTCGATCCTGCGCCGGTCCCGGCCTCCGCTCTTTGTCGCCGTCATGGACGAGGCGGTCCTTCGTCGTCCGGCCAACTCGGACCGTTCGGTGATGCGCGAGCAGTGCCTGCACATCCTCGCCTGCACCGAGCTGACCTCTGTGCGGGTGCACATTGTCCCTCTCGGCTCGCCGCTGTACCCAGGAATGGGGGGTCCGTTTGCGATGGCCGAGATGCCCGACGGCACTCGGGTCGCTCACATCGACTCCCAGGTGAGGGCGCAGATCATTGAGGACCGGGAGGATGTCGGCATCCTGGAGCAACGCTGGGCACGCATAGTAGGAGAGGCTCTCCCTCGAACCCAATCGGCCAACCTGATCAGAGAAGCGGCAGCATCATGGACCTGAGCAGCGCGCATTGGCACAAGAGCACGAAGAGCGGCAACAACGGCGGCAACTGCGTGGAAGTGGCTGCCGATCTCCCCGGTGTCGTCGCGGTCCGGGACAGCAAGGACCGAAAGGGGCCGGCGCTGGTGTTCGCCCCGGAGACCTTCCAGACGTTCGTCGCCGCGCTCAAGGAACAGCACCTGGCCTGACCAGAACGCGCCTTCTCCAGGATTCGACACGCCGATGTGGCGCGGCTCGTGCGGTCAGCGTGTCGGGAGACCGGAAGACATCATCTCGACGTCGTATACCTCAGAGTCATAATTATGACGCAGCGGCATATCGCATTCAGGTGACAGGTCTCCCGGCACGACCGGACCGCCGGACTGCCGGATCGCGCCGGAACCACAAGCGCCGGTAGGCATGTCCATGCCGGCGACACCATTCGGATCGGGAACGGGAAGAACGCGGCCCACCTCAGCGCAGCACGCCGGCCGCCACTGTGAGGTCGGCGACCAGGCCCTCGTACGCGATGTCCTGGTTGTCGGCGCGCAGCACGGCGGACGGATGGATGGTGGCGAGCAGCCGGGTGTCCGGCGCGTCGGCGACCGCGCCGGACCGGTCCACCGGCACCCGCGCGAAGTCCTCCGGATGCTGGGCGGCGGCCGGCCAGGGCAGCAGCTCGCCGCGTTGTCTCGTCACCCGGAACGTCGGGCCGAGCAGCGCCTTGGCGGCGGTGGCGCCGAGCACCACCACGAGCTCCGGGCGCAGCCGGGCGAACTCGGCGACCAGCCAGGCCGGCAGGCGGTGATGTGCACCCGGTCCGGGGTCTGGTGGATGCGCCGCCTGCCGCGCAGCTCGAAGCGGAAGTGCTTGACGGCGTTGGTCAGGTAGATCTGGCCGGGGTCGAGGCCGGCGTCGTCCACCGCCCTACGCAGCAGTCGGCCGGCCGGACCGACGAACGGCAGGCCCTGCTGGTCCTCCACGTCGCCCGGCTGCTCGCCGACGAAGACCACCCGGGCGCTCTCGTCGCCCCGACCGAAGACGGTCTGCGACGCGTCCCGGTACAGCTCGCAGCCGCGGCAGCCGGCCGCCGCGGTCCGCAGCGCGTCGATGGTGTCCGCCGACGGCGGGATGAACTCCTGCGCGCCGGGCGCGTTCTCGGTCTCGGCCATGCGGACCGTTCTACCCTTTCCGCCGTCCGGCACGCGGCATCTGCCAGCGCGCGTGTTAAGAGGGGGCCCCTGCTATACCGAAGGCGTTAATAGGGGGCCCCGCCTTTCACGGGGCGCAGCGCGTGGGCGAGTGCGTCGGCTAGTGGCGGCAGGTCGGTGTCGGTGAGGGTGCTCACCGTGATCCGGACGGCGGGCGCGGCGGCGATCCGGTAGAGGCTGCCGGGCGCCACCGACCAGCCGGCGTCGCGCAGGGCGGTGACCGCGACCGTCTCGTCCGGCACCGGCACCCAGACGTTGATCCCGGTGCGCCCGTGCGCGGCCAGCCCGCGCGCGGCGAGCGCGGCGACCAGTCCGTCCCGCCGCCGGTCGTAGCCGTCCGCCGCGCGCCGCACCAGCGCGGCGGTGGCCGGATCGCGCCAGAGCGCCAGGACCAGGTGTTGCAGCACGGTGGAGACCCAACCGGCGCCGACCTGCGCCCGGCCGGCCACCCGGGCCACCGTGGCCTCGTCGCCGGCCAGCACGGCGAGCCGCAGGTCGGGCCCGTAGGGCTTGCTCACCGACCGGACGAGGGCCCACGCCGGGGTCACCCCGGCGAGCGGGTGCAGGGGTACGCGGGCCAGCTCGGCGGCGTGGTCGTCCTCGATCAGCAGCAGGTCGGCCCGGTCGGCGAGCAGCGTGCGCAGCGCCTCGGCCCGGTCGGCGGAGACAGCCGCGCCGGTCGGGTTCTGGGCCCGGCTGGTCACCACCAGCGCCCGGACACCGGCGGCCAGCGCGACCCGCACCCCGGCCACGGTCGGGCCCTCGTCGTCCACCGGCACCCCGACGGTACGCAGCCCGAGCGCGGCGATCAGGTCGAGCAGGTTGGCCCACCCGGGGTCCTCCACCGCGACCGCGTCGCCGGGCCGTAGATGGGCGGCGAGCAGCCGCTCGATGCCGTCCAGCGCGCCGCCGGTCACGGTCAGCTCGTCGGCCGGCACCCCGTCGGCGGCGAGCCGTTCCCGGGCGGCGGCGGCCAGTTCGGGCAGGACGGCGGCGTCCGCGTACCCGGCGGCGGGCCCGAATCCGGCGGCGAGCGCGGCCAGGTGCGGCCCGAGCGGTGGTAGCAGCCGGCGGTCGGGATGGCCGCTGGCGAGGTCGCGGGTGTCGGGGCGCGGTGGCGGCAGCAGCGCCGCGCGGCGGGCGGCCACCGGCGGGCGGGGTCGGACCCGGGTGCCGTGCCGGCCGGCGGTGACGACCAGGCCACGCTGCCGCAGTTCCTGGTACGCCCGGGCGACGGTGGCCGGGCTGACGCCCAACTCGCCGGCGAGCGCCCGGACCGCGGGCAGCGGGTCGCCCGGGGCGAGCGCGCCGGCGCGGACGGCGGATTCCACGCTGGCCGAAATGGCCGCCGACGTGGCACCGCTGATCTGATAACGTGCTGACACAGTTCGGAGATTGTACTAGAACAAAATCGGGAGATCGCATGTACCCCCGGACCGAACGCACCACCGCCACCCGCACCCGCGACCGGATGCACTACGACCGGGCCACCGCCCACGCGCTGCTCGACGAGGCGTACCACTGCGCGCTGGCGTTCACCTCCGACGGCGAGCCACGCGTCCTGCCGACCCTGCACGTCCGCCTCGACGACACGCTCTACCTGCACGGCTCCACCGGCAGCCGGCCGCTGCTCGCCGCCCGGGGCGCGGACGGGCTACCGGTCAGCGTCGCGGTCACCCACCTCGACGGGCTGGTCTATGCCCGTTCCCAGTTCCACCACAGCGCCAACTACCGCTCGGTCGTCGCGCACGGCACCGCCCGCCTCGTCGACGACGCCGACGAGAAGGCCCGGGTGCTGACCGCGCTGGTGGAGAAGGTGGCCGCCGGCCGGTCCACCGAGAGCCGGCCGCCGAACCGGCGCGAGCTGGCCGAGACCGCGGTGCTGGCGCTGCCCCTGCGAGAGGTGTCGGTGCGGATGCGCACCGGTGGCGTCAACGACGAGCCGGCCGACGCGGAGCTGCCGTACTGGGCCGGGGTGCTGCCGCTGCGGCTGACGCCGGGCCGGCCCGAACCGGACGCCGGCGTCGTCGCGCCGGTGCCCGCGTACCTGCGGCCGGCCCGCTCGCCCTGGCGGGATCCGGTGGTGCTGCGCGGCGAGCACGTCGTGCTGGAACCGCTGGACCTCGCGCACGCCGACGAGCTGTACGCCGCGACCGGAGACCCGGACGTCTGGCGACACCTGGGCGATCGGCAGCCGACCGACGTCGCCGGGATGCGGCGGATCATCGCCGGCTACCTCGACGCCCAGCAGGACGGCGAGCAGGTGTGCTGGGCGCAGCGCTGCGCCCGCACCGGCGCCGTCGTCGGCACCACCTCCTGGTACGAGATCGACCCGGTCCGCCGGTCGCTGGCGATCGGGTACACCTGGTTGGGCCGGCCGTGGTGGCGGACCGGCGTCAACACGGAGGCGAAGCTGCTGCTGCTCACCCGGGCGTTCGAGGAGCTGGACGCGGTTCGTGTGGTCTGGCACACCGACATCCGCAACGAGCGCTCCCAGCGGGCCATCGAACGGCTCGGCGCGACCCGGGAGGGTGTGCTGCGGCACCACCGGCAGCGGCTCGACGGCTCCTGGCGGGACACCGTGCAGTACTCGATGCTCGCGCCGGAGTGGCCGGACGCACGAGCCCGGCTCCGTCCGGCCGTTTCCGCCTGACACCTCAGGTGCCGTCGCCGCCACCACCGCCGCCGACGCCCCCGCTGCCGGCCGTGCCGCCGAGGCCGTAGCCGGGGGCGACCGGCTGGTCGGGATGGCGGCTGACGTGCGCCGACTCCCGGATCGTGGCCGACCAGTCCGCGTGCGCGGCGGCTGCGGCGTGCCGGTCGATGGCGTGCCGCAGCCAGCCGTCCACGGTGGCCACCCAGTCCCGCTGGTCCGCTCCGGTGTGCCAGACCCGGAACCGGCTGATGCTCTGGTGGGTCACCCCGGCCAGGGACAGCCGCCGGTCCAGCCAGAACAACACCTCCATGCCGGCCGAGTCGGTCAGCATGATCACTTCCAGCTCGGTCATCGGGCCGGCGTAGAGCGGGGCGGCCCAGAAGCCGAGCCGCTGCTGGAACGGCAGCGTCTGCGCCACCCCGGGCAGCCGGCCCTGCTGGAGTCCCGCCTGCCGCATCATGAAGCCGAGCGTGTCCAACGCGGCGAGCAGGTGCTGCTGGGTGGGCAGCGGGTGGACCAGGACCGGCACCATCTCGCCCTGGTCGAGGTCCGGGTCGACGGACACCTCGGTCCGCAGCCCGGTGCGTAACGTCATCAACGGCACCCCGCCGAACACCGTCACCGGCGTCGCCCAGGGCAGCGGCACGGCGAAGTCCACCGCCCGCCGCCGCCCGCCCGGCACCACGAACCGGCCCGCGATCGGCCACTGGTGGTACTGCACCAGCCGGCGCGGCGCCCCCGGGTCCTCCGGCTCGACCTGGGTGACCAGCCCGAGGCGGATGTGCCGGACCAGGACGTCCTCGCCGTCGGCGGCCAACGTCACCCGACCCGGCAGGCGCAGGCCCGGCCGGGTGCTCGGGTTGGGCAGCGTGGTGGTGACCGAGAGCCCGGTCCAGGCCGACCCCCGCGACACCCCGGTGAGCCGCATACCGGGGCATTCCCCCTCCCCACCCACCCACACCCCGCCCTCCCTCCCCCTCCCCTCCCCCCTCGCTGCCCTGTTTCACGGAAAGAGTGGCTATCCGGCCTCGGATAGCCACTCTTTCCGTGAATCTGCGCCCGGGGTGGGGGTGGGGGTGGGGTGGCGGGGTGGGTCAGCGGAGGCGGCGGCCCCTCGGGACCGGGTCGGTCTCGTCGTCGAACTCGCCGATGACCTCCTCCAGGAGGTCCTCCAGCGCGACGAAGCCGATCGGCCGGGTCGGGCCGCCACCGTTGCGGACCAACGCGAGCTGCGCCTGCCGGCCCCGCATCGCCGCCACCGCCTCGGACACCGACGACTCGGCCGGCAGCGTGAACGCGTTCGTCATCAGCTCCTCGGCGGTCGCCGTCCGGCCGGTGGTCACCGCGCGCACCGCCTCCCGGACGTGCACCAGGCCGCAGACCTCGCCACCGCTGTCGACCACGGCGAGGCGGGACCGGCCGCTGTCCCGGGAGACGTGCTCGATCCGTTCGGCGGTGTCGTCCCGGCGGACCGTGACGATCTTGTCGAACGGCTCCATCACCTGGGCCACCGTGGTGCCCTGCAACTCCAGCATGCTGGTCAGCAACTGATGCTGCTCGGCGCCGAGCAGCCCGTGCTCCCGGGACTGCTCCAGCAGGATGCGCAGCTCGTCCGGGCCGTGCACCTGGGCGAGCTGGTCCTGCTGCTGCACGCCGACCAGCCGCAGCATCGCGTTGGCCAGCCCGTTCAGCAGCGACAGCACCGGGCGGGCGATCCGGGCGAACGCCCGGAACGGCAGCGCCAGCAGCATCGCCGAGCGCTCCGCGTCGGTGATCGCCCACGACTTCGGCGCCATCTCGCCGACCACCAGGTGCAGGAACGTCACCAGGCCCAGCGCGAACACCAGCGCCACCACGTGGCTCGCCGCGTCGGGCAGGCCGACCGCGTGCAGCAGCGGGCTGAGCAGGTGCTCGATGGCCGGCTCGGCCAACGCGCCGAGGCCCAGCGTGCACAGCGTGATGCCGAGCTGCGCGCCGGCCAGCATCAGGCTCAGCTCGCGGACGCCGTCCAGCGCCGCGCGGGCCGCCCGGCCACCACCGGCCGCCGACTGCTCCAGCCGGTACCGCTTGGCGGCGACGAGCGCGAACTCGGCCGCCACGAAGAACCCGTTGAGCGCCAGCAGCACCACGGAGAAGATCAACGCGAAACCGGGGCTCATGCCGCACCCTCCCCGGGCACGCCGGCGGTCGTCCGGAGGCGGACCGAGTCGGCCACGTGCCGGTCCACGGCCAGCACCTCGACCAGCACCCGGCGCCCCGGCTCGTCGCCGTCACCGACGGACGCGATCTCCAGCCGGTCCCCCACCTCGGGGACCCGACCCAGCTCCCGCATCACCAGGCCGGAGAGCGTGTCGTACTCCGGCGCCTCGGGCAGTTCGATGCCGGTGCTGTCGGCGACCTCGTCGATCCGCCAGCGGGCCGGCACCACCCAGGAGCCGTCCTCCTGCCGGGCCGGCGCGCGGTCCGGCGGGTCGTCCTCGTCGCGGATCGGCCCGACCAGTTCCTCGGCGAGGTCCTCCAGCGTGATCACGCCGGCGAACCCGCCGTACTCGTCGACCACGCAGGCCAACTGCCGGTGCCCGGACCGGAGCCGGTCCAGCACCGTCGGCAGCGGCAGCGTCTCCGGCACCAGCAACGGGGGTACGGCCACCGAGTCGATCCGGGTACGCGCCCGCTCGGCCGGCGGCACGCCCAGCACGTCGGCGATGCCGACCACGCCGATCAGGTCGTCGACGCCCTCGGCGCCGCGCACCGGGAACCGGGAGTGGCCGGTGTCGAGCATCTCGACGATCCGGCTGACCGGCTCGTCGGCCCGGACGGTGTGCACGTCGACCCGGGGCACCATGGCCTCGCCGGCGGTGAGCCCCCGGAAGTCGAGCCCTCGGTCCAGCAGGTCGGACATCTCCGCGTCGAGGTGCCCCTCCTCACGGGACTCGGCGATGATCTGTTCCAGGTCGGCCGGGGTGGCGCCGCTGGGCAGCTCCTCGATCGGCTCGATGCCGACCCGGCGGAGCAGTCGCACGGCGGCCCGGTCGAAGAGCGTGATCAGCGGACCGGCGACCCGCAGGTAGATCAGGGTGGACCGGGACAGCGCCCGGGCCAGTGGCACGGCCCGGGCGATGGCCAGGTTCTTCGGGGCCAGCTCGCCCAGGACCATCTGCACCACGGTGGCGATGACCAGGGCCAACGCCACCGACAGCGGCAGCGCCAGCGCGCCGGACACGCCGGCCACGCCGAGCAGGTCGGCCAGCCCGGCGCCCAGGTACGGCTCGGCGACGTAACCGACCAGCAGGGCGGTCACGGTGATGCCGAGTTGGGCGCCGGAGAGCATGAAGGAGAGTCGCCCGGTCACCTCCAGGGCGCGGGCGGCGGCCCGGTCGCCACCGTCGGCGAGTTGCTTGAGCTTGCCGCGGTCCACGGCGACGTACCCGAACTCCTGCGCCACGAAGTAACCGGTGGCGGCGGTGAGCACGGTGATGAGAAGGAGACCGACGAGAATCAACACGGGAGGTTCAGGGCTCCCGGGGTCGTCGGGGAGGGAAGATGCCGGGTACGACCCGGCCGGCTACTGCTGCCCTCCGGGGCAGGAGAGTCGATCATGCGGCCCATTTTATCGGTGCCCGCTGGATGCTCGCTGAAGGTGCCGAAAAGCCTCCCCCGCGTCCGGTTCTCAGCGTCCGGCCAGCTCGTCGACGTCGAGCAGCGACCGGTCGACCCGCCCGGACCGGTAGGCGGCCCGTCCGATCATCTGCGCGGCGACCGGCGCGGTGGAGAGCTGGAAGATCGCCACCAGCGCCAGCATGCCCAGGTCCGAGCCGGTACGCAGCCGCAACGCCAGCCCGCCCAGCAACAGCAGCACGCCGAGCACCTGCGGTTTCGTGGCGGCGTGCATCCGGTCCAGCGTGTCCGGGAAGCGCACCAGCCCGATGCCGGCGACCAGGCTCAGCAGCGCGCCGCCCAGCAGCAGGAACCCACCCACCCAGTCCGCCACGACCGTCACGACCGTCACGATTCGGCCCGGACGGCGAAGCGGACCAGGGAGACCGAGCCCACGAAGCCGAGCAGTGAGAGCACCACCAGCACGGGCAGCGTGGTGGCGTGCCGGTTCACCGCCGCCTCCGCCCCCACCGCGCCGAGCATGGCGGCGAGCAGCAGGTCGGCGCCGACGATGCGGTCGAGCAGGGACGGGCCACGGTAGATCCGGGTCAGGGCGAGCAGCGCGGTGGCCGAGAGCAGCACGGTCAGCGCGACGGCGAGCAGGACGGTCACGGGTGGTTCCTCCGTTCGACGGGTTCGGTGTCGAGCTGGCGTACCTCGGTGGGAGAGCCGACGGCGCGGACGATGCGCCGTTCGACGGCGAGCACACGGTCGCGGCTGCCGGTCAGGTCCTCGGGGCCGCGCACGTCGAGCACGTGCACGTAGAGCACCCCGCGCGTGCGGTCGATGTCGAGGATCAGGGTGCCCGGCACCAGCGAGATCACCTCGGCGGTGAGTGCCAGGTTGAGGTCGGTGCGGACCCGCAGCGGCACCGCGATGATCGCGCCGCGCGGCCGGTAGCCGGGGCGCAACGCGACGGCGGCGACGTGCACGCTGGCGCTGACCAGCTCCCCGACGAACGTGCCGGCGAGCACCAGCAGCGGCCCCGGGCGCAGCCGCCCGCCGAAGGTGACCGACGGCAGCGGGAAGAAGAACAGCACCGCCGCGCCGATCGCCAGGCCGGTGAGCACATTGCCCCAGGAGACGTCGCCCCAGAGCAGCAGCCAGGCCACGACCAGCCAGCCGAGCGCGACGGCCTGGTCGCGCCGGCGGCCGCCGCGACCCACCGTCGGCGGGTCGCCGCCCGGCGCCGCGCCGCCCCGGTCCGGGCCCGGGTCGGCGGTCACGGCACGTCCCGGGGCAGCACGGCCCGCACGTACGGGGTGCGTTGGCGCAGGTCGGCGGCGGCGTCCGCGGTGACCTGGAACAGCGGGCCGGCGACCAGCGTGAGCAGCACGCCGAGCGCGACGAGCGCGGCGGTGGCGCCGACCATCAGGCCGGGCAGCCGGGCGTCCGGCGTGGTGGTGGCCAGCCGCGGCGCCCGCCAGAACGCGATGTTCCACACCCGGGACGCCACGTAGAGCGTCAGCAGGCTGGTCAGCGTGCCGGCGCCGACCAGCACGGCGGGCAGCGCGCCGCCGGCCGCCACGCCGGCCTGGAGCAGGCCGAGCTTGCCGAGGAAGCCGGAGAACGGCGGGATGCCGGCCAGGTTCATCGCCGGGACGAAGAAGAGCACCGCGACCACCGGGGTGACCCGCGCCAGCCCGCCGAGCCGCCGCAGATCGGTGCTGCCGGCGCGCTCCTCGACCAGGCCGGCGACCAGGAAGAGCGTGGTCTGGACGGTGATGTGGTGCACCACGTAGAAGATCGCGCCGGACAGACCGGCGACGCTGCTCAACGCCACCCCGAAGATCATGTAGCCGATGTGGCTGACCAGCGTGAAGGAGAAGAGCCGCTTCATGTCCGACTGCGCCACCGCGCCCAGGACACCCACCACCATGGTCAGGCCGGCCACCACCATCAGCAGCCCGTCGACCTGGCTGCCGGGGAAGAGCAGCGTCTCGGTGCGGATGATCGCGTACACGCCGACCTTGGTCAGCAGGCCGGCGAAGACCGCGGTCACCGGCGCGGGCGCGGTCGGATAGCTGTCCGGCAGCCAGGCGGAGACCGGGAAGACCGCCGCCTTGATGCCGAACGCGAGCAGCAGCATGAGCTGCAACGCCAGGCGTACGCCGGCGGGCAGCGCGTCCAACCGGCCGGCGAGCTGCGCCATGTTCAGCGTGCCGGTGGCCGCGTACACCAGCCCGACGGCGGACAGGAAGAGCAGCGACGACAGGATGCTGACCACCACGTACGTCGAGCCGGTGCGCAGCCGCACCTCGGTGCCGCCCAGCGTGATCAGCACGAAGCTCGCGGCCAGCAGGATCTCGAAGCCGACGAACAGGTTGAACAGGTCCCCGGCCAGGAACGCGTTCGTCACGCCGGCGGTGAGCACCAGGTAGGTGGGGTGGAAGATGCTCACCGGCGCGGTCTCGCCGGTCTCCGCCCGACCCTGGCCGATCGAGTAGAGCAGCACGCAGAGCGTGACCGCCGACGAGACCACCACCATGAGCGCCGCCAACTGGTCGGCGACCAGCACGATGCCGACCGGCGCCGGCCACCCGCCGACGCGCACCACCACCGGCCCGTACCGGTACGCCTGGACCAGCAGCACCACCGCGACCAGCAGCACGCCGGCCACGCAGAGCACGCTGATCGAGCGCTGCAACCGGGGCCGGCCGGTCAGCATCAGGGTGAGCGCCGCGCCGAGCAGCGGCACCACCACCGGCAGCGGCACCAGCCCACTCACGGTGCCGCCTTCCTTCGCGACTGCGGGGCTCGCAAACCCGGCTCACTCCTCGCGCTCACCGCGCCGCCTTCCTTCGCGACTGCGGGGCTCGCAAACCCGGCTCACTCCTCGCGCTCACGATTCCTCGCTCCGGCGCAGCCGGCGGCGGGCCGGCTCCGGGTCGACCTGTTCCGGGTCGCCGTCCGGGCCGTCGCCGCCGAGGTCCGCGGTGGCCACCTCGTTGCGTTCGGCCAGCCGGACGGTCTGCCGGTCCTCCAGGTCGTCCTGCACCTCGTCGTCGCCGCTGGTGTACCAGCTCCGGTAGGCGACCGCGAGCAGGAACGCGGTCAGCCCGAACGTGATCACCACGGCGGTGAGCACCATGGCCTGCGGCAGGGCGTCACTCATGTCGTCGGTCGGCGCGGTGCCGACCAGCGGGGCGGCGCCGGACCGCCCGCCGAGCAGGATGAGCAGGTTCACCCCGTTGCCGAGCAGGATGACGCCGAGCAGGATCCGGGTCAGGCTGCGTTCCAGCAGCAGCGTGACGCCGGTGGCGACCAGCACCCCGACCGCCAGCACCAGAACCAGCGTCGGCCCCGTCACGCGCCCGGCCCCTCACGCCGGACCGTCAGGCCACGGCCCGGCTCGCCGGCCGCCTCGACGTGCCGGTCCACCTCGGCGCCCAGGCTGCGCAGGATGTCCAGCACCAGCCCGACCACCACCAGATAGACACCGATGTCGAAGAAGAGCGACGTGACCAGGTAGAAGTGGCCGATCAGCGGCAGCCACAGGTCCACCTTGACGCTCTGCAGCACCTCGCCACTGAGCACCAGGCCGAGCACGCCGCTGCCGACCGAGACCGCCAGGCCGGCGCCGAGCACCATGCCGGCGCCGACCGGTGCGGCCTCGGCCAGCTCGTACCGCCCGCCGGCCAGGTAGCGCAGGGTCAGCGCGAGGCCGGCGACCAGCCCGCCGGAGAACCCGCCGCCCGGCGCGTTGTGCCCGGAGAAGAGCAGGAACAGCGAGAAGAGCAGCACGGTGTGGAAGATCAGCCGGGTGACCACCTCGAACACGATCGACCGCCGCCGCTCGTGCAGTGTCTGCCCGCCGCGCAGCCAGACCGTGCGGCCGGGGCGCGGCACCGCCGGGCGGGGACGGCGCGGGCGCGGCCCGGTGCGGGAGCGCTCGAAGATCAGGCTGGCCACCCCGGTCGCGGTCACCACAAGCACCGCGATCTCGCCCATGGTGTCCCAGGCCCGGATGTCCACGAGCGTCACGTTGACGACGTTGCGGCCGTACCCCTGCGCGACCGCGAGGTCGGGGAACGCCGCGGAAATCGACGGCGCCCGGCGGGCACCGGCCGCGGTCAGCGCCAGACCGGCCATCACCAGGCCGGCGGCGACGCCGATGCCCCGCCGCAGCCACCGGCTGCGGCGCAGCGGACGGGCCGAGAAGCGTTCCGGCAGCCGGCGCAGCACCAGCACGAAGACGGCGATGGTGGCGGTCTCCACCAGGAACTGGGTGAGCGCCAGGTCCGGCGCGCCGTAGAGGACGAACATCATCGCGGTGCCGTATCCGGTCACGCCGACCAGCAGCATGGCGGTGAGCCGGCGACGCGCGTCCACCGCGAGCACCGCCGCGACCGCGATCACCACGCAGACCACCAGTTGGGTCGGGGTGTCCCAGGGCGCCAGCTCGACCCGCCACGGCGCGGTGGCCACCATCGCCCCGCCCGGCACGACCACCAGGGCGAGCAGCACGGTGCCGAGGTACTGCGGCAGTGAACCACGCTGGGTGGCGCCGGTGACCTCGATGGCGAGCCGGTCGAACCGGTGGGTCAGCCACTCGTAGCCCTGGTTGCCGCTCACCGGCGAACGCAGCCGGGCCAGCGCGGGGGCGAGCGGCCCGCGGAGCAGGTGCAGCAGCACGCCGCCGGCCAGCACCAGCACGGAGAGGCCGAGCGCCACGGTGGGTCCGTGCCAGAGCGCCAGATGCTCCTCGACCGGGCCGAACAGCTCGGCGTACGGCTGGAGCAGGCCGCCCAGCCAGCCGGCGGCCAGGCCGGCGGCGAGCCCGGCCACGGCCAGCAGCGCCGGGGGCCCGAGCATCGCCGCCGGCGGTCGGTCCAGCACGGTGTCCCGGACCCCGGGCCGGGTGCCGAACGCGCCCCACAGGAAACGGATGCTGTAGCCCACCGTCAACGCGCTGCCGGCGACCAGCACCACCAGCACCCACGGCCGGTCGGTGAACGCGGCCAGCACGCCTTCCTTGGCCACGAAGCCGAGCAGCGGCGGGACGCCGGCCATCGACGCGGCGGCCAGCGCGGCGACGGTGGCCAGCAGCGGCGCGGCCCGGCCCACGCCGGACAGGTCCCGCAGGTCCCGGCTGCCCGTGGCGTGGTCGAGGATGCCGACGACGAGGAAGAGCGCGGCCTTGAACAGCGCGTGCGCGGTCAGCAGGGCGACGCCGGCCAGCGCCGCGGCCGGGGTGCCCGCCCCGAACGCCACCGCCAGCAGGCCGAGCTGGCTGACCGTGCCGTACGCCAGCAGCAGCTTCAGGTCGCTCTGCCGCAGCGCCGCCCAGCCGCCGCCGACCAGCGTGACCAGCCCGGCGACCACGGTGACCGGCCGCCACGGTCCGGCCGGGGCGAGCGTCGGGCCGAGCAGCCCGATCAGGAAGATGCCGGCCTTCACCATCGCCGCCGCGTGCAGGTACGCGCTGACCGGTGTCGGCGCCGCCATCGCCACCGGCAGCCAGGCGTTGAACGGGAACACCGCGGACTTGGCCAGCGCGCCGGCCAGGACGAGCAGCACGGCGGTGGCCAGGTACCCGCCGCCGGGCAGCGGCGCGGCGGCCACCGCCGACCAGCGGTAGCTGCCGGCGTGGTGGCCGAGCAGCAGGAAGCCGACCAGCATGGCCAGGCCGCCCAGCGTGGTGACGGTGAGCGCCTGGGCGGCGGCCCACCGGCTGGCCCGGCGTTCGGTGCTGTGCCCGATCAGCAGGTAGGAGAAGACGGTGGTCAGCTCCCAGAAGACGTAGAGCAGCAGCAGGTCGTCGGCGACGACGAGGCCGAGCATCGCGCCGGCGAACGCGACCAGCACGGCGGCGAACCGGGCCAGGCCGACCGAGCCGGGCGGGAAGTAGCGGGCGGAGTAGACAAGCACCAGCGCACCGACGCCGCCGACCAGCAGCATCATCAGCCAGGACAGCGTGGTGACCCGCAGGGCCAGGTCGAACCGGAGCTGCGGGATCCAGGGGTACGTCTCGACCACCGCGCCGCCGTGGCGTACCGCCCCGGTGTGCGCCACCGCCCAGCCGGCCGTGGCCGCCGGGGCGAGCGCCAGCAGCAGGCAGGCGCGCGGGCCCCACCTGCGGACCAGCAGCGGGGCGAGCAGCGCCGCCACCAGGTGCAGGATCAGCAGGACGAGCACGCGTACTCCCGGTCGAGGTACAGCGCGGGGGCACGCTGCGGGTAGGACCGATCACACGCCACTTCCCCACCCGCCGCGCCGTTTTCCCCGAAACCCGTCAGGGGAAGCGGGCCGGGTTTCGGCGGGGGTCGCCGGGCTGGGTCGGGTGGTTGAGCTGGCGGGCGGCCCGGTCCACCACGCGCTGGGCCGCGGCGAGGGAGCGGACCGGGAGCCGGGTGTCGCGGCTCTCCCGGCGCAGCACGAAGTAGTGCACCGCGGCGCGGACCAGCGCGCGGTCGGCGGCGCTGGACCGGGCGGTGGCGACGACCAGCTGACGCAGGCGCTCGGCCAGCTCCTCGGCCAGCTCCAGCTCGGGGCCGTGCAGACCGGCGCGGAGCGAGGCGAGCCGGCTGTCGACCTTGCGGATGAGCACGTCGGTGCCGGGTCGAGAGCCTCGCTCCTCAACGGTCATCCACGCCTCCACCCACGCCACGTTGCGAGTGAAGTTACTTTATGTTGCATGCCGCAAGCAAGCAGTTAAGTGAGACTTAACGGAACAAATCCCTTATTCGTCGCGTCAATTGTCCGCCCGGTACGGAACCACCCCGGCGACGGGCCGGATGTCGTACCGGCGGGGCAGGATGGTGCCGTGGCGGACGAGGTGACCCCGGCCGACGGGGTGCTGGCGGAGTTCGGCGCGGCGACCCGGGAGTGGTTCACCGCGGCGTTCGCCGCGCCCACGCCGGCCCAGGCGGGCGCCTGGCGCTCGATCGCCGCCGGTCACCACGCGCTCGTGGTCGCCCCGACCGGCTCCGGCAAGACGCTCGCGGCGTTCCTCTGGTCGCTCGACCGGCTGGGCAAGGAGCCACCGCCGGCCGACCCCCGGCGGCGGTGCCGGGTGCTCTACGTCAGCCCGCTCAAGGCGCTCGCCGTCGACGTGGAGCGCAACCTGCGGACCCCGCTCATCGGCATCCGGCAGGCCGCCACCCGGCTCGCGCTCGCCCCGCCCGACATCACCGTCGGCATGCGCACCGGCGACACCCCGGCCGACGAGCGGCGGGCCTTCGCCCGCACCCCGCCGGACGTCCTCATCACCACGCCCGAGTCGCTGTTCCTGCTGCTCACCTCCGCCGCCCGCGACTCGCTGCGCGGGGTGGACACGGTGATCGTCGACGAGGTGCACGCGGTGGCCGGCACGAAGCGCGGCGCCCATCTGGCGCTCTCCCTGGAACGCCTCGACGCACTGCTGGAGCGGCCCGCCCAACGCATCGGGCTGTCCGCCACGGTGCGCCCGATCGACGTCTGCGCCCGCTTCCTCGGCGGCGCCCGCCCGGTCGACGTGGTGCAACCGCCGGCCGACAAGACCATCGAGGTCAGCGTCCAGGTCCCGGTGGAGGACATGACCCGCCTCGACGAGCAGGAGCCCCCGGAGGACGAGCTGGGCGGGCTCGGCCCGCGCCGGCCCTCGATCTGGCCGGCCGTCGAGGAGCGGGTGCTCGCGTTGATCCGCGCGCACCGGTCCACGATCGTGTTCACCAACTCCCGGCGGGGGGCGGAGCGGCTCTGTGCCCGCCTCAACGAGCTGGCCGCCGAGGAGGCGGAGGCGGCGTCCGCCCCGGAGGGCAGCCGCGTGGCCCGGGGCGGGGAGCCGGTGCGCGTATCCGATCTTTTGCCCGGTCCCGGCGGCCCGCCGGGCGGCGACGGCGGCCCCGCCGACGCACCGGGCCCGGCGGGCCGGTCCGGGTCGGACGCGTTCGGCGGGCCGGTCGGGCCGGTGCGCGCGCCCCGGCAGCCGGCCGAGGTGATGGCGCAGTCCGGGGCCGCGACCGGCGCGCCGTCGGTGATCGCGCGGGCGCACCACGGCAGCGTCTCCCGGGAGGAGCGCAAGCACATCGAGGAGGCGCTCAAGTCCGGTCAGCTCCCCGCCGTGGTGGCCACCTCCAGCCTGGAGCTGGGCATCGACATGGGCGCGGTCGACCTGGTGGTGCAGATCGAGGCGCCGCCGAGCGTCGCGGCCGGGCTGCAACGGGTGGGCCGGGCCGGGCACCAGGTCGGCGCCGTCTCCCGGGGCGTGGTCTTCCCCAAGCACCGCGGCGACCTGCTCTCCTGCACCGTGGTCGCCGAGCGGATGGGCCAGGGCGCGATCGAGGAGCTGCACTACCCGCGCAACCCGCTCGACGTGCTGGCCCAGCAGATCGTTGCGATGGTGGCGTTGGAGCCGTGGCCGCTCGGCGACCTGGCCGTGCTGGTGCGGCGCGCGGCGCCCTTCGCCGAGCTGCCCGACTCGGCGCTGCACGCGGTGCTCGACATGCTCTCCGGTCGCTACCCGTCCACCGCCTTCGCCGAGCTGCGCCCCCGGCTGGTCTGGGACCGCGCCACCGACGTGCTGACCGGCCGGCCCGGCGCGCAGCGGCTCGCGGTGACCAGCGGCGGCACCATTCCCGACCGGGGGCTGTTCGGCGTCTTCCTGGCCGGCGCCGAGCGGGCCGCGCGGGTCGGCGAGCTGGACGAGGAGATGGTCTACGAGTCGCGCGTCGGCGACGTGTTCCTGCTCGGCTCGTCGTCCTGGCGCATCGAGGAGATCACCCCCGACCGGGTGCTGGTCTCCCCCGCGCCGGGGCAGGCCGCCCGGATGCCGTTCTGGAAGGGCGACCAGCTCGGCCGGCCGGTCGAGCTGGGCCGCGCGATCGGCGCCCGGGTCCGGGCGCTGCTGCGACAGTCCGACGCCGACGCAGTGGCGGCGCTGCGCGCCGGCGGGCTGGACGACTGGGCCGCCGGCAACCTGATGACGTACCTGCGCGAGCAGAAGGCGGCCACCCGGTCGCTGCCCGACGACCGGACGGTGGTGGTCGAGCGCTTCCGCGACGAGCTGGGCGACTGGCGGCTCGCCGTGCACTCGGTGCTCGGCGCCCGGGTCAACGGCCCGTGGGCGCTCGCCATCGGCCGCCGGCTGGCCGAACGCTACGGCGTGGACGCCCAGGTCATGCCCTCCGACGACGGCATCGTGGTGCGACTGCCGGACACCGCCGAGGAGCCGCCCGGCGCGGACGTGGTGGTCTTCGAGCCGGACGAGATCGCCCAGCTCGTCGAGGAGTCGGTCGGCACGTCGGCGTTGTTCGCCGCCCGGTTCCGCGAGTGCGCGGCCCGGTCGTTGCTGCTGCCCCGCCGCGACCCGCGCCGCCGGCAGCCGCTCTGGGCGCAACGCCAGCGCGCCGCGCAACTGCTCGACGTGGCCCGCGAGTACGCCGACTTCCCGGTCACCCTGGAAGCCGCCCGGGAGTGCCTCCAGGACGTCTTCGACCAGCCGGCCCTGGGCGGGCTGATGCGCGACCTGGCCGCCCGCAAGGTACGCCTGGTCGAGGTGGAGTCCGAACGCCCGTCCCCGTTCGCCAGGTCGCTGCTGTTCGGGTACGTCGGGGCGTTCCTCTACGAGGGCGACGCGCCGCTTGCCGAGCGGCGGGCCGCCGCGCTGGCGCTCGACTCCGGGCTGCTCGGCGAGCTGCTCGGTCGGGTCGACCTGCGGGAGCTGCTCGACCCGGCGGTGCTCGCCGAGACCGAGCGGCAGTTGCGGTGGCGCACCGAGCAGCGGCGGCCCCGCGACGCCGAGGACGTGGTCGAGCTGCTCCGGGTGGTCGGCGACCTGAGCCCGGCCGAGCTGGCCGAACGCGGGGTGCCGGAGGCGTGGCCGGTGGAGCTGGCGGCGGCCCGCCGGGTGCTGCGGGTGCGGGTCGCCGGCGAGGACCGCTGGGTGATCGTCGAGGACGCCGCCCGGCTGCGCGACGCGCTCGGGGTGGCGCTGCCGGTGGGGGTGGCCGAGGCCCACCTCGCGCCGGTGGCCGATCCGCTCGGCGACCTGGTCGCCCGGTACGCGCGCACCCACGGCCCGTTCGCGGCGGCCACCTGCGCCGCCCGGTTCGGGCTCGGGGTGTTCGTGGTCGAGCAGGCGCTGCGCCGGCTCTCGGCGACCGGTCGGGTGGTCTCCGGCGAGTTCGCGCCGGACAGCGTCGGCACCCAGTGGTGCGACGCGGAGGTGCTGCGCCTGCTGCGCCGCCGTTCCCTGGCGGCGCTGCGCCGGGAGATCGAGCCGGTGCCGCCCCGGGCGCTGGCCGCGTTCCTGCCCCGCTGGCAGCAGGTCGGCTCGTCGGCCCGGGGCGTCGAGGCGGTCGCCGCCGCCGTGGAGCAGGTGCAGGGCACGACCGTGCCGGCGTCCGCGCTGGAGCGTCTGGTGCTGCCGGCCCGGGTCGCCGACTACTCGCCGGCCCAGCTCGACGAGCTGTGCGCCAGCGGCGAGGTGGTCTGGGCCGGCGCCGGCGCGATCTCCGGCGGCGACGGGTGGGTGACGCTGGCGTACGCCGACGTCGCGCCGCTGCTGCTGCCGCCACCGGACGAGGCGTTGACGCTCACCCCGCTGCACGAGGCCGTGCTCGACGCGCTCGGCGACGGGCAGGCGCTGTTCTTCCGTTCGCTCTCCGATCGGGTCGGCGCCACCGACGACGCCGCGTTGTCGGCCGTGGTGTGGGACCTGGTCTGGGCC
Organism: Micromonospora sp. NBC_01392; assembly: GCF_045040125.1. Lineage (NCBI taxonomy): Bacteria > Bacillati > Actinomycetota > Actinomycetes > Micromonosporales > Micromonosporaceae > Micromonospora > Micromonospora sp. NBC_01392. Next base: position 1,885,071 of record NZ_CP109549.1, on the reverse strand, counting down.
GGCCACCTGACCAACGACACGCTCGCGCCGCTGCGGGCCGCGCTGGGCGCGGGTGGGGCACACCGGTCCCGGCCGGCGGCGCCGCGCACCCGCTACCGTCGCCCCGGTCGGGTGGCGCTGCCCAGCCGGGGCGGCCCGCCGACCATGGCCGGCCGCTGGTCCCGGCTGCCGGAACGTGACCTGGACCCGACCCGTCGGGCCGCCGCCCTGGCCGACCTGCTGCTGGAACGGCACGGGGTGGTGACCCGGGGCGCGGTGGTGGCGGAGCAGGTGACAGGTGGTTTCGCCGCCGTCTACCCGGTGCTGTCGGCGTTGGAGGAGCGCGGGGCGGCCCGTCGCGGCTACTTCGTCGAGGGCCTGGGCGCGGCCCAGTTCGCGGTGCCCGGCGCGGTCGACCGGATCCGCGCGTTGGCCGACGACAGCCGGGACCGGGGCGGCGGCCCGACCGTGGTGCTGGCCGCCACCGATCCGGCGAACCCGTACGGCGCGGCGCTGCCCTGGCCGGACCGCGTCGTCGACTCGGGCGACGGGGCGGCACCCGCCACCGGTCACCGGGCCGGGCGCAAGGCGGGCGCGCTGGTGGTGCTGGTCGGCGGTGACCTGGTGCTCTATGTGGAGCGGGGCGGGCGGACGATCCTCTCGTTCACCGACGACACCGACGCGTTGGGGGCGGCCGGCAAGGCGCTCGCCGACGCGGTGCACTCCGGCGCGCTCGGCGCGATCTCGGTGGAGCGCGCCGACGGCGAGGCGGTGCACTTCTCCCCGCTGCGCGACGCGCTCACCGCGGCCGGGTTCCGGGCCACCCCCCGGGGCCTGCGCCTGCGCGGCTGACCCACCCGGACCGGCCGGCACCGCAGGGCTGGCTCGGCCCGGACCGACCGGCACCGCACGGCTGGCTCAGCCCGGACCGACCGGCACCGCACGGCTGGCGGCACCGGCCGGCTCCGTTCGGATCGGCGGGCCCCGCCCGGACCGGGCGGCACCGCACGGCGACGGCGGGAGGGCGGGGCGACGTCTCGCTAGGGTGGCCGGAGACGACGAGGAGGAGCCGATGGCGAGTCATCCGGACGTTCCACCGGTGGCGCGCCGGCCGTGCGTCTCGCTGACCACCGACTACGGGCTGGCGGACGGCTTCGTCGCGGCCTGCCACGGGGTGCTCGCGCGGCTCGCGCCGACCGCCCGGGTGATCGACGTGACGCACCTGGTGCCGCCGGGCGATGTCCGCCGGGGCGCTGCGGTGCTGGCGCAGACGGTGCCGTACCTGCCGGTCGGGGTGCACGTCGGGGTGGTCGATCCGGGGGTCGGCACCGAGCGGCGCGGCATCGCGCTGGCCACGCCCGGCGGGTTGCTGGTCGGGCCGGACAACGGCCTGCTCCTGCCCGCGGCGGAGGCGCTCGGCGGGGTGACCGCCGCGGTGGAGCTGACCAACCCGGCGTGGCTGGCGCCCACCGTGTCCCGCACCTTCCACGGGCGGGACGTGTTCGTGCCGGTGGCCGCCCGGCTGGCGCTCGGCGCGCCGCCGGCCGGGGCCGGGCCGGCCGTCGACCCGGCCACCCTGGTCCGGCTGCCGGAGCCGGTTGTCCGGGCGGAGGCCGCCGGGTTCGACGCCGAGGTGCTCACCGTCGACCACTTCGGCAACGTCCAGCTCGCCGCGCCGGGCCCGCTGCTCGCCGGCCTGCCGTCCCGGGTGCTGGTGAACGGGCGCGAGGCCGTGCACGGCCGCACGTTCGGCGACGCCGCTCCCGGCGGACTGGTCGCCTACGTCGACTCGGCCGGCCTGGTGGCCGTGGCCGTGCACACCGGCCGCGCCGCCGACGTCCTCACCCTCTCCCCCGGCGACCTGGTCACCGTCACCACCCCCTGACTCCCCGCGATCGTGCAGTTCGTGCCCCGACAAATGACCCGAAAGCCGCGCCGGACGGGCCGCAAGTGCAAGATCGCCGGGAGGGAGGAGGGAGGGAGGGTCAGCAGCGGGGGACGGGGGGGCCGGAGATTGAGGACAGGTACGCGTGGCTGACGTAGGTGCCGCCGACCAGGCGGTACCACCGGGTCGTGGTGCGGTAGGTGCCGGCGATGCGCTCGCCGGTCAGGTAGCACTGCACCGGCACCTGCGCGTGGGTGGCGGCGAGGCCCCGGCTCGCGTACGAGGTGCCCGCCCCGGTGCGCAGGGTCAGCGGCCCGGAGCCGACGATTGCCCGCGCCCCGCCCCCGGTCCAGAGCAGGGTCACGTCCACCCACGCGTTGTCGGTGAGCCGCAACCCGTCCCAGAACGTGCCGTCGGCCAGGTCCAGCCCGGCCGGGTTGCGCACGACCCGCCCGAACTGGTCCCGCCCGCGGTGGTAGCCGTCCTCGTAGGCGGCCTGCGCCTCGGGCCGGCCCTGCGGCAGGTCGCGCCAGTTCTCCCGGACCGTCGGCGGGTTCCACCAGTCGTCCCGGGTGTTCCACGGGCCGACGTCCCAGACCGGCGCGTACTCGCACCGGTTGCCGTTGGTGGTGCAGACCTTGACCGTGTAGTCGCCGGTACCCCTCGGGGAGAGGCCACGCCGGGTGGGCAGCGCCGCGAAGTGGTCGCGCGCGCCGACGACGTGCCCGTTGGCGGTGACGCCGCCGACCAGGCCGATCCGGGTCGCGTACACCCGGTAGGTGCGTCCGGCGGTGGGCTGGGTCGCGGCGGTGGCGGCCTGGTCGGCGGCGAGCGTCAGGTCGGTCACGGTGGCCTCGGCGGCGGTGCCCGGCGCGGTCAGCACGACGCGCGCCTGGACCCGGGTGACCGGCTGGTCGAAGACCGCCTCGGTGGCGTCACGCCACTCGGTCCAGCCACTGGCCCGCCAGCCGCGTACCTCGGCCGTCGCGGTGCCGCCGTCACCGGTGCGGGCGGCGAGCCGGGCGCGTACCCGGGTGGCGGGCCGGTCCAGCGCGCGCGGCGCGGCGAGCAGGATGCCCTCGGCGACCGGGCCGGACGCGGCGGCGGGGCGGGTGCGTGCGGTGGGGCGCGGGTCGGCCAGCCGCAGACGGCCGGCGCGCCAGGTGACGTCGTCGCCACCGGCGACGGCGAGGTCGGCGGACCAGCGTTCGGGTCCGGTGGCGCGGGCCGGCGCGGCGGACGCGGCGGCGGGCAGGCCGGCGGTGGCGGTGAGCAGGGCGGTCAGGGCGATGACGGTACGACGGGCTCGGGCCATGGGCTTCTCCTCAGAACCCCCTGATCCTGTCCGCTATCGCCATAAAAAAGAATATCGGTGCAGATAGCGAAACATGCGAATTCCGTTCGGTAGGCGACAATGGCGGGGTGCCCGAAGGTGACACCGTCTGGAACACCGCCCGCGTCCTGCACCGCGCGCTGGCCGGGGCCCGCCTCACCGGGTCGGACTTCCGCGTGCCGCAGCTCGCCACCACCGACCTGACCGGCTGGACCGTGCGCGAGTCGGCCAGCCGCGGCAAGCACCTGCTGCTGCGCCTCGCCGGTCCGGCCGGCGAGGACCGGACGCTGCACTCGCACCTGCGGATGGACGGCGCGTGGCGGGCGTACGCCCCGGGCGAGCGGTGGTCGGCCCGACCGGCGCACCTGATCCGGGTGGTGCTCCGCTCCGCCGGCGCGGTCGCGGTCGGCTACCACCTGCACGAGCTGGCGCTGATCCCGACCGCCGAGGAGGAGTCGCTCGTCGGTCACCTCGGTCCGGACCTGCTCGGCCCGGACTGGGACCCGGCCGAGGCGGTCCGCCGGCTGGCCGCGCACCCGGAGCAGAGCATCGGCGAGGCGCTGCTCGACCAGCGCAACCTGGCCGGCGTGGGCAACCTCTACAAGTGCGAGGTGCTGTTCCTGCGCGGGGTGTCGCCGTGGACGCCGGTGCGCGACGTGCCCGACCTGGCCGGCACCGTCGCGCTGGCCCAGCGGCTGTTGGCGGCGAACCGGGGCCGCTGGACCCAGAGCACCACCGGGGTGCTGCGCCGGGGCGGGACCAGTTACGTCTACGGTCGCCGGGCCCAGCCGTGCCGGCGCTGCGGGACGGCGATCCGCAAGGAGGAGCTGGGCGAGCGGGTCACCTACTGGTGCCCGGTCTGCCAGCCGGAGCGGACGTGACATGCAACTTCCACGAAGCGGATAAGATCACCCGAGATACGGACGATTGGGTACTTCCCTCCCGCCCGTCCGGCGTCGCATGCTGCGGTGGACCGCACCGATCGTCAGCAGCGCGTACGCCCGCCACGCCGGGGTGACGGCCGGCGCGCCCCGATCCCGGGGAGAGCCATGGTGCTGTTCCGCAGACTCCGGCCGGGCCGGCCGGACCGGGCCGTCACGGTCGCCGAGGAGACCGCGCCCACCGTCCCGACCGCCCGCGCCGCCGACGAGACGCCCGCCGGACCGGCCGAACCCACCGGCCCGGCCCCCCTGGACCCGGGCGGGGTGCCGCGCCTGTTCGGTCCGGTACCGAACACCGCCGGCAGCCCGCTGCCCACGCTCGACCCGGACGGCCGCCCGGTCCCCGGCACCGGCCTGCGCAAGTTCGTCGACCCGCTGCCGCTGCCGGGCCGGCCGCCCACCGCCGGGCTCGGCGCCCGACTGCCGGTCGCGGTGCCGGACACCATCACCTGGCCGGGCTGCGACTACTACGAGATCGGCCTCCAGGAGTACGCGCAGCGCCTGCACCGGGATCTGCCGGCCACCCGGCTGCGCGGCTACCGCCAGCTCAACCTGGGCACGGACGCGTCCGGCCACAACACGGTGAGCCCGCCCGACCGGCCCTGGCACCTCGGGCCGATGATCATGGCCCGGCGCGGCCGGCCGGTCCGGGTCAAGTTCATCAACCAGCTCCCCACCGGCCGGGCCGGCGAGCTGTTCCTGCCGGTCGACGAGACGGTCGACGGGGCCGGGACCGGGCCGCTTGACGGTCCCGCGCCGTACCCGCAGAACCGGGCCGTGCCGCACCTGGCCGGCGCGCGGACCGCCTGGATCAGCGCCGGCAACCCGTGGCAGTGGGTGACCCCGGCCGGCGAGATCACCCCGTACCCGGTCGGGGTGGGGGTGACGCCGGTGCCGGACATGCCGGCGCCCGGCGCGGGCGCCACCACGCTCTACTTCCCGAACGACCAGAGCGGCCGGCTGATGTGGCTGCACGACAACACGCTCGGCCTGTCCCGGCTCACCGTCTACTCCGGGCAGCTCGCGCTCTACCTGCTCACCGACCCGGCCGAGGACCGCCTCGTCGCCGACGGCGTGCTCCCCGCCGACCAGCTCCCGCTGGTGATCGAGGACAAGACGTTCGTCCCCGACGACGCGCAACTCGCCGCGCAGGACCCGACCTGGGACCGGGACCGCTGGGGCGCCAAGGGCAGCCTCTGGCACCCGCACGTCTACCAGCCCCGGCAGAACCCGTACCGGATCAGCGGCACGAACCCGACCGGGCGTTGGGACTACGGGCCGTGGGCGCACGACCCGGACGGCGGGACCAGCCCCTGGGTCGCCCCGGTGCCGAACCCGCACCACGACCCGGTCACCGAACCCGACGAGCCACCGCTGGTCCCGGGCGTGCCGCACCCGTCGGCGGTCCCCGCGGCGTACGGGGACACGCCGCTGGTCAACGGCGTCGCGTACCCGTACCTGGAGGTCGAGCCGCGGGCGTACCGGTTCCGGATCCTGAACGCCTGCGCGGACCGTTCGCTCAACCTCCAGCTCTACCGGGCCGCCTCGGACGGGCCGATGTGGACGCCGGACGGCGACCCGGCCGACCCGCGCGCCGGCGAGGTGCCGATGGTCGAGGCGGTACGCGTGCCGGGCCGGCCGGCGTACTGGCCGGTGGACGGACGCGACGGCGGCGTGCCCGACCCGGCCGCCGCCGGGCCGGAGCTGATCCAGATCGGCAACGAGGGTGGCCTGCTGCCGGCGCCGGTGGTGCTGGCGAACCGGCCGGTCGGCTACCGCTACGACCGGCAGGACCCGACCGTGCTCAACGTGGACGGGCACACGCTGCTGCTCGCGCCCGGCGAACGCGCCGACGTGGTGGTGGACTTCTCCACCGTGCCGCCGGGCCGCACGCTGATCCTCTACAACGACTGCCCGGCCCCGCTGCCCCGCTTCGATCCGCGCTACGACCACCACACCGGCGCCGCCGACCGCACCGGCGCGGGCGGCCTGCCGCCGGCCCACCCCGGCTACGGCCCGAACACGCGCACGCTGCTCCAGATCCGGGTGGTCGGCAGCCCCGCGCCCCGCTACGACAGGCGGCGACTGGCCGCCCGGCTGCCCGCCGCGTACGCGCAGAGCCAGCCGCCGCCGATCGTGCCGCAACCGGCGTACGACCCGGCGTTCGGCACCCGCACCGCCGGCCCGACGCTGGTCCCGGCGCGCGCCACCTCGGTCACGTTCACCCCGACCGGCGGGTCCGGCCCGGTCACGCTGCCGCTGGCGGTGAAGTCGGTCGGGCAGGTGTTCGAGCCCCGGCACGGCCGGGCGGTGGGGCGACTCGGGGTCGGCCACCCGCTCGCCGGCGCGCTCGCACCGGCCGTGCTGCCGCTCGGCCCGACCGACCCGGTCACCGAGGAGCTGTTCGTGACCGACCCGACCGTGCCGGTGGGCGCGCCGGCGGACGGCACCCAGCTCTGGCGGATCGTCGGCGACACGGACCGGACCCATCCGGTGCACGTGGAGGGCGTCGACGTGCAGGTGGTGAACCGGGTCGGCTGGGACGGCACGCTCCGCCCGCCGGAGCAGGGCGAGCTGGGCTGGAAGGACACCGTCCGGGTCAACCCCCGGGAGGACGTGGTGGTGGCGTTGCGCCCGGTCGCGCCCAGCCTGCCGTTCACGGTCGGCGACAGCGTACGACTGCTCGATCCGAGCCGCCCGGCCGGCGCGCGGCTGGACGCCGGCCCGGTCAGCCCGGTCGACGGGCGGCCCGCGACGGTGGTCAACCAGGTGGTCAACCTGGGCTGGGAGTACCGCTGGCAGACGCGCTCGGCGGGACTGCGCGACCAGGGCATGAGCCGGCCGCTGGTGCTGCGGGTGTCGCCCCGGGCGCCCACCGGCCTGACCGCCACGCCGGTGCCCGGTTCGGCCACCGTGCTGCCGGCCATCGCGCTGGCCTGGACCGGCAACGGCAGCCGCCCGCCGGCCACCAGCCATCGGCTGCAACGCGCCACCGACAGTGCCTTCACGACCGGCCGCACCGAGATCACCGTGGCCGCCACCGCGACCCGGTACACGGACGCGACGGTCACTCCCGGCGTCACCTACCACTACCGGATCCGCGCCGAGAACGCGGTGAGCTGCTCGGCCTGGTCGAACGACGCGCCGGCGGCGGTGCGGCTGACCGCGCCGTCCCGGCTGACCGCGGCGGTGCCGCCGGCCGCCCCGCTGCGGGTGGCGTTGCGCTGGGCGAACCACTCCTTCGCCACCGGGGTCGACGTGCAGCGGGCCACCAACCCGACGTTCACCAGCGGACCGGGCACCACGGCGATCACCGTCGGCGAGGCCCACCTGGACCCGGTCGTCGCCCCGGACACCACGTACTACTACCGGGTACGCACCACGTACCTCGGCGCGGCGTCCCCCTGGTCGACGGTGGCCACGGTGACCACGCCGCCCCGGCCGGCCGCGCCCACCCGGGTCTCCGCCACCGCCGGCGCGCCGGCCCAGGACACCACCACGGTGACGCTGAGCTGGTCGGCGTCGACGCCGGTCGGGCCGGGCGCCGGCTTCCTCGTCGAACGCGCCACCGACGCGGGCTTCACCCGGGACCCCACCACGTTCCGCGTCACCGGCCGCGGCTTCACCAACACCGCCCTCCCGCCAGGCGTCACCTACTACTACCGGGTCCGCGCGACGAACATCGTCGGCACCTCCCCCTGGACCCCCCCGATCCAGATCACCACCCCCGAGTGACCCGCTCGACACCCAGCCTGTCGATCATGAAGTTGACGGCCGGATCGGAGATCGACATCGCCGCCAACCTCATGATCGCCCGTGAAAGGGCGGGGTCAGGGGGTGGTTCTGAGGGGGGTGCGGAGTTCGGCCAGGGCGGAGGCGACGCCGTGGAGCAGGTCGGTGGCCTCGGTGAGGCGGGCGGCGGCCGGGTGGTGGGTGTCGGGGCGGGCGTCCTCGGCTACGTAGCCGGCGGCGGCCACCACCAGCCGCTCGTAGGCGGCCACGCCCTCCTCAAGCTGGGCGACGAGCGTGGCGTGCACCTCGGCGAGCGGCCCGCGCGGGGCCAGCTTCAACGCGCGCTCCACACCGGCCACCCGTCCGGCCAGCTCGCGCAGGGAATGGTCCGCCTCGGCGGCCTCCCGGACCGCCGGCTCGGCCAGCCCGGTCAGCCGACCGGCCAGCCCGCCGAGGGTGAGCGCGGCGCGGTCCAGGCGGGCCCACGGCTCGGCCGCGGAGGTGCCGCGCAGCGCGAGGCGGGACCGGACGCGGCGTACCTCGGCGAGGACGCCGGGGCCGACGGGCAGCCGCTCGACGGCGGCGACCAGCCGGGCCCGGGAGCGGGCGGCGGCCTCGGCCGGGTCGAGCGCCGGCGGGGCCGGCACGGCGGCGAGCGCCCGGTGGTCGATCCAGCGCCAGGCGGCCACCGCGACCGCGCTGCCCGCGGCGCCGGCCCAGGCCGCGTCCGGCAGCCCCAGGCCGGCGTACGGGGTGAGCACCGCGGCGGCGCCGCCCAGCCCACCGGCCAGCACGCTCCACCGCCGCGCCGAACGACGCAGCTTGGCCAGCCGCCGGAAGTGTCGCGTCCGCTCGTCCGCCATCGCTCTCCCTCGTCCGTCAGCCGGTGGTGCTCTCCCCGGCGCCGCGGTCCCGGCTCATGCTGGCCCGGATCTCGTCCAGCCGGGCGGCGGCGGCCGGGTCGGTCGGCTGCCCCACGGCGGGCCGCTGCTGCTGGCCGCCGAGCTGCTCGCCGGCCATGCTCGACCGGATCTGCTCCAGCCTGGAGGACCCGGCCGAGTCGAGCGTCGCCTTCTGGATCTCCAGCATCCGGCCCTCGACCGAGTTGCCGGCCAGCTCGGCCCGGCCCATGGCGGTGGCGTAGCGGCGCTCGATGCGGTCCCGCACCTCGTCCAGGGACGGGGTGCTGGCCGGCGCGGTGAGCGACGACATCGACTCCAGCGACTTCGCCACGCTCTCCTGCATCTTGGCCTGCTCGAGCTGGCTGAGCAGCTTGGTGCGCTCGGCGAGCTTCTGCTGGAGGATCATCGAGTTGTTCTCGACCGCCTTGCGGGCCTGCGCGGCCGCGCCGAGCGCCTGGTCGTGCAGCGTCTTGAGGTCTTCCAGCGCCTGCTCACCGGAGACGAGCTGGGTGGCGAGCAACTGGGCGGACTGCTCGTAGCGCCCGGCCTCGGTCTCGTCGCCCCGGCCCCGGGCCTGGTCGGCCAGCGCGAGCGCCTGCCGCGCGTTGCCCTGGAGCTGCTCCACCTCGGTCATCTGCCGGGACAGCTTCATCTCCAGCTGGCGCTGGTTGCCGATCACCGCCGCGGCCTGCTGGACCAGCGCCTGGTGCTGCCGCTGCGCCTCCTCGACCGCCTGCTGGATCTGCACCTTCGGATCGGCGTGCTCGTCGATCTTCGCGCCGAAGAGCGCCATCAGGTATTTCCAACCCTTGACGAACGGGTTCGCCATCTCCGCCTCGTCCCCTCAGTAGTGTCGCGCCTACATCGTCCCAGTCGGACACCACTCCGGCACCCGTACGACCCTGATCAACAGTACGACGCACGCGCCACCGACGACCATCGCGCGGACCGGTCGGTCAGGCGGCGCAGACCACGTCCCGCTCGGCGGGGCGCACGCGGGTGCTGCGCAGCGTCGCCTTGAGCGGCGAATCCTGCCGGACCTGGACGGCCACCGCGCCGTCGGTGGTGACCTGCCGGACACCCCGGTTGGTGGCCTTGCGCACGGCGGGCGGGGCCACCGGCGTCGGCTCGTCGGTCACCGGCACCAGCACGCCGGGCATCTGCTCGGCCAACGCGACCGTGTCGCTCACCTCGCGCAGCAGCTCGGACAGGCGGGCGCCGAGCGCGTCGCAGATCGCGGCGAGCAGTTCGCTGGAGGGCTCCTTCTGGCCGCGTTCGATCTCGGACAGGTAACCGAGGCTGACGTTGGCCGCGGACGAGACCTCGCGGAGGGTGCGGTGCTGCCCCTGCCGGCGCGCCCGCAGTGCGTCACCGATCACCCGGCGTAGCAGGACCATCGCACCTCCCCTGACGGGACACCTGTCCGGCCGGACCGCACCGCGCCGGGGACGGCGGTCCGCCCCGGCGCCGGCGTCGCCCGCCGGAGCCTTCCCGCAACCGTACCCGTTGACCGCCACGACGACATCCCACCCCGCCTCTCCAATCCTGTGCAGCACGCCGTGCCGGCGACCCCGCGGCCGGGCGCGTCGGCGGTCGGACGGCTCACCGCCGGCTGGCGCCCGCCGGGTCGGCGACCCCGGCGTCGTCGGTGCCCGGGATGTGCTCGGCGAGCAGGCGCAGCGCCTCGATCACTGCGGCCGAGCGGATGTGGTCCCGGCCGCCGTCGAGGTCGAGCCGGTGCACGTCGCTGCCGGTCGGGCCGGCGACCGCCACGTAGACCAGGCCGACCGGCTTGTCGTCCTGCGGCTCCGGCCCGGCCACGCCGGTGGTGGCCAGTCCCCAGTCCGCGCCGCAGCGCCGCCGCCCGCCCTCGGCCAGCGCGACGGCCACGTCCGGGTCGACCGGCCCGCGCGCCGCCAGCAGGTCCTCCGGCACACCGGCCAGCACCGCCTTCAGCTCGGTGGCGTAGACCACCAGCCCGCCCCGGTAGATCGCGCTGACACCGGCGATCTCCACGATCGCGGCGGCGAGCAGCCCACCGGTCAGCGACTCGACCGTGGCCAGCGTCTGGCCGCACTCGTGCAGGCGGTGCACCACGGAGGCCGCCGGACTGCCGGCGGGCCGCTGGTGTCGCGCGTCGGTGTCTCCCATGACCGCCCCTTCTTCCCGCGCCGCGCCGGCTTACTCGCCGGCTGCCCGGATCAACGCGTGGGACGACGCAGCCGCAGCGCCTGGGCGACGTAGTCGAAGCCGGTGGCGACCGTGACCGCCACCGCGGCGCCCATGATCCAGGGACCGACCGGGGCCAGCGCCGCCGGCATCGGCCAGAGGTACCAGGTGATGGCCAGGATCTGCAACGCGGTCTTGATCTTGCCGCCCCGGCTGGCCGCGATCACCCCGTGCCGGATCACCCAGAAGCGCAACGCGGTGATGCCCAGCTCCCGGACCAGGATCACCACGGTCACCCACCAGGGCAGCCGGTCGTAGACGGAGAGCAGCACCAACGCGGCGCCGGTGAGCGCCTTGTCGGCGATCGGGTCGGCGACCTTGCCCAGCGAGGTGACCAGCTCGAACCGCCTGGCGATCCAGCCGTCGACCAGGTCCGTCGCCGAAGCCACCACGAAGATCAGGCAGGCCGCCATCCGCCAGCCGGCGTGACTCATCCCGGACGCGACCACGGTGACCGCGAAGACCGGCACCAGCACCAGCCGCGCCGCGGTCAGCAGGTTGGCCGCGTTGAGCAGCGGCACGGGAGCGGCCACCGTCGACTCCGCCCCGGTCATGTCCGGCATCGCCCCACGTGGCTTCCCCGCTCCGTCCGGGCCCGCCGTCACCGTGCCGCGCCGGGCGCCGCCGAGATCATCTCATCCGGTACGGCGATCAGGTCGACCCCCTCGGTCGCGGTCACCCGGGCCCGGACCAGGTCACCCGGGCGCAGCGCGGCCAGGTCCACCCCGACGCCGTCCGGCGCGACGAGCGTGGTCGACCCGTCGACCTCGGGGGCCTGGTGCGCGGCCCGGCCCTCGACCACGCCGTCGGCGACCGAGTCCACCAGCACCTCCACCGTCGAGCCGAGCCGATCCTCGGCCCGCTGCGAGCACAGCTCGTCGGCGAGCGCGCTGAGCTTGTCGTAGCGCCGCTTGACCGTGGCGGCGGAGACCTTGCCGGGCAGCCCGGCGGCCTCGGTGCCGTCCTCGTCGCTGTAGTCGAACATGCCGATCGCGTCCAGCCGCGCCTCGGTCAGGAACCGGACCAGCTCGGCCACGTCCTGCTTCGTCTCGCCCGGGAAGCCGACGATGAAGTTGCTCCGCGCGCCCGCCTCCGGCGCCAGCGCGCGGGCGGAGGCGAGCAGCTCCAGGAACCGGTCGGTGGAGCCGAACCGGCGCATCCGGCGCAGCACCGGCTCGCTCGAGTGCTGGAACGACAGGTCGAAGTACGCGGCCACGCCGGGCGTGGTGGCGATCACCTCGACCAGGCCCGGCCGGGTCTCGGCCGGCTGGAGGTAACTCGCCCGCACCCGCACGATCCCGTCGATGGCGGCGAGCTGCGGCAGCAGCTTCTCCAGCGCGCGCGGGTCGCCCAGGTCCTTGCCGTACGACGTGGAGTTCTCGCTGACCAGCACCAGCTCCCGTACGCCGGTCTTGGCCAGCCATTCGGCCTCGGCGAGCAGCTCGTCCGGGGTACGCGAGACGAACGCCCCACGGAACGCCGGAATGGCGCAGAACGCGCACCGCCGGTCGCAGCCGCTGGCCAGCTTCAGCGAGGCCACCGGGCCGGTGTCGAGCCGGTGCCGCAGCACCTGCCGCAGGTGCGCCGGGGTGTGCGCGTCGGTCTCCGGCGCGACCCGGGTCGGCGTGCCGTGGCCGGGCAGCGAGACCGCCGCCTCGCGGCGCTTCACCGGCGTCAGCGGCAGCAGCTCGCGCCGGTCGCGCGGGGTGTGCGCGGAGATCGCCTCGCCGGCCACCACCGCGTCGAGCCGGGCGGCGATGTCCGGATAGTCGTCGAAGCTGAGCACCGCCTGCGCCTCGGGGAGACTGTCGGCCAGCTCACGGCCGTACCGCTCGGCCATGCAGCCGGCGGCGACCACCTTGGCGCCGGTGTCGGCGGCGGCCAGCAGCGTCTGGATCGAGTCCTGCTTCGCCTTCTCCACGAAACCGCAGGTGTTCACCACCACCACGTCGGCGCCCTCGCCGTCGGTGGTCACCTGCCAGCCGTCGGCGTGCAGCCGGGCGGCCAGCTCCTCCGAGTCGACCTCATTGCGCGCGCACCCCAGCGTCAGCAGCGCAACCCGCCGCGGAGACAAAGAATCAGACACCATCCGAGGGTACAGGTGCAAGGAAGGGCCCCTTCTTAACGCCTGCGGTAGAGAAGGGTTCCCGTCTCACCGCGCCGGGCGCGCGGGCGCGAGGGTGCGGGCCAGGCGGTCCAGCAGGAACACCTCGGTGCCGGCCAGGCCGGTGGAGCAGAAGACCGAGATCTGGTCCGCGCGGGTCCGGCCGGGGACCGCGCCGGCCAGCACCGCGCCCAGGTCGCGCAGCCGCCCGGCGTACGGCTCGACGGCGGCGAGCATCGGCGGGGCGTACGCGGCGGCCTGCCCCGGCGAGTCGGTGACCAGCAGGTCGGCGGCGTCGAGCAGGTCGGTGCCGAACTCGTGCCGGTCGACCTGCTTGAAGCCCACGGTGTTGACGTGTGTGCCCGGGGCCAGGTCGGCGGCGGCCAGCACCGGGGTGGTGCTGGTGGTGGCCAGCACCACGAGATCGCGGTCACGTACCGCGGCGGCGGCGGAGCCGACGGCCCGGGCCGGCACGCCCAGCTCGGCCCGGACCCGGGCGGCGAACGCCTCCCGCCGGGCGGCCGAGCGGCTGTGCACTGTCACCTCGCGCAGCGACCGGACCGCCGCGGCGGCCCAGACCTGGGTCCACGCCTGGCGTCCGGAACCCACCACGCCGAGCGTGGCGGCGTCCGGTCGGGCCAGCGCGTCCACCGCCACGCCGCCCAGTCCCCCGGTGCGCCGCGAGCCCAGCTCGTCGCCGACCGCGATGGCCCGGACCGCGCCGGTACGCGCGTCGTGCAGCACGACGAGCTGCCCGCTCTCCGGGTGCCCGAACGTGTCGTACGAGCGGAAGCCGTACCACTCACCGGTCAGGTGGCCGGCGGTGAGCACCATCCGGCCGCCGCCGAGCGACGCGGACGCCCGGGGCGGGGCGATCAGCCGCCCGGCGTACGAGGCCAGCAACGCGTCCCGCATGGCGGCGACGGTGAGCGGGGCGTCCACGACCGCCGCCACGTCCTCGTCGGAGAAGAGCACCGTCATGGGCCCATCGTGCAACCTGAAGTTGACGTCAACTCCAGTGATGGTGGGCTTCGTCACCACGCCGGCCGACCCGCCCCGCCGGTGCTAGCGTCGGACGTGGCGGTCCCCGGGCCGCCCCGGACGAGTGGTGGGCGTACCCGGTCAGGCACGACGCCCCGCGTGAATCGACCGCTGCCCGGTGCGACCGCCGGGCCCGCCCGTCAGAGGTGATCCGTCATGGCCTGGATCGTGTTGGTGCTCTCCGGACTGCTGGAGACCGCGTGGGCGATCGCCCTGGACCGCAGCGCCGGCTTCACCCGCCCCGTCCCCTCCGCCGTCTTCGCCGTCACGCTCGTCGGCAGCATGGCCGGCCTGGCGTACGCGCTGCGCGACATCCCGGTCGGCACCGGCTACGCGGTGTGGGTCGGCATCGGCGCGGTGGGCACCGCGCTGGTCGGCATGGTCGCGCTCGGCGAGCCGGCCAACCTGCCCCGGATCGCCTGCCTGCTGCTGGTGGTCGCCGGCGTCGTCGGCCTCAAGGTGTTTCACTGATCGATGCGTCATCCGGTTTGGACAGCGGCCGCGCCGGGGTAGGTGATCCCCAGCTCATCGAGAAGATCACTCACGGAGGACACCATGGCCGACGTCCACGCCACCGCCCGTCAGCGCAGCAACGCCGCCCGGATCTGCACCATCATCGCGTTCGTCTTCGCGGCGCTCGCGCTCTTCCTGTCCCCGCTGATCTTCGGGGTCCTCGGCGTGATCCTCGGCATCGTGGGCGCCGTGCTCGGCGACAAGCCCCTCGGCTGGTACGCCGCCGCCGCGAGCGTCGCCGGCGCCGTCCTCGGCTTCATCATCGCCGCCGCGCTCCTGAACGCCTGATCGCACCACCAGCACGACGAGGGCCCGCCGTTTTCCGGCGGGCCCTCGTCGTGACCGGGTCTACTCCTCGCCGCCCCGCAGGCCGACCAGGACCTCCTCCAGCTCGTCCGGCTTGACCAGCACGTCGCGCGCCTTGGAGCCCTCGGACGGGCCGACCACGCCCCGCGTCTCCATCAGGTCCATCAGCCGGCCCGCCTTGGCGAAACCGACCCGCAGCTTGCGCTGGAGCATCGAGGTCGAGCCGAACTGCGAGGTGACCACCAGCTCGACGGCCTGCACCAGCAGGTCGAGGTCGTCGCCAATGTCCTCGTCGATCTTCTTCTTGCTGTCCTGCGCCGGGGCGAGCACGTCCTTGCGGAACTCCGGCTCGCGCTGGTCCTTGCAGAACTTGACCACGTCGGCGATCTCGCGCTCGGTCACCCAGGCGCCCTGGATGCGTACCGGCTTCGACGCGCCCATCGGCAGGAACAGGCCGTCACCGCGGCCGAGCAGCTTCTCCGCGCCGGGCTGGTCGAGGATGACCCGGGAGTCGGCGAGCGACGAGGTGGCGAACGCCAACCGGGACGGCACGTTCGCCTTGATCAGGCCGGTGACCACGTCCACCGAGGGGCGCTGGGTGGCCAGCACCAGGTGGATGCCGGCGGCCCGGGCGAGCTGGGTGATCCGGACGACCGAGTCCTCCACGTCACGCGGCGCGACCATCATCAGGTCGGCCAGCTCGTCCACGATCACCAGCAGGTACGGGTAGGGGCGCATCTCCCGCTCGCTGCCGGGCGGGGCCTTGATCTCGCCGTTGCGCACCTTGCGGTTGAAGTCGTCGATGTGCCGGACCCCGTTGGCGGCGAGATCGTCATAGCGCATGTCCATCTCGCGCACGACCCAGTCCAGCGAGTCGGCCGCCTTCTTGGGGTTGGTGACGATCGGCGTGACCAGGTGCGGGATGCCCTCGTAGCCGGTCATCTCGACGCGCTTCGGGTCGATCAGCAGCAGCCGCACCTCGTCCGGCGTGGCCCGGGTCAGAATGGACACCAGCAGCGAGTTCAGGCAGGACGACTTGCCGGCGCCGGTGGCGCCCGCGATCAGGATGTGCGGCATCTTCGCGAGGTTGGCCACCACGTAGCCGCCCTCGATGTCCTTGCCGAGCGCCACCACCATCGGGTGGTGGTCGCTTGTCGCGTTGCGCGACCGCAGCACGTCGCCGAGCGACACGTTCTCCGGGTCGGTGTTCGGGATCTCCACGCCGACCGCGCTCTTGCCCGGGATCGGGCTGAGGATCCGCACGTCCGGCGACTTCACCGCGTACGCGATGTTGCGGGAGAGTTGGGTGATCCGCTCGACCTTGACGCCCGGCCCCAGCTCGACCTCGTAGCGGGTCACGGTCGGGCCCCGGGTGAAGCCGGTGACCTCGGCGTCCACCCCGAACTGGTCGAACACGCCGGTCAACGCCGCGATCACCTCATCGTTGGCCTTGCTCCGGGTCTTCGGCGCGGCGCCGGCGCCGAGCATGTTGGCCGGCGGCAACGTGTAGTCGCCGGCCAGGCCGGTGAGCGCGAGCTGCTCGGCGCGGGTGGGCAGCGGCGAGTGCTCCGGCGGCTCGGCCGGCTTGCGGTTCGCCGGCACCTTGGGCAGCTTGCGCGGCAGCACGATGGTTTCCTGGAGGTCCACGCCGGCCAGCTCGTCGTCCGGGTCCGGTGGGTCCAGCGGCGGCGGGAGCCGCTTCGCCGGCCGCTTGCGCGCCGGTTTCGGCGGCGCGACGGCCTCGACCGGTTCCTCCGCCTCGACGTCGTCGGTCGGGATCAGGCCGGCGCGCAGCCCGAGCCGCTCCGGAATCCGGTTGATCGGCGTCGCGGTCACCACCAGCAGGCCGAACACCAGCAGCAGGAACAGCAGCGGCATGGCCACCCAGGCGGTCACCGCCGACTTCAGCAGGTCGCCCAGGCCGGCGCCGATCAGGCCGCCGGCGTAGTCGCGCTGCACCTCGTCGACCGGGTTCTGGCCGATGTGCAGCATCGCGGCGGTGGCCAGCAGCATCGAACCCCAGCCGACCAGGCCGCGACCGCGATGCTCCGGGTCCACCGGCGTGCGCATCAACCGCCACGCGCCGATCATGAACAGCACCGGCAGCACGATGGAGATCGCGCCGAAGAAGAGGCGCACCGTGTCGGCCAGGTGCCGGCCGACCGGCCCCGCGCCGCCGCCCCAGATGCCCACCGCGGCAAGGATGGCCAGCCCGAACAGGAGCAGGCCGGCGCCGTCGCGGCGGTGCTCCGGGTCCAGCTCCCGGGTGGACGCGGCCTGCCGGCCGGCGGCCCGGAACGCCCAGCCGACCGAGTGCGCCAGCCCCATCCACAGTGCGTTGACCGCGCCGCCGACGAACGCGGCCGGGCTCGGCCCGCGGGTCGGCCGCCGCCGGGCCGGCTTGCGCGCCGCCTTCTTCGCCGGTTGACGGGCACGGTTGTTCGTGGTTCCGCGCGGCGACGCGCCGCGCCGCCGGCTCGCCTGAGAGGTACGGCCCGCCATAGAGTCACGGTAACGGCGGTAACCGGCGGAACGCCGCTTTTCCGGGTCGGGTGCGCGTGTCGCAGCGCGGGCCGGGCCGTCGTTTGTGTTATTCGCCTCAGAAGGGATGCCCGATGGCGTCGCCGGAGATCGAGGACGGTCCGGACGGTCCCCTGACCGGACACCCGCAGGCACTGCGGCCACTGACCGGCGAGCTGATCGCCGCCGTGCTGGCCCACCGGGGGTACGCGGTGGCCGAGGAACCCGACGGCGCGCTCGTCGGCCGCTGGGAACGCAGCCTGATCTGGTTCCACCGCCGGGGCGCGGCCGGCGAGCTGATCCAGGTGCGCACCGTCGCCGCGCACCGGTTCGGCATCGAGCGGGTGCCCGGGCTGCACGCGTTCTGCAACACGTGGAACCACGACCGGCTCTGGCCCAAGGCGTACGTGCACGTCGACGACGACGGCGTCGCCCAGGTCTGCGGCGAGGTCACCACCGACCTGGAGCGCGGCGTCACCCCGCACCAGCTCGACCGGCTGGTCGACTGCGGCGTCACCACCGGCTGCCAGCTCGCCGCCGCCGTCGCCGACCTGCCCGGCGGGACGCTCCGGTGACCGCGGCCCGCGACCGGTCACTGGCCGCCGCGCTCGCCGACGCCCGGGACCGGCCGGACGACGAGGAACGCTGCGCCGAGCTGGACCGGATCGCGGCCCGCGCCGACGCCGCCGACGACCCGCGTACCGCCCTGTCGGCGCGGTTCGCGCTGGTCGAGGCGTACCTGCACCGGGGCGAGCGGTGGCGGACCGTGGAGCCGGTACGCCGCCTACGGGCCACGCTGGACCGGCATCCGGGGCTGCTCGACGCCCACCCCGACGAGTTGGTCCGGCTGCGTCGGCACCAGCGGCAGGCGGTGGAGGCGGCGCTCGGCACGCCCCGGGTCGGGCTGGACCAGATCCGGTCGCTCACCGACACGCTCGCCGACGAGCTGGGGCCGGACGCCACGCCGGTCGCCGAGCTGCGCTGCCGGCTCGCCGACCACCTCGGCGACGAGCCGGCCGCCCGGCGCGCGTACCAGCGGTGGACGGCCGGGGACGCGGCCGACCCGGTGGGCGGCTGCCCGGGTTGCGCCCCGGCCCGGCGGGCCGAGCTGCTGACCGGCTGGGGTGAGCCGGAGGCGGCCGTGGCGGCACTGGGCGAGCACGGCCGGCACCACGGCCAGCACGGCCGGCACGATGGCCAGCACGGCCGGCACGATGGCGAGCGCGATGCGGCGGCCGGCGCGCCGGACTGCACCGACCAGCCCGAACGGTCACTCACGGCGGGGCTGCTGCCGTGGCTGCGGACCGGCGCGGTGGTCCAGGCGGCGCGGGCGCACGTCCGCGCGTACCGCCGGCACCGTCGGGAGCGGGCCGCGTTCCCGCTGCTCGCCACGCACCTGCGGTTCTGCGCGCTGGGCGGGTACCCGCACCGCGGCCTGGAACTGCTGACCGAGCAGTTGCCCCGGCTGGACCGGCCGGCCGACGACCTGTCCGCGATGGAGTTCGCGGCGGCCGGCGCGCTGCTCTGCGGGCTGGCCGCGGAGGCCGGTCTCGGGGGGCGGCGGATCCACCGCCCCGGGCACGGCTCCCGGCCGGCGGCCGAGGTGGACGTGGCCACGCTCGGCGCGCAGCTCCAGGCGCTGGCCACCGCGCTGGCCGGCAGCTTCGACGCCCGCAACGGCACCGGGCACCAGTCCGGCCGGATCGCCTCCTGGCTGGCCGAACGGCCGCTCGCCGGGCCGGTGTCGCTGGCGGCGGAGAGCGAGTTCGACGAGGAGCCGGAGGCCGACCCGGCCGACCCGGGTCCGCCCGGCCCGGAGGAGCCGGTCCCGCTGGACGCCGCGCTGCTCACCGCCGCGCTGGCGGCGCGCCGCGAGGCGGTCACGGTGGAGCCGGACGGCACGCTCGTCGGCCGGTGGGGCGAGGCGACGATCCAGTTCCGCGTGCTCGGCGAGGTGCTGCACGCCCGGGTGGTCGCGGCGCGCACGCTGCCGGCCGACCGACGCGCCGAGGCGTACGCGTTCTGCAACGCCTGGAACCACGACCGCCTGCTGCCCGCCGCCTACGTGCACGAGCCCGGCGACGGGACGCTGGTGCTGGCCGCCGGTGTCACCACGGACCTGTCCTGCGGCGTCGCGCCGACCCAACTGGCCGTGCTGGTGGCCGCCGCCGTCCGCACCGGCACCGCGTACGCCGACGCGGTCGCCGCCCTGGGCTGAGCCGCACGCGGCGCGGCCCCCGACCACCGGGCGGTGGAGGTCGGGGGCCGCGGTCCGTGGGCCGCCGGGCGGCGGTCAGCGGGCGGAGAACGCCACGGTGTACTCGCCGGCGCCGGACAGCCCGACCACGCGGTATCGGTAGGCGCCGGCCGGGGTGTCGGCGGTCAGCGTGGCCGTGCCGTCGGCGGTGGCCGCGCGGGCCACGGTGCGGAACGCGCCGCCGGTGAAGCGTTGCAGCTCCAGCACCACCTGGGCACCGTCCGGTGCGACGACGCAGGCCTCCTGCGCGCCGCCGGCCACCCGGAAGAAGCGGCCGTCCGGCTGCACCTGCGCGCGCCCGGCGGCGATCCGGCCGGTGCGGCTCACCTGGCCGGTGCACTCGGTGTCGCCGGCCGGCGGCTCGGCGGGCGGCGTGGCGGCCGGCGGGGCGGTCTGGTCGCCACCGGACGGTGGCTCCGCGGGCGCCGGCTGGCCGCCGGCGGTGACCAGCGTCAGGTTGTTGCGCTGGAGGATCTCGTTGACCGGCTGGAAGAACGTCACGCCGCCCCGGGTGCAGTCGCCGGAACCGCCCGAGGTGACACCCTGCGCCTGGTCACCGGAGAGCCACGCGCCGCCGGAGTCGCCCGGCTCGGCGCAGACGTCGGTCCGGGTCAGCCCGGTGACCGTTCCCTCCGGATAGTTGACGGTGGCGTTCTTGGCCTGCACCACGCCGCAGCGGGTGCCGGTGGTGGAGCCGGACCGGCAGATCGACGCGCCGACCGGGGCCTCGGTGGAGCCGTTCACCGGCACCGTGCCGCCGTTGAAGTCGTTCACCACGCCCTGCGGCGTCCAGTCGCCGTTGGTCTCGACCACGGCCCAGTCGTCACCGGGGAACGACGAGGCCGCGAACGTGCCCTGGGCGACCCGGTTGCCGCCGGTGGTGCGGTCCCCCGGCTGGCCGCAGTGCCCGGCGGTGACGAAGCCCCCGACCACGGAGAAGCCGACCGAGCAGCGGCCGGCGTTGTTGATGAGGAACGCGTCGCCGCCCCGCACGTCGAACAGCGGGCGCGGGGTCTCGTCGGCGGTCCGCACCCGGACCGGGCCGGTGGTCCCGCCGGCGGCGGCGAAGCGGCGGCCGGTGGCCTCCGCGCCGGGCCGGGCGACCACCACCACGGAGTTGCTGGCCACGTCGACGTACCAGCCGGCGATGTCCGGGCTGGCGTCCGCGCCAGCCGCGTCTAGCCGGGTCTTCACCGCGTCCAACTCGGCGACGCCCCGCTGCACCCGCTTCGGCACCGCGCCGGCCGCGGTTACCCGCGCCGCCCCGGCCGCATCGGTCACCGCCACGGTGAGCGTGGTGCCGTCGTCGCCGAGCCAGCTCCCGCCGTAGCCGGCGCCGAGTTCGGTGCGCAGCCTGCTGACCGTGCCGGCCGCCCAGCGTTCGGTCTTCAGCCGGCGGATCGCCTGGTCACGGGTGAGCGAGAGGTCGCGGCCCAGCGCGTCCAGGACCTCCGGGGCGATGCCGTCGGCGGCCGGGGCCGCCCGCCGGGGTTCCTCACCGGCGAACGACGGCAGCGTCACCGCCGCCGTCAGTCCGGCCGCCGCCACCAGTACGCCGATGGCTGTCATCCGTCTGCGGTCCATCCGCCACGCTCCTCTCGGCCGGCGCGGGGGGCACGCCGACCGACCGGGTGTACGGCGATGGCCGCCGATCGGTTGAGGAGCGCGGGGCATTTCTACCCAGCGTGTCGACATGTTCACCGGGTGCGACGAGTCACGCGATCGGGTGTATTTCTGGCCACCCCGTGTCCGTCCGGTCGCCCCGTCGATAGACAGTGCGGACGGAACGGCACCGTCCACTTCGACCTGCACGGAGGACCGACACATGACCACACCGCAGACAACCCCGACCGACGCGCAGCCCACAGTGGTCGACGGCTACCGGCCGCCGCGGCTGACCCGGCTCGGCACGCTGGCCGAGCTGACCCGGGGCGGCGAGCTTCCCGTCGGCGACGGGACGGGCGGCAGCGGCGCGTCCCTCTGAGGACCGGGCGCACCACCGCGACCCGCTCACCAGGAGCCGACATGACCGAGTCGACAGTCGACGCCCGGGTGTCCGCACCATGGCCGTCACCGTACGAGCTGGCCACCGGGTTGGTGCCCGGCGTCGAGCCGGCGGACCGCACCGGTCCGCCGGCTCCGGTCGTCGGGTCCCCGCTGGCGGCGCTGGAGGCGGCGGTGCTGCCGGCTGTTCGTCGCGCGCCCTGCCTGGTCAGCTTCTCCGGTGGCCTCGACTCGTCAGTGGTGCTGGCCGTGGCCGCCCGGGTGGCCGCCCGGCACGGCCTGCCCGCGCCGGTGCCGGTGACCTGGCGTTTCACCGGCGCGCCGGCCGCCGACGAGTCGAGCTGGCAGGACCGCGTCATCGACGCGCTGGGCCTGCGGGACCGCTGGCAGATCCTGCGCGCGGACGACGACCTCGATCTGGTCGGCCCGGTGGCGCAACGGTTCCTGCACTGCTACGGCGTGTGCCATCCCCTGAACACCCACCTGCACCTGCCGATCGTCGAGCTGGCGGCCGGCGGGTCGATGCTGACCGGCGCCGGCGGCGATCAGATCCTCGCCGGTTGGCGGCCACCGCTGCCGGCCTCGCCGTACCGTCGGTTGCGCCACCGGGCGTCCCGCGTGCGGGCCCGATGGCGACGGGGGCCGTCCGGCGTCGACCGGTTCCCCTGGCTGCGGCCGGCGGCGGCCGAGGAGGTGCTGCGCCGGCACCGGGCCGAGCGGCGGGCCGAGCCGACCCGGCTGGACCGGCGGATGGCCTGGCACCTGCGCCGCCGTGACCTGCGGCTCACCGTGGCCTCGTTCGACCGGATGGGTGCGGACCACGCCGTCCTGGTCCGGCATCCGTTCCTCGATCCGGGGTTCGTGGCGGCGCTCGCCGTCACCGCCGGTCACCGCCGTGGCGTGGCCCGCCGCGACCTGCTCGCCGAGGTGGCCGCCGGCCACCTGCCGCCGCTGCTGTTCCAGCGGCAGGGCAAGGCACACTTCCTGGACGTGTTCCTGCGCACGCCGACGCGCGAGTTCGTGCGGAGCTGGGACGGCGGCGGCGTGGACGAGTCGGTGGTGGATCCGGCCGCGTTGCGCGCGGCCTGGAGCCGGTGGCCGATTCCGGAGTGCACCGCCGGGCTGGTGCAGCACCTGTGGTTGCGGCAGCATCCGCCGTCGCCCCGCGACCCCGCGCCGCAGGGGTTGGCCGGCGACCGCTGATCAGGCCGGCCGGCCCGCCGTGGCGAGGTCGGCGGACTCGGTCACCGATGCGATCAGCCGCCACGTCCGCTCCAACGCGGTCCAGTCCCGGGGGCGGGTCAGTTCCCAGGCGGGCAACGCCGCCAGGCCGAGCAGCACGGCCGGGTCGGACGGCAACTGCGGCCAGGACCGCTCGGCGGCGAGCCGGCCCAGCGCGTCGATCGCGGCCAGCCGGGTCGCCGCCGGCCCGTCGCCCCAGCGCAGGAAGAACCAGCCGGCCAGCGGCGCGCGGACGGCGATCGGCGGCAGCGGCACCCGGGTCCGGCTGCCCTCCCGCGCGGTCCGGCCGGCCAGGGCCGCGCCGGGGACCGGCTGCCGCAGGTCGATGCAGCGCGGTCCGGCGAAGACCGCGCCGTCGTGCACCACCGCCACGTCGTCGGCCAGCACCGGCACGTCCCGGGCGGCGAGCGCCGCGAGCAGGCTGCTCTTGCCGGCGGTACGCGGGCCGAGCACCGCGTACGCGCGCCCGTGCCGGACGAACGCGCCGGCGTGGAACGTCTCCCGCCCCGCCCACCGGTTCACCACCACGGCCGGTGGCGCCAGGTAGGGGTGGGCGAGCAGGTCCGGCGTCAACGGCGGCCCGTGGAACGTGGCCGTGCCGGTCCGCCGGTCGACGGTGAGGTGCCGTCCGTCGGCGAGCAGGCGCACCTGCCGCCACCGGTCCAGCGGCACTTCGGTGGGGCGCGGGCCGTCGTGCTGGCGGATCGTCACCTCGGGCAGGTCGTCCCCGGGCTCGGCCGGCATCAGGTCGGTGACGTCGTCCAGCCCGTAGACCCGGAGCCCGTAGGCGAATCGTCCGGTCATCTGCTCCTCCTGTCGCTCCGATGGGCGCACGTGGTGGTGCGGGTGACGCCGAGGCGTCACCCGCACCACCAGGTGTTCTCCGGTCAGCGGACCGTGCCGCTGACCACGTGGGACGGCGTGAGCTTGGCCTTCCCGACCTTCTTCAGCCGGTGCCCCTTGCCGCTGGCGGACATGGCCGTGGCGGTGGGCACCGGACCACCGAGCGCGTCGGCGTCCCAGCCGACCCAGAACGGTCCCGGGGTCTCGATGCGCAGCCAGAGCGCCACGTTCGTCGACACGCCCGGGCCGAGACCGCCGAGGTCCAGCGGAACGGTCAGCGTGGTGAACAGGCCACCACCGGGCGGGTCGGTGGACGGCAAGTCCATCCGGAGGTTGTTGACCCGGACCACATTACCGTTGGTGAGTGTGACATCGCTGGTGGTGGTGGACGGGTTGATCACCCGCAGGTTGCCCTGCGGCACCGGCGTGGGGCCGTTCGGCTTCGGTGCGCCGTTTACCTGGCTGAGGGCGGTGATCCGCAGCCGTGCCTGGGTGATGGCGGAGGTGGACGACCGGTTGGTGAGCCGGAACCGCAGGATGATGGTGCTGCCGCTCACCACCCGGTTCGGCACGGCCGCGTTGGACACGTCCGGGTCCAGCCGGGTGGACTGGAGGACGTCGTTCTGCTGGTAGGTGCCGAGTGTGTTGCGCGGGCTCGGGGCGCCCAGCGCGGACGGCACCCCGTTGATCGGGCCGAGCACGGTGGCCACCAGCCGGAAGTCGTTCCGGGAGTTGCCGGTGTCCAACGGCTGGCCGTTCTGCTCGATCCGGCCCCAGGCGTGCGCGACGTGCGGCGGGCTGCCGAACGCCGGCAACGCGGTGCCCTCGTAGAAGCCCGGGGCGGACCCGGCCGAGTCGGTCACCGTGCCGGGCACGTCCGGCGCCACCAGGCGGAATCCGCCGCCGGTGGGCCCGAGGTTGTCCACGACCAGGTCGGGCAGGATGTTGGCCAACGAGTAGTCGGAGCCGGCGACCAGGTAGCCACGCCGGGCCGGCAGCGGCCGGGCGCTGGCCGGAATGGTCAGGCTGAACCCGCCCGGCGCCTGGATCTTGAAGCCGGCGATGACCACGTCGATCGACAGCGTGCTGCGCAGCGACACGAACTGGTCCTTGTCGCCCGCGACGCCGGACTGGGCGAACTGGCCGATCAGCACCTGACCGGGCAGCGCCCGGACGTCCAGGGTGACGGTGTTGGAGTCGACCACCGCGTTGGTGTTGCTGGAGTTGTACTCCACCCGGAAATTGTTCAGTCCGAACGCCGGCAGGATGATATCGAAGTCCGCGGCGTTCAACGTCACCGGGAACGTGCCGAGCGGCCGGTCGGTGCCGTTGGGCAGCACGTCGATCGCGGTGACGCTACCCTCGGCGACGCCCGGCCCGATGCGGACGTGGAAGCCGACCGGGGTGCCGAAGTTGACAAGCGTCGCGTCGGCGGTCAGCGTGACCACGCTGGCCGCCTGGACGATCATCCGGAACTGCTGGGTGTCGCTGAGCCCGAACGCGTCGGTCACCCGCACCGTGAACGGGTAGGCCCCGGCCGCGGTGGGACGCCCGGAGAGCAGCCCGGTGTTCGGGTCGAGCGTGAGCCCCGGCGGCAGCGTGCCGGTGACCGACCAACTGAACGGGGCGGTGCCGCCGACCACGGTGAGCTGGTCGGAGTAGATCGCGCCCACCTCGGCGAGCGGCGGCTCCGCGTTCTGCAGCGACGGCGCCTGGCGGATCTCCAACGTCACCAGGCGGCTGGCCTGGTTCGCGGCCGCGTCCACCACCCGCACCACGAACGGGTACTGGCCGGCGGTGGTCGGCACGCCGCTCAGGGTGCCGGTGGTGGTGTTCAGCGTGAGCCCCGGCGGCAGGCTCCCGGAGGAGAGCGACCAGGTGAACGGCGGCAGACCGTGGCTGACGCCGAGGTTGGCCACGTACGCGACCCCGACCGCGCCGACAGTCGGCGCGTTGAACGTCAGCGTCGGCGACACGTTAGCGATCGCCGCGAACGACAGCGGTGACTCCGGTCCGGTGCCGGCCGCGGTCCGGGCAGCCACCGTGAACCGGTAGGTGGTGCCGGCGATCAGGCCGGTGATCTCCGCCGTGGTGGCGGGACCGACCGTCTGGCTCGCCTGCCGCACGCCACCGACATACGGGGTGATCACCCAGTTGGTCACCGGGGAGCCGCCGTCGGAACCGGGGGTCCAGCTCAGCAGCGCGGTGGTGCTGTCCACGCTGACCGCGATGATGGCCGGCGCGGCCGGGAGCGCGAGCACCTTGGCGGGCGCCGACAGCGGGCTGGCCGGGCTGGTGCCGACGGCGTTGCGGGCGGCCACGGTGAACGTCCACGAACCCTTGTCGGAGGCCAGCCGCAGGGTGCGGGTGGTGGCCGTGCCGTCGAACGAGACCGGCTTGGCCGCCTTCTTGTTGCGGTGCGGCGTCACCACGTACCCGGTGATGGCGCTGCCGTGGGCGGCGGGCGCCTGCCAGGTGACCACCGCGAGGGTGCCGCGGTGGCCGGCGCGCGGCTTCTTCGGCGCGGCCGGCGCGGAGGGCTCGACCAGCCGTCCGGTCCGGACGGTCGGCCGGGACGACGTGGTGGACGCGGCCGAGGTGGCCGGCTTCGCCGCGGCGGCCCGGTTCTCCGCCGCGGCGGCGGGTCTTGCCGAGACGGGTGCGGGTGGTGACAGCACCGACAGGACGAGCGCGCCGGCGAGGGCCGGTGCGGCCCAGACGCGCAGGCGGGACAATGAGGACATCGAACCCTACCTTTCTGCGGGATCGACGGGCACGCCCATGAGCGCGCCGGAGGCGAATAGGTGGGAAGAAGGAGACAAACATTCACGACAGAAAATCTGGCGTGCCCTATCCTTCTACCACGCTCACCCGTCGAGCGATAGCGACCTTTCGCTATCTCCGCAGGTCAGAGCACATCTGAGCGACGCGGATAGTCATTTTGCGAACACGCTGGCCGCACAACGAAATTGCCGGGAAAACGTAACGGTCGAGCCGCACGAAAAACGGCCCCGCGACACCGGACGGTGCCGCGGGGCCGCTACGAACGTGGCCGGTCGGGATCAGACCTCGACGACGGTCGGGACGATCATCGGGCGTCGACGGTACGCGTCGTTGACCCAGCGGCCCACCGTCCGGCGGACGATCTGCTGGAGCTGATGCGGGTCGGTGATGCCGTCCGCGGCGGCCCGGTTCAGCGCCTCGGTGACCAGCGGGATCACCGGGTTGAACGCGGCCGGGTCCTCGGAGAAGCCCTTCGCCGAGACGGTCGGCCCGGCGACCACCTTGCCGGTGACCGAGTCGACCACCACGGTGGTGGCGATGAAGCCGCCGTCGCCGAGGATCCGGCGCTCGGTCAGCAACGACTCGCTGACGTCGCCCACGGCGAGGCCGTCGACGTAGACGTACCGGCTCTTCACGCGCCCGACCAGGCTGGCCCGGCCCTCGACCAGGTCGACCACGTCGCCGTCCTCGCAGAGCACCACCCGGTCCGGCGCGACGCCGGACTCGATGCCGAGCCGGGCGTGCGCGCGCAGGTGCCGCCACTCGCCGTGCACCGGCATCAGGTTGCTCGGCCGCACCACGTTGAGCAGGTAGAGCAGCTCGCCGGCCGGCGCGTGCCCGGAGACGTGCACCTTCGCCACGTCCTTGTGCACCACCACGGCGCCGGCCCGGGCCAGCCGGTTGATCACCCGGTAGACCGAGGTCTCGTTGCCGGGCACCAGCGACGAGGCAAGCACCACGGTGTCGCCCGGCGCGATGGTGATGTGCCGGTGGTCGCCGCTGGCCATCCGGCCCAACGCGCTCATCGGCTCGCCCTGCGAGCCGGTGGACATGAGCACGATCTGCTCGGGCGGCAGGTTGGTGGCCTCCTCGATGTTGACCACCAGACCGGCCGGGATGTTGAGCAGCCCCAGGTCCCGGGCGATGCCCATGTTGCGGACCATGGACCGGCCGATCAGCGCCACCTTGCGGCCGTGCTCGGCCGCCGAGTCGAAGACCTGCTGCACTCGGTGCACGTGCGAGGCGAACGAGGCGACGATGATCCGCCCCTTGGCCTTCGCGAAGATCGAGTCGAGCACCGGCCCGATCTCCCGCTCCGGCGTGACGAAGCCGGGGATCTCCGCGTTGGTCGAGTCGGAGAGCAGCAGGTCGACGCCCTCGGCGCCGAGCCGGGCGAAGCCGGCCAGGTCGGTGATCCGCCCGTCCAGCGGGAGCTGGTCCATCTTGAAGTCGCCGGTGTGCAGCACCAGGCCGGCCGGGGTGCGGATGGCCACCGCCAGCGCGTCCGGGATCGAGTGGTTCACCGCGAAGAACTCGCACTCGAACGGGCCCAGCCGCTCCCGGCCGCCCTCCCGCACGGTCAGCGTGTACGGCTGGATCCGCCGCTCGGCCAGCTTCGCCTCGACCAGCGCCAGCGTGAACTGGGAGCCGACCAGCGGGATGTCCGGCTTGTGGGCGAGCAGGTACGGCACCGCGCCGATGTGGTCCTCGTGGCCGTGGGTGAGCACGATCGCCTGCACGTCGGCCAGTCGGTCCAGGATCGGACCGAAGTCGGGCAGGATCAGATCCACGCCCGGCTGCTCGACGTCGGGGAAGAGCACCCCGCAGTCGACGATCAGCAGCTTGCCGTCGTACTCGAAGACGGTCATGTTCCGGCCGATCGCGCCGAGTCCGCCGAGCGGCATGATCCGCAGGCCGCCCTCCGGCAGCGGCGGGGGCAGCTCACCGTCGATGTGCGCCTCGGTCACGCGTCACCTCATTCTGCGACGCCGTCGTGCGGCGTCCGTCGTGTCGTTGGATCATTCGGGCAGGGGCAGGCCCGCCGCGGCGCAGTCGGCACGCAGCTGGGCCAGTTCGTCGCCGGTGGCCTCCACCAGCGGCGGTCGCACCGGGCCGGCCGGCAGGCCCTGGGCCGTGAGGCCGGCCTTGACCAGGATCGTGCCCTGGGTGCGGAAGATACCGGTGTAGAGCGGCAGCAGCCGCCGGTGCAGGGCGAGCGCGCCGGCGTGGTCGCCCGCCTCGAACGCCTCGATCATCTGCTTCGTCGCCACGCCGGTGAAGTGCGTGGACGTGCCGACCACGCCGACCGCGCCGATCGCCAGGGAGGACAGGGTCAACGCGTCCTCACCGCTGTAGAACGCGAGGTCGCTGCGGGCCAGCACCTCCGAGGTCGCGATCAGGTCGCCCTTGGCGTCCTTGACCGCGACGATCCGCCCGTGCTCGGCGAGCGTGACGAGCGTCTCGGTGGCGATCGCCACGCCGGAGCGGTGCGGGATGTCGTAGAGCATCACCGGCAGCCCGGTGGCGTCCGCGACGGTGGTGAAGTGGTGCAGCAGCCCGGCCTGCGGCGGCTTGTTGTAGTACGGCGTGACCACGAGCAGGCCGTGCGCGCCGGCCTTCTCGGCCTGCGCGGCCAGCTCGACGGTGTGCCGGGTGTCGTTGGTGCCCACCCCGGCGACGATCCGGGCCCGGTCGCCGACCGCCTCGACCACGGCGCGGATCAGCGTCTCCTTCTCCGCGTCGGTGGTGGTCGGCGACTCACCGGTCGTGCCGTTGAGCACCAGCGCGTCGTTGCCCTGCTCGTCGACGAGGTGCCGGGCCAGCCGGGCGGCGCCGTCGAGGTCGAGCGCGCCGTCGGGGGTGAACGGCGTCACCATGGCCGTGATCACCCGCCCGAACGGGCGCGACGCGCCGCGGTCCGGGGCGGCGGAGTGGTCGTGCGTCATGTTCACAACCTAGCGGACGACCACCGGTGCCCCGGCGGCGAAGGGAGAGGACTCACTCCGCGTGCGGCGACGCCGCCACCTCGGTGCCGTCCGGCAGCGTGGTGATCACGAAGTCGGCGAAGACGTTCGGCGCGACGCCCTGGAGCTGCCGCAGGCACTCGATCGCCAGCTCGCGGATCTCCACGTCGGCGTGCTCGGTGGCGCGCATCTTCACGAAGTGCCGCCACGCCCGGTAGTTTCCGGTCACCACGATCCGGGTCTCGGTCGCGTTCGGCAGCACGGCCCGGGCCGCCTGCCGGGCCTGCTTGCGGCGCAGCGTCGGGTTGGGCTCGTCGGTGAAGCGGGCCTCCAGCCCCTCCAGCAGATCGGTGTACGCGCGCACCGCCGCCTCGGACGCCTCGACGAACTTCTTGTGCAGCTCCGGGTCCTCGGCGATCACCGCCGGCTCGACCATGGCGGCGTCCCGCTCGGGCACGTAGCGCTGGGAGAGCTGCGAGTAGGAGAAGTGCCGGTGCCGGATCAGCTCGTGCGTGAACGACCGGGAGACGCCGCTGAAGTAGAAGCTCACCGAGCCGTGCTCCAGCACGGACAGGTGACCCACCTCCAGGATGTGCGCCAGGTAGCCGGCGTTCGTCGCGGTGACCGGGTTCGGCTTCTTCCAGCTCTGGTAGCAGGCCCGGCCGGCGAACTCGGCGAGCGCCTGCCCGCCGTCGGCGTCGGTCGACCACGGCACCTCGTCCGGCGCCTGGAACTGGGTCCACGCGATCAGCTTGACCTGGGGCTGCACCATCTCCGGCATGCCGAGGACTGTAGTTGCCCGTCGTCCGGCGTGGAAATCGGGCACGCGGCCCGGGCGGCGCTATCGCCGCGCCGGCTTCGAGATCCCGCGGCCCCATGCTCCCCGCCGGCCCGCCTTTGGAGCTGAGTCGTTGGCGATAGCACCGACCCGGCGGCACAGTCCCAGGGCTCGGCTCGGCTCGGCTCCAAGATCTTGGAAGCGAATGGCCCTTCCAGGGGCCTTTTTCCACCAAGATCTCCGCTGGTCTCATTTATTGGAACATCATTATCAGATTGCGGAAGTCCCGTCGGTACCGACGACCGCTGGGCGCGATGGCGACGGCGCGAGCCGAGCCCGGCCGGCGGACGGCGGTGCGCGACGACGAGGCTCGCGATGGCGCTGGCGACTCAGCTCGACAGGGCCGCCAGCCGAAGACCTTCCGGCCGAGCACCGGCCGCGTCGGCGGGCGGTCAGACGTAGAGCGAGGGGAACGGCGCCCAGGGCAGGTTGCGGACCACCGAGAAGACCGCCCAGGCGGCCAGGAACCCGCCGAGCACCTTCGGGCTGAACTGCGGCTCGGGCAGTCGCCAGCCGAACGCCCGGTTGCCCGCCCAGGCGACGAAGAGCCAGGCCAGGAACGGCAACGCGAAGACGAAGAGGAAGTGGTGCCGGGCGGCGGCCGGCAGGTCGCCGTGCAGCACGAACCACAGAGCGCGGGTGCCGCCGCAGCCCGGACAGTCGAGCCCGGTGGTGAGCTTGAGCAGGCAGGTCGGCCGGGCGTCCGGGTCGCTCTGGGTGGGATCGCTGATCAACGCGTACGTCACGCCGAGGCCGACACAGCCCAGCGCGGCCAGCGGCACCGCCCAGCGCGGCGCGCGGGCGTGCAGGCGCAACACCAGCCGGGTGAAGCGATCCGGCTCGACCGGCTGGTAGGCCACCCCGACCGGCCACGCCACCGGCCCGGCGTGCCCGTCCGACGCCGCGTGACCGTAGGGCTCGGCGTGACCGTAGGGCTCGGCGTGACCGTAGGGCTCGGCGTGACCGTGGGGCCCGGCGTGCCCGGGCGCCGGCGGGTGCCCGGACGGCGCGGCGGGCATGGGCGGCGCGTCCGTCTGCGGGTCGGGTGCGGTAGCGGGCCGGTCGACGCTCGTCACGAGGTCACCGTACACCGGCCACGCCCACCAGCGCGGCGGCCAACGGCGCGGCCAGGTCACCGGCGGCCGGCGGGGCGACCGCGTCGAGGCCGAGCCAGCCGGCCAGCCGGTACAGCTCGGCGGCGAGCGCCACGGCCGTCTCCCCCGGGTCGGCGCCCGGCTCCAGCCAGGCCGCCGGCACCAACAGGACGCCCGCCTTCCGGTCGGCCTTGAGGTCGACCCGGGCGGTGAACCGCTCGCCCTGCCGGAACGGCAGCACGTAGTAGCCGTACACCCGCTGGGGCGCCGGCACGTAGATCTCGATGCGGTAGGTGAAGCCGAAGAGCCGCTCCGTGCGGGCCCGCTCCCACACCAGCGGGTCGAACGGGCTGACCAGCGTGTTGCCCCGCACCCAGCGGGGCAGCCGGGCGTCGGCGTGCAGGAAGGCCGGCTGCCGCCACCCCTGGACGGTGACCGGGGTCAGCTCGCCGGCCTCGACCAGCTCGGCGATCGCCTGCCGGGCCCCGGCCACCGGCAGGCGGAAGTAGTCCCGCAGCTCCGGCTCGGCGGCGACGCCCAACGACCGGGCCGCGAGCGCCACCAGGGCACGGTGCGCCTCGGCGACGGTCGGGGTGGGCGCGTCGAGCACGGCCGCCGGCAGGACCCGCTCGGGCAGGTCGTAGCGGCGGGCGAACGAGTTGGTGCGGTCGGCGGCGGTGACCTCACCGGCCCAGAACAGGAACTCCAGCGCCCGCTTGACGGTCGACCAGTTCCACCCCCAGTTGCCGGTCTCCCGGGGCGCGTCGTGCTCGATCTCGGCGGCGGTGAGCGGGCCCCGGGCGGCCACCTCGTCGCGGACCCACGCGACCAGCTCGGGTTGCTCCTGCGCGATCCGGCGCATCCAGCCCCACGCCTCGTCGCGCGCCTTGGCCATCCGCCAGCGCAGCACCGGGTGCAGCCCCACCGGGACCAGCGACGCCTCGTGCGCCCAGTATTCGAACAGCTCGCGGGGGCGGCGGTAGGCGGCGGTGTCGAGCAGCGCGGTGGGGTAGGGCCCGAGCCGGCTGTAGAGCGGCAGGTAGTGCGCGCGTTGCAGGACGTTCACCGAATCCATCTGGATCAGCCCGACCCGGTCGAGCACCCGGCGCAGGTGCCGGCGGGTGGGCACGCCGGCGGGCGTCGGGTCGGCGAAGCCCTGGGCGGCCAGCGCGACCCGGCGGGCCTGGGCGAGCGAGAGCGATTCCGGTGCGGCCATCGTCGCGACCCTAATCCACCGGTACGACGCGGACGGAGCGGCGGCTGGACCGGTCGACCGCCGGGGCATAGAACTGGACGGGTGCCCACCATCCGCCGGGAGGAACCGGACGACGCCGAGGCGATCGCCCGGGTACACGTCCACGGCTGGCAGGCCGGGTACGCCGGCATCATGCCCGCCGAGGTGCTGCGCCGGCTGAACCCGGCCGCCTGGGCGCAGCGCCGCCGCGACCTCGGCACCGCCGACCCGGAGCACCCGTTCACCACGCTTGTCGCCGAGGCCGACGGGGAGGTCACCGGCTTCACCACGTTCGGGCCGTACCGGAACAACCAGGACCGCGGCGACCTCGACCCGGCGTGCGGCGAGTTGCTGGCCCTCTATCTGGAGCCGGCGCACTGGGGTTCGGGCACCGGCGCGGCGCTGCTCGCCGCCGCCCGCGCCGGGCTGGCCGGGCGGGGCTGGACCGAGTACCGGCTCTGGGTGCTCGCCGACAACGCCCGGGCCCGCCGCTTCTACGAGCGGGCCGGGCACTCACCGGACGGCGAGGAGTCCGCCTACCCGGTGCCGTTGCACGGTGGGCGCGATCCGGTCCTGCTCCGCGAGCTGCGGTACACCGCCCGGCTCGACCGCTGACCCGGCCGGCCCGGCGCCGCCCGCCGGCCCGGCGCCGCCGGCCGGGACCGCCCAGCGGCGGATCGGCAGGCCGAGCAGCAGCGCCAGGCTGATCCACACGTAGGTGTTGCTGCCGAGGAAGCCGTCCACCCCGGTGAAGTCCTTCTCCCAGGACCAGACGATCCGGCTGCACAGCAGCGCGTACCCGATCAGCGCGGCGGCCAGCAGCAGACGGCGCCGCCGGCTGCGGGCGGGCGCCGCCATGCCGTTGTCGACCAGCAGGATCAGCCCCGGCAGCAGCCAGACCAGGTGGTGCACCCAGGTCACGGGGCTGACCAGGCACATCACCGCACCGGTCAGGGCCAGGCCGGTGGCCTCGTCGCCGGCGGACACCGCGGCCCGGCAGCGCCAGCCCCAGACCGCCAGCGTGGCCAGGACCAGCAGCAGCCAGGCCACGGTGCTCGGATGTTCCGGGTCGAGCCGGGCGACCACGCCGCGCAGCGACTGGTTGGAGACAAACGCCAGCTCACCGACGCGGTCGGTGTTCCACAGCGCCTCGGTCCAGAACTCGCGGGACGCGTCCGGGAAGAGGCCGGCGGCGACGAGCGTGGCGACGGCGGCCGAGCCGACCGCGGTCGCGGCGGCCCGCCAGCGGCCGGTGACCAGCAGGTAGACGATGAAGATGCCGGGGGTCAGCTTGATCGCGGTGGCCAGGCCGATGCCCACGCCGGCCCAGCGGCTGCCGGCCGGCAGCAGCCGGAGCAGGTCCACCGCCACCAGGAACAGCAGCAGCATGTTGACCTGACCGAAATTGACCGTCTCGCGCATCGGCTCGTACGCGGCGGCCAGGCAGAGCGCGACCGCGAGCGTGAACCACCGGGTCCAGCCGGCCCGACGGGCCACCGGGTCCAGCAGCCACCAGATCACCACGGCGCTGACCACCACCGTCGCCGCCACGCTCACCACGATCGCCGCGCCCCACGGCAGGTACGCCATGGGCAGCATGACGAGCGCCGCGAACGGCGGGTAGGTGAAGCCGTACTGGGTGCCGGCCTTGAGGAAGTCGTAGATCTCGCCGCCGTCACGCGCCCAGTAGGTGAGCGCGCCGTGGTAGACCCGCAGGTCGAAGAAGCCGTGCCGCACCGCCGCCACGGAGAGGAACAGGGTGACCGCCGCGGCGAGCGCCGCCACGGCCACGACCTGCGCGGTCGTCCGCCCGGCACCCTGCGCCACCGTCCTCCTCCTCGCCCTGCGTAGGCTCACGTGCCATGGCTGAAGGCTACGTCCGCCCCGCGCGTCCCGAGGACGTCGCCGAGATCGCACGCATCCAGCTCGCGACCTGGCGGGTCGCGTACCGCCGGATCCTGCCCCGGCACGTGCTCGACAACCTGGACGAGGCGTACCTCGCCCGGCGGTGGGGCGCGGCGGTGCAGGAGCCGCCCTCGGGCGCGCACCGGGTGCTGGTCGCCGTCGAACAGGCCGCGCAATCGTA
Organism: Micromonospora sp. NBC_01392; assembly: GCF_045040125.1. Classification (NCBI taxonomy): domain Bacteria; kingdom Bacillati; phylum Actinomycetota; class Actinomycetes; order Micromonosporales; family Micromonosporaceae; genus Micromonospora; species Micromonospora sp. NBC_01392. The sequence continues at coordinate 1,850,241 of NZ_CP109549.1, read as the reverse complement.
TCTGGTGGGGTTCGCCGCCTCCGGTCCGGCCGACGCCGAGGCGCTCGCCCCGGGCGAACCGGCCGACGCGTTCGACGGGGGCGTGGCCGCGGTGACCGACCTGCTGGTCGAGCCGCGGTGGGGGCGGCGCGGGCACGGCAGCCGGCTGCTCGCCGCCGCCGTCGAGCACTGGCGCGCGGACGGGCTCACCCGCGCGGTGGCGTGGGCGTTCGACGCGGACGCGGCGACCCGCGCGTTCCTCGGCTCGACCGGCTGGGAGCCGGACGGCGCGACCCGGGCGCTGGACGTGGACGACATGCTGGTGCCCCAGCTCCGGCTGCACGTGGCCGTCCCCGAGGAATCGGCGCCGGCGCAGCGATGAGTTTCCGGCCGGCCGCCGGTCTGCCCTCGACGGGTGGCCGGCGGTCCCGGCACGGGGCGGGACCGCCGGCCACCGGTCAGCCCTTGTCCGCGCCCTCGTTGGCGCCGCGCACGAAGTAACGCTGGAAGATCACGAAGAGCACCGCCACCGGGATGGTGGCCAGCAGCGCCGCGCCGAGCTTCAGCGGATACTGGTTGCCCTTGCCGAGCGAGCCGCCGACCAGGTCGGCCAGCCCTCGGGGCAGCGTGAACAGGCCCGGGTCCTGCACCGAGACGAGGCTGTGCGGGAACTCGTTCCAGGAGCCCTGGAACGACAGGATGGTCAGCGTGATCAGCGCCGGCCGGGCCATCGGCAGCACCACCGACCAGAACGTGCGGAAGACACCGGCGCCGTCGATCCGGGCCGCCTCCTCCACGCTGACCGGGATCGACTCGAAGAACTGTTTCATGATGAACACGCCGGCCGCGTCGGCGAGCAGCGGCACGATCAGGCCGGCGTAGCTGTCGTACAGGCCGATCTGCTTGAGCACCAGGAACTTCGGGATCAGCAGCACCACGCCCGGCACCGCCATCACCGCGATGACGGCGGCGAACAGCCCGGCCCGGCCCCGGAAGCGCAGCCGGGCCAGCGCGTAGCCGGCGAGCGAGTCGAAGAACACCCGACCGAGCGTGACCAGCACGGTGACCAGCAGCGAGTTGCCGAGCCAGAGCGGGAAGTTGGTGCCGGAGAAGATCCGTTCGAAGCCGGCCAGCGTGAGCGGGTCCGGGATCGGCGACAGCGGGTTGGCCGCCGCGTCCGGCTCGGTCTTGAACGAGTTGCCGAGCTGGATCACGAACGGGTAGAGGAAGACCAGTCCGAAGAAGATCAGGACGGCGTACCCGAGGAAGCGGTTGGCCCGGGCGCGCGGCTCGCGGTCGCGACGGCGCGCGACCGGCGCCGGCCGGTCGGTCAGCACGGCCATGTCAGGACCCCTCCGGTACGCGTCGCCGCCACCACCGGCCGCGCCGGTTGCCGTCCCGGTCGGCCATCAGCCGGCGCTGGAACAGGGTGAGCAGGATGATGATCAGGAACAGCACGAACGAGATGGCCGCGCCGGAGCCGTAGTCGAAGTCGCGGAACGCGGTCCGGTACGACAGGTACGCCGGGGTGAGCGTGGTCTTGGCCGGGTCACCCTGGCTCATCACGTACACCTGGTCGAAGACCTGCCAGGAGCCGATCAGTCCCAGCGTGACCACGAGGAACGTGGTGGGCTTGAGCAGCGGCAGCGTCACGTACCGGAAGCGCTGCCAGCGGGACGCCCCGTCGAGCATGCCGGCCTCGTCCAGCGCCACCGGGACGTTCTGCAACGCGGCCAGGTACATCAGCATGAACGTGCCCGAGGTGGTCCAGATGACCAGGCAGATGATCGACATCATGGCCACGCTGGGCCCGGAGAGCCACTCCCACCAGCTCAGCCCGAACGGGCCGCCGGAGGTGAGCGCGGCCGGCGGGGTGTCCAGCCCGAACGCGCCGAGGACCAGGTGCAGGACGCCGCGACCGTCGGCGAACCACTCCGGCCCGTCGACGCCGAGCAGGCCGAGCAGCCGGTTGACCGCGCCGGAGTTGGCGAACAGGAACAGGAAGACCACGCTGACCGCGACCGAGCTGGTGACGGACGGGAAGTAGAACGCGCTGCGGAAGAAGCCCTTTCCCTTCAGCAGCCGGTTGTTGACCACCAGGGCGAGACCGAGCGCGAGCGCGGTCTGCACCGGCACCACGATCCCGACGTAGTAGATGTTGTTGCGGATGGCGGTCATGAAGTCGCGGCGGGCGAGCCCGTCGTCGGCGAACAGCCGGCTGTAGTTGTCGCCGCCGACGAACGGCACGTCGCCGGTGAACGGGCTGCCCTGACCGTTCCAGTCGGTGAGGCTCACCCAGAGCGCCATCAGGATCGGCAGCAGCAGGAAGAGCCCGAGGATCACGATCACCGGCGCGACGAAGAGCCAGCCGGCGAGGTTCTCGTTACTGCGGATGCCGCCCGTACGGCGACGCGGCGGGCCGGCCGACGCGGTGCCCGGCGCGGCGAGCGTGTCCGTTGCCATTCCCTCCTCCTTCGCTCGGGGGAGGTGGAAGGAGGGGCCCCTTGTTAACACCCGTCTGTTAACAGGGGGCCCCTCCTTGCACCTCAGCCGCCGAGCGCCGCCTTGGCGTTCTTGTCGAAGTTGGCCAGGATCGTCTTCGGGTCACCGGTGGTCAGGCCCTGGAGGCCGGCCTCCAGGTCCCGCAGCACGCTGTCCATCTTCGGCGCGTTCACCGGGCCCTGGGCGTACTCGACGCCGTCGATGAACGGCTTGTCCGCCGGGAACGCGCCGGTGTACTGGTCGCGGACCGACTGGCGGGACGGCATCACGCCGAACGCCTTCGCGAAGCCGATCTGCTGCTCGCCGGCGGTCATCGCCTCGACGAACTTGATCGCCTGCTCCTTGTACTTCGACTTGGCCGCGATGCCCCAGCACTGGGTGAAGGAGAGCGTGCCCTGGCCCTTCGGACCGGCCGGCAGCGGCACCACCTTGTACTTCACGTTCGGGAAGTCGTTCTGCAGGGCGCCCTTGATCCAGTTGCCCTCGATGGTCATCACGGCCTTGCCCTTGCCGAACGCCTCGCCGGACCAGCCGGAGTCGAGCTGCTTCGGGAACTTCGCGTAGCCGTTGGTGAGCAGCGACTTGACGTACTGGAGGGCCTGGAGGTTCTCCGGGGTGTCCGCGGTCGGCTGCTTGCCGTCCTTGCTCATCAGCCAGCCGCCGTTCTGCACCATGAACGCGCCGATGCGGTCCCGGGTGTCGCCGAGCGCGAGCGCGACCTGTCCCTTCGCCTTGATCTTCTGGCTGACGGCGGTGAGCTGGTCCCAGGTGGTCGGCACGTCGGCGTCGGTCAGGCCGGCCTTGGCCCACAGGTCGGTGTTGATCTGGAGCGCCAGGGTGGAGAAGTCCTTCGGCGCGCAGTAGAGCTTGCCGTCGTAGGTGAACGCGGTGCGCAGGCTCTCGTAGAAGTCGTCGGAGTTGGCGACCTTGTCCCCGTACGGCTCCAGCGCGCCGACGCTGGCGAAGTCGGCGAAGCGGGCCGCGTCGACGTAGAAGACGTCCGGCGGGGTGCCGCCGGCCAGCGCCTGGCCGAGCTGCTGGGTGAGGTCCTGCGCCGGGGTGACGGTGGCGGAGTTGCCGGAGGAGCCGGCCCACGCGGCGGCGGCGTCCTTCACCGCCTTGGTCTCGGCGTCGCCGGAGGAGCCGATCAGGATCTGCAGGCTGGCCGGGCCGCTGGACTGCTTGGTGTCGGTGGCCGAGTCGTCGAAGCCGCTGCCGCAGGCGGCGGAGCCGAGCAGGGCGACGGCGGCGACGCCGGCCACCGCGGCCCGGGTGAGCATCCGTGGTGTCATCTGTTTCTCCTGGTGGGGGATGGGATCACGCCGAGTGCCGGAGCACCAGCGAGGGGTCGAGCAGCAGTTGGGGGTCGCGTTGTTGCCCGTCGAGCAGCCCGGTGAGCAGCTCGACGCAGCGGGCGGCGGCCTCGCCGAGCGGCTGGCTGACGCTGCTCAGCCCGACCGCGGCGGCCACCGGGGTGTCGTCGAAGCCGACGACCGCCACGTCGGTCCCGGCGTCGCGGGCGGCCTGCCACGCGCCGAGGGCCAGCGAGTCGCTGGCGCAGACCAGCGCCGTCGGCGGCGCGTCGAGGGCGAGCAGCGCGCGGGCCTCGCGCTCCCCCTCGGCGATGCCGTCCTCGGTGGCGCGGTCCGGTGCGGCGCCGTCGAGGCCGACCTCCGCCATCGTGGTACGCCAGCCGGCGCGCCTGTCGTCGCCGACGCCGGAGCCGGCGGGCCACCCGAGGAACGCGATCCGACGGTGGCCGGCGGCGAGCAGGTGCCGGGTGGCCTGGGCGGTGCCGGCGGCGCCGTCCACGTCGACCCAGGGGTGCGCCTCCGGCGTGTCCCAGGGCCGGCCGAACGTCACGAACGGCACCTTCCGCTCGGCCAGCCACGCGGTACGCGGGTCGCGGTGCTTGGTGCCGGTGAGCACGAACGCGTCCAGCTCGTACGCGCCGAGCAGGTCGTCGTAGGTGGTGATCTCGTCGTCGTCGTGTCGGGCGGTGTAGAGCATGACCCGGTAGCCGGTGGCGTCGGCGGTCTCGGTGAGGCCGTGCAGGAAGCGGTCGAGCACGGAGCCGTTGATGCCGTCCCGGGTGGGCTCGATGCGGACGGCGATGAGCCGGGACCGCCCGGTCCGCATCTGGCGGGCGGCCTGGTTGGCCCGGTAGCCGAGCGCGGCGATGGCCTCCCGCACCCGACGACGGGTGTCCTCGCGGACGATGTGCGGGGCGTTGAGCACGTTGGAGACGGTCTGCCGGCTGACCTGGGCATGCCGGGCCACGGTCGCGATGGTTACCTTTTCTCCCACGAAATCCCTCTCGCCGCCTTGAACGATCCAATACCGATGCGGCAGGATTAGATCGTTCAAAGTTTCTGGAATGTTTCGCACTCTGCACCCGGCCGCCGCCAGTTGTCAAGACATCCGCGCCACCGATCAGCACCAGGAGTTCCCCCGTGACCGAACGCCACCTCCAACCACTGCTGCACGACCTGGTCGGGGTGGTGCACGCCCCCACGAGCGCGCTCGGCGACGCGGCCGGTCAGCTCCGGCCGCACGGCGTCCAGGGCGTCTTCCACGCCGACGCCCGGGTGCTCTCCCGCGCCGAGCTGCGCCTCGACGACCGGGCGCCGGAGCCGATCGCGAACGGCGCCGCCGGTCCGCACGGCGCCCGCTTCGTCGCCCTGGCCCGCTGGCTCGGCGACGACACCCCCGACCCGACCGTCCGCGTCGAACGCACCCGACGGGCCGGCCCGGCCGGTCTCACCGAGGAGATCGTGGTGTCGTCCACCGCCACCGAGCCGGTCCGCACCACCGTCACCGTGGACCTGGCCTGCGATCTCGCCCCGATCGAGCAGGTCAAGACCGGCCACGCCAGCCAGCCGCTGGAGGCCAAGGCCGGGGAGCCGGGCCGGGTGCAGTGGGCCGCCGACGGCCTCACCGTGACCGTGACCGGCGCGGGCGCCACCGTGGACGCCACCGGCGAGCGCGCCGTCGCACCGCGCCTGAGCTGGGCGGTCGCCGTCGACCCGGGCGACTCGGTCACGCTGCGCTGGCGGCTCGCCGTCACCGACCCGCGGGCCGTGGTGACCGCCGCGCCGCCCGGCCCCGGCTGGGCCGAACCCCGGGTCGCCGCCGACGACCGCCGACTGCTCCGGCTGCTCGACCGGTCCCTGGCCGACCTGCACGCGCTGCGCCTGGCCGAGCCGGCCCACCCGGAGGACGTCTTCCTCGGCGCCGGCGTGCCCTGGTTCCTCACCCTGTTCGGCCGGGACAGCCTCTGGGCCGCCCGGATGATGCTGCCGCTCGGCACCGAGCTGGCCGCCGGCACGCTGCGGGTGCTGGCCCGTCGGCAGGGCACCCGGGTCGACCCGGCCACCGGCGAGCAGCCCGGCAAGATCCTGCACGAGCTGCGCCGGCACGAGTTCGCCCCGAACGAGGGGCTGCGGCTGCCGCCCGCGTACTACGGCACCGTCGACGCGACCATGCTCTGGGTCAGCCTGCTGCACGACGCCTGGCGCTGGGGCCTGCCCGCCGACCAGATCGAGCCGCTGCTGCCGCACCTGGAGGCGGCGCTGCGCTGGCTCGGCGAGCACGCCGACGCCGACGGCGACGGCTTCGTCGAGTACATCGACACCACCGGCCACGGCCTGGCCAACCAGGGCTGGAAGGACTCCGGCGACGCGGTGCGCTTCCGCGACGGCCGGCTGGCCGCGCCGCCGATCGTGCTGGCCGAGGTGCAGGGGTACGCGTACCGGGCGGCCACCGACGGGGCGGACCTGCTGGACGCGTTCGGTCGTCCGGACGCCGACCGCTGGCGCGGCTACGCTGACCGGCTCGCCACCAGGTTCCGCGCGGCGTTCTGGGTGGACGGTCGCCACGGCCCGCAACCCGCGCTGGCACTGGACCGGGACAAGCGCCCGGTCGACGCGCTGACCAGCAACATCGGCCACCTGCTCGGCACCGGGCTGCTGTCGGACGCCGAATCGGCCCAGGTGGCGGCGCTGCTCTCCACCGAGGCGATGGCCGGCGGCTTCGGGCTGCGCACCATGTCCACCGACGACGCCGGGTTCAGCCCGCTGTCGTACCACTGCGGTTCGATCTGGGCGCACGACACCGCGATCGTGCTCGCGGGGCTGGCCCGCGACGGGCACCGGGACGCGGCGCTACGCCTCGCCGACGGCCTGCTCGCCGCCGCCGAGGCGTTCGACTACCGCCTGCCCGAGCTGTACGGCGGCGACGACCGGACGGCGCTCGGCCGGCCCGTGCCCTACCCGGCGGCGTGCCGCCCGCAGGCATGGTCGGCGGCGGCGGCCGTGCTGCTGCTCCAGGCCGGTCTCGGTGTCTACCCCGACGTGCCGAACGGCCGGGTCGACCTGCGCCCGCTGGCCGGCCCGGAACTGGGCGCGCTCAGCGCGACCAACCTGCGCATCGCCGGCACTCCGGTGACGGCCACCGTCACCCACACCGGCCACCCCACCCTGACAAACCTGCCCCCCACCCTGATCCCCACCCCCCGCCAACCCTCCACCCCTTCCACCGCCCCCAGGCGTTGATCATGAAGTTGGCGGCCTTTTCGATCTCCACAACCGCCGCCAACTTCATGATCACCGGAGCGGGTCCGGGTGCTGGACGGCGGTGATCAAGGAGTTCGTGTCGGTTGGGGCGGCGGGGTCAGGTGGGGTGGAGTTCGGCTACCAGTTCGTCGTCCTCCATCGCGCCCGTCGGGCGGAAGCCGAGTGAGGTGTAGAGGGCGGCGGCCGCGGTGTTGTCCGGGTGGTAGCTCAGTCGGATCGGCCGGCCCGCCTCGGCCAGCCAACCGGCCAGCGTGCGTACCGTGGCGCGGCCCAGCCCCCGGCCCTGCTCGGCGGCGTCCACGACCATGCCGCCGATCCAGCGGGAGCCGTCGTCGTCCACGCCCCACATCACGTGCCCCACCACGGTGTCGTCGGCGTACACGGCGAGCGAGTTCCAGACGTCCGAGTGCGTGGAGAGCAGCAGGTAGCGGGCGGCCAGCGCGGCGACGAAGGCGCGCTGGTCGTCGCGCGGGGCCACGTCGGCCACCGGCCGCCAGTTGTCGTCGTCCACCGGCCGAAGGGTCACCCGGCGGCCGAGGCGGTCACGCTCTCCAGAGTCGATCATGGTGGCCAGCCTAGGCTCGGGTACGCCCACCGACCATCTATTTCGCCGAGGTCACGGCGGCCCGGTCGGGTCCGCCGGCACCCACCGCCCGGGCCGCCGCGAGGCGCAAGGCGATAGGAGGGGCCCCCTGTTAACGCATTCTGCATAACAGGGGGCCCCTCCTATCACGTCAGTCGGTGGTGGCGCGGGCGACGCGGTCGAGGTACGGGCGCGGGTCGCCGGCGCCGAGGTCGGTGACGCCGGCGCTGCGCAGGGCACCGATCGCTAGGGTCCGACGCACGGCGGCGAAGGTGATCACGTGGCCGATGGTGCCGCCCAACGTGTGGGTGGTCGGGGGCGTGCAGGTGGTGTCGACGAACGTGTCCGCCAGGGTGCCGTCGGCAAGCGTCCGGGCGACGAAGGTTTGCCAGTCGCGGCCGGCGACCGCGTGCCGGGCGGCCAGGCCGGTCATCGACCGGTCGCTCTCGTCGGGCCACTCGCCGCCGCGCAGCGCCGAGAGCCAGTGCTCCTCCTGCGTGACCATGGCGTTGACCAGCGAGCGGAGCGTCGGCTGCTCGTCGATGGTCTCCACGGACACGGTGACGGGCCGGTCGAGGACCTGGTCGTCGAGACCGGCGGCGCGGTCGATGATCGCGGTGAGCGTCTGAACGTGGTGGTCGACCAGATGTTGGAGAACGTTCATCGGGGTCTCCTGACGTGCTGCCGGCAGCCGCAGGCCACCGGGCGGTTGGAAGTGGACTCCGCTGGGGCAGGGCAGCTCCAGCTCACGGAAGGTCAGCGGCCGACGCCGCCGGACCGCGGTCGGGGCGAAGCCGTACGACCGACGGAAGGCACGGGTGAACGCCTCGTGCGAGCCGTACCCGGCCTCGACCGCGATGTCGAGGACGGTCCGGTCGCTGGTGACGAGCCGATGGGCCGCCCGTTCCAGGAGCAGTCGCCGACGCAGCACGCCGGGCGGTTCGCCGGTGGCCGCGGCGACCAGCCGGTCGAAGTGGAACCGGGACAGGTGGGCCCGCGCGGCCAGGTCGACCGGGGCGACCTCCGGGTCGTCGAGCGCGGCCTGGAGCACGTCGAGGAGGCCGGTGAGTCCGTCCGTCGAGGTCATGTGCCCAGCCTGCACCCGCCGACGACCGCGCCGCTTGATCGCCGTTGCGCAGCCGCACGCCGGCCGGCCGGCGCGGCGAGGAATCAGTCGAGCAGGGCGTCCAGGCCGACGGTCAGACCCGGCCGGCGACCCACCTCGCGGACCGCCAGCAGCACGCCGGGCATGAACGAGGCCCGGTCGTACGAGTCGTGCCGGATGGTCAGCGTCTCACCGGTGGTGCCGAACAGCACCTCCTGGTGGGCGACCAGGCCGGTGGCGCGCACCGCGTGCACGCGTACCCCGTCGATGTCGGCGCCCCGGGCGCCGGGCACCTCGTCGCGGGTGGCGTCCGGCGCGGGGCCGAGACCGGCCTCGGCCCGGGCCGCCGCGATCAGCCGCGCGGTGTGGGTGGCGGTGCCGCTCGGCGCGTCCAGCTTGCGCGGGTGGTGCTGCTCGACGATCTCGACCGACTCGAAGTGCCGGGCGGCGCGCGCCGCGAACTGCATCATCAGCACCGCGCCGATGCCGAAGTTGGGCGCGATCACCACGCCCACCGAGGGCCGGTCGGCCAGCCACTCCCGCAGCTGGGCGAGCCGCTGCTCGGTGAAGCCGGTGGTGCCGACCACCGCGTGGACGCCGCGCTCGACGCACCAGCGCAGGTTGTCCATGACGGCGTCGGGGGTGGTGAAGTCGACGACCACGCCGGCCCCGGCGTCGGCCACCGCGGCCAGGTCGTCGCCCTGGTCGACGGCGGCCACCAGTTCCAGGTCGGCGGCGGCGTCGACCGCCTTGCAGACCTCCAGGCCCATCCGGCCCCGGGCCCCCAGCACACCGACCCGCGCCGCCTCGGCCGGGCCCTTCTCCCGCACGTCAGTCACGGGGCACAACCTATCCCAATCGGGACGCCGGCCTCGCGGCGGTTCGGACAGCCGAGCCGATCAAGGGCAAGGAGCGCGACGGTCCAGCGCGCCGAAGTAGCGCCGCCATTCGGCGTCGGTGAGCTGGACCGGTGGCACCTCGCACAGCTGCCGGTATACCCGATCCGGGTCGAGGTCCCACACCGCGGCTCCGCCGCCGGGGGCGAGGATCCGCGACCGCCCGTTCACCGGCAGATTCGCCAGCACCGCGCGGCTGTCCGGGGTGAACTCCGCGAATTCGCCCGGCACCGTGGCGAACACGGTGAAGACGGAACCGGGTTCGGTGCGACGCCAGAGCACGAAGCTGGCGCTGGTGACGGTGTTTGTTGCCACCAGCGTCCGGCCGTCCCGGCTGATATCCAGGGCGCGGCCCACGGAGTCGGCCGCGACCACCGGGCCTACCCGCGGATTCGAGATATCGCGGATGTCCCAGGTCTGCACGCCACCGCTCGCGCTGACCGCCAGCGTCTCCGGGTCGGTGACCATCACGTCGCCGAGCGTGTCGTCCATCGGAATGTCGCCGCCCTGCCGCGGCCGGTAGGGGTCGGTGAGGTCCCACAGCCGGGTCAGCGCCCGGTTGCCGACCTCCCGCGTCGCGGTGAACGCCACGTGCCGGCTGTGCTGGTAGAGCAACCGGCCGCCGGCCGCCGCCCCGGGGAGGACACCCGCCGGCACCGGCCGGACCGGGTCGGTGACGTCCCAGAGGCGGATGTCCTCCGGGCCCCAGACGCTCAGCGTCCCCTCGCCGAGGAACACCAGCCCGCGTACCGGGCCGTCGGCGACGAACCGGCTGCTCTCCACCGGCGCCCTGGGATCGCTGATGTCCAGCACCAGCACCGTACGGTCATGCTGGTCGGCCAGGGCGAGGTGACGCTCGTCCCGGCTGGCCGCCACGGTGAGGTCGGCGCCGGGCGTGCCGGGCCAGCGCAGCTCGGAGGCGGGCGTGGGGTGACGCGGGTCGGTGAGGTCCCACAGCCGGTAGCCGGCACCCCCACGGTTCTGGCTGCTCGCGGTCCGGTCGTCGGGGAGGAACACCGCGTTGGGGGAGTCCGCCGGCAACTCGGCCAGCGGCGCCGGCGGTCGCACGCTGAGGTCCCAGAGCCGCGCGCCGACCCGCTCGTCGGCCCCCGAGTCGACAAGCGCGTACCGGCCGGCGAAGCCGACGGCGTTACCGGGAACCGGGGCGACCACCGGGTCGAGATGGCCACCGAGGACCGGGACGGCTGACGACCAGACCCGGATCGCGCCCTCGTCGTCGCCGTCCGCCAGACCTCTGCCGTCGGGGCGGAAGGCAACCGACCGGCCGGGCACCCGGCCGGGCAGGCTGTCCAGCTGTCTGACCGACTCCGCACTGCCGGTGAGGCTCCGGTCGATCCGCCACAGCCGCACCCCGCCCGTGGTGCTGGCGGTCGCGAACTGCTCGCCGTCGGCCCGGAAAGAGAGCGAGAAGACCGCGCCCTCGGTGGCCGGGCTGCCGAGGACGTCGGCCCGGATCGGACGGGGCCGCTCCGGACGGGTGACGTCCCAGGCGTTCATCACACCGCCGGCTCCGCCGGCGGCCAGCACCGGCCCCACCGGACTGAACGCCACCGCGGTGGCGCTGGGCACCGGCAGGGCAGCCCGCCGGATCGGCCGCTGCGGATCGCGGACGTCCCAGATCGTGACCAGGGTCCCCTCGGTCCTGCCGTCCTCGATCCCGTGCGCGACGGCGAGCGTTCGGCCGTCCGGGCTGAACGCCACTCCCTGCAGCTGGCTGGCACCGATCGCCCGCTCGACCGACAGGCGTGGATGAGCGGGTTCCCGGACGTCCCACAACCGGAGCGTGCCGTGCGCCCCGCCGGTGGCCAGCGTCCGCCCGTCCGGCGCGAAGGCGGCCGCGTAGGTCGGTGACGCGCGCGTGCCGAGCATGGCCACCGGCTGCGGGTGCGCCGGGTCGGCGATGTCCCAGAGCCCGAACGTGTCGGCCGACGCGCCGGCCAGCAGGTGCCCGACCGGGCGCACCGCCACCACGGTGCTTTGCTCCCGCTCGATCACGCCCCGGGCGACCGGACGTCGCGGCTCGGTGACGTCCCACAGCCGGATTCGGCGGTCGTGGCCAGAGCTGACAAGCGTTCGCCCGTCCGGCGTGTACGCCAGGTTGAAGACCGGCTTGTCGTGACCGGCGACCGGCTGTGGACGCGGATCGGCGTACGCGGCGAAAAGCGCCTGGCGTGCCTCCGCGGTGGGTGCGGTGCGGTAGGCCGCCAGGCTGAGCGAAAAGGCATCCTCGGGGCGGTTGGAGCGCATCGCGTTCGCCTGCGCCGCCAGCCGCCGCGAGGCGATCTGGTCGTCGAGCCGCTGCGCCCGGGCCCGCTGCTGCCCCGCCACCACCGCGCCGGCACCGGCCAGCAGCACCAGCACGGCCAGCAACGCGGCGCCGCCGCGCCGCAGGCGTTGGAGGTGGAGGCTGCGGCGTAGGAACTCGCGCTCCATCCCGCCCAGCCGGGCCACCTCACCATCGGGCAGCGCCCGTCGGGCAACCGTCAGCCGCACGCCGGAGAGCAGGTCGCCACGGTCCCGTCCGCCGGCCACCCAGGCCGCCGTCGAGTCGACGATCTGCTGCCGGGCGGCGAGCCGGCCGCGGTCCTCGTTGATCCAGGTACGCAGCCGCGGCCAGGCGGTCAGCAGGATCTCGTGGCTGATCCGCACCACACCGCTCGGGTCGATGCCGACCAGCCGGTGCGCGGCGAGCCGTTCCAGCACCACCTCGGCGGCGGCGTCCTCGGTGAGCAGCTCGGCGCGGGGCAGCGGCCGGGCGGCGTCGATCCCGTCGGCGCCCACCCGCACCAACTGGAGCAGAAGGCGACGGGCGGTGGCCCGCGCCGCGTCGTCGAGCCCCTCGTACGTCTCCTCGGCGGTCTTCGCCACCGCGCCGGTGAGACCGCCGCTGCCGCGGTAACCGCTGACGCTCAGCCGGTTGCCCACCCGCCGCCGCCATGTCTCGAAGAGCACGTGCGACAGCAGCGGCAGCGCCCCCGGCTCGGGCCCGCGCTGGCTTCCCGCGCCCAGCTCGTGCAGGAGCAGCTCGGCCAGCCCGTCGCCGAGTTCGAGGCCGGCCCGGCCGGCGGGCCCCTCGATCGTCTGGCGCAGCTCGGTGCCGCTCATCGGCCCGACCACCACCCGGGGACCGGCGAGCAGCCTGCCGAACGCCGGCTCCTCGCTCGCCGGCCCGTAGAAGTCGGCGCGCAGCGCGGCCACCACCACGGCCCGAGGCGTGCCGTCGGGCCGGGGCCCGGCCAAGGCCGCGAGACCGTCCAGGAACGCGGCCCGCGCGGCCCGGTCGGCGCCCAGCGTGAACAGCTCCTCCACCTGGTCGACCACCACCAGCGACGGCTGCTCGGGGGCGAGCCGGTCGAGCAGCTCGGCGACACTCTCCGGCGGCTCGTCCGGCAGCGCGCCGACGACCCGGAACAGCGCCGCCAACGGATCGCGACCCGGGGTGACCACCGGCCGGAGCGCCGGCCAGACCCGGCCGCCGCCGACGACCGGCAGGCCGTCACGCCGGATCGTGGCGATCATCCCGGCGTGCAGCAGGGACGTCTTGCCGCTGCCCGACGGGCCGAGCACCAGCATCGGCGCCGGGTCGGCGAGCCGGCGGCCGGCCTGCCGCACCAGCCTGGCGGAGATCTCGTCCCGGCCGAAGAAGTTTCGCTCGTCCTCCTCCCGGTAGGGCTGGAGGCTGCGCCACGGGCTCGGCCCGGGCGACGGCGGCTCCGACTCGTCGACGGTGACCGGACCGGGTCGGCGGGCCGGATTGTCCGCGAGAGCCAGGCGGCCGGCGTTGCCGGCGTCGTGGCGACGGGGCAACGGCCCGCCCCGGGCCCGCAGCACACGGAAGAGATGATGGTAGGAGTCGTCGAGGGTCAGCATCGGGCCGGCTTCCGGGTCGCCCTCGTCGAGGAAGCGCAGGAACTCCCCGGTGAAGGCGGTGTGCTGCCGCCCCGGCGCGGCCGAGGCAAGTTGCTCGGCCGAGCTGAGCAGGTAGACGCCGTGCACCGGGGACAACTCACCGAGCGGGTCGGGTGGTGGCGCGGTCAGCCGGGCCCGGCCGGAATAGCAGCAATCGAGGACGACCACCACCGACGGCGCCCGGCAGGTGCTCAGCGCCTCCCTCAGGTCGGCCAGCGCGTAGGCCTGGTGCGCGGCGAGCCCCGGCACCAGGCGGTCGGTGCTGGACGCGGCGAGATGCAGCTCGCCGCCCGGGCCGCGCAGCCCGTGACCGACATACCAGATCAGCAGCGCGCTTTCGGCTTCCTGCGCGGCCTTGCTCACGGCGCGGGCGATGGTGAGCACATCCGGCGGGTCGGTCACCAGCGTCAACTGGCCGGCCGGCACATCGCAGCACGCGGCCAGGCTCTCGGCCAACGCCTCGGCGGTGGAACGCGCCGCCGGGACCGACGGCAGACCGTCGCCGTGATGCGTCGCCGTGCCGATCACCAGGACGCGGACGCCCCGCCCCGCCAGGTCACCCACGCGTGCGGTCCGGATCCGGCGCGTCGTCGGGCGCGCTCCCGACCGCCGGCACGACCGTGGCGCCGCCCGTCGGAAGGGCGGCCAGCAGCCGGTCCAGTTCGGCCCGCAGTTGCGGCTCGGTGAGGACCCGGACGCGGTCGGCCTCCAGCCGTACGCGCGTGCCGTCAGGCCGCTCGACCTCGACCCGGACCGCGCCGGTCCGGTGCCGGATCCAGGTGACGAGCGCGGTGGCGAGGGCGGTCGCCACGCTGCCGGGCGCCAGCGCGACGAGCAGTGCCTCCAGCACCGGGCCGAGCATTCCCGGCGGTGGGGGCGACTCGACCGGGGTGACCCGCCCGCGCAGCTCCGGGCTGTCGGCGAGCCACTCCTGAAGCGATTCGAGTTCGGTCAGCCGGTCGCCGCCGGTCGTCACGATCCGCACGTCCACCGGGGCCCCCGCCACTCGCACGCCTGAGTGACCGGAGTCTATCGGAGGGTGATGACGACGATCAACGCCGCCGCCCGGCGGTCAGCCGGGGACGGTGAAGGCGCCCTCGTCGAACGGGCCGACCACGGCCAGCGACATCGGCCGGCCGAGCAGCTCGGCGGCGAGGTCGTTCACGTCCGTCAGCGTCACCGCGTCCACCCGGGCCAGCAGCTCGTCCACCGGCATCAGGTTGCCGTAGAGCAGCTCGCCCTTGGCCAGCCGGCTCATCCGGGAGCCGGTGTCCTCCAGCCCGAGCACGAACGAGCCCTTGCTCATCCCCTTGCCCCGGACCAGCTCGGCCTCGGTGACCCCCTCGGCGGCCACCCGCGCCAGCTCGGCCCGGGTCAGGGCCAGCACCTCGTCCACCTTGCCGGGCGCGCAGCCGGCGTAGACGGCGAACACGCCGCTGTCGGCGTACTGGCTGGCGTAGGAGTAGACCGAGTACGCGAGGCCGCGCTGCTCGCGGATCTCCTGGAACAGCCGGCTGGACATGCCACCGCCGAGCACGTTGTTGAGCACGCCCAGGGCGAAGCGCCGCTCGTCGGTGCGGTCGATGGCGGGGCAGCCGAGCAGCACGTGCGCCTGCTCGGTCTCCTTCGGCTCGACAAGTGTGGTGGCCGGCTTCACGCGTACCGCCGGGGTGGTCGCGCGGTGCGGCGCCGGCGCGGCCGGGTCGGTGTCCAGCGGGGTGCCCCGCAGCGCCTGCCGGACCAGCTTGACCACGGCGGCGTGGTCGAGGTTGCCGGCGGCGGCGATGACGATCTGCGGCGCGGTGTACCGGCTGCGGTAGAAGTTCTGGATCTGCCGCCGGGTCATCGGCGTGACCGTCTCCTCGGTGCCGGAGATGAGCCGGCCGAGCGGGTGGTCGCCGTAGACGGCGCGGGCGAACAGGTCGTGCACCTCGTCGCCGGGCTCGTCGTCGTGCATGGCGATCTCTTCGAGGATGACGCCGCGTTCGGTCTCCACGTCGGCGGCGGCCAGCACCGAGTCGGCGACCGCGTCGCACATCACGTCGATGGCCAGCGGCAGGTCCTCGTCCAGCACCCGCGCGTAGTAGCAGGTGTATTCCTTCGTGGTGAACGCGTTGGTCTCGCCGCCCACCGCCTCGATCTCGGACGAGATCTCCAACGCGCTGCGCTTCTTGGTGCCCTTGAAGAGCAGGTGTTCCAGGAAGTGCGCGGCGCCGGCCTGCGACCCGGTCTCGTCCCGGGAGCCGACCGCCACCCAGATGCCGAACGAGACGCTGCGCATCGCCGGGATCGCCTCGGTGAGCACCCGCAGTCCGCTGGGGAGCACGGTGCGCCGGACGGTGCCGCCGAGCGGGTCGTCGCTGAGGGTGCGGGTGACCGCCCGTGCCGCCGGGGTGGACGAACTCACGACAAACCTGCTCTCCGTGCCACGAGGGGTGGGGGGACGAACGACGGCTCCAGCCCGCCGTGCGACCTGGAGCCGTGGGCCGGCCCGGGTGACGCGGACGTCACCCGGGCCGGTCGGTCGATCAGCTGTGCCGGGTACGGCGACGCGGCCGGTCGCCGCCCTCGCCGCCACCCTCCGAGCGACGCTCGCCGCCCTCGCGGTCACCGCCACGGTCGCCA
Organism: Micromonospora sp. NBC_01392; assembly: GCF_045040125.1. Lineage (NCBI taxonomy): Bacteria > Bacillati > Actinomycetota > Actinomycetes > Micromonosporales > Micromonosporaceae > Micromonospora > Micromonospora sp. NBC_01392. The sequence continues at coordinate 1,834,047 of NZ_CP109549.1, read as the reverse complement.
CGGTCGCCGCCCCGGTCGCCCCGGTCGCGCGGGCCACGGTCGCCACCGCGGTCCCGGCCGGCCGGACGGTCGCCACCGGCAGCCTGACCGGCGGCCGGCGCCTCGGCGCCCTCCGGACGGATCTTGTCCAGGTAGATCTTGCCGCGGGCGTCGATGTCGGCGATCTCGACCTCGACCTTGTCGCCGACGTTGAGGAAGTCCTCCACCTTGTCGACGCGCTTGCCGTCGCCCACCTTGGAGATGTGCAGCAGGCCGTCGCGGCCCGGCAGGAGCGAGATGAACGCGCCGAACGCGGCCGTCTTCACCACGGTGCCGAGGAACCGCTCCCCCACCTTCGGCAGGGTCGGGTTGGCGATGCCGTTGATCCGGTCCACCGCGGCCTGGGCCGACGGGCCGTTGGTCGCGCCGACGTAGATCGTGCCGTCGTCCTCGATGGAGATCTCGGCGCCGGTCTCGTCCTGGATCGCGTTGATGGTCTGGCCCTTCGGGCCGATCACCATGCCGATCTTGTCGACCGGGATCTTGACGGTGGTGACCCGCGGCGCGTAGTCGGACATCTCGGCCGGCGTCTCGATGGCCCGCTGCATCACGTCGAGGATGGTCTGCCGGGCCTCGTGCGCCTGCTGGAGCGCGGCGGCCAGCACGTCCGACGGGATGCCGTCGAGCTTGGTGTCGAGCTGGAGCGCGGTGACGAAGTCACGCGTGCCGGCGACCTTGAAGTCCATGTCGCCGAACGCGTCCTCGGCGCCGAGGATGTCGGTCAGCGTCACGTACTGGGTCTTGCCGTCGACCTCGTCGGAGATGAGGCCCATGGCGATGCCGGCGACCGGGGCCTTCAGCGGCACACCTGCCGAGAGCAGGCCCAGCGTCGAGGCGCAGACCGAACCCATCGAGGTGGAGCCGTTGGAGCCGAGCGCCTCGGAGACCTGCCGGATGGCGTACGGGAACTCCTCGCGCGACGGCAGCACCGGGATCAGCGCCCGCTCGGCCAGCGCGCCGTGGCCGATCTCGCGCCGCTTCGGCGAGCCGACGCGGCCGGTCTCCCCGGTGGAGTACGGCGGGAAGTTGTAGTTGTGCATGTAGCGCTTGCGGTTCTCCGGGGACAGCGTGTCCACCATCTGCTCCATGCGCAGCATGTTCAGCGTGGTGACGCCCAGGATCTGGGTCTCGCCGCGCTCGAACAGCGCCGAGCCGTGCACCCGCGGCAGCACGCCGACCTCGGCGCTCAGCGGACGGATGTCACGCGGGCCGCGGCCGTCGATGCGGACCTGCTCGCGCAGCACCCGGTTGCGGACCTCGGACTTGGTCAGCGAGCGGAACGCGGCGGACAGCTCCTTCTCGCGGCCCTCGAAGCGGCCGGACAGCTCCTCGGCGACCTTGGCCTTGATGCGGTCCAGGGCCTCCTCGCGGTCGGCCTTGCCGGCGATCTTGAGCGCCTCGGTGACGTCGGCGCGGGCCACGTCGGCCACCGCGTCGTACGCGTCGTCGGAGTAGTCCAGGAACACCGGGAACTCGCTGACCGGCTTGGCGGCCACCTCGGCCAGCTCGCTCTGCGCCCGGCACAGCTCACGGATGGCCGGCTTGGCGGCCTCCAGGCCGCTGGCCACGATCTCCTCGGTCGGCGCGGTGGCGCCGTCCGAGATCAGGGCCACCGCGTTCGGGGTGGCCTCGGCCTCGACCATCATGATCGCGACCTCGCCGTCGGCCAGGGTACGACCGGCCACGACCATGTCGAAGGTGGCCCGGGCCAGCTCCTCCAGGGTCGGGAAGGCGACCCACTGGCCGTCCACGTGCGCGACCCGGGTCGCCCCGATCGGGCCGGAGAACGGCAGGCCGGAGAGCTTGGTCGACATCGAGGCGGCGTTGATGGCCACCACGTCGTACGGGTGCTGCGGGTCGAGCGCCAGCACGGTCTCGACGACCTGGACCTCGTTGCGCAGGCCCTTGACGAACGACGGGCGCAGCGGCCGGTCGATCAGCCGGCAGGTGAGGATGGCGTCCTCGCTGGGCCGGCCCTCGCGGCGGAAGAACGAGCCGGGGATCCGGCCCGCGGCGTACATCCGCTCCTCGACGTCGACGGTCAGCGGGAAGAAGTCGAACGACTCACGCGGCTGCTTGCCGGCGGTGGTGGCGGAGAGGACGACCGTCTCGCCGAGCTGGGCGACGACGGAGCCGGCGGCCTGCCGGGCCAGCCGGCCGGTGGAGAAGGTGATCTCACGGGTGCCGAAGGACCCGTTGTCGATCACGGCGGTGCGGGATTCGGTGCCGAGGTTGGTCTCGGTCATGTGCTGTGGTGCTCCTTCGCGTCGTCGGCCGACGACACGGGAACTGCTCAGGCGGCCGGTCTTCGATCGAAGCGCCCGGGTGGGCCGGCATGATGCCGGGATTCCCGGGGGCCACTACCGGAGACCGGTGCTGACCGGCTCCCTCTCGGGTCGTCGCGCGGCCGGGGTTCTTTCTGGTGGTACCGGAACGGGGGAGCGGCCGAGTGGCCACTCCCCCGTCAGGTCATCGGCGCAGGCCGAGCCGCTCGATGAGCGACCGGTAGCGGTTGATGTCCTTCTTCTGGACGTAGTTGAGCAGCCGACGGCGCCGACCGACCAGCAGCAGCAGCCCACGGCGGCTGTGGTGGTCGTGCTTGTGCACCTTCAGGTGCTCGGTCAGCTCCGCGATCCGCTTGGTCAGGACCGCGACCTGCACCTCCGGCGAACCGGTGTCGCCCTCGGCGGTCGCGTACTCCTGGCGGATCTTGGCCTTGGCTTCCTGGTCGAGCGCCATGTTCTCCCTGTTTCGTGGGTGGTTCGATGAGGTCTGTCGGAGCGGTCGTGGCGACCGGTGCGACGGACCGGATTCCTCGCGCCCGCGGCGTCGTGCAGGCACGCGAGGCTCCCGTCGGTCAGCCGACGTCTCCGTCAGCCTACCAGCCCCGGACCGGCCCGGCCGGTCAAGGTCTCCCCTGCGGGTCAGGACACCGCCCGTCGGGTGCGCTCCACGTCCTCGGCGATCTGGGCGACCAGCGGCTCGATCGCGTCGTACGTCCGTTGCTCGCGCAGGTGCGCCACGAAGTCCAGCGCCAGCCGCTCACCGTACAGGTCACCGGAGAAGTCCAGCGCATACGCCTCCACCCGGCGCTCCCGGCCGGAGAACGTCGGGTTCGTGCCGATCGACACCGCCGCCACGAGCGGGTCGCCGCCACGACGCACCAGCCGGGCCGCGTACACCCCGTCGGCGGGCACCGCCGCGTACCGGTGGGTCAGCAGGTTGGCGGTGGGGTAACCCAGCTCACGTCCGCGCTGGTCGCCACGGACCACCACGCCCTCGACCCGGTGCGGGCGGCCCAGCGCCGCCGCCGCGGCGCGCACGTCACCGGCGTCGACGCAGGAGCGGATGTACGTGGACGAGAAGACGGTGCCCGCCTCGGCGACCAGCGGGGCGCCCTCCACGCCGAAACCGAACGTGCGGCCCAGCCGCTCCAGCAGCGCCACGTCGCCGGCCGCCCGGTGCCCGAACCGGAAGTTGTCGCCGACCACGACCAGCGCGGCGTGCAGGTGCTCGGTGAGGATGTCGTGCACGAACGCCTCGGCCGGCAGCCGGGAGAACTCGGCGGTGAACGGCACCACGCAGAGCACGTCCACGCCGAGCGCCTCGATCAGCTCCGCCTTGCGGGCCTGCTCGGTGAGCACCGCCGGGTGCGACCCGGGGCGGACCACCTCGGCCGGGTGCGGGTCGAACGTCACCACCACCGACTTGACGCCCAGTTCCCGGGCGCGCGCCACGGCGTGCCCGATGGTGGCCTGGTGCCCCTGGTGCACCCCGTCGAAGACGCCGATGGTGACCACCGAACGCCCCCAGCCGCCGGGCGCCGCCTCGTACCCCCGCCACCGCTGCATGCCGTTCCTCCCCTGTCCGCCCACGCGCCGTCAGGCCGGGGCCAGCACGATCTCCGCGCGGGCCCGCCCGTCCCGTTCGCTGACGATAGCGATCAGCCCGCCCGCCGGATCGAAGACCGCGTACGGACCGGCGATCCCGGCCGGGGCCAGTGGCCCGCCGTGGGACAGCGTGCGGGCCTCCTCGGCGGTGGCGTCCCGGCGCGGGAAGAACCGCGCGGCGGCGGCGTCCAGCGGCAGGTTCACCACCTCCGGCGCGCGCTGTTCGAGCTGCGCCAGGGTGGCCGCCTCGGCCAGCGCGAAGCCGCCGACCGCGGTACGACGCAGCGCGGTGAGGTGGCCGCCGACCCCGAGCGCTAGGCCCGCGTCCCGGGCGATGGCCCGGATGTACGTCCCGGACGAGCAGGTCACGTCCACGTCCACGTCCACCACGTCCGGGGTGTCCCGGCGAATGGCCAGCACGTCGAGGCGGGAGACGGTGACCCGGCGGGCGGGCAGGTCCACGCTCTCCCCGTCACGGACCCGCTTGTACGCCCGCTCTCCATTGATCTTGATAGCGCTCACCGCGCTCGGCACCTGGTCGATCTCGCCGGTCAGCGCCGCCAGCGCGGCCCGGACCGCGTCGTCGGTCACCCCCGCCGTGGCGGTGGTGGCGATCACGTCCCCCTCGGCGTCGTCGGTGACCGTGGCCTGGCCGAGCCGGATCGTCGCGGCGTAGCTCTTGCCCGCGCCGATCACGTAGGTGAGCAGCCGGGTCGCCCGTCCCACCCCGATCACGAGCACACCGGTGGCCATCGGGTCCAGCGTGCCGCCGTGCCCGACCCGGCGGGTCCGGGCCAGCCGCCGGATGCGGGCCACCACGTCGTGCGACGTCATGCCGCCGGGCTTGTCGACCACGATCAGACCGTCTGCGCTCACGACCGCCAAGCCTGCCAGACGGCGGCGACCGACCCCGCGGGGGATACCGCCGGGGTCGACGAGGTGCCAAGATCATGCGCCCTCGTCCCGCCGCCCCCGGAAGTCCGATGACCGATCACCGCGCCACCCCCGAGCCCGACCCCGCCGACCCGCTGTCCGCGGACGCCCTGGGGCGGGTTCCCGAGTGGCTCCGCCAGGCCGCTCCAGAAGCCGAGCCCACCCGCCTCGAACGCTGGCGCATCGGCCTGGCCCGGCACTCGGGCAAGCTGCTCGGCGGTGCGGTCGCGGTGCTGCTGCTGGCCTGCGCCGGGGTGGTCACCACGGTCGGCTACCAGGGTTACCGACGCTGGCAGGCGGCCCCGGTGGCCTACCCGACGGTCAGCCCGCCCAGCGGCGAGCAGGCCGTCACCTCGGCGTCGCCGCCGCCGGCCACCGGGCCGTTCGACGGCACCCCGGCCGCCGCGTTCCCGCAGGGCGCGGCCGGGATCGCGCTGCCCCGGGCCAAGCGGACCGGCCCGTTCACCGAGAAACAGGTGGCCGACACGCTGGCCAAGGTACGCAAGGCGCTGGTGACCGCCCGGCTGGACCGCGCGTTCTTCACCGCGAAAAACCCGGAGCGGCTGGTCCGCCAGTTCGCGCCGGACGCCCGGGCCGACCTGCGCGGCGACGTCCCCTCCGGCGAGGTGGGCAGCTACGCCACCCGGCTGGCCCCCGGCGCCCGGCTCACCGCCGACCAGCCCCGGGTCAAGGGCCGGATCAGCTACCGGGCCACCAAGGATCCGCGCGGCATCCGGATCCTGGCGGTCACCACGAACTTCGTCTGGGCGTACGCGTTCCCGACCGCGAGCACCGAGCCGGGCGACGGTGTCGTGGTGGTGCACGACACCGTGGTGTGGAGCGTGCCCCACCCGGACGACGTGCGCCGCGGCTCGCTCGGACTCTGGATCGAGAAGTCCGACTCGTACGCCTCCAACATCGACTGCGCGGCCTGGGACAAGGGCCTGCTCGCGCTCGGCAAGCCCTCGTTCGGCGGGCCCGTCGACCCGGATCCGGACGCGGTCTTCGACCCGGACAAGACCCTCGACCTCCCCGACACCTGCTGACGTCGGTCCGGCCGGCGCCCGCCTGCCGTGCGGCGGTCAGCGGACCGCGCCGACCACCGCCCAGGCGCCGGAACGCAGTCGCAGCAGCAGCGCGATCAGCCGGAGCACCACGAACAGCGTCAGGCCGGCCCAGATCCCGCCCAGCCCGAGGTCGAGGCCGTAGGCCAGCCAGATCGCCGGCAGGAACCCGCCCAGCGCGGCCACGATGGTGAGGTTGCGTAGGTAGCGCACGTCGCCGGCGCCGATCAGCACCCCGTCGAGCGCGAACACCACGCCACCGATCGGCTGGAGCGCGACCAGCCACGGCCAGGCCACCATGGCCTGCTCGCGTACCTGCGGATCGGAGCTGAACAACGACGGCACGCCGCCTGCGCCGGCGGCGATGAGCACCGCGAACGCCACGCCGCACACGCCGCCGAGCAGGGCGACGCGGCGGGCGAGGAACCGCGCGCCGGCCGCGTCGCCGGCGCCGAGCGCGGCGCCGATCAGGGCCTGCGCGGCGATCGCGAGGGCGTCCAGCACCAGCGCGGTGAAGAACCACAGTTGTACGGCGATCTGGTGCGCGCCGACCGCCGCGGCGCCGAAGCGGGCCGCGACCGCGGTCGCCGACAGGAAGCTCGCCTGGAACGCGACGCCCCGGACCAGCAGGTCGCGGCTGAGCACCAACTGCTGCCCGATGGTGCGGGGCCGGGGCCGCAGGGAGACCCGCTCGCGGACCAGCGCCGCCGCGAAGAGCGCGCCGGAGAGCGTCTGCGCCACCGCGTTCGCCACCGCGGAGCCGACCAGGCCGAGCCCGGCCGGGTAGACCAGCAGCGGGCAGAGCAGCGCGGAGAGCAGGTTGGGGGCGAGCACGAACAGCAGCGGCCGGCGGGTGTCCTGGATGCCGCGCAGCCAGCCGTTGCCGGCGGCGGCGAGCAGCAGGCCGGGGGCGCCGAGCGCCGCGACCCGCAGCCAGCCGGCGGCGGCGTCGGCCACCTCGCCGGGACCGCCCACGAGGGTACGCGCCAGCGCGCCCCCGCCGATGCCGATGGCGACCGCCACCAGCACGCCGGCGGTCAGCGCGAGCCAGGACGCCTGGACGCCCTCGGCCACCGCGGCGGCCCGGTCCCCCGCACCGAACCGGCGGGCCGACCGCCCCGTGGTGCCATACGCGACGACGGTGCCGATCCAGGCGGTCAGCGTCATGACCGTGCCGCCGACGGCGAGCGCGGCGAGCGGCACCCGCCCGAGGTGGCCGACCACCGCGGTGTCGACGAGCACGTAGAGCGGCTCGGCGGCCAGCACCACCAGCGCGGGCAGGGCGAGCGCGGCGATCCGTCGGGGCGTGGCGGCGGAGGCGGGGGCGGCGGTCGTGCTCATCGCCGCCGATCCTGGCACGCGGCCGGTAAGGCACGCAACCCGCTCGGACCACTTACCTATCCCGGCCAGGAAGCGGCCACGTCCCGCCGGCCGCGCAGCCGACGCACCGGCAGGTTCGGGGCGTACGCGGCGACGGCCGCCAACACGCGGGGGCGGGAACGGCGCGGAACTGGTCGCCGGTCGGGGCGACCCAGCCGGGCCGCCAGTAGTGGCGGTCGAGGTGGATCAGCGGGAGGTCGAGCGCCGGGCCAGTTCACCGGCGAGGGTGCTCTTGCCGGCGCCCGAGCTGCCGACGACGAGAGTGCGGCGCACCGGGTCAGGCGACCGGTGCGGCGGTGACGCTGGCGGTGGGGCCGGTCACGGTGTCGCGGGCCCCAGCCGGCCGGCGTCACCGCCGGGCGGCCTGCGTCACTGACGGGTGTCCATCGAGGTCTGCAACGCGCGACGCATCTGCTCGCGCGCCTCGTCGTTGGTGGTCTCGGTCTGCGGCTTGCGCTTGCTCGGCATGGCATGTCCTTCCAGGGTGCGGACCACCGAGGCACGGCGGCCCTGCGGGCGCCCGACGCCCCGTCGTCGACGACGCGACGACCGTCGCGCCGCGACCGGAGTCGTCGGCCTGCTGCGCGCCGGGCAGCGGTCCGGGATCACCGGAGCGGCTCGCCTGGCAGCGTGAGCCCGGGTCGGTCTGACCCTGGAGGGAGGCAGTGCCGGGTGCGGCACCACCCCCCGTGACCAGCGCCGCGAAGCGCCGGTCCCGCACCCAAATTAACGTTCACTTTCCAGATAGTGCCCACTGTTCCCGCGATGCGGACAGGCAACCCCGTTTCCGGCGGCGTCTCAGCGGGCGAGAAAGTGCCAGCCCAGCCACCACCAGAAGCCGAACAGACCGATCCGGCCCACCGGCACCGGACCGACCTCGTACCGCATGACGAAGGCGCAGACGTCCGCCAGGGACGGGACCCGCGAGCCCTCCCGGCGGGCGGCCCACTCGACGACCGCGAACAGCAGCAGGGCGGCCAGGAAGCCGCCGATGGCCAGCGCGCGCATCATCGGCGGACCAGTCCCCAGAACGCGGCCAGCCAGGCGAACCAGGCCCCCGAGCGGGCCAGGTGGTCCTCGAGCAGCGGATCGGCCAGCCGGGAGAAGGTGGGGAAGTCGTCGCCCACGGACAGCACGAACGTCGCCCCCTCGAAGACCCCGAAGACGGTGACCGGCAGCAGCCACCACAGCGCGGCCGACGGCAGCCGGCGCGGCGCCGGGCGTCGGGGCACCCGGTTGCTCAGACCGACCCAGATCAACCCCCCGCCGGTGCCGAGAATGTAGAGGTTCGCCACCGTCGAGAACGACGGAAGTTGGCCACCGACCAGGGAGAGGCAGATCAACACCGGTACGGAGACGACCGGCCGGTCCCAGACCCGGGGCGCCTCGACGGTGAGCTCACGGGGGTGATCCATCATCCGATTGTCCCCAGCGTGACGTAGTGCGGGAAGACCGGCACGCCTCGTGTCTGCGGGGAAACGCCGAAGGCCGGCACCCTCGGCGGGGTGCCGGCCTTCGCGCTCGGTCTTACTTGGTCCAGTGCTGGTTGACCAGGTCGGTGGCCTGCTTCTCCCACTGCGCGTACGCGTCCGGGTAGGCGGACACCTGCACGGTCTGGGCGGCCTTGGTCAGCGGCATGTCCTGCCAGCCGTCGACCTGCTTCAGCCCCTTCAGGAAGGCGAGGGTCGAGTACTCCGGATCGGTGATCTGCTCCGGGGTGCCCCAACCCGAGGACGGACGCTGCTGGAACAGACCCAACGAGTCGTGATCATTCTTGTCGCCGAGGTGGCCCAGGTTCTCCAGCTTCGACTCCTGCAACGCCGTCGCGATCGAGACCACCGCAGCCCGCTCCGGCAGCCCAGCCTTCTTCGTCGCCGCGACGATCGCCTTCACATTGGCCGTCTGCTCATCATTCAGGCTGATCGTCGACTGCTCACCCTGCACACTCGCCACCGCAACCGGCTTGCTGGCGGTGGCGGCGTGCGCGGACTCGACATGACCGGCGACCGGACCGGCGAACACACCACCGGTGAAAGCCAGACCAGCAATACCCAGCACGCTCTTACGCAGCATCGTGTTCATCAGAGGGCTCCATTCGGGGGTCAACGCACCGGGGGGGTGCGGGCACCGTCAGGCGCACAAGAAAAGTTCTGGCTGCTCGCGGGGGCGGGGGCCTCGACGCGGGCGCCGGAAGACTGTGCAACGACCGGGCGTCCACCGTCATTCCCAGAGGGCTGGCGGGCGCTTGCCTTCCTCGGCCGTGCACCGGGATACAACGCCGCGACCCCCCGACCCATTCCACCGCCAGCGCGCCGCCCACCACCCCCAAACCGGACACCCCACCCCACACGGGAACGCCCCCGACCCCCCGACCGCCGATCTTGCAGTTACGGACCACCCATTCGGTGCGAAACCCGACGTTCCGGGGGCACCAAGTGCAAGATCGGCGCAGGGGAGGTCCGGGGTGGGGCGGTCAGGCGGGTGGGGCGGTCAGGAGCGCGGGGGTGAGTGCGGCGCGGATGCTGCCGATCACGTCGTCTAGCGGGCCACGACCGGTGAAACCAGCCGCGAAGCGATGCCCGCCGCCGCCCAGGCCGACCGCCACCCGACTCACGTCCACCGCGCCCTTGCTGCGCAGCGAGACCGCCCACTCGGCGTCCCCGGACTGCTTCACCACGCAGCTCACGTCCGCCTCGGCGGTGCAGCGGACCGAGTCGATGAGCGCCTCCAACACGTACGCCGGCTGGTCGTGGCGGACCAGGTCGTCGCGGGTCGCGTACGTCCAGACCAGGCCGTGCCCGGCGGCGGCGGCGGGTTCCAACGTGGCCCGGCCGAGCACCTCGCCGAAGAGGCGGACGGCACCGAACGGGCGGGTGTCGAAGACCCGCCGGGAGATGTCGCCGGGGCGGATGCCGGTGGCCAGCAGGCGCGCGGCCATCTCGTGCACGGCCGGGGTGGTCGCCTCGAACCGGAACGAGCCGGTGTCGGTGGTCAGTGCCACGTAGAGCCCGGTCGCCGTGTCCGCGTCCAGCGGAACGCCGAGCCGGTCCAGCAGCCCCAGCGCCACCACCGAGGTGGCCGCCGCGTGCGGGTCCACCAGGTTGACGTCACCGAAGCCGGTGTTCGAGGCGTGGTGGTCCAGCACCAGCGACGTGCCCGCCCCGCCCAGCCGGTCGGCCAGGTCGCCGAGCCGGGACTCGCTCGCCGCGTCGAAGCAGATCACCAGGTCCGGTGCCGGATTCGCGTCGTCCTGCGGCACCAGCAGCTCCACGCCGGGCAGCCAGCGGAACGGCTCCGGCACGCCGGCCGGCCCGGGGAACGTCGCCTGGAGGTGGCGTACCCCGAGTCGGCGCAGGCCCAACGCGAAGCCGAGCATGCTGCCGAGCGCGTCCCCGTCCGGGTTGACGTGGCAGATCAGCAGCACCCGCGCGTCCGGATGGAGGCCCCGCACCGCCGCGACGGCGGCCGCCCAGTCGGCGTCGGTGGGACCGGCGGGGGCCGGCGCGCCACTCACGGCGGTGACCGGCCCACCGCCCGGGACGGCCTCGGTCACCGGCGGTCGTCGCCGCGCGGCGCGTCGTCCGCCGGGGAGCCACCCTCGGCGTCGGCCTCGTCCGCCGGGGAGTCACCCTCCGCGTCGGCGTCGTCCTCCTCGACGCGGTACGGCTGGGCGTCGCCCGCGTACGCGGCCTTGGCGGCCAGCCGCTGCACCTCGGCGTCGGCGGAGCGGGCGGCGGTGAGCAGGTCGTCGATGTGCTTGACCTGGTTCTGCACGTCGTCGAGCACGAAGGTGAGCGTCGGCGAGTGCCGCAGGCCGAGTGCCTTGCCGACGGTGCTGCGCAGCATGCCCTTGGCGCTCTCCAGCGCGGCGGCGGTGCTCGCCTGGGCCGCCGCGTCACCGAGCACGGTGTAGAAGACGGTGGCGTCGCGCAGGTCGGCGGTGATCCGGGCGTCGGTGATCGTGATCATGCCGAGCCGGGGATCCTTGATCTGGCTCCGCACCACCGACGCGACAAGTTCGCGGACGCGCTCCGCGTGCCGGCGTACCTTGGCCGGATCCGACATGTCCCCCACCTCCAGATCACTGTCACCTCCGACTCCGGATCGCGTCGCGACCGGGAGCCGCCGGCCGGAGACGGACGGCGCCGGGCGCCGCCGGGTCCGACCGCCCAACGTCGAAGAACATTACCCGCGCCCCGCCGGGCGACGCGCGGCGCGGCCGGGCCGCCGTACGCCACGCGGGCCCGGCCGCCGTACGCCACGCCGGCCGGGTCAGTCGTCCGCGCCGTGCAGGCGGCGGCGCACCGACAGCAGTTCGGTCTCCGGGCGTGCGGCGACCATCCGTTCGCAGGAGTCGAGCACCTCGCGGACGTGGGCCGGCTCGGCGGCCACCACGGCCACCCCGATCTCGGCCCGGCCGTGCAGGTCGAGCGCGCCGACCTCGGCGACCGAGACCTCGAACTTGCGCAGCGCGGCGACGATCGGCCGGACGTAGGACCGCTTGGCCTTCAGGGACCGGGAGTCACCCGGCAGCAACAGGTCGAACAGCGCGGTTCCGGTATACACGGCGAGCAACGGTACGCGCCGGGACGCCGCCGGTCACCCGGATAAGACGTGACCCCCGCCGGTCACCCGGTTATGGCGCGACCGCCACCAGCACGTCCCGCTCGATGGCCTGGTCGACCCGGTGGGCCAGGTCCCGCCAGCCGGGCCCGTCGACGACGCGTAGGCCGGCGTCGGTCAGCACCGCCTCGGCCGCCGCGCGCGGCGCCACGTGGGTGTTCCAGGACAGCCCCAGCGCGCCGCCCGGCCGCAGCAGCTCCCGCCACACCGGTACGGCGGCGGTGAGCAGCTCCAGCGGGCTGCGGGACAGGCCCTGGCCGGTGCGGCTGCCGTGCGCCACCCCGTACGGCGCGTCGGTGACGAGCACGTCGGCGCAGCGGGGACGGAGCACCTCGCGGGCCCGGGTGGTGTCGGTGTTCAGCACGACGATCCGCTGGGTGGCGCCGGCCCGGTGCGCGTCCTTCGACGGCGAGAGCACCGCCTCGAAGCGGCGGGCGACCAGCTTGCGGTCCCGGCGCACCGAGGTGGTCTCCGCCGTGTGCTTGAGCCGCTTGCGGCGCAGCCAGGTACGCAGGAACGTCGCGTACGCCTCCACGTCCTGGCTGTCGCGTTCGACGCCGATGCCGTCGTGGCCGTACATGAGCGCCTGGTTGAGCGTGGTGCCCCGGCCGCAGAGCGGGTCCAGCACCACCAGCCCGCCGTCGAGCATCCGGGGCGCGGCGGCGGAGGCGAGCAGCGTGACGTTGAGCAGCAGCCGGGTGAACTGCTCGTTGGTCTTGCCGGCGTACTTGGGGATGGTGATCAGGTCCGAGTCGTACCGGGCCAGCGGGTGCAGCGGCACCGGCCGGAGCAGGTCGTCGCCGACCCGCTCGAAGAGCGCGTACGCCGCCGACAGGTTCGCCAGGTGGGCCAGGTCCCGCGCGCCGAGGCCGGGTGCGGGCGCGGTGAACGTCAGGTACTCCACTCCGCCGATGCGGGTGACCTCCGCGTCGGACGGCGGCGCGTCGAGCACGCCCGAGCCGGCGAACACGGCCAGTTCGGCGCGGGCCAGCCGGGCGGCCGCGTCGGCGTAGACGCGGTTGGCGGAGGGGGCGAGGAGCAGTGCGTACCCGATCACGCCGGAGATTGTCTCAGCCTGCGGAAACGGCGACGGCCGGGGCCCGAAGGCCCCGGCCGTCGACCGGTCGTGCACACCACTCAGGCGCGCGGCTTCTCCCGCATCTCGAAGGTCTCGATGATGTCGCCGACCTGGACGTTGTTGTAACCGCCCAGCGTCAGACCACACTCGAAGCCTTCGCGGACCTCGGTCGCGTCGTCCTTGAACCGCTTCAGCGAGCTGATCGTGAGGTTGTCCGCCACGACCGACCCGTCCCGCAGCAGCCGCGCCTTGGCGTTGCGGCGGATGAGGCCGGACCGGACGATACAGCCGGAGATGTTGCCGATCTTGGACGAGCGGAAGACGTCGCGGATCTCCGCGGTGCCCAGCTCGACCTCCTCGTACTCCGGCTTGAGCAGCCCCTTGAGCGCGGCGTCGATCTCCTCGATGGCCTGGTAGATGACCGTGTAGTACCGGATCTCCACGCCCTCGCGGTCGGCGATCTCGCGGACCTTGTTGGCGGCCCGCACGTTGAAGCCGATGATCGTGACCGCCTCGGACGAGGCGCTCGCGAGCATGACGTCGCTCTCGGTGATCGCGCCCACGCCCCGGTGGATGATCCGAAGCTGGACCTCCTCGGGGATGTCGAGGTTGAACAGCGCGTCCTCGAGCGCCTCCACGGAACCGGAGACGTCGCCCTTGAGCACCAGGTTGAGCGAGGTCTTCTCGCCCTCCTTGAGCTGCTCCATGAGCGTCTCGAGGGTGGCCCGGCCACGGGAGTTGGCGAACGACGCCGCCCGCCGCCGTGCCTGCCGCTGCTCGGCGATCTGCCGCACGGTGCGGTCGTCCTCGGCGGCCAGGAAGGTGTCACCCGCACCCGGCACCGTGGTCAGACCCAGCACCATGACCGGACGCGCCGGCCCGGCCGTGTCGACCGGCTTGCCGTTCTCGTCCAGCATGGCCCGCACCCGGCCGTGCGCCCCACCGGCGACGATGGAGTCACCCGCCCGCAGCGTGCCCTTCTGCACCAGCACGGTCGCCACCGCGCCGCGGCCCTTGTCCAGGTGCGCCTCGATGGCCACACCCTGCGCCGGGCCGTCGATCGGAGCGGTCAGCTCCAGCGACGCGTCGGCGGTCAACAGGACGGCCTCGAGCAGTTCCTCGATGCCGATGCCGGGCTTGGCGGCCACGTTGACGAACATGGTGTCGCCGCCGTACTCCTCGGCGACCAGGCCGTACTCGGTCAGCTGCTGGCGGACCTTGTCCGGGTTCGCCTCCGGCTTGTCGACCTTGTTGACCGCGACCACGATCGGCACGTCCGCCGCCTTGGCGTGGTTGAGCGCCTCGATGGTCTGCGGCATCACGCCGTCGTCGGCCGCCACCACCAGGATCACGATGTCCGTCACCTGGGCACCACGGGCACGCATGGCGGTGAACGCCTCGTGACCCGGGGTGTCGATGAAGGTCACCGCACGGTCCTCGCCCTCGTGCGGGACGTGGACCTGGTAGGCGCCGATGTGCTGGGTGATGCCGCCCGCCTCGCCGGCCACGACGTTCGCCTTGCGGATCGCGTCGAGCAGCTTGGTCTTACCGTGGTCGACGTGACCCATGACGGTCACCACCGGCGCACGGCTGACCAGGCGGTCCGCCGCGACCTCGGCGTCGAGGTCGATGTTGAACTGCGCGAGCAGCTCGCGGTCCTCGTCCTCCGGGCTGACGATCTGCACGTCGAAGCCGAGGTGCTCACCCAGCAGCAGCAGGGTCTCGTCGGAGCAGGACTGGGTCGCCGTCACCATCTCGCCCAGGTTGAACATCTCCTGGACCAGCGAACCCGGATTGGCGTTGATCTTGTCGGCGAAGTCCGACAGCGAGGCGCCACGGGACAACCGGACGACCTGACCCTGACCGCGGGGCGCACCCGAGGACATGGTCGGGGCCGACAGGTTGTCGAACTCCTGTCTGCGCTGCTTCTTGGACTTGCGACCACGGGTCGGCCGACCGCCGGGACGCCCGAAGGCACCCGCCGCGCCACCGCCACGGCCGCGACCGCCGCCACCCGGACGGCCACCGCCGCCACCGGGACGGAAACCGCCGCCGGGCGCACCGCCGCCGCCGGGCGCGCCGCCACCGGGACCGCCGCGGAAGCCACCGCCACCGCCGCCGCCACCGGGACCACCGCGGTAGCCACCGCCACCGCCACCGCCACCGGGACCGCCGCGGAAGCCACCGCCACCGCCACCGCCGGGACGACCCGCGCCGCCGCCGGGGCCGCCACGACCGCCACCGGGACCGCCGGGGCGACCGGTGGTCGGACGCTGGCTCGGCATGGACGCCGGACTCGGCCGCGGCGGCATGGACGCCGGGCTGGGCCGCGGCGGCATGCCGGCCGGGCTGGGACGGGGACCGCCCGCGCCGGCGGCCGGGGGACGCTGCTGGCCGCCCTGGATGCCGAACGGGTTGTTGCCGGCGCCACGCGCCGGCGGGCGACCGCCCGGCCGGGCACCGGGGCCCTGACCCTGGCCCTGACCCGGACCGCCGGGACGCGCGGCCGGGGAACCCGGACGCGGCGGCATGGCGTTCGGGCCGGGACGCGGGCCGGGACGGGGACCGCCCTCGGCCGGAGGCTCCCGGCGGGGGGTCTCGCGCTGCTGCTGGCGGGCGGCCTGGGCGGCCTTGACCGCGGCCTCCTGCTCAGCCTTCAGCGCGGCGGCGCGTGCCTCCGCGGCCGCCACTTCGATGTCGTGCGCGCTCGCCGGCTTGGCGACCGGGGTCGCCGGCTGCGGCGGGCCGGGGACCGGGCCCTTGGGCCGCGGTCCAGGGCTCGGCGCGGCCGGCCGACGGGGCGGCATCGGACGGGCCGAGACCCGGGGGGCACCCGGGGTCGGGGTGGGCGTGGGGGTCGGTGCCGGGCCGCTGGACGCGGCAGCCGGCGGGGCGGCGGGCGCCGGCGAACCGGCGGACGCCACGAACGCGTTCCGCAGCCGTCGGGCGACAGGCGCCTCGACGGTGCTGGAGGCGGACTTCACGAACTCGCCCATCTCCTTGAGCTTGGCGAGAACGGTCTTGCTTTCGACCCCGAGCTCCTTGGCAAGCTCGTGTACGCGGGCCTTTCCTGCCACTGCACTCCTCACTCCGAGGTCGTGCGGGCAGCACCCGCAGCAACCTCACTCGTGCACTTGAAGCCTGGTCATTTCTGCGACTTCATCGTGTGCTCATGTCGGTCGTCCTACCTTGCTAGCGACCCGCGACCGGTCGGGTTTGACCGCTCGTCGGGGGTTGCGCGTCGACGTGCTCGGCAAGCGCGCCGTGGTCGGGGACCCCGGCGACCCGCAGTGCCCGCCCGAAGGCGCGGCGCCGCACCGCCTGCGCGAAGCAGGCCGGATTGGGGTGCATGTTCGCTCCCCGACCCGGCAGTCTGCGGGCCGGATCGGGCCGGAGACTGATCTGACCAGCCTCGTCACCGACCGCGACGACCCGCAACAACTCGCTGGCCGGCGCTCGTTTCCGGCAGCCCACACAGGTGCGCTCCGGCAGCTCGCGTCGTGCCACTGAGAAAGTCTACCCCTAGCTGCTCGAGATCGCGCCGCCCGGCTCCGGTACGTGATCGGCTCCGCTGCGGCCGGCGGCGCCGGAGGACTCCGCGTCGGAGCGAATGTCGATGCGCCAACCGGTCAACCGGGCCGCCAGGCGGGCGTTCTGCCCTTCCCGGCCGATCGCGAGCGAGAGCTGGAAATCCGGCACGGTGACCCGGGCGGCGCGGCTGGCCAGGTCGACCACCTCGACCCGCAGCGCCTTGGCCGGCGACAGCGCGTTGCCGACGAAGGTGGCCGGGTCGTCCGACCAGTCGATGATGTCGATCTTCTCGCCGTGCAGCTCGCTCATCACCGCGCGGACCCGCTGTCCCATCGGGCCGATGCAGGCGCCCTTGGCGTTCACGCCGGGCGTGGTGGAGCGTACGGCGATCTTCGTACGGTGACCTGCCTCACGTGCGATCGCGCCGATCTCCACCGTGCCGTCGGCGATCTCCGGCACCTCCAGCGCGAAGAGCTTCTTCACCAGCGCCGGGTGCGACCGGGACAGCGTGATCTGCGGCCCGCGCATGCCCTTGGCGACGTGCACGACGATGCAGCGGATCCGCTCGCCGTGCTGCGGGTCCTCGCCCGGCACCTGCTCGGACTGCGGCAGCACGCCCTCCAGCTTGCCCAGGTCGACGCTGATGATGCCCTTCTCCTTGCGGGCCTCGTGCGCCTGCACCACGCCGGTGACCAGGTCGCCGTCGCGACCCGCGTACTCGCCGAAGTGCACCTCGTCGGTGGCCTCCCGCAACCGCTGGAGAATCACCTGCTTGGCGGTCATGGCGGCGATCCGGCCGAAGTCGTGCGGGGTGTCGTCCCACTCCCGGGTGACCGTGCCGTCGTCGTCCATCTCCTGGGCGTAGACCGAGGCGGCCCCGCTCTTACGGTCGATCTCCACCCGGGCGTGCGGCTCGGCGCCATCGGTGTGCCGGTACGCGGTCAGCAGCGCGGTCTCGATCGCCGCGAGGATCGTGTCGAACGGGATCTCCCGCTCGCGCTCCAGGGCGCGCAGCGCCGCGAGGTCGATGTTCACCTCTCCTCGTCCTCCAGATCTTCGTCGTCGGTGTCGGTGTCGGTGTCGTCGTCGAGCTCGGCGTCGGCCAGGTCGTCCAGGCGGGAGAACTCCACCTGGACCCGGCCGGGCCCGAGCTCGGCGTACGGATGGGCGGCGGAGCCGGCGTCGGTCTCCAGCGTCACGCGCTCGTCGTCGGCGGCCGTGACCCGGCCGGTGAGCTGCCGGTCCCCGGCGTCGCCGCGGACGGTGACCTTGACCAGCCGGCCGACGTTGCGCCGCCAGTGTCGGGGCAGGGTGAGCGGGCGGTCCACGCCCGGCGAGCTGACCTCAAGCTGGTACTCGCCGGCGACGATGTCGCCACCGGCCTCCTCGGCGGCGTCCAGCGCGGTGGAGACGGCCCGGGAGACGTCCGCGACGGCGTCCAGGTTGATCCCGCCGTCGGCGTCCACGATCACCCGGACCACGTGCCGGCGCCCGGCCCGGGAGACGGAGAGATCCTCCAGGTCGTAGCCGGCGGCGGTGATCACCGGCTCGATCACCTCGCGCAGCCGGGCCCGGCGGGCGGCGAGGTCGCCACGGGGTGCGCCGCTCCGCTCCGGACCGCGGGGGCCGTCGGACCGGCGGGGCCGCCCGGCGGGCCCGGACGACCGGGTGGCACGGCCACGCTGCGTCATTCCGCGCACCTCTCTGCTGTTGCCACGGCCCGTCGGGGCCGGGTTCGTCCGGGCCGGCGTGCGCGGTCGACCCGCAATGCCGGCACGCCACCGGGGCGTTCGCGCCCGGTGGCTGCGCAGAGCGTAACGCCTGGGCCGGGTGGCGGACCGGGCGGCGCACCGACGACCGTGCCCCACGGGGTGGCGGGGATGGTGTTGACTTGTCCGGTGGGGACCGGCAGAACACCATCCGACCAGGGCGGAGCGGGGCATTCCCGGCGTCGCCTGCTGCGTGCCGGCGCGCTCGTGGCGCTCGGTGGCGCGACCGCGCCGCTGACTGGTTGTGATCCTTTCGACCGCGACGACGAGCCACCGCCGCCGGACGCGCTGGAGCCGCTGGCGGCCGAGGCGCTCGCGTTGGAGGCACGGCACCGGGCCGCCGCCGCGACCGCGCCGACGCTGGCCGCGCGGCTCACCCCGATCGCCGACGCGCACCGGGCGCACGCCGACGAGTTGCGCCGGGTGATCGGCCGGCCGGCGCCCTCGGGCCCGTCCACCGGCCCGACCGGCCCGGCGTCCGGGGCACCGGCCGACGCTCCGGACGCCGTGCTCGCCGAGCTGCGCCGGGCCGAGCAGCAGGGCCACGCGAACGCCGCCAAGGCCGGCGCGACCGCGCCCGCCGACCGGGCGGCGCTGCTCGGCTCGATCGCCGCGGCCCGGGCCACCCACGTGGAGGCGCTGGCATGAGCGAACGCACCGAGCGCAGCGAGGGCCGTGAGCGCATGCCCGGCCAGCACCGCATGAGCGAACGCACCGAGCGCAGCGAGGGCCGTGAGCGCATGCCCAGCCAGCACCGCATGAGCGAACGCACCGAGCGCAGCGAGGGCCGTGAGCGCATGCCCAGCCAGCACCGCATGAGCGAACGCACCGAGCGCAGCGAGGGCCGTGAGCGCATGCCCAGCCAGCACCGCATGAGCGAACGCACCGAGCAACGCGAGGGCCGGGTGGCCGTGCCCGTCGGGCACCGCGTGGACCCGAGCAACGGACCGGGCAACGGCGCGACCCGGGCGCTCGGCGACGCGCTCGCCGCCGAGTACGCGGCGGTCTGGGCGTACGGGGTGATCGGCGTGCACCTCACCGACGCGGCCCGCTCGGCCGCCCGTGCCGCCGAGGCGGCGCACCGGTCCCGCCGGGACGCGCTGCTGCTCCAGCTCGCCGAGGGGGCCGGGCAGGTGCCGGCGGACCGGGCCGGCTACGCGTTGCCCTATCCGGTGACCGACCGGACGACCGCGCTCCAACTGGCCGTGGAGATCGAGGAGCGGACCGCCGGTCACTGGCGGGCCGCGCTGCCGCACACCAGCGGCGCGGACCGGAACACGGCGCTCGCCGCACTCACCGACTGCGCGCTGCGGGCGACCCGCTGGCGGCGTACGGCGGGGGTGAACCCGGTCACCGTGCCGTTCCCGGGTCGGCCGGCCTGAGCGCGGCGGTGGTCACCCGGCGGAGCCTTCCGGTTGCGGCGCGCATACCAGGTATGCATACTCCAGGCCATGTCCATCCGCCACGGCCTGCTCGCCCTCCTCGAACGTGGCCAGATGTACGGCTACCAGTTGCGTGCCGCGTTCGAGGAGTCGACCGGCTCGACGTGGCCGCTCAACATCGGGCAGGTCTACACCACGTTGGCCCGGCTGGAACGCGACGGCCTGGTGCGCCCGCTGCCGGAGAACGAGAGCGGGCAGCGGCCGTACGAGATCACCGACGCCGGGCGGGCGGACCTGGCGCTCTGGTTCGCCACGCCGATCAGCCGGGCCGACCGGCCCCGGGACGAACTGTCGATCAAGCTGGCGCTGGCGCTGACCACACCGGGGGTGGACGTCCGGGCGGTGGTGCAGACCCAGCGCAGCGCCACCATGCGCGCGTTGCAGGAGTTCACCCGGTTGAAGTACACCAGCGACAAGCCGGAGGATCTGCCCTGGCGGCTGGTGCTGGACGCGATGATCTTCCAGGCCGAGGCCGAGGTGCGGTGGCTCGACCACTGCGAGACCAGCCTGGTCCGCCACCGCCCGACGGCGGGCCGGCCGGTCGCCCACCCCGAGGCGGTGGACCGGGCCGGTGACGAGGCCCGCCGGTGACGGGACACGGGAGGCCCGCGACGATGAGCGGAGTGCTCGAACTACGCGACGTGCACCGGACGCACGGCGCGGGCGAGGCCGCCGTGCACGCGCTGCGCGGCGTCAGCCTCACCGTGGCGGCCGGCGAGCTGGTGGCGGTGATGGGCCCCTCCGGGTCCGGCAAGTCCACCCTGCTGGCGCTGGCCGGTGGGCTGGACCGGCCCACCGGCGGTGAGGTGCTGGTCGAGGGCGAGGCGCTCGGCGGCCTGCCGGCCCGCGAGCTGGCCCGCCTGCGTCGCCGCCGGATCGGTTACGTCTTCCAGGACCTCAACCTGCTGGGCAGCCTGACCGCGGTGGAGAACGTGGCGCTGCCCCTGGAGCTGGACGGCACCGGGGTGCGGGCGGCCCGCCGGCTGGCCCTGGCCGCGCTGCGCGAGGTCGACGTCGCGGGGCAGGCGGACCGGTTCCCCGACCAGATGTCCGGTGGTCAGCAGCAGCGGGTGGCGATCGCCCGGGCCCTGGTCGGCGAACGCCGGCTGGTCCTCGCCGACGAGCCGACCGGCGCGCTGGACTCGCAGGCCGGCGAGGCGGTGCTGCACCTGCTGCGCCGCCGGGTGGACGACGGCGCGGCCGGGGTGCTGGTCACCCACGAGGCCCGGCACGCCGGCTGGGCGGACCGGGTGGTCTTCCTCCGCGACGGGGTGCTCGTCGACTCGACCGCGCCGCTGGTCGGCATCGAGCACCTGCTCAGCGGCAGCGAACGGTGAGCCCTGGCCGGCTCGCCGCGGCCCGGGGGTCGTGGCGCACCGCGCTGCGGATCGCCCGCCGGGAGGCCCGCCGCTCCCGCCGCCGCACCCTGCTGGTGCTGGTGATGATCGCGCTGCCGGTGCTGGGACTCAGCTTCGCCGCGGCGAGCTACGACATGTCCGAGCTGACCCGGTCGGAACAGCTCGACCGCCGGCTCGGCGCGGCCGACGCCGAGCTGCGCTGGAGCAGCCTGACCCCGGTTACGCAGGACAGGTGGGGCGACAACTCCTGGCCGGTCGAGGGCGACCCGGTGCCCCGGACCCGCCCGGTCACCGCCGACGAGCTGCGGGCGCTCCTGCCCGCCGGCAGCCGGGTCGTCCGGGTCCGGCGGTGGATGCCGTTCGAGACGCCGATCGGCCGCCGGACGGTCTCGTTCGAGGCGCGCGCGCTCGACCTGACCGACCCGCTCGCCCGTCCGCTGGCCACGCTGCGGGAGGGCCGGGTGCCGGTGCGCCCGGACGAGATCGCGGTCAGCCCGGCCGCGCAGCGCCGGCTGGACACCCGCCCCGGGGCGCCGGTACGCACCACCGACGGCACGCCGTACCGGGTGGTCGGGGTGGTCGAGTTCCCGGACAACCTGGGCGAGGTGGTGACGCTCTCCGGCGTCGCTCCGGACGGGCCGCCCACCGACGAGAGCTGGCTGGTGGACCTGCCCGGGGCGATGGACGAGGCGCTGGCCGACCGGCTGAACGCCCGCGGCATCCAGGTGTCCACCCGGTCCCCGCTGCCCGGCCGGCAGGAGTTCGACAACGGCACGCCGTTGCCGGACGCCGAGGAGGCCGGCGTCTCGGTGCTGGTCGGCGGCCTGGGTCTGCTGGAGGTGGTGCTGCTGGTCGGGCCGGCCTTCGCGGTCGGCGTACGCCGCCGGCGGCGGGATCTCGCGCTGGTCGCGGTGGCCGGCGGGGATGCTGCCCACCTGCGCCGGATCGTGCTCGCCGACGGGGTGGTGCTCGGCGCCGGCGGGGCCGCCCTCGGGCTGCTGCTCGGCGTCGGGACCGCGTTCGCCGGCCGGCCGCTGGTCGAGCAGTACCTGATCCACGAGCGCCTCGGCGCGTACCGCGTGTTTCCGAGCGCGCTGGCCGCGATCGCCGCGGTCGCGGTGCTGGCCGGCGTGCTGGCGGCGCTCGCGCCGGCGTGGACCGCGGCCCGGCAGGACGTGGTGGCCGGCCTGGCCGGCCGGCGCGAGGCGCCCCGGCCGCGCCGGCGCTGGTTGCTGCTCGGCGCGCTGCTCACCGTCGTCGGCACCGCCCTGGCCGCGTTCGCCGCCACCCGGACCTCGCCGACCGGGGTGCTGGCCGGTGTCACCCTCGGTGAGCTGGGGCTGGTCTTCTGCACCCCGACGCTGGTCGGGCTGCTGGCCCGGGCCGGCCGGCTGCTGCCGCTGACCCCCCGGCTCGCGTTGCGCGACGCCAGCCGCAACCGGTCGTCGGCCGCGCCGGCCATCTCGGCCGTGATGGCGGCGGTCGCCGGCAGCGTCGCGCTCGGCGTCTACGTGGCCAGCGACGACGCCCGGCAGCGGGCGGGGTGGCAACCCGGCCTGCCGCCGGGACACGCGCTGGTCCAGTTCGCCGACCAGGAGGGGAACCCGCGGCCGACGCTCGCCGCGGTCACCGACCGGGTCCGGGCCGTGCTGCCCGACGCCGGCGTGGCGGGACTCGCCATTCCCGAGTGCGCCCGTCCGGCCGCCCCGGACGACTACTGCGTCGCCCTGGCGGTGCGTCCGCCCGAGGAGCGCTGCCGGTACGAGCCGTTCGAGGTGGCTCCCGCCTCGGCCCGCGACGATCCCCGCTGCCGACAGCCGTTCCGGGAACCGAACGACATCTCGCTGCCGGCCATCGTGGACGACGGCGAGGTGTTGGCCGCGCTCACCGGCGCGCCGGCCGACGAGGTGGCCGCCGCGCGCCGGACGCTCGCCGCGGGCGGCGTGGTGGTCACCGATCCTCGGCAGGTGGCGGACGGACGGGTCCGGGTGGAGATGAGCCACAGCTCCGGTGCCCCGTCGGCGGCCCGCCTGCTGCCCGGGTACCCGCTGCGCGGCGGCCTTCCGGTGGACCGGCTGGTCCTCTCCCCCGCCGCCGCGCGGGCGCTCGGCCTGGTGGCCGCGCCGTTGGGCTACCTGGTGGACGCCGCCGACCCACCCACCGACGGGCAGCGCGAACGGCTGATCGACGAGCTGTCCGAGGTGGCGCCGGCGTCCCTCCAGGTGTCGACCGCCGACCCGCCGACCGACCAGCGTCCCCTGCTGCTCCTGCTGGCGGCGGCCTCCGGGGTGATCACGCTGGGCGCCGCCGCGGTCGCCACCGGCCTGGCCGCCGCCGAGGGCCGTCGGGACCTGTCCACGCTCGCGGCGGTCGGCGCCGACCCGCGGGTACGCCGGGTGCTGTCGCTCTGCCAGGCCGGCGTGATCGCGGTGCTCGGCTCGGCGCTGGGCATCGTGGCCGGGCTCGGCTCGGCCGCCGTCGTGCTGGCCTCGCTGAACCAGCGGTACGCGCAGTCCTGGCCGGTGCAGCCGCCGTACCCGGTGACCGTGCCCGGCCTCACGATGGCGGTGCTGGTGGTGGTGCCGCTGGTGGCGATGCTCGGCGCGGCCCTGCTCACCCGCTCGCGCCTGCCCGTCGAACGCCGCCTCGACTGACCGCCGGTCGGCCGTCGGGGTGGCTCAGGGGGTGACGGGGCGCGGCGGGGGCGGCAGACTGGACGGGTGTCCGCCCTGGGATCCCTCGCCCGCCACCTCGGTCACCAGCGGTGGTTCGCCGCCACCATGCGCGTGCTCGTCCCCGCCGACCGGCTGGTCGGCCGGCTGACGAAGGGGCGGGTGGTCGCGTTCGGGTTGGTGCCCACGCTGGTGCTGACGTCCACCGGCCGCCGCTCCGGCCGGCCCCGCAGCAACCCCCTGCTCTACGTGCCGGACGGCGACGCCTACGTGGTGATCGGCTCCAACTGGGGGCAGCAGCACCAGCCGTCGTGGACGTTCAACCTGCTGGCCCAGCCGTCCGCCGAGGTCGACGTCAAGGGTCGCCGGATCCCGGTGCGCGCCGAGCAGGTCACCGGTGCCGACCGGGACCGGCTGTTCGACCGGCTGGCCCAGGAGTGGCCGGCCTACCGCACGTACGTCGAGCGGGCCGGCGGCCGCGAGATCAAGGTCTTCCGCCTCGTCCCCACCGCCTGACCCGCCACCCCACCCCAACCCCTCCCCCCGATCCGCGCTGATTCACGGAAAGCGTGGGTATCGGGCGCGAAATAACCACGCTTTCCGTGAATCAGCGCGCGGAGATGGGGGTGGGGGTGGGGGTGGGGTGGGGGTCAGCCGACGCCGCCGACGCCGATCAGGGTGCCGATCAGGTAGGTGGCGCCGGCCGCGAGCGCGCCGAGCAGCAACTGCCGCAGGCCGCTGGTCCACCACGAGCGGTAGGTGAACCGGGCCACGATCGCGCCGGCGACGAAGAGCCCCACCCCGCCGACGGCGAGCGCCAGCCAGAGGCTGGTGAACCCGAGCAGGTACGACAGCAGCGGCACCAGGGCGCCGATCGAGAAGCAGATGAACGACGAGATCGCCGCCGCCCACGGGCTGGGCTGGTCGTCCGGGTCGACGCCCAACTCCTCCCGGACGTGCACGCGCAGCGCCTCCTCCGGGTTGCGCCGGACCGCCTCGGCGACCTGGGTGGCCAGCTCGCGGGGCAGCCCGCGGGCGACCCAGGCGTCGGCCAGCTCACGCGCCTCCGCCTCCGGGTGTCGCTCCAGCTCACGCCGTTCCTTGGCCACCTCGGCGGCGACCTGCTCGTTGGCGGAACGGACGCTCGTGTACTCGCCCAGGCCCATCGAGATGGCGCCGGCGACCAGGCCGGCCGCGCCGGTCAGCACGACGCTGCGCGGCGACACCCCGCCACCGCCGACGCCGGCGATCAACGCGATGTTCGTGACCAGCCCGTCCATCGCGCCGAAGACGGCCGGCCGCAGCCAGCCGCCGGACACGTCCGCGTGGTGCGCCTCGCGCAGCGCCGCCGGGGTCTCGGTCACGGCAGCGTCAGGATCTCGTAGCCGTCGTCGGTCACGACGATGGTGTGCTCGAACTGCGCGGTCCACTTCCGGTCCTTCGTGACGGCCGTCCAGCCGTCGTCCCACACGTCGTACTGGTGGGTGCCGATGGTGATCATCGGCTCGATGGTGAACGTCATGCCGGTTTCCATCAGGTCGGTGGGGCGTGGGCTGTCGTAGTGCGGCACGTAGAGGCCGCTGTGGAAGGCCTCGCCGATGCCGTGACCGGTGAAGTCGCGGACCACGCCGTAGCCGAACCGCTTGGCGTACGACTCGATCACCCGGCCGACGACGTTGATCTGCCGGCCCGGCGCGACCGCCTTGATGCCGCGCATCATGGCCGTGTGGGTCCGCTCGACCAGCAGCCGGGCCTCCTCGCTCACCTCGCCCACGCAGAACGTCGCGTCGGTGTCGCCGTGCACGCCGTTCAGGTACGCCGTGACGTCGACGTTGATGATGTCGCCGTCCTGGAGCACCGTCGTGTCGGGGATGCCGTGGCAGATCACCTCGTTGAGGCTGGTGCAGCAGGACTTGGGGAAGCCCCGGTAGCCAAGCGTCGACGGGTAGGCGCCGTGGTCGCAGAGGAACTCGTGCACCACCCGGTCGATCTCGTCGGTGGTCACCCCCGGCTTGCAGTGCTCGCCGGCGAGCTGGGTGGCCCGGGCCGCGAGCCGGCCGGCCACGCGCATCTTCTCGATGGTCTCCGGTGTCTGCACGTGCGACCCGCGCCACTCCTGCGGGCGCTTCTTGCCCACGTACTCCGGTCGCGGGATGTGGGCGGGGACCGCTCGCCACGGGGAGAGCGTGCCGGGGGTCAGCGGCGCACGGACGGTCATGTCCTCAGCCTATCGCCGCCCCCGACGACGACCTCGCCACGGCCCGGCCGGGAGGTTGTTGCCGTGCCGCAAACGCTGTGCCATTGTTGCTGCGTGGATCAAGGGGGTGCGCCGCCCGTCTTCTCCGTGACGGCGCAGGGTGACGGCGACCACCGTCATGTGTTGGTCACCGGCGAGGTCGACATGGCGACCGCCGACACCATGTTCCAGACCGCGCTGCGCGAGCCCGCCACCCGGCTCCTGCTCGACCTGCGAGCGGTCACGTTCTTCGACTCGGCCGCCATCTACGCGGTGGTCCGGCTCTCCCAGCGGTTCCCGGCCGCGCTCACCGTGCTGCCGTCGCGGCAGGTCCGGCGCGTGCTGGAGATCTCCGGGCTGGGTGAGCAGGAATGGCTGGCCGACGCCTGACTCAGGGCTGCTCTCCCGCGCCGTGCGCGGGCGGCGGCCCCGGCGCCGCCGGCGGGTGACGCGGCTCCGGTCCACCGGCGTCCCTCGTGGCGTCGGGGGCGAGGTTCCGCCGCAGCTCTTCGGCGTCCTGCTTGCTCACACCGCTCGCCCGGATCGTGTTGAGGGCGATGATGATGACGTCGTTCGCCACGTTGACGCCGCCGATGAGCAGGCCGGCGCTGAGTGCCTCCTGGGCTCGGCGGATCGCGGTCAGCGCCGCGCGCTGCGAGCGGGACGGCCCGCCGGATGGCGGCGACCACTCCACGCCGACGTGCCGGACGGCCTCGGCCAGGTCGTCGACGGCCGCCGCGAGCGGCGCGGGGACCGGCTCGTCGTGGCGGAGCGCGGTCTCCAGATTGAGGGCGAGGTCGCGGGTCTGCAGCAGGGACCGCATCATCAGCCCGGCGCCGTGCCGCCAGCCCTCCAGTGAGTTGTGGTTGTGCCACCGCAAGGGCGAGATGCGGACGACCTCGACGGCCGCCGACAGCGCCGTCTGCAGGTCCGAGGTGTCGACGCCGCGCAGGGTGTCGAGAGCCTGTTTGGCCACCTCGGCGTCGCGCGTGCGGGCAGCCTCCGCCAGCCGTTTCAGTTGGGTGGCGATGTGGTCGAGCAGTGGTCGGCCGGCGCGCCTGATCCGGTGGATCGGGTGCAGGGGTAGCACGACAAGGGCGACCAGGATGCCCACCACACCGCCGACGACGCCGTCGATGAAGCGCGGCAGCGCGAGATTCGTGTTGGCCGGGGAGAGCACGGCGATGACCATGGCACTGCCGCCCACCTGGGTCACGAACGAGCCCTCGCCGCTCAGCAGCACGGCGAACAGGATCGACACGGCGACGATGGCGCCGATCTGCAGGTGCCCCTGCCCGACCCAGGAGACGAGCAGATCGCCGAGCGTGATGCCCACCGCCACGCCGGCGACCAGGAACAGCGTCCGGCGGAAGCGCTGCCCCACCGAGCTGGCGATGGTGCCGACCGCCACGGCGGGCGCGAACAGGGGCTGAGGGTTGTCCAGCACGTCGTTGGCGATCCACCACGCGCCGGCCGCGGCCACCCCCGACTGGACGGCCACGAGCAGGCTCAGCCGAAGTCGTACCACCCGGTCGTGGGCGGTGGCGGAGCCGGTACGCCGGACCTGCGCCCAGGTCGCGCCGACCGGATCGTGGGTGCGACGCCGGGTCGTACTCACCCGGATCCTCTTCTCATCATCGAACACGCTACGGCCTGCGCTTCTCTGATCCCGGCGAAAAGCGGGATCGACCGCGGCCTCCGACCGGACATGACTCGGCCGGCACCGGGTACGCACCCGCGTCCTCGACACGGGAGCGGTGACCGGGTGGCGTTGATCGAGTTACGGGTGCACGGGGTGGGAGGTCGCAGCTCCGACCGGATCCTGGGGGAACGCCCCGCCCACCTCGTCGCCGGCGACGCCGAGGCGGGGTTCTACCGGCCCGGAGCGGGACCGGAGGACCCGGAGCCCGCCGGGACCACGTGCCTGGAGGCGTACCGGTGGAACGGGCTGACCGGCGGCACGGCGGGACGGACGTTCTCGCTGGTGCTGCTGATGCCGTTCATGCTCGGCAACGTCGCGCTCTGGGCCCTGCCGTTGACCGGCCGCGCGGGCGCGCCGGCGCGGGCCCTGGTCCGACTCCTGTCCGTCTCGCTGACCACGATGTACGTGCTGGCAGTGGTCGGCGTGGCGCTCGATCTGGTCGCCTGGCAGTGCCTGAGCTATCCGCGCTGCTACGAGAACCGCCGCTTCGTCTCCTGGCTGGCCGGTCTGCCCGCCGGCTGGGAACTCGCCATCCTCGCCCTTCTCCCGCTGGCGGCGATCGCCGGACTGTGGCGCCTGGGTCGCCGGACGTGGCAGCTTCCGGAGACCGGGGCGCCCGACGACGGCGACGCCGAGATCGAGAGCCTCGACGACCCGGCGTTCTGGGACAACCGCAGCCTCGTCCGGCATCTGCGCGCCGTGCATCTGGCGGCGGCCCTGGGGACACTCGACATCGCCGTGCTCAGCGCGCTGGTGCCGCACGACCGCCGGCCCACCGGCTATCTCCTGTTCGCCGCCGTGCTGGTCGTGACCGCTGCCTCGTTGGTCACCTGCTGCCTGCCCGGCATCGAACGTCGCACCAGCACACCCCGCTTCGACATGGCGACCCGAACGCTGGCCCGCTCGTCAGGAGTCCTGACCGCCGCCGTTCTCGCCTACTCACTCGTACCCCGGAACTCCTGGGCCGCCGCGGACAACCTGCCCGGCTACGACGTGCTCGTCGCCACCGTCTACGTGAGCCAGATGGTGCTGCTCACCGCGCTTGTCGCGCTGGTCGTGGTGACCCGCCGGCACCACGTCACCGGCTCCACCGTCCTGCGCGGGCTCGCGGCGCCGGTGCTCATCCTCGTCGCGATCGGGTTCGCGGTCTCCTACTCCTCGGGCGTGGTCTACCTCTCCGCCGACTACCTCGACCGAGGGTCCAGCCCCACGCCCGCGCGTCCGACGCCGCCGGGCGCGCCGCCCCTGACCCCGCCGGTGGCCTTCCGCTGGGCGGCCCTGGGGTTCTTCCTGGCGGTGATCCTCGCGGCGGCCGTCGTCCTGACGCGCCGACTGTGGCGGCGGTCGGCGCGCCGGGCCGCGGCCATGCGGTTCGTGCGGGCCGAGCACGCCGAAGCGGACCAGGCTCCCCCCGTCCGGGTACAGGCGGCACGCGACGCGATCGTGTCGGCGCAACTCGCCGACAAGCTCGGGCCGCTGGCCCCGGCCGCCTACGCCACCCTGGCGACGATCTCGCTCGGCGCCGCCGGATCGGCGATTCTGCACGACGGTCCCGGCGACCTGGCCCGCCTGCTCGTCGGCGAGTCACTCGCCCGGCCCGTCATCTTCGTCACCGACCTCGGCGCCTACCTGATCGGCGCCTTCGCTCTCCTGCTGGGTGTCTTCGGCCTGTTCGCCTACCGGTCGAGAGGCATCCGCCTGATCGGCATCCTGTGGGAACTGGCGACCTTCTGGCCCCGGGGCGCCCATCCGCTCGCCGCGCCCTGCTACTCGGAACGGGCGGTGCCCGACCTCACCCGGCGGGTCCGGTACCTCGTCGCCGCCGGGCACACCGTCGTCCTGGCCGGCCAGAGTCACGGCAGCGTGCTCGCGGCGGTGACCGCGCTGCAACTGCCCGCGTCCGCGCGTTCCCGGGTCGCGTTGCTCACCTTCGCGTCCCCGCTGCACCGGCTCTACGCCCGCGTGTTTCCCGCCTACGTCGACGACGCGATGCTGCGCCGCATCGGCGGGGACATCCGATGGCGCTGGATCAACCTGTGGCGCCGGACCGACCCGGTCGGCGGGATGATCTTCCCGCCGGACGGCGGGTCACCGGACGATCCCGCCGCCGGCGTCGATCGTCTGGTGCGCGACCCCGCGGGGCTGACCGTGGCGCCCGGCGACACCGTGCCACCGCCGATCGAACGCCACCTGTTCCGCTTCGACGACACCTACCGCGCGGCCGTGCGCGACCTCGCCGCCCGGCTGCCCCGGGCCGACTAGTTGTTCTGTCCACGGACGTTGGTGACACGGCTCGGACCTTGAAATAGGTGAGGACCTCCGGGTGAGGTGGAGCTTGTCGAAGGTTCCGTTTCACCCGGGAGGTCCTCGTGCCCCACGCTAACGCACCCCTGACAGAACGCGGCCGGTTGCGTCTGGCGCGCTGTGTGGTCGATGACGGTTGGCCGCTTCGGCGGGCTGCCGAGCGATTCCAGGTCAGCCCGACCACAGCGAAGAGGTGGGCCGACCGGTACCGCGCCGACGGGCCGGCGGGAATGGTCGACCGGTCGAGCCGTCCGCACCGGTCACCGCGACGCACGCCGGCGCCCGTCGAGCGCAAGGTACTGCACCTGCGGGCAAAGCGGCGGTGGGGACCCGCGCGCATCGGCGGCCGACTCGGGCTGCCGGCATCGACGTGTCACGCGGTGCTGCGCCGAGCCGGGGTCGCCCGCCTCGCCCATCTGGACCGGGCCACCGGCCGGCCGGTGCGCCGCTACGAACACGCCACACCCGGCGACCTGGTCCACGTCGACGTCAAGAAACTGGGCAACATCCCCGACGGCGGCGGCTGGCGCATCCACGGCCGCGCCCGAGGCGACCGCAACAGCCGGGCCACCACGAAAGCGCGAAAAAACTCTCACCCGGTCCTCGGCTACGCCTACCTGCACACCGCCATCGACGACCACTCCCGGCTGGCCTACACCGAGATCCTCGACGACGAACGAAAGGAGACCGCCGCCGCGTTCTGGCAACGCGCACACGCCTGGTTCGCCTCCTGCGGCATCACCGTCCGACGCGTGATCACCGACAACGGCTCCTGCTACAAGTCGTTCCTCTGGCGAGACACCCTCCACACCGCCGGCATCAGCGTCAAGAAAACCCGCCCCTTCCGACCCCAAACCAACGGCAAAGTCGAACGGTTCCACCGCACCCTCGCCGACGAATGGGCCTACGCCAGGCCGTACTCCTCCGAGACCGCCCGCCGCAAAGCCCTACCCGCCTGGCTCCACGCCTACAATCACCACCGCGCCCACACCGCACTCGGCGGCCACCCACCAGCCAGCCGCGTCCCCAACCTCTCAGGGCAGAACAACTTAGTCGGCCAGCCTGCGCCGCAGCGTCAGCTCGGTGCCCTCCCCGGTCCGGGTGACGCTCATCTCCCCGAGCGCCTGGATCAGCCCCAGCCCGCGGCCCCGGAACCCCGACCCGCTGGACTCGCGCCACCGGCCGCTGTCCCGGACCGTCGCGGTCACCATGCGACCGGCGATGGTGACGTCGACCTCGATGGACGGGTCGACCGGGTCGACCGGGTGCTCGATCGCGTTCGCGGCGGCCTCCGAGATCGCCACCGTCAGGTCGAACAGGTCGGTCTCGCCGACCCGGTGGGCGACGAGGAAGTCCTCCAGGCGCTTGCGCAGCACGCTGAGCCGGGTCGGGTCGGCCGGCAGCCGCAGCGCGAACCGGTTCCGCTCGGCCGCCTCCAGCGCCAGCACCGCCACGTCGTCGTGCCGGGGCCGCCCGGCGACGCGCTCCACGACGGCGTCCACCAGGTCGGCGACGTGCTCCCCGCCGGCGGCGGCGTCGACCCGTAGCTGGCGGAGCCCGGCGTCGATGCCCTCCTCCCGGTCCTCGATCAGGCCGTCGGTGTAGAGCAGCAGCCGGCCGCCGGGGGCGAGTTCACCCTCGGCGGTCGGATAGGTGGTGCCGGGGATCGCCCCGACCGGCGGTCCGAGGGCCCGATCGTGCAGGAACGCCACATCGTCTCCGCGAATCAGCAGGGGCGAGGGATGACCCGCGCTGGCGTACCGGAGGCGGCCGGTGCGCGGGCAGAAGGTGAGGCAGACCACGGTGGCGAAGGAGCCGCTGCCGGTGGAGTGCACCAGCCGGTTGAGCCGGGTCAGCGACTCGCCCGGGTCGTAGCCCTCCAACACGTACGCCCGCAGCGCGTTGCGGAGCTGACCCATCGCGGCGGCGGCCCCCACCCCCTTGCCGACGACGTCGCCGATGACCAGCACCAGCTCGTCGTCGGGGGTGCCCACCACGTCGTACCAGTCGCCGCCGACCTCCACGTCGGCGCTGCCCGGCAGGTAGCGGCTGGCCACCAGCGCGCCGGGCAGTTGCGGCAGCGTACGCGGCAACAGGCTGTGCTGGAGCGTGGTGGCGATCCGGTGCTCGGCCTCGTAGAGCTGGGCGTTCTCCAGCCGTACGCCGACCAGCCGGGCCAGCTCGGTCAACGCCGCCTGCTCCGTGCCGCCGTCCTCCCGACGCCACACCCGCAGCTCGCCGAGCTGCTCGCCGGTGGTGCCGGTGAGCGGCAGCACCGCGGACGGTTCGGCCGGCAGGTCCCCGCCGGTGTCCTCCTCGTGGCGGACGCCGGTGGCGACCACCAGCACCCGGCCCGCCTCGGCCAGGCCGATCGCGTGTTGCGCGGCCACCCGCACCACCTCGGCGGTGGACCGGGCGGTGTTGATCGCCACCGCGGCGTCGGCGAGCGCCCGAAGCCGGCGGATGATCTGCCCGCGGAGCTGGCCCAACTCGACGTTGGCCCGGACCCGGGCGACCAGCTCCTGGCTGGAGAAGGGCTTGGTGAGGTAGTCGTCCGCGCCGGCCGACAGGCCGGCCACCTCCTCCGCCGCGCCGGCCCGCGCCGAGAGCAGCACGATCGGCACGCCCCGGGTGACCGGATTGGCGCGCAGCGCGGCGACCAGCCCGAAGCCGTCCAGCCGGGGCATCATCACGTCGGTCAGCACCAGGTCGAACGGGCTGTCCACGGCCAGCCGCAACGCCTCCACGCCGTCCGGCACGGCCACCACCTCGTACGCCGGGGAGAGCAGCCGGCTGACGTGCTCCCGCAGGTCGGGGTTGTCGTCGGCGACCAGGACACGGCCGGCGCCGCCCGGGGTGCCGGACGGCTCGGGCAGCCCGACGGGCCGGGCCACCTCGTCGGTCCAGAGCGCCGTCTCGGCGACGTACAGCCGGGCCTGCTCCGGCTCGGTCAGCGGCACCGGCGCGAGCGCGGACACCCGGTCGGCGGGCAGGTGCGCGTAGCCGAATGGCACGGTGACGGTGAACGTGGTGCCCCGTTCCACGACGCTGTGCGCGGTGACCGTGCCGCCGTGCATCTCGACCAGCTCGCGGACCAGCGCGAGCCCGATGCCGGTGCCCTCGTGGGTACGCGAGCGCGCGCCGGCCACCCGGTGGAACCGTGCGAAGACCTGTGGCAGCTCCTGCGGCGCGATGCCGACGCCGGTGTCGCTCACCTCCAGCACGGCGGCCCCGTCGCCGGGGCGTACCCGGACCACGATGTCGCCCTCGAAGGTGAACTTCACCGCGTTCGACACCAGGTTGAGGACGATCTTCTCCCACATGTCCCGGTCGACGTAGACCGGCGCCGGCAGCGGCGGGCAGTCGACCACCAGCCGCAGCCCGGCCCGCTCGGTGGCCGAGCGGAACGTGCTGGCCAGCCGGGACGTGTAGTCGGGCAGGTCGGTCGGCTGGTAGCGGGCGGCCAGCCGGCCGGACTCCAGCCGGGAGAAGTCGAGCACGGTGTTGACCAGCTTGAGCAGGCGCAGCCCGTTGCGGTGCATGACGGTCAGCCGGTCGAGGTAGCGCTCGGGCAGCTCCCGGTCGGCGAGCATGTCCTCCAGCGGCCCGAGCACCAGCGTCAGCGGGGTCCGGAACTCGTGGCTGACGTTGGCGAAGAAGTTGGTCTTGGCGCGGTCGAGCGCGGCCAGCTCGGCGGCGCGGGCGCGCTCCTGCTCGTACGCCCGCAGCTTGCCCACGGCCCGGGAGACCTGTGCGGCGACCAGGTCGACGAAGTCACGGTAGTCGTCGCTGAACGGCAGCCGGCGGGACACGCCCAGCAGCAGCGCGCCGGCCGGCTCGTTCGTCGCGGTCAGCGGCAGCAGCAGCGCCTGGTCGGCGGCGTCCGGCGGCACCGCGCCGGGCAGGTCGGCGGTGGCGACCCAGCGCGGTTCGGTCAGCGGCTCGCCGACGGGCAGGCCGGCCCAGCCGGCGAGCGTGGCCGGATCCACGCCGGCGCAGCCGGCCAGCGCCGCCGTGCCGTCGCCGTCGTGCAGCCACAGCGCGCTGAACGGCACGTCGTCGCGGTGCGCGTCGAGCACCCGCGCCACGGCCCGACCCAGCTCCAGCGTGTTCGGCACGTCGCCCAACTCGTTGCCCAGCTCGGCCAGGGCCCGCAGCCGGCGCTCGCCGAGCACCCGGCCGGTGGTCTCGTTGACGAAGCAGAAGATGCCGTTGACGGTGCCGTCCGCCTCGCGGATCGGGTCGTACGAGACGTCGAAGTAGACGTCCTCCAGGAAGCCGTGCCGGTTGATCACGAAGGGGTGGTCCTCACCCCGGTAGGGCACGCCGGTGCCGCGCACGCCGTCCAGCAGCGGGCCGAGCACGTCCCAGGTCTCCGCCCAGTGCAGCCGGGCCGACTGCCCGAGCACGGCCGGATGCTTCTCGCCGATGGTGGGCCGGTAGGCGTCGTTGTAGAAGGCCAGGTGCTCCGCGCCCCAGAACACCACCATCTGGGCGCGGGAGGCGAGCATGGTGCTCACCGCGTGGCAGAGCGCGGCGGGCCAGCCGTCCGGGGTGCCGAGCGGGGTGGTGGACCAGTCGAAGCCGCGCAGCCGCTCGCCCATCTCACCGCCGGCGGCGAACGCGGCGGTCAGCAACGGTGGGAGCGACGACCGGCCGGCTGCCGGGGACGATCGACCGGCGTCCCCGCCCCCCTGGGCCGAGCCCATGCAGCCTCCCGCTCCGGCCTTTTCCACGACGGCCGGCGCTGCTGCACCGACCGTCCCCGCCTACTACCCCGGCGAACGAGCAACGTAACGCATCCGTCGCCTTGGACGCTGGTTACCTCC
Organism: Micromonospora sp. NBC_01392; assembly: GCF_045040125.1. NCBI lineage: Bacteria > Bacillati > Actinomycetota > Actinomycetes > Micromonosporales > Micromonosporaceae > Micromonospora > Micromonospora sp. NBC_01392. Next base: position 1,799,197 of record NZ_CP109549.1, on the reverse strand, counting down.
GCCTCATCCTGTCGTAACCGGCGGGCCCCGGCGACCCCGGCTCGCCCCCGGGTTGATCAGCCTCACAGCGGGGTGACGTACGCGCCGGTGATGCCGCCGTCGACCACGAACTGCGCGGCGGTCATGAACGAGGCGTCGTCGCTGGCCAGGAACGCCACCGCGGCGGCGATCTCGGTCGGGTCGCCGAACCGTCCCATCGGCACGTGCACCAGCCGGCGGGCGGCCCGCTCCGGGTCCTTCGCGAACAGCTCCAGCAGCAGCGGGGTGGCGACCGGGCCGGGGCACAGCGCGTTGACCCGGATGCCCTCGCGGGCGAACTGCACGCCCAGCTCGCGGGTCATCGCCAGCACCCCGCCCTTGCTCGCCGTGTACGCGATCTGCGACGTGGCCGCGCCCATCAGCGCCACGAACGAGGCGGTGTTGATGATCGAGCCCTTGCCCTGCCGCCGCATGTGCGGGATGACGTGCTTGCAGCACAGGTAGACGCTCGTGGTGTTGACCCGCAGCACCCGCTCCCAGGCGTCCAGCCCGGTCTCCAGGATCGAGTCGTCGTCCGGCGGCGAGATGCCGGCGTTGTGGAACGACACGTCCACCCGGCCGTGGCGGTCCACCACGCCGTCGAACAGGTCGCGGACCGCCGTCTCGTCGGCCACGTCGGCGGCCACGAACTCGCCGCCCACCTCGTCGGCGGCCCGGGTGCCGGCGTCGGCGTCGATGTCCACGCAGACCACCCGCGCGCCCTCGGCGGCGAAGCGCCGCACGGTGGCCAGCCCGATGCCACTGCCCGCGCCGGTCACCACCGCCACCCGGTCGGAAAGCCGTCCCTGCACTGTGATCACTCCTCGGTGCCGATGAACACGTTCTTGACGTCGGTGAAGGCGTGCAGCGCGTCCGGACCCAGCTCCCGGCCGAGGCCGGAACGCTTCATCCCGCCGAACGGGGTCCAGTAGCGCACCGAGGAGTGCGAGTTGACGCTCAGGTTGCCGGCCTCGACCCCCCGGGCGACCCGCACGGCCCGACCCACGTCCCGGGTCCAGATCGAGCCGGAGAGGCCGTACTCGGTGTCGTTGGCGAGCCGGACCGCGTCCGCCTCGTCGTCGAACGGGAGCACCGAGACGACCGGTCCGAAGATCTCCTCGCGCCAGTGCCGGTCCGCCGGGGAGTCGGCGAGCAGCACGGTCGGGGCGTACCAGAAGCCGGGGCCGTCCGGCCGGGAGCCGGTGAACGCCACGGTCGCGCCGTCGACGTACCCGGCGACCCGGTCCCGGTGCGCGGCGGAGATCAGCGGGCCCATCTCGGCCGTCTCGCGGGCCGGGTCCTCCACCCGGAACGACCGCACGGCCGGTTCGAGCAGCTCCAGGAAGCGGTCGTACACCTGACGCTGGACCAGGATCCGGGAGCGGGCGCAGCAGTCCTGGCCGGCGTTGTCGAAGACCGCGGACGGCGCGGTGGCCGCCGCCTTCGCCAGGTCCGCGTCGGCGAAGACGATGTTCGCCGACTTGCCGCCCAGCTCCAGCGTCACCCGTTTCACCTGGTCGGCGGCGCCGGCCATGATCCGGATGCCGACCTCGGTGGAGCCGGTGAAGCAGATCTTGCGGACCGCCGGGTGGGTGACGAACCGCTCGCCGACCACGCCGCCCTGGCCGGGCAGCACGGTGAACACGCCCTCCGGCAGCCCGGCGTCGAGCGCCAGCTCGGCCAGGCGCAGCGCGGTCAGCGGCGTCAGCTCGGCCGGTTTGAGCACCACCGTGTTGCCGGCGGCCAGCGCCGGGGCGAGCCCCCAGCCGGCGATCGGCATCGGGAAGTTCCACGGCACGATCACGCCGACCACGCCCAGCGGCTCGTGGAACGTGACGTCGAGCCCGCCGGGCACCGGGATCTGCCGGCCGGTCAGCCGCTCCGGCGCGCCCGCGTAGTAGTCGAGCACGTCCCGGACGTTGCCGGCCTCCCAGCGCGCGTTGCCGACGGTGTGGCCGGAGTTGCGCACCTCCAGTTGGGCCAGCTCCTCCAGGTGGGCGTCCACCTCGGCGGCGAACCGCCGCAGCAGCCGCGCCCGGTCCCCCGGCGCCACCCGACGCCACCCCTCGTACGCGGCAGCCGCCCGCGCCACCGCCGCGTCCACCTCCGCCACGGACGCGGACGCCACCTCCGCGATCGCCGTCCCGCTGACCGGCGAGATCACCTCACCCACGCGCTCCCCCTACCCCTCGCCATCCGTCGCCCCTCGCCTCGTCGCCTCGTCGCCTCGTCGCCTCGTCGATCTTGCAGATGCTGCCCGGACAAAAGCCTCTCATGACGCGAAAGGTGGGCCGCACGTGCAAGATCGGCGAGGAGCGAGGGCGTTGGCGGGGTCAGAGGCGTTCGAAGCCACGGGTCAGCTCCCAGTCCGTGACGGCGGCGTCGAAGGCGGACAGCTCGACCTTCGCGTAGTTGGTGTAGTGGGCCACCACCTCGTCGCCGAACACCTCCGGGGCGACAGTCGAGCGCTGCCAGAGGTCGAGCGCGTCCCGCAGCGTGCCGGGGACCCGCTCGGCGGCCGGGTCGTCGTACGCGTTGCCGGTGCACTCCTCGGCCAGCTCCAGCTCGTGCTCGATGCCGTGGACCGCGCCGGCCACCAGCGCGGCGATCGCCAGGTACGGGTTGACGTCCGCCCCCGGCACCCGGTTCTCCACCCGCATCCCCTGCCCGTGCCCGACCAGCCGCAGCGCGCAGGTGCGGTTGTCGGTGCCCCAGCGCAGCGCGGTCGGCGCGAACGAACCCGGCTGGTACCGCTTGTAGGAGTTGATGTTGGGTGCGAAGAGCAGACTGAACTCGCGCATCGTGGCGAGCAGCCCGGCCAGCACCCGCTGCCCGGTCACGCTCAGGTGCGCCGGCCCGTCGCCCAGCATCGCCGACGAGCCGGACGCGTCACGCAGCGAGAAGTGGATGTGGCAGGAGTTGCCCTCCCGCGCGTTCGGCTTCGCCATGAACGTGATAGCCATGCCCTCCTGGGCGGCGATCTCCTTCGCCCCGTTCTTGTAGACGACGTGGTGGTCGGCGCAGGCCACCGCCTCGTCGTACCGGAAGGCGATCTCGTGCTGGCCGAGGTTGCACTCGCCCTTCGCGCTCTCCGGCGTCAGCCCGGCGGCGGCCATCTCGGTGCGGATGCGGCGCAGCAGCGGCTCCACCCGGGCGGTGCCGAGCAGCGAGTAGTCCACGTTGTACTGGTTCGCCGGGGTCAGGTCGCGGTAGCCGCGCGACCACGCCTCCTCGTACGAGTCGCGGTAGAGCACGAACTCCAGCTCGGTGCCGGCGTACGCGGTCAGCCCGTGCGCGGCCAGCCGGTCGAGCTGCCGGCGCAGGATCTGCCGGGGCGAGGCGACCACCGGGCCGGAGCCGTCCAGCCACTCCAGGTCGGCCAGCACCATCGCGGAGCCGGGCTGCCACGGCGTCCGGCGCAGCGTGTCCAGGTCGGGCTTCATGGCGAAGTCGCCGTAGCCGCGTTCCCAGCTCGACATCGCGTACCCGTCGACGGTGTTCATGTCGACGTCCACGGCGAGCAGGTAGTTGCAGCCCTCGCTGCCGTTCTCCAGCACGTTGTCGAGGAAGAACGGCGCGTGGATCCGCTTGCCCTGGAGGCGGCCCTGCATGTCGGTGAGGGCGAGCACCACCGTGTCGATCTCGCCCTCGGCGACGGCGACCCGCAACTGCTCCAGCGAGAACGGCGTTCTACTCATCAGGGGGCCTCCATCACCAAGGTCTACTGGCAAACCGGATCACCGTCAATGCCCCGGTGGGACCGGGTGCGAAACCGGGGAGAGCACATGCGTCGTCGGATCGTCGCGGCCGTCGTGGCCGTCGTCGCGATCGGGTTGGGCGCCACCGACGCCCGCGCCGACCGGCAGCCCACCGCCGCCCCGGACCGGCCCGCCGTCGAGACGGCGCCGCAGCCGGACCTGGTCGACCTGCGCCCGGCCGGCTTCGAGCGGCACGTCGACAGGCGGCCGGCGGTCGGCTACGACCTGACGAACCCGCAGGTGGTCGCCACCGGACTGGCGGTGCCCTGGGGGCTGGACTTCCTGCCCGACGGCAGCGCCCTGGTGGCCCAGCGGGACGCGGGCACCATCCTGCGGGTCCGCCCCGGCCGACCACCGCAGCAGGTGGCCCGGATCGCCGACGTGGTCGCCGGCGGCGAGGCGGGCCTGCTCGGGCTCGCGGTCTCCCCCACCTACCGGCGGGACGGCTGGGTGTACGCCGCCTACACCACCGCCACCGACCTCCGCGTGGTCCGGTTCCGGCTGGCCGCCACGCCGATCCCGCAGGTGCTGCTCAGCGGCATCCCCCGGGCCACGTTCCACGACGGCGGGCGGATCGCGTTCGGCCCCGACGGGCTGCTCTACGCCGGCGTCGGTGACGCCGGGGTCCCGGCCCGCGCCCAGGACCTGACCAGCCGCAACGGCAAGATCCTGCGGATCCGCCCGGACGGCGGCGTGCCGGCGGACAACCCGTTCCCCGGCTCGCCGGTCTACAGCTACGGCCACCGCAACGTGCAGGGGCTGGCCTGGGACCGGCACGGCCGGCTGTTCGCCACCGAGTTCGGGCAGAACACCTGGGACGAGGTGAACCGGATCGTGCCGGGCGGCAACTACGGCTGGCCGATCGTGGAGGGCGTCGCCGGTGACCCCCGCTTCCGGGACCCGGTCGTGGTCTGGCCACCGGCGCAGGCGTCGCCGAGCGGCGCGGCGTTCACCCGGGGCACGCTCTACGTGGCCGCGCTGCGCGGTACCCGACTCTGGGCGGTGCCGGTCGACCACGACGGCACGGTCGGCGTACCGGTGGCGGAGCTGGTCGGGACGTTCGGCCGCCTGCGTACCGTCGCGGTCGCCCCGGACGGCGCGCTCTGGGTGACCACCAGCAACCGCGAGCCGCGCGGCGTCCCACCGGCGGCCGACGACGACCGCATCCTCCGCTTCCCGCTCACCCACCGCCAACCCACACCCTGACCCCAGCGGTACGCGGACAGCCGCCCACGGCGTCAGCCACGCGCCCGCGCCCAGGCCAGGAAGCGGCGGCCCGCCGGGTCCACCGACGTCGACTGACCGACGCACCGCTCCCACGTGGCGGACAATCCCTCTCGCATGCCGGGAGTCGAAGAGATCTTGGAAGGAAATTGCCCCTCCAGGGGCCATCTCCTTCCAAGATCTCGGGGGGCGTTGGTCAGGAGGGTGGGGTGGGGGTGTCGGCGGGCAGTTCCTCGACCGTTCGGCGGGGGCCGGTGAACCAGGTGCGGGCCGAGGCGTACCACCAGATCGCGACGCCGAGCAGCACCCCGCCCACCGCCAGCGGTGCGTAGTTCACCGCCGTCCAGGAGAAGTCGGGATGACCCGGCACGCCGGCCGGGACGATCGGCAGCACGAAGTAGACCGAGATGACGGCGATCTCCACCACCGCGATCCAGCCGAGCAGCCGGTGACGGCGGCCGAGCGTCCACGGGCCCGGGACGAACCGGTCCCCCATCCGCAGCCGCAGGAAGATCGGGATGATGAACGACAGGTAGAGCCCGATCACCGCCACCGACACCACCGCGTAGAACGCGACCGGGATGCCGCCGCGCTGGTAGAGCGCGGGCAGCGTGAGCACCAGCCCGGCCAGCGTGGCGCCGATGATGGCGTTGACCGGCGTGCCGTTGCGGTTGACCTTCGACCAGAGCCGCCAGCCCGGCACCGCCCGGTCCCGGCTGAACGCGTACGCCATCCGCGACATCGAGGTCACGCAGCTCATCCCGCAGAAGAACTGCCCGATGGTGGAGATGATGATGACCACCTTGAAGAAGAACGGGGTCAGCGCCGTCTCGAAGATCGCCCCGGAGAAACCGCCCGCGTCGTTGATCGCGTCCACGTCGGTGGCGGCGAACAGGAACGCGAGCAGCAGGATCCAGCCGCCGACGGCGGAGTAGAAGATCGACCGCCACAGTCCCTGCGCGGCGGCCTTGGACGCGCCCCGGGTCTCCTCGGAGACGTGCGCGCAGGCGTCGAAGCCGGTGATCGTGTACTGCGTGAGCAGGAAGCCCAGCGGCAGCACGTAGAACCAGAACGTCAGCCCGCCGGTGTCCCCGTCGCCGAAGCCGGAGTTGTTGAACCGCTCGGTGAACACGAACTGGAAGCTCTGGTGGTCGTCCGGGACCAGGACCAGGATCAGCACCACCACGGCCGCGCCGGCCACGTGCCACCAGACCGAGACGTTCTGGAGTACGTCGATGATGCGGTGCCCGTAGATGTTGATCAGGCCGTGCAGCGCGAGGATCACCACGAACAGCCCGAAGGTCTGCTGCCCGGTGCCGGCCCAGCCGTCGACGAGCGCCGACAGCGTCAGGTTGAGGAACGTGGCGCAGCCGTAGTCGACCGAGGCGGTGACCGCGACCAGCCCGATCAGGTTGAGCCAGCCGGTGAACCAGCCGTGCACCGGCCGACCCATGGTCGCCGCCCACCAGTAGATCCCGCCCGCGGTCGGGTAGGCGGAGACCAGCTCGGCCATGCAGAACCCGATGACCAGGATGAACATCGAGATCAGCGGCCAGCCCCAGGACACGGCCACCGGGCCGCCGTTGTTCCACGCCTGGCCGAACGTGGTGAAGCAGCCGGCCAGGATCGAGATGATCGAGAACGAGATGGCGAAGTTGGAGAAGCCGCTCCACTTGCGGCGCAGCTCCTGTTTGTAGCCGAGTTCGGCGAGTCGTCGGGCGTCGTCGTCCATCGGCTGCTCGGCGGTCGGCGCGGGCGTCGTGGCCACTGCACACCTCCTCGAGGCGAGTGCTCGCAGTCTGCTCCCGCCGATCAAGGTGGTCAATACGCGTACCGGTTAAATGCGTTGTCCCGGCTCCCGGCCCGGGGCATCCTTGGAGCTGTGACCAGGCCCGACCCGACGGGCCGGCACCGGGCGCTCGGCAACGCCCGGTCCGCGGCGGCGCGCGGCGTCCACCTCTCTCTCACTGAAGTACGGCGTCTCGCCGTACCCCCGGACGCCCGCGCCGCCGCTCCTACCGACCGACGGTCACCGTCAGCCCGGGGCCGGCCACGTCCACCGGACCGGCGTACCCGCGCCGTACGGCGGCCACCGCGTCCCCCGGTTCGGTCCCCGGCCACAGATGGGTGAGCAGCACCCGCCGGGCCCCGGCCTCGGTGGCGTACCGGCCGACCTCCGCGGCGCTCGACAGGTTGCCCGCGTGCCGCGGTGGGATGTCGTCCGGGTAGGTCGCCTCCGCGATCAGCACGTCCGCCTCCCGGGCCAGGTCCACCAGGGTCGGGCTGGGTCCGGTGTCCCCGGTGTAGGCGAGCACCACGCCCGACGCCTCGAATCGTGCGCCGGCGTTCGGCACCCAGTGGGGCAGCGGGAACGTCCGCACCCCGTACGGCCCGAGGCGCAGCGTCTCCCCCGGGGTGAACTCGGTCAGGTGGTACCCCGGTTCCAGCAGGCCGGGCTCGTCGATGGCGAGCAGGTCGGCAAGGCTGCCCGTGGGCGCGTACACCGGGAGCGGTGGTCCGGACCGGTCGGTGAGCACCCGGGCCCGCGCCAACGGTTGCAGGTCCGCACAGTGGTCGGGGTGACCGTGGCTGACGTAGACGGCGTCGACCTGCTCGGCCCGCACCCGCGCCAGCAATGGTTGTAGCGTCGCGTAACCCGGGTCGATCAGCAGCCGGAAGCCATCGTGCTCGACGAGGAAACCCGAGCATGACTGGTGGGCGGTGGGGAAGGCGCCCAACCCGCCCAGGACGGTGATCCGCACCAGCCGACCGTACCTGTTCCCCCTTGACAGGGGGGCTGTGGTTGTCAACACGTCTACAACGTTATAAATTGACAGGTGTTCACCCCGACCGAGGAGGTAATCCTGGACTGCGCACTGGCCTTCGACGCCACCTACGCCCCGCACGCGGCGGTCGTGATGTCCACCGTCGCCGCCCAGATGCCGACCGAACCGCTGCGGTTCTGGCTGGCCGCCGACGACGACGTCACCGAGCCGGCCCGGGCCTCGCTGACCCGGGCGGCCCGGCACGCCACCGTCACCTTCCTGACCGTGGACCCCCCACCGATCCGCCTGCCCGGATCCCGCGAGCCCCACCTGAGCTACCTCTCCGCCGCCATGTACCTGCGGCTGCTGATCCCGCACGCCCTGCCCCCGGGCGTCGACCGGCTGCTCTACCTCGACTCCGACGTGCTCTGCACCGGCTCCCTGGCGCCGTTGCGCGACGTCGACCTGGGCGACAAGCCGGTCGGCGCGGTCCGGGACGCGTTCACCCGCCGCCTCATCGACAACGGCGGCCTGCCCGGCATCTACGGCTACCGTGACCTCGACGCCCAGGCTCCGTACCTGAACTCCGGGGTGCTGCTCATCGACGTGCCACGGTGGCGGGAACTCGAGATCACCGCCGCGGCGCTCGACTACATCGCCCGCCACGCCCACGAGGCGCGTTTCCCGGACCAGGACGCGCTCAACCACGCGGTCTACGGCCGGTGGACCCGGCTCCCCAAGCGCTGGAACCACATGATGGCGTGGCGGCTCGACCCGACCGTCGGCGGGAGCATCACGGACGCGTCCGTCATCCACTTCGCCGGCCCGGTGAAGCCCTGGCATCCGACCTTCCCGGACGGCGTGTTCCGGCAGCTCTACCGCAGGCACAGTCGTCGCACCGATCTGGTCACCGCCCGGCCCCGGGCAGGATCACTCACCGCTTCCCGCCGGTGACGAACGCTTCGCCCCCGACCCCGACCAGGACCGCCGCGCGGTGGCGGGTGTCGTGCCTCAGGCGAACAGCAGGCCCGCCACCCAGAGCGCGGCGATCACCATGCCCGCCATGAACTCGACAAGCATGGACAGGCCGGCCGCCTTGAGCGCCTGCACGGTGGCCGGCCAGGCCAGCCGGTTGCTGCCCAGCCGCAGCAGCTCCGCGCCCCAGATCCCGGCGATGAAGCCGATCGGCAGCCCGACCACCGGGATGACGAAGAACCCGACCACGCCGAGCAGCGCGCCGGCCAGCAGCGACCGGGTGGGCACACCGGTGCGCTTCAGGTTCCGCCCCGGCCAGAGGTACTTGACCACGGTGCCACCGGCGGCGACCACGGTCGCGGCGGCGAGCACCGCCCAGCGGCCCGGGCCGGCGTCGCCGAACAGCGCCCACACCAGCACACCGCCCCAGCACAGCGGCAGCGCCGGCAGGCCGGGCACCACCACGCCGGCCAACCCGGCCAGGATCGCCAGCGCGGCGACCACCGACACCACGGCCTGCGAATCGGTCAGACTCACGAGTTCTCTCTTCTCTGCGCGGGCGGTGCGTAAACCGAGATGTTAAGCGGGGGCCCCTCCTCTACCGGAGGCGTTAAGCGGGGGCCCTTCCTTAAGCCGCCAGGCGGGCGCGGATGGCGTCGGCGGGCATCGGGGCGCCGAACCAGCGGCCCTGGCCGGTGTCGCAGCGCAACGCCCGCAGCCGCTCGGCCTGCACCTCGGTCTCCACCGCCTCGGCCGTCACCGACAGCTCCAACGCGTGCGCCAACCGGACCAGCGCGTCGACGATCCGCTCGTCGCGGTGGTCGGCGACCGCGCCGTCACCGCGGATGCCCTCGACGAACGGGCCGGCCAGCTTCACGCAGTGGATCGGCAGGCGACGCAGGTACGCCAGGTTCGAGTAGCCGGTGCCGAAGTCGTCGATGGCCAACCGCAACCCGAGGTCGGCGAGCTGGTGCAGGGCCCGCAGCGGCTCACCCGCGCTGCCCATCACCGCGCTCTCGGTCAGTTCGAGCTGGAGCAGCTCGGCGGGGAGGCCGGTGTGCTGCAACGCCTCCGCCACGGTCTCCACGATGGCCGGGTCGTCGGCCTGCCGGGCGGCCAGGTTGACGCTGACCACCGGCGTCGACTCGCCGAAGGCGCGCCGCCACGACTCGGCGTCCCGGCAGGCCTGGCGCAGCACCCAGGCGCCGAGCCGGACGATCAGGCCGGTCTCCTCGGCCAGGCCGATGAAGCGGTCCGGCCCGAGCAGCCCCAGCTCCGGGTGCTGCCAGCGGACCAGCGCCTCGACCGCCACCATGGTGCCGTCCAACAGCGACACGATCGGCTGGTAGTGCAGCACGAACTCGCCCCGGTCCAGGGCGGCGGGCAGGTTGGCGGCCAGCGCCGACCGGGCGATGTCGGCGGCGCTGCGCTCCGGGTCGTACACCGCCCAGCGGCCCCGCCCCTCGGCCTTGGCCCAGTAGAGCGTGGTGTCGGCGGCCTTCATCAACTCCCCGGCGCTGGTCTCCGCCGCCGGGCAGTCCACGATGCCGATGCTGGCCGAGACGGCGAGCTGCTGGTCGGCGACGTGCACCGGGGCGGAGACCGCGGCCAGCGCCAGCTCGGCCACCTCGACCGCGTCGTCGAGACCGCCGCCGGAGTCGACCAGGATGACGAACTCGTCGCCGCCCATCCGGGCCACCAGGTGCCCACGGCCGGCCACGCAGTCGCTGAGCCGTCGGGCGATCACCTGGAGCAGCCGGTCACCGAGGTCGTGGCCGAGGCTGTCGTTGACCGCCTTGAACCCGTCCAGGTCGATGAAGCAGAGCCCGACGCGCTGCTCGGGCCCGGCCGCGGCGAAGACACCACCGAGCGTCTCGAAGAACAGCGTCCGGTTGGGCAGGCCGGTCAGCGGGTCGTGCAGCGCCTGGAAACGCAGCCGCTGCTGCAACTCGTACCGCTGGGTGATGTCCTCGATCATGGCGACGGTGAACCGGGGCCGGCCGTCGTCGTACCGGATCAGCGACACGGCCAGGTCGGTCCAGACCACGCTGCCGTCCTTGCGGTAGTAGCGCTTCTCCACCCGGGCGCTGTCCCGCTTGCCCTCGACCAGCTCCTGGTAGAGCTCCCACATGCCGGCCGCGTCGTCGGCGTGGGCCAGCGCGGACACGTTCATCTGCCGCATCTCCGCGACCGTGTAGCCGAGCATGTCCGCGAAGGACTGGTTGACCTCGATGATGTGCCCGTCCACGCCGGCGATGCCGATGCCGATGGCGGCGCCGGTGAAGACCGCCCGGAACCGCGCCTCGCTGTCCCGCAACGCCTGCTCGACGGCGTCCCGGGCCTGCCAGGCGGAGCGGGCGATCCGTTCCTGCTGGCTGAACACCCGGTCCCGCAGCGCCCGGCTGAACCCGGCGGCGACCGCGCCCTGCAACGAGGCGATCCGTTCCCGCAGCTCGGGCAGATCCTCGCGGGCCGGCAGCACCCAGGGCAGGAACCGGTCGCCGAGCGCCTGCACCGACCAGTCGAGCACGCCGGGCTCGGTCAGGTGCGCCTCCACCAGGGCCCGCCCCACCTCCTCCGCCGGCCGGGCGGAGAAGGTGGGCGCCCGCAACGCGCGGGCCAGCCGCTCGGTGAGCGACACCAGCAGGCGCTCGGTCTCGGCCGCGCTCAGCGGCACGAAACCGATGCGCCGCACCGCCCGGGCCCACTCGGCGGCGTACGCCGTGGCGCCGGGCCGGCTGAAGTCATCCCCGACGGGCTCCGGGGCGGGCACGTCGGCTCACCCGGCAGCGCGGTCGTGCCGGGCGACGCCGCCGAACGCCCCGAATCGTTCCGGGTGCTCGTCCACGTCCGAGGGGGAGTCGGGCCGCCAGAGCGGCATGTGCACCACGCCCGGTTCGAGGATCGTCCAGTCACCGAAGAAGCCGGTGATCTCGGCCCGCGAGCGGAGCGTGATCTCGGTGGCGGTACGCGCCGACAGCCGCTGCGCGTCCAGCATCTCCTGCGGCTGGTCCTCGAACGTGGAGTGCGAGACGACCAGGAAACTGCCCGGCGCGGCGGCGGCCCGCAGGGTGGCCAGGATGTCGGCCGGGCGGTCGGCGTCCGGCACGAAGTGCACCACGCCGGCGAGCAGGATGCCCAGCGGCCGGTCGAAGTCGATCAGGCCGCCGGCCCGGGCCTGGTCCAGGATCAGCTTCGGCTCGCGCAGGTCGGCCAGGAGCGCGGTGGCCCGGTCGTTGCCGGCCAGCAGCTCGTGGCTGTGCGCCACCGCCACCGGGTCGATGTCGACGTAGACGATCCGGGCCTCGGGGTTCGCGGCCTGGGCGACCTCGTGCACGTTGCCGACGGTGGGGATGCCGGAGCCGATGTCGAGGAACTGGTCGATGCCGGCGTCGAGCAGCACCCGCACCGCCCGGCGCAGGAACTCCCGCCCGGAACGCATGGTGGCCGCCAGGTTCGGCGTCATGGCCGCGATCTGCTCGGCGAGCTGCCGGTCGATCTCGAAGTTGTGCGCCCCGCCGAGGAAGTAGTCGTAGACCCGGGCGGCGCTGGGCCGGCTCAGGTCGATCCCGGCGGGAGGTCCGTCCGACGTCTGCATCGTGCGATCTCCCCGGTCGTCACCCGCCCGGTGGGGCGGATCATGTGGTCCAGCCCACTCTATGCGCGCCGGACCGGCAACGGGAGATCCACTTCTCGCGATGCCGCCGTCCGGGCTCAGCCGGCCGACTCCAGCAGCAGCGAGATGCCCTGACCGACGCCGACGCACATGGTGGCGAGCGCCCGCCGACCACCCCGGCGGCGCAGCTCCAGCGCGGCGGTCAACGCCAGCCGGGCGCCACTGGCGCCGAGCGGGTGGCCCAGCGCGATGGCCCCGCCGTTCGGGTTGACGTGCTCGGCGTCCTCCGGCAGGCCCAGCTCCCGCAGCACCGCCACGGACTGCGCGGCGAACGCCTCGTTCAGCTCGATCACGTCGACGTCGGCCAGCGTGAGGCCCTGGCGGTCGAGCAGCTTCCGGGTCGCCGGGACCGGCCCGATCCCCATGATCCGTGGCGGGACGCCGGCCGCCGCCGCGCCGCGTACCCGGGCCAGCGGGGTGAGGCCGTGGCGCTCGACGGCGGCCGCGGAGGCGACCAGCAGCGCCACCGCGCCGTCGTTGACGCCGGAGGAGTTGCCGGCGGTCACCGTGCCGCCGGCGCGGAACGGGGTGGGCAGCGCGGCCAGCTTCTCCGGCGTGGTCTCCCGCGGGTGCTCGTCGACCTCGACGAGCTTCGTCTCCCGCTTGCCGGCCGGCACGGTCACGCCGACGATCTCCTCGGCCAGCCGGCCGTCGGCCTGCGCCTTGGCGGCCCGCTGCTGCGAGCGGTACGCGAACGCGTCCTGCGCGGCGCGGTCCACGCCGAACTCGGCGGCCACGTTCTCCGCCGTCTCCGGCATCGAGTCGATGCCCCAGCCGCGCTCCATCAGCGGGTTGACCAGCCGCCATCCGATGGTGGTGTCGTAGACCTCGGCGGTGCGGGCGAACGGCGTGGTCGCCTTCGGCATCACGAACGGCGCGCGGCTCATGCTCTCCACGCCGCCGGCCACCACCAGGTCGGCGTCCCCGGCGACGATGGCGCGGGCGGCGGAGGCGAGCGCGTCCAGGCCGGAGCCGCAGAGCCGGTTGACGGTGCTGCCCGGCACCTCCGCCGGCAGGCCACCGAGCAGCGCGGCCATCCGGGCCACGTTGCGGTTGTCCTCGCCGGCCTGGTTGGCGCAGCCGAGGATCACGTCGTCGGTGCGGGCCCAGTCGACCGACGGGTGCCGCGCCACCAGCTCGCGGATCACGTGCGCGGCGAGGTCGTCGGGGCGGACCCCGGCGAGGGCGCCGGCGTACCGGCCGATCGGGGTGCGGACTCCGGCAACGAGGTAGGCCACGGTCATCGCGCGCACGTCCTTCGGGGGTGGGAAGGGGTCGGTCGGCGGCGGCCCGGCGGGTCGCGCCGGGGTGCCACGGCGCCAGGATATCCGCGCCCGGAGCGGATAGGTTGGCGGCATGGCCGGGGCCCAGTTCAGCGCAGAGACCAGTGGCGGCGGTTCGTTCGTCCGCCAACCGAACCGGTTCACCGGGCGGGTCACCCCGCACTCCACCTCGCCGGCCGGCGGCGGGCCGGACGAGCAGGGCCGCTGGCCGCTGGAGCCGGGCCGGTACCGGCTGATCTGGTGCCGGGCCTGCCCGTGGGCGCACCGGGCCCGGATCGTGCGCGGCCTGCTCGGCCTGGACGAGGTGATCTCGCTGGGCACCGTGGACCCGATCCGGGACGAGCGGGGCTGGCGGTTCGCGCTGGACCCGGACGGCTTCGACCCGGTGCTGGGCGTCGGGTTCCTCTCCGAGGCGTACCTGGCCACCGACGGTGACTACACCGGCCGGGTGACCGTGCCGGCGCTCGTCGACACGCTGACCGGGCGCGTGGTCACCAACGACTATCCGCAGCTCACGCTCGACTTCTCCACCGAGTGGCGGCGGTTCCACGCGCCGGACGCGCCGGACCTCTACCCGGTCGAGTTGCGGCCGGAGCTGGACGCGCTGATGGCGGAGATCCACTCCGACGTCAACAACGGCGTCTACCGGTGCGGCTTCGCCACCTCGCAGGCGGCGTACGACGAGGCGTACACCGCGCTGTTCGCCCGGCTGGACGCGCTGGGCGAGCGGCTGGCCGGGCGGCGCTACCTGATGGGGGACGCGATCACCGAGGCGGACGTGCGGCTGTTCACCACGCTTGTGCGCTTCGACGTGGCGTACCACGGGCACTTCAAGTGCAACCGGCAGAAGCTGACCGAGATGCCGGTGCTGTGGGCGTACGCGCGGGACCTGTTCCAGACGCCGGGCTTCGGCGAGACGGTGGACTTCGACCACATCAAGCGGCACTACTACGCTACCCACGACATGATCAATCCGACCCGGATCGTGCCGCTCGGTCCGGACCTGGCCGGCTGGACCACGCCGCACGGGCGTGGCTGAGCGCGCGTCGCGCCGGGTCGCCGCCGCCGGGGCCGCCGCCTGCGTGCTGGCCGGGGCGGTCGCGGTGACGGTCGCCGTCGTCGCCGGTCCGGGCCCCGGACCGACCGGGTACGTCAGCGAGGCCGGGGTCGCCGACAGCGGGTACGCCGGGGCGTACCGGATGGGGATCTTCACGCTGGCGGCGGCGCTGCTGCTGCTCGCCGGCGCGCTGCCGGCGGTGGCGCGGGCGGCGTCCGTGCTGCTCGGCGTCGGCGCGGTCGCCACGGTGCTCTCCGGCACGGTGACGTGCAGCGCCGGCTGCCCGCTGCCGCCGTTCGAGGCCGCCACGGTGGCCGACCTGGTGCACGGCGGGGCCAGCATCGCGGCCACCGCGGCGGTGGTCTTCGCGATGCTGGCGCTGGTGTGCTGCCCCGCCGCGGGCGCGGCGCTGCGGCGGGTCGCCGCGGTCGGCGCGGCGCTGGCGCTGCCGCTGGCCGGCGCGGTGGGGCTGGCCATGCTGCTGGTCGGCCGGGGCGCGCTGGTCGGCGTGCTGGAACGCGTGCTGCTGGGAGTAACCGCCACCTGGGCCCTAACCACCGCCGCGGTGCTGGTAAGGAGGGGCCCCCTGTTAACGCCTGGGCGATAGAAGGGGCCCCCTCTAACCGACGGGTGTTAACAGGGGGCCCCTCCTTCACCCACGACAGATTGTAAGGGGCGTCACGGGGAACGGTCCTTCCGGCGGGGCGGGTGCGGGAGTAGCGTGGGCCGGCGATGACCAATGTCTGGTGTCTCACCGAGCGCCTGTACGTCGACCTCCGACGGCAGGCCAGCGGCGTCTGTCCGGCGTAGCTCCGCTCCCCCGACGCCCGCTCTTCCCTCTCCAGACCTTGGACCCGTCCTCATGGCTTCCGCCCTGCGCAAGATTCCCTTTTCCGTGCAGATCCTGCTCGGCCTCGTGCTCGGCGTGGCGCTGGGCTTCCTCGCCCGCGCCAACGACCTCGCCTGGCTGACCAGCACGCTCGACACCGTCGGCGGCCTCTTCGTCCAGCTCCTCAAGCTGGCCGTGCCGCCACTGGTCTTCACCGCCATCGTGGTCAGCGTGGTCAGCCTGCGCGGCGTCGCCAACGCCGCCCGGCTGGCGCTCAAGACGCTGCTCTGGTTCGGCATCACCGCGCTGATCGCGGTGAGCATCGGCATCGGCCTGGGCCTGCTCACCGACCCCGGTCGCGGCGTGAACCTGGACCCGGCCGGCGCCAACGCGCCGAAGACCACCGGCTCCTGGATCGACTTCCTCACCGGCATCGTGCCCACCAACCCGGTCGGCGCGTTCGTCGAGGGCAACGTGCTCCAGATCGTCTTCCTCGCCCTGGTGGTGGGCGCCGCCGCGCTGCTGGTCGGCGAGCCCGCCGAGCCGTTCGTGCAGCTCAACCGCTCGGTCCTGGCGATCGTGCAGAAGGCGCTGTGGTGGGTCATCCGGCTCGCCCCGATCGGCACCCTGGGCCTGATCGGCAACGCCGTCGCCTCGTACGGCTGGGACCTGCTCGCCCCGCTCGCCAAGTTCACCACCGCCGTCTACGTCGGCTGCGCGCTGGTGATGTTCGTGGTCTACCCGGTGCTGCTGGTCGCCGCCGGCCGGCTCAACCCGCTGCGCTTCTTCGCCGGCGCCTGGCCCGCCATCGAGCTGGCCTTCGTGTCCCGTTCCTCGGTGGGCACCATGCCGGTGACCCAGCGTTCGGTGGAGCGCCTCGGCGTTCCCCGCGAGTACGCCTCCTTCGCGGTGCCGTTCGGCGCCACCACGAAGATGGACGGCTGCGCCGCGATCTACCCGGCGCTCGCCGCGATCTTCGTGGCGCAGGTGTTCGGCGTGGACCTGGGCGTCACCGACTACCTGCTGATCGCGTTCGTGTCGGTGGTCGGCTCGGCCGCCACCGCCGGCCTGACCGGCGCGATCGTGATGCTCACGCTGACCCTGAGCACGCTGGGCCTGCCGTTGGCCGGCGCCGGTCTGCTGCTGGCCATCGACCCGATCCTGGACATGATGCGGACCGCGACGAACGTGGCCGGACAGGCCGTGGTGCCGACCATCGTGGCCGCCCGCGAGGGCACGCTCGACCGGGCCGCGTACGACTCGGCCGGCAAGCGCGACCTGATCGAGCCGGTCGAGCCCGCCGAGCGGGAGAACGAGCGGCTCGCCCCCGTACCCGCCTGACACACGGTAGGAAACGCACCACGAAGCCCTGACCGGAGGAGAACCGCATGAGCGCCCTGTTCACCCCGCTCGCCCTGCGCGGCGTCACGCTGCCCAACCGGATCGCGCTGGCGCCGATGTGCCAGTACAGTGCCGGGCCCGACGGGCTGCCCACCGACTGGCACCGCGTCCACCTCGGTTCCCGCGCGGTCGGCGGGGCCGGGCTGGTGCTCACCGAGGCGACCGCGGTGGTGCCGGAGGGGCGGATCAGCCCGCAGGACGTCGGGCTCTGGTCCGGCGCGCACGTCGACGCGTGGCGGCCGGTCACCGCGTTCGTCGCCGGCCAGGGCGCGGTGCCGGCCGTGCAGCTCGCGCACGCCGGGTTCAAGGCGTCGACGTACCGGCCGTGGGCGGAGCGGCGCGGCGGCGTGCCGGACACCGAGGGCGGCTGGACGCCGGTCGGCCCGGGCGTCGACCCGTTCGTCAGCGACTACCGCACCCCGGTCGCGCTCGACGAGGCCGGCGTCGCGGCCGTGGTGGACGCGTTCGCGGTCGCCGCCGGGCGGGCGGTGGACGCCGGCTTCGCCGCGGTGGAGATCCACGCGGCGCACGGCTACCTGCTGCACGAGTTCCTGTCCCCGCTGACCAACCGGCGCACCGACGGCTACGGCGGGGACCGGGCCGGCCGGATGCGGCTCACCCTGGAGGTGGCGCGCGCGGTCCGCGCCGCGGTCGGCGAGGCGGTGCCGGTGCTGACCCGGATCTCCGCCACCGACTGGACCGACGGCGGCTGGACGATCGAGGACAGCGTGGTGCTGGCCGGCGAGCTGGCCGCCGCCGGCGTGGACCTGGTCGACGCCTCCTCCGGCGGGGCGGCGGCGCAGGCGGCGGTGCCGGTCGGCCCCGGCTACCAGGTGCCGCTTGCCGCCCGGATCCGCCGCGAGGCGGGCGTGCCGACCGGCGCGGTGGGCCTGATCGTCGAGCCCGAGCAGGCCGAGCAGATCGTGGCCGGCGGCGAGGCCGACCTGGTGCTGCTGGGCCGGGAACTGCTGCGCGACCCGTACTGGCCGCGCCGCGCCGCCGCCAAGCTGGGCGCCACCCCGGGCTGGCCGGACCAGTACGCCCGCGCGTTCTGACCGCGCCGGGCCCCGACCCGGGTGGATCGGGGCCCGGCGGTCAGCCGGCCAGGTGGTTCCAGCGGGGTTCCAGGTCGGACCACGCGCCCTGGTCGGCGACCACGCCGTCGATGAGCACCACCACGTGGTCCGCGCGGACCAACGCGGCCCGCTTGGCGGTCGAGCCGACCACGGTCACCCCGTGCTCGCGCAACGCCGCCCAGAGCGCCAGTTCCGTGGTCACGTCCAGCGCCGACGACACGTCGTCGGCGACGAGCAGTTCGGTACGCGGGGCGAGCGCCCGGGCCAGCGCCAGCCGCTGGAGCTGACCGCCGGAGAGCCGGGTCCCCTTGTGCCCGATGAGCAGCCCGAGCCCGCCTCCGGCGGCGGCCAGGTCGTGGTCGAGCTGGGCGGTCGACACCGCGCTCGCGGCGTCGACCGGGTGGCCGAGCGCGATGTTCTCGGCCACCGTGCCGGACAGCACCCGGGGTAGCTGGCCCACGTAGCCGACCTGGTTGGGGCGCAGGAACAGCTCCGGCTCGGTGACCGGTTCGCCGTTCCAGCGCAACGCGCCGACGTGGTGCACGATCCCGGCGAGCGCGCGCAGCAGCGACGACTTGCCGGCGCCGACCGGGCCGACCACCAGCACCAACTGCCCGCGTTCGACCACCAGGTCGACGTCGCGGACGGCGAGCGTGCCGTCGGAGTGCAGCGCGCCGAAGCCGGCCAGCTCCAGCCGGCGCAGCGGGTGCCGGGGCGGCGGCTCCGGCGCGGGCGCGGTGCCGGCGACCAGGTCCAGCCCGGGCACCGGCTCGGAGTAGTTGGCCGTCCCGGTCATCGCCACGGTCCGCCGCGTCCACACCCGCGCCGACGGGTACTGCGAGACCAGCGCCGCGGTGGTCCACGCGAACCAGCGGGCCGCGCCCAGCGTGGAGACCGCGACCAGGGTGGCGCCGGCGGAGAGCCCGCCGGTCAGGTAGAGCGCCCAGGCCCCGATCGGCAGCAGCCCGCTGACGACCGCCGGGGTGGAGCGGGCCCACACCTGCATGGCGATCTCCCGGCGCTGCCGCTCGCTGCGCACCGCGTCCAGCCCGGCGAGGTGGGTCAGCACCGGCCGGGTGGCGCCGGCCAGCTTCACCGTGCGGGCGGCGGAGAGCGCGGAGACCAGCGCGGTGGCGAACGCGGCGCGGGCGGCGACGGTGCCGGCGGCGGTGCGTTCCAGCCGGGGCCCGAACAGCGTCGCCGCCAGCCCGGAGACCACCATCGTGCCGACGAAGAACAGCGCCGGCACGAAACTGCCGGTCACCAGCGTCATGGTGAGCACGATGGCCAGCGAGATGAACTGGTCCATCAGGTTGTCGGCGAGCTGCACCACCCGGTCGGTGTCGCCGCCCTGCGCGACCACCTCGGCCGGGGTGTGCCCGCTGACCCGGCGCGCGCCGGTCTGCCCGTGCACCAACCGGGCGCTGATCCGCAGCATCTGCCGGATCCACCACTGCGGGAACCACAGGTTGGTGAGGTAGGGCAGCGGCAGCACCAGCAGCAGCGCGGCGGCGATGCCGAGCGCCGGCAGCCACGGGTCGCCGCCGGCGACCAGCTCGGCCCAGAGCCAGGGCAGCACCGAACCGTCCAGCCCGAGCAGCGTCAGCACGATGAACAGGCCGATCGCGGCCAGGCCGTACCGGGGATCGTTGAAGCCCAGCCGGAGGATCTCCCGCATGGTCCGCGCGGGCGGCGCGGGTGGCGCCGGCGGCGGTTCGGCGCGCGGCATCCCGGCGCGACGCGGCGCGGGGGCCGGCGCGACGACCGGGGCCGCCTCGTCGGCCCAGCCGGGCGCGTCGAGCAGTTCCACGCCGCCGCGCCGCGCGCCGGTGCCCGCGTACGCCCCGGCGTGGCTGGTGGCGAGCAGCTCGGCGAAGCGGGCGGACTCGCGCATCGGGCCGGCCTCCAGCACCGCGCCGTCGGCCATCACCACCACCTCGTCGCAGCGGCGCACCGAGGAGAGTCGGTGCGCGATGACGATGCCGATCCGGTCGGTGAGCAACCGCTCGGTAGCCTCGCGGACCCGGCTCTCGGTGACCGGGTCGAGTCGCGCGGTGGCCTCGTCGAGGATCACCACGTGCGGGTCCCGGACCAGGATGCGGGCGAACGCGACAAGTTGCTCCTGGCCGGCGGAGAGCATGTGCCCGCCCTCGCCGAGCCGGGTGTGCACGCCGTCGGGCAGCTCGGCTATCCAGCCGGCCAGGCCCAGCTCGGCCAGCGCCCGCTCGGCGGCGTCGAGCAGCTCCGGGTCGTGCAGCGCGACGTTCTCGGCGAGCGTGCCGGCGAGGATCTCGGTGCGCTGGGGCACCACGGCGATCCACCGACGCAGCTCCTCGACGTCCAGGTCGACCAGGTCGGTGTCCCCCAGGAAGACGGTGCCACGGGGCACCTCCACCGCCCGGGTGAGCACCTTGGCCAGCGTCGACTTGCCCGAGCCGGTGCGCCCGACCAGCGCGTACGAGCGCCCGCGGACGAAGTCGAGCCGCACGTCGCGCAGCGCCGGGCCGCGCTCCTCCCCGACGGCCGGGTAGCGGAAGGTGAGCCCGCGCACGCTCAGGTCGCCGTCGGTCGGGGCGGCCCCGCCGGCCGGCTCCTGCCGCGCGCCGGCCAGCAACTGCACCCGGGCCCACGCGCCGAACGCCTGTTGCAGGTGCGGCACCCAACGGGCGATGTGCTCGACGGTGGCGCCGAACGCGATGGCGAGCAGCCAGACGGCGGTGAGCCGGGCGGCGTCGACCCGCCCGGTCGACAGCGCCCACGCGCCGGCCAGCACCACACCGGCGATGCCGGCCCGGACGCCACCGGCGGCCACCGAGGTGACCCGGGCGGAGAGCCGGAACACCCGGCCGCAGCGGGCGATCACCTCGGCCGCGCGGCGGGCGTAGAGCCGCAGCACGTACGGCCGGGCCAGGCTGGTGCGCACGTCGTCCTGCCCGTGCACCGCCTCCTCCATCACGGCCGCGAGGTCGGACCAGGCCTCCTCCTCGGCCATCCGGGCCGGGGCGATGCGGGCGGTGGGCCGGCGCAGCACGACCGCGAGCAGCGTGGTGAGCAGCACCATCCCCACGCCGGCCGGCCACCAGACGACGAGCGCGCTGACGGTGGCGAGCACACAGACGGCGATGCCCTGCGCCAGCCGTACGCCGGTGTTCCGCATCTCGGCGGCGACCTGGTAGACGTCGTTGTCGATCCGGTCGAGCAGCTCGCCGACCGGCGTGGTCTCCAGGGCGGGCAGCTCCTGCCCGAGCGCGACCCGGCAGAGCCGGCGACGCACGTCGGCGGACCAGTCGGCGGTGAGCCGAGCCATGATCAGCCCGATCAGCAGGTCGGTGACGACGGCGGCGACCAGCGCCACGGCCAGCGCGACGAACCAGCCGGACGAGCGGTGCACCAGCACCGGCCCGGCCAGCGCGGAGGCGGCGGCCTGGCCACCGGCGCCCAGCACGATCAGCAGCAGCACGGCCGCCATCCGCCGGGGTGCGGTGGCCCAGAGGTCTCGGAGCAGGCGCATAGGACGGTCCTCCGGACTCGGGCGGGTGGGGGCGGTGCACCCAGCCTTCCCGCCGGACCGGCGTGGTTCAACCGAATTACCGCGTTCCGGTCAGGTCCGGGCGACCCGGCGGACGATGCCGAGCAGCGCCTCCTGCACGTCGCCGATCGGCCGCTCGGGCTGGAACACCAGCCAGTCCACGGCCACCACCAGCCCGACGCCGAACAGCGCCGAGCTGGCGGTCCGCACGTCCAGGTCGGCCGGGAGGTCGCCGCTGTCCACCCCGGCCCGGACCGTCTCGGCGATCACCTCGATCGCCTCGCCGCGCAGCAACCGCAGCGTCTGCTGCCACTCCCGGTTGGTGCGCCACATCTCGGAGAGCAGCAGTTGGGCGAAGGCCCGGTAGCGGCGGATGTAGTCCAGCTCGGCGCGGACCAGCGCGGCGAGCGCCTCGCGCGGCGGCAGCCCGTCGACGGCGGCCCGGAACTCGGCGGTGAGCAGGCCGATGCCGTGTCGCAGCAGCTCCTCGAAGAGGGCCGTCTTGGACTCGAAGTTGTAGTAGACGGTCCCCTTCGCCACCCCGGCGCGGGCCGCGATGTCGTCCACCGTGGTCGCCGAGAAGCCCTGCTCGGCGATCAGGTCCACCGCGGCCACGAAGAGTCGTTGGCGGGTGTCCTCCCGCCGGCGGGTCCGTCCGTCCGTCACCGGCCCATCCTCACATGGTCAGTTCGGGGTGCAGCTTGGCCGGGGTGAGCCGGCGGGAGCGGCGCGCCGCGCCGACGCTGAGCGCCAGCGCGCCCAGCCCGAACGCGAGCAGCACCGACGCGGCGGTGACCACCGGGCCGGCCGGCCCGCCGTTCACGGTGTGCCGCAGGCCGCTCACCACGTACGTCATCGGCAGCCAGGGGTGGATGGCCTGGAAGAAGCCGGGCGAGGTCTGCACCGGGTAGGTGCCGCCGGACGAGGTGAGCTGGAGCATCAGCAGCGCCAGCGCGGCCAGCCGGCCGGCCGGGCCGAGCGCCACCCCGAGCAGTTGCATGATCGCGGTGAACGCCAGCGAGGTGAGCGCGAGCAGCCCGAACGTCGCCGCGCCATGCGTCGGGTGCAGCCCGAGCGCCAGCGTCACCACGGTGTAGAGCACGGCGACCTGGGCCAGGCCGATCGCGGCGGCGGGCAGCCAGCCGGCGAGCACCACCCGCCAGCCGGGCGCGCCGGACATCACGTGGCGCCGGTTGACCGGCCGCAACAGCATGTACGTGATCATCGCGCCGACCCAGAGCGCCAGCGCCAGGAAGTACGGGGCGAAGCCCACGCCGTACGAGCCGGCCGGGTGCTGGGAGTCGCGGATCAGGCCGACCGGGTCGCCGAGCACGTCGGCGCGACTGGCCGCGTCGTCGTACCCGGGCAGTTTCTTCTCCCCGGCGGCGAGCCCGTCGGCGAGGTCCCCGGCGCCGCCCTCCAGCTTGGTCAGCCCGTCGACGAGCGAGGTGCTGCCGGTGCCGAGCCGGGCCAGGCCGCCGTCGAGCGCGCGGGCGCCGGTGGACAGTTGGTAGAGCCCGCCGCGCAACTGGTCGGCGCCGGTGGACGCGTCGCCGAGCCCGTCGCGGAGCTTGGCGCTGCCCTGGGCCAGCGTGCCGAGCCCGCTGGCCAGCTTGTCGACCTTGGCCCGGGCGGCGGCGACGTCGTCGGCCAGGTGCGGCGCGGCGGCGGCCACCTCCCGGGCGGTCTTCGCGACCTCGGTCATCTGCTTCTTCAGCGCGGCCAGGTCGGACGTGTCCACGGCGGACGCCAGTGCCTTGGCCTGGGTGACGGCCCGGTCGGCGGCCGTGCGGGCGGCGGCGAGGTTCGGGTCGTCGGCCAGCTCGGGGTGTTCCTTCGCGACCGCGTCGAGCCGGTCGGAGATCTCCTGCGCCAGCCTGACCACCTCGTCGGCCTTGGCGGGCAGCGCGTCCAGGCCGGCGGCGAGCTGCTGCGCGCCGGTGGCGACCGCGGTGGCCGCCTGCTGGATCTTGTCGGCGTTGCGGCGCAGCACCGGCTCGTACCTGTCGGCGGCGGCGTCGACGGTGGCGGCGGCGGCCTTCGTCTCGGTGGCGGCCCGGCCGGCGCCGTCGGCGAGCTGGGCGGCGCCGGTCTGCAACTGGTCGAGCCCCTTGGCCAGCTTGTCGGCGCCCTGGACGGACGTGTTCAGCCCGCCGGCGAGCTGCCCGGCGCCGTTCTCGGCGTCACCGAGCCCGTCGGCGAGCTGCCCGGCGCCCCGCTGGGAGGCGTCGAGCCCGTCGGAGATCTTTCCGGCGCCGTCGGCGGCGCGGCCGGTCTCGGCCTTGGCGTCGGTGAAGCCGATCAGCATCTTGTCGAAGTACGAGGCGGCGGTGCTCTCCGCGGCGGCGGCCCGGATCTCGCTGAACGCCGAGCGGGCGAGCAGCCCGGAGAGGTAGTTGGTGGCGTCGTCGTTGACCACCTTCAGCTCGCCCTGCCGGGCCGGCCGGTCCGGCTCGGGGCTGGCCGCGAGCGTGGCCGAGAACTCGGCCGGGATGGAGAAGACCAGGTGGTAGCGGCCGTCGCGGAGGCCCTTCGTGGCGTCGGCCTGGTCGGTGACGGTCCAGCCGAAGACCTTGCGGTCGATCAGTTCGTCGGCGAGGTCCCGGCCGGCGTGCACCTCGCTGCCGTCGGCCGCCTTCGCCGGCCGGTCGGCGTTGACCAGCGCGACCGGGATCCGGTCGAGGTTCCCGTACGGGTCCCAGAACGCGTAGAGGTAGAGCGCGCCGTAGAGCAGCGGGACCACGGTGAGCACGGCGAGCGCGGCGCGCGGCAGCCGGCCCCGGGTCATCCGGCGCAGCTCGAACAGGGCCAGTCGCAGCACGCTGCTCATGCGGTCACCTCAACAGGCAGGGCGGGGGTGGGCAGGGCGGGGTCGCCGATGCGGTGCACGGTGGCGGCGACGCCGGGCTCGACGGCCCGGGCGCTGGCGACCACCGCGTACCCCTGGTCGGCGAGGCGTTCCAGCGCGGCCCAGATCCACTCCCGTTCGCCCCGGTCGGCGCCGGCGTCCACGTCGTCCGCGACGATCAGGCTGGGGCCGCCGAGGCTGGCCAGCACCAGCCCGAGCACCTGCCGGTCGACCGGGGTCAGGTCGCGGCCGTACCGGTCCGGATCGAGCGGGGCGTCGGTGAAGCCGGCGCCGGCGATGGCGGTGGCGTAGGCGTCGCGGCGGTAGGCGCGGCGGGCCCGCAACGCCGCCACCGGGACGAGCCGCCGCCGGCGGCGCGGCACCGGCCCGAGCAGCAGCAGCCGTTCGGTGATGTGCTCGGCGACGGTGAGCGTCGGGTCGGGCTCGTGCACGCCGGCCACCTGGCCGAGCGCGGCCGGGCCGCGGCGGCGCAGCTCGCCGTGGCTGTGCGGGAAGCGCCCGGCGAGCGCGAGCAGCAGCGACGTACGACCGCTGCCGGGCGGGCCGGTGACCGCGTGCAGCTCACCGCGTGCCGCGGTGAGGTCGACGTCCCGGTAGACCCAGCCCCGACGGGTCCGTAGGCCCAATCCGCTGGCCTCGACGATTACCATGGCGCCCTTCTAGACTGACTGGTCAGTACAAAAACATGACCAGCATAGCGCCGGGTGTCCGGTTCGGGGCAAGGCGAGGCGGGGTGATCCTCAGAACAGCACGGTGGCGAGCGTGCCGACCGGGCGGAAGCCGCAACGCTCGTAGACGCGCCGGGCCGGTTGGTTGAAGTCGTTGACGTAGAGACTGACCGTGGGCGCGACCCGGGCCAGCGCGTCGCGGACCACCGCGGCCATCGCGGCGACCGCGATGCCCCGGCCACGCCACTCGGGCGCCACCCAGACCCCCTGCACCTGCGCGGTGCGCCGGGTCACCACCGCCAGCTCGGCCTTGAAGACCACCCGACCGTCGACGAACCGGGCGTAGGCCCGGCCGGCGCGCACCAGCTCGGTCACCCGCCGCCGGTAGCCGCGCCCGCCGTCCTCGGCCAGCGGCGAGACGCCGACCTCCTCGGTGTACATCGCCACCGCCGCCGGGAAGAGCCGGTCCACCTCACCGACCCGCACCCGACGCACGTGCGGGTCGGGCGCCACCGGCGGCGGCGCGTCCGTGGCCAGCAACGGCTGGTTCGGGCGTACGTCCCGGGCCGGCCCCCAGTGCGCGGAGAGGCGGTCCCAGAGACCGAGCACCGCGTCGGCGCGACCCACGATCGAGGAGCAGAGCCGCTCCTCCTCGCCCAACTGCTCGGCGAACGCGGCCACCGCCGACTCGGACGCGAGCACCGGGGTCAGGTTGCCGCCCAGCCAGCAGATCGACTCCAGGTTGCGCCGGGAGCCGTAGCCGAGGATCCGCGCCTCGGCCCGCCACCAGGCCAGGCCCCGCACCGCGACCCGCTCGGCGACCTGCGCGCCGGCGTAGGGGTCGAGGTCGAGCAGCCGCTCGACCGAACGGCGCTCCGACTCCCCCAGTTGGCGTACCGGCATCGTGAGCACGGTTACCAGCCTGCCAGACGCAGCCGGGAGCCGGTGGGCCGACCGGGCACTCAGCCGCTCCCATCACGTCTTGTCGGCGATGCGTTGCCGATATATCGTTGATGCATCAGTGATAGTCCCAGCGAAGGAGAGTCCGATGGGTTTCCGTCGACACGTCCACACCATGCACGACGAGATGCACCGTCACGGCGGCTTCGGCTTCCCGCCCGTACCCCCCGGTCCGCCGCCGTTCCCACCCGGGCCGCACGGGCCGCACGGCCACGGGCGCGGCCGGGGCGGCCGGGGTCGCGGCCGGCGACCGAACGTGCGCGGCGCCGTGCTGGCCCTGCTCACCGAGCGGCCGATGCACGGCTACGAGATGATCCAGGAGATCGACGCCCGCACCGGCGGGGCCTGGCGGCCCAGCCCCGGGTCGATCTACCCGACGCTGCAACTGCTTGAGGACGAGGGCGTCATCGCCACCGCCGCCGACTCCGACGGCGGGCGCAAGCGGTTCGCCCTCACCGAGCAGGGGCAGGCCGAGGCCGCCGAGGCGGCCCAGGCCCCGCCCTGGGCGGAGTTCGCCGAGCAGACCGTCAACAGCTGGCACGACATCCGCGACGCGGGGACCCAGGCCATGAACGCGCTGCGGCAGGTGATGACCACCGGCACGGACGACCAACGCGCCCGCGCCGCCCAGGTGCTCGACGAGACCCGCCGCAAGCTCTACGCCATCCTCGCCGAGCCGGAGTGAGCACCGCCGCCGACCGTACGCCGGCCAGCTCCCGGCCGGCGTGCGGTCAGGCGCGGCGCGCGGTGACCAGCAGGTACTCCCACCGCATCACACCGTCGTCCAGATGCTGTGCCGCCAGGTCGATCAGCGTCCGGTCCAGCGCGGCGGTCCGCTCCGGATCGTCGGCGTTCGCCCGGTAGACCGCCACCGTCGGCCCGTAGTACGCGGCGAAGAAGTCGCGGAACTCCGCCGGCGTGGCGAACCGGGTCACGACCACCGCGTCCCGACCCAGCGTCAGCGCGTCGATCCGGTCGCCGAAGAGCGCCCGCACGTGCTCCTCGTCGCCCCACAGCGGGGGCGGCTGCGCGCCCGGCGGCGGTGGCGGCACGAACGGCCGCATGGCCGCGAACAACTGACCGACGAAGCCCTGCGGGGTCCAGTTGACCAGGCCGATCGTCCCGCCCGGCCGGCACACCCGGAGCAACTCGTCGGCGGCGACCCGGTGCCGGGGCGCGAACATCACACCCACGCAGGAGAGCACCCGGTCGAACTCGCCGTCGGCGTACGGCAGCGCCTCGGCGTCGGCCTGCTCCCAGGTCAGCGTCAGCCCCTCGCGCCCGGCCAGCGCCAGACCGGTCGCCAGCAGCTCCGGGGTCAGGTCGGTGGCCACCACCTCCGCCCCGGCCCGGGCCGCCGGCAGGGCCGCGTTGCCGGTGCCGGCCGCGACATCCAACACCCGGTCGCCCGGTCCCACCCGCGCCGCCCGGACCAGTGTCGCCCCCAACTGCGGGATCACCTGCGCGGCCACCGCGGCGTAGTCGCCGGACGCCCATATCCGGCGGTGCCCCGCCTTCACCGCCGCATCCTGCTCGCGTTCGTCGATCATCCTCGGCTCCTTCACCCGTCGCGCCTGACCAGGACGTTAGGCAGCGGACGGCCGGTCCCCCAGTACGAGATCTGTACCGCCCCCGCCCCCGCCCCCCGCCCACCCGCCCACCCGCTCTTCGCGCCGCGCCTGTTTCACGGAAAGAGTGGCTATGCCGCCTGCCATAGCCACTCTTTCCGTGAAACAGCGGGTGAGGGGGAGAGGGAGGGAGGGAGGGAGGGAGGGAGGGCTGGTTCGGGGGGCGTGGTGGGCGTAGCGTGCCCGGTGTGGGAGCGTCCTACCACCAGTTCTGTCCCGTGGCGAAGGCCATGGAGCTGCTCGACGAGCGGTGGACCCTGCTCGTGGTGCGGGAACTCGTCAGCGGCTCGGAACGCTTCAACGAGCTGCGCCGCGGCCTGCCCCGGATGTCGCCCACACTGCTCTCCCGCCGGCTGCACCAGCTCGTCCGCGCCGGCGTCATCGAGCGCCAGGTGGACGGCGCCGACGTGCGGTACGTCCCGACCGCCGCCGGTCGCGAGCTGCGGCCGGTCGTCGAGGCGCTCGGGGCGTGGGGCGTGCGCTGGATCGGCGAGCTGGGCGACGCCGACCTGGACCCGCAACTGCTGCTGTGGGACATGCACCGGCAGGTCGACCACGACGCGGTCCCGCCGGGGCGTACCGTCGTGCGGTTCCGCTTCCGCGACGTGCCGGCGGCGCGGCGCGACTGGTGGCTGGTGATCGCCGCCGGCGAGGCCGACGTCTGCGACAGCGACCCCGGGCACGAGGTGACCGTGACCGTCACCGCCGACCTGCGTGCTCTCGTGCAGGTCTGGCTCGGCGACCTGGGCTGGCCGGCGGCGCTGCGCGGCGGGGCGGTGGAGGTGGCCGGGCCGGAGGCGTTGCGGCGCGCGGTGCCCCGATGGTTCACGCTCTCCCCGTTCGCCGCGGTCCCCCGCCCCTGAGACGGCGCGTGCGGCCGCCCCGGTGAGGAGACGGCCGCACGGCGAGGCGGAAACGGATCAGTGCACGGTGACCGTGGCGCCGCCGGGCACCAGCTCGCGCAGCTCCTCGGGGATCTCGGCGCCCATCTCGTCGGCGATCCGCAGCGCCTCCTCGATCAGCGTCTCCACGATCTGCGCCTCCGGCACGGTCTTGACGACCTTGCCCTTGACGAAGATCTGGCCCTTGCCGTTGCCGGAGGCGACGCCCAGGTCGGCCTCGCGGGCCTCGCCCGGACCGTTCACCACGCAGCCCATGACCGCGACGCGCAGCGGCACCGGCAGCCCTTCCAGGCCGGCGGTGACCTCCTCGGCCAGCTTGTAGACGTCGACCTGGGCCCGGCCGCAGGACGGGCAGGAGACGATCTCCAGGCCGCGCTCGCGCAGGCCCAGCGACTCCAGGATCGCGGCGCCGACCTTGATCTCCTCCACCGGCGGGGCGGAGAGCGAGACCCGGATCGTGTCGCCGATGCCCTCGGCCAGCAGCGCGCCGAACGCCACCGCCGACTTGATGGTGCCCTGGAACGCCGGGCCGGCCTCGGTGACGCCCAGGTGCAGCGGGTAGTCGCACTTCTCGGCGAGCAGCCGGTAGGCGCGGATCATCACCACCGGGTCGTTGTGCTTGACCGAGATCTTGATGTCCCGGAAGCCGTGCTCCTCGAACAGCGAGCACTCCCAGAGCGCCGACTCGACGAGCGCCTCGGCAGTGGCCCTGCCGTACTTGGCCAGCAGCCGCTTGTCCAGCGAGCCGGCGTTCACGCCGATCCGGATCGGCGTGCCCGCGTCGCCGGCCGCCTTGGCGATCTCCTTGACCTTGTCGTCGAACTGCCGGATGTTGCCCGGGTTCACCCGCACCGCGGCGCAGCCCGCGTCGATCGCGGCGAAGACGTACTTCGGCTGGAAGTGGATGTCGGCGATCACCGGGATCTGCGACTTGCGCGCGATCGCCGGCAGCGCCTCCACGTCGTCCTGCGACGGCACCGCGACCCGGACGATCTGGCAGCCGGACGCGGTCAGCTCGGCGATCTGCTGGAGCGTGGCGTTGACGTCAGAGGTCAGGGTGGTGGTCATGGACTGCACCGAGACCGGCGCGCCACCACCGACCGGTACCGAGCCGACCATGATCTGGCGGCTGGCCCGGCGCGGGGCGAGCGGCGGCGGCGGTACGGGGGGCATACCGAGACTGACAGCGGTCACTTCAGGCACTCACCTTGAGAAGAGCGTGATCGGGTTGACCACGTCCGCGGTGACGGTCAGCAGCGTGAACACGCCACCCACCAGGATCACCGCGTACGTGAGGGGCATGAGCTTGAGGTAGTCGACGCGACCCGGGTCGGTGCGGCCGATCCGGGCGTAGAGCCAGGAGCGGGCGCGCTCGAACCAGGCGATGGCGATGTGGCCGCCGTCCAGCGGGAGCAGCGGCAGCAGGTTGAACACGCCGATGAAGAAGTTCAGCGACACGAAGAGCATGAAGAACACCAGCCAGGCGTTGTTCTCCACGGCCTCGCCGCCGAGCCGGCTGGCGCCGACCACGCTGATCGGGGTGTCCACGTCGCGCTCCGCGCCGGTGATCGCGTTCCACAGCGCCGGCACCTTCTGCGGGATGCGCTTCATGGCGTGGAAGGTCTGCACCGCCATGTTGCCGGTGAAGTCGGCGGTGGCGCCGAACGCGGCGACCGGACCGTACTCCACCCGGGTCGGCGTGCTGGGTCGCAGCGCCACGCCCAGCGCGGAGACCGCCGAGGTGGCGCCCTTCGGGTCGTTCAGCGGCGGGCGCTGCACCGAGGCCAGGTCGACGG
The DNA here is from genome assembly GCF_045040125.1 of Micromonospora sp. NBC_01392. Lineage (NCBI taxonomy): Bacteria > Bacillati > Actinomycetota > Actinomycetes > Micromonosporales > Micromonosporaceae > Micromonospora > Micromonospora sp. NBC_01392. The sequence goes on along the minus strand of NZ_CP109549.1, from coordinate 1,768,783 downwards.
TGGCGGTGGCCGGGGTGCCGTCGCGCAGGTAGGCGACGGTGGCCGGGCCGGGCTGCGTGCCGCGGACCACGTCGAGCATGTCGCCCCAGGTGGAGACCGGGCGGCCGTTCACCGCGGTGATCCGGTCGCCGTCCTTGAGCTGGGCCTGACCGGCCGGGCTGGCCGGGTCGCCGGCCTGGCAGGCGCGGGGGGCGTTCTCCACCACCACGCACGGGGCGAGCGCGATCACCGCCGGCTCGGCCCGGAAGCCGGCCTCGGTGGTGGGGAACTTCGGGTTCGGCAGGCCGGCGGAGACCGCGATGATCCAGAGCGCGACCAGCGCGATGGCGAAGTGCATCGCGGAGCCGGCGGACATCACGATCGTCCGCTTCCACACCGGGTAGCGCCACATGGCGCGTTTCTCGTCCCCGGGCTCGACGTCGTCGTCCTGCGGGGTCATTCCGACGATCTTGCAGAAGCCGCCGAGCGGGATGCCCTTGACGCCGTACTCCGTCTCGCCCCGCTTGAACGACCAGAGCGTCGGCCCGAAGCCGACGAAGTAGCGGGTGACCTTCATCCCGAACGCCTTGGCGGTCAACATGTGCCCCGCCTCGTGCAGGCTCACCGAGATGAGGATCGCCAGGGCGAACAGCACCACCCCGAGCAGATAGCTCATCGAGCTCCTTCCACCGACCCGACGATGATCTCCTGGGCGTGCGCCCGTGCCCACGACTCGGCGGCGAGCACGTCCTCGACGGTACCTGGTTCGTCGAAATCGGGAGCGTCCTCCAGCACCCGCCCGAGGGTGTCGACGATGCCGAGGAACGGCAGCCGGCCCGCCACGAACGCGGCCACGCACTCCTCGTTGGCCGCGTTGTAGATCGCCGGCCGGCACCGCCCCGCCTCGCCGGCCGCCTTGGCCAGCGCCACCGCCGGGAACGCGGCGTCGTCGAGCGGGGCGAACTCCCAGGTGTGCGCCGTGGTCCAGTCGACCGCGGCGGCGGCGTCGGGCACCCGGTCCGGCCAGCCGATGCCCAGCGCGATGGGCAGCCGCATGTCCGGCGGGCTGGCCTGGGCGAGCGTGGATCCGTCGACGAACTCGACCATCGAGTGGATCACCGACTGCGGGTGGACCATCACCTCGATGTCGGCGTACGGCACGTCGAACAGCTCGTGCGCCTCGATGACCTCCAGCGCCTTGTTGACCATGGTGGCGGAGTTGATCGTGACGACCGGGCCCATCTGCCAGGTCGGGTGCGCCAGCGCCTGCTCCGGTGTGACGTCGGTCAACTCGTCGCGCCGCCGGCCCCGGAACGGCCCGCCGCTGGCGGTGACCACCAGCCGGCGCACCTCGCCGCGGGCGCCGCCGCGCAGGCACTGCGCCAGCGCCGAGTGCTCGCTGTCGACCGGCACGATCTGCCCCGGGCGTGAGACGGCGGCCTTGACCAGCGGGCCGCCGGCCACCAGCGACTCCTTGTTGGCCAGCGCGAGGGTACGCCCGGCGCGCAGCACGGCCAGCGTCGGCGGCAGGCCCAGCGAGCCGACCACGCCGTTGAGCACGACGTCGCACGGCCACTGCGCCAGCTCGGTCATCGCGTCCGGCCCGGCCACGATCCTGGGAAGCTTGAAGTCACCGGAGGCCCAGCCGCGCCGGCTCGCCTCGGCGTAGAACGCGAGCTGGAGGTCCTGCGCGGCGGACGCCCGCGCCACCCCGACCGCCGCCACGCCCAGCTCCAGCGCCTGCGCGGCCAGCAGCGCCACGTTGCCGCCGCCGGCGCCGAGCGCGACCACCCGGAACCGGTCCGGGTTGCGCTTGACGATGTCGATGGCCTGGGTGCCGATGGAGCCGGTCGAGCCGAGCAGCACGAGGTCTCGGGGAGTGGTCACGCGCCCATTGTTCCCCAGCGCCGCCGCACGCCTCACCCGGGCCGTTCCGGGGCCTCCTCGTCGAGCAGGTCGGCCGGGTCGACGGTGAACTCGAACGGCTGCCGCATCACGAACGTGGTCCCGGCCGCCGCGGCGGCCAACGGCCGGTAGTCGTCGTCGACCAGTTCGTAGAGCGCGAGCGCCGGCACGCGGTCACGCAGGTCGACCCGGAGGAAGTACGGCACGCCAGCGGCGGCGTACTCCCGAGGCCGGTCGATCACACCGAACGGAGCGATCTCCCCGAGCAGCAGAGCGGCCGTGACATCAGCGGCCTGGAGACCACCCGCCGGACTCCGCAACACGACCAGGTCCGGAATGAACAAGTCATCGCCGGACACCAGGTTCACCGACCGGTACGCCCACCGGCCGACGGCGCGTGCCGCCACCCTCATCCGGTACGCGAGCTGGAGCTGCACCACGCGTCGGTCAACGCCGCCGCCCGGCGTGACGACCACACATCCACGCAGCACTTCGATCCTCGGCCCGTTGTTCGCCGGCAACAGTTCCAGCGCGTCCCGGGCCGTCCATGGCCAGTCCCGACAAGCCAGGAGGTCCAGCGACCCACCGAGGGCTCGGTCAGGCCAGATCAAGGAGCCGGAGGCGGTCATGCTCGGCGAAATCGGCGTAATCCTTGCAGCCGTTCGTCGACCGGCCCCGCAGGATTGCCGACGCCACGTCGGTGTCCAGGACGACAATGCTCACGCGATGCCCTCGCGCCGCGAAGCGTAGAGGTCGGCGAGAAAGCGGTCCAACTCGTCGTCCGACTCGAACAGGTCGGGACGAGCCAGTTGGTCGAGACTGGCAACCGGCTCCACACCCTGGCGTCGCGCGAGTTCATCGGCCGGCACGTGAGTCACGCCCGGCCATTCCGGATTCCGCTCCGCATCGGTCGACATGACGGCTCTCACCTTCTCCACCTCACCGGATGCCTCATTCTTCCACCTGACGACGGCCGACCTGGTCGACTCGCGGGCCACCCTCTCGCACTCCGACAGTCCGCCCTCGCACATCCGGTGCGTCACGTCCAGGGCCGAATCCCGCCAGGAGAGCGCCCAAACCACCAATGATCATGAACTTGGCGGCACCATCCGTCCGATTTGCCGCCGCCAACTTCATGATCACCGAGAGCAGGGCCAGGCGGGGACGGAGTGGAGGAAGGCGGTCCAGGCGGTCGGGCGGAAACGGAGTGCCGGGCCGTGGCGGTCGGTGCTGTCCCGTACGCCGACGACGTGCGGCAGGTTGGTGGCCACCTCGACGCAGGTGGCACCGCCGTTGTCGCTGCGGGTGGAGGTGCGCCAGCGCGCGCCGGTCAGGTCCATGACTTCGCCAACTCCCGGATCAGCTCCCGGGAGGCCCGCCGGGGCAACGCCTCGCCCCGCAGGCTCTCCCACCTGCGGCGAAGATTATCCACGTCCTCCGACCGGTCGGTGACGTGTGCCCGCAGCGGGGTATCGACGTGCGCCACCTCGCCGCCGTCCGGCGTGCGGGCCAGGATGAACGGGCCGGCCAGGCCGGCGTGCATCCCCGCCTCGGCGGGCACGACGTGCACGGTGACGTTCGGCTGCTCGGTCACCCGCAGCAGGTGCTCGAACTGCTCCACCATCACCGCCGGCTCCGCCACCGCCCGGCGCAGCACCGCCTCGTCGATCACGGCCACCACCTCCGGCGGCGTCTCCCGGCCCAGGATCGCCTGCCGCTCCATCCGCGAGGTGATCCGCTGCTCGACCTCGCTCTCCCGCAGCATCCGGCCGCCGCGCAGCACCGCCCGGGCGTACGCCTCGGTCTGCACCAGGCCCGGCACCAGCGACGGCTCGAACCAGCGGATCAACGTCGCCTCCCGCTCCACGCTGATCCACTCGCGGAACCACGGCGGCGCGGCGTCGGCGCGCACCAGCGTGAGTAGCCGCCCGAGGAGGCCGCCGATCTCCAGCGCCGCGTCCGCCCGGGTCACGAAGTCCTGCGAGGGCGTGCGATGGCCGATCTCCACCATGCCGACCAGCGACGCCGAATAGTTGATCCGCAGGGCCAGGTCCTCCTGCTTGAGCCCGCGATCCCGGCGGGCGCGGCGCAGCTCCGCCCCGAGGAACTCCAGCGTCGACACCGGTTCGCCGGCCATCACACCTCCACCACATCTCACCCGCCGATCGGCACAGCCGGGCCGGGAGCGCCCGCCGCCTTCCGACCGTAGTCGCGTCCACACCAGAGTGTGAACAGACACGACGGAGGAGCCCATGAGCAAGGACATCGGTCCGGCTGCGCTGGCCCGACACGTGGCGGTCCGGCCCGCCTGGCGGTGCCGGGCGTGCGCCGCGCCGTGGCCGTGCCAGCCGGCCCGACTGCGGCTGCGCCGCGAGTACGCACACGACCGCCCCGGCCTGGCCGTCTACCTCTGCGTGCTGATGCACGACGCGATCGCCGACGCGCTGCGGCTGGGCGCGGGCGAGGTCGACCCGGCGGAGTACTTCGCCCGGTTCGTCGGCTGGACGCGGCCCTGGCCGACCCGGGACGGCTAGACCTCGGGCGCGGCCACCGGGCTGGGACGGTCAGACCTCGGGCGCGGCCACCGGGCCGGGGCGGTCGCGGCCACCGGACGCGGTGAGGTGCTCCAGGTGGCGCATGGGCAGGTGCGGCGGCTGCCACTCCAGGAACAGCGCGGTGGCGTCGTCGTCCAGCTCGTCCTGCTGGTACGCGAGAACGGCGCGGATCAGGCGACGCATCGTCTCCGGGCTGGGCAGCCGGTCGTTGAGGGCACGCTCGACGAAGTCGACCAGCCGGTCCAGCCCGAACCGCTCACTGTTGTCGCCGCGCGCGTCGGTGATGCCATCGGTGTAGGCGAGGATGCGGTCGCCCGGGTGCAGCGCCTCCTCGTGCACCCGGGGGCGCTTGCCCGACAGGTTGCCCAGGCCGAGCGGCAGCGCGGTCGGGCCGGGCAGCGCCCGGACGGCCCGGCCGTCCCGCAGCAGCATGGCGCCCGGGTGGCCCGCGTTGATGATCCGGAGCAGACCGGTGCGCCTGTCGAGTTCGGCGAGCAGCGCGGTCGCGAACGTGCCGGGGTGCTCGGCGCGTACCCACCTGTCGATGCTGATCGCCGTGTCGACCAGATCGAGGCCGGTACGCCGGGCGTTGCGGTACGCGCTGACCACGAGCGAGGCCAGCGCGCTCGCCTTGATGCCGTGCCCGCAGGTGTCGAAGAGCCCGACGCTGAGCACGTCGTCGTTGAGCGCGTAGTCGAAGATGTCCCCGCCGACGTCGTAGCAGGGTTCGAGGATCGCGGTGATCACCAGGTCGTCGGTGGCGAACGTCAGCGGCGGCAGCAGCCCCCAGACGATCTCGGCGGCAACCTGCATCGGCAGGCGGCGGCGGATCCGTTCGACGACGTCACCGTAGAGGCGGCGGTTCACCAGGAGCTGGGCGACGTTGACCGCCACCTCCCAGGCCGGCCGCTCCAGCGCCGGGTCGCCGGCGGCCGGGGACACGACCTCCAGCACCCCCAGCCGTTCGCAGCCGAGCAGCAGGGGCACCCAGAGCCGGTCCGGGTGGGCGGGCGCGCGCTGCACCTCGAGACTGGTGAACGCCCGGCCGGCCAGCGTCGTCTCGATCGTCAGCTCGCCCCGGGCCGGGCCGGCGCCGGGCAGGGGGACGAGCGACGACTGCGTGTAGTCGGCCAGGTAGATCACGATCTCGCTGGCGCCGATGGCCGGCGCGGCGCTGCTCACCAGGAGCGACAACTCGTCCGGCCCACCCCGGGACGCGTGGAGTTGCAGCCAACGCGCTGCCTCGCCGCCGTCGACCACCGCACCTCCCCCGCGTCCCCACCACCGTAGGAGTCCGACGGCGAACTGCCAACGTACGGGCACCGGACGAGACGAGGAACTCCGGCTAGGCGGGACGGTCCAGGACGAACGTCTCCAGCTCCGCGCCGCCGTACCAGTCGGTGCGCACGCCCAGGTGCGTCATGCCGAGCCGCCGGGCCACCGCCGTCGACGGCTCGTTGCCGGCCATCACCACCGCGTACACCCGGCCGGTGCCGGTGGCGAACTCCCGCTCCAGCACCGCCCGGGCCGCCTCGGTGGCGTAGCCGTGGCCCTGCGCGTCGGGGTGCAGGTGCCAGCCGACCTCCAGGTCGTCGGTCGGCGTGACGCCGTCCCGGCCGGGCAGCGGCTTGAGCAGCACGCTGCCGGCCGCGCAGCCGGCCACGCGCGGTTCGATCGCCCACAGACCCCACCGACCGGCGTACGGCGCGTTGCGCTCACGCCACAAGCGCACCCGGTCCAGCGCCTCGGCCGGGTCGGTCAACCGCCCCTTGCCGCCGCCCAGCCAGCGCATCACCTCCTCGCGGGAGTAGATGTCGTAGACCCGGGCGAGGTCGTCGGGTGACTCGGTCCAGTCCCGGACCACCAGCCGCTCGGTCGAGGCGATCATCATGACGCCGGATCGTAATGCGTGGCCGGCGACCGCGCGGGGAACGAGGGGGCGATGGGCGACGGCTGGCAACGCACCAAGCGGATCACCTCGGCGGCGTTCCGGCCGGTCCGGGGCCGGGACCTCTCGCTGCACGCCGCCGCGATCACGTTCTACGGCGCGATCGCCGTGGTACCGGTGGCGCTGTTGGCGATCTGGCTCACCGGGCTGCTCGCCGGCGCCGACCGGGTGCGCCGGCTGACCTCGTACGCGATCGACACGCTGCCCACCGAGATCGGCGCGCACCGGGCGGTGGCCGCGCTGGTCGAGGCCGGGTTGGGGCTGACCCCGCTGCTGGCGCTCGCCTCGCTGCTGCCGGCCTCGCTCTACGGCGAGGGGCTGCGCCGGGCGTTCGTCTCGGTGGCCGAGCCGCGCGCCGAGTCCGGCGCGCTGGTCGGCTGGCGCGGCCGGCTGCTGCTGCTGCCGCTGCTCGCGCCCGCCCCGGCCCTGCTGCTGTCGATCCTGCTGGCGCTGCCGCTGACCACCCGGCTGGTCCGGCAGGGCGGCTGGATCGGCGCGCTCGGTGTGGTGCTGTCGTTCCTGGCGGTGTGGCTGGTGCTCACGCCGGTGCTGGTGTGGGTGTTCCGGGTGGTCGGCCCGGCCTCCCCGGACTGGTTGTCCACGCTCGGCATGGGCTCGTTCACCGCCGCGAACCTCTCCGGCTTCCTGCACGGTTTCGTGCTGTTCTGCTCGCTGCCGCTGAACCTGGGCGTGCCGTTCGGCGGGTTCGACGAGATCGGCGGCGGGGTGGCGGTGCTGCTCTGGCTCTACCTGTTCCACGTGATCGTGCTGGCCGGCTACTCGGCCACGCTGGCGTTGAGCCGGTGGCGGGCCGCCCGGGAGGCGGCCCGCGCCTGAGCCGGTCAGCGCCGAAACGGGCCGCGTACCTCGTAGGTGATGCCGCCGGTGCCGGCCTTCGCGCCGCTGGTGCCGCGCTGTGACGAGAAGTAGAGCCGGCTGCCGTCCGGCGCGAACGCCGGGCCGGTGAGTTCCGACGCCGGCTGCCCGAGCAGCCGCAGGAACGGCGTCACCACGCCGGCCGGCGTGATCATGTTGATCTCCATGTCGCCGCCGTCCTCGGCCACGTAGAGGTCGCCGCCTCCGATGCCGGTGATGTTGTCCACCCCGGTCAGCGGCGCCGCGCCGGCCTCCACCAGCGAGTCGTCGTACGCGAGGTCGAGCCGCTCCCGCGCCGCGTCGTACGCCCACACCCGGTTGTCGCCCTTGGTGGTGAACCAGCAGGTGTCGTCCGCGTACCAGCAGCCCTCGCCGCCGGCGAACGACTTCGCGGCGCCCACCTGGAAGCGGGTGGGCACCGGGAAACCGTCCCGGTCCGGCAGGTCCCGCCAGGTCACCGGGCCGGCCACCTGGTCCTCCGGGGCGCAGAGCACCTGCACCCGACCGGTGCGCAGGTCACCCCAGGTGTCCGGGACGAAGCGGTAGAAGCAGCCGTCCGGCTCGTCCTCGGTCAGGTAGACCACCTGCCGGACCGGGTCGCAGGCCGCCGCCTCGTGCTTGAAGCGACCCATCCGGGTCCGCTCCTCGCCGCCCCGGCCGCCGTCCGGCCAGGTCTCGAACACCCGGCCCAGCGGCACCTCCTCGCAGGAGAGCCACGTGCCCCACGGGGTGGGACCGCCGGCGCAGTTGTTGTTGGTGCCGCCGAGGATCCGGTACGCGGCGACGATCGTGCCGTCGGCCGCGAAGCGCACCGCCGAGGCGCCGCCCACCAGCGGCACCTCCGAGTTGGAGACGTAGTACCAGCCGTCGCCGGCCGGGAAGCACGCGCCGCCGTCCGGCGCCGGGTGCCAGACGTACGAGGTGCCGGCGACCCGCTGGCCGGAACGGGCGATCACCCGACTGGTGAAGCCGGCCGGCAACCGGAGACCGTTGGCGTCGGCGGCCAGCAGGTCACCGTAGGGGCCGGGGCCGGGCTGGGCGGGCGCTGCCGGCGCGGCGGCGGCCCAGAGGCTGCCCGCGAAGGCGGTGCCGCCCACCACGGTGGCAGCACGCAGGACGGTACGACGATCCATCGGATGACCTCCCCGAGACGACGACTCCCCGCCGACGGTAGACCCGTCGTCGCATCGACCGCTGCCGCTGCGCGGTGAACGCCGGATGACGTCAGAGTCGGTCGACGTACCGCTTCGCCTCGGCCAGCGACCAGTTCGTGTGCTCCCGCACCAGCTTGACGGCGTGGATCTTCTTCCCGGCGTGCACCAGCCGGGTCGCCTCGGCGCGCACGCCGCCGCCCGGGTCGACCGGGCCGCCGGGTGGAGCCGGCAGCGGGCCGCCCGCCCGCAACGCGTCGACCGCCTGCTTCGCCTCCAGCAGCGGCAGCCCGGTCTGCTGGCGCAACAGCCGGACCGCCTCGACCGTGTGCCCCGCCCGGGCCAGCCGGAGCACCTCCCCCTGCCCACCGTTGGCGGCCGGGTCCGGGGCGACCAGATCCCGGGGACGGCCGGCGGACCGCCGGAGCACGAACCAGAGCAGGAGCAGGACGACGAGCACGGCCGGGAGCGCGAACTGGACTGCCTCGGGCATGCCGGCCACGGTAGCGCCCGGCCGCGAACCCTCCCGCCGGGGTCGGCCCGGCAGTAGGCTCCGTTCCCATGAGTGACGGGACTGAGCTGCCGGCACGCGCCGACGTCGTCGTGGTCGGCTCCGGGCACAACGGCCTGGTCTCGGCGATCCTGCTGGCCCGCGCCGGCCTCGACGTGCTGGTGCTGGAGGCGGCCGAGGTGATCGGCGGCGCCACCCGCACCGAGAACCCGTTCCCGCTGGTGCCCGGGCTGCGTCACTCCACCGGGTCGTACCTGCTCGGGTTGATGCCGCCGGAACTGCTCGCCACGCTCGACGTGACCATTCCGGTGCTGCGCCGCGACCCGCACTACTTCCTGCCCACGCCCGGCGGCCTCGGCTCGCCGTACCTCCTCTTCGGCAGCGACGCGGCGGCCACCCGGCGGCAGTTCACCGAGATGTTCTCGGCGACGGACGTGGCGGCCGACGACGCGCTCCAGGCCGAGCTGGCGCAGCTCCGCGAGGACCTCGCGCCGGCCTGGCTGGCCGAGCCGCTGCCGGTCGACGAGACCGCCGAACGCTACGTCCGGCCGGCGCTGCGGCAGGTCTTCGTCGACCTGGTCCGCGGCTCGGTCGCCGACCACCTGGCCCGCTTCGACTTCCGCTCCGAGCTGCTGGTCAGCATGTACGCGGTCACCGACGGGCTGTCCGGCCTCAATGCCGGCCCGGACGACCCGGGCACCGGGCACAACTTCCTGGTGCACAACATGTGCCGGCTGCCCGGCGCGGACGGCACCTGGATGATCGCCGAGGGCGGCATGGGCACCGTGTCGCGCACGTTCGCCGACGCGGCCCGGGGCGCGGGCGCCCGCATCGTCACCGGTGCCCCGGTCACCGCCGTCACGCTGGACGCCGGCGCCGCGTCGGGCGTGGTGCTGGCCGACGGCCGGGAGGTCGGCGCGTCAGTGGTGCTGGGCGCGTGTGACCCGTACCGGCTGATCGACCTGTTGCCCGACGGCGCGCTCCCGGCGGAGCTGGGCGCGCGGATGGCGGCGGTCCGCCGGCCCGGCACCACGCTCAAGCTCAACCTGGCGCTCACCGGGCTGCCGCGCTTCTCCTGCCTGCCGGCCGACGCGCCGAGCCCGTTCGGCTCGACCATCCACCTGCTGCCCGGCTCCGACTCGCTGGTCGGCGGCGGCGGTGAGTCGCCGATGGCGGCGCTGCGCGGCATGTGGGCCGACGTCCAGGCCGGGCGGCTGCCGGACGAGCCGACCATCGAGTGGTATGTGCACACCACCGTCGACCCGTCGCTGCAGGACGCCGCCGGGCACCACTCGTCGGCGCTGTTCGTCCAGTCGGTCCCCTACGAGCTGGCCGGCACCACCTGGGACGCGGCGCTGCCCGGGTACGTCGAGCGGCTGATCGCGATCTGCGAGCGGTACGCGCCGGGAACCGCCGACCTGATCGCGGACGCGGTGCCGCTGCCCCCGCCCGGCATCGAGGCCCACTTCGGCATCACCGGCGGGCACATCCACCACGTCGACAACACGGTGTCGTTCACCGACCGGATGCCGTACGCCACCGGCGTGGACGGCGTCTACGCCGGCAGCGCCGGCTGTCACCCGGCGGGCAGCGTGATCGGCGCCGCCGGCCACAACGCCGCCCGCCGCATCCTCGCCGATCTGAAGTAAGGAGGGGCCCCCTGTTAACGCCTCCGGTAGAGCAGGGGCCCCCTTTTAACACCTCACGACGAGGCCGCCTCCTGCCCGGCGCGCGGCAGGTCACCGGGGCCACGGATCACGTAGAGCCCGATCAGCAGCAGGTACGCCAGCAGGCTGAGGACCGGGTCGACGAAGACGACCGCGAACGCGACCAGGTACAGCAGCGGGCCGAGCCGGAACCGGCGGGCCACCGCCCGGGCCAGCCGCGGGTCGAGATCCGGGTGCAGCAGGCCCCGGCGGCGGGCCCACCACCAGCTCAAATTGAAGAACACCGCCTCGCCGAGCACCGTGCCGACGTACAGCGCCGCGGTCAGCCGCTGGTCGCCGACGGAGCCGCGCAGATTGTCCGCCAGCAGGTTCGCGGTGAACGGGATGGCCGCCACGAACATCAGCAGCAGCAGGTTCAACACCAGCAGCATCTGGTCGACCCGGCAGACGTAGCGCCACATGTTGTGGTGCGTCAGCCAGACCTGACCGACGACCGCGAACGTGATCACGTACGCCAGGTAGGCCCGCCACTCGTGCGCCAACGCGGCCGGCAGCCCCCGGTCGCCCGGGGCGTCCGGGCCGAACTGGAGCAGCTCGACCGCCATCAGCGTGAGCACGATGGCGATCACCGCGTCGCTGAACGCCTCCACCCGGGAGGCGTCCCGCGCCATCTCGCTGCTGCGCGCGAACCGGTACGCCGGCTCCCGGTCCGCCCCCGTCACGCCGCCCCCCACACCAGAAGATGGTCGCGCGCCGAGGGCGGCGGGCGGGGCGAAAGCGTCAGATGGCCGGGTTCCCGGCCGGCGCCGGCGTCTCCTCGTCGGCCCGGTGGGCGCGGATCTTGTGCCCGACGCTGGTCAGGCACCGACCGCTGGGCAGGTCGAACTTCCACCCGTGGAGCTGGCAGGTGAGCTGGTCACCGTCGACGATGCCGAACCGGCTCAGGTCCGCCTTCAGGTGCGGGCAGCGCCGCTGCACCACCCAGCCGTCGACCGTGATGTCCTCGGCGTCGACCGCGCGCTCGTGCTCGTCGTACCAGCCCTCGGCGTACTGGAGCCGCTCCTCGGAGAGGCACTTGAAGAACGCGTAGACGAACTCGTTGTACTGACCGATCCGGGCCGCCGAGAACCGGCAGGAGAGGAAGAGCGAGTTGACCCAGTCGACCTCGCCGATGTGGAACAGGTGCTCGATCAGCGCCCGCTCGGTGCGGAACCGGTAGCGGACCTTCTCGTCCGCGTACGGCCGGACCTCCTTGCCCGGGAAGTCCACCACGATCGACTCGACGTCGGCGCCGTCGTAGCTGACCAGGTCGAAGCGGACCGGGCCGCCGACGCCCTTGGCCAGGTAGATCGACTCGTCGAGCAGCGGCTCGATCCGGCGCTTCATCTCGGCCAGCACGTCGATCTCCGGGTGCCGCCAGGACGCCTTCTCGGCCTCGATGACACCGCGCTTGCGCTCCCGCATCTCCTCCAGGTGGGCGACCTTGTTCGCGAAGAACTCCTCCACCGGCTGCGGGTGGGTGGTGGTCGCGCCCTCGGTGGTGATCTCGGTGACGCTGCCCGGCAGCAGCACGATGCCGTTGTGGCCGCCGACCTTCGCGTACTCGGCCAGGAAGACCGACTGGTCGGGGAAGATGTTGCCCTCGTCGCCGAAGATGTCGTTGAACTGCCACAGCTCGTCGTCGAGGAAGCAGGGCGGGCCGGCGATCGGGAAGACGTGGTCGGCCTTCAGGTCGTCGATGTAGCGCCAGGTGCGGTCGAACTGCCGGTCCCGCTTCTGCTTGCCGAACGCGGTCTTCGCCGACTGCGGCAGCTCGTAGACCATCGGGTACCAGATCGCGCCGGAGAACTGGAGCATGTGCGCGTGCACGTGGCCCAGCTCGGCGAAGACGGTCAGGTCGGTGGGGCGGGCGTCGTTCTGGTTGAGCAGCCGGACGCCGTCGTACTCGACCCAGAGCGACGAGTCGCCGATCGGGCCGTCGGTCGGGCTGGTCAACGCCTGGATCATGATCTTGAGGCCGCCGGGCAGCTCCACCACCTGCTCGTTCGGGGCCTTCAGGAACGTCGTGAAGCCCAGCTCCCGCAGCTCGTCCTCCATCTCGGAGGTCGGGTACTCGGGCAGCAGGACGGTGGCGTCCTTCGAGACGAAGTCCCGCAGGTGCTTCGCGTCGAAGTGGTCCCGGTGCAGGTGCGACACGTACAGGTAGTCGACCTGGCCCAGCGTCGCCCAGTCGAGCTGGGAGTTGTCGGGGAAGGGGAACCACGAGGCGAAGTAGGCGGGATTGACCCACGGGTCGCACAGGATGCTGCCCGCGGGCGTGTCGATCCGCATGCTGGCGTGGCCCGTACCGGTCACTCGCACCGTAGTCCCCCTCAAAAAGGCATCAGGCGTACGACAAGACGCTACCGGAGACAGTGTGGTCGCCGTCCCGCGACGCCCACAGTGCCGGCCGGCCCCCGCGGAACAGGTCCAACGGCCCGGGCCGATCCGCCCGCCGTCGCGCCGGCCGCCGGTCGCCCGTGCGGGTCGTCCGACCCTGTCGGGTCGGACCCTGCGCCGGGCCCGGCACGCGGCGTGCCAGACTAACCGGAGATCCGATCGCGAGGGAAGGACCGACAGTGGCAGGAGACGAGCCGGTAACCGCGCCAGACCAGCACAGGCCCGGGCACCGCAGGTCCGGACGGATCGGTGCGGTGGTGTCGGCGGTGGCCCTGGTGTTGATGGCGCTCTGCGGCACCGAGGAGGGCCGGGTGGAGCACATCTGGCTGTTCGGGATCGCCGCGCTGCTGCTCGCCATCGTCATCGGCGACGCCGTGCTGCGCCGCAACGGCCTGCGGTCCTGACACCCGGCACCAGCGGTACGCGGAAGGGCCCGTCCCCTCGGGGGCGGGCCCTTCGTCGTCGGTACGTCGTCGGGTGCGGCTCAGCGGCCGAGCAGGATGTCCTGCACGTCCTTGAGCGCGGCGTCGACCTCCGCCTCGAAGTAGCCGCCGGGCACCAGGCCGAAGCGCAGCGTGTCCAGCTCCTTCGGGTTCACCGGCATCGGGTTGCGCCCCTGCATGCCGCCGAGCAGCGTGTCGAAGAAGCGGTCGACCTGGTCCGGGTCGTACCCGCTGCCGAACCGACGGACCTGGAAGCCGCGCCGGATCTGGTCGACCCGGTGCAGGTCGCTGCCGGGCGGGCCGGCCATCGGCGGGCCCACCATCGGCGGGCCGGCGGCCGGCGGACCGACAAGCGGCGGGCCCGTCATCGAGGGGCCGCCGCCGTAGCCCTGGTCCGGCGGGCCGTAGCCCGGATCCGGCGGGCCGTAGCTCTGCTGCGGCAGCGCCGGCGGGCCGGCCGGGCCGCGCCCACGCAGCTCCCGCAGGTCCCGCTCGGGCATCCGGATCTCCGCGGTCATGTCGGCCCGACCGTGCCGGCCGGCCTCGAAGCCGTCGAAGCGGTCGCTCGGGCCGCCGTACCCACCCGGGCCCTTGTCCTGGCCGTAGCCGCCCGGACCGGTGTCCTGGCCGTGCCCGTACCCGCCCGGGCCGGTGTCCTGGCCGTAGCCGCCGGGGCCGGTGTCCTGGCCGTAGCCGCCCGGACCGGGCGGCAGGCTGCGCGGCGGCGGTCCGCCGTGCCCGATCGGGGCACCCGGCCCGGGGCCCATCGGGCCGGGACCGGCCGGGCCGCGCGGCGCGTCGTAGCCGCCACGCGGGCCGTCGTACCCACCGGCGAACGCGCCGGTCGGCTCGTCGTAGCGGTTGCCGTAGCGGTCGACGGGCGGGCCGGCCTGGGCCGGCATCTGCCGGGGCGGCATCGGCGGCTGCGGCACCGGGGACAGGCCACGGTCGTCGCGCATCGGCGGGCCGAGCCGGTCGGCCATCCGGGGATCGCCACCGCGCCCGCCGGGGGCGCCGGCGCGCTCCTCCAGCTCGGCGAGCTGCCGCTCGACCCGGTCGAGGTGCAGGTCGACCTGCCACTCGTCATAGCCGTTGAACCGGACCCGGAAGACGACGTCGTGGACCTCCTGGGACGCGACGGGCGCACCGACCGGCTGGCCGTCGAGGGTCGCCTCGACCCGGTCCAGGAAGGCGTCCACCTCGTCGACCTTGTATCCCCGACGGAGCGCCTTCCGCCGGAAACGCTGACCCTGACTCGCCACTATGTCTCCTGGTCTCGTACCGCTACGCCGTTGCCGCGCGGGGGTCGCTGTCGGTGTCCTCGGCGGCGGCGAGCTGCCCACACGCCCCGTCGATCTCGCGCCCCCGGGTGTCCCGCACCGTGGTGGACACGCCGGCGTCGCGCAACCGCCTGACGAACTCCCGCTCGACCGGCTTCGGGCTGGCGTCCCAGCGGCTGCCCGGAGTCGGGTTGAGCGGGATCAGGTTCACGTGGGTCAGCTTGCCCGCCAGCAGCCGCCCGAGCAGGTCGGCCCGCCACGGCTGGTCGTTCACGTCCTTGATCATCGCGTATTCGATGGACACGCGACGCCCCGTCGTGGCCGCGTAGTCCCACGCCGCGTCCAGCACCTCGGACACCTTCCAGCGCTGGTTGACCGGGACGAGTTCGTCGCGCAGCTCATCATCGGGGGCGTGCAGCGACAACGCAAGGGTCACGGAGAGGTCTTCGCTGGCCAACCGCCGAATGGCCGGCACCAGCCCGACCGTGGAGACGGTGATGTGCCGCTGGGACAGGCCGAGCCCTTCCGGGGCCGGCGCGACCAGCCGGCGGATCGCCGCCACCACCCGCGCGTAGTTGGCCAGCGGCTCACCCATGCCCATGAACACCACGTGCGACAGCCGCGGCGGCGAGCCGGCCACCGCACCGGAGGCGGCCACGCCGGCCAGGTAGACGGCCTGGTCGACGATCTCCGCGGTGGAGAGGTTGCGGGTCAGCCCGGCCTGGCCGGTGGCGCAGAACGGGCAGGCCATGCCGCAGCCGGCCTGGCTGGAGATGCAGACGGTGACCCGGTCCGGGTAACCCATCAGCACGCTCTCCACCAGCGAGCCGTCGTGCAGCCGCCAGAGCGCCTTGCGGGTGGCGCCGTCGTCACAGGCCAGCTCGCGCACCGGGGTGAGCAGCGTGGGCAGCAACGTGCCGGCCAGCCGCTCCCGGGTCGCCGCCGGCAGGTCGGTCATCCGCTCCGGGTCACGGACCAGGCGGCCGAAGTAGTGGTTCGACACCTGCTTGGCGCGGAACGCCGGTTCGCCCAGCTCGGTGACGAGCGCCTGCCGGCCCGGCAGGTCGAGGTCGGCGAGGTGGCGGGGAGGCATCGCGGGCCGGCGGCCGCGGGCGTCGGGGTCTACGGAGATCAGCGGGAGGCTCGTCATGGCGCGTCCAGTCTGACACGCGCCGAGCCGGACGCACCTGTCCACCGGCGCCGAATCGCCCCCGACCGGCCGGTCGGGGGCGTGGCGACGACGTGATCCATCCCTCAGCTCACCACCGGCACGAACACCGCCAACAGCAGGTACGCCGTCGGCACCGCGAACAGGATCGAGTCGAGCCGGTCCATCAGGCCGCCGTGGCCGGGCAGCAGGTTGCTCATGTCCTTGACGCCCAGATCGCGCTTGATCATCGACTCGGCGAGGTCACCGAGCACCGCCGCGCAGGACATCGCCATCCCGAACAGCGCGCCCCACCACGGGGCCACGTCGAACAGCAGCCACAGCAGCAGCGCGCTGCCCGCCGCGGCGGCGGCGACCGAGCCGGCGAAGCCCTCCCACGACTTCTTCGGGCTGATCTTCGGGGCCATCGGACGCTTGCCGAAGGCCACCCCGGCCGCGTACCCGCCGGTGTCGGAGAGCACCACCGCCACCAGCGTGACCAGCACCCGCAGGTGACCGTCGTCGGGCGCGGCGGCGAGCAGGGCCGCGAAGCCGGCGAGGAAGGGCACGTAGACCGCGATCAGCGTGGCCGCGGTCAGGTCACGCTGGTAGTTGCCGGGACCGTCGCCGAGCCGCCAGATCATCGTGCCCAGCACGGTGACCAGCAGCCCGAGGCAGAGCGCGTCCGGGCCGGCGAACCAGGCCAGCCCGACCATGATCACGCCACCGGCGACCAGCGGCACCAGCGGCGGGTGGGCGCCGCTGCGGCGGACCGCCCGCGCCATCTCCCAGATGCCGATCGCCACCGCGGCGGCGAGCACGGCCAGGAACGCCGGCAGGAAGAAGAAGAGCGGCACCACGATCGCCGCGCCGAGGGCCGCCCCGACGCCGATCGCCGCCGGCAGGTTGCGGCCCGCCCGGGACGCCGGCGGCGCGGTGGTCGGGGGACGGTCCGCGCTCGCCCGTCGACGCCCCTTCGACCGGCGACCGGCCGGCGGTTCGGGCGCGGGCTCGGCGCGTACCGCGGGGTCGTCACGGACCGTGAACTCGTCGCGGACCGGGGCGATCTGCGCGGTGGGGTAGTCGTCGTCCGGCCGGTCGTCGCCCGCCGGGCCGCGGTCGCCGGGCTCGTCCCGCCGGCCAGGCGGCGCGGCCGGGGCGCCGTCGGGCGGCCACGGCGCGTCGTGGTGCCGCTGATCCAGCGGGTACGCGTCGGTGACCGGCCCGGCGTACGCCTCCGCGTCGGGAAAGGCGTCCGGGCCGGGGGCGGGACGCCGCCACGGGCCGGGCTCCAGGCCGGTCTCCGGCCAGGGCAGGGCGGGGGCCGAGCGGTCCCAGCCGCGCGGCTCGGTGCTGCCGTAGGGGTCGGGGTGGGACATCACGCACCGGCAGACGGTACGAAAGCCACCACATGACGCAAGACCAAGACCATCCCCTACCGGCGTGAGACTTCCTGTTGACCGACCGACGGCCGGGCGATTCCCGCCGTTCACCCGGTGGTGGTCGGGAATCGTGCCGAGCCTACTGCAACCGGCCGGCGTCGAGGGTGGACGCCGCCGGGCACGACGACGGCACCGGGCCGCCGCCCGGGGTGCCGGGCGACGGCGGCGCGGTGCCGTGACGGAGTGCGCGGGCCGTTCAGACCTCGAGCAGCTCGCTCTCCTTGTGCTTGATCATTTCATCCACGGTGCCGACGAAGCGCTGGGTCAGGTCGTCCAGGTCCTTCTCCGCGCGCCGGCCCTCGTCCTCGCCGACCTCGCCGTCCTTGACCAGGCGGTCCAGCTCTTCCTTGCCCTTGCGGCGGATGTTACGGACGGCGACCTTCGCCTCCTCGCCCTTCTGCCGGGCGACCTTGATCATCTCGCGTCGCCGCTCCTCGGTCATCTGCGGGAGCACGATGCGCAGCTGGTTGCCCTCGTTGTTCGGGTTCACCCCGAGATCCGAGTCGCGGATCGCCTTCTCCATCGCATTGGTCTGCGAGGTGTCGTACGGCTTGATGATCACCATGCGCGGCTCGGGCACCGCGATGGACGCCATCTGCGGCAGCGGGGTCGGGCTGCCGTAGTAGTCGATGACGATCCGGGAGAACATGGCGGCGTTGGCGCGACCGGTGCGGATCCCGCCGAATTCCTCCCTGGCGTGCTCGATGGCACGCTCCATCTTCTCCTCCGCCTCGAGGAGGGTGTCGTCGATCACCGGTCTCCTCGCCTCCTTCTGTCGCTCGTCGTGGGCTGTGCTGGGGCTGTGGCAGAGGACCGCTGCCGGTCCGGGTGGGCCGGTCAGGCGGTGATCAGCGTGCCGATCTTCTCACCGCCGACGGCGCGGACGATCGTGTCGTCACCCTGGGCGCCGAAGACCAGCATCGGCAGGCCGTTCTCCATGCAGAGGCTGAACGCGGCGGCGTCGGCGACCCGCAGGTTGCGGCGCAGCACCTCGGAGAAGGTGATCGAGTCGAGCTTGCTCGCCGTCGGGTCGATCCGGGGGTCGGCGGTGTAGACCGCGTCCACGCCGTTCTTGCTCATCAGCACCACGTCCGCGCGGATCTCCAGCGCGCGCTGGGCGGCCACCGTGTCGGTGGAGAAGTACGGCATCCCGGCGCCGGCGCCGAAGATCACCACCCGGCCCTTCTCCAGATGCCGGATCGCGCGCAGCGGAATGTACGGCTCGGCGACCTGGGCCATGGTGATCGCGCTCTGCACCCGGGTCTCGATGCCCTCCTTCTCCAGGAAGTCCTGGAGCGCGAGGCAGTTCATCACCGTGCCCAGCATGCCCATGTAGTCGGCGCGGGCGCGGTCCATGCCGCGCTTCTGCAGCTCGGCGCCGCGGAAGAAGTTGCCGCCGCCGACCACCACGGAGACCTGCACGCCGCGGCGGACCACGGTGGCGATCTGCCGGGCGATGCCCTGGACCACGTCCGGGTCGACGCCGATCGCGCCGCCGCCGAAGACCTCGCCGGACAGCTTCAGCACCACCCGACGGGACCGGCCGGGCGGAGGGGCGGTCGGGTCATCCGCCGCCAGGCTCCGGTCACTCACAACCTGCGTCATCCGCCCCGCCCCTTCTCCCCGCGCACCGCGCGAGCGTCGCGTACCTGCCCTTGCCGACCCTATGTGACGAGGAGGCCGCGGTGCCTGTCGCGTACACCGGCGGCCTCCTCGTCCACGTTCTCGCTGCCCGGGCCCGCGGCCCGGGTGGCGGCTCAGGCCTGGCCGACCTCGAACCGCACGAAGCGGGTCACCTCGATGCCGGCCTCGGCCAGCACCTGCTTGACGGTCTTCTTGTTGTCGGCGACCGAGGCCTGCTCCAGCAGGACGAAGTCCTTGAAGAAGGCGTTCACCCGGCCCTCGACGATCTTCGGGAGCGCCGCCTCGGGCTTGTTCTCCTCGCGGGCGGTCTGCTCGGCGATGCGCCGCTCGGACTCGACCGTCTCGGCGGGCACCTCGTCCCGGGTGAGGTACTTCGGCCGCATCGCGGCGATCTGCATCGCGACGCCACGGGCGTCCGCGTCGCCCGCCTCGTCGGTCTTGCCGGAGAACTGCACCAGCACGCCGACCGCCGGGGGCAGGTCCTGGCTCTTGCGGTGCAGGTAGACCGCGGTGGTGCCGTCGAGCTTGGCGAAGCGGTTCAGCACCAGCTTCTCGCCGATCTTGGCGGACTGCTCCTGGATCAGGTCGGCCACGCTCTTGCCGTCGATGGTGCTGGCGAGCAGCTCCTCGGCGTTGGTGGCGTCACTGGTCACGCCGTGCTCGACCAGCTGCTGGGCCAGCGCGATGAAGGCGTCGTTCTTGGCGACGAAGTCGGTCTCGCAGTTGAGTTCGAGCAGCGCCTGGCCGGAGTGGGCGATGAGACCGTTGGCGGCGGTGCGACCGGCCCGCTTGCCCACGTCCTTCGCGCCCTTGACGCGCAGGATCTCGACGGCCTTGTCGAAGTCGCCCTCGGCCTCGGTCAGCGCCTTCTTGGAGTCCATCATGCCGGCGCCGGTGAGGTCCCGGAGCTTCTTGACGTCCGCGGCGGTGAAGTTGGACATGACTCTCTCTTCAGTGTCTGTGACTACTGCGGTGGGATGGTCTGACTGCCGGTTACCCGGAACCGGGCCGGTGTCGCCCGGTGTGTCCGCCGCGCCCCGCCGGCCGGCGCAGAACCGGCCGGCGGGGACGCGGCGGTGCGATCACTCCGCGGCGGCGGTCGCCGGCTGCTCGGCGGCCTTCTTCGGCTCCTCGGCGGCGGCCGGGGCCGACTCCTCGGCGGCCGGCACCGGCTGCTCGGCAGCGGCGGCGGGCTGCTCGTCGGCCTTCTTCGGCTCCTCGAGCAGCTCGCGCTCCCACTCGGCCAGCGGCTCGTCGGCGCCGACCTGGCCCGCCTCGGGCTTCTCGTCGCCGCCCCGGCCACGGCCGGAACGCGCGATCAGACCGTCGGCGACGGCCGCGGCGACGACCCTGGTCAGCAGCTCGGCCGAGCGGATGGCGTCGTCGTTACCCGGGATCGGGAAGTCGACCTCGTCCGGGTCGCAGTTGGTGTCCAGCACGGCGATCACCGGGATGCCCAGCTTGCGGGCCTCGTCGACGGCGATGTGCTCCTTCTTGGTGTCGACGATCCAGACCGCAGCCGGGAGCTTCTGCATGTCCCGCAGGCCACCGAGGGTCTTGGTGAGCTTGATCTTCTCGCGGGAGAGCTGGAGGGTCTCCTTCTTGGTGTAACCGGCGGCGGTGCCGCTCAGGTCACCCAGGGCCTCAAGCTCCTTCATCCGCTGGAGCCGCTTGTACACGGTCTGGAAGTTGGTCAGCATGCCACCGAGCCAGCGGTGGTTGACGTACGGCTGGCCGACCCGGGTCGCCTGCTCGGCGATGGCCTCCTGGGCCTGCTTCTTGGTGCCGACGAACAGGATGCTGCCGCCGCCCGCGACGGTGGTGCGGATGAACGAGTACGCCTTCTCGATGTAGTCGAGGGTCTGGCGCAGGTCGATGATGTAGATACCGTTGCGCTCGGTGAAGATGAAGCGCTTCATCTTCGGGTTCCAGCGCCGGGTCTGGTGCCCGAAGTGCACACCGCTCTCCAGCAGCTGACGCATGGTCACGACGGCCATGGTGGGTACTCCTACTTTGTCCCTGGTTGTCCGTCCGGCCGGCGGCCGGACGCCTGGCGCCCGGTCGCCGGCCAGGGTGGGCCCGGACGAAGGACCGGGACCAGGGAGGCCGTCGCTCCACGGAATGACCATGGAGAGGGCACGCGAGGTCGACCGCGCGAGGCGGTCGCCAGTTGACCAGTGTACGCGCCTTCTCCGCCCCCCGGCCCCGGGGTGCGCGGTCACGGGGCGGTCAGCGGGCCGCGAGCGCGGCGGCGACGAAGAGCACCAGACCCACGGTCAGGTACGCGGTCGGCGGGCGGAGCCAGCCGCGGCTGCCGTCGGCCAGCGCGAGCCCACCGGTGCGCAGGCCATACAGCCCGGCACCGAAGATCGGCAGCCCGACCACGAGGAACGTGCCCACCACGACGTGCGAGGTGGAGACCGGGTCACCCACCAGCCCGTGCAGCAGCACCCGGAACGCGGGCACCTCCAGCACCAGCACGAGCGCCGCCAGCAGCACCGCCAACGCCGGGCGCCGGGTCCGGTAGACGCCGTCACCGGGCGGCGGCCCGTCCGGCCGGGGCACGACCGCCGGCATCGGGCCGGTCGGCATCTCCAGCGGGTTCACCGGCGCCGTCGGCTCGACCGGGGCGGTCGGGCGCTCGCCGATGGTCAGCGAGGTGGCCGCACCCGGGCTCGGCCGGCCGCCCACCGAGATCTGCGTCCCGCCGGCCGTGGCGGGCTCCGCCGACCGACCGGTCTCCACGATCGGGTAGCCGCCGAGCGGGCCGGGGCGGGCCGGATCGCCACTCCCGGCCGGGGCATCCGCGCCGAACCCCCCGAACGAGCCCGGACCGGCCGAAACGGCACCTCCGGCCGGGGCGTCCGCGCCGAAACTCCCGAACGAGGCGGGTCGGGCCGGGTCGGCGCCCCCGGCGAGGGCGTCGGTCCCGCGCGACCCGAGCGGGTCCGGCGCGCCACGCGACGCGGTGCCGAGCGCGTCGACGCCGCTGCGCGACACCGCGCCGAGCCGGTCGTCCCCCTGCCCGGCCGCCGCCTCTCGGGCCGCGCGCCGGCCGGCCCGCCCCGGCAGCTCCCCGGAGACCTCCGGGTCGTCCGGTCGCTGTGACCGCCAACCACTCGTGTCGTCGACGAGCGGATCGGCGGCGGAGTACCGACCCGGGTCCGCGTACCGACCCTCGCCCGCCCGCTGCTCCGGGGCGCGGTAGTCGTCGTCGCGGTAGCGCGACTCGCCCGCGGCACGCCAGTCCGACTCGTACCCGCGGTCGCCCCACCGCGGTTCCTGCTGATCCTCGGGATAGCTCCGTCGTCCGTCCACGACGGGCACGGTATGCGACCGGCACCAGCCACGCCATTCGGGTCGGCCGGAGCGTCACCGCAGCTCATCCCCACGCCGCCCGGTCGTCGTGCGATCACGGAGCGTGTCCTCGCGGATCGTCCCTTTAGCAGATCGGGCGCGAGATCGGGTGCCCGTCCACAACCCCACCCTCGTCCACAGGCCGGCGGCGGCAGCTCCGCACGACCACGCCCGTCGGTCGCATCCTGACCGGCATGACGAACCGGAACCAGGCCGTCGGCGCCTACGGCGAACGGTGCGCGCTGCGGCACCTGATCGAGACCGGGCTACGCCCGATCGCCCGCAACTGGCGCTGCCCCGACGGGGAGATCGACATCATCGCCTGGGAGGGGCCGGTCCTCGCCTTCTGCGAAGTGAAGACGCGGCGCACCGAGCGGTACGGCTCCCCCGCCGAGGCCGTGGTCCGGGCCAAGGCACGCCGGCTGCGCGGCCTGGCCGCCCGCTGGCTCGCCGAGACCGGCACCACCGCCGACGAGGTCCGTTTCGACGTGCTCTCGGTCCGGTTGCCGGCCGCCGGCCACGCCCGCGTGGAACACCTCCGGGGCGCGTTCTGACATGGGCTACGCCAAGGTCCTCAGCGTCGGGCTGGCCGGCGTGTCCGGGCAGGTGGTCGAAGTGGAGGCCGACCTCGCGCCCGGCCTGCCGGCGGTGCTCATCTCCGGCCTGCCGGACACCGCGCTGCACGAGGCGCGCGACCGGGTTCGCGCCGCCATCGTCAACTCCGGCCAGAAGTGGCCCAACCGGCGGATCACGCTCAACCTGCTCCCCGCCACCCTGCCCAAGTACGGTTCCGCGTTCGACCTCGCCATCGCCGTCGCCGTGCTCGCTGGTTCCGGCGAACTACCGCCGGTCGCCCTGGAGGGCACCGTCGTCCTCGGCGAACTCGGTCTCGACGGCGCGGTCCGCCCGGTCCGGGGCGCCCTGCCCATGGTCGCCGCCGCCGCCCGGGCCGGCTGCCCGCGCGTCGTGGTGCCCGCCGGCAACGCCGCGGAGGCCGCCGTCATCCCCGGCGTACGGGTGCACGGGGTCGACACGCTGCACCGGCTCGTCGCGCACATCCGCGGCGGCGTGCCACTGCTCGCCTCACCGGAGCCGCCGCCGGCCGGCGCGCCCACCGGTCCCGACCTCAGCGACGTCGCCGGGCAGCCCCTCGGCCGGCGGGCCCTGGAGATCGCCGCCGCCGGCGGCCACCACCTCGCCCTGCTCGGCCCGCCCGGGGCCGGCAAGACCATGCTCGCCGAACGGCTGCCGTCGATCCTGCCCGCGCTGGACGACGAGGCCGCCCTGGAGGTGACGGCGCTGCACTCGATCGCCGGCCTGCTGCCGCCCGGCGGCGGGCTGCTGCGCCGCCCACCGTTCCAGGCGCCGCACCACACCGCCACGGTGCCCGCGCTGGTCGGCGGCGGCTCCGGGCTGGCCCGGCCCGGCGCCGTGTCGCTGGCCCACCGGGGCGTGCTCTTCCTCGACGAGGCGCCGGAGTTCAGCAAGGGCGCGCTGGAGGCGTTGCGCCAGCCGCT
Source organism: Micromonospora sp. NBC_01392 (assembly GCF_045040125.1). Classification (NCBI taxonomy): domain Bacteria; kingdom Bacillati; phylum Actinomycetota; class Actinomycetes; order Micromonosporales; family Micromonosporaceae; genus Micromonospora; species Micromonospora sp. NBC_01392. The sequence continues at coordinate 1,744,922 of NZ_CP109549.1, read as the reverse complement.
GGAGAGCGGACGGGTCCGGGTCGCCCGCACCCGGGGCGCCACTGAGTACCCGGCCCGTTCCCAACTGGTGCTGGCCGCCAACCCCTGCCCCTGCGCGAAGCCGTCCGGCGACGCCGACTGCGAGTGCGCCCCGCAGGCCCGGCGGCGCTACCTCGGCCGGCTCTCCGGGCCACTGCTCGACCGGGTCGACGTGCAGGTGCAACTGCTGCCGGTGACCGCAGCGGAGCTGATGGAGACGGTGACCGTGAGTGAGTCCTCGTCGACGGTCGCCGCCCGCGTCGCCGCGGCCCGACGGGCCGCCGCCGACCGGTGGGCCGGCACCGGGCACCGGCTCAACGCCGAGATACCGGGGCCGCTCCTCCGCCGTCCACCGTGGCGGCTCCCCGCCGACGACACCGCTGAGCTACGCGCCCGGCTGGACTCCGGATCGATCTCCGCACGCGGCTTCGATCGCGTCATCCGAATGGCCTGGACCGTCGCCGACCTGGACGGGCGCGCCCGCCCGGACCGGCAGGACGTGCTGGAGGCCCTCCAACTCAGGACGGGAGCAGGCGCATGAGCACCGGGGAGGAGCGGCTGCTCGCCCGGCTGGCGTTGACCTGGCTCGCCGAGCCCGGCACCTGGACCGTGTACCGGCTGGTGGACTCGATCGGCCCGATCGCCACGCTGGACCTGCTGCTCGACGGCGGCGCACCCGAGGACCGGCTCCGCGCCACCGTGGCGGCCCGCCGCGCCAGCGGTGACGCACGCGGCGTCGCCGCCGACGCGCTGGCCCGCGCGGAACGGCTCGGTGCCCGCGTCATCTGCCCGGAGGACGCCGAGTGGCCGGTTCGACTCGCCGACCTGCGCCGTCTCCGGCTGTCCAATACCAGCCGGCGGGTGGACCTGGAAACCGCCCCGCCGCTGTGCCTGTGGCTGCGCGGCGCCCGGCGACTGGACGAATCCCTGGAGCGTTCCGTGGCCGTGGTCGGCGCCCGGGCCGCGACCGCGTACGGCCTGCACGTGGCGACCGAACTCGGCTACGGTCTCGCCGACCGGGGCTGGACCGTGGTCTCCGGGGGCGCCTTCGGCGTCGACGCGGCGGCGCATCGGGGCGCGCTGAACGCCGGCGGGGTGACGGTGAGCGTGCTGGCGTGCGGGATCGACCGGCCCTACCCGATGGGTAACGCCGCGCTCTTCGACCGGATCGCCGAGTCCGGGTTGCTGCTCGGCGAATGGCTGCCCGGGGCGGAGCCCTTGCGTCCCCGGTTCCTCATCCGGAATCGCGTGATCGCCGCCGGCACCCTCGGCACCGTGCTGGTGGAGGCGTCCGCCCGCAGCGGGGCGACCCAGACGACGAGACGGGCGCTCGCCCTCAGCCGCCCGGCCATGGTCGTTCCGGGTCCGGTCACGTCGGCCATGTCCGTCGGCGCCCACGAGATCCTCCGCGAGGAGCCGAGGGCCCGCCTGGTCACCGGCGTGGCACACGTGCTGGAGGAGGTGGGTCGGATCGGCGCGGACCTCGCCCCGCCCGTACGCGGGCCGAGCCGGCCCACCGACCAGCTCGACGACGAGGCCACGCTGCTGGTGGAGACGTTTCCGCGTCGCGGCGTGATCGGGCTGGAGGCGCTGGCCGCCCGGGCCGGCGTGGACATCCGGGCGGCCATGCGGAAGCTGTCGCTGCTGGAGGAGCTCCACCTCGTGGTGCGCCGTGACGGCGGGTACGCGTTGGCTCCCCCGCCGGCGATCGTCAGGCGGACGGACGCCCGGACCGAAGATGGGTGAGCGCGTTCCGCTCCCCGGTCTCCAGCTCCGCGACGAGACTGTGGATCGCGTCCGGCAGGCCACTGTGGACGAACCGTACGACGGACAGCGGCGGGCAGCGCGCGTCCGCCTGTCGGTACCCGACCGGCTCACCCGGTGCCCGTAGGCTCATCCCGACCACGGGGCCCCCGCCGGCGCGGGATCGACGACGAGGTGGGCATGAGCGGACGACGCGGCGGCACCCGCGACCTCCACGCGGCGCTGCCCACCGCCATGCGCGCGGCGGTGGACGACTTCGCCGACCACCTGTCCCAGGTGCGGAACCGCTCCGCGCACACCGTCCGGGCGTACGTCACGGACGTGGTCTCACTGCTGGACCACGCGGCGCGGATGGGTTGCGCCGACCTGCCCGAGTTGGACCTCGCGGTGCTGCGCAGTTGGCTGGCCCGGCAGCGGACCATGGGGACCGCCCGGACGACGCTGGCCCGGCGGGCCGCCGCCGCCCGGACCTTCAGCGCCTGGGCGCACCGGGCCGGCCTGCTCCCCGACGACGTCGCCGCGCCGCTGGCCAGCCCCCGGGCCCGCCGGGACCTGCCCACCGTCCTGCGCGCCGATCAGGCCGCCGCCCTGATGGACGCCCCGGCACGGGCTGCCGAGGCCACCGAGGCCACCGACCGGAACCCGGGACTGCCCGCCGAGACCGAAGCCGAAGCCAACGCCGACGCGGGCGACGGGGCTGGGGCGGGCGACGGGGCCGGTCCGCCGGAGGCGGTGCTGCTGCGGGACCGGCTGCTGCTCGAACTGCTCTACGGCACCGGGGTGCGGATCAGCGAGGCGTGCGGCCTGGACGTCACGGACGTCGACCAGGCCCGCCGGGTGGTACGCGTGCTGGGCAAGGGCGGCCGGGAGCGGGCGGTGCCGTACGGGGTCCCGGCGCAGCGCGCGCTGGACGCGTGGCTCGACGCCGGCCGGCCCGCCCTGGTGGTGCCCGGCTCGGGCCGCGCGCTGCTGCTCGGGGCCCGGGGCGGACGGCTGAACCCGACCACCGCCCGGCGGATCGTGGCCGGCTGGACCGCGGCGGCCGGCGTGCCGCGGGTGACCCCGCACGGGCTGCGCCACTCGGCCGCCACCCATCTGCTCGAAGGCGGCGCGGACCTGCGCGCCGTGCAGGAGCTGCTCGGGCACTCGTCGCTGGCCAGCACGCAGATCTACACACACGTCTCGATCGAGCGGCTGCGGGCGGCCTACCGGCAGGCGCACCCACGGGCCTGACGGAACCGGCCGGCGGTGATCCATGGCGGGCTACCATCGACGGATGACGGTGCCGCAGCCGCCCGAGCCGATTCCCGGGGCTCGGCTGCTCTTCTCCCTCGACCCGTCCGTCAGCCACCTCAACCACGGCTCGTTCGGTGCCGTGCCGATCGCCGTGCAGCGCGCCCAGCAGCGGCTGCGCGACGAGATGGAGGCCAACCCGCTGCGGTTCTTCGCCCAGGGCCTGGTCGACCGGATCACTCACGCCCGGCGGCACCTGGCCACCTTCCTCGGCGCCGACCCGGACGGCACCGCCCTGGTCGGCAACGCCACCGCCGGCGCGGCCGTGGTGTTGCAGTCGCTCGGGCTGCGCCCCGGCGACGAGGTGCTGACCACCGACCACGGGTACGGCGCGGTCGCCCTGTCGGTGGCCCGGGAGTGTGCGCGGACCGGGGCGGCGTCCCGGGTCCTGTCGGTGCCGTTGACGGCCACCGACGAGGAGGTCGTCGAGATCGTGCGGGCCGGGCTGCGTCCCGGGCGGACCCGGTTGCTGATCGTCGACCAGCTCACCTCGCCGACCGCCCGGCTGTTTCCGGCGGCGGCGCTCGTCGCGGTGGCCCGGGAACGGGGCGTGCAGGTGCTGGTGGACGCGGCGCACGCGCCGGGCATGCTGCCGGCCACGGTGGCGTCGGTCGGCGCCGACTTCTGGGTCGGCAACCTGCACAAGTGGGCGTACGCGCCGCGCGGCGCCGCCGCGCTGGTGGTGGCGGAGCCGTGGCGGGAGCGGATCCAGCCGCTCGTCGTCTCGTGGGAGCAGGGCAGCGGGTTTCCCACCCGGGTCGAGTGGCAGGCCACCCTGGACTACACCGGTTGGCTGGCCGCCCCGGTCGGCCTGTTCACGCTGCGCAGCCTCGGCGTGGACCGGGTGCGCGCGCACAACGCGGCGCTGGCCGCGTACGGGCAACGGGTGGTCGGGGACGCGCTCGGGGTGGCGCCGGAGCGGCTGCCGGCGCCCGGCGGACCGGCGGTCGCCATGCGTCTGGTGCCGCTGCCGCCCGGCGTCGCGACGACGCTGGACGCGGCCCGGGCGCTGCGGGCCCGGATCGCGGACCGGCTGGCCGCCGAGGTGTCGGTGGCCGGCTGGAACGGCCGGGGTTACCTGCGGCTGTGCGGCCAGGTCTACAACACCCCGGAGGAGTACGACCGGCTGGCGGTGCGGCTGCCCGCGCTGCTCGCCCAGGGCTGATCGCCCGGGTTGGCCGGCGTCGGGTCGAGGGGGAGGAGTCGGACCCGGCCCAGCCCGAGCAGGGCGAGCGGGTCCAGGTAGTCGTCACCGTGGCGCAGTCCCCAGTGCAGGCAGGCCTCGGCGGCACAGCCGGGGTGCCCGGCGAGCAGCTCGCCGACCGGGGTGCCGGCGTCGACCCGGGTGCCGGCCGCGAGCCGGGAACGGACCGGCTCGTAGGTGGTGCGCAGCCCGTCACCGTGCCCGACGGTGAGCACCGGCCGGCCGGCCACCGCGCCGGCGAAGAGGACCGTTCCCGCTCCGGCGGCGCGCACCTCGGCACCCGGTGCGGCGACGAGGTCCACGCCCCGGTGCCCGGGCAGCCAGGGCTCAGGTGGCGGGTCGAACCGCCGGGCCACCCGGGGTGGGCCCGGCAGCGGCCACCGGAAACGTGCCGCCGCACCGGTTGTCGGCGCCTTGGCCGCCGACACCGGTCGACCGGCCGGCGGTGCGGCGCCGTCCCGCGGAGAAGCCCGGAGCGGCGGTGGCGCGGCCCCGACGGGAGGTACGGCCGCGGCCGGCGGTGGACCCGCCGGGCGTACGGCGCCGGCCGGTGCCGGGCGGCGCGACGGCTCGGCGGACGGGCCCGGCACGAGGAGCAGCACCAGCAGCACGGCCGCACCGGCGCGACCGATCGGGGTAGCCATGCCGCGCACTCTGCCCGCGCCGCCCGGCGTCCGGCCACCGCTCGCGGCCGACGCTGTGGACGGACACCCGCTTGTGGACGACGCCCGAACTCGGGACGGATCTGCTATGGCGGATCCGCCTATGCTGGCCGCGTGACGAAGGACTGGCACGCCTGGCACCGCGACTACGACCAGCCCGACTCGGCGCTGTCCCGGCGGCTCGTCGAGGTGCGGCACCGGATCGTCGAGGCGCTGGACGCGGCGCCGCCCGGCCCGCTGCGCGCGATCAGCCTCTGCGCCGGTCAGGGACGCGACCTGATCCCGGTGCTCGCCACCCATCCCCGTGGCCGGGACGTGACCGCCCGCCTGGTCGAGCTGGATCCGCGCAACACCGAGCCGGCCCGCCGGGCCGCCGCCGAGGCGGGGCTGACCGGCGTGGAGGTGGTCACCGGCGACGCGGCCCTGACCGACCGCTACGCCGACCTGGCCCCGGCGGACCTGGTGCTGGCCTGCGGCATCTTCGGCAATATCGACGACGACGACATCCGCTCGACGGTGCGACACTGTGCATCGCTCTGCGCCACCGGCGGCACGGTGCTGTGGACCCGGCACCGGCGGGAGCCGGACCTGGTGCCGGTCATCTGCGACTGGTTCGCCGAGGAGGGCTTCGTGCCGGTGGCGGTGAGCAGCCCGGCCGACGGGGTGGGGGTCGGCGCGCACCGCTTCACCGGCCCGCCCCGGCCGCTCGCCCCGGGGGTGCGGATGTTCGAGTTCGTGGGGTACGACGAGTTGGAGCAGCGATGACCTCTGTGGACGACGTCAGCCGCCCCTCGCGGGTCGCCGGGCCGGACGAGGCGATCAGCGTCGAGGAGCTTCAGCTCGCCGCGCGCAACCACGGCATCCCGCTGGAGGCGTTGCGGTACGACGTGACGCCGGCGGGCCTGCACTACCTGCTCATCCACTACGACATCCCCGACGTGGACCCGGCCGGGCACACGCTGACCGTGTCCGGGGCGGTCGCGCGTCCGCTCCGGCTGGACCTGGCGACGTTGCGCGCCCGGCCCCGGGTCACCCGGCAGGTCACGCTGGAGTGCGCCGGCAACGGGCGGGCGTTGCTGCATCCACGTCCGGTCAGCCAGCCCTGGCTGGTGGAGGCGGTGGGCAACGCCGAGTGGACGGGCACCCCGCTGGCTCCGCTGCTGCGCGAGGCCGGCCTGTCCGCCGACGCGGTCGACGTGGTGTTCACCGGCGCCGACCACGGGGTGGAGCGCGGCGTCGAGCAGGACTACCAACGCGCGCTGCCGGTGGCCGACGCGCTGCGCGAGGAGGTGCTGTTGGCGTACGAGATGAACGGCGCTCCGTTGCTGCCGCAGCACGGCGCCCCGCTGCGGCTGATCGTGCCGGGCTGGTACGGCATGGCGCACGTCAAGTGGCTACGCGACATCCGGGTGGCGACGGAGCCGTTCGACGGTTACCAGAACGCGGTGGCCTACCGGCTGCGGACCGACGCCGTCGACCCGGGCGTGCCGGTGACCCGGATCGAGCCGCGCGCGCTGGTGCGTCCGCCCGGGTTCCCGGATTTCATGTCCCGGACGCGGGTGCTGCGGCCGGGGCCGTGCACGGTGGACGGTCGCGCCTGGTCGGGGCACGCGCCGGTGACGTCGGTCGAGGTGACGTTCGACGGCGGCGACACCTGGACGCCGGCGCGTCTGGACGAGCCCACCGGAGGCGAGTGGGCGTGGCGCCGGTGGTCGGTGGCGTGGACGGCGACGCCGGGGCGGTACGTGCTGGGGGCGCGGGCGACGGACGCCTCGGGGCGGACCCAGCCGGTCGAGCAGCCGTGGAACCGGGGTGGGTTCGCGAACAACCTGGTGCAGCGCGTCGAGGTGGTCGTGCCGGCGGAGTGATCGGCGGCCGGCGGCGGGCGGTTCGGCCCGCCCGGCTCAGCCGCCGAAGCCCGAATCCGCGGGGAGCGAGATGTCGGGCTTTTCGAGCTCTTCCACATTGACGTCCTTGAACGTCATTACTCGGACGTTCTTGACGAAACGGGCAGGACGGTACATGTCCCACACCCAGGCGTCGTGCATCTCGACCTCGAAGTAGACCTCACCGTCGGAGTTGCGGACGTGCAGGTCCACCTGATTCGCCAGGTAGAAACGGCGCTCGGTCTCCACCACGTAGGAGAACTGACGGACAATGTCGCGGTACTCCCGGTAGAGCTGCAGCTCCATCTCGGTCTCGTACTTCTCGAGATCTTCCGCGCTCATCGCACTCCGCCTTCCATGACCACATCTTCCCCCACCGACACCGGAGGTCGAGGCTGCTCGCCCAACGCCACGCCGACGGTACCCCCTGGCGGGCCGGAGTGCTCCATCGGCTCGTCCCGACCCCCGGCCCCACGACCGGTGAGCGGCGCCGTCGGCTCCCCGCCGGCCGGGCGGCGGGCCCGCGGCGGCCGGCCGTCCCGCCCGGAGACGGCCGCCACGTTCACGTACGAGAACCGGTGTTCCCGGCAGGGCCCCCGCTCCCGCAACGCCGCGCTGTGCTCCGCGGTGATGTAGCCCTTGTGCTCGGCGAAACCGTAGCCCGGGAAGCGCCCGTCCAGCTCCACCATGATGCGGTCCCGGGTGACCTTGGCGAGCACGCTCGCCGCCGCGACGCAGGCCGCCACCCGGTCGCCCTTCCAGACCGCCAGCCCGGGCACGTCGAGCCCGTCCACCCCGAAGCCGTCGGTCAGCACGTAGTCCGGCCGGGTGTCGAGCGAGGCGAGCGCGCGGCGCATCGCGGCCAGGTTGCACACGTGCAGCCCGCGCGCGTCGACCTCCTCGGCCGGGATGATCACCACGGCGTACGCCAGGGCCCGGGCCACCACCTCGTGGTAGACCCGCTCGCGGGCCGCCGGGGTGAGCAGCTTCGAGTCGGCCAGCTCGTCGATCTCGCCGCGTCGCCCATCGGGCAGCACCGCGGCGGCGGCCACCAGCGGCCCGGCACAGGCGCCCCGGCCGGCCTCGTCGGCGCCCGCCACGTGCCGGAAGCCGCGCCGTTGCAGCGCCCGCTCCAACGCGTAGAGGCCGCCGTCGCGGCGCACCACGGTGCGCGGCGGGGTCAGCACGTGCCACCCCCGGTCAGCACCCGGCCGAGCCGGTCGGGCAGGTCCGGCGGGTAGTAGCGCTCGGTGGTGGCGGCCAGCTCGGTCACCACCCACCAGCGGTGCCCGTGCACGCTGGCCCGCTCGATCTCGTCGAAGCCGGCGGTGTCGACCTCCCACCCGGGCACCCGGGCGAGAAAGAACTCCTGCTCCTGGCGGTACCAGACGCCGTCGAACGGGAACTCGACGGTCTCCGACCAGACCGGCGCGCCCAGCTCGGCCGGCGTCAGCCGGAGGCCGGTCTCCTCGGCCAGCTCCCGCGCCGCGCCCTGCGCCGGGGTCTCCCCCGGGTCGAGCCCGCCGCCGGGGGTGAACCAGTAGCGGTGCCCCGGCCGGCCCGGATCGCTGCCCTCGAACAGCAGCACCCGGCCGGCGGCGTCGATCAGCAGCACCCGGGCCGCGCGACGAGGGGTGTAGACGGTCACCGCACCAGCCTGCCAGACGCCTCCGACGAACGACCACGCGCTCCGGTCAGGGATTGGGGATGCCGTCGAACTGCTTGGGCACGGTGAGCCAGGTGGCCCGGCCGACCGGCCAGAAGATGGTGAAGGCCCGGCCGACGACCTCGCCCTCCGGGATGGTGGCCTCGGTGATGTCCTCACCGGACTGCTGCCAGTGCTCCAGCGAGTCGCCGGAGGCCTCCCGGTGGTCGCCCATCACCCACAGCCGCCCCTTCGGCACGGTGATGTCGAAGTCCTGGTCGGCGGGCTTGTTGCCGGGGAAGACGAACGGCTCGTCGATCGGTTTGCCGTTGATGACCAGCCGCTCCTGGCCACCGGTGCGGTCGCAGCAGACCACGTGGTCGCCCCCGACGCCGATCACCCGCTTGATGAAGTCCTCACCGTCGGGGTTGCCGCTCCACTCGGTGGGTGCCTTGAAGACGATCACCTCACCGCGGTGCGGCGAGCGGAAGTCGTAGACCAGCTTGTTGACCAGCACCCGATCGTCGATCGCGAGGGTGTTCTCCATGGACGGGGACGGGATGAAGAAGGTCTGCAGCACGAAGGCACGAACCAGCACTGCGACCAGGATCGCCACACCCAGGAGGATGGGCAGTTCCTTCCAGAAGGAGCTGCGCGGCTTTTCGGTCTGCTCGTCAATCACGGGAGGAGCCTACGTCCACCGGTGCGGCGCAGTCGCCCCGAACCCGGGAGAACGGCCAGCGTGGCCGCGACGGGAAGAATCAGGACGACACCCCCCAGCGGGTCGGGATCGACCGGGACCGGGCGGGCCGGCGCGGCGTCCGCGCGGGGCAGGTCCGCGAACGTCTTGGGTACGGGCAGGCTGGTCCACCGCTCGGACGGCCAGACGATCATGAAGGCCCGGCCGACCACGTTGTCGATCGGCACCGGCCCCTGGCAGCGGGCGTCCTGCGACACCAGCCGGTGGTCGCCCATCACGAAGATCTGCCCCGGCGGCACCACCACCTCGGTGAACTGCCGGGAGCGGCACTCCTTCGGGTTGGGCGGCAGGTCGACCGGGGAGTCCTCGGAGACGTACGCCTGCTCCTCCAGCGGCGTGCCGTTGACCACGACGCGGCCGTCGTCACAGCACCAGACCTTGTCGCCGGGCACCCCGATGACGCGCTTGATGAAGTCCTTCTCGCCGGGGCGGCTGACCCCGACCAGGTCGCCGAGCGTGCGGCCGACCTTGCCGGCGAGGTTGGTCGGCGGGGCCGGCGCCTCCTGGGCGACCCAGCGGTCGGTGCCCCGGAACACCACGACCTCGCCGCGGACCGGGTCGCGCATGTCGTAGACGACCTTGTTGACCAGCACCCGGTCGCCGATGAGCAGCGTGTTCTCCATCGACCCGGACGGGATGAAGAAGGCCTGGAGCAGGAACGTGCGGATCAGCACCGCGAGGCAGAACGCCACGACGAGCAGCAGCGGCAACTCCTGCCAGAGGGGCATCTGCCGTCGGGAACGGCGGGACCGCCGGCGCCAGGGGTCAACGGTGCCGTCCTCGTCAAGCATCTGCACCATGCCACTCTCCGGATCGCCGCGAAAACGACACTACCGCCCGGGAGTCTCCTCGAAGACCCCACGGGCGGCAGTGGACCGCTTCGCGCCGTCCGGCTGCGCCCGTACCGACCAGGGTAATGCGATCCGGTCGATACGACATCCGCGCAGCTTGGACGGCGTGGCGGAAGTGGATCAGTTCGCCGGCTGCTTCTCCCGCAGCTCCTTGATCTTGGCCTTCTTGCCGCGCAGCTCGCGCAGGTAGTAGAGCTTGGCGCGCCGCACGTCACCGCGGGTCACGATCTCGATCCGGTCGATGCCCGGGCTGTTCAGCGGGTAGGTCCGCTCCACGCCGACACCGAAGCTGATCTTGCGGACCGAGAAGGTCTCGCGCAGGCCGTCGCCCTGGCGACGGATGACCACGCCCTGGAAGATCTGGACCCGGGACCGGCTGCCCTCGACGACCCGCGCGTGCACCTTGACGGTGTCACCGGCACGGAAGTCGGGCAGGTCGGCGCGCTTCGACTGGGCGTCAAGGGCGTCCAGGATGTTCATCGCTGCGTCCTCGTGAGGCTCACGGCGCATCGTCAGTCGATGCGCGAACGGGTGATTCTGACCCCCGGGTGGTGACCGGCGATGCCGGCCCCGGTCGAGGGTCCTCGCAGCCGCCCACGGCGTGAACGGATGCGGCAACCCCTCTACTTTGCCACATGCCCCGGCGGGGACTGAAACCCACCCCGGTCCAGCACCGCCCGATCCCGCTGGTCCAGGCTCTCCGGGGGCAGCGCGCCGACCAGGTCGGGGCGACGGGCCGCGGTACGCCGCAGCGCCTCGTCGCGCCGCCAGCGCGCGATCCGGGCATGGTCGCCGGACCTAAGCACCTCGGGCACGTCGAGGTCACGCCAGGTCGCCGGCTTCGTGAAGAGCGGCGCCTCCAGCAACCCGTGCGCGTGCGACTCCTCGTCCAGCGAGCCGGCGTTGCCGAGCACCCCCGGCAGCAGCCGGGTGACCGCCTCCAGGATGACCAGCACGGCGACCTCGCCGCCGAACAGCACGTAGTCGCCGAGCGAGACCTCGGTCACCGGCATCCGGGTCGCCGCGTGGTCGAGCACCCGTTGGTCGATGCCCTCGTACCGCCCACAGGCGAAGAGCAGGTGCGACTCGGTGGCCAGCTCGTGCGCCATCGCCTGGGTGAACGGGACGCCGGCCGGCGACGGGACGAGCAGCCGGGGCAGCGTGTGGCCGTCCGGGCTCAGCTCGTCGGGGGCCAGCGCGTCCAGCGCCTCACCCCACGGCTCCGGCCGCATCACCATGCCGGGACCGCCGCCGTAGGGCGTGTCGTCCACCGTGCGGTGCACGTCGTGGGTCCAGGTCCGCAGATCGTGTACGGCCAGCCGCAGCAGCCCGTTCGCCCGGGCCTTGCCGATCAACGAGAGGTCCAGCGGGGCGAAGTACTCCGGGAAGATCGACACGATGTCGACGCGCATGCGGTGGCTCCAGCTAGAGGTCGAGCAAACCGCCGGGCAGGTCGACGACGACGCGACCGCCGGCGAGATCCACCTCGGGCACGATCGCCTTGACGAACGGAACGAGCACGGGACTCCCCGCCGGACGCCGCACCACCAACAGGTCGGAGGCGGGGGCATGGTCGACGCGGTCCACCTCGCCGAGCCGCTCCCCGTCCCGGGTGACCACGGCGAGCCCGACCAACTGGTGGTCGTGGAACTCCTCCGGGTCGTCCGGCTCGGCGACGTCGGCGCTGTCCACGCCGACAAGCGTGTTGCGCAACGCCTCGGCGACGTCGCGACCCACCACGCCGGCGAACACGACCAGCAGGCGACCCTGGTGCCAGCGCGCCGACTCCACGGTCAGCGTCGGCGGCACCCGCCAGGCGCCGGGCTCGGCCGGCACCACCCCCGGCTCGGTGACCAGCACCGAACCGGGGGCGAAGCGTGCTTCGGGCTCATCGGTCCGCACCTCCACGGTGACCTCACCACGGATGCCGTGCGGTTTGCCGATCCGGCCGACGACGAGAAGCATCAGTACGAGTCGACGATGTCGACGCGTACTCCACGTCCGCCGATGGAGCCGATCACCTGGCGCAGCGCCTTGGCGGTCCGTCCGGACCGCCCGATCACCGTGCCGAGATCCTCCGGGTGCACGCGGACCTCGAGCCGCTTGCCCCGACGGGAATCGACCATCCGCACCCGGACGTCGTCCGGGTGGTCGACGATCCCCTTGACCAGGTGCTCCAGGGCGGGACGCAGCGCCATGTCAGGCCTGCTCGCCGGACTCGGCGCCGGTCTGCGCCTCGGCCTTCGGCTCCTCCGCCTTCGGCGCCTCGGCCTCGGGCTTCGCGGCCTCCGTCTTGGCGGCCTTCTTGGCCGGCTTGGCCGGGGTGTCCGCCACACCGGCGGCAGCCTTCGCCTCGGCCTCGTACGCCGCCTTGCGGTCGGCCCGCTCCGGGGCGACCTTCAGCGGCGGCGGGGCCGGCAGGCCCTTGAACTTCTGCCAGTCACCGGTCAGCTCCAGCAGACGCTGCACGGCCTCGCTCGGCTGAGCGCCGACGGACAGCCAGTACTGGACCCGCTCCGACCGGACCTCGATCACCGAAGGGTCCTCCTTCGGCTGGTACACACCGACGAACTCGATCGCGCGACCGTCACGCTTGGTGCGCGAGTCGGCGACGACGATGCGGTACTGCGGGTTGCGGATCTTGCCCATCCGCAGGAGCCGGATCTTTACGGCCACAGTTGTTTCGCTCCTGTTGCGATCTCACCGGCCCGTCTGGGCGGTGTGGCGGGTGAGCGCCGACCGGCACAGTGGGGTTTGGGCCGGAGACTGCTCGGTGAACTGGCGACGCGCCCGGGTTAGAGGGCGCCGGACGCGTGCCGGATACCAGCGGACCATTCTGCCAGATCCGACCCGGAACGCTCGCACCGGACCCGGACCGCGCGCCCCGGACCGGCCGGTCCGTGACGAAGGACACCTTTCAGCGCGCCGGTGGGCGGTCCCAACCGGGCGGCAGCTCGTCCGGAACGTCCCACTCTGCGGGCGGCGTGAAGTCGCACCACGTCCCGTCGAACGGGAACGCGCCCGACTCGGCGATCCGGATCACCCGTTCCCCCTCGGCGCGCACCGCCTTCTCGTCGGTCACCCAGTAGTGCTCCGGGAAGGCGAGCCGCTCAGCGAACTCGTCCTCGTCCTTCCACTCCCAGGTCAGATCCGGGTGGATCACCACGTCGAGGTCCTGGTCCACCATGTCGACCCCGGCCACCGCGCCGTCGTCCCAGCGGACGCCGGGCTCCTCCAGGTTCACGTACCAGTTCTTGAACCGGCCCCGCTCGTCGGAGAACCACCACACCGAGTGGGCGGCGCCGGCGGGCAGGAACTTGAGCACCGACGGCCCGTTCCAGGTGCCGACCGCCAGGGCGTACGAGGAGACGATCCACTCGGCGAACGGCACCGCGCGCATGCCCGACCCGGCCGCGGTCACCTCGTGCGCCACCGGCGCGTCGCGGGGCACCCAGAGCAGCAGCCCGCGCTCGTCGTCGGAGACGACGCGGGCCGTCCGGACCCACCCGATCCGCCCGTGCCGCACGTTGCGGTGCAGGACCAGCCGCCCTGGCGCGAATCGCACGCTCACCCTCCCCGAGTGGTTGACAGGGGCCCCCTCCTCTACCGGAGGCGTTAACAGGGGGCCCGTCCTTACACCCTCAGTAGGCGCGGGCGAGGATGGCGACCAGGTCGGGCTCGTCCTCGTTGTCCGGCACCGAGCCGTCGGCGCGGAGCAGGCAGCGGACGGTGACGCCCTGCGCGTTCGCCTCGGCCTCACCGGGCACGCCCACCGCCGACCAGGGCACCATGGCCCAACCGGTGGCGGACGCCTCGATCGCCTCGGCCAGCGTCGACACCTCGACGGTGCGGGACCTGCGGAACTCCAGCGCCTGGTCGTGCAGCGCCCGCTGGTCGGCCTCCAGCGCGGCCAGCACCGCGCCGACCACGTCGGCCACCGGCGTGGGAGCCTTCGAGCCGTCGGTACGCCGGACCACCACCGCGTTGCCGACGGCCAGGTCGCGCGGGCCGACCTCGACGCGGACCGGGTAACCGCGCAGCTCGGCGTCGACGGCACGGCGGCCGAACGCGGTGTCGGTGCGGTCGTCCAGCGCCACCCGGACACCGGCGTCGCGCAGCGCGTCGCGCAGCTTGGTCGCGGCCTCGCTCACGCCCTCGCCGTCCTTGACGACCATCACGTACGCCTGGACCGGCGCCAGCTTCGGCGGCACCCGCAGCCCGTTGTCGTCGCCGTGCGCCATGATCAGCCCGCCGAGCATCCGGGTCGAGGTGCCCCAGGAGGTCGTCCAGGCGTGCTCCCGGCCGCCCTCGGCCGACGAGTAGCTGATGTCGAACGCCTTGGCGAAGTTCTGCCCCAGCTCGTGGCTGGTGCCGAGCTGGAGCGCCTTACCGTCGCCCATCATGCCCTCGCACGTGTACGTGGCGGTGGCCCCGGCGAAGCGCTCCCGGGCGGTCTTCAGGCCGACCACCACCGGGATGCCCAGCACGTTGACCATCAGATCCTCGTACGCCTCGTGCAGGATCCGCCGCGCGTAGGCGCGGGCGTCCTCCCGCGTGGCGTGCGCGGTGTGCCCCTCCTGCCAGAGGAACTCGCTGGTGCGCAGGAAGATCCGCGGGCGCAGCTCCCACCGGACCACGTTCGCCCACTGGTTGAGCAGCAGCGGCAGGTCCCGGTACGAGTCGATCCACTTGGCCATGAACTCGCCGATGACCGTCTCGCTGGTGGGGCGCACCACCACCGGCTCGGCGAGCTGCTTGCCGCCGCCGTGGGTGACCACCGCCAGCTCCGGCGAGAAGCCCTCGACGTGCTCGGCCTCGCGCTTGAGGTAGCTCTCCGGGATGAACAGCGGGAAGTACGCGTTCTCCGCGCCGGCCGCCTTGATCCGGGCGTCCATCTCGGCCTGCATCCGCTCCCAGATGGCGTAGCCGGCCGGTCGGATGACCATGGTGCCCCGAACCGGGCCGTTGTCGGCCAGCTTCGCCTTGGCGATCAGGTCCTGGTACCAGCGGGGAAAGTCCTCCGCACGGGGAGTGAGCACGCGTGCCATGACCGCACATCCTATGCGCCGCGTGGGCCGCCGCTGCGCCGGGGAGCCGGCCCGCGCCGTGTCGCCCCGACGACCCGTAGACTTCGACGGCGATGGGTGAGGCACGGGACGCGATCGTGGAGGCCGCCCGGGCGCAGACCGTGGCCTGCGGCTGGGACGGCGTACGGATGGGCGCGGTCGCGCGCGCCGCCGGCGTCAGCCGGCAGACGGTCTACAACGAGTTCGGCACCAAGGCCGGCCTGGCCGAGGCGCTGGCCCGACGCGAGGTGGACCGCTTCGTCGGCGACGTCCGGGCCGCGCTCGGCGAGCACGGCGCCGACGTGCGCGCGGCCGCGTACGCGGCGATCCGCCGCACGCTCGCCGCCGCCGCCGACAACCCGCTGGTCAAGGCGATCCTGACCAGTGCCCGGGGCGGCTCGGACGAGCTGCTGCCCTACCTGACCACCCGCTCCGAGCTGGTGCTCACCGAGTCGACCGCGGCGCTGCTGGAGTGGGCCGGGTGCCACCTGCCCGACGCCGACCCGGCGGCCCTGGCGTTCGCGGCGGACAGCGTGGTGCGCCTGGTGGTGAGCCACATCGTGCTGCCCCGGGCCCCGGTCGACGAGACCGCCGGCAAGCTGGCCGACCTGGCCGTCCACCTCTTCCTGGCCGCCGCCCCACCGCGCTGACCCACCCCACCC
Source organism: Micromonospora sp. NBC_01392 (assembly GCF_045040125.1). NCBI lineage: Bacteria > Bacillati > Actinomycetota > Actinomycetes > Micromonosporales > Micromonosporaceae > Micromonospora > Micromonospora sp. NBC_01392. The sequence goes on along the minus strand of NZ_CP109549.1, from coordinate 1,729,111 downwards.
CACCCCAACCCCCACCCCCACCCACCCCCGCGCCACGCCACCCCACCCCCACCCCCGCGCCGGGCCCTAATTCACGGAAAGCGTGGCCATTCGACGTGGAATAAGCACTCTTTCCGTGAAACAGCAGTCACGCCGACGGAGGGGCGGGCGGGCGCGCGGGCGGGCGCGCCGGCGGATGCGGCGTCAGCGGATCACGCGGCCGCGCAGCACGATCCGGCTGGGTGTCCGGACGACCCGCAGGTCGCGGCGCGGGTCCGCGGCGTAGACCACCAGGTCGGCGAGGCCGCCCTCGACCAGGCCGGGGAAGCCGAGCCACTCCCGGGCCCGCCAGGAGGCGGCGGCCAGCACGTCCTCGGCGGGCATGCCGGCCTGCTCGTGCAGCAGCAGCATCTCCTCGGCCGCGAGCCCGTGGTCGATGCCGCCGCCGGCGTCGGTGCCCACGTAGATCGGCACGCCGGCCTCGTGCGCGGCGCGGACCACGTCGGGGAAGCGGTCGCGCAGGGCGAGCATGTGGTCGGCGTACCCGGGGAACTTGGTTCGGGCCTGCTCCGCGATGTGGCCGAACGTCCGAATGTTGATCATCGTGGGCACCAGCGCGGTGCCCTGCCGGGCCATCAGGTCGATCAGGTCGAGGCTCAGCCCGGTGCCGTGCTCCACCGAGTCCACCCCGGCCCGCACCATGATCTCCACGGCCGACTCGGAGAACGTGTGCACCGCGGCGCGTACCCCGGCGGCGTGCGCGGCGGCGACCGCCGCGGTCATCGTGTCGGCGTCCCAGGCCGGCGCCAGGTCGCCCACGCCCCGGTCGATCCAGTCACCGACCAGCTTCACCCAGCCGTTGCCGGCGGCGGCCTGCGCGGTCACGGTCGCGGCCACCTCGGCGGCGTCGACCTCCACGCCGATGTCGCGCAGGTACCGCTTCGGCGGCGCGACGTGCCGGCCGGCGCGGGCCAGGCGCGGCAGTTCCGGCTCGTCCTCCAACTCCGGGTACGGGTACGGCGAGCCGGCGTCGCGGATCGCCAGCACGCCGGCGTCCCGGTCGATCCGGGCCAGTTCGCGGGCCTGGTCGAGCCCGGTGATCGGCGCGCCGCCCCGGGCGATGCCGAGGTGGCAGTGCGCGTCGGTCAGGCCGGGAAGCACGAAGCCGCCGTCGGCCACTGTCTCGGCGCCCGGCACCGGTTCGAAGGTGACCCGGTCGCCGACCAGCCAGACGTCCCGGACCTCGTCGTCGGGGAGGAACACACCGCGCACGTGCAGAGCCATGCGCACAGTCCTACCCGATCTCAGTCGTCCTCGCCGGCCAGCAGGCCGTTGCGTCGTGCGGTCAACGCCGGCAGGTCGACCGAGACCTTCCAGGGCCGCTCGGTGACGAACAGGTCCTCGGCGTGGGTCGACTGCTCGTACTCGCGGGCAGCGCCACCCAGCGTGTACTCGGTGAGCGCGATCCGCTCGTGCTGCGGGTCCACCACCCAGTAGGAGCCGACTCCGGCGCGGGCGTAGACCCTCGCCTTGTCGTAGAGGTCGCGGAAGTGCGACGTCGGCGGGACCACCTCCACCGCGAGCAACGCGTCCTCGACCGGCACCGGTGACCGGCCGGCGTGCTTGCGCCGGATGACCACCACGTCGGGTCGCGGCTCGTTGCGCCGGTCGACCTGCATCGAGAGGTCGATGGTGACGAGGAACTCGGGAGGGCAGTTGACGCGGAGTGCGAGCAGCAGCTCGACACACAGCTCCTGGTGTACGGCAGTGGGGGACGGCACGATCAACCTTCCGTTGATCAGTTCGTACGGAAGGTCCTTGGGCAGGTCGCCCAGGTCGTCGACCGTCCACTCGTGCCGCTCCGGCAGGATCGGGGCCGCGGTCATTGACATCTCCTTCCAGGGGGCAACATGACCCTAGGAGATGATGGCGTCGCCCACCGTCACCGACACGCGTCAGCGCGGGCCCTTGTCCCCGCCCTTGCCGAGCTTGTTGAAGTCGATCTTCGGCAGCTTGAAGCCGGGCGGCAGGCCCTGTCCACCGGCCAGGTCGCCCGGGTCCAGGCCCGGCGGGAGCTGCGGCATGCCGCCGGGGAAGCCGCCCGGCATCCCGGCGCCGGTACGCGGCCGACCGCCGCCGCCCTTGGTGCCCTTGCGCTTGTTCTTCGGCGACTTGGTCGCCTTGCGCCGGCCGCCGCCGGGCAGCCCCATCATGCCGCCCATCTGCTTCATCATCTTCTGCGCGTCGGCGAAGCGGTTGAGCAGCTGGTTGACGTCCATCACGGTGACGCCGGAACCGCCTGCGATGCGGGCCCGGCGGGAACCGTTGATGATCTTCGGGTTGGTGCGCTCGCCCGGCGTCATCGACCGGATGATCGCGGTGACCCGGTCGAAGTGCTTGTCGTCCAGCTCGGCGATCTGGTCCTTCATCTGGCCCATGCCGGGCATCATGGCCAGCACGTTGGCGATCGGACCCATCCGCCGGACCGCGATGAGCTGATCGAGGAAGTCCTCCAGCGTGAAGGTCTCCCCGCCCATCAGCTTGGCGGTCATCTTCTCCTTCTGATCGGAGTCGAAGGCCGCCTCGGCCTGCTCGATCAGCGTGAGGACGTCGCCCATGCCGAGGATCCGGCTGGCCATCCGGTCGGGGTGGAAGACGTCGAAGTCCTCCAGCTTCTCGCCGGTGGAGGCGAACAGGATCGGCTGGCCGGTGACCTCCCGGACGGAGAGCGCGGCACCACCGCGGGCGTCACCGTCGAGCTTGGAGAGGACCACGCCGGTGATGCCGACGCCGTCGCGGAACGCCTCGGCGGTGCGGACCGCGTCCTGGCCGACCATGGCGTCGATGACGAAGATGACCTCGTCGGGCTGGACCGCGTCGCGGATGTCCGCGGCCTGCCGCATCATCTCGGCGTCGATGCCGAGCCGGCCGGCGGTGTCCACGATGACGATGTCGCGGGCGGCGCGGCGGGCGTGCTCGATCGAGTCGCGGGCCACCTGCACCGGGTCGCCGACGCCGTTGCCGGGCGCCGGGGCGTACACCTCGACGCCGGCCCGGCCGCCGAGCACCTGGAGCTGCCCGACGGCGTTCGGGCGCTGGAGGTCGGCGGCGACCAGCAGCGGCTGGTGGCCCTGGCCCTTGAGCCAGCGGGCCAGCTTGCCGGCGAGCGTGGTCTTGCCGGAGCCCTGGAGGCCGGCGAGCATGATCACGGTCGGCGGGTTCTTGGCGAACTGGAGCCGCCGTCCCTCGCCGCCGAGGACGTTGATCAGCTCCTCGTTGACGATCTTGACGATCTGCTGGGCCGGGTTGAGCGCCTGGGAGACCTCGGACCCACGGGCCCGCTCCTTGACGTTCGCGATGAAGCCCTTGACCACCGGCAGGGCGACGTCGGCCTCCAGCAGCGCCATCCGGATCTCGCGTGCGGTGGCGTCGATGTCGGCGTCGGTGAGCCGCCCCTTGCCGCGGAGCTTGGTGAAGATCCCGGACAGGCGGTCACTCAAGGTGTCAAACACGCGAACATCCCGTTTGTCGTCATCGGCGGGCACAGTGCGGCCGGGCCGGCTGTCCAGCCCACCGTTAGGGTAGCCCGCCGCCCACACCCCCGCTCCGACCCGGCCGGGCCGCCGAGTCGTTCCTGCTCTCAGCTCGACAGGCGCCGACCCGCAGAGGTCCGTCCGCCGCCCGGTCCCGACCGCACCGGCCGGGTCCGCGCGGGTCAGGAGACGACCAGGCCCGACTGGTACGCGAAGACCACCAGTTGCGCCCGGTCGCGGGCGCCGAGCTTCACCATCGCCCGGCTGACGTGGGTACGCGCCGTGGCCGGGCTGACCACCAGCCGGTCCGCGATCTCGGCGTTGCTCAGCCCCTCCCCGACCAGCCCCACCACCTCGCGTTCCCGGTCGGTGAGCGACCCGAGCCGGGGATGCGGACGCGGCACCCGGGCCGGCCGGGTGGCGAACTCCCGGACCACCCGCCGGGTCACCGACGGGGACAGCAGCGCCTCCCCGTCGGCGACCAGGCGGATCGCCCGCAGCAGGTCGACCGGGCGGGTGTCCTTGGTGAGGAAGCCGCTGGCGCCGTGCCGGAGCGCGTCGAAGACGTACTCGTCCAGCTCGAACGTGGTCAGCACCACCACCCGGGTGCCGGCCAGCGTCGGGTCGCCGACGATGCGCCGGGTGGCCTCGATGCCGTCGACGCCGGGCATCCGCACGTCCATCAGCACCACGTCGGGGCGTTCCCGGCGGGCCACCGTCACGGCGGCGAGCCCGTCGGCGGCCTCCCCCACGACCGTCAGGTCGTCCTCGCTCTCCACCAGGGCCCGCAGTCCGATCCGGACCAGGTCCTGGTCGTCGGCGAGCAGCACCCGGATCATGTGACCTCCCGCGTGGGCAGCGTGGCGTGCACCCGGAACCCGCCGGCCGGGGCCGCCCCGGCGCTGAACGTACCGCCGAGCGCGGTGACCCGTTCGCGCATGCCGGCCAGACCCGAGCCGGTGGGCCGGGCGGGCCGGGCGGAGGGGCCCCGACCGGTGTCGGTGACCTCCACGGTGACCTGGCCCGGCGCGTACCCGAGACGGACCGCGGCGGTGGCCGGCCCGGCGTGCCGCAACACGTTGGTCAGCGCCTCCTGCACCACCCGGTACGCGGCCAGGTCCACCGCCGCCGGCAGCGCGCGCGGCACGCCGGCCACCTCGACGGTGAGCGGCACGCCGGCGCCGGCCAGCCGGTCCCGCAGCTGCGGGAGCTGGCCCAGCCCAGGTGCCGGCGCGCGCTCGTCGACGGACTCCTCGCGACGGACCACGGTGAGCGTGACCCGCAGCTCGTCCAACGCCTCCTGGCTGGTCCGGCTGATCGCGGTCAGCGCCGCCTCGGCCTGCTCGGGCCTGCGGGCCAGCAGATGCAACGCGATCTCGGCCTGGAGGTGGATCGCGGCGAGCCCGTGGCCCACCACGTCGTGCACCTCCCGGGCCACCCGCAGCCGCTCCGCGTCGGCCAGCCGGCGGGCCTCGTCCGCCCGGCTCCGCGCCGCGCCCTCCCGGCTCAGTCGCACCGTGACGCCGACCGCGAACGGCACCGCCACCCAGGCCGCGACCGGCATCAGCCCGGCCGGGCCGGGCGGGCCGACGCCCACGAAGACGTAGACCATGAGCGCCGCCAGCGACACCGCGGCTATGACCGCCGCGTCCCGGACCGGCCGGTGCGCGGCGACCGCGTAGACCGCGACGAAGAACGACAGCAGAATCGGTCCGTACGGGTAGCCGAGCATCAGGTACGCCGTGGCCGCGACCGTTACCACGGCCAGGGTGGCCGACGGCCAGCGACGGCGTCCCGCCACGGCGAGCGCGGCCACCACGACCAGCGGATAGGCGCCAGAGCCGGCGTGCACGCCCTGGTTCAGCCCGGCGGGCGCGGTGCCGGCCAGCCCGATCGCCAGCAGGGCCAGGGCGAGCAGGCCGTCGAGCGGCCACCGGGCCCGATCCCGACGCTCGCGGTCCACGTCTGCCCCCGTCCCGGCTCAGCCGATGTCCCGCCGGCGCAGCAGCGCCGCGCCGACCGCCACGAAGCCCACCAGGTACGCGGCCACCACCACCGCCGCCTGTCCACCGCCGACGGTGGCGGCGACACCCGGGGTGTCCCCGGGCGCGCCCAGCGCGGCGGCCAACGCCCCGGCGTTCGGGCCCGGCAGCCCCTGCTGGGCGGTCGCCACCCAGTCGACGAGCGGGGCGGCGATGGCGGCGAGCAGGTTCTGCACGGCGAGCATCCACACCAGTCCCAAGCCGACCGGGAGCGCCACCGCACGCAACGCGACCGCGAGCACGGCACCGAGCATGGCCCACATCGTCGCGACGAGCCACCCCGCGCCGACGCCGACCACCAGATCACCGGCCGACGGCCAGCGCACCGGCTGCGCCTCGGCGGACGCGATCAGCGCGGCGGCCACCGCGCCGACCGCGAACACGGCCAGCACCACGCCCAGCGCGGCGACCGCGAGCGCGAGCAGCTTGCCCGCGTACACCTGGAGCCGGGTCGGGCCCTGGGTGAGCACGGTCTTCCAGGTGCCCCAGCCGTACTCGCCGCCGACCGTGAGCACGCCGAGGATCAGCAGGATCGCGCCGAGGAAGATCGGCAGGCCGCCGAGCGAGTTGCCGACCAGGTGATCGGGGAGCAGGGCGGGCAGCGCCCGGTCCGTGTTCGGGCCGTCGGCGCCGCCGGCCACCCCGGCGTACGGGAAGAGGTAGGTGAAGATCAGCGACAACGCCAGCGTGATGGCCAGCAGCAACCAGACGGCCGGCCGCCGGACCAGCTTGACCAGCTCGGCACGGAAACTACGCGACATCGGCGGTACCCCGTTCCACCAGGTCGAAGAAGATCTGCTCCAGGTCCCGCTCCCGGGGCCGCAGCTCGCGTACGGCGAGCCCGGCACCGACAAGCGCGGTGTTCAGCCAGGCGGCCCGCGCCGGCTCGACCGCCAGTTCCAGCCCGCCGTCGACGACGCGGACCCGGTCCGCGCCGACGAGTTCCCGGGCCCGCTCCGCCGCCGCGTCCAGCGGGTCGGCGAGCACCCGCAGCCCGGCCGCGCCGCGTAGTTCGTCGATGCTGCCCTCGGCGACCAGCGCGCCCCGGGCGATCACGCCCACCCGGTCGCAGATCTGCTCGACCTCGCCGAGCAGGTGACTGGAGACCAGCACGGTGTGTCCGGCCGCGCCGAGCCGCCGGATCAGCGTCCGCATGTCCGCCATGCCGGCCGGGTCGAGACCGTTCGTCGGCTCGTCCAGGATCAGCAGGCGCGGGTCCTTCAGCAGCGCGGCGGCCACCCCGAGGCGCTGCTTCATGCCCAGCGAGTAGCCGGTGTACCGGTCGCCGGCCCGGTCGGCGAGGTCGACCTGGTCGAGCACCGCCGCGACCCGGTCCGCGCCGACGCCGGCGTAGCGGGCCAGCACGCGCAGGTTGTCCCGGCCGGACAGGTACGGGTAGAACGCCGGCCCCTCGATCAGCGCGCCGACGCCGCTGAGCCGCCCGACGCCGGGGGTACGGCCGAACAGCCGCACCGTGCCGGCGCTGGGACGGACCAGGCCGAGCAGCATGCGCAGCGTGGTGGTCTTGCCGGCGCCGTTGGGGCCGAGGAAGCCGTACACCTCGCCGGGTCGGACGGTCAGGTCGAGATGCCGCACGGCGGTCAGGCCGCCGTACCGTTTGGTGAGCGCTTCGGTCTGCACGGGCGGGTTCATGCCGTTGAGCGTCCCGCCGGCGGCCCTGCGCCGCGTCGGCCCGGCGGCGGCTCCCGGCGTACGTCAGTGGGCGTAGCGCGAGGTGTTAAGCGGGGGCCCCGCCTCTACCGAAAACGTTAATAGGGGGCCCCTCCTTACACGGCGGCGAGGACGGCGGCCTCGACGACGGCTCGGTGCTCGTCCGGTAGGTCGGTGTCGACCAGGTAGAACGTGTCCACCACGTCGCCGCCGAGGGTGGCGATCCGGGCGGCGCGCACCTGGGCGCCGGCCTCGTCGAGCGCACAGGTGACCCGGTAGAGCAGGCCGGCCGCGTCCGCCGCGCGCAACTCCAGCAGCACCGCGTCGGTGGCCGCCTCCCGGTGCCAGACCACGCGGGGCGCGGCACCCCGGCTGCGGGCGGCGAGCGCCCGGCCGCGCAGCCGCTGGGTGACCGATACGTCGCCGGCCACCGCCCGGCGCAGGTCGGCGCTGAGCGCGATCGGGTCGGGGGCGAGCCCGTAGCGCGGCTGCACCCGGCACTCGACCAGGGCGCGACCGTCCACCGTGGCGGCGTCCGCGGAGATCACTTCCAGTCGGTGCAGGGCCAGGCACCCGGCCACCGTGGCGAGCAGCCCACGCCGGTCGGCCGCGGCCACCGACACCCGGTCCTCGCCCAGGTGTACGACCGGCAGCGGGCCGGCGACCAGCGCCGGGTCGGGGGCCGGCGGGGCGGGCACCTCGCCGGTGTCCAGCGTGGTGCGTACCCGGGCGACCAGGTCGGCGATCAGCCGGCCCTTCCAGCCGGACCAGGCGGCCGGGCCGGTGGCGGCGGCGTCCGCCCGGACCAGCGCGTGCAGCAGTTCCAGCGTGCCGGGGTCGCCGACCAGCCCGGCGACCCCGGCGATGGTCTTCGGGTCGGACAGGTCCCGCCGGGTGGCCACCTCGGGCAGCAGCAGGTGCAGCCGGACCAGCGTGCCGATCAGCGCCGCCTCGGCCGGGGGCAGCCCGATCCGGGTGGCCACCGCCTCGGCCAGCGGCGCCCCGACCGTCGAATGATCTCCAGGCAGTCCCTTGCCGATGTCGTGCAGGAACGCGCCGAGCAGCAGCAGGTCGGGGCGCTCGACCTCGCGGGTGTGCCGGCTGGCCTCGTACGCGGTCTGCACCAGGTGCCGGTCGAGCGTGAACCGGTGCACCGGGTTGTGCTGGGGCAGGCTGCGCATCCGGGTCCACTCGGGCAGCCAGCCGTCGATCAGCCCGTACCGGTCGCAGGTCTCCCAGGCGGGCACCAGGCCGGGGCCGGCGCCGAGCAGGGTGATCAGCGCGGCGCGGGCGGCCGGCGGCCAGGGCGCGGGCAGCGGCGGGCAGTACGCGGCCAGCCACTCGCAGGTGGCGCGCGCGATGGGCAGCCGGGTGGTGGCCGCCGCGGCGGCCACCCGCAGCGACAGGCAGGGGTCGGGGCGGGCCCCGATCGCGGTCCGGGCGAGCACCAGTTCGCCGTCCTGCTCGACGACGTCCCGGGCGACCGGGCGGCGCACCGGCCGGCCCGAGGCGGCGCGCTGCCGGCCGGAACGGAGTCGGTCGGCGGCCCGCCAGGCGTCGTCGAGGGCGTGGCGGACGGTCCGCGCGTCGCCGGCGGTCAGGCGCAGCAGCGCGTCGCCCCCGTCGACGCCGAGGAGCTTCGCCACGCCGTCGCGTTCCTGCGCGACCAGGCGGTCGACCCGGCGGCCGACCTGCTGGTGCAGGGCGTCGCGGGTGTCCAGCAGCCGCCGGTGCGCGGCGTGCACGGCGGGGCGGAGCGCGTCGGTGACGCCGGCGGTGGCGATGGCCCGCAGGATGCCGACGTCGCGCAGCCCACCGGCGGCCTCCTTGAGGTCGCCTTCGAGCAGGAAGGCCAGCTCGCCGTGGGCCTCCCAGCGGGCGGCGGTGATCTCGCGCAGCCCGGGGAGCTGCCGGATGGCGGTGCGCCGCCAGTGGTCGGTGGCGGTGCGGGCGAGCTGCTCGGTCAGGGCCGGGTCGCCGGCCACGTGGCGCGCGTCGAGCAGGCCGAGGGCGACCTTGACGTCGTCCTGGGCCACCGAGAGCGCCTCGGCGACGGTGCGTACGGAGTGGTCGAGCCGCAGGCCGGCGTCCCAGATGGGGTACCAGAGCGCGGCGGCCAGCTCGTCGACGCCGGGCACCCCGGCGTGCAGCAGCACCAGGTCGAGGTCGCCGTAGGGGGCGCACTGGCGGCGGCCGAGCCCGCCCACGGCGACCAGCGCGACGCCGGGCCGGGCCGGGAAGATCCGGCGCAGCCAGGCGTCGAGCGCGTCGGCGCGGGCGGCGCGGGCCGCCGCGCCGACGCCCCCGGGCAGGCCGGTGACCTCGTTGACCACGGGTACGCCGTCCCCGCCCGGGGCGGTGGCCGTGGTCAACGAGGTCACGTCGGCGGATTCCGTGGTCAGAGCGCGTCGAGCCCGCGCTCGCCGGTACGCACCCGGACGACCTCCTCGACACCGGTCACCCAGACCTTGCCGTCGCCGATCTTGCCGGTCCGGGCGGCGCCGACGATGGCGTCCACGATCTTGTCGACGTCCATCTCGTCGGTGAGCACCTCGACCCGGATCTTGGGCAGGAACTCGACCGTGTACTCCGCACCCCGGTAGACCTCGGTGTGCCCCTTCTGCCGGCCGTAGCCCTGGACCTCGCTGACGGTCAGCCCGGCCACGCCGAGGGCGTGCAGGGCCTCCTTCACCGCGTCCAGCTGGTACGGCTTGATGACCGCGGTCACCAGCTTCATGTCCAATCCCTCCATCCCAGGAACGTTAACCGGCGACCTTCTCGCCGACCGGCGCGGCGGACGGGTCCGCCTCGTCGGTGGGCTCCGGGCTCGGCTTGCCGCCACCGATCCCGGCCAGGGCGAACGCGCTGGTGCTGCTGCCCGTGGTGGGCGACAGGTCGTACGCGCTCTCCGCGTGCTCGGCGACGTCGATGCCGTCGACCTCGGCCTCGGCCGACACCCGGAAGCCGATCGTCTTCTGAATGGCGAAGGCGAGCAGCCAGGCCACCCCGCCCGACCAGACGGTGACGATCAGACCGGCCAGCGCCTGCCGGCCGAGCTGGGTGATGCCGCCGCCGTAGAACAGGCCGTCGGAGGCGCCGACCACGTCGCCGATCGCGCTGTTGACGGAGTTGGTGGCGAAGAACCCGAGCCAGAGCGAGCCGATCCAGCCGCCGACGAAGTGCACGCCGACCACGTCGAGCGAGTCGTCGTAGCCGAGCTTGTACTTCAGGCTGATGGCGAGCGCGCAGACCGCACCGGCGACGAGCCCGAGCAGGACCGCCGCCCAGGGGGCGATGAAACCGCAGGCCGGGGTGATCGCGACCAGGCCGGCGACCGCGCCGGAGGACGCGCCGACCATGGTCGGACGGCCGTCCTTGATCCGCTCGATCAGCAGCCAGCCGAGCACCGCCGCGGCGGTGGCGAGCTGGGTGTTGAGGAACGCCAGGCCGGCCACCGAGTCGACGGTCAGCTCGGAGCCGGCGTTGAAGCCGAACCAGCCGAACCAGAGCAGACCGGCGCCGAGCGCGACGAGCGGGATGTTGTGCGGCTTCATGCCCTCGCGAGGCCAGCCGACCCGCTTGCCGAGCACCAGCGCCACGCCGAGCGCCGCCGCACCGGCGTTGATGTGCACCGCGGTGCCGCCGGCGAAGTCCAGCGCGTGCAGCTTGGCGCCGATGATGCCGCCGCCCCACACCCAGTGCGCGACCGGGAAGTAGACCAGGGTGGCCCAGCCGAACGCGAAGAGCAGCCAGCCGGAGAACTTGGCCCGGTCGGAGATGGCGCCGCTGATCAGCGCGACGGTGATCACCGCGAAGACCATCTGGAACGCCATGAACACGTAGAGCGGGATGCCGATGCCGCTGGGGTTCTCCGCCGTGGCGCCCCAGAGGTCGGTCTCGGCGAGGAACGTCTTGGTGCCGAGGTAGGCGCCCGGGTCACCCCAGAGCCCGTTGACGTCGCTGCCGAACGCGACGCTGAAACCGTAGAACCACCACAGAACAGAGATGAGCCCGATGGCCGAGAAGCTCATCATCATCATGTTGAGCACGCCCTTGGACCTGTTGAGGCCGCCGTAGAACAGCGCCAGGCCGGGGGTCATGAGCAGCACGAGAGCGGTCGAAACCAGCAGCCAAACGGTGTTGCCGCCGTCGATCGTCGGTGCTTCAGGCACGCTGGCCTCCTAAAGGTGAACTTCCTCCTTCGCGGCTTCCGGGGCAGCGTCGCCCGTACGCCGGTTGCGCGGAAGCTTGGTCGGCCGCTGTTTCCTGTACCGACACCGCTCGATTTCCGACGCGTGACGGGTTGTTTCCGGCGTGTGAAGAACGCCGATCTTGCTCAGCGCAGCGCGTACTCCAGGTGGTGCCGCTCGTAGTCGAGCAGGCGCAGGTCCCGCATCGGGCGGCGGAGATGGCCCTTGTGCACGATCCGGACGAACGCCGGCTCACCGGCGGCGGCCATCCGCCGGATGCCCTCGACGTGGTCGACGATGCGCTTGCGGATGGTCCGGATGAGCCGGTGCCGGTCGCGGGGGATCAGCCCGTACGCGTCGGCGAACAGCCGCAGCCGGCGTGGCCGGTCGGGGCGCTTCCAGCCGAGCGTGATGGAGTCCCGGTCGGCGAAGATCGGCACCCAGGTCCAGGCCGCGTACGCCACGTCGTAGATGCGGGCGCCGGGCGAGGCGAGGTCGAAGTCGATCAGCCCGAGCGTGCCGTCGGGACGCCAGATCACGTTGTGCGGCGCGGCGTCGTGGTGGCAGATGACCTCGGTGTCCGGCGGGGGCGGGCCGAACGAGCGCCAGACCGCGCCGGGCGGCGGGGTGAAACCGTACTGGGCGTCGTGGAACATCCGCAGCATGGTGGCCACCGTGACCAGCGCCTCGTCGGTCACCCAGTGCGGGGCCAGCGGGTACTCCCCGCACTCCCCCTCCAGGTACGACAGCACCTCCCGGTTGCGCTCGTCCATGCCGAGCGCGCGCGGCGCGCCGGTGAAGCCGACGTATTCCAGGTGGCGCAGCAGCGCGTGCACCGAGGGGGTCCAGGGGCCGGCGTTGCGCCGGACCGTGTCGCCCACGCGGACCACGGTGCTCACGTTCCCGCCGTGCAGCGGGATCTCCTGCGAAGTCACGTACGGTCTCCCGAGGCGCGGCGCGGGGTGGTGGGGGTCGCGCCACCCGGGGTAGGCGCGATCGTCGGTGCTCACGGCAGGGGTTACGCGTCCCGGCCGAGCGGCTCGGTGCCGAGCAGCGCGTCGACGAACTGCGCCGGGTCGAACGGGGCCAGGTCGTCCTTGCCCTCGCCGAGCCCGACCAGCTTGACCGGGATGCCGAGCTTGCGTTGCACGGCGATCACGATGCCGCCCTTGGCCGTCCCGTCGAGCTTGGTCAGCACCACGCCGGTGACGTTGACCGCCTCGGTGAAGACCCGGGCCTGCTCCAGGCCGTTCTGGCCGGTGGTGGCGTCCAGGATCAGCAGCGTCTCGTCGATCGGGCCGTGTTTCTCCACCACCCGCTTGACCTTGCCCAGCTCGTCCATCAGGCCGATCTTGTTCTGGAGCCGGCCGGCGGTGTCGATGAGCACCGTGTCGACGCCCGTCTCGATGCCGCGCCGGACCGCGTCGAACGCGACGCTGGCCGGGTCGGCGGCCTCCGGGCCGCGGACCGTCTCCGCGCCGACCCGGCCGCCCCAGGTCTCCAGCTGGTCGGCGGCGGCGGCCCGGAACGTGTCGGCCGCGCCGAGCAGCACGGTACGGCCGTCCGCGACCAGCACCCGGGCGATCTTGCCGCAGGTGGTGGTCTTGCCGGCGCCGTTCACGCCGACCACCAGCACCACCGCCGGCACGCCGTCGGTGGGGGTGGTCCGCAGCGACCGGTCCAGGCCGGGGTCGAGCGCGTTGACCAGTTCGGTGGCGAGCAGCGTGCGCAGCTCGTCGCCGGTGCGGGTGCCGAGCACCCGGGTGCGCTCCCGCAGCCGGTCGACGATCTCCCGGGTGGAGTCCACGCCGACGTCGGCGGTGATCAGGCTGTCCTCGATCTCCTCCCAGGTGTCCTCGTCGAGCCGGTCGCGGCTGAGCAGGCCGAGCAGGCCCTTGCCGAACGCGTTCTGCGAGCGGGACAGCCGGGAGCGCAGCCGGACCAGCCGGCCGGCGGTGGGCTCGGGAACCTCGATCGGGGGCGCCTCGACCGGCGGCGCCTCGACCACCACGCCGGTGGTCAGTTCCGCCTCGGGCGCCTCCACCGGCGGGCCGGCCAGGTCCTCCTCGGTGCGGGTGTCGACCTCCGTGCGCGGCAGCGGCGGCTCGGGGCGCCGGCGCAGCCGGGGCACCACGAGGCTCAGGCCGCCGATGATGAGCACGCCGAGCAGGGCGAGAGCGACGAGGAGGTATTCCTTCATGCCGAAATCCTGTCAGATGCCGGCGACGGCGTCCCACTCACCGCCTCGGCACGCGAACAACCTGCGGGTACGCTCGCGATCGGAAGGCGTACCGCAACCGCCGGCCGGGTAGGAACGCCCATACGATCTTGTCGGAGGTAGACGCCGTGCCCGGTTCCCGCCTGCTCATCGGCCCACTGCTGCGTCGGGTCGTCGACACGCGGGCGACGGTCTGGGTGGAGACCAGCGCGCCCGCCGTGGTCACCGTCCGCACGGCCGACGGCGCCACCGGCAGCGCGCCCACCTTCTCCGCGTACGACCACCACTACGCGATCGTGGTGGTGACCGGCCTCACGCCGGACAGCGCCACCGAATACCAGGTGCTGATCGACGACGAGGCGGCCTGGCCACTGCCGGACAGCGCGTTCCCGCCCAGCGTGATCCGCACCCGGGCGGCCGACGACGCCGACCAGCCGGTGCGCCTGGTGTTCGGCTCCTGCCGGGAGACCACCCAGCACTCCACCGCGCGCAAGCTGCCGCCGGACGCGCTCGACGCGTACGCCCGGCGGGTGATGGCCGCGCCCGAGGAGAACACGCTGCCCGACCTGCTGGTGCTGCTCGGTGACCAGGTCTACGCGGACGAGACCTCACCGACCGTGCGCAAGCTGCTCAAGCGGCGTCGGCGGCGGCCGAAGGACGCCCCGGCGACGCAGGTGGTCAGCTTCGACGAGTACACGAAGCTGTATCTGGAGTCCTGGCGGGATCCGGAGATCCGCTGGCTGCTCTCCACCGTGCCGAGCGTGATGATCTTCGACGACCACGAGGTCATCGACGACTGGAACACCTCGCAGTCCTGGCGGGCGGACATGCGGGAGCAGCCGTGGTGGGCCGAGCGGATCCGCAGCGGCCTCGCCTCCTACTGGGTCTACCAGCACCTGGGCAACCTGAGCCCGGACGAGATCGCCGCCGACCCGGTGTACGCGAAGGTGGTGGCCGCCGAGGACGCCACGAGCGTGCTGCACGAGTTCGGCGCGCGGGTGGACACCGAGGCCGACCTGGCGCACGACACCGAGCGCTGGCGGGCCGTGCAGTACCAGTGGAGTTACGCCCTGGACCTGGGGCGCACCCGCCTGGTGATGCTGGACAACCGCTCCAGCCGGGTGCTGCTGCCGGGCAGCCGGGCGATGCTGCCGCCGGGCGAGTGGTCGTGGTTCCTGGACCAGGCGCACGGCGCCTACGACCACCTGGTGGTGGGCACCTCGCTGCCGTGGCTGCTGCCGCCGGGCATCCACCACGTGGAGGCGTGGAACGAGCGCCTGGCCGACTCCGACCGGCAGTGGGTGGCGCGGCTGGCCGAGCAGATGCGCCGGGCCTGGGACCTGGAGCACTGGGCGGCGTTCCGGCGTTCGTTCGAGGCGCTCGGCGAGCTGTTCGCCCGGCTGGGCAGCGGCGCCGCGGCGCGCACCGGCGCCCGGGTGGGTGCCGGTCCGGCGTACCCGCGGCCGGCGTCGATCAGCGTGCTCTCCGGCGACGTGCACCACTCGTACGTGGCCCGGGCCCGGTTCGCCGACCGTGGCGTGCGGACGCCGGTGCACCAGCTCACCTGCTCGCCGATCCACAACCAGGTGCCGGCCGCGATGCGCCCGCTGATGACGCTGGGCTGGAACCCGGGTCCGGCCGGGGCGACCCGGGCGCTGGCCCGGTCGGCCGGGGTGCGCCGGCCGCCGGTGCGGTGGCGCAAGCTCGCCGGGCCGTACTTCGGCAACGCGGTGGCCACGCTCACCCACCGGGGCCGGTCGGCCGCCGTGGTGATCGAGGGCACCACCAGTGCGGGCGAGTTGCGGCCGGTGGCGCGCCAGCAGCTCAGCGACGAGGGATGAGTACCCTCTGACCGTGGACGAGACGCTGCGGGCCGTGGAACACGAGTTGACCGCGCTGCTGCGCCGCGGCCGGGCGCTGTCCTGGGAGATCGCCCGCGAGGTCCACCCGAACCTGGAGCCGAACGCCTACGGGTTGCTGCTCTGGCTGCGCCGCTCCGGTCAGATCCGGCTCACCGACCTGGCGGTGAAGCTGGGCATCGGCAAGGGCACGCTGAGCCGGCAGATCGGCGGCCTGGAGACGCTGGGCCTGGTGCGTCGCGACCCGGACCCGACCGACCGGCGGGCCGCCCAGCTCAGCCTCACCGAGGAGGGCACCCGGCGGTTCGACGCGGCGCGGGCGGCCCGGCTCGGGCAGATCCGGCGGTCGCTGGAGAGCTGGCCGGCCGAGGACGTGGCCGCGTTCGCCCGCCTGATGCACCGGTTCAACGAGACGTTCTGACCCGGTAAGGAGGGGCCCCCTTTTAACGCCTCGCGTTGTACCCGGGCCCCCTCTTAACATCGCCGGGATGACAACCTGGACCGCACCCGAGATCGACCGCCGCCACGAGCCCTTCGTCGCCGACGAACGCGCCATGCTCCAGGGCTGGCTGGACAACCACCGCGACACCCTGCGCCTCAAGTGCGCCGGGCTGACCGCCGAGCAACTGCGCACCCGCAGCGTCGAGCCCTCCGGGCTGACCCTGCTCGGCCTGGTCCGGCACATGGCCGACGTGGAGCGCTGGTGGTTCCGGGTCCGCGCCGCCGGCCTGGAACTGCCCGACATGTACGACTACGACAAGGACCCGGACGCCGACCTCAACGACATCGCCGACGCCGACCCGGCCGAGGCGCTCGCCACGTTGGCCGCCGAGATCGAGGCGGCCGACCGGGCGGTGGCCGACCTGCCGCTGGAGCACACCTTCTCGCACCGCCGCCGCGACGGCGACGGGTTCAACGAGATCAGCCTCCGCTGGGTCTACGTGCACATGATCGAGGAGTACGCCCGGCACAACGGCCACGCCGACCTGATCCGGGAACGCATCGACGGCGTCACCGGGAGCTGATCCGGACCCCGGCTCAGTACGCCAGCGCGGCGCGCAGGTAGCGCAGGTCGGCCGGCCCGCTCCACCGGTGCGCGGAGAGGCCGGCGACCCGGGCGCCGGCCACCGCGCGGTCCTGGTCGTCGACGAAGAGCACCCGGCCCGGCGGCGTGTCCAGCGCCGCGCAGGCGGCCTGGAAGTACTCCTTCGCCGGTTTGTGCACACCGATCACCGAGGAGTTGACCACCACGTCCAGCTCGTCGGTCAGGTCCAGCGCGGCCAGGTCGGCGTCGAGCAGGTCGGTGGCGTTGGTGCCCAACCCGACCCGGATGCCGGCCGCCCGCACCTCGCGGACGAACGCGAGCACGTCGGGGTCCACCTCCCCGCGGTAGCGCTGCCACGCCTCGACCGCCGCGCGGGCCCGGGCCGGGTCACCGACCGACGGGGTCAGCGCGTCCGCCACGCTCGCCATCCACGCGGCGTGGCTCATCCGGCCGGTGAGCACCGGTTGGAGCAGCCCCCAGGACATCGCGATCTCGCCGAGGACCCCCTCGGTGAGCCCGTACTCCCGCTCGACGCCGGCGGCCACCGCCGGGTCCCAGCGGCGCAGCACGCCGTCGAAATCCACCAGGAGCGCCGTGGCGCGTTCCCGACTCACTCGTCTGTCTCCTGCCCGTCGTCCCCGGCTCGGTTGAGCCGCTGGCTGATCACCTGGGTCACGCCGCTGCGCATCGTCACGCCGTAGAGCGCGTCGGCGATCTCCATGGTCCGCTTCTGGTGGGTGATGACGATCAGCTGGCTCTTCTCCCGCAACTGTGCCATCAGCGTGATCAGCCGGCCCAGGTTGACGTCGTCGAGCGCCGCCTCCACCTCGTCCATGATGTAGAACGGGCTGGGCCGGGCGCGGAAGATCGCCACCAGCATGGCCACCGCGGTCAGCGACCGTTCGCCGCCGGAGAGCAGCGAGAGCCGCTTGATCTTCTTGCCCGGCGGCCGGGCCTCGACCTCGACGCCGGTGGTGAGCAGGTCCTCCGGGTCGGTGAGCACCAGCCGGCCCTCGCCACCGGGGAAGAGCACGGTGAAGACCTGCTCGAACTCCCGGGCGGTGTCCTCGAACGCGCTGGCGAAGACCTCCAGGATCCGGTCGTCCACGTCCTTGACCACGGTGAGCAGGTCCCGCCGGGTGGCCTTGAGGTCCTCCAGCTGCTCGGAGAGGAACTTGAAGCGCTCCTCCAGCGCGGCGAACTCCTCCAGCGCGAGCGGGTTCACCTTGCCGAGCAGGGCCAGTTCCCGTTCCGCCTTGGCGGCCCGCTTCTCCTGCGCCGGCCGCTCGTAGCGGACCGGGTCGGGCACCGGCCGGCCGTCCTTCTCGGCCTGCGCGACGTCCGCGTCGGTCGGTGGCACGAGCTGCGCCGGGCCGTACTCGGCGACCAGCGTGGGCACGTCCAGACCGAAGTCCTCGGCGGCCTTCGCCTCCAACTGCTCGATGCGCATCCGCTGCTCGGCGCGGGCCACCTCGTCCCGGTGCACCTGGCTGGTGAGCCGCTCCAGCTCGGCGGCGAGGCGCTTGGCCGCGCCGCGTACCTCGGACAGCTCGGCCTCGCGGGCGGCGCGCTCGCGGGCGACGGCGTCCCGGTGCTCCTCGGCCCGGGCGAGCGAGACGGTGAGCCGGGTGAGCGCCTCGCGGGCGCCGCCGACCACGGCGCGGGCGATCTCCGCGCCGCGGGTGCGGGCCGCGCGGCGGGCCGCCGCGCGCTCCCGCGCGGCGCGTTCGGCGGTCGCCTGCCGGGCCAGCGAGTCGGCCCGGCCGGCGATCGAGGAGACCCGCTCCTCGGCGGTACGCACCGCGAGCCGGACCTCCATCTCGTTCTGCCGGGCCGGCGGCACCATGGCGGCGAGCTGGTCGCGTTCCTCGGTCGACGGTTCGGCGTCGATCGGGGTGACCTCGGCCAGCCGCAGCCGCTCCGCCAGCTCGGCCAGGGCCGTCAGGTCCCGCTCCCGGGCCGCCTCGGCGCGGGCCCGGGAGTCGCCGAGCCGGTCCGTCTCCGCCTTGGCCGACCGGGCGGCCGCGCCCAGCTCGGCGAGGCGTCGGGCGGCGGCGTTGCGGTGGCTTTCCGCCTCCCGCTTCGCGGCGGCGGCGTGCTGCACGGCCTCCTTCGCGGCGGTCACCTCGGCCCGCGCCTCGACCAGTTGTTCCCGCAGCTCGGCCGCGGTGTGCTCGGCGGTGGCCCGGTTGGTGCGGGCCTCCTCGACCGCGGCCTGCACCTCGATGAAGCTGGGTGCCTTGGCCGACCCGCCGGCCGCCGCGTACGCCCCGACCACGTCGCCGTCCGGGGTGACCGCGCGCAGCTCCGGGTTCGCGGCGACCAGCTCGGCGGCGGCGGCCAGGTCGTCGACGAGCGCCACGTCCCGCAGCGCCCGGTGCACGGCCGGACGGATCCCGGCCGCGCACTCCACCAGGTCGGGCGCCCAGCGGGCGCCCTCGGGCAGCTTCGGGCGCAGCGCGTCCGCCGAGCCGTCCATGCCGGGCCCGGCGGGGCTGCCGACCAGCAGCCCGGCCCGGCCGGCGTCGGAGATCTTGAGCAGCCGCATCGCCTCGACGGCCTCGTCCACGCCGGTGACCGCGACCGCGTCGGCGAGCCCACCCAGCGCGGCGGCGAGCGCCGCCTCGTCGCCGGGGGCCACGGTGAGCAGCCCGGCGAGGCTGCCGAGCAGGCCGGGCACCTGATCGGCGCGGGCCAGCAGCGCCCCGGCGCCGTCCTTGCGGCGCAGGCCGAGCGCGAGCGCCTCCTCGCGGGCCTTCCAGGTGGCGGCGTCCTTCTCGGCGGCCCGCTCGGCGTCGACGAGACCGCGCACGGTCGCCTGGGCCCGCTCGTGCGCGGCCACCGCCTCGGCGTGCCGGGCGTCCAGGTCGGCGTTGTCCCGGTCCGCCTCGGTGGACTGCTCGGCGACCGCGTCCAGGTCGGCCTGCGCCTTCTCGGCGCGGCCCAGCGCGTCGGCGTGCGCGGCGGCGAGCCGTTCGATCTCCTCGCCGGCGCTCGTGGTCCGCGCCCGGGCGGAGTTCACCTGGCCGGTCAGCCGGGCCAGCCCCTCGCGCCGGTCGGCGATGGCCTTGGCGGCGGCCACCAGCTCCCGTTCGGCGGCGGCGAGCTGCCGTTCCAGCTCCTGCCGGTGCTCGACCGCCTCGGCGAGCCGGATCTGGTCGTCGGTGAGCGCGGCGCGCAGTTCCTCCTCCTGCTCGCGGACCCGCCGCGACTCCGCCTCGAGTTGCTCCGGGTCGCGGCCGGGCCGCTCGTCGTCGCCGGTGGCGCTGAGGTGCCGCAGGCGCTCCCGGGCGAGCTGTTCGATGGACCGGAACCGCTCCTGCAACGCGGAGAGCTTGTACCAGGTGTCCTGGGCCGCCGCGAGCAGCGGGGCGTCCTCGGCCAGCGCCGCCTCCAGCTCACCGAGGCGGCCCTGCACCTCGCCGTGCTCGCCCTCGATCTGCTCGCGCCGCTCGCGCAGCGCGGTCTCGTCGGCGATCTCCTTGTCCAGCGTGGTCCGCAGCGTGTGCAGGTCGTCGGCGAGCAGCCGGAGCCGGGCGTCGCGCAGGTTGGCCTGGATGGCGGCGGCCCGCCGGGCCACCTCGGCCTGCCGGCCCAGCGGCTTGAGCTGGCGGCGCAGCTCGGCGGTGAGGTCGGTGAGCCGGTTGAGGTTCACCTGCATCGCGTCGAGCTTCCGCAGCGCCTTCTCCTTGCGCTTGCGGTGCTTGAGGACGCCGGCCGCCTCCTCGATGAACGACCGCCGGTCCTCCGGCTTGGCGTGCAGCATGCCGTCGAGCCGGCCCTGCCCGACGATGATGTGCATCTCCCGGCCGATGCCCGAGTCGGAGAGCAGCTCCTGGATGTCGAGCAGGCGGCAGGAGTCGCCGTTGATCTCGTACTCGCTCTCGCCGGAGCGGAACATCCGGCGGGTGATGGAGACCTCGGTGTACTCGATCGGCAGCGCGCCGTCGGTGTTGTCGATGGTGAGGGTGACCTCGGCCCGGCCCAGCGGGGCCCGTCCGGCGGTGCCGGCGAAGATGACGTCCTCCATCTTGCCGCCGCGCAGCGCCTTGGCGCCCTGCTCGCCGAGCACCCAGGCGATGGCGTCGACGACGTTGGACTTGCCGGAGCCGTTCGGACCGACCACGCAGGTGATCCCGGGCTCCAGCTTCAACGTCGTGGCGGAGGCGAAGGACTTGAAGCCCTTCACCGTCAGGCTCTTGAGATGCACCTTCTCGATCCTCGTCCGGTGGCCGCCGTACCGTCGCCGGAGCCGCGGACCTGGTGAACCCGCAGACTAACCCGCGACCGGGACGCCGCCGGCACGCGACCCACCCGGTTTCCGCCGGCGCAATTCCGGAACGCCTCGCAAGATCGATAATTGCGGAAAGGGTACGCACATGGCTGCGCGCCGGCACTGAAGTGTGTCGGCGCGCTTTTCGGTGTGGTGCGATTCAGTTTTCTGACAACTGGAACTCAGGTCAGCGCGGGCTCGGCGAGACGGAGGAGGTCGTCGGCCTCCGCTGCCGCCGCCGCGAGCCGATCGTTCTCGGCGCGCAGACGCGTGATCTCGAATTCCAGTGCCTGAACCCTGGCTCGCAGTCGGGTGACCTCGTCGAGCAGACGCCGGTCGGACGCTGCACCTACGTGGCCGTAGAGGGCCTTCGCCATGCTGAACTCCTCGATATGCGCTGCCGGAAAGGCCGGCCAACGCGCGCCCATGATGTTCGCGGCTGCCATTCCCGCTGTGTATCGGGACATGGCTGGGCGCGACTGGCGACACCTACATATTGAGCCGAACCCCCCTCCTTCGTCAAGTTGCCGCAGGCCGTAGATCATCTCCACGTCGGCCGGGCCACTCACCGGGGGGCTGCCACAAAGGGCGCGGACACGCTCTGTCCGGACGCCTTCACTGTACGCCCGGGTGTCTGGGAACACCTCCCCCTTCCCGCCCGGTTCGCCTTAACTCTTTCTTAGCCACGTTGCCGCTGCTCGGGCCGCGCCCGTAGCGTCACCCCGGCCCGCAACCGACCCGTGGAGGCGACAGGCGTGTACCGCTGGACCGACCCGATCGACCCGGACGACGCCTCCCGGCGCCCGGAGCCGCCGACCGACCAGGGTCCGGCGTGGCTCACCGACCGGCCCGAGCCGCGGTCGTCGTACCTCTTCGGGGACGAGTCCGGGCAGCCGCCCGCCGGCCACCTGCCGCCCACCCTCGACGCCGGCCGCTACGGCGACACCGCCCGGCCCGGCCACGGCCCGGCCGACGCCACCGAGGCGCACCCGGGCTGGGGCCACCCGGCCGAGCCGGGGCACGGCTCGCCCGCCGGCTACGGCCACGGCGACCAGCCGGGGTACGGCCCGGCCGCGCACCCGGGTCACGGCCCCGCCGCCGCGCCCGGCCACGACCAGCCCGCCGGCTACGACCAGTCCCGCTACGACCAGCCCGCCGGCTACGACCGGTCCCGCTACGACCAGCCCGGCTACGGGCCCGCCGCCGCGCCCGGCCACGACCGGCCCGGCCACGCCCAGGCGCAGCCGGCGTACGACTCCCGGGCGCCGTACGCGCCGGGCGACAGCTACCCGGCGGGCCGGGACCGCTGGAACGGCGAGGAGCCGGCCGGCGGGTGGGAGCAGCCCACCGCCGCCTGGCGGCCGGTGACCGACACCCCGGCCGACGACGACCGGCGCCGGCCGAAGCGGCGACTGTCCCGTCCGTTCGTGATCGGTGGCGCCGCCGCCGCGGCCACCCTCGTGGTGAGCCTGGGCGTGGGCGCGGTGCTGCTGCCCGGCGACGACGGGCCGGCCGAGCGGGCCGCCGTGGACGCGCCGGTGGCCGCCGCCGGGTCGCCGACCGGGGAGTCCGACGCCACGCCCGCCGCGGACGCGTCCGCCTCCGGCTCGGCGTCCGCCAGCCCGTCCACCGCGCCGACCACCGCCAAGCCGAGCCCGACGAGGAAGGTCGCGCCGAAGCCGAGCCGGACCACCGCCCCGTCGCGCCAGCAGGAGCGCAGCAGCGCGCCGAGCGGCACCACCGCCCGGACCACCTCCTCGGGTGGGCTCAGCGCCGAGTTGCAGCAGGTCGTCGACCTGGTCAACCAGGAGCGGGCCAAGGCCGGCTGCAAGGCGCTCGGCGTCGACTCCAAGTTGACGCTCGCCGCCCAGCGGCACAGCCAGGACCAGGCCGACCACAAGACCATGACGCACGACGGCAGCGACGGCAGCGACGTCGGGCAGCGGCTCGACCGGGCCGGCTACGCCTGGCGGGCGTACGGCGAGAACGTCGCCTGGAACCAGCAGAGCCCGGCCGCGGTCATGGACGCCTGGATGAACTCCCCCGGCCACCGGGCCAACATCCTGAACTGCTCGTTCACCGAGATCGGGGTGGGCGTGGCACGCAGCAACGGGCCGTACTGGACGCAGGACTTCGGCACCCCGCGCTGACCGGCGCGTCGTGACCGGGCCGGCGCTCGTTGACCGGTCGGAGGCGGCGTCGGGCCGCCCGCGTCCGGGGAGCTGTCGATGCGGATCCGGCCGGCGTACGCCGGGCCGCGCTCCCGGCCGGTCCGCGTCCGCCGACGGGGACCGCGCCGGGGCGTGGCGCTGGCGTTGACCGCGCTGCTGCTCGCCCCGCTCCCGGGCTGCCGGGACCAGCTCACGCCGCCGCCCGGCGCCCCCACCTCGTGGCCGGCCGCGCTGGCCCGTCGCTGGGCGTGGCAGTGGCAGCTCACCGGCCCGGTCGACGTCTCGGTCGCGGCGGACGTCTTCCTCCTCGACCCGGTCGTCACCACCTCGACCGAGACCGCCGCGCTGCGGGCCAGGGGGCGCCGGCTGGTCTGTCAGGTCCGGGTCGGCACGTACGCGACAGGCGACCCGGACGCCGCCCGCTTCCCGGCCGCGGTGCGCGGCGCGGCGGTGCCGGGTCGGCCCGGTAGCCGGTTCCTGGACGTCCGGCGCTGGGACTCGCTGGAGCCGGTGCTGGCCGACCGGTTCCGGCTCTGCCGGGGCAAGGGCTTCGGCGCGGTGGCGCTGTCCGACGTGGACGGCTTCCGGCACCGCTCCGGTTTTCCGCTCGGCTTCGACGAGCAGGTGCTGTTCAACCGTCGGCTGGCCGGGCTGGCCCGACGGTTCGACCTCTCCCCCGGCCTGGTCGACGACGTGACGCAGGTGGCGGCGCTGGCGCCCGACTTCGACTTCGCGGTCAACCAGGAGTGCGTCCGCCGACGCGAGTGCGCGAAGCTGCTGCCGTTCGTCGACGCGCACAAGCCGGTCTTCCACGTCGAGTACGTCGGCGAGCCGGCCACGTTCTGCGTCACCTCGGTCGGTTACGGCTTCGCGTCGATGCGCAAGGACCGCGCCCTCGACGCCTGGCGTGAGCCCTGCGCGCCGCCCTGACCCCGGCTCATCAGTGGTCGCACTCCGGGTTCGGCCTCGACGTCAGGTCGATGATGTCGTCGAGCCGGTCCCGGGCGATGGTCAGCTCGGCGATCTGCGCGTTGATCCGGTCCCGCTCCGCCGCGAGCCGGGCGCGCGACTCCGGCGTACTGACCTTGGCGTCGACGCACGGCAGGAGCTCCGCGATCGTCCTGCTGGACAGGCCCGCGCCGTACAACTGCTGGATCAGCCGCACCCGGTTGACGGCGGCGTCCCCGTACCGCCGCTGTCCGCTCTCGCTCCGCGTCGAGGCGAGCAACCCCTGTTCCTCGTAGTACCGCAGCGCGCGAACGCTCACCCGGGTGCGGGTCGCCAACTCCCCGATCCGCACGTGACCCACCTCGCAATGCTTGCCTCTGACGTCAACGTGAGGTTCTAGGGTAGCGGCATGCAGATCAACGGCACAAAGGCCCTCGTAACGGGCGCGAACCGCGGGCTCGGCAAGGCCTTCGTCGAAGCTCTCCTCGCCCGCGGCGCCGACACCGTCTACGCGACCGCGCGCCGCCCCGACCAGATCACCGTTCCCGGCGCCGTGCCCCTCCGGCTGGACGTCACCGACGCGGCGTCCATCGACGCCGCGGCGGCCGAGGTGGGCGACCTCGACATTCTCATCAACAACGCCGGCATCTCCACGGACGCGCCACTGCTCGGGCCGTCCACCGACAACATCCGCCGCGAGTTCGACACCAACTTCTGGGGCACCCTCAACGTCACCCGGGCCTTCGCCCCGAGACTTGCCGGTGGCGCGATCCTGACCGTCATCTCCGCGCTGAGCTGGTACGCCTTCGCCCCCAGCAGCAACGGCTACGCCGCCTCCAAGGCGGCGGAATGGTCTCTCACCAACGGTGTCCGGCTGGAGTTGGCCGGCCAGAAGACCCAGGTCACCGCCCTGGCCCTGGCCATCGCCGACACCGACATGATGGCCAGCGTGGACATCCCCAAACTCCCGCCGCACGAGGTGGTCGCGCTGGCGCTGGACGGCCTGGAAGCGGGCCAGCTCGAAGTGATCGCCGACCGGCCCACCGCCAATGTCAAGGCGTCGCTCTCCCGCGATCCCGCGCTCTTCTACGCCGACATCCCCGGCGCCCTCTTCGGCTGATGCCTCACCACGGCACCGCCCCCGGCCGGTTGCGGCCGGGGGCGGTGCCAGGCGACGGTTCGTCAGCCGGAGGCGCCGGAGACCTTGGCCGGGGCGCTGTCGGCGCCGCGCTGCGACGGCAGGTCGGGGTGCTCGGCGCTGAGCGGGGTGGCCAGGTCCTCCAGGGACTTGCCTTCCGCCTTGACGCCGAGCGCCAGCTCCACCAGACCACCGATGATCATGATGGTGGCGCCGATGACGAACGCGATCACGGTGTCGCCGACCTGGCCGCTGCCGACCAGCTTGGCGAAGAGCAGCGGGCCGGTGATGCCACCGGCGGCGGTGCCGATCGCGTAGAAGAACGCGATCGCCATGGCCCGGGTCTCCATCGGGAAGATCTCGCTGACCGTCAGGTACGCCGCGCTGGCCCCCGCCGAGGCGAAGAAGAGCACCACGCACCAGCAGGCGGTCATGGTCACCGCGCTGAGCACGCCGGAGTGGAACAGCCAGGCGGTGCCGAGCAGCAGCACGCCGGAGCCGATGTACGAGCCGGCGATCATCGGCACCCGGCCGACCGTGTCGAACAGCCTGCCGAGCAGCAGCGGGCCGAGCAGGTTGCCGACCGCGATGACCGCGAAGTAGTAGCCGCTGTTGCCGGGCGGGACGTCGAAGAAGGTCTCCAGGATCTGGGCGAAGCCGAACGTGATCGCGTTGTAGAGGAACGCCTGCCCGATGAAGAGCGAGAAGCCCAGCGTGGCGCGCTTCGGGTAGCGGCGGAACAGCGTCTTCGCGATCTCCAGGAAGTTCGTGCTCTTCCGCTGCCGGATCTCGATGTAGTTGTCGGCCTCGACAAGGTCCTTGCCAGTCTCCCGTTCCACCTCGGCCTCGACCGAGTCGACGAGGTGGTTCGCCTCGTCCGCCCGACCGTGGATGAACAACCAGCGTGGGCTCTCCGGCACGTGCCGGCGGACCAGCAGGATCACCACGCCGAGCACCGCGCCCAGGCCGAACGCCACCCGCCAGCCGAGGTTGGTCGGCAGGCCGTTGAGCAGCGGTACGGTCAGCAGCGCGCCGACCGCCGCGCCGAGCCAGAACGTGCCGTTGATGATGATGTCGATCCGGCCGCGATGGCGGGCCGGGATCAGCTCGTCGATGGCCGAGTTGATGGCCGCGTACTCACCGCCGATGCCCATGCCGGTGAGGAACCGGAACAGGAAGAACCACCAGGTGTCGAACGAGAGCGCGGTGAGCGCGGTGGCCACCAGGTAGAGCCCCAGCGTCAGCAGGAACAGCTTCTTGCGGCCGAACCGGTCGGTGAGCCAGCCGAAGAAGAGCGCGCCGGTGCACGCGCCGGCCACGTAGAGCGCGGCGGCCAGGCCGGTGACCTGGCTCTGGGTGATGTCCAGACCGCTGCCCGGCTCGGCCAGCTTCCCGGACAGGTTGCCGACGATGGTCACCTCGAGACCGTCGAGGATCCACACCGTCCCGAGACCGATCACGATCATCCAGTGCCAGCGGGACCACGGCAGCCGGTCGAGGCGGGCCGGGACGTTGGTCCGGACGGTGCCGGTCGACACGTCGGTGCTCATGACGCCCGCCGGAGGGATTCGGGAGCCGGGGCGGAAGTAAGCGCCTCCGGCGAGAGCTGTTCATCCATGGCCGCCCAGATGCCCCGCTGTTCGGCGCGTTAATCCTGTCCAGCGGTGTCCGGCTGGGCGTGGGCTGGGTGCCGGGTGGGAGCGCGCTGAAGGGCCGGACGGGGGCCGGATCGGACGATCCGGCCCCCTTCGGTCAGCGGGCGCCGACCAGCTCCGGCGCCGGCGCGGGCGGCTCGGCCGGCGGGGCGGCCACCCGGCGGCGCAGGAACCGCGGCGCCCACCAGTTCGCGTCGCCCAGCAGCGTCATCACCGACGGCAGCACCACCGCGCGGATGATCGTGGCGTCCAGCAGGATCGCCGCCGCCAGCCCGATGCCGAGCTGCTTGAAGTCGATCATGCTGAGCGTGGCGAAGATCGAGAAGACCCCGACCATCACGATCGCCGCGCTGGTCACCACCGGCGCCGAGGACGTGATCCCGTACGCCACCGCCTCCCGGTTGGGCATGCCCCGGTCCACCGCCTCGCGAATCCGGCTGACCACGAAGACGTGGTAGTCCATGGAGAGCCCGAACAGCACCACGAACAGGAACAGCGGCAGCCAGGTGACGATCGCGTCCATCGAGGTGAACCCGAGCAGCCCCTCCGCCCAGTCGCTCTGGAAGACCAGCACCAGCAGCCCGTACGCGGCGGCGACGGAGAGCAGGTTCAGCAGGATCGAGGTGAGCGCCACCACCACCGACCGGAACGTCCAGGCCATCACCAGGAACGTCAGCGCCAGCACGAACGCCGCGACCACCGGCAGCTTCGCCCAGATGTGGTCGGCGTAGTCCTCGCTGGCGGCCACCCCGCCGCCGACCGCGTACTCCACGCCGGGAACGCCGTCCAGGGCGGCCGGCACCAGGTCGTCACGCAGCTCGTGCAGCGAGCGGGACGCCTCGTCCGAGCGGCTGGCGAACGGGGTGGCCACCTCCAGCACCGACACCCGCCGGTCCGTCGACACCCGGATCTCCGGGCCGTCCCCCTCGGCCGGCGCGAAGAGCGGGTCGGCGCCGGTGCGGGCGGCCAGCCCGGTGAGCGCGGCCCGCACCCGGTCGGCCTGGTCGGCGGGCGCCCGCACAGCCACCGTGTGGCTGGTGCCGTTGCTCGGGAAGGCCGCCGCGAGCCGGTCGTACGCCTGCATGGCCGCCGTGGTGCGCGGCACGTCCTCGGTCCCGGGGAACTTCAGCTTCATGCCCAACGCGGGCGCGGCCAGGGCGAGCAGCAGCGCCACCGACACCAGCAGGGTGGCCACCGGCGCGCGCAGCGCGGGCCGGAGCACCGCCGGCCAGAAGCGGGGACGCCGCCCGGGACGCGGGGTGGTGAGCCGCCAGAGCAGCGGCACCCGGGGCCGGTCCACCCACCGGCCCAGCTTGGCCAGCAGCGCCGGCAGCACGGTCAGCGAGCCGAGCACCGCCACCGCGACCACCAGGATCGAGCCGACCGCCAGCGACGAGAAGATCGCGTCCTGGGCGAGCAGCAGCCCGGCCATCGCGATGATCACGGCCGTGCCGGAGACCACCACGGCGTGCCCGGAGGTCTCCGCCGCGACCTCCACCGCGTCCAGGCCGGACCGCCCCTTCGCCCGTTCCTCGCGCTCACGCCGCACGTAGAACAGCGAGTAGTCGACGCCCACCGCCATGCCGATCAGCAGGATCACGCTGGCCGTGGTGTCGGTGGCCGGCACCAGGTGCGAGGCGAGCGTGGAGAGGCCCATCGCGGCGGCCACCGAGGAGAGCGCGAGCAGCACCGGCACGCCGGCGGCGATCAACGCGCCGAACGCGATGATCAGGATGGCCAGCGTCACCGGCAGGCTGAGCAGCTCGGCCCGCTTGAAGTCCTTGCCGAGCGTGTCGTCGAGCGCCTTGTCGATCGACGGGCCGCCGACCTCCTCCACCCGCAACCCCGGATGGGCCGCCTGCACGCCGGCGGTGGCGTCCCGCAGCGGCCCCACCCGGTCCCCGGCGGTCTCCGGGTCGCCGGACATGGTGATCGGCAGCAGCAGCGCGCTCCCGTCCCGGGACGGCATCGGCGTACCCACCGACGCGACGCCCTCGACCTGCCGCAGCCGGTCCGCGGCGGCCTGGGCGGCGGCCTTCGCCGCGGCCGGGTCGAGCGGGCCCGACCGCGCGGTGATCAGCACGTTCTCGGTGGCCGCCCGGTGGAAGCCGCCGTCGTCGACGATCAGCTCGGCCCGCCCGAACTCGCCGATCGCCTGATCCGCGTCGGTGGCCTCGTTCAGCCCGGCGGCGTTGCCGCCGAGAAAGCACACCGCCACGAACACCACCCACAGCGCGATGGCCCGCCACGGATGCTCCGCACTCCACCGTGCCACCCGCACGGTCACCGGTCGCCTGCCCATATCCGGGTCCCCCTCCAGCCGTCGGCCCCGTGCCGACGTCTGGAGACGCTAGGCAGCCGACGGAGCCCGGACATCGGGGAACGGCCCCGGCTCCTCCCCGATAGGGCTGGCCCTACCAGGCGGCCGGAACCGGCCGCGCCGGTCGGGCGGAAAAGGACATTTCAGGGTACGTCGCGGCGGGCCCCCGGGCCCGCTCCGGCGCAGCACACCGGCGCAACCCCGAACCGGCTCGGGGTCATCCCCGGAGGGTGCCCCGGGGACGCGGCTGGCAGCGCGGGCAACTGTAGGAGGAACGGTTCATGAACGCCTCCCGCCGGATCGGCGCGCCACAGCGCGGGCAGGGCTCGCCCTCCCGGCCGTACGCGTTCAACGACCTGTCGAAGTAGCCGCTCTCGCCGTTGACGTTCACGTACAGCTCGTCGAAGCTGGTGCCGCCCTGCTTGATCGCCTCGCCGAGCACGTCCCGCACGTGGCCGAGCAGCCGCAGCGCCGCCGGCCGGGTCAGCGCGTCGGTCGGCCGGGCGCCGTGCAACTTCGCCCGCCACAGCGCCTCGTCGGCGTAGATGTTGCCCACGCCGGAGATCAGCGTCTGGTCGAGCAGCGCCCGCTTGACCTCCGTACGCCGGCGGCGCAACGCGGCCACGAACGCGTCGTCGGAGAACTCCGGGTCCATCGGGTCCCGGGCGATGTGCGCGATCTCGGCCGGCAGCTCCGCCCCGCCGTCGGAGACGGACAGCCCGCCGAACGTGCGCTGGTCGACGAAGCGCAGCTCCGGGCCGTCGTCGGCGAACCGGAACCGGACCCGCAGGTGCAGCTCGTCGGCCGCGCCGACCGGTTGCAGCAGCAACTGCCCGGACATGCCCAGGTGGCCGATCACCGCGTCCCCGCTGTCCAGCGGCAGCCAGAGATACTTGCCCCGGCGGCGGACGTCGGTGATCGTCCGGCCGGCCAGCACGTCGGCGAAGTGCGCGCCGCCCGGCGCGTGCCGGCGTACCGCCCGGGGATGGCGCACCTCGACGGCGCTGATCCGTCGGCCGACCACCCACTCGGCCAGCCCCTGCCGGACGGTTTCGACCTCGGGCAGCTCAGGCACGGCCGGCGCCCGCCTCGGCGTCCTCCGGGTCGACCGCCGCCCCGGCCTCGGTCACCCCGGCCTCGGCCGCCGCCCGCGCCTCGGCCTCGGCCCGCGCCTCGGCCTCCGCCCGCGCGGTCGCCTCCGCCTGCTCGGTGAGCATCCGCCAGGCCGACTCGGCGGCCCGCTGCTCGGCCTCCTTCTTGCTGCGCCCCTCCGCGCCGCCGTACCGGTTGCCGGCCACCACCACCCAGGCGGTGAACGTCTTCAGGTGGTCCGGTCCGGTGCCCTCGATCCGGTACTCCGGCACGCCCAGCCCCAGCGCGGCGGTCAACTCCTGGAGGCTGGTCTTCCAGTCCAGTGCCGCGCCCCGCCCGGCCGACTCCGCCATCAGCGGGTCGAAGAGGCGGTGGATCACGATGGCGGCGGTGTCCAGGCCGTACTGGAGGTAGATGGCGCCGAGCAGCGCCTCCAGCGTGTCGGCCAGGATGCTCGCCTTGTCCCGACCGCCGGTGGCCTCCTCGCCCTTGCCGAGCAGGAGGTACGCGCCCAGCCCGTCCGGGCCCAGGCCACGCGCCACGTCGGCCAGCGCGCGCATGTTGACCACGCTGGCCCGCAGCTTCGCCAACTGCCCCTCGGGCAGGTCCGGGTGGTTGTGGAAGAGCGCGGTGGTGATCACCACGCCGAGGACCGAGTCGCCGAGGAACTCCAGCCGCTCGTTGGTGGGCAGCCCGCCGTTCTCGTACGCGTACGAGCGGTGGGTCAGGGCGCGTTCCAGCAGCTCCGGGTCGAGCGACACCCCGAAGGCCGCCTCGAGGAGGCCGACGGGAGCACGCCGCCGCTTGTCGTTGGTCATGGTGCTACCTCGGTGTCGTTGCGGTCAGGTGCGGGATCGTGCGGGATCTCGGCGAGCAGGGCACGGACCGTGCCGGCGGCGTCGCGACGCCAGAGGTGGGCGGCCAGCGCGATGCCCGAGGCGATGTCGTCGGGGCCGGCCGCGCCGTGGCACACCACCACCGTGCCGGCCACCCCGAGCAGGGCCGCCGCGCGCGGCGCACCGCCGCTGACCGGCGGCCCACCGGCCATGGCGTACGCGCCCTCGATGGCCTTCAGCAGGACGTTGCCGGTGAAGCCGTCGGTCACCACCACGTCGGCGCGACCGCCCAGCGAGAGGTCGTAGCCCTCGACGAGGCCGACGTAGCGGGCGCCGCAGGGCAGTGGCACGGCGGCCAGCGCCGGATCGGCGGCCCGGCGCAGGCGGTCCCCCTTGCCGGCCTCGTGGCCGACGGAGAGCAGGCCCACCCGGGGCGCGACGACGCCGTGCGCCACCGCCGCGTAGGCGGCGCCGAGGACGGCGTGCCGGACCAGCGTGGCGGGGCCGGGTTCGAGTGTGCCGCCGACGTCCAGCAGGACCACCGGCCCGGCGACCGCCGGCAGCGTGGCGACCAGCGCGGGTCGGCGTACCCCGGTCCAGCGGCCCAGGCCGAGCGCGGCGGCGGTGACGGTGGCTCCGGTCGAGCCGGCGGAGACCACGGCGTCGGCGAGCCCGTCGTGGACGGCCTGCACGGCCGTGCGTACCGTGCTCTCGCCGCGTGCGGCGGTCGGATGGTCGGCCATGCCGACGGCGGCCCGCACCGGGCGGACCGTGACCCGGGCGCGGTGCGCCGGGTCGAGCGCAGCGATCAGCCCGTCGGCCACCTCGGTCGGGCCGACGAGCATCAGGCGCAGGTCAGGGTCGGCGCGCACCGCCCGCAGAGCGCCGTCAACCACGACGGCGGGAGCATCGTCCCCGCCGAGGAGGTCGACGGCGATCCGCGCGGTGCCCGGCTCCGTCGGCCCGCCGGCCGGGGAACGGCCGGCGGCGGAGGGAGCCGGGGCACCGGGCGTGAGCCGTGGTGCGCGCGCCGCCCGACCGGTGGTCGGGGGCGTCACTCGGCGTCCAGGTCAGACCTCGAGAACCTGGCGGCCGTTGTACGTGCCGCAGACGGAGCAGGCGGCGTGCGGCAGCTTCGGCGACTTGCACTGCGGGCAGGCAACGGTCGACACCGCCGTGGCCTTCCAGTTCGCCCGGCGGGCGCGGGTGTTGCTGCGCGACATCTTGCGCTTGGGGACGGCCACGGTTCCTACTCCTCTGTACGGGTCAGTTGCGACAGGCCCGCCCAACGCGGGTCGACCTGCTGGTGACTGTGGTCGGCCGGCAGATCGTCCCAGTGCACCCCACACTCGGGGCACAGCCCTGGGCAGTCCTCCCGGCAGAGCGGGTTGGTCGGCAGCGCGAGCACCACCGCGTCCCGCAACGCCGGCTCCAGGTCGATCAGATCGCCCTGCATCCGGCCCACCTCGTCCTCGTCGGTCGTCTCGTCCGTGGTGCTGTCCTCGTACGCGTACAGCTCCTGGACGTTCACGACCACCGAGTCGTCGATCTCACGGAGGCAGCGACCGCACTCGCCCTTGACGGGGCCGGTGACGGTCCCGGAGACGAGCACGCCCTCGGACACCGACTGCAACCTCAGGTCGAGGTCGAGGTCCGTGCCCGCCGGCACGCCGATCAACTCGACGCCGAGGTCCGCCGGTGCCGTCACGACCCGCCGGTGCGTACGCAACGCGCCAGGGCGACGCGGCAGGTCCCTCGTGTCGAGGACCAGCGGCGCCCTGGGGTCGAGTTGGCGTGGCGAATGTTTGGGCATAGTCAGACTCCGGCCGGTGAGAGGCCGACAAAAAAGGTTACCTGGCAGGGGGGCGGACCGTCGAACCGGGGGCGTGTCCGCCCCGGTCCGGCGGCAGCCGGCTGTCGGCGACCGGCCCGTGCGCCGCTCAGAAGGGTAGCGGGCGGTCGGCCTCGTCCCCCGCGAAGGTGCCGATCTCACGCAGCGCGTGCATCTTGTCCCGGCCGCGCTCGATCGAGGCCAACGCCCTGGTGAGGAACTGCTCGAAGTTGGCCAGCGCGGTGTCGACGTAGTCGTCCACCTCCTCGCGGAGGCGCTGCGCCTCGGCCCGCGCCTCGCCGATGATCCGGGCGCCCTCGTGCTCGGCGGAGACCGTGATCTCGTTCACCGAGACCAGGCGGGCGTGTTCCGCCTCACCCTCGCTGATGATCCGGTCGGCCTCGCGCTTGCCGGCCTCCATGATCTTGTCCCGTTCCTCCAGCAGCGCGGCGGCCCGGCGCAGGTCGGCGGGGAGCTCGGCGCGCAGCTCGTCGAGCACGGCGATCATCTCACCGCGGTCGACCATGCAGTTGTTGCGCGACATCGGGACGGAGCGGGCCTGCTCCACCATGGCGATCAGTTCGTCGATGCGATCGAGCGGGTCCACCGGCGCCTCACTCCTGTCTTCGTCGGCCGCCCTCCATGATGCGGCCTGCGCCCGGTTCCGGCGCTGCCCCCATCATGTCGCGCCCCGCCCACTCCCGCCCCACCCCGCCCACCCGGCGCGCCGCCCACGCTCCGCTCCTGCCACGCCCCCGCCGTTGATCTTGCACTTTCCGCCCCGACATCCGGCGCGAAAAGGACACCTGCCGGGCCGCAAGTGCAAGATCGGCGGGTCAGGGGCGGAGGCGGGCTACGAGTTGCTCGCGGACCAGGTCGGGGACGTGGGCGGAGATGTCGCCGCCCCACTTGGCCACGTCCTTGACCAGGCTGGAGGAGAGGAAGGAGTAGAGCGGGTTGGTCGGCATGAAGAGCGTCTCCACGCCGGCCAGGCCGATGTTCATCTGGGCCATCTGCAACTCGTAGTCGAAGTCGCTGACCGCCCGCAGGCCCTTGATCAACACGCTCGCCTGCTGGTCCCGGCAGAAGTCGACGAGCAGGCCGCGGAACGACTCCACCCGGACGTTGTCGTACGAGGAGGTCACCTCGCGGAGCATCCTGATCCGCTCCTCGACCGTGAACAACCCCTGCTTCGACTGGTTGACCAGCACGCCGACGATCACCTCGTCGAAGAGCCGGCTGGCCCGGCCGACGATGTCGAGGTGACCATTGGTGACCGGGTCGAACGAGCCCGGGCAGACCGCACGTCTCATGATCGGCGACCGTACCAAAGGGTGGTCTCGCCGTAGCGGCGACTGCGTTCCGGCGTGACGCCCTCCACCCAGTCGACCGGTCCGGATCGGCGGGACCGCTCGACGACCACCAGGGCGTCCGGGGCGAGCCAGTCGCCGTCGACCAGCGCGGCCAGCATCGCGGTGATCTCCGCGGCCGGCACCGCGTACGGCGGGTCGGCGAAGACCACGTCGTACGGCCCGCCGTCCGGCCCGGCCGCCAGCACGCCGGCCACCTTGCCGGTGACCAGGCGGGCGGCCGGCGCGGCCCGGAGCGTGGCGATGTTCTCCCGGATCACCCGGGCGGCCCGGGCGTCCGACTCGACCAGCAGCACGTGCGCCGCGCCCCGGGACAGCGCCTCCAGCCCGACCGCGCCGGAGCCGGCGAACAGGTCGGCGAAGCGCGCCCCGGCCAGGTCGAGATCGGCCTGCACGGCGCTGAACAGCGCCTCCCGCACCCGGTCCGAGGTCGGTCGGGTGCCGGCGCCGGGCGGCGCGGCGATCCGCCGCCCACCGAACGCGCCGGCCACGATCCGGGTCACCGTCGTTCCCTCCGCATGCCCCGACGCTACGCGACCGCGGACACGGGACGGGCGGACCACCGGGAGCGACGGCTCGTGACGCCCCGTACATCTATGATCTCGAATTCATAACGGACCCTTTACGACCCGTAGATCGCGGTAACGCCCACAGTGTCGATCTCGCTAGGGTCTGCCCGGTTGCCGCGTGGACGCGTGACTCCGGTCCGTCCGCCGCACCTCTCTCCGCACCTCCCCTCATCAGGAGAAGACGTGAACCGTCTCAACCTCCGGCGTGCCGCCGTCCTCACCGCCGGCGCGCTGATCGGCCTCGCGGGCGTCGCCACCACGGCCGCCCCGGCCGCGGCCCACCACCCCGAACCGTCCGGCAGCTTCTGCGCCACCAAGGACGGCACGGTCACCGTCACCTGGTCGGTGACCAGCAGCGAGACCGACATCTCCGGCCGCATCACCAAGCTCGAGTCCACCGTGCCCGGTGACATCACCGGCGGCCTGAGCATCGGCGCGGAGCTGAAGAAGCAGAGCGAGGGGCCGCTGACCGGCACCCAGACCCACACGTTCACCGGCGCCGTCCCTGAGCTGAAGCTGACCGTCGGGGCGCACTGGGAGCGGGGCCGGCAGTCGCACGACGGTGAGCGCACCGTGGTGGCCCGGCCCAGCCGCGACTGCGAGGTCGTGGAGAGCCCGTCGCCGTCGCCCAGCTCGCCGTCGCCGAGCGCCACGCCGGAGCCGACCCGGTCGCCCGAGCAGCCCACCCCGACGCCGTCCGCGTCCGTCTCCACGCCGCCGAGCCCGTCCGCGACGCCGTCCGCCCCGGCCGAGCCGGCGGAGCCGATCTTCAAGCTGGACCAGGACTGCGACTCGATGACCTTCATCGTGGAGAACCCGGCGAAGGGCATCCCCTTCACCGCCACGCTGACCACCGAGAAGGGCATCACCAAGAAGCTCACCTCCGCGCCGGGCACGACCACCTCGGTCGAGTTCGACGCCTACCGGGGCCTCAAGGTCACCGTGAAGTACGACGTGGTCGCCGACGCCGAGACCGTCCCGTACACCCAGCCGGAGGACTGCTCCGGCCAGGGCGGCGGCCTGCCGGTGACCGGCCCGGCCGCCGGCGCGATCGCCGGTGGCGCCGCGCTGCTGCTGGTTGCCGGCGCGGTGCTGTTCGTGGTGGCCCGCCGCCGCCGGATCCGCTTCACCGCCTGACCCGCCCACACCGCCGCGAGGGCGCGTCGACCACCCGGTCGGCGCGCCCTCGCATCCCCAGCACCTCACGGGCCTCACGCGCCTGTTTCACGGAAAGAGTGGCCTTCGGGGCCCAGTTAGCCACTATTTCCGTGAAACAGGGCGGCCGGGACGTCGCGCCCCCGCGTACTCCGCACAGGGTTGACCGGCGGGGTCAGCCCTTCTCCAGGTATTCGGCACGCTCCTCGTCGACCAGGGCGGCGACGGACGCGGCCAGCGCCGGGTGCCGGGCCAGCTCCGGATCCTCCTCGACCAGCTCGATCGCCTCGGCGCGGGCGTCCCGGATCAGCTCGGTGTCGCGCAGGAGCGACAGCAACCGCAGGTGTGAGCGCCGGCCGGACTGGGACGCGCCGAGCACGTCGCCCTCCCGGCGCTGCTCCAGGTCGAGCTCGGCCAACTTGAACCCGTCGGTGGTGGAGGCCACCGCGTCCAGCCGCTCCCGGGCCGACGAGCCCTCGGCCGCCTCGGTGACCAGCAGGCAGAGACCCGCGGCCGACCCCCGGCCCACCCGGCCGCGCAACTGGTGCAGCTGGGAGACACCGAACCGGTCGGCGTCCAGCACGATCATCACGGTCGCGTTGGGCACGTTCACGCCCACCTCGACGACCGTGGTCGCCACCAGCACGTCCAGGTCGCCGGCGGCGTACGCACGCATCACCGCGTCCTTCTCGTCGGCCGGCAGCCGCCCGTGCAGCACGCCGATCCGCAGCCCGTGCAGCGGCCCGTCGGCGAGCAGCGGGGCCACCTCCGTCACCGCCAGCGGCGGCCGGCGGCCGTTGTCGTCCTCCCGCGGCGCCTCCTCGTCGGAGACCGGGCCGTCCCCGATCCGGGGGCAGACCACGTACGCCTGATGGCCCTTGCCGACCTCCTCGCGCAGCCGACGCCAGGCCCGGTCCAGGAAGGCCGGCTTCTCGGCGGCCGGCACCACGTGCGAGGCGATCGGCGAGCGGCCCTGCGGCAACTGGGACAGCGTGGAGGTCTCCAGGTCGCCGTAGACGGTCATGGCGACCGTGCGCGGGATCGGGGTGGCGGTCATCACCAGCACGTGCGGCGGCTGCTCGGCCTTGGCGCGCAGCGCGTCCCGCTGCTCCACGCCGAAGCGGTGCTGCTCGTCCACCACCACCAGGCCCAGGTCGGCGAAGTCGACACCCTCGTAGAGCAGCGCGTGCGTGCCGAGCACGATGCCGGCCCGGCCCTCGGCCACCTCGGCCAGGGCACGGCGTCGGGCCGCCGCGCCCAGCGAGCCGGTGACCAGCTCCACCCGGGTGGCGTCGTCGGCGGCGCCCAGCTCACCCGCCGTGCCGAGCGGGCCGAGCAGTTCCCGGATGCCGCGGTGGTGCTGGGCGGCGAGCACCTCGGTCGGGGCGAGCAGCGCGGCCTGACCGCCGGCGTCGACCACCTGAAGCATGGCGCGCAGCGCCACCACCGTCTTGCCGGAGCCCACCTCGCCCTGGAGCAGCCGGTGCATCGGGTGCGCGGTGGCCAGGTCGGCGGCGATCTCCCGCCCGACCACCTGCTGGCCGGGGGTCAGCTCGTACGGCAGCCGGGCGTCGAACGCGTCCAGCAGGCCACCCGCCCGGGCCGGTCGGGCCCGCGCCGGCCACGCCGCCGCCCGGTGCTTGCGCTGCGCCAGGGTGAGCTGCACCGCGAACGCCTCGTCCCACTTGAGCCGGCGGCGGGCCCGGTAGAGCGCCTCCTTGCTGGACGGCCGGTGGATCTCCCGCAGGGCGGCGCCGATGCCGACCAGGTTGCGGGTGGCCCGCAGGGTGGCCGGCAGCGGGTCGTCCGGCGGGGTGAACGTGTCCAGCACCACCCGGACGCAGCGGGCGATCACCCAGGTCGGCACCGCCGCCGCGGCCGGGTAGACCGGGATCAGCGCGCCGGCGAACTCCTCGACCTCCTCGTTGGCCGCCGCCTCGCCGTCACCGCCCTCGCCGAGCAGGACGTACTCCGGGCCGTTGAGCTGCCGCTTGCCCCGGAACTCGGTCACCTTGCCGGCGAACAGCCCCCAGCGGCCCGGTCGCAGCTCCCGCTCCCGCCACGCCTGGTTGCCGAAGAAGGTGCAGGTCAGCACGCCGCCGGAA
Source organism: Micromonospora sp. NBC_01392 (assembly GCF_045040125.1). Classification (NCBI taxonomy): domain Bacteria; kingdom Bacillati; phylum Actinomycetota; class Actinomycetes; order Micromonosporales; family Micromonosporaceae; genus Micromonospora; species Micromonospora sp. NBC_01392. The sequence goes on along the minus strand of NZ_CP109549.1, from coordinate 1,691,111 downwards.
CCGTCGCCGACGGTCACCTCCAGCAGGTTGCCGCGCCGCTGGCGCATCGGACGGACCGCGGTGCGCTGCACCTGAGCCAGCACGGTGACCTGCTCCCCCACGTCGAGCGAGCGGATGTCGGTGTGCTCGCCGCGCTCGTCGTAGCGGCGCGGGAAGTGGTAGACCAGGTCACCGGCGGTGTGCAGGTCGAGGTGACCGGCAAGCGCCTTCGCGGTCTTCTCCCCGACCAGCTTCGTGAGCGGGGTGTCCACCGTCGACGGTTCGCTCGTCATTCGACCCCCAGCAGGAGCGGGTAGTGCGGCTGGCCGCCCTCGTACGCCTGCACCTCGACGAACGGCCAGGCGCGCTCGACGTGCGCGCGGACGCGGTCGGCCAGCCCGGCCGGGGCGTCCGCCCCGCAGAGCAGCGTGACCAGCTCGCCGCCGCCGCCGAGCATCCGGTCGACCACGGCGGTGCAGGTGTCGGTCAGATCCTGCCCGATCAGGTGCACCTCGCCCTCCACCAGGGCCAGCACGTCACCCGGCCGGCACGGGCCGGCGACGGTGAGCGCCTCCCGGCCGGCGTGGCAGACCTCGGCGTAGCGGCAGGCGCCGGCGGCCTCGGCCATCGCGATCACGTCGTCCTCGAAGCGGCGCTTCGGGTCGCGGACGGCGAGCGCGGCGAGCGCCTGCACCGGGGAACGGGTGGGCACCACGCTGACCTTGATGCCGAGGCGGTGCGCCTCCCTGGCCGCCGCGCTCGCCACCGACTGCGTGTTCGGGTCGTTCGGCAGCACCACCACCCGGGCCGCGTCGGTGGCCCGGACCGCGTCGAGCAGCTCGCCGGTGGACGGGTTGGCCGGCACCACCACCGCGCCCTCGGCGGCGAACAGCTCGGCGATGCCGGCGCCGGTGGCGACCACCACGGCGGCCCGGCCACCGGACGGCGTCGGCGGCGGGCCGGGCGCCGGAACGGGGTGGTCGGCGAAGCGGGTCACCGTGATCCGGTGCGGCCGGCCGGCGACCACGCCCGCCTCCACGGCGGCCCCGACGTCGTTGACGTGCACGTGCACGTTCCAGGTGCCGTCGCCGTCCCCGACCACGGCCAGGGAGTCGCCGAGCCCGGCCAGCTCGCCGCGCAGCCGCGTGACCGCCTCCTCGGTGGCGTCGAGGAGGTACTGCACCTCGTAGGCGTACGCGTCGGAGCCGGTCTCCCGCACGGCGGCCCCCGGCCGTTGCGGCGCGGCCGGCGCGGGGGCCGGCCGGCCGGGGCTCTCCCCGGTGATCACCTCGACCAGCGCGTCGAGCAGCAGGCACAGCCCGCGCCCGCCGGCGTCGACCACGCCGGCACGGGCCAGCTCGGGCAGTTGCTCCGGGGTGCGGGCCAGCGCGTCCGTGGCCGCCTCGGCGGCGGCCCCGGCCACCGTGCGCAGGTCGTCGCTGTCCGCCCGTTGGGCCGCGCGGGCCGCCGCGGCGACCACGCTCAGCAGCGTGCCCTCGACCGGCCGGGCGACCGCGGCGTAGGCGGCGGTGGCGGCGTCAGCGAGCGCACCGGCGAGCTGCCGGCCCCGGACCGCCGGCGCGGCGGCGAGCGCGTCCGCGAGGCCGCGCAGGATCTGCGAGAGGATCACCCCGGAGTTGCCCCGCGCGCCGAGCAACGCGCCGCGGGCCATCAGCCGCAGCGCGTGCCCGTGCGGGGTGTGCCCGTCGTCGGGGAGGGTGCCGAGATCCATGGCCAGGGCCTGCTGGGCCGAGGTGAGCGTGAGCACCAGGTTGGTGCCGGTGTCGCCGTCCGGCACCGGGTAGACGTTGAGGTCGTCGATCTCGCCCTGGTGCCGCTGGAGGGCGGCCAGCCCGCTCGTGCACCAGCGGCGCACCGCGGCGGCGTCGAGGGTGTCCAGCACGTCGGGAAGCCTACTGGCGCGCACCGACACGCGCCGGGGTCGTCCGGCGTGTCCGCCCGCCGGGGCCGGCCCGGTCGGCCCCGGTCCCGGGCCGACCACGCGCCGACCGGCCGGTACGCTGGGTGGGCTCGGCGAAGGGCCGATTGGGCGTACCGACCGGCATCGGGTAACCTGGCCAGGTTGCCCGGGCTGCGCCTGGCGGCGACCTCATGAACGTTTCAATCCCAGGAGTATCCCGTGGCTAGCGTGTGCGACGTCTGTGGCAAGGGACCGGGCTTCGGCCACAACGTGTCCCACTCGCACCGGCGGACCAACCGCCGCTGGAACCCGAACATCCAGTCGGTGCGTACCCCGGCCGGTGGCGGCACCACCAAGAAGTTGCAGGTCTGCACCTCGTGCATCAAGGCCGGCAAGGTCACCCGCGCCTGACGCGGAGCACCACCGGAACATCGTCGGTCGCCGGCGGCCCCCTCGGGTCCGCCGGCTTCTGTCGTGTCCGCCGGTCCGCGGCGACCGCTGACCGACCGTACGGCGACCGGCTGGTCCCCGCCGGTTAGGGTGCTGCTGCGCCGGCCGTCCGGCTCCGGCGCGGACCGTGGGGAGGACGACCGGTGGACCTCGATCTGGGCCGCGAGCAACTGGTGGTGGTCGGCGGGTCGTTCGGCTCGTTGCGCTGGTTCGACCAGGAGCTGCCGGCCGGCAGTGTGGTGCTGGTCGAGGAGCCGGACGTGATCCGCCGCCGCGACCTGGCCCGGTTCGCCGAGGAGCTGCCGCTGATCGGCCGCCTGGTGGCCGCGGAGTACCAGACCGGCCTGGACGTCGACGCCCTGCTCGGTCGCGAGCCCGGCCTGGCCGACGCGCGACTGGTGCTGCCCGGCCTGGAGTACGCGGTCGCCGCCACCGCCCGGCTGGCCGACCGGATCGGCCGGCCCGGCGCCGGGGCGGTCGCCGCGGACATCTTCTCCGACAAGCACCGGATGCGGCTGCTCGCCGACGAGATCGGCCTGGCCAACCCGGCCTACGAGCTGGTCGACGACGCGGGCCGGGCGGCGGAGTTCGCCCGCGCGCACGGCGGCCGGTGCGTGCTCAAGCCCACCCGCCGCTCCGGCAGCCTCGGCGTGCAGCTCATCACCGACCCGGCCGAGGTGCCGGCCCGCTGGGCGGCCAGCGCCACCCCGCCGGAGCCGGCCGAGGCCACCGCGGGCCTGCCCACCGGCGTGCTGGTCGAGGAGTTGCTGGTCGGCTCCGAGCACAGCGTGGAGCTGCTGGTCGCCGCCGGCGAGGTGATCTTCGCCAACGTCACCGACAAGCGGGTCGCCGGAGGCCGGCACCCGGTGGAGACCGGGCACACCGTGCCGTCCGCGCTACCGCCGGCCGAGCACGACGCGCTGCGGTCGGCGGCGACCCGCCTCGCCGCGGCCGCCGGCTTCGGCAGCGGCATGCTGCACAGCGAGTGGATCCTGGTGGACGGCGTGCCGACGCTCGTGGAGTGCGCCGCCCGGATGCCCGGCGACATGATCACGGCGCTCATCTCGATCGCCTACGAGCGGGACGTCATCGAGGCGTACCTGCGGGTGCTGTGCGGCGAACGGCCGGCGCTCCCGCAGCGGCCGACCGGCGCGGCGGCGATCGAGTTCCTGACCGCCCCGCCCGGCCGGGTCACCGCGGTGGACGGCCGGCGGGCGGCGCTGCGCGTGCCGGGCGTGCTCGACGTCCAGGTCGAGACGAAGGTCGGGCAGACCGTGCCCGAGCTGCTCTCCTCGGCGCACCGCAGCGGGCACCTGATGACCTGGGGCGCGACGCCGGACGAGGCGGCGGTCGCCGCCCGACGGGCCGCCGCGGAGATCCGGATCACGGTCGGCTGACGGCGGCGGTCAGAGCGTCCGGCCGAACGACAGGCAGCCCGGCGCGTCCCGGTAGTAGCCGAAGTTCGGGATCCGCTCGTAGCCGGCCGAGGCGTACATGGCGAGCGCCTCGGGCTGCTTGTCGCCGCACTCCAGCACGATCCGCTTCCGGCCGGCGTCGCGGGCGGACCGCTCGATCGCGGCGAGCACCGCACGGGCCACGCCCCGGCCCCGGGCGGCCGGCGCGGTGTACATCCGCTTCAGCTCGGCCTCCTCGCCGTCCGCGCCGTGGCTGCGCCAGCCGCCGCAGCCCACCGGCAGGCCGTCCAGGTACGCGACCAGGAACGCGCCGGCCGGCGGGACGAACTCGGCGGCGTCGACGGGCGTCTCGTCGCCGTTGCCGCCGTACCGCCGGCCCAGGTCGGCCAGCGCCGCCCGGATCAGCTCCTGCGACTCGGGCGCGTCGAAGCGCCGCGGGAGGATCTCGATCTCGCTCACCGTGCCAGGCTACGACCGGCCCCGGCACCCGGCCGGCGCCGGTCGCCACGCTCGGACGCAGATCACTGCGGGCCCCGGCGGAAGAGCCTGCTGGTCCGCTCTGCGACGGGTCGGCTGGTCCGCTCTACGACGGGTCAGCTGGTCCGCTCTACGACGGGTCAGCTAGTCCGCTCTGCGACGGGTCAGCTAGTCCGCTCTGCGGAAGTGGTCCCAGCCACGCGGGCCGTCGTAGTCACCACCGTCGACGGTGACCCCGGCGCCCTCGGTGACCCGGCCGACCGGACGCCAGCCGTCCGGCAGCGCCGCGTCGGCGGGGAACGTGGCCGCCAGGGCGTGGTCGTCGCCGCCGGCCAGGATCCAGGAGTACGGGTCGACGCCGAGCGCCTGCGCCGCGTCGCGCATCTGTCGGGGCACCTCGAACGCGTCCCGGCTCAGGTCGACCGCCACCCCGCTGGCCGTGGCCACGTGTCCCAGGTCGGCGAGCAGCCCGTCCGAGACGTCGATCATGGCGGTGGCGCCGGCCGCGGCGGCGGCCGGCCCGGCGGCGTACGGCACCTCGGGGCGGCGGAACGCCTCGACCAGCAGCCGGGGCGTACGGAAGCCGCGGGACAGCACGGTGAAGCCGGCCGCCGCCCAGCCGGTACGCCCGGCGAGCGCCACCACGTCGCCCGGTCGTGCCCCGGAGCGGACCACCGGCGCGCGGCCGGCCAGGTCACCGAGCGCGGTGACCGCGACGGTAAGCGTCGGGCTGGCGGACATGTCCCCGCCGACCACGCTCGCGCCCACGCCGGCCGCCTCCGCGCCCAGCCCGTCCGCCAGTTCCTCGGCCCAGGCCGGGTCCAGGTCGGCCGGCATGCAGAGCGCGACCAGCAGCGCGGTCGGCGTCGCGCCCATGGCGGCGACGTCGGCGAGGTTGGCCGCGGCGGCCCGGTGCCCGACGTCCCGCGCCGAGGACCAGTCCCGCCGGAAGTGCCGCCCCTCGACGAGCACGTCGGTGGAGGCGACCACCCGCCGGTCCGGCGCCGCCACCAGCGCCGCGTCGTCGCCGGGGCCGAGCAGGCAGCTCTCCCCGTACGACAGCCGGGCGGTCACCCGGTCGATCAGTCCGAACTCCCCGACACCCTCGACCGTCATGCCGTCCCCTCGTTCCGCTCCGTCGTTCCGCACGTTCCGCACCGTCCCCCGCCCTCGACCTGCCCGCCCACCGGCGACCGATAGGGATCACGCCCGGTCGGTACGGTAGTTTCACCCTTCGGGCCGCCCCAGGCGGCGACGGACGGAGGTCGAGTCGTGGTACAGGCGTACATCCTCATCCAGACCGAGGTCGGCCGGGCGCGTGACGTGGCCGGTCTGATCGCGGACCTTGCCGGCGTGGTACGGGTCGACGCCGTCACCGGGCCCTACGACGTGGTCGTGCTCACCGAGGCGAACACGGTCGACGAGCTGGGCAAACTCATCGTCAGCAAGGTGCAGATGGTGCCCGGCATCACCCGCACGCTCACGTGTTCGGTGGTGCGGCTGTAAGTGGACGAGACGGAACCCACCAAGCGCCGGGACCCCGGCACCCGACGGGCCGCGCTCTGGGCCACGGTGATCGCGGTGCCGGTGACCCTGGCGGTGGCCGGCTTCACGTTCGCCAAGCTCGCGCCCGAGTCCCCGGACGCCGCGCCGAGCGCGTCGGCGAGCCCCCGGGCGCAGTCCACCGCGCCGGTCGAACTGCCCGCGCCGGCGCTCGCCCAGCGCCCCGGGGTCGTCTGCCGCGCCCTGATCTCGCAGCTTCCCGACAGCGTGCGTGACCTGCGGCAGCGCCCGGTCACCGCGGGTCCGGAGCAGAACGCGGCGTACGGCGACCCGGCGCTCACCGTGGCCTGCGGCGCGGCGCCGCCGGTGCGGCCCTGCCCGTCGCCCACCGGCGGCGCCACGCTGCCCGCCGGTTGTTTCCCGGACACCGACGAGGTGTTCCGGGTCAACGGCGTCTGCTGGCACCCGGTGACCGGGGCCGGCGCCACGGTGCTGACCACCGTCGACCGGGAGGTGCCCGTCCAGGTCCGGGCGCCGGAGACGTACCAGCCCGCGTTGCAGTGGGTGGTGCAGATCTCCGACGCGATCGTCAGCGCGGTCCCCTCGGCGAAGCAGGCCCCCTCGGGCTGCGCCGGGTGACGCCCGGGCCGGCCCGTCAGCGGCCGGCGCGGCGGTGCAGGGCGGTACGGATCAGGCGGTTGACCAGCTTCGGGTACTCCAGCCCGCTGGCCGCCCACATGCGCGGGAACATCGAGGTCGGCGTGAAGCCCGGCATCGTGTTGATCTCGTTGAGGAAGACCTCCTGCGCCGGGGTGACGAAGAAGTCGACCCGGGCCAGGCCCGAGCAGTCCAGCGCGGTGAACGCCCGGGTGGCGTAGTCGCGCACCTGCCGGGTCACCGCCTCGGGCAGCTCCGCGGGGACGTCGTACTCGGTCACCTCGTCGGCGAAGATGTACTTGGCCTCGAAGTCGTACCAGTCGCGGTCGCCGATCATCCGCACCTCGGCGAGCACCGACGCCTCGGGCGCGCCCCCGGCCTCGCCCTCCAGCACGCCGCACTCGATCTCGCGGCCCACCACGGCCGCCTCCACCAGCACCTTGCTGTCGATCTCGCGGGCGGTGGCGAGCGCGGCGTCCAACCGCGCCCAGTCGTCGACCTTGGTGATGCCGAACGAGGAACCGGCGCGGGACGGCTTGACGAAGACCGGCAGGCCGAGGCGCTCCTTGTCCTCCTCGCTCAGCGACATCCCGGCGCGCAGCACCGCGTACGGGCCGACCGGGATGCCCTCGGCCACGCAGAGCTTCTTGGTGAACTCCTTGTCCATGGCGGCGGCGGACGCGAACACGTTCGCCCCGACGTAGGGGAGGTCGGCCATCTCCAACATGCCCTGGATCGTGCCGTCCTCGCCGTACGCGCCGTGCAGCACCGGGAAGACCACGTCCACGTCGGCCAGCGCCACCGGACCCTGGGCCGGGTCGAGCACCATCAGGCCGCCGGCGGCCGGGTCGGCGCGCAGCAGCAGTTCGGCGCCGGAGCCGGCGGTTATCTCGGGCAGCTTGCGGTCGGCGATGGCGAGCCCGGCCGGGTCGCCGCTGGCGAGCACCCACTGGCCCCGCCGGGTGATGCCGACCGGGACGACCTCGAACTCGTCCGGGTCCAGGGCGGCAAGCACGCTGCCGGCGCTGACGCAGGAGATGCCGTGTTCGGGGCTCCGGCCGCCGAAGACGATCGCCACACGGGTCTTGCCTGGGGTGGTCATGGTCACCTCATCGTTCGCGGCTGCGGCTGGCCGTGCTCGCCGGTGGCGCTCACCCGGTTGACCTTACTGTGCGTCGTCGGGACCGGTGGCCGATACCCGGGCAGAGCGCAACCGCATGGCAAACGGTCAAGGTGACATATACGGGGAGTAACGGCGCGGGCGGCCGACGGCGGGACCTGCCGTCGGCCGCCCGGCTCCCCGACCCCCGTTGCCGCCTCCACGGGGTCGGGCCCGGTGTGGTTCAGGTGGCCGGCTGCCGGAGCCGGCGGCCGACCGCGATGACCTTGACCCGTTGCCGGCCGGCCCGCACCATGCCCAGCGCCATGAACGCGCCGGCGATCCGGTCGGCCGCCTCCCGGCTGCTCGCGCCGACCACCTGCCGGCGTCGTTCCGGGCTGGTCCGTTCGTCGCGTCCGGGGCCGTCGGTGGGGCGTACGTCGGTGAGGACCACGAGGAACCGGGTCATTCCGGGCCACCCCCGCCCCCGGGGCGGCAGGCCGTCACCGTCATCGCGATTCCCTCCCCGTCTGGCGGACCGGGTAGGGGCACGCGGCGATCGGGTCGTGGGGGAGTAGACCCGACCGCCGCGCACCCCATCCCCTCCGGTCGCTCACCACCACCGTCGCCACGACAACCGGTGGTGAGGACGCCATCACAGGTTGACAGGTGGACGGGCGTGAATGCAACTCTCATCGGCTTTCTCTCATGCCCATTTTCCCACCGGATGTGCGACCATCGATGCATGGCGCCGAAGACCGCCCGAGCCCGACGGCTCGGCATCGCCCTGCGAACCCACCGGGAGGCCGCCGGCCTCACGCTGGAGACCGCGGCCGACGAGATCAACAGCACCCGCAGCACGCTGTCCCGCTACGAGAACGCCCAGACGCTGATCAGCCCGGCCACCGTGCGCGCGCTGCTCACCAGCTACGGCGTGGGACCCGACGAGATCGCCGCGGCGGTCCAACTGGCCAAGGACGCCCGCAAGCCCGGCTGGTGGGTGTCCTACTCGTACCTGCTGGACCGCCGCACCATCGACTTCATCGCGCTGGAGGCCGAGGCCACCGGCATCGCGAACTTCGAACCGTCGGTGGTGCCGGGCCTGCTGCAGACCGCCGACTACATCCGCGCGGTGATGCGCGGCGGCCCGCACACGCTCAGCGACGAGCAGGTGGAGCAGCGCGTCCACCTACGGCTGGACCGCCAGCAGCGGATCACCGCGGCGGAGCCGCCGATCCTCGACGCCATCATCGACGAGGGCGCGCTGCTGCGCCCGGTCGGCGGCCGGGCGGTGATGGCCAGCCAGCTCCAGCACCTGCTCAAGATGACCGAGTTGCCGAACATCACGGTGCAGGTGATCCCACTCTCCGCCGGCTACCACCGGGGCACCCGGGGTTCCCTGCACATCCTGGAGTTCGCCGACCCAGAGGACCCGATCATCGCGTCGGTGGAGACCGTCGCCGGGCAGATGGTCCTGGACCGGCCGGGCGACCTGCGTACCTGTACAAAGATCATGGAGCACCTGCGGACCGTGGCGCTGAGCCCGGCGGCCAGTCGGGACCAGCTCCTCCGTCTGCTCAACGAGAGGTGACCGCATGAACGGCACGACCCCCAGCCACCCGACGCCGCGGTGGCGCAAGAGCAGCCACAGCGGCGACGAGGGCGCCTGCGTGGAGATGGCGCCGCTGCCGGAGACCGTCGCGGTCCGCGACTCCAAGGACCCGACCGGCCCGGTGCTCGTGTTCCCGCCCGCCGCCTGGGCCGCCTTCACCGCCGCGCCGCCCCGCGCCTGAACGCGGGATGTCAGGCGGGGCCCCCACCTCTACCGGAGGCGTTAAGCGGGGGCCCCGCCTTTCACCCGATCGAGGGCGGCGATGGCGACGCCCCGCGCGCCGGCCATGTCGCGGTCGGGCACCAGCGCGAACGTCGCCACCGCGCGTTGCTCGTCGCGGAGCACCGTGTGCTCCGCGACGGTGGCGAGGAACCAGTCCCGGAACTCCGGCGCGGCCTCCACCACGCCACCACCGACGAAGTACGCGTGCGGGTCGGTGAAGTTCGCCGCGATGGTGAACAACCGCCCCAGCGCCCGGGCCTGCTGACCGAACACCTGACGGGCCAACGGGTCGCCCCGCTCGCCGAGGTCCCGGAGCAGCTTCGCCGCCCGGCCGGGCTCCTCCGCCGCCAGCGGATGCTCCGGATGCCGGGCCAGCCAGTACGGCAACAGGTTGCGCCGGATGGCGGTGAGCGAGGCGACGCTCTCCGCGTCCCCGGCGAAGCCGCAGGCACAGACCGGCACCGGCTGGCCCGGTTCGAGCAGCCCGTCCAGCGGGATGTGCACGTGCCCGAACTCGCCCGCCATGCCGGCCGCGCCACCAACCACCCGGCCGGCCTCGACCACGCCCCCGCCGAGGCCGGTGCCGACGATCGCGGACACCGACGAGCGGGCCGCCGCGTCCGCGCCGAAGTGCACGTGGTGGGCGTAGAGCGCGGCGGCGTTGCCGTCGTTGGCGTACACCACCGGCAGGCCGAGCCGCCGCTCCAGCGCGCTGCGCACGTCGTAGCCGCGCCAGGCGGGCTGCGCGAAGTTGGTCGACCCGCGCGACGAGATCACCCCGGTGGCGCTGGCCGGGCCGGGCGTGTCCAGCCCGACCGCGCGGACCAGCTCGCGGGGCACGCCGGTGTCCGCGAGCACCCCGTCGAACGCCCGCGCGAGCGCCTCGACGGCCGCCTCCGGGCCGTCGCCCACCTCGCTCGGGATCTCCCGCAGCCCGTCCACCAGGAACCGGCCGTCGACGGTCAGCACGGTGGCGTTGTTGCTCGTGCCGCCGTTGTCCAGCCCCACCACCACGGGTATTCCTGTGCTGCCCACCGCCACCGCCTCGCCGTCGAGTCTGAGCCGAGGTTAGTTCCCGGCCGGCCCACCCGCCACGGCGACGTCAGCCGGGGCGGCGGGCGGTCACGGCGGTGGCCTCCCACTCCTCGTCGCGCACCACCGTCGGGTCCAGCCCGGCGGCGGTGAACACGGCGCAGAGCGCGGGTGCCTGCTCCTCGCTCACCTCGACCGCGAGGTGCCCGCCCGGGGCCAGCCACTCGACCGCGCCGGCGGCCACCCGGCGCAGCACCGCCAGCCCGTCCGCGCCCCCGTCCAGCGCCACCGGCGCCTCGTGCAACCGGGCCTCGGCCGGCATCATCGCCACCGCGTCGCTCGGCACGTACGGGGCGTTCGCCACCACCAGGTCCAGCCGGCCGCGCCAGCGCGCCGGCACCGGCGCGAACAGGTCGCCCCGGTAGACCGGCACGCCCAGCGGGTCGAGGTTGCGCCGGGCGCAGGCCACCGCCACCGGGTCGACGTCGGCGGCGCCCAGCCAGCGCGGCGCCAGCCGGTCGTGCAGCACCACGGCCGCGGCGCCGGAGCCGCAGCACAGGTCCAGCACCGCCGGCGCCGGCCCGGTCACCGCCACGGCGGCGTCGACGAGCAGCGCGGTACGCCCCCGGGGCACGAACACGCCGGGCTGGACGATGATCCGCCGCCCGCAGAACTCGGCCCAGCCGAGCAGGTGCTCCAGCGGCAGGCCGGCGACGCGCCGGTCGGCCAGGCGGGTCAGCGCGCCGGCCGAGTCGGCGGCGGCGATCAGAAGATCCGCCTCGTCCTCGGCGAAGACGCAACCGGCGGCACGCAGCCGACGGATGAGGGCGGGACGGTCGGGAGTGAACACGGTGGATGCCATGGCAAGCCTCTCGGGGAACGCTCGTCGGCGCCCCCGGCGTCGCCTCAGCCCCGGGGCGACACGGACTCGGAGGGAGCGCCGGTCCTCTGCTGGTGGATCGGACTCACCTCCTCGCGTCGGGGCCGCACGGGCCGTGGCTGCCCGTCACGATAGCCCAGCGGTCGACCCGCCGTCAGCCCGGCACGTCAGCGCGCGGCGGCGTCCAACGCCGCGGTCACGTCGGCGACCAGGTCGGCGGCGTCCTCGATGCCGCAGGAGAGCCGGACGAAGCCGGGCGCGGTGTCGTCGCCCCACTGGGCCCGCCGGTCGGCGGTGGTGTGCAGCCCACCGAACGAGGTGGCGGCCGCCACCAGGCGGGACGCGTCGAGGAACCGGGCCACCCGGTCGGCGTCGCCCAGGTCGAACGAGAGCACGCCGGGGATGCGCCGCATCTGCGTCGACGCCACCCGGTACGCCGGGTCCGCCGGCCGCCCCGGCCAGCGCAGGCCGGTCACGTCCGGCCGGCCGGCGAGCAGGTCGGCAAGCGCCCCGGCGTTGGCGGTCTGCCTCGCCAGCCGCAGGTCGACGGTGGCCAGCGAGCGGTGGGCCAGCCAGCAGTCGAACGCGCCGGGCACCCCGCCGGTGGTGGTCCGCCACCCGGTCACCGCGTCGCGCAGCGCGGCGTCGCGCGTCGCCACGTAACCGAGCAGCAGGTCCGAATGGCCGGTGAGCGCCTTGGTGCCGGAGGCCACCACCACGTCCGCGCCGAGGTCCAGCGGGCGCTGCCCGAGCGGCGTCGCGGTGGTGTTGTCCACCGCCAGCAGCGCGCCCGCGGCGTGCGCCGCCCCGGCCAGCGCCGGCAGGTCGGCCACGTCGAGGCCGGGATTCGCCGGCGTCTCCAGCAGCACCAGCCGGACGCCGTCGAACGACGGGTACGGCCCGGCGGTCGGCACGAGGACGACGCGCACCCCGATCCGCTCCAGCGTGTCGGTGGCGAACGCGCGCCCCGGGAAGTAGCCGTCGGCGGGCAGCAGCACCGTGTCACCGGGACGCAGCACGGCCAGCAGCAGCCCGGTGATGGCCGCCTGGCCGCTGGCGAAGGCCCGGCACTCCCCGCCCTCCAGCTCGCCGATCGCCGCCTCCAGCAGCCGGCGGGTGGGATTGTCCGGCCGCCCGTACCCGTCGGGCGCCGCCGCCGGCCCGCGCCACGGGTCGAGGTGGTACGGCGCCGCGAACACCGGGCCGGGCAGGAACGGCTGGCCCGGCACCGCCTCCGGCAGGCCGGCGTGGACGCTGCGGGTGCCGTCCCCCCAGCCCGCGCTCACTCGTACGACTCCGGCTTGGCGGTGCGGCTCATCAGCGCGTCCACGGCCAGGCGGGGGTCCATCCCCTCGTGGCAGATCCGCTCGATCTGCTCGGTGATCGGCATCTCCACCCCGTGCGCCCGGGCCAGGTCCCGGATGGCCAGGCAGCTCTTCACGCCCTCGGCGGTCTGCCGGGTGGCCGCCTGGGCCTGCTCCAGCGTCTCGCCCCGGCCCAGGTGCTCGCCGAACGTGCGGTTGCGGGCCAGCGGCGACGAACAGGAGGCGACCAGGTCGCCCATGCCGGCCAGCCCGGCGAAGGTGATCGGGTCGGCGCCGAGCGCCACGCCCAGCCGGGCGGTCTCGGCCAGGCCCCGGGTCATCAGCATGGCGCGGGTGTTGTCACCGAAGCCCATCGCGGTGGCGATGCCGTAGGAGAGCGCGATCACATTCTTCACCGCGCCGCCCAGCTCGCAGCCGATCACGTCGTCGTTGGTGTAGGGGCGGAAGTAGGGCGTCCGGATCGACGCCTGCACCAGCGCGGTACGCCGACTGTCGGTGCCGGCGACCACGGTGGCGGCGGGCTGCTCGGCGGCGATCTCCGGGGCCAGGTTGGGCCCGGAGACCACGACCACCCGGTCCGCCGGCACCCCGGCCGTCTCCATGATCACCTGGCTCATCCGCTTGGTGGTGCCCAGCTCGATGCCCTTCATCAGGGACACCAGCGTGGCGTCGGGGGCCAGGTACGGCGTCCACTCGGCGAGGTTGCCGCGCAGCGTCTGCGAGGGCACCGAGAGCACCACCACCTCGGCCCCCTCGATCGCCTCGGCGGCGTCGCCGGTGGCGGTGACCCGCTCGGGCAGGCGCACGTCCGGCAGGTACTCCGGGTTGCGCCGCCCGTCACGGATCGCCTCGGCCACCGCGGCGCGGCGGGCCAGCACCGTCACGTCCCGCCCGGCGTCGGCGAGGATCTTGGCGAACGCGGTCCCCCAGGAACCGGCGCCCAGCACCGCGACGTGCCCGCTCATTCGGAGACCTCCGGGGTGCCGGTGCGGGCCGGGCGCTGCCACAGCGGCGGCGGTGTGCCGCCCCGGATCTCGGCGACCAGGTCCCGGATCCGCAGCATGATGGTGTCCGTCATCTCCTCCAGGATCGGCCGGGTCGGCGTGGCGCCCGCCCACCGGCCCAGGTCGACCGGCGGCCCGGCGACCACCGTCACCGGCGTACGCGGGCGCAGCCCGAACCGGGCCGTGCGCGGGTCGAACATCCGCTCCGGGCCGATCATGGCCACCGGGATCACCGGGGCGCCGGTGGCAAGCGCCAGCCGGGCCGCGCCGGTCTTGCCCCTCATCGGCCACAGCTCCGGCTCCCGGGTGGTGGTCCCCTCCGGGTAGATCACCACGGCGCCTCCCTCGTCCAGCGCGGCGATCAGCTTGTCCAGCGACTTGACCGCCTCGACGCTGCCCCGCTCGACCGGGATCTGCTTGCACCGGTGCAGGATCCAGCCGATCACCGGCACCCGGAACACGCTGGCCTTGCCGAGGAACTGCGGCCAGCGCCCGGCGTCGTAGATGAAGTGCGCGGAGACCAGCGGGTCGGCGTGCGAGATGTGGTTGGGCACGATGATGATGCCGCCGTCGCCCCCCAGGTGCTCCATGCCCCGCCAGGTGCGCCGGGTCCAGACGGTCAACACCGGCTTCACCAGCACCACGGCGAACCGTTGCCAGAATCCCAGCCTCCGCGGTGCCACAGTGCCTCCTCGTTCCGCCCCACGCGCCCCGGGGAAGAATCATGCCTGCTCGCCACCGGTCCGGCCAGTGAGGGTACCGCCGGCCGCGCTGGCAGGATGGTCGGTGTGCCTGAGCCCAGCTGGACCGTGGTGACGCCGGTGAAGCACCTCGGGGTGGCGAAGAGCCGCCTGCGTGGCGCGCTGCCCGGCGTACCCCATGAGGAGCTGGCGCTGGCCCTGGCGGCCGACACGGTGCGCGCGGCGCTGGCCTGCCCGGCGGTCGGGCGGGTGCTGGTGGTCACCGACGACCCGCGGGTGACCGCCACCGTGACCGCGGCGGGCGCCCGGGTCGCGGGCGACCCCGCCGGCGGGCTCAACGCCGCCTTCCGGCACGGCGCCGCGGTGGCCGGGCCGCGCGCCCCGGTGGCCGCCCTCACCGCCGACCTGCCGGCGCTGCGCCCGGCCGAGCTGGCCGCGGCGCTGCGCGCGGTCGAGGGGGTACGCGGATTCGTCGCCGACGCCCCGGGCACCGGCACGGTGCTGCTGGCCACGCCGCCCGGGGTCCCGCTGGCGCCCCGCTTCGGGCCCGGTTCGGCCGGTGCGCACGCGGCCAGCGGCGCGCTGCCGCTGGCCGGCGACTGGCCCAGCCTGCGGCGGGACGTGGACACCGCGGCCGACCTGGCCACCGCCGCCGGGTTGGGCCTGGGGCCGCGCACCGGCGCGCTGCTGGACCGCGCCGGCGACCCGGTCCGGTACGGTGCTGGCATGCAGGGCACGGTGGCCACCTACGACGCGTCGACGCGCAGCGGCGTGCTGCTGCTCGACGACGGCACCGAGCTGGCGTTCCCGGCTCGCGCCTTCGACGCCTCCGGGCTGCGGCTGCTGCGGCTCGGGCAGCGGGTGCGCGTGGAACGGGACGCGGCCGGCGAGGTCACCCGGGTGACGTTGCCGACGATGGCCTGAACAACCTGGTCGAGTTCATTTTCCGTTCACCCTCGTCAGGGAATCATGGGGTGGTGAGCACCCCTCGCGAGCACTCCGACGGTCCGCCGCCCATCCTCGACCCCGGCACGCCCCGCAACGGCCGCCCGACGCGCGGCACGGACGGACGGTTCCGGCCGTCCCGGCCGCCCGAGGAGCGCCTCGGGGCCGACCCGGACGCGGCCGGCGCCACCGGGCTGGACGAGCCGCTCGACCCGGTCGAGGGGCCCGGCCCGATCGCCGGCCCGCGGGACGAGCCGCCGGCCGCGGAGCCGCTGCCGGAGGACCGCTTCCTCAACCGGGAGCTCTCCTGGCTCGACTTCAACACCCGGGTGCTCGCGCTCGCCGAGGACCCCCGGACGCCGCTGCTGGAACGGGCGAAGTTCCTGGCCATCTTCGCCGGGAACCTGGACGAGTTCTACATGGTGCGGGTGGCCGGGTTGAAGCGCCGGCTCTCCGCCGGCCTGCCGGTCCGCGGCGGCGACCGGCTGCCGCTGCGCACCCAGCTCGACCTGATCACCGAGAAGGCCGCCGACCTGGTCGCCCGGCACGCCGCCTGCTTCGTCGACGACGTGCTCCCCCGGCTCGCCGAGGAAGACGTCCGCATCCTGCGCTGGAGCGAGCTGGACGACGCCGAGCGGGAGCGGCTGCGCACCTGGTTCCGGGAGCACATCTTCCCGGTGCTCACCCCGCTGGCGGTCGACCCGGCGCACCCGTTCCCCTACATCTCCGGCCGGTCGCTGAACCTGGCCGTCTCGGTGCGCGACCCGGACGGCGGCTCCGAGCTGTTCGCCCGGGTCAAGGTGCCGAACAACGTGCCCCGGTTCGTCCGGGTCGCCCGGGACCGGCCCGGCGTCCGCTTCCTGCCGGTGGAGGACCTCATCGCCGTCCACCTGGGGCAGCTCTTCTCCGGCATGCAGGTGGTCGAGTGCCACCTGTTCCGGGTCACCCGCAACGCCGAGGTGGAGGTCGACGAGGACCGCGACGAGGACCTGCTCCAGGCGCTCGAACGGGAACTGGCCCGGCGCCGGTTCGGCCCGCCGGTGCGGCTGGAGGTGGCCGCCTCCATCTCCGACCACATGCTGGAGCTGCTCGTCCGCGAGCTGGACATGGACGACCACGACGTGCTGCGGGTCCGCGGCCTGGTCGACCTCTCCGCGCTCTGGCAGGTGTACGGCGAGGCCGACCGCCCCGACCTCAAGGACCGGCCGTTCGTGCCGGCCACCCATCCCCGGCTGACCGAGGGCGAGGTGCCGCGCAGCGTCTTCGCCACCCTGCGCGACGGGGACGTGCTGGTGCACCACCCGTACCACTCGTTCGCGACAAGCGTGCAGCGCTTCGTCGAGCAGGCCGCGGCCGACCCGAACGTGCTCGCCATCAAGCAGACGTTGTACCGCACCAGCGGCGACTCCCCGATCGTCGACGCGCTCGTCGACGCCGCCGCCGCCGGCAAGCAGGTGGTGGTGCTGGTCGAGGTGAAGGCGCGCTTCGACGAGGTGGCCAACATCGGCTGGGCGCGCACGCTGGAGCGGGCCGGCTGCCACGTGGTCTACGGCCTGGTCGGCCTGAAGACGCACTGCAAGACCGCGCTGGTGGTGCGGCAGGAGGGCAACCAGATCCGGCGCTACTGCCACATCGGCACCGGCAACTACCACCCGAAGACCGCCCGGCTCTACGAGGACTTCGGCATGCTCACCGCCGACCCGGAGATCGGCGCCGACCTGACCGACCTGTTCAACGTGCTCACCGGCTACAGCCGGCAGACGGCCTTCCGGCGGTTGCTGGTCGCGCCGCAGGGCATCCGCAGCGGCCTGATCGAACGGATCGAGCGGGAGATCGAGCACGTCCGGCTGGGCATGCCGGGCCTGGTGCAGTTCAAGGTGAACGCGCTCGTCGACGAGGAGATCACCGACGCGCTCTACCGGGCGTCCCGGGCCGGCGTGCACGTGGACCTGCTGATCCGGGGCATGTGCACGCTGCGGCCGGGCGTGCCGGGGCTGTCGGAGAACATCCGGGTCCGGTCGATCCTCGGCCGGTTCCTGGAGCACTCCCGCATCTTCCGGTTCGGCAACAACGGCGACGCCGAGTTCTGGATGGGCTCGGCCGACCTGATGCACCGCAACCTGGACCGCCGGGTGGAGGCGCTGGTGCAGGTGAGCGACCCGGTGGCCCGCGCCGAGCTGGACCACGTGCTGGCCGCCGCGTTCGATCCCGAGGTGGACGCGTTCGAGTTGGCCGCGGACGGCACCTGGCACCGGCGTACCGGCGACGGCGACGGGCCGCCGACCCATCTCCAGGAACTGTTGCTGCGTCGGGTCGGCGGCCGGGCGGACTGAGCGGCGCGCGACACGCGGCGGGCGGGCATACGGTGAGCGGATGAGCGACGACGAGCCGATACGCATCCGGGCGGCCGGCGGCGTCGTCTGGCGGCCGGGAGCGGCCGGCGTCGAGGTCTGCCTGGTGCACCGCCCCCGGTACGGCGACTGGTCGCTGCCGAAGGGCAAGCTGGACGCCGGCGAGCACCCGCTGGCGGCCGCCGTCCGGGAGGTGGCCGAGGAGACCGACGTGCGGGCGGTGCCGCAGGTGCGCCTGCCCACGGTCCGCTACCGCAGCGAGGGTCGCGCCAAGGCGGTCGACTGGTGGTCGATGCGGGCGGTCGGCAGCGGCGGTTTCCAGCCCGGCACCGAGGTGGACGACGTGGCCTGGTTCCCGGTCGACGCGGCGGCCCGCCGGGTCAGCTACCCGCACGACGCGGAGGTGATCGCCGCGTTCGCGGCGCTGCCGCCGGTCACCACGACCGTGCTGCTGGTCCGGCACGCGCACGCCGGCAAGCGGGGCACCTGGTCCGGTCCGGACACCGGCCGGCCGCTGGACGCCGAGGGGCGGGACCAGGCGCGGGCGCTGGTGCCGCTGGTGGCCCTGGTCCGCCCGGCCCGCCTGCTCTCCGCCTCGGCCCGCCGGTGCGTGCAGACGCTGGACCCGGCGGCGGCCCGGCTGGACCTGCCGATCGAGGTCTGCGGCGACCTGGACGAGCCGGGGCCCGGCCAGCAGCCCGAGGAGTGCGCGTTGGCCGCCGCCGCGCGGTTGGCCGCGCTGGCCGCTGACGGGGAGCCGGTCGCGGTGTGCAGCCAGGGCAAGGTGATCCCGGGCGCGCTGGCACGGCTCACCGGCCGCGCCGACGACTTCACCACCGCCAAGGGCGGCGGCTGGCTGCTCCCGTTCGCCGGCGACCGTCTCCTCCCCCCCGACCGCTTGTAAGGCCGGGCCCCTTGTTAACGCCTCCGGTATAGCCGGGGCCCCTTCTCACCACCGCCGCGCGGGAGCGGGCCGGTGGCGGGCGGGGGGCGGGGCGCTCACGGGAGGGTCAGGGTGACGCGCACCGGGAGGTGGTCGCTGGCCTCGGTGCGCGGGGCGCGCGCCTCGGCGGCGGTCACGCCCGACGAGACGAAGACGTGGTCGATCTGGGTCCGCGGGTCGTCGGCCGGGCTGGTCCGCAACGGTCGGGCCGCGGCCAGCGCGTCCACCAGACCGGCGCCGGTGAACTCGGCGAACGCCGGGTCGGCCGGCTCGGTGTTCAGGTCGCCGCCGAGCACCAGCGGCCGGCCGGCCGCGTACCCGCGGGCGAACGTGGCCGCCTCGCGGGCCTGCTCCACCGGGTCCCGGCCGGGCGGCGGTTGCAGGTGGGTGGCGACCACGGCCAGCTCCCGCCCGCCGAGGTCGAGTGTGACGCCGAGGACCTGCGCGCCGGTCGGCGCGCCGTGCGCGGGCAGCGGCCGGGTCCGACCGGAGCGCGCCGGAAACCGGCTGAGCACCGCGTCGCCCCAGACCGGGTCCGCGGCGGGCGCGAAGACGTACGGCATCCGCAGCCGCGCCGCCAGCAACGCCAACGTGTCGTGGCCGCCGTTGAGCCACCACCCGCGGTCCACCTCGCTGAGCAGCACCACGTCCGCCCCGCGCAACGCCCGGGCCACCGCGTCGAGGTCCAGCCGGCCGTCCAGGCCGAACCCCATCCGGATGTTGTAGGCGGCCACCCGGACCGTGGCCGGCGCGACGCCGGGCCGCGGGGCGGACAGCGGCGTGTGGTGGAACACGGGCACGAGCGCGGTCGCCAGCACCAGCGCGGCCACACTCCACCGCCGGGCCCGCCCGGACAGCTCCGTCGGTGACCAGGACGGCCCGGCAACGGCCACCAGGCCGACCAGGAGCGCCGTGGCGACCGGCACCCACCCGTTGGGGTACCCCAGGTCGTAGGCGGCGTAGTAGGCGATCGTGGCCGCTGCGAAGACCACCGTCCCGCCGACCGCCGCCCGACCGCGCCGCGCGGCGGCCCGCCGGTCCGGCACGTCGCCGCCGGGCGCGGCGGTGTCGGTGCGGGCCAGGCAGCCACCGAGGCCGGCGGCGGTGAGCAGGTACGCCGGCCCGAGCCGCCCGGCGGCGAACAGCACCGCCCCGGCGAGCAGCGCGACCGGCCAGAGCACCCGGGCCGGCCGGGCCAACCGGGCCGGGGGCCGGTACAGCGCGGTCACCAGGAACAGCGCGACCGCCAACGCGCCCCATGGTGCGACGCCGACCGGGGCGCGGGACAGACCGGGGAAGCCGGCCGGGCCGACACCCGAGGCGGCCGCCCACACCGCCGGGGCGAGCGCGATCTGGTTGGCCAGCAGCAGTGCCGGGCCGCAGAGCAGCCACGCCCGGCGGCCGGCCGCCGACGGCTCCCCCGGCCCCGCGTCGGGCGGCGGCGCGGGCACGGTCGCGGCCAGGAACGCCGCCACCAGCGCCACGCTCAGCGTCCAGCCGAGCGCGCCGCCACGCCAGACCAGGTCCTCGGTGCCGAGCAACGCGTGCCCGGCGGCGGCGCCGGCCAGGCCGAGCGCCAGCCCGGGCACCGGCCGGTCGACGCGGGCGGCGGTGGCGGCGAGCCAGGTCAGTCCGGCGAGCAGGCCGGCGCACGCGAGCCAGAGCTGGGCGTCGCCACCGGGCGCGGCGGTGAGCGCCAGCCGGGCGGCGGCGAGCACGCCGGCCGCGGCGAGGCCGACCGGGCGGGCGCCGAGCCGACGGACCACGGTGGGCGCGGCCAACGCGAGCAGGAACCAGCCGAGCGCGAACGCGCCGAGCAGTTCGGCGGGTGTCTCGGCGGCGCGGCCGAAGAGCGTGATGACCGACGGCAGCCAGACCCGCAGGATGTCCAGGAAGACCGCGACGCCCAGGGCGAGCGCGACGGTGGAGAGGTGACGGTGCCGCACAGGCGCCTCTTCTCGTGACCGAGGGGGTTTCGGCACGGCGATTCTGCGGGCCGGTGCGGCGGGCGGTCAACGCGTACCGACGAAACGAGGGCGCCCACCGCGAACGGTGGGCGCCCTCGGTCGGGCCGTCCGGTCAGCGCCGACTGGCGGCCTTCTTGGCCGGTGCCTTCTTCGCGGGCGCCTTCTTCGCCGCCGTGGTCTTCTTGGCCGTGGCGGACTTCGCCGCGGTCGTCTTCTTGGCGGCGGGCGCCTTCTTCGCCGTGGCGGACTTCGCCGCGGTCGTCTTCTTCGCCGCCGTGGCCGTCTTGGTCGCGGTGGCCGTCTTGGTCGCGGTGGCCTTCTTCGCCGGCGCGGCCTTCTTGGTCGCGGCGGTGGTCTTGGTGGCCTTCGCCGCCGTGGTCTTCTTGGCGGCCCCGGTGGTCTTCGCCGCCGTGGTCTTCTTCGCCGCCGCCGTGGTCTTGGTGGCGGCGGTGGTCTTCTTCGCGGCGGTGGTGTCCTTCGGAACCTTGCCGCTGGCGACCATCTCCTTGAAGCCCGCACCCGCCCGGAAGGTCGGGACGGAGGTCTTCT
Source organism: Micromonospora sp. NBC_01392 (assembly GCF_045040125.1). Lineage (NCBI taxonomy): Bacteria > Bacillati > Actinomycetota > Actinomycetes > Micromonosporales > Micromonosporaceae > Micromonospora > Micromonospora sp. NBC_01392. The sequence continues at coordinate 1,670,079 of NZ_CP109549.1, read as the reverse complement.
TGACCTTCACCGCCTCGCCGGTCCGCGGGTTGCGCGCTGTTCGGGCCCCACGGACGCGCTTCTCGAACGCTCCGAAACCGGTGATCGCCACCTTCTCGCCCTTGGTGACCGCCGCCTGGACCTCAGCGAGAACCGCGTCGAGCGCGGCCGTCGCCGTTTTCCGGTCCCCCAGGCGAACGGCGAGGGCCTCGATGAGCTCGGCCTTGTTCACGACTTCCTCCCGATTGTGCAACTGACTCGACGCGAGCCATTCTGCGCGCACCGTATGCCCTGTGCTGCCTGGACACAAACATTCGGTGGAAAAAAGCCCTTGTGTCGCAACGGATTCGCCCCCACCGGCCGGGCCGGTGGGGGCGAAAAGGGGCTCGGGGTCAGGCGATCGAGGGCAGGAACGCCGGCCGGGCGGCCTCGTACGCGCCGATCTCGGCCTCGTGGCGGAGGGTGAGTCCAATGTCGTCCAAGCCCTCCATCAGCCGCCACCGGCTGTGGTCGTCCAGCGGGAAGGCCCAGGTGGCCTGCCCGGCGTGGACCTGGCGGGCGGTGAGGTCGACGGTGACCGCGGTGGTGGGCTCGGACTCCACCAGATCCCACAGTTCCTCGACGGCCTTCAATTCCAACTCCACCGGAAGGAGACCTTCCTTGAGGGCGTTGCCCCGGAAGATGTCACCGAAGCGGGGCGAGATCACCGCCCGGAAGCCCCAGTCCCGCAGCGCCCAGACGGCGTGCTCGCGGGACGAGCCGGTGCCGAACTCGGGGCCGGCGACGAGAATCGACGCCCCCTCGTAGGCGGGGTTGTTGAGCACGAACGACGGGTCCTCCCGCCACGCGCTGAAGAGGCCGTCGGCGAAGCCCGTCCGGGTCACCCGCTTGAGGTACACGGCGGGGATGATCTGGTCGGTGTCCACGTTGGACCGACGCAGCGGCACGGCGGTGCCGGTGTGTGCGGTGAACTTGTCCATCTCTCGGCTGCCCTTCTACAGGTCGGCGGGGGCGGCCAGCCGGCCGACCACGGCGGTGGCGGCGGCGACCGGCGGGGACACCAGATGGGTACGTCCGCCCCGGCCCTGGCGGCCCTCGAAGTTGCGGTTGGAGGTCGAGGCGGAGCGCTCCCCCGGCTTCAGCGTGTCGGGGTTCATGCCGAGACACATGGAGCAGCCGGCGAACCGCCACTCGGCGCCGGCGTCGGTGAAGACCTGGTGCAGCCCCTCGATCTCGGCCGCCTCGCGGACCGCGGCGGAGCCGGGGACCACGAGCATGCGTACGCCGTCGGCGACCCGGCGCCCGCGCAGCACCTCGGCGGCGGCCCGCAGGTCCTCCAGCCGGCCGTTGGTGCAGGAGCCGACGAAGACCACGTCCACCGCGAGGTCGCGCAGCGGCGTGCCGGGGGTGAGGTCCATGTACTCCAACGCCCGGCGGGCGGCCACCCGCTCCGGCTCGGTGCCGAACTCCTCCGGGTCCGGCACGGCCGCGCCCAGCGGCACGCCCTGACCCGGGTTGGTGCCCCAGGTGACGAACGGGGTGATCCGGCCGGCGTCCAGCGTCACCTCGGTGTCGAACGTCGCGCCGTCGTCGGTGGGCAGCGTCCGCCAGAACTCCAGCGCCGCGTCCCAGTCGGCCCCCTGGGGCGCGTGGGGCCGCCCCTTCAGGTACGCGAACGTGGTCTCGTCCGGCGCGATCATGCCCGCCTTGGCGCCCCACTCGATGGACATGTTCGCGATCGTCATCCGCCCCTCCATGGAGAGGTCCCGGATCGCCTCGCCCCGGTACTCGACGATGTGGCCGCGCCCGCCGCCGGTGCCCACCTGCGCGATCAGCGCGAGCACCAGGTCCTTCGCGGTGACGCCGGGGGCCAGCTCGCCGACGACGTTCACGGCCATCGTCCTCGGGCGGGCCTGGGGCAGCGTCTGGGTGGCCAGCACGTGCTCCACCTCGCTGGTGCCGATGCCGAACGCGAGCGCGCCGAACGCGCCGTGGGTGGCGGTGTGCGAGTCGCCGCAGACGATCGTCATGCCCGGCTGGGTGAGGCCGAGCTGCGGGCCGATGACGTGCACGATGCCCTGGTTCTCGTCGCCGAGCGGGTGCAGCCGCACGCCGAACTCGGCGCAGTTGCGGCGCAGCGTCTCGATCTGGGTGCGGGAGGTGGGGTCCGCGATCGTGAGCAGGTCGCCGCGCCGGGAGCGGAACGCCGGGTCGTCGTACCCGGTAGGGGTGTTGTGGTCCTCGGTCGCGATGGTCAGATCGGTCCGGCGGACACCGCGACCGGCCAGGCGCAGGCCGTCGAACGCCTGCGGGCTGGTCACCTCGTGCAGCAGGTGCAGGTCGATGAAGAGCAGGTCCGGCTCGCCGGCGGCGGAGCGGACCACGTGCGCGTCCCAGACCTTCTCGGCCAGGGTCCTCGGTTGAGTGACTCCCACCATCTGGACATCCTAAATTCTGGGAGGTAAATTTCGGCTTGTGGGACACAGTATGAGCGGTGTCGGCGTTCTCGACAAGGCGGTGGTCATCCTGGCCGCCTGTGTCGACGGCGCCAGCCTGGCCGAACTCGTTGAACGCACCAAGCTGCCCCGGGCCACCGCGCACCGGCTGGCGCAGGCGCTGGAGATCCACCGGATGCTGGTCCGGGACACCCAGGGCCGATGGCGCCCCGGGCCACGCCTGGGCGAGCTGGCGAACGCGGCGCCGGATGTGCTGCTCACCGCCGCCGAGCCGCTGCTCGCCGCGCTGCGCGACGCCACCGGCGAGAGCGCCCAGCTCTACCTGCGCCGCGCCGACGAGCGGATCTGCGTGGCCGCCGCCGAACGCGCCAGCGGCCTGCGGGACACCGTCCCGGTCGGTTCGGTGCTGCCGATGGTCGCCGGCTCGGCGGCGCAGATCCTGCTCGCCTGGGAGCCACCCGAGGCGGTCATGCCGCTGCTGCCCCGCTCCAAGTTCACCGGCCGCACGCTGGCCGAGGTGCGCCGGCGCGGCTGGGCGCAGAGCGTCGCCGAGCGGGAGGCGGGCGTGGCGAGCGTCTCGGCCCCGATCCGCGACCGCACCGGCCGGGTGATCGCCGCGATCAGCATCTCCGGCCCGATCGAGCGCCTCGGCCGCCGCCCCGGCGAACGCCACGCCATGGCCGTCGTCCGGGCCGGCCAACGCCTCTCCGGCCTCTGACCCCCGCCGGGCGCGAGGATCCCGGCGAAACGGCGAACGGCCCGCCTCGCGAGAGCGAGACGGGCCGTTCGGTGAGCTGTAGCCCCGACCGGATTCGAACCGGCGCTACCGCCTTGAGAGGGCGGCGTCCTGGGCCACTAGACGACGGGGCCAGGCACTTTTTCCTGCTTCACCGCCCTCGCGGGCGGTGCGGGAGTAGTCTAGCGGCACCGCTTCCGGCACCGCTGCGGGGGGTCGCCCCCGCGAGACGGCCGAGCACACCGGGGCCGAACAGCAGAACAGCCCGCCCCGAGAACGGGACGGGCTGACGGTGCTGTAGCCCCGACCGGATTCGAACCGGCGCTACCGCCTTGAGAGGGCGGCGTCCTGGGCCACTAGACGACGGGGCCAGAACTTTTCGTGCACTCCGACAGTGGCAACTGCCGGAATCCAGCGACCGGGATTCTCACGAACCCTCGGCTGCGCTGGGGTACCAGGACTCGAACCTAGACTAACTGAACCAGAATCAGTCGGGCTGCCAATTACCCCATACCCCATTGGCCCCTTGCGGCGCCGGGAATGAACTTTACCCTCCCGCCGCCAGCAGGCCAAATCCAACCCCCCGAACCGCACCTGAGCTGCGGAAACAAGGCATCGGGCTGATCAGGCGACCGGAACGACCGGGTTGCTGAGTTCCCCGATCCCCTCGATCCGCACGGTGACCGTATCCCCCTCGGTGAGCGGGCTAACCCCCGCCGGAGTACCGGTGAGCACCACGTCGCCGGGCAGCAGCGTCATCACGTGCGAGATGTACGACACCAGACCCGGCACGTCGAACACCATGTCCTTGGTCCGGCCGAGCTGGCGCACCTCCATCTCCTCCGGATCGCGTCCCACCTCGCAGCGGACCTCCAGGTCGCGGACGTCCAGCCCGGTGGTGATCCACGGCCCGATCGGGCAGAACGAGTCGAAGCCCTTGGCCCGGGTCCACTGCCCGTCGGTCCGCTGGAGGTCCCGAGCGGTGACGTCGTTGGCGCAGGTGTAGCCGAAGATGGCCCGTTCGGCGGCGGCCCGGTCGGCCCGCCGCGCGCCGGGGGCGCCGATCACCACGGCGAGTTCCGCCTCGTGCTCCACCTGCTTGGAGAAGATCGGCAACCGGATCGCGTCCCGGGGGCCGATCACCGAGGTGGACGGCTTGAGGAAGAGCAGCGGCTCCTTCGGCACCTCGCTGCCGTGCTCGGCGGCGTGCTCGGCGTAGTTGCGACCGACGCAGACCACCTTGCTCGGCAGGATCGGCGACAGCAGCCGGACGTCGGAGAGCGCCCAGCGGGCGCCGGAGAACTGGATCTGCCCGAACGGGTGGCCCTCGATCTCGGCGATGGTCAGGCCCTGCGGCCCGGCCTCCGGCTCGCCCTCGACGACCCCGAACGACATTCCCTTGGCATGAGCGAAACGAGCGATACGCACCGGGCCAATCTATCCCGCGCCGGCCGGCCAGCCGCCGGACACCGGCAGGTGATCCCCGCCTCGACCGGTGCGCCAGGATACGCCGGGTCCCGCCGACCGGGAGGAAAATGCCGGCTTCGTACCCGCCCGGCGGGCCCCGGCCCATAGCTTCGGGTCCGGAGGTTCGTTGGTATGCCTGCATCGAGACGACACCACAGGACCCTGGCCGTGCTGGTGAACTGCCTCGGCGTGCTCGCCGCCGTGCCGGCGCTGCCCCCGGCGGCGCCCCGGGCGGTCGCCGCGCCCGCCCGGTCGGCCCCGCCACCTGCCCTGGCCGCCGCGCCGGTCGGCCCGGTGGCGGCGGCCACCCCGATCCCGACCGGCGTGCCGGCGGTGCCCCCCGCGGTGCCGACCACCGGCCCGGCGCCGGTGCAGCCGTCGATGCCACCGGTGAGCGTGGCCGTCGGCGCCGCCGGCACCCCGGCGCCGGGGTACCGGATCGAGGTCCGCAACGCCGGCCCGGCGCCGGTCGAGACGATGGTCCGGCAGGAGCTGCCGACCGGGTCCCGGGCCACCACGGTCACCGGTGGCGGGCAACGCACCGGCCCGGTCGGGGCGACCACCGGCGAGGTGACCTGGCGGCTGCGCCTGCCGGCGCGGAGCACCACCACGCTGCACACCGCGCTCGCGGTCACCGGCCCGGACCGTTCGGTGACGGCTCCCGCCTGCGTCTACGGCACCGACGGCACCCGCCCGTACGACTGCGCCACGGCGACCTGGGTGGGCGCGGCCACGGCCCCGACCGCGCCGGCGACCGCCGCCCCGGCCTGGCGCCGCCCGCCGGTGCTGCTGGCCGCGCTCGCCGCGCTGCTGGTGGTCGTCGGCGGAGTGCTCGGGTGGGCGGTGTGGCGCCGTCGTCGGGCCGCCGGGACGCGCGGCGGCACGACCCGGACCGGCGACGACGTGCCCACGGCCGGGACGCGGCCGACCCGGGACGGGGTGCCCACGGGCGGCGGCCCGGGCCCGGCGGCGGACCGCGGGACCGTCTACCCGCGCCCGGCGCTGCCGACGCCCACCGTCCGGCGTCGCCGACCGCCGGTCTGGTTGACGGTCGGCGTGGCGGCGGCGGTACTGGCCGGCGTGGTCGGCGCGGCGGCCTGGACCGCCACCCAGCGGGTAGCCGCGATGGACACCACCAAGCAGCCGACCAGCGGCGCCTGGGTGGGCAGCAGCGTGACCGGAGCGCTCGGCGTACCGCTGCGCGAGACCGCGTTCGAGTTCACCGTCTACCGGGTGAGCTGCGGCGCGGGCGTGGTGCCGGCGGCGCCGGCCGGCGGGCGGCCCTGCCTGGCCACGGTCGGCGTGCGCAACCTCACGTCGGAGCAGCAGACCTGGCACGGGCAGTTGCAGCGCGCGTACCTGCCGAGCGGCAACTGGGTGGCCGCGGACGAGGACGCCACCCGGGTGGCGAACCTGGGCCGGGACGTGTTCGCCCAACCGGTGGCCGCCGGCCGGCGGGTGCTGCTGCCGCTGGTGTTCACCGTGCACGGGGCCGAGCCGCCGAAGCAGTTGGAGCTGCGCAGCGGCGTGTTCTCCGCCGGCGTGCGGGTGGACGTGGACTGACCGGGGGCCGGGCGGCGGTCGTACCCTGGGGGCGTGACCGCCGCCCTCGCCCCCGCCGCCGTGCTCGACGCGGCCGACTGGCGGGCCCGCCGGCGCGACCACGAGGATCGGGTCGACGCCTGGCTGACGCCGCACCTGGCCCGCCGCCGCACCGGCGTGAAGCACCCGGTGGAGGACTTCCTCTTCACCTACTACTCGCACCGGCCGGCCCAGCTGCGCCGCTGGCACCCGGGCGCGGGCGTGGTGCTGCGCGACGCCGACCCGGCCGATCTCGGCCCGGACTACACCGCCGGCGCCGCCGGGCTCACGCTCGACACCGACCGGGTACGCGCCCGCCGCGCCGAGTCCATCGCCTGGATCCGGACGCTGCTGGCGGCGACCGCCTCCCGTCCGGCGCACCTCGGCTGCTTCGGCATGCACGAGTGGGCGATGGTCTACCGGCAGACCCAGGAGCAGGTGCGACACAACTCCTGGCCGCTGCGGCTGAGCCCGGCGGCGACCGCGGCGGTGGTCGAGGAGCGCGGCGTGCGGTGCAGCCACTTCGACGCGTTCCGCTTCTTCACCGCGCCGGCCCGGCCGCTGAACGTGCTCCAGCCGACCCGGGAACGCCAGCACGCGCTGGAGCAGCCGGGCTGTCTGCACGCCAACATGGACCTCTACAAGTGGGCGTACAAACTCTCCCCGCTGGTGGCCTCGGAACTGGTGGCCGACTGCTTCGCGCTGGCGCGGGAGATCCGGACGCTGGACATGCGGGCCAGCCCGTACGACCTGGCCGACCTGGGCCACCCGCCGGTGCGGGTGGAGACGCCGGAGGGCCGGGCCGAGTACGCCGCCACCCAGCGCGGGTTCGCCGAGCGGGCCGCCGGCCTGCGGGCCCGGCTGCTGGCCGCGCTGGACCACGTCGTCCCGGCCTGAGACCCGGCGCCGGGCGTGTCGCGTGCCGGGGGCAGGTCCGCTGCGAGCCGTATACCTCCTGGTCATAAATATGCCCAGGAGGTATACGAACGCCACGCAATGCGCTTCTCCTCCCCGTCACTCCGGGTGATCAGCGAGGCGAACCACGACCGTCAGCCCAGCGTGCAGGCCGGCAGCGGCGGCGGGTTCGGGACGGCGCCGTTGGCCAGCAGGCCGAACGTGGCCTCGGCGCCCGGGGCGAGCGCGCCGTTCCAGGTCGCGCTCCGGGCGGTCACCGCGGTCCCGCCCTGCGCCACCTGGGCGCTCCACGCCTGGGTGATCTGCTGGCCGCCGGTGAGCGCGAAGCGGACCACCCAGGAGGGGATCGACACGGCGCCGGTGTTGCGGACCGTCACCTCGGCCTGGAAGCCGCCCGGCCACTGACCGGCGATGCGCCAGGTGGCCGTGCAGCCGCCGACCGTGGGCGTCGGCGACGGGCTGTCGGTCGGGTGCGTGGGCCCGGTCGGCGTCTGGCTGGGCGTCGGCGAGCTGGTCGGGGTCGGGGTCGGGGTCGGCGAGGTGGTCCCGCGCAGCGCGGCGGTCAGCGCCGGGTACCACCGGTCGGACATCTTCTGGTCACCGGCGGCGTTGGGGTGCACCCCGTCGTACGTGTCGGTGGCGGTGTTGAAGCCGGTCCACTGGTCGACCACCACGATCGGCGAGGCGGCGGTGGTCTTCCCCGCCACCCAGCCGTCGATGGCGGCGTTCAGCGCCACGGTCCGCTGCCCGCACTCCGGGCAGCTCGCCGGGTTCATCGGGATGATCTTCGCGACCAGCACCCTGGTGGCCGGGTTGGCGGCCCGCATCTGGTCCACCAGCTTCGAGTACGCGGCCAGGATGGTGCTGGGCGCGATGTTGCTCCACACGTCGTTGGTGCCGAGGTGCATGAGCACCACGTCGGGGTGGGTGGCGGCGAGCCAGCCCGGCAGCAGGTTCTGGTTGGCGATGTTGGTCGCCAGGTAGCCGCCGTGCCCCTCGTTGTCGCCGTCGTAGGGCACGCCGCAGCCCTGGGGGCCGAGCGTGCCGACGAAGTCGACGTCGGTGTAGCCGGTGGACTGGAGGCGGTTCCAGAGCACGGCCCGCCAGCAGCCGGGCGACCCGGTGATCGAGTCGCCGAGCGGCATGACCCGGATCGGGGCGACGGCCGCGGCGGCGGCCGGTGGGGTGACGGAGACGAGGGTGAGGCCGAGGGCGAGGACGGGCAGCAGCGCGGCGACCGCGGTCAGCGCGGCGCGCAGGCGGGTTCGGGACATGCGTACGGGACTCCTGTCACGTGACGATGGTCGGTGACGGCCCTGACGCTCCCGTACGCATTGAAGCGCTTCGACGCCTGCGTTTCAACCCCCGGGGTGGCCGGACAGGGCGGGCGGTCAGTCGCCGTCCACCCGGCGGTCGCGCTTGCGCTGGGACTGCCGCTTCTTCTCGGCCAGCCGGCGTTCCTTCGCGCCCCGGGACGGACGGGTCGGCCGGCGCGGCTTGGGCGGCGGGGCGACCGCCTCGCGCAGCAGCGCGGTCATCCGCTCCCGGGCCGCCTCCCGGTTGGCCAACTGGGCGCGGTGCTCGCTGGCGGTGACCGTCAGCACGCCGTCGACCAGTCGGCCGGCGAGCCGGCCCAGGGCCCGCTCCCGCAGCGCGGGCGGCACGCTGGGCGAGCCGGCCAGGTCGAAGCTCAACTCCACCCGGGAGTCGGTGGTGTTGACGCCCTGCCCGCCCGGCCCGGACGACCGGGAGAACCGCTCGCGCAGCTCGGCGGCGGGCACCACGAGCCGGTCGGTCACCCGCAGTCCGTCGTCCACGCCCCGAGGCTAGCGCCCCGGACGGTGGCTCGGGGTCGGGGTGCCGGTCGGGGCCGGACCGGCCCGCTCCTGACCGGCGCCGGACGCCGCGTACGCGGCGGCGCCGACCAGCAGCAGGGCGATCACGGCCAGCTTGACGGCCACGCCGCGAATCGCCGCCCAGGCGTTGCGCCGCGCGCCCGGCACGCTGGTACGGACCGTCCGGTAGTCCTTCCAGCCGCGCTTGGCACGGGCGTACGACGCGCCGACTCCGGCGCCGATGACCAGGCCCACCAGGAGGAGGGCCGCGATGACAGCTTGCTCCACCTCCGCCAGTATCCATACTCAGCGTAATATTTCCATGGCCCGATGGTCCCACGCCGGATATCCGACAGTTCCGGCTTGTCCGCGCAGCTCAGCCGCCCCGGCCGATGATCGTGTCGGCGGTCTGCTGCACCTGGTCGATCGGGATGGCGAAGCCGATGCCGATCGAGCCGTTCCCGTCGATGGTGGCGATGGCGGTGTTCACGCCGACCACCTCCCCGCGCGCGTTCACCAGCGGCCCGCCGGAGTTGCCCGGGTTGATGGAGGCATCCGTCTGCACCGCGGTGTGCCGGCCGTTGCCGATCCGGACCTGCCGGTTGAGCGCGCTGACGATACCGGCGGTGACCGTGCCGGCGAGCCCGAGCGGCGAACCGACCGCGAGCACCGGCTCGCCCACCCGGGTCCCGTTCGGCTTCGCCAGCGGCAGCGGCGGCAACCCGGCCGACGCGGGCACCTTGAGCACGGCCAGGTCGCTGTCCGGCGCCCGGCCCACCACCTCGGCGGCGATCCGGCGCCCGTCCGAGGTCTCCACCGTCACCGGGCCGGCGCCGCCCCGGGCCAGGATGTGGTCGTTGGTGACGATGTGCTGCTCGTTGTCGATGGCGAAGCCGGAGCCGGACGCTCCCGCGCCGGACTTCCCGCCGACCATCACCGACACCACCCCGGGCACCGTCTTGCCGGCGGCGGTGACCAGTTCGGCCGGCACCGGCGCGGCGGAGGCCGCGGACGGGCCGGGTGCGCCCCGGTCGGCCGCCCAGGTGCCGGCCGCCGCGCCGGAGACGGTGGAGAGCGCCACCACCGCCGCCGCGCTCAACAGCCGGCCCGACCAGCTCCGTCGCCCCGCCGGCCGGGCGGATCCGGGTACGCCGTCGGGACCGCGTCCGTCCGGGTCCAGCTCCGGGGAGACGAACCACGGGCCGCGCGGCTCGCCGAGTCCGGTCTGCACTGCCATGCCTGGCTCCTCACGTGTCGTGCGTCGTCCGGTCCGGATGTGTGCGGGTCAGGGCAGCCGGGAGAACCACCGCAGCGAGCCGGCGGCGGCGCCCATGGCCAGGACCAGCCCGAACCCGATGAAGCGGGCCGAGATGTCCTGCCGTTGGGTGCGGTAGCCGACCGAGGTGCCGATGTCCTCGTAGACGTCCTTCAGCTCGCGGCTGGTCGACGCCTCGTGGAAGCCGCCGCCGGTCGCCTCGGCGACCGCCTTGAGCGTCTGCCCGTCCACCGGCACCTGGATCGCCCGGCCGCCCCGGTCCACCGACCCGCCGGGCGTGCCGAACGAGATGGTGTGCACCGGCACCTTGGCGGCCACCGCCTGGTCCGCGGCCTCCATCGGGTCCGTCCCGGAGGTGTTCGCGCCGTCGGAGAGGATGATGATCCGGGCCGGCGGCGGGTTCTTGGCGGCGCTGGCGTCCAGGCTCTTCACCGCGCCGAGCGAGGTGCTGATCGCCTCGCCGATGGCGGTGCCCTGCACGCCGGTGATCCCCTCGGCGAGCCGCTGGATCCCCTCGTGCAGCGCCTCCCGGTCGGTGCTCGGCGGCACCAGCACCGCCGCGCTGCCGGCGAACGCGACCAGGCCGACGTTGAACTCGTCCGGCAGCCCGTCGACGAACTTCCGGCCGGCTTCCTTGGCCGCGGTGAGCCGGTCCGGGTCCACGTCACCGGCGAGCATCGAGGTGGAGACGTCCACCGCGACCATCACGGTGGCCCGTTCCCGGGGCACCCGCACCTCCGCCTCGGGCCGGGCGAATCCGACCACCAGCAACGCCAGCATGGCGAGGAAGAGCCCCGCCGGCACGTGCCGGCGCCAGGCCGGCCGGCGCGGCGCGACCCGGTCCAGCAGGCGCAGGTTGGTGAAGCGGACCGCGTACCGGCTCTGCCGGCGCTGGCGCACCAGGTAGCCGGCGACCAACGCGGCGACCAGGAGCAGCAGCCAGAGGCGCGCGGGTGACTGCCAACTCATGCCGCACCGCCCCGGGCGGCGGCCGGCGCGGTGGCCAGCCGACGCTGCTCGTGCACGTGCCGGACCACGTCCGCGCACCAGTCCCGGTCGGTGCGCAGCGTCAGGTGGGTGGCGCCGGCCCGGCGCAGGGCCCGACGCACCTGGTCGCGCTGCCCGGCGGCGGCGCGCGCGTACCGCTCGCGCAGCACCGGGTCGCCGGTCCACACCTCGCGGTGCCGCCCGCTCTCCGGGTCGACCAGGGTGATCAGCCCGACGTCGGGCAGCTCCAGCTCGCGCGGGTCGGTCACCTCCACGGCGAGCACCTGGTGCCGGACCGCCAGCCGGCGCAGCGCGGTCGCCCACGGCGGGGTCGCGTCCGGGTCGTCCGGCAGGTCGTCGAGGAAGTCGGAGACCACCACCACCAACCCGCGCGAGGTGGCGACGCGCTGCACCCCGACCAGACCGTCGGCCAGGCCCGGCGTCGGGGCGTCGGAGCCACCGTCGGCCCGTCCGGCCGCGCGCGCGGCCGGCCGCTCACCGGTACGCGGGGCGTCGAGCAACGCGCGGAGCAGCCCGAGCAGATGGGTCCGACCGCTGCGGGGCGGGAACCGGCGCAGCCCGTCCGGGGCGAGCACCTGGGCGCCGAGCCGGTTGCCGACGCCGGCGGTGAGGAAGCCGACGCAGGCCACCGCCGCCACCGCCAGTTCGCGTTTGTCAAGTGTGGACGTGCCGTACTCCATGCTGGGGCTGGCGTCGACGAGCAGCCAGGTGGTCAACTCCCGGTCGGCGTCGACCTCCCGCACGTGCGGGACGGTGGTGCGGGCGGTGACCGCCCAGTCCATCCGGCGTACCTCGTCCTCGCCGGGGCGGTACTCGCGGCTGCCGGCCGCCTCGCTGCCGGGGCCGGGCAGCAGGCCCCGGTACCGGCCGTGCAGCAGGCCGTCGAGCCGCCGGGTCACGGTCAGCTCCAACCGGCGCAGCCGCTGGTCGGGAGCGAGGTCGGCGAGGCCGGGACCGGCCGGCGCGGGAGCGGTGCGGCGGGTCACGCCGCCGCCAGGTCCGCCGCCGCCGGCGCGGGTCCGGTCACCAGCCGGGGCGGGGGCACCGCCTCGACCAGCCGGCGCACCAACTCCTCGCCGGTGACCCCGTCGGCCACCGCGTCGAAGGAGAGCACCAGCCGGTGCGCCAGCACGTCCACCGCCAGGTCCCGGATGTCCTCGGGGAGCACGTAGTCCCGGCGGTGGATCAGCGCGTGCGCGCGGGCGGCGGCGACCAGGCCGAGCGTGGCCCGGGGGCTGGCCCCGTACGCCAGCAGCGGCGCGACGTCGGGCAGGCCGAAGCGGCCCGGGTCCCGGGTGGCGAGGATGAGCCGGACCACGTACTCGGCGAGCGCGTGGTGGACGAAGACGTCGGCGGCGCGGCGTTGCAGCTCGCGCAGCCGGACCGGGTCCAGCACCGGGCGCGCGGTGGGTCGCTCGGTGCTCATCCGGTAGAGGATGGCCAGCTCGTCGGCGTCGCTCGGGTAGTCGACCACGACCTTCATGAGGAACCGGTCGCGCTGCGCCTCGGGCAGTTGGTAGACGCCCTCCGACTCGATCGGGTTCTGCGTGGCCAGCACCAGGAACGGGTCGGGCACCGGCCAGCTCCGTCCGGCGATGGAGACCTGCCGCTCGGCCATCGCCTCCAGCAACGCGGACTGCACCTTGGCCGGGGCGCGGTTGATCTCGTCGGCGAGCACCAGGTTCGCCATGATCGGGCCCAGCTCCACGTCGAACGCCTCGGTGGAGGCCCGGTAGATCCGGGTGCCGACGATGTCCGACGGGACCAGGTCGGGCGTGAACTGGATCCGGGAGAACGTGCCGCCGACCACTGTGGCGAGTGTCTGCGCGGCCAGCGTCTTGGCCACTCCCGGCACGCCCTCCAGCAGGCAGTGACCGTCGGCGACGAGCGCGGTGAGCAGGCGGTCGACGAGCCGATCCTGCCCGACGATCACGCGTTTGACCTCGAAGAGGGTCTGGTCCAGCTCGACGCCGCTCGCGTCCGCATCGACCGGGCTGGGCACGCTGGCCAGGGTGTCCGAGATGTCCGTCACGGTGCTTGCTTCCCGGGCCGGACGGCCGACAAACGTCGGATTATCCGGCCCAGGCCGGTCCGGTCCGGGCCGGACCGGGAGGACCTCCCCGACCGGGCGGGAACGGCGCGAAGCGGCGTCCGGAGCCCCGGACCGGGACAGAGCGCGACATCGGCCCCCGCCGTGGCGGGGGCCGATGTCCGGCGGGGCGGGTCAGTTGGTGACCACGAGGTGGAACGGCCGCGGCGAGAAGATGCCGACGGAGTTGCGGGTCTGCACGAAGACCCCGTTCGGCGTCAGCAGCCGCGGCGCGACGGACACCTCGCCGGCCGGCGGGACGTTCGCCGAGTCGTTGGTGCCGACGGTCGCCACGTACGCCTTCTGGCTCACGTCGTAGTCGAGCAGCACCTGGAACTGCCCCGGCGACACGCCCGGCCCGGGCGGGAACCGGAACGCGGAGACCACGTTGCCGGAGTGCTGGAGCAGCACGCCGGTGGACGACACCACCGCCCAGGCGACCTGCCCGGGAGCCGGCGGGGCCAGCGTGGCGCGCATGGCGGACCGGGCGGCCTGCCGCTCGGCGGGGCTGACCTCCGGCTGCTGCCCGGCGGATTGGGTGGGCTGGCCGGCCTTCGGCTCCGGCTGGGCGGCGACCGCGATCCCGCCACCGGCCACGGTGAGGGCGAGCGCGGCGAGCGCCACCACCGTCGCCTTTCGCTTGAAGAATGTAGCCATGACTGATCTCCCTCTTTTGACCGTGGTGATGAAACGGCGCGAGCAATTGCGGGACATCGGGTTCCCGCAGTGGAGAGCACGGCCGCTGAGCTGGGCTTACTACGGAGCATCGGGATGTCTCAACCAGGTGGAACCTAACACCGGAAAATGGGGCGGTCAATAGCGTTAATCGCGTGTCCGACGCGCCTCGAAAGCCGTCCGGAAATTGTGAGAAGACAACGCTCGACCATTCACGAAATTGCTTCGCGGGACACCGGACCGACCCGTCCGCCGGTACGCTCACCGCCGTGATCACCATGGACGCTCCCCCGCGCGACGGCACCCGACGCAGCCGGTGGGCGACGGTGGCGTGCTGGCTGGCGGTCGCGTCGGTGGCCGCCTGGGCGGTGCTGCGGCTGGCCGGGCTGGAACGCGGCCCGCTGGTGCTGACGACCGCCTTCACGCCGTACGTCGCCGCGGTGGCGCCGGTGGTCGCGGGGCTGGCGCTCGCGCTGCGGCGCCGCGCGCCCGCGGTGGTCGCGGCGCTCGCCACGCTGGCGCTGGTCGGCGCCGTGGCGCCGCGGGCGGTCGCCGACGACCAGCCGCCCGCCGACGGACCGACGCTGCGGCTGCTCACCGCCAACCTGCGCCTGGGTTCGGCCGACCCGGCCCGGCTGGTGGCCCTGGTCCGCGCGCACCGGGTGGACGTGCTCACCGTGCAGGAGCTCAGCCCGCAGCTCGCCGCCGACCTGGACCGGCTCGGCCTGGCCGAGCTGCTGCCGTACCGGTCGCTGAGCCCGGAGGTGGGCTCCACCGGCTCCGGCCTGTACGCCCGCCATCCGCTGCACGACCCCGGCTACCGACGCCATCGGCGATATTTCCTCACCCAGGCGTACGCCACGCTGACGGTGCCGGGCGCGCCGCCGCTGCGGGTGGAGTCGGCGCACCCGGGCGCGCCGTACATCCTCGACGCGGTGCCGCAGTGGTGGACCGACCAGCGCGCCCAGCCACCGGCCACCCCGACCGCCGGGCTCAGCGTGCTGGCCGGCGACTTCAACGCCACGCTTGACCACGCCACCGTGCGCCGCCTGATCGCGACCGGCTACACCGACGCCGCCGACGCGGTCGGGGCCGGGCTCGCCGGCACCTGGGGCCCGTACGACGGCGACCCGATCCCGCCGGTCACCATCGACCACGTGCTGGTCGACCGGCGCATCGCGGTCCGCGCCGTCGACGTCTGGCCGGTGCCGGGCAGCGACCACCGGGCGGTGCTGGCCGAGCTGCGCCTGCCGGCGGCGTGAGCGGGGCGCGGTCCCCCGCCTCAGGCGTTCAGCCGGGCCCCCGCCTTGTCCAGGCCGTAGGTGAGCGCGTCGACGAGCGCGTGCCAGCTCGCCTCCACCACGTTGGGGTGCACGCCGACCGTGGTCCAGTCCCGGCCCGCGCCGGCGGTCTCCACCAGCACCCGGGTCACCGCGCCGGTGCCGTGGCTTCCCTCCAGGATGCGCACCTTGTAGTCGGCCAGCTCGAACTCCCGCAGCTCCGGGTAGTGCCGGGCCAGCCCGGACCGCAGCGCCTCGTCGAGCGCGTTGACCGGGCCGTTGCCCTCCGCGGTGGCGATGACCCGCTCGCCGCGTACCCGGATCTTGACGGTCGCCTCGGAGACCACCGCGCCGTCCTCGCGGTGCTCGACAAGCACCCGGTACGACTCCAGCGCGAACGGCCGGGCCGGCGCGGCGTCCGGCAGCTCGGAGCGGACCAGCAGCTCGAACGAGGCGTCGGCGGCCTCGAACGACCAGCCGCCGGCCTCCAGCTCCTTGACCCGGCCGGTGACCCGGGAGAGCGCCTCCGGATGGCCGGCCAGGTCCAGACCCAGCTCGCGGCTCTTGAGCTCGATGCTGGCCCGGCCGGCCATCTCGGTCACCAGGATCCGCATGTCGTTGCCCACCACGGCGGGGTCCACGTGGTTGTAGAGCAACGGGTCGACCTTGATCGCGCTCGCGTGCAGCCCCGCCTTGTGGGCGAAGGCGGCGGCCCCGACGTAGGCCTGGTGGGTGTCGGGGGCGATGTTGGCGATCTCGGCGACGGCGTGCGAGACCCGCACCATCTGTTCCAGGCAGCCCTCCGGTAGGACGGGCATGCCGAGCTTGAGCTGGAGGTTGGCGACGATCGCGAACAGGTCCGCGTTGCCGGGGCGCTCGCCGTACCCGTTGGCGGTGCCCTGCACGTGCCGGACGCCGGCCTCGACCGCGGCGATCGTGTTCGCCACCGCGCAGGCGGTGTCGTTCTGGGCGTGCATGCCCAGCCGCTCCGGTGCCACGCCGGTCCGCGCGACCAGGTCCTCGATCGCGGCGGTGACCTGGGAGGGCAGCATGCCACCGTTGGTGTCGCAGAGCACGAACCGCTCGGCGCCGGCGGCCATCGCGGTCGCCACCACGGCGGCGGTGTAGCCGGGGTCGTGGCGGAAGCCGTCGAACGTGTGCTCCCCGTCGACGAACACCCGCCGCCCCTGCGCCACCAGGTACGTGACGGTGTCCCGGACCATCGCCAGGTTCTCCTCGGCGGTGGTGCGCAGCGCGCGCTCGACGTGCCGCAGGTCCGCCTTGGCGACCAGCGCCACGGCCGGGGTCCCCGCGTCGAGCAGCCCGCGCACCTGCGGGTCGTCGGAGACCGCCAGGCCGGCCTTGCGGGTGGCGCCGAACGCGACCAGGACGGCGTGCCGCAGGTCCAGCTCCGTGCGGGCCCGGCGGAAGAACTCGGTGTCCTTGGGCACCGCGCCCGGCCAGCCGCCCTCGATGAAGCCGACTCCGAGGTCGTCGAGCAGGCGGGCCACCGCCAGCTTGTCGACCACCGAGTAGCTGAGCCCTTCACGCTGGGCGCCGTCGCGCAGCGTCGTGTCGTACACCTGGAAGGTCATCGGAGTCCTCTTCTCGTGCCTGGGGCGAGCAACAAAAAGACCCCCCGCGAAATGCGGGAGGTCGGCGCGCTCGGCGAGGGAAGGCCGGCGCGCTAGCTGCTAATGATCAGGACGGAGCTGGTCACGACCGGTACTCTGCCACCTCCGCCGCGTGTTGGGAGGGGTAATCCACATTCCGGGATGCGGGCAAGGATTGAAAAGCCGGCCAACGGGTATGAACCGGCTCAGCAACGACACATTCACTCCCATGACGGCCGGCAGGCCGGGACAGGAGTCACCCCTATGGACAGGCTCGACCCGCACACCACGCACGGCACCACCGAGCCGGTCGCCGACGGCGGCCAGGGCGCCTACGCCGGCGGCGCGCCCGCCGGTGCGTTCGACCCCTGGCGTTACCGCGACGAGGCCGGCGTGGCCAGCGCCGACCTCACCGGCTACAAGGTCGAGGCCACCGACGGCAGCATCGGCAAGATCGACAAGGCGAGCCACGAGGTCGACGACAGCTACCTGGTGGTCGACACCGGCCCGTGGATCTTCGGCAAGAAGGTCATGCTCCCGGCCGGCACGGTGAACCGCGTCGACCACGACGACCGGAAGGTCTTCGTCGACCGGGACAAGGACCAGATCAAGGCGGCCCCGGAGTACGACGAGAGCAACCACGCCGACCCGGCCTACCGGGACAAGCTCGGCGGCTACTACGGCGAGAACTACTCCGCGCTGCCGCCGGACGGCCCGGCCCGGATCTGAGACAGCACCGGCCACGGCCGGCGGGGGCACACCGATGCCACCGCCGGCCGTTACCGTGTCAGGGGTGGATGCCCCGGAGACCCCCTTCCCCGCCCTGTTCAACTTCCGCGACGTCGGCGGCTACCCCGCCCGCGACGGGCGCGCCGTCCGACGTGGTCGGCTCTACCGCTCCGACTCGCTGCACCGCATCGACGAGACCGACCGGGCCGCGTTCACCGCGCTCGGCATCCGCACGGTGATCGACCTGCGCCGGCCGACCGAGGTGGCGCGCGACGGCCGGGTGCCCGACTACGACGGGCTCGCCTACCGGCACATCCATCCCGAGCACGCGGACTGGGCCGCCCAGCAGTTCGAGTCCTCCGGCGTCGACCTGGCCCGCTACCTCGCCGACCGGTACGCGGACCTGGCCCGCACCGGCACGGCGGGGCTGGCCGAGGCGGTCGGCCTGATCGCCGACAGCGCCAACGCCCCGGTGGTGGTGCACTGCGTCGCCGGCAAGGACCGCACCGGCATCGTCTGCGCGCTCACGCTGGCCGTGCTCGGCGTGGCCGACGACGACATCGTCGCGGACTACGCGCTCAGCACCGCCGCGTCCGAACGGTTCAGCGCCTGGGTGCGGGCCACCATGCCGGACGCGGAGGAGCTGCCGCCGCCGTTCCTGGGCTCCCCCGCCGAGGCGATGGCGCTGTTCCTCGCCGAGCTGCGCGCCGGCTACGGCTCGGTCGAGGGATACCTGACCCACGCCGGCGTCACCGAGGCTCAGCTCGAAGCGCTCCGCGCCCACCTTCTGGAGTGACTTGTCGACCAGGGAGTTGGCGTCCGGCGCCGGACCGGGCGGACGCCAACTCCCTGATCACGCCTCCGGGGTCGTCAGAGGACCTGGGTGACCCAGTGGTGGGGGTCGGCGGTGCGGCCGCGCTGGATGTCGACCAGCTTCTGCCGCAACGCCATGGTGGTGCGGCCCGGCTCGCCGCCACCGATGAGGAACTCGCCGTCCGGGAAGCGCACGCCGCCGATCGGGGTGATCACGGCCGCGGTGCCGCACGCGAAGACCTCGCGCAGCCGGCCGCTGGCCGCGTCCGCCTGCCAGTCGGCGAAGCTGACCGGGCTCTCCCGAACCGTGTGCCCGGCCTCGGCGGCCAGCGTCAGGATCGCGTCGCGGGTGATGCCCGGCAGGATCGTGCCGCTCAGCGGCGGGGTGACGACCGTGCCGTCGTCGTAGACGAAGAAGACGTTCATGCCGCCCAGCTCGTCGACGAACCGCTGCTCGACCGCGTCCAGGAAGACCACCTGGTCGCAGCCGGCCTCGATCGCCTCGGCCTGGGCCGCCAGCGAGGCGGCGTAGTTGCCGCCGCACTTGGCCGCGCCGGTGCCGCCGGGCGCGGCCCGGGTGTAGTCCGGCGAGACCCAGACCGTCACCGGCTTCACCCCGCCGGCGAAGTAGGCGCCGGCCGGCGACGCGATGACGCAGTAGAGGTATTCGTTGGCCGGGCGCACGCCGAGGAAGACCTCGCTGGCGAACATGAACGGCCGCAGGTAGAGGCTGCCGTCCTCGTGCTCCGGAATCCACTCCCGGTCGATCTCGACCAGCCGGCGCAGCGACTCCACGAACGTCTCCGGAGACAGCTCCGGCATGGCCAGCCGGCGGGCGGACGCCACGAAGCGGGCCGCGTTGGCCTCCGGCCGGAACATGGTCACCGACCCGTCACCGGTGCGGTACGCCTTCAGGCCCTCGAAGATCTCCTGCGCGTAGTGCAGCACCGCGGCGGCCGGGTCCATCGGGATCGGGGCGCGCGCCTCGACCCGGGCGTCGTACCAGCCCTTGCCGTCGGCGTAGCGGATGGTGACCATGTGGTCGGTGAACACCCGGCCGAACCCCGGGTTCGCCAGCAGGGCGGCCCGGTCGGCGGCGGATACCGGCGCGGGATTCGGACGGATCTCGAAATCGAGCTTGTCACCACCGCTCATCGCGCTGACCTCCCTGCGGCTCCACGGCATGCGGGGGTCGCACACCGACGTCACTGGTGCCAGAAACTTACCCCGAACGGTCGTTCAGCGGATAGCTCCGGCCCCGCACATCGACGATGCCAATCGGGGGGAGCTGGCCCGGAAACGGGTCTGGCGGCCCGGAACCGGGCCGCCAGCAGGATCGGCCCGGTCAGGCTACCGCGTGGGCGGCGAGCCGGTCGCCGACCTCGTCGGTGCGCAGCGGCGTGCCGGGGGTACGCCCGGACAGCTCGGCGGCGACCGCGGCGGTGACCCGCGCGGCGGCGTCGGCGTGGCCGAGCTGGTCGAGCAGCAGCGCGGCGGAGAGCACGGCGGCCACCGGGTCGGCGACGCCCTTGCCGGCGATGTCCGGCGCGGAGCCGTGCACCGGCTCGAACATCGACGGGTACCGCCCCTCCGGGTTGATGCAGCCGCTGGCGGCCAACCCGATGCCGCCGGTCACCGCGGCGGCGATGTCGGTGAGGATGTCACCGAAGAGGTTGTCGGTCACCACCACGTCGTACCGGGACGGGTTCGTCACCAGGAACATCGCGGCGGCGTCGACGTGCTGGTACTCCGTGGTCACGTCGGGGTGCTCGGCGGCCACCTCGGCGAAGGCGCGGGACCACAACGAGCCGGCGTGGGTGAGCACGTTGGTCTTGTGCACCAGCGTGACCTTGCGCCGCTCCCGGCGGCCGGCCCGGGCGAACGCGTCCCGGATCACCCGCTCGACGCCGTGCCGGGTGTTCAGGCTCTCCTCGGTGGCCACCTCGGCCGGGGTGCCCCGGTGCAGGCTGCCGCCGGCGCCCGCGTAGAGCCCCTCGGTGCCCTCGCGGACCACCACGAGGTCCACCTCGCCGGGCTTGACGGCCGCCAGCGGGCCGGTCACGCCGGGCCAGAGCCGGGACGGCCGGAGGTTCACGTACTGGTCGAAGGCGAAGCGGAGCTTGAGCAGCAGGCCGCGCTCCAGCACGCCGGGCGGCACGGTCGGGTCGCCGACGGCGCCGAGCAGGATGGCGTCGTGGCCGGCCAGCTCGTCGAGGACGCTGTCGGGGAGCACCTCGCCGCTGCGGTGCCAGCGCGCCGCGCCGAGGTCGTACTCGGTGGCCTCGATGCCGGGCAGCACGGCGTCGAGGACCTTGCGGGCCTGCCCGACCACCTCGGGACCGATGCCGTCACCGGCCACCACCGCGATGCGTGCCACCTGGCGCTCCTCACCTCGTCGTTCTGCGCAACGGTACGTCGCCGTCCCGCCTCCCGGTACGAGTCTTCCACCATCCGGGAAGCCCGATGCACAGGAGGCTCCCAGCCGGCATTCATGGTGCGGTCATCTCCACTGCTTAGGGTCGAGTCGACCGGGTCGACGGGAGCCCGGCACCGGCATCGCCGCGACGGTGCGGCGGCCAGCGAGGGGGCGGGTGTCATGCGGATCGACCAGCGGCGGGCACACTGGGCGGACGAACAACCCCGGACCCGCTGGGTCGACCAGACCGGCTTCCGCCAGCCCCGCCCCGACCTGCGCCTCGGCGCCCGCAGCCACCGGGTGGAGCGCGACGGCACCACCCCCTACGACCGGATCAGCGTCCGGCACACCGTCAGCACCTCCACCGCGGAGTACACGCTGCTGCTCAACGCGCCGGACTGGTTCGGTCACCGGGGCGTCGGCGAGGCGCTCCGCGACGCCGTCGCCGAACTGCGCGCCGTCGACCTCACCTTCGGCCCGAACCAGCCGGACAGCCTGGTGTCGCGGCTGCGGCGCGACGAGATCAGCCCCGACTCGTACCCTCCGCTGGCCGACCTGGTGGACCGCTGCGCCGGCATGCGGGCGGCGACCGACGGATGGTTCGACGCCTGGGCGGTGCCGGGCGGCTTCGACCCGGGCGGCCTGCTCGGCGGCTGGGCGGTGGAGCGGGCCGCGGCGCGGTTGCGCGCCGCCGGCATCCACGACTACGCCGTGCTCAGCGGCGCCGACCTGACGGTACGCGGCCACGCCGCGCACGGCGGCCCGTGGCGGGTCGCGGTGCACCACCCGACCGAGGCCCGCCGGGCGCCGCTGGTGCTGGAGATGACCGCCGGCGCGGTCGGCACCTCCGGGGTCACCGGGCGGCGGGGGCACGTCGTCGACCCGCACACCGGGGAGCCGACCGAACGACTGGTCGCCGCCACCGTGGTCGGCCCGGACCTGGCGATCGCCGACGCCTACGCCACCGCCCTGTACGCCGCCGGCCCGGCCGGCCTGGCCTGGTTCCGCGACGGCTCGGACTACCGCGCGCTCTTCGCGCACCAGCGCCGCTGACGCGCGGTCGCGCCCCGCTCGCATCCGGGGCGTGGAACCGCGATCGGCCCCCGCGGTCTCGGCAACGACCGTGGGGGCCGGTCAGCGACGAATGCGCGTGGCTCGCGCAATCGAGGGGTGCGGGCCGACGGGCCGGACGCCCGACCGCGCCACCCGAAGACGGGCCGGGACATCGACTCAGCCGGAAACCGCACCGGTACGCTAGCGAATCGACGCAACTCGACGCAAGAGTCTCCACAGCGGACGCCACCAGACCGGTGTCGACAATCAGCAGGTGAACCCTCGGGGCGGGGCGGAAGTGACGCGGGCCGCCCGGGATGGCACGCTGTCCGCCGTGAGTTTCGATCTGAGCGTGTGGGCCCTGCCGAACGGGGCCACCCCGGAGCAGGTGCGAGCGGCCGTGCGGCAGTGCCGCGAGGGATGGCACGGCGAGCAGCACCCCGACCCGCGCGTGGTCGGCTTCTACCGGGCGATCACGGCGAGCTACCCCGACCGGCCGGCCCGACCGGGCACGCCGTGGGAGGTCGCACCGCTGCACGCGGCCGCCGACCACGTCGAGATGAACCTGCACCCCGCCTGCCCGGACCAGGTCCTGCTGGACATCGAGCGGCTGGCCGGCGAACACGACCTGATGCTCTTCGACGCGCAGGACGGCTCGGTCTACCCGCCGCCCGCCCGCGTCCGGTCCTGACCGACGCGACCGGCGTCCGCCGTACGACGAAGGGCCCGGCCGCAGCGGCCGGGCCCCGATCCGTCCGGTGCGGACTACTCGTCGCGCAGGTCGGCCGCGCTGGCCGCGACCGCACCGATCGAGTCGGCCGCGGAGGTGAGCAGGTCGGCGCCGAGCGCCTGGTCGACGGTGAGCGTCATCAACGTCTCGCCGCCGGCCTCCCGCCGGGCCACCTGCATGGCGGCGATGTTGACGCCGGCCTCGCCGAGCAGCGTGCCGACCGTGCCGACCACACCGGGCCGGTCGACGTAACGCAGGAAGACCAGGATGCCCTCCGCGCCGATCTCCACGTCGAAGCCGTCCACCTCGGTCAGCTTGAGCACGTCCCGGGCGCCGGTGTGCACCGCCGTGCCGGAGACCCGGACGGTCCGCCCGTCCGGCAGCGCGCCGCGCACCGTCACCAGGTTGGGGTGGTCCACCGTCTCGGTCGGCGTGGCCAGCGTGACCTCGACGCCCCGCTCGGCGGCCAGGTGCGGCGCGTTGACGTAGGTGACCTGCTCCTCCACCACGGAGCTGAACAGCCCCTTGGTGGCGGCGAGCTTGAGCACCGACACGTCGTGGCTGGCGATCTCGCCGCGCACCTCGACGGTGACGCTGGCGGCCACGCCGCCGGCCAGCGCGGTGAACGCCCGGCCCAGCTTCTCGGCCAGCGGCAGCAGCGGCCGGACGTCCTCGGCGACCACGCCGCCGGCCTGCACGTTCACCGCGTCCGGCACGAACTCGCCCTGGAGCGCGAGCTTGACGCTCTTCGCCACCGCCAGACCGGCCTTGTCCTGCGCCTCGTTCGTGGAGGCGCCCAGGTGCGGGGTGGCCACCACGTTGTCGAACGCGAACAGCGGCGACGAGGTGCAGGGCTCCTTGGCGTACACGTCGACGCCGGCGCCGGCGACCCGGCCCTCCGCGATCGCGTCGGCGAGCGCCTGCTCGTCGACCAGCCCGCCCCGGGCGGCGTTGACGATCCGGACGCCCGGCTTGACCACCGCCAGTTCCTTCTCGCCGATCAGGCCCACCGTCTCCGGGGTCTTCGGCAGGTGGATCGAGATGAAGTCGCTCTCCCGCAGCAGCTCCTCCAGGCCGACCAGACGCACCCCGAGCTGCGCGGCGCGGGCCGGCTGGATGTACGGGTCGTACGCGATGAGCCGGGTGCCGAACGCGGCGATGCGCTGCGCGAACAGCACGCCGATGCGGCCGAGGCCGACCACGCCCACGGTCTTGCCCTGGATCTCCACGCCGGTGTACTTCGACCGCTTCCACTCGCCGGCCTTGAGCGCGGCGCTGGCGCTGGCGGTGTTGCGGGCCACCGCGAGCAGCAGCGCGACCGCCTGCTCGGCGGCGGAGACGATGTTGGAGGTGGGAGCGTTGACCACCATGACGCCACGCGCGGTGGCGGCCGGCACCTCGACGTTGTCCAGGCCGACACCGGCCCGGGCGACCACCTTCAGCCGGGGCGCCGCCGCGACCGCCTCGGCGTCGATCTGGGTGGCGCTGCGTACGATCACCGCGTCGGCCTCGGAGAGCGCGGAGAGCAGGGCCGGACGGTCGGTGCCGTCCACGTGGCGCACGTCGAAGTCGTGCGCGAGCACCTCGATGGCGGCGGGGGCGAGTTCTTCGGCGATCAGTACGACAGGATTCATCGGTCCTCGTAGACGCTCGGTGTCGGTTGGCCTGGGGCGTCGGGGCGCCGCGCTGCGCCCTGCGCCGATCCGTGCCATGGCCGTCGGGTGCCGCGTGGAGCACCACACCAAGGATGGTAGGTGTCGGCCCGCCCTCCGGGTCCCGGACCACGGGGTGAGGGCCCTCACACGCGCTCGTCACGCGCCGGACATCACCGGTTCACGTGCCGACGGCGACGACCCGCGGCCCGACGCCGGGGAGAGCGTCGGGTCGCGGGTCGCACGGTGGGCCCGGTCGGGCGGTGTGTCCGGTCAGGCGGTCTCGGTGATCGGGCGGTCGACCCAGCTCATCATGGCGCGCAGCTTCTGCCCGGTCTCCTCGATCGGGTGGGCCGCGCCCTCGGCCCGCCACTTGGCGAAGTTCGGCCGGCCGGCCTCGTCCTCGGCCACCCACTCGCGGGCGAACTCGCCGGACTGGATCTCACCGAGGATCTTGCGCATCTCGTCCTTGACCCGCGAGTCGACGACCCGGGGGCCACGGGACAGGTCGCCGTACTCGGCGGTGTCGGAGATGCTGTAGCGCATCCGGGCGATGCCGCCCTCGTACATCAGGTCGACGATCAGCTTCAGCTCGTGCAGACACTCGAAGTAGGCCACCTCGGGCGCGTAGCCGGCCTCGGTGAGCACCTCGAAACCGGTCTGCACCAGCGCCGCCGCGCCGCCGCAGAGCACCGCCTGCTCGCCGAAGAGGTCGGTCTCGGTCTCCTCGGTGAAGGTGGTCCGGATCGCGCCGGCCCGGGTGCCGCCGATCGCCTTGGCGTACGCCAGCGCCAGGGCGAACGCGCTGCCGCTGGGGTCCTGCTCGACGGCGACCAGGCAGGGCACGCCCTTGCCGTCGACGTACTGGCGGCGGACCAGGTGACCGGGACCCTTCGGGGCGACCATCGCCACGTCCACGTCGGCCGGCGGCGTGATCAGGCCGTACCGGATGTTGAAGCCGTGGCCGAAGAAGAGCGCCTTGCCGGGGGCCAGGTTCGGCGCGATGGCGTCGGCGTAGAGGCCACGCTGCGCGGTGTCCGGCGCCAGGATCATGATCACGTCGGCCTCGGCCGCCGCCTCCGCCGGGCTGAGCACCCGCAGGCCCTGCTCCTCGGCCTTGGGGCGGCTCTTCGACCCGGCGGGCAGGCCGATCACCACGTCGACGCCGGAGTCACGCAGCGACAACGCGTGCGCGTGGCCCTGGCTGCCGTACCCGATCACGGCGACCTTGCGACCCTGGATCAGGCCCAGGTCGGCGTCGTCGTCGTAGAAAACCTCAACGCTCATTGACTTCCCTTTCGTACGGCGGTGCCCGTCGGCCCGTCGAAAAACTGGTGGGTACGGATCAGGCGGCGCGCAGCGCCGGGCCGGCGGTGATGGCGCGGGAACCGCGCCCGATGGCCACCGTGCCGGACTGGACCATCTCCTTGATGCCGAACGGCTCCAGGTCGCGCAGCAGCGCGTCGAGCTTGTCCGGCGTGCCGGTGGCCTCGATGGTCAACGTGTCCGGCGCGACGTCGACCACCCGGGCCCGGAACAGGCCGACCGTCTCCAGCACCTGCGCGCGGGCGCTGCGGTCCGCGCGGACCTTGACCAGCAGCAGCTCCCGGGCCACCGAGACCTGCGCATCCAGCTCAACGATCTTGAGTACGTTGACCAGCTTGTTGAGCTGCTTGGTCACCTGCTCCAGCGGCGAGGACTCGGCGTTGACCACGATGGTGATCCGGGAGACGTCCGGGTTCTCGGTCTCGCCCACGGCGAGACTGTCGATGTTGAACCCGCGCCGGGAGAACAGCCCGGAGACCCGGGCCAGGACACCCGGCTTGTTCTCCACCAGCACGGACAGCGTGTGCAAGGTCATCAGATGTCGTCCTCGTCGAACGCGGGGCGGACGCCCCGGGCGAACATGATCTCGTCGTTGCTGGTGCCGGCGGCCACCATCGGCCAGACCATCGCGTCCTTGCCGACCACGAAGTCGATGACCACCGGCGCGTCGGTGATCGCCATGGCCGCCTCGATGGTCTTGTCCACGTCGGCGGCGTTCTCGCAGCGCAGCCCGACGCAGCCGAGCGCCTCGGCGAGCTTGACGAAATCCGGGATGCGGTGCTTGTGCGTGCCCAGCTCGGTGTTGGAGTAACGCTCCCCGTAGAACAGCGTCTGCCACTGCCGGACCATGCCGAGGTTGCCGTTGTTGATCACGGCGACCTTGACCGGGATGCCCTCCAGCGCGCAGGTGGCCAACTCCTGGTTGGTCATCTGGAAGCAGCCGTCGCCGTCCACCGCCCAGACCGTGGTCTCCGGCCGGCCCACCTTGGCGCCCATCGCGGCCGGCACGGCGTAGCCCATGGTGCCCAGCCCGCCGGAGTTCAGCCAGGTGTTCGGCTTCTCGTACGAGATGAACTGGCTGGCCCACATCTGGTGCTGGCCGACACCGGCCACGTAGATCGCGTCCGGACCGGCGATCTCGCCCAACCGCTTGATCACGTACTGCGGGGAGAGCGTGCCGTCGGCCGGCTCCTCGAAGCCGAGCGGGTACCGCTCGCGCAGGTCGTCGAGCTGGTGCCACCAGTCCGCCAGGTCGGCGGCCGGGTGGGTGGCCTGCTCGGCGGTGACCGCCGCGATCAGCTCGTCGATCACGTGCCGCGCGTCGCCCACGATCGGGACGTCGGCGTGCCGGTTCTTGCCGATCTCGGCCGGGTCGACGTCGGCGTGCACCACCGCGGCGTCCGGCGCGAACGAGTCCAGCTTGCCGGTCACCCGGTCGTCGAAGCGGGCGCCGAGCGCCACGATCAGGTCGGCCTTCTGGAGGCCGTAGACCGCGGCGACGGTGCCGTGCATGCCGGGCATGCCGAGGTGCTGCCGGTGCGAGTCGGGGAACGCGCCGAGCGCCATCAGCGTGGTGACCACCGGGATCCCGGTCAGCTCGGCCAGCCGGCGCAGCCCCTCGGTCGCGCCGGCCTTGAGCACGCCGCCGCCGACGTAGAGCACCGGCCGGCGGGCCGTGGTCATCAGCCGGGCCGCCTCGCGGATCTGCTTGCCGTGCGGGTGCAGCGTGGGCCGGTAGCCGGGCAGGTCCAGCGTCGGCGGCCAGGAGAACGTGGCCGGCGCCTGGAGGACGTCCTTGGGGATGTCGACGAGCACCGGGCCGGGCCGGCCGGTGGCGGCCAGGTGGAACGCCTCGGCGAGCACCCGGGGGATCTCGTCGGCGGTCTGCACCAGGAAGTTGTGCTTGGTGATCGGCAGCGTGATGCCCTGGATGTCGGCCTCCTGGAAGGCGTCCGTGCCGATCGACGGCCGGGCCACCTGGCCGGTGATCGCCACGATCGGCACCGAGTCCATGTAGGCGTCCGCGATCGGGGTGACCAGGTTGGTCGCGCCCGGGCCGGAGGTGGCGATGCAGACGCCGACCCGGCCGGTGGCCTGCGCGTAGCCGGTGGCCGCGTGCCCGGCGCCCTGCTCGTGGCGGACCAGGATGTGCCGGACGGTGGAGTCGTAGAGCGGGTCGTACGCGGGCAGGATCGCGCCGCCCGGGATGCCGAAGACCACGTCGACGCCGAGCGCCTCCAGCGAGCGCACGAGCGAGCCGGCGCCGGAGACCTGCGCGGTGGTGGGCTGCCGTACCGGTGTGCCGGCCGGGTCCGCGCCGGCCGGGACGGCCCGGCTCGCGGCGGGGGCGGCGCCGGTGCGAGCGGCGGGGGCGTGGTCGGCGTCGCCGGCCGCGCCGGTGCCCGTGCGGGCTCGTCGGGCGGAGTGGGCGAGGGTCTCTGGCGTGGGTCTCGTCATGGCGGTTCAGGCCTTCGGCTGTGAGTGGGTGACGCGGTTGTCAGGATGGGACGGCGGGCGCCCCGGCGATGGTCCGACGGCAACAAAAAAGCCCTCGTGCAGGATGCACGGGGCCAGCGCACTCTCGGGAGGAGAGTGCGCTCAGGTAAGTACTCGCAGCGACCGGTTCGACGACATGCGGCTAAGCCTGACGCATCTCACGCGATGAGTCAACTGATCCCACATTTTGGTTCACGGACGTGGGCGTGTCGGTCGTCGACACCCCCTCCACGCCGGCCGTCACCTGCGGAGACGCCTCCACGGCGGGGCGTTGGGCGGGCGGGTTGTTGCGCAGCCGGGGCAGCAACGGCGACGGCGTACGCGACGGCGGGGACGGCGGCGCGGGCGGGATCGCGGCGGGCCGGTTGCCGGGCGCGGTGGCCGCCTCCAGCATCGCCTCCAGGTGCTCGGCCGGGACCCCCCAGCCGAAGAGCGCGCCCTGGCCGAACCGGCAGCCGGCGGCCACCACGGCGGCCAGCTCGGTCGGGTTGGTGACCCCCTCGGCGATCACCTCCAGCCCGAGCTGGTGGCCGAGGCGCATGACGATGTCGACCATCGGGGCGAACGCCGGCCCGTCCCGGCCCACCGGCCGCACCGGCTCGTGCTCGGCGACCAGACTGTGGTCGATCTTGAGGATGTCGATCGGCAGCCGCCGAAGCTGCCCCAGCGAGGAGTAGCCGGCGCCGAAGTCGTCGAGCGCGATCCGGACGCCGGTCAGCCGCAACGCGGTCAGCCGCCGGATCAGCTCGTCCAGGTCGGTGGCGACCGCGTGCTCGGTCACCTCCAGCACCAGCCGCTGCGGCGGCACGTGGTGCGCGCGCAACGCGTCAGCCACCTGGACGACGTACTGCGGGGCGTGCAGCTCGCGCGGCGAGACGTTCACCGACACCCAGACGTCGTGCCCGTCGGCCAGCCAACGGGAGAGCTGGTAGCAGGCCTGGTGCAGCACCCACGCGCCGAGCTTGGAGATCATCCCGCACTCCTCGGCCAGCGGGATGAACTCGTCCGGCCGGACGTTGCCCAGCTCCGGGTGGCGCCAGCGGAGCAGCGCCTCGGCGCCGACCGGCCGGACCGAGGGCAGCGAGGCCACCGGCTGGAAGACCAGCCGCAGCTCGTCGCGCTCGATCGCGCCGCGCAGCTCGTGCTCCAGCCGGGTGCGCCGGCTCAGCAACTGGTCGTACGTGGCGTCGTAGCGCTCGATCCGGTTCTTGCCGCGCTGCTTGGCGTAGCGCAACGCCAGGTCGGCGTTGCGCAGCAACAGCTCGACGTCGTGGTCGCCGGGGCTGCCGGCCACCCCGATGCTGACCGAGAGGAAGACCGGCCCGTCCGCCTCCTCGTACGGGCGGCCGAGCACCCCGAGCAGCCGCTCGGCGACCGGCCCGGGCTCGGCCGAACCGTGCATCAGCACCGCGAACTCGTCGCCGCCGAGGCGGGCGGCCAGATCGCCCGGCCGCAGGTTGCCGCGCAACCGCCGACCCACCTCGGCGAGCACCGCGTCGCCGACGTCGTGCCCGCGCATGTCGTTGACGTTCTTGAAGCCGTCCAGGTCGAGCCCGAGCAGCACGCAGGGCACCCCCGTCTCGGCGCACCGGTGCAGGGCCCGCAGCAGCCCGCGCCGGTTGGCCAGGTCGGTGAGCGGATCGGTGTGCGCCAGCTCACGGAAGTGCGCCTCCCGCTCGGCCAGCCGGACGGCGTAGCCGCGCACGTCGTTGAGGGCGAGATATTGCCGGGCGACGAGCGCGAACCCCTCGACGCTGCCGGTCACGATGCCGTACCCGTCGAACCGGCCGCCCTGGGTGAGGTGGTACATCGCCGAGGCGGCCATGGCGAACATCGGCACGAACGCGTACTCGCCGTCGCGGCGGATGAGGTCGACGTCGAACCGCGTCGCGTCCGCCCGGCGCCCGGCGACGGCGGTGGCCACCAGGCCGGCCGCGGTCAGCACGGCGCCGGCCAGCAGCATGTCCGGGCCGTCCTGGCAGAGGCCCGCCGCCACGCCCAGGCCCCCGGCGGTCACCGCGATCGCGCCGCCACCGAGCAGCGTCAGCCAGCCGCGCGGCGGGGCGGCGCGCAGCACCAGGATCAGCGTCAGCCCGGTGGTGAGCGCGGCGCTGACGGTGGCCAGCAGGATGGGCAGGCAGGCGACCGGGGTGGCGTCGCCGAGCAGCCGGGTCGGCGCGCTGAACGCCACCCAGCCGACGAACCACAGCGCGGTCGCCATGATCACGCCGTCGAGCAGCAGCCGGGCGGTGGCGGCCCGGGTCGCCGCCGCGCCGGGTAACCGCAGCAGCGCGGCGCCGAGGCCCACCGCGGCCACGGTGGTGGACGCCGCGACGAGCGTGGCCCAGCCGGTGCGCTGGCCCTGCCGGTGCGCCCAGTGGTCCCCGGCGAGCAGCAGGCCGCCCAGGCCGAGGAGCAGGCTGAGCAGGGCGGTCCCGCCGGCCACGGCCAGCAGCAGGTGGGCCTGCCGACGGGGGCCGGTGCGGCGCCGGGCCGACGCGGCGAGCAGCGCGACGGCGCCGGCCGCGGCGCAACCGCTCAGCGCCGCGACGGCGAGCATCCCCGGGGACGACTGCACGCGTCCAACTCTGCCGGATCCGTGCCCTCCGTGGGGGACCGGGTGTGCAACTGTTGGGACACAGGGTGTACGCCCGGAAGTCGCCGGGCCGGCGGTGTCAGACTGGTGGACATGCCTGAGCTGCGGTCGAGGACATCCACCCACGGTCGGACGATGGCCGGCGCCCGGGCCCTCTGGCGGGCCACCGGGATGACCGACGACGACTTCGGCAAGCCGATCGTCGCCATCGCCAACAGTTTCACCCAGTTCGTACCCGGTCATGTCCATCTCAAGGACCTCGGCGGCCTGGTCGCGGACGCGGTGGCCGAGGCCGGCGGCGTGGGTCGGGAGTTCAACACCATCGCCGTCGACGACGGCATCGCCATGGGCCACGGCGGCATGCTCTACTCGCTGCCCAGCCGCGAGCTGATCGCCGACGCGGTGGAATACATGGTCAACGCGCACTGCGCGGACGCCCTCGTCTGCATCTCCAACTGCGACAAGATCACCCCCGGGATGCTGCTCGCCGCGCTGCGGCTGAACATCCCGACCGTGTTCGTCTCCGGCGGCCCGATGGAGGCCGGCAAGACGGTGGCGATCGAGGGCGTCGTCCACTCCAAGATCGACCTGATCGACGCCATGATCGCCTCCTCGAACGAGGCGGTCACCGACGACCAGCTCGGCGAGATCGAGCGCTCCGCGTGCCCGACCTGCGGCTCCTGCTCCGGCATGTTCACCGCCAACTCGATGAACTGCCTGACCGAGGCGATCGGCCTGGCGCTGCCCGGCAACGGCTCGACGCTGGCCACCCACGCCGCGCGCCGGTCGCTCTTCCTCGAGGCCGGCCGCACCGCCGTGGAGATCGCCAAGCGCTGGTACGACGAGGACGACGCCTCGGTGCTGCCGCGGGCGATCGCCGGCCGGGCCGCGTTCGAGAACGCGGTCGCGCTCGACGTGGCCATGGGCGGCTCCACCAACACGATCCTGCACCTGCTCGCCGCCGCCCGCGAAGCCGAGCTGGACTTCGACGTGGCCGACATCGACGCCGTCTCGCGGCGGGTGCCGTGCCTGGCCAAGGTCGCCCCGAACTCGCCGAACTACCACATGGAGGACGTGCACCGGGCCGGCGGCATCCCCGCCATCCTCGGCGAACTGGACCGCGCCGGCCTGCTCCACCGCGACGTGCGCGCGGTGCACTCCCCCAGCCTCGACCGGTGGCTGGCCGACTGGGACGTGCGCGGCGGCTCGGCCACGCCCGAGGCGGTCGAGCTGTTCCACGCCGCGCCCGGCGGGGTGCGCACCACCGAGCCGTTCTCCACCACCAACCGCTGGTCGTCGCTGGACACCGACGCGGCCGGCGGCTGCATCCGCGACCTCGCGCACGCCTACAGCGCCGACGGCGGGCTGGCCATCCTGCACGGCAACCTGGCGCCGGACGGCTGCGTGGTGAAGACCGCCGGGGTGCCCGAGGAGTGCCTGACGTTCCGCGGCCCGGCCAAGGTCTTCGAGTCGCAGGACGACGCGGTGACCGCCATCCTGGCCAAGCAGATCGTCGCCGGCGACGTGGTGGTGATCCGCTACGAGGGCCCGAAGGGCGGCCCCGGCATGCAGGAGATGCTCTACCCCACCTCGTTCCTGAAGGGCCGGGGGCTCGGGCGCGCCTGCGCGCTGCTCACCGACGGCCGGTTCTCCGGCGGCACCTCCGGGCTGTCCATCGGGCACGTCTCACCGGAGGCGGCCTCCGGCGGGCTGATCGCGCTGGTGCGCGACGGTGACGAGGTCGTCATCGACATCCCGGGCCGCTCCATCGAGCTGAACGTGCCCGCCGACGAGCTGACCGCGCGCCGGGTGGCCGAGGAGAAGCGCGACCGCCCGTACACGCCGACCGACCGGCAGCGCCCGGTCTCGGCGGCGCTGCGCGCGTACGCCTCGATGGCCACCTCGGCCAGCGACGGCGCGTACCGCCGAGTCCCCGAGTAGGTGCAAGGAGGGGCCCCCGCTTAACGCCTCGTGCATAGGCGGGGGCCCCGCTTGACACCTTTCACCGGTAACGTCCGGCGACGTGGAGACGACGGTGAGCTATGCGCGACTGATCCGACCGGCGATCGACCGGGTCTACATGGGCGCCCGCCTGAAGGCGCGCCCCCGAATGGCGGCGTTCTACGCCGAACGCGGCCACGAACTCGGCATGGAGAACACGCTCTTCTCCGGCGTGCTGGCCCGGCCGCTGCCGGCCGAGGCGCTCGCCGACGGCCTCATCTACACCGGCGTCGACCTGAGCCGGGAGCTGGCGCAGGGCGTCTTCGTCCAAGACGACGAGGGCGCCTGGCACCTCACCGAGCGCGGCCGGGAGTTGGCGTCGTTCGGTCAGCGCGCCACCGGCGAGGCCGCCGAGGAGCTGTGGGGGACGCGGCCCGAGGTGCTGCCCGGCCTGAGCATCGTGCCCCGGCTCGCGGACCTGGTCGGCCGGGTGCTGGCACACGCGCAGGCCACCGGCGGGCCGGCGTTCCGGGCCATGTCCCCGCCGTACGAGCCGGCGGGCGCATCCCCGGCGCTGCTGCTCGTCACCCGGCTGGGCTCGCTGCGGCACCACCGGGCGGACGCGCACCGGGCCGCGTGGCGGGCCGCCGGGCTGACGGCCGAGGAGATCCGCGCGCTGCCGGACGGGCCGGACCGCGCGCCGATCGAGGCCGACACCGACCGCCGCGACGAGCCGGCGTACGCGGTGCTCACCGACGCCGAGCGGTGGGAGTTGCTGGCCGGCCTCGCCGCCCTGCCGAACTGAGTGCCGCCCTGCCGACCTGAGTTAAGCGGGGCCCCCTCCTATACCGAATGCGTTAACAGGGGGCCCCTCCTTACCGGGGGTCAGATGATGCCGGATTCGCGGGTGAGGTTGTGGGCCTGCCACTCGCCGGCGACCACGTCGCTGCTGGGGCGGGACAGCAGCGCCGTGTTGCCGTTGACGGCGGTGTACGTGAGGTAACGGCGGGTGTCGCCCACCCAGGCCGAGATGCCGGTCCGGCCGGGCGGGAGGTCACCGGTCGGGATGTCCCGCACCTGCCAGGCGTCGCCGTCGGAGACGATCTCCCGCAGGCCGCCCTGGTGGTCGGAGCAGACGATCACCCAGGTGAGGTCGACCTCGTCGACGCTGAACAGCCGTTGCACGGTCATCGCGCGGGTGGGCGGCAGCCCCAGCTCGGCGGTGAGCGACCGGGTGTGCCACACCCCGTCGCCGCCCGGCTCCCACATCCGGATGTCCAGGCGGTAGTCCACGGCGAACAGACGGTGCGCCTCACCGGCGCGGGCCGACCCGAAGATCGGCATGGCCTCCAACGGGGTCGGGTTCTCGGCCTGCGTCGCCCAGGTCAGCGAGATGTGGCTCCAGCCGTCGGCGTGCTCCTGGAGCAGACGCAGCCCGTCCTCGTTGTCCCGGTACGCCACCGCGTCGAGGCCGGTCGCCTGGTCGACGTACCCGATGATGCTGCCGTTGTGGGTGCCCGCGCCCGACTGTGAGATGTCCTGCCAGGTCCAGCCCGCACCGGGCGTCTCGGAGAGGCGGATGATCCGGCCGTCGGGGTCGCCGTAGACGATCCGCTGGGTGTCGCCGTTGCGGTAGGCGTACGGCGAGCCGGCGATCGGGGGCGCGCCGCCGGTCTCCACGTTCAGGTCGTTCCACCACCACTCGCCGCCGTCGTACCAGAGCTGGTGCAGGTGGTCACCGGCGCCCCGGTAGACGTACGACGGCACGCCGTCGTGGGCGAAGAAGAGGCTGGGGGCGTGGCCGCGGGCCATCAGCGGCGCGCCGAGGTCGGCGGTGAGCCGGGTGTACGTCCAGGTGTCCGCGTCGGCCGGGTAGTGCACCAGGAGATGCTGCTCGCAGTCCTGGAGGGCGATGTGGTCGACGCCAGGCAGCACCTGCATGCCGGTGCCGGAGAGGAACGGCAGCCGGCCGTACGCGTGGTGGATGCCGGCCCGGTCGTCGGACTTCGGGACGCGGTACCAGGTGGCGTTGCGGTACATGACGTTCTTGCTCTTGCCGTGGTGCAGGCCGAGCGCGTGGCCCAGCTCGTGCGTGACGACGTGCCGGAAGTCGGGGTTGTACCAGGTGATCTCGAAGTAGCCGGGGGCATCCCAGTTGATCTCCCGATTGAAGATCATCGGTAGCTGGGCCCGTTCCGCCGGCCAGTTCTGCCCGGCGTACCACTTGGTGACCGCGTACACCGACCTGAACCAGTTCGACTCGTGGAAGACCGGGTCGTCGCCGACGGAGATGAGGATGTCCGCCTGGGCCGGGTCGTCGACCCGCTCGAAGTCGAACGGGCCGTACCAGTCGGCGCCGAGCACCTTGTTCCACTCGGCGAACGCGACCCGGACGAGTTCCTCCTTCAGCTCGTCGGTGAAGCCGGGCCGGGCGTTCGGCATGTGCATGTCGCCCAGGTGGTAGGTCAGGTTGGTGTGCCGGTAGTGGTTGAGCACGTGGAAGCTCGGCACCGCCGCCACCGGGTCCGGGGTGCCGCAGCCGGGAGCGGTCAGGTGCGCGACGGTGGTGGCGTCCGGACGCCCGGTCACCGGCAGCTCGTGGAACTCCTGGTACGCCCGCAGCGCCCCGCCCAGCCCGCCCGCGACCGGGTAGCCGGCGTCGGTGAGCAGTGTGGACACCGCCGCCAGCGGCAGCTCGGTGAGGTCCGGCCGGATCAGTGAGACCGTGCCCTCGACGTTGTCGCCCACGTAGACGCCGCCGTCCGCGCCCACCGCGACGCCGTACGGGCTGGGGCCGGTGACCACCGGTTCGAGCGTGTGCGGCTGGTACGGGCCGGTGGCGTCGATGAACTGGGCGCCCCGATCGGTGGCGGCCCAGGCCTGCGACAGGTGCGGGTGCGCGGCGAGGTCCCGCGACCCGGCCGCCGTGCCCACCGCCCCCAGCCGCTCCCCCGTGTCGGGGGCGTGCACGCCGGCCAGCGGGTGCACCGAGCCGCCGCCGAGGGAGGCCAGGTAGATCAGGCCGTCCTGGCCGACCGCCACCGGCCCCGGCTGGAGGCGCGACGGCGTGACCGGCGCGGCCCGCACCGTACCGTCCGATTCGACCACGGCGAGCGCGTCCACCGGCGGGGTGGCCGCCTGGTCGGAGAGGGAGACGTGGACGCGGCCGTCCGGGGCGACGGCGAGCCGCACCGGCCGCGACGGCAGGGCGATGATCCGGCGCCGGGCCGGGTCCCCCGCCTCGATGGCGAAGAGTCGCCGATGCGCCCAGTCGGCGGTGTAGAGCACGTCGGCGGCCGGGTCGACGGCCACCGCGATCAGCCCGAACCCGATCGGGATCTCCTCGACCCGGCCGGTGTCCAGCGCGCAGGCCGAGACGCTGTAGCTCTCCTTGCCCCAGTTCATCACGTACGCGGTCCGCCGGCCGGGGTGCCAGGCGACCGCCCGCGGGTAGTGGCCGACCGGCATCGGATCCGCGACCGGGGCGAGCGTGCGCGGGTCGAGCACGTGCAGCTTCCCCCGACCGGACGCGCCGTAGTGGGTGGCGAGCAGCACCGTCCCGGCCAGGACGAGGCCGTGGACCGACCCGGGGTCCTCCGGCGTGCCGAGGCGGACGTGGAACGGCGGCGGGATGGGAGTGGCCATGGTGACCTCGGCTGACGACAGGGTCCGGGCGGACCGTTTCGACGGACCGCTTCGGTCCACCACCAGTGGAGGTCGCCACCGTGGTCGCTGTCAGTCGTTTCCTCGGCCCGGTGCGGTCAGATCTCGGATCCACGCCGTGGTGGCGGCCGGGAATCGCAGTCAGCTAACGGACGGAAGAGCCGGTAAGGGCCGAACCGTTGACACGGACGCCTCCGTCCGGCAGCCCGATCCGGGCCGGGCGGATCGTCCGGCACCCGACCCGGACAGCTCTTTCCATGCGTACGCGCCCACGATCACGCCGCTTTCCGGCCCGGCCCGCAGGTAACTTCTCGTACCACCGCCTTCACGAGGAGTGTCCGCATGTCCGAGGAGACCTGGCTCGCGGCCCGCCTGATCCCCACGTCCGGCATCAACGGCGCGGAGGAGCAGGAACGCCGGGCCACATCCGCGCTGCTGGCGGTGATGAGCGCGGTACGGGAGTTCGGGCGGGTGCTCACCCAGTCCCTCGGCGCACCGGCCGGCACGGTGCAGACCTTCATCGAGGTGCCGTTCAAGCTCGGCAACCAGCAGCTCTTTCCGGACGGCCTCATCCGCGTCACGCGGGGGCAGCGACAGTGGACCGCGCTGGTGGAGGTGAAGACCGGCAGCAACACGTTGCGGACCGAGCAGGTGGAGGCGTACCTGGACATCGCCCGCGAGCAGGGCTTCGACGCTCTCATCACGATCTCCAACGAGATCGCCCCGGTGCCGGGCCAGCATCCGACCACGATCGATCGCCGGAAGCTGCGCAAGGTCGCGCTCTACCACCTGCCCTGGACGGAGATCCTGACCCAGGCGGTGATCCAGAAGGAGTACCGCGGCATCGCCGACCCGGACCAGGCGTGGATTCTGGGCGAGCTGATCAGGTACCTCGAACACCCACGTTCGGGCGCACTGGAGTTCAGCGACATGGGACCGGCCTGGGTCCCCGTACGCGATGGGGTGTCGGCCGGGACGCTGCGGGCCGGCGACGGCGGCGCGGCGGAGGTGGCCGGCCGTTTCGACGCCCTGATCCGCTACGCCTGCCTGCGCCTCGGCCGGCAGTTGGGCACCGACGTCACGCCCGCGCTGAGCCGCCGTGACCTCGCCGACCCGGCCGCACGCACCCAGTCGCTCGTCAACCAGCTCGTCACCACCGGAAGCCTGACCGGAAGCATCCGGATTCCGGGCGCGGTCGGCCACCTCCACGTCACCGCCGACCTGCGGGCCGGGCAGATCGTCTGCCACGTCGACGTGGACGCTCCGCGTACCGGCAGGCCGACCACCAGGGTGAACTGGCTGGTCCGCCAACTCAAGGACGCGCCGGAGACGGTACGGATCGAGGCGTTCGTCCTGCACGCCCGCGGGGGTGGCGCGACGGACCTGCTGCGTCAGGTCCGCGCCGAGCCCGGCATGCTGATCACCGACCCGGCCCGTGAGCTGCGGGCGTTCCGGGTCGCGCAGAGCACGGCGGCGGGCACCAAGCGGGGCAGCGGGCGGGGCGCCTTCATCGACTCCGTGCTGCGCGCGATCGACGACTTCTACGAACAGATCATCCAGAACCTGAAGCCGTGGATGCCCGCCCCGCCGCGCCTGCGTACGCCGGACGACGTCACGCCGGTGCAGCCGGTCGCCGCGAGTCTCGTCTCGACCGCCATCTCCTCCCAGGACAGCCCGGAGTTCGACCCGCCGTCGGGGACGTCCGCCGGTCACGGGGCCGATGCTCCCTCGGCGGAGTGACCACCGCCGTCTGGTTAAGCGGGGCCCCCTGCTATGCGGAATGCGTTAACAGGGGGCCCCTCCTTCAGCCGTTGACGCAGCGCAGCACCGGGCGGCGCGTCAGCGCCGCCCGGTCGAGCGGGCGCGGCGCGCGCACCGTGAACACGGTGCTCTCCCCCGGCAGCAGCGTGACCAGCGCGGTGTCGACCTGCGCGGACGGGTCCAGCCGGTCGGGAAAGAGCGTCAGGTCGCGCAACACGGTCCGGGCGGTCACCCGGACCCGCTGGCCGCCGTCCACCGGCTCGACGGTGGCGTCCCACTCCGCCGCCGGCCACGTGATGTCGCGGTCCTCGGCGAAGAACCACAGCGCCCGCTCCGCGGTGTCGCCGGCGTCCGCGACGAGCAGCTCACGGCGGGCCTCGTCCGGCCGCGCCAGCTCCGCCGGCAGCGCCAGCACCACCGAGGAGTACGCCGGGACGTCGAGGTCGACCGAGGTCTTCGCCCTCGGCTCCCCGGTGACGGTGAGCCGGGTGACCGTGGCCGGCCCGGTCCACGCCTGCCCGGTCTCGTTGACCGCGACCAGCGCCAGCCCGCCGTCGCGCGGTTGCACGGTGAGCAGCCGGTCGGCGTAGGCGCGGCGCAGCGCGTACCACAGGGGTTTGCGTCGGCCGTCGCCGTCGACGGCGGCCCAGGAGGTGACCGGCCAGCAGTCGTTGAGCTGCCAGACGATGGTGCCGGTGCAGACCGGCCGGTGGGACCGGAAGTGCTCGACGCCGAGCTGGATGGCGCGCGCCTGGTTGAGCTGGGTGTAGTAGTGCCAGTCGTCGAAGTCGGTGGGGGGCGGCAGGTGGGCGTCCAGTCCGCGCTGGAGTTTCCGGTCCCCGTCGATCGCCTTCTGGTGGTGGCTCATGCCCGGCGAGTCGTGCGCGAGCGGCTCGTCGGAGATGGACCGGCGCAGCGTCGCGTACGCGGGCGGGGCCTGGTAGCCGAACTCGGCGACGAAGCG
This sequence comes from Micromonospora sp. NBC_01392, assembly GCF_045040125.1. Classification (NCBI taxonomy): domain Bacteria; kingdom Bacillati; phylum Actinomycetota; class Actinomycetes; order Micromonosporales; family Micromonosporaceae; genus Micromonospora; species Micromonospora sp. NBC_01392. The sequence goes on along the minus strand of NZ_CP109549.1, from coordinate 1,631,029 downwards.
GGGCACGTACTCGCGGTACTTGGTGTAGTCGTCGTCGTTCCAGACGTCCCAGATGTGCATGGTGCCGTGCGCCGGGTCGTTGGGGTGCCGGTCCTCGGTGCCGGACCAGGGGCTGCCCGGCCAGTACGGGACGGTCGGGTCCAGCTCGCCGACGATCGCGGGCAGCAGCTCCAGGTAGTAGCCGCGCCCCCAGGTGCGGCCGGCGAGCGGCTCCTGCCAGTCCCAGTCGTGCCAGCCCCAGATGTTCTCGTTGTTGCCGGTCCAGAGCACCAGCGAGGGGTGGCCGGCGAGGCGGGCCACCTGTTCCCGCGCCTCAGCCTCGACCTCGGTGCGGAACGGCTCCTCCTCCGGGTACGCCGCGCAGGCGAACAGGAAGTCCTGCTGCACCAGCAGCCCCCGCTCGTCGGCCAGCTCGTAGAAGTCGTCCGACTCGTACCGGCCGCCGCCCCAGATGCGCAGCAGGTTGACGTTCGCCCCGACCGCCTGGTCGAACCGCTGCGCCAGCCGCTCGCGGGTGACCCGGTTGGGGAACGCGTCGTCGGGAATCCAGTTGACCCCCTTGACGAAGATCGGCAGGTCGTTGACGTGCAGCGTGAACGGGGTGCCGTGGGCGTCGGGCGTGGTGTCGAGGCGGACCGAGCGGAAGCCGATCCGGCGGGACGCGGCGTCGAGGTCCTGCCCGTCGGCGGCGTGCAGCGTGACGTGGAGGTCGTGCAGCGGCTGGTCGCCGTAGCCGACCGGCCACCACAGCGCCGGGTTCGGCACGGTGAGCGCCAGCGCGGCGGTGCGTTCCCCGGCCGGCACGGTGACCTCGGCGGTGACGCCGGCGACGTCGGCGCGTACGGTCAGCGGCTCGTCGCCGGCCCGCTCCACGTCGACGTGCAGCTCCACCCGGCCGACGCCGTCGGAGACGGTGACCAGCGGCCGGACCGCCGCGAGCCGGGCGGTGGACCAGGCGTGCAGGCCGATCTCCTGCCAGATGCCGGCGGTGACCACCGTCGGTCCCCAGTCCCAGCCGAAGTTGCAGGCGGTCTTGCGGATGAACTGGAACGGCTCCGGGTACGCGTTGGGCCGGTCGCCGAGCCGGTCCCGGTGCGCCTGGGCGTAGCGGTACGGCGAGTCGAAGCGTACGGCCAGGGTGTTGTCGCCCGGGCGCAGCAGCGCGCGGACGTCGAACCGGTAGGACCGGTGCTGGTTCTCGGTGCGCCCGACCTCGACGCCGTTGAGCGTCACGGTGGCCACCGTGTCCAGGCCGCCGCAGACCAGGTCGACCCGGTCGTCCTCGCCCGGCTGCCAGGCGAACGTGGTCCGGTAGACCCAGTCGGTGCGCCCGATCCAGAGCAGCCGGTTCTCGTTGTCGTCGAGGTACGGGTCGGGGATGAGACCGGCGGCGAGCAGGTCGGTGTGCACGCATCCGGGCACCGTGGCCGGCACCTCGGCCCCGGCGATCTGCGGCGGCACCTGCGCGCCGGGCTCGGCCCGCAGCGTCCAACCCTCGTGCAGCAGCGTGGAACGGCTCACGACTTCACCGCGCCTTCCATGATTCCGCGGACGATCTGGCGTCCACCGATGAACAGCATCAGCAGCAGGGGGACGGTGGCGATGAACGCGCCGGCCAGCACCCGCCGGTAGATCACGTAGTTGCCGCTGGCCAGGTCGGAGATCGCCACCATCGAGGTCGGGTAGTCGGTGCCGCTCAACGTGATCAGCGGCCACTGGAAGTCGTTCCAGGTGGCCACGAACGTGAGCAGGCCGAGCACCGCGAGGGCCGGGCGGATCGCGGGGAGCACGATCGTCGCGTACACCCGCATGGTCGTGGCGCCGTCGACCCGGGCCGACTCGATCAGCTCGTCCGGGACGGTGTTCACGATGAACTGCCGCATGTAGAACACGCCGAACGCGGTGACCAGGCCGGGAGCGATGACCGCGAGCAGCGTGCCGTTCCAGCCGAGCTTGCCCATCACGATGTAGAGCGCGACGATGCCGAGCTGGTTCGGCACGGTCAGGGTGAGCACCACGAAGAGCATCAGCGCGCCGCTGCCCTTGAACCGCAGCTTGGCGAACGCGAACCCGGCCAGCGAGCAGAAGAACAGCACCGAGGCGGTGACCACCGTCGAGACGATGACGCTGTTGACGAGCGAGGCGGCGAAGTAGACGTCCTGGAGGGAGAAGACCTCGTCGACGTTGGTCAGGAACCGGTCGCTCGGCACGATCGCCGGTGGCAGCTTCGCCAGCGCCTCGTCGTTGCTGGTGGCGATGACGAACATCCAGTAGAGCGGGAACGCGGCGAACAGCATGCTGACCGCGAGCAGCAGGTAGGTCCAGAACCCGGCCGGCGTCTCCTGCGGCGCCCGGCCCATCGGGCGCCGCTTGCGCGCGGCCGGCGGGGAGGCGACGGCACTCATTTACGCCCTCCGGAGAGTCGGTTCGTCAGCAGGTAGTTCAGGCCGGCGATGACCAGGATGATCAGGAACAGTGCCCAGGACATCGCCGCGGCGTAGCCGAGGTTGAGATCCTTCCAGCCGACCTTGTAGATGAGCTGGGCGATGGTCTGCCACTCGCCGTTCGGCCCGCCGGTGGCGGCCTGGGCGTTCGGGTCGAACAGCATCGGCTCGGTGAAGAGCTGGAGCCCGCCGATGGTGGAGAGGATCACGGTGAACACGACCACCGGCTGGATCATCGGCACGGTGATGCGCCAGAGCTGTTTCCACTGGCCGGCGCCGTCGATCGCGGCGGCCTCGTAGACGTCACGCGGGATGGACTGCATGGCGGCCAGGTAGAGCAGCGCGTTGTAGCCGATCCACTTCCAGTTGACCATGGTGGCGATGGCGATCCAGGCGTGCAGCTTGTCGGCCCGCCAGTCGATCGGGTCGTCGGCGCCGCCGATGCCGAGCAGGCCGAGCGCCCAGTTGGCCATGCCGAAGTCGCGGGAGAAGAAGACGCTGAACACCATGGTCGAGGCCACGATCGGCGTCACGTACGGCAGCAGCACGCCGACCCGCCACCAGGTCTGCGCCCGCAGTTGCCGGTTGAGCAGCGAGGCGACCAGCAGCGCGAGCAGCAGCTGCGGGACGGTGGAGAGCAGGAAGATGCCGAAGGTGTTGTAGAGCGCGTTCCAGAAGTCCTCGTCGGCGAGGAGCCGGCTGAAGTTCTCGACGCCGGCCCAGTAGGGCAGCGTCGGGTCGTCCAGGCGGTAGTTGCGCAGCGAGACCACCGCGTTGAACAGCAGCGGGAACAGCCCGAACACGATGAAGAGCAGGAAGAACGGCGCGATCATCAGGTACGGCATGTAGCGCATGTCGAAGCGGTACAGCCGGTTGCGCCAGGTCAACCGCCGGTCGTCGGCCCCGCGACGGCCGCGCTCCGGCGCGGGTCGGCGGCGCGGCGGCGCGGGCGCGGCACGGGTGCTGGACATCGGATCACTCCAGAGCCGAGGAGGGGTGGACGGGTACGGCGGTGCCGGAGCGGGTCGGTCCGCTCCGGCACCGGTGGTGCGTCAGGACTTGGCGGCCTTGTCGGCCTCCTTGACCGCCTCGGTCCAGGCGGCGTCGGGCTTCAGCGACTTGTTCTCCACCCGGCGGATGACGTTCTCCACCGCGACCCGGGTCGGGCCGTTCTTCTTGCCCAGGTACTGCGGGGTGAGGCCCTGCGCCATCTTCGGGAAGATCTGGCCGACCGGGGCGTCGTTGAAGAACGGGTTCTTGAAGTCGGCGATGGCCGGGTCGGCGTAGAGCGCCGGCTGCGACGGCAGGTTGCCGACCTTCTTGAAGATCTCGATCTGCTGCTCCGGCGCGACCAGCCACTCCAGCAGCTTGTACGCCTCGTCGACATTCTTGCCCTGCTTGGGGATGGTCAGGAACGAGCCGCCCCAGTTGCCACCGCCGCCGGGCACCGCGGCGATGTCCCACTTGCCCTGGGTGCCGGGCGCGGTGTCCTTGATGTGGCCGAGCATCCACGCCGGGCAGGCGAGCACCGCGAACGCGCCGCTGGTGAAGCCCTTGTCCCAGTCGGCCTGGAAGCTGACCAGGTTGGCGGAGAGCCCCTTGTCGACGGCCTTGACCGTGTAGTCGAACGCGACCTTCGGGCCCTGCTCCATCTGGAGCTGCTCCTGGTCGTTGTAGAAGCCGACCTGCTGCTGCCCGAGGATCGGGTTGAACAGGTTCGTGCCGGCGTCGATGAACTTCTTCTTGGTCTTGCCGGTGTACTGCTGGCCGACCTCGAGGAACTTGTCCCAGGTGGGCCACAGCGCGGAGACCTGGTCGCGGTCGGTGGGCAGGCCGGCGGCCTTGAACAGGTCGGTGCGGTAGCACATGGCCAGGCCGCCCACGTCGGTGCCGAGACCGATCTGCGTCTTGCCGTCGGCGGACAGCGACTGCTTCCACTTCCAGGGCAGGTACTTGCTCTCGTACGAGCCGGCGCCCTTGTCCAGCAGGTTGACGAACTTGTCGGACTGGCTGCGGAACTGGACCATGAAGCCCTCGTCGATCGCCGCGATGTCCGGCGCGCCGTTGCCGGCGACGAGCTTCTTCTGCAGGTCCTCGTGCTGGGCGTTGTACTCGCCCGAGTTGAGCTGGATCTTGACGTTCGGGTGGTCGGCCTCGTACTTCGTCTTGAGGTCCTGGAGGCCGAAGTCACCCCAGAAATTGATCTTCAACGTGACCTGACCGTCGGCAGCGTCCGCGCCGCCGGTGGTGCTCTTGCCGCTACAGGCGGCGACCATGACCAGGCTGACGGCACCGACGGCGGCCGTGCGCGCCCAGTGCGTCCAGGACCGTTTCATGTCATCCTCCGCGCCAAATGGGAACGCTCCCGAGATCGAGAGACGTTGACTGAACCGGATAAGTGAGGCCACCGTACGGTTCGCTCTTTGCACTGTCAACGGCCGGTTAACAGCGAGGCCGTCCCGTAACCTTCCGGACCGGATGGGAGCGCGACCATGCGTGGTGGAGCGCTTTCCGGAGCAGTTTCGGGAGCGCCGGGATGATGGACACCGGGCCGGATGCCCGTACGCTGAACCGCACAAGTGACCAACTGTGCGGTTCAGTCGCCGGCGGGCCGCCGCGCCGACCGGCCGACGGGCCCGGTGCAGTAGCGTCACTCCCCGCCGCCACCCGGCGGTCGGAAGGCGCCCGCGAGGGCTGGACACAGTGGAGGAACGCTGCGGTGAAGCGGCCGACCATCGCCGACGTCGCCCGGCGCGCCGGGGTCTCCAAGGGCGCGGTCTCGTACGCGCTGAACGGGCAGCCCGGCGTCTCCGAGGCGACCCGCCAGCGCATCCTGGCCATCGCCGCCGAGATCGGCTTCAGCCCGAGCAGCGCCGCGCGGGCGCTCTCCGGCGCCACCGCCAAGGCGGTCGGGCTGGCGCTGTGCCGGCCCGCCCGGATACTGGGCATCGAGCCGTTCTTCATGGAGCTGATCAGCGGCGTCGAGGCGGAACTCTCCGCCCGCTCGTACGCGCTCACACTCCAGGTGGTCACCGACCAGGAGGCGGAGATCGCGGTCTACCGCCGGTGGTGGGCCGAGCGCCGCGTCGACGGCGTCTTCGTCTGCGACCTGCGCACCGACGACCGGCGGGTGCCCGCGCTGGAGGAGCTGCAACTGCCCGCCGTGGTCATCGGCGGCCCCGGGCACACCGGCACCCTGGCCAACGTCTGGTCCGACGACGCGGCGGCCCTGGTGGAGACCGTCGAGTACCTGGTCGCGCTCGGGCACCGGCGGATCGCCCGGGTCGGCGGGCTCCCCTCGCTGCTGCACACCGAGATCCGCACCGACGCGTTCACCGACGTGTGCCGGCGGCTCGGCCTGGACGAGGCGAGCACGGTCTGGTCCGACTACACCGGCGAGGAGGGCGCGCGGGCCACCCGCCGGCTGCTCAGCTCCGCCAACCGCCCGACCGCGGTGATCTACGACAACGACGTGATGGCCATCGCCGGGCTGTCCGTGGCGCAGGAGATGGGGCTGGCCGTCCCCGGCGACCTCTCCATCGTCGCCTGGGACGACTCACCGCTCTGCCAACTCGTGCACCCGCCGCTGACCGCGCTGGGCCGGGACATCCCGGCGTACGGGTCGCACGCCGCCCGACAGCTTCTCGCCGTGATCGCCGGGGAGCCGGTGACCGAGTTGCAGGACGAGACCGCCCACCTGACGCCGCGCGGCAGCACCGCCCCGCCGCGTCAGCGCTGAACCGGTTAAGTCAGCTCCTCACCGGGACGCCGAGGGGAACTCCTCGAACCACGCCTCCACCCGCTCCGCGGTCGCCGGCCGGGCCAGCGCGAAGCCCTGGCCGTACCGGCAGCCGGCCCGGCGGGCGCCGGCCACCTGACCGTCCGACTCCAGCCCCTCCACCACGACCTCCACGCCGAGCCGGTCGCCGAGGTTCGCCACCACGTCGATCAGCGGACGCTGCCCGTCCCCGCCCGGTGCCACCAGGTGCGGGCCCACCTTGAGCAGGTCGATCGGCAACCGGCGGAGCTGGGCCAGCGAGGCGTGCTCGGCGCGGAAGTCGTCGAGCGCGGTGCGCACCCCGAGCGACCGCAGGCCGGCCAGCCGCGCCGTCACGGTGGGCAACTCCGCCCCCACCGCCGGCTCGGCCACCTCCACCACCAGCCGTTCCGGCGGCACGTCGTACGCCGCCAACGCGGTCGCGGTCCGCGCCACGAAGTCCGTCGCGGCCAGCTCCCGGGGCGTGACGTTGACCGCCATCCACAGCTCGCGGCCCCCCTCCGACCAGGCGGCGAGCTGCCGGCAGGCCCGGTCCACCACCCACCACCCGACCTCACCGAGCAGGTCCAGGTCGGCCGCCACCGGCAGCAGCTCCGCCGGCAGCACCGTGCCCAGCGCCGGGCTGCGCCAGCGCAGCAGCGCCTCGGTGCCGACCGGCATCCGGTCGGCCAGCGCCACCACCGGCTGGTAGACCAGGTCCAGCTCGCCCCGGGCCACCGCGCCGGGCAGCTCCCGTTCCAGGTCGAGCCGGCGGACCAGTTGCTCCTCCAGGTAGGCGTCGTACCACTCGATCCGCTCCCGGCCGAGCTGCGCCGCCCGCCGCCGGGCCAGGTCGGCCTGGCGCAGCACGTCCTCCGGGTCGCCACCGGTGGTCTCGGCCAGCCCGACGCTGACCCGGAGCGGGGTGCCGCCCTCCGGCCGGGGGTACGGCTCGGCGAGCGCCGTCAGCAGCCGCGTGCCCAGCGCGTACGCGGGCACCGGCCCGAGGTCGGTGAGCACGGCGAACCCGGTGTCGCCGACGTGGGCGACCAGGTCGTGCGGACCGCAGCCGGCGCGCAGCCGGCGCCCCACCTCGGCCAGCGCCGGCCCGTCCGGCGGGGCCGCCTCGTCGCCGTGCACGTCCACCAGGAGCAGCGCGCCGCCGCTGCGCAGGGAGAGCGCCCGCACCAGCTCGGCCCGGCTCAACAACGCCGGCTCACCGCCGTCGTCGCCCACGCCGACCAGCCGCCGCAGCCACGCCTCGCTGGCCGCGAGCCGTTCCACCCGGCGGCGTTGGTCGGCGGCGGCCAGCAGCTCACCCACCATGATCGGCGGGATGACCGCCAGGCCCAGGGCCATCGCCGCCGGGGTGAACTCGCCCGCCGTGCCCAGGTGCACGCCGGCCGCGAGCGCGGCGATGCCGGCCGGCGCGGTGAGCCGGGGCCACGCGGCCGGCGCGGCCCCGTGGTGCGGTCGCTCCCCCGCCGAGGTACGCCGGGCGCCGGCGGCGATCAGCAGCGCACCGGCCAGCACCGGCGGCGCGACTGCCGACAGCGCGCGATCCGGGGCGTCGTACGCGAGCAGCACCACCAGCAGCGCCAGCCCGCCCAGCGTGAGCCCGGCACCGGCGTGGCAGCACGCGGCGCCCGGCCGACGCCGGCGTTCGGAGACCGCCGCCATGGCGAGCACGGCCAACGCCACCGACCCGCCACCGGTGGCGACCCATGCGACCGGCGGCACCGGGCCGGCGGGCAGCAACATCCAGCCGGCGAAGACCAGGCTGACGCCGAGCGCGAGCACGTCGACGGTGCGGCGCAGACGTTCCCGGGCGGGGAGCCGGGACCGACCCGGCAGGCGGAGCAGCGCGGCGGCGTGCAGCGGCGCGGTGAGGCCGAGCCCGACCAGCGCCACCGGCAGCCGGTGCGCCGGGTCGCTCAGCGGCAGCACCGCGACGGTGAGCCCGGCGACCAGGACGGCCGCGTCGAGAATCGCGGCGACCCGCCGGGACAGCGCCACCCGGCGGGCCTGCCGCCCGGTCGCGGCGCTCGGGACGGGTGGGCCCGCCCGGCCGGTCGCCTCGGCCCGGCCCGGGGCGACGGCCCGCTCCGGCGGCCCGGAGCCGCCCGCCCCCGGTACGCCGAGGCAGGTCTTCGGCCGACCCGGAACGGCGCGCGGCGCCGACGTCGGATGGCCGGCGCCCGCCACGGCGTGAGGTGCCGACGCCGACGGGTCGGCGCCCGACACGCCCCGGACCAGCCAGGCCGACGCCGGATCGGCGACATGCGGAAGGGCGAACTGCGCCGGGCCGTCGACGCGCGGACTGGCGTGCTGCCCCGACGCCGGGCCGTCGACCTGCGGAACGGCGCGCTGCCCCGATGCCGGGCCGTCAACGTGCGGAACGGCGCGCTGCCCCCATGCCGGATCGGCGGAGCCCGGGGCGGCGTGCCGCGCCGGCGTCAGGGGGTCGGCGCCCGCTGCACGGCGACGCGTCCGGGCCGAGGGCAGCGGGCTGCGCGCCGGGACGGCGTGACGAGTCGGCGCCGGTGTGGGCGGGACGCCCGCCAGCCAGGCGAGCCGGACACAGGCGAGGGCGGAGGCGCCGGCAACGGCGAGCGCTGCGGCGGCCGGACCGGGCACGAGCCCAGCGACGCCCGCCAGCAGGAAGGACATTCCGATGAGCGACACGGTCAGGTCGGGCAGCGGTGGCCGCCGGCGGGGTCCGGCGGAGGGGATGACGGGCACGGCGGTCGCCTTCGTGAGGGGGCACGGGGCGGTGCTGTTGCGGTGCGGCGTGCGGGGTCGGGCGGGCGCGGTCGCATCGGCGAGGACCGCTGCGGCCATGCCTAAGAACGATCCCGGAAGTGGCCGGTGACGGCACGTTCATAGTGACGCGCGTCACATACAACACGCCCACCAATCTCGGCGCGCAAGCGCCAGAGGCGCATTTCCCACCAAGCCCCCCGCCCCACCCCGCCCCGCCCCACAAACGCCGCCCCCCAGCCAACGGGCCGACGAGCGGCCCGCTCGGTCGATCATGAAGTTGACGGCGACAAAACGGACGGAGGGTGCCGCCAACTTCATGATCACGGGCGAGGGGCAGGGGTGGGGGCGGGGGCGGGGGCAGGGGCGGGGGGTGAGCTGGTCGGATGCGATCATCGGAGCGTGAGTCGCGCCGACACCGTCCGTTTCCGTCCCAACCAGGCCATCCTGGTGGCCGCGATCGTCGCCTTCATCGGCGCGCTGCCGCTGGCCACCGCCCGGTGGTGGCTGCTCTGGGTGCTGCTGGTGCCGCTCGGGATCGGGCTGTGGGCGTGGCGGTCCGGCACCGACGCCGACGCCCGGGAGCTACGGCTGCGGGCGCTCGTCGGGCAGCGACGGGTGCCCTGGGACCGGGTCGCCGAGCTGGCCGGCGACGCCCGCGGCCGGGCCGTCGTCCGGCTCGACGACGGGCAGGTGCTCGTGCTGCCCGCGGTACGCGCCACCGACCTCCCCCGGCTGGTCACCGCCACCGGGCAGCGCCTTCCCGACGGCACCACAGGTCGGGGACGGCTCGACGACGGCACCGGTCGGGAGCAGCCCGACGACGACGCCGGTCAGTAGCCGTCCACCACCCGGTTCGTCAGCTCCTCCCCGGCCACGTAGCGGCGCAACTGCGCCCCCACCAGCCGGTACGCGCGCGGCAGCAGACCGCGCACCGAGCCGGCGACGTGCGGGGTGAGCAGCACGTTCGGCAGCTCCCACAGCGGGTGGTCGGCCGGCAGCGGCTCCGGATCGGTGACGTCCAGCGCGGCCCGGAGCCGCCCCGACGCCAGCTCGGCGAGCAGCGCCGGCGTCCGGGCCACCGGCCCCCGCGCGGCGTTCACCAGCAACGCGCCGTCCGGCATCGCGGCGAGGAACCGCTCGTCGACCAGACCCCGGGTCTGCCCGGTCAGCGGCACCAGCAGCACCACCACGTCCGCGGCGGGCAGCAGGGCGGGCAGGTCGGCCACCCCGTGCACGTCCTCGTCCGGGCGGGCGGTACGGGCGACAAGCGTGAAGCTCACCTCGAACGGGGCCAGCCGGGCGCGTACCGCCGCGCCGATCGAGCCGGCGCCGACGATCAACACCCGCTTGCCGGCCAGCTCGTCGGTCGGGGCGACCTCGTCGTACGCCCATTCCCGGCGGGCCTGGGCGCGGGCCAGCGGCGCGAACCCGCGCAGCGCGGACAGGATCGCGCCGACCACCCACTCGGCGGTGGCCGAGTCGTGCACGCCGCGGGCGTCGCAGAGCGTCACGCCGGCCGGCATCCGGCCCGCCCACGCGTCCGCGCCGGCGGAGAGCAACTGCACCACCTCGACGTCCGGCAGGTCGGCCAGGAGCGCGCCGGCGTCCGGGCCGGCCAGGAACGGCGGCACCCAGAACCGCACCCCGGCCGGGGACGACGGGAGCCGGGCCGGATCGGTCAGCACCTCCACGGTGACGTCGGGCGGCAGTTCGCCGAGCAGTCGACGACCGTCGGGGTGCGGAATCCATGCCTTCACGACCGCCGACGATATCCGTAGCCGCAGGTCGACGCCGCGGCGGCCGTGACGAACGCCCCGCCGGGGGTCGGACACACGTGCGACAGGGTTTAATCGGGGGCGGGACGCCGGCCGGCGCCGCGACGCGCAGGACAGGGGGGCGATGAGCGAGGACGACCCGGAGCGGAAGGCGGCGCCGATTCCGGCGCTGACCAATCCCGACCGGCTGCGGTCCCTCGACGAGACGCGCCTCGACGCGGTGCCGGACGAGGCGTTCGACCGGTTCGCGCGGCTGGTCGGCGACCTGCTCGACGTGCCGGTCGCGCTGGTCTCCCTGGTCGACGCGGACCGCCAGTTCTTCCCCGGCGCGACCGGGCTGCCGCAGCCCTGGGCGGACCGCCGGGAGACCCCGCTCAGCCACTCGTTCTGCCAGCACGTCGTCGACATCGAGGTGCCGATGGTGCTGCCCGACGCCCGGCTCTACCCACGGGTGCGGCTGAACCTCGCCATCGAGGATCTCGGCGTGGTGGCGTACGCGGGCATGCCGCTGACCGACCTGGAGGGGCGGGTGCTCGGCTCGCTCTGCGCCATCGACAGCAAGCCCCGCGCCTGGACCAGGGAGCAGTTGCGTACGCTCGCCGACCTGGCCGCCGCCTGCTCGTCGGAATTGCGGCTGCGGATCGCGGTCCGCAGCGCCGAACAGGCCCGCCGCCGGGCGGAGGAGGCTCACGACCGGCTCGCGATGCTGGCCGGGATGAGCGAGATGCTCGGCGGCACGCTCGACGTGGCCACCGCGGTCGACCGCCTGGCGCACGCCATGGTGCCGCTGCTGGCCGACTGGTGCCTGATCACGCTGGTCGACCCGGCGGGCCGGCCGCGCAGCGTCTCCGGCGTGCACCGGGACGGGGAACGTCGCGCCGACCTGGCCCGCTTCGCCACGCTGCTGACCACCGGGCTCGGCCCGGAGTCGCTGATCCGTTCGGTGCTGCGCTCCGGTCGGCCGGTGATGCGCGGCGCCGCCGACATCGGGGACGTGGCGCGCGGCACCACCCGTCCGGAGCTGGTGCCGCTGGCCGAACGGCTCGGCATCGGCTCGCACCTGACGGTGCCCATCACCGCCGTCGGCGACCGGGTGATCGGCACCGTCACGCTTGTCAACCGCGCCGGTCGGCGCGGGTTCGACGCGAGCGACCTGCGGACCGCGCAGGACATCGGGGTACGCGCCGGCCAGGCGGTCGGCAACAGCCGGCTCTACGGCGAGCAGCGGCACGTGGCCGAGGTGCTCCAGCACAGCATGCTGCCGGTGCTGCCGAGCGTGTCCGGGATGGAGCTGGCCGCCGGCTACCTGCCGGCGGCGGACCGGGTCGAGGTCGGCGGCGACTGGTACGACGCGTTCGTCCAGCCCGACGGCGAGCTGATCGCCGCCATCGGTGACGTCGCCGGCCACGACATCGAGGCCGCCGCCACCATGGGCCAGTTGCGGAACCTGGTCCGGGGCAACGCGTACGGGCGCGACGATCCGGTGGAGGAACTGGTGGCCAACCTCGACCGGGCCATCGGTGGGCTCCGGGTGCCGACGGTCGCCACCGCCGTGCTGGCCCGGGTCCGCCCCGGCGACGGTGGGCTCCGGGTCCGCTGGTGCAACGCCGGGCACCCGCCGCCGCTGCTGATCCGCGCCGACGGCACGGTGTCGGTGGCGCAGGGACGCGGTCCGCTGCTCGGTCTGGTCCGCCCGCCCCGGCGCACCGGCCGGACGCTGACGCTCGCTCCGGGCGACACGCTGCTGCTGCACACCGACGGCCTGATCGAACGCCGGGACCAGCCGATCGACGAGGGGCAGGCGGAGCTGCTCGACCGGCTCGCCGCCGACGGTCCCGACGTGCCGCTGGCCGTGCTCTGCGACCGGCTGCTGGCCGCCGCGCACCGCCGCGAGGACGACGTCGCCGTGCTCGCCCTGCGCGCCGGCTGAGCGGCCGGCCCGCACCGCGTCGTCGGCCCGGTTCACCGCCGCGTGCGGCTAGGCTGGGCCGGGTGAGCCCGCGACTCCCGTACCCCCGCGCCCACCGCCTCCGGACGGTGCTGGCGGCGTCCTGCGCGGCGCTGCTGCTGGGCACCGCCGGCTGCGCGCTCGGCGAGCCCGAGCCGGATCCGGCCGGCGAGCCGCCCAACCTGCCGACGCCGTCGAGCACGGCCAGCCCCGGCGGGGCGAGCCAGCAGGTGGTGGCCACGGTGCTGGCGAAGGGGCTGGCGGTGCCGTGGGCGATCGCGTTCCTGCCCGACGGCGCGGCGCTGGTCACCGAGCGGGACAGCGGCCGGATCGTCCAGGTCGGCCCGGAGTCGGGGCCGGACGGGCTGGCCGTCCGGCCGGTGCAGACGGTGCCCGGCGTGGCGGCCGGCGGTGAGGGCGGCCTGCTCGGCATCGCCGTCTCCCCGAAGTACGCGCAGGACCGGATGATCTTCGTCTACTACACGGCCGAGGCCGACAACCGGGTCGCGAAGCTGCGGCTGGGTCAGACGCCGACGCCGATCCTCACCGGCATCCCGAAGGCCGGCAACCACGACGGCGGCGGCCTGGGTTTCGGCCCGGACGGCTTCCTCTACGTGAGCACCGGGGACGCCGGGCGCACCGCGAACGCGCAGGACCCGAAGAGCCTCGGCGGCAAGATCCTCCGGATCACCCCGGACGGCAAGCCGGCCCCGGGCAACCCGACCGCCGGTTCGCCGGTGTGGTCCTCGGGTCACCGCAACGTGCAGGGCTTCGCCTGGATGCCGGACAAGCGGATGTACGCGGTGGAGTTCGGCCAGAACACCTGGGACGAGATCAACCAGATCAACCAGGGCGGCAACTACGGCTGGCCGCAGGTCGAGGGGCGCGGCGACGACAACCGCTACGTGGACCCGGTCGTGCAGTGGCGCACCGGCGACGCGTCCTGCTCCGGGCTGGCCGCCGTGGAGCGGCTGCTGGTCGCCGCGTGCCTGCGCGGGCAGCGGCTGTGGCTGGTCGAGCTGGCCGGCAACGGGACCGTTCTGGGCCAGCCGCGCGAGCTGCTCACCGGCAGGTACGGTCGGCTGCGTGCCGCCGCTGTGGCACCGGACGGCTCGATCTGGGTGAGCACCTCGAACCGGGACGGCCGGGGCCGGCCGGCCGCCGAGGACGACCGGATCCTGCGGCTGGTCCTCGCGGACGGCGGCGCCGGCCGGAGCTGAGCCGCTTCGGACAGGTTTGCCAAGATCACGCACTGGGCAGGTCAGGATTTCAGCATGGACGGCCAGGAGAACGAAGAGCAGCGCGCCGGGAACCCGACGTCCCCGGCGACCGGACGCGCCCGCCGCCTCGCGGCCTGGCGGCCGGGCCACCGGCTGCGCCGGGTCGGCGTGGCGCTGGCGCTGCTCGCGGTCACGCTCGGCGGCATCGTGGTCGGCACGTACGCCGGCGGCCACGTCGGCACCGACATCGGCCCGTTCCGGGCGGAGCTGAAGCTCAGCCCGTCGCTGACCGGCGGCACCACCGTCGACATCCCGCCGTTGGGCGCGTTGCTGCTGGACAGCCACGACGGGCCGGCGTACCTGACCGTCGAGGTGGGCTCCCTGGACCAGCGGCGCACCGAGGCACTCATCGACGATCCGGCGAGCATCAGTCGGGCCAGCCAGTCGGCGGTGCAGGACGTCCGCGACGGCGTGCTGCGGCTCGGCCTGCGGACGCTCGCCGCGGCGGTGCTGGCCACCCTGCTCCTGGCCGGGCTGGTCTTCCGCGACGTGCGGCGTACCGCCTGGGCCGGCGGGTTGGCGCTGGTCATCACCGCCGGCAGCCTCGGCCTGGGCGCGGCCACCGTCCGGCCGCAGGCGATCGAGGAACCGCGGTACGAGGGGCTGCTGGTCAACGCGCCCGCGATCGTGGGTGACGCGCGGCGGATCGCCAACGACTACACCAAGTACGCGGAGCAGCTCCAGCGGCTGGTCGGCAACGTCAGCAAGCTCTACACCACGGTCTCGTCGCTGCCGGTGGTGCAGCCGTCCCCGGGCACCACCCGGGTGCTGCACGTCTCGGACATGCACCTCAACCCGACCGGCTGGCAGTTGATCCGCACGGTGGTCGAGCAGTTCGGCATCGACGTCGTGATCGACACCGGCGACCTCACCGACTGGGGCAGCGAGCCGGAGGCGTCCTACGTCGGCTCGATCGGCCTGCTCAAGAAGCCCTACGTCTACATCCGCGGCAACCACGACTCGCCGCGGACCGCCGCGGCGGTGGCTCAGCAGCCGAACGCCGTGGTGCTGAACAACTCGACCACGACCGTGGCCGGGCTGACCATCGCCGGCATCGGCGACCCGCGGTTCACCCCGGACAAGGAGACCTCGCCGGCCGGCAGCGGACTCACGTCGGCGGTGGCCGACCAGGTGATCGGCGCCGGCGAGCAGCTCGCCGCCACGGTGGAGAAGTCACCGCGGAAGGTGGACGTGGCGCTGGTGCACGACCCGGCGTCGGCCGGGCCCCTCTCCGGCACCTGCCCGCTGGTGCTCTCCGGGCACACCCACGCCCGCCAGGTGTCGAAGCTGCCGCAGGTGCCGGGCGAGCAGCCGACGACGCTGATGGTGGAGGGCTCGACCGGTGGGGCCGGGCTGCGCGGGCTGGAGGGCGAGAAGCCGACACCGCTGGCCATGACGGTGCTCTACTTCGACCAGCAGAAGCTGCTCCAGGCGTACGACGAGATCACCGTGGGCGGCACCGGGCAGTCGCAGGTCAACCTGGAACGGCACGTCATCCGGGATCCGGCCAAGGGGGACGAGGTGCCGGTCACCCCGACGCCGACCCGCGGCGCCCCGGAATCAGGGTCGCCGAGCGCGACCCCGGCACCGACCCCCAGCTGACCGCACCGACCCGTTACTTTTCGTGACGGCGGCATCGGGACGGGTGTCGGCCTGCGCCCCCTTTGCTCTGCAGCCATCGACGCAGCAGGCACCGAGTGTCACCGTGCCGGCGACCGGCACCGCGCGACGGCCCCGACCTGCACGCAGGTCGGGGCCGTGCTGCGGATATGGCTGCAGAGCAAAGGCCGCGCGCGGTGCCAATTCCGCTCCGCGCGGCCATCACGCTGCGCGACGACGCGTGCCGCTCACACTCCGCCACCGCGCGGCCCGCTCACACCGCCACGACGCGCGTCCGCTCACACCGCACGCCGGCCGCGTCCCGCCGGCGCCGCGCAACCGTCCGGCCGGGTCAGCGCAACGCGAGCGCGGCCAGCGCCGCGTTGACGATGCTGCCGGGCAGCAGGTCGTGCAGCTCGTACAGCTCCCGGACGGTGCCGGACTGACCGAACTCGTCCACCCCGAGCGGCACCGCCGGGGCACCGACCGCCGAACCGAGCCAGGCCATGGCGTGCGAGGCCGCGTCCTGCACGGTCACCACCGGCACCCGGTCGGCGAACGCCGACCGCAGCGCGCCGGGCACGCTCGGCACGGTGGCGGTCCGCACGCCCTGACGCAGCGTCCGCTGCCACGCGCGGTAGAGCCGGTCCAGGCTGGTCACGTCCACCACGTGCGCCGCCACGCCCTCCTCCGCCAGCTCCGCGGCGGCGGCCAGCACCTCCGGCAGCACCGCGCCGGAGGCGGCGAGCTGCACGACCGGGGCGTCCGCGAGATCCGGGTACGCCTGGTGCGCGTCGACGAGCCGGTACGCTCCGGCCACCACCTGCCGGCGCAGCACCGCGTCACCGAGCCGGGCCCGCGCCGCCTCGAACGGCGCCTGGTCGATCGGTCGGGTGCTGAGCCGGAAGTAGTACGCCCCGTCCTCGGCCGGCGCGGCGGTGACGGCCGGCGCGGCACCGCCGGCGATCTGCCCGAGCGCGTCGCAGAGCAGCCAGTCCAGGCTGCCGGCGTACGCGGGTTCCAGGAACGTCACCCCGGGCAGCTCCAGGCCCACCGACGCGGTGATGGTGGACTGGTGCGCGCCGCCCTCGGGCGCCAGCGTGATGCCGGACGGGGTGCCGGCCACCACGAACCGGGAACCCGAGTAGGTGCCGTACAGGAACGCGTCGAGCCCGCGCAGCACGAACGGGTCGTAGACCGTGCCGACCGGCAGCAGCGGCTGGCCGGACAGGTCCCACGACAGGCCGAGCTGGCCCAGCAGCAGGAACAGGTTCATCTCGGAGATGCCCAGCTCGATGTGCTGCCCGGCGGGGCTCTCCGTCCAGCGCAGCATCCGGTCCTCGGTCCACGAACGCTGCTCGGTCGGGGCGAACACACTTGTCTTGTTGATGAAACCGGCCAGGTTGGTCGAGGTGGCCACGTCCGGCGCGGTGGTCACCAGGTAGGGCGCCACCTGCGGGTCACGGGCCAGGTCGACGAGCACCCGGCCGAACACCTCCTGGGTGGAGACCGGCTTGTTCGCGCGTACCCGGGTCGACTCCGGCACGGTGACGCCCAGCGCCCGCTCGCGCGGCGCGCGGGACAGCGCCTCCCGGCGTTCGGCGGCCCAGATGCCGGCCGGGGACGCCGGGTCGAGGCGGTCCCACTCGGTCTCCGCGGTCAGGCCGTGCGCCGTCCGCAGCGCGGCCACCTGTTCGGTGCTCAGCAGCGCCGAGTGGTTGCGCGGGTTGCCGGCGATCGGCAACCCCCAGCCCTTCACCGTGTACGCGAACACCACGCTGGGCCGGTCGGTGACCGCGTCGCACTGGGCGTACGCGTCGAGCAGCGCCTGCGCGTCGTGCCCGCCCAGGTCGGTGACGAGCGGGCCCAGCTCGTCGTCCGGGACGTCGGCGACGAACGCGGTCACCTCGTCCGGCGCGCCGTCCAGGAACTGCTTGCGCAGGACCGGCCCGGCCAGCCCGAACAGCGACTGGTACTGCTCGTTCGGCATCCGGTCGATCCAGTCGCGCAGCGCCGCGCCGCCCGGCCGGGCGTACGCCTCGGCGAGCCGGCGGCCGTACTTGACCTCGACGACGTGCCAGCCGGCGGCCTCGAACTGGCCGCGCCACTGGTTGATCCGGATGCCGGGGACGACCCGGTCCAGCGACTGGCGGTTGAAGTCGACCAACCACATCACGTTGCCCAGGCCGGTGGTGGCCGGGTCGGCGACCGCCTCCCAGATGTTGCCCTCGTCCAGCTCGGCGTCGCCGATCAGCGCGATGAACCGGGAGTGCGGGCGCGCGCCGAAGTGCGCGTCGACGTAGCGGCGGGTGACGGCGGCGAACAGCGGCGCGGCGGCGCCCAGACCGACCGATCCGGTGGAGAAGTCCACCTCGTCCGGGTCCTTGGTCCGCGACGGGTACGACTGGAGCCCGCCCCGGGCACGCAGCTTCGGCAGGTAGGACCGGTCCAGGTTGCCGAGCAGGTACTGGATGGCGTGGAACACCGGGGAGGCGTGCGGCTTCACCGCGACCCGGTCCTCGGCGTCCAGGTGCTGGAACCAGAGCGCGGTCATCGCGGTGACCAGCGACGCGCTCGACGCCTGGTGGCCGCCGACCTTCACCCCGTCGCCGGTGTCCCGGTCGTGGTTGGCCGCGTCGACGATGCGGGTGGCGAGCCAGAGCACCCGGCGCTGGATCTCGTCGAGGACGTCGGTGTTCACGCTTGCTCCATCCGGGCGTCGCCGTTGACGCCCTCTCCGGGGTGGGGGGTAAGGAGGGGCCCCCGCTTAACGCATTCTGCATAGGCGGGGGCCCCTTTTAACACGTGTCAGGCAGCGCCGAGACGCTCCAGGATCAGCTCGCGGACGGTCTTGGCGTCCGCTTGGCCGCGGGTGGTCTTCATGACGGCGCCGACCAACGCGCCGGCCGCCGCCACCTTGCCGCTGCGGATCTTGTCGGCGATGGCCGGGTTGGCGGCGATCGCCTCGTCCACGGCGGCGGTGAGCGCGCCGGTGTCCGAGACGACCTCCAGGTTGCGGGTGGTCATGATCTCGGTCGGCGAGCCCTCGCCGGCCACCACGCCCTCCAGCACGGTGCGGGCCAGCTTGTCGTTGAGCTTGCCGGCGTCGACCAGGCCCTGAAGCTCGGCCACCTGCGCCGGGGTCGCCCCGATGTCGGCCAGCTCCACGCCGGTCTCGTTGGCGCGTCGGGACAGCTCACCGAGCCACCACTTGCGGGCCGCCGCCGGGGTGGCGCCGGCCGCCACGGTGGCCTCGATCAGCTCGACCGCGCCGGCGTTGACCACCGACTGCATGTCCAGGTCGGAGAGGCCCCAGTCCTGCTGGATCCGCTTGCGGCGCAGCCGCGGCAGCTCCGGCAGGGCGGCCTTCAGCTCGGCCACCCAGGCGGTGTCCGGCGCGAGCGGCACCAGGTCCGGCTCCGGGAAGTACCGGTAGTCGGTGGCGGTCTCCTTGGACCGGCCCGACGTGGTGTCGCCGGTGTCCTCGTGGAAGTGGCGCGTCTCCTGGACGATCCGGCCGCCCGCGTCCAGCACCGACGCCTGGCGCAGCATCTCCGACCGGACCGCCCGCTCGACCGAGCGCAGCGAGTTGACGTTCTTGGTCTCGGTCCGCGTGCCCCACTCCGCGCCGGGCAGGTTCAGCGACGTGTTGACGTCGCAGCGCAGCGAGCCCTCCTCCATCCGCACGTCGGAGACACCAAGCGAGCGGATCACGTCGCGCAGCTCGGCGACGTACGCGCGGGCGATCTCCGGGGCGAGCGCGCCGGTGCCGGGGATCGGCTTGGTGACGATCTCGACCAGCGGGATGCCGGCCCGGTTGTAGTCGACGAGCGACTCGGTGGCGCCGTGGATGCGGCCGGTGGCACCACCGACGTGCAGCGTCTTGCCGGTGTCCTCCTCCAGGTGCACCCGCTCGATGCCGATGCGCACCAGCTCGCCGTCGACCTCGACGTCCAGGTGGCCGTCGAAGCAGAGCGGCTCGTCGTACTGGCTGATCTGGAAGTTCTTCGGCATGTCCGGGTAGAAGTAGTTCTTCCGGGCGAACCGGCACCACTCGGCGATCGAGCAGTTCAGCGCCAGGCCGATCCGGATGGTCGCCTCGATGGCCGCCTTGTTGGCCACCGGCAGCGAGCCGGGCAGGCCCAGGCAGACCGGGCAGACCCGGGTGTTCGGCTCGCCACCGAAGTCGGTCGGGCAGCCGCACCACATCTTGGTGTTCGTGCCCAGCTCGACGTGGGTCTCCAGGCCGATCACCGGTTCGTAGCGCGCGACGACCTCGTCGTACGCGGGCAGTGTCGTCGTCATCTGCTCCTGCCTCACAGTGCCGGTGGGGTGAACGTGCCGACGCTGGACTCCAGCGCGGCGGCGACCCGGTACATCCGGTCGTCGGCCATGGTCGGGGCCATGATCTGCAGACCCACCGGGAGCCCGTCGGACAACCCGCACGGCACCGAGATGGCCGGACCGCCGTAGAGGTTCGTCGGGATGGTGAACAGGTCCGCCAGGTACATCTGGTACGGGTCCGAGGTGCGCGCGCCGATCGGGAACGCCACGAACGGCGTGGTCGGCGAGATCAGCGCGTCCACCTGCTCGAACGCGCTGGTGAAGTCGCGCGTGATCAGCGTACGCACCTTCTGCGCCTGGCCGTAGTAGGCGTCGTAGTAGCCCGACGAGAGGGCGTACGTGCCGATCATGATGCGCCGCTTCACCTCGGGACCGAAGCCGGCCTCGCGGGTCAGCGACATGACCTCCTCCAGCGACCGGTTGCCGTCGTCCCCGACCCGCAGGCCGAACCGGACGCCGTCGAAGCGGGCCAGGTTGGAGGAGCACTCGCTCGGCGCGATCAGGTAGTAGGCCGGCAGCGCGTACCTGAAGTGCGGGCAGGAGATCTCGACGATCTCGGCGCCCAGCTTGGCCAGCGCCTCGACCGACTCGCGGAACGCCGCCATCACGCCCGGCTCGGCGCCCTCGCCGGTGAACTCGGTGACCACGCCCAGCTTGACGCCGGTCAGGTCACCGCTCGCGCCGAGCTTCGCCGCGCCCACCACGTCCGGCACCGGGGCCGGGATCGAGGTGGAGTCGCGCGGGTCGTGGCCGCCGATCACCTGGTGCAGCAGCGCGGCGTCGAGCACGGTACGCGCGCACGGGCCGGGCGTGTCCAGCGACGAGGAGAACGCCACCAGGCCGTACCGGGAGGTGCCGCCGTAGGTGGGCTTCGCGCCGACGGTGCCGGTGACCGCGCCGGGCTGACGGATCGAGCCGCCGGTGTCCGAGCCGATCGCCAGCGGCGCCTCGTACGCGGCCAGCGCCGCCGCGCTGCCGCCGCCGGAGCCGCCCGGGATGCGCTCGGTGTCCCACGGGTTCCGGGTCGGCCCGTACGCGGAGTATTCGGTGGACGAGCCCATGGCGAACTCGTCCATGTTCGTCTTGCCGAGCATCACCGTGCCGGCGGCGCGCAGCCGCTCGACGATCGTCGAGTCGTACGGCGGACGCCAGCCCTCCAGGATCTTCGACCCGACGGTGGTCGGCACGCCCTTGGTGGTCAGCACGTCCTTGACCGCGACCGGGACGCCGGCCAGCGGGCCCAGCTCCTCGCCGGCGGCGCGGCGCTCGTCCACGGCCCGCGCGGCGGCCAACGCGCCGTCGCTGTCGACGTGCAGGAACGCGTGCACCCGGTCGTCGACGGCACCGATCCGGTCCAGGTGGGCACGGGTGACCTCGACCGCCGAGGCGTCACCGTTGGCGACGAGGCCGGCGAGGTCGACGGCGTTGAGCCTGGTCAGGTCGGTCACGATGCCACATCCTCGTCCAGGATCCGCGGAACGCGGAACCGCTGCTCCTCGGCGTCGGGCGCACCCGACAGCACCTCCTGCGGGGTCAGGCTCGGCGTCACCACGTCCTCGCGGAGCACGTTGGTCAGCGGCACCGAGTGGGAGGTCGGCGGGATGTCCGCCGCGGCGACCTCGCCGACCTGCGCGACCGACTGGAGGATCACGTCCAGCTGGCCGGCGAACATGTCCAGCTCCTCCTCGGTGACGGCGAGCCGCGACAGTCGCGCGAGGTGCGCGACCTCCTCGCGGGAGATGGCGGCCATCGGGTGCCCCCTTCGTGGCTGTCCTTCAGACGTCTGCGTGTGCCGGCCGCGCGCCTGACGGAGCACGATGACGCGCGGTGACCGGAGCGAGTCTATTGTCCCGCCGTCACGACGACGCCTTCGACTCCCCCTCCGCCGCCGGCCCGCCCCGCCCGTCGCCGTCCACCGCGGTCGGGCGGACCGGGCGGTAACGCGACAGCCAGGCGATCAGGTCCTCGGCCGGCATCGGCCGGGCGTGGAACCAGCCCTGCGCCACGTCGCAGCCCGCGGCGTGCAGCAGCCGCCAGGTGCGCTCGTCCTCCACGCCTTCGGCGACCACCCGCAGGCCGAGCGCGCCGGCCAGCTCGATCATCGAGCGGACGATCGCCGCGTCGTCCGGGTCGTCGGCCATGCCCAGCACGAACGACCGGTCCACCTTCACCTCGGACAGTGGCAGCCGGCGCAGGTGTTGGAGGGAGGAGTACCCGGTGCCGAAGTCGTCGAGCGCGATCCCGACGCCGATCCGGTGCAGGTGGGTGATGCTGGCCAGCACCCGCCGGGGATCGGCCATCAGCGCACCCTCGGTGATCTCCACCTGGAGCCGCTCGGGCGGGACGCCGTACCGGGTCAGCCGGTCGGCGATCTGGTCGGCGATCTCGCCGGTGTGCAGGTCCCGGACGCTGACGTTGAGCGCGGCCCGCAACGTGAGCCCGGCCGCGGACCACTTCGCGAGCTGCTCCACCACGTCGTCCACCACCCGGCGGGTGAGCAGCCGCATGACCGCGCTCTGCTCGGCGACCTGGATCAGCTCCCCCGGGTCGACCATGCCCCGGCGCGGGTGCCGCCAGCGCAGCAGCGCCTCGACACCGACCACCTCGCCGGTGGCGATGGCGATCTGCGGTTGGTAGTACATGGTGATCTCGCCGGCCTCCGCGGCCGACGCGGCCGTGGTCTCCGCGAGCCGCGCGGCCGGGGCGGCCGGGGCGGCCTCCACGGCGGGTCCGCCGGCCGGGGCCGACGCGGTCGACACAGCCGGCGCCACCTCCGCCGACGCCGGTGGGGCCGCCGCGGCCGACGCCGGGTCAGCGCCGGAACGAACCGGGTCGGGGACCCGGTCGGCCCGGCGGCGGGTCGGGTCGGCGCCGGTCAGGATCCGCTCGATCAGGTCGTCGTCGGAGCGCGCCTCGACACGCTCCCGACGCCACCGGAGCCGTCGGCGGGCCGGGACGACGCCGGGCCGTTCCGCGCCCCGGCCGTCCGCGTGGACCGGCCGGCCCTCCTGCCCCGACCGGCCTTCACGAGCCGGCCGCGCGTCGTGGACCGGGTGCCCGCCGTCCGGCCGACCCGGGTGCGCCGGCCGGGCGGCGGGCAGCCCCGGCGTCAGCGCCGCGCCGTCCCCGCCGCGTACGCCCACCGGCTCACCGGAGGACGACGGCGAGGACTCCAGCACCCGGCGCAGGTCCGCCAGGAGGCTCAACCGCTCGGCCGAGTTGTGGTCGGACTCCGGCGCGTAGACCGCGACCGTGTCGGTGCGGTGCTTGGCGTCGTACATGGCCACGTCGGCGTGCCGCATCAGGGTGGCGAAGTCCTCGCCGTGCTCGGGGAAGAGCGCGACGCCGATCGAGCCGCCCACGTCCAGCGGCAGCCCGTCCAACGGCACCGGCTCGGCCAGCGCGGCGACCACCCGGTCGGCCCGCTCCCGGGCCTCCTCGACGCCGGTCAGCCCCGGCACGACGATGGCGAACTCGTCGCCGCCGAGCCGCGCCACCATCTCGTGCTCGCCGACCACGTCGATCAGCCGGGCGCTCACCTCGACCAGCAGCCGGTCCCCGACCGCGTGGCCGAGCGCGTCGTTGACGTGCTTGAACCGGTCCAGGTCGAGCAGCAGCAGGGCCACGTGGGCGTCCGGCTCGCCCCGGGCGGCCCGCTCGGCGTGCAGGTGCACCTGCTCGACCACCTCGCTGAGCAACGCCTTGCGGTTGGGCAGCCCGGTCAGCGGGTCGACGTCGGCGAGCTGTTCCCGCTCGGCGGAGAGCCGGGCCATCCGGTAGACCGCGAAGAGTGGCACCAGCACCAGCGGGATCAGCGCCGCGCTGGCCCGCGCGGCGGCCACCAGCACCGGCGCGAGCAGCAGCAGCGAGCCGGTGGAGAGCAGCTCGTAGGCCAGCCCGAGCCGGACGTTGGGCCACCACCGGTCCCCGAAGCGCAGCCGGATGGCGGAGTTGACCAGCCCGTAGTTGACCGCGAACCAGGCCACCGTGGCGCCGCCCACCGCTGCCACGTCCGTCCAGTGCAGCCGGCCGCCGCCGAACAGCTCGCCCGGACCGAACCTGGTGACCGCGTACGCGGCGGCCAGCGCGCACGCGTACTGGGCCGCGTTGAAGCCGGTGCGCCAGGCGGCGTACCCGAGACGCCAGCCGGAGACGGCCACCGCCACGGCCTGCACCGCCACCGCCGGGCCGAGCCCCCAGCCGAGCAGGATGGCGAAGGTGAAGCAGGTGGACGGGAAAACCGCCGAGGTCTGCCGTCGGCCGGGCGGGACGAACGGGCGGGCGTCGCAGACGACGGCGAGCGCCGCCATCGTCCAGAACGCGACCGGCAGCTCGGTCAGCCGGCCGGGCAGCGCGGCAAGCGGCCCGACCGAGACGAGCAGGGCGACGACGCCTACCGCACCGACGAAGCCGAAGAACGGCCCGGTCCGCCCCGGCGGGACGGAGTTGCGCGGGTCGTCGGTCGCCATCGCACCTCCCGGGCACGGTCCTGGCGCGCGCCGTCACGCGCCGTACGCCAATGAAACGCCCTACGGACCGCTTTCCCCGACACGACAGTCACGAATCGGTGCTAGTCGTAATTAAGTTGGTATACGCCGCCGGGCGGTCACCCGGGCGCCGGTCACTCCTCCACCCGGGCCACCGCCCGGGCCGCCTCCGGACCGGACTCCAGCAGCACCCGGAACCCGTCCTCGTCGAGGATCGGCAGCTTCAGCGTGGCCGCCTTGTCGGCCTTGGTGCCGGGGTTGTCGCCGACCACCACGAAGCCGGTCTTCTTCGAGACCGAGCCGGTCACCTTTCCGCCCCGGCTCTGGATCGCCTCGGCGGCCTCGTCGCGGCTGAACCCGGCAAGCGTGCCGGTGACCACCACGGTGACCCCGTCGAGCGGGCGCGGCCCCTCGTCGGCGGACTCCTCGGCCATGCGGACGCCGGCCGCGGCCCACTTGCGCACCACGTCGCGGTGCCAGTCGACGGCGAACCACTCCTTGAGGCTCGCGGCGATGGTCGGGCCGACGCCGTCCACCGAGGACAACTCCTCCTCGGACGCCTCCTCGATCGCGGTGACGGAGCGGAAGTGCCGGGCGAGCGCCTGCGCCGCGGTCGGGCCGACGTGCCGGATGGAGAACGCCACCAGCACCCGCCACAGGTCCCGTTCCTTGGCCTCGGCCAGGTTCTCCAGCAGCTTGGTGGCGTTGCTGCCGAGGCTGCCGTCCTTGTTCACGAAGAACGGCGAGCGGGCGAGCTGCTCGGGGTCGAGCTGGAACAGGTCGCCCTCGTTGGTGATGATCTGCGCGTCCAGCAGCGCCGCCGCGCCCTTCTCGCCGAGCACCTCGATGTCGAGCACCTTGCGGCTGGCCAGGTAGAAGACCCGCTCGCGGATCTGCCCCGGACAGGTCCGCCCGTTGGGGCAGCGGATGTCGACGTCGCTCTCCTTGGCCGGCGCGAGCGGCGTGCCGCAGGCCGGGCAGGTGGTCGGCATGACGAACGGGCGGGCGTCGGCCGGCCGCAGGTCGACCACCGGGCCGAGGATCTCGGGGATGACGTCGCCGGCCTTGCGCAGCACCACCGTGTCACCGATGAGCACGCCCTTGCGTTCGACCTCGCGAGCGTTGTGCAGGGTGGCCAGCGCGACCGTGGAGCCGGCCACCAGGACCGGCTGGAGCACGGCGAACGGGGTGACCCGGCCGGTGCGCCCGACGTTGACGTCGATGTCGAGCAGCGTGGTGTTGACCTCCTCCGGCGGGTACTTGAAGGCGATCGCCCAGCGCGGCGCGCGGCTGGTCGAGCCGAGGCGACCCTGGATGGAGACCGGGTCGACCTTGACCACCACGCCGTCGATCTCGTGCTCGACGTCGTGCCGGTGCTTGCCGTACCAGGCGATGTATTCCGCCACGCCGGCCAGGTCGGCCACCACCTTCCAGCGGTCGCTGGTGGGCAGCCCCCACGCCTTGAGCGCGGCGTACGACTCGGACTGCGCGGACGGCCGGTAGCCCTTGCGGGCGCCGATGCCGTGCACGATCAGGCGCAGCGGCCGGCCGGCGGTGACCCGCGGGTCCTTCTGCCGGAGGCTGCCGGCGGCGGCGTTGCGCGGGTTGGCGAACGGCGCCTTGCCCTGCTCGACCAGGCTCGCGTTGAGGTCGGCGAACCCGGCCACCGGGAAGTAGATCTCGCCGCGCACCTCGATCAGCTCGGGCACGTCGGGGAAGTCGTCGGACGGGGTCAGCCGGGCCGGCACGTCCTTGATGCTCCGGACGTTGGCGGTGACGTCCTCACCGGTGCGGCCGTCGCCGCGGGTGGCCGCCCGGACCAACCGGCCCTTCTCATAGGTCAGGTTGATGGCCAGGCCGTCGACCTTCAGCTCGCAGAGGTAGGGCACCGGGCCGCCGGCGTCGCGCTCGACCCGCTCGGCCCAGGCGGCCAGCTCCTCGTCGGCGAACGCGTTGTCGAGCGAGAGCATCCGCTCGGCGTGCGTGACCGGGGTGAAGTCGGTGGAGAACGTGCCGCCGACCCGCTGGGTGGGCGAGTCGGGGGTGCGCAACGCCGGGAACTCCGCCTCCAGCGCCTCCAGCTCGCGCAGTTGCCTGTCGAACTCGGCGTCGGTGATCGTCGGCGCGTCCAGCACGTAGTAGCGGTACTGGTGCTCGGTGAGATCCTGGCTCAGCGTGGCGTGCCGCTCCCGGGCCTCGGGGGTCGGCTCGACGCCGGCCGCCGCCTCCTGGGCGGCGTCGACCGTCGGGGGAACCGCTTCTTCGGACACGCCGCCACCATCGGACACGCTGTCGACCTCCCGTGCTCGTGCTACCCCCGAACCGTAACGGTCGGCTGTGACAACCGTCCGCCCACCCGCGCTGAGCAGGGCGACCCGCCGCCCCGGCGACGCGTGCCGCGCCGCGGAGCGGACGGGCCGCAACCGTGCGACGATCGCTGGGCCGAAGCGGACGGAAGGCGGGCACGGATGCGCGACGCGCTGATCTGGGCACTGGTGATCGTGGCCTGTGTGGCGGCGGGCTGGCTGTGGAGCGAGTGGCGCCGCCGCGCCGCCGACGGGCGGAGCAACCGGCCCGGTGGCGGACGGGACAACCGACCCGGACGCGGTCGGGGCAGCCGGCCCGGTGGTGGGCGGGACAACCGGCCCGGTGGTGGGCGGGTGGCCGCCCCGCCGAAGCCGCGTGGCGGTGACCGGCCGGCCGGGGACCGGCCACGGCCCGGGGAGATCTGGTGGGCCGACGTGCCGTACGCCGACGGCACCGGTTCGAAGGTGCGCCCCTGCCTGGTGCTGCGCGTGGACGGCCGGGCGGCCGGGGTGCTGAAGATCACCAGCCAGGACAAGTCGGACCGGGACGACCATGTGCGGATCCCGACCCGCACCTGGGACCCGGGCGCGGACCACGACAGCTTCCTCGACGTCAGCGAACCGATCCGGGTGCCGCTCGACGCGTTCGCGGACCGCGCCGGCGACTGCGACCCCGAGGTGTGGCGCGGCGTCCGCCGCCTGCCCCACCTCACCGCGTAACGCGGGACGCCGCTCAGTCCAGCGGGTCGGCCAGGGCGGTGAGCTGGTCCGCGTACTCGATGCGGGCGGACCAGCCGGCCGGCCAGGCGGCCATCCCGTACGCGGCCCCGAGGAACGCCCCGGCCAGCGCGGCGATGGAGTCCGAGTCGCCGGCGGTGGTGGCGCCCCGGGCCAGCGCGGCGACCGGATCGTCCGGGTGCCGCAGCGCGCAGAGCAGCGCGGTCGCGAGCGCCTCCTCCGCGATCCACCCCTCGCCGGTGAGCCGGCACGGGTCGCCGCCGTCGTCGGGGCGGGCCAGTGCCGCCTCCAGCCGGCCGAGCACCCGCAGGCAGTCGTCCCAGCCGCGGGCGATGAACTCCGCCGGGTCGGTGACGCCCGGACGCTGCCACAGGTCGCCGAGCCACTCGCCCCGGTAGACCGTGCGCTGCTCGCGGGCCCGCTCGGTGAGCAGGCCGGGCAGCGCCGGCAGCGCCGCGCCGTCGCGCAGCAGCCGGGCCGCGTACGCGGTCAGCTCGCTGGCCGCCAGCCCGGTCGGGTGCCCGTGGGTGAGGCCGGCCTGGAGCTGGGCCAGCCCGGCCAGCGTGTCGAGGTCGACGTCGAGCAACCCGACCGGGGTGACCCGCATGTTCGCGCCGCAGCCCTTCGAACCGGCGACCGTGGCCTGTTGCCAGCGGGTGCCCCGGCTCAGCTCGGCGCAGGCCCGCAGGCAGGTCATGCCCGGTGCGCGGTTGTTCTCCGGGCTGGCCGCCCAGTCGAGGAAGCGCTGCCGCAGCAGCGGCTCCACCGCCTCCGCCGTGTACGCGGGCGCGTCGTGCAACGCCCACGCCACGGCCAGCGCCATCTGGGTGTCATCGGTGACCAGTGCGGGGTCACCTTCCAGCTCGCGGGGACCGGCCGGGCCGTAGCGCCGGACGATCTCGGTGACGGTGAGGAACTCGGTCGGCTTGCCGAGGGCGTCGCCGTAGGCCAGGCCGAAGAGCGAGCCGGCGGCGCGTCGGTCGGTGGAGGCGGTCACGGTGGTGATCATGCACCGACCGCGCAAGCCCCGTGCGGTCAGTCCCAGCAGAGGCAGAACGGGTGGCCGGCCGGGTCGGCGTAGACCCGGAAGCCCTCCCCGTCGCCGGGCAGCCGCCGCGCGCCGAGGGCCAGCGCCGCCTTCTCGGCCGCGTCGATGTCGTCCACCGTCACGTCCAGGTGGAACTGCTGCGGACGCTCCGGGTCGGGCCAGTCGGGTGCCCGCAGGTCGAGCGCCTTCTGGAAGGCGAGCCGCGGCTGGTGCCCGGGCGCGCCGCCGAGGACCACCCAGTCGTCGCCGTCGGAATTGTCCTCGATCAGCGGGAGACCGAGCAGCTCCGCGTAGAAGCCGGCCAGCGCACGCGGGTCGGGACAGTCGATCACGGTGGAACGCAGTCGTCCGATCATGCCGGCCATCCTGCCCCCCGGCGTACGACAGGAAACGTCACTCCTCGGCGAGCCGCCGGCCGGCGTCGCGACAGGCGGCCAGCACGGCCCGCGCGTACGCCGGGGTGGCACCGGCCAGCCCGCACGCGGGCGTGACCACCACCTGTTCGGCCAGCCGCCGACGGGGGAAGCCGAGCTGGTCCCAGAGCCTGCGGACCCGGTCGGCGACCTCGGCGGACGTGGGCGTCCGGCCGGACGACGGCGGCAGCGTCGGCGCGGCGCCGGCCAGCAGCCCGAACCCGGCGTCGAGCGCCTCGCCGAGCGGGTCCAGGTCTTTGACCAGGGACAGGTCGAGGGCGACGCCGACCGCGCCGGCGGAACGGATCAGCTCCAGCGGCACGTCCGGCGCGCAGCAGTGCACCAGCGTGGGGACGCCGGCCGCGTCGAGCACACCGCGCAGCAGCGCGCGGGCGGCCTCGGCCTCCATCGGCCGGTGGGTGCCGAGGCCGCTCTCGGTGGGCACCCGCCCGGCCAGCACCGCCGGCAGGGACGGCTCGTCGAGCTGGAGCAGCACCGTGGCGCGGGGCAGCCGTCGACTCACCGCCGCCAGGTGGCCGCGCAGCCCTTCGCCCAGCGAGCCGGCGAGGTCCCGCACCGCGCCGGGGTCGCGCAGCACCCGGCCGCCGAGCGGCAGCTCCAGCGTGGCGGCCAGGGTGAACGGGCCGGCGGCCTGGACCTTGACCGGGCCGGCGTACTCCTCGGCCTGCTCGGCGAGCTGGTCGAGGTCGCGTTCCATCAGGTCACGGGCACGGCGCAGGTCCCGGCCGGGGCGCAGGGCGATCCGCCAGCGGGCCGCGTACAGCTCGACCGGAAGCTCGACGAGCAGCCCGGCGGTGCGGCCCACGAGATCCGCGCCCGGGCCCCGGGCGGGCAGCTCCGGCAGATGCGGCAACGCGGGCAGCTCGCCGAGCACGATCCGCTGCGCCTCGGCGATGTCGGTGCCGGGCAGCGAACCGATTCCGGTCGCCGCCCCGGCCGGCCAGGGCCACTGCTGATCAGTCACCGCCGAAGCCTATCGACTACGCCGTCCGCGGTGGGCGGCGCGGGCAGGGTCCAGGCGGCGGCAGCGGCCGGACGGCCGGTGGCTGACGGCCGGTGGCTGACGGCCGGTGGCTGACGGCCGGTGGCTGACGGCCGGTGGCGAGTCGAGGGCGCCGGCGGACGCGGGTGGCCACCGGAGCATCCGGCGGTCGCTGAGTGACGGAGTGACTACCAACTTGATGGCACGGATGGGTCACCGCGCCGGACGACGACCGCGCCGCCTCATCGAAAGGGCCGGACCGAGGGCCGGTCGGGGGCGACTCATCGACGCCATCAAGTTCGCAGGGGCTGGCGGCAGGCTCCGCGCCGGGCTTCGCCAGCCCCTCGGCGATCCGCCAGGTCACCGGCATCGCGCTGCCGGAGGGCTTCCGGACCGCGGAGTACCCGCCCGCCGCGCGACACACCGCGTGGCGGAGTCGGGGTCGGGCCGGGCCGGTCAGGCGCCGCGCCGGGCCGGTCCGAGACGGCCCAGCCGGGAGCGATCCGCCCGGGACGGCAACCGCCGGAAGCACAGGCGCCAGCAAGGCAGCCCCTCACAAGGACAGCCCGCCGGGACGGCAACCCGCCGGGACGGCCAGCCGGGTGGCGATCCGTCAGCCGGCGATGGTGGCGGAGCCGAGGACCACGTCGCCGGCCGGGTCCGGCCGGTAGGCCACGATCGCCTGGCCGGCGGCGACCCCGCGCAGCGGTCGGCGCAGCGCGGCGTGCAGGCCGTCGGCGTCGACCGAGACGGCGGCCGGGACCACGTCGCCGTGCGCCCGGAGCTGAACCTCGCACTCGACCGGCCCGTCCGGGCGCGGGCCGCCGGTCCAGACCGGGCGGACCGCGCGCACCGCGGAGACCTCCAGCGCCTCGGCCGGGCCGACCGTCACCGTGTTGGTAGTCGGGGTGATGGAGAGCACGTAGCGGGGCCGGCCGTCCGGCGCGGGGCGGTCCAGGTGCAGCCCGCGTCGCTGCCCGACGGTGTACTGGTAGGCGCCGCTGTGGTTGCCGACGACCGCGCCGGTGAGCGCGTCCACCACCTGGCCCGGGGCCTCGCCGAGCCGCTCGGCCAGGAAGCCGCGGGTGTCGCCGTCGGCGATGAAGCAGATGTCGTGCGAGTCCGGCTTGTCGGCCACGGCGAGACCACGCCGGGCGGCCTCCGCGCGCACCTCGGCCTTGGTCGAGTCACCGAGCGGGAAGACCGACCGGTCGAGCTGCGCGCGGGTCAGCACCGCGAGGACGTACGACTGGTCCTTGGCCGCGTCGACGCTGCGCCGCAGCAGGCCGTCCGGGCCGAGCCGGGCGTGGTGGCCGGTCACCACGGCGTCGAAGCCCAGGGCCACGGCCCGGTCCAGCACCGCGGCGAACTTGATCTTCTCGTTGCAGCGCAGGCACGGGTTCGGGGTACGGCCGGCCGCGTACTCGGCGACGAAGTCGTCGACCACGTCGTCGTGGAACCGGTCCGCCATGTCCCACACGTAGAACGGAATGCCCAGCACGTCGGCGGCCCGCCGGGCGTCCCGGGAGTCCTCCAGGGTGCAGCAGCCCCGGGCACCGGTGCGGTAGGTCTGCGGGTTACGGGCCAGCGCCAGGTGCACGCCGGTCACGTCGTGCCCCGCCTCCACCGCACGCGCCGCCGCCACGGCGGAGTCCACCCCGCCCGACATCGCCGCCAGAACCCTCACCGGCCCACTCCCCTCGTCCGTACCGAGGGTATCCGGGTCAGCGGGGGGTACGGAGGGCGGCCGCGCGGCGGGCCCGCTCGACGGCGGCCGGCAACGCGGCGATGAGCGTGTCCACGTCCGCGCCGCTGCTGGTGTGACCGAGCGTGAAACGCAACGAGGAGCGGGCCCGGTCGTCGTCGGCGCCCATGGCCAGCAGCACGTGCGAGGGCTGGGCCACGCCGGCCGAGCAGGCCGACCCGGTCGAGCAGGCGATGCCCTGGGCGTCGAGGAGCAGCAGCAGCGCGTCCCCCTCGCAGCCGGGGAAGGAGAAGTGCGCGTTGCCGGGAAGGCGGTCCGCCGGGTCACCGTTGAAGACCACCTCGGGCACCGCCCGACGGACCCGCTCGACCAGCTCGTCGCGGAGCGCGGCGACCCGGGCCGCGTACTCCTGCTGGCCCTTCACCGCGGCCTCGACCGCGACCGCGAACGCGACGATGCCGGCCGTGTCCAGCGTCCCGGAGCGGACGTCGCGCTCCTGGCCACCACCGTGCAGCAGCGGGACGGCCGCGACGTCGCGGGCCAGCAGCAGCGCGCCGACGCCGGTCGGGCCGCCGAGCTTGTGCCCGGTCACGGTGAGCGCGGACACCCCGGTCGTGGCGAAGTCGACGGGCACCTGACCGACCGCCTGGATCGCGTCGGTGTGGAACGGCACCCCGTGCTCGGCGGCGACCGCGGCCAGCCCGGCCACCGGCTGGACGGTGCCGACCTCGTTG
Organism: Micromonospora sp. NBC_01392; assembly: GCF_045040125.1. NCBI lineage: Bacteria > Bacillati > Actinomycetota > Actinomycetes > Micromonosporales > Micromonosporaceae > Micromonospora > Micromonospora sp. NBC_01392. Next base: position 1,598,685 of record NZ_CP109549.1, on the reverse strand, counting down.
TTGGCCCACATCGCGGTGACCATCGCCACCCGGTCGCCGTGCTCGGCCAGCTCGGCGCGGAGCCGCTCCGGGTCGAGCCGGCCGGTCGCGTCGACCGGCAGCCAGCCGGCCTCCGCGCCCTCGTGCCCGACGAGCCAGTCCACCGCGTCCAGCACGGCGTGGTGCTCGACCGCGCTGGAGACCACCCGGAGCCGCTCGGGCCGGGCGTCGCGGCGGGCCCAGAAGATGCCCTTCACGGCGAGGTTGTCACTCTCCGTGCCTCCGCCGGTGAAGATCACCTCGGAGGGGCGCGCGCCGAGCGCGGCGGCCACCCGCTCGCGGGACTCCTCCACCCGCCGCCGGGCACGGCGGCCGGACGCGTGCAGCGACGACGCGTTGCCCACCTCGCGGGCGGTGGCGACGTACGCCTCGAGTGCTTCGTCGAGCATCGGGGTCGTCGCCGCGTGATCCAGGTATGCCATCACCGTTCAGCCTAACGGCCGGTGGGCGGGCCACCGCTGGCCGGACCGCCCGTCCCGTGCGGAGGCGGGACGGGCGGTCCGGACGCTCATGCGGGAACCGCGGTGACGACGATGTTGTCGCGGTAGTGCCGGGTCTTCGGGTCGAACGGGCCGCCGCAGGTGATCAGCGTGAGTCGCGGGCTGCCGTCGCGGGCGAAGTACCGCTCCAGCGGGATCTTCGTCTTGGTGTACTCCTCCCGGGCCACCACCCGGTAGCGACGGTCCTTCCCGTCCGCGCCGGTGGCGGTGAAGGTGTCCCCCCGGTCCAGCTCACGGAGCCGGAAGAACGCCCCCTTGCCCTGCTCGGCGCTGTCCACGTGCCCGGCGATGACCACCGAGCCGGCGTCGGCCTCCAGCCCCGGGCCGTAGCGGTACCAGCCGACCTGGTCCACGCTGGGCGGCACCTCGAACTCGTTGGTGCGCTCGTTGATGCCGACCGGGTTGACCGAGGCGGTGACCTTGATCGGCGGAATGCTCAGCCGTACCGGTGGCACGGCCTTGCCGTCCGCCGGCAGCGTGCCGGCGTTCACCGGCACCGACGCGTCCCCGGTCGGCGTCGCCGCCGGCGTCGCGCTGGGGGTGGCGCTGGCCAGCGCCGCCGCCTCGTCGGCGCCGACGTCCTCGGCGGGCTGCGACCCGCACGCCACCAGCGTCGCCACGGTGAGCGCGGCGACGCCGGCGGCCATCGCCGCCAGCGCCCCGCGGTTGCGCACCGTCACCGGCGACCGGCCCGGGCGGTGGCCACCCGCGCGCCGCCGCCGACCAGGAGCAGCACGCCGGCGCCGGCCAGCACGTACCACCAGGTGTCCACGCCGGTGCCGGCCTGGCCGCCGGTGCCGCTGGGCACGCCGCCCGGCGCGGAGTGCAGGCCGCTGATGGTCTGCGCGACCAGGTCGAGGTTCTTGGCCTCGGCGGAGCCGATCGCGTAGACGATGGTGGCGGTGCCCTCCTTCAGGTTCAGGTCGGCCGGGCCGATGGCGACGGTGTCGGTGCCGGCGAGCACCACGTCCGCCTTGACGGTGCCGGCGGCCACGTCCGCCTTGGCCTCCTTCGGGTTGGTCAGCCCCTCGAAGACCGGCTTGCCGCCGGCCCGCACGTCCACCGCCGGCGCGGCGGCGGTGTGTCGGACGATCAGCCGGGCCTTGCCGGCGCCCACCTTGGACACGTCGTTGACGAACGGGGTGATCTGCGGCTTGCCGTCGGCGCTCAGGTGGGCGGCGAGGCTGATGTTCGCCCCGCCCGGCACCTCGGCGTCGTCGACCTTCAGGATGGCCTTGTCGACCGCCTCACCGGGCTTGGTCAGGGCGATGTCGTACTCGCCCTCGGGCAGGGTGAGCGGGCCGGCCACGTCGCCGGGCTTGAAGTTGTCGAGCGTCTTCTTGCCGTTGACGTAGACGTCGACCGGGGTGTCCGGGATGCCGTGGACCACGGAGACCTTCGACGAGGCGGCGTAGGCCGGGCTCATGGTGGCGGCGCCGACGCCGGCGAAGGTGAGGGCGGCCACCGCGCCGCCCGCGGCGACCCGACGGAACATGGCGTGCTGCATTTGAGTGCCTCCTGGTGGTTGGTGCTGATTCGTCAGGCCTGGCTTGCAGAACGGGTTACGCCGGCACCGCCGTTCCCGGATGCGCGCCGGATCCGTTTTCTTTTTCCGGCCGCGGGCGCATCCGTCGGGGCCCTCGGCGACGAAGGAGGAGGTGATGAGCGTCGTGTCGGACACACCGGGAGAGTGGGGCGGGGGCGGTGGGAGTTACAGTTCGGCATGCCCCACGGATGGCGAGCCGCCCGGTGACGGCGGCTAGGCAGGGCCCCGAGCCGCCGGTCGAGGACGATCTCGCGACGCGGTTCCGCGACGGCGACGAGGCTGCCCTGCGCGAGGCGTACGACAGATACGGCCGAGCGGTGCTGCACCTGGCCACCACGACGCTGGTCAACCGCAGTGACGCCGAGGACGTGACGCAGGCGACGTTCGTCGCCGCCTGGCTCGGCCGGGAGACGTTCGACCCGGCGAAGGGATCACTGATCGGCTGGCTGCTCGGCATCGGGCGACGCAAGGTGGTCGACCGGATCCGCGCCGCGGCCCGGGAGACCCGGGTGGTCGAGACGGTGAAGCAACTGCCCGAGCCGGTGGACACCGGCCCCGACCCGGACACGGTGGTCGACCGGCTGGTGGTCGCCGACGAGCTGGCCCGGCTCCCCGACGAGCAACGGCGGATGCTGGAGCTGGCGTTCTACGACGACCTGACACACCAGCAGATCTCGACCGTGACCGGAGTGCCGCTCGGCACGGTCAAGAGTCACATCCGGCGCGGCATGCAGAGCCTGAAACGCAGATGGGAGGTGGACGGTGCAGCACCTGGACCACGACCGGCTGGTCTTTCTGGCGCTCGGTGAGAGTGAGGCGGCCGACGGAGAATCCACCCACCTCGTCGCGTGCGGGCACTGCCGGGGCGAGTTGGAGACGCTCCGGCACGTCGCCGGGCTCGGCGCCGGCACCCAGGGCCTGACCGAGCTGCCCGATCCGCCGGAGCACGTCTGGCAGGGCATCGTCGCCGAGATCCGGGCCGCCGAGGAACTGCCCACGTTGAACGGCCGCCGGCCGGCGCGTACCGGCGATCCGGCCGCCGTCGGCGACCGGTCGACGACCGTCGTCCGCCCACGCCGTGGCCGCCGCTGGCCGAGGTGGGCGAGCACCGCGGTCACCGCCACCGCCGCCGCGGTGATCGGTGTCGCGGGCACCGTCGCGGTGCTCGGCACCGGCGGTGACGATCCGGCGCCGCAGCCGACGGTGTTGGCCAGTGCGCCGCTGGCCGCGTTCGGCGCGACGCCGAAGGACGCCTCGGGCGACGCCCGGGTGCTCGGGGACAATCAATTGCATCTGCACGTGGCGAATCTCCCGAGCGTTCCGGGGTACTACGAGGTCTGGCTGATCGATCCGAAGACGATGGAGATGTTCTCGGTGGGCACGTTGAGCAACGGGTCGGGGGACGCGTTGCTGCCGATCCCCCGCAACGTCGACCTGAGCACCTTCACCGTCGTCGACATCAGCGCCGAGCAGTACGACAACAACACCCGCCACTCCGGCGACAGCCTGTTGAGGGGCACCCTGACGGGCTGATCGGCGGGCCGGCTCAGCTCCCCGGCCCGCCGATCAGCTCCCTACGAGAAAAGGCCGCCGCCCGGTGATCCGGGCGGCGGCCTTCGCTCACGACCGTGGGGTCACTTGCGCTTGCGGATCTCCTCGGCGGCCTGCGGGACGATCTTGAACAGGTCGCCGACCACGCCGTAGTCGGCCAGCTCGAAGATCGGCGCCTCGCCGTCCTTGTTCACCGCGACGATGGTCTTCGACGTCTGCATGCCGGCCCGGTGCTGGATCGCGCCGGAGATGCCGAGCGCGACGTAGAGCTGCGGGGAGACCGTCTTGCCGGTCTGGCCGACCTGGAACTGGTGCGGGTAGAAGCCGGAGTCGACCGCCGCGCGGGACGCGCCGACCGCGCCGCCGAGCAGGTCGGCCAACTCCTCCACCAGCTTGAAGTTGTCGGCGTTGCCGACCCCGCGACCGCCGGAGACGACGATCGACGCCTCGGTCAGCTCGGGGCGGGAGCCCTTCTGCTCGGCGACCCGCTCGACGACCTTGGCCAGCTTGTCCGCGTCGGTGACCGACACAGTGAGCTGCTCGACGGCCGGGGTGGCCGCGGCCGGGGTCGGGTTGAGCGAGTTCGGCCGGACGGTGACCAGCGGCAGGCCCTTGGTGACCTTGGACTTGACGATGGTGGAGCCGGCGAACGCGACCTGGGTGGCGGTGCCGTCGGCGGCCAGGGCGACCACGTCGGTCAGGATGCCGTTGTCCAACTTGACCGCCAGGCGGGCGGCGATCTCCTTGCCCTCCTGCGACGAGGCGAGCAGCACGGCGACCGGCTGCACCCGCTTGACCAGCTCGGCGACCACGGTGGCCTTCGGGGCCACCAGGTAGCCGTCGATCTCCTCGCCCTCGGCGGCGTAGATCTTCTCCGCGCCGTACTCGCCCAGCTTGGCGCTCAGCGCCTCGGCGGCGCCGGCGCCACCGAGCACGACCGCGCTCGGGGTGCCCAGCTCGCGGGCGAGGGTGAGCATCTCCAGGGTGACCTTCTTGACGCCGAATTCCTTCGTGGCTTCGACGACGACGAGAACCTCAGACATGTCCAGACCTCTCACACGAACTTCTCGGTGGCGAGGAACTCGACCAGCTTGACGCCGCCCTCGCCCTCGTCGGTGATCTTCTCGCCGCCGGAGCGCGGCGGGCGCTTGGTGTGCTCCAGCACGGCGCTGGTGGCGCCGTCGAAGCCCACCTCGGCCGGGGCCACGCCCAGGTCGCCCAGGGAGAGCGTCTGCACCGGCTTCTTCTTCGCGGCCATGATGCCCTTGAAGGACGGGTAGCGCGGCTCGTTGATGGTGTCCCAGACGGAGACCACGGCCGGCGTCGAGGCGGTGACCACCTCGTAGCCCTCCTCGGTCTGCCGCTCGGCGGTCAGCGTCGAGCCGTCGACGGTGAGCTTGCGCGCGCCGGTCAGGGCGGCCACGCCCAGCCGCTCGGCGATCATGTGCGGCATGACCTGCACCCGACCGTCGGTGGACTCGGCGCCGCAGATGACCAGGTCGGCGTTGAGCTGCCCGAGGGCGGCGGCGAGCACCTTCGAGGTGGCCACCGCGCAGGAGCCGTGCAGCGCGTCGTCGACGACGTGGACGGCCTTGTCCGGCCCCATGGAGAGCGCCTTGCGGATCGACTCGGTCGCCCGGTCCGGACCCATGGTCAGGATGGTGACCTCACCGCCGTGCGCTTCCTTGATCTTCAACGCCTCTTCGATGGCGTACTCGTCCATCTCGTTGATGACGTTGTTCGCCGAGCCGCGGTCGACGGTGTTGTCGTCAGGACGCAGGTTGCGGTCCGCGCCCGAATCGGGCACCTGCTTGACGAGTACGACGATGTTCATCGCGCTTCGACGACCCTCCTGTTTGGTGTAGCGATCACTCGCCCGGTCACGGGCGCAGCCTGCCGCGTGACTTAACGCTCGGTCAACCGCAGGCCGCTGTGCACTTGCCCACGGGGCAATGTTACCCGCAAGTAGCATCGACTCCCCGGGAGCCCGGAGTGACGCAACTCACCGTAACCTGTGGTGGTCACGCCACCTCGGTCAGCGCCACCCGGATCTTGTCGATGGCCGCCGCCTCGGCCGGCGCCACGCCCCGGTGCGCCGCCGCCACCTGGTCCGCCGCCGCCAGCACCACCGACCGGTACGCCTCGACGTCGCCCGGCGACTTGGCCCGCAGGATCTCCACCGCCCGACCCAGCGCGGGCAGCACCACCGACTCGATCTCCAGCGCGGAGTCGCGGGGCAACTGCGGCAGCGGGCCGGTGGTGAGCGCCTCCTTGACCACGCCACCGACGTCGGCCAGCGCACCGGAGGCGGCGATGCTCTCGCGCACCATGGCCAGCACCCCGGGCACCGCGTTGGAGACCAGGAACACCGCCCCGAACGCGCCGGTCTTCAGGGTGAGCTGCTCGTCCTCCGTCAACCGGTCCATGATCACGGAGTGTAGACGTACGGCGTGGTGGTGGTGACCGCAACGAGCCCCAGCCGCTCCAGGATGGGCCGGCTGTCCGGCGAGCAGTCCACCTGCACCAACGTCCGGCCGCGCTGCTGCGCCAGCCGCGCCCGGTACGCCACCAGCGCCCGGTACACGCCCTTCCGACGCCACCGGGGCAGCGTCGAGCCGCCCCAGAGACTGGCGAACCCGGTACCGGCCTGGTAGCGGATCCAGCCGGCGCTGATCACCGTCTCCCCCGCCTCCGCCACCACGATCGTGATCGACTGCGGGTCCGCCTCGATCTCCCGGGCCAGCCCGTGCACCAGGTGACCGCGGTCGTCGTGCCAGACCTCCTCCTCCATGGCGGCGATCCGCTCCAGGTCGGCGTGACCGGTGACCTCGCGCAGGCGTACCCCCTCGGGGAGGACCGGGACGGCGGCGGCGAGCGGCGCCACCGGGCCGACCACGACGGTCTCCTCGTCCTCCGGGACGAAGCCGGCGGCGCGCAACCGGTCGCCCAGGTCGGCCGGCTCGTCGTGGCCGGCGAGCTTCCACTCGACCGCCTCGCCGCGGGCCCGGAAGACCTCGACCTGCCGGGCGATCAACGCGTCCAGTTCGGCGCCGGCCAGGCCGTCGAGCGTCCGGTAGGTGAGGAAGCCACGCTGGTCCAGCCCGAGCACGCGGAACAGCGGACCGTCCCGCTCGATGGTCACCCCGGCGGGCACCGGGTCCGGCAGCTCCGGACGGACCTGCGTGTCGTAGGCGTCGCGCAGGGCGCGCGCGTCAAGATCGGTCATCCCCTCAGGCTAGGCCGGTGGCAAAGCGGATAATCGGTGCCGTGTGGGAGTCGATCAAGCGCTGGTTCGACCCGCGGGAGCTGCGTTCGGTCGGCAGCACGCCGGACTACCGCTTCTCGCTGGCCAACGAACGGACGTTCCTGGCCTGGCTGCGGACCGGGCTGGCGCTGGTCGCGGGCGGGCTGGCCGCCGCGCAGTTCCTCCCGCCGCTCCCGCTGGCCCACCTGCGCGAGGTGCTCGCCGTCGGGCTGCTGCTGCTCGGCGCCACCGTGTCGATCCGGGCGGTGGACCACTGGGCCCGCACCGAACGCGCCATCCGGCTGGGTGAGGAACTGCCGGCGTCCCGCTTCCCCGCCGTGCTGGCGCTGATCGTCGCGGTCGGCGCGCTGCTGCTGGTGGGGGCCGTACTGCTCCGAGGAGCCCGATGACCGACGCCGGTCTCCCTGTCGAACGCACCCGGCTGGCCTGGCGGCGGACGCTGCTCACGCTGACCGTCGTGCTGCTGCTCCAGCTCCGGCCGGCGTTCACCGGCCGCGTCCGGGACGCGGTGCCGGCCGGGGCGGCGGTCGCGGTCTGGCTGGCCGTGCTGGTGGTCGACTGGCGGCGCGCCACCGGCACCGGCCCGCGCCGGCTCAGCCGCCTGTCCATGCCGCTGACCGCGCTCGGCGCCGCCGCGCTGGCCCTGCTCGGCGTGGCGCACGTGCTGGGCCGGGTGCACTGACCCCGTCGGGTGGGCCATCATGGGGCATGGCCCGCCTCTACGTACTGCTCTTCCTGGTCCAGGTCGTGCTCGCCGTCTGCGCGCTGATCAGCTGCCTCTCCGCCGAGGACGGCCAGGTCAAGGCTCTGCCCCGGATGATCTGGGTGCTGGTCATCCTGTTCTTCCCGGTGGTCGGCTCGATCGCCTGGTTCGTGGCCGGTCGCGAGCGCCCGACCGGCCCGGCCGGCGGCACCGGGTTCGGGGGACCCGCCGCGCCGGTCCGCGGGCCGCTCGCCCCGGACGACGACCCCGACTTCCTCGCCTCGCTCGACAAGCGCTCCCGCGACGAGGACCAGGAACGCCTCCGCCGCTGGGAGGAGGACCTGCGTCGCCGCGAGGCGGAGCTGCGGGACCGCCCCGACGACCGGGACCGCCCGGAGGTCTGACACACCACGCGCCGCCGCCGGTCACCCGGCGGCGGCGGTCACGGTCGTGGTCAGGCCAGGTTCGACGAGCGGGGGTACGCGTCCGCCGGGTCGGTCAGCACGTTGACCAGGTACGGCACGCCGGCGTCGAACGCGCGACCCAGCGCCGGGCCGAGGTCGGCGGCCTTCTCCACCGTCTCGCCCGCGCCGCCGAGCGCCTCGACCACCTTGTCGTAGCGCAGGCCGGGCTGGAGGTCGGCGGCGACGTCGTAGCCGTACATGGCGCGCATCGGGTGCTTCTCCAGCCCCCAGATGCCGTTGTTGCCGACCACGATCACCACCGGCAGCTTCTGCCGGGCCAGCGACTCCACGTCCATCAGCGAGAAGCCGGCCGCGCCGTCGCCCATCAGCACGCAGATCTGCCGGTCCGGGTGGCTGACCCGGGCGCCCATCGCGTAGCCCAGGCCGGTGCCGAGGCAGCCGTACGGGCCGGGGTCGAGCCAGGTGCCGGGCTGCGCGGGTTCCAGGTACTTCCCGGCGTACGAGACGAAGTCGCCGCCGTCGCCGATGGTGATGGCGTCCGGGGCGAGCACCTTGCGCAGCTCGCCGTAGACCCGGGCCGGCCGGATCGGGTCGGTCTCGGCGCCCATCTCCTCGGCGTCACGGGCCTTCGCCGCGTCCTCGGCGGTACGCAGCTCGGCGATCCAGTCGGCGTGGTCGGCCCGGTCGCCGCTGTGCTCGGCGAACCCGCCGAGGATCAGCCGCAGGTCACCGGCGGGCGCGGCGGCCGGCTGCACGTGCCCGGCGCGCTGGCTGGGCGCGTCCACCACGTGCACCACAGTGGCGTCGCCGAAGTCGCCGAAGGAGAGCCGGAAGTCCAGCGGCGTGCCGATGACCACGACCACGTCGGCGCCCTTCAGCGCGACCCGGCGGGCCTTGGCGAACGCCAGCGGGTGGGACGGCGGCAGCGCGCCCCGGCCCATCCCGTTGGTGAACACCGGCACCCGCAACGCCTCGGCGGCGGCGCGCAGCGCGTCGACCGCGTCGCCGGCGTACACGTCGGAGCCGGCGATGATCACCGGGCGGGACGCGCCGGCGATCAGGCCGGCCGCCTTCGCCACCTCGTCCGGGTCCGGCTCGATCGGTGCGGGCGGGGTGACCGCCGGCAGGTCGGCGTCGCCGACCGAGAAGACCGCCTCCAGCGGGAAGTCCAGGAAGACCGGGCCCCGGTGCGGGGTGAGCGCGGTGGTCAGCGCCGCCGACACCGCGCGCGGGATGTCGTCGGCGCTGAACACCGTCTCGGCGTGCTTGGTCACCGGCGCGACAAGCGGGAGGTGGTCCATCTCCTGGAGGCTGCCGGAGCCCCAGCGGAACTGCGGCGCGCGCCCGCCCAGCACCAGCACCGGCGAGGCGTTGAAGAACGCGCTGGTCAGGCCGGAGACGCCGTTGGTGACGCCGGGGCCGGCGGTGAGCACGGCCAGGCCGGGACGGCGCTGGAGCTTGGCCACCGCCTCGGCGGCGAACACGGCGGACTGCTCGTGCCGCACGTCGTAGAGCGGGAAGCCGGTCTTGTGCGCGGCGTCGTAGAGCGGGAAGACGTGTCCGCCGGAGAGCGTGAACATCTCCCGTACGCCGTGCGCCCGCAGCGCCGCCAGCGCCAGTTCGCCACCGTGCCCCTCGAGGCGTTCCGTCATGCCACTCCCCTTCGTCGCGCGACCGGAGTCACACGCTACTGGCCGGTAGACCGAATGTGAACAACCCTCGCGTCAGCGGCCGGTGAAGCCCGGCTTGCGCTTCTCCACGAACGCGGCCATGCCCTCGCGCCGGTCGTCGGTGGCGAACAGCGCCGCGAAGAGCTGGCTCTCCCAGGCCAGACCGGAGGTAAGGTCCATGTCCAGACCGCCGTCGACCGCCGCCTTCGCCGCCCGCAGCGCCTGCACCGGCCCGGTCAGGAACGGCTTCACGTACGCCACCGCGGCGTCGTACACCTCGGCGGCCGGCACCACCCGGTCGGCCAGGCCGATGCGCAGCGCCTCGTCGGCGTCGACCATCCGGCCCGTCATGATCAGATCCTTGGCGCGGGCCGGGCCGACCAACCGGGCCAGCCGCTGGGTGCCACCGGCGCCCGGAATGATGCCGAGCTTGATCTCCGGCTGGCCGAGCTTGGCGTCGGCGGCCACGATCCGCCAGTCGCAGGCCAGCGCCAGCTCGCACCCGCCGCCGAGCGCGTACCCGGTGATCGCGGCGACCACCGGCTTGGGGATGCGCGCGATCGCGCCCAGCGCGCTGGACAGGTCGGCCGCCCGCTCCGCCATGTCCACGTAGGACATGTCGGCCATCTCCTTGATGTCCGCGCCGGCCGCGAAGACCTTCTCGCCGCCGTACACGATGACGGCGCGGACCTCGGCGTCGGCGGTGGCCGCCGTGGCGGCGGCGCGCAACTCCTCCTGCACCTGCGTGTTGAGCGCGTTCATCGGCGGCCGCTCCAGCCGGATGGTCCCGATGCCGTCCTTCACTTCCAGCCTGACGAACTCGCCCACGCCGCCCTCACTTCCTCGTCGAAGTAGCGTGCCAACCTTACGACCCACGTCGTTGGGGTAGACAGTGCGGTAGCCGCCGGACACCGGGAGTGACGCCATGACCACCTACTACGACGACCGGTCGGTCCGGGTCACGTCCACCGCGCTGCGGGTGGACGAGCACAGCTACCCGCTGGCCGAGCTGACCATGGTGTGGCACCGCCGGGGCAGCCGCTCCTGGCGGGTGCTGGCCGGGCGCGGCGCGATCGGCGCGGCGCTCGCCGGGCCGCTGGTGGCCGCGCTGCTGGGCATCGCGCTGGCGGTCTGGCTGCACCGCTCGCTCACCGTCACCATCGCCATCGTCGGGGCCTCCGTGCTGGTCGGCCTCGCGGTCGGGCCGCTCGCCGACGTGCTCTTCGAACACCTGGACCGCTCGTACGTGCGGGGCAGCCGCGAGCTGGAGATGTGGGCCACCTGGCGGGGCCGGCCGGTGCGGCTGCTGCACACCGGCGACGCGCTGCGCTTCGGCCAGATCTACCGGGCGGTGCAGCGGGCCATGGAGCGCGTGCCCTCGGGTCCCGGTCCCGGTCCCGGTGCCGGTCCCGGTGCCGGTCCCGGTGCCGGCGCCGCTCAGAACGTGATCGGGTCGTCCGGCACCAGGCCCAGCCCGCGCAGCAGGCCGTAGGTGTCCTGCTCGCCCCAGAACTCGACGATCCGGCCGCCGGCCAACCGGTACATCTTGCAGGCGCTCTGCACCGTGGTCGCCCCGGTCGCGTCCCGCCGGTAGGTCTGCGCGATCGACACCACCACCCGGTCCTCGGCCGCGAAGATCTCCACGATCTCCTGGTCGAGCACGGTCAGGCCGGGCGAGGAGACAGCCGCCTCGGGCCACCGCCGGCCGCGTACCGCCACGCCGGAGCCGTAGACCGCCACGTCCTCGTCGACCACCTCGGCCAGCTCGGCCAGGTCCTTGGTGACGAACGTCCGCAGGTAACGCCGGACCACCTCGACGTTGCGCGCCCGCTCGTCCCCGTCCGCCATGCCGACCACGCTACCCACAGATTCCGCCCGCGCACCGCCAGTGGTTACGCTGATTTATGACCCTCTATTACCGGGACGACGCGGTACAGGTCACCTCGCAGACCATCCACGCCGGCGGGCAGGTCGTCGCGCTCGCCGACATCACGTACGTCTGGCACGCCCGCGGCACCACCACGATGGCGGTCCGGGGCCGGGTCCTGGGCCGGGGCGTGCTGGTCCTGCTGCTGTCGCTGCCGCCGCTGGTGGCGTTGGTCTGCGTGCTGTCGCTGGCCTGGGGCGCGCAGGACCGGGGCGACTGGAAGCTCGCCCTGATCATCCTGGCCGCGTTCGTCGTGCTGGGGCTCGTGCTCACCCCGTTCCTGGAGGTGCCGCTGGGTTGGCTGGACCGCTCCTACGAGCGGGGCAACCGGGTGCACGAGCTGTGGGTGCAGGTGCACGGGCGGGAGACGATGCTGGTCCGTACGCCCGACGCGCTACGGTTCGGGCAGATCTACCGGGCCGTGCAGCGCGCCGTCGAACAGCAGGGAGACCGACGATGACCCACCGTCGTGGCGAGGCCGTCGCGCTCGCCGGGCTGCTCGCCGCCGCGGGCGTCACCCACTTCGCCCGCCCCGGTTTCTACGACCCGATCGTGCCGCGCGTCCTGCCCGGGCCGGCCCGCTTCTGGACGTACGCCTCGGGGGTCGCGGAGCTGGCCGTGGCGGCGGCGGTGGCGCATCCGGCGACCCGACGACGGGGTGGGCTGGCCGCGGCGGCGTTGTTCGTCGCGGTGCTGCCGGCCAACGCGCAGATGGCCTGGGACTGGCGACGGCGACGGCCGGTGAGGCGGGCGATCGCCTACGGCCGGGTGCCGATGCAGGCGCCGCTGATCTGGTGGGCGCTGCGGGTGGCCCGGCCGACGCGCTGATCCCCGTCCCGGCTCAGGTCAGCGGCAGCGTGGTGGCGATCGGCCAGGCGAGCACCACCGCACCGACCGCCGCCGGCAGCCACCACGGCGCGTCGCGCCGGCGCAGCACCCCGGCCCACGCCGCCTGCCAGGCCACCAGCGCCGCGAAGAGCGGCACCACCAGCAGCACGAACCCGGGCGCCAGGCCGGTCACCGCCGCTGCGGCCAGGACCACCACCGCGAGCCCGCCGACCGCCGCGTAGGCCACGCCCCGACCCTCGGTGACCAGCTCGGCGCCGAGCAGGAAGGCCAGGCAACAGAGCGTCACCAGGGGCAGCAGCCACCAGCGGGCGCCGACCGGTGCCGTCGACGTGAACCCCAGGTGCAGCGGCAACGCGACGGCGAGCACCGCGTACCCGAGAAGCACCGCCGCCACTCCGGCGGCGCGCGTCGGCCGGCGGGCGTGGCCGGCCGGCGGCCGACGGGGCCGGAACCTCAGGTGCGCCGCGACCAGCAGCACGCCGGTGAGCAGCAGGAACACGGCCACGTGCCCGCCGACCGCGAGCGACAGCCGGTCGGTCGGCAGCGGCGCGGCGAGGACCGCGCCGAGCCCGGCCGCCGGCACCGCCACCGCGAGCCACCGACCCGGCCGGGAGCGTGGTCCGCCGGGCGACGCGGCGGGCGACGGGCCGCGCAGCAGCAGCGAGGCCAGCGGTACGAAGCCGAGGCCCAGGCCGAGCAGAAGCAGCCCGCCGCCGGCCAGGCGGGTCAGCGGGGCCGGCGGCGGACCGCCGGGGCGACCCGGGATCGCGGCCAGCGTCGCGGCGTGGGTACGCGGCGCGAAGAGCACCGAGATGTGCTCGGTGCCGGGTGCCACCACCCGCGCCCGCGCCCCCGGTGGCCCGCCGGCCACCGCCGCCTCGGCCGCCCGGCGGAAGTCGGGAAACTCCAGCCCGCCCACCACCACCGTGAGGCGGCCCGCCCAGCCGGGCGGCACGTCGTTCGCGTCGGGCAGCGAGATCGCCACGGTCCGGGTGATCTCCGGGTGGTCGACCGCGTATCGGGTGACCGCCCCGGCGCCCATCGAGTGGCCGACCAGGACGATCCGGTCCGGGTCGACGTCCGGCCGGCTCCGCAGCCAGGCCAGCGCGACGTCCAGGTCGTGCCGCAGAACCGCCCGGGCCCGCTCGTCGTCCCGACCCGCACCGGGCAGCCCGGCCGGGTTGGCGCCGTGCCCGGCGAAGTCGAGCAGCACCGCGACCGCGCCGTGCCGGGCCACCGAGTCGGCCAGCGGGCGCATCAGCCGGGCGGAGCCGGCGAACCCGTGCGCGATCACCACCCCCGGTCGACGGTCGCCGCTCGTTCCGGACTGGCGAACCTCGGTGAGCGGCACCCCGGTGACGGTGGCCCGCCGCGTGCTCAGTCCGGCGTCCGCGCGGACCAGCAGCAGCGTGCCGAGCACGACGGCGAGCAGGGCGAGCGCGCCGAGCACGAGGAGTCGCCGCGGGGCCGGGCCGGGGGCGGGCATGCCGGCACCCTACGCGGCACGCCCGCGCTGCGGGAGAGCCGGCGTTGCTCCGGGTTTCCGCACCCGGATGCCTCGTTGCCCGCGTGCCACCTGACACGTACGCCGCCCGGCGGCCGGCGAGCGTCGCTGGCCGGCGCGACGCACACTTGTCGGCATGGCGATCCCACTTCCCCGGCCCGGCGCCGTCGTCGGCCTCACCCGCTCCGCCCTGGACCAGGCGCTCGGCTCGGCCGCCGCGTTCGCCGCCGTGCCCGCCCGCGCCTTCGCCGTGCTCGACGAGGTGGAGGCGCTGGTCCGGCGGATCAACGGGGTGGTCGACCGGATCGAGGGCACGCTCGACCGCACCGACCGGGTGCTCACCGACGCCGAGGGGGCGGTGCGCGAGGTGGCCGTGATCAGCGCCGCCGCCACCACCGCGATCGACACCGCGACCGAGGTGGCCGCCGCCGCGGCGGTGGTGGTCGGCGAGGCCGAGCGCGTCTCGGCTGCCGCCGCCACGGTGGTCGGCGAGGCCGATCGGGTGGCGCGGGCGGCGGCCGGCGTGGTGGCCGAGGCGGACACGGTGGCGACCCGGGCCGCCGGCACGGTGGCCACCGCCGAGCAGGCCGCCGGCACCGCGACCGAGCTGCTGGCCGCGTACGAGGCGACGCTGCGCCGGGCCGCGCCGATGGCGGCCCGCTTCGTCGAGCAGCTCAGCCCGGAGGAGGTGACCGCCGCGATCCGGCTCGTCGACGAGCTGCCGAAGCTGAAGGAGCACCTCACCTCGGACGTGCTGCCGATCCTGGCCACGCTGGACCGGGTCGGCCCGGACCTGCACGACCTGCTGGACGTCACCCGGGACCTGAAACTCGCGGTGGCCGGCATCCCCGGCCTCGGCATGCTCCGCCGCCGCGGCGAGCGCGCCGAGGGTTGAGAAGGGGCCCCGCCTGTACCGGAGGCGTTAACAGGGGGCCCCTCCTTACCGCCCGCCGAACAGCGCGTCGATCTCGGCGCGGTGGGGCAGGGCCACCGAGGCGCCGAGCTTGCGGACGCAGGCCGCCCCGGCCGCCGCCGCCCAGCGCACCGCCTCGGCCAGGTCGCGCCCCTCGCCCCAGGCCACCGCCAGCGCGGCGGTGAAGGCGTCCCCGGCGGCGGTGGAGTCGACCACGTCCACCGGTAGCGCCGGCACGTGCAGCGCCGGGCGGTCCCGGTCGACGTACCAGGCGCCGTCGCCGCCGAGCGTGAGCACCGCGCGGGGCACCAGGTCGAGCAGCGCCGCCGGCTCGTCCCGACCGCGGCCGGTCAACGCCTGCGCCTCGGGCTCGTTGACCACCAGCAGGTCGGTCGCGGCCAGCAACTCGGGCGGCAAGGGCCGGGCCGGCGCCGCGTTGAGCACCACCCGGGTGCCGGCGGACCGGGCCGCCAGCGCCGCCTCGGTCACCGTCTCGACCGGCACCTCAAGCTGCGCGACAAGCACGTCCGCCTCGCGTACGGCGGCCAGCTCGTCCTCGGTCGGCCCGGTGAACGCCTCGTTCGCGCCCGGGGTGACCAGGATCGCGTTCTCCCCCGCGCCGCCGACCATGACCAGGGCGACACCGGACGGCCCGTACGTCACCCGGAGGTGGCCGGTGTCGACGCCGGCCGCGGTGATCCGGGCCCGGAGGGTGACGCCGAACGCGTCCGAGCCGATCGCGCCGAGGAAGACGCAGGACGCGCCGGCGCGGACCGCGGCGACCGCCTGGTTGGCGCCCTTGCCGCCGGGCAGCATCACGAAGTCGCTGCCGAGCACCGTCTCCCCCGGCCGGGGCAGCGCGGCGGCGGTGCCGACCAGGTCCATGTTGGCGCTGCCGACGACGGCGATCCGGGTCTGTGGCACGGTGGGTTCCCGTCGGTCAGGCGGCGCGGGCGGTCCAGCGGTCGCCGGTCCGCGAGACGACCAACGGCAGGCCGAAGGTCTTGGACAGGTTGTCGGCGGTGAGCACGTCGGCGAGCAGGCCCTGCGCCACCACGCCGCCCTCGCGCAGCAGCAGCGCGTGGGTGAAGCCGGGCGGGATCTCCTCGACGTGGTGGGTGACCAGCACCATGGCCGGCGCGTCCGGGTCGTACGCCAGCTCGGCGAGCCGGGCCACCAGGTCCTCCCGACCGCCCAGGTCGAGCCCGGCGGCGGGCTCGTCGAGCAGCAGCAGCTCCGGGTCGGTCATCAGGGCGCGGGCGATCTGCACCCGCTTGCGCTCGCCCTCGGAGAGCGTGCCGTAGCCGCGCTCGGCGAGGTGGCCGACGCCGAGCTGGCTCAGCAGCGCGGCGGCCCGCGCCTCGTCGGTGCGGTCGTAGCTCTCCCGCCAGCGGCCGACCACGGACCAGGCCGCGGTCACCACCACGTCGACGACCCGTTCGTCGGCGGGGATCCGCTCGGCGAGGGTGGCGGTGGAGAGGCCGATCCGGGTACGCAGCTCGTTGACGTCGGTGCGGCCGATGCGCTCGCCGAGCACGTGCGCGACGCCGCTGCTCGGGTGCAGCCGGCCGGCGGCCAGGTTGAGCAGGGTGGTCTTGCCGGCGCCGTTCGGGCCGAGCAGCACCCACCGTTCGTCCAGCTCGACCCGCCAGTCGACGTCGCGCACCAGCGCGGTGCCGGAGCGCGTGACGCCGACCCCGTCGAGGCTGACCACCAGATCCGCGTCCACGGTCGAGGGGGCGGGGGCGCCCACGGCGCCGGGGATCAGGTCACCAGTCACCGCCCCATCCAACCACGCACCCGGCCCGGCGCCCCCCACGGGCGGCGCCGCCGCCATAGGGTGGGGCGCCGTGTCGTTGGTCACCGCCTGAGGAAGGACGACTCATGCCCGACCGCTGCCGGGAGGCAGGCGGATGAGCGCGGTCATCGAGATCGCCGGTCTCCGCAAGACGTTCCGCACGCTGCGTCATGGGCGCCGGGTCGCCGTCGACGACTTCCACATGCTGGTCGAGGCGGGCCAGGTGCACGGCTTCCTCGGGCCGAACGGCTCGGGCAAGACGACCACGCTGCGGGCCCTGCTCGGGTTGGTCCGGCCGGATGCCGGCCAGATGCACGTGTTGGGCGCCCGCTCCCCGGAGCGGCTGCCGGACGTGGCCGGGCGCGTTGGCGCCATCGTGGAGAGTCCGCAGTTCTTCGGCAACTTCACCGCGCACCGCACGCTGCGGCTGCTGGCGCTCGCCGGGGGCGTGCCCACCTCCCGGGTGGACGAGGTGCTGGAGCAGGTCGGCCTGCGGGACCGGGGCGAGGAGCGGGTCAAGGGCTACTCGCTCGGCATGAAGCAGCGGCTGGCGGTGGCCTCGGCCCTGCTCAAGCGCCCGGAGCTGCTGATCCTCGACGAGCCGGCGAACGGGCTCGACCCGGCCGGCATCCGGGAGATGCGCGACCTGACCCGGTCGCTCGCCGCGTCCGGGGTGACCGTGCTGCTGTCCAGCCACATCCTCGCCGAGATCCAGTTGATCTGTGACCACGTGACGATCGTCAGCCGGGGGCGGCGGGTCGCGTCCGGCCGGGTCGACGAGGTGCTTGCCGGTTTCGACAAGCACCAGTGGCGGGTCCGGGTGGCCGAGCCCGAGCCGGCCGCGCTGCTGCTGGGCCGGGCCGGCCTGTCGGTGGCCGGGCACGCCGGCCATCTGGTGGTGACCGGCGTGGAGGACCCCGAGGTGATCAGCCGCACGCTGGGTGAGCAGGGCATGTGGGTGCGGGAGCTGGTCCCGCTCCGCCCCGACCTGGAGAGCGTCTTCCTGGAGTTGACCGGCGGCGACGAGCACGTGGCGGTGCCGCGCCAGGTGGACGGCGCGCCGGCGTACGACGGTGTGATCGATCTCGACGTCCGGGGCAGCCGGGAGGTGGACGCGTGAACCTGGTCCGTGCCGAGCTGGAGCGGCTCGCCGCCCGGCGCTTCGTGCAGCTCATGGTGGTGTTGCTGGCGGTCGCGTTCGCGGTGACGGTGGTGACCACGCTGGGCGGCTCGCACCGGCCGACCGAGGTGGAGCTGAGCCGGGCCCAGTCGCAGGCGGCGGACGAGGTGCGCCGGCTGGAGTTGGCGCACGACCGGTGCCTGCGGATCAAGGCGGGCACGCTCGCCCCGGACGAGAACGACTACCTGCCGCGTGACTGCGCCCAGATCGACCCGGCGCAGTCCGAGCAGTTGCCGACCGCGTCCGACTACCTCAGCGGCGTGTTCGTCTTCGCCAAGGAGGCGAAGCCGCTGCTCTACTTCCTGATCGCGTTCCTGGCGCTGTTCGGGTTCCTGGTCGGCGCCTCCTACATCGGGGCGGACCTGAACTCCGGCGGCGTGGTCAACCTGCTGCTGTGGCGGCCCCGCCGGCCGACCGTGTTCGCCGCGAAGCTCGGCACGCTGCTGGGTGGCCTGCTCGGGCTCTCCGTGCTGGCGTCGGTGGCGTACCTCGGGGCGTTCTGGCTGATCGGCCAGGCGTCGGGGCTGACCGGCCGGATGAGCGGCGAGTTCTGGGCCGGGCTCGGCGCGGTCTGGGCGCGCGGCGTGGTGCTGGTGCTGCTCGCCGCGGCGCTCGGGTTCGCCGTCGCCACGCTGGGCCGGCACACCTCGGCGGCGCTCGGCACGGTGGCCGCGTACGTGGTGGTGTGGGAGCTGGGCGCGCGGCTGGTGTTCCAGATCCTCCAGGTCGGCCGCCCGGACCGGTTCATGCTCTCCAGTTACCTGGGGGCGTGGCTCGCCGGCCAGGTGCGGTTCTGGGACGACAACGCGTGCAGCACCGGGATCTCCGGCTTCTGCGACGGCTCGTACACGCTGGGTTGGCCGGCGGGCCTGGTGGTCCTGCTCGGGCTCACTGCCGCGCTGGTGGCCGCCGCGTTCGCGGTGTTCCGCCGCCGTGACCTGATCTGAGCACGTCGGCGCGGCCCGGCCGGACCGGGCCGCGCCGACGCGGGCCGACCGGACATCGCCGGCAACTCCTTGCAGACTTTGCCTACAGCGTGAAGAATTCCTTCACATGGCGGCCGGTGCGGTGACAGGTCGGCGGTCAGCCGACCGTCGAGCCGAACACCTCGTCCCGGACCGCGTCGAGCGCGGTACGCAACGCGCCGCGCAGGATCGGCTCCTCGGTCAGCCCGGTGCTCACCACCCGGGGGCGGACCAGCGTGATCGCCGCGACCTCCTGCTGCACCCGCTCGGCCAGCGCGGCCCCGCCCGCCCGACCGACCGCGCCGGCGAGCACCACCAACGGCGGGTCGAGCACCACGCAGGTGCTCGCCACGCCGAGCGCCAGCCGGCGGGCCAGCTCGTCAAGCACCGGGCCACCGGCCTCACCGGCGGCGATGGCGGCCTGCACCGCCTCGGCCGCCCGCGCCGCCGCGACGCCCTGCTCGGCCGCGTCCGGCGTGGCGAAGCCGTGCTCGGCCGCCACGGCGCGCACCGCGTCGGCGCCCGCGAGCTGCTGGAACGCCGGCTTGGCCCGCCGCGACACGTCGCGCGGGATGGGCACCCCGGGCACCGGCAGGTAGCCGATCTCACCGGCCGCGCCACTGCTGCCGTGGTGCAGCCGGCCACCCAGCATGATCGCCAGGCCGACGCCCGCGTCCACCCAGACCAGCACGAAGTCGGCGGTGCCCCGGGCGGCGCCGGACTGCGCCTCGGCCACCGCGGCGAGGTTCACGTCGTTCTCGAACACGACCGGGGTGTCCAGGTCCTCCCGGAGCGCGGCGAGCAGGCCGCTGTGCCAGCGCGGCAGGTTGAACGCGAACGTGATGTCGCCGGTCTGCGGATCGACCAGGCCGGGGGTGCCCAGCACGACGCGCCGGACCGCGGACAGCTCCGCGCCGGCGCTGCTGGCGGCCTGCACCACGGCGTTGTGCACCACCCCGACCGGATCGTCGGTGTCCTTGGTGGACTGCTCGACCCGGCCGGCGACGGTGCCGGTGATGTCGGCGCAGGCCGCCACCACCCGCTCCGCGCCGACGTCCACGCCGACCACGTACGCGCTGCCCGGACGCACCGCGTAGAGCTGGGCGTTCGGGCCCCGCCCGCCGGCCTGCTCACCGACCCGGGCGACCAGGCCGCGCTCCTCCAGCCGCTCGACCAGCTGGGAGGCGGTCACCTTGGACAGCCCGGTCAGCTCGCCGATCCGGGCCCGGGTCAGCGGACCACGTTCGAGCAGCAGCTCCAGCGCCGCACGGTCGTTGAGCGCCCGCAACAGTCGGGGGGTGCCGGGCAGCCGGGTCGCACTCATGCCAACGTCCTCAATTTTTTTCGTAAGGTTGCTAACCATAAAACGCCTGCCGAAGGGTGCCCGTTAGCGTATCGGCCACCCCGTCCGACGGAGGTCGGACGACCCGGCAGGGAAAGGGGAACGACAGTGGGGCTGGATCCAGGACTCCGTCGGCTCGCGCTGGGCACGTTGCTGGCCGCGTACCCGGGCCCGGTGCCGCCGGGCTGGGCGGTCGACCTGCTCGCCGACGGGCTCGCCGGGCACACCCTGTTCGGCACGAACGTGCACGACCCGGCCCAGGTGGCGGCGTCCACGGCGGCGCTGCGCGCCGGCCGCCCGGACGTGATCGTCGCGATCGACGAGGAGGGCGGCGACGTCACCCGGCTGGCCCACGCCACCGGCAGCCCGTACCCGGGCAACGCCGCGCTCGGCGCGGTCGACGACCCGGACCTCACCCGGGCGGTGTACGCGGCGATCGGCGCGGAGCTGGCCGCGCTCGGCCTCACGCTCGACCTGGCCCCCACGGTCGACGTGAACACCGCCGACGAGAACCCGGTGATCGGCACCCGCTCGTTCGGCGCGGACCCGAAGCGGGTGGCGGTGCACTCGGCCGCCGCGGTCGCCGGCCTCCAGTCGGTCGGCGTGGCCGCCTGCGCCAAGCACTTCCCCGGACACGGCGCGACGGTCGCCGACTCCCACCACGAGCTGCCCACTGTCGACGTGCCGCCGGCCGTGCTGCGGGAGCGGGACCTGCCGCCGTTCGCCGCGGTGGTCGACGCCGGCGTCCGCGCGGTGATGACCGCGCACATCCGGGTGCCGGCGTTGACCGGCGACGGCCCGGCCACGTTCAGCCGGGCGGTCCTGCACGACCTGCTGCGCGGCGAGTACGGCTTCACCGGCGCGGTGATCACCGACGCGCTGGAGATGAAGGGCGCGGCGCTGGCCGCCGGCGGGGTGGGTCCGGCCGCGGTCCGCGCGCTGGCCGCCGGCGCCGACCTGCTCTGCATCGGCGCGCAGGTCGACGCCGCCCTGGTGGAACGCGTCGCCGCCGAGATCGTCGCCGCGCTCGGGGACGGCCGGCTGGACCGCGCCCGGGTGGAGGAGGCCGCCGGCCGGACCGCCGCGCTCGCCGGCTGGGCCGGGCCGGCCGACGCCCCGGCCCCGGCCGCCGACGGCCTCGGCTACGCCGCCGCGCTGCGGGCGGTGCGCGTCGAGGGTGACCTGCCCGGTCCGGGCGCCCCGCTGGTGGTGCAGGTGCACGCCGCCGCCACGATCGCCGAGGGGCGGGTGCCGTGGGGGCTGGGTCCGCATCTGGCCGCCGGCGTCGAGCAGGCGCGCGCGGTGGCCGGCGAGACCGATCCGGGCGAGCTGGGCCGGCTCGCCGGCGAACGGCCGGTGGTGCTGGTCGGGCGGCACCTGCACCGGCTGCCCGGGGCGCGGGAGCTGGTCGAGGCGCTGGCCGCCACGCATCCGGTGACCGTGGTGGAGATGGGCTGGCCGGCGGCCTGGCGGCCGGCCGGGGCGCGCGGGTTCGTCGCCACCTACGGCGCGAGCCACGCCAACGGCCGGGCCGCCGCCCGGGTGCTCGGCCTGACCGACTGACCCACCGGGCCCGCGGGCCCGCGGCCCACCGACCGCCGGGCCGGCACCGGACGGCTGTCCGCCGGCGCCCGGCACCGGCCCGACGGTGGCGGTGGCCCCGCCGTGCTCCGCGAACGCGTCCCGGGCACCGGGATACGGTGACGACGATGACCGAGCAGAGTGCGCCGACGAGCGGTGCGGGTGGCCCGAGCGGCGGGGCGACCGCCCGGGGTGAGCAGACCCGCCGGCTGATCCTGGACACCGCGCTGCGGCTGTTCCGCGAACGGGGGTACGCGCGCACCACCATGCGGGCCGTCGCCCAGGAGGCCGGCGTGGCGGTGGGCAACGCCTACTACTACTTCGGCTCGAAGGAACACCTGGTCCAGGAGTTCTACGCGGACACCCAGCGCGAGCACCGGACCGCCGCCGCGCCGGTGCTCGCCCGGGAGCAGGACCTCGCGCCGCGGCTGGCCGGCGTGCTGCACGCCGGCGTGGACGTGCTGAGCCCGTACCACTCGTTCGCCGGCTCGTTCTTCAAGACGGCGGCGGAGCCGACCTCACCGCTCAGCCCGTTCTCGGCCGAGTCGTCGGCGCCCCGCGAGGCGTCGGTGGCGCTCTTCCGCGAGGTGCTCGCGGGCTCCACCGCGAAACTGGACGAGGAGCTGCGGGCGGCCCTGCCGGAGCTGCTCTGGCTCGGCTACCTGGGCGTGGTGCTCTACTGGGTGCACGACCGCTCGCCCGGCCAGGCCAAGACCCGGCAGCTCATCGACGGCGTGGTCCCGCTGGTCGACCGGCTCGTGGCGCTGTCCCGCCTTCGGGTGCTGCGTCCGGTCACCCGCCAGGCAGTCACACTCATCAACACACTGCGTCACTGATCCACCACCGGACGGTGGCAACGATTCCGCAGGTCAAGTCCACAACCGGACAAGGTCCGCGTCTTGTCCGGACACATTCGTTCACCTAGCGTTACCAGTGTCGGGGCCGGGGGGAGAGGCAGCGGACCGTGGATCCGGCCCGGGATCCACGGTCCGCGCCCACGTCGCCGGTCAGTGCGGGAAGACGCCGAACGAGGTGAAGCCCCGGTCCGGGAACCCGGCCGCCTCGGCCACCCGGGCGGACGCCCGGTTGCCCGGGTCGTGCAGGTAGGTGGGGATCGCGCCCTCGGCCAGCACGCGCCGGGCCGCCTGCGCGACCAGCCGCCGGGCCAGCCCACGCCCCCGGGCCGCCGGCACCGTGCCCACCGCCAGCTCGTGCCCGTACGCGTCGTGTCGCTTGATGCCCACGCCGGCCAGGTACGCGCCGGCGTCGTCCCGGACCACCAGCACGTCGGTGTCGAACAGGCCCAGCCAGGGCGGCGCGCCGGGCACCGTCGGCGGCAACCACTCCCCCACGTCGGGCAGCGGCGCCGGGTCGGTGCACCAGCGGAACACGCCCCGGTTCGTGGTGAGTTCCGGGGTGCCGACCGCCGCCGGCAGCGCGGGCAGCCACTCCTCGATCGGCCGCCCGGCGACCAGCGAGCGGACCGCCTCGACGCGGGCCGGCGCCACCGACAGGATCGCGCTGCCGCCCGCCGCGACCCCGATCGCCGGGCGCAGCCGCCCGTCCCAGGCCGGGCGGGCGCGGCGCCAGGACCGGACCACGTGCAACCCGGGCCCCGCCGGCCACTGCCCCAACCAGGTCGCCAGGTGCAGGAAGAGCCGTCGGTCGAGCACATGATCACGGTACGCCCACCGGGCCCACCCGGTCGCCGCCGGCCGTAAGAACCTGGCAATGGATCACGCGCCCGCCCGTGGCTACGCTGACCTCCCGGTCGGCAGGAGGTGCACCGTGGGGCAGCGGGTGCTGGTGGTCGACGACGACCGGACGGTCGCCGACGTGGTCTGCCGCTACCTGGAGCACGCCGGCTACGAGGTCGAGCACGCCGGGGACGGGGCGGCGGCCCTGGACGCCGTGTCCCGCCGCCCGCCGCACCTGGTGGTGCTGGACCTGATGCTCCCCGTGCTCGACGGGTTGGAGGTGTGCCGGCGGCTGCGGGAGCGGCCGGACGGCGTACCCATCGTCATGCTGACCGCGCGCGGCGACGAGGCGGACCGGATCCTCGGCCTGCAACTGGGCGCGGACGACTACCTGGGCAAGCCGTTCTCCCCGCGCGAGCTGGTGCTGCGGGTGCGCTCGGTGCTGCGCCGGGCCGGCGGCGAGCCGGCCGGCGTGCTGCCGGAGCTACTCACGGACGGCGGCCTGGAGGTGGAGACCGGGCCCCGGGTGGCCCGCCTGCACGGCCGGGAGCTGGCCCTCACGCTGCGCGAGTTCGACCTGCTGGCGCACCTGATGCGGCATCCGGCGCGGGCGTTCCGCCGGGCCGAGCTGCTGGAGCGGGTCTGGGGCTGGAGCTTCGGCGACCAGTCGACGGTGACCGTGCACGTGCGGCGGCTGCGGGAGAAGATCGAGGCCGACCCGGCCAGTCCCCGACGCATCGTCACCGTCTGGGGTGTCGGCTACCGGTACGAGCCGGCCGATGGGTGACCTCGCGCTGATCTTCGGTGCGTCGCTGGCCGCGGCGCTCGCGGTCGGGCTGGGCGGCGCGGTGGCGCTGCGGGTGCTGCGCGGCCGGTCGATCACCGTGCACATCTCGGTGCTGCTGGCCACGACCGTCGGCGCGGTGGCCGCCGGGGTGGCGGTGGTCGCCCAGGCCATGTTCCTCTCCCCGCACGACCTCCAGGTGGTGCTGACCACGCTCGCCGCCGCCGCGGTGGTGAGCCTGGCGGTGGGCTGGCTGTTCGGCCGCCGGCTGGCCGCCGCCGCGGTCTGGGCGGACCAGGCCCGGGCCCGGGAACGCCTCATCGAGAAGGGACGCCGCGACCTGGTCGCCTGGGTCTCGCACGATCTGCGGACCCCGCTGGCCGGGTTGCGGGCGATGGCCGAGGCGCTCGAGGACGGGGTGGTCGACGAGCCGGTGACGGTGGCCGAGTACCACCGCCGGATCCGGATCGAGACCGACCGGATGACCCGGCTGGTGGACGACCTGTTCGAGCTGTCCCGGATCAACGCCGGCGCGCTCCGGTTGTCGCTGTCCACGGTGGCGCTCGGCGACGTGGTCTCCGACGCGTTGGCCGGCGCGGCGCCGCTGGCCGCCGCCCGCCGGATCCGCCTGGTCACCCCCGAGTCGGGCTGGCCGGCGGTGACGGCCAGCGAGCGGGAGCTGGCGCGGGTGGTGGGCAACCTGCTGCTCAACGCGATCCGCTACACGCCGGCCGACGGCACGGTGACGGTGGACGCGGGGCGGGACGTCGACACCGCCTGGCTGGCGGTCGCGGACACCTGCGGCGGCATTCCGGCGGACGATCTGCCCCGCGTCTTCGACGTGGCGTTCCGTGGCGAGCCGGCCCGTACGCCGGCGGCGGTGGAGCCGAGCGGGTCCGGCGGGCTCGGGCTGGCGATCGTGCGCGGGTTGGTTGAGGCGCACGGCGGGCGGGTAGAGGTCCAGAACGTCAGCGACGGATGCCGATTCGTGGTCCGCCTGCCGGCCGCCGGAATCTGACGCTTCGGCGGAACCGAACGCCTCGACCCCGCGTCATATTCACTTTCATACATGGACAAGTTTCTCTGGGACGGTAGTGGTCATGCCTCAGAAGCCGAATGACCGATTCCAGCAGGACCCGGCGCGGAGCTGGCGGGCCGCCGACGCGCCCGGCCGCTTCCCGGCGCAGCCGGCCTACCGCGAGGCCCGACACCGGGGGCCCTGCTGGGCCGAGCTGAACGCGCAGCCGGCCGGCACCCCCGCCTGGCGCGGCCTCACGACGACGTGACGCACCACGACACCTGATTCCTTGGTGCGTCCCGTGCGACTTTTCCGGTGCATGGTCGGCGTCATGACGCGCATCACCGTGGACGTGAACGACGAGTGACTCGAGGCGGCCCGGGAGGCTCTGGGCACGGACACCAAGGTCGCCACCATCAACGCCGCGCTCCACGCGTTCGCGGTCCGGCGACAGGCCAAGGAGATTGTCGCGGCCTTCGACCAGGTCGAGATGGACTTCACCAGGTCGGAACAGGCGTGGCGGCACGGCGGAGGGCGTGATCTGAGCCGGCTGGCCGAACACGCGCGAGAGGGCGAGGCCGCGGCCTGATGGTCGATCGGATCTATCTGGCCGACACCTCGGTGTACGTGTTCCAGGGCCGCCACCCCTCCGTGCGGAAGCGCTTCGAGACGCTGCTGGCGGAAGGACGGCTGGCGGCGTGCCAGATGACCTCCCTGGAATACCTGAACAACGCGCCCAGCCCCAAGGGCTACGAGATCCTCTGGCAGGCACTGCGCGGGCACCGCTGGCTGGACGTCACCACGGAGGCGATGGACCGCGCCCTGTCGGTCCATCGTCTCCTGGCGGCCGACAGCCAGCACCGCCACTTCCGCCTGCCCGACCTCGTCATCGCGGCCACCGCCGAACTCCACGGCGCGGTGGTGCTGCACTACGACGCCGACTACGCGAGGATCGCCGCGCTGACCGGCCAAACCACCGAGTGGGTCGCGCCGCGGGGCAGTCTCTGAGCGACGCGGGCGGCGACACACCGGGCGACGGTCGCACCGGCCTTCGTACGCCTGTGCGGTAGCGTCTTGTGGTCCGATTTCCGGCCTACGACAGGAGAAGCTCCGCGCATGGGCAAGAAGACGATCCACGTCTCCGACTTCACCGGCCAGGTGCTGTCCCCCGACGACGAGGTGGTCCGGGTCGTCGTGCTGGAGCACCCGGACCTGGTCGCCGGGCCCGTGCAACTGGACGCCACCCCGGTCGACGTGGAGAGCATCGACGACGCGGCGCTGGACGTGGCCGTGGTGGAGATCCACGACCGGCACGGCGGCGGCGAGCCGCGCCGGGTGGTGCTGACCGCCAGCGAGTTCGACGCGATGGCGACCGACGTGCCGATGGCGCGGTTGCTGCGGACCGCCGAGCGGGTCAGGCCGCCGAAGGCGCGGCGTACCGCCGAGAAGGTCGACTACGGCACCATCGAGCACGCCGGCCGGCCGCACCGCGGCCGGGTCACCGAGGAGGAGGCCCGGCTGGTCCGGGACCGGCTCGACGAGGTGAACAAGCTTCTCGCCGACGCCGGCATCCGCCAGGTCGACCCGGCCGACCCGGAGCACGCCGCCCGCTACGGATTCCCCGCCGCCGACTGACAACCGCACGTCGGGCACGCGCCCCCGTGGCGCGTGCCCGAGGCGGTTCAGGCCCGCTTACGGGCCAACTCCGCCAGCGCGCCCTCCACCGCGGACTCCATCGCCTCCTTCGTCAGACCGAGGCCACCGAGCACACCGTCGGCCCCCTCCTCCTCCAGCAGGGCGAGCAGGATGTGCTCGGTCCCGATGTAGTTGTGCCCCATCCGCAGCGCCTCCCGGAACGTCAGCTCCAGGACCTTCTTGGCGCGTGCGTCGTAGGGGATCAGGTCCGGGACCTGGTCGGCCTTCGCCGGCAGGGTCGCGGCCACGGCCTCCCGGAACATCTCCAGGGGTACGCCCTTCGCCTTGACCAACGCGGCGGCCAGCCCGTCCGGTTCGGCGAGCAGCCCCAGCGCCACGTGCTCCGGGGTGATCTCGGCGTGGCCGGCGGCCCGTGCCTCCTCCTGCGAGGCCAGCACCACGTTGCGGGCGCGCGGCGTGAACCGGCCGAACCCGGCGTTCGGGTCGAGCGCGGCGGCGGTCTCGGCCTTGGCGGCGGAACGCTTCTGGGCGGCCTGCTTGCTCACCCCCATGCTGCGGCCGATCTCCGTCCACGAGGCGCCCGAGCGGCGCGCCTGGTCGACGAAGTGCCCGATCAGGTGGTCGGCGACGTCGCCGAGGTGGTCGGCGAGGAGGACCGCGTCGGCCAGTTGGTCGAGTGCGTCCGGGCGGGCTTTCTTGATGCCCTCGATCAGGTCGTCGAGGCGCACCGGGTGGCTCATCTTGAGCGGTTCGGTCTCGTCCATGCGTCAACCATAGGTTGACGCCCACTCCCCCGTCAACCCCCGGTTGACGCCTCCCCTTCATCCCCCTTCCCCTTTCATCCCCCTTCATCCCCCTTCCCCCGATCACGTCGATCATGAGGTTGGCGGCATTTTCGATCTCCGATCGGGCCGCCAACTTCATGATCGACGGCGCTGGGTGGGTGGGGGTGGGGGTGGGGGTGGGGGTAGGGGTGATGTGCACGAATTTCGCCACCGCGCGGATGGTGGTCGGCCCGGGGCGAGGAGACGCTCAGGTTTCCGGTCCGTCGACGTGTCGGGGCACCCGACCCACGTCCGCCGGGTAGTGGTCGAACCGGCGCAGGCCCAGCTTGCGCACCGCGACCGGCCACGGCGTCTCGGTCGCCAGCACCGCGAGATGCTCGAAGTTGGACAGGTACGACTCACCGCGCTCCGCCCGCTCGGCGAGGATGTACGGCTCCAGCACGGCCCACGCCTCCCGGGCGCGGTATCCACCGGTGCCGAGCAGCAACGCCGGCTCGACCACCTTGAAGGCCAGCATCTGGCCCAGCCCGTTGTAGTAGAGCGCGATCCGGTTCACGTGCTTGCGGGCGTCGGCGGGCAGTTCGCTGACCGGCACGCCGCGCGGGCAGACGGTCCGCAGCTCGGTGAGCACGAACTGCTGGCTGTCCAGGAACGTGTCGCTCATCCGGTCGCGGGTGAGCAGCTCGATCGCGACCAGGGTGTGGTTCGCGCCCTGCGCCAGCCGGAGCTGCCGGAGCGCGAAGAACGCCGAGACGACGACGGTGAGCACCGAGATCGCGGCCACGACCACGTTCGTCACCGCGGCGACATCCATGACCGTCATCGTAGGAGGGACGCGCCAACCCGGCCGCCCCGTGACGGGACGGCCGGGTCGGCGAGGGTGGCGGGGTCAGCCGCGTACCCACTGCTGGTTGCTGCCGCCGTTGCAGGTCCAGATCTGGACCGCGGTGCCGTTGGCGGTGCCCGCGCCGTTGACGTCCAGGCAGAGCCCCGAGCCGACGCCGACGATGGTGCCGTCGGCGTTGAGCCGCCACTGCTGGTTGCTGCCGCCGGTGCAGGTCATGATCCGCGCCCGGCTGCCGGAGGCGGTGCCCGCCACGTCGAGGCACTTGTTGCCGTACACGGTGAGCTGGTTGTTCGTGCCGACCGTCCACTGCTGGTTGGCGCCGCCGTTGCAGTCCCAGATCTGCACCACCGCGCCGTCGGCCTGGCTGGCGCCGTTGACGTCGAGGCAGCGGTTGGCGTTGGCGCTGCGGATCTCTCCGGTCGGGCTGCTGGAACCGTCGCCCGGCGTGATGGAGAGGTTGTCGAACTGGGCGGTGACACCCTGGCCGGTGCCGTACCCGATCTGGCCGGCGACCCAGGCGGAGTCCGACACGGTGCCGACGGTGGTGCCGTCGACCGCCGCGGTGAGGGTGCTGCCGTTGAGCTTCAACGACAGGTTGTGCCAGCGTCCGGTGCCCAGCGCCGAGGTGTTGCCGCTGGCCAGGGTGCGCCAGTTGCCGCTGGTGTTGTTGCTCCGGATGGACCAGGCGCCGCCGTCGGTGACCCGGAAGTAGTAGCCGTTCATGTTCTGCGGGCCCTGGTGGTTGTAGGTGTTGCCGCGCCCGATGAGCTGGACGTAACCGGGCTTCTCCAGCAGCACGTCCGAGGAGACCGTGTAGTTGCGCCAGGTCAGGTCGCCCAGCAGGGCGTACGGTTCGGCCTGGCCGGTCGTCCAGTAGATCGGCGCCTGCTCGGACATCTGGCGGACGCACTGGCCGGTCCGCCCGGCGGCGCACCCGGCGATCTCGAACGAGCCCTGCTGGTCCATCAGGTACTTGGCCTCGCGGCCGGTGGCGTAGCTGTCGAAGTTGTCGCTGTACGGCAGCTTCAGGTTGCCCTGCGCCGGGCTGACCGCGGTGCCCTTGCCCTGCCCGGAGGTGGTGGTGATGCTGTAGACGTAGCCGGGCTGGACGGTGAGCGAGAAGCGCCCGCCGTTCGGGGTGATGTCGCTGCCCCGGACGAAGTGGTCCGCGCTGTTGTTGGACCTGACGTTCGTCGCCCAGACGCGCACGGTGCCGGTGGAGAGCCCGCCGGTGACGGTGAAGTCGAGCTGCTGGGCCGCGCCGGCGTCCTGCGTCTCGATGATGGTGCTGTAGTCGCTGTTGTTGGTGGACTTGAGCGAGACGTAGCTGCCGTTGTTGCGGTTGCCGCCGAGATAGCCGCTCGACGCGTCGAGGTAGCGCCACCCCGGGGCGGCGAACTGCGTGGTGTGTGCCATCACCCAGGTGCTCTTGCCGATGGAGTACGCCCCGGACCAGGGCTGCTGGGCCACCGCGACGCCGGTGGTCGCCCAGGGGATGTTCGGGGTGATGGCGGCGATCACCGGCCAGTTGATGTAGCCGGTCATCTTGCCGTCGAGGTAGCCCCGGTTGATGCCCCGGGCGAGCGCCGGCGCGCCGGCGTTGTAGTCGTCGGAGCCGTTCTCGCTGGCCCACAGCGGCTTGCCGGTCGAGATGGCGTTGGCGGAGCTGGGGCAACTGCTCTGGGCGCCGCGGTAGCCGCAGACGTAGTGGCTGCCGAAGACCTGCACCGCGGCGGCGAACGCCGGGTCACGCAGCGAGTCGTCAACGGCGCCCCACCCCCAGTCGTCCGAGGCGACGATCTTCACGCTGCCGTAGCCGCGGGCGTTAAGCGTGGACCGCAGGTTCTTGTACCAGGTGGTGTTCCAGCCCTTCTCGTTCCATCCGCCCAGGTAGTTGATGGTCAGCCCGTGCGTCGCCGCGCAGTCCAGCCAACCCACCAGGTAGTTGATCGAGTCGGTGGACCAGAAGTTGCCGTTGCCGATCCAGCCCGGCGCACCCCAGGCCAGGCCGGCCAGCGCGATGTTGGGATTGCGTTGCCTGGCCTGCTCCATCAGCCACCACTCGTAGCCCCGGTTGCAGTTCACGCTGCCCCGGGTGTGCTCGTGGCTGGGCTCGGCGCCGGAGGTGGAGTTGGTGTCGCCGCCGATCTCCGCCTTGAGCAGTTGCATCGCGGCGCCGTAGCCGGGCTTGAACAGGTAGTCGAGGATGTCGCTGCGCTGCGGTTCGGGGTAGTCGATCAGCAGTCTGCTGTTTCCGCCGCCGCCGCTGACCGCGCCGACGCCGTCGAGCGTCCGCCCGCCGGACGACCCGTTGATGGTGATGGCGGTGGCCGCCTGGGCCGGGGAGGCGGACGCGGTCAGGACGGCCGCCGCCGCGAGGACCGATGCCGCCGCCGCCGACATCACCGCCCGCCACGATCTCCGTGGACGACTCACTGTGCTGAACATCCGATCCGCCTCCCGGTCCCACTTAATCGATCAATGTCAATCTATAAGACGTCATATGTTAGCGTTCACACAAGCGTCGGTCAACGGCTCAGGCGCGGCTCCACCGCTGGCTGGCCGCGCCGGTGCAGTCCCGGATCTCGGTCCGCGTGCCGTTGGCCGTGCCGGCGCCGACCAGGTCCAGGCACCGACCCGATCCGACCCCGGTGATGGTGCCGTCGGCGTTGAGCCGCCACCGCTGGTTGGACTGGCCGTTGCAGTCCCAGATGATCACGGAGCTGCCGTTGGCGGTGCCGGCGCCGTTGACGTCGAGACACTTGCCGCCGAAGACCCGCAGCTCCTGGGCCGCCGTCGAGGTCCACGACTGGTTGCTCTGGCCGTGGCAGTCCCAGATGATCGCCGCCGCGCCGTTGGCCTGCGAGCCGCCGTTGACGTCCAGGCACCGACCGGCGGCGGCGTTGCGGACGATCGACGTGCCGCCCGGCGGCGGAGTGGTGGGGCTGACCGTCGGGGTGGGCGTCGGGTCGGTGCCGCCGAACTGGGTGAAGAACCGCCACACCTCGGTCTTCGTCCAGGTCCGGGCGCCGCTGTCCCCGCCGCCGTCCACCGGGCCGGGGGTGTGCCCGCCGTCGAACGCGGCCCACACCACCGGATAGCCGGCCCGGCAGCCGGCGTAGGTGGTGGTGACGTGCGTCAGGCTGCCCGCCCTCGGCTCCGGCGGGCTCTGCGGGGTGCAGCCGTTGTTGCGCACGAACGTGTCCCGCAGCGAGCGTCCGGCGGAGATGTTGAGCACCGGGTCACCGATGCCGTGGATCCCCAGGTACGCGATCGGCTGCGTGCCGCCGGCGCACCCGCTGAGTTGGCCGCCGGAGTAGACCGCGACGGCGCGGAACACGCCCGCCCGGGAACAGGCCAGCGAATAGCTCATGCCGCCGCCGTAGCTGAAGCCGAGCGCGAAGAGTTGCGTCGTGTCGACGCACAGGTCCCCCTCGATCAGCCTGATCATGTCGTCGACGAAGGTGACGTCCTGACCGCCGGGGTTGGCCCAGCCGTTGCCGTTGCCCTGGGGCGCGACGAAGATGGTGCTGTTGTTCGCCTGCTGTCGCAGACCGTAGTAGGACCAGGCCTCCCGGTCCGCCCCACCGGAGTCGACGTCGTTCGCGGTGCCGCCGTTCCAGTGGAATCCGAAGATCAGCCGGTAGGCGTGGTTCCGGTCGTAGTTGTCGGGGATCCGCAGGATGAAGCTCCGGTTCTGACCACTGCTCTGGATGGTCCGGGGACCACTCGTCAGCGTGGGCGCCCGGCCGCAACCGGCGGTCCCGGCGAGCGTGCCGGACGCCGCGGCCGAGGCGGACCCGCCCGGGCCGCCCGCCACTGCCGTCGCGGCCACCACGACCAGGACCGCCACGGCCGCGAGGGGCCCGAGGACGGTGCTGCGCAATCTCATGACGCGGCTCCTTCGCCACTTGATGGGAACCTGTCCGGTACGGGGATCGACGACGACCCCCGTACCGCCACTCCGCCGACCGGCACGGGGAGAACGCGCACGACGGGGTCCGCCGTGCGCGGCGTAGCTGTCCCGGACTTCGCCCCTGGTCCGCATGCCCGGTGCGCGACCAGCCGGCCGTCGCGTCGGCGGCGGCGGCACCCGCACCGCACGTGCCCGATCGCGACCCGAACCGCCCGCCGTCGCCGCTGGAACGCCACAGCGCGACTCGAATCGATTCGACCAGACCCTAGGCCGAGCAGTGAAGTATGTCAATGCTGTTGCCGGCGGGTGAGGTGCCCGTGACGTCGGACCGAGCCGGTACGGTGAGCCCCGACCGAGTCCCGTCGGCCGGACCGGTCCACACCGGCGTGAGGGAGGGCTGCGTGGCGTCCAGGGAAGCCGACATCGCCGCCGAGCAGAAATACTTCGACACCGCGGCCGAGCGCCGCGACCAGCGCCGCGACCACCTCGCCCGGCTGCCGTCCGCCGCCGCCCACGCCACCGCCGCGGCCCACCTGCGCCGCTACGCCGACGCCGCCGGCCGGGCGCTCGGCGCGGCCGACGAGGCGGTGGCGTTCGGCCGGATCGACGACGAGGCCGGCGGGACCCGGTACGTCGGGCGACACCTGATCCGGGACGCCGACGGCGAGGTGCTGGTGGTCAACTGGCAGGCCCCGGCCGCCGCCGGCTGGTTCGAGGCCACCCCGGAGAATCCCGCCGGGATCCGCCGCAAGCGCGCCTTCACCTGCACCGGCAACACCATCGACGACCTGACCGACACCATCCTGGCCGAGATCGCCGAGGCGGTGGACGCGCACCTGCTGGCCGAGCTGACCCGGGGCCGCACCGGCACCATGCGGGACATCGTGGCCACCATCCAGGCCGCCCAGTTCGCGCTGATCCGCGCCCCGCGTGACCAGGTGCTGGTGATCGAGGGAGGTCCCGGCACCGGCAAGAGCGCCGTGGCGTTGCACCGGGTGTCCTGGCTGCTGTTCCAGCACCGCGCCGAGTTCTCCGCCGCGGACGTGCTGGTGGTCGGGCCGCACCCGACCTTCGTGCGCTACATCGGCCAGCTCCTGCCCGCCCTCGGCGACGACGGGGTGGAGTTGCGCGACGTCGACCGGCTCGCCCCGGACGTGCCACGCGGGCGGACCGAGTCCGACGCGGTCGCCCGGATCAAGGGCGAGGCCCGGATGGCCGACCTGCTGGCCCGCGCGCTGGACGCCCGGGTCGGCGTCCCCGACCCGGCCGAGCGGCTGCTGGTCGGCGGCCGGTTCGTCACGCTGCCCGGCGCCGAGGTGGCCGAGGCGCTCGCCGTGGCCCGGGCCGCCGCCCTGCCGTACGCCGGCCGGCGCCGGCTGCTCGGTGACCGGCTCGCCGCCCTGGTGGCGGCCCGCACCGGCGTCGACCCGTCACGGTCCGACGCGGTCGGCAACCTCGTCGAGCGGCTCTGGCCACAGCAGACGCCGACCGGGCTGCTGCGCGACCTGCTCGGCTCCACCGCCCGGCTGCGGGCCGCCGCCGGGGACGCGTTCGCCCCGGCCGAGGTGGCGGCGCTGCACCGGCGCGGCGCCGACCGGCTGTCCCGGGAGACCTGGTCGGCGGCCGACCTGCCGCTGCTGGACGAACTGGCGTTCCTCATCGACGGGCCGGGCCGACGGTACGCGCACGTGGTGGTCGACGAGGCACAGGACCTGTCCCCGATGCAGTTGCGCGCGGTGGCCCGACGCAGCGCCACCGGGTCGCTGACGGTGGTCGGCGACCTCGCCCAGTCCACCGGCAGGTGGGCGCGCGACTCGTGGGACGAGGTGCTCGCGCACCTGCCGGCCGTGCATCCGGCCCGGATCGCCCCACTGCGGTACGGCTACCGCGTACCCCGCCAGGCGTACGCGACGGCGGCGGCGCTGCTGCCGGTGGCCGCGCCGGGCGTGCCGCCGGTGGAGGTGGTCCGGGACGGTCCGGCCGACACCGGCGTGCACCGGGTCGGCCTGGCCGAGCTGGCCGCCCGGGCGGTAGCGGTGGCGCGGGAGCACGCCGAGGCCGGCCGGTTCGTCGGCATCGTCTGCCCGCCCCGGCAGCGACGCCCGGTCGAGGCGGCGCTGGCGGCGAACGACATGGCCTGGAGCAGCGCCGACCGGGGCGAGCTGGGCGGAGCGGTCAACCTGGTCAGTCCGCAGGAGGCCAAGGGCCTGGAGTTCGACGCGGTGGTGGTGGTCGAGCCGGAGGAGATCGTGGCCGGCGACGAACGCGGTCACCGGCTGCTCTACGTGGCGCTGACGCGCACCACCGGGCACCTCGACATCGTCTGCACCGGCGACCCGGTGCCGCTGGACGCGCCGGCCCGGCCCCGGCAGCGGGTGGGCGGCCCGACGGACGCGCCGTTCAGCAGGCGGGAGGCGCGGCGGCTCGCCGAACACCTGGCCGGGCAGGTGCGCAGCGCCGCCCCGGCCGCGTTCTGGGCCGAGGTGCTCGCCGAGGTGCGGACGCTGCTGCCGGAGACCGCAGGCAACCCCGAACGGCCGGAGGCCGGAGGCAGCCCCGAACAGCCGGCGGGCGCGGTCAGCCCCGGGCGGCCGGCGGACGGCTGACAGCGGCCGAGTCCAGCCGTCGCCCCACCGTCCACTGCACGATGTCGTGCTCGATGTCGGCCTTCCGGGCCTTGCCGGGCACCGCGATGCCCAACTCGCCGGCGAGCGCCCGCAGCTTCGCCACGGTGAGCTTCAGGTCGGCGAGGTAACGGACGCCGGCCGCGCGGTCCCCGATCGCCGCGAGGTCGGCCCGGACCCGGTCGGTGTCCACGCCGGCCGACGCGGTGGTGGCCGGCCGGGCGGCGGCCCGCGTCCGGTCGACCACGGCCAGCTTCGCGGTGCCGTCGGCCAGCGCGGTGAGCTGGTCGGCGGGGAGCGCGCGGACGAACTCCGCCACCCGCAGCAGGACGGCGTGGGCCAGGTCGGCGGGGTCGGTCACCGGGGACTCTCCTTCTACAGGCGGGTGCGGGCCAGGAACTCGCTGGCCAGCTGCTGGAGTTCGTACTGCACCTTGTCGTTGGCGTTCGGCACCAGCACGGCGGGCAGCCGCCGTTCACCGGCGGTGCCGAACAGGGTCTTGTTCTCCCGGACGGTCTGGCGGAACACCGGGATCTCCAGGCTGTCGGTGAGCTGCATGTAGTTGCGGGACGCGGTGATCGGCCCGCCCGCGGCGTACTGGATCATAGTGAACACCACGCCCAGCCACTGCGGATCGATGGTGAGCCCGGCGGCGGCGACCCGGTTGAAGTCGCGGACCAGCTCGGAGACCTTGCGGCGCAGGTAGTCGATGCCGAGCGTGGACAGGTAGTCGGGCCGCGCCGGGGTGAGGATGTGCTCGCTGGCCACGATGCCGGTCCGGGTGACCATGGTGAAGTTCGGCGCGCAGTCGATGAGGATGTCGTCGTACCCGGCGAACTCCTCGGCGGCGAGCGCGTCGGCCAACGCCCGGTGCAGCGGCAGGAAGTGCGGGCTGCCGTGCTGGAAGCGCGACCCGCCGAGCGCCGCGGCGAGGTCCAGGTCGACGTCGACCAGGCCCAGGTGGGAGGCGACGAGGTCGAGGCGGCCCTCGTCGGGCAGCAGCGCGTTGGCCGGTTCCGGCGTGATCACGTACGGGTGCAGCGGGCCGGTGGGCTCCTCGGCCAGCACCGAGCCGAACCACTGCAGGATCGTCTTCTCGTACGCGAGGTCCTTCTCCCACTCGTCCGCCGGATAGAACGAGAAGGTGAGGCTGGCCTGCGGGTCGAGGTCGATCAGCAGGACCCGGCGGCCACGGGCGGCCAGCTCGGCGCCGAGGTTCGCGGTGATGGTGGTCTTGCCGACCCCGCCCTTGTAGTTGATCACCGACGTGATGCTCATGCCGCTCCCCGCATCGCATGATGATCGCAGGAGCGGGGCCGGGGCCACACCCGGCGGACGCCCACCGCCTCGATCCCGCCCGTCCGTGCGGCGGCGATGGGCGGAAAGGACGACACGGTCGGCCCGGTCATGCGGCCAGCGCCCCGGCCAACTGGTCCAGCCCTCGCGAGCCGACCTCCAGCGCCCGCCGGTGGAAGGCCCGCCGGTCACCGCGGAAGGACGCGCGGCCCGCCAACCACACCCGCTCCCCCACCTTGTAGGTGAGCGCCTGCCCCGGCCGGCCCAGATAGCGCGCGAGCTCGCCCGCCGCGTACGGCCCCTGGTGGCAGCGGTCCCGCAGCAGTCGCAGCGCGGCCTCCGGCGTCCACGGCTCGCCGCCACCGGACGGGATCGGCAGCCGCAGGTGCAGGCCGGTGTCGAGCACGACCCGGGCGGCCCGCAGCAGCTGCATGAGCAGGTGCCCCAGGCGGGCGCCCGGCTGCTGATAGAAACCGATCTCGTCCATGAACCGTTCGGCGTACAGGGCCCACCCCTCCCGACAGCCGGAGAGCCCACCGAGCAGGTTCAACCGCTGCCCGAGCCCGCCCTGACACGCCTCGCGGCCGAGCTGGAGGTGATGGCCGGGAACACCCTCGTGGTACGCGGTGCTGTAGGCGATCCAGGTGGGAAAGCTCTCCCGGCCCTCGGGAAGGAACCACCAGACCCGGCCGGGCCGCGTCAGGTCCCGCGACGGCCCGGTGTAGGAGGTGCCGGCCGAGCCGGTCACCCGGGACTCGATCCGCCGCAGCGGCGCGGGAATGTCGAAGTGCACGCCGTCCAGGTGCCCGATGGTGGCGTCCAGCAGCTCCTGTAACCACGCGCCGAACGCGGCCCGGCCGTGCCGGACGCCCGGCCCGTCGGGGCGGTCGAGCCGCTCGATCACCTCGGGCACACTCCCGCCCAGGGCCTTCGCCTCGGCGACCAGCTCTGCCTCTGTCGCGAGGAACTCGTCCCAACCCCAGGCGTGCAGTTCGCACGGATCCGGCTCGCCGGCCAGGAAGGTCCGCACCCAGAGGGCGTACCGCTCCGGCCCGAACGCCTCGTCGTCGCGCGCCCGCGACGCCAGGCCCGCGGCAAGCGTGGCGGCCAGTTCCCGGTACGCGTCCCCCGCGCCCCGCGCCGCCGCGTGCAAGGTTGCCCGTTGGACGCCGTCGCCGTACCGCTCCACCAGGGCGGCGTCTTCGTCCGCCCAGGCATGGCAGCGCCGTGTCACCAGCTCCACCTGACGTCGGGTGGGCAGGTGGCCGCGCTCGGCGGCGAGCAGGAGGCTGCGGGCGTACCCCTTCAGGGTCGCGGGGATCGCGGCCTGGCGCGCGCCCACCCCCGCCCAGCCCTCCTCGTAGGTCGCGCCCTCGGCATCCCGGCCGGGGACCCCCGCCTCGACGGCTTGGCGGATGAGCGAGAGCGGGCCGGTGGCGGCCGCGTGCAGCTCGCGCAGGTCCTCCCCGGCCTCGTGGAAGGCGATCCGGGTACGCAGCCGTTCGGTGAGGTGGGCGTGCCACGGGCCCTGCGCGGGCCGGGCCGCCAGCTCGCGCAGGGCGGAGGCGGCGAGGTCGGCGCGCGCCTGGTGGCCCTCGGGACTGTAGTCGGTGAGCCCGTCGACCTCCTGCTCGCCGACCTCGACCACCGCGGCACACGGGTCGAGGCGGGCCAGGTCGCGCACCAGCCGACCGGCGAAGTCCTCGATCATGAAGGCATGCTACGCCCGGACCGTCGACTCTGGAGCGTCCCCGGAGCGGTCCACCTGACCGGTCGCCGCGGACCCGGCCGAGGCCGTCACGGCCGGCCGGTGATGCCGTCCAGCACGGTGACCAGGTTGTGGTGGAACGTTTCCGCGGCATCGAGGTGGGCGCCCTCGACGACGAGCCGGGCGACTGTCGGATAACGACCGGTGTCGAGCATGCGGGACAGGTAGGGCCCGAGGGCGCTCTGCCAGGCGGCCACGTCGGTGCCGGTCGACCGGGCGGTGCGTCGCTCGGTGATCTCCCGGCGGAGCGCCCCGACGACGAACGCGTTGAGCGCGCCCAGGGCCCGTTGCAGATCGTCGATCCCGCGTACGGCGGCGGCCCGGCTGAGCGCCGCCGCGGTCGCCTCGCCCACGGCGAGGGCGTGCGGGCCCAGGTGGGGACGCGCGCCGAGCAGGTCGACGAACCACTCGTGCGCGAGCGCGGCCTCGCGGGTCCGGTGCATGACGGCCAGCACCGTGTCGCGCCACCCGTCGTGCCGGTCGGCCTCGGCGATCTCGGCGTACACCGCGTCGACCATCAGGTCGAGCAGCTCGGACCGGTTGAGCACGTAGTCGTAGAGCCGCATCGGGCCGACGTCGAGCGCCTTGGCGAGCTTGCGGATCGACACCCCGTCGAGGCCGTCGGCGTCGGCGATCCGGATCGCGACGGCGGCGATCTTCGCCCGGCTCAACGGCACGGGCGCCGCCCGCGGCTGCGGCTCTGGGCGTTCCCAGACCGGCAACGGTACGTTACCGTACGGTGTATCCATGAAATACATCGTACGTTAAAGGAGGTGGCGATGCGAATCGCGATCGCCGGCGGTGGCCTGGGCGGCCTGACGCTGGCCCGGATCCTGCACCGGCACGGCATCGACGCGGTGGTCCACGAGCGCGAGGCCGACCGCACGACGCGCTCCCCGGGCGGGATGCTGGACCTGCACCCCGAGTCCGGCCAGCGGGCACTGGGCGAGGCGGGCCTCACCGGCCGGTTCCGGTCCGAGGCACGGCCGGAGGGCGAGGAACACCGCATCCTCGACCCGGCCGGCCGGACCCTCCTGCACCACGTGCCGCAGCCCGGCTCGTTCGACGGTCGCCCCGAGATCGACCGCGCCGCGCTGCGGGACCTGCTGCTCGACTCGCTGCCCGCCGGCACGGTCAGGTGGCGGCACCGGCTCGTCGCGGCGGCGCCACGGCCCGACGGCGGTTTCCGGCTGACGTTCGACGGCGGCCACCGCGACGACTGCGATCTCCTCGTCGGCGCGGACGGCGCCCGCTCGGTCGTCCGGTCGCTGCTCACCGACGTTCCCCTCGCCGCCGTGTCCACCGCGGTGGAGCTCCGCATCGACGACGCGGACCGGCGTCACCCGGAGATCGCCGAGCTGGTCGGCCCCGGCAACCTCTGGGGCGTCGGGGTACGCCAGATCCTGTCCGCGCAACGCCTCGGCGACGGCAGCATCCGGGTCGGGATCTCCCTGCCCGCGGACGACCGGCACCCGGACACCTGCCGTACCAAGCACGACCTGCTGGCCCTCTTCGACGGCTGGAGCCCCCGCCTGACCGCACTCGTCGAAGCCGGCGACGGGCCGCCGACCCTCCGCCGGATCCAGGCCATGCCCGCCGGCACCCGCTGGACGCACCGGCCCGGCGTCACCCTCGTCGGCGACGCCGCCCACCTCATGTCGCCGGTCGGCGAGGGCGCCAACCAGGCCATGCTCGACGGGGCGGAACTCGCCGCCGCGCTCGTCGACTCCCCCGCCGACCCGGACGCGGCGATCCGGGTCTACGAGGAGGCGATGTTCCGCAGGATCCAGCCGATCGCCGAGATGTCCGCCCGGGTGCACGCGATGATGCTGTCGCCCACCGCGGCCGAGGACCTCGTCCGCTTCTTCACGCCGCAGCCGGCCTGACCCGCCGACGCGTCCGGCCCGGCCGGCCCGCACCGCGCGGTCGCCGGACGGAAACCCCGGCGGGGCGCCGGCTCAGGCCGGGCCCGCCCGGAGCCCGTCGACCAGGATGGCGAGCAGCCGGGACCCGCGGGCGTCGAGTTCGGCGTCGTCCAGGCGCGACAGCCAGCTGATGAGCACGATGACGTCGCGGGCGTCCGCGTCTGGACGGATGGCGCCCGCCGCGCGGCCGGCGGCGAGCAGCAGTTCGACCGCCTCGCCGATCGGGCCCAGGCTGTGCGCGGCCAGGCCGCGCCAGGTGGCCGCCTCCACCGCGGCGAACACGTCGCGCTTGACCCGGGCGTACGCGGCCACCCGGTCGAACCAGGCCGCGAGCGCGTCCACCGGCTGGTGTCGGGCCAGCAGTCGCGGGGCGGCCGCGACCAGCTCGTCGACCTCCTGGCGGTAGACCTCGGCCAACAGGTCCTCCCGGGTCGGGAAGTGCCGGTACAACGTCCCCTGCCCGATGCCGCACGCCTTGGCGACCGCGTTGAGCTTCAGCTCGCCCGGTTGGCGCACCAGTTCGCGGGCCGCCGCGAGGATCCGTTCACGGTTGAGCTGCGCGTCGGCCCGCCGCGACGGCTGGCCGGTGGCAGAAGCGGACACGTGTCCGCTAGGCTGGTCGGAGTAACCGGACATGTGTCCAGTCTAGGGGGAAGCATCATGGCCATCCAGGGCAAGGTCGTCGCCGTCACCGGCGCCAGCAGCGGTATCGGGGCGGCGACGGCTCGCCACCTCGCGTCGCTCGGCGCGACCGTCGTGCTGGGCGCCCGCCGTACCGACCGGCTGGACCAGCTCGTCGACGAGATCACCACCGCCGGTGGCACCGCGACCGCCGTACGCGTCGACGTCACCGACGCCGACGACGTCACGTCGTTCGTCGACACCGCCGTGCAGCGGTACGGGCGGCTGGACGTCCTGGTCGGCAACGCCGGGATGACCCGGATCGGCCCGCTGGCCGACCTCGACGTGGCCGGCTGGTCGGCCATGATCGAGGTGAACGTCAAGGGCATCCTGCACGGGATCGCCGCTGCCCTGCCGACGTTCCGCCGCCAGGGCAGCGGGCACCTGGTCACCGTCGTGTCGACCTCGGGGCTCAAGATCGTCCCCACCCAGGCGGTCTACGCCGGCACGAAGAACGCGGTCCGCACCCTCCTGGAAGCGCTGCGCCAGGAGAGCACCGACGGCACGCTGCGCACCACGTCGATCTCCCCCGGTTACGTGCGTACCGAGCTGATCGACAACGCGGTGGACGACCCGGCCACGCGCGAGCAGGCCCGGCAGCACATGGCCGACCTCGGTATCGACCCGGCGGCGGTGGCGCGGGCGATCGCCTTCGCCATCGACCAGCCCGACGACGTCGAGATCGGCGACCTGACCATCCGGCCCACCCGTCAGGGCTGAGCCGCGGCGCGACCGGGCCCGCGCGGGAGGTCAGCCGTCGAGGAGCTGCTCACGGAGGATGTCCGCGTGCCCGCAGTGCTGGGCGAGCTCACGCAGCACGTGCAGGTACACCCAACGCAGCGGCAGCGGGCCCCGGCGATGTCCACGCAGGACGTCGTCCAGGCCGAGGGACGACGTGGCACGGCGGGACGCCGCACAGGCGTCGCGGTGCGCCTGCCGCACCGTGGCGATCGTGTCGCCGTCGTCGAGGACGAACGACTCCTCCGACCGCTCCGAAATGCCGATCTCGGCGCGCGACCGGCCGGTGACGGCCTCGTCGAACCAGACCTTCTCCACGAAGGTCGCGTGCTTCACCAGACCCAGCAACGTGGTCCGGGAAGCCACGAGCGACCGGCGGGCCTGGGCCTCGGTCAGCCCGTCCAGGCAGCCGTTGAGCGCGTCGCGGTGCTCGTCGAGGAACGCCTCGAACTGGGCGCCGGCCGGCAGCGCGACGACCCGGTCGGCGAAGGTGGGCGGAAAGGAGGGCATGGCCGAAGCATTCCAGGCCGTCACCCGGAAGCAGCCGACGAGACCACGACGGGTACGGCTCCGTCGGCTACCGGACAGGCAGGTGGCTACCGTCGGTGCGCGGGTGACCTCCGTAGCCGGTTGAGGACGCTCTCCCGGACAGGGATGATGGCACCGTGCCGGTGTGGAGGCGTCGTCGCGTCTGGTTTCCGCTCGTCGTCGCGGTGACCCTGGTGGCGGCCGTCGGGCTGAGCTGGTTCCTGGTCCGGGAGGGCCGGGACAAGGCCGACCAGTGGTCCAGCACCATTTTCGGCGGGACGGCCGCGGCTGCGGTGGTGGTGTCGGCGCTGGCGTGGCTGTGGCGACGGTCGGCGGCCGAACCGGCAACCGGACCGGTGGCCGACGATCCGGTCAGGACGGTGCAGGGTCCGCCGTTGACCGTCAGCGCCCGCCTGGACGTGGGGAACTATCTCAGGATCCGCGAGGACGTCGGCTCGCTGATCGTGCCGCGTAGCGGCCATGCGGTCGACATCACCGTCGAGACCAGCGGGTCGCAGGCGGTCATTCTGCGTCGGATGGAACCCGTCGTGCTGTCCCGGCACCCCCTTCCGGAGGCACGTCCGGTGCACCATCTGGGCCAGCTGCCGGTTCGCCGTTTCCACCTGTGGCTGAGTGAGGATCCGCCGCGGTTGCTCGCCGAGGGCCCATCCGGTTTTCCCTTCAAGGTGACCGCTGACGATCCGGAGGTCTTCGCCCTGATCGCGCATGCCTCCGGCGAACTCGTGCGTTGGCGGCTGGACCTGCACTGGACCTGCGACGGTCGGCACGGAGTCGCGCCGATCGACCTCGACGGTGAGCCCTTCTCCACCGCCGGTCTGGCGGACGACCGATGACCGCACCCCTGGACCCGGAAACAGCAGCCCTGGCCAACTCGTTCGCGGTTCCCTACAAGCGCTATCTGCACAGTGGTCGCCAGGCCGACTTCGACGAGGCGCGCGCGCTGGCGGAGCGAGCAGTCGCGCGGGCCCGCGCAGGTGGCTTCCCGGCCCTGCCCGGCCTGCTGTTCAACCTGTCGCATGTGCACGTCGCCCGCTACCGGTGGACCCGCGACCGGGAAGCCCTCGGCGAGGCGTACGGGCTGCTGGTGGAGGCGGCGGTGCGCGATCCGGACCAGGCCGACGTCGGCGACCGGCTCATCTCCGTCGCGCAGTCCCTGCTGGGCACGATCGACCACACCTCACCGGCGGACATGCAGTGGTACGTGCAGTTGCACCGGCAACTACTCCACCGGGTACCGGGCGACCACTTCATGATCTGGAGCAACCTCGCTCTCGCGTTGAGAGGCCTGCTCGATGTGGACGACGACACCGGCGTCGAATTGATGCGCTCCTTCGGACAGGCCACCGAGCGCGCCGCGACGCTGTCCCCGTCCCGCTCGCCGGCCGCCGGCCGGCACTGGGATCACGCCGCCCGGGTGCTGCCCTTCCTGGCGGGCATGGAGCGGGACGCCGGGCTCGCGAGACGGGCCGCACGGGCCTGCGAGATGGCGATGCACGAACGACCTGACGACCCGTCCGCCGGGGATCGGATGATCCTGCTGCTCCTGTCCCGGGTGCTGGCCTACGAGGCGGAGGGGCGGGATGCGGATCGGGACGCGGTCCGCACGCTCCTGTCCTCCTTCACCCGCATGCCGTCCGCCGGGATGCCGCCGGGTCTCGCGCCGGTCGCCCAGGACGTGGTGGCCTCCCTGCTCCGCCGCTTCCACCGGCACGGCGATGTCGCGGCACGCGAGCAGGCGACCGAGTTCGCCATCTGGTGCGTCCGGCGGATGGAGTTCCGGGCCGACGTCCGCCATGCCGAACTGCCGGGCATGCTCAACGCGCTCGGAGCGTGTCTGGCGGCACGACCAGGCGTCCCGTCCCGGCCCG
Source organism: Micromonospora sp. NBC_01392 (assembly GCF_045040125.1). Taxonomy (NCBI): domain Bacteria; kingdom Bacillati; phylum Actinomycetota; class Actinomycetes; order Micromonosporales; family Micromonosporaceae; genus Micromonospora; species Micromonospora sp. NBC_01392. The sequence goes on along the minus strand of NZ_CP109549.1, from coordinate 1,554,775 downwards.
TGCCCTGGTCGGGCTGGCCGCCGGGTTCCGGACCCATGCTGCGGCACGTGCCCGGAGCGGCGACGGCCCTCGCAAGCCGGCACCCGTTCCGGATCAGCCCCACCGTGATAGCGCCCACCGGCAAGATCTATCTTGACGAGACGTTCTCCGTCGTCGCCGCCGCGTGGCACGAGCCCGTCAAGGGCCACGCGCTCACCCACATCGACACCGCGCTACTGCTTCCGCCGGAGTCTGGGCGCGGCGCCCAGCCGGTCCTCCTGCCGACCAACCTGCACGTTGTCTCGGTCGACCTCACCGCACCCGCCGGAGAGATCACCGCAGTCCGCGCGGTCGTGGAGTCCCGAGAACCTCATCACCGCGGCTCCGTCGATTCCCTCATGTGCGGCCCCGAATCGTCCGCCCCGGCGGAGGCCGGGGGCCGGCTGCGGCCGATGGTCAATCTGCTCCTCGACTTCGATCAGCCGCTGGTATGGCCCGCCTTCGAAGCTGTCACTGTGCCGAGGACGCTTGTGGTGCGGGCGGTGACCGAGAACAGCGACGTGCGGTGGCGGCTGGAGCTCGACTGGCGGAGCGGGCGCCGATCGGGCACCCTCGCCGTTCCGCTCCGTACCACCGGCGAGACGGGCATGCGGAGCTTCGTCGCCGGTGGAGAGGTCGTGCGTGCCTCCGGCCACGTCGCCGGGCTCATCGAACCCGAGGACGTGGACCCGTCGCTCGTCGGCACGAGGACCAGCAACGTCGTTTACGAGGAGCCCTCCGGGCGCGGGCGCGACGGACCCCCGGAGAACACCGGGGAGTGACCGAGGCGCGGTCAGCCCGGCGGTCTTGCCGCGGTGGGTACGAAGAAAGCCCTGACCTGTGGAACTGCCAGGTCAGGGCTTTGCTCGTTGGTGCGCCGCCAGGGACTCGAACCCCGAACCCGCGGATTAAGAGTCCGCTGCTCTGCCAGTTGAGCTAGCGGCGCTCACCGACAACGGGACGGAACGTTAGCAGCCTCCGCGCCGGCCCTTGACGGCAGGGCCACCTCATCGCACCGCCAGCGTGACCTCCCCGGTCGCGGCCCCCGAGGGATCCACCGACAGCGTGTACTCCCCGGCCGCCGGCAGCGTGGTCGAGTCGATCCCGCCGGCCCCGTTGATCACGCACCCGGTGGCGAGCGTGCTGCCGTCCGGGGCGCTCAGGACCAGCGTGCCGCACTGATCGGGCAGCGTCGCGGCGGTCGCGGTGACCGTCACCGACGTGCCGGCGGCGGCGGTGAACCGGTAGCCGGTGACCGCCCCGGGCCGGTCGATCCCGGCGACGACCGGTGGCCCGCCGACCATGATCGTCGCGTCCCGGTCCCGGCCGGTGACCAGGCGCAGCGTGGCCGTGCCGGTGCCGCGCTCGACCGGGTCGACAAGCACCGTGTACGTCCCGTCGGCGGGCAGGAGCGTGCCGTCGACCTCGCCGATGCCGTTGATCACACAGCCGCTGCGCAGCACCTGCCCTTCGGCGTCCCGCAACTCCAGCGGGGAGCACTGGTCGGGCAGCGTGCTCTCGGGCACCTCGACGAAGACCCGCTCCCCCTTGCGGCCGGTGAACCGGTACTGCGCCCGGGCGCCGGGCTGTTCGACGGTCGCGGTCACGGCCGGGCCGTTCGGTTGAAGCGTGCCGCCGCTGTCCCGGGCCAGGTAGACCCGGACGGCGGCACGGCCGGCGTCGCCGGGGACGGCGGCGACCCGGATCGCGTACGTGCCGGTGGTGGGGAGGTCGACGCGGTCGACGTAACCAGCGCCGTTGATGTTGCAGCCGCTCGCGATCTCCCGCCCACCGGGGTCGACGAGCAGGTACGGCGAGCAGCGGTCGTCGATGCCGGGGGCGGTGGCGTCGACGAAGACGGCGTCCCCGGCCCGGCCGGCGAACGTCAGCGGCTCACCGCCCGGCGTCAGGCTGGCGGTGGCCACCGGTACGGCGGTGATCGGCGCGGCGGCCGGCGGGGCGACGCGTTCGGTGGTGGCGACGGCGACGGCGAACTCGGGGCGCCCGCTGACCGCGACGTCGAAGACGCACTCGGCGAGCGGGCCGGGGGCGGTGACGCCGGCCCACCGGCAGACCTGTTCGGCGGCGGCGCGGCGGGCCGGGTCGAGGTCACCGGCGGTCACCTGCCGCTCGGGGAAGCTCCGGTCGGTGAACGTGCCGGTGTCCTCCCCGTCGCCGTAGGTGAACAGCGACCGGTCCGCGGTGATCCGCCAACTGTCCGCGTACGCCGGGTAGAGCTTCGCGAACGGCGCCGGCTGGGTGAGGGCGGGGCCGGAGGCGGGCGCGATGTCGTCGGCGGGGTCGCCGTCGAAGTCGCCGAGCAGTCCACGCACCTTTCCCGCCCGACCGTCGGCGAGCCGGACCAGCACGCGGTAGCCGTACCGGCCGATCTGGTCGACCGCGGCGGCGGAGCCGTCCGGCCACGTGACGTCGTACCCGTCGGTCGGTCCGGTGTCGGAGGGACGGCGGGTGAGGCTGCCGCCGCCGGCCAGGTCGGTCCGCTCCGGCGGCGCGGCGAGCGGCGCGCCGTCGACGTGGACCCGGGTGGCGCCGTCGGTGAGGGTGAGCGCCAGCCGGTGGGCGCCGACCCGGAACGCGACCGCGGAGTTGACCGAGGCGGTGCGGGTGCCGGCCATCGGCGCCTGCCGGACCTGCACCTCCAGCGGGTCACCGCCGACGGCGGCGACCAGCGTGAACTCGCCGACGGCCTGGAAGTCGTAGTAGACCCGGTCGAAGGTGACCAGATGGGGGTCGCCGTTGCTGCCGCCGCAGTCGGCCCCGTCCTCGCAGAGCTTCACCGGGCCCTTCGGCGGGGGCGTCTTCTTCGCCGGCTTCTTGCACTCGTCGAGGCTCTTCGGCAGCGAGTTTCCCTTGTACTGGGTGCGCGGCGGCAGGCCCTTCGCCGCCCGGTAGCGGTTCTCCGCGAGCGTCGCCTTCACCTCCGCGGTGGGGATCCCGGTGCTCCCGCACTGGCCCGCCGGGACCGCGTCGCGGGAGATGTCGTCGGCGTGGTTCAGCTCGTGGTAGAGCGCGGCGCAGGGGTTCCGGGCCACCCCGTCTTCGTACGGGTCGGTGGACGCCGGATTCCAGGTGACCGTGGACGAGCCCTTGCCGTCGGCGCTCTCCGGCGTCTCGAACGCGCCCGAGCCGCCCGGGGTGGGGATGATCCGCACCTTGGGGCTCTTCTTGTCCTTCAACCGGGGCAGCAGGCCGGCCGGGTCGCCGCCGGGCAGCGCGAACCCGGCCAGGCAGCCGTCGACCGCGGCCTGGAAGTCGACGCCGCTGACCGGCACGCCGGCGGTCGGGTCGACCGAGTAGTCGGCCCGGGCGGGCCGCGACCCGCCGCCGACCAGCGCGCCGACCGCGACGAGCAGCAGTGCCACGCCGGCGGCGGCTGGCCGACGGTGGCGGCGTACCCGCAGCAGGACCACCAGCGCGGCGACGAGGAGCACCAGCAGCAATGCCCCGGCGGCCGGCCAGAGCCAGCGGCGGACGGGCGCGCCGCCGTCGCCGATCGTGAACGTGGTGGTCCGCAGTTCCGTCGCGCCCGGGCAGGGGTTCGCCGCACCGGTGACCGGCAGCGTCACGTAGCCGGCCGTGACCTCGTACCGGCCGGTTGCGCCGACCGGCCAGAGCGAGTCCAGGCCGCCGCCGTCCGCAGTGGCGGCCACCGACCGGAGCACCACGTCGCCAGGCGCGTCGCCGTCGTGCACCCGGACGCCGGTAAGCGTCACGGTCGCGGTCGCGCCCGGCTCGACCGTGGTCAGGCCGGCGGTGGCGGCGGCGGCGATCCCGTCGTCGTGGAAGCTGCGGGCGAGCACCGGCGTGAGGTCGCGCCCGTCCCGGCGTACCCCGGTCACCTGAACGGTGCCGGCGGCCTGGGTGGGCAGCGCGCAGGCCGCTGCGGTGGTGTTCGTGACGGTGAGATCCAGGCGGACCTGGTCGCCGGCGCGGTAGTCCGCCGTCGGTGGGCGCAGGGCCAGGCCGAGGCCGCCGTCGGCGGGCGCCGCGGCGGCGCTCACCGCCCCGGCCACCAGGGCCGTCACCAGTACGGCGAGCCCGGTCGTGAAACGCACCGTCCACTTCATGGAGGGGACTGTAGGGGCGCGACGCCACGATTCCCGTGCTCTGTCGGGGACCGGTCGCTCAGCGGCGGACGAGCGCCCGGGGGACGCGTCACGGCAGGGCGGCGAGGCCGATCAGATTGCCCTCCGGGTCGGCGAGGTGGCGGGGTCGCCAAAGGCATCGGCGAGTGCGCGCCCGGCATTGCCTTTTGTCGACCAAATGCGTCCAACTGCTCAGACTCGTCCGAAACACTCAAGTGCCAATTATCCGAAGCCCCGACGACGTTTGTACGCCGTCGACCGACGACGGGTGGCAGACAGCAGGCATTGACATCGATCCCTTGCCCCGGCAGGCTTTGCGGAACGCCGGAAAACGGGCCGCATTTCAGCTTTCCCTTTCGCTGACGCGCCTTTTCCGCGTGCCTGAGGACGAGTTGATGCCGTTTTCCCGACGGATCGGAGATCTGATGCGCGTCGCCCTCCTGACCACGACGCAGCACGGTCATCTGAACCCGTACGTTCCGGTGGTCAACGCGCTCCGCGCCGCCGGCGGCGACGTCACGCTGCTGCTGTTGTCAGCGGACGGCGGCATGCTCGACGACAAGCGTCGCCAGGCCCTCGGCACCACGCCGGTCCACCTGATCGGGAAGGTCGAGATGGCGCCGTGGAGCGACGATCCGGCGAAGATCGGCGCGATGCTCCAGGCGTCCCCGGTGGCGGACCAGACGACCGACGCGCTGCGCGCGACGGCACCGGACTTCGTGCTCGTCGACTCGCTGCCGGTCACCGCGTCGGCCATGGTCGGCACCGAGGCCTCCGGCATTCCGTACGGGATGATCTGGGCCAACCTGGGTGGCGTCTGCCCGCGCGAACACCGACGGGGACGCTGGGCCTACGACGAGCAGGTCGGCGACTATCTGACCCGGCACGGGGTGCGGTGGTCGACCCGGACCCATTCGGCGCGATCGCCGATTCTCAATCTGATGCCGACGATTCCCGCGCTCATCGGGAACGACGGCGTGACCGACGACGGCGGGCAGCTGATCGGGCTGCCGGGCGCGGCGGGGACCCGCGGCGACGAGGTGGCCTTCGCCGGCCTCGACCGGATCGAGCCGGGCCGTCCGGTGGTGTACGTCTCCTTCGGCACGATCTTCTACCGGCGACCCGACCTGCTGCGCACGGTCATCACCGGCGCGGCGGCCACCGGCGCCCAGGTGATCGCCGCGGTCGGTGACCTCGCCGAGGACCTCGCGTTGCCCGACGACGTGCTCACCGCCCCGTACCTGCCGCAACGTGAGGTGCTCGAACGCGCCGACGTGTTCGTCACCCACGGCGGGTACAACTCCGTGGCCGAGTCGATCCGCGCGGCGACACCGATGCTGGTGATCCCGCTGGCGGTGGATCAGCCGGTGCAGGCGCACTTCGTGGGCAGCGCGGGCTTCGGGACCGCGTTGGCGCCGGCCGACGTCACCGCGCAGGCGGTCACCGACGCCGTCACCGACCTGCTCGACCCCACCCGGGACCACCGGGCCCGGCTGCGCGCCGCACAGCCGGAGTGCGGCGACTCCGCCGCGCGGACGGCGGAGCTGGTCCTCGACACGGCCGGGACGCCACGGCGCGAGGAGAAGCGGTGACGGCCGAGCCGCGGCGACCGGCGGGCGACCCGATCGTGATCGACGACCGGGAGCGCGGCTCCTTCCTGGTGGACCGCCGCGCGTACACCGACGGCGAGCTGGCCGCCCAGGAGATGACCAGGATCTTCGACCGCTGCTGGCTGTACGTCGGACACGAGTCGGAGGTGCCCGGACCGGGCTCCTACGTGGCACGTGACGTCGGCGGGCGGCCGGTGGTCATGGCGCGCGGATCCGACGGGGTGATCCGGGTGTTCGCGAACAGCTGCCCGCACCGCGGGGCGCTGATCTGCGCGGAGCCGGCCGGGCAGGCCAGGTCGTTCCGGTGCCCCTACCACGACTGGACGTTCTCCAACCGGGGCGACCTGGTCGGGGTCCCGATCCCGGACGGGTACGGACCGGGCTTCCGGAAGGCGGACCACGGCCTCACGCAGCACCGTGGTGACGCCTACCGCGGATTCGTGTTCGTCACCTTCGACCCGGGACAGCGGCGCACCCTGACCGAGTACCTGGCGGGCGCGACGGAGTACCTCGACCTGATCGACGACCAGTCCGAGGTCGGGATGGAGGTGATCCAGGGCGCGCAGCTCCACGGCGCACGGGCCAACTGGAAGCTCATGATGGAGAACAGCGTCGACATCTACCACTTCCGGGCCCTGCACAAGCGTTACGTCGGCTACATGGAGTCGCTGGGGTCGGTGCCACCACGACGGCGGGGCGGCTTCGGCTGCGCCCTCGGGCTGGGACACGGCGCCAACGAGCTGCCACCGGCGGCGGCCCGTCCGCTCGCGTACTGGACGCCGATGTTCAGCCCGGAGGTCCGGCCGCGGATCGAGGCGACGGCCGCCCGGTTCGTCGACCGGTTCGGCGCCGAGCGCGCGGAGCGGATCACCGGCACCAACCGCGCGTTGCTGATCTTTCCCAACCTGATGATCATCGACGCGATCGCGATCACGATCCGCAAGATCGACCCGATCGCCCCCGACCGGATGGCCATCACCTCGGTCGCGCTGGCCCCGAAGGACGAGGATCCGGACATCCGGGAACTCCGCAAGAGCCACTACCTGACGTTCCTCGGTCCCGCCGGCTTCGCCACCCCCGACGACATCGAGATCATCGAGTCCTGCCAGCGGGGTTACCTCAACCGGTCGGTCCGCTACTCGGACCTGTCACGCGGCATGAACAGGGCCGTACCGGAGACGACGGACGAGCTTCCCGCCCGCGAGTTCTGGCGCCGGTGGGATCGGCTGATGCACGGCGGCGACGATCACCACGAGATCGCTCGGCCGGCGGAGCGGCAGGGGGCGGAACCGCGATGACCATCGAGCTGACCGTCGACGAATCGGCCCAGGTGCGGTTGTGGCACCGGGTGAACCAGTTCCTCTTCCGGGAGGCGCGACTGCTCGACGAGTGGCGCCTGCGCGAGTGGTACGACGAGATGCTGACCGACGACATCCGCTACCGGGTGCCGGCCACCGACGTCCGCGACGAGGGGGCCAACGTGCTCGGGCTCATCGACGACGACGCGGCCCGCCTGCGCCAGCGCATCGACCAGCTCCTCACCGGCGAGGTGTGGTGCGAGAACCCACGATCGCGGACGAACCGGCTGGTCAGCAACGTGGAGATCCTGACCGACCGGGGCACCCACCTCGACGTGGCGGCGAATGTCGTCGTACACCGATTCGGGCACGGGCGCTCCGACGCCTACGTCGGGAAGTACCGGTTCGAGCTCGTCGCCGAGGGCGGGTCGTTCCGGGCCCGGCGCCGGGTCGTGGTGCTGGACCACGAGACGCTGGTCGAGCACGGAAAGCTCAGCATCATCCTGTGACCGGGCAGTGAAGACAGTCGTTCCGGGCAGCGTCCCACCGGTCGCCGCCGTCCGACCGGCTCTCCCGCGCGAGGTCTACGTCCTCAGCGTCGTCGGCGGATGCGTCATGTTGGGCCTGGGGCTGGTGCTCCCGGTGCTCCCGGTGTACGCGGCGACGTTCGGGGCCGGGCCGACCCGGATCGGCGCGCTCGTCGCCCTGTTCGCGTTGATGCGGCTGGTCGCCAGCCCGTTCTGCAGCCGGCTGGGCGTGCGTTTCGGGGAGCGGCGGGTCCTCGTCGCCGGCCTGCTGCTCTGTGCGGTCTCCTCAGCGCTGACGGCCTTCGCCGGGTCCTACGGGCAACTGCTCGTGTTCCGGGGCCTCGGCGGCGTCGGCTCGGTGCTGTTCTCGGTGTCCGCGCTGGCGATGCTCCTGGCGGTCGCGCCGGCCGACCGGCGGGGGCGGGCCAGCGCCGTGTTCGAGGCGGGCTTCCTGCTCGGCGGAATCTGCGGACCGGCCCTGGGCGGGCTCCTCGCGCTCGTCACCCTCGCCACGCCGTTCCTGGCGTACGCCACGATGTTGCTGGCCGCCGCCGTGCTGACGCCGGCGCTGCTGCGCACCGGCCGGACCGCCGGCGCGGAGCCCGGCCGTCCGGTGATCGGACTACCGGCGCTGCTGCGGGACCGACGCTACGTGGTGGCCTGCCTCGCCGCGCTGGCGCAGGGCTGGGTCCTGTTCGGACTGCGCAGCGCACTGGTCCCCACGCTGGTCGTGGTGGCGTGGCGACACGACGTGTCATGGGTGGGCTGGGCGTTCACCCTGTCCGCCGCCGTCCAGGCGCTGCTGATCATGCCGGCCGGCCGGATGGTCGATCGGGCCGGCCGCCGGGCCGCCATGATCACCGGCACCGGTGTGGCGGCGGCCTCCGTCACCGCCCTGGCGTTCGTCGACCGGTACGCCTGGCTCGTCGCGCTGCTCTGCGTGTACGCCGCGGGATCGGCGCTGCTCAACGCCGCGCCGGCCGCGCTGGTCGGTGACGTCGTGGCCGGCCGGGCCGGCAGCGGCGTCGCCGGCTTCTCGATGTGCACCGACATCGGCGCCGTGGCCGGACCGGTCGTCGTGGGGCTCGTCGCCGAGCGGGTGAACGTTCCGGCCGCCTTCGCCAGCGGCGCCGCGCTGCTGGCCGTCGCCTTCGTGGCGTCGGGCACGTTGACCACCGTTCGTCCGACCCGAAGGAGTTGACGATGGATCAGCCGGCTGACCGCCACGAGCGGGGTGAGGCCATGTTCCAGCAGGTCTTCGGACGTGAGCCGCGCCCGGGCTCCTACCCGGAGTTCCTGCGGATCACGGTCGACCACCTGTTCGGGGAGATCTGGACACGCCCGCACCTGAGCGTCGAGGAGCGCGAACTGGTCGCGCTGACCGCTGTCGCGCTGGCCCGGACCGACTGGGAGCTGCGCGGCCACATCGGCGCCGCCCTGCACCTCGGGATGTCGCGGGAGAAGATCGTCGAAGTCATCATCCAGCTGGCGTACTACGGTGGCTGGCCGGTCGCCAACAACGGGCTGCGCGTGGCCCAGGAGGTCTTCGCCGAACTGGACGACGCCACCGGGAGGGCCGCGTGACCGGTCAGCCGTCCCCGCTCGACCCGGACGAGAAGGTCGACCTGTGGCGCCAGCGGTTCTTCGAGGCCCAGGCCGCCGCCGAGGAGTTCGTCCTGGGCGAGCACGGCGAAGCGGGCCTGACGGCGTGGATCCGGGCGAACTCCCGCATCACCGCGGCGCTGCTCCGGGCACAGCGGCCCGCCGGGGTGTCCGCCACCGACCACTTCATGACCCGGCTGCAACGGCAGTTGCTGCTGTACGACTCGGCGGTGACCAGCGAGCGTCAGCCCTCGGGCACCGTCCTGCGCAACACCGACTGCGGGATCCTGCGTTACCGCAGAAAGGCCGCCCGCGCCGGCGTCGTGCTGACGCTCTCCTCACCGTGCACGTACTGTCAGCCCCTCCACGAGACCATCGCCGCCCGCTACCTGGAACCGGACGTCAGGGTGTCGTGCGTGCGGGCCGGCGACGGGTGCACCTGGCGCGCGGAGTCTCACGTCCCGGGCGAGGAGACGGACGGGTCGCCGCACCGCGGACGAGCCGGCGGCTGAACCACCGGCAGCAGCGTGCGCTCGTCGGCCGGCGACCCGCTGCCGACGAGCGTCATGCCGAGCTGCCGGCCCACTGCCACACACATGTCGACCGCCGCGGTGCGGGTCAGGTCCTGATGGTCGTTACGGGTGAAGCAGGCCGACGCCACATTCCTGTTCCGCAGCCGCAGGTACCACGGGAACAACGCGCCCAGCGCCGGTTCGGTCAGCATGGTGCGCGAATGCACGATGGTCCCGACCAGCAGGTTGCCGAACGGTCGCTGCCGGGCGTTCATGAAGCTCTTCAGGCGCTCCTGGAAGATCTTCAGCACCGCGGGGACGTTCCCCGCGTACACCGGCATGGCGAGCAGCATCGCCTGCGCACCCTCGGCCAGCTCGACGACGTGCGCGAAGTCGTCGTCGATCGGGCACCGGCCCACCTCGGGATCGAGACAGGTGTCCTCGCCCTCGCACATGGCGATGGAATGGTCGATCAACCGGATCCGCTGGATCTCCGCGCCGTCGACCTCCCGGACGACGCCGCTGATCGCTGCCTCCAGCAGCGCGTCGGTCACCGACGGCAGGCGCTTCTGGGTGCAGGACAACGCAACGATCTTCATTCGAGGGGCCTCCAGGAATTGACGTCCGTCGAAGCATAGCGGGATAATCTCCACCGGAGCCGGGCTGGCCACAGGCCGAACCTCACGGTGCGCCGATGCCGGCGAACCGTGGGCACCCACCCGACGTCGCTGCCTGCGGGCCGCTGAGCCACGTCGCGGACCGTCTCCCCGGTGGAGCGATCCGTGACGGCGCCGAGCAGCACCTCGAACGCCAGCGGGAGAAACCGATGACACCCTTCCCGGCCGGACCGACGGCTGCCCCCACCCGATCCTCGCGTCGCCCGGCGCTGGTGGCGGCGGCCACCGCCGCGCTGCTGGCCGCCGTGACGTCCGGCCTGGCCGTCACCGCCGCGCCCTCGATGGCCGCCGCCTGCACCGGCTACGTGGCCCTGACCTTCGACGACGGACCCACCCCGGGCAACACCACCACACTGATCAACACGCTCAGGGCGGCCGGCGTACGGGCGACGTTCTTCAACGTCGGCCAGAACGCGCAGAGCAACCCGGCGCTGGTCCGGGCGCAGCGGGACGCCGGCATGTGGATCGGGAACCACAGCTGGACGCACCCGCACATGACCCAGCTCAGCCAGGCGCAGATGGCCTCGGAGATCTCCCAGACGCAGCAGGCGATCCAGCAGGCCACCGGCACGGCCCCGAAGCTGTTCCGGCCGCCCTACCTGGAGTCCAACGCCGCGCTGCGGGCGGTCGAGGCCCAGTTCGGGCTGACCGAGATCAACGCCGACGTGGACTCCCAGGACTGGAACAACGCCAGCACCGACCAGATCGTGCAGAACGCCAGCCGGCTCCAGGCCGGCGGGTCCATCCTGATGCACGACTGGCCGGCGAACACGATCGCGGCCATCCCGCGGATCGTCAGCGATCTCGCCAACCGCGGCCTGTGCGCCGGCATGATCTCGCCGGCCACCGGCCGAGCGGTCGCCCCGGACGGCGCCACCCCGCCGCCCAGCACCCCGCCGCCGAGCACGCCGCCGCCCACCACCGCGCCGCCCAGCACGGCGCCGCCGACCACGCCGCCGCCGGACCCCTCGGGTGTCTGCACCGCCACCTACCGCCTGGTGAGCAGTTGGACCGGCGGCTTCCAGGGCGAGGTGACGGTGAGCAGCACGGCGGCCATCAGCGGTTGGACGGTGCGGATGACCCTGGCCGGTGGACAGAGCATCAGCAACGTGTGGAACGGCGTGGCCACCGGCGCCAGTGGCCCGGTCAGCGTGCGCAACGCCGCCTACAACGGGTCCCTGAACGCCGGCGGGTCGACGAGTTTCGGCTTCCTCGCCAACGGCAGCAGTTCCCCCGCCCCGAGCGGAATCACCTGCTCCGGCGCGTAGCGCGCCCGTCATCCCGTCGCCCCGGAGGAGCAGAGATGCCACCCACCCGTACCCGGCTCCGGTCGGCGGTGGCGGTGTCCACCGCCGTCACCGTCGCCGTCACCGCCGCACTCACCACCACCGTCTCCGCGCAGGCCGCCGCCGGCTGCCGGGTCGCCTACACCGTCACCAGCCAGTGGCCGGGCGGCTTCGGCGCGAACGTCGACCTCACCAACCTCGGCGATCCGCTCACCACCTGGCGGTTGACCTGGTCGTTCACCGCCGGGCAGGTGGTCGGGCAACTGTGGAACGGCACGGTGGCCCAGTCCGGCGGCCGGGTCACCGTGACCAACACCGGCTGGAACGGCAACCTCGGCACCGGCGCCGGCGCGCAGTTCGGCTTCAGCGGCTCGTGGAACAACTCGGCGAACCCGGCGCCGACCGACTTCGCGCTCAACGGCGTGCCGTGCACCGGAAGCCCGACCCCCACCACGCCGGCGCCGACCACCAGCCCGCCGCCGACCACCCCGCCACCAACTACCACCCCGCCACCGACCAACTGGCCACCCACCACCACGCCTACCCCACCGCCCACCAGCCCGCCGCCGCCGTCGGCCGCGCAGACGAACACGGTGGGGCGCGTCCGGGCGGTCGGGAGCAGCGTCCAGTACACCTGGCCCGGCACCTACTTCGAAGGGCGGTTCCGGGGCACCGGCGTCGGGATCGTGCTCAACGACAGCCAGAACGACTACGCCGTCCAGATCGACGGCACGACCGTCGCCACCCTGGTCACCCCCGGGCAGACCACCTACTGGGTCCGGAACCTCACCGACGCCATCCACACCGTACGGCTCGTCAAACGCACCGAGAGCCCGTGGGCCGCCGGCGAGTTCGGTGGGCTCGTCGCCGCACCCGGGGGCGTGATCCTGGCCAGGCCCGCCACCCGCAGCCGACAGATCGAGTTCATCGGTGACTCGTGGACCGCCGGCTACGGCAACATGTCGACGACCCGGGACTGCTCCGCCAACGGCGGGGTCACCCGCAACTCCAACGCCGACGTCACGTTCGGCGCGCTCACCGCACAGAGCCTGGACGCCGACTTCCAGCTCATCGCCTGGTCCGGCCTGGGCATGGTGCGCAACTACAACGGCGGGGGCACCGACAACTTCCGCACCTACTACGAGACCGACCTCCAGGCGCTCTGGAACAGCACCGTGTGGCAGAAGCCGGCCACCTGGCAACCGCAACTGGTCGTGGTCGGCCTGGGCATCAACGACTTCTCCACCGCCCTGCACGCCGGTGAGCGGTGGAGCACCCCCGATCAGCTCGCCGCCGACTTCCGGACCGCGTACCTGGGCTTCCTCGACAAGCTGCGGGCCCGCTACGGCCCCGACACGTTCATCGTGCTCACCTACCCGGACCTGTCCGGCACGCCGCTCGCCAGCTCCGTGCAGCAGGTCGTCCGGACCCGGACGGACGCGGGCGACACCCGGGTCCGCTCGCTCTACTACGACGACAACTCGCTCGGCCTGGACAAGTTGGGCTGCGACTGGCACCCGTCGCGACGCGACGACCAGTTGATCGCCGGCGCGCTCACCCGGTTCATCGGCACCCTGCCGCTGAGCTGGTAGCCCGACGTCGAGGTGGGACCGGCACACCGGGCCCACCTCGGCGAGCGGCACCGAGCGACCGCCTGCCGCCCGCGGGACGCGGAGAAGGCCCCGACCCGCGGAAGCGGATGTCAGGGCCTTGCTCGTCGGTGCGCCGGCCCGGGGCCGAGCCGAGTCGGCCCGGCCCCGGAGCCGTCGGTCAGTTGCGAAGGCTCCACTGCTGGTTCGGGCCACCGTTGCACGACCAGAGGATGATCTTCGTGCCGTTGGCGGTGGCGGCGCCGTTGGCATCGAGACACAGTCCGGACTGGACGTTGGTGACGGTGCCGTTGGCGTTGACGTTCCACTGCTGGTTGGTGCCGCCGTGGCAGTCCCAGATGATGACCGTGGTGCCGTTGCTGGTGCCCGCGCCGTTCGCGTCCAGGCACTTGTTCCCGTACACGGTCAGTTGCTTGCCGGCGGTGTAGGTCCACTGCTGGTTCGTGCCGCCGGCGCAGTCCCACAGCTGGACCTGCGTGCCGTTGGTGGTGGCGGAGTTCGGCACCTCGACGCACCGGCCGGACTGGCCGCCCACGAGCCGGCCGCCCGGCTGGCCGGTGCCGGTGCCCTGCTGCCGGACGATCGAGCTGGACTCGGCGGACCGGTTGCCCTGCGCGTCGAGGACGTAGAGCCGGTACTCGCCCTGCGACGTGGGCACGGCGATGGACGTGTCGGTGCCCCCGGCCCTGGTCATCGTCGGGCCGGCGGTGAAGGTGGTGGTGCCGGCGGGCGCCAGCCAGACCGACCTGGTCGCGTCGCCGGTGCTGCGGATCGGGATCGACGACGTCCCGCTCGTGACGAAGGTGCTGGCCGGCAGGACATGGTTCGGCAGGGAGAGGTTGGCCGCCGGGACGATGTCCCGGAACGCGTCCTCCAGGCCGGAGTTGACGGCGATGCCGTACGCCGGTGCCGGCCAGACGTAGTCGGCGGAGACGATGATGTCGTTGATCGTGCTGTTGGGCAGGTTCTTGTTCGAGACCTTGTTGATGGGGCCGTAGGTCTGCGTGATGCTCAGGTCGTGCTTGCGCCCGAAGTCGTCGGAGTTGATCAGCCAGGTGACGTTCTTGTCCACGCTCAGGACGTTGTCGCGGAAGGTGAGGTACGCCGATCCCTCGTCGGGGTGGAGGCCGTACTTGTGCCCGGACGGCACGCCCTGGAGATAGTTGTTGGTGATCGTGGTGCCCGGTTGGCTGCCCAGTGTGTAGATGGGCGCCGTGTCGCTGAGGCGCTGCACCGTGTCGATGATGTGGTTGTGGCTGATGGTGTTGTTCCGCGCCGTCGTGGTCGGGCGGTTGGGCGCGATCGAGCCCGATGATCCGTCGAAGTTCCACCAGCCCCAACCGAGCGTGATGCCCGCCCACGGCGACTTCTCGATCCGGTTGTGCTGCACCGTCAGGGTGTCGACGAAGTACGCCGAGATGGGGCTGTGCCCGTTGAACAGCACCGCGCTGTCGTAGATGTAGTTGTTCCTGATGGTGATGTTCTTCGGCAGCCCTTCGACCTGCGGGGACCACTTCTCACGGTTGGTCGACGTCCCGTCGCCGAGGTAGACGTGCTGGGGATGGCCGACGGTGACGGCGGAGCCGGCGATGTCGTTGGTGTGGTTGCCGACCAGTTGGCTGTTCTGCACGTCGTTGACCATGTTGATACCGTCGACGCCGGTGTGCTGGATCCGGTTGCGTTGCAGGAGGATCCCGTCGGCGTTCTCCACCTGGATGATGCCCGGGGTGACGTCGACGTTGCGGTAGTAGTAGTCGTGGAAGTTCCGCTTCGCATACGCCTGCGCACCGAGGTTGCCCTGCTGCGCCTGCTTGAACGACGAACCGGCGACGTTGAACAGGTTCCAGTCGGAGTGCTGGACGGTGAGGCCGGAGAACGTGATGTTGCGGGCGTGACTGCTCGTCGAGGTGCCGGCGACCCGCAACAGGGTGGTCACGTTGTTCGGCGCGAAGACCGACGCGGTAGCCATGTTCTCGGAACTGCTCTTGTAGTAGTAGAGCGTCCGGCTGCCCTTGTCGAAGTAGAACTCACCCGGCGCGTCCAGGAACTCGTAGGCGTTCATCACCTTGTGGCTGCCGCCGGTCTGGGCGTTGCCGTTGAACGCGCCCTGGGCGATGGCGGCACCCGGCTGCTGGAACAGCGCCACCCGGTTGGCACCGTCGGAACTCGTGGTCACCTGGCGGACCCCCACGATCGCCGTGGTCCAGGTCGTCCCCGTCTCGATCTCGATGTCGTCGGAGTTGCGGGCGACGGCGGGGAAGTCGTTCAGGTTGTACTTGGCGCCGTCGCACTGCGACCCCGACTCCCAGGCCCACGCGGCCTGCCCGGCCGTGATGGTGTACGTCCCGTAGCAGCCCGCCGAGCCGATCGTCTTCGATGCCATGTACGCCCGCTTGTCGTTGACGTAGAGCGCGCGCAGTTTGTTGGCGCGGTCGAGCGGCGCCTTCCAGATGTTGCCGCTGTGCTGGGTCCACCCCGTCACCTGCACCCCACCTTCGAGAACGGGGGTCTCGTTGGGGTAGGCGGAATAGCTGACCCGATATCCGTTGGTGCCGGAGTCACCGGCCCCGAACTCGATCGTGCTGTTCACCGGGTAACTTCCACCGCGCAGGTAGACCTGGATGTCGCCGGTCATGCTGGAATTCACCGTACGAACGGCGTCCCTCGCACGTTGCACGCTCCGAAATGGCGACTGGAGCGTTCCCGGGTTGGCGTCGTTTCCGTCCGGGGCGACATAGTAGGTCTGTTGGACGGCGGCCGAGGCCGGCAGTTGATTCGCGACCACTGCCGGGACTGTGGAGGCGACGGCCAGCACAACTGCCAGCAGTGACCGTCGAACGGTAGAGACGGCTGGTTTCACGTACCATTCCTTTCGCTTACCGCCGACAGGACATGTTCGCTGGACAATCGTCCTCGGGGCGCGACGGTGGACCACCGCACGAATAACGGCCGACGGAGGGGAGAACACGGGGATGGTTCCGACCATGGCGGGTCTTTGACAAGGAGCGGCAAGAACAGCCGCGAGGCCACGTGCGCTTCGAGCGAGAAGTACCGCCCGGCGGCACCTACCGTGCCGTCGGTAACGCCCGATGCCCGCTCACACCCGCTTGCCCATGGTCACAGAATGCTGCTTTGCAGCGTAGACGTCAGACGTTTACGACGCAACCATCCGATCGTCCGGGGACTATGCGTATTGCAACCGGCCCAGCCGTCCGACCTCTGGGCGGAGACCGACAGGAGGGCGCTCGCCGGTCATCCTTGCGGCAGCCGGCCCGGTCACCGGTCGTCCGGAGACCACCCGCACCGCCGAGCCGGCGGGCCGAGCCACCACCGGCGTACGCGAAGAAGGCCCCGATCCGCGAAAGCGGAAATCAGGGCCTTGCTCGTGTGGTGCGCCGCCAGGGACTCGAACCCCGAACCCGCGGATTAAGAGTCCGCTGCTCTGCCAGTTGAGCTAGCGGCGCTCGCTGACAACGGGAAGAACCTTAGCATGCCCGCTGAGCGGGGTTCCAATCCGATACCGGGGTCCACCCTTCGGACGAGCTTAACCGGCGAAACCGGCCAAAACCGACAGCCGAGCCCCTACGGGGACGGGCGTCATGGCGTCGATGGGGCACGATGTCCGCCAGGCACGCTACGACAGGGGTGGGCATGGGCAGGTTCGCGCGGGCCGGGGCGATGGTGGGCGTCCTGGTCCTCACGGCGTCGCTGGCACTGACCGGGTGCGGCGGCGACGAGGAGAAGCCGGCCTTCGTGCCCGGCCAGCAGCAGGAGGTCGGTGGCGTCTCGTCCACCGCGCCGGACCCGACGAGCACCCCGTCGAGCGACGCGGCCCCCGCCGCGTCGCCGCTGACGGTGAGCCCGGCCGACGGCGCGACCGGCCGGCCGGCCAGCACCGAGATCAGCGCCCGGGTCCCGGGCGGCGGCACGGTGTCGAAGGTCGTCCTGACCACCGCCGACGGCACGGCGGTCAACGGGCGGATGCGGCGTGACGGCTCCAGCTGGGTGCCGTCCACCCCGCTGAAGTACGCGACGAAGTACACCGCCACGGTCACCGGGACCGGCCCGGACGGCGCGACCCACCAGGGCACCAGCACGTTCACCACGATGGGCAAGCCGAAGTCCACCATCGGCTCCGGCCTCTACCTGTTCAGCGACAAGACGTACGGCGTGGCCATGCCGGTGGTCGCCGAGTTCTCGCCGGGCATCCCGAAGAAGGACCGGGCCGCGGTGCAGAAGCGCATGTTCGTGCAGACCGATCCGCCGCAGCCCGGCGCCTGGTACTGGGTGACCAACGGCACCCAGGCCTACTACCGCGCCCCGGAGTACTGGAAGACCGGGACCACGCTCACCGTCCGGCTGGCGCTGGCCGGCATCCCGCTGAGCAACGGCCGCTACGGCAACGTCGACCGGAACGCCACCGCGAAGATCGGCCGCGCGTTCGAGATGACGGTGGACAACGCCACCAAGAAGATGACGGTCTCGGAGAACGGCGCGGTGATCCGTACGCTGCCGGTGAGCCTGGGCAAGAAGAGCACCCCGTCCTCCAGCGGCACCATGGTGGTGATGGAGAAGAAGGAGTCCACCGTCTTCGACACCCGCGACGAGCCGGACCCGAACAACCAGTACGTAACGAAGATCGACTTCGCCCAGCGGCTCACCTGGGGCGGTGAGTACATCCACGCCGCGCCCTGGTCGGAGGGGGTGCAGGGCCGCCGGAACGTGTCGCACGGCTGTGTGAACGTGTCGATGGCCGACGGTCGGTGGCTGTTCGGCAAGACGCTTGTCGGCGACCCGATCACGGTGAAGGGCACCGAACGGCGGCTGGCGCCCGGCAACGGCTGGACGGCGTGGAGCCTGAGCTGGTCGGAGTTCGTCGCCGGCAGCGCCCTGCCGGTGCCGAAGGGCGGGCAGGGCGCACCGTTCTAAGCGGCGTACCGTTGTCGGACGCGGCCGCTTGCGGCGGCGCCGGGACTCGTCCCCAGCAACGAAGCGCCGGACGACGACAGGATCGTTACACCGTCACCGGGGTGTTCCGGTTCACTTCCGGCAACGAGTACCCGGTCCGACGCGTCTGACCAGAGACGATCGGGACCGCGCAGCACACTTGTGAGGGAATCATGCGAGCTGGCCAGGACGAACCGATCCGGGGCGGGAGCGCCCGCCGCGGCGGGCGCCGCGCATTCGCCGCCGCGGTGCTCGTCGCCACCATGGCGTTGACGGCCTGCACCGGCGGCGGCGACAAGCCGTCGAGCTGGCAGGGCGGCGGTGACGGCGGCGAGAAGGCCCCGAAGGCGGCGGCCACCATCAGCGAGCCGACCGCCGACGCCAAGGACGTCCCGGCCACCACCGCCATCACCTTCACCACGAAGGACGCGCAGGAGACCGCCGTCGAGCTGAAGGACGCCACCGGCAAGGCGGTCGAGGGCACCCTCGCCGCCGACGGCAAGAGCTGGGAGCCCGCCACCGCGCTTGACTACGCCCAGACGTACACCGCGACCGTGACGGCGACCGGCGACGACGGCAAGCCGGCGACCGCCACCAGCACGTTCACCGTGATGGCCAAGCCCGCCAAGCAGGTCCGGGTGACCAGCTTCCTCGGCGACAACCAGGTCGTCGGCGTGGGCATGCCGCTGATCGTGAAGTTCGGCCGGGCCATTCCGGAGGACTACCGCGACGACATGCAGCGTCGGATGACGGTGACCGCGCAGCCGGCCCAGGAGGGCATCTGGCGCTGGATCAGCCCGACCGAGGTGCACTACCGGCCCAAGACGTTCTGGAAGGCCAACAGCACGGTCTCCTACCAGGTACGGGCCAACGGGCTGCCGCTGGGCGACGGCTGGTACGGCCGTTCCGACCTGACCGTCGACGTGAAGATCGGCCCGTCGTTCGTGATGACGGTGGACAACCGCACCAAGCGGATGACCGTCACCAAGGACGGCAAGGTCGTCAAGACGATCCTGGTGAGCCTCGGCAAGAAGAGCACCCCCTCGTCCAGCGGCACCATGGTGGTCATCGAGAAGCTCCGGCACACCGTCTTCGACACCATGGAGGAGCTGGGCCCGGAGGAGGGCTACCGCACCGAGATCGACTACGCGCAGCGGCTCACCTGGGGCGGCGAGTTCATCCACGCGGCCCCCTGGTCCGAGGGCGTGCAGGGACGCTCGAACGTCTCGCACGGCTGCGTGAACGTCTCGATGAAGGACGGCAACTGGCTGTTCGCCAACACCCGCCTGGGCGACCCGATCACGGTCAAGGGCACCGAGCGCAAGCTCCAGAACGGCAACGGGTGGACCGACTGGAACATGAGCTGGGACGAGTACGTCAAGGGCAGCGCCCTGCCGTACGAGCCGCCGGCCGCGCCGGGCGACGACGCCAGCCCGGACGCCGGGACGCCCAGCGCCGAGCCGACCGCCTGACCGGACCCCGCACACGACGAAGCCCCCTCCCGAAGGAGGGGGCTTCGTCGTAGGCTGAGCGCAAGAACTGGAGAGTTGACGGCGGGGGCAACAGGTACTTCAAGCTGTACTGCCCATGCCCTGAAAAGCACTGGAAGACCGGGAAGTGCACCCCCCCCCCCTCTGGTGCGAACTGCCTAAAAGATCTCATTGGGCAGCTCAAACGAGCCACATGCTGGGAGAAGGGATGATCATGCAGCAGCATCGCATCGCGATCCAGATGACGCTCGAAAGTACGCCACACGGCACCGACGCGCAGTACGAGGAGTTCCTCGACGCCGTGCAGGAACACCTCGACAACCTGGACTGCGAGGTGCAGATGGCTGCCAGCCTGGCCGATCGCACCGTGGAGTTCGCCACGAGCATCGAAGCCGACGACTTCGAGAGCGCCGTCCACATCCTTCTGTCGCAGGTACGCGCCGCCCTGCACGCCGCGGAGTGCCACACGGACGACTGGCCGCAGTACGTGGCGACCGACCGCAGCGTCCGAGAGCTACACGCGGTCTGACCATCCAACGCAACGCAACGCCCCGCCCACCCGAAGGTGAGCGGGGTGTTGTTCGTGTGGCGTTGGAGTTCCCCACCGAGGTGCCGGTGCTGCGAACGCTCCGGGGTGGCGGTCGCCGCCTCGGGTGCCGGTGGAGTGCCAGCTCAGGGTGAAGACGGGGCATCGGCATGAGGTGCGCTACCGCTGGCAGCCAGCCCGCACCGCCGCCCTCTACCTGCTGGCCTGCGACCTCATCGGCTGCCCCCGCAGCCGGCAGACCGTGGGGCGTTCCGCGTCGGCGTGGCCGTCGGCAGGATGCGCCGCCTGTGACTGCCCCCGCCGTACTCCCCGGATACGCGTCAGGGCCGGTGAAAACCGGCCCTGACCTGGGGTAACGCTTGGGGTGACTGATGGGAATTGAACCCACGACAACCGGGACCACAACCCGGTGCTCTGCCAACTGAGCTACAGCCACCATGCTCGCCGCTCCGGTCACCCGGGCGGTGCGCGGACCAATAATAGCCACACCCGGCCCCGCCCCGTCCACCGGGTTCCGACCCGGACGTCAGAGCTGGGCGGCGATCGCCTTCGCGGTCTCCACGTCCGGGCCGGGCAGCGGCACGAACAGGGTCCGCCGGTAGTACTCCAGCTCCCGGATGCTCTCTCGGATGTCCGCCAGCGCGCGGTGGGCCAGGCCCTTCTGCGGCTGGCCGAAGTACACCCGCGGGTACCAGCGTCGGCACAGCTCCTTGATCGAGGAGACGTCGATCATGCGGTAGTGCAGGTGGGCGTCGAGCCGGGTCATGTCGCGGGCCAGGAAGCCCCGGTCGGTGGCGATCGAGTTGCCGCACAGCGGCGCGGTCCTCGGGTCCTTCACGTGGCTGGTGACGTAGTCGAGCACCAGGTCCTCGGCCTCGGCGAGGGTGACCGTGGACCGGCGTACCTCCTCGGTGAGGCCGGACTTGGCGTGCATGGTGCGCACGATCTCCGGCATGCCCGCGAGCGCCGCGTCGTCGGCGTGGATCACCACGTCCACGCCGTCCCCGAGCACGTTGAGATCGGGGTCGGTGACGAGCGCGGCGACCTCGATCAGGGCGTCCCGACCGAGGTCAAGCCCGGTCATCTCACAATCGATCCAGACGAGAAGATCAGCCACCGGGACAGACTACGCGCCGCCGACCCGCCCGCGCCTCGGCCCGGTCGGCCAGGTGGACCGCTAGGGTTTCCCCGTGCCAGCCGAACCCGTCGCCCCACCCGCCGTCACCCCGGACGACGCGGGCGGGCGTACGGCTCGGCGGGTGGTCACCGTGCTGGCGCTGGCGGCCATGCTGCCGGCGCTCTACCTGCCCGGCTTCGTGCACGACTACTTCGACCTGAAGATCTACATGCGGGCGATGGACTGGTGGGCGGCCGGGCACCCGCTCTACGACTACGTCCAGCCGGACCGG
Source organism: Micromonospora sp. NBC_01392 (assembly GCF_045040125.1). NCBI lineage: Bacteria > Bacillati > Actinomycetota > Actinomycetes > Micromonosporales > Micromonosporaceae > Micromonospora > Micromonospora sp. NBC_01392. The sequence continues at coordinate 1,533,136 of NZ_CP109549.1, read as the reverse complement.
GTGCAGGGCGCGCTCTACTTCACCTATCCCCCGTTCGCGGCGCTGCTGCTGCGCCCGTTCGCGCTGCTGCCGCTGGGGGTCACCATCGCCGCGTTCACGGTGCTGACCGTGGCCGGCGTGGTGGTCACCACCCGCTGGCTGGTGACGCCGGTGCTGCGGCGGCACGGCCTGCCGCGCGTGTTCGGCCTGACCGTCGCCGTGCTGATGGTGCTGGCGGTGGAGAGCACCCGGGAGACGATCACCTTCGGGCAGATCAACATGCTGCTGGTGGTGCTGATCCTGGCCGACCTGCTGTTCGCCGTACCCCAGGGGCGGCGCTGGGCAGGCGTGGGCGTGGGGCTGGCAGCGGCGCTCAAGCTGTTCCCCGGGATCTTCGTGCTCTATCTGCTGGCCGCCCGGCGGTGGCGGGCCGCGGCGGTGGCGGCGGCGACCGCGACGGCGGCCACGTTGCTGGCGGCGGCGGTCGCGCCGAACGACTCGTGGCGGTTCTGGACCCATGAGCTGTGGGCCACCGACCGGGTGGGCCGCACCGACTACACCGGCAACCAGTCCCTGTTCGGGCTGCTCAGCCGGATCACCGCGCCGGAGGAGCCGAGCCGGCTGCCGTGGCTGGTGCTCGCGCTGCTGGTCGCCGGCTACGGGTTGTGGCGTGCGGCGCGCGCGGCGCGGGCCGGGGACGCGCTGGCCGGCCTGACGCTGACCGGCCTGGTCGGCGGCCTGATCTCCCCGATCACCTGGACCCACCACCTGTACTGGTTCATTCCGGCGGTGGTGGTGCTGGTGGACGCCGCGCTGGACGCCGACCGGTCGACGGCGGCCGGGACCCGCCGGCGTCGTGGCCTGCTCGCGCTGGCCGTGGGCACCGGCGTGGTGATCGTGTACGGGGTGGTGACGTTCCAGGACTGGGGCGCCGGTCCGGCGCGTACCGACGACCCGGTCGACTTCGTCACGCGTAACGCGTACGTGCTGCTGAGCCTGCTGCTGCTGGCGGTGCTGCCGGTCCGCCGGCGGACCGCGACGGTCGTTGAACGGACAGACCTCGCAAACGGTGGCGTTCGGCGCTAATCTTGTCCCAACTACCTCTGTTTTCTCCCAGGTAGCACCGAATTCCCCCGGTGACGGTGGCCCTCCGCGTCGGCAGCGTGGAGGGCCACCTGCCGTCGCGCCGGGATCACCTGTCGTCCCGCCGGGAGACCGGCGGCCACGACCAGTCGCGGCCGGCCGGCAGGTCGGCCAGGCTGGCCGGGCGCCGGCTCGGCGCGGAGGAGATCGCGGCGCGGCTCCGCCCACCGGCGGCCGGGCCGACGGCGACCAGTTGCCGGTCCGGGCCGGACGCCCGGTCCGGTTGTCGGCTTAGCTCGCTCAGTGAGCTGATGCCGAGCCGCCCGGCCAGCACCGGGACCTGGTCCGGCTCGACCACGAAGACCACCTCCCGGGGCCGGTGCGGGCGCAGCAGCACCAGCACGGCCAGGATCACCAGCAGCGTCCCGCCGGCCAGCGACGCCCACGCCGCGCCCGGGAACCAGCCGGCCCGCACCTCGCCCCGCAGGCTCAGGTCGAGCCCGCCGGCGCCGTCGGCGCGCATCACCACCAGGCTCAACGACCGGTCGCCCAGCTCGGCGGGGCGCCACTGGAGCGAGCCGACGCCCTGGCGTACCCAGAAGGACTGCCCGGCCGGGACGGCGGTGGCGACGCCGACGGTGGCCGGGTCGAGCCGGACCGGCAGCGGGCCCCGGGTGACCGCGACACGCCGCACGGTGCTGTGCGGGACGTCGGCCAGCCAGCGGCGCACCTGGTCGGTCGGGGCAAGGCCGAGGAACACCGGGCCACCGGCGTCCCGCGCGGACAGCCGCAGCCGGACCTGCCCGGTGCGGGCCGCCGGCAGGTCGGCCCGCAGCAGCGCGTCCACGTCGGTCACCACGACCGCGCGGGCGGGCGTGCGGACCGGTTCGAAGCGGGCGGTGAAGCCGCCGGCCGGATCGGCGTGCCGGGCGGTGAGCCAGAGCCCGGCACCCGCCAGCAGCGCCGGAATTCCCAGGGCCAGCAGCAGCATGCCGGCGATCGTGCGTACGAAACGCATTCGCGTCGTCCCTCTCGGTAGCCAACTACCCGGCCGACCTTACCGACGACGCTCCGCCGATCGCCGGATATCCACCGCACCCGGCCCACCGACGGGCACCGGCCCGGCGGACGTGATCCGCCGGGCCGGTGACCGTGCCGTGCTCAGGACTTCGCGGCGGGCTCCCGCCGGGTACGCGCGAACGCCAGCCCGCCCAGGACCAGGCCGGCCAGGCCGGCGACCAGCCCGGCCACCCCGAACGCGGTGGCCGCCCCGGAGTCCGCGTCGTCGTCATCGTCGTCGTCCGCCGCGACGGCCGGCGCGCTCGCGCCGGGGGACGCGGACGCCCCACCGGCGGCCAGCGCGAGCACCGGGGCCGGGTTCTCCGGCTCCTCCGCGCCCGGCGTGGGCTCCTCGATCCAGCGGGAGACGTTGCCGTCGGAGTACGTCTGGAGCACCTTGAACACCATGGTGTCGACCTGTGGCAGCGGCCCCATCGAGACCGGGAACTCCTGGAACTCGCCCGGCTTCACGCCACCGTTGGGCGCCGCGGTGAACGTGAGCTTGGAGACCGCCTCGGTGAGCTGGCTGCCGTGCACCTCGACCGGCGGGTCGACCTTGCGCTTCTCCACCGCCACCGTCCAGCCCGGCACCGGCATGGTGGAGACGGAACCGACAGGCGCGTTCGCCGGCAGGTTCACCTCGACCTTGACGGTCGACGCCGTGTCGCTCTCGTTCGGCACCCGGAACGCGAACCGGCCGTAGCCGCCCTGCGTCCCCTCCTTCGGGTTGATCGTGACGTGCGCCGAGGCCGACCCGGCCAGGCCGAGCACGGTCGCGGAGACGGCGGCGAGAGTCAGCGCGGCGGCGGTCGCGGAACGCCGGAGACGGATCATCAGAGGGAACCTTCCGTTACTTGATCGGCACGGTGGCGGTCACCGTGGCCTGGTCGATGTCGGACGTGCGGACGGTGATCCGGAGCTGCCAGTCGCCCCGGGCCGGCAGGCTGACCTCGCCGGTGGCGTGGTTGTCGCTCAGCGGCAGCAGCGGCACCGTGATCGGCTCGATCCCGGCCGACGGCAGCGCCGCGGTGACCTTCCACTCCTGCACCGCCTGCGGCCGGTTGTCGGTCGTGTAGGCGTAGAGGTGCAGCGAGTTGTTGCCGGTCTCGGCCGGGTCCAGCTCCACCTGGAGGGAATACTTCGGGCTGCTCAGCGTGGTCGAGAAGTAGTCGACCGAGCCGCCGGTCACGCCGGTGCCCACGGTCCGCGCCGGGGTGGTCTGCACGAGGGTGGCGGACAGGCCGAGCACCACCGCGGTGATCGCCAGCTCGGCCACCACGGCCCGCCGCATCGCGCCCGGCCGGCCGGCGGCGACGCGCCGCCGCACCAACGCCCGGGAGTACGCGGCCACGCCGACCACCAGCGCGAACAGCGCGATCTTGGCGAGCAGCAGCCGGCCGTACGTGGTGTCGACGAGCGCCTTCGGGGTGGCCACCTCGATCAGCCCCTGCACGGTGCCGGCGAGCAGCAGCGCGGCCACCGCGAGCGCGGCCCAGCGGGACCAGATCGGCAGGATCGCGCCCAGTTCGCGCTCGTCCGCGCGGCGCAGCAGGAAGACCGCCAGCATCACCAGGCCGCCCAGCCACACCGCCATGCCGCCCAGGTGCACGGCGTCGACCACCACGGAGACCGCCGGCGCGGGCGAGGCGGCGGCGTGGCCGGCGAGTGGCCAGGTGAACAACGCCGCCCCGCCCAGGACCGCCAGGATGATCCCGTCGGTGCGGCCGACCGGCCCGGCGAACAGCGGACGGAGCAGGAACGCCGCCGCCGCGAGCAGGCCCAGCCGGACCAGGTGGGTGGCGCCGTAGGTGCTGCCCAGCACGTCGCCCAGGCCCGCCGAGGTGACGTCGAACAGGCCGCCGCCGTTCGTGTAGGGCACCTGGAGCCACAGCTCCGCCAGCGTGGCCACCGCCAGCACGCCGAGCCCGGCCCAGGCCAGCCGCGCCGGCCCCCGCCGGGACAGCCGGCGCGGCCAGAGCGCGGCCAGCACCAGCGCCGGGCCGACCAGCAGCAGCAGACCGACGTAGCCGGCGTACTTCGCCACCTTGACCGCGTTCTCGGTCACCGGGTTCGCCCGGTTGTCCGAGCCGGTGTCGGTCGGCGGCTCGGACGGGGCGCCGACCGAGTAGGTGAACGCGCCGGAGACCGGGTGGCTGTCCGCCGAGATGACCCGGTAGCTCACCAGGTAGGTACCGCGTCCGCCGGACGGGTCCACCGGGATGCTGACCTCGGCGCCCCGGAACGTCGGCTCGCCCCGGTCGGCCCGCGAGCCGTCCGGGGCGATCACCCGCACCTTCCCGGGGACCTTGCGGACCCCCTCACTGAACGTGATCACCACCTGGGCGGGCGCCTCGGGCACCACCGCGGAGGCGGCGGGACTGCTGCTCACCAGCACCGCGTGGGCGCTGGCCGGGGTGGCCGGGGCGAGGAGCAGGGCGAACAGGAGGAGCAGCAGCCCGGCGGCGGCCCCGGAGCGGGCGGCGACGGCCCCGGGCGGGCGGCGTACGGCAGCATTCATGACCGCCATGGTTCCCGACCCGCGCGGCCTCCGGCGAGCCGACCTCCGGCGGACACGCCGAGGCGCCCGGTCCGCGCGCTGGTCGGAGGTCATGCGGGGGTAGTCGGTGAGTGGGTGGGAAAAGTTCCGGCGTGTGCCGGACCACGGAATGGGCCGAAGGACCCTGTCCGGCACAGGTACGCCGCGTAACCTCGTCTGACGTGATCCCCGCCCCGCGCGACACCGCCGCCGACCGCCTCCCGGCGGGGCCCGGGGCTGCGCGGGAGACGGTCACCGACTGGGCGCTGGCGGCCCGGCACGGCGACCCGGACGCACGGGCCGCGTTCGTCCGGGCCACCCAGGCCGAGGTCTGGCGTTTCACCGCCGCCCTGGTCGACCCGGACAGCGCGGACGACCTGACCCAGGAGACCTACCTGCGGGCGTTGCGCGCGCTGCCCGGCTTCGAGGGCCGGTCCACCGCCCGCACCTGGCTGCTCGGCATCGCCCGACGGGCCTGCGCCGACCACCTGCGTACCCTGGTGCGCCGCCGCCGGCTCGACGAGCGGCTCGCCGCCCAGGCGGCCACCGACCGGCCGTACCCGGACCCGGCCGGCCAGCTCGGCGCCACCGACCTGGTCCGCCGGCTGCCCGCCGAGCGGCGCTCCGCGTTCGTGCTCACCCAACTGCTCGGCCTCTCCTACGCCGAGGCCGCCGACGTGGAGGGGGTGCCGGTGGGCACCATCCGTTCCCGGGTCGCCCGGGCCCGCGACGAACTGGTCGACGCCGTCGGCGACACGCGGGCCGGATAGCGGGAACCTTTCATGACCGCCGGACGACGAATGACTGTGCACCCCTCCCCTGCCGCCGCGCGCTGGCCGGCGCTGCGCCCCTGGCTGGGCGTCGCGGCCCGCCTCGGCCTGGCCGCCGTCTGGCTGGTCGCCGGCGGCGCCAAGGTCGGTGACCTGGCCGCCTCCGGCCGGGCCGTGAACGCCTACCAGGTGATGCCGTACGACGTGGCCACCGTGATCGGGGCGGCGCTGCCGTTCGTGGAGCTGGCCCTGGGCCTGCTGCTGCTCGCCGGGCTGGGAGCGCCGGCGTCTCCGTGGCGCTGCTGGTGGTCTTCGTCACCGGCATCGCGTCGGCCTGGGCCCGCGGCCTGGCCATCGACTGCGGGTGCTTCGGCAGCGGCGGCCAGCTCGGCGCCGGCGAGACGCCGAGCTACCTCCCGGAGATCCTCCGGGACCTCGGGTTCCTGGCACTGGCCGGGTTCCTGCTGATCTGGCCCCGCACCCCGTTCTCGGTGGACGGGTGGCTCGCGGGCGACACCGTGGAGGACGACGATGAGTAGCCGCAAGGGCCGCAAGGACGCCTCGCGCGTGGTACGCGAGCAGATCGCCCGGGAGAAGCGCCGCAAGCGCACGCTCTTCACCACCATCGCCGCGGTGCTGGTGCTGGTCATCGCCGGCGGCATCGGCTGGGCCGTCTACTCCTCGCAGAAGTCCGACGACTTCACCGCCCCGCCCGGCGCGAACGACGGCGGCACCGGCATCGTCTACGGTTCCGGCCCGGTCACCATCGACCTCTACGAGGACTACCTCTGCCCGGTCTGCAAACAGTTCCAGCAGGTCAACGGTGAGACGGTGAACCAGCTCGTCAGCGCGGGCAAGGCCAAGGTGGTCTTCCACCCGGTCGCGTTCCTGAACCGTTTCTCCACCACCGAGTACTCCACCCGCTCCTCGGCCGCCTCCGGTTGCGCCGCGAAGGGCGGCAAGTTCCGCGAGTTCACCGACCAACTCTTCGCGAAGCAGCCGGCCGAGGGCAGCGCCGGGCTCAGCAACGACGAGCTGATCGACATCGGCGTGGGCGTCGGGCTGAACCGGGACGACTTCGGCTCCTGCGTGAACGACGGCACGTACACGGCGTGGACCGGGCACGTCACCGACGAGGCCAGCCGGTCCGGCGTCACCGGCACCCCCACCATCAAGGTCAACGGCACCGAGCTGGCGGACAAGAGCCCGGACGGCATCAAGGCGGCCGTGGCGGCGGCCGGCAAGTGATCCCCGCACCGCTGCGCCGGGCCGGGCTGCTGGTCGCCGCCGCGACCACCGCCCTGCTCGCGTCCGCCTCGCCGGCCGCCGCGCACGGCGCGGACGCGCCGGACGGCACCGAATACCGGGCCACCGTCACCGGCGTCGGCCCGGACCGGACCGGGCTGACCGCCCGGATGGTGGAGGCCGGCGCGCGGCTGGAGCTGACCAACCGCGGCGGCGCCGACATCACCGTGCTCGGCTACTCCGGCGAGCCGTACCTGCGGATCGGCCCCGGCGGGGTCTTCGAGAACAGCCGCTCGCCGGCCACCTGGCTGAACCGCACCATCGCCGGCGAGACCCGGCTCCCCGCCGAGGCCGACCCGGCCGCCGCGCCGGCCTGGCGGCGGATCGCCGACGGGCCGACCCACCGCTGGCACGACCAGCGCACGCTCTGGCGGTCCGACGGCCCGCCCGCCGCCGTCGCCGCCGACCCGGGCCGCGTCCAGCGGGTCCGCGACTGGGTGGTGCCGCTGCGCGCCGGCGACACCCCGACCGAGGTACGCGGCACGCTGGACTGGGTGCCGCCACCCGACCCGTACCCGTGGTGGGTGGCCGCCACGCTCGGTTTCCTGACGCTCGGCGCGGCCGGGCTGGTGCCCGGCGGCACGGCTGCCGGCGTCCGCGCGCTGCGCGCGGTGGGCGGACTGCTCGCCGTGGGGGGCGCGGCCACCGTGGCGCTCACCGTCGGCCGGGCGCTCGACACCGGCGCGCCCGGGGCCGGCGGTCTGCTCGCCGAACTGGTCACCGGCCAGGTGTGGACGCTGCTCACCGGCCTCGGCGCGCTGGCCGCCGGCGGGTACGCGCTGGCCCGCCGGCCGGCCGCCGACTTCACGCTGGCGCTCGCCGGCGCCTGCCTCACGCTGTTCGCCGGCGTGTCCAACCTCGCCGTGCTGGCCCGCTCGGTCCCCCCGGCCGCCGGCCCGCCCACGCTCATCCGGGTCCTGGTCACCGTGGCGCTGGCCACCGGTGCCGGCGCGGTAGCCGCCGGCCTGCTCCGCCTCCGCACCACCGCCCGCACCACCCCCCGCCCCGCCCCGCCCCACGCAACCCTGATCCCCTAACCCACCCCGCCCCGCCCCACCCCACCCCGCCCCGCCCCGCCCCGCCCCGCCCCAGCGATCTTGCAGTTGCGGCCCGCCTGGTGCGGCTTCTGCCCTTTTTGCCGGGGCGGAAAGTGCAAGATCGCCGAGGGCTCGGGGGCCGGGTCAGGGGTGGGGGAGGGGCGGGGTGAAGCCGTAGGGGAGTTCCAGGCGGTGCTGTGCGAGTAGGGCGGCGTCCGCGAGCAGGTCCGGGGTGGGGGCGTCGGCCACGATCCGGCCGCCGTCCAGGATCACCGCGCGGGGGCACAGCTCGGCCGCGTACGGCAGGTCGTGCGTGACCATCAGCAGCGTCACCGGCAGGGCGAGCAGGATCTCCGCCAGCTCCCGGCGGGCCGCCGGGTCGAGGTTCGACGACGGTTCGTCCAGCACCAGGATCTCCGGCCGCATCGCGAGCACGGTGGCCACCGCCACCCGCCGCCGCTGCCCGAACGACAGGTGGTGCGGCGCCCGGTCCCGGTGCTCGGTCATGCCCACCGCCGCCAGCGACTCGTCGACCCGTTCCGCCAGCTCGGCCCCGCGCAACCCCAGGTTGGCCGGGCCGAACGCGACGTCCTCCGCCACCGTGGGCAGGAAGAGCTGGTCGTCCGGGTCCTGGAAGACGATGCCGACCCGGCGGCGCACCTCGGCCAGCGTGCCCCGGTCGCGGGAGACGGTCAGACCGCCCACCTCGACCGTGCCCTCCGTCGGGGTGAGGATGCCGTTGAGGTGCAGCACCAGCGTGGTCTTGCCGGCGCCGTTCGGCCCCAGCAGCGCCACCCGGTCGCCGCGCGGCACGGTCAGGTCCACCCCGTGCAGGGCGACGTGACCGTCCGGGTACGCGTACCGGACGCCACGGACGTCCAGGGAGAGCGGCGGCTGCACGTACCCGATCATTGCAGGACGAGCGCGGCGGCGGCGATGGAGGCCGCGATCACCGGGACCGTCGCGGCGACCGCCCACTGCCCGGCGGTGGCCGCGCCGGCCCCCTGCCACACCGCCGGCATCCGGCCGGTGTAGCCGCGCGAGACCATCGCCAGGTAGACCCGCTCGCCGCGCTCGAACGCGCGCAGGAACAGCGCGCCGACACCGGCCGCGAAGCCGCGCAACTGCCAGAGGAAGCGCGGGTCGTCGCCCCGGGACACCCGGGCCAGCCGCATCCGCCGGGCCTCGCCGACCAGCACCTCCAGGTAGCGCAGCATGAACGTGGCGATCTGGGTGAGGATCTGCGGGCAGCGCAGCCGGTCCAGGCCGAGGATCAGGTCCCGGGTCGTGGTGGTCGCGGCCAGCAGGAGCGACGCGAGTACGCCAAGCGTGCCCTTGGCCAGGATGTTGAACGCGCCGTGCAGCCCGTCGACGGAGAGGCTCAGCCCGGCCACCCCGACCCGCTCACCGGTGCCGAGGAACGGCAGCGCGAACGCGAACAGCACGAACGGCAGCTCGATCAGCGCCCGGCCGAGCAGCCAGCGCGGACCGACCCGGGCCAGCGCCGCCACGACGACGACCAGCAGCGCGTACCCGCCGAACGCCCAGTACGCCTCCCGGGGCGTGGCCACCACCGCCACCGTGAACAGCACCATGGCGGTGATCTTCACCTCCGGCGGGAGGCGGTGCACCGGCGAGCCGGACTCGCGGTAGAGCACGTGCCCGTGCCCGGCGCCCATTCGTCGCTCCCCCGGCTCAGCGGGTGCCGGCGGGTTGCGTGGTGGTCCCACTGTCGCCGGTGGCCGGGCCGCTCGTCGGGCCGGTTGCCGGGTTGCGGCGGCGGGCCAGCCAGAACAGGCCGCCGCCGAGCGCGAACGTGAGCAGCACGCCGAGCACGCCGGACAGGCCGGTGGAGAGGAAGTCGTTGCCGATCCCCCGGACGCCGTAGTCGGCCAGCGGGCTGTCCGCCAACTCGTGGTCCTTCGCCTGCTGGGCCGGGCAGTCACCGCCGGTGATCTCGTCGTCGGCGTTCACCGTGCAGCCCTTGAGCAGCGACGAGTCCAGCCCGTCCGGGTGCGACGAGGCGTAGTTGCTGACCACGCCGGCCAGCAGCAGGGCGACCAGCAGGCCGCCGAGGAGGAACGGCCAGGAACGCTTGCTCATCGGGCACCTCCGGCGACCGGGACGGCGGGAACCGGGACGGCCGGCTTCTTCAGGGCGCGCAACGCGTACACCAGATCGGGGCGGACCTTGGCGACGGTGACCACCGTGGTCGCGGTGATCAGGCCCTCGCCGATGCCGATCAGCAGGTGGGCGACGGCCATCGTGCCGGCCAGCCCGCCGAGGTTGCCGCCGAGGTCGGTGGTGCCGCCCAGCCAGTACTGGAGCACGAAGCCCTGGGACGCGACCACGACGCTGACCAGCGCGGACACGAACGCGGTGACCGCCAGCCCGGCCGGGGTGCGCGGCAGCACCCGCAGCAGCAGCGCGATCAGCAGGTACGCGGCGGCGGTGCCCAGGATCGCCATGTTGGTGATGTTGAGGCCGAGCATGGCCACCCCGCCGTCTCCGAACACCAGGGCCTGCACGACCAGCACCACGGCGACGCAGAGCGCGCCCACCCACGGGCCGACCAGCAGCGCGGCGAGCGCGCCGCCGAGCAGGTGACCGCTCACCCCGGCGGTGAAGATCGGGAAGTTGAGCATCTGCACGGCGAAGATGAACGCGGCCACCAGGCCGGCCATCGGCGCCAGCCGGTCGTCGAGGTCGGCCCGGCCGCGCAGCACGCAGAACGTGAGCGCGGCGAGCGCGAAGGCCGCGAAGATCGCGGCGACGGGACCGTCGATGATCCCGTTGGAGATGTGCATCGCCAGGGTTTCCACGGGCAGAGCCTATTTCCCGGGAGACGTTGTTGCCAATCCCTTGCAACAAGCCATGGTGATGATCACCGTCCGGCCGCGCGTCGCCACCCGCATCCGGCCCGCGCGCGGCGGTATCGTTCCCGCCATGACCGACCGCCTGAACCCCGGCGACCCCGCCCCCGACTTCGCGCTCCCCACCGACGACGGCGGGACGCTCTCCCTGGCCGACCTGCGTGGTCGCAAGGTCATCCTGTACGCGTACCCGGCCGCCATGACGCCCGGCTGCACGAAGCAGGCGTGCGACTTCCGCGACTCGCTCGCCTCGTTGCAGTCCGCCGGCTACCAGGTGGTCGGCATCTCCCCGGACAAGCCGGCGAAGCTGGCGAAGTTCCGCGAGCGGGACGCGATCACGTTCCCACTGGTCGCCGACGAGGACAAGGCGGTGCTGACCGCGTACGGGGCGTACGGCGAGAAGCAGTCGTACGGGCGCACCGTCACCGGCGTGATCCGTTCCACGTTCGTCATCGACGCCGACGGCAAGATCGAGCGGGCGCTCTACAACGTCAAGGCCACCGGGCACGTCGCCAAGCTGCGCCGCGACCTCGGTCTCGACTGACGCTGTCGGAGGCCGCCGCTACCGTCTGCGGGTGGTCCGCTACCGGTACTCCCCCGAGCTGCTGGCCGCGACCGCCGCGCGGGCGCACAGCGTAACCGAGGTCATGCGGCTGCTCGGGGTGCGGATCAGCGGCGGGTCGCACGCGCACATCAGCCGGCAGCTCAAGCGCTTCGGCATCGACACCTCACACTTCACCAGGCAGGCCCACAACAAGGGACAGCCGAGCCCGCGCCGGACGACGTCGTCACAACTACTCCTCCTACTTCCGGCAGGCTCACGGCGCACTCCCGGCACCCGGCTGAAGTGGGCGCTGGGCGACATCGGTGTGCCGCAGGAATGTGAGCGGTGCCGCTGCGGGCCGGTCTGGTTCGGCCGCCCACTGACCCTGCACGTCGACCACATCAACGGTGACTTCCTCGACAACCGGCCGCCCAACCTGCGGATCCTCTGCCCGAACTGTCACAGCCAGACCGACACCTTCGCGGGCCGCAACAAGGCCGGCGACGCCCGTCGTTCCGGCACGGGCCGGGCTGCACACCACTCCGGCCCCACGCCTTAGACTCAGCAGGTCGGCGGGAGTGGCGGAACGGCAGACGCGCAGGCCTTAGGAGCCTGTGTCCGAGAGGACGTGGGGGTTCGAAACCCCCCTCCCGCACCATCAGCAATGTCGACCGCGTCACCAACACGCGCCGTCATTGGGGCGGCCACCGCAGGATGGCGGCGTGGACCTGCGTTTCGTGCTCGACCCCGACCTGACCCCCGAGCTGCGCGAACGGCTCGTCGCCCTCTGGGTGGAGGCGACCAACGCCGGCGGCGCGGTCGGCTTCGTCGCCCCGGTGAGCGCCGCCGAGGTGCGCCCGGTCGCCGAGTCGACGCTCGCCGACGTCGCCGACGGACCGGACCGGCTGCTCGCCGGCTACCAGGGTGACCGGCTCGTCGCCGTCCTGGTCATCAGCGACAACCGTTTCCACCTCAAGACGCACTGGCGGGTGCTCAAGCGCGTCATGGTGCACCCCGACACCCAGGGACGCGGGTACGGGGCGGCGCTGATGCGCGAGGCCGAACGGGTGGCCCGCTCGCTGGGTGTGACGGCGCTGCACGTGACGGTCCGCGACGGGCTCGGCCTGGACCGCTTCTACCGCCGCCTCGGCTACCGAGAGGTCGGCCGTCTCCCCGCCGCCCTACGCCTGTCCCCCACCGACTCCCGGGACGAGATCCTCATGTGGCAAGACCTCCCCCTCCCCTGACCGCCCACCCCACCCGCCCCGAGGAGGGCGCTGTTTCACGGAAAGCGTGGCCATTCCGGCCCGGATGGCCACGCTTTCCGTGAATCAGCGGGCACGGGGTGGGGTGAGGGGGGTGGGGGTGGGTCAGGTGCAGGTGGGGGCGGCGGCCTCGCGGAGGGGCGTCAGCGGGGACGGGGAGGCCGGGAGCGGGGTGGCCGAGGGTGGCGTGGGCGGGGGTGGGGAGGCGGGACGGCTGGGGGTCGGGGTCGGGCGGGGAGACGACGGCGAGCGGGACGGCTTCGCGGTACGGGCGGTGGTCGCGGTGCCGCCGCCGTACATCCGGGTGGTGCTGCGCTGCACCTGACCGGGGAGCATCCGGATGCCGGTGGCGGTGACCCGGTGGCCGGACACGTCGGTGACCCGGATCGCGTACGGGCCGGGGCCGGCGCCGGACGTGATCAGCCAGTAGTTGTAGTCCTCGCGCGCCGCCGCGCGCCACGAGCCGTTCTGCCGGACCTCCACCGAGCGCAGCGGGTTGCCGTGGTCGCCGACCAGGACGGCGAACCACCACTGTGACGCGCCCTCCTTGAGGCGGAACGTGAGCGGGCCGGGCAGCGGCGGGTCGACCACGGCCCGGTAGCGGACCTGCACCACGCCCTGCACCGGGTCGGCGATCCGGGCGAACGCCTCGGCGGAGAGGTCCAGGTGGCCGGGGGCGCACTCCGGGCACTGGTCCATGACGAGCACCCGGACGGTGCCGCGCGGGCCGGTGACGTCGAGGAAGCCGCCGCAGGACGCGCCGGCCGCGTACTCGCTCGGGCCGAGCGCGACGTAGAGCCGGTTGGCGGGCGCGGCGGGCCGGGAGCAGTTGCCGCCGGCGCCCTTCGAGTCGTAGAACGTGGCCATGCCGGTGTGCGTGACGCCACCGGCCGGCGGGGCGGCCAACGGAAGGGACGCGCGAACGGGGACGGCGGCCAACGGGAGGGCCGCGCGGGGTGGGGCGGCGCAGGCGGGGGCCGCGCCGCCGCGTACCGCGAGGGTCACCGCGACCACGGCGGCGAGGGTGGCCAGGCCGGCGGCGGCGAGCCGGCGGCGGGCCCGGGCCGGGGTACGGCGACGACCGGTCCGGGTGGGCGGGCGCCCGTCGCCGGTGGACGTGGAGGGGTGGGGCGCGCTGCCGTCGGTCACGCCGGTCGATGCTGCCGGACCGGGTGGTCACCGGACAAGCGGGCTAAGCGAAAGCTAAGGCCGGTGCGCGCGGGCGACCGAGGCGAGACCGGCCAGCTCGTCGGCGAGCTCCGGGCGCTGCCGCAGCGCGTCCTCCAGGCGGACCCGCCAGAGGCCGGTCTCGACCGGGAGGCGGGCGTCGCCGGCCCAGCGGACCCGGTTGCGGCTCTCGACGAGGGCGTCCCCGGCGGCGGGCCCGAACAGGCCGCCGAACTCCTGGTGGAGCCAGCCGAACAGGGCGTCGTCCCGGAGCGCGTCGCCGATCACCCGGGCCGTGTCCCACGCCACCCGCGGCTGGTGGATCACCTGCATCTCGACTCCTCGGTCCGATCCGGTCGTTTCGGCCATCATCGATCCCGCGCGGTTCTGCCGCAAGGCCCGCGCCGGGCGGGCGGGCGGGCCGACCGGCGGACGGCGTCGTCCGTCCGGACGAGGGTCATCCTGGCGGAGGTGGTCCGGGCCGGCCGTCGAGGTCGGCCGCGCCGTTGCTCCAGGGCGACGACCTGGCCGTGATCGGGGCGCACGTCACCGCCGCCAACCTGCCCGGTGGCCGGCCAGCGCCTCGGCCAGATCCGTGTGCCAGTTTCCGGGCGGTGGCAGTTTCGCGGCGGCCCACCGGTCGTGGGCCAGCACGCTGTAGCGGGGGCGGGGCGCCGGGCGCGGAACGCGGTCGCCGGCGGTCGGGCGGACCCGCGCCGGGTCCAGGCCGGACAGTGCGAACACCGCGCGGGCGAGGCCGTACCAGGTCGTCTCGCCGGACGCGGTGCCGTGGTAGACGCCCGGCGCGGCGTTGCCGACCAGCGCCGCGTCGGCGAGCGCGACGAGCCGCTCGGCGAGCCGGTACGACCAGGTCGGTTGCCCGTGCTGGTCGGCCACCACGTCGAGCTGGTCGCGGTCGGCGGCCAGCCGCAGCACGGTGGTGACGAAGTTGCGCCCGTGGCCACTGTAGAGCCAGGCGGTCCGCACCACGTACCCGCGCTCGGGCAGCAGCCGGGCCACTGCCCGCTCCCCGGCGAGCTTGCTCCGCCCGTACGCGTTGACCGGGCCGGTCGGCGCGTCCTCCGGGTACGGCCGGGTGGCGTCGCCGCCGAACACGTAGTCGGTGGAGACGTGCACGAGTCGGGCGCCGGTGGCGGCGCAGGCCCGGGCCAGGTGCGCTACCGCGTCGCCGTTGACGGCGGTGGCGTCGCGTTCCCGGGTCTGGGCGCCGTCCACATCGGTCCACGCGGCGGCGTTGAACACCACGTCGTGCCCGGCGACCGCGTCCCGTACCGCGTCCGGGTCGGTGATGTCGAGGTCGGCGCGGGTGGCGGCGGTGACGGACCGGTCGGGGCGGGCGCGCAGTACGGTCACCAGGTCGCGGCCGAGCATGCCGCCGGCGCCGGTGACCAGCAGCCGGGTCACCGGTGCGCCGCCTTCAGCGGCTCCCACCAGGCCCGGTTCTCCCGGTACCAGCGCACGGTGTCGGCCAGGCCCCGGTCGAGGTCGATGCGCGGGGCGTACCCCAGCTCGTTCTGGATCTTGGTGATGTCGAGCGAGTAGCGGCGGTCGTGGCCCTTGCGGTCACCGACCGGCACCACCCGGTCCCAGCCGGCGTCGCAGGCCGCCAGCAGCCGGCCGGTCAGCTCGCGGTTGGTCAGTTCGGTGCCGCCGCCGATGTGGTAGACCTCGCCGGCGCGGCCCTTCTCCTGCACCAGCGCGATGCCGCGGCAGTGGTCGTGCACGTGCAGCCAGTCCCGGACGTTGCCGCCGTCGCCGTAGAGCGGCACGGTGCCGCCGTCGAGCAGGTTGGTGACGAAGAGCGGGACGATCTTCTCCGGGAACTGGTACGGCCCGTAGTTGTTGGCGCAGCGGGTCACCACCACGTCGAGGCCGTGGGTGCGGTGGTAGGCCAACGCCAGCAGGTCGGCGCCGGCCTTCGAGGCCGAGTACGGGGAGTTCGGCGCCAACGGCCACTCCTCGGTCCAGGAGCCGACGTCGATCGAGCCGTACACCTCGTCGGTGGAGACGTGCACGAAGCGGCGGGTGCCGTGGCGCAGCGCGGCGTCGAGCAGCGTCTGGGTGCCGAGCACGTTCGTGGTGACGAACGGGGCCGCGCCGGCGATGGACCGGTCCACGTGCGACTCGGCGGCGAAGTGGACGATCACGTCGTGGCCTCCGACCACGGCGTCGACGAGGGCCGCGTCGCAGATGTCGCCGGGCACGAAGCGCAGGCGGCGATCGTCGCGTACCGGGTCGAGGTTGGCCGGGTTGCCGGAGTAGGTGAGCTTGTCCAGCACGGTCACCGCGGCGGGCACCGGGTCCGGCGTCCACGCCCCGTCGCCGCCGGGCCGCCCGAGCAGCATCCGCGCGTACTCCGAGCCGATGAAGCCGGCGCCGCCGGTGACGAGGATCCTCACGGATCGTGGAGTTTACGCGACGGTACGCTCCGCGGGTGCGCGGAATCCTTCTCGCCGGTGGCACCGGATCCCGGCTCTGGCCGATCACGCGGGCCGTTTCCAAGCAGCTCATGCCGGTGTTCGACAAGCCGATGGTCTACTACCCGCTCTCCACGCTGGTGATGGCCGGGGTGCGGGAGATCCTGGTGATCACGACGCCGGAGGACCGCCCGCAGTTCGAGCGGCTGCTCGGCGACGGCGGCCAGTGGGGGCTGCGGCTGACGTACGCCGAGCAGGCCCGGCCGGAGGGCATCGCGCAGGCGTTCCTGATCGGCGCGGACTTCATCGGCGACGACTCGGTCGCGCTGGTCCTGGGCGACAACATCTTCCACGGCGTCGGTCTCGGCCGGCAGCTCGCGCAGCACGGCGACCCGGCCGGCGGGCGGGTCTTCGCGTATCCGGTCGCCAACCCGCAGGCGTACGGCGTGGTCGAGTTCGACGCGGCCGGCCGGGTGCTGTCGATCGAGGAGAAGCCGGCCCGGCCCCGCTCCCGGTACGTGGTGCCCGGCCTCTACTTCTACGACAACCGGGTGGTCGACATCGCCCGCAAGCTGACGCCCAGCGCCCGGGGCGAGTTGGAGATCACGGCGGTGAACGAGACCTACCGCGCGTGGGGCGAACTGTCCGTGACGGTGCTCGACCGGGGCACCGCCTGGCTGGACACCGGCACGTTCACCTCGCTGATGCAGGCCGCCGAGTTCGTCCGGGTGATCGAGGAGCGCCAGGGCATGAAGATCGGCTGTGTCGAGGAGGTGGTCTGGCGGTCCGGGCTGATCGACGACGAGCGGCTGCGGGCGCTGGCCCACCCGCTGACCCGCAGCGGTTACGGCGACTACCTGCTGGGCCTGCTGGCCGAGCGGCCGGACGGCGTCCGGAGCGGCTCGTGAGGATCCGGCCGCTGGGCATCGAGGGGGCCTGGGAGGTCACGCCGCAGCAGCACGGCGACCCGCGCGGGCGTTTCCTGGAGTGGTACCGCCACGACCGGCTCGCCGAGGCGGTGGGGCATCCGTTGCGGCTGGCCCAGGCCAATCTCTCGGTCTCCGCGCGGGACGTGGTGCGCGGCATCCACTTCGCCGACGTCCCGCCCGGCCAGGCGAAGTACCTGACCTGTGTCCGGGGGGCGGTGCTGGACGTGGTGGTGGACGTGCGGGTCGGCTCGCCGACCTTCGGCCGGTGGGAGGCGGTACGCCTGGACGACACCGAGCGGCGGGCCGTCTACCTCGCCGAGGGGCTCGGGCACGCCGTCTGCGCGCTGACCGACGACGCCACGCTCAGCTATCTCTGCTCCGCCACGTACCGGCCGGCGGCCGAGCACACCGTGCACCCGCTCGACCCGGCTCTCGCCATCGCCTGGCCGACCGCGGCGCCGCTGCTGTCCGCGCGGGACGCGGCTGCGCCGAGCCTGGCCGAGGCGCGGGCGGCGGGCCGGCTGCCCGGCTACGACGCCTGCCGGTCCTTCACCGCCGGGCTGGGCGCGCACCCGTCGGCCTGAGCGGCACCGCAGCCGCCCCTCTTGCCTGCTGAAAGTTTTCATGCATAGAGTCAGCGGGTGAATGAAACCGGTGCGTCCAGCGCCGACCGCCTGCTCGACCTCTTCCACGGCGTGCGGCTCACCCCGACCCAGCGCCGCATCGCGCACTGCCTGGTGCGCCATGCCGGCGCGGCGGCGTACCTGTCCGCGGCCGAGGTGGCCGAACTGGCCGGGGTCAGCCAGCCGTCGGTGACCCGGTTCGCCATGACGCTCGGGCACGACGGCTACCCCGCGCTGCGCCGCCGGCTGCGGGACCTGGCCGCCACCGGGACGACCGAGCCGGCCGCGGCCGGGAACCCGCTGCAACGGGCGGTGCACGCCGAGCGGGACAACCTCGACCGGCTCGCCGGGCAGCTCGCCGACGCCGACCGGATCGCCGAGGTGGGCAAGCTGCTGGCGGCCACCCGACCCCTGCCGGTGCTCGGGTTGCGCGCCGCCGCGCCGCTGGCCGCGTACTTCGCGTACTTCGCCGCGAAGGTGCACCCGGACGTGCGGGTCCTCGACGACGGCGGCAGCCTGCTCGCCGACCGTCTCGACCAGGCCGTCGCCGCCGGCGCCACCGCGCTGCTCGCGTTCGTGCTGCCCCGCTACCCCCGGGAGACGCTGGACGCGCTGCGCGAGGCCCGCGACGCCGGGCTGACGGTGGTGGCCATCACCGACTCCCCGGTCAGCCCGGCCACCGACCACGCCGAGGTGGTGCTGCCCGCCGCGGTCGGCACCGACCTCGTCTTCGACCTGCACACCGCCCCGATGACGCTGGCCATGGTGGTGTTGCAGGCGATCTGCGACGCCGCCCCGGCCGAGACCCAGGCCCGGCTCGAGGCGTTCGAGTCGTCCGCCGCCCGCCGCCAGTTGTTCCTCGGCTGAGAGGAGTACGAGATGCACCAGCCCGTCCGCGCCGCCCGCGGCACCGTACGCACCGCGAAGGGGTGGCCGCAGGAGGCCGCGCTGCGGATGCTGATGAACAACCTCGACCCGGAGGTGGCCGAGCGCCCCGACGACCTGGTGGTCTACGGCGGCACCGGGAAGGCGGCCCGGGACTGGCCGTCCTACCACGCGTTGGTGCGGACGCTCACCGAGCTGCGCGACGACGAGACCATGCTGGTGCAGTCCGGCCGGCCGGTCGGCGTGCTGCGCACCCACGAGTGGGCGCCGCGCGTGCTGCTGGCCAACTCCAACCTGGTCGGCGACTGGGCCACCTGGCCGGAGTTCCGCCGCCTCGAATCGCT
Organism: Micromonospora sp. NBC_01392; assembly: GCF_045040125.1. Lineage (NCBI taxonomy): Bacteria > Bacillati > Actinomycetota > Actinomycetes > Micromonosporales > Micromonosporaceae > Micromonospora > Micromonospora sp. NBC_01392. The sequence continues at coordinate 1,514,299 of NZ_CP109549.1, read as the reverse complement.
CGGCCTGACCATGTACGGGCAGATGACCGCCGGGTCGTGGATCTACATCGGCACCCAGGGCATCCTCCAGGGCACCTACGAGACGTTCGCCGCGGTCGCCGCCAAACGCTTCGGTGGATCGCTCGCCGGCACGCTGACACTCACCGCCGGCTGCGGCGGGATGGGCGGCGCGCAGCCGCTCGCGGTCACCATGAACGGCGGCGTCTGCCTGATCGTCGACGTGGACCGGACCCGGTTGGAGCGCCGGGCGCACGACCGCTACCTGGACGAGATCGCCGACTCGTTGGACGACGCGGTGGAGCGGGCGCTGGCCGCGAAGCGGGACCGGCGGGCGCTCAGCGTCGGCGTGGTCGGCAACGCGGCCACCGTCTTCCCCGAGCTGCTGGCGCACGGCGTCGAGATCGACATCGTGACCGACCAGACCAGCGCGCACGACCCGCTGTCGTACCTGCCGGAGGGGGTGGACCCGGGCGACGCGCGGGACTACGCGGCGGCCAAGCCGACCGAGTTCACCGACCGGGCGCGGGCGTCGATGGCGAAGCACGTCGAGGCGATGGTGGGCTTCCTCGACGCCGGCGCGGAGGTGTTCGACTACGGCAACTCGATCCGGGGCGAGGCGAAGCTCGGCGGGTACGAGCGGGCGTTCGACTTCCCCGGCTTCGTGCCGGCGTACATCCGGCCGCTGTTCTGCGAGGGCAAGGGCCCGTTCCGGTGGGCGGCGCTCTCCGGCGACCCGCGCGACATCGCCGCCACCGACCGGGCCATCCTCGACCTGTTCCCGGAGAACGAGTCGCTCGCCCGGTGGATGCGGATGGCCGGCGAGCGGGTCGCGTTCCAGGGCCTGCCGGCCCGGATCTGCTGGCTCGGCTACGGCGAGCGGGACCGCGCCGGGGTGCGGTTCAACGAGATGGTGGCCTCCGGTGAGCTGAGCGCGCCGGTGGTGATCGGCCGGGACCACCTGGACTGCGGCAGCGTGGCCAGCCCCTACCGGGAGACCGAGGCGATGGCCGACGGCTCCGACGCGATCGCCGACTGGCCGCTGCTCAACGCGCTTGTCAACACCGCAAGCGGCGCGTCCTGGGTGTCCATCCACCACGGCGGCGGGGTCGGCATCGGCCGGTCCATCCACGCCGGGCAGGTCTGCGTCGCCGACGGCACCGCCCTCGCCGGGCAGAAGATCGAGCGGGTGCTCACCAACGACCCGGCGATGGGCGTGATCCGGCACGTCGACGCCGGCTACGACGACGCCCGCGAGGTCGCGGAACGCACCGCCGTCCGCATCCCCATGGCCGAGGCGTAAGGAGGGGCCCCTTGTTAACGCATTCGGTAGAGGAAGGGCCCCTTGTCAACAGGTTCCGCGCGCTGTGGGACGAGATCGCGCCGGTCGGGCGGGACGCCGGCAGCGGCGGCTACCTGCGGTACGCGCTGACCGAGCCGGAGCGCAGGCTGCGCGGCTGGTTCCGGGAGCAGGCCGACCGGCGGGGGATGCCGGTCAGCGAGGACGGCAACGGAAACCTGTTCGCCTGGTGGGGCGACCCGGCGACCGGCGGCGCGGTGCTCACCGGCAGCCACTTCGACTCGGTGCCGCACGGCGGCGGGTACGACGGGCCGCTCGGCATCGTCAGCGCGTTCCTCGCCGTGGACGAGCTGCGGGCCGCCGGGGCCACCCCGGACCGGCCCGTCGTGGTGGCCGCGTTCGTGGAGGAGGAGGGCGCCCGGTTCGGCGTACCCTGCCTGGGGTCGCGGCTGCTCACCGGCGAGATCGACGTCGACCGCGCGGCCGGGCTGCGCGACCAGGCCGGGGTGAGCTTCGCCGACGCGCTGGGCGGGCGGCCGGCGGGCGCCGACCCGGCGCTGCTCGGCCGCTTCGCGGCCTTCGTGGAGCTGCACGTCGAGCAGGGCCGCGCGCTCGTCGACACGGACGCGCCGGTCGCGGTGGCGTCCGCCATCTGGCCGCACGGCCGGTGGCGGTTCGACTTCACCGGCGAGGGCAACCACGCCGGTACGACCCGGATGGCCGACCGGCGCGACCCGATGCTCACCTACGCGTTCACCGTGCTCGCGGCGAACAAGGAGGCCCGGCTGCGCGACGCGCACGCCACCGTGGGCCGGGTGTCGGTCGAGCCGAACGCCACCAACGCGATCCCGTCCCGGGTCACCGGCTGGCTGGACGCCCGGGCGGCCGAGGCGGCGACGCTGGACGGCCTGGTCGAGGCGGTACGCGCCAAGGCCACCGAGCGGGCCGGCCGGGACGGCACGGCGCTGACCTGCACGCGGGAGTCGGCGACGCCGCTCGTCGCGTTCGACGGCGGGCTGGCGGAGCGGCTGGTCGCGCTGCTCGACGCGCCGACGCTGCCGACCGGCGCCGGGCACGACGCCGGCGTGCTGGCCGCGCACCTGCCGACCGCGATGCTGTTCGTGCGGAACCCGACCGGGGTGTCGCACTCCCCGGCCGAGTCCGCCACCGACGCCGACTGCGCGGCCGGGGTGACCGCCCTGGCCCGGGTGCTGGAGGAGCTGGCATGCCGCTGACCCGCTGGCTGGCCGAGTACGCCTGGCTGCCCGACCACGCCGAACCCACGCCGGACGTGCTGATCGAGGCGACGGACGGGCGGCTCACCGCCGTCACGCCGCTGACCGGTGGCGGTCCGCCGGCCGCCGGGGTGGCGGTGGACGCCGTCCGGCTGCCCGGCCTGACGCTGCCCGGCCTGGCCAACGCCCACTCGCACGCGTTCCACCGGGCGCTGCGCGGGCGCACCCACGCCGGCCGGGGCGACTTCTGGTCCTGGCGGAACCCGATGTACGCGGTCGCCGCCCGCCTCGACCCCGACTCCTACCTGGCGCTGGCCCGGGCCGCGTACGCGGAGATGGCGCTCGCCGGGATCACCTGCGTCGGCGAGTTCCACTACCTGCACCACGGCCCGGACGGCACCCGGTACGACGACCCGAACGTGATGTCCGCCGCGCTGGTGGAGGCCGCCGCGCACGCCGGGATCCGGCTCACGCTGCTGGACGCCGCGTACCTGACGGCGGGCGTGGACGGCGCGGAGCTGGTCGGACCACAGCGCCGGTTCGGCGACGGCGACGCGCTGCGCTGGGCGGAACGGGTCGACGCGTTCCGCCCGGCCGACGGGCACGTGCGGCGCGGCGCGGCGATCCACTCGGTGCGCGCGGTGCCGGCCGGGCAGCTCGCCACCGTGGCCGGCTGGGCGGACCGGCACGGGCTGCCGCTGCACGCGCACGTCTCCGAGCAGCCGGCCGAGAACGACGCCTGCCGGGCCGTGCACGGCTGCACGCCGACCCGGCTGCTGGCCGACCACGGGGTGCTCGGCCGGCACACCACCGCCGTGCACGCCACCCACCCGACCGCCGCCGACGTGACGCTGCTCGGCGACAGCGGCACCGGCGTCTGCCTCTGCCCCACCACGGAACGGGACCTGGCCGACGGGATCGGCCCGGCCCGGCGCATCGCCGAGGCGGGCAGCCCGCTCAGCCTGGGCAGCGACAGCCACGCCGTGGTCGACCTGTTCGAGGAGGCCCGCGCGGTGGAGCTGGACGAACGGCTGCGCACCCGCAGACGCGGGCACTTCACCGCCGCCGAACTGTTCGCCGCCGCCACCGTGACCGGCCACGCCGCGCTCGGCTGGGGCGACGCCGGCCGGCTCGCCGTCGGCGACCGGGCCGACCTGGTGACGGTACGGCTGGACAGCGCCCGCACCGCCGGGGTGCCGCCGGTCGGTGTGTTCTTCGCGGCCACCGCCGCCGACGTCACGCAGGTGGTGGTGGACGGCCGGACCGTGGTGGCCGACGGCCGGCACCTGACGGTGGACGTCCCCACCGAGTTGCGGGACTCGATCGCGGCGGTCACGTCATGACCGGCAGCCTGCTCGTGGACAACATCGGTGAGCTGGTCACCAACGACGGCCGGGGCGGTGACCCGCTGGGGGTCCGCCGCGACGCCGCGCTGCTGGTCGAGGACGGGCGGGTGGCCTGGGTCGGTCCGGCCCGCTACGCGCCCGCCGCCGGCCGGCGCGTCGACGCCGCCGGCGCGGCGGTGCTGCCCGGCTTCGTGGACAGCCACGCCCACCTGGTCTTCGCCGGTGACCGGGCCGCCGAGTTCGCCGCCCGGATGGCCGGCGAGCCGTACACCGGCGGCGGCATCCGGACCACCGTCGGCGCGACCCGGGCGGCCTCCGACGACGACCTGCGCGCCACCGTGGGCCGGCTGCGCGCGGAGATGCGGCGGCAGGGCACCACCACCGTCGAGATCAAGAGCGGGTACGGCCTGAGCGTCGCCGACGAGGCCCGCTCGCTGCGGATCGCCGCCGAGTTCACCGAGGACACCACGTTCCTCGGCGCGCACGTGGTGCCCGCCGAGTACGCCGACCGGCCCGACGACTACGTGGGGCTGGTGTGCGGGCCGATGCTGGCCGCCGCCGCGCCGTACGCCCGCTGGATCGACGTGTTCTGCGAGCGGGGCGCGTTCGACGCCGACCACGCCCGGGCGATCCTCACCTGCGGGCAGGCGGTCGGGTTGGGTGTCCGGCTGCACGCCAACCAGCTCGGCCCCGGGCCGGGCGTCCGGCTCGGCGTGGAACTGGGCGCGGCCAGCGTCGACCACTGCACCCACCTGACCGACGCCGACGTGGACGCGCTCGCCGGCTCGGAGACGGTCGCCACGCTGCTGCCCGGCGCCGAGTTCTCCACCCGGTCGCCCTACCCGGACGCCCGCCGGCTGCTCGACGCCGGGGTCACCGTGGCGCTGGCCACCGACTGCAACCCCGGCTCGTCGTACACCTCGTCGATGCCGTTCTGCGTCGCGCTCGCCGTACGCGAGATGGGGATGACCCCGGCGGAGGCGGTGTGGGCGGCGACCGCCGGCGGGGCGGCGGCGCTGCGCCGCACCGACGTCGGGCGGCTGACCGTCGGGGCCCGGGCCGACCTGGTCGTCCTCGACGCGCCGACCCACCTGCACCTGGCCTACCGGCCGGGGGTGCCACTGATCCGTCAGGTTCTGCACAACGGAGTGCCACGATGACCACCGTCACCATCCTGTCCACCGGGGTCACCCCCGCCGACGTGCTCGCGGTCGCCCGCGGCACCGCCAAGGTCGTGCTCGACCCCGCCGCCGTCGAGGCGATGGCGACCAGCCGGTCCATCGTGGACGGCATCGAGGCCGCCGGCCGCCCGGTGTACGGCGTCTCGACCGGGTTCGGGGCGCTGGCCAACACGTTCGTCGCCCCCGAGCGGCGGGCCGAGTTGCAGGCCGCGCTGATCCGCTCGCACGCGGCCGGGGTGGGCGCGCCGATGCCCCGCGAGGTGGTGCGGGCCATGATGCTGCTGCGGGTACGCTCGCTCGCGCTCGGCCGCTCCGGCGTCCGCCCGCTCGTCGCCGAGGCGCTCGTGGACCTGCTCAACCACGAGATCACCCCATGGGTGCCGGAGCACGGCTCGCTGGGCGCGTCCGGTGACCTGGCGCCGCTGGCGCACTGTGCGCTGGTGCTGCTCGGCGAGGGCTGGGTGCTCGGCCCGGCCGGCGAACGGCTCGACGCCGCCGAGGCGCTGCGCCGGGTCGGGCTGGCCCCGATCGAGCTGGCCGCCAAGGAGGGGCTGGCGCTGATCAACGGCACCGACGGCATGCTCGGCATGCTGCTGCTGGCCGTCTCCGACGCCCGGCACCTGTTCGCCATGGCGGACGTGACCGCCGCGCTGGCCATCGAGGCGATGCTCAGTTCGGAGCGGCCGTTCCTGCCCGAGCTGCACGCCATCCGCCCGCACCCCGGCCAGGCCGCCTCGGCCGCGAACATCCACCGGCTGCTCCAGGGCTCGGCGGTGATGGACTCGCACCGCGACGACCTGGCCCACGCGGTGCAGGACGCGTACTCGATGCGCTGCGCGCCGCAGGTGGCCGGCGCGGCCCGGGACACGCTGGACTTCGTCGAGGTGGTCGCCGGCCGGGAGCTGGCGTCCGTGGTGGACAACCCGGTGGTGCTGCCGGACGGGCGGGTCGAGTCGACGGGCAACTTCCACGGCGCGCCGCTCGGCTTCGCCGCCGACTACCTGGCCATCGCCGCCGCCGAGGTGGGCGCGATCGCCGAACGGCGGGTGGACCGGCTGCTCGACGTGGCCCGTAACCGGGACCTGCCGGCGTTCCTCTCCCCCGACGCCGGGGTGAACTCCGGGCTGATGATCGCGCAGTACACCGCCGCCGGCATCGTCGCGGAGAACCGCCGACTGGCGGCCCCCGCCTCGGTCGACTCGCTGCCCACCAGCGGCATGCAGGAGGACCACGTCTCGATGGGCTGGGCGGCCACCAAGAAGCTGCGCACCGTGCTGGACAACCTGACCAGCCTGCTCGCGGTGGAGCTGCTGGCGGCGGTACGCGGGCTCCAGCTCCGCGCGCCGCTGGAGCCGTCCCCGGCCGGCCGGGCCGCGTTGGACGCGCTCGGCGACACGATCGGCGACCCCGGCCCGGACGTCTTCCTCGCCCCGCTGATCGAGGCGGCCCGATCCGTCGTCGCCGGCCCCAACCTACGCGCCGCCATCGAACGCGCCACCGGCCCTCTCGCCTGACGCCCGCCCTCGATTCGCGCTGATTCACGGAAAGCGTGGCCATTCGACGTCGAATGGCCACGCTTTCCGTGAATCAGCGGCCGGGGTCCGCGGGTGGGGTGGGGAGGTAGGCGACGTTCGGGTCGAGCAGGGCGGTCCAAGGGGGCCGGAACTCGGCTGCCCGGGACCGCATCTCGGTGCGCAGGTGGGACAGCCACGGGCCGCTGTCCCACGGCCCCATCCAGTCCGGCCAGGAGTCGTAACGGCGCTCGACGGAGAAACCGTCAGGCGTGGTCGCCAACCGCAGGAAGATCCAGCGCCCGTGCCGGGCATCGGCCTCGGCCGCCCGGAGCTCCTCGACCAGCGTGAAGAGGTCCCGGAAACCGTCCCCGGGCCGGTCCACCGGGCGGAACTCGCCCGGAATCTGGCGCATCGCGCCGTCCAGCGCCTCCACGACCACCGAGGACCGGCCGTCCGCGCCCGGGGCCCGGAGGCGCGCCCAGTCCACCAACGCCGCCAGTGCCCCGGTGCCGGCCGGCTCCGGGCGGGGCAGCTCGTCCGCCTCACCCATGGCCGCCCAGACCAGCCGTTCGTGCTGCGTCTCACTGAGCTTCCGGACCCGTCGGTGCGGCACCTCGGCATTCCCCGGCACGACCGGTACGACAGTGCCGGGGGTGAGACCGGCCCGCGCTGCCGAGGCGAGGGCGGCGTCCAGGTCGACCGGAACGGACCGGACCCGCCCGAGCAGACCGGTGAGCGCAGCCGCGTCGACCGCGTGGCCGGCCGCGGCGGCGAGCAGTCGGTCGGCGTGGGTCGCCACGTCCACCCGTTCCGACTCGCCGTCGACGTCGTGCCCGGCCCACTCGAAGACCACCTCCGCCAGTTCCCGGCGGGCGCGGTCGGTGTCGAGGACGGCGCCGACGGTCTGCGGGAGGCCGTCGGCGACCCGGTCCGGGTAGCGGACCCGGTGCCAGTCGCCGTGCTCGTGCCAGTAGACGTAGCCGAGCTGGTCGTCGTCGGCGTGCCGGACCAGTTCCGCCCAGGGCAGCCAGGCGGGCGCGCCGGCGAGCAGGTCGATCGGGGGACTCGCGTCCACCGTGTCGCTGTACTCGTGGTCGTAGCCGAACAGCACCGCCCGGTCGTCGGCGACGAGGACCAGCCGCCCCCAGTTGCCCCCATGGTCGTCGTGGTGGGCCCCGTCGGCGTCGATCCACCAGACGTCGTCGTGGCCGAGCGCGGCGAGTGCCGCGCCGAGCACCCCCCACCGGCCCCACAGCACGGCCGGACCGGCGAGGTCCACGGTCGTCCGCTCCGTCACGGGTACGCCGTCAGCCGGCCGCGGGGAGCACCTTGGCGACCAGCTTGGCCAGCTCCCGCAGCGCCTTGCCACGGTGGCTGACCGCGTCCTTCTCCGCCGGCGTCAGCTCCGCGTTGGTCCGCTCCTGCCCGTCGCCGAGGAAGATCGGGTCGTAGCCGAACCCGCCCTCGCCGCGCGGCGCGCGCAGCAGCCGGCCCGGCTGCCGGCCGTCGACCAGGTGCTCCTTGCCGCCGGGCAGCACCAGCGCCACCGTGCAGACGAAGGCCGCGCCCCGGTGCTCGTCCGGCACGTCGCCCACCTGGTCCAGCAGGAGCTGGAGGTTGGCCCGGTCGTCGCCGTGCCGGCCGGACCAGCGGGCGCTGAACACGCCGGGCATGCCGTTGAGCGCGTCCACCGCGATGCCCGAATCGTCGGCGATGGTCGGCAGGCCGGTGCGCCGGCAGCCCTCCCGTGCCTTGATCAGCGCGTTCTCGCCGAACGTCAGGCCGGTCTCCGGCAGCTCCGGATATTCCGGCACGTTGTCCAGGCCGACCAGGGCGACCCGGTGGGCGCCGAGCGCGCCGTCCAGGATCCGCTGCAACTCGACGAGCTTCTTGCGGTTACGGGTGGCCAGCAGCACCTTGTTGTCGGTCACAGGTTCAGCGCCTTCCGCTGTGCGTCGGCCAGTTCCAGACAACCCGCCACGCCCAGGTCGAGCAGCGCGTCGAGCTGGTCGCGGGCGAAGACACCGGCCTCGCCCGTCCCCTGCACCTCGACGAAGTCGCCGGCGCCGGTGCAGACCACGTTCATGTCCACCTCGGCGGTCACGTCCTCGGCGTAGCAGAGGTCGAGCATCGGCTCGCCGCCGATCACGCCGACGCTGACCGCGGACACCGACCGGTGCATCACCTTCTCCACCTTGCCGGTCAGCGACTTGCGCTCGGCCAACCAGGTCACCGCGTCGTACAGCGCGACGTACGCGCCGGTGATCGCGGCGGTACGGGTGCCGCCGTCGGCCTGGAGCACGTCGCAGTCGAGCACCACGGAGTTCTCGCCCAGCGCCTTGAGGTCGACGCAGGCGCGCAGGCTGCGACCGATCAGCCGGGAGATCTCGTGGGTGCGACCGCCGACCTTGCCGCGGACGCTCTCCCGGTCCGAGCGGGTGTTGGTGGCTCTCGGCAGCATCGCGTACTCGGCGGTCACCCAGCCCAGCCCGGAACCCTTGCGCCAGCGGGGCACCCCCTCGGTGACGCTGGCCGTGCAGAGCACCCGGGTCGCGCCGAACTCGACGAGCACCGAGCCCTCCGGGTGGGTGCTCCAGCCCCGGGTCAGGGTCACCGGTCGGAGTTGGTCGGGCCGCCGCCCGTCAGGTCGCGCCATGCCTGCACCCTATGCGGTGCGCCGATCGCGCCGTCCACGGGTGCCGCCGGCCGGTCAGCGCTCCGGCGGGTCGACGCCGTGCGCGCGGAGGAAACCCGCGACCGCGGCCGGCCAGCCGAACTCCTCGGCGCGGGCCCGGGCGGCGGCACGGCGCTCCGCCGCCGGCCGGTCCAGCAGCCGGCGGACCGCGACGGCGAACGCCGCCGGGGTGCCGTACGCGGCGAGCCCACCCGCGCCGACCACCTCCGGCAGGGCGCTCGCCGCGTTCGCCACCACCGGCGTGCCGCACGCGAGCGCCTCCAGCCCGGCCAGGCCGAACGTCTCCACCGGCCCCGGTGCGAGCGCCACGTCCGCGCTGGCCAGCAGCGCGGCCACCGCCAGCCGGTCCGGCAGGAAACCGGTGAAGTGCACCGGCAGGCCCGCCGCCGACCGGGCCAGCGCCGGCCGCAGCGGCCCGTCACCGGCCAGCACCAGGACCGCCGGTACGCCGGCACGTCGCAGCCGGGCCAGCGCGGCCACCGCCAGCGCGGGGCGCTTCTCCACGGAGAGCCGGGCGCAGTGCACCAGCAGCACCTCGGAGTCGTCCGCGTACCGTTCCCGCAGCGCCGGATCGGCCCGACGGGGGTGGAACGTGTCCAGGTCGACACCGAGCGGCACCCGCTCCACCGGCGGCCCGTCCAGCCGGACGAACTCCTCGGCGGCCCAGCCGGTGGTGCAGACGATCCGGTCGTACCGGCGGGCCGTCTCGCGGTTCAGCCGGTCGGCGGTCCGCCGGGCCAGCCCGGCCGGCATCCCCCACTGACCGAGCAGCCCGGTCAGGCTCTCGTGCGAGACCATCGTCGAGCGCACCCCGTGCTCCCGGGCCCAGCGGCCGGTCCAGCGCAGCGTGCTGCGGTCGGAGACCTCGATCCGGTCCGGGGCCAGGTCGGTGAGGAGCCGGGCCAGCCCCCGCCGGTCCGACAGCACCCGGTAGCCGCCGGTGCCCGGCAGTTCCGGTCCGGGCAGGGCGATCTCGCGCCCCCACGGACGCATGCGGTCCGCGGGGCGCGCGCCGGGGATCACCAGCACGGGTTCGTGACCGGCGGCCAGATAGCCGGCGCCCAACTGCCGCATCGCCGTCCGCAGCCCGCCGGAGCGCGCCGTCACGAAGTTGGCGAGCCGGACGATGCGGACCGGGCGGGGACCGGCCCCGGTCACGCCGGAAGCCGGCCGGCGGGCGTCCCGGCCAGCACGGCCTCGTAGTGCCCGATCAGCTCGTCACCGACCGCGTCCCAGCTGCGCCGGGCCACCGCGACGCGGGCCGCCGCGCCGTACCGGGCCCGCCGCGCCGGGTCGGCGGCCAGCTCGGCCACGGCGGCGGCCAGCGCCGCGCCGTCGTCCGGCGGCACCAGCAGCCCGGTCACCCCCGACTCGACCAGGTCCACCGGACCGCCGCTGGCCGGCGCCACCACGGGTACGCCGCTCGCCGCGGCCTCCTGGAGCGTCTGCCCGAACGTCTCGTGCGGTCCGGTGTGGACGAACACGTCCAGGCTGGCGTACAGCTCGGCCAGCGCGTCGTCGTGCCGCACGCCGAGGAACCGTGCCGCCGGCAGCGCGCGTTCGAGTTGCCGGCGCACCGGTCCGTCGCCGACCACCACCACCCGCACGCCGGGCAGGGCGGTGATCGGCGCCAGCAGTTCCACCCGCTTCTCCGGGGCGAGCCGGCCGACGTAGCCGACCAGCAGTTCGCCGTCCGGGGCGAGCGTCGCGCGGAGCCGAACGCTGCGCCGTGCCGGGTGGAACCGGACCGCGTCCACGCCCCGCCGCCACAGCCAGATCCGCCGTACCCCGTGGGTGATCAGGTCCGCCGCGGCGCGGGTGGACGGCGCGAGGGTGCGCTGCGCGGAGTTGTGGATCTCCCGGATCCGCCGCCACGCGGCGGCCTCGCCCCACCCCACCCGGTACGCCCGGGCGTAGGCCGCGACGTCCGTCTGGTAGACCGCGACCGTGGGCAGGCCGTGCCGGGCGGCCGCCGACGCCCCGGCCGCGCCGAGCACGAAAGGGCTGGCCAGATGGACCACGTCGGGCCGGTGCCCGAGCAGCGCGCCGGTCAGCCCGACGCGCGGCACGCCGAGGCGGAAGCCCTGGTAACGGGGCAGGGGCACGCTCGGGATGCGCACCACCGGATAGGCGTGGTGGTCGGCCCGGCGACGCCGGCCGCCGGCCGGGGCGGGCGCGACGACAAGCGGCTCGTGCCCCCGGGCGACGAGGTGCTCGGCGGCCCGGACGACCGAGTTCGCCACGCCGTTGACATCCGGCGGGAACGACTCGGTGACGATGGCGATCCGCATGGCCCGAGCGTGCGGGCCGTACGGATGCGGCAGGCGACCACACGCTGACCGGCCGGCGAACAGTACGGCAACGCGCGGGCCGGCCGGCGCTCAGACGTCGTAGCCGGCGCCGGCCCGGACCACCTCGATCGGCCCGGCGTACGCCCCGGCCGCCGACTCCACGGTGTGCGACTCGCTGCCCCATGCGGGAACGAGGTGGGTGAGCAACAGCCGGCCCACCCCCGCCTTGGTGGCCGCCTCACCGGCCTCCCGGCCGGTCAGGTGCAGGTCCGGCGGATTGTCCATGCCGTCCAGGTAGCTGGCCTCGCAGAGGAACACGTCGGCGTCCTGGGCCAGGCGCAGCAGCGCCTCGCAGGGCGCCGTGTCGGCGGAGTAGCAGAACACCCGGCCGCCGTGCTCCAGCCGCACCCCGTACGTCTCGACCGGGTGGTTCATCCGGTCGACGGTGACGGTGAACGGGCCGATCGGGAACGTGCCCGGCTGGAGGCTGTAGAACTGGTAGACGTCCTCCACCGTGCCCTCCTCCTGCCCGTACGCGCTGGCCAGCCGGTCGGGCGCGCCGGAGGGCGCGTACATCGGCAGGGGCGGGTAGGGGCCGTCCGGGGCGTACCGGCGCACCACCACGTAGTTCACCGCGTCGAACATGTGGTCGCAGTGCAGGTGGGTGAGGAGGATGGCGTCCGGGGCGTGCAGCCCGACGTAACGCTGGAGCGTGGAGAGCGAACCCGCGCCGAAGTCGATCAGGAGCCGGAACCCGTCGGCCTCCATCAGGTAGGCGGAGCAGGGCGATTCGGGGCCCGGAAAGCTGCCCGCACAGCCGAGGACGGTCAGTCGCATCCGGTTGCCTCGATCTCACCGTGGGTAGTCGATGCGTCGGCAGCCGCCCCGTCGTTGATCTCCACCGACGCGCTCGCCACGCTGCGCAGCCTACGCGGCGGCCGGTCGGGCAAGAATCATCTACCGGAAGTTGTCATCAACGTGACACCCATACGCGTCCAGGATCCGGGAGATCGCGGCGATCCGGCCGGTGTGTCCCCACCGACCGGACCGCCACCGGGCCGTCAGGCCCAGAGTTGACCGTCCAGCGCGTCCTCGGCGTCCGCGAGCGTGCCGCCGTACGCCCCGGTGGACAGGTACTTCCAGCCGCCGTCACAGACCACGAACGCCACGTCGGCGCGGCGGCCCGCCTTCACCGCCTCGTGCGCCACGGCGAGCGCTGCGTGCAGGATCGCGCCGGTGGAGAAGCCGGCGAAGATCCCCTCCACCTCGACGAGCTGCCGGGTCCGCAGCACCGCGTCCCGGGTGCCCACCGAGAAGCGCCGGGACAGCACCCCGGCGTCGTACAGCTCGGGCACGTAACCCTCGTCGATGTTGCGCAGGCCGTAGACCAGCTCGCCGTAGCGCGGCTCGGCCGCCACGATCTGGATCCCGTCGACCTTCTCCCGCAGGTAGCGGCCGGTGCCCATGAGCGTGCCGGTGGTGCCCAGCCCGGCCACGAAGTGGGTGATGCCCGGCAGGTCGTGCAACAGCTCCGGCCCGGTCGTCTCGTAGTGCGCCCGGGCGTTCGCCTCGTTGCCGTACTGGTAGAGCATCACCCAGTCGGGGTGCTCGGCCGCGATCTGCTTGGCGGTGGCGACGGCCTGGTTCGAGCCGCCGGCGGCCGGCGAGAAGATGATCTCCGCGCCGTACATCCGGAGCAGCTGCACCCGCTCGGTGGAGACGTTCTCCGGCATCACGCAGACCAGCCGGTAGCCGCGCAGCTTCGCCACCATGGCCAGCGAGATGCCGGTGTTGCCGCTGGTCGGCTCCAGGATGGTGTCGCCGGGACGGAGCCGGCCGGCCTCCTCGGCCGCGCGGACCATGAACAGGGCCGCGCGGTCCTTGATGCTGCCGGTCGGGTTCCGGTCCTCCAGCTTGGCCCAGAGCCGCACCGGCGGCGCCCCGTCGGGCACGGTCGGGGAGAGCCGGGGCAGGCCGACCAGCGGCGTGCCCCCGGAGGCGTCGAGCAGGCTGTCGTACCGCGCCATGGCGGGCCGCCTAGCGGACGGCGACGGCGCGCGCGGACCTCGCGTGCGACGCGGTCGCTGCCGCGGCGCCGTGCGAGGCGGTCGCCGCCGCCGCGGCGCTGTGCGACGCGAGCGCCGCCGCGGCGGCGAAGCCGAACGCGCCGCCGGCCACGGCCGGCAGGATGGTCACGCTGTCGCCGTCGTTGAGCTTCGCGTCCAGCGCGCCGAGGAAACGGACGTCCTCGTCGTTGACGTAGACGTTGACGAACCGGTGCAACGCGCCGGCGTCGGTGACCAGCCGGCCCCGCAGGCCGGCGTGCCGGGAGTCCAGGTCGGTGAGCAGGTCGGCGAGCGTGTCGCCACTGCCCTCGACGACCTTCGCGCCGCCGGTGTAGCTGCGCAGGATGGTGGGGATGCGAACCTCGATGGCCATGGTGTCTCGTGCTCCTCGTTCAGGGTCGTGCCAGGTGACGGACGGGAAAGGGCATGCCGGCGCTGGGGATCAGCGGCCGGAACACTCGTAGTCGACCGTCGCCGGGCTCTGCCCGAACATGTAGGACTGGACGGCGTTCGGGTCCACGGCGGCGTCCACGATCTCGACCGGCTCCTCGGTGACCACCCCGTCGACGATCCGGAAGGAACGGATCTCCTCGGTGTCGGGCTCACGGGTGGAGACGAGCAGGTAGTGCGCACCCGGCTCGCCGGCGAAGGAGACGTCCGTGCGGGACGGGTAGGCCTCCGTCGCGGTGTGCGAGTGGTAGATGACGACCGGCTCCTCGTCGCGGTCGTCCATCTCCCGCCAGACCCGCAACTGCTCCATCGAGTCGAACTCGTAGAACGTCATCGAACGGGCGGCGTTGTCCATCGGGATGTGCCGGGTCGGGGTGTCGCTGCCGGCGGGACCGGCGACCACGCCGCACGCCTCGTCCGGGTGGTCCCGGCGGGCGTGGGCCACGATCGCGTCGATGATCGACCGGTCGATGCTCAGCACGTCGACCAGCCTAGCGCCTGGCCACCCCGGGCGGCGAGGTGGCCGCCGTCACCACTCAGTCGATGAGCGCGTTGAGCAGGGACTCCTGGAGATATCCGAGATAGGCGTAGACCGACAGTTGGAACACCCGGGACGAGGCCGGGTCGGCGGCGACCGCGTCGTCCAGCTCCTCACCCAGGTCGGTGCCGTCCTTGATCTCCAGCCGGACGCCCATCGCCAGCCGGGCGTCGTTGAGCGCCCGCAGCCACGCCTCGGCCGCCTCCGCGTCCAGCCGCACCTCGCCGCCCGCGTCGCCGTCGGGCAACGCGGCGAGGATCGCGCCGGCCTGGTCGATCTTCGCGGTCTTCAGGTCGCCCTCGGTGTAGCGGCGGAACTCGGCGGTGCCGGCGTCGTCGTCCGGGTAGACCTCCGGGAAGAGCCGGCCGACCACCGGGTCGCCGTGGTCGAAGCCGTCGGTGAGCAGCCCGACCACCTCGGAGGCGACCTTGCGCAGCACCCGCACCTCGTCCACCGCGAAACTGGCCACGTAGCTGTCGCCCCGGCGACGGAACATGCTCACCGCGCCGTCCCCGGTCGCGACTGCGGGGCTCGCAACACCGGCTCACTCCTCGCGCTCACGACCGGTCCACCGTCGCCCACAGCCCGTACGCGTGCAGCTGCGCCGCGTCGTGCTCCATGCGTTCCCGGGCCCCGCTGGAGACCACCGCCTTGCCCTTGTGGTGCACGTCCAGCATGAGCTGCTCCGCCTTCTCCCTGCTGTACCCGAACAGCTTCTGGAACACCCAGGTCACGTACGTCATCAGGTTGACCGGATCGTCCCAGACGATGGTCACCCATGGCCGGTCGGAGACCGGCACCTCTGTGGTGTCCGGCGTCTCGACCGGCGCAACCTGTGGAGCCGCCATGCCCCCCATCGTGCCACCGGATCCGCCGAACCGATGAACCGGAACGGCGCGGCGGTCGGGATCGCCCGCCCGGACCACGGGCGCGCGCCCGGCGACCCCGGCCTCAGGCGAGCAGGATGCCGTGGTCGACAGCATCGGCGAGCACCCCACCCAGCGAGAGACGGATCACCTCGAAGCGACGGGACACCTCGCGGGACAGTTCGAGTTCCACCTCGCGCAGGGCGCGCTGGGCCCAGGACCGGGCGGCGTTCGGATCGTTGTTGCCCGGTGCACGCCAGTGCTGCCAGCAGCCGCCGTTGAGCGCCACGCCGACCGGCGGGAGCGCCTCGTCGCGTGCCGCGCCGGGCAGCCCGGCCAGCGCGTCCAGGGCGCCGACGCCGGCCAACGAGGCGACCCCGGCGGTGCTGGTGACCAGGAGCACCCGGTCCAGCTCCCGGCCGTCGGGATGGTCGGCGAGGCCCCAGCGCACGGCGCGGGTGATCCGCCGGCGTACGCCTTCGGCGAGCGGCGCGCCGAAGACCCGGGCGGCGGCGTCGTCGACCATGCCGCGCACCGCCTCGTCGCACTGCGCGGTGGCGAGCAGGGACAGCGCCTCCAGCTCACGGTCGAGCAACGGCGGCAGGCCGGCGCAGCCGACCCCGAAGACGATCTCCTGGACCACCCGGAGGTGGATGTTGGCCAGTTCCAGCGCGAGGTGCTGGCGGATCCGCTGGGCGCAGGAGCGGGCCTGGCGGTCGAGCCGGTCGGCCAGCTCGGCCGGCTCGACGCCGGTCAGTACCGGCACCCGGCCGTGCGCGCCGGGTGGTTCCGGCGGGCGGGCGCTGGCCCGCCGCAGCCCCTCGCCGGCGGCCCAGCCGACCAACGCCCGGCGCAGGTTCGGCAGCTCGGTGCGGCGGGCCGGGAACCACCGGGCCCGGGCGAGCGCGGGCACCGCGGCCAACAGCACCGCCCGGTGGGCCGCGATGGAGACCGCCACCGGGTCGAGCGGGCCGGCGGGGCCGGGCGGGCCGGCGGGGCCGGGCGACGGCACGGACGCCCCCGTGCCCTCCGCCGTCGCGCCGTCCGCCGGCACCGCCCAGCCGGTCCCGCCGGGAGTGACGACGAAGAACACCTCGACCGACGCCCGCGCCACCTCGGTCAGCAGGTGCAGCTCGGCGGCGCTGAACGCCTGGTCGGCGGCGATCACGAAGAGCAGCGCGCCGGCCCGGCCCACGGCGTCCCGCAGCACCCGGCCACCGGCCACCCCCAGCGCGGCGGTGTCCGGCGTGTCGAGCACCGCGAAGTGCCGCAGCAGCGGGTCGGGCAGGCTGAGCTCGACCCGGCGCGGCGGCCGGGCCAGCGCGGGACCGGTGGCGAGCGGGTCGGCGCCGTACGCGAGCGGGTGGCGGTAGCCCGGGACACCGGCCGCCCGGGTGGCGACCTTGGCGTGGTTGACGAGCAGGTGGCTGCCGACGGGCACGGCCAGCGTCCCGGCCGGCACCCCGAGCAGACCGGCGACCAGCTCGCGCCGACCGGCGCCGGCCGGGCCGGCCGCGACCACGGCGAGCGGCTCGTCCGGGCCGGGTGCGGTCACGCCGAGGCGGGTCGGGAGCGCGGCGCATCGCGGCGGCTCGGCCCGGTCGCCCGGATCCGGCACGTCGACCGCAGGGAGTGGACCCGGCTTCATCAGACGGCCTCCCGGTGAGGCGGCCGGGCACGGCCCGGTCGCGGGAACTGTCCCCGGCGGGGATGTCGGAAGAGTACGGGTGTCGGCCATCCGACACCGAACACATCCGGTACTCACGAGTAATTGCCAGATTACTCAACTTCACTGCGTGACGGCGTGCGCGCGGAGGGCATTCCATCGATATGCTGCCTCGATGACCAGGTGGGAGTTCGTCGGCCGAGCGGATGAACTTCACCGGCTGTCATCCACGATCGGTGGTCCGGACGGGCGCGGCCTGCTCTTCAGCGGCGACGCCGGGGTGGGCAAGAGCCGCCTGCTGCGGGAGGGGGTGGCCGCGCTCTCCCCCGAGCGCTTCGCGATCTGGTCGGTCGCGGCCAGCGCCACCACCGCCGCGCTGCCGTTCGGCGGGCTGGTCCAGGTGCTCCCCGCCGCGCAACCGCAGGGCCTCTCCCCCGCCGGCATCCTGCGCTGGGCGGTGGATCTGCTCCAGGAACAGGCCGCGGGCCGGCCCATCGTGCTGGCCATCGACGACGCGCACCTGCTCGACCCGCCCTCGGCGGCGCTGGTGCACCTGGTCGCCCGCTCGGAGAACGCCACCGTGATCGGGACGCTGCGCAACGGCGAGCAGATCCCGTTGCCGATCCGCGCGCTGTGGACCGACGACCTGGTCGACCTGGTCGAGCTGGGCCCGCTCGGCCGCAGCGAGACCACCGGCCTGCTCGCCGCGATCCTCGGCGGCCCGGTCGACGCCGGCTCCTCCGACCGGCTGTTCCGGCTCTCCGCCGGCAACCCGCTGCTGCTGCGCGAGCTGGTGCTGGCCGCCGGCGACGAGCTCGACCGCAGGTACGGGATCTGGCGGTGGACCGGCCGGCTGGAGCTGGCGCCCAGCCTCACCGACCTGATCGACACCCGGATCGGCCGGCTGACCCCGGGCGTCCGGGCGGTGGTGGAGCTGGTCGCCTTCGGCGAGCCGCTGGGCCTGCACCTGCTGGAACGGGCGGTCGAGCCGGCGGACGTGGAGGCCGCCGAGGAACGCGGGCTCATCGCGATGGTCCGCGACGACCGGCGGCTCAACGTCCGGCTGGCCCACCCGCTCTACGGCGAGGTGATGCGCCGGCACTGCCCGGTCAGCCGCACCCGCCGACTCCAGGCCACCCTGGCCGAGCTGCTGGAACAGGTCGGCAAGCGCCGTCGCGACGATCTGCTGCGGGTCGCGGTGTGGCGGCTCGACTCGGGTACGGCGCAGAACGTGACGCTGCTGCTCGACGCCGCGATGCAGGCGTTCGGCCGGTACGACGTGCCGCTGGCCACCCGGTTGGCCCGGGCCGCGTTGGAGGCCGGCGGCGGCACGGACGCCGCGGAACTGCTCGCCACCATCCTCATGTTCGGCGACCGGCCGGAGGAGGCGATCCGGGTGCTCGACCAGGTCGCCGGCGAGATCCACGACGACCGGCGGCGCAGCCGCTGGCTGACCGTCCGGGGCATGGTGAGCTACTGGGGGCTCAACCGGGAGTCCACCGTGGAGGAGATCGCCGCCCGCGGCGCGGAGCTGGACGATCCCGCCGACCGGGCCCGGGTCCGCGCCTTCGAGGCCATCATGCGGCTGCACCGGCTGGACGTCGACGTCGCGGTGCGGCTGGCCCAGGAGGTGCTGGACCGCCCCGCCGCGCCGATGGCGGCCCGGGAGCTGGCCCGCTGCACGCTGGCCCACCTCCAGGCCGCGCAGGGGAAGTACCGGCGCAGCGCCACCGCGATCGCCCGGGTGCAGGCCGAGGCGGCGTGCTGGCGCTCCGACATGCCCTACCTCCAGCTCGCCATGGAACTGGCCCGGGGCACCCGGCTGGCGCTCGCCGGCGACCTGGCCGGCATCGACGCGATCGTCGCCGACGAGTTCGCCGATCTCGCCGGCGCCGGCGACTTCCGGCTCGGCAGCGGCTACCTGGCCATCCTCCAGGCGTACGCGGCACGGCTGCGCGGGCGCGGCGGCGACGCGCTCCGGACCAGCCTGGGCGCCTGCGCGGTGCTCACCACCAGCCGGGTCTACGCCGGCCTGGCCCACGCCGAGCGCGCCCAGGCCGCGGCGCTGCGCGGGGACGCGGCGCACGCCGCCGAGGCGATGGCCGAGGCGGACCGCACGCACGCGCCCGGGATGGCGGTCCTCTACCCGTGGCTGGAGCAGGCCCGGGGCGCCGCGCAGGCGGTGGCCGGTGACCTGCCGGGCGCCGTCAAGCACCTCTGCGCGCTGGCCGACCGGCTGCGCGAGGACGGCCTCGCCGGCCACGAGCTGCTCGTCCTGCTCGACCTGGTCCGGCTCGACCAGGCCGCCGCGCCGGTCGGCCCCACCTGCACCGACGGCGGCCGGCGCTCGGTGGCGCAGCGCCTGGCGGAACTCTCCGAACAGATCGACGGCGTGCTGCCGCCGCTGGTCGCCCGGTTCGCGCGGGCCGCGCTCGACGGCTCCCCGGACGACCTGCTCACGGTCGCCGACGGCTTCGCCGACCGGGAGCTGGTCGTCTACGCCGCCGAGGCGACCGCGATGGCGCTGCACCGGATGCGGGACGCCCGGGCCGGCGTTCCGGGGGCGGCCCGGGAACGCCTCGCCGACCTGCTGCGCCGCTGCGACGAGATCTCCACCCCGGCGTTGCGGCTGCTCCGGCCGGCGCTCAGCGACCGCGAGTGGGAGATCGCCCGCCTCGCCGCCACCGGGCTGACCAGCCGCGTGATCGCGGAACGGCTGTTCCTCTCCACCCGCACGGTGGAGAACCACCTGCAACGCGTCTACAGCAAGCTCGGCGTCACCCGCCGTAGCGAGCTGCGGGCCGCGCTGGGTTCGATGCCGGGGCACGACGGCACCGATCCGGCCTGAACTCTAGGCTGGGGCGGTGAGCACCCTTCGCCCCGCACTGCTGACCGACCACTACGAGCTGACCATGGTCAGCGCCGCGCTTCAGGACGGCACGGCCGACCGACGCTGCGTCTTCGAGGTGTTCAGCCGGCGGCTGCCGGCCGGCCGCCGCTACGGGGTGGTCGCCGGCACCGGCCGGCTGATCGAGATGATCCGCGACTTCCGGTTCGACCCGACGGAGATCGACTTCCTGCGCCGGACGGGCGTGGTCGACGACCGGGCCGCGCAGTGGCTGGCCGACTACCGCTTCACCGGCGACGTCGACGGCTACGCCGAGGGCGAGCTGTTCTTCCCCGGCTCACCGATCCTCACCGTGTCCGGCTCGTTCGCCGAGTGCGTGGTGCTGGAGACGCTGGTGCTCTCCGTGCTCAACCACGACTGCGCGATCGCCGCGGCGGCGGCCCGGATGGTCACCGCCGCCCGGGGCCGGGCGCTGATCGAGATGGGCTCCCGCCGGGCGCACGAGGAGGCCGCGGTGGCCGCCGCGCGGTCGGCGTACCTGGCCGGGTTCCGGTTCACCTCCAACCTGGCCGCCGGGCAGCGGTACGGCATCCCGACCGCCGGCACCGCCGCGCACGCGTTCACGCTGCTGCACGACGACGAGCGGACCGCGTTCGCGTCCCAGGTCGCCACGCTGGGCAAGGACACCACGCTGCTGGTCGACACGTACGACATCGCGCAGGGCATCCGCAACGCCATCGCGGTGGCCGGGCCGGAACTGCGGGCGGTCCGGATCGACTCGGGTGACCTGGCGGTGATCGCCCAGCAGTCCCGTGAGCTGCTCGACTCGCTCGGCGCCACCGAAACGAAGATCATCGTCTCCGGCGACCTGGACGAGTACGCGATCGCCTCGCTCGCCGCCGAGCCGGTCGACATGTACGGCGCCGGCACCGCGGTGGTGACCGGCTCGGGCGCGCCCACCGCCGGCCTGGTCTACAAGCTGGTCGAGGTGGAGGGGCGGCCGGTGGTCAAGCGCTCCGAGCACAAGTCCACCATCGGCGGCCGGAAGGTCGCCGTCCGCCGGCACAAGCCGACCGGCACCGCCACCGAGGAGGTCATCGTGCCGCAGGGCGTGCCGGACCGGCAGCCCAACGACCGGCTGCTCCAGCACTCGTACGTGGTGTCCGGCGAGCCG
Source organism: Micromonospora sp. NBC_01392 (assembly GCF_045040125.1). NCBI lineage: Bacteria > Bacillati > Actinomycetota > Actinomycetes > Micromonosporales > Micromonosporaceae > Micromonospora > Micromonospora sp. NBC_01392. Next base: position 1,493,132 of record NZ_CP109549.1, on the reverse strand, counting down.
GTGACGCTGCCGACGCTGGACGAGTCCCGGGAACACCTGCGAGAGTGCCTGATCTCCATCCCGTGGGAGGGGCTCAAGCTCTCCGGCGGCGACCCGGCGGTGCCGGTGACCGTCGTACCCGCGACCTGAGAAGGGACCGACCAGATGGCGAACGCGTTGATCATCGTGGACGTGCAGAACGACTTCTGCGAGGGCGGCTCCCTCGCGGTCGGCGGCGGTGCCGGGGTGGCCGGCGGCATCTCCCGGCTGCTCGCCGCCGAGCCGGACCGCTGGGACCACGTGGTCGCGACCAAGGACTACCACGTCGACCCGGGCGCGCACTTCGGTGACCCGCCGGACTTCGTCGACTCCTGGCCCCGGCACTGCGTGGTCGGCACGTCCGGCTCCGAGTTCCACCCCGAGCTGGAGACCGGCCGGGTGGAGGCGATCTTCCACAAGGGCGAGCACGCGGCCGCGTACTCCGGTTTCGAGGGGCACGCGCCCGACGGCGAGTGCCTGGCCGACTGGCTGCGCCGGCACGACGTGGACCGGGTCGACGTGGTCGGCATCGCCACCGACCACTGCGTCCGCGCGACCGCGCTGGACGCCGCCCGGGAGGGCTTCCGGACCACCGTGCTGCTGGAGCTGACCGCCGCCGTCGCGCCGGAGACGCTCGACGTGGCGTTGCGCGCGCTCGACGGCGCCGGTGTCGCCATGGTCGGTGCCCCTGTGATCAAGGCCGCTTGACCAGGTAATCGCTTGCGACTGTCGTACCTCCGGCCCAGGATGGCGCCGGAGGTGCGGCCGTCGTGAACCTGAAGCCCTACCGGGAGGCGCTCGCCCTGCCCGGCCTGCGCTCGCTGCTGCTGGTGTCCGTGCTGGCCCGCATCCCGCTGACCGCGGTCGGGGTGACGCTCACCTTCTACGTGGTGCTCGACCTGGGGCGGGGCTACGGCGCCGCCGGCCTGGTCGGCGCCGCGGCCACCGTCGGCACGGCGATCGGCGCGCCGCTGCTCGGCCGGCTCGTCGACCGCCACGGGCTGCGGCCGGTGCTGCTGCTCTGCACGATCGTCGAGGGCGTGTTCTGGGCCGCCGCGCCCACCCTCTCCTACCCGGTGCTGCTGCCCGCCGCGTTCCTGGCCGGGCTGCTCGCGCTGCCGGTCTTCTCGGTGGTCCGCCAGTCCATCGCCGCGCTGGTCCCGACGGAGCAACGCCGCCCGGCGTACGCGCTGGACTCGATGTCGGTCGAGCTGTCGTTCATGGTGGGCCCCGCGGCCGCGGTGGCGTTGGCGACCACCGTCACGCCGCGCCTCACGCTCTGGGCGGTCGGCGCCGGCATCGTCGCCTCCGGCATCTGTTTCTGGCTGCTGAACCCGCCGACCCGGGGCGTCGACGAGCCGGCCGGCCCACGACGTGCGGTGCCGAGGCGCGAGTGGCTCACCCCGCGCCTGCTCTCCGTGCTGGCGGTCAGCCTGGCCGCCACGCTGGTGCTGGGCGGCACCGACGTCGCCGTGGTGGCGGTGCTCCGGGCCGGCGGCGAGGTCGGCTGGACCGGCGTGGTGCTGGCCGTCTGGGCGGTGGCTTCGCTGGTGGGCGGCTTCGCCTACGGCGCGGTACGCCGCTCGTTCTCCCCGCTGGCGCTGGTGGCGGCGCTCAGCCTCACGACCATCCCGGTCGGGCTGGGCGGCTCGCACTGGTGGCTGCTCGGCCTGGCGCTGATCCCGACCGGCGCGCTCTGCGCGCCCACCATCGCGGCCACCGCGGACGCGGTCAGCCGGCTGGCCCCGCCCGACGTGCGCGGCCTGGCGATGGGTCTGCACGGCTCCGCCGTCACGGTCGGCATCGCCCTGGGCGCGCCGCTGGCCGGCGCGGTGATCGACGCCTCCGCCCCGGCCTGGGGCTTCGCGGTCACCGGCGCGGTCGGCGTCCTGGTGGCGCTGGTCGTGCTCCCGGTCGAGCTGCGCCACCGCCGCACCCCGCCGTCCGCCCCCGGCGCCGCCAAGCCCGCTCCCGAACTGGCCCCCACCACCCCCTGACCACCCCCACCCCCGCCCCACCCCCCGTTACCGGTGATCAAGGGGTTCGCGTCAGCGCCGGGCCCGGCCCCGACCCAACAGGGACGACGGCCTGGCTCCGCCCCGGCGATCATGAGGTTGACGGGTTCCGGGCCGGCGTGTCACACCGCCAACCTCATGATCGCCGGGGCGCCTGGGCGCGCGGCCGGCGGTCTGGTCGTGCGGGCTGCTGGTGCGGTGCCGGGCCCGGCGGGCTCACGCCGGTGATCAAGGAGTTTGCGTCGGGGCGGTGGCCGATCGCCGACGCGAACTCCTTGATCACCGGGCAGGACGAGGGCGGGGGCGACACGAGGGGAAGGACACGGGAGAGAAAGGCGACGGGCGCCGCGCCCCGGGAGGGGTGCGGCGCCCGTCGTGGGCTGATCGGGTCAGCGCTGGTCGAGGTTCCCGGCGGTGTCCTCCTGGTAGCTGGCGCCACCGTTGACCTCGCTGGTCAGCGGCTTGGCACCACCCTCCGGCGGGCCGGCGACGCTCTGCCCGGCGGCCAGCTCGGGGAACTTCGCGTCGAACGCGGGCCGCTCGGAGCGGATCCGCGGCATCCGGTCGAAGTTCCGCAGCGGCGGCGGGCAGGTGGTGGCCCACTCCAGCGAGTTGCCGTGGCCCCACGGGTCGTCGACCTCGACCACCGGGCCGGTCTTGTACGACTTCCAGCAGTTCCAGATGAACGGCAGGGTCGAGATGCCGGTGATGAACGCGCCGATGGTGGAGACCATGTTCAGCGTCGTGAAGCCGTCGTCGGCCTGGTAGTCGGCGTACCGGCGGGGCATGCCCTCGGCGCCCAGCCAGTGCTGCACCAGGAACGTGGTGTGGAAGCCGATCATGGTCAGCCAGAAGTGGATCTTGCCGAGCCGCTCGTCCAGCATCCGGCCGAACATCTTCGGGAACCAGAAGTAGATGCCGGCGAAGACCGCGAACACGATGGTGCCGAACAGCACGTAGTGGAAGTGCGCCACCACGAAGTACGAGTCGTGCAGGTGGAAGTCGATCGGCGGGCTGGCCAGCAGCACCCCGGTCAGGCCACCGAAGAGGAACGTGACCAGGAAGCCGATCGCCCAGAGCATCGGCGTCTCGAACGTGACCTGGCCCCGCCACATGGTGCCGATCCAGTTGAAGAACTTCATGCCGGTGGGCACCGCGATCAGGTAGCTCAGGAAGCTGAAGAACGGCAGCAGCACCTGGCCGGTGGCGAACATGTGGTGTGCCCACACGCTCATCGACAGCGCGGCGATGGCGACGGTGGCGGCCACCAGGCCCTTGTAGCCGAAGATCGGCTTCCGGGAGAAGACCGGGATGATCTCGGTGATGATGCCGAAGAACGGCAGCGCCACGATGTAGACCTCGGGGTGCCCGAAGAACCAGAACAGGTGCTGCCAGAGCATCGGCCCACCGGTCGCCGGGTCGTACACGTGGGCGCCGAGCAGGCGGTCCGCGGCGAGCGCGAACAGCGCGGCGGCCAGCAGCGGGAAGACCAGGATGGCCAGCAGGCTGGTGACCAGCATGTTCCAGGTGAAGATCGGCATCCGGAACATGGTCATGCCGGGCGCGCGCAGGGTCAGGATCGTGGTGATCAGGTTGACCGCGCCGAGGATGGTGCCCAGACCGGAGATGGCGAGGCCGACCACCCACATGTTGGCGCCGACGCCCGGCGAGTGCTCGACGCTGCTCAGCGGCGTGTAGGCCGTCCAGCCGAAGTCGGCCGCGCCGCCGGGGCTGATGAAGCCGGCGACGGCCAGCGTGCCGCCGAAGAGGTAGAGCCAGTACGCGAACGCGTTCAGCCGGGGGAACGACACGTCGGGCGCGCCGATCTGCAGCGGCACCACGTAGTTCGCGAAGGCGAACACGATCGGCGTCGCGAAGAACAGCAGCATGATCGTGCCGTGCATGGTGAAGAGCTGGTTGTACTGCTCGGGCGACAGGAACTGCAGCCCCGGTCGCGCCAGCTCGGCGCGCATGATCAGGGCCATCAGGCCACCGATCATGAAGAACGCGAACGCGGTGACCATGTACATGATCCCGATCTGCTTCGCGTCCGTGGTGCGCAGCAGCCGCGCGAGGGCCGACCCCTTGACCGGCTCGCGGACCGGCCAGGGCCGGGTCACGACCGGCTTGGGTGCGACGGTGGTCACGAGTGGCCTCCGGTTCTGGGTTGTCCCGCTCGGCGCGCTGGTCATCGGCGCAGCCGTCATCCGCAAGGAGGATAGTCCCCGGTAGGTGGCCCCGCCGCGTGGGGTGGGCGGCTACGATCTTCGGCGCTTCTACGGCGGGCCGGTGAGAAGTCGGTAGTGCTCGCCGAAGATCCGACCGCCGCGTCCGCGCAGCAACGGGTCGCGCAGCGCCGGCGGCACGTCGCGGGTGCGGTTGCGGTCCCGGGTCCGGTCCCGCACCCAGCGGGTACGCGGCCGACGCCGACTCTCGTACGCGATCAACGCGGCGTCGACGCTGCCGGCGGCCTGGAGCGACTCGGCGAGCACGACCGCGTCCTCCAACGCCATGGCGGTGCCCTGGGAGAGCGTCGGCGCGACGGCGTGAGCGGCGTCACCGACCAGCAGCACCCGGCCGTGGAACCAGCGGCCCAGCTCGACCTCCTCGGTGCGTTCGACGTGCACCGTCTCCAGCGCGGCGAGCACCTCGGGCACCGGGCCGCCGTAGCCGTCGAACAGCTCGTGCAGCCGGGCGAGCGGGTCGGCGGGCAACGCGGTGCCGGCCTCGTCGGCGTAGCAGTAGAGCCGGCCGGCGCCGAGCGGCACCATCAGGAAGCCGGCCCGCTGGCCGAGCAGGGCGGTCCAGTCGGTGACCGGCGGGCCGTCGCGCACCACGGCGCGGTAGACCACCTGCCCGGCGGGGCGGGGCGGACCACCGAGGGCGGCCAGCGTGCGGACCGCGGAGCGGGGTCCGTCCGCGCCGACGACCAGGTCGTACTCGCCGCCTGTGCCGTCGGTGAAGCCGACGGTGACGCCGGCGGGGTGGGGGTCGACGGTGCTCACCTCGGCGCCGTGGCGGACCGCGCCGCCGGCGCCGGTGAGCAGCACCCGGTGCAGCTCGGCGCGGGGCAGGGCCCGGCACTCCCCCACCCCGGCCCAGAGCGTGTCCAGGTCGACCTCGCACAGCGGCGCGCCGGCGGCGTCGAGGAAGCGCTGTCGGTGGATCACCTCACCGAGTGGTCGCAGCGGCCCGTCCAGGTCGAGTCGGCGCATCGCCCGCGCCGCGTTGCCGGGGAGGTAGAGGCCGGTCTCGGTGCGCTCGCCGGGCGGCAGCCGGTCGGTGACGTCCGGCCGGAACCCCGCCAGGCGCAGCGCCCGGGCCACGGCGAGGCCGGCGACGCCCGCGCCGACGACGAGGATGCGCAGGGGAGAACCACCCATCGTGGGGTACGCCTCCGGGAGGGGGTCGGAACGCGTTGGAGGCAAGACACTACTCGCTGCGACCGGGCCCACGGAAGTGCCCGAAGGCCCCTCCTTGCCCTTCTTAACCGGTTCAGTTGCGCATCGATTTCAAACATGTAAATGTGTCCTGGTGAACATGGGAGCGCTCCCGCACGTATCCCTCGACACCACCGGCGCCCCCGCGCCGAGCCAAGGAGCATCATGAAGCGTTCACTCAGGGCCATCGCCGTCGCCGGCCTGCTGGCCGCCGGCAGCATCGTCGCTGTCGCGCTCGGCGGCACCGCCTCCGCCGACACCCAGATCTGCGACCAGTACGGCTCCACCACCATCGGTGGTAAGTACGTGGTGCAGAACAACCGCTGGGGCACCAGCGCCCAGCAGTGCATCAACGTGACCTCGACCGGCTTCTCGATCACCCGGGCGGACGGCTCCGCGCCGACCAACGGGGCGCCGGTCTCCTACCCGTCGATCTTCGTGGGCTGCCACTACACCAACTGCTCCCCCGGCACGAACCTGCCGGTGCAGGTGAAGAACATCAGCAGCGCGCCGGCCAGCATCAGCTACAACTACGTCAGCGGCGCGATCTATGACGCCGCGTACGACATCTGGCTCGACCCGTCGCCCAAGAAGGACGGCGTGAACCAGATGGAGATCATGATCTGGCTCAACCGGCAGGGCTCGATCCAGCCCATCGGCTCCCCGGTCGGCAACACGAACATCGCGGGCCGGACCTGGGAGGTCTGGCGGGGCAGCAACGGCTCCAACAACGTCATCTCGTACGTGGCGCCGTCCGCCATCCCCAGCTTCAGCTTCGACGCGCTGGCGTTCATCAACGACACCCGCAACCGGGGCGCGATCACCAACGACTGGTACCTCACCAGCATCCAGGCCGGCTTCGAGCCGTGGCAGGGCGGGGTCGGCCTGGCCGTGAACTCGTTCTCCCAGAGCGTCAACACCGGCGGCAGCAACCCGCCGCCCACCTCGACGCCGCCCACCACCACGCCGCCGCCCTCGGGCAGCTCGGCCTGCACCGTGACCTACCGGTCGACGAACGTGTGGAACAACGGCTTCACCGCCGAGGTGACCGTCAAGAACACCGGCAACAGCACCATCAACGGCTGGACGCTCAACTACAACCTGCCCTCCGGGCAGAACGTGACGAGCGCGTGGAACGCCACCGTGTCGCAGAGCGGCTCGGCGGTGACCGCGCGCAACGTCGACTACAACGGCACGCTGGCCCCCGGCGCGTCGACCAACTTCGGCTACCAGGCGACGCTGAACGGCAGCTTCTCCGCGCCGAGCAGCTTCACCCTCAACGGAACCGCCTGCGCCCGAGGCTGACCACCGGAGACAAGGAGGGGCGCGGTCCGTGCGGACCGCGCCCCTTCCCGTACGCCGGATCAGCCGCCGAGCGCGTCGATGTCGCGCATCTCCTCGGCGGTCAGCGAGAACCCGAACACGTCGGCGTTGGCCCGGATCCGCTCCGGCGTGACCGACTTCGGGATGACCACGATCTCGTGGTCGATGTGCCAGCGCAGCACCACCTGGGCCGGCGAGACGTCGTGCGCCTGGGCGATGCGCACCAGCACCGGGTCGGACAGGTCGCTGGTCTTGAACGGGCTGTAGCCCTCCAGCACCACGCCCCGGTCCCGGTGGGCGGCGTGCGTCTGCCGGTCGTACAACGACGGGCTCCAGCGGATCTGGTTGACCGCGGGCGTCTCCTCGGTGGCCTGGATCAGCTCGTCGAGCTGCGCGGTCGAGTAGTTGCTCACCCCGACGGCGCGGGCCAGGTTCTCGTCCCGGGCGGCCAGCATCTCCCGCCAGACCGGGATGCTGTCGCCGGGCGCGGACGGCGGCCAGTGCACCAGCCACAGGTCGACGTACTCGGTGCCCAGCGCCGCCAGGCTCGCCTCGAGAGTCTCCCGTTCCCGGCCCACCCGGTCCGGCGGCAGCTTCGTGGTGATGAACAGGTCCTCGCGGCGCAGCCCGCTCTCGGCGACCGCGCGCCCGACCTCCTTCTCGTTGCCGTACATCGTGGCGGTGTCGAGGTGCCGGTAGCCGGCGTCAAGCGCGGCGAGCACAGCCTGGTAGCCGTCCTCGCCGGTGGCCTGCCAGGTGCCGAAGCCGAGGATCGGGATCCGGACGTCGCCGGGAAGCGGAAGGGTGGGCTGGTCGAGGTCCATGTCGACCGTTCTACCCCGCAACGCCGTCGCCATGCCGGCGCGCGCGCCGGGTATGCCGGAGAATACGGCTGTGGCGGACCGGCTGGAGGAGTACCGGCGGAAGCGGGACGCGGCGCGTACCCCGGAGCCGGTGCCCGAGCGGCCCCCGGCGCGGAAGCGGGCCGCGCGGCGCGCGCCCCGCTTCGTCATCCAGCAGCACCACGCCCGCAGCCTGCACTGGGACCTGCGGCTGGAGCACGACGGCGTGCTGGCCTCCTGGGCGGTGCCGCGCGGCCTGCCCCGCGACCCGGGCCGCAACCACCTCGCCGTGCACACCGAGGACCACCCGATGGAATACCTGACGTTCCACGGGGAGATCCCGGCCGGCGAGTACGGCGGCGGGCGGATGACCGTGCACGACACCGGCACCTACCGCGCCGAGAAGTGGCGCGACGACGAGGTGATCGTGGTGCTCGACGGCGCGCGCACCAAGGGCCGGTACGTCCTGTTCGCCACCGGCGGCCGGGGTCGGGACTGGATGGTCCGCCGCACCGACCCGGCGCCGGCGGGTTGGACGCCGATGCCCGAGCTGGTCCGCCCGATGCGCGCCACCGAGGGCGGCCGGCTGCCGCGCGACGCCGCCGCCTGGGGGTACGAGCCGCGCTGGGCGGGCGTGCGGGCGATGGCGTACGTCTCCGGCGGCCGGCTGCGGCTGCTCGACGGCGACGACACGGAGATCACCGGCGACCACCCCTGGCTGCGGGCCATGGCCGAGGAGCTGGCCCCCACCGAGGTGGTGCTGGACGGGGTGCTGGTGCGCATCGACCCGGCCGGGCGGGTCAAGCCGCCCACCAAGCGGGACGGTCAGTTCCTCACCGTCGACCTGCTCTGGCTGGAGGGCGTGTCCAGCCTCGACGTGCCGTACGCGCAACGCCGCGACCTGCTCGACGGTCTGGCGCTCACCGGCCCGCACTGGCAGACTCCGCCGTGGTTCCCGGGGGTCGGCGCGGACGCCCTGCGGGCCGCCCGAGAGCAGCGGCTCCCCGGAGTGGTGGCGAAGCGCCTCGACTCCCCGTACGAGCCGGGCCGGCGCAGCCGGCACTGGCTGAGCATCGACGCGAGCTGAGGACCACCGTGCACCTGACGCACCTGGAGTGCCCGCGCTGCGGCCTGGAACACCCGGCCGACAAGCTGCAGAACCTGTGCGACTGCGGGTCCCCGCTGCTGGCCCGCTACGACCTGGCCGCGGTGGCCGCCACCGTGACACCGGAGCAGTTCGGGCTCCGCCCGGCCGACCTCTGGCGTTACCGGGAACTGCTGCCGGTGGCCGATCCGCGGTTCGTCACCACGCTGGGCGAGGGCTGGACGCCGATGTGGCACGCCCGGGCGTACGGCCACGAGATCGGCGTGGCGGAGCTGATCGTCAAGGACGAGGGGCTCACCCCGACCGGTTCGTTCAAGGCGCGCGGCGCGGCGGTCGGCGTGAGCCGGGCCCGGGAGCTGGGCGTCGAGCGGATCGCCATGCCGACCAACGGCAACGCGGGCGCGGCCTGGGCGACGTACGCGGCCCGGGCCGGGATGGGCGCGACGATCGCCATGCCGCTGGCCGCGCCGACCATCTGCCGGCAGGAGTGCCTCGCCGCCGGCGCGGACCTGCGGCTGGTCGACGGGCTGATCAACGACGCCGGCCGGGAGATCGCCGCGCTGGTCGCCGGTTCGGGCGGGCGGATCTTCGACGCCGGCACGCTGCGCGAGCCGTACCGGCTCGAGGGCAAGAAGACCATGGGGTACGAGATCGTCGAGCAGCTCGGCTGGCAGGTGCCCGACGTCATCATCTACCCCACCGGCGGCGGCGTCGGGCTGATCGGCATCCACAAGGCGTTGCACGAGCTGCGCGAGCTGGGCTGGGTGGAGGACAAGCTGCCCCGGCTGGTGGCCGTGCAGTCCACCGGCTGCGCGCCGATCGTGCGCGCGTTCGCGGCCGGCGAGGCACGCGCCACCCCGTGGCGGGACGCGCACACGCTCGCGTTCGGCATCACCGTGCCGGCCCCGCTCGGCGACGAGCTGGTGCTGACCGCATTGCGGGACAGCGCCGGCACCGCGATCGCGGTGGACGACGCGGAGATCGTCGCCGACCTGCGCGACTTCGCCGCCCGGGAGGGGCTGCTGCTCTGCCCGGAGGGCGCGGCCTGCCTGACCGCCGCCCGGCACCTGCGCGCCGGCGGCTGGATCCGCCCCGGTGAACGCGTCGTCGTCCTGAACACCGGCGCCGGCCTCAAATACCCCGGCCTGGTGCAAGGCGGGGCCCCTTCTTAACGCTTCAGGTATAGGAGGGGCCCCCTCTTAACAGTCAGGACGTGGGCGGCTCGTCCTCGCCGGCCTCCTCGGCGGCGTCCGCCTCCTCCTTCGTCCTGTGCACCGCGCCGTCGGCGTGCTCCGGCGGGCCGTAGACGGTGTAGAGCACCAACGGGTTGGGCCCGGTGTTGAGGAAGTTGTGCTTCGTGCCCGAGGGCACGACCACCAGGTCGCCGGCGACGACCTCCTTCTTCTCGCCGGCCACCCGCGCCTCGCCGGTGCCGCTGACGAACGTGAGGATCTGGTCGATGCCCTCGTGGACCTCCTCGCCGATCTCGCCGCCCGGCGGGATGGTCATGATGACCAGTTGGGTGTGCTCCCCGGTCCAGAGCACGCGGCGGAAGTCGGGACTCTTCTCGGCGACGGTCGCGATCGTGAAATGCTCCATGGCCCGCTCATACCCCGTTCCCGTGCCCAGCACGCCGGGACTGGCAGATGGTGGAATTCCCCACGCCGGTCAGGTTTGGACCCCCGCCGGACGGGCATCAGCAGGACACAAGACCGGTTGCGAGCTGGGCCGGTCGAGCCAGGTCCCCGCTGACGTACCGCCGTACGGCTGCGCCGGTGGGAGACGGCCAGAGCGCGGCGACGTGACGACCGGACGGTCGTGCGGCGCCGCGCGCTCGTGTCCGGCCCGCTCAGGCGAGCACGGCCAGGTGGAACGGCCGGTCCGCGTGCCCGCTCGCGGCGTGCGTCTCGACGAAGACCGCGTTGGCGATGCCGGCCCGGGGCGCCACCGTGATGACGCCCTGCTGGGCGAGCCCGCCCCCGTTGGCGGGGCCGACGGTCCCGACGTAGGCCGCTCCGGCGACGTCCTGGTCGAAGGCCACCTGGTACATCCCGGCGGCGAGCCGGGTGGCCGAGGTCGCGCCCAGGCCGCGAACCAGCGTGCCGTTCGCGTCGACGACGGCGAACAACACCCGGGCGGTCGGCGGCAGCCCGGCCGACGAGCACGAGTCGATCTGCGCGTCGACGTGCGCGGCCTCCCGCGCGCTCGGGGTGGGCTGACCGGTCGCTCCCCTCCTCGATCTGGGGCTGGACATGGTGGTCCCTTCTCCCGCCGGTACGCCGGCGGGAGGCGTTCGTGGTGCGCCGAGCGATCCGCGACGATCACTCCCCTGCTTCTCGAAGCTATGCCGCCCCACCGCCCACCAACCAGCGACAGCACTGTCCGATCTTGGACAGTCGACGGCTCTGAGCTGCGAATACTCAGTCTTCCGGGTCCCGCGTCGGCACTCCACCCCGGCAGCGCAGCCGCACCTCGTACTCCCGACCACCGCCCACGAAGCGGACCTCGACGTGATCGTCGGGCCCCCGGTCGGCGTCCTTCGTCAGGTACCCGGGCGCCGGGGACGACGCCACCACGCGGACGCCGCCCGGCCCGCACTCGGCGAGCACGCTGCCGCCGTCCGTCACGAAGCCCCGCTGGGCGCCGGTCGGCGTCGCGGCGCCGGACCGCGTCCCGGTCGGCGTCGCGACCGGGCTCACGCTCGTCGCGCCACCCGCCCCCGGATCGGGTACGGCGAGCGCGCGGGCGACGTCCCGCTCGGTCCGCACCCCGCCCGCGGTGCCGATGATGCCCGCGCCGGCCAGGTCGACGGCGGCCAGCCCGACGAGCGTGGCCGCCACGGTCGTGGCCAGCCAGCCGGTGACGGCGAGGAGGGTACGGCGATCCATGCCCCGAGTCTGCCCCGCGCCGGGTCGGGGCGGTCGTAGGGCGACGCTAAGGTCCGGTTAACGGACCCCGTCGCCGGCCCGCCGAACGGCTACCCTCCCTTGCGTGGCGCGCCTGCTGCTCATCGAGGACGACCTGACCATCCGCACTCCGCTGCTGCGCGCCCTCCGGGAGTACGGGCACGCCGTCGCCGCGGCGTCGACCGCCCTGGGCGGGCTGCGTGACGCCCTGGACGACCGGCCCGACCTGGTCGTGCTCGACCTCGGGCTGCCCGATCTGGACGGCGCCGAGCTGCTGCGGATGCTGCGCGCGGTCAGCACGGTGCCGGTCGTGGTGGCGACCGCCCGCGACGACGAGGTGGAGATCGTGCGCCTGCTCGACGCCGGCGCGGACGACTACCTGGTGAAGCCGTTCACCGCCGCGCAACTGGACGCGCGGGTCCGCGCGGTGCTGCGCCGCTCGGCCGGCGGCGGCGCGACGGAGGCAGCGCTGGTGCTCGGCGGGCTCCGCATCGACAGGCGGTCCCGGCAGGTCACGCTGGACGGCACGCCGGTGGAGCTGACCCCCCGCGAGTTCGACCTGCTGCACCACCTCGCCGGCCGCCCCGGGCAGGTCGTCACCAAACGGGAGCTGCTGACCGAGGTCTGGCGGATCCCGTACGGCGGCGCCGACAAGACGGTCGACGTGCACCTGTCCTGGCTGCGCCGCAAGCTCGGCGAGAGCGCCCAGGCGCCCCGCTACCTGCACACGGTGCGCGGCGTGGGCGTACGGCTCGACGTGCCGGAGCAGGACCGGTGAGGCGCCGGCTGACCCTGCTGGTCGCGGCCGTCGGGGTGCTCGTCATGGTCGCGTTCCTGGTGCCGCTGGCCGTGCTGGTGCGCACCGTCGCCGCGGACCGCGCGACCGCCCGGGCCACCGCCGACGTGCAGCTCCTGGTCACCGTGGTCGGCACCGCCACGCCGGAGACCGTCCGGCTGACCGTGGACCAGCTCGCCGTCGACACCGGCCGTGAGGTGAGCGTCTTCCTCGCCGACGGCACGGTGCTCGGCGCGCCGGCGCCGCGTACCCCGGCGGTCACGCTGGCCGCCCGGGGGCGGAGCCTGACCGTCGAGTCCGCCGCCGGGCGGGAGGTGGTGGTCGCGGTGCAGGGCCGCCCGGAGGGGACCGGAGTGATCCGTACGCTGGTTCCCCGCGCCGAGCTGACCGCCGGGGTGACCCGCGCCTGGCTGGTGTTGGCGCTGCTCGGCGCGCTGCTCGTGCTGGTCGGCCTGGTGGTCGCCGACCGGCTGGCCGGCACGCTGGTCCGGCCGATCACGGCGCTGTCCGCCGTCTCGCACCGGCTCGCCAACGCGGAGCTGGACGCGCGTGTCGAACCGGCCGGGCCGGCCGAGTTGCGCGAGGTGGCGGGCGCGTTGAACCACCTGGCCGAGCGGATCCAGATCCTGCTGCGCGAGGAGCGCGAACAGGTGGCCGACCTGTCCCACCGGCTGCGTACCCCGTTGACGGCACTGCGGCTGGAGGCCGAGTCGTTGCGCGACCCGGACGACGCGGCCCGGCTGACCGCGGCGGCGGACGGGCTGGAGCGGGCGGTGACCGGGGTGATCCAACGGGCCCGGTGGCGCAGCGGCACGGCGGCCACCGGCGGGGGCTGCGACGCGGCCACCGTGGTCGGCGAGCGGGTGACGTTCTGGTCGGTGCTCGCGGAGGACACCGGCCGGACCGTGACGCTCGACCTCGCCCCCGGCCCGCTGCCGGTGCGGCTGAGCGGTGACGAGCTGGCCGCCGCCGTGGACGCGTTGCTGGGCAACGTCTTCGCCCACACGCCCGACGGCACCCCGTTCACGGTGCGGCTCGCGGCGGAGCCGGACCGGGTGGCGCTCACCGTGGCCGACGCCGGCCCGGGGCTGCCGCCCGGCCCGGTGCGACGCGGCGCCAGCCGGGCCGGGTCGACCGGGCTCGGTCTGGACATCGCCGAGCGGGCCGCCCGCGCGAGCGGCGGTGGGCTGGAGTTGTCGGCCGCCGACGGTGGCGGGGCCCGGGTGGTGCTCCGGCTCGGTGCCGCGCCGTCTGCCTGACGGCCCCGCGCCCTACTCCGGCTCCCACTCGACGAGCTTGTCGAACAGGCCCCGGTCACCGTCGATCTTCAGCGCGTCCAGCGGAATGCGGCCGTAGAAGGACAGCACCAGGTCGCCGGCCGTGCCGTGGGCGGCGGCGTCGGCCGGGCCTACGCCGACAGCCGGATCGGGCAGTCGGGCGGCGGTCACCCCGTCGGCGGAGAGCGACTGACGCCAGGAGCGGCCCTCGGTGCTGTGGTAGTCGACGGCGGCGGGCCCGTGCGGCCACCCGGCCGTGGTGGTGCAGCAGGTGAACAGGAACTCCTCCACCCCGTCGAGTGCCACCTCGACCGGCAGCGGCTGCGCGGCGCCCACGGTGAGCTGGGCGTCGTAGGTGTGCACCGCGACCTCCTGGAGCTGGTGCCGGGCGACCGCGCCACAGGTCGACGGCGACTGCGACGTCCCCCACCAGGTCCAGCAGCCGCGCTCCGGGCCGGCCGCCCGCAGCTCGTCCAGGAGCTGCCGCGTCGACGTGGCCAGCCAGTCCAGCAGCGCGGCACGGTCCCGGGGCGCGGGCGGGCCGGCCGGCACCACCTTGGCCGGGGCGCCCGGCCCGGCGGCCACCGTGGCGGCCCAGGAGCGGCGCCCCTCGCCCAGGTGCCGGGCCAGGTCGAACAGTGTCCACTCCGGACAGGTCGGCACCTGGACGTCCAGGTCGGGCGCAGCGGCGACCGCCGCCCGGAACGCGGTCGACCGTTCGTCGATCAACCGCAGCAACTCGGGAAACTCCAGCGTCTCGGACACCCCGGCTGTCTACCACCGGGCTCCGGCGACGGACAGCGATTTTCCCGGCCGACGACGACCACGCGCCTTAACCCGGCGTTGTCTGTCGGCTAGCGCGGCCCCGACCGTCCGGCGCGCAGTCTCGACGACACGAACCGAGGAAAGGTGGCAACCATGCGACGTACCTCCCTGATGCTGGCGGCGGCCGGTGGAGTCGCCGTGCTGGCGGTGACCGGCGCGGCGCTCGGCACGACCGCGGCGGACCGGTCGACCGGCCGCACCGCCCCGGCCGCCGTGACCGTCGAGGACAACCCGGCCCGGACCGGCGCGGGCGGCGAGGACAACCCGGCCCGGACCGGCACCGGCGGTGAGGACAACCCGGCCCGGTCGGCGACCGGCGGCGGGGACGACCGGGCCCGCCGGGGCACGGCCGACGACGACCGTGCCCCGGCGGGCACCGGTCGGGAGGACAACCCGGCCCGCCGGGGTACGGACGACGACGCGGGTCCGGCACGGGCGGCCGGCGGCACGGTGAGCCGGCAGCGCGCCGCCGAGGTGGCGTTGGCCCGCACCGGTGGCGGCCGGGTCACCGAGATCGAGGCGGAGACCGAGCACGGCCGTCCGGCGTGGAGCGTCAAGGTCACCCGCGACGGTTGGCGTCACGAGGTCAAGGTCGACCGGGCGACCGGCGCCGTGCTGGAGGCCGAGCGGCAGCGGGCCGGCACGGACGACCGGAGTGGGCGCGACGACCACGGTTCGCACGACCGGGACGACGACCACGGTCGCCACGGCGACGACGACTGAACGCCGGCCGGGGCCGGGTGCGGAGCGGATCCGCGCCCGGCCCCGCCGTGGTCACCGCAGCGTGCAGCTCAGCTCGGTCGGCGGCTGGTTGTCGCCGGAGACGACCAGGCCCCAACTGGTGGTGCCGCCGGCCGGCAACGCACCGTTCCAGGACGCGTTCGTCGCGGTCACCCGCGCGCCGGACTGCGTCGCGCCGGCGTTCCAGGCGTTCACCAGCCGCTGCCCACCGGCGAAGGCGACCTCGCTGCGCCAGCCGGTGGCGGCGGACGTACCGGTGTTGCGGACCGTCACCTCGGCCTGGAAGCCGCCGGCCCACGCGCCGGTGACCGTCCACGCCGCCGCGCACCCCGCTCCGGATGGACCCGGTGACGCGGTCGGACCCGGTGACGCCGTCGGGCTCGGTGACGCGGTCGGGCTCGGCGACCCGGTCGGCGGAGCCGTCGGACCGTCCGACGTGGTGTAGCTGACCGGCGTGTACGCGGCGGAGCAGGTGCCGCCGCACGAGGCCGGCAGCGCGAACCGGTACACCCGGCCGCCGCCCACCAGCGCGCCGGTGACGTCCCGCACCCGGATCTGGAAGTCGACGCCGCCGGCGGCGGTGGCACCGAGCACGTACGACTGGCCCATGTCGCTGTTCATGGTGGCGGCCCGCCACACCCCGTCGGCCAGGTACTCCACCCCGTGGATGCCGTTGGGCAGGTGGGACACCGCGATGGCCGGCCAGTACCGCTGGGCGCCGCGCAGGAACGCGATCCGGAGGTCACCGGAGTAGTCGGGCGCCGGCACGAACGACCAGGAGACCTGCCGGTTGTTCCAGTGGCTCGGATAGAGGTCACCGACCGGGACACCGCCGCGCGCGAAGCGGTTCAGCGAGGCGGTGGACAGGTCCAGATGGTTCCGGTCGTCCCGGCACCAGGCGTTGCCGTCGCCGCAGGAGTCGGCGACCACCATGGTCAGGGTGGCGCCGTTGTAGCCGTCGGCGACCCAGGAGCCGTTGCGGCAGAACGGCTGGCCCGGCGCGCCGTCGTTGGTGCCGGTACACCGGTCCCCGATGGTCACCCGGACGAACCGGCCGCAGTTGAGGCCGTTGTTCCACAGCCCGATCCGGTTCGCCTGGTCCGGTGGCAGCGGCCGGACCGGATAGGACGTGTAGTCGCCGGGCAGGTCGTAGACGTTGAGCGCGACGAAGTCCGGCGAGTCCAGTTCGGACTGGGGCAGGCCGCAGCCGCCGTACGGGGAGCCGAGGCCGTCGAAGTGGGTGGCGTTGCCGGTCACCGGCGCGGGCGGGTCGTCGACCGCGAGCGCGGGCAGTTGACCGGCGACGAGCAGCGCGGCCGCGGCGGCGGTCAGGGCCGCGCCGAGCCGGAGGCGGGACTGCGGGGTCATGGGGGTGGCCTTCCGGGCGGGCCGACCCGGGGCACGGGGCGGCTCAGGGGTGGTCATGGTTGCCCGTCCATGCCCGGCCGTGCCCGCGGAGACCATGCCACCACCGCGCCTCCGTCGTGTCAACGGGGACGCTGACCACCCGAAAGGAGGCGGTGACGGAGAGCAATCGAGCCGCTACATTGAAGTATGGTGTCCGCACCCGGCGGCTGGCCGCCGGACCCGGTCTACCGTCCCGTGCTGGCCGGCCGACGGGGCGAGTGGGAGGCCCTGACCCACCTCGACGACACCGCCGCCGCGCTGCTCGCCCCGATCGTCGACGTGCCGGCGGACGAGCCGGGCCCGGTGGAGGCGCTGCGACGGCTGCCCGCCACGCTCCTGCCGGCCGTCGACGTGTCGGCGCTGCCGGACACCCCGGAACACGACCCGGTCCGCTGGGGCGTACCCCTGATGCCGGTGATCGGTCTCGCGGAGAGTGACCGGCGGCTGGGCGCGCACGGCGCGGCGGCCCGGGCCGGGGCGGGCCGGGCGGTGGTCCGGCTGAGGATCGGGCCGGACCGGGTCGGCCCGGACGCCGCCACCGCCGCGGCGGAACGGGTGTGGCGGTCCACCGGGCTGGTGCCGGAGCAGTGCGACCTGCTGCTGGACGCGGGCGACGTGTGCTGCCTGGCCGACGTCCGGCTGGCCGAGCCACGGGTGCGACGCGCGGCCCAGTGGGCCCGGCGGCACGCCTGGCGCACGGTGACGGTGGCGGCGGGCGGGATGCCGCCGGCGCTGTCCCGGCTCCCGGTCGACGAGCCGGTCCGCCTGGACCGCTACGACTGGCTGCTCTGGCAACGCCTGGCCGACCTGCGACTGGGTTACGCCGACTACGGGGTGGGGTGCGCGGTGCGCGACGCGGACGCGCCCGGCGACCGGCTGCCGACGCTGCGGTGGGCGGACGACGGCGCGTGGTGGATCTACCGCTGGTGCCGGCGGGGCGGTCGGGGCGACGAGCGCCTCGCCGACCTGTGCCGCACGCTGGTGGCCGCCCCGCACTGGCCGGCGGCCGGGTCGGGTTTCTCCTGGGGCGACCACGAGGTCTTGCGCCGGGCCCGGCGCGGCGCGGGTGCGGGTTCGCCGGCCAACTGGATCGCCTGGAGCACGTCCCACCACCTGGCCCACGTGCTGGCCGCGCTGGTCCGACCGGACCGGGAGCAGCGCGGCGGTTCGTGGCGGCCCGGCCAGGACGCCCCGGAGTGGGGGCGCGCCGGCCGGCCGCAGCGCGGCGGGGAGGCCCGCCGGGCCGGCTGAGTCACTCCTTCTCGGTGAAACCGAACTGGACCACGCCCTCCTCGTCCACCACCGCATCGACCGAGGTGTCGTCGAGCAGCTCGGCGGCGTCCGGGTCCAGGAAGATCCGCGCCCCCTGGTCGTCGACCACCTGGTCGCCCTGCACGGGCGCCGGGACCAGCTCGATGGAGAGCGCGCCGGCCTCGGTGTCGGCGGCGATGCGCAGCCCACCCGCGTCGGCCACGTCCTGCTGGGCGGCGAGGTCACGGATCACCAGGACGGCGTTGTCGGTCATGGTCAGCATGGCGGAACTCCTCATGGCTGGTTTCTCGGATTCGCGGGCGACTCGGCCCACGCGGTCGGCTCGCGACCCGGAAGCGGACGAAACGCTGTTTCGCCGCAATAAGGGGGGCGGTCGGACGGCCCCTCACCACCCACCGTGCCCGCTGCCGGTGGATCCGTCAAATAGAGCCGGGTGATCGGGCGTGAGCAGCGGTTTCTCCTCCGACACCGTCGGCCGCTCCCTATGCTCGGGGCATGAACGACCCACGCAGGTACGTCGCCGAGTTCCTCGGCTCGCTGCTGTTGATCTTCTTTGGCGTGGGCAGCGCCGTCTTCGCCCGGGTCCAGGGTGGCGTGGTGGTGGTCGCCCTGGCCTTCGGCTTCACCATGCTGGCGCTGGTGTACACGATGGGGCCGCTCTCCGGCAGCCACATCAACCCGGCGGTGACCCTGGGCGTGCTGCTCTCCGGGAAGATCTCCCCGCTGGGCGCGGTCCTGTACTGGGTCGCGCAGTTCGCCGGCGCCACTGTCGCCGCGTTCGTGATCTGGGCGCTCACCCGATGGGGTGACGTGGTCGACCAGACCGGCGCGCTCGGCACCAACGGCTACGGCGCGCACATCAACCTGGGCGGCGCCGCCGTGCTGGAGACGGTGCTGACGTTCCTCTTCGTCCTGGTGGTGCTGGTGGTGACCGGGCGGGGCGAGCACGCCGCGTTCGCCGGAGTGCCGATCGGTCTCGCCCTGGCCGCCGCGCACCTGGTCGGCCTCACACTGGACGGCACCTCGGTCAACCCGGCGCGGTCGTTCGGTCCGGCCCTGTTCCAGGGCGGCACCGCGCTGCGCCAACTCTGGGTCTTCATCGTCTTCCCGCTGCTGGGCGGCGCACTCGCCGCCCTGGTCGCACCGCTGATCCTGCGCCCGGGAGCGGGCGGACCCGGGCCGGCGGAGCGGGTGGCGACGCCGCGGACCTGAGTCCGGCAATAACCTTTCGCCCCGGACTCTTTCCCGCAGGAAAGCACCATGGCAGCATCTGCACATGCATCGTCGTCTCTTTCCCCGGGCGCTCGCGGCGCTGGTGCTGGTCGCCACCGCGGCCACCGCCGGCACCACCACCGCCACGGCCGACGCGCCCACCCCGGCGCAGACCCGGCTGCACGCGACCATCGACGCGATCCTCGCGGACAGCCGGCTCGACGGTGCGCAGGCGGGCGTGGTCGTGGTCGACACCACCACCGGCCGCACGCTCTACGACCGCAACGGGACCCGCCGGCTCGTCCCCGCCTCCAACACCAAGCTGCTCACCTCGACGGCGGCGATGGAACTGCTCGGCCCGGGGCACCGCTTCACCACCGACGTCAGCGCCGCCGGGCCGCGCCGCGCCGGGCTGCTCTCCGGCGACCTCTACCTGCGCGGCGGCGGCGACCCGACCATGCTCGCGGCGGACTATGACCGGCTCGCCGCGCAGGTCGCCGCCGCCGGCGTACGGGTGGTGGCCGGTGACCTGGTCGCCGACGACACCCGCTACGACCGCACCCGGCTCGGTCCGGACTGGACCTGGGACGACGAGCCCTACTACTACGCCGCGCAGGTGTCCGCGCTGACCGTCGCGCCGGACACCGACTACGACGCCGGCACCGTGATCGTCGACGTCGCGCCGGGCGCGCGGGCCGGCGTCCGGCCGAAGGTCTCGATGACCCCGGACAACGGCTGGCTGCACATCGACAACCGGGCCGAGACGGTCACCGGCGGCGAGACCACCGTCTCCATCGAGCGGGAGCACGGGAGCAACACCGTCGTGGTGACCGGCCAGATCGCGGTCGGCCAGGCCGCCGAGAGCGACTGGGTGACGGTCTGGGAACCGACCGGGTACGCCGCCGACGTCTTCCGGTCGGCGTTGCGCCGGCACGGCGTACGGGTCCTCGGCCGGACCGTGCTCGGCACGGCCACCCCGGACACCGCCCGGCCGCTGGCGCGGCACGACTCGATGCCGCTGGCCGACCTCATGGTGCCGTTCCTCAAGCTTTCGAACAACGGGCACGCCGAGGTGCTCACCAAGGAGCTGGGCCGGATGCTCTCCGGCTCCGGCACCTGGGCCGCCGGCCTGGCCGCGATCGGCGAGTACGTCGGCGACGCCGGAATGGACACCGGCACACTGCGCCAGCGTGACGGCTCCGGTCTGTCCCGGCGCAACCTGATCCCGCCCGCCCAGTTCGTGACGCTGCTCTCCGCGGTGCGCGCCGAGCCCTGGTTCGACACCTGGTACGCCGCGCTGCCGGTGGCCGGCAACGCCGACCGGCTCGTCGGCGGGACGCTGCGCAGCCGGATGACGGGCACCGCCGCCGCGAACAACGTGCACGCCAAGACCGGCAGCCTGACCGGCGCGTCCGGCCTCTCCGGCTACGTCACCGACGCCGACGGCCGGCTGCTGGCCTTCTCGATCGTGCTCAACAACTACCTGACCTCGTCGGTCAAGGGGCTGGAGGACCAGATCGCGATCGCGCTGGCCACGTACACCGAGAAGGAGACGGCGACCGCCCGGCGGACCGTGCCGACCGCACCGGACTCACCACGGGTTCCGGAGGGTCGGGAGTGCTCCTGGGTCAAGCCGGCGTTCTGCTGACCGAACCGCGCCGCCCGGCGCTCAGGCGCCGGGCCGGTACGGGCGCGGGGCGGCGGCGGGGTCGCCCCGCTCGACCAGCGCGTCGATCTCGGCCGGCGGCAGCCCGCGCAGCGTGAGCACCCGCCGGCCCCAGCGGTGCAGCCGGCACGGATGCGGGCTGGCGTCGTTGCGGCAGATGGTCCCGCCCGACCAGGACCGTGGCGCGTGCACCACCACCGCCCGCACCGCGAACTGGACGTCCTCCACCGTCACGTACGGCGGCAACGGGATGTCCCGCAACACACCGCGATCGGAGGACTGGCGGGCAGGGGCGAGAGGCATGGGACGGCTCACCGGTCGAACCTCCACAAAGGATGGACGGACGGGGACCTCGGAAAGGTACGTCGGTCGACCCGGCGCGCGACGGACAAACTGTCCCGACAGTTCGGCCGGGCACGACCCGCATCCGGGCGGCGTACGCGGATCAGCGCAGCGCGACGGCCTGGAGGCTGACGTTGCCGCACTGCCCGAGCGACTCCTCCACGGTCCAGCTCAGCAGCAGCTTCGCACCGCGCGGCGCGCGGAACCGGACGGTGAAGTCGGTGGTCAGCGCGGTGTGCGGGTCCTCCATCCGGAGCGTGCTGACCGGCCCACCGGCGATCCGCACGTCGAGCCGGCCACGGGCCATCCAGAGCCCGGCGAAGAGGTGCACGGTGCGCGACTGCCCGTCGGCGGTCACCGCGAGACGGAAACCGCTGTCCCGGTCGCAGGTGTAGACCCCGGACATGGTGCCGCTGGCCGAGGCCACCGGCGCGCCGTCCCGCCAGGCGTACGCCTCCGGGTTGTTGCTGAAGCTCTCCCGCCGGCCCCGGCCGCCCTCGTCCCGGATCGCGCCGGAACCGCCCCGCTTGCGGACCGTCCGGTCGCCGCCGAGCAGCCCCCAGTGGACCCAGTCGACGGTGCCCACGGCGGTGAGGTCGACCGAGGCGGGCACCTCGGCCCGACTGACCGCGACCGTCGGTGGCGCCACCGTGGACGGTGAGGGACTCGCGGACGGTGAGGGGCTCGGGGACGGCGGGCGCTGCCGGGGTCGCAGGCCGGGGGTGGCGACCGCGCCGTCGGCTTCGCCCGGCAGCCCGACCCGGCCGGTCGGCGCCACCGGCAGGGCCGCGCTCTCCTCGCGCGGCGCGTCGTGCCGCTCGGTGCCGAGGTAGGCCACCAGCGCCGCCAGGCAGAGGAACGCGGCCAGGCCCTCCAACGCCATCCGCCGCCGGCGCCGCAGCCGGCGCAGCGCGGACCGGGTACGCGGGCGGCCCTCCCGATGCGAGCCGGGGCCGGTTCGCGAACGGTCCTCCTCGCCCACCACACCTCCGCTTCGTCTCACGCGGCGCCGCCGGAAGCGGCCGGAGCGTGACGGGCTTCACGGTGTCACCGGCCGGCCGTTTGCGCCATATGTGGGCCGACGGGCGTTTCCCGTTCGTTACCAAGAGGTAGCAGAACGGACCCGTCGCCGTCCAGCCAAGCGGCGGGTCAGCTTACCGTGATCGCTTCCAGCGACACCCCGTCGTTCTGCCCGCCGGTCACGGCGAGCGCCCGCCAGGTGATCAGCAGCCGCTGGCCGCGAGGCACCCGGAAGTGGACGACGTACTGGTAGAAGCGGTCGCCCTGGGCCATGGCCACCTCCCGGACGGCCGGATCACCGCCGCCGGAGAGCGAGACGTCGAGCCGGGCCCCGGCCGAGAACGCACCGACGAACAGCCGGACGGTCCGCAGGTCCCCGCTGCCGGCCACGCCGAGCCTGAAGGACTTGCCGGCACCGCGCTGGAAGACGCCCGTCCGGGTGCCCTCCTGCCGCGCCGTCGGCGTGCCGTCCGTCCAGCTCAGGCCGGACATCCCGGCGTTGTGCTCCAGCCGGTCGCCGCCCGGGTCCTCGATCTCGCCGGTGCCGCGCTGCTTGCGCTGGACGCTGTCCGCGCCCGCGCCGCCCCAGTGCCGCCAGTCCCGCGTGCCGAGCAGGGTGAGCGACACCGCCGGCGGCACCGGCTCCTGATCCACCCCGAGCAGCGGGTCGCCGGGCAGCGCAGGATCACCTGTCACCGGCACCACCGTCGGGGGCGCCGCCGTCGGTGCCGGTGCCGGCGTCGTCGGCCCGGCGACCGGCACGGCCCCGCCACGCTCGGGCGGCGCCGGTGACCGGGCGGAGTACGCCAGCGCCACCACCGACGCGGTCAGCGCGGCAGTGGCCAGCACGGCCCGCCGACGCCGGCGGCGGGCCCGGGCGGCAGCGACCCGGGTGGCCCCGGCCTCGCTCGCGGGCCGCGCCGTATCCGGGCGGAGAGCCTGCCGAAGCCGGGCGGACACGCCCCGAACCGACACCGGTCCCAGCCGGACCGACGCCCCGCGCAGCCGAGCCGACGTTGATCCCAGCCGGACCGACATCCCTTCCCGTGGGACCGACGCCCCGCGCAGCCGAGCCGACGCCCCGCGCAGCCGGATCGCGAGCGGGCCGGCCAGGCCGGCGAGCCGGGTGCGGAGGCTCTCCGGCGCGGTGTGCCGGCCGGCCAGCGCCGGCGTCCCGTCCCCGAACGGGTCCCCGTCCACCGCCCGCAGGCCGTCCCGCGCCCGCCGGGCGGCACGGTCCGGCCGAGCCGGCGACAGAGCCGGCAGCGGACCGGCCGGCCCTGGCCCAACTGGCCCGAGCCCGCCTGCTCCCGGCCCCGGTCCACCCGTGCCGAGCCCGCCTGGCCCCAAGCCCGGTCCAACCGGGCCGAGCCCAGCCGGTCCCGAGCCCGGTCCACCCGTGCCGAGCTCGCCCGGTCCTGGCCCGCCTTGTCCCGGCCCAACCGGACCGAGCCCAGCCGGCTGGGGCCCGCTCGGCCAGTGCCCGGCCGGGGCATGCCCGACCAGCGGGGCCGGCCCGGGCGCGGGCCCGCCGGACGCGGGGCCGAGCAGCGCGGGCCCGGTCGGCGCCGGTGCGGGTGCGGGTGCGGGTGCCGGTGCCGGTGCCGCATCGCCGATCGGGGAGACGTCCGGGACGGCCGGTTCCCACGCGCCGTCGTCCGGCTCGCCGGCGAGGCGACGTGGGGCGGCCGGCGGTTGCGGCGTGGCCACGGGCTCGACCGGCGCAGCGGGCAGCCAACCTCCGACCCGCATTCCGGACTGCGTGAGTTCCTCCTCAGCCACCGCCCCTCCCTCGGCCGCCGGAGTCGGCGACCGTCACCGCGGCTCGCCGCAGGGCAGGATGACACATGCTTCGATCTCCGAGAAGCCGTCGACACGAACCAATTTCGGCGCCTCCACCTCGGGCGTGTCGGCCGGGAGAAGGGATTCCGTGAGACGCGATATACCCGTGGGTCATAAATATGACACAGCGGTATATCGCTTCGAAGGAGTCGTCCTGGACGAGGTGTAACGCACGGTGACGACCGGGCCCGGACCTCAGCAGGCCGGGTCGAGTGCGTGACGCCGGCCGAGAGCGCGACGGCACCGCACCGGCCCGGCGGAGCGGTGCGGGACGGGACGGGACGGGACGGGCGGGGTGACGACGGAGGCGGGAGGAGCGGCCGGGTCAGCCGACCTGGAAGCCGAGCGCCTGGACCAGTGTTACGGCCTGCTCCACGTCGACCCGCGCCCCGGCCCGTTCCACCGCGGTCGGGTCGAGCGCGGACAGGTCACTGCCGCGCAGGTCGGCGCGGGTCAGCTTGGCGGCGTGCAACTGGGCCCCGGACAGGTCGACGCCGGTGAGCACCGCGCCGGTCAGGTCGGCGCCGGTCAGGTCGGCCTCGCGCATGCGTACGTCGGTGATCCGGGCGCCACGCAGGTCGGCGCCGGGCAGCGCGACGAACGACCAGTCGCCGCGGTCGACCCGCAGCGGGCGCAGGTCGCACCGGTCGAAGCTGCTGCCGACCAGCTTGCAGCCGGTGAACTCCGCCTCGAACAGGTTGCACCGGGTGAACGTGCAGCGGGTGAACGCCGAGTCGACGTGCCGGGAGGCGTTGAACGCCACGGTGCCGAAGACGCACTCCGTGAACACCGCGCCCCGGCTGACCGCCTCGGTGAGGTCGACGTCGAAGAACTCGCAGCGCACGAAGTGCCGGTCGACCAGCTCTTCCGCGTACCAGTCCTGCTGGCGGTAGGTGACGTCCTCGACGGGCTCCGGCATGCCGCCGACACTAGTGTGGCCGGCCGACACTTCCGGCCCGCCGTACCGGCGGGTAGGTTCGCGGGGATGAGCGTCGCAGTCAGCACCGATCCCGGCCGTGTCGGCTTCGATCCCGCCCGACTGGCGCGGATCGACGAGCACTTCGCCCGCTACGTCGACGACGGCCGGCTCGCCGGCTGGCAGGTCGTCGTCACCCGCCGGGGCGAGATCGCCCACTCGTCGACGTACGGGCTGCGCGACCGGGAGGCCGGCACGCCGGTCGAGGCGGACACGCTCTGGCGCATCTACTCGATGACCAAGCCGATCACCTCGGTCGCCGCGATGATGCTCTGGGAGCAGGGCCGGTTCGAGCTGACCGACCCGGTCAGCCGCTGGCTGCCGGAGTTCGCCGACGTCCGGGTCTACGACCGGGGGTCGGTGCTCAAGCCGTACACCGTGCCGGCCGCCGAGCCGATCCGGATCTGGCACCTGCTCACCCACACCGCCGGCCTGACGTACGGCTTCGCCCAGGTCTCGGTGGTCGACGGCCTCTACCGGGCGGCCGGCTTCGACCTGGGCGTGCCGGCCGGCGCGGACCTGGCCGCGGCCTCGGCCGGCCTGGCCACGCTGCCGCTGCTGTTCCAGCCCGGGACGAGCTGGAACTACGGCGTCTCCACCGACGTGCTGGGCCGCCTGGTCGAGGTGGTCTCCGGGCAGACGCTGGACGCGTTCTTCGCCGAGCGGATCCTGCGCCCGCTCGGGATGACCGA
Source organism: Micromonospora sp. NBC_01392 (assembly GCF_045040125.1). Lineage (NCBI taxonomy): Bacteria > Bacillati > Actinomycetota > Actinomycetes > Micromonosporales > Micromonosporaceae > Micromonospora > Micromonospora sp. NBC_01392. Next base: position 1,467,415 of record NZ_CP109549.1, on the reverse strand, counting down.
CACCCGCTGGTGGGTGGACGCGGCGGACGCCAAGCGGCTGGCCGCGCTCTACGCCCCGCACCCGGCCACCGGTCAGGCGGTACGCGCCGACGGCATCGGCCGGGCCGCGCTGGCGGCGCCGGGCTGGCACTCCGGCGGCGGCGGGCTGGTCTCCACCGCCGCCGACTACCACCGCTTCACCCAGTTCCTGCTGCGCGGCGGCGAACTGGACGGGGTGCGCCTGCTCGGCCCCCGCACGGTCCGCTTCATGACCCGCAACCACCTGCCCGGCGGCCGGGACCTCGCCTCGTTCTCCCCGGAGGGATTCTCCGAGACGGTGCTGGACGGGATCGGCTTCGGACTGGGCTTCGCCGTGGTGCTCGACCCGGTGCCGGCGCGGGTGCCCAGCAGCGTCGGCGAGTTCTACTGGGGCGGCATGGCCAGCACGGCGTTCTGGGTGGACCCGGTGGAGGAGGTCACCGCGCTGCTGTTCACGCAGCTCATGCCGTCGAGCACGTACCCGCTGCGCAGCCAGTTGCGCCAGCTCGTCTACTCCGCGCTGGTCGACTGACCGGGTTCGGCGGAACGGCACCCGCCCGGCGGCCGGCTGCCTAGCCTGTGAGGCATGAGCGACATCGTCGTGTTCGGCGCCGGCGGGACGGCGGGCTCCCGGATCGCCGCCGAGGCGGCCGAGCGGGGGCACCGGGTCACCGCCGCGGTACGCCGGCCGGAGGCGGTCGGCTACCTGCCTCCGGGCGTACGCACGGTGACCGGCGACGCGACCTCGGCGCGGAGCGTACGCGAGCTGGCCGAGGACGCGGACGTGCTGGTGGTGGCCGTCGGCGGAGGCGAGCGTGACCTCTGGCGGGACGCCGCGCGGACGCTCGTGGACACGCTGCGGGGCATGCCCGACCCACCACGCGTGATCCATGTCGGCGGCGGCGCGACGCTGCTCACCCCGAGCGGCACCCGGTTCCTGGACGAGCCGGACTTCCCCGCCGAGTACCGCGACTCGGCGCAGGGGCAGGCGGACGCGCTGGCGTTCTACCGTTCCTCGGCCGACGGGGTGACCTGGACGTACGTCTCCCCGCCGCCGTTGGAGTTCCACCCCGGCGAGCGGACCGGGCACTACCGCACCGGCACGGACCACCCGGTGACCGACGCGCAGGGCCGCTCGGTGCTCACCTACGAGGATCTCGCGGTCGCGATCGTCGACGAGATCGAGAACCCGAGGTTCGGCAACGCGCGGTTCACCGCCGCGTACTGATCAGTCGGCGAGCCGGGCCGGGAACCCGCCGGTGGCGATCGGGCCCCAGGACTCGATCGTGACGCGGATCAGCGACTTGCCCTGCGCGACCATGGCCGCCCGGTACTCGTCCCAGTCCGGGTGCTCGCCGGAGATGCTGCGGAAGTAGTCCACCAGCGGCTCCAGCGCCTCGGGCAGGTCGAGCACCTCGGCCACGCCGTCGACCTGCACCCACGGGCCGTTCCAGTCGTCGGAGAGCACGCAGGCGGAGACGCGCGGGTCGCGGCGGATGTTCGTCACCTTGGCGCGCTCCGGATAGGTGGAGATGACCAGCCGGCCCTCGGCGTCGACGCCGCAGGAGACCGGGGAGGACTGCGGGCGGCCGTCGGCCCGGGTGGTCATCAGCACGACGCGGTGCCGGGGGCGGAGGAACTCGGTCAGGGCGTCCCGGTCGACCCGGGTGTTGCGCGCGATGCTGCGTGGCATGCCTCGGTTCTACCAGGCCGGCGGCCGGATCTCAGCGCGGGCGGCCGGCGGCCCGGCGCGGGGCGACCTGCTCGGGCACGCGCGGGCGGGCGGTGGGCCGCCAGGCGCGGCCGTTGGCGTAGATCACCCGGAAACCGAGGTACGCGGCGAGCGGCGCCCAGTGCGCCGAGCCCATCCGCAGCTCGGCGGCGTTGTGCCGCTGCCCGTTGGCCAGCACGTCGAGCAGCACGGTCTCGAACGCGGCCGACTCGACCCAGTCCACGTCGCGGGTGAAGCCACAGATCAGCGCCGCGCCGGTGACCTCGAGGAAGCCGCGCAGCGTGGCGTCGGAGGCACGCAGCACCGAGCAGCTGCCGAAGTAGAGGCGACGACCGTCGGCGCGGCCGGCCATCCGCTCCGCCACGTCGGACAGCTCGACCGAGTCCCAGTCGGTGAGGCAGAGCCGGCTCGGCTCGCCGTGCATGGCGAAGAACCCGACGCGGTGGTCCGCGTACTGCTTGAGCAGCCAGCGGTCGAGGAAGTAGAACAGCTCGTCCCGGGTGGCGGCGTCCTTGTGGATGTAGCGGATCCGGTTCAGTCGTTCGAGCAGTTCGAGCGTGGGCAGGACGGAGCCGCGCTCGTTGAGGTCGCGGTGCCACTGCCCCTCGACGCAGAACACGCCGCCACGCGCCATCGCCCACCTCCCCTGCCCGCGAGGCTCGCCCGGGGGTCGATCCGGGCCCGGGAGCAGACGTTACCGCTCCCCTCCGACCAGGACCGAATGCGAGAACAATTTCCGCTAATCGCCACGAAGAGCCCCGCCGAATGTCACGGTGAGAAGGACGGGACGCAGTGGTCGATGTGCCGTCCCGACCCCATTTCCGCTCTGATCGGGAGGACTCCTGTGCGCGTCAACACCCTGAAGCGGGCGGCCGTCGCGTTCGCGCTGGCCCTGCCCGGGGCCGCGGTCGCCACGGTCGTCGCCGCACCGGCGGCCCACGCCGACGGCTGCTACACCTGGCCCCGCACCCTGTCCCAGGGGCGCTCGGGCGAGGACGTCCGGCAGCTCCAGATCCGGGTGGCCGGCTGGGCCGGGTACGCCGGCATCGTCCGGGTCGACGGCCGGTACGGCCCGGAGACGACCGCCGCGGTCAAGCGTTTCCAGTCCGCGTACGGACTACGGGCCGACGGCATCGCCGGGCCGCGGACCTTCGCCAAGATCTACGACCTCCAGGACAACGACTGCACCCCGAAGCACTTCAGTTACGCCGAGCTGGACAACGGCTGCGGCAAGGGCGGGTGGGGCGGGGGCCCGCTCTCGTCGTCCGCCACCCGCGAGAACGCGGTACGCACCATGTGGAAGCTGGAGGCGCTGCGGCGCAGCCTCGGCGACAAGCCGCTCCAGGTCACCAGCGGATTCCGCAGCATCGCCTGCAACCGGCAGGTCGGCGGCGCCGCCGACAGCCAGCACCTGTACGGCAACGCGGCCGACCTGACCTCTCGGGACCGGACCCTCTGCGAGATCGCCCGGTCGGCCCGGGACCAGGGCTTCAGTGGCATCTACGGCCCCGGCTACCCGGACCACGACGACCACACGCACGTGGACTCCCGCCGGGAGAACACCCGGGACAAGTCGGCGAACACCACCGACTGGTCGGCCCCGGACTGCGGCATCAACTGATCCGGACGCACGACGGCCCGACGCGGGGGGTGGGGGCGCCCCGCGTCGGGCCGCCGGCCGATGGGCCGCGCGGAGGCCGGGGGTGCTCCGCGGCGGGCCGCCGCCCGGGTGAGCGGCGCGGCCGACGGCGCGCCGGCCGCGACCCGTACCCGGGGTCAGCTCGCCCGGGGCCAGCGCGGCCGGGCCGCGGGGGCCGGCCGCGCGGCGCCGGGCCGCAGGCCGGACCGCACCGGCGGTGCGACGACCCGCGGGACCGGGCCACGCGCCTGGCCGGCGACCGGACGGGCGGCCGGGGCCGCGCCCGGCCGGGCCGCCTGACCCGCGCCCGGCCGGGCAGTCTGCGTCGCGCCCGGGCGGGCCGCCTGGACGGCCGGTCGGGCCGCCGACGGGCCGGTCAGCACGAACGGGAAGGGCACGTGCACGAACGGGTTGCCGTGCCGGATCAGCGCGTCGATCTGGCGCTCGTTGAGGCCGTGTGTCGCCAGCACCCGGCGCCCCCAACGGTGCAACCGGCAGGGGAACGCCGCCCCGTCGTTGCGGCACTTCGGCCCCGCGGGCCACTCCTCGGCGGCGTGCACCACCACCGCCCGGACCGCGATGCGGACGTCCTCGGGTGTCAACGGCGCCGGCATCGGCACCTCGCCCAGGACCTTGTCGATGGGATCCGTCGACTGCTCACCAACACGCACGGCAGGCCTCCCGCAGCTCGGCAGCGGTGCGGCGGACCGGCCGCACCACATCCTCGCCCACTGGTACGGCCGGACACCGGCGACAGTTCAATCCCACCGGCCGGGCCTGCCCGACACCGCGTCAGACCAGGTCGGCGTCCTGGACCAGCAGCGCCACCTGCACCCGGTTGTTCAGGTCGAGCTTGGTGAGCAGCCGCGACACGTACGCCTTCACGGTCGCCACGCTCATGAACAGCTCGGCGGAGATCTCCGCGTTGGTCCGGCCCCGACCGAGCAGCAGCGCGACCTCCCGCTCCCGCTCGGACAGCTCGCCGAGCAGCCGTACCGCCCGCTCGCGGCGGGGATCCCGGGCGGGCGCCGGCGCGGCGGCGGTCACGTGCGCGATCAGCCTGCGGGTCACCGCCGGGGACAGTGTCGCCTCCCCCGCCGCGACCCGGCGTACCGCCGCCACGATCTCAGCCGGCGGGGTGTCCTTCAGCAGGAAGCCGCTCGCCCCGGCCCGCAACGCGCGCAGCACCTGTTCGTCGGCGTCGAACGTGGTCAGCACCAGCACCTCGGGCGGCTCCGCCGTCGCCCGCAGCGCCTCGGTGGCGGCCAGCCCGTCCACCCGGGGCATCCGGATGTCCATCAGCACCACGTCCGGGGCGTACGCGGCGACGGCGGCCGGCACCTCGACGCCGTCGGTCGCCTCGCCCACCACCGCCAGGTCGGGTACGCCGCCGAGGATCATCGACAGCGCGCCCCGGACCAGCGGGTCGTCGTCGACGATCAGCACCCGCACCGGCCCACTCATCGGATTTCCCAGGGCAGCCAGGCGGCCAGCCGGAAGTCGCCGTCGGCGTCCCGCCCGTGGTCGACGCGTCCGCCGGCCAGCGTGACGCGCTCGGCGACGCCCACCAGGCCGGTGCCGGTGCCGGGGATCGCGGCGGCCGGCCCGCCCACCGGCCAGGGGTTGCGGATGTCCACCGCCAGCCCCTCGCCGGGGCCGCCGGCCAGCCGGACGGTCACCACCGCCCCGGGCGCGTGCTTGCGCGCGTTGGTGAGCCCCTCCTGCACGATCCGGTACGCGCTGCGCCCGATCGCCGCCGGCACCCCGGCCGGCTCGGTCACCTCGTCGATCACGCTGACGCGTACCCCGGCGTCGCGGCTCTCGGCCACCAGCGCCGGCACGTCGCCGAGCGTCGGCTGCGGCCGTTCCGGGGTGGCCTCGGAGCCGGTCTCGGCCCGCAGCACGCCGATCACCTCGCGCAGGTCCTGCAACGCGGCGTGAGCGCTGGCCCGGATCACCCCGGCGGCCCGGGCGACCTCCTCCGGGGGCGCGTCCGGACGGAACTCCAACGCCCCGGCGTGCAGGCTGAGCAGCGAGATCCGGTGGGCGAGCACGTCGTGCATCTCCCGGGCGATCCGGCCGCGTTCGAGGTTCCGGGCCTGGTCCAGCCGGAGCTGCTGCTCGGCCTCGGCCCGTTCGGCGCGGTCGCGCAGCGACAGCACGAGCTGGCGGCGGGCCCGGACGAACAGCGCCCAGGCCACCACGATGCCGATGAAGAGCACGGTCCACGCCACGGCGGCCCAGAACGGCATGGCCGGGTCGGGGCGGACCGCGATGAACGGCAGCGCGGTGGCCAGATGCCAGCCGACCAGCGTCAGCCCCACCACCAGCGGTCGGTGGACCAGCACGGTGAACAGGACGACCAGCAGCACGGCCCCGGAGGTGACCGAGAACAACGTCAGCGGCGCGGTGGCCACCGCCAGCCCCACCGGCCAGCGGCGGCGCAGCCAGAGCGCGCCGGCGGCGAGCAGACCGACGAACAGGTCGATCTCGGCGAGCCAGCTCGGGCCGGCGTTGAGCGCGAACTCCGGTCGCCCGCTCACCGCGTCGTCGTGCGCGAGGAGCACCCAGCCCAGCGCGATCAGGAACAGCAGGCTGTCGACGAACCAGTCCCGCGGGGTCCGGCGGGCGGCCCGCGCGGGCACCAGGGAGCCCGGCAGGAGCCAGGGATGATCGGGGACGACAGCGCTGCTCACCCGCCCCATGCTAGGGAGCCGTCCGGACCGGCTGCCAGCTACCAAAGTCGACGCCTGCGGTGAACCTCGGTCGGTGCCGGCGACGACCGTCGGCCGCAGCGGGGCACCGGGTGGCCCCGGCAGGCTTCTCGGCATGATCGAAGTCGACCATCTGACCAAGCGGTACGGCCCGCACACGGCCGTCGAGGACGTGACGTTCCGGTGCGAACCGGGCACGGTGACCGGATTCCTCGGCCCGAACGGCGCCGGCAAGTCCACCACGATGCGCATGATCTGCGGGATGACGCCGCCCAGCTCCGGCGCGGCCACGGTCGCCGGCCGGCCCTACCGGGCGCTGCCCAACCCGGGCCGGGAGATCGGCGTCCTGCTCGACGCCTCGGCCCAGCACGCCGGACGCACCGGGCGGGAGACGCTCACCCTGGCCGCCCGCACCATGGGCGTGGAGCGGAGGCAGGTGGCCGCGAAGCTGGACCTGGTCGGGCTGAACGACACCGCCGCACGGCGCCGGTTCGGCGCGTACTCCCTGGGCATGCGGCAGCGGCTCGGCCTGGCGCTGGCGCTGCTGGGCGACCCCCGGGTGTTGATCCTCGACGAGCCGGCCAACGGCCTCGACCCGGAGGGCATCTACTGGATGCGCGGCCTGCTGCGCGACTACGCCGACCGGGGCGGCACCGTGCTGCTCTCCTCGCACCTGCTGCGCGAGGTCGAGGCGGTGGCCGACCGGCTGGTGGTGATCGGCGGCGGCCGGGTGGTCGCCCAGGGCGGCAAGGACGAGCTGCTGGCCGGCGCCGGCACGCTGGTCCGCGCCCGCGACCAGCACGCCCTGCGCCTCACCCTGGACCGCGCCGCGCTGCCGGCCACCGTCGGCACCGACGGCGGCTTCGTGGTCCGGGCCGAGCCGGAGGCCGTCGGTCAGGCCGCGGCCGACGCCGGACTGGTCCTCACCGAACTGCGTCCGGCCGGCAGCGGCGGCCTGGAGCAGCTCTTCCTCACCCTCACCGCCGGCGCGTCGACCAGGGAGGCCGTCCGATGACCACCGCCACCACGCCCGTTCCCACCGCCGCCCCGACGCGGCACGAGCCGGCCGCCGGCCCCTCGCTGGCCCGGCTGACCGGGGTGGAGCTGCGCAAGCTCACCGACACCCGGGCCGGCCGCTGGCTGCTGATCAGCATCGGGCTGATCGCGGTCGCCATCGTGGTGGTGCAGCTCTTCGTCGTCGACGGCCCGGAGCAGACGTTCACCGCGTTCTTCGCGCCGTCGCTGCTCCCGGTCGGGCTGCTGCTGCCGGTGCTGGGCATCCTCTCCATCACCGGCGAGTGGTCGCAGCGCACCGCGTTGACCACGTTCGCGCTGGTGCCCCGCCGGGAGCGGGTGATCGTCGCCAAGCTGGCCGCGGTGGTGCTGGCCGCGCTCGCCTCGGTGCTGGTCAGCCTCGCCGTCGCCGCCGCCGGCACGCTCGCCGCCAAGGCCACCGGCGGGGTGGGCGCGTGGACGTTCGACTGGGAGCTGCTGCCGTACGCGGCGGTGTTCCAGGTGGCGAACGTGCTGATGGGCGCCGGGTTCGGCCTGCTGCTGCTGAACACGCCGCTGGCCATCGTCACCTACCTGCTGCTGCCGACCGTGTGGAGCGTGCTGTCGGCGATGATCAAGGCGCTGCGGGAGCCGGCCGGCTGGCTGGACACCTCGGTCACCATGGCACCGCTGCTCACCCCGGACGTGACCGCGGGGCAGTGGGGTCGGCTCGGCGTCTCGCTGGCCGTCTGGATGGTCGTGCCGCTGGCCGCCGGCCTGATCCGCACGATGCGGCGGGAGGTGTCCTGACCGTGGCCGACCGGGAACCCGGCGACGTCGTGGTCGACGGCGGAGTCGGCGAGCTGGTGGTGATGTGGGCCGGGTTCCCGCTGCTCGGCGCGGGACTGGGCGCCGGGCTGACCGCCCTGTCCGGCTGGATCGCCGGGCTGGCCTGGTTCCCCTTCCAGGACGTGTTCGCGCTGCTCGACAGGTGGCCGGACCAGCGGTCGTATCCGCTCGGCGCGGGCGTGGCGGCGGTGGCGGGCCTGGCCCTGGCCGTGGTGGGCGTACGGGAGCGGCTGCGGGTCACGGTCGGGCGCCGGTCGGTGCGACTGCACCGGGACGGGCACGGCCGGGACATCGCCCGGACCGAGGTGGCCGGCGTGTTCGTCGACGGCAAGGCGCTCGTGCTGCTGGACCGGGCCGGCGGCGAGCTGGCCCGGGAGCGGTCCGACCTGAACGCCGGCCGGCTGCGGGAGGCGTTCACCGGCCAGGGCTGGCCCTGGGTCGACCAGGACCCGCACCGGGACGCGTACCGGCGGTGGGTGCCCGAGTTGCCCGGGCTGCCGGCCGGCGCGGACGCGCTGCTGCGGGCCCGGGAGCGGGCGCTGAAGGACAGCCGCGACGCCGAGGTCCGGGAGCTGCACGGGGAGCTGGCCCGGCTCGGCGTAGTGGTCCGGGACAAGGAAAGCCGCCAGTACTGGCGGCTGGTCCCTCCCCCCACCCCCCACCCCACCCCCCCCACCCCACCCCCGCGCTGATTCACGGAAAGAGTGGCTATCGGACGCGGAATAGCCACTCTTTCCGTGAAACAGGGGGCGGGAGGAGGGGCTCTACACTCGGGCGATGGGAGGTTCTGCGCGTTGGCGGCTCGCGTCGGTTCTGGTGGTGGTCCTGCTGTTGGGCGGTTGCGGCGGCGAGACGAAACAGGCCGCCCTTCCCCCGCCGGCGAGCCCCACACCGAGCCCGGTGGTGCCGCTGACGGTCAAGGAGGCGAAGGGGCGCTACCTGGCCGCGGTGGCGGCGTACGACATCGCCCGGGACGAGCTGGCCGAGGCCGAGAAGGCGGGCCGGCCGTGGCGGACGCTGCGGGAGCGGGCCGGGGCGGTCGTGGACGCCAACCTCGCCTGTGCCGGTGAGCTGCGCGCGGTGCGCTGGCCGGCCGCCGCGCAGGCGCCGATGGCGGCGCTGCTCGCCGAACACGAGGTGGCGCTGCGGCAGTGGCGGCTCGCGGCCGGGGCCGCCGACGCCGCCGAGCTGCGCCGGGCGACCCGGGCCGCCGCCGCGCACGACGGCGTCCGGCAGGCGACCCGGGTACGCGCCGCGCTGGGCCTGCCGCCACTGCGCGCCACCTGACCGCCACGGGCTGCGATCTTCGGCGCGAGGGCTTACCGTCGTGCCGTGGCGTGACCGCGGTGTGTCGCGGCGTGACCACGACTCGGGAGCGTGGCGGCACGGCGGGAGGGGTCACCATGACCGTTGGGCGGGGCATCTTCCGGCGTAAGCCGGTCGAGGAGATCGCCGACGAGACCGAGGAGGGGCTCGCCCGCGAGCTGGGCCTGTGGCAGCTCACCGCGATCGGGGTCGGCGGCATCATCGGCGCCGGCATCTTCGCGCTCGCCGGCGCGGTGGCCAACGAGACCGCCGGCCCGGCCGTGCTGGTGTCGTTCCTGATCGCGGGCCTGGCCAGCGCCGCCGCCGCGCTGTCGTACGCGGAGTTCGCCGGCATGATCCCGAAGGCCGGCTCGGCCTACACCTACGGCTACGCCGTGCTGGGTGAGGCGGTCGGCTGGTTCATCGGCTGGGACCTGCTGCTGGAGTACACCGCCATCGTGGCGGTGGTGGCGATCGGCATCTCCGGCTACTTCGGCTTCCTGGTCACCCAGTTGGGCGCCGAGCTGCCGGCCTGGATGCTCGGCGCGCCGGGCACCGGCGACGGGCACCGCGTCGACCTGTTCGCGGCGGCGCTCTGCCTGCTCATCGCGTACCTGCTCAACCGGGGCATCAAGGCCGCGGCGCGGTTCGAGACGTTCGTGGTCGGGTTGAAGGTCGCCGTGGTGCTGCTGGTGATCGTGGTCGGCTTCTTCCACGTCAAGACCGGCAACTACTCGCCGTTCTTCCCGTTCGGGGTGGGCGGCGCGATCACCGGGGCGGCCACCGTGTTCTTCGCGGTCTTCGGCTACGACGCGATGAGCACCGCCGCCGAGGAGTCGCGGGACGCCCGCCGGCACATGCCGAAGGCGATCATCTGGTCGCTGGCCATCTCCATGGTGCTCTACGTGTTGGCCACGCTGGTGCTCACCGGCATGCAGAACTACCGGGACATCGATCCGGAGAGCGGCTTCTCCTCGGCGTTCGCCTCGGTCGGGCTCTCCGGCCTGGCCAGCGTGATCGCGGTCGGGGCGATCATCGGCATCCTCACGGTGATGTTCACGTTCATGCTCGGCGTGACCCGGGTGTGGTTCTCGATGAGCCGGGACGGGCTGCTGCCGGCCTGGTTCGCCAAGGTGCACCCGGTGCGCCGGGTGCCCAGCCGGGTCACCTGGATCGTCGGCGTCGCCTCGGCGCTGATCGCCGGCTTCCTGCCGATCCGGCAGGCCGCCGAGCTGACCAACATCGGCATCCTGCTGGCGTTCGTGGTGGTCTGCGTGGCGGTGATCGTGCTCCGCTACCGCCGACCGGACGCGCCCCGGGCGTTCCGGCTGCCCGGTATGCCGGTGGTGCCGGCGGTCGGCGTGGTGTTCTCGATCTGGCTGATCACGTTCCTCGACCCGGTGACCTGGCTGCGCTTCGGCGTCTGGTTCCTGCTCGGCGCCGTCGTCTACGCGCTGTACGGCTACCGCCGCTCGGCGCTGGCCCGCCGCGACGGCGACCCGGCCGACGCTCCGCCCCGCTGACCCGCCCCCGCTGACCCGCTGACCCGCTGACCCGCTGACCCGCCCCGCTGACCCGCTGACCCGCCCCGCTGACCCGCTGACCCGTCCCGACACGAATGCCCTCGGCCCGCCCGGCCGAGCGGGCGCCCCGATGTGACGTGCACTCTTGATCGTGCGTTTTCGGTATCAGAGCGAACCGTTCGGGCATGTTCTGCGTACACACCGGTGGGTCGTACGCGCGCAATTCGGAGGCACAGTGTCAGTGGTTCGGACTGATCCATTCGCGGGGACGATCCTCCAGCTCGGTGTGCTGGCGGGAATCGCCGGCACCATCGGCCTGGGCCGGGCCGGCTGGCTGGCCGGTCTCGTCTACGGAGTGGTGCTGCTCACCGCGCTCGGGCACGGGCTGAGCCGCGCGGGCGCGCGCCGGCTCGGGCCGGCCGACTGGGTGACGCTGACCCGGGCGACGCTGGCCGGCGGCGTGACCGCGCTGGTGGTGGACTCGTTCAGCCGGCCCACCCCGGTCGCGGTGCTGGTCGGCCTCACCGCGGTGGCGCTCGCGCTCGACTGGGTGGACGGGCAGGTGGCCCGGCGCACCGGCACGGTGAGCGCGCTCGGGGCCCGGTTCGACATGGAGGTCGACTCCTTCCTCGTCCTGGTGCTCTGCCTCCACGTCGCCGACCAGGTGGGCCCGTGGGTGCTGGTGATCGGCGCGATGCGGTACGCGTTCGTCGCGGCCGGTTGGCTGCTGCCCTGGCTGAACGGTCCGTTGCCGCCGCGCTACTGGCGCAAGACGGTCGCCGCGGTCCAGGGCATCGCGCTGGCCGTGGTGGCGGCGGAGGTGCTGCCGACGGCGCTGGCCGTCGCGGTGCTCGTCGGCGCGCTGGCGCTGCTCGTCGAGTCGTTCGGCCGGGACGTGCGCTGGCGGTGGCGGCACCGCACGCCGGCCGTCCGCACCGAGCCGGCCCGTCCGGCGGTGGTGCGTTCCCCCGTGCCGGCGGCTCGCCGGGCCGGCTGGGAGCCCGCCGCTCCGGTGCTCGTCGGACGCGCCGAGGTCGGCGGTCGGCGGCCGTGACCGACGACGACCCGACCCCGACCGCCGGTCCCGACCCGACCCCGACGGACGGTCTCCGGCGCAAGGCCGTCACCGTGCTGGCCGCCGCGTTGGCGCTGGTCGCCCTGATCCTGCCGACCGACGTCAACGACCTCACCCCGGCCGCGTTCCTCCGCATCCCGGTGGAGGGGCTGATCGCGGTCGCCCTGCTGCTGGCGCTGCCGCCGAGACCCCGCCGGATCGTGGCCACGGTGCTCGGCGCGCTGCTCGGCCTGGTGCTCGTCCTGAAGATCGCCGACCTCGGCTTCTCCACCGTGCTGGACCGCCGCTTCGACCTGATCGCGGACTGGGCGTTCCTGGCCGCCGGCGCGGAGTTCCTCGCCGAGTCGTACGGGCGGGCCGCCCAGGTGGGGGCCGTGGTCGCCGCGGTGGCCGCGGTCGTCGCCGTACCGGTGCTGGTGACGTTGTCGGTGCGGCGACTGGCCCGGCTGGTCGCCGGCCACCGGGGGGTCAGCGCCCGGGTCGCCACCGCGCTCGGCGCGGCCTGGGTCACCTGCGCGGTGCTCGGCGCGCAGCTCGTGCCCGGGCTGCCGATCGCCGCCGGCACGGTCGCGGGCGGCGTGTACGACCGCACCCGGCAGGTCAACGCCGGCCTGCACGACCAGGAGCGGCTGCGCACCCAGCTCGCCGGCGACCCGTTCCGGGACACCCCCGGCGACCAGTTGCTGACCGGTTTGCGCGGCAAGGACGTCCTGGTCACGTTCGTGGAGAGCTACGGCCGGGTGGCGGTGGAGGACCCGGAGCTGGCCCCGGAGGTGGACGCCGTCCTCGACGAGGGGACGCGCCGGCTGACCGCGGCCGGCTACGGCAGCCGCACCGCGTTCCTCACCTCGTCCACCACAGGCGGCGGGAGCTGGCTGGCGCACGCCACGCTGATGTCCGGCATCCGGGCCGACAACCAGCTCCGCTACACGAACCTGGTACGCAGCGACCGCCTGACGCTCAACGGCGCGTTCAAGCGCGCCGGATGGCGGACGTCGCTCGTCATGCCGGCCCTCACCCGGGCCTGGCCGGAGGCCGACTTCTTCGCCCCGGACAAGGTCTACGGCGCCGGTGACCTCGGCTACCGGGGGCCGACGTTCAGTTTCTCCTCGCCGCCGGACCAGTTCACCCTGGAGGCCTTCCAGCGCGCCGAGCGGGCCCCCGGGCACGCCCCGGTGATGGCCGAGATCCCGCTGCTCTCCAGCCATCTCCCGTGGTCGCCGGTGCCGCCCCTGGTCGACTGGGACGACCTGGGCGACGGATCGGTCTTCGCCGGCACCAACCGCGCCGACCGGGCGGACGAGGGCACCCGGAAGGCCTACCGGAACTCGATCGTCTACACGCTGCGCACCCTGGTCTCCTACGTGGAACGCTACGGCGACGAGAACCTCGTGCTGGTCTTCCTCGGCGACCACCAGCCGGCCCGGGCGGTCACCGGCGAGGGGGCCGGCAGGGACGTGCCGATCACCATCGTGGCGAAGGACCCGGCCGTGCTCGACCGGGTCGCCGGGTGGGGCTGGCGGGCCGGTCTCAACCCGGACCCGACCGCCCCCGTCTGGCCGATGGAGGAGTTCCGCGACCGGTTCCTGCGGGCGTTCGGCCCGCAGTCCAGGACTCACAGTTAGGAACGGCGTGACGATGCTCGCACGGACCTGGGGGATCACCCGGTCCCTGGCCATCTACCACGGCCAGCCGGCCAAGCACCGCCGGGCCCGCCGGCTCTACGGCCAGTTCCTCGGCCCCGGCGACCTCGGCTTCGACATCGGCGCCCACGTCGGTGGCCGGGTCCGCACCTGGCGTCGGCTGGGCGCGCGGGTGGTCGCGGTCGAGCCGCAGCCGGACTGCCTGCGGGTGCTGCGCCTGGCATTCGGGCGCGACGACGACGTGGCCATCGAACCCACCGCGGTCGGTGCCCGCGCCGGCCGGGCGCGGTTGGAGCTGTCGTCCGCGACGCCGACGGTGTCCACCATGTCGTCGTCCTGGATCGACTCGGTGACGGCGGACCCGAGCTTCGCCGGGGTGCGGTGGGACCGCTCGGTCGAGGTGCCGGTGGTGACGCTCGACGACCTGGTCGCCAAGCACGGCGTACCGGAGTTCTGCAAGGTCGACGTGGAGGGCTTCGAGGGTGACGTGCTGGCCGGGCTGAGTCGGCCGGTGCGCGCGCTCTCCTTCGAGTACCTCCCGCCGGCGCACGACGCGGCGCTCGCGGTGCTCGACCAGGTGCAGCGGCTGGGCGCGTCGGCGGGCGGCTACCGCTACAACTACTCCCCGGTGGAGACGATGCGCTTCGCCGCCGACGAGTGGCTCGACGCGGCCGGCCTGGTGCGGCTGCTGGAGACTTACCGGCCGGCGGGTCGCTCCGGCGACGTCTACGCCCGGTTGGCGTCCGCCTGACCTAGGCTGCGGGTCATGACCCGCTACGCCGCCCTGCTGCGGGGCGTCAACGTCGGCGCCACCCGGCTCGCGATGGCGGACCTGCGTCGCGTCGTCGCCGACCTCGGTCACACCGACGTCAGGACGTACCTCCAGAGCGGCAACGTGGTGTTCACCGCGCCCCCGACCCGCGACGAGGTGCTCGCGGAGGGCATCGCCGGGCGGCTCGCCGACGAGGTGGGGCTGCGGGTGCCGGTGCTGGTCCGCGACGGCGGCGAGCTGGCCGCGCTGGTCGGCGCGAGCCCGTACGCCGGGGGTCAGAACGACCCGACCCGGGTGCTGGTGGTGTTCCTGTCCGCCGCGCCGGACGCGGCCCGGGTCCGCGAGCTGGCCGTGCCGGCCGGCGAGGAGATGGCGTACGCGGTGGTCGGCCGGGAGCTGCACCTGCACTACCCGGCCGGCAACTACGGGCGGACGAAGTTCACCACCGCGTACCTGGAGAAGAAGTTGGGTGTGGTGGCGACGGCGCGCAACTGGAAGTCGGTGCTGGCGTTGCGCGACCTGACCGCCGGCTGAGCGCGACCGGTCAGAACCGGTAGGCGGTGTGGTACTCGGGCACCACCACGCGGCTGCGCGGCGAGACCCGACGCACGTCGGCGATCAGGGCGTCGAGGCGAGCCCGGTCGGTGGTGGCGACCGTCGGCGGGTTGGTCAGCGGGGTCTCGAAGTTGTCCCAGTGCACCGGCACCACGGTCCTCGGGTGGTCCAGCGCGGCCATCAGCCGGGGCACGTAGTCGGCCACGGACGTGGTGGCGGCGGAGGCGATCATCGCCACGTCCGGGGCCAGGCCGGCCAGGTTGCGCTCGTCGAGGTCGCTGGCGCCCATGAAGAACACCGACGGCCCGCCGTCGACCCGGATCTGGTAGGCCAGCGTGTCCCCCTCGGGCAGGTCGGAGATCTTCGTCGGCCGTGGTGGCGGGCTGACCCGGACCCCTGGGAAGGCCATCGACCAGGCCGCGTTGCGGCTGTGCAGCGAGCCGACCACCTCGATCGTGTACCCGTCGAAGTCGAGCACCTCGCCGCCCTTGACCGGGGCGAGTTGCCCGGCCGGCAGCCCGTACGCCAGCCCGAGGTGGTGGGCGGTGAGCGTGCCCAGGACCCGGGCGCCGGTCCGGGCGGCGATGTGCGGCACGTCGTTGAAGTGGTCCCAGTGGGTGTGGGTGACCAGGATGTTCTCGGCGCGGTCGGCGAACCGGTCGACCACGTCGGCGGCCACGGTCAGCGCGGTGTCCGGCTGGAACGCCCCCCGGAAGAGGCCGGTGTCGAAACGGCTGAGGTACGGGTCGACAAGCACGGTCCGGTCGCCGATGTCGATCCGCCACCCGGCCGTGCCCCACCAGCGGAAGCTCACCGCGCCGGCGCGGCCGGCGGGCCGGCCCGCCGGGGCGCGCGGAGCGGCCTGGGCCGGGGTGCCGGCGACGAGCCCGGCGGTGGAGACGGCGGCGGCGCCGACGGCGGTGTCGCGCAGGAAGCGGCGGCGGGCGTAGCGGGACGGTTGGTTCTCGGGCACAGGTCGTCCTCCCCGTTGCGGGATCGGTGGATCGGTAGGCCCACTCCACCACCGCACCGGCCGCGGCGTCCAAGATCGAGCGACGGAAGGATCGATATCCGTTCCGATATCACCGCAGGTCGGAGCGGGTGCACACCGGGTCGCCGGTCCGAAAGATCAGCGCAACGACTCGACCGCCGCCCGGGCGGCCTCCCCCATGGCCAGGTCGGCGTCGATCCGGCGGGTGCTGAGCCGCTCGGTGCGTGCCAGGACCGCGACGGCGTACCGGCCGCCGTCGGGGTACTCCGCGACGCCGGCTTCCAGGTGCAGGCCGGGCAGGGTGCCGGTCTTGCCGGCGACCCGGACCGCGGGCGGGAAGCCGGCGGCGAGCCGGGTCCAGAAGAGTTGCCGGGCCATCAGCTCCCGGACCGTCGCGCAGGCTTCCGCCGGGCCGGCCTCGTCGCGCCACACCAGGCCGAGCAGCCGGGTCAGCTCGCGGGCGGTGCTGGAGGTGGTGTGGTCCGGGTCGAAGACCCGCATGGCCCGGACCCGCTCCGGCGGCAGCGTGGGGAAGATCCGCGCGAAGTCCGCCTCGGTACGCGCGCCCACGTCGGCGAGCATCGTCTCGACCAGTTGCCGGGGTCCGCCCACGATCCGGGTCCGCGGCAGGTCCAGCTCCGCGGCCAGCATCGGCAGCACGTCCGGGCCGACCCGGCGCAGCAGCAGGTCGGCGGCCGTGTTGTCGCTCACCGACATGGCGAAGTACGCGAGGTCGCGCAGGGAGACCTCGACGTCGTCGGCGCAGCCGGCGACTCCCCAGCCGCCCAGCCGGTCGGCGGCGCCGACCAGCACCCGCTCGCCCGGGTCGAGTTGGCCGGCGGTGACCTGCCGGGCGAACTCCAGCACCAGCAGGATCTTGAAGACGGACGCGATGACGATCTGCTCGTCGGCGCGCAGCGCCACCTCGCGCGACGGGTCGTCCACGTCGGCCACGTGCAGGCACCCGCTCAGCCCGGCCCGTCCGAAGATCTCCCCGACCCGTTGCGTCGCATCCACCCCGCCACGGTAACCAGCGCGGACGCTAGGGTGCGCGGGTGGACCTGCTGCGACATCTGCGGCACTTCGTGGTGGTCGCCCGGGAGCTGCACTTCGGCCGGGCCGCCGAGACGCTGGGCATGGCGCAGCCGCCGCTGAGCCAGTCGATCCGGCGGCTGGAGCAGGAGTTGGGCGCGGCACTCTTCGACCGGTCGCAACGGCAGGTCCGTCTCACCACCGCCGGCCAGTTGCTGCTCGGCGAGGCGGACGACCTGCTCGCCGGCGAACGCCGACTGCGCCACCTCGCCGACCAGGTAGGCCGGGGCACGCTCGGTGTGCTGCGCGTCGGCGTACCCCCGGAGACCCCGGCGGTGACGGTGCGCGCGTTGCTCGACGGGCTGGCCGCCCGCGCACCCGGACTCGATCTTGACCTGCACGAACTGACCAGCGCCGAGCAGCGGCGGATGCTGGCGGAGGGCCGGCTGGACGTCGGCCTGCTGCACCATCCGGTCGAGGAGGCCGGGCTGCGGTTCGGGAAGCCGGTGGACGTGCCGGTCGGGGCGTTGCTGCCCCGGACCTCGCCGTTGGCCCGGGCCCGTGCGGTCGCGCTTGCCGATCTGGCCGGCCTGGATCTGGTCACCGCGCCACCGGCCACCGCCCCCGGCTGGCATGAGCACCTGCTGACGGTGTGCCGACAGCACGGTTTCGTCCCGTCCCGGGTCCGCCCGGCGCGCAACCCCGAGTTCCTGTTCGGGTTGCTCCTGGCGGGTGGGGCGGTGGCCGTCGAGCCGGCGGCCCTGGCGCGGCGGGAACCGCGCATCGCCTGGCGACCGCTCGTCGGCGCGCCGCTGGCCCGGCGGATCTCCGCCGGCTGGCCGAACCGGGCTGCGCACCCGGCAGCGCCGATGTTCGGCCGGCTCGCCGCCGAGGTGCTGGCCGCGGCGGAGACGCCGGCCGGGCCGGCGTTCGTCACCCCGTCGGCCCGGCCCTGGCCGGTGCTGTTCGAGGCCGGTCGGGACGGAAAGTTGTCGCCGTGATCTCCCGGAGTTCACCCGACACCGAATAGCATCGCTGGTCATGAATATGAGGAGCGTCACCCGCTCGCGATCCGGGCGGCTGATCGCGGCGGTCGTGCTGACCGTCACCGTCGCGACCCCACTCGCGGTGACCCACGCCGCGTCGGCGGCCACCACGCTGACCGTGGCGCAGGCGTTGGCCGCCCAGGACGGCCGCGCCGCCACCGTCACCGGCTACGTCATCGGCCAACCGACCGCGACGAACACGGTGATCACGTCCGGCTTCACCGCGGACACCGCGATCGCGATCGCCGACCAGGCCACCGAGACCGGCACCAGTCGGATGCTGTACGTGCAGGTCACCGCCGCCTGGCGGAGCACCTTCGGGTTGCTCGCCAACCCGTCCCTGCGGGGCCGGCAGGTGACCGCGACCGGCACCCTGACCGCGTACTTCAGCCACGGCGGCCTGAAGAACCCGACCGCGATGAGCCTCGGCGGCGGGACCACCCCGAGCCCGACCCCGAGCCCGACCCCGAGCCCGACCGGCACCGCCTCGCCCACCGACTACTACGCCGCCGCGACCGGCAGGACCGGGCCGGCGCTGCGCACCGCCCTGCACACCATCATCAGGACCCAGACGAAGCTCACGTACGACCAGGTGTGGGACGCGCTCAAGGACACCGACCAGGACCCGGCGAACCCGGCCAACGTCATCCTGCTCTACAGCGGGCGCTCGCAGAGCAAGACCAGCAACGGCGGCGGCGTCGACGACTGGAACCGCGAGCACGTCTGGGCCAAGTCGCACGGCGACTTCGGCACCGCCACCGGACCCGGCACCGACGTGCACCACCTGCGACCGGAGGACGTGTCGGTCAACTCGCTGCGCGGCAACAAGGACTTCGACGCCGGCGGCAGCGCGGTGGCCGAGGCGCCCGGCTGCTACACCGACGCCGACTCGTTCGAGCCGCGCAACGCGGTGAAGGGCGACGTCGCCCGGATGATCCTCTACATGGCGATCCGGTACGAGGGCGACGACGGCTGGCCGGACCTGGAGCCGAACGACTCGGTGGCCAACGGGACCACGCCCCGGCTCGGCCGGCTGTCGAAACTGCTCGCCTGGCACGAACAGGACCCGCCGGACGCGTTCGAGCAGCGCCGCAACCAACGCATCTACGAGCGCTGGCAGGGCAACCGCAATCCGTTCGTCGACCACCCCGAGTGGGCGCGGTCCATCTGGGGCTGACGGCTTGTCCCAGATCACCCGCCGACGGCCGTGAGGACGCCCGCCGAGCGGGTAGGAACCCCGGGTGGCACGGCCCGGGAGCCGGGTGGAAGCGCTTCCGGGCATCCCGGACGATCGGAGATGAGACACGACATGGCCGCCCACAGCGTTCCGGACATCTCGCTCAACGACGGCAACTCCATCCCGCAGCTCGGCTTCGGGGTTTACCAGATCGACCCCGGGGAGACCGCCCGGGCGGTCGGCACGGCGTTGGAGATCGGCTACCGGCACATCGACACCGCCCAGATGTACGGCAACGAGGCCGAGGTCGGGCAGGCGGTGCGCGCCTCCGGCCTGGACCGGGGCGACATCTTCGTCACCAGCAAGCTGAACAACGGCTTCCACCGCCCGGACGACGCCCGCAAGGCGTTCGAGCGGTCGCTGCGGGCGATGAAGTTCGACTACCTCGACCTGTTCCTGATCCACTGGCCGCTGCCCACGCTCTACGACGGCGACTTCGTCTCCACCTGGAAGGTGCTGGAGGAGTTCCAGCGTGACGGCCGGGTACGGTCGATCGGCGTGTCCAACTTCCAGGTGGCGCACCTGGAGCGGCTGGCCGCCGAGGCGGACGTGGTGCCGGCGGTGAACCAGGTCGAGGCGCACCCGTACTTCGGCAACGAGGAGGTGCGGTCGTACGACCGGGCGCACCAGATCGGCACCGAGGCGTGGTCGCCGATCGCGCAGGGCAAGGTGCTCGACGACCCGACCGTGGTCGACGTCGCCGAGCAGGTCGGGCGGACCCCGGCCCAGGTGGTGCTGCGCTGGCACGTGCAGCGTGGCGACATCGTCTTCCCGAAGTCGACCACGCCGAAGCGGATCGAGGAGAACTTCGGCATCTTCGACTTCACACTCGACGACGCCACCATGGACCGGCTCGGCAGCCTGGACCAGGGCGAGGCCGGCCGGCAGGGCCCCAACCCGGACACGTTCGACTACGTACCGGACTGAACCGGCCGGAGGAGGGGCCGACGCGGCCCCTCCTCCGCCCGTGCGGCGGGCCGACCCCCGTTTGACCGGCCCGCCGCCTCCTGGTTCCGCGCCACCCGCCGAGGCGGGCGTCGTTGCCCTGCCATTGCAGACCACCACCGCCGGTGCGCGCCAATGATTCGACGGTGCTCGAATGGTGTCGCCGCGCCGACCCGCTCCCCGACGGGCTCGTCGGCCGGCCCTGGCCGGGGTTTGACTTCGCGCGCGCTCGAAGGGGCAGGGTGACGGAAACGCTCCGACGGGGAGGACCCAGACATGCGTCACCGCACCATCGGCACCGATCCGGCCACCCGCCGCGAGGTCAGCGTGCTCAGCCTCGGCGCGATGCTGTTCGGCACCGCCACCGACGAGGACACCTCCTACGCCATCCTCGACCGGTACGTCGAGGCCGGCGGAACGTTCGTCGACACCTCGAACAACTACGCCTTCTGGCAGAACGGCGGCCAGGGCGGCGAGAGCGAGACGCTCCTCGGCCGCTGGCGGCGCAGCCGCGGGATCGGCGCCGAGATCGTGTTCGCCACCAAGCTCGGCGCCCGCCCGCTCGCGCCCGGCACCAGCTACCGGGACAACCGGGAGGGGCTGTCCGCCAAGGTGATCCGCGAGTCCGCCGAACGCAGCCGGGAACGGCTCGGCGTCGACCGGATCGACCTGCTCTACGCCCACATCGAGGACCGGACCGTGCCGCTGCGCGAGACGGTGGAAGGCTTCGCGGAGCTGGTCGCCGAGGGCACGGTCGGGCTGCTGGGCGCGAGCAACCACCGCGCCTGGCGGGTCGAGCGGGCCCGGGCCCTCGCGGCGGCGGCCGGGCTGCCCGGCTACGACGTGCTCCAGTACCACCGCAGCTACCTGCCGCCCCGGGTGGACCAGCCGAGCGAACTGGACCCGGACGGCCAGATCGGCTGGGCCGGCCCCGATTTGGTCAGCTACCTGCGCGCCGAGCCGCGGCTCACCCTGGTCGCGTACTCCCCGCTGCTCAAGGGCGCGTACGCGAAGCCGGAGCGGCTCGGCGAGGCGTACGCGCTGCCCGGCACGCCGGCCCGGCTGGCGGCGCTGCGCGCGGTGGCCGCCGAGACCGGCGCCACCGTCAACCAGGTGGTGCTGGCCTGGCTGATGGGCGGCGACGTGCCGGCGATCCCGCTTGTCGGTTTCTCCTCGGTGGCCCAGTTGGAGGAGGCCCTGGCCGCGGTGGACCTGGAGCTGACCGCCGAGCAGCGGACGCGACTGGACGCGGCGCACTGACCGGCCGGCCGGGTCAGCGCGTCAGGCCGATGCGCCAGTCGTTCGAGCGCATCAGGTGCCCCGGCGGGTATTCGAACTCCGTCGGGCCGAGCAGCGTGAACCCGGCCTTGCGGCACACCGCGTTCGACGCCGGGTTGTCCACCGACGGGTACGCGTGCGCGAAGCGCCGGTCGCCCACCGCCGAGGCGGCCGCCACCACCGCACGCACCGCCGCCGTCGCCAGCCCTCGCCCCTGGTGGGCCGGGAGCACCGCCCAACCCATCTCGTACACCGGCTCGTCGCGCCAGTCACGCGCCCAGAATCCGACGCTGCCCACTTTCGTCCCGCCCGGCGTGACCACCGTGAACATGGTCCCGCTGCGCGGGCCCGGCCCGCGCAGGTAGCGCTCGTGGCGGGCACGCACCTGCTCGTCGGTCTCCGGGCCACCGGTGTGCGCCCGCACCTCGGGACTGTTCAGCGCCCGTAGCAACGCCAGGTCTTCGGGGCTCCAGCGGAGAATCCGTACCTCGGTCATCCGCCGATTCGACCAGACACCCCCGACGAGACGGCCCGCCAGATCCGATCTGGCGGGCCGTCTGGCGCCTACCGGTCGAGGCCGGCAGCGAGGGAGGGGCGGCATGACACCGTTACGGCTCGCCGTGCTCATCGGCAGCACCCGGGAGGGCCGGGTCGGCGACCGGATCGCCGGGTGGTTCGCCGACCAGGCCCGCCACCGCGCCGGGCTGGTCGTGCGGGAGATCGACCTGGCCGGGTACGACTTCCCGGCCGCCCTGCCCGCCGAGCCCACGCCGGCGATCCGGGAGTTCGTCGCGCAGGTGGCGCGCGCGGAGGCGTTCGTCGTGGTCACCCCGGAGTACAACCACAGCTTCCCGGCCTCGTTGAAACAGGCGATCGACTTCGCGTACGACGAGTGGCAGGCCAAGCCGGTCGGCTTCGTCTCGTACGGCTACCGGTCGGTCGGCCGGTACGCGGTCGAGCAGCTCCGGACCGTCTTCACCGCGCTGCACGCCACCACCGTGCGGGACACCGTCGGCGTCGACCTGCTCGACGGCGGGCTGCCCGACGGGCACGTCGAGGAACAGCTCCGGCAGGACGTCCGGGTGCTCCTCGACGAGCTGTGCTGGTGGGGTCTGGCGTTGCGCGAGGGTCGCGCGGCCCGCCCGTACGCCTGCGGGGAACCATCCATGGAGAGAGGTAGTGATCATGAATAACCGGAACACCGGGCTGGCCGTCGAGGCCGACGGCCTGACCCGGTCGTTCGGCTCGACCCGGGCGCTCGACGGTCTGGACCTGCGGGTCCCCGCCGGCGCCGTCTACGGGATGCTCGGGCCCAACGGCGCCGGCAAGACCACCGCCGTACGCGTGCTGGCGACGCTGCTGCGTCCGGACGGCGGTACGGCCCGGGTCTTCGGCCACGACGTGGTCACCGAGGCCGACGCGGTCCGCGCCCGGATGAGCCTGACCGGCCAGTACGCCTCGCTCGACGAGGACCTCACCGGCGCGGAGAACCTGGTCCTGCTGGGCCGGCTGCTCGGGCTGGGCCGCCCGGCGGCGCGGGAGCGGGCCGAGGCGCTGCTCGCCGCGTTCGGGCTGACCGAGGCCGCCGGCCGGCAGGTGAAGAAGTACTCCGGCGGGATGCGGCGGCGCATCGACATCGCGGCGAGCATCCTGAACACGCCGGACCTGCTGTTCCTGGACGAGCCGACCACCGGGCTGGACCCGCGCAGCCGCAACCAGGTGTGGGAGATCGTCCGGGCGGTGGTGGCGCACGGCACCACGGTGCTGCTGACCACACAATATCTGGACGAGGCAGACCAGCTCGCCGGCCGGATCGCGGTGGTCGACCACGGCCGGGTGATCGCGGAGGGCACCCCGGGCGAGCTGAAGTCGTCGGTCGGGTCGGGCACCGTCCACGTGCGACTGCGCGACGCCGGGCAGCGGCCCCGGGCCGAGCAGGTGCTGCGGACGACGTTGAACGTGCCGGTGCAGCTCGCCGCCGACCCGGTGGCGTTGACCGCCCGGGTCGGCGAGGACGGCACCGACCTGGAGGCCGGTGAGCAGGCCGCCCGGGCGCTCGGCGAGCTGGCCCGGGCCGGCATCGTGGTGGACGACTTCTCCCTCGGCCAGCCCAGCCTGGACGAGGTGTTCCTGGCCCTGACCGACCACCCGGCCGTCGCGGCGGACGACCGGGACGACGAGCTGGAGGCGGCCCGATGAGCGACACCGCGACCACCACCGGGCGGGCCCCGTCCGTCTACGTGCCCTCCACCGAGGCGTTGGCCACCGTGCTCGCCCCCGGGGAGCGACCGGCGCCACCGGGGCCGCTGTCGGCGTCGCTGACGTTCGGCTGGCGGGCCGTGCTGAAGATCAAGCACGTGCCGGAGCAGTTGTTCGACGTGACCGCGTTCCCGATCATCATGGTGCTGATGTTCACGTACCTGTTCGGCGGCGCGCTCGCCGACAGCCCGCGCGCGTACCTCCAGTTCTTCCTGCCCGGCATCATGGTCACCAGCGTCGTGATGATCACCATGTACACCGGGGTCGGGTTGAACAACGACATCGAGAAGGGCGTCTTCGACCGGATCCGGACACTGCCGGTGTGGCGGCCGGCGGCGCTGGTCGGCATGATCTTCGGCGACGTGCTGCGGTACATCCTGGCCGCGGTGGTCATCCTGGCCGTGGGGCTGGTGCTCGGTTTCCGTCCCGACGGCGGGCTGCTCGGCGTGCTGGCCGGCATCGGCCTGCTGGTGGTCTTCTCGTTCGCGTTCTCCTGGGTGTGGACGTTCTTCGGCCTGGTGCTGCGCAGCGAGAAGTCGGTGATGGGCGTCAGCATGATGGTGCTGTTCCCGTTGACGTTCCTGAGCAACGTGTTCGTCGAGCCCGCCACCATGCCGGGCTGGTTGCAGGCGTTCGTCAAGGTCAACCCGGTGACCCACCTGGTCGCCTCGGTCCGGGCCGCGATGGCCGGCGCCACGGACGCCACGAACACCATGTGGCTGCTGCTGTGGAGCGCCGGGTTCGTGGTGGTGTTCGGCACGCTGACCATGCGCCGCTACAACCGGCGCTGACCCGGGGGGTGGCGGGGCCCGGACGCTCCGGGTCCCGCCGCCCCGGCGTGGGAACACCGGCCGGGTTCAGAGTCGCCAGGGCACCGGCTCGGCCGGCAGGTAGCGGCAGGTGCCGCCGGTGGTGACCGACTCGCGCAGGTGCGCGGCGAGCGCCGGATGCCGCTGCTCGATCCGGCGCAGCGTGTCCCGGATCCGGCCGGTCACCGCCTTGCGTGCCCGCTCGGCCTGGTCGCCGAGGCGGCGGCTGCGCCCGGCCAGCCCGGCGGCGGCGCGCAACTGGTCGAGCAGCGCCGCGCGCTCGGCGTCCAGGGCCGCCAGCCGCCGCGCGTCGTCGCGCAGCGCCGCCCGGTCGATCTCGTCGTCGAGCCGCCGCAGGTGCTGCCGGTAGCGCGCTTTCGCTTCGTCGTCGAGCACCGGGTCGGCGCCGAGGCGGCGGGCGGCGACCAGTTCCGCACCGGCCGCCGGGTCGAGCAGCTCGACCGCGCGCACGTCCACACCGGGCCGGCTCAGCAGCAGCCGCAGGTCGTGCAGGCCCTTGGCGTCGGGCAGGTGCACCACCACGCCGGCGTAGGCGAGCCGCCACACCGGACCGTCGAGGCGGAACTCGGCCATGGCCGGGTCCGCGCCGTGCACCTCCGCGTCAGGGTCGTCGCCGGCCGTGGAACCGGGTCGGCCGCTCGGGCCCGCACCGACCGTCATGGCGGCCCAACCGCTCACGCCGGGCCCACCTCCCAGGCCGCCCCGACCGGCGACACCCGACCTGGCCGCCGTGGTGGATCCGACCGGCGCGGCCCGGTCGGCCCGCGACGTCGACACGTCCACGTCGAGGTCGGCCGCCCGCGGGCCGGCCGGCCGGTCGGCCGCGGTGAGCCGCTCGACCACCTGGACCATGCCCAGCTCCCGCGCCTCGGCCACCGTCCCGGCCCGCAGCCGGGCCGCCTCGGCCGCGTCCCCCGGCCCGCCGCGCCCGACGAGCGCGGTGACCAGCCCGGCCCGGCCGAGCACCGACCAGGGCCGGGCGCCCAGGCGGTCGGCGGCGGCCCGGGCCGCCGCGTAGCCGGCGACCGCGTCGTCCCACCGCCGTTCCGCCGCGTCCACGGTGGCCAGCCAGAGGTCGACCGGGCCGCCGATGTCGCAGCCGAACAGCGCGACCATCCACCGTCCGCGGTGCGGCGCCAGGGCCGCCCGGGCCTCGGCGCAACGGCGGGGGTCGCCGTCCACGGCCGCCGCCTGGGCCCGCAGCCGCAGCCACAGCGCCGACACCGGCCGGGGGTACGCCGTGCCGGCGGCCTCGATGCCGCCGACCAGCCGGAGCACGGTGTCGGCGTCGCCGCGCTCGGCGGCGGTGATCGCCCGTAGCAGCTCCACCTGCGGATGGTTGGCCGCGCCGGGCCGGTCGAGCACGGCCTCGGCCTCGGCGAGCCGCCCGCGCAGCAGAAGCAGGGACCAGCGCAGGTGGTGGGCCATGAAGGCGTGGTCGGAGTGCTCCCACTCGCCGTAGCCCTCCATTTCGGCGTAGCACGCGTCGGCGGCGGCGAAGTCGCCCCGGAAGGCCGCGATGATGCCGCTGTCCACGGCCGCCGCCATCCGTTGCCGGGCCACGTCGCCCGCCCGGCAGCCGACGACGAACGCGGCCAGCTCGTCCCGGTACGCCGGGTCACCCAGCTCCAGCAGCGCCACCCAGCGCAGCGACGTGGCCCACAGCTCGGTGTCCCGGTCGCCGCCGCGGCGGGCCACCTCGCGGATCTCGGCGGTGACCACGGCCCGCTCCTCGGCCGTGCCGAGCCCCCAGGTGGTGTCGTGGCGGGCCCACAGGCTGAACGTGAGCGCCTCGTCGTCCCGGCCGTGCCGGGCGAGCGTCTCGGTCGCGGTGATCAGGTCGGTGACCAGGGCACGTGTCGACCGCTCCGGCTCGGGCGGACCGATCAACCGCTGGTACGCCTCCCGCACCAGCGCGGCGGCGTCGAGCCGACGCCGGGTGGCCGAGTGCTGGCTGTGGACGGTGAGCGCCACCCGGGCCAGCACGGCCGGCTCGTCGAGCCCCCGGGCCAGCGCGGCGGCGTCGACGAGAAACTGCTCGGCCTCGCCCGACGTGCCGGCGTGGTGCAGCAGCCCGGCCAGCTCCAACAGCACCCGGACCCGCCGGACCGGCTCGTCGGTGCGGCTCAGCGCGCGCCGGAAGTGCCGCACCGACTCCTCCACGGCCAGCCGGCCGCTGGCGCCGCGCGCGGCGGCCAGCAGCAGGTCACCGGCGCGTACCGGGTCCAGCTCGGGGCCCGCGAGCCAGGCGTGACGGGCCAGGTCGGCGACCATGAGCCGACCGGCGAGCGCGTCGTCGGCGCGGTCGACGGCCCGGACCACGGCGGCGTGCCGGGCGTGCCGCTCATGCTCGGACAGCCCGTCGTAGAGCGTCTCCCGGACCAGGTCGTGCACGAAGGCGAACCGGCCACCACCGCGGGACAGCACCAGCCGGGCGGCGGCGGCCCGGTCGAGCAGCCGGTCGACCTGCGCGGCCGGAGCGGGCACGCAGGCGGCCAGCGTCATCCGGTGGAACTCGCGCCCCAGCACGGCGGCCACGGTCAGCGCCTCGACCACCGGGGCGGGTAGTTGGTCGAGCCGACGCCGCACCGCCTCGCGTACGCCGGGGGCGATGGTGTCGGCCAGGCCGTCGGTGTGCCAGAGCCGGGCGGTCTGCTCGACGAAGAACGGGTTGCCGCCGGTGCGGCGGTGCACCTCGTCGACGAGCGCCGCGCCCGGTTCCCGGCCGGCGGTGCGGCGGATCAGCGCGGCCACCTCGTCGCGGCCCAGGCCGGTCAGTGTGACGGTGGTGGCCTTCGCGGCCAACGGCAGCAGCAGCGGGCGCAGCCGGTGGTCGTCGGCCTCCACCTCGGCGTCGCGGTAGGTGCCGATCACCAGCAGCCGCTCGAACCAGGTGTGCTGGGTGGCGAACCGGAGCAGCCGCAACGACGCCGGGTCGGCCCAGTGCAGGTCGTCGAGGACCACCACGACCGGCCGGTGCTGGGCGGCCGCGACCAGCGCGCCGGTCACCGCGTCGTGCCGGGCGAACTCGTCCCGCCCGCCGTCGTCACCCGGCTCGACCGGGTCGTCGTCGGCGGCGCGCTCGCCGAGCAGGGCCGCCAGCCCGGCGTCGGCCGCCTCCCTGGCGGGCGCGGCGTCGCCGGTGGCCCGGGTCAACCGGCGCAGCACCTGCACCCAGGGCCAGTAGTCGGGGGCGGTGTCGGAATCCCAGCAGGCGGCGCCGAACACCAGCGCCCCGCGCCGGCGGGCCTCGTCGGCGGCGGCCGAGACCAGGGTGGTCTTGCCGATGCCCGGCTCGCCGGTGACCAGGACGAGGCCGCCGTGGCTGTCGACCACGCGGGCCACCTCGGCGCGCAGCAACCCGGCCGGGTGCTCCCGCCCGATGATCTCCTCGCCGAACCGCGGCTCCATGACCTCCCGACGCTAGTCGACCGGTCCGACAGGCGGCGACGCCGCGGTCTCAAGGCGCCAGAACGTCGTCCCGGCGTGTCAGGCTGTGGTCCAGATACGACCGGAGAAGGAGAGAATCTGTGCTGATGTACTCGATGAGCGTCTCGGTGGACGGCTTCGTCGCCGACCGCGCGGGCTCGTTCGACTGGGCGGGCCCCGACGATGAGCTGATCCGGTTCCACCACGCGGAGGTGGGCCAGCTCGGCGGCTACCTGCTGGGCCGCCGGCTCTACGAGAACATGCTGGCGTGGGAGACGGATCCGACGATGCGCGAGACCGAGATCGGGGCCGCGTTCGCCGACACCTGGCGCGACCTGCCGAAGGTCGTCTTCAGCCGTACGCTCGATGACGTCCAGGGCAACGCCCGGCTCGCCAAGGCGTCGGTGGCCGAGGAGATCGCCATGGCGCTGGACGCGACCGACAAGCCCGTCTCGATCGGCGGCACTGTGCTGGCCGGGGCCGCGATCGAGCTCGGCCTCGTCGACGAGCTACGCATGTACCGGTGTCCGGTCGTGGTGGGTGGCGGCACGCCGTACCTGCCGCCGGTCACCGCCGACATCCCGCTGAACCTGGTCGAGACCAAGACGTTCAGCTCCGGCGTGATCTACGAGCGCTACCGCCATGTCCGCGACGGGTCACACCAGGTGTCCGCCGGCTGACTGCTCCGGCAGCGGAGGCGAACGACACGGCCGCGAGGATCAGCGGCTGTGCGTGGCCGGGTCGAGCAGCCACCCGCGTCACGTAGGCCACCCGGTCCAGGACGAGGCCGCCGTGGCTGTCGACCACGCGGGCCACCTCGGCACGCAGCAACCCGGCCGGGTGCTCCCGCCCGATGATCCCCTCGCCGAACCGCGGCTCCATGACCTCCCGACGCCAGTCGGCCGGTCCGACATCGGCGGCGGACGACCGGCCCGGAGGCGTCAGAGGCTGCCGCCTCCGCTGCTGCGCAGGTTGCTGCCGTCCGTCGGGTTCCGATGGTCGTCGAGCCGGCGGCGTGCCTCGGCCGAGGCCGCCAGGTCGCGGACCTGACCGTCCGCGCCGTCCGGGTGCCGCCGCAGCCGACGCCAGGAGGCCAGGGCCACCAGGACCGCGACGAGAGCGAGCACGATGATGAGCCAGCGCATGGTTTCCTCCTCCACATCGCCCGTCGGATCCAGGGTGCGCCACCGGGTCAAGGCGGCGGGACCGGTTCACCGCGCGTCGGTGACCACGTGCGAGCAGGCCGGGCACGCCGCCGGTCCCTGCTCGGCGAACCACCGGCAGGTACGCCGGATCGCACACTTCGGCAGCGTCTCCTCGGCCGGCGGGGCGGTCTCGGCGTACGAGGCGGCCATCCGGGCGCCCAGGCCGCAGTGCGAGCCGGTCCAGAAGCCGCAGGACGAGGTGACGCAGGGACCGGCGAGCCGGACCCGGGACTCGATCGGCCCGTCGGAGTCGTCGGCCCCGGCGAGCGCCACCTCGGCCGGCACGGCCGGCGTCACGTAGGCCACCCGGCCCGCCGGTGTGATCATGCCGAGGAACACGGTGGCGTTGGACGCCGGCGTGCTCGGGCACATCCGCTCCGGCGGGCCGGCCGATCGGGCGGCGTCGGTCACCGCTGGATCCAGAACCCGATGTCGTTGATCTTCTGGCCGAGGTCCTGCGCAAGCTCGCCGTCGAGCACCCAGAGCCCGTACCACTCGGGCCGCAGCCGGATGTTGCCGTGACCGAGGGTGAGCGGGTTGACGAGCTTGGCGTTGGCGGTACGCAGCGCGGCCAGGCCGGCCTTCTGGATCTCGCCGGCGATCAGGGTCTGCTGGTCGGGTGTCAGGTCGACGCCGTCGACCACGAAGCGGAACTCGTTGCGGGCCATCTGTTTCCTCCGGTCACTCGTACGATTCGGTGCCCAGCCCGCGACGCAGGCTGGTCCGGGTGAAGGCCGCCCAGCCGGCGTGCGAGGCGGCGTCGGCGGGCCGGCCGGCGCGGGCGAGGACCCGGCCGGCGTGCTCCCGCCAGCGGTCGGCGGTGGCCGCCGCGTCGCCCCACAGCCCACGGCAGGCGGCGACCGCGAAGGCGACCTGTTCCGGCGCGCCGGTGAAGCCGGTGGGCCCGTCGCCGATCCGGATCGTCCCGTCCGGCCGGACGCGCACGCTCGGGAAGTGGTGGTGCAGGCTGGCCAGCGTGGCCAGGTGCGTGGCGTCCCGCCGGACGGCGGCGAAGCCGGCCCGCGGCTCGTCGTCGCGGCGGTAGCGGACCGCGTGCAGGTCCAGCGCGTCGCCGGCCGGCGCGACCCGGGCGACCACCTGCGTCGGCGCGCTCCAGGCGCGGGGGGAGTTCGCCGACCAGAACGCCAGCCAGGCGGCGAGCCGGTCGTGGAAGTCGGCCCGGATCCGGACCGCCGGCGCGGAGCCGTCGGGCGCGCGCAACGCGGCGGTCGCGATCCGGTCCCGGGTCACCAGCGGCGTGCCGGCGCCGGCCGGGGCCGCGGCGGCGCCGGGGGCGGGCGCGACGGCCAGGCCGGTCAGGGTGAGCGTCGAGGCCGCCGCCGCGCCGGCGAGGAGTCGCCTGCGGTCGAGCGGGTGTCCGTTGTTGTCCATTCTCGGCCCTTCGTCGGCGGCCAGTGGCCCGACGCTATCGACCGGAAGAGATCAGCAGAACACCCTGCGTGACGGGAGGTTGACACCAAAACCGGGGATTCCCGGCGGCGTGAATAGCCGTTCCTGTGCCCGGTTCACGCCGGGAAGTGCTCGTGCCCGAGCACGGCGAGCAGTCGCAGCTTCTCCGCGCCCTCGCTGCGCGGCGGCGCGGTGAGCACGAGCAGCGCCTGGGACTGGTCCTCGGTGAACAGCACCTGGCAGTCCAGCTCGATCGGGCCGAGTTCCGGGTGGATCAGCGTCTTGTGGTCGGCGTAGCGCTGCGCCACCTCGTGCCGCTCCCACAGCCCGGCGAACTCGTCGCTGGCCGCGCGCAGCACCCGGACCAGCTCACCGGCGCGGGAGCGGGGACCCATCTGCCCGTACGCGGCACGCAGGTTGGCGACCTGCGCGCGGCTCTGCCGGTCGTGGTCGTCGACCGGGTAGCGGGCCCGCTCGGCCGGGTCGGTGAACCACCTGAAGATCCCGCTGCGGGCCGGCCCGGTGTGGCCGGTCCGCTCGCCGAGCAGCGCGGCGGCCAACCGGTTCTGCTCCAGCGTCTCCCCCAGGTTCGACAGGATCAGCGCCGGCGTGTCCGCCAGCCGGTCCAGCACCCGCAGCAGTGCCGGCGCGACGTGGGTGGCGGTGGAGACCGCCTCGGGCGGGCTGTGCCCGGCCACCCGGAACAGGTAGTCGCGTTCGTCGGCGGTCAACCGCAGCGCCCGGGCCAGCCCGGCGAGCAGGTTCGGGCTCGGCTGCGGGCCGCGCCGCTGCTCCAGCCGGGTGTAGTAGTCGGTGGACATGGCGGCGAGCGCGGCGACCTCCTCCCGCCGCAGGCCGGGAGCCCGGCGCCGGGCACCCGGCGGCAGCCCGACGTCACCGGGGCGCAGCGCCTCGCGGCGGCGGCGGAGGAAGTCGGCCAGGGCGATCCGGTCCATGATCCGAGTATCCGCCGCCGGGCGACGCGAACCAGGGATCCGGGATCCCCCGATCACGGAACTCTGCCCCGGCAACCACGGGCCGGCCATGCTGGCGGCATGGACATCTCCGGGAACACCATCTTCATTCCGGGCGCCACCAGCGGGATCGGCCTGGCGCTGGCGCTCGCCCTGCGGGACCGGGGCAACACGGTGATCGTCGGTGGCCGGCGTACCGAGCTGCTCGACGAGATCGCCGCGACCCACCCGGGCCTGGACACCGTGCCGATCGACACGACCGACCCGGCGAGCGTCACGGCGGCGGCGAAGACGGTGCTGGCCCGGCACCCGGAGCTCAACGTCGTGGTGGCCATGGCCGGCGTGATGCGGATCGAGGACTGGCGCTCACCCGAGACGTTCCTCGCCTCGGCCGAGGAGGTGATCACCACCAACGTGCTCGGCCCGATCCGGCTGATCGGCGCGTTCGTCGAGCATCTGCGGCAGCGCGGGGACGCCACCATCGTCACCGTCTCGTCCGGCCTGGCGTTCGTGCCGCTGCGGGTCACCCCGAGCTACAACGCGTCCAAGGCCGCGATCCACATGCTCAGCGAGTCGATCCGGCTCCAGCTCGCCGAGACCGGCGTACGGGTGGTGGAGCTGGTGCCGCCGGCGGTGCGGACCGGGCTGCTGCCCGGACAGGAGAGCAGCGAGTTCGCCATGCCGCTGGACGAGTTCGTGGCCGAGGTGGTGACGTTGCTGGAGGCGCAACAGGACGCCACGGAGATCCAGGTCGAGCGCGTGAAGTTCCTCCGGCACGCGGCGGCGCGTGGCGAGTACGACCGGGTGGTCGCCGAGCTGAACGCGGCCGATCCGCACGCCGCCACCTGACAGACCTTGATATCGATCGATAAATATCTATAGGCTGTCGGCGTCCGCACACCCCCCATCCCCAGGAGTGTGAACCATGCGTACGCCGAAGCTGTCCCGGATCCTCGCCACCCTCGCGGCCGTGACGCTGACGGCGCTGGGCGCGGTCGCCGTCAACCCGGCACCGGCCTCCGCCGCGGTCCGCAACGTCTGCTACAACACCAGCCAGGCCGGCCCGTTCGCCAGCACGGCGGTGCAGGCGGCGTCGATCTGGAACAACTACACCAACAACATCAACATGGCCCAGTGCGGGTCGAACCTGATGATCTACTACACCTACGGCGGCGGGTCGTACGCCCAGCGCACCAGCCTCGGCAACGGTCGCGTGGTCATCGACTACTACCAGGCCCAGCAGTACTCGCCGCTGCGCATCATGACGCACGAGATCGGCCACATCCTCGGCCTGCCGGACAACTACAACGGCAACTGCGCCATCCTGATGTCCGGCGGCAGCGCCGGCACCAGCTGCACCAACCCGTACCCCAGCTCCACCGAGGCCGCCCGGGTCGACTCGCTGTTCGGCTTCGCCGCCCGCAGCGCCACGCCCGCCCAGATCTTCAGCGACAGCTGGCCGGCCGCCACGGTGGTCGCCGCCGGGCGCTGACGACGCTCCGGGGACGGGGTCGGCGGGTCACCGCCGGCCCCGTCCGCGCGTCCGCGTCGACTCCGGCGCGGACACCGCCGCGTCGTCCGCCAGCTCCGCCGCCCGCCGGCTCAGCTCGTCCACCCGCTCCCGCAGCCGGCCCACCGCCGGATCCCCGGCGTCCGATCCGGACACCTCGTCGAGCAGCCCGACGTAGTCGCCGGCCAGCCGCCGGTACGCCGACCCGCCCGGCCCGCCGGCCCGGTCCAGGTCGATGATCTGCTGGGCGAGCACGGCGGTCGCCGCGCCCAACGCGGCCCGCTCGTCGGCGCGCGCGTCCCGCCCGGCCCGCCGCGCGTCGGCCAGCCGGCCGGCCCGCCGGCCACCCAACCAGAGCACCGCCGCGCCGGCCACCACGCCGCCGAGCGCACCGCCGGCCAGCAGGTAGCGGGGCAGCGACGGGCTGATGGTCCGAGCGCCGTCCGGCACCAGGCCGGTGCGGACCAGCCGGTCGTAGTTGAGCACGATCACCTTCAGCGCCTCGACCGGCCGGTCCACGAACGCGTCCGCGCCCTGGCCGATCACGGTCTCCACCACCACGGACCGGCCGACGTCGCGCGGACTGTCACCGCCGAGGCGGGAACAGCCGTACGTGTCCCAGTCGTCGCCGTCCCGGCTCATCGCCAGCACCAGCGTGCCCTGGGTGGCCCGTTCGGTGTCGTCGCACGCCCCGGCCAGGTCGGTGCCGGGCCGCATCATCAGCACCACCAGCCGGCGGTTGCCGATGACCCGTTCGGCGGCGGCCCGGTCCAGCTCCACGCCGGGCGCCGCGTAGACCGACGAGGCACGTACCTGCCGGGCGGCCGGCCCGTCGAACAGGCCGCCGGTCCACAGCGCCCAGCCGGCCAGCACCAGGCAGGCCAGCACCGCCCGGCCGAACGCGGTCCCGACCAGCCGGCCCAGCAGCCGACGCACGATGCCCACCGGCCGACGCGCGGTCCCGGACTGCCGACGCGCGGTCCCGGCCCGCCGGCGCTCGGTCCCGGACTGCCGACGCGCGGTGCCGGCCCGCCGATGCTCGGTACCGGTCACGACAGCCTCCCGCGCAGGTAGACGTCCGGCCGGTAGCCGGGCATCCGCACGTCCCGGGCCACGCCGTCCAGCTCGGCCGCCGCGTCCGCCAGCAGGCCGCGTACGTGCCGGTCCGGCAGCCCGTCGTCGAGCGCGTACCGGGCGGCGCGCAGCCGGCCGACGCCCCGCACCAGCGCCGGGTCGCTGCGCGCGTCGGTGAGCAGGGACAGCTCCACGGCCAGCGCGGAGAGCCCGGCCAGCCGCGCCGGCGTGCCGCCCGGCCCGACGTCGTCCGGCCGGCCCCGGCCGGCGCCGCGCACGGTGCGGATCGACAGCACCACGAAGCCGGCCACGCAGCCGGCGAAGAGCCACGGCAGCGCCGGCAACGCCACCCGCAGCGGGTCGAACGGCCGGTACGGCAGCGGCCTGTCGAACAGCCCCGCGTACCGCACGTCGGTGACCCGGGCCAGGTACGCGCCGAGCACGTTGAGCTGCGGATAGGCGTAGCGGCTGAGCCGGCCCCCGTACTGCGCGTAGAAGCTGGCGCCGGCCACCTCGGCGAAGTCCGCCGCGCCCGGACCGTGGTACTCGATCCAGCCGCCGTACATCACCACCACCGGCCGGTCCGGGGCGAGCCGGTGCAACGCCGGCCCGTACGCCGGCAGCGGCGCCCCGTACGGCTGGGCCGGCAGCACCACGAACCAGGCCCCGTCCGGGAACGCGTCCCCGGCGGTCCGTTCCGGCAGCCGGGGCAGCGTGGCACCGGACCCGACGTACCGGCCGGTGGCCCGCAGCGCGGCGGTCACCGGGGCCAACTCGGCGGTGGTCGGCTCCCGCCAGCGCAGGTCGTCGCGGTCCGGCGGGGACGGCTGCTTGCGGAGCCCGGCGAGCAGCGCGAGCACCTGCCCGGTGACGTCACCGGTGGCGAACTGCGCCCGCCAGCCCGGCAGGTCGTCCGCCGTGGCCACGTAGAACCCGCCGCTGACCTCGGTGCCGACGATCCGGATCGCGGCGTTCTCGACGTCCTTGACCCGCCGGCGTTCCGCCTCGTCCAGCCCCGGCGGGGCGACCAGGATGCGGGTGTCGTCACCGCCGATGGCGGCCCGGACGCGGGCGGTGTCCCAGCGCGCGGTCGCGCCGGGCAGGCGTACCACCGGATCGGCCGCGACCAGCGCGGTCATCTCCGCCACCGAGGGAACGGTCGCGTCGCTCAACTCCCCGGCGGCACCCTCCTCCGGCAGCGAGGCGGACGACGGCGAACGCCCGTAGCTGACGTCGACGCTCTGCCGCTGCGCCACCAGGAACACCGCCAGCACCGCCGCCGCCACGGCCAGCAGGGACCAGCGCAGCAGCTCCCGGCGTACCCTCATCGGCCGGCCCGCCACAGCTCGTCGGCGCGACGCGCGTGCGCGGTCGCCTCCCGGGCCGCGTCCGCGCCGCCGTCGCGCGCGGCGGCGAGCAGTTCGGCGCGGGCCAGCAACCGGTCCGCCTCGGGCACCGGCGTGGTGGCCGCGTCCCGGCTGACGGCGGCGTCGTGGATCGCCGCCCGCGCCGACGACCAGGCGACCCGCCGGCCCCGGTCGCGCTCGCGGCGCCGGGGCAGCACCGTGGCGAGGAACCCGGCGGCCACCGCCACCAGGGCCCCGCCCAGCCAGGGCAGCACGCTCAAGGTCATGATCCCTGTCTAACGCACCACCGCCAGCCGCGCGCGTCGAGGTGCGACCCGCCGGCCTACGACGACGAGTAGCCCTCCTGGAAGCCCTCCATGAACGCCCCGGCGAACCCGGAGACCACGCACCCGGCACAGCAGAGGATCACCAGCAGCGCCGGCACCGCGACCCAGAGGACCGTCGTCCAGTTGATCCCGTCCTCCTCCGGCTGCGGCGGGTACTGCGGCGGGTAGTACGGCTGGTACGGATCCGGCTGATAAGGGTCGTGAGGATGCACCCGGCCATCCTGCCCACCACCCACGGTTGTCGGAAGATCCGAACGGACCGCCCGGCCGGCCCGCCCGTCGCTTCCGACCCGTGCGCGTACCCAGGTGCGCGTACTCAGGCCCGGTGCGCGTCGAGGTGGGTGAGCACGGTCTGGTTGGCCTCCCACCCGTCCGGGAACTTCACCGGCACGTCCAGGTGCACCCGCTCGGTCGACGGATACGCGTCGAGCAGCTCGCCGATGCCGGCCCGGGCCACCACCACGCAGGCGTGCCGGTGCCGGGACGCCAGCACGCACAGCCGCCCCGACTCCAGGTGGAACGCGGTCGCGTCGCGCCGGCCGGAGAGCGGGTGCAGCACGATCGTCACGTCGTACTCCCGGCCCTGGAGCCGGTTGGCGGTGTCCACCGTGACGCCCGCGCCGGCCGTACCCAGCCGGGACCGGATGGCCGCGACCTGGTCGCGGTGCGCGGCGCCGACGGCGATCCGGTCCGCGGTCACCGGCGCGCCGCCCGGCGCCGCCTCGCTGATCGCGACCGCGCCGCGTGCCAGCACCCGCAGCGCCAGCTCCGCGCAGGCCGTGGCGGCCTCGGCGTCGGTACGCACGGTGTGTCGCGCCGGCAGCTCGTGCAACGCCCAGCCGGTCGCGGCGGCCAGCTCGACCGAGGCGTCGTAGGCGTCACCCGGACCGGCCCCGGTGAACGTCAGCGCCCGGTCGGCCGGGCCGGTGCCGGCCCGGAACCCGGTGAACGGGTAGAACGCGGCGGACACCACGGGCGCGGCGGAGGCCGGCAGCCGCCACGACACCGGCAGCCGGTGCACCGGCAGGTCCGGGTTGTGCCGCAGCAGCGTGGCCACCGCCGACTGCATCGGGTCCCAGGTCAGGCCGGTCCAGCGGGCGGTCTCGACGGCGGAGAACGGGTCGAGCTGCCCGGGGTCGCCGACGAACAGCGCCCGCTCGAACCGGCCGGCCACGCGCAGCAGCGCGTCCGCCCGCATCTGGTACGCCTCGTCCACGATCGCCCACGGCCAGGAACCCTCGGGCACGGTGGCCCACTTGGCCGCCGTACCGATGGTGACGGCCGGGCCGCCGAGGTCGGCGACCTTCGCCGCGACCCGGACCGTCCCGTGGCCGGTGACCCGCTCGCTGGGCCGGTAGTCGGTCGCGGAGAGCCGGCCGATCCGCAGCTCGGGCGCCCGCCGGGCGAGCCGGTCGATGAGGTCGTCGACCTGCTCGTTGGTCTGCGCCACGATCATCAGCGGGTCCCCGGTGACGGCCAGCTCGGCGGCCGCGCGCACCACGAGCGTGCTCTTGCCCGCCCCCGGCGGCGAGTCGACGACGACGCCCCGGTGCGCGCCCTCGCGCACGTCACGCAGCACACTCTCCACGACCTGCAAGGCGGGGCCCCTTCTTAACGCATCCGGTAGAGGCGGGGCCCCTTCTTAACACGTTCGACTGGTTGCCAAAGGCAACAGTGTGGCGTACGAACGACGTGAATGTCTCTCCGGCGCACGCGACGGTGACCCCGTCGGCCGGATTCCGCACACCCGACAAGGAGGGCCAATGGCACGCAGCCGGATCGCCGGTACCGCAGCCATCGCACTCGTCCTACCGTTCCTCGGCGTCCTGCCCGCGACGGCCGCATCCGCCGCACCGGCCAAGGCGAAGGCCAAGCCGGTCGTCGACGACACCCGTGAGCTGACCCGCAAGGACTTCACGCTCGACGGCAAGCCGGTCAAGACCCCGGCCCGCTACCAGAAGCGCGCCCAGGCCCGCGCGAAGGCCGCCGCGGCGCCGACCCCGCCGGTCGGCACCGTCCGGCAGTGGCTCGGCATGGACGACTTCCAGGGCAGCTACTACCGCAAGGACTACACGCTGCGCGGCGTCGGCGACAACGTCGAGGTGTGGGTCGCCAACGACATCGCGTTCCCGGCCGACGACTGCCGCAACCAGATCCCCACGTCGACGCAGATCACCGACGCGCAGGTGCAGAGCTTCGTGCACGAGTTCGACACGAACATGTACCCGAAGGAGACGGTGGCGTTCAGCCGGCCGCCGGACCGCGACGGCAGCAACGCCCAGATCCCGCCGGACGCCCAGGGCAACGGCGGCGACTACACCGGCGGCGGCAACAAGACGGTCACCCTGATCGACAACGTCCGGGACGACAACTACTACGACTTCCCGGCCGCGCCGACCTACATCGCCGGCTTCTTCTCGGCGCAGCTCAACGAGCTGTTCGACCGGAACGTGATGACCGTCGACGCGTTCGACTGGCTGCACCGCACCGGCGCGAACCCGCCGGACGAGCCGACCGACGACCTGTGCACCAGCCGCCCGGCCCGCCCGTTCAGCTACGAGGGCACGTTCGCGCACGAGTGGCAGCACCTGGCGCACTACTACAGCGACCCGTTCGAGACCACCTGGATGAACGAGGGCCTGTCCGACTTCGCCCAGACGCTCACCGGGTACGTGGACACGAAGGCCACCGTCTTCGACCGGGGCGCGGACAGCCACCTCTACTGCCAGCAGGGCTTCGGCACGGTGCAGACGCCGTACAACGCGAACCCGCGCGACTGCGGCGGCCCGGAGAACTCGCTGAACCTGTGGGGCGAGAGCCCGAACCCGAACGCGGTGCTCGCCGACTACGGCAACGCGTACGCGTTCATCCAGTTCCTGTACGACCGCTACGGCAACGACATCGTGCACCGGCTGCACAACGACGCCGACCTGCAGGGGCTGGCCAGCCTGGACGCCGCGCTCAAGGCCGAGGGCGCGAAGAACATGTACCAGGTGATCCACGACTACCAGACCATGACGCTGGTCGACAAGATCGTCGGGGAGTCGCGCACGGGCATCATGCTCGGCGTACCGAAGAGCCGGGTGACCACGAAGAGCCTGCGCTCCACCGTCAACCTGGCCAACCCGGCCGCGTACGCCACGCCCGGCGCGGCGCCCAACGGCGCCGACTACGTCCCGCTGGCCAAGGCCGACGGCACCGTGCTGCGCGGCCGTGACCTGCGGTCGCTGTCGTTCCAGGGCGCGAAGACGCTGCCGGCGCTGCCGCTGGCCTGGACCGTGGTGACGAACGACCCGGACCGCGCCGGCAACCCGGTGCTGTTCTCCGGCAACGCCGACAACACCGACGCCGCCGCGGTCACCCCGGTCACCGTGCCGACCGCCGACCCGACGCTGCGCTTCCTCGCCAAGTACGGCGCGGAGGTCGGCTTCGACTACGGCTACGTGGTGGTCTCCACCGACGGCGGCGCCACCTACACCGCGGTCGCCGGCGACAAGACCACCGACGGTCCGCTCGGCCCGGCGCTCAACGGCACCACCGACGGTTTCGAGCCGCACAGCTTCGACCTGTCCGCGTACGCCGGCAAGAACATCCTGCTCGGCTTCCGCTACGTCAGCGACGGCGGCGTCAACGAGGGCGGCCTGCTCGTCGACGACGTCACGCTCGGCGGCACCACGGTCAGCGACGGCAGCAGCCTCGCCGCGTTCGACTCGCCCACCGAGATCAAGCCGATCGCGGTGCACAACTGGAACGTGCGGCTCATCGGCCTGGACGAGAAGCACTCGCTGGCCTGGCAGTTCGAGTTCAACGGCAAGTCGAGCCTGACGCTCAACCGGGCGCAGCTCGCGCTGCTCGCGCTCTTCCCGAAGGTGGTCGCCGTGGTCGCCTACGACGAGCCCACCGAGCAGGTCCAGCAGTACGCCCCGTACACCCTGAAGGTCAACGGCGTGACCCAGAAAGGCGGGGCCCCCTCTTAACGGATCCGGTATAGGAACGGTCCCCGCTTGACACCTCGCCCCGCCCGAGCACCCGGTGCTCGGGCGGGGCCGTTTCCGGGTAAGACTGACGACCATGAGTGACGCGCCGGTGCTCCACCTCGTCGTCTGCGCCGCTCCCCCGGCCCAGCGGATCGGCGAACTCGCCGAACTGCTGGCCGCCGACGGGTGGCGGGTCTGCCTCATCGCCACCCCGATCGCGGGAAGCTGGCTCGACCGCGACGCGCTCGCCGCGCAGACCGGTCATCCGGTACGCGTGCAGTGGCGCCGCCCCGGCGACCCCGAGCCGCACCCGCCGGCCGACGCCGCCGCGGTCGTGCCGGCCACCTTCAACACGCTGAACAAGTGGGCGGCCGGCGCGAGCGACACGCTGGCGCTTGGCATCCTCAACGAACTGCTCGGCACCGGGCTGCCGATCCACGTCTTCCCCCGGGTCAACGCCGCGCTGGCCGCGCATCCGGCGTACGCGCCGAATCTCCGGCTGCTGCGGGAGGCGGGGGTGGTGGTGCACGACGGCGACGTGCTGCGGTCACCGGACGAGATGACGCCGAGCCGGTGGGCGGTGGTGGTCGACGCGCTGCGCCCGGCCCGCCCCGCTACCGCGAACCCCGACGAGCGGTGAGCCGCCGCAGCAGGTGGTGAGCGGCGAATACCGCTCCCCCACCGAGTACGGCACCTCTGACGAGGTAGACAGCGGGACGGTGCGGCTCCGGCTCGCGCGGCTCCGGCACGGCACGCGCCGCGTCGGCTGCCGGGCCCGACGCGACGGCCATCTGGTAGCGCCGGTCCATGACCAGCGTGAAGCGGCGGGCCCGACGTGACGTCTCGGCCTTCATGCGTGGGCCCCTCGCCTCCGCCCAGAAACGTCGCCCGGCGGCGCCCCTGAAGAACTGGTCGGCAAGCACTTCCAGGTGCGGCTCGCTGAGCGTGTCCACCTCCCACATGAGCTGCCAGTGGGTCACGATCAGATTGCTGTAGACGTGCTTGCGGAACCAGCCGAGGTCCGTCGACTCCTCGATCGGGCCCCAGCACTCCAGCAGTCCGGGATCGTCGATGGCCATCTTGAGCAGGTCGGTGTGCAACGCGCGGAGCGCCTGCTCCCGAGCTGCCTTGGCCTCCCGCGCCTGCACGATCAGGGAGACGACCACGCCAATCAGCGCAAGGGCGGCGAGAATGGCGGAGGCAGCCCCGTACGCCTGTCCGACGTTGCCCAGCAGGGGCCAGTCGTAGCCGGGACGGTCACCGATCCAGAGCAGCCCGATCGGCGTGAGCAGCACCGCGACGAGAATGACCAGCACGGCGAGTAGCAGCGCGGTTGGCGTCGCCGACCGGCGGGCCAGGCTGGTCACCACGCGCAGTCGGGGCACGCCTGCCTCCAGGGTCGCTGGTGCGGGCAGGCTACTACAGGTGGGCGGTGGAGGGCGTCCGGCCGTCGACCTCCCGACGGAAGAACGACTCGAACGGCTCGGCCTGATCGAGCATCGTCAGAATCTGGGACCGGCAGCCCTCGACGACCTCGGGCTCGACGACCTTGTCCGCGCCGACCGGAAGCCCCGTCTCGTCGTACCGGACGTCGTAGACGGCCCGACTGCCGGCCACCATCAGCTCGGGCACCCGGCCGTGCTCCTGCTCCAATTCCGTAACGGCATCCGCGTCGAGCACGCGGATCTGCTCCCCCGCCTCGGCGCGGAAGCGGAGGAAGTTCAGCTCCCAGATCAGGTACGGCGTAAGCGGAAGCTCCACGATCCGCAGGCGGTGCAGACCGGAGCCCTGTTCGCCGAGGCGGGCGAAGAACTGGGCCAGGTCGGAATTGGGCTGAGCGGCGATCCGCAGTGCTTCATTCCATCGACCGGCCGCGAACGCCTCCCAGCTGGGGCTGCCCGGCTCACGGAACGTCTGGGCCCGCTCGGTCTTGAGGATCACCCCGTCCACGGTCTCCACCGTGGCGTAGAAGTCGGCCTCGTACTCAGTCAGACTCAGTTGTCGGGCGGACGCCGTCCGCAGCAGGTCACGCATCCGGGATGTCCGGCTTGGCGGCCCGGATCATGCTGCGCGGAATGACGACCAGCCGCTCGTCGGGACCGACGCTGACACCCTCCGGCAGGCGTCCGTCGTACGCGGTGGTGAGGTCGCGGCCGATGACGGCCACGTCACCGTTGGAGAGTTCCCAGATGTCGGGGCAGGTGGTCGTGCCGCCGCTCTCGCCCAGTTCGGCGGCGGATCGTCCGAGGCGACGGGCGAACGTGGCAGCAGGTTCCGCTTCCCATCGACCAACCATCATCAACTCCTCAGAGTCACGAATCGAGCACTCAGAATAGCCAGCGTGAAATCGGTGGCGCCTTCGAGTTTCGCGAACTGAAGTGAATCTCCAACATCAGCGGGGGCGGGGCACCTGACGGTTGAAACGGGGACGCAGCGCCAGGACCAGCGCTTCCTTCGTACCCTCGGGGTTGTCGGTCTCATGCCAGCGGACCTCGCACCGCCCCAGCCACCCGGCGATGTCGTCGCGGGTCGCGACGCGGCCCGGTGTGTCGAGGAGCTGGCCGACCTGCTCGTGCAGCACCGACGAGTCACGGTTGCCGGTGAGGTGCTGCCGCAGCCGGGCGCGCAGGTTGCCGGTGCGGCCGACGTAGGCGACCACGCCGCCGTCGAGCACCAGGTGCACGCC
Organism: Micromonospora sp. NBC_01392; assembly: GCF_045040125.1. Classification (NCBI taxonomy): domain Bacteria; kingdom Bacillati; phylum Actinomycetota; class Actinomycetes; order Micromonosporales; family Micromonosporaceae; genus Micromonospora; species Micromonospora sp. NBC_01392. The sequence continues at coordinate 1,425,021 of NZ_CP109549.1, read as the reverse complement.
GGGTGCGGCGGGCGCGTCGGCGACGACATCCTTCGTGTACGCCCGGGCCGGCGTGAACCCGGCCAGCGGGTCTTCGGTGTGCGGCACCGGAGGAGGGTACCGACGTCGGGCGCTCCGCGCGGCCCCGCGCGGCACCGTGCTCAGCCGTCGAGTCGGGTCGCCGGGGCTGGCGCGTGCAGCACCTGGCCGAGACCGACCATCGTGGACTGGAAGTCGACCCGGTCGGCGGCGTGGAACCGCCGGAAGAACCAGTTCGGCACGCGGGGCTGGGTGCAGCGGCTGTGGAAGAGCAGGTCCTGCACCTGGCGGGCCACGGTGAGCAGGTCACCGGCGTCAGCGGCCGGGTCGCGGACGGCCGAGGCGATGTGGCCCTCGACGATGGTCATGGCCCGGTCGCGTTCGACCGCGATCTCGCGCTGCCCCCGGTAGATCTCGACGCCGAGCAGCAGCGCGCCGAGCGACGGCACGAACCAGGCGAGCAGCAGGTGGGCCACGGTCAGCCCGGCGAAGACGCCGTAGCCGACGCCGACCGCCGTCCAGGTCGCCACCGCGACGAGCACGGTGTACGCGTAGCGGCGGCGCAGCCTGGCGCCCCAGCCGAGGCTCTGCTGCTGGCAGGCGAGGACGTCGTACGGGGCGGGCAGTTCCGGGATCTCGTAGTAGTCGCGCAGGTAGCGCTCGGTGCCCCGGAACGCGCGGTCGAGTCGGCTGATCTCGTGCGCGGCGACCCGGTCGCCGGCCGCCACCGCGTTCCACGGTAGGCGGAACAGGTCGACGTCGAACATCTCCTGGATGGTGGCGGCCCGCCGGAGCTGCCCGCGCGACCAGGTGGCGAGCCCGAGCGCGTTGACCACGGCCCAGAGCGCGCCGAGCGCGGTGACGGCGGTGGCCGACACGCCGGTGAAGGCGACCGTCGCGCCGGCGCCGGCGATCACGACGGAGACCGTGGTGCGCAGCGCGTCGAGGCGTTGGGCGCGGGAGTGGCAGACCGACATGGCCCGCAGCAGCGACATCATGGCCGGGTCGACCTGACGCCTGAGCAGGGAACGCGTCCGGGCCGTCACGCCGCCCTCCCAACTTGTCGAAAAGCACTCTTTCACGCTGATGCGCGAGTTAACAACGGCTTGATCCATAGTCGTGTACTTTGAGTCGACACTCAACCCCTCCAGAAAGCTCAACGACCACGATGGACGAAGGTCTCGACGCCGCGCCGACACGGTTGCGACAGGACCCACGCGTGCGGGCGGCGCTGCGGCGATGGGCAGCGGGCGAAGGTCGCGTCGCCGCCTATCTGCCGCAGGAGGAGCCCCTGCGCGGATACACCGACGCGTACCTCTTCCCGGTCAGCCTGGCGCGGCTCACCGACCAGGGGCGCACCGGGGACCACAAGAAACTGGTCAAGGTACACCCGGCCAACAAGTGCGCTTCGCCGGAATCAGACCGGCACGCCTTGGCGAAGAGGGAGGGCGGCGGCTTTGCCGAACGCCACATGGTCGGGCGGCACGTCGGGTGGCACCCGGTCGGCGACGGTCGTCACCTCTCCTTCCAGGACGTCGCCAACGGCGGTGACCGGGCGGTCCCGATGGACCGGATCGAGGACGACGATCTCCTCGTCGAGACCTATGGCAAGGTGATCAGCGCCCTGCACGAGGACTGGAACCGTCCCGAGGGAGATGACGGACCGTCCACCGGGACCGCCACCGTGCGCGCGTACGCCCGTCGGGAGTTGACGGCGGCGAAGGCGCTGGGGGCGATCCGGCCGGCCGTCGACCGGCACGGGCTCGGCGACCTGGACCGGGACTGGCTGGAGATCGACGGCGAGACGCTGCCGAATCCGTTGCGGCTGGCCGAGCCGGGCGGGCTCTTCGGTGACCTGATCATTCGCTACCTGCAGGGTTTTACCCACGGCGACCTGCACGGCGGCAACGTGCTGATCCCGGAGACCGTCGACGGCCGGCTCCACCCGGGCCGATTCATCCTCGTCGACCTGGAGTCGTACGAGAGCCGCGCCTCGCTGACCCGCGACCCGGTCGTCCTGCTCCTGTCGCTGCTTCTTCCCTCGGTGGCGCCCCGGCGCACTCCGGACGGAGAGTGGCCGTCCGCTCTGCCACGTAAGCAGGCGGACGCTCTCCTGCGATACCTGGTCCGGCCGGACCAGTCCGCACCGAGCCAACTACCACGGGCACTGGCCGATCTCGTGCGGCTCACCCACGAGGCGGGGACGGCGTACGCCGAGCGGAGCGGCTGGCGAGCGGAGTGGCGCACGCAGTACCGGCTGTCGCTGGCCGTCCACGCGCTCGTCGCCACCACCTACGACAACCTGGGGCCGGCGGGCCCGTCATGGTGCCTGCGGCTGGCCGCGTACGCGTTGGACGCCCACCGCGCGGAGCGTGAGCCGACGCTGACGCCGCCGGTCGCCGGGGTCGACGCGCCCCGACCCCCGGACGTGGCCTGGCCGCGGGTCGACGGCCCCGACTACCACCTGCCTCCGGGCCGGGGACACGCGCCGGGTGGGCGGGGGCGGCAGCGGGCCATGATCGGTCGCCGGCGCCGGATCATGGTCTACATCGCTCTCGCTCTGGTCGTGCTCGGCGGCGGCCTCGCGTCGTACGTGGCGGCGGAGGGCGCGTCGGACCGGAATGCCACCCTGCCGGCGTCCCCGTCCACCCGGACCGAGACGCCGCCGACGAGCCGTGGCGACGAGCGTGATCCACCGCCCTTCGCGCCGGCGAGCCCGGGCCGGTACGCGTTCACCTGCCTGCGGGTGTGGTCCCCGGACGACCTCGGGCCCCGCTCGGAACGGCTGGACCGGTTTCGGGAGGAGCGGCTCTGGTGGACGCGGGATCGGGCCGGCCGGCGTACCGTCCAGGCCGTCGACCACGGCCGTCGGTCGCGGGCGAAGGTCTCCCTCTTCGGCCGCAGCGAGCTGACCGGTGTGCCGCCGGCACCGTCGGAGAACGTGACCCGGCTGCGCGAGCAGGTCGCCGAACTGCTGGAGCGGAAACCGCCGGAGCTGCGCAACGCGGCCGGCACGCTGGAACTGGTCGCCGAGATGCACCAGTTCTGGCCCCTCTCCCGGGCGCAGCGGGAAGCCCTGCGGCGGCTGCTCGCCGAGACCGAGGGCATCATCGACGGTGGCAGCTACCCCGACCGTGCCGGCCGGGACGGGCACGCGATCAGCGCCGACAACGGTGAGGGCCAGCGGGAGACGCTCCTCTTCGAGGAGAAGACCGGCCGGTTGCTCAGCCACGAGAAGATCGGCGCTGGCGATGAGACGCTCGCCTACTACCTGTTCGTGGACAGCCGTTGGACCGACACCATCGTCGACAAGCCGTGCGCCGATCCGACCAGCGACTAACAGGGACGGCTGACGTAGTTGGCCCAGTCCCGGTAGGGCTCGGCGTCGGCCCGCACCCGGTTGCCGGCGCCGACGCTGAACAGCGCGGTCTGGTTGTAGTAGAACGTGACCGACCCGCTGGCGAGGTTGTAGTGCGCGGACGCCACCCGGAACTGCCACTGCCAGGTGGCGAGGTTCTGCCGGCCGCAGTCGGACAGCTTGCCCCGGGGGTAGCCGAAGTTCGGGCGGTCGTAGAAGCAGTACCAGCCCAGGGGGCAGTCGGCCGCCGCGTAGGTGCCGGCGGGCGCGCGCAGCGTGACCAGTACCGTGCCGTCGCCGTAGCTGATCTCGTTGGCACCGACCGGCACGCCGCCCGGGTGGGTCGCGAGATAGTCGGTCATCTCGCGGTTCGCCGCGGCGATCCCCGGCGTGGGCAAGCCACCGAGGGGAGCGATCAGGACGCCGCCGAGGACGGCGGCCAACACCATTCGATGCGCGGAAAGAAAAGCCATTCCACAACCCCCGCAGGAAATAGATGAAGCCCTCTCTCAAGTCAGGATATGAAGGCGTCTTCCCTGATCACCAGGCCCTGCCGGGGCGCAACCTGTCGCCATGCCGATACATTTTCCGCGCGGACCCAAGCGGTGGAATTTCCAACGCGGACGCTTTCCTACTGCAGTTGCGGAATGCATTTTCGCGGCCACGCCCCGGCCGTCAGCGCCACCCGAGCGTGGGCAGGTGCAGGCGGTCGGCGGGCACGCCGGCGATGGCGAGCCAGCGACGGGCGGCGGCCAGCATGGCCGGCGGGCCGCACACGTGCACGTGCTGGCCGGCACGGTGGTGGTAGCCGGCCAGGGTGATGGCGGTGCCCCGCTCGGCCGGCTCGGCCTCCGGGTCGTCGGAGAACGTCGGCACGACGGTCAGCCAGTCGTGGGCCTGTTGCAGCTTGTCCAACGCAATCGCGTCGTACAGGTCGGCGAACGTGCGCGCGCCGACGACCAGCGTGACCCGCCGGCCGGCGGGCGCTTCGGCGACCTGCTCGACCAGGGCGCGCAGCGGCGCCAGGCCGGTGCCGCCGGCCACCAGCAGCAAATCGTCGTCCCCGTCGACCAACTCCAGCCCGGAATCGGCCGGCGCGCCGAGGTGAAGCAGCTCGCCGGGGCGTACCTCGTGGACCAGGCTGCCGGAGACGGACCCGCCGGGCACCGCGCGGACATGGAACTCGACGGTGCCGTCCGCGCGCGGCGCGTTCGCCGGCGACAACCACCGCCACCGGCCCGGCCGGCGGGGCGTGCACACCGGCACCGCCTGCCCGACCCGGAACGGCAGGCACCGCGAGGGCCGTACCGTCAGCGCGGCGACCGTGTCGACGTCGCGGACGTGGCCGACCACCTCGGCCGGCCACCAGGCCGGGCCGTCGCTCATCCGCGCGGCGGTCCGCTCCACCAGACGCCAGGCCCGCCGCCAGCACACGCCGGGCGCGGCCAGCAACGCGGCGCCGACCGGCGCCGCGTGCCAGGGCCGCCACCCCAAGCCGCGGTACGCGGACCCGAGCACCCGCAGCGACGCCAGGCGTGCGGCCCGGTCGTCGCGGCCGTCCAGCAGCCGCAGCAGGGAGGCGTGCAGCAGCGCGGCCGTCTCGTGCGACTTCGACTCCTCGTCGGTGGTCGGGGTGCGGCGGTCGGTGGGTGCGACGGACATCGGTGGACGCCTCCGGGGTCGGGTGTCGTGGACGGGGCGCCGGGGCGGGCGGGGTCGGCGGGCAGCCACGAATCGGGGGACGCGGCACCGCCGGAGCCCAGCACCCGCCCCGGGCCATGCGTCGACTGTCGACCTTGACGTCCGATGGCCGTATGTCCTCGTGATCGTCGACGGCATGCACGCCCGGTATGCGATCAGTCACGCTCGCGCTGGGCGGTGGCGGTGGCGGTATGCGTGACATGCATACCGGCACGCCACGAAACGGTTTGAATGGTTACGCTCGATTTCGGACACAGCCACCCGCGCGAAGCGAGGTTGCCGGTGACACACGCGAACTGTCCGCGCTGCGGCGGACGCCTGGCCCGCGACAACGACAGCGGCCGGTGCGCGCCCTGCCAGGCCGCGGAGCGAGATCGGCATAGCGCGCCGCCGGTGGTGCCGGAGTCGTTCTGGGACCACGAGCCGGTGCGGATGGCGCTGGCCGGGCGGCACCTGGGGCGAGTGATCCGGGCCTACCGGTATCACCCGTACCACGGGCGGAGCCCGCTGCCGCAGAGCGTGGTGGCGGGATGGCTGGGGATCACGCAGGCGCAGTTGAGCCGAATCGAGACCGGGCCGGCGCTGGTGCACCTCGACCGGCTGGCGCACTGGGCGTCGTTGCTCCGGATTCCGCCTACACGGCTCTGGTTCGCTACTGGCACGCACTCTCCGGCAGACACCATCGTCACTCCCAACCCCGCAGGGCCAGATCAGGGAAGGCGCGCACTGCTGACCGGCATCGCCGCTGTGGCGACGGGCGCCGGACTGGTCGGAGTAGTCGGAGATGTCAAGCCCCGCAGCATCGGCAATGCGGACGTGGCACGGCTGAACGCCGTACTTGACCTGTACCGATCGGTGGACCGCGAGAGCGGCGGCGGCTTGCTCTGTCGAGAGATCGCCCGGTTCGCCGAGTCGGTGTACCGCATGCTCGACTGGCCGCACCCGGCAGGGCTCGCGCCCCGCCTGGTCGCGGCGGTCGCGGCGGCCCGTCAGTTGGCCGGTTGGACCGCGCTCGACGCGGGCCGACACTTGGACGCCCAGCGGCACTTCGTCGCTGCCGAGCGGGCGGCAATCACCGTTGATGACGCGCCACTGGCCGCACTGATCCGCTACTCCCAGGCCAAGCAGTTGCAGCACCTGCGACACAACCAGGACGCCCTGGCGACCCTGCAACTGGCGCGCGCCCACCTCGGTCAGCGCGCCACGCCGGCCATGAGTGCTCTGCTCTGCGGAGCAGAAGCCGCGTCGGCTGCTGCGCTCGGGAATCATCAGGGCGCGTTGAGGATCCTCGGCCGGGCAAGCGACCATTTCGAGCGCATCGATGCCGAGCGGGAACCACCACAGATGGCGTTCTACGACCGGGGTGAGCTTCTCGCCCAGTACGGTCGCGTCTACCGGGACATCGCTCGGCAATCTGGCACACACGCCGACCGGGCTGTGCAAAGCGTGGAGGACGCTATCGCCGCCCTCGGGCCGGCGAACGTCCGCAGCATGGTGCTCAACGAGGTCGGACTGTGCAGCGCCCTCTTCCTCGCCGGTGAGCCTGAGCGGGCCGTCGTCGTCGGTGCACGTGTGGTCGAGCAGTCCGGTGCGCTGACCTCCCGCCGTGTGACCGACCGAGTCGTCAATCTGCGCCGTGATCTCAAACGGCACCGCCGGCTTCCTGCGGTCGCGGAGTTCGAGCATGCGCTCAAGGCGCGGGCTGCGGCGACGGTATGAGCGGACGCTTCTCCCAAGAGGCGATGACCCGGGCGATGCGCGAGATCGCAACCGGTCTTGGCGTCCCGACCGATGATGCTCAGCTCCTGCGCCTGACCAACAATGCCGTGTTCGCACTGCCACGTTCCGGGATCGTCATCCGGATCGCCCGCACACATCGCCTGAGAGAGCGGGTCACGAAAGTGGTCCAGCTCGCACGGTGGTTCGCCGACATCGACGCGCCGTCGGTCCGCCTAGCGCCCGAGGTCGCGCAACCCGTCGAGGTAGGTGATCTCACTGCATCGGTGTGGACCTACGTCCCCGGAAACGCGTCGGCTCCGACGGTGGAAGACCTGGGTTCAACCTTGCGGTGCTTTCACGCGCTCGACTCGCCGCCGTTCTCGGTCGCTGCCTGGGATCCGATCGGAGATGCCCGTCGACGCCTGGTTGATGCCGACGGGCTGAGCAGCGAGGACCACGACTATCTCATGGCGTGGTGCGACCGTTTGGAGCCTCAGATCGCCGCACTCAGCCAGCGTTCGGAGCGGACGCTCATTCATGGAGACGCCCATGTCGGCAACCTGCTTCGGGAGCCATCTGGAAGGGTCGTCTTCTGCGACTTCGACTCCACCTGCATCGGACCGTGGCAGGTCGACTTGGCGGCGGTCGCAGTCGGCACGGCACGATTTGGGGCTGTCGAGGCGTGTGGCAGGCTGACTAACGCCTACGGCTGCGACATCACCTCCGACAGCGACTGGACGGTTCTGCGGGAGGCACGCGAGCTTAAGATGATCGCAGCTGCGGCCCCTCTTCTCGCTAGTTCCTCAGCAGTAGCGGATGAGTTCGCCGTCCGGATGCGCTCCATAGAGCAAGTGGATTCCACTAGGCGCTGGACGCCATTTGCTGACCTGACCTAGGCTACGGAACGAGGCAAGGTGATACCTTCGAGCGGTGCCGCGTGGGGCTCGACCGATACCGCACACGGCTGAATTCTGGATACTCGTCGGCTGACTGATGGGTTGGGATACCTGCACAATGTCAGGTCAATCACAAACGTTTCTCACACGCTTGCCCTGTCGCTGGCATTGGTGGAGCATCGGCTCATGACGCTCCCGGGCAGATTAGCGGCGGAGGCCGAGCGCTTCGACGAGATCACCTACGCGATTGGGTACTTTCATCCGGATGCCGATAATGTCGAGCCCGAGTTGACGGCCGCCGAGGCAGAGGCGCGCGGCTGCTACGTAGGCGAAGAAGGTGAGCTCAAGAGTTTTGACCTGGGAGCAGCGAGACCGGCCATGGCGCTGGCCTCGGTCGGAACAGACTCGGCGGCGAGCTGTCGTGGCCAATTGAGCTTCTCGGCCTGGTCGCCGTATACGATTTTCATGACGGTGATTGGCCGTTCGAAAACTGACTGGCTGCACCCCTTGGTGCAGGCGGCAGCTTGCGGGTGCGGCTGGGCCAACGAAAGACCTGATCTGTTCTGCGTAGTTGCCCCCTCCATCACAGGAAAAATGAGGCCTAGCGACAGCATTCTGACCGAGGTGGCGTCGAACTGGCCTACCCGACTCTCCCGATCCGTCGAGTTCGAACTCTCCCGCAAGGAGCCGGTACGATGCTGATGAGGACTGAATCCCCTGAGGAGCGTCGACGAGTGTCGCAGAGCGAAAACTTGCCCATTGGCGGTTTCGCGAAGCCTGACTCGGGAGTTGAGACTGAGCGGCGTGGCTGGGTACCGACGTCTGCGGGTGCGCATTTGAGAGGGCGCCGGACGGAGGACACCGCTCCGGAACTGATACTCCGGCGAGCGGTTCACGCGCTCGGCTTCCGTTTCCGGCTGAGACGTCGCCTAGCTGGATGCCGGCCAGACTTCGTCATGCCGCGTCACAGAGTAGCCGTCTTCGTTGATGGCTGTTTCTGGCACAACTGTCCACAACACGGACCCAAAGAGTTCAGGGGGCCGAACGCTGATCGTTGGCGAGCCAAACTACGGGCCAATGTCGAGCGAGACAGTCGCAACGACGAAGCGCTGACCACTGCTGGATGGACGGTGGTCAGAGTTCGTGAGTGCGAGGTACGTCAGGACCCGGAGACGGCTGCCGCACGGGTGGCGCGAGCCTGCCGAACATCTGACGTAGGTAGAGATCCCACCTCGCAGTGTTCTCGCAACGGGCAGCTGCCGCAGACTGACGACGACTGATCCGTTTTACAGAAGGTGGCACCAACAAGTCTGACCGCGGCCATACGTCCAGGCGCATGCTTACCGGAACCAACCAGTAGGGCGAGGTCAAGGCGGCCCCGTGTGCGAAGGTTCGACCCACCGGAGCCGGTGCTGAGTACGCGGTCCGCGACCCTGACAGTCGTCTGGTTCGGCAGTAGTCGGTCCTCACCGAGCAGAAGCCGGAAGAGTTCAACCTCCGCCGCTTGGAGACGAGCCTTCTCGGCAATTTCCGCAGGATCGTTGCAGCCGTCGAGCTGGCTGATCGCGGGCGACAGGCGCTCCGCGGCCCGTCGTAGCCGTGAGGTGGAGTCCGGGTGGCGGGATATCGCATCGAGATGAGCCGGCGTTAGGCTGGCGAGGCCTCGTACTGCTTCAAGTGCAGCGCCGAGGCCCGTTTGGCCACGGCACATCGCAACCAGCGCGGCGAGTGTCGGAGACATCTGGTCCGACGGAAATAGGTACCAGTGTTGACTCCTGCGTTGCTGTGCGGCCCACTGGGCCAACCGCTTCCGGACGGGCCCCAGGTCCCTGTCAGTGCTGGGAAGAGGCAGGTCCTCACGTGGTGTGACCGCCAACGCGGCGGCCTTGCCAAGCAGCGGCGGCACAGCGTTGCCGATCTGACGGAAAGCATCGCTACGCGTACCCGCGAACCGGAACCGGTCCGGGAAGGTCTGGATGCGGGCTGCCTCCCGAACAGTGAGCGTACGGTGTTCCTTCGGGTGGATGTACCAGTATCCGTCCTTGGCGATGTGCGCTGTGATCGATCGGCTGAGATCACCCCAGCCGAGCCGCTTGTACTTGTCGTCGAAGGTATCGGCCTTGTAGCGGCGTAGCTTGGGATCGATGTCCGAGTACAGGGTGCGTGAGTCCATGAGTGCGAACACCGCTCGGTCGTCGTCCCGTACCGGACGGGTCATATGGTCGTGCACCACTCCGGGCGGAGCGCCGTCACGCATGGCAATCGAGTACTCGCTGTTGGCGCCCGCATAGACCATAACGCGGCCACCGGTGGTCAGACCTAATTCGGGCAGATCCGAAATTGCCTCGCGCAGCTTCGTGGGTGAGTCGGTCTCCTCCGGCCATGTGAACGCTCCGCCGTCACGACGAGCCAGAACGATGAGGCGTTGGCGGTGTTGCGGTACACCGAAGCGCCACGCATCGACCAACCGCACCTGCGTACGGTATCCGTCCTTCTCCAGCATGTTCACGATGGAGCGGACGACGAACAGCTCGTCTCCGAGCGCCATGTCAGGAACGTTTTCCATCAACACCGCTCGAGGCCGGACCCGAAGGACAACCTCCACGAAGGACCGCCATAGCTCCTTGCGGTGGTCGACCTCGTCCCGGACGCCGGCTTCGACCAGACTGCGGATCTTGCTACGCCCGGCACGGCTGAATGGCTGGCAGGGTGGCCCTCCGGCCACCAGGTCAACGTCAACCCTCTTCAGTAGCCGGATCAGTCCGCGTCGGGCGGCAGCATCCCCAAGGTCGACGTCGAGTGCGAGCCCGGGGAAGTTCGCCCGGTGGGTTGCGAGTGCCTTGTCGTCGTGATCGACTGCAGCAGCGACCGTCCATCCCGCATTGGTAAGCCCAAGGCTTAGGCCGCCTGCGCCGGAGAAGAGGTCTACGGCGAGGGGTCGACCCCTGGCAGTCTCACCCCGGCACCAGTCAACGAATGTCTCAGTGGTGCAGCCGTCGTGATGTGGAACGAGCCGTAGATCGTCGCTACGCTGCAGCTTTACGCCGTAGGTGGACACTCGGCCGCCGTCCCCCCTCGCGAACGCCCCACAACACGCAGGGCCTCTGTACACCTGTACTACTCGATCACAGCAACGCTACTTCATAGCCTGCCAGAAGTGGAAGCCGCCACGCCTCAGTTCGAGACCGTGCCGGCATCCTAGCGGTCTTCTCGGAAGAGATCCACAACGACGGAGGCTCGGCGATGTCAGCCAGGTCGCGGAGGGCCACCCAGTCGATCTGCCCTAAGCGCGGGATCCGCAGCGAAGTCGTATGCTGTCTCACCGTTATCGAGTGGAAGGGCGCTGATGACCGCCGAATCAAGCGACCAGCACGCCCCGCCCCAGGCAGCAGCGTTGATCGAGTCGCTCAGGGCGCTTGGCTACGACCTGCCGGACGCGATTGCCGACCTGGTGGACAACAGCGTCACACACGAGGCGGTCACGGTCAGCATCGAGTACAACGCCGACGCGACTGGAGGATGGGTCGCGATTGTCGACAACGGCAGGGGTATGACCGAGGCGCAGCTCCACGAGGCGATGCACCTCGGGACGCACGGGCCCTGGGTGCAACGCCATCCGGCTGATCTCGGACGTTTCGGTCTCGGTTTGAAGACCGCCTCCTTCTCGCAGGCTCGCCGTCTGACCGTCATCAGCCGGTCGTCCGACGGCCAGTTAGCGAGCCGTGAATGGGACATTGACTATGTTCGGCGTCGCAACGGGTGGTACCTGCGCGACAGCATTGACGAGGAAGCCATGTCGGTTGTCCGACAGTTGAAGTTCCGGGATACCGGCACGATTGTGCTCTGGAGGAGCTTGGACCGTTGCGGCACCGGAAGTGTTCTGGTCAACCAAATGACGAAGGTGAGAGCTCACCTCGGCGCCGTCTTCGGCCGGCACCTCAGCCGCCGTGCACTGAGTCTGCACGTGGGCGGCCAGCCCGTCACGGCATGGGACCCATTCCTGCGTGACAACGTGGCAACCCAGGACATGGGCACCGAATCGATCCACAGCGGAAGCGGGCTCGTGACCGTCACTCCGTTCGTCCTGCCGCACCCCTCCCGCATTCTCGAGAGTGTGAGCAGGAACGCGGCTGGCTCGTCCGGCTGGATCCGAGGCCAAGGCTTCTACGTCTACCGCCGGCAGCGGCTTATCACTCTCGGCGGCTGGCTCGGGCTGCCTGGTCTGCGCCAGACCCATCTAGCCCAACTAGCCCGAATCTCCGTAGACATCGGCACCGAAGACGACCACTCCTGGCAGGTCGACATACGAAAGGCCAAGGTCATTCCGCCTGCGCACCTGCGTGACAGGCTCCTCGAAATCGCCGCGCTTGCCCGATCCCGGTCGGAGCAGGTGTTTCGCCACAGGGGCTCGGGCGGGGACCGACGTGGTGGAAGGGGTCAGCTGGTCTTCGTGTGGCAGCAGCACGAGCGGCGCGGTCGTACTGGTTACAGAATCAATAGAGAGCATCCTGTTGTCGTCGCAGCACTCGCCGACGCTCCCGATGCGGTACGGCCGCTGCTGCGGCTGATCGAGGAGACCGTGCCAGTCGGGCTCATAGCGGCGGACACGAGCAGCTCCCCTGAACGCGCTCCGCAGGCCCCCCTAGAGGCTGCCGAGCGTGAGGAGGTGGCCCTACTCCTGCGGGCGGCCATCGCGAAGCTGCCTACCCAGACGACCGCCCGGGAGGCCTTTCTGCAGGCACTCAAGTCGACGGAACCCTTCAATCGGTTCCCGGGGGTGCTGGCCGAGGTTCTAGAGAGCGAAGGAGCGCCTACCTCGTGATCGACGCTTTTGACATGGCGCTCGGCATCAGCGAGAACGCTCTGCTCAACACGCCGCGCACCGAACGGACGGCCGACAAGCTCAGACAGGTTGCCACCTTTTCCGCGGAGGTTGCCAGCGCTGTCGGGCTCGTCAACGTTGACGAGCTCGTGATTCGGCTCGAGGAGCGCTTCGACGTCTGGGTGCCCCGTCCGGTCGCAGTTCTCAACTCGGACCAGCACGAACCCTGGTACGCGGCGCGCCGTGACAAGGTTGCCTTCGACTATTGGGAACGCTACCGCAAGTGGCTGACAACTCGCGCGGGCTGGAAACCTCAGCCTGTCGAGGCGCTACACGAAGCCACTGACCTCGTGCTGGACAGGCTTGAGGACCCCGGACGCCCCGGGTCGTGGTCGGCCTATGGGCTGGTCTACGGGCAGGTCCAGTCCGGAAAGACGGCCAACTACACGGGCGTGATATGCAAGGCCGTGGATGCCGGCTACCATCTCGTGATCGTTCTCGCCGGCCGAAACGAGAGTCTGCGTAACCAGACGCAGGCCCGCCTCGATCTGGAGTTCCTGGGCTTCAACACCAGGGTGACCCGTCACCGCGCCGACGGCGCCGGACTCGGCGACATCGGTGTGGGTCTCCTGGGACTGCACCCGCCAGTACAGGTCTTTCCGCTCACGACCACCGAGTCTGACTTCAAACGGAACGTGGCTCTGACCACAGCGGTCGACCTGCGCAAGAACCGAGTGCTCATCGTGGTAAAGAAGTACAAGAGCATTCTCGAGAACCTCGCAGCCTGGTTGGAGAACTTCACGAAGGACCAGGCGCTCGCCGAGCTTCCGCTACTACTCGTCGACGACGAGGCCGACGACGCCTCAATCGACACCAGGAAGGCGCCCAGCAACAAGACTCACAGCGACCCGGAGCACGATCCCACCGCGATCAACAAGGCTATTCGGCAACTCCTGAAGATGTTCGACCGTAAGGCGTACGTGGCCTACACCGCCACCCCGTTCGGAAACATTTTTATCCCGCACACCACGGATCATCCCGAGCTGGGTCCAGACCTGTTTCCCAACAATTTCGTCCTCGCCCTCAAACCACCGTCCAACTACTGCGGGCCGGAACGAGTCTTTGGTTTTGAGGATCCTGCCTCGGACGAGGTGCGCCAGCCGTTGCCCATCATCAAGCAGATTGAGGACCACTCGATCTGGATGCCGGATGGCCATAAAAACGGACACCGGCCGGTGACACCGATACCGGCCTCGTTGGTCGAGGCGCTAGACGCCTTCGTGCTGGCAACCGCAGTGCGTAAGGTACGCACGGCGCGCGCAGGCGGCCGTGCGGGCCACAACTCCATGCTGATTCACGTGACCCGTTTTACCGAGACCCAGTCAGCCGTAGTCAGTCAGGTGCGACAGCATCTGGCAACAATGCGGGATACCTGGGGTGAACGAGGCAGCCTCGGTAGTTCCGTCCGGAAGCGACTTAGTTCGCTCTGGCGCCGCGACTTCGTCCCGGTGCACCGCGAACTTGCCGCCCGTGACGATCTCGGTGACGCGGTCGGAGATCCCGTAGTGATGTCGGAGGCGCTCGGCGTCATCCCGGAGGTGCTCGCCGAGGCGGCGGAGAACGTCAAGGCAATCAACGGGACAGCCCAGGATGTCCTTGACTACCGATCGGCTCCCCTCACAGTGGTCGCCGTAGGCGGAGACAAACTGTCACGCGGGCTAACCCTTGAAGGGCTCACGGTCTCCTACTATCTGCGGGCCTCCCGAGCGTACGACACGCTCCTCCAGATGGGCCGGTGGTTCGGGTTCCGTAGCGGCTACCTCGACGTCACACGCCTGTACACGACTAAGGAGCTGACCGACTACTACGTGCACATCACACGTGCGAACCGGGAGCTCATGGACGTCGTCACCACGGTGGCCGAAAACAACGCAACCCCAAGCGACGTCGGGCTGAAGATCGAGGACGGCATCGGCCAGCTACAGGTCACGGCAGCTGTGAAACGGCGTGCCGCGACGACACTCACCTTCACGTTCTCTGGCGAGCGTCCCGAGACACTGGTAATGCTCACCGACACGGCATCTTCGAAGACGAACCGCGAGCTCCTTGACAACCTCGTCGAGGCCGTCTCCGGCTGTGACCAGCTACCCGACGGGACAGTCAATAGCGCTAACGGGTATGTACGAACCAACGTGTCGCCAGAGCCGGTGAAGGCCTTTCTCGCAGGCTTCAGGGCGTCCCCTCGCAATGTCCAAGCGGCACCTCGCTTCCTGATCGAGTACATCGACGCCCAGCAGGCAAAGGGTGAGCTGGTCAACTGGACTGTCGCCTTGGTGGCGGGCAAGGCGCCGACCACGGATGTGATAGACGGCAGCACGGTACGACGGGTGACACGACGCAACACGAGCAGCACGCCTTACGTGTCGGGCCAGGACTACGAGGTGGGTGTGCTGGTGAACCCCGCCGACGAGGCCATCGGGCTGACGACGGACCAGTTCGAACGTGCCCTCCTCAGAACGCGCGCCGAGGCCGACGGTGGCAGGACGGTCAAGCGTCCGAGTGGTCGGGCGCTCCGCCGGGAGAGATCACCGCAGGACGGTCTGTTGGTGCTCTACCGTGTGGACCCGGGAAGCGGGAGACAGGAGGAGTTGGTCATTGGCTTCGCAATCTCATTCCCGCAGACCGACAATGCCAAAAAGCTGCGATACAAGGCGAACAGCGTTTTCATCGAGAACCTTGCCAAGAGTTTGAGAGCCCAGGAACTCGGCCTCCCCGAGGACGACACCGAGTGACCGCCACCGTAGCTGACGTCATGCGCCTGTTCGAGGAGATGCAAGCTTCACCCCCTGCCAGCCCCGGCACCCGCCGTCGCCGTGTGCGCACGAAGGCCGTGAGCGCAGAGGTGCACTTGGAGGTCGACTTCCCCGACCGTGTCCGCGCCCTCAACGTCGCGGCAAACGATGTGCCGCTGGCTCCGAAACTCGCTGACACGGCAGGACTTCGATACACCTTCGAGAGCCACAGGATTCGAGTCGCCGCAACGCATCTCGTGGAGGCCGAGATGTTCAACACTCTCGTGGCGGACCTAGTGCAGCATCTCTCGGCCGCCCCCGGTGGCCCGGGCGTCGCGCTGGTCCGACGGATGGCCTCCTGGCACCGCATGCTGGGGGCAGGCCTGCGAACAGGGTTGTCCGCGAAGGCGCAGCTGGGTCTGTACGGCGAATTGTTGGCGCTGCGCGAGTTGGCGATACCAGCGTGGGGGCCAGCCGCCGCTGCCGCCTGGGTCGGCCCGCTGCGAGCGGACCAAGACTTCCGACGTCCGGGGATGGCTGTCGAGGTGAAGTGCACCAGCTACCGCGACGCGGGAAGATGCAGAATCAGTAGCGAGGCGCAGCTCGACGCAGAGAACGTCGGGTACCTCGTCCTGCTACACCAGAGCGTGCGGACGAGCGACACGGCCGGCGTCAGTCTTCCCGAGATCGTCGATGCTGTACGGGCCGAACCTGCACTCGCCGCGAACGCCGCGATGTTCGAGGACCGACTCTTGCACGCCGGTTGGCTCGACCTGCACCGTAGCCAGTACGAGCGGGAACGCTACGAGCTCGCCGTCCGACGCTGCTACCACGTGGGCACCGGGTTTCCCAGCATCACAAGACGGCAGCTGCCTGCGGGGGTGAGCGCTGTCGCCTACTCTATCGACCTTGACGAGTGCCGGAACTATCTTGTGCCACAGACCGACGTCCTCCAACATCTCACCTCGGCAGACCTTGGAGCCACGCAGTGACCACCATTTCCGACCTGGCTGCATTCGCCGAAGATCTTCGTGTCGAGGTCAACCAGCGGCTCTCAGCCGAGCCGGAGATGATGGTCGGGGACATGTTCGTCAGGGTGGTGGCAGAGAGACTGATCGCCGATGGGTCACTCGAGGATCTCGACGTCTGTTACCTGCGCCAGCAGGGCCGGCCCGCACTCGAGATATCCGGGTACAACATCAGCTCTGACGGTACGATTCTCGACCTGGTCACCAGGGAGACCGAGAAGTCCGGAGAGACCATCACCAGAACGCGGGTCGTCGCCCTCTTCCGCCGCGCCACCGCGTTTGCCCAGGCCTGCCATGAGGGACTCCACAAACTCAAGGAGGAGTCTGCGCCCGTATACGACATGGCGCAGCGAATCCATGCGGAGTGGGCCCAGCTACGCAGGATCCGCGTCTTTCTGCTGACCGACGGTCGCGCCACCCTGGAACGTATCGATGAGTCCACACTCGTGGGGCTGCCCGTCACCTACCAGGTTTGGGACATTGCCAGACTCCATAGGCTCGCCGCCTCCGGCCGCGTACAGGAGGAGATCGTTATCGACCTAGAGGAGATGGGACACGCTGTCCCCGTCCTCGAGTCTCCCGAACAGTCGGACGGCTACCGGTGCCTTCTGGCGGTCATCCCTGGTCAGTTACTTGCCGACCTGTACGCGAAACACCACAGCCGAATCCTGCAACGCAACGTGCGTGCGTACCTCCAAGCCCGCGGCAGGGTGAACAGGGAGATGCACACGACAATCCGTGAACAGCCCGGCCGCTTCCTCGCCTACAACAACGGCATATCCGCCACCGCGACCGACGTCGAAGTTGAGAGGCGGGAGGGCGCGGTCTTCCTCAAACGCCTACACGACCTCCAGATCGTCAACGGTGGTCAGACAACGGCTTCGTTGCACCATGCGTCGACAAACCGCACCCTCGACGGTGTGCACGTCATGGCCAAGATAACCGTAGTCCCGGAGGCTGCTCTCAACGAACTCGTGCCGCGAATCTCCAGGTATGCGAACTCGCAGAACGCGATTAGACCCGCAGACTTCGAGGCGAACGGGCCATTCCACATCGGCCTCGAGCATGTTTCGAGAGTGGCCTGGGCACCGGCGCGACCTGACTCCACGCGCGAGACCCACTGGTACTACGAACGTGTCAGAGGTCAGTACCAGGTCGAGCGAAGCCGTCAGCAGACCGCCGCGCGAAAGAAGCGATTCGAGGGCGAGTGCCCGCCGAATCAGAGGTTCAGCAAGACCGACGCGGCAAAGTACGAGATGACCTACCTGATGCGCCCGCACACAGTCAGTCTCGGCGCCGAGAAGTGCTTTCAGGAGTGGACACTGGAGTGCAAGCTCGACGAGAGGGATGCCCCCACTCTCTCTTACTTCCGACACCTCGTGGCCAAGGGGATTCTCTTCCAAGGCATTAGGACACAGGTGCTTAAGCTGCGCCTCGGCGGATATCCGGGTCAGACGGCTGCCTATGTTATGGCGCTGATCGTCGAGCGACTCGGCGGGCAGGTCGACCTGGATCTGGTATGGCGCCTACAGCAGGTCCCCGAGCAGATCGAGGCAACCGTGCCCCACGTGACGAAGCTCGTACGTGACGTGATTATTAGTCCACCTGGTTCAGCCAATGTCACCGAGTGGTGCAAGAAGGAGGACTGTTGGAACCGGGTCCGGGCAGTGTCCTGGTCGCCGCCGGCCGACCTGGCAGCGATCGCCTCTGCGCCTCGACGAAGCTGAGAGTTTGCGGAATCACCACGATACGAGCCTCGATCCGCTCAAGGGCTCGTACCTGCCTCAGTGCGGTCCTCGGACCGAGCCAGGGGGTCGGCCATGGACGCGAGGATCTCGACAACCTCCGACGGCACGCGGAATGCTGAGGCACGAACCCCGTCCGGGTATAGCGGCTTGAGCATAGGGGCAACATTGTCCGGCAACAGCGCAGCTCGTTGGAGGTCGGCCGTGATCCGGTTGGTCGGTCGAGTGAAGCCGCGCAGCATACGTTCGTCGTCGTAGCCGCACAGTTCGTACACCTCGTCTCGGCCGATCACTCCACCGGCTTCCGCCGCAACCCGAATTACCTCCGCCTGGACCTGCCCCTCCTGGTCGAGGCGGCGGAGAAGCTCTCGCACGGTGTCCACCGTCCAGTGGGCCGCCGGGTCAAGCTCTTCGCGCGCCCGGTCGGCGTCTGCAAGCGAGTCGGGACTGACCTCGACGTTCAGCGTCTGGGACCGCTGCAGTAGGTCTCGAGGCCGCATGAGAAACAGACGCCTGCCATCACTGATTTCGAAGAACTCCTGTGTCAACTCCGGACGCGGACCGACAACGACGTTCCGGTGCCGCCACCACCAGTCGTCCTTCTCGTCACCGGTCACGATGACGAGGTCAAGCCTTCGCTGACGTGCTGCCTCGCACGCCTGCACCCAGACCAGGTAGTCGCCAGAAGCTCCTTCGGGCAGCCGGTCACCCTTGTCGGCGTCGAGGAACCCCGGCGGCGACTGAGCGTCCACCCGTCGCTGACCTTCCCTGATCCATCTCTCCCAGATCTCGTCCGAGGGACGGGGAATCACTCTCCCCTCGAGCATCCCCGTCAGCCGACTCAGGATCTGGTCATGAGCGGCGGGCGTCGCAGCGTGGATCCGATCCGGCTCTGCTCCGCCGATAGCCCCAACGAGATCGTCATAGAGCCTGTCGACCGCTGCCCGCAGCCTCACGAGCTCGGTGTCGTCCAGCGCGACCTGTTTCGCCCAGCGCCCCAGGGTGTCCGAGGTCGACTTAAGGTTCTTGACCAGGGCACTCCGTGCCTCTGCGGCAGCTCCCTCTGGATTACCCACCGCTGTCAACCGATTTCGATGGAATTCATTGACGGCCTGGTGAGGTACCACAAGTCGGTCCTCAAAGCTCTCGAGCACGGCTAGAAGGTCCTTCGCCGTACGCGTGTTGTAGCGGTACAGGTTGAGTAACACGTTCGCGTCGACAGCGACGACAGCGGATTTCAGGGCGCGGTCGATGTCCTCATCGGCCAGAACCCGGAACCCCTCGAAGCCATCAAAGAGGCCGCTCAAGAATCCTCCTCCCACCGGGCGTAGCTGCTGCACTGGAGGCAGCTCGCCTTTACGTCGACGGGGCACAGAGCCGCCGCGGGCCAACGCTTGACCGACCCAGCGAGCGAGCCGACCACGGAGACAGCATAGGAGCCCCAGCTCTGAACGTGAACCCCCGACTAATCCGATACCCAGCACGTCACGGTCAGCATGAGGATACTGATCGCTAGTGCTGTCAGCATTGCCGGCCGACCGGCAGCAGCAACAGCATGACAACGCCGGTCGAACTTTAGCTCTGTCACCCATGCCGTGTCTGATCTTCGGGACGCTGGCTCATGTCTGGAGAGGACGCCCTTGCGGGAGAGGTCGAGGTTCGCGCAGCCACTACATCCGTCGCTCGGTCGTCTTGATGCGGTTGACCTAGACCTCGATCGGCCGGAGCTCCACGGCTGGGTGATGCCTTAGAACGATCTCCTGCTGGAGTAACGGAAGCCGCATCAGCAATTATTGCGACCGTCTCATCAGGCCTTGCTGCTGTCGAACTGGGATCAGCAGCCGGCCTCAGCGAGGGCCTGGGTGTCCTCTCGTCCCAGGCCGTATTTGTCGTCCCCTTCGCCGACCAACAACCTCGACCTCAGGAGAGTTGCGCGGACGCCCCCCACCACTCGGCTGCTGGCCACCGCCAGCTCCTCCTCGGTGAACAGCTCCCGGAACGGTGGCCGGATCACCACCGCCTCCGTGGTCAGGTCCACCCGCCCTCGCTCCCACACGCGGTGAACCCGTCCGACACCACGGGATGTTGCAGCAGCTGCCGAGCCGTCGCCAGGCCGCCCTTCTCCGTCACCATCCGCAGCAGCAGCGTCGCGTTGTAGCGCGCCTCGTCTTGGGCCCGCTCGTAGGTGCGCACCATCGCCTCGTGGAACGCGGCCTCCAACACCCGTCGATCAGCCGCCTCAGGCATCGCCTCGCCCGACGACCCCGCCCTCCTCCGCCACGTGGCCGCTGACGCTGACCACGGCCCGCCGCAACGCCTCCTCCAGCGCCTGGCGTTTCGGCACCTAGGTTGTGGCCGGCACGGCGACGACGGGGGCGGTGACAGCGGCCTGCGGGTCGGGCACGGGCTGGCCAGTCAGCCGCAGCCAGCCGGGTCACGCTGCGGAACCGGGCGGCGGGCGGGCTGGTGGCCGGGAAATGCTGCACCAAGCCGGCATGCCCGCCCGGCTGTTCTCCACCGGCATGTCCCGCTTCATCGAGGCGGCGCCGATCACGGCCTTCGCCTCGTGCGGGAGTACCAGCAGACCAGCCGCGCTCCGGTGGGATGTGCCCGCTCCACCCTGACGTTGGCCCGATACTTGCGGGCCTCCGGTGAGGCGCTCTCGTGGTCAAGCGTCGATAGAATGAGGCCAGGCTCGCTGAAATGCCGTTAGGCCCAGTCTTACCTGCAGGTCCTCAGCAGAGGTGCCGCCGCCGAAGGCAAGGAATAGGTCAAACACCACCCAACAGCGCCGCCGACAAGCTTTCCAGCCTTGCGAGCACCATTCGAGGGTTGATCAACTTGCACCCCCGACTTCTACCATTGGCAGCGACCAGATCTACCTGCGGACCAGCTCGACTCTGGACGGCAGCAGGCAGGCGATGGCTTCAGTGGGTGGACCACAGGGGGCAACGCGATGTCGGGGCTCTTGTGTATGGTCGCGTAGCGGCCAGTCTCGATCAACACGAAGAGAGCTCGGTTCGCTTGAAGGGCGGCGGCTCCTTGAGAGGGTGAATCCATGGCGAGAAGAGCTGGACGGCTTGCCGACCTGGCCTCGGAGGCCCACCTAGAGCTCGACGAAGCACTAGTAACGCTGTGGGACAGCGGGCTCGACTTTATTAACGGCCCCAACGACATGCTCATGGGCGGAGATTTCTCGAAGGCCCGGCGAGCCTTAGGGCTCCCGAGGAGCCGCGACCTAGCCAGGTGTGAGTACTGGAGAGAGCGCCTTGGTCTGACTCCGGAAGCATTCGAGGTACTCCTTAAGGAGCTAGGAGTCAACTGCCCTCGAATGGCAAGAAATCTCCCGAAAGGTGCGATCGGGAAGCTTAGACGCGCAGCTGAAGAGAGGAGTGCACCGGCAGCAGTACCGATTCCGCACCAGCGAGTTAAGCCTTCGCCGCCCGCGCCGCCGCTTGAGTGGCGCACAGTCGGGCGGGTTCGACAATTTCGCTGCCTAACCGAGCAAGAACTACTGGCAATTCATGATGCCTTGGTCAATGATTTTAACGAAAGCGATGACCGGATTGATCCCCCTGGACCGCGCGACCCTGGACTGGTGGCATCGGCAGTCATGCGACCGCAGACTGCGATAGGCGATGTAAGGAAGTACGAATCGGTCGAGATGGCTGCTGCCGCCCTACTGCATTCCGTCATACACAACCATGCATTTCACAACGGAAACAAGAGGACCGGCCTAGTCGCCACTCTCGTCTTCCTTGACGAGAACGACGCAACAGTCACCTGCCATGAGGATGAGCTGTTTAGGTTTGTACTGAGGATAGCTCAACATCGATTAGTACCGAAGAGCTGGGATCAGCGAGCCGACCGAGAGGTCATGGAAATTGCGTGGTGGATCAAGCGAAACAGTCGAGTAATCGATAAAGCCGAGCGACTGATTAAATGGTACCGTCTCCGCCAGATCCTTGGATCCTATGGCTGCATCCTCAAGCATGCGAAGGTCGGAAACCGTTTGAACATCGAAAGAAGCGTCAGTGGGCGTAGAGTTCTCGGGATCACCCGAACTCGAAAACTAGATGTGCAAGTGGCTTACAGGAATGAGGGCCAGGAGGTGGAAAGGGACACGATTCGTCACATACGACGAAGTCTAGAACTAGACGACGAGCATGGGATCGACTCGGAAATCTTCTACGGCGGAGCTAGCGAGCCTTCGGAATTTATCCTGGCCTACAGAAAGACGTTACGACGGCTAGCCAAGCTGTAAGTCGTACCGATATGAACAGGCGGCTGCGGCAGCGTCGAATCTGACAGGCGAGGCGGCCGTATTGGTACATCCAAGGTAGACTACGTGCGCTTCGCCGCAGCCGATTCAGCACCCGCCGGCGCGGTAGCCCGGACGAACCGCAGCAGCGCGACGAACGCCAACCCGGCCGTCACCGCCCCACCCGCGAACCGCACCCAGTGCCCGGCGACGAACTCCGACGCCACCTGCCGCAGGTATTCCGGCGAGTGCGTCCCCGGCGGGTCCACGAACATGATCTCGTTGCGCGGCCAGAAGAACACCGCGGAGAACAGGAACTCGCAGGCGAGGAAGACCACTGTCGCGCCGGCCACCCACCAGCGCAGCCGGCGGTCGCGCCAGGTGAGCAGCGTCGCGGCAAGACTGCTCAGCACGACGGAAGCACCGAGCGGCGGGAAGTAGTCGTGCGGGCCACCGTCGATCAGGAACGCGCGGGCGCGGTCGAGCGAGGCGGGCGGGTCGTTGAAGATGTTCGGGTAGAGCATGACGGTCTCGGCGGCTACGCCGCCGAACGACAGCATCGCCGCCCAGACCATCACGATCAGCGCGAGCCACGTCAGTTTGGTGCGGGACACGATGCTTCTCCTCACGCGAAGGGGACGTCATCGACGCTAGGTCGGCGGCAGGCGGCCGTCGTCCGCGCGGCGGCGTGCACAAAGGTCGCCTCTCGGCGTACACCTCGGGGGTGTCCCTGACGCCTGCGGGCGACAGCGCCGAGGGGCCGCGCGGACCTAGGCTCGGGGCCGTGCCGGACTTCTCGCTGACCCGCGCCGACGCGTTGCTCGCGGCGGCCACGCTCGGCCTGGTTGTGGTGGCCGTGGCGACGGAGCCGACCGCTCCGGGTGCGGCGGCGCTGGCCGGCGCGTTCGGGGTCGGGTTCGCCGCGCTGGTGTGGTGCGCGCGGCGGTGGCCGCTGCCGGCGCTGCTGGCCACGGCGGTCGGCATCCTCGGGTACTACGCGGTGGACCTGCCGCCGCTCGGGGTGGCCGCGCCGGCCGCCGCGGTGCTCTACCGGGTCGCGGAGCGGGGGCGGGTGCTGCCGGCCGCGCTGGTGGCCGGCGGGCTGCTGGCGGTGTCGGTGACCGCCCGGCTGGCCGAGGGCGACGACGTCGCGGTGGTGGTGGGGGCGGCGTTGGGGTCGGAGGCGGCGCTGATGCTCGCGGTGATCGCGCTCGGGGACGCGGTGCGGAACCGGCGGTCGCTGCGGGCGGCACTGGACCGGCAGGCCGCCACCGCGGCCGAGGACCGCCGCCGGGAGGCGGCCCGGCAGGTGGAGGCGGAGCGGCTGCGCATCGCCCGGGAGGTGCACGACACGTTGGGCCACACCATGTCGGTGATCACGTTGCAGTCGGCGGTGGCGCGGGAGGCGCTCGCCGATCACGAGCCGGCGCAGGCGGAGACCGCGCTGGCGGCGATCCACGCGGTGAGCGGTAGCGCCATGGCCGAGCTGCGGGCGACGCTGGGCACGCTGCGTCGCGAGCCGGGGCCGCACCGGCCGGCACCCGGGTTCGCGCAGCTCCCGGCGCTCGTCCACGGCGTCCGCCGGGGTGGGTTGGTGGTGGAGCTGCGCGTCGACGGGCCGGTGGCGGCGCTGCCGGCGGTGGTGGGCAGCACGGTCTACCGGGTGGTGCAGGAGGCGTTGACGAACGTGGTGCGCCACGCCGGGGCCGGCCGGGTCACGGTCGCGGTGCGGGCGACGCCGGGCCGGTTGACGGTGGAGGTGGTCGACGACGGTCGCGGCGGGTCGCCGGGCCGCGCCGGCCAGGGGTTGCGGGGCATGGCGGAGCGGGTCGCGCTGCTCGGTGGCACGGTCGCGGCGGGCGCCGTCGTGGCCGGCGGCTTCCGGGTGTACGCGGACCTGCCCCTCGCGCGGGTCGCCGCGTGAACCCGGTACGCGTGGTCGTGGTGGACGACCAGCATCTGGTGCGGACCGGGCTGCGGGCGCTGCTGGAACGCGCCCCGGACATCGTGGTGGTGGGCGAGGCCGGCGACGGTGTTGGCGGAGTCGCCGTGGTGCGGGAGCAACGGCCCGACCTGGTGCTGATGGACGTGCGGATGCCGGGCGGGGACGGGTTGGCGGCGACCCGGCGGATCCTGGCCGACCCGACGCTGGCCGGCGTGCAGGTGGTGGTGCTGACCACGTTCGACGACGACGAGTACCTGTTCGAGGCGATCCGCGCCGGGGCGGCCGGTTTCCTGCTCAAGGACACCCCGCCGGACGCGCTGCGCGACGCGGTGCGGGTGGTGGCCGGCGGGGACGCGTTGCTCTCCCCCGCCGTCACCCGTCGGGTGCTCGCCGCGGCGGCCCGCTCGCCGGTTGCCGACCCGGCGCGGCTGGCCGGGCTCACCGCCCGGGAGCGGGACGTGTTGGCGCAGGTGGGCGCCGGTCGGTCGAACGCGGAGATCGGGGCGGCGTTGTTCCTCAGCCCGGACACCGCGCGCACCTACGTGAGCCGGCTGCTCCAGAAGCTGGCCGCCCGGGACCGCGCCCAGCTCGTGGTGATCGCGTACGAGAGTGGGCTGGTACGCCCCGGCGAGGCGTGACCCGGCCGGCTAGCTGGCGTCGACGGTGGCCGGCTCCGGTGCCGCGTGCCGCCCCCCATCATTCCGCCGCTCGTCGCCGTGCCCCGGCCACCACGCCTTGTGCCCGATCAGCCCGGTCAACGCCGGCACGAAGAACATCGACATGACGAACGCGGACAGCACGATCCCGATCGCCACCGCGAAGCCCATCTGCTGGAGGAACGAGATCGGCGCGAGCATCAGCACCCCGAACGTGCCGGCCAGGATCAGCCCGGCCGCGGCGATGGTCGGGCCGGCGTGTTCCACACCGATGGCGGCGGCCCGGTGTGGTTCGTGGCCCTCGCGGGCCTCCTCGCGGAGCCGGGCGATCATGAGGATGTTGTAGTCGGTGCCGATCGCCACCACGAACAGGTAGAGGATGATCGGGAGCTGGAACGTGACGCCGGGTTTGCCCTCCAGGCCCTGGAACAGGTAGACGGTCGCGCCCAGCGTGGCGGCGAAGTTGAGCAGCACGGCGATCACCAGGTAGACCGGCGCGACGAGACTGCGCAGCAGCAGCCCGAGGATGAGCGCGATCAGGGCGGCGGCGACCGGCAGGATCACCGACAGGTCGCGGTTGTTGGCGGAGTTGATGTCGGCGAAGAGCGCGGTCGGGCCGCCGACCAGCGCCTTCGTGCCCTGCGGGGCCCTGGCGTGCAGCGCGTCCCGCAGGTCGTCGCGGACCAGGCTGATCGCCTCGTTGGAGACCGGGTTCTCGTCGAGCAGCACGTTGATCCGGGCGACGCTCGGGTCGGTGGTGCTGCGCTCGGCCGGCTGCACCCGGGCCACGCCGGGCGCGTCGGCCGACGCGGCGGCGAACGCGTTCACCTGCTGGTCGGTGAGCGGGGTGCCGTTGCCGGTGGTCAGGTAGACCTCGGTGGGCGCGAGCGCGCCGGCGGCGAAGCCGCGCTGAAGGTCCTTGGCGGCGCGTGCCGACTCGGTGTCCTGCGGGAAGCCGGCGCTGAAGTCGTAGTCGGCCTGGTAGCTGAGCACGCCGGCGGCGAGCGCGACGAGCAGCGCGCCGGACGCGGCGGCCACCACGGCGGGTCGACGGCCGACGATCGTGCCGAGCCGCCGGGACAGCGTCGCCTTCGGTTGGCGCTGCCACGCCTTCGACGGCCAGAACACCCAGCGGCCGAGCAGCGACACGATCGCCGGGATCAGGGTCAGCGAGGTGACCAGCATGACGCCGACGGCGATGGCGAGCGCCGGGCCGAGCGAGCCGAAGAAGCCGAGCGAGGCGAGCAGCAGCACCAGGAACGCGACGATGACCGCGCCGGCGGCGGACGTGATGACCTCGCCGACCCGCTGCACCGAGACGATCATCGCGGTGCGTTTGTCGTCGCCGGCGCGCAGCCGTTCGCGGTAGCGGAACAGCAGGAACAGGATGTAGTCGGTGCCGATGCCGAACAGCACGATCAGCAGGATGGTCTGGAGGTCCTGACTGACGCTGAGGTCGAACGCCTTGCCGGCGGCGGCGACCAACCCGGTGGTGACGGACATGACCACGCTGATCACCACGACCGGCAGCAGCGCGGCGATCGGGCTGCGGAAGATGATCAGAATCAGCCCGATGATCAGGACGATGGTGGCGACGCCGACGATCGCGAACGCCGAATTGAACGTGTCCTCGTTGTCGACGAAGCTGGCCACGTCGCCGGCCACCCCGGCGGTCAGGCCGCTGCCGGCCAGGTCCGGCCCGAGCGCGGCGCGCAGGTCGCGTACGGCGTCGAGCAGTTTCGGGTCGCCCGGGTTCTCGGCGTCGAGACCGACGGAGATGATCTGCACGGACCGGTCCGGCGCGACGGCCGGCGGGCCGGTCAGGTAGCCGGAGGTCTGCGGGATGTCCCGCCCCTTGAGCGCGGCGGCGAG
The DNA here is from genome assembly GCF_045040125.1 of Micromonospora sp. NBC_01392. Taxonomy (NCBI): domain Bacteria; kingdom Bacillati; phylum Actinomycetota; class Actinomycetes; order Micromonosporales; family Micromonosporaceae; genus Micromonospora; species Micromonospora sp. NBC_01392. The sequence continues at coordinate 1,398,208 of NZ_CP109549.1, read as the reverse complement.
TTGCCCGATGCGCGCCTCGTCGGCGGCGCTGAGCGGCGTGCCGTCGCCGCGTTTGACCACGATGGTGGCGGTGGCGGTGGCCGCCTGCGGGAACGCCCTGGCGCCCAGCTCGGTGGCCCGCACCGACTCGTAGGAGCGCGGCAGGAAGCTCTCCTGGTCGGCCGAGGTGATGTCGCTCAACGACGGGCTGGTGACCACCACGGCGATCGCGGCGAGGACCCAGCCGCCGATCACCCACCACGCCTTGCCGACGACGAACCTGCCCAGTCGCTCGAACATTGTTTCCCCCGTGAGTTCGACTGTCTCGCCAGCATCCTACCGTCAGTGACCAATCCTTTTCGGACGGCACACGCCGTTGCGTCGATGAACGGCGTGCGAGGATCGGTGGATGAGCGTTCGGTGGCCCGGTCCGGGTGTCCTGGCGGCGTGGCTGCTGGCGACCGTGCCGGTCCCGCTGATCTTCTTCGAGTGGACCCACCGGTGGGAGGAGGACCCGCCGCTCACCGCCGCGCTGTGGTGGCCGGTGCTGGCGTCGCCGGTGCTCGCCGCCCTGGTCGCGGCCGGTCAGCCCCGCCGCCGCGGCGTCGCCGGTCCCGCGCTCGCGGTGGCCGTCGCCACGCCGGTCACGGCCGTGCTGCTGGGCGCGTCGCTGGCGTTCTTCCGCTGGGTGGTGCCACTGACCGGCGAGGCCCGCTGGGGGCGGGCGCTGCTCGGCGGCCTGGCGCTCGCGGTGGCCGGCGCGCTGACCGGGTACGCCGCCGGCGCGCATCTGCCCCGCCGGGACCGGCCGCCGTCGCGGCGCGGCTACCTGGTCGGCGCGCTCGCCGTCGTGTTCGGGGCGCTGCTGGCGCAGTCCGCGGTCCGGCTCGGCGCCGAGGGCAGCACGGTCGGGGAACCCCCGAGGGAGTACGGCGGCACGGGCCCCTACGCGACGTCGGCGGGGCGGGTCACGGTGCCGGCGCCCGGGGCGTACGCGATCTTCGGGGTCGGTTTCTCGCCGGCGGACCCGGACTGCCGGCTCACCGGCGCGGGCGCGGCGGTCCGGGTGGCGGAACCGGTCCGGGTGGCGCCCGGCGGCTACGGCGGCGACGCCGCCAGCTACGCCTGGGTCGCCTCGGTCCGGCTGCCGGCGGCCGGGGCGTGGACGCTGACCTGCCGCACGTCGGATCCGGAGGCGTCCTACGTGGTCGGCGACGAGCCGCGGATCCGGGGCGCGGTGGGCGCGATGATCCACTGGCCGGTGGGCGTGATCTGGCTGCTCGGCGCGCTGCCCGGCCTGCTCGTCGGCGCGGACACCGCCCGGCAACGGCGTGCCGCCCGGCGTACGGGCGGGAGTGCGGCGCCCGAACGCCCGGGAAGTGTCGTAGTGGGCTCGTAGCCTGGCGGGGTTCTCGACGATCGCAGGGAGGCGACGTGCTCGACCACTTCTCCGTAGCGGTGCGCGACCTGAAGGCCAGCGGCGCCTTCTACGACGCGGTCCTCGCCCCGCTGGGCGGCCGGCGGATCATGGAGCCGGGGCCGATCGGCTACGGCGTCGACACGCCCGACTTCTGGGTCGAGCCCGCGCCGGCCGACGCCGCCCCGGCGCCGCTGCACATCGCGTTCACCGCGCCCGACCGGGCGGCCGTGCAGGCGTTCCACGACGCGGCGGTGGCGGCCGGTGCCGAGGTGCTGCACGCGCCGAAGGTCTGGCCGGAATACCACGCCGCCTACTACGGCGCGTTCGTCCGCGACCCGGACGGCAACAACGTCGAGGCGGTCTGCCACCGGCCGGAGTGACCCGCCGGCCCGGCGGGAGGCAGGATGGACGGGTGGAGATCGAACCGGTCGAGCACGCGCCCGCACGCGCGATCCGTCGGGCCTGGCTGGCGCAACGCTGGCACGATCTCACGTTCCTGCACTGGGCGGTGCCGCCGGAGCGGGTCGCGCCGCTGCTGCCGGCCGGCACCCGTCCCGACACGCTCGACGGGCTCAGCTACGTCGGGCTGATCGGCTTCCGGATGGTCGGGCTGGGGTTCGGCCGAGGGCCGGGGGTGCCCTACTTCGGCACGTTCGCCGAGACCAACGTGCGGCTCTACTCGGTCGACGGCGCCGGCCGGCGGGCGGTGGTGTTCCGCTCGCTGGACGCGTCCCGGCTGGTGCCGGTGCTGGTCGCCCAGCTCAGCCTGCGCCTGCCCTACAAGTGGTCGGCGATGCGGCTGGAGCGGGCCGGCGACACGCTCACCTACCACTGCCGGCGGCGCTGGCCCGGCCCGGCCGGCGCGGCCAGCCGGATGACCGTCCGGGTCGGCGCGCCGATCCCCGAGCCGACGCCGCTGGAGCACTTCCTCACCGCGCGGTGGGGCCTGCACACCCGGGCGTACGGGCGCACCCGACACCTGCCGAACTGGCATCCGCGGTGGCCGCTGCACCGCGCCGAACTGCTGCACCTGGACGACGAGCTGGTCACCGCCGCCGGCCTGCCCGCGCCGGACGGGCCGCCGGTGAGCGTGCTGCACTCCCCCGGCGTCCCGGTCGTCTTCGGCGGCCCCACGTCGGTTCCCTGACCGCGTGCCGGCCGACGGTCAGCGCAGCGGGTCGTGGGTGCCGCGCGGCACGTCGGGGCGGCACCGGCGGACCCGGTCGGCGGCCATCCGGCCACCCACCGCGAGGCCGTGCCGTTCCACCGCGGCCAGCCCGTACGCGCTGCACGTCGGCGTGTAACGGCAGGTCCCCGGCCAGCGGTGCGACAGCCAGCGTCGATAGCCCAGGATGGCGGCCCGGCCGGCCCGGTCCACGGCCGGCGTCCGCACCAGGCCGGCGGTCACCGAGCCGAGCGTGAGCAGCGTCGAGAAGAGCCCCAGGTCGCAGCAGCCCGGGCCGTCACAGTCGAGCAGATCGCAGTCGCAGTCGCACCAGTCCCGGTGCTTTTTCTTCTTGTGGTGTCGCTTCCGCATGATCACGAGGCCATGATGCGACACCCCCGCCAGTCGCGGCTCAGCCGACCGGGGACGGGGCCGGTGAGTTCGGGTCCACGGGCAGCCGGAACCATGGCGTCGAGGGCGAACCCAGGAAGGAGCATCCGGTGCTGGATCGGCTCAACCAGGCCATGGACCACCTCGAAAAACGGCTCGACCAGCCGCTCGACGTGGCCGCGCTGGCCCGCGTCGCCTGCACGTCGGAGCACCACTTCCGGCGGCTCTTCTCGGCGCTGGCCGGGATGCCGCTGTCGGAGTACGTGCGCCGTCGCCGGCTCACGCTGGCCGGCGCCGACGTGCTCGCCGACCGGGAGTCGCTGCTCGACGTGGCGATCCGGTGGGGCTACGGGTCGAACGAGGCGTTCGCCCGCGCGTTCCGGTCCGTGCACGGCGTCGGCCCGGCGCAGGCACGGCGCACCGGTGCGGTGCTGCGGTCCCAGCCCCGGATGTCGTTCCGGCTCGTCGTCGAGGGCAGCAGCAGCATGGACTACCGGATCGTGGCCAAGGACGCCTGCCACCTCGCCGGCCGGAAGGCCCGGGTGCCGCTGGTCCACGAGGGGATGAACCCGCACATCGTGGCGTTCGTCAAGAGCGTGGACCCGACCACCGTACGCCGCATCGAGGCGCTGTCCGACCAGGAGCCGCACGGCATCGTCAACGTCAGCGACGACCTGGCCGGCTCCCGCGCGGAGGGCACCGAGCTGGACTACTGGCACGCGGTGGTGACCGGCGCCCCGGTGCCGGCGGACCTGGACACCCTGCCGGTGGCGGCCGGCGACTGGGCGGTCTTCCGCAGCTCCGGCGCGTTCCCGCAGGCGTTGCAGCACCTCTGGCGGGACGTGTTCACCCAGTGGTTCCCGTCCAACCCGTACGAGATCCGCCCCGGGCCGGAGATCTCCCGGGTGCGGATCGCCGAGGGCGGCGGCACCGCCGACGCGGAGTTGTGGATCCCGGTGCGCCGGGTCTAGCGTCGCGCCTCGGCGGCGGCCCGCGCCAGCGCGGCCGGCACGTCGAGTGCGTGGTAGGGGTGCTCGCTCGGCTCGATGCCGGCGAGGAACATCGCGTACCCGGCGGCCAGCCGCAGCGGCGCGACCGGTCGGAGCAGGTCGACCGCCCGGTGCGGGTCGCAACCGGGCGCGTCGGCCCGCCACCGGTCGGCCCACGCGTCGATCAGCCGGGCGGCGGCCGGCGCGGCCAGGCCCTCGGCCAGACGCAGGACGTCGAACGCGGGGTGGCCGACGAACGCGTCCGCCCAGTCGATGACGACGCGCCGGGTGCCGTCGCCGCGGACGTTGCCGGGGTGCAGGTCGCCGTGCACGAGCGTGTCGGGCAGCCCGCAGTCGCGGACCCGCCGCAGCCGCTCGTCGAGCCCGTCGAGCAGCTCCGCGGCGACCGACACGTCGTGCCCCGCCAGCCGCCTCCGGATCCACCCACCCAGCCGCACCCCCCGAAGGTCGGGTACGCCGTCCGCGACCAGCCGACCCACCGCCCCCACGGCTCGCACCTGCACCGCGTGGTGCACCACCGAGATGCCGGCCAGTTCCGCCTCCCCCGCCCCGTACCGGTCCTCCCCCCGCACGTGCTCCACCAGCACCCGTCCCTCCCCACCCACCGCCAGCACCCCCGGCCCGGCCCCGGCGTCGTTGATCAAGGAGTTCGCGTCGCCGGAGAGATCGACGGAGACACGAACTCCTTGATCGACCGGGGAGGCGAGGGAGGTGGGGGGCGGGAGGGTGGTCAGCCAGGTCAGGACGGCGGGTTCGTGGTGGGCGAACGGGGGGAGTTGTTTCAGCCAGGCCGGGCCCGGTGGGGTTTCCAGGCGCCAGATCGCGGAGAGGTTCCAGGTGCGCTGCTGCGCCACGGCGGTCACCGGGCGGCCGAGCCGGCGCAGCTCGTCGGTGGCCCAGGCCACGCTGCGGGCCGGGCCGCCGGGCTCCGCCCACGGCTGGCGCAGTGGGTGCGGTGCGAGGTCCACCACGACCGGCTCCAGGGGCATGCCGGGCACCGCGGCGGCGACCGAAGCCTCGGTGCGCTGGGCCAGGTAGCGGACGTGGCCGCCGGGTGGGTGCGGACGGTCGGCGTCGAGCAGCCGCAGCACGGCCACGCCGACGCCGTACCGGTGGCGGACGCCGTCGACGACGGAGGCGACCTGCTGCCACCACGGGTCCGGCACGTCGAACGGAGGCAGCGCGCCGAGCGGCCGGCCGGCGGCGTCGACCAGGACCACTGTCACGGTGCGGGACACGGCCGGACGCTAACCGAGCACCCCTACGGGATGCGAGCGGATTGATCCGGGCGCGGTGCGGGGCGGCTCCCGGATGTCCAGGCGACGGGCGGCGGACACGCTGGGGCAATGAGCCTTCTCGACTCCCGGACTCCTCCCGCGTACCGCTGGTTGCGGCCGGTCGCGGTGACCTCCGCGTTGCTGCTGCTCGGCTACGGGCTGCTGCGCCTGCTCGACCGCCTGGACGGGCACAGCGACAAGGGCGCCTGGGCGTGGAACACCGGGCACACCCTGTTCCTGCTCGGCGTGCTCGGGTTCGGCGCGCTGATCGTCGGGTTGCACGGCCTGCTGCGTACCCGGTCGGGCCGGCTGCGGACGCTCGACGACGTGGCCGCGGTGGCCGGCCTGGTCGGCACCGCCGCCTTCGTCTGGGTGATCCTGGGCGACCTGTTCCCGCGCTTCGCCGACGCGGTGGACACGCCCGGCGTGGTGCTGCTCGGCGGCCCGGTGCTGTTCGAGCTGGGCCTGCTGGTGCTGCTGTGCCGGGCGGCGGCGACGCGGCTGCTGCCGGGGTGGGCGCCGGTGCTGGTGCTGGTCGGGTTCGTGGCGATCGCGGTGAACCTGGACCTGCTGCCGGTCGGCGCCGCGCTGGTCCTGGCCGGCCTGCTACCGCTGCGCGCCCGGGGCGTTAAGCGGGGGCCCCGCCTATACCGGAAGCGTTAACAGGGGGCCCGGCCTTACACCTCAGCTGAAGAGGGGGCGGCGCGGGCCGCGGTGGTTGGCGCAGGCGTCGCGCTGGCCGCCGGTCCGGCTGATCGCGCCGTCCCGACACTGCACCAGCCAGCCGCGCCCGGACCAGAACCCGGGTACGCACTCGAACCAGTCGCAGACGCCGGCGGCCGGCTTGCGGATCCGGTCGCCGCCGCAGAAGTCGTACCCGAAGGGGTTCACCGGCGCGCCGCAGCGCCGTTCGGTGGCCGGCTGCGGGACGGTGTCGCGCGGCGACGCGGGCCGGGTGCGGCGCGGATCCGGGTCGGTGCTGGGCCGGACCTGGACGGCGGGGGCGACGACCGGCGGCGCGGGCGTGCCGGTGGCCGCCGGGGTGGCGGCGGCGGCGCGTTCCGACCCGGCCCGGGTGGGCGGGTTGGACTCGACGAGCATCGCCGGCACGGCCAACGCGAGCGCCGCGCCCACCGCGACGGTCCGCCGGCCGCCGGGCACCAGCGCGGAGGGCCGGGCCTGGCCCGGGGTGAGCACGGCCGGGCGCTGCGGGCGGGACTCCGCGTGCTCGTCGAGCAGTTCGTCCAGCTCGGCGACGACCGCGGCGCGCTGCTCGATCGCGTCGGCGAAGGCCAGCGTGAGCGTGAACCGGAAGTCGGCCGCCGCGCCGGTGGGCAGCAGCAGTCCCGAGGTACGCCGCCGGTCCAGCACCTGGATCAGGGTGACCGGCGCGGCCGGGTCGTGGGACAGCCCGGTCATCCGGCCGTACACCCAGTCGCGCCGCCCGCGCCCGCCGAGCAGCACCAGCCGCCGGTTGGTGAGCACGGCCAGCCCGGCGTCGACCACCCGCACCCCCTCGGGGCGGCGCGGGCGCAGCACCGACGGGTCGGGGTCGACGGTCAGCTCGGGCGCCGGCAGCACGGCGGTGTGCCGCACCTCGACCAGTTGCGCGGCCGGCAGCGTCCAGAAGACCACCTCGCCGGGGGCCAGCTCCATCGGCAGGCCCACGCCGGCCCGCACCGAGCCGTGAAAGGAAACCGCGAGCGTACGCAGGCGACGCAGTTCGTCGTCGCGGCGTCGCCACGCCTCGTCGGCCGCGCGGAAGGCCCGCTGTCGCCGCTCGTTCTGCCGGTGTGCCCACCGGTAACGCCATGTGGAACCCGTCGAATCAGTCATCGCCACGCCGACTCCTCCGCCGCGCGAGCCCACCATTCGGGGTGTCATCCGTATCAACGGCGAAGCAGGGGTACGAAGACACGCCAAAGTCACCAATTAGACCGATTGGCTGATTGACGGCTGCAATCGGCGGAAAACGCCGCGGCGATTCATGTTTCGTGTGGGTCCGCCTCCGGCGGCCCCGCTTCGCCATGCGGGCCGGTGGACACGTCGGTAACGTCAGCCGCAGGGCGGGGCGTCCGCGGCCCCCGGCGGCGAGTGGAGGTGCACCGGTGGGCGACCCGGCCGTCGTGGTGGGCGTGGACATCGGCACCACCAGCAGCAAGGCGGTCGCGTTCGACACCGACGGCCGGCAGTTGGCCAGCCACTCGATCGGCTACCCGCTGGAGGAGCCGCACCCGGGCTGGGCCGAGCAGGACCCGGACCTCATCTACCAGGCCGTCCTCGGCGTGATCCGCGCGGTCGTCGACGAGCTGGGCCGGCCGGTCGCCGGCCTGTCGTTCAGCACCGCGATGCACAGCCTGATCGGGCTGGACGCCGACGGCAACCCGCTCACCGCGTCGATCACCTGGGCCGACTCCCGGGCCAGCGCGCAGGCCGAACGGCTGCGGGCCGCACCGTCCGGGCTGGCCCTGCACCGGCGCACCGGCACGCCGGTGCACCCGATGGCGCCGCTGTCCAAGCTGGTCTGGTTCGCCGAGCAGGAGCCGAAGCTGCACGAGCGGGTGTCGCACTGGGCCGGCATCAAGGATCTCGTCCTGCGGCGGCTCGCCGAGGCGCTGGTCACCGACCACTCGGTCGCCTCCGCCACCGGCCTGATGGACATCCACCGGCTGGCCTGGGACACCGAGGCGCTACGCGTCGCCGGCATCACCGAGGAGCAGCTCCCCCAGCTCGTCCCCACCACGCACGTGCTGCCCGGGATGACCGCCGAGGCCGCCCGGGCCACCGGCCTGCCGGCGGACACCCCACTCGTGGTGGGCGCCGGCGACGGTCCGCTGGCCAACCTCGGGCTCGGCGCGGTCCGACCCGGCGTGGTGGCCTGCTCGATCGGCACCAGCGGCGCGATGCGGGTGATGGTGGAACGCCCCGGCGTGGACCCGCTGGGCGGCGTCTTCTGCTACGCGCTGACCGAGGACCGCTGGGTGGTCGGCGGCGCGATCAACAACGGCGGGATCGTGCTCCAGTGGGCCCACGACGCGCTCGCCCCGGAGCTGGGCGAGCACGCCGAGGAGGAACTGCTCGGCCTGGCCGCCCAGGCGCCGGTCGGCTCCGGCGGGCTGATCATGCTGCCGTACCTGCTCAGCGAGCGGGCGCCGCACTGGAGCGCGCTGCCGCGCGGCGCGTACGTCGGGTTGACCCACGGCCACGGCCGCGCCCACCTGGTACGGGCCGCGTTGGAGGGGGTCTGCCAGCAGCTCGCGCTGGTCCTGGCGTCGGTCCGGGCGGCCGGCAACGAGGTCCGCGAGGTCCGTGCCAGCGGCGGCTTCGCGCGCAGCCCGCTGTGGCGGCAGATCCTGGCCGACGCGTTGGGCATGCCGGTGCGCTTCCCGGCCGGGCACGAGGGTTCCGGGTTCGGCGCCGCACTGCTCGGCATGCAGGCGCTCGGCCTGATCCCCTCGGTCGAGGTCGCCGCCGACCTGGTCCGGATCGAGGAGACGGTCCGCCCCGATCCCGCCGCCGCCGCCACGTACGCGGCGCTGCTCCCACTCTTCTCCGAGCTGTACGACGCGCTCGTGCCGACGTTCGCGTCGCTGCGACGGCTGGCGCCGAGCCTGCCGCCGGAGCCACCACCCACCGCCCCACCCAAATGACCGAACAGAGGTCGTGATAGCCGTGGTCACACTGCTCGTCGCACCGGCGGAACCACTCACGAACGCCGGCAACACCCAACTCGTCGTCGCCGCGCTGCTCGGCATCGCGGCGGTGGTGCTGCTCATCGCCTGGGGCAAGGTGCACCCGTTCCTGGCGCTGATCCTCGGCGCGGCGGTGCTGGGCGTGGTCGCCGGCGTCTCCGCCGACAAGATCGTCACCTCGTTCAGCGGCGGCGTCGGCTCCACGGTCGGCGGCGTCGGCCTGTTGATCGCGCTCGGCGCGATGATCGGCGGCATGCTGGCCGAGTCGGGCGGGGCGGACAGCATCGTCGAACGGGTGGTGAGCCGGGTCTCCGGCGGCGCGCTGCCCTGGGCGATGGCCGGGGTCGCCGCGCTGATCGGCCTGCCGCTGTTCTTCGAGGTCGGCGTGGTGCTGCTGGTGCCGATCGTGCTGCTGGTCTCGCGCCGGGTCGACGTGCCGCTGATGAAGATCGGCATCCCGGCGCTGGCCGGCCTGTCGGTGCTGCACGGTCTGGTGCCGCCGCACCCGGGCCCGCTGGTCGCGATCGACGCGCTCGGCGCCAACCTCGGCCAGACGCTCGCGTTCGGCCTGCTGGTGGCGATCCCCACGGTGATCATCGCCGGCCCGGTGTTCGGCACCTTCATCTCCCGGTACGTGACGGCCACCGCGCCGGAGGCGCTGCTGCCCACCCGGCGTGACCTGGCGGTCGCCGGGGACCGCAGCCCCACCCGCCCCGGCGACGGGCGGGCCGACGCCGACGGCGACCTGGTCACCGAGGACGACCTGGTCAACCCCGGCGCCGGTCGTCCCGGCGCGTCGATCGACGAGCCGGCCGGGCCGCGGTCCCGCCGCGCGCCGGCGCTCTGGGCCGCCGTGGTCACCGTGCTGCTGCCGGTGGCGCTCATGCTGCTGCGCGCCATCGGCGAGCTGACCCTCGACGAGGACACCGCCGGCCGCAAGGCGCTGGACATCGCCGGCACCCCGATCGTCGCGCTGCTCGCCGGCGTCATCTTCGCCATGGTCTTCCTGGGCTACCGGAACGGCTTCAGCCGTACCCAGGTCTCGGGTTTCCTGGGTGGCTCGCTGCCGGCGATCGCCGGCATCCTGCTGATCGTCGCCGCCGGTGGCGGCTTCAAGCAGGTGCTGGTGGACGCCGGCGTGGGCAACCTGGTCGCGGACGCCGCCACCGGCGCCAACCTGTCGCCGCTGCTGCTCGGCTGGCTGGTCGCGGTCGGCATCCGGGTCGCCACCGGCTCGGCCACGGTCGCCACCATCACCGCCGCCGGCATCGTCGCGCCGCTGGCCGCCACGCTCCAGGGCCCCGAGGTGGCGCTGCTGGCGCTGGCGATCGGCTGCGGGTCGCTGTTCTTCTCGCACGTCAACGACGCCGGCTTCTGGCTGGTGAAGGAGTACTTCGGGCTGACCGTCGGGCAGACGATCAAGAGCTGGTCGGTGATGGAGACCATCATCTCGGTGGTCGGCTTCCTCGGCGTCCTCCTGCTCGACGTCTTCGTCTAGCCCCGGCTGCCCGGCTGCCCGGCTGCGACGAACGAGGATGCCTTCGCACCGCCTACGAACTTGATGGCGTGAATGGGTCGGCCAGTGCGCGGCCAACCGCAGCCGCCGTGCTGACCCATTCTTGCCATCAAGTTCGTAGGCGACCCGTGGCACAGTTTGACCCAGGCCAGCCCGGGCCACGAGCCCTGCTCAGGGCGCCTCGACGCCGAGGATCGCCGTCACCTGGGCCGCGGGGCGGGCTCAGGCCCGGCTGATCGCGTTGGCGTGGATGGCCTCGTTCAGGTAGGCGGCCATCCCCGGCCGGATCGTCTCGAAGTACGCGGTGAACCGCGGGTCGGCCACGTACATGTCGGCCAGCCCGGTGTGGATCTCGTACGAGCAGTCGTACCACCACTCGGTGATGAGCTGGCGGTGCTCCTCGGCCAGCGCCATCGCCTCCGGGCCGTCGGCCGGCGCGCCCGAGTCCATCAGCGCGGCGAACCGCCGCCCCCAGTCCTCGTTCACCGCCTTGTTGCGCAGCCAGTCCTCCTTCGAGTAGCGGCTGGCCCGCTGCTGCGACTGCCGGTACGCCTCGGTGTCACCCCAGCGCTGCTCCACCTCCTCGGCGTGCTCGTCCGGATCGAAGTCCCCGAACACCTCGAACCGCTCCTCCGGCGTCAATCGGATCTCCAACTTTCTCGCCTCCATCGCGCGCTCGATCGCCGCGACCATCTCCTGGAGCTTGCCGATCCGCCCGGAGAGCAGCTCGTGCTGCCGGCGCAGGTGCGCCGCCGGGTCGGCGTCCGGGTCGTCCAGGATCGCGGCGATCTCGTCAAGCGGGAACCCCAGCTCGCGGTAGTAGCGGATGAGCTGGAGACGGTCCAGGTCGCGGTCGTCGTAGCGGCGGTAGCCCGCCGGGGTCCGCCCGCTCGGCCGCAGCAGCCCGATCTCGTCGTAGTGGTGCAGCGTGCGGACCGTCACCCGGGCCGCCCGCGCCACCTGACCCACCGTGTACGCCATGGGTTCCCTCCCTTCCGCGACCAAGGCTCCCGCCTCCCGCAGCGTGAGGGTCAAGTCACCCGCTGATTCTCTCGTGCGCCAGCGTGGGGAGCAGGTCCGGCAGGGCGCTCGGACGGCCGTACCGCCAGCCCTGGCCCTGCCGGCAGCCGATCGCGGTGACCGCCGCGTGCTGGGCGCCGGTCTCCACCCCCTCCGCCACCACCGCCAGGTCGAACGCGCCGGCCAGCCGGTTGACCATCTCCACGGTGGCGTACGCGCGCGAGTCGCCAGCGCCCAGCCGGGACACGAAGGATCGGTCGATCTTCAGCTCGGTGGCCGGGATCCGGTGCAGGTAGCTCAACGACGAGTAGCCGGTGCCGAAGTCGTCGATGGCGATGCGGATGCCGAGGTCGCGGAGCTGGGCCAGCCGGTCGAGCACCGCCTCGCTGCCCTCGATCAGCGCCGACTCGGTGAGTTCCAGGGTGAGCGCGCGCGGCGGCAGCCCGGCCGCGCCCATCGCGCCGGTGACCGTGGCGATCAGGTCCGGCCGGCACAGGTGTGCGGCGGCGATGTTGACCGCGACGGTCACCTCGGGGGCCCGCTCCCGCCAGGTCGCGGCGGCCCGGCACGCCTCGTGGATCACCCAGCGGTCGATGGCCAGGATCAGCCCGGTCTCCTCGGCCAGCGGCAGGAACCGCGCCGGGGTGAGCACGCCGAGCCGGGGATGCCGCCAGCGGACCAGCGCCTCGGCGCTGCGCACCGTGCCGGTGGCCAGGTCGACGATGGGCTGGAACTCCATCAGCAACTGACCCTCGTCGACCGCGCGGCGCAGGTCGGCGATCAGCTCGGCCCGGCTCACCGCCGACTCGCGCAGCTCCGGCGTGCACGTGCGCCAGGCGGACTTGCCGGCCGCCTTCGCCGCGTACATGGCGATGTCGGCGTCGCGCAGCAGGTCGGTGTGCGAGCTGTGCTGCGGGCCGTACTCGGCGATGCCGATGCTGGCCGACGGGTGGACCCCGAGGTCCTCCTCGCCGGGCAGCGGTTCGAGCGCGGCGAGCAGCCGCACGGCGAGCCGCTCGGGGGCCACCGGGCGGTCCCCGGCGACCAGCACCGCGAACTCGTCGCCGCCGAGCCGGGCGATCATCCCGTCCGGGCCGGTCGCGTCCCGCATGCGCGCCGCGATGGTGGTGAGCAGGCGGTCCCCGGCGGCGTGCCCGAACCGGTCGTTGACCTGCTTGAAGCCGTCCAGGTCGAGCAGCACCACGGCGACCGGTCCACCCGCCCGCAGCGCGCGGCGCAGCCGCCGGATGAAGGTCAGCCGGTTGGGCAGGCCGGTGAGCTGGTCGGAGTAGGCCAGCCGGCGCAGCCGGGCGACCAGCCGCAGGTTCTCGTTCGCGGCCAGCCCCTGCCGCAGCGCCAGCACCCCGAGCAGCGCCATCATGCCGACGAAGACCAGGTGCGGGGTCTGCCCGGTGGGCTGCCGGGACACCATCACCGCGACGATCGCGCCGCCCACCGGCAGGTACGGCAGCGCGACCCGCCACCACGGCGGCAGCGGCGACTCGCCGGCGTCGTCCTCCCGGTCACCGCAACCCGGCGCCGGATAGCGGGTGGCCAGGCCGACCAGCAGGTAGCTCAGCGGCCAGCAGACATCGACCGGGTGCCCGGGGGCGTAGCTGCCGTGCGCGACGAGGGAGACGTAGACCGCGTCGGCGCCGGCCCGGATCGCCAGGCCCGCGCCGATCAGGGTGAGCGCCCGCCACATCGGCCGGCCCGGCCCGGCGACCGCCACCAGGATGGTGAGCTGCATCAGGTCGAACATCGGGTAGAGCAGCCCGAACGTGCGCAGCGGGTCGGACAGGTCGGCGGCGGCGAGGTCGCGGAACACCACCACCCAGCCGATCGGGATCAGGGCCAGCCCGACGATCACGCCGTCGAGCAGCGTGCGAGCCTGCCCGATGAGGCTGCTTCCGCCGGCCCGGGAGCAGAGCAGCGCGGCGGTGCCGGTGACGATGCCGGCGGTGAAGAGCCCGCCGACCAGCGGCGTGTGCGGCAGGTCGAGCCCGCTGAGCCGCTCGACCATCCACACCGCACGGCCGAGCGCGGCGAGGGCCATGGTGGTCGCGAGCAGCCACCAGAACCGCCGCAGCGGGACCGGGTGCCGGCGGGCCGCGCCGACGCAGAGCACCGCCGCCCAGCTCGACACCGCCATCGCCCCGAGGTCGCTGACCAGCGCCGCGCCGGGCAGGGCGGCGACCAGCCAGATCATTTCCCCGAGTACGACGACGGCGGCCGCGACGAGTCCGACACGGCCGGCGAGCGGGTGACGGGCCGGCGCCGCGGCGGCGAGGCTCACGTCGTGCGGGGGGACAACGATGCGCTCCGGCTCTCTTCCAGACGTGCGCCCTCGGTGATGAGGACCGGACGGCGGACGACGAACGGCGCAAGCCTAGTCAGCGCCGGGGGCCGCCGCCAGACTCGGTCCGGTGTCGGTCACCGGACGTGACGAGGGCCGTCCCACCCCGGTGGAGACGGCCCGCGTCCTCATCGGACCCCGATGCGGATCACCAGCGGCGGGTGCTGTCCGGCCAGGAGTCGTACGACTGGGCGGAGAGGATCGCGTCCCAGCCGGCGCTGGCCGTGCCGGTCGGCACGTACGCCGCCAGGTCGGCGCCGCTCGTGTCGAACGGCCTGGTTTCCAGGTAGCCGGTCAGCACGCCGTTGGCGTCGCGCCGGTAGTACTGGCCGCCGCCCGGCGAGAAGAGCGACGTGACCCCGGTCCAGCCGCTGGTCGCCGGGTCGAACCGGCCGTCCCAGGCGCCGGCCGGCGTGACGACGTAGGTGGCCAGGGCCCCGGTGCTGGTCGTGGTGATCAGATGCCCCTTGCCGTTGGCGCCGAGGGACTGCACCCCGAAGCCGCTGGCGATCGGCACCACGTGGTTGGGCAGGTCGGTGGTCGCGTCGGCCGGCTTGGCCTTGGCCACCGTGTACCTGTGCAGGACGCTGCCGGCCTGCCCGAAGAGTGAGCCGTTGCCGTCGTAGACCAGCCGGTCGTGCGTCCAGCCGCCGCCGAGGCGTTCGGTGGTGCGGGTGAAGGTGAGCGGCTGGACGCTCGTGACGTCGACCCGGTGGAGGTCACCGCCGTTGGTCACCAGCAGGGTGTCCGAGCTGAGGGTGGCCAGCGCCTTGGGCGTGAAGCCGAGCGTCTGCTCGGAGACCGTCCGCACCACGATCGCGCCGGTCACCGGGTCGAGAGCGGTGTAGGTGAGCCGGCCGTCGGGCCGGGCGCCGAAGACCGAGATGACGCCGTGCCACGGCCGGGCCGACAGCAGGGTCTGGTTCCAGCCGCTGGTGCTGACCGCTGTGGACTTCGTCAGGTCGGCGCCGCTGCCGTCGACCGGGTTCGCGTCGCGGAAGCGGTCCAGCCCGCCGCCGGCCGTGCGGGCGAAGTACCAGCCGCCACCGGGCGAGAGCACGTGGGTGTAGCCGGCCCAGCCGGTCGTGGCGAGCGTGCTGAGGATGAAGCCCTCCGGCCCGCCTCCGTTGATGCGGTAGGAGAGCAGCCGGCCGTCGGCGAGGTTACCGAGGATGCGGCCCGGCGCCGGGGAGGTGAGCGTCTTCTGGCTGAAGCCGGTGGAGACCGTCACCGGGTACCCGAGGTCGTTCTGCGAGGTCGGCTTCTCGGTGGTGAGCGTCCGGCGCCGCAGTTCGTAGCCGATCTGCCCGTAGAGCGAGCCGTAGCCGTCGTAGGTCAGCCGATCGTAGGAGGACCAGCCGTCCATCACCCAGGTGGTGGTGAACGTCAGCGGGTCGACGCCTGTCACGTCCAGCCGGTACATCTTGCCGCCGGTGTCCGTCACCAGGATGGTGTTCTCGTTCAGCGTGGCCATCGCCTTGGGCGTGAAGCCGAGCGTCGCGGTCGACACCCGGTTCGCGCGTAGTTCGCCGCTGGCGGCGTCGATGACGCCGTAGGTGAGCTGCCCGGCGGCCGTCACGCCGAAGATCTGCACGTCGGCGGTCCGCTCGCGGATCCACGCGGTCAGGTCGTCCACCCGGGTGACGGTGGCCCCGTCGCGGGTCTCGGTCTCGCCGAGGCAGCCCTTCTGCCAGGAGGTGTCGCCGATCGCCACGAGCTGCGGCGTACCGGCGACGACGCGGAACGCCGGGCCGCCGGCGTCGCCCCGGCAGATGGTGGCCCCGGCCGAGGCGCCGGTGATGTCGGCGGTCACCGCGCCGACGCCCTGCACCGTGAAGTCGGCCGCGTGCAGGCGGTCCGGCACCCACTCGGTGGCGGTGCGGCCGTACCCGGCGACGGTCAGCGTCTCGGCCGCGGCGGGCGCGGCGGTGGCGAGCGCGACCGGGGTGACGCCGGTGACCGGGTTGGCGAGCCGGAGCAGCGCCAGGTTCCGGTCCGGGTGCGGGAGGACCGCGACGGCGCCGCGCTGGTGCCCGGCGGTGCCGGTCAGGTCGGTGCGCCCGACGACGACGGTGGTGGGGCGGGCCGGGGCCCCGGCGGTGACGGGGCCGGTGCCGTCGGTCAGGCAGGTCTTCGCGGTGACCACGAAGTTCGGGTCGACCAACGCGCCGGTGCAGGCGCGCAGGTCACCGAAGATGATCTTGGCGGTGAAGGCGTAGGTGCCGTCGGGCACCGGGGTGGCACCGCTGACGGCCGACGCGGTCCCACCACCCAGCAGTGTCGAGACGGTGACGACGCCGAGGAGAGCGGCTCCCCACCGGCGGGCATGGTGAACTGACAACGAATCCCCCGTGGTTCGAGTCGGCGCGGACCGGGGTCCGGTCCGGTCCCGCTGGATGTTATCCGGCGGACACGCGTCAGGTAGCGCGCCGGAACATAAGCGCCCAAGGGCGACAACCAGCCGGACCGGACCGGTCCGTCGTCACTGGACGGTGACGTTGTCCACATAGATCGCCGAGGTGCCGCCCGCGCCACTGCCCGGCACGAACTGCACGCCGATCTCCCGCACGTCACCGAGGTTGGCCACGCCGGCCAGCGACAGCGACAGGTTCACCCCGGCCGAGGTGACCGCGACCGAGCCGCCGTCGAACCACTGCCAGCCGGCGCCGGTCTTGACGTAGAGCTTCGCCTGGCTGCCGGTGCCGAAACTGCCCCACGGCGCGACGCGCGCGGTGGCCCGCAGCGTGCCGCGCCCGCTCAGGCTGGTGGTGGCGGTCTTCTTCAGGTACGCGGCCCCGGCGCCCAGGTTGACGTCGGACTTCAGCGAGCGGGTGCCCTCCGCCGCCCACTCGGTGACCTGCCAGGGCCCGCCGGTGACTCCTGCGCCGGTCCAGCCCTCGGTGCCGGACTCGAACCCGTTGAGCAGCGTGCCGCCGGACGGGGGCGGGGTGGTGCCGCCGCCACCCGGCTCGGTGACGTTACCCAGGTCGACCTCGCCCCGGTTGGCGATCCAGGAGTTGGTGAACAGCGTGCTCGCGCCGGCGTTGCGGGCCGGGCCCCAGCCGTCGTTCCAGGCCAGGAAGTAGGACGTCTTCGGGTAGCTCTGCTGGAACGCGGTGACCCAGCGCCCGTAGTCGAACGAGCCCTGGCTGTCCGGCCCGATCTCGGCGAACGCGAACGGCTTGCCCAGCCCGACCAGCTCGCTGTACGCGGACTGGATGCCGGAGACCTGCGGGTTGTCGTCGTACGCGTCCATGCCGACGACGTCCACGTAGGAGTTGCCCGGGTAGTAGGTGGTGCGGTTGCCCCGGCTGAAGTCGGCCGAGTAGACCCAGAGCAGGTTGTCCAGCCCCTTGGTGCCGGTGAGGTAGGTGTACGTCTGCTGCCAGACCTGCTTGAACGTGTTCGGGTCGCGGTTGCCCCACCAGAACCAGTCGCCGTTGACCTCGTGGAACGGTCGGAACAGCACCGGCACCCCGGCGTTCTCCAGGTCCTGGAGGCCGGCGGCCATCTTGTCCTGGAGCTGACGCCAGCGGGCGCCGGCGGCGGTCGACGGGTTGAGCAGGTCGGCGAAGTTGCCCATCGGGGTGTTCAGCCCGCCGCCGTTGGCGTTGGCCGGGCTGGGCAGGTGCACGCTGATGGTGACCAGGCCCCCGCTGGCCGACCAGGACTTCAGCGACGAGTTGCAGGAGTAGTCGACGAGCGCGGTGATGTCGTTGTTGGTCGCCCAGCCGGAGCCGTAGTCGCAGCTCAGGATCGCCGGGTACTGGCCGGTGGCGGCGCGCAGCTCCTCGGTCTGGCTGAGCGAGAAACCGCTGTTGCTGTAGCCGCCGAAGAAGCCGGAGGCGATCCGGTTGCTGCTGCGGTTGGGCAGGTGGGCGAGCCAGTTGAGCACGTTGCGGGTGGCGGTGGACGCGTTGGCGTTGGCCGGGGCGACGGTGTGCGCCTCGGCCGGCGCGACGACGGAGAGCGCGGTGGCGGCGGCCAGGACGGTGGCGGCGGCGGTCGCCGCGAGACGGAACCTGGTGCTTCCCATGGGTCACCTTTTCGGTTCGGGAGGTGGTGTGGCTGCCCCCCAGTGCACTACTGAACCGATTAAGTTTCAAGCATATGAATGAATTGATACGACTACCCGTCGTGATGCTCCGGCGGTCCGCCGTGCGTCCACGGCGTCTCCTCCGGCGTCGGGAACACGCCACCCGGCAGGTAGCCGTCGGAGAGACTCGTCAGGCAGATCCGCTCCCCCACCTCCGGCACGCTGCCGGCCGGCGCGGTCAGCCCGCGCCCCATCCCGCCGGACAGCTCCAGCACCACCTCCGTCTTGCCGTCCCCGCCCGGGGTCACGAACACCACAGTCGCCTTCTGCCCCGGCCGGGCCGGCGAATACAGCGTCGCGCCCACCGGCATCGGCACCGGCTCGACGGTCACCACCTGGATCCGGGGCCGCAGCACCGGCCGCTTCCCCGAGTCGTCCACCCGCTTCGGGTCGGCCAGTGTCACCTCGCCCACGAACGCCTCCCCGGCCAGCCGGTGCTCGGCCATCACCAGCGGATCGTCGTACGCCCGCTGCACCGTCCACGCGGTCAACGCCCGCTCCAGCCGCTGCAACCGCAGCGCCGCGGCCACCGCGCCGTCCCGGCGCGGCTGCGGACCGCCGCCGGCGTCGACGTGCTCGGCGTACCCGGTGAACGCGTCCCGGTCCCCCGCCCACCGACCCGCCACCCGCGCGCCGGGCGGCAACGCCCGCACCAGCCCGACACCGCGCCACATCAGCTCCCAGGTGGGCGCGAGCTGGCCGCGCAGCAGCCCGGCAAGCTCGTCGTACGCCGCCGGATCACCCCCGGCGTACGCCTCGATCGCCGGGGCCAGCCGGTGGTTGTCGAAGTCCGGGTCGGTGGCCGGCCCGGCCGGTGGTACGAGCGCCGGATCCTCGGCCCGGAGCGCCGCCTCGGCCCCGGTCGACCCCGGCGGCGGGTCGAGCCAGCCGAGCACCGCCGGCAGGTGCAGGTCCTCCACCGCGCTCTGCCCGGTCGCCCAGTGCAGCGTCAACGCGTCGGTCATCGCCAGCAGTGCCGCCGAGCCGGGCTGCTCGGCCCGCTCCGCGAAGAACGTCAACCAGCGGCCGAGCAGCGGCACCGACGGGTGCACCGGATGGTCGCCGTCCGGGCGACGGAACCGGGTGGACCGGCCGAACAGCCGCAGGAACGTGATCCCGGCCGGGTTCGGCACCAGCAGTTGCGGCGCGTCGACGTACCGGTGGCGGACGTCCCGGCCCCGGTCCACCGCCACCGCCTCGGTCACGCCGCGGAACGAGTCCAGATAGGGCAGCACGATGCCGGCCAGCTCGGCGGCGAACGCGAACCGCTGGTCCCGGTTGCGGGGCTGCGGCACCACCAGCAGCCGGGCCTCGTCCGGCGCGGCGCCCACCAGCACGGCCAGCGGGGCGTTCGCCTCACCCGCGAGGGCCAGCGGCACCAGCACCAGCGGCCGGTCCGACAGGTGCAGGTGCCGGACCGTGGCCACCGGCTGGGCCCGCCCGGCGGCGACCGCCTGCGCCCGGGCCAGCGCGCGCAGCGTACTCACCGCGGCTCCCCCGCGCGACGCGCCCGCGCGCTCCGGGGCGTACTCATGCGGGGTTTCCGGCGAGGGCGTCGGCGCGCAGGCGCGCGGCGGCCCGCAGCAGCGCGGCGGCCTCCGCCTGCTCCGGCTCCGGGGTACTGACGCCCGCGGCGAGCGCCAGCACGTCCGCCACCGCCGGCACACCGCCGAGCGCCTCCCGGACCGGCCGACCCAGCGCCCCGGTCTGGCCGCGCGCCTCGTGCCGGCAGAAGAAGGCCAGCTCGCAGGCGGCCAGGCAGTCCGGCGCGTAGCGGGCCGGCACCTCGTGCAGCGCGGCGGCCAGCGTGGCCGGATCGGCCGCCGGATCGGCGGTGAAGCCGGCCGGCAGAGTGGCCAGCAGGTCATCGACGCGGGCCATCCGGGCGAGCTGCCGGCTCAGCACCAGGAGCTGCCGGCGGACGTCGAGCAGGCTGGCCACCGGCCGGTTGGCGAAGTCGCGCGGGCAGATCAGCACCACCTCGTGCGAGACCAGCTCCGGATCGCGTCCCCCGGCGGCGAGCAGCTCCCGCAACGCCAGCACGTAGACCGCGGACTGGATCGCGGCGGCGGCCACCTTCGCCGGGTCGGCCTGCCCGTCGATCACCGGGAACGACTTGATCTCCACGACGTGGAACCGGCCGGCCAGCCGGGCGGCGACCAGGTCCGGCTCCAGGTGCACGCGTCGGCCGGCCACGTCCAGACCGAGCAGCGGATGGTCGAACAGCGCCGGAGCGTCCCCGCCGGCCGTCAACGCCGCCCGGGAGCGTTCCGTCCGGTCCTCGTCGCCGCCCAGGTCCGTCCAGGTCGCGCCCGCCGGCACCGGTACGCCGAGCCGCTCCGCCACCAGGCGCAGCAGCTCCACCCCGCCGTCCGCCTTCACCTGCGCCTCGAACGCGTTGCCCCGGGTGATGGCGAACCGGGACTGCCCGAACCGGGCCGGGAAGCCCAGCCGCTCGGCCAGCGCCGGCTTGTCCGCGCCGGCGCTGTCCAGCACGGCGCGCCGGGTGCACCCGGGGTTGCCGGTCAGCGCCGCGATGGTGCGGGCGTTGTGCCGCCGCGGCGGCCCCCCACCCCGAATCTCCCCCAGCCGATCTTCCACCCGATGAAGTGTAAGGACGGGCCCCCTGTTAACGCCTCCGGTAGAGGAGGGTTCCCCTGTTGACACCCGCTCCGGTGGGTCACCGGCCGGGGGAACGGTTCCACGGAGAGCGCGGGGACAGCGCGCCCGCCGCCGGCCGGTTGCGGCGACGGTGCCGACGGCCGGGCGTGCAGGGTGGACGGGCGGCGGTGTGCACCGGTACGGCGGGCGGTGTGACCATCGGCCGCCCCATCAGCCAGCAGAGGAAGCGCGTCACGGTCAGCCGACCGGGAGGCGCTCGGCCTCGGCGCGGGAGATGTCGTACTCGGCGCCGCAGAACGTGCACTGCTGCGCGTACCGGGTGCGCACCGGGATCAGCGGGACGAAGAAGAGGCTGAACTTCGTGGCCCGCCGGGTGATCACCTGTGCGGCCTGGTTGCCGCAGTGACGGCAGACCCGGGTGACGACACCGGAGCGGGTGACCTTGGTCCGCAGCCCGAAGATGAAGAACATCGCCCGGCATTACCCAGCCGCGGCACGTGTTAAGCGGGGGCCCCGCCTCTACCGGAGGCGTTAAGCGGGGCCCCCTCCTTTCATCAGAGCCAGATGGGGCGCCAGGCGGGGAGTTCGTGGAAGCGGCGCAGCTCGGTCAGGCCGGCCACCGTGCCGGTCCAGGCGGCGTACGGGGGGTTGCCCTCGTCGAAGCCGGACTGCACGAACGTCAGCTTCGTCCGGCCGGCGGACTCGGCCAGCTCCCAGGTGCTGACGCCGGTGGGCCCCCAGTCGACGGAGATGGCCCGGCCGGGCGTCACGTCCAGCACCTTGGCCACGTAGCCGGTGTCGAAGCCGCCCATCGCGTAGCGACCGCCCGCCCAGGGTTCGATGCCGATCGGGTAGCCGAACCAGGCGCTGGCCTGCTCCGAGTCGGTCAGTGAGGTCCACACGGCGTCGATCGGGGCGTCGATCAGCAGCTCGCCGCGCAGGTCGGCGGCGGTGAAGTCGGTACGCGGCAGCAGCGGCCGTCCCTCCAGGTGCGCGTTGAGGTTGGCGATCGACAGCGCCCAGTACGTCTGGAGCACGCCCCGGATGCTGCTGCCGCTCATCGCCTCCTCGAAGGAGAAGTGGCTCTGCCGCAGCGTGAGGATCGTGGCGTCGCCGTCGGGCGCCAGCTCGATCTCGGTGGTGGTCTCCACCCCGTCGAGCGTCCACGTGAAGCGCAGTGACGTGTCGTCGACGTGCCGCAGCCGCTGGTGCGGCGCGTCGCCCTCGGGCGTGAAGCGGCCCCAGAACTCGTACCGCCGGGGCAGCTCGACCTCGGCGTGCTCGGCGAGCCAGACGCGCAGCTCGGCCGGGTCGGTCAGCGCGCGGCGGACGGTCGCCACGTCGGCGGCGAGGCGGGCGCGGACGGTCAGCGGCTCAGTCATCGGTGTTGTCGCCTTTCGGGTAGCAGGCCACGGCGAGCTTGAAGGCGTCTCCCTCGGCGCCGCCGTATCGGGTGAACAGGTCCCGCAGCGTCGACTGCAGGTCGTGCAGGAACTCCTGGCGCCGCTCGGCGGGCACCCGGATCTCGCCGGACACACCGATCGAGGGCAGCTCGGGGGCGGCCCGGTCCAGCGCGGCGATGTCCGCCTGGACCTCCTCCATCAGGTCGAGCAGGTAGCCGAGGCTCAGCTCGTCGCGCACCCGGCGCCCGTCGCCGATGCGGCCGACCAGCCGTGGGGAGAGCCAGTAGGACCGGGCGACGGCCTGGTAGATGCCCTCGGTGATGCCGCGCACCTGCCGCTGCGCGACCTGCTCGGCCAGGCCGGCCGCGACCAGTTGCTTGACGTGGTAGTAGACGCGCTGCGGCGTCTGGTCCAGCCGGGCGGCGACCTCGGTGCAGGTGCGCGGCTCGGCGAGCTGCCGCAGCACCTCGATGCGCTGCGGCTTGAGCAGGGTCTCCGCCTGCTCGCGTGCTTCCAGGTACAGGACGTCTCTCATGGCAAAAACAAGTTTGTACGTACAAAATTTGTTTGTCAATGACGTCGACGAGAGGCCGCGCGGTCCGCGCGGCCTCTCGTCGGTACGGGTCAGGGCGTCCAGTCCGGACGCAGCGGGTAGCCGTTCACCCCCTGCGGGCCGTTGTGCGTGGCGAGCACCTGGTGCAACTGGATGCCGTTGCGTTCGAACGCCATCCGGGAGCCGGCCATGTAGAGGCCCCACACCCGGGCGGTGCCCGGACCGACCTCGTTGACGCAGAAGTCCCAGTGCTCGACCAGGTTGCGGCACCAACCGGCCAGCGTCAGCGCGTAGTGCTGGCGCAGGTTCTCCTCGTGGTGCACCTCGAACCCGGCGTCGTGGATCTCGCTGATCAGCCGTCCCGGGCCGGCCAGCTCACCGTCCGGGAAGACGTACCTGTCGATGAACGCGCCGGAGCGGTGCGGCGCCCGGTTGTCGGCCCGGGTGATGCAGTGGTTCAGCAGCCGCCCGCCGCGCTTGAGACGGGACCGCAACCCGCCGAAGTAGGCCGGGTAGTTGCGCACGCCGATGTGCTCGGTCAGCCCGATCGAGGAGATCGCGTCGAACTGCTCGCGCGGCGCGTCCCGGTAGTCGAGGTGCCGCACCTCGGCCAGGTCGCCCAGCCCCTCCCGCTCGATCGCGGCCTGCGCCCACTCGGCCTGCGCCCTGGACAGCGTCACGCCCAGCGCCTTGACGCCGTACTCCCGGGCCGCGTGCCGGACCATGCCGCCCCAGCCGCAGCCGACGTCCAGCAGCCGCATCCCCGGCGTGAGCGCCAGCTTGCCGGCGACGAGGTCGTACTTGGCCCGCTGTGCCTCCTCCAGCGTGTCGCCGGGAGTGCGGAAGACCGCGCAGGTGTACGTCATGGACTCGCCGAGCACCTTCTCGTAGAAGGCGTTCGACACGTCGTAGTGGTGGGAGATCGCGGTGCTGTCCCGCGCCCGCGAGTGACGAAGCCCGTTCACCACCCGCTTCCAGCGCGGCGCCGCCTCCTGCGGCGGGGCCGGCGGGGGCCGCAGCCGCTCCCAGCCCAGCCCCTTGGCCAGGGCCAGCGCGTCGGCCACCGGCGGCATCCGCAGCGGCATCTCGTCCTTGAGCACCCGCAACGCCTCGTACGGGTCGCCGGGGTGCACGCCGTCGAGCCCCAGGTCACCGCTGACGTAGGCCCGGGCCATGCCCAGGTCACCCGGCGCGGTGAGGAGGTACGACAGACCCCGCTCGGTGCGGATCGCCAGGGTGATCCCGGCGTCGGCCGGGCCCACCGCGCTGCCGTCGTACCCGGTGACCCGGACGGGCAGGTCGCCGGTGGTCACCGCGCGGATCACGTCCGCGACGGTCGGTCCGGTGCGCCGGCCGCCCGTGGGCGGCCCGGCCGGGGCGCTCGCCGCCCCCGGTGTTCGGTCGGTCAGACTCATGCTCGGGATACCGCCTTCTCGTACAGTCCGGTGAGTCGGTGATCCGGGTCGTAGCGGTCCTTCACGGCGCGCCAGGTCTCCCCGCCGTAGAGCCGGTCGAACGCGGCCCGGTCGTAGTACGCGTCGGAGTAGAGCGACTTGTGGCCGCCCGTCTCCGACACCATGTGTTCGATCCGCCGGTTGACGTCGCCGTCGGCGGCGCCCGGCGCGATCGGGACGCTGCCCCAGAAGCCGATGTTCACATAGGTCTCGCCCGGTTGGAGCGGATACAGCGGCCACGCCCGGGCCGATCCCGGGCCGGCCGGCTCCCGCAACCGCAGCGGACAGAGCCACACCGGATCCATCTTCACGTTCGCCGCGAACCAGCGCAGGAACTCCGGCGTACGCGCCAGCGGGATCTCCACGTCCTGCACCACCCGCTCGCGCGCCGGCCGGCCCCGCCACCTGTCGACCCGGGCGGCCACCTGGTGCCGGTGCTCGAAGCGCACGATCTTGTGATAGAAGTCGCTGCGCCGGTAGCGCTGCGGCCAGAGCCGCCGGAGGACCGGGTGCTGCACGCCGAAGGCGGACGAGCACCAGAACCAGTCGGTGTCCCACCGCCAGAGATAGTCGTACGCGGTCAGCACGTCGCGGGTGCGCCGACGCAGGGAGCGGTAGTAGATCTCCTGGCCGGTGTAGTCGGACGGACGGCCGTCGGCCTGGTCGGTGAACGTGGCGAGCACCAGGTAGGACTCGCCGGGGCTGAACATCACGCCGTCCATGGCGTCGACCGGCTCGCCCCCGAAAGCGCCCTTGTCGACCACCTCGCCGATCGCGTCGACCAGTTCCTCCAGCCGGGTGAACCGGATGTTGCGCAGCGCCACGTGCCGGCCGACCGGTTGCAGCTCGATGCGCAGCCGGGTGGCGTAACCGAGGCTGCCCAGCGAGTTGGGGAACGCCCGGTGCAGCTCGGCGTGCTCGCCCCGGGGACGGGTGGTGATCAGCTCCCCCGCGCCGGTGAGCACGTCCATCTCGGTCACCGACTCGTGCGGCAGGCCGTTGCGGAACGACGTCGACTCGATGCCCAGGCCGGTCACCGCGCCGCCGAGCGTGATGGTGCGCAACTGCGGCACGACCAGCGGCATCAGCCCGTGCGGCAGCGTCGCGTCGACCAGGTCCTCGTAGGTGCACATGCCCTGCACGTCGGCGGTGCGGGCCGCCGCGTCCACGTCGAGCACCCCGGTCAGCCCGCGTACGTCCAACCCCGGCGCCCGGGGCGCGGAACGGGGGCGGAACAGGTTCGAGGTCTGCTTGGCCAGTCGCACCGTCTCACCGGCGGGCACCGCGGCGTACGAGCGCCGCAGCGCGTCCACCGCCCGTTCATGATCACGGACAGCTCGCATGAGATCACCTTACGCCCCGGTCCGACAATTCGTGGCACCCTCGACGGTGGCCGACGGGCGGGTCGCGGCATAGCGTGGAGGCCATGCCGAAAGCCGTCTGGAACGACCTGGTCGTCGCGGAGAGCGACGACACCGTGCTGGTCGAGGGCAACCACTACTTCCCGCGTACGGCCCTGCGCGACGACCTGATCCGCTCCTCCGACACGCACACGGTCTGCCCGTGGAAGGGCACCGCCTCCTACTACACGCTGGAACACGAGGGCGCCACCAGCCCGGACGCGGTCTGGTACTACCCCGACCCGAAGTCCGGGGCCGAGATGGTGCGGGACCGGGTGGCGTTCTGGAAGGACGTCCGGGTCGTCGACTGAGTCACCGGCCGCCGGGGCGACTGGCCCTCGGCGGCTCCGGTGGGTCAGGATGCCCCCATGGCCGACCCGCGTCCCGACCCGTCCGGCACCGTCTACGGTGCCCGCCCCGCCCGCGGCGGGAGCCGGCTGCCCCGGGACCCGCTGATGCGGACCGCGCTGGGCATCGGCCTGGTCGGCGTACTCCTGGGGGTGTTCTTCGCGACCGGCGTGCTGGGGGGCGGGGCCGACCGGCCGGTGGTGCCGGCGGCGGCCGTGCCGACCCCGGCGGAGAGCGAGCCGAGTTCGGCCCCGCCGACGACCGGGGCCGCGCCGTCGCCCACGCCGAGCGCGACGCCGGAGACGCCGGCCGCGCCGGTGGCCACGCCCCGGGTGATCCGGGGCGTGCCGTCCGGGCGCTGCGTCGGGGTCGCCGGCGACGACCCGGAGGGCGCGCAGGCCGCGCTCGCCGACTGCACCGGCGGGCCGGAGCAGCAGTGGGTGGTCACGCCTGTCGCCCCCGACACCTACCTGCTGGTCAACGCCGCCAGCGGCAAGTGCCTCGACGTCAACGAGGCGAGCACCGACGACGGCGCCGACGTGCAGCAGTGGTCCTGCAACGGGCAGGCCAACCAGCAGTGGAAGCTCCAGCCGACGGGCGGCGGGCCGGTGCTGCTGGTCGCCGTGCACAGCGGCAGGTGCGCGCAGGTCGACGACGCGGGCACCGAGGCCGGGCGGGAGCTGGAACAGGCGCCGTGCGGCGGCGCCGCCGAGCAACAGTGGGCGCTCGGCTGACCGGTCAGCCCCGGTAGCTCCAGGCCCGCCGGCCGGCCGCGACCACGGGCAACGCGAGCGCGGGCCGTCGGCGCAGCAGCAGGGAGAGCCCGGCCGCGCCGATCGAGAGCGCACCGGCCACGTACCAGGCCATCGCGTAGTCGCCGAGGCGGTCCCGGACCAGGCCGGCGCCGGTGGCGGCCAGCGCGGCGCCCACCTGGTGCGCGGCGAACACCCAGCCGAACACCACCGCGCCGGACGCGCCGAACCACTCCCGGCACAGCGCCACCGTCGGCGGCACGGTGGCCACCCAGTCCAGCCCGTAGAAGACGATGAAGACCAGCATGCTCGGCTCGGCCCGGCCGGCGAACAGGCTCGGCAGCACCAGCAGCGATCCGCCGCGCAGCGTGTAGTAGGCGCCGAGCAGCAGCCGGCTGTCGACCCGGTCGGTGAGCCAGCCGGACGCCACCGACCCGGCGATGTCGAAGATCCCGACCAGGGCGAGCAGGCCGGCGGCGGTGGTCTCCGGCATGCCGTGGTCGTGCGCGGCCGGCACGAAGTGCGTGCCGACCAGCCCGTTCGTGGTCGCGCCGCAGATCGCGAAGCCGCCGGCCAGCAACCAGAACGGCCGGGTCCGCGCGGCGGCGGCCAGCGCGCCGACCGCGCGGCCCGCCGCGCCGCCCGCCGGCCGGGCCGGCGGCACGACAGCGGTGGCGCCGTAGGCGGGCCGGCCGAGATCCGCCGGGTGCTCGCGCAGCAACCACCCCACCAGGGGTACGACGGCGAGCGCGGCCCCGGCCACGACGAGTGCCGCCGTCCGCCACCCGTGGTCGCGCACCAGCACCGCGAGCAGCGGGAGGAACACCAGTTGCCCGGCCGCCCCGCCGGCGGTGAGCACGCCGGTGACCAGGCCCCGGCGGCGGACGAACCAGCGCCCGGTGACGGTCGCCACGAACGCCAGCGCCATCGAGCCGGTGCCCAGCCCGACCAGCACGCCCCAGCAGAGGATGAGCTGCCAGCTCTCGGTCATCGCCACGGTCAGCCCGCTGCCGGCGGCCACCAGCAGCAGCGCGACGGCCACCACCCGGCGGATGCCGAACCGGTCCATCAGCGCCGCGGCGAACGGGGCGGTGACGCCGTAGAGCAGCAGGTTGACCGAGACGGCGGCGGAGATGGTGGCGAGCGGCCAGCCGAACTCGGCGTGCAACGGATGCAGCAGGACGCCCGGGGTGGCCCGGAAGCCGGCGGCGCCGACCAGCGCCACGAACGCGACGCCGGCGACCAGCCAGGCCGGGTGCAGTCTTCTCACCCACCGAGTCTCGCCACGGCGGGCCCCGGGGACGAGTGGCCGGAAAGCCATCGTGCGCAATAATCGGGCCATGCCCGCCCTGCCGCCGCACCGCGTCGTCGTACTCGCCCTGGACGGCGTGGTCGCCCTCGACCTCGGCACCCCCGCCCAGCTCTTCGGCGCCGCCCGCGTCACGGACCGGACCCGGCTGTACGCGGTCACCACCTGCACCGCCGGGGCCCGTCCGGTACGCAGCACGGGCGGCTTCCGGGTGCTCCCCGACCACGGCCTCGACGCGCTGGACACCGCCGACACGGTGATCGTCCCCGGCATCCACGAGGGCCCGCCGCTCACCGCCGGCACGGT
Organism: Micromonospora sp. NBC_01392; assembly: GCF_045040125.1. Taxonomy (NCBI): domain Bacteria; kingdom Bacillati; phylum Actinomycetota; class Actinomycetes; order Micromonosporales; family Micromonosporaceae; genus Micromonospora; species Micromonospora sp. NBC_01392. The sequence goes on along the minus strand of NZ_CP109549.1, from coordinate 1,370,140 downwards.
GGACGCCGACGTGGCGGACGCGCTGCGCGCCGCCCACGAGCGGGGCGCCCGGATCATGTCCATCTGCACCGGCGCGTTCGTGCTCGCCGCCGCCGGCCTGCTCGACGGCCGACCGGCCACCACCCACTGGGCGTACGCGGCCCGCTTCCGGCGGCTGTACCCGGGCGTACGGCTCGACCCCGAGGTGCTCTTCGTCGACGACGGGCCGGTGCTCACCTCGGCCGGGGTGGCCGCCGGCATCGACCTCTGCCTGCACGTGATCCGCACCGACCACGGCAGCGCGGTGGCCAACCGGGCGGCCCGCCGCTGCGTGGTGCCGCCGTGGCGCGACGGCGGCCAGGCCCAGTACATCGAGCGGCCGGTGCCCCGGGCCACGGCCACCGGCACCGCGGCCACCCGCGAGTGGGCCCGGCGACGGCTGCACGAACCGGTCGCGTTGCGCGAGATGGCCGCGCACGCGCGGATGAGCGTCCGCACGTTCACCCGGCACTTCCGCTCCGAGACCGGGCTCAGCCCGGCGCAGTGGCTGCTGCGGCAACGCACCGAGCACGCCCGGGTGCTGCTGGAGACCACCGACCTGAGCGTCGACCGGATCGCCCGGGACGCCGGCTTCGGCACCACCGCCGCCCTGCGCCAGCACTTCCACGCCCGGGTGGGCGTGGCCCCCACCGCCTACCGCCGCGCCTTCCGCGCGCCCCTGGGGTCAGGCCAGGTGGGGCTGCCGGCGTAGCGCGCGGAGCTGGGTCAGGTGCAGCGGCAGGTGCACCCGGATGTGCAGGTCGAGCGCGCGCCCCCAGGGCAGCGAGTCGTCCACGTCCAGGTCGAAGCCCTCGCGCAGCACGGTCTCGACGGGCGTCTCGGCGGCCGGGCCGAGCCGCTCGGCCAGCGCGCAGAGCTTCAGGCTGGTGGCCCGCAGCAGCGCGGCCAGCGCGTCCAGCCCGCCGCACTCGGAGACCAGCGCGTCGAGCTGCGGGCGGTGCACGGCGTCCAGGTCGTAGTACGCGAACGGCGACCCGGCCAGCACCGCCTCCGTCGCCTCGCTCATCAGCTCGTCGTTGGCGGCGAGGTGCGCGACGATCTGCTCGGCGCTCAGCTCCCCCTCCGGCGGCGGCCCGAACCCGCCCGCGTCCACCTCGGCGAGCAGCTCGTCATACGCCCGCCGCAGCGCCCCGGCATCCACCTCGTCCATGCCCGCATCCAACCCCATCCCACCCCCACCCCGCGCGGATTCACGGAAAGCGTGGCCATGGCACGCGGAATGGCCACTCTTTCCGTGAATCCGCGCGGACAGGCCGGCGGGGTCGGGGGGTCAGCGGCGGCCGTGGCGGGCGCGGAGGTAGTCGGAGACGACGTACTCGCCGAGGTCGTTCAGGTCGGGGGTGAACATCCGGCCGCCGGAACGGCGGGCCACCGCGTCGACGAACCGGCGCAGCCCCGGATCGTCGCCGAGCATGAACAGGTTGAGCGTGGCGCCGTACCGGGTCAGCTTGTCCACCTCGCGGATGGTCGCCTCGATCGTCTCCGGCAGCGGGGGCCAGTTGAAGCACGCCTCGCCGTCGTCCGGATCCAGATGGGCGGTGGGCTCGCCGTCGGTCACCACGAGCACCACCGGCTCGGCGCCCGGGTGGCGGCGCAGGTGCCGGCCCGCCAGCCGCAACGCGTGCTGGAGGTTGGTGCCCTGCTCCATGTCCGGCTCCGCCGCCGCCAGCTCCTGCTGGGTCAGCGGCATCGCCTCCCGCCCGAAGCCGACGATCTGCAACGCGTCCTGCGGGAACCGGGTGGCCATCAGGTGCGACAGCGCCAGCGCCGTCTGCTTCATCGGGCCCCACCGCCCCTGCGAGATCATCGAGTACGACAGGTCGACGCAGAGCACCACCGCCGCGGACGCCCGACGCTCGGTCTCCATCACCTCGAAGTCCTCGACCGCGAGCGGCACCGGCACGCCGGGGCCGGCCCGGCGGACCGCCCGGGTCAGCGTGCGCACCACGTCCAGCGGCTGCTCGTCGCCGTACTCCCAGGGGCGGGAGGCGCCGCTGACCTCGCCGGCCGCACCGGCGGAGCGCAGGTCGTGCTGGCCCCGGGGACCGGCCGTCAGGTCGGCGAAGACCCGCCGCAGCGCGGTGCCGGCGAGCCGGCGCAGCGCCTTCGGGCTGAGCGTGAGCCCCTCCGTGTCCCGGGTCACCCAGCCCTGGCGGCGCAGCTCCCGCTCCAGGTCGCGCAGGCGGCGTACGTCGTCGGCGGCGTCCCGGCCCAGCGTCCGGGCCACCGCGTCGACGTCGACGTCGTCAAGCGTGGCGCCGGCCTGGTCCTGGTCGAGCGAGTCCAGCAGCTCGTCGAGTTCGGCGATCTCGTCGAGCGCGCCGGTCGCCTCGCCGTAGCCGAGCGGCTGGTCGCCGCGGACGCGTTCGCCGCGCTGCCAGTTCAGGTCGGGGCGCAGCGAGCGCAGGTGCGCGTCGAGTTGGGACAGCTCCCCGGCGAGCCGGTCGCCGAGCGACTGGCGCATCAGCCCGGCCAGCTCCTCGCGCTGCCGGTCCGACAGCGACCGCATCAGTCGTTCCCCGGCCGCCGACCGACGGGCCAGCACGTCGATCAGCTCGTCGACGTTGCGGGGCCGTTCCGGGAAGAACTCGCCGTGCCGGCGCATGAACTCGGCGAACGCGTCGGTGGTGTCCTCCGAGCGGGCGTGCCGGGCGAGCAGCTCGTTGAGGTCGCGCATCATGTCACCGAGCTGCCGCTGGGCGTCCGGGTCACCGGCGGCCCGCGCCGCGTCCCGCAGCCCGGCGAAGCGCTGCTCCAGCACGTCGCCCCGCAGCCCGTCGAGGATCCGCTGGTAGGTCTGACGCGCCTCGGCGCTGACCCAGTCGTATTCGGACAGCTCGGAGACCGCGCGCGCGGTGGACCGGGGCAGGTTGTCCAGCACCGCCTCGGCGAACCGGGCGTCGTCGCCGTCGCGGCCCCGCAGCTCGTCCCGCTCGGCGGCGAGCGCCTGGTCGAGCAGCGCCTGGGCCCGGGTCACCGCGCCGTCCAGGTCGCCCCGGCGCAACGCCTCCCGGCGCAGCCGGCGCGCCCGGGCGGCCAGGTCCTGGAGGCCGCCGCGACCGTCCGGGCCGCGCCGCAGCAGGTCCCGCAGCGCCTCCCGGAGGCTGCCCCCGCCGAGCACCTCCGCGCCGACCGCGTCCACCGCGGCTCGCACGTCGTACGGCGGGGCGAGCGGGTCGGGCCCGCCGCGCCACTGCCCGTACCGGAACCGGTTGCCGGCCACGGTCAGCCCCGGCCGCCGTAGACGGTGCGCCCGGAGTCGGTGACGTCCTTGCCGAGCCGGCGGGTCAGGTGCAGCCCTTCGAGGACGAACTCGACGCCGGCGGCGGCCTCCGCCGGGCTGGGCGCGTCCCCCAGACCGAGCCGGTCGAGCACCTTCGCCAGCCCCGGCACGGTGCCGACCTGGCGCAGCAGCTCCGTGGCGGAGACCAGCTCCCCGGTCTCGACGGCGCCGCCCTCGGCGACCAGCGCGGTGAAGCCGGACAGGTCCAGCCCGGACAGCCGGGCCCGGAACGTCTCCGCCGTGGCGGTACGCAGCAGGTGCGCGAGCACCTCGATCTCGCGCCCCTCCTCGCCGCTCTCGAACTCGACCTTCCCGCGCAGCGTCGACGTCACCGAGACCGCGTCACCGACGCGCGCCACCGCCTCCTCCGGCGCGCGGCGGGAACCGGTGTCGTCGGTGGCGCCGGCGGCGAGCAGGCCGGAGCGGCGCAGCGCGGCGGCGGCCACGGTCTCCGCGGCGGCGATGGCGAACCGGGCGGACACCCCGGAGCGCGGGTCCACCGACGGCGACTCGCGCACCCCGCGGGCGAACCGGGCGAGCACCTCCAGCACGTGCTCCGGCACGCCTGCGACCAGGTCGGCCTCCTGCCGGATCAACGCCAGCTCCAGCTCCAGGTCGAGCGGGTAGTGGGTGCGGATCTCGGCGCCGAAGCGGTCCTTGAGCGGGGTGATGATCCGGCCCCGGTTGGTGTAGTCCTCCGGGTTGGCGCTGGCCACCAGCAGCAGGTCCAGCGGCAGCCGGAGCTGGTACCCGCGGACCTGGATGTCCCGCTCCTCCAGCACGTTGAGCAGCGCCACCTGGATCCGTTCGGCCAGGTCGGGCAGCTCGTTGACGGCGAACACGCCCCGGTTGGTGCGCGGGACGAGGCCGAAGTGGATGGTCTCCGGGTCGCCGAGCGTCCGCCCCTGGGCGAGCCGGACCGGGTCGACGTCGCCGATCAGGTCGCCCACGCTGGTGTCCGGCGTGGCGAGCTTCTCGCCGTAGCGCATCGAGCGGTGCAGCCAGCCGATCGACAGGTCGTCGCCGGCCTCGGCCACCTGGGCCCGGCTGGCCGGGGTGAGCGGGTGCATCGGGTGCTCGTTGAGCACCGAGCCGGGGATCACCGGGGTCCACTCGTCGAGCAGCCCGCCGAGCGCGCGGATCAGCCGGGTCTTGCCCTGCCCACGCTCGCCGAGCAGCACCATGTCGTGGCCGGCGAGCAGCGCCCGCTCGACCTCGGGCAGCACCGTGTCCTGGTAGCCGACGATGCCGGGGAAGCGCTCCTCGCCGGACCGCATCCGGGCGAGGAGGTTGTCGCGGAGTTCCTGCTTGACGGTGCGGTAGTGGTGGCCGGTCGCGCGCAGCGCGCCGAGCGTGGCGGGCAGCTCGGCCGGCGGAGCCGGGGAAACCTGGGAGTGAGCGCTCACCCGCACCACGCTAGCTCAGTTTTCCCGCTTCGCCCGGTGGTCGGTCCCGCCCCGTGACCGGGACCGACCACCGGGGGCGGTCAGCGCCCGCAGCGGCGGCAGGCGCCGCGGCGGCGCAGCAGGTAGGCGTACGCGGCGGCGCCGAGCGCCACGCCCCACAGCGGCCAGAGCAGCATCGGCAGCGTGGTGAGGCTGAACCCGCCGGTCAACGCCCAGAACCGTGGGGCGGTGAGCAGCCCGAGTGAGCCGGCGGTGACCGCGAGCGCGACGAGCGTGGCGGGCGCCACGGCGAGCGACACCGGCACCCGGCGGCCGGCCAGGCCGACCATCCACCGGGGGAACCGCTCGCCCCAGGGCCGGACCAGCCCGAGCGTGAGCACCGCCCCGGCCACCGCGAAGGCGCCCAGCCCGGCACCCGCCCAGACGAGCCCGCTGTCGTGCATCTCGTCGAGGAAGTCGCGGGAGATGCCGAGCGGGATGCCGGCGGCCCAGGCGAGCCGGGTGAGCGCGTACAGGGTGGGGATGACCGCGGCGGTCCAGGCCGCCCAGCGCCCCCAGCGGGCCGCGGCGGCCGGGGTGGTCCAGCCCCGCCCGGCGTCGCCCCGGCCGCAGCCGGCACAGGCCCCGGCGGTACGGCGTTGCCAGCCGAGCACCGCCAGGGCGAGCAGCACCCCGCCCGCCATCGCGGCGGTCTTGCACAGCAGCGTCCAGGTGAACACGTCGGCGTAGTCGACCGGTGGCCAGCCGAACGGCGCGCCGACGAGCAGGATCGGCGCGTAGCCCAGCGTGATCAGCACCCGGGTGTCCGGCACCACCACGGCCAGCCCGAACGCGACCGTCCAGCCGTGGCCGAGCAGCAGCGCGCGCAGCGGCCGGGACGGGTGGGCGACCGGGCCGGCCATGGCCAGCGCGACGACCGCGGCGGTGAGCAGCAGCGCCGCGAACAGCGCCGGTCCGACCGACACCGGCACCAGGCGGAGCAGGTTGACCTCGCGGTCCCGGTCGTGCGCGCCGAACGGGTAGCCGGCGCGGGTCACGGTGGAGATCAGGGCGAGCACGCCCCAGAGCGCGAGCCAGCCGGCGGCGAGCGGCGCGGTCCGGGACCGGTGACGGGTCGGTGCGAGCGACGTGGCGGTCATGGTTCGAGCCTCGGCTCCCGGCGACCCGAGACCCTCCCGTGGCGGAGTGAGACGCCTCCCCCGGCCGGGGGACTCAGCCGGTCGGCACCACGAACCCCGACTCGTACGCGGCGATCACCGCCTGGGTGCGATCCCGCACCCCGAGCTTGGCCAGCACGTTCCCGACGTGCGTCTTGACCGTCTCCCCGCCGACCACCAGCCGGGCGGCGATCTCCGGGTTCGACAGCCCGGCCGCCATCAGCCGCAGCACCTCGGCCTCCCGCTCGGTGAGCCGGGCGGCGGCCAGCCGGTCCCCGCCGCGTCGCCCGTACGCGCCGACGAGCTGCCGGATCGCGGCCGGGAAGAGCAGCGACTCGCCGGCCGCGACCACCCGGATCGCCTCCACCACCTCGGCGGGGCGGGCCCGTTTGAGCAGGAAGCCGCTCGCGCCGGCGCGCAGCGCCTCGTAGACGTACTCGTCGTTGGCGAACGTGGTGACCACCAGCACGCGCGGCGGGTCGGCGGAGGCGGCGAGCAGCCGGCGGGTGGCCTGGATGCCGTCGATGGCCGGCATCCGCACGTCCATCAGCACCACCCGTGGCCGCAGCCTGGCCACCAGCGGCGGCACCGCCGCGCCGTCCGCCGCCTCACCGACCACGCGCAGGTCCGGCTGGGCGTCCACGATGGCCCGCAGCCCGACCCGGATCAGCTCGTCGTCGTCCACGATCAGCACGTCGATGGTCACCCGGGCTCCTTCCTCGGCGCGGGCAGGGTGGCCCGGACCCGCCACCGGTTCCCGACCGGGCCGGCGTCGAGCCGCCCGCCGAGCAGCAGCACCCGTTCCCGCATGCCGTCCAGCCCGCGTCCGCCGCCGGTCGGGCCGGTGCCGGCGCGCACGGTGTTGACCAGCTCGATCGCCAACCCGTCCGGGGGTACGCCGACCCGCAGCGTGACCGGTCCCCGGCCGTGCCGGGCCGCGTTGGTCAGCCCTTCCTGCACGATCCGGTAGCCCTCGCGGGACACCACCGCGGGCAGCGCGTCCAGCGGGCCGTCGACCCGGGACTCGACGACCAGCCCGGCGGCCCGGGCGGCGGCGACCAGGTCGGCGAGGCCGGCCAGGGTGGGCTGCGGCGCGGTGGACGCGGCCGGCCGCCCGGCGTCCGTCTCGCGGAGCAGCCCGAGCACCTGGTCGAGGTCGTCCATGGCCCGGCGGCTGGTCTCCTCGATGGCCCGCAGCGCCTGCCGGGTGAACTCCGGGTCGGTGTCGAGCAGCTCCCGCGCGGCGCCAGCCTGGAGCGTCGCCACGGTCAGCGCGTGTCCCACCGAGTCGTGCAGTTCCCGGGCCAGCCGGTTGCGTTCGGCGAGCCGCACGGCCCGGGCCTCCAACGCGGCGATCCGCTCGGCCTGGGCCGGGCCGAGCAGCACCGGCGCCATCGAGGCGGCGAGCGCGCCCAGCCCGGCCACCGCGTACCCGAGCACGACCAGCAGGGCCACCCCGGCCAGCCCGGCCGGCACCGGGCGGGCCGGGTCGAACGGCCCGAAACGCTCACCCGGCCCGGCCCCGGTGTCGATCCCGGTCAACCCGACGACGAACACCAGCGCCATCGGGAACGCGCTGATCGCGGCGAACAGCACGGCCGCGCCGGTGCCCAGGTGCATGGCGATCCAGAGCGCGGCGCGCAACCGGGTCTCCCGGTCGACGCGGTGGCCCGGCAGCGGCTCCGGCAGGTCGACCGCGAGCAGCGCCCGGGCGGCGGCGATCTCCAGCGCCCGGCTGCCGGCCAGGAACACCGGCACCACGGCCAGCCCGACGCCGACCAGCAGCAGCCCGTACCCGAGCGGGCGCGGCACCTCCGTGCTGGTCAGGAGCTGCGCGAACGCCACCACCAGCAGCGCGTACGGCAGCGCGAGCACGCCACCGAGCAGCAGGAACACGGCACGCCGCCAGGTGCTGCCGCGCACCAGCGGCGCGAGCGCGCCCCGGACCGTCATCCGGTCATTGTCCCGTCGCCGGTCGCCGGGCGACTCCCCCACGCCGGGGAGATCGGCCCGTCAGCGGTGGTCGCGCACGTAGCCCTGCGGGTCCTTGTCGCGGAACGGCAGGTCCCGGCCGTTCTTGTGCTCGCCGTAGAAGGTGAGCCAACGCGCCCCCAGCTCGGCCCGCAGCTCCACGCTCGCGTGCCGGCGGAAGTCGGGCAGCGCCTCGTCCTCCTCCTCGGCCAGGTGCTCGCTGTTCTCCCGGCGGGCCGTGCCGACCGCCGCCCACCAGGCGTCCGAGCCGACCTCGTGCAGCTTGGCCTCGGCGATCGCGTCGCGGATCTTGTTGTGGTCGCCGATCGCGTCGGCGGTCTCGTCCTCGCCGTCGTCGCCGTGCTTCACCAGGTGCGGATAGAGGATGGCCTCCTCCGCCTCGGCGTGGATGTCCAGGTGCAGCGCGAGCGCCTCCCAGATCGCCAGCATCTCGGCCGGGTCGCGGGCGTCGTCGAGTCGGGCGAAGCCGCGCCGGAAGGCGGCGTGGTCGTCCAGGATCAGTGCGGTGACGTCGTCCATGCGGTCACTTCCCCAGTCGGGCGCGGATCAGCCGGGGCATCGCGGCCAGGCCGGTGACCGGCCGGAACGCGTGCGCGGCGGCGACCAGCGCGGCGTACTCGTCGTCGGCCAGGTCGATGTCGGCGGCGGCCGCGTTGCGTTCCATCTGCTCCACCCCGGACGCGCCGGGGATGGCCACCACGTTCGGGTGCCGCAGCACGTACGCGAGCGCGATCTGGCTCGGGGCGGCGTCGTGCGCGTCGGCCACCTCGCGCAGCGTGGCGATCAGTTCGGTGCCGCGGGCCAGGTTCTCCGGCAGGAAGTACGGGTTGGCCCGGCGCACCGCCCCGGACGGCGGGTTGGCGGCGTCGTAGCGGCCGGAGAGGAACCCCTGCGCCAGCGGGCTGTACGCGATGACGATCCGGCCGGCCTGCTCCGCGTACGGGATCAGGTCCTTCTCCGGGCCGCGGTCGATCATGCTGTAGCGGACCTGGTTGCTCAGCACCCGTCGGCCCAGCGCGGCCTCGGCGAACCGCCACCGGCGCAGGTCGTAGTTGCTGACCCCGACCTCGCCGACCAGCCCGACGTCCTGCAACGAGCGCATGCCGCGCATGGTGGTGGTGTCGGCGACCACCGGGTTGGCCTGGTGCACCTGGTAGAGGTCGATGCGGTCGACGCCGAGCCGGGCGGCGGAGGCGACCGCCCGTTGCTGCACCACCGGCGCGACCGGCAGCAGCGGGAAGATCTTGCTGGCCACCACCACCTTCGCCCGGTCGTCGCCGAGTGCTGCGCCGAGGATGCGTTCGCTGCGGCCGAAGCCGTACAGCTCGGCGGTGTCGAAGAGGGTGACCCCGAGGTCGAGCGCCCGCCGCACGATCTCGGCCGCCCGCCGCTCGTAGTCGGCGCCGTAGCCCCACTCGCGGGAGCCGAACTGCCACGTGCCGAGACCGATCTTGGAAATGGGCTTGGGAGTGTCGAGCCGCACGAAACGCATGGCTCCGACGCTACCCGCGCCCCGGTGCCCGCACACCGGTTCGCCGGTGGGCGCAGAATGATCGGGTGACCTACCTCGCCAGCGACGACCGTTACGACTCGATGCTCTACCGGCGCAGCGGCCGCAGCGGGCTGAAGCTGCCCGTCCTCTCCCTCGGCCTGTGGCACAACTTCGGGCCGGACCGGCCCTTCGAACGGCAGCGCGACATCGTCCGCCGCGCCTTCGACCTCGGCATCACCCACTTCGACCTGGCCAACAACTACGGCCCACCGCCGGGCGCGGCGGAGGAGGTGTTCGGCCGGCTGCTCGCCACCGACCTGAAGCCGTACCGGGACGAACTGGTGGTGTCCAGCAAGGCCGGCTACCTGATGTGGCCCGGCCCGTACGGCGAGTGGGGCTCCCGGAAGTACCTGATCTCGTCGCTGGACCAGTCGCTGCGCCGGCTGGGCCTGGATCACGTGGACATCTTCTACTCGCACCGGTTCGACCCGGACACCCCGCTCGAGGAGACGATGGGCGCGTTGGACGCGATCGTCCGCTCGGGCAGGGCGCTCTACGTGGGCATCTCCAACTACGACTCGGAGCAGACCGCCCGGGCCGCCGAGATCCTCCGGGACCTGGGCACCCCGCTGCTGATCAACCAGCCGTCGTACTCGATGCTCAACCGCTGGACCGAGTCCGACGGCCTGCTGGACACGCTGGACCAGGTCGGCGCCGGGTGCATCGCGTTCAGCCCGCTGGCCCAGGGCCTGCTCACCGACCGTTACCTGGGCGGCATCCCGGCCGACTCGCGCGTGCGGACCAGCGTCTTCCTCAACGAGAGCGACCTGGACGAGTCGCGGATGGCCACCGTCCGCGCGCTCGCCGAGGTGGCCCGGCGGCGGGGGCAGAGCCTGGCCCAGCTCGCCCTGGTCTGGGCGTTGCGCGACCCGCGGATGACCAGCCTGATCATCGGCGCGAGCAGTGTCGAGCAGTTGGCCGGCAACGTCGCCGCGCTGGACGACCTGGACCTGGCCGGCGAGGACCTGGCCGAGATCGACCAGATCCTCGCCGACCCGCGGTGACGCCCGGCGGTCAGCGGAAGATGGTGCCGTTGCCGGCGTCCCGGACCGCGCTCACCCGGTTCGGGGTGAACGTGTTGGCGGGCCCGACCACCGTCGCGTTGCAGCCCTCGGTGACGTAGAGCCCGTATCGCTCCGTCTTGACGATCTGGTTGTCGATGGCCACGTTCCCGCTGACCAGGGTGTCGACACAGGTGATCCCGGTCGCGGTGGTGACCCGGATGCCGTCCCGGTTCGGCGTGTCGTCGGAGCTGTTGGTGATGTGGTTGTCGAGGATCTGGTTGTCGGTGCCGCTGTTGATGTTGATGCCGTCCTGCCCGGCCTGGTCGATGACGTTGTCGCTGATCAGGTTGTGGTCGGCCGTCTTGTTCGGCTGGTCGGCCGTGGACGAGGCGCGGTTGACCTGGATGCCGTGCCCGCCCACGTCGGTGATGGTGCAGCCGGTGACCGTGTCACCGCTGGTCGCCAGCAGCTCGACGCCGTCGCTCTGGGCGCCGCTGATGACGCAGTCCCGGACCGTGTTGCCCATCGACGTCCAGGTCTGGTTCTTGCCGTCGAACACGATGCCCCGCCCCCGGGACGCGGTCACCCGCACCCGCTCCACGACCATGTTGTTGCCGTCGTCGAAGTCGAGCGCGTCGCTGGTGCTCCGGAACGCGCCGCCGGCCGAGACCGCGAGGTCCCGGACGATCACGCCGTCCCACCCCTTGGTGTTGAACGGCTCGGTGTCCCCCGCTATCGAGCTGTCGTTGCGGATCAGCGTGTCGTACATGCCGGCCCCGACGAAGGTCACCTTGCGGATGCCCTCCAGTTTCATGTACTCGGCGCCGAAGTCGAACGTGCCGGCCCCGAACCGGACCGTGCCGCCGCCCAGCCGGTTCAGCTCGACCGCGGCGCTCTCCAGCACCGTCTTGAGACTGCCGGTGTAGGTCTCCCCGGTGACGTCGGAGGCCGCCCGGTAGGTCGTCGACCCGGTCCTGGTCACCACATACGGCGACGGGTTGGGTGGCGCCGGCGTCAACAGTTGCGGCTTGTTGACGCCCTCCCGGCTGGTCACCCGCAGGCCGGTGTCGTTGGTGGTGGTGAGCGCCACGGTTACCGGCCCGTTGCCGGTGACCAGCGACGAGACATTCACCGACACCCAGGTGTCCGCGCCCACCGGTCCGCTGCGGACGACCGCCGCGCCGATCGGTGGGGCGTTGCCGTAGGTGATGGTGTTCTCGTCCCAGGTGTTGTCGGCCACGGGGTGGACGTCCACCCCGGTGCTGCTGGCGGTCTCCACGTAGAAACGCAGCACCGCGGTCGGGTCCGTGGCCACGTCGGTGACCTCGAAGCGCAGGTAGGCGACCTGCCAGGGGACGGCGTCGACGCGGAGCGAGGCGGTCCGCCCCGCGTTGACCGTCGGGTGGGAGGCGTCCACCCAGGCGTCGGCGACCGGGTTGAGCGTCACGGCCGCGGCGGCCCGGGCCACCTGGGCCGCGGTGGTGGCGTGCGGCTTCGCGGTGCCGGCAGGTGCCGCGGCGACGGGCGGAGCGACGGCGGCGACGGCCAGGAGCAGGACGGGTGCCGGCGCGAGGAGACGGACCAGGGATCGGGATCGAGTTGTCATCGGTCCTCCAGAACGGTGTGGAGGGTGGTCCGGGCCGGCCGCGACATCGGTGGTGGGTCGCCCGGTCAGTGGTGGAGCGGCGCCTCCTCGGACCGCGTGGCGCCGGATGGGGTCGACGGTGTGGCGGCGGCACGCGCGCGCCGTCGACGGCGGTACAGCCAGAGCGGCACCAGGACCACCGCGCCGACCGCCAGGATCAGCGCGGCCCAGGCGGGCAGGCCCCAGTCGTCGCCCTCGGCGCTGCTGTCCAGTTGCGCGTCCGGGTGCGGGGCGACGCCGAGCAGGTCGGCCAGGACCTCCAGGTACCTGCTGCCCCACTCTTCGCTCGGTTCCACGTAGGTGTTCTCGGTGAACTCGTTCCAGCTGATGACGCCGAGGGCGTCGGGCTGGGAGAGCCGGGCGGCGGCGAAGGACGCGCGCAGGGTCTCGCCGTCCCGGCGGGGCACCTCCCTTCTCCCGCCGATCTGGCGGGCGTCGAAGCCGGGCGAGACCGGGGCGATCCACAGCCCGCCCCGGAGATGGACGGCCCGGGACATCGCGGTGAGCTTGTCCCGGCTCTTGTCGACGAGCGGGTCGGCGGAGGACCAGTAGTACGCCTGCCCGTCCAGCGTCGACTGGCTGTTCACCACCGAGACGCTCTTGGCGGTGCCGAGGACCTGGAGCTTCTCCTGGGCCTGGCGGACGGTGTCCGCGACCTCGGTGGCGGAGTACCGGTCGCTGCCGTTCCAGATCACCACCGGCTGGTCGAAGATCCCGAAGACCGGGTCGGCGGCGTAGCGTTCGGCGAAGAGGGCCAGGTCGGTCCGGACCGTGGCCAGCGGCAACGGCTTGCGGCTGAAGTCGATGCCCTGGTAGACGATGCCGAGCCGGAAGCTCTCGGCCCGGGCCACCTCGACCAGCGCGGCGAGTCGTTCGTCGAGCTGCTCGGTGTGTTTCCAGGAGACCAGGAAGCCGGTGATCCCGGCCGCCTTGGCCATCCGGACGTGCCGCCGCATGATCTCCTGGTCGTCGCTGGAGTAGCGGCCGAGCACCGGGTAGTCGCTCTTCGCCCGGTTCCACGAGCTGGGGTTGAACCAGATGTAGTAGTAGGCCAGCACCGGAACCGGCGACGACGTCGGGGTCGCCGCGGGCCCGGACCGGGCGGGCTCGGCCTGGGCCCGGGCCGCCGGCAGGCTCGCCGCGGCGACCGCCAGCAGCACCAGCACCAGTCCGGCGGCGGCGCGGGGCCGCCAGCGACGCCGACCGGGCCGCCGCGCGACGCGGCGGAGCGCCCGGATCGGGCGGCGCAGGTGCGGGCGGCCCAGCAGGACCAACCCGACGGCCACCCCGAGCACGCCCACCGCCACCAGGGTCAGGTCGACGATGCTGATCACGGTGAGCGTCACCTCCTGGTCCCGGCTGATGGTCACCGGCCGGCCAAAGGAGAGGCCGCCGCCGCGGACGGTCAGGGTGTAGGTGCCCCGGGGCAGGTCGGGGACCAGCACGGTGCCGTCCGGGCCGAACCCCAGGCGCTGTACCCGCCCGTCGGCCCGGGTGAGCTGGATCCCGCTGCCGGCCCGCCGGGGGAAGAACATGTCCGAGGCGGTGAACGACACCTTGAAGAAGAGCAGTTGCACCACCCAGGCCTGCCGGTCCCAGGGCACGAACTTCTGGCCGGCCCGGTTGACCACCGAGGTGCCGTCCACCATCACGGCGTCCACCACGTAGTAGAGGCGTTTCGAGGCGAGACCCCGGGGTCCCTGCTGGGTCCGGCTCTCGGCGACCCAGAGCGGCTTCGTCAACTGGTCGCCGGTCAGCTCGATGACCTCGCCGGTGTTGCTGCGCAACCGCATCGCGGTCGCCCGCTGGGCCGGCACCGGCGACCCGAACCGGTCGGTGTAGCGCCAGCTCACCCGCCGGATCGTGCGCAGGCCCACCTCGACGATCCGGTCCCGGACGCCGTGGTCCACGCTGCCCCGGATGCGGTCGAGCACCACCTTCCGGTCGGCGCCGACGGTCGCCGACCCGACCGTGAGCCGGTTGTCGAGCCCGAGGAAGTTCTTCACCCGGATGTTCACCCGGCCCTTGGCGTCCGAGCGGCCGGTGTTGCCGTCCACCGCGACCGGCACGCCCCGGATCGGCGGCACCATCTGCAGGTGCAGCGTGCCGGGCAGCGCGGAGCGGGGTGCCGCGGTGGCGGCGGCCGGGGTGAGCAGGACGACCAGGAGCACCAGGAGCAGCGGCGGCAGCAGCCGGCGGGCGGCGCTCACCGCGGCCGCCGCCGGCCACGGACGGCCGCGGCGCCGACCAACGCGCCGACCAGCAGCAGCGCGGTGGCGTACGAGCCGTAGACCGGCCGGGGGTCGGGCCGCTTCAACGCGACAGTGGTGCGTTCGGCGCTGAGCAGGACGCCGGGACGGGGCGGCGCGTCGAAGTCGAACGCGTCGAGGAACGTGTTCGCCTTGGCGTCCCGGCTGGCGAGCGGTCTCAGCCGCCAGTTGATTTCGATGAACTTGAGCACCGAGGTGAAGTCGAGCGTGGTGGAGTCGACCCGTCCGCGCCGGGCGTACGGGCTGACCAGCAGCGCCGGCACCCGGAACCCGTAGCCGTACTGGTCGACCTTCGGCGGCGTGACGTGGTCGTACCAGCCGCCCCAGTCGTCGTACGACCAGATGAAGGCCGAGGAGGACCACTCGGGGGACCGCATGAGCTGCGTCAGCAGCGCCCGGACCAGGTTCTGGCCGGCGCCGATGTTGCCCGGCGGGTGCTCGCTGTTGCCGGCCGGCGCGATGAAGGAGACCGCCGGCAGGTCGCCCTTGGCCGCGTCCGCGTAGTACTCGTCGAGGTCCACGATCTTGGAGAACAGGCGCGGGTCGTCGACGTAGCGGGCGTACCCCAGCAGCGGCACCCAGATGACCTGCGCGCCCCGGTCGATGTCCTCCTCCTCGACGCGGGACCGGAACGTGATGGTCGGGTCGTAGTTCTGCACGTAGAACTTCCAGCTGATCCCGGCCGCCTCCAGCCGGTCGAAGATGGTCGGGATGTTCCCCCAGCCGGTCGCCGGGATGGTCTCCGACCTGCCGGCCGCGCCCGGGCCACCGGTGACCCGGTACATGTGGTTGCGGATGCTGCCGGAGTGCGACGAGCTGAAGAAGCGGTCGAAGAGCACGTACTCGTCGGCCAGGTTCCAGTAGTACGGCAGGTCGCGGTCGTCGTAGTAGGCCATCGCCATCCGGCCGTCCTTGCCCGCCCTGCTCACGCCCTCCACGAAGCCGTTCATCCGGCCGCCGTTGTACTGCTGGGCGAACGCGTCGGCGGAGTGGTCGAGGTCGATCGCGCCGAGCTTGCCGATGTGGAACGGCTTGACGCAGGGTTCCGGCAGGTCGGCCCGCATCGGCATGCAGACGTCCTTCGGGATGCCGTCCACCCCGGGCCGGGTGCCGAAGTAGTTGTCGAACGTGTGGTTCTCCTGCATCAGGAAGACCAGGTTCTCGATCGGCGTGGTCGGTGCGGTCGGTGTCGCGGGGGCGGCCGACGCGGCGGCCGGCGTCGCCGTCACCACGGACAGGGCCAGCAGTACGGCGACGGCCGACAGCCGCCCGGCGCGACGCCGGAGCACGGAATCGATCCGACGGGTCATGGACGCACCTCATAGATGATGATCACGGGGACGGGAACGGCGCGACCGGAGGCGTCGGCGCCGCCGACGTACTCGGTGTGCACGATCCGGCCGTGATAGCGCCGGACGAGGGTCGCCAGCCGGTCGGCGAAGAACGTCGAGCGACGCGCGGAGAACGAGTCCCAGACGATGTAGTGCAGGTTGTTGTTGCGCAGCCACCCGTCCGGGTTGTTGAGCGCCACATAGGACGGGTTGCGGTGCAACGGGTTCGGGCTGACCGACAGCCCGTAGCTCTGCCGCTGGCCGTAGTAGCGGATGATGTTCGACATGGACGGCCCGAGGGTGAGGATCACCGACCCGTCCGGTGTGTGGTCGGTCAACCAGCGGCCGGCCTCCCGGCCGCCCGGCACGCCGCCGGAGCCGGCCAGGAAGTGCGTCCCGCCCTGCTGGCTCACCGCCCGCCAACACGGTCCGAGGAGGCTCAGCGCGACCATGGCGACGGCCACCAGCCGGACCACCAGGTGCACGCGGGCCCGGGGCATCACCCGCCGGGGGACGGCGGCGAGCCGGGCCGGCACCGGCAGGACGGCCAACGCCCGCGCGGCGAGCACCGCCACCGGCACGACGACCGGCAGCAGGTACTGGAAACCCTTGACCGGCCAGAGTTGGAAGAAGACCACCGGCACGGCGATCCAGGACAGCAGCAGCGTCTCCCGCCAGCTCCGCTGCCGGCGGGCCCACCACAGCCCCCCGAACGCGGCGAGCAGCACCAGCAGCCCGATCGACGAGGGCACGTTCTCCAGATAGAACGACATCGGGTGGTTGGGGCGCCGGAACAACTGCCAGACGAGGTAGTTGCGCCCGGTCTCGGTGCGGCCGGCCAGCGCCTGGGAGATCGGATGGGTGGCGAAGACCAGCGCCAGCACCGGCAGCGCCAGCAGCGTGGCCCGCACCGGCCGGCGTACGCCGGGGGTGAGCGCCAGGAACGCGTAGACGCTGCCGGCCAGCACGATGCTGGTCTCCTTGGCCAGCATGGTGACGCCGAGCATGGCGGCGGTGGCGACGTACCAGAGCGCGTCCTGCCGTTGGACGAACCGGACCATGCAGTAGAGCGTGAGCGTGGCCAGCAGCACCATCGGCCCGTCCAGCAGCACCTGCCGGGTCACCACCACGTGGTACGGCATCACGGCCAGCAACAGCGCGGCGATGAGCCCGACCCGCCGGGTGTAGAGCCGGGCGCCCAGCGGGTACACCGCGAGCACGGTCAGCACGCCGAGCGCCACGATGACCAGCCGGCCGGCCACGTCCACCTCGCCGGCCCGGAAGAACGGCGAGAGCAGCGCCTGGACGAGCATCGGGTGGGCCCGGAAGACCGGGAAGTACTCGGTGTAGCGGGGGTTGCCGGCGAGCGAGGCGGCCTGCCCGGCGTACACCGCCTCGTCGCTGTTGAAGCCGAACGCGTCGATCTGCCACGTCCGGACGAACAGCGCCAGCACGGCGACCCCGGTCAGCCCACCGGCCACCTTCCACCGTGGCCGCCGCAGCGCCGGCAGCCAGGACGGTGGCGCGGACCTCGCCGGTCGCTGCGCCTCGCCCCGCCGCTGCTCGGGCAGCGTGTCGGTGGTGGCCGATTGGCTCACGCTCACGCGGGCCCTCCCGCCACGGTCAGGTCTCCGCTCCAGCTCGGCCACGGCTGGGCGGGCACCACCGGGGCGCCCCGGTCGGCGCGTTCCTCCCGCAGCAGCCGGGGGATGTCGTCGGCCCAGCCGAAGTTGTCCGAGACGACGACCCGACTGCGGACGTGGGACAGGAAGCTGGCGAGGATGTCCCGCTCCCGCGCCCGGAGCTGGACGTACCCCTGACCGTCGATGGTGATGGACGGCGCGAGGTACCGGAACGGCGGGAACCCGTACGCGTCGTCGGTGTTGTCGATCATGCGGTCGAGCGTGTCGGCGGCGCCCAGCTCGGTGATGTCGGGTTTGCCGCGCTCGATGACGAACAGCTCCTCCACCCGGGTGGTGGTGCCGATCCGGCACGGCACCAGACGGTCGACGCTGTACTTCGGCGGCGGGATCAGCAACTGGGTGACCGCGTTGATCCCCATGATCGGCAGGTTGAACCGGCTGAGCGTCAGCGCCAGCGACCGGCCGCCCTTGGAGTGCAGGCGGCTCTGGAGTTGCAGCCGCCGCCACTCGGCGGGCGTCAGGTCCTGTGCCTGCACCGCCCGCAGCGTGTGCGCGCTGATGGTGAGCGGCTTGGGGAAGCAGGTCGCCACCCCGTCCGGCCGGACGATCGTCATGTCGTCGGAGAGGAAGAGACCGCCGTGGTCGCGGAGCAGCCGCAGCACGGTGGCGGTCTTACCGGTGTCGGTGAGCGCCGAGAGCATCACCCCGACCCCGTCGAGCGTGACGCACGCGGAGTGCAGCAGCATGTGCCCCCGGGCCACCATGACGAACCGGAGCAGCGCCTCGATGATGTTGGTGTAGACCACGTGCGGCGAGTGGGCCAGCAGCGGGCCGACCTGGATCTCGATCGGCGGTCCGAGCTGGATGCGGAAGTTCGCGCCCCACCGGCCGAGCTGCTCCTCGTAGCGCAGCACGGACTGGTCGGCGTACTGGGTCATGGCCGCGCGGCGCTGCGGCCCGCGACCGCCGATGTCGCTGACCCGCACCGCGATGTCCACCTCGGAGTCGGGCACCCACTGGGCCCGGAAGAACTCCAGCTCCGGCAGCATGATCTGCGAGCCGATGGTCACCACGCCGGCGACGTCGTAGCGGTACTTGAGGTACTGGTAGCGCCGGCGCGACGGGGTGCTGGGCGCCTCGGAGGCGCCGGCGACGAGCAACCGCACCGGGTCGCGTCGGGCCTTGTCGACGGCGGTGTAGATGACCCGGTCGTTGACCAGGAACCGGACCAGGAAGAGCGCCACCAGGGTGACCGCGTTGGCCACCAGGATGCCCACCCCCGCCCACACCAGGGCTTGGAGCACGGGCAGCCGCAGCAGCAGCAACGCGTTGTTGAGCAGGAAGAACCGGGCCGCCCGGGCGGCGAACGAGCCGTGCCGGTTCCGCCGGTAGATCAGGCTGTCGATCAGCAGGAAGTTCCACGTGGTGGAGACCTGGGTGGCCAGCGCCGCACCGATCAGGTGGTGCATCCGGGCGGGTTCGTAGCAGAACCAGAGCACGGCGGTGTTCACCACCATGCCGGAGAGCCCCACCATGCCGAACGCGATCATCCGGCCCAGTTCGCGCAGCCGCTCGGCGTGGGTACGCGGGCTCCGCCGGATCTGCCCGACGAGGCGGCGGCCCCGCAGCCGGGCCAGGTGCCGCAGGAACGTCGCGCCCTCCCGCAGGGACGCCTTCGACCGGCCGCCGTGCCGGGGCGCCATGTCGTACGCCACCTCGGCGACCCGGGCGCCGGGATGGCGCACCAGCAGCTCCAGCAGCACCTTGAAGCCGGTCGGGTTCATCCGGTCCAGGCGTACCGCGGCCCGGCGGAAGGCGAACAGCCCGCTCATCGGGTCGCTCACCGTCGCCAGCCGGCGCGGGAACATGCCCTTCACCAGTCGGGTCGCCCAGGACGAGGTCGCCGTCCGGAGGGCCCCGTCGAGCCCGACCGGGGAGCCGCTGCCGGCGTACCGGGTGCCGATGACGACGTCGACGTCGTGCCGCATGGCGATCCGCGCGAGCGTCGCCGCCGCGGCCGGCGGGTGCTGGAGGTCGGCGTCCATCACCAGCACCCACTCGCCGCGGGCGTGCGCGGTGCCGAGCAGGACCGCGCCGCCCAGTCCACCGGCGCGGGCGTGCGGCGGCCGGTGCAGCAGCCGTACGGTGATCGGCGCCGCCGCGGCCACCCGGGTGAGCACCTCCGGCGTGCCGTCGTCGCTGTCGTCGACCACGAGGAGTTCGGCGTCGAGCGGCGCCAGCAGCGGGCCGAGCCGCGCCAGCAGGATCGGGACGTTCTCCGCCTCGTTCCGGGTCGGCACGATGACGGTCAGTCGGGGCGGGCGGCCCTCGTCCGCCTCGTGCAGCGCCTGGAGCTGCGCCTCCGGTTCGGTTCGCCGGTCGCGAACTCCGGATCCGACTCTGTTCATGTCAACCCCCATGGTCGGCACGAGCGGCGTGAGCCACGTTGATGACGGGCACTGGATGCAGAACCGTCCGCCGGAGAAATGAATCGGTTTCCCGGAGCCCGGTAAGGGACGAACCCGCAGCACGGGGTGGCGGCTCGGATACGCAAAGAGTACGGAGGGTTAACAGCGGACTTCCAGTTCCTGAAACGTCAGCACCACGACACGTGCAATAAACGAACCCGACCGCAGTGGTTCATAGATAGACGAGGCACATTCCCAGCTCAGGAGCGGTAGACGCAGGGTTTTCACGTTGCCGCGCGACACGCGTCGGGGCACCGCGAAAAAACTGCGCCACCGCTGCGACGCGCCGCGTCGCAACAATGGCGCAGTTATGAATGGGGACGCCCCGGGTCAGGGCGGCAATGCGTTAATTGGACAGCGGAACGCGGCGGGTGGTCGACGCCGCGCGCCTACGTCAGCCGGACGTCACGACCGGCGGGTGGTCGTGCAGCACGGTGACGAAGTCGGACCGGCCGCCACCGCTCCAGTCGCAGAGCGTGCCCGCCGGCGCGACGCCCCGGCACCCCACGGAACTCTCGACGGCCGTGCCCTCGCCCCACTCGTTGTACGTGGTGACGAGCTGCCAGAACGCCCCGGAGGCGGTCATCCGGGCCACCCCGGCCCGCCACCGGTCCAGGCTCCGGGCCAGGAACGGCGAGCGCCCGTACGGCAGCCCGGCCTTCCAGAAGCCCGGCGAGACGGAGTACGCGCCGCCCGGCGCCCCGCTGAAGTCGGCCTCGGCGTGGGCCGGGGCGTACTGGTGCCAGGCGTCCACGGTGACGCTGTTGGCGCAGTGGCGGTAGCCGGAGAACACCTTCAGGCTGAGATAGATGGACTCGCCCCAGAGCCGCTGGAGCAGCGACCGGGCGCGGACCCACCGGTCGACGGTCTCGCAGCCGTCGGCCATGGTCAGGTCGTGGGCGTTGTAGACGAAGACCACCATGCCCCGGCCCGGCAGCACGGCCAGCGCCGAACGGTCCCCGCCGTACGTGCTCCGCAGGTGGTGCAGGTCGGCGGCGATCTGGTCGGGGGTGGGCCGGCCGGCGCCCTCCGGCTCGTAGTACGGCGCCCAGGCGAACCCGGTGTCCCGGGCGCCCCGGAACAGCGCCGGCCAGTGCCGGTCGGTGGTGGTGCCCTGACCGAACCAGGAGGCCAGCCCGACCGTGATGCCGCCGTACCGCATGTCCGCCACCTGCTCCCGGACCACCGTCGCGTCCACCGTGTAGCTTCCCCGGCCCGGCCGGTAGTTGGTGTACGGGTCCAGCCCGCCCTGACGCCACGCCTCCGGGAACCACGGGTAGTAGAAGGCGGCCCGGACGGTGGTCGGCGTCCGCACCACCAACCGCAGCGCCGCCTGGTGCCGCACCGCCGCGCCGACGCCCTCGACGACGAGCGTGAAGGTGCCGGCGCGGGCGGAGACGGAGGTCTGGACCGACACCGTGGCCGAGGCGCCGCTCGTCACCGTGGCCGGCGTGACGGTGGCGAAGACGCCGGCGGGCAGGCTGGTCACCCGCAGCGCCACCGGCTGCGGCGCCCCGCCGGTGGTGGCCGTGTCGACGGTCGCCCGGGCCGGATGTCCGGCCACCGCCGTGACGGCGGCGGGCGCGACGGTCAGCGAGAAGTCGTCGGCGGCGACGGGTGGCGCCGCCGACGCGGACGGGCCGACCGGCACGGCGGCGGCCAGCACCGTGAGTACCACTGCGAGACGTAGGAACATCGACACTCCTCTGCGTTGCCTGGCGGGTCCGACACCGGGGCAACGCGGGAGCGACCGGTCGGGTGACTGCGCGGCCGGTCACCGGCGCGCGCGACGGCCCGGGCCGCCCCGGGGCCGTCGCCTCACCAGATCCGGCGCCGCCCGGAGCGATGGTTACGGACCCCGCACGGCCGCCCGGGCGGTGGGCCGCCGGCCCGCCGCATCCGCCGGCCGACCACGGCCGCCAGCAGCGCGGCGACCACCACCGCCACCGCCGCGCCGACGACCAGCGGCCGGGAGAACGGCCCGGTCCCGGTCACCGCCGCGACCGGCACTGCCGGCGCGTCCGCGGTCGCCGACTCCGAGCGGGTACGCGGGACCGCCGCGCTCGCCGCCGGTGCGGCCGGCCGGGTGGCGCGCGAGGCCGCGCGGAAGATCACGTCGGAGCAGGAGTAGTAGGTGTCCTGGGTGTTCGAGTTCTGCCAGATCACGTAGATCAGGTGCCGGCCCGTGCGCCCGGCCGGCAGTCGTCCCGGCATCTCGTACGCGCCGTCGCGGATCGGCGGGTCGGTCACTGACAGGAACGGCTTGCGTTCCACGTCGGCCCAGGTCAGCCGCGCGTCCGGGGCGTACGAGGCGGTGGTGACGTAGAACCGGAACGTGCCCCGGTGCGGGATCGTGGTGCGGTAGCGGAAGGTGTGCCGGGCGCCGGCGGTGAGCGTGGTGGCCGGCCAGTCGGTCCGGGGCAGGTCCAACCCGCGGTACGCGGAGAGCCCGCCGCTGCACAGCTCACCGTCCGGAATGCGCTCCCGGTCCCGCCCGTCGATCCGGGCCACCCGGATGTTGTCCCACTCCCGTACCGCCGCGCCGGCCGCGATCGCGGCCCGGCAGGCCGGTGTCTCCGCCCGCCCACCCTCCGGCCCGCACGCCGCCGCGCGGCTCAGCGGGCTGGTCGGCGCGCCGTGGGCGCTCGCCGGGACGGCGGTGAGCAGCAGCGTCGTGCCGATGACGGCGAACGCGACGAGCGCGCGACGTGTGCCCATGTGATCGACCTCCCGCCCACTGGTACGGGCCGGAAGCGGCAAAGGTTCGATCCGCACCGGTGCCACGACCGGTCAGGCTCGGCTGGCCGAACGGACAACCGGGGCGGCGGAGCGGTCGGGGCGGGCCCTACAGTGACGACACCCTGTGATCGAGGAGCGCGTCTTGCCCGAGCCGGCACAGCATTCCGAGCCGCCCCGTCCCGCCCCCGCGGACGGGTCTCCGACGGGCGACCTGCCGCCCACCGCACAGCCGTACCTGCTGATGCTGCCCCCGGCGGAGGGTGCGCCGCCGCCGGTGCCGTGGCCCGGCGGGAAGGGCCAACCGGCCTGGGCGATCCCGGTCGTCGTGCCGCCCGGCACCCACGGCTACGCGCTGTTCGTGCCGCTGGTCCCGGCCGCCGGCCAGCCGACGCCGACCGGCGTACCCGCCCAGGCCGCGCCGCCGGCCGTCGAGACCCCGTCCAGCGTGCCCGCCCAGGACGCCCCGCCGGCCGTCGAGACCCCGACCTCCACCGCCCCGGCCGGGCCCCCGGACGCCACGCCGCCGACGGCCGGTCCGACGCGACCGGTCGGCGCGCGCCCGGACGGCGGCGCGCCGACGCCGGGCAGCGTCCCGGCCACGACGCCGACCAGCACCGGGCCGATCCCGGCGCCCGGCACGCCGGCGCCGACGGGCGCCGCCGCACCGGCCGGCACGCCGTCGACCCCGGGCACGCCGATCGCCACCCCGACGGCCCCCGGCACGCCGGTCGCCCCGGCGGTGTCGGCCGCCCCGACGGGCGGCCCGGGCACCCCGACGGCACCCACCGGGCATGTCTTTCCACCGGTCCACGGTGGAGCGGCGCCCGGGCCGGGGCACCAGGACATGCGACCGTGGGTCACCTACCCGCCGGCACCGGGTTGGGCGCCCCGGCCACGGACGCCCCGCACCTCGTTCCTGGGCGCGCGCTGGCCCGGCCCGAAACCGGCCACCGGCCGGGCGGTGCCGCTCGCGGTGCTCGCCGGCGCGCTCGGCAGCGCGATCTTCGTCCCGCTGAGCCGGGTCGGCATCGGCTGGTTCCTCGGCTGGCTCACGCTCACGCTCGGGGTGCTGTTCGCGGTCCGCACCCGCGCCGCCGAGCTGCCCCGCACCGACCGGCTGATCCGGGCCGGCTGGGCGGCGGCGGCCCTGGCCCTGCTCGCCGTGCCGGCGTTCCGCAACGCCTGGTGGCTGGTGACGTTCTGCGTGCTCGGCGCGCTGGGCTGCGCCACGCTGGCGATCGTCGGCGGCCGGCTGGTCCGCTCGATCCTGTTCGGCCTGGTCGCCACGCCGTTCGCGGCGCTACGGGGCCTGCCCTGGGTGCGCCGGCACGTCGCCGTCTCGGCGGAGGCGGCGACGGTCCGCAAGGTCACCGTCTCGGTGGTCGCGACCGTGGTGGTGCTTGTGGTCTTCGGCAGCCTGCTCGCCTCGGCCGACGCGGCGTTCTCCGAGGCGCTCGGCGCGCTCGTGCCCGAGGTCGACCTCGGCACGGTGTTCCGCGGGCTGTTCCTGGCCGCGGTGGGCGGGCTGATCGCGGTCGCCGCCGTCTACACGCTGGCCGCCCCGCCGGAGTTGTCGAGCGTGGACCGGCCGAGCGGGCGGCGACTCGGCCTGCTGGAGTGGGCGCCGGCCATCGCGGCGCTGACGCTGCTCTTCGCGGGCTTCGTGGTGGTGCAGTTCACCGTGCTCTTCGGTGGCGAGCGGCACGTGCGCAAGGTCGCCGGGCTCAGCTACGCGGAGTACGCCCGCAGCGGCTTCTGGCAGTTGCTCTTCGTCACGCTGCTGACCGTGGCGGTGCTCGGCGCGGTGAGCCGCTGGGCCGGCCGGGAACGGGCGGTCGAGCGGATCCTGCTGCGCGTCCTGCTCGGGCTGCTCAGCGCGCTGAGCGTGGTGATCGTGGTGTCCGCGCTGTCCCGGATGTGGACCTACCAGAAGGTCTACAGCTTCACCGGCGAGCGGATCTTCGTGATGGCGTTCGAACTGCTGCTCGGCGCGGTCTTCCTGATGATCCTGGCGGCCGGTGTGCGGTGGCGGGGCAGCTGGATACCCGGCACCACGGTGGCGCTGGCGGTGGCGATGCTGCTCGGTCTCGCGGTGCTCAACCCGGAGGACTACGCGGCCCGGCGCAACACCCTCCGGTACGAGCAGACCGGCAAGATCGACGCCTGGTACCTGCGCGCGCTGTCCGCCGACGCCACGCCCGCCCTCACCAGGCTCCCCGACCCGGTCCGCCGCTGCACGCTGAGTTGGATCGCGGACGACCTCGACCAGCCCGACCCCTGGTACGCCTGGAACCTGGGCCGGCACCGGGCCCGTCAGGCCCTCGACCGGGTCGGTCCGGGTGCGGTCGGCGGCCCGAAGGACTGCCGCCGGGCGGACCAGTTCGACCTGCCGAAGACCCGGCGTTCCCGCTGACGCCAGCGGTCGGGCCGCCCACACGGCGGCCCGACCGTCCGCCCGGCGGGTCAGGCGGCGTAGATGTGCTTGACGCCGCCCAACGCCAGCACGGCCGCCGTGTCACCGCGGACCCCGCTGTTCAGGTTGCGCCAGCCGTTGTAGCTGCTCGCCTCGTGCACGTAACCACCGACGACGCTGTAGATCAGCTTCTCGCCGCCGAGGCTCAGCGCCGCCAACGCGGTGCCCTGCGCGCCGGAGATCCCGGTCCACAGGTTCCGCCACCCCGCGTTGCTGGCCGCCTCGAAGACCCGTCCGCCGTTCAACGAGTAGATGATCTTCGTGTCGCCGAGCGTGATCGCCGCCACCGCCGACGCCGGGATGCCCGTGTTGAGGTTGCGCCAGCCGTTGGCGCTGTTCGCCTCGTGCACGTAGCCGCCGACGATGCTGTAGATGTACTTCACGCCGGCCAGCGCGATCACCGAGATGGCGGAGGACGCGACGCCGCCGATGCCGCTGTTGAGGTTGCGCCAGCCGTTGTAGCTGCTCGCCTCGTGCACGTAGCCGCCCACCACGCTGTAGATCAGCTTCTCGCCACCGAGGCTCAGCGCCGCCAACGCGGTGCCCTGCGCGCCGGAGATCCCGGTCCACAGGTTCCGCCACCCCGCGTTGCTGGCCGCCTCGAAGACCCGTCCGCCGTTCAACGAGTAGATGATTTTCGTGTCGCCCGATCCGATGGAGGCCACCGCGGAACCGGTCACCGCGCCGCCGCTGCCGGAGACCGGCAGCGCCCGCCAGCCGGCGTTGCTGGCCGCCTCGAACACCTGACGCGGCTGGGCGGCGGGATTCCGGGCGATGTAGTCGAGCGGATTGATGTACGTCCCCGCCGGGTCGATCATGTGCCAGTGCAGGTGCGGGCCGGTCGAACTGCCCGACCCGGGCGCGCCCTGCGCGCCGCCGGACCGGCCCACGATCGTGCCCGCGCCCACGCCGGCGCCGTCGGCGAGCAGGAACTGCGACAGGTGCAGGTACTGGCTGCGGTAGCCGTCCCCGTGGTGGATCGTGACGGTGTGCCCGCCGTCACCGTTGTAGGGGATGTTCTGGACGGTGCCGGCGCCGCAGGCAGGCAGCGGCGTCCCCACCCCCATCCCGAAGTCGATGCCGCCGCGCGAGCCCCGGCTGAGGTGCCCCTCCCAGGTGTCGGTGATCGGGTAGGCGCTGAACGGGTGGTAGATGACCGGCGCGGCATACGCGGCACCCGGCGGCATCACCCCGCCCACCGCCAGCGCGCCCGCACCGATCGTGGCGACACGCAGGAACGTACGCCGGTCAACCCCGCAGCAGTCGCGCTGCCCGCTCTCCGTCATCCCGACCCCTTCCGACACCCGGGCGGCCGGTTCGGCTCCGGCCCGCCGCACCCATCCTTAGACGGGCGTGGATATCATTCCGGCTTCCGAGGAGCCGGTCCACCTGCCGACGAACGGTGTTGGCGCGGGCTGGTGCCGTACCGGCGTTTGAACGCGGCGCTCAGCGCGAAGGAGCTGCCGTAGCCGACCCGCCGGGCCACCGCGCCGACCGTGGCGCCGGGTTCCCGCAGCAGGTCGGCGGCGAGCGCCAGCCGCCACCCGGTGAGGTACGACATCGGCGGCTCGCCGACCAGCCCGGTGAAGCGCCGGGCCAGCGTCGCCCGGGAGATCCCGACGCCGGCGGCCAGCGACGCCACGGTCCACGGCCGGGCCGGGTCGTGGTGCAGCATCCGCAGGGCCTGCCCCACCACCGGATCGGCGTACGCCTGGTACCAGGCGGGCGCCGCCGCTCCCGGCCGGTCGAACCACTCCCGCAACGCGGCGATGAGCAGCAGGTCGAGCAGGCGGTCCAGCACCGCCTCCTGGCCGGGGTCGTCCTTGACGATCTCGATGGCCAGCAGCGGCACCAGCGGCGAGTCCCAGGACGCGCGCGGGACCACCACGAGCGGCGGCAACGCGTCCAGCAGCCGCCGGCCGACCGCACCCCGGACCGGGTACGTGCCGGTGAGCAGCACCGTCCGGCCGTCCGGACCGTTGCCCCAGGTGCGGACGCCCAGCCGGCTCATCTCGTACAGCTCGCGCCCGTCCGGCGTGGTGCAGCGCTGCCCGGGGTGGACGACCACCTGCGGCGGCGTGGCCGGATCGTCCGCGACGGTGTACGGACCCGGGCCGCGCACGATCGCCACGTCCCCGGCGCCGAGCCGTGCCGCCGCGCCCTCCTCGGACACGATCGCGGCGTCCCCACTCACCACCGCGACCAGGGTGAGCGGCGCCTCGTCCCGGATCAGCATCGACCAGGGCGGGGTCAGGATCGAACGGAGCAGGAAGGCGCCGCGGGCCCGGGGCCCGTCGAGCAGGCCGGCAACGGCGTCCACGGAGACGATTACACACAGGATCGCGCGTCCTGGCCATGGGCCGTCCCACCGGACGGCGGTTGACTGGGCGCATGCGACTCGTGCAGCAACTGTCGTTGGTCGGGGCCACGGTCGGGGCCGGGCTGACGGCCGGGCTCTTCGCCGCGTTCGCCTACGCCGTCATGCCGGCGCTGCGCGGGGCCGACGACCGCGCGTTCGTGGACGCGATGCAGCGGATCAACGTGACCATCGTCAACGGCTGGTTCCTGCTGATCTTCCTGGGCACACCGGTGCTCGCCGCGTTGTCGGCGATCCTGGCCTGGCGCGGTGCCGGCCACCCGGCGCTGCCGTGGATCCTCGTCGGTCTCGCCCTCTATCTGGTGATGGTCGCCGTCACCGCGGCGGTCAACGTCCCACTGAACGACGCGCTCGCCGCGGCCGGGGCGTCCGACCTCGACGCTGCTCGACAGCGGTTCGAGGGCACCTGGGTCGCCTGGAACGTCGTCCGCGCGCTCGCGAACTCGGCCGGGTTCGGCGCGCTCTGCTGGGCGCTGGTGGTCGCCGGCCGCACGACCGACTGAGGTCCACCAGCACCTGAGGTCGACTCACTAAAGTCGAATTGTCTCGTTTGTACAACTATTTTTACTGCTGGGTGATTTGGTGGTCAATGCACACCTTGTGCCACACGTGTCACCTGAGCAGGGCCGGTCACATGACATCCCTGCGAGTAGTACCCACGGAGGGTGTTCTGTGAAAGTCCGAACCGTTCATCGCCTGAGGCGGGCGGCCCCGTCAGTACTCGCTGCTTCCGCGAGTGCCGCCGTGGCCGTCGCCATGCTGATCTTCAACTCCACCGCGGCCAGCGCGGCGGACGCGCCGGTCAACCTCGGCACCGCCGGCAACTTCTCCGTCCTGGCCGGTGCCGAGCCCACGAACACCGGCCCGAGCTTCCTCGCGCAGAGCCTCGGCAGGTTCCCGGGGAACACCGCCTCGGGCTTCGGGACGGCGACCATCGGCGGTGAGGTCCACCTCGGCGACGCGGTCGCCCTCCAGGCCCAGAGCGACCTGACCACGGCCTTCAACGACGCCGCCGGCCGGACCCCGTTCACCAACCTGCCCGCGGAACTCGGCGGCAACACCCTCAACGCCGGGGTCTACCGGATCGGGGCGGCGCAACTGACCGGGACCCTGACGCTCAACGGGCAGGGCGACCCCCAGGCGGTGTTCATCTTCCAGGTCGACTCCGCGCTGACGACGGCGTCGAACAGCAGCGTCGTCCTGATCAACGGCGCCTCGGCATGCAACGTGTTCTGGAAGATCGGCAGCTCCGCGACGCTCGGTACGGGCACCACCTTCCTGGGCACCATCATGGCCCAGGCGTCGGTCACGATGGCCACGGGCGCGAACCTTCAGGGTCGCGCACTGGCTCGAACCGCGGCCGTCACGCTCGACACCAACGTCATCACCGCCCCGGTGTGCGCCGGTCCGACCGGCCCACCCGGGCCCTCGGGCCCGCCCGGCCCGTCCGGCAGCCCCGGCGCACCCGGCAGCCCTGGCGCCCCAGGCAGCCCCGGCGCACCCGGCAGCCCTGGCGCCCCAGGCAGCCCTGGCGCCCCAGGCAGCCCTGGCGCCCCAGGCAGCCCTGGCGCCCCAGGCAGCCCCGGCGCACCCGGCAGCCCGGGAGCGCCCGGGCCGTCCGGCCCGCCCGGCAGCCCTGGCGCACCGGGTGGACACGGTAGGCCCGGCAAGCCGGGCGGTCCCGGCAACCACGGCATGCTGCCGGTGACCGGCAGCAACCAGGTGCCCGCCCTCGCGGGTGCGGGAAGTGTCCTGGTCGCCGCGGGCGGGACCCTGTTCTTCCTCGCCCGGCGTCGCCGGACACAGGAGTCCTGACCGGAGGGGCCCGGCCGGCGAACTGCCGGTCGGGCCCCCTTCCTGGGTACGCCGGTGCTCGCCGCGCTGTCGGCGGCCGGCGCGTCCGATCTCGAAGCCGCTCGACAACGGTTCGAGACCACCTGGGTGGCGTGGAACCTGGTCCGGGCACCGGCGAGCACGGGCGGCTTCGGCGCGCTGCGCTGGGCCCTGGTGGTCATCGGGCGCTCGGGAGCGGGGCGACACGCACCCGCTAGAAGCCGCTCCACGGGCGGGCCGAGCACTTCCAGGTCTTCCCGTCGTCCTGCGAGACGCAGACCGCGAGGAACTTCCCGAGGACGGGAAGACTGAAGGTGAAAATGTGCGCCCTGGTCTTCGCGTACGGGACGCCCGACTTCGCGGCGACGTCCTCCAACGCCCACCCGGGATCCGGCCCGTCCACCGTCGCCACCCGACGCAGCGACTCGATGTCCTTGCCGTCAAGGAGCGTCCTGATCTCCTCCGCCGAGGGCTCGCGGTCGCCGATCAGCGTCTCCACGCTGTGCGGTCCGGCGACCGCGACGCCGTTGGCCTTCTCGAAGGCGGCCTTCGTCCCGCCCACGGTGGTGTCACCGGTGAGGTCGAGGGTGAGGATCTGGTCGGTTCCCCGGCGCGACAGGAGGCATTCCCAGATGGACTTGCCGTTGGCGACGCACATGGTCAGGCACCACTCCCGACCGCCGGGCACCGACGAGGCGAAGATCAGCGACGTGGTCGCCGTCTCCCCGTCACCGGTGCCGTCGTAGGAGCCGTCGGCGAGGTCGGCCATCGTCGTGCCGAGGATGTCCCGGCCACCCGGCATCGTGCCCACGACCTTGACGCCGTCCACCTCCTCGCCGGCGACGAGCGCTTCCATCTGGTCGGCGGTGAGGGCCCGGCCGCCGGCGTCGACGGCCAGCACCTTGTCCAGGTCGCCGACGGGCCGACCGGTCAGGTCCTCGAACTGTCGAAGCATCGTCCCCGGAGCACCGGGCTGGTCGGTGATCGTCGTCCGGGCCTCACCCTCGGCGGCGTGCGACGGGGCGTACGACGCCGTCAGCCCGACGATCAGGGCCGCGGCGACGACGGTGGCGCGCCTGGTGATGTCGCGTAGAGCTGTCATCCTGTCCTCATCTCGCTGTCTCGATGCGATCACTGCGGGCGGGGGTTGTCGGGCTACCAGCGACACTCGAACACGGTGCCCACGCCACTGGTCGAGGGCCACAAGCGGCAGTGCCTGTCGATCCAGTCACCGATGTCGTGGATCGTGTCCACGATCCACGCGAACGCCGCCTTGATCGCCCCCCAGATGCTGAGGTAGACGACTGTCGACTCGGGCGTACCACCGGCCTCGTCGACGATGTCCTTCACCGACATGGCGGGATCCGGCTTCTCGACGGTGCCCAGCACCCGTACCCCGGTGTCGTCCTTGCCGGCCAGCAACGCCGCGATCTGCTCCGGGGTCCGCTGCTTGCCGTCGTCGACCGCCACGATCGCGCGATCGATCGCCACTCGCCCGCTGCCGGAGACGGCCTGCTCGATGGTGGCGATCTCGCCCAGCGTGAGGTCGCCGCCGAGCGCGGGGCCGGTGAAGCGGCGCACCGAGACGGCGCCGGACGGGCTGATCCAGATCTCGTCCGACGTGATCATGTCGTCCACGCCGAACGGCGCCCAGGCGAACGTCCACTGCCCGCCGAGGCAGCGGAACTGGCCCTGCTCCCGGCCCTCGGGCTCGGCGCCGGTGCGGACGACCGCGCCCCGGTCGTCGGTGTACTGGACCAGACAGTCGGTGTCGTTGTTCGGTGT
Organism: Micromonospora sp. NBC_01392; assembly: GCF_045040125.1. Lineage (NCBI taxonomy): Bacteria > Bacillati > Actinomycetota > Actinomycetes > Micromonosporales > Micromonosporaceae > Micromonospora > Micromonospora sp. NBC_01392. Next base: position 1,339,143 of record NZ_CP109549.1, on the reverse strand, counting down.
CTCGTCGGTCCGGGCCACGGCTGCGGAGGACATGGCCAGCACCGTCCCGCCGACCACCCCGATCACCGCGAGGCGGTGTGCCAAGCGACTCATCGAACACTCCATTCCTGACGAGGGAAACTGGTGTCCGCAGCGTGCCGGGCAGCGCTGAAACGGCTCGGAAAGGAGACGGAAATCGGCGTCAGCGACGTGGCGTGGCGTCGAGCTGGTCGAGGTCGGCGCGGATCGACTCCGCGTCGGCGTCGCCGAGTTCGTCGAGGATGCTCAGGGCACGGCGCCACGCGGCACGGGCGGCGCCGAGGTCGGCGAGCGCCCGATGGCTGCCGCCGAGCTTGACGTACGTGCTCGCTTCGGCGTAGCGGTCGTGGACCTGCGTGAAGAGTTCCAGGGCGTGTTCGTAGCAGGCGATCGCCCGCCGGTCGTCCCCGAGCCGGTGGTGGGCGTGACCGAGACTGTCCCAGGTGTCGGCCTGTCCCTGCACGTCGTCCACCTCCCGCAGGATCCGCAGCGCCTCACCGCACGATTCGAGGGCCCGGTGGTAGTTGCCCAGCAGCGCTTCCTGCCAGCCGACCGCGTTGAGGGTGTAGCCCCGCCCCGCCCGGTTGCCCGCCGCCCGGAACAGGGTCGACGCCCGCCGGGAATGGTCGAGCGCCTGCTGGTGGTGCCCCTGCCGCTCGGCCAGTTGACCCAGGTTGAGGCAGGTGTGCGCCCGCCCGCCGTCGTCGCCGACCTCGGTGAACAGGTCCAGCGCACGCCCCAGGTGGTCGGCGGCCTCGTCGTACCGGCGAAGCCGGGAGCAGGCGAGTCCGAGGCTGCGGTGTGCGTGGCCCTGCCCGGTCCGGTCCCCGATCCGGGACGCGGCGGCGAGGGCGATCTGCTGGGTGCCGAGCCAGTCCTGCCAGTACCCCTGCCGGTGCAGGAAGCCGGCCAGGGTCCAGGCGAGCCGCCAGGCGTGTCCCTCGAAGCCGGACCGCGCCGCGAGCGGCACCGCGGCGAGCAGGACGGGGAGTTCAGCGGTGAGCCACGCGGTGGCGGCCACCTTGCTCGTGGGGCGCTCCGGTGTCACGCCCGTCCGCGGTGGCGCGAGGCCGATCTCGCTGAAGTGCGGATGCAGGGCCAGGTCGGCGGCGTGCGCGGCGTGCAGGTAGTGGTCCAGCAACCGATGGACGGCGTCCCGTCGGTCGGCCGCCGGTTCGTCCGCGTCGGCGAGACCGGCGGCGTACGCGCGCAGCAGGTCGTGGAACGCGAACCGCCCGTGAGTGTGCTCGGTGAAGAGGTTCGCCCGGGTCAACTCGGCGAGCAGCGGAGCGCTCGCCGACCGGTTGACGCCGGCGAGGCTGGCCACGGCCGCGGCGGAGACGTCCGGACCGGGATGCAGGCTCAGCAGCCGGAACAGCCGGAGCGCGGCGGGGCTGAGCGTTCGGCACGACCAGGAGAAGACAGCCCGGACGTCGGTGACCTCGTCGCCGCCGTGGAAGGCGCCCAGGTCGCCCAACTCGCCGGCGATCGCGGCCAACGAGAAGTGCCGGTTGGTCGCCGCCCTGGACGCGACGATGGCCAGGGCGAGGGGTAGCCGCGCACAGCGGGCGACGATGTCGTCGGCCGCGGCGGGTTCGGCGCCGACCTGGCCGGCGCCGAGTCGGCGGACCAGCATGTCACGGGCCTCGTCGGGGCTCAGGAGATCGAGGTTCATCGGTTGGGCGCTCTCGGTGACGACCAGCGGGACGAGCTGGTCGCGGCTGGTGACGACCGCGAGGCAGCCGGGCGAGCCGGGCAGCAGCGGACGGACCTGGTCCGCGTCGCGTGCGTTGTCCAGCACCACGAGTAGGCGCTTGCCCGCCACCGACGTGCGGTACAGGCTCGCCATGAGATCCGGCTCGGTGGGCATCCGTGCCGGGGGAACCCCGAGCGCCTCGAGGAAGCCGTGCAGCACTCTCGCCGGTTCGGTCGGTGCGGCCGCCGGGTCGAAGCCGCGCAGGTTGGCGTAGAGCTGCCCGTCGGGGAAACGCCCGGCCGCACGGTGCGCCCAGTGCACGGCGAGCGCGGTCTTGCCGACACCGGCGGTGCCGGACACCACCACGGCGCCGCCTCGCCCGGTGAGCGCGTCGAGGGTGGCGATCTCCACGTCGCGCCCGGTGAACGTCGGCAACGAGCGCGGAAGCTGCGCCGCCACCGCCGTCTGCGCCGCCGCCGGGGCGGGCGCCGCGATGCCGGGGTCCTGGCGCAGCACCGCGCACTCCAGGTCCCGGAGCCCCGGGCTCGGGTCGATGCCGAGGTGCTCCCGGAGGGTGTCGCGCAGCCGGCGGTAGGTGGCGACCGCCTCGCCCTGCCGGCCGTCGCGGTAGAGCGCGAGCATGAGCTGCGCGTGCAGGTGCTCGTCGAAGGGGTGCTGCCGGACCAGCCGTTCCAGCCCGGGGACGAGCCGGGTGTGCTCGCCGACGGCCAGCCGGGCGTCGACGAGCGCCCGCTCGGCCTCCAGTCGCAGGCGGGCCAGGTATTCCGCCTGTTCCTCGAGCCAGCCGGCCCCGGTCAGGTCGGCCAGTGGCGTCCCACGCCACAGCGTCACCGCGGCGGTCAACCGGGCCACCTGTTCGGCCGGGTCCACCGACCGCCGGGCCAGGTCGAGCAGGCGCTCGACGAGCTGGACATCCGTCGACTCCGGCCCGGTGTCGAGCAGATAGCCCGGCTGCCGTGCCACGATCGACCCGGGTGCGCCGAGCACCCCGCGCAGGTACGAGATGTGGCGTTGCAGCGTGTTCGCGGCGGTGGCCGGTGGATGGCCGCCCCACGCCACGTCGATGAGCCGGTCGACGCTCACCACCCGGCCCACTCGCAACGCCAGCGTCGCCAGCACCGTCCTGCGGCGTACGCCGTTGACCGCCTGCGGGCGGTCGGCGACGACCACCTCCACCGGCCCGAGCAGCCTGACGCGTACACCGGTGCCATCCATCGATCCCACCGAATCACGCTAATGCCCGGATCCTGCCGGCTCGATCCGTTCGTCGCGCAGTGGACACCCACCCCGGCGACGGCGGCAGTCCAGGCACAAAATGAGCGGCCCAGTCGATGATCACTCGACCGGGCCGCTGACTGATGTTCCAAGTGTGGAGCCGAGGGGACTCGAGCCCTCTAACCTGGCACGTATCGCCAAGCGGTGGCGACACCGATCTCGAATCCGGCAGTGAGACGAGCGCAGGTGTCGCCGCTGCCCGACTCCAGCGAGCAAGGGCACGCCCGCCCGGGTCGAGACGTCGTCGACAGGATCGACGCTGGCTACGTCTGCACTCAGCCAGGTGAGGCCGGTGATGGTGCGAACCGCGACAGCAGCGTCGCCATGTTTGTAGTACTAGATGTACTGCCCAGGGAGGTTGGTCAACCTGGTGACGGGCGGTTTGCCGTCGGTTGCGGTGTGGGGGCGGTGGTGATTGTAGTGATGGAGCCAGGCGGGTAGGGCCTTGCGGCGGGCGGCTTCGGATGTGTAGCACCGGCCGAAGGCCCAGCCGTCGGTCAGGGTTCGGTGGAAGCGCTCGACCTTGCCGTTGGTCTGGGGCCGGTAAGGACGGGTCTTCTTCGGGGTGATGCCGAGTTCCGTGCAGGCGTTGCGCCAGGCGTGGGACCTGTAGGCGGAGCCGTTGTCGGTCAACACTCGCTCGACGGTGACGCCCCTGGTGGTGAACCAGGCGACCGCGCGGTGGAGCACGGCGGTGGCGGTGGCGGCTTTCTCGTCCTGGTGGATCTCGGCGTAGGCGACCCGTGAGTGGTCATCGACGACGGTGTGCACGAACGCGGTCCCGATCCGCGGATCCCGATGGTGGTTGCGGGCGCCGGTGCGGCGGGCGGTGGCCTGCCTGTTGTGTTTGCCCTGGGCGCGGCCGACATAGCGCCACCCGCCGCCGTCGGGGATCTGGCCGAGCTTCTTGACGTCGATGTGCAGCATGGCGCCGGGGTGGTCGTGTTCGTAGCGGCGCACGGGCTCCCCGGTGCGCCGGTCGAGGTGCGACAGCCGGTTGATCCGGCAACGGGTCAGGACGGCGTGCACGGTCGAGGCGGGCATGCCGAGACGGCCGGCGATCTGCACCGGCCCCAGCCGCTGCTTACACCGCAGGTGCACCACTTTGCGCACCAGCGGCTGGCAGGTGCGGTTCGGGCTGTGACTCGGCCGGGATGACCGGTCGGCCATGCCATCGGCGCCGAGTTCGGCGTAGCGTGCCGCCCACCGTTTCGCCGTTGGCCAGGACACGTCATAGCGTTCCGCGGCCCGGGCGACCGGCCACCCCTGGTCCACGATCAGACGCGCCAGGCGAAGACGTGCACGCGGGGTCAAAGCGGCGTTAGCGTGGGACACGAAGGCCTCCTGGTTGGCGGAGCGGTTCCTAGACAGCTCCACTCCACAACCGGAGGCCTTCGTCATCACGTCTATCTACGTCGTGTCGTCACACAACCTCAACCAACGTCCCTGGGCAGTACAACTAGACATCCTGACTGAACTGGATTGAGGCCGAGTTCGCTGCGATGCTACTTCGCCTTAACGGCACCCGACCACCGCAGCCGAGCAAGCTGCCATCATCGGCACTGACATCCGATGGCGCAATCAACGAGCCAAACCCAAAACCGGATTCGCTACTGCGGCTCCAAATCCGCCATCTGGATTACCGTTTAAGGCTGCATGACGGGGCACTAATTCATGAGGAGAGTTCCTTGACAATGAGCTGCCGGTCTCTGCCCACGAAAGCTACCCGTTTGCCATCCGGCGAGACGCTCGGCGAAAACGCAATACCTTCTGCCCGATATATCCGCCGAGACTGGCCACTTCGAAGATCAATCTCAAGGACCTCCCCCGAGCCGTCGAAAGAGGTTGCGACGACCACTTTGCTTTCTCCGGGTACCAGCGCCAAATCAGGAAGTCCATGCACTTCCGGCCCCACCGGTTCGACACCTCCCCCCGCCTGCGAAGTAATCATCAACCGCCAGCCGCGCCTCTCGTCGCGCACCGGCTGCTCAGGCGGAAGCTCGTTGGTGGCGAGGAAGACGACGCTATTTTCTCCAACGAGCGCGGGGGACTTGGCTGACTTTCCCAAATGGCAGGAATATTCTTCCCAGTCGGTGAAGTAGCTTCTGAGGGCCTTCCCAAAGGGTTGAATTGCCCAGCAACCGTCCTTGCCCGTGCCGATATAGCCGGCCCGACCATCGTCGGCCAAAGCGACACTAGCCGCAGTCGGCAAATCCAGGAGAGCAGCGAACGCACCAGTCGCTTCCGAGAACAAAACTAGCCTTGTGAAGCCGTCGCATGCCATCGCCAGCACCAGTTGGCCCGGTTTAACGGCGAACAAGAAGTCGAGCGGGCCGCAGTGGTCGAGCACGTCCGCATTTGATGCCAGCTTGCGTTCGCGCCCTGCCTCACGGAGCCAAAGCTCAACACTGTCGGAGCCAATTTCGCGGAGCAAATAGATCTTGTCCTGCGACACCCAGGCTACATTGATCACCGAAGGCTGCGACGCTAACGGGGCGCAACCACCCACAACCGCAAGAGAAGCGCACACTACCAGCTTCGAAAGGAATCTTCTCACCGGCTCACCCAGCAGCTTTGAACACGCGCAGGTTGCCATCACGTGTTGACCGCGTATATGGTCCCATGCTCGGATTATACCCCTTAATCATAGCAAGCAACCGCACTTCGATCTTGGCCTCAGCAGAGCCAGATGCACCGACGGGGGCGACATAGTTCCATTTGGACATAACTTTTGCGCCGAGGCGCGCACCTACCACGTTGTTATACAGATCAGTCTTGGAATCCTCAGATCCCCATTTTTGTCCGGGCGTGTCGCCATCTCGCTCGTGTGCCGCACCGAAGGAAAGTGCCTCCTCGACACTGAAGCCGTTAGCCGTCATCAGCGCCATCCAGTACGAATGCCTAAATGAGTTTCCCTCACCCCACTTCCAACCATTGTCTCTCTTCAAGGCCTCCGCGCGGGCCTTCGCTTTTACCGCGAGATTGTTGGCGATTAGGCAGTTGTACAACCCCATCACCCCGCACCACGCAGCTTCGTAGATGGGGATGCCTCCGGTGCTCGCCTCCTCTTCGGCGTTGACACCGGGACCAGCTTTAGGCACGGTCGGGGACTTCTTTTTATTCACGACAGTAGGACGCTTGCCCCTCTTCGCCTTCGTGGTGCTCTTCTTGTTTTTATTTCCCCAGTCGATGTTCTTTTGGGTGCCGCAACCTCCTGGGCAACCGCCGGCACCGCGCCCGTCACCCTTCTTCAGGGGTCGTGGGTCGTACCCGCGGCAGTCGAACTCGAGACAGTCTGAGGGGATAAGACCAGAGGGATCGCTTAAGGTAACAGGGCCGTTACTCGCGTAGGCGTATGGATTCCACTGCTGAGGGTTGCCCTCATCGATCAGTATGTCAGCACTCAGGAACCGACCGGCGGCGGGGTCGTATTCCCTTGCGCCCAGATGCACCAGTCCAGTGGGGTCTTGAGTGCCGCCGACAAACCCCCGCTCACTGGGCCATTCGTCGGATTGGGTGCCTCTGGACCCGCCGAATGGCAGCGTGCGACGGCGTGCGACGGTGAGGCTGGCGGGATCGAGAGCGAGTTCGCTGGTGTTGTGGTGGTCGGCAGCCAGCCATGTGAGACCGGTGACAGTGCGGGCGGCGACGGTAGCACCGTCATGCTGATAGTGGCGAGTGCCGGCAACCTGATCCCCGGCGGTAAGGCGTAACTCCGTGTCGCCCAGGTAGAGGGTGGTCCCAGTAGCGTCACGCCGAATCAGCCTGCCACCGGCCGGGTCATAGACATAGTTGACGATCTGGCCATTCTCGGTGCTTGATGCGAGATGGCCTTCTGCATCCCAGGTCAAGGTTTGGCTCTTACCATCGACCGTGCGGCTTGTCGTGTTGCCAGCGTCGTCGTACTCGTATGTATCGCTGCGGATCGTCTCGCCGGTGTAATCAACCTGGTTGAGTTGGTGGGGCCCAGGGTTTTCGGCAGCCGGGTAGCGGTAGGTTGCGGTGGTGTTGCCAGTCGCGCTGAAGCTGGTTTGACTGCGCCGATTGCCGATGCGGTCGTAGGTCCAGCTGAACCGGTAGGGGTCAACCCCGGTTCGCTGGGGGTTTTGACAGTCCAGGCTCGCCTCGGACCAGGCATCGGTGAGTCGTCGCAGATAGTCGTACCGGAAGCACTCGACCTGATCCCGGATCCCGCCTGTTTTGCCTGCGATGGTCGTGACGTTGCCCGCCTCGTCGTAGGTGTAGTCGCTGGTCGCTTTATCGTCGAAGGTGTCAGGTATGACCTGGTTTTCGGTGTCGACCTGCCGAGTGATCAAGCGGCTGGTGGCCTCGTCACGAGTGTCGGTCAGACGGACTCTTCTGTTCCCCGCACCGAGTAGGCGGCGGGCCACGGTATTGTCCCAATTGTATTCAGTCGAGCTGACATAGGTATTCACCCCGGACATAGTGCCGAGGAGGCCAATGTCGTTGTAGCCATAGGTAATCGTTTCCGAGGGAAGACCGCCTGCCGCCGGCGGGGCCGTGGTGGCGACTGAGCCGTCCGGGTTGTACGTCATGCCGGTGGTATAGGCTCCGGCGAGCGCTCCTTCTGCGGCAGGGACGGTGACGGTGGTGCCGGTTGGGGCATAGAGGTCGGTGTAGCCGGTGACCGTCGTCGTGTAGGCATTGACGCCAACGTGGCGGGTGGATGAAGTGAGCTGACCTTTGGCCACGGTGTCGTAGATGTAGGAGGCCCGCAGGGGTCCGGTGATTGAGCCGTCGTGGAGTTCCTTAAGGCGACCGAGGTCGTCATATACGCGTGCCAGGACCTCACCTCGCCCATCCGTGGTGGTAATCAATTGGCCGACATTGTCGTAGGCGGAGGTGGTGGTACCGGCATCCGGGTCGACGCGGCTGGCCTGCCGGCCTAGCAGGTCGTATTCCTTGCTCCAGGTGTTGCCGTCGGTGTCGGTCATGGCAGTCAGCCGGTCAAGTGCGTCGAAGGAGTATCTGGTTTCGTCGTAGTCACCGCTGGGTGATGAGCCTCTGTACTGACGAAGAGCGGTCCTACGACCCCGGGCGTCAAGGATGGCAGTGGTGGGGGTGGCACCCTCCGGTGGATCAACGGTGACACGATCCCCGCCGTAGCTGGTAACGGTTTGCCACTTGAGCGCACTCAGCGACCAGAGCGCATCGACGGTCTGCCGGCCAAGACCGTCGTGGGTCACCCGCTGCTGGGCAGCGACGCTCGCATCTGCGAAGTCGAATAGAGTGCCTGCAGGACCTGCGGTGCCGTTATAGAAATCAGAGGTCTTGGCTGCAAAACCACGTCCGTCATATTGAGTGTCATTAATCGATCGCTTACCGTCAGGGGCAGTCGTCTGCTTCTGACGCACCCGCGTAAGCCCGTCGTAAATCTCAAAGGAGATGATCTGGTTGTTGTTCGGGCCAAGGATCTTTGACTGTACGTAGCTTGGCGCTGTCTTGGTGATCGAGTAGATGTACTCCTGATTACCAGGATCACTCGTGGAACGGCCCGGCAGCCACACCTTGGTCAGCCGGCCCAGGGAGTCATAGGTGGCAGTGGTCGTCTTATCGTTGGCGTCCGTGGTGGTCCTCGACAGGCCACGCGCCGGGTCGAGGGCAGTCGTCGTTTCCTGCAACATCGGATTAGCGATCTTGAAGCTGACCAATAGTCCGTTGGTGCCGTGGGTGTATGTGGTGGTCGTGGTCCGCCCGAGGGCGTCCTTCACGGTGGTTGGCCGTCCCCACGGGTCCCGGATCGCCTCACCTCTGACGATCCAATTGGGAGTCGATCCGATGTACTTGTCGGCTTCCTCGGTACGAGTCACATCGCCGACTACCGGCAGCGCCGACAAGCTGGGGCTGCTGGCGCCGGGCTGGTCGAAGTAGTAGCGGGTGTCTCCGAGTGCGTCAGCGGGGAAGCTTGGGGTCGCCGGGCAGGACACCGCTTCGGTGTGTTGGCTGGCCTGGGGGGATGTGAGGTAGCGCTGTTGGCGGGCGAGTAGGTCGGCTTTGCCGTCGCCGGTGATGTCGCCGGTGGAGATGAACCAGTCGGTGTCCACACCGATGAGGCCCGTGGCCATGCGGATTCTGGCGGCGTAGCCGCCGGTGCCGTTGCCGGCGTACAGCCAGATGCCGGCTTGGTCGGCGGCCATGATGTCGGTCTTGCCGTCGCCGGTGATGTCTCCCCAGCCGAAGGCTTGGGTGTAGGCGTCCCAGCCGGAGGCGCCGATCTGCGTACCTGCGGCGACAGTGCCAATGCCGGTGCCGGTCCAGATGAAAAGCGCGCCGCTGGTGCTGCGTCCGAGGACGTCGCTCTTGCCGTCGCCGGTGAAGTCTCCGGGTGAGAACAGGTCGTAGTTCTGCCAGCTGTTGGTGCCGATCTGGGCCGGGTTGGACAGTATGGTGGCGTTGTTCCACCGCCACAGGGTGCCGTCGGGCTTGGAGCCGATGACGTCCGGTTTGCCGTCGCCAGTGAAGTCGCCTGGCGAGAACAGGTCCTGGTAGGCGTTCCAGCCGCCGTTGCCGATCTTGACCGCGGTCCCGTATCCGCCCGTGCCGTCGCCGGGGATGAGCCACAGGCTCCCGTCGGCGGGCCGTCGGGCGACGAGGTCGGTCTTGCCGTCGGCGTTGAAGTCCCCGGCGGGAAAGGTCACGTCGTAGCCGGACCAGTCGGCGGCCACCACCTTGGGCACCAGGTTCAGCGTGGACGGGCCGGTGCCGTCGAAGCGGCGCAGGTTCGGCGTGGTGTTGCTGGCGTAGGTGTAGGTGGTGCAGGTTTCGTCGGCGGGCGCGGCGGTGTCGGTGTCGCCGACGTCGTCGACCTCGGTGAGCAGACCGGTGGACCGGTTCCAGGTGTTGTTGACGCGGGTCGAGCGCCACGTGTTGGTCGCTGCCAGCCAGGTGTAGGTCGTTTCCTGTGCGGTGCGGGTGATGTAGGAGGTGTGCTTGGTGGGGATGGCCCAGTCGGCGGTGAGGACCCGCTGTCCGGTCTGGTGCGCCACCGGTGTGGAGATCGTCTTGGTCAGGGCCTGCCCGTTCGGGCTGGCGTACTCGATCTTCTCGTGCAGGAAGCCCCGACGCGACCAGTCGTCGTTGGACACCTGGTTCAGGGAGTTGGTGATCGACGCCGCCCGGTTCTCGCCGGTGTCGGTCGAGTCGAGCCACAGGCCGCGGTAGTACAGGTACTTCGTCTGCGTCTGCGGGCCGGCGGACGGGCCTGTCGTGGCGGTGACGGTGGAGTATCCGCGCCAGTCCGCCCACGATCGCTTCGGTAGGAACGACGCCCAGGTGGCCGCGCCGTCGTCATGGCCCCACAACACCGGCGTCGACGAGCCGGCCGTGGAGTAGCTGTAGCTGGTCACGACGTCCGGGGAGCCACCGACGAGGTCCTTGTCCGTGACGGACTTGACGATGTACTTGTGCCACCAGGACCATCCCTGAGGCGCCTGCTGCGGGTAGTAGTACTGCGGGAAGCACCGCTTGGTGTTGTTGTCCGGGTCCGGGAACGCGGTACCGAACTGGCAGCCCGGGTCCGTGGCCTCGTACGCCACCTCGGTCCGGCCACCGGTTTCGGTGTCGATCTGCGCGATGCGCCACTTACGCGGCTTGGCCATCGTCCCGTTCGGGTCGTAGTCGGCCCGCTGGTCGAACCGCACCCCGTTGAAGCTGACCGCCGGCAGCGCCGCGCTGCCACCGTTGGCCTTGCCCGTCCGGGTCACCGTGGCCAACCACAGCGCCGGGGATGTGCCGTTACCCGTGGCCGGGAACTGGTGCGTCAGGTCCCACTGATCCACCGTGCCGTAGGCGGTGCCGGTTCCGGTCCACGTCTGCGACGCGATCGAGGTCAGCCGCCTCGTCGACCAGAACGACGCCGGACCACACGGACTCGCCGAACATGCGAGATCCCACGGGGTGTCCGGCCAGTTCGCCTTGTCGTGCGTGGCACACGAGGTGGTCAGGCATCGGTCGGCGGTGTTGAAAACAATCTTGGCCGGCGCCGTCGTCGTGCCCTCGTTACCGGCGCGCAAGCCGTACTCGATCCGGTCGAGCTGCGCGGCCCGGTCATAGGTGACGGTGGCTGTCGTGCTACCGACCACCCGCTGCCGGTTGTACTCCTTGTTGTAGTAGTAGAGCATCGAGTTGCCGTGGGCATCGACGACGTAGTCCAGGTTCCACCGGTACGCCATCGCACAGCTCGACAACTCCAACGACACCGTCGAGAAGCACGGCTCACCGCTGTCATTCGACACCACCCGCTGACCCTGCACCGAATTGGTCCGCGTCGTCGTGCCCGGAACAACGGACTGACCGAAGTAGTACTGGGTTCCGTCGCTGGTGGTGATGCGCCACCGCTCGTTGTGCCAGTTCAACGTATCGACGGCGTTGTCCGACAGCAGCTCCACCTTCGAGCCGTCATCGTCGGCCAGCCGCCACACCTTGTCGTCGCCAAGGACGATCTCCGTGGCACGGCCATGCCAGGCGATCCGGGCGTTGTTCAACCGCCAGCAGGCATCCGGAAGACCGTTCGCAGCCGTCCAGTACGTGGTGCCGGGTTCCCGGTCATCCCAGCACGGCCGATACGACCGCTCGATGAACCCCGGCTGGTAGTCCCAGCCCTCCCCCAGCCACGACGGCTGCACGTTCTCCCCCGCCGTACGACCATCGACCGAGCCTGAGCTGTAGCCCAACGACACCTCAGGTTCCAGCTCCCCCGGCACAGGCGGGCCGGAGATGTCGTAGCTCCACGAGAAATCCGCCGACGACCCGCCAGCCACCCACTGTGACGACGCGCTCAAATCCGTCTTCGAGTAGTCACCGGTGTCCGACGACGATCCCGCCGAACTCAACGCCACAACCGTCTGCTCCGTAGCACCGACAGCAGCCGGGCGGTCCAAGCCGGCTGCGGCAGCTTCCTTCTCCGACAAAGCCGGCAGGTCAGGCGTCACCTCCACCTCGGCACGCACCACCCCCGCCCGGTAGTCGTTGACCGTGGACAGCGGCTGCGCTTGGCGACACGCCTCCACCTCAGGTGACGTCAACGCGCACGCCGGCAGGGAGACCAACTGGAGGCGGGAATCCCAGTCGGCGCCGTAGGCGTGCCGGAACGCCGAATAGTCCAGTTCAAACTTGACCCGGCCGGCCTCACTTCGGCCATCCGCCCGCGCCACCTTCACCGCCAGCGGAAAACCAGCCCGCCGCGCCGCAGCCCGATCCAACACCCGCACAGCCACCCGAGGCGGGACAGCGGCATCGCCAACCGCTCCCGGAGCCGCTTTCGCCGACGCCGCACCGGGAGCGATGGCGACCGGCAGTCCGCCGACCTTCGTTCGCGCAGGTAGCCGCCGCGACCCATCAGACGACAGCGGTAGATCCACCACCGCCGCAGCCGCAGACGGCCACGACACCGGCGCCGGACTGAACTTCTCCATCGCGGGCAGCGCAGCCTTCTTCGGCCTCAGCGCAGACACCGGCACCGAGCGATCCCGCGCCACCCCATCCGCCGACGGCTTCGGCGCTGCCTGAGCCGGCACAAACGGCAGCAAGGACAAGCCCACCGCCACCGCGGTTGGCAACGCCCCACGCCGCACCAGCCAATTCAGTCGCGCGAACAACCGCGAAGAACCGATCCCACTCACCACGTCGCCCCCGCATCCACGAGCCAAGTGATCGAGGACGCTAAGATCACCATCTCTCGGCGTCAAGACCCGAACACAAATGGTGAGGATGACGCACCCAGAACCGGACAGACGCAATCGTCGATCTCACGAAGGGTGACCGAGAGAAGACTAGGCCCGCACCGGTAGGGCGCGGCCTGGAACCGGTGGCCGATCTTGTCGCCCGGGTGGAGTGCGGGGCGCAGCTGTGACGAAATCCGTGACCCAAAAGATCGAGAAAGGCGGCACTTCTCGATGAGAAGTGCCGCCTTAACTGCGCAAACACAAGGTGGAGCCGAGGGGACTCGAACCCCTGACCCCCACACTGCCAGTGTGGTGCGCTACCAGCTGCGCCACGGCCCCTTGCGGTCGTCCCCGGTCGCCCGGGCACGGGAAGAACTATACACACGCCGCCCGCCATGGTCATCTCGCGGGGGTCCCCCCGGGCGGGTCAGTTGAGCGCCACGTCCGGCGGGAAGTGGGCCACCGCCGCCATCATGCCGCCCTGCCGGCGCAGCACCATCGGCCAGAGATCGTCCGGCCGGTCGACGAAGGCGTCACCGGGCAGCGCGTCCAGCACGAACCAGGACCCCTCCTCGATCTCCCGCTCCAACTGGCCGGCGCCCCAGCCGGAGTAGCCGGCGAAGACCCGGATCCCACCGACGGCGTCGCGCAGCTTCTCCGGGTCGACCGAGAGGTCGATGGTGCCGACCGCGCCGGAGACCCGGTGGAAGCCCTTGACCGGTTGGACCGGGTGGCGCATCCGGGCCAGGCAGATGGCCGAGTCGGGCTGCACCGGGCCGCCCTCGAAGAGCACCGCCGGCTCGCGGGCCAGGTCGCTCCAGTCACCGAGCACGTCGGCCACCGGGACCTCGGTGGCCCGGTTCAGCACCACGCCGAGCGCGCCGCCGGGCTCGTGGGCGACCAGCAGCACGACCGTACGGTCGAAGTTCGGGTCCTTGAGCACGGGTGTCGCGACCAGCAGCCGTCCGGTCATCGACTCCATGGCTCGGCCACCGATCGCCTGCCCCTCACCCTGCATGTCCGACACCCGTCAGCCGTGCGCCCGCGCGGGCCCTCCGTCGTCGACCGTCCACGCTGTCAACGCCATGTCACGCACCATAGCTTGCGTCCCGCCCGCTGGCTAAGGTCTGACCGTCGGGTGATCGCGACGGATCGAGGGAGGACCGGATGGCGGCGCAGGCGGAACTGGCGGTGATCGGCGGGTCGGGTCTCTACGCCCTGCTCGACGGCGTGGAGCACGTGGTGGACACCCCGTACGGCGCGCCGTCGGACCCGATCACGGTCGCCGAGGTGGGCGGCCGGCGGGTGGCGTTCCTGCCGCGACACGGTCGGGACCACCGGCACCCCCCGCACCTGATCCCCTACCGCGCCAACCTGTGGGCGTTGCGCTCCCTCGGCGTACGCCAGGTGCTGGCGCCCTGTGCGGTCGGCGGGCTCCGGCCGGAGCTGGGTCCGGGCACGTTCGTGGTGCCGGACCAGCTCATCGACCGCACCAGCGGGCGGGCGCAGACCTACTACGACCAGGGGGCGGTGCACGTCTCGTTCGCCGATCCGTACTGCCCGGCCGGGCGGCGGACGCTGCTGGACGCGGCGGCCCGGCGGGACGTGCCGGCGGTGGACGGCGGGACGGTGGTGGTGGTCGAGGGCCCGCGTTTCTCCTCCCGTGCGGAGTCTCGCTGGTTCACCTCGATGGGCGGCGCGGTGGTCAACATGACCGGGCACCCGGAGGCGGTGCTGGCCCGCGAGTTGGCCCTCTGCTACTCCTCCATCGCGCTTGTCACCGACCTGGACGCGGGCGTCGAGGCGGGCGAGTCGGTCACCCAGGAGGAGGTGTTCCGGGTCTTCGCGGAGAACACCGACCGGCTGCGCGAGCTGCTGCTGGACGCGGTCGCCGCGCTGCCCACCACGCGGGACTGCCCCTGCGGGACCACGCTGGACGGCATCACGCTGCCGTTCCCGCTGCCCTGAACCCCCGGCGAAGCGCCCGAAAAGTCCGCCTCGGCCCGCTAGATTCGGTGGGTCGGGGACCGGGTGCCACGCCGTCCCCGGCACCGCGGCCAGGGATGGAGGCAGCCGGCGATGGCGACGGTCCGCGAGGCGACCTACGACCTGCTGCGCGGGCTCGGGCTGACCACCGTCTTCGGCAACCCCGGCTCCACCGAGGAGCCGTTCCTCGCCGGCTTCCCGGCCGACTTCCACTACGTGCACGCGCTCCAGGAGGCGTCCGCGGTCGCCATGGCCGACGGCTACGCGCAGGGCACCGGGCGGCCCGCGCACGTCAACCTGCACACCGCGCCGGGCACCGGCAACGGCATGGGCAACCTGGTCACCGCCTGGCACAACCGGACCCCGCTGATCGTCAGCGCCGGCCAGCAGACCCGCGAGATGCTGCTGATCGAGCCGCGCCTGGCCAGCCCCCGGGCGGTCGAGCTGCCCCAGCCGTACGTCAAGTGGGCGCACGAGCCGGCCCGCGCGCAGGACATCCCGGCGGCGTTCATGCGGGCGTACGCCACGGCGGCGCAGCCGCCCGCCGGGCCGGTCTTCCTGTCCCTGCCGATGGACGACTGGGACCGGCCCGCCGACCCGCCGCCGCCGGTGCGGACCGTGGCCACCCGGATCGGGCCGGACCCGGACCGGCTGCGCGACTTCGCCACCACGCTGGCCACCGCCCGCGCCCCGGTGCTGGTGCTGGGCGCGGCCGTGGACCGGGCCGACGCCTGGCCGGAGGCGGTCGCGCTGGCCGAACGGCTGGCCACCCCGGTCTGGGCCGCCCCGGCACCGGAACGGGCCGTCTTCCCCGAACGCCACCCGCAGTTCCGGGGCGTGCTGCCGTACGCGATCGGGCCGCTGTCGGCGGCGCTGCGCGGCCACGACGTGGTGCTGGTGGTGGGCGCCCCGGTGTTCCGCTACTACCCGCACGTGCCGGGCGACTACCTGCCCGGCGACGCCCGGCTGCTGCACGTCACCGACGACCCGGACGAGGCGGGCCGGGCCCCGGTCGGGGACAGCCTGCTCGGCAACGCCAAGCTGGTGCTGGCCGCGCTGCGGGAGCTGCTCCCGCCGACCGACCGGCCCGCGCCGCCGCCCCGGGATCCGCCCGCCCCGCCCGAGCCGGCCGAGCCGCCCAGCGCGGACGCGCTCTTCGCGGCGCTGGCCGCCGCCTGGCCGGCGGACGGGGTGCTGGTGCAGGAGTCACCGTCCAACCTGGCCGCACTGCGCCGCCGGCTGCGGATCGACCGACCGCGCTCGTACTTCACCATGGCCAGCGGCGGACTCGGGTTCGGGCTGCCGGCGGCGGTGGGCCTGGCGCTGGCCGAGCGGGACACCCGGCGCGGCCGGCCGGTGGTCGCGGTGATCGGGGACGGCTCGATCCACTACTCGGTGCAGGCGTTGTGGACCGCGGCGCGGCTGGGCCTGGCGCTGCCCGTCGTGGTCCCGGTGAACCAGCAGTACGCGATCCTGAAGGCGTTCGCCGAGCTGAAGCACACCCCGGGCGTACCGGCGCTGGACCTGCCCGGACTGGACCTCACGGCGGTGGCCCGTGGCTACGGCTGCGCGGCCGAGGTGGTGGCGTCGCCGGACGCGCTCGGCCCGGCGCTGGCCCGGGCGCTGAACGCGGACCGGCCCACGGTGCTGCCGGTGCCGATCAGCACCGAGGTACCCCGGATCCTGTGACCCTCACCCGCCGGTGCGGACGATCAGCGGCGCGCCGCTGCCGACGTCCAGGACCGTACGGTCCCCCAGCGGGGCGGTGAGCGGGACGCTGACCGGCTTCATCGCGAGTTGCATGGTGCAGGGGCCGGTGGCGGGGACCACGGCGGCGCCGACCACCACCACGTCCGGTCCTTCCCGCACCAGCGGGGTCGGCGCGCCGTCGCAGACGCCGACGCCGACCAGGTAGTCGAGCCGGTCGGCCGCCACCGTCCGCAACTCCTGCGCGGCGACCAGGCCGGCCGGCAGCGGGCCGGTGTCCGCCGCGCCGCCGGGCACCGTGCCGACCGCGCGCGGCGCGACCGCCAGCCGGGCCACCGGCGCGGCCAGTTCCGCCACGGTGAACAGCCAGGCCGGCACGTCGGCCCGGCCCCGGCTGGTCCACACCGGCGCGCTGCCCAGCCGCACCGAGGTGACGGTGAGCGGGATGCACGGGGTGGGCGCGGTGGTCGACACCGGGTCGTCCGGGCCCGGCGCGGCGGTCGCGTCGGCCGGCTCCGGTCCACGGGGGCGACCGTCGCAGGGTGGCGGATCGCCCCGGTCCAGTTGGGCGTACGCGTCGGCGGCGCTGACCAGCGGCACCCGCAGCACGCCGTCGGGGAAGCGGATCGAGCCCTGCGGCGGAACGGCGGTCGGCATCGCGATCTGATCCCGGTACCAGCCGGCGGCGAACGCCGCCCTGGTCTCCTCGGTGAAGCCGGGATCGCCGCCGAGCACGGTGGCGTCCTGGAGCGGCACGTACCCGTCGCGCCACTGCGGTCCGGGCCGCCACCGCGCGGCCACCTCGTCGGCGCGCTGGGTGAACGCGGGGCGCTGGTCCGGCGCGGCGGGCGGCGGCGCGCCCGACCCGACGCCGGGCGCGGCGCATCCGGAGAGGACCAGCAGCGGCAGCCCGAGCAGGGCGATCGATCGGCGCATACGGATCAGACGCTGATCCCCCACCTCCGGTTCCCACCCTCCCCCGCTCTCCCCCCACCCGTGCCCCACCCACCACGCGCCGCGCCCCACGCGTCGCGCCCGCCGCCACGCGCCGCCCTATGCGCCTGTTTCACGGAAAGAGTGGCCTTCTGGGCCCAGTTAGCCACTATTTCCGTGAAACAGGGCGCCGGGGCGTCGCGCCCCGGGGTGCGGGAGCGTCGCCCCGGCGGGGTGCGGGGGCGTCGCGTTCGGGGGCGGGGACGACTGTGCGCCCCGGTCCGGTGGACCGGGGCGCACAGGTCAAGGTGGTGGAGGTGCCGGGAATCGAACCCGGGTCCTTCGCCGGTTTGTCAGGGCTTCTCCGAGCGCAGCTCGCTGTGCCTCTACTCGGCCCCACCGCTCACGCGAGCAAGTTGGTGTGACGGGCCCAGTCGCTGATTAATCTCGCCGCACGGACCCCGCGACCGGGTCCGATTGGCCAGCCTTCTAGCTGATGCCGGCTAACTGGGTCGAAGGCACTCCCAGGCCGACAGACTTGCTACTCGCCTCAGGCGGCGAGAGCGAAGTCAGCGCGATTGTTCTTGGCGCTTATTGGTTTCCGACGACCGATTCTCGAGACGACGTCGGCTTCCTCGGCTCGCTTCCCCTGTCGCTGCGTACGAAGTCGAAACCAGTCACCCCCTCGACAGGCCACCCATGTGGTGGCACTGACAAGCCTAACGCCTCCCGCAACGGGTTTCATCCCGAGCCCCGCCCGGACGCGCCGAACCGGACGAACATGACGAATCAGTCGTCCATGCCCTTGCCGCGCCGGCCCGCCGCCCGCTGGATCTCCCGGTCGGCATCCCGCTTGGCCAGATCCTGCCGCTTGTCGTACGACTTCTTGCCCTTGGCCAGGGCGATCTCCACCTTGGCCCAGCCGTCCGAGAAGTAGACCTGCAACGGGACCATGGTGAGGCCGCCCTCGCGGGTCTTGCCGATCAGCCGGTCGATCTCCAACCGGTTGAGCAGCAGCTTGCGGGTCCGCCGGGGCTCGTGGTTGGTCCAGGTGCCCTGCGTGTACTCCGGGATGTGCATGCCGTGCAGGTACAGCTCGCCGTCGCGCTCCTGCGCGAACGCGTCGACGAGCGACGCCCGACCGGCCCGCAGCGACTTCACCTCGGTGCCGGTCAACGCCATGCCCGCCTCGTACGTGTCGAGGATGGCGTAGTCGTGCCGCGCCTTCTTGTTGGAGGCGACCACCTTGCGACCCTTTTCCCGTGGCATCGGCGCCACCCCCTTTCCGCCGGCTCCCCGGCCGGCGGCCGACGAGCGAAGATCATGCTACCGGAACCACAAGAGCCCTCCCGCGCCGTTTATTCCGGCACGGAAGGGCTCTTCGCCAGAGCCGTACGGGTAACTAGACCCGCAGGTAGAAGCGGAGCGTGACCCAGGCGGTGATGGCGCTGACCAGGCCACCGACGGCGGCCATCAGCGGGAAGGTCAGGAAGATCTCGGACCAGGAGATCGGGGTGATCAAGCCCTCCAGCGCCGCCATCGAGCTGCCGGCCGCGAGTGTCTTCACGCCGATCAGCGCGAGCAGGCCGAGGATGGAGCCGATCAGGCCGGCCACCACCGCCTCCAGCACGAACGGCGCCTGGATGAACCAGTTCGAGGCGCCGACCAGCTTCATGACCGCGACCTCACGGCGCTTGCTGTACGCGGCCACCTGGATGGTGTTCGCGACCAGCAGCAGGGCGGCGGCGGCCATCACGATGGCCAGCGCCAACGCGCCGTTCTGGATGCCGGTGAGCACGCCGAAGACCTTGTCGAGCAGCTTGGACTGGTCGACGATCGTGTCGATTCCCTCGGCGGTCTTGTACTGGTCGTAGATCTGCTTGTACTGCTGCGGATCGTTCAGCGTGAGCCGGAACGACTCCGGCAGCTGGTCCGGCTTGACCGCGTTCACCAGGTCGGGCGCGTCGGCGTACATCTGCTGGAAGCGCTTGTACGCCTCGTCCTTGTTGACGTACGTGACGTCCTTGACCAGCGGGTCGGCGTTGAGCTTGGTCTCCAGGTCGGTCCGCTGCTGCTCCTGGACGTCGGTCTTCAGGAAGATCGACACCTGGACGTTCTCGTAGTAGAGATCCTTCATGTCGCCGACCTTCTGGTACAGAAGGCCGCTGCCGCCCAGCATGAACAGCGACACCGCCATGGTGATGATCATGGCGACCGTCATGGTGACGTTGCGCCACAGTCCGACCAGTACCTCGGACAGGACGTACTTCATCCGCATCGGGATATTCCTCCGGCTCTCCGGCGTGAGGTGTTCGTCGTCGGGGTCTTCGGGCTGCCTTGTCGGCTCAGCCGTAGACGCCGCGGGCCTGGTCGCGCACGATGCGGCCGCTCTCGATCTCGATCACCCGGCGCCGCATCTGGTTCACGATGTTGGAGTCGTGCGTGACCATCACGACGGTCGTGCCGGTGCGGTTGATCCGGTCCAGCAGGCGCATGATCTCGATCGAGGTGTCCGGGTCCAGGTTTCCGGTGGGCTCGTCGGCCAGCAGGATCAGCGGCCGGTTCACGAACGCCCGGGCCACCGCCACACGCTGCTGCTCACCACCGGAGAGCTCGTGCGGGTAGCGGTGCTCCTTGCCACCGAGACCAACCAGCTCCAGCACCTCCGGTACGACCCGACGGGCGACCGCCTTCGTCTTGCCGATCACCTCCAGCGCGAACGCCACGTTCTCGTACGCGGTGCGGTTCGGCAGCAGCCGGAAGTCCTGGAAGACGCAGCCGATGGAACGCCGGAAGTGGGGTCGCTTCCAGGAACGCATCGACGTGACGTCCTTGCCGTTGACGACGACGCGACCCTTGTTGGGCGTGACCTCGTGCAGCAGCAACTTGATGATGGTGGACTTGCCGGAGCCGGATGGACCGATGAAGAAGACGAACTCGCCCTTCTCGATCGAGACGGACACGTTGTCGAGCGAAGGCCGGGACGCCTTCGGGTACGTCTTCGTCACTTGCTCAAGCTGAATCACGGGTCGGTAGTCTACGCGGTGTAACCGCAGAGCCAAGCCCCACGCCCCTCAGATGCGGTGCGCGTCATCGATTTGCCGGGTCAGACCGAGATCGATGACGCGCTGCGTTCGAGGGTGATCACACACTGTCAGCGGTGAGCTGCTGCTGCTTCCGCCAGCGGATACCCGCTTCGATGAAGCTGTCCAGCTCGCCGTCGAAGACCGCGGACGGATTGCCCGTCTCCTGCTCGGTACGCAGATCCTTCACCATCTGATACGGGTGCAGGACGTACGACCGCATCTGGTCGCCCCACGAGCCGGCGGCGTCGGTCTTCAGGCCGGCCATCTTGGCCTGCTCCTCCTGCCGCTTGCGCTCCAGCAGCCGGGCCTGGAGCACCCGCAGCGCGGACGCCTTGTTCTGGAGCTGGGACTTCTCGTTCTGGCAGGTGACCACGATGCCGGTCGGGATGTGGGTGATCCGGACCGCCGAGTCGGTGGTGTTGACGCTCTGCCCACCCGGGCCGGAGGACCGGTAGACGTCGATCCGCATCTCGTTCTCGGGGATGTCGATGTGGTCGGTCTGCTCCACCACCGGCAGCACCTCGACGCCGGCGAAGCTGGTCTGCCGGCGGCCCTGGTTGTCGAACGGGCTGATCCGCACCAGCCGGTGGGTGCCGGACTCCACGCTGAGCGTGCCGAAGGCGTAGGGCACCTTCACCGTGAAGGTGGCCGACTTCAGGCCGGCCTCCTCGGCGTAGGACGTCTCGTAGACCTCGGTCGGGTAGCCGTGGCGCTCCGCCCAGCGCAGGTACATCCGCAGCAGCATCTCGGCGAAGTCCGCGGCGTCCACGCCACCGGCGCCGGCCCGGATGGCGACCAGCGCCTCCCGGGAGTCGTACTCGCCGGAGAGCAGCGTGCGGACCTCCATCTCCTGGATGGCCTTGGTCAGCCCGGTGATCTCCGACTCGACCTCGGTCAGCGCGGCCGGGTCGGACTCCGCCTGGGCCAGCTCCAGCAGCACGCCGGCGTCGTCGAGCCGGGAGCGCAGGTCCCCCAGCTTGGTGATCTCGCCGTTGACGTACGACAGCTGCGACGTCACCGCCTGCGCCTTGGCCTGGTCGTCCCACAGGTCGGGCGCGGAGGCCTCCTGCTCCAGGCGGGCCTTCTGCTCGCGCAGCTTGTCGAGGTCGAGCACGGCCTCGATGTTGCGCAGCGTGGCGTCGAGTTCCTTGAGCTGTTCGGCATAATCGGCAGCGGTCACGACAGACAAGACTACTGCCTAGTCCAGCGCGTTCGCCGCAGGTGGTCAGCCGGCCGGCGCGGTCTTCAGCCAGGACAGCGCCGCCCGATGGTAGGCGACCGCGAACTCCAGCGCGCTGGCATCGTAGCCGTCGCCCTCCTTCTTCGCGTTCTTGACCTGCTCGCGCACCGCCGCCAGCGCCTCGGTGTGGTACTCGTTGGCCGAGGCGTACAGGTTCTTGAGCTGGCTCGCCGAGTGCAGGTTGCCGAACGCGATCCGCAGCGCCACCGGGTTGCGGATGGTGTCCTTGCCGGGATTCTCCGCGAGCCAGCGGGAGAATGTCCGTTTCCCGGCCGCCGTGAGCGCGTACGGCTGGCTCATCCGCGGCCCGGGCTTGCCGAGACGCACCAGACCCTTCTCGGCCAGCACCGGCAGCTCCCGGTAGACCTGGCTACGGGTCATCGACCAGTACGGCGCCAGCCGGCGCTCGGCGGCGGCCATCAACTGGCCGCCAGTCATCGGGCCGTCGTGCAGCAGGCCGAGCAGGGCCGCCGCCGTCGGGTTGACTCCGGATTCCGCCATGCCCTCTAAGCTGCCACTTTGTCGGCTCTGGCGTCCAGGATTTGCCGTTTTCGCCACTCGTAGGCGGTCCAGAGTGCACCGTCGACCGACGACAGTAAGAAGGGGCCCCGCCTCTACCGAAGACGTTAAGAAGGGGCCCCTCCTTACACCTCAGCCCATGTGCGGGTAGGTGTGGTCGGTCGGGGGGACGAAGGTTTCCTTGATCGTCCGGGGCGACGTCCAGCGGAGCAGGTTGTGCCAGGAGCCCGCCTTGTCGTTGGTGCCGCTGGCCCGGGCGCCGCCGAACGGCTGCTGCCCGACCACCGCGCCGGTCGGCTTGTCGTTGATGTAGAAGTTGCCGGCCGCGTACCGCATCTTCTCCGCCACCTGGTCGACCACCCGGCGGTCGGTCGCGAAGATCGACCCGGTCAGCGCGTACGGCGCGATCGACTCGGCCTGGGCGACCACGTCGTCGAACCGGGCGTCGTCGAAGACGTGCACGCCCAGGATCGGCCCGAAGTACTCGGTGGTGAACGTCTCGTGCGCGGCGTCCGAGCACTCGAAGAGCGTCGGCCGGACGAACCAGCCGACCGAGTCGTCGGCGGTGCCGCCGGCCAGCACGCGGCAACTGTCGTCGCCCTTGATCAGCTCCAGCGCGGCGGTGTGCCGGCCGAACGCCCGGTCGTCGATGACCGCGCCGCCGAAGTTGCTGAAGTCGGTCACGTCGCCGTAGGTCAGCGCGTCCGCGGAGGCGGCGAGCCGGTCCCGCAGCCCGCCCTCCCAGATGGAGCGCGGCACGTACGCCCGCGAGGCGGCCGAGCACTTCTGGCCCTGGTACTCGTAGGCGCCCCGGAGCAGCGCGGTGTGCAGCGCGTCCACGTCGGCGCTGGTGTGCGCCACCACGAAGTCCTTGCCGCCGGTCTCGCCGACCAGTCGCGGGTAGCCCCGGTAGCGGGCGATGTTCTCGCCGACCGTGCGCCAGAGCTGCTGGAAGACCTTGGTGGAGCCGGTGAAGTGGATGCCGGCCAGGTCGGGGTCGGCGAGCACCACGTCGGAGACCTCCTCGCCGCGCCCGGTGACCATGTTGATCACACCGGGCGGCAGGCCGGCCGCCTCGAACAGCCGCATGGTGAAGTGCGCGGCGAACTGCTGGGTCGGGCCCGGCTTCCAGACCACTGTGTTGCCGAGCATGGCCGGCGCGGACGGCAGGTTGCCGGCGATGGCGGTGAAGTTGAACGGCGTGACCGCGTAGACGAAGCCCTCCAGCGGCCGGTGGTCGAAGCGGTTCCACACGCCGGGCGAGGACATCGGCTGCTCGGCCAGGAGCCGGCGGGCGAAGTGGACGTTGAACCGGAGGAAGTCGATCAGCTCGCACGCGGCGTCGATCTCGGCCTGGACGGCGGTCTTGGACTGGCCCAGCATGGTGGCCGCGTTGAGCGTGTCCCGCCAGGGGCCGGCCAGCAGGTCGGCGGCGCGCAGGAAAATCGCGGCCCGCTCCTCGAACGGCAGTGCCCGCCACATCGGGGCGGCGTCCTTGGCCGCCTCGACGGCGGCGCGGGCGTCGTCGTGGGTGGCGTGCCCGGTGACGCCCAGCACGTGCGCGTGCTTGTGCGGCTGGACCACGTCGATCGACTCGCCGCCGGCCATCCGCTGCGCGCCGGCGATGGTCATCGGCAGCTCGATCCGCTCGGCGGCCAGCTCGGCCAGCCGCCGCTGGAGCCGCTCCCGGTCGGCGCTGCCGGGCTCGTAGGTGTGGACCGGCTCGTTGCGCGGCTCGGGGACGGAGAACACGGCGTCCATCACAGGCTCCTGTGCGATCTCGACGGCGATGGCGAAACCGGACCCGCGGGCACCGGCCGGGCGGCCGGGTGCCGGACACCACGCGGCGGACCGGTCGCGGCGGCGGGACCTGCGCCGATTCTGTCACGCGGCGTTCCCGTCGGCCCGGGCTCCCCGGGTGCGGGCCGGGAGATCGGACGCACCCACCCTCTCCGGACCATCGGCAGGAGTGGCCTCCACCCGACGAAACGTCAGAACAGAGAGCGTCGGGTCGACGATTCGTCAGAGCCCTCGTCGGGCCGAACGGCGGCAGCCCCGCCGTCCCCGCCGGCGGTCGGCCACCGCGGCGGGCCCGCCGGAGCGGCGTCGCGGGACGCGTACGCTGGATGGCCGGTGACCTGCCCGGCCCGCGCGGGGCGATCCGGCAGCCGTCGAAAGGGAGACGATGAGCAACCAGCCCGGCAGCTCCACGGCCGCGGAACCGGACCGGCCCGAGGCCGACGCGCCGCCCGTCGCCGGCCAGGTCGGCACCGCCGCCGGCCGGCCGGGGTACGCGCCGGGCGCGCTGCCGCTGGCCGTGCTGTCGCTCGCCTGGCTGGTGGCCATGCTCTGGTCGACCCGGGAGGCGATCACCTCGACCGCGGCCGGGGTCACCGCGATCAGCCTCTCCGCGTACGCGCTCCCCGGCGTGATCACCGCGGCGCTGGTCACCGGCGCCACCGTCGCGCTGGCGGCCACGAACCGGCTGGGCCGCGCCTCGCTGCGCTTCCTGGCCACCGTCGGCGCCGGCCTGCTGGTCGGGCTCGCCGCCGCGGTGGGCGTCAACCTCACGTACGCCGACAACGCCACCACCAACACCATCGCCGGCACCACGGCCGCCGCCGCGATCATCGGCGGGGCGACGGCCGGCGCGCGCCAGGCGCGGGTGGTGGCCGGTCTCGCCGCCGCCACGCTCGCCGCGCAGGTCTTCGTGGTGCTGTTCAGCCGCGCCCGGGACCCGCTCTCCGACCTGTTCGGCGCCGGGGAGACGCAGCAGTCGGTGCTGGACGCCGCCAAGTGGGTGTCCCGGACGGAGTCGCTGCTCGCCGGGCTGATCGCCGGCCTGGTGGCGTACCTCTACCTCGCCTGGTCGCGCCGGCGCGCGGAGCGCCGGGACGGCGGGGCGTCGTCGCTGCGCTGGCCGGCGTACCTGGTGGCCGGCGCCGGCGCCGGGCTGCTCCTGCTGCTCACCGAGGTGATCATCCGGATCGGTGGGCGCGGGCTGCTCGACCTGGCCGCCGCGCTCAGCGAGGCCGACCAGGTGGCGCAGACCGCGCTCGGCACCTCCCGGGTGGACAACGCGATCTGGGTGCTCTTCGTGGGCGCGCTCACCACGCTCATCGTCTTCGGGCGCACGCTCGGGCCGCGCGCCGTCGACGACGAGGAGGACGAGCCGGCGGCCTGAGCCGCCCGTCGGCCCTCAGCCGGCGTCGCGCAGCAGCAGGTCCAGCTCCGTGACGTCGTACCACTCCAGTTCGTGGTCCTCGACGCCGTCGACGGTGAACTGGGCGTCGGGGTCGCCGGCCTGCGCCTGCGCCACCACGTCGGCGGCGGCGGCCACGTCCCCGGCCGCGTCCGCGCCGTCCACGTGGATCGCGGCGACGGACTTCACCGGCACCGGGCCGGCCGGCCGGACCACGCTGGAGCCCAGCTCGCCGGCGACCCGACCCACCGCGCGGGCCGGCAGGTCGGCCGAGACCACCACCCGCCGCCGGGGAGCGCCGGGGTCGGCCCGCAGCAGGAGCAACGCGTCCTGGGCGGCCCGGGTGAAGGCCACGTACTCCAGCTCCTCCTCGTCGCCCTCGGCGTACCACTCGCGCAGCTCCGGGGTGACCGCGTGCGCCGCCTCGGCGGCCAGGCCCTCGTCCCGCAGCCGGGCCAGCATCGGGACGGTCGCCGGCAGGTACACCCGGACAAGCTCGTCGGTCACCGCACTCTCCCCGCACTCTCCGCCGCTCGCCGGCGGACGCCGGCTCCGGGCGCCGATCATGCCGTACGCCGACACCGTCATACACCCGGCACCCGCCGGGGAGAAGCGTCCCACCGGTGTGTCCACCGAAGCGGGCGTCAACGGTGTCGCTCGCTGGTGGCAAACTGAGGCAAACGAAGCCAACCCCGGGAGTCACCGTGGAGTCGAGGTTCCTGCTGCTCTCCGACGTCGCCGCCGAGCTGAACGTCTCGGACTCGCAGGTCTACCACATGGTCCGGAGCGGTGAGCTGCCCGCGATCAAGATCGGCGGCCGGGGTCAGTGGCGGGTCGAACGCGCGCGCCTGGAGGAGTACATCGAGCGCAAGTACGCCGAGACCGCCGAGTGGGTACGCGGCAACCCGTTGGGCGAGCGCGACGTGGAGTGACCTTCCACGAACCGTGAGCCATTGACGCGTACGCTTTTCATGCTCGAAGATGAGGTTTGTCGGAGGCAAACACAGGCAAACGTAGGATTCGAGGGCTGACATGGTTGACACCCGCCGTCCCCGGGCACCGCGTCCACCGGTCCGTCTCCGCCCCGCCCCGCCGCTCGACCCGCCCTGCACCGACGAGGACGCGGTCTGGAGCCACGTCGGCCAGCTCGCGCTCGACCTGGTCGACAGGCGTCGCCGGGAGTCCGACCGGCCCGCCAACCGGGCTCCGGACCGCGCTCCCAACTGGCCGCGCTGGTCCGTCTCCGGCGCGCCCCGCACCGCCCCGGGCGAGGGCAGCGCGCTCTGCGACGCCGGCGCGAGCGGGGACGGCGACGGGCGGCCGCCCGCCGGGCCACCACCGTCCACCCTCGCCACCGCCACGCCCGAGGCTGCGCGGGCGGCCCACCGGTTCGTGCGCACGTTCCTGGAGATCGTCAACGGCTTCCGGCCGCCCGGGCAGCTCCGGCCGCTCTGCCTGCCCGAGGCTGCCGCCCAGGTGTCGGCCGAGCTGACCCGGGCGGCCCGGCGGGTCACCCCGGGCCGCCGCCGCAGCGCCCGGCCGGCCCTGCTCCTGCGCCGGCTGCGCGTCTGTGAACCCCGGGCCGGCGCGGTGGAGGCCACCGCCGTGTTCGCCGGTGCGGGCGGCACCGGTTGGGCCATCGCCGTGCGCCTGGAACACCGCCGCGGCAACTGGCTCTGCCTCGTCCTGGACGTGCTCTGACCCGCCCTCCTCGTCGATCGGCAGCACCCCCGCCTCCGCGGCCGTGATCATGAGGTTGACGGCAGTGTTGATCTCCATTGATGCCGTCAACCTCATGATCAACCGGCCGCTTCCACCCGGCCGGCCCGACGAGCATCAAGGTGGCCCCGCCGAGGGGCACGCCCGGGGCCCTCGACATCGCGGACTCGTTGACGACCCCACTCACAGGTCGACCTACGCACACCAGCGCAGACAGGAGCCCCGACAGGCCCACCGAACGCCGACGGGCCCCGGCCGGTGGCCGGGGCCCGTCGGGTGGCGCTGGGGTCAGTTGCCGCCGTTGGGCGAGCCGTGGCAGCGCTTGTACTTGCGGCCGGAGCCGCACGGGCAGGGCGCGTTCCGGGACGGGCCCTCACCGCCGTCGACCTGGGGGGACGCGGAGCGCCGGGCGGCACTGCTCGCGGCAGCCGCCTGGCCGCTCGCCCCGGCCGGGGTCCGACGCGGCGTCGAGGCGGCCGGGCGCTCCGGCGCGGGCTGGCCGATGCCCAGCGCCGGCGCCTGCTGCTCGACCCGCTCGATCACCGGGGCGCCGCGACCGGCCTCGCCGTCGACGGCGGGCGCGGAGTATTGCAGACCCTGCTGCTGCGGCGTGCGGTTGAGACCCTTGGCGCGGATCTCCACCGGCTTCTCCAGCAGCTCCACCTCCTCGGCCTCCGGCGCGGCCTCCTCGACCTGCACGTCGAGGTTGTAGAGGAAGCCGACCGTCTCCTCCTTGATGCCGTCCATCATGGTGGCGAACATGTCGAAGCCCTCGCGCTGGTACTCGATGACCGGGTCGCGCTGGGCGTACGCCCGCAGGCTGATGCCCTCCTGGAGGTAGTCCATCTCGTAGAGGTGCTCGCGCCACTTGCGGTCGATCACCTGGAGCAGGACCATCCGCTCCAACTGGCGGACCGCCTCCTCGCCGAGGGTCTCCTCGCGCCGGTCGTACGCGGCGTGCGCGTCCTCCTTGAGGCGGGCGAGCAGGAAGTCCTGGTCGAGGCCGGCCCGGGAGCCCACCTCCTCCTCCAGCTCCTCGACCGTGACGCCGACCGGGTAGAGCTGCTTCAGGCTGGACCAGAGCTGGTCGAGATCCCAGTCCTCCGCGTAGCCGTCGCTGGTGGCGCCCACCACGTACGCGCCGACCGTGTCGTCGATCATGTTGCGGACCTGGTCGGAGAGGTCCTCGCCGTTGAGCACCCGGAGGCGCTCGGCGTAGACCACCTGGCGCTGCTTGTTGAGCACCTCGTCGTACTTCAGGACGTTCTTGCGGATCTCGGCGTTCTGGCCCTCGATCTGGGCCTGGGCGCTCTTGATCTGGCGGGTGACCATCTTCGACTCGATGGGCACGTCCTCCGGGATGTTGAAGCGGTCCATCACCGCCTCGACCGCGCCCGCGCGGAACCGCTTCATCAGCTCGTCCTGGAGCGACAGGTAGAACCGGGACTCGCCCGGGTCGCCCTGCCGGCCGGCCCGGCCCCGGAGCTGGTTGTCGATCCGGCGGGACTCGTGCCGCTCGGTGCCCAGCACGTAGAGCCCACCGGCGGCGGCGACCTCCTCCGCCTCGGCCTCGCAGGCCTGCTTCCAGGTCGGGAGGATCTCCTCCATCGCCTTGGCGTACTCCTCCGGCTGCTCGACCGGGTCGAGGCCGCGCTGGCGGAGGTCGTTGGCGGCGAGGAACTCGGGGTTGCCGCCGAGCAGGATGTCGGTGCCCCGGCCGGCCATGTTGGTGGCGACCGTGACCGCGCCCTTGCGCCCGGCCTGGGCGACGATCTCCGCCTCCTTGGCGTGGAACTTCGCGTTCAACACCGAGTGCGGGATGCCGCGGCGGCGCAGCATGTGCGACAGGATCTCGGAGTTCTCCACCGAGACGGTGCCGACCAGCACCGGCTGGCCCTGCTCGTGCCGCTCGGCGATGTCCTCCACCACGGCGTTGAACTTGGCCTTCTCGGTCTTGTAGATGACGTCGGGCTTGTCCATCCGGACCATCGGCCGGTGCGTCGGGATGGTCACGACGCCAACCTTGTAGACCTTGTTGAACTCGCCAGCCTCGGTCTGCGCGGTGCCGGTCATGCCGGACAGCTTCTCGTAGAGGCGGAAGTAGTTCTGGAGGGTGATGGTGGCCAGGGTCTGGTTCTCCTGCTTGATCTCCACCCCCTCCTTGGCCTCGATCGCCTGGTGCATGCCCTCGTTGTAGCGGCGGCCGTGCAGGATGCGGCCGGTGAACTCGTCGACGATCAGGACCTCGCCGTCGCTGACGATGTAGTCCTTGTCGCGCTTGTAGAGCTCCTTGGCCTTGATGGCATTGTTCAGGTAGCCCACCAGGGGCGTGTTGACCGACTCGTAGAGGTTGTCGATGCCGAGTCGGTCCTCGACCCGGGCCACCCCGCGCTCGCTGACCGCGATGGTGCGCTTGGCGTGGTCGACCTCGTAGTCGCCCTCGCCGTCGGTGCCGGGCTGGAGCCGGGCCACCACCCCGGCGAACTCCTGGTACCACCGGGCGGAGTGCTCGGCCGGCCCGGAGATGATCAGCGGGGTGCGGGCCTCGTCGATGAGGATCGAGTCGACCTCGTCGACCACCGCGAAGAAGTGGCCGCGCTGGACCAGCTCCTCCTTCGACCAGGCCATGTTGTCGCGCAGGTAGTCGAAGCCGAACTCGTTGTTGGTGCCGTAGGTGATGTCGCACTCGTAGGCCGCGCGGTGCTCGGTGGAGGGCCGGTTCGGCAGCACCACCCCGACGGAGAGCCCGAGGAACTCGTGCACCCGGCCCATCCACGCGGCGTCGCGCTCGGCCAGGTAGTCGTTCACGGTGATCACGTGCACGCCCTTGCCGGCGAGCGCGTTCAGGTAGACCGGCATGACCGAGGTCAGCGTCTTGCCCTCACCGGTCTTCATCTCGGCGATGTTGCCGAAGTGCAGCGCCGCGCCGCCCATCACCTGGACGTCGTAGGGGCGCTGACCGAGCACCCGCGAGGCGGCCTCACGGCACACCGCGAACGCCTCGGGCAACAGGTCGTCGAGGGTCTCGCCGTCGGCGAGTCGCTCCTTGAACTGGTCGGTCATGCCGCGCAGCTCGTCGTCGTCGAGGTTGACGTAGTCGTCCTCGATCGAGTTGACGGCGGCCGCGATGGCCTTCAGCCGACGCACCATGCGGCCCTCGCCGGCGCGAAGGACCTTTTCCAGAATCGACACGGATCAACGCTCCCCTAGACGGTCTCGAACCATCGTAGGCGCTCCGACGCGGCGATGGTCACTGGTGGCGGCGGTCCGGACCCGGGAACCCGACATAACGCCGCGGGCACGCGGGCAGCAACCGCTAATCGGGTTACGCCGTCCGCGAACGATCCGGCACCATGGCTCGGATGGAGCCTGTGGAGATCATCGAGGACGGGCTGTTGCTGCGCCCCTGGCGGGCGGCGGACGCCGACGCGGTGCACCGCGCCTGCCAGGACCCGGACATCCAGCGCTGGACCACCGTACCTCGCCCGTACCGGCCCGAACACGCCCTCGCGTTCGTGACCACGGTCGCCGCGACGGCCTGGGCGACGGGTGCCGGCGCGCCGTTCGCGGTCTGCGACGCCGACAGCGGCGAGCTGCTCGCCTCGTGCGGTCTGGTCTCCGTCGACCGCGCGCTCGACTCGGCCGAGATCGGCTACTGGACCGCGCCCTGGGCGCGGGGCCGGGGCGTCGCGGTCCGCGCCGTCCGCGCGGTCGCCCGCTGGGCGTTCGACGCGCTCGGCCTGCGCCGGCTGACCTGGCAGGCCGAGATCGGCAACCACGCGTCCCGGCTGGTCGCGCTGCGGGCCGGTTTCCGGGTCGAGGGAGAGCTGCGGCTGGCCCACCCGGCCGACGGCGGCCGGCCGGAGGGGTGGATCGGCTCGCTGCTCCCGGCCGGGCTGGCCGCGCCGGGCGACCCGGTCCCGTACGGTCCGACCACGCTCCAGGCCCGCCGGGCGGCCGTCTTCGGCCGGCCGCAGCCCGTCCTGTTCGCCACCGCCGGCGGCACCGAGCTGCGGCTGCGCCCGCTCGAGGAACGCGACCTCCCCGACATCACCCGCACCTGTCAGGACGAGCAGACGGTGCGCTGGACCACGGTGCCGCACCCCTACCGACCGGAGGACGCCGAGGGCTACCTGCGGGACCTGGTGCGGCCGGCCTGGGCCCGGGGCACCGCCGCGATGTTCGCGGTGGCCGACCCGGACGATCACTACGTCGCCTCGATCGACCTGCGCATCCTCCCCACCGACCCGCTGGTCGCCGACGTCGGCTTCATGACCGCCCCGGCCGCGCGGGGGCGGGGCTACCTGCCGGCCGCGCTCACCGCGCTCTGCGCCTGGGGGTTCACCACGCTCGGCCTGGCCCGGGTCGAGTGGCGGGCCAACGTGGGCAACACCGCGTCCCGGCGGGCGGCCGAGAAGGCCGGCTTCACCGTCGAGGGCACGCTGCGCGGCGGCGTCCAGCACCGCGGCGAACGGCAGGATATGTGGATCGGCGGCCTGCTGCCCCAGGACCTGGTGTGACCCCGGAGACGATCGAGGGGTACGGGGTCCGGCTGCGCCCGTGCGACCCGGCGGACGTGCCCGGGACGGTGGCCGGCTGCGCCGACCCGGAGACCCGGCGGTTCATCCCGCTGCTGCCCGACCCGTACGACGCGGACAGCGCGCGGTGGTGGATCACCGAAGGGGCGCCGGCCGCCCGGGCGGCGGGCGGGGCCGCGTACACGATCGCCGACCCGGCCACCGACCGGCTGCTGGGCAGCATCGGCCTGACCCGGCTCAGCGCCGAGCGGGCGACCTACGAGATCGGCTACTGGGTGGGGCCGTCGGCGCGCGGCCGGGGCGTGGCGACCGCCGCCACCCGGCTGCTGACCGAGCGGGCCTTCGCCGCCGGCGCGGCCCGGCTGGAACTGCTCACCCACCAGGAGAACGTGCCGAGCCAGCGGACGGCGCTGACCTGCGGCTACCGGCGCGAGGGAGTACGGCGGGGCGCCGGCACGCCACGCGACGGCGTCCGCCCCGACCTGGTCGTCTGGGCGCGGCTGGCCGACGACCCGCCCGGGCCGACCGCCCGGCCGCTGCCGGACCTGCCCGACGGCCGGCTCACCGACGGCATGGTGACGCTGCGCCGCGTCGAACCGGCGGACGAGGACATGATGTACCGGCTGCACACGCTGCCGGAGGTGGTGGCGAGCCGGGTGCCGCCGGCGCCGCCGGACCGGGCGTCGATCGCCCGCCGGTGCCGGCTCGCGGCGAGCCACTGGCTGGCCGGCGACGCCGCCGACCTGACCGTCGTCGACGCCGCCACCGGCACGCCCGTGGGCGGTTGCCTGCTGGCGTACGACGAGCCGGCCACCGGTCAGGCGATGCTGGGCTACAGCCTGCTGCCCGAGGCCCGCGGCCGGGGCCTGGCCAGCGGGACGGTCCGGCTCGTCGCCGACTGGGCCTTCGGCGTCGGGGTGGCCCGCCTCTGGGCCGGCACCCGACCGGAGAACGTCGCCTCCCAGCGGGTGCTGGAACGGGCCGGCTTCCGGCGGGAGGGCCTGCTGCGCGGGCGGCTGCCCGGCCTGGCCGGCACCCGCACCGACACGGTGATCTTCGGTCGGCTGGCCTCGGACGCGCAGTGAGACGGAGCCCCCGCGGGCGGGCGGGGGCTCCGGGTCGTCGGCCAAGGGTCAGGTGTCGAGCGAGATGATCCCGTAGTCGTAGGCGCGTCGACGGTAGACCACGCTCGGACGGCCGGACTCCTTGTCCAGGAACAGGTAGAAGTCGTGGCCGACCAGCTCCATCTGGAACAGCGCGTCGTCGACGGTCATCGGTTCGGCGGGGTGGACCTTCTCCCGGGCGATGTGCCACGGCTGGTCGTCGGGTTCGGAGTAGCCGTCGGCGTCGGGGCGTTCCGCCACGGCGGTGGCCGTGGCGTGCCCGTTCAGCGACGCCAGCCCGGGCCCGTCGAGGTCGGCCACCGGCAGCCCGGCGGTCGCGGCGGCCACCGAGAGCGGCGCGTGCCGCCCGCGGTGCACCCGGCGGCGGTCGGCCGCGCGGCGGAACCGGGTGTCCAGCTTGGCGATGGCGGCGTCGAGCGCGCTGTAGAAGTCGCTCGTGCAGGCCTCGGCCCGGATCACCGGGCCCCGCGACGCGCAGGTGATCTCCACCCGCTGGCAGTGGTCGGCCTGGCGCGGATTGCGCTCGTGGAACAACTCGACATCCACGCGAATGAGTTTGTGGTCGTAGCGTTCGATCTTCGCGAGTTTTTCGGCTACGTGCACCCGGTAATGGTCCGGCACTTCGACGTTACGGCCCTTGACCACGATGTCCACGTGACCTCCCTTGTTCGGACGGTCGTTCGGTCCGGATCTTCCGGTCGACGCGCCTGGGACGGCCCCGCTCGGCGTCGACCGGTGATGTACGGCTACGCCTCCTTCCAGTGCCGGGGGAAGGTTGGCATCCTCACTACCCCCGACACGGAAACGCTAACTCCTGTTCGGTCACCAGTCACCCCCGGTTGTCGAGAGCGGTCGGGAAAATTAACACCTCATACACCATGGGGTGAAACGGAACCACGAAGCGTCACCGAGGCCGCCGCTTTTGCGTTGCGGCGAGCACCGCCGCGACCTTTGGCGTCATTCCCGCGCGGTGCAATTTCCGGCTCACCGCCGCCAGCGTGGCACCGGTGGTGACGATGTCGTCGAGCAGCACCACGGTCCCCGCCGGCGTCGCCGTCCCCGGCCGGCGCAACCGGAACGCCGCCTCCGCCGCCGCGGCCCGGCCGGCGCTGTCCAGCACCACCGAGTCCGGCCGGGGCAGCGCCCGCAGCGGTCGCAGCACGCGAACCGGCCAGCCGGCCGCGCGCAGCCGGGCCGCGGCGGGCCGGACCAGCCGCTCCAGGTGGTCGCCGTACCGGGCCCGGGCCGCGCGGGTGGTGTCCGGCACCGCCACCAGCGTCACCGGGCCGGGCCGGCCCACCGCCACCGCCACCACCTCGGCCAGCAACGCGCCCAACGGCCGGGCCAACCCGTGTCGGCCCCGTTCCTTGTACGCCAGCAGCCCCTCACGCAACGCCCCGCCGTACGGGCCGAGGGCGACGCAGGGCGGCAGGCCGGATGGGGCCGGATCGGGCCGGGTCGACGCGGGCCGCAGCGCCTGAAGCTCGGCCACGCAGCGCGGGCAGAAGCCCTGCCGCAGCGCCGGGGAGCGGACCGCGCACCCGGCGCACCCGGTGGGCAGCACCAGATCGGTCAGGTCCGACCAGAGGCCGCCCAGGTCCGGCACCGGCATCTCAGTAGAAGAAGAACGGTGCGGTCGGGTTGGCCGGCCGGCCGCCCGCCGGCAGGTCCAGCACCTGCTCCGGCGTGACGAGGTCGAACGGGTTGTTCCGCCAGGCGCTGCCGGCGGTCTCGAACATGAACGAGAGCGCGGGCAGCCCGCCACCCCCGCCGCCCGGGTATCCCGCCAACTGGGTCACCGCGGCGCCGATCCCGGACTTCAGCGTGGAACCCAGGCCGCCGTCGATGCTGAGCTGGTGGATGGCCGAACGCCGGTCCGGGTCGTTGCCGGCGATCACCAGTTGGTCCTCCGCGATCCAGTCGACCGCCGTCACGCCGGTGAGCAGCGTGGGCAGCCGGCGGGGCTGGCCCAGGGTGACCACGCCGCCCTCCACGCTCACCGGCGCCACGTAGACCGCGCCGCCGCTGACCAGCGCGATCCGGTGGCCGTCGAGGGAAGCGGCGACCGCCACGACGCTTCCGGAGACGTTCAGCGGAACGGGGCTCAGCGTGGCCGTCCCGTCGAACCGGTAGAGCTTGCCGTCGGCCGCCACCAGACCCGCCGGATGGTCCGTGGCCAGCGAGCGCAGCCAGGTGGGCCGGCTCATCGTCTGGAACCCGGCCTTCGGGTCGCTGGTGTTGAACACCGCCACCGGTTCCGGCCCGGTGCCAACCTTGAGCCGGAGCCGCCGGTCCGCCCCGGTCACCACCAGCGCGGCCAGCACCTGGTCCTCGGCGCGGGCGAGGGTCGCCGAGACCACGTTCCGGTTCTCCGCGGCCGGCAACGGGACGACGGCCCGCTGCTCGGTGCCGATGGCGAGCGGATGGATGACGCCGTCGTAGACGCTGAACCGGGTGGGATTCGCGCCCCTCGGGTACGCGAGATGGGTGTCGCGCTCCCGCTCCAGGTCGACGCTGAGCCGCTTCTGGTTCTGGATCTTCAGCTCGAGTTGCCCGGTCAACTCCGGCAACGACCAGGCGAGCTGGGTGCCGAGCCGAGCCAACCGACCCTCGTTGGCGCCCGGCATGGTCAGGTTGACCTCCCACTGGGAGTCCGCGCCGGTGGCGTTGTTGATCGGGCGGGTGCCGTCCGGGAGCCCGGTCACCCCGGACTCCAGCCAGTCGGACGGGCCACCGGCCAGCCACTTCACCACCTCGGTGACGCGCCGCTCGGCCGACACCGACGACGGCAGGTAGCGCAGGTCGGGCACCAGCCGGGTCAGGTCGGAGTTCCAGAAGTAGACGGTGCGCGTGCGGTAGTACTGGCGCAGCGCCGTGTCGCTGGTCAGCAGCACGTTCGGCAGGCTGGTGATCAGCAGCCCGGTCCCGGCCGGCTCGGCCCGCCGCAACTGGAAGACGTACTCGGTCTCGGTGGCCCCCGGCGGGCCGAGGGTGCCGTCGGCCCGCAGCACCCCGACCTGCTGCACCTTGATCGTGACCCGGCTGGTGCCCTGGTTGTTCGGCGGGGTGCTCTCCTTCGCCCGCAGTCGGACCACGGTGAGTTCGACCTCGCTGGTCTGCGGCTTGCCGGGCAGCAGTTCCCGGGCCTCCGGGGCGAGGAACTTCTGGGCCCGGGTGTACGCCTGGTCGCGTTCCCCGGCAGCGGCCGCGCTCAGATAGTTCTCAATGAACGGCACCGGCTCGTCGCTGTCGGTCGGCGCGGGCGGCGAGGCCGGCGGGCCGTTGAGCGAGCCGGCCTCGCCGGCCGGCACCGAACCGTCGACCTGGACGTCCGTCTGGGCCGGAATGCCGCACCCGGCCGGCAGCAGGACGCCGGCCAGCAGCACGGCCAGCAGTCGCCGCGGCACGTTCACGGCCCCACCTCCATCCGCGCGGAGTCGTCGGCGGGGCCGACGGCCAGCGCACCGGCGCCGCTGCCCGGACCGATGGCGAGCAGGCCACCGTCGCGGGGGCCGCCGAACGGCAGGGCCGCGTCGGCCGGCACCAGTCGCAACGGCGAGGTGGTCAGTCGGTCGCCGGCCCGCGCCGGCAGCGTGAGCCGGAACTGCGCGCCCTGCCCGGGTGCGCCCCACGCCTCCAGCCAGCCGCCGTGCAACCGGGCGTCCTCCACGCTGATCGACAGGCCCAGGCCGGTGCCGCCGGTCTGCCGGGCCCGGGACGGGTCGGCCCGCCAGAACCGGTTGAAGACCAGCTTCTCCTCCCCCGGCTTGAGCCCGACGCCGTGGTCCCGCACGGTGATCGCCACCGCGCTCTGGTCGACGCCCAGCGTGACCCGCACCGGCTTGGCCTCACCGTGCTCGACCGCGTTGCCGACCAGGTTGCGCAGCACCCGCTCGACCCGGCGCGGGTCCACCTCGGCGATCACCGGAGCGTCCGGCAGGTCCAGCTCGATGGTCACCCCGACCCGCTCGGCCAGCCCGGCCAGGCGCTCGACCACCCGGTGCACCACCGGCACCAGATCGGTCGGCTCGCTGTCCAGCACGGCGAAACCGGCGTCGAACCGGCTGATCTCCAGCAGGTCGGTGAGCAGCTCCTCGAACCGGTCCAGCTCGGCCTGGAGCAGCTCGGCGCTGCGCGCCACCGCCGGATCGAACTCGTCCCGTTCCGCGAAGATCAGGTCGGCCGCCATCCGGACCGTGGTCAGCGGCGTCCGCAGCTCGTGCGAGACGTCCGAGGTGAACCGGCGTTGCAGCCGGGACATCTCCTCCAGCCGGAGGATCTGCCGTTGCAGGTTGGTCGCCATCTGGTTGAACGAGGCAGCGAGCAGGGCCAGGTCGTCCTCACCGGAGACCACCATGCGCTGGTCGAGCAGGCCGGCGGAGAGCCGCTGGGCGGTGCGCGCGGCCACCCGGACCGGCGTCACCACCAGCCGGGTCACCAGCGCGGCCAGCAGGCCGAGCAGGAGCACCAGCGCGACGCCGGTGGCGACCACGGTGGCCCGGGCGTCCGCCGCGGTGGCGTCCTGCCGGGCCAGGGGTACGAGGTAGTAGAGCTCGACCTGCCCGAACCGGGTGGGCACCGGGGAGCCGTAGACCAGGTACTTCGTGCGGTCGTCGCCGAGCGTGCCGGTGCGGATCTGGTGGGCCACCTTGCCGGACGCCACGGTGGCCCGCAGCTCGTCGCCGATCACCGGGCGCACCGGCACGTCCGGGGAGACGCGGGGCTCGATGAACTCGGCGAAGTTGTCGGCGGTGATCGCCACCACCACGCCGCTGGTCTGCGCCGGATCCCCGCCGGCCAGGTAGTTGACCGTGCCGTCGATGGTGTCCTGGAGCTGGGCCTCCTGCGGCTGGCTGTAGAGGTTGAACTGCTTCGCCGCGTACTCGCTGCCGTTGCTCAGCCGCATCCGCACGTCGGTCTCGGCGTTCTCCAGCAGGATGTTGGTGATCTTGTCGGCGATCAGGTAGGCGAAACCGCCCACCAGCAGACTCGACGCCACAAGTGTGATGGTGACCACGCGGACCTGGAGCGACCGCCGCCAGGCCTGGCGCACACCGGCGGCGAACCGCGCCGACCGGCCGGCCAGCGCGCGCCAGAGCGCCCGCGCGGCACGTAGCCGGCGGGGCGAGGCGGTCGGCGGGTCGGGCAGCGGGGCGGTCAGCACAGTGCTGACCAGGTTATCCGGTGCCTGCCTTGTAGCCCACGCCCCGGACCGTGAGGATGATTTCGGGTCGCTCCGGATCCGGCTCGATCTTGGCCCGCAGCCGCTGCACGTGCACGTTGACCAGCCGGGTGTCGGCGGCGTGCCGGTACCCCCACACCTGCTCCAGCAGCACCTCCCGGGTGAACACCTGGCGGGGCTTGCGGGCGAGCGCGACCAGCAGGTCGAACTCCAGCGGCGTCAGCTTGACCTCCTCGGCGTCCCGGCTGACCGTGTGCGCCGGCACGTCGATGGTGATCTGGTTGCCGGGCGGGCCGATGGTGAGCAGCTCCGGCGCGACGTCCTCGCCGCGACGCAGCCGGGCCCGCATCCGGGCCACCAGCTCCTTGGGCTTGAACGGCTTGACCACGTAGTCGTCGGCGCCGGACTCCAGCCCCAGCACCACGTCGACCGTGTCGCTCTTGGCGGTCAGCATCACGATCGGCACCCCGGACTCGGCGCGGATCGCACGGGCCACGTCGATGCCGCTCATGCCCGGCAACATCAGGTCGAGCAGGACGATGTCGGGCCGGCTGTCGCGGAACGCGGCCAATGCCCGTTCTCCGTCGGCGACGAAGGACGGCACGAAGCCCTCGCTGCGCAACACGATGCCGAGCATCTCGGCAAGGGCGGGGTCGTCGTCGACCACGAGTACGCGGGCTCTCATGGGGTTTATCGTTCCATCCCCGTTCATCTGGAGGGTCGGAGTCTTTCCCGGCACGGTAGCGCCGAGCGCGCCCCCGCACCACAGCTGACGGCGTGGTCACCAGCGTGGCGCGCCGCGACGGACGGGTCCACCGGATGCGGACCCGCCGTGCAACCATGATCCCCCGGGTGCCCCGCCGCCCGCCACCTCTGCTGCCCTGCCCGCCCAGGAGTACGCGTGTCCGACGTCGGCCCGACCGCGGTGCTCCCGCGCCGTCCGCTGACCGTGGGTGAGCTGCTCGACGCCGCCGTGCTGCTGCTCCGCGACCAGGCCCGGGTGCTGCTGCCACTCGCCGTCGCGCTGGCCCTCGCCGAGCAGGCCGTGCTGTACCCGGTGCGGCTGCTCGCCGGCGCGCACCCGCCCGGCTGGTGGCCCGCCGGCGGGGAGTCGTTCGGCTGGTACTGGCTGCTGCTCGCGGCCGGCGCCGGGACCGAGGCGGCGATCATCGCGCTGCTGGGCAACCCGGCCGCGCGGGGCGGCGCGGCGGCGCTGCTCGGCCACCGCCGCGCGCCGTCGGAGTTGCTCCACGAGGCCCGTCCGGGCGCGACGCTGCTGGCCGCGGGCGCGGTCGGGCTCGCCGTCGGGCTCGCCGGGCTGGCCGGGCCCGCCTGGTTCGTCGCGTACGGGCTGCTCGGCCTCGTGGTGCCGGTGCTCGTGCTGGACGGGGTGCCGGCGCACCGGGCACCGGGACGGGCGATCCGGCTGGCCGGCCGGGTGGGCGGGCGCGCCGCCGCCGTCCGGCTGCTCGGCTATCTGGGCTGGTGGCTGGTCCGGGTCGGCATCGGGCTGGGCGTCCCCTACGGTCTCGGGCTGCTCGACCTGTTCGACGTGTCGGCCTGGGCGCTGCCGGTCGCCGTCGTCGCGCAGGCGGCGGTGAACGCGCTCGCGTACCCGGCGTTGGCCTGCCTGGACGCGGTGCTGCACCTGGAGACCCGGATGCGCACCGAGGGGCTGGACATCCGGCTCTCCCGGGCGCCGGCCGGCGTCCCGGAGCCGGTGCTGCTGGCGGTCGAGCGGTGAGCCGCTGGTGGACCGAGACGGTCGCCGCGCTGGGTGACGTGGTGCCGCTGCCGCTGGT
The DNA here is from genome assembly GCF_045040125.1 of Micromonospora sp. NBC_01392. NCBI lineage: Bacteria > Bacillati > Actinomycetota > Actinomycetes > Micromonosporales > Micromonosporaceae > Micromonospora > Micromonospora sp. NBC_01392. The sequence goes on along the minus strand of NZ_CP109549.1, from coordinate 1,299,412 downwards.
CGCGCTGCTCCTGCTGGCCGCCGCGCTGCTGACGGCGCTGGCCTGGCACTCCTTCCCGGCCTGGGTGCCGCGCCGGCTGCCCCGGATCAGGCTGCCCCGGCTCCGGGTTCGACTGCCCCGCTTCCGACTGCCCCGGCTCCGGCGACCGCGGATGCGCCTGCGCCTGCGTCGTCCCGCCCGCCGGCGGCGGCCCGACCCGCCGGTGCGCGTCCCCGCGCCCCGGGCCGCGCCGCCGGCACCCGTCGGCGGCCCGGCGACGGCCGACCGGTTGGCCGCCGAGGGCCGCTACGCCGAGGCGGTGCGGGAACGGCTCCGGGACATGGTCCGGCTCCTGGTCACCCGGCAGGTGGTGGAGCCACGGGCCGGGCTCACCGTCACCGAACTGACCGAGGCGGCGGCCCGGACCCGCCCGGCGGTACGGCCCACCCTGCACGCCGCCGGCACGATCTTCTCCGACCTCTGGTACGCCCAGCGACCCGCCACCGCCGGCCACGACCAGCGGATGCGCGCGCTCGCCGCCGAACTGCGCCGGGAACTGACCGGCGAGGAGGACCCGTGGTGACCGTCGCCCCCGCCCCGGCCCGGCCCGCGGCCCCGCCGGCGTCCCGCCGCCGGTGGCACCGGACCGTCGTCCCGCTCGGGCTGGCCGCGCTGCTGATCGGGGCCACCGTGGTGCTGCACGCGGTGGACCAGCCCGACCCGGACGAGCGCGGCTTCCTCTCCCCCGTCGCCGGCGACGACGACGGCGGCAGCCGGCTCGCCGAGGAGCTACGCGCGCAGGGCGTGCCGCTACGCCGGGAGACCGACACCGCCGGGGCGCTGCGGGCCGCCCGTACGGCGCCGAGCACGCTCTTCGTGCCCGCACCCGACCTGGTGCACCCGGACACGCTCACCGGGCTGACCGCGCTGCCGCCCGGCAGCCGGCTGGTGCTCGTCGAGCCGTCCCGCCGGGTGCTGGCCGAGCTGGGCACCTCGGTCGAGCCGGCCGGTCGCCGGTGGGCCACCCGGGCGCTGCCGCCGGACGCCGGGGGCGCGGAGTGCCGGCTGCCCGAGGCGGTCCGCGCCGGCACCGCCGCGGTCGACCACCAGCGGTACGCCGGGCCCGAGCGCGCCGACCGCTGCTACGGCGGCGCGCTGCTCCGGATCCCGGCCGGCACCGAGGTGGTGCTGGTGGGCGCCAGCGACCCGTTCCGCAACGACCGGATCGACGAGTGGGGCAACCGGGACCTCGCCACCGGCCTGCTCGGCGCCACCGGTCGTCCGCTGGTCTGGCTGGACCTGCCCGCGCCCGACCCGGCCCCGACCGGGACCGGCGCGTCGCGGACCACCGAGAGCGAGGCTCCGCCGACGCCCCGCCGCACCGCCGAGCGCCCCGACCGGGCGGACCCGCCGCGGCGCGCCGACAACCCGCTGTGGGACGCGTTCCCGGCCTGGTTCTGGGCGATCCTGGCGCAGCTCGCGCTGGCCGGGCTGCTGGTGGTGCTCTGGCGGGCCCGCCGCCTCGGGCCACCGGTGACGGAGCCGCTGCCGGTGACCGTCCGCGCCGCCGAGACCGTCCGCGGCCGGGCCCGCCTCTACCGGCGGGCCGGCGCCCGGGACACCGTCGCCGCGACGCTGCGCGCCGCCGCCCGGGACCGCGTCCTGCCCCGGCTCAACCTGCCGCCCGACACCCCGGACGACGAGGTGGCGGCCCGGGTCGCGGCGGCGACCGGCGACGACCCGGAGCGGGTGGCCGGGCTGCTGCACGGCCCCGCCCCGGACGACGACCGGGAGCTGCTGGAGCTGGCCCGGGCGCTGGACACGCTGACCCGTACCCTGGCCCCGCCCCCGAGCGAAGGAGAACCCCGGTGACCGGACCCGTCATCGCCGCCGAGTCGCCCGCCGCCCCGTCCGACGCCCGCGCCGCCCTGAACCGGCTGCGCGCCGAGGTGGCCAAGGCCGTGGTCGGCCAGGACGCGGTGGTCACCGGCCTGGTCATCGCGCTGCTCTGCCGGGGGCACGTGCTGTTGGAGGGCGTCCCGGGGGTGGCCAAGACGCTGCTGGTGCGCACGCTCGCCGCCGCGCTCGACCTGGACGCCAAACGGGTGCAGTTCACCCCCGACCTGATGCCCGGCGACGTCACCGGCTCGCTGATCTTCGACCCGCACACCGCCGCGTTCACGTTCCGCGAGGGGCCGGTCTTCACCAACCTGCTCCTCGCCGACGAGATCAACCGCACCCCGCCGAAGACGCAGTCCGCGCTGCTGGAGGTGATGGAGGAACGGCAGGTCACCGTCGAGGGCGAGCGCCGTCCGCTGCCCGAGCCGTTCATCGTCGCGGCCACCCAGAACCCGGTCGAGTACGAGGGCACCTACCCGCTGCCCGAGGCGCAGCTCGACCGCTTCCTGCTCAAGCTGACCGTGCCGCTGCCGGGGCGGGACGAGGAACTGGGTGTGCTCCGCGCGCACCACGCCGGGTTCGACCCACGTGACCTGCGCGCCGCCGGCGTACGCCCGGTGGCCGGCGCGGCCGACCTGGCCGCCGCCCGCGCGCAGGCGCACGCCGTGCACGTGGCCGAGCCGGTGCTCGGCTACATCGTGGACCTCTGCCGGGCCACCCGGGCCGCTCCCGCGCTGGAGCTGGGCGCCTCGCCCCGGGGCGCGACCGCGCTGCTCGCCACCGCCAAGGCGTGGGCCTGGCTGGCCGGCCGCGACCACGTCACGCCGGACGACGTGAAGGCGGTGGCCCGCCCGACGCTGCGGCACCGGCTCCGGCCGCGACCGGAGGTGGAACTGGAGGGCGTGACGGCCGACGCCGTGCTCGACTCGGTGCTGGCCACCGTGCCGACGCCGCGATGACCTGGCGGGCGGGCCTGCTGCTCGCGGCCGGCGCCGGAACGCTGCCGGCCTGGCCGGCGCCGTTTCTCGGCGTCGCCGTGCTGACCGCGACGGTGCTGCTGCTGGTCGCCCTGGACCGGGCGCTCGCGGCCCCGCCGCAGGCGCTCACCGCCACCCGCGCCGGCGACCGGACCGTCCGGCTCGGCGGCACCGCCACGGTCACCCTGCACCTGGCCAACCCCACCGACCGGACGCTGCACGCCCAGGTCCGCGACGCGTGGGTGCCGTCCGCCGGGGCGCGTCCCGGGCGGTCGCCGCGGGAGACGCTCACGGTCCCGCCCGGCGGCACGGCCACGTTGCCGGTCCACCTCACCCCGACCCGGCGCGGCGACCGGCCGGCGGTGGCGCTGACCGTCCGCTCGCTGGGGCCGATGCGCCTGGGCTTCCGGCAGCGCGCCGAACGGCCCGGCACGCCACCGTGGACGCTGCGCGTGCTGCCCCGCTTCGACTCCCGCCGGCACCTGCCGGAGAAGCTGGCCCGGCTGCGGATCATCGACGGCGTCCAGGTGACCCGGGGGCGCGGCCACGGCACCGAGTTCGACACCCTGCGCGAGTACGCCGTCGGCGACGACGTCCGGTCGATCGACTGGCGGGCCAGCGCGCGCCGCGCCGACGTGCTGGTGCGCACCTGGCGACCGGAGCGGGACCGGCGGCTCGTCTGCGTGCTGGACACCGGCCGTACCTCGGCGGTCCGGCTCGGCGACGAACCCCGGCTGGACACCGCGATCGACGCGGCGTTGCTGCTCACCGCGCTGGCCGCCCGCGCCGGGGACCGGGTGGACCTGCTCGCCGTGGACACCGCCGTACGGGCCCGGGTGACCGGCGGCAACCGGCCGGCGCTGCTCACCCGGTTGGTCGAGGCGATGGCGCCGCTCCAGCCGGCGCTTGTCGAGACGGACTTCGAGCTGATCGCCGGTGAGCTGCTGCGCCGGGAGCGGCAGCGCAGCCTGCTGGTGCTCTTCACCGCGCTGGACGCGGGCGCGCTCCGGGAAGGGCTGCTGCCGGTGCTGCCGCGGCTGGCCGCCCGGCACCGGGTGGTGCTGGCGGCCACCCACGATCCGGTGCTGGCCGGGCTCGCCACCGCCACCCCGGTCGGCCCCGACGACCCGTACGCGGCCGCGTCGGCGTGGCGGGCGCTGGCCGAGCGGGACCGGGTGCGGGCCGCGCTGTCCCGGCACGGCGTGACAGTGGTGGACGTCCCCGCCGACCGACTGGCCCCCACCGTGGCCGACACCTACCTACACCTGAAATCCCGAGGCCAGCTCTAACCCCCCACCCCCGGCTCCTTCCCCCTGATTCACGGAAACAGTGGCCTTGGCGGGCTCCACAGCCACTGTTTCCGTGAATCTGCGGTCAGTGGCGGAGAGGGCGCGGAGCGGAGGACGCGGCGCGGCGGCCCAGGATGAGCGCGTACGCCAGGAAGGCGGCCCAGACGGTGGCGCCGGCCGCCACCCGCACGGCCGTCGGCACCGGCGCCGGGGTGACGAACGCCTCCAGCAGCGCGGAGACGGCGAACAGCCCGACCAGGCCGACCGCGACCACCATGGCCGACCGCCCCGCCTCGGCGACCGCCCGGCCGCGCCCGAGGTGCGCGGGCGGGGCGATCCACGCCCAGGCGGTGCGCAGCCCGACCCCGGCGGCGACGTAGATGCCGGTCAGCTCCAGCAGGCCGTGCGGCGTGATCAGGCCGAAGAAGACGTCCGCCCGGTCGTAGGAGACCATCACGCCGCCCACCACGCCGATGTTCAGCGCGTTCTGCCACAGCAGCCAGAACACCGGCACCACCAGCACGCCGGCGGCCAGGCACTGGGCCGCCAGCCAGGCGTTGTGCGTCCACAGGTGGAAGGCGAACGTCGGCGCGGCGAACTCGGTGTAGTAGCCGGCGAAGCCGGAGTCGACGAGTTGCCGGGCCGACTCGGCGCCGATGAACGCGGCGGCGGTGTCCGGGTGGCCGGCGACGAACCAGATGAGGAAGACGCTCAACGCGCTGAAGCCGGTGGCGACGCCGCACCACCACGGCCAGGCCCGGTAGAGGGCGGCCGGCAGGTCGGCCAGCAGGAACCGGCGTACCGCCGCCCAGGACGGCCGGGGCCGGCCGATGATCCGGGCGCGGGCGGCCAGGACCAGGTGGGACAGGTGACCGAGGAGCGCGGGCTCGGGGGCGCGGCTGCGCAGCACGGACAGGTGGGTGGCGGTGCGCTGGTAGAGCGAGACCAACTCGTCGACCTCGGCCGCGTCCAGCCGGCGCCGGCCGGTCAACTGCTCCAGCCGCCGCCACTGCACACCGTGCTCCGCCACGTACGCGTCGAGATCCACTCGTTCATGGTGTTCACTGTCGGGGTGCGCGCGCAACCTCCCCCGCCCTCCCGCTGGGCCGACGCCGGTCTGGTCAGCGGCGAGGCGGTGGAACTGGACGTCCGGGCCGCCCGGCTGGGTTCCCGGGTGCTCGCGCTGCTGATCGACCTGGTCGTCCAGCTCGGCTTGGCGCTGGTGCTCGGTGCGGCGCTGTCCATGCTGGTGCTCGCGCTGCCGCCGGACCTGATGGACGCCGCGCTGGCCGGCGGCCTCCAGGTCGTGCTGCTAGTGCTGGTGCTGGTCGGCTACCCGGTGGTGATGGAGCGGTTCGCCGGCGGCCGGACGGTGGGCAAGCTGGCGGTGGGACTGCGGGTGGTACGGGCCGACGGCGGGCCGGTCGGGGTCGGGCAGTCGCTGGCCCGGGCGCTGGTGGGCGTCGCGGTGGAGTGGCCCGGCCTGGTGCTGCCGCTGCTGAGCTGGGCGGCGACCGTGACAGTGATGCTCACCGACCCGCGCGGCCGACGGTTGGGCGACCTGGTGGCCGGCACGCTCGTGGTGCACACCCGGGGCGCGTCGGTGTGGCGGCCGTTGCCGCCGGCCGTGCCGCCGCTGCTCGCCTGGGCGGGCACGCTGGACCTGACCCGGGTGGACGACGGGCTCGCCCTGGCCGTCCGGCAGTACGTGGACCGGCTCCCCCAGCTCGCCGCCGCGGACCGGGTGCGGCTGGGCCGGGAGCTGTGGGCGGAGGTGGCCGCGGTGACGTCACCGCCGCCGCCGTGGACCGCGCCGGAGTGGGCGTACCTGGCCGCCGTGCTGGCCGAACGCAGGCGACGGGCCGGGTACCGGCTGGGCCGGGCCCGCGCGGTCAGCGGCGCGCTCTGGCCGGAGCTGGCCCCGGCCCCGGCCGCGTCGCCCGGCGTTCCGCTGCGGCGGGCCGCGCCGGAACCCGCCGGTCCCGATCCGGTACGCCGCTGAGCGCGGCAGGCCGGCTCAGGGGCCGGGCCAGCTCGGGAGACCGGGCCGGCTCAGGAGAACAGTGTCCGGCCCCACCAGTCGGCGGCGTCGCGGACGCCCGGCGGGCAGGCGAACAGGCCGCTGGAGACGTGGCGGAGGTACTCGTTCATCGCGTCGTTGCGGGCCAGCCGCGTCTGGATCGGCACGAACTGCTTGCGCGGGTCCCGCTGGTAGGCGATGAAGAACAGCCCGGCGTCGAGCCGGCCCAGCCCGTCCGAGCCGTCCACGAAGTTGTAGCCGCGACGCAGCAGGCGGGCGCCGTTGTTCTGCTCCGGGTGGGCGAGTCGCACGTGCGCGGTCGGCGCGATGACCGGCTCGCCGTCGTCGCCCTTGGCGGCGAAGTCCGGCTCGTCGAACTCGTCGCGCCGGCCGAGCGGGGCGCCGCTGCCCTTGGTCCGGCCGGTGATCATCTCCTGCTCGGCCAGCGGGCTGCGGTCCCAGGTCTCGATCAGCATCCGGATCTTGCGGGTGACCAGGTAGGAGCCGCCGGCCATCCAGTCCGGGCCGTCGCCGGGCTGCACCCAGAGCTGCTCGCGCAGCAGGTCGGCGTCCTCGGCCTTCAGGTTGGCGGTGCCGTCCTTGAAGCCGAACAGGTTGCGCGGAGTGGCCTGGTCCCGCGACGTCGACGAGGTACGCCCGAACCCGAGCTGCGACCAGCGGACGCTGACCACGCCCATGCCGATCCGGGCCAGGTTACGGATGGCGTGCACCGCCACCTGCGGGTCGTTGGCGCAGGCCTGGACGCAGATGTCGCCGCCGGACAGCTCCGGCTTGAGCGCGTCGCCGGCGAAGTGCGGGAGGTCGGCCAACGCGGCGGGGCGGCGGTCGGCGATGCCGAACCGGTCCCGGCCCTGGGCGTCGCGGAACAGCGACGGGCCGAAGCCGACCGTGACGGTGAGCTGCGACGGGGGCAGCCCGAGCGCCTCGCCGGTGTCGTCCGGCGGGGCTTCCGGCACGCCCCCGACCGCACCGATCAGCCCGGCGTCCTTGCCGGCGGTCATCCGGGCCGCGGCGGCGGTCCACTCCTGGAGCATCGCGACCAGCCGGTCCCGGTCCTTGGTGACCACGTCGAACGCGACGAAGTGCAGCCGGTCCTGGGCCGCGGTGGTGATGCCGGCCTGGTGTTCGCCGAGGAACGGCACCGCCCCGGCGGCCGTCTCGGTGGCCGACGCCTGGCCGCCACCGGCGATCAGCGCGCCCGCGCCGGCCGCCACCGCGCCGACACCAGCCGCGCCGACACCGGCCAGGGTCATCGCCCGCCGGCGGGAGATCCCGCGACCGGGCTGCTCGCTGTTCGGCTCGCTCGTCGCGTCACCGCCGGCCGGGGTGCTCATCGCGCGACGGCCGCCGCGATCTTGCTGACCGGCTCGGCCAGCGCGTTGATGCTGTCCGACAGCTCCTTCAGCTCGGTCTTGCTGAGCTGGGTGTGCAGCTTCCAGCCGTCCCCGGCCCGGTGCTTGCCGAGCGCGGCCTCCACGTTGGCGAACTCGGCGTCGAGCTGCTTGACCAGGTCGGGCGCGCGCTGTTCCAGGGCCGGGCGCAGCGCGCCGACGGCGGCCTTCGAGCCCTCCAGGTTGGCGTTGAAGTCCCAGAGGTCGGTGTGCGAGTACCGCTCCTCCTCGCCGGTGATCTTGCCGCTGGCAACCTCGTCGAGCAGTGCCTTGGCGCCGTTGGCGAGCTGGAGCGGGGTGAGCTTCTCGGCGTCGGCCTTGGCCACGATCGCCTTGACGTCGACCAGGAGCTGGTCGGCGATCGGGCCGTCCTTGCTGATGTCGCCGGTGGTCCAGAGGTCCTTCTCGATCCGGTGGAAGCCGGTGAACTCCATGCCCTCCTCGACCACCTCCTCGCGACCGTCGATCTTCGGGTCGAGGTCGCCGAAGCTCTCCGCGACCGGCTCGATCCGCTCCCAGTAGGTGCGGGCCACCGGGTAGAGCGCCTTGGCCTTGGCCACGTCGTTGCCCTTGACCGCGGCCACGAACTCCTCGGTCCTGGTCAGCAGCGCGGCGGTCTGGCTGCGTACGTAGCGCTGGTAGCTGGCGGTGGCCTCGGTGAGCGCGGCGTCCGGCGCGACGCTCGCGGCGGTGCCGCTGACCTTCAGCGCGCCCCGGATGCCCCGGCCGCTCATCCCCGGCTTGCAGGCGGTCTCGTACGTCCCGGCGGGCAGCTCGACGCGCAGTTCCCGGCTCAGCCCGGGGGCGATGTTCTCCACCTCGCCCATCACCCGGTCGCCGGCGGCGTAGACGTAGAACTCGTTGACCTTGGAGCCGTTGTTGGTCACCTTGAACGTCACCTGACCGGCGTCGATCTCGGTGCTGCCGACCTCGCAGGCGCTGTCCGTCGCCTTGACGGCGATCGGACCGCCGGCGGTCGCGTCGGCGTCGTCACCACCGCCGCAACCGGTCAGGCCGGCGACGGCGAGCAACCCGGCGGCGGCGGGCGCGACGAATCGAGTGGTACGCATCGGTGCGGGATCTCCTCGGAAACGGGCGGTCAGGCGCGCGGGGACGGGACGGCGGCGGCGTCGACGGCTGCCGGCGCGGGCTCGGGGGTGGTCGCGGTGGTCTCGACCGGCGCGTTCCCGGCCGGGGCGGCGGTCGGCGCGTTGGCGGCCGGGGCGGCGGAGGGCTTGGCCGGCGCGGCGGAGGGCTTGGCCGGGGCGGCCGGCTTGCGCAGGAAGAGCACCAACACCGGCACCGCGTACGCGACCCAGGCGACCAGTTCCAGCACGGTCGGTGCGGCGGTGATGTTGAACATGCCGGCGAGCAGCGCGCCGTACCAGGCGTTCGGGTCGAGCGTGGCGGAGATGTCGAAGGCCTGGTTGTTCAGGCCGGGCAGCACGCCGGCCTCCTGGAAGTCGTGCACGCCGTACTTGAGGATGCCGGCGGCGACCAGGATCAGCAGCGCGCCGGTCCAGGTGAAGAAGCGACTCAGGTTGATCTTCAGGGCGCTGCGGTAGAGCAGGAAGCCGATCACCACGGCGGTGGCGATGCCGCCGACCAGGGCGAGCAGCGAGCCCGCGCCGGTGCCGCCGGCCACGCTCTCGGCCGCGGCGTAGAAGATCAGCGCGGTCTCCAGGCCCTCCCGGACCACCGCGAGGAAGGCCATGCCGGCAACCGCCAGCGACCCGACGGCGAGCGCCTCGGTGAGCTTGCCGCGCAGCTCGCCCGCGATGGAACGGGCCGCCCGGCGCATCCAGAAGATCATCCAGGTCACGAACACGACGGCGGCGACCGAGGTCACCGCCTCGAAGAACTCGCGCGACTCGGAGGTCCGCAGCAGCGAGGTCGAGGTGTACTGGATCAGCGAGCCGAAGACGACGGAGAGCACCACGGCCAGGCCGACGCCGGCCCAGACCTGGGGCAGCCGGTCACGCCGTTGCGACTTCACCAGGAAGGCGACCAGGATGCTGACCACCAGGGTCGCTTCCAGGCCCTCCCGCAGGCCGATCAGGTACGTGGCGAACATCCGTAACTCCGTAGTCGGTCAGGCATGCCTCAGTTAACTTAGGGCAGCCATACCTTGCTCCTGTTCCGGCACGGCGTCAAGTTGTTCACGGCAACGTCACCCCGCCGGCCGCGACCGTCGTCCCAGCCTCGTCCCGGGCCGGCCGGATCGGACAGGGCCGGAGGACCCGTTCGTCCCCGCGTACGCGAGAAGGGACCGGGACGGCCGCGCGGCGGCCGACCCCGGTCCCTTCCGGGAGTGGAACTCAGTAGCGGTAGTGCTCCGGCTTGAACGGGCCCTCCTGGGAGACGCCCAGGTAGGAGGCCTGCTCCTTGGTCAGCGTGGTCAGCTTGGCGCCGAGCGCGTCCAGGTGCAGCCGGGCGACCTTCTCGTCCAGGTGCTTGGGGAGCACGTAGACGCCGATCGGGTACTCCCCGGTCTTGGTGAACAGCTCGATCTGGGCGATGGTCTGGTTGGCGAACGAGTTCGACATCACGAAGCTCGGGTGCCCGGTGGCGTTGCCCAGGTTCAGCAGGCGACCCTCGGAGAGCACGATGATGGCGTGGCCGTCGTCGAACCGCCACACGTCGACCTGCGGCTTGATGTTCTCCCGGGTCACGTCGCCGCGCTTGGCCAGGCCGGCCATGTCGATCTCGTTGTCGAAGTGGCCGATGTTGCCCACGATGGCCTGGTGCTTCATCCGGGCCATGTGCTCGTTGGTGATCACGTCGAAGCAGCCGGTCGCGGTGATGAAGATGTCGGCCTGCTCGACCACGTCGTCCAGCGTGGCGACCTGGTAGCCGTCCATCGCGGCCTGGAGCGCGCAGATCGGGTCGACCTCGGTCACCACGACCCGGGCGCCCTGGCCACGCAGCGACTCGGCGCAGCCCTTGCCCACGTCGCCGTAGCCCATCACGACGGCCATCTTGCCGCCGATCAGCACGTCGGTGGCCCGGTTGATGCCGTCGATGAGCGAGTGGCGGCAGCCGTACTTGTTGTCGAACTTGCTCTTGGTCACCGAGTCGTTGACGTTGATGGCCGGGAAGAGCAGCGTGCCGGCACGGTGCATCTCGTAGAGCCGGTGCACACCGGTGGTGGTCTCCTCGGTGACGCCCTTGATGCCGGCGGCGATCCGGGTCCAGCGCTGGTTGTCCTCGCCGAGCGAGCGGTGCAGCACCTGGAGGATGACCGCGTACTCCTCGGAGTCGGCGGACTCGACCGGCGGCACGACGCCGGCCTTCTCGAACTCGGCGCCCTTGTGCACGAGCAGCGTGGCGTCGCCGCCGTCGTCGAGGATCATGTTCGGGCCCTGCCCGTCGGGCCAGGCGAGCACCTGCTCGGTGCACCACCAGTACTCCTCCAGCGTCTCGCCCTTCCAGGCGTAGACCGGGACGCCGGCCGGGGCCTCCGGGGTGCCCTCGGCGCCGACCACGATGGCCGCGGCGGCGTGGTCCTGGGTGGAGAAGATGTTGCAGGACGCCCAGCGGACCTGCGCGCCGAGCGCGACCAGGGTCTCGATCAGGACGGCGGTCTGCACGGTCATGTGCAGCGACCCGGTGATGCGGGCGCCGGCGAGCGGCTGGGCGTCGGCGAACTCGCGCCGGATCGCCATCAGGCCGGGCATCTCGTGCTCGGCGAGCCGGATCTCCTTGCGCCCGAACTCGGCGAGCGACAGATCCGCCACCTTGTAGTCGCCCTCGGCGAGGGTGCTCGGCCGGGCGCCGGACGGCGCGCCGCTGGGGGCCGCCGGAAGCGTGCTGGTCATGGAAGCTCCTGTCGAACGAAGGGCTGCGCAGCCTTCCACCTTACGCGCGTGGGCCCGCTCACCCGGCTCCGGTTGGCGCAGGAGCGGCGAACAGCGCACGGGGGCGGACGGTCGTGGACGACTTTCCGTCCACGGCCCGGCCACCCCCGTGCATCCCCCCGGTTTGGATCCCCGCGCGTTCCCGGACGTTCGTCGCGACAACGCTGCGTACACAAAGAGTCACACTGAGCGACCGACCCGTCAAGCGGTTCCGGGAAATCGGCGCCGCGGGCTCAGGGCAGGCCGCAGGTCGCCACGAACGCCTCGCCGTCGCCGGTGAGCACCAGCGGGCCACCGGCGGCGGTGCCGACCGCGGACCGACCCGCCGCCAACGTCACCACACCGACCCCGTCGTCCACGGTCAGCTTGCCGGCCCCGCAGAGCACCACCCGCGGGCCGGGCAGCGTGAACCGCACCTCCGGCGACCCGGCGCCCACCACCACCCGGTGCAACGCGAAATCCTCCACCGGCACCGGCCAGGTGGACACGCCGGGTGCCACCGGTTCCGGCCGCAGCACCGGATCGGTCAGCACCTCGAACCGGAGCACCCGCAGCAACTCGTCCACGTCGATCCGCTTCGAGGTCAACCCGCCGCGCAGCACGTTGTCGCTCGCCGCCATGATCTCCACGCCGGTGCCGCGCAGGTAGGCGTGCAGGTTGCCGGCCGGCATCCAGATCCCCTCGCCCGGCGCCAGCCGCACCCGGTTCAGCAGCAGCGCCACCACCACACCCGGGTCGGTCGGATAACCGGCCGCGAGCGTGCGGACCAGCGCCGCGTCCGGGGACGCCGGCCCGGCGGTCGCCGCCGCCAGCACGGCCGTCACCAGCCCGGCACGCTCCGACTCCGGCCAGCTCAACAGCGCGCGTACGGCCTCCCGCAGCCCCGCCGGACCGCCACGCAACGCGGCCACCACCGGCGCCAACGCGGGTACGCCGAACCCGGCGAGCACCGCCGCCGACTCGGCCGGGTCCCGGAAGCCGCAGAGCGCGTCGAACTCGGAGAGCGCCACCAACAGCTCCGGCTTGTGGTACGGGTCGACGTAGTTGACCCGCCCGGTGTCCGCCGCGTGCCCGGTGCGGGCCTGCTCGGCGTCCGGATGCGCCTGAAGGCTCAGCGGCGCGTCGGCGGCCAGCACCTTCAGCAGGAACGGCAGCCGGGTTCCGAACCGGCCGACCAGGCGCTCACCCAGCCAGTGCCCCGGCTCGGCCAGCAACAACTCGGTGAGACTCACCGGGCCGCCGTCCCGGTCGACGGTGGCCGGGGCGCCCGGGTGGGCGCCCAGCCACAGCTCGGCCTCCGGCCCGTCGCTCGGCACCGCCCGGCCCTGCAACCGCGCGATCGCGGTGCGCGAGCCCCAGGCGTAGTCCCGGATCCGGCCCTGCATCAACTCCATCGGTCAGCTCCCGGGCCGCCCGGCCACCTCGTCGGCCGTCACCTCGGTCCCGCCGGCGCGCTCGGTCGCCGCCTCGGGCACGGCGGTGTCCGCCGCCTGACCGGTGCCCGCCCGCTCCGCCGCCGCGCTCCAGATGTCCGGCTCCAGGTAGATCACCCGGGCGATCGGCACCTCGCGGCGGATCCGCGCCTCGACCGCGTTGATGCCCCGGGCCAGCTCCTCCGCGCTCTCGCACGCCGGCACCGCGATCTTCGCGGCCACCAGCAGCTCCTCCGGGCCGAGGTAGAGCGTCTTCATGTGGATGATCCGCTCGACCTCCGGGCCGCCGGTGACGGCCTGCTCGATCTTGGCCAGCTCGCTGCGCTCGGCACCCTCACCGAGCAGCAGGCTCTTGGTCTCGATCGCCAGCGTGATCGCGATGATCACCAGCAACACACCGATCATCGCGGTGCCGGCCGCGTCCCACATGCCGTTGCCGGTGATCAGCGTCATGCCGACGCCGAACAGCGCGAAGACCAGACCCACCAGCGCGCCGAAGTCCTCCAGCAGCACCACCGGCAGCTCCGGGGCCTTGGCCCGACGAATGAACCGGACCCAGGTCTGCTTGCCCCGGATCAGGTTCGACTCCTTGATCGCGGTGCGGAACGAGAAGCTCTCCATCACGATCGCCGAGAGCAGCACCACCACCGGCACCCACTGCCACTCCGTGATCGGGTGCGGGTCGGACGCCTTGTGGTACGCCTCGTAGAGCGCGAACAGCCCACCGAGGCTGAACAGCACGATCGCCACGATGAACGCGTAGATGTAGCGCTCCCGGCCGTAGCCGAACGGGTGCTGCGGCGTGGCCTCCCGCTTGGCCCGCCGGCCACCGATCAGCAGCAGACCCTGGTTCCCGGAGTCGGCCACCGAGTGGATCGACTCCGCCAGCATCGACGACGAGCCGGTCAGCAGGAACGCGATGAACTTGGTGACGGCGATGCCGAGGTTCGCCGCCAGGGCGGCGACGATCGCCTTGGTGCCCCCGTTTGCGCTCATGCCCCGCCTCGCTCGATGCCGCACATGCTCACTGGTTTGCCAGCTCCTTCATTTCCGTGATGGCCGGAACCGCCATCGGGTCCAGCCCGTGTGCCAGGGCGAGGTAGATCGAGGCGAAGTCCGGCACCGCCACCAGCGACGCGAGCCGCTCCAGCGCGGAACCACCCTCGGCGGTCACCACGTCGCAGCGCACCCCGCGCCGCTCGGCGAGCGTCTGCACCGCGTCCGCGCGGCGCTCCTCCACCGCCAGCGGCTCGTCGGTGTCGTCGTCGGCGTTGAGGCCGCCGTCGCGCAGCAGCACCAGCCGCAGCCGGATGCCGTCCGGGTCGGAGTCGTCGGGGTCGGCGAAGATGTCCCGCTCGCCCTCGGCCAGCCCGCCGAAGACGCCATCGAGCAGCCCCACCCGGCCCCGGCCGGCCTCGCCCAGCGCACCGCTCACCACCGGGTAGCGGGAGTTCGCGGACAGCGTGTCACCGAACCGGCGAGCGGCCACGGTGGCCAGCGGGGACGAACCCCACACGATCGGGATCGACCCGGCCAGCCCCAACGCGAGGGACTTCGCCGGATTGACGAACGACTCGGCGGTCGGCCGGCACCGGTCGGCGTCGGCGTCCAACCGGGCCGCGGTCTCGGCCAGATCCGCCTCGTTGACCTTCACGAGGCCGAGCGTACGGGCGGCGAGCAGGACCGGCACGGTGAGCGCCCACAGGCTGGCCCGGGCCGGGGCCCGCCGCGGCACCGGGATGAACGGCGCGCGGGCCCGCTCCGCCACCGACTGGAGTTGCGAATCCGGAGCGCCGACCGCGACCAGCCGGGCGCCGCGCCGGTGCGCCGCCTCGGCCGCGCCCAACGCCTCCGGGCTACGGCCGGAGGCGCTCACCGCGATGACCACGTCCGCCGCGCCCACCCAGCCGGGCACGCCGGCGCTGCGGTGCGGGATCACCGGCACCGGGCAGCGCGGCCCGGCGACCGTGGCCAGCACGTCCCCGGTACGCCCGGCGGTGCCGATGCCGGCGATGACCACCGCCCGGGGTCGCCCGTCGTCGGCCAGCACGGACAGGTTCGCCTCGGCGGCCAACGCCGCCGACTCGCGTACCTGGGCGCCGGCGGAGGCGGTGAACCGCAGCATCCCGCCCGGATCCCGCTCGCCGAGCTGCGCCGGATCGTCCAGCAGGGCCTCGTCCGCGTGCCGGTGCCCGCTCACCCCGGCCGTACCGTCCATCACCGCGACGACCCGCCCCGCGCGTCGTCAGCCGCCGGACCGCCCCGCGCCTCGTCCAGGAGCAGCACCGGGACGTCGTCCCGGACCTCGAAGACGCGACCGCACTCGGTGCAGGTCAACGTCTGCGCCTGCGGGTCGTAGTCGAGCGGGGCGTGGTGTGTGTCCGGGCAGGCGAGAATCTCGAGCAACTGCGGGTCCAGGGCCACGGCGCGGCTCCTTCCACGTATGTGGTCTCACCGGTCGGCGGTGCCGTCCGGCGCACGCGATCTTAACGGCGAACCGGCCCCGGCACCCGGCCCCGTTCGACACCCGGCCGGCCGGGTCCACCCATGGTCACGGTAAACCCGGGAGCCGTCGGGTCCGGCTCAGTCCGGCATGCGGGGCAACAGGCTGGTGGCGTCCCCGTCCGCGGGGGGCGCCGGCGGGGACCCGGCGGGCGGCGTCCCGTACACGTTGCCGGTCGGGCGCGGTGGCGTGGCGCCGCCGCCGTACACCGTCGGGGCCGGCCCGGGCGCCCCGGAACGGTAGGTGGTGCTGCTGCGGGGCAGCGGGACCGGGGGATGCTCGACCACCGGGCCGTCGTCCGTCCGGTCCGCGCGGCTGCGGCGCACCAGCAGGACGATCAGCGCGACGCCGACCAGGACCAGCGCGATGCCGAACCACATGATCATGGAACCTCCGAAGGACGAATCGTCGGCCGCGGCACCGGCGGCCGGCTCGACGGCGGCGACCACCGCCGACGTGCCCGCCGTCTCCGGCGGCGTGGCGGCGACCGTGCTGGGCGTGGGGGTCGGCGACGGCTTGCGGGAGGGCGTCGGGCTCGGGCTCGGCGTCGGCTCCGCGCCCACCAGCCGGGCCGACCGGCCGGCCCGGCCGAGCACCTGGCCGTTCGCGGCACTCGCCTCACCGGCGATCTCCAGCCGCCCGCCCACGGCGCCGGACAGGAAGGACACCCGGTAGCGCACCGCCGCGCCCTTGCCCTTGCACAGCGGCCGCTCGACCGACGCCACCTGGGAGGTGGTCACCACGCCGCCACCACCGGAGACCGGCACCCCCACCCAGCGGCCACCGGACGCCACCTGCACCCGGACCTGATCGGCCCGCAGACCGTCCAGCCGCAAGCCGAGCGTGGTGCGCAACGACACACACCCCTCGGTGCGCTTGCGCACCTCGACCGTCACCGCGCCCGCCGAGCCGCCGGCCGTGAAGCTGCCCGCCGAGCGCAGCCCGACCCGGTCGCCGTCAGCCAGCGCCGGGGACGCCGCGGCGACCACCAGGCCACCCAGCACCGCACCGGCCGTGGCCCAACGCGCCGCGTGCCGCCTCACCGACATCCCCACCTCACCGTTTCCGTCCCGGACGAGATCCGCCGGTCAGGTTACTACCGGGCCACCCGGGCACCCGCTCATCGAGCGCCCCACATGTGTGCAGCGTTACGTGCCCCGGTCAGCTCCGGTCGCCACCCGCCGCGAGGGCCCGACGGCAGAGCCGGTCGGCCGTCCGGGTGGTCTCCGGCAGCCGGTACCGGGGCGTCAGAGCCAGTACCCGCTCCACCGCCCCGTCCAACCCGATCCGGTGCCCGACGCTGACGAAGACCGGCCGGACCCCGTCCCGGGTCCGCAGCACCCGCCCGACCACCTCCCCGCCGTCCCGCAGGTCGGCCCGGTCGCCGCGCCGTGGGCCCGGCCCGGTCCACGAACCGACGAGCGGCGTCTTGCCCACCCCGATCGCCGGCAGCCCGGTCACCAGCCCCAGGTGGCAGGCCAACCCGAACCGGCGCGGGTGCGCCACCCCGTGCCCGTCACACACCAGCAGCTCCGGGCGGACGGTCAGCCGCTCCAACGCGGTGAGCAGCGCCGGCATCTCCCGGAAGGCGAACAACCCCGGCACGTACGGGAACGCCGGCCGCCCCACGCACACCGCCTCGTCCACCACGGCCAGGGTGGCCGCGTCCAGCACCGTGACGGCCGCCGCGAGCCGGTCACCGCTCTCCGCGTACGCGACGTCCAGCCCGGCCACCGTCGCGGGCGTGCTCGGACCGGGCCCGACCAGGTCGACCCGCGACCGCAACTCCTCCTGTACGCGCAGCGCCTCCGCCACGTCGGCCGGCGGCCGGTACGGAATCCCCGCCGTCGGCGGCCAGGCCTGGTTCCCGAGGCGCGCAGGGTCAGCGCGCGTCACCGGCCCACCCGACCGTCGATCCGCTCGCGCAGCAGATCGGCGTGCCCGTTGTGCCGGGCGTACTCCCCGATCGCGTGCACCAGCAGCTCCCGCAGCGAGACCATCCGGTCACCCCGGTGACCCCTGACCTCCAGGTTCGGCGCCTCCGCCACTAACCGCTCGGCGAACGTCACCTCACGGCGCCACGCCGTCCACGCCTGCGCGACCAGCGCCGGATCGGCGACGGCGCCAGTGAAGGGCTCGTCCACGTCACCTGTCGGCCAGATCCGCGACACGTCCTTCCCGGCCATGACGCGGCGGAACCAGTGCCGCTCACGCTCGGCGGCATGACGGAGCAACCCGAGCAACGACAGCGTCGACGGTGGCACCGACCGCCGGGCGAGTTGCTCCGCGTCGAGCCCGGCGCACTTCAGTTCCAGCGTGCAACGGTGGTACCTCAACTCGCCGGCCAGGACGCTCCGCTCGTCCGCCCCCGGAGGGTCGATGCGGGGATCCTCGTCCGGCGCGACGAACATGTCCTCCCAGCCGAACCGGCGTGGACCGGCCCCTGCATCGGGGCTCGTATCAGGCATGGCTGGACGATGCCGGAAACAGCGTGGACAGGCAAACGCCGCTCACCTGCGATCTCAGGACGCATCGGTCGCGATGCCGGGATCAGCGCCAGGATCCCCGGCCCGCTGGAGCTGCTCCTCGAACATCACGAAGGTCCGCCGCCGGATGCCCCGGATGAGTGCCTGCTCGCGCGTCGTCGGGTAGCGACGTTCCTCTCGGATGGTGTCCTCAAGCCCTCGAACGGTTTCGTAGAGCGCGAAGACGGGTCCCTCACCGCGAAGGTAGCGGCCCCGCCCTTGCTCAGTGAGCTGAACGAACTCATCACGTGAAATCTCGTTGATCTCATCGCCACCCAGAAAGAGCACCTTGTCGATGAGCTTGCTGGCCTCCCGCCAGCCGCCGGACTCCCTGGATAGCCTCCAAGCAGCGACGGCACCTTCGGCCGTTCCGACAAGTTTCACCGGCGACTCGTAATAGTTGAAGAACTTCGGCAGGTTCAGGCCCCTCAGTGGCCTCATTGCGGTGGCACCTTCCCCAGATTTCCCTGCACCGTGCGCCAGTAGGTGTCTTGCGCTCGCCGGAGCAGACCGTCACGGATGGCCCGTTCATCATCGGTCAGCAGCCTGCCGTCGCTGTCTGCCAGTGCCTCCAAGTCGCGGCGAACTTCGTACAGTCCATGCTCCCATCCCGCGACATCGTCGAGTGCGGCCAGGTGCAGGCGGAGCTCTGCCACGTGGCCGTTCGACATTCGTAGGTTCAGGAGGATGTCCCGGTAGCCGCTGGGCTGTGGGGCAAGGAACCGGTCCTTGATATTGACGATGACCACCTGCTGATCGTCCGCGAGACGTTCGAGTGCTCGGTAGACGTCGTCGAGCGTGTCGAACTGAACCTTGGCCCCAGCCAGGTCTTTGAGCTGCGACACAGCGCCCTCGTACTCCACCAGCTTGTCGAACACGCGTTCTCTGCTCTTCGGCTCCGTTCGCCAGCCAGGTGTGCCACGCTCATCAGCCAATGCCACCGCAAGTCGATTCAGCTCATGCTGCGCGATCGCCGCGTCGGCGTAGAGTTTCTCTAGGTACGCCAGCCGATAGGCCTCGTCATCGCGTCGTCCTTCATCGAATCCAGCCTGCGGCGTCGGCTGTCCACGAGCTGCGACCAGTTCAGTGACTCGCCGCTGCGCCTCAGTGACGGGTGTGGGTTGGGGAGTCAGCTTCTCTTGCGCAATCACCACTTCGACACCGTGGTTGGCGATGTCGTCCAAGACGTCACCGAGGACGTCGATGGCCTGTTGATGGCTGGCGAGATGGTGCAGGGTCACCGGCCTGGCGGTCAGCGAGTTGGCGAGTTCCGGCGTCGCCAGGATCATCCGCACCAGGTCGGGACGCTCCGCGAGCTGCCGCACCAACGTCTCGGCGAGCAGCTCCTCCCGCCGCGGCGGGGCCTCCCAGCTCTGGTCCAGCATCCGCTGCACGCGGACGTCGGTGAACAGCCGTTTCAGGTCACCGGCCGCGGCCTCGTCGAGCCCTGGCACGAGCCGCCGCAACGTCGACCCGTCGGCGTGCTGCGCCAACTCGACCGGGGTCACCCCGGCGGCGTAGGCGTCAGCCAGGCTGACGCTGGCCGCCAGCGCGTCGCGCACGTAGAGCCCGGCGGCGATGCGGTCCGCGTGGGCCGCACGGTGCGTGTCGCGTATCCGGACGGGCGTCGGCTCGGCCTCGGGCGCGCCGCCCGGGAACGGGGTGCCCGGCGGGCGGTGCAAGGTGGTGGACTCGCCGAGCAGGTGGACGCGGTTGAAGTCGGGCGTTCCCCCGTGGTCTTGCGGCAGCGGGTCGGGCGGCCGTGGCGGCGCCGGACGGTGCCGTGGCTCGGGCAGCACGGTGAAGTCGCCGGGCGGCCGGCCGGCGAGCGGCATCGGCCGGCCGTCCGGGCCGAGGACCAGGGCGTCCACCCCCACCACGTTCCCCTCGAACGGGACGCCGCTGTGCCGGTAGAGCGGCTGCCCCGCCACCATCCCGCTCTGTGGGTCGAGGTAGAGCACCGTGCCGTTCTGGTTGAGCGCGACCCAGGCGTGCGAGCCGCCGCCCTCGAAACTGGTGATGAGGAAGGCGTAGCTGCCGTGACCGCCCGACGCCAGTTGCGCGTGCAGGTCGCGGTAGCCGCGCTCGACCAGCCGCCGCCGGGCCCCGCCGGTCACCCCGGCGCGGTCGGGCCCGCACAGGTTCTGGAACCGGCCGCCCGTCGTCTCTTCGACCCGCAGCGGGCCGTCGATCTCGCCGCCGACCGGTCGGCGCACGTCGCCCGCGAGATAACCGTCGAAGGTACGCGGCGCGGCGACCCGTGGCCGACCGTGCACCCAGGTCTCGAAGAGGGACAGCGTGCAGTCGAGGCAGTTGATGCCCCGGGTGGCGTCGGCGGCCGGGCCACCGTCGTTGGCCAGCCGGAACCAGTCGCCGCGCCGGGGGTCGGCGGTTCGGATCACGCTGCCGTCCGGGTTGCGGGGCATCTGTCGTTCGAGGTCGGTCTGGTGCAGCGCGAGCGGGGGCCGGAGTCCTCCGCGCCGGCCGTAGGGGCGGGACCGGTCGACCGGCGGCGGGTGACCGTGGCCGGTGAGCGCGGAGTGGTCGGCCGTCTCCACCGCGCCGAGCGCCAGGTCCGCCACGTCGTCGTTGATCCGGTAGAAGTCGAGGTCGTCCTCGACCATCACCCGTTCCGGCAGGCGCTTGCCGGCACGTATCGCGTCCGCCTCGTCGACCGCCCGGTAATGCAGGCGTTCCCGCAGCCGTCCCTCGCGCACGTGCTGGTCGGCGAGCTGGTGCTGCCCGGCCTGGCGCAGCTCGTAGCCTCGCGCGAGGAGCCAGCGCGCTGCCTCGTAGTGCTGATCGGCAAGGTCGCGGAGCTCCTTGACCTGCGCCTGCCGCCGATTCTCCTCGTGCAGCGTCCGCTGGGATTGCAGGTGGCCCTGGTAACGCCGCCGGTCCAGGGCCTCCCGGTCGGCCGCCAGTCGCGCGGCCCGCTGCTGGAAGGTCTCGCGGTGCGGGGGCCGGCGCTGTGGCGGACCGGGAATCGGGGACGAGGGACCGGCGGAGGGATGCGGTGGGGCCAACGAGTCCAGTAGCGGGAAGCGAGGGTTCGGCACCGGCCGGGGATCAGGGCCGACGCCGGGTGCTCCCGGGTTCGGCGAAACCTGGGGATGAGGCGGCGGAGCTGGCGGCGCGGCGAGATGCCCGTCGAACCCACCGGCGGTGATCCGATCCGGTGACGGCGGCATCGCCGGGTACGGATGGTCGACGGGCGGCGAGAGTGTCGTCGGGGCCGCCGCCTGCACGGGTGTGGTGGGTGCCGGAGCATGGGTGTCGGTCACCGCCGGCGTCGGGCCCGGGCCGTGCCAAGCGTCGACGGCCCCCGGAAGAGCGGTGCCGGGGTTCGGCGTGTCGACGGCCACCGAGGACAGCATCGGAGTGGTGGTCGAGGTGGTTGTCACGACGGTGGAATCGACGTCTTCCAGGGCGGGCAGCGTCGGGGTGGACAGTTCCGGCGTCGGGTGTGCCACGCCCACCGGGTCGAGGCGCGGAGCCGCCGTCACGGCATCGGCCAGTGGGGTCGAAGGAAGCGGGCCAGCAACCGGCCGGGAGTGCACGACCGGCTCACCACTCTGCGCGGACGGCGGCCCGCCGGACTGCTGGTCCGGAACGAAACCGGCCGGACCGGGCCCGGATGACCCCTCCGGGCCGACCGGCGGCAGGTCCAGGCCGACCGGCGGGGCCGTGAGGGCGCCCAGCTTCCCGTCGAGCCGGTGGTGCAGCGCCGCCTCGGTCTGCCCGGTGGCGGAACCGCTCACGCCGGACGCCGCGGCGCGAGCCAGGTCTTCCAGTGACGGGCCCTGACCGGCGGCCAGCCCGGCCGCGGTCTCGGCGAGGCTCTCGCCGGCCATCTCGCGCCCGAAGCGCTCCCCGACCTGCGCGAACCGCCCGCTCGCATGCCGACCCAGTCCGGCCAGCGGCGCGACCGCGCCGCCGGCGAAGCCCCCGAGCCCCGACGCGCCCACGTCGGTCAGGTCGAGGCCGTTCCGGCGGCCGGTGGAGTTCTGGTACGCCTGGGTGGCCAGGCTGGTGCCCGCCTCCTGCCCGGCCTCCGCCAGGCCGGCGAGCACGGCCTTGCGAGCGAGACCCCGGGCACCGCTCTTGACGGCCTCCTTCGCGGCCCGTTCGCCGGCCTCCTTCAGGCCTTCCTTGACCGCTTTGCGGGCCAACTGGGCCACCAGCCGCTTGAAGATCTGTTGCACGGCGATCCGGGTGGCGGTGATCGCGGCGCCGGCCGCCGGTGACGCCGCACCGAGCGTGAGCACGGTGACCACCGCAAGGGACAGCAGTTCGACGACCAGGATGCCCAGCTCGATCCAGGCTTCCAGCTTCGCGCCCTCGATGTCGCAGCCGCAGGAGTCGACGAGCCGCCCCAACTCGTCGGTGGCCGCCACGAGGGCGTGCAGCGGCGCGTCCTCGCCCCCCGCCACCTTGTCCCAGGCGGTGTCGAACGCGTGCGCCACCAGGCCGACGCCGCCGTATCCGCTCTTCACCTCGCCGGCGGCGGTGGTCGCCTCGTCGCGCGGGCCGGCCAGGACGCCGGCGACGGAGTACCACTGGTCGGCCAGGTCCCAGACGGCGCGCTCGTTGCCCTCCGGCCATTCCACGCCGACCACCCAGTCGAGCGCCTCGTAGATCCAGCCGGGCACGTCCCAGGGGCAGTAGTCGAGCGGGTGCGGGATCGGGCTGGGCAACATGCTCACGCGCGGATCCTCCGGTGGTCAGCGCCAGGGCCGATGCGGGTTGTGCCGTTGGTGCGGGATCTTCCCGAGGTCACGGGCGTTGCTCAGATCGGTCTCCACGGTCGCGGTGACCGAGCGGACCACGTCCGACCCGAGCCCTTCGAGCGAGCGTCCGAGCAATTCCCACGCCCGCAGCAGCGTCTCGGCGTAGCCCTGGTAGTGCTTGTCGAACGCGGCGCCGATGTCGTCGCGCCCCCACGGTCGTCGGCCACCCGCCGCGGCGATCGGATCGCCGGTCTCGCGCCGGGCCGCCGTGACGGCCTTGCCGGTCGCGGCCAGGTCGCCGCCCCCGCGCCGGGCGCGGTCCGCGTCCAGCCAGATCCCTTCCCCGGCCACGGTCACTCGCCGCGCGACGCCACGGCGTCGGCCCGGCCGAGCAGCGCGCCGAAGTCATGGGTACGCAGGAACTCGACCGACGACGAGCCGGGCGGCAGATAGCCGGAGACCAGTTCACGGGTGGCGCCGGACGCGGCGGCGGAGGCACGCAGCACGGTTTCGGTGATCTTCCGGCTCAGCGCCTGGGCATCCCGATCGTGGAACACGGCGGGACTCACCTCGACGGTGATCAGCTCGCCGCGCGCCCCGACCACGACGGTGATCTGGCCGTCGTCGGAGCGTTCGGTCACCCGCAACTCGGCCAGCCTGGTCTGGAGCTCGTCCAGGCCGGACCGCAGTCGTTGGTACTGGCCGTACACCTCGTCGAACCTCGCACGCAGCGCACGGTTCGCATCCCGATCGGCACTCTCGGCCACCACCGCTCCCCTTCCGTCACCGTGGGTAGGGCCGACCATACCGGGTGCCACGGAATCCGTGGGGTCCGGTAATTTCAGGTGGTGATCGAGCGACAGCAGGCCGAGCAGATCGCCTCCGTCTGGGCCCGGCGGGACTCCGACCGTCTCGGTTTCCCCTGCACGCCGGTGGTCGAGGAGTTCGACCTGGGTTACGTGGTGCTGTCCACCGTGTCCACCGAGGCGCGGGCCCTGCCCGGCGACCTGCCGACCACGGTCATCGACAAGGAGACCGGCGAGGTCTCCACCTGGCCCCGGGTGCCGGCGTCGGCGGTCGAGCAGATGTACCGGCAACGCCGGCCGGCCGCGCCGCGCGCCCCCCGTACGGTCGACCCGGCCGGGCAGTTGCTCCGCGAGCTGACCCGGCTGCCCACGCCCGGCGCGGCGGCGCACCTCACCCTGGACGGCAGGCTGCACGTCGCGCAGGGCGCGAAGGGCGACGTCGAGCTGCACCACCATCCACTCGTCCGGTCCTATCTCGACGAGCTGCCCGCCGCTCACCTGGTGCGGGGCGGCGATCGGCACGCGGAGATGATCGTCGTCTCCGACGCGTTGCACGAGCACGACCACCGTCGCGCCGCCCAAGGGCTACCGCCGCTGACGCTCGACGAGGCACGCGAGCTGCTCGGCGCGGGGCGGATCGAGACCTTCCGGAGCCGCGAGCCGGGCGACCCGGCGGCCGGGGCGGCCGAGCTGCCCTGCGATTCGTGCGTCAGGTTCCTGGTGCGTTTCGCGGTCCTGCCCTGGTCCGATCTCGCCTTCGTCGAGGAGTGGCGTCCGGAGCCGCGCGAGCTCGTCCAGCCGGGCAGGTTTCCCGACGAGGTCGCTCATGCGCTGGCGGACGGTGGTTGGCAGCTCAGCATGTTCAACGAGGCCCTCGCGATGGGCGCGATCGCCGAGACCACCGAGGTGGCGGGCCACCATCACCGACATGAGGTCTTCCCGGCCGCCGAGGCGGCGCTCACCGCGTTCCCGGCCGTCCTGAGCCGACGCCGAGGGCCGGGGGAACAGGTGTGGATCAGTCGGTTCACGACGAATCCGCTTCGTGCCGCGCACACCGCCGACACCCTCGCGGACTTCGGCGCGGTCCTCGGTGTCCGCCTCTTCCCGTTGGGCAGCGAACGTCAGGAGAGCATCCTCGCGGTCGACGAGCACGGCCGGGTCTTCGCGCTCGACCAGGCCGGCGAGTGGTTCCTCGGCGCCGACGTCGATGCCGCTCTCACCACGCTGCTGCTCGGCCGTGCCGCCCCCCGGGTCCGCGATGACGGCACCTGGTGACCGCCTACAACGCCACCCCGGTGAGCACCAGGACGCGCGGCTCGGTGTAGTCGTCCATCGCGCTGCGCAGCCCCTCCCGCCCGACGCCCGAGCCTTTCACCCCGCCGTACGGCATCTGGTCGGCCCGGTACGACGGCACGTCGCCGACGATCACGCCGCCGACCTCCACCGTCCGGGCGGCGGCGAACGCCACGTCCAGCCGGTGGGTGAAGACGCCGGCCTGCAACCCGTACGCGGAGTCGTTGACCGCGGCGAACGCGGCCTGGTCGTCCGGGACCGGGGCGACCACGAGCACCGGCCCGAACACCTCCTCGGCGCAGACCTTCGCGTCGGCCGGCACGCCGCTGAGCACGGTCGGCGGGTAGGTCGCGCCGTCGCGCCGGCCGCCCACCTCGATGGTGGCCCCGGCGGCGACCGCCTCGTCCACCCACGCCTCCACCCGCTGCGCCGCCTCGACGGACACCAGCGGCCCGACGTCGGTCAGCTCGGAGCGGGGGTCGCCGGTGCGCAGTTCCTCGACGGCGGTGACGAGCCGGGGCAGAAAGCCGTCGTGGAGCCGTTCGTGCACGTAGACCCGCTGCACCGCGATGCACGACTGCCCGGCCTGGTAGTTCGAGAACGTGGCGATGCGGTGCGCGGCGAACGTCAGGTCCTCGTCGGCCGACCAGTCGGCGCAGATCACCACCGCCGCGTTGCCGCCCAACTCCAGCGTGACGTGCTTGTCCGGGGCGGCGCGGCGGATGGCCGCGCCGACCGGGCCGGAGCCGGTGAACGAGACCACCGGCAGGCGCGGGTCGGCGACCAGTTCGGCGGCGCGTTCGTTGGGCAGCGGCAGCACCGAGAAGATGCCGTCGGGCAGGTCGGTCTCGGCGAGGATCTCGCCGAGCAGCAGCGCGGTGAGCGGGGTGGCCGGGGCCGGTTTGACCACGATCGGGGCACCGACGGCGAGCGCCGGGGCGACCTTGTGGGCGACCAGGTTGAGCGGGAAGTTGAACGGGGTGATGCCGAGCACCGGCCCGCGCGGCACGCGCCGGACCAGCGCGATCCGGCCGGTGGCGGCCGGGTCGGTGTCGAGGCGTTGCAGCTCGCCGGAGAAGCGGCGGGCCTCCTCGGCGGCCCAGCGGAACGTGGAGATCGCGCGGCCCACCTCGGCCTTCGCCCACTTGACCGGCTTGCCGTTCTCGGCGGTGATCAGCGCGGCGACCTCGTCGGCCCGTTCGGCGAGCCGCCGGGACACGTGGTCCAGGGCGGCCGCGCGGACGTGCGCGGGCAGGGCCGCGGCCTCCGCGGCCACCCGGGCGGCGCCCGCGACGGCGGCTTCGACCTGGTCGGCCGTGGCGAGCGTGGTACGCCCCACCGCCCGCCCGTCGTACGGATGGGTGACGGTCAGCTCTGCCTCGCCGTGGGCGGGGCGGCCGGCGACGTAGAAGGCTCTCGGCTCCACGTCCGGCAGCGTAGACCAGGAACGCTCGCGCGGAAACAGTTGCCCAAACCCTTGTCTGCCTCGAATTCAGTAGCCAAGATGGCAGTCAGATTGCGAGAACCTCCGCTGACCTTCCTTCCGGCCACCCTCTCGGAGACTTGAGATGAGCGACCAGCAGCAGCTGCGCAACTTCGTCAACGGCGAGTACGTCGACCCGGTGGACGGCGGCTACGCCGATCTGGTCGACCCGTGCACCGGCGAGGTGTTCGCGCGCGCCCCGGTGTCCGGGCCGGCGGACGTGGACGCGGCGATGCGGGCCGCCTCCACCGCGTTCGAGGGCTGGCGGGACGCCACCCCGGCGGAGCGGCAGCGGGCGATGCTGAAGTTCGCCGACGCGGTGGAGGCCCGGGCCGCCGACCTGGTCGACGCGGAGGTGCGCAACACCGGCAAGCCCCGGCAGCTCACCACCGACGAGGAGCTGCCGCCGGCCGTGGACGAGCTGCGGTTCTTCGCCGGCGCGGCGCGCCTGTTGGAGGGGCGTTCGGCGGGTGAGTACCTGGCCGGCCACACGTCGTACGTGCGGCGCGAGCCGATCGGCGTCTGCGCGCAGGTGACGCCCTGGAACTACCCGCTGATGATGGCGGTCTGGAAGATCGCCCCGGCCCTCGCGGCCGGCAACGCGGTGGTGCTGAAGCCGTCGGACACCACGCCGGTGTCGACGCTGCTGCTGGCCGAGATCGCCGCCGAGCACCTGCCGCCGGGTGTGTTCAACGTGGTCTGCGGCGACCGGGACACCGGTCGTACGCTGGTCTCCCACCCGACCCCGCAGCTCGTGTCGATCACCGGCTCGACCCGGGCGGGCATGGAGGTCGCCGCCGCGGCGGCGCCGGACCTGAAGCGGACCCACCTGGAGCTGGGCGGCAAGGCCCCGGTGGTGATCTTCGACGACGCGGACGTGGCGGCGGCGGCCGAGGCGATCGCGGTGGGCGGCTACTTCAACGCCGGCCAGGACTGCACCGCCGCGACCCGGGTGCTGACCGGCCCGGGCATCCACGACGACTTCGTGGCCGCGCTCACCGAGCAGGCCCGCAACACCCGCACCGGCGGGCCGGACGACGCGGACGTGCTCTACGGCCCGCTGAACAACGCCAACCAGCTCGCCCGGGTCAGCGGCTTCGTGGACCGCCTGCCGGATCACGCGGACGTCACCACCGGCGGCAGCCGGGTCGGCGAGCAGGGCTTCTTCTACGCCCCGACCGTGGTCTCCGGCGTCCGGCAGGCCGACGAGATCATCCAGGACGAGGTGTTCGGGCCGGTGATCACCGTGCAGCGGTTCTCCGACGAGGACGAGGCGGTGCGCTGGGCCAACGGCGTCGAGTACGGCCTGTCCGCCTCGGTCTGGACCCGCGACCACGGTCGGGCCATGCGGATGACCCGCCGGCTGGACTTCGGCTGCGTCTGGGTGAACACGCACATCCCGTTCGTGTCGGAGATGCCGCACGGCGGCTTCAAGCACTCCGGTCACGGCAAGGACCTGTCGGTCTACAGCCTGGAGGACTACACCCGGATCAAGCACGTCATGCACCACATCGAGGGCTGACCCCATGGCATCCAGCGAGGAACTGCGCAAGCGCCGCACGTCGGCGGTGGCCCGGGGCGTGGGCAGCGTCGTCGACGCGTACGTGGACAGGGCGGGCGGCGGCACGCTCACCGACGTGGACGGGCGGGAGTGGATCGACTTCGCGGCCGGCATCGCGGTCACCAACGTGGGCAACTCCGCCCCGAAGGTGGTCGAGGCGGTCCGCGCCCAGGTCGAGCGGTTCACCCACACCTGTTTCATGGTCGCGCCGTACGAGTCGTACGTGGCGGTGTGCGAGCAGCTCAACGCGGTGACGCCGGGCGGCTTCGAGAAGCGGTCGGCGCTGTTCAACTCCGGCGCCGAGGCGGTGGAGAACGCGGTGAAGATCGCCCGCCACGCGACCGGGCGGCCGGCGGTGGTGGTGTTCGACCACGCCTACCACGGTCGGACCAACCTGACCATGGCGTTGACCGCGAAGAACATGCCGTACAAGCACCGGTTCGGGCCGTTCGCCGGGGAGATCTACCGGGTGCCGATGTCGTACCCGCTGCGCGACGGCGGGCTCGACGGGGCGACCGCGGCGGCCCGGTCGATCGAGATGATCGAGAAGCAGGTGGGCGCGGAGAACGTGGCCGCGCTGCTGATCGAGCCGATCCAGGGCGAGGGCGGCTTCGTCGTACCCGCAGCGGGGTTCCTGCCGGCGTTGCGCGAGTGGGCGACGGCGGCCGGGGTGGTCTTCGTCGCCGACGAGATCCAGACCGGTTTCTGCCGCACCGGTGACTGGTTCGCCTGTCAGCACGAGGGCGTCGAGCCGGACCTGGTCACGCTCGCCAAGGGCATGGCCGGCGGGCTGCCGCTGGCGGCGGTGACCGGGCGGGCGGAGCTGATGGACGCGGTGCACGTCGGTGGTCTCGGCGGCACGTACGGCGGCAACCCGGTCGCCTGCGCCGCCGCGCTCGCGGCGATGGAGACGATGCGGGAGCTGGACCTGTCGGCCGCCGCGCGCCGGATCGGCGCGGTGATGGGCGAGCGGCTGCACGCGATCGCCGCCCGTGACCCGCGGGTCGCCGAGGTACGCGGCCGGGGCGCGATGCTCGCCATGGAGATCGTGCAGCCGGGCGGGACCACCCCCGATCCGGTGGCCACGGCGGCGCTGTCGGCGGCCTGCCACGCGGCCGGGCTGCTCACCCTGACCTGCGGCACCTACGGCAACGTGTTGCGTTTCCTGCCCCCGCTGGTGATCGCCGACAGCGAGTTGGGCCGGGGCCTCGACATTCTCGATGCCGCGTTCGGCTGACCCCGGCCGCCCCTGATCGTGGAGCACCACGGGCCTGATCCCCCCAGGTCCCGCCCGTGGTGTTCCACTCCCCTCGTGGTCAGCGCAGCAACTGCACCGTGTTGCGGCGGATGACGTTCTTGCCCGGCTCGCGGACCAGGTCCATGGCCGCCGCGTTGAGCAGCACGCAAGTGCCCGACGGCCCGACCACGGTCACGGTGGCGCTCCTGTTGTTGTCCAGGTTCGTCACCCGCAGCCGGGTGCCGACCGGGAACTGTCCGCTGGTGGCGGCCGGCGCGCCGGCCTCGGCGGAGAACGTGATCGCCCCGGTGCAGACGCTGCCGCCGATCGGCTGCGCGTTGCCGGGCCGCGTCTCGACCGGCTGCCCACCGCCGGGGGCGGGAGCGGCGCCGTCGAGGCGTTCCACCACGTTGCGGCGGATGACGTTCTTGCCCGGCTCGCGGACCAGGTCCATGGCCGCCGCGTTGAGCAGCACGCAACTGCCCGACGGCCCGACCACGGTCACGGTGGCGCTCCTGTCGTTGTCCAGGTTCGTCACCCGCAGTCGGGTGCCTGCCGGGAACCGGTCGCTGGTGGCGGCCGGTGCCCCACCTTCCGCCGAGAACGTCACCGACCCGACGCAGGCGGACCGCCCGGCCGGCGTGGTCTCCGCGAATCCCATCCCGGTGCCGACCGAGAGGCCCACCGAGGCGACCACCGCCACGGTCGCCGCCAGCACGTGCTTGCGCTGCACCCTCACGTTGTCTCCTGTCGTCGGTGTCCTCGACGCCTGATACGGATGCCAGCCCCGGACCGTTCAGCCGGGCCGCCGGTCAAGCGGGGCGCCCTGCTATGCCGGAGGCGTTAACCGGGGGCCCGTCCTTCCTGTCCAAGATTTTGCAGCTTGTGGGCTTCGCGGGGGTGGGATGCTGGTGCCGTCCACATTGGAGTTCCGTTCGGCAGGAGCCGCGCATGCACCAGGTCCGACCATCACTGCTCGCCGCCGGCCTCACCACGCTGGCCACCGCCGCCGCCCTCGGACTCGCCCCGGGCGCCGCGCTCGCCGCCCCGAGCCCGGCCGCCTCGGCCCCGGCGATCTCCGTCAACTGGTTCGGCGTCGCCGACGTCCACGCGCACACCGGCACGGTGCGGGGCCGGTTCGACTGCGGCGACGAACGCGGCCTGGCGTACATCGAGGTGCACCTGGCTCAGCGGGTGCGGGGCATCGACGTCACCGGCTTCGGGTTCGGCGTGATCGGCGCGTGCACCGACGAGCGTACGGCCGGCACCTGGACGGCGACCGTCCCCGCCGACGCGGGCACCTTCCGCGCCGGCCCCGCCACCACCACGGCCCGCCTGGTCGTCGAGCCCAACTCGCTCACCGAGACCACCGAGCGCCTACGCCTGCTCCCCCACTGCCCGCGCCCCTGACCCACCCCCACCCCCACCCCCGCTCCCGCTCCCGCTCCCGCGATCTTGCAGTTTGCGCCCACAAGAAGCCGGATTTGCCCTATCTGCCGGGTAGGTAAGTGCAAGATCGCGAGAGCGAGAGCGAGAGCGGGGAGGGGAACGGGGAGGGGGTAACGGGGGAGGGTTAGCGGGTTAGGGCGGCGCGGAGGGTGGTGAGAATGTGGGATGGGCGGCGGTAGAGGTCGCGGTCGGTGAAGTAGCGCATCCGCCATCCGTTCGCGTCCAACCAGTTGATCCGGTCCCGGTCGTACCGCATGCGGTCCCGATCCAGGTGGGTCAGACCGTCGTACTCGACCCCCACCCGTCGATCGCGGTAGCCCAGGTCCGTTCGGAAGCGCGGAATGCCGTACTGGTCGAAGATCCACATCTGCGGCTCCGGAGCGGGTAGCCCGCCATCGAGCAGCAATAGCCGCAACTGGCTTTCCTGTCGACACTCGGACCGGCCGTCAGCTCGCGGCACGAGATCACGAGCCTGCCGGATCCCGCGCAGGGCCCGATGCAGCGGCAACTCCGCCGCGAGGTCGTCGACCGTCACGGCACCGGAGCGAAGTGCGGCGTCGAGCACCGGCAGCGCGTCCATCCGGCGGGCCCGGCGGGCCAGGTCGACCGCGCACTGGGCGGCGGGCACGCAGGGCAGCCCTCCAATGAGCACCGGCCGGACCGGAAGGACGGAGTGGTGAACGACCAGACCGGGCAGCCGAGGCTTGGCGACGCTCGGCGGCAACTGCACGTGCACCGCGGACTCCCGGAGCACGCCGAACCCATGACGACGTGCCGCGGTGTGCATGGCCAGCATCGCGCCCCCGGGAAGACGGAGCAGCAGCGCCCGCAGCTCGCCCTCGTCATCGCACGGCGTCGGCGCGTAGACACCCCGCCGAACGCGGATCAACTCTTCCCGCCTGACCTGCGTCCGCACCCGCTTCACGGTGAGCGTCCGCATCAGCTCCCGCGTTCGCCACAGCTCCGTCGACACGAGCACACCATGCCGCCTCGCCCCGCGCCACCCCGCCCCCGCCAACACTCCCTTGTGGACAACCCCTCCCTTGTGCGCATCCCCACTCACCCACCCCCCTTGTGCTAACCCCGTCCCGTCCCCACGACGATCTTGCAGTTTGTGTCCCCTGCATGCCCGAAAAGAGCAGAATTCCGGGGCCGAAAGTGCAAGATCAACGCGCGGGGGCGGGGGCGGGGGCGGGGGCGGGGGCGGGGGCGGGGGCGGGGGCGGGGGCGGGTTCAGCGGGCGTCGAGGAGGGGTTGGGTGGGGTTCCAGGGGGTTCCGGTTTCGGCGTCCCGGCGGCGGCGGGCGATCGCGGACAGGGCCTCCAGGACCACACGGTTGCCGAGGTAGGCGGTGATGTCGGCGTGGTCGTAGGGTGGGGCGACCTCGACCACGTCCAGGCCGACCACGGGCAGCTCGTAGCAGACCCGGCGGACCGCGTCGAGCAGCTCGCGGGAGGTGAACCCGCCGGGCTCGGGGGTGCCGGTGCCGGGGGCCATGCCGGGGTCGACCACGTCCACGTCGACGGAGAGGAACACGCCCTCGCACTCGTCGGTGGCGATGCCGAACGCCTCGGTGAGGCAGGTGTCCAGGCCCCGGGCCACGATCTCGGTCATCTCGTACGAGCGCATCCGCTGCTCCGCCATCCAGGCCAACGTGTCCGGGCCGGGCCAGTAGCCGCGCAGGCCGATCTGGAGGAACCGGTCGCCGCGTACCGCGCCGGACTCGATGAGCCGGCGCATCGGCTGGCCGTGCCCGTGCAGTGAGCCGAACTCGACGTCGCCGGTGTCGGCGTGCGCGTCGAAGTGCACCAGCGAGACACGGCCGAGCCCGTGGTGCCGGGCCACGCCGGTCGCGTCCGGCAACGCGATGGAGTGGTCGCCGCCGAGCACCACCGGGATCGCCCCGGCGGCGGCGACCGCGTGCACGGCGGTCTCCAGCGCGGCCAGCGAGCGTTCGATGTCGCCACCGAACATCTCCACGTCCCCGGCGTCGTAGACGCACAGGTCCTTGAGCGCGTCCACGCGCAGCGCCAGCGACGGGCGGGAGCCGTCGTGCGGCAGGTAGCACGCCTGCCGGATGGCGGACGGTCCGAACCGGGTGCCCGGCCGGTGCGAGGTGCCGCCGTCGAACGGCGCGCCGATGACCACCACGTCGGCGTCGGCGTAGGTGACCGGTTCCTCGACCGTGCACGGCGGCACGCCGAGGAACGTGACGTCGGGGCCGTACATCGGGCCGTAGCGGGTCATCGTTCCTCCATCCCCCAGGGAGAACCGTAGTCGGTGAGCAGGTCGAGGAAGGGCGTCGGCGGCAACGCCTCGGGCCCGAGCACGCCCGTGCCGGACCAGACGCCGGTGGCCAGCAGCTCCAGCGCGACGACCGGGTTGACCGCGGTCTGCCAGACCACCGCCTGGTGCCCGTACTCGGCCATCGACCACTCGTTGTCGACCACGTGGTAGAGGTAGACCCGGCGGGGCCGGCCGTCCGGCCCGGTGCCGGTGACGTACGTGCCGGCGCAGGTCTTGCCGCTCATCCGGTCGCCGAGCGTGGCCGGGTCAGGCAGCGCGGCGGCCACCACGTCGCGCGGCGACACGTCGACGCCGCGCACCCGCACCGGGGCGGTCGAGTCCAGGCCGAGCTTGTGCAGCGTGCGCAGCACCTCGATGAACTCCGCGCCGAGGCCGTACTTGAAGGTGACCCGCTTCGCCGGCACCCAGCGCGGGATGAGCAGCACCTCCTCGTGCTCCACGTTGACGCACTCGACCGGGCCGATGCCGGCCGGGAAGTCGAACACCTCCGGCTCGCTGAACGGTTCGGTGGTGAACCAGCCGCGGTCGGCCTCCCAGATCACCGGCGGGTTGAGGCACTCCTCGATGGTGGTCCAGATGGAGAACGACGGCGCGAAGTCGTAGCCGGCGACGGTGAGGTTCGCGCCGTCGCGTACCCCGATCTCGTCGATCTCGGTGAACAGCTCGTCGGCGGCGTAGCGGGCGAACACGTCGGACAGGCCCGGTTCGACGCCGATGCCGCAGAGCGCCAGCCGGCCGGCGGCGGCCCAGCGATCGGCGGCGGCGAACTGCTCGTCGCCGAGCTTGACGCCGGTCTCCACGTAGGGGCGGTCGGGGTGCGGCCGGGACAGCGACATGGCCATGTCGAGGTAGTCGGCGCCGGCCGCGAACGCCCCGTCGAAGATCGGCAGGACGAAGCGCGGGTCGACCGCGTTGAACACGTGGGTGATCCGGTGTTCCCGGCAGAGCGCGGCGACCGCGTCGGCGTCCGAGGCGTCGACGGTGGCGGCCACGAACCGGTCGCCGTGGCCGGCGACCGCCCGGGCGGCGCGCGCCGCGTCGTGGTCGGCGACCACCATGGTCTCGAAGAAGGCACGGCGGGCGGCGATGGATACGGCGGCGGAGCCGACGCCACCGGCGCCGACGAGGAGGATACGCATCAGGAGTCGAACCCCAGTCCAAAGCGGTCGAGAGTACGGAGCCAGAGGTTGCGCCGCCCGTCCCGCGCGTCGGCGTGGGCGAGCGACCATCGGGTGAGGTTGATGCCGGCGGCCCGGATCGGCTCCGGCGGGAACGGCAGCGGCTTGCGGCGGACCAGGTCGAGTCGGGTGAGCGGGGTGTCCGCGCCGGCGAGCAGGTCGAGTGTCACCCGCGCGCCGAACCGGGTCGCGCCGACGCCGAGCCCGGTGTACCCGGCCGCGTACGCCAGCCGGCCGGAATAGGCGGTGCCGAAGAACGCGCAGAACCGGGTGCAGGTGTCGATCACACCGCCCCAGCGGTGGCTGAACCGCAGCCCGTCCAGTTGCGGAAAGGTGTCGAAGAAGTGTGCGGCCAGGGCGCGGAACGTGGTCTCGCGTTGTTCCAGCGCCGGGGCGACCCGGTTGCCGTAGTGGTAGACCGCGTCGTAGCCGCCGAACAGGATCCGGTTGTCGGCGGTGAGCCGGTAGTAGTGGAACTGGTTGCCGGTGTCCGCCAGCCCCTGCCGGTTGCGCCAGCCGATCGCGTCCCGCTGGGCGGCGGTCAGCGGCTCGGTCATCAGCGCGTAGTCGTAGACCGGCACGGTCCAGGCGCGCAGCCGGCGCAGCAGCGGCGGGAACGCGTTGGTGGCCAGCGCCACCCGGGCCGCGCGTACCGCGCCGGGCGCGGCGTCCGCGCCGCCGGCCGTGGTGGCGCGCATCGCCGGGCCGTCGGCGGCCAGCCCGGTGACGCGGGTGTGCTCGTGGATCCGG
The DNA here is from genome assembly GCF_045040125.1 of Micromonospora sp. NBC_01392. NCBI lineage: Bacteria > Bacillati > Actinomycetota > Actinomycetes > Micromonosporales > Micromonosporaceae > Micromonospora > Micromonospora sp. NBC_01392. The sequence continues at coordinate 1,264,724 of NZ_CP109549.1, read as the reverse complement.
ACGCCAAGGTCGAGCGCGGCCCGGCGCAGCCCCCAGGCGAGCTTCGCCGGGTCGAGCAGCGCCGTCCGGTCGGTGTCCCAGAGCCCCCCGAGGTACGTCGGCGAGGCCACCTCGGCGCGTACCTCGTCGCGGTCGAGCAGCCGCACGTCGCGGCCGTGCCGGCGGCCCAGCTCGGCGTCGGCGGCGAGCCCGTCGAGCTGGTACGGCGCGACGGCCACCGCCAGTTCGCCGGTGCGTTCGAAGTCGCAGTCGATGCCGTGCCTGTCGATCGTCGCGCCGATCGCGTCCAGGTTCTCCCGGCCGAGCCGTTCCAGCTCGCCGATCTCGTCGGGGAACCGCTCGACGCCGTTGGCCAGCCCGTGCGTGAGCGACGCGGCGCAGAACCCGCCGTTGCGCCCCGACGCCGCCCAGCCGCAGGTGCCGGCGTCGACAAGCAGCACGTCCCGGTCCGGGTCGGCCTCCTTGGCGAGCAGCGCGGTCCACAGCCCGGCGTATCCGCCGCCGATCACCAGCAGGTCGGCGGTGGCCGGGCCGGTGAGCGGCGGCAGCGGGTCGGGGCGTGCCGGGCGGTCCAGCCAGTACGGCACGGGCGCGGCGTCGGCCAGCGCCCGGCCGGTATGCGGGAGCGTCATGGCCGGCCCGCCGGGGTGGCGATCACCGCGAGCGCCGCCTTGCGGGCCCGCCGGCCGCGCAGCGAGCTGGCCCCGACCAGCAGCAGCGCTATCCCGAACATGGCCGTGCCGATGACGTTGACCTGCGGCGGGATGCCCCGCTGGGCGGCGCCCCAGACGTACATCGGGAACGTGACGGTGGTGCCGGCGTTGAAGTTGGTGATGATGAAGTCGTCGAAGCTGAGTGAGAACGCCAGCAGCGCGGCGGCGACGATGCCTGGTAGCACCAGCGGCAGCGTGATCCGGCGGAACGTCTGCCACTCGCTGGCGTACAGGTCCATGGCGGCCTCCTCCAGCCGCCGGTCCATGCCGGCGAGCCGGGCCTTCACGGTGACCACCACGAACGACACGCAGAACATCACGTGTGCGATGACGATGGTCCAGAAGCCCTGCGGCACGCCGGCGGCGACGAAGAGCGCGAGCAGCGAGGTGCCCATCACCAGTTCCGGGGTGGCCATCGGCAGGAAGATCAGGCCGTTGATCCCGGACCGGCCGCGGAAGCCGTGGCGGACCAGCGCGAACGCCATCAGGGTGCCGAGCACGGTGGAGACCACGGTGGCGATCAGGCCGATCTCCATGCTGCGCACCACCGCGTCGCACATGTCGGCGGTGGCGCAGGGGCGGGCCCAGTTGTCCAACGTGAACTCGTTGAAGTCGTAGGAGACCCGGCTGGACGGGCGGTTGAAGGAGAGCCCGGCGACCACCAGGATCGGCAGCGTGAGGTAGCCGAGCACGAGCAGGGCCACGCCCATCACCCACCGGTCGGCCAGCCAGCGCCTGAACCCGCTCACAGCACCTCCTCCGTGCCGGCCCGGCGCAGGTAGGCGAAGACGATCACCAGGATCGCGGCCATCAGCAGGAACGACAGCGCCGCGCCCTGCGGATAGTCGAGCCGGACCAGGAACGCCGAGTCGATGACGTTGCCGATCATGTACTCGTTGGGTGTGCCGAGCAGCTCGGCGTTGATGTAGTCGCCGGTGGCCGGGATGAAGAACAGCAGCGTGCCGGCGATCAGGCCGGGCATCGACAGCGGCAACGTGACCCGGGTGAACGCGCGCAGCGGGCTCGCGTACAGGTCGCTCGCCGCCTCCAGCAGCCGGGGATCGAGCCGCTCCAGGCTCGCGTACAGCGGCAGCACCAGGAACGGCAGGAAGTTGTACGTCAGGCCGAGCACCACCGCGATCGGGGTGGCCAGCAGCCGGCCGTCCGGCCCGAGCAGGTGCACGTCGCGCAGCAGCCCGACCACCGCGCCGTTGTCCGACAGGATGGTCTTCCAGGCCAGCGTGCGCACCAGGAAGCTGGTGAACATCGGCGCGACCACGGCCACCAGCAGCAGGTTCTTCCAGCGGCCGGCCTTCTGCGCGATCGCGTACGCCAGCGGGTAGCCCATCAGCAGCGCCAGCACCAGCGCGATCGCCGAGTACAGGAAGGATCGCAGGAACTGCGGCCAGTACGCCTGCAACGCGTCCGGGTAGTTGCCGACCGCCCAGGTCATCGCGTACCCGGTGGAGAGCGAGCCGGCCGGGTCGTAGAGGCTGGCGGCGGCGAGTTGCAGCAGCGGCAGCGCGAAGAAGACCAGCAGCCAGGCCGCGCCGGGCAGCAACAGCAGGTACGGCAGCAGCCGGTTCCGTCCGCGCCGCGCCGGTGGCGGCGCGGGTGACCCGGCGGAGGTGGGCACGTGGGCCAGCGCGGTCACGGCAACGCCCCGACCGGCGGCTCGTCGAGCAGCGGCGTGGTCTGGTCGTCCGCGCCGCCGGCCCGGGGCAGCAGGAACGCGTGCCGGGGGTCCCAGTGCGCGGTCACCGGCGTGCCGGTGGCGAGCCGACCGCCCAGCCCGCTGTTCGCCGCGAACACGGACAGCTCGCTGCCCCACGCGGTGCGCACCAGGTACTGGGTGCTCACCCCGACGTAGGAGGCGTCGGTGACCACGCCGCCGACGTGCTGGTGGCCGGCGGGCACCTCGTCGGGGCCGTCGACCAGGTGCAGCTTCTCCGGGCGTACGCCGAGGAAGGCCGGCCCGTCAACGAGCCGGGCCCGGCCGGCGGGCACCGAGAAGCGCGCGCCGTGCGCGGTGACCAGCACGTCGTCCCCGGCGTGGCCGCCGGCGTCGGCGGCGAGCAGGTTGGACTGGCCGAGGAAGTTCGCCACGAACGCGGTGGCCGGGTACTCGTAGATGTCGGCGGGCGCGCCGAGCTGCTCGATCCGGCCGGCGTTCATCACCGCGACCGTGTCGGCCATGGTCATGGCCTCCTCCTGGTCGTGGGTGACGTGCACGAACGTGATGCCGACCTCGGTCTGGATGCGCTTGAGCTCGAGCTGCATCTGGCGGCGCAGTTTCAGGTCGAGCGCGCCGAGCGGCTCGTCGAGCAGCAGCACCTGCGGGTGGTTGATGAGCGCCCGGGCCAGCGCGACGCGCTGCTGCTGGCCGCCGGAGAGCTGGGCAGGCCGGCGTCGGCCGTACCCCTGGAGCTGCACCAGCGCGAGCATCCGCTCGACCTGGTCGCCCACCTTGCGGATGCCCCGGCGGCGCAGCCCGAACGCCACGTTCTCGTGGATGTCGAGGTGCGGGAAGAGCGCGTAGCTCTGGAACACGGTGTTGACCGGCCGCTTGTACGGCCGCAGCCCGGTGATGTCCCGGTCGCCGAGCAGCACCTGCCCGCCGGTCGGCGTCTCCAGCCCGGCGATCATCCGCAGTGTGGTGGTCTTGCCGCAGCCGGACGCGCCGAGCAGGGCGAAGAACGAGCCCTGCGGAATGGTCAGGCTGAGGTCGTCGACGGCGGTGAAGACGCCGAACCGCCTGGTCAGGTCGGCCAGTCGCAGATCGCCGGCCGGTGCTTCCTGCGCCATCTGCCTCACGCCCCGATGACCTGCTGGAACTTGGTCTCGTACTCCTTCTCGCGTTGCTCGTCGAGGGCCATGAAGACCTTCGACTTCGCGAGCATCGCGTCGTCCGGGAAGATCAGCGGGTTTCCCGCCAGGTCCGGGTCGATCTTCTCCATCTCGGCCTGCGCGCCCTGCACGGGGCAGATGTAGTTGACGTACGCGGCCAGCTTCGCCGCCACCGCCGGGTCGTAGTAGTAGTTCATCAGCGCCTCGGCGTTGGCCTTGTGGGTGGCCTTGTTCGGCACCAGCATGTTGTCCGACCAGAGCATCACGCCGGACTCCGGCACCACAAACTTGACCTTGGGGTCCTCGAAGCCGAGCTGGATCACGTCGCCGGACCAGCCGATGCACGCGGCGATGTCACCCTTGGCCAGGTCGGGCGCGTAGTCGTTGCCGGTGAAGCGCCGGATCTGCTTGCTGTCCACGGCCTTCTTGAGCTTGTTCAGCGCGTCGTCGAACTGGGCCGGGGTGAAGTTGGCCGGGTCGTGACCGTTCGACTGGAGCAGCAGGCCCATGGTGTCGCGCATCTCCGACAGCGCGGTCACCTTGCCCTTGAGGTCGGGGCGGGTGAGCAGCTCGTCGACGGTGCGGATCTCCTTGGTCACCTTGGCGTTGTAGGCCAGACCGGCGAGGCCGGACTGCCACGGGATCGCGAGCTGGGTGTCCTTGTCGAAGGACCGGCCACGCAGCGACGGCAGCAGGTTCGCCTCGACGTTTCCGATCTTCGCCTTGTCCAGCTTCTGGACCCAGCCGAGCCGGATCATCCGGGCGGCCATCCAGTCGGTGAGCACCATGATGTCCCGGCCGGTGCTCTGACAGCCGGCGAGCTGGTTCTGCACCTTGCCGAAGAACTCGTTGTTGTCGTTGACGTCCTCGGTGTAGGTCACCTGGATGCCGGTGCTGGCGATGAACGCGTCGAGCGTGGGGCGCTTCGACTCGTCCTTCTCGTCGGTGTCCATGTACTGCGGCCAGTTCGAGAACGCCAGCTTCTTCTCGGTGGCGGACACGTCGTCGCTCTTGCAGCCGGCCTCGGTCTGCTGGGCGCCCTTCGTGCCGCAGCCGGCAAGCGTGCCCGCGGTGGCGAGCAGCGCGGCCGAGCCGAGCGTTCCGGTGAGCAGACCACGCCGGGTGAGCGTCCGGAGGGGACTACGCATGTGACGACTCCTTGGGGGGCATCGTCGGCGGCGGGACGGGGGTGGCTCGCCGGCGGGAGGTCAGTGGCGATGGAGGCCTGATCCTGACATGAGGAACCCTCTCTCACAAGGGATTCCGTTGTGGGAATAGCTAAGGGCCACGAATTACGCCAGACTGCGCCGGGGCACTACGCTTCTGCACAGCGAATCGGACATGGGGAGCGGCGATGGCCAACCGGCAACTGGAGAACGGCAAGGGCACCCGCCGCGTCACCGTGCGTGAAGGTTCCAACCACGCTCTGTTGGACGACGTGGCCAAGCAGATCATCGAGCAGCTCCAGGAGGACGGCCGCCGCCCGTACGCGAGCATCGGCAAGGCGGTCGGCCTCTCCGAGGCGGCGGTACGCCAGCGGGTGCAGCGCCTGCTCGACGCCGGCGTCATGCAGATCGTGGCGGTGACCGATCCGCTCCAGCTCGGCTTCCCCCGGCAGGCCATGATCGGGCTGCGTACCGACGGTGACCTGGAGCCGGTGGCCGACCGGCTCGCCGAGTTCGAGGAGGTCGACTACGTGGTGATCACCGCCGGCTCGTTCGACCTGCTGGCCGAGGTGGTGTGCCGCAACGACGCGCACCTGCTGGAGATCCTCCAGAAGCTGCGCGGCGTGCCCGGCGTGCTGTCGACCGAGGCGTTCGTCTATCTCAAGCTGCGCAAGCAGACCTACACCTGGGGCACGGCCTGAGCGTGGCCGACGAAGGCCCGCCAGGCGGCGGGCGTGAAGCTGAGCGTGCCGCCGGCACGGTCCTTGCTGTCGCGCACCAGCACTCGACCGGGCAGGTTGTCGGCCACCTCGACGCAGTCGCCGCCGTTGTTGCTGCTGCGGGTCGCGGTGCGCCAGCGGGCGCCGGTCATGTCCATGTCTCCGCCACTCCCCTGATCAGCTCGATCGAGCGCCGCCGGGGCAACGCCTCGCCGGTCACGCTCTCCCACCTCCGACCCAGGCTAGCGACGTCGACCGGATCGGTCACGACCTGACCGCGGAGCTGATTGTCGAGATACGCCAATTCCGTCCCGTCGGGCAGCCGGCCCAGTACGAACGGGCCGGCCAGCCCGGTGTGCCACGGGTTGTCGGCCGGGATCACCCGGACCTGGACGTGCTCCCGCCCGGCGACCGCCGCGAGATGCCGGAGCTGACCGGCCATCACCGACCCGTCGCCGACCGGCCGGCGCAGCACCACCTCGTCGATCACCACGACGAGTTGCGGCGGGTCGTCCCGGTCGAGGACGCGCTGACGCGCGATCCGGCTCGCCACGATCTCGTCCACCTCGGCGGGCGCGAGCAGTGCGCCTGTGCCCAGCACCGCGCGGGCGTACCCCTCGGTCTGGAGCAGGCCCGGCACGAGCAGCGGCTGGTACGAGCGCAACGAGGTGGCCTCCTGCTCCAGGTCGGCCCAGGGGCGGAACCACGGCAGGTCGCGGCGGCGGAACGGCTCCGGCCACAGCTCGGCGACCTCGCGGCCCAGCACCTCGGCGACCGCGACCCGGCTGTGCGGATGGGGGATGCGGTCGGCCGTCACCCAGCGTGCCGCCGTCTTCGGATCGACCTGGACCTTCGCGGCGAGCGACTCGGCCGTCTCGCCCCGCTCCGCCATCGCCAACCGCAGCACCTCGTTCGCCAACGGACCCCTCCCGCCCTCGTCACTCGACGGCCGGCGGCGGGACACCCGCTCACCGTCGCGTCGCTCGATGCGCTGCGCCGCACAATAGCCACGCTGCGTGTGCACGTCTGTGGCCCACCGGCGTGTTGCGGCGGGACGGGTTGGCGGACGTCCCGAACGTCCTCGACCACTGCGCGAGCCCGGTCGGGCGGCACCGCGGCATGGCGTGCCGGGCCGCTACGAACTTGATGGCGTGGACGGCTCACGACGGTGAACCGTCCACGCGCTCAAGTTGGTAGCCGGTGAGCGCACTCGCCGTCCGGACGCGCCGGGTTCGCCGGGACGGCGAATCACGAGGGTGCGGTTTCCGTTGTGTGGAAGCCCACAGCGCGCCGAATTCGTCGCATCCACCCTCCTGCGCCACCGATAACACTTGCCTTGGCCGTATCGACTGTGGGATAACCGTGGGCAGAGCGGCCGGTGTCACCCCTGACCGGCCCGAGACCCGATGGGGCTGACATGGCCAACGCCACCGACCACCTCTGGATGCACTTCACCCGGATGGCCAGCTACTCCGCCGGCGAGGTTCCGACCATCGTGCGGGGCGAGGGCGCGTACGTCTGGGACGCACAGGGCCGCCGCTACCTCGACGGGCTCGCCGGGCTCTTCGTCGTCAACGCCGGCCACGGCCGGACCGAGCTGGCCGAGGCCGCCGCCAAGCAGGCCGGCGAGCTGGCCTACTTCCCGCTCTGGTCGTACGCCCACCCGACCGCCGTGGAGCTGGCCGAGAAGATCGCCGCGCTGACCCCCGGCGACCTGAACCGGATCTTCTTCACCACCGGCGGCTCCGAGGCCGTCGAGGCGGCCTGGAAGCTGGCCCGCGCCTACTTCAAGCGCACCGGCCAGCCCAACAAGCACAAGGTGGTCAGCCGCTACATCGCCTATCACGGCACCTCGATGGGCGCGCTGTCGATCACCGGCCTGCCCGGCATCAAGAGCGACTTCGAGCCGCTGGTGCCCGGCGGGATCAAGGTGCCGAACACCAACTTCTACCGCGCCCCGGAGCACGGCGACGACGCCGAGGCGTTCGGCCGGTGGGCCGCCGACGAGATCGGCCGGGCGATCGAACGGGAGGGGCCGGACACGGTCGCCGCGGTCTTCCTGGAGCCGGTGCAGAACTCCGGCGGCTGCTTCCCGCCGCCGCCCGGCTACTTCGCCCGGGTGCGGGAGATCTGCGACGCGTACGACGTGCTGCTGGTCAGCGACGAGGTGATCTGCTCCTGGGGCCGGCTCGGCGAGTACTTCGGCGCCACCCGGTACGGCTACCAGCCGGACATCATCACCACCGCCAAGGGCATCACCTCCGGCTACGCCCCGCTCGGCGCGATGATCGCCAGCGACCGGCTGATGGAGCCGTTCCTCACCGAGACCGGCATGTTCGCCCATGGCGTGACGTTCGGCGGGCACCCGGTCTCCTGCGCGGTGGCGCTGGCCAACCTGGAGGTGTTCGCCCGGGAGGACCTGGTCGGGCACGTCCGGGCCAACGAGGACGCGTTCCGCGCCACCCTGGAGAAGCTGACCGACCTGCCGATCGTCGGCGACGTCCGGGGCGACGGCTACTTCTACGGCATCGAGCTGGTCAAGGACAAGACGACCCGGGAGACGTTCGACGAGGCGGAGTCCGAGCGGCTGCTGCGCGGCTTCCTCTCCACCGCGCTGTTCCAGGCCGGGCTCTACTGCCGGGCCGACGACCGGGGCGACCCGGTGGTGCAGCTCGCCCCGCCGCTGATCGCCGAGCAGCAGCAGTTCGACGAGATCGAGCAGATCCTGCGCGCGGTGTTGACCGAGGCGTGGTCCCGGCTGTAGACGGTGCGCTACCAGGAGTTGTCCCACTGGCTGTCCGACCTGGACGAGCCGCTGACCCCCCGGCCCGGGTTGCCCGGCGACACGGACGCCGACGTGGCGATCGTGGGCGCCGGGTACACCGGGCTGTGGACGGCGTACTACCTGGCGCGGGCCGATCCGACGCTGCGGGTCGTCGTGCTGGAGCGGGAGATCGCCGGGTACGGCGCGTCCGGCCGCAACGGCGGCTGGTGCTCGGCGCTGTTCCCCACCTCGCTGCCGGCGCTGGCCCGACGCCACGGGCCGGATCGGGCGCTGGCCATGCAGCAGGCCATGCACGACACCGTCCACGAGGTGGGTCGGGTGGCCGCCGCCGAGGGCATCGACTGCGACTGGCGGGCCGGCGGCACCGTGGTGCTGGCCCGCACCGGGGCGCAGCTCGACCGGGCCCGCGCCGAGGTCGCCCAGGCCCGCGCGCACGGTCTCACCGACGACGACCTGGTGCTGCTCGACGCCGCCGAGGCCACCGCCCGCTGCGCCGCCGACGGGGTACGCGGCGGCACGTACACGCCGCACTGCGCCACCGTGCAACCGGCGAAGCTGGTCCGGGGCCTGGCCCGGGCGGTGGAGCGCCGAGGCGTACGCGTCTTCGAACGCACCCCTGTCACCGCGCTGCGGCCCGGCGCGGCGGTGACCCCGGCGGGCGTGGTCCGGGCGCCGGTGGTGGTCCGCGCCACCGAGGGCTTCACGCCGGGGCTGCCCGGGCACCGACGGGCGGTCGCGCCGGTCTACTCACTGATGGTGGCCACCGCGCCGCTGCCGGCGGAGACCTGGGCCCGGATCGGCCTGGCCGACCGGGAGACGTTCGCCGACTACCGGCATCTCATCGTGTACGGCCAGCGCACCGCCGACGGTCGGCTGGCGTTCGGCGGGCGGGGCGCCCCCTACCACTACGGCTCCCGGGTGCGCCCCGACTTCGACCGGGAGCCGCGCGTGTTCGCGGCGTTGCGCCGCACGCTCGGCGAGCTGTTTCCCGCGCTCGGCCCGGACGTGCCGGTGACGCACGCCTGGGGCGGCCCGCTCGGCGTGGCCCGGGACTGGGCCGCCTCGGTGGGGCTGGACCGCCGCACCGGGCTGGCCTGGGCCGGCGGGTACGTCGGCGACGGGGTGGGCACCAGCAACCTGGCCGGTCGCACGCTTGCCGGCCTGATCCGGGGCGAGGCGAGCGAGCTGACCGCGTTGCCCTGGGTCGGGCACCGCTCGCCGCGCTGGGAGCCGGAGCCGCTGCGGTGGCTGGCCATGAACGCCGGCTTGAAGATCATGTCGTCGGCCGACGCCACCGAGACCCGCACCCACCGTCCGGCCCGCCGCGCCACCCTCTTCAACCGTTTCCTGGGCCACTGACCCGACGGTCAGTGGTTGGGCGGGATCACCCGGAGGTGGCCGCGACGGCCCTGCTGGTGCGGAGGCTGGGAGTTCGGCTTGGGGTGGGGGTCCTCGGGGGGACGCGGCGGCGCCGGGCGGGCGGCCTCGCGGACCGCCTCGGCCAACGCGACCAGGTCGTCGGTGGTGGGCGGCGGCGGCTCGAACTCGCCCTCGTGCCGCACCACGTCCCAGCCGCGCGGGGCGGTCAGGCTGCGGGCGTGCTGCTCACACAGGTCGTACGTGTGCGGTTCGGCGAACGCCGCGAGCGGCCCCACCACCGCTGTCGACTCGTTGTAGACATAGGTCAATGTGGCGACCGCTTGCCGGGGGCAGCCGTTACGGGAGCAGCGCCGTGGTGACCTCACGTGCGGCAGGGTATCCCCATTACCGGGTCCGGCGCACCGCTTCGCGTTACGACACGCCCGTCACGGTGATCACAATTCGTCCGATCGGCGCACCGGCGCGCCGGGCGTGCCGCGCGACGGCGGGACGGCCCTGTCACCGGGCTACCCTGTGCGTCATGACGAGCCCGCAGAACAGCCGCCCCGGCTCGGGCCGGCGCACCCACCGCGACCGGCACGGTCGCGGGCTGCGCGGGCGGCTCGTGCCGGCCACCGTGCCGCTGGCCCGGACCAAGGCCGAGGTCTTCGACGACCTGGTGCTCGACACCGTGGAGACGCTCGAACGCCGGTTCGCCAAGGAGTTGGCCGGGGTGGAGTTCGCCGTCGAGGACGTCCCACCGGATCTGAACGTCTACGACTCGGACGTGCTGGAGGACGGCGAGGTGCCGCTCGCCCGACTGCTGCCGGGTCGCCCCGGACGGCAGGAGGTGCCGCCGCGCATCGTGCTCTACCGGCGACCGTTGGAGTTCCGCGCGATGGACCGGGAGGACCTCGCGGATCTCGTGCACGACGTGATCATCGAGCAGGTGGCGAACCTGCTCGGGGTCGATCCCGACGAGCTGGCCTGACCGCCGGCCGCGTCGCACCCCGCACACCGCGACCCCACGGACCCGGGCGGCCCCCACCGCCCGGTCCATGTCGGGTCAGGCAGCCACCCGCCGCTTGAGCTTGCGCCGCTCCCGTTCGGAGAGGCCGCCCCAGATCCCGAACCGCTCGTCGTGGCCGAGCGCGTACTCCAGACATTCCGTCTTGACTTCACACCGCGAGCAGATGCGCTTCGCCTCGCGGGTCGAGCCGCCCTTCTCGGGAAAGAACGCCTCCGGGTCGGTCTGCGAGCAGAGCGCCCGCTCCTGCCACTCCGGCGCGTTCCCGAGCAGGTCGGCCACCTCGAGCTGGCCGTCCATCGATTGCCTCCTTGTCGCGCACCGGCGTCATTCGCCGCTGCAACCCCCCACGCGAAAGGCGTGCTTGTCCGTACGGACCCAATTGGTGCGTTCCGCGCGAACAACCCCATTCAAATTACACGCGTGTAATGCGTGCGCCGTCAAGCCAAACTTGATAATGGAGTCGCCCTCCCGACACGTCCGGCGCGACCGCTGCGGCCGTCCGTAGCCTCGCAACCTGCCCTATCGATTCAGACCCCGGGCGAGTAACGCCCTCCCCGGCGAGTTGCGCCAAGTTTTCTGCCGTGGCGCAACACCGGCGGGCCGGCCGGACGCCCCCGTCGGCCGCCGCCCAAGATCACTAATGGTGGGGCAAAGGTTAACGCGCTCGGCGCGGTACCGCCCGTCCATCCACCAACGCCGACCGCGCCCCGTCCAACATGTGGACGGGGCGCGTGGGTCGCTGAACGTTCGGTCAGTCGGTTCGCGGTGGTGAACTGGTCGGCCAGACGAATTCGGTGATCGCTCCGCCGGTGACGGAGATCGCGCCGGCCGATGTGTCCTCGTCCCACCAGACGGTATAAAGGCCCGCCTCCAGGTCGGGGTAGACGGCACTGTGGAACACCCCGTCCAGGACGTGCCGCTCCCGTACCGCCGAGTGGGTACGCGGACCGTCCCGGTCCGCGCGACTGATCTCGATCTCCCGTCCGTGCAGGTCCCGGCCGGTGTGGATGATCAGCGCGCCGGTGTCGCCGCCGAGGTCGAGCAGCACGGTCCCGCGGTACGACGGGCCGAGGTCGTGGTGCCGGTGCATGCCGCCCATCCCCTCAGGACCGCTTCGCCGTCGGGTTGCCGAACCCGTCGTACGGGGTGCCGAGGAACGGGAAGTCACCGAGGAACGGCGCGGTCACGTCCGTCGCGTCCAGACCCGGCGTGACGGCCGCCGCCGCGGCGTCCGGCTTGAACGTCTTGTCGACCAGCGGGACGGTCAACCCGGCGATCGCGCGCAGCGCGATGGTCACCACGTCGTCGGTGACCCGCCGGCCGTTGGGGAAGCCGGCCAGGTCGCCGCCGAGCACCCCGAACCGGTCCGGCCGGGCACTGGGCCGGATCGCCGTGTTCAGCCGCAGCATGTCGGCCTGGGTGTCGCCGGTGGTGTTCGCGAAGCCGTCCACCAGCCCGGCCGGTACGCCGGTGAGCAGCAGCGCCACCAGGTCGGCGCGCGGCTTCTTCGCCTTGTTCAACGCGTCCAGGTTGGGAAAGACACCCGGATAGAGCACCGGCAGCAGCGCGGCCAGCTCGGGCCGCTCGACGAACCCGGCGAACCGCTTGTCCTCCGACGGCGGCAGCGTGTTCCACAGGTCCTTCTTCGACATCGGCACGATCACCTCGTTGAACAACGGGTTGCCGAGTCGAGACACCTGAACGAAGGGGCCGGTGGCGGTGTCCGCGGACACCCGGTCGCCGAGCACCCGCACCTGCTGCCGGGACGCGGTGGTCCAGACGCCGATCGTCGACGCGCGGTCGGCGTAGCCGTACCGGGCGGCCTTCCGGCGCACCTTGCCCAACGGCACCTGGAGGGCGATGCTGTGCACGTTCAGCCGGTCCAACGCGTTGACCGGCTCGCCCTCGGTCTTGAACAGCTTCTTGCCGGCCACGTGGAGCTGCTGGAACGGCCGCAGCGTACCCAGGTCGAACACCGCGCCCAGGTCGACGAAGAACCCGTCGGCGCGCTGGCCGGCGAACACCTTCTCGCCGGTGGACAGCTTGAACGTCGCCTGCTTCACCAGGTTCTGGTAGTTCGGCGTGGACAGCGGGCCGACGTTGCACGGCGGGCAGGGCAGCTTGTTCGCCAGCACGTGCTCCCGGCCGTCCGCGATCCGGGTCAGCTTGTAGAACTGCCGCCGGTTCCAGTTCTTGCTGTCCAGCGACTCGATCGGCCCGGTGTTGTAGAGAAAACTGTTCTGATTCGTGATCTCGGTGGTGAATTCGAAACGATAGGTGACATCCGGGTAACCGTCGCCGTCGTTGTCGACGTGGATCTCGTACCGGACGTCGTCACCGAACTCGAAGAAGTTGGGGCCGCCGGAGGGGAGCTGCACCGGCACGTAGTTGGCGATCAACGTGACCGTGTCCGGCCGGGTCGGGCTGACGAACGCGTACAGGTCGGAACTGTCGGCGACCGGATCCTTGGCGATCTCCGGGGCCTCGCGGTGAGAGGACATGGCGGACCACACCTTCGTCGGGGAAACGTCTGTCGGACCGGCGCCGGAAGCCCGCGCCGGGAGGAGCGGGGTCAGCGGCGGGCGGCGCGCACCAGACGGTCGGCCAGCCCACGGTCGCGCACCTGGACCCGGGTCGTGCCGACGAAGACGTCCATCGTGCCGGTGGCGGCGTCGCGCAGGTGGACCACGATCGGCTCGTCGCGCCGGCCCGCGGTGGGGGCGTTCTGCGCGGCGGACAGGCCCGGCACGGTGAGCGCCGCCGCGCCCAACGTGGCGCTCGCGGCGGCGGTCAGCGTCTGCCGGCGGGTCAGCCGCGGCCAGGGCCGCCGCTTCGGCGCGTCGGTGGTCTCGTCAGTGCTCATCGGCAACCTTTCCGCAACCGGCGCCGCAGCGCCGCGGGGGCCGGGCACCCGGACGCCGCCGGGTCCCCGGGCTGGGGGTCACCGGCGGCGGTCCTCGCCGCAACCGCCGCCGGCACCCACAGGTACGGCGCGGCGCGGCGAAAGGTTCGACGTCAGGCGCGGGCGTGACCGTACGCGGTCGTCCGCTTGCGGAACGGCCGCCCGGCCGCCGTGGCGATCGACCGCAACTGCTCCTCGGTGCGGGCCGAACCGTTGCCCGAGCCGGCCATCCGGGAGATGGTCTCCTCCATCAGCGTGCCGCCGAGGTCGTTGCAGCCGCCGCGCAGCATCTCCACCGTGCCGGCGTCGCCGAGCTTCACCCAGGAGCACTGGATGTTGTCGATCCGGCCGTGCAGCAACAGCCGGGCCATCGCGTGCACCACCCGGTTCTCCCGCCAGGTCGGCCCCGGCCGGGCGATGCCGGCCAGGTAGATCGGCGCGTTGGTGTGCACGAACGGCAGCGCCACGAACTCGGTGAACCCGCCGGTACGGTCCTGCACGCCGGCCAGCACCCGCAGATGGGCCAGCCACTGGCCGGGGTGGTCGACGTGCCCGTACATCATCGTGGAGCTGGACCGGATGCCCAGCTCGTGGGCCGTGCTGACCACCTCGACCCAGGCGGCGGCCGGCAGTTTGCCCTTGGTGAGCACCCAGCGCACGTCGTCGTCGAGGATCTCGGCGGCGGTGCCCGGGATGGTGTCCAGCCCGGCCTCGCGCAGCCGGCCCAGCCACTCCCGCACCGGCACGCCGGCCTTCGCGGCGGCGGTGACGATCTCCATCGGGGAGAACGCGTGCACGTGCATCCCGGGCACCCGCGCCTTGATCGCGCGGACGATGTCGGCGTAGCCGGTGACCGGCATCTTCGGGTCGATGCCACCCTGGAGGCAGACCTCGGTGGCGCCGGCCGTCCACGCCTCCTCGGCCCGGTCGGCCACCTGGTCGAGGGAGAGCCGGAACGCGTCCGCGTCGCTCTCCCGCTGCGCAAACGCGCAGAACCGGCAACCCACGTAGCAGACGTTCGTGAAGTTGATGTTCCGGTTGACCACGTAGGTCACGTCGTCGCCGACCGCGTCCCGGCGCACGTCGTCGGCGATCCGGCACAGCTCGTCCAGCGCCGGGCCGTCCGCGCCGAACAACGCCAGCGCCGCCGCCTCGTGCGCCGGCGTCAGCAGCGCGGCCGGGTCGTCCGCCGCCAGCCGCAGGCCGGCGCGCAACTCGGCGTCCCCGCCGCCGGTCCCGGGCACCGGGCGGGTGACCTTGTTCGCCACCTCGGACCAGTCGCCGTAGACGCTGTCGAAGTCGCCGCGCCGGTCCTCCGTCCGGCCGGTCACGTCGATGGTGACGTGCAGGTCGGTCCGGCCGCCGAAGACCTCCTCCGGCTCCTGCCAGGGCCGCCCCACCGGGCGGGCCGCCTCGACCGCCAGCCCGGTCGCCGGGTCGGCGAGCGCGGTGACGTGCGGCAGCAGGCGCGGGTCCAGCCACGGCCCGCCGGTCCGCACGTACTCCGGGTAGACGGTCAACCGCTCGCGCAGCGTGAACCCGGCGGCCGCGGTCCGCGCGGCCAGCTCGTCGAGCTGCGGCCAGGGCCGCTCCGGGTTGACGTGGTCCGGCGTCACCGGGGAGACGCCGCCCCAGTCGTCGATGCCGGCGCGCAGCAGCAGGTCGTACTCGCCGGCGATCAGGTTCGGCGGGGCCTGGATGCGCGCCTTCGGGCCGAGCAGCACCCGGGCCACCGCCACGGTCGCGGCCAGGTCGTGCAGCTCCGCGTCCGGCATGCCGCGCATCGCGGTGTCCGGCTTGGCGCGGAAGTTCTGCACGATCACCTCCTGGAGGTGGCCGTACTCCCGCATCGCGCGACGGATCGCGAACAACGCGTCGACCCGCTCGGCCCGGTGCTCACCGATGCCGATCAGGATGCCGGTGGTGAACGGCACGCCGACCCGGCCGGCGTCGTCGAGCACCCGCAGCCGCACCGCGGGTTCCTTGTCCGGCGAGCCGAAGTGCGGGCCGCCCGGCTCCGACCAGAGCCGGGTGGCGGTGGTCTCCAGCATCATGCCCATGCTCGGCGCGACCGGCTTGAGCCGCTGCAACTCCGACCAGGACAGCACGCCCGGGTTCAGGTGCGGCAGCAGGCCGGTCTCCTCCAGCACCGCCACCGCACAGGCGCGCAGGTAGTCGAGCGTGGAGTCGTAGCCCCGCTCGTCCAACCACTCGCGGGCCGCCGGCCAGCGCTCCTCCGGCCGGTCACCGAGCGTGAACAGCGCCTCCTTGCAGCCCTGCGCCGCGCCCTCCCGGGCGATCGCGAGGACCTCGTCGCGCTCCAGGTAGGCGGCGGGCAGCCGGTGCGGCACGGTGGCGAACGTGCAGTAGTGGCAGCGGTCCCGGCAGAGCCGGGTCAGCGGGATGAAGACCTTCTTGGAGTACGTGACCACGCCCGGCCGGCCGGCCTCACGCAGCCCGGCGTCGCGGATCTCCCCGGCGACGCGGAACAGCTCGTCGAGCGCCGCGCCGCGCGCGGTGAGCAGGGCCGCCGCCTCGTCCGCGTCCAACGCCCGACCGGTGGCGGCGCGGCCCAGCGCCCGCCGAACGCTCGCCTCGGTCGGGACGGTCTTGCTGCGCTCACCCATCGCCCCAGTGTAAGGAGGGGCCCCCGCTTAACGCTTCCGGTAGAGGCGGGCGCCCCGCTTGACACCTGCTGCCAGGCGGAGCGCCGGCGCGGGCGGCGGAGGTGTCTCCGCCGCCCGCCACCGGATTCACCGGGGCTGGTTCGGGTCCTCGCGGTCGAAGCGCTGGGTGCGCTCGTCGTCGGCCGGGGACGCCGGCTGGCCCGGCTCGGCGCTCTGACGCGGGATCGCCTGGGTCGGGTCGGCCGACGGCGGCTGGCCGAACGGCGGCGCCGACGGCGGCTGGCCGAACTGCGGGGCGCCGGCCTGCGGGCCGCCGAACTGCGGACCCCCCGCCTGCGGGCCGGCCTGCGGGGCACCGAACTGCGGGCCCGGCTGCTGGCCGGCGAACGGCGGGGCCGACTGCGGGGCGTGCGGCGGGGCGGTGTTGAACGGCGGCGCCGACTGCGGCTGGCCGTACGGACCGGCCTGCGGCCAACCGGGCTGCGGGGGCGCGCCCGCCGACGGGTAGCCCGCCGGGGCCTGGCCCGGCTGCGGCGGCACCCCGGCCGGCGGGTAACCGCCCTGGGCGGGGTAGCCGCCGGGCTGACCGGGCTGCTGCGGCCAGCCCGGCTGGGCCTGACCGTAGACGCCGGGCTGCGGCTTGGGCTTCGGCACGTAGTAGAGCGTGCGCCAGATCTTGAACACCACGAACCCGGCGATCGCGAAGACGGCCAGCCAGGCCACCCGGGTGAGCAGCCCGAGGAACGCATCAAGCACCTCGCCGTCGGCGAGCCGGTTCACCAGCCAGATC
This sequence comes from Micromonospora sp. NBC_01392, assembly GCF_045040125.1. Taxonomy (NCBI): domain Bacteria; kingdom Bacillati; phylum Actinomycetota; class Actinomycetes; order Micromonosporales; family Micromonosporaceae; genus Micromonospora; species Micromonospora sp. NBC_01392. Next base: position 1,247,786 of record NZ_CP109549.1, on the reverse strand, counting down.
AGGAACGTCAGCGCACCGAAGACGGCGGAGACGGCGAACTCGATCAACGCCACCTGGGTGATCAGTTTCGCCTTCGGCAGCACCGGACGGATGTGCGAGGCGAGCAGCACGGCCAGCAGCGGCAGGACCGTCGACTCCAGCCCGACGAAGGTGAAGTAGGTGCTGCCGGCCCGACCGCCGAACGTGCTGTAGTCGTCGACCGGCACCAGCAGGCGCAGCAGGCCGACGAAGAGCAGCACGGCGTTCGCGCCGAGCAGGACGAGCGCGGCCAGTTCGCGCAGCGGCTTGGTCAGTTGGCTGGCCTGCGCGGCGTCACCGGACGCGGGCTCGGTGGGGCTGGTCACGGACTCCCCCAGGGGACGAAAGCGGACAGTTGGCGACGTGAGCCTAGTCTCTCCGGCCACCGGGCGATCCACGGCGGCACGTGCGGAAGGATGGACGGCATGCGCATCGTGGTACTGACCGGCGGCATCGGGGGCGCCCGGTTCCTGCTCGGCGTCCGGGCGTACGCCCGGGAGACCGGCGCCGACGTGACCGCCGTGGTCAACGTCGGTGACGACCTGCTGCTGCACGGGCTGAAGGTCTGCCCCGACCTGGACAGCGTGCTCTACACGCTGGGCGGCGGCGCCGACCCGGAGCGTGGCTGGGGGCGGGTCGGTGAGACCTGGACGGTGAAGACCGAGCTGGCCGCGTACGGGGCGGAGCCGAGCTGGTTCGGCCTCGGCGACAAGGACCTCGCCACCCACCTGGTACGCACCTCCATGCTCAACGCCGGCTACCCGCTGTCCCAGGTCACCGAGGCGCTGGCCACCCGCTGGCAGCCCGGCGTACGCCTGCTGCCGGCCACCGACGAGCGGCTGGAGACGCACGCGGTCATCTCCGACGAGCAGGGGCGACGGGCGGTCCACTTCCAGGAGTGGTGGGTGCGGTACCGGGCCGAGGTGCCGACCGAGCAGTTCGTCTTCGTCGGCGCGGAGGCGGCGAAGCCCGCGCCCGGCGTGGTCGAGGCGATCGCCGCCGCGGACGTGGTGCTGATCGCGCCGAGCAACCCGGTGGTCAGCGTCGCCCCGGTGCTTGCCGTGCCCGGCCTGCGCGACGCGGTGGTCGGCGGTCCGGCCCCGGTGATCGGGGTGTCGCCGATCATCGGCGGCGCGCCGGTACGCGGCATGGCCGACCGCTGCCTGGCCGTGCTCGGCGTGGAGTGCAGCGCGGCCGGGGTGGGTGCCCTCTACGGCAGCCGGTCCGGCGGCGGGCTGCTCGACGGCTGGCTGGTCGCCCCGGAGGACGAGGACGCCGTGGTGCCGGGCGTGACCGTCCGCGCGGCGCCGCTGCGGATGACCGACGAGGCGGCGACCGCCGCGATGGTGCGCGCCGCGTTGGAGTTGATGTGAGGCTGGAGATCCTGCCGGTGCCGGGCATCGGCCACGTGACCGAGGGCGACGACCTGGCGGCGCTGATCGCCGGCGCGGCGCCCTGGCTGCGCGACGGCGACGTGCTGGTGGTCACCAGCAAGATCGTGTCGAAGGCGGAGGGCCGGCTGGTCGACGTGCCCGCCGACGGTCCGGAGCGCCTCGCCGCGCGGGACCGGGTGCTGGCCGCCGAGACCGCCCGGGTGGTCGCCACCCGGGGCGCGACCCGGATCGTGCAGACCCACCACGGCTTCGTGATGGCCTCCGCCGGCATCGACGCGTCCAACGTGGACAAGACCCGCCTGGTGCTGCTGCCGGTGGACCCGGACGCGTCCGCCCGGGCGTTGCGGGCCGCGCTGCGCGAGCGGCACGGTCTGGACGTCGCGGTCGTCGTCAGCGACACCATGGGCCGCCCGTGGCGCAACGGCCTGACCGATGTGGCGCTCGGCGTGGCCGGCATGCCGGCGATCCGCGACCACCGGGGCGAGGTCGACCCGTACGGCAACGAACTCCAGCTCACCCAGATGGCGGTGGTCGACGAACTGGCCGCCGCCGGTGAGCTGATCAAGGGCAAGTGCGACCAGGTGCCCGTCGCCGTGGTCCGCGGTTACCTCGGCGCGACCCGGGACGACGACGAGGGCGCCCGCGCGCTGGTGCGGGACGCCTCGCTGGACCTCTTCTCGCTGGGCACCGCCGAGGCGCACGCCGCCGGCCTCCGGGCGGCGGCCACGCTCCCCGACGGGACCGGCCCGACGCCCCCCGACCCGGCCGCGGTGGACCGGGCGATCGCCGCGGTCACCGACCTGGTGGCCCCGGGCACCGTGTTCACCCACGTCACCGATGACGAGGTACGCGCCGGGTTCGCCGCCACGGTGCCCGACTGGCCGGCCACCGCCACCGGTCTGCTGCTCGGCGCGGCGCCGACGCCTGTCGACCGGCCGGACCTGGTCCGGTTCGGCGCGGACCTGCAACGCCTGCGCACCGCGCTGGCCGCCGAGGGCATCGGGTCGGTGCTGCTGCCACCACCGGCCGGCAGCACCGCCAGCGCCACGCTGGCACTCTGACCGCCCCGGCGCGGTCCGGCCCGGCCCGGCCCGGCGTGGCCCGGCCCAGCCCGGTGCGGCCCGGCCCAGCCCGGTGCGGCCCGGCCCAGCCCGGTGCGGCCCGGCCCCGAGGACGGCGCGGCCCGGCCCCGAGGACGGCGCGCTCAGGTAGCGAAGACGGCGCGCTCAGGTAGCGAGGACGGCGCGCTCAGGCACAGTGGACGGCACGCTTGAGCCACCGTGGACGGCGCGCGGTCAGGCGTCGAGGACGGCACGGCCCAGCGGGGTCAGCGTGTGCAGCACGGTGTTGCGGTCCCGGTGGCTGACCAGCAACCCGGCGTTGCGCAGCACGGTGGTGTGCTGACTGGCCGCGGCGGCGGAGATGCGCAGCCGCCGGGCCATCTCGCCGGTGGTGCAGCCCTCGTCGGCGACCTGGAGCACCGCCGCGCGGGTGCGGCCGAGCAGCGCGGCGAGCGCCTCGCTCTGCCCGGCGCCGAGGCCGGGCGTGAGGCCGCCGAGCCGGTCGACCGGGTAGACCAGCACCGGGGGCAACGTCGGATCGACAAGCGTCACCGGGGTGCGGGAACAGAAGAACGACGGGACGAGCAGCAGCCCTCGGCCGTCCAGGTGCAGCTCCCGGCTGTCCGGGTAGTCGAGCACCTCGAGCACCCCGCCGCCCCACCGCATGGCGGGTCGCAGGCTGGCGAGCAACCCCTCGGCGCCACCGTCGAGCATGGCTCGGGCACGGCGGGCCCGGTCCGCCTCGACGGCGGCCTGGACCCGGGCCCAGTAGGGCGTGACGGCCAGGGACTGGTAGCGCGCCATGGTGTCGGTGAGGTTCTGCAACACCTCGGGTTCGCCCCGGACGAGCGCGGTCGCCGAGGACGGCAGCGGGGTTTCCGCGGCGAGCACGGTCAGGTCGCGGCGCAGCATGCCGCGCGGGGTGCCGCGGACCGCCTCCAACCCCGCCTCGATGCCGTCCTTGCTGGCGGACGGCGTGAGGAAGTCGGGGAAGTAGCCACGCGGTGGGTTGAGCGCGAGGAGCAACCGGTAACGCTCGGCGCTGTTGTCGCCCCGCAGCCCCTGCGCGACGGCGCGCCGCCAGGTGGTCATCATGGGGTCACGGCCGCGCCCCTGGAGCAGGTGCAGGCTGAGGACCAACTCCCAGAGCGGGTCCGCGGCCGGGGCGACCCGGGTCCGCAAGATGTCCTCACTCGAGAAAATAATCTTCAGCATGGAGAGCGCTCCCGGGTGGACGGCGGAGGTGCCCGCCACCCCTGGCACTTTACCCGCCGGCAGTAATCTCCATCTTTAAGCGTGACGTGAAAGACCTCGACGGTAGGGCGGCCGGTTCGGCAGACTCTTCCTTGCCCGCCGACGCCGGGGCGCACTGTCGACCCGGGCGCCGGCTGAGGGGCGTGGCCGGACGGCACCACGAGGGTCTGCGGATTCGTTCCGCAGGGGTGCCGTCCGGCCCTCGCTCATCCGATCCAGAGCGCCACCCGGTGGTCCTCATCGGTCACGTAATAGCAGCGCCCCGCCTCCTCCGCCAGCCCTTCCACGTGATGGAACGGGGCCAGCTCCGCCACCAGCTCCGCGCCCACCCGGGCGTCGTCCGCGGCGGCGTGGCGGAACCGCACGTGGCGGGACGTCACCTTCCCGCCGTGCGGGTGGTCGTCGAGCAGCACCGAACCCTTGCCCAGCGCGTCGATCGACCCGATCACCGCCGCGTAGCCGCCGTCGTCGGTCGGCGTGATCGCGCGGAAGCCGGCCAGCGCGCCGGCCGGCGTCACCCCGGTCAGCGCGTACGCCCCGAGCGCCCGGGGCCAGCTCGGCGCGGCCCGGTCGAACATCCCCGCCACCCCGGCCAGCTCCACGTAGATCGGCTCACCGGCGGCGGTCACCGGGAAACGCAGCCCGAGCAGCGCCGTCCCGGCCGGCGTGAACGCCGCCGCCTCCACGTTCAGCGGCAGGTCGTCCTCGGCCAGCCGGCTCACCCAGCCCTTGGCCCGGGCGGTGCCGCGCGCGACGGTCTCCGTCACGAACCGCTGCCGGACCCGCTCGCCCGGCGGCAGCGTGGCCAGCGGCGCGGCGACGAGCGCGTCGTTGATCGCCCGGTGCAGCCGGAACCGGTTGCGCACCACGTGCACGGCGAGCGGACCGGGCACCGCGTCGTCCTCCCGGAACCGGGCCACGAACGCGCGCCGGGGCCGCAACGGCCCGGCCTTCGACCCGAAGTGCGAGCCGAAGACGTAGACCCAGCCGTCGTGGTGGGCGAGCGCTTCGCCGTCCTCGGTGCGACCGTTCTCCGGGCCCGCGTCGGCGGGCACGTGGTGCGCCACCCACTCACCGTCGTCGCGTTCCAGCAGCAACGCCAGGCACTGCTCGACCGGCCCCTCGTCCAGCACGGTCCAGAAGCCGCGCCGCGCGCCGTACGCCCGCAGCAGCGTCGGCGAACGGACCGGCAGCAGGTCGCTGGCCTCGTTGCCGGCCACCAGGAACTCGACGAGTCGAAGGGTCACCGGGTCAGGGTACGGAGGCCGCGCTCGTACAGTGTCCGGGTGCCCGACACCGATCACACCGCGTACGCCGATCTGCACGCCGACGCCACGACGACGCTGAGCCGCTGGACGGCGACCAGCCCGGCCGCCGCCGCCAACCGGGACCGGACGCTGGCGCTGCTGGCCGCCGGGCCGGTGGCGATGAGCCGCGCGCACCGGCCCGGGCACGTCACCGCCAGCGCGTTGGTCCTCGACCCGACCGGCGGTCGGGTGCTGCTCTGCCTGCACGGCAGGTTCCGCAAGTGGGTGCAGCTCGGCGGGCACTGCGAGCCCGGCGACCGGACGCTGGCGGCGGCGGCGCTGCGCGAGGCGACCGAGGAGTCCGGGATCGCCGGCCTGACCCTGGCCCCGGAACCGATCGACGTGGACGTCCACCAGGTCGCCTGCCAGGGCGGCTCCCTGCACTACGACGTCCGGTACGCGGTGTTCGCCCCGGCCGGCGCGGTCGAACGGGTCAGCGACGAGTCCGAGGCGTTGGGCTGGTTCCCGCCGGACCGGCTGCCGGAACCGCTGGCCGGCGGGACCGCCCAACTGGTGGCGCCGGCGCTCGCGGCGCTGGCCCGTCGCGCCACCGGGTGACGGGACGGGCCGGCGGCGCGGCGGCTCAGACCAGGCCCTCCTCGCCGCGCTCCTTGAGCTGGTCGACGATCTTCTTCACGTCCTGTGCCCGGTCCCGGGGGCAGACCAGCAGCGCGTCCGGGGTGTCCACCACGATCAGGTCACGCACGCCGACGGTGGCGACCAGGCGGCCGGAGTGCGGCACCACCACGGTGCCGGTGGTGTCGTGCAGCAGCACCCCCGGCTTCGCGTCGCCGCCGAGCACCACGTTGCCGGCGGCGTCGGTCGGCAGCACCTCGCTGAGCGTGTGGAAGTCGCCGACGTCGTTCCAGCCGAAGTCGCCGGGCACGGTCGCCACCCGGCCGGCGGTCGCCGCGCCCTCCATCACCGCGTAGTCGACCGAGATCTTCGGCAGCGTCGGCCAGACCGTGCCGAGCACGTCGTCCTGCTCGGGGCTGCCCCAGGCCGCCGCGATCGCGGTGATCCCGGCGTGCAGCGCCGGCTGCTGGCGGGCCAGCTCGGCCAGGAAGACGTCCACCCGCCAGACGAACATGCCGGCGTTCCAGAGGTGCCGGCCGGAACGGAGGTAGCCCTCAGCCACCTCGGCCGCAGGCTTCTCCTTGAACTCGTGCACCGGCCGCAGCGGCCCGGCGCCGACCGGATCACCGGTCTCCAGATAGCCGTAGCCGGTCTCCGGGCGGGTCGGGGTGATGCCCACCGTCATCAGCAGCCCCTGCTCGGCCCCGCGGATCGCCTGTCGCACCACCTCGGCCCAGCCGGCCGGGTCGGCGATCAGGTGGTCGGCGGCGAACGCGCCCATCACCGCGTCCGGGGCGCGGTCGGCGATCACCGCGGCGGCCAGCGCGATGGCCGCGCAGGAGTCCCGTGGCGACGGCTCGACCAGGATGTTCTCCTCCGGCAGGCCAGCCAGTTGCCGGGCCACCGCCGCGGCGTGCGCGGCCCCGGTGACCACCAGTGTGCGTTCCGGTGTGGTCAGCGGCCCCAACCGGTTCACCGTGGCCTGCAACAGCGAGGCGGAGGTGCCGGTCAGCGGGTGGAGGAACTTGGGATGGCCGGCGCGGGACAGCGGCCACAACCTTGTGCCGCTGCCGCCCGCCGGGATGACGGCGTAGAACATCAGCACATCATGCCCGAAGCGGGCGAGCCGCCACGGCGGATGAGGCGGCGCGCCGCCCGCCGGTCAGGAGCGGGCCCGACGCCAGGCGGCGATGTGCACCTCGGCGCTGGACTCCCAGGTGAACTCCTTGGCCCGGTCGAAGCCGGCCTTGGCCAGCGACAGCCGCCGCTGCTCGTCGTCAAGCAGGGCGCCCAGGTCGGCGGCGATCTGATCCGGGTCCTCGCTGGTGTAGGCCACCGCGTCGCCGCCCACCTCGGGCAGGGAGAGCCGCGGCGTGGTGAGCACCGGCGCGGCGCACGCCATCGCCTCCAGGATCGGCAGCCCGAAGCCCTCGCCGTAGGACGGGTAGGCGGCGACCAGCGCGCCGCCGAGGAAGCCCGGCAGGTCGGCGTAGCGCAGGTAGCCGGGGCGCAGCAGTCGCAGGTGCGACGGGACCTCGGCGACCGCGCGGTCGATGTCGTCGTCGTGCCCCTGGCCGCCGGCCACCACCAGCACCGGCGGGTTCGGCCGGTCGGCCACCGCCCGGGCCCAACCGCGGATCAGGTTGGGCACGTTCTTGCGCGGCTCCTTGGCGCCGAGGAACGCGATGTAGCTGTTGTCCCCCAGCCCCAGCCGGGCCCGGACCCGGGCCTTCTCCTCGTCGCCCGGCGCGTGGAAGGCGGCCTGGTCGACACCGTGGTAGGCGACGTCGATGCGGGTCGGGTCGGCGTCCAGCAGCCGGATCAGCTCGTCCCGGGTGGCCTTGCTCGGCACGATCACCCGGGCGGCGCGACGCAGCGAGGTCTTGATCGCGCTGCGGAAGAACGTCCGGCGCGACTTGTCGTAGTGCTCCGGCTCGGTGAAGAACGTCGCGTCGTGCACGGTGACCGTCACCGGACACCCGGCCCGAAGCGGACAGGTGTAGAACGGCGAGTGCAGCACCTCCGCGCCGACCTGCTGGGCCAGCAGCGGCAGGCCGGTCTGCTCCCAGGCGAGCCGCGCCGGCCGGTGCGCCACCGCCGCCGGCGCCGGGACGATCTCGGCCCCGGGCAGCATCCGGGTGTAGCGCTCCAGGTCGGTGCGGAGACTCACCACCGCCAGGTCGACGCCGTCGCCGCAGACCCGGCCGAGCGCGCCGAGCAGGCCGTCGACGTATCGACCGACGCCGCCGCGATCGGCGGGGACACTCGTGGCGTCGATGAGAACGCGGGGCGGGCGACCGGCGGTCACGGGGCGACTCCTCAGATGGCGCGGTTGTGGGGAAGAACACTGTCGGCAAGCCTACGCCGCGCGGGCCGTCCGACGCTGACTGCGACCCGACGGTACGCCGACTTGTCGTCGTCATCGAGTACGCGGTCCGGGCGCGTATCGTTCGCTCCGATGGCCGACAACATTGCCCGGGTCTTCGCCGACGCGATCGCATCCGACCCCACCCGACCGCTGCTGACCTGGTACGACGATGCCACCGGCGAGCGCACCGAGCTTTCCGGCGCGACGCTGGCGAACTGGGTGGCCAAGACCGCCAACCTGCTCGTGGACGAGGTCGGCACCGCACCGGACGAGATGGCCGGCGTGTTGCTGCCGCCGCACTGGCAGACCGCCGCGGTGCTGCTCGGCTGCTGGTCGGCGGCGTTGACCGTGGTCGACGCGCCGGGCCCGGTGGAGGTGCTGTTCACCGCCGTCGACCGGGTCGACGAGGCGGCCCGCTGGTCGGCCGGCGAGCGTTACGCGCTGGCGCTGGACCCGTTCGCGCTGCCGATGCGGCAGGTGCCGGCCGGCTGCACCGACTTCGTGTCGGCGGTACGCGGGCACGGCGACCACTTCACCGCGTACCCCTCGGGTGGGGCGGGGGACGCGGCGTTGCTGGCCCGCGCGGAGGCCCGCGCCACGGAGCTGGGCCTCGCCCCCGGCGACCGCCTGCTGGTCGACGTGACCCGGCATCCCGACCCGGTCGACTGGCTGCTGGCCCCGCTGACCGCCCGCGCCACGGTGGTCGCCTGCGCCCACCCCACCCCGACCCACCTGCCCGCCCGCGCCGAGACGGAACGAACCACCCACACCCTCACCTGACCCCACCCGCCTCCCCGCGATCTTGCAGTTGCGGCCCCTTTTCCGGGCGATCCACCCCTTTTACCGGGGCAGCAAGTGCAAGATCGCCGGGTTGGGGGTCAGGCGGGGGTGGCGCGGCGTTGGGCCAGGGCGGCGAACGCGTTGAGGGACTCGGGGTTGACCAGGGCGCCCTTGGCCGCCGCCGCGTCGACCGGGGTGCCGGTGAGGATCTTCTTGACCGGGACCTCCAGCTTCTTCGCGCTCAACGTGCGCGGGACGGCCTTGACCTGGTGGATCTCGTCCGGCACGTGCCGGGGCGACAGCGCGGTCCGCAGCTCACGGCAGATCTTCTTCCGCATCGCGTCGTCCAGCTCCAGGCCGTCCGCGAGCACCACGAACAGCAGCAGCTCCCCCGCGCCGCCCTCGTCGTCCTCCAGGTGCACCACCACCGAGTCGACCACCTCGTCGAGCCCCTCCACCACGGAGTAGAACTCGGCCGTGCCCAGGCGCACGCCGCCCCGGTTCAGCGTGGCGTCCGAGCGGCCGGTGATGACGCAGCCGCCGCGCTCGTTCACCGTGATCCAGTCGCCGTGCCGCCACACCCCCGGATAGACCTCGAAGTACGCCTCCCGGTAGCGGGCGCCGTCCGGGTCGTTCCAGAACCCGACCGGCATGCTCGGCATCGGCTCGGTGATCACCAGCTCGCCGAGCTGGCCGACCACCGCCGACCCGTCGGCGGAGCGGGCCTCCACCTTCGCGCCGAGCGCCCGGCAGGCGATCTCACCGGCGTGCACCGGCAGCAGCGGCACGCCGCCGACGAACCCGGTGCAGACGTCCGTGCCGCCGGAGAGCGACTGGAGCTGGAGGCGGTCGCTGACGTTCTCGTACACCCAGGTGAAGCCCTCGGCGGGCAGCGGCGCGCCGGTCGAGCCGAGGCCGCGCAGCGCGGACAGGTCGGCGATCTCCCGCGGCACCAGCCCGGCCTTGCGGGAGGCCAGCAGGAACGGGGCCGAGGTGCCGAAGTAGGTGGTGCCGGTCTCCGCCGCCAGCCGCCACAGCGCGCCCAGGTCCGGATGGCCCGGATTGCCGTCGAACAACACGATCGCCGCGCCCACCGCCGGCCCAGAGACCAGGAAGTTCCACATCATCCAGCCGGTGGTGGTGAACCAGAAGAACCGGTCGGCCGGGCCCAGGTCGTGGTGCAGCGCCAGCATCTTCAGGTGTTCCAGCAGGATGCCGCCGTGGCCGTGCACGATCGGCTTCGGCAGGCCGGTGGTGCCGGAGGAGTACAGCACGTACAGCGGGTGGTCGAAGGCGACCGGGGTGAAGGACAGCGGCTCGTCGGTCTCCGCCGCCAGCTCCGCCCAGGTGACCGCGCCGTCCGGGGCCGGGCCGGCCGGATCGAGGTACCCGATGGCGACGGTGTGCCGCAACGACGGCAGCGCGGCCCGGATCGCGGCCACCTCGGCACGCCTGTCGATCGGCTTGTCGCCGTACCGGTAGCCGTCCACCGCGACCAGCACCGTGGGCTCGATCTGCTGCCAGCGGTCGGTGACGCTGCGGGTGCCGAACTCCGGCGCGCAGGAGGAGAAGATCGCGCCCAGGCTGGCCGTGGCGAGCAGCAGGACGTACGTCTCCGGGATGTTCGGCGCGTACGCGGCCACCCGGTCGCCGGGGCCGACGCCGAGCCGGCGCAGGCCGGCGGCCACCCGGCGGACCCGCTCGCGCAACTGCGCCGCGGTGAGCGTCTCCGGGGCGCGGGTCTGCCCGTGCGCGATGACCGCCGGGTCGTCGTCGCCGAGCCCCGGCATGCGCAGCACGTTCTCCGCGTAGTTGAGCGTCGCGCCGGGGAACCAACGGGCGCCGGGCATGGCCCGCTCGGCGAGCGTGGCGGTCGGCGGGGTGTGCGCGACGACGCCGAAGTAGTCCCAGATCGAGGACCAGAACCCGGTCAGCTCGGTCACCGACCACTGCCACAGCGCGTCGTAGTCGGCGAACTCCAGCCCGCGGTGCTCGGCCAGCCAGCGCAGGTAGTCACCGATCCGGGACCGCTCGCGCACGTCGGCCGGGGGCGTCCACAGCACGTCAGACACGTTCCACCCTCCCCTGGGGCCCGGCACGACACTGTGCATGGGCCGTGGCGCCATCTTGCCCTACCTCGTACCGCCATTCTCCGCACCCGGTGCCGGCTACGGGGCGTGCCCACCCCACACCCCCCGTCCCCCTCCCATGTGGGCCCCGCGCAAGGAGGGGCCCCTTGTTAACGGATTCTGCATAGGAAGGGCCCCCTCTTAACACCTTTCCTCGGCGCGGCGACGTCAGCGCGAGCCCGGCTGTCAAGCGGGGCGCGTATCTCTACCGGAAGCGTTAAGAGGGGGCCCCTCCTTTCACCGCGCGGTGGGCTTGGATGGCGCGACGGCGGGCCAGGCGGTGGGCGCGCCGGATCTCCGCCTCCCGGAAGCGGCGTTCGTCCTCCGGCGTCTCGGGCAGCACGGGACGGACCGGGCGGGGCGCGCCGCCGACGTCCACACCCACGAAGACCAGGTACGCGGTGGCGACCCGGACCGGCTCGTCCTCGGCCGAGTCCCAGCGCTCGGCGACCACCCGCACCCCCACCTCCATCGAGGTGCTGCCGGTCCAGTTGACCTGGGCGTGGGCGTGCACGAGGTCACCCACCCGGACCGGCTCGGAGAAGACGATCTCGTCGATGGAGGCGGTGACCGCGGTGCCGCCGCTGTGCCGGGCCGCCGCCGCGCCGGCCACGTCGTCGACGAACTTCATCAGTACCCCACCGTGCACGGTCCCGTACAGATTGACATCGACGGCGGTCATGATGCGACTCAGCGTGACGCGGGAGTACGAGGTCGGCTTACCCGACGGGACCGCAGGATGATCTGTCATGCCGAAAACGGTACGGTGCGCGGATGCGACATCTCTGGAGCTTCCTCGCCGGGTTGGTGGTGGCACCCGTCACCTGGGTGCTCGTCACCCTCGGTCAGGACGGATCTGGGCGGACCGTCAACCGCTGGGTGGAGATCGGTACGTACAGCACCCCCAACCTGATCGAACCGGCCGTCTACCTGGGCGTCGCCGGCATCCTGCTCGGCCTGCTCGGCACGCTGCGTTTCTCGCCGCTCGGCCCGCTGGTGGCGGGGCTGCTGCTCGCGGCCCCGTACGTGGGGCTGTTCGTCGCGCCCTTCACCGTGCGGGACCGGATCCCCGGCGACCTGAAGCTGCTCGGCGACCCGCTGCCGCTGCGCCAGCCGCTGGACAACGGCACGCTGTTCCTCATCGGCCTGCTGCTGCTGATGGCCGTGTTCAGCGGTGGACGCTGGCGTCGCCGGCCCGCGCCGGAGGGAGCCGGGGCGGAGCTGACCCCGGCCGGCGCTCCGGCCGAGCCCGAGCCCGCGCTCACCGGCTGGTCCACGCCGGGCCCGGCGAAGGACCCGGACACCGCCCCGCTCACCCTGGCCTATCCCGAATCCCCCACCGAACCCCTGCCCCGCCGCACCGGCGGCGAGTCGCCCTGGTCGGCGCCGCCGCGCGCCGGCACCCGCCCGGACAGCCCCGACGACCTCCGCTGACCACCCCGGGTGGGCCGCCGGTCCCCGGTCGGCCCACCCCCTCCGGGGGCCGGCGACGCATCTGCCGAGTCGGATCTCGGACCCCGACCGCGGTACCCACGAACGAGTGACTGTCACTACAGTCAGCCGTTATGCCGATGCCTTCCGTCAGGACGCGACGGGCCGTCGGCGTGGCCACCGTGGTCCTGGCGTCGGCGCTCCTGGTCTTCGGCGTCCGCCTGGCCACCCGGGGTGATCCCCCGGTCGACGACGCCACCCGGGTCTGGTGCCTGTCGGCGGCCCACCGTCCGGGCCTGGTGGACGCCGCCCGCGCGCTCGGCCTCGCCACCCCCGGCCCGACCGAGGGGCAACTGAGCTGGTCCGGCCGCCAGGGCAGCCCGGAGCAGTGGCAGGCCGACCGGCGGGCCGACTTCGACCGCACCTGCCGGGCGCTGACGGCCGCCGCCCGGTTGGACCGGGCCGGCGCCGGCACGCCGCCGCCGTCGCCCTGGGCCACCCTCCTCCCGTCGATCCTGCTGGCCGCCGCCAGCGCCGCGCTGGCCGGCTGGTTCAGCCGCCGGTCGGCCACCGCCGGCACCCGGCGGACGGAGGCGGACGCGCTGCGCGCGGCGACCCGGGAGTACGCGCTGGCCGTCGAGTCCCTGCTGTCGCACGTGGAACGGGTCACCCCGGGCCCGTTCCCCGGGGTGGACGACCTCCGGGCCCGGCGCCGGGAGCTGGCCAGCCGACTGCACACGGTGACCGGCGCGCATCCGCGTTGGCGGCTGGCCCGCCGGCTGGGTGACGCGCTCGACGCGTCCGCGGGCCCGCTGCACGACGTGCCGCGCGGTGGCACGGCGGACGATCCCCGGCGCGCCGAGTGGGTGCGCGGGCAACGCACGGAGCTGAGCCGGCTGGAGGCGCAGGTGGAGCAGGTGGCCCAGGCGGTGGAGAATCCCGGGCTGGTCCCGGGCCGCACCCCGGCGGGCGTACGGTGAACCCCCAGCCGCCCGACGCGCCGCCGCCGGGTCATCCGCCGAACCCGTTCGCGGTGCCCAGGTTGGGCAGCACCGACCCGCTCAACCCGCTCTGGTACGCCGAACACGTCAACTACTACGTCCCGGTGGACAACACCGAGGGGTCCTTCGAGCAGTGTCAGGGACGGTTCGCCGACGTCGCCCACCTGCACCACGAGGGGCGGCTGGTGCTGGTCCGGGGCGAGCGGGGGTGCGGGAAGACCGCGCTGGTGAACCGCTGCGCGCACTGGCTGCGCGATCGGCTCGGCCGGGACGGGCTGCGGGCGGAGGTGGTCAACCTGCGCCAGGAGGCCCACGAGAACGACCCGATCCCCACCCGGCGGGAGCACACCTGCCGGGCGTTGCTCGACAAGCTGAACGAGCTGCAACTGCTGCGCCACAACCTGGCGTACGAGATGCGCGACCGGCCCGACGACGCGTACCGCAACCTGCCCGGCTGCCTGGACACCGACCAGGCGCTGATCGTGCTGCTGCCGCCGGTGGAGCTGATCGAGGAGCTGCACTACTACGCCGCGCGGGCGCCCCGGCGGATGGTCTTCTTCGCCGAGACCACCAGCGCACTGGATCGCCGGGACCGGGACGTGCTGGGTCGCAACACCGTCCACCTGGAGGTCGACGGCTTCGACCACCGGCACGCGGCCCGTTTCGCCGCCGACCGGCTCGGCCGGCTGAAACCCGGGCTGCTGCCTCCGCTGGCGGATACCGCACTGGAGGAGTACATAGACGACGGCAGATTGGCAACGATCCGCGAGATGCAATGGTTACTCTTCGGCGTTTACGAGACACTACGTGTGCAAGATGAGCGACCCAACCAGGTGACCTGGCAGGATCTGGCCCGACACTTCATGAGAGAAGCCCGCCGCCTCAGGGAGCAGCCTTGATGGACGCGTACGACCCGGCCCCGATCGGCGAGGCGAACCCCTATCCGTCGAGCGCCGTGGCGCAGGTCGCCGACACCGGGTCGACCGTCTACACCATTCCCACCGCGGCGGTCCGCCGGGCCACCGACGCGATGAACGGCTACCTCGACGCGCTGCACGACGCTCCGCAGACGCCGGCCGGTCGGGTGGTCGCCGTGGTGGGCGACTACGGCACCGGCAAGACCCACCTGGCGTCCTACCTGGTCCGACACGCCACCGAGCGTCTCGACGGCGACCTCCAGTCGATCTACCTGACCGCCCCGCCGGACACGTTCGTCTCGCTGTACCGCACCTTCGCCGACAAGCTCGCCGACCGCCGGGAGGTGGTGCACCGGCGCGTCCGCGGCCTGTACGCCGACATCCTCGCCGTCGAGCTGCGCCGGTCCCGGGTCACCGAACCCCTGGCCGAGCAACTGCTCGCCGGCGCCCTGGACCCGGTCGCCGTGGTGGACACGTTCAACATGATGGAGAGCCAACTGCTCGGGCAGTTGCGCGACCGGCTGCGGAAGGTCACCGAGAACGCCGAGTTCGCCCGCGCGCTGACGCTGCTGCTGCGCGGCGGGTTCGAGGACCCGGTCTGGGAGTGGATCGCCGGTCGGCCGCCGGCCGACGTGCTCCGCGAGCGGGGGATCACCGGCACGCTCACCGGCAGCGAGGCCACCGCGCTCCAGGCGATGGGCGTCTTCGCGCTGCTGATCGGCTACGGCCCGAACCCGTTCGTCCTGGTCATCGACGAGTTGGACCAACTGCTCACCGCCGCCGGCCGGCGGGAGGACGAAGCCCTCGACGCGTTCAAGGAGATGCTGCGGGTCTTCGCCGCCTCCAACACGTTCCTCCTGCTCGCCGGGCTGCCCGACCTGCTCAGCACGCTGCGGCGCGACGTGCGGGACCGCAGCGGCGAGCAGATCACGATGACCCCGCTCAGCGCGGCCGACGTGCTCGACTACGTGCTGCGGCGGCAGCGGGGCCGGCTGGAGCCGTTCAGCGAGGCGACCGTCGGGCAGCTCGTCGAGCTGGCCAACGGCGTCCCCCGGGGCATCATCTCGCTCTGTCACCGGCTCTGGCGCCGGGCCCGCGACCAGGGCGGCCAGGTCACCTCCGGCATGGTCCGGGAGGCCGCCCGGGAGCTGTACGGGGGCGTCGGCGCGCAGAACATCCTGGCCGAGATCCGGCGGGTGCTGGTGAGCACCGGCCACGAGAACTCCCAGCCGGACTACTTCCCCATCGACGACCCGGACAGCCGCATCGACTACTGGATCCCGGCCGGTCGGGACGACGCCGGCTGCGGCATCCTGGTCTCCGGTCCGCTGCTGGAGGAGAGCGACGCCGCCCGGGTGGAGACCCGGGCCCGGATCAGCCACGCGTACCGCGACTGCGAACTGCTGCTCGTCGTGCTGGAGCCGGTGCCCGAGCGCTTCCTCCCCCGGATCCGCGAGGCCGTCGGCCGGGAGCCGCTGCTCTACCGCCCCCGGTCGTTCGCCGACCAGCTCGCCGCCGAGGTGACGTCGATGACCGGGCGGATCGAGGAGCGTTACCCGGCCGACGGGCCGCTGGTGCCGTTGGCGCCGCACATGGCCCGGCTGGACCGCCGCCAGTCGGCCACCCAGCACCTGCTCGGCCTGCTCAACGGTTCGCTCAGCGACCTGCGGGCCCAGAACGACGAGCACCTGGCGGCGATCCGCCGGGAACTGCGCGAGCTGCAACGCTGGCCGGTCCCGCCCGGCGACCGACGCAACGGCGACGACCTCGCCGACCTGCCGACGTCGGTGACCGAGCTGTTCGACCGCGCCTTCGCCGTGGTGGACCTGCGGACGCCGGTCGGCGTGCTGTTCCGGCGGGCGTTCGTCGAGGACGAGGGCGGCCGGGGCGCGCGGCAGGCGGTCCGGGCCCGGGTCCGGACCCCGGAGGTCCAGTCGGCGGTCGGCGTAGCCGCGCTGCTGAACGCGCTCGTCGAGGCGTTCGGGCTGGCCGTGGCGGAGTGGTACCGTGCGGCCCGCCAGCGCCCCGGCGGTCCCGCCCCCTTCCAGTGGGACCGGCTGAACGAGATGTGCCAGATCTTCGACGCCGTGCACGAATACCTGCCCGTGCGGCAGCTCCGCGGCGCGCGCGACCTCGTGGACGACGACGTCCGCCGGTCGGAGACGGCGAGCGACGTGCTGACCGACTTCAGTGCGCGGGTACGTCGGGAGCTGGTGACCGCCCTGACCGACGACGCGGCCTGACCGCCGACGCCGACCCGGCCGGGGCCGGCCCCGGACCACCCCGGCCGGACGCCTCACGCAGGCCGTTCGTCAACGCGTGCACCAGGTTGACGACGAGGATCGCCGGCGCCACCACGGCGACCGTGCCGACGAACTGCCGTTCCAGCACCAGCGCCAGGACGACGGCGGTGATGCCGTTCTGCTGGCCGAGCAGCACGTCGAGGCGGTCGGCGGCGGGGAGCCGGGCACAGATCACGGACGCCACCACCACGTGCGCCGCCACGGCGGCCAGCCCCAGCACCACGCCCGGCACCGGGTCCACGCCACCGACCAGCACCAGCCCGAGCGCGAACGTGGCGGCCAGGAACGCCCAGCGGGTCAGCAGGTCGAGCACCGGCCCGATCGGCGGGCGGTAGAACAGCCCGGCCACGGCGAGCCCGAGCAGCAGGAACTGGGTGACCGCCAGCGCCGCGAGCCCGAGCAGGGCCACGAGCTGACCGACGGTCACCGCCCGGCCGACCCACCGGGTGCGGGTGGCCGCCCACCGGTGCAGGGCCCGGGTACCCCACCAGGCCACCGCGGCCACGGCGGCGAGCAGCGCGTTCCGCGCCAGGGAGAGCGTGAACCCGCCCAGGTCCGCCGCCGTCGGGCCGGCCGGATCGCCGGGCAGCGCGGGGACCACCCAGGCGGCGGCGTACACGGTCAGCAGCACGGTGACCGGGTCGTCGAACGACGCCCACGCGGACAGGATCGACTGCGCCTGCCCGGACATCCGGGAGCGCAGCCGGGTCGCCGCGAACGACAACGGGTCGATCTGGGCGACCGCCACCCCGAGGACCAGGAACGCCGGCCGACCGAACGCGAGGTACATCACCGCCGAGATCAGCGCCGCCTTGACCAGCACGCCGACGGTGACCGCCAGCAGCACCAGCCGCAGGTTCCGCCGGGCCGCCGCGAGGTCGATGCCGTGGGTGCTGGCGAACAGGCCGACCGCCAGCAGCGCGGTGGCCACCGTCAGGTAACCGGCGGACCGGTGGACGTCGGTCCAGCCCCGCCCGGCCGCCACCGCCCAACCGGCGGCGGCGACCAGCACGAACAGGGCGCTGCGGCGCAGCGAGGGCAGCACCGCCTCGACCACCCGGGCCCGGCGGTCGGCGGGGGCCGGCCCCGCCCCGCCCGGCGGCGCGCTCACCCGGCCAGCTCGGCGCCGAACACCGCCGTCGTCTCGTCCCCCTCCACCACCCGGTCCTGGTCCAGCGTGACGGCGAGCAGGTAGCGGTCCAGCCCCACCGGATAGCAGTAGAACGCGCCCAGCTCGACGTCGAGCACCAGCCGGCGCACCCGGGAACCGATCGCCGGGTGCGCGGACCGCACCACGGCGCGCAGCAGCTCGTCCACCCGCTGGGCGAGGTGGCCGTAGAAGGCCCGCCGCCGCGCCGGGGACGCGTCCACGAAGAAGTCGTCCAGCCGTGGGTCGTCGAGCACGTCCGCGGAGGCCTCCAGCCGGCCCGGCCGGCACACCGCCACGTAGTGCAGGCCCTCGGCGTGGACCTGCCCGGCGCAGCGGGCCGCCAACCCGGCGTACGACTCGTCGCGTACCCAGGTCCGGGGCCGGGCCTCGGCGGCGGCCGGACCGGACGGGCCGGGCGTCCCGGACGCGGTGCTGGCCGGGGTGAGCCAGCCGCCGTAGTTGGTGGGCTGCTGGCCGGCGGCCGTGTGCTCCGCGTTGGCCAGCCGGGACAGGCCGATGTCGGCGGCCCGGATCGTCGGCTGCCGGGGCGGCGGCCCGTCCGCCGGATCCTCCACCCGGACCACGCCGACGAGGTGCTGTTCCCGGCTCAGTTGCAGGGCGAAGAGCGCGCCCCGCGCGGTGTGCAGCACCACCCGGATCAGGTCGCCGCTGCGCGCCGGGCGCAACACCCCGCCCAGGGTGGTCATCGCGTGCACCACGTCCCGGTCGACGAGCTGCCGCTCGTCGGCGTCCAGCTCGTGGGCGCCGGCCACCGGCGCCGGGGCGTCCAGGGCGAAGTCGCAGACCCCGGTGCGGTACCGGGCGAGGTGGAGCATCCCGGGCAGGCTCCGCATCAGCCGCTCGCACGCGTCCACCATGGCCGGCCGCTCCCGGACATGGTCGGCGAGCATCACGTCGATCCGCCCGTCGACGCCGGGCGGCTGGGCCGCCTCGTCGGCGGGAATGGGGGCGCTCATGTCGCCGGGACCTCCATGTCGACGAAGTCGAGCTTCGCGGGGCCGTACGGGATGCCACCGCTGATCTCGCCGTCGGTCACCAACGCGGCCAGGAGCCGCCGGGTGGCGCGCAGGTACGGGTGTTGGAGCCCGAGGAAGTGGCGGCCCTCGTCGAGGACACCGCGCAGCAACCGCTCCGCCTCGGTGGTCCGCTGCGCCGCCGCCAGGCTGCCGGCCAGGTTGACCTGACCGCCGAGCGTCCACGGGTGCGACTCGCCGAGGGTGGCCGCAAGTCCGGTGGCGGCCTGACGGCCGGCGGACACCGCCTCCTCGAGGTCGCCGACGCCGCGCAGCAGCACCCCGCGCAGGCTCAGGCAGACCTGGGTGAACGGATGCTCGGGCGGGAGGTCGCGCCGGTAGCCGGCCAGGCTCTCGTCCGCCAGCCGCACCGCGTGTTCACTCTCCCCGCCCAGGTGGTAGTCGACGGCGAGACTGAGCCGACAGGACTGGGTACGCGGATTGTCCTCGCTGAGCAGCCGTCGCAACGCCAGGTAGGCGCGGCTGTTCAGTTCCTTGGCCCGGGTGAGTTCCTCCTGCCTGCGGGCGATGACCGCCAGGTGGCGGATGATCCGCAGCAGCAGCGTGTCCTCCTCGCCGTTGCGGCCGGCCGGCAACCGCTCCTGGTACGCCTCCTGGAGCAGCTTCCGCGCGCTGGTGAGGTCGCCCAGGTCGCCCAGGTAGCGACCGAGGTCGCTGGCGAGTTCCAGGGTGTCGGGATGGTCGTCGGCGAAGAGCCGCCGGCGGCGGGCCAGCGTCTCCCGGGCGACCCGGACCGCCTCGTCGGTGCGCCCGGCCAGGTAGTACGACTGGGCCAGGTTGTGCGCCGCGACCAGCGTCTCCGGGTGGGAGTTGCCGAACTGGTCCCGGAAGCCCCGCCAGGTGGCCTGGTCCTCGATGAGCGCCGGCCGGAACCGGCCGAGCCCGCGCAGGTCACCGGCGAGACCCCGGCGGGTGACGAGGACCCGCGGATGGTCGTGACCGAGCAGGACAGTGCTCTCCCGCAGCACCTGCCGGCTCAGCGTCAACGACTCGTCGCTGTGGCCCAGGGTCCGGGTGACGTCGGCGAGGCGGGTCGCCAACCGCAGCGTGATCCGGTCCTGCCAGCCGTACGCGGCCAGCCAGCGGTCCAGCACCGGCCGCCAGAGCCGGTACGCCTCGGCGGCCTCGTCCTCGCCCCGGGCGATGAGGTGTTCGAGCTGCTCGACCACCAGCCGGCGGACGTCGTCCGGGCCGTCCGCGTCCAGTGCGCCGGAGCTGAGCAGGTGCTGGTGCAGCTCGTGCCGCAGCGCGGAGGCCGCCGCGATGGTCCGGGGCGCCGCCCCGGCCAGGGCGAGCAGGAACCGCCTGCGGCGCGCGGCGTGCTTCCCGGCGGTCATGTCGGCCAGCACGGTGGCCTGCACGGCGGGGTGCATCCGGACCGCCCCGTCGCGACCCCAGGCGACGTCGAACAGCCGGAACCGCATCCCCAGCGCCAGGGCCCGGTCCATCTCCCACCCGTCGGCGCGCAGCAGGGTCGCGTCCTCGTCGGCCAGGTCGGCGGCGACCTGCCCGCGCATCCGCCGGGACTGGACCAGCGCGAGCGACATGCCGATCGGCGCGGCGAAGGCGTACATCTCCGTCAGCATCACCGCGACCCGGCCGCTGAACTCCTCGTCCATCAGCCGCAACGCCACCCGGACGATCCGTCGGGTGGGGGACGCCCCGTCGCCGGTGGGCCGGATCGCCTCCAGGAAGGCCGGCACCGCCGCGTCCGGGCCACGCGACCCGGTGACCGCCTCCCGCTTGTCGAGCAGGATGCCGGCCTGGCCCAGCAGCCCCGACGCCAGCCGCAGGTCCAGCGGGAACGTGCCCACCGCGTCGACGACCGCGGCGGCCGGGGCCGCGGACAACCCCGGCACCTGCCGGATGAGCAGCCCGGTCGCGTCGTCGCGGCGCAGCCCGTCGACGGCCACCGAGGGGCCGTAGACCGGCTGGTCCCCGGTGCCGCCGGTGACCACGACGTGCCCGCGGCCGGAGGGCAGCAGCCCGACCAGGTCCGCCGGGTCACCGACCCCGTCGTAGACCAGCAGCCACTGGTCGCCGCGCTTCCGCAGCTCGGCGAGCATCTCGTGGACGGCGTTGCCGCTCGGCTCGACCCCGAGCGCGTCGGCGAGCGCCGCCAGCGCGGTACGCACCGCGTGCCGGCTGCCCGCCGGGATCCAGACGACCAGGCGGTAGTCGCGGTGGAACCGGGCCACGTACTCGCGGGCCAGCGTGCTCTTGCCGGCGGCCAGCGGGCCGCGTACCCACACCGGTTGGCCGCCCGGGTTCGCCAGCAGCGCGTCGCGCAGCTCGCTCAGCTCCCGGTCCCGGCCGACGAACAGCCGCGGCCGGTCGGGCAGGCCGAACGTCTTCCGGGACTGGTCGTCCCGGCCCGGGAAGCCCACCCGCCAGGGCCGGTCCAGCGGCGAGGGTTTGAGCGCGGCCAGGCCCAGCGCGGCGCGCAGGCGTCGGCGTGCCTCCGGCTCGTCGCAGTCGAAGAGGTCCACCGGTCGACCGGCCGGGGGTGGACCGGCCGGGACGGTACGCAGCACCAGCAGCTCCGTGCCGGGCCGTGCCGCCACCTCCCCGGTCAGCGCGTCGAGCCACGCCTCGTCGTCGTCCTCGACGCCGGGCCCGCCCGCCCGCTGCGCGCTGGGGTCCGGGGCGACCGCCAGCACGGTGGCCGGCCCGTCGGGGGCCGGACCGCGTGGGCGCCAGGGCCGGACCCGGATGTCGAGTTCGGTCAGCTCGGCGCTCAGCCAGTCGGCCCACGGCCGCTGTCGTTCCGGGGTGGCCACGAACAGCTCACCGCCGTTCTCGGCGAGCGGCCGGCTGAGCCCGAACCGGTAGCGCGCCCGGACCGGCTCCGCCTCCGGCTCGGCCCGGTCCAGCTCACCCTGCGTCAGCAGGCTCAGCAACTGGCCGTACGCCGCCAGCACCGACGCGCGGTGCGGGGACTCCTCCAGCAGCGGAGCGAGCGGCTGGCCCTCCGGGCCACCGGGGATGGCGACCTGCCAGAAGTCGACGCCCACCGCCGGCTCGTCCAGGGCGCCGCGGAAGCTCGACGCCACCTCGTCGGCGTGCCGGCGGGCGGCCACCGCGTCGGCGGGGGCCGACTGCGTGGTGGCGGCGATGATCCGGATCCCGGCGGGAGCGCCGCGGTGCACCTGGCGGGCCACGGCGGCGGCGTCGGCGAGCCGGGGCGCCCGGTAGGGGAAGCAGACGACGAGCGCGTCGCAGAGGACGGCCAGCCACTGGGCGACCGTCTCGGAGAAGTCGGCGGGGTCGAGCAGGACGTCGTCGTACTCGATGAACCGCAACTGCCGGCGCAGCTCGCTGCGGATCGTGCCGCCCAGCCCACCGCCGATCTCGGTCACCGGCGGCCAGGTCGCCGACTCGGGCACCCACACCACGTCGAGGTGACCGGCGGGGGCGGCGTAGCGCCGCAGGGTGGGCTGCCCGGTGGTGAACCCGGGCAGCGCGAACATCAGGTCGGTCAGCCCGCGCGGCAGGTGGTCGGTGAGGGGCGACTCCCCGCTGTGGAAGGGGCTGAGGTGCTCGTGCACCCGGACCGCCCCCCGGCCGGCGTCCACCACGAGCACCCGGCGGCCGGCGCGCGCCAGCAGCCAGGCCACGTTGCTTGTCACGTTGGTGCGCCCGGTCAGGCTCTCCGCGGCGACGAAGGCGGTCACCCTGGTCTCGGTCGCGCCCGGCTCGGGCCGGGGCGCGGACGCGCCGCGCGCCGGGGCGTCCGGAAACCCGTCGATCGTCATGCCGTCCCCCCGTCGGACCCGGTGTCGGACGTCGTCCACCGCCGCCGCGCGCCCGGATTGTCGGCCTGGTTGCCGAACCAGAGGAACTCGGCGGTCGGGTCGCCGCTCTCGTCGATCAGCCGCCGCAGGGACCGGTGCAACTGCCGGCGCGGGATGGCGTCGAGGTCGGCCGGGTCGAGTTCCGCCACATCGAGCAGTTGGGATATCAGTGGCCGGTCGCCACCGCTCACCCGTTCCGACATCTCCGGCCCAACCTTCGATCCATCGACACCCCACTCCGCACGGCACAGCCAGCGTTCCGGCAGTAACATATCGTAGCCTTCATCGATGTCCACCGTCGTCGCGGTGGGCCGCCGACTGGTCTGGGGAGGCCGCGCGTGCGGACGGGCCGGTACGAGATGCCCGTCGGCACGTTCCGGGCGCTCGCCCGCGGCGGTGGCGGCGGGGAGGTGGTCCGGCGGTTGCTCGCGGTGCCGGTGAGTCGGAACCTGCTCGCGCTGCGCTCGGCAGTGGTGCTCGCCACGGACCTCGGACACCCGCACGCGCCGCTGGTCAACGACGCCTGGCAGCTCCTCGGCGAGCTGCGGCGGTCGGCTCCCGGGCCCACCCGCGTGGTGCTCGGCTACCCCACCGTGAGCGTCTGGGCGGCGGGCACGCTGCGGGCTCTGGGGCACGGCGACCGGGGGTCCGCCAACGACCCGGCGACGCTGGGCGCGGTGGTGGCCGCGGCGGCGATGCGGGCCGGCGGGCGGACCCGTGTCAGCTTCCCGACAAGCCCCTCCGGCGCGGTGACGGTGGCGCTGCCCGGCCTGGGCCGGGTCCACCGCGGCCCCGGCGGCGGGGCCGGGCTGGCGGAGCTGACCGTGGACGGGGCGCGCCGCACGCTGACGCTCGACGGCGTGCCGGTGACCGGCCCGGGGCTGTGCCCCCGGACGACCGGTACGGCGGGCGGCGGCCCGGCGCCGGCCTGGCACCCGGTGCCCCGGCTCCGGGCCGACGGGCACGGCCCCCGGCTGCACCTGGACGATCTCCGGTCGCTGGCCCGCCCGGCCGCCGTCGCACCTGTCGACGCGGTCCGGGCCGCCCGCTGGGCGGCCCGGCTGTCCCCGGGCTGGCGGCTGCTGGCCACCCGGCACCGGCGGGCCGCCACCGAGCTGACCGAGGCGATCTCCATGGTGATGCCGCTGGCCCGGGACGCGGCCGGCCGGCCGTGGGCGGCGGTGACCAGCGGGGGCACACCCGACGAGCTGACCGCCCCGCTGATCAGCGGCACGTTCCCCGCCGCGGTGGGGTGCGTCGCCCTGTCCGACGGCCCCGGGGCGGCCGGCCCGATCGCCGCGGCCCTCGTGCACGAGCTGGCGCACAACAAGCTGGCCGCCCTGGACCATCTCTTCCCGCTCGTCGAGGCGGCGGAGCCGGCCCGTCACCCGGCGCCGTGGCGGGCCGGCGCCCGTCCGCTGCCGGCGCTCGTGCAGGGCCTCTACGCCCACGTCGCGGTCGGCGAGTTCTGGCGTCGGGAACGGCGCTTCGGTACGACCACCGGCCGCCACCTGGCGCACGCCGAGTTCGCCCGGCTCCGGGGGGCCTGCCGGGAGGTGGCCGACCTGCTCCGGACCGCCGACGGGCTGACCGGGTACGGACGGCTGCTGGTCGACCAGCTCGACGACGTGGTCGACGGCTGGTCCGGCCGGCCGGTCGGGCCGACAGTCGCGCGTCGGGCCGGACGGCGACGGCCCCGCCCGGCCCCGCCGCGGTACGGTGCCCGGCCCGACAGCCCCACCGACAACCGCTGACGACAGCGCGCGAAGCGGTCGCCACCCACCCGCGCAACCGTTTAGGTACCGGCCGGCCGAGCTTGGTCACGCCGGCACCTCAGGCGTCTCGGTGTCTCCTCGTCGTCGATGTCGTCGATGTCGTCGAACCGCAACAACGGCGGTTTGAGCGCGACGAGTCGGCGGCAACGACCTCCGCAGCGCTGAACAGGCCACTGAGCCTGTCGTTCGGGTTGGAGTGACCGCGTCCCGGCCGGACAGCGGCGAGCCACAGCAATGGCGTACGGCGCCACTCCGCTACCTGAACCAAACCGGGTCACCTAACGTTGCGGGCTCCAGGCACGCGCAAGCCCCGCAACGATGCGGCCCAGCCGCTCAGCGCTAGTTCCAATATTGACTCGTGCAAAACCGTCGTAGCGGGGCGCGGTCCGCCCGCTCACAAGTGGTACACCAGCCGGCCCGAAGGTCGATCCTGGATCAAGTAGCACCCGCCCTCTTTCAAGCGCGGTAGCCGATGGGTCAGCCAGTCCGGTCGCACGCGCATCGACCCATGCCAGATAGGTGGCTTCCAACGGCTCCCACGTCAGGTGGGGCAACATCTCGGTCATGAGTCGCCCAAACTGCTCTCGACGTGCCGCGATGTGACTGACCAGCCCATCAAGCCATTCACTGGCATCGCGATAGGCGGCTATCGATGCGGCAATGCCCAGCGACGAAACTCCGCGGTTCGCCGCCCTGGGCAGGGCACCAAGGGCCCGAGCGTCGGCGGCTTCCCCTACGATGATCTGGGCGCACTTGAGGCCCGGCAGATTCCAAGCCTTCGATGCCGATATCACGGTGATGTGCCGCTCAGGATCAATCTGGGCATATGGCACGTGCCTGGCACCCGGCAGCACGAGTGGTGCATGAATCTCATCGCTGATCACCCTGGCGCCATGTCCGTCAGCGACTTCCTTGAGGTTCATCAACTCGGAGGAAGTCCAGCAACGGCCGAGTGGATTGTGGGGATTCGTCAACAGAATGGTTCGAGCGCCCGCTGCGAGTCCCTTGTCCATTGCTTCGAAGTCTAGCGAAGCGCGGCCTTCATCCCGCTGGCAAGGGACAGGAATCAACTGACGGCCGGTTCGAGGGACGGCATCCAGAAATGGCGGATACGAAGGTATGGGCACGATGACAGGATCTGAGGTGCAGAGCGCTTCTATCGCCAGAGCCACCCCCACCACAGCATCAGCGGCAAGAACGATGTTGTTGGGGTCCGGATGCCATCCGAACCGCGCATCAAGCCAGCTGGCCAACACCTCGGGCAGGTCACGGTTACTACGTGATGGATAGCCCGTATCGCCGGCATCGACGGCTCGGTGGAGTGCCCTCCTCACCGCCTCGGCGGGTCGAACATCGAGGTCTGCGATCCATGCTGGTATGACGTCAGGTGGACAGTCTCGCCACTTCATGTCCCGCGACCCGCGCAGGTCCTCGTCAGTTAGCGCAAAATCAGGTAGATCGGGGGGTCGATCCGACTGTGGCGTGTACACCCCCAAACAATACCGCATCCTGTCAGCACACAGGGGCTCGCTGCGGGCGGACGCGGGTCCGAGCATCCGAGACGAGTACGTCAGCGGCACGGGCGGCGTTCAGCGCAGTCGTGGTGGCCTTCGTCGTAAAAGCGAGACTCACGCAGTCCCTGGTGGGTCGCATCAAGCCCATGTTGCGCCTTACCCGAGAATTGTTGACGCTGTTCACCGCGATCGCCAGGCGCGGCTCGCGAACCGACGCCGATCGGAGGTAAGGATATGCAATTTCGGCCGCACGGGCCACTATGCGGTCAGCCCTCTCCAGATCTCCGAACATTGGGGATGCTCGCCGCTCGAGCCATTGCTGCGGAATATCGAAAGGCGCTCGCAGTTCGCGGATTTCGACATGGGACAGCGGTGGGTGATAGACCAGCGCCCGCCCAGTGCCCATTGGGGCATCCATTGCGCCATGGTTCCCCTCAAGCATCAGGCGAGTGGGCGAAGGGAAGTGTCGAGGTACGTTGTAGTCCACTTCGGCGATCATCCGAAGAGCGATAAAGATCGATTCTGGTGGGCGAAAGTCCGAATCTGCAAGTGCCGTTGCCATACCGAATCCGGCCACGTGATTTGCGAATACCACCTGCGAGCAGTCGATATCGGAAATCCTTGCGCCTGTCTGCACCTGAACCCGGAATTCGCCCACTCCCCGGCGAGCGGCGCTCAGCACCTCGTGCCCAAGGCGAACAATAACGCCACTACTTTCGAGTGCACTATTTACGGCAAGGGCCAGATCACTCGGCAGGACGCCTCGCTGCGGTGTTTCAAACCCGCTCTCGACATTTACTGTATCGGCGTACTCATCGGGATCCAGTCGGCGCCAGAAGTCGCGCACGGCACAGATTACCTGTTCGAGTCCGGGATCTTGCCGCACCATGCTTTCGTATTCGCACCGGAGTCCGTTCAGGAATTGGCTGTAACGAACCCCGTCCATTTCGTTCGACGCGGTTCCTTTGGCAATTAGGAGATGCGAACGCGGCTTAGCAATAGCCCCTGCCGGCAGTGTGCGCATCAAGACCGCGAGCCCATGTAGGCAATCGATGGCACTTTGCCGATCAAACGGATACTCGCCGCCAGCGTGGATCTCGGAAACTACACGAGGGCCGACACCGCACACGGCATTCAGCCGTTCGACCAGTATGACTTCACCGTATCCGCGCCGACGCAACTCGCACGCTACGAAGCAACCGGCCAGGCCGGCGCCGATTACAACGACGGACTCTTTCGAAAAGTCGACCTGGCTCACGGTCGGGCTCCATTCTATGACAGTCGAGCCGCGTCAGCCAATCTGACCGCCGCATATATGGCTGAGTTGACCGGAACATCTACATCGTGAGCCGCGGCCTGAGCGACCACTGCGCCATTCAGTGAATCGACCTCGGTGGGTCGCCCAGCGACGAGGTCGCGAAACATCGAAGACGTGGCGCCTTCCTGCTTTCCTAGGTACGCCTCTGCTCGCTCCATCGCGGTTGCTACGGCGCCTGGATTCATATCCACGCCGGATGCCTTCGCCACAGCCACAGCCTCGGCTGCGCAACGGCGGAAGACGTCCTTTGCAACAGGGTCATGAAGAATGGGGCCAATTGGGCATCTACAATACGAGGTCATGCCGGAAAAGGCCACAATGAAGACGAACTTGTTCCACTGATGGTCGAGAATGTTGTCCGCTGCCGTGGCGTCGATTCCAGCAGCCTGCATTTCAGAGGCAATGGACTGCAATGTCTCATTGGCGGGAGCGCCGGGTTCGCCGAAGAACACAGTTCGCGGCCCCCCTGATTGCCGGACCACTCCAGGCGATATACGAGCCGAGACGATATGTGCCAGTCCGGGATAGACGGCGCCAGGAAATATTTCCTGAAGCTGCCTGTCATTGCCTAGGCCGTTCTGGATCGAAATGACTACGGTGCCGCTTCCGACAGCGGGCAGGACAGCACGTGACGCCGTCTCGTTGTCATATGTCTTGACGCAGAAGAGAACCACATCGTATGGGCTGTCGTTCTCGACGGACTCGACCGCGCGCACAGCCTGAGCGAACGACTGGTCGACTGCCTCGACGCGCAAGCCGTCAGCCTGCATGGCTTTCAAGTTCTCGCCGCGGGCCAGGAACGTGACGTCATACCCTGCGCGGGCCAGCAGGCCGCCGAAGTAGCCGCCGATTCCACCGGTGCCCACGATCAGCCAGCGTCGCTCAGATTTTCTCACGTTTCCAACCCCAACTGAAAGTCGCTCATGCTCGATGTCAACCTGCAGAGGGTACTGCATTTCGGATTCTCGGGCGATTCCTCGCAGCACCATCTCGTTGTACGCGAAGGCAAACTTGCTGAATAAGGTCAACTTCTGATCCGCCAAGGGCTTCGACACGTCGATCGGAAACCCAAATTCGAGGTGAGCGGCAGCAACGTACGGGCTCAGCTCCCGCCAGTAGTACGGTATTAACCTGTCGAAGATGGCGAGGCCTTGTGCGTCGATCAGCCCGCGCTGAAATCCAACGCCAATTTCTGCGAACAGCATCGAAAGCGCGTGCAGGCGATTGTAAAGGCGTACGGACTCTTCCGTATCCCGGCGACATACTACTGCGCACCGTTCAACCTGAAGCCGGAGCGGGAGGTTCCGGATACTCGCCAGGAACAGGTCGACCCTATCCCGCGCATCGAGCATCTCCGGGTCAGAGAACCGCGCCATGTACCCCGCAGCCAATGATGCCGAGATCGTCTTTCTTGTCTGCGACTCGGTTATTACCCGTACGGTGAAGTATCCGCCAACTGTAGCCGCAAGCGCCCCGAGAAGGGCGCTAAGTAGTTCGGTCACGGAGTCATCCTCGAGTGCCGCGTGCGCCGGGTGTTTGATCGTCGAACCGGGCTCGGTGATCCACTTGTTGGTTACTTGGCAAATGATCAAGTAAGTGCTGCGGTCGACCCGTGGCGCCTGGCCCGAACCTCAGACAGGCGCGGTGCTGTCATCATAGCAGCTGACGAACGACAATTAGTTGTCGTCAAGAGGTATGGCATTTGTCAATTTTTCAAGTAGTGCAATCGTAGGCAGTTTCGTGCGAATCGGCGCTCAGAACAAAAGATCGGCACATGAGCAGAAGGCTGTCCCGGTAAGCGTCAGGAACACGCGCCCCGTCGACGCGGCGCACGCCTCGCCCGCACTGTCCCCGCGAACACCCCGAGACAGACGCGCCCCAACCGCCACCGAGTTGTCCGCCGTCCTCACCAGCCACGGGCTGTACCTCGACCATCTGCGCGCCAATGGCGGGCCACGCGACCGCCTACTCGTCCGCGACTACGACGGCATGGCACACCAGGCGGTGTACAACAACTTCAAGGGCGCCATGACCAGTCCCCAGCCCTACCGCTCGACCACAGCGATTGCCCCGGTGCCGAGAGCTGGGCCTGGCACCCGTGGCCGAACAGCACGATGGTCGGACCGTTCGGTCCGACCATCGTGCTATCCACGTGCGGAAGCTCAGCAACGCGTCCCGGTGGTCCCCGCCGCGGGGTCAGCCTGATCGAGGAGTGCCACGGCGACCCAGACAGACCCCTGAGCTGGGAAAAGCTACCGTCAGCCCTTCAGGAGCTGCCTCGCCATGACGATGCGCTGCACCTGGTTGGTGCCCTCGTAGATCTGGGTGATCTTGGCGTCCCGCATCATCCGCTCGAGCGGGTAGTCCCGCGTGTAGCCGTAGCCGCCGAGCAACTGGACCGCGTCGGTGGTGATCTCCATCGCGGCGTCCGAGGCGAAGCACTTGGCGGCCGCGCCGAAGTAGGTCAGGTCCGCGTCCCCCCGCTCGGACTTGCCGGCGGCGGCGTACGTGAGCTGCCGGGCCGCCTCCAGCTTCATGCCCATGTCGGCGAGCATGAACTGGATGCCCTGGAACTCGGCGATCGCCTTGCCGAACTGCTTGCGCTCCTGGATGTAGCCCTTGGCGTAGTCCAGCGCGCCCTGGGCGATGCCGATCGCCTGGGCGGCGATGGTGACCCGGGTGTGGTCAAGCGTCTTCATCGCGGTGGCGAAGCCGGTGCCCTCGGCGCCGATCATCCGGTCGGCCGGGATCCGGACGTTGTCGAAGTAGACCTCGCGGGTGGGCGAGCCCTTGATGCCGAGCTTCTTCTCCGGGGCGCCGAAGCTCACCCCCGGGTCGGACTTCTCCACCACGAACGCCGAGATGCCCCGCGACCGGGCCGTGGCGTCGGTCACCGCGAAGACGGTGTAGTACTCGGAGACGCCCGCGTTGGTGATCCACCGCTTCACGCCGTTGAGCACCCAGTGGTCACCGTCACGCACCGCCCGGGTGGTCATCGACGCCGCGTCACTGCCCGCCTCCGGCTCGGAGAGGCAGTAGGAGAACATCGCGTCACCCGAGGCCACCGGCGTCAGGTACCGGCGCTTCAGCTCCTCGGAGCCGGCCAGCAGCAGCGGCATGGTGCCCAGCTTGTTGACGGCCGGGATCAGCGAGGACGAGGCGCACGCCCGCGCCACCTCCTCGATCACGATGGCCGTGGCCAGCGCGTCCGCGCCGGCGCCGCCGTATTCCACCGGGACGTGCGGGGCGTGGAAGTCGGCCGCCCGCAGCGCGTCGTAGGACGCCTTCGGGAACTCACCTGTCTCGTCCGCCTCAGCGGCCTGCGGCGCCACCTTGGCCGCACAGACCTCACGGACCGCCTCCCGGATCGCCTCGTGCTCCTCCGGCAACCGGTAGACGTCGAACGACTGCTCTGCGGCCATGTCGGCCCTCCCCTTTCACCGCTATCATGCGCAGTCCGGACCGCCCGGGAGCCGCCGACTGCCGCAGACTGAAGAATAGCCACCGGGCCTCGACCGGACCTTACCGGCGGGTAGGCTCGCGCCCGGGCGGCGGCAACCCGACCCACTACCCTCACACGAGAATCAAGTTTCCCTCGGTGCCCGGCCTAGGCGCCCAGCCGAATGCGACGCGAGGATGCGCCGCCAGTGCGAGCGGAGAAGACAGGCGTGACGATCCCGTACCCGAACTCCCAGCCGATGCCCGCCA
This sequence comes from Micromonospora sp. NBC_01392, assembly GCF_045040125.1. Taxonomy (NCBI): domain Bacteria; kingdom Bacillati; phylum Actinomycetota; class Actinomycetes; order Micromonosporales; family Micromonosporaceae; genus Micromonospora; species Micromonospora sp. NBC_01392. The sequence continues at coordinate 1,216,933 of NZ_CP109549.1, read as the reverse complement.
TCGCCGCGGTGACCCCGCCCTCCGGCGCGGCCCGGCCCCGGGTGACCTTCCTCGGCACCGGTTACCTCGGTGCGACGTACGCCATCTGCTACGCCGAGCTGGGCTACGAGGTGCTCGGCTTCGACGTCGACGCCGACAAGATCGCCAAGCTGAACGCCGGTGAGGTGCCGATCCACGAGCCCGGCCTCGACGAGCTGCTCCGGCGCAACCTGGCCGCCGGCCGGCTGCGCTTCAGCACCGACATCCAGGAGACCGCCGACTTCGGCGACGTGCACTTCATCTGCGTCGGCACCCCGCAGCGCGCCGACGGCATGGGCGCCGACCTGTCGTACGTCGAGGCGTCGGTGACCAGCCTCGCCCAGCACCTGACCCGTAAGGCGCTGATCGTCGGCAAGTCCACCGTGCCGGTGGGCACCGCCGAGTGGGTGGAGCAGCTCGTCGGCAAGCACACGCCGGCCGACCTGGGCGTCGAGGTGGCGTGGAGCCCGGAGTTCCTTCAGGAGGGCTTCGCCGTCGACGACGTGCTGCGCCCCAACCGGATCGTGGTCGGCGTCAAGAGCGAGTGGGCCAACGGCATGCTCTTCGCGGCCCACAAGGGCGTCTTCGACCTGGCCGCCACCGAGGACCGCGAGGTCCCGCTGGTGGTCACCGACTTCGCCACCGCCGAGCTGGTCAAGGTCGCCGCCAACGCGTTCCTGGCCACCAAGATCTCCTTCATCAACGCGATGGCCGAGGTCTGCGAGGCCGCCGGCGGTGACGTCACCCAGCTCGCCCGCTCCATCGGGTACGACCCACGGATCGGCAACCGCTTCCTCCAGGCCGGCCTCGGCTTCGGCGGCGCGTGCCTGCCCAAGGACATCCGCGCCTTCCAGGCCCGCGCCCAGGAGCTCGGCGCCGGCGAGGCGCTCCGCTTCCTGCACGAGGTCGACCTGATCAACCTGCGTCGGCGTACCCGGGTGGTGCAGCTCGCCGCCGAGCTGCTCAACCGCCGCTCCGGCCCGGCCGGCCCGGACCTCTCCGGCACCCGGATCGCGGTGCTCGGCGCGACCTTCAAGCCCAACACCGACGACGTACGCGACGCCCCCGCCCTCGCGGTGGCCGCGCTGCTCGGCAAGGCCGGCGCCGACGTGCACGTCTTCGACCCGCAGGGAATCGAGAACGCGCGCCGCGCGGTGCCCGGCCTGGCCTACGAGGAGACCATGAACGACGCCGTCCAGGGCGCCGACCTGGTCTGCGTGCTCACCGAGTGGGCCGAGTTCCGCAACGCCGACCCGGTGGCCCTGGGCGAGCTGGCCAACGGTCGGCGGGTCGTCGACGGGCGCAACTGCCTCGATTCGACACTGTGGACGCAGGCCGGCTGGGAGTACCGCGGCCTGGGCCGTCCCTGACCGATCGACGCCGGGCCGGCCGGCCGGGGAGCAGCCTCCCCGGCCGGCCGGTCCTTTTTGTTGTCCGGAACGCGCCGGCAACTGTCGAAATCCCGGCCCGCTCAGGGCATGCTGCCTCTGGGAGGTCCACAGTGCGAGGGCACAGGCGGACGGGAGACGGTCGTGGAGAGCTTCAGGTGCGCCTCGTGCGGGCGGGAGATCAAGCCCGCCGCCATCTGTCCGCACTGCGGCGCGGAGCAGCCGCAGTGGGCCGAGCACCTGGCCGACATCGAGCGGTCGATCGCCGAGATGAAGGCCCGGGACGCCGAGATCGCCCGTGAGCAACGGCAGATCGCCGCCAAGATGCAGGCCGCCCTCTTCCAGCGGGACATCCTGGCGCACGCCGGTGAGGAACGGGTCAAGCAGGCCACCCGACCCCGCCGGGTGCTGCGGCGACGGCCGGGACGCCGGCCGCCCACCGCCGCCACCGGCGCGCCACCCCGGGTGCCCCGGCAGGGCACCCCGCCGCCCGGACCGGACGACCTTCCCCCGTCGCCGCCCCGCGGCCGGCCGCAGTGGCTCGACGTGGACGACCCGGAGCACCCGCCGGAGGCGTCCTCGCGCGAGGTGCAGAACATCCCGCTGGGGCTGGGCGCGCTGCTGCTCGGCGTCGCGGCGGTGGTGTTCGCGGCGGTCGCCACCAGCTCGATGGACGCGCTCGCCCGGCTCGGCGTGCTGCTGGTCGCGACCGTGCTGATGCTGCTCGCCCCGCCGGTGCTGGCCCGCCGCGGGCTCACCTCGACCGCCGAGACGATCGCCGCGGTCGGCCTGCTGCTGGTGCCGTTGGCCGGGTACGCGGTCTGGGCCGTGGACCGGATCGGCGGCGGCACCTCGGGCGCCGCGTTCGCCGGCGCGATCTTCCTGGTCACCACCGTGGTCGCGGTCGGGTACGCGTACGGCACCGGGCTGCGCGCGCCCCGCTTCGCCACCGTGCTGGCCGCCCAGCCGGTGCTGCCGCTGCTGGCGTACGAGCGGGTGACCGGCCCGGCCGGCTGGGCGCTGGTGCTCACCCTGGTGGCCGTGCTGGACCTAGCGCTGGTCCGCTCCCCGGTGGTGCGCGAACGGCCGGTCCGGGCGGACCTGCCCCGCACCGCCCCGCCGGCACCCGCCGCGTCCCGGCAGCGCGCCGACGACGACCGGCCCGAGTCGGCGCCGGAGGAGTCCGGCGAGGTGCTCGGCGGCGAGCCGCCGGCCGGCCCGGCCACCGCCGCGCCGGCCCGGCCGGTGCCGTGGCTGCGCGAGCTGACCTGGCTGCTGCACGGCGCGGCGGTGGCGCTCGCCCTGGCGTACGCGGTCACCGCCCTGCTGCGCGCCGCCACCGTGCCGGTCGCCGCCGGCGCGGGCGCGGTGCTGCTGCTCGCCGCGCTGACGGCGCTGGCCGGCACGTTGGCGCTGCGCCGGCCGCCGCTGCCCGACGTGGGCGCCGGCATCCTCACGCTCGCGGTCATCGGCGCGCTCGGGCGGGTCGCCTCGGTGGCGCTGCCCGGCCGGGCCCTGCTGCTGATCGCCGCGGTCATCGCGCTCACCGGACTCGCCGTGCGGGCCATGCCGGAGACGGCCCGCCGGGGCCCGCAGCTCGCCTCCGCGGCGGCGTTGACGGTCAGCGGCCTGGTGGTCGCCGGTGGCGCGTTGCGCGCCGGGCTGGCCCCGGTCCGGGCGTCGCTGCCCGCCTGGTCCGCCGACCTGGGCGGCTGGCACGCCGAGCTGGCCCGGGCGGTCGGCCCGACCGACTGGCAGCTCGCCGCCGCCGCGCTGCTGCTCACCGTCGCCGCGGTGGTGGCGCTGCCCACCTCGATCCGGCGCGAGTTCGCGGTGGTCGGTGCCGCGCTCACCGCGCTCGCCGTGCCGGCCTCGCTCGGTCTGGGCTGGGCGGCGGCCTGCTGGCCGATGCTGGTGACCGCCGTCGCCATCGGGGTGTTCGGGCTCACCGCCGGCACGGAACGGGCTGCGGTGGTGCACGCGGTGACCGCGGCCGGGCTGGGGCTGACCGGCGCCGGCGCCGCGCTCGCCCGGCCCGCGCTCACCGCCGCCGCGCTGACCCTGCTCTTCCTGGCCGGGGCCTTGGTCTCGCTCGCGCCCCGGGTCCGGATCGCCGCCGCCGCGACGGACCCGGTCTGTGCCTGGGCGGCCGGTGGCGCGGCGTTCGCCCTGCCCGGCGCGGTGGCCGCGTTCGTCGCCGCCACCGTGCCGACCCCGCCGGCGCCCACCCCGGCCAACCTGCGCGAGATCACCGTGCCGATCCTCGCGGCGAGCTTCCTCGCCGTCTGCGTGACGCTCGCCTACGCCGCCCTGGTGCAGGTGGCGCAGCGGCAGCTGAGCATGCCGCACGCGCTCGGCACCGTGCTCGGCGCGGTGGCCGTCGCCGTCGCCGGGCTCTTCGCGCCCGGCGCCACCTCGGCGGACGGCTGGGTGGGCGGGCTGCTGCTGATCGCCGCCGCGCTGCTGGCGGCGGCGCCCCGGATCGACGCCCGACGCCGTGCCGACATGTCACTCGACGGCTCCGACCTGGCGCTCGCCGCCACCACGGTGGCGCTGGTCGCCACGCTGGTGCGGATCGCCGCGGTGCTCGCGCCGGGCGGCCAGCTCATGGTGGCCGCCGCGCTGGTGCTGGTGGTGGCCGTCGCGGCCCGGGCGCTGCCGGAGGAGTGGCGGCGCGGCCCGATCCTCGGCATCGCCGCCGGCGGCACCCTGATCGGTCTCGTCGCCGCCTGGAGCGCGCTGCGCGGCGGCGTCGGCGTGCTGGCCACCCCCGGCCCGATCTGGGCCGGTGACCTGAGCGGCTGGCCGGCCGCGCCGACCGGCGGGACGACCTGGCAGGCGCCGGTCGCGCTGGCGTTGCTGGCGGCGACCGCCGCCGTCCTGCTGCCGCCGCCCTGGAAGTACGACGTATCGGGCGTGTGCGCGGTGCTCGCCACCGTGGGCGCGCCGGCCGCGTTCGACCTGCCCTGGTGGTCACCGGTGCTGGTCGGCACCATGGTGGCCGCGGTCTTCGGGATGGCGGCGGTGGCCGCGACGGACCCGAGGGCCGCGCTGTCCCGGGCCACCGTGGCCGGTGTGGTGGCGTTGCACGCCACCGGCGCCGGGCTGGTCCGGCCCTGGACCACCGCGTTGGCGCTGAGCAGCATCGCGTTGATCGGGGTGACGGTGGCGGCCCTGGCCCGGTCGTTCGCGCCGGCGCTGGTGGAGGACGTCCGCACCGAGGGCATGCCGCCGCACCTGGTCCAGGTGGGCGGTGCGGCGGCCGGGTCGGCCCTGCTCGCCCTGCCCGGCGCGGTGGCCGCGCTGTCTGTCGAGTTCGGCCGTCCCGCGCAGGTGGTGCTCACCGCCGCCCTGGCCGCCGCCAGCCTCGGCCTGGCGGTGGTCGCGGCGGTCCGCCGGCAGGTGCCGCAGTACCTGCCGTACGCCAGCGTGGCCGTGGTGGGAGCGGGCACCGTCACGGCGGCCACCGCCCTCGTCGTCCAGCTGCCCGCCGGGGTGTTCGCCGCCGCCGCCGCGCTGCTCGGTGTGCTCGCCGAGCTGATCCGGGCGGCCACCGTCCCGCCGGTCGGCTCGGCCCGGCCGGTACGCCGGTGGTCGGTGCTGCTGAACGGGGCGCTGCGCCGGGACCCGGACCGCCCCACCGAGCTCCGGTGGCGGGTCAGCCCGGCGGCCGGCGCGTTGGCCGCGGCGGCGCTGCCCACCGCGCTGGCGCTCGTCACGCTGGCGCCCACGCTGGTGGTGGCGCTGTTCTCGACGTTCGTGGTGCTGGGCCGGGTGTGGCAGGGGCCGCCCCCGGAGCTGCTCACCCCGCCGCCGGACGCGGTGGACCCGACCCACGTGCTCACCGCGCTGCTGCTCACCGCGACCGCGGCGCTGGCCGCGACCGGGTTCAGCGGCGGTCGTCGCTCCCGGGCGGTGCCGGTGATCCTGCCCGGGGCGGCCCTCACGCTGCTGATCGCGCCGGTGGCGCTCGGCCAGGGGTGGCCGGTGACCGCGGAGGCGGGGCTGGTGGTGTTCACCATCTCGATGCTGGGGTTGGCGCTGACCCCGCCGCCGGCGTTGGCCGAGCCGGGTCGCTCGATCCGGGTCGCCCGGGTGCTGGTCTTCGCCATCGGGCTGGCCGCCGGTGGCGCCGGGCTGGCCGGCGCGCTCGCCACCCGCGACCTCACCCTGATCACGTTGGGGAGCGCGGTCGGGGTGGGCGCGGTCGCCGCGTTCTTCGGCACCACCCAACGGGCCCGCATCCTCGGCTGGCTGTTCGCCTCGCTGATGGCGCAGCTCTTCGTGCTCACGCTGGGGTTGGTGGCCGGGCTCGCCGCGGTGTGGTCGGCGTTCGGCGTGCTGGCGGTGGGCGCGGCGTTGCAGGTGTTCGCCGCCACGCTGCCCCGGCTGCGCCGGCCCGAGGCGTACCGGGAGGCGGCCACCGTCGAGTGGAGCGGGTACGCTGCGGCGCTCATCGCGCTGGCCCTGGCGTTCGACTCGCCTCGGCACATCGCCGCGTTGCTGGCCGCCTGGGGTGCGGTGCTCGGGGTGGCGGCCAGCCGGCCGGGGCGTCGCCCGTTCGAGCGGAACCTGCTGTTCTGGGCGGTGGTGGCCTGCGAGATCACCGCCTGGTGGATCCTGATGTGGGTGGCCGACGTGGCGCTGCCCGAGGCGTACACTCTGCCGTTCGCCGCGTTGGCCCTGCTGGTCGGCGTGCTGCAACTGCGGCACCGGCCCGACATGTCGAGCTGGGTGGCGTACGGGCCGGCGTTGGTGACCGCGTTCCTGCCCACGCTGGCGATCGTGGTGGCCACCGACTCCAGCATGCTGCGCCAGGTGTTGCTGCTGCTCGGGGCCGTGGCGGTGCTGATCTTCGGCTCGATGAGCCGGCAGCAGGCGCCGGTGATCGTGGGCGCGACGGTGACCGCCGTCGCCGCGGTGCACGCGTTGTTCAGTCTCGGCCCGTGGCTGGTGCTGATCCCGGTCGGCATCGTGCTGCTGGTGCTCGGGGCCAGCAACGAGCGTCGCCGCCGGGCCCAGGAGCGCCTGCAGACCGCGCTGCGCGGCATGCGGTGACGGGGTCCGCTCGTCCCGCCTGACCCACCGGCCGGTCACCGACGGCGGTCACCCTCCGCACCGGACCGGCCGCCGGCCCGACCACCGCTAGACCCCTTTGCTCTGCAGCCACGGGCGCAGCAGTCACCCTGCGCAGCCAGGCATCCTCGAACCACATGGCGAGCACGAAACGGGCACCGCAGGTCGATGCAGTGCTGCGTCAATGGCTGCAGAGCAAAGGGGGCGAAGGGCAACCACCACTCCGGCACCGTCGACCACACTCGGTGACCGCAGGCCGCCAACACGCAGAGTGAGTGACCTGCGGGAGTGGTCAGGCCAGCGAGGCGCGGAGCGCCGCCTCTTTCTCGGCGACCAGGTCCTCCAGGCTCGCCTGGTAGGCGGCCATCCGGTCGCGCAACGCCGGATCGGCGGCGCCCAGGATGCGGACCGCGAGCAGCCCGGCGTTGCGGGCGTTGCCGATCGACACCGTGGCGACCGGCACGCCGGCCGGCATCTGCACGATGGACAGCAGCGAGTCCATCCCGTCCAGGTACTTCAACGGCACCGGCACGCCGATCACCGGCAGCGGGGTGACCGAGGCGACCATGCCGGGCAGGTGGGCGGCCCCACCCGCACCCGCGATGATCACCCGGATGCCCCGGCCGGCGGCGGACCGACCGTACTCGATCATCTTGAGCGGGGTGCGGTGCGCGGAGACCACACCGACCTCGTGCGGCACGCCGAACTCGTCCAGCACCTCGGCGGCGGCCCGCATGGTCGGCCAGTCCGAGTCGCTGCCCATGATCAGCCCGACCGTACTCATGCTGTTCCCCCCTGTCCCTCCTGGAGCCACCGCGCCGCGCGGGCGGCCCGGGCCCGCACGTCGGCCAGGTCCGTGCCGAGCACCGTGACGTGCCCGATCTTGCGGCCCGGTCGGACCTGCTTGCCGTAGAGGTGGACCTTGGCGCCCGGCTCGGCCGCGAACAGGTGGTGCAGGCGCTCGTCGATCGAGATGCCGCCCGGCTCCCCGCCCAGCACGTTCGCCATCACCACCACCGGCGCGGCGAGCGACGTGTCCCCCATCGGGTAGTCCAGCACCGCGCGCAGGTGCTGCTCGAACTGGGAGGTGCGCGCGCCCTCGATCGTCCAGTGGCCGGAGTTGTGCGGACGCATGGCCAGCTCGTTGACCACCAGCCCGGAGGGCGTGTCGAACAGCTCCACCGCGAGCAACCCGACCACGCCGAGCGCGGTGGCCAGGTCGATGGCGAGCTGCTGCGCGGCCACCGCCCGCTCCTCGGGCAGGTCGGGCGCGGGCGCCAGCACCTCGACGCAGATGCCGTCGCGCTGCACGGTCTCCACCACCGGGTACGCGGCCACCTGCCCGAACGGCGACCGGGCGACCTGCACGGCCAACTCCCGACGCAGCGCCACCCGCTCCTCGACCAGCAGCGGCGTGCCGCCGTCGAGCAGCGTGGCGGCCAGCTCGGCGGCCTGGTCGGCGTCGTCCACCAGCCAGACGCCCCGGCCGTCGTAGCCGCCCCGGGCGGCCTTGAGCACCACCGGCCAGCCGGTCTCCACGCCGAACCCGACCAGGTCGGCCGGCGACTCCACCGGACGCCAGGCCGGGTTCGGCGCGCCCAGCTCGGCGAGCCGCTCCCGCATCACCCGCTTGTCCTGCGCGTGCACCAGCGCCTCGGCCGGCGGGAACATCTTGACGCCCTCCGCGGCCAGCGCACGGATGTGATCGTTCGGCACGTGCTCGTGGTCGAACGTGACCACGTCGCAGCCCTTCGCGAACGTGCGTAGCGCGGTCAGGTCGGTGTGGTCGCCGTACTGGACGTCGGCGGCCACGAGCGCCGCGCCGTCGTCCGGGGCGAGTGCCAGCACGCGCAGCGACTGGCCGAGGGCGATGGCGGCCTGGTGGGTCATCCGGGCCAGTTGGCCGCCACCCACCATGCCCACAACGGGGAGTCCGGTCCGGGAGTCCATAGCGCCGCCAGCCTAACCGGGCCGGCGGCGGGCCCGATCGTGAGGGCGGCCCGCCGCCGGGGGACTCAGCCGAGCTGGGCGACCAGCTCCTCGACCGAGGTCACCGGCCGCTGGCAGACGAACCCCCGGCAGACGTACGCGGTCGGCCGCCCGTCGACCAGGGGCCGGCCGGCCAGCAGCGGCACGCCGGGCTGATCCGGGGCGCCGGCGACCACCACCGCGCCGGGCGGGGCGTGCCGGTGCGCGGCTGCCACCAGCGGGTCACCTGCCGGGTCGTCGGTCGCCACCGCGATCTCGTACGGCCCGGAGAGCAGCGCCTCGCCCACCGTGGCGGCGTAGCCGGTGAACCGGGCGTGCCGGTCCACGATCGGCGCGACGGTCGACAGGGTCGCCTCGGCGGCCTCCCGGTAGCGGGTCTCGCCGGTCAACGCCGCGTACGCCACCAGCGCCGCGACGATCGCCGACCGGCCCGACGGGGTCGCGTTGTCGGTCGGGTCGGCCGGCCGGGTGACCAGGCGTTCGGCGTCGTCGGCGGTGTCGTAGAAGCCGCCGTCCGGCGCCGCGAACCGGGCCAGCGCCACGTCGAGCAGCTCACCGGCCAGCGCCAGCCACCGCCCCTCGCCGGTGAGCTGGTGCAGCGCGCAGAACGCCTCCGCGACGCAGCCGTAGTCCTCCAGCACCCCGGCCGGCGCGCCCACCACCCCGTCCCGGGACACCCGGCGCAGCCGGCCGTCGACCAGGTGCACGGCGGCCAGGTGCTCGGCGGCGTCGCGCATCGCCCCGTCGGCGACGATGACCACGCCCTCCATCAGGTTCGCGTCCTCGTCCTCCGGTGCCGCGTAGAGCGCGGCGACCTGCTGGAACTCCGCGATGGCGGTGATCGCCAAGCCGTTCCAGGCGGCCACCACCTTGTCGTCGCGGGCCGGTTGGGGGCGGGTGTCGCGGGCGTGCAGCAGCCGGGCCGCCACGTCCCGCCAGCGGGCCCGGACCGCCGGATCGGCGTCGTCCACGTCCCGGGCCAGCCGCAGCACGCTGGCGCCCTCCTCGAAGGTGCCGTCGGCGGTGACGGTGAACAGGTCGGCGGCGAACCGGCCGTCCTCCTCGCCCAGCACCTCGACGAGCTGGTCCGGCGTCCAGACGTAGGTGAGCCCCTCGACGCCCTCGGTGTCCGCGTCCAGCGCCGAGGCGAAGCCCTCGCCGGCCCGGTGCAGCTCGTCGGCGAGGAACCGGGCGGTGTCGCGGGCCACCCGGCGGGCCAGCCTGTCGCCGGTGACCCGCCAGAGCTGGGTGTAGACGCGCAGCAGCAACGCGTTGTCGTAGAGCATCTTCTCGAAGTGCGGCACGGTCCAGTGGCCGTCCACCGAGTAGCGGGCGAAGCCGCCGGCGAGCTGGTCGTTCAGGCCACCGCGGGCCATCGCCTCGGCGGTGTGCCGGACGATCTCCAGGCTGCGCGCCGACCCGGTCCGCCGGTGGTGCCGGAGCAGGAAGAGCAGGTTCATGTGCGGCGGGAACTTCGGGGCACCGCCGAAGCCGCCGTTCGTCTCGTCGTACTCCTTCGCGAGCTGGGCGGCGGCGCCGTCGAGCAGCTCCGCGGTGAGCGGGGCGGTCACGCCGCCGACGGCCTGGGCGCCGCCGATCGCCTCGACCACGGCGGCCCCCTGCCGCAGCACCTCCTCGCGCTGGTCCCGCCAGGCGGCGGCGACCGAGCCGAGCAGCCGGACGAAGTTGGCCCGGGGGAAGTAGGTGCCGCAGAAGAACGGGGTGCCGTCCGGGGTGGCGAAGACCGTCATCGGCCAGCCGCCCTGGCCGGTCATCGCCTGGGTGGCGGTCATGTAGACGGCGTCGACGTCGGGTCGCTCCTCGCGGTCGACCTTGACGCAGACGAAGTCGTCGTTCATGAGCCGGGCCACGGCCTCGTTCTCGAACGACTCGTGGGCCATCACGTGGCACCAGTGGCAGGCGGCGTAGCCGACCGAGATGAGCACCGGCACGTCACGCCGCTTCGCCTCGGCGAACGCCTCGTCACACCAGGGCCACCAGTCGACCGGGTTGTCGGCGTGCTGGAGCAGATAGGGCGAGGTGGCCTCGGCGAGTCGATTCACCATCCGACCATAGCGAGCGCGCGGTGCCCGCGCGCCGCGAGTGGCCGGCCGGATCGGGACCACGGCCCCGACCCGGCCGCCGGGTCAGCGGGTCAGCGGGTCAGCGGGTCAGCGGGTCAGCGTGAGCGTCGAGGTGTCCGTCACGGTGAACTCGTTCCAGTATTCGAAGTCGCGGACCGTGATCTCGCTGACCGCCTGCGCGGTGCCGCGCTGGAACGTGACGTCGGCCGGGTAGGTGGTCGCCGACCAGGGCACCTCCTGACCCGGGACGCACGGGATGTGCGGCGAGAAGTAGGCCCGCACGGTGCCCGCCTTCTTCTGCTGTTGGACCAGCTCGCCGGCGATGTCGAAGGCGTCCGCCCGGGTGCAGGTGATCGTGCCACGGACGGTGGCGATGCCCTTGCTGTCCACGGCGGCCACCGGGTTGACGGTCAGCGTGACGTCGAGCGCCGGCAGCGGCGGCGGGTTCGAGATGTGGATCTCCCCGCGCAGACCGCCGGTCGCCCCCTCGCAGCGGATCTCGAAGGTGGCGTCGAAGCGCTCGACGTAGTCGAACGGGCCCCAGGCGGCGTCGAGGACGGTGAACGAACCGGTGCTCTGCGCGCAGGAGCGGCCCCAGCCGTCGTTGTAGAGCCGGATGCCCGCCTGGTGGTTCTCGTAGTCCGGCTGCCCGACGTTCTGGTAGGTGTCGCCGGCCTTCAACGCGGCCGGGGCCGTGAGAGCGAGATCCCAGGTGCCGTCGGGGTAGTTCGAGGAAATCATGTGGAACTGCTGCGCGTTCCAGCCGGACGCGCTCATCTCGTCGCCCGGGGTCGTCGAGGCGGAGCTGTAGGAGTAGGAGTTGCCGGCGGTGATCGGGTCACCGGGCTCGCCGGTGACGCTGAACGACCAGGACTGCACCGGCCGGGCCTGCGCCGGCGCGGCGCCGACCAGGCCGGCGGCGCCGGCGGTCAGCGCCATGGTCGCGGCGAGCAGAACCGGTCGCCAGGAACGTCTCATCATCGTCTCCCCCGTGTGGACGTCAACGGGGACGCCGGTCGCGTCCACCGTGCCAGCAGACTAGGGCCGACCAGCGGGTCCGCGCTGCCCCGCGCCGGCGGGATGTCGGCAGCCCGACGGCCCGCCACGGAACGTCCTTCCGTTATTCATCCTGGTCTATTTGAATCGGCGCATGGCCGGCGTCGCCCACCGCCGGCACGTCCGAAGGAGACGGTCCATGCGCAGACCCCCCGTCCTGCTCGCCCTGCTCGCCCTCGCCGCTCTCGCCGGCGCCGCGCTGACCCCCGCCGCCGCGTCCGCCGCGGTGCCACCGGAGACCCGGTGGTCCGCCACCACCGCCGTCGGGATCCACAACACGTACGAGCGCGGCACCTACACCTACCTGGCCCAGGCGCTCGACGCCCGACCCGGGCTGATCGAACTGGACGTCTGGCCGGACGTGCTCACCCGGCAGTGGCGGGTCAGCCACAGCAACCCGCTCGGCAACGACAACAACTGCGTGGCCGCCACCAGCGCGGCCCAGCTCTACACCGGCACCCGGAACAAGGACCTGGAACACTGCCTGGACGACATCCGGCTCTGGCTGGGCGCCCACCCCGACGCCGGCCCGGTGATCCTCAAGCTGGAACTCAAGACCGGCTTCAGCAGCCGTACCGGGCAGGGGCCGGCCCAGCTCGACGCGGTGCTTGCCGCCCGCCTCGGCGACCGGGTGTTCCGCCCCGCCGACCTGCTCGGCGGCCACCCCGGACTGGACGCCGCCGCCCGCGCCGACGCCTGGCCCACCCGGGGGCAGCTCGCCGGCAAGGTGATCGTGGAACTGATCCCCGGCACCGTCGAGGAGGGCAACCCGACCGACACCCTCTGGACCGACGTGGAGTACGCGCGCCACCTGGCCGGACTGGCGGCGGCCGGCACACTGGACACCGCCCGCGCGTTCCCGGCCGTGCACCGCGCCCAGGCCGGCGACCCCCGCGTCCGGTACGCGGACCCGGCCCTGCGCCAGTGGTTCGTGGTCTTCGACGGCGACGCCTCGGCGTACGTCACCGGCGGCATCGACACCGCCTGGTACGACACGAACCACTACCTGCTGGTGATGACCGACGCGCAGAACGTCCCGCCGGCCGTCGGCGCCGGTGACGCCGACGCGGCGGCGGCCCGGGTCGCCCAGCTCGCCCGCGCGCACGCCACCATCGCCTCCGCCGACTGGTCCAGTCTCCCCACCGTCCTCGACGACGTCCTCCCCCGAGGCTGACCACCCACCCCTGAGTGACGCCCCTGTTTCACGGAAAGCGTGGCTGTTCGGGCTCGGATGGCCACGCTTTCCGTGAATCTGCGGCAGAGGGGGGTGGGGTGGGGTGGGGGTGGGGGTTAGGAGGCGCCGTCGGCGCGTAGGGGGAAGACGTTGCCGCGGGCCGTGTCGCGCAGCGAGCCGAGCACCGCGCCGATCTTGTCCGCCGGCATCGGCTTGAAGAAGTGGTAGCCCTGGGCGGCGGTGCAGCCCAGCTCCGCCAGCGCGGTGCGCTGCTCGGCGGTCTCCACGCCCTCGGCCACCACCCGCAGGCCCAGCTCGTGGGCGAGCCCGACGGTGGTACGCACGATCGCCGCCGCTTCCGGCGAGTCGGCCATCCGGATCACGAAGGAGCGGTCCACCTTCAACTCGTCGACCGCGATCCGCGTCAGGAACGTCAACGACGAGAAGCCGGTGCCGAAGTCGTCCACGGCGAGCTGCACGCCCATCGCCCGCAGCGTGGCCAGCACCTCGTCGATGACCTCCAGCTCGCTCATCACCACCGTCTCGGTGATCTCCAGGACCAGCCGGCGCGGTGGAACCTGGTGCCGGCGCAGCGCCTCCTCGATCTCGGTGGGCAACCGCGGGTCGAGCAGGCTGCGCGCCGACAGGTTCACCGAGATCGGGACGTCCAGTCCTTCCCGCGCCCACCCGGCGGCCACCGCCAGCGCCTTGTCCAGCACGTAGCGGGTGAAGCTGCCGAGTTGCTCGCTGTTCTCCACCGGCCGGATGAAGTCGGACGGTCCCAGCCAGCCCCGGCGCGGATGCCGCCACCGGATCAACGCCTCCACCCCGGTCGGCGCGCCGGTGGCCAGGTCGACCGCCGGCTGCAACGCGAGCACCAACTGGTCGTCGGCGGCCAGCGCCTCGCGCAGCTCCGCGAGCAACGCCAGGTGGTCGGTGCTCGCCGCGTCCCGCGAGCTGTCGTACGCGGCGACACTGCCGCCGCCCTCCTTGGCCTGGTACATCGCGATGTCGGCACGCCGCAGCAGCTCGGTCAGGTCGGCGGCGCCCGCGTCGGCCGCCACCACGCCGACCGCCACCTCGACCGACATCCGCACGCCGGCCACCTCGGTCGGGGCGGCGAGCCGCTCGGCGACCTCCCGGGCCTGACGCAGCGCGTACGTCAGCGGGGCGGTCCGGTCGTCGATCACCGGGACCGAGGTCAGCAGCAGCGCGAACTCGTCGCCGCCGAGCCGCCCGAGCAGGTCGCCGGGCCGGGTCAGCACGGCCAGCCGGTTGGCGGTCAGCCGCAGCAGCTCGTCGCCGGCGGCGTGCCCCAACGTGTCGTTGACCTCCTTGAACTGGTTCACGTCCAGCAGGAGCAGGGCCACCGGGTGGTCGTGCGGACGCTGCCGCAGCGCCTGGTCGCCCCGGGCCAGCAGGGCCGCCCGGTTGAGCAGCCCGGTGAGCTGGTCGTGCACCGCCTCGTACGACGACCGGGCGGTGACCAGCCGCAGCTCGCGGTGGGTCGCGGCGTCGTGCAGCGCGGCGGCCAGGGCGTCGGAGAACGCGGCCACCCCGTCACGTTCGGCGGGGCTGGGTGGGGCGGACCGGGCGAAGCGCACCCGCAGCCGGCCCACCTCGACGGTGCCGACGGCGAGCCGCCGGACCAGCTCGTGCTCGCCGGTGCCGGCTTCCGCGGTCGGGTCCACCTCGACGTCCCGCACCTGACCGCCGAGGTCGGCCCGGTAGCGGCGCCAGTGCCCCTCCCCGCGCGCCACGTCCACCTCGACCAGCTCGGCCCCGAACAGGGTGAGCGCGCCGGTCACCGCGGCGCTCGCGACGCCGCGTTCGTCGAGCTGGTTGAGCGCGGCGGTGGCCTCGGCGAACGCCCGCCAGGTCCGCCGTTCCTGGTCGGCCCGGAGCCGGTGCCGATAGGTCTGTTGCAGCAGCCACAGCGGGGGCGGCAGGAGCAGCAGCCAGCGTGCGTCGAGTTCGAGCAGCGCGACCACCACCAGGCCGACCGCGACGTTGCCGACGAACATGGGCAGCTTGCCGCGGAGCGCGGCCAGCAGCGGCGGCCCGATCGGGATGCCGTGCCGCAGGGCGATCGTGGCGGCGCCCAGCCAGGCGGTGGTGAGCAGGTAGGTGACCGCGCCGGCGCCCAGCGCCAGGGCAAGCTCGGGGGTCGGCGCGGCGAGCAGCGGCCGGCCGAGCGCGCTCGCGACGGCCCCGGCCAGCGCCGTGGCGGCGGTGAGCGAGCCGGCGATGCGGACCAGTTCCAGCACCGGACGGCGGTCGGCGACCAGCGACATGGTGGTCCAGGCGGCGCCGGCGCCGAGCAGCGCCGCGCCGGGGAGCCAGCCGGCGGGCACCAACCAGAGGCAGACCACGAGCGCGGCCTCGCCCCAGGTGATGCTGACCATGCCGGCCGCGGTGCGGAAGCGCAGGCGGGCGAGCTGGGCGACGGCGAACGTGACAGCGGCGAGGCCGAACCGCGCCGGCCCGGGCAGCGGGTCGTCGACCGGCAGGTGCGCCGGTACGGCGAGACCGAGCACCGCGGCCAGCAGCGCGGTGACCGCGACCGCGGCGGTCAGCAGCACGACGCTCAACGGGGTGCCGCGCAGGCCGAGCCGGTCGGGGGGACGGTCGGCCGGTTCGGAGGTCACGGCCCCGCCCCGGGAGGGCCCGCGATCGGGGCACGGTGGGGGCCCGTGGCTGTCCTCGACATCGACGCCCCCCTTCCGCGCAGGGTCCGGGGCCTGACGGTCCCCCCGGCGGAAGGCTAAGCCAAAGCCGGTGGTCGCAACAGGGGTCGACGACCGACTTGGGCGTGATTCACGTGGTGTTCAGCTGTTGCGGCGCTGCTGGGAGCCGTTGGGAGTATTCGTCGGTGAATCCTGCTCGACAGTCCCCTCTGTCGGATCGACGACCGCCGCGTCGACCCGCCCCGGCTCGCCCTGGTGCGGGAACCGGTCCGGCAGCCGGCGCAGCCGGGCGTTCATGTTGCGGATCAGCAGGACGGTGACGGTGCCCAGCGCGACGATGAGGAAGAGGCCCATCGGACCGGCCAGACCACCCGTGCGGGTGTCACCGAAGTTGTTCTCCGCGAGCACCTGGGCGGTGGTCAGCATGGTGTTCCTCCGATGTGCGGCTGACGACCAGGGTAGCCCGCGCCGATGTCAGTGGGCACGGCACGTCTCGCGCACGCCGGCGAAGAGGTCGGACTCGGGGAGCGGGCTGTCCACCAGTGAGCGGGCGAGTTGGAAGTCCTCCGTGGGCCAGGCGCGCTGCTGGAGGTCCATCGGCACCTGGAACCAGAACCCGTCCGGGTCGATCTGGGTGGCGTGGGCGCGCAGCGCGTCGTCGCGGACCGGGAAGTAGGCGGCGCAGTCGACCCGGGTGGTGATCCGGTCGCCCTTGTCGGGGCGGTCCTCCCAGCGCTTCATCCACTCCCCGTACGGCGACTCGCGGCCGGCGGCGAGCATCGCCTCGTGCAGGCTCATGATCTTGGCCCGGGAGAAGCCCACGTCGTAGTAGAGCTTGAGCGGCTGCCACGGCTCGCCCAGCTCCTGGTGGCGCTCCGGGTCGCCGGCCGCCTCGAACGCGGCCACGGTGACCTTGTGGGTCATGATGTGGTCCGGGTGCGGGTAGCCGCCCTCCTCGTCGTACGTGGTGACCACGTGCGGGCGGAACTGCCGCATCAGCCGCACCAGTGGCGCGGCGGCGACCTCCACCTCCTGGAGGGCGAAGCAGCCCTCCGGCAGCGGCGGCAACGGGTCGCCCTCGGGCAGCCCGGAGTCGACGAAGCCGAGCCACGCCTGCTCGACGCCGAGGACCGCGCGGGCGGCGTCCATCTCGGCCCGGCGGATGTCGCCGATGTTGGCCCACACGTCCGGCCGGTCCATCTTGGGGTTCAGCACGCTGCCCCGCTCGCCGCCGGTGCACGTGACGACCAGCACCTCCACCCCCTCGGCGACGTATTTCGCCATGGTGGCGGCGCCCTTGCTCGACTCGTCGTCGGGATGGGCGTGCACCGCCATGAGACGCAGTTGCTCTGCCACCTTGGGCGCTCCTCGTCTGTGCCCACCGGCCGACCCCACCCGGGCCGACCGGCTGACCTGCCGGAATCTCCCCCCGCGCCCGCGAAAGCCCCCGTGCTGGCCGGCCGGCACCCCGTCGGAGTGGCCGGGACCACTCGGGCCGGTCGGGGCCGACCTGCCATCCTTGGCTCAGCGCCGGGCTGGGAAGATGGACCCTGCCATTCTTGCCGATGCCGCCGACAACAACGCCAGGAGATACCCGCCGGTGAGCGAGACGCACGCCACAGTCGTACCGGGTACGCCGGTCTTCCCGCCCGGCCGCTACGGCCGCCGCCGGGAGCCGGGTCGCCGCCGGCCGCTTCTGCTCGCGCTGACCGTGGCGGTCGTGCTGGCCGTGCTCGGGCTGGGTGCCGCGAAGCTCTACACCCAGTACGGCGACCCGGAGTACCGGGGCGAGATGATCAGTTACACCGGGATCACCGACTCCCGGGTGGTGGTCGACTTCCGGGTCACCGTGCCGCCGGGCGGCTCGGCCACCTGCCTGCTGCGGGCCCGCTCGCACGACGGCGCCGAGGTGGGCCACGTCGAGGCCACGGTGACCGCCGGGCCCGGCCAGCGGCACGTCCGGGCCAGCCAGGAGGTGCCGACCAGCGCCCGGCCGTTCATCGGTGAGGTGTTGCGCTGCCGACCGGCCTGAGCCGGAGCGCCGGCGAGCCGCCGGACCTCGCACCCCGGGTGGTCCCGCCGCCGGCACCCCGGGTGATCGAGCACACCCGGACGGGCACGGCACTGGTAGCTTGGTAGTTCACCTGTCAGCCAGTCCGCACCAACCGAGGAGATCGCCTGTGTCCACCAACGGAAACGAGGCGCCCGCCACCTGGCTGTCCCAGGACGCGTACGACCGCCTGCAGGGCGAGCTCGACGAGCTGATCGCCAACCGGCCGGTCATCGCCGCCGAGATCAACGCCCGGCGCGAGGAGGGCGACCTGCGGGAGAACGGTGGCTACCACGCCGCCCGCGAGGAGCAGGGCAAGGCCGAGGGACGCATCCTCTACCTCAAGGAGCTGCTCCGCACCGCCAAGGTCGGTGGGGCGCCGGATGCCGACGCGGTGTCGCCCGGCATGGTCGTGACGATCTACTTCGACGACGACGCCGACGACACCGAGACCTTCCTGCTCGGCTCCCGCGAGATCGCCTCCACCACCGAGCTCACCGTCTACAGCCCCGAGTCCGCGCTCGGCAAGGCGATCCTCGGTGGCAAGGCCGGCCAGACCTGCACCTACACGGCGCCGAGCGGCGCCGACATCAAGGTGACCGTGGTGTCCTTCGAGCCGTACACCGGCTGATCCCGCTGGCGGACCCGCGCCGGCCGGCTCGGGTCCGACCCGACCGAGGCTGACAGGCTTCCTCGGACCCGAGCCACACCACTCGAACGCCCCGACCGGATCATCCGGCCGGGGCGTTCGCGATCTCACACGGCGCCGACCAGATCCACCTGGTAGCCGCTGGCCCGCAACGCGCTGATCAGCTTGTCCGAGTGCGTCACCCCGCGGGTCTCCACCGAGAGCGCCACCTCCACCTCGCCGAGCCGCAGGTGCGGGTTCGCCCGCTGGTGCACCACGTCCACCACGTTGGCCCGGTGCCCGGCGATCTCGCCGAGCAGCGAGGCGAGCTGCCCGGGCCGGTCCGTGCAGCGCACCGTGATGCGCAGGAAACGCCCGGTCGCCGCCAGCCCGTGTTCGATCATCCGGAGCATCAGCAACGGGTCGATGTTGCCGCCGGAGAGCACCGCCACCACCGGCGACTCCACCTCCACGACGGCCGCCAGCAGCGCCGCCACGCCGACCGCGCCGGCCGGCTCCACCACCTGCTTGCCGCGCTCCATCAGCGTCAGCAACGCCCGCGAGATGTCCTCCTCGGAGACCGTGACCACGTCGTCGACCAGCCGCTGGACGTGGGTGAACGTCAGTTCGCCGGGACGACCCACGGCGATGCCGTCGGCGATCGTCGAGAAGGCGGGCAGCCGCACCGGTTCGCCGGCCCGCAGTGAGGGCGGGAAGGCGGCGGCGCTCGCCGCCTGCACCCCGATCACCCGGATGTCCGGGCGCAGCGCCTTGGCCACCACCGCGATCCCGGAGACGAGGCCGCCGCCGCCCACCCCGGTCACGATGGTGCGCACGTCCGGGCACTGTTCGAGGATCTCCAACGCCACCGTGCCCTGACCGGCGATGACGTCCGGATGGTCGAACGGGTGAATGAACACCGCACCGGTCTGCTCCGCGAACGTCTGCGCCGCGACCAGCGCCTCGTCGACCGTGGTGCCGACCAGTTCGATGCGGGCGCCGTACCCCTTGGTCGCGGAGACCTTCGGCAGCGGCGCGTTCACCGGCATGAAGACGGTGGCCTCCGCGCCGAGCAGGCCGGCGGCGAGCGCCACGCCCTGGGCGTGGTTGCCGGCGCTGGCCGCCACCACGCCCCGGGCCCGGTCCTGCGCCGAGAGCCGGGAGATCCGCACGTACGCGCCGCGCACCTTGTACGACCCGGCGCGCTGCATGTTCTCGCACTTGAGCATGACCGGCCCACCGAATGCGGCGCTGAGCGGCCGGAACGGCTCCAGCGGGGTGGTCCGGGTGACGCCGGCGAGCAGCTCCCGCGCGGCCTGTACGTCGGCGAGACCGACCAGTTCCGTCATGCCCCGATCGTGCCACCCGCACCGGGCGGAAGCTGCGGCGACGTCTCCCCGGGTCCGGCGGGCGGGGGCCCCACGACAGGCGCGGGGCGGGCCGCGCCGGCCGCCTGCCAACCGGGCCCGCCGCCCTGACCGGGCTGGCCTGACCAGCCGGAATGTCCCGGCCAGCCGGGGTGACCGGGCCAGCCCGGGAACGCGGGTCGGGCCCGCGCGATCCGGTCCTGCTGGGCGACGGAGATCCGGCGAACCAGCACGACGAAAGAGATCGCGGCGACCAGGCAGGCGAGCACCGGCACCAGGCGGGGCGCGAGCGCCGCCCGGTAGAACGTGACGTACGTGGCGAACTCGGCCTCGCTGCGCGGCCACTCGGTCAGCCGCTCGTACCGCTGCTCCTCCAGCTGCGCCACCACCCGCTCCCCGATGGAGAAGACCAGCCAGGCCGCCCACCAGAGCGGCACCAGCCAAGGCGTGCGGCGGCGCCACAGGCTGAACCGCGCCACCTCGGCCACCACCCGGGCCGGCACGACGAAGTTGGCGAACGGCACCAGCCAGCCGGCGATCGCCCAGGCGGGGCTCTGCGTCGGCGCGGCGCCGGAGAACGCGTCCAGGTTCTTGCGCACCCGCCAGGTCCAGATCACCACCAGCGTGGCGGCCGCCAGCACGGCCAGGATGAACGGCAGGGTGAGCAGGACCTCGGCGAGCACCGCGCCGAGCAGAACGTCCCGGTCGAGCTGCTCGGCGGCCGAGCGGGCCAGGCGGACGCCGAGCAGCGGGAAGAGCGCGGAGAGCGTGAACAGCGCGGCGGTCGCGCCGACCGCGACGCAGACGGCCGTCCCCAGGCCCCGGACCGGGTACGTGGGCACGCCGGGGAGCACCGGAGGCTGGCCGTGGCGGGTGCCGCAGCGCTGGCACTCGTCGAAGGCGGGCGAGGTGGCGTCCCCGCAGGTCTGGCAGTGCATCGGGGACCGTCCGGAGGAGTGCGCGCGACAGGTACGCGCACACGTTAGACGATCATGCGACGGCCGGTGACCCCGTTCCGACGCGGGGATAGCCCGGGGCGTGCCGCTGCCACGGCGCCTGCATCTCGAACTGGCCGGCCACCCCGAGCAGCAGCAGCTCGGAGCCGGGCGGGCCGACGAACTGCACCCCGACCGGCAGCCCGTCCGGGCGACGCCCGACCGGCACCACGATCGACGGCAGGCCGGCGATGTTCCACGGCGCGGCGTACGGGGCGTACCGGATGTTCGTCGACATGTTCGCCAGCCAGGAGCGGCCGGACCAGCCGGCGGCCTCCGGCGGCGGCCCGGCCAGCGCCGGGGTGAGCAGCAGGTCGACCGACTGGTCGTCGAAGAAGTGCACCGACCGTTCGCGCCAGGCGGTCCGGTCGGCCTCCTTGACGTACCCCCGGCGCTGCGCCCACTCGCCGAGCGCGACGTGCCGGCGGCTGCGCCGCTGGAGCTGGCGCGGCGCCACCCCGGCGGCCCGCACGTCGGCGGCGGCCGCCGCGAACCAGGTGGCGATGCCCTGGAGGCCCAGCCGGGTCGGGTAGACCGGGTCGGCCGGGACGGTGTCGTGCCCGGCGGCGGCCAGCAGCCGGCCGGCGGCGGCCACCGCGTCGGAGTTCGGCGCGTCCGGCGAGACACCCCGGACCGGGGAGCGCAGCGAGACGCCCACCCGCAGTCGCGGCGGCGGGACCAGCTTGTCCGGCCGGCGGCCGGCCAGCACCGAGAAGCCGACCACCGCGTCCGCCACCGTCCCGGTCAGCATGCCGTGCTCGGTGAGACCGAACCAGTCGTCCGCGCCGAGCTGGCAGGGCACCACGCCCCGGCCGGGCTTGAGCCCGACCAGACCGCAGCAGGCCGCCGGGATGCGGATCGAGCCGAGGCCGTCGTTGCCGTGGGCCATCGGCACCAACCCGGCGGCCACCGCGGCGGCGGCGCCGCCGGAGGAGCCGCCGGGGGTACGCGTCCGGTCCCAGGGGTTGCGGGTCACGCCGGTGTCGTCGTCGGTGAGGGCCCAGAGGCCGAGTTCCGGCATCCGGGTCACCCCGAGGATCACCGCGCCCGCGCCGCGCAGCCGCCGGACCACCTCGTGGTCGGCCTCCGCCACCGGGGTACGCATCGCGGCCGACCCGTTCCAGGTGGGCAGGCCGGCCACCGGCGTGTTCTCCTTGACCGCCACCGGCACCCCGGCCAGCGGCAGGTCGGCCAGTTCCTCCTGCTCGTCGACCTTCTCCGCCTCGGTGATCGCCTCGCCGCCACGGACCGTGCGGAACGCGGCCAGTTCGGCGTCGACCCGTGACACGTGGTCGAGGTGGTCGGCCACCACCTGGGTGGCGGAGACGTCGCCGCGGCGTACCGCGCGGGCGATCTGCTTCGCGGTCGCCCCGACCCAGGTCGTCGGCAAGATGTCCGGCACTGCCACCCTCCCGTCCAGCGGTCAGCCCAGTGCCTGCTCCAGATCGGCGAGCAGGTCGTCGACCGTCTCGATGCCGACAGACAGTCGCACGAGATCGCCGGGAACTTCAAGCGGCGAGCCGGCAGCGCTGGCGTGTGTCATCCGGCCGGGGTGCTCGATCAGGGACTCCACCCCGCCGAGCGACTCGGCGAGCACGAACAGCCGGGCCCGGTTGCAGATCTCCACGGCGTGCTCCTCACCGCCCGCCGCGCGGAACGAGATCATGCCACCGAACCGGCGCATCTGCTTGGCGGCCACCTCGTGACCCGGGTGCGACGGCAGGCCCGGGTAGAGCACCTGGGCGACCTTCGCGTTGCCGTCCAGGAAGGCGGCGATCCGCTCGGCGTTGTCGCAGTGCCGGTCCATCCGTACCCCGAGGGTCTTGATGCCGCGCAGCGTGAGCCAGGCGTCGAACGGGCCGTTGACCGCGCCCATCGCGTTCTGGTGGTAGCGCAACTCCTCGCCGAGCCCGCGGTCCGCCGCGACCAGCGCGCCGCCGACCACGTCGGAGTGCCCGCCGACGTACTTCGTGGTGGAGTGCACCACCACGTCCGCGCCGAACGCGATCGGCTGTTGCAGGTACGGCGAGGCGAACGTGTTGTCGACCACCAGCAGCGCGTCGGCGTCGTGCGCCACGGCAGCCAGGGCGGCGATGTCGGCGATGCCGAGCAGCGGGTTGGTCGGCGTCTCCACCCAGACGATCCGGGTCGCACCGGGTCGGATCGCGGCCCGGACCGCGGCCGGGTCGGAGACCTTCGCCGGGGTGTAGTCGAGGCCCCAGCGCTCGGCCACCTTCGCGAACAGCCGGTAGGTGCCGCCGTACGCGTCGTCCGGGATCACCACGTGGTCGCCCGGCTTGCAGACGGTCCGCAGCAGCGTGTCCTCGGCGGCCAGGCCGCTGGCGAAGGCGAGCCCCACCGGGCCGCCCTCCAGCGCGGCCAGGCACTCCTGCAACGCGTCCCGGGTGGGGTTGCCGGAGCGGCTGTACTCGTAGCCCTCGCGGGGCGCGCCGACCGCGTCCTGGGCGTACGTGCTGGTCTGGTAGATCGGAGGGATCACCGCGCCGGTGCGGGCCTCCGGGTCCTGGCCCGCGTGGATGGCGAGCGTCTCGAAGCCGTGACTCATGCCCGAGACGTTAGTCCCGCCGGTTCACCCCGACGCCGGTAACCCGGCGCGCGGGTCACAACCGGGAGGTCGTCGCCCGGTCGGCCATACTGGGCCGGTGAGTTCGACCGAAGCGCTGCCCTCGCGCCTGCACGGCGTCGTACACCGGATCCCCACGTCGCTCGACGATCTCCGTGGGCCGGATCACGGGCACCTCAGCCTGCCGGTCCGCCTCGCCTGGTCCGGGCTCACCGACTTCGACGTCGATGATTCCGGGCAGCGGCTCACGCTGTACCGCACGTTGATGGACTGCGGGCAACGTGAGGACATCGTCCGGTACGTCAATCCCATCCTGCTCCGCGCGGATTGGCCACGCATACGTAGGTTGACCGCGCGGCGGGTCATCGCGCTCTGGGAGAGCCGAATGCCCGGCCTCGCCGCATAGCCGTGGACGAGCTGCATCTCCATCTGCTGCGGATCGGATTCCAGGCCGGCGACGATCTCGGCCTGGTGCTCGCCGGCGGCTACGCCCTCGCCGCGCACGAACTTCTCGGTCGTCCGTCCCGCGACATCGACTTCGCCACCGCCACCGCCTTACCGCTTGCCTCGGTGGCTGATCGCCTGGCGGAGGCGTACCAGGCCGCGGGCCATGACTGTCGTGTGGTCGAGGCGACTCCTCGAATGGCCCGGCTGATGGTCAGTGGCCCAGCCGGGGACTGCGAGGTCGACCTGTTGAAAGAGGCGATCGGTCCGCCGGTCGAACTGCACGTCGGTCCGGTGTTGGCGCTCCAGGACGCGGTCGGGCTCAAGGTCCGGGCGCTGCACGACCGCGCCGCCCATCGCGACTACATAGATGTCCGGGCCGCCAACAGGTTGATGACATGCGCGGAGATGGAGTCCCTGGCCGCCCGGCACACCGCTGGATTCTCGCTGCATGACCTCGCGGACCGACTCGGCGGGATCGACGAACTCGACGTGGAGACGTTCGTGGCCTACGGCCTCGGTGAGGACGACATCGGAGAACTGCGCCGCTGGGCCCACCGGTGGAAGGCCGACATCCAGGCGCGCCTCGCCAACGGCGAAACCGGCCCACCCGGCATCCCCGACGACGACTGGGACGCCTACCTGGACCGGCCCTGACCAACCCGCCCGGTCGGGGGCAGGGCGCGCCCGGCGGGACCGGTGGGGTGGGCCTAGCCTGAGCGGATGGCTGGGTGCGTGTTCTGCGGGATCGTGGCCGGCGAGGTGCCGGGCTTCGTGGTGACGGACGAGCCGGACGGGGTGGCGTTCCTCGACACCCGGCCGGTGTTCAAGGGACACGTTCTGGTGGTGCCCCGCACCCACCTGGTGGCGCTGACCGACCTGCCGGGCGACGCGCTGCCCGGCTACTTCCGGCTGGTGCAGCGGATCGCGGCGGCGGTGGAGACCGGTCTGGGCTCCGGTGGGACGTTCGTGGCGATGAACAACAAGGTGTCCCAGTCCGTCCCGCACCTACATACCCACGTGGTGCCCCGGACCAAGGGTGACGGGCTGCGTGGCTTCTTCTGGCCCCGGACCCGCTACGCCGACGACGCCGAGGCGACCGGCTTCGCCGGGCGGATCTCGGCCGCGCTGGCCTGACGTCGGGGCGGGCGGGTAAGGAACCGGGGACCGGCGCTGTTACACGCTGGGGAAAGCCACGAGAGGAGTCCCACCGTGTTCCTCCGCCGCATGAAGGCCGAGATGATCGCTCCCGACCAGGCCCTGCCGGGTCGCCCGCTCGCCATGCCGATCGCCGACCGGCACGAGGTGCTGCCGTCCTCGCTGAAGGGCCCGTTCCCGGAGGGCGCGCAGGTCGCCGTCTTCGGCATGGGCTGCTTCTGGGGCGCCGAGCGCCTGTTCTGGACGCTGCCCGGCGTGCTCACCACGTCGGCCGGCTACGCGGGCGGGTACACCACCAACCCGACGTACGAGGAGGTCTGCTCGGGCATGACCGGGCACGCCGAGGTGGTCCAGGTGGTCTACGACCCGTCGACGATCAGCTACGAGGACCTGCTCAAGGTCTTCTGGGAGAACCACGACCCGACCCAGGGCATGCGCCAGGGCAACGACGTGGGCACCCAGTACCGCTCCGCGATCTACACCACCACCGACGAGCAGCTCGCCGCCGCCAAGGCGTCGCGGGACGCGTTCGCGCCGATCGTGGCGCGCGCCGGCAAGGGTGAGATCACCACGGAGATCACGCCGCTGGGCGACTACTTCTTCGCCGAGGACTACCACCAGCAGTATTTGGCGCCGACGAAGAACCCGAACGGCTACTGCAACCACGGGCCCAACGGGCTGAGCTGCCCGGTCGGCGTGGCCCGCACCGGGAGCTGAGGCCGGCGGCGCGGCGGGCACGATGAGCGGCGCGGCGGGTACGCCACACCGGTCGTCGTGCCCGACAGGCGACCGCTACGTGAGCGCCACCTGTCCGAGTTCCTGGGTGCACCGGGTGAGCGCGACGTAGAGGCCGTTCCAGCCGCGCGGCTCGGCGGCGATGCCCTCGGGGTCGACGAGTAGCGTCGCGTCCCATTCCAGTCCCTTCGACTGGGTCGCGGTGAGCACCGGCACATCAGTCAGCACGGCCCGGAGTTCGGCGATGCGGCCGGCGGGAGCGATGACGCCGACCGTCCCGCCTTGCCACCGTTGCCGCAGCTCTCGCACCGCTTCGACGGCGACGCCGGCCAGCTCGGCGGGCGTGGCCGTGCGCACCCAGGGGGTGCGGCCGGAGGAGCGCACCGCCCGTGGCGGCGCGTTGCGGCTGCCGGCTTCTCTCAGCACGGGTGCGGTGAGGCTCATGACCTCACGTGGGGTCCGGTAGCAGATGGTCAGTTCCGCGGCGGTCCAGCGGTCCCGGAAGACCGCCTGTACCGCCTGGGCCCAGCTGGTGTGCCGGTGCGCGGCCGCCGCCTGGTCGATGTCGCCGACCGCGGTGACGGAGCGACCGGGACAGCGCCGAAGGACCATCTGCCACTGCATCTCGGACAGCTCCTGCGCCTCGTCGACGACGACGTGGCCGTACACCCAGTCGCGTCGCCGGCGGGCGTGGTCGGCGACGAACTCGCCCTGGGGCTGCGGGGTCTCGACCTCGCCCAGCAGGTCGGCGAGCGCGTCGAGCAGGGGAATGTCGCTCGACGCCCACGGTGCCGGCTCGGCCGAGACGGCGATGATCTCGTCCGTGGTGAGCCGGGGGGCGAACCGGGCCAGCAGGGCGCGGTCGGCCAGGAGATCACGCAGGAGGGTCTCGGCGTCGAGGCTGGGCCACCACGCCTGGACGAACCGGGCGATGGCGGCGTTGGCGGCGATCCGACCGGGCAGACTCTCCACTTCCTCCTCGGAGAGCAGTCCGTCCACGTCGCTGCCGGTGGCTCTCCTGCCGACGTGGTCGTGCCGCATGCTCCGGTCGACGCGGGCGAGGATGTCCTCGAAGCCCTCCTCCATCTCGTCCATCAGCGCCTCGCGCTGCGCGACGACGGCGTCGGCGAGGATGTGGTGCAGTTGCTCGGCGAACGCCGTTCGGGCGCGGTGGTACGGGCGGCCCTGCACCGCCGAAACGAGCGCCTGTGCCACGGTCGCGGCGGGGATGACGTGGAACTCGCCCTCCCAGCGCAGCTTCAGCTCACGCGGCCGGGGAAGCAGCGACGTGACGTAGTTCTCCAGCGCGGGTTGCCACAGGGCGCGCCCCTTGATCTCGGCGAGCGGCCGGCTCTCGTCGCGGCCCACGCGGATCCCGGGCAGCAGCGTGTCGCAGGTCGCCGAGACGACGGCGGTCTCACCGAGCGCGGGCAGCACCTGGGCGATGTAGCGGAGGAACCGCGGCGAGGGGCCGAGGACCAGAACCGCCTGCTCCGCCATTGTCGGGTGGGCGAACAGCAGATAGGCGACGCGGTGCAGGGCGACCACGGTCTTGCCGGTGCCGGGACCCCCTTGGACGATCAACGGGCCGGTCGCCTCGGCCCGGATGATGTCGTCCTGTTCGCGCTGCAGCGTGGCGACCGCCGTCGACATGTGGCCCGTACGTCGCTCGTCCAGGGCGGCCAACAGCGCGCCCTCACCGACGAGTTCCGCGGTTGTCGTCCCGTCCAGCGGCTCGTCGTCCACGCCGACAACTGTCGATTCCGTCGTGCGGATGTGACGACGCCGTGCCTGACCCTGCGGGTCGACCGCCGTCGCGGTGTAGAACGGTCGAGCCGCGGGAGCCCGCCAATCCAGCAACAGCGGCTCACCGTCCTCGCCGTCGTCGCGCAGACCGACGCGGCCTACGTGTCGCACGGTGCCGTCACGAGCGTCGAGACGGCCGAAGACCAGCCCTTCCCGTGCTCGCCGCAGTTCCTCGTGCTGCCGGCGGAGCATGCGCTGCCGCGCCCGTTCCACCGCATCCGCGGGGTCCGACGACAGTTCGGTCCGCAGATGGTCGGCGAGCGTGTCGCGCCGGGCCGTGGCCAGGTCGAGAAACGCCTGTTCCTCAGCGATCGCGGATCGACGCGCGACACCGTCGGCGGCACCAGCGGTGCTGTTGTGCGAAGAAGAGTTCTGGCGCATTCGCGAATCCCCGTATTGAGGCTTTCCGGCGGCCCCGACGAGCCGCGGCGCATTCCGGCGGCAAGCATAGGGGCGGATTCTCCGCATCGCCCAGGAAACCAATCCGCGGAGACAGGAGTCTCAATGCCTTGCCGTCCAGGGGCCGTTTGTGGCCTCCCGACAGGCGACCGGCCGGCCGGCGGCGGCCCGAACCGGGTCTGCGGGGTTCGTCACACCTCGGGGTCGGTGGGTTTCCGGCATTCGTCGCGGGCGGGCAGGAACCGAAACCGTGACAGGTAACCACCGTCGGTGACGGCGCATCGTAGCAAGCTGTCACACGTTCGTCATCGTCTCAACAGGCGAACTGCAACAAGCTCTGGCAGCATTGGCTCGTATGTGCGGACTTGCGGGAGAGTTCCGTCGTGACGGTTCACGGGCCGATGTCTCGGCCGTGGAACGGATGGCGGCCACGATGAGTGACCGAGGGCCCGACGACAGCGGCATCTGGTCGCAGGGCCCGACCGCGCTGGGACACCGGCGCCTGAAGATCATCGACTTGTCCGCGGCCAGCGGCCAACCCATCGTGGACGCCGCCGCGGGCCTCACCGGGGTCTTCAACGGCTGCATCTACAACTACCGCGAGCTGCGCGCCGAGTTGCAGGCCAAGGGGCACCGCTTCTTCTCCGCCGGGGACAGCGAGGTCGTGGTCAAGGCGTACGCCGAGTGGGGGCTCGACTTCGTCGACCACCTGGTCGGCATGTTCGCGGTGGCGATCAGCGAACGGGACACCGGCCGCCTGGTGCTGGCCCGGGACCGCCTCGGCATCAAGCCGTTGTACCTGGCCGAGAGCCCCGGCGTGGTGCGCTTCGCCTCCACGCTGCCGGCGCTGCTGGCCGGGGGCGGCGTCGACACCACCATCGACCGGGTGGCGCTCGCCCACTACCTGAGCTTCCACAGCATCGTGCCGCCGCCGCGGACCATCCTCGCCGGCGTCACCAAGCTGCCGCCGGCCACCGTCAAGGTGTACGAGGCGGACGGCACCACCCGCGAGCGGGTCTACTGGGACCCGACGTTCGGCCGGGCCACCGAGCGGGCCGGCTGGTCCGAGCGGGACTGGCAGGACGCGCTGCTCGACTCGCTCACCACCGCGGTACGTCGCCGGATGGTGGCCGACGTGCCGGTGGGTGTGCTGCTCTCCGGCGGCCTCGACTCCAGCCTGGTGGTCGCGCTGCTGGCCGGCGAGGGGCAGGCCCGCTCCGGCCTGGCCACGTTCTCCATCGGCTTCGACGCGGTGGGCGGCCGGGAGGGCGACGAGTTCGTCTACTCCGACCTGGTGGCGAAGACGTTCGGCACCGACCACCACCAGATCCGGGTCCCCACCGGTGACCTGCTGCCGCCGCTGGAGGCCGCCGTGGCGGCCATGAGCGAACCCATGGTCAGCCACGACTGCGTGGCGTTCTGGCTGCTCAGCCAGGAGGTCGCGCGGCACGTGAAGGTGGTCCAGTCGGGCCAGGGCGCGGACGAGATCCTGGGCGGCTACCACTGGTACCCGCCGCTGGCCGGGGTGGACCGCGAGCAGGCGCTCGACACGTACGCGAAGGCGTTCTTCGACCGCGACGCGGCCGGACTGGCCCGGGTGCTCAACCCGGACTGGCTGGCCGACGGCGACCCGGCGCGCGAGTTCGTCGCCGCGCACCTGGGCCGGCCGGGCGCGCAGACCGCGGTCGACGCCGGCCTGCGGATCGACACGCAGGTCATGCTGACCGACGACCCGGTGAAGCGGGTCGACAACATGACCATGGCGCACGGGCTGGAGGCCCGGGTGCCGTTCCTCGACCACGAGTTCGTCGAGCTGGCCGCGAGCTGCCCGCCGGAGCTGAAGCTGGCCCAGGGCGGCAAGGGCGTGCTCAAGGAGATCGGCCGCCGGGTGCTGCCGCACGAGGTCATCGACCGGCCGAAGGGCTACTTCCCGGTGCCGGGCCTCACCCACCTGGAGGGCAAGCTCCTCGACCGGGTACGCGACGCGCTCAGCGCCCCCGAGGCGCGCCGCCGTGACCTGTTCCGCGCCGACTACGTCGACGCGCTGCTCGCCGACCCGAACGCCGAACTGACCCCGTTGAACGGAAACAAGCTGTGGCAACTGGGACTCCTGGAAATGTGGCTCCAGAGCCACGGAATCGACTGACCGTGACCGACACCCTCGCCACCGGCACGGCTCGCACCGACCGGGAACGGGTGCTCGGCCGGCGTCGGGAACGCACCGGCCCGGGCGGCGACCCGGTCGCCCCCGGCCCGCCGGAGCCGGCGCTGCCGTCCACCGCCGTGGCCACCGACGCCTCCGGCGTGGTGCTGGACTGCGGCTGGGGCCGGCTGGTCTTCGGCCAGACCTTCACCGACCAGGTGCACGTCGCCGACGTGCTGCGCTCCGAGGCCAACGGCGCCCGGGACATCTGCATCTACCTGCGCGACCCGCACGTGCTGGTCTCCCGGCTGCCGGACGAGCTGTTCATCGACCCGTCGCTGACCTACCGGCTGCCGCTGGGCGAGCACCGGCCGGCCGCCACCGAGGGCGAGGACATCCCCGGGTTGACCGTCCGGCCGCTGCGCGACGCCGACGACGCGGACGCGGTGAACCGGATCTACGCCCGCAACGGCATGGTCACCGCCCCGGTCGAGGTGCTGGTGGACAACGCCGCCACCGACCGGTTCCTGCACCTGGTCGCCGAGAACGCGGCCGGCGAGGTGGTCGGCACCATCACCGGCGTGGACCATGTCGCGGTCTTCGCCGACCCGGAGCGGGGCGCCAGCCTCTGGTGCCTGACGGTGGACTTCAACACCGCGCCGCCCGGCACCGGCCAGGCGCTGCTCACCGCGCTCGCCGACCAGCTCGACGCGCGCGGCCGGGCGTACGTGGACCTGTCCGTGCTGGCGGAGAACTCGGGCGCGATCCGGCTCTACGAGCGGCTCGGCTTCCACCGCACCGGCACGCTCTGCGTGAAGCGGAAGAACCCGATCAACGAGCGGCTGTTCCTGCCGGCCATGCCCGAGGGTTACGACGGGCTGAACCCGTACGCGAGGATCGTCGCGGACGAGGCGATGCGGCGCGGCATCCGGGTGGAGGTGACCGACCCGCACTGGGGTGAGCTGAAGCTGACCAGCGGCGGCCGGACCATCCACACCCGTGAGTCGCTGTCGGAGCTGACCTCGGCGGTGGCGATGAGCCGCTGCGACGACAAGCGGGTGACCCGGCGGATCCTCACCGAGGCGGGCCTGTCCGTGCCGCGGGGGCGCACCGCCACCGGCGAGCCCGACGACCTGGCGTTCCTGGCCGACGTCGGCCCGGTGGTGGTCAAGCCGGCGCGCGGCGAGCAGGGCAACGGGATCACCGTCGGCGTACGGACACCGGAGGCGCTGACCACGGCCGTCGAGCTGGCCCGGCGGTTCTGCCCGGACGTGCTGATCGAGGAGCTGCGCGCGGGCGAGGACCTGCGGGTGGTGGTGATCGACCACGAGGTGGTGGCCGCCGCGGTCCGCCGGCCGGCGCAGATCACCGGCGACGGCGTGCACGACGTCACCGAGCTGATCGAGCGGCAGAGCCGCCGCCGGGCCGCCGCCACCGGTGGCGAGTCCCGGATCCCGATCGACGACATGACCCGCGAGGTGGTGGCCGAGGCCGGCCACCAGATGCACGACGTGCTGCCGGAGGGTCAGGTGCTGGCGGTCCGCCGGACGGCCAACCTGCACACCGGCGGCACCATCCACGACGTGACCGCCGAGCTGCACCCGGCGATCGCCGAGGCGTGCGTGACGGCCAGCCGGGCGCTGGACATCCCGGTCACCGGGCTGGACCTGCTGGTGCCCGCGCCGGACGCCCCGGAGCACGTGTTCATCGAGGCCAACGAGCGGCCGGGGCTGGCCAACCACGAGCCGCAGCCGACCGCCGAACGCTTCGTCGACCTCCTCTTCCCGGGCACGCGGGCACCGCAGCGACTCTGGTCGCCGGCCGGTGCGGCAGGCTCAGGGGCATGACCGCACGCAAACCCCAACCGCTCGACCTCGACCTCGAATACCTGCGCCAGGTGCTGGTGGAACTGCTGGAGATCCCCAGCCCGTCCGGGCGCACCGACCACATCCAGCAGTACGTCGGCGAGCGGCTCTCCGCGCTCGGGATCAGCTCCACGCTGACCCGGCGCGGGGCGCTGAGCGCCTGCCTGCCCGGGCCCCGGCCGACCGGCGCGGACCGGGCCGTCGTGGTGCACACCGACACCATCGGCGGCATGGTGAAGCGGCTCAAGGAGAACGGGCGGCTGGAGATCAACCCGATCGGCACGCACAGCGCCCGCTTCGCCGAGGGCGCCCACGTGCGGATCTTCACCGACGACCTGGACCGGGTGGTCACCGGCCAGGTGCTGCCGCTGAAGGCGAGCGGGCACCGCTACAACGAGGCGGTCGACCTCCAGGGGGTCGGCTGGGAACTGGTCGAGGTCCGGGTGGACGAGCCGGTGCACGACGAGGCCGGCCTGCGGGCGCTCGGCATCGACGCCGGGGACTTCGTCGCGCTGCTGCCCAACCCGACCATCACCCCCACCGGGTACGTCAAGTCCCGGCACCTGGACGACAAGGCCGGGGTGGCCGCGGTGCTGACCGCGTTCAAGGCGATGGTCGACGCCGGCGTCACCCCGGCGGTCACCGCGCACCTGCTGGTCACCGTCACCGAGGAGATCGGCCACGGCGCCAGCCACGGGCTCGACCCGGACGTGGCGGAGATCGTCTCGGTGGACGCGGCGGTGGTCGCGCCCGGCCAGCAGTCCCGGGAGACCGCCGCCACGCTGGCCATGGGCGACGGGGTCGGGCCGTTCGACTACCACCTGACCCGCAACCTGGCCGCCATCGCCACGGAGCACGGCGTCGACCTGGTCCGCGACGTCTTCGACTACTACCGCTCGGACGCGGCGTCCGCGGTCGAGGCCGGCGCGCACGCGCGGGTGGCGTTGCTCGGCTTCGGCGTGGACGCCACCCACGGCCACGAGCGGACCCACCTCGACGGCCTCCACCAGCTCACCCAACTGCTCTGCCTCTACCTCCAGAGCCCGCTGGTCTTCCCGGAGTGGGACGCCGAGCCGGAGGGCGACCTTGCCGACTTCCCGTCGCTGGCGGTGCAGCCGGCACACGAGGACGGCCCGCGCGAGGGCCCGATCGGCGTGGAGTGAACGTCTGTGATCGAAATCCGTTGCCGAGGCCGCCGGGAAGTGGATAGCGTGGCGGTACACGGGAAAGGAGGTGGTCCAGACTTGTATAGCAATCGGACTCGTGAGGTGGCTGTCCGCTAGCCGCTGTCCTCGACAGTGAACATCGTCCGCCGCGAGGCGGGCACAGCACGATCGTCGAGACCGTGTGGCAGCGGTGCGGCGAAACCACGACAGCCACCCGACCCCCGGGGTGCCGGCCCAGTCCAGCCGGCCCGCGCGCGAGCGCGGAAGCCCCGGGGGTCGTTCCATGTCAGCCGGAGGATGCGGTGTCGATGCGGGAGCTGGTGGTGCTCGGCACGGCCAGTCAGGCCCCCACCCGGGCACGCAACCACAACGGTTACCTGCTGCGCTGGGACGACGAGGTGATCCTCTTCGACCCGGGCGAGGGCAGCCAACGCCAGATGCTGCACACCGGCGTGACCGCCACCGACCTGACCCGGATCTGCGTCACCCACTTCCACGGCGACCACTGCCTCGGGCTGCCCGGCATGATCCAGCGACTCTCCCTGGACCGCGTCCCGCACCCGGTGGCCGTGCACTTCCCGGCCGGCGGCGCCGACTACTTCGCCCGGCTGCGGCACGCGTCCAGCTTCCACGAGACCGCCGAGCTGGCCGTCGAGCCGATCGACGCCGACGGGCAACGGATCACGCTGGGCGTCGGCACGCTGGAGGCCCGCCGGCTGCGCCACCCCGTCGAGACGTACGGCTACCGGCTCGTCGAGCCGGACGGCTGCCGGATGCTGCCGGAGCGGCTGTCCGCGTACGGCATCGTCGGTCCGGCGGTGGGCAAGCTGCTCCGCGAGGGCCACCTGGACGTCGACGGACGCCGCGTCACCTCCGACCAGGTGAGCGTCACCCGACCGGGGCAGCGGTTCGCGTTCGTCATGGACACCGGGCTCTGCGACGGCGTGTACGCGCTGGCCGAGCACGCCGACCTGCTGGTCATCGAGTCGACGTTCCTGGCGTCGGAGGCCGCGCTCGCCGCCGAGGTCGGCCACCTCACCGCCGGCCAGGCCGCGCGGGTGGCCACCGAGTCGGGGGTACGCACGCTCGTGCTCACCCACTTCTCCCAGCGGTACGCCGACCCCCGCCGATTCCATGACGAGGCCCGCGAGCACTTCGCCGGCGACCTGGTGATCGCCGAGGACCTCCAGACGATCCCGGTGCCGCCCCGGCGGGTACCGTCGCCCGGGTGACCGTCTCCCTACGCCCCGCGACCGAGACCGACCTGCTGGTGGTCGGCGCCCTGCACCAGCGTTCCCGGGTGGCGGCGTACTCGTCGTTCCTGCCCGCCGAGGCGCTGGCCGAGCCCACCGCCGAGGCGATGGGCCACTACTGGGTGGAACGGTTGACCTGGGAGGGCACGGACCACCGGATGACCGTGGCCGAGCGGGACGGACGGCTGGTGGGCTTCAACTATCTCGGGCCGGACGACGAGGGTGACCCGGCGACCGGGCTGCTCCACGCCCTGCACCTCGACCCGGACGAGCGGGGCCGGGGCACCGGCCGGGCGCTGATGCTGGACGCGCTGGACGCGGCGCGCGCCCGTGGGTGGACCCGGGCGGCGCTGTGGGTGCTGGCCGACAACGCGTCCGCGCGCCGCTTCTACGAGCGCGGCGGCTGGCATGCCACCGGCACCCGGGGCACCGACCGGATCGGCCCCCGGCGGGTCGCCCGGCTCCGCTACGCGCGGGAGGTGTGAGGGGCCCCGTCGCCGGGGCCCCGCACCCCGCTCAGCGCGCGCCGAGGTGGGCCAGCAGGTCCTGCCGGGTCAGCACACCCTTGGGCTTGCCGTCGACCAGCACGAGCGCCGCGTCGGCCTTCTCCAGCAACGTCACCGCCTCGCTGACCGGCTGCCCGCCGCCGATCATCGGCAGCGGCTCGCCCATGTGCCGCTCGATCGTGTCGTGCAGGTGGGCCTGGCCGGTGAAGAGCGCGTCGAGCAGGTCCCGCTCCGCGATCGAGCCGGCCACCTCGCCGGTCACCACCGGCGGCTCGGCCTTGAGCACCGGAAGCTGGGAGACGCCGTACTCGCGCATGTAGTCGATGGCGTCGCGGACCGTCTCGGTCGGGTGCACGTGCACCAGCTCGGGCAGGCCACCCGGCTTGCCGCCGAGCGCGTCGGCCACGGTCGGCTCGGCGCCGGCGTCGTCCAGGAAGCCGTACCGGGCCATCCAGCGGTCGTTGAAGATCTTCGAGAGGTAGCCCCGGCCGCCGTCCGGCAGCAGCACCACCACCACGTCGTCCGGGCCGGCCTTGCGGGCCACCTCCAGCGCGCCCACCACGGCCATGCCGCAGGAGCCGCCGACCAGCAGCCCCTCCTCACGGGCCAGCCGGCGGGTCATCTCGAAGGACTGCTTGTCGGACACCTCGACGATCTCGTCGGCGACGGACCGGTCGTACGTCTCCGGCCAGAAGTCCTCGCCGACGCCCTCGACCAGGTAGGGCCGGCCGGTGCCGCCGGAGTAGACCGAGCCCTCCGGGTCCGCGCCGATCACCTTCACCCGGCCCTCGGACGCCTCCTTGAGGTAGCGGCCGATGCCGGAGATGGTGCCGCCGGTGCCGACGCCGGCGACGAAGTGGGTGATCTTCCCGTCGGTCTGCCGCCACAGCTCCGGGCCGGTCGTCTCGTAGTGCGAGCGCGGGTTGGCCGGGTTGCTGTACTGGTTGGGCTTCCACGCGCCGGGGATCTCCCGGGCCAGCCGGTCGGAGACGTTGTAGTAGGAGCGCGGGTCCTCCGGCGCGACGGCGGTCGGGCAGACCACCACCTCGGCGCCGTACGCCCGCAGCACGTCCTGCTTGTCCTGGCTGACCTTGTCCGGGCAGACGAACACGCAGCGGTAGCCCCGGAGCTGGGCCACCAGGGCCAGCCCGACGCCGGTGTTGCCGCTGGTCGGCTCCACGATCGTGCCGCCCGGCCCGAGGATGCCCGCCTTCTCGGCGTCCTCCACCATGCGCAGCGCGATCCGGTCCTTGACCGAACCGCCCGGGTTGACGTATTCCACCTTCGCCAGCACGGTCGCCTGAATGCCCTCGGTGACGTTGCGCAGGCGAACCAGCGGGGTGTTGCCGATCAGCTCGACGACGTTGTCGTAGTACCGCACCTCGTTGTGCCCTTCGTAGCGCCGCCGTCGGAGGGCGGCCGGTCAGCCGGTTCGCCGCCCAGCGTACGTGCCGTCAGGGGGCCACCTGCCCCGGGATGACGGAGCTGCGGCGTGCCTCCCACTCCAGGAACCGTTCGGTCTCGGCGAGCACGCTGCCGGCCAGCCAGGTGACCATGACGGCGTCGTCGGCCAGCCCGAAGATCGCCAGCGGAATCTCCGGCAGCAGGTCGATCGGGGAGACGACGTACGCCGCCGCGCCGGCCATCAACGCCAGGCGCAGCCCGCCGTCGTACTCCCCCCGCCCGGTGGCCCGGATCATGCGCGGCAGCGCCGCCAGCCGGGCACCCAGCGACGGCCCGCCCCGCGCCCCGGCCGCCAACGCCCGGGCCAACGCGGCGAACGCGGCGCTGCGCTTCAACGTCTTCCCCATGATTCCGCCTCTCTTCGCCGGACCAGGGTGCGGCCCCGTGGCAAGCCCACCCCCACCGGTACCCAGAACGGCCGGCTCCCAGCCGCAGGATCAAGGACAGCGGTCGTCGTACCGGCGCGATACTGTCGGTTCATGGGGGACGTCGGTTCCGTCGCGCCGGCCCGTCGGCGACGCGCCCGGCAGATCGCCCGCCTCGCGGCGATCGGCACGGGTGCCACGGTGGCGGCCACGGCCGCCACCGGTGGCGTGCTGCTCGGCCAGGCCCGGCAGGCCCGCCGCACCATCCCGATGGCCGAGGCGCCGCCACCACGCTGCGACGGCGTCTACGGCGCGAGGTTCCCCGGCCAGCCGGTCACCATGGTCGTCCTCGGCGACTCCTCCGCGGCCGGCTACGGCGTGCACCGGCGCCGGGAGACGCCCGGCTCGCTGCTGGCCACCGGCCTGTCCCGCCGGCTGCACCGTCCGGTCCGGCTGCACCGGTTCGCCGTGGTGGGCGCGCTGTCGGCCGGGCTGAAGCCGCAGGTCGAGTCCGCCCTGGAGGTCACTCCGGACGTGGCCGTGGTGCTGGTCGGCGGCAACGACGTCACCAACCGCACCCCGCCGGCGTTGGCCGTGCGCTACCTGGTCGACGCGGTCCGCACGCTGCGCGCCGCCGGTTGCGAGGTGGTCGTCGGCACCTGCCCCGACCTGGGCACGATCCGGCCGATCCAGCCGCCGCTGCGCTGGCTGGCCCGACGCTGGAGCCGCCAGCTCGCGGCCGCCCAGACGGTGGCCGTGGTGGAGGCGGGCGGCCGGACGGTCTCCCTCGGTGACCTGCTGGGGCCGCGGTTCGCCGCCGAGCCCGGCCGGATGTTCGCCTGGGACCGGTTCCACCCCTCGGCGGAGGGATACGCGATGGCCGCGGCGGCGCTGCTGCCCACCGTGCTCTCCGCGTTGGGCGCGGTGCCGGAACGCCGTCCTTCGCGCATCGGGCTGGAAGGCGTACGGTCGCTCCCGGAGGCGGCCCACGAGGCGGCCCGGCACGCCGGCACGGAGGTCAGCGGCGCCCAGCTCCGGGGCCGCGACCGCGGGCCGGGCGGTCGGTGGGCACAGCTCCGCCGGCGAGCGTTCTTCGGCGTCGGCGCGATGCCCCCCAGCGGCACCGCCACCGACTCGGCCACGCTGGAGGGAATGGCATGAGCGGATCGAACGAGACGGCGGCCCGGTGGGGCCGGGCCGCGGCGCTGTCGCTGCTGGCCGGCACGGTGGGTGGCGCGGCGGTCCTCGCCGGCCAGGCCATCGCCGCCCGCACCCGGGAGTACGCCCAGCCCGAGCTGGGTCTGGTGCTGCGCGCCACCGTCGGCCGGGCCGACGCCCCGCCGCTGCGGCTGGTGCTGCTCGGCGACTCGTCGGCGATCGGGGTGGGCGTCGACCGGTTCGAGGAGACCATCGGCGGCCAGCTCGCCCACCTGCTCGCCGAGGGGCCGACCGGCCGGCGGGTGCACCTGTCCAGCGTCGGGGTCTCCGGGTCCCGCGCCATCGACCTGGCCACGCAGGTGGCCCGCGCGCTGCTCGGCGAGCGGCCCGACGTGGCGGTGGTGCTGATCGGGGCGAACGACGCCACCGCCATGGGCCGTCCGGCCGACGCGGCGGCGTACCTCGGCTCGGCGGTCCGCCGGCTGCGCGAGGCCCACATCGAGGTCGTCGTCGGCACCTGCCCCGACCTCGGCGCGGTACGCGCCGTCGCCGCTCCGCTGCGCCAGGTGCTCGGCTGGTCCGGGCGGCGGATGGCGCGGGCCCAGACGGCGGCCGTGCTGGATGCCGGCGGCACCGTCGTCGACCTGGGCACCGAGACCGGCCCGGTGTTCCGGGCCGACGCCGGCACGCTCTGCCACGACGGCTTCCACCCCTCCGCGGACGGCTACCGGGTCTGGGCGCACGCGCTGCTCCCGGCCGTCGAGGCCGCCGCCACGGTCGCGTTCCGGCACCACCGTCGGCCGCCGGCGGGGTGACATTTCCCGCCCGGGGCGCGGCTTCCACCGCAAGTTACCCGCGGGTTAACGTTGGTTCATGCCGATTGAGTCGCCCCGCGACGCCGTCATCGTCGCCACCGCCCGGTCCCCCATCGGCCGCGCGTTCAAGGGTTCCCTGCGCGAGGTCCGCCCGGACGACCTCGCCGCCACCATCGTCCAGGCCGCCCTCGACAAGGTGCCGGCGCTCGATCCCACCACCATCGACGACCTCTACCTCGGGTGCGGTCTGCCCGGCGGTGAGCAGGGCTTCAACATGGCCCGGGTGGTCGCCACGCTGCTGGGCCTGGACGGGCTGCCCGGCGCCACGCTGACCCGCTACTGCGCCTCCTCGCTCCAGACCACCCGGATGGCGATGCACGCGATCCGGGCCGGTGAGGGCGACGTGTTCGTCTCCGCCGGTGTGGAGATGGTCTCCCGTTACGCCCGGGGCAACTCGGACACCCTGCCGCCGGAGGCGCAGGCGCTGGTCGGCGGCGGTTGGGAGAACCCGCGCTTCGCCGAGGCACGCGAGCGCTCACAGGCCCGCACGCAGGCCGGCGCCGAGGTGTGGACCGATCCGCGGGAGGCCGGCCGGCTGCCGGACATCTACCTCACCATGGGGCAGACCGCGGAGAACCTGGCCCAGGTGTACGACGTCACCCGCGCGGACATGGACGCGTTCGGCGTCCGCAGCCAGAACCTGGCCGAGAAGGCGATCGCGGACGGCTTCTGGGCCCGCGAGATCACGCCGGTCACCACGCCGAACGGCACCGTGGTCAACGCCGACGACGGCCCGCGTCCCGGGGTGACCCTGGAGGGCGTGGCCGGCCTCAAGCCGGTGTTCCGCCCGGACGGCCGGATCACCGCGGGCAACTGCTGCCCGCTGAACGACGGCGCCGCCGCCCTGGTGATCATGAGCGCCGGGCGGGCGGCCGAGCTGGGGCTCACCCCACTGGCCCGGATCGTCTCCACCGGCGTCACCGCGCTCTCCCCGGAGATCATGGGCCTCGGCCCGGTCGAGGCGTCGAAGCAGGCGCTGAAGCGGGCCGGCATGACCATCGACGACGTCGACCTGGTGGAGATCAACGAGGCGTTCGCCGCCCAGGTGATCCCGTCGTATCGGCAGCTCGGCATCCCTGAGGAGAAGCTGAACGTGGCCGGCGGCGCGATCGCGGTCGGTCACCCGTTCGGCATGACCGGCGCCCGGATCACCGGCACCCTGCTCAACGCGCTGGAGTGGCACGACAAGACCATCGGCCTGGAGACCATGTGCGTCGGCGGTGGCCAGGGCATGGCCATGGTGCTCGAACGACTGAGCTGAACCCGGTTCACCACGGCACGCGCCGGGTACCGGAACCCGCATGGCGACCGTCGTGGAACGCGAGCGCAAATTCTCCGGCGACGAGGGTTTCCGGCTGCCCGACCTGACCGGGTGCGGTGGCGTCGTGACGATGTCCGACGCCACCGGGTCGGAGCTGGACGCCGTCTACTGGGACACCGACGACCTGCGGCTGCTGCGGAGCGCCCACGCGCTGCGGCGGCGTACCGGCGGGCACGACGCGGGCTGGCACCTCAAGGTGGGCGCGGTCGGTGGAGCCCGGGTCGAGCACCAGTTCCCGGCCGGGGCGGCCGACGCCGGCCCACCGGCCGAGCTGGTCGCGTTGATCCGGGGCGCGTCCCGGGGTCGGCCGGTGGCCCCGGCGGCCCGGATCGTCAACCACCGCCGGGAGCGACGGCTGCTGGACGCCGACGGTCGTGTGCTGGCCGAGGTGGCCGAGGACGACGTCCGGTCCGAGGACCTGGTCGACGGCACCGCCCGGACCTGGCACGAGATCGAGGTCGAGCTGGTCGACGGCGACGAGGAGCTGCTCGACGCGGTTTCCGCCCGGCTGGCCGGGGCCGGCGCCCGGGAGGTGTCGGTCAGCAAGTCCCACCGCGCGGTCGCCGGGCGGCTCGCCCGGTTCGACGACCGGGCGCCCACCGGCCCGGCCGGACCGGTCGTGGGGTACGCCCGGAAGCAGCGGGACGCGATCGTCGGCAACCACGCGGCGGCGTACCAGGGGGACGCGGACGCGGTGCACGACATGCGCGTCGCGATCCGCCGCCTGCGGGCCACGCTGCGCACGTTCCGTGGCCTGTGGGACCGGCGGGAGAGCGAGGCGGTCCGGGGCGACCTGCGTCGGCTCGGCGGCGACCTGGGCGCGGTCCGCGACGTCCAGGTGCTGACCGCCCGACTCGCCGCGGCGGTGCACGAGTTGCCCGACGAGCTGGTGCTCGGCCCGGTCGCCGCGCGGGTCGGGGAGCGGTTCGCCGCCGACCTGGCCGGGTCGGCCACCGCCCTGCGCGCGGCGCTGGACGACGACCGTTATCCCGACCTGCTGTCCCGCCTGGACCGGCTGCTCGACGCCCCGACCGGCGAGGTGAACCGCCGTTGGGTGGACCGCCGGGTGCGCCGCGCGGTGCGCCGCGCCGACGAGCGGCTGGACCGGGCGCTGGCCGACCGCGGACCGGCCGGGGACACCACCCTGCACGAGGCGCGCAAGAAGTACAAGGCGGCCCGGTACGCGGTGGAGGTCCGGGTGCCCGACGCCGGCAAGCCGGCCGCCCGCCTGGTGAAACGGCTCAAGACGCTCCAGAACCTGCTCGGGACGCACCAGGACTCGGTGGTGACCCGGGAGGCGCTGCGCCGGCACGCGCTGCGGGCGTACGCCGAGGGCGAGAACACGTTCACCTACGGCCTGCTGCACGCGCGGCAGGCCGAGGCCGCCGGGCACGACCTGCCGGCGGTGCGGCGCGCACTCGACCGGGCCCGCCGACCCGGGGTGCGCCGCTGGCTGAAGCCCTGATCGCCGACTCTCACTCCAGCCCGACCGGACCGGCGGCCACCGACTCCACCGCCGGTAGGGAGACGCTCCGGTCGCCACTCGCACCGACTTTCCCGGCGCCTACGAACTTGATGGCGCAAACGGGTCGGGTACAGCGTGTCGCGAGAGACCACGGCGCGACCCGTCGCGCCACCGGAACGGAAACGTGCTGCACCTCGTCCGCGATCTTGCACTTCCGGCCCGCTGCCCGCCCGTCGTACCCGATTCGCCGGGGCAACAAGTGCAAGATCGCCGGGGGTGGGGGTGGGGGTGGGGGTGGGGTGGGGTTAGAGGGTGGCTCGGGTGTGGGTTATCGCGTTGACGGCGCCGGTCAGGACCGGGGCCGGTGGGGCGGCCAGGGCCAGGTCGGCGGCGACCACCCGGAGTTGGTCGGGCAGGGCCAGGTCGCTGGGCAGCCGGGGCACCTCGCGACGCGGCTCACCGGCGGCGTCGGCGGCCAGGTTGGCGAGCTCCTGGACCAGCTTGTGCACCAGGTCGGCCCGGGACACGTTGCCGCCCGCGGCCGGCGCCGACCAGCGCGGCTGCTGCCAGTGCCCGACCTGTCGGACCAGCAGGGCCACCGCCCGGTCCAGTTCCGCTGCGCTCATCACCGCCGAGTCTACGGACGACGCCCGCCGCCGCGGGATGCGGCAGGCGGGCGTCGACGGG
Source organism: Micromonospora sp. NBC_01392 (assembly GCF_045040125.1). Classification (NCBI taxonomy): domain Bacteria; kingdom Bacillati; phylum Actinomycetota; class Actinomycetes; order Micromonosporales; family Micromonosporaceae; genus Micromonospora; species Micromonospora sp. NBC_01392. The sequence continues at coordinate 1,175,027 of NZ_CP109549.1, read as the reverse complement.
CGGGCGGGACGGTCAGTCGTCGCCCTGGAAGTAGCTGAGCAGCCGCAGGATCTCGATGTAGAGCCAGACCAGCCCGACCACGATGCCGAACGCGGCCGTCCAGGCGTAGCGCTGCGGGAGCCCCATCCGGACCCCCTCCTCGATCTGGGCGAAGTTGAGCACGAAGCTCAGCGACGCCACCACGATGCAGACCAGGCTGAAGCCGATGGCGAGCGGGCTGCCGTCCCGCAGGTGCGTGTTGACGCCGAACAGCGACAGCACCAGGTTGACCAGCATCACGCCGAACAGGCCGGCGATGATCGCCACCATGATCCGGGCGAACTTCGGGGTGGCCCGGATGATCCGCGCCTTGTAGATCATCGCCATCAGGAAGAAGACGCCGAAGCTGGCCGCCACCGCCTGGAGCACGATGCCGTCGTAGAGCGAGTCGAACGCCTTGCTGACCATGCCGACGAAGACGCCCTCGACGATCGAGTACGCCACCACGAGCGCCGGGTTCGCCATCCGGGAGAACGAGATGATCAGGCCGAGCACCAGGCCGACCACGGCGGCGCCGATCCAGGCGACGCCGACCAGGGCGTCCGGCACGAGCACCCAGGCCGCAGCGGCCGAGGCGCCCAGGATGGCGAGCATGAGGACCGTCTTGACGACCACGTCGTCGAGGGTCATCGGGGTCACCGCAGGCGGGGCCACCGGCTGGCCGTAGCCGCTCGGGTACTGCTGCTGCGGGTACTGCTGGGGGTATCCGGGCTGACCGTACGGCCCGGGCTGGGCGTACCCGGTCGCCCGCTCACGCTCGGCCGCCTGGCCGAGCCGGGCGAGCACCGGGTTCGAGGTCTTCACTTCTCAGGCCTCCCTCAGGGGGTCGTTCGCACGTAGACGTGCACCTCCCAGCGTAGACGCGGCGACAAGACCGTGCGCGGCGTCAAGCTGTGGGAAAGCTGAGAGTTCGGTGCCCGGGGCGGGGGTCGAACCCGCACGCCTTTCGGCAGCCGCTTTTAAGGCGGCCGTGTCTGCCGTTCCACCACCCGGGCGGGTGACACCGCCGCGCCGACACGCGCGGTGCAGATCTCACCGTAGCGGCTGCGCCGCGCCGCGGCGTACCCCGTGGGGGGCGGCCGATAGGGTCGGGGCCGTGACCAGCGCCGCCCGCGCGGCCCCCGGGCCCGACCGCGACCAGGCGGTCCGACCCGCACCGGCGACCGCCGCGGCGCGGGTCGACCGGGTACGGGCCGCCGCTCGCCGGCACCGCGCGGACCTGCTGGTCGGGCTGCTGTTCGTGGCGTTCGCCGGCGGCCTCACCCACGGCCTGTGGCCGACGCCGGGCACCCGGATGCTCGCCCTCAACCCGGCCGACCAGACGCTCTACGAATGGTTCCTGGCGCTCCACGCGCGGGCCCTGGGCGGCGACTTCAGCCTGGTCACCGACCGGCTCAACGCGCCGGACGGGGTCAACCTGATGGCCAACACCTCGGTCGTCGCGCTCGGGGTGCTGCTCGCGCCGGTCACGTGGGCGTTCGGCGCGCCGGTCACGTTCGCCCTGCTCGTCGCCGGCAACCTGGCCGGCACGGCGGTCGCCTGGTATCTGCTGTTCACCCGGACGCTGCGGGCCCACCGGCTCGCCGCCGGGCTCGGCGCGGCGCTCTGCGGCTTCGGGCCGGGCATGGTCTCGCAGAGCAACGGTCACCTGCACATGACCGCGCAGTGGCTGGTCCCGGTGCTGGTCTGGCTGGTGGTGCGGCTGCTGCGCGCCGCCGACCCGGCCGGTCGCCGGGACGGCCCGGACCGCCGCCGGATGATCTCCTCGGCGGTCGCGCTGGCCGGCACCGCCGTCGTCCAGGTCTTCGTGGGCGAGGAGGTGCTCTTCCTCACCGCGCTCACGCTGGCGGTGCTGGCCGTCGCGTACGGGCTGGCCGACCGGGAGCTGTCGCGTCGGGCACTGCCCGGCTTCGCCGGCGGGCTGCTCGGCGCCGCCGGGCTCGCGCTGGTGGTGCTGGCGCACCCGCTCCGACTCCAGTTCGCCGGTCCGCAGGGCGTCGCCGACGGGATCTTCCCACCCGCCTACTTCTCCGCCGACCTGACCGGTTGGGCCCGGCTCTCCGCGCTGACCGTGCTCGGCAGCCCGGAGGCGGTCCGGCTGACCACCGGCCCGGCGGAGTTCACCACGTTCCTGGGCTGGCCGCTGCTGGCGGTGGCGGCCGGGTGTGCGGTCTGGCTGGGCCGGCGCGCGCTGGTGCGCGCCCTGGTCGCCGCGGCGCTGGTGATGGCCGCGTTCTCGCTCGGCCCCGAGGTGGTCGCCGGCGGCGAGCGGACCGGCGTGCCCGGCCCGTACGCGCTGCTGGCCGGCCTGCCGGTGGTGGACGGCGCGCTGCCCACCCGGTTCGCGCTGGCGGTGCTGCCGCTGGTCGGCGCCGTGCTCACGCTCGCCGTGCACCGGGCGCTGCACGAGCCGGGTCCGGCGCGCCGGCTGGTGCCGCTGGCGGTCGGCGCGGCCCTGCTCAGCGTCTTCCCGACGCCGCTGCCCACGATCGACCGGCCGACGCTGCCCGAGTTCGTCACCGGCGGCCACTGGCGACAGTGCGTACGCCCGGGCGGGGTGCTGGTGCCGGTGCCCACGGCCACCCCGCAGCACCCCGGGCCGATGCGGTGGGCCACCGCCACCGGCGTCGGGTTCGGCATGCCGGAGGGGTTCTTCATCGGCCCGTACGGTCCCGGCGGCTCGGCCACCATGGGCACCTGGCAGCGTCCCACCTCGGCGCTGCTGGCCGACGTGGCCCGGCGGGGCGTCGCGCCGGCGATCGGTGACCGGCAGCGCCGCCAGGCGGCCCGGGACGTCGACGCCTGGGGCGCGTCCTGCGTGGCGCTCACCGACGACGCCCCGCACGCGGAGCTGCTGCGCCGGACGCTGGAGGCGCTCTTCGGGCCGGGTGCCCGCGTCGCCGACGCCTGGACCTGGCGGTTCTGACCCCGGCCCTGCTCCGACCCCGGGTACGGCGAAGGGCCCCTCCCGTACGGGAAGGGCCCAACGCTGCGAGCGTCAGACGCGCGCCGCGGCGGGCGGCGGGGCGGACGCCTCCGCGAACTCCTCACGCGGGTCGTGCAGCTGGCCCAGCGCGACCACCTCACGCTTGAGGAAGAACGCCAGCGACCAGTCCACCACCACCCGGACCTTGCGGTTGAACGACGGGATCCGCGACATGTGGTACGTCCGGTGCATGAACCACGCCGGCCAGCCGGTCATCTTCACGCCGTAGACCTGCGCCACGCCCTTGTGCAGGCCGAGGCTGGCCACGCTGCCGGCATGCTTGTGCTTGTAGTCGACCGGTTCGCGCCCGCGGATCACGTTCACGATGTTGTCGGCCATCCGGGCCGCCTGCCGCACCGCGTGCTGGGCGCTGGGCGAGCAGAAGTTGCCCGGCTCCTTGGTGAGGTCCGGCACGGCGGCGCAGTCGCCGGCGCTCCACGCGCCCTCGACCACCCGGTCGCCGTCCACGATCTGGAGCGTCGGCCGGCAGGTCACCCGGCGCCGCTCGTCGCGCGGGAAGTCGGTGGCGTCCAGCATCGGCGACGGCTTCACGCCGGCCGTCCACACGATGGTGTCGGACGGGAAACTGTCGCCGTCGGAGAGCTTGACCACCCCGTCGACGCAGGACTCCAGTCGGGTGTCCAGCCGGATGTCCATGTTCCGCTTCAGGAGCTGCTGCACCGTGTAGGCGCCCATGTCCCGGTCGACCTCGGGCAGCACCCGCTGGGTCGCCTCGACCAGCACCCAGCGCATCTCCTCCGGCTTCAGCTCCGGGTAGTAGCGCAGCGCGTCGCGGGCCATGTCCTCCATCTCGGCGAGCGCCTCGATGCCGGCGTAACCGCCGCCCACGAACGTGAACGTCAGCGCGCGGCGCCGGACCTCCGGGTCGGTCGTGGCGGCCGCCACGTCCAGCCGGTCCAGCACGTGGTTGCGCAGGAAGATGGCCTCGCCGATGGTCTTGAACCCGATGCCGTTCTCGTGCAGGCCCGGGATCGGCAGGGTGCGGGAGACCGAGCCGGGGGCGACCACCACGTGGTCGTACGGGATCTCCCGGGTCGGGCCGCTGATCGGCTGCACCACGGCGGTCTTCCGGTCGTGGTCGATCCGGGTGACCGTGCCGGCCACCACCGTGCACTTGCGCAACTCCCGCCGCAGCGGCACCACAGCGTGTCGCGGGGAGATGTTGCCGGCCGAAGCCTCCGGGAGGAACGGCTGGTACGTCATGTGCGGCTGGGGGTCGACGACGACCACCTCGGCCTCACGGGAGCTCAGCTTCTTGGACAGGCGCAGAGCGGCGTACAGGCCAACGTGCCCGGCACCCACGACAAGGATCCGCTTCGGATTCACGTCATCCATCTTTCCCCGGGGGGCTCCGGTAATACCGCGCGAGACCCCCTTCTGTGACGGAGCACAACCGGTGTGACCTGCGCAACGTCCCGCCGCGTCCCGTCATCTGCGACGCAGCAGCCACCCCAGCAACGCGCTCAGCCCCACCGCGACCAGCAGTCCCACCACTGTCGCCGCCTGCGTCCCGGCGGTCCCGCCGACCCCGCCGAGCCAGGCCAGCACGACGCCGAGCACGGCGCTGCCCAGCACCACGCCGCCGGCCCGGGCCAGCCACCGCAGCACCAGGTCCGGGTCGATCAACCCGTCGTAGGGCAGCAGCGCGGCCAGCGCGCAGAGCGTGTGCGCCAGGTAGAGCAGCGTGGCCACGGCGAGCAGCCGCCACAGCGCCGGCGGCCGGTCGTAGCCGAGCATGGCCAGCAGCCAGCCGCCGACCGTCACCAGCGCGGCGAACGTCGGCCAGAGCCGGCGCGGCGCGACCGCCGGCAGCACCGCGGCCACCGCCAGGGCCAGCAGCGACCGCGGGGCCAGCATCTGCACCGGGTACGCCAGCAGGAAGCCGGCGAACACGACGAGGAAGATGCCGACGCGCACCAGCAGCGGCAGCGGGCTGACCCGGGCCACCTTGTACCGCACCGCCCGCACCCGTTCCACGAGCCCGCCCGCCAGGTCACTCACCGCAGCCCCACCCTCGGCGCCATGGCCAGGCGGGACACGTCGCGCAGCACCTCGTCCAGGCTGCCCGCGCCGGCCCAGCGCACCACCGGCACGCCGTGCTCGCGGAGCTGCCCGATCATCGTGTCCCGGTCCAGCCGCCACAGCCGGTACGCCACCTCGGCCCAGCCCCGCTCCTTCGGCACCGGCAGCTCCGCCGGCAGCGTGTCCACCGCCACCACGAACCGCCCGCCCCGGGCCAGCCGGGCCAACATCTGCGCCGACCGCTCGTCCAGCAGCGGGGTGAGCACCACCACGAGCGCGTCCGAGGAGAGCACCTGCGGGCCGAACACCTGGTCGTACGGCTCGTGCGGGGACGACTCGGCCTGCACGTCGAGCAGCCACTCCAGCACGGTCAGGTACTGCCGGCGCCCGGTGGCCGGGCGCAGTCGCCGGGCGGCCGGACCGTACTCCAGCAGCGCCACCCGGTCGCCCCGGTGCAGGTAGTGCTCGGCGATCGCGGCGGCGGCCCGGACCGTGGTGTCGAGCACCGACGCCGGCCCGCGTACGCCGCCGGAGCGGCCCGCCTCGGCGAGCACGTCCAGCAGCACCACCACCTCGGCGTCCCGGTCGGAGAGGGTGGCCGCGACGTGCAGTTGGCGGGCCCGCAGGGACACCCGCCAGTCGATGCGGCGCAGCCGGTCCCCGGGCGCGAAGACGCGTACCCCGGCCAGCTCGCCGCCCTCCCCCGGCCGCCGTGACCGGTGCGCGCCGACCAGCCCGGCGGCCCGGGGCATCGCCTCGACCGCGTCGAACGGCTCGGTGCGCGGGTAGACCCGGGCGCGGATCGGGGCGGTGATCACCGCCCGGGAGACCAGCAGCCCGTCCGCGGCGGCGACCCGGACGCCGGCCGGGCCGAACGGGTGCCGGCCCCACCGCAGCGCGGTGCCGGTCAGCTCCAGGTCGACGGCGCTGCCCCGGGGCACCGACGTGACGAACGGCCGGTCCGCGCCGCCGGAGCGGCTCACGTCCAGCTCGGCACCGCCGAAGCCGACCTTCTCCACCCGCAGCCAGGGCGACATCCGGGTCCGGACCACCGCCAGGTCGTAGCCGATCAGGTCCGGGTTGGCCACCGCCACCGTGGTGGCCATCGGCGACCCTTCGACCAGGTGCGTGTCCGCGACGCTCAGCTCCAGCTCGGGCTGGGTGGCCGGGCGGCGGCGCAACCCGTACGCGGTGCCCAGCGCGAACGGCGTGGCCAGCACCACCAGGTCGATCCGGCCGAGCAGCACGGCCGCGACGAGCAGCACGCCGGTGAGCAGCACGGCCCGGCCGAGCGCCCAGGTGGGCGCCCAGCCGTTCGCCGGCTCGGCCCGCTCGTCCATCAGCGCCCGGCGGCGTAGCTGGGCAGCGCGCCGCTGGCCGGGGCGGGCGTCGACTCGAGCACCTCGCCGACCACGAACGCCGGGTCGACCCGGCGCAACCACATCTCCGGACGCAGCGTGATGCGGTGCGCCAGCGCGGGCGCCGCCACCGCCTTGACGTCCTCCGGCACCACGTAGTCCCGGTTGGCGAGCACGGCCCGCACCCGGGACAGCAGCAACAACGCCAGCGAGCCGCGCGGCGACGCGCCGACCAGCACGGACGGGTGCTCGCGGGTGGCCGCGGTGAGCGCCACGATGTACCGGCCGATCGAGTCCTCGACCACCACGTCCTCCAGCGCGGCCTGCATGGCGCGCAGCGTGGCGGCGTCCACCACCGGCGTGATCTCGGCCTCCTCGCGGCGGCGGGCGATGCGCCGGCGCAGCACGTCCCACTCCTCGTCGTGGTTCGGGTAGCCGAACGAGACGCGCAGCAGGAACCGGTCGAGTTGCGCCTCGGGCAGCGGGTAGGTGCCCTCGTACTCGATCGGGTTGGCGGTGGCCAGCACGTGGAACGGCTCGTCCAGCCGGTAGGTCACGCCCTCCACCGAGACCTGCTTCTCCTGCATCGCCTCCAGCAGCGCCGACTGGGTCTTCGGCGGCGTCCGGTTGATCTCGTCGGCGAGCAGCAGGTTGGTGAAGAGCGGCCCGGCCCGGAACGAGAAGTCGCCGCTGCTCTGGTCGTACAGGAACGAGCCGGTGACGTCGGCGGGGAGCAGGTCCGGGGTGAACTGGAGCCGGCGGAAGTCCAGCCCGAGCGCCTGCGCGAAGCACCGCGCGGTGAGCGTCTTGCCCAGGCCGGGCAGGTCCTCCAGCAGCACGTGGCCGCCGGCCAGGATGCCGGCCAGCACCAGCTCCAGCGCCTCACGCTTGCCGACCACGACGGTGCCGACCGCGTCCAGGACGGTCCGGGCGAGCCGGCCCACCTCGGCGGGAGGCATGCTCCGGTCCTCGTTCATCAGATCTTCTCCAGTTCGGCGACGATCGCCGCGAGGTCGCGCGGCGTCGGGGGGCGGCGGGCGGGGGTGCCGAGGAACGTCCACAGCGGCTCGCCCAGCAGGGCGCGGGCGCGCGCCGGGTCGGACTCGCGGGTCACGCCGTGCCGCTGGCGCAGCCGCTCGTCGGCCAGTTCGCCGAGGCGGGGCAGCACCCGCTCGGTGAACCGCTCCCGGTTGTCGACGCACCAGTCCAGCGGCCGTTCCCAGCCGTTGATGGCGGTGCGCAGCGCGTCCCGGGCGGACCAGTTCCAGGTGCCGGACTCCTCGCCACCGGAGGACCGCATGCCGGCGCGTGGGGGCGGCGGGGGCGAGAGCGCGGCGGTGACCCGGCGCACGGCGAGCACCGCGAGCACGCCCGCCACGATGATCCAGAGCGGCACCCGCAGGCCGACCGCGCGGAGGCCGACCACGATCACCACGACGGCGGCGGCGGTGACCAGCACGATCCGCAGCAACCACCGGGCCCGGCCACCGGTCGGTCGTCCAACTGCGGAGCCGGTGGGCTCCTCGCCGGAGCCGAGCAGGTCGTCGATGCTGGTGCTCATGCCGAGCCGACCTCCCCCGCCGCCACCCCGGTCAGCTCGCCGCGCAGCCGGCGCAGCGCCGCCCGGGCCTGGTCACGGGTGCGTTCGTCGACCGGGTGGGTGGCGTAGCGGGCCTCCCGGTAGACGTGCGCGAACCCGTCCAGCACGTCGGCGCTGGCGATCGCCGGGATGCCGGCCTCGGGGTCGCCGCGCAGCAGCCGGCTGACCAGGTCGGTGGGCGTGTCACCGGTCCGCCGGGGCACCCCGGTGTCCTCGGCGGCCTCCTCCAGCCGGACCCAGCAGGCGATCACCGCGGTCCGCGGGTCGGTGGCGCGGTCGTCCAACTCCTCCAGCCCGGCGTCCAGGGCGGCCACGACCTCGCGGGCGGTGCCCTCGGCGGTACGCCGGGTGCGCCGCACCGGCACCGCGCGGGTGGTCCGGCGCAGCGCGCCGCGGAGCACGTTCCAGAGCAGGTAGCCGACGACGGCGAGCACGATCGTGAAGAGCAGCGCCACCGCGGCGGTGCCCAGCCAGTCGGGCACCCCACCCTCGGAGGGCACGCCCGCCTCCCGGGGTTCGACCGGGATCGACGGCGGCGCCTCGGACGGATAGTCCGGGACGTACGGGACGTTGTCCACGGGCGGAATCCGGCTGGCCCCGATCGCGGAGTGCCCGGCGGCGACGGCGGCGACCGCGAGCAGCACCGCGACCGCCGCGACCGGCCACCACCTGCGCAGCACGCCGAAGTCCATTCCCCCGCCTCAGGTGTGTTCCTCAGTCCACCCCGGACAGTTGCTTGGCCCGGGTGAACACGTCGTCCAACATCGCCGGCGTGAGCCGGCCGGTGAACGTGTTCTGCTGGCTGACGTGATAGCAGCCGAGCAACGCCGGCACGGACTCGCCGGACCAGTGTGCCCCATGGCCGAACACGGGTCGCGGTGTGGGCGGGCGCTGTCCGTACACCTGGCGGAGCACCGGCCACCACGCGGCCCAGGCGAAAGCGCCCAGCGCGACCACCACGCGCAGCGTGGGGCGGATCAGTTCGACCTCGCGGTGCACCCACGGCGCACAGGTGTCCCGCTCGGCCGGGGTGGGCTTGTTGTCCGGCGGGGCGCAGCGCACGGCCGAGAAGATGCGGGTCTCCCGGAGCGTGAGGCCGTCGTCGGCGGCGACGCTCGTCGGCTGGTTGGCCAGCCCGGCCCGGTGCAGCGCGGCGAAGAGCACGTCACCGGAGCGGTCCCCGGTGAAGATCCGGCCGGTGCGGTTGCCGCCGTGCGCGGCGGGCGCCAGGCCGAGGATCGCGATCCGCGCGTCCGGCGGCCCGAGGCCCGGCACCGGCCGCCCCCAGTAGTCCTGGTCGCGGAACGCGGCCCGCTTGACCCGGGCCACCTCCTCGCGCCACGCCACCAGCCGCGGGCAGGCGAAGCAGTCACCGACCGCGCCGTCGAGGTCGGTGAGGTCGGTCGCCCGCGCCGCGCGGGCGACCACCTCCCCAGGGGTACGCGACTCAGCCAAGCTTCGCCCGGAACAGTTCCAGGGTGCGGGCCCAGGCGGTGGCGGCGGCCCGCTGGTCGAACTGCTCCGGCCGGTCCTCGTTGAAGAACGCGTGCGCGGTGCCCGGGTAGTCGAACGTCTGGCAGGTGCCGCCGGCGGCCTCGATGGACCGGCGTACGCCCTGCACCCCGTCGGCGGCGGAGAGACCGTCCGCTTCGGAACAGTGGACGAGCGCGGCCTTGCCGGCGTAGCCGGACCAGTCGGCGACCATGCCCTCCCAGGGCAGGCGCGGGTAGAACGCGGTGGTGGCGACGATCCGCTCGGAGGTCGTACCGGCCCACAGGGCGAGGCTGGCACCCGCGCAGAACCCGGCGCAGCCCACCTTGCCGGCCACCTCGGGGCGGCTCGCCAGGTATTCGGCGGCGGCCGAGATGTCGCTGGCCGCCTCGTCCATCTGGCTGCTGTTCAGCATCTGCCGGGGCTCGGTCGGCTTGACGGCGGGACCACCGTGCCGGAAGTCGGGCGCGAGGGCGACGAAACCGGCCTCGGCGAAGCGGTCGACCACGGCCCGGACGTGGGGCACCAGGCCCCACCAGTCCTGGATGACGATGACCGCCGGGCTGGCCGCACCGCCGGAGGGTATCGCGAGATACCCCTCGCTCGTCCCCCCGTTGCCGGTGAAGCTCACCATCTCGCCCATGGGCCCGTCCTCCTAGCGGTCAGTCACCGTTGGCTGGTCGCACAGTTGGCTGTTACGTGCCGGTAGCGTGCCACGCCGTCACCGGCCCGGGGAAGACGGAAGAACAGTGGCATTCACCTCCTGTCGGTTCATCCGGACGCGGCCGGAGTCAGGGCGTCGGTGTCGGCGTTGGTGTGCCGGGTGCGGCGGTCGCCGCCGGCGCGGGTGGGAGGCCGGACGGCGAGGCCGTGCCGGTGGCCGTGGGCGGGGCGGCGGGTGCCGGCGTCACGGCCGGCGGGGCGGCGGGTGCCGGCGTCACGGCCGGCGGGGCGGCGGGCACCGGCGTCACGGCCGGCGGGCCGAACGGGGCCAGTTCCGGGCAGTACGGGTAGGCGTTGCGCGGTGCCGGCACGGCGCCGGAGGCGTCGAGGCAGGTCGGCCAGCCGAGCCGGATCGGCACGCCGTTCTGGTCGAAGAGCTGGGCGTCGCGGATGAGCCGCCCCTGCTGGTCGTAGACGAAGACGTCCTCGATGCGGTCGTACCGCCGGTCGACCGCAACCTCCTGGTAGGAGGTGTAACCGTCCTCGCCGGCGTTGCGTTCGACGTCGGCGAGCACCGCGAACGAGAAGACCACCAGCACGGCGGTGCCCACCAGGTGCAGCCGGCGCGGCCACCCGGTGAAGCCGCCGGAGCGACGGCCGAGCCACAGCGACGCGAGGACCGCGCCGGTGAGCAGCAGCAGGCCGCCCAGCAGGCTGTCGTCGAGCCGGGGCAGCAGGCCGGCCCGACCGCTTCTCGTCATCTCGCCGATGAGCAGCGCGGCCAGATAGCCGCGCACCAGCCACCAGGCCGGGCGCAGCGAACGCAGGAAGTCCGCCACCCGGGTGTGCCCGAGCAGCGGGCCGAGTTGACGGTCGAGCAGTCGTAACTGGGTGGCGGCCCGGTCGCGCGCGGACGCCAGCCGACGCAGGCGGGCCGATCGGCCGCCCGGCTCCGCGCCGGCCGCGGTCCGCAACTCCAGCGCGTACGCCTCCGGTGCGCCGAGCCGGTCGACGAGCGTGCCGTCGCCCTCGGCGGCCACCTCGGCGAGGTGCTCCGGAAGGTCCTCGGTCAACTCGTCGCGGAGCGTCGGCGGCAGGTCGGCGAGCGCGGCCCGCACCCGGTCGACGTAGTCCGTGATCTCCTGCCCAGTGACGGTCATGCCGCCATCCCCCGATCGTCGAGCAGTGCGTCCATGGTGGTGGCGAACGAGCGCCAGGTCTTGCCGGAGCGGGTGAGCTGGTCCCGCCCGGCGGCGTTCAGCGCGTAGTACTTGCGGTGCGGCCCGGACTCGCTGGGCACCACGTAGGTGGTCAACAGGCCGCCCGCGAAGAGCCGGCGCAACGTGCCGTAGACCGAGGCGTCGCCGACCTCGGTGAGGCCGGCCTCGCGCAGCCGGCGGAGGATGTCGTAGCCGTAGCCGTCGGAGTCCTTGAGCACGGCGAGCACCGCCAGGTCGAGCACGCCCTTGAGAAGCTGCGTCGTATCCACGCTCCGCACAGTAGTGTGTAATACACAGTACCGTCAACGACCCACGGGCGGTCCAGCCGAGGAACCCCAGAGTGCGTCAGACGTAAAGCTTGCGGAGTTCGCGAGCCACGTCGGAAACCTCAGTCATGGTGCCGCCGGCGACTGACATCACGAAAGCTTCCGCCTGATCGACGTCGACATCCTGGATCGACACCTCGTTGAGGGCGAGGAAGACGCGTGCCGCCGCCCAGGCGAGACGCTTGTTACCGTCGATCAACGCGTGATTCATGCAGACCGAATGCAGCAACGCGGCGGCCTTGCTCCAGAGATCCGGGTACGCCTCCTGACCGAAAACCACGGTGGCCGGGCGGACCACCGCCGACGACAGCAGACCGAAGTCACGAACCTGCGGCGTCTCACCCAGCACGATCGAGGCGATCTCCACGAGGTCATCGACCTCGAGATAGTGGATCACTCGGCCAGCCTTCGCAGCAGCTCGGCGTCGCGCTCAGCCACCTCACGCGCGAGGTCTCGGACGCGAGCTCGGCGACTCCGGGCCGAGACGTACTCCTCCACGGCGACGACGATGGTGGCGTTCATCGACCGGTGCTCCTGCTCGGCGAGATCCTTCAACCGCTCGTGCAGCCCGTCGGGCAGATTGACAGTAGTGACCATATGAAAATCATACCGGCCGTGAACAGGGGCGCACCCGCCCCTGCGCTAGGCGAGGCTCCAGGCGATGCCGTCGAGGATGTCGTGCTCCGAGGCGACCACCGAGGGCATGCCGGTCCGCTCCATGATCACGCGCAGCACCAGCGCGCCGGCGCCGATCACGTCCGCCCGGCCCGGGTGCATCACCGGCTCGGCCAGCCGCTGTTCCCGAGTGGCGCCGAGCAGGTAGGCGGTCACCTCGGCGACCCGCGCGTACGGGACCCGGGCGTGGTGGATGCGGCTCGGGTCGTACCCCCGGAGCCCTTCGGCCAGGGCGACCACGGTGGTGACCGAACCGGCGAGCCCGACCAGCGTGGCGGCCTCCCGGCCGGGGACGGCGGCCAGCGCCCGGTCCACCGCCGCCGCGATGTCCGCCTCGGCGGCGGCGATCTCGGCCGGCGTGGGCGGATCGCCGTGCAGGTGCCGCTCGGTCATCCGGACGCAGCCGATGTCCACCGAGATCGCCCCGCGCACGCCGTCGGCGCGGGTGCCGACCACGAACTCGGTCGAGCCACCGCCGATGTCGACCACCAGGTACGGCGGTTCGGCGTCGGCGGGCAGCCCACGCACCGCGCCGGTGAACGACAGCCGGGCCTCCTCGTCGCCGGTCACCACCTCCGGCGGTACGCCGAGCGTCCGCTCGACCATCGCGCGGAAGTCGTCGGCGTTGGAGGCGTCGCGCGACGCCGAGGTGGCGCACATGCGCACCCGCTCGACGCCGGTCTTCTCGATCTCCGCCGCGTAGTCGGCGAGCGCCACCCGGGTCCGCTCGATCGCCTCCGGCGCCAGCGTGCCCGTCCGGTCGACGCCCTGCCCCAGCCGCACGATCTCCATCCGCCGGCTGACGTCGGTCAGCGGCGCCGCCGCCCCGGCGGAGGGATCGGGCAGGTCCGCGATCAGCAGTCGGATCGAGTTGGTCCCGCAGTCGATGGCCCCCACGCGCACGCTCACGGCGCCCACCCTACGGCAGCCCGACGCGGCTCTACAGGCGCAGCAGCATGCGGGTGTTGCCCAGGGTGTTGGGTTTGACCCGTTCCAGGTCGAGGAACTCGGCCACACCCTCGTCGTAGGAGCGCAGGAGTTGCTCGTAGACCGGCTGCGGCACCGGGGCGCCGTCGATCTCGTAGAAGCCGAACCCGCCGAAGAAGCCGGTCTCGAACGTGAGCACGAAGATCCGGGCGATGCCCAGCTCGCGGGCCGCGTCGATCAGCTCACCGACGATCCGGTGGCCGATCCGGTGCCCCCGGCAGGACGGGTCGACCGCGACCGTACGGATCTCGGCCAGGTCCTCCCACATGACGTGCAGCGCGCCGCAGCCGACCACCGTGCCGTCCGGCGTCACCGCCACCCGGAACTCCTGCACGTCCTCGTAGAGCGTCACGGTGGCCTTGCTGAGCAGCCGCCGGTCGTCGGTGTACGTGTCCACCAGCCGGCGGATGCCGCGCACGTCGGCGGTGCGGGCCCGGCGGACCGTGACCTGGTCGACGGTGGTCATCTCACTCCCCGGCGGGCACGTCCACGCAGGGGCCGGCGGCCCACCACTTCTCCACCAGCGCCAGCGTCTCGTCGCCGAACGGGTTCACCCCGGGGCCGGCGGCCAACGCGTGGCCGAGATGCACGTGCAGGCACTTCACCCGCCCGGGCATCCCGCCGGCCGAGATGCCGGCGATCTCCGGCACCTCGCCGATCGCGTCGCGGCGGGCCAGGTAGTCGGCGTGCGCGGCCTGGTAACGGGTCGCCAGCTCCGGGTCCTCGGCGAGCCGGTCGGCCATCTCCTTCATCAGCCCGGCCGACTCCAGCCGGCTGCACGCCGCGGTGGCCCGCGGGCAGGTCAGGTAGAACAGCGTCGGGAACGGCGTGCCGTCGGCCAGCCGGGGCGTCGTCTCCACCACGTCGGGCAGGCCGCACGGGCACCGGTGGGCCACCGCCCGGGTGCCGCGCGGCGGGCGTCCGAGCTGCGCGGCCACCACGGCCAGGTCGGCCTCGGTGGCCGGTCGGCGTTCCGGCGGGGGTACGGAGTCCGCCGCCGGCTCCTGCGGTGGTACGACGCTCACGGGTTGCGCCTTTCGAGGTAGCTCACTTGTCGGGACGCTCGGCGTTCGCCGCCTGCACGCTCGACCACAGCGTGTCGTACCAGGGGTCGGGCGGTCTCGGCGCCCCCGGCTTCGCGCCCTTGCCGGCGTCCTTGGCGGCCCCGTCCGGGTCGGAGAGCACCACCAGCAGCGTCTCCCCCGGCTTGCCCATGAAGAAGCGTTCCCGGGCCTGCGTCTTGACGTACTCCGGGTCCTTCCACTTGGCCGCCTCGGCGGTGAGCCGGTCGATCTCCGCCCGCTGCGCCGCCTGGGACGCCTCCATCCGCTCGATGTCGGTCTGCTGGTCCAGGTAGACCCGGACCGGATAGGTGTACGCCAGGGCGAGCGCGATCAGCACCGCGAACAGCACGGTGGCGCGCCCGGTGAAGCGCCGGGGTTGGGGTGCGGTGAGCCGCTTGACCGTGCCGCCGGCCGCGGTACGCCGGGCCGCGCCCGGACGGTTCGCGGAGCGTACGCCCTCGGTGACGCGGGACGCGCCGGGCGACCGGCCGGCGGTGCGCGCCTCCGCGCGGACGCCGTCGCGGGCCGTGGACCGGGTCCGGCCCCCACCCGCCCGGCCGGCCTGACCCGGCCGACGGGCGGGCCGCTGGCCACCCGGTGTGCGGCGCTGCTGCATCGTCACACCCCTCCCCCGGAGCGTCGACCTCAGGCCGAACGGTAACGCGGGAACGCGCCGGCGCCGGCGTACCGCGCCGCGTCGGCCAGCTCCTCCTCGATCCGCAGGAGCTGGTTGTACTTGGCGACCCGGTCGGAGCGGGCCGGCGCGCCGGTCTTGATCTGACCACAGCCGGTGGCGACCGCCAGGTCGGCGATGGTGGTGTCCTCGGTCTCGCCGGAGCGGTGGCTCATCATGCACCGGAAGCCGGCCCGGTGGGCCAGGTCCACGGCGTCCAGCGTCTCGGTGAGCGAGCCGATCTGGTTGACCTTGACCAGCACCGCGTTGGCGGCCCGCTCGGCGATGCCCCGGGCGATGCGCTGCGGGTTGGTCACGAACAGGTCGTCACCGACGATCTGGATCCGGTCGCCCAGCGCGGCGGTGAGCGTGGCCCAGCCGCTCCAGTCGTCCTCGGCGAGCGGGTCCTCGATGGAGACGATCGGGTAGTCGCCGGCGAGCTTGGTGTAGTAGTTGCTCATCTCCTCGGCGCTCTTGGTGCTGCCCTCGAACGTGTAGGAGCCGTTGTCGAAGAACTCGGTGGCGGCCACGTCGAGCGCGAAGACGATGTCGGTGCCGAGCCGGTAGCCGGCCTTCTCCACCGCCTCGGCGATCAGGTCCAGCGCGGCGGCGTTGGTGGGCAGGTTCGGGGCGAAGCCGCCCTCGTCGCCGAGGCCGGTCGACAGGCCCTTCTTCTTCAGCACCGACTTCAGCGCGTGGTAGACCTCGGCGCCGGAGCGGACCGCGTCCCGGAACGTCGGCGCGCCGATCGGCGCGATCATGAACTCCTGGACGTCGACGTTCGAGTCGGCGTGCGCGCCACCGTTGAGGATGTTCATCATCGGCACCGGGAGCAGGTGCGCGTTGGGGCCGCCCAGGTAGCGGAAGAGGCTCAGCTCGGCGCTGCCGGCGGCGGCCTTCGCCACGGCCAGGGAGACGCCGAGGATGGCGTTCGCGCCCAGCTCGCCCTTGTTGTCCGAGCCGTCGATGTCGATCATCTTCTGGTCGATCAGCCGCTGCTCGCTGGCCTCGTAGCCGATGAGCTGGTCGACGATCCGGTCCTCGATGTTCGCGACCGCCTTCTCGACACCCTTGCCCAGGTAGCGGTCCTTGTCGCCGTCGCGCAGCTCGACCGCCTCGAAGGCGCCGGTGGAGGCGCCGGACGGCACCGCGGCGCGGGCGATCGTGCCGTCGTCGAGCCCGACCTCGACCTCGACCGTCGGGTTGCCCCGCGAGTCCAGGATCTCCCGGGCGACAATTCCCTCGATGGTTGCCACTGAGTCGCTCCTCGTTTGTGTGTTCCGGTCCGGTGTGGGCCGCGACGGTGCGGCTGAGGCAGGTGTTGAACGCAGCGTATCGGTCCCCGCTCTCCGGTACGGCGCTCGGGGCGTACCCCGGGGCAGCGAATGAGACGGACATTCCCGGTTTACCGGTCGTCAACCGGCAACCGGTTTGCGAGAGGTTGCGTCGATCGACAAGGCTGGGCATCATGCCTGCCGCTTCGACGACCCTCCGCGTGCTCGCCGCCTCGGTCATCGCGTCGCTCTCGGTCACCGGCTGTCAGGCCCTGGACGACGCGGACGTCGCGCTCGGACGGGCCGACCTGGTCAACGACCTCGCCGCGCGGATGGACCGGGCGCTGGAGCGGACCTGGGCCGCGGAATACCAGCTCACCGGCGGCGGGACCGCCTCGATCGCGCAGACCGCGAAGCCGCTCCGCTCCACCTACGCCTGGCCCGGCGGCAGGATCACGGTGACCCAGGAGGCGGTGACCCGGTGCGCGAGCACCACCGCCCGCACCTCCTGCACCATGTCCCCGCCGGTGCTGACCGCCGGCAAGCCGTCGGTGATCGTCTACGACGAGGCGCGCAAGCAGGGGCTGGTCACCCCGCCGGCGGTGATCCGGCTGCTCACCGCCGCCGCGCTGGAGCCTCAGGCGGTCATCAAACAGACTGACACCACGCTGGCCGGGCACCACGCCACCTGCATCGACGTCACCGACGCCGGGGAGCGCTTCACCGCCTGCGTCACCACCGAGGGGGTGCTCGGCAGCTTCACCGGCACGCTCGACGGCAAAGCGGCCGAGCTCACCATGAGCCGCTACACCGAGACGGTCGAGGCCGGCGCGTTCGCGGTGCCGGCCGGCGCCGGTGTGGTGGACCGTCGCCCGAAGGCGTCCTGACCCTCACACCCCCAGCAGCGCGCGCAGGTGACGCGGCGGCGGGCAGTCGTGCGACAGCATCGCGTCGTGCCAGTCGCGCACCGGCACGCCGGCCGGCCGGGCGGCGGCGATGTCCGCCATCTCGCTGTAGCCGACGAAGTAGGTGGAGAGCTGGGTGGAGGTCAGCAACGCCCGCCGCCACTTGCCGGCCGCCTCGCCCTCCTCCTGGAAACCGCGCCCGGTCATCAACGCCATCGCCTCGGCCTCGGGCAGGTCGTCGCAGTGCACGAGCTGGTCGAGCAGCGCGTTGATGGTCATCCGGAGCTGCATCTTGAGCTGCTGCAACCGCACCGGCAGCCCGCCGAAGCCGAGCCCGGCCATCAGCTCCTCGGTGTAGACCGCCCAGCCCTCGATGAACACGCCGGACTCGGTGAGCGCGCGCACCCGGGTCGGGCCGGCGTACCGGCGGGCGTGCGCGAGCTGGAGGAAGTGACCGGGCATCGCCTCGTGCACGGTCAGGTTGCGGATCATGTGGTCGTTGTACTCCCGGTAGAACGACTCGACCCGGTGCGCCGGCCAGTCCGCCGGGGTGGGCGCGATGCAGTAGAACGTCGGCACGTCGGCCGTCTCCAGCGGGCCCGGCGAGTCGCAGTAGGCCACCGCGACGCCGCGCGCGAACTCCGGCATCTCCTGGATCACGCACGGGTCGTCGACGAGGCTGACCAGGTCGTGGTGGCGGACGAAGTCGGTGGCGTCGTCGAGCGTGCCGGAGGCGAGGCCGACGATGGTGGCGTCGTCCGGGTGCTCGGCGGCCAGCAGGTCCAGCGCGCGGCGTACCGTCTCGTCGTCGGCCGGACCGCCGACCAGCTCGACGGCCGCCGCGCGGATCTCGTCGGTGACCCGGTCGAGGTTGGCCCACGCGCGGCGCTGCACCTCGGCGGCGCCCAGCTCGGTGTCGAGCGTGTGCCACAGCCGTGCCTCCCAGCGCCGCCGGCCCAGCCGGGGGTCGCGCCCCGGCCCGGCGTCGGCCGCCAGCCCGGCCCGCAGCCACGCCACGAACTCGTCGAGCGCGGTGATCGCCGCGGTGGCGGCCGGCCCCACCCGGTCGCGCAGCGCCGGCGCCTGGGCGAGCAGCGCCGGCACCTCGTCGCGGACCAGCGCCGCCGCGCCGGTGAACTGCCCGACCGCCGTCTCGGCGTGGACCCGCGGCATGTCCCGCAGCGTCGCGCGCGCGGTCGCCAGCGCATCGGGTACGGCGGAGAGGCGCCCGGCCAGGTGGGTCAGCCGCTCCTCGACCGGGGCGTACGGCCGGGCCAGCAACGCGTGTAGCAGCGGGCCCGGGTTGTGCCGCAGTGGGTCCCACTCGTGGCTGCGGATCTCGGAATCCTCGAACAGCCCGCGGTCGACCAGGGCGCTGAGCAGCGCGTGGTCGACGCTCTCGTCGGTGTCGAGCACGTCGGGATCGATCTCGGAGAGCGCGTCGGCCGCGTCCCGGAGCATCGCCCGGTCGGCGGCGAGCGCGTCGGCGGAGAGGTCGGGCAGGCGGTCGTCGTAGCGGTGGTCCCCGACCGAGGTCGCCACCCCGGGCCGGCTCTCCAGCACGGCCTCCACGATCCGCTCCGCAAGCACCCCAAACGCTTCCATCCCCGAACCCTACCGATCACCCCCGACGCCCATCCCCCGCGATCTTGCAGTTGCGGCCCCTCCGATGCCGGATTCAGCCGATTTGTCGGGGCGGCAAGTGCAAGATCGGCGGCAGGGTCACCGGCGTTCGGCGGCGCGGACCGCGTCGGCGTACGCCAGGGTGGCGCGGCGGAGCGCGGCCTCCGGGTCGATGCCGGCCTGCCGGGCGGCCGCGACGGTGGCCAGCAGGCTCGCGCCGAGCCGCGCCTCCGCGTCCACCTGGGACTCGGCCAGCGGCGGCGGCACCGCCAGCCCCACCCGGCCGGCACGGTCCAGAATCTTCGCGGCCAGGGCCAGCGCGGGCTGGCTCAGCGCGATGCCGTCCAGCACCGAGTCACGGGTCTTCTCGGCCCGTTTGATCCGCTCCCAGTTCGCCTCGATCTCCTCGATCGAGCCGGCCTGCTCGCCGGCGAACACGTGCGGGTTGCGCCGCACCATCTTGTCGACCAGGCCGCCGGCCACGTCGTCGACGGTCCAGCTCTCCCCCTCCGGCAGGTCCTCCGCGAGCCGGGCGTGCAGCAGCACCTGGAGCAGCACGTCACCCAGCTCCTCGCGCAGCGCGTCGGTGTCGTCGGCCCCGATCGCGTCGTACGCCTCGTAGCACTCCTCCAGCAGGAACGGGGCCAGGCTGCGGTGCGTCTGCGCCCGCTTCCACGGGTCACCGCCCGGGGAGGCCAGCCGGTCCATCACCTCGACCGCGTCCAGCAGCCGGGCACCCGGTGGATCCCACGAGCCGTACATCAGCTCCAACTCGGCCAGGCCGGGCTGCCGGGCCAGCCGCAGCCCCAGCTCGCGGGCGAGCGCCTCGTCGCCGGCCGGGCCGGCCAGCCAGACCGCGCCGCCCTGGGTCGAGGCGGCATCCAGCAACGCCTGCGTCGCGCCCTCGGTCACCACGCGCACCTCGGCGCCGGCCGTCCGGACCGCCCGGGTCAGCTCGCTCTCCGCGCCGGTGAGGACCGGCGCGGAGCGTACGGCGTCCCAGGCGGCCGACGTCAGCAGACCGGCCGGCAGCCGGGGCGAGGTGACCAGCAGGATGATGCGCGCGGTCATGCGCCGGGCGCCGCCGACGGGTCGATCACCGGCACCGACTCACCGGTCTCCGGCTCCGGGGTGGAGACGTCGGTGACCGACGAGCCCGGCTCGCCCAGCGGCACGGCCACCGCCGGCACGTCGCCCTTGAAGCTGAGCAGCGGGAACGCCAGCGGGCGGTAGCGCGGGTTGACCGAGACGTCGTACCCGCCGATGGCGTCGGCGAGCACCTTGCGGGTGGCCAGCGCGGACCGGAGCTGCTGCCCGTCGAGCTGGCTGGCCGCGTCGGCGTCCTTCACGTCCGGCGGGATGGCGCCGGCGGCCCGGCCGGCCGCGATCACGGTGGCCAGGTCCTCGGCCGTGGGGGCGGCCGGCTCGCCGGCCGGCAGGCCGGACATGCAGGTGTAGAACTCGGCCACCTTCTTCGCGTACGTCGCGTCGGCGGGCAGCCCGGTCTGCTGCGCCACCTGCTCCGGCGTCACCTGGCCCTGCGGCTGGTAGCCCTTGTCGGCGGAGAGTTCCCGGCACACGTCCGACAGCACGAGGGTGGCGACCACCTGGTCCCGGGCCGGCAGCAACGCGTCGGCCTGACCGGCGGTGGCCGGCTGGCTGGACAGGCCGTCCCGGACCTCGTCGAGGATCGAGGTGACCCGATCCTCGGTGACGCGGGTGTCGCCGACGTAGGCGGCGACCCCGGGCTCGGTACGACAACCGGAGAGGGCGACGAGGCCGACCGCCACGCTGGCGACGGCGACAAGACGGCGAGCACGCATGACGGTCACTCTCTCACGCCCCGTATCCGGCTGTGACGCCGCCCACCTCACCGCGCCCCCGCCCCGGTGGGCTGCGCCGCCGCCGGTTCCCCCAACACGTCGGAGAGGAGCTGCGCGCACCACTCCAACAGCGCCTGGTCGCGCAGCGGCTCGCCACCGATCCGTCTGGTGCTCGGCCGGGGCACGCTGACCTGGTCGAGCGCCTGCTTGTAGACCGAGTCGGGGTGGTAGCGCTTGAGCCGCATCTGCTTCGAGTCGGGCAGCGGCAGCGGGCCGAACCGGATGTGCTTGCCCTGCATCGACACGTCGGTCAGGCCGTAGCGGCGGGCCAGCAGCCGGAAGTTCGCCACCGCGACCAGGTTCTGCACCGGGGCGGGCGGCTCGCCGTACCGGTCGGTCATCTCGGCCACCACCTCGCGCAGCCGCTCGGCGTCGCGGGCCTCGGCGAGCTTGCGGTACATCTCCAGCCGCAGCCGTTCCACGCCGACGTAGTCGTGCGGCAGGTGCGCGTCGATCGGCAGGTCGATCTTGACGTCCACCTCCTCCTCGGCGTGCTCGCCCTTGAACGCGGACACCGCCTCGCCGACCATCCGTACGTACAGGTCGAAGCCGACGCCCTCGATGTGGCCGGACTGCTCGCCGCCGAGCAGGTTGCCGGCGCCACGGATCTCCAGGTCCTTCATCGCCACGTACATGCCGGCGCCCAGCTCGGTGTGCTGCGCGATGGTGGCCAGCCGCTCGTGCGCGTTCTCGGTGAGCGGCTTCTCCGGCGGGTAGAGGAAGTATGCGTACGCGCGCTCCCGGCCCCGGCCGACCCGGCCGCGGATCTGGTGGAGCTGGGCCAGGCCGAGCAGGTCGGCACGCTCGACGATCAGCGTGTTGGCGTTCGGGATGTCGATGCCGGACTCCACGATCGTGGTGCAGACCAGGACGTCGAACTCCTTCTCCCAGAAGCCGACCATCACCTTCTCCAGCGCCTCCTCGCCCATCTGGCCGTGCGCCACCGCGACCCGGGCCTCGGGCACCAGCTCACGGATCCGGCGGGCCGCCTTGTCGATCGACTCGACGCGGTTGTGCAGGTAGAACACCTGCCCGTCGCGGAGCAGCTCGCGGTGGACCGACGCGGCCACCTGCCGGTCGTCGTACGCCCCGACGAACGTGAGCACCGGGTGCCGCTCCTCCGGCGGGGTGGCGATGGTGGACATCTCCCGGATGCCGGTGATCGCCATCTCCAGCGTCCGCGGGATCGGGGTGGCCGACATGGCGAGCACGTCGACCGAGGCGCGCAGCGTCTTCAGGTGCTCCTTGTGCTCGACGCCGAAGCGCTGCTCCTCGTCGATGATGACCAGCCCGAGAGACTTGAACCGGGTGGCCGCCTGGAGCAGCCGGTGGGTACCGATGACGATGTCGACGGTGCCCTCGGCGACCATCTCCAGCGTCCGCTCGGACTCCTTCGGGGTCTGGAACCGGGAGAGTTGCCGGATGTTCACCGGGAACTGGCTCATCCGCTCGGCGAACGTGTTGTAGTGCTGCTGCACGAGCAGCGTGGTGGGCACCAGCACGGCCACCTGCTTGCCGTCCTGCACCGCCTTGAACGCCGCGCGGACCGCGATCTCGGTCTTGCCGTAGCCGACGTCGCCGCAGATCAGCCGGTCCATCGGGACGGTCTGCTCCATGTCCCGCTTGACCTCCTCGATGGCGGCCATCTGGTCCGGCGTCTCCTGCCAGGGGAACGCGTCCTCCAGCTCCCGCTGCCACGGGGTGTCCGGCCCGAAGTTGTGCCCCTTGGACGCCTTCCGGGCCGCGTAGAGCTGGATGAGCTGGGCGGCGATCTCGCGGACCGCCTTGCGGGCCCGGGCCTTGGACTTCTGCCAGTCCGAGCCGCCCATCTTGTGCAGCGTCGGCTGCTCGCCGCCGACGTAGCGGGAGAGCTGGTCGAGCTGGTCGGTGGGGACGAAGAGGCGGTCACCGGGCTGGCCGCGCTTGCTCGCCGCGTACTCGATGACCAGGTATTCCCGGCTGGCGCCGTTGACGGTGCGCTGCACCAGCTCGACGTAGCGGCCGATGCCGTGCTGCTCGTGCACCACGAAGTCGCCGGCCCGCAGTTCGAGGGGGTCGATGGTGTTGCGCCGCCGGCTGGGCATCTTGCGCATGTCGCGGGTGGAGGTGCCCCGGCCGCCGGTGACGTCGTTGCCGGTCAGCAGCACGAACCGGGACGCCTCGTCGACGAAGCCGGCGGTCAGGCAGCCGCAGGAGACCAGCACCTCACCCGGGGCGGGCGCGGCCGGCACCTCCTCCACCAGCCGGGCGCCGAGGCCGGCGTCGCGGAGCACCTCGACGGCCCGCTGGGCGGGACCGTGCCCCTCGAACACCAGCGCGATCGACCAGCCCTCGCCGGCCCAGCGCTTCAGGTCGTCGACCACCCGGGCGGTCTCGCCGTGGTAGAGCGGGGCCGGCTGGGCGGCCAGGCTCACCGCGATGGCGTCGTCGGGCGTGACGTCGACCTCGGCCGGTGCGTCCTCCCAGGGCTGCCGGGCCGGCGCGGCCTCTTCGACCATAATTCGGCCTCCGCGCCGGTAGCCGGCGCTCCGGACCGAATGAGGGTCGGCCTCCACCAGGCCGAACGGGGCGAGCGTCCACCAGGGCTGGCGCAGGGCACGGGCCTGCGTGCGTACCTCGGCCAGGGTCTTGAAGGCGGCGGCGCCGAGGTCGACCGGGGCCTGGCCGCCGACGGCGGCCGCGGCCCAGCTCGCCTGGAGGAACTCCTCCGAGGTACGGACCAGGTCGTGCGCCCGGGTGCGGATGCGCTCCGGGTCGCAGAGCAGCACGTGGGTGCCGGCCGGCATGCAGTCGACGAGCAGTTCCAGCGCGTCGTCGCCGATCAGCGCCGGCGCGAGCGACTCCATCCCCTCGACCGGGATGCCCTCGGCCAGCTTGTCGAGGATCTCGGCCAGCTCGGGGTGCTCGGCGGCGAGCGCGGCGGCCCGCTGCCGGACCTCCGGGGTGAGCAGCAGCTCACGGCAGGGCGGCGCCCAGAGCTGCGCCACGCCCTCGATGGTGCGCTGGTCGGCGACCGCGAAGGTGCGGATCTCCTCCACCTCGTCGCCCCAGAACTCGACCCGGGACGGGTGCTCGTCGGTGGGCGGGAAGACGTCCAGGATGCCGCCGCGCACGGCGAACTCGCCGCGCTTGGTGACCAGGTCGACCCGCGCGTACGCCATGTCGGTGAGCCGGCGGGCGACCTCCTCCAGGTCGGCCTCCTCACCGGCGGCGAGCTGCACGGGCTCCAGGTCGCCGAGGCCCTTGAGCTGCGGCTGGAGCAGCGACCGGACCGGCGCGACGACCACCCGCAGCGGCCCGGTACGCCCGTGCGCGTCGGCCGAGTCGGGGTGGGCCAGCCGGCGCAGCACGGCCAGACGCCGGCCGACCGTGTCGGAGCGGGGCGAGAGCCGCTCGTGCGGCAGCGTCTCCCAGGACGGGAAGACCGCCACCTGCTCCGGCGGCAGCAGGCTGCCCAGCGCCGAGACCAGGTCGTCGGCCTCCCGGGTGGTGGCGGTGACCGCGAGCACCGGCCGGCCGGCCCCCTGCTCGTCGGCGGCCACTGCCGCGACCGCGAACGGGCGCAGCGCGGCGGGTGCGGTGAGGTCGAGACCATCGACCTGGGCGGCACCGGAGCGCGCCAGGTCACGCGCCCGGGCCAGCCCGGGGTCGGCCAGGGCGGCGGCGAAGAGTCCGGTGAGCATCAGTGATCACTTCCAGCGCTTGACACGACGACGACCCCGCGTCCAGCCGGACGGGGGGTGCACCGTTCGACCCTATCCCCCTCCGCACGACGCGCGCCGCCGCGCGCAGATTCACGGAAAGAGTGGCCTTCGGATCGCTCATAGGCACTCTTTCCGTGAATTTGCCGCGCACCTTGACGGGGGCGCACCTTGACGGGGGCGCTCCTTGACGGGGGTCGAGGGGGCGTGGTGGCGTGGGGCATGGGTGAGTATCGGGCGGTCTTCGACGCCGAGGTGGTCTTCGTCAACGGTGGTGGACTGCGCACCGACGGGTTCCGGCTGGACGTGCCCGACCCCGGGATCACCGACGACGAGCTGGCCGCGTTGCTGGTCCGGCACCTCGGGCTGCTGATGGTCGGCGAGGTGCGGATCACCAACCGGACCGTCGTCGAGGAGCCGCACAAGGGCGGGCGCGGCATCGCCGCCCCGGCCACCGACGGGCGGCGGCTGGTCGAGCTGAGTCACGAGATCACCGCCGGTCTGGTCACGCTGCCCGGCTGGCCGGGGCCGCGGATCACCGACTGGCTCACCCGGGAGACCTCCCGCCAGCGGTACGCGCCGGGCGTCGAGTTCCACGTCGGGCGCATCGACATGATCGCCAACACCGGCACGTACGTCGACACGCCGTCGCACCGCTTCGCGGACGGTCCCGACCTGGCCGGGGTGCCCCTGGACCGACTGGCCGACCTGCCCGGTCTGGTGGTCCGCGTGCCCGCCGGGGTCCGCGCCGTGGACCGCCTGCTGCTCGCCCCGTACGAGGTGACCGGGCGGGCGGTGCTGCTGCACACCGGCTGGGACACGCACTTCGGCACCGACCGGTACGCCGCCGAGGACGCGCCCTACCTGACCGGCGACGGCGCTTCCTGGCTGGTCGAGGCCGGCGCGACACTCGTCGGCATCGACTCGATCAACATCGACGACATGACGCCGGCGGCGGCCGGCGAGCGCCCGGCGCACAGCGCGCTGCTGGCCGCCGGCATTCCGATCGTGGAACACCTGACCGGCCTGTCCGAGCTGCCGCCCACCGGTTTCCGGTTCACCGCCGCCCCACCGAGAGTGGCCGGCATGGGCACGTTCCCGGTCCGCGCCTTCGCCACCACCAAACCCTGACCCGGACCACGCACCTCCCGAGCACCGATGCGACAGGTGGAGGCGCGAGGACCGGTCGACGGCGCACCCGGCGCCGGCGTGTTCGTGCGGGGTCAGTAGCGCACGGCGATCCGCCGCTCGACGGCGTCGACCAGGATCTCGCCGCCGTACGGGATGATCAACTGGGGGTCGGTGTGGCCGAGGTCGACGTCGAAGACCACCACCGGGTCGTCGACGTAGGGGCCGATCGCCCGCAGGACCGCCGCCCGCTGCGCCTCGCCCCACGCGGCCCGCTCCGCGACGGACAGCGGCCGGCCGAAGTCCCACGCCTTGGGGCGGCCGACCACGATCGCCGGGAAGCCGGCCAGCAGGCCGCGCTCGCCCAGGTTCCGCACGATCCGGAAGACCTCCTGCGCCGACGGCATCTCCTGCGAGGTCTCCAGCAGCAGCACCGAGCCGGCCAGCTCGGCGGCGGACGGCACCCGGTCGGCCGCCGCCAGCCAGTGCAGGATCTCCAGGTTGCCGCCCCAGGTTCGGCCCCGCACCACCCGGGCCGGCCCGTGCCAGCGCCAGCCCGCGCCGGGCAGCATCGACGGCTCCTCGGTCAGCGTCGTCGGGTCCTGCCAGTCGAGCGGCTCGTCGCCCCACTCGGGAGCCGGCGTCAGGTCGTACCAGTCGGAGGTGAACAGCGCCGCGCGCAGCGAGTCGAACGTCAGCGGGTGCGGGCGGCCGGGCCGGCCGAGGTGCACCAGCACCGAGCCGCCGTGGTAGGCCACCATCCCCAGCCGGTGCAGGTGGTTGAGCACGTTGGTGTTGTCGGAGTAGCCGAGGTACGGCTTCGGGTTGGCGCGCAGCACGTCGTCGTCGAGGAACGGGGTGACCGTGATCAGGTCGTCGCCGCCGACGGTGGCCAGCACCGCCGTGATGGTCGGGTCGGCGAACGCGGCGGTCAGGTCGCGCGCCCGGTCGCGCGGGTCGGCGCCCACCTGCCGGGTGGTCGGGTACTCCACCGGCACCAGGTGCAGCTCCTCACGGAGCCGGCGCAGGCCCAGCTCGTACACGTGGGGAAAGAGACCCGGCAGGCCGGCGGAGGGTGAGACGACCGCGACCCGGTCGCCCGGCTGCGGCTTGGTGGGGTAACGCGGCGTCGTCATGATCCGAACGCTATCGGCAGGCACCAGCGATTTCCGCCCGGCGAAACCGCAAAAATGGGGCACATGCCGGCAATAGGCTGGGCGCGTGGACGACGAGCCGGAGCTGCGGACCCGGGACTGGCTGCCGCGCACCGCGGCGCTGGTGCTCGGCACCCTGGCGCTGGCCAGCGCGTTCATCGCGGCCTACGTCGGCGCGCTGCACAAGCCGGAACCACGCGACCTGCCGGTCGCCGTGGTGACCTCCGACCAGCAGGCGCAGGCCGTGATGACCGCCGTCCGCGCCCGCACGAACACCATCAAACCCGTCGGGTACGACAGTCAGGCCCGCGCCGTCGACGGCCTCCACGACCGATCGGTGTACGCGGTGCTCAGCTCCGCCCCGGGCGGCCTGACCCTGGCCACCGCCAGCGCCGGCGCGCCGGCCGCCACCGAGCTGGTCACCGACGTGTTCACCCAGGCCGCCCAGCAGGCCGGGGTGCCGCTGCAGGTCACCGACGAGGTGCCGGTGTCCGACGGCGACCCGCGCGGCCTGGTCCCGTTCTACCTGGCGGTCGGCGTGGTGCTCGGCGGCTACCTGGCCTCCACCGCGCTGGGCATCTCGCTCGGCACCAGCCCGCGCGGGCTGCGCCGGGCCGGCCTGCGGATCGCCACGCTCGCGGTGCACTCCATCCTGCTCGGCACCATCGGGGCGGTGCTGGTCGGGCCGGTGCTGGACGTGTTCGACCACGACGTGGGCACCATCGCGGTGGTCGGCGCGCTCGCCGCGTTCGCGGCCGGGATGGTGGCGGCGGCCGTGCAGGCGTGGCTCGGGCTGCTCGGCACCGGGCTGGTGATCCTGCTGCTGGTGGTGCTCGGCAACCCGGGCTCCGGCGGCATCTACGCGCCCGAGTTCCTGCCCGCGTTCCTGCGCGGGATGCACCGCTGGAACGTGCCCGGGCTCGCCACCGACCTGCTCAAGTCGGCCGTCTACTTCGACTGGCGCGGTGGCGGCTGGGCGTTGACCGGGCTGCTGGTCTGGGTGGTCGTCGGGCTGGTCGGGCTGCTCACCGCCACGGTGTTCCGGGCCCGTCGGCGGGCCGCGCGGACCGGCCCGGGACGGCACACCGCCGTCGACAGGTGACCGGCCGGCACGTCCCAGAGTGCAGATCATCACGCCGTCCCCCTCCTCCGTCCGGGGCCCGCGCGGATACCATCCAGGGGAGTCGGACAGCGCTGTCCTTCGTCCTCGCGTAAGGAGCGCACCCGTGACCGACCAGCACGACCACGACGGCCCCGACGCCGCTCTCCGGGCCGACATCCGCCGCCTCGGCACGCTGCTCGGGCAGACCGTGGCCCGCCAGGAGGGCCGCCCCCTGCTCGACCTGGTCGAGGAGATCCGCGCCCAGGTCCGCTCCGACGCGCCGGCCGCCGCGCAGCGCCTCGCCGGGCTCGACGTCACCACCGGCACGAAGCTGGCCCGCGCCTTCTCCACCTACTTCCACCTGGCGAACATCACCGAGCAGGTGCACCGCGCCCGCGACCTGCGTCGCCGCCGCGCCACCCACGGCGGCTGGCTGGACCAGGCGGCCAAGATGATCGCCGAGCGTGGCGTGCCGGCCGAGGAGATCGCCGCCGCGGCCCGCCGGCTCGCCGTCCGCCCGGTGTTCACCGCGCACCCGACCGAGGCGGCCCGCCGGTCCATCCTGTCCAAGCTGCGCGCGGTCGCCGACGAGCTGGACGCCGAGACCGCCAACGCCATCCTCTACGGCGCCAGCGACGAGGGCCCGGCCAACCGCCGCCTCGCCGAGCTGCTCGACCTGATGTGGCAGACCGACGAGCTGCGACTCGACCGGCCGGACCCGACCGACGAGGCCCGCAACGCCATCTACTACCTGCGCGACCTGCACGCCGAGGCCGCCCCGCAGGTTCTCGACGACCTCGCCGACACGCTGCGCACGCTCGGTGTGGAGACGTCGCCGACGGCCCGCCCGCTGACGTTCGGCACCTGGATCGGCGGCGACCGCGACGGCAACCCGTTCGTCACCCCGACGGTCACCCGCGAGGTGCTGCGCATCCAGCACGAGCACGGCATCGAGGCCACCGAGAAGGCGATGGACGAGCTGATCAGCGAGGTCAGCGTCTCCCGCCGGCTGCGCGCGGTCTCGCTCGACCTCTCCGCCAGCCTGGCGAAGGACCTGGACGCGCTGCCCGAGGTGGCGCCCCGGTTCCGCCGGGTCAACGCCGAGGAGCCCTACCGCCTCAAGGCCCGCTGCGTGAAGGCGAAGCTGGCCAACACCCGGGAGCGGCTGCGCGCCGGCACCAGCCACGTGCCGGGCCGCGACTACCGGGGCGCGACCGAGCTGATCGCCGACCTGGAGCTGCTGCGCGCCTCGCTGGCCCGCAACTCCGGCCAGCTCACCGCCGTCGGGCGGCTGGCCTCCACCATCCGTACGGTCTCCGCGTTCGGGCTGCACCTGGCCACCATGGACATCCGGGAGCACGCGGAGAAGCACCACGAGGTGCTGGCGCAGCTCTACGAGACGGTCGGCGAGGTCTCCGACTACCCGTCGCTGACCCGGTTGGAGCGCACCAAGCTGCTCGCCGACGAGCTGACCGGTCGCCGGCCGCTCTCCACCCAGGACAGCCCGCTCACCGAGTCGGCCCGCAAGACGTTCGACGTGTTCTCCGCGATCCGCGAGGCGCAGGACCGGTTCGGTCCCGAGGTCATCGAGTCGTACATCATCTCGATGACGCTGGGCGTGGACGACGTGCTCGCCGCGGTGGTGCTGGCCCGCGAGGCCGGCCTGGTCGACGTGCAGAGCGGGCGGGCCCGGATCGGCATCGTGCCGCTGCTGGAGACGCCGGCCGAGCTGAACACCGGCGGCGAGCTGCTCGACGAGCTGCTGTCGCTGCCGGCCTACCGGGCGCTGGTGGCGGCCCGGGGCGACGTGCAGGAGGTGATGCTGGGCTACTCCGACTCCAACAAGGAGGCGGGCATCACCACCAGCCAGTGGTCCATCCACCGGGCCCAGCGCGCGCTGCGGGACGTGGCCGCCCGGCACGGCGTACACCTGCGGTTGTTCCACGGTCGGGGCGGCACGGTCGGTCGGGGCGGCGGCCCCACCCACGAGGCGATCCTGGCGCAGCCGTACGGCACGCTGGACGGCGCGATCAAGGTGACCGAGCAGGGCGAGGTCATCTCCGACAAGTACACGCTGCCGGCGCTGGCCCGGGAGAACCTGGAACTGACCGTGGCGGCCGTGCTCCAGGCCACGCTGCTGCACACCGCGCCCCGGCAGCCGGCCGAGATGCTGGAGCGCTGGGACGCGGCGATGGACGTGGTGTCGGACTCGGCGTTCCGGTCGTACCGCTCCCTGGTCGAGGACCCGGACCTGCCGGCCTACTTCTGGGCGTCCACCCCGACCGAGCTGCTCGGCGCGTTGAACATCGGCTCCCGGCCGGCGAAGCGCCCGAACACCGGCGCGGGCCTGTCCGGCCTGCGGGCCATTCCGTGGGTGTTCGGCTGGACGCAGACCCGGCAGATCGTGCCGGGCTGGTTCGGCGTCGGCTCCGGGCTGGCCGCCGCGCGCACCGCCGGGCTGGCCGACGTGCTCGCCGAGATGAACCGGAACTGGCACTTCTTCCGCACGTTCCTGTCGAACGTCGAGATGATGCTGACCAAGACCGACCTGACCATCGCCCGCCGCTACGTGGAGACGCTGGTCCCGAAGAAGCTGCACCCGATCTTCGCCAAGATCGAGGAGGAGTACGAGCTGACCAAGCAGGAGGTGCTGGCGATCACCGGCTCGCCGGCCCTGCTGGAGAACTCGCCGGTGCTCCAGCGCACGCTCGCCGTGCGGGACACCTACCTCGAACCGCTGCACCACCTCCAGGTGGCGCTGCTGCGGCAGTACCGCGAGTCCGGCGCCGCCGGGCGGGCGGTGGCGACCGCGCCCGGCGGCCGGCGCGCCCCGAACGACGGTACGGCGCTGGAGCGGGCGCTGCTGACCACCGTCAACGGCATCGCCGCCGGCATGCGCAACACCGGCTGAGGTGTAAGGAGGGGCCCCCGCTTAACGCATTCTGCATAGGCGGGGGCCCCTGTTAACGCCGGCGGCGCGGGCTACCAGTCGCCGCCACCGAAATCGCCGCCGCCGAAATCGCCGCCGCCGAAGTCCCCACCGAAGTCACCGCCGCCACCGAAGTCGCCCTGGCCGCCGACGTCGCCGCCGGCGTAGTCACCCTGACCGCCGACGTCGTTGCCGCCCGGGTCGCCGTAGTCCTGGCCGTCGCCGAAGCCGTCCTGGAAGCCCTCCTGGTAGCCGGCCTCGTAGCCGTAGCCCGGGTCGGCGAACGCGGGCGAGAAGAGCGCGTCCGCGATCAGCATGCCGCCGAGCACCCCGGCGCCCGCGCCCAGCGCGGTCTTCCACCACGGCGTGGAGTACCAGCCGGCCGGCACCGGCCGGCCCTGCATGTGACCGCCCGGGTAGTAGTAGGGCGTGTGGCTGCCCGGCTGCGGGCCGGCCCGGAACGTCTGGCCCTGCACGTTGACCTCGCGCTCCTTGGTGAGCTGGCCGACCCCGCGGGCGGCGGCCAGCGGCGGCAGCTCCGGGCCCGGGTCGATGCCCATCGCCGTACGCGCCGCCCGGATGTACGCCAGCCCCTCCAGCGCGGTCTCCCGGGCCAACGCGAACTGGTGCGGCGTACGCGCCTGCTCGAGCTGTGAGCCGGCGGCGTTGTAGCGCTCACCGGCGTCGGCCAGCGCCTGGCGCACTGCCGGCGCGTCGCCGTGCAGGTTCATCAGCTGGCCGCCGAGCCGCTCGTACCAGCGCTGCGCCTCGGCCCGCGCGTCCGCCATCTCGTTGGCCCGCCGGGACCTGCTCCCCCACCGCCAGAACACGAACGCACCTCCGAGCATCAGGACCAGGAACAGCCACAGGGCACCTTCCACGACCTCGAAGGTACCCAGCTCGCGCACGTCGTACCCGTTTGGCAAGCTCTCCGGCATGAGCTTCTCGACGCTGGCCGTGGTGGTGCTCTGCCTCGCCGCCGGCGGCGCGGTGGGCTGGCTCGCGGCCCGGGCCCGGTCGGCGGCCGACGTGGCCCGGCTGGAGGCGACGCTGGCGGCCACCCGGGAGGGTGAGGGGCGGCTGGAGCAGTCGATGCGCGCGCTCAGCTACGAGGCGACCGCGCAGTCGCAGGAGGCGGTGGCGCGGGCGGTCGCGCCGCTGCACGACTCGCTGCGCCGCTACGAGCAACGCGTCGCCGAGCTGGAGCACGACCGGGTCGACGCCTACGCCGAGCTGCGCGAGCAGGTGCGCGCGATGAGCACGGTCTCCGGTGAGCTGCGCACCGAGACCAAGCAGCTCGTCGCCGCGCTGCGTGCGCCGCAGGTGCGGGGACGCTGGGGCGAGCACCAGCTCCGGCGGATCGTCGAGGCGGCCGGCATGCTGGAGCACTGCGACTTCAGCGAGCAGGTCACCGCCGCCACCGAGCACCAGGGGGTCCGTCCCGACCTGGTGGTGCGGCTGCACGGCGGGCGCACGGTGGTGGTCGACGCCAAGGCGCCGTTCGACGCCTACCTGACCGCGATGGAGGCGCGCGACGAACGCGGGCGGGACACCCAGCTCGACGCGCACGCGCGGCACCTGCGGGCACACGTGGACGGCCTGGCCGCCAAGTCCTACTGGACGGCGTTCGACCAGACGCCCGAGTTCGTGGTGCTGTTCGTGCCGGCCGACCCGTTCCTGGACGTGGCGTTGCAGCGTGATCCCTCGCTGTTGGAGCATGCGTTCACCCGCAACGTGGTGCTGGCCACGCCGGCCACGCTGGTGGCGCTGCTGCGTACGGTCGCCTACTCCTGGCGGCAGGAGGCGTTGGCGCGCAACGCGGCCACCGTCCACTCGCTGGCCCGTGAGCTGTACGGGCGGCTGTCCACGCTGGGCGACCACGTCGGCAAGCTGGGCAGCTCGCTGAGCGGGGCGGTGACGGCGTACAACAGGGCGGTCGGTTCGCTGGAGGCCCGGGTGCTGGTCAGCGCGCGCAAGCTGGCCGAGCTGGGCGTCTCGGGCGACGAGCTGGCCGCCCCGGCGCAGGTCGAGCTGGCGCCCCGGCAGCCGCAGGCGCCGGAGTTGCTGAACGGGCCGTCCACATCGGCCGAACGGTCGGCAGGCATCGACGTCTAACACGGTCGGCATGACGATGACGGCCGATCCTTGTCACGGAGTGGTCACAAAGCCAACCCCGGTAGTGACACGACTCGACACGCCACGAAGGATCTGCGTCACACGCGCCCTGTCCCCTGAAGGGCCCTGTTCTCTGGAGGAAGAGAACGTGAGTCAACCCCGCAATCGGAGCCGGCGCCCCTCCGCCGCGCTCTTCGCCTCGGTCCTCGCGGCCGGGGCCATGACCGTCGGGGGTGGCGCCGCGACCGCGAGCGCGGCCCCCGCCGCCCCCCGACCCTCGCAGCCGACCGCCGCGAAGGCCCTGGGCGCCCACGACGCCAAGCTGCTCGACGTGGCCGAGGCGAAGCACGCGCCGACCGTCACGATGATCATCGCGGCGAAGAAGGGCTCGGCCAAGAAGGTCGTCGACGGGCTGACCGGCCTCGGCGCCACCGTGAGCCAGCGGTACGACCAGGTCGGCTACGTGCTGGCCAAGGTCCCCACCGCCAAGGCGCTCAAGGCCGCCACGCTGCCCGGCGTCGCCGCCGCCGACCTCGACGAGACCATCACGCTCCCCGACCCGACGCCGGAGGCCGCGCCGAACGGCGCCAAGGCCGCCGAGCAGGGTGAGACGCTGGCCGGGCCTGGCGGGGACACCGGCGCGGTCAACCCGTACATGCCGACCAACGAGACCGGCGCGGAGGCGTTCAAGGCCGCCCACCCGGAGTGGGACGGCCGCGGCGTCACCATCGGCATCATGGACTCGGGCGTCGACCTGAACCAGCCGGCCCTCCAGCAGACCACCACCGGCGAGCGCAAGATCGTCGACTGGGTCACCGCGACCGACCCGCTCGAGGACGCGTCCTGGCGCCCGATGACCACCGAGGTCACCGGCCCGACGTTCAGCAACTCGCTGGGCACCTGGACGGCGCCGGCCGGCACCTACAAGTTCAACGTGTTCCGCGAGAACATCACCGCCGGCAGCGACGCGCGGGGCGACGTCAACCGGGACGGGGACACCACCGACGCCTGGGGCATCCTCTACAACCCGGCCAACGGTGACATCCGCGTCGACGTGAACCAGAACAACGACTTCACCGACGACGCGGTGATGCGGCCGTACAAGGAGAAGTTCCAGGTCGGCCAGTTCGGCACCGACGACCCGGCCACCGCCGTGCGGGAGCAGATCCCGTTCGTGGTCGAGTACCGGCGCAACGTCGACACCACCCCGGTCGGCGGCCCCGGCCTGGTCGACTACGTCAACATCGGCATCGTCGAGAGCACCCACGGCACGC
The DNA here is from genome assembly GCF_045040125.1 of Micromonospora sp. NBC_01392. NCBI lineage: Bacteria > Bacillati > Actinomycetota > Actinomycetes > Micromonosporales > Micromonosporaceae > Micromonospora > Micromonospora sp. NBC_01392. The sequence continues at coordinate 1,140,814 of NZ_CP109549.1, read as the reverse complement.
ACGTCGCCGGCATCACCGCCGCCAACGACATGCTGGGCAACAGCGCCTTCGACGGCGCCGCCCCGGGCGCCAAGCTGGTCTCCGCCCGGGCCTGCTCGTGGGGCGGCGGCTGCACCGCCGCGGCACTCACCACCGGCATGGTCGACCTGGTGGTCAACCGCAGGGTCGACGTGGTGAACATGTCGATCGGCGGCCTGCCGGCGCTGAACGACGGCTCGAACGCCCGCGCCGTGCTCTACAACGACCTGATCAACACCTACGGTGTGCAGTTGTTCATCTCGGCCGGCAACTCCGGTCCGGGCCTGAACACGGTCGGCGACCCGTCGGTCGCCACCGACGTGGTCAGCGTCGCGGCGAGCGTCAGCAAGGACACCTGGCTGGCGAACTACGGCTCGGTGGTCCGCAAGGACAACTGGCTGTTCAACTTCTCCTCCCGCGGCCCGCGTGAGGACGGCGGCTTCAAGCCGAACATCACCGCTCCCGGTTCGGCCATCTCCACCGCGCCGACCTGGCAGGCGGGCAACCCGGTGCCGGAGGCGGGCTACCCGCTGCCCCCGGGCTACCAGATGCTGAACGGCACCTCGATGGCCGCTCCGCAGACCGCCGGCGCCGCCGCGCTGCTGCTGTCGGCCGCGAAGGCGACCGGCACCGGCGTCACCCCGGCCGCGCTGCGCCGGGCCGTCTACACCTCGGCCAAGCCGATCGCGGGCGTCCCGACGTACGCGCAGGGCTACGGCATGGTCGACGTGCCGGGCGCGTGGAACCTGCTCGCCCAGGGCGTGCCGACCCGCACCTACACCTCCGAGGCCGCGGTCTGCACCGAGCTGTCGCCGAACCTGACCCGCTACGACCGGGCCTCCGGCACGTTCGTGCCGAGCCCGAACCTGGGCACCGGCGTCTACAACCGCTGCGCCGCCGACCGGGGCGGGCAGAAGGCCAAGGAGAGCCGCTACTACGAGGTCAAGTTGACCCGCACCAGCGGCCCGAACCGGGGCGTCAAGCACCTGGTCGACTTCCGCGGCAACGACGGCACCTGGACCGCCCCCAAGGAGGTCTGGCTGCCGCTGAACTCGACCGTCACCGTCAAGGTGAAGGCCAAGCCGATGACCGTCGGCGCGCACGGCGCGATCATGACCGTCGACGACCCGGCCACCTCGGTCGTCGACTTCGAGGTCGCCACCGTCGTGGTCGCCTCGACCGCGGTGACCGGCCCGGCGTACTCGTTCTCGGCCAACGGCTCGGTCGAGCGGAACAGCTTCACGTCGTACTTCGTGACGGTTCCGCAGGGCGCGGGCGCGCTCCAGGTCAACCTGTCCGGCATCGCGACCGGCTCGCAGACCCGGTTCATCGCCATCAACCCGTACGGCGTGCCGGTCGAGAGCACCGCGAGCACCGCCTGCTACACCAACTTCTCCGACGCCGCCGCCTGCAAGCCGCAGGAGCGCGACTACCAGAACCCGATCCCGGGTGTCTGGGAGATCGAGGTGGAGTCGCGGCGTACGTCGCCGGCGCTGGACAACCCGTTCACGCTCCAGGCGCGTGTGCAGGGCGTGCAGGTGGAGCCCGCCGTGGTCGAGCTGCCGTCGGTGACCGCCGGCACGCCGGCCCCGGTGAGCTGGAACCTGACCAACACGTTCGGCCCGGTCCAGGTGACCGGCGTCGGCGGCCCGCTGTCCAGCGTGCGCGCCGAGCGGCCGACCATCACCGAGGGCGCGACCCAGGAGTACACGGTGGACATCCCGGCCGGGACCACCTCGTTCTCCGCCCGGATCGGCAACACCGCCGACCTCGGCGCCGACCTGGACCTGTACATCTTCCGGGGCACCACCGAGGTGGGCCGGTCGGCCGACGGCGACTCGGAGGAGGCCGTCACGCTGACCAACCCGGTGGCCGCCACCTACCGGGTGGTCATCGAGGGCTACGCGGTCACCGCGGGCGGCACGGCGTACGACTACCGTGACTCGTTCGCGTCCCCGGCGCTGGGCTCGCTCTCCGCGCCGGCCACGCCGCTGTCCCTGGCCAACGGCGCCACCGCCACCCTCACCGGTGCGGTGACCGCGCTCGCCACCCCGGCCGCCGGCCGGGAACTGTTCGGTGACATGGCCGTCACCACCACCGAGGGCGCGGTCGTCGGCCGCGGTTCGGTGCAGATCCACGCGGTCAACTAGCCGCTGGTACGACGGGAGCCCCGTCCCCCGGTCCGGGGGGCGGGGCTCCTGCGTGCGTCCGGTGGCGTGGCCCCGAACGGGTCGGTCCGGTGGCCTGGCCGCGAACGGGTCGCCGTGGGCCCGGGGTGCGTCAGGCGGGGCGGGCCGACTCGACGACGAACGGGGTGCCCTGCTGGCAGGTGGTCATCATGCCCGGCTCGGGACGGCCGGTGACCTCCACCTTGGCGCCGGCCTTGAGCAGGTCGCGCGGGCCGCCGACCAGCAGGTGGTCGTCGAGCAGCAGGCAGTTCGGCTCGACGCCGGCGCGGATGGTGCCGTTCAGCGTGGTGCCGCCGACGCCCGGCGGCGTGGACGGGCCGCCCTTCCAGGTGGGGTCGGGGCGGCTCGGGCCGGTGCTGGATGCGGGGTCGGGCTGGCTGGTCACCGGGGCGGCTCCCGTCGGACTCGGGCTGGGGCTGGCGGGCTCGTCGCCCGGGCCGGCGCAGGCGGTCAGCGCGGCACCGGCGATCAGGGCTACGAGCACCGTCCGAGGAGTCTTCATGGTCGGTTGGACGCGTCGGGCGCCGGATCCGTTCCCGGTCAGCCGCGCGCCGCGGCGGCCTTCATGTCGCGCTTGAGCTCCTGCGGCAGCGAGAAGGTCAGCCGCTCGTCGGCGGTGGTGATCTCCTCGACGTCGGCGAAGCCACGCTCGGCCAGGTGCGCGAGCACGTCCTGGACCAGGTCGTCCGGCACGCTCGCGCCGGAGGTCAGCCCCACGGTGCGGGCCCCGGCCAGCCAGGCGTCGTCGATCTCGTGGGCGAAGTCGACCAGGTGACCGGCGCGGGCGCCGGCGTCGAGCGCGACCTCGACCAGGCGGACCGAGTTCGAGGAGTTGCGCGAGCCGACCACGATCACCACGTCGCACTCGGGGGCGATCTCCTTGACCACGTGCTGGCGGTTGGAGGTGGCGTAGCAGATGTCGTCGCTGGGCGGTGACTGGAGCAGCGGCAGGCGCTGCTTGAGCCGGGCCACGGTCTCCAGCGTCTCGTCGACCGAGAGCGTGGTCTGGGAGAGCCAGACCACCTTCTCCGGGTCGCGCACGGTGACCTGGTCGACGCTGTCCGGCCCGTCGACGAGCTGAATGTGGGCGGGGGCCTCACCGGCGGTGCCGATGACCTCCTCGTGCCCCTCGTGACCGATGAGCAGGATGTCGTAGTCCTGCTGGGCGAACCGCCGGGCCTCGTGGTGCACCTTGGTGACCAGCGGGCAGGTGGCGTCGATCGCCCTCAGCGAGCGCTCCTTGGCCTGCTCGTAGACCTCGGGGGCGACACCGTGGGCGGAGAAGATGACGGTGGCGCCCTCCGGCACCTCCTCGTTCTCCTCCACGAAGATCGCGCCCTGGGCCTCCAGCGTGCGCACCACGTGCTTGTTGTGCACGATCTGCTTGCGGACGTAGATCGGCGCGCCGTAGAGCTTCAGCGCCTCCTCGACGGTCTGCACCGCCCGGTCCACGCCCGCGCAGTAGCCGCGGGGCTTGGCCAGGAGCACGCGCTTGCCGGTCCGGGGAGTCGTCTCAGCGTCAGTCACCCGACCATGGTACGTGCGCCCGCCGCGCCCTCGCCCGGCCTGTCGGCCCCGGGCCGTAGGGTGGGCGGGGTGAGCGCGGGTGAGGTGGGTCGGGGCACACCCCCGGAGCGGAGCACGCCCCCGGAGCGGAGCACCTCCGAGGAGCCGTGGCCGGTCCGGGTGGTCAGCCAGAAGGTCGGCGCCTGGATCGCCCGGCTCGGCTGGGTCTGGGTCGACGGCCAGGTGGCGCAGATCAGCCGCCGGCCCGGCGCCGCCACCGTGTTCCTCACCCTGCGTGACCCGTCGGCCGATCTCAGCCTGACCGTCACCACCAACCGCGACGTGCTCGACGCGGGCGCGCCGGAGCTGCGCGAGGGCGCCCGGGTGGTGCTGCACGCCAAGCCCGAGTTCTACGCCGCGCGGGGCACGCTGAGCCTGCGCGCCGACGAGATCCGCCAGGTCGGCCTCGGCGAGCTGCTGGCCCGGCTGGAGAAGCTCAAGAAGCTGCTGGCGGCCGAGGGGCTGTTCGACAGGTCCCGCAAGCGGCGGCTCCCGTTCCTGCCGGGCCGGGTCGGCCTGATCACCGGGCGGGCCTCGGCGGCCGAGCGCGACGTGCTGACCAACGCCCGCCGTCGCTGGCCGGCGGTCGACTTCCGCACCGTCAACGTGGCGGTGCAGGGGTCCGCCGCGGTGCCCGACATCGTCGGCGCGCTCAAGGTGCTCGACGCCGACCCGACGGTCGACGTGATCGTCATCGCCCGGGGCGGCGGTGGCATCGAGGACCTGCTGCCCTTCTCCGACGAGGCGCTGTGCCGGGCGGTCTTCGCCTGCCGCACGCCGGTGGTCAGCGCGATCGGCCACGAGACCGACGCGCCGCTGCTCGACTACGTCGCCGACGTCCGGGCCTCCACGCCCACCGACGCGGCGAAACGGATCGTGCCCGACCTGACCGAGGAGGTCCGCCTCATCGGGCAGGCCCGGTCCCGGCTGGAGCGGGCCGTACGCCATCTCGTCGACCGTGAGCAGCACCGGGTCGACCTGCTCCGCTCCCGCCCGGTGCTGGCCCGACCGCAGGTGATGGTCGACCAGCGCGCCGTCGAGGTCACCGCGCTGCGGGACCGCGCCGGCCGGTGCCTGACGCACCGGCTGGGCGCCGCCGACGACGACCTGCGGCACACGCTGGCCCGGCTGCGTGCGCTCTCCCCGGCGGCGACGCTCGACCGTGGCTACGCCATCGTCCAGCGCGCCGACGGCCACGTGGTCCGCGCGGCGTCCGAGGTGGCCAAGGGCGATCCACTGCGGGTACGCCTCGCCGAGGGCGAGCTGACCGCCACCGTCGACGGCTGATGAGATGGGACCGATGACTGAGAAGACCAAGGACGAGCAGCTCAGCTACGAGCAGGCGCGCGCCGAGCTGGCCTCGGTGGTGGAACGGCTGGAGGCGGGCGGCACCTCGCTGGAGGAGTCGCTGGCCCTGTGGGAGCGCGGCGAGCAGCTCGCCGGTGTCTGCCAGCGCTGGCTGGACGGCGCGCGGGCCCGCATCGACGCCGCCCGGCAGCGCGCCGGGGAGTGAGCCCCGGAGGCGGTACGCCGCAGCGGCGTCGGGATGCCACTGCGGCGTACCGGCGACGAGCCGGACGACCTCCGGTCAGTTGAACAGGTTGTACAGCTCCGGCGGCGCCTCGACGACCTGGTCGGCCGAGGGCTTCTGGGCCGCGGCAGCGGCGCCGTAGTCACTGTAGGTGATCTTGACGTCCTGCGCGGCGCTCTGACCGGCGGCCGGGATCTTGAGCACCAGCTCACTGAGCCGGCCCTGCGGGTCGACCTTGGCGGTGAACGGCACCGACTGGGCCTGCGCCCCGAGCGCGGTGATCACGGCCGGGTCGAGCGAGCCCGCCTCGGCGGCCTTCGACACGTCGACGGTGCCCTCGTACGCGCCGTCGCCGCTCTGCCGTACGTCGGTGATGCCCTGGGTGAGCACGGCGCTGCCGGCCGGGTCGATCTTCTCGAAGTCGAAGCCCAGCGCCCGGTTGCCCTTGATGCGGCTCTGGTCGAGGTGCTGGTACTTGCCGGTGTTGAGGTTCTTCACGCCGGGGATCTGGGTGGCGGCGGTGCCGCCCAGCTCCAGCTTGACCCAGCTGTCCGGCTTGGCGTGGATGAGGTCCAGCTTCATCATCAGGTCCGACGACGGGTCACCGATCGTCATCCGCATCTCGGCGCTCTGGCTGGGCTGGTGCACCTGCCCCTCGGCGGTGGAGCCGGCACCGGTCATGGCGAACCGGAAGTTGCCCTCCCGGATCGCGTTGGTGGAGTCGAGCAGCGCCTGCTTGGCCGCGCTGCCGGACGCCGTGGCGCTGGGGGCGACGCTGCCGGAGGCGCCGGCGCTCGGGGTCGCGGAGGCGTCGGACGTGCCGTTGCCGTTGCAGGCCGCCAGGCCGGGAATGAGCAGCGCCGCGGCGAACGCGGTGGCGCTGAAGCGTCGTATCTTCACGTCAACCTCTCCAGGTGGGTCGTCCGGGATCGTGTCCCTTCTGTTCCCTGAAGCGGCGTTCGGCAATCCCGGTCACCCGACCGGGGGATGTCAGCGCAGCGAGGTGGCCAGCCGGCGCAGCTCCGTCTCCCCCGCGTCACCGACCACGATCACCGTGCGGTTCGGTTCCAGCAGGACGAGCGCCTGCTCGTTGCCGCGGGCGGTGTACCGCTGCCAGCTCAGCCCGTCCGGCAGGTCGGCCGGGCCCTGCGGCTGGCCGTCGCTCAGCTCGGCCGGCAGCAGCTTCTCCGCCGGGATGTTGCTCTCCACGAGCTGCGCGCCCCGGCCCTCCGGGGTCAGGTACCCGATGCGCAGCGTCGCGCCGTCCGTCTCGGTCCGGAAGCGGGCGTTCACCGTACGCCAGTCGTCGCCCAGCCCGGTCGGCGTGGCGACCGGGAAGGCGTTGGCCGCGCGGGCCTGCTCCAGCGCGGGCGCCGGATCGACGGTGACCGGCGAGTCGCCGCCGAGAAAGCCCCGGTAGAACGCGATCAGCAGCGCGATCGGCACCAGCAGGATCAGCAGCGACAGCACCATGTCCTTCGGGGACCGCTCGGAGCGGGCCTTCTCCTTCCCCGGAGGCGGGGCGGGACGCTCACCGGCGTCGGCGAGCGGCGCGGACGCCGACGGCTCGACGAGCGCGGGCGTCCCGTCCGGCGGGGTGGCGCCGGGCCGCACCGGCGGCTGGCCGTCGGGCGGCGTGGCGTCGGACGGTACGCGGTCGGCAGGCTGTGCGGGTTCCACCCGGCCATTGTCGCAGCCCGACGGGGAAGGTGATCCTGGCCTCCTCCGCCCCGCCGGGGCGGCGAACCTGAGATCGTGTGAGGATCAGCGACAAAACCGGCGGCACCCCCGCCGGTCCACCCCGCAACGTCGCGAGGAGGAGGCCGCCATGACAACCACCGGTACGCGGACGCCCCAGGATCTCGACCGCAATCTCGCCCTCGATCTGGTCCGGGTCACCGAGGCCGCGGCCATGGCCGCCGGCCGTTGGGTCGGCCGGGGCGACAAGGAGGGCGGTGACGGCGCCGCCGTCGACGCCATGCGCAAGCTGATCAACTCGATCCCGATGCGGGGCGTCGTGGTGATCGGCGAGGGCGAGAAGGACAACGCCCCGATGCTCTTCAACGGCGAGGAGGTCGGCGACGGCACCGGTCCCGAGGTCGACGTGGCGGTCGACCCGATCGACGGCACCACACTGATGAGCAAGGGCATGCCGAACGCGCTCGCCGTGCTGGCGGTGGCCGAGCGCGGCGCGATGTTCGACCCGAGCGCGGTCTTCTACATGGAGAAGCTGGCGGTCGGCCCGATGTACGCCGACGTGGTCGACATCAACGCCGGGGTCGCCGAGAACATCCGCCGGATCGCGAAGGTCAAGGGCACCGACACCAGTGAGGTGACGGTCTGCGTGCTGGACCGGTCGCGCCACGACGACCTGGTGAAGCAGATCCGGCGCTCCGGCGCCGGCATCCGGCTCATCTCCGACGGCGACATCGCCGGCGCCATCGCGGCGGCGCGCGGCGAGTCGGACGTCGACGTGCTGATGGGCATCGGCGGCACTCCCGAGGGCATCACCGCGGCCTGCGCGCTGAAGTGCATGGGCGGCATGATGCAGGCCAAGCTCTGGCCGAAGGACGACCAGGAGCGGGAGAAGGCGCTGGCCGCCGGGCACGACCTGGACCGGGTGCTGTTCACCGACGATCTGGTCACCGGCGACAACTGCTTCTTCGTGGCCACCGGTGTCACCTCCGGCGACCTGCTGCGCGGCGTGCGCTACCGGGCCGGTGGGGCGTACACCCAGTCGATCGTGATGCGCTCCAAGAGCGGCACGATCCGGGTCATCGACTCGTACCACCGGCTGGAGAAGCTGGCTCTCTACTCGGCTGTCGACTTCGACGGGCGCCCGTTGGCCGAGCAGGAGTGACCACGACCGGGACGCCGACGCCAGCGCCGACGCTGTCGACCGGCCGGCGGATCGCCGGGGTGGGGCTGGCCACCGGCTCCGGCGTCCTGGTGGCGCTCCAGTCCCGGATCAACGGCGAGTTGGGCGTACGGCTGGCCGACGGGATCGCCGCCGCGGTGGTCTCGTTCGGCCTGGGCCTGCTGATCCTGTTGGTGCTGGTCCCCGCCACCCCCGGGGGCCGACGAGGGCTGGCCGCGCTGCGCGGCGCGCTGCGCACCGGCGCGCTGCGGCCGTGGCAGTGCCTGGGCGGCGTGTGCGGCGCGTTCCTGGTGGCGACGCAGGGGCTGACCATCGGCGCGCTCGGCGTGGCCGTCTTCACCGTCGCGGTGGTGGCCGGGCAGTCCGGCAGCAGCCTGCTGGTGGACCGCGCCGGCATCGGCCCGACCGGCCGGCAGGCGGTCACCCCGAACCGGCTGATCGGCGCGGTGCTCACCGTGCTGGCCGTGCTGCTGGCGGTGGGCGACCGGCTGGGCGACCCGGGCGCGCTGGCGCTGGCCCTGCTGCCGCTGGCGGCCGGCGTGGGCATCGCCTGGCAGCAGGCGGTGAACGGCCGGGTCCGCGCGGCGGCGGACAGCGCGCTGACCGCCACGCTCGTCAACTTCGCGGTCGGCACGGTGGCGCTGCTCGCCACGTTCGCGGTGGAGGTGGCGGTGCGGGGTCGGCCGACCGGCGGCTTCCCGAGCGAGCCGTGGCTCTATGTCGGCGGCCCGATCGGCATCGTGTTCATCGCGCTGGCCGCCGCGCTGGTCCGGTTCACCGGGGTGCTGCTGCTCGGCCTGGCCACCATCGCCGGGCAGATCGTCGGCGCGGTGCTGCTGGACGTGGTGCTGCCCACCGCCGCCTCACACCCCGCCCTCAACACCCTCCTGGGCGCCGCCTTGACCCTCGCCGCCGTCCTCATCGCCGCCGGGGGTAAGGCGGGGCCCCCTGTTAACGCCTCCGGTAGAGGCGGGGCCCCCGCTTGACCAGCGCGTCAACAGGGGGCCCGGCCTAACGCGGAGCCGGGGCGCGCAGGCCGGCGACCATCTCGTCGACGATCCGGTCCAGCGGGGTCGGCTCGACGCCGAGCGTGGCGGTGGCCGCGGACGAGTCCAGCACGAACGGGCCGGCGAACTGGTGTGCCGTCTCGCGCAGTTCCCGGGTGAACGGGTTGACCACGCCGGCCGCCCAGAGCACCGGGTACGGCATCCGGGTCAGCCGCGGCGCGGGCGCGCCGGCCCGGGCCGCCGTCCGCCGGGCCAGCTCCCGCATGGAGGCCGCCGGCGGGCTGGGCACGTGCCAGGCCCGGCCCCAGGCCCGCGCGTCGGTCGCGGCGGCGACCAGGGTACGGGCGACGTCCGGGACGTACGTCCAGGTGTGCGGCGCGTCCCAGTCGACAGGCAGGAACACCCGCTGCCCGGCGAGCACCCGGGGCAGCACCATCATGGCCAGCGAGGTGCCGCCGAGGCCGATGTAGTCGGAGCCGCGTACCTCGGTGACCCGGGCGTGACCGGCGCGGTGCGCGGCCAGGGCGTCGGCCCACATCCGGTTGCGGACCCGGCCCTTGGTGCCGGTGGCGGCGAGCGGGGTCGCCTCGGTCATCGGCGCGTCGACCGGGCCGTACCCGTAGAGGTTGCCGACGGTGGCGAGCACGGCGCCGCTGCGCCCGGCGGCGGTGAGCAGCGCGGCGGCCAGCGGCGGCCAGTCCGTGGCCCACCTGTGGTACGCCGGGTTGGCGCAGTTGTGCAGCGCGACGGCGCCCTCGGTCAGCGCGGTGAGCCGGTCGGCGTCACCGGCGTCGGCGGCGATCCGCTCGACCGCCGGATGTTCCGGGCCGGTGCCGCGCCGGGTCACCACGCGCACCCGCTCGCCGCGCTCGGCCAGCAGTCGGGCGGTGGCGGTGCCGACGGGTCCGGCGCCGACGATCACGTGCAGGGCCATGACAGGTCCACCTTCTCTGAAGCAGTAGTCCGAATCGAGAGCACTGCTCTCGAAGAAGAGCATGACTCACAGAGCGACCATCAGTCAAGAGCAGTGCTCTCTGTTTTGATTGCCGCTCTCGCTCGTGGCACAGTGGGCGCATGGTCGCTCCCTCGCTCCGCGCCCGGGTCCGCGCCGGGATGATCGAAGAGATCAAGGCGGTCGCCCGCCGTCACCTGGCCACCGACGGCGCGGACCTCTCGCTGCGCGCCGTCGCCCGGGACCTCGGCATGGCCTCCTCCGCGATCTACCGCTACTTCCCCAGCCGTGACGACCTGCTCACCGCGCTGATCCTGGAGGCGTACGACGCGCTCGGCGACGCGGTGGAGACGGCCGACGCCGCCGCCGACCACGACGACCTGCGCGGTCGCTGGCTCGCCGCCAGCCGCGCGGCGCGCGCCTGGGCGCTCGCCCACCCCGCCGAGTACGCGCTGCTCTACGGCAGCCCGGTGCCCGGCTACGCGGCCCCGGACGACACGGTCGCGCCCGCCCAACGGCCCCCGATGACGCTGCTCGGCATCCTGCGCGACGGGATGGCCGCCGGCCGACTCACGCCGCCGGACGAGGAGCTGCCCGAGCCGCTGCGCGACGACGTGGCCGAACTGACCGCGCTGACCGGGGTGCCGCTGCCACCCGCGCTGATGGTCCGGGCGATGGCCGGCTGGACCCAGCTCTTCGGGCTGATCAGCTTCGAGCTGTTCGGCCGGATCAACCGGGCGCTGCCGCACCGGGACGAGTACTTCGACCACCAGATCGCCCTGACGGCCGACCTGGTCGGCCTGCCCTGACGGCGACCCGCAGGGGGTTGAGAAGGGGCCCCACCTCTACCGCAGGCGTTAAGAAGGGGCCCCTCCTTACGTGCCGTCGGAGGAGTGGCCGGGGAAGAGGTGCGCCGTTGGGTCGATGGCGACCGCGGCGTTGTTGACGGCGGTGGCCGCCTCGCCGAAGCCGGTCGCGATGAGCCGGACCTTGCCCGGGTACTCGGTGATGTCGCCGGCCGCGAACACCCGGGGCAGGTTGGTGGCCATGGCGCTGTCGACCACGATGTGCCGCCGGTCCAGGGCCAGCCCCCACTCGGTAAGCGGTCCCAGGTCGGCGGTGAAGCCGAGCGCGGCGACCACGGTGTCCACCGGGAGCGTCTCCACCGCGCCGCCGCGTACGGTCAGCTCGGCGCCGGTGACGTGCTCCTCGCCGTACAGCCGGCTCACCTCGGCGTTGACCACCACCCGCACCGGCAGCGCCCGGACCCGCTCGACGGTGGCGGCGTGCGCGCGGAAGCGGTCCCGCCGGTGCGCCAGCGTCACCGACCGGGCCAGCGGCGCGAGTGTGACCGCCCAGTCGAACGCCGAGTCACCGCCGCCCACGATGAGCACGTGCCGGTCGGTCAGCTCGACCGGCTGCGGCACGAAGTAGACGATCCCGGCGCCGGTGAAGCTCTCCGCGACCGGCAGCGGCCGGGGCGTGAAGCTGCCCAGCCCTCCGGTCACCACCACCGCGCCGCAGCGGAGCTGCGCACCGCCGGCCAGCCCGAGCACCGGCCGGCCGTCGAGGTGGGACAGCTTCTCCGCGCGTACGCCGAGCAGGTAGTCGGGGTGGTACGGCGCGGCCTGGGCGAGCAGGTTCGCGATCAGCTCCCGGCCCTTGACGGCGGGGAAGCCGGCAACGTCGAGGATCAGCTTCTCCGGGTACATCGCGGTGACCTGACCACCCGGCTCGGGCAGCGCGTCGATCACGGCGACGGAGAGCCCTCGGAACCCGGCGTAGTAGGCGGCGAAGAGCCCGGCCGGGCCGGCCCCGATCACGGCGAGATCGACTTCGCGCATGGCGTACCGTCACTTTCGGCCAGGGATCAACCCGTGCTGCCGACGGTAGGCGGGCCGGTGACCTGGGGCAAGGATGTCCCGCCGGTCGATCGATCGCGTCGTCAGGGCAGCCTGAGCGGCGGCGACCCGAGCGGGTCCGGCGTGCCGGTGTCCGCGCGACGGCGGAACAGGATCGCGGCGACCACGCCGCCGAGCAGCCCGAACAGGTGACCCTGCCAGGAGATCCGCTCGTCGGTGGGGAGGATGCCCAGCAACTGCCAGCCGTAGAGCAGGCCGACCAGCAGCACCACCGCGAAGTTCCACCAGCTCCGCTCCACCACGCCCCGGGTGAGCAGGATGCCGAGGTAGCCGAAGATCACCCCGCTCGCGCCGACCACCACCGAGCTGGGCGAGCCGGTGAACCACACGCCCAGCCCGCTGACCAGGATGATCACCGCGGTGGACCAGAGGAATCGGCGGGTGCCGGCGGCCAGCACGAACGTGCCGAGCAGGATCAGCGGGATGCTGTTGCTGTAGAGGTGGTTCCAACCGGCGTGCAGGAACGGCGAGAAGAAGACGCCGTCCAGGCCCTGGATGCGGTGCGGGATGATGCCGGCGGTGAGGTCGAGGTTGAGCCGCAGCCCGACGTCGAGCGCCTCGATGAGGAACAGCACCGGCACCACCGCGCACATGGCGACGAACGCCCGGCCGAGCGACGCGTAGAACGCGTCGGTGCCGAACCGGTGGGGGTCTCCGCCGCGCGGGCTGTCCTGCCAGTTCACCTGTCAACAGCTATCAGCAATTGCGGCGGACCGCCACTCGGGCGGACAGACGACGGCGGCGGGACACCCGGATCACCGGGCCTCCCGCCGCCGTTCGACTCGATCAGTACCAGCCCTCGCTCTGCGACTGCTGCCAGGCGCCGCACGGGGTGTCGTACCGGCCCTTGATGTAGCCGAGGCCCCAGGTGATCTGGGTGGCCGGGTTGGTCCGCCAGTCGTCGGCGACCGAACCCATCTTGCTGCCGGGCACCGCCTGCGGGATCCCGTACGCGCCGGAGCTGCTGTTGGACGCCTTCGGGTTCCAGCCGCTCTCCTTCGTCCAGAGCTTGTCCAGACAGGGGAACTGGTCGATGCCGAAACCCTTGTCCAGCATGACCGCGCAGCCGACCTTCCGGTTGCCGCTGTACTCCGCGCAGGACGCCGGAATCGGCCCGTCGTACGGCTTGGCCTTCGCCTCGGCCTCCGCCTTGGCCTCCGCCTCGGCGCGCTCCTTCTTGCGGTTCGCGGCGGCGCGCTCGGCGGCCTTGGCCCGCTCGGCGGCCTCCTTCGCCGCCGCCTTGGCCCGCAGCTTGGCCTGGTACTCGGCGGCGCGCTGCCGGGACGACTGCAGGCGATGGTCGGCCTGCCGTTCGCGCTGGTAGGTGTATTCGGTCCGGTCGACCTCGCGGCCGACCTGCGCGGTCAGGCCCTGCTGCTGGGTCTGACGATCTTCGCCCAGGTAGAAACCACCGGCGACGCCCACGGAGAGCAGCGCGACAGCGGCCGTACGGGCGCCGAACCGGCTCCAGAGCCGACTCACGAAGTTTCCCTTCGTCGGAGGCAGGGACACGGCACCACGCGTGGCCGCACGGCCGCGCCCGGGTGCCGCGAGCGCCCCGACCCACCGGTCTCCGCCGGCGCACCGACCCCCGTGGCTCCCGCCGTCGTGGCGGGGGATGCTCGACGAGGTGCCGGGTGCGAATGGGACTCCAGGCACTGGAGTTGTCGGTGACGCTCGATGGACACCATCGCGCACGGTGAGGCGGGTGGGAAACCGCGGGAGGCAAAAGTGATCTGCGCCACACTTCGAATAGGGACGAAGTGGGACATAACGACCAGTCAGCTCGGGATGTCCTCCAGCAGGTCGGTGACCATCGCGGCGATCGGCGAACGCTCCGACCGGCTGAGGGTGACGTGCGCGAAAAGAGGATGGCCCTTCAGCGCCTCGATCACCGCGGTCACGCCGTCGTGCCGCCCCACCCGCAGGTTGTCGCGCTGCGCCACGTCGTGCGTCAGCACCACCCGCGAACCCTGACCGATCCGGGACAGCACGGTGAGCAGAACCCCCCGCTCCAACGACTGCGCCTCGTCGACGATGACGAACGCGTCGTGCAGGCTCCGGCCCCGGATGTGGGTCAGCGGCAGCACCTCCAGCAGGCCGCGCGAGGTGACCTCCTCCAGCACGTTCTCGTGCACCACCGCGCCCAGCGTGTCGAAGACGGCCTGCGCCCAGGGCGACATCTTCTCCGACTCCGAGCCGGGCAGGTAGCCCAGTTCCTGGCCGCCGACCGCGTACAACGGGCGGAAGACGATCACCTTCTTGTGCCGGCGGCGCTCCATCACCGCCTCCAGGCCGGCGCAGAGCGCCAGCGCCGACTTGCCGGTGCCGGCCCGGCCGCCCATCGACACGATGCCGATCGACTCGTCCAGCAGCAGGTCGAGCGCGATCCGCTGCTCCGCCGAGCGCCCGTGCAGGCCGAACGCCTCCCGGTCACCGCGGACCAGCCGAACCGTCTTGTCGGGCAGCACCCGGCCCAACGCCGAGCCCCGCGACGAGTGCAGCACCAGGCCGGTGTGGCAGGGCAGGCCCGCGGCGGCGTCGACGTCGAGCGCCTCGCCCGCGTACAGCCGGCCGATCTCGTCGTCGGGAAGCTCCAGCTCGGCCATCCCGGTCCAGGTCGGGTCGCTGGCCTGGCCGTGCCGGTACTCGTCCGCGCGCAGGCCGACCGAGGCCGCCTTCACCCGCAGCGGCATGTCCTTGCTGACCAGGGTCACGTCGCGGCCCTCGGCGGCCAGGTTGAGCGCCACCGAGAGGATCCGGGCGTCGTTCGACTCGTTGCGGAAGCCGGGCGGCAGCACGCCGTCGTCGGTGTGGTTCAGCTCCACCCGCAGCGTGCCGCCGGAGTCGTTGGCGGGCACCGGGCGGTCCAGCCGGCCGTGCCGCACCCGCAGCTCGTCCAGCATGCGCAGCGACTGGCGGGCGAACCAGCCCAGCTCGGGGTGGTGCCGCTTGCCCTCCAGCTCCGAGATGACCACCAGCGGCAGCACCACCTCGTGCTCGGCGAAGCGGTGGAACGCCGCGGGGTCGGAGAGGAGGACCGAGGTGTCCAGGACGAAGGCCGGGCCGGATGGTCGGGGCTCCTCGGTGCCGGCGGTGGCGGCAGCGGCGCTCCGCCGGCTGCGCGTGGTCCGGCGGGTCGTGGCGGTCGCGGCCGGGGTCGGCTCGGCTCCGGCGGGGGTACGGCGAGTGGTCACAGGCCTGCTCCGCGGATGGGCACCCGGCCACCCGAGTTCCGCCTCTTCCGGTGCCCGGCGGACACGGGGTCGGATGCGGGCCCCGTGCGCGAGGTCGCAGGTCCGGGCTGTCCGGCTGGCCCGGGAAAACCCCGTGCCATGCCTAGACGCTAATCGCCGTGGGCCCGCTCGGCTAGAGCCCTGGGTGGATCACCGGTGAACACGCCGGAACCGGCCGGGATGCATGCCCCCTGCGCGCATCCCGGCCGGGGCCGGAGCCGCCGGCCTCGCGCCGCCACGACGGCGGGCGGGCACGGCGCGTACCGGACGCGGGCCTCAGCCCGGCCGCCGCACCAGCGCCCCGGCTCGGGGGCCGGCGGCGGCCGCGTCGAACGACGACCCGGTGTACGTGGTGCCGGCGCGGGCGACGGCCCCGCCGAGCTGAGCGGTCGCGGTGACCCGTACGGCCGGCGCCCCGGTCCGTACGCCCGGCGCGTCGGGGCGGGCGGTGACCGCGGCGGGCACGGCGGTGCCGGCGAACGGCGGGCCGGTACGCCCGACCGAGGTCACCACCGTCGGGGCGGGCGTGGCCAGCGCCGAGGCGATGACGGCCTGCGCCTCCCGACGCCGACGGTTCCAGGCGCCCCGGTCACCGTCGAAGTAGCCCTGCCGGTAGCCGAACCGGTAGCCGATCCGATAGCTGAGCTGGCCGTGCAGCCGGCCGGCGGCGTAGCAGGTGGAGCCGAGCACCAGGACGAGGACGACGGCGAGAAAAGGGCTCACCGGGCCACCTCCGCCGCCCGGCTCATCGCTCGTCCGCCCCGGGCAGCGGATCGACCACCAGTAACCGCTCCAGATCGGCGGTGCTGACCTCCTCGACCAGCTCCACACTGATCCGGCAGCCGTCGAGGATCACCTCGGCCACCGAGGCCCGGCGGATCTCGCCGCCGGAGTCGTAGACCCGCACGCTCAACTCGGGGCAGCCGAGGTGGGTCCGCCAGGCGTCCCACTCCTCCCGGTCGCCGACGTTGAGCGAGAGGTAGCGGCAGCCCCGGGCGAGGTAGAGGCGCCAGGGCGCGCTCAGCCCGGCGGAGACGCCGTCCGCGATCAGTCCGAAGGCCTGGGCGCGGGTCGCGAGTTCGGTCACGACACCCCCTCCGCACCGGCGGAGTGACGCATGTGAGCACTTGTCGTCTCAAGCACGTGACACAACGTAAGTTGTCTCATGGGCGTGACAGTATCAGCTTTTCGTCCGCTTGCCGCCGTACTGGTGTCTATCTATCCTGCCCGGGTGACACCCCTCGACAGCGGCTCTGGAGCGGCGCTCGGCAGCCACCCACCGGCGTCACGTCGGCGTGACACCAGCGCGCCGAGCAACCCCGGCGCGAGCGACTGGCCGTACCGTCACGGGGTGAGCGAGACGGCCAATGCACGGAAGATCTCCTTTGCCACCTTCGTCCGCCGCGCGTTGGACGACGCCCGCGCCATGCGCGCGTGGAGTGGCACCGAGGTCTCCCGGCGCACCGGCGTCTCCCGCCAGACCATCAACCGCTGGGTACGCGGCGACTGGGCGAGCGACCCCGAGGCCGAGCGGGTGGTCGCGTTCTGCGAGGGGCTCGGGCTCGATCCGGCCACCGCGTTCACCGCGCTCGGCTGGGACCGGACGACCGGCCCCCGCACCGCACCCACGCCCCCACCGATGGACCCGGACGTCGAGGCGCTGCTGCGCCGACTGGTCGACCCGAACGTCTCCGACGCGGAGAAGTTCCACATCCGGGAAACCATTCGTTACCTCGCATATCGCCCGACACTGCCAGCCAATGTCCGAAATAGGGGCAAACAGGCCGGCTAGTTCTCAGATGGCGAAAGAACGGAAAGGCAGTACCGATCGTTTCGCCTCGGGGCCGGATCGGACCGGCTAGCGTCCACGTTTGTACTGCTAAGGGCTCGTCGTCGGCGGGGGGACGGGACACAGCCGAACCCAGCCCTGCGGGACAGAAGGAGGGGTCTGTCCATGACCCTGAAATGGTTGGCAGTCGTGGTCGCGGTGGTGTCGGTGACATCGTGCGTGACCGGCAACGTGGTGGTCGGCGTGCTGGACGGCGGGCAGCTTCCCCTGGTCGTCAATCTCCTCGCGCTCACCACCACCGGCACGGCGGTGATCCTCGCCGTGGTGGCCGAGTTGCACGACCGGCTCAACGACCGGGTCAGCGCGCTCACCGAGTTCCTGGTGGCGCGACTCAACGAGATCGAGGCGCACACCGGCGACCGGAACACCGGCTTCGTGGAGGGGTACCTGCTCAGCCACGGGCAGGAGGCGGCCGTGGTGCCGTTCGGGCGCCGAGGACGGGGAGCCGCCGAACGCTGAACTCCCGCGTCGTCCCGACGTCACATCTCGGCCACGAATACGCCGCCCGGCGCGGGGTACGCTGTCGCGCGTGCCGCCGTTGAATCTGGGCAACCAGCAGCCGAAGACCCCGTTGGACGCCGAGCACGCCTGGCGGGCCACCGCCGCGCGTGCGGGTGACGTGGTGCTCTTCTTCGACTTCGACGGCACACTGGCGCCGGTCGACGACGATCCCACCGCGGTCCGCCCCGCGCCGAAGGTGCTCGCCGCGCTGGAGGCGCTCGCCCCGCGCGTACGCCGGATCGCGATCGTCTCCGCGCGCCCGGTGGAGTTCCTCCGCGACCATCTCGGCGGCCTCACCGGCGTCGACCTGTACGGGCTCTACGGCCTGGAGCACAGCCACTCGGGCGGCGAGACGGTCACCGAGCCGGCCGCGCTGCCCTGGGTGCCGACCATGGCCGAGCTGGCCGAGCAGGCCCAGGCCGAGCTGCCGCCCGGCGCGCTCGTCGAGTTCAAGCGGCTCTCCGTCGCGCTGCACTGGCGCACCGCGCCGCAGCTCGGTGACCTGGTGCAGGAGTGGGGCCGGGCCCAGGCCGAGCGGCTGGGCCTGCGGTGTCAGGCCGGCCGCATGGTGCTGGAGCTGAAGCCGCCCGTGGACCGGGACAAGGGCATGGTGATCGGCGAGACGGTCCGCGACGTCGGCGGGGCGTGGTATTTCGGCGACGACGTCTCCGACATCAAGGCGTTCGCCGCGCTGCGCGCCCGCGCCGCCACCGATCCCGACTTCCTCGGCGTGTGCGTGGCGGTCGCCAACCCGGAGACCGGTCACGAGGTCGCCGACGCCGCCGACCTGACGCTCGACTCCCCCGCCGCCCTGGGCGACTTCCTCACCGCCGCCCTCCCCCACCTGACCCCCTGACCCCCCTCCCTCTCCCCGCCCTCCCCGCCCGCTTCGTCGATCTTGCACTTGCCGCCCCGACAAAGGCGGGCGAAAGCCCCAGATGCGGGGCCGAATGTGCAAGATCAGCGAGGCGGGGCGGCGGACGCGGGGGTGGTGAGGGGCGGGGCGGGGTCAGGCGCCGTAGCGGCGTTGCCGGGTGGCGTAGGAGCGCAGGGCGCGGAGGAAGTCGACCTTGCGGAAGTCGGGCCAGTTCAGCTCGCAGAAGTAGAACTCCGAGTGCGCGCTCTGCCAGAGCATGAAGCCGGAGAGCCGCTGCTCCCCGCTGGTCCGGATGATCAGATCCGGGTCCGGCAGGCCCTTGGTGTAGAGATGCTCGGAGATGTGGTCGACGTCGAGCGTGGTGGCCAACTCCTCGATCGTCCCGCCGCGCGACGCGTGCTCCAGCAGCAACGAGCGGACCGCGTCGGCGATCTCGCGCCGGCCGCCGTACCCGACGGCGATGTTGACCTGGGCGCCGCCGTCGCGGTCCCGGGTGCGCTCCTCGGCGGCCTTCAACGCGGCCGCGTGCTGCGCCGGCAGCACGTCGAGCGCGCCCACCATGCGCAGCCGCCAGGGATTGCCCTGCTCGGCCAGCTCGGTGGTGAGATCCTCGATGATCTGGAGCAGCGGGTCCAGCTCGGCGGCCGGCCGGGAGAGGTTGTCGGTGGAGAGCAGCCAGAGCGTGACGTGCCCGACGCCGGCCGCGTCGCACCAGCGGAGCAGCTCCTTGATCCGCTCGGCGCCCATCCGGTGACCGTCGTTCGGATCGACGAAGCCCATCTCCCGGGCCCATCTGCGGTTGCCGTCGCACATCACGCCGACGTGGGCGGGCACCGGCTTGCCCGCGAGCTTCGCGGTCAGCCGGCGCTCGTACACGGAGTAGAGGAGTTTCCGCAGAGTCATCACTTGCAGGGTAGCGACCCACGGGAAAGATCAGTGCCGCGGTGGCGCATCGCGGGACGGCGGGTCGCCTCCGGCCCGGCATGCCGACCCCGGCGGGTCACTCCCCGGTCCGGCGCGGGCGCGGCGCGTCACCCCCGGGGCCGGCGTCGGCGCGGCGCGTCACCCCCCGGGCCGGCGTCGCCGCCGCGCGTCACCCCCCGGGCCGGCGTCGCCGCCGCGCGTCATCCCCGGGGCCGGCGTCGCCGCGGCGCGTCATCCCCGGGGCCGGCGTTGGCGCGGCGCGGCGGCGGCGATCGCGCCCAGTGTGCGGGCGTCCAGGCGGCCGTCGCCGAGCCCCAGCTCCACCACCGTCCGGTAGACCCGCTCGTCCCGGCCGGCCGCGCCGACCACCGCGTCCACCACCCACTGCCGCCGGGCCAGCCAGGCCGCCGCCGAGCTGTGCCGCAGATGGGTGCCGAGCTGGGCGCGCAGCGCCGCCGCGTACCGCCGGGCCGCCTCGGCGGGCGCGCCGGCCGCCGCCGCCCCGGCCAGCGCGCCGGAGCGCAACGCGTAGAAGATGCCCTCGCCGGTGAACGGGTTGATCAACGACAACGCGTCGCCGGCCAGCACCACCCGGCCCCGGCCCGGCGCCGGCCGGTGGGTGGAGAGCGGCAGGTGGTGCGCCCGCAGGTCGGTCACCGTGGCCGGGTCGGTGCCCGGCAGCAGCGCCGCCATCCGGTCCAGCAGGTGCGCGCGGGTCAGCGGCTCGCCGCGCAGCACCTCCCCGTACCCGACGTTCGCCCGACCGTCGCCGATCGGAAACACCCACGCGTACGCGGGCCAGCGCGCCGCCGAGGTCACAATGAGCTGCTCGGGTGGGCCGGGCGGCGTCGGCGCGTAGCCGCGGATGGCGAGCGCGAGGTGCCGGTCCGGGTTCACCGGGTGCCCGAGCGCCCGGCGCAGCACCGAGCCGGCGCCGTCCGCGCCGACCACCGCGCGGGCGGTCAACTCCCCGTCGAGCACCACCCGGTCGACGCCGACCTCCACCCGGCGTACGGTGTGCCGCCGCAGCTCCGCCCCCGCCCCGACCGCCGCCCGGACCAGCCGCGCGTCGAACACCCGCCGGGGCACGGTGTACGCGGGCCGGGGCAGCGCCCGGGCCACCGCGCCACCGCCGGGGCCGACCAGGCGCAGCGCCGGCAGCGGCGGATATCCGTCGACCGCGCCGGTCACGCCCAGCTCGGCGAGCACGTCCAGCGCGTGCGCGGCGATCCCGTCCCCGCATGCCTTGTCCCGTGGGAAGTCGTGCCGGTCGAGCAGCAGCACCCGCGCCGCCCCGGCCCGCCGCGCGGCGAGCGCCGCCGCTGCCCCGGCCGGACCCGCCCCCACCACCACGACGTCCCACACCGCGTCACCACCCACCCCCCAATCCTCCCCCGCCCACCCTTCCCCAACCCCCCACCGCGCCCACCCACCTGGTCGATCATGAAGTTGGCGGCGAGTTCGATCTCCCCAACCGCCGCCAACTTCATGATCGACTCCGGTCCCGCACGGGGTGGGGGTGGGGGTGGGGGGTCAGGGGGTGGGGGGTCAGGGGGTGGCGCGGTGGAGGGAGTAGAGGGTGAGGGTGGCGGCGGTGAGGAGGGGGGCGCCGTCGCGGATCAGGCCGTCGGAGCCGAGCAGCCACCAGCAGAGCGGGAGGTCGAGCGCGAGCACGCCGAACGTCACCACCACCAGCGCCCGCCGGGCCCAGCCCTTGCCGCGCAGCAGGAACGCAGTGCAGAACAGCACCGCGTAGCTGGCCGCGATGCCGGCGCCGATCCAGAACAGCACCGCGGGTACGGCGGCGACCCCGCCGTCCAGCAGTGACCCGGTCGCCACCAGCGCCGGCACCAGCATCAACGGGCTGTAGGTGAACGCGGCGACCCGGGCGGTCAGCAGCCACCCGTTCGCCTGCGGGCGCTTCGGCGTCACCTCGCGCCAGGCGATCGTCCCGCCCTCGACGACCAGGCCCTTGCGGTGCCGGACCAGGTGCGCCCGGACCGCGTCGGAGCGGTAGAGCAGCACCACCACGGCGACGCAGAGCGCGGTGAGCGCCGCGAAACCGAGCAGGCCGGGCAGCGCCGGCACCCCCTGCCGGGGCACGATCAGGCGGCCCACCGCGAAGACAGTGGTCACGGCCAGGATCAACCCGAACGGGCGGGCCGCCACCCGTCCCCGGTTGACGTGCCCGATCAGGATCAGGAAACCCAGCGAGCGGAGCATCGCCCAACCGGTGCGCACCGCGAGGCCGAACTCCTGCTCCGGGGCGTACCAGTAATTGAGCAGCTCGACCACGACGGTGGCCCCCGCGGTCACGGCGAGCAGCGTGGTCAGCGCCCGGACGGCGGACGGCCGCCGGACCTCGACAGGTTCGGCGGCCGTCCTCATGGCATCCGTTGTTGCCCGGCGCGGGCAACCGGCACACCTGTTACTTCTGCGGCTCCACGTCCAGCCGGGCGCGCAGCGCGTCCAGCTCGGCCCAGAGCACGCCGGGGAGCTTGTCACCGAACTTCTCGAACCACTCGGTGACCAGCGGCAGCTCCTTGCGCCACTCCTCCGGGTCGACCTTCAGGGCGATCCGGACGTCCTCCGGGGTCATGTCGAGGCCGTCGACGTCCAGCGCGTCCTGCGCCGGGACCATGCCGATCGGGGTCTCCACCGCGTCGGCGGTGCCCTCCAGGCGCTCGATGACCCACTTCAGGACGCGGGAGTTCTCGCCGAAGCCCGGCCAGAGGAAGCTGCCCTCGGCGTCCTTGCGGAACCAGTTGACGTAGTAGATCTTGGGCAGCTTGGCCTCGTCGCCGTCCGTGCCCTTGCCCATCTCGATCCAGTGCCGGAAGTAGTCACCGGCGTGGTAGCCGATGAACGGCAGCATGGCCATCGGGTCGCGGCGCACCACGCCGACCGCGCCGGACGCGGCGGCGGTGGTCTCCGAGGAGAGCGTGGCCCCCATGTAGACGCCGTGCACCCAGTCCCGCGCCTCCGTGACCAGCGGGACGGTGTCCCGCCGCCGGCCGCCGAACAGGATCGCGTCGATCGGCACGCCGTTCGGGTCGTAGTAGTCGTCGGCCAGGATCGGGCACTGCGTGATCGGGGTGCAGAACCGGCTGTTCGCGTGCGAGGAAAGGTGGTCGCTCTCCGGCGTCCAGTCGTTGCCCTTCCAGTCGATCAGGTGCGCCGGCGGCTCACCCATGCCCTCCCACCAGATGTCGCCGTCGTCGGTGAGCGCCACGTTGGTGAAGACCGAGTTGCCGCGGTCCAGCGTCCGCATGGCGTTGGCGTTGGTCTTCCAGTCGGTGCCGGGCGCGACGCCGAACAGGCCGTACTCCGGGTTGACCGCGTAGAGGCGGCCGTCCGGGCCGAAACGCATCCAGGCGATGTCGTCACCGATGGTCTCGACCTTCCAGCCCGGGATGGTCGGCTCCAGCATGGCCAGGTTGGTCTTGCCGCAGGCCGACGGGAAGGCGCCGGCGATGTGGTAGACCTTGCCCTCCGGCGAGGTGATCTTGAGGATCAGCATGTGCTCGGCCAGCCAGCCCTCGTCGCGCCCCATCACGCTGGCGATCCGGAGCGAGTAGCACTTCTTGCCGAGCAGCGAGTTGCCGCCGTAGCCGGAACCGAAGGACCAGATCTCCCGGGTCTCCGGGAAGTGCGAGATGTACTTGGTCTCGTTGCACGGCCAGGCCACGTCCTGCTGGCCGGGCGCCAGCGGCGCGCCGATCGAGTGCAGCGCGTGCACGAAGTCGGCGTCGTCGCCCATCGCCTCCAGGATCGACGACCCCATCCGGGTCATGATCCGCATCGAGGCGACCACGTACGGGCTGTCCGTGATCTCGACGCCGAACATGGGGTTCTCGGCCTCGACCGGGCCCATGCAGAACGGGATGACGTACATGGTGCGACCGCGCATGCTGCCGCGGTACAGCTCCGTCATCGTCCGCTTCATCTCGGCCGGCGCCATCCAGTTGTTGGTGGGGCCGGCGTCCGCCTCGTCGACGGAGCAGATGAAGGTGCGCTCCTCGACCCGGGCGACGTCCGTCGGGTCCGTCCGCGCGTAGAACGAGTTGGGCTTCTTCTCGGGGTTCAGCCGGATCAGGGTGCCGTTGGAGACGAGTTCGTCGGTGAGGCGACGCCACTCCTCGTCGGACCCGTCCACCCACACCACCCGCTCCGGGGTGGTCAGTTCCGCGACCTCTCGGACCCAGGCGAGCAGTTTGGGGTGGGACGTCGGGGCCTGATCGATACCCCGAACAACAGCCGGAGCAACCATGTCACATCTCCTTGTGGTCGACGCTGACCGATCTATGGGATGCACGAGTTCTGGCGGGTGAGGCGCCGCCGTCGTGGAAACCTGGGATTGGGCTCAGCGTAAACCGGGCTGCCTCCCCAGTCAGTGGGACTGGTTGTGAAGAACTGCACAAGGTACGCCCACGCTGCGGCTACACGATCTGATACCCGCTTTCGCGCGCAGTTTCACGCAAATCCTTCGGCGAACCTTCCACCGCCCGACCCGCGGAAGCGGGATTACGTGATGCGCCACATGCATTCGTACGGTCGGTTACGCTCTGCTCACGGACATTCGGAACGGACCACCGGACCGCCTCCCGGCGACCCGGCCGCGGCGGACGGCGGGGAAGTTGTCGCGGCCGACTCGCCGTTGCGGCCGGTCCCCCTTCCCCCCAACCGGTACTCTCGGCGGGTGGCCGCGACGATGACCGGGGACCAACCGGGGGCTCCGCCGACCCGTTCGGGTCCGATCGGAGCGCTGCTCCACCGCTTCGGCCACCTCATCCACGAGCTGAGCAAGTTCGCCACCGTCGGCGGCTTCGCCTTCCTCGTCGACTTCGCGCTGTTCAACTACCTGTCGAGCGGGCGCGGCATGCCGCCGCTGGCGGCGAAGACCATCTCCACCGTGATCGCCGCGACGGTCGCCTTCCTCGGCAACCGGTTCTGGACCTGGCGACACCGCCAACGCTCCAACCCCGCCCGCGAGTACGCGCTGTTCTTCTTCTTCAACGGGGTGGGCCTCGGCATCGCGGTGGCCTGCCTGGCGATCAGCCGCTACGGCCTGGGTGCGATCTGGCCGGCGGTGTTCCAGACGCCCCTGGCCGACAACATCGCCAGCTTCATCGTCGGCACCGGCCTGGGGACGCTGTTCCGCTTCTGGTCGTACCGACGATTCGTCTTCGTCGAGGCGGGAACTCCCCCCGTTCCGGCACCGAGCCGAGATCGAGAGTCCGGGGCGTGACGCACCGCCCATCCCGACCCGCCGGGCCCAGCCGGCCCTGCCCACTGCCCTAAGGTGTTCCGCATGCCTGGAGTCCGTCTGCTGCCCGAGCGCTGGCAGAAGTTCATCCGCGAGGCGGCCAAGTTCGGCATCGTCGGCGGCATCAACACCGTCATCAATTACGCGGTGTTCAATGCGCTGGCACTCACGGTTTTCCGGGACGGTCAACTCAAGGCGACCGTGATCGCGACCATCGTCGCCACGATCACGTCGTATCTGATGAATCGGCACTGGACGTACCGGGATCGACCGAAATCCGCCCTACGGCGGGAATACGTCCTGTTTTTCCTGTTCAACGGCGCCGGCCTGGTCATCGAACTCGGCGTCCTGGCATTGGCGAAGTACGGCCTCGGCGTACACGGCCTGCTGGCGTTGAACGTGGCGAAGACGGTCGGCGTCCTGCTGGCCACCCTGTTCCGCTTCTGGTCCTACCGCACGTTCGTGTTCCAGCCGGTGCCGAAGCACGCCGAGGAAACCTGGCACGCCCTGCCCCGCGACGAGTGGGACAACGTCGCGGAGATGGACCCGGTCGCCGAGCTGGCCGAATCGGTGAGCGAACTGGAGGAGGAGGAGCCGCCCCCGGGCGCGAGCCGCCCGAGGAGCGACTACACGCCGCCCCAGGGGCGTACGGCTCCGGTCGACGCCGCGCTGGGCGGGGCGCTCCGCGCCGACCTGGACGCCGAACTGGCCGCCGAGTTCCCGTCCCGCCGCGCCCGCCGCTGAACGTGGGCGCCCGCCCTGGCGCGGCTCACGAGGGGTCGCGGAGCGGCTTCCCGTCGGCCATGTCGGCCAGCATCTCCCGCATCTCGCCGTCGCCCAGGCTGTGCTTGTCGTGGTGGGCCTCGACCAGCTCGTAGAGCTTCGTCTGCACCCGGTCCACGTGTGGCACGTCGTGCAGCACCGACTGGCCCCGCTCACCGGCCGACTCGATGGTCAACGTGCCGCAGCCGAGCATCCGCTCCACGAAACGCTGGTGCATGGCGTGGTCGTTGATCCGGGTCAGCGGCAGGTCCCGCCGGTTGCGGGAGAGCACGCCCTCCTGGAGCAGCACCCGCTCGTTGGTGAACAGGTAGTGCGTGGTGCGCCAGACCAGGAACGGCCACAGGCCCAGCCAGAGCACCAGCGCCAGGCCGAGCCCGGCGAGGACGTACAGCGCGATGGCGCCGCCGTCGCCGTCGGGCAGCAGGATCCAGCCGGCGACCACCGCCGCGACGGTGAGCGCCAGCACCAGGATCGGCCGGATCAGGGCCTTCCAGTGCGGGTGCAGGTGCAGCACGACGTGCTCGTCCTCGGTGAGCACGTCTTCGGGGAACGCCACTTCGAACCTCCTCGCGGAACCGGACGCGCTGACCGTAACCGGTCGGGCCCCCCCGGCGGCATCGGCCGCGCGGGCCGGAGGCCGGGTGGTGTGAGACGGGGCCCCACCTATACCGAAGGCGTTAAGAAGGGGCCCCTCCTTCTACCGCAGGTGGAGCACGTCGCCGGCGGCCAGGCGGAGGGGGGCGCCGGCGGCGTCGACCAGGAGTTGGCCGTCGGGGTCTACGCCGGTCGCGGTGCCGTGCGCCTCGCGCCCGTCCGGCAGCAGCACCCGTACCCGGCGGCCGATCGTGGCGCACCCGGCCAGGTACGCGTCGCGCAGCCCGCTGGCCTCCGCGTCACCCCCGGCGTCGCGCCAGCGCGCGTACCAGTCGGCGAGCGAACGCAGCAGCGCCCGCAGCAGCGGATCGCGGTCGGTGGCGGTGGCGCCGGCGAGCTGGAGCGAGGTGGCCGGCAGCCCGGTCGGGTTCTCCGGCAGCTCGGTGGCGCGCAGCGTCACGTTGAGGCCGACGCCGACCACGATCGCGGGCGGCCGGTCGCCGTCGCCGGGCACCGCCTCGGCGAGCACACCGGCGCACTTCGCGCCGTCGACCAGCAGGTCGTTGGGCCACTTCAGCCGGGCGTCCAGCTCGGCCAGCAGGCGAACCGACTCGGCCAGCGCGACGCCGGCCAGCAGCGGCAGCCAGCCGTACCCGGTGGCCGGCACCGGCGACCAGCCGCGTTCGGCGTCCGCCTCCCCGGGCCGGAGCAGGACGCTGGCCGCGATGCCGGCGCGCGGCGGCGACTGCCAGACCCGGCCCCGCCGCCCCCGGCCGGCGGTCTGCCGCTCGGCGACCACCACCAGGCCCTCCGGTTCGCCGGCCCGTGCGGCGGCCACCACGTCCGCGTTGGTCGAGCCGGTCTCCACCAGCAGCTCCAACCGGCGCCAGGGCCCGTGCGGCGCGACCAGCGCCCGCCGCAGCCGGGCCGCCGACAGCGGCGGGCGGTCCAGATCGGTGTACGGCGAGCCGGGCATCCCGCCAGCCTACGGCCCCCCGGGTTCGCCGGTCGCCGGTAAGCGGTGAGGCGCACTGCACAACCTCACCCACCTGAACCATCGTTATATTCCACGGGTGACTACCGAGACCGGGACCACCATCCACACGACCGCCGGCAAGCTGGCGGACCTGGAGCGACGGCTCGACGAGGCGGTGCACGCCGGGTCGGCGCGCGCGGTCGAGAAGCAGCACGCGCGGGGCAAGAAGACCGCCCGGGAGCGGATCGATCTGCTCCTCGACGAGGGCTCGTTCGTCGAGCTGGACGAGTTCGCCCGGCACCGCTCGACGAACTTCGGGCTGGAGCGCACCCGCCCGTACGGCGACGGCGTGGTGACCGGCTACGGCACCGTGGACGGCCGGCAGGTCTGCGTGTTCGCGCAGGACTTCACCGTCTTCGGCGGCTCCCTCGGCGAGGTCTTCGGGGAGAAGATCGTCAAGCTGATGGACCTGGCCATGAAGATCGGCTGCCCGGTCGTCGGCATCAACGACTCCGGTGGCGCGCGGATCCAGGAGGGCGTCGCCTCGCTCGGCCTCTACGGCGAGATCTTCTTCCGCAACGTGCGGGCCAGCGGCGTCATCCCGCAGATCTCCCTAATCATGGGCCCGTGCGCGGGCGGCGCGGTCTACTCCCCGGCGGTCACCGACTTCACCGTGATGGTCGACCAGACCTCGCACATGTTCATCACCGGCCCCGACGTGATCAAGACGGTCACCGGCGAGGACGTCGGCATGGAGGAGCTGGGCGGCGCCCGCACCCACAACGCCCGCAGCGGCAACGCGCACTACCTCGGCACCGACGAGGAGGACGCGATCGACTACGTGAAGGCGCTGCTGTCGTACCTGCCGTCGAACAACCTGGACGAGCCGGTGGTGTTCGACGCCCCGGCCGAGCTGGCGATCACCGACGAGGATCGGGAGCTGGACACGCTGATCCCGGACTCGGCCAACCAGCCGTACGACATGCACCGGGTCATCGAGCACGTGCTCGACGACGGCGAGTTCCTCGAGGTGCAGCCGCTGTACGCGCAGAACATGGTGGTCGGCTTCGGCCGCGTCGAGGGTCGCCCGGTGGGCGTGGTGGCGAACCAGCCGATGCAGTTCGCCGGCACGCTCGACATCGCCGCGTCGGAGAAAGCGGCCCGGTTCGTGCGCACCTGCGACGCGTTCAACGTGCCGGTGCTGACGTTCGTGGACGTGCCCGGCTTCCTGCCCGGCACCGGGCAGGAGTGGGACGGCATCATTCGGCGCGGCGCGAAGCTCATCTACGCGTACGCCGAGGCCACCGTCCCGAAGGTCACCGTGATCACCCGCAAGGCGTACGGCGGCGCGTACGACGTGATGGGCTCCAAGCACCTCGGCGCGGACCTCAACTTCGCCTGGCCGACCGCGCAGATCGCGGTGATGGGCGCCCAGGGCGCGGTGAACATCCTCTACCGCGCCGAACTGGCGAACGCCGAGGACCCGGCCGCCGTCCGCGCCGAGAAGATCGCCGAGTACGAGGACACGCTGGCCAACCCGTACATCGCCGCCGAGCGCGGCTACGTCGACGGGGTGATTCCGCCGCACGAGACGCGGACCCAGATCGTGCGGGCGCTGCGGGTGCTGCGCACCAAGCGCGAGACGCTGCCGCCGAAGAAGCACGGCAACATCCCGCTGTAGGTGTAAGGAGGGGCCCCCTGTTAACGCCTCGCGTAGAGCAGGGGCCCCTTCTCGCACGGGCCTGGGTCAGCAGCCGGGGTTGGCGGCGACGCACATCCGCGCGGCGGCGGCCCGGGCCACCTCCCGCAGCTGCGCCTCGCGCGCCTGGGCGTCGGGGAGGCCGGTTCGCAGCGCCCCCGCCGGCACGAGGACGCTGACCAGGTCACCCACCCGGACGACCACCCGGCTCTCGAACACCGGCGGGTAGCCGGGCGGCTGACCCGTCGTCGCGTCGGGCAGCACCGTGGCGGTGTGTCGGAGCAGCACCGCCTGGTCGCCGGCGAACCCGCTCTCGGCGATCGTCCAGCGGTGCTCGAACCGGGCGTCGGTCATCCCCCGATCGGTGTAGGCCTGACCCGCCGCCTGCCACGCACCGCAGGCCCCCACCCGGTGTTCCAGGTCGCCGATGAACCGGCGGGCCGCGTCGGGCTCGATGCGGTAGAGATCCTGGGTGATCACCACTTCGGGCGTGGTCTGCGGCTTTCCGGCCACGACCGCGGCCAGCATCGTCTGGGAACGGGAGTAACGCGAGCGCGGTTCCTCCGCCGGCAGACCCTGGGCCTTGCCGCAGACCTGGAGCAGGTCGTCGACCCGGGCGGGCTCGTCGAGACTCGAGTCGGCCAGACGCTCACCGGTCGGGACCGGCACGTCCTCCGGCGCCAGCATCGCCGCCGCCGGAATCTCCGCGTACCCGGCGATGGCGTCGGCCGCGGGCGGCGGCGGGGTGCCGGTGCGGTCCACCATCGTCGCGGCGAGCGCGGCGACCACCACCACCGACACGGCGGCCAACGCCGCGGTCCGCCGGGTGCGCCGCCGGGCCGTGGCCCGGATCTCCGCCGGCTCCGCCCACCGGACGGTCCGCAGGTCCCGGTGCAGCACCTCCACGAGCGTGACGTCGTCAGGCATCTGCCGCCTCCTCTTCCAGATCCACGACGGCGAGCAGCCCGGCGAGCGCGCTCCGCCCCCTCGACAGCCGGGCCTTGACGGTGCCGACCGGCGCCTCGGTCTCCCGGGCCACCTCGGCGACCGGCATGCCGAGCAGGTAGTGCATCGCGATGGCGGTGCGTTGCGCCTCGGGCAGCCGGCGCAGCGCGGCCACCACGTCCATCGTCTCGGTGCTCGGCGCCGGCACGTGATCGTCCGCCCCGTGCCGCAGGTAGGCACGGGCCCGGCTGCGCAGGCTGCGCCACCGGCTCACCGCGATCCGACTGGCCACCACCCGCACCCAGGACTCCGGGTCGTCGTACCCGCGCACGGTCGACCACCGCTGCCAGGCCCGGATGTACGCCTCCTGCACCGCGTCCTGCGCCTCTGCCAGGTCACCGGTGAGCACGTACACGAAGCCGAGCAGCCGTTGTCGGCTGCCCCGGTAGAACTCGTCGAAGCCGTCGCTGTCGGGCACTGCCACCTCCCCGTGTTCGCCAGGGACACGCCTGGCGGCGCGGCTCGGGTTGCCCGCTCAGCCGACCAATTTCTCCAGTTCCCCGCGGGGGAAGCCGCCGGCCGGGATCCGTTCGCGGACCGCCCGCCGGACGGCGGTCTGGACCGCGGCGTTGACCGGGGTGGGCACCCCGTGCAGGCGGCCGAGCAGCACGATCTCGCCGTTGAGGTGGTCGGCCTCGGCGGAGCCGGCGCCCCGGGCGAGGCTCTGCCAGGTGGAGCCGCCGGACCGCGTCTCGCCGTCGACCGGTCGGTGCGCCACCAGGTCACCGCGCGCGGCGGCCTCCTCCTCGCGGGTCGTGTGCGGGATGCCGGCGGCGGCCAGCGCCGCCTCGCCCTCGGCGCGGACCCGGGCCGACAGCGGCTCGGGCACGTCGCGGCCGAGCAGCGCCTGGAGGCCGTTGCCGAGGTTGGCCAGGAGCTTGCCGTACTTCCAGCGCATCACGTCGTCGCGGACCGGGGCGACGAACCCGGCGGCGGTCAGGTCGGCGGCGACCGCCCGGCCGGTGTCGTCGGCGCCGGTCGGGTAGCGCCCGAGGTGCAGCATCCCCGGATGCGGGTGCCCGTTGGCGACCACGACGCCCGGTTCCAGGTGGGTGGCGGGCAGCCACACGCAGACCGGGTGCACCCGGGCGAAGAGCCGCAGCGCGGCGGGTTCGTTCGCCACCCCGTTCTGAGCCAGCACGACCGGGAGCCGCTCGCCCGCCGTGCCGCCGCCCGCCACCGGCGCGTCGGCCCAGGTGGTCAGCGCGGCGACGGTGTCCTGCGACTTCACGGTGAGGACCAGCACGGTGTCGGCCGGCAACGGTGGGCCGCCCGGCCCGGCCGCCGCCGGCAGCCGGCCGGACACCGTGCCGCGCGGCGTCCGCAGCGTCAACCCCCGCTCGCGCAGCGCGTCCAGGTGGGCGCCGCGGGCCACCAGCGTCACGTCGCGGCCGGCGTCGGCCAGCAGTACGCCGATGGTGCCGCCGACCGCGCCCGCTCCGATGATCACGTATCGCACCGGTCCGATTCTGCCTCGCCGGGCCGGGTACCGCCCGGAACGGTGGCGTGTCCCGGATCCGCCGCCGACCGGTACGCCCGCAGATGCCGTGCGACGAGGCGTGCCGCGTCGCGTCGCGTCGCGGGCACCGGAGCGGCGGGTGCCGGAGCGCGGGACGGGTCAGCCGGTGAGGCCGGTGTCGGCGAGGATCGGGCCGGCCAGCAGCAGCGCGCCGGCGACCAGCGCGCCGACACTGACCAGCAGGAACACGGCCACCCAGAACAGCGGCGGGAACGGCGTGAGCCGGGCGAGCTGGTCGGCGTCCGACTCCGGCATCCGGCCGCGGCTGCGTTGGCGGCGCAGCTCGAACACCGGGCGTACGCCGCCGAACAGCAGGAACCAGACCGAGGTCCAGGCGAACGCGGCCTGGACCTGGGGCGAGGTGTACCAGGAGACGGCGAGCACCAGACCGCCGGTGACCAGCAGCGACAGCGCGCCGAACAGGTTGCGGATCAGCACCAGCATGGCCAGCAGCAGCGCCACCGCGACCCAGAGCAGCAGCGTGATCCGGTTTCCGGCCAGCAGCCACGCGCCGGCCAGGCCGAGCAGCGAGGGGGCGACGTAGCCGGCGAGCAGCGTGAGGATCATGCCCGGTCCGGAGGGCCGGCCGGCGGAGAGCGTCAGCCCGGACGTGTCCGAGTGCAGCCGGATGCCGTGCAGCCGCCGACCGGTGAGCAGCGCCACCAGCGCGTGGCCGCCCTCGTGGGCGATGGTCACCGCGTTGCGGGCGATCCGCCACGGCAACCGGGTGGCGACCACCGCGAGCGCGACCACGGCGGTGAGCACCACCAGCAGCGGGGGCGGGTCCGGCTGGGCGCTCAGCAGCGTGTCCCAGAGCGTGGTGAGACCGTCGATCAGGGGCATGGGCGGGGAGCCTACCGGCCGGAGTCGTGTCGATCGACCGGCCCGGCCTCGTAGAGTGTGAGACTGATCGGACGAGGCACCGGAACGGAGGTGAGGTCGGTGAGCGCAGCCCCCTTGGAGCCCCACAGCTCGCACGTGGGTCCGTGGACCGAGGCCGACTACCTCGCGCTGGAGGACAGCCTCGACCGCATCGAGCTGCTCGACGGGAGCCTGATCGTGACCCCTGCCCCGGGCAAGAGGCACCAGTTGGTGTCTTGGAACCTGGTGGGCAGCCTGCGCCGGGCTGCCCGCCCGCTCGGATTGTTGGTGTTCGAGGCGGTGAACGTACGGCTCGGCGTCAATCGCATGGTCATCCCGGACGTGGTCGTCGCTGACACGGACGACGAAGGCACCGTGGTCGAGGCCGGCGAGGTCAGGCTGGTATGTGAAGTCGTCTCCCCCGGCAACGCCGCCGCCGACCGGGTCCTGAAGATGCAGCTCTACGCGATCGCCCGCATTCCGTGGTACCTGCTGGTCGAGCAGGACGGCGACAGCCACTCGCTGCGGCTGCACCGGCTCGACGGTGAGCACTACGTCGAGGACGCGATCGCCAAGGCCGGCGAGACACTGACGGTGATCGAGCCGTTCCGCTGGGCCATGGACCCGGGCACGCTCCGCTGAGCGCGATGAAAATTTCTTTGCGCCCTATTGTGATCTAGGGCAGTAACCTCCAAAGATGGGCGTCAATCAGTTGACGTCCTCTGGAGGCAAACCATGGCCCGTACCAGACTCTCCGTACGCCGACTCCTCGCCGCCGGCCTGGCCGTCGCCGCCACCGCGGCCGCGGCCCTCGTGGCGACCGCCGGACCGGCCGCCGCCGCGACCACGCCCGGCATTGACGTCTCCCGCTACCAGGGCACCATCAACTGGACCAGCGTGCGGAACTCGGGCATCCAGTTCGCCTTCATCAAGGCCACCGAGGGCACCAGCTACAAGGACCCGAACTTCAACACGAACTACGTGAACGCCTACAACGCCGGCGTGATTCGCGGGGCGTACCACTTCGCCCGGCCGAACATCTCCGCCGGCTCCACCCAGGCCGGCTACCTGGCCAGCAACGGTGGCGCCTGGTCCGCCGACAGCCGGACGCTGCCCGCCGCGCTGGACATCGAGGCCAACCCGTACAGCGGCGGCTACTGCTACGGCCTGAGCACCACCGGCATGCGCAACTGGATCCAGGACTTCCTCAACACCTACCGCTCCCGCACCGGCCGGTACGCGGTCATCTACACCACCACGAGCTGGTGGAACCAGTGCACCGGCAGCTGGACCGGGCCGTGGGCCAACCACCCGCTGTGGCTCGCCCGCTGGTCGAGCACGCCCGGCACGCTCCCGGCCGGCGCCCCGGTCTGGAGCTTCTGGCAGTACACCGCCACCGGAAGCGTCTCCGGCATCAGCGGCAACGTCGACCGCAACTACTGGAACGGCGACCGCACCCGGCTGATCGCGCTGGCCAACAACACCTGACGGACGTGCACGGAAGCGGGACCGCCCCGAACCGGGGCGGTCCCGCTGTCGTCGTACCGTCTTGATCGAAGCTCAGGCCCGGCGGCGCGAGGCGACCGGCACGGGCACCGCGGCAGGCCGACGGGTCCAGCGCCACGCCGCGACTCCGGCGACGGTCAGGGTGAGCACCCCGAGGACCGCGACCGGCGCGGACAGGCCGGCGGTGATCAGGAGCAGGACGGCGTCGCCGAGCGCGACCAGCATCCACAGTGCCAGCCGGGGGCCGGTGTCCCTGCGTCGGTAACCCATGTCGCACCTCCTTCGTCGGGGTATTCATACCCCCGACTACGGAAAGTCATGCGAACGAGTTTCGCGGGCGCGGGATTCGCCGGGTCAGTTCTTCCGGTCCGGCACGAAACCCTTGGTGATCACGTCGAAGGCGGCCAGGTTGGCCTGCCAGTCCTTCGCCGGCACCTCCCAGCGCAGCGCGTAGCCCCGGTTGCTGGCCGTGGCCACCCCCCGGTTACGCACGTGGAAACGGGTGCCGTTGTCGCGCGTCTCCAGCCAGTCCCAGTCGGCGCAGGTGCGGTAGTAACCCTTGCACGGGACGATGTCGACAAGCTCGTAGTTGTTGACCCGCGAACGCCGGTACGGCTCCTGCTCCCGCCAGTCGGCGAGCGCGTCCTTCTCCGGCCGGTCCGTCCACTGCATGAACAGCACCCGGCGGGCGCCGCCCACCTCGTAGAGCACGACCTGGTTGTTGCCGGGCCGGGCCTGCCAGCCGTTCGGGATCGGCACCTTGAAGCCGTTCGAGCCGGTGTAGTAGCGCCAGCCGGTCGGCAGCACGAACCCGGTCGGCGACGGGCTGGCCGACGGGCTCGGGCTCGTCGACGGGCTGGCCGACGGCGCGCTCGCACTCGGTGAGGCGCTGGCACTCGGCGCGGGCGGGACCGCCGACGCCACCGAGGAACCGGTGGTCGGCTGGCCGCCGTCACCCCCGTCGTCGTCGCCGTTGTTCAGCAGCGGCACGGCCACCGCCAGGCCGACCAGCAGCACCAGAACCAGCGCGCCGAGCAGCAGGTTGCGCCGATTCGGCGCGGCCTTGACGCCCGGCAGGACGGTCGCCCGACCGGTCGACGACACCGGGCCACCCGCCGCCGGGCTGACCGGCGCGGATCCGGCCGGAGCCGGGCTGACCGGCGCCGGACGTTGCGCGGGCGCGGCGGCGACCGGCTCACCGTCGAGCCGGGTCTCGTCGAGCGCCGGGTCGGCGTCGTCCACCCGGGTCTCGTCGACCGGCGGATCGGCGTCGAGCTTCGTCGTCGGATCGGCGACCGGCGGCGTCACCTTCGCGGTCGGTCCGGCGTCCGAGGTGGACGCCGGCACCTTCGCGGTCGGCTCGGCGACCGCCCCACTCGCGGCGGCGGCCACCCCGGACGCCGAGGTGGAAGCGCGTTCGACCTGGTCGTCGGCGGGGCGCGGCGCGGGCACCAGCGGCGGTCGCGGCGCGCGCGGACCGTTCGGCCCCGGCCGGCGTACGCCGTCCAGCAGCGAGATGCCCTTGACCCGCCGGCCGCCGACCTTGCGCAGCATGCGCTCCGCCACCTCGGCGGTGATCCGCTCGTCCGGATCCTTGCGCAGCAGGCCCTGGAGCACCGGCTTGAGCGGCCCGGCGTTGCGCGGCGGCGGCATCGGCTCGGTGGCGAGCGCGGCCAGCGTGGCGATCGCCGACGGGCGAGCGTACGGCGACTTGCCCTCGACGGCGGCGTAGAGCGTGGCGCCCAGCGACCACAGGTCGGCCTCCGGACCGGCGGTGCCGTCCCGTGCCCGCTCCGGGGAGATGTACGCCGGGGAGCCCAGCACCATGCCGGTGCGGGTCACGTTCGGATCGCCCGGAATGGTGGCCAGGCCGAAGTCGGTGAGCACCACCCGACCGTCCTCGCCGAGCAGCACGTTGCCCGGCTTCACGTCGCGGTGCATGATGCCGGCCTTGTGCGCGGCCTTCAACGCGCCCAGCACGCCGAGACCGATCTCGACCGCCTTGGCCACCGGGACCGGGCCGTCCTCGGCGATCGTGTCCTGCAACGACTTCGAGGCGACGTACTCCATGACGATCCACGGGTCGCCGTCGGTGCGCAGCACGTCGAAGATGCGGACCACGTTGACGTTGTTGAGCCGGGCGATCGCGCGCGCCTCACGCAGCGAGCGTTCCCGCATCTCACGGCGCTCGTCCGGGGTGAGACCCGGCGGCGGGACCAGCTCCTTGATGGCGACGTCGCGGTGCAGCACCTCGTCCCGCGCCTTCCAGACGCGGCCCATGCCGCCCTGACCGAGCGGCGTGATGAGCCGGTATCGGTCAGCGACGAGTTGGGGAAGCGCGTTCGACATCGCAGAAACGGTACCCGGCCGGTCCGACGCGTACACCGCCGGCACGCCACTCTACGACGAAGGTCGAGTTCGCGACGCGTACCCTTGGGTCATGTCTGCCGAAGAGCCGATGTTCCGGGTCGTCCGCGGCGTGCCCACCGCCGAGGAACTGGCCGCCCTGGTCGGCGCGGTCATGGTGCGCACCCGCCCGGTCACGGCCGCCGCGCCGGCTGCCGTCTCGCACTGGACGCGCAGCGCCCGCCCGGCCGGCGCCACGCCGGCCGCCGGCCCCGGCGCGTGGCGCAGCTCCGGCCTTCCCCGCTGAAACCTTCCCCGCGTACGCGAGCCGTGCCGGGGCTGCCAGGATCAGCGTGGAGCTACTAACCTCACTCTGGGAGACCGTTCGGTGACGGGCAGGGAGGTCCGATGATCCCGGAGGACAACCAGCCAGCCGGCTGGCTGCGCGGCTACGGCGGCATCGAGGCCGATATCCGACAGATGCGCGAGTTCGCCGACCGGCTACAGGACGAGGTCACGCGCAACTACTCGCCCCACCTGTCCTACATCGCCGACGACATGAAGGCCCCCGTGCCCAACCCGGCCGACGCCTTCGTCGAGCTGGTGCAGTTCCTCCAGGCCCACCACGAGACGCAGAAGGCCGCGGTCAGCGCCGTGTGGGACCTGGCGCCCGCCACCGGCCGGCTCGCCGAGGCCGCCGGCCGGATCGCCGCCCGCTACGACGACTCCGACGCCTTCTCCTCCGCCCGGGTCGCCGACGTCGAACGGGCGCTCGCCGGCCCCACCACCACCGCCGTGGCGCGCCCCACCCCGCCACTCGCCGACCCCACCGGCCCCGATCAGGGGCGGGTGGTCCTGCCGTGATCGAACGGGGCGGCGGCCGCACCTCCGGGCTCACCGACTGGCGACTGATGGACGTGCTCAGCATGTGGGCGTGCCTCCAGGACCAGGACACCGCCGGTCAGTGGAAACAGGTCGCCGGCTGGCGCAAGGTGTGCGACCTGGCGCTGGCCCACCTCGGCCGGCTCCGGGAATACCGGCGCGGCCTCGCCGAGGCGTGGCCACCCGAGACCAACGCCGCCGCCCAGGCGTACGTCGGCGAACTCGACCAGCTCATCGACCGGGTGCAGCGCACCCACGACGCCGCCGCCGCGAACTACGACGCGCTCGCCGCCGCCGCGCGCGCCATCGGCAGCGCCCGCAGCGAACTGCAACCGCTGTACGACGAGTTCGCCACCAAACTGCGGCAGAAGCAGGCGTACGAGGCGACGATCGCCGACCCGAAGGCGGTAGCCGGAAGCCGACTGCCGGAGCGGCCCCCGGTGACCGACGACGACCTGGAGCAGTTGAACGTACGGGCACGCGGGTTGATGACGGGGTTGAGCGGAGAACTCCAACTGGCCCAGGTCATGCTGCGCCAACCTCCACCGAGACCGGTTCCGAAGGTCGATGAGATTCCAGCAGGAGCTGATAGCCCTGCGCCCATGATCCCCCCAGTCATCCCTGTCCCGCTATCCAGCGCTCCTGAAACTAAGCCAAAAACATCCCGAACAACGGTCGGTCAACTATCAATCGAACCGACGCCCGGAGTCGGTCCGATTCTTGGCGGGGCAGGGAATGCTCTTAAGCCGACACCACCAGGGCTGGCCTTACCAGCGGCTCCAACAACCATCCCGGGCGTAACGCCAGCAGCCGGTTCCAGCCCAACTCTCCCCGCAACACCAATTCCACCAACCCCGCCACTGACAGCCAAGCCTGCTCGAAACGGCGAGCCACCTCGCAGAGGGTCTGGAGCGAGTTCTTCTCCCGCACCCACTCCTCCACGCCCCACGCCCGTCGGAGGACTGATAGGTGGGCTTCCACCCGGGAGCTTGGGGCAACATCTTGGCGGAGGCGCTGCGCGCAGAGTCAATCCCGTTGGTGGGGTGATCGGGGGCGGAGCGGCCGGAACAGCTCCCACTGGTGGAGCAGGTTCGCGACCGGGTGTCGGGCGGGTCCAGCCGGGCAGCCTACCGGGAATCCACCCGCTTGGCGGCAGCCCCACCTCAGCAAATTCGATCCCCTTCAGCAACTCCGGTCGAGGTTCCAAGCGACCAGAGAAGGAAACCGGTCAATGGGACGCCGAAAACCCGTGGCGGACAACCGAGGGAGTCGATCCCATCGTTCAAGCGCCCGAGGATGAAGGGCCTATAGACCCAGGTCCGGCAATTGGCTTTCCCAGATGAGAGTTAAAGAATTTTACAGCTCAATTATCACATTATCATTTCTCGCACTAGCAAGTTATACCCTTGCCCTGCCAACCGAAACAGCCGCCGCGAGCGAAGCATCTCAGTGGCACCTCAGATACCTTAATGCAGCCGAAGCTCGCGCCCTAAGTCAAGGCGAAGGCGTAGTTGTTGCGGTTCCTGACAGCGGAGTTCAACCCCATCCAGACTTGTCAAATAATTTACTCGCAGGATCCGATGTAATACCTGGCGGGTCGGGAGACGGCCGTAGCGACGAGGACGGCCATGGCACTGGGATGGCTGGATTAATTGCCGCCCATGGCAGCAAGACGAGCAGCGCTTCAGGCATCGCCCCTAAAGCCAAGATTCTGCCAATATATTCGTCGCCAGCCCACCGAGATGGAACTTCAGCAGCCCTAGCCAAGGGCATTGAGTACGCAATATCAAATCATGCAAAGGTAATCAGCATATCGGCTACTGGCGCACCGGACCCTCGATTGCAACGAGCGGTCAGAAGCGCCATCCAGGCAGACATCGTTGTTATTGCCGCGGCTGGCAATAACACCAATTCTTCCCTCGTTGGCTATCCGGCAAGCGAGACGGATGTTGTCGCGGTCGGCGGAATTGATCGAAGCGGAAACCATGCCCCTATCTCGGTTGCCGGCCCGGAGATCGACGTGGTCGCGCCGGCTGTGGACATCTACAGCACCGGGCTGAACGGGGGTTACCGAGTTGGCAGCGGCACCTCGGATGCCACCGCGATTGTTGCCGGCGCTGCTGCTCTGATCCGCTCCAAATATCCCCACCTCCCCGCCGCAGAGGTCGCGCACCGCCTTACCGCGACCGCCATCGACAAGGGCCCGCCCGGTCGCGACGACCAGTACGGGTACGGGGTCATCGACCTGGTCGCGGCGCTCACCGCCGACGTACCCCCGCTCGGTTTCGAGTCCACCGGGGTGACCGCCCCGGCACCGACGGCCGCCGCGCCCGGAGCCGGCGGTGACGACGGTACGGTCCGGGGTCTCGCGACCCTCGGGGTGCTGCTGGCCGCCGGCGGCGGCTATCTGGTCTGGCGGCGTCGTCGACGTGCCGACGACCCACCACCGAGGGAGAGCCGGTAGCGTCGGCGGGGTGTCGACTTCCGCGCCGCTGCGCCTCGTACTCGCCTCGCAGAGTCCTGCCCGCCGCAAGCTGCTCCAGGCCGCCGGGATCGAGCCCGACGTGCTGGTCAGCGGCGTCGACGAGTCGCAGGTGGTCAGTGACCGGGCCGAGGAGTTGTGCCTCGAACTGGCCCGGCTGAAGGCGCAGGCCGTGCTCGGCCGGCTGCGTTCCGTCCCGGGCGAGCGCACGCTGGTGCTCGGCTGTGACTCGGTGCTCGCGTTCGACGGCGAGATCCTCGGCAAGCCGGCGGACTCGGCCGACGCCACCGGGCGGTGGCAGCGGATGCGCGGGCGCAGCGGCGTGCTGCACACCGGGCACTGTCTGATCGACGTGGCGGCCGGGGCCCGCGCGGAGGCGGTCGCCTCGACCACGGTGCACTTCGCCGACATCAGCGACGAGGAGATCGTGGCGTACGTGGCGACGGGCGAGCCGCTGGCGGTGGCCGGGGCGTTCACCATCGACGGGCTGGGCGGCGCGTTCCTGACCGGCATCGAGGGTGATCCCGGCACGGTGGTGGGGCTGTCCCTGCCGCTGTTGCGCCGGCTTCTCGGCGAGTTGGGGCTGAGCGTCGTCGACCTGTGGACGAAGGTCGCGCCGGGCGGCCAGGAGATCGAACATCTCGGCTAACGTCCGGGGATGAGCACGAAGCCGTTGCCGCTGACCACGGAGTTGCACGCCTACCTGGTGGCCCACGGGTCCGCGCCCGACGAGATCGCCCGGGACCTGGCCGAGGAGACCCAGGTGGTCCTGCCGGCCGAGGCGGGCATGCGGGTCGCGCCGGAGCACGTGGCGTTCCTGACGTTCCTGACCCGGCTGGTCGGCGTGCGGCAGGCCGTGGCGGTGGGCGCCTGCACCTGGTTGCCCGCGCTGGCGATCGCCCGCGGGTTGGCCGACGGCGGCCGGTTGGCCTGTTTCGACACCTTCGAGGGGGACACCGGGGTGGCCCGCCGCCACTGGGCGCGGGCCGGCGTCGAGGACCGGATCGACAGGCGCACCGGGCCGGTCGCGGACCTGCTGCGTGAGCTGCCCCGGGAGCGGTACCTCGACTTCGCGTACCTCGGCGCGGACGCGGTGGACCACCCGGTCCACTGGGACGAGCTGGTGCGCCGGATGTGTCCCGGCGGGGTGATCACGGTCGACCGCACGCTCCGCGCCGGCCGGGTGCTCGCTCCGCGTGACGCGGACGATCGGGCGGTCGCCGCCTTCAACGACGAGGTCGTCGCGGACACCCGCGTCGAGGTGGTCATGCTGCCGATCGCCGACGGCGTCACCCTCGCCCGGGTGCGCTGAGCGGGGGCAGGGCGCGGCCCAGGCGGACGGTCAGCAGCACGGCCGCCGCGATGAAGCATGGGAGCATCAGGAAGGCCGGATGCGGTCCGACGCCGTCGGCCACCCAGCCGAGCGCGACCGGCGCGATCCCGAAACCCACCGCCATCGAGTACGACGACCAGCCCGCCGCCCGGTCGGCGGCCGGGCCGGCCACCGCCAGCGCGATGGAGATCGCCAGCGGGTAGTGCAGGGCGTTGCCCAGGCCGAGCACGACCAGGCCGGTGACCGCCAGCCAGCCGATCGGGCTGGCCCAGAACAGCGCGAACCCGGCGAGCGACACGGTGAACGCGCCGAGCAGCAGCGGCACCGGTGGCCAGCGCAGCGCCGCCCGTCCCCCGGCGACCCGCCCGGCGAACATGCCGCAGACGATCGCCGCGACGGCCGCCGACGCGCCGCCGGCGCTCAGCCCGGCGTGGGTACGCAGCACGTCGGCGGTCCAGAGCGACAGGCAGACCTCGATCGAGCCGGTGACCGCCATCAACACCCAGGCGATCCAGTACGCGCGCGGCAACCGCCCCGACGTCGCCGGCCCGTCGGCGTCGGCACCCCGGAGGGAGGCTGGAGGAGCGGGGCGGCCACCCGATCCGAGCTCGGCCGGCCCTCCGGCGGGAACGACGGCCGGCCCCGTGGCAGGGACGACGGCCGGCCCCGCAGCGGAGACGACGGCCGGTGTGGCGGCAGGAACGACGGCTGGCCCCGCGACGGGGACGACGGCTGGCCCCGCGACGGGGACGACGGCCGGCGCCCCGACGGGGACGGCGGCAGCCGCGGTAGCGGGGGCGCGCTTCGGCAGGCGTACCCGGAAGGTCAGGGCGGTGAGCGCGACCAGCGTGATCAGCCCGACCTCGACGGCGGTCACGGGTCGCCAGCCGAGGCCGGCCTCGACGGTGGCGCCGATGGTCAGCGGGGCCAGGATGCCCATGCCGGCGCAGACGGCGTTGGCCTCGGTGAGCGCGGCGGGGGCGGCCGGGCCGTGCCGGGCGGTGAGCAGCACGTTGACGCCGCTGATCACCATCATGCCGAAGGTGGCGACGACCGCGACGGCGGCGATGGTGGCGGGCGGCGGGTGGAGCACGCCGAGCGCGGCGACGCCGGCGGCCACGCCGGCGAGGCCGAGCCAGACGGCCGGGCCGCGGCCGTAGCGGCGGGCGACCGGGGCGAAGAGCGCGCCGCCGGCCAGCGCGCCGACCGCGATGCCGGTGCTGTGCAGGCCGGCCACCGCGGCGCTGGTGTTCTGCTCGTCGCGGAGCAGCGGTACGACGGGGCCGAACCCGTAGAGGAAGAAGCCCCAGAGGCCGAGCTGGGCGTAGGCCAGCCAGGTGGTGCGGTCACGGGTGAGGCGGGGCACCGGCCCGACGCTACGCGCGCGTGACCGGCACCCCGCCAGCAGTGAGAGGCAGCTCTCGCTGCGGTGTGAGAAGGGGCCCCATCTCTACCGGAAGCGTTAACAGGGGGCCCGGCCTTTCACCGGACGCTGCGGGCGAACTGGCGGGCGGCCCAGACGACGCCGGCCACCGCGAGCACGGCGATGATGCTGAGCCCCTGCCAGACCTTGTCGTTGCCCAGGTCGCCGGCGAACAGGGCGCGGGTGCCGTCGACCGCCCAGGAGAACGGGTTCCACTTGGCGACGCCCTGCAACCAGCCGGGGGCGAAGGTGAGCGGCAGCAGGATTCCGGAGAGCAGCAGCACCGGCTGCGCGACGGTGTTCATCAGCGGGGCGAGCGCGTCCTCGCTCTTGACCTTGAGCGCGACGCCGTAGGAGACGGCCGAGGTCATCAGCGCGATGAGGGCGAGCATCAGGTACGCCAGGAGCAGGTAGCCGATGAAGACCCGCAGGTCGAACAGGACCGCCAGCAGCGTGATGATGACGGCCTGCGCGATCAGCGAGACCACGTCGCGCAGGGCGCGGCCGAGCAGCAGGGCGAGCCGGCTGACCGGGGTGACCCGGGAGCGTTCGATGACGCCGGCGCGCAGCTCGGCGATCAGGCCGAAGCCCTGGAACAGGCCGCCGAAGATGGCCAGCAGGACCAGCAGGCCGGGCACGAAGATCTTGTACGCGGCGGCCTGGGTGGGCGCGTTCAGGGCCGGCTTGAGCAGCGGGGCGAAGAGCAGCAGGTACATGACCGGCTGGAAGACGCCGACGAAGACCCAGACCGGGTTGCGGAGCAGCAGTTGGGCCTGGCGCTGGAAGATCAACCAGGTGTCGCGGGCGAGTTTCATGACAGGCTTCTCCGGGGGTCAGGACTCGCGCAGCGAGCGGCCGGTCTTGGTGAGGAAGACGTCGTCGAGGCTGGGTCGGTGCAGCTCGATCGAGCGCAGCTCCAGCCCGGCGTGGTCGAGGCGGCGCAGCACCTGCGGGATGGCGACGGCGCCCTCGTCGACGTAGAGGCGCAGGCCGCCCTCGTCGACGGTCTCCAGCTTGGTCACGTACGCCTCGGTGTCGAGCAGCTCGGCGGCCTGCGGGGTGCTGGCGGCGTCCAGGCCGACGATCACCACCTCGCCGGAGATCTCCCGCTTCAGCTCGGCCGGGGTGCCCTCCGCGACGATCTCGCCGTGATCCATGATCGCGATCCGGTCGCAGAGCGCGTCGGCCTCGTCCAGGTAGTGCGTGGTGATGAAGACGGTCATCCCCTCGGTACGCAGCCGGCGGATCTCGTCCCACATGTGGGCGCGGCTCTGCGGGTCGAGGCCGGTGGTCGGCTCGTCCAGGAAGACGATCTTCGGTTCGTGGATGATGCCGAGCGCGATCTCGACGCGCCGACGTTGACCGCCGGAGTAGGTCTTGCACTTGCGGTCGGCGTACTCGCTGAGCTGGAACGCGTCCAGCGCGCGGGCGGCGCGTCGGTGCGCGTCGGCCTTGGTGATGCCGTAGAGGCGGGCCTGGAGCACCAGCTCCTCGCGGGCGCTGGACTCGTCCCAGGTGCTGCCGCCCTGGGGCACGTAGCCGATCCGGCGGCGCACCCCGGACGGGTCCTTGCGCAGGTCGGCGCCGGCGATGGTGGCCTGGCCGCCGTCCGGCTCGATGAGGGTGGCGAGCATCCGCAGCGTGGTGGTCTTGCCGGCGCCGTTGGGCCCGAGGAAGCCGAAGATCTCCCCCTCGGCGACGTCGAGGTTGACGCCGCGGACCGCGTCCACGGTTTTCGTCTCGCGACCCGCGCGGGAGCGGAACGACTTCCGCAGCCCCCTGGTCTCGATCATTTCTGCTCCTGGTCGTCCGGGCCGGGGGCACCCGGCCACCGGTCAGCGGTTCGCGTCGAGGCTAACGCGATATAGCTCTTGTAGTCAACGTTGATTATTTCGTGTCACCGTCCATCCAGCCGGACCAGCCCTCGGCCCGTTCCATCCCCTCCGGCAGGTACGACACCCCGGACTCGATCCGCTCCGCGATCCGCTCGCACCAGGCCATCTCCGCCTCTGCCCGGGCCAGCCACAGCTCGAACATCCAGCCCACGTGCACCGGCTTGCGGGCCCGTACCCAGTCCGAGTCCAGCGACGCCCGCA
Organism: Micromonospora sp. NBC_01392; assembly: GCF_045040125.1. Lineage (NCBI taxonomy): Bacteria > Bacillati > Actinomycetota > Actinomycetes > Micromonosporales > Micromonosporaceae > Micromonospora > Micromonospora sp. NBC_01392. The sequence continues at coordinate 1,096,593 of NZ_CP109549.1, read as the reverse complement.
TCGACTCCACCCCGGCGCGCAGCAGGTTGGCCCGGTTGCGCAGCGCCGCCGCCGCCTCCTCACGCGGCATCGCCGGCAGGAACGAGAACGCCACCGCGAACGGGTCCGGCGACTCGTGGAGCTGCCACCACTGTGCCCGCAACAACGTCTCGAACTCGTCCTCACCCTTCGCCGTCACCTCGTACGTGGTACGGGCCGGACGCGCGCCCACCTGCTCGACCGAGACGGTCCGCAGCAACCCCTCGTCGGTGAGCTTGCGCAACGCGTGGTAGATCGACCCGGGCTGCACGTTGGCCCATTTGTCCGCACTCCAACTGAGCAGTTCGCGGCGCACGTCGTAGCCGTGCACCGGCTGCATCCACCTGACCAGGCCCAGAATCATCATCCGCGTCGCCGACACCGGACAAGCGTAATAACCAAGTTTGACTACAGTGCGGCATCCCACACTGAGCGATCGTTAGGGCCGGCACCTCGGCCGATACACTCCCGGCATCGACCTCCCGGGAGGAGCCCCCAAGGTGCGCAAGGTTCTCATCGCCAACCGCGGCGAGATCGCCGTCCGCGTCATCCGCGCCTGCCGTGACGCCGGGCTCGCAAGCGTCGCCGTCTACGCGGACTCCGACCGGGACGCCCTGCACGCCACGCTCGCCGACGAGGCGTACGCCCTCGGCGGTGACACCGCCGCGGACAGCTACCTGCGCATCGACAAGCTGATCGACGTGGCCGCCCGGGCCGGCGCGGACGCCGTGCACCCCGGCTACGGCTTCCTCTCCGAGAACGCCGACTTCGCCCAGGCCGTCCTCGACGCCGGGCTGACCTGGATCGGCCCCACCCCGCAGGCGATCCGCGACCTGGGTGACAAGGTGACCGCCCGGCACATCGCGCAGCGCGCCGGCGCGCCGCTGGTGCCCGGCACGCCGGACCCGGTGGCCGGCGCCGACGAGGTGACCGCGTTCGCCGCCGAGCACGGCCTGCCGGTCGCGATCAAGGCGGCGTTCGGCGGTGGCGGTCGGGGCCTCAAGGTGGCCCGCACGCTGGAGGAGATCCCGCACCTGTTCGAGTCGGCCACCCGCGAAGCGGTCGCCGCGTTCGGCCGGGGCGAGTGCTTCGTCGAGCGCTACCTGGACCAGCCCCGCCACGTCGAGGCGCAGGTGCTCGCCGACCAGCACGGCAACGTGATCGTCGTCGGCACCCGGGACTGCTCCCTCCAGCGCCGGCACCAGAAGCTGGTCGAGGAGGCGCCCGCGCCGTTCCTCACCGACGCGCAGCGCGCCCAGATCCACGACAGCGCCAAGGCGATCTGCCGGGAGGCCGGCTACCACGGTGCCGGCACGGTGGAATACCTGGTCGGCGGGGACGGCACCATCTCCTTCCTGGAGGTCAACACCCGGCTCCAGGTCGAGCACCCGGTGACCGAGGAGACCGCCGGCATCGACCTGGTGCGCGAGCAGTTCCGCATCGCCGACGGTGAGAAGCTGCGCCTCACCGAGGACCCGACGCCGCGCGGGCACGCCATCGAGTTCCGCATCAACGGCGAGGACCCGGGCCGCAACTTCCTGCCCGCGCCGGGCACCGTCACCGCGCTGCGGCTGCCCAGCGGTCCCGGCGTGCGGGTGGACACCGGCATCTCGGCCGGCGACGTGATCGGCGGCAACTTCGACTCGCTGCTGGCCAAGGTGATCATCGTCGGCGAGACGCGTACCGAGGCGCTGGAGCGGGCCCGCCGGGCGCTCGACGAGATGGTGGTCGAGGGCATGGCCACCGCGCTGCCGTTCCACCGCCTGGTGGTCCGCGACGAGGCGTTCACCGCCGAGCCGTTCACCGTGCACACCCGGTGGATCGAGACCGGGTGGGACAACACCGTCCCGGCGTTCACCGCCGTCGCCGGCGCCGCCGAGGCTCCGGCCGAGCGCGAGACCGTCGTGGTCGAGGTGGGCGGCAAGCGGCTGGAGGTCGTCCTCCCCGCCGGCCTCGGCGCGGGTACGGCGACCGCCGCGCCCGCCGCCCGCAAGCCGGCCCGCCGTGGTGGCGGCGGCAAGGCGGGCGCCGCGGTCGGCGGGGACACGCTCGCCTCCCCGATGCAGGGCACCATCGTCAAGATCGCCGTCGCGGACGGCGACACGGTCGCCGAGGGTGACCTCGTCGTCGTCCTCGAGGCGATGAAGATGGAGCAGCCGCTGCACGCGCACAAGGCCGGCACGGTGAGCGGCCTCGCGGCCGAGGTGGGCGCCGTGATCACTGCCGGCGCCCCCATCTGCACCATCGAGGGTTAAGGAGGGGCCCCCTCTTAACGCCTGCGGTAGAGAAGGGGGCCCTTCTCACCGCGCGGGTCCGGGTGGTCTGGGCCACCACCGGCGGCGGGACGCGCCGGGAGCGGGAATGATGTTCGGGTGAGGTTCCTCCATGGCGCGGTTCCCGCGCACGATCTGACCTACAACGACGTCTTCATGGCGCCCAACCGTTCGGAGGTGGGCTCCCGGCTCGACGTCGACCTGTCCTCCGGCGACGGCACCGGCACCACCGTCCCGCTCGTGGTGTCGAACATGACCGCGGTGGCCGGCCGGCGGATGGCCGAGACCGTCGCCCGACGGGGCGCGGTCGCGGTGATCCCGCAGGACATCCCGATCGAGGTCGTCGCCAACGTGGTCGGCTGGGTCAAGCAGCGGCACCTGGTGCACGACACGGCGATCACGCTCGGCCCGACCGACACCGTGGGCGACGCCATCCACCTGCTTCCCAAGCGCGCGCACGGCGCGGTGGTCGTGGTCGACACCGACGGCCGACCGGTGGGCGTGGTGACCGAGGCGGACACCGTGGGGGTGGACCGCTTCGCCCAGCTCCGGCACGTGATGTCCACCGAGCTGCACACCGTGCCGGCGGACGCGGACCCGCGTACCGGATTCGAACGGCTCTCGGCGGGCCGGCGGCGGCTCGCGCCGGTGGTGGACGCCGAGGGCCGCCTGGTCGGCGTGCTGACCCGGGCGGGCGCGCTCCGGGCGACGCTGTACCGGCCGGCGGTCGACGACCGGGGCCGGCTGCGCATCGCGGCGGCGGTGGGCATCAACGGCGACGTCACCGGCAAGGCCGCCGCGCTGCTGGAGGCCGGGGTGGACACGCTTGTCGTGGACACCGCGCACGGCCACCAGGAGCGGATGATGCAGGCGCTGCGGGCGGTCCGCAAGCTCGACCCGGCCGTCCCGGTGGCGGCCGGCAACGTGGTCACCGCCGACGGGGTACGCGACCTGGTCGAGGCCGGCGCCGACATCGTGAAGGTGGGCGTCGGGCCGGGTGCGATGTGCACCACCCGGATGATGACCGGGGTGGGCCGACCGCAGTTCTCCGCGGTGCTCGACTGCGCGGCGGCGGCCCGTGCGCTGGGCCGGCACGTCTGGGCCGACGGCGGCGTCCGTCACCCGCGCGACGTGGCGCTGGCGCTGGCCGCCGGCGCCTCGAACGTGATGATCGGTTCCTGGTTCGCCGGCACCTACGAGTCCCCCGGCGACCTCTACACCGACGCGGACGGCCGGCGTTACAAGGAGAGCTTCGGCATGGCCTCGTCCCGGGCGGTGAGCGCGCGGACCGCCGAGGACAGCACGTTCGACCGGGCCCGGAAGGCGATCTTCGAGGAGGGCATCTCCTCGGCCCGGATGTACCTCGACCCGACCCGGCCGGGCGTCGAGGACCTGATCGACGAGATCGTCTCCGGGGTACGCAGCGCGTTCACCTACGCCGGTGCGCGCACGCTTGACGAGTTCCACGAGCGGGCGCTGGTCGGGGTGCAGAGCACCGCCGGCTACACCGAGGGGATGCCGCTGCCGACGAGCTGGTGACGGCTCAGCGGAACAGCCGGCCGACCACCGTACGGGCGGCCGGCTCGGGGTCGGCGCCGACCCGGTCGGGCAGGGCGCCGGCCAGCCACAGCTCGGCGAAGCCGTGCGCGATCGACCAGGCGGCCAGCGCGTCGGTGTCCGGCTCCCGGCCGGTGTGCCGGGACACCCCGCCGCGCAGCAGCTCCCCGGTCCGCTGCCGGGCCGCCAGCAGGTCCGGGTCGTCGGCCCGGTAGAGGTCCGGACGGAACATCACCTCGAAGTGCGCGCGGTGTCGGACCGCGAAGACGACGTACGCGACGCCGCTCTCCCGGAAGTCGTCGCCCGCAGCCCGCAGCGCGGCGCCGAGCAGGTCGAAGCCCTGCGTGGCGAGCGCGGTGAGCAGCCCCGCCTTGTCACCGAAGTGGTGCGTGGGCGCCGCGTGCGAGACGCCGGCCCGGCGGGCGAGGTCGCGCAGGCTCAACGCGGCCGGGCCGGATTCGGTGATCGCCTCGACCGCGGCGGCGAGCAGCGCGCGGCGCAGGTCCCCGTGGTGGTAGGCGCGGGAGGACGTCATGCCCCCACCATAACTTGTCATTGACAAGATGCCGGCGACGGCGGCAATCTTGTCGCTGACAAGATGGTTCGTCGGAGGGATCACCAGTGGCACCCCTGATCGCACTTCTCGCCGGCACCGCCACGGCCCGGATCGCCGGCCTGCTCGGCGTGCACGCGCTCGACGGCTGGCATCCCGCACTGCGGGTCGGGCTGGCGTTGATGTTCCTGCTGACCGGCGCGGCCCACTTCACGTCCCGCCGGGCGGACCTGATCGCCATGGTGCCGCCGGCGCTGCCCCGGCCCGGCCTGCTGGTCACGCTCACCGGCGTGCTGGAGTTCGTCGGCGCGCTCGCCCTGCTCGTGCCGGCCACCGCGCGCGGGGCGGCGGCCGGCCTGGCGCTGCTGATGCTGGCCATGTTCTCGGCCAACGTCTCGGCCGCCCGCCGCCGGCTGACGCTCGCCGGCCGGCCGGTCACCCCGCTCGCCGCCCGCACGGCGCTCCAGGTCGTGTTCGTGGCCGCCGCGCTGGCGATCGCGCTGGGCGGCTGACACGTCACGCCGGCGATCGCTCCGGACCGCCGCCCGGGCTCAGACCCGGGCCGGTTCCGCCCCGGTCGACGGGGCGTCCCCGGTGGCGTCGGCACGGACGCTCGGCAGGCGCAGGCAGGCGAGCAGGCCGACCAGCAGGAACCCGGCCGCCGTGAAGGCCGCGTACCGGGTGGCGTCGGAGAAGGCCGCCTTCGCCTCCTCGGCCACCGGCGCGGTACGCGGATCCGCCGCCAGCCCGCTGATCGCCGCGCCGGCGCTCTCCTTCACCGCGGTCACCACCTGGTCCCGGCCGGCCGGGTCGAGGCCGGGCTGATCCGCCAGCCGGTCGCTAAGCAGCCCGCCCAGGCCGGCGAAGAGCACGGTGCCGAGCACCGCGATGCCGAGCGCCGACCCGACCTGCCGGGCGGTGCTCTGCAACCCGGAGCCCTGCCCGCTGCGCCGGACCGGCACCTCGGCCAGCGAGACGCCGGTGAGTTGCGCGGTGGCCAGGCCGACGCCGACGCCGTAGACGAAGAGGAACGCCACCGGGGCCCACCAGCGGGTGTCCGGCGCGACCACGAGGCCGAGCCCGGCGACGCCGACCAGCTCGGCGGCGACGCCGAGCTGGACCACCCGGGCCGCGCCCCAGCGCTGGGTCAGTGGCGCGCCGATGCCGCTGGCCAGGAAGCTGCCGACGGCGAGCGGCAGCAGCGCCAGGCCGGTGCGGAAGGCGCTGTAGCCGAGCACGTTCTGGAACCACAGCGGCAGCGCGAAGAGCAGGCCGAACTCGCCCAGGCTCACGATCGCGGCGGCCAGGATGCCGTTGCGGAAGGACCCGATGCCGAACAACGACAGGTCGAGCAGCGCGGGCCGGCCGGCCCGGTTGCGGCGGACCTGCTGGGCCAGGAAGACGCCGAGCGCGGCCAGCCCGGCGAGCGCGGCCACCGGCACCGGCGAGATCGAGGCGGTCCAGTCCAGGCCGAACAGGCTGAACGGGCGCTCCCGCTCCCACCAGCCGTAGGTGCGGCCCTCGATGAGCGCGAACACCACGCCGGTCATGCCGACCACGGAGAGCAACGCGCCGAGCAGGTCGACGCCGCGTTCGGCGCGGTCGTCGCGGGACTCGACGACCAGCAGCAGGGTGCCCACGATCACGGCGAGGCTGACCGGGACGTTGATGCCGAACGCCCACCGCCAGGAGTACGTGGTGGTGAGCCAGCCGCCGAGCAACGGCCCGAGCGCCGCCGCGCCGCCGATGGTGGAACCCCAGACCGCGAACGCGATGCCCCGTTCGCGGCCGGTGAAGTTGGCGTTGAGCAGGGAGAGCGAGGTGGGCAGCATCATCGCGCCGCCGATGCCCTGGAGCACCCGGGCGGCGATCAGCGTCTCGCCGGAGTCGGCGAACGCGGCCAGCACGCTGGCCACCACGAAGACGCCGACCCCGATGACGAACATCCGCCGCCGTCCGGAGCGGTCGGCGAAGCGGCCGGCGACCAGCAGCAACGACGCGAAGACCAGGGTGTACGCCTCCTGGACCCACTGCGCGTCGGTGGAGGTGATGTCGAGGTCCCGGATGATCTGCGGCACCGCAACGTTCACGATGGTGGCGTCCACGATGATCATCGCCACGCCGAGGCTGATGGCGAGCAGTCCGAACCAGCGTCCGCGCCCCTCGGTGCGCATGGCACCCCTCCCCCTTTAGCTAGATTTTCTAGCTACCCGAGATGCTAGCTTTAACCCATGGAGGGGGTGCCGTCAACCGGGGAGACCGGACCGGTCGGGCCCACCGGCCCGCCGCCGAGCAGTGAGGCCGCCCGCGCCCTGCGCGAGATGCTGCGGGTCGCCGGGGACACCCGGGCCGCGCTGGCCCGCCGCCTCGGCATCGGCGCGACCGACGCCGCGGCCATCGACCACCTGATCTCCAGCCCTGAGCCGCTGGGCCCGGTCGAGCTGGGCAACCGGCTCGGCATCCGGTCCGCGTCCGCCACCACGCTCGTCGACCGGCTGGTCCGGGCCGGGCACGTCGCCCGCGCCCCGCACCCGTACGATCGCCGGCGGTTGAGCCTCCAGGTGACCGAACACGCGGTCGGCGAGGTGCTGGAGGCGCTGCGCCCGATGCTGGTCGGCGTGGACCGGGCGGTCGCCCGGCTCACCCCGGAGCAGGCCGAGGCCACCGCGGCGTTCCTGCGCGAGGTCGCGGACGTGATGCGCGACTACGTCGCCACCGCGCCGGACGAGCCGGGGCCGGCCCGGTCGCCCCGTGACGAACGCGACTGAGACGATTCTCAGTAATTAGTTTGGGGCCTGATGATTCGGGCGCTAATCTGACGGCCGTGAACATGGGACCGCTCGTCCGCTTCCCCGACGCGTTGCAGCACGCGCCGCTCGGCCGGCTCATCTCCATCGCCGGCCACGTCGTCGAGCAGCACTGGGGGCGCTACCTGGCCGAGCACCACGGCCTCACCTCCGCCGGCATGCGCGTGCTGATGATCCTGCTGCGCTCCGGCGAGGCCACCCACCGGGAGATGGCCGAGTTGTGCTTCGTCCGACCGGCGACGCTCACCGGCATCGTCGACACGCTGGAGCGGGACGGCTTCGTCAGCCGGCAACGCGGCCCCGAGGACCGGCGGACCGTCCGGCTCACGCTCACCGACAAGGGGCACGAGCACGCCCGCGCCATCATCGACATGATCCACAGCGACCGCCCGCTGACGTCGGTCGACGCCGACCCCGCCAAGCGCGCGATCATCCGCGAATTCCTGACCGAAATCATCACCGGCATGTCCGACGGGGACCTCCGTCGGTTGAACCGGGACAGCGAGTCCGACAGCGAGTCCGACACCGAGTCGCCAACGGGGAGACATCCGTGCTGATCCGCCTGCTCCAGACGCACCTACGCCCGTACCGACGACCACTGGCCGCCGTGGTGGCGCTCCAGTTCGTCGGCACCATGGCCTCGCTCTACCTGCCCAGCCTGAACGCCGACATCATCGACCGGGGCGTCGCGCGCGGCGACACCGACCAGATCCTGCGTACCGGCGGGTGGATGCTGGTGGTCAGCCTGCTCCAGATCGCCTGCTCGATCGCCGCCGTCTACCTCGGCGCCCGCACCGCGATGGGCTTCGGGCGGGACGTCCGCGGCGCCATCTTCGGCCACGTCAACCGCTTCTCCGCCCGCGAGGTCGCCCGGTTCGGCGCGCCGTCGCTGATCACCCGCAACACCAACGACGTCCAGCAGGTGCAGATGCTGGTGCTGCTGAGCTGCACCATGCTGGTGGCCGCGCCGATCATGAGCGTCGGCGGCGTGGTGATGGCGCTGCGCGAGGACGTCGGGCTGTCCTGGCTGATGCTGGTCTGCGTGCCGGTGCTGGCCGTCGCGCTGGGCCTGATCATCCGCCGGATGGTGCCCGGCTTCCGGCTCATGCAGACCCGGATCGACACCGTCAACCGGGTGCTGCGGGAGCAGATCACCGGCATCCGGGTGGTCCGGGCCTTCGTCCGCGAGCCGTACGAGACCGACCGCTTCGCGGTGGCCAACACCGAACTGACCGCGACCGCGCTGCGCATCGGCCGACTCCAGGCGCTGATCTTCCCGATCGTGATGCTGGTGCTCAACGTCTCCAGCGTCGCGGTGCTCTGGTTCGGCGCGGCCCGGGTCGACTCCGGTGAGATCCAGGTCGGCGCGCTGACCGCGTTCCTGCAATACCTGATGCAGATCCTGATGGCGGTCATGATGGCCACCTTCATGCTGATGATGGTGCCCCGCGCCGCGGTCTGCGCCGAACGCATCCAGGAGGTGCTGGACACCGACTCGTCGGTGGTGCCGTCGCCGGACCCGGTGACCGAGGTCTCCAGCCGCGGTGAGCTGGAGCTGCGCGGCGCCGGCTTCCAGTACCCGGGCGCCACCGCGCCGGTGCTGCACGACATCTCGTTCCGGGCCCGGCCGGGCCGGACCACGGCGATCATCGGGTCCACCGGCGCCGGCAAGACCACCCTGCTGACGCTGATCCCCCGGCTGGTCGACCCCACCGCCGGCGCGGTGCTCGTCGACGGCGTGGACGTCCGCGAGCTGGCCCCGGACGAGCTGTGGCGCCGGATCGGGCTGGTGCCGCAACGGCCGTACCTGTTCAGCGGCACGGTGGCGAGCAACCTGCGCTACGGCAACCCGGCGGCCACCGACGCCGACCTGTGGACGGCGCTGGAGATCGCCCAGGCGCGCGACTTCGTCGAAGACATGCCGGGTGGGCTGGACGCGCCGATCGCGCAGGGCGGCACGAACGTCTCCGGCGGCCAGCGGCAACGCCTGGCCATCGCCCGCGCACTGGTACGCAAGCCGGAGATCTATCTCTTCGACGACTCCTTCTCCGCGCTCGACCTCGGCACGGACGCCCGGCTACGGGCCGCCCTCAAGCCGGTCACCGCGGACGCGGCGGTGGTGATCGTGGCCCAGCGGGTCTCCACGATCGTCGACGCCGACCAGATCATCGTGCTCGAGGACGGGGGTGTCGTCGGCATGGGACGACACGAGGAACTGCTGGAGAACTGCCCGACGTACGCCGAGATCGTGGCGTCGCAGCAGACCGCGGGGGTGCCGGCATGAGCGAACGCACCGAGCGCAGCGAGGGCCGTGAGAAGAGCACGACCGCCCTACCCCAGCAGCAGGGGAGCGAGCCGAAGCGGCTGCCGGCGGCCGGGCGGCGGCCCGGCGGCCCGCCGCACATGAGCATGGGCATGCCGGCCGAGAAGGCGATGCAGTTCGGCCCGTCCGCGCGCCGGCTGCTGAGGCGGCTCCGGCCGCACCGGCTCCCGCTCACCGGGGTGCTGGCCCTGGCGCTGGCCAGCGTCGGGCTCAGCGTGGTCGGGCCGAAGGTGCTCGGCCACGCCACCGACATCATCTTCAACGGGGTGATCGGCCGGCAACTGCCGCCCGGCACCAGCACCGAGGCGGCGGTGGCCGCGGCCCGGGCCTCGGGCAACGGCAACTTCGCCGACATGCTGGCCCGGATGAACGTGGTGCCCGGCGCCGGCATCGACTTTCCCCGGCTGGGCCGGGTGCTGGCGTTCGCGGTCGCGCTCTACGTCGTCGCCAGCCTCCTGATGTGGGCGCAGGGCTGGGTGCTCAACGGGGTGGTGCAGCGCACCGTGCTGCGCCTGCGCGCCGACGTGGAGGACAAGCTCAACCGGCTGCCGCTGCCCTACTTCGACAAGCAGCCGCGTGGCGAGCTGCTCAGCCGGGTCACCAACGACATCGACAACATCTCGCAGACGCTCCAGCAGACGCTGAGCCAGCTCCTCACCTCGCTGCTCACCGTCGTCGGCGTACTCGGGATGATGTTCTGGATCTCGCCGCTGCTGGCGTCGGTGGCCCTGGTCGCGATCCCGCTGTCGGTGATCGTCACCGGCCAGATCGCCAAGCGGTCGCAGCGCAAGTTCATCGCCCAGTGGACCCACACCGGTGAGCTGAACGCGCAGATCGAGGAGGCGTACACCGGGCACGAGCTGGTCAAGGTGTTCGGTCGGCAGAAGGAGGTCGAGGCCGCCTTCCGGACCAAGAACGACGAGCTGTTCGCCGCCAGCTTCGGCGCGCAGTTCGTCTCCGGGATCATCATGCCGGCGATGTTCTTCATCGGGAACCTCAGCTACGTCGCGATCGCGGTGGTCGGCGGCCTGCGGGTGGCCTCCGGCGCGATGAGCCTCGGCGACGTGCAGGCGTTCATCCAGTACTCGCGGCAGTTCACCCAGCCGCTCACCCAGGTCGCGTCGATGGCCAACCTGCTCCAGTCCGGGGTGGCCTCGGCCGAGCGGGTCTTCGCGGTGCTGGACGCCGACGAGCAGACCCGCGACCCGGGCGAGCCGGCCCGGGTCGCCGACCCGCACGGCCGGGTCGAGTTCGAGCACGTCTCGTTCCGGTACGACCCGGAGAAGCCGCTGATCGACGACCTCTCCCTGGTCGCCGAGCCGGGGCACACGGTCGCCATCGTCGGGCCCACCGGCGCCGGCAAGACCACCCTGGTCAACCTGGTGATGCGCTTCTACGAGCTGGACGCCGGGCGGATCACGCTGGACGGCGTGGACATCAGCACCATGCGCCGCGACGACCTGCGTGGCCGGATCGGCATGGTGCTCCAGGACACCTGGCTCTTCGGCGGGACCATCCGGGACAACATCGCCTACGGGCGGCCGGACGCCACCGAGGAGGAGATCCTGGCCGCGGCCCGGGCCACGTTCGTGGACCGGTTCGTGCGCAGCCTGCCGGACGGCTACGACACCGTGATCGACGAGGAGGGCAGCAACGTCAGCGCCGGCGAGAAGCAGCTCATCACCATCGCGCGGGCGTTCCTGGCCGAGCCGTCGCTGCTGATCCTGGACGAGGCGACCAGCTCGGTGGACACCCGTACCGAGGTGCTGCTCCAACGCGCCATGGCGGCGCTGCGTTCCGACCGGACCAGTTTCGTCATCGCGCACCGGTTGTCCACCATCCGCGACGCCGACCTGATCCTGATGATGGAGCAGGGCCGGATCGTCGAGCAGGGCACCCACGACCAGCTCGTGGCCGCCGACGGCGCGTACGCCCGGCTCTACCGGGCGCAGTTCACCGGCGCGGTCATCTCCGACGAGGTGCCCGCGCCGGCGCCCGCCGGCCCGGCGGCCGGGATGCGTCCGGCCGGCGCGCCGGCCGGGAACTGACCGTGGACCCGGCGACAGCCCGGACACCGCGCGCCGCCCGGGTGACAGCCCGTCACCCGGGCGGCGCGGCCGGGTCAGGCGGGCGGGAGCAGGCCGGCGGACCGGCTCGCGACCACGGCGCCGATGAGGGCCAACGCGTCCGCGGCGGGCATCGGGGCCAACCCGCGCCCGTCGCGCAGGCGCAGCGACACCGCGCCGTCGGCCGCCTCCCGGGCGCCGACCACCCCGACGTACGGGACGCGCCGGCGGGACGCGTCCCGGATGCGCGCGCCGAGCGAGCCGCCGGCGTCGACCTCGACCCGCAGGCCGGCCGCCTCCGCCTCCCGGGCCAGCCGACCGGCCGCGTCGGCCTGCGCGTCGTCGACCGGGAGCAGGAGCAACTGCACCGGGGCGTACCAGGCCGGGAACGCGCCCTGGTGCACCTCGATCAGGTACGCGAACAGCCGCTCCATGCTGCCGACGAGGCTCCGGTGCACCATCACCGGCCGCTTCCGCCGCCCGTCCGAGTCGGTGTACGACAGGTCGAACCGCTCCGGCTTGTCGAAGTCGAGCTGCACGGTGGAGATGGTCGACTCCCGGCCGGCCGCGTCCACGATCTGGATGTCGATCTTCGGGCCGTAGAACGCGGCCTCGCCGGGGGCCTCGACGGCGTCCACCCCGTCGAGCGCGGCGCGGAGCAGTTCCTCGGCCCGCGCCCAACCGGCGTCGTCGCCGACGTACCGCTGCCCCGGCCCGCGCAGCGACAGGCGGAACCCGGCCGGCCGGACGCCGAGCGCGGCGTGCGCCTCGCCGATCAGCCGCAGGATCTCCCGGATCTCGTCGCCGACCTGCTCCAACGCGCAGAAGTTGTGCGCGTCGTTGAGCGAGATGGCGCGCACCCGGGACAGCCCGCCGAGCACGCCGGAGCGCTCCGCGCGGTACATTCCGCCCAGCTCGGCGACGCGCAGCGGCAGCTCCCGGTAGGACCGGCCGCGGGCGCGGAACACCAGCGCGTGGTGCGGGCAGAGCGCCGGGCGCAGCACGAACTCGTCGTCGGCGCTCAGCCGCATCGGCGGGAACATGTCGTCGGCGAACCAGCCCAGGTGCCCGGACCGTTCGAACAGCTCCCGCCGGCCCAGCGGCGGCGAGTAGACGTGCCGGTAGCCGGCCCGGCGTTCCAGCTCCCGCACGTACTCCTCGACGGCGTGCCGGGCGGCGGCGCCGGCCGGCAGCCAGATCGGCAGTCCGGCGCCCGCGAGCGGGTCGGAGACGAACAGCTCCAGGTCCCGGCCGAGCCTACGGTGGTCGATCATGTCGCTCTCCTTGATCGGGTACGACCCGGAGGCGAGCTGGCCCGGAACGCCGCGAGGCCCCGGAGCGGATCGCCCCGGGGCCTCGTCGACGGAAACGTCAGTGCGGCGCGCCGGGAACTCCCGGCGTCGTGGTCCTCACCGCGCTGCGCATGCGGTGACCGTACGGCCGGCCGACCGGACGGCGCGACCGCTTTTCCGGGCCGCGCCGCCGGTGGCGGGTCAGCGCTTCTCGCAGGCGACGCTGTCCTTGTCCCGGTCGAGGTGGGTGTTCTTCGCGTAGACGGTGTTGGACACGGTGAAGTTGGTGACCGGCTTGGTGGTGCCGCGCACCTTGTCCTTCGCGCCCTTCTTGCCGACGCCGTGCTTGTAGGTCTTGTTCAGCTCGGTGCAGTTCTTGTATGTCTTGGCCGCCGCCTCCGCCGGGGCGACCGCGACGGCCGTGCCGCCGCCGATCGCCAGGGTCAGGGCGAACACACCCCGGAGCAGGGTGGAAACCATGGAGCCTCCTGTGCGCGATTGCTGCCGCTGAGGCCCAAGATCGTATCCAGGGAGGGCGCTCAGGGAGGCGTGCTGTCGCAGGCCCGACAGCGGAGGCCGGGTGCGGGTCGCCGGCACGGGACCTGCCGGCGACCCGCGGCGGCTCGGGCATCGGGAACGGGGGACCCGACGGCACCGGTGCCGCGTCCCGTCAACGGTACGCCGGTGCGCTCGGATCCGCCGCCCCGCCCGATCCCCGGCGGCGGTCATGGCTGACCTCATCGCCGGCGTCGCGTCGCCCATGTGGGCGTACGCGCTGCTGTTGACGCTGCTGGTCGCCGACGCCTTCGTCCCGGTGGTACCGACCCAGATCGTCATGATCACCACCGGCGCGCTGACCGTGTACGGCGGGCTCAGCCTGCCGCTCACCATCGCGGTCGGCGCGGCCGGCGTCTTCGTCGGCGACCTGGCCTGCTACCTGCTCGGCCGCACCACGCCGGCCCGACGGGCGACCCGGGACGCGACGCCGGGGCGGGCCCGCCGGGCCGTCACCCGGGCCACCCGCCGGCTGCGCGAGCCCGGGCCGCTGGTGATCCTGCTCTGCCGGTTCGTGCCCGGCGGCCGGATGGCGGCCTGTTTCTCGGCCGGCCGCAGCCGCTACCCGTACCGCCTCTTCCTGGGCTACGAGGCGGTGGCGGCCGTCGGCTGGGCCGGCTACGGCACGCTCGTCGGTCACCTGGGCGGTCGGGCGCTCACCCAGTCGGGCTGGCGGCTGCTGCTGATCGGCGGCCTGGCCGCGCTCGGGTTCGCGGCGGCCGGCTGGGTGATGACCTGGTTCAGCACCCGGCAGCCCCAGCCGGCCGGAGCGACACCACGAGCACGTGACCACAGCGGAGGAGAACCGATCATGAATGACGGGACGAACTGGCGCGACGTCGGGACGCAGGCCCGGCGACTCGATCCCACCTGGAACGACCCCGAGCGGGTGGCCCGGCGCCGGCAGCTCAGGAAGCAGATGCTGGCCGCGGTCGACGGGGCACGGCCCGATTGGGCCGGCGAGGAGCCGGACCCGCCGCCGTCCCGGACCGAGGCTTCGATCGACTAGGTCCCGGCCCTCGGGAACACTTGATCAGCTCGAAGGAAGACCGGACATGACCGATTGGGCGAACTGGCGCGACGTCAAGGCGAAGGCTCGGGAGGTCGACCCCTCCTGGGACGACGCCGACCGGGTGGCACGCCGCAGCCGACTCAGGGAGCAGATGCTGGCCTCGGTCAGCGGCGCACAGTTGGCGGAGATCCGTATGCGGTGGGGCATGACACAGGCCCAGTTGGCGGAAGCGGCGGGCCTTTCCGGCTCGACGTGGCCTGACGCAAATGGCTAGCGTGACCGCGTGGACACTCCTCGATCGATGACGCCGGACGCGAGCCGCAACCGGGACACCCACCCGTACGCCGTGGTCGACGTCTTCGCCGACCGTCCGCTCGCCGGCAACCCGCTCGCGGTCGTCACCGACGCCGACGATCTCACCGACGCGCAGATGGCCGCCATCGCCGTCGAGTTCAACCTTTCCGAGACCACGTTCGTCTCCCGCCCCACCCTGCCGGGGGCCGACCACTCGCTGCGGTCCTTCACGCCCGGCGGCGACGAGGTGGGCGGGGCCGGCCACAACGCGCTCGGCGCCTGGTGGTGGCTCGTCACGATCGGTGCCGCGCGTGCACCGGGAGCCGTCCAGCAGCTCGGCGGCCGGGCGCTGCCGGTGCACATCGACACCGACGACGGGGTGCTCACCATCGGTCTCGACCAGGGGCCGGTCGACCTGGCCGAGGCACCGGTGACGGCGCAGACGCTCGGCGAGGCGCTCGCCGGGAGCGACCCGCTACGCCTGGACCCGACGCTTTCCCCGGTCACCGGGTCCGTCGGCAGCACCCATCTGCTCGTCGCCCTGGCCGCTCCCCGGGACGTCGACGCGGTCGACCCTCACGGGCCGGCCCTGGCCCGGGTCCTGGCGGACCTCGGGGCCGAGGGCTGCTACGTATACAGCCGGTCCAGCGACGCAGGTGCCGGGCACGACGCCTACTGCCGGTTCTTCAACCCGACCGTCGGGATCGACGAGGATCCAGCCACCGGCACCGCGGCCGGTCCGCTCGCCGCCCACCTGCACCGGCGTGGGCTCGTCGGCGACCGGGTGCGGTTCCTTCAGGGCAGCGCGATGGGCCGCCCGTCGGTCCTGACCATCGACGTCGCGCCGGAGGGGACCAGGCTCACCGGTCGCTGCGCCCTGGCCGCGACCGGCGAACTTCACCTCTGAGGCGTCACTCCAGCTCGTGCAGCATGAGCTGGCGGGCGGCCTCGGTGATCGAGCCGGACAGGCTCGGATAGATCGTGATGGTCTGGGCCAGCTCGTTGACGGTGAGGTTGTTCTCCACCGCCATGGTGATCGGCAGGATCAGCTCGCTGGCCTTCGGCGCCACCACCACGCCGCCGATCACCTGGCCGCTGGCCGGCCGGCAGAACAGCTTGACGAAGCCGTCGGCCAGGTCGTCCATCTTCGCCCGGGCGTTGCCGGACAGCGGCAGCATCACCTGGCGGGCGGGGGTCCGGCCGGCGTCCACCTCGTCCTGCGACACGCCGACGGTGGCCAGTTCCGGGTCGGTGAAGACGTTCGCCGCGACGGTACGCAGGCGCAGCGGTCGCACCGCCTCGCCCAGCGCGTGCCACATCGCGATGCGGCCCTGCATGGCCGCGACGCTCGCCAGCGGCAGCACGCCGGTGCAGTCGCCGGCCGCGTAGACGCCCGGCACGTTGGTGCGGGAGACCCGGTCGACCGTGACGTAGCCGCCCCGGGCCAGCTCGACGCCGTACTCGGCCAGGCCCAGGTCGGCGGTGTTCGGGATCGAGCCGACCGCGATCAGCGCGTGCGAGCCGGTGACCTGCCGGCCATCGGAGAGCATCACCTCCACGCCGTCGCCGACCCGGCGGACCGCCTCGGCCCGGGAGTTGTTGAGGATGCTCATGCCCCGGTTGCGGAACACCCGCTCGATCGCCATCGCGGCGTCGGCGTCCTCGTGCGGCATCACCCGGTCCCGGCTGGAGACCAGCGTGACCCGGACGCCCATCGCCAGGTAGGCGCTGGCGAACTCGGCGCCGGTGACACCGGAGCCCACCACGATCAGGTGCTCGGGCAGCTCGGGCAGGTCGTACACCTGACGCCAGGTCAGGATGCGCTCCCCGTCGGGGAGCGCGGTGGGGAGCTGGCGCGGAGTCGCGCCGGTGGCGACCAGCACGGTGGCGGCGTCGATCGGGTACGGGGCCGCGCCGTCGGCGGGGGTGACGACCACCTGGTGGGTGTGGCCGAGCTTGTCCTCGCCGAGCCGTGCGGTCCCGGCGACGAACTCCACCCCGGCCTTGACCAGCTTGGCGTGGATGTCGGCGGACTGGGCGAGGGCGAGCCGCTTGACCCGCTCGTGCACCGCCGGGGCGTCGACCGTGACCGCCTCCAGGCCGTCGGAGTGCACCCCGAACTCCTCGGTGTCCCGGTAGCCGGTGACCACTTCCGAGCTGGCGATGAAGGTCTTGGAGGGCACGCAGTCGGAGAGCACGCAGGCGCCGCCGGCGCCCTCCGCCTCGACCACGGTGACATCGGCGTCCAGCTGGGCGGCGACCAGCGCCGCCTCGTACCCGGCCGGTCCACCGCCGATGATCACAATCTGGCTCACTGAGCCATCCTCTCGTCCGTGCTCACAGTGACTTTCTTTTCCCCGTCGTGCCCGACACGCACCGTCGTATTCTCCCCCACCCGCCGACCGGGCTATCGTCGTCGCCGTGCGTCTCTACGCCGCTTACGGCTCAAACCTGGACCCCGCTCGCATGCGCGCCTACTGTCCGCATTCGCCGATGGTGGGCACCGGCTGGCTGGAGGGGTGGCGACTCACCTTCGCGGGCGAGGACGTCATCGGCTGGGAGGGCTCGGTCAGCACCGTGGTCGAGTCCCCGGGTGACCGGGTCTTCGTGGCGCTCTACGACATCCACCCGTACGACGCCGCCCAGCTCGACGAGATCGAGGGCGTGACCGCCGGGACCTACCGCAAGCTGACCGTCCGCATCTCGACGCTGGACGGGGACGTGACCGCGTGGGTCTACGTCTTCGACGGCTACGAGGGCGGCCTGCCGACGTCGTGGTACCTGTCGGAGATCGCGAACGCGGCGGAGAAGGCGGGCGCGCCGGACGACTACGTCACCGAGCTGCGGTCCCGCCCCACCGGCACGGCGTCCGCGTAGCGCGTCTCCCACCCCGACAGTGTGCGCCGGACGACCGGCCGCCCGCTCGGGACCCCCGGCCCGGGGGTTCCGGGTCACACCCCCGGGGCGGGCACGGTCCGCTCGTACATGTCGGTCCAGCGCTCCTCGACCAGCCCGACCGAGCGGTAGAGCG
Source organism: Micromonospora sp. NBC_01392 (assembly GCF_045040125.1). Taxonomy (NCBI): domain Bacteria; kingdom Bacillati; phylum Actinomycetota; class Actinomycetes; order Micromonosporales; family Micromonosporaceae; genus Micromonospora; species Micromonospora sp. NBC_01392. The sequence continues at coordinate 1,078,812 of NZ_CP109549.1, read as the reverse complement.
TGACCGGCGCGGTCGGGTTGGTCAGGTCCACGCCCAGCCCGGCCCGGACGCGCCCCTTGGCGGCGTAGACCGCGAACGCCCGGCGCAGCAGCGCCGCGCCCACCCCACGCCGCCGGTGGGTGGGCAGCACGGACAGCGTCCGGACCCAGCCCGAGCCGTGCTCCACCGCCTGGTCGGAGGACTGCAACGCACCGGCCGGCTCGCCGTCGACCTCGGCCAGGAACCACTCGTCCCAGACCCTGCCGTACGCCGGGATCAGCTCCCGCCAACGCGCGAAGTCGAGCGGCTCGTAGTCGAGCGTGTCGCGGAACGCGGTGTCGTGGAGCCGGTGGAACAGCCGCAGGTCGGCCTCGTCGTCGGGGCGCAGCGGCCGGACCGTCACCCCGGCCGGCGGGGCCGGCTCGGCCGGCAGGTCGGCCAGCGGGCGGCTCATCCGGACGTACCGCTTGATCCGGGTGAACCCGGCCGCCACCAGCTCGCCCGCCCAGCGGGTCTCCGGCGCGTACGCGCCGGTGCGCGCGGTCAGCGCGGGCACGCCGCGCTCGGCGGCCCGTTCGGCGACCCGGTCGAGCAGCCGGGCCAGCAGCGGGGCACGCAGCTCGACGCCCCGGGCCGGGTCGACGAGCACGTCCACCCACTCCCGGCCCACGCCGGTCGGGTTGCTCAGGATCGACCAGGCCACCGCCGTCCCGTCGGGGTCGGTGACCAGCCAGGAGTCCCGGGCCGGGTCGACGAAGGGCGCGGTCAGCGCGTCCCGCACGTCGTCGGCGTCGAAGTCCGGGTGACCCACCGCGAACGTGTCGGCGGCGTGCACCACTGCCAGGATCGCGGGGACGTCGTCGAGGGTGGGGCGGCGGGCCGTCCAGCCGGCGGGGAGCGTCACGCGGCCGATCCTGGCAGCCGGCCCGACCGTTCCGCCTCCCAATTATCCGCGCCGGGCGTGCCGCCGCGCGGCGGTGAGCAGCTCGACCAGCTCCGTGCCGGCGGCCGGACCGAGGACGTGGAACGCCGGGGACACCAGGCGGTCGGTGACCGCCTCGGCCCAGATCCGACGGCGTACCAGCGGCCCGATCGGCGGGTACGGCGGCGCCCATCCGCACGCGGCGGCGCCCGCCTCCCCTTCCGGGCCGGCCAGCACCGCCTCCAGCGGGGTCAGCCCGGCGGCCCGCACCGCCAGCAGGTACGCCCCGGCGAAGTGCTCACGCAGCAGCAGCAGGCCGACGGCCGCGCGGGCCCCGGCGGACGGGTCGGGCACCGGCATCGGCATGGCCCGCCAGGCGGCGAAGAGCGGCATGGCGCTGCCGTCCGCCGCGTCGACGGCCCGGCCGAGCAGCCCGGCGAGCCGGGACACCCCGGGTGCGTCGCCCAGCCGGGCCGCGCCCCACCGGCAGCACTCGGCCAGGTTGGCGGCGGCCACCTCCAGCGGCGGCACCGTCCGCGCCGAGGCGTCCCAGCCGTCCGCGACCGCTTCCGGGGCGATGAACCCGAGCGTCGCGGCCACCGTCTCGGCCCGGACGTCGCCGAGCGCGCCGGCCCGCCCGGTGATGTAGAAGGCCCACCCGGAGATGCCGAGCAGCCGGGCCCGGCGCAGCGTGGACGGGCAGCGGGAGAACGCCTCCCCGAGTTCCAGCACCAGTGGCTTGCTGGCGGCGACGACCTGCTCGGGAGTCATGGCCGGCCCGCCGTCCGTCCACCGTGGTCGTTCATCACGCTCAGTCTGCCCGGTCGTCACCGTCTTCGGCATCCCCCTCTTCGGCGTCGAGCGCCTCCAACACGGCCTCCACCTCGCCGGCCCGCCGACGGGCGGCGGTGACCGTCCGTTCCGCGCCCCGACGGGCCAGCCGGGCCCGGCTCAGCTCCTGTTCGGCCACCGCCCGGCGGCGTTCCAGCTCGGCCAGCTCGGTCTCGATCCGGTCCAGCGCCGCCACGCCGTCCCGTTCGGCCGCGCCCGCCCCGGCCAGGTCCTGTTCGGCCCGTTCCAGGTCCGTGTGGGCCTTCGCCAGCTCGCGGGTCGCCGCCCGCCGCCGGGCGGCCCGTTCGGCCCGCGCCGCCCGCTGGTCGCGGGCCCGCCGCGCCTCGGCCCGCGCGGTCGCCCCGTCCGGCCCGCCGGACCCACCCGCCCGCTCCGGCCCGCCGGACCTACCCGTCCGGTCCGGGCCGCCGGACTCACCCGCCCGCTCCGGTACGCCGGCCGTGTCCTCGCCGCCGGTCACCAGCCGCAACTGCGGGCGGGGCACCTCGCCGAACCCGGCGTAGTGGCTGGCCCGCAGCAGCCGGCCGGCGCGCACCTGCTCGGCCACCTCGGTGTCGGAGAGCGCGGCGTTGAGCGTCGCCTCCACCTCGCCCAGCGGCAGCTTCCCGGCCGGCGGCGCGGCGGGTTCGGCGGCGGCCAGCTTGCGTACCTCGGCGACCAGCGCGCCCACCACGGCGCGCCGCTGGGCGGAGAGTTCCCGCAGCTTGCCGCCGCGCAGGTCGCGTTGGGCGGCGCGGAGCGAGTCGGCGAGCTGGGCGAGGTCGGCGACCAACTCGGGTCGCCGGATCGCCAGCAGGTTGACCAGCCAGGCCGCGACCGTGGGCCGTCGCAGCCGGCCGATCTCCCGGGCGGTACGCGGATCGCCGGCCTCCCGCGCCTGCGCGACGGCGGCATCCCGGGCCGCGACGAACTTCTCCGGCGGCGTGGCGTAGAGCCGCCGGACCAGGTCGGCGGGAACGTCAGGCATCGATCCAGGTGCCCGGCTCCAGACGGCGGTAGTCGGTGCCGGACATCGCGGTGTACTGCCGGTCCAGCACGCCGAGGCCGTTGGCGTTGAGCAGCCCGTCGTGCAGCGCGTACGCGCGGCGTGGGGCGACCGCGCGGATGAAGTCGAGCACCTCGGAGAACTTCGACCAGGGCGCGTGGATCGGGGCGAACAGCGTGTCCACCCGGACGTCGTCGGGGGCGACCAACGCGTCGCCCGGGTGGTAGACCGTGTCGGCGAAGAGGTAGCCCAGGTTCGGGATCACCGGGATGTCCGGGTGGATGACCGCGTGCTGCCCCCCGTACGCGCGCACCGGCACGCCGGCGGCGGTGAACGACTCACCGGGCGTGACCACGACGAGCGCCTCGGCGGCGTCGCCGAGCACGCCGGCGAGCGAGGCGGGGCCGTGCACCGGCACCGCCCGCCGCTCCAGCGCCCGGGTCAGCGCGGCGACGTCCACATGGTCCGGGTGCTCGTGGGTGACAAGCACCGCGTCCGCCCCGTCCAGCGCCCCGGCCGCGTCGCTGAAGACACCGGGGTCGACGACCAGCACTCCCCCGTCGTGCTCCAGCCGGAGACAGGAGTGGGCGTACTTGGTGAGCCGCATCGTGACTCCTCCAATATCGAATCGTGACGTCCTCAGCGCAGTCTGCCGGAACCGGCGCGACCACGCGTCGCGTCCGAGGTATCGGCCCCGGCTGGCGGGGCCGACGACGATCGGAGCGGGGAATGGGTGGACGACGACTCCGGGGCGGGTCCCTGGTGGCGGTGGGCCTGGTCGCGATGCTGGCCGTGGGCGCGTGCAGCGCCGGCGGGGACAGCGATGGGAGCAGCGGTGGCCGCGACGCGGCAGCACCGGCTGCCGAGGGTGGCGCCGCGCAGGACCGGGACCAGGCGGCGCCGGGCGGGACCGGCGGGGCCGACCTGCGGGTGGACCAACGGTCCATCATCTACACCGGCACGATGCAGGTGCGGGTGGACGACGTGGACGCCGCGGCGCGGGAGGCGACCACCGCGGTCACCGCGGCCGGCGGCTTCGTCGGCGGGGACCGGCGGTCCAGTTCGTCGGCGGACGCCCGGGCGGTGCTGACCCTGCGGGTGCCGGCCGACAAGTTCGCCGGCGTGATCGACCAGCTCGCCGGCTACGGCCGGCAGGAGCGCCGGGAGATCCGCACCGAGGACGTCACCGAGCAGGTGGTCGACCTGGACGCCCGGATCGCCACCCAGCGGGCCCGGGTGGAGAGCGCCCGCAAGCTGCTCGCCCAGGCGAGTTCCGTGGATCAGCTCGTCACGCTGGAGAACGAGGTGGGCACCCGGCAGGCCGACCTGGCCGCGCTGGAGGCACGCAAGCGCCGGCTGGCCGACCTGACCGCGCTCTCCACCATCACCGTCACGTTCCTGGGTCGCGACGCCAGCACCGCCGAGGAGGGTGCCGACCTCGGCTTCCTCTCCGGGCTGGGCGGCGGTTGGGCGGTGTTCCTCACCTCGGTACGCGTGCTGCTCACCGTGCTCGGCGCCGTGCTGCCGTTCGCGGTGGTGATCGGCGTACCGCTGTGGTTGCTGCTGCGCTGGCGGCGGCGGGCGCGGGCCCGGCGGACGCCGCCGCCCGGCCCGTACCCGATGGGACCGCCGCCGGTCGGGCCGGGTGGCGGTCCGGTCAGCGCGCCGCCGCCAGTGCCCGCAGCGCGGTCTGGACCATGAGGCGTACGCCCGCCTCGATGGCGCGCTCGTCCACGTCGAAGGAGGCCCGGTGCAGGTCCATGTTGGGACCGTTCCGGCCGACGCCGAGGCGGGCGAGCGCGCCGGGCACGTGCTCCAGGTACCAGGAGAAGTCCTCGCCGCCCATGCTCTGCGGCGTCTCGGCGATGCCCTCCGGCCCGAGCGCCGACGCGGTGGCGGCGGTGAGCACGCCGATGGCCCCGGCGTCGTTGGTCACCGGCGGGCGACCGCGCAGGTATTCCAGGTCGACGGTGGCGCCGGTGGGGGCGAGCACGTCCCGCACCACCTGGGCCACGATCTTGGGGGCCTGCTCCCAGGTCTCCCGGTCCATCACCCGCAGCGTGCCGGCGGCGGACGCCTCGGAGGGGATGACGTTGTAGCGGGTGCCGGCCGAGGCGTGGCCGAACACCAGCAGCAGCCCGCTGTTGGCCGGCACCCGGCGACTGATCAGCGTCGGCACCTCGGTGACCAGCCGGCCGAGCGCGTCGACCAGGTCGACGGTCAGGTGCGGCCGGGCGGTGTGCCCGCCCGGCCCGGTGAGCCGGACGGTGACGTTGTCGGCGGCGGCGGTGATCGGGCCGACCCGCAGGCCGACCTTGCCGACCGGCAGGTTCGGGTCGCAGTGCAGCGCGAAGATCTGCACCACGTCGTCCAGGCCGCCGGCCTCGATCACCTCCAGCGAGCCGCAGGGCAGGATCTCCTCGGCCGGCTGGAAGATGAGCCGCACCCGGCCGTCGAGCTCGCCGAGGTCGGCGAGTTGGGCGAGCAGCATGCCGACGCCGAGCAGCACGGCGGTGTGCACGTCGTGGCCGCAGGCGTGGCAGACGCCGTCCACCGTCGAGCGGTACGGCACGTCCTTCGGGTCGCTGAGCGGCAGCGCGTCGATGTCGGCGCGGAGCGCGACCACCGGCCCGTCGGGGCGGCCGTCGATGTCGCAGATGACGCCGTTGCCCTTCGGCAGCAGTCGCGGGCTCAGCCCGGCGAGGGAGAGTTCCCGGTGCACCAGGGCGGCCGTCTCGAACTCCTCGCCGGACAGTTCCGGGTGGGAGTGGATGTGACGGCGGGTCGCGATGAGGCCGGGCGCCCGCAGCGCGAGCAGATGGTCGAGCTCGAAGGGCAGGGGCTGGGAACCGGTCGGCGCCTCGGGCCGGGACGACGCCAGCGGGCCGCCCGAGGGCAGCGTCAACGCACTCGTCACGTCGAATTCTCGATCACTTGAGAGGGATGGATCATCGGGCAGAACAGCAGACAGCCTAGACCCCCGACGGTGACGCTGCGCAACATCTTTCGCGTAGCGATCGGACCGCGCAGCGTCACGAATGCCCTGGTGGGAGCGCTCGAATATCTGCGGGACAGCAGGTAGATCGTGGTCGGACGCGGTCATCTGCCCCCCACCTCCTACAACGCGTAACCGATTCATCGATTACCAAAAGCCGAGTCGTCGTTCCGAATTGTCGCATTAGTCGCGGCAATTAACTGCCACTCCGACAATTGCCCGACAACCGTCGGCTGCCGGGCGACTCCCGACGGTGACATGGCCGTCCGCTCACCGACCGCACATGCTGTCCGTCCCGTTCACCCGAACGGGTTACCCGCCTGACAAAATCGCACACCCGCCAGAATGCGAAAGGCGGCCCGCGCCGGGCACCCAGGGGATGCCGACGGGGCCGCCGTCACCGACGTCTCAGAACCGGTCACTCGGTCGGTGGACCCCCCACACGCCGCGCAGCGTCCCGCAGACCTCGCCCACCGTGGCCCGGGCCCGCAGCGCCTCCTTCATCGGATAGAGCACGTTGGCGTCACCCTCGGCCGCGGCGCGCAGCTCGGCCAGCGCCCGCTCGACCGCTCCCGAGTCCCGCTCGGCGCGCAGCCTGGCCAGCCGGTCCGCCTGGGCCACCTCGATCGACGGGTCCACCCGCAGCGGCTCGTACGGCTCCTCCTCGTCGACCCGGAACCGGTTCAGCCCGACCACCACCCGCTCGCCCGCGTCGATCTCCTGGGCGATCCGGTACGCGGACTGCTCGATCTCCCGCTTCTGGAAGCCGGCCTCGATGGCGTCCACCGCCGAGCCGTGGTCGAACACCCGGTCCATCAGCTCGACCGCCGCCGCCTCCAGCTCGTCGGTCATCGCCTCGATCACGTACGACCCGGCGAACGGGTCGACGGTGGCGGTGAGATCCGTCTCGTACGCCAGCACCTGCTGGGTCCGCAGCGCCAGCCGGGCCGCCTTCTCGGTGGGCAGCGCGATCGCCTCGTCGAAGCTGTTCGTGTGCAGCGACTGGGTGCCGCCGAGCACCGCGCCCAGGCCCTGCACCGCGACCCGGACCAGGTTGACCTCCGGCTGCTGCGCGGTGAGCTGCACGCCGGCGGTCTGGGTGTGGAACCGCAGCATCAGCGACTTCGGGTTCTTCGCGCCGAAGTCGTCGCGCATCAGGCGGGCCCAGATGCGGCGGGCCGCCCGGAACTTGGCGACCTCCTCCAGCAACGTGGTGCGGGCCACGAAGAAGAACGACAGCCGGGGCGCGAAGTCGTCCACGGCCAGCCCGGCCGCCAGCGCCGCCCGGACGTACTCCACGCCGTTGGCCAGCGTGAACGCGATCTCCTGCGCGGGCGACGCGCCGGCCTCGGCCATGTGGTAGCCGGAGATGGAAATGGTGTTCCACTTCGGCACCTCGGCCCGGCAGTAGGCGAAGGTGTCGGCGACCAGCCGCAGCGAGGGCTTCGGCGGGAAGATGTACGTCCCCCGCGCGATGTACTCCTTGAGGATGTCGTTCTGGATGGTGCCGTTGAGCGCCCCGCCCGGCACCCCGGTCTCCTCCGCCACGAGCTGGTAGAGCAGCAGCAGCACGGAGCCGGGGGCGTTGATGGTCATCGAGGTGGAGACCTTGTCCAGCGGGATCCCGCCGAAGAGCGTGCGCATGTCCTCGATGGAGTCGATGGCGACGCCGACCTTGCCCACCTCGCCGTGTGCGATCGGGTCGTCCGAGTCGTACCCCATCTGGGTGGGCAGGTCGAACGCGACCGACAGGCCCATGGTGCCGGCCCGCAGGAGCTGGTGGTAACGCGCGTTGCTCTCGGTGGCGGTGCCGAAGCCGGCGTACTGCCGCATGGTCCACGGCCGGGACGTGTACATCGTCGGGTAGACCCCGCGGGTGTACGGGTACTCGCCCGGCTCACCGAGTCGGGCGTCCAGGTCCGCCGGAAGGTCGGCCGCCGTGTAGACGCCCTTGATCGGGAAACCCGACTCGCTTGACCGCGCATCACTCATTACCGGATGGTAGGACGCGGCCGCCGCCCGGTGGGTGAGGGATACCGCACACCGGCACCGGCGGCCCACCGGAGGTGAGTAGCTGGCCACATACCGTCGAGTAGGTAAACGCCCGCCGCGTCGGGTTTCGCATCGGGCGTCGGAACCAGCAAGATAGAGGGGTTGTGTCCCAGCCCCCTCGATATCCCCCGGTGGCTTTTCTGTGACTCAGATTCCGACGTGGAGCGGCGGACCGGCCAGTCCCCCCACTGGACGCGCGGCGCCCGGCACCACCATCGGTGGTCGCTACTCGCTGCGATCCCCGGTGGGCAACGGCGGCATGGGCACGGTCTGGCGGGCCACAGACACACTTCTGCGCCGCGACGTGGCGGTCAAGGAGGTCGTCCTCCCGCCGGGGCTCGCCCCCAGCGACCGCGACGCGCTCTACGAGCGGACGCTGCGCGAGGCCCGCGCCGCCGCCGCGATCCAGCACCCGGCCGTGGTGCAGGTCTACGACGTGGTCACCGAGGGTGGCCGGCCGTGGATCGTGATGGAGCTGCTGGACGCCCGCAGCCTGGCCGACATGGTGATCGAGGACGGCCCGGTCGCGCCACGCGCGGTCGCCAAGATCGGCATCGCGCTGCTCGGCGCGCTGGAGGTGGCGCACGCGCTCAGCGTGCTGCACCGCGACGTCAAGCCGGCGAACGTGCTGATCTGCTCCGACGGGCGCTGCGTGCTGACCGACTTCGGCGTCGCCCGGATGCCCACCGACGTGCAGCTCACCACGCCCGGCATGGTGCTCGGCTCGCCGCACTTCATCTCCCCCGAGCGGGCCATGGGCCAGGAGTTCGGCCCGCCCAGCGACCTGTTCTCGCTCGGCGTGACGCTCTACACCGCGGTCGAGGGCCGGCCCCCGTTCGACAAGGGCGACCCGATCGAGACCATGCACGCCGTGGTCGAGGACCCGCCCGCCACACCCCAGCGCAGCGGCCCGCTCACCGGCGTGCTGATGGGCCTGCTGGAGAAGGACCCGGCCCGCCGCCTCGACGTGCACCGGGCCCGGGCCATGCTGCGCGAGCTGCTCGCCGGCCCACTGACCAGCACCGCCACCGCGGTCAACTCGGTCACCGACCCGTACGCGGTGGTGCCGGTGCCGCGCCCGACCACGCCGCCGCCGGCCGCGCCGGAGCCGAAGCCCAGCGGGCAGATCGGCGGCCGGGCGATGATCGGCCCGAGCGAGTCGCTCACCGACCGCCTCGCCGCGCTGCGGCGCGGGGAGCGCCCCGCCGCGAAGCCGGCGACCGGCGCCGCGGCGCTCGACGAGACAAGCGCCGACGCGCTCGCCGGCCCGCTGCACACGCCGACCGGCGCGATGTCCGGGCCGGACGCGCCCGAGGCCACCCAGCGCATCTCGCCGGCCGCCACCGTCCGGTTCGACCAGGGCGCGGGTACGGACGCCACCCAGCGCGTCCCCACCGCCACACCGGCCACCTACGGCGGCAACGCCGACGCCACCCAGCCGGTGTACGGCGGCGGCGCGCAGTGGTCGGTGCCGGGCACCGGCCAGCCGTGGACCACGCCGGCCACCGCGCCCGGCACCGGCTCGCCCGGCGGGGCGAAGGGGCTGCTCGGCAAGGTCAAGGCGTGGCCCCGCAAGGTCCAGCTCGCCGCCGCCGGCGGCCTGGCCGTGGTGCTGCTGGTGAGCGTGATCGCGCTGACCAGCGGCGGCGGTGACGACGCGCCGCCGCCGATCGTGGGCACGCTGCCGTCGAACTCGGCCGCCGCCGCGCCGGAGATGCAGGAGCAGACCGTCAAGGGCATCACCATCCAGGTGCCGAAGGGCTGGCAGCGGCAGACCGGTGGCCTCTTCGTCGACTACGTCGACCCGAACGACGAGGGTCGCAAGGTGCGGGTCATCGCGGAGGACTGGGGCGGCACCTCGATCAGCTGGGCCGAGTTCGCCTCGCGCAACCTGAAGAAGAACAGCGCCAAGAGCAAGAACTGCCCGGCCCCCTACACCGAGGTGTCGGTCTCCGAGCAGCCGCTCGCCGGCCAGAGTGCGGGCCAGGTCGAATACACCTGCGGCGAGGGCGACGCCATGCGGCACGGCATCTGGCGGGGCCTGGTCAAGGACGGGAAGGTCTACTCGTTCTACCTCTCCTCCACCGACGCACGGTTCGCCGAGAGTAAGCCGATCTTCGACGCGATGGCCGGTTCGTTCCGGCTCACGGCCGACAACTGAGTCGAGGCCGACGACCGGTGGTGATCCGTCGCCGTGCTATCAAGAGGCCATGGCGGCGGACACCACTGACCTTGACGACCTTCGCGTTTCAGCCGAGCGCTGGCTCGCCGACGACCCCGACCCGGCCGACCGGGACGAGCTGCGCGCCGTCCTCGACGGGCTGCCCGGCACGGCCGCCGAACTGGCCGACCGGTTCGCCGGCCCGCTGACGTTCGGCACCGCCGGCCTGCGCGGTCCGTTGCGCGCCGGGCCCAACGGGATGAACCTCGCCGTGGTCACCCAGGCCGCCGCCGGGCTGGTCGGCTGGCTTGCCGCCCAGGGCGGCGAGGGCCCGCTGGTGATCGGGTACGACGCCCGGCGCGGCTCCCGCGCGTTCGCCGAGCGCACCGCGCAGGTGGCCACCGGCGCGGGCCGGGCGGCGCTGCTGCTGCCCCGCCCGCTGCCCACGCCGGTGCTGGCGTTCGCGGTCCGGCAGCTCGGCGCCGTCGCCGGCGTGATGGTCACCGCCAGCCACAACCCGCCGCAGGACAACGGCTACAAGGTGTACCTGGGCGCGCAGCTCGGCGGTGAGCTGGGCGCGGGGGCGCAGATCGTGCCGCCGGCCGACGCCGGCATCGAGGCCGCCATCCGGGCGGTCGGGGTGCTCGCCGAGGTACCGCTCGGCCCGGCCGGCCAGGTGCTCGGTGACGAGCTGGTCGCCGCGTACGTGGACCGGGCTGCCGCGGTGGTGGACCCGGCCGGCCCACGCGACCTGAGGGTGGCGTACACGCCGCTGCACGGGGTGGGCGCGGCGGTGCTGACCGCCGCGTTCGCGCGGGCCGGCTTCGGCGTGCCCGGGGTGGTGCCCGAGCAGGCGGAACCGGATCCGGCGTTCCCGACCGTCAACTTCCCCAACCCGGAGGAGCCGGGCGCGGTGGACCTGCTGGTCGCGCTCGCCGACCGCACCGGCGCGGACCTGGCGATCGCCAACGACCCGGACGCGGACCGGTGCGCGGTGGCCGTACGCGACGCCGGGTCCTGGCGGATGCTGCGCGGCGACGAGGTGGGCGCGCTGCTCGCCGACCACCTGATGCGGCGCGGCGTGACCGGCCTGTACGCCACCACCATCGTCTCGTCGACGCTGCTGCGGGCGATGGCCGAGGCGCGCGGGCTGCCCTACGACGAGACGCTGACCGGGTTCAAGTGGATCGTCCGGGCCGGCGGCGGCCGGGAGCCGCTGGTGTACGGCTACGAGGAGGCGCTGGGCTACTGCGTCGCGCCGGGGCACGTGCGGGACAAGGACGGCATCACCGCCGCGCTGACCGTCGCCGAGCTGGCCGCCGGCCTCAAGGCCCAGGGTCGGACGCTCACCGACCGGCTGGACGAGCTGGCGGCCGAGTTCGGGGTGCACCACACCGACCAGCTCTCGGTGCGGGTGGAGGACCTGCGGGTGATCGCGGACTCGATGGCGCGGATCCGGGCGGCCACCCCGACGTCGCTGCTCGGGCAGCCGGTCGCCGAGGCGTCCGACCTGCTCCCCGAGGCGGACGTGGTGATCCTGCGTACCGACGCCGCCCGGGTGGTCATCCGGCCCTCCGGCACCGAGCCGAAGCTGAAGGCGTACCTGGAGGTGGTGGCGCCGGTGACCGACGGCGACGTGCCGGCGGCCCGCAGCCGCGCCCGGGCGGCCGTCACCGAGCTGCGCACCGAGATCGCCGCCGCGCTGGGCCTCTGACCGTGGTGCAAGCAGGGGCCCCTTCTTAACACCTGAGGGTGAGAAGGGGCCCCATCTATACCGGATGCGTTAACAGGGGGCCCCGCCTTACACGCTGGGCCGCTTGCCGAGGGCGGCGTCGACCGCCTGGCCCAGCGCGACGATCACCAGGCTGACCGAGGGGCGTACCACGCTGTCGTCCAGGCTCACCGTGCCGGAGAAGCCGGCGCCGGCCGCGATCTCCTCCAGCCGCTTGCCGGCGTCGTCCGCGTCGGCGCCGGTGAGCCCGAGCGCCGGTTCCATCCGCAGCACCGCGACCAGCGTGGCGAGCGCGGCGGTCCGCTCGTCCGGGAGCTGCCCGCTGGTCAGCGCGTCGGCCAGCCGCCGTCGGATGTCCGCCTCGACCGAGGCGTCCGCCACCGGGTAGCGGTGCACGTGGATGAAGCCCAGCTCGGTCTCGTCGACGTCGCGGACCACGCCGCGTTCGCAGAGGTCGCCGAGGATCTTGTCACGCAGCCCGTGCCGCAGGCGCTGCACCCAGGACGACGGCGTGTGCGGGGTGTCCGCGGCCATCTTGGCGAGCACCGCGTCCGCGATCGGCTCGCCGGTCGGCGCCGGGTGGACCACCGCGAGGTTCCCCTCCGCGTACGCGATCCGGCCGGCCAGGGCCAGCTCGACCAGCACCGCCGCGGCCATGCCCAGGTCCAGGCTGATCCGGGGCATGGCGGCCTTGCCGGATTCGTCGTCATACGCGAGGAGGAGCAACTCCTCGGCGAGCGCAACACCAGTCATGGCCCGGAACGCTAGCGCCTCCCCGCACCCCGCGCACCAACTCGCCGGGGTCGCGTCCCCCGGGTCGCCTGATTCACGGAAAGCGGGCCTTTTCGAGGGGAAATGCGCCCTCTTTCCGTGAATCAGCGGCGACAGGGGCGTCAGAAGCGGGGCATGCCGCCGAACTGGCGGTCGCCGGCGTCGCCGAGGCCCGGGACGATGAACATCTTGTCGTTCAGGCCCTCGTCGATCGACGCGGTGACCAGGCGCAGCGGCAGGCCGCTCCGCTCCAGCCGCTCGATGCCGACCGGGGCGGCCAGCACGCAGAGCACGGTGATGTCGGTGCAGCCCCGGTCGGCGAGCAGCCGGCAGCAGTGCTCCAGCGAGCCGCCGGTGGCCAGCATCGGGTCGAGCACCAGCACCGGCAGGCCGCTGAGGTCCCGGGGCAGCGACTCCATGTACGCCCGCGGCTCGTACGTCTCCTCGTCGCGGGCCAGGCCCACGAAGCCCATCGACGACTCGGGCACCAGGGCGAGCGCGGCGTCGGCCATGCCGAGCCCGGCCCGCAGCACCGGCACGAGCAGCGGCGGGTTGGCCAGCCGGGTGCCCTCGGTGGCGGTGACCGGGGTCTGGATCGAGTAGTTCTCGACGGGGAAGGAGCGTGCGGCCTCGTACACCAGCATGGTGGTGAGTTCGCGCAGCGCCGCCCGGAACGACGAGGAGTCGGTCCGGGCGTCCCGCATGGCGGTCAGCCGCGTCTGGGCGAGCGGATGGTCAATGACGTGTACGTCCACGATCGCTCAACCTACCGGTCCCCGGCCGGTGGCACGTCGGGTGCAGCCCGACCAGCGACACCGCTCACGTGTGCCGGATGCAACCACTCGGCCGTGACCAAGATCACTCGACTCGCGGGTGCGTACTATTCGGGGCATGACGGCGACAGCGACGTCGGCCCGGTCGGACCTCTCCGAGCTGGGACGATCCGAGACCGCTCTGCGGACCTTCCTGCACGGCCTGCCGGGCGTGGACCAGGTCGGCGCGGAGCAGCGGGCGGCCCAGCTCGGCACCCGCTCCATCAAGACCACGGCCAAGGCCGAGGCGATCGACCTGGCCATCCGGATGGTCGACCTGACCACCCTCGAAGGGGCCGACACCCCGGGCAAGGTGCGGGCGCTGGCGGCCAAGGCGCTACGCCCCGACCCGGCCGACCCGTCCTGCCCGCACGTCGGCGCGGTCTGCGTCTACCCGGCGATGGTCCCGTACGTGGCCGAGGTGCTGCGCGGCAGCGACGCCGGCTCCGGGCGGCCATCCGGCGGACCGGGACAGGCGCACGGCGCCGCGCCGGCCGGAGTTGGCACTGTGCACCTGGCCAGCGTGGCGACCTCGTTCCCGTCCGGGCAGGCCCCGCTGGAGATCAAGCTCGCCGACGTCCGGGCGGCCGTCGAGGCCGGCGCCGACGAGATCGACATGGTGATCAACCGGGGCTCGTTCCTGGCCGGCCGCTACCAGGAGGTCTACGACGAGATCGTGGCCACCAAGGATGCCTGCGGGGACGCCCACCTCAAGGTGATCCTGGAGACCGGCGAGCTGGCCACCTACGACAACGTGCGGCGCGCCTCCTGGCTCGCCATGCTGGCCGGCGGTGACTTCATCAAGACCTCCACCGGCAAGGTCCCGGTCGCGGCCACGCTGCCGGTGACGCTGGTGATGCTGGAGGCGGTCCGCGACTTCCGCGCCGCCACCGGGCGTCAGGTCGGCGTGAAGCCGGCCGGCGGCATCAAGAACACCAAGGACGCGATCAAGTACCTGGTCATGGTCAACGAGACGGTCGGCGCCGACTGGCTCGACCCGGACTGGTTCCGGTTCGGCGCGTCCAGCCTGCTCAACGACCTGCTGATGCAGCGCACCAAGCTGACGACCGGCGTCTACGCCGGCCCCGACTACTTCACCCTGGACTGACCGCGATGTTCGAATACGCACCCGCCCCCGAGTCGCGCTCGGTGGTCGACCTCAGGCCCTCGTACGGGCTCTTCGTCGACGGAAAGTTCGTCGACCCGGCCGACGGTGGCAGCTTCAAGTCGATCAACCCGGCCTCCGAGGAGGTCCTGGCCGAGATCGCCGAGGCCGGCAGCGCGGACGTGGACCGCGCGGTCCGGGCCGCCCGGACGGCGTACGAGAAGGTCTGGGGTCCGATGCCGGGCCGGGACCGGGCGAAGTACCTGTTCCGGATCGCCCGGATCATCCAGGAGCGCTCGCGCGAGCTGGCCGTGCTGGAGTCGCTTGACAACGGCAAGCCGATCAAGGAGTCCCGCGACGTCGACCTGCCGCTGGTCGCCGCGCACTTCTTCTACTACGCCGGCTGGGCGGACAAGCTGGAGCACGCCGGCTTCGGCCCGGACCCGAAGCCGCTGGGCGTGGCCGCGCAGGTCATCCCGTGGAACTTCCCGCTGCTCATGCTGGCCTGGAAGATCGCCCCGGCGCTCGCCGCCGGCAACACGGTGGTGCTGAAGCCGGCCGAGACCACGCCGCTGACCGCGCTGCTGTTCGCCGAGATCTGCCAGCAGGCCGACCTGCCGGCCGGTGTGGTCAACATCGTCACCGGGGCCGGCGACACCGGCCGCGCGCTGGTCGAGCACCCGGGCGTGGACAAGGTCGCGTTCACCGGCTCCACCGAGGTCGGCAAGGCCATCGCGCGTGCGGTCGCCGGCACCCGGAAGAAGCTCACCCTGGAGTTGGGCGGCAAGGCCGCCAACATCGTCTTCGACGACGCCCCGGTCGACCAGGCGGTCGAGGGGATCGTCAACGGCATCTTCTTCAACCAGGGGCACGTCTGCTGCGCCGGGTCCCGGCTGCTGGTCCAGGAGTCGGTCGCCGAGCAGGTGCTGGAGTCGCTCAAGCGCCGGATGGCCCGGCTGCGGGTCGGTGACCCGCTGGACAAGAACACCGACGTCGGCGCGATCAACTCGGCCGAGCAGTTGGCGCGCATCCGCGAGCTGTCCGACGTCGGCGCCGCCGAGGGGGCCGAGCGCTGGTCGCCGCCGTGCGAGCTGCCGGACCGCGGGTTCTGGTTCGCGCCGACCATCTTCACCGGGGTCACCCAGGCGCACCGGATCGCCCGTGAGGAGATCTTCGGCCCGGTGCTGTCCGTGCTGACGTTCCGCACCCCGGCGGAGGCGGTCGAGAAGGCCAACAACACGCCGTACGGGCTGTCGGCCGGGATCTGGACCGACAAGGGTTCCCGGATCCTGTGGGTGGCCGACCGGCTGCGCGCCGGGGTGGTGTGGGCCAACACGTTCAACAAGTTCGACCCGACCTCACCGTTCGGCGGCTACAAGGAGTCGGGCTACGGTCGCGAGGGCGGCCGGCAGGGGCTGGAGGCGTACCTCAATGTCTGAGCGGGTCGCGGTACGCAAGACGTACAAGCTCTTCATCGGCGGGAAGTTCCCGCGCAGCGAGTCGGGACGGTCGTATCTCGTGCAGGACTCCAACGTGTCGCTGGCCTCCCGCAAGGACGCGCGGGACGCGGTAGTCGCCGCCCGGGCCGCGGTGAAGGGCTGGGCCGGGGCGACCGCGTACAACCGGGGTCAGATCCTCTACCGGGTCGCCGAGATGCTGGAGGGCCGGCGCGAGCAGTTCGTGGCGCTCGGCGTCCCGGCCGACGAGGTGGACGCCGCGATCGACCGCTGGGTCTGGTACGCCGGCTGGTCCGACAAGCTCCCCCAGGTCTACGGCGGGGCGAACCCGGTGGCCGGCCCGTACTTCAACCTGTCCGCGCCGGAGCCGACCGGCGTGGTCGCCGTGGTGGCCCCGGAGTCCCCGGCGCTGCTCGGCCTGGTGAGCGTGATCGCCCCGGCGATCGTCACCGGCAACACGGTGGTGGTGGCCGCCTCCCCGGCCGCGCCGCTGGCGGCGGTCACGCTGGCCGAGGTGCTGGCCACCTCCGACCTGCCCGGTGGCGTGGTGAACATCCTCACCGGCCGGATCACCGAGACGGCGCCGACGCTTGCCGCGCACATGGACGTCAACGCGATCGACCTGACCGGTGTGGCGGACGCCGAGCTGGCGGTGGAGCTGGAGGTCAAGGCCGCGGAGAACCTCAAGCGGGTGCTCCGGCCGGCCCCGGCCGACCACGACTGGCACACCGACCCGGGCCTGACCCGGATGACCACGCTCCTGGAGACCAAGACCGTCTGGCACCCCAAGGGCATCTGACCCGCCTCACCCCCTCACCCCTCACCCCTCACAAGATCCCCGCACTTTCACGGAAAGAGTGGCCATCCAGGCGCGGATGGCCACTCTTTCCGTGAATCAGGGGAGGGAGCGGGGTGGGGGTGGGGTGGGGGCGGCGGCGGGGTGGGGTGGGGTCTACTACGGGGGGTAGGATTGGCGGGTGACTCGGCTGGGGGACCTTGAGCGTGCGGTGATGGACGTGCTGTGGGACTCGGTGCCCGCCACGTCGGACGGGGTGACCGTGCGCGAGGTCGCCGACGCCCTCGACGGGCGCGAGCTGGCCTACACCACCGTGATGACGGTGCTGGACCGGCTCGCCGGCAAGGGCATGGTCCAGCGCGAGCGGGAGGGGCGGGCCTGGCGGTACCGGCCGGCGGCCACCCGCGAGGCGCACATCGCCCAGCTCATGCTCGACGCGCTCGATCTCGGCGGCAGCCGGGACGCCGCGCTGGTGCGCTTCGCCCGCTCGGTCACCGGCACGGAGGCGGACGTGCTCCGCGCCGCGCTCGGCGCCGAGGCCGGGCTGACCGACCCGCGACCGGGCGGGCCGGCGCTCGACGAGGCGACGGACCGGTAGGCGGCTGCCGTGGCGTACGCCGTGCACTTCGCCGCGACCATCCTGGCCTGCTGGCTGACCGCGCAGGTCCTCGCCGCCGCGCGGTGGACGTGGCGCGCGCCGCGGGTGGCGATCGTCTGCTGGCAGGCGGTCGGGCTGGCGCTGGGGCTGTCCGCCATGGGGCTGCCGATGGCGGTCGGGCTCGCCGCCTACGACCGGCCGACCGGGAGCGCGCTGCTGGCGCTCGGTGACGATCTGGTCCACGGCACGCTGCCGGCCGGCGTGGGCGCGGTGCACCTCAGCCTGGTCGGGGTCGGTTTCGGCATCGGCGCGGTGCTGGTCACCACCACGGTGCGCGCCGTGCACGGCGCGGTCCGCGCCCAGCGCCGGCACCGGGAGCTGCTGAGCCTGGTGGCGCGGCGCGACCCGACGGTGCCCGGCGCGCTGGTGCTCGACCATCCGAGCGCGGCGGCGTACTGCCTGCCCGGGGTGCGTCCCCGGGTGGTGGTGAGCGCCGGCACCGTCGACCTGTTGGACCCGGCCGAGCTGGCGGCGGTGCTCACCCACGAGCGGGCGCACGCGCAGGAGCGGCACGACCTGGTGCTGCTGCCGTTCACCGCGTTGTGCCGGGCGCTGCCCTGGTTCCGCTGGGTGCGCGACGCGCACGCCCGGGTGGCGTTGCTGGTCGAGATGCGCGCCGACGACAAGGCCCGGGAGCTGCACGCGGACGAGCCGCTGGCCGGCGCGCTGCGCCGGTTCGCCGCCGCCGGGCACCGGGTGACGCCGGCCGGCACGCTTGGCATCGGCGACCGGGACCTCGACGTACGGGTGCAGCGCCTGCTGGTCGCGGACCGCCCGCCCCGGGTGCTCGGCGCCACCGCGCTGGCCGTCGCCGGCACGCTCGTCGCGCTGCCGGTCTCCCTGTTCCTGAGCTGAGCCGCCCCCTACGGGGTTGCTCCGGGTTCACGGGTCCGCATAGGTAGAAAGTCTATGTGTAGGGTGCCTATGACAAGCGAGCCAACCCGTGGGAGAACGCGCCATGGACCCCCTGCTCCTCGCCCGCCTCCAGTTCGCCACCACCACCTCGATCCACTTCCTGTTCGTGGTGGTCACGCTCGGCCTGGTCACGCTGCTGGTCGGGCTCCAGACCGCCGGCTACCTCACCGGCAAGCCGGCCTACGAGCGGCTGACCCGGTTCTGGGGCCAGCTCTACGTGATCAACTACGTGCTCGGCATCGCCACCGGGATCGTGATGGAGTTCCAGTTCGGGCTGAACTGGAGCGGCCTGTCGCGCTACGTGGGCAACGTGTTCGGCGCCCCGCTGGCCATCGAGACGCTCGTCGCGTTCTTCCTGGAGTCCACGTTCCTCGGGATGTGGATCTTCGGGTGGCACCGGCTGCGGCGCGGCGTGCACCTGGCGCTGCTCTGGGGCGTCGCGCTGACCGCGTACGCCTCGGCTTTCTGGATCATGGTGGCGAACGCCTGGCTCCAGCACCCGGTCGGCTACGAGGTACGCGACGGCGTGGCCCACCTCACCGACTTCGGCGCGCTGGTCACCAACCCCACGTTCGGCTTCGCGTTCGGCCACGTGGTGTCCGCGAGCCTGGTCACCGGTGGGCTGCTGATGGCCGCGGTCAGCGCGTGGCACCTGCTCCGGCGTACCCCGGACTTCCTGCTGTTCCGCACCTCGCTGCGGCTCGGCCTGGTCACCGCGGCGCTCGCGGTGAGCGCGTTGCAGGGCTTCGGCTTCGCCCAGTTCGGCCCGGTCGGTCAGCTCCAGCCCACCAAGTTCGGCGGCGGCCCGGACCGGGACGCGATGGTCGCCGACTGGACCGCCCGGTTCGGCCCGGGCGACTGGGAGCCGCCGGTGCTGTCCAACGTCGGGCTCGGCTTCATGATCCTGATCGGCTTCGCGCTGGGCTGCGTCTGGCTGCTGCTGCCGCTGCTCTGGCGCGACTGGATCATCCGGCTGCGGTTCCCGCTCTGGCTGCTCCTGCTCGGCCTGCCGCTGCCGTTCGTGGCCGTGCTGCTCGGCTGGATCGCCCGCGAGGTGGGCCGCCAGCCCTGGGTGGCGTACGGGCTGCTGCCCACCGAGCGGGCCGTCTCGCCGGTGTCGCCCGCGCTGATGCTCGCCTCGCTGATCGCGTTCAGCCTGCTGCTCGGCGCGCTCGCGGTCACCAACTGGACGCTGCTGGCCCGGCACGCGGCCCGGGGCGCGCTCGACCCCGCGCTGGGCCGCCCGCCCGCACCCGACACCGACGCCCACCACCAGCCCGTGTTCGCCTGAGGGAGCCCGCCGTGGAACTCGCCTGGTACGCCCTGCTCGGCCTCTTCTTCGCCGCCTACCTGGTGCTCGGCGGCTACGACTACGGTGTCGGCCTGCTGCTGGCCCGGCGCGCCGGAGCGGGCACCGGTCGGGCCGCGCTCACCGCGGTCGGGCCGTTCTTCCTCGGCAACGAGGTCTGGCTGGTGGCCACCGTCGGCATCCTGTTCGGCGCGTTCCCCACGCTGGAGGGTGAGCTGCTCGCCGGCTTCTACCCGGTGGTGCTGGGCGCGCTGGCCGGGGTGGTGCTGGTCACCGCCGGCGTGCAGTTGCGCGGCCGGGCCGGCGGCGAGGCGACCCGGGCCGGATGGGACCGGATCGTGGTGGTCGGCGGCGTGCTGGCCGCGCTGGGCTGGGGCGCGCTGCTCGGCGGGCTGCTCCAGGGCGTGCCGCTGACCGCCGACGGGCACGTGGCCGGCGTCGGCCACGTGGTGACCCCGTTCGTGGCCGCCACCGGGTTGACGCTGCTCGCGCTGGTCGCGGTGCACGGTGCGACGTTCCTCACGCTCCGGCTGCCGCCCGCCGACGCCCCGGCCCTCGCCCGGCTGGCCCGCGGCCTGGTGCCCGCCGCGCTCACCGCGGTCGCCGCGACCACCGCCCTGGGCCTGCTCTCCGACCGGGTACGCGCCGCCGTGGCGCGACCGGCGCTCGCCGTACTCCTGCCGTTGGCGCTGGTGGCGGCGCTGCTGGTGGCCCGCGCGGCGCTGCGTCGGGGCCGGGCCGCTGTGGCGTTCGCGGCGACCGCGACGGCGCTGGCGCTGCCGGCGCCGCTGGTCGGGGCCGCGCTCTGGCCCCGGATCCTGGTGGCCACCGGTGACCCGGCGGCCTCGCTGACGGTCGCCGGGGCCGCCGCCAGCCGCCCGACGCTGGCGCTGCTGGGCTGGCTCGTGCTGCCGCTCCTGCCGGCCCTACTAGGCTTTCAGGCGATGTGCTGGTGGGTGTTCCGAGGACGGATCGACGGCAGGGCACCGGTGTACTGGTGAACCGCCGCCCGTTCGATCCGCGTCTGCTGCGCCGGGTCCCCGCGGCCCGGCGCGACCTCGCCGTGCTCGCGGCGCTGGGCGGCCTGACCGCGCTGCTGGTGGTCGCCCAGGCCACCGCGCTGGCCACGCTGCTGGCCACCGCGATCGACGGGCGGCTGCACCGGCCGGCGCTCGCCGGTTTCCTGGCCGCGGTCGCGGCCCGGGCGCTGGTGAGCTGGGCGCAGGGCACGGTGGCGGCGCGGGCCGCCGCGACGGTCAAGGCGGCGCTCCGGGCCGACCTGCTCCGCGCGGTCGGCCGGCACGGTCCCACCTGGGTCGCCGGCCGGCGGGCCGGGCAGCTCGCCACACTGGCCGGGCGCGGCCTGGACGCGCTCGACCCCTACTTCACCGGGTACCTCCCCCAGCTCGTGCTCAGCGTGACCGTGCCGGCGGCGGTGCTGGCCCGGATCGTGTTCGCCGACTGGAGTTCGGCGCTGATCATCGCGCTCACCATCCCGCTCATCCCGATCTTCGGCGCGCTGCTCGGCTGGCAGGCGCAGGCCGCCACCGAACGACAGTGGCGGCGACTGTCGCTGCTCGGCGGCCACTTCCTCGACATGGTCGCCGGGCTGCCCACGCTGCGCGCGTTCGGCCGGGCCCGGGCCCAGGTCGACGTGGTGCGCCGGATGGCCGACGGCCACCGCGAGGCCACCATGCGGACGCTGCGGATCGCGTTCCTCTCCGCGCTGGTGCTGGAGCTGGTCGCCACGCTCTCCGTCGCGCTGGTCGCGGTGCCGGTCGGCATCCGGCTGCTCGGCGGCGGGATCACGCTCTCCACCGCGCTGCTGGTGCTGCTGCTCACCCCGGAGGCGTACCTTCCGCTGCGGGCCGCCGGCAGCCGGTTCCACGCCAGCATGGAGGGGCTCGCCGCGCTGGACGAGGCGTTCACGCTGTCCGCGACCGACGCGCCGACCGCACCGGCCGCCACCGGGGGCGCGGCGCCGGACGGCCGCGGCGAGATCCGCTTCGAGGGCGTGACCGTCGCGTACGACCGGACGACCGCGCTGCGCGACGTCACGCTGACCATCCGGCCCGGTGACCGGGTGGCGATCATCGGTCCCAGCGGCGCGGGCAAGAGCACGCTGCTCAACCTGCTGCTCGGCTTCGTCGCGCCGACCGCCGGCCGGGTCACCGTCGACGGGACCGACCTGGCCGGGGCCGACCCGGACGCCTGGCGCCGCGAGGTGGCCTGGGTGCCGCAGCGGGCGCACCTGTTCGCCGGTTCCCTGGCCGACAACATCCGCCTCGGTGCGCCGGACACCCCGGACGACGCGCTGGCCGCCGCCGTCGCCGACGCCGCGCTGGACGAGGTGGTCACCGCGCTGCCCGACGGGCTCGGCACCCGGCTCGGCGAGCGCGGTCACGGCCTGTCCAGCGGGCAGCGGCAGCGCGTCGCGCTGGCCCGCGCGTTCCTGCGGGACGCCCCGCTGGTGCTGCTCGACGAGCCGACCGCCCGGCTGGACAGCGCCAGTGAGGCGGTGGTGCTGGACGCCACCCGCCGGCTGGTCGCCGGCCGGACCGCGCTGCTCGTCGCGCACCGGCCCGCGCTGCTGGCCGACGCCGACCGGATCCTGCGCGTCGAGGACGGCCGGGTCACCGAACTGCGCCCCACGACCACCGGCCCGGCGGTGGCCCGATGACGCCGCCCGCCCGCCCGGCACCCGCCGACCGCGTCGGCAGGCCGGTGACCGGCCGCGTCGGCAGGCCGGTGACCGGCCGCATCGGCAGGCCGGTGACCGGCCGCGCCCGCACGACGGTGGCCGGCCGCGACGCCCGCACGACGGTGACCCGATGACGGCCGGCGACGGCGTCACGCCGGTGGGCCGGGTGCCCGCCGGGCCGACCGGGGTCCCGGTGGAGCCGTCCGGCGCGCCGGAACCGCCGGCGCCGGCCCGTCGTGACGCCGAGCGGGTCGTGCTGCGCCTGGCCCGGCCGTACCTGGGCCGGCTGCTGGGTGCCGGCCTGCTCGCCGCGGCCACCGAGTTCGCCGGGCTGGCGTTGATGGCCACCGCCACCTGGCTGCTGATGAGCGCCGCCGGCCGGCCGCCGCTGGACCGGCTCACCGTGGCCATCGTCGCGGTCCGGGCGCTCGCGGTCGGCCGGGGCGTGTTCCGCTACACCGAACGGCTCGCCGGGCACGACGCCGTGCTCCGCATGATCACCGACGTCCGGGCCCGGGTCTTCGCCACGCTCGCGGCCCGGCGCGACGCCGCCGACCGGCGCACCGGGGACGCGCTCAGCCGGCTGGTCTCCGACGTCGAGGCGGCCCAGGACCTGCTCCTGCGGGTGCTGGTGCCGGGTGCGGCGGCGGCGCTGGTCAGCCTGCTCGCCGTCGGCGGCGCCGCGCTGATCTCACCGCCGGCCGCCGGCGTGCTCGCGGTCGGCCTGCTGGTGGCCGGGGTGGCGCTGCCCGCGCTGGCCACCCGGCTCACCCGTCGGGCCGCCGACGAGGTGGCCCCGCTGCGAGGCGCGCTCGCGGTGGACGCGGTCGACCTCACCCACGGCGCCGCCGACCTGGCCGCGTTCGGGGCGACCGGCGCCGCGCTGGCCGCCGCGAACGGGCGGGCCGACCGGCTGGCCCGGCTGGAACGCCGGCTCGCCGCGGTCGGCTTCGCGGTGGACGCGACGGGCGTGCTGGTGGGTGGCCTCACCGCCGCCGCCGTGGTGCTCGTGGCGCTGCGCGCCGACGTGCGCGGGGTGCTGGTCGGCGTGCTCGCGGTGGGCACGCTGGCCGCTGTCGAGGTGGCGCTCGCCCTGGTCGCCGCCGCCCGGCAACGGACCCAGCTCCGGGCCGGCCTGGCCCGGGTCGCCGACCTGCTCACCGAGCCCGCGGCACCGGCCCCGGCCGGCGTCCCGGGGCCGGCGCCGAGCGGCCACGACGTGCGCTTCGAGGGCGTGACGGTCCGCTACCGGGCCGGTGCCGCGCCCGCGCTGGCCGGGTTCGACCTCGACCTGCCGGCCGGCCGTCGGGTGGCCGTGGTCGGCCCGAGCGGTGCCGGCAAGAGCACGCTGGCCGCGGTGCTCACCGGCGCGGTGCACCCCGACGCCGGCCGGGTCACCGTCGGCGGCGTACCGGTGGCGGAGCACCCGGCCGGTCAGCTCCCCCGGTTGGTCGGCGGCCTGCTCGCCGAGGCGTACGTCTTCCACGCCACGGTGCGGGAGAACCTGCTGCTGGGCCGCCCGGACGCCGGCGACGCGGACCTGGCCGAGGCCACCCGGGCGGCCGGGCTGCTGGACTGGGTACGCGACCAGCCCGAGGGCTGGGACACCGTGGTCGGTGAGCAGGGCGGGCAGCTCTCCGGTGGGCAGCGGCAACGGTTGGCGCTGGCCCGGGCGCTGCTGGCCGCCCCGCCGGTGCTGGTGCTGGACGAACCGACCGAGGGTCTCGACCCGGCGGCGGCGGACGCGGTGCTCGCCGCCACCCTGGCCGCCACTCCGGCCGGGCACTCGGTGCTGCTGATCAGCCACCGGCTCAGCGGCCTGGCCGGGCTGGACGAGATCGTGGTGCTGGAGGACCGCGGCGTGGTGCAGCGCGGCCGGCACGAGGAGCTGGTGACGCGCCCCGGCTGGTACCGCGACCAGTGGCTGCGCCAGGCGGCGGCCGAGCGCGGGTATCTGGCGCTCGCCCCCTGAGCCCGCAATGGGGGAACTCCCGGACGCGCCGGCGTGCCCCGGGTGGCAGGCTGGTGACCATGTGGGAGCTACCGGTCGAGGGCCGGCTGCGTGAGCTGTCCGGGCGGCTGCACGGGCCGACCCGGCTCAAGGCCGACCTGCTGACCGAGGCGCGGCACGCGCTGGAGGACGCCGTCGAGGCGTACCGGGAGGGCGGTCTGTCGCGGGCGGAGGCGGAGCGGCGTGCGGTGGCCGAGTTCGGCACCGTCGGCCAGCTCGCGCCGGGCTTCCAGGCCGAGCTGGCCGCCGGCGCGCTGCGCGGGCTGGCGCTGCGCACGCTCGCGGTCGCCGCGGTGCTGATCTCCGCCGGGGACCTCACCTGGCACGGGTCGAGCTGGAGCGCCGGCCCGCGACCTCCGGCGGGCTACCTGCTGCTCGCCTCGTCGATACACGGCATCTGGGGGACGATCGCCGGGCTGGCGCTGGCCGGGCTGGCGCTCGGCGCGCTCGCCGCCCGACGGGACTCGCCGGGGCTCGTCCGGTCGGCCCGCGCGGTCGGCTTCGGGCTGACCGGTGGGCTGCTGGTCGGCGCGCTCGCCGGCGGCGCCCTGTTCGGCTGGTCGGTGCGGCTGTGGGATGCGGCGCTGACCTGGCCACCCATGATCATCGGAGCGGTGGTGGCGTCGGCGGCCTGGTTCTCGCTGGCCCGGTCGGCCCGCTGGTGGCTGCTCAGCGCGCGCGGCCCACGGTTCGCCCGTCGGTGAGGCGACCCAGGCCGGTGTCGCAGGCGGGCGTCGCAGGCGGGCGGCGCAGGCGGGCGGGCGGCGCGGGCGGGCGGGCGGCGCGGGCGGGCGGGCGGCGCGGGCGGCTCAGGCGGGCGTCGCGGGCGGCTCGGCCGGGCCGAGGAAGCGGCCCACGGTGGCGCTGAACTCGCGCCAGCCGGCCCGTTCCCCGGCCAGTGCCCGGCTGCCGGCGTCGGTGAGCTGGTAGGTGCGCCGTTCCCGGCCGTTGACGGTGCTCCAGGTGCTGGCCACCAGGCCGGCCCGTTCCAGCCGGCGCAACGCCGGATAGATGGTGCCGGTGGGCAGGTCCAGCGTGCCGCCGCTGCGGGCCCGCAACGCCTCGATGATCGCGTAGCCGTGCTGCGCGCCCTGTTCCAGCACGGCCAGCAGCAGTGCGTCCAGGTGTCCGTGCAGCGCCTGCGCCCTCATGCGTAGAAAGCCTACTTGTCGGGCGATCGGGACGCCACCGGGGTGCGGCTCCCGGTCGGAACGGGTTGCCCACTAGGGTATGTGCGCAGAGTCACTCGGCGGCGCGACGCCGCCGGGTGGGCACCCGAACGCACACGGAGGTCAGCGTGGCCCGCCAGTCGCCCCAACGGCCCGACGCCGACGAGCCCGAGCTCGACGACACCGACACCTCGGCCGCAGCAGACGAGGTCGAGGTCGACCGCCCGGCGGCGGACCGCGCACTCTGGGACGAGGTGCGGATCGACCCGGTGGAGATCGCCCTGCCCGCCGGCACCGGCTTCACGCTGCGGGCCTACCGGCCGGCGCGCGAGCTGACCCCGACCGACGTCGCCGAGCGCGACCAGGACGACCCCTTCCTGGCCCGCCGCCAGGTCGTCGAGGCCGAGGAGGACGACGAGGAGGTGGTGATCCTCGACGAGGAGTTCGCCGCCCTCTCCGCCGAGGAGGACGACGAGGACGAGAAGTCCGACGGGAAGCGCCGCCGCGGCAAGGCCGACGCGGACGCCGACGACGCCGACGACGAGGCGGTCCCCGGCGACGACGAGGCCGGTGCCGACGACGAGGCGGACGAGGACGACGACGCCGCGGGCGACGAGGAGGTGCCGGCCTTCCTCACCCACAAGGGGCGGCTGCTGCTCTTCAAGACGCCGGAGTCGCTTGTCACTTTCATCCGTTCCGGTGCGCCCAACGACCTCTCTCAACTGGACAGCTGGAATGAACTGTCCGAACGGCTCGAACCGGCCGACGTGGCCCCGCTGGACGAGGACACCTACGAGCTCGACCTGGTGGTGGAGAACCTGCGCGGCGGGCACGACGCGTGGGATCCGGCGCTGCTGATCGAGGCCGGCGAGGTCGCCCGTGACCTGGCGTACGCCCTGCGGCTACCGGCCGTTCTGGACATGCTCTCCGCCGGCTCCAGCCTGGACGATCTGGACGAGGCGCTGCGTGCTTCCGTCAATGGCGGGATCGGTGGTTTCCTGGGTCGTCGCCGGCTGAAGAAAATCGGGGCACAAACCGCAAGTTTGGGTTGGCGCACCATTGTCGGCAAGATCTCTGCCGTCGTGGACTGGCGCGACTGACCCGGAGCGGGGAGCATCAGTCTCTGGCAGAGCAAGACCTGTGTCCCGGGAGGAGGACGACGCTGTGGCGCTCGTGCGCGTGTACTGCGGTCTGGCCTCGGCAGATCCGGCCGACCGAACGGCTTCGGCCGGAACGACGCTGACGTCCGCTGTGGTCGACGACGCAGGCCGTCTGCTGCACGTCTGTGAGATCGGTGACGAGCCCGCCGGCTACGCCCGGCTGGTCACGCTGCTGGTGGAGCGGTCCGGTGGGCCGAGCGGCGTGGCCATCGCCGCGGACAGCGACGACCACACCGTCACCTCGCTGCTCAGCGCCGCCGGCCGGCCGTTGGCGATCGCCGACGACGACTCGGTCGACGACTTCGCCGAGCGGTTCGCCGACGACGACTCGCTGGAGGAGATGCAGTCCCCGCCGGCCGAGCGCCGGGCGGTCGGGCTGGCCCGGGCGCTCCAGGCCGGCGCGCTCTCCGCGGTGACGCTCCCGGCGCCCCGTGACCTGGCCGGCTACAAGCAGGTCCTCTCCGCCCACGCGGCACTGGCCAGCGGGCGACACTCGGCCGCGGTGACGCTGCGCGAGGTGCTCCGCGAGCTCTACCCGGCCGCGCTGCGCGCGTACCCCGATCCCGCCGAGCCGGTCGCGCTGGCGGTCCTCGACGCGCTGCCCGAGCCGAGCATGCTGACCGGCACCTCGGCCCGGGGCCGTGACCTCGGCGCCGCCGCCGACGCGGTCGCCGCGCAACTGGCCGCCGACGGCCTGGCCGACGCCGACACCGTCACCGAGGCGGTGACCGCGCTCCGGGTCGCCATCTCCGAGACGCCCCGCCGGGCCACCGTCAACCGGGCGCTCACCGCCGCCGTCGCCGAGACGGTGCGGCAGGCCGTCGCCTCCGTCCGCGCCTGCGACGCCGGCTGCGACGCGCTGGTCGGCGCGCTGGCCGAGCGCACCACGCCGACCCCGGCCACCGGTCGTCGGGCCGCCGCCCGCCGCGGCGAGCAGGTCGACGAACTCGCCGTGACGCAGCCCGCGGGGCTGCGCCCGGTCCGGCCGGCGCAGCCCGAGCCGCTCGCCGAGCAGGCCGGTCGGCGCAGCCGCCCCGAGCCGGACCTCGACGCCACCGAGCCGGCGGGCCGCCGCAGCCGCCCCGAGCCGGTCCCCGGTGGCCGGCGCAGCCGCCCGGAACCGGTCTCCGGGCCGACCGGCCCGACCGTGCCCCGCCCGCTCGGCCCGCCGCCGGTGGCGCCCGCGCCGGTCGCCCCGCCGCCGGTCGCCCCCGCCCCGGTCACCCCCGTCGCCCCGGCCGCGTCGCTGGGCCGCCCGACGTCCGCGCCGCCGAGCCGTCCCGAGCCCACCGGCGCGCCCCTGCCGTCGCGGGTGGACGGGCCGACCAACCGGCCGGTCTCCGCGCCGCCCCCGCCGCCGCCCGGGATCACGCCGATCCCCCCGTCCTCGCGTGGCTCGGTGCCCCCGGCCGAGGCCGGCGAGCCGTTCCGGCCGACGCTGACCACCGCCGCGATCAACAAGGCCCGGGCCGAGCGGCAGCGCACCGTCATCCCGCCGCGCCCCAAGACCACCGCCCCGGAGCCGCCGACCGGTGGGTTCAGCGCCACCGACCTGAGCATTCCGGTGCCGCCTCCGCGTCCGCCGGCGCCGGCGCCCGCCCCGCCGGGTTCCCGCGCCAACTGGCCGCTCGTCAACAACGGCGACGACCAGGCCGACCGGGAGCGGGAGGCCCCCGCCTACCCGTACGGGCGGAGCGTGGACGCGCCGAGCGACCCGGGACGCGTCACCCCGCCGTGGCTCGCCGACGACCTGCCGCCGGAGCCGCCGATGCTGCGGCTGGTGGAGCCACCGCCGCTGGCCGACCGGGCACTGCGCGGCGAGTCGGAGCGGCCGGCCGACCCGGGGTTGGACACGCCGCCGCTGCGGCTGGTCGACCGGGGCAACGCTGGTCGACCGGCGCCCCGCGCCGAGCTGCCCGCCCCGCTGGAGCGGCGTCCCGCGCCGAAGGAGCACCGGCCGCCGCCGGTGTCCGACGAGGGTGACGGCGACCTGCTGATCTTCGCGCAGGCCAAGTCCGCCTGGTTCGTCGGGCACGGCGACGAGGCCGACCTGGAGTGGGCGTCCACCGCCGACACCGGCTGGCAGGCCGCCGAGCAGGCGGCCCGCCCGTCGATCGGCGCGGAGACCAAGGCCGGCCTGCCCAAGCGGGTCCCGCAGGCCAACCTGGTGCCGGGCTCCCCGCTGCGCGAGGAGCGTCCACTGCGGATCGTCCGGAACGCGGCCAGCCTCGCCGAGAACACCACCGGCTACTTCCGGGGATGGCGGCGCGGCCAGGAGATCGGCGGCTTCGCGGTCGGTGGTCGCCCCGGCCGGGAGGCGGCCGGCGGCTGGGACTTCAGCCGGGACACCGGCGACCGCGACGACGAGCGGGAGTACGAGTTCCGTTCCGCGGGCTACCGGTCCTGAGCCGGGCCGCCGACGGCGTGTTCCTACCCACACCCGGATGATTTGACGTCGGGTCCGGCCGGCCGGGAACATACCCGGCGGACCAGCGGCGGCGCCTGTTCGCCGGGGTGGGAAGGCGACTCCATTGGCGACACCGGCATTCGACTCCACCGTGCTCACCCGTCGGGGCGTCCTCGCGGTCGCGGCCGGCAGCCTGCTGCTCGCTGGTTGCGGGCCGCAGGGGCAACGGCCGGACGAGGGCGGGAGCAGCAGCGCCCCCGGTGACCAGAACCTGGTCGTCGGCGTCAGCCTGGAGCTGAGCGGTCGCGGCGCGGCGCTCGGCGTGGTGCAGCGCCGGGCGCTGGAGATCACCGCGGAGTCGCTGAACCGGTCCGGGATCCCGGTCGGGAACCTGCTCCGGTCGGTCCGGTTGGAGATCCGGGACAACGGCAGCGACCCGCAGGTCGCCGCGCGGCACGCCGCCGACCTGACCCGGGCCGGGGCGCACGCGCTGATCGGCGGTGTCCTCGGCGAGACCGCGACGGCGCTCGCGACGGCCGCCCAGCAGCTCAAGACGCCGTTCCTGGCGCTCGGCCAGGGGGACCGCATCGTGCTGCCGCTCGCCGAGCGCACGTTCAGCTTCAAGCTCACCCCGGATGGCATCGACGTGGCCCGGCGGATGGTGGACCTGCTCGAATCGCAGCGGGTCCGGCGGGTGGCCCTGCTGGCCGCGGACGGGCCGCACGGCGACTCGGGCGTACGGGCGGTGCGGGAGGCGCTCGGCAACAGCGGCGTGGAACTGGCGCGCACGCTGCGGCTGCCGGAGACCGGGCGGAGCTTCCGGGCGGTCGCCGAGCGCGCCACCGCCGGCGACCCGGACGCCGTCATCGTCTGGGGCACCGCGCCCGATTCCGGTGACGCGGCCCGGGAGCTGCGTCGGGCCGGTCACCGCGGCGCGATCTTCTTCGACGCCGGCGCGGTGGTGGACGACACGCTGCGCGGGGCCAACGCGAAGGCGGTCGAGGGGGCGTACGCCGTGCACCCGGCCTGCCTGGGTGGTTCCGCGTTGACCGCCACCAGCGGCGCCCAGGTGGCCCGGCGCGACTTCGACTACCGCTACACCCAGCGGCACGGCACCTCGGTCGGCTTCGCCCCGTACGCCGCGGACGCGCTCCAGCTCCTCGCGGCGGCGGCCCGGAAGGCGACCAGCCTCGACCGGGGCCGGCTGCGGGCGTTCCTGCAGACCCAGATGACCGAGGGCATCGCCGGCGGGTACGCGTTCACTGCAGACCGGCACGGCGGCATGGAGGTCGACTCGCTCGGCGTCTACCGGGTGTCCCAGGGCAGCTGGACCCGGTACGCCTGACCGTCGTCCGGTGGCCGTCGGGACGGCCCGGTCACCGGACGACCGCGTACCGCGTTCGACCCCGGACGGCAGGAAGCGCCCGGTGGCCCAGGGCCATCGGGCGCTTCCACGTATCGCCTCAGGCGGGCGCGACGGCCCGGGAGCGCCGCATGGTGAGCACGTACTCGACAAGCGAGATCAGCACGTGCTTCGTCGACTCCCGGTTACGGGCGTCGCAGGGCACCACCGGCACGTCCCGAGAGATCGCCAGCGCGTCCCGTACGTCCTGCGGGTCGTGGTACTGCATGCCGTCGAAGCAGTTGATGGCCACCAGGTACGGCAGCCGCCGGTGCTCGAAGAAGTCGATGGCGGCGAAGCAGTCGGCGAGCCGACGGGTGTCGACCATCACCACCGCGCCGATCGCTCCCCGGACCAATTCGTCCCACATGAACCAGAACCGCGTCTGACCCGGCGTACCGAAGAGGTACAGGATCAGGTCACGGTCGATCGAGATACGACCGAAGTCCATCGCCACCGTGGTCGTCGTCTTGCCCGGCACCTGCCGGGTGTCGTCGACGCCCACGCCGGCAGAGGTCATGATCGCCTCGGTGGTCAGCGGCGTGATCTCCGAGACCGAGCCGACCAGCGTCGTCTTGCCGACGCCGAAACCACCGGCGATAACGATCTTCGCCGACGTCACGCGCCCGCTCGGGGCCGGCGGCCGGTGCGACATGTCAGAGCCTGCGAAGTCCACTCAGCACCCTCTCCAGCAATTCAGTGCCCACCGCGTCGTCGGAGTCGTCCAGAATGGTCGGCTCGTGGACTGCGACCAGGCCATCCGTCGCCATGTCGGCGATGAGCACCCGGGCCACGCCGAGCGGAAGCTGCATACGCGCCGCGATCTCGGCAAGCGACTGCACGCGTCCGTCACACAACGCGGCTATGTACTGGTGTTCACGGCCTTGGCCCCCGTTGCCGGTGGCCATCGCTCGGCCGCGCACCGTCGTCTCGACGAGTGCCTCCAGGGCGATGTCGAGCCGGGGACGGGTACGACCACGGGTTACGGCGTACGGCCGGACCAACGCTCCGGTCGGCTCGTCACGATCCGCCATGTCGCCGCTCACCTCCCTCGCACCCGGCACCGGCTCGCCCCGGTGGCATCCGTCGCTTTCCTTGTTCTTTCCGCCCCTGACCCACCGGCCAGCGCGTCATTCAGCCCATCATCCCCACAGCCGTACGCGGCTGTGGCGTCAGGGCGTCGCCCACCCGGTCGACGAGCAGTGCCATCTCGTACCCGACCTGGCCCACGTCGCAGCTGCGCGCGGCGAGCACCGCGAACGACGAGCCGTCGGAGATGGACATCAGGAACAGGAAGCCGTTGTCCATCTCGACCACTGTCTGCAGCACCGCCCCGCCCTCGAAGCACCGCGCCGCGCCCTGGGTCAGGCTGACCAGGCCGGAGGCGATCGCCGCGAGCTGGTCGGCGCGGTCCCGCGGGAGGTCACGGGACGAGGCGAGAAGCAGGCCGTCGGCCGAGACCGCGACCGCGTGCGCCACGCCGGGCACCCGGTCGGCGAAGTTGGCGAGCAGCCATCCGAGATCCTGCGTACTAGTCATCCTTGTTGCTCCTTCTGCCCGCTCCCGGCCACCGGGCCTGAGCCAGACTGCGAGGACTGCTGCCGTCCCGGAGTGCCCTCCGGGCCGGTCGTGTTGCTGTCGGTCGGGTGGTTACGCCCCCGCTGCACGCCCCGATGGTAGGCCGAGAGGAGACCCCGGACCGCCTCCGGCGTCCGCCGCTGGGCCGCCGGCACCGGCTTGTCGATGCTGCCCGGCACGAGCTGCGCCATCGGCGTCCGCTTGGGCAGACCCTTCCGGGTGGTCTCCGCCACCGGCACCTCGGTGGCCGCCGAGGCGGCACGCCAGCCGTCGTCGGCCGCGGTCTGCCAGGGCGACGACGGCTGCGGCGCCGCCGGCTGCCGGCTGGGCAACCCACCGGCGTACGCGGGACGGCCGTTGCCGTTCGCCGGCCGGTCGTCACGGGGCGCTCCGCCGGCTGTCGGGGTCGGTGCCATCGGTGTGTTACCTGTCGTCGCGGATGTCGGCTGCGGCACCGGCCGCCCGGCGGTGTCCACCTTGGCGAACTGCTGGGTCGTGGCGCCGTTCGCCGGCGCGGCCTGGGCCGGCGCCTCGTCGCTCGGCCCCGGCCGGCGGGTGCGGAACCACGCGGACTCCAGCTCCCGGAAGATCGGCAGTTCCATCGTCTCGTCCGCGTACCGCTGACGGTTGCCGGCCTGCTGCGGCGTGGCCGGTCGCGGCGCGGGTGCCGACGGCTGGGCCTTCGGCTGCTGGGTGGCCGGCTGCTGGGTGGCGGCCGACGGTGTCTCCGAGCGCGGCACCCGCGGCAGCTCGGTGGTCATGTCGAGCCCGGCGGAGAGCCGTTCCGGCACCGCGGGGGCCGGCGCGGGCGTGGCCGGGGCGACCGGCGGCCAGACCGGCGGCGCGCCCACGTGCGACGCGGGCGCCGGACGCGCCGGCACCTGGTCGGCCGGCGACGTGGGGGCCGGGTTTCCGCCGACCGGCTGGCCGGAGACCGGCACGGCCGACACCGGCCGGGTCGGGAGCGGGTGGCCGGAGACCGGCGTCGCCGACACCGGACGACCGGAGTACGGGTCACCGGAGACCGGACGGCCCGAGTACGGGTCACCGGAGACCGGACGCCCCGAGTACGGGTCACCCGACACGGGACGCCCCGAGTACGGGTCACCGGAGACCGGGTGGCCGGAGACCGGCGCGGCCGAGACCGGACGGCCCGGGAAGGGGTGGCCCGAGACCGGGGCGCCGGAGACCGGCGGCAGCGGCGGGGCGGACACCGGCGGGACCGGCGGCGCGGACACCGGCGGCGGCGAGTACGGCCGCGCCTCGGGGCTGCTGGGCAACTGCCGTGGGATCACCGGCTGCTGGCCGCTGGTGGCCGGGTCGCCCTCGCCCGGGTTGCGGCGCTGGGGCAGCGGGTCGATCGGCTGGCCGTTGGACGACCGGGGCGGGTAACCGTCGCCGGCGTTCGCGTTGGCGCCGGTCAGGTCGGACCAGGCCGGCATGGCACGGCCGCCGTTGGCCGGCGTGCCGGCACCGTTGCGGTGCGCCGGGTCGAAGGACCGTCCACCGAGCGTGACCTGGTTGCCGGAGGTGCCGGGGTGCGGCGCGGGCGGCGGGGTGTGCGGGCCGTTGCCGAGCGCGGCCAGCGCGCCGAAGGCCGGCGCCGGACCACCCGACTGCCCGAAGGCCGGCGTCGGGCCGCTCGGCTGACCGAACTGGCCGAAGGCGGGTGCCGGGCCGGGCTGCTGCGGACCGGCGGCGGGAAGGGCGGCTGCCGGCCCGCCCCGGCCGGCGAGGGCGCGCGGCACCAGGACGGTGGTGGGCAGCGTGACGTCGGCGACGGTGCCCCGGTCGCTGGCGGGCCGCAGCTCGACCTTGACGCCGTGCCGGGCGGCCAGCCGGGCCACCACGACCAGGCCCATCATCCGGGAGACGGCCACGTCCACCTGCGGGGGCGTGGCCAGCCGCTCGTTCAGGTCGTGGAGCTGGTCGGCGCTGATGCCGATGCCCCGGTCCTCGACGTAGAGGGAGGCGCGGTCGCCGACCCGGCGGGCCTCCACCATCACGTGCGAGTCCGGTGGCGAGAACGCGGTGGCGTTGTCGAACAGCTCGGCGACCAGGTGCACCAGGTCGTTGACCGCGTGCGCGGCGACCTCGATGTCCCGGTCGATCACGCCGAACTCGATGCGGGTGTAGTGCTCGACCTCGGACTGGGCGGCGCGGAGCACGTCGATCAGGGCAGCCGGCTCGCGCTGCACACGGGTGGAGTCCGCGCCGGCGAGCACCAGCAGGTTCTCGTCGTTGCGGCGCATCCGGGTGGCCAGGTGGTCGAGCTGGAACAGCTCGGCCAGCCGGTCCGGGTCCTCCTCGCCGCGCTCCAGCCGGTCGAGGTGGCCGATCAGCCGGTCGACCAGGATCTGCGAGCGGCGGGCCAGGTTGACGAACATGGTGGCGACGGACGCGCGCAGGGCGGCCTGCTCGGCCGCGGTCCGGACCGCCTCCAGGTGGACCGCGTTGAACGCCTCGGTCACCTGGCCGAACTCGTCCTTGCTGCGGACCGGCAGCGGCTCGGCGATCTGGTTGGCCAGCTGCACCGGGGAGAGCTGGCCGGTCACCTGCGGGTCACGCAGCCGGGCCACCGCCTGCG
Organism: Micromonospora sp. NBC_01392; assembly: GCF_045040125.1. Lineage (NCBI taxonomy): Bacteria > Bacillati > Actinomycetota > Actinomycetes > Micromonosporales > Micromonosporaceae > Micromonospora > Micromonospora sp. NBC_01392. The sequence continues at coordinate 1,044,296 of NZ_CP109549.1, read as the reverse complement.
GCAGGCCGTACTGGGCCACCGAGAGGGCGCCTTGGCGCAGGTCGCGCAGCGAGCGGGCCATCGAGCGGGCGACCAGGTAGGCGAAGAGGATGGCCAGCAGCAGCATGGTGAGCAGCAGGCCGGTCTCCAGGAACACCTGACGCTGGGTGTCCGAGCGCAGCTCGTCGGCCTGCTCGACCACGTTGCTGTCGAGGCGGGACTCGACGGTCCGGAGCAGCTTGGCGTTGCCGACCATGGCCTGGTCCCACTGGTCCGGCCCGAACGGCGCGTTCTTCATCGAGCCGCTGTTGTTCGCCGACATGAAGCCGGTGAGGTTGTCCGCCTTGCGCAGGTCGGGACCCTCGACGGTCTGGTCGAAGAACTCGGAGTCGGCCGGGGTGGCGACGGAGCGGAAGGTGGCGAGCGCCTGGGCCTGGGCGGTGCCGCTGGCGATGAACTGCTCGCGCAGGGCGGGGCTGTACTGCCCCTGGGTGAGCGCCTGATGCACGACCACCCGGCGCTGGGCCAGGTATTCCTTCTGCCGGGCCACCGCGCCGGCGGCGCGCATCCGGTCGCTGAGGTCGTTGTCACCGGCGAGCTGGGTGCCCGAGTCGCGGATCGACAGCAGGTCGTTGATCAGGCGCTCGTACGCCTTCTCCGCCTCGTCGATCTTGAGCTTGCCGTTCAGCACCTGGCTACGGGTCGCGGGCAGGTCCTTGAGCTGGTCGTCGATCTCGTTCAGCCGGACCTGGAAGTTGCGGGGCAGGTCGTCGATCTCGCCACGCTGCCGCAGGTAGGGACCCTTGGCCTGGTCCACCCGCTGGTTGGCCCGGTTGTAGGCCTCCTGGTACTGCGCCCGGGTCTGGACTTCCTTCGCACCGAGGAAGAGCACCGAGCCGACCCGCTCGTCCTGCATGGTGTCGGCCAGTTCACCCGAGTAGCCGATCAGGCTGGCCAGGTCACCGGCCCGGTTGGCACTGTTGAGCGTCTCCAGGTGGTCGACCAGACCGCTGGTGCCCACCACGACCGTGGCGATGGTCGGCACGATCATGATCAGACCGAGCTTGGACCAGATCGGCATGTCGCGCAGCCGGCTCGCCGGCCGGCGCAGGCGCGACAGGAAGGAGCCCGCCGTCGTTGGCCGTTTGCTCACGTCACCGCCCTCGCAAAACCGCGTCCGACGTCACCTGCGGGCAACGCCGAGCGTCCGACCCGGCGGGTCGGACCTCCGAGATTCCATCACGCCGCCCCGCAAAGAGAAAGCCCAGGTTGTCCCTCACCGGAGGTGTGATGAGATGTTGATGCAATTTGATAGCAATCCGTCTGGCCGGAGTCACTGAAGGTAATGAATCACCCGCACCGCGTCGTCCTCCTCGCCGGACCCTCCGGCTCTGGAAAGTCGTATATAGCGCATCGAACCGGACTTCCCGTGCTCTGTCTGGACGACTTCTACAAGGACGGCGATGACCCTACGTGTCCGCGCCGAAACGGACAGGTCGACTGGGAGTCCCCGCTCTCCTGGGATGCGGACACGGCGGTGGAAACAATTGCCCGATTGGCCCGGGAGGGCAAGGCCGAAGTGCCGGTTTATGCGATCGGCGCGGACCGGCGGGTGGCCACCCGGCCATTCGACGTCGACGGATCGCCATTCTTCGTGGCCGAAGGGATCTTCGCCGCCGAGATCGTCGCCGAGTGCCGGCGCCGGGGCCTGCTCGCCGGGGCGTACGCGCTGCGCCGCCCGCGGGGCGCGACCTTCCTCCGCCGGCTCGCCCGTGACCTGGCCGAACAGCGCAAGGCACCGCGGGTGCTGGTCCGGCGCGGGATCGCGTTGCTGCGCGCCGAGCCGGCCGTGCTGCGCCGGCAGACCGGGCTGGGCGCCGAGGCCGCCCGGGCCCGGGAGGTGCTGCGCGGGGTGGCCGCCCTGCTCGCCGGCCACCCGCGCCGCCCGTGATCAGCCGATCAGCTCGGCGTACGCCGGCTTGATCACCTCGTCGATGATCCGCAGCCGTTCGTCGAACGGGATGAACGCGCTCTTCATCGCGTTGATGGTGAACCACTGGAGTTCCTTCCAGCCGTAGCCGAAGGCCTCCACCAGCAGCGCCATCTCCCGGGACATCGAGGTGCCGCTCATCAGCCGGTTGTCGGTGTTCACCGTCACCCGGAAACGCAGGTCGCGCAGCAGCCCGATCGGGTGGTCGGCGATCGACGCCGCCGCCCCGGTCTGCACGTTCGACGACGGGCACAGCTCCAGCGGGATGCGCTTGTCCCGCACGTACGCGGCCAGCCGGCCCAGCACCGCCGGGTTGCCCGGGGTGATGTCGTCGACGATGCGGACGCCGTGGCCGAGCCGGTCCGCACCACACCACTGGATCGCCTGCCAGATCGACGGCAGCCCGAACGCCTCACCGGCGTGGATGGTGAAGTGGAAGTTCTCCCGCTGGAGGTACTCGAACGCGTCCAGGTGCCGGGTGGGCGGGAAACCGGCCTCCGCGCCGGCGATGTCGAAGCCGACCACGCCGGTGTCCCGGTGCCGCACCGCCAGCTCGGCGATCTCCTGCGAGCGGGCGGCGTGCCGCATCGCGGTGAGCAGCGTGCCGACCCGGATCGGGGTGCCCGCCTCGCCGGCCAGCGCGCTGCCCTCCCGGAAGCCGGTGACCACCGCGTCGACCACCTCGTCCAGCGTGAGGTTCCGCTCCAGGTGCTGCTCGGGCGCGAACCGGACCTCGGCGTAGACCACGCCGTCGGCGGCCAGGTCGAGCGCGCACTCCCGGGCGACCCGACGCAACGCGGACGCGGTCTGCATCACGGCCACGGTGTGCGCGAACGTCTCCAGGTAACGCTCCAGCGAGCCGGAGTTCGCCGACTCGGCGAACCAGCGGCCCAGCGCGTCCGGGTCCGTGGTGGGCAGTTCGTGGTCGGCCTCGGCGGCCAGCTCCACGATCGTCGCGGGCCGCAGGCCGCCGTCGAGGTGATCGTGCAGCAGCGCCTTCGGGGCCTTGATGATGTCCTCGTACGAGATTGCGACCATGCTCAGACCCTAGTCACCGACGGTGCCGGCCCGGCACCGGACCGGCTCAGGGACGCCAGCCGTAGACCCGCTCCACCGCCAGGCGCAGGACCAGCCGGCCGTCGGCCACCATCGCGGCCCGGTAGTCGGCCCAGTCCGGGTGCTCGCCGCGGATGCCCCGGTAGACCTCGACCAGCTCCTCGACCGTCGCGTCGTCGGTCGCGGCGGCCGGCGGGGTGAGCGTCACCGTGCCCTCGGCCACCGCGTACGCCCCGCCGTCGGCGGTGGTCACGTGGAAGCTGGCCCGCGGGTCCCGGCGCAGGTTGCGCACCTTGGCCCGGTCGCCCGTGGTGGAGCAGCGCAGGAGCCCCGGCTCGGCCAGGTAGTCGAGGTTGGACAGCTGCGGGCGGCCGTCCCGGCGCAGCGTGACAAGCACTCCGCGCCCGTGCCCGCCGAACAGCTCCCACAACCGCGCGCTTGTTGACATGACACCCAATCTAGAGCCGCGGTTCGGCCGCCGGAATAGGATCTTCGGCGTGGCCGGTTCCGCTCTGCTCCCGTCGGTGCTGACCCGGCTGCGCTGCCCGGTCTGCGGCGAGCCGCTGACCGAGACCACCGCCGGCACCACCCGTGCGCTGCGCTGCCCGCGCGGGCACAGCTTCGACACCGCCCGCCAGGGGTACGTCAACCTGCTCGCCGGCCGCGCCCCGCACAGCGGGGACAGCGCCGGGATGGTCGCCGCCCGGGCCGACTTCCTCGCCGCCGGCCACTACGACACCGTCGCCGCCGCGCTGGCCGCCGCCGCGACGCGGGTCGCGCCCGACGAGCCGTACCCCCTGGTGGTGGAGCCCGGCGCGGGGACCGGGCACTACCTCGCGGCGGTGCTGGCGGCGCTGCCGGACGCCGCCGGCCTGGCCCTGGACGTCTCCAAGCCGGCGCTGCGCCGCGCCGCCCGGGCGCATCCGCGCGCCGCCGCCGCGCTGGCCGACACCTGGCAGCGGCTGCCGCTCGCCGACCGGTCCGTGACCGTGCTGCTGAACGTGTTCGCGCCGCGCAACGGCCCGGAGTTCCACCGGGTGCTCGACCCGGCCGGCGCGCTGCTGGTGGTCACCCCCGCCACCGACCACCTCGCCGAGCTGGTCGACGCGCTCGACCTGCTGCGGGTGGACCCGGCCAAGGCCGACCGGGTCGCCGGCAGCCTGGGCACGCACTTCGTCGAGGAGTCCGCCGGCGAGCACCGGGCCCGGCTGGCGCTGACCCGCGCCGAGGTCACCACGCTCGTCGGGATGGGCCCCAGCGCCTGGCACGCCGACCCGGAACGGCTCGCCGCGCGGATCGCCGCGCTGCCCGAGCCGGTGCCGGTCACGCTCGCCGTCCGGCTCGGCACGCACCGCCCCCGCTGAGCCGGCTCAGGTGGAGAGGTCGACCTCTTCCCACCCGGGGGGCTCGTCGTGGTACGGCCCGCGCAGCACCACCGCCCACTCCAGCGCCCACCGGCGCTGGCCGATCGCGTTCGCGTCCACCAGCCCCGGCAACGCGCCGCCGGCCTGCTCGGTCTCCAGGTACGCCCAGTCCAGGCAGTAGTGCAGATCGAGCAGGGCGGCGGCGTCGGCGGGGTGCTGCGGGGCGGCCAGGATCCGGGCCCGCCACTGCGCGAACGTCTCGCCGGTGACCAGGTTCGGCATCCGCTCGACCAGCCGCTCGTCCACCGGCACGGTCGGGTCGAGCTGCTTGCTCAGGCCGAGCACCCAGGCCAGCGAGAAGAGCGCGTCGTGGTGCAGCACGAACGACCGGTGGTCGCCCCGCCCGCCCATCACGAACTGCCACTCCGGTGGCGTCAGCATCTCCACCAGGTGCGACTCCAGCAGCCAGCTCATCGCGGCCTGCGGGGGCATCCCGAAACAGCGGGCCAGGATCAGGTGCAGCACCGCGATGCGCGCCTCGATCTCCGGCGTGGGCCGCAACTCGATCTCGTCACCCGGCTCCCAGACCAGCGGGAACTGCGGTGGGGGCAGCGGAAGACCCAGCCGGGACAGCTCGTCGAGGCTCGCCTCACGGACGGCCCGGGGGTCGGGAGCGGATACGCGCAACGCCTCAGTCCCTGTCTGCTCGCCCCGGCTCGTCGCCGGTCGGTCCCCCTGGCCTGGGAGGATAGCGGCTCCGACCGGCCCGGCACCATGGCGGCCGGTCACCCGATGCGCTCGATGACCAGCGGCGTCGGGGTCGGGGCCGCCGGCGCCACCCGGAACGCCCCGCGCGCCTGCGCCAGCGCGGCCGGAATCCGCTCGGCGTGCTCGGCGCGCAGCTCGAACAGCGGGTCGCCGACGCGTACCGGATCACCGGGACGCTTGTGCAGCACCACACCGGCCGGGACGCTGACCGGGTCCTCCTTGCGGGCCCGGCCGGCGCCGAGCCGCCAGGCGGCCACCCCGATCGCGTACGCGTCCACCTCCGCCACCCAGCCGTCCTCGTCCGCGGTGACCAGCTCGACCTCGTTGGCGGTCGGCATCGGGGCGTCCGGGTCGCCGCCCTGCGCCCGGATCATGGCGCGCCACGCGTCCATGGCCCGCCCGTCGCGCAGCGCGGCGGCCGGGTCGGCGTCCGGCAGGCCGGCCGCGTCGAGCATCTCCCGGGCCAGCGCCAGCGTCAGCTCCACCACGTCGGCCGGGCCACCGCCGGCCAGCACCTCCACCGACTCGGTCACCTCGACCGCGTTGCCGACGGCCAGGCCGAGCGGGGTGGACATGTCGGTGAGCAGGGCGACCGTGCGCACCCCGTGCGCGCCGCCCAGCTCCACCATGGTGCGGGCCAGCTCGCGGGCGTCGTCGGCGTTCTTCATGAACGCGCCGGAGCCGACCTTGACGTCGAGCACCAGCGCGCCGGTGCCCTCGGCGATCTTCTTGCTCATGATCGAGCTGGCGATCAGCGGGATCGCCTCGACCGTGCCGGTGACGTCGCGCAGCGCGTACAGCTTGCGGTCGGCCGGGGCGAGCCCGTCCCCGGCCGCGCAGATGACCGCGCCGACGTCCCGGAGCTGGGCGATGAACTCGTCGTTGCTCAGCGCCGCCCGCCAGCCCGGGATCGACTCCAGCTTGTCGAGCGTGCCGCCGGTGTGGCCGAGGCCCCGGCCGGAGAGCTGCGGCACCGCCGCGCCGCACGCCGCGACCAGCGGGGTCAGCGGCAGGGTGATCTTGTCACCGACGCCGCCGGTGGAGTGCTTGTCCACGGTGGGTCGGGCCACCGGCGACAGGTCCAGCCGCTCGCCGCTGGCGATCATGGCGGCGGTCCACCGGGCGATCTCCGGGCCGGTCATGCCGCGCAGCAGGATCGCCATCGCCAGCGCCGACATCTGCTCGTCGGCCACCAACCCCTTGGTGTACGCGTCCACCACCCAGTCGATCTGGCCGTCGCTGAGCACGCCTCCGTCCCGCTTCGCCCGGATGACGTCCACCGCCGTAAAAGCACTCACCTTTGAGTTCCCATCAATAGATCAACACTCGGACCGCAACGACCCGCGAACCGTGACCGGGTCGGGCCTGGGCCGACCGTGCCCGGCGCAGGGATCAAGCCTGACCGCCCGGAGCCGGGCACGGTCGGCCCAGGCCCCCAGCTCAACCCCACCGAACCGGAATCTCCAGCGGCGGCTCACCCTCACCGGCCCAGAAGATCGCGCCGGACGCGTCCACCACGACCACGCGCGGCGTCCGCGCCGCCCCCCACTCGATCGCCCCGGCCGGATCGTCCCAGGTCGGGCCCTCCTCCAGCACACCGGTCTCGGCGCCCTCGGTGTCCCCGGCCGACCGCTCCCAGTAGGCCGTCCAGACCTGCTGCCCGGCCGAGAGGTCCGGGTGCACGAACACCGTGCCGCGCCCCCGCCAGGCGGCCAGCCGGTCGGGCACCACCGGCACCGGATGTTCGCCGGTCACCGCCTCGATGTCCGCCACGTCGAACGCGTGCGGCAGCAGCTCGGCCATCCGCAGCGGGCCGCCCTTCGCCTCGATCAGGCATTCCGGCCCGCCCTGCTCCCAGAGCAGCTGCCGACACCGGCCGCACGGCATCAGCGGCTCGCCTGTCGCGTCGACGCAGGACAGCGCCACGATCCGGCCGCCGCCGGTGGCGTGCAGCGAGGAGACCACGCCGCACTCGGCGCAGAGCACCACGCCGTACGCGGCGTTCTCCACGTTGCAGCCGACCACCACCCGGCCGTCGTCGACCAGGGCGGCGGCCCCGACCGGGAACTTCGAGTACGGCACGTACGCGTGCCGCATCACCTCGGTGGCGGCGGCCCGCAGCCGCTCCCAGTCGATGTCCATCACGACTCCCATTCTGCCCAATTCACGCCGATCGGTCGCGGGCGCGGCCGGAGACGACGGTGCCCGGCGGGTGACCCGCCGGGCACGATGCGTCGGACCGGTCAGCCCTTGACGTACGGCTTGCCGTCGGCGGCCGGCGCCCGCACCCTGCCGACCAGCCCGGCCACCGCCAGGATCGTCGCCAGGTACGGCAGCATCGCCAGGAACTGGCTCGGAATGCTGCTGCCGATCGCGCCCAGGTAGGTGGCGAGCTGGTCGGCGAAGCCGAAGAAGAGCGCCGCGAGCAACGCCCCGGTCGGGCTCCACCGGCCGAAGATCAGCGCGGCCAGGGCGATGAAGCCCTTACCGCCGATCATGTTCTTGGTGAACGAGTAGAGCGCCAGCGTGTACGACGCCCCACCCACGCCGGCCACCAGACCGGCCATGATCACGTTGCGGTAGCGCAGCCGCAGCACCTTCACGCCGAGCGTGTCGGCAGCGGTCGGGTGCTCACCCACCGACCGGGTCCGCAGGCCCCACCGGGTGCGGAACAGCGCCAGGTGGATGACCAGCACCAGCAGCAGGCCCAGGTAGAGGAAGATGTTGCCGCGGAACAGCGCCGGACCGATCAGCGGGATGTCCTTCAGCAGCGGGATCTCCCAGTTGCTGAAGCGTGGCGCGCTGTTGTACTTCGCCGCGTCGGTCGCCATCAACCGCTCGTACAGGAAGCCGGTGATGCCGACCGCGAGCAGGTTGAGCACGATGCCCATGACCACCTGGTCGACCAGGTAGCGGATGGCGAACACGGCCAGCAGCAGCGAGATGAACGCGCCACCGATCGCGGCGGCCACCAGGCCCACCCAGACGCTGCCGGAGATGCTGCCGAACAGCGCGCCGGAGAACGCGCCCATCAGCAACTGTCCCTCGATCGCCACGTTGACCACGCCGGAGCGCTCGCAGAGCACGCCGGCCAGCGCACCGAAGATCAGCGGCAGCGCCAGGATGAACGTGCCCCGCAGCACGTTGACCAGCGGCATGAAGTTGCGCCCCTCGGGGGCGGCGGAGACCTGCCAGCACAGGAAACTCAGCACGAAGGCGACCAGCCCGGCGCCGAGCAGCAGCGTGAACCAACGCTTGGGCACGCCGGCCAGCAGCGCGGCGCCGGCCGCGGCGGCGATGACGCCGAACAGGATCGCGCCGACCGTGCCGTTGATCTCCAGGGCGGCGCCGCCCTCGGTCTCGCTGAGTGTGAAGCGGGCCTGCTGGTCGGTGGCGAGCGCCCCGAACAACACCGCCGCGACCACGCCCAGCGCCAGCAGGACGGCGCCGGCCTTGCGGGCCCGCGTCCAGAAACCCTCGTCGACCGCGGTGACCGCGACGTCGGGGACAGCGGTGGTGGACATGCTCACCAGCCCTTCGCGAGGCTCGTCTGCAGCCGGGCGGCGCGGGCCGCCCGGAGCTGGAAGATCGCCTTCACCAGGGCGGGCGCGGCGATGAAGATGACGATGAGCGCCTGGAGCACGGTGACCAGCTCCAGCGAGATCCCGGAGTACGACTGCATCCGGTTGCCGCCGGCCTGGAGCGCGCCGAACAGCAGCGCGGCCAGCAGCACGCCCCACGGCTTGACCCGGCCCAGCAGCGCGACCAGGATGCCGTCGAAGCCGATCTGGGCGATCACCAGCGGGGTCAGCGCGTTGGCGGTGGAGCCGAGCACCATGTTCGAGCCGCCGAGGCCGGCCAGCAGACCCGCGATCACCATCACCAGCACGTACGTCTTGGTGACGCTGATGCCGGCGGTCCGGGCAGCGTCCGGGTTCGCGCCCACCGCGCGCAGCTCGAAGCCGAGCGTGGAGCGGTTGAGCAGCCAGGCGATGAACCAGGTGGCCAGCACCGCGAGCAGGATGCCGGCGTGCACCCGCAGGTCGTCGCCGAGCAGCCGGGGCAGTTGCGCGGAGGACTCGACCGGCTTGCTGATCGCGTCCGACCGGGTCGGGTTCTGCACCCCGCTCTGGACGATGATCCAGGACAGGAAGTAGACCGCCACGTAGTTGAGCATGATCGTGTTGATCACCTCGTGGGCGCCGGTACGCGCCTTGAGGATGCCCGGGATGAAGCCCCAGAGCGCACCGCCGAGCGCACCGGCGATCAACGCCACCAGCAGGTGCACGCCGGGCGGCAGCGGCAGCGCGAAGCCGGCCACGGCGGCCAGGATTACGCCGATGGTCGCCTGGCCCTGGGCGCCGATGTTGAACAGGCCGCCCCGGAAGGCCAGCGCGACCGACAGGCCGGTGAAGACCAGCGGCGCGGTGTAGGTGAGCGTCTCCGAGATCGGGCCCATGGCGGCGGTGAAGCCGACCGCGTCCGGGTCGAAGACCGCGCCCTTGAACAGGTTCGCGTACGCCTCGCTGACCACGGTCCAGCTCGCGTTCAGCGCGTCGGCCGGGCGGGCGGTGATGTAGCCGTAGGTGGCCAGCACGTCCGGGTCGGAGACGATGATCAGCACGGCGCCGACCAGCATGGCCAGCACCACCGCGAGCACGGTCACGGTGACCGTGTTGGCCGCCCAGAGGTTCTCCAGGAACAGCCGGCCCAGGCTGGGCCGGGGGCCCTCGGCCGACGGCTGCTTCGGCGCGGTGGTGGTGGTGACCGCCCGCTCGGTGTCGCCGGCCGGCGCGGTCGGCGTCGCGCGGGCCTCGCTGCGCGCTTCCTGCGCCTCGGTCGCCGGTTCCTTGTCCGGGGAGCCCGACGCCGGGTTCGGGTTCGTCATGCCTCGTCCTCGTTGCCAGGGCCCTCGGGGGCCGGGGCGGCGGCGCTGCCCTCGTCCGCGGTCGCGGCGGCGCTGCCCTCGTTCGCGGTCGGGGCCGCGGTGTCCGGGGTGATGCCGGCCATCAGCAGGCCGATCTCCTCGCGGGGCGTGTCCGGGCCGACGATGCCGATGACCCGGCCGCGGTACATCACCGCGATCCGGTCGGCGAGGCCGATCACCTCGTCCAGCTCGCTGGAGACCACCATGACCGCGGTGCCGACGTCGCGCTCGCGGATGACCTGACTGTGGATGAACTCGATCGAGCCGACGTCCACGCCGCGGGTGGGCTGGGCGGCGATGAGGAGCTTCAGCGGCCGGGACAGCTCCCGGGCCACGATCACCTTCTGCTGGTTGCCGCCGGAGAGCGTGCCGACCGCCGCGTCGGCCGACGAGGTGCGGACGTCGAACTGCGCGATCCGCTCCTTCGCCGACTTTGCGATCGCGTCCGGCTTCAGCGACAGGCCCTTGCCGAACGGCGGCCGGTCGTAGATGTCCAGCACCAGGTTCTCCGCCACGGAGAACTCCTTGACCAGGCCGTCGACGCTGCGGTCCTCGGGCACGTAGCCGACACCGGCGCGGAGCACCTTCTTCGTCGACCAGCCGTGGGTCGACTCGCCGTCCAGGCTGACCGTGCCGGCGAGCGTCGGGCGCAGGCCCATGATCGCCTCGATCAGCTCGGTCTGGCCGTTGCCCTGCACACCCGCGACGCCGAGCACCTCACCGGCGTGCACGGTCAGGTCGACGCCGTCGACGGCGCGTACCTGCCGGTCGTCGTCGACGACCAGGCCGGCGACCTCCAGGACCGGCTTGCCCGGCCGGGCCGGCTCCTTGTCCACGGTCAGCCGGACGTTGCGGCCGACCATCAACGCGGCCAGTTCGTCCCGGCTAGCGGTCGGCTCGGCGGTGCCGACCGTCCGGCCGCGCCGGATCACGGTGATCCGGTCCGCGATCGCCTTCACCTCGCCCAGCTTGTGGGTGATGAACACGATCGACTTGCCGGCGGCCTTGAGCGACCGCATGACGGTCAGCAGCTCGTCGGTCTCCTGCGGGGTGAGCACGGCCGTCGGCTCGTCGAGGATCAGCAGGTCGACGTCGCGGGTCAGGGCCTTGACGATCTCCACCCGCTGCTGGATGCCGACCGGCAGGTCCTCGATCACCGCGTCCGGGTCGACCCGGAGGTTGTACCGCTCGGAGACCTCGGCCACCTCGCGGCGGGCCCGCCGACGGTCGAGGAACCCGGCGAAGGGCACCTTGACCTGCTCGGCGCCGAGCATCACGTTCTCGGCCACGGTGAAGACCGGCACCAGCATGAAGTGCTGGTGCACCATGCCGATCCCGGCGGCGATCGCGTCCGACGGGCCCTTCAGCTTCAGCGGGCGGCCGTCGACCAGGATCTCGCCCTCGTCCGGCTGGTAGAGCCCGTAGAGCACGTTCATCAGGGTCGACTTGCCGGCGCCGTTCTCGCCGAGCAGGGCGTGGATCTCTCCAGGCTCCACCGTGAGGTCGATGTGGTCGTTGGCGACCAGATCACCGAACCGCTTGGTGATGCCGCGCAGTTCGAGTCTCAGCGCAACCTCCTGGAGTGCGAGCGATGGTGCAGCGTAGCGACTTGCCGCGCCGCCACCGCGCCGGGTGGGGGATGGGGGATGAAGGTGACCGGCCGCCCCGGAGGCGCGGGGTTCGGACCCCGTACGCCCGGGACGGCCGGATCGTGCTACCTGGTGCCCGCCGGCCCCGCTGCCGATGATCTCACCGCGGCGGCCGGCGGAGCGGTCACTTGGTCGGCTGGGCCTTCGAGGTGACCGTGACGGTGCCGGCGGCGATGTCCGCCTTGATCTTCTCGACCTCGGCCTTGAGGTCCGCCGGGACCTTGCTGTCGAAGTCGTGGTACGGCGCGATCGAGACACCGGTGTTGGCCAGCGTGCCGACGAAGCCCGGCTGCGCCTGGAGCTTCTCGCCACCGGCGGCCTTCACCACGGCCTCCTTGACGGCCTCCGGGATGTTCTTGACGACCGTGGTCACGATCGCCGAGCAGTCCGGGGTGCTCTCGCAGCCGTCAACGTCCACCCAGACGACCGAGTACTTGCCACCCGAGGCCTTGGCCGCGGCGGTGGTGCCGAGGCCGGCGCCACCGGCGACCGGCATGATGATGTCGGCGCCCTGGGCGACCAGCGCGTCGGAGACCTTCTTGCCCTCGTCCTGCTTGACGAAGTCGTTGGTGAAGGAGCCCTTCTGAGTGGCCTTGTCCCAGCCCAGCACCTGGACGTTCTTGCTCTTGGCCTTGTTGTAGTACGCCACGCCGTCAGCGAAGCCGTCCATGAAGATGGTGACCGGCGGGATCGGCAGGCCGCCGTAGGTGCCCACCTTGCCGCTCTTGCTCATCCCGGCGGCCAGGTAGCCGGCCTGGAACGCGGCCTGCGCGGTGTCGAACTGCATCGGGTAGATGTTGCCCACACCCGGGTTGGCGTCCACGATCGCGAACTGCTGGTTCGGGTTCGCGGTGGCGGCCTTCTTGGTGGCGTCCGACATCAGGCCACCGACGGCCAGGATGAAGTCGCACTTCTGGTTGACGAACCCGGTCAGGTTGACCTCGTAGTCCGCCTCGGCCTTCGACTGGACGTTCTTGATCTCGATGTTGTCGTTCTCCTTCTTCGCCTCCTGGAGGCCCTTCCAGGCGGAGGTGTTGAAGGACTTGTCATCGATGCCGCCGACGTCGGTCACCATGCAGGCGCTGTACTTCTTGCCGCCGTTGCCGCCGGCGTTGTCGTTCTTGTCGTCCGGAGCCTCACCACACGCGGCGGCGCCCAGCACGAGGCCACCCGCCACGAAGGCGGAGGCGATCCGCATCCCACGCACAGAGCGCAAGACGTCTCCTTCCCATTGCGCCCGCGTCGTGCGCGGTACGCATGCCCTTGCGCCGGCCTGCGGTGTGCGGCCGGCGTCCCACGTTACGGACGGGAGCGTACGCCCGCGCCCACCCACCGGCCGACAATCGTGCACGACTGTTGAGCGTCCGTTACCCCGGTGTAACCCTTGCGTGGGGCAGATCACTTCTGGGGCCGGTAGGGGTGCACGGGCGTGTCCCGAACGTCCGTTTCCGGGGCCGCCCCCGGTCCCGGCGGACTACCGCCAGAACACCGCGACAGCCGCGTTGACCAGCGTCAACCCGATGATCGCGAGGAAGTGCCCCCGGTTCACGGACTCCCGCTTACGGGAGAAGAAGACCATGACGAAGATGAGCAGCGCGAGCACCAACTTGGTAACAAGCTTCGCCGGGGCCGGCTCGTCGCCGTCCCGCAGGGGTGCGGAGAGCCCGAGACCCGTCAGGATCTGGATCACCGCCCCCCACAGCATGGCCGCGTTGATCCGCAGCCGGCCGCTGACGTACTGGGCGATCCCGCCGCCGAGCAGCAGCGCGAAGCCGATCAGATGGACGTAGAGAAGGATCAGTCGAAGAGCTTCCACGCCGGCCATCCTCCCCCATCAACGACACTGCGTAGTAGTCACCCCGCCGAGCTGCCGTCATACCGTGACCTGGGCCGGCTCGGGTGGCACCGTCACCTCCCCGGCGGCCCCGGCCCGCCGACCGGCCAGGACCAGCACCAGCCCCACCAGCGCGTACCCGGTCAGCACCGCCAGCGGCCGGCCGGCGCCCGCGCCGTCGAAGAACGCCGCCGAGCGCAGCAGCGTGCCGCCCGCGCCGACCGGCAGGAACTGCCCGACCGTCCCCCACGGCTGCGGCAGCAGTTCGGGCGCGGCGGCGACTGCGGAGAGCGGGTTGCCGAGCAGGAAGACGAGCAGCGCCCCGAGGCCGATTCCGGCGCGGCCGAGCAGCGCGCCGAGACCCGCCACCGTGGCGGCGGCGGCGAGCGAGAAGAGACCGATCGCGGCCGCCTCCCGCCACGGGTCGCCGTCGAGCAGACCGAGCCAGCCGTGCAGCACCGTGACACCGGCCGTACCGGCGAGCGCCGCGTACCCGAGCAGGCCGGCCAGCCGCGCGCGGCGACCGGCGACCAGCAGCGTGAGCAGCGCGCCGACCAGCATGCCGGTGAGCGCCAACGGCAGGAACCCGGCGGCGAACCCGGCCCCGCGCGGGTCGTCCGGGTCGGTCGGCACGACCGTCGTCACCGGCACCGGGCGGCCGGCGGAGAGCTGGCCGGCGGCCTCGGAGAGCAGGGCCGCCACGGTCGGGCTGGCGGCCGGCGCGGTGTGCAGGGCGACGCCGTCCGGGCCGGCCACGAACGCGGCGTAGACCACCCGGTCGCGTAGCGCCCGGTCGGCCGCCGCCGCGTCCGGCAGCGCGGTCACCGTGAAGCCGCCGGGGCGGGCGGCGGTCAGCCGGGCGGTCAGCTCGGCGACGGCCGGCGGCGGCCCGGCCACGGCCACCGGCAGGTCGCGCGGCGCGAGGTGCGCGGCAGGGGCCGCGAACAGCGGTACGAGCAGCGCCTGCACCACCACCGCCACGCCGACCAGCAGCGCGGTGAGGGTCCAGGGCGAGCGGGAGCGGAGCATCGTCGCCTCCTTAAAACGAATGTTCGTTCTCTTGAAGCCGAGCGTGCGCCATCGTCGACGCGTTCGTCAAGAACGAACGTTCGCTTTAGAATGTGTGTCGTGCCACGCGTCTCCGAACAGCACCTCGCCGCCCGCCGCCAGCAGATCCTCGACGCGGCCCGGCGCTGCTTCCTGCGCGACGGGTTCCACCAGACCTCGATGCAGGACGTGATCAGGGAGGCCGGGCTCTCGGTCGGTGCCGTCTACCGCTACTTCCCCAGCAAGAACGACCTGATCACGGCCATCGCCCAGGCGGTCGTCGGCACCGCCGACGAGAACTTCGCCGACCTGTCCACCGCCGACCCGCCGCTGCCGCTGACCGGGGTGCTGGAGCGTGCCCTGGCCTTCGTCGACGGCCAGCTCGGCCCGGACGGCGTGCTGCCCCTGGCGTTGCAGGTGTGGAGCGAGGCACAGCGGGACCCGGTGCTGGCCGAGTTCGTCGCCGCCACGTACACCCGGTTGCGCGGCCATTTCGTGACCGCCGCCCGGCGGGCGCGCGACGCCGGCGAGCTGCCCCCCGACACCGACCCCGACGCGGTCGGCGCGGCCCTGTTCGGCCTGGTGCCGGGCTACTTCACCCAGCGCATCCTCACCGGCTCCCCCGACCGCGCCACCTACCTGGCCGGCGCCCGAGCCCTGCTCCGCTGAGGTGTGAGGAGGGGCCCCCTGTTATGCAGAATGCGTTAACCGGGGGCCCCTCCTTTCACCACCTCCAGAGCTGGAAGGTGGGGCCGTCGGCGGGGAGGGTGGCCGTGCCGGGGGGCAGCGCCGGGGCGCCGCCGTAGATGTTCTCGGCGGCCGGCAGGCCGGTCAGGCGCAGCGGGGTGCCGGGGGCGCGGCGGGCCAGCACCAGCACCGTCCCGGTCGGGGCCTCGCGCAGGAAGACCAGCGTGTCCGCGTCGGCGTGCACCCACCGCAGGCCGCCGTGCCGCAGCGCCGGCTCGGCGCGGCGCAGCGCCAGCAGCGACCGGTACGCGTCGAACGTGCGCCGGTCCCAGCTCTCCGGCCGGTGCCACGGCATCGGGGTCCGCGAGCCCTCCCCGTTCGTGCCGGTCAGGCCCAGCTCGTCACCGGCGAAGACCACAGGGGTCCCCGGCATGGTGGCGAGCAGCCCGGCCGCGACCTCCTGCCGGGCCGCGTCGCCCACCACGGTGCGGATCCGGGCCGAGTCGTGCGAGCCGAGGAGCTGCCACGAGTGCGTGTACGACCGCCACGAGACCAACGACCGGTAGGCGTTCATGGTGGCCAGCACCGCGTCCGCGTCCCGCCGCCGGACCCCGCCCGGCGTGCCGAGGAAGTTCGGCACCGGGCCGTCCCCCGCGCGCAGCCAGGACCACACCGGGTCGGTGAACCCGACGTAGTTCATCGTGCCGTGCCAGCCGTCGCGGTCCAGGTCGCCGGTGTGGTCGTGACCGTGCTCGGCGAGCAGCAACGCGTCCGGTCGGGTCTCGGCGACCACCTCGCGCAGCAGTCGCGCCACCTCGTGGGTGTACGCGTCGGCGCCGCGCCGGCCGGTCATGTTCGCCACGTCCACCCGCCAGCCGTCCAGCCCGTACGGCGGACGCAGCCAGCGGCGCAGCAGCGAGTCCTCGGCGGTGGCGAACCGGCGGCGCAACTCGGCGCTGCCCCAGTTGAGCTTCGGTAGCGACTTCACCCCGTTCCACGACTCGTAGTCCTGTCCCGGGAGGTCGAAGTAGTACAGGTCCCGCTCCAACGCGGTGACGTCGGACACCGCGGCGGTGAACCAGCGGTGCGCGTCGCCGGTGTGGTTGCTGGTGATGTCGCCGAGCAGCCGCCAGCCCCGGGCGCGTACCGCGTCGGCGAGCCGGACCAGCGCCGCGTCGCCGCCGAGCAGCGGGTCGACGGTGTCGAAGCTGGACGCGTCGTACCGGTGGTTGGAGCGGGCCGGGAAGATCGGGGTGAGGTAGACCGTGTTGACGCCGAGCCGGTCCAGGTGGTCCAGGCGCTCGGTGATGCCGTCCAGGTCGCCGCCGTAGAACTGGCGGGGCGTCTCCGGGCCGCGCCCGATCACCGGCGTGTCCCAGTCGCACGGGATGGCCCAGTCCGGGGCGGTGCGCCCGGCCGCCGCGGCCGAGCGGGCGAACCGGTCCGGGAAGATCTGGTAGATCACCGCGTCCCGGGCCCAGGCCGGCGGCGGCGCGTAGCTGACCAGCTTGAAGTCGCCGTGGTCCGGCACGTCGTGGTCGGCGGTGCCGGCCGCGTTGAGCCAGCGGGCGCCGGCCTCGCCGTCGAGCAGGAAACGGTAGTTGCTGACCGGGTTGCGGACCTCGACGTCGGCCCGCCACCACACGTCACCGTTCGTGGTGCGGTCGACCACCGCCTCGGCGAAGTGCGGCTCGCCGTCGCCGGTGGTGCGCACGTGCACCTGGTCGACGCCGGCGCCGGCCGGCACCCGGACGAAGACGGGGACGGTCTGCCCGAGCGCGGGCTCCTGCTCCGGGACGTAGGTGGCGGAGCCGTCGTGGTGCGGTGGAAGGGACATGCTGCGGCCTTTCGCGTCGTACCGACAGGGAGTGGGCGGGCACCCGTCGCGGTCGGTCACCCGACCGCGACGGTCCGCCCTCCAAACCGCTCCGGTGTACGCCGACACGACGCCCTTGCCGCAGCGTGAGCCGAGGAGGCTCAGCCTTTGACCGCTCCGGAGGTGAGGCCGGAGACGATGTACCGCTGGAGCAGTTGGAACACCAGCACGGTGGGGATCGCGGTGAGCAGCGTGCCCGCCGCGAACATCCCGAAGTTGTTGTTGCGTTCGCCCGCGACCAGGCCGAACATGCCGACCGCGAGCGTCTTCGACTCGGTGTTGGTGAGGAACACGTTGGCGATGATGAACTCGTTGATCGACCCGATGAACGCGAGCAGGCCGGTCACCGCCAGGATCGGCGCCACCAGCGGCAGCATGATCCGGAAGAAGACCTGCACGTGCGACGCGCCGTCCATGGTCGCCGACTCGTCCAGCTCCTTCGGCAGCGTGTCGAAGAAGCCCTTCATCAGCCAGGTGTTCGCGCCCAGCGCGCCACCCATGTAGAGCAGGAACAGGCCCCACGGGGTGTTGAAGCCGATCGACGGGTACAGGTCGGTGATCGTGGTGAAGATCAGGAAGATCGCCACGATCGCCAGGAACTGCGGGAACATCTGGATCAGCAGCAGCGTGAGCAGGCCGATCCGACGCCCGGCGAACCGCATCCGGGAGAACGCGTACGCGGCCAGCGCCGACAGGAAGATCGACGCGAAGCTGGCCACGCCCGCCAGCAGCAGCGAGTTGAGGAACCAGTGGCCGAACGCGGTCCGGTCGAACAGGTTGGTGAAGTTCTCCAGCGACGCGCCGGTCGGCAGCAGCTCGGTCGAGGAGAGCGTGCCGAGCGGGTTGAGCGCCGCGGAGATCACGAACATGATCGGGAAGAGGCTGAACAGCACCGCCAGCACCCCGACCAGATGCCGCCAGCCCACCTGGGCGAACCACCGGCTGCGCGACCGGCCGACCGGGCTGCGGTGGGCCGCCGGTGTTTCCGCGATGCTGGTCACGAGTACACCTCCTCCTGCTTACGGGTGCGCCGGAAGCTGATCGCCGAGACGGTCGCCACGATCGCGAAGATGAAGATCGAGACGGTGGCGGCCAGGCCGTACTCGGCGCCCTGAGCGCCGAACGCCAGCCGGTACGTGTAGGTGATCAGCAGGTCGGTGGCGCCGTTGCGCGGGTTGTCCGGCGCGAACGGGCCGCCCTCGGTGGTGAACAGGATCGCGTTGACGTTGTTGAAGTTGTACGCGAACGACGCGATCAGCAGCGGCGAGAGCGCCACCAGCAGCAGCGGCAGGGTGACCGCCTTGAACGACTGCCACGGGCTGGCCCCGTCGACCGAGGTGGCCTCCGTCAGCTCCCGCGGGATGGCCTGGAGCGCGCCGGTGGCCACCAGGAACATGTACGGGTAGCCGAGCCAGAGCTGCACCAGCAGCACCGCGACCCGGGCCGACCAGGCGCCGCCGAACCAGTCGACGTCCAGCCCGAACAGGTTGTTGAGCAGGCCGAAGTCGGTGTTGAACATGTCCCGCCAGACCAGCAGCATCGCGAACGACGGCATGGCGTACGGGAGGATCAGCAGCATCCGGTAGAGGTTGGTGCCCCGCATCCGGGGCGAGTGCAGCGCGAGCGCGATGGCCATGCCGAGCAGGAAGGTGAACCCGGTGGAGCCGATCGCGAACGCGAAGTTCCAGGCCAGCGTGCCGAAGAACGGGCCGGAGATGTTCGGGTCGGTGAGCACCGCGCCGACGTTCTTCAGCCCGACGTTCACCTTCCAGCCCTGGCTGAGCCGCTCGCCGTCGGCGGCGACGAAGGAGCCGACCTTCTCGTCGGCGGTCCAGGTCTTGCCGCTCTCGCTGTCTCGGATGCAGTCGCAGCCGGCGTCGTACGCCCGGGCTGCCTTGCCCTCGTAGGCCCGGGTGAGGCCGTTGGAGCGGATGGCGCCGTCATCGGTCGGCACGATCAGCGCGGTGACCGCGTCGCTGCGGCTGCTGGCCTGCCCGATGTTCAGCACGGTGTAGCCGTCCGCGGCGGTGATCTTGCCGCTGAGGCTGCTGACGGTGACGGCGCCGGCGTCGAGCTGGCGCAGCCCGCCCGCGTCGCCCGCGAAGACCTCCTTGGTCTTCGGGTCGCTGAGCAGGAAGGTCAGCGGGCCGGTCGCCGGGTCGCCCTTGGTGGCGATGGTGAGCGAGTACTCGGTCGAGCCGGGCACCTGCTTCACCGAGGAGGTCTGGATGGCGACGACCGCGTCGTCCTTGCTGCCGCGGTGGCCGTCGCCGAAGTTCGTGAACGCGGTACTCGCGGTGAGGAGCACCGGCAGCACCTGGAACGCGATCAGGAAGAGCGTGCCGGGGACCAGGTACTTGGCCGGGATGTGCCGGCGACCCAGGTAGAGGTAGAACAGGGCGGCGGTGGTGGCCACCAGGACGCCGAGCCCGATCCAGTGCCCGGCCTCGATGAGCGGGAACGCCGCCCAGAGCGCGATCCCGGCCACCAGGCCGAGCAGGACCACCTTGACGACGAGGCCGGTCGCGGTGATCGGCGCGTGGTTCCGCGCGGTACGCGAGGTGCGCGGGAGCCCGGGACGAGCGGGCTCCCGGCCCGGGGTCCGCGTGGCGGACCCCGGGCCGGACAGCGGCGCGCTCATTACTTGATCTGACCCTGGATGGTCTTGCCAGCGGCCGTGATCGTCTTGGCCGGGTCGGCGCCACCGATGACGGCGGCCTCGGCCTTGCCGAACGGGTCCCAGATCGCGGCCATGGCCGGGATCGCCGGGAGCACCTGGCCGTTCTTGCCGGCCTCGGAGAACTTCGCCAGGTCCGGGTCCTCGCCCTTGACCTGGTCGAAGGCGGCGGTCAGCGCCGGCGGGCGCGGCTCGGCCTTGTACAGCGCGACGGCCAGCTCGGGCTTGGTCACGTAGTTGGTGACGAACTCCTGGGCCAGGGCCTTGTTCTTGCCCTTGGCGGCGACGTAGAACGCCTGGACGCCCACGAACGGCTGGGCCTCCTTGCCACCGGCGAAGCCGGGGACCGGGGAGATGTCGTACTTGATGCCGGCCTTCTTGGCGTCGGCCACGGCCCACGGACCGGAGACCAGGAAGGCGCACTTCTTGCCGGTGAAGGTGGAGATCGAGTTCTCCGGGGTGATGGACCGCTTCAGCGCGCCCTCGCCCTTCTCACCGAGCTTCGCGATCTTCTGGAACGCGGCGATCGACTCCGGCTTGCCCACGCCCAGGTCCTTCGGGTCGTAGTCGCCGTTGGCGGCGGTGCCGAACAGGTAGCCGCCGGCCGAGGAGTACAGCGGGTAGATGTGGTACGCGTCGCCGTTCTGGCCGGACTGGAGGCAGAGGATCTCGCTGGCCTTCTTCTCCGCCTTGAGCTTCTTGCCGGCGGTGACCAGGTCCTCGATCGTCTTCGGCGCCTCGGGGGCCAGCTCGGTGTTGCGGAGCAGCGCCAGGTTCTCGGTGGCGTAGGGCACGCCGTAGAGCTGGCCGTTGAAGGTGACCGCCTTGACCGCGGTCTCGTTGAAGCCGGCCTTCTGCTCGGCCGTGAGCTGGACCGGGTCGATGGCGCCGTTCTGGACCAGGTTGCCGATCCAGTCGTGCGCGCCGACCACGGCGTCCGGGCCGCTGCCCTGCTGGGAGGCGGTGACGAAGTTGGTCTGCAGGTCCTTGGAGACGGCCTGCACCTCGACGGTCACGCCGTTCTCCTTGCCGAACTCCTCGGCGAACGGCTTGAGGGCGGCGGTGCGCTTGTCGTCGGCCCAGATGACCAGCTTGCCGCCGGTCGCCTTGCTGGCGGACTGCTCGGCGGCCGGCTTGTCGCTGCCGCTGTCACCACAGCCGGACGCGGCGAGCGCCAGGCCGAGGACGGCGACCACACCCGCGGTACGGATGCGCATCGGTACTCCTGTCGTCATGGCGGCACGCCGGGGGAAGGGCGACCGCCAGTGGGAACCTCTGAAAATTCTTGCTGACCGGCGCGGGGGTGCTGCGCCGCTGCTCTCGCATGTTGCGGGGACGTTAGCAAGAGGTTGCAGAGAATGGAAGGGCTTGCAGAAGTGTACGCAAGACTTTGCCGTTGAGCTAAAGTGCCGCCATGCGCGCTCGACTGTCCGACATCGCCCAACAGGCCGAAGTCAGCGAGGCCACGGTGTCGCGGGTGCTCAACGACCGCCCCGGAGTGGCCCCGGAGACCCGGCAGGCCGTCCTCACCGCCCTCGACGTGCTCGGCTACGAGCGCCCGGCCCGCCTGCGCAAGCGCAGCGCCGGGCTGGTCGGCCTGGTCGTGCCCGAGCTGGACAACCCGATCTTCCCGGCGTTCGCCCAGATCATCGAGTCCGCGCTGGCGCCCACCGGCTACACGCCGGTGCTGTGCACCCAGACCCCGGGCGGCGTCCGCGAGGACGAGTACGTCGAGATGCTGCTGGACCGGCAGGTCTCCGGCATCGTCTTCGTCTCCGGTCTGCACGCCGACACCGCCGCCGACCACGACCGGTACCGCACGCTGCTCGCCCGGCCGCTGCCGATCGTCATGATCAACGGGTACGCGCCGGGCATCCCCGCGCCGTTCGTCTCCTGCGACGACCGGGAGTCCGCCGAACTCGCGGTCGCCCACCTGGTCGCGCTCGGACACCGGCGGATCGGCCTGATCACCGGCCCGGACCGGTTCGTCCCGGTGCAGCGCAAGGTCGCCGGCTACAAGGCCGCGATGCGGCGCCTCACCGACATCTCCGAGGACGACCTGGCCGAGCTGACCGAGCTGTCCCTGTTCGGCGTGGAGGGTGGCGAGGCCGCCGCCGGCCGGCTCATCGGGCGCGGGGTGACCGGCCTGGTCTGCGGCTCGGACCTGATGGCGCTCGGCGCGATCCGGGCGGCCCGCCAACGCGGTCGCTCCGTCCCCGAGGACGTCTCGGTGGTCGGCTACGACGACTCTCCGCTGATGGCCTTCACCGATCCGCCGCTGACCACCGTGCGCCAGCCGGTCGCGGCCATGGCGGTGGCCGCCGTACGCGCCCTGGTCGACGAGATCAACGGGCACCCGTCGCCGAACTCCGAGTACCTGTTCCGCCCGGAGTTGGTGGTACGCGGCTCCACCGCGGTCGCCCGACCCGCCCCCACCGCCAAGCGCCAACGCCCCGCCCCCACCCTTCCCGTCCCCGCCTGACCCCGTCCCGCCCGACCCCGGCGCGGGCGTCTCGGGATCTGGGAGAGGTGCGGACGGTGACCGGGCTGGTGGGGTGGGTGATCGGCGTCATTTCTTGCGCAAGGAATGCTTGACTCTTGCAGCGCCGACGCGGCATTCTGCTCAGACACGCCGCGCCGCCACAGAACGGGATCGACACCGATGACCTCCGCCCCCACCCCCACGCCACCGGCCACCGACGACGACTGGTGGCGGTCCGCGGTCGTCTACCAGGTCTACGTCCGCAGCTTCGCGGACGCGAACTCCGACGGCGTCGGTGACCTCCAGGGCATCCGGGGGCGCCTGCCCTACCTGCGCGAGCTGGGCGTGGACGCGCTCTGGCTGACGCCGTTCTACACCTCCCCGCAGGTCGACGCCGGCTACGACGTGGCCGACTACCGCGACGTCGACCCGCTCTTCGGCAACCTCACCGACTTCGACGAGATGATCACCGACGCGCACGCGCTGGGCCTGCGGATCATCGTCGACCTGGTGCCGAACCACACCTCCAGCGCGCACCCCTGGTTCGCCGCGGCGCTCGCCGCCGGCCCGGGTTCCCCGGAGCGCGAGCGCTACCTGTTCGCCGACGGCAAGGGCGAGCAGGGCGAGCTGCCCCCGAACGACTGGGAGAGCATCTTCGGCGGCCCGGCCTGGACCCGGGTGGTCGACGGCCAGTGGTACCTGCACCTGTTCGACCCGGCCCAGCCCGACCTGAACTGGCGCCACCCCGAGGTGCGCGCCGAGTTCGAGGACGTCCTGCGCTTCTGGCTGGACCGCGGCGTCGACGGCTTCCGGATCGACGTGGCGCACGGAATGATCAAGGCCGAGGGCCTGCCGGACGTCGGCTTCAGCACGATGACCACCGGGCAGCGTCAGTCGGATCTGCTCGGCAAGGGCCGGCTGCCCTACTTCGACCAGGACGAGGTGCACGACATCTACCGCGCCTGGCGGCCGATCCTGGACAGCTACCCGGGCGGCCGGATGGCGGTCGCCGAGGCGTGGGCCGAGACACCGCAGCGGCTGGCCCGCTACATCGGCCCGGACGAGCTGCACCAGGCGTTCAGCTTCGACTTCCTGGAAGCCACCTGGTCGGCCGACTCGTTCCGCAAGGTGATCGACACCGCGCTGGCCGAGTCGACAATCGTCGGCGCGCCGACCACCTGGGTGCTCTCCAACCACGACAAGCAGCGCCACGTCACCCGGTACGGCGACGGCGAGGTCGGCCTGCGCCGCGCCCGGGCCGCCGCGCTGCTGATGTTCGCGCTGCCCGGCTGCGCCTACGTCTACCAGGGCGAGGAACTCGGCCTGCCGGAGGTGCTGGACCTCCCCGACGAGCTGCGCCAGGACCCGTCGTTCCTGCGCACCGGCGAGAGCCGGGACGGCTGCCGGGTGCCGATCCCGTGGAGCGGCGAGCTGGCCCCGTACGGCTTCGGGCCGGACGGCAGCGAACTGAGCTGGCTGCCGGCGCCGGCGACCTGGCGGGCCCTCTCGGTGGCCGCCCAGACCGGGGTGCCCGGCTCGACGCTGGAGCTGTACCGGGCGGCGCTGCGGGTCCGGGGCACGCACCCGGCGCTGGCCGGCCTCGGCGGCATCACCTGGCTGGAGACCGAACCCGGCGTGCTGGCGTTCCGTCGCGCCGCCGGGGACACGGAGCTGACCTGCGTGGTCAACCTCAGCGGCGCGGACGTGACGGTCGCCGGCTTCGGCCGGCCGCTCGTCGCCAGCGCCGATCTCACCGAGCGGGGCGACGGGCACGTCCTGCCGGTGGACGCGGCTGCGTGGTTCGAACGGCGCTGAGCCGGGTAACCCGCCAATGACCTGGTCGTCCGTTGTGCTCCGCGCCGACGGGCGGCTGGGCTGCCGACCCCTTGTGGTGGGGGGTGAGGTGACATCGGCCCCCGGGAGTCCGCTCCCGGGGGCCGGCGTCCGTTCGGGGCGCCGCGCCGGTGGTCAGCCGCCCTTGGCGGTGAGCAGCGCGGCGATCCGGGCGAAGCCGGCGCGGACCTCGTCGGCGTCCGGCGGCTGCGCCGGTTCCGGCTCCGGCTGGCGTTCGGCGGCCAACTCCAGCTCGTCGTCGATGACGTCCTCGAAGTCGCCGTAGAGATCTGCCTGGTCGGCCTCGGCCGCCTCGTCCTCGGCGGCGATCTGCGCGGCGGCGATCTCACCGCGGATCTCCTCCGGCGTCAGCGCCGGCAGCAACGGCTCCACGACCGCCATCAACTGCTCCTCGGCCACCACCGCCTCGGCCAGCGCCAGCGCGTGCGGCCGCTCGTACGGGCCGCAGACCACGGGCTCCCACTCGTCGTCGGCGGCCAGCGGGCCGAACGTGATGATCCAGGGCAGGCCGAGCATCGGCGAGTCGTCCGGCAGGTCCAGTGTCACGAGTGCGCCCACCGGCCCATCATTGTCGTTCCGCGCCCGCCCGGGGACCGCAATCCCCCGAGTCCCACCGCTCAGGCGACGGCGCTCAGCCGCGCGTACCGGCGTCCAGCGCCGCCCGGACCAGGGCGACCGCCCGCTCCGGCGGCACCCCCAGGCGACGCGCCTCGGCGGCGTAGTCGGCCGCGGCCCGGTGCAGCCGGTCGGTGGCGTCGTCGCGCCCGGGCGCCACCACCGTGCCGTGCCGGCCCCGGGTCTGCACCAGCCCGGCGGCCTCCAGCTCGCGGTAGGCCCGCGCCACCGTGTTCACCGCCAGCCCCAGGTCGGCGGCGAGCTGCCGGACCGCGGGGAGCCGGGTGCCCACCGGCAGCCGTCCGTCGCCGACGGCGCTCGCGAGCTGGGCGCGCACCTGCTCGTACGGGGGTGTCGCCGACTCCGCGTCCACCCGGATCCGCGGGCTCATCCCCCGCCACCCGGGGTGCCCGGATCGGTCTCCTCGTCCAGCACGTCGGCCTCCACGTCCACCTCCCGCGCACCGCCCTCGGCCAGGTCGACCACCCGGCCGTACCGGCTGGTGGCGGCGAGCGCGGCGCCGAAGAGCACCATCTGGTTGAGCAGGTAGAGGTAGAGCAGCAGGCCGACGGCGGTCGCCACCACCGTGTACGCCGGATTCCGCTCGGTGCGCACCACGTAGTAGCGCCCCACGGTGTTGAGCAGCGTGATCCCGATCGCGACGGTCAGCACCGCCGGGCGCAACCGGCGGCGGCTCATCCGCAGCCGGGGCACGGCCAACAGCAGCGCGGCGGCGAGCACGGCGTTGACCAGCACGCTCAGCACCGCGCTGACCGTGGTCAGGCCGACCGAGCCGGTGCTGCGCAGCAGGAAGCGCAGCAGCGACTCCAGCGCGTCGACGGCGGCGACCGAGACGAACAGCAGCACGAAGACCGCGACCAGCACGCCCAGGTCGACCAGGTGGCGCACCACCAGGTTGCCGGGCTGCTGGTTCAAGCCGTACATCAGCCGCTGCGACGAGCGGATCGCCTCCACCCAGCCGATCCCGGTGAAGACCAGGATGATCAGGCCGACCACGCCGACGGTGTTGCTGCTCTCGGCGATCTGCGCCGGGTCGACAAAGGGCAGGTTCTCCCGGAGGAACTCGGCCGCCGCGCGGCTGACGTCCTCGTTGTCCCGCAGCACCGCGCCGAAGATCCAATACGCGACCAGGGCGAGCGCGAACACGGCGAAGAAGCCGTAGTAGGCGATGGCGGCGGCGAGCCGCCCGGCGAGCAGGTCGGCGTAGAGCGTCCCGGCCAGCCAGACGTGGTCGAAGGCGGACGAGCGACCGCGGGCCGCGTCGATCCGACGCCCGACCGCCACCTCGATCCGGCCGAAGACGTTCACCCCGCCATCCTCGCCGATCGTCGCCCTCGGCGGAGGCGGCCCGGCCGGCCGGATGTTCAGCGCGGGCCGCCGAGCCGGAAGTCGCGACGGGGCTGCCACCGGGTCGCCCCGCTGTGCGAGAAGAGCGTGAACGCCTCCACCTCGAACAGCGCGGAGAAGTCGGCCAGGTCCTCGTACGCCTTGTCGAGCACCTCGGGCGGCACGTCCTGGGCCACGGTGACGTGCGGGTGGTACGGGAAGCGGGCCTCGCGGTGCAGCTCCGGGGCCGAGTTGATGGCGGCGGCGAGCAGCTCGCACTCGCTGATCCCGGCCGCCACCGTCACGAAGACCACCTGGGTGACCGGGCGGAACGTGCCGGTGCCGCGCAGGTGCAGCGTGAACGGCAGGTGCGTGGCGGCCACC
This sequence comes from Micromonospora sp. NBC_01392, assembly GCF_045040125.1. Lineage (NCBI taxonomy): Bacteria > Bacillati > Actinomycetota > Actinomycetes > Micromonosporales > Micromonosporaceae > Micromonospora > Micromonospora sp. NBC_01392. The sequence goes on along the minus strand of NZ_CP109549.1, from coordinate 1,017,760 downwards.
CGGCTCAGGTGCGCCTCGACCGCGGGCAGCGCGCGTACCGGGATCTCGGTGGGCCCGAGCAGGGTGACGTGCGCCGGGACGGCCTGCGGGTCGCCTGCGGAGACCCGGCGGCGGGTGAGCAGCCCGCCCCACGGCTCGGGCACGTCGACCGCGATCCCGATCTGGATCGTGTCCCCGCCGCCCGGCGCTGCGTCACTGCCCGCCACGTTGCGCGCCATCCCTCCGCTCACCGTCACCGTTCCCCGCCCGCGCCGCTACGCGGACCGCACCGGGGGAAGGAACCCGACCCGTTCGTACGCGGTGCGCAGCGTGTCGACCGCCACCGCCCGGGCCTTCTCCGCGCCCCGCGCGAGCAGCTTGTCGAGCTGGGCCGGGTCGTCCAGGTAGCCGTTGGTGCGCTCCTGGATCGGGGTGACGAACTCCCGCACCACCTCGGCGAGGTCCTTCTTGAGGTCGCCGTAGCCCCGGCCGTCGTACGCGGCGACCAGGTCGTCGATGCCGCGACCGGAGAGCGCGGAGTAGATGGTGAGCAGGTTGGAGATGCCCGGCTTCCCCTCCGCGTCGAAGACGATCTCGCGGCCGGTGTCGGTGACCGCCGAGCGGATCTTCTTGGCCGAGCGGGCCGGGTCCTCCAGCAGGTCGATGATGCCGGCCGGGGCGGAGAACGACTTCGACATCTTGGCGGTGGGATCCTGGAGATCGACGATCTTGGCGGTGTCCTTCACGATGTGCGGCACCGGCACCCGGAAGGTGGGGCCGAACAGCGAGTTGAACCGCTGCGCCAGGTCACGGGAGAGCTCCAGGTGCTGCCGCTGGTCCTCGCCGACCGGAACCGCGTGCGCCTGGTAGAGCAGGATGTCGGCGGCCTGGAGGATCGGGTAGGTGAACAGGCCGACACTGGCCCGGTCGCTGCCCTGCTTCTGCGCCTTGTCCTTGAACTGGGTCATCCGGCCGGCCTCGCCGAACCCGGTGATGCAGCCGAGCACCCAGGCCAGCTGCGGGTGCTCGGGCAGCTGCGACTGGACGAACAGGGTGCTGCGTTCCGGGTCGATGCCGAGCGCGAGGAGCTGCGCGGCGGCCACCCGGGTGCGCTGCCTGAGCACCTTGGGGTCGTGCCCCGCGGTGATCGCGTGCAGGTCGACGACGCAGTAGAACGCGTCGTGGCTGTCCTGGAGCGCCACCCAGTGCCGCAGCGCGCCCAGGTAGTTCCCGAGATGGAACGAGTCGGCCGTCGGCTGGATGCCGGAGAAGACGCGCGGGCGGGCGGGTACGTCGGACATGGCGGCAATTCTGTCAGCAAGCCCCCGGGTCCGTCATGACGGGCCGGCGGGTCGGGCGGGTACGGATGGGCGCGGGCCGCTGACCTCGCGCCGGGGCTCGGGCAGCCGGCGTACGGAGACCGCCAGGCGGGACACCCGCCGGCCGTCGAGCGCCAGCACCCGCAGCAGCCAGCCCTCCGGATCGGCGGTATCCGGCCCGTCGGCCGGGTCGTCCCGCACCGGCACCTCGTCGCCGACCACCGGCAGGCGGCCCAGCGCGGCCATCACGTACCCGCCGACCGTCTCGTACGGGCCGGCGGGCAGCGGCACCCCGGTGCGTTCGGCGAAGTCGGCCAGGTTGAGCCGGCCGTCGACCACGGCGGGCAGGCCGGCGGGCCCCGGATCGGATGGGCCGTGGCTTCCGTCGCGGATCTCCCCGACCAACTCCTCCACCAGGTCCTCGCAGGTGACGATGCCGGCGGTGCCGCCGTACTCGTCGACCACGACGGCCAGGTGGTGCCCTTCCCGACGCATCTCGGTGAGCGCCGCCAGCACCCGTTTGCTGCCCGGCAGCCGCTTCACCTCGCGGGTCAGCGCGCCGACCGCGACCCGGCCGGCCGGCTCCGGGCGCAGCAGCACGTCCCGCAGGTGCACCAGGCCGACGACGTCGTCGTGCGTGCCGTCCACCACCGGGTAGCGGGTGTGCGGGTCGGCCCGCACCAGCCGCTGCGCCTCGGCCACCGGCAGGCCGGCGGCGAGGAAGACCACCTCGGTGCGGGGCACCATCACCTCGCGGACCAGCCGCGCGCCGGCCACCAGCACCTCGTCGATGATCCGGCGTTCGTCCGGGTCGAGCAGCGTGTTGGCGGCGACGAGGTCGCGCAGGTCGGCCTCGCTGATCCGTTCCCGCCCGGCGGTGGGGCTCGCCCCGAGCAGGTGGGTCACCACCCGGGTGGCGCCGTCGGCGGCCCGCACCACGAGCCGGGCCACGGCCCGGGCCAGCGGGCCGGATTCGCGTCGGGGCCGCCCCGACGGTCGCCGCCGGGGCCCGGGACCACCCGCTTCCCGCATGACAAGCATGGTAGACAGCGACCGGTGCCAGCCGGCCGAATGTGCGGATCTGTTCAATCCTGATGGATCGTGGTGGAATGGAGTGACACTCACTCGACCGCCGCGCCGTGGCCGCCGGCCGTAGGGTGATCACAAACGGCCGACACGGACGCGGCCAGGCAGGAGGATCGACGTGAAACTGCTCGTCACCGGCGGCGCCGGCTACATCGGCAGCGTGGTGACCCGGATGCTGCTCGACCACGGCCACCAGGTGACCGTGCTGGACGACCTGCGCACCGGTCACCGCGAGGCGCTCGCCCCCGACGCCACCCACGTCGACCTGCCGGTGCACGAGGCCGCCCGGGTGCTCACCCCCGACGCCGGGTTCGACGGCGTGCTGCACTTCGCCGCCCTGATCGCCGCCGGCGAGTCGATGATCCGCCCCGAGCTCTACTGGGACACCAACACCGTCGGCTCGATCGCCCTGATCGACGCCGTCCGCGCCGCCCGGGTGCCCCGGATGGTCTTCTCCTCGACCGCCGCCGTCTACGGCAACCCCACCGAGCTGCCCATCCCGGAGACCGCCGTCAAGGCGCCCACCAACACGTACGGGGCGACCAAGCTGGCCGTCGACATGGTGCTCACCTCCGAGGCGGTCGCGCACGAGCTGGGCGCCGTCTCGCTGCGCTACTTCAACGTCGCCGGGGCGTACCTGCGCGACGGGACGGCGATCGGCGAACGGCACGACCCGGAGACGCACCTCATCCCGATCGCGCTCGACGTGGCCGCCGGCCGGCGCGAGAAGCTCCAACTCTTCGGCGACGACTACCCCACCGTCGACGGCACCTGCGTCCGCGACTACATCCACGTCGAGGACCTCGCCCGCGCCCACCTGCTCGCGCTCGACGCCGCCACCGGAGGCCGGCACCGGATCTACAACCTGGGCAACGGCAACGGCTTCACCAACCGCCAGGTCGTCGACGTGGTCCGCGAGGTCACCGGCCACCCGGTGCCGGTCGAGGTGGCGCCCCGCCGCGAGGGAGACCCCGCCGAGCTGGTCGCGTCGTCCGCGCTGGCCCGCGACGAGCTGGGCTGGGTGCCGGAGAAGCCGACCCTGCACGACATGGTCGGCGACGCCTGGGCGTTCTACCGCGACCACCGCACCGGGCCCACCTCATGAGCGGCGACGTCGCGGACCGCGCCACCGAAGGCTTCCGGCAGCGGTACGCCGCCGAGCCGGCCGGCCACTGGGCGGCTCCCGGGCGGGTCAACCTGATCGGCGAGCACACCGACTACAACGACGGCTTCGTGCTGCCCTTCGCGCTGCCGCTGCGTACCGTGGTCGCCGCGGCGCCCGGCCCGGACGCGCGCTGGACGGTCTGGTCGGAGCTGGACGAGGCGCCGGTCGAGTTCGGTGCCGCGGAGGCCGACGAGCCCGGCCGGGTCGACGGCTGGGCCGCCTACGTGGCCGGCGTGGTGTGGGCGCTGCGGGCCGCCGGCCTCGACGTCCCCGGCGCGCGGCTCGCCATCGCCTCCGACGTGCCGGTCGGCTCCGGCCTCTCCTCGTCGGCCGCCATCGAGGCGGCGGTGCTGGCCGCGCTGGTCGACCTCGGAGGGCTCGACCTGCCCGCCGACCGCTGGCCCCGGCTCGCCCAACGGGCCGAGAACGAGTACGTCGGCGCGCCCACCGGGATCATGGACCAGTCCGCGGTGATCCGGGGCCGGGCCGGTCACGCGCTCTTCCTCGACTGCCGCACCGAGGAGGTCGAGCAGATCCCGTTCGACCTGGACGCGGCCGGGCTGGCCGTGCTGGTGATCGACTCGCGCGCGCCGCACCGGCACGCCGACGGCGAGTACGCGGCCCGGCGCACGAGCTGCGAACGGGCCGCCGCGACGCTCGGCGTGACCGCGCTGCGCGACGTGCCCACCGACGGTCTCGACGCGGCGCTGGCCCGCCTCGACGACGACGAGACGCGGCGACGGGTCCGGCACGTGGTGACCGAGAACCAGCGGGTGCTCGACACCGTCGCGTTGCTGCGCGCCGGCCGGGTCCGGGAGACCGGTCCGCTGCTGACCGCCTCGCACGCCTCGATGCGCGACGACTTCGAGATCACCGTCCCGGAGATCGACACCGCGGTCGAGGCGGCGCTCGCGGCCGGCGCGTACGGCGCGCGGATGACCGGCGGCGGGTTCGGCGGCTGCGTGCTCGCCCTGGTCGACGCGGACGCCGCCGAGGAGGTGGCCGCCGCCGTCACGGCCGCGTACGCCGAGCGCGGCTACGCCGCCCCCCGCACTCTGACCGCCCTCCCCGCACCAGGCGTCACCCGCCTCCCCTAACGCCCCCCGCGCGCCCCCCGACGCCCCCGACGCCCGCCCGCGCCCCTGATTCACGGAAAGAGTGGCCATCCGCGCTCGGATGGCCACTCTTTCCGTGAATCTGCGCGACGAGAAGGGGAGGAAGGGAAGGCGTCAGGCGGCTTCGACGATCATGCCGGCGCCTACCGTGCGGTTCGTGGCCTCGTCGATGATGACGAAGCCGCCGGTGGTGCGGTTGCGGCGGTACTCGTCGGCGAGCAGCGGCACCGTGGTGCGCAGCCGGACCCGGCCGATCTCGTTCAGCTTCAACTCGGCCGCCGTCTCGTCCCGGTGCAACGAGTTGACGTCCAGCCGGTAGTGCAGCTCCCGCACGATCGTCCGCGCCGAACGGGTGGTGTGCTTGATCGCGTACCGGCCGCCGACCTGCAACGGCCGGCTCTCGTCCATCCAGCAGACCATCGCCTCGATGTCCTGCGCGACCATCGGGGCGTTGTTCGGCCGGCAGATCAGGTCACCCCGGGAGATGTCGATCTCGTCGGTCAACCGGACCGTCACCGACATCGGCGGGAACGCCTCCTCCACCGGACCGTCGGCCGTCTCCACCGCGGCGATCCGGCTGGTGAAGCCGGACGGCAGCACCATCACCTCGTCGCCCGGCTTGAGCACGCCGGAGGCCACCTGGCCGGCGTAACCCCGGTAGTCGGTGACGGTGGTGGACTGCGGCCGGATCACGTACTGCACCGGGAACCGGACGTCGACCAGGTTGCGGTCCGACGCGATGTGCACCCGCTCCAGGTGGTGCAGCAGCGACGGACCTTCGTACCACTGCATGTTCTCCGAGCGGGTGACGATGTTGTCGCCGCGCAGCGCGGAGATCGGCACCACGGTCAGGTCCGGCGCGTCGAGCTTCGCCGCGAACGCGGTGAACTCGTCGGCGATCCGCTCGAAGACCTCCTGCGACCAGTCGACCAGGTCCATCTTGTTGACGCACAGGACCAGGTGCGGCACCCGCAGCAGCGAGCAGAGGAACGCGTGCCGGCGGGACTGCTCCACCAGACCCTTGCGCGCGTCCACCAGGATCAGCGCCAGGTCGGCCGTGGACGCGCCGGTGACCATGTTCCGGGTGTACTGGGTGTGCCCCGGCGTGTCGGCGATGATGAACTTCCGCCGCGGCGTGGCGAAGTAGCGGTACGCCACGTCGATGGTGATGCCCTGCTCCCGCTCGGCGCGCAGGCCGTCGGTGAGCAGCGCCAGGTTGGTGTATTCGTCGCCCCGCGCCGCGCTGACCGCCTCGACCGCGGCGAGCTGGTCGCTGAAGAGCGACTTGGTGTCGTACAGCAGCCGACCGATCAGGGTCGACTTGCCGTCGTCGACGCTGCCGGCGGTGGCGAACCGCAGCAGGTCCATCGGCCGTGCGGCGGTCTCACCGTCGGCCGGCGCCCAGGTGTCGACACTCATCAGAAGTAGCCCTCTCGCTTGCGGTCCTCCATGGCGGCCTCGCTGACCCGGTCGTCGCCGCGGGTCGCGCCGCGCTCGGTGATCCGGGTGGCGGCCACTTCCTCGATCACCTTCTCCACCGTGTCGGCGTCCGAGCGGACCGCCGCGGTGCAGGAGGCGTCACCCACGGTCCGGTACCGCACCTGGGCCTTGAACGGCTGCTCACCGGCGCGGGCCCGGAAGAACTCGTTGACCGCGTAGAACATGCCGTCGCGCTCGATCACCTCGCGCTCGTGCGCGAAGTAGATCGCCGGCAGCGGGATCCGCTCCCGGGCGATGTAGTGCCAGACGTCCAGCTCGGTCCAGTTGGAGAGCGGGAACACCCGGATCGACTCGCCGGGGTGGTGCCGCCCGTTGTACAGCGACCACAGTTCGGGGCGCTGGTTCTTCGGGTCCCACTGGCCGAACTCGTCGCGGAAGCTGAACACCCGCTCCTTGGCCCGGGCCTTCTCCTCGTCCCGCCGGGCGCCGCCGAACAGAGCGTCGAAGCGGTGCTTCTCCACCGCGTCGAGCAGCACCGGGGTCTGGATGCGGTTGCGCATGCCGTCCGCCGACTCGCGGACCATGCCCTTGGTCAGCGCCTCCGGCACGCTGGCCACGATGAGGTGCAGGCCCAGCTCGGCGACCCGCTGGTCACGGTATTCGAGCACCTCGGGGAAGTTGTGCCCGGTGTCCACGTGCATCACCGGGAACGGGATGTTGGCCGGCGCGAACGCCTTCTGCGCCAATCGGAGCATCACGATCGAGTCCTTGCCACCGGAGAAGAGCAGGACCGGCCGCTCCATCTCGGCGACGACCTCGCGCATCACGAAGATGCTCTCCGCCTCGAGCGCGTCGAGGTGCGACACCTGGTACGCGGCGGGGGACGTCATGACACGAACTCGATTCGCTCGGATCCGTACATCGGATTCCAGACCTTTCCGGTCGGAGTCGTGAAGAAGAACGCTCAGGTTACCCGGAATGACGCTGCAACGCCGCAAGCAACCGACTCGCGAGATCCTTGCGGCAGACCAGCAGATCGGGTAGGCGCGGGTCGGCCTCGTTGTATTTCAGCGCAGAACCGTCGATCCGGGAAGCGTGCAGTCCGGTGGCCGTCGCCACAGCGACCGGAGCGGCCGAGTCCCACTCGTACTGGCCGCCGGCATGGATGTACGCGTCGACCTCGCCGGTCACCACCGCGGCGATCTTCGCACCCGCCGAGCCCATCGGAACCAGATGAGCGCCGACGTCCGCTGCCAGATCGGTCAGGAAAACCGGCGGACGGCTACGGCTGACTGCCAATCGGACGGCCCGCGCGTCGCCGGCCGTGGCCGCCTCCAACGTCATCGGCGGGTACGCCGGCGGGTGGTCCGTGCCCAGCACCCGGTGCTGCGCCGGCAGGCCCACCGCGCCCGCCACCAGACCGTGCGGCGTGGGCGCGTGCCGCGACCAGAGCGCCACGTGCACCGCCCAGTCCGCGCGCCCCTCCTCCGCGTACTCCCGGGTGCCGTCCAGCGGATCGATGATCCACACCCGGTCGGCGGTCAGCCGGGACATCGCCTCCCGGCTCACCTCGGCCGTCCAGGCCAGCCGCGAGCCCTCGTCCTCCTCCGACAACACCGCGTCCGCCGGGCGCCACCGGGCCAGCTCGGTCCGGATCAGGTCGTGCGCGACCTTGTCCCCGGCCGACGTCAGCGCCCCGGCGTCCGCGAAACCCAACTCCGTGCGCAGGTCCGTCAACGCCTGCCCCGCCCGCGACGCCAGCCAGCGGGCGAACGCGCCGTCGATCATCGGAGGACTGCCCATGGTCACCGCTCCCGTCGCCGGCCCCGCTCACGTCGCGAGGCGCAGACTACCGGCCGGCACACCGGGAGCCGGTCAAGCCCCGTGGTACAGGTTCTGCGTCGGCTCCACACCCTTGGTGACCACCGACTCCACCACGTCCGCGGCGCGGTCGACCAGGAACTCCAACTCCTTGCGCTCCGCGCCGGAAAAATCCGAGAGTACGTAGTCCGCCGGGTCCTGCCGGCCCGGTGGCCGCCCGATGCCGAACCGCACCCGGACGTAGTCCTTCGTGCCCAGCGACTTCGACATCGACCGCAGCCCGTTGTGGCCACCCTCGCCGCCGCCGCACTTCACCCGCACCTGCCCGTAGCCGATGTCCAGCTCGTCGTGCACCGCGATCACCCGCGCCGGGGGGATCTTGTGGAACTGCGCCAGCCCGGCCACCGGCCCACCGGAGAGGTTCATGTAGGTCAGCGGCTTCAGCAGCACCAGCTTCGGGCCGCCGAACCCCAACCGCCCCTCGGCGGCCTCGGCCATCGCCCGCTTGTGCCGCCCGAACTTCGCGCCCACCCGCGCCGCCAGCAGGTCGGCCACCATGAACCCGACGTTGTGCCGGTTGGCCGCGTACTCCCGACCGGGGTTGCCCAGGCCGACCACCAGCCACGGCCCCGCCTCGTCCGTCACCCCGACGCCCCTTCCCGCTCGCTTCCCCGACGACCCGCCCCGATACGCCGACAGGCGCCCCCGAACCCCGGGGACGCCTGTCGCACAGCCTGCGGACCGATCAGGCCTCGGTCTTCGCCTCGGCGCCCTCGCCGGCCGGAGCGCCCTCCGGCGCCTCGGCGGTCTCCTCGCCGGTCTCGGCCTCGGCCTCCTCGGTGGCCTCCTCGACCTCGGGGAGGGTGGCCTCGAGCTGCTCGGCGGTCGGGGCGGCGGTCACCGAGGCGACAGCGGTCTCCTCGTCGGTGGCCAGCTCGACGCCGGACGGCAGCTCGACGTCGGCGGCGGTGATCGTGGTGCCCGGCTCGGCGCCCTCGATCGACGCCTCCAGGTGGTCCGGCACCTTGGTGGCGTCGGCGGTCACCGAGAGCGTGTCGTGGTCGTGCACGATCAGGGTGTCCTTCGCGGCCTCACCGGTCAGCTGGACCGGGACCTCGACGGTGACCTTCTCGCCACGGCGGACCAGCAGCAGGTCCACGTGCTCGAAGGAGTCCTTGATCGGGTCGCGCTGGATCGCCTTCGGCAGCGCCAGCACCTGGGTGCCGTCACTGACCTCGATCGCGAAGAGCTGGTTCGCACCGCCCTTACGGATCGCGGCGGCGAACTCCCGCGCCGGGAGCGCGATGTGCTTGGGCTTCTCGCCGTGGCCGTACAGCACGGCGGGCACCTTGCCGGCCCGGCGGGTACGACGGGCACCACCCTTGCCGAACTCGGTACGGGGCTCGGCGCTGATCTTTACCTCGGACACGGGGAAACTCCTGATACTTCGCTGCGGCGGCTTGTCGTCTGGCGGTGCTGGGCGAGGGGCTCGCTGGGGCTCAAGGTCATGAACGACCGCCCGGAGCACCGCGTCGATGACGGCGCCTCCGTGCGGTGCTGGTCAACAGCCCGCCGGGCACCCTCGCCGTGGCAACCGCACCAGTCTACCCGAGCGAATTCCGCGCCTGCCGGCAGTCCCCCACTATCACCACGCCGGCCGGTCTGCAGCGCGACGGCCCGGCCGCCGGACCACACCGGCGACCGGACCCCACGGTCAGCTCAGGCCACCGAACAGGGTGGTCACCGAACCGTCGTCGAAGACCTCCCGGATCGCCCGCGCCAGCAGCGGGGCGATCGACAGCACGGTCAGCTTGTCGAGCTGCTTCTCCGGCGGCAACGGCAGCGTGTTCGTCACCACGACCTCGCTGATCGGGCTGTTCTTCAGCCGCTCCGTCGCCGGGTCCGACAGCAGCGCGTGCGTCGACGCGACCACGATCTCCGCCGCCCCGGACTCCTTCAGGATGTCCGCCGCCTTGGAGATCGTGCCACCGGTGTCGATCATGTCGTCCACGATCAGGCACACCCGGCCCTCGACCTCACCCACCACGCGGTTCGCCACCACCTGGTTCGGCTTCAACGGGTCCCGGGTCTTGTGGATGAACGCCAGCGGGCAACCACCCAGCCGGTCCGTCCAGCGCTCCGCCACCCGCACCCGGCCCGAATCCGGCGCCACCACCGTCATCGGCCGGCCGGCGTACTTGTGCTCCACGTACTCGGCGAGCACGTCCATCGCGAACAGGTGGTCCACCGGGCCGTCGAAGAAGCCCTGGATCTGCGCGGTGTGCAGATCCACGGTCAGGATCCGGTTCGCGCCGGCGGTCTTCAGCAGGTCGGCCACCAGCCGCGCCGAGATCGGCTCCCGACCCCGGTGCTTCTTGTCCTGCCGCGAGTAGGGGTAGAACGGCAACACCACGGTGATCCGCTTGGCCGAACCACGCTTCAGCGCGTCCACCATGATCAGGGTCTCCATGACCCACGTGTTCACTCCGTGCGTCACGGACTGCACCACGAAGGCGTCCGAACCACGGACCGAGTCCTTGAACCGTACGAAGATCTCACCGTTGGCGAACTCGTAGGCGTCGGCGGGCGTCGGCGCGACGCCGAGCACCTCACCGATCTCCTTGGCCAGCTCCGGAAAACCCCTCCCGGAGAAGAGCATCAGGCTCTTGCGGTTCTCGGCGACGATGCTGCCCATGGGCCCGTCTGCTCCCGTATGTCGGTGGTGCCCGGCGCGGCCGGGGACTGTTCGGTTGCAGTATCCCCCGGGTTCACCGGTCCACCCACCGCCCGGCGGTCCCCGTGGATTCAGTCACCTTCGCTTGCGGCCGCGCCCGGCCCGGCCTCGCCGTCGCGGGCCTGCCGGGCCGCGTCCGCCGCCGCCGTGCCGGCCCGCTTGCGCAGCACCCAGCCCTCCACGTTGCGCTGCTGACCGCGCGCCACCGCCATCGCGCCCGGCGGCACGTCACCGGTGATCACCGAACCGGCGGCGGTGTACGCGCCGTCGCCCACCCGCACCGGGGCCACGAACATGTTGTCCGCCCCGGTACGCGCGTGACTGCCGATCGTGGTGTGGTGCTTGTGCACCCCGTCGTAGTTGACGAACACCGTGGCGGCGCCGATGTTGCTGTGGTCGCCGATCGTCGCATCCCCCACGTACGACAGGTGGGGCACCTTCGAGCCCTCACCGATCGTCGCCTTCTTGGTCTCCACGAACGTGCCGACCTTCGCCTTGCGGGCCAGCCGCGACTCCGGCCGCAGGTACGCGTACGGGCCGACGCTGGCCTGCGGGCCCACCTCGGCGCCCACCGCGTGGCTGCGCACCACGCTCGCGCCCTCGCCCACCGTGGTGTCGACGAGCGTGGTGTCCGGGCCGACCGACGCGCCCGCGCCGACCGTGGTGGCGCCCCGCAACTGGGTGTTCTGGTCGACCACCGCGTCCCGTTCCAGCGTCACCGTCACGTCGATCCAGGTGGTGTGCGGGTCGAGGAGGCTCACGCCGGTACGCATCCAGCCCTCGTTGACCCGGTCGCGCAGCAGCCGGCGCAGCCCGGCCAGCTCCACCCGGTCGTTGCAGCCCAGCGTCTCCACGTGGTCGGCCGCCCGGTGCACCGCCACCGGCTCGCCCGCGTCCCGGAGCAGCGCGAAGACGTCGGTGAGGTACTCCTCGCCCTGGTCGTTGTCGGTGGAGAGCTTGCCCAGCGCCTCCCGGAGCCGGACCGCGTCGAACGCGTAGATGCCCGCGTTGATCTCCCGCAGCGCGCGCTGCTGCGGCGTGGCGTCGCGCTCCTCGACGATCTGCGCCAACCGCCCGTCCGTGTCCCGCACGATCCGGCCCAGGCCGGTCGGGTCCGGCACCTCGGCGGCCAGCACGGTTGCCGCGGCGACGGCCTCCTCGTGCGCCGCGACCAGGGCGGCGACGGTCTCCGGCCGAAGCAGCGGCACGTCGCCGTTGATCACCACGACGGTGCCGGCCGCGTCCGGCACCGCGTCCAGCGCGATGCGGACCGCGTGCCCGGTGCCGAGCTGGCGCTCCTGGAGCACCGGCGAGGCGGCCGGGGCCACCTCGGTCAGGTGCTCCCGCACCTGGTCGGCGCCGTGGCCGACCACCACCACGGTGCGGTCCGCGCCGAGCGGCCCGGCCGCGGCCAGGACGTGACCGAGCAGGGTACGGCCGAGCAAGGGGTGCAGCACCTTGGGCAGGGACGACTTCATCCGCTTGCCCTCACCGGCGGCGAGCACGACAACGGTGCGGAGGTGGGGCTGGGACACGACGTGGCTCCCGTCGGGACGGCGACAGTCTCGCGGTCATGCTAACCACGCGACGAAGGGCAAAGAGCAGAAGCTCCCGGGAGAGGATTCGAACCCCTATAATCAGGACCAAAACCTGACGTCCTGCCATTAGACGACCCGGGATGGTCGAAAACGGGCAGAAAGGACGCTGCCCGACGGCTGCCTACACCTTACCGGTCGAGAGGTGGATCTTCATTGCTCATTCCTTTCATGATCCCCTCGATCCGCCAGTAGAGCCGACTGCCGCCCACCACGTACACGGTCAGGCAACCGCGGTAACCGCCGCCGACGTTCTTTCGGGAGGTCGTCGGGCGGTGCCTCTTGATCGTGGTGCGCTGGAAACGCTCCGCCGGCACCCCGACCCGCGCCGCCCACCACCGGACCGCGGCGGCGGCGTCCGCCGTCTCGTGGATGCTGACGCGGAACCGCCGGTCGTCGGGCGGCACCTCGACGGCGTCCAGGAAGCGCAGGAAAAGCCCGACCAGCAGGGGATCACTGTTGACGAACGTGATCCGGCAGTCGTGTGGACGCCACGGTTTGGCCTTTCCGCCCTCGCACCAGTAGATCGCCGCGCCGACCAGCAGGAGTTCGCGTCGACCCAGCTGCCGCACCCATCCGGCAGCCGCCGCGACCCCCTCCGCGCGGGCCGCGTCGCGAGCCGCGCGATGTGCCGACCACTGGGCATCGGAACGGGTGCGTTGGGCGGCCCGGCGCCGCCGGCTCACCACCTCGGGATCGAGCGGCAGATGCCGCGTCCAGAGGTAGGCCGTCGACTTGGACACCCGGAGCCGCTCCGCGATCTCCCCCACCGGGGAGCCGGATCGCCGCAACGCGAGCGCTTCGGCGTACAACTCCGGCTTCCGGCCGCGATAGGTCGGCGCGTCGGGGGGTTCGTCATCGGCCACCACGAGCGAAGATTAGAACAGGTGTACGACAATGGTCGCCGGTCGGCCGGCGCGGACCGCGCCTGGCAGGATGGGGTGGGTGACCGACGTTCCCGGCAGCGACAGTGCTCGCCGGCGGGCCGTCCCGGCGGCCAAGCCCCGGGTGCGGATGTCCGCGGCGCAGCGGCGCGAGCAGTTGATCTCGATCGCCCGGCAGATCTTCGCCGAGCGCGGGTTCGACGCCACCTCGATCGAGGAGGTGGCGTCGCGGGCCAAGGTCTCCAAGCCGGTGGTCTACGAGCACTTCGGCGGCAAGGAGGGGCTCTACGCGGTGGTGGTGGACCGGGAGGTCCGCTCGCTGCTGGACCGGATCACCACGGCGCTGACCGCGGGCCATCCGCGCGAACTGCTGGAGCAGGCCGCGTTGACGCTGCTGACCTACATCGAGGAGGAGACCAGCGGCTTCCGGGTGCTGGTCCGGGAGTCACCGCTGATGTCGGCGACCGGCAACTTCAGCAGCGTGATGAACGACGTCGCGCACCAGGTGGAGCACATCCTCGGCGCGGAGTTCTCCAGCCGGGGGTACGACCCGAAGCTGGCGGAGCTCTACTCGCAGGCGCTGGTGGGCATGGTGGCGTTGACCGGGCGCTGGTGGCTGGAGGTGCGCAGGCCGCGCAAGGAGACGGTGGCGGCGCACCTGGTGAACCTGGCCTGGAACGGCCTGTCGCACCTGGAGTCGAAACCGGGGCCGATCCAGGGTTAGCGATTGCCCTCGGCGAGCGGGTGGTAGCGGCGGCGGCGCTCCTCCTCGGCGTGCTCGGGCGGCCCGACCTTGTCGTAGAGCCCGGTGGCGAGCAGGATCAGCCCGAACAGCAGCGACACGATGACGGTGGACATCGAGAAGTTCAGGAAGTTCGCCGAGGTCTGGAGCACGGCCATCATCAGGATGCCGGTGACCAGGAAGACCGCGCCGGCGGTGAGGTTCATGTAGTGCCCGAGGTTGTTCCGGCGGGACGCGCCGATGATCAGGACCGCGCCGAAGACCACCGAGACCAGCGAGAAGGCCAGGTTGGTACGCAGCCCGAGGGCGTAGGTGTCCTGCCGGCTGAACAGCCCGTCGCCCCAGGTCTCGAACACGCCCCAGACGCCGAAGGCCAGGATGTAGAGGCCGATCAGCCCGGACAGCACCCGGTAGAGCGGTCGCGCGGGGTGGTTCACCGGGAAGTGCGCCATGGTGCCCTCCAGCCGTGGAGACTGATTCGGGGCAATTGTCCCCCGGGGCGTCCGGTTCCGTACCGGGAAACGCCGAAGGCCCGGCGCGGACGCCGGGCCTTCGGGGTGGATCGGGATCAGAGCACCAGGCGGGCCTTCTGCCAGGCCTCGTGCTCGTCGTCGGTGCCGACCTTGCCGTACATGCCGGCCACCAGCAGGACCAGCGACAGCGTCAGGACCACGACGACGGTCACGATCGAGAAGTTGAGGACGTTGGCGTCCGTCTGGAGGAACGCCAGCGCGGCCAGGCCGATGACCATGAGCGTGTACGCCAGCCACTGGTTGACCGCCACGTCGAGGTTGCGGCCGATCGCGGTGCCGACCAGGATCACCACGCCGATCAGGATCGACAGCAGCGAGAAGCCCATGTTGGTGCCCTGGCCGAGCACCCTGGTGTCGTCCTGGGCGAAGAAGTCGTTGCCGGCGCTGGCAATGATGCCGAGGCCGCCGAAGACGACGAAGTACAGACCAACGAGCCCGCCGATCGCCCGGTAGATCGGCCGCGCGGGGTGGTTGACGGGGGTGTGGGCCATCTCAGCGTCTCCAAGACCGTTCGGATGAGGGTTCCTCGGTGATTGTCCCGTACGGCGGTCAGTGACGCCGCACACCCCCCACGCCTCAGCCGGCGGGCAGCTCCTCGGCCAGCGCCAACCAGGTCTCCTCGGTGCGGTCCCGCTCGGCCCGGACCTCCTTGAGCTGGGCGTCCAGCTCGGCGACGCGGGCGTAGTCGGTGGCGTTGGCGGCGAGCTGCTCGTGCAGGCCCGCCTCCTTCTGTTCGAGCTTGGCGATCTGTCGTTCCAGCCGGTTGAGTTCCTTCTTCGCGGTGCGTACCTCGGCGGCGGACATGCCGTCGCGGGCCGGCGCGGCCGTGCCCGGGGTGAGGTCGGCGGGCGCCGGGCCACCGGCCGCGGCGGCCCGGGCCAGGTACTCGTCGATGCCGCCGGGCAGGTGCACGAGCCGCCCGTCACCGAACATGCCGTACGCGACGTCGGTGACCCGCTCGATCAGGTAGCGGTCGTGGCTGGCCACCACGATGGTGCCGGGCCACGAGTCGAGCAGGTCCTCCAGCGCGGCGAGCGTGTCGGTGTCCAGGTCGTTGGTGGGCTCGTCGAACAGCAGCACGTTGGGCTCGCCGGCCAGCAGGCGCAGCATCTGGAGGCGGCGGCGCTCGCCGCCGGACAGGTCGCTGACCGGCGTCCAGAGCCGCCGGTCGTCGAAGCCGAAGATCTCGGCGAGCTGGGACGCGCTGATCTCCCGGTCGCCGAACTGCACCCGGCGGGCCACCTCCTCGACGGCTTCCAGCACGCGCAGGTGGCCGGGGAGTTCGGCGAGTTCCTGGGAGAGGAACGCCGGCCGCACGGTCTGCCCGGCGGCGAAGCGCCCGCCGTCGGCGCGTGTCACGCCGGCGAGCAGCCGCAGCAGCGTGGTCTTGCCGGCGCCGTTGCGGCCGAGGATCGCGATCCGGTCACCGGGGCCGACCTGCCAGGTGGTGTCGCGCAGGATCTCCTTCGGGCCGGCGTGCAGGGTGACGTGCTCCAGGTCGTACACCTGCTTGCCGAGCCGGGCGGTGGCGAGCCGTTGCAGCGACATGGTGTCGCGCGGTTCCGGCACGTCGGCGATGAGCGCGTTCGCGGCGTCGATGCGGAACTTGGGCTTGGAGGTCCGCGCCGGCGGGCCCCGCCGCAGCCAGGCGATCTCCTTGCGGAGCAGGTTCTGCCGACGGGCCTCGGTGGCGGCGGCGACCCGCTGCCGCTCGACGCGGGCCAGCGTCCACGCGGCGAAGCCGCCCTCGTACGCCCGGACGGTCCGGTCGGCGACCTCCCAGGTGGTGGTGCAGACGGCGTCGAGGAACCAGCGGTCGTGGGTGACCACGACCAGCGCGCCCTTGCGGGTGACCAGGTGCCGGGCCAGCCAGTCGACGCCACCGACGTCGAGGTGGTTGGTGGGCTCGTCGAGGACGAGCAGGTCGGCGTCGCGGACCAGCAGCGCGGCGAGCGCGACCCGGCGGCGCTCCCCGCCGGACATGGTGCCGACCGCGGCGTCGAGGCCGAGGTGGGGCATGCCGAGGCCGTCGAGGATGGCCCGGACGCCGGCGTCGCCGGCCCACTCGTGCTCGGCGCCCATGCTCTCGCCGAGCCACGCGGTGCCGAGCACGACGTCCCGCACGGTGAGGTCTCCGGCCAGGTCGAGGCGCTGCGGCAGCCAGGCGACCCGCAGGTCGCGGCGGTGGGTGACCCGGCCGTCGTCGGGTTCCTCGGTGCGGGTGAGCATCCGCAGCAGCGTCGACTTGCCGGCGCCGTTGAGACCGACCACGCCGATCCGATCGGCGTCGTCGAGGCCGAGCGAGACGTCGGTGAGCAGCGGCCCGGCGGCGCCGTACCCCTTGGACACCCGGTCCAGGTTGACGATGTTGGCCACTGGTTCACCTTTCACACGACTCAGGCGCCCCGGGGTCCGGGACGCCTGAGTCAAGGGTACGGGGCGTCAGACGATGCGGGCGCCGTGCACGGGCCCGTGCGCGACCCGTGCCTCCCGGCACACTCCGGCGGCGGTCAGCTCGTCGGCGATCCGCTCCGCGTCGGCGGGGTCGGCGGCGAGGAACACGCAGGTGGGCCCGGAGCCGGAGACGATGCCGGCGAGCGCACCGGCGGCCTCGCCGGCCTTGAGCGTCCCGGCCAGCGCCGGGCGCATGGCCAGCGCGGCGTCCTGGAGGTCGTTGCCGAGCGTGGCGGCGAGCACCCGCGGGTCCCGTTGGCGCAGCGCGCCGAGCAGCGCGTCGGTGCTGCCCAGCGGCGCGCCGGCGGCCCCGGTGTCGCGCAGCCGGTCCAGTTCGCGGTAGGCGGCCGGGGTGGAGAGGCCGCCGTCGGCGATGGCCACCACCCAGTGCCAGGAGGTGGGGCGCGCCAGCACCGGGCTGACCGCCTCGCCCCGGCCGGTGCCGAGCGCGGTGCCGCCGTGGATCAGGAACGGCACGTCGGAGCCGAGGTCGGCGGCGATGCCGGCCAGTTCGTCGCGGGACAGGCCGGTGCCCCAGAGCGCGTCGCAGGCGACCAGCGCGGCGGCGGCGTCGGCGCTGCCGCCGGCCAGCCCGCCGGCGAGCGGGATGTGCTTGCGCAGGTGCAGCCGGGCGTGCGGGGCGACCCCGGCGTAGCCGGCGAGGGCGTGCGCGGCGCGCAGCACCAGGTTGGTGTCGTCCAGGGCCAGCTCGCCGGCGCCCTCGCCCTCCATGGTGAGCGCGAGCGTGTCGCCGCGTCGGGCGGTCAGCTCGTCGTAGATGGAGATCGCGTGGTAGACGGTGTTCAGCTCGTGGTAGCCGTCCCGCCGCAGGGGTCCCACCCCGAGGTGCAGGTTGACCTTGGCGGGCACCCGCACCTTGACCGGGCCGCTGGAGCCGCGCCGCTGCCCGTCCTCGTCCTCCGGTCGCCAGGCCTCGGTCACCGGGACAGCTCCCGTGGGCGCAGGCGGGTGTCGAACGGCTTCTGCACGGTCAG
Source organism: Micromonospora sp. NBC_01392 (assembly GCF_045040125.1). Taxonomy (NCBI): domain Bacteria; kingdom Bacillati; phylum Actinomycetota; class Actinomycetes; order Micromonosporales; family Micromonosporaceae; genus Micromonospora; species Micromonospora sp. NBC_01392. Next base: position 999,898 of record NZ_CP109549.1, on the reverse strand, counting down.
CTCCTCGGCGGGGTCGGGCAACGGCGCCAGCCTACTGGGCCCCGACGGAGCCGTCCGGGGCCGACGCGGCGATGGCGGCGAACTGCTCGACGGTGAGCGACTCGCCGCGGGCGCCCGGGTCCACGCCGGCGGCGGTGAGCGCGGCGGCGGCCCGGTCCGCGCCGCCGGCCCAGCCGGCCAGCGCGGCGCGCAGCGTCTTGCGGCGCTGGGCGAACGCGGCGTCGACCACCGCGAAGACCGCCCTGCGGGGTACCTCGGGCCGGGGCGGCTCGCGGCGGGTGAACGCGACCAGTCCGGAGTCGACGTTGGGCACCGGCCAGAACACGTTCGGCGGGACCTTGCCGGCGGCGCGGGCGCGGGCGTACCAGGCGAGCTTGACCGAGGGGATGCCGTACACCTTGGAGCCGGGACCGGCGACGAGCCGGTCGGCGACCTCCTTCTGCACCATCACCAGGCCGTGCCGCAGCGTGGGCAGCTCGGCGAGCAGGTGCAGCACCACCGGCACCGCCACGTTGTAGGGCAGGTTCGCCACCAGCGCGGTGGGGGCCGGGTCGCCCAGGTCGGCGGCGGTGATCCGCAGCGCGTCGGCGGGGTGCACGGTGAGCCGGGCGGCGTCCGGGCCGGCGAACCGGTCGGCGGTGCCGGGCAGCGCGGCGGCGAGCGCCGGGTCGAGTTCCACGGCGTGCACGTGCGCGGCGACCGGCAGCAGCGCCAGGGTGAGCGAGCCGAGCCCGGGGCCGACCTCCAGCGCCACGTCGTCCGGGGCCAGCCCGGCGGTGGTGACGATCCGGCGCACCGTGTTCGGGTCGTGCACGAAGTTCTGGCCGAGCTTCTTGGTCGGCGTGACGCCGAGCCGCGCGGCGAGTTCCCGGATCTCCGCCGGGCCGAGGAGTCCAGTCACACCCCGTAGCGTAATTGCCCACCCATTCGTGAAAGGAGGGGCCCCTTCTTAACGCCTGGCGTCAAGAAGGGGCCCCTTCTCACCGCCACGGGCCGAAGGCGCGCTCACCGTTGGTCGACAGCGCGGCGCAGAGTTCGTCCAGGTCGGTGCCGGTGGTGTCGGCCAGGAACCGGACCGTCAGCGGAATCAGGTACGACGCGTTCGGCCGGCCCCGGTACGGCATCGGGGTCAGGTACGGCGCGTCGGTCTCCACCAGCATCTGATCCGGCGGGGTGACGGCGGCGGCCTCGCGCAGCGCGGCGGCGCTGCCGAACGTGACCGTGCCGGCGAAGCTGAGCAGGTGGCCCCGGCGCACGCACGCGCGGGCGAAGTCGGCGTCGCCGGAGAAGCAGTGCATCACCACGGTGTCCGGGGCGCCCTCGTCGTCGAGGATGCGCAGCACGTCGGCGTGCGCCTCGCGGTCGTGGATGACGAGCGCCTTGCGGTGGCGCTTGGCGATGGCGATGTGCGCCCGGAAGCTCTCCTCCTGCGCGGCCCGGCCCGCCTCGCCGGTGCGGAAGAAGTCCATCCCGGTCTCGCCGATCCCACGGACCCGGTCCCGCCCGGCCAGCGCCTCGATGCGGCGCAGCGCCTCGTCCAGGTCGGCGAGGCGGGGCGCCTCGTTGGGGTGCAGCGCCACGGTGGCCAGCACCGCGGCGTACCGGTCGGCGACGTCGGCGCCCCACTCGGACGACGCGATGTCCACGCCGACCTGGACGAGCCGGTCCACGCCGGCGTCGGCGGCGACCGCGAGCGCGGCGGCGACCGGGTCGCCGTCGCCCGCGCCGCCCGGGAAGGAGCCACCGTCCCCGCCCGGCGAGGAGCCACCGTCCCCGCCGGGGGGTGCGCCGTACTCGCCGACGGTGATGTCGAGGTGGGTGTGGCTGTCCGGTACGGGCGCCGGCAGCGGCTCGGGGGCGGGTGGGAACTCGCCGGCGCGGCGAGCGGCGCGCTGCTTGCGGGTCTCGGTCTGCTCGGTCATCGCGGCCAGCATCACACACCCGCGCCGGGCCGCGTTCCCGGACCGCCACCGGCCGTTCACACGCCCCACATCTGGCCGGCCTAGCGTCCCGGAAATGACCGTCACGGACCGTACCGGCGGCGCCGCCTCCGAGCGGACCGGGCTGCGCGTGGCGTACGACGGGCGCGTGCACCCGGCCGAGGAACTCGCCCGGGGCGCGGCGTACGAGCTGTTCAGCGCCGACGAGGTGCCCGGCTTCGAGTGGTGTCCCCGGCCGGGTGGCGGCCTGCCCTGGCGGAAGTTCGTGCACGCGACCGAGGTGGACGCGGTGCACGGGGCGGCCGAGCCGACCGAGGAGCCCGACTCGCCGCTGCTGATGCCGGTGCACCGGGACCGGGGCTGGGCGTACGTGCACCAGCTCAGCCAGCGGCCGGCGGCGGCGGACGACCCGACGCTGGCCGCGGTGCGGGCGTCGGCGGTGATCCGGCCGGGCACCCGGATGGTGAAGGTGCTCTCCGCCCGGCAGCTCGCCGGTTACGTGCGGGGCTGGTTGCCGCACGGCTTCTGCTACCGGGAGCACGACGTGGCGCACCTGCGGACGCCGGCGGGGCTGGCGGTGCTGCGCGGCGACTCCGAGGGCGGCGACGTGGCGTACGCGTTGCGGTGGCGGGCCGCCGACCCGGCCGACTACGACGTCCCGGTCGGCCCGGCGCACCGCGGGCTGACCGCCCTGCCGCCCCGGGACCGGATCGGGCCGCCGGTGCTGGGCACCGGGTTCGTGCCGAGCGACGGGCAGCTCGTCCCGGAGTTCGTCACCCGGGACTTCGCCGACCTGCCGGTGCCGGCCAACGCCACGCTGCTCGCCTACCCGGCGGAGGGGGTGGAGGTGGTGCTCTACACCTATCAGGCGGAGCAGCGCGGCTGGTTGCGGCTGGCCGGTCCGCAGTGGCGGCACCTGCTGGCCGCGGTGCCCGGCCTCGCCGCCGACCAGGAGTACGTGCCGACCGGCGACGCGCCGCGCTCGACCCGGCTGGTCGGCGCGTACGCCGGCGCCGAGTACGAGGCGGTGGCCGACCAGCCCGGCGGGTTCCGGGTGCTGGCGATGACCCGGGCGGCCCGCTATCCGGTGGACGCGGCGGCCCGGCGGCTGCGGACGGCCGTGTGGCGCGGGGTGCCCTGTCTGGTGCTGCGGGAGGAGGCGGGCTGGCTGCGGTTGCGGCTGCGTCGCCCGGATCCGGACGCGGTGGCGGTGACCGGGGCGCAGTGTCACGAACGGGGCGTCTACGAGGTGTGGGCGCCGGGTGGCGAGCTGACCGAGGACCGGGTGGTGGACCTGCCGTACCCGCGCCGCGACGCATAGCCGGCGGCGGGTCGGGAAGGCGTGGGCGTCCGAGACCCACGCGAGGGGGAATTCCGACATGCCTTTCGTCACCGTCGGTACGGAGAACTCCGCACCCATCGACCTGTACTACGAGGATCACGGTTTGGGTCAGCCGATCGTGCTGATCCACGGTTTCCCGTTCAACGGGGCGACCTGGGAGAAGATGAGCGGTCCGCTGCTCGCCGCCGGATACCGGGTGATCACGTACGACCGGCGCGGGTTCGGCAGTTCCGCGCAGCCGGCGTTCGGCTACGACTACGACACGTTCGCCGCCGATCTGGACGTGCTGATGACCGAGCTGGACCTGCGGGACGCGATCCTGGTCGGGCACTCGATGGGCACCGGCGAGGTCACCCGCTACCTGGGCGCGTACGGGTCGGACCGGGTGTCGCGGGCGGTGGTGATGGCCCCGTTGGCGCCGTTCCTGCTGAAGACCGCCGACAATCCGGAGGGCGTCGAGAAGAGCCTGTTCGACGGGTTCCAGCAGGCGATCATCCAGGACCGGTTCGCCTACCTGACGCAGTTCTGCGACGCGTTCTTCAACGCCAGCGAGAACAAGGGCAAGCTGGTCAGCGACGAGGCGTACCACGCGCACTGGCAGATCGGCGCGCAGGCGTCCGCGAAGGGCACCCACGACTCGGTGGACGCCTGGCAGACCGACTTCCGCGGCGACCTGCCGAACATCAAGATCCCGGTGCTGATCATCCAGGGCGACAAGGACATGGTGCTGCCGTACCCGAAGACGGGTCAGCGGCTGGTGAACATGCTGTCCGACGCCAAGCTGGTCACGCTGAAGGGCGCGCCGCACGGCACCCCGTGGACGCATCCGACCGAGGTCAACAACGCGATCATGGAGTTCATCGGCAAGCCGAGCATGGCCCGGGCCTGACCCCGGACGGCAGGCGGCCCCGGGGGTCTCCCCGGGGCCGCTGTCGCGTCGGTGGTCAGCCGGCGAGGCGGGCCAGTTCCTCGTCGACGATGGACGGGTCGAGCTTGCGGAACACCGGCTTGGGCGCCGCGAGCGGCCGGCCCACCTCCAGGGGTACGGACTCCCAGCGCGTTCCGACCGTGTAGTCGCCGGTCAGCACCGGGTACGCCGGGCCGCCGTCGAGGTCGTCGACCTCCTCGATCACCGGCATCGGCGCGTGCGTGCCGGTGCCGCCGAGCAGCTCGTGGATCTTCTGGGCGGAGTGCGGCAGGAACGGGGTGAGCAGCGTGTTGGCGTCGCTGACCACCTGGAGCGCGACGTGCAGGATGGTGCCCATCCGCGGTTTGTCGTCGTCGCCCTTGAGCTTCCAGGGCGCCTGCTCGGACAGGTACTTGTTGGCCTCGGCGACCACCTTCATGGCCTCGCCGATGGCCTGCTTCTGCCGGTGCCGGGCGATCAGGTCGCCGACGGTGGCGAAGCCGGCCGTCGCGACGTCGAGCAGCGCCCGGTCGGCGTCGGTGAGCCCGGCCGGGTCGACCGGCGGGATCGCGCCGAAGTTCTTCGCCGCCATCGACACGGACCGGTTGACCAGGTTGCCCCAGCCGGCGACCAGCTCGTCGTTGTTGCGCCGGAGGAACTCCGCCCAGGTGAAGTCCGTGTCGTTGCTCTCCGGGCCGGCCACCGCGATGAAGTAGCGCAGCGCGTCGGCGTCGTAGCGCTCCAGGAAGTCCCGGACGTAGATGACGACCTTGCGGGAGGAGGAGAACTTCCGCCCCTCCATGGTGAGGTATTCGCTGGAGACGACCTCGGTGGGCAGGTTGAGCCGGCCCAGCCGGCCGGGCTCGCCGTCGCGGGCGCCCTCGCCGGAGTAGCCGCCGAGCAGCGCCGGCCAGATCACCGAGTGGAAGACGATGTTGTCCTTGCCCATGAAGTAGTAGCCGAGCGCGTCCTTCCCCTCGGCGTCGGCCGACCACCACTTCCGCCACGCCTCCGGGTCGCCGGTGCGGCTGGCCCACTCGATGGACGCGGACAGGTAGCCGATCACCGCGTCGAACCAGACGTAGATCCGCTTGTCGTTCCGGTCCTGCCAGCCGTCGAGCGGGATCGGCACGCCCCATTCCAGGTCCCGGGTGATGGCCCGGGGCTGGAGGTCGTCGAGCAGGTTCCGGGAGAACCGCAGCACGTTGGGCCGCCAGCCCTCCCGGGTGTCCAGCCACTGCCGCAGCGCGTCGGCGAGGGCGGGCAGGTCGAGGAAGAAGTGCTCGGTCTCCACGAACTCCGGCGTCTCGCCGTTGATCTTCGACTTGGGGTGGATCAGGTCGATCGGGTCGAGCTGGTTGCCGCAGTTGTCGCACTGGTCGCCGCGGGCACTGTCGTAGCCGCAGATCGGGCAGGTGCCCTCGATGTAGCGGTCCGGCAGGGTGCGGCCGGTGGACGGGGAGATCGCCCCGGTGGTGACCTTCGGGACGATGTAGCCGTTGCGGTGCAGCCCGGTGAACAGCTCCTGCACCACCGCGTAGTGGTTGCGGGTGGTGGTGCGGGTGAACAGGTCGTACGACAGGCCGAGCGCCCGCAGGTCCTCGGCGATCACCCGGTTGTAGCGGTCGGCCAGCTCTCGCGCGGTGACCCCCTCGGCATCGGCCTGCACCTGGATCGGGGTGCCGTGCTCGTCCGTGCCGGAGACCATGAGCACGTCGTGACCGGCCATCCGCATGTACCGGGCGAAGACGTCGGAGGGAACGCCGAATCCGGAGACGTGGCCGATGTGGCGCGGGCCGTTGGCGTAGGGCCAGGCGACCGCGGCGAGAACGTGACTCATGAGCGTCAAGACTAGTGATTGCCGTGGGCGTCCCGCGAACCAATAGGGCGGGCCGGCCCGGCGTACGCCCGATTTGTCGCCGACACGCGGCCTGAGCTGCCCGGCGAGCCCGCGCCGCAGGTGTGGAATGAACGGCGTGACCAGCAGACCAGCGGCGCCCGAGCCGTCCGCGTCCGCCCGGGCCGCGCCGCGCGGCACGCCGGTCGCCCCGCAGCCCCGGGTGGACCCGGTGGATCCGACGGTGGAGGTGGAGCCGACCACCGGGGCGCCGGTGGACGCCGTGCCGCGCCGGGTGCCGGTGCGGCAGCCGCGCTGGCAGCGGTGGTCGGCCCCGGCCGGCGACGAGACGACCGGCTGGGCGCCGATCGAGGAGGTGCACTGGGACGGCACGCCGCTACGCGACGAGCCGCGCCGCCGGACCGTCCGGATCCGCGCCCGGCGGGCGCCGGCCCGCCCGGCCAACCCGCCGAACCCGCCCGTCGGGCTCGCCGTGCTGGTGACGCTGAGCCTGCTCGCCGCGTTCTTCGCCTGGGTGAGCGCCGGCCCGTTCTGGCTGGCGGTGGGGCACTCGACGGGCGGCACCGTGATGATCACCGAGTGCGCGGGCGGCGGACTCACCCAGCGCTGCCGGGGCATCTTCCAGGCCGACGGCGACCGCTTCCAGGCGCAGGGCGTACGGGTCAGCGGCGTGCCCGCCGGGCACACCGCCACCGGCAGCACGTTGCCGGCCCGGATGACCGGACCGGGCGGCGCCACCGCGTACGCGGACTCCGGCGTCGGGCGGCACCTGCGCTGGCTGCTCGGACTGGCCCTGGTGGCGGCCTGCGCCGCCGGGATCGCCCGATGGACCGGCGCGACCCGACTGGCGGACCCGCGACAGCGGCGCTGGGCGGTCGGCCTGGCGGTGGCCGGCCCCCTGCTGATCCTGATCGGCTTCCTCACCGCCACCTGGTGAGGTGGAAGGAGGGGCCCCTTGTTAACGCCTCCGGTAGAGAAGGGGCCCCCTCTCACCGCGAGGTGTTAAAAGGGGGCCCCTCCTTACACGTCAGCGGTGCACGACCGCGTAGACGTCGCGGCGGCGCAGCCCGTACGCGGTCGCGACCTCGGTGATCGCGTCCCGCCGGGACGCCCCGGCCGCCTCGCGCCCGGCCACCGCGGCGCGCAGCGCGTCGTCGTCGGGGCGGACCGCCGGGGTCGCCGGCGCACCGGCCACCACCAGCGTGATCTCGCCGCGTACGTCCCCCGCGGCGGCCCACTCGGCCAGCTCGCCCAGGGGCCGGCGGACCACTTCCTCATAGGTCTTGGTCAGCTCGCGGCAGAGCGCGGCGGGCCGGTCCGGGCCGAACGCCTCGGCCAGGTCGACAAGCGCCCCGGCGATCCGGTGGGTCGCCTCGAAGAGCACCAGCGTGCGTTCCTCGCCGGCCAGTGCGCGCAGCCGGGAGCGGCGGGCGCCGGGGGTGCGGGGCAGGAAGCCCTCGAAGCAGAACCGGTCGCAGGGCAGCCCGGACAGCGCCAGCGCGGTGGTGACCGCGCTCGGGCCGGGGGCGGCGGTGACCGGGACGCCGGCCTCCAGCGCGGCCCGGACCAGCCGGTAGCCGGGGTCGGAGACGCTCGGCATGCCGCCGTCGGTGACCAGCGCGACGGTGTAGCCGGCGGTGAGCACCTCGGCCAACTCCGGGGTGCGCCGTTCCTCGTTGCCCTCGAAGTAGGAGACGATCCGGCCGGGCACGGTGATGTCGAGGTCGCGGGCCAGCCGGGTGAGCCGCCGGGTGTCCTCGGCGGCGACCACGTCGGCGGTGGCGAGCACCTCGCGGAACCGGGTGGACGCGTCGGCCGGGTTGCCCAGCGGCGCGCCGAGCAGCACCAACCGTCCCACCTCGGACATTTCCCCCACGACGTGCGCTCCTTCATCGATGGTCGTACCAATTTCGGGGACGATGGACGCCACCGGGCACCCTCGCAGCCTACGATCGCCGGGTGACGAGTGCCTCGACAGCACAGGAGCCCTCCACCACCGACCGGGCCGCCGGCTCACCGGGCGACGACGGCGGTGGCATCCCGGCCGCGGTCCGGCGTCGGCTCGCGACCGTCGACGACCATCTGGGCCGGGGGCAGGCGTGGCTGGCCACCGCCGTGGTGGTGGCGATCGCCGCGATCCTGCGCTTCGTCGGGCTCAGCCACCCGGCCGGCAAGGTCTTCGACGAGACCTACTACGCCAAGGACGCCTACGGGCTCATCGACCGGGGCGTCGAGTGGAACTACAAGGACAACGGCCCGTCGTACGTGGTCCACCCGCCGCTGGGCAAGTGGCTGATCGGGCTCGGCGAGTGGGCCTTCGGCTACCAGGACGCCGAGACCAACATCTCGGTGCCGGGGCACCTGATGACCACCGCCCCGGAGTTCGGCTGGCGGTTCGGCGCGGCGGTCTGCGGCACGCTGTCGGTGCTGCTGCTGGTGCGCATCGGCCGGCGGATGTTCCGCTCCACGACGCTCGGCTGCGCGGCGGGCCTGCTGCTCGCGCTCGACGGTTTCCACCTGGTGCTGTCCCGCACCGCGATCCTCGACATCTTCCTGCTGTTGTTCGTGCTGGCCGCGTTCGGCGCGCTGGTGCTCGACCGGGACGCCCGGCGGCGACGCTGGGCCCGGGCGTTGGAGGCGGGGCTCGACCCGACGGCGCCGGGGCGCGCCGGCCGGCCGGCGTCGGGCTGGCGGAACTGGCCGTGGTGGCGGCTGCTCGCCGGCGTGCTGCTCGGCGGCGCCTGCTCGGTGAAGTGGAGCGGGCTCTACTTCGTGCCGGCGTTCGCGCTGCTGGTGGTGCTCTGGGAGGTCGGCGTCCGCCGATCGGCCGGGGTCCGCCGCCCGTGGCGGGACGCCGTCCTCGACGAGTTGCCCTGGCTGCTCGCGGCCGGCGTGCTGATGGTGGTGACCTACGTGGCCACCTGGTCGGGTTGGCTGCTGAGCGACGAGGGCTACTACCGCCTGGCCGCCCGCTATCCGAACGTCGAGGGCCTGAGTGACACGCCCGTGTTCGGCGCGCTGATCAACCTGTGGGAATACCACAAGGCCGCGTACGGCTTCCACACCCAGCTCGACGACCCGCACAAGTACCAGTCCTGGCCGTGGCAGTGGCTGCTGCTGGGGCGGCCGGTGGCGTTCTCCTGGTCCGGTGACGGCAACTGCGGCGCGGCGAGCTGCGCCTCCGAGGTGCTGCTGCTGGGCACCCCGCTGCTCTGGTGGTCGTTCCTGCCGGCGCTGGCCGCGACCGTCTGGCTGGGCCTGGCCCGGCGGGACTGGCGGGCCGGGGCGATCCTGCTGAGCGCGGCCGCCGGGCTGCTGCCCTGGTTCTGGTTCGCGCTCGACGGCCGGACGATGTTCTCGTTCTACGCCGCGCCGGCGGTGCCGTTCCTGGTGCTCGCCGTGGTCTACGTGCTGGGCGCGATCGTCACCCCCGCACCGGTCACCGGCACGGCCGCGCCGCCGAGCGAGGAGCAGACCAATGACCGCCGTCTGGTCGGCGGCATCATCGCGGGCGCCTACGTGCTGCTGGTCGCGCTCTGTTTCGGCTACTTCTATCCGATCTTCGTGGGGAAGCTGCTGCCGTACGCGGACTGGTCCGCCCGGATGTGGCTGGACGGCCGCTGGATCTGAGCCCGGCTGAACACACGACGGCCCGGTGGAGACCTCTCCACCGGGCCGAAATGTGCTTGCGCCCACGCCGCCGATCTGCTTAGCGGCCCTGGGGCAGAAAAAGCGCGCCCCGATCGCCTGCCACGGGGGAAGCGGGCGATTGGGGCGCGCAAGAAAGAGCTTAACCACACTGCGCCGACCGCACAACGGGTGCAGCTCAGTCAGATTTCCGACCAACGCGCCACCCCCCGAAAGGTTTACATCGGGCAGCTAACGGTGGGTCATCCCCCGGGAACATAACGAGTTCGACACCATCGTCGACCGGGTCGCACCCCACCACCCGGATGATCTTCCATTGTGGATCTCACTACACTCGCCCGGTGATCAACAAGAGACGATCGACGGCTGTCCTGTGGGGACTGCTGGCGGTGATCGCGCTGATCGGTCCGAGCCCCGCCGGGGCCGACGACGAGACCACCGAACCCGCCGCCGAACCACCCAAGGTCGAGCTGGTGCTCGACGTCAGCGGCTCGATGCGGGCCCGCGACATCGACGGGCGCAGTCGGATCAGCGTCGCCCAGCAGGCGTTCAACGAGGTGGTCGACGGCCTGCCCGACGAGACGCAGCTCGGCATCCGGGTGCTCGGCGCCACCTACCGGGGCAAGGACAAGAAGCAGGGCTGCCGGGACACCCAGCAGATCGTGCCGGTCGGCCCGGTGGACCGGGCCCAGGCCAAGGCCGCCGTCGCCGGGCTGCGCCCCACCGGTTTCACCCCGGTCGGGCTGGCGCTGCGCTCCGCCGCGCAGGACCTGGGCACCGGCAGCACCGCCCGCCGGATCGTGCTGATCACCGACGGCGAGGACACCTGCGCCCCGCCCGACCCGTGCGAGGTGGCCCGCGAGCTGGCCGCGCAGGGCACCCGGCTGGTGGTCGACACGCTCGGCCTCGCCCCCGACGAGAAGGTACGCCGGCAGTTGCTCTGCATCGCCGGCGCCACCGGCGGCACCTACACCGCGGCGCAGAGCGCCGACGAGCTGACCGGCCGGATCAAGCAACTCGTCGACCGGGCCCGCGACACGTACACGGTCACCCCGGCGGTGGTCGGCGGCACGGCGGCCTGCGCGGACGCCCCGCTGCTCGCGCCCGGCGTCTACACCGACCGGGAGGCGTTCTCCGAGCACCGCTGGTACCGGGTGCCGGTGCGCGCCGGGCAGGAGCTGCGCGCCTCGGTCAGCATCGGGCTGGACCGGCCGGTGAACCCGGACTACGGCGTGTTGCTGCGGGCCACCGCGCCGGACGGGCGGGAACTGGTGCGCGGCGTCGACGCCGGCAGCGGGCGTACCGACGTGGTCTCGGCCGGCCTGCGCTGGTCGGCCGCCGAGGAGGAGGACGCGGCGGGCCCGACGCCCACCCCGAGCGCGACGGCGACGGCCCGGACCGTCTGCCTGGTCGTCAGCAACTCGTTCGCGCCCCGCGCCGGCACCCGCGCCGAACCGGGCATGCCGGTGGAGCTGACCGTGGACGTGGTCGCCGCCTCCCCCGCCCCGGACGGGCCGGACCTGGGCCGCGGCTGGGCCCTGCTGCTCCTGCTCACCCTGGCCGGTCTCGTCACCGGCCTGGTCGCCGGGCTGCTCACCCGCTGGTGGGTCGCCACCTGGAGGGAGAACTGAGGATGCGTACCCTCATCCGCGTCGCCGCGGCGACCGCCGCCGCCGGCCTCGCGCTCACGCCCGGCGCCGCCCTCGCCGCGCCGAGCCCGTCCCCGGGCGCGACCACCGTGACCAAGGCCGGCACCTCGTTCCTCACCGCCACGACCATCACCGCCGGCCAGCCGGTACGGGTCGGCGCCTCGACCGGCGACCACCTGTACTGGTCGTTCCGGGCCGAGGCCGGGCAGGTGCACGAGGTCGGCGTCACGGTCACCTTCGGAAAGCCGCGCACCGGCCCGTCCACCTGGACGGTCGACGTGTTCGACGGGCTGCGTCGCCGGCAGGCGTGCACGGCCGGCGCGCAGACCCCCACCGTGGACGCGGCGGCGACCGGCGTGACGCTCGGCTGCACGCTGCGCCGGGTGCGGCCGTGGGCCGAGCCGTGGTCCGGCGACCCGCTGCCCGGCACCTACTACGTCCGGCTCTCCGTCACCGACCTGCCCGAGCCCGACCTGGGCCTGCCGATCGAGGTGGACCTGCTGGCCGGCGCGACCGACTCCGACGGCGCGTCCGGTGACGACGGTGAACTGGCGGCGCCACTGGTGCCGAACACGCGGGCCGGGACGGTCCTGACCGCCGAGCCGACGCCGGAGCCGGCCGCCGAGGAGGAGACCGACCTGACCGGCTGGCTCCCCGAAGCCGGCTCGCGCTGGGTGTGGACCAGCGTGGGTGGGGTGCTCGCCGCCGTGGCCGGCGTGGTCGGCTTCGCCCTCACCCGGCGGCCCCGCCGCCGCTGAGACCGCGACCGGTGGCCGCCGCGAACCCGACGCGGCGGCCACCGGAAGCGCGACACTCAGACCGTACGCGAACCGCGCGGCACCCAGCCGATGAACCGGTCCTGCAACGCGGTGACCGGCGCGGCACGCAGGTCGTGCGTGGCTGCCGCCAGGCAGGAACCGAGATAGACGCTCAGCGACGCCCGGTCCACCTGGTACTCGATCAGCAGGTTCCGGCGTTTGGTGGCACAGGGCCAGTCTTCGCCGCACGAGCCGCAGGTCCAGTCGGGCGTCACGGGGACGTGCTCGCCGGACCGTGGTTCCGACGCCTCCACACAGGGGGCCATCGGCCACTCCTTCCATCGATGTCGACGACGCTGCCTCCCCCCACAACGTTCCTTCAGCGCCACACTGCGCTCCGCCGTTACGGTACGGTCACCGCGTGTCCCCGTCACCCACTGACGCACGTGCGTGACCTGTTGCCGTCCACCGTGGCGGTGGCGGTGGCCGGCCCGGCCGACTGGTCCGGCACGCTGCTGCCGGCCGAGCGGGCCGGCCTGGGCGACCGCGCGGTGCCCCGCCGCCGACGCGACTTCACCGCCGGCCGGACGTGCGCCCGCCGGGCGCTCGCCGCGCTCGGCCTGCCGGTCACGCCGCTGCCCACCGGCGCGGACCGCGCCCCGGTCTGGCCGGCCGGCGTCGTCGGGGCGATCACCCACACCCAGGGCTACTGCGCCGCCGCCGTCGCCCGCGCCACCGACGTGCGCGCGGTCGGCATCGACGCCGAGCGGCACCGCCCGCTCCCCCCGGGGGTACGCCGGAAGGTGTGCCGCCCCGACGAGGAGGCGGACCTGGTCCGGCTGCCGTCCGGGCTCCCCTGGCCGACCGTGCTGTTCAGCGCGAAGGAGACCGTCTACAAGGTCTGGTACCCGCTCGTCGGCACCTGGTTGGGCTTCCCGGACGCCCGGCTCACGCTCGACCCCGACGCGGGCACGTTCCGCGCCGAGATCGCGCCGGCCCGGCTCGCCGCCGCCCCGGTGCCCGATCCGCCGTCGTCGATCACCGGACGGTTCGCGGTGGACGACGACCTGATCCGTACCGCCGCCGTCCTGGCACGTCGGTGAGGGCCGGACGGCGGCGTTGTAGCCGGCTTGTACCGTCGTCCCGACTGAAATCTCCTCCGAAGGTGCCCAAGGAGTACGGTGAGCCACCCTCAGCCTCCGTCCGGGTCACAGGACCCGGACCAGCAGCCGCAGGAACCGCCGACGCAGGCGTTCCCCACCGCGCCGATGCCGCCGGTGTCCGGCAGCCCCTGGGCGCCGCCGCCGACCTCGGACGCGCCGACGGCCCCCATCTCGGGCGCGCCCCACCCGCCGGTCTCCGGGCCGCCCCAGCCGCCGGCCCCGCCGACCCAGGCGTTCCCGCCGGCCCCGGCCACCGAGGCGATCCCGTCCCAGCCGACCTCCGGCGCGCCCCAGCCGCCGACCGAGGCGATCCCGCCGGCCCCGCCGACCGAGGCGTTCCCGCCGGCCCCACCGACCCAGGCGATCCCGCCGGCCCCGCCGACCCAGGCCTATCCGCCGACGCCGTCGACCCAGGCGTTCCCGCCGCCACCGTCCACCGAGGCGTTCCCGCCGGCGCCACCGACGTCGGGCGCGCCGTACCCACCGGCTGGGGCGTACCCGCAGGCGGGCGGCTACCCGCAGGCGGGTGGATACCCGCCGCCGGGCGGGGCGCAGCCGCCGTATCCGCCCGCGTCGGGCGCGCCGTACCCGCCGCCGGGTGGGCAGTACCCGCCGCCGGGCGGTGAGGCGTACCCGGCGACCGGGCCGTACCCGCCGCCACCGGGGCAGCCGTTCGGGCCGCCGGCGAAGAAGTCCGGCCGGAACGTCTGGCTCACCGTCGGCATCGTGGTGGTGGTCCTGCTGCTGCTCTGCTGCGGCGGTGGCGTCTTCGCGCTCTACAGCGGCGCGAAGAAGACCAAGGAAGCGATCGACACGCTGCCCACCCCGGACATCAGCTACAGCAACCCGATCGATCCCCCGCCGGCCACCGGTGACCCGTCCGTCACCACGCCGCAGCCGGGCACCACCGACGACGAGACGTTCAACATGCCCGCCGGCGACAAGCTGATCGTCAACGACGACGAGGGCACGGTGGAGATCACCGTCGGCAACTTCCGGACCAAGGACACCGCCTGCCGGGAGTACGCGTCCGCCCCGAAGAACGGCACGTTCCTGATCGCCGACGTGTCCGCCGAGGTCACCAAGGGCACCGGCTCTATCAACCCGTTCTTCTTCACCTGGAAGGGCGCGGACGGCACCGAGGAGAGCGGCATCGCCGGCGCGTTCTCCGGCTGCGGCAAGCTGATGACCTCCGGCAACAACCTGCCGGCCGGTTCCAAGCGCAGCGGCCAGCTCATCTTCGACGTCAAGGACCGCAACGGCGTCGTCGAGTACGAGCACCACCTGCGTACCGCCGGGTCCTGGAAGCCCTGACCGGAGCGTGACCCCGCCCGGGGCCCGGTCCCGTCGAGGGCCGGCCCCGGGGGCCGTTCGGTCGGTGCCGCCGAGCCGTTCGGGTCGTTCCGTGTGCGCGTGCCGCCCGCTGTTCGTCAGGCTCGACGGATGGCGAACGAGACCACCATCCCGCTGCTGCCGTGCCGCTCCCTGGACGACGTGGCGCCGTTCTACCGGGCCCTCGGTTTCGAAGTGACGCACCGGCAGGCGCGCCCCAACCCGTACCTGGCGCTGCGCCGGGAGGATCTGAACCTGCACTTCTTCGGCATGCCGGAGTTCGATCCGGCCACCTCGTACGGCAGTTGCCTGGTCGTGGTGGACGATCCGGTCGGCATCCACCGGGCCTTCGCGGCGGGCCTGCGGGCCGCCTACGGCAAGGTGCTGGTCTCCGGCGTGCCCCGGATGACGCGCCCCCGGCTCCGGCGGAACGCCGACGGGCACACCGGGTTCAGCATCGTCGACCCCGGCGGCAACTGGATCCGGTTCGTGGCCCGGGCCGCCACCCCGGACGCGGACGACGACCGGGCCGGGCTGGCCCGGGCACTGCGGAACGCGGTGGTGCAGGCCGACTCGCGCGGGCTGCCCGAGCAGGCCGCCCGGATCCTCGACGGCGCGCTGGCCCGGCCCGACGCCGCCGACGATCCGGCCGTCCACGTCGAGGCGCTCGTCTACCGCGCCGAGCTGGCGCTGCTGCTGGACGAGCCGGCGTTTGCGCGTGGGCTGCTGCGGCGGGCCGACGCGGTGCCGCTGGACGAGGCGCTGCGCGGCCGGCTGGCCGACACGCTGCGGCACGCCGCCGACCTGACCGCCCTGCTGCCACCGTTGTAGCCGTTCCCGCCGCACCGAGATCTTGGTACAGAACGGCCCCGGCGAGGGCGGTCCCGTACCAAGATCTATGGCGGTGCGGCGGGCCGATCGGGTGGCCGTCGTCGGTCTGCCGGCCGGGGGGCCGGTCGACGGGTGCCCCGGGGCCCGCCGGTTGTCCGAATCCCGCGACTCGTCGTCGCCGGACGCTGCCGCAGCGTCGATGTGGAGCGCACCGATTGACCGCTGGCAATCGTTGCGTACGCAAGCAGACTGTGGTGCGTGACGAACCCATCACCGCAGGTCCCGGGTCCCCGCCCGGCGTATCCCGCTCCGAGACAGTCCTGGTGGCGCCGGCTCTCCAGCGGCGCGAAGGTCGCGGTCGTGGCCTCGGGCGTGCTGGTGCTCTGCTGCTGCGGCGGCGTGGCGATCGGTGCCGGCCCCGACTCCCCCTCGGCTCCGGCCGGGAAGAAGGCCGCGCCGGCCACTTCCGCGACGACCGGTGTCGAGGCGGCGGCGGTCGCCGCGCCGACGACCTCCGTCCCGTCCCCGGCCGCGTCGCCGACCGAGGCGAGCCCGAGCCCGAGCGCGCCGCCGTCGCCCCAGGTCCGGACCACTACCGTCACCGCGACCGCGAAGATCGCCTACTCCACCCGGACCGTCAAGGACGCCACCCTGCCGCAGGGCACGAGGAAGGTACGCACGCGCGGCGTCAACGGGGTGCGCACGCTGACCTACCGGGTGACGGTCACCGACGGCGTGCAGACCGCCCGGAAGCTCATCCGGTCCGTGGTCAGCAGGCAGCCGGTGACGCAGGTGGTCGCCGTCGGCACCAAGCCGGCGCGCAGGTGCGACCCGAACTACAGCGGGGCCTGCGTACCGGTCGCGAGCGACGTGGACTGCTCCGGCGGCAGCGGCAACGGTCCCGCGTACGTCGACGGCCCGGTCCGGGTCGTCGGCAGCGACATCTACGACCTGGACCGGGACGGCGACGGGGTGGGCTGCGACGACTGACGGCTGCTGCCGGGGTGCCGGCGCAAGGGGCGCGGGGGAGGGCTTCCGCGCCCCTATGCTGGGCCGGTGATCCTCGCTGACGCCACCGGTTCCTGGGCCGGCACCAACGGTTTCCGGATGTTGCCCGCCGATCCGTTCGCCGAGTCGCCGGCCAC
Source organism: Micromonospora sp. NBC_01392 (assembly GCF_045040125.1). Taxonomy (NCBI): domain Bacteria; kingdom Bacillati; phylum Actinomycetota; class Actinomycetes; order Micromonosporales; family Micromonosporaceae; genus Micromonospora; species Micromonospora sp. NBC_01392. The sequence continues at coordinate 983,325 of NZ_CP109549.1, read as the reverse complement.
GCTGACCGTGACGACCGCTGCCGGCGGTCACCTGACCACCGTGGCGTACGCGTGGGCGCATCCGGACGACGGCCCGCAGGACGGCCTGCTCGTGATCGCCAGCGGGGAGCAGCCGGGGTCGCTGGCCGCCTGGTGGGGCGACTCGTGGCACCAGCAGCCCACCGCGATGACGCTCACCGGCGCGACGGGCGCGGCGTCGGCGGTCGAGCTGGCCGCGGAGTACGCCGGCGGGTGGGGGTGGCGGATCACGCTGGACGCCGCCGACCCGTCGACGCTGCGGCTGGTGATGGAGAACGTGGTCCCGGCGGACCAGGCCGGCCCCGACACGCCGGCCGGCCCCTACCCGGTCATGGTCACCGAGCTGCGCCGGGCCTGAGGCGGTTCAACCGCACCAGCACCGTGCCGCGTCGCCGCGGAGCCCGCGACGCTCGTAGCGCGGTGACCGGGTCGCCGGCGACGCCCGCGACGCGGTGGCCGGGCGGGAGGCCGGGGCCGGCCGGTCAGCCCTGGTCGTCGAGGATCTCGCGCAGCCGGCGGGCGAACGCCTCCGGCTGGCCGGCGTAGCCGCCCTCCCCACCGACGAAGCCGCCGTGGTGGCTCGGGAAGACCGCCGGCCGCCCGCCGAGCAGCTCGGCCGTCGCCACCGACGTACGGCCGGTGAACGTGTCCGCCGACTCCTCGCCCACCGCGATGACCACCCGGGTCGGTGCCACGCGGAGCGCGTCGACGTCGGGCCGGAAACTGGTGACCGCCACGGACCGGTCGGAGAGCAACGGGTCGTCCCGGGAGCCGTCGTCCTCGACCGGCATCCCGAACGCCGCCGGGTCGGGCAGGGGCCGGGCGAAGTAGTCGTCGGTGAACTCGCCGCGCCACGACGTCATGGCCACGAACGCGGCCATCCCGGCACCCCAGCCGTTCTTCTGGTACGCCTCCTGGCAGGCCGCGGTGGCCCGCGCGGCGGCGTCCGCGTCGGGCAGCAGCGTGACGAGCGGCGGCTCGTGCGCCACCAGCGTGCCCACCGTGTCCGGGTACGCCGCGACGAGGGCGAGCGCGGTCACCGCGCCGCCGCTGCTGGCGAACATGTCGACCGGGCCCGTGCCGAGCGCGTCGACGACGGCCCGTACGTCGCCGGCCTGGGTCTCGGGCACGGAGTCGGTCCGGCCGTCCCGGCGCACGCTGCGGCCGAGCCCGCGCGGGTCGTAGGTGATCACGGTCCGGTCCGGGAAGTACGAGGCCAGCGCCGCGAAGCCGTCGGCGCACATCGGCTGGCCGATCATGAACAGCGGCCGGTGCCCGCCGGTGGTGGTGTTCGGGGCGTGCACGTCGTAGACGAGGTCGACGTCGGGTGTCTGGAGCGTGTGCGTGGTCATGCTCCGGTCGACAGCCGCCGGCCCGGAAACTCATCGGTCCGCCGGGATTCCCATGCCGGTGCGGCTCACGGCGGTGTCCACGCCCACCGCCACCCGTCAGGCGCGGGGACCGTTAAGCCGGTCGTCCGAGGCGGGCCGGACGTCGTCGGCGTCCTCCCCGACGGACGAGTCGCCCTGCTCGACGGACGTGACGTCGTCGAGCAGCTCGTCGACCTCGACCACCGTCGCGTCCGCCTGCGGGGCGGGCTCCGTCGCGTCCGCCGCCGACGCCGGCTTCGTGATCCACTCCTCCCACGACAGCCCGTGCTTCTCCGCCAGGTAGCGGGCGCGGTAGAGCCGGGTCGCGTCCTCGATGGCCGACTGGAGCATGGCGAAGCTGAGCCCGGCGGCGACGAGCGCGCCGGCGATCGGCACGACGTTCGCCAGCCGCGTCCGGACCAGCCGCAGCCCGAGCAGCTTGAAGATCTGCTGGATGACCCGGACGAGAGGGTCCCGGCCCAACTGGGTCCACGTGGCGCGGCGCATCATCTGCTGGGTGAGGCGCGACAGGCTCGCGAGCGCTGCCGTCTTGCTCGCGGACGACGACGCCATGCTGTAGTTCAGGACCCCCATCAGGAACAACTCCTCCTCGGGGTCCCGTGGGTCGTAGCCGTAGTGGACCGCCACCTCGGCCACCGCCCGGCCGAGCAGCGCCAGCGAGATCACCACGTCCGACGCCACCGCGGCGACCGCGACACCCGCCGTGGTACCGCCGCTGACGGTGGTGCTGACCGTCGCGCCGGTGACCGCGACCGAGGCGAGGCCGGATTCGATCACCCCGACGAACGGGATCGTCATCGCGGGCCGACCCTTGTCGAGGTCCTTGAGGTCGAGCAAGCCGAACGGCGAGCCGGCGGCCAGATCCGGGTGGTCGCGGCGCAGCCGCTCGGCCCGCTTCGTCAGCGACGCCGAACGCAGGGCCGGCAGGAAGATCGCCCGGAAGCCACCCTCCAGCGCCTTCATGATGGTCTCGTCGCCGAGCTGCATGGTCCGGCTCCCGCCGGGGATCTTCTTGATCTGTTCGCCGGCACGCCTGGTGAGCGACGCGACCTGGCCGACCATGCGCGCCCGCACGCCGTCGCGGCGCTTCCGCTCGCTCTCCAGCAGGCTGGACCAGGCCCGGGCCTCGTAGTCGGACATGCCTTCCCGCATCAGCGTCCCCCATCGACTCGTGAAAACCCGCTCAAGTCTGGTGCCGGGGACTCGGGCCCTCAAGCGATCCGACAAGCGGCTATCCGACTCAAGAGCGGCCACCCGTGGCGGTGGGCGGTATGGCCGACCCGGGCCCGAGTCCGAAAAGGACAACGGCGGGCCGTCGAACTGCGCGGGATTTGCACCTGTCATGCCGGGTGACACCCGATAAGTCAGTCCGAATAGGGCCAGAGCAGCGATTGTCATGCACTCTAGCGGTTTTACCGATAGCTGCGTTTGGGAGCGCTCCTATCGTAGTCTCCGCGTCACCGACCGATCACCCATCGACGTTTCCGAACGGGGGTAGACACAGTGGACTATGCTCGGCGGAGATCGCTGGGGGGCGGCGGGTGTGCCGATTCCCCGGATGTTGTGTTCAACGAACCATGAAGGCACCGAATGCGGTGCCCGGGAACGGAGTTCGTCATGAAGCTAGCCCGAAGGATCGGATTCACCGCCAGTGCCGTGGTGGCACTTGTTGCCGCATCCGCGACCCCCGCACTCGCCGACTCCGGCGACACCATCTACGGAATTTGGCCGAACCGGATCGCGCACGCGACCTTCACCAGCTACGGCGACAAGTTCACCGTCTGGGACGACGAGAGCGACGGGCGGGCCGCAATCGCCTTCTGGCAGGTGGGGAGCCGCACCGGCCAGTGTGTGAACAGCAACGGCGCGGGCACCTCCAAGACCTGCAACTACGACTTCCCGGAGAACACGACGATCGTCTGGAACCTTACCGCGCAGGGTTGGGCGAACCCCGGCTGCTGCACGGCGATTGTCGGCGGGGAGCAGCGGGACAAGACCTGATCCGAACCGACGAATTGACGCGCGGAAAGCCACCACGGCACCGCCACGCCTTATCTAGTCGGACCGACCGATAAACGATGTGGTGGGGTTGCCGCAGGCAGTGGGATGACGCAGGATCGGCATCCCAAACTGTCTGCGGCAACCTCGCCGCTCACCCACTCGCTCTGAACTTCCGCCGACCATTGGCGTCAATGGTGCAGGCGCACCTGCCTTCTCGACACGAACCGGCCGTGGACGGATCGGGTGGAGGCTCGTCCGACGTCAATCAGCCTGCGGGTAACGCGGAGAATCCACCGGCGGCGACAATCAGCCGGTTGCGAATCGGGGCCAGGGACAGAAACGACGCTGTCATCGTCAGCCGAACGGGCCGACACCTGCCGGGGTGTAGGTGGACGGGATGCCGGGTACCTCGCGCCCAACCCCGTACCCCTGCTCAGGAGGACCTTATGACCGTCGTGCTCGCCGTTGTCTGCAGCGACGGGGTGGTGATCGGTGCGGACTCCCAGATCACCGAGAGCGACCGCGGTCTGAGCTTCCCCGCCCAGAAGCTGCACCCGCTGGGATCCTGCGCCGCCTGGGGCGGCAGCGGCGCGCGGGGAGTACTCAACGACCTGCGCCCCCTCCTCCAGGACTCGGCCACCGCCATCCTCGAAGCACCCGACATCGGCGACGAGTTGCAGGAGCGCGTCCTGCCCGTGTTCAAGAAGCACTATGAGAACTACATCCCGGACGTACCCGGCGAGGGCAGCGGCGGCGGGGTGTCGGCGTACCTGCTCGCGGCCGGCTACAGCCAGGGCGGGCCGTGGGTCGTGGAGATCAACCCCAACGGGCTCATCGGCCGCTACGAGGACGTGGGCTTCCACGCCATCGGCTCCGGAGCGCCCATGGCCCAGCAAGCCGGCGCACTGCTGTCCCACTTCCGGATGACCACGCGCACCGTCGAGTACGGCGTGGTGGGCGTGGTACGCGTGCTGGAGGCGCTGGAGCGGACCTCGCCGTCGGTCGGCGGGCCGTTCAGCGTGGCGTGCATCCGCGAGGAGGGTGCCCACCACCTCGACGAGAAGGAGATCGCCAAGGCGCTGAAGGACTGTCAGCGCTGGCGCGACCTCGAACAGGAAACGCTCGACCGGCTGTTCGACTGACGCCGCGGACGACCGGCGACGTAGCGGCTCGTCGGAGACGGCAGAAAAGGCCGTCTCCGACGAGCGGAGAACGGCCTTTGAATTGGGTGGAGCTGAGGGGATTTGAACCCCTGACCCCCTCGATGCGAACGAGGTGCGCTACCAGTCTGCGCCACAGCCCCTCCGCTGGCGGACCAGCGTAGGTCCCACCCGGCTTGCACCGGGCGGGCCGGCACAAGGCTAACAGGTCACGCCCCCACCACGCGAACCGCCCTGCCCGGCCCCAGGCCCCACCCGGCCCAGCCCGTCGATCTTGGAGTTGTGGCACCTCTGATAAGCCCGCAAAGGGGCGAACCCTGGCACCACAACTCCAAGATCGACGCAGCGCCCTGCGGGGCGAGCGCCCGAGGACAGGCGCGGTCAGGCGCCCCGGCCGGACTGGTACGGGCGGCCACGCAGGCCGCCCGCCCGCCGGTAGGACACCGAGCCGCCGCTCGCGGCCGGCGGCAGGTCCGCGGGCCGGTCCAGGCCCATCGCGGTACGCCGGACCGCCTCCCGCTGGGCGGCCAGCCGGCGCTGCGCCTCCCGCCGGGCCGCCGCGCGCCGGGCCTGTTCGCGGCGCACCTCGGCCTGGCGGGCGGCCAGCCAGGCCGCTTCCCGGGCGTCCGCGCGCCGCCGCCGGCGTTCGGCGAGGGCCCGCTGCCGCAGGTGTACGACGTACGCGACGAGCAGCGCGCCGGTGACCGAGACGCTGATCCAGAACCCGGGCCCGACCAGCATCACGCCGACCAGTTCGACCAGGTTGAGCAGCAGCAGCGCGGCGAGCACCCGGCGTCGGCGGTAGACGGCCGGGGTGTGCCGTCGGCGGGTCGGGTGCCGTCGGCGGGACTGCGCGGGGACCGCCGAGACGGGCCGGAGCCGGCCGGAGCGCCGCCGGACGGGGGGCGCGGAGACCGGACGGGCCAGACCGCCCGTGTCGGAGTTCTCACTCAAGGTGACGATAAGGGCACGGGGCGGATGTACCGGCTGACGTCCGGGCACGGTGCGTCGACGACGCTGGCGCTGAAGCACCCGCGCCGTCGACTGCGCCCGCTCCGCCACCAGCCGCTCGGTGGCGTCGTACCGGCGGACCAGCGCCGGAGCGAGGGCGAGCAGACCGGCGGCGGCGAGGACGGCGAGGAGCACCGACGTCGGCACCCTCACCCCTCCCGTCACCAAGTTCGGGGCGAGCGCCACACGGCCGCAACTTCTTCCGTCGACTCTCGTTAACGGCGCACATCGTGCGGGCCAGCAGCGCTTGCCACAGCTTGCAGTTACTTGAGGTTACGGGCCGCCAACCCGCTTCACCGTGCGCCGCGCCGGGCGTCACGGCCGGAACGGCTCAGCGCCGGCTGTCACGTACGCGGTGCCACCGCGCCAGCAGACCGCCCTCGGCGGCCACTTCCTCGCCGGTCATCGCGTATCCGATGTGGTCCCGCCAGGCGCCGTCGATGTGCATGTACCGCACGTGGTAGGCCTCCTCGCGGAAGCCGAGCTTCTCCACCACCCGCCGGGACGGGACGTTCTCCGGCCGGATGTTCACCTCGATCCGGTGCAGGCCACCGGGGCCGAACGCGTGGTCCACGGCGAGCGCGACAGCGGTCGGGATCACACCCCGCCCGGCGACCCGTGAGTCCACCCAGTAGCCCACGTACCCGGAGCAGAACGCCCGCCGCACGATGCTGCCCACGTTGAGGTGGCCGACCAGCCGCTCCTGCCCGTCCTCGCGCAGGCAGACCGCGAACGGCATGCCGTCCCCGGTCCGCGCCGACCTCCGCTGGTCGGCGTGGACCAGGCGGAACGCGGCCGGCGAGTTCGTCGCGTCCCAGCCGCCCGGCACGTGCGACTCCCACGGGGCCAGCCACTCCCGGTTCGCGCGCCGGATCGCCGACCAGGTCGCCGCGTCGGAACGCCGGTACGGCCGCAGCACCACCGGACCGTCCACCAGCACCGCCGGCCACCCCGGCGCCCGTCGGAACATCACCGACCGCTCACCGGGCCGAAATCGTTCGCGACTGCGGGGCTCCGCTCCGCTGCACTCCTCGCGCTCACCGGGCCGAAATCGTTCGCGACTGCGGGGCTCCGCTCCGCTGCACTCCTCGCACTCACCGGCGCCGGTCCAGCAGGAGCACGTCCACGGTGGAGCCGGCGGCGGCGGTGGTGACCCGCTCGCCGAGCACCAGCAGGCCGTTCGCCTCGGCCAGGCCGGAGAGCGTGTACGGCCCACCGGCCAGCGGCTGCACGGTGTAGCCGCCACCGCGCCGCTCGGCCACGTGCGCGGGGCGGAACTCGCGCAGCCCGCCCGGCGACGAGACGGTCTCCAGCAGGTGCGCGCGCACGCTGGGCCGGAACACCGGCTCGGCGCCGGCCAGCAGTTGGATGGCCGGGCGGGCCAGCACCTCGAAACCGATCAGCGCCGCGCCGGGCTCACCGGGAAGACACACCACCGGCACCTCCTCGGCGCCGACCGTACCGAACCCGAGCGCCGTGCCGGGATAGAGGGCCACCTCTGTGAAGGCCACCGGCCCGGCCCGGCCGCCGTCGCGGCGGGACAGGATGCGGCGGACCATGTCGCCCGGCCCGGTGCCGGTGCCGCCGGTGGTGATGATCAGGTCGGCCCGCAGCGTCTGGTCCTCCAGCAGGCCGCGCAGCGCCTCCGGGTCGTCGTCGCAGATCCCGACCCGGTACGCGAGCCCGCCCGCCTCGGCCGCCGCCGCGGTCAACGCGTGCGAGTTGGTGTCCACCACCTGGCCGGGCTGGCTGCCCCGTCCCACGTCGACGAGTTCGTCGCCGGTGGCCACGATGACCACCCGGGGGCTGGGCCGCACCACCACGTGCCCGATGCCGGTGGCGGCGAACACCGCGACCAGGGCCGGTGAGACGTACGCGCCGGCGCGGGCGAGCAGCGTGCCGGCGACGAGTTCCTCACCGGCGCGGCGCAGGCCGTACCCGCGCTTGGGCGCGCGGAAGATCTCCACGGCGGCCATGCCCTGGTCGGTCCACTCCACCGGCACCACCACGTCGGCGCCCACCGGCAGCGGCGCGCCGGCCGCCACCGAGAAGCAGGCGCCGGGGGTGAGCCGGACCGGCCGCCAGCTCGCCGCGCCCAGGTCACCGACCACGTTGAGCCGGATGCTGCGCCCGCCGCGGATACCGGAGGGGGCCGGGACGTAGCCCGGCCCCCGGCTCCCTCCGGAGATGTCCTCCCAGCGCGCGGCGTACCCGTCCACCGCCGCCTGGTCGAAGGCGGGGAACGAGTGCGGGGCGACCACGTCCTCGGCGAGCACGTTGCCGTACGCCTGGGTCAGGTCGAGGTCGAGCGGAGGCAGCGCGCGTAACCTGCGCAGCACGCTGCCCAGGTAGTCGGCGAGCGGCGTCAACTCGTTCGCGGCCGCCTCGGCGTCGGCCGTCGCGGTCATGTATCGGCACCGCCGGACGCGTTGCGCAGCCCGTTGAGGACCGCGTCGGTGACCGTCTCGTCGCCGTTGTTGACGAACTCCGCGAGCCACTTGCGGAACTCGGTGCCGATGTCCTCCCGCTCGGCGGCGATCTGCACCACGGTCTGGAGGTAGCCGAGCGGCATGCCGGTGTCGTAGCGGGTGCCCCGGTAGACGATGGCGTGCACCGGCACCCCTTCGGTGCGCAGCAGCTCCATCGCGTCGGTCAGTTGGATCTCGCCGCCGCTGCCCGGCTTCGTCCGCCGGATCGCGTCGAAGATCCGCCCCGGCAGCACGTACCGGCCGAGGACGGCCAGGTTGCTGGGCGCGTCCTCCGGGCTGGGCTTCTCCACCATGCCGGTGACCCTGACGACCTCGGCGATGTCGGCGTACTCCGATTCGGCCGGCTCGACCGAGGCGATGCCGTAACGGCTGGTCTCGGCCGGGTCGACCTCGAAGAACGCGAGCACCACGCCGCCGGTGCGGGCCTGGAGTTCCAGCATGGCCGGCAGCAGCGGCTCGGAGGGCTTGACGAACTCGTCGCCGAGCAGCACCGCGAAGGCGGCCTCACCGACGTGCGACTCGGCGAACCCGACGGCGTGGCCCAGGCCGAGCTGCTCCGGCTGGCGGACCGTGTGGACGGCGGCCAGTTCCTCGGTGCGCTTGACGGCGGCCAGCAGCTCGGGCTTCTTGGCGAGCCGTTCCTCCAGGTCGGGCCGCCGGTCGAAGTGGTCGACCATCGCGGTCTTGCCCCGCCCGGTGATCAGCAGCACGTCGGTGATGCCGGCCTGGGTGGCCTCCTCGACGATGTACTGGAGAACCGGCCGGTCGACGACCGGCAACAGCTCCTTCGGGACCGCCTTGGTGGCCGGCAGGAACCGGGTGGCCAGGCCGGCGGCCGGGATGACGGCCTTGACCGCACGGGAGCGACCGGGGGCCGCTGAGGGGTTCGCTGAGTGCTCCGACATGCCGCGAGACTATCGGCCACGGCTCTGCCGCGGCGGGTGAGGACCGGAAGACGCGCCGCCCTGCGCGGCGCCCGCCGGGTCCGCCGCGCCGGCCCGGGGCAGCCCGTCGGGCGGGCTGACGGTGGCGGCCACCACCGGAATCTCCTGGGTGGGAGCCGGATCTCCGACGGCTACGGGGGCCATCCGGTAGTCGTCCCGCCCGGCCGCCTTGGCCGCGTAGAGCGCGTCGTCGGCCGCGTCGAGCACCTGCTGGCCGCCGGCGGCGTGGTCCGGGTAGACAGCGATGCCGATGGAGACCGTCACCGGCACCCGCAGCGGCTCGTCGCCGTGCCCGTCGACCGGCACCGGCTGGTCCCGCACCACCGCCCCGAGCCGCTCGGCGACGATCGTGGCGCCCCGGGCGTCGGTCTCCGGCAGCAGCACCACGAACTCCTCGCCGCCCTGCCGGAACGCCAGGTCCACCTCGCGGATCACGCCGCGTACCCGGCGGGCGAACTCGACCAGCACGGCGTCCCCGGCGGCGTGCCCCCAGGTGTCGTTGACGTGCTTGAACCGGTCCAGGTCGAGTGCGAGCACGCTGAGCATGCGGCCGAACCGGTTCGCCCGTTCCACCTCCCGCCGGATCGACTCGCGCAGGTAGCGGTAGTTCCACAGCCCGGTCAGCGGATCGGTGAGCGAGAGCCGCTGCGCCTCCTCGTGCACCCGGACGTTCTCCACCGCCACCGCCGCGTGGCCGGCGAAGGTGCGCAGCGTGGCCAGGTCGTCGTCGTCGAACTCGTGCCCGCCGAGCCGGTCGTAGAGGGCCAGCACGCCGAGCGCCGCGCTGGGCGGCGCGGCCGGGTCGCCGTCCAGCGGCGGATGCCCGGGACGCTCCGGGCCGCGCGGGTCGGGGGCGGCGAACGGCACCGCCACGTACGTCTCGCAGGTCGGCTCCCCGGTCGGCGGGTCCGGCGCGGTCCAGCGGCCCCGCACCGGCTCGCCGGTGGCGGCCACCGCGCCGACCACGCCGGTGCCGACCGGCACCCGCAGCGTCGCCGGGTCCGCCGGGTCGTCGGTCGGCCAGCGCCCGGCCAGCCCCTCGACGCACTGGCCGACCAGCACGCCGTGACCGTCGAGCAGCAGCACCGCGCCGGCCCGCGCGCCGGCCCCGGCGATCGCGCTGTCCAGGATCACCCGCAGGATGCGTTGCAGGTCGTGCGTGCTGGCCAGCGTGTCGCCGAGCACGACGAGGTGGTTGCGGAGCTGGTCCCGGCTGCTGGTCAGCGCCGCCACGTAGCTGCCGGTCTCACGCATCATCCGGTTGAACGCGGCGGCCAGCCGCCCGATCTCGTCGCGGCTGCGGACCGGCACCCGCGCGGTCAGGTCGCCCTGCGCGACCCGGTCCACCGCGCCGGCCAGCTCGACCAGGGGCCGGGTCGTCACCCGGGCCAGTCGCCAGGCGGCCAGCACGGCCAGCAGCGCGGCCAGCGCCACCGCCGCGGCCAGCGCGCCGAACAGGACGGGTGGACGCCGGGCCGGCACCGAGAGCACCAACGGCAGCGGCTGCCCCGGGGCCGGCCCGACGCGACGCACGTACCGCCCGTCGCCGGTCCCGGCCACCCGGTCCCCGACCGCCTGGCCGGCGGCGGCCAGCACCGCTGCGCGTACCCCCGGGTCCTCGGTCGTGTGGGTGATCCGCCCGGGGCCGTCGAGGAGGGTGACGTCGACGCCGGTCACGGCCGCGAGCCGCGCCACGAAGGCCGGGTCGACGGGCTGCGCGGCGGCGACCGCGCCCAGGTCGGCGCCGGTCGGGTCGCGGAGCCGGACCTGGACGGCGAGCGCCCCCACCCGGCCGGTAGGCGCGCCGGCGCAGTCCTGCCACGGGCCGGCCGGCCCACCGGCGGTGGCGTAGGTGGTCCGGCCGGCGGCGTCGGCGATCACGACGGCGGTGGCCAGCCCCCGGCCGACCACCTGGTCGGCGGCGCGCGATCGGGCAACCGGGTCGGCCACCAGCGCGACCGCGTCGGCCGCCGCGCGCAGTTGCTGGCAGAGCGCGTCGACCGAGGTACGCACACCGGCCGCGGCCAGGCCCAGACGCTCGGTGGCGCGGCTGCGGTCGACCGCGCTGAGTGAGGCGCCGACGAAGAACGCGCCGAGCAGGACGGGGCCGAGGACCACCACGAGGAAGGCCACCGTCAACCGCCCGCGTAGCGTCAAAAGCCTTCCCCCCGGAAGTTCCGCGCCCTTTGGTGCGATGCTGACACAGAGCGACCGGTAGGCAAGCGTTGCGTCAGGAGTGTTGCGTGCCGGATTTTTCGGATGAGGTGCACGAGGCGAAGCGGGAACTGCGCGTCGCGCTGCTCGCCGCCCGCCGGTCGCTGTCCGCGCCGCGCCGCGCCGAGGCGGCGGCGTCCGTCCAGGCCGAGCTGACCGCCCTGGTACGCCGGCTGCGCCCGGCCCGGATGACCGCGTACGTGCCGGTCGCCTCCGAGCCCGGCGGGGACGATCTGCCGGAGGTGCTGCGGGCCGCGCTGCCGCCCGGGGCGGAGCTGTTGCTGCCGGTGCTCCGGGACGACCTGGACCTGGACTGGGCCGCCTACACCGGGCGGGAGTCGCTGCGCGCCGCCGGTCGAGGGCTGCGTGAGCCGACCGGCCCGCCGTGGGGGCGGACCGCCGTGGCCGGCGCGGACCTGGTGGTGGTGCCCGCGTTGGCGGTGGACCGCCGGGGCGTCCGGCTGGGCCGGGGCGGCGGCTCGTACGACCGGGCGCTGGCCCGGGTGCCCGCCACCGTGCCGACGGTGGCGCTGCTGCACGACGGGGAGTTGGTCACGGCCGTGCCCGCCGATCCGCACGACCGACCGGTGCACTGCGTGATCACGCCCGGGGACGGGCTGGTGGCGGTGCCGGATGTGGGACCGGGCGCTTCCGCTGGACGAATCCGGGTGCGATGACGCACCATTGGCACTCGAAGACCACGAGTGCCAGACCGGCCGTGCCAGAGATCCGGAGGAGAACGTGCCCACGTACCAGTACGCCTGCACCGCGTGCGGCCACCAGCTCGAGGCGGTGCAGTCCTTCTCGGACGAGCCGCTGACCGAGTGCCCGGCGTGTGAGGGGCGGCTGCGCAAGCTCTTCAACTCGGTCGGCATCGTGTTCAAGGGCTCCGGCTTCTACCGGACGGATTCCCGTTCGTCCGGTTCCGACAACGCGTCGAGCCCCGCGAGCAAGCCGGGGAAGTCCGACTCGTCCTCGTCCGACTCGTCGTCGTCCGGTTCGTCCTCGGGCTCGTCCTCGTCCTCCGGGTCGGGCTCCGGCTCGTCCGGCTCGGGGTCCGGCTCGTCCGGGTCGGGCTCGTCCGGCTCGGGCTCCGGCTCGGCCAGCAAGGCGCCGGCGGCCTCCAGCTCCTCCTGATCGCGCGCTGACCCGACGTGGCCGTCCCCGCCCCCGGGGCGGCCACTTCCGTGCCCGCCGTCGCCGGTTGTCCACAGGGCGGCCGGGTTGTCCACAGGCGCAGGCGACGGGGCGACGCGGCGGTACCGGGCGCGCCTAGCCTGCTGGCGAAACGGTCGGCCGGCGGGCGGGAGGCAGCGGTGACGGGTCGGGAGGCGACGTTACGGCCGGTGCGTTGGCGCGGGCTGCCCCGACGCCGCACGCTGGTGCGGGTGACGCTGGTCGCGGTGCTGCTGGGGCTGGCCGCGGCGGTGCTCCGGACCCCGGCCGGCTGTCCGCCCGGGTCACCGCCGTCCGGGTCGGCTCCGTCCGGGTCGGCTCCGTCCGGGTCGGCTCCGTCCGGGTCGGCTCCGCCCGGGTCGTCCACGGGCACCGGCGTCACGGCGTCCGCCGACGCACCGTCCGCCGGCCCTCAGCCGCTGCCCGACGGGTCGGTGGGCGTGCCGATCCGGCTGGCCGAACCAGCCGCGCTCGCGGTGCTGCGTCCGGGCGCCCGGGTCGACCTGCTGGTGGTGCCCGCCGGCGGCTCACCGGACCCCACGCTGCTCGCCCCGCGCGCGCTGGTGCTCGACGTGGTGGGGGCCCGCGGGGCGGTCGACGGCTCGTCCGCGCTCTATTTGGCTCTGCCGCCCGAGCAGGCCCGGCGCGCGGTCGGACTGCCCGAGGGCAGCCGCTTCGCCGTGGTGGTCCGCAGCTGACCACCGCCGCCCGGACCAGCCCGCGCCGCCCGGCAGGGGTCGGGCCTGTGCCGCACGGCGGGAGTCGGCCTGTGCCGCTCGGCGGGAAGTCGGCCTGTGCCGCTCGGCGGGAAGTCGGCCGGGGCCGCTCGGCGGGGAGCCAGCCTGCGCCGGCCCGGCGGGCAGCCGGCCGGGGCCGCCCGGCGGGGGTCAGCCCCAGTGCGGAGGACGCTCGGCGAGCAGCCAGTCGTCGTCGCCGCCGGGCCGCTCGCCCCAGCCGTGGTCGGTGTCGTCGGTGGTCTGCTCGGGCAGCACCACGAGGTCGTCGCTGAGGTCGACCACGCGGTCGTCGTCGCCGCGCGGGACGCGGATGCCGGGTTCGGTCACGAGCAGCAACGATACCGCCGCCGGGCGGGCCACCCCGCCCCTCGGTGACCCCGCCCGCAAATTCACGGAAAGAGGGGTCATTACGCGCCCAATAGCCACGCTTTCCGTGAATCAGCGGGCTGGACGGGGGGTGTGGGGTGTGGCGTGGGTGGGTCGGGCTTCGCCGCGTCGGGCGGCCGGTCGGCCGCGGCGTTGGTAGCGTCGGTCGGCGTGACGACGCCGAGTGGTGGCAGCACCGACGACGAGACCTGGCGACGCCCCGAGCAGCCGGCCGCCCCGGACGGGACACCGCTCGAGGACCAGCCCGCTGACCATCCGCCAGCCGGAGTGAGCCCCGAAACGCCCTCGGAGACAGATCCCACCGTCGACGCCGACCCGTCCGATGCCGACCTGGCCGATGCCGATCGCCCCGGGAGTACGGACGCGGACCTTCCATCCGGCACCGCTGCCATCGACCGCCCGACAACCGGCACCGGCGACGGTCCGGGCACTGGATCGACCGAACAGCCCACGATCGCGGCCGGCACGGTCACGTGGTCCGCCACCGGGACGGACCCGATCGAGCACTCCACCACCGGGACGGACCCGGTCGAGCACCCCACCACCGGGACGGACCCGATCGAGCACCCCACCACCGAGGCCGGCGGGGCCGAGCCACACACCGGACCGCATACGGCCGAACCGCACACCGCCCAACCGCACACGGCCGAACCGCACGGGACCGGACCGCAGGCCGCCGGGCCGCACACCACCGGGACGCACGGGACCGAGCCCTCAGCCGGTGGGGCCGGCGTGGTCGAGGGGGTCGCCAGCCCGTGGTCGCGCGCGGGTGCGGCGGAAAGCCCGTGGGCCAGGCCGGACCCGGCCGCACCGACCGGTGGCTGGACCGCGACCGGCGGCGAGTGGCCCGGCACGCCCGGGACCGCCGTCGACCCGGCAACCGGGGGGTATGTGGGTGGGCCGGCAACCGGCGGGTACCTCGGCGGGCCGCCCAACGTCGGCGGGCCGGCAACCGCCGGGTACGCCGGGCCGCCGCCGAGCACGCCGCCGCCCCCCGGCTGGCGACCGCCGGTGCACGTGCGGACGCCACCGCCCCGGCAGCTCCCGCCGCAGGACATGGCCGCCATGGACCGCTCGGAGCAGCGTGCCCAACAGCTCACCTACGGCATCGGCGCGGTCGTCGGCGTGGTGCTGGTGCTGCTGATGTGTCTGCTCTGCTCGCGGTTGCTGTTCTAGCGTCGGTGTCGCGGTCGCTCAACGCTGAAGCGCCGGCTGCCGTGTTCCGGCGTGTCGGGGCCGGCGACACTGAAGTGCGTGAAGCGATATACCCCAGGGTCATATTTATGACTCTGAGGTATATCGCTTCACACTTGATAGTTCCTTCGCCGGAAGTCACGCACGGTAGCTGGCGGCGAGGTGCAGCCCGTAGCCGTCAGACGATGCCGTCCCACACCATCTTGGCGCCGCTGTCACCGGTCAGGTAGACGTAGACCAGCGCGAACACGGCGAGCACGGCGGCCACGGCGGTGAGCGCCAGCGGCAGCCAGCGGGGCAGGTTCCGGGCCCGGGCGAGGCCCGCGGTGGACAGCAGCAGCAGGAGCGCCGCCACGGCCAGGCCGAGCGTGAACCAGAGCAGCGTCTCGCCGTACTCGGCATGCTCGTGGATCTTCTGAAGGCCCTCGGGCGGGTAGCCCCGCGACCGCAGCGCCTCCTCCAACTCCTCGCCCGACTCGGTCGCCACCCAGGCCACGATCGGGGTGACCACGGCCAGCGCCGCCACCGCCCAGTCCAGTCGGGGCCGCCAGCGGGGCAGTACGCCGTACGCGACGGTGAGCACGGCCAGCAGCGGCACCAGCACCACCACGGCGTGGACGACCAGAACGTGGCCCGGGAGGCCGTTGATTTCCCTGAACACCGACACCTCCGGCGAGTGGACGGATTCGCGCGGTCAGCGTACGACGCGGCGCCGCCGCACACCTGCTCACACGCACGGGTCGCCGCGCCGGTTCACGCGGCGGCCGGGGCCGGGCGTGGCGGAACGCTCACTTGTCGGCCCGGCCGGCTCCGTGCTGTCATGAGCGCATGGCCACGGGTGAGGAACTGCTCCGGTCGCGAGGGCTGCGGGTCACCCGGCCGCGGCTGGCCGTGCTCGCCGTGCTCGCCGACGGCGGTCACCTGGAGGTCGACGAGATCACCCGGCGGGTCCGCGAACGGCTCGACTCGGTCTCCACCCAGGCGGTCTACGACGTGCTGGGCGCGCTCTCCCGCGCCGGCCTGTCCCGGCGGATCGAACCGGCCGGCAGTCCCGCCCGGTACGAGGGCCGCGTGGGCGACAACCACCACCACGTGGTGTGCCGTGGCTGCGGCGTGATCGCCGATGTCGACTGCGCGGTCGGCAGCGCCCCCTGCCTGGACCCGAACGAGGCCCACGGCTTTCAGCTCGACGAGGCGGAAGTGACGTTCTGGGGTCTCTGCCCGGCCTGCCAGTCCCGTCGTTCCGCCGACGACTGAGCCGGCCCGACTGAGCCGGCCCGACCGGGCCGGTCCGGCCGGCGTGGCACTCTTGATCGGTGGACACCGACGACCTCGGCCTGTTCGGTCCGGGATCGGTCACGTGGAAGGTGCACGAGGAACCGATCCTGATCGTCGCCGGCCTGCGCTCGCTCTACCTGCAGGCGTTGCACCCACGCGCGATGGCGGGCGTCGCGCAGAACAGCAACTACCGCGCCGACGCGTGGGGCCGGCTGGTCCGGACCTCGACCTACGTGGCGACGACGATCTACGGCACCACCGCCGAGGCGGAGGCAGCCGGCCGGCGACTGCGGACACTGCACGCCCGGATGCGCGCCACCGACCCGGTCACCGGCGAGGAGTTCCGCGTCGACGAGCCGGACCTGCTGCGGTGGGTGCACGTCACCGAGGTCGAGTCGTTCGTGAGCACCGCCCGCCGGGCCGGGCTCGCGCTGACCGACGACGAGGTGGACGGCTACTACACCGAGCAGCGCCGGGCCGCGGCCCTGGTCGGCCTGGACCCGGCCGGGGTGCCGGGCACCGCCGCCGAGATCGAGGCCTACTACCGGGACGTACGCCCGGAGCTGCGGATGACCCGCGAGGCGGCCGAGACCGCGCTGTTCCTGACCGCTCCGCCGATCCCCTGGAAGCTCAGCCTGCCGGCGCGGCTCGGCCTGAACCTCGGCCCGCCGCGCTGGGCGTACCTCGGGGTGGCCGGCACCGCGTTGGGTCTGCTGCCGCCCTGGGCGCTGCGGCTCTACGGCGGGCTGGGCCTGCCCACCACCGCGCTGTCGGCGGAGGTGGGTGTGCGGGCGTTGCGGCTGGCGCTGGCGGCGGTGCCGCGGCGCTATCGGGAGGGGCCGTTGCAGCAGGCCGCCAAGGAACGCGCCGCCCGCCTCGCGGCGGCCTGAGCCGGCGGCTGCGGCGGCGGCCTGAGCCGGCGGCCTGAGCCGGCGGCTGCGGCGGCCGGCAGCGGCGACAGCGCGGGTGCCGATGAGGGCTGCGGCAGCGGGTGCCGGTTTCAGCCGGCGTCGGTGGTGGGCTGCGCGGGGCGGTCGACGGCGGACCACGGCTCCTTGCCGGGGACCTGCGCGCCGGTGGGGCAGGTGCGCCGGTAGTCGCACCAGCCGCAGCGCGGCCCCGCCTCGGTGGGGAACGCCTCGTCGGGGTCGGCCCCGTCGGCGACCGCCCGCTCGGCGGCCATGATGTCGCGGGCGGTGTCCTCCGCGCGGGTGAGCTGCCGGTGCAGCGACTCCGGGGTGTGCTCGTGCGCGGCGACCGTGCCGGTGGGCAGGTGGTGCAGCTCGACCCGGCGGCACGGCCGCCGGAACACCCGCTCGGCCGCGTACGCGTAGAGCGCGAGCGCCTGCGAGCCGCGCGCGTCGTCGGCGTCGAGCCCGGTGCGGCCGGTCTTGTAGTCGACGATGACCAGCTCGGGTCGCCCGTCAGGGCCGGGGCGGGAGTCGATCCGGTCGGTGCGGCCGTTGAAGGCGAGCACCGCGGTCTTCACCGCCACCACCCGCTCCACCCCGACCGGCTCGTCGGCCGGGTCGAGGCCCGCCACGTAGGACTCCAGCCAGGTCAGTGCCCGCCGGAACGCGTCGCGCTCCTGCTCGTCGTCGCGGTAGCCCTCGCGCACCCAGGTGCCCTTGAGCAGCGTGCCGAGCACCTCGGGGCGGCGGCGGTCGGGGGCCAACGCATACCAGTTCTTGAGCGCGGTGTGGACGCTGGCGCCGAGCGAGTTGTGCGCCCACGGCGGCCCCTTCGGCGGGGCGGGCCGGTCCACGTACGCGTAGCGGTAGCGCCGGGGGCAGTCGGCGTAGGCGCCGAGCTTGCTGGGTGTGCAGACGAAGAGCCGTTCCGGCATGCCCTCGAAGCCGAGCTGCTCGGCCTGCTCGGCGCGGGGCCGGGGCGCCCGGCCGCCGGTGGGTCGGCTGCTCGACGCGGGGCGGCCGGTCGATGGGGGTCGTCGCACGCCTGCGATCCTGCCACCCGGGTCCGACACCGGACGACAGGCTCAGGCGTTGTTGACGTATTCGGTCACGAACGCGGCGATCGCGTCGGCGATGAGCTGCACCGCGATGGCGGCCAGCAGCAGGCCGGCGATCCGGGTGAGCACCTCGATGCCGCCCGGGCGGAGCACCTTGACGATCCCGCCGGAGAAGCGCAGCACCACCCAGACCGCGACCATCACCGCGACGATGGCCAGCGCGATGGCGACGTAGTCGGTGACGCCGCCGGCCTGCTGCACGAACAGCATGGTGGCCACGATCGCGCCCGGCCCGGCCAGCAGCGGGGTGCCCAACGGCACCAGCGCGATGTTGGAGGTGACCTGCTGGCTCGGGTCGTCCGCCTTGCCGGTCAGCAGCTCCAATGCGACGAGTATCAGCAGCAGCCCGCCGGCGGCCTGCAACGCGGGCAGGTCGACGTGCAGGTAGGCCAGGATCGTCTGCCCCGCCACCGCGAAGATCACGATGACCCCGAGCGCCAGCGCCACGGCCTGCCAGGCGGCCCGGTTCCGGTCGCGGGCGGGCAGCGGCCCGGTGAGCGCGAGGAAGATGGGCATCATTCCGGGCGGGTCGACGATCACCAGCAGGGTCACGAAGACCTCGCCGAAGAGCTTGAGATCCACGCGGACACGGTAGCCGTGCCGCCGGAACGCTTCAGCCTGAAGCGACCGGGGTCACCCCCCGGGCCAGCGCGACGATCCGCTCGTACGCCTCGGGGGCGGTGGTGTACGCGCCGAGCCGGACCGTCTTGTGCGTGCCGTGGAAGTCCGACGCGCCGGTGACCAGCAGCCCCAGCTCCGCGGCGAGCCGGCGGACGTGCTCCCGTTCGGCCGGGCTGTGGTCCTCGTGGTCGGCCTCCAGGCCGGCCAGTCCGGCCGCCGCCAACGCCGCGACCAGCTCGTCGGGCACGATCCGGCCGCGCCGGCTGGCCCTCGGGTGGGCGAAGACGGGCACCCCGCCGGCGGCCCGGACCAGCGCGACCGCCCGGAACACGTCGATGTCGTCCTTGGGCAAGCGGTACCGCTCCCCCAGCCAGCCCCTGCCGAACGCCTCGGTGGTGGTGGCGACCAGGCCGGCCCGGATCAGCGCCTGCGCGATGTGCGGCCGGCCGACCGTTCCGCCGGCCGCCCCGGCCAGGATCTCCGACCAGCTCACCGGGATGCCGTCGGCCTGGAGCAGCCGGACGATCCGCTCGCCGCGTTCCTCGCGGGCCCGCCGGACCCGGGCCAGTTCGGCGGCCAGCTCCGGCTCGGCCGGGTCGAAGAGGTACGCGAGCAGGTGCAGCGGCAGCGCCGGCTCGGTGCCGGACCAGCGGCAGGAGAGTTCCGCACCGCGGACCAGGGTGAGACCGGACGGCAGGGCGGCGACGGCCGCCGCCCAGCCGGCCGTGGTGTCGTGGTCGGTCAGGGCCACCACGTCGAGCCCGGCGTCGGCGGCGGCCCGGACCAGTTCGGCCGGGCCGAGCGTGCCGTCGCTGGCGGTGGAGTGGGTGTGCAGGTCGATGCGGGCGGGAACGCTCACCGGCCCGACGCTACGCCCCGTCGGGCAGCGCGGGGGTGTCGGCCACCACCACCGGCCGTTGCCCGGGCGCCATCCCGTCGATCGTGGACGGGGTCGGGCGTTCGCCGGCCAGCACCCGTTCCGGCCGGACCCGGACCAGCCCGCCGGCGGCGTCCACGTGCAACGCGACACCGGCCCGGGTCCAGGCCACCGGGCCGACCAGCTTCGGGCCGGCCGGGTGGGTCGCCGGCGCGGCGGCCGGGTCGGCCAGGTCGATCAGCAGGGCGGTACGCCCGGTGCCGTTCGCCAGCAGCCACCGCCCGTCCGGCGAGACGGCGCCGAGCCCGTCGGCGGTCAGCTCGGCGACGCAGCCGGTCCGGGTCGGGGTGAGACCGCGGCCCGGGTCGAGCAGTGCCACGCAGGGCCGCTGCGCCGGCCCGGTGGTGACCAGGGCGACGAGCCGGCCGTCCGGACGGGTGCCGTAGACGACGCGGACGTTCGGGTTCACGGTGCCCGGCACGCCGCCCATCGCCCGCCGCCAGACGCTCATACCACCCTGGCCGGGCTGGGCGATCAGCACGTCGTCGCCGGTGAAGCCGACCGGCACGACGCCGGTCGGCGCGCTCACCCGGCTGGGCGCGATGAGCTGGCCGGCGACCACGCTGGCGGCGACCACGTCCGTGCCGTCCCGCCAGGCCACCTGCCGGCCGTCCGCGGAGACCGCGACCGCGTCCGCGGCGGCGAGCATCACCTGCGGCGTGCCCCCGTCGGCCGACACCCACCAGAGGGTACGGCCGGCAGCGGTGGCGGCCGAGGTGAGCAGCCAGCCCTCCCCGTCGTGGATCCGCTGTGCCCGTTCGACGCCGTCCACGCCGGTCAGCTCCCGGCGCTGGCCGCCGCTGGTGTCGAGCTGGTCACCGACGAGCAGGTCGAGTTCGGCGCGGACCGGCCCCGGCCGGTACACCGGCGTCGGCTCGCTGGGCAGCGGGGAGAGGGAGAGCCCGGGCGGGTCGCCGAGCACCACGGTCGGCGTGCCGCCGCGCCCGCCCGGCCCGCTGAGCTGCACCATGCCGGTGGTGACCAGCACCGTCGCGACGCCGGCCAGGGCCAGGCCGGTGAGCGTCCGGCGGCGTCCGGTGCGGCGGGCCCGGCGCAGCACCTCCCCCGCCGGGTCGGCGCGGCGCGGCGCGGGCGTGTCGACCCGGCGGGAGAACGTCTCCCGCAGCGCCCGTTCCAGCTCGGCCTCGCCCACGGGGAGTGGACGCTCCGGGCTGCTGGTTCGGTTGTCACCGGAGGGCCGGACGCCGCTCATCGGGTCTCCGCCGGGATCGGGGCGGCGGGGCGGACCGGGGCCGGCGCGGTCGCCGCCGGCGGCGCGGCCGGGGCGGCGGGTTCCCGCGTGGACCCGGCCGGAAGTCGCGGCGTCGACGTCTCGACGGATGACGGCGTGGAGCCGGCCGGACGGCGAGCGGGTCGGGAGGCGGCCGGCTGCCGGGCCGACCCGGCCGGGAGGCGGGACGTCGGCGGCACGACGGGCTGCCGGGCCGCCGGCGCGCGCCCGACCCGCGGACCGGCCGGGGCCGGCAGGACGCGGGGTGTCGTGGGGGCCGGGGCGGGTGCCGGGGCCGGCTCTCCCGGCAGGCCCAGGGCGGCCTCCGAGCCGAGGCGGCGGCGCAGCGTGTTCAACGCCCGGGAGGTCTGACTCTTGACCGTGCCCGGGGAGATCTCCAGCAGGGCGGCCGTCTGCGCCTCCGACATGTCCTCGTAGAAGCGGAGCACCAGCACGGCCCGCTGGCGGGCGGGCAACGCCTGGAGGTGCCGCCAGAGCGCGTCCCGGTCGAGCTGGTGTTCGATCTCGTCGACGCCGGCCCGCTCGGGCAGCACCTCGGTCGGCCGTTCCCCGTGCCAGCGGCGACGCCACCAACTGGTCGACGTGTTGACCAGGACCCGGCGGGCGTACGGCTCGATGGCGTCGATCCCGCCGAGCCGCTTCCAGGCCAGGTAGGTCTTGGTCAGCGCGGTCTGGAGCAGGTCCTCGGCGGTCGCCCAGTCACCGGCCAGCAGATAGGCGGTACGCAGCAGGGCGCCGGACCGGGCCGCGACGAACTCGCGGAACTCCTCCTCCAGCGGATCCCTGCTCGCCACGCCCACCTCCGCGCCCCCGTCCTGCCTGGCAGGCTCCCACGACCGAGCGGGTCGGGTCGACGGCGAAAGGTGCGCAGTCCTTGAGATGTTCGGACGAAAAGTTTCAGGCGCCGTCGTCGGCCTTGGCCTCGTCGGCCTCCTTGCCCAACCGCGCCTCGACGGCCTGCGGCTCGTACATCTCCTCCACCACGCGCAGGTAGAGCTCGTTCGGGTTGGGCAGGTTCTTGACCTCGCGGAGCGCCTGCTCCTGACCCGCCGACTCCAGCACGAACGTGCCGTAGTTGAGGGCCCGGCCGGTCGGGGTCTGTTCGTACTTCATGTCGGTGACCCGGACCAGCGGCATCATCGCGACCCGGCGGGTGATGATGCCGTTGACCACCATCACCCGCTTGTTGGTCAGGATGAAGCGGTCGTACCACCAGTCGGCGACGCGCCAGGCGACCCAGCCCATCACCGCGAACCAGAGCAGCACCGCGATGGTGGTCAGCGCGCCGACGTCCCGCCCGGCGAGGAAGCCGGAGAGGTAGCCGAGCACGAACGTGGCCGCGATGCCGACGATGATCGGTGTGCTGAGGTGGATCCAGTGCCGCTTCCACTCGCCCCGGTAGCGCTCGGTGGGGAAGAGGTAGCGCGCGACCAGCGAGCTGGGCTCGTCCTCCAGGGGCAGCACCCGGCGCGGGGCCATGCCGGAGGCGTCGACCCGGAGACCGGCCAGCTCCTCCTCGGAGATCGGCTGCTCCGGATAGCCCTCCGGGTCACGCGCCCAGGCGCGACCGGAGCGACCCTCACCGGCGAAACCCGGTCCGTCGCCGAACGCGGCGCCGTCCGAGAGGGAGGGGCCGGCCCCGTAGCCGGGACCGGCGCCGTAGCCGGGACCGTCGTCCGGGTCGATCCGGGGGATCGGCTCGGTGTCGCGCTCCCGGCGTGCCCGGTCGGGATCGTCCGGGTCGAAGGGTGGACCGGAAGGGCTTCCCATGGCCGGCTAGGCGACCAGGTTGGTGAAGAAATCACCGAAGCCCTGCGCGATGTCCATGATGCCGCCACCGAGAGACTTGAACACGTCGGCTGCCGAGTTGGGTCGGTAGGCGACGAAGAAGATCAAGAATGCGATGCCGGCCCAGGTGAGGACCTTCTTGACCATAGCGGGCCATCCTCTCGCGCGGAGCCGGGTCCAAGTACCGCAGCGGCACCCAGAGTATCAGCATGGTGTCTTACCGTGAATATCTGCGTCCGTTCCCCGACTCGCCGGTGCCGGCCGGTCAGGCCTGCCCGTGCAGGTACGGGGACGGTGCGCCGTACACGAGCTCGGGCGGTGTCCACTCGGTGAGGTCGCACAGGACGACTTCTTCCGCGAGGAGGTGACCCGCGCTCGCCGGCCAGGCTATCGCATGGAGCCACATTCCCCGAGCCTCTCCGGCGTACGCGCTTCGATCCGTTTCGGACCGGACGAGCCACAGTGGAGTCGGATGGCCGGCCACCCGGATCTTCGCGTGCGGCACACGCTCCGGGTGACCAGGGCCGGGATCGGTCAGCGCCTCCTCGACCTGGGGGCCGGGATCGGGGCCGGGCAGTCCCGCGAAGCGGGATCCCAGGCCCACACCGGGCTCCTCGGCGACGAAGATGAGGTCGGCCGGTCCACCGTCGAGCGGCGCCGGGCCGGCGCAGGCGACCACCGTGGCCCGGATGCCGGCCCGGTCGTCGCCCGCCCAGGCCACGCCGGTCAGCGTCCAACCCGGTGGGAGCGGCCACGGACACCAGAGCGGCACGCCGGGCCGGTCGGGCGTGTCGCCGTCGGCGGCCACCCGCTCGACCACGCTCGCCATGATCTCGGCGCCGATATGCTCCGGCACGTGCAGGGGCGGGACCGGGCCGCAGCGCAGGCACCGGTACTCGCCGTGCATCAGGTCCGGCTCGCGTACCGGGCCCGCACATCTCGGACAACTCACCGCGACAGTCACGCCTTCACCGTCCCGCCGGGGCGGCGGGCCGTCAAGCGGGGCGGGCCGACGAACGTGGGATTTTCGCCCGGCGACACACCCGCGATCCGTCAGCCGGCCGGCGGCGGGCCGGCGTACGACCGGACCCAGGCGTGCATGGCGATGCCGCTGGCCACCCCCGCGTTGATCGAGCGGGTGGAGCCGTACTGGGCGATCGAGAACAGCGCGTCGCAGGCCGTCCGGGCCACCGGTGACAGCCCCGGACCTTCCTGGCCGAAGAGCAGCACGCAGCGGCGGGGCAGGACGGCGGTTTCCAGCGGCCGGGAGCCGGGCAGGTTGTCGATGCCGACCACCGGCAGCCGCTCCCCGGCCGCCCACGCGACGAACCCCTCGATCGTCGGGTGGTGCCGGACGTGCTGGTAGCGATCGGTCACCATGGCGCCCCGACGGTTCCACCGCCGGTGCCCGACGATGTGCACCTCGGCGGCGAGGAACGCGTTGGCGTTGCGGACCACGGTGCCGATGTTGAAGTCGTGCTGCCAGTTCTCGATCGCCACGTGGAAGTCGTGCCGCCGCCGGTCCAGGTCGGCCACCACGGCCTCGCGCCGCCAGTAGCGGTAGCGGTCCACCACGTTGCGCCGGTCGCCGGCGGCGAGCAGCTCCGGGTCGAGTCGCGGGTCGTCCGGCGGGTCACCGGTCCACGGCCCCACCCCCACGTCGAGCTGGTCGTCGGTCACGGTTGCCGAGCGTACGCACCCGGCGGCGCGCGCCGTCAGCGCAGGTCGAGCGCGCCGGCCAACCGGTCCAGGAACCGCCGGTCGGCGGGGCTGGGCGACGTCCCGCCGGCCCGGCACACCCGGGCGGCCACCGACTCCACCCACTGCCGGTACGCGGCGGAGTCGGCCGGGTCGGCCCGGCGGCGCAGCACGCGCACCGCGGCCCGGGCGGCGGCGAGCAGGTCGACCAGGTCGGTGAGGCGCTCGGCCCGGACGGCGGCCCCGTCGTGGCGCGCGTAGATGGCGGTGACCACCGCGCGGATCAGATCACTGTCGAAGGCGCGGCCGGCGGCCACCGCGTCCAGGCCGGCCAGCCCGGCGGCGATCCCCCGTGGCGGGCGGCCCGGGCCGGGCGACGCGGCGGCGACGAGGACCCGGCCGGGCAGGTCGGTCAGCAGGTCCCACTCCGCCGCGGAGTAGGCGGCGGTGGTGAGCGGTGCGGCGCGGCGACCGGCAGAGGGCGGCTCTCCGGCGACGGAGTGGCTCATGGGGACCTCCAGCCAGAGCATATGCCCCGGAGGCCGGTCCGGGTCCCGTCCCCGGGGAACGGGACCGGGACCCGGTCGGCGGGGTGCCCGACTCAGCGCGGCTCGGGGAAGCTCGGGCGCTCCGGGTCGACGCCCTCCGGCACGGCGGCGGCCGCGTACTCCTGCTTCGGGACCATGACCTTGCGGCGGAAGACGCAGACCAGCGTGCCGTCCTGGTTGTAGCCGCGGGTCTCCACCGCGACCACGCCGCGGTCGGGCTTCGAGGCCGACTCGCGCTTGTCCAGCACCGTGGTCTCGCCGTAGATGGTGTCGCCGTGGAACGTCGGGGCGACGTGTCGCAGGGACTCGATCTCCAGGTTGGCGATCGCCTTGCCGCTCACGTCCGGCACGGACATGCCCAGCAGCAGCGAGTAGACGTAGTTGCCGACCACCACGTTGCGCTTGAACTGGGAGGCGGACTCGGCGTAGTGCGCATCCAGGTGGAGCGGGTGGTGGTTCATGGTGAGCAGGCAGAAGAGGTGGTCGTCGTACTCGGTGACGGTCTTGCCCGGCCAGTGCCGGTAGACCGCGCCGACCTCGAACTCCTCGTAGTAGCGGCCGAACTGCATCCTGGTCCCTTCGACGGGCGGCGATGGAGTTCGGCACAGCATGCCTTACCGCTGGTTAAGGCAAGGGGCGGGGCGCTCGCGCGGTGGAAATGTCACACCGGGCGCCACCCGGGGGGGAGACGCAATGAGCGGCGGGGCCCTCCCCGGCACCCGCCGCCCACGCTCTGATGTGAAAGATTCTGCCGTACGGGGCCAGGGTTCGACAGAGACCGGCGTCACATTTATCTTTTCGTAACAATACGTAGAGTCACCGCCCGCCTCCCCCCAAGCGATCTCCGCAGGCCGGATCACCGCTTGTCAGCACGCAAGTTACCGATTCGTAGCGGCAACACAGCGTGATCTCCTTGGAAACGCTCCCATCACGTCCCGTCACGCAAATGCGTCCTGCACTTGCGATCCGCACGATCTTGCGAACAGATAAGGTTCGATGTGCTGGAGGTCACGTCCGGAGCGGCCAGCGTTTCGCCGCGCAGGTCACGGGAATTCTCACGGACCGACCCTGGTTCCACCGGACGTACGGCAATCCGCGGTGATCGGAGAGAGCACATGGCAACGGTTGAGCTGACCACGGCCAACTTCGACGAGGTGACCAGCCGGGACGGCATCGTCCTGCTCGACTTCTGGGCGGACTGGTGCACTCCGTGCAAGCGCTTCGCCCCTGTCTACGAGCGCTCCTCGGAGAAGCACCCGGAGATCGTCTTCGGCAAGGTCGACACCGAGGCGCAGCAGGAGCTGGGGGCCAAGTTCAACATCAGCTCCATCCCGACCGTGATGGCGATCCGCGACGGCGTCATCGTGTTCGCCCAGCCGGGCGCGCTGCCCGAGTCGGCGCTGGAGAACCTCATCGAGCAGGTCGAGCAGCTGGACATGGACGACGTCCGCAAGAAGCTGGCCGAGCACAAGCACTGAGCACGGCGCGTCTTCCGCCGCCGGCCGGGCCCGTTCGCGGGACCGGCCGGCGGCGTTTCGCGTACCGGGGTGACCGGCGGGACGGGCAGTGGGAAATGGCCGACTGAGGGACAGTTCCGGACGGTTCACTCCCGTATCGTCACGAGCTGATGGAGACCTTGACCGCGCGCGGGCGTGCCGTCCGGCTCGGCGCCACCCTGCTCGGGATGGCGCTGCTCCTGCTCGGCACCGTGCACGGCACGGACGACGACTTCCCGTTCGGGCCGTTCCGGATGTATTCCACCTCCGACCCGCCGGACGCACCGGCCCCCGACACCCGGGTCGAGGGCGTCGACGAGAGCGGCGCCGTGGTCCCGCTCGGCCAGGACGCCACCGGCATCCGCCGCGCCGAGATCGAGGGCCAGCAGGACCGGTACGCCGCCGATCCCAGCCTGCTGCGCACCGTCGCCGAGGCGTACGCGGAACGCCATCCCGGCGCGCCGGCGCTGGTGGAGGTGCGCATCGTGGTCCGCCTGCACGACATCCGGGGCGGACGCCCGACCGGCGAGTGGACCGACCGCACGGCCGTACGCTGGGACACCGCCGGATGACCGGCTGGCTCACCGAGGCGGTGCCGCGCGGCCGGGTCGCCGCGTTCCGCACGCTCGTCTACCTCTTCGTCGCCGCCGACCTGGTCGTCTTCACCCCCTGGGTCCGCACCCGCGTCGACGTGCCCGGCGACCTCTACCAGCCGCTGCTCGTCGGCCGGCTGCTGCCACTGCCCACGCCCACCCCCGCCCTGGTCGGCGTGGTCTTCTGGATGCTGCTGGTGGCCGCGCTGCTGGCCGCGACCGGCCGCGCGCCGCGGCTGCTCGGCTGGACGGTCTTCGCGCTCTACTTCGAGTGGATGATCGTGGCGATGAGCTACGGCAAGGTCGACCACGACCGGTTCGGGCTCCTGGTGGCGCTGGCCGCACTGCCCACCGCCGGCCGGGCCCGGCACGGCGACCCGACCCGCACCGAGGCGGGCGGCTGGGCGCTGCGGGTCACCCAGATCGCGGTCATCTGCACCTACTTCCTGGCCGCCTGGGCGAAGTTCCGCTTCGGCGGTCTCGACTGGGCCACCGGCTCGGTGCTGGCCCGGGCGATCATCCGCCGCGGCACCGACCTCGCCGACCTGATCGCGCAGGTGCCGCACCTGCTGATCGTGGCCCAGTTCGGCATCCTGGCGTTCGAGCTGCTCAGCCCGCTGGTGTTCGTGCTCCCCGCACGGTGGCGGACGGCCATGGTGGGCTTCTTCTACTCGTTCCACCTGGTGACCGTCGCGACCATCACCATCTCGTTCGCGCCGCACCTGGTGGCGATGACCGCGTTCCTGCCGCTGGAGAAGGTCCGCCCGGTGGCGTTCGCCCGCCGCCTGCGCCACCGCCCCACCCCTCCACCGTCCTCCCCGCCTCCCGCGCCGTCCGCTCCGCCCGCCACGGTGATCAAGGAGTTCGCGTCTCCGCAGAGATCGACGCCGACCCAAACTCCTTGATCACCCCACGCTGGGGTCGGGGGCGGGGCGGTCAGGGGGTGGGGTCGGGGCGGCCGGTGGGGCCGTAGAGGCGCTCGCGGGCCTCCTGGGGCAGCGCGCACGCGGCGGTGCCGCCGGGCAGCCGGTGCCGGTTGCGGGCCACCCAGCGGTACGCGGGCCAGGCCGCTGCGCGTACCGGCGGCAGCCGCAGCCCGCCCCCGGCGACGCGCCAGAGCGGCCCACTGTCGCCGAGCAGCCGCGCGATGGCGTCCGGCCCGGCGGCCCGGGAGCCGTCGGCGCCCACCCACTGCACCGCCTCCTCGCACTCGGCCTCCGTCAGGCCCAGCGCCGCCAGGTCGGCGAACTGCCACGGGACCACCCGGGCCCCGGTGGGGATACGACGTTCGATGAACTGCGCGCACCGGGTGCAGAAGGCGCAGTCGCCGTCGTACACGAATGTCGACGTCTCCATGCGTCCATCCTGCACCCGCGTCGGTCGCGACGGCACGCGGTGTCCGGCGCGTCACTTGCGCTTCGTTCGTACACGTGTTCGAATGAACGTCATGCGCTGGGACAACCTCTCCGCTCCCCCGGACGAGGGGACTCCTGACCGGGCAGCGCCGGCGGCTCCACCCCTGCCGCTGGCGCTGCCCCACGCGGTCGTCCGCACGTTCGACACCCCCGACTTCGCCGGCATGACGTTCTACGAGGTGCAGGCCAAGTCGATCATCAACCGGGTGCCCGGTCAGTCGCGCGTGCCGTTCGAGTGGACGGTCAACCCCTACCGTGGCTGTTCCCACGCCTGCACCTACTGCCTGGCCGGCGACACGCCGATCCTGATGGCCGACGGGCGCACCCGGCCGATCAGCGAGCTGACGCCCGGCGACCGGATCTACGGCACCCAACGGCGCGGCGCCTACCGGCACTACGTCGTCACCACCGTGCTCGACGCCTGGTCGACGGTGAAGCGGGCCTACCGGGTCACCCTGGCCGACGGCACCACGCTGGTGGCCAGCGGCGACCACCGCTTCCTCACCGAACGCGGCTGGAAGCACGTCACCGGCGGCATGCGCGGCGGCGCGCGGCGCCCGCACCTGACCACCCGCAACCGCCTGCTCGGCACCGGCCGGTTCGCCGTCGCGCCGAAGCGTTCCACCGACTACCACCGGGGTTACCTGCACGCGCTGGTCCGCGACGCCGACCGACGCCGGCTGCCACGGCACGAGGCGGAGGCCGACGGCCCGCGCCTCCGCTTCCGGCTGCGCACGGTCGAGGCGGAGGCGCTGGAGCGGGCCGAGCGGTTCCTCGCCGACGCCGGGGTCGACGTCGAGCGGACGACCGGGCGACCGGCCCGCCGGTTGACCACCCTGCGCACGGTGGGGCCGGTCCGGGCCGAGGTCGTCGCCGCGCTGGTCCGGCCACCCGACGAGCCGACCGACGACTGGCGACACGGCTTCCTGGCCGGCATGTTCGACGCCGCCGGCAGCTGCCGCCGGGGCGTGTTCCGGATCGGCGTCACCGACGACGAGAGCCGGCGCCACACGGTCGAGGCGCTCGACCGGCTCGACTTCCGGTGGGCGCTCGACGATGCCGGCAACCGCAACGGAGGGCTCCAGATCCGGCTGACCGGCGGCCTGCCGGAGCGGCTGCGCTTCTTCCACCTGACCGACCCGGCGGTCACCGACCGCCGCTCGATCGAGGGCACGGCGCTCAAGTGCGCGGCGCGGCTCCAGGTGACATCCATCGAGGACCTCGGGCTGGAGCTGCCGCTGTGGGACATCACCACCGGCACCGGCGACTTCATCGCCAACGGGGTGGTCAGCCACAACTGCTTCGCCCGCAACACCCACACCTACCTCGACCTGGACGCCGGGGCCGACTTCGACCGCAAGGTGATCGTCAAGGTCAACGCCGGCGAGCTGGTCCGGCGCGAGCTGGCCGCCCCACGCTGGCGGGGCGCGCACGTCGCCATGGGCACCAACGTGGACTGCTACCAGCGGGCCGAGGGGCGCTACCGCCTCATGCCGCCGATCCTGGCGGCGCTGCGCGACTTTGCCAACCCGTTCTCGATCCTGACCAAGGGCACCCTGCTGCTGCGCGACCTGCCCCTGTTGCGCCAGGCCGCCGAGGTGACCCGGGTCGGGCTGTCCTACTCGGTGGGTTTCGTGGACGAGACGCTCTGGCGCCTGGCCGAGCCGGGCACACCGAGCCCGCGCCGCCGGTTGGACGCGGTCCGCCGGCTCACCGACGCCGGCTTCCCGGTCGGCGTGCTGATGGCCCCGGTCCTGCCCGGCCTCAGCGACGACGAGGAGTCGATCGACGCCACCGTCGCGGCGATCGCCGCCTCCGGGGCCGTCGACGTGACGCCGCTGCCCCTGCACCTGCGCCCCGGCGCCCGGGAGTGGTATGCACGCTGGCTGGCCCGCGAGTTCCCCCACCTGGTGCCCCGCTACCGCCAGCTCTACCAGGCCGGGGCGTACGCGCCGCAGGCGTACCAGCGGGAGGTGACCGCGCGGGTCCGGATGGCGGCCCGCCGGCACGGCCTGCACCGCGGCGAGGTCGGCGACAACCGGCGGCTGCCCGACACCGCGCCACCGACACCGGCCGCCGAACAGCTCGCCCTGCTGTGACCGGGCCGGCGGGTTAGTCTCGGTGGATGCGGTCAGCCCAGCAGCTCCTCGCCGACTCCGCCGTGATCGCCGTCGTCGGGGCCTCCCGTGACCCGGGCAAGGCCGCGCACCGGGTGCCGTTGGAGATGCAGCGGCACGGGTGGCGGATCATCCCGGTGAACCCGACCGTGGACGAGTTGTTCGGCGAGAAGGCGTACCCGACGCTTGCCGACATCCCGCACCCGGTCGATCTGGTGGACGTGTTCCGCCCGGCGCCTGACGCGGTCGAGGTGGTCCGGCAGGCGGTGGCGATCGGCGCGCCGGCGGTCTGGTTGCAGCTCGGGATCGTCTCCGCCGAGGCGCGCCGGATCGCCGAGGCGGCCGGCATCGACTACGTCGAGGACAGGTGCCTCATCGTGGAGCGGGCCGCGGCCGGCCTGACCCGGCACGGCTGACCGTTTCGACCGGCGACTCGCGGCCGAAGATCAGGTCGAGCTGGGCGTCCAACGCGACAAGCGCGGTCTCCGGCGAGTAGTGGCCGCCGAGCACGTGGATGCCGAGCCCCTCCAGCACGGCGAGCAGGCCGACGGCGGCCGGTTCCGGGTCCACCCGGCCGGCCGTGGCCAGCGGTGACCTGGCGATCTGGTCCGCGACGAACGCCCGCAACGCCGCCGTGTCGTCGTGCAGCGCGGCGGCCACGGCGGGCCGGACGGCCGTGTAGGCGAGGAAGGCCAGGGCCACCCGGCCGTCCGCCAGTCGTTCCTCGTCCAGCGGCAGCAGCTCGGTCAGCATGGCCCGGAGCAGTGCCCGGGGTGGCGGCGTCGCGCCGAGCGCCTCGACCGCCCGACGGATCCGGGTCTCGTTGCGCTCGCTCACCACGGCCAGCGCGAAGACCATCATCTCGTCGCGGGTACGGAAGTAGTGCTGCACCATCCCGGCACTGACCTGGGCCGCGGCGGCCACGTGGCGCAGGCTGACCGCCTCCAGCCCCTGCTCGGCCGCGACCCGCATCAACGCGTCCGCGATCAGCGCCCGACGCTCCCGGTGGTCCACCCGTTTCGGCATGCCCCCATGTTTTCACAATACAACTGCATTGACATGCCGGCCGCGACACCTTTACCGTGCAACTGTATTGCAAAGAACGAGGAGGGCGACGATGAGGCTGGTCCGACGGGTCGTGGCGTACGAGTGGGGCATGTGGCGCAGCCTGGCCCGGTGGGTGCTGCGCCGCCCCTACCCGGTGGCGCCCGGCGCGACGACGTTCGCGTACGTCGGCGGCGTCCAGACGATCCTGCTGGCCTTCATCGTCATGTCCGCGATCGAGATCCCGATCCTGGACGTGATCCTGCGGCACACCGTCGACTCGCCGACGATCCGGCACGCCGCCGTCGGGCTCGGCGTCTGGGGTCTGCTGTGGATGTTCGGGCTGATGGCCAGCCTCCGGATCCACCCGCACGTGGTCGATGGCGACGGCCTGCGGGTGCGCAACGGCGTCTCGCTCGACGTCACGATTCCGTGGGCCGCCGTCGCCGACGTCGCGGTCCGTCGTCGGTCGCTGCCGTCCAGCCGCGCGGTCCGGTACGACGAGGACGACCCGACGGTGCTCAACCTCGGCGTCGGCAGCCAGACGGCGATCGACCTGGTGCTGCGGGAACCGCTGTCGGTGCCGCTGCCGAGCGGGCCGAGCACCCCGGTCCGGGAGATCCGGATGTACGCGGACGACCCGGCCGCGCTTGTCGAGCACGCCCGCCGACACCTTGCCGCCGACCCCGTCGCGCGCCGGCCGAAGCGTTGAGAGGGGGCCCCTTCTCTACCGGAAACGTTAAGAGGGGGCCCGTCCTTCAGAGCTTGTACTGCTTGAGCAGGCCGCGGGAGATGATCGTCTTCTGGATCTCCGAGGTGCCCTCGCCGATCAGCAGGAACGGGGCCTCCCGCATCAGGCGCTCGATCTCGTACTCCTTGGAGTAGCCGTAGCCGCCGTGGATCCGGAACGCCTCCTGGACCACCTCGGCGCAGTACTCCGAGGCGAGCAGCTTGGCCATGCCGGCCTCGACGTCGTTGCGCTGGCCGGCGTCCTTGAGCCGGGCCGCGTTGACCATGAGCGCGTGCGCGGCCTCGATCTTGGTGCCCATCTCGGCGAGCTTGAACGCGATCGCCTGGTGCCGGGCGAGCGGCTGGCCGAACGTCTTGCGCTGTTGGGCGTACGCGACGGCCAGCTCGAACGCGCGGATCGAGATGCCGCAGGCGCGGGCCGCCACGTTGACCCGGCCGACCTCGATGCCGTCCATCATCTGGTAGAAGCCGCGACCGACCTGCTCCTCGCCGCCGAGCACGGCGGAGGCGGGGACGGCGACGCCGTCGAGCACCATCTCGGTGGTCTCGACGCCCTTGTAGCCCATCTTGTCGATCTTGCCGGGGATGGTCAGGCCGGGCGCGGTCTCGCCGAAGCCGGGCTCCTTCTCCAGCAGGAACGTGCTCATGTTGCCGTAGACCGAGTCGGCCCCGGTGTCGGTCTTGACCAGGGTGGCCACCACCGAGGAGTACGCGCCGTTGGTCAGCCACATCTTCTGGCCGTTGAGCACGAAGGTGTCGCCGTCGCGGACCGCCTTCGACTTGATCGCCGAGACGTCCGAGCCGCACTCCGGCTCCGACATGGAGAACGCGCCGCGCACCTCGCCGGTCGCCATCTTCGGCAGCAGGCGGGCCTTCTGGTCGGCCGAGCCGTGCTGCGAGATCAGGTACGCCACGATGAAGTGCGTGTTGACGATGCCGGAGATCGACATCCAGCCCCGGGACAGCTCCTCGACCACCAGCGCGTAGGTCAGCAGCGACTCGCCGAGACCGCCGTACTCCTCGTCGATGGTGAGGCCGAACAGCCCCATCTCGCGCATCCCGTCGAGAATGTCGGTCGGGTACTCGTCGGCGTGCTCCAGCCGCTGGGCGTGCGGAATGATCTCCTTGTCGGCGAACTCCCGGACCGTTTCCAGGATCGACCGCTGCACATCGGTCAGGCCGGGCGTCTGGGCGAGTCGGGCCATCTCAGCCTCCGGGGTCGGCGCATTACTCATGGGTAACTGAACGCTCGGTCAGTATCGGCCCCGCAACCGGCCGCGCCAAGGTGACCAGTCCACACAACCGCTGTGAAAAGGTTCACCGCTGCGGGTAGCGTCCGCAAGAGAAAGGGCGGTTGACCTGCGGATCCGAGGGGGCCGGCGTGACCGACGAGCAGCCACCGTCGCCGTACGAGCCGCCGGACCGCGGCCAGCCGCACGGGCCGCAACCGTCGTACGGGCACCAGCCGCAGTGGGGGCAGCAGCCGCCGTACGCCCCGCAGCCGCCCTACGGCCAGTACGGCCCGCCCGGCGAGGGCCCGCGCCCGCGCGGCGGCCCCAACGTGCTCGCCATCCTGTCGCTGGTCTTCGCGTTCGTCTTCGCGCCCGCTGGCATCGTCTGCGGCCACCTGGCCAAGCGGCAGATCCGGCAGACCGGTGAGGAGGGCGACCAGCTCGCCACCTGGGGGCTGATCCTCAGCTACGTCTTCACCGCGCTCGGCCTGCTGGTCTGCTGCGGCTGGATCGGGCTGGCGATCTGGGCCAACGCCGACAACAACGGCTACTGACGCGTCAGCGGAACTGCGCCTCCCGGACGCTGTTGCCGCCGTCGACCACCAGCATCTGCCCGGTGATGTACGACGCGGCCGGTGAGCAGAGGAACGCGATCGCGGCGGCCACCTCGTCCGGCAGGCCGGGCCGGCCCACCGGCGTGCCGAGCCCCTGCTTGATCTCGGCCATGGTGGACGCGGCGGTGTGGATGATGCCCGGCGCCACCGCGTTCACGGTCACCCCGTCGGCGATCATCTCCATCGCCAGCGCCCGGGTCAGCCCCACCACGCCGGCCTTGGCCGCCGCGTAGCCCGCCTCGGTGGGCAGCGCGTTGACCGGACCGGCGGTGGCGGCCAGGTTGACGATCCGCCCCCAGCCGCGTTCCGACATCCCGTTGATGAACGCGCGGCTGCACAGGAACGCGGTGGTCAGGTTGCGGTCGATCTCGCCGCGCCACTCGTCGTAGGTCAACTGGGCCACCGGCCGCAGCACCTCCGGGCTGGCCCGGCTGGCCAGGCCCGCGTTGTTGACCAGCACCTCGACGTCGCCGAGCTGCTCGGCCACCGCGTCGGCGAGCGCGCCCACCTCCGACTCGTCGGTGAGGTCGGCGACGAAACCGGTGACGCCCAGCTCCTCGGCGCGGTCGTGGATCCGTCGGGTGGTCGACACGATCGCCACCCGGGCGCCCAGGTCGGCCAGCCGGCGCGCGGTCGCGTACCCGATGCCGTCCGCGCTGCCCGCGCCGGTCACCAGCGCGACCCGGCCGTCCAGCCGCATGGTGGCCGGCTCCGGGAGCGGCGCGGCCCGTTCCTGGTCGGCGGCGCCCGCCGGCTCCCCGGCGCGCGGGCGGCGCACCGACCCCGGCCGGCTCGTGTCCCGTCGCGACCGACCCCCACGCGCGTCAAGTGCCATGTCGAGGATCCTGCCCGCTGTGGACCTTCCGGGCAATGCGGCACCCGGAAAGGGGGTGCTCCGGGTTTTCCGGTGGTGGCTACCCTGACCCGGACCACGTACCTGGAGATGATCAGATGAGCTATCCCCCGCCGCCCGGTGGCTGGCACGACCCCTCGGCCGGGCCGCAGTCGAGCCCGCCGGTCGACCCCTACGCGCCCGAGGACCCGTACGCGGTCGGGAAGTCGCCCTACGCGCCCCCGCCCGGCGACCCGTACGCGGCGCCCGGCTACCCGCCGGCCGGCTATCCCCCGCCGGGCGCTTACCCCCCGCCCGTGCACCCCGGCTACGCGCCGCCGGCGAGCCGGACGAACACGCTGGCCATCGTGGCGCTGGTGCTCTCGCTGGTCGGGTTCACGTCCTGCATCACCGCGCCGATCGGCGCGATCATGGGGCACGTGGCCCGCCGGCAGATCCGGGAGACCGGCGAGCAGGGCGAGGGCATGGCGAAGGCCGCGATCATCGTCGGCTGGATCCTCACCGCCCTGCTGGTCGCCGGCATCATCTTCTACATCGTGATGATCGCGATCGCCATCAACTCGGACAGCACCACCAACTACTGACCCGACCGGGCCGCCCCCGACGCGGGGCGGCCCGGCGCGCGGTCACGCCGAGGGCGGGGTGAACGAGGAGGTACGCGTCATCCCGGCGGCCCGGCCCTTGGCCGAGATCACCAGCGCCATCTTGCGGGACGCCTCGTCGATCATCTCGTCGCCGAGCATCACCGCGCCGAGCTTCCCGCCCGCCTCGGACGTGTAGTAGTCGTACGCGTCGAGGATCAGCTCGGCGTGGTCGTAGTCGGCCTGCGCCGGCGAGTACACCTCGTTCGCGGCGTCGATCTGACCCGGGTGCAGCACCCACTTGCCGTCGAAGCCGAGCGCGGCCGAGCGCTTCGCCACCTCGCGGAACGCGTCGATGTCGCGGATCTGGAGGAACGGGCCGTCGATGGCCTGCTTGTCGTGCATCCGGGCGGCCATCAGGATGCGCATCAGGATGTAGTGGTAGGGATCGCCCGGGTAGTCCGGGATCAGCGCGCCGACCACCAGCGACTTCATGTTGATCGAGGCCATGAAGTCGGCCGGGCCGAAGATGATCGTCTCGACCCGGGGCGAGGCGGCGGCGATGGCGTCCACGTTGACCAGCCCGGCGGCGTTCTCGATCTGCGCCTCGACGCCGATCCGGCCGACCTCCAGCCCGAGCGTCTTCTCGATCTGCGTGAGCAGCAGGTCCAGCCAGTGCACCTGCTCGGCGTTCTGCGCCTTCGGCAGCATGATGCAGTCCAGGTTCGCCCCGGCGCCCTCGACCACCTCGATGACGTCCCGGTAGGTCCACGGCGTGGTCAGGTCGTTCACCCGGACCACGCGGGTCTTGCCGGCCCAGTCCCCCTCGTTCAGCGCGGCCACGATGTTCTTGCGCGCGTCCGGCTTGGCCAGCGGGGCGACCGCGTCCTCCAGATCCAGGAAGACCTGGTCGGCGGGGAGGCCCTGGGCCTTGCCGAGCATCTTGACGCTGGACCCGGGAACCGCCAGGCAGGACCGGCGGGGGCGACCGACAGCGGTCATGGATGCGCTCCTATCAGCGTCCGGCGGCAGCACGCGACGCGGCGGTGGAAGTCGGAACTTAACGATCCCAAAGGACGGGGCTACGTCACGGTAACCTCGTGCCGTGACCGGGGTGAATGGACCTGTGGAAGATCTCACTGAGCGTCGGATCGTGGTGCTGACCGGCGCGAGTTCGGGCATCGGGCTGGCCGCCGCCGTCGAGCTGGCCCGCCGCGGTGACCAGGTGGTGCTGGTCGGCCGGGACCCGGCCCGGCTGCGCGCCGCCGGCGAGCGGGTGCGCGAGTCCAGCGGCGAACAGCCGGAGCTGTTCCGCTCCGACTTCGCCGTGCTCGACGACGTACGCGGGCTCGCCGAGCGGCTGCGCGCGAACTACGACCGGATCGACGTGCTGGCCAACAACGCCGGCGCGATCGTGCTCGAACCGGTCACCACGGTCGACGGCTTCGAGCTGAGCATGCAGGCCAACCACCTCGCCCCGTTCCTGCTCAGCAACCTGCTGGCCGACCGGGTGCGCCGGATGGTGGTGACCGCCTCCAACGCGCACCGCAGCGGCGTGCTCGACCCGGACGACCTCAACGCCACGCTGCGCCACTACCGGCCGTTCCGGGCGTACGGCACCAGCAAGCAGGCGAACATCCTGTTCACCGCCGAGGCGGCGCGGCGCTGGCCACGGGTGCGGTCGTACGCGTTTCACCCCGGCGTGGTGAGCACCCGGTTCGGCAACGAGAGCCGGGTGGTGGCGCTCGGCATGCGGCTGCTGCCGTTCCGCACCCCGGAGAAGGGCGCGGAGACACTGGTCTGGCTCGCCGGCCAGGACCCGTCCCGGCTGATCGACGGCGGCTACTACGCCGACCGCAGGCCGCACCGGCCGCGCCCCTGGGCGGCCGACCCGGCGCTGGCGGCCCGGCTCTGGACGGCCAGCGCCGAGGCCGTCGGTCTCGCCGGCTGAGGGAGACCGCGCCGACCGGCCGGGCCGCTGAGGGACACCGCGACGGTCGGCCGGCTGGGACACTCGACGCCATGACGACGGGGAGCGAGGTCCTGCTGGTCGCGTTGGTCGACCTGAGCGCCGACGACGACGCCGGCCGGCGCTACGAGGACGCGGTGCTGGCGCTGCTCGACCGGCACGGCGGGCGGCTGGAGCGGCGGTTGCGCACCGGGGACGGCGAGACCGAGGTGCACGTGATCCGGTTCGCCGCCCGCGACGGGCTCGACGCGTTCCTGGTCGACCCGGAGCGCGCCGCGCTCCGCGCGGAGCTGGGCGACGCCGCCCCCACCACCCGCGTGCTGGAGGTCCACGACGTCTGAGGCGTCACTGCGAGACGTGCACCGGGACGCTCGTCACCACCACGCCGGGCAGCGCCCGCAACGCGGCACGCAGCCGCTGCTCGGCGCGGCTGTGCAGCAACCGGTGCCGACGCCGGCGCAGCACCACCTCCGGCACGATCACGGTGAGCGTCAGCTCCGGGCCGGCGGCGTGCAGCGCCTCCAGGTAGTGCGCCAGCGGCCCGATCACCGACCGGTACGGCGACACGATCGTCTCCAGCCGCAGGTGGTCGCCCCAGGCCCGCCACTGGTCCCGGAACCGGTCCGCCTCGGCCTCCTCCGGCGCGATGTGCACGGCCAGCGTCGGCCGGCCCAGCGAGGCCGCGTACGCCAGCGCGCGCAGCGAGGCCCGGTTCAGCCGGGCCACCGGCACGATCACCAGGTGGCGTACCTGCTGGGGCAGCTCCTCGCCCTCGGCGGAGCCGGCCGGGCCGGGCGGCGCCCCGGGCGGCGGCGGGTGCAGCGCCAGCGCCCGGTGCAGCGTGGCGTAGTGCCGGTGGATCCGGCGGAACAGCAGCACCAGCAGCGGCACCGCGACCACCACCACCCAGGCGCCCTCGGTGAACTTGGCGACCGCGGCGGTCAGCAGCACCAGCCCGGAGAGCGTCGCGCCGACCGCGTTCACCGCGAGCCGGCGGCGCCAGCCCCGCCCGCGCCGGCGTCGCCAGTGCACCACCATCCCGGCCTGCGACAGCGTGAACGCGAGGAAGACGCCGACCGCGTAGAGCGGGATCAGCGTCTGGGTGTGCCCACCGAAGGCGACGAAGACGGCCGCCGCGGCGAGCGCGAGCGCGACCAGCCCGTTGCTGAACGCCAGCCGGTCACCCATGTGCAGGAAGCGGCGCGGCGCGTGCCCGTCCCGGGCCATGAAGAACAGCAGCCGGGGGAAGTCGTTGAACGCGGTGTTCGCGGCCAGCAGCAGGATCAGCGCGGTGGTGGCCTGGAGGATCGCGTACCCGGGGCCGGTGGGGAACGTGACGCGGCCGAGCTGGGACAGCAGCGTCTCGTCCGCCCGGGGCGCCAGGCCGTCCAGGTGGATCAGCCCGACCAGCCCGGCGAAGAGCGTGACCAGCATGGCGACCATCCAGCCCAGCGTGGTGCGGGCGTTGCGCCACTCGGTCGGGCGGAACGCCGGCACCGCGTTGGAGACCGCCTCGATGCCGGTCATCGACACCGCGCCGGAGGAGAACGCGCGCAGCACCAGCAGCAGCCCCAGCCCCTCCGCAGCCGGCACCGCCGGCGGCGGCACCGGCGCGAAACCCCGCGCCGCGGCCTTCGCGTAGCCGACCGCCAGCACCGCGAGGACCACCACCACGAACGCGTACGTGGGAAGCACGAAGATGTTGCCGGCGGTGCGTACGCCGCGCAGGTTGCCGGCGAGCAGCACGGCGATCACCAGCACCCCGAGCGGCACGGTCCACCTGGTGAACCCGGGCAGCGCCGAGGTGACCGCGTGCACGCCGGCGGCCACCGACACCGACACGGTCAGCACGTAGTCGAGCATCAGCCCGGCCGCGGCGGCCAGTCCCGCCGTACGCCCCAGGTTGTCCCCGGCCACGAGGTACGACCCGGCACCGTGCGGATAGGCCGGGATGGTCTGCCGGTAGGAGAGCCCGACCGCGACCATCAGCACCGCCAGCAGCGCGGCCAGCGGCAACGCCAGCCCGAGCGCGGCACCACCGGCCAGCACCAACACGGCGAGCATCGCCTCCGGCCCGTACGCGACGGAGCT
The DNA here is from genome assembly GCF_045040125.1 of Micromonospora sp. NBC_01392. Lineage (NCBI taxonomy): Bacteria > Bacillati > Actinomycetota > Actinomycetes > Micromonosporales > Micromonosporaceae > Micromonospora > Micromonospora sp. NBC_01392. The sequence continues at coordinate 943,697 of NZ_CP109549.1, read as the reverse complement.
GAGCAGGTCCGAGGAGAGCACCGGCAGCGCGACCAGCTTGCGCATCCGCTCGTAGAGCACGGAGCTGCTGGCCAGCGGCGGGCCGATCAGGGTCCGGCGTACCCGGGCCACCGCCCGGCCGGCCCGGTTGCCGGGCAGGTACGCCGACCCGGTGGCGACCAGTTCGTCCGGTTGCGCCACGGTGAACAGGTCGATCGGGGCCAACCGCCCGAACCGCGTGGGTCGGGGCGGTTGCCCGCGCCGGCCGAGCGTCGGGTCGACGGGCAGGTCGCCGGCCTCCCGGGGACCGCGCCAACGCGTGCCGAGCCGGCCGAGCGCGGCCCGCTCCTCGGCGCCGAGCGGCGGGAACTCGGCCGACGGCGTGACCACGGTGCCCGGCTCCGCCGCGCCGTCCCGCTCTGCCTCCACTCCCGCACTGTCGTGCACCGCGGCCCCTCCGGTGGCCGGTTCGGCCACAGTTCGGCCCGGGGAGACGTCTCCGATCGGCCCGGGGAGACGTCTCCGGCATCCCGGATCGCCGGAACGCGCATGATCGGAGCCGTGCACACCGCTGGACACCGCCCGCCGCTCGACACGCTGACCCTCGGCGCGCTCGCACTGGCCGTCGCCGCCGTCTCGTCGTCCGCGCCGCTGGTGGCGTTCGCCGCCGCGCCGGCCCTGGCCGTCGCGTTCTGGCGCAACATGTTGTCGGTGGCGGTGCTCGGTCCGGTCGCGGTGACCCGTCGACGGGCCGAACTCCGGGCGCTCCTGGTCGGGCCGGGCCGTCGGGAGGGGCTGTACTGCGTACTCTCCGGGGTGGCGCTGGCCGCCCACTTCGCCACCTGGATGCCGAGCGCGAAGCTCACCTCGGTCGCGGCGGCGACCGCGCTGGGCGCGACGCAGCCGGTGTGGCAGGGGCTGATCGCCCGCTGGCAGGGGCACCGGCTGCCGGGGGCGGTCTGGGCCGGCATCGCGGTGGCGGTGCTCGGCGCGGCGCTCGCCACCGGTGCCGACGTCGCCGTCTCCGGCCGGGCGTTCGCCGGCGACCTGCTGGCCGTGGCCGGCGGCATGTTCGCGGCCGTCTACACCGCCCTCGGCGAGCGTGCCCGGGCCAGCGTCAGCACCACCGGCTACACCACCGTCTGCTACGGGGTGTGCGCGCTGATCCTGCTGGTGGTCTGCCTGGTCGGCGGCGTACGCCTGCACGGCTACGACGGCGGGACGTGGCTGGCCATCCTCGGCCTGGTGGCCGGCGCCCAACTCCTCGGGCACTCGATGTTCAACTACGCGCTGCACCGGGTCTCCGCCACCACGGTCAGCGTGCTGATCCTGCTGGAGGCGCCCGGCGCGGCGCTGATCGGCTGGGTCTGGCTGGGTCAGCTACCCCGGCCGCTGGCCCTGCCCGGGCTGGCGTTGCTGCTGGTGGGCGTCGCCGTGGTCGTGCTCGGGGGCGCGCGGGCCGGCCGCCGCGCCGCGCCGGTCCCGGTGCCGGTCGACCCGCCGCCGCTGCGGGACTGACCGCCGGCCCCCACGATCCGTGGCGGGGCAGCGGCGGCGGATCAGCGGCGGCGGACGCGGTGCAGGCGGAACGGCTTGCGGACGGCCCGGACCGCGGGCGCCGGGCGCGGCTGTTCGGTCAACGGGCCGTCCGGCAGGTCGGCGCCGCTCACCGCCGTGCCGGCCGGCGTGAGCCGGTTGAGCGCGCAGCCCTCGGCCGCCCACCGGGCCACCAGCTCGGTGGCCGAGCCGGACGCGTTGAGCCGCTTCGCCGCCACCAGCGGCGCGACGGTGTCCCACTCCTCGGTGCCGGGCCGGAGCCGACCCACCCGCGCCGGCCAGCTCACGATCCGCCCGCCGTGGTCGCCGCGCAGCGTCACCTCGGCCGCGTCGGTGTCGGCCAGCCCGGGCGCCGCCTGCTCGCCGGGGCCGGTCACCACCAGCAACGCGCCGTCCAGCGGCAGGCACCACAACGCGTACGCCGGGCCGTCGCCGACGCCGACCCAACAGACGGCGGCCTTCTTCACCGCCTCGTCCACCAACGGCGGGGTCACCCGTTCGTCCACCTCGTCGCTCACCCCACCATCCTCCCGCATTCCACCGCCCGTGGACCCGTCGGAGCGGGCGGGCTCGCGCGGGAGACTTCACCTACGGCGCTACCAACTTGATGGCGTGAATGAGTCACCGCTACCCGGTCGCCAGGAGCCGATGCCGGTTCCCGGTTCCCGGTTCCGGTGACTCGTGCACGCCATCAAGTTCGTAGGCGCGGCGGGCTGTTCCTTCCCTGCGCGCCGACAGAGCCGGCGCCCCGCCGCCGGGAGACGGTTCAACCGACAACGGGTCGTTCAGCCGACGAACGGCGGGACGGTGATCTCGCCGCGGGCGACCGGCACCACCTGACCGGAGACGGTCGCGCCGACCGCCGTTCCGCCGGCCGCGGTCACGGTGCAGGCCAACGACGAGGGCCGGTGGATCTCGATGCCCTGGCGCACCGCGTACGGCGTCCGACCCTCGCCCGGCAGCAGGCCGCTGGCGACCAGCCAGACGCCCAGCCCGAGCGCGGCCGAACCGGTGGCCGGGTCCTCCGGAACGCCGATCCCGGGCACGAAGACCCGGGCGTGCGCGGTTTGCGACTCCGGGTCCCAGGAGAAGAAGCTGACGTGCTCGACGCCGTATCGCTCCGCCGCCGCCGTGTTCAGTCGCGCCCGGGCCACCGCGTCGGGGCGTACCGGGAGGTAGGGGAACTCCAGGCCGCACCCGGCGACGCGCGGCGGTGGCCCGGCGTGGTCGGCCGCGGTGAGCCCGACGATCTCCAGCAGCGGCTCCGGGTCGAGTTCCGGGCCGAGCGTCGGGGTGCCCCCGGTCAGCGTCGCGCCGGTGGGGGTCACCTCGATCGGCAGCACGCCGGCGCCGCATTCCTGGGTGACCCGGCCCACCTCGAAGAGGCCGCGCCGGCCGGCGGTCACCGCGGCGCCCACGCTGGGGTGCCCGGCGAACGGCAGCTCGTCGGTCGGGGTGAAGATGCGGGCCCGGTAGGTGGCGCCGGCCTGGGTGGGCGCCAGCACGAAGACCGTCTCGGACAGGTTGAACTCCAGCGCGAGCGCCTGCATCTGCTCGGTGGCCAGCGCTTCCGCGCCGAACACCACGGCCAGCGGGTTGCCGGCGAACGGGCGGTCGGTGAAGACGTCCACGATCTCGTAGGCCAAGGTCGACATGCTGTTAGAGAGTAGGCCCTTAGGCTGGTGCCCGTGAGCACGCCGAACCGGGTCTACATCGCTCGACTCGCCGGAGTCGCCGTCTTCGACCCGAACGGCGACCAGGTCGGCCGCGTCCGCGACGCGGTCGCCCGGATGCGTCCGACCCAACGACCGCCGGAGGTGGTGGGGCTGGTCGCCGAGATGCCCATGCGGCGACGCATCTTCCTCTCCATCAACCGGATCACCTCGATCGACCCGGACGCCGTGGTGCTCGGCAGCGGCACGCTCAACCTGCGCCGGTTCGAGAAACGACCGAACGAATTGCTGGTGCTCCAGGAACTGCTCGACCGGCGGGTCCAGCTCGAGAGCGGACAGGCCGGCTCGGTGGTGGACGTGGCCATGGAGCACAGCCGGGGCGGCGAGTGGGCGCTGACCCGGGTCGCCGTCCGCGAGCAGACCAGCCGGCTCACCCGCCGCGGCCACCTGCACCAGGTCGAGTGGGACCGGGTCCGCGGCCTCGGCGTCGTGGGCGACAACCGGGGTACGGCCAACCTGCTCGCCGTGCTGGAGGACATGCGCCCGGCCGACCTGGCCAACGCGCTCCAGGACCTGCCCGACGCCCGGCGCAACGAGGTGGCCGCCGCGCTCGACGACGAGCGTCTCGCCGACGTGCTCAGCGAACTGCCCGAACGCGACCAGGTGGAGATTCTGGCCGCCCTGGACCGGGAACGGGCCGCCGACGTACTGGAGGAGATGGACCCGGACGACGCCGCCGACCTGCTCAACGAGCTGCCCCCGCCGGAGCAGGACGTGCTGCTCGACCTGATGGAGCCGAACGAGGCCGACCCGGTGCGTCAACTGCTGCGCTACGCCTCGGGCACCGCCGGCAGCGTGATGACCTCCGAGCCGGTGATCCTGCCCCCGGACGCCACCGTCGCCGAGGCCCTGGCCCGGATCCGGGAGGTGCAGCTCTCGCCCGCCGTGGCCGCGCAGGTCTTCGTGACCCGCGCGCCGTTGACCACGCCGACCGGGCGTTACCTGGGTATGGTGCACTTCCAGCGGTTGCTCCGCGAGCCTCCGGCCGACCTGCTCGGCGGCATCGTGGTCAACGACATCGACCCGCTCCGGACATCCACCCCGCTGACCGAGATCACCCGCCGGATGGCCACCTACGACATGGTGGGCATGCCGGTGGTGGACCGGAGCAACCGGCTGGTCGGCGCCGTCACGGTGGACGACGTGCTGGACCATTCCCTGCCGCGCGACTGGCGGGACCGGGACGCGGCACCGACCCCGTCCGCCACCGACGACGGGACCGTGGACGATGAGTGAGCAGCGACGCGGCGAGCGGCTCGACCAGCCGCGCGCCCCCCGGGGCCTGCACCTGCCCCGGATCGACGCGGATTCGTTCGGCCGCTGGGCCGAGGGCATCGCGCGGGGCATGGGCACGGCCAACTTCCTGGTCTACATGACGCTGATCCTGGCCGCCTGGTTCCTGTGGAACACGCTCGCCCCGGCGCACCTGCGGTTCGACCCGTACACGTTCACGTTCCTGACGCTGGTGCTCTCCCTCCAGGCCTCGTACGCCGCCCCGCTGATCCTGCTCGCGCAGAACCGGCAGGCGGACCGGGACCGGGTCTCGCTGGACGAGGACCGGCGGCGGGCCACCATGCAGAAGGCCGACACGGAGTACCTGGCCCGGGAGATCGCCGCGCTGCGGATCGCGATGGGGGACGTGGCGACCCGGGACTTCCTCCGCTCCGAGCTGACCCGGCTGGCCGAGGAGCTGGACGAGGCGGCGGAGCGGCGGCGCAAGCTGGAACGGCGGCAGCACGAGCGGGGACAGCATGACCGGGGACAGCAGGACCGCGGGACGCGGCGACCGCCCGGTGGCCGCCCGCTCGACGAGCCCCGCGACGAGCTCGACGGTGACCACGCCCACGACGCCCGGCACCAGAGCCCGACGTAGCATTACCGGCATGTCAGCACCCGTCAGCACCGTCTCCGACGCGATCCAGGCCGCGCTGGCCACCGTCAACGACCCGGAGATCCGCCGGCCGATCACCGAACTCGGCATGGTCCGCTCCGCGGAGCGGGACGACGACGGCGTGGTGCGGGTGGAGCTGCTGCTCACCGTGGCCGGCTGCCCGCTGAAGGACAAGCTGCGTACCGACATCACCGCCGCGGTCGGGGCGGTGCCCGGGGTGAGCCGCGTCGAGATCATCTTCGGGGTGATGAGCCCGGAGCAGCGCCAGGAGTTGCAGTCGAAGCTGCGCGGCGGCGGCACCGCCGAGCCGGTGATCCCGTTCGCCCAGCCCGGCTCGCGGACCCGCGTCTACGCGGTGGCCAGCGGCAAGGGCGGCGTCGGCAAGTCCAGCGTCACGGTCAACCTGGCTGCCGCGTTGGCCGCCCGCGGCCTGTCGGTCGGCGTGGTGGACGCCGACATCTACGGCCACTCGGTGCCCCGCATGCTCGGCGCCGACGGCGCGCCGACCCGGGTCGAGGACATGATCATGCCGCCGCAGTCGCACGGCGTGAAGGTCATCTCGATCGGCATGTTCACCCCCGGCAACGCGGCGGTGGTCTGGCGCGGCCCGATGCTGCACCGCGCGCTCCAGCAGTTCCTCGCCGACGTCTACTGGGGCGACCTGGACGTCCTCCTGCTCGACCTGCCACCGGGCACCGGCGACATCGCGATCTCGGTGGCCCAGCTGCTGCCGAACGCGGAGATCCTGGTGGTCACCACGCCGCAGGCAGCCGCCGCCGAGGTGGCCGAGCGGGCCGGCGCCATCGCGTTGCAGACCCACCAGCGGGTGGTCGGTGTGATCGAGAACATGTCCTGGCTCGAACTGCCGGACGGTTCCCGGATGGAGGTCTTCGGTGCCGGCGGTGGCGCGGCGGTGGCCGAGTCGCTGACCCGGACCATCGGCGCGCAGGTGCCGGTGCTGGGGCAGATCCCGATGGACACCCGGGTCCGCGAGGGCGGCGACGCCGGCCAGCCGATCGTGCTGACCCAGCCGGACGCGCCGGCCGCGAAGGCCATGTTCGAGGTGGCCGACCGGCTCGCCGTGCGCCGCGAGTCCCTGCTCGGCAAGCCGCTCGGCCTCAAGCCCGCCGGCCGCTGACCCACGTCCCCTCACCCCTCCCCCGCGGATCCCGTGGGGACGGGGTCAGGTGGCGTCGTCGTAGGACGGGCGCGGGGTCGGGGTGGTGGGGGTCGCGGTGGGGGTCGCCACCGCCGGGCGAGGGGTGGGGGTGCGCAGGTCCGCCGCCTTGGCCACGTCCTTCAGCTCGTCGTGCACGCCGGTGACGTCCGAGCGCAGGTTGTCGTACATGCTCTGCAGAGGCTTCCGGATCGCCTGCTCGTCGTCCTCGCTGAGCAGGTGCTTGCGGATGAACGCCTTCGGGTGCAGGTCCTCCAGTTGGATGTCGGTCCCCAGCTCGCGGCTCAGGTCTCCGGTCGCGTTCCGCGCCATGTTCCGCAGGTTGCGCACCATCCGCAGGCCGTCGTTGATCACGTTGGGCAGCCGGTCCCCGAAGATCAACAATGCCAGGAGCAGCAGGGCGCCGATCTCCCACCAGTTCAGGTTCTCGAACACTCCGGCCTCCTCGTCCGTGTCAGGGCAAGACTACGCACGGAAGGCGGCCCGGCGGGAGGGGGTCACCGCTCCTCACTTGGCGTCCGCGGCGAGCGTCACCGAGGTGTTCTGCCGGGCCGAGCCGCGCCGGTACTCCACCGTCACCACCGAGCCCGGCGCGTACTTGCGCACCAGCGCCACCAGGTCGGTCGGGTCGGTCATCGGGTGCTTGTCCAGCCGGAGCACCACGTCCCCGGTACGCATCCCGGCCGCCGCCGCCGGACCGGCCGGCTCGACGGCGTTGAGCCGCACCCCGCCGCCGGTGGCGCCGGTGCCGCCCACCGAGGCGCCGATCACCGTACGCCGGGCCTTGCCGGTGCCGATGATCTCCTCGGTGACGCGCTTGGCCTGGTTGATCGGGATGGCGAAGGCGAGCCCGATGTTGCCGGCCTCCTGCCCGTCGGCCACCAGCGACTTGATCGTCGAGTTCACGCCGACCACCCGGCCCGCCCCGTCCACCAGCGGGCCGCCGGAGTTGCCGTGGTTGACCGCGGCGTCGGTCTGGATCGCCGCGTAGTAGCGGGTCGGGCCGCCCGGCTCGCCCGCCTGCATGGTGCGGTCCAGCGCGCTGACGATGCCGGCGGTGACGGTGTTGGCCAGCGACAGCGGCGAACCCATGGCGAGCACCGGGTCGCCCACCGCGAGCGCGTCCGAGTCGCCGAACTGCACCGGCGTCAGCCCGCTGCGGGTGACCTTGATGACCGCGATGTCCGACTCCGGGTCCTGCCCGACCACCGTGGCGGCGGCGGTGCTGCCGTCGTTGAACACCACCGTGGCCTTGCCCGGGCCGTCCGCGACCACGTGGTCGTTGGTGACGATGTGCCCGTCGGTGCTCACCACGAAGCCGGAGCCCTCGCTGGTGCCGCCGAGACTGGCCACCCGGATGGTGACCACGCTGGGCAGCACCCGCTCGGCGACCCCGGCCAGCGACTCCGGCTTGCGCTGGGCGAGCGCCGGGGCCTGCCCGGCCTGCGCGCCCAGCGTCGACACGGCGCCGCCGCCCAGGAAGGCGTAGGTCAGGGCGCTGCCCAGTGAGCCGGCCAGCAGCGCGGTGATCAGCGAGATCAACACCACCTGACGCAGCCCCGGCCGGGTCGGCGCGTCCGGGTCGGTGACCGGCTCCGGTTCACCCGCCCCGGTGGGCGCGGTGGCCGGGACCACCACGGCCGCGGGCGCGTACGGGTCCCGCCACGGGTCGGCCAGCGCGTCGGACCACCAGGGCGACGTCGTGCCACCCCCGGCGCTCGGCGGTGGCTGCCCGGGCACCGGCCCTCCCGCCGGTGCGCCCGAGCCGCCGGGCCGGCGCCAGTCCCAGCCGTCGGTCACGTCCGTGCCTCCCACATTCGTCCCGCGCGTCCCGCGCCGACGCCGGCGGAGCCGGACGATCGAGACGCGCGGGACCCATCCAGGATTGCACGGATGCCCCGGGTGGAGTCAGGGGTTGCCGCCCGTGATCGCCCGAGGGCCGACTCGCGGCTGCGCGCGTACCGGCTCGCCTCTACGCTCACAGTGCCAACCGACCCCTCGCACCAGCCCCGCCCCCCAGGAGGTGCCCCATCGCCACGGTCGCCGGTCCCGGCGGTTCGACGGCCCAGGCGTTGCAGTTCGCCGAGTCGTACGTCACCGAGGACATCGTGCTGCGCACGGCCCGCGCCCTCGCCCACGAGGTGGGTGTGGAGGCGGTGACGTCCGGTGCCGGTGCCGCGCTGCGCCTGCTCGCCGCCGCCGGCAACGCCCGCGCGGTGGTGGAGATCGGCACCGGCACCGGGGTCAGCGGCGTGTGGCTGCTGCGCGGTATGCGCCCCGACGGCGTGCTCACCACGATCGACGTGGAGGTGGAATACCAGCGCATCGCCCGGCGGCTGTTCCAGGAGGCGGGCTTCCCGTCGGGGCGTACCCGGATCATCACCGGTCGGGCGCTCGACGTGCTGCCGCGTCTCGCGGACGGTGTCTACGACCTGGTCTTCGCGGACGCGCCGGGGCCCGGCTTCGCGGCGTACGTGGACGCGGCGCTGCGGCTGCTGCGCCCCGGCGGGGTGCTCGCGCTCAACGGCGCGCTGGCCGCCGGCCGGATCGGTGACCCGGCCGCGCGGGACATGGAGACGGTGACGGTGCGGGAGACCATCAAGGCGATCCGCGAGTCGGAGCACTGGGTGCCCGCGCTGCTGCCGGTCGGCCACGGGCTGCTCGCCGCGGTGAAGAGCTGACGCCGCCCGCTCAGCCCAACGTCGCCAGCCAGCGCAGCAACCCGCGTACGCCCCAGCCGGTGGCGCCCCTGGTCAGTTCGCCGTGCACGTCGTCGGACCAGGACGGGGCGGACATGTCCAGGTGCGCCCAGCGGTCCCGCAGGTCGCCGGTGAACTCGCGGAGGAAGAGCGCGGCCACCACGGAGCCGGCGCCCCGGGCCGGGGAGCTGTGCAGGTCGGCGACGTCGCTGGCGAGGTATTCCAGGTAGTCGTCGGCGAGCGGCATCCGCCAGGCCCGCTCGCCGGCCGCGCTGATCGCGGCCAGCAGGTCGGTGGCCAGGTCGTCGTTCTCGGCGTAGAGCGCGGCGTGCCGCTTGCCCAGGGCGACCGCGTTCGCCCCGGTCAGGGTGGCCAGGTCGACGAGCAGGTCGGGCTTCAGTTCCCGGACCGCGTACGCCATCGCGTCGGCGAGCACCAGCCGCCCCTCGGCGTCGGAGTTGGTGCTCTCGCTGGTCAGCCCGCCGTAGTGCCGGATCACGTCGCCGGGGCGGAACGCGGAGCCGCTGACCATGTTCTCGGCCAGCGGGGCCAGCGTGGTGATCCGGACCGGCAGGCGCAGCGTGGCGGCGCCCAGCGTGGCGGCGACCACGGCGGCAGCGCCGGCCATGTCCTTGCGCATGAGTTTCATGGCCGGCACCGGCTTGATCGAGATGCCGCCGGTGTCGAACGTGATGCCCTTGCCCACCAGCACCACGTGGGTACGCGCGCCGGCCGGCCGCCAGTCCAGTTCGACCAGGCGCGGCCCCTGGACGGAGCCGCCGCCGACGGCCAGGATGCCGCCGAAGCCCTCGGCCGACAGCTCCTCCGGGCCACGCACGTGCAGGTGCAGGTCGGGGCGGTCGGCGGCGGCGTCGGCCACCTGGTCGGCGAACCACGCCGGATGTTTGGTGGAGGACGGGGTGTTGGTCAGGTCGCGGGCCAGCCGGGTCATCTCGGCGGTGACCCGGGCCGCGGCCAGCGTGTCGGCGAGCGCGTCCGGGTCGGCCACCAGCACGTCCACCCGGGCCAGGGCGGGTTGCGCGCCGGCCTCGGTGAGCCGGAACCGGTAGGAGCCGAGCAGCAGCCCCTCGGCCAGGCCGCGCAGCGCCGACCCGGACCCGTCCGGAACCGAAATCGTGATCTGCGTCTCATCCTTGCCGGCACGGGCCAGCGCGGCCCCGGCGGAGCGCCAGCCCGCCTCGTCGCCGTCGCCGACGCCGAGCAGCCAGAGCCGGCTCGGGGCCTCGCCGGGACGCAGATGTTCGCGGATCTCGCCGGCCGCGCCGGTGAGGCGGGCGGCGGGCAGCAGCGCGGTCGCGGCGGCCCGGACGTCGTCATCGGGCGGGACGGCGGTCGGGACCAACGTCGGCGGGGCGTCCGGCCCACCGGGACGGATGGGCAGGACGAGGGCGTCGGGTCGCGTGGACCCGCTCACCAGACGAATGGCCAGCACGCTGGACCGTACCTCCGAAAACGCTCTAAGCGGGACGCGTTGCCGCTTACCGGCCGAGGAAGGCCCTGAGCCACCGGGCAAGCCGGTGGCTCAGGGTAGGACGAACCGTCCGCGCGGTGGGACACCACGCGGCCTGCTCCTCGAATCAGCCGGCGGCCGCCTTCAGCGCGTCACCCAGCGCGGTGGCCTCGTCGGGAGTCATCTCGACGACGAGCCGGCCACCACCCTCCAGCGGGACCCGCATGACGATGCCCCGGCCCTCCTTGGTGACTTCCAGCGGACCGTCGCCCGTCCGCGGCTTCATCGCCGCCATGTTGTCTCCCCTCAGACCTACGCCAGGGTCGGTGGGTTGCCCCACAGCCACTTCGCCATCGCACCCGCAACAGTCGCGGAGGCGTCGACCAACGATTTTCCCTGATGAACACCGCCGGACCCAAACCGAAGCAGCATTGATGTAACAGCATCTAGCTTATCTTGGGTAGGCCTGTCACAATGTGCGGTCATGCAGGCACGGTCGGCACTCTTCGACCTGTACGGCGACCACCTCCGCGTCCGGGGTGGCCGTGCACCGGTCGCCGCCCTGGTCAAGCTGCTGGCGCCGCTCGGGATCGCCCCACCGGCGGTACGCACCGCGGTGTCCCGGATGGTCCGTCAGGGCTGGCTGGAACCACTCCGGCTCGCCTCCGGACCGGGATATTCGATCACCCCGAAAGCGGGTCGTCGACTCGACGAGGCGGCCTCCCGGATCTACCGGACCGGTCGGCACAGTTGGGACGGACGGTTCGATCTTCTCGTCCTCACGGCGCCCGCCTCCCGCCGGGACCGGCAGCGGCTCGCCGCCAACCTCACCTTCCTCGGCTACGGCACACTCGACGACTGCACCTGGGTGGCCACCCGCCCCGGCGAGGACGTCGACCTGCTGCTCGCCGAGGCGGGCGTGCGCTTCGAACGGTTCACCGCCGCGCACGCCGCCGGCACCCCGGGCGCCATGGGCGTGGTCCGCCGGGCCTGGGACCTGGTCGAGATCGGCCGGGCGTACGAACGCTTCGTCGCCGAACAGAAGCCGCTGCTGTCCGGCGTCACGGTCCGCAGCAGCGACGAGGAGGCGTACGCGGCCCGGTTCCGGCTCGTGCACGCGTGGCGTACCTTCCTGTTCCGGGACCCGCAGTTGCCCCCCGCGCTGCTCCCCGAGCGCTGGCCGGGCACCAGCGCGGCCGGGTTCTTCGACCGGCACGCGGCCCGGCTCCGGCCGGCCGCCGACCGGTACGTCGAGCAGTGCCTCGACGCCAGCCACCGCCTCGCCCGACAGAAGGGTCGTTAGAAACGTGACCGAGCCGCTGCTCGTCGACCGCACCGACGCCGTCGTCACCCTGACGCTGAACCGCCCGACGGCGATGAACTCGCTCGACGTGGCGCTCAAGGAGGCGCTCCGGGAGACGCTGGCCGAGTTGGAGACCGACCGCTCCTGCCGGGCGGTCGTGCTGGCCGGCGCGGGCGGCTCGTTCAGCGCCGGGCAGGACCTGCGGGAGCACGTGCAGACGCTGGAGTCGGCGGACGCCGACCCGCTCGCCACCGTGCGGGCGCACTACAACCCGATCGCCGCCCGGCTGGCCAACCTGCCCAAGCCGGTGGTCGCCGCGGTGCGTGGGATGGCCGCCGGGGCCGGCGCCTCGCTGGCGTTCCTGGCCGACTTCCGCATCGGCGGCCCGAAGACGCGGTTCCTGATGGCGTTCGCCGGGGTCGGGCTCGCCGCCGACACCGGGGCCTCCTGGACGCTGCCCCGGCTGGTCGGCCACGCCAAGGCGGTCGAGCTGCTCATGCTCGCCGAGCCGGTCGGCGCCGAGGACGCCTGCCGGCTGGGCCTGCTCACCCGGTTGGTGGACGACGACGAGCAGGTGCTCCCGGCCGCGCAGGAGCTGGCCGTCCGGCTCGCCGCCGGCCCGACCGTCGCGTACGGGGCGATCAAGCGTCAGCTCTCCATCGCCGACGCCGGCACGCTCGCCGACGCGTTGGCCGCCGAGGCGCAGGCGCAGGCCATCTGCGGCGGCACCGCCGACCACCGGGCCGCCACGATGGCGTTCGTCAACAAGCAGAAGCCGGTCTTCGAGGGGCGCTGAGGCTCAGTCGTCCTCCTCCGGGTCCTGGTTGGCCTCGACGCCGAGCACGAACGCCTGCATGGCCAACTCGTCGCCGGCCGGCGAGACGAACGCCGGCAACTCACGCGGGCCCAGCTCCTGCACGTAGGACCAGAAGATCCGGACCGCCTCGGCCCGCGTGGCCGCCTCGATCGGCAGGTCGAGGCTGACCAGCCAGGTACGCCGAGCCGGCGGCGGACCGAGCCGGTCGGCCAGCGCCCGCCAGCGCGCCGGGTCGAGCGCGGCGACCGGGCCGTCCGGGGCCGGGCCGTCGACCGGCACCGGCTCGTCGAGCGCCCGACGGGTGTACGTCACCACGAGCGCGCCGGCCGCCGGGTCGGACTGGGGGTCGTCCGGATCCTCCCGGCCCTCGGCGCCGGGGCGCGTCACCCGGCCGAGCGCCACCAGCCGCAGCGGCTCCTCGACCAGCACCGCCACCCGGTCACCCGGGCGCGGCCGGGCCGCCCCCGGCAACCCGGTCAGCTCCAGCACGTCGTGGTGCACCAACCGCTCGGCCTGGTAGCGCTCGGCGGGCAGCAGCACCGCCCAGGCGCCCGGCGTGGTGTCGGCGTCGGTCGTCCCGCTCGTCCGTGGCTCGGTGTCGGTCATGCCCCAATCCCATCACGCCGCGTCGTCAGACCCCGGCCCGGTCACCACCGGCGTGACATCCGGCGAGGTGATCGTCCACCATGCCGGTGGCCTGCATCAACGCGTACGCGGTGGTCGGGCCGACGAAGCGGAAGCCGCGCTTCTTGAGCGCCTTGGCCATCGCGGTGGACGCCGGGGTGAGCGCCGGCACGGAGTCGAACGAGCGGGGGCGCGCCGGTCGGGGCGGAGGCGCGAACGACCAGAGCAACGCGGAGAGCCCCTCGGGCAGCTCCAGCGCGGCGCGGGCGTTGGCGATCGCCGCCTCGATCTTGGCCCGGTTGCGGACGATCCCGGCGTCGGCCAGCAGCCGAGCCGTCTCGGCCTCGCCGTAGCCGGCGACCGACTCGATCCGGAACCCGTCGAAGGCGAGCCGGAACGCCGGCCGCTTGCGCAGGATGGTCAGCCAGGACAGGCCGGACTGGAACGCCTCCAGGGTGAGCCGCTCGTAGAGCGCGTCGTCGCCGCGCAGCGGCCGACCCCACTCCTCGTCGTGGTAGGCGGCGTAGTCGGGGGTGCTCGCCCCCCAGGCGCAACGGGGCAGCCCGTCCGGGCCGGTCACCAGGTCAGTCACGCCGCACAGGGTAGTGCGACCCACCGACTCCGCCGGCACGCCACGGTCAGGGCAGGCGGCCCTGCTCGACCAGCCGGGCGAACCTCTTCAGCGCCTGGGTCAGGCCGAACTTCGAGCCGGGCCAGAGCACCGGCCAGGCCACCCGGCCCGCCGTCCCGCCCGGCAGGTGGAACCACTCGTGCCAGACCACCTGGGTGCGCTCCCGGTCCATCGGGGTGCACCGCAGCACGCCGGGGCCGCGCAGCAGCTTGCCGCAGTGCACCACGCCGACCTCGTACGGCGCGTCGACGCGCACCACCCGCATCTCGTCGCGGAGCACGGCCGGGCCGACCGCGGTGACCGCCTCGACCAGGCTGCCCTCGCCGCCGTCGCCCTCGACCACCCGGACCGTGGTGAACGGGATCCAGTCCGACTGCCGTTCCCACGCGGTCAGCGCCGCGAAGACGCGCTCCGCCGGCGCGTCGACGATCACCGTGGCGGTGACCTCGGCGGCACCCGGCTGGGCCGCCTCGGCGAAGCCTGCGGAACCCTCCGCGCCGGTCACGCCGGCTCCGAGCGGGCCACCGGCCCACGTGCCCGGTCGTCCGCGTCGCTGTCGTCCGCGTCGCTGTCGTCCGCGCTCGCGCCGGCCGGCCCGGCGGTGATCCCACCGGCCGGGGACGTGGTGTCCTCGACCGCGGCGGCGGCCGGCGCCTCCGCCACGCCCGCCTCGGCCGTCCCGTAGCGGGCTCCGGTCACGGCTGCCGGTCGGCTTCCGGCGGACCGGCCGTCGGCCGGGCCGGCGACGGACCGGTCGGTGGCCGACTGCCCGGCGACGAGCGGGTCGGTGGCCGACGGCCCGGCGGCGGACCGGTCCCGGGCCGGCGTCGCGGCGGTCGGCGACTCCGGCGCCGACAAGTCGATGGTCACCGGACCGGCGCCCGACGGATCGAGGGCCGACTCGTCGGTCCCGGCCCCGGCGGCGACGGCCTCCTCGCGCGCCCGGCGCAGGGCGTCGGCCTCTTCGGTCCGGCCCTCCCGCAGTGCGGTGTTCTCGGCCTCCAGCACGCCGATCAGCTCGGACTTGTAGCCGATGTCGTAGGCGGCCCGCCGGAGCGCCACGTCGACCTGGGCCATCCGGTAACCGCGCAGCGCGGTGTCGAACCGGACCCCGGTCACGTCCGACTCGTCGAGCGGGCGGCCACCCGGTAGCGGCACGGCCCGGCCGTCCGGCTCGGCCGGCACCAGCCCCGGATCCCGCCCGGAGACGAGCACCGTCACTCCGAACACCACTGCCGCGACGGTCAGCGCGACGACCAAGAGGAGCAGAACCTCACCCATGGAGAGATCGTGGCATGCGGGCCGGGATCGGGCGAGCCCTCCACGGCCTCCGGTCGGCAAAACCCGCGCTCCCGGCGTGGTGGAGGTTCCTCCCCGACCGCCGCCCGCCTTCCACATTTCAGGAAATCCGAAGATCTTGGTACGAAAGTGCCCCCGGCGGGTCCGTGCCGTACCAAGATCTCGGAGCGGCGCCGGGGGCGGCACCGCGGGGGACGTGCGAGGGTGCGACGGTGGTACGGGGACGGGGACGAGGAGGCGGGGATGACCGGGATGTTGCGGCTCGGTGGACGGGCCTTCGCCCCGGGTGAGCTGGTGGTGATGGCGATCGTGAACCGCACCCCGGACTCGTTCTTCGACCGGGGCGCCACGTTCGCCCGGGACAGCGCGCTGCGAGCGGTCGAGCGGGCGGTGACCGAGGGCGCGGAGATCATCGACATCGGCGGGGTGAAGGCCGGGCCCGGCGACGAGGTCGACGTGGCCGAGGAGATCCGCCGCACGGTGGACACCATCGCCGCGGTCCGGGCCGCCTTTCCCGACGTGGTCGTCTCGATCGACACCTGGCGGGCGGAGGTGGCGGTGGAGGCGGTCGCGGCCGGCGCGGACCTGCTCAACGACACCTGGTCGGGGGCGGACCCGGCACTGGCCCGGGTCGCCGCGGCGACCGGCGCCGGGCTGGTCTGCTCGCACGCCGGTGGGCTGGCCCCGCGTACCCGGCCGCACCGGGCGGCCTTCGACGACGTGGTGACCGACGTGCTCGACACCGTCACCGGGCTGGCGGAACGCGCGGTCGGGCTGGGGGTACGCCGGGACGGCATCCTGATCGACCCGGCGCACGACTTCGGCAAGAACACCCGGCACTCGCTGGAGATCACCCGGCGGCTGGCCGAGTTGACCGACACCGGTTGGCCGCTGCTGGTGGCGCTGTCGAACAAGGACTTCATCGGCGAGACGCTGGACCTGCCGGTGCCGGAACGACTGGAGGGGACGCTCGCCGCCACCGCGGTCTCGGCCTGGCTCGGCGCCCGGGTGTTCCGCGCCCACCAGGTCCGCCCGACCCGTCGGGTGCTCGACATGGTGGCGTCGATCCGGGGGGACCGGCCGCCGGCGGCGACCCGGCGCGGGCTGGCCTAGGGGTCAGGTCCAGCGCAGCACGCCGCGCCGCCAGGCGTAGAGGATGCCGAGCGCCACGATCGCCACGAAGACGCCCATCTCCACCACCGTGGTCGCCCCGAAGCCGGGCCGGTCGAAGACCAGCGCCCACGGGAAGAGGAAGACCGCCTCCACCGCGAACAGGACATAGAGGTACGCGTAGACGTAGTAGCGGATCTGCATCTGGGCCCAGTCGCCGCCGACCGGGTCGAGCCCGCACTCGTACGTGGCCCGCTTGCCCCATGGCTCCGCCGGTCGGGCCGGACGTAACATCCGGTTCGCCGAGAACGCCGTCAGGAAGAAGAGCACGGCGGCGAGCAGCAAAAGACCGAGCGTGGCGTACGAGCCGAGGTATCCGGTCACGACCCGGAGCGTACCGGTCCCGTCGAGACGTCTCGGACACGTTACGAATTCGTTTCCTGGCGGGACTAGTGCCGGAGGGCAACCGTCCCCGAATAATGAGACCTCGTTGAAACGTCCCCGGAGGACAGATGACCCGCCCCCGCGTCCGGCCTGCCCACCGGGTCACGCCTCGCCGTACCCTCGCGCTGTTCGCGCCCGCGCTGATCGCCGCGGCCGCGGCGGTCGCCGTGGTGGCGCCGGGATGGGCCGCGGTCACCCCCGCCGCCGCCGCGGCCGGGGTGGTCCGGGTGGCCGACCCGGGCGCGCCGGGCGACCCGGGCGACCCGGGCGGCGACCCCGGCGACCCGACCGAGCCGACGCCGACCGGGGACGCGACCACCACCGCGCCGGCCCCGACCACGGCGCCGCCGACGGAGGAGGCCCCGCCGCCCACCACGCCCCCGCCGCCGGTCACCACCGCGCCGCCCCCGCCGACCACCACCGCGCCGGCCCCGCCCGCCACCACCGCGCCGGCCACCACCACCGCACCGGCCCCGCCGCCGGTCGGGCCGCCCGTCAAGCCCCCGCCGCCACCGCCCACCCAGGCCGCCGGCGGGCCGCTGGGGGTGCAGGTCAGCACCGGCGACCTGGCGCTGACGCCGGACTACTGGAACGCCGACAGCACGGTGGCCACGCTGCGGGTGACGGTGACCAACACCGGTGGACGTGAGGAGCAGATCAGCCTCGGCTACTCGTTGCCGGCCGGGCTGGTCGACGGCGGCACGCCGGGTTGCGTCGACGCCGGAGGCGGCAACCACCGCTGCGGCGGGTGGACCGTCGCGCCCGACGCCCGGTTCAGCGCCACCATCCGGGTCCGGGTCGCCGGGGACGCCTGGCAGACCATGCCGCTGAGCGGATCGGTCCAGGTCACCGCCGTCGCGCCCGGCGTCGCCGGGGCGGCGTACGACGACGAGGGCTTCGCGGTGCTGTTCCCGCCCGGCCCGCCGGTGCCCGGCATCTCGCTCCGCGCCGACGAGGTCCTCTTCGACATCAGCGGCGCGCCGAGCACGCTCACCGTACGGCTGGGCAACACCGGCGAGGTGGACGCCGCCGGACGGGTGGAGGTGCTCCTCCCGGGCGGGGTGACGGTGAGCGACACCGGGAACGCCTGCGCCCCGGTGGCCCCGGACCGGACCCGGTGCGAGCTGGGCACGCTGCCGGCCGGCCGGACCGCGACGCTGCGCCTGCCGGTGACCGCGTCGGCGGAGGCCCAGCGCATGGCCCCGCTCGCCGGCGCGGTGATCGGCCGGTTGGACCCGCGCAGCGGGCGGGACCGACAGGTGCAGATGAGCTTCCGGATCAGTGCGGCGGCGGCGCAGTCCACGCCGGTGGCGGGGGCGCCCACGCCCACGGGTTCTCAGGGAGTGCTGACTGCGTCGGAGCGGTCCGATTCCGGCGACGGCCCGGCCCGAGGAATCGCCATTGCCTTGATCATCATGTCGGCGTTGCTCGTCGTTTTCGCGTTGACGCTGGCCACGCGCTCGCTGCGACGCCGCAGCGACATCACCGTGCCGGAGCCGACCACGGAGCGGTGAGCCGCGCGGCGCGGTGATCTGGATTACGGTCGGCGGTACTAACCGTCCCTAATCAGGGCATACAGCAGCCCGTTCGGGTCTCACCCGTCGGACCACCACCAAGGCGGCCCTAACCGTACGACGTAGGCTCTGACGGTGAGAAACGGAGCGGGCCGCGTCGACGAGGGCGACGGCGCTCAGCGAAGCGAGGTGCGGGCGTGACCAAGCAGATCCGTCAACTGGACCGGGTGGTCATCCGGTTCGCCGGCGACTCCGGCGACGGCATGCAGCTCACCGGCGACCGGTTCACCTCGGAGACGGCACAGTTGGGCAACGACATCTCCACGTTGCCCAACTTCCCGGCCGAGATCCGCGCGCCCGCCGGCACGCTGCCGGGCGTGTCGAGCTTCCAGGTGCACTTCGCCGACTACGACATCCTGACCCCCGGCGACGCGCCGAACGTGCTGGTGGCGATGAACCCGGCCGCGCTCAAGGCCAACCTGGCCGACCTGCCGCGCGGGGCGGACATCATCGTCAACACCGACGAGTTCACCCGCCGCAACCTGGCCAAGGTGGGCTACGCGACCAACCCGCTGGACGACGACACGCTCGACGGCTACGCGGTGCACCCGGTCGCGCTCACCTCGATGACGATCGGTGCGCTGGCCGAGCTGACGGTGTCCAAGAAGGACGCCGAGCGGGCCAAGAACATGTTCGCGCTCGGGCTGCTGAGCTGGATGTACTCCCGGCCGTACGAGTCGACGCTGCGGTTCCTGGAGCGCAAGTTCGCCCGCCGGCCGGAGCTGGTGGCGGCGAACGTGGCCGCGTTCCGGGCCGGCTGGAACTTCGGCGAGACCACCGAGGACTTCTCCGTCCGGTACGAGGTCAAGCCGGCGAAGATGCCGCCCGGCACGTACCGCAACATCACCGGCAACGCGGCGCTGTCGCTGGGCCTGGTGGCCGCCGGGGTGCGCTCCGGGCTGCCGGTGTTCCTCGGCGCGTACCCGATCACCCCGGCCTCGGACATCCTGCACGAACTGAGCAAGCACAAGAAGTTCGGCGTGGTCACCATGCAGGCCGAGGACGAGATCGCCGCGGTCGGCGCGGCGCTGGGCGCGTCGTACGGCGGCTCGCTCGGCATCACCACCACCAGCGGGCCGGGCGTGGCGCTGAAGAGCGAGACGATCTCCCTGGCGGTGGCGCTGGAGCTGCCGCTGGTCATCGTCGACGTGCAGCGGGCCGGGCCGTCCACCGGCATGCCCACCAAGACCGAGCAGGCCGACCTGAACATGGCGCTGTACGGCCGGCACGGTGAGGCGCCGGTCGCGGTGATCGCGCCGAAGTCGCCGTCGGACTGCTTCCACGCCGCGCTGGAGGCGGCGCGGATCGCGCTGACCTACCGCACGCCGGTGATCCTGCTCTCCGACAACTACGTGGCCAACGGCTCCGAGCCGTGGCTGCTGCCGGACGTGGACTCCCTGCCCGACCTGCGGGTGGAGTTCGCCACCCGGCCCAACGGCGAGGACGGCACCACGTTCCTGCCCTACCTGCGCGACCCGCAGACGCTGGCCCGCCCGTGGGCGGTGCCCGGCACGCCGGGGCTGGAGCACCGGATCGGCGGCCTGGAGAAGGCCGACAAGACCGGCGACATCTCGTACGACCCGACGAACCACGACTTCATGGTGCGGACCCGGGCGGCCCGGATCGAGACCATCCCGGTGCCGGACGTGGAGGTCGAGGACCCGGACGGCGACGCCCGGGTGCTGGTGCTGGGCTGGGGCTCGACGTACGGCCCGATCGGCGCGGCCTGCCGGGGGCTGCGCCAGCGCGGGCTGCCGGTGGCCCAGGCGCACCTGCGGCACCTGGCCCCGATGCCGGCCAACCTCGGCGAGGTGCTGCGCTCCTACGACCGGGTGGTCGTTCCCGAGATGAACCTCGGCCAGCTCGCCCACGTGATCCGGGCGAAGTACCTGGTCGACGCGATCGGCTACAACCAGGTCCGCGGCCTGCCGTTCACCGCCGCGGAGCTGGAGACGATGCTGGAAGAGGTCCTGAAGAATGTCTGAGCCCGTCGCCCTGAAGCTCACCGCCAAGGACTTCAAGTCCGACCAGGAGGTGCGTTGGTGCCCCGGCTGCGGCGACTACGCCGTCCTGGCCGCGGTGCAGGGCTTCATGCCGGAGCTGAACATCCCCCGGGAGAACATCGTCTTCGTCTCGGGCATCGGCTGTTCGTCCCGCTTCCCGTACTACATGAACACGTACGGCATGCACTCGATCCACGGTCGCGCCCCGGCGATCGCCACCGGCCTGTCGGTGTCCCGGCCGGACCTGTCGGTCTGGGTGGTCACCGGTGACGGCGACGCGCTCTCCATCGGCGGCAACCACCTGATCCACGCGCTGCGCCGCAACGTCAACCTGAAGATCCTGCTGTTCAACAACCGGATCTACGGGCTGACCAAGGGCCAGTACTCGCCCACCTCCGAGGTCGGCAAGATCACCAAGTCGACGCCTGTCGGTTCCGCGGACGCCCCGTTCAATCCGCTGTCGCTGGCGCTCGGCGCCGAGGCCACGTTCGTGGCCCGGACGCTCGACTCGGACCGCAAGCACCTCCAGTCGGTGCTGCGGGCCGCCGCCGAGCACAAGGGCTCGGCGTTCGTGGAGATCTACCAGAACTGCAACATCTTCAACGACGGCGCGTTCGAGCCGTTGAAGGAGCCGACCACCCGGGACGACTACCTGATCCGGCTGGAGCACGGGCAGCCGATCACGTTCGGCACCGACGGGCAGTTCTGTGTCGTCCACCCGCCGGGCGGCTTCGGGCTGGAGGTGCGGGAGACCGCGGCCACCCCGGCGGACCAGATCGTGGTGCACGACGTCACGGTCGCCGACCCGGCGTACGCGTTCGCGCTGTCCCGGCTGCCCGGGCTGGATCTGCGCAACACGCCGCTCGGGGTGTTCCGGTCGGTGGACCGGCCCTCCTACGACAGCGTGGTGCAGGAGCAGGTCGCGTCCGCGCGGGCGAGCGTCGACCAGACCCCGGAGCAGCAGCTCTCGGCGCTGCTCGGCAGCGGTGACACCTGGACGATCATGTAACTCCGCCCTGATCCGCGCGTCCGTCAGGGCGGGCCGTCCCCGGGGGGCGGCCCGCCCTTTCGCGGTTTCCGGACCGGTCAGACGGCCGCCGGCACCCACAGCTCGTCGATCGCCCGCTCGGCGGCGGCGAGGCTCGCCTCGTGCAGCGGGACCAGCTCGGCCATCGCCGGGTTGACCGGGGCCAGCGTCAGCTCGGCCGAGATGAACCGCGGCTCCAGGCCGGTGCGCGACAGTCCGTGCGGCAGCCAGGGCTCGGCGTGGTCCCAGCCGGCGCGCGGGGTGCCCGCGCCGTAGCCGCCGCCCCGGGTGCCGAACACGATGAACTCGCGACCGCCGAGCAGCCCGGCGCCGGTGGCCGGGTCGAGCGCGAGACCGGGCGCGATCAGGTGGTCGACCCAGGCCTTCACGCTGCTGGGCGGACCGAAGTTGTAGAGCGGCAGGCCGAGCAGGATCGTGTCGGCACGCAGGACCTCGCTCACCAGGTCCTCGGTCACCCGCCAGGACGCGCGCTGCTCGGGCGTGTGCTGGTCGGGCGGCACCGCCCGGGCGAGACCGCCGGCGGTGTCCAGGTGCGGCACCGGGTCCTGACCGAGGTCCCGGTAGGTGACCGTGCCGCCGGGGTGGGCGGCACGCCAGGCGTCGGCCGCGCGGGCGGTGAGGCGACGGCTGACCGACCGCTCACCGTTGATGCTCGAGTCGATGTGCAACAGGTGGGCCATCGTTTACTCCTCCATCGATCGTTCGTGTAGCACGAACCATTTATAGCAGGTCGATGTTCCTTGTTCGCCGTAGACTGGGTCACATGCCAGCCGAGCCCGCCGACGAGCGCCGCTCCGGGCCGCTGCTCCAGCACCTGGCCCGGCGGATGCGGCTGCGCTCGGAATCGGTGCTGACCCCGCTCGGCCTGCGCGTCCGACACCTGGTCGCGCTCACCGTGCTGCGCGACTCGGGCGACATCAGCCAGCAGGGGCTGGCCGGCACGCTCCAGATCGACGGCACCAACGTGGTCGGGCTGCTCAACGACCTGGAGTCGGCGGGCCTGGTCGAGCGCCGTCGCTCCCCGACCGACCGCCGGCGGCACGTCGTCAGCCTCACCAGGGCGGGCGACACCCGGATCCGCGAGGCCGAGTGCGCGCTCGCCGACGCGGAGGACGAGGTGCTCGGCGCGCTGGCGCCCGACGAGCGGGACCTGCTCTACGACCTGCTCCGGCGGGCCAGCCAGGGCTGCGCCCCGACCTGCACCGAAGCGGTCACGGAGAGCCCGGACGCCTGCTGACCGGGCCGGCGCCGGTCAGGCCGGGACGGTCGACAGCGCTCAGGCCGTGGTGGTCGCCTGCGGGCGGTCGTCGCGGACGTGGACCAGCATGTCGCCGGTCTCGATCACCGCGCCGGCCCGGTCGTTCAGCGCGACCACCTTGCCGCGCCGGACCAGTGCGATGACAAGCGACTCCAGCTCACGCGGCGAGCGACCCACCTCACTGCGCTCGGCCGAGCGCATCGCCAACGCCATCCCCTGACCGGGGGTGAGCAGGTCCTCCACCACGTCGATCAGGGGCGGGGCCGAGGTGGAGAGGCCGAGCAGCCGACCGGCGGTGGCCGACGAGACGATCACGTGGTGCGCGCCGCTCTGCTTGAGCAGCGGCGCGTTCTCCGCCTCCCGGACCGCCGCGATGATCCGCACCTGACCGGCGGTGAGCTGCCGGACGGTCAACGCCACCAGCACCGAGGCGTCGTCACTGTCGGTCGCGATGATGACCGCCTTGGCGGTGCGGATGTGCGCCTCCTCCAGCACCGACGAGCGGGTCGCCGAGCCCTCGATCGTCACCAGCCCGTTCGAGGTGGCCTGGCGCAGCGCCGGCCCGCTCCGCTCGACCACCACGATCTTGGACTTGTCCGCCCCGTTCTCCAGCAGCGCGGAGACCGCGCTGCGGCCCTTGGTGCCGTAGCCGCAGATGATGACGTGGTCCTTCACGGATCTCCTCCACCGCGACAGGCGACGGCCGGTCCGGTACTGCTCGGTCAGGACTTCCAGGGTGGTGCCGACCAGGATGATCAGGAAGAGCACCCGGGCGGGGGTGATGAACAGGACGTTGATCAGGCGGGCCGACGGACTGGCCGGCGTGATGTCGCCGTACCCGGTGGTGGAGAGCGAGACCACCGTGTAGTAGAAGCAGTCGAGCAGCGTCAGGCCGTCCTCGTTGACGTCGCGGTAGCCGTCGCGGTCGAGCCAGACCACGAAGACGGTGGCGAAGACCAGGCCGAGGGCGGCGAGCAGGCGCAGGCTCAGCGCGCTCAGCGGCCCCCGCCGTTGCGCGGGAAAATGGATCACCGTCGGTCCCGCTCCGCCACCGTCGCCTGCACGCCCTCAAGATAGCGGGTACGCCGGGAGTCGGCCGGGCGGGCCGTGGGACCGGCCCCCACGTCGCAAGCGGTAAGGATCTCGTCACATCCGTCGACGCCCCGGTGGGTGAGACTCGACCCGACGAATGTGACGAGGGGGAGTCGGATGCGTACAGGTGCGGCACTGACCACGCTGGCCGTGGTCGTCGGGGTGGCTCTGGCCGGCCCCTCACCCGCGGTGGCGAGCACGCCGACGCCCGCCTCGTCGATGCCGACGGCGAAGCGCACCGCCGTCGTGCTGCCGTCGCTGACCGGCCGGGGCAGCACGGCGTACGACGTCAACCGGGCCGGGGTGGTGGTCGGGTCGGCGGAGCTGGCCAGCGGCTACTGGCACGCGGTCCGCTGGGTGGACGGGCGGATCGAGGACCTGGGCACGCTCGGCGGGCCGAACAGTCAGGCCCAGGCGATCGACGAGCGGGGCCGCATCGTCGGCACCGCCCAGGCCGCGGACGGCAGCAGCCATGCCGTGGCCTGGGTCGACGGGAAGATCCAGGACCTCGGCCTCACCGGTGGCATCTTCTCCATCGCGTACGACACCGCCGGGGACCGGGTGGTCGGCGTGTATCACGTCACCGACAGCTTCGCCGGGCGGCGGGCGTTCGTCCGCACCGGCACCACCGAGATCACCATCGACGCGCCGCCGGGTGCGAGCGCCGTCGCGGTCAACGAGGCGGGCACGGTCGCCGGCACCTACGGCTACCGGGACTGGACCGACCCGCCGTTCGTCAACCAGGCCTTCGTGTGGCGCAACGGGGTCGTCCGGCCGCTCGGCACCCTCGGCGGTCCCACAAGCGACGCGAGCGGCATCAACGATCTCGGTCAGGTGGTCGGCACCAGCTGGACCGCGGACGGCGCGTTCGCCGCCTTCTTCTGGGACGGCACGACGATGCGCCGACTGTCCACCAGTTCGGCGTCCCCCACCGCCCAGGCCGTCAACGACTCGGGTCTGGTGGTCGGCACCGACGGCACCGACGGCCGGGCGATGCTCTGGCCCTCACCGACGGCGGGCTCCCAACTGCTGCCGCTGCCGGACGGGGCGGTGGGCAGCGTCGCGATCAATGTCAACGACACCGGTCTGATCGTCGGCCAGGCGGACTTCCTCTCGCCGAGCTTCCACAGCCGGGCGGTCGTCTGGCGTTGACCGACCCCGGCCCGGTCGGCATTACGGGGGCCGACCGGGGCGGCCCACGCCGCCGGGACGGGGCATGATGGGTAGCGTCGGCGAACGGCGACCGCGAGGAGGCCGGCATGTCGTTGCTGCGACGGGTGATCGGCGGGGTGCTGCGGCGGATCCGCCTGCGTCAGGGCCGCACGTTGCGCGAGGTGGCGCAGGCGGCCGGCGTCTCCCTGCCCTACCTCTCCGAGGTCGAGCGCGGGCGCAAGGAGGCCTCCTCCGAGGTGCTGGCCGCGATCTGCCGGGCGCTCGGCATCCACCTCGCCGACCTGCTGGAGGAGGCACGCGACGAGCTGCGCCGGGAGCGGCCCACACCGGTCGGTCCCGGGGTGCCACTGGCCCGGCTCGACCGGGTGCCCGCGGCCCGCAGCGGCCCGCAGCTCCGGGTCGGCCCGCCCCGCCTGCACGCCACCCGACGCCCGGGCGGCCCGAACGCGCCGCATCCGGCCCGGCCGGTCACGTCGCCGCACACCGCCCACCCGGTCCGACCGACCCCGCTGCTCGGCGGCAGGCTGCGCCCGATGGGCGGGTCCCCCACGCCGGTCGGCCCGCCGCTCGGTCACGCACCGGAGCTGTTCGGCGCCGGCACCCGGATCTGGCTGATCCCGACGCCGGCCGCGCGCCCGCGCCCGCGTACCTCACCGGCGCTGGCCCGGCGCCGGGCCCGCGCGGCCCGACGGCGGCCGGTCGCGGCGTAGCGCCCACGGTCGGGCCGGACGAACGCCGACCGGGCGTGGCGCCGGGCGCCGCGACGGACGACCGAGGTACGGCCCGCACCGACCGGCGGCGCCCACCCGGTTCTGCCGAGGGCGAGTCTGCCCGGGGCAGAAAGCCTGGGCCGCGCGGGTGCGCCCGGCGGACGCTGGAGACCGCCGGCTCGCCGGGCGGTCCCCCGCCCACCGGCGTCACGGAGGTGGGCAGTCATGAGTGGCATCTGGATGCGGGACGAGGGGCAGCCGGTCTTCGGCGACCGGGTCTTCGAGCGGCTACTCAAGGAACGGATCATCTTCCTCGGCACCGAGGTCACCGACGACTCGGCCAACCAGATCTGCGCGCAGATCCTGCTGCTCGCGGCCGAGGACGCGGAGCGGGACATCTACCTCTACATCAACTCGCCGGGCGGCTCGGTCAGCGCCGGGATGGCCGTCTACGACACCATGCGGTGGGTGAAGAACGACGTGGCGACGCTGGCGCTCGGGATGGCCGGCTCGATGGGGCAGTTCCTGCTCTGCGCCGGCACGGCGGGCAAGCGGTTCGCGCTGCCGCACTCGCGGATCATGATGCACCAGCCGTCCGGCGGGTTCGGCGGCACGGTCGCCGACATCACCATCCAGGCCGAGAACATGCTGCACGTGAAGCACACCATGCAGGAGCTGATCGCCCGGCACAGCGGGCACACGCTGGAGGAGATCCAGCGCGACTGGGACCGGGACCGCTGGTTCACCGCCGAGGAGGCCCGCGAGTACGGGCTGGTCGACCAGGTCCTCTCCCGGGTCGACCAGCTCGTCGGCTGAGCCGCGGACGGCCGGCTACCGGAACTCGCTGCGATACGCCGGGGCGAGTTCCACGGCGCGGCCTTCGGCGGGGATCCGGTGGCTGATCAGGCGTCGACGACGACGATGGTCTTGCCGCTGGGCAGCGCGCCCGCGGCGGCGTCGGCGTGCAGGGCCGGCAACTCGGCCAGCGGCACCCGCCGGGCCACGTCGACGTGCAGCTCGCCGCGGTCGACGAGGCTCACGAGGTGCGCGAGCTGGTCGGCGTCGCTGCGGACGAAGAGGTCGACGCCCCGTACGTCGCGCTCCTCGTCGGCGGGGGCGGGCATCCAGACGGTGGTGTTGACCAGCACCCCGCCCGGACGGATCACCGTGAGCAGGTCGGCCAGCCGGGCCGGGTCGACGGGTGCGAGGTTGAGGACGACGTCGACCGGCTCGGTGACCGCCGTGGTCACCTCGGTGGTGGTGTGGTCGACGACCTCGTCCGCGCCCGCCGAGGTGACCGCCGCGCTGCTGCGGGGACCGGCGACGGCGACGACGTGGGCGCCGGCGTGGTGGGCGAGTTGCACGGCGTACCGGCCGACCGCACCGGCCGCGCCGTTGACCAGGACACGCTGCCCGGTGGTCAGTTTCGCGTGGTCGAAGAGCGCCTGCCAGGCGGTGAGCCCGACCGCCGGCAGTGCGGCGGCGTCGGTCAGCGGGATGCGCGCCGGCGCCGACGTCAGGGCCTCCGCCGGTGCGACGACGTACTCGGCGGACGCGCCGGCCTCCGTCATGGGCAGGAAGCCGATGACCTGGTCGCCGGGACGGAAGCCGTCGACGCCCTCGCCGAGCGTGTCGACCGTGCCGGCGACGTCGAAGCCGGGGGTGTGCGGCAGCGTCACCGGGATGGGGCCCTGCATGAAACCGGCCCGGATGTTGCCGTCGACCGGGTTGAACGAGGTCGCCGCGACGCGGATCCGCACCTGACCGGCGCCGGGGACCGGCTGCGCGGCGTCCTCCAGACGCAGGACGGACGGGTCTCCGTACTCGTGGAAACGCACTGCCTTCATGGTGATCCCTCATCTTCCCGAGCCGAGTGCTTCGAATGCGAAGCACTTCATGACCATAGCTCACTTCGAATTCGAAGCAAGTGTGCTGCGGTGTGAGCCGGCCGACAGTCCGCGTCGGCCCGGCCAGTCGAGCATCGCGGAGTTCGGGGAACGGAGGAATGTCGTCGTCATCCACGGATCGACAGTCCGTGGACAACTGCCGGCTCAGGTCAGCCGGCGGAGTCTCGCCTCGCTCGGCGAGCCGGGCTGCGCCAGGAAGACCAGC
Source organism: Micromonospora sp. NBC_01392 (assembly GCF_045040125.1). Lineage (NCBI taxonomy): Bacteria > Bacillati > Actinomycetota > Actinomycetes > Micromonosporales > Micromonosporaceae > Micromonospora > Micromonospora sp. NBC_01392. The sequence goes on along the minus strand of NZ_CP109549.1, from coordinate 915,992 downwards.
AGCTCCTGACCCTCGTCGGGATCCACCAGTCGGCGCGAGTGCAGCTCCACCTCGCCCAACTCGGGGTGCCGATAGCGCTTGAGGTCGTGGTGGTGGGTGACATCCACCTCGTGCCGTCGCCAGACCTCGGCGAACGCGGGGCTGACCGACAGCAGCGCCTCGACGATCTCGCCGGCCGTACCGGTGGGGTCCGCCGTGTACGCCGCGCGGATGTCGACGATGAACACGCGGCCCCGGATGGCATGGTCCTCGGGCGGATAGATGGCCCGTTGCGACGCGTCGGTGAACCATCGATAGACCAGGTAGCGGGACATGCCCTCGAACCTGGTGTAGTCGCCGAACAGGGCGACCGCGGGCGGGGTCTGCAGCAGGGCCTCCCCGAACCGGGAGAAGACCAGCGCGGGCGTGTCCGAGAGACGCTCGACGATCCGCCGCATGGCGGGGCTGACCCGCTCGTCCCGCAGGACGCGCCGCGGCGCCGAGTGGCCGCCGAGGGCGAACAGGTGGTCCCGCTCGCCGGGGCTGAGCTTCAGGGCCCGGGCCAGGGCGGCGAGCATCTGCTCGGACGCCATCGGGCCGCGCTGCTGCTCCAGTCGGCTGTAGTAGTCGGCCGACATGCCGGCCAGCACCGCGACCTCCTCCCGCCGCAGTCCGCCGGTGCGGCGCCGTCGGCCCCGGGGAAGCCCCACGTCCTCCGGTTGCAACGCCTGACGACGGGCCCGGAGGAAGTCGGCGAGCAGCGTACGGTCCATCCCGTCAGCAGCCGGTGCGGGCGCGGCCGGCCCGGGGCCTGGCCGACCTCGGCGGGTTGGCGCGCATGTGGTCGCGCACCCGGCCGAGGACGGCACTGACGGCGGCGAGGTCCCGGTCGGCCATCGGCTCGAACAGCAACTGCCGGACGCGGTCGACGTGCCCGGGCAGCACGTGGGCGATCAGGTCCCGGCCCGCGTCGGTGACCGTCACCCGGACGCTGCGCTCGTCGTCCGGCGAGGGTGCCCGGGTGACCAGGCCGCGCTTCTCCAGCAGACCCGCCTGGTAGGTGAGCCCGCTGCGGCTGTACACGACGCCGTCGGCCAGGTCGGTCATCCGCAGCCGGCCCTCCGGGGCGTCCACCAGCCGGGCCAGGATCTGGAACTGCACGTAGCTCAGGTCGCCGGCGGCGCGCAGGTGCTCGTCCACCGCATACTGCAGGAGGCTGCTGACCTCCATCAGGGCGAAGTACGCGCCGAGCTGCTCCGCGTTCAGGCCGGCCGCCGGTTCACTCACCCGATGATTCTACGTGCTTTGAACTCGAAGTTTCCCGGCGATCGGCGGTCCACCCGGACCGCCCCGGCCGCGCGGACCGGGGCCGTCCGGGCCACCGCAGCAGGTCAGGGGTAGCTGACCACCGGGCTGGTGCCGTACGAGCCGACCACCGGGGTGCCGGCCTCGTTGATCGTGCGCTCGATCCCGCCACTGCCGTTCAGGAACACGGTGATCGCGTCGTGGAACCGCACGCCGGCCCGGCGCGGCGCCTCGATCGCCCGGTCGCAGCGGATGTCCACGCCCTGGTTGAAGTACGCGTAGACGCCCAGCCCCCACGCCTCGTGCGTGCGGACGTGCGGGGCCACCCGGTAGGAGGCCCAGCCGTCGCCGGTCGGGCTGCGCCAGGCCGCCTGGCTCGGCGGGTCGTAGGGCAGCTCGCTCTGGTAGAACACGGTCCGGCCGCGCTCGCCGTGCCAGCGGGTCTGCCAGCGCTGGTAGTGCTCGACGAAGAGCCCGTACGCGGTGACGTCGTCGCCGTTGACGACCACCCCGGTGGCGGCCGTGTTGACGTCCCAGCCGATGGTGCCCGGCTGGCCGTGGTCGCCCCGCCAGGCCCAGATGTTGTCGATCAGCGTGTGCCGGCTGTGCACCACCAGACTGGTCACCGCCCGGCCGGCGGACGGGCCACCGACGCGGAAGAAGACGTCCTGCAACGAGATCGGGTTGCCGGCGTGCGCCCGGTGGCTGTGCCGCCCACCGACCTCGACCAGCACCTCCGACTCGACCGGCCCGGCGTCGACGAGCACCCCGGCGATCCGTACCCCGTCGACGTCCTCGATCCGCAGCGCCGCGTCACCGGTGACCGGCGCGAGGCTGGGCATGCCGAGGCCGAGCACGACGGTGTTCGGCCGGCGGACCCGCAGCGCCCGGTCCAGGCGGTAGACGCCGGGGGTGAGCAGCAGGTGGCGACCCCGGGCGAGTTCGGTGTTGATCCGCGTCGCGCTGTCGGTGGGCCGGGCGATGAAGAAGTCGGTAAGCGGCAGCGACGGCGTCGGCGCGCCGCCGGCGGCCCAGGTGGTGCCCGCGGTGTCGCGGCGCAGACGGGGCACCGCCACCCGCCAGCGGCCCGCGTCGTCCACGAAGAGGTACGGCTTCTCCCGGATCACCGGGCTGGTCGGCAGCGTGGTGTACGGCGGGTCGGGGAAGCCCTGCGCGGGCGCGCCGATCACGCCGGAGAAGACCTGGTTCCACACGCCGTTGGTCCACTCGCCACCGAGTTCGCTGTCCCGGGTGAGCCACTGCTGCTGGGAGCCGTTGATGGTGATGCCGTCCACCTTGGAGTCGGCGATGAAGCCGCCGCTGGAGTAGCCGCCGTTGCCGGGTTCCAGCCAGAGCACGCCCTTGACGTGCACCCGGCGCATCGGCGACGCCTGGGAGACGGCCCACTGGTTCGACCAGTCGGTCGGGGTGACGGCGAGGTTCTCCGCCGAGCGCCAGAAGTTGGTCAACGCGGAGATGCCGGCGGGTGAGTTCGGGTCGGGCTGGCCGACCACCCGGACCGCGCCGTGGATCTCCACGTCGTCCGGGTGGGCGCCGAGCCCGGCCACGGTGGTGTAGTAGCCGAGCCGGGCGTCCACCTCGTAGCGGCCGGGCTTGAACAGCACGGCGTACCGGTCGGCGCCCATCTCGTTGTGCTCCTGGGCGGTGAAGATCCGGTCCAGGGTGGACTGGATCTCCTCGGTCGGGGTGCTCGGGTCGTAGACGAAGACGTTCGGGCCGAGGTCGGGCTCGCGGGCGGGCCGCGCGGTCGGGGACGCGACGGCGGTGCCGGCCGGGAGGCCGAGGGCGGTGAGCGAGGCCGCCGAGGCGGTGAGCGCGAGGAAGCGGCGGCGGGAGGGGTCGGATGATCGCATCTGCCTGCCTGTTCGGTGGTGGAAGGAGAGCGGAGAGCGCTCTCTCGCCGTTCCTACCGCATCCCCGTCGATCCCACCAGAGCCCGCCGGTTCCGGAACCGGGAAGCATCGCGCCGCGGCGGTGGTTGTTCTCAAAGAAGTTGAACTCGCAACCACAGGGAGCGCGCATGTCCATCGCCGTCACCGGAGCCACCGGCCAGCTCGGCCGCCTCATCGTCACCGCGCTGCTCGACCGTGGCGTACCGGCCGGGGAGATCGTGGCGATCGGCCGCGACCGCGAACGACTGGCCGACCTCGCCGGCCAAGGCGTCGTCACCCGCCCGGCCGAATACGACGACCCCGACTCGCTCCGGGCCGCCCTCGCCGGGGCCGAGAAGCTGATGTTCGTCTCCGGCAGCGAGGTCGGCCGGCGTCGACCCCAGCACGCCAACGTGGTCACCGCCGCCCGGGAGGCCGGCGTCGGGCTGGTCGTCTACACCAGCATCGCCCACGCCGACACCGCCGAGATGCGGCTGGCCGGCGAGCACCGGGACACCGAACGGCTCATCCGCGACTCCGGGCTGCCGTACGTCTTCCTGCGCAACAGCTGGTACCTGGAGAACTACACCGACCAGCTCGACGCGTACCGGGAGCACGGGGTGGCGGGCGCGGCGGGTGACGGGCGGGTCAGCGCCGCCACCCGCGCGGACTACGCCGGGGCCGCCGCCGTGGTGCTCACCTCCGACGGTCACAACCACCAGGTGTACGAGCTGGGCGGCGCGCCGTTCACGCTCACCGACCTCGCCGCCGAGGTGGCCCGGCAGACCGGCGCGCCGGTCGGCTACACCGACCTGCCGGCGGACCGCTACACCGAGGTGCTGGTCGCCGCCGGCCTGCCCGAGGGGTACGCGGCCGTGCTCGCCGACAGCGACCTCGGTCTCGCCCGGGGCGAACTGGAGGTCGGCGACGATCTCGCCAAGCTGCTCGGCCGCGCCCCGACCACGCTGGCCGAGGCGATCCGCGCCGCCCGCTGAACGACCGGACCGAGCCCGTCGCCCCCACAGGGATCGGCGGGCGCGGTTCCCGTCAGGCCCGCTCGGCGCGCTGCTTCACGAGGTCGTCGACGAGCGTCTCCACGTAGTCGGCGGTCTCCTCCCAGCGGGTCACCGCGACGCTGCGGATGCCCATGGCCTTGACCGGGTAGTCGTTGCCGCCCACGTCGAGCCGGTCCCCCACGAACAGCACGTTGTCGATCTTCAGATCGAGGTGCTCCAGCAGCTTCCGCATGCCGTACGCCTTGTCCACGCCCTTGCACGTCACGTCGATCGAGGTCGAGCCGCCGCCCCGGACCTCCAGGTCGGGCAGCTTCGCGGCAACCGCGTCGCGCAGCCGCTTCTTCTTGCTGCCGTCCGGGTCCCAGCCGTACTTCTCCGCCGGCGGAGCGGACTGCCCGAGCGCGGAGAACGTGATCTGGCTGCCCCGGTCCTCGACGATGTCACCCCACGTCTTCGTCTCCCACAGCCCGAGCGCCTGCGCCGACTCGGTGAGCGCGGCGATCACCCGGGCCTTGTCCGCCTCGCTCAGATCCTCCGCGTAGACCAGCCGCCAGTCGCCGGACGACCACCGGTAGTAGCGGGTGCCGCAGGTCGGCATCAGGTGCAGCCGGTCGCGCTGCTCCTCGGTGAGATCGAGGTGGGCCAGCACCTGCGACTGGAACTGCTCGAACCGGCCACCGGAGATGATCAGGACGTCCACCTCGGTGAGCAGGTGACCGAGCAGGTCCGCCATCCGACGATCGATCTGGGACTTGGAAATCGCCAGGGTGTCGTCGAGGTCGAACGCCACCACTCGAAGATCGTTCACGAATACCTCATGTGTCGTCGCGGGCTGGTCGGGACTAGCAGGGTACCGATGCGGCCTGACGCGTTCCTGAGCGCCCGGGGGCTCCGCCCATTGACGGAGAGTAACAAGCAGGCCGCGTACGACGACCGGAAAGCGCTGGACACGCGGCGTCCTCGACGTCGATGGTGACCCGATGCGCCAGGACGAGATCTGGGACGGCGAGGCCGCCCGACGCTACGACACGCCGGGCACCGGGATGTTCGCGCCGGAGGTGCTCGGCCCCACCGTCGACCGGCTCGCCGCGCTCGCCGGGACCGGCCGGGCCCTGGAGTTCGCCATCGGCACCGGCCGGGTGGCGGTGCCACTCGCCGCCCGCGGCGTGCCGGTCAGCGGGATCGAACTCTCCGTACCCATGGTGGAGCAGTTGCGGACGAAGGTCGACGCCGCCACGGTCCCGGTGGTGGTCGGCGACATGGCCGGCGCGACCGTGCCGGGCGAGTTCAGCCTGGTCTACCTGGTCTACAACACCATCGCCAACCTGCTCGACCAGGACCAGCAGGTGGCCTGCTTCCGCAACGCGGCGCGGCACCTCGGGCCGGGCGGCCGGTTCGTGATCGAGCTGTGGGTGCCCGAGCTGCGCAAGCTGCCCCCGGGCCAGCAGGCGACCGTGTGGCGCACCGAGGCCGGCTACATCGGCCTGGACACCTACGACGTGCTGCGCCAGCGGGTGGTGTCGCACCACTTCCACTTCGGTGACGGCCGCGAGGCGCGGGTCTTCCGCACCCCGCACCGCTACATCTGGCCGTCCGAGCTGGACCTGATGGGCCAGTTGGCCGGCTTCACGCTGGAGAGCCGGCACGCCGACTGGTCCGGCGCGGAGTTCACCGAGGAGTCCCGCTCCCACGTGTCGGTCTACCGACTGACCTGAGCGCCCCCGGATGACGACGGCGCTCGTCGCCGGCGCGTCCGGCGCCGGCACGCCCCTCGCCGGCGCGTCCGGCGTCGGACAGTCGACGCACCGCGCGGGCGCACTGGCACCGGCCTATGCGCTCCGCTACTATCAGCAATCGACACGTCACGATGAGCTGATCACCCCGGCTGCTCCGGGGGTGACCCGATCTGCTTCGGGGGTCGACCAATGCCGGACGTCGCCAAGGTCACCGCGCAGCCGTACCCGTTCAGCCCACCCGACCGGCTCCACCTCGACCCGCGCTACGCCGAGCTGCGGCGCACCGAGCCGCTCATCCGGGTGCGGCTGCCGTTCGGCGAGGAGGGGTGGCTCGCCACCCGACACACCGACGTGCGGACCGTCCTCGGTGACGCGAGGTTCAGCCGGGCCGCCAGCGTCGGCCGGGACGAGCCGCGGCTCACCCCGAGGCAGATCGAGGGCGGCATCCTGTCGATGGATCCGCCGGAGCACACCCGGCTGCGGCGGCTGGTCGCCAAGGCGTTCACCGCCCGCCGCGTCGAGCAGCTCCGGCCCCGCACCCGGCAGATCGCCGACGAACTCATCGATGCCATGGTGGCGGGCGGGCCGCCGGCCGACCTGGTGGAGCACTACGCCACCCCGCTGCCCATCCAGGTGATCTGTGAGCTGCTCGGGGTGCCCTTCGCCGACCGGCACCTGTTCCACGTCTGGTCGGAGGCGATCGTCTCGACCACCTCGCTGCCGCCCGAGCGGATCCAGGAATACCTCGACAACCTGTACGCGTACATCGGCGAGCTGGTCCAGCAGCGACGTCGGGCGCCCACCGACGACCTGATCTGCGCGATGGTGCGGGCGCGCGACGAGGACCAGGACCGGTTCACCGAACAGGAGATCGTGCAGCTCGCCGCCGGGCTGCTCGCCGCCGGCCACGAGACCACCGTCACCCAACTGCCGAACTTCGCGTACGTCCTGCTCACCCACCCGGAGCAGATGGCCTGGCTGCGGGTCGACCCCGCCCGGGTGCCGACCGCGGTCGAGGAGCTGATGCGGTACGTCCCGCTCGGGGTGGCCTCCTCATTCGCCCGGTACGCCACCGAGGACATCGAGGTCGGTGGGGTGCTGGTGCGGGCCGGGGAACCAGTGATCGGCTCGATCTCGTCGGCGAACCGCGACGAGACCGTCTTCGCCGACCCCGATCGGCTCGATCTCGGCCGGGAGACCAATCCGCACATCGGTTTCGGGCACGGCGTGCACCACTGCCTGGGGGCCCAGCTCGCCCGGATGGAGCTACAGGTCGGGATCGGCACGCTCGTCGCCCGGCTGCCCGAGCTGCGGATCGCCGTCCCCGAGCCGGAACTCACCTGGAAGAGCGGCATGATCGTCCGAGGTCTGGCCCGGATGCCGGTGGCCTGGTGAGCGCCGGCTGGCGGATCGCCGTCGACGCACGGCGCTGCATCGGATCGGGCGGCTGCGTCGGCATGGCGCCGGCCCACTTCCGGCTGGAGTCCGGGTCGGCCACGCCGATCGCGGCGACCGTCGAACCGGACGAGACGGTGATCGACGCCGCCGAGTCGTGCCCGGTCGAAGCGATCACCGTACGCGACGACGACGGTGAGCTGGTCGCTCCCGCCTGACACGACGACGCCTGACCTCGACGCACCGGAATCGTTCCCGCGGTTCGTGAGTCACTGGGGGTTTCGGGGAGCGATGCAGATTCATCAAGGTCCTGGTCAGCTCTTTGCTGGCCAGGGCCTTGTATTGGTGCCCCCGGGGCAGGCTATCCAACCCGGGCCAGGTTCTTAGGCCATGTGTCAGCTACCCGATCCGTCATGCGCCCGAACGCTCAGTCGTCGTCTACAGGAATCCGGCGGTACTCGTACTCATCACCGCTCAGATTCGAGACGAAACCCTTTGCGCATCCGCTGCATGGTGGATGCTGCCGTCCGCTACGGAGACGAAGTGCCTAAGGCGCTCACAACCACATGTCCCGCCCTGGCGAACTAATGCAGCACAACGTCCGGGCAGTCGGCCGACATTCCACCAGCAACGGCTGAGGAGATCATCGGCTGAAGCGGGGATGGTTCTTGATGGTCCGGCTGAGCAGACTCGCCGTGTACGCCGTCACACACAGTCTCCTGAAGGGTCCCATCAGTGAGCTACAGCGCTCCGCCGCCCCCCGGTTATCCAGCTGTGCAGTCGCAGCAGTCTCCGAAGAGACGCCCCATGAAGCTCGCCATTGGAGCGGCCGTCGGCGCTGTCTTGGTGCTTTGCTGCGGCGGAGTGGCCATCGCTGTGGCGGTCGGCGGTGACGACTCGCCGCCCGCAAGAAGCGCCAACGCGGAGACGACCGCCGCAGCCTCAATTTCGGCAGAAAGCCCCGCAGCAGCACCGGCGGTCAAGATCACCACCGCAGCACCTATCACCCCAATACCCACCACCGCAGCGCCTACCACAGCAGCGCCGAAGCCGAAGACGAAGGCCACCACCACGGCGCCGGCCGAGCCGAAGCTGTCCGTAGAGCAGCAGAACGCCATCAGGGCCGCCTCCAATTACCTGCAATTTCAAGCGTTCTCCCGCTCCGGCCTGATCAAGCAGTTGGAGTTCGAGGGCTACCCGAGGAAGATCGCAACCACAGCCGTGGATTCCCTGAAGGTTGACTACAGAAAACAGGCCGCCAAGACGGCGAAGAATTACCTCGACACCCAGGCGTTCTCCCGTTCGGGCCTGATCAAGCAGTTGGAGTTCGAGGGGTACACGCAGGCACAGGCCGTCTACGGCGTCGATCAGGTGATGTGAGATGGGCGTGCGGGTGCCTGTTGCGGCTCTTTCCATGGCGGGTGGCGGGCTCTAGCGCGACTGGCCGCACCACGTACCGTCGGCGACCGGTCAGTGCCGGCGTATGTGTTGCCAGCTCAGATGGCGTTTCGGCTGCGTAGCGAGGTGCCCCCGGCAGGATTCGAACCTGCGACACACGGTTTAGGAAACCGATGCTCTATCCCCTGAGCTACGAGGGCGCGAACGCCTAGTCTAGCGGCCCAGGGTTTCACCTGGGGTGGCAGGGAGTGGCCCACGTTCACCCATGTTCCCCGGCCCGCCGTTCGCCCAGCCGGGGACCACACCCGGAGCACACGATCCCCGGCATGCGACCAGCGGTCGGCCGCAGTGACCCGCGTTGGCACCGGTTGACCCCGGTTGGCATCCGCTGGAGCGTACACACCGCGCACATCACCGAAGATCAGCGATGATTGATCCGTACACCCCCTTCGGCGTCACCACCGGAGGGTCACGGAGCGCTCATGCCGGGCGCTCGGACTCTGCCATGACGCCCCCTACGACGGTCCCCACCGGAGCGTCCACTCATAGCCGACGAGAGTCATCTGATCGTGGCGGGTCGGTGATTCGTCGCCCGGCCCGAGAAGTACGTGAAGTTGGCCAGACGGACGTTTGCTACGTCATCGCCTGCTCGTCGGCGTCAGCAGCGTGGCGGTTGGTTCGTCAGGGTCGTCCGCCCGCCTGATGACGGAGGAGGAGCCTGAGCACTGTCAACGCGGCCCGGTGACGAGCGGCGCTGACGGTCACCACGGCGGTGGTGGCTGCAGCGGCGGTGATAGCCAGCTATCCAGCGGCGATCCAGGCTGCGGCTTTCGCGCTGGCGGGAAGCAACGCCACGAGTGTCAACGCCGGCTGAACTCGGGTCTGCTGCACCGATAGGTGGTGCTCGCCGGCTGGTGGCTGGCCCTGTCCCACATCCTTGCCGGCATCGCGCTGTGCCTCGCGATTATCGGCATCCCGTTCGGCATCGCCAACTTCAAACTCGTCTCCGCTGCATTCTGGCCCTCGGACGCGAGGTCATCGACACCACATAACGCGTTTGGCCACTCTTGAAGGAAGGACGGCGTTGGCGCATCGGCAGCGCCGCCGACGTTGGGCTGGATCGCCGATCACACCACCACCGGAGTCTCGATCACCACCGCCATCCGCCGATTTCGACGCCTACGCCACCAGTAGCAGGCCGCCGAGGACAGGGTGGGGGCGGCGGAGGAGACCGGCGCACGATGAGCGCCGGCTTCCCGGTGGTCAGCCGGCGAGCGCCCGGCGGCAACGGGCGAGTTCCGCGCGCAGGTCCCGGCGCAGGGCACGGTTCAGGCCGGGCTGAGCGAGCGCCTGGGCGAAGTCGCGGGCCGCCTCGTCCCACCGGCCCAGTCGGGCCAGGGCGGTGCCCCGGTTGTAGCGCGGCACGGGGGCAGCCGACAGCGCCACCGCCCGGTCCAGGTCGGCGAGCGCGGCGGCCACGTCGCCGCGCTCGAACCGGACGGCGGCCCGGTTCGTCCATGCCTCCACCAGTTCGGGGTCCTCGCTCAGCGCACGGGTCAGCAGTTCGTCGGCCTCAGCGGCTCCGCCACGCTCGGCGCGAACCAGGCCCAGGGTGCACAGCAGTGCGGGCTCCTGCGGTGCGCCGGCCAGCCCGGCACGCGCGCCGGCCTCGGCGGCGTCGAGCGCGCCGCGCTCCACATGCAGGTTGACCAGGGCGATCCGGGCATCAAGGTGGCCGGGGTCGATGGCGAGCACGCGTTCCAGGTCGGCGCGCGCTCGGCCGGGGCGGCCCCGTTCCTGCTGGAGCATGGCCCGGTTGTAGTAAGCCTCAGGCAGGTGCGGTCCCAGTCGGATGGCGGCGTCGTAGTCCTTGATCGCGGCCCGGATCCGGCCCGCCGACCGGTACAGGGCAGCGCGGTCCACGTAGTACTCGCAGTTGTCGGGGTCGTGGGCGATCACGGTGTCCAGGTCGGCCAGCGCCCGCGCCGGGTCGCCCAGCGCGAGGTGGACCTGCGCCCGGTTGTGGCGCAGCCGGGCCAGGTCCTGCGGGCGCTCGCCGGGGCCGAGTGCGGCCGCCAGCCGGGCCAGCCCGTCGTCGACGCGCCGCAGCGCCTGGTCGGGCCGGCCGGCCCGGCTGTCCAGCAGCGCCAGGCCCTGCTCGTAGAAGACCGTCGACAGCAGCCGCTGGCGGGGGTCGGCCAGCCCGGCGGCGAGACGCAGCGCCCGTTCCAGCCAGAGTCGGGCCAGTTCCGGGTCCTGGTCGGCCGCCGGCAGGTGCCGGGCGTGCAGCATGGCGGTGGCGTACGCCGCCGACATGGTGATCTTCGGATCGTCGGTGACGGCCCGCGCCTCGTCGTAGAGGTCGAGCGCCTCGGTGGCCCGGTCCAGGGCTGCCAGTGCGGTGGCCAGGCCGGTGGTGAATGCCCACCAGTGCCGCAGGTCGCCGTCCGGGGTGACCGCCGCCCGCCCGCGCCGGGCGACCCGGGCCGCGTGGTGGTAGAAGCCGCCGGCCAGGCCGTCACCCAGGGCCCGCCGTAACGCCTGCGGGGTGCGCTCGTCGGGCGTCGGGGCGGGGGCTCCGCCATCGCGTAGGTCGAGGCGCACCGGGGTCGACCCGAGTCGACGGCCCAGCGCGTCCAGCAGTTCGGCGGTCGTCTCGTCGGCACTGGCGACGTGATCGAACCGGATGGTCACGGGTCGCCGGAGCGTAGCGGCCCAGGCCTCCACCAGTTCCGCCGCGCCGTAGGCCAGACAGGCGGTCCGGCGGGCGGGGTGGAATCGGATCGGCTCCTCCTCGGCGGCCGGCCGGGCCGCCGGATCGAGCTGGGGGGCGATCGCGCGAAGTTCGACCGTGTGCCGGGCCGCCAGGCGGGGTCGGTCGGCGGCGACCCGGCCGAGGAAGGCCGAGACCCCGGCGTACGGCCCGTGGTCGCGGTGGCAGTCGTAGCGCTCCGGCCCGCCGGTCACCGCCGTGCCCACCGCCGCAGAGGCGGGCGCCCGGGAGCGCCCGCCTGGCGGTCAGCTACCAGCACCACTCGATCCACAGCCGACGTGCGCCGGACACCAGGCGGAGTGCAGTGGTGCGACGGATGGTCATCTTCTTCATAGGAACCTCCGATGTGATCCATCTCAGGATTGGACCAGAGCGTAACGCCGGTCGATGAAGATATGAAGAGTTCTCATGCTCCGGTCCGAACTGTTCCGCCAGCCCGGCGCCTACCGGGCAGGCGGGCGGGTGGTGGCCGGGGGTACGGCGTCGCAGGTGGTGCCGTCGGCGGGTAGCACTCCGTCGATCAGCGCGGCGTCAATGGCGGCATCGACGCACGGGCCGCTGGTGCGGTAGGAGGTGTGGGCGACGCCCTCGCGGGTGAGGAGGACGGCGTTCTCCAGCCGATTCGCCATGGCCTCGGCCCAGTGGTACGGGGACACGTTGTCCAGCCGGCCACCGACCACCAGGATCGGCGGGGCGCCGGCGCCGGTGAGTTCCCGCGTGAAGCGGTCCTCGTTCTCGACGGGCCACAGTGCACAGTTCAACGCGCTGTAGGCGGCCCGGCTGCCGAGCCGTTCCCCGCGTTCGGCGATCTTCTTCGCCGCCGCGTGATGCTCGGACAGCTTGCCCAGCTTCGGCCAGTCGACGCACCGGACGGCGTTGTGCGGCTCCTGAAGGATCGCGAACGGACCGCCGAACGGCGCGACCGTGATCTTTGAGACCAGGAAGTGCAGAGCCGTGCCGTTGCCCTGCTGCGCGGCGAGCAGGCCCGCGGTGAGGGTGGGCCAGAGCACCCGGTTGCCGGCGGCGGCCCGTACGGCTTCCAGGGCCATTGCCCCGTCGAGCGTGCCGCCCGGTGTGAGGCCCTCCACCGGGGGGACCCGCAGCGGCTTCGCCTCCAGCCTGGTGATCAGCGCGTCGAGCGCGGCCTCCGGATCACCGTCGCCGAAGGCGCACACCCGCACGCCTTCGGCACGGCAGGTCGTGAACCAGGCGTCGAGCGTCTCTTCGTTGGAGCGGGCGACGTCGTCCAGCAGCCGCAGCGGGTCGTTCTGCCACAGGCTGGTGTCGACCGGGGCGTCGATCACCATCTGGCGTACGCGGTCGGGGAAGAGCGTGGCGTACATCGGTCCCACGACCGTGCCGTAGGAGGCGCCGTAGAAGGTGATCTTCTCCTCGCCGAGCGCGGCGCGTACCTGGTCCAGGTCCCGGGCGACGTTGTCGGTGGACAGGCTCGCCAGGAACTCGGGGCTCTGGTGGGCCAGGCAGCCCTTCGTGAAGGTGCGGGCGTCGGTGAGCAGCGTGCCGAACGGCTTCCCGCCGGGGATGGTCGGGTCGCGGTTCTCGGCTGCCTGCTCGGCGCGTTGCTCCTCGGTGAGGCAGCGCACGGCGCCGGACTTCCCGACCCCGCGCGGGTCCATGCCGACGACGTCGAACCGGGCGACGACGTCGGGCGAGTAGGGACCCTTGTCGTTGGCGGCGTCGATGGACGCGACCGTCTCGGTGGCCGGCACCCCCGGACCACCCGGGTTGACGAACAGGCTGCCGACGCGTCGGGCCGGATCGGTGGCACGGTGCCGGGTCACGGCGAGCTTGATCTGCTCACCGTCGGGGTCCGCGTACTCCAGAGGCACCTCGACGGTGGCGCAGTCGAGTCCCGGCCCGCACTCCTCCCACCGTGCCGGCTGCGGGGTCGGCGCGGGCACGGTGGGGCCGGCGGTCTCCGTGGCGCGGTCCGCCTTGGCCGTGCTGACCCCACCGGTGCAACCGGTCAGGGCCAGCACGGCGGCGGCCAGCACCGCGGCGATCCGTAGCGGTCGGGGTGACACGCTGCTATGTCGCTGGGAAAGTGGCATGTCATCGACGCTAGACGGGCCAACCGGCTCCGTTGTCCGACCAAGGCTCCGGATCCTCGAACCAAAGGAGGAGCGGTCAATCCGGGGGAACGAGTCCCGCCTCCTGCACGAGCAGTGCCACCTGCACGCGGTTGGTGAGGTCCAGCTTGGTGAGGATCGCCGACACGTGGGTCTTGACCGTGGTCAGACCGAGGTGGTGCCGCGCGGCGATCTCCGCGTTGGTACGCCCGGCACCGATCTCGGCTGCCACCGTCCGCTCCCGGTCGGCGAGCACGTCGAGACGACGTCGGGCGGCCTGCTGCCGACCGTCCTGCTCCGAATCCGCGACCCGCGCGATGAGCCGACGCATCACCTCGGGCGAGAGCACGGGACGGCCCTGCGCCGCGTGCCGGATCGCCACGACGAGCTCGTCGGGCGGGGTGTCCTTCAGAAGGAACCCGGCCGCGCCCGCCCGCAGGGCACGCAGCACACGGGCGTCCGCGTCGAAGGTGGTGAACACGATGACCTGCGGAGCGGACGACCCGCCGCGCAGCGTTTCCGTGGCGGTGAGCCCGTCGGTGCCGGGCATCCGGATGTCCATCAGCACCACGTCGGGCCGGTGGCGCCGGGCCAACTCCACCGCCTCCGCGCCGTCGCTCGCCTCGGCCACCACCCGCAGGTCGGGCGCACCGCTCAGCATCATCTTCAGCCCGAACCGGACCACCGGGTCGTCGTCGGCCACCAGCACATCGATGACCGGCCCGTCGCCGGCAGGCGTGCCGTCGGCCGGCGGGAGATGAGTCACGACGGCCAGGGTAACCGCAGCCGGACCCGCCAGCCGCCCGAGTCGGTCGGCCCGTGGTCGAGCTGCCCGCCCACGAGTCGGGCGCGCTCCCCGAGCCCGCGCAGCCCCGTCCCGGAACCATCGGGACGCGAGGACGGACCCGTCGGCGGCGCGTTCACCACCTCGGCGGTCACCTGGTCGTCGGGGCGTCCGGTGACCCGAACCACCACCGGCGTACCCGGCGCGTGCTTGCGTACGTTGGTCAGGCCCTCCTGCACGAGGCGGTAGAGCGTGCGACCCTGCGTCTCCGGGAGGTGCCGGTCCTCGGTCGTCACCCCCGCCTCGTCCCGTAACTCGACAGGCGTGCCAGCCTGACGGGCCTCGTCGATCAGCTCCGGGATGTTCTCGACGCCCGGCAGCGGCAGCTCACCCACCGGAGCCCGGAGCACCCCGATCACCTCGCGAAGGTCCTGCAGGGCGCGGTGCGCGTTCTCGCGGACCACCTCGGCGGCCCGCGCCCGGTCCTCAGCCGGCGCGTCGCGCGAATAGGCAAGGGCGCCCGCATGGACGCTGAGCAGCGAAAGCCGGTGTCCGAGGACGTCATGCATCTCCCGCGCGAGCGCCTCCCGGGCCTCCCGGGCCGCATGCTCGGTCCGCAGCAGCGCCTCGACCTCGGCCGCCGCCGCCCGCTCCCGCAAGGCCGCGACCAGCGCCCGGCGGCTGCGTACGGACAGCCCCCACGCCACGATGGCGAGGTTCCCCAGCCCGATGATGACGAACACCGTCATCGGCGGTACCGCTGTCTCGGGCCACTGCAACTGATAGCCGGTGAGCGCGGCCAGGCTGATCGCACACACCGCGACCGTCGCCCTGGTGGAGCGATGCACCGCGACGGTGAACAACGCGACGATCGCGGCCGGCGCGACCGTCTCCGAGAACGCACTCGCCACGGCCAGAACAACGCCGAGCACGACCGGGAACCGGCGCCGCCACCACAGCGCCAGAGCGCCGAGCACCCCGGTGGCCCAGTCCGCGTACCGGATCCAGGCGTAGCCCGGCACCGCGTCGTTCACCTGGGAGATCACCGAGATCAGCCCGACCGCACCGGCCAGCCCGATCAGGGTGGCGTCGACCACCCGGTCGTCCACCGCCTCCCGGAGGGTCCGCCGCGGGGGCTCGGTTGTCCGACTCATCGCATCGAGCCTAGGGCTCGCGAAAAATCAGCACCCAGGGTGCCCGTCCGGTTCGGGCCGGCCTCCCGCAGTGTCACACCTGTCGTCAGGCAGCTGCGTCCGTCGTGTTGGGCGTCGAGCGCAGGCTCGCACCTCCATCGATCTCCGGCGATTCACCCCTGGCAGACGTGGCGCGCGACGATCCGCTCCCGAATGGCCTGCCGCTGTGGGTCATCGGTGTCGTCGAGCAGGTCGAGGGCTTCCCGGCCCCGGCTGAGAGCGTTGTCGTGGTCACCGACCGCGCCGAGGGCCTCCGCCAGCACGGCGAGAGCGCGCGCCTGGCGCAGCGGGTCGGCCAGCTCGTCGCCGACCACCCGGGCGAGGGTGGCGTCGGCCAGCGCGTCACGGTGCCGCCCCAGGCGGAGTTGGGCCTCGGCCGAGATGGTGAGGGCATCGCAACGGATCGTGTCGTCGGTGACCCGCTCGTGCAGATCGAGGGCGACGCGGCTGAGGTCGAGTGCGGCACCAGGCTGGCCCGTGTCGAGGCTGAGCTCGGCAAGCCGGACGTGGTTGAGGCTCCGGCCCCGCAGCGAACCGATCCGGTCCCAGACGACGAGGGCCCGCTGGTAGAGGAGGCGGGCCTGGTCATACCGTCCGAGTTGACGGTAGGCGTCACCAAGGTGGTAGAGCGTGTACGCCTCACCGGTCGCGTTCTCGGCCACGCGACAGTCGTTCAGGACTTCCTGGAAGGTCTCGATGGCGGTGGTGATCGCCCCGGTCCGCAGGTGCACGGAGGCGAGGTTGTGTCGGCAGACCGACTGCAGCTCGGTGACGCCGTTCTCCTCGGCGAGTCGCAGAGCCTCGGTGAACAAGCTGCCGGCCCGGTCGTAGTCGTGGGTGGTGAAGTAGGTGGCGCCAAGGTTGACGAGGGTGCCCACCCGGCCCGGGTGGTGACCGTCGGCAGTCGCGGCGTCGAGGGCGATACGCAACATCTCCCGCATGTCCTCCTGGCTGCCGGAGCGGTCGAAGACTTCGTGGACCGTGTCGACGGTCTGCCAGGCGTGCCGATGGAAACCTCCGGCCACCGCGCAGCGGACCAGGGCGAGCACGTTGGTCCGTTCCGTCTCGCACCAACGCAGGGCGGCACCGTCCGAGGTGAAGGTCATCGGTGTCACCGCCCCCGGTGCGGGCAGGTCGGGGACGGGTGCGCGGGTCGGCTCCAGGACGGTGACGGCGTTGACGGCGGTGAGCAGGTACCAGTCCAGCAGCCGGTGCAGTGCCGCTCGTCGCTGCTCGGCAGGTTCCTCCGCCCGGGCTCGGTCGGCCGCGTACCGGCGCAGCAGGTCGTGCATCCGATACCGCCGGACGGTGTCGTGGTTGACCAGGTGGGCGCGGGCGAGTCGGTCGAGGGCCCGTTCGGCCTCGGCGACGTCCACCGCCAGCATCGCCGCAGCGGCCTCGGCCCCGATGGTGCCGCCCGGAAAGAGACCGAGCCCCAGGAAGAGCCGGATGGGCATCGGGGCGAGCGAGTTGACCGACCAGGCGAAAACGGTTCGCAGGGTCATCTCGTCGGTGTCGTCGCCCTCGATGTCGAGCAGTCGACCGGTGAGTTCGTCGGCCAGGTCACCCAGACGGGCCTGGGTCCGGGAGACCACGTGCTCGCCGATGACCCGTAGCGCGAGCGGCAGCCCGCCCGACAGCCAGGCCAGCGTCTCCAGTGCCGCAGGCTCCACGGCGGTGCGTTCCGGTCCGATGATCCGGCCGAGCATGTGATGTCGTTCGAGGTGCGACAGTGGCGCGACGGTGAGGCTGGGGATGCCGTGCCGGACACTCAACCCGCGCAGCCGGTTACGACTGATCACCACGGTGAGGCTGGTGTCGGAGCGGGGTAGGAGCTGCTGCGCCTGTTCGGAGTCGACGACGTTGTCCAGCACGACGAGCATCCTCCGTCCGTCCATGAGGCGGTGGTACAGCTCGGCGCGTCGACGGGCGTCGGCGGGCACCCGATCCGCCGGGACACCGAGGGCGACGAGGAAGCCGTGCAGCGCTTCCTGCGCGCCTACGGGCGGCATCGGGCCGTGCGCCTCCCCGTTGAGGTAGAGCTGCCCGTCGGGGTACCACCCCTGACGGCGATGTCCCCAGTGAACGGCGAGGGTGGTCTTGCCCACTCCGGGCATCCCGGTCAGCACCACCACCTTCGAGCCGCCCTCGCCGGCGGCGAGGGCGTCCAACTCGTCCAGCAGCCCGGTCTGCCCGGTGTAGTCGGGGACGTCGTTCGGTAGCTGCCGGGGCACCGACGCCGCCGCGTCCACGGCGGCAAGGCGGCTCGTCACGGACGCGGGGGGCAGAAGATCCGCGATGTCCAGCACCGGTTCGGTACGCATCGCACGGCGGTAGCGTCGGCGGTAGGCGGCCAGGAAGTCCCGTGCGTCGTAGGTGCGACCGGCCGCCTGGAGCGCGGTGATCCACAACCTCGCCAATCCCTCGTCGAGCGGGTTCTCGATCAGCAACGGCTCCAGCCGGGCCAGCACCCGGTCGTGTTGGCCGGTGACCAACTCGCTTTCCGCCAGCATTTTCGCTGCGCCGAATTGCTTTTCTCGCATATCCCGCCGGAGGTGTTCGCACCGTGCACCGCGCAGGTCCGCGAGCGGATCGCCCCGCCACAGCTCGCCGGCTCGGGTGAGCATGGCGACGCATCGGTCATGCTGATCCCGGCCGGCCGCCTGCCGCGCCTCGGCGGTCAGCCGCAGGAAGCGGTGGTAGTCGACCAGATCAGGCTCGATGGTCAGCCGGTAGGCGTCGGCACCAGGCACCCGCACGAGGGCGTCCTGCAGGTCAACTGCCCGCAAGGCGGCACGTAGACGACTGGCCAACGTGTAGAGCAGCGGACGACGAGCATCCACGGCCGAGTCCGGCCACAGAAACTCCATGATCGTTTCGACCCGTACCGGATTGTCGGCGTGATAGAGAAGGACGGCGAGCAGGCCGCGCTGCTTTGCCGCACCCAGCGGGATCGACCACCCCTCGACGGTGAGCTTCGTGGGACCCAGAATCGCGAACTCCATCAGCCCTGCCCCCGCCTATTCTTGATCGACATTCACCTATTTCATTCTTCTTCCAGCCGCGGGATGCTTCAAACCTTTCTCCACAGAATCAGAAATCAGACATTCCACTTCCCCGCCCATTGCAAGCCCACTGCAAGGCGACCGGCAAGCTGATCCGCAACTGGCCCCTCGATGCTGAATCCCCCCAGTCATTCAATGCAGGAGGGACCCCAATGACGTCGCTGGAATGGTCATCCACCCCCATCGGTATCGACGCTGACCGCTGGGCGAGCCGGTCGGGCTGCCGGACGGTGCTCGTCGTGGCACACACCATCGCGAGCTGCCGACGGCTCCTGGACGTGATCGAGCACGTCGAGAGCGACCCGAGGGTGCAGTTGGTCTTCACCGTGGCGCCAGACGTCTTCAACCTTCAGGTGAGGCCGTTCCTCAACCGGCTCGGCGCGCTTGTCCTCCCCTGGCACCAGGCCGTCCGGGAACAGTTCGATCTCGGTCTCGCCGCCGCCCACGGCGGACTTCACCAACTGCACGCACCCCTGTTCCTGATGGCCCACGGCGCAGGGCGCGGTAAGCGGGTGCGACCCGGGCCGTACGGCGGCCCGGTGCTCGCGGATCCGCCGGTGTACGGCCTCGACGCGCCGCGCCTGACCCATGGCGGGCGGGTCCTTCCCACCGCCCTCGCCCTCGCCCACGACCACGAGCTGGAGGTGCTGCGTCGGCAGTGTCCGGAAGCGGTCGAGGCCGCCGTGGTCATCGGTGACCCCTGCGCTGACCGGCTCGTCGCCAGCCTCTCCCGGCGGCAGGACTACCGGCGGGCCCTGGGGCTCGACGAGCGGCAGGAACTCGTGGTGGTCTCCTCCACCTGGGGGCCGGACGGCGTCTTCGGCCGTTGGCCCGACCTGCTTCCGCGTCTGATGACGCAGCTCCCTCCGGGGCGGTACCGGATCGCCGCGCTGTTGCACCCCGCGGTCTGGGACGCACACGGACACCGCCAGGTGCGAGCCTGGCTCCGGGACTGCCTCGATGTCGGGCTGTTGCTACCCGACCCGACCGAGGACTGGCGCGGCCCGGTGGTCGCCGCTGATCATGTCATCGGTGACCACGGCTCCGTCACCGCGTACGCCGCCGCCATCGGACGCCCGACGCTGCTGCTGCCCGCGCTGCGGTCGATGCCCGCCACCGGCACAGCTCAGCACCTGCTGGCCGAGAGCGCCAACCGCCTGGACCCGCGCCGACCGCTTCCACCCCAGCTCTCGCTGGACACGGGCATCGACCGGCAGGCGGTGATGGCCGCGCTGACCAGCCGTCCCGGCGAGGCCGGCGTGTTGCTGCGGCGCACGATGTACCGCCTGCTTCGGCTGACCGAGCCCGGCTGGCACCGACAGCCGAGCCCGGTGCCGGTGGCTCACCCCGGTCGTTGGAAGGTCCAGCATGACCTCGCCGGCTGAGCCCGTCGTCGTGGCACTCCCGGCCCGCGGACGGGCGCCCCGCTCAGCCCGGCTGGCCGACATCGTCGTGACCGTCGTCGACAACGGCGAGCCGGCCACGGTCGGCGAGAGCCTGCTGGTGGCGTATCCCGGGCTGGCCCTCGCCGTCGTCGGGACCCGGGCGGGGGATGTCGCCGTCGGGGTACGCGGCGACCAGCCGCGTCGCCTCGGCCGGTTGGCCGCTCCCGGCGGACTGACGATCGGGCTGCTCACTGTGGTGGCTCGACTGCTCCACAGCCGGTGGGCCACCGGAACCTTGTACCTCCGGCGCACCAGCGGGGACGTGCTGTCGCTCGGCCACGCCGCCGTCCAACTCGTCGAGCCGGCGGAGCACGTCGGGCAACCGGGGCGCGGCGAGTGCGGCGAAGATGGCGGCGGCCTCCCGATAGTGCTGTCGTGCGGCCTCGTCGTCGCCCCGCCGCCGGGCGATTCGGCCGAGCAGGAACACGGCCTCTGCACGTTCGCTGTCGGTGCCGAGTTCGGCCATCCGGCGTACCGCCTCGATGGCGGACTCCTCGGCAGCGGCCAGGTCGCCGGTGCCGAGGTACGCGTCGGCAAGGCCGATCAGCACCCGAGCAGCGTTGTAGGGGTCGACCTCGGACAGCTCGGCGAAGATCTGCCCGGCCTCCACCAACAGCGGTAGCGCGTCGGCCGGTCGGCCCGTCCGGGTCCGAAGCATGCCCAGGTTGAGACAGGAGAGGCCGACACTCCGGGCGTTCGGCAGGGTCCGCCGGCCGGCGAGGACCCGGGCGTACGCCTCCGCCGCCTGGTCCTCCCGGCCGGTATCGGCATAGAGGGTGGCCAACCCCTCCTCGGCGTCGATGACGCCCTGGATGTCACCCACTTGTCGGTACCGGTCGACCGCCGCCCGACCGTGCCGCTCAGCCGCCTCGTGGGCGCCGACCCGGCTGCACGCCCGACCCAGCCGTTTGAGCATGACCGCCTCGGCCCACATGTTTCCCCATGCCTGGGCGGCCCGCACACCGCGCTCGTCGATCTCCAGCCGCTCCTGGTAGCCCTTGAAATAGAGAAGAAGCGGCCAGGCTACGTCACTGAGCTGCCAGGTCAGCTCATGGAGGCCCAGATCGAAGGCGACCCGGCCGGCCTCCAGCAGATTGCTCCGCTCCCGGTCCAACCACCCGAGGGCAGCGGCCCGGTCGGAGAACTCGGGTGGCCCGTCCAATGCCTGTTGGTAGACGTACGGCAGCCGGCGCCGGTAGGGGGTCACCACGCGGTCCGCCCGGCGGGCGGCGGCGAGGTAGAACTCCAGCATCAAGCGCACAGCCGCCAGTCGGTCGTCGGGCGGGTCATCCTGCTCCGACATCTCACGCGCGTACAGCCGGAGCAGGTCGTGGTAGCGGAACCGATCCTCGGTCACCTCCTCCACCAGGTTCGCGTCCAGCAACTCCCCCACCACGGTGCCCACCCGCGCCCCGTCGACCCCACCCGCTCCGGCCACGACCGAGATCAGATCCATCCCGAACTCCGCCCCCGGGTGCAGAGCCAGCCTCCGGTACAACACCGACGCCTCGGCCGTCAGGGCCTGGTACGAGAACTGAAAAGTCGTCCTGATCGACAAACCTTCCACCACCGAAAGTCGGGTCAGCCGCTGCGCCTCGTCGGCCAGATCGTCGACCATCCGACGAACCGTCAACTTGGGACGGGACGCCAGCCGCGCCGCCGCCACGACGAGCGCGATGGGCAGACCACCGCAGATCCCTGCCAGCTCCTCAGCCGGCGCGGCCTCGCGGAGAATCCGCTCCCGGCCGACGGCCCGCCCCAACAACTCCACCGCCTCGGGAGCCGGCAACGGGCCGACCTCGACCAGGCAGGCACCGTCGGGCAGCAACCCGGTCAGTCGTCGGCGGCTGGTCACCACGACCGCCGCCGATGTCGACGCCGGCAGTAGTGTCCTGACCTGGGCTGCCGAGTAGGCGTCGTCGAGGATCACCAACAGGGAACTGTTCGCGGTCACCGTGCGGTAGAGGGTCACCTGTTCGGCCAGGTGCGGGGGAATCCGGTCCGGCGCCACCCCCAGGGCCCGGAGGAAGGCGGACAGCACCACGCCCGGGTCCAGGGGTTCGGTGTCGCTGAACCCCCGCAGGTCGGCATAGAGCTGCCCGTCCACGAAGCGGTCCAGCCTGCCGTGCGCCCACTGCCTCGCGAGGGCGGACTTCCCCACGCCACCCGGCCCGAACAGAACGGCGACGAGGTTACCCCGCTCGGCGAGGTGACCGTCCAAGGCGGAGAGTTCGTTAGTTCTGTTGATGAAGTTCGGCGACGGCGCCGGCAGCTGCCGGGGAATCGGTGGACGCTCGACGTGAGCACCACCGAAGTACACACCGCCGTGGATGACCCCGGCCTGGACACTCGATCCGGACACGTTCCCGGACTGCTCGTTCGACGTACCGGACGGCACTGCCCGTTCGGTGTCGCAGGAATCCGTTCCCAATCGCCGCGCCCCCACCCGCCCGCCGCACCTCCGACCGTCCGGGCCTAGAAGTTGATGTCGCCCTGCACGTCGCGCGCCTGCACGACCGTTCCGGCCGTGCCGCTGAAGTGGTTCACCACCTGACCCTGAACCGCGACGACACCCGCTCGCGCCAGCCTGCGCCATTCGTCGTCGAGGGCAGCGGTGAAGCTCGGGTCCCGTGCCATCACGTCTGCCAGAGCCGAGGCGAGCGCCGCATGCCGCCAACGCTCCTGTGGGTGTGCCATCGCGGCGTCGAGTACGGCCGACTCTCGCGTCCCCGCTCCGAATCGGCCACGGACCAGACTCAACAACGAACCGATCGCACTTCGCGCACCGACACCGAGCGCCTCCGCGCCCTTGGTCGCCAGTGCGGTCGCGACGGCCAGGACGATCTGATCCTCCATGTACGGCCTCCCCCGAGCCACCACTCACAGTCACCTAGACAATTCGCACCGTTGTTACCGGCGAGCCTAACGCCAACGGGCAACCGGCAGCGGGTTTCCGCAGTCGACACGAATCGCTAGAATCGCTGCGATGCTTACATGTCATTTATGAGCGTCTAAGTAGTGAGAGTCACTGCCGAAGGCCACATGACGGACACATCCCAGGATGCGAAATTTTCTCGCCGCCATGATCGACCTCCGCTACGTTCGGCCGCATGATCCTCATCTGGGGCATCCAGGTCACCGTCGACCTGCTCCACTCACTACCCGCGCACTCCCTGGAATCACTCGTCCAATCGGCGCTGACGATGGTCGGCGCCCCCGCGACGGGGTGGGGTGACGCAGCCATGTGGACTCCCCTCTGGGTCAAGTGGGTGGCCTACCTGACGAACATCTGACGCACGACTCCTTCACCCGTTGCGATGTGCGCCGCCGGCAGGAGCCGGCGGCGCACACTCCTTTCCCACAGGCCATCTCGCCCTGCCGCAGCGAGCACGACGGAGACCGCGGGACATGGACGAGCGCGGCGATCAGCCCGTAGCCACCGTCCCGCCCTGATCAGGGCGTGTGCAGCCGGTCGAGCCGGATGCGGAGAAGCACGCGTTGCTCCCGGCCGCCGAAGCCGGGTACGGACGGTCGAGGCACTTCCGGGACAGCTCGTCGATGTGTTCGCGGGCGCCCTCGACGGTGACGGCCACGACGCTGCCGCGCAGCGCCCAGCACCGGCGACGGTGCGAGGACCGCGATCAGGTCGTCAGGCAGAGCCGTCACGGGTGGGACAGCCATGTCGGCTTGTCGTGGTGGAGCTGGTCGATGACCGTCTCGTCGGGCGGGTCACCGGTCAGGTTCGTGTGGCGCAGGCCGGCCAGGGCGATCCGGAGCGCGCGGCGCCACAACTCAGTTCCCCCAGCCCTCGGCTCTGCGCCTCGATCTCGTTGCGGGTCTCCCGACCGCGCTCACGCCCGCCGGCCGGTCCCGTCACCGCTCCCCGTTCTGCCGAAGGGCTTCCTCGAGCTGGTCCTCCAGGATGATGATCCGGCAGGCGGCCTCCAGGGCGGTGCCCTGGTCGACCATCTCGCGGGCCCGGGCGGCCAGCCGCAGCTGGTAGCGGGAGTAGCGGCGGTGCCCACCGCCGGAGCGGTGCGGGTTGATCAGTTTTGCCTCGTCCAGGCGGCGCAGGAAGTCCTGCGTGGCGCCGAGCATCTCCGCGGCCTGGCCGATGGTGTAGGCCGGGTAGTTTTCATCGCCGAACATGTCGTCGGGCTGCTGCCCCATGCCACCTCCACGTCGAGGGCCCCGGCGCTTGTGCGCCGGGGCCCAGGGTTACGGGTCAGAACACCTACTGCCGACAGGAACGTCGGCTTGTCATGTCCGCGCCAGCCGTGCTGGACGGCTTCGGACGCGAGGATCGCGTATGCGTGACCGGAGACCACCTCTCGTTCGATGGAAACTGCGGTGTCCGCCCGGCCTGACGTAACGGCCGCGGGCGGGCGATCCAACGGTGTACGGCCCTCCCTTTCCTCTGCTTACTTCCGACACGTGCTGTCGTACGGCCCGCCGGTGTCGGAGCCCACGCGACTTCATGGCCCCGACACGTGCGGCGAGCATCAGGTGCAGCCCCGAAAAGAGCCCTGGCTCCACCTGCACTTCGCCGTCCGTCATGACCTCACGGCCGGACGGCCCGTCCACGTCTTGACGGATCTTCTCTCTCGACCTGAGAAAGAGTATGCCACGCCCGGGAGGATGTCTAGTCTCGTCAGCATAAGTTTTCTGGCTCCCGCCCCCGACGTTCTTCGCCGGAGGGCGGGAGCCGCTCCGAAGGGCTCGGCGTCGACCGTCACGGCCGCAGCGCGGTCGCGGCGGGGGTCCAGGTCGACTCGTCCCCGAC
Source organism: Micromonospora sp. NBC_01392 (assembly GCF_045040125.1). Classification (NCBI taxonomy): domain Bacteria; kingdom Bacillati; phylum Actinomycetota; class Actinomycetes; order Micromonosporales; family Micromonosporaceae; genus Micromonospora; species Micromonospora sp. NBC_01392. Next base: position 891,138 of record NZ_CP109549.1, on the reverse strand, counting down.
GTCGGCGACCGTGATCCCCTTGGCGATCTTCTCCAGCTCGGTCCAGGGCAACGTGTCGCCGAGGCCGGTGGCACTGACCTGGAGGACGACGGTGCCGTCGGCGCTCCAGACGTTGCAGAAGTCGCCGACCCCGAGGCCCGCTTCCCGCGCCCGCCGTTTGGGCACCTGGTGACACCTCGTCGTGCCGAGCTCCGGCGACTGGTTCGCGCTGGTGCTCGGCAGGACGAAGATGTGGAAGCCGTCGGAGATGCCGCCCTCGACCGCGTCGTACGGCGCGGTCAGCCCCGAGGTGGGCGCGGCCGGCCGGATGTACGTCGCGCCGCCGTAGTCACCGGCGCGGGCGGTGGCGATGCCGCTGAGGCCGGGCATGGCATGCGTGCCGGTCTGCAACGGCAGGTAGCCGGCCGGCAGGTAGCCCACCCTGAACGGCACCAGGGCCGGCGTCGGCCGGCGGGGCTTCAGCCCGTCGACCAGGCCGCCCAGATCCGCGAAGCTCGGCGTGGCCCGGTCACTGGAGATCGACGTGACAGCCGCCCATGCGTTGGCGGCGTACTCCCAGGCGAACAGCTTGTTGCCCGCGTCGATCGGATTCTTCGGGTCCAGGCCGACCGGCAGCGTCGCCTGCACCGCCCGGCGCCCGGCCACGGTGACCTTCCTGCCGTTCCTGATCCCGGCGGGGTCGAAGGCGCCCGGGCGGTAGACGGTCAGGTACGCCCACAGGGACGGTTTCCCTCCGGCGGCCTTCTTCCTGTCCCCGGCGGCGTCGCCCAGCGCCTCGGCCTCCGCCGCCGTCATGGGCTTGTCGTTCGAGGTGTGGCGGTCGGAGTAGACGGAGGCGATCTGGTACGCGGTCGACGTGACGATCGGGTCCTGCACGTGCAGCGTGCCGGCGTCGTACCCCTGGAAGGTGAAGGTGAACGGCGCGGCGGTGGGCCAGACGGCCCCGGCCGGCCGGGACGCCGCCGCGGCGGCCGGGGCCGGCGGGCCGGCAGGGTCCCGCTCGGCGCCCAGGGTCGGCAGCGTGAACGCGCCGGCGACCGCGACCACGACGAGACCGGCCGCGCCGGCCGACGCGAACCCGGCCCGGCGTCGCCGCTCGGCCCGCCGCCCCGCCGCGACGATGTCGTCGGCGGTACGGCGCATCGGCGGCTCGTCGCCCGTCACGGCGTCCACCAGGTCATGCAACTGCATTGGTCCACTCCTCCATCGGCTTGCCGGTGAGTTCGATGCGTTCGCCGCCGAGTGACTCGCGCAGCTTCGCCAGGCCACGGGAGACCTGACTCTTGGCCGTGCCCACGGTGCAGCCGAGGACGCCGGCCGTGTCCTCCAGGCTCAGGTCCAGGTAGTGCCGGAGCACGACCGCGGCCCGCTGCCGGGCCGGCACGGCGTCGAGCGCCGCGCGCAGGCGCATCCGCTCGTCGGTCGCGCCGGCCGGATCCCGCAGCGCGACGTCCGGCACGGCGTCGCCGGCCGACCGCTCGCGCCGCCAGGGGCGGCGGGTCTCGTCGACCGCGGCCCGGTAGACCATGGTCTTGACGTAGAGATCGGGCCGGTCCAGCTTCCGCCAGCGGGGATAGAGCTTGACCAGCGCGTTGGCCACGGCGTCCTCCGCCGCGTGCCAGTCCCCGCAGGTCATGTACGCCAGCTTGCGCAGCGCCGCCATCTGCGACGTCACGAACTCGCGGAACGCTTGCTCGTCTTCGGCTCTCACGTCGACTGCCTCCTCGTGACGGAGGTAGAACGGAGCCACCGGTCCGGGAAGTTGCACCGCGCTTCGAAAAAGGCGGTGGGCGTCAGCGAGTGCGGCGGCACCCGACGAGCAGGCGGGCCACCATGTCCTGGGCGTGCGCGCGCTCGTAGCCCGGGCCGAGGATGCACAGGTTCCCCACCGCGCGCATGAGCGTGTACGCGGTCACCTCAGGGTCGATCTCCCCGGCCGCCACGCCCGCGGCGATCAGCGAGGCGCATGCCGGGACGAGTTCGTCGAGCATCAGCGTGTGCAGGGTGAGCAGGCTCGGGTCCTCGGACTGGAGGGCGACCCCGAGGCCGTGTTTGGTCACCAGGAACTCCACGAACGCGTCGATCCAGCGAGTCAGCGCCTCGCCGGGGGCGATGGGTTCCTGTCGCAGCGTGGCGGCCAGCGCGACGCATTCCTCGATCTGGTGACGGTAGACGGCGGTGACCAGGTCGGCGCGGCTCGGGAAGTGCCGGTAGACCGTGCCCAGGCCCACGCCCGCGCGGCCGGCGATGTCCCGGATCGGCGCCTGCACCCCCTGCTCCACGAACACGGCCGCGGCGGCGGCCAGCAGGGCCTCGCGGTTGCGCCGTACGCCTGCCTGACGCGCGCCGAGCGACTCGGTCACCGCTTCCCCTCCTTGTTGGCGGAACATTGTTCCGCTAGTGTTGGGTGGCGGAACAATGTTCCGCTTGAGTATGACAGACCCTTGAGAAGGCAGGCGCCACCATGCCCATCGACCAACCCACGACCCTGATCGCCTCGGTCAAGCCCATCCCGGTTCCCACCACCGGCCGCGACATCGAACTCCGGGTCAAGGTCACCGCGCCGGTCTCCGGCACCAACCTTCCCGTGATCGTCTTCTCCCATGGCAACGCCTGGTCGATGGACGGGTACGGGCCGCTCGTCGACCGCTGGGCCGGCGCCGGGTTCGTCGTCGTCCAACCCACCCACCTCGACTCCCGCCGGCACGGCATCGGGTTCGACGACCCGAGATTCGGCACCATCTGGCGCGCCCGGATCGCCGACCTGCACGCCGTCCTCGACCACCGCGACGGAGTGCTCGACCAGGCCCGGGCCGCCGGGCTGCGCGCGAGCGTCGACCACGACCGGATCGCCGTCGTCGGGCACTCCTGGGGCGGCCAGACCGCCGGCACCCTGCTCGGCGCCCGCGTCCTCGACGCCGACGGCACGCCCGGCGAGGACTTCTCCCACCCCGCGGTCAGGACGGGCGCGCTCATCGCGGCGACCGGCGCCGGCGACACGCTCACCCCGTTCGCCGTCGAACACCTGCCATTCATGCGGCCGGACTATTCCACCATGACCACCCCGGCCCTCGTCGTCGCCGGCGGCAGAGACCAGTCGGCGATGTCCACCCGGGGGCCGGACTGGTTCACCGACGCCTACCACCTCAGCCCCGCGCCCAAGAGCCTGCTCACCATCGGCGAAGGCCAGCACACCCTGGGCGGCGTCGCCGGTGAGCAGGTCGCCGAGACCACCGACGAGGATCCGGCCCGCGTCGCCCTCGTCGCGGACGCGGTCTCGGCGTACCTGCTCGACGCCTTCGACCTCGACGGCACCGCCTGGAAGGCGCTCAGCGAACGCGCCGTGACCGGTGACGGCACCTACCGCGTCGAGCACCGGTAGGCGGAGAGGTCGAGCCCGGTCACGGCTCCTGCGGTGGGTCCGGTGCCGACATCCGGTCGAGCCGATCCTGGAGCTGCCGGGCCTGCGACTCGTCGCCGATCTCCCGATGCACCGCCACCGCCCGGCGCAGGTCGGCCGTGGCGGCCCCCGGGTCACCGAGGCCGAGGAACGCGTCGGCGCGGTCGACCAACGCCCACGCCACCATCCGCTGGAGCCGGAGTCGTTCGGCCAGGTCCAGGGCGCCGTCGATGAGGTGCTTCGCCTCGCTCCACCGGCCGTGTCGCCGGTGGAGCCGGGCCGTCATGCGGGCCGCCATCACGTCGGCGATCTGCGCGACCTGCTCCGACGGGGCGGTCTCCGGGCTGCGGACGACCGCGGTCACCTCCTGGTAGGCGGCGACCGCCTCGTCGTCGCGCTCCAGCCCGCCCAGGCTCTGGCCGATGCTGAGCAGCGCCTGCGGGAGCCCGTCCCAGTCCCGGGCCTGACGGAACCGGTCGGCGGACCCGCGAGCGTATTCGAGGGCGTCCGCGTAGCGTCCGGCCTCCAGCCGGGCCCAGGCGCAGTAGAAGCGGGCCCACCCCTGCTGGCGGGCGTCGCCGACCCGACCGGCGCACTCGGCGGCGCGTTCGGCGTGTCGGAAACCGACGTCGAATTCGCCCCGGCAGGCGATGTGCGCCCAGGCGAGGTAACCGAGGTGGACGGCACGCAGGTGGTCGTCGTCGAGCCGGTCGGCGGCCTCGACGGAGAGCGCGAAGACCTCGTGCCAGTGCCCCCAGTGCGGCCACAGGTCGGAGAACCAGTGCAGCGACTCGGCGACGTCGACGACCCGCGGGTGCGCCCCGGCCGCAGCGACCTGGACCAGGGCGGGCAGCCAGTTCTCGGCCTCGGCCTGGAGCCAGTCGCGGGCCGCGTCGGCGGTGTCGAACCCGACCAGCCGGGTGGCGTCCGGCGGCGGTGCGCCGAAGCCCGGTTCGTACCAGCGGCCGGCGACGACTGTGGTGTCCAGCAGCCAGTCGACCATCCGGCGACGGGCGGAACGCCGGTCGTCGGCGGACTCCTCCTGCCGCAGTTCCAGGTCGGCGTAGAGCCGCAGCAGGTCGTGCAGGGAGTACCGGTCGTCGGTGCCGTGTTGCAGCAGGCCCAGGTCGATCAGCTCGTCGAGGGCGTCCTCGGTGCCGACGAGGGACTCCTCGGCGAGCACGGCCGCCAGCTCGGCCCCGGTGGACGGCCCCGGCACCAGCGCGAGCCGGCGGAACAGCCGCCGGCCCACCCCGGACAACTGCTGGTACGACAGTCGGAACGCCGCCTTGACCTGGAGGTCGCCGGCGGTCAGGGCGTCCAGCCGGCGCTCCTCGGCGCTGAGCCGGTCGGCCAGGTCGCCGACCGTCCACGCCGGGCGGCTGGCCAGGCGGTTGCCGGCGATCCGCAGGGCGAGCGGGGTGTTCGCGCAGAGCCGGGCGAGCCGGTCCAGCCCGGCGGCCCGTTCCGGCGGGCCGGCGACGATCCCGGCCAGCAACGTGACGGCGGCGGCGTCGGGCAGTGGGCCGAGCGGGATCCGGTGGACGCCCTCCAACCCGCTCAGGGTGCGGCGGCTGGTCACCAGCACGGCCGCCGGCCCGGTGCCGGGGAGCACGGGTCGCACCTGCCCGTCGCCGGCGGCGTTGTCGAGCACCACGACGACCCGTCGGCCGTCGACCCGCGTCCGCCACAGGGCGGAGAGTTCGTCCAGGTCGTGCGGGACCGCCCCGACCGACGGGTCGATCGCGTGGATCAGCCGTTCCAGCACCTGGGCCGCGGTCAACGGCCGGTCGTCGAGCCCGCGCAGGTCGACGAAGAACCGCCCGTCCGGCATCGCGTCGGCCAGCTCCGTCGCGGCCTGCACGGCAAGCGACGTCTTGCCCATCCCCGGCGCGCCGCTGAGCAGCACCACCGGCGCGGGGTCACCGGGACCGGCCGCGGTGAGCCGGGCGCGGATCGCGGCCAGTTCGTCCCGGCGGCCGGCGAAGTCGGTCACCCGCCGCGGGAGCGGACACCGGCCCCGGGTGACCGGCCCGGCGCTGCGGCGGCGGCCCGCCCGTGCCGCCGCGGCCAACTCCGAGCGGTCGTCGGCCCCGAGACCCAGCGCGTCGGCGACGGCCTGCACGGTACGGGCCTGCGGCCCCTGACTGACGCCGCGTTCCATGTCGCTGATGGCCCGGTCGCTGACGCCGGACCGCTCGGCGAGCTGTTCCAGCGTCAGGTCGGCGGCGAGCCGCAGCTCCCGCAGCCGGGGCCCGAACGCGATCTCACCGTCGGTCACCGGAGCCTCCCTGACCTGCTGCTCTGACCGGATCAAGTGTTCCACGCGGTCGCGTGGCGGCGCGCACCCCGGGCGTACTTCTGCATGTCTTCTTCGTGGTGTGCCGGGGTCCCGGCCGGTTGACTCGGTGGTGCGACGGGCGGCGGCACCGGGGGTGCCGGACCGCAGCGAACACCTCGACCCCCGCTCCGGAAGGACACCCACATGCCCTACGTCAAGGTCGGCGAAGAGAACAGCGCGGACATCGACATCTACTACGAGGACCACGGCAGCGGCCCGGCCGTCGTGCTGATCCACGGCTACCCGCTCAGCGGGGCGTCCTGGGAGAAGCAGACCCGGGAGCTGCTCGCCGCCGGCCACCGCGTGATCACCTATGACCGGCGTGGGTTCGGCCGGTCGAGCCAGCCGGCCGTCGGATACGACTACGACACGTTCGCCGGCGACCTGAACGCCCTGTTGGAGCACCTCGACCTGCGCGACATCATCCTGGTCGGCTTCTCGATGGGCACCGGCGAGGTGACCCGCTACCTCGGCGCGTACGGCTCCGGGCGGGTCCGCAAGGCGGTGCTGATGGGCGCGATCCCGCCGTTCCTACTCAAGACCGACGACAACCCGGACGGCGTCGATCGGCAGGTGTTCGAGGACATCAAGGCGGCGGTGGTCGCCGACCGGCCGGCGTACTTCAAGGACTTCCTGGACAACTTCTACAACGTCGACGTGCTCGGCGGCACCCGGATCAGCGAGCAGGCGTGGCAGAACAGCTTCATCACCGCGGTCGGCGCCTCGGCCTACGCGGCGTACGCCTGCGTCGACTCCTGGCTGACCGACTTCCGGGACGACGTGGCGAAGATCGACGTACCGACGCTGCTGCTGCACGGCGACGCGGACCGGATCCTGCCCATCGACGCCACCGCCAACCGGCTGCCGGGGCTGATCGCCGACCTGCGCTTCGAGGTCATCCCGGGCGGCCCGCACAACATTGCCTGGACGCACCCGGAGCTGGTCAACCGCTACCTGCTCGAATTCATCGCGGCCTGAGCCGTCTTCTGGATGCCCCGAGGAATCCGCGCTCGTCAATAAAACGAGGTCAGCCACTCGCCGGGGCCCGGCGCGGAGAGTCGTCCTCCGCACCGGGCCCCGGCGTCGCGCGGGTCAGGCAGCCGCGCAGGTGGCCGTCGCACCGGGGCCGGTGCCGGTGCCCTGGAAGCCGAAGTTGGTCGACTGCCCGGCGCCGACGTGCCCGTTGTAGCTCACGTTGGTGAACCGGATGGTGCCGCTGGTGCCGCTGGCCTGGGCGCTCCAGACGCCGGTGGTCGCGGCGCCGCCGGGCAGCGTGATGGTCACGGTCCAGCCGTTGAGGTCCGCCGAGCCGGCGGTGACCGTCACGCTCGCGGTGAAGCCGCCGGCCCACTGGTTGAGCGACACCGACGCGGAGCAGCCGTTGCCGTTCGGCGGCGGCGTGGTCGGCGGCGCGGTGGTCGGGGGCGCGGTGGTGGGCGGCGCGGTGGTCGGCGGGGCCGTGGTGGGCGGCGCGGTCGTCGGCGGCGCGGTGGTGGGCGGGTTCGGGGCGCCGTTGGCCAGGCTGAAGGCCAGGTCGGGCTGGAACGAACCGGCCGTGTAGCGGCAGCCGTCCGCCTCGCCCGGCGGCTTCACCCACAGGTACGCGTCGATGTTGGCGTCGTTGGTGGCGGTGGTCGGGTACATCCCGATGCGCCGGTCGGTGTTGTCGTCGCCGCACCAGTCCCCGCTGGCGCCGCCGTTGCGGCTGGTGTCGATGACCTGGCGCTTGCCGGAGATGCCCATGCCGTTGAGGGCGGAGATGACGCCCCGGCCGAAGTTCGCCTCGCTCGAGGTGGGGTTGAAGTTCGACACGTTGGTGAAGAAGCCGTCGGCGTACTGCACGCCGGCGTTCCGGAGCCGGTTGGCCGTCTCGTTCGCGCTGTTCCAGGTGGAGTGACCGCCGTCGAGGTACACCTTGGCGTTGGGGTTGGCCGACTTGATGGTCCGGGTGGCGGTCGAGATCGCCTGGTTGCGGGCGTTGAGCTCGCCGCTGCTCAGGCACGTCTGGAGCGCCAGCGAGTCGGTCTCCAGGATGATCAGGACGGTCTGGTTGCCCAGCCCGCGGGCGAAGTTGGACACCCACGTCTGGTACTGGTTGAGGTCGGGCGCGCCGCCCGCGCTGGCCCCGCCGCAGTCCCGGTTGGTGATCTCGTAGACCGAGAGCACCGGGATCTGCTGCGCGGCGTTGGCCGCGCCGATGAACCCGGAGACCTCGGACTGGATGGTCGACGGGTTGAAGTTGGCGAACCAGCGGGCCTGCGGCTGACTCGCGATCTTGTCGCGGATGACGGCGGCCCGCGAGTCGCCGGGGTTGGCGGCGACCCAGCGGACGACCGCCGAACTCGGGTCGCGGTAGAGCGAGCCGGACACCGTGCCGGCGGACGCGTCGCCGATGGTGAGGCTGACGCCGGCGGCCGTGACGGCCGCCACGGCCGCCACGCCGAGGGCCGCGGATCTGCGGCGCAGCGGGGAGAGCATAGCCACGACGTGTTTCCTCCTGATCACATAGATGTATCTAAGTTCATGGGAGCGTTCCCATGAAGGTAGCGGAGTGTGGCACCGCTGCCAAGACGGGAAACACGTCGATGGGCGGATCCGCGACGTTCGCGGATCCGCCCATCGGCCGACTGCCTCACCCGGCGAAGTAGTCCTCCACCTCCGGACTCTCCTTGTCGCGGTGGACCCCGGGCTTGCACCCGGCGAACGGACCCGCCGGATCCCGCAACGACGACATCACCGGGTTGAGATGGTCGCGGTGCCAGGACGCCGGGCCGGACAGCCCGCCCCCCACCCCGGTCAGCTCCTGCCAGGCCAACCAGAGACCGTGCAGGAGGGCGACCGCCTCGGCGTGTTCCCACCAGCGCGGGCACCACGGCGCCCGCGAGGTGACCTCCCGCCCGTAGATCGGCAGCAGCAGGTGCTCCACCCAGACGGCCAGCCCGGCCAGCGCGGCGTCGTACTCGTCGCCGTCCAGGTGCACGATGAACGGCGACCGGAGCACCGGCGGGGGCGGGGGCGGCGGGGGCAGCTCCGGCGCGCGGTCGACGTGGACGACTGCTTCGGTCATGTGGTCCCTTTCCGATTCGGCGGCGGCTACTTGGTCGGCGCCGGTCCCTTCGACTTCGCCTCCGTGTTGGTGAAGGCCGACGTCCGGGTGGAGGCGGCCGAATCGACCGGACCGATCCGGGCCACCTCACCACCGGTCACGCGCCGGGCGGACGCCTCGTTGTAGATCGCCCGGACCTGGTTGTTGACCGGCCCCTGGAGACCGGCGCTGTTCAGCGTGCCGATCATCTCGGCGGCCACGCTCTCGTTGTGCTGGTTCGGCGACGCGTGGACGTAGTCCACCCGCCTGTCGACGTAGTCCGCCCAGCCGGGATTGTTCTGGATGCCCGCGTCACGGGTGGACGCCGAACGCACCTCGTCCCAGTTGGCGGAGATGGTGTCCGCCTGCCGGGAGTAGGACTCGCGGAGCGCCGGCGCCTCGGCGTCGGTGCCGGGCAGGTGGAAGTTGGCCCCGTAGAGGTCGCGGTCGACCGGGTGCTGGTAGACGTTGTTCGCGTCCTCGTGGTGCAGCTCGTGGTCGAGCGTCGCCTGCGCGGTGTACCCGGGCGTGCCCGACTGCGGGTAGTAGGGGTAGGTGGGGTCGTAGGTGATCGTGCTCGGCCCGGACTGGCTCGCCCCCCACCGGGCCGACTGGCCGTCGTCCTGCTGCTGGAACTGGACCCCGCCGACGTTCTGCGCGGCGGTGTCGCGGATGCGTGACGTCTCCGAGTCGGAACTGGACGGGTCCGACGGTGCCCGGCCCCCGCTCACCTCCCGCCGACGCTGCTCGTACTTCAGCCGGCTCATCTTGATGCTCTCGCTGTGCTGCTTGTCCTTCTTCCCCATCGCACCGTTCCTCTCATCCGCTCGGGTCCGGCCCGCCTTGCCCGGTGCCGGACGATCGACGCACCCCATGACGCGGCGATCCCGGCTCCGGTTCACCGGCGCCGCCGGAAAACCGGGCCCGAGCGGCGCGGGCGCCGCTGAACTACCCTCGCCGCCGTGGACACCGCAGAGATCGAGGCACCCGTCGTCGGCGTCACCGTCTATCCGGACCGGGCCCGGGTCACCCGCCGCGGCAGCATCCGGCTGCCCGCCGGCGACCATCGGGTACGCGTCGCGCCACTCCCGCTCGGCCTGCGACGCGACTCGGTCCGGGTCGGCGGCCGGGGCGCGGCCACCGTGCTCGGCGTCGACGTGACCACGTGGCGGCAGGCCCGCAGCACCGACACGCAGGTGGCCGGTCTGGAGCAGCGACGCCGCGACCTGGCCGACGAGTTGGCCGGGACCGAGGACGCGGACGGCATCGAGGAGCAGCGCGAGCAGTTCCTCACCCGGCTGGCCGAGCGCGCCGGCGGCACGTACGCCCGGGCGCTGGCCGCCGGCGACGCCGCGCCGGCCGACGTGGCGGCCTTCAGCGACTCGCTCGCCGGTCAGCTCGCCGACTCCCGGGCCCGACGTCGCGGCCTGAACCGGCGTCGGACCGAGCTGGCCGAGGAGCTGGCCGCGGTCGAACGCGACCTGACCGCCGCGCAGGACAAGCGGGCACCGGACCGGCTGGCCGTCGAGGTGACCGTCGCGGTGACAGCCGACGACGCCGAGGTCGAGCTGGAACTGAGCTACCTGGTGGACGGCGCGCGCTGGACGCCCTCCTACGATCTGCGGCTGCTCGACGACACCATGACCGTCACCTGGTTCGGGCTGGTCAGCCAGAGCACCGGGGAGGACTGGCCGGAGTGCGAGGTGCGGCTCTCCACCGCCCGGCCGGCGGCGGCTGCCGGCGTACCCGAGCTTTCGCCCTGGTATCTCGACCGGTTCCGGCCGGCGATACCGCGCGCGATGTCGGCGGACATGCCGGCGCCGCCGGCTCCCGGCGCGGCGCTGGCCGGCGGCGGGCCGGCCCGGTCCGCGGCGCCCAAGCCGCGCCTGCGGGAGAGCGTCGCGGAGGTCGAGCAGGGGGTCAGCGCGGCCACCTACCGGCCGGCCCGGCCACTGGCGGTGCCGGCCGACGGCAGCGCGCACCGGGCCACCATCGCGGTGCTGGAGCTGCCGGCCCGGCTGGACCACGTGACCGTGCCGGTCCGCGCCGCCGAGGCCCACCTGCGGGCGACGGTACGCAACACGTCGGCGCACACGCTGCTGCCCGGCCCGGCGGCGGTGTTCCACGGCGCCGACTTCGTCGCGGCGACCCGGCTGCCGACGTGGGCGCCGGGCGAGGAGACCGAACTGGCGCTCGGGGTGGACGACCGGCTGCGGGTGGAGCGGAAGCTGCACCGGCGCACCGAGACGAAGGCGACGCTCGGGTCGACCCGGCGGCGGGAGGTGGAGTACCGGATCACCGTCGCCAACCACACGCCGCGACCGGCGACGGTCGAGGTACGCGACCAACTGCCGGTCTCCCGCGACGAGACGGTGGTGGTACGCGAGACGGCGGTGGCGCCGCAGCCGGCGGAGCGTACCGAGCTGGGCGAGCTGACCTGGCGGTTGTCGCTGGCACCGGGCGACCGCGGGGAGATCACGCTGGGCTTCCGGGTGGAGCTCGCCAAGGGTGTCGAGTTGACCGGCTGGCGGGAGTAGCCGTTAGGCGGGGCCCCTTGTTATGCAGAATGCGTTAACCAGGGGCCCGGCCTTTCACGTCAGTGGCGGCGGCGTCCGTACGCCCCGGCGGCGATGTACACGCCGGCCGCGGCGAAGAGCACCTGGAGCAGCAGTTCGATCCAGTCGATGCCGGCCGTGTCGTCCACGCCGAACAGGCCGGCCACGAGGGTGCCCAGGATCGCGGCGACCACACCGATGAGCAGGGTGAGCCAGATCGGGATGTTCTGCTTGCCCGGCACCACCAGGCGGCCCAGCGCGCCGATGATGAGGCCGATGATGATCGCGGTGAGGAAACCGGTAACTTCCACGGGAGCCGTCCTGTTCTTCCGATGGGCTGACGTCTCGTTCGGTGCCCCGCCCGACCCGTCGCCGAAACGCGAGTCGCGTTTCTTCACGGAACTGTCATGGCCCCACCGCCGCTGGGCCGGCCCAGGTCAGGGCCAGAGAAGCTGCGCCACGACCAACGCGCCGACCACGTCCGGTCCCCGTACCACCTGCCGAATGAGATCGACCGGGATCATTCCCACGGGGGTGTCCACGGCGACGCCGCCGTACTTCATCGGCGGCCGGGTGGCGGCCCGGTAGGCGGCGGCCACGGTGCCGAGCACCAGCACCCCGTCGAGCACGCCGACGCCGGCGCCCACCATCGGCAGGGACACCGCGTACCAGATCACCACGGACACCGCCGGCACCACCAGGTGCGCCAGGTTGAGCACGGTGTCCCCGCCGCCCAGCGAGCGACGCAGGCCGGCGGACCGCCCGACGGCACGCAGGCCACCGGTCAACCGGCCGACCGCCAGGAACCCGAGGACCACCTGCGCCGGGCCGGCCAGCGTGGGCAGCGCCACCGCGACCGCGTACAGGGTGAGCAGCAGGGCCACCCAGACCACGAGCGCGCTGGGGTGGCGGACCGGACGCCACAACTCGGCCTGCACCAACGCGCCGAACCGGCCGAGCGGGCGGAACCGGCGACTCGACACCACGCCTATCGACCGCCAACGTCGGCTCTCCACCAGACCGGTGAGGAACGACGGGTCGAGCAGCAGCGCGGCGCCGGCCGCCGCGTCCGCCACCTGGGCGCCGCTGACCAGGGACGCCCGGTCCACCGACGGCAGCGCCCGGCACGCCCGGAGGACGGCCACCACGACCGGGGGCGCCGCCGCGAACCCGAGCACCCAGGCGAGGGACGCCGTCGGCGGCGGCACGGAGAACCCGGTCAGGTGACCCGCGACCAGCGCCGCCGCCACCACGGCGGCGGCGGCGAACAGCCCTCGGTCGAGGAACCGGGCCCACCCGGCACGGCGCGGACTGCCCTGGGCGACGACCGCCAACGCCACGGCCAGCGTGCCGCAGGCGGCCCCGGCCACGGCCGAGCTGGCGAGGTCGGTCGCGCCGCCGGCGCCGGTCGCCACCGCCGCGGCCAGACCGACCAGGCCACCACCGGCGACCGCCGCGACCAGCAGCACGACGAAGCGGGGCAACAGCCAGCCCCGCCGGTCGACCGGCGAGCTGACCACCCAGGACTGCGCGGCCGGCGACACCACCAGCGGACCCACCGCCCGCAGGCCCCGCCAGGCGAGCCCGGCGACGGCCAGGGCGGCGGCGACCCCGAGCCAGTACCGGTCCCCCGGATCACCCTGGCGGCCCGACGGTGACCCGAGGTAGTCGCGTACTTCGCTCACCAGCGCCCAGCCGTACATGCCGGCGAAGAGCACGAGGACGTAGGCGTCGGTGAGCACGTCACCGAGCGACACCGCCCGGTGGCGTCGCCGGGTCCGCCGCAGCCGTCCCCGGAGCCGACGCGCGTCTGGCGGGCTGCCCGGCCGGATGCCGAGTTCCGTGCTCACGCACCGCCGCCGATCTCGAGCCGGTCGTCCGCGGTCGCCGTCGCCAGCTCGGCGTCGTGCGTCGCCATCAACACGGCCGTGCCCGCGCGCTTCTCGCGCAGCAGCCGGTCGGCCAGCCACGCCCGGCCCCGGGCGTCGAGGCGCTGCTCCGGCTCGTCCAGCACGAGCAGGCGGCGGGGGCGGACGAAACACGAGGCCAACGCCAGCCGCCGCCGCTGCCCGCTGGACAGCGTCGAGGGCAACTGGTCGCGGGCGCGCTCCAGCCCCAGCTCGGCGATCACCTCGGCCACCGTCGCACCGGAGCCGCCGTGGGCGTACGCGACGAGTTCGAGGTGCTCCACGACGGACAGGTCCGGAAAGAAGTCGATGTCGTCAAGCGCGGCGGCCAGCAGGGCGCGCGTCCGGGCATCTGTCTCGTAGCAGCGCCGGCCGTCCAGCAGCACCTCGCCCGCGTCGGGGCGGTCCGCGCCCACCACGCACCGCAGCAGCGTGGTCTTCCCGCTGCCGTTCGGCCCGACCACCACGGCGAGCCGGCCGGCGGCCAGGCCGAAGGACACGTCCTCCAGCACGGTCAACTGTCCGAACCGCCGGGTCAGGCCGCGTACCGTGAGCATGTCCACGACTCCACACTGTGGCACAGCGGCGCAGCCGTCCCACCGTGGCACAGCGGCGCAGCCGGTCCGGCGCGCCTCAGCGCCGGTGCGCGTCCTCCCGGTCGATCCGCAGTTCCCGCTCCAACTCGGCGACGACCGTACGCAGGTCGTCCAGGCGCTGACTGATGGCGATCCGGTCCACCTCGTCCGGCACCCCGTCGCCGTCGGAGTCGTAGTCCGGCGCCAGCCCCTCGGTCATCTCCAGCCGGCGGGCCTCCTCCATCGAGTTGACGATGACGGCGATGAGGATGTTCAGCAGCAGGTTGACCGCGATCATCACGAAGCTGACGTAGTAGAGCAGCGTCCACGGCGACAGCTCCAGGCCCTGTTCGAGCAGGTCGGGCAGCGTCTCCAGGGAGAGCAGCACGAAGAGCGTCACCAGCGAGCGGCCGATGTCGCCGTACTGCTCGGGATAGCGGTCGCCGAAGATCAGCCAGCCGGCCATGCCGTAGACGTAGAGCGTGACGCCGGCCAGCGCCAGGAACGCCGCCACGCCGGGCAGGCTGCGCCACAGCGCCGTGACGATGGTGCGCAGGCCGGGCGAGAAGCGGACCAGCCGCAGCACCCGGGCCACCCGCACGAAGCGCAGCACGGCCGGGTCGCCGTGCAGCCACGGGATGAAGATCGCGACGGTCACCAGCAGGTCGAACACGTTCCAGCCGTGCCGGAGGAAGTCCTGCGGCCGGCGCCCGTACGCGAGCACCCGGACGGCGATCTCCACGACGAAGACCACCCGGAACACCCACTCGATGCCGCGCAGCACCGCCGCCGTGGCATCCGGGTGCGGGTACGTCTCGATGCCCAGCACCACACCGTTGGCCATGATGAGCACGACGATCGCGACCTCGAACGGCCGGGACGCGACGATCCGGGCGCACCGGGCCGCCAGTCCCCGTTCCGCGCCGCCCGGACGGCGCGCCCCCCGCTGGGCCGGCAACTCGCTCCGCCGGTCAACCATTCCGACACCCTATGGGTTACCGTCGGCGGATGATCCCGGCGACCGCCTTCGCGCAGTGGATCACACCCGCCCTCCCGCTCTACGGCGACGATCCCGACCGGGCCGACTTCGCTCCCTGAGGCGCGCGACGCAGCCGACGCCTCCACCCGATCCGCACTCCGGGAGCGATGCCCCATGTCCGTCGACGTCTCCATCCGGGCGGTGCTGCGTGCCCCGCAGGTCGCCCGCGTCCTCCTGGGCAGCCAGCTCGGCCGGCTGCCCACCGCCAGCGGCCCGCTGGCGCTGCTGCTCTTCGCCCGCCAGTCGCTGAGCCTGGCCGTCGCCGGCCTGCTGGTCGCCGCGTACACGGCCGGGATGGCGGTGGGCACCCCACTGCTGGCCCGGGCCGTGGACCGCTGGCGGCAGCCGCCGGTGCTCTGGGCGGCGGCGGTCGTCTCCGGGCTCGGCTTCGGCGCGGTGGCGCTCACCGGCGGGCACCTGGCCGGCGCGGTCACCGGCGCGGCGGTCGCCGGCCTCGGCACCCCGCCGCTGGAGGCGTGCCTGCGCACGCTCTGGCCGGCGCTGCTGCCGCCGGGCACGGTGCCCACCGCGTACACGCTGGACATCGCCGTCCAGGAAGTGATCTTCGTGGTGGGTCCGCTGGTCACGCTGCTCGCGGTGACCGTCGGTGGGCCGGCCGCCGGGCTGTTCGCCGCCGCCGTGGTGCAGCTCGCCGGCACCGCGGTGTACGCGCTGAGTCCCGCCGCCCGGTCCTGGCGCGGGGTGGCCGCGGTGCGGCACTGGGCCGGGCCGCTGCGCGTACCCCGGTTCGCGGTGATGATGCTCGGCGTGGTCGGCGTCGGCGCGGCGGTCGGCAGCATCGCGGTGGCGGTGACCGGCTACGCCGAGGCGGCCGGCGATCGGCGGCTCAGTGGGTGGCTGCTGGCTGCGCAGGCGACCGGCGCGCTGGTCGGCGGCCTGTGCTGGACCCGGGTCCGG
Source organism: Micromonospora sp. NBC_01392 (assembly GCF_045040125.1). Lineage (NCBI taxonomy): Bacteria > Bacillati > Actinomycetota > Actinomycetes > Micromonosporales > Micromonosporaceae > Micromonospora > Micromonospora sp. NBC_01392. Next base: position 875,318 of record NZ_CP109549.1, on the reverse strand, counting down.
CCGGGTGGGCCCGGCCGGCTGCCGCTGCTGGCCGCCGCGCTCACCGTCGGTTTCCTGCCGCTGCTGCTGGCGCCCGGTCCGGTGCCGATGGCCGGCCTGCTCGCGGTCAGCGGGCTGGCGCTGCCGCCGGTGCTGACCGCCGTCTTCCTCACCGCCGAGCGGCTCGCCGAGCCCGGCACGGTGGCCGAGGCGTTCGCCTGGGTGAGCACCGCCTTCGTGGTGGGCAGCGCGGCCGGCTCGGCGCTCGCCGGCGTCTCGGCCGGCGTCCGGTACGGGCTGGTGGTCGCGCCCGCCGCCGCGCTGCTCGGCGCCGTGGTGCTGTGGACGGTCGCGCGACCCGCCCGGGCGGTCGGGCTCACAGCCAGCCGCGGCGCTTGAACAGCAGGTAGAGCGCCGCGCAGACGGCGAACATCAGGGCGACCGCGAACAGGTAGCCGTACCGCCAGTCCAGCTCCGGCATGTGGGTGAAGTTCATCCCGTAGACGGTGCCGATCAGGGTGGGCGCGAACAGGATCGCCGCCCAGGCGGAGACGCGCTTGACCTCCTCGTTCTGCTCGAAGCTGGCCGCGGTGAGGCTGCGCATCTCCTCGTTCTGCGCCTGCGAGACCAGCGTCGCGTTGACGGTGAGGATGTTCTGGAGCAGGTGCCGGAACCCGTCCACCCGCTCCACCACCTGGGTCAGATGGTCGGCCACGTCGCGCAGCAGGCGGCGCAGCTCCTCGTCCGTGCCGTAGCGGTCGAAGCCGCCGGTGAGCGCCTCGACGACCTTGAGCAGCGGTCGCGCCGCCCGCTGGAACTGGATCACCTCGCGGCTGAGCTGGTAGATGCGGCGGCTGGCGTTCGGGTCGCCGCCGAACACCTCGGTCTCGATCTCGTCGATGTCGTTCTCCAGGCCGGCGACCACCGGGGCGTAGCCGTCGACCACCCGGTCGAGCACGGCGTAGAGGACCGCCTCGGGACCGAGCGCGAGGACGGTCGGGTCCGCCTCCAGTCGCCGCCGGACGGCCGCCAGGTCGGGCGTGCCGCCGTGCCGGACGGTGATCACGAAACCGGGGCCGAGGAAGAGGTGCAGCTCGGCGAACTCGACCGCCTCCCGCGCGTCGAGGTACCGGGCGGCGCGCAGCACCACGAAGAGGGTGTGGCCGTACCGCTCCAGCTTCGGTCGCTGGTGCGCGTTGATGGCGTCCTCGACGGCCAGCTCGGGAAGCTGGAACTCGGCGGCCAGCGAGGCGATCTGCTCGCGGCTCGGCCGGCGCAGCCCGATCCAGGCCATGCCGCCGTCGAGCTGTTGCAGGCAGCGGAACGTGTCGGCGAGGCCGACCGGCGACGCGCGCCGGACACCGTTGACGTAGACGCCGCTGTCGACCAGCCCTTCGGGCCGTTCCGGCTCGGCCGCGCCGGCGTCGACGGCGTGCTCGTCCAGGCGGCGGCCGAACCCCTCCGGCGGCGGCGTCCCGAACCGGTTGTCCGCCATGCCCCTCCCCCGCTGCCCCGACCGGCTCGCCGAGTCCCCCGTGCGGGCCGGCGCAAACGTCAGGGCCGGTAGCGGTAGCCCATGCCGGGCTCGGTGATCAGGTGCCGGGGCCGGGCCGGGTCGTCCTCCAGCTTGCGGCGGAGCTGGGCCAGGTACTGCCGGAGGTAGGTGGTCTCCTGCTGGTACTCCGGCCCCCACACGTCGTGCAGGAGCTGCCGCTGGCTGACCAGCTTGCCGGGGTTGCGCAGCAGCTTCTCCAGCACCGCCCACTGGGTGGGGGTCAGTTTGATCTCGGCGCCGTCGTCCCGGGTGACGGTGCGGTCGGCCAGGTCGACGGTGGTCCGGCCGATCCGCAGCGCGGGAACGCCGGGGGTGGCGGGCGCCAGCCGTCGGGTCACCGCGCGGATCCGGGCGAGCAGCTCGTCCACCCCGAACGGCTTGGTGACGTAGTCGTCGGCGCCCGCGTCCAGCGCGGCGACCTTGTCCTCGCTGCCGGCCCGGCCGGAGAGCACGATGATCGGCACGGTGGTCCAGCCGCGCAGCCCCCGGATGACCTCGGTGCCGTCCAGGTCGGGCAGGCCGAGGTCGAGCACCACCAGGTCCGGCGGGTGGCCGGCGGCGGCCTTCAACGCGGCGGCGCCGCTGCCGGCCACGTCGACGTCGTAGCCGCGGGCCCGCAGGTTGATCCGCAGCGCGCGGACGATCTGCGGTTCGTCGTCGACGACCAGGATGCGCGTCATTCCCACGGCCCTTCCGACTCGGTGACGGCGGGCAGCCGCAGCACCATGGTGAGACCGCCGCCGGGCGTGGTCTCCGGGGTGATGCTGCCACCCGTCGCCTCGGCGAGCCCCGGGGACAGCGCCAGGCCCAGGGGTCATCACGCGACCATCACGCCGGACGGCGGTTTCCTGACGCGTCCTGCACGCGGGCGGGTCGGTCACGCCGACCGGTCGAGCGGGCCGAACGCGGACCGGACCAGCCGGTTCGCCTCGTCCTGGTCGACGTCGGTGGCGACCAGCAGGTCACTGGCCGCGGTGCGCACCTGGGCCACCACGACCGCGCCGGAGAAGTCCACCCCGGCCCGGTACGCGCGCCCGGCCTCGGCCACCGCCCGCAACGCGGCCTCCCGGCTGCGGCTCGGCTCGGCCACGCCCCGGGCGAACTCCCTGCGCAGCCGGCGGGCCGCCTCGGCCAGCCCCGACACGGCGGCCGGCATGGCGTCCGGGATCCGCTCGCCGTCGGCGAGCAGCGTGACCGCCCGCCGGATCAGCGTGCCGCTGTTACGCATCGCCCGGTCCACCGGCTCGACCGAGTTCGCGTACCGGCCGAGCGGCCCCTGCCGGGCGGTCCAGTAGACCGGCGAGAGCGTGGCCGCCTCCCGGGCGCCCTGCGCGGCCTCGCCGAAGGCGCCCATCTCCTCCTTGTTGTCGCGCAGCCGGTCCCGGGCGGCGATCGCCGCCTCGACGTCCCGCCCGCGCAGCGCGTCGGCGGTGCGGTCCAACTGCTCGGCGAGCAGCGTCAACGCGGGGCCGGCCGCCCGGTTGATGATCCGCAGCGGGTTCAGGGGCAGCAGCACGGCGGTCACCAGCAGCGTCGCGCCACCGCCGATCAACGCGTCGACCACCCGGGGCGCTTCGAGGTTCGGCATGGTCGGCGTCAGCGTGCCGATCAGCACCGCGGTCGCGCCGGCCTGGACCACCAGCGCCGGGCTGCGACCGACGAACGCCGCCACCAGGACGGCCAGCGCCACGATGGCGCCGAGCTGCCAGGCGCCGACCCCGACCAGGCTGATCAACAGGTCGCCGACCAGGATGCCGACCGCCACGCCGAGCACCAGTTCGACGGTACGGCGCAGGCGTTGCCCCACCGAGGCGGCGAGCGCCACCACCGCCGAGATCGGGGCGAAGACCGGTTGGGCCACGTGCAGCAGCGAGTCCGCGGCCCACCAGGAGAGGCCGGCGGCCAACCCGGCCTGGGCGGCCAGCCCGGCGCCCGCGCGTACCCGGCGGAACCGGTCCGTCAGCAGCGCCGGCACGGCCCGCAGCCGGCGGGCGAGGCGCTGGTCACCGGCGGCCTTGTCCGCGGCGGTCTGGTCACCGCCGCCCGCTCCCGCACCGGCCACGGCCGGGCGTACCCGCTTGCGGCCGGCTCAATCCTGCTCAACTGCCGAGGGCGTGGGCGACCACCGCGTCACTCGTCGACCGGGCGGTGCACGGCGGCCGGGACTGACCGCCGCGCCCGGATCAGCGGGGCATCTCCCGCCAGCCGGTGCCGCTCGCCCGCCACGCCCCGGCGAGGATGCTCGCCGAACCGCGACTCGGGCACTGCTGGATCTTCGACCGACCGGCGGCGCCGCCGATCTGGGCCTGGACCTGCCAGCGCTGCCCGTCGGTGCAGATGTAGACGTCGCGGCGCCCGCGAGGGATGTTGACGCCGTTCCACCAGTGTTCCTCGACGACCATGAGTTGACCGTACCGCAGGTGACCCGGTCCGGCCCAGACCCGGCCGCCGGACCGGGTTTCCACGCCGGTCAGCCGTCCAGCCGACGGACCATGTTCATGACGGTCTCGACCTGGGCACCGCCCTTGATCGGGTAGTTCGTGGCACCGAGGTAGCCCCACCAGTCCCAACAGCCGTTCGGGTTGACTCCGGAGGCGATCGCCTGCGGATAGAGCACGATCAGTCGGTTGGTGTCGGCGTACTGGTTGAGGTTGGCCCGGTCGACGAACGCGGTACCGACCCGGGCGTACCCCTGGGCGCAGCCGTGCAGCGCGACCAGCAGCCGGCAGGTGGTGCCGGCGGCGCAGGCGGCCGGCACGTACGCGAAGCCGCTGCCGTCCATGCTCAGCCCGTTGGCCCAGCCGTTGACCGCGAAGCTGTCCTGGCTGAATCGGATCAGCGTGCCGCCGAGCGGGCCGGTGTTCGGCGCGGCGACCGGGCCGAGCAGGTGGGCGAGGAACGCGCCCTGCGGGTCGGTGCCGCAGTCGGCGAGGAACGGCGAAGCGGTGGCCGTGCAGCCGACCGTGCCGTAGGGCGTGACCCAGGAGTGCCCGGCCGCACCGCCGGAGTCGTAGCGGACGCCGGCGCCGAAGTCCTGGTAGTAGCGGACCAGGTCGTCGGTGACCGATTTCTTCACGGTGGCGTCGCTGGTGCCGTGGTAGACGTACACCGGCTGGCCGGCCAGGTTGCCGGTGCCGTCGATCCAGCCGGACGAGGCCCAGGCGCGGGTGTACGCCTCCAGGTTGCCCAGGTACGTCGGGTAGATGTTGTCGCCGCAGCCGTAGAGCGCCTGCGGGACGCTGTTCTGCGCGCAGTAGTACGGCCCGGCCGCGAAGATCGCCGCGCCCCGGATCCGGGCCGAGTAGGCGACCTGGAGCTGGGTGGCCAGGTACCCACCGGAGGAGACCCCGGCGACGTAGACGGCGGAGACCGGGTACGCGCGGAGCGTGCCGGCGACCGGAGCCTTCGTGTACGGAGTGGTCGCGGCGCGGGCGGCGACGCCACCGGGCAGGACCAGCAGGAGCGCGGCGGCGAGGGTGGTGACGGCTTTCCACGGTGTCTTCACGGCGTTCTCCCGTCCGAGCGCCGGCGGGACGACCGGCGTGCCGGCACGCTAGCGTGACATCGACCACAGCGGATATCCGTACGGTCGACACCTCGCCCACCGGGGCGGTGTGGGCCGTCCACCCCGAAAATCCCCTGGACCGTCGCCGGGGCCCGAACTAGCGTCCCGGCGGATGGACCTGCCACGAAGCTTCACCATCCGCGAGGGCGACCTGCGCGTCCTCAACCCGATCGACGAGGCCAAGCTGGCCACGCTGGGCCGGGTGCTCCGGCTCCCGCCCGGCACGGAGCTGCTCGACCTGTGCAGCGGCAAGGGCGAACTGCTCTGCACCTGGGCCCGGGACCACGGCGTCACCGGCACCGGCGTCGACATCAGCACCGTGTTCACCGCCGCCGCCCGGGACCGCGCCGCCGAGCTGGGCGTCGCCGACCGGGTCCGGTTCGTGCACGGCGACGCCGCCGCGTACGTTCCGGAACGTCCGGTCGACGTGGCCGCCTGCGTCGGCGCGACCTGGATCGGCGACGGCGTCCCCGGCACGCTGGAACTGCTCGACCGCGCGCTGCGCCCCGGCGGCCTGGCCCTGGTCGGCGAGCCGTACTGGCGGCGGGACCCACCCGACGCCGAGACCGTGACCGGCTCGCAGGCGCGGTCCCGGGACGAGTTCCACGACCTGCCCGGCCTGGTCCGGCTCTTCGGCGCGTGCGGCTGGGACCTGGTCGAGATGGTCCTCGCCGACCAGGACAGCTGGGACCGCTACGCCGCCGCGCACTGGTTGAACCTGCGCCGCTGGCTGGACGCCAACCCGGACGACGAGCTGGCCCCGGAGCTGCGGCAGGAGCTGACCGAGGACCCGCTGCGGTACGTCCGCTTCCAGCGCGAACATCTCGGTTGGGGGGTGTTCGCGCTCATGCGCCGCTGATGCCCCGGCTCCGGCCGGACCCGTCGACCGCGGACCGGCCGGGCTTAGCAGATCGCTACGCAGGGTAAAGACAGATCATGGGACAGTTGCGCACGTCGCCGCCGCCACCGCAGGCCACCGAGCTGGAGCGGTGGGTGCTCGACACCCCGGAGGAGCTGCGCGACGTGCGGGCCTCGCTGCGCGACGCGTTGAACCGGCACGGGCTGGTGCAGGGCGAGGATCTGGACGAGGTGCCGCACATGGTGCTGCTCGTCGTCACCGAGCTGGCCAGCAACGCGCTCCGGCACGGGCGACCCCCCACCATCGTCACGCTGCTGGCCACCGACGACTGCTTCCTCTTGGAGGTGGCCGACCACGACGTCAGCTCGGTGCCGGAGCTGTCCGACATCCACCCGCTCGACTCGGGCGGACGCGGGCTCTTCCTGGCCCAGTCGATCTCGCTCGACGTCGGCTGGTACGCCACCACCACCACCAAGCACATCTGGGCGGCGTTCTCGCGGTAACGCTCAGAAACCGGACACCGGGTGCGGGACGTACGGCGCCTCCAGCTCCGCCACCTCGGCGTCGGTCAACTCCATCTCCAGCGCGGCGACCGCGTCGGTCAGGTGGTGCGGCTTCGTGGCCCCGACGATCGGCGCGGTCACCGCCGGATGGCGCGCCACCCAGGCCAACGCCACCTGGGCGCGCGGCACGCCACGCTGCGCGGCGACCCGGCCCACCGCGTCGACCACCGCCCGGTCGTGCTCCTCGGTACGCGCGTACAGCTTGCGGCCGAACTCGTCGGTGTCCGCCCGCGCGGTCCGCTCCCCCGGGTCGCGGGTCAGCAGGCCGCGGGCCAGCGGACTCCACGGGATCACCGCGACGCCCTCGTCGAGGCAGAGCGGCAGCATCTCCCGCTCCTCCTCGCGGTAGATCAGGTTGTAGTGGTTCTGCATCGAGACGAACCGGGTCCAGCCGTGCCGCTCGGCGACCCCGAGCGCCTTCGCGAACTGCCACGCGTACATCGACGAGGCGCCGAGGTAGCGGACCTTGCCGACCCGGACCAGGTCGTGCAGCGCCTCCAGCGTCTCCTCGATCGGCGTGGCCGGGTCGAGACGGTGGATCTGGTAGAGGTCGACGTGGTCGGTGCCGAGCCGGCGCAGGCTCGCGTCGATCTCGCTCATGATGTGCTTGCGGGACAGGCCGCCCCGGTTCGGTCCCGACCCCCTCCGGCCGTGGACCTTCGTCGCGATCACCACCTCGTCGCGGTCGGCGAAGTCCTTCAACGCCCGGCCGACGATCTCCTCACTGGTGCCGTCGGAGTAGACGTTGGCGGTGTCGAAGAAGTTCACCCCCAGCTCCAGCGCCTGCTTGATGAAGGGCCGGGCGTCGTCCTCCGGCAGCGACCACGGGTGCGTGCCCCGTCCCGGCTCGCCGTAGCTCATGCAACCCAGGCAGAGCCGGGACACCTGAAGGCCGGTGGAGCCGAACGTCACGTAATCCATGCGGTCCATCTCACCACCGCCGTTCCGGCTCCGCAGTCCGGCGGCCCGGCCACCGGGACGGGCGGCTCAGTCGCCGTGTTCCGCGGTGGCCGCCGGGACGTCACCCCAGACCGCCTTCGCCCCGGACTCGCCCACCCGGTAGACCTGGACCAGGTTCGCCGCGGCCACCACCACCGCCAACACGGCCACCACCACGCCCGGGACGCCGGGTCCGGTCCTCGCCCCGGCATCGGCCGGCCGCTCCGCCCGGCGCTGCAACCAGACCAGCGCGACGGCGACGACCAGCAACGGCAACGCGAACCAGAGCAGTTGGTCGCCCAGCTCGGCGTGCCGGCCCGGGTCGCCGACCCGCCGCTCCAGGCTCTCCCCGCTCTCCGTGGCCAGCGGGATCGCGGCGGTGGCCAGCGCGGTGACCAGCACCACGAGCCACCCGAAGCGGCCCCGCCAGGCGGGGCGTACGGCCAACGCGAGCACGCCCAGCGCGGCCAGCGGCAGCAGGACCACCACCGCGTGCACCACCAGCGGATGCAGGGGCAGTCCGTTCACGGAGTCCGGCACGATGATCTCCTCGGCGGTCGGGGCGTCGGTCCGCCCCCACGGTGCCCGTCGTTTCTTGCGAAGTTCTTGCCCCGACCCGCTCCGGAGCGGGGATCCGGCCCGTACCCGCTCAGGCGGGCGGCAGCAGCAGCGTGAAGGTGGCGCCGCGACCCGGCGCACCGGCCACCTCGACCGTGCCCCGGTGCGCCTGTGCCACGTGCTGGACCAGGGCGAGACCGAGACCGAACCGCCGACCGGTCCCGGCCGTGCCGTGCGCGAACCGCGCGAACAGGCGGTCCGCCTCCGCCGGGTCCAGGCCGACCCCGTCGTCGGCGACCTCGGCGGCGATCCGCCCGTCCCGGCGGGACACGGTCACCGTGACGTGGCCGCCCGCCGGCACGTGCCCGACGGCGTTGTCCACCAGCGCGGTCACCGCCCGGCGCAGGGCCGGGCCGGCGCCCCGGACCAGCGCCGGACCGGCCGTCACCAGCCGCAGCTCCACCTGCCGCTCGCCGGCGTACGCGGACATGCTGCCCACCACCTCGCGGGACACCTCGGTCAGGTCCACCGCGGTGTCCGGCAGCGGCTGGTGCTCGGCGGCGGCCGACACCAGCAGGTCCTCCACCACCTCGCCGAGCGCCCGGGTGTCCGCCACGAGCTGGTCGAGCTGCCCGGCCAGCCGCTCCGCCGGCTGTTCCCGGGCCCGCCGGGCCAGCAGTTGCGCCCGGGTGTGCAGCACGGTCAGCGGGGCACGCAGCTCGTGCGAGGCGTCCGCCACGAACCGGCGTTGCATGCCCAACGCGGCGGCCAGCGGGGCGACCGCCCGGCGGGCCAGCAGTGTCGCGGTCACCAGCGCACCGGCCAGCCCGGCCAGCTCGGCCACCAGCAGCGCGAGGCCGAGCTGGCCCTGCCGGCGCCGGAGCGGGGCCAGCTCGGCGGCGACCGCCCAGCGGGTGCCGTCGGCCCGGCGCGCCACCGCCACCCGGACCGGCCGGTCGTCGCCGGCCGTCGCGTCGTGGCGGCCGGGCGGACGGCGTACCGCCTCGTCGAGCACGCGGGTCAGCTCCGGGGACGCCCCCGGCGTCACCTCGACGACCGGGTCGCCGGGACGCTGCCGCGCCAGGAACTGCCCCGGCGGCGGATCGTCGACGTCCTCGGCGGCGGCCAGCACCCGGGTCAGCTCACCGTCCAGCGCCCGGGACTCCTGCCGGCTGGTAAGCGCGAACATCAGCGCGCCGACGAGCAGCAGGACCAGCCCGATCGCGCCGGCGGTCTGCGCCACGCTGCGCCGGCGGGCACGGGCGAGCCGGGCCTCGTCCACGCTCAGCCGGCCCCGAGCCGGTAACCCAGCCCGTGCACCGTCCGGACGGCGTCCCGCCCCAGCTTCCGGCGCAGGTGGTGGACGCAGGCGTCGACGGTGCCGGGCGCGTCGGCGCGGTCGAACGCGGTGCTGAGCAGCTCCGCCCGGGTGAAGACCTTGCGGGGCCGGCCGGCGAGGGCGTGCAGCACGGCGAACTCGCGGGCCGAGAGCGGGATCTCCTCGGCGCCGTCGACGACCCGACGATTACCCACGTCGAGCCGGCCGCGGCCCAACGGCAACCAGCTCGCGCCGTCCGGGTGGCGGCGGCGCAACGCCCGCAGCCGGGCCGACAGCTCCGCCACCTCGAACGGCTTGACCAGGTAGTCCTCCGCCCCGGCGTCCAGGCCGGCGACCCGGTCGTGCACCGCGCCACGGGCGGTGAGCAGCAGCACCGGGCAGGCGACGCCGTGCGCCCGCAGCCGGGTGACCAGTTCCAGCCCGTCCAGCGCGGGCAGCCCCCGGTCGACCACCATGACCTGGTAGTCCCGGGTCAGCGCCCGGTGCAGCCCGAGGTGGCCGTCGCCGGCCACGTCGACGTCGTACCCCTCCTCGGTGAGCAGGTCGGCGAGGAGACCGGACAGGGCGTGGTCGTCCTCGACCAGCAGCAGGCGGGGGCGGCTCTCCACCCGGCCAGTATTCACCCGGCGGGTCGGCGGGTCAGTGGTCCCCGGCCGGGATCGGGTCGTCGTACTGGCCGGACGGGCCGGCCAGCGGCTCGCCACCCACCAGCGGCCACGCGTTCGGCGTGCAGCCGTGCAGGCCGAGCGTCTGCTGCACCATCACCGGCGCCGGGCCGCCGGAGCGGGGGCAGCGCTCGTGGCCGTGGCCGAGCCGGTGGCCCACCTCGTGGTTGAGCAGGTAGTGCCGGTAGAGGCCGAGGTCGGGCACGTGCGGCACGCCGTACACCCAGCGGGCCACGTTGATCACCACCCGGTCGCCGTTGCGGCAGGACGTGTAGCGGTCGGTCGGGTCGCCGCACAGCTCGCCCCGGGTGACCGGCGTGGTGAGCAGCACGGTGAAGTCGGCCGGCGCGTCCCGGCCCACCCGTTGCAGCCGCCACCGGCCGTCACCGGTCCAGCCGCGCGGGTCGGCGAGCGTCGCCGCGACGTCCCGGGCGAAGCGCTCCACGTCCACGTTGCGGATGCCGTCCTCGACCGCGACCCGGTACCGCAGCAGCTCACCGCCGCGCCCGGCGACCGCGCCGGTGGTGTCGGCGGTGCGGAACCCGCCCCCGCCCCGGAGCGGGTAGCCGATGGCGGGTGGCACCCGGCCGGCTGCCGGGACCGGCGACGGGGCGACCTTCACCGGCGGGGCGGTCGCCGCCGGCGGGCGCGCGGACGGCATCGCCGCCGGCACGGTCCGGTCCACCCCGACCGAGGCCAGCAGCTCCGGGTGGCGTCGCACCGCGTACCCACCGATCGCCGTGAGGCCGGTCACGACGAGCACCGCCGCGAACGCGCGGAGGCCGGCCCCCGACCGTCGTCGGCGGCGGTGCACGCCCCGGTCCTGCCCGCCCACGTCGCTCTCCGTCCGTCGCCCCGCCAGCGTTCCGGCCAGGAGTACGGATACCAGGTCCGGACGGTTGAACGGAAGGGCCGGGTACCGTCTGTGCCGGGGTGGACGACCTGCCGCCTGTCGGATTCCAGGGGAGCCACCCGTGTCACCAGCCGAGACGCTGCTCGACGACGCCCTCGCGGCGGCGCGCGGCACCGACGTACGCGCCGCCGAGCGCGCCCTCGACGCTCTGGTGGTGGGCGACGGCGCGGCGGTGGACGCGGCGCTGCTCGCCCGCCTCGCCCGCGCCGTGGGGCGGCTCTGGCCGCGCGGCTGGCAGCCGGTCGACGTGGACCGGCTCGCCACCCGCCGGCTGACCGCGCGCGGTGCCCGGCTGCTGCGCGACACGCTGGCCGCCCAGCGGCGCGCGCTGCCCGCACCGGTGCCGGTCTGGTTCGACGAGCAGCTCACCGACCTGGCCGCCCACTGGGACACCGACGCGGGCTGGCTGGACCGCCGCGCCGACGGCGACCGGATCACCGCGTTGCGGGACGCGGTCGACGCGCTGGTGCTGGTCGAGTCACTGCCGCCGATCGCGGTGCTCCGGCCACCGCCCGGCGCCGCCGCCGTCCCGCTCGCCGCCGTGCCGGCCACCGGTTCCCGGATGCTCGACCGGGTACGCGCGCTGCTGGCCAAGGCCGAGTCGAGCGGCTACCCGGCCGAGGCGGAGGCGTTCACCGCGAAGGCGCAGGAGCTGATGGCCCGGCACAGCATCGACGCGGCGCTGCTCGCCGCCACCGCCGAGCGGCCCGACCAGCCGGGCGGGATGCGCCTCGGCACCGACGCCCCGTACGCGGCGGCGAAGGCGCTGCTGGTCCAGGAGGTGGCGGCGGCGAACCGGTGCGAGTCGGTCTGGTCCGACGACCTGGGCTTCGCCACCGTGCTCGGGTTCCCGGCCGACCTGGCCGCGGTGGAGCTGCTGCACACGTCGCTGCTGGTGCAGGCCACCGCCGCGATGCTGCGCGGGCGTGGCGATCGCAGCGGACGCGGCAAGGGCGGCGGCCGGCGTACGAAGGGTTACGACGAGTCGTTCCTCAACGCGTTCGCGCTGCGGATCGGGGAGCGGTTGCGGGCGGCCAGCACGGCGGCGGCCGAGGAACACGCCGACGATCGCCTGCTGCCGGTGCTGGCGGCCCGGTCGGACGCCGTCCGGGAACGCGCTGACCAGCTCTTTCCCGGCACCACCCGGCACCGGCTCCAGGTGCGTGACACGGAGGGGTGGAGTTCCGGCACCACCGCCGCCGACCGCGCCTCCCTCGACGCCGGCCGCCCCGCCCCTCGCCCCCTACGCGGCCCACGCTGACCCGTCTTCCCGCGCGACGCGAGGCCTGCGACGCCCCTGCCCCGGCGATCATGAAGTTGGCGGTACGCGTTGTCCGTTTTTTCACCGTCAACCTCATGATCGGCCTCGGACGGGCACGTGCTCCGTTCATTGCTGCCTCGAAGACCTCTCGCGCCTCCGAGGCCGCACCTGGCTCGTCGATCGGCATGGTGCACCGCCCTCCCGAAACGACCGCGAGTAGACCGCCGTGGGGGCAGAGTCCTGCGTCGTGCTCCCCCACAGCGGGACGGCCGGAAACCGGGAGTGCTGAAGTCCAGGAGTAGCCGACCGCTATCTCACTGTCTCCACATTGCCGGGTTCTTCGCTTGTCTCGACCAGTCCGGGCTGGAAGCATGATCTCCGCTGAAGTCCAGGAGAACCGACCATGCCGACCAGGCCACCGCACTACCGGCGCGTCGCCGATGACATCGAGGCCAAGATTCGTGCCGGCGACTACGCGCCAGGGCAACAACTACCCTCGGTTTCCGAGATCGGTGAGCGGTACAACGTCGCAGTTTCGACGGCCTATCGGGCGGTGAAGGAACTGCACGCCTGAAACCTGATCTACGGCCAGCAGGGTCAGGGCGTTTTCGTCGCCGAGCCCGAATAACTTCCTACCCCTCCCCGTGTCGGATCGGGTCGGTCGGCTCCGACCCGGCTGTGAGGCGCCACCGACGGTGGCCCGTACCCGAGGAGTGGACCGTGAAGTACATGCTGCTGATCTGGAACCGGCCCGGTTTCGCCGACGAGCTGACCGAGGCGGAGCGCACCGCGATCTTCGGCGAGGTCGGCGAGATCATGAAGGCGCTGACCGAGTCCGGTGAGCTGGTCGGCGGGGAGGCGCTGGCCGACCCGTCGCAGACCCGGACCGTACGCCCCGCGGGCGGCGGCACGGAGATCACCGACGGCCCGTTCGTGGAGAGCAAGGAGCAGTTCGCCGGCTACCTGACGGTCGACTGCGAGACGCCGGAGCGGGCCGTCGAGATCGCCGCGAGCTGGCCGGACGTGCGGCTCGGCTTCGGCGTGCTGGAGGTGCGCGCGGTGATGGAGCAGGCCGGGACGGAGATGTGACCTCCCGGGCGGTCGAGGACCTGCTGCGGACACTCGCGCCGCAGGTCCTCGGCGTGCTCGTCCGCCGGCACGGCCAGTTCTACGCCTGCGAGGACGCGGTCCAGGAGGCGCTGCTCGCCGCCGCCACCGGGTGGCCGGCGCAGGGCGTGCCGGAGCATCCCCGCGCCTGGCTGGTCACCGTGGCCGCCCGCCGACTCACCGACGAGTGGCGCAGCGAACACGCCCGCCGGGCGCGCGAGGTCGCGGTGGCGGTCCGGCAGCCGGCGTACGCGGCGGTCGCCCCGCCCGCCGACGAGGAGCCGCCGAGCCGGGACGACACGTTGCGGCTGCTGTTCCTCTGCTGCCACCCGGCGCTGCCGGTCAACGCCCAGGTGGCGCTCACGCTGCGCGCGGTGGGCGGGTTGAGCACCGCCGAGATCGCGCGGGCGTACCTGGTGCCGGAAGCGACCATGAGCCAGCGGATCCGCCGCGCGAAGCAGCGGATCGAGGCGGCCGGGGCACGCTTCACGCTCCCGTCGGGCGCGGACCGGGACGAACGGCTGGGCGCGGTGCTGCGCGTGCTCTATCTGATCTTCAACGAGGGCTACACCGCGTCCAGCGGGGAGGCGCTGCACCGGGTCGAGCTGACCGGGGAGGCGATCCGGCTGGCCCGGGAGCTGCACCGGCTGCTGCCGGACCAGGGCGAGGTGGCCGGGCTGCTGGCGTTGATGCTGCTCACCGACGCGCACCGGGCCGCCCGGACCGGGCCGGACGGGGAGCTGGTGCCGCTGGCCGAGCAGGACCGCACCCGCTGGGACACCGCTGCCGTGGCGGAGGGGATCGCGCTGGTGACCGACGCGTTGACCTGGTCGGCGCCCGGCCCGTACCAGGTGCAGGCCGCCATCGCCGCGGTGCACGCGGAGGCGCCCACCGCCGCGACCACGGACTGGCCGCAGATCGTGGCGCTCTACCGGGTGCTGGCCCGGCTCGCGCCCAACCCGATGGTCACGCTCAACCAGGCGGTCGCGGTGGCCATGGTGGACGGCCCCCGGGCCGGCCTGGCGATGCTCGCCCCGCTGCACGCCGACGACCGGACCGCCGGCCACCACCGCCTCGCCGCCGTCCGCGCCCACCTGCTCGAACTAGCAGGCGACCGGGCGGACGCCCGGACCGCCTACCTGGCCGCCGCCCGGGCCACCACCAGCCTGCCCGAGCGGCGTTACCTGGAGGTACGCGCCGCGCGGCTGGCCGCCGAGCGATGAGTTCCGCCGGCCCGGCGGGTCCACCCCTCATGGGAGAGGTCACCAGTCAACTGTCGATGTCGTTGGACGGGTACGTGGCCGCGCCGGGTCAGAGCGTGCAGGATCCGCTCGGGCAGGGCGGCCTGCGGCTGCACGAGTGGGCGTTCGCCACCGAGAGTTGGCGCACGCAGCACGCCCTCACCGGCGGGGAACGCAACGTCGACGCCGACGTGGTCGAGGAGATGACCGCCGGCGTCGGGGCGTACGTGATGGGCCGGCGCATGTTCGGCGGCGGCGAGGGGCCGTGGGACCGGGCCTGGACCGGGTGGTGGGGTGCCGATCCGCCGTTCCGTGTCCCGGTGTTCGTGCTGACCCATCACCCGCGGGCGTCGCTGCTGATGGCCGGCGGCACGGAGTTCCACTTCGTCACCGACGGCGCCGAGGCGGCGCTGGAGCGGGCCCGGGAGGCGGCCGGCGACGGCGACGTGTGTGTGGCCGGTGGCGGCGGCACGGTACGCGGCTACCTGGCGGCGGGCCTGCTCGACTCGCTCTGGCTGCACGTGGTGCCGATCGTGCTGGGCGGCGGCACGCCGCTCTTCGACGGACCGCTGGACGTGACCCTGACGCCGGAGCGGGTGGTCGCGGGTCCCACCGTCACCCACATCCGCTACCGCGTGCCGCGCTGACCGCCACGCAGCACGCCGGGCCGGCCCGAAGGCCGGCCCGGTGGGGTGTGCGAGCGTACGTCAGCTCTTGAAGGCGTCCTTGATCTTCTCGCCGGCCTGCTTGAGCTTGGCGCCGGCCTGGTCGTTGCGGCCCTCGGCCTCGAGGCGCTCGTTGTCGGTCGCCCGGCCGATGCCCTCCTTGACCTTGCCCGCGGTGTCCTGGGAAGCGTTGTCGATCTTGTCGTCGAGACCCATCGGAACCTCCAGCTCAACAGTTGCGTGACGACAACGAGTTACCCAAGCGGTCGCCCGCCCAACCATGCCGGTGCCCGGCGTCACCCGATCGGGCGAAAGCGCCGCAGTCGCAGGCTGTTCGCCACCACGAACACCGACGAGAAGGCCATCGCCGCGCCCGCGAGCATCGGGTTGAGCAGCCCGGCGGCGGCCAGCGGCAGCGCGGCCACGTTGTAGGCGAACGCCCAGAACAGGTTGCCCTTGATGATCGTCAACGTGCGGCGGGAGAGCCGGATGGCGTCCGCCGCGGCCAGCAGGTCGCCCCGCACCAGCGTCAGGTCGGCGGCCTCGATGGCCACGTCGGTGCCGGTGCCCATGGCCAGCCCGAGGTCGGCGCGGGCCAGCGCGGCGGCGTCGTTGACCCCGTCCCCGACCATGGCCACCACCCGGCCCTCGCCCTGGAGCCGCTCGACCACGGCCACCTTGTCGGCGGGCAGCACCTCCGCGATCACCTCGTCGATGCCCACCTCGGCGGCCACCGCTCCGGCCACGGTGGCGTTGTCGCCGGTGAGCAGCACCGGGGTGAGCCCCAGGCCGCGCAGCCGGTCGACCGCCGCCCGGCTGGTCGGCTTCACCGCGTCGGCCACCGCGAGCACGCCCCGGGCCCGCCCGTCCCAGCCGGCCAGGACCGCCGTGCGGCCGGCGGCCTCCGCGCCGGTCGCGGCGCGCACGACCTCCTCGGGTACGTCGAGACCGCGCTCCCGCAGCAGTCGGAGCCGCCCGACCACCACGCTCCGGCCGTCGACCGTGCCGGTCACGCCGAGCCCTTCGGCGTTCGCGAAATCGACGACGGCGGGCGTCGGACCGGCCTCGGCCGCGCCCTCGGCGACCGCCCGCGCGATCGGGTGCTCGGAGGCCGCCTCCAGCGCGCCGGCCAGCCGGAGCAGCTCGCCGGCGTCCTCGCCGTCGGCGGGCAGCACCTCGGCCAGCGTCATCCGGCCGGTGGTGACGGTGCCGGTCTTGTCCAGCACCACGGTGTCCACCCGGCGGGTGGACTCCAGCACCTCCGGTCCCTTGATCAGCACGCCGAGCTGCGCGCCGCGCCCGGTGCCGACCAGCAGCGCGGTCGGGGTGGCCAGGCCGAGCGCGCAGGGGCACGCGATGATCAGCACGGCCACGGCGGCGGTGAACGCGGCGGTGGGCCCAGCGCCGGTGCCGAGCCACCAGCCCAGCGTGCCGGCGGCCAGGGCGATCACGATCGGCACGAACACGCCGGAGATCCGGTCGGCGAGGCGCTGCACCGCCGCCTTGCCGGTCTGCGCCTGTTCCACCAGCCGGGCCATCTGGGCGAGTTGGGTGTCGCCGCCGATCCGGGTGGCCCGGACCACCAGCCGGCCGCCGGCGTTGACGGTGGCGCCCACCACGGCGTCGCCCGGCCCGACCTCGACCGGCACCGACTCGCCGGTGAGCATGCTGGCGTCGACCGCCGAGGTGCCCTCCTCGACCACGCCGTCGGTGGCGATCTTCTCGCCGGGCCGGACCACGAACCGGTCGGCGACCGCGAGCTGGTCGACCGGGATCCGGACCTCCTGCCCGCCGCGCAGCACGGCCACGTCCTTCGCGCCCAGCTCCAGCAGGGCCCGCAGCGCGGAGCCGGCGGTGCGCTTGGCGCGGGCCTCGAAGTAGCGCCCGGCCAGGATGAAGACGGTCACCCCGGCGGCGGCCTCCAGGTAGATGTTGCCGGCGCCGTCGCCGCGGGTGATGTCGAACCGGAACGGGTGCGTCATCCCGGGCATCCCGGCGTCGCCGAGGAAGAGCGCCCAGAGCGACCAGCCGAACGCGGCCAGCGTGCCGAGCGAGACCAGTGTGTCCATGGTCGCCGCGCCGTGCCGCAGGTTGACCAGCGCGGCCCGGTGGAACGGCAGCCCGCCCCAGACCACCACCGGCGCGGCCAGCGTGAGCGAGGCCCACTGCCAGTAGTCGAACTGCCAGGCCGGCACCATCGCCAGCACGATCACCGGCAGCGTCAGCACGGCGGACACCCACAGCCGGGTACGCGCCATCCGCAGCTCGTCGACCGGCTCGGCGGCCGTGACCTCCCCGGCGCGGGCGGGCGGCGGCGGCACCTCGGCCGTGTAGCCGGTCTTCTCCACGGTGGCGATCAGGTCGGCCGGCGCGATGTCGTCGGCGTACCGGACGGTGGCCTTCTCGGTGGCGTAGTTCACCGTGGCCTCGACGCCGTCCATCCGGTTGAGCTTCTTCTCGATCCGGGCGGCGCAGGACGCGCAGGTCATGCCGCCGATCGCGAGTTCGATCAGGTTCGGCGCGGTCGGCAGCGTCTTTCCCGTGGTGGTCATCGCGACACCTCCCCGGTCAACTGTGCCCGTGCCCCGGCGTGCCGTGTCCGGCGTCCGGGGTCGGTGCGGTGGTGGGTGCCGGCGCGGGCTGAGCGCCGGCCAGGACGGTGAACTCGGCGGTGTGCACCGCGTCGCCGTGGCGGAAGTCCAGGTAGAGACGGTACGCCCCGGCGGACGGCACCTCGGCCGCGAACGTGACCGCCGGCCCGGCGGGCGTGCGCCCGTCGTCGGGCGTGCCTTCCGGGTGCACGTGCAGGTAGGCCAGGTCGCCCTGGCGCAGCGCCACCAGGTGCCCGTACGCGCCGAGGTAGGGCTGGAGGTCGGTGACCGGGCGACCGGCACGGCTGACGGTGAGCGTGAGCCGGCTGGTGCGGCCGGGCTCCGGCGTGCCGGTGAGCGTGACCGTGTAGCCGTCGACCGTGGCGGTGGTGGCCGGCGCCGGCAGCGGCCGGGCGGCCAGCGGGCCGGGGACGGTGACGTCGACGCCGAGCGTCAGCGGCTCGCCGCCGGTCGGCGTGAAGTCGGCGAACGCCCGCCAGACGCCGGGCCCGGCGAGCGGCGAGGCGACCCGCCAGGTGCCGTCGGCGGCCAGCTCCGGGTGCACGTGCCGGAAGCCGGACAGGTCGCGGCGGGCGACGATCAGGTGCATGCGCTTGTCGTGCGCCACGTCGTAGCGGGTGACCGGTGCGCCGTCCGGGCCGGTGATCCGGAACGCGAACTCGCCGGCCGGGGCGGTCACCGGCTGGAGCGTGTAGCCCCGCTCGGAGACCAGCAGGCCGCCGGGCAGGTGCGCGTCGCCGGCGCTCTCGTCGCCGTGGCCGGCGGCTCCGTGGTCGGTGTCGGTGGTGTCGTGTCGGGTCTCGGCGGCCGGGGCGACGGGACCGGCCACGTGACCGATCCCGTACGCCCCGGCGAACACCGCCGCGAGGCCGAGCGCGAAGCCACTCAGCTTCGTCGCCGTGTTCATGGTGCCTCCTCGGTTCTGCGGGTCCGCGGACCCGTCACGCCCCGGCGAGGTCGTAGCCGGCCTCGTCGACGGCGGCGCGCACGGCGTCCGCGTCCAGTGTTTCCTGGCTGGTGACGGTGACCCGGCCGGTGGCCAGGTCGACCTGGACGTCGGTGACGCCCGGCAGCGCGCTCAGCTCGGTGCTGACCGCGGTGACGCAGTGCCCGCAGGTCATGCCCCGCACCTGGTAGGTGGTGTCCATCTCGCCCTCCGATCTGATACCCATACCCCCTGGGGGTACGAGTCGAACGGTATCATACCCCCGAGGGGTACGGTATCCTCGACGCATGACCACGCCGTCCACCCCGGTCCGGGGCTACACCGCCAGCAAGGACCAACTGCTCGCGCGGCTCCGCCGCATCGAGGGGCAGGTCCGGGGCATCGAGAAGATGGTCGAGGACGACCGTTACTGCATCGACGTGCTGACCCAGATCTCCGCCATCCAGGCCGCGCTGGACAAGGTCGCACTGGGCCTGCTCGACGGCCACGCCCGGCACTGCATGCACGAGGGCGCCGCCGAGGGCCGAGCCGACGAGATGGCAACCGAAATGATGGCCGCCGTGGGCCGCCTCATGAAACGCGGCTGACCCACCCCACCCCACCCCACCCCACCCCACCCCGCCGATCTTGCAGTTGCGGCCCTCGAAACGCCCTGTTCGCGCCGTTTGCCAGGGCCACAACTCCAAGATCGCGCAGGTGGGGTGGCTACCATGACCCGGGCGGCGACCCCGGGCGTGGGCAGGACGCGTCCGCGCCGGGCCGGTGGACGACCGGGCCGGTGAACCGGTGCGCCGCGATTCGTAGGGAGAGCCACCGTGGGCGCCGACCACACCCGTCCCGCCCCCGCCGCGCCGCCGGGCGTACGCCGGCTCCTGCTCGCGACCGTGGTGCCGCTCTTCGTGCTCACCGTGCTCGCGGCGCTGGTGCTCTGGCCCCGGGGCGGCGGCCCGGAGCGGGCCGAAGCCGAGAACGTGCCACGCCACCACGGCACGGTGACCCGGGTGGTGACCGAGCCCTGCCCGCCCACGCCGGAGGCCCCCGAGGGCGGCGGCGGCCGGTGCGGCACCGTGACGGTCGCCGCGGAGCAGGGCCCGGACGCCGGCCGGCAGGTCGAGATGCCGATCCCGGACGGGCCCGGCGCACCACGCGTCGAGGTCGGCGACGAGGTGATCCTGGTCGAGCTGACCGACCCGGCCGACCCGTCGGTGAAGGCGTACAACATCGCCGAGCACCAGCGCGCCACGCCGTTGATCTGGCTGGTGGCGCTCTTCGCCGCCGCGATCGTGGCGTTCGGGCGCTGGCGTGGGCTGGCCGCGTTGGGCGGGCTGGTGGCGAGCTTCGCCATCCTGCTCGGTTTCGTGCTGCCCGGCATCGGCGCCGGCCGGTCCCCGCTGCCGGTGGCGATCGTCGGCGCCGCGCTGATCATGTTCGTGGTGCTCTACCTGACCCACGGGATCACTGCGCAGACGTCGGTCGCGGTGCTCGGCACGCTCGGCAGCCTGGTGGTCACCGGCGTGCTGGGCACGCTCGCCACCGCCGCCACCCACCTGACCGGCTTCGGCAGCGAGGACGCCACCACGCTCTCCATGTTCCAGGGCGGCGTGGACCTGCACGGGCTGCTGCTGGCCGGCATCATCATCGGCTCGTTGGGCGTGCTGGACGACGTCACGGTCACCCAGGCGGCCACCGTCACCGAGCTGGCGCACGCCAACCCCGACCTGTCCCGGCGGCAGCTCTACCGGGCGGCCACCCGGGTGGGCCGGGCGCACATCGCGTCCACTGTCAACACCATCGTGCTGGCGTACGCGGGCGCCTCGCTGCCGCTGCTGCTCCTGCTGGTGGCCGACTCCCGCCCGGTGAGCGAGATCCTCACCAGCGAGTTCCTGGCCCAGGAGATCGTCCGCAGCGCGGTGGCGACGCTCGGTCTGATCGCCGCCGTACCGCTCACCACCGCGCTGGCCGCGGTCGTGGCCACCGCCGGACGGCGCGGGCCGGCGGCCGGGGCGTCGCCGCCACCGCCGGACCGGCCCCCGGCGGCCCGCGGCGAGGCGCTGGAGGCGCTCGGCGGGACGCCGGCCGAACGGTGGCCCGGCCGCCGGGGAAGTACGGATGTCGCATGGTGACACTCCGCAGCGTGACGGCGCGCGGGAAACGCGATGCTGGTCACGCTGGGCAATGTCGAATTCTCGCGATTGGTCGGCTTCCGGGCGTAGATCCTCGGTCGGCATCTCGGGTAACCTCGCTGCCGGTCACCGCCGAAGGCGCGCACCGGCGCCTGCGGTGCCGCCGCCCAATCGCCTCCGGGCGAGCCGGGGAACCAGGTACATGGGGTGAATCCGCGTCAGCGGTAGGGGCCGCTTCCGTCCCGAACCCGTCAGCTAACCCGGTCGGCGGCCGACGGAAGGGAACACTGTGACGGCACCCCTGCGCCGCTGCTTGACACCCGTGGTGGCCGTGCTCGCCGCGCTCGCCGTGCTGGTCGGGCCAACCCCGGCGTCGGCGGCCCCGCACACCGCCGCCCCCAACCCCTCGGGGCACTCGGAGGACGACGACCCACCGCTGATCAGCGAGGCCGTCACCGCCGCCAACCGGGCCTACCTCCAGGCCAAGTCCAAGCTGGACACGTCGCGCAAACGGCAGCTCAAGCTCGCGCTCGAGGTGAAGGCGGCGCAGAACGAACTCGACGCGCTCAGCCCGCAGGTCACCGAGATCGCCGCGCAGTCCTACCGCACCGGTCGGGTCGGTGCGATGGCGATGCTGCTGGAGAGCGACTCGCCCGACTCGTTCGTCCGCCGGGCCAGCGCCCTGGACGAACTCAACCTGTTCAACGGGCAGCGGCTCGCCGCCATCAACGCGGTGAAGACGCGCGCCGAGCAGGCCAAGATCGCGCTCGACGCCGAGGTGCGCGAGCAGGAGAAGCAGACGAACGCGATGGCCCGCGAGAAGGTCGAGGCGCAGAAGGCGCTGAAGCTGGTCGGCGGGCTGGACTTCACCGGTGGCCTGGTCTCGGCCACCTCGCCGGTTGCCAAGATCGGCCCCGGCCGCACCGCCGACGGCGGGTGGAGGTCCGAGTCGTGCAGCGAGAACGACCCGACCACCTCCGGCTGCGTCACGCCGCGCACGCTGCACGCGTACAAGGAGGTCAAGCGCGCCGGCTTCAACCGCTTCGTGGGCTGCTACCGCCCCGGCGGGCCGTGGGAGCACCCCAAGGGCAAGGCGTGCGACTGGTCGTTGCAGAACAGCGGCTTCTCGCCGTGGCACAACAACGACACCCGCCGGTACGGCAACGAGGTGGCCGCCTTCCTCATCCGTAACGCCGACCGGTTGGGCATCTACTACGTGATCTGGAACCGGCAGATCTGGTTCCCGGCGACCGGCTGGAGTTCCTACAGCGGGCCGTCGAACCACACCGACCACGTTCACATGTCACTGCTCTGACGCGTACGCGGGAAGGGGCCGCCCGGAGGCGGCCCCTTCTGTGTCCGGGGGTGGTCAGCCGGCGAGCGCCGGGTCCGCCGGTGCGGCCGGCGCGGGCACCGGGGCCGAGGACTGCGCCACCGTCCGCACCTCGCCGCCGCTGAGCCGGTACGACATGCCGGCCACCGCGCACGCTCCGGCGGCCACCCGCTCGGCGAGCACCGTCGAGCGGGCCAGCAGCGTCTCCACGGTCTGCGCGATGTGGATGTCGATGATGCCGTCGAGGTCGGTGACCTCCTGCCGGGCGGCCCGGAGCAGGCTGGGCGACACGGCGTCCACCACCGCGCCCAGGTGCCCGGCCGGCGCGGAGCCGGTGCGGACCGCCTCGCGGGCCGCCTGGACCGCGCCGCACGAGTCGTGGCCGAGCACCACCACGAGCGGCGTGCCGAGCACGGTCACCGCGTACTCGACGCTGCCGAGCACCTCGGGGCCGGCGGTGTGCCCGGCGGTACGCACCACGAAGAGGTCGCCGAGACCGCGGTCGAAGATGATCTCGGCGGCGAGCCGGGAGTCGGAGCAGCCGACGATCACCGCGAACGGGTGCTGGCCCTCGGCGACCGCGGCCCGGTGCCCGGCGTCCTGGTTCGGATGCTGCGGCACGCCGGTGACGAACCGGTGGTTACCGGCCCGCAGTTCGGCGAGTGCCTCGTCGGGAGTGCTCGGGATCATCGCTGCTCACCTCGTCCTCGGGCGGAACGACCGGGCCGGCGGTCGGCGGTGTCGGCCTCGCGACCCACCGTCACACGAGACCGATGGCACGTCAAGATTTCGTGATACGCATTTCATGCGTTATGACTCGACCTGCTCCGGGTCGGGGCAACCGCCCGCAACGCCATACGATGACCACCATGGCGACCACACCAGGCGAGGACGGGAGCCGCCGGCACTGGACCTTCCTCACCAACCACGGGCACGTGCTGCTGGCCATCGCGCGCAACCCCACCGCGCGGCTGCGGGACGTGGCGGACGAGGTGGGCGTCACCGAGCGGGCGGCCCAGGCGATCGTCGCCGACCTGGAGGCGGGCGGCTACCTCCACCGCACCCGGGTGGGCCGGCGCAACGAGTACACGATCAACCCGAACGGCCGCTTCCGGCACCCCGCCGAGGCCGACCAGCAGGTCGGGGCGTTGCTCGACCTCTTCGCCGACGAACCGGCAGCCACCGACGCCACCCCCGAGCGCTGACCGCGGCCGGGCGGCCGTCCGTGCCCGCACGCGACCGGCCACGACGGTAATCTCACCGCGTGCGCGACAGCTTGCGGCCAGGCCGGACGACGGGACGCGCCCGGGCCGGTCACCGGGTCAGGTCCGTCCTGTCCGGAGCGGCGGTGACCGCCCTCGTCGCCGGTGCGGCGGCGGTGCCCGCCCCGGCGGTGGCGGCGCCGAAATGCGGGCCCACCGGCGGTCCGGCTCCCACCGAGGCGCCCTGGGCACTGAGCCGGCTCGACCCGGCCGCCGCCTGGCGGGTCGGCAAGGGGCGGGGCGTCACGGTCGCGGTCGTCGACTCCGGCGTCTCACCGATCCACCCGTTGCTGCGCGGCCGGGTGCTGCCCGGCGAGGACTTCAACCGGCTGGTCCACCTGCGCGGGCAGTGCGACCTGGTCGGGCACGGCACCATGGTGGCCGGCATCATCGCCGGCCGGGAGGGCAGCGGTTCGCCCTACACCGGCATCGCGCCGGAGGCCAGGATTCTGCCGCTGCGGGTGCTGGCGGAGAACAAGGAGAACTTCGACCCGGACGTGCCGGCTGAGATCGGCCGGGCGATCCGCTGGGCGGTCGACCACGACGCCGACGTGATCAACCTGTCGCTGGTCACGCTGGACGACCCGGCGTTGAGGTCGGCGGTCGCCCACGCGCTCGACAAGGGCGTGGTGGTGGTCGCCTCCGCCGGCAACCGGCAGGAGAACCGGGAGGACCGGCCGGCCTACCCGGCGGCGTACCCGGGGGTCATCGCCGTGGCCGGCATCGACGAGCAGGGCGGACACGTCGGCAGCTCGGTCAGCGCGGACTACGTGGACATCGCCGGCCCCGGCCTGAACATCGTCGGCCCCGCGCCGCAGGGTCCGGGCTACCGGGCCGAGCCGCAGGGCGGGACGAGTTTCGCCACCGCGTACGTCTCCGGGGCGGCGGCGTTGGTGCGCGCCGCGTACCCGGACATCAGCCCCGACGAGGTGGCCTACCGGCTGACCCGCACCGCGGACAACCCGCCCGACGGGCACAACCCGCAGGTCGGCTACGGGATGGTCAATCCCTACCGGGCGGTGACCAGTCTGCTGGGCACCCGGAGCGACCCGCCGCTGGGCGCGCTGCCGCCGCCCGCCCCGCGTACCGACCCACTGGCCCGGCAGCGCGCCGCGGCGATCTGGGTCGCCGTGGTCGGCACGCTGCTGGCCGGCGTGCTGCTGACGGTGCGCCCGATCCTGGTACGCGGCCGGCGACGCGGATGGCGACCCGGCCGGCGCGACGTCCCGCGGGACGCCTGACGCACGACCGGCCGGCGACGCGGACGGCAGGGCCGAGCCGGGGCAGACCCGAGCCGGGGCGGACCCGGGCCGCCGGGCCCGGAACACGGCACGGCTCCGCCCGACGCGAGCCGGAGCGGAGCCGTGCCGGACCGGTCGAGGTCAGTTGCCCCAGACCTTGGAGTTGCTCATCTCCGTGGTCATGTAGTTCTCGCGCGCGATGCCCACCGCGCCGCCGATCTCGTTGAGGACCTTGTTGATGTCCCGCACGGCGGCGTCCCACTGGGCCTGGTGCTGCTGGTAGGCGACCCGGTCCTGGCCCTCCCACTCGAGCTTGGTCAGCATGGCCCGCAGCGTGTCCAGCTTCTCGTCGATGGTCCGCGAGATGGCCTGCATCTGCTGGTTGCTGCTCTCGAGGACGGCGTAGTCAACCTTGATGCTCATCGATTCCCCCTCTGCCTGTCTGCGCGGATCACGGGTTGAGCGCAGCGTGGAACTTGTCCAGCATCTGCTGCTGCTCCTCGTCGTTGACCTGGTGCGTCGTGCCGGACTTGTCAAGCAGGTCAGCGATGTTGTCCATCGCGGTGAGCAGCTTGTTCGTGTCCTCGTTCCAGCGGGTCATCAGGCCCTGGAAGCCCGTGGAAGCCTGGCCCTTCCAGGCCATGGCCAGGTCGTCGACCACGTTCCACAGCTTCTTGAGCTCACCGTCGACATCGCTGCGCGTGGACCGCACGTCACTCGCGGCGGTGTGCAGACTCGCTGCACTGACCTCGAACGCCATGCTTCACACCCTTCCGTCATCTTGTGGCGGCGGATCCGCCGCGCCCTCCCCCGCGGCAAGGCGAACCCACCCCACCGACGGCACATCAAGCGAACCGTAGCGGACGACGTCCAAACCGCGCAGCCCTGCCGACCGATCCGAAGCGGACCGTCCGAAGTGGAGACGCGGTTCGTGGTCAGAACCGGTCGCGGCGCGTCCTGACCAGCAGCGTCACGCCGAAGACCAGCACCGCGACGAGCAGCACCGCCGCCAGCCACAGCAGCGGCTTGTCGGAGGCGCCCTCGACCACCACCACCAGCAGCGCGGCGCAGCCGCTGAGCACCACCACCTCGGCGGCCAGCCGGAGCCGGGGCGAGCGGGTCAGCCCGGCGATCAGGGCCAGCACCAGGAAGCCCGGGATGGTGAGCACGAAGTAGACGAACAACCAGGTGATCAGCGTGTCCACGTGGTCGGCTCCCGTCACTCGTAGAACTTGCTGTCCTTGACCCAGTCGATCTTGATGTCCTTGATCCCCGGGTCGGTGCCGGTGGGCGCCCAACCGGGCCGGGAGTCCGCCGCGAACATCACCCGGCTGTCGGTGTTGAACCCGGCCATCACGGCGTGCAGGAGCGCCCCGATGTCCCCGAAGACCATCACCAGGATGGCGGCGGTCGCCGTCAGACCGGCGATGCCGATGGCCTGTGCCAACGCGGAGGTGGCCGGGAAGAACTGGAGCGCGATCGAGGCGATCACCGCCACCAGGACCGGCATCATCGCCTGGGCGAACCCGGAGACCGCGTCGTTGTAGGCGTCCCGGGCCGAGGTGAGCGTCTCCTTGTTGGTGTTGAACGCGTCGGCCAGCGAGTCGATCTCCGCGCCGAGCTTGCGGATGAAGAGGTCGAACGCGTCCCGGTCGTCGAAGTCCCACTCCTTCGCGTCCGGCGGGACCGCCGCCATCGCGGCGCCGAACTGATCCGACCCGAGCAGACGCGCGGCCTCCTCCCACTTCTTGATCGTCTCGTTGACCTGCTGGTTGTCGAACATCTCCAGATAGAGGATGGCGCCGATCAGCCCCGCCGAGGCGGCGATCCACATCAGGTTGCCCCGGGCGATCGCCGCCGCCGACCGGACCGGCGCGGTCGTCTCGGCGACCGAGACCGTGCCGGTCACCGAGCCGGAGGCGTTGGCGATGAAGATCTCCGGTGGCATCAGGCGTCCTCCCCCTGCTCGGCCCGGCCGGTCACTTGACCACCCAGGGCTGATCCGACTTCTCCCAGTTCTTCGCGCTCTGTTCGAGCTGCTCCGCGGCCCGGTGCAGGTGCTCGATGCCGGCCCGGACATTGTCGAGGTGCCCGTCCACCGAGGCGTTGTGCCGCTCCACCGCACCGTGGCCGAACATGCTCAACGCGCCGCCCGGCAGTTTCACGTCCGCCAGCAGCGTCTGCACGTTGCGCAGGTACTGGATCGGACCGTCCGGCGCGTCGAGCATCCGGCCGGCCTTGCGGATCGCGTCGACGTCCACCGTGTTCGCCATCGTCGGCCCCCGCTCAGCGCCGCAGACCGCGGGTCGGGTCGGACAGGTCCACCCCGAACTGGCGGAACCAGTCCTCCGGGGTCAGCGTGCCGTCCTGCGCGCGGCGAACCAGGTCGGAGTCGCCGAGCGTCTCGGCCAGCATCTCCTGCTGCCGCTCCGCGAAGGCCGCGTACGCCGCGTCGACGGCCGCCTGGACCGACTCCGCCAGCGAGAAGCTGTCCAGCCGCATGGCCCGGGCGTTCAGCTCGATGTTCCCGACCTTCATGTCACCGTCGACAGTCACCCGGACCAGGCCGTCCGGGCTCTCCCCGGCCACCCGCAGCTCCGCCCGCTGCTGCTGAAGCTCGACCAGCCGGCGCTGCTGCTCCTGGGCCTGCCGCAACAGGCTCTCCACGGCTCCACCGATACCCGACGGGCTGCTCACCACGGGCTCCCCTCCACACTCGCGACGTCGCGCCGACGCTACCGGACCGACGGTCCGCCGTCCGACCCGTCAGGCCGGCTCCGCCCAGGCGGTCTGGATCAACTGCTGGCCGTCGCGGCGGCGGACCAGGGTGCCCCGGCCCGGCGGCTGCGGACCGGGCCGCAGGTTGCCGAAGACCGCGCCCTCCTCCCGGCTGCCCGACATCAGCAGGCCCGGCGAGTCCAGCTCGCGCAGGCGTTGCAGCACCGGCTCGTAGAGCGCCCGGGCCACGCCGCCCACCCGCCGGGTGACGATCAGGTGCAGGCCGATGTCCCGCGCCTGCGGCAGCAGCTCGTGCAACGCGCTGAGCGGGTTGCTCCCGCCGGAGGCGACCAGGTCGTAGTCGTCCACCAGGATGTACAGCTCCGGCCCCTTCCACCAGCTCCGGTCGCGGAGCTGCGCGGTCGTCACGTCCGGGCCCGGCAGCCGGTTCTGCAGGGCGCTGCGGATCGAGCCGAGCCCCTGGCTGAACACCTGGTTGGACGGCGCGTAGTCGAGCAGGTGGTCACCCTCGACCGCGCCCAGCAGGCCACGCCGGTAGTCGGCGATGACCAACCGCGCCTGCGCCGGCGTGTACCGCTCGGCGATCCCCCGGGCGATCAGCCGCAGCAGGTTGGTCTTGCCGCACTCGGCGTCGCCGAAGACGGTCAGGTGCGGCTCGCCCGCCAGGTCCAGGTGGACCGGGGCCAACGCCGACTCGTTCACCCCGATCGGGATGCCCGGGACGGCCCGGTCGACCACCGTGGCCAGTTCGTCGACCGTGAGCCGGCGCGGCAGCAGCCGGACCTTCGGCGCCGGCCGGCCCGGCCAGTTCGCCGCCACGTGCCCGGCCAACGCGACCGACGCCTCGGTCAGGTCCTCGATGTCGCGCCTGCCGTCGATCCGCGAGACCGCGGTCAGGAAGTGCAGCTTGTCGCGGGTCAGGCCGCGACCCGGCGCACCGACCGGCACGTTCTGCGCGGCCCGCCGGTCGATCTCCGACTCGGCCGGGTCACCCAGCCGCAGCTCCAGCCTGGTGCCGAGCAGATCACGCATGCTGATCCGGATCTCCGCCCACCGCACCGCCGTGACCACCACGTGCACGCCGAAGCCCAGCCCCCGGTTGGCCAGGTTGGTGATGGTCTGCTCCAGCTCCTCGTACTCCTGGCGCAGCGTGTTCCAGCCGTCCACGACGAGGAAGACGTCCCCGAACGGGTCGTCGGCGAACTCCCCGGCGGCCCGCCGCCGACGGTAACTCGCCACCGAGTCGATGCCGTGCTGGGTGAACCGGTTCTCCCGCTCGTCGAGCACGGCCACCACCTCGGCCACCGTCCGGCGGACCGCCTCGGTGTCGCGCCGGCCGGCCACGCCCGCGACGTGCGGCAGCGCGTCCAGGCTGCGCAGCGCGCCACCACCGAAGTCGAGGCAGAAGAACTGCACCTCGCGCGGCGTGTGGGTGAGCGCCAGGGCGGCCAGCAGGGAGCGCAGCATGGTGCTCTTGCCACTGAGCGAGGCGCCCACGATCACCACGTTGCCGCCGGCCCCGGCAAGGTCGACCATCATCGGGTCGCGGCGCTGCTCGTACGGCCGGTCCACGATGCCCACCGGCACGGCAAGCCGGCCGCGGCCCGGCCACTCCGCGGTGGTCAGGCCGAACGTCGGGTGCACGCTCAACGGCGGCAGCAACTCGGCCAACCCGGACGGCTCGGCCAGCGGCGGCAGCCAGACCTGGTGCGCGGGGCGTCCCCGGCCCCGGAGCCGGTCGACCAGCACGTCCAGCGTGGACACGGTCTTGCCGTCGCCGGTCTGCTCGGGCTCCGGCGCGGTCTCCGCCGCGGTCGGCAGCGCCGGCACCGGCACGTGGTCGACGCCGTACGGCACGATCCGGCGCTGCACCTGCGCCCGGGTGGAGCGCTGCACCTGCCCCGGCGCCCGGTACGGGCCGGAGACGTAGGCGGCGCGGAACCGCAGCATGGTGGCCGTGTCGGTCTTGAGATAGCCGTGCCCGGGCGCGCTCGGCAGCTCGTACGCGTCCGGCACGCCCAGCACGATCCGGCTCTCCACCGCCGAGAACGTCCGCAGGCCGATCCGGTACGACAGGTGGGTGTCCAGCCCGCGCAGCTTGCCCTCCTCCAACCGCTGCGAGGCGAGCAGCAGGTGCACGCCGAGCGACCGGCCGAGCCGGCCGATCATCACGAACAGGTCGATGAAGTCCGGCTTGGCGGCCAGCAGCTCGGAGAACTCGTCACAGATGATGAGCAGGCTGGGCATCGGCTCCAGTGACTCGCCGGCCGCCCGCGCCTTCTCGTAGTCGTAGCGGGACACGTAGTTGCCGGCCGCCCGCAGCACCTCCTGCCGCCGGTTCATCTCGCCGGCCAGCGCGTCGCGCATGCGGTCGACAAGCGGCAGCTCGTCCGACAGGTTGGTGATCACGGCGCTGGTGTGCGGCAACGCGTCGAGCGAGGCGAACGTCGCGCCGCCCTTGAAGTCGACCAGGACGAAGTTCAACTCTTCCGAGGAGTGCGTCACCGCCAACGCGCCGACCACGGTCCGCAGCAGCTCGCTCTTGCCGGAGCCGGTCGCGCCGATGACCAGGCCGTGCGGGCCCATGCCCTCGTGCGCGGACTCCTTGAAGTCCAGCTCGACCACGTTGCCGTCCGGCCCCAGGCCGAGCGGGATGCGCAGCCGGTCCCGGTGGTTGCGGGGCCGCCAGGTCTGCCGAACGTCCACCGTGGCCGCGTCGCCGACGCCGAGCAGGTCGGGCAGCTCCATGCTGCGGGCCAGCGGCTCGTCGGTGCTGGCACCCTGCTGCGGGGAGAGCCGGAACGGCGCGAGCTGCCGGGCCAACCCCTCGGCCGCCGGCCGGGTCAACCGGTCCGGCCGGCCGAGCCGGGGCGCGGTGGAGGCCCCGATCAGGCCGAGCCCGGTGCCGTCGCCGACGTCCAGGCCGAGCAGCCAGCGGCCGGCGTCCCGGGGCACCGCCCCGGACAGGTCCACCACCGTGGTGCCGAGCAGCCCCGGCCCGGTCAGCGCGCAGGTCGCCGACACCTCGCCGCCGTCGAGCACCACCACCACGTGCGGCGCGGTGGTGAGCGGCTTCGCCTCGGGGGCGAACCGGGGCCGGCCACCCAGCTCGTGGGCCAGCGCCGACTCCGCCTCGGCCAGGCCGGCGAAGACCAGCCGGCGCGCGCCCGCCGCGTCCGTACGCCCCGGGTGCTGGGCGTGCGGCAGCCACTTGACCCAGTCCCAGGCCGGCTGCCGGTCCGGCGCGGCCACCACGACCACCAGCAGGTCCTCCGGGGCGTGGAACGTCACCAACTGGCCCAGCGCGGCCCGCGCCAGGTCGAGCACCGGCTCCCGGTCGCCGCGCAACGCGATCCGGCCGAACGCCCGCAGCGACAGCGCGGTGGGCAGCTCCGGCACGCTGGAGTGGGCGCGGACGAACCGGCGCAGCGCGATCGCGCTCATCGGTTCCAGGTCCTCCACCGGCTTGGTCTCCGGCGGCACGATCTCCACCGCCAGCCGCTGCGGGCCGAGCGCGATGCGTACCTCGCCGAAGTCGTCCTCGGTGGGCCGCCGCTCCCACCGCCGGCGGGAGGCGGCGATCGACCAGAGCGCGTCCGGCTCCGGGTGCCGCCAGGTCATCGCGGCGCGCTGCTGCTCGGCCGCCCGCCGGGTGCGCTTGCGCATCTGCGCCAGGTAACGCATGTAGTCGCGGCGCTGGGCGTTCAGCTCCGCCTTGTCGTTGCCGCCGGTGCCGAGCGTGCCGATCGCCATGCCCAACATGGACACGCCGAACAGGCCGCCGGCCACGTACGTCATCATGCCGCCGCCACGGCCGGCGTAGAGGAAGGCCATCGCGCCGACGCCGCAGAGCATCGGCAGGATCATCAGCACCTGCCCCATGCCCTTGGCCTGCGGCTCCGGCAGCTCGGGCGGGGACTCCAGCAGCACCTCACCGCGCGGCATCGCCGGCCCCGGTTGACGCGGTGGCCGGCGGAACACCACCGTACCCACGGCTCTCCCCTCCCCCGCAGGTCCGCCACCGCCGCGAGCGTCGGGTGGGCGACCTGTGCGACCGCCATCGTAGGTAATCTCCCGGAGGCGTCGTGGACCCGTGGGGACGATGTCGACGGCCGGGGCGGATCGTAGGCGAGCGCGAGGAGGCCACTGTGGCGACGAAGGCGGCGACCGGTGGGCTGAGCCGGATCACCATCGTGGCGCCACGGACCCGGATGGACCTGGCCCTCCCCGCCGACGTGCCGCTGGCCGACCTGCTGCCGACGCTGCTGCGCTACGCCGGCGAGGAGCTCGCCGACGAGGGCGTGGGGCACGGCGGGTGGAGCCTGTCCCGGCTCGGCGGGCAGCCGCTCGACGGCGGGCGTACCGCCGCGCAGCTCGACGTCCGCGACGGCGAGGTGCTCTTCTTCAACCCGCGCGCCGCCACCGCGCCCGAGATCGTCTTCGACGACGTGGTGGACGCCGTCGCCACCTCCACCACCCAACGGGCCGGCGCCTGGCAGGTGGGCACCACCCGGGCGTACGCGGTGCTGCTCGCCGGGTCGGCCCTGGCCGCCGGCGCGGTCGTGGCGCTGCTCGCCGGGCCGCCGCAGCTCCCCGGCGCGGTGGCCGCCCTGGTGGTGGCGGTGGCCCTGCTGGTCGGTGCCGCGGTGTTGTCCCGGGCGGCCGGCGACAGCCGCACCGGCGCGGTGCTGGCCCTGGTCGGGGTCGGCCACGCGGGCGTCGGCGGCCTGCTGGTGCTCGCCGGGGACCGGCCGCTGACCGAACTGGCCAGCCCGCACGTGCTGCTCGCCGGCACCGCCGTGGTGCTCTTCGGCGCGCTGGCCGCGCTCGCCGTCGGGGACCGGACGCCGTGGTTCCTCGGCACGGTGGGCGTGGGCGCGGCGGTCGGCTTCGGCGCGGTGCTCAGCCTGGCGTTCGACATCGACGCCGCCGCCTCGGCGGCGGTGGTGTCGGCCGTGGCGTTCGGCGCGCTGCCGGCGCTGCCGATGCTCGCCTACCGGCTCGCCCGGCTGCCGGTGCCGTCCATTCCGACCGGCCCGGAGGACCTGAAGACCGACACCGAGTCGGTGGACGGGCTGTCCGTGCTACGCGACAGCGAGCGCGCCGACGGGTTCCTCACCGGTCTGCTGTGGACCGTCGCGCTGCTGGTGCTCGGCGGTGAGCTGGTGCTGGCCGTCGACGGTCGGCTCCCGGCGGTGCTGCTCTGCCTGGTGCTCGCGCTGCTGTCGCTGCTGCGGGCCCGCCCGTTCCTCGGCCGCGACCAACGCACCCCGGTGCTGCTCGCCGGCACGCTCGGCCTCGGGCTCGTCGCCGCGGCGGTCTTCGACACAAGCTCGCTGCCGGTGCGGCTCGGCCTGATCCTCGGCGGGCTGACCGTGGTGGCCGTGATCAGCCTGGTCTACGGGCTCACCGTGGCCGGCAAGCGGATCTCCCCGGTCTGGGGGCGGGTCTTGGACATCGTCGAGATCCTGCTGATCGTCGCGCTGGTGCCGCTGGCCGTCTGGGTCTGCGGCGCGTACGGCTGGATCGTCAACCTTCGACCGTGACGGTGCCCATCGCGGTGCCCACCGGCGCGGTGGCGTAGACGCCGGGCCCGTGCTGGCCGTCCAGCGGGCGGGCCGGCACCCCGGCCCGTCGGGCCATCTCCCGGACGGCCTTCACCAGCGCCTCGGCGTGCCCGTCCATGGCCGCCACCCGCAGCAGCGGGGGGAGCCGCCGGCCACCGGGGAGCACCACCGCCGCGACCGTGTGCGACGGCGCGGAGGTGGCGGTGACCGCGTCCACAAGCGCGCCCAGCGAGCCGTGGGGACGGACCCGCAGCGCCAGGCAGCGTTGTGTCCAGCCGCCCCCGCGCAGGCCGGTCCAGGTCTCGATCGGGGACTCCGGCGCCAGGTCGAGCCCGGCCCCGGAGACCACCGCCGCGTGCAGCTCGTCGCGACCCAGCACGCGGTGCCCGAGCCCGGCGGCGTGCAACGCCTTGCCGAGCCGGCCCACGCCGGCCGCCACCGTCCGGTGCACGCCGCGCAGGCCGCCGCCGCGGCTCACCGTCTCGGCCCGGGCGTCACCCACGGCCAGCCGCAGCGCCACCCACACGGTGCGGTGCGCGGCCGGGGCCGCCCCCGGTGCCGGGTACCAGACCAGGGTGTGCGAGACGACCTGGGTCTGGGTGACCGGGCCGGCGAAGTCGGCGAGCACCGCGAGGGCCCGGTCCACGGTCGCCGCCTCGATCGACCCGGCCGCCGCACCGGGCCGACCGGTCAGCGCCACCGCCGCGAACCAGCCCCGGTCGTCCTGACCGATGCCGAGCCGGGTGCCGCGCTCGGTCAGCTCCACCACGGTCAGCTCGGGCGCGAGCGCGGCCAGCCGGGGGTCACCGGCCGGCGGCGCGCCCCGGGCCCGGTCCCGACGACGGCGCAGCCGGCGGCGGAGCATCAGGTCCTCGTACCACCATCGGCCGCCCCGCCGGGCGAACGCGGCCACCACGGACAGCAGCGCGAGCAGCGCCACGGTGGCGAGCAGCCAGGCCGGGCCGGCGGTGGCGAACCAGACGGCGAGCGCGGCGCACTCGGCCACCACGAGCTGACCGACGACGACCGGGCCCAGGCGGCCCCGGCGTCGCCTGTCCGCCGGCGTGACCGGCCGGTCCGCCGGGGCGGGGGCGGTCGCCGTACGACCGGGTGGCGCCTGGAGCTGCGTCATCGGTGAGCGTCCCTTCTGGACATGTGGGCACCTGCCGGCGGATGCCCTCGCCGGGCGGCGGACGGGGTCCGGCGCATCCCCGACGGCCCCTTATCGTAGGGAAGCCCGCGGCGCTGTTCGGCCCTGATCGTCGCGGGCCCACCCGGCCCGGAGGTTAGTCATGCGGACCCGCCGTGATCAGGTGCAGGCGTACCGCTTCGTCACCCGCCGCATCGTCTCGGCGCTGCTCTCCGGTGACCCGGAGACCAACGACCTGCCGATGCGCCGGCTCGGCCTGGCGGTGTTCGGCAGCGTCATCGCCGCGGCGGTGGTCCTCGGCGGCGTGGGCGCGTACGGGCAACTGACCAGCAACTCCGCCCCGCTCGAACCGAACACCGTGGTGATCGAGCGGGAGACCGGCGCCACCTACTGGTTCGGTGACGACCGGGTGCTGCACCCGACGCTCAACTACGCCTCGGCCCGGCTCGTCGTCGACGACGCGTCGGCGACGGTGCGCACCGTGTCGCAGGCGTCGATCCGGGACCGACCGCGCGGTCGGATGGTGGGCATCGTCGGCGCGCCGGACGACCTGCCCGACCGTGAATCGCTGGTCGGGCTCCCCTGGTCGGTCTGCGACGTGCCGGACCCGAACGACAGGCGCCGCTCGACCACCCGGCTGCTGATCGACCGGCCGTTGTCCGGCGGCACCCCGCTCACCGACCGGGCCGTCCTGGTCCGCTCCGGCGACGCCCGCTGGCTGCTGACCGGCGGCGCCCGGCTGCGCGTGGTCGGCGACGAGCAGGCGCTGGTGGCGTTGCGGATGGCCGGCGCCGCCAACCTCACCGTCGGCCCGCAACTGCTCAACGCGGTGCCGGTGGGCCCGGCGCTGCGCAGGCCCACGATCGGCGGGGACGGCGGCCCGAGCGGGCTGACGGTGGCCGACCGGCCGGCCCGGGTCGGTCAGGTCTACCAGGCCGCCGGCCAGTTCTACGTCCTCACCCGGCAGGGCCTGGCGGCGGTCGGCGAGGTCACCGCCCGGCTGCTGCTCGGTGGCGGCGGCGGGATCACCGACATCACCCCGGACGAGGCCGGCCGGCTCTACACCGACCAGCGGCTGGAGGCGGACGGGCTGCCGGCCCGGATGCCCACGCTGCACGAGGTGCGCCCCGGCCGTACCGTGCTCTGCGCCACCTACCGGTCCGGTCCGGCCGGCCAGCCGCCGACCACCACGCTGGAGGTCTTCGACGCCCCGCCGGCGGAGCTGACCGCGGCGACCGCGCTGCCGGCGCGGCAGGGTGCCCGGGACGCGGTCCGCACCGCCGAAAGCGTGCTGCTGCCCGGCGGCAAGGGCGCGTTGGTGCAGGCCACCGCCGGGGAGAGCGGCAAGCCTGCGGCCGGCGCCACGGTCTACCTGATCACCGCGCAGGGGATCCGCTACCCGCTCGGCACCGCCGCCGGTGACGCGCGGAGCGCCCTCGGCTACGGCGACGTGAGCCCGGTGGCGGTGCCCGCCTCGCTGCTGGCGCTGGTGCCGACCGGGCCGACCCTGGCCCGCGCGGACGCCATGGCGTACTTCGATGCGACGGCGCTGCCGGAGCGCGCCGCGACGCCCGTGCCGGCCCCGCCGGACGGCGCGGCGGCCCAGGTCGGAGGCGGCTGACCGGCCGACGTGGAGCGGCGCGTCCGAGGGTCAACCGGGTGGACGCGGTTCGACTAATCTGAGCACGGCCACCGGCTCTCGACGAGGACAACGGGGATTCCGCCATGACCGGGCGCACCACAGTCGACGTTCTCTCCCTGGAGGATTTCCACAAGCGGCTCGAACGGCGTCTGCACGAGGCCGAGTCGGTGTTGCGCACGC
Organism: Micromonospora sp. NBC_01392; assembly: GCF_045040125.1. Lineage (NCBI taxonomy): Bacteria > Bacillati > Actinomycetota > Actinomycetes > Micromonosporales > Micromonosporaceae > Micromonospora > Micromonospora sp. NBC_01392. The sequence continues at coordinate 839,314 of NZ_CP109549.1, read as the reverse complement.
TCAACACCGAGATGCAGTGCCGGCCCCCCGCGCTTGGCACGTTCACCGACGCGACCGACAACTCACGCCGGTACGCCGAGACGCACCAGAGCTACGTCGACCACGTCGACCGGCTGCGCCGGGCGATCCTGGCCGCCCGCGAGGCCACTGCGACGATCATGAAGAACTACCGGACCGCCGAGGCCCGCAACGCCGCCGCCGCGGCCGACATCGCGGCCGCCCTCGCCGGGCTGAACGAGGCGATGACGCAGCCGAAGGAGGATCCCCGTGTCTGAGTACACCCGGCGCTACGAGCACGTCAGCCACGAGGAGCTCTACCAGGGCGTCAACGCCGGCGACCCGGCGCAGATCGACGGGCTGAGCGCCCGCTGGACCTCCCTCAAGGGCACGCTCGACGACCTGTCCCGTGACCTCACCGCCGACCTGGACGCGCTGGCCAGAAGCTGGACCGGGGACGCGAGTCGCGAGTTCCAGCGCCGGCTCACCATGGTCGCCGGCTACTCCGGCGACCTGGCCGAGGGCATGACCGGCATCCGGCAGGCGCTGGACATGATGGCCGGCGACCTGCGCGCCGCCCAGGCCGAGGCGGAGAGCCCGGAGAAGACCGACGACCACGACAAGCTGCTCTCCGGCGCCGGCAAGGGCTTCCTGCTCGGCGGCGGCCCGGGCGCGGTGATCGGTGGCATCATCGGCCACCAGCAGGACGAGGCCGAGCAGGAGAAGGCGCACCAGCGGATGGTGCGGGTGGTGGCGAAGCTGGCCGAGGGTTACGACTTCTCGGCGTACGGCCGGGTCGTCGCGCCGGAGCCGCCCGGGAGCGAGCTGCCCGGCCACCACGCTCCGCAGGATCCGACGCTGCACGACGGCCCGTCGGTCCGGACCCCGTCGTCCGGCCCGAGCCTGGGCAGCTTCGGCCCCGGGGCGCACGCCTCCGCGACCACCTCGGGCGTGCACCACACGGCCCCGACCAGCGGTACGCCGGGCGACGGTACACCGGACGGCCAACCGGGCGGTCGCCCCGGTGCGGGCGTCCCGGGTTCGGTCCTGACCGGCGGCACGGTCGACCCGAGCGGCACGTCGCTGGCCGGCGCCGGCCCGCTGACCACCGTCCCCGGCGGCCCGGCGATCGGCGGCGGCCCGGGTTTCGGCCCCGGCGGCGCCCAGCCGACCGTGCCGGCCGGCGCGGGCGGGCTCTTCGGCGGCCCCGGCGTGCTGAGCACCGGCTCGCTCGCCGGCACCGCCAACGCCGCCGCCCCTGGCCGGTTCGGCGGCGTGTCCGGCGCGGAGAGCCGCTCGGCGGCCGGCACCGGCCGGCTCACCTCCGGCCGGAGCCTGGCCGTCGACACGGAGGGCAGGTCGACCGGTCGCACCGGGCGGCCCGCGACGGCCGGCCGCAACGGGGTGCTGGGCGCACGCGGCAACTCCGACGACGACGAGTCCGACGGCCGGCTGACCTGGCTCACCGAGGACGACATGGTCTGGGGGGACGGCCGGGCCGCCCCGCCGCCGGTCATCGACGGCCACTGACCTCGCACGGCTGAACGGCGCGGCACCCGACGGGTGCCGCGCCGTTCGGCGTCGGGGCGGCGCGCATCCCCCGAAATGGGCCGGGCCGTCAGCAGAACGCGCCGGCCCGGGCGCCGCCGTCCTGCCGGGTGGTGCGGAAGTCGCAGAGGTCGTAGCCGTTGTCGGTGAGCGTGGCCCGCACGTCGGCGAGCTGCGCCGCGTCCAGCGCGGGCTGGCGGGACAGCACGAAACCGCTGCTGCGGTCCGGGTCGCCGACGACCGCCCAGCGGTACTCCGGGTCCAGCCCGATCACCACGTAGTTGGGGCCGCCCAGGTAGATCCACCGGTCGCCGAGCCGGAGGAAGGAGACGGTGAGCGCCGAGTCGGCGGGCGGGTTCTCGCTCCGGGCCCGGCCGGTGACCGTGCTCGTGGTCCCGAGGATCGTCCGGCAGGTGTTGCGGACGCCGACGGTCCCGTCGGGCTGAACGTCGTACCGGGCCTTGACGTTCTTGAAGCACTGGATCTCGAACCACTGCGGGATGGCAGCGACCTGGTACCAGTCGCCCGCGTACCGGTCGACGTCGACGGCGGCCACCGGTCGCAGCGGCCCGGTGTCGACCGAGGTGGTCGCGGCGTGGGCCGGAGTGGCGCCCAGGACGGTGGCGGCGGTCAGCGCGGCGACCAGCGCGGTGGTGGTGCGGCGTACGCCCATGGTTTCTCCTCGCGGTGGGGGGTCGTCCGCGCCAGTGTGCCCCGCCCGACCAGCCGAAAACTGTCGACAATCTCATCGTCGTCGATGCATCCGTGGACCTGGTCCGAAGCGAAGAAGAAGGTCCGTCCACACCGATCCGTGGGCCGGCTCACGTAACCGGGAAGATCGTCGAGCTGCGGGAGCCGGCATCAACCGATAGGTTGAGGGGGTGCTGCCCGTAGCGTTCGCCTCGTCCACCTGGACGGCGATGCTGCGCCGGATCGCCCGCACGGCCGTGGCCACGCTGGCGCTGATCGCCGGCCTCCAGGGCATCGCCGCCACCTCCGCCGACGCCGCCACGGTGACGCGTCCCGCCGTCGTCACGGTGACCGACACCCGTGCGCCGTCGACCGTCGACGCCGGCCGTGAGGCCGCGTCGGTCGCCGGGCCGGGCACCGCCGCGGCCGCGGCGTGGGCGGTCACCCACTCGGCCACCGGCCCGTCCGTCGCCGACCGGATCGACGACGCGTCCCTCGCGCCGATCCCGGCCGTCGAGGTCACGGTCACCGACGACGCGGGCCGGGCGACCATCGCCCGCCGCGGGCCGCCGCGCGCCTGACGGGCCACCTTTCCGGTCGCCCCGGCGCGGCCTCACCGCAGGCCGCCCCACCCGCGCACCCGTCGCGCGCCGACGCGCACTCCGCCCGATGCCCGGGCCCACCCGTTGATCGTGAACAGTTCCACCGCGAGGTGCTGGTATGCAGACCGTCTTCTCCACCGTCCTGCCGGACGTCCCCGCCGCCGCCGTGATCTGGCTGGCCCTGCTCGCCCTGGCGGCGGTCGTGGTCGCCGCGCTCGTCGTCCGCCCCACCCGGTTCCGCGCGGTGTTCGGCGAACGGATCAGCGACGCCGCCCGGCCGAGCAGCATCGACCGGGCCGAGCAGGACCGTGAGCGGACCCGCGAACGGGCCCGGTACGCGGACGAGGTGTCGGTGGCCGCGTCCCGCGCGACGGTGACCGCCGAACGGCGTCGGGCCGAGTGGCTGGCCGCCCAGGACGAGGCCGAAGCGGCGTGGCTCGCCTGCCAGGCGGCGGAGGAGGACGTCCGCCGGCTGGCCGCCGCCGCGGCTCTGCCGCTGCCCCGGACCGCCCGCACCCCGGCCGAGTACGCGGACCGGGAGCGCTGGCTGCACCGGGCGGCGCTGGACGCCCAGTGGCGCAAGGAGATCAGCGTGCAGCAGCTCAGCGACATCCTCGGCGGGCGCGGCTGGGACCCGAGCCGGCACCCGGTGGAGCAGGAGCTGCTGCTGCGCCGGCTGGTACGGGACAATCTGCTCGCCCGGCAGCGTGCCGCGTCGGAGCGGGAGCAGGCCGCCTGGCGGGCCGCCGAGACCGCCGCCGCGGCGGCGCGGAGCCTGCGCGAGGAAGCGTTCGCGGCGCTGCACCCGGTCGTCGAGCCGCAGGCGGCACTCTCCATCGTGGGCTTCGCCGGCCCGGAGAGCACGCGGGAGTTGCCGACCGCGACGCCGGTCGCGGAGACCACCCGGGAGCTGACGCCGGTGGCCCGGGGCCGGGCGGCCGTGCCGGCGTACTGAGCGTCCGGGCGGCGGCGGCCCGGCTCCGCTAGCGTGGTGTCGTGTCCCGTGAAACGTGGGTGCTCGTTGTTGTCGCCGCCGTCGTCGCGGCCGCGACGCTGGTCGGCGCGGTGCTGCTCGCGATCCGGGTGGTTCGCACCCGTCGCATGCTGGGCGCGCTCGGCGCCGGCGGCAAGGTCGCCTTCTACGGCGCGCTGATCTACACGATCCTGCCGGTGGACCTGCTCCCCGACCCGATCTATCTGGACGACATGGGCGTGCTGGCCGGCGCGCTGTTCTATCTGGGCCGGCTGGCGGCCAAGCACCGGGCGGCGCAACGCGCGCCGCGCGACGCCCCCGCCACATCGTTGCCCGCCGCCCCGCCGCGCCGCCCCTGACCCGCGCCGCCCCGCAAGCACGGGCCCCCTGTTAACGCCTCCGGTAGAGGTACGGCCCCCGCCTGACCCGGTTCCCGACCCCTGACACGGCTCCGGACCGGTGCCGCTCCGCAAGGGCGGAGGACGCCGGTCCGGGCCTCGTCCGGTCGGTCCTACTCGCCGTCCATCCGCATGCTCGGCCACCAGCCGTAGACGCCCGAGCCGACCCGCCAGGAGGCGAGCGGCACGTTGAACCCGCCGGTCGGCGTCGAGGTGAACGTGTGCAGGCCCAGCCCGTTGTCCGGGTACTTGTAGAGAACGGCCAGGTCGTCCCGCCGGTCGCCGTTGTAGTCGCCGCCGACCAGCTTGATGCTGGCGAACTGCCCGAAGATCGACGACGACCACGACTCGACCGGGTCGGTGAAGTTGCCGTCGGGCTTGCCGGTCCAGGTCAGCAGGCGCAGCTTGTTGTCCTTGGTCTGGAGGGCGGCCACGTCGGCCCGCCCGTCACCGGTGAAGTCGCCGTCGACGATCTTCAGGGTGGAGAGGGCGCCGGGCGCCTTGTCCGCCGCGACGGACCACGAGGTGTAGCCGGCGCCGAACTTCCCGTCCGCCTGCCCCGGCCAGGTGATGGCCGCCATCGAGCCGTTGCCGTACGCGTAGAAGAGGCTGGCGTCGGCCCGCCCGTCGCCCGTCACGTCACCGGCGAAGACGCTGGTGCTGGCCCAGTTGCCGAAGTTCGACGCCCGCCAGGCCTCGATCGGCGCGTCGAACCCGCCGTCGGGCCGGGCGAGCCAGTTGATCCACGCCTCGTCGCCGCTGGCGTAGCCGTAGAAGGCGGTGAGGTCGGCCCGACCGTCGCCGTTGATGTCGCCCGAGGCCATCTTCATGCTGGTCAGGTGGCCGAAGTTGGGCGAGGTCCAGGAGCGGACCGGTACGCCGTGGGTGCCGTCCGGGCGGGTGACGAACGTGTCCAGCGCGAACGCGTTGGCGGTGGTGGTGGACATGACCGCGAGGTCGTCGACGCCGTCGCCGTCGAAGTCGTCGTTGAACACCTTCACCCGGTCCGTGGCGTACGCGCCGGCGCCGCCCCGCCAGGCACCGAGCGGGCTGCCGAACCCGCCGGTCGACGTGGCCGGGAACGTCTGCGGCGCGATGTCGCCGTTGGCGTAGACGTAGAGGAAGTTGATGTCGCCGTACTGGTCGGTGGCCGGCCCCTGCGGCATGGTGGCGGTGAGCCACGGGCCGAGGTCGTCGACCCGGGTGTCCACCGCGTCCCGGCGGGTCTCCGTCTCGGCGAGGCAGCCGCCCTGCCAGGAGGAGTGGTGCAGGCCGACCAGCCGGGGCGTGCCGCCGGTCGTGCGGACGGTCGGGCCGCCCAGGTCACCCCGGCAGATGCCGGCCGTGCCGGTGCCGAGGATGCCGGTCGTACCGGTGCCGACGCTCTGCACCTCGAACGGCCCGGTGTGCAGTTGGTCCGGCACCCAGGTGGTGGCCGTGCGGCCGAAGCCGGCGGCGGTGAGCTGCTCGCCCACGACCGGCGCGGTGCCGAGCGCCACCGGCGCGACGTCCACCCGGCGGGTCAGCCGCACCAGCGCGACGTCGCGGTCGGGGTGCGGCACGACCCGGAAGGCCGACGACGTGGCACCCGTCGAGGTGGTCAGGTCGGAGCGCCCCACGGTGACCGTGGTGGGCCGCGCCGGCTTGCCGTCGACGACGGGCTGACCGTCGAAGCTGAAGCAGCTCTTGGCGGTGAGCACCCACCACGGATCGACGAGCGCGCCGCTGCACGAGCGGTCGGCCGGACCGATCGAGATCTTGGCGGCGAAGGCGTAGGAGCCGTCGGTCACGGCGGCACCGCCGGTGACGGCCTGCACGGGTGTGGCGGCGGCCCCGGCCAGCAGGACCATGGCTAGCAGGCCGGCGCCTCTGACGGCGACACGGCGGTACGACAGTGACACGACGATTCCCCCGATTCGAACGGCACCCACCGCGACGGTGGGCACCCGGGGTCACCTTATGAAGCGTTCGGTACACCCACTGTCCACCTTGGCGTGAAGAAGAGCACACCTGGCGGCCTTGCTCCGGACATCGGGCATGGCGTATGTCTCGTCGTCCGGCGCGCCGCCGGTTCGGCGTGTGATGATCGGGCTCGGGGACGAGTGAGGAGACGGCATGGCTGGGCGGCACGGGTTGGATCCGCACGACGGGCGGGTCGCGCGCTTCTTCGCCGACCGGCACCTCGCCACGTTGACCACGTTGCGCGCCGACGGCACGCCGCACGTCGTACCGGTCGGGGTGACCTTCGACCCGGACGCCGGCCTGGCCCGCGTGATCACCTCGGGCGGTTCGGCGAAGGCGCGGCACGTGGCGGGCGCGGGCCCGGCGGGCACGCCGGTCGCGGTGTGCCAGGTCGACGGCCGCTGGTGGTTGACCGTGGAGGGCCGGGCGGTGGTGCGTCGTGACCCGGAGTCGGTGGCCGAGGCCGAGCGCCGGTACGCCGAGCGCTACCGCACCCCGCGCCCGAACCCGGAACGGGTGGTGCTGGAGATCGCGGTGACCCGCCTGCTGGGCAGCCTGCCCGACTGAGCGGCCCGCCCGACTCCCGCCACCGACGGGTCCCGCTGCCCGGGGTACGCGGCTGCCCGGAACACGCGCCGGACACACCGGATCCCGGGCACCCGTTCTCGGGGTGGCCCGGGATCCGTCGTCCGGATGCTCAGCGTCCGGTGTCGCCCTCGCCGGTGCGCTGCTGCGCCATGTCGACGCCCTTGTCGACCTGCTGGTCGTACTTGCCGCCGGTGCGCTTGTCGGCCATGTCGCCGGCCTTCTCGATGCCCTGGTCGACCTGCTTGTCGTGCTTGTCGGCGAAGTCTCGTGCCTTGTCCATGAAGTCACTCATGTCGCATCTCCCTTCGGTACCTTGAAAGCCTTCCCCGGGGCCGGGGTGGCAAACACCGGACGGGCGATGACGGACCGGGTGTCGGATTCCGCCGGGTCGGGTACCAACGGCCACGATCGAGGAGGCGACGTGGACGACGACGCTGGTACGCCCGACCCGGCACGCCCCGCCAGGGCCCGGTTCGACCCGACCCGCTCCGAGCCGGCCCATCCCGAGGCGGCCCATGCCGAGCCGGCCCATCCCGAGGCGGCCCATCCCGAGGCGGCCCATCCCGAGCCGGCCCATGCCGAGCCGGCACGGGTCGGGCCGGCCCATCCCGAGCCGGCACGGGTCGGGCCCCGGCAGACGTGGGCGGGACTGCCCTGGCCGGTGCGCACGGCGGTCACCTGGAGCCTCTGCCTCCTGGTGGTGGCCGCCGGGCTGTGGCTGCTCGGGCAGATCGCGGTGCTGCTGGCGCCGCTGGCCGTGGCGTTGGCCGGCACGCTGTTCCTCACCGCGCTGCTCGACCCGGTGCTGGTGCGGCTGCGCCGGCTCCGGGTGCCGGCCGCGCCGGCCGCGCTGCTCACCGTCCTGCTGCTGCTCGGGGTGCTGGCCGGCGCCGGCGTCCTGGTCTGGAACCTCACCGCCAGTCAGTTCGGGGAGCTGAGCCAGCAACTCGACGAGGGCCTGCAACGCAGCCGTGACTTCGTCACGTCCACACTGCCGGTCAGCGACCAGCAGCTCGACAAGCTGGTCGAGCAGATCCGGCAGGGCGTCAGCTCCGGCGCCCCCGACCCGGTCGCCGGCGCGCAGAAGGTCGCCGAGGTGGCCGGCGCGCTGCTGCTCGGCCTGGTCCTCCTTTTCTTCCTGCTCAAGGACGGCCGGTCGATGTGGCACTGGGTGCTGCGCCGGCTGACCGGGCCGCGTCGCGACGTGACCGCCGAGGCCGGCCGGGCCGGCTGGCGGACGCTCGGCGCGTACAGCCGGGGCACGATGATCATCGCGGCGATCGACGCCATCGGCATCGGGCTGGCGCTGGTCGTGCTGCGCGTCCCGCTCGCGCTGCCGCTCGCCCTGATCACGTTCCTCGGCGGGTTCGTGCCGATCATCGGCGCCACCGTGGCCGGCGCGGTGGCCGTGCTCGTCGCGCTGGCCGCGAACGGCCCGACCACCGCCCTGCTCACGCTGGCGGCGGTGATCGCGGTGCAGCAGATCGAGGGCAACCTGCTGGAGCCGCTCGTGATGCGTCGGCAGGTGCAACTGCACCCGGCGGTCATCCTGGTGGTGGTCACCGCCGGCACGCTCGTCGCCGGCGTCGCCGGCGCGTTCGTCTCGGTGCCGATCGCCGCGGTGCTCTGGCGGGTGCTGGACACCGTGCAGCGGCACCGGTCCGGCGGGACCGCGCGAGCCGCCGGCGTGGACGCCACCGCCTGACCCGCCGACGCCACCGGCTGACCCCGGCTGGCCCGACGAACGCCACCGGCTGACCCGGCTGGCCCGGCGAACGCCACCGGCTGACCCGGCTGGCCCGGCGAACGCCACCGGCTGACCCGCCGAGGCCGGCAACCCCGGGCGTCGGCGGGTCAGGCCGGATGCGGCTGGCGCAGGTGGGCGACGAACCAGGCACCGGCCTGGTCGGCCACCTGCTCCAACGTGCCGGGCTCCTCGAAGAGGTGGGTGGCGCCCGGCACGATCCGCAGCTCCGCCACCTCGCCCAGTTCGTCCCGCGCCTGCTCGTTGAGCGTGATCACCTGCTCGTCCAGCCCGCCGACGAGCAGCAGCGTGGGTGCGCGTACCGCGGTCAGTGAGCTGCCGGCCAGGTCCGGCCGGCCGCCCCGGGAGACCACCGCGCCCACCCGGCCGGGGCGGGCCGCGGCGGCGACCAGGGCGGCGGCCGCGCCGGTGCTGGCGCCGAACAGCCCGAACGGCAGGCGTCCCAGCTCCGGGTCGGCGCCCATCCAGTCGACGATGCCGGCCAGCCGTTCGGCGAGCATCCCGATGTCGAAGCGCAGCTCGGCGGTGACCTCGTCCCGGGCCTCCTCGTCGACCGTCAACAGGTCGACGAGCACGGTGGCCAGCCCGCGCGCGTTGAGCGCCCGACCCACCGCCACGTTGCGCGGGCTGTGCCGGGAACTGCCGCTCCCGTGGGCGAACAGCACCGCCCCGCCGGCCCCGGACGGAACGGAGACGTCCCCGGCGAGCCCACCCTCCACCACCGGCACCGAAACCTCACGCACACCCCTCACCTCCGTCCCCGGCATACCCCGCCCTCCGGCGATCATGAAGTTGACGGCCGGGAGAGCGCTCCCCCAACCCGCCAACTTCATGATCGCCGAGCAAACGGCGGGGAGGGACGGGAGCGCGTGGGTTGCCTTGACGTCGGCGGCAAGGTTTAGCGTCGGCGGGCGAGGGACGGACGGCGGGCGGGGGCACGGATGCGGATCGGGGAGCTGGCGGAACGGGCCGGTACGAGCGCCCGCACGCTGCGCTACTACGAGAGCCAGGGGCTGGTCCGGCCACGCCGGTCCGCCAACGGCTACCGGGTGTACGACGAGGCGGAGCTGCGTGTCGTGCACGAGATCCGGTCCCTGCTGGCGATCGGCTTCGGGCTGGACGACATCCGTCCGTTCGTCGCCTGCCTGCGCGCCGGGCACGACTCCGGCGACGTCTGCCCCGACTCGGTGGCGGTGCTGCGACGCAAGCTCGCCGAGGTGGACGACTACCTCGACCGACTCGGCGCGGTCCGCCGCCGCCTGCACGACCAACTCGCCCACGCGATCGCCCAACGGGAGGAAACATGCCTCAGGACACGCAGACCGGCCGACTGACCGCGGTCACCGACGCCACGTTCGCGGCGACGGTGCTGGCCGCCGACCGACCGGTGGTGGTCGACTTCTGGGCCGAGTGGTGCCCGCCCTGCCGGGTGGTCTCGACGCACCTGGCCGAGTTGGCCGAGGAGTTCGGCGACGCGCTGCGCTTCGTCACCCTGAACATCGACGAGAACCCGGCCGCCGCGCGGGCCCACCGGGTGATGTCCGCGCCGACCATGCTGGTCTTCCGCGACGGCGAGGTGGTCGGCTCGATCGTCGGTTCCCGGCCGAAGAACCATCTCCGTCAGAGCTTCGCCCGCCACCTGGACGGTTGAGCCCCGCCCGGGCGGGAACGCGCGGCGTGACCACGGACCCCGACCGATCGCGAGGATCTGGAGATGGCGAAACAGGACCGGGAGCGAGACCAGGAACTCACCGACCAGAAGCGTCGCGAACAGGAGCTGGAAGGCTCGCCGGAGTGGGCCGACCGGGCCGCGTCGGCGCGTACCCCCGAGGATCCGCGGGCGGTGGCGCCGCGCGACGCCGGCGGGCGTCCGTCGAACGGCCGCCAGTTCTGAGGTACGCGGACAGCGCGGTCCCGCCCACCCGGGCGGGACCGCGTCCCCGGGGCGGGACCGCGCGGCCTCAGCCGGCGTGCTCCGGCAGGTGCATCAGCGGCGCCCGACCCGGCGGCTGCTCCGGCTGCGACCCGGACGGGTGCGCCGGCGGCACCGGCACGGTGACCGGCCGGGCACAGGTGACCCGCAGCGGCTCGCCGTGGTGCAGCAGGTCCAACACCGTGTCCGGGCCCCCGTTGCGCAGCGAGTACGTGGTCTGGTGCAGTCGGACGTCGACCCGCAGCCGCATCGACCGCCACTGCAACGAGAACTCCAGGCGGCTGAGCCGGCTGGAGAGCCGGGGCGTGAAGGACAGCGTCCCGTCGTGGTCGCGCAGCCCGCCGAAGCCGGCAACCAACGCGATCCAGGCGCCGGCCAGGGACGCCATGTGCACGCCGTCGCGGGTGTTCTCGTTCAGGTCGTGCAGGTCCATCAGCGCGGCCTCGCGCAGGTAGCGGTGGGCCAGCTCGGGGAAGCCCACCTCGGCCGCCAGCACCGCCTGCGTGCAGGCGCTCAGCGACGAGTCCCGGACGGTACGGCGCTCGTAGTAGGTGAAGTTGCGCAGCTTCTCGGCGGCGCTGAACGCGTCGCCCCGCCAGTGCATGGCCAGCACCAGGTCGGCCTGCTTCACCACCTGCTTGCGGTACAGGTCGAAGTACGGGTAGTGCAGCAGCAGCGGGTACTTCTCCGGCGGCGTGTGCTCGAAGTCCCACTCCTGCAACCGGGTGAAGCCCTCCACCTGCTCGTGCACGTCGATGTCCGAGTCGTACGGGACGTGCATGTCGTTCGCGGCGTCCCGCCAAGCGGCCGACTCCTCCTCGGTGACGCCGAGGTCCATGGCCTGGTCGCGGTAGCGCATCGCGCAGTCGGCGGCGGTGAGCAGGTTCCGCTGCGCCATCAGGTTGGTGTAGACGTTGTCGTTCTTCACCGCGGTGTACTCGTCCGGGCCGGTCACCCCGTCGATGTGGAACCGGCCGGCCCGGTCGTGGTGGCCGAGCGAGCGCCACAGCCGCGCGGTCTCGACGAGCAGTTCCAACCCGATCTCGCGTTCCAGCGCCTCGTCGCCGGTGACCAGCACGTAGCGGCGCAACGCGTCGGCGACGTCGGCGGCGATGTGGAACGCGGCGGTCCCGGCCGGCCAGTACGCCGACGACTCCGGCCCCTCGATGGTGCGCCACGGGAACGCCGCGCCTTCGAGGTTCAACGTGCGGGCCCGCTCCTGCGCCTGGACCATGGTGTCGTAGCGCCACTGCAACGCGTGCTTCACTGCGCCCGGCTGGGTGTAGGTGAGCACCGGCAGCACGAACATCTCGGTGTCCCAGAACGCGTGGCCGTCGTACCCGGGGCCGGTGAGGCCCTTGGCGGAGATGGGCCGCCGTTCCGCGCGGGCGCCGGCCTGGAGCACGTGGAAGAGACCGAAGCGGACGGCCTGCTGCACCTCCGGGTCGCCCTCGACCCGGACGTCGGCGGCGTCCCAGAACGCGTCCAGGTATTCCCGCTGTGCCCGGCGCAGGCCGTCCCAGCCGTCGAGCCGGGCCGCGGCCAGCGCGGCGCCGACCTGGTCACGCAGCGCCGGCAGGGACCGTCGGCTGGACCAGCCGTACGTCAGGTACTTGACCACCCGCAGCTTCTCACCGGGCTGGAGCACGCAGCCGACGGTGGTGCGGACCCAGTCCTCGTACCCCTCGGACCCGATGGTGGTGCGTTCCGGGCCGTGCACGTCGTGGCCCATGGCGGCGGCGACCCGCAGGCCGCTGACCTTGGTGCGGTGGATGAGCAGGCCGCCGTCGTCGGTGGTCAGCTCCTCCTCGGCCTGCAACGGCGATTCGAGTACGGCGGCCACCCGCGGGTCACGGCTCTGCGGCGGCAGCGACTCGTTCGCCACCAGCTCGGACTGGAGGATCAGTCGAAGCGGCCCGCCGACCGCCTCCACCTCGTAGTCGATCATGGCGACCGAGCGCTGGGTGAACGACACCAGCCGGGTGCTGCGGACCTTGACCTCGCGGCCGGCCGGGGAGCGCCAGTGCACCTCCCGCTGGAGCGTGCCGGCGCGCAGGTCGAGCACCCGCTCGTGGGCGATCAGCTCGCCGTAGCGGACGTCGAGCGGTTCGTCGTCGACGAGCAGCCGGATCAGCTTGCCGTTGGTGACGTTGACGATGGTCTGCCCGGACTCGGGGAAGCCGAAGCCGGCCTCCGCGTAGGGCAGCGGACGCAGCTCGTAGAACGAGTTCAGGTAGGTGCCGGGCAGGCCGTGCGGTTCGCCCTCGTCGAGGTTGCCGCGCAGCCCGATGTGGCCGTTGGAGAGCGCGAGCACGGACTCGGACTGGGCCAGCACGTCCATGTCGAGGCGGACCTCGCGGACGTGCCAGGGCTCGACCGGGTACGACCGTTCCCGGATCACCGGGCCGACTCCGTGGTCAGCAGCTCGGCGAGGTCGGTGACCACCACGTCGGCGCCGTGCGCGCGCAGCTCGTCGGCCTGGCCGACCCGGTCCACGCCGATCACGTACCCGAAGCCGCCGGCCCGCCCGGCGGCCACCCCGGCGAGCGCGTCCTCGAAGACGGCTGCCTGCGCCGGCTCGACGCCGAGCATCCGCGCGCCTTCCAGAAACGTGTCCGGGTGCGGTTTGCCCTGCAACCCGCGTTGCCGGGCGACCACGCCGTCGACCCGCGCCTCCAGCCACCGGTCCAGCCCGGCGGCGTGCACCACGGCCTCGCAGTTGGCGCTGGCCGAGACGACCGCCCGGCGCAGCCCGGCCGCGGTGGCGGCCTCCAGGTAGCGCACCGAGCCGTCGTAGACCTCGACGCCGTCGTGGGCGATGCGCTGGAGCAGGACGACGTTCTTGCGGTTGCCGACGCCGTTGACGGTGTCGGCGTCCGGCGGGTCGTCGGGGGTGCCCTCGGGCAGCGTGATGCCACGGGAGGCCAGGAACGATCGCACCCCGTCGGCGCGCGGTTTTCCGTCCACGTACCGGTTGTAGTCCGGTCCGGGGTCGAATGGGCGGAACGGCTCGCCGGTTTCGGCGGACCGGCGTCGCAGGAGCGCGTCGAACGTCTCGGCCCAGGCGGCGTTGTGCACCTTGGCGGTCTGCGTCAGCACCCCGTCCAGATCGAAGAGACACGCGGTCACGTGCGCGGGTAGGCCCAGCATTGCCTGAATCTATCCAGGCGGCTCCCCGGGCAAACCCGCTTCGCGTGTCAGCGGTTCGGGCGCAGCGTCCAGGTCACGGTGAGCGCCGAGGTGACGGTGCCGTCCTCGGTGCCGATCTCGACCTCGACGTCGAACTCGGGCCGCTGCCCGGCGGCCAGCTCGGCCAGCACGTCGGCGGGCGGGCGGGCGAGCCGCGCCGTCGCCAGCACCGGCCCCATCGCCACCTTGCGGTAGCCGATGGTGGCGGTCACGGCGAGCGGTACGGCCCGGTCGAGCACCTGCCCGAACGCGGCGAGCACGACCGCGCCGGAGGCGGTCTCGCCGAGCGTGAACATGGCGCCGGCGTGCGGGCCGCCCACGTGGTTGTGGTGCGCCGGGTCGTCGGGGAGCCGGACCACGGCGCGGACCCCGCCGTCGGCCTCGGGCGCCACCTCGACGATCTCGATGCCGAGCGTACGGGCGAACGGCACGGCTTCGAGGAGACCGGCCGCCACCTGGCGAGAGTCGATGGTCATGCCCGAACGCTACTCGTCGGTAACTTTCCGGGCAAGCAGCAACCTGGCCCGGTTCAGCCCGCGCTGAGATCGGTGCGGCGGACGATCCACCAGACGGCGAGGAGCGCCACCGCGGCCAGCCCCAGGTAGCCGCCGGCGACGATCAGGTGGAAGTCGGGGATCCGGCTGCCCGGCTGATAGAGCAGGTGCTGCTCCAGACCGTGCTCAGTGAAGCAGGTGAGCGTCCGGCCGCTGCCGTTGTCGGGCGGGCAGAGGCGTTGCAGCTCGACGCCGGTCAGCTCGCGCCCGGAGGCGTCGTACGCGCCGGACGGCCCGTCGATCCCGTAGTCGATCATGCCGCCGTCGACGACCAGGGCGTTGTCGCGCAGCACGTCGAGGTTCGGCCCGCCGATGGGACGGTGTGCGGACAACGGCGTCATCAGCGTGGGATAGCGCCACTGGACGAGGTAGGTCAGTCCGACGAAGCCCACGATCACGCCGAACACGGCGGGGAGCGTGCGCCTGAGCACCGCGCCGAGGGCGACCCCGATCGCGAACCAGCAGAGGCTGATCACGACCGGCACCATCGCGGTGTTCAGGAACGGCCCGTACTCGAACAGGCTCACCGGCGCCACCCGCGCCTGGAGTCGTTCAAGATGGTCACTGACGCCACCGACGGCCGAGGTCACGGCGGCCACGAACAGGCCGAGCATCGCCAGCTTGCTCCACAGCCACCGCTGCGGGGAGACGTCCTGACTCCAGGCCAGCAGCAGGGTGCGCTGCTCGTGTTCCCGGGTCAGCACCGGCACGCCGACGAACACGCCGATCAGCAGCGGCATCCACTGCACCACCCGGGACAGGGCCGCCACGGCCAGCACCAGGGGCGAGGACCCGCCGAGCCGTCGGCCCTGCGGGGAGTCCTCCGGGCAGAACGTCTCATGGCACTGGTGCCACAGGCTCGTCAGCTCCACGGACAGCCAGGTCATCCCACCCACCAGGGCCGCGGCCAGGACCAGCGTGCCGATCAGGGTCCACCGGTGCTGACGCCAGGTCAGCCAGAGCAGACCGCGTACGCCCCCGGCGTACCCGAGGTCGTCCCGGCGGTTCGGGTGGGCGGACACGTCGGTGACCAGGCTCATGCGGCTGCCTTCCGCTCGTGCGACGCCCTGGACGACGCCTTGAGATGGGTCAGGATCAACTCGTCGAGGGTGATGGGCTGGGCGGTCCAGCCGGGGGCCACGACGGCGTGCGCCGTCGGTGGCGCCGCCTGCCGGACGACGAAGGTGGACTGGCGTTCGGTGTGCTGGGCCTGGACGATCGTGCCCGGGCCGGGCGGCTGGTCCGCCCGGGGCCCGGTCAGCCGGAGATGACTGTCGAGCAACTCCTCGACGTCGCCGGCGAGGACCGGTCGGCCTTCGTCGAGCAGCAGCAGGTGGTCACCGACGCCACTGAGTTCGGCGATGATGTGGGTCGACAGCACGACCGTCATGTCGGCGTCGGCGGCCTCCGCCATGAGTTCGCCGGTCACCTCCGTGCGGGCCACCGGGTCCAGGTTCGCGAGGGGTTCGTCCAGCAGCAGCACGGCCGGGCGGGAGCCCAGCGCGACGGCCAGCGCGACCTGGGCCCGCTGCCCGCCGGAGAGCCGGCCGCAGCGACGGTCCAGCGGGATGTCGAAGCGCCGCAGCCACGACAGCGCACGCTGCTGGTCCCACACGCGGTTCGTCGCCCGGCCGAAGCGGAGCATCTCCGACACGGTGAAGTCGCGGTAGAGCGGCTTGTCCTGGGCCAGGATCGCGACCCTGCTCCCGCCGTCGGTGGAACCGCCCCGGGTCACCGGCCGGCCGTGCACCAGCAGCGTGCCGCTGGTGGCCGCCAGCGTGCCGGCGATGATGCTCAGCAACGTCGACTTGCCCGCGCCGTTCGCGCCGACCAACGCGACGATGCGGTTCGCCGGCAATTGGAAGGCGCACTCCCGCAGCGCCCACACGCTGCCGTAACGCCGGCTCAGCCCACGTGCCTCGACGGCGAGCGGCTGGCCGCTCACGCGGCACCCTCCCGCTTCTGGCGCGTGGAGTTCTCCACGATCACCGAGGCGAGCAGCGCCTGGACGTCCTCGTCCTCCAGGCCGGCCTCCCGGGCCTGGCCGAGCCACCGGGCGAGGCTGCTCCGCAGGCGGGCCATCACATGAGGGTCGGTGGAGCCGAGCGTCCCGCTGACGAAGGTGCCCGCCCCCTGCCGCGCCTCCACCAGACCGGACAGCTCCAGCTCCCGGTATGCCTTGAGCACGGTGGTCGGGTTGACCGTGCACGCGGTCACCACGCTGCGCACGGTGGGGAGTTGGTCCCCGGGTTGCAGCGTCCCGATCCGCAGCCCTTCGCGGACCTGCCGCACCAGTTGGGCGTAGGCGGGGACGCTGCTGGACCGGTCGACATGAAAGTTGATCACCTGGTGAGCCCCTTCACGATTGTTATGGTTAAGTAGAACACCAGTCAATCAGCATGGCAAGACGCCTCCGGCGTTTCACCGGCTGCCGGCTCCGGGTAGCCAGTGGCGCATGAACCGCGATCTCGCCCGAGGGCTGACGGTGGCCTGGGGGCTGCCGGAGTTCCGCGACGGCCTGCGTCACCTCGTCGACCTCGACGAGGTGACCGTGCTGCTGGCCGCGCTGTCCGACCCGGACCGGGACGGCGAGGTCGAGCGGAGCCTGCTGGGTCTGCTGCGGTCCGGACTGGCGACGACCGAGGTCCGGGAGGCGGTGTTGCTGCTGCTGGAGCGCGACACGGTCCGCCGGCCACTGGTCGCCGCGGCGGTCGAGCCGCTCGCGGACCGACCGGCCCGGGCCACCGCCATCACGTCGGCGACCGAGGACCCCGCGGTACGCCGCGAGGTGCGCACGATGCTGGACAGCGCGGACGTGCGCGAGCTGATCTGGCAGGCGGTCGACCGCCAGGTGAGCGACGACCGGTTCGGTCTGATCCGCCGGGCGGCCGTGCTGTTCGTCCGCCATCCGAGCGCCCGGCGCCTCGCGTGGGCGCTCCGCCGGCACGGCGTGCTCCGCGAACTACGCCGCCAGGCGTGATCATTGAGTGTGGCGATGACGAGGCGACCGACGCTGTATCTGACCGTGGGGCTCCCCTGCACCGGCAAGACCACCGCCGCTCGGCGCATCGAACGGGAACGGCAGGCGCTTCGTCTCACGAAGGACGAGTGGGTCAAAGCCCTGTACGGGCCCGAGAACCCGTCATCGGCTCAGGACGTGATCGAGGGACGGCTCATCCAGATCGGCCTGCGCGCGCTCGAACTCGGCACCAACGTCGTGCTCGACTTCGGCCTCTGGAGTCGGGACGAGCGCTCCGCGCTACGGCAGGCCGCGGCGGACCTCGGCGCGACGGTGGAGCTGCACTACTTCGCACTCACCGCCGCCGAGCAGCGCCGGCGACGCGACCTGCGGCAGGCCGAGGCGCCGCACACGACGTGGCCCATGACCGACGAGGAACTCGCCGGGTGGGCCGCCACCATCGAGATCCCCACACCTGGCGAACTCGACGGCAGCGAACCCGTCGACGCCCCACCGGCCGGGTTCGCGAGCTGGGACGAGTGGCGCACGCGTCGCTGGCCGCCGTCGGTCGCCTGACGCCCGGTCAGGCGCGCCTGGTGTGGGCGACGAACGCCGCCCAGCTCGCCGGCGTGAACGTCAGCGCCGGCCCCTGCCGGTCCTTGCTGTCGCGGACCCCGACCACGCCGGGCAGATTGTCCGCCACCTCGACGCAGTTGCCGCCGTTGCCGCTGCTGCGGGCGCTCGTGCGCCAGGTCGCGCCGGTCAGCTCCATCGGTTCGCCGCCTCCGAGATCGCCGCCAGGGTCGCCCCGTGCGGCATCGCCTCCGCGCGGACGGACTCCCAGGTCTGCCGCAGGGAGTTCACGTCCGCCGTCCGTTCCACGATTGTGCCGTGCATCTGGTTGTCGAGATAGCCCACGTCGTCGCCGTCGGCCGGGGTGGCGAGCACGAACGCGCCGTTGAGCCCCGGGTACGCGCCCACCGTCTCCGGCACCACGTGCAGGTGCACCCGGGTCCGGCGGCCCATCTCGACCAGGTGCGCCAACTGCTCCCGCATCACCTTCGGGCCGCCGACCGGGCGGGTCAGCACCGAGTGGTCGAACACGGCCACGAGCTGCGGCGGCGCGGGCTGATCCAGCACCGCCTGCCGGGCCAGGCGCGCGGCCACCTGCTGCTCCAGCGCCTCGCCGATGAACTGCGCGGCCCCCTCGTAGAGCGCGCGGGCGTACTCCTCGGTCTGCAACAGGCCCGGAATCACCAACGGCTCGTAACTGCGCAGCGCGGTCGCCTCCTGCTCGATGCCCACCCACTCGCGGAACCACGGCAACAGCGACTCCTGCACCAGCGCGGCCCGGATGCGGACCAGCAGGCCACCGGCGTCGAGCACCTCGTCGCAGCGCTCGGTGAACTCGGCCCGCGGCGCGCGGCGGCACTGCTCGACGGCCGCCACCAGCGACGCCGAATAGCTCACCCGCTCGCCCAACGCCTCCTGCGTCAGCCCGGCCTCGGCACGGAGCCGGCGCAGCTCACCGGCGAACAGCTCCCACAACGCCATACGGATCATCTGCACACCTCTGCACACGGCTGCACACGGAAGACGGCCGGTCGGACGGCCCGGACGGTGGGGGTGGAACGCCTTCCGACCCTAGCGACGCGGTGACGACACTGTCACGCAGCGGAGCCGAACTCGTCCGTTACCCGCTATCGACAGGAGCGCCCGTGACCAATCAACGCCCGTACCCCCGGCATGCCGCGCCGCACACACCGCTGCGTCCGATGTGGTGCTGCCGGGCGTGCGGCCAGCAGTGGCCCTGCCCGACCGCCCGCCTGCTGCTCAAGAGCGAGTACGCGGACAACAACGTCAGCCTGTCGCTCTACCTGTGCGGGCTGTTCTACGAGGCGACCCGCGACCTCTACCGGCTGAACCCGGCCGGCGCCCCGGACCCCGCCGACATGTTCGCCCGCTTCGTCGCCTGGGGCGTCAGGCGTGAACCCTTGAGCTGAAGCCGGGTGGAGGTTCTACCGTCGATCCCATGACGACGCCGCAGTCGACCGACGCCGAACTGGCCGGCCAGCCCGCCGCCTACTGGACCGGCGTGGCCTACGAGTCACTCATCGCCTTCACCCGCGCCCGGCACGCCGAACTCGGCTTCACGCAGCCGCAGTTCTGGCTGCTGCGCAACCTCTCCCCGAACGACCTGCTGCCACAGGGCGGCGGACTGACCGTCGCCGAGCTACGGCAGGCGATGCGCTCCTACCTGCGAGCCGAGGACGACCTGGACGCCGAGTCGCGGGTGCTGCTGGAGCGCGGCTGGCTGGCCCGCGACAAGGGCGGACGGCTGTCGATCACCGAGGCCGGCGAGGCCGCCCGCCTCGACCTCAAGCGGCACGCGCCGGCGATCCGTGCCCGCATCCACGAGGGCATCGACGACGCAGACTACGTCACGACGCTGAAGGTGCTCCACCGGATGATCAGGAACACCGGCGGCTCCGTACCGGCCTGAGGCGCGTCTGGTTACGTCGTCACATCGGCCGGACGCCGATCCGGCACCTTCGTTGTCGGCCGGTCGAGGCGCAGGGCCGCGGTGAAGGTGACCGCGCCGAGAGCGGCCAGGGCGGCGATCCCGGCGAAGACCGGACGCAGCCCGCTGAACTGCAACGCCGGCCCGGCAGCGGTGTAGCCGACGAACGCCGCCAGGTTCTCGGTGGTCGTCACCGCGGTCATCACGTGCGGTCGGAGGGGCGCCGGGGCGCGTACGGTGGCGCGCGTGTTGATGGTCGCCGCCAGCACCGGCGTGGCCAGCCCGACCAGGAACAGCGCACCTGCCACCACGAACACCTGATCGACGAGCAGCAGCCACAGCGGGGCGCACTGCAACAGCGCGGCGGCGGTGAGCGCGGATCTGGTCATCCGCCCCAGGCCGGCGACGGCCGCCAGGCTGCCGATGACGAGGCCGGCGCCGTTCGCCGAGGTGAGCAGCCCCAACGTCCGGGGGTCGCCACCCAACTCCTCCCGGACCAGCACCTGGAGGCAGATGAACACGGCGGGAATCGAGAGGGTCACGAACGTCTGGGCGAGCACGAAGAGCCGCAGCGCCGGATGGCGCAGCGCGTAGCGCAGGCCCGCGAGGGTGGTGCCCCGCCCACCCGCCCGATCGGCGACCCGCTGCGCGCTGGACACGGCGGCGCGGTGCGCGCCGGACGCGGCGGTCGCGGCCGGTCGGACGAAGGCGATCAGGATGAGGTACGAGACGAGGTAGGTGCCGGCGTCGATCCAGAGCACCTGGACCGGGCCGAGCAGGGCGATGAGCAGGCCGCCGAGCGCGGGGCCGGCGAGGGCGGCGATCCGGGTCGCGCCGTCGATCAGGCCGTTGGCCCGGGCCAGCAGTTTCTCGTCGCGGCCACGCGCCGGGCCGAGCAGGTCGGGCAGGATGAGCCGCTGCGAGGAGACGTAGGGAGCGGTGAACGCGCCGAGGCTGAACGAGACGACCAGCAGGGCCGGCAGGCTCAGCCAGTCCGCCTGGTGCAGCAGCGGGATGAGCGCCATCAGCGGTACGCGCGCGGCGTCACAGATCAGCATGGTGCGGCGCACCCCGAGCCGGGCCACCACCCGACCGCTGGGCAGGCCCAGGCTCACCACGCCGAGGAACTCCGCGGCCAGCACGGCGCTCATCCGCACCGGCGAACCGGTGGTCACCAGCACGAACCACGGCAGCGCCAGCAGGGTGAGCCAGGAACCGAAGGTGGAGAGCAGCTTCGCCGCGAACAGGGCGAACAATCCGGGCGTACGCAGCATCAGTTCGGGCCGTCGGGGCTCGGGACGGCGTACCCGAAGAAGGCGACGCGGCGGGCGCGGGCGCTGCGCGGCCGGGCGGCGGCGGTGTACTCGCCGACGACCGCCTTGATGCGCTCGGTCATCTCGACCAGCTCGTCCGGGTCGAGATGACCGACGTCCTCGCCGACCCACGCCGCTTCCTGCCAGGCGGGGTCGAAGTCGTCCTGGTGACGCTGGTACACCTCCAGCGCGGCGAGCCGCTGCGCGATGAACTGCTCCCGCAGCGCCCGGGACGCGGCCACGAACTCCGGTGATCCGTCGCCGGTCGCGGACCAGGTGATCCCCCGGCTGGTTGCCCGCCAGGGCCGTTCGCGGCCTTCTGCCAACTCGGGTGCCGGCTCGACCAGGCCCCACTTGGCCAACTGGCCGACGTGGTAGCTGACGGACGCCGTGGACTCGCCGGTCCGGTCCGCCAGCTTCCGGCCGGAGGCCGGTCCGTCGACGGTCAGCAGTTCGAGGAGCGTGAGCCGGAGGGGGTGGGCGAGCGCGCGCAGCGCCTGCGGGTCGGTGATCTGCCGCTTCTGCTGGGGTGACATGAAAGCCAACATACCTTGGCCAAGACATCTTGGCTTGCCGGGTGGTGTTAAGCGGGGGCCCCTCCTATGCAGAAAGCGTTAATAGGGGGCCCCTCCTTACACCTCAGCGCCAGCCGACGTCGATGCGGTCGCCGCGCTCGTCGAAGAAGTGCAGCGCGTCCATCCGCACCTGCACCGCCAGCGAATGTCCGGCCGACACCTGCGGGTACGGGGCCAGCCGTACCGCCAGTTCCGCCGGGCGGCGGTGGTGCCGGCCCGGGTCGGGCAGCACGCTGGTGCGGTTGCCAGCGCCGTTCGGCGTCGGCGCCGGCGCGGCGGTCTCCGCGGACCGGCCGGTGAGCCGCTGCACCACCTGGCCGAACCGGCGCAGGCCGCGCTGGCCGGGAGCGGTCCGCTCGACCGGGGTGCCCATCTCGTCGACCACGATCGCGGTCGCGCCGATGTCGAGGAAGGCCAGCGACTCGTGGCCGTGGTGCTCCAGGTAGCGGATCCGGCCGTGCAGCACGTCGCCGGCGGTGTCCGGGGCGACCGGGGTGAGCGCCTCGGCGCGCAGCCCGACCACGATCCGCTCGCCGTGGTAGTGCGCCACCGCGCGGCTGCGGATGTCGTCCCAGGGCAGGTAGAGCGCCTGGTCGCCGAGGTTCAGCGTGACGTACCGGTCGAGGTGGACGTAGACGGACGCCTCCAGCAGGTTCATCCGCGGGCTGCCCAGGAACGCGGCGACGTAGAGCGTGGCCGGTCGCCCGTACACCTGGGTGGGGGTGCCGACGTCCTGGAGCACGCCCTTGCGCATGATGGCCACCCGGTCGGCCATGGTGAGCGCCTCGGCCTGGTCGTGGGTGACGTAGATGGTCGTGACGCCCAGTTCCCGGGTCAGCGCGGAGATCTCGGCCCGCAGCTCGGCGCGCAGCCCGCTGTCCAGGTTGGACAGCGGCTCGTCCATCAGGAACAGGCCGGGCCGCCGGACGATCGCCCGGCCCATCGCCACCCGCTGCCGCTGGCCGCCGGAGAGCTGGCTGGGCTTGCGCGCGAGCACGTCGCCGATGCCGAGCGCGCCCGCCACGTCCTGGATCCGCTCGCCGCGCGGCCCGGGCTCGATGCCGGAGAGCCGCAGCGGGAAGCCGATGTTGTCACCGACGGTCATGTGCGGATAGAGCGCGAAGTCCTGGAAGACCATGGCGATCTTCCGGTCCCGGGGCGGCAGGTCGTTGGCCAGCTCGCCGCCGAGCATGACCGCGCCCGAGGTCGGATCCTCCAGGCCGGCCACCATCCGCAGCACTGTCGACTTGCCGCAGCCCGACGGGCCCAGCAGCACCATGAACTCGCCGTCGTTGACGTCCAGATTTATGTTGTCGACCGCGATCGTTCCGTCCTGGAACACCTTGGTGACATCCTTGAGCGCGACGGTGGTCACCGTCACCTCCCCAGTCGCTCGCCCGAACCCGGGAATGACTGTGACCAGGATCATCGAGTTCGCACATCGGGTAAACGTGCCATGTTCGGCTCGTGACAGTCTTATTACGTGGGTTTGCCGAGGAACACGCGTCGGACCACCCGATCCGCAGCGTGCCCGTCCTCCAGCGCGCAGAACCGGGCCCGGAACGCCGCCCGCGCCCGCTCGGCCGCCCCGCCGTTCACCGCGCCGGAGCGGAAGACGTCCAGCAGCCCGGGGAAGTCCGTCGCGACCGCGCCCGGCGGCTCGGCCAGCAGGTCGAAGTAGACGCCCCGGGCCACCCGGTACGCGTCCCAGTCCGGCGCGTAGACCACGATCGGCCGGTCCAGCACGGCGTAGTCGAACATCGCCGACGAATAGTCGGTGACCAGCACGTCGGCGGCCAGGTAGAGGTCCTCCACCCGCTCGTGGGCGCTGACGTCCAGCACCCCGCCGGCGGCCGGCCCACGCGGCCGTCGCTCCCGGTCGTGGAAGTAGTGGCTGCGCATCAGCAGCCGCCCGGCCGGGCCGAGCACGTCACGCATCCGGTCCGGGTCGAACGGCGGACGCCAGCCGGGCAGGTGCTCGCGGTGCGTCGGCGCGTAGAGCACCACGTACTCGTCCGCGCCGATACCCAGCGCGGCGCGGACCTGGCGGCACTCGTCGGCGGTGGCCCGGGCCAGCCGGTCGTTGCGCGGATAGCCGACCTCCAGCGTGGTGTGGTCGGCCGGGTACGCCCGCTCCCACATCTGGGTGGAGAAGGCGTTCGCGGTGACGCTGTAGTCCCAACGGTCCACCCGGCGCAGCAGGCCGGCGAAGTCCATGCCCATCGCGCCCACCGGATAGCGCTGCTGGTCCAGACCCATCACCTTCACCGGCGTGCCGTGATGGGTCTGCACGTGCACCGAGCCGGGACGCTTACGGACGAAGTCCGGGAAGTTGACGTTGTTGACCAGCCAGTGGGCGCGGGCCAGCACCCGGTGGTACTCCGGGGTGCCGGCGACCACGTACTCCACGCCCGGCGGCAGCGTGGCCACCCGGTCCCGCCGGACGATCCAGACGCCGCGCACCTGCGGGGCGAGCCGGCGGGCGGCCTCGTAGACGGCGGCCGGGTTGCACGCGTACCCCCGGTACCAGTAGGCCGCGTAGACGGCCAGCGTCGGGTCGATCGGGCGGCGCAGCTCGGCCCGGTAGTACTCGCGCAACGCGGTGTCGCGGGCCCGCCGGGCGGTCCGCCGCACCACCGGTGTCACCCGCCGCCGGGCCCGGCCGGCCGACCGCCGGGCGGTTTCCCCGGCCTGGTGGGCACCGCGCAGCGCGCTGAACGTCCGCCACCGGCCGGCCGCCACCAGCCGGTGTTTCAGCCCCTCCACCCCGGGCGGCACCGGATAGCCGCCGGACGGCCGGAAACGCCTGTGGTCCTCGTGCATCTGGGCGAAGAACGGCGCCCGCAGCTCCGGCGCGATCCGCTCCCCGTGGCCGAGCACGGTCAGGTAGTGCCAGATCATCCGCTCGAAGACCGCCGGCCGCAGCCCGTCCACCGCCGGCGCCCACCGGTCCATCAGCCGGAACACGCGGTGCCACTGGGCGAACACCTCGAAGTGCCGGTCGCCCCGGGTCCGGGTGATCGCGCCGGTGCGGCGCTGCCGGTAGTTGAGGCAGACCCGGTCCAGTACGCCGATCCGGTCGGCGGCCATCAGCGCGGGATAGCTGAACGAGACGTCCTCGTACCAGCCGGGCGCGAAGCGCAGCCCGCGCTCGACCAGGAACTCGCGGCGGACCAGCCGGTTCCAGGCGGTGTGCAGCAGCCGCAGCGTCTCCGGCCGGTCCCGCAGCGTGAACGTCTCCGGGCCGGGCGGTTCCGGGAAGACGTCCCGCATGGCGCTGCGCGTGCCGACGAAGTTCCAGTGTGCCCGGACGTGGTCCACGACCAGCACGTCCGGGCGGGTGTCGCGGAGCCGGTCGGCGACGTGCGGCAGGCAGCCGGGCACCAGCCAGTCGTCCCCGTCGACGAACCACACGTACTCGCCGGTGGCCCGGTCCAGCCCGGCGTTACGGGCCGGACCGAGCCCGACGTTGTCGGCGAGCCGCACCGGGTGGACCCGGGGGTCGCGGGCCGCGTACTCGGCCAGGATCTCGCCACTGGCGTCCGGGGAGGCGTCGTCCACCCCGATCACCTCAAGGTCGCCGAACGGCTGGTCGAGGATCGAGTCGAGGCATTCCCGCAGGTAGCCCTGCACCCGGTAGGCCGGCACGACGAAACTGATCAGGGTCATGCCGGCCCGCCCTCCGTCAGCCCGGCGAGCGCACACCCCCACGGGCGCGGGCCGGCAGGACCACCCAGGCGAGGACCACGCTCACGACGAAAACCACGAAAAGGTACGCACCGAGTGTAGCCAGAGCGATACTCGCAATTCCGGCGATCAGCGCGATTGCCAGCACCGCCGAACGCCCCTCCCAGCCCAGCGTGGCGACGTGCAGCGGCGGGGCCGACTGCCGCTTCTCCAGCCGGGCGGTCAGGTCGTAGTGGTGCAGCGTGAGCACCAGGACGTACCCGAAGATCAACCAGGCCGGTGCGCGCCCGGCCACGCCGACCGCGATGGCGAACAGGTACTCGGCGGCCCGCAACGCGGCCGGCACCAGCCAGTCCAGCGCCCCGGCGTGCGGCGTCCGCGCGCCCTGCGCCGCGCCCAGCAGCAGCACCAGCGCGAGGACCGGCGCCCAGATCGGCAGGTCGCCCCCGCCGTGCACCGTGCGCAGTGCCCACACCAGCATCCCGGCCGCGCCGAGCGCGCCGAGCACCGCCAGCAGCAGCGGCCCCCGCGCCGGGGGCAGCGTCCGCACCAGCGGGCCGTCGTCGCGGTGCAGGCCGGTGTCGACGGTGGTCAGCACCGGCACCCGCATCCACCGGGCCCGCAGCGTCCGCAACGCCCCGGTGTACGCGAACGCCAACGTGCCCCAGACCAGCACCGCGCAGAGCGCCACCAGCGGCCCGAACAGCGCGGCGGCCAGCGCGATCAGCGCCCACCGCTCACCGATCGGGAACACCACGGTCCGCTTCAGCCAGTACGACACCGAGCCGGTGTCCGCCTGCACCCTCGTCGACGCGGCGTTCAGCTTCCCGCCGATGCCGCCCGCGTCACCGGACACCACCTTCGGCCGCCGGGCCGCCTCGTCGTGCAGCGCGCCGTACCAGGTGTCGGTCATGTGCCGCACGGTCTGCAACGTCATCGCGGCCAGCGCCAGCGCCCAGCCGTAGCGGAACCCGGCGTGCGTGGCGCCGAACCCGAGACCGGCGTAGACCACGTACTCCTTGAACCGGTCGGCCATCGTGTCCAGCCAGCCGCCCCAGGCGCTGAAGTGCCGGGTGTAGCGGGCCAACTGCCCGTCCACACAGTCCAGCACGAACCCCAGGTAGAGCAGCACCGCGCCGGCCACCAGCGCGGGCCGGCCACCGACGCCGAACAGTACGGCCGCCGCCACCGCGAACGCCACCGAGACCATGGTGACGCCGGTCGGGCCGATCCCGATCCGGGCCGCCGCCTTCGTCACGTACGGCGACCAGGTGCTGACGAAGAACGTGGTGAAGAAGTCGTCCCGCTCCTTCACCGACAGTTTCAGCTCGGCCCGGTCCTCGTCGACGGCCGCCACCTCCGCCTCGGCCGCCGCCCGTCCGGCCGCGTCGCCGACCCGGTGCGCCACGAGCAGGCGTACCCGATGGGCGAAGATCAGGGCGCCCCGGGCGGCGAGCCCGGCCACCAGCCGGTCCACCGCGCCGAGCGGCCCGCCCGGCTCGGTCGCCGAACCGGCCGGTTGCACGCCGGACGCCGCGGGCGCGGCCGGGGCGGTCGCGGACGCCGCGCGGGCCGCGTCGACGAGCGCCGGCAGGTCGGCCGCGCCGACCCGCAGCGCGCCGCCGAACACGCCCGTCGCGTCCGCCGCGTCACCGACCGCGACCACCTGGCCGCGCTCCTCGCGCACCACCGCCTGCCCGGCGGCCGGCGGGTCGGTGAGCACCAACGCCACCGTCGGCCCGACCGGGCTGGTCGCGAGATGCCTGAGTACGGCCGTGTGCGCCACCAGATCGACGCCGCTGACCAGCACCGGGCCGGTCGCGCCGGCCACCAGGTCGGCCATCTCGCCCAGGTCGGCGGCCACCCGCACCTGCGCCGCCCCGGCCCGCCGCCACTGCGCGGCCAGCCGGTCGGCCGGTGGCTCCGCGCCCTCGGTGGCTCCGCCCGCCGCCGGCCCGGCGGCGAGCACGATCGCGAGCGTCACCGCTGCGCCGCGTCGGCGTAGGCCGCCAGCGCCTCGTCGATCGTCCCGTCGACGATCAACCGTCCGGCGTCGAGGTAGAGCCCCCGACGGCAGAACCGGGTGAGGTCCTTGTCGTTGTGTGACACCAGCACCAACGTGCGTCCTTCCGCGAGAAGTCGCTCGATGGTCGCATAGCACTTCGCACGGAACTCCGCGTCCCCGACCGCGGTCACCTCGTCCACCAACAACACCGGGTGCGGCAGGTGCGCGATCACCGCGAAGCCCAACCGCACCTTCATCCCCGACGAGTAGTGCCGCACCGACGTGTCGATGGCGCGTTCCACCTGCTCACCGGCGAACGAGACGATCTCGTCGAAGTGCCGCCGCAGGTACGCCGGGGAGAGCCCGTGCAGCCCGCCCACCAGGTACAGGTTCTCCCGGCCGGTCAGGTCGCCGGAGAACCCGGCGGACAACTCCAGCAGCGGCGCCACCCGGCCGTGCACCGAGATCGTGCCCTCGTCCGGGATGAGCACCCCGGCGATCAACCGCAGCAGCGTGCTCTTGCCGGTGCCGTTGCGCCCCACCACCCCGACCGTCTCGCCCGGCTCGATCCGGAACGACAGGTCCCGCAGCGGCCAGAACCGGCCGGCGTCCGGGTCCCGCGCGCCCCGGTGCACGATCAGCTCCCGCAGCCGCAACTGCCGGCGCCGGTTCCGCACGAACCGGATGCCCAGCCCGTCCGCCTCGATGATCGGCGGCACTCAGAGTTCCTTCAGCACGGCCGGCTCCAAGCGGCGAAACGCCCACCAGCCGAACACCAGCACCAGCCCGCTGACCGCCACCGTCACGGTGAGCAGCCGGGCGTCCGGGAACTCGTCCGGGTACCAGACCGCGTGGTGCAACTGGAAGATCCCGACCAGCGGGTTCAGCTCGTACGCGAGCTTCAGCCAGCCCGGCATGCCGGAGTCCCGGACCAGGTTGAACGGATAGATGATCGGGGTGGCGTAGAACAGCAGCCGGATGACCAGCCGCATGGTCCGCTCGATGTCGCGCATCAGCACGTTGCCCGCCGACAGCAGCAGCGCCAGGCCCACCAGCAGCACGAACTGCACGGCCACCGCCAGCGGCAGGGCGAGCAGGCTCCACCCGGGGTGGATCTTCCCCTGGGCCGCGTAGAGCGCCGCGATGGCGACCAGGATCGGCAGGCCGGCCAGGTACTCGGCGAAGCGGCCGGCGACCCGGCCGATCGGGAAGATCGGCCGGGGCAGGTTCATCGTGGTGATCAGCCGGGCCTGCCCGGTCAGCGCGCCGGCCGCCTCGGTCAGCGCCGAACTGGCCCACATCCAGGCGAAGATCCCGGTGATCAGGAACAGCGGGTACGAGCCGGCCGCCTCGCCCAGGTGCCGCCGGGTCGCGCCGGAGTAGAGCACGCCGAAGACGAACCAGTAGATCAGCCCCATGCCGAGCGGCTCGATGAGCGACCAGAGGTAGCCGAGCACCGACTGCTGGTACTTCACCGCGAGATCCCGCCGGACCAGGATGCGCAGCGAGGTGCGGGCGGACCAGAGCGCCGCGACGCCGGACGTCACCGCACCATCGTCGCGCTGCTTTTCGCGGCACCTCCCGGCTCGGGCACCAGATCACCCCAACGAGGTCAGCACTCGATCACGTTGACCGCGAGCCCGCCCCGCGCCGTCTCCTTGTACTTGACCTTCATGTCCGCGCCGGTCTCCCGCATGGTCTTGATGACCTTGTCCAGGGACACGTGGTGCACGCCGTCACCGCGCAGCGCCAGCCGGGCCGCGGTGATCGCCTTGATGCTGGCCACCGCGTTGCGCTCGATGCACGGGATCTGCACCAGTCCGCCCACCGGGTCGCAGGTCAACCCCAGGTTGTGCTCCATGCCGATCTCGGCGGCGTTCTCCACCTGCTCCGGCGTGCCGCCCAGCGCCTCGGCCAGCCCGGCCGCCGCCATCGAGCACGCCGACCCGACCTCGCCCTGGCAGCCCACCTCCGCGCCGGAGATCGAGGCGTTCTCCTTGAACAGCACGCCGATCGCGCCGGCCGCCAGCAGGAACCGGACCACGCCCTCGTCGGAGGCGCCCGGCACGAACCGGGTGTAGTAGTGCAGCACGGCCGGGATGATCCCGGCGGCGCCGTTCGTCGGCGCGGTCACCACCCGCCCGCCGGCCGCGTTCTCCTCGTTGACCGCCAACGCGAACAACGTCACCCAGTCCATCGCGCGCAGCGGGTCGTCCGCGCCGGTCTCCGCCTCCAGGCCGCGCCGCAGCTCGGCGGCGCGGCGACGGACCTTCAACCCACCCGGGAGTACGCCGTCGCGGGTGCAGCCGCTCTCCACGCACTCCCGCATCACCCGCCAGATGTCCAGCAGCCCGGCGCGGACGTCCGCCTCGCTGCGCCAGGACAGCTCGTTGGCGAGCATCACCTCGCTGATCGACAGGCCGGTCCGGGTGGTGACGTCGAGCAGTTCCGCCCCGGTGAGGAACGGGTGGCGCACCCGGGTGCTGTCCGGCTTGATCCGGTCCGCCCCGGCCGCCGCCTCGTCCACCACGAACCCGCCGCCCACCGAGTAGTAGGTGCGCGCCCGCACCTCGCGCCCGGCCCCGTCGTACGCCGCGAACGTCATTCCGTTCGGGTGGTACGGCAGCGAGCGCCGGCGGTGCAGCACCAGGTCCCGGTCCGGGTCGAAGTCGACCTCCTGGCTGCCCAGCAGGCGCAGCCGCCGCGCGTCCCGGATCCGCGTGATCCGCTCGCCCACGGTGTCGGTGTCGACCGCCTCCGGAGCCTCGCCCTCAAGCCCGAGCAGCACCGCCCGGTCGCTGCCGTGGCCGTGGCCGGTGGCGCCGAGCGAGCCGAACAGCTCCGCCTGCACCCGGGCCACGTCGGCGAGCAGCCCGTCGGCCTTCAGGCCACCCACGAACGTCCGGGCGGCCCGCATCGGCCCGACGGTGTGCGAGCTGGACGGCCCGATACCGACGCTGAAGAGGTCGAAAACACTGATCATGGCTGCACTTTCCTCGCCGTCGTCCCCGTTGTGCGGTTCCGAACCGGTGTCTGCCACGTACCCGCTCGCGGGCCGACGGCGCGGCGCCCGGGGTGGGGGCGCCCGACCGGCGAGCCTACCCGCCCCAGCTCAATACCCGTCCCCACCCCGCCACCACCCCGGCTTGCGCAGATTCACGGAAAGAGTGGCCATCCGCGCGTCGATGGCCACTCTTTCCGTGAATCTGCACCTGCGTCGGGGTGGGGCGGGTGGGTCGGGAGGGGTGCGCGGGGGTATGTACCTACGGGTGCCCGGGTCGCCGATCCTCCTCGGGGCCGAGGGCGCGACGCGCATCGGAGACCTAGCGTGGAATCAGCGCGGCGGATCGCCGCAGAAGTGGGAGACGACGATGAGTCGCAAACTGGTCCGGCCCCGCGAGGGGCGCATGATCGCCGGTGTCTGCGCCGGCCTGGGACGGCGGTTCGGCATGTCGGCCGGCATGGTGCGGCTGCTGTTCCTGCTGTCGCTGCTGCTGCCCGGCACCCAGGTGATCGTCTACCTGATCCTGTGGGTGCTGATGCCGAACGAGGACCGCTACCTCGCCACCCGCTGACCCGCACACGACGACGCGCCCGCCCCGGGAGGGCGGGCGCGTCGTGCGAGGTCAGGGGGCCGTGTAGGTGACTGTCACCTTCTCGTAGCCGAGGGAGCGCAGCAGCCCTTCCAGCATCTTGCGGGTGTTCTCCTGCGCCCGGGCGGCGAGCCCGCTGTCCCGGGCCGCCGCGGTGATCCGGTCCTCGGCCAGCTTGTAGACCTGCTGCTGCCGGTTCGGGTCCCCGGCCACCAGGTCGTTGAGCCGGTTGATCAAGCCGCGCTCCTCGGCGAAGACGTAGCTCTTGTCCATGTCCAGGTCGGTCTCGCCGAGCTGCGGCGCGGGCAGTTTGATCTCGACGGACTTGCCGTCGTCCGAGGCCACCACCGCCCCGTCGGCGATCTTCGCGAAGTCGACGTACGCCTCGACCCGGCCCGCCCCGACGAAGAGTGTGCGCTCGTTGAGCAGGAAGTCCGGCACGTTGCGCCGGTCCTTCTGCACGTCGACCACCACCTGGAAGTTGCCCTCCGCCGCGACGTAGCGGCTCAGGTCACGGATCGACTTGAGCAGCGGCGGCTGACTGCGGTCGGTCTGCTCCTTGGCGAACGGGTTGCGGAATTCCGGCAGCAGGCCGGTCGCCTGCACGCCGAGCAGCACCACCACCGCCAGTGCCGCCGCACCGAGCACCCAGAGCAGGCCGCGCGCGGCCCCGCCGGCCGAGGGCCGGGCGCCCGGCCCGGGCTCGGGCGGGGCGTCCGCCCGGTCGTGCAGGGACTCACTGGTCGGGTATTCCGGGAACTCCCTGGTGGGCTGCTGGGTGTCACCGTCGCGGGCCATCGCCCTCACCGTCCTCGTCCGACACATCGACTGCCAATGACGGTACGGGGACTGTGCGACACTCGCTCGTCGAGTGCCCCGATCGGGTGAAACCGCAGGTCAGGCGAAGGCGGAGAGCCCGGTCAGCCGCTGGCCGATGACGAGCTGGTGGATCTCCGAGGTGCCCTCGTAGGTGAGCACGCTCTCCAGGTTGGCGGCGTGCCGCATGATCGGGTACTCCCCGGAGACGCCGTTCGCGCCGAGGATGGTGCGGCACTGCCGGGCGATGGCCAGCGCCTCCCGGACGTTGTTCAGCTTGCCCACGCTCACCTGCTCGGGCCGCAGCGACCCGGCGTCGGCGAGCCGGCCCAGGTGCAGCGCCAGCAGCAGCCCCTTGTTCCACTCCACCGCCATGTCGGCGAGCTTGGCCTGGGTGAGCTGGAAACCGGCCAGCGGCCGGCCGAACTGGGTGCGGGTGGTCGCGTACGCCAGGGTGGTCTCCAGGCAGTCGCGGGCCGCGCCGAGCGCGCCCCAGACTATGCCGTGCCGGGCCTCGGTCAGGCAGCTCAGCGGCGCCTTCAGCCCGGTCGCCTCGGGCAGTCGCGCATCCGCCGGCAGCCGCACGTCGTCCAGCGTGATCTCGCCGGTCAGCGAGGCCCGCAGGGACATCTTCCGGCGGATCTCCCGCGCGCCCACCCCGGGGGTGTCCATGGGCACGAGGAAACCCCGCACGCCGTCGTCGGTGCGGGCCCAGATCACCGCGACGTCGGCGATCGGCGCGTTGGTGATCCACATCTTGCCGCCGGTGAGGATCCAGTCGTCGCCGTCCCGACGGGCCCGGGTGGCCATCGAGGCCGGGTCGGAGCCGTGGTCCGGCTCGGTCAGCCCGAAGCAGCCGATCGCGTCGCCGGTCGCCATCGCCGGCAGCCAGCGCTGCTTCTGCTCCTCGCTGCCGAAGCGCCAGATCGCGTACATGGCCAGCGAGCCCTGCACCGAGACCAGCGAGCGGACCCCCGAGTCGCCGGCCTCCAGCTCCAGGCAGGCCAGCCCGTACGCGACCGCCGACGCGCCGGCGCAGCCGTACCCGGTCAGGTGCATGCCGAGCAGGCCCAGCTTGCCGAACTCGCGGGCCAGCTCACGGGCCGGCACGTCGCCGTCCTCGTACCAGCCGGCGACGTGCGGGCGGACCCGGTCGGTCACGAGCTGGCGGACGACGGCCCGGATCTGCCGCTCCTCCTCGCTCAGCGAGGCGTCGACGTCGAGCAGGTCGAGCGTGGTCACGTCGTCACTCCCCCTGGTCGCCGAGGACCAGCACCCGGGCATGGATCTGGTTGCGCTGCTGCAACGCCGCGCGCAATGCCCGGTGCAGGCCGTCCTCCAGGTAGAGGCCGCCGTTCCACTGCACCACGTGCGGGAAGAGGTCGCCGTAGAAGGTGGAGTCCTCGGCGAGCAGCTTGTCCAGCGCCAGCTCCCGCTTGGTGGTGATGAGCTCGGCCAGCCGCAGTGGACGCGGTGGGATCTCGGCCCACTGCTTCAGCGTGAAGTTGTGCTCCGGGTAGGGACGCCCGTCCCGGACCGCCCTGAAGATCACCGCGTGCTCTCCTCCCCCAGGCCGGGCTGACGATGTGGCTGCCAGCCTAACCGCTCAGCTCCACCGCCCCCGCCGGACCACATCATCCACCGGGCGCCGCCCCCGGCGCAGCGACGGTGACCGATGGTCGACGGCTCGGTAGCCAACAGTGACAGCGCCGATCGGATGCAGCTCCGGGGGCACCCCGAACGCCTCCCGGTACGCCCCGACGCGCTGCGGCGGGATGCCGAAGAAGCAGGCGCCCAGCCCCTCGTCCACGGCGGTGAGCAGCATCAGCAACGCCGCGAAGCCGGCGTCCACGTACCAGTAGGGCACCGGCCAGCGGTCCTCGGCGCGGTCCGTCCAGCCCTTGTCCGGTTCGGCGTACCGGTCCAGGTAGGCGTCCCGGTTGGCGTGCGGCACCACGATCAGCGGGGCCCGGCGCATCCCGGCCAGCCAGCGTTCCCGACCGCCGCCGTCCGGCGTGGTGGCCGCCCAGAACCGGGCCCGGTCCGCCGGCTCCTCCAGCACCAGGAAGCCCCAGCCCTGCGCGAACCCGGCCGACGGGGCCCGGACCGCGTGCGCGAGCAACCGGTCCACCACCTCGGGCGGGACCGGCCGGTCGGGGTCGTAGTTGCGGACCATCCGGCGACGCCGGACGACCTCGGCGAACTCCACGCTCAGCGCCCCGGCCGGACGCCCCAGGCGCCGCGCCACGTCTGCCCGGCGTCCAGCGTGATCACGTCCCGGCCGGACCGGAACGCGTCCGGCGGGCACGTCATCGGCTCCACCGCCACCGAGCGGCGGTGCCGCTCGCCACCGAGCGTGTCCCCGGTGAACACCTGCCACCAGCCGAACTCGCGGTCCGCCCAGACCGCCAGCCCGGACGAGCCGTCCGGCGCGCCGAGCGTCACCGCCGAACCGCCGTCGGCGTCCCGCTCCACGTCCCCGAAGGCCAGGTCGAGCACCAGGTCACCGATCGGCCGGGGCGCGGTGAAGTCGTACTCGGTGCCGGCCACCGGGCTGGCGCCCACCGGCAGCAGCCGGCCGTCCACCAGCACCCGGTTCCGCCCCGGCACCCGCAGCACCAGCTCGTCCACGCCCACCTTGGGGAGCTGGAAGTAGGGGTGCACGGAGAAGCCGAACGGCGCCGGCTCGGCGGAGAGGTTCGTCACCTCGTGCTCGGCGCGCAGACCGTCCGGGCCGACGCTCCACCGGCTGCGCAGCCGCAACGCCCACGGGTAGCCCGGGGTGGGCGGCAGGTCGTAGCCGAGCGTGACGCTCGCCGGCGACTGCTCGACCAGCTCCCACCGGACCCAGTTGACCAGGCCGTGCAGCGCGTTGTGCCGCTCCGGCTCGGTCAGGTCGAGCTGGAGCGAGCGGTCCCCGAACGTGTACGCGCCGTCCCGGATCCGGTTCGGCCAGGGCGCCAGCACGTGCCCGGCCGAGCCGGGGCTGAGCTCGTCCTCGGCGTACCCGTCGAGGTAGTCCACCCCGTCGTGCCGATAGGCCCGCAGCCCGCCACCAACCTCCACCACGACGGCCTCGTGGCCGTCGGCGGAGATGGTCCACTGTGTTCCGGACGGTGCCCGCTCGTCGATCCCCATTCGGCGACCCTATCGTCACCGACGGTCCTCGGTGGGAGCGGTGGCGCGATAGCGCAGCAACGCGGGGAACGCCGTCACCAGCAGCACCGCCAGCACGGCGGCGGCGATACCGCCACCGACCATAGCGACGCCGGTGCCGAACCCGGCGGCCGTCACGCCGGCCCGCAGGTCACCCAGGCGCGGGCCACCGGCCACCACCACCGTGTTCACGCCCTGGAGCCGGCCGCGCATCCGGTCCGGCGCGTACACCAGCAGCATCGACTGCCGCAGGGTGGCGCTGACCAGGTCGGCGGCGCCGGCCACGCCGAGCAGCAACACCGCCAGCCAGAGCCGGCCGGCGAGCCCGGCCAGCGCGATGGCCACGCCCCAGCCGACCACCGCCACGGTGAGCGCCAGCCCCTGCCGGCGCACCCGGCCGATCCAGCCGGAGGTGAGGCCGCCGAGCATCGCGCCGATGGCGATGGCGCTGTAGAGCCAGCCGACCGCCGCGCCGCCACCGAAGCGCTCCTGCGCCAGCTCCGGGAAGAGCGCCCGCGGCATGGCCAGGATCATCGCGATCAGGTCGATGGCGAACGACAGCAGCAGCACCGGCGTGGTGGCCAGGTAGCGGAAGCCGTCGACGACGCTGCTCAGCCCGGCCCGGCGGACACCGCCGCCCGGCTCCGGCTCCGGCGGCATCGCCGGCAGCCGCAGGGTGGCCCAGAGCGACACGGTGAACAGCAGCGCGTCCAACCCGTACGCGATGGGCAGCGCCGCGTCGACCCGCCAGGTGGCGAAGATCAGCCCGGCGGCCAGCGGCCCGGCGACCGCGGCGGCGGTGAACGTGGTGTAGTTCAGCGTGGTCGCGGCCGGGACCAGCTCGGCCGGCACCAGCCGGGGCAGGATCGCGCTGCGGGCCGGGGAGGTGATCGCGAACGCCACCGACTGCACGCCCACCAGCAGCAGGAGCAGCACCGGGCTGCGCGCGCCGACAAGTGACTGCACCAGCAGCCCGAGCGTCGCCGCCCAGAGCAGCGCGCCGCCCGCGAGCAGCACCCGCCGCCGGTCCCGGGCGTCGGCGACCGCGCCGCCCCAGAGCCCGAAGACCAGCAGCGGCACGAAACCGGCGACGCCGAGCAGCCCGACCCAGAACGAGCCGCCGGTCAGGTCGAACATCTCCACCGGCACCGCCACGGCGGTGAACTGGAAGCCGAACATCGCCACCGCGTTGCCGAGCCACACCCGCCGGTAGGCGGGCACGCGCAGCGGGCGCAGGTCGATCGCCCAGCGGCGGGGTCCGCGCGACCGGGCCTTGGTGACCTCCGTCACGGTGCGAGCCGCTCGACGACCCACACCCCGTCGGCGGTACGCCGGAACCGCAGCCGGTCGTGCAGCCGGCTGGCCCGGCCCTGCCAGAACTCCACCGTCTCCGGGCGGACCCGGAACCCGCCCCAGTGCGGCGGGGCGGGAATCGACCCGACGCCGGCGAACCGCTCCGCCGCCGCCCGGTACGCCTCGTCCAGCGCGGCCCGGTCCGGGACCACCGCCGACTGGGTGCTGGCCCACGCGCCGAGCTGCGAGCCGCGCGGCCGGCTGGCGAAGTACGCCTCGGTCTCCGCCCGGTCGACGTGCGCCACCCGGCCGGTGACGGTCACCTGCCGCTGCATCGGGAACCACGGGAAGACCAGGCTGGCCCACGGGTTGGCGGTCACCTCGGCGCCCTTGCGCGAGCGGTGGTTGGTGTAGAAGACGAAGCCCTCCGCGTCGTAGCCCTTGAGCAGCACGGTGCGTCCACTGGGCCGGCCGTGGTCGTCGGCGGTGCCGACCACCATCGCGTTCGGCTCGGGCAGCGGATGCGCCACCGCGTCGGCGAACCAGCGGGCGAACTGGCTGTGCCAGTCCGGTGCCAGGTCCGGTTCGGTTAGGCCCAGGTCGGCGGCGTACTCGTTACGCATGCCGGCCGGAGCGGGTGTGTCGCCTGTCACGTTGGCCGTCCCTCTCCCGGGCGTACCGGCGTCCCCCGACGCTGGCCAGGCCCCGACGCCTAGTCTTCTCCTGTCCGCATGCGCGTCCACCGGCGGGGATGTCGCGTGGCGCACAGTCGCTGCGGGTCGCGCAGCCGGTTACCCACCGGGCAAGATGTTTCGAACCACATCCCTGAGGGGTCGCCTGAGCTACGGGGCTGGATCAGCCCGCCCGGGCGCACCGAGCCGGAAGCCAGGAGACGACATGTCCGATTTCAAGCCGGGTCTGGAGGGCGTCGTAGCCTTCGAGACCCAGATCGCCGAACCCGACCGCGCGGGTGGATCGCTGCGCTACCGGGGCGTGGACATCGAGGATCTGATCGGCCAGGTCTCCTTCGGCAACGTCTGGGCGCTGCTGGTGGACGGTCGGTTCGGCCCCGGCCTGCCGCCGGCCGAGCCGTTCCCGGTGCCGGTGCACTCCGGCGACATCCGCGTCGACGTGCAGTCCGCGGTCGCCATGCTGGCCCCGTACTGGGGGCTCAGTCAGCTTCTCGACATCTCCGACGCCCAGGCCCGCGAGGACCTGGCCCGGGTGTCGGTCACCGCGCTCTCCTTCGTCGCCCAGTCGGCGCGCGGGCTGGGCCTGCCGGCGGTGCCGCAGAAGGAGATCGACAAGGCGGAGACGATCGTCGAGCGCTTCATGAAGCGGTGGCGCGGCGAACCCGACCCCCGGCACGTCAAGGCCGTCGACGCGTACTTCATCTCGGCCGCCGAGCACGGCCTGAACGCCTCCACCTTCACCGCCCGGATCGTGGCCTCCACCGGCGCGGACGCCGCGGCCTGCATCTCCTCCGGCATCGGCGCACTCTCCGGCCCGCTGCACGGCGGCGCGCCGTCCCGGGTGCTCAGCATGCTGGAGTCGGTCGAGCGCAGCGGCGACGCCGAGGGGTACGTCAAGGGCGTGCTCGACCGCGGCGAGCGGCTGATGGGCTTCGGGCACCGGGTCTACCGGGCCGAGGACCCGCGCGCCCGCGTGCTGCGGCGCACCGCCAAGGAGCTGGGCGCGCCCCGCTTCGAGGTCGCCGAGGCGCTGGAGAAGGCCGCCCTGGCCGAGTTGCAGGCCCGCCGCCCGGACCGCGTCCTCGCCACCAACGTCGAGTTCTGGTCGGCCGTGGTGCTGGACTTCGCCGAGGTGCCGGCGCACATGTTCACCTCGATGTTCACCTGTGCCCGGATGGGCGGTTGGTCCGCGCACATCCTGGAGCAGAAGAAGCTGAACCGGCTGGTCCGCCCGTCCGCCACCTACGTCGGCCCGGGCACCCGCAAGCCGCAGCAGGTCGAGGGCTGGGACGCCATCCCGCACGGCGTCTGAGTTGTAAGGAGGGGCCCCCTCTTAACGCTTCAGGCATAGGCGGGGCCCCTTCTTAACGCCCGCCTGTGGCGTACGCCTCAGCACTCGCGGTGGGACCAGCGGGTGGTGCCGGCCGGGCGGGTGCGAGGATGAAGGCCGGCAGCGCTGCCGGCCGGGTTCGGATCCCGGCCGCCCCGTGCGTCCGGCGCACGAGCCGGTCGTCGGTCCGCGCCCGCAGGAAGGGCCCGCCCTCGCCCATGCGGAAGGATCGAGACAACCGTGGCTGACGCACCGACCATCCGGATTCCCGACGACCTCAAGCCCGCCGACGGCCGTTTCGGCTGCGGCCCGTCCAAGGTTCGTCCGGCGGCGGTCTCCGCGCTCGCCGACGTCGCCACCAGCTACCTGGGCACGTCGCACCGGCAGAAGACGGTCCGCGACGAGGTCGCCCGGCTGCGCCGGGGCATCGCCGAGTTCTTCTCCCTCCCCGAGGGCTACGAAGTGATCATCGGCAACGGCGGCACCACCGCGTTCTGGGAGGTCGCCACGTTCGGCCTGGTCCGCGACCGGGCCCAGTTCGCCAGCTTCGGCGAGTTCGGCGCCAAGTTCGCCAAGTCGGTCGCCGACGCCCCGTTCCTGGGCGAGCCGACCGTGCGCAAGTCGGCGGCGGGCAGCGCCCCGACGCTGGTCGCCGAGACGGGCGTGGACGTCTACGCCACCCCGCACAACGAGACCTCCACCGGCGTGGCGGTGCCGATCAGCCGGGTGCCGGGCGCCGACGAGGGCTCCCTGCTGCTTGTCGACGCCACGTCCGGCGCCGGCGGGCTGGACGTCGACGTCGCCGAGACCGACGTCTACTACTTCGCCCCGCAGAAGTGCTTCGGCTCCGACGGCGGCCTCTGGCTGGCGCTGATGTCGCCGGCCGCGCTCGCCCGGGCCACCGAGATCAAGTCCTCGGGCCGCTACATCCCGGCCTTCCTGGACCTGGTCACCGCGATCGACAACTCGCGGCTGGAGCAGACCTACAACACCCCGGCGCTGGCCACCATCTTCCTGGCCGCGGAGCAGACCGACTGGATGAACTCCCAGGGCGGGCTGGCCTGGGCGGCCAAGCGCACCGCCGAGAGCGCCGGCATCGTGTACGGCTGGGCCGAGCGCTCGTCGTTCGCCACCCCGTTCGTGGCGGACCCGGCGCTGCGCTCCAACGTGGTCGCCACCGTCGACTTCGCCGACGGGGTGGACGCCACCGCGATCGCCAAGGCGCTGCGCGCCAACGGCATCGTGGACACTGAGCCCTACCGCAAGCTCGGCCGCAACCAGCTCCGGGTCGCGCTCTTCCCGGCCGTCGAGCCGGCCGACGTCGAGGCGCTCACCGCGTCCATCGACTACGTGGTCGAGCGACTCTGATCACGCCGTGACGCTGGGTGGTCGTCGGGGCTCCGGCGGCCACCCACCGTGATCATCGCCGCAGCTCAGTCGCGACATGCCGGGGTGTCGCAGTCCCCATCGTCGGGTAGATGAGCGTACGGTGGTGGGGACGCCCCGGGTGGCCGGCTCGTGGCGTGACGGCCAGCGAAGCGGGACGGAGGCAAGCCCATGCGCCCAGTACGCTTCGTCGCCCTTTCCGAGGACGGCCAGGCCCTGGTGCTCACCGACGAGGTGGGCCGCCTGCTCGCGCTCCCCATCGACGAGCGCGTGGCCTCGGTGCTGCACGCCGAGCCGGGCGCGACCCCGCTCGCGGTGGTGCCGGCCTCCACCGATCCCACGCCGTCGCTGTCCCCGCGCGACATCCAGGCCCGGATCCGTTCCGGCGAGTCCGCTGAGGACGTCGCCCGCATCGCCGGCGTGCCGGTCGACCGGGTGCTGCGCTACGCCGGCCCGGTGCTCCAGGAGCGGGCCATGCTCGCCCAGCACGCCCGCCGCACCCGACTCAAGGGCGCCGAGAAGCCGACCCCGCTGGCCGAGGTGGTCAACGGCCGGCTGGCCCAGCACGGCATCGACACCGAGAAGATCTCCTGGGACGCCTACCGCCGCGACGACGGCACCTGGCGGATCATCGCCACCTGGCCGTCCGGCAAGGCCACCGCCCAGGCGGTGTGGGATCTCGACAAGTCCCGGCAGAACGTCATCGCGCACGACGACATGGCGCAATACCTGTGCGCCGAGCGGCCCACGCCGATCCTCGGCCAGGAGCCGGCACCCGAGCGGGGCGGCCACGCGCTGCCCGGCCCGTCGCGCGGCGAGCCGAGCCGGGGCGGGCACGGCCTGCCGTCCGGGGTCGAGCA
This sequence comes from Micromonospora sp. NBC_01392, assembly GCF_045040125.1. Classification (NCBI taxonomy): domain Bacteria; kingdom Bacillati; phylum Actinomycetota; class Actinomycetes; order Micromonosporales; family Micromonosporaceae; genus Micromonospora; species Micromonospora sp. NBC_01392. Next base: position 798,929 of record NZ_CP109549.1, on the reverse strand, counting down.
GGCCCGTCCGGGGCGCGACCCGATCCGTGCCGGCCGGGACGCGCTGCTCGCCTCGCTGGACCGGCCGCTCGGCGGCACGTCCGGCCGCGGTCTCGACACCCGTTCCCCGGCCGCGCTGGCCGGTTCGGAGGCACCCCGCCAGCGGGCTGTCGCCGGGGGTGCCGCCGCGCTGCTCGGCGGCGGGCAGGGTTCGGCGTTCGACGACGACTCGGACGCGCCGAAAGAGATCCCCGCCGTGCCGTCGTTGGCCGTGCTGCGGCCGCGGCGCACCGGCAACCCGCCGGCGTCCGGCGGCTCCGGCGCCGAGTCCGGTGAGGCCGGCGGCAAGCCACGCAAGCGGCTTCCGAGCTGGGACGACGTCCTCTTCGGCAGCGGCCCGGCGGCCCGCGAGTCCTCCTGATCAACCGGTGACAGGCCGGGCACTCGACGGGCCCGGGTCTCACAGGGGCCAGGCGGCGAGGCGGGTGTGGTGGGTGCGGGCGCCCGGGTGGCTGCGGACCGGGACCAACTCCTCGGCGGGCCACTCGGGGCCGGCGTACCCGTGCAGCGTCTCCCGGTCGGCGCGCACGTCGACGCGGTCGCCGGGGCGGGCGATGGTCAGGTGGGGCCGGAACGGCTTGTCGTCGTACGGCAGTCCGGCCCGACGCAACGCGTGACGAACCAGGCGGGCCAGCGCGTCCAGCGCGTCGGTCTCGCCGCGCACGTCCACCCAGAGCACGGTGGAGCGGCCCTGGCCGAAACTGCCCCCACCGCCGAGGCGCAGCCGCGGTGCGCTGCCCCGACCGTCCCGGAAGGACTCCGCGGCCAGACCGAGTGCGCTCGTCACCTCGACCAGCCGGTCGTCCGGCACCTCACCGAGGAAGGCGAGCGTGAGGTGGAGGTGGGTGGGGTCGGCGAGCCGGACGTGCACGCCGGCGGCGGACGCGACGCCGACGCGCAGCCCGACGACCCGGGCGGTGAGGTCGGTGACCGCCGCCGGGGGCGGGTAGACCGCCGCGAAGAGCCGCACCCGGTCAGCGGTGCCGCTGGTGGTGCGCCGCCCGGGCGGCCGGCAGCGTCAGCCCGGCCGCGTGCAGCAGGCCCTCCACCCGAACCCGTTCGATCTCCCGGTCGACGCCGTTCAGCTCGGCCAGGTGCTCGGCGATGCCGAGGGCGTGGCAGGCGGCGCGCAGCCGCTCGTCGTACGCCTCGATGACCGCGCCGTGCCACACCACCGAGCGGTCGGCGGCGGCGAGCCGGTGGCCGCCGAGCCGGCGCAGATCGGTGGCGAGCTGCTCCAGCGGGCGGCGGCCCTCCCGCTCGAACTCGGTCAGGTCGATGTCGCGGGTCAGCGCCTCGGCCTCGATGGCGCGATCGAGCCGGGCGATGGTGCGGCGCTCACGGCGCTGCTCGCGCCACTCGGCCCACCCGCACGCGAACCGGTCGATGATCTCGTCGGCGCAGAAGACCAGCGCGAACACGGCAGGGAGGCAGCAGACAGCGAGGATCGCCAGCGCCAGCAGCAGCCCCTGCCCCAATCCCACACATCGACGCTAAGCCCTGTCGACCGCACCCGCCACCCGTTTGCCGAAACCCGGCGGTACGCATTTGTGCGGTGTTAAGCGGGGCCCCCTTTTATGCAGAATGCGTTAAGAGGGGGCCCCTCCTTTCACTCGGCCCGGGGGGACACCACGTAGAAGCGCGGCATCGGCAGCACCCGCAGCCGTAGGCGCGCGCCGGAGCGGCGCAGTTGCCAGGTGAGCGCCAGCAGCGCGGCGGCCAGCGAGATGAGGCCACCGATCCAGATGCTCGCGCCGGCGCCGAACGTCTCGGCCGTCCACCCGATGATCGGCGCGCCGACCGGGTTGGTGCCCAGGAACACCAGCACCCACAGCGCCATCACCCGGCCCCGGAAGGACGCGTCGACGCCGAGTTGCACCCGCTGGTTGGCGGCCTGGGCGAAGAAGATCATGAAGAACCCGGTGGGCGGCAGCAGCGCCACCACCATCCAGTACGCGGGGGCGAGCCCGACCAGCGTGCCGAAGCTGGCGCAGCCGATGGCGGCGCCCAGCACCAGCCAGACCGAGGGGCGGCTGCGCCGGCCGGTGCCGGCGAGCGCGCCGACCAGCGCGCCGACCGCCAGCACGGTGCTGAACAGGCCGAACGACGCGGCGCCGGTGTTGAAGACGGTCTTGGCGAGCGCGGCGAGGGTGAGCTGGAAGTTGAACAGGCTCATCCCGATCACCGACATGACGACCATCGGCAGCAGCAGGTCAGGGCGGCGCGCCACGTACCGCAGGCCGTCCACCACCCGGGCCTGGTCCCGTTCACCGGCCGGCGGCAGGTCCTTGCGGTGCAGTTCGGCGGGGCGCATCTTGACCACGTTGACCAGCGGCGCGATGGAGCTGAGCGCGGTGACCAGGAAGACCGGGCCGACGTCGAACGCGGCGATGGCCAGGCCGGCGACGGCGGGGCCGACGATCCGGGCGGAGTTGAACACGGCCGCGTTGAGCGAGAGCGCGTTCGGCAGCAGCGTCACGCCGACCAACTCGGAGACGAACGCCTGCCGCACCGGGGTCTCGACCGCGTTGGCGACACCGAGCAGCGCGGCGAACGCGAACACGTGCCAGAGCCGCACCACGCCGGTGACGACCAGCATGCTCATCCCCAGCGCCAGCACGGTCCAGAACGCGTTGGCGACGAAGAGCAGCATCCGCTTGTCGTACCGGTCGGCGAGGCGGCCGGAGAGCAGCGTGAGCAGGAGTACGGGAGTGAACTGCAACGCGGTGACCACGCCGAGCGCGGTGGCGGAGTTGTTGCTCAGCTCGAGGACGAGCCAGTCCTGGGCGATGAACATCATCCAGACGCCGATCAGTTTGATCAGCTGCCCGGTGGCGAAGAGTCGGTAGTTGCGGACTCGTAGGGACTGGAACATCGTGCTCAGCTTGGCCTGCACTCTAGGTGCGCCTCCTCGCGTCAGGTACGCCTCATCGACAACTGACGAAGCGGACCGCGCGACGCGGGGTCAGCCGCGGGCGATGCCCTGGAGGATGTCGGCGGCCCGCCGCAGCGTGTCGCGTTCCTCCTCGGTGAGTGCGGCCAGTCGGCTGGCCAGCCACTCGTTGCGGGCGCGCTCGAACTGGTCGAGCACGGCCCGTCCCCCCTCGGTCGCCGCCAGGATGACCTGCCGTCCGTCGGTCGGATGGGGGGTGCGCTGCACGAGGCCGCGCTCCTCCAACTTCGCGACGATCTTCGTCATCGTCGGCGGCTGCACCCGTTCGACGTCGGCCAGTTCCCGTGGCGTGAGGGCGCCCGCCAGCTTGAGGCTGGTGAGCGCCGACAGCTGGGTGACCGTGAGGTCGCCGACCGGTCGGGCCTGTCGGACCCGCCGGTTGAGTCGGGTGATCGCATCACGCAGCTGGGGGGCCAGCTGCGCCGGTGGCACGCGTTTCGCCGTCACCGTCCGCTCCGTCACACTCGTTAGCTTAACTAATGAGCCTGGCTAACGACGTCCGTTATGACCAGGCTCACCAGCGTCAGAGCAGCACGGACTCGATCGGCCCGCGCAGGAAGTAGAGGACGAACAGGGCGGCCACGCCGTACAGCAGGGGGTGGACCTCCCGGGCCTTGCCCTTCGCCAGCTTCACCAGCACGTAGCTGATCACGCCGGCCCCGATGCCGTTCGAGATGGAGTACGTGAACGGCATCAGCACGATGGTGAGGAACGCCGGGATCGCGATCTCGTAGTCGGTCCAGTCGATGGTCCGGACCGCCGTCATCATCAGGAAGCCGACCACCACCAGCGCGGTCGAGGCGGCCTCGAACGGCACGATCGCCGACAGCGGCGCGAGGAACATGGCCAGCAGGAACAGGCCGCCGGTGACCAGGTTGGCCACGCCGGTCCGGGCGCCCTCACCGACACCGGCGGCACTCTCGATGTACGACGTGTTGCTCGACACCGACGCCGCGCCACCCGCGGCGGCGGCGATCGAGTCGACGAGCAGGATCTCCTTGGCGCGCGGCGGAGTGCCCTGCTCGTCGAGCATGTCCCCCTCCTGGCCGATCGCGACCATCGTGCCCATGGTGTCGAAGAAGTCCGTGATCAGCAGCGTGAAGACGAACATCAGCGGGACCAGCCAGCCGACCCGGGTCCACGAGTCCAGCACGTTGAAGTTGCCCAGCAGCGACAGGTCCGGCAGGTCCACCACCTGCTTCGGCAGCTCGGGCACGTTCAGCGCCCAGCCCTTCGGGTTCGGCTTGCCGTCGACGAAGGACGGGCCGATGTTGCCGACCGCCTCGACCACGACGGCCAGCACGGTGGAGGCCAGGATGCCGATCAGGATCGCGCCGCGCACCCGCCGCACGACCAGCACCACGGTCACCAGCAGACCGACCACGAACACCAGCATCGGCCAACTGACGATCTTGCCGTTGATGCCCAGCCCGACCGGCACGGTGGTGTTCGCGGCGTCCGGGACCCGCCGCACGAACCCGGCGTCGACCAGGCCGATGATGGTCAGGAACAGGCCGATGCCGACCCCGATGGCGGTCTTGAGCTGCGTCGGCACCGAACGGAACACCGCGGTACGCAGCCCGGTGAGCACCAGGATGCCGATCAGCACACCCTCGATGACCACCAGACCCATCGCGTCCGCCCAGGTCATCTGCGGCGCGATCTCGAAGGCCACCAGCGCGTTCACGCCCAGCCCGGCGGCCAGCGCGATCGGGAACCGGGCCACCACCCCCATCAGGATGGTCATCAGGCCGGCGACCAGCGCGGTCGCCGCGGCCAGCGCCGGGATGGCGAGGGTACGCCCGTCGGCGTCCTCCGCGCCGCCGAGGATCAGCGGGTTCAACACCACGATGTACGCCATCGTGAAGAACGTGGCGAAGCCACCTCGGATCTCCCGACCCGTGGTGGACCGGCGGGCGGAGATCTCGAAGAAGCGGTCGAACGCGTTGCGCGGGTGCGCGGGATCGGGCGGTGTGCCGTGGTCCGCCGGCGGGGCAATGGCCATCGGGTCCTCATCTTGTCGATCAACCGGTTTTGTCGCGCGCATCGTGCCAGATCACCCGGCGGACAGGAAAGAACGATCACGTACGCTGGGCCGGTGCCCCAGGAGCAACAGCCGCGGCCGGAGCCGCTCGACCCGCCGATGGTGCCGTTCGCCGTCGCCGGGCTGATCGCCTGGGCGGTGGCCGGTCTGGTGCTGCTGATCTTCTGCCGGGACTGGCTCACCGCGCACGGCCACCAGAACTGGCTCTGGACCTGCCTTGCCGGTTTTCTGTGGGGCTTTCCCGGTTTGGCCACCATGATGCGGCACGACGCCAACCGGCGTCGCCGCCGGGCGGCCGCCGGGCGTCAGCGCTGACCGGTCAGGAGTGCGCGTACGGCTCCGCCGGCTCGGCCGCCTCCACGGAACCGCTGGCCCGGCCGACCGGCATCGCCTCGACCGCGCTGTCGTCATAGATGGTGGGCAGCTCGGCGACCGGCGTCTCGGTCGTGTCGACGAGCGTCTCCGAGTGCGCGCCGCAGCCGTGGTCGGCGCTCACCACCCGCCCGTCGTCCGGGGCGAAGAAGTTGCCGCACGCCCCGAAGGCCTGCCGCAGCGAGCCGGCCAGCGGCAGGTAGAAGCCGCAGGTGCCGCAGCGGGCGGCGGCCGGCGCGGCGGCCGAGATGGCGGCGTCCGGCCCGTGGTCGCCGTCGTACCACCGCTGGGCGGTGTCCGCGCGCCCCTCCCGGGACAGCACTCGGGCCCGGCCGAGGCCCAGCTCCCAGGCGGTCTCCTCCACGGCCGGATCGTCGGAGAGCAGGTACCCGGGGGCGAGCCGCTCGTCGTCGGCCGGGGTGGGCAGCAGGTCACCTGGGCCCAGGTCGCCCGGCTTGAGCCGCTCCTGCCAGGGCAGCCAGCCGGGGGCGAGCATCGCGTCCGAGCCGGGCAGCAGCACGGTCTCGCAGATGGTGACGTGCTTGCTGCGCGGCACCCGGGTCACCGTGACGGCCCAACGCCAGCCGCGATAACCGGCCATCCGGCAGTCGAAGTAGTGGGTGACGACCCGGTCGCCCTCGGCGACGGCCTGGAGGTGGTCACCGACGTCGGTCGGCTCCACCTCGGTGATGGCGTCGCGGGCCACCTCGACGGCGGCGGCGCATACCTGGTCGAGCCGGGGGGCGCGGGCGGAGGCGGGCCTGGTCACTCCACCATTGTTCCCCATGCCCGTCGGCGGGTTCTCTCCGGGTGATGCGGCACGCACGGAGTAGATGGGTCAGGATGGGACACATGGCGCTGTCCTCCCGCTCCGGCCGCTCCTTCCTCGGGCGGACCGTGGGCACCGGCATCCGCGCCACCCGGCTGTTGCTGCGGGGCTCGCTGCACGGCGGGCGCTGGATGACCCGCCGGGCCGGCACCGCCCGGGCCCGCAGCGCCGGCAACGAGGTGGGCATGGTCCGCCTGTTCGACCTGCACGCGCTCTCCTGCGCCGGCGACACGCTGATCGCCATCGGCCTGGCCGGGACGATCTTCTTCGACGTGCCGCTGGGCGAGGCGCGCAACAAGGTCGCGCTCTACCTGCTGGTGACCATGGTCCCGTTCGCCATGCTCGCACCGGTGGTCGGCCCGCTGCTCGACCACTTCCGCCACGGCCGGCGGTACGCGCTGGCCACCACCATGCTCGGCCGGGCGTTCCTGGCCTGGCTGATCTCCGACTACATGGGCGGGCTCGGGCTCTACCCGGCGGCCTTCGGGGTGCTCGCCCTCTCCCGCGCCTACGGGGTGGCCCGTTCGGCGGCGGTGCCCCGGCTGCTCCCCGACGGGTTGGGGTTGTCCCAGGTCGGCGCGCGAGCCAGCGTCTACGGCACGGTGGCCGGCGCGCTGGTCGCCCCGATCGGGTTGGCCGCGTTCTGGTTCGGGCCGCAGTGGCCGCTCCGGGTCGCCACGGTGATCTTCCTGATCGGCATGGTCGTCTCGCTCCGGCTGCCGCCCAAGGCCGACTCGGAGCCGCCGGAGCGCATGCCCCACCCGCTACGGGCGATGCGCCGCCGTGACGGCGAGCGCCCGCTGGGCCGGGGCCGCCCCGCCGGCCGCCTGGTGATCGCCACGTTGATCGGGGCCGCGGCGCTACGCGGGATCTACGGCTTCCTGCTGCTCTTCCTCGCCTTCGCGATCAAGGGCGGCGACCTGACCACCGACTTCTTCGGCCGCGAACTGGGCGCCCAGGCCGCGCTGGGCCTGGTCGGCGGCGCGCTGGCGGTGGGCACGTTCCTGGCCACCGCGCTCGGCACCCGGCTGCGCATCCACCGGCCGACCGCGATCCAGTCCAGCGGCTCGATCATCGTGGCCGGCGTGGCGCTGCTCGCCGCGATCAAGTTCTCGCTGCCCATGGTGGCGCTGCTCTGCCTGGTGGCGGCGCTGATGAGCGGGATCGCCAAGCTGGCGGTGGACGCCTCGATCCAGGAGCGCATCCCGGAGCGGCTGCGGGCCAGTTCCTTCGCGCACTCGGAGACCGCGCTGATGCTCGCGTTCGTGGCCGGCGGCGGGCTGGGGCTGGTGCCGTTCACCGGCCTGATCGGGGTGGCGGTAGCCGCCGGCGTGGCCGCGCTCGTGGCCGTACGCGGTGTGCTGATCGCCGGCCGGCTGCGCGGCGAACACCTGGTCGGTCGCCCACTCGGCGACGACGAGGTGATCAGCGGGCGGGCGACACCGCCGGTCACCTCGTTCGACGACCCGGCACCCACCTCGCCGGCGCCGCAGCGGGTCGACATCCCCCCGCCGGACGACGACGCGCTCGCTCCGCCCGGCTTCCACATCTACCGCCCCTCCTCGTCGGTAGGCGGGGTCGGGGCGGCGGAGGACGAGAACCGGCGCGATCCCCGGGGGCCGGTGGCGTGACCGGTCTGCTGGTGGTCACGGCGGTGCCCGCCGAGGCCGAGGCGGTCCGCGCCGGCCTCACCGACCCGACCGTGACGGTACGACCGATCGGCGTCGGCCCGGCCGTCGCCGGCGCCGCCACCGCGCGCCTGCTGGCGCTGGCCGAGGCGGCCGGCCGGCCGTACCGGGCGGTGGTCAGCGCCGGCATCGCCGGCGGCTTCGTCGGCCGGGTCGCGGTCGGCGGCACCGTGCTGGCCGACCGCAGCGTCGCCGCCGACCTCGGTGCCGAGTCGCCGGCCGGGTTCATCCCGGTCGAGGAGCTGGGTATGGCACCTGAGCTGCTGGGCGGCGGCCGGACCGTGCCCGCCGACCCGGCCCTGCTGGACGCGCTGCGCGCCGCGCTGCCCGCGGCGACCGTCGGCACCGTGCTCACGGTCAGCACCGTGACCGGCACCGCCGCCAGCACCGCCACGCTCGCCGACCGGCACCCGGACGCCGTGGCCGAGGCCATGGAGGGGTACGGCGTCGCCGTGGCCGCCGCCCACGCCGGGGTCCCCTTCGCCGAGCTGCGGACCATCTCGAACCCGATCGGCCCGCGCGACCGTGGCGCGTGGCGCATGCGCGAGGCGTTCGCCGCCCTCACCTCCGCAGCCGCGGCGCTGCGTCAGCCGTGAGGTCGAACCGCATCACCGCCGCGTCTCTCGACTCGACCCGGAAGCCACAGTCGCGCAGCAGGCAGGCTCCGGTCCCGTCGGTGACGGCATGCGCCGACGACACGCCGCACCGCGCCATCTCCGTGGTCAGCGCCGCCACCAGCCGCCGGCCGACACCGAGCAGCCGGTACGCCGGCGCGACGAGCACCTCGTCCAGCACGAGGTGGCGTAGACCCGGCAACCGGTAGCCGAGGAGCAGTTCGTCGCTGCGCTCGTGTGCGCGCAGTTCACCGACCAGCTCGCCGTCCGGCAACTCGGCGACGAATCGCCAGGACGTCGCCGGGGACGTCGGGTCGGCGTGCCGCCGGATCCGACACGCCCGGCGCACCCGGGCCCGGGCCCGGTCGTGGTCCCGGCGCTCGCGGTCGAGGCGGTACGTCACGGCCGGCAGGGCCGACGCGTAACCCGACAGGCCCGGGAAGTGCGCCCACCAGGCTCCCGGCCAGTCCTTCGGCTCGCGCACCTCCCGGGCGTCCAGGTGCGCCGGGCAGTGCCGCCCCGCCGCGTCGCGCAGCTCCTCCGGCGCCGCCGAGGGCGGCCCGTGCCCCTCGCCGGGCGGCAGCACCAGGGTGATCCGCCCACCCGCCGCCGTGACCAGCCGCTCGACGGTGTGGAAGCTCGGCCGCGCCGACCGCCCGCACTCGATGCGGGCGACGGTCGTCTGCGGCACTCCCGACCGCGCGGCGAGCTCACGTTGGCTGAGGTCGGCCGCCCGGCGCACCGCCCGCAGCGTCGCACCCAGATCGGTCGTCAGCGGCTCGGCGGATAGGTCAGCGGATAGGTCAGCGGGCGGGTCAGCGGGCGGGTCGGCGGGCGGGTCGGCGTCGGCGTCGGTCACCACGCCATGCTCGGGCCGTCACCGCGCCGGCCGCCACCCCGCCGCATCCTCCTGTGGACAACCCTGTGGAAAAGTCACTCCGCTGGGGATGAGGTGGTCCTCCCGATGCCCTGCGAACTTGATGGCACAGATGGGTCAGACGCGCCGCCCCGATGCCCGACCCGTCCACGCCATCAAGTTCGCAGGGACCAACGAACACCACCTCCGTCATCCCCGGGAGCGAGCGAGCCGCCTCGGTCACACCGGCCGGGCCGGCCCGGCGGGCGGCATCGCGGGCGGCGTTACGGGCGGCGTTACGGTGGGGGCATGGCGCTCTCCCTGGCGATCTCCCCCTGCCCGAACGACACGTTCGTCTTCGACGCGCTGGTGCACGGCCGGGTGGCCGGTGCGCCGCCGGTCGAGGTGACCTACGCGGACGTGGACGTCACCAACACGGCCGCCGAGCGGGGAGCGTTCGACCTGGTGAAGGTGAGCTACGCGGCGCTGCCGTGGCTGCTCGACGACTACCATCTGCTGCCCTGCGGAGGCGCGCTGGGCCGGGGCTGCGGCCCGCTGGTGCTCACCCGGGGCGACCGGGCCGACCTGTCCGGCGCGACGGTGGCGGTGCCCGGCGAGCGGACCACGGCGTACCTGCTGTTCCGGCTCTGGGCCGCCGGGCGGACGCCCAAGCGGATCGAGGTGGTGCCGTTCCACGAGATCATGCCGGGCGTGGCGGCCGGCCGGTACGACGCCGGCCTGGTGATCCACGAGGCCCGCTTCACCTACCCGCGCCACGGGCTGACCGCGCTTGTCGACCTGGGCGAATGGTGGGAGGGCGACACCGGGCTGCCGATCCCGCTCGGCGCGATCCTGGCCCGGCGTGGCGCGGTCGACCCGGTCGCGGCCGCCGCCTGGGTCCGCGAGTCGGTGCGGCAGGCCTGGGCGGACCCGGAGGCCAGCCGCGGGTACGTCCTCGCGCACGCGCAGGAGATGGAGCCCGACGTGGTGGACCGGCACATCGGCCTCTACGTCAACGAGTTCACCGCCGACCTGGGTGAGGCCGGCTTCGCCGCCGTGGAGGCGCTGCTGGGCCGGGCCGCCGACGCCGGGCTCGTCCCTCAGACCTCCAGCTCCCGCGCCACCGCGTGGACCAGCTGAGCGATCTTCTGCGCGGCCTTGCGATCCGGGAAACGACCCCGGCGCAGGTCCGGCTGGACCTTCGCCTCCAGCACCTTGATCATGTCTTCGACCAGGCCGTGCAGTTCCTCGGCCGGCCGACGACGCAGCTCCGCCACGGACGGCGGCGCCTCCAGCAGCTTCACGCCCATGGCCTGGGCGCCCCGCCGGCTGTCCACCACGCTGAAATCGACCCGCTGGCCACCCTTCAGGTCGGCGACACCCGCCGGTAGCGCGCCCTTGGGCAGGAACACGTCGCCACCCTCGTCACTGGTGACGAACCCGTATCCCTTGGCCGCGTCGTACCACTTCACTCGACCCGTCGGCACCTGTCGAACCCCGCTCCACTCGAACCGTCTACCCCTCCAAGGCTAGCCCGATGATCCGGTCCACCGCCGCCGGGAATTCGCCGAGATCATCAAGCACCAGTTCGGCCCCGGCCGCGCTCAACTCGGCCGCCGAGCAAGGGCCCGTTGCCACTCCCACGCCTGGGATTCCCGCTGCTCGTGCGGCCGCCATGTCGGCCACGTGGTCACCCACGTAGAGCGTCGCACCGTGCTCCCGCAGCGCGGTCGCCTTCTGCTCCGCGAACAGGTCGCCGGCCAGCTCGTCGACGGCCAGGTCGAGGTGATCCAGGTGCAGTTTCGCCAGCCGGCCGATCTTCGAGGTCACCACCATCACCCGCCCACCGCGCTCGTGCACCGCGCGCACCGCGGCCTCCGCGCCCGGCATCGGCACCGTCGGCGTGATCGCGTACGCGGGATACAGCTCGCGGTAGAGCGTCACCGCCTCCTCGATCCGCTCCGGCGGAAACCAGTGCGCCAGCTCGGTACGCAGCGGCGGGCCCAGCCGGGACACCGCCAGTTCCGCGTCCACCGGCACGCCGGTGCGCTCGGTCAGGGCCCGGTACGCGGCGGCGATCCCGGGACGGGAGTCGACCAGGGTCATGTCGAGGTCGAAGCCGACCATCAGCGGAGACATGCCGAGAACGTACCCAGCGGGCTAGCGTGGTACGACGATGACCACCTCACTCGCCGACCATCTGCGGGCCCTCCCCGACGAGTCGCTGGCTGCCCTGCTCCAACTGCGGCCGGACCTCGTCGTGCCGGTGCCGGCGGACGTGTCCGCTCTCGCCCTGCGCGCCCAGTCCCGGGTCTCCGTGGCCCGGGCGCTCGACGGGCTGGACCAGTTCACCCTCCAGATCCTCGACGCCGCCCGGCTCACCCGGGGCCCCGACGGCGCCACCTCCACCGACCAGATCCTCGCCACGGCCACCGCCGGGCCGCACCCGCCCGCCCCGACCGCGGTCCGGGCCGCCGTCGACCGGCTCCGGGCGCGGTTCCTGCTGTACGGCCCCGAGCACGACCTGACCGTGGTCGGCGGCGTCGACGAGGTGTCCCCGTACCCGGCGGGGCTGGGTCGCCCGGCGGCGGAGCTGGACGCGCGCGCGGCGGCCCTCTGCGCGGACCCGGCGAAGCTGCGGCGGGCGCTGCTCGCCGCGCCGCCGTCGGCCCGGGCGGTCCTGGACCGGCTCGCCGCGGGGCCGCCGGTCGGCACCGTGGCGCCCGGCGCGCTGGAGGCCCCCGCCACCGGCGGCGAGGACGTGCTCCCACCCGACCTGGTCAACGGCGGCGCGCCCACCGGCTCCCCGATCCGCTGGCTGGTCGAGCACCACCTGCTGGTACGGATGTCCGGCGGTCCCCACGGCACGGTCGAGCTGCCCCGGGAGGTGGGGCTGGTGCTGCGCCGCGACACCGGTCCGCTCGGCCCGCTGCGCACCAGCCCGCCCGAGGTGTCCGCCCCGCCCCGGGAGACCAAGGCCGTCGACTCGGCCGGGGCCGGGCAGACCATGGAGGTGGTCCGGCACACCGAGGCGCTGCTGGAGGCGCTTGTCGTCGAGCCGGCCCCGGTCCTGCGGTCCGGCGGCGTCGGCGTACGCGACCTGCGCCGGCTCGCCCGGCTCCTCGGGCTGGACGAGCCGACCACCGCGCTGATCTTCGAGGTGGCGTACGCGGCAGGGCTGACCGGCGAGCTGGAGCTGACCGGCGCGGCCACCACCCGGTACGGCGGCGACCAGCAGATCGCGCCCACCGGCGGGTACGAGGTGTGGCGCGCGGCGTCGCTCGCCCAGCGCTGGGAGCAGCTCGCCCGGGCGTGGCTGGCGATGACCCGGCAGGTGGGCCTCGTCGGTCAGCGGGACGACCGGGACCGGCCGATCTCGGTGCTCTCGCCGGAGGCGGAACGTGCCGGGGCGCCGGCCGCCCGCCGCGCGGTGCTCGCCGTGCTGGCCGACCTGCCGGCGGCCACCGCGCCGACACCGGACGAGGTGCTGGCGCTGCTGGAGTGGCGGGCGCCCCGACGGGCCCGGGGACGGGAGACGGCGCACCGCGACGTGCTGGCCGAGGCGGCCCGGCTCGGGGTGACCGGGCTGGGCGCGCTCACCTCGTACGGGCGGCTGCTGCTGGCCGAGCTGGCCGACGCCGACGAGCGCGGCGACGACCCGCTGGGGCTGCGCTCCGACGCCGAGTCGGGCGACCCGTCGACGGCGGTACGCGCACTGGACGGGCTGCTGCCCGCCCCGGTCGACCACTTCCTCGTACAGGCCGACCTGAGCGTGGTGGTGCCCGGCCCGCCCGACCCGGCGCTCGCCGCCGAGCTGGACGTGGTGGCCGAGCACGAGTCGACGGGCGGGGCGAGCGTGCACCGGGTGACCACGGCCAGCATCCGACGGGCACTGGACGCCGGGTACACCGCCGACGACCTGCACGCGCTGTTCCGCCGCCGGTCGCGTACCCCGGTGCCGCAGGGGCTGACCTACCTGGTGGACGACGTGGCCCGCAAGCACGGCGGGCTGCGGGTCGGTTCGGCCGGGGGCTACGTGCGCAGCGACGACGAGGCGCTGCTCACCGAGGTGCAGGCGGACCGGCGGCTGGAGTCGCTGGCGTTCCGCCGGCTGGCCCCGACCGTGCTGGTCACCCCGTACCAGGTCAACCGGATGCTGCTCGCGTTGCGCGACGCGGGATACGCGCCGGTGCCCGAGGACGCCAGCGGCGCGACGGTGCTGTCCCGGCCGAAGAACCGGCGGGCGCCGGCCCGGACGCCGCTCACCGGCCGGACGGTGGACCCGCTGGCCACGCCGAGGCTGCCGATGCCCCGGCTGCTCGGCGTGGTGGAGCAGATCCGCCGGGGCGAGGCGGCGGCCCGGGCGGCGCGGCGGGCCCCGGCGGTGGTCCGCGGCGGGCCGGCGGTCACCGGCCCGACGGCGGTGCCCGGGCACGGCGACGCGTTGGCGGTGCTCCAGCAGGCGGTACGGGACAAGGCGCGGGTCTGGGTGGGTTACGTCGACGCGCACGGGGCGACCGCGTCCCGGCTGGTCCGACCGGTCTCGATCGGCGCCGGCTACCTGCGCGCCGAGGACGACCGCACCGAGATGCTGCACACGTTCGCGCTGCACCGGATCACGGCCGCCGTGCTGGAGGAGTGACTCACTCCCCGTTGCGGCGCAACGTGCCGATCACCGAGATCGCCAGCAGCAGCGCGAACGCCGCGCCGGCGGACTCGCCGACCGAGTCGACGAAGCCCTGCCGCTGCACCAGCAGCCCGAACAGGAACCAACCGAACACGCCCGCGGCGGCGGTCGCGTAGCCCACCAGCACCGCGGTGGAGACCTGCGGCGGCGTCCGCTCGTCCTCGGGAAGCACGTCCTGATCGACGGTCATGCCAGCCCCTCCCCGCCCCGTGGTGGACCCGGCTTCCAGAGTGGCACCGACCGAACCGCGCGGACAGGGGTTAAAACCCTGATCCGGACGGTCCGGTCACGGGCGGCGGCCGAACACCACCACCCGGGTGCCGACCGAGCCCAGCTCCCAGAGGCGGACCGCGTCGCGGTGCAGCAGGTTGACGCAGCCGTGCGAGCCGATCGCGCCGTTGTGCAGGTAGGTGGTGGTCTCGTGGAAGCCGATGCCGCCGTTGAACTGCTGCCAGTACGGCAGCCACACCTCGTACGGGTTGGACCACTCGCGCAGGTTCTTCCAGCCGACCGAGTACGTGCCGGCCGGCGTGGCGTAGCCGGACATGCCGGTGCGGGTGACGGTCGGGCCGAGCACCACCTTGCCGCCGCGCATCGCCCACACGGTCTGCCGGGTCAGATCCACGCAGAACGTGAGCCGGGTGCCGGCCCGGCAGCGGGACACGTCGGTGTCGGCCAGCCGCTTCGCCACGTCGTACGTGGTGGGGCCGGCGCGACCGGAGGCCGGGCTGATGCCGTACCGGGTCTGGAACTTCTTGATCGCGACGCAGTCGGCGGCGGACTGCGCGCCGTCCACGGTCAGCGTCCCGAACCCGCCCAGCCGGCTCAGGTAGCGCTCCACGGCCCGCTGCTGCTCGCCCTGCGGGCACCCGGCGGACCGGCTCGGCTCCGGCCTGGGTTTCGGGGAGGCGGTCGCCGACGGCGACCGGGAGGGTTTCGGCGTGGCCGTCCGGCTCGGCTGCGCCGACGGGGACGTGGCCGACCGTTCGGGCGTGGGCGGCGCGCTCGCCCCCGATGCTCCCTCCGTCAGCCCGACCGGCGCGGGGGTGGTGACCCCGGCGCCCTCCGTCTGCGGATCGAGCGCGCACGCGCCGACGCCGACCAGCACGACCACCGCCAGGCCGGCGACCCGGGCGAGAAACCGGACACGCTTCATGGGCCCTCCCTGGACAGTTGTCCCGCTTGCTAGACGTGTGAGAGGAGTATGACGTTGCCTGTCCAGCGAGACTTTTTTCCGACATTCCCCGGCGTGCAACACTGGATGGTCCGCCTGCGGCAGGTCAGCCGCCGTGCGGGCAGGTTTCCGGGCCAGGCGAGGAGGACGCGGCGTGAGCGGTGGACCACTGATCGTGCAGTCGGACAAGACGCTGCTGCTGGAGATCGACCACCCGGATGCGCAGGCCTGCCGGATGGCCATCGCGCCGTTCGCCGAGTTGGAGCGCTCCCCCGAGCACGTGCACACGTACCGGCTCACCCCGCTGGGGCTGTGGAACGCGCGGGCGGCCGGTCACGACGCGGAGGGCGTGGTCGACTCCCTGATCAAGTATTCGCGCTACCCGGTGCCGCACGGGCTGCTCGTCGACGTGGCCGAGACGATGGACCGGTACGGCCGGCTCCAGCTCGCCAACGACCCGGTGCACGGGCTGGTGCTGCGTGCCCTGGACCGGGTGGTGCTGATCGAGGTCGCCAAGAGCAAGAAGCTCGCCGGCATGCTCGGCGCGAAGCTGGACGACGACACCATCGCGGTGCACCCGTCCGAGCGGGGCCGGCTCAAGCAGGCGCTGCTCAAGCTCGGCTGGCCGGCGGAGGACCTGGCCGGGTACGTGGACGGCGAGGCACACCCGATCGAGCTGGCCGAGTCCGGCAAGGACGGCGGCAGGCCGTGGACGCTGCGGTCGTACCAGCGGGAGGCGGTGGAGGCGTTCTGGGCCGGCGGGTCGGGCGTGGTGGTGCTGCCCTGCGGCGCCGGCAAGACGCTGGTCGGGGCCGCGGCGATGGCGGAGGCGAAGGCGACCACGCTGATCCTGGTCACGAACACGGTGGCGGGCCGGCAGTGGAAGCGGGAGCTGATCGCCCGCACGTCGCTGACCGAGGAGGAGATCGGCGAGTACTCGGGCGAGCGCAAGGAGATCCGTCCGGTCACCATCGCCACGTACCAGGTGCTCACCTCGCGGCGCGGCGGCGCGTTCACCCACCTGGACCTGTTCGGCGCCCGCGACTGGGGCCTGGTCGTCTACGACGAGGTGCACCTGCTGCCCGCGCCGATCTTCCGCTTCACGGCGGACCTCCAGGCCCGCCGCCGGCTGGGCCTCACCGCGACGCTGGTACGCGAGGACGGCCGGGAGGGCGACGTGTTCAGCCTGATCGGCCCGAAGCGGTACGACGCGCCGTGGAAGGACATCGAGCAGCAGGGCTGGATCGCGCCGGCGGAGTGCACCGAGGTACGGGTGACGCTCACCGACGCGGAGCGGCTGGCGTACGCGACGGCGGAGGCGGAGGAGCGCTACCGGATGGCGGCGACCGCCCGCACCAAGCTGCCGGTGGTCCGCGCGCTGGTGGAGCGGCACCCGCAGGAGCAGGTGCTGGTGATCGGTGGTTTCCTCGACCAGTTGCACCAGTTGGGGGAATACCTGGACGCGCCGATCGTGCAGGGGTCCACCACGAACAAGGAGCGTGAGCGGCTGTTCGACGCGTTCCGCTCCGGTGAGATCCGCACCCTGGTGATCTCGAAGGTGGGCAACTTCTCGATCGACCTGCCGGAGGCGGCGGTGGCGATCCAGGTGTCCGGCACGTTCGGGTCGCGGCAGGAGGAGGCGCAACGGCTGGGCCGGGTGCTCCGCCCGAAGGCCGACGGCCGGCAGGCGCACTTCTACACCGTGGTCTCGCGGGACACCATCGACACCGAGTACGCCGCGCACCGGCAGCGGTTCCTGGCCGAGCAGGGGTACGCGTACACGATCGTGGACGCCGACGACGTGCTCGGCCCGAAACTGCCGACGGTCGAGTAGGGCGAATCGGGTCCGCCCGGCTGTCGGTCCACAGTGGCACAATCGTGGCCGTCACTGGACACCGGAAGGGACCCGAGTGAAACGACGTATTCTCTCCGCACTGACGGTCGCCACCGTCGGCCTCGCCGGCGCGGCCGTGGCGGCCACGCCGGCCTCGGCGAGCGACGCGCCCGGCGTCGTCTGCAACCTCACGCAGAACACCTGGCTGCGGGCCGCGCCGCACGGCATGGTGCTGCGCACCCTGACCGCCGGGCGTGGGTTCCGCGCGCACGGGGGCTGGGCCGAGGACGACGACGCCTGGGTGTACGGCCACGGCGCCGAGGACCCGTCGCTGGACGGCTGGGTGCCGCTGGGCAACACGACCTGCTGATTCGGGCTGCTGTTTCGGGCAACGGAGGGGACGGCCGAGGTGCGAGGTGGCCGTCCCCTCCCGCGCGTCAGCCCTGGCCGCCGGCGCGGAACGCGACCCAGGCGTCGCTCATCCGGTCGGCCTGGCCGGGGGTGAACATGTCCATGCAGGAGTCCTGCGTGTAGTCCATGAAGTTGTGGATCGGGTCGAGGCCGGGCGCGGTGCAGGTGTCCGCGCCGACCGGGCAGTTGAACTGGGGCGCCGCCTCACGCGGCGTGTCGGCGACGAAGTCGCCGGAGGCGGAGCAGCCGTGCGCGAACGTGTGCTCCAGCATCAGCCAGTGCCCCACCTCGTGGGTGAGCGTGTCGCCGAGCGCGTACTTGCCGGCCGTACCGCCCGGCATCGACTCGTCGAGCATGACCACGCCGTCGATGTAGTCGCGGCCGTTGTTGTAGCCCTTCGGGAAGTACGCCCAGCCGAGCAGCCCACCGCCGATGTTCGCCGCGTAGACGTTGAGCGTGCGGGAGTCGCCGGTGTAGAGCGCCTTCTTCATGTCCCGCTCGTTCTTGCCCGGCTCGACCGTGTACCAGGCGCTGTTCACGGTCCAGGTGGTGTCGACGAGCGAGAAGCGGAACGGCGTGTCCGAGGCGTCGGCGGCGGTGCGGCCGGCGTACGAGTCGTTGAGCACGGTCATCTGCGCCGCGATCAGCGTGTTCCACCGGGCCTTCTCGGCCGCGCCCAGCTCGTGGTCGGAGATCATGTGGAAGATCGTCGGCACGGTGACGCTGCCGTTGGCCAGGCGCGGAGCGTCCTTGATCACGCCGTACGCGTTGGCCTCGTTCTTCGAGTAGAGCTCCGGCTCCTGGGCGGTGGCGCCCTCGCTCACCCGGGCGACGCTGTGCTGGTCGGCGCCCGGCTGGCAGGCGGCGACCTGGGCGGAGGCGGTCACGGGTGCGGCCGTGGCGTGCGCTCCGCCGGTCAGGAACGTGGCGGCGGCCGTGGCCAGCACCGCCAGGTGGATTGTCGGTCTCCTGTGCATCGCTGCACCTTTCGAGAGGCATGAAAGGAACACGGAACCGACGCGGGGTTGTCAAAGCTGCGGGTCGATGACGTCGTCGTTCCGACATAAGACCACGTCAGCGGCCTCCGCAACAGTCCCCGCCCGCCCGAGGCGGTACTGCCTTCCGGCCCTTTCGAGCTGAGAGCGGAAACGACTCAACGGACCTGCTCGTCCTGGTGCGCCATGTCGGCGATCACCCCACGCAGGAGATCCTGGAGCCCTCGCAGCGCCTCGATCTCGTCGGCGTCCAGCCACGAGAGGGACAGGAACTCGGCAAAGGTGGCGACGAACTCATGGTCCTCGGCCGACCACGTGGCGCGGTAGGTGAAGCGGGAAGGTCCGGGACAGGATTCGCACATCACCCGCGAGTTTAGTTTCGCTTGGGCTGCACGACGCCGAACTCCTCAGTCCGATCCATGATGGCACCGACGAATGCGGGGAAACCAACCTCAAGATCGGGCTGCCGGACCGGAGCATCGGCCTCGCGAGAGGAGGTGACGAGACAGGTTGCGTCATAGAGGCCGGCGCTGCGAAGCCGCTTGCACAGAATCACGTAGCGATCGACATATGATGTCTTGGTAAAAGCGGGGTCGATCGGAAAGGTGCCGCTCCTCGGCATGCCCGGGCGGAGGGAGGCTGGCGCCTCTTCCACGAGCAATACATATCCCAGCCAAGGCCGCAGCCGACCGAGCAGTCCGTGATCGTAGGCCCGCCGCAGGTCGATCGCGCTGCCGATCGCCTCTTCGTTCCGGTTGTTGAAGTTGTTGCCGAAGGACGGACCGACGTGGGACTTCAACTCGATGGCGGCGACCAGTTCACCTTCGTGAAGCACCACCAGGTCCCACTTCTTCGTCGGCCGGAAGTAGCCAGGTAACTCGACCTTGGACTTGGAGCGAACGGCATCGCGTGGGAATCCAGCATCGAGGAACACCTGGGCAAGCAATGTGGTCAGCGCGTCGAGGTGAGCACCGCCGGTGACCGCGCCTCGCCCACCGGTATCGGTCTTGCCACCCAGCAACTTTTTCGCAGCCTGTGACTCCCGGATGTCCCAGGAGCTACGTACCGCCGCTTCCCATGAGCGCTGATCCACCGGCTACTCCCCCATCGCCTCGATTCCGTACACACGCAGCGCAACCTTCGTCGCCGCTCGTGAATCCCGTTCGTCAAAGGCGGCGGCAAGCGCGGCACAGTCAGCGGCCGAGACGTTCTCGGGCCTGGGTACACGGATCCGACGCAGGTACTGAGCCTGGAAGCGAAGGGTGCCTCCCCGCATCTTAACCGCATAAGCCTCCACAAAGGCCTGTGCCACGCCTGACAACAACAACCCGCCCAGTACCCGCAGATCCCAGACGTCGGAGACGATGTAGTACAGGTTGTGGTGAGGATAGAAGCCGCCCTCATCCAGCACCGGATGGATCACGGTCTTCATGTCCGGAAAAAGCAGCTTTGGTCGATCGATCAGAGAATGATCGACCTTGTCGATGGTCCGGTACCAGTGCGCCGGCCGCCTGCCCGCCACGTGTCGGCCTTTGAGGGCCGCCGCGTGCCGTTGGTAGTACTCCCGCAGTCGCGGCAGCGAAGCCAAGTCGACGAGGGCGCCTTCCGCGTCCCAAGGGTTCACCAGATAGTGACCCGACCAGGAAAAAGTCCCCGAAGTAGTGTCCTTGACCATGGACAACGGCAGCAGTCGCCGTGGCTCGACGTCGGCGTGCGTGGTGACAAAGACCTTGTCAGCGCCCGTCGCTACACCGATGCCGACCCGAGTTCCGGTGCTCTGATCCTCAAGCGGGGGGAAACGGTCGTTCAATGTCTCGATCAGCGCGATCCTCGATGGTGAGCCAGCGGGCCAGGACTCGCCCCCGGTAAACCAGTGGGGCAACCGGGCCACCTCGAAACTGCCGTTCGCCGCGGTCCGCTGTTCCGTAGCGTGGATCAACTCCACCAGTTCTGGTGCGTCCTGTGGCCCGAAGCCTCGTCGCGTATCCGCGACCATGGCGGCACCCTGCTGGGCTCGGCGCAGCACAGTGACGGCCGGATACGCCGACACCTGCTCCTCGAACGCATCGACATCATGCATGCTGATGGTGGCGTCGACGCTGTAACCCGCGGCGACGAACTCTCGCAACTGACGCCCGTACTGGTTGCGCATCCAACGGTCCGCACAGATGAACGCGAGGACTCCTCCTACGCGCAGGGATCGCAGCGCGCGTTCGTAGAAGCCGACGTAGAGATCCGACCGACCCGTCATGGTGGGGCAGGCTGCTCGGTAGGCCTGCATGCGGTCCGGAGGCACATCCTCAAGACGGACGTAGGGCGGATTACCTACGACGAAGTCCACCCCAGTCGGCACATGCGGGTCGAGCAGAAAGTCACCTTGGCGCACCCACGCCGTTGTCGCCTCGCGCGCTTCGGGAAGCGACCAACCCTCATCAACCAGCACGTTCCGGATGAGCGCCCTACTGGTAGCCACGTTCGGGGCGAGCAGGTCGAAGGCGCGCAGAGCTGACTTGGCGTCGAGGAGCGGTCGGTCGTGCTTACGGCACGAGGCGCTGAGGCGGGACGCCATCACCGCCAGGAAGGCGCCGCCGCCACACGCCGGCTCGACCGCCACCAGCTCAGCAAGATCACGGTCGGCGGTGTACCCAGCAAGATCGAGGATCAACTCGACAACCCAACGCCGGGTGAACACCTCGCCGTGTTCGACCGACTCCGCCGGGATGGCCGTCAGGAACGGCACCGTCTCGCCTGACACAAGCTGCCGTGTCTGTGCTGCTACCGCCTTCACTCGACGAGCATAGGGCAGCGGAATGCCCACAACTCGGCCCCGCACGCGGTCAAGACCGATCCCATCACGACCGTCTCAGCCGTCAGCGACGTGGGTACTCGGCAACAAAGACGCCCCGGCCGGGGCGGCCCACCAACACGCCCAGCAGACCGCTCGCCCACTTCCCGTTCGTTGACGTCGTCGACAATTCACCCCGTCTGCGTCGGGTCGTCCGTCAGCGACGCAGGTAGCGCGCCCGACGGCCGGCCTCGCGGAAGCCGAGCCGGCGGTACAGCCCGGCCGCCGGGTTGTCGTCGTTGACGCAGAGCCACGCGGCGTCCGCGCCCGCCTCGGCGAGCCCGCGCAGCACCCGAGCCACCAGGTACGCGCCGACCCGCCGGCCGCGCCAGCCGGGCACCACGCCGACCTGGTCGACCCAGGTGTCGAGCACGGTGACGAAGCCGACCGCGCCGCCGTCCGGTCCACGCGCGATCAGCGACAACTCCGGTCGGTAGCCCTCGTCGTCGCGCAGGTCACCCAACCACTCCTCGGCCGCCGGCTCGACGAAGCCGGGCCGGTCGGCGAACGACACGCGGTAGGTGTCGAACAGCTCCGGGCCGAGCGTGGCCGGCTCCAGCGTGACGCCGTCCGGCGCGGCCACGTCGGGCGGCGCGCCGAGGTCGTGCCGCAGCACCCGTTCCAGGAACGTCCGCCGTAGTCCGCGCGCGGCGAACAGCGCCTCGGCGTCGGCGGTCCACGTCTCGGTGGTGAGCAGCAGGTCCGCGTCGCCGGCCTGCTCGCCGGCCCAGTCCAGCAGCCGGGAGCCGATCCCCCGCCCCCGCCACGCCGGATGCACAAGGCCGGTGGCGGTGACCGGCGTGCGGTCCGCGCCGACGCTCACGGCCGCGACCAGGCCGCCGTCGTGCCAGGCGCCGAGGGTACGCGTCTGCACCAGCCGCGCCCGCGTCAACGGGGTACGCGCGAACAGCGGCAACCCGCCGTCGACACCGAGGCACGCCTCAACCAGCCCGGTCAACACGGCGAGGTCTTCCTCCCCGTACTCCCGCCAGACCAGCCCTTTTGTCCCACCCACCATGCACCCCTGCCGCCCGCGACCCCATCGCGAGCAGTAAGCCCCCACACCCCTCCCCCGTCAACCGGATTCCCCGCCCCTCCACAAAGCTGATCTTGCAGTTTCTGCCCCGATGAAGCCACGAAAAGGACACCTCGTGGGCCACGACTGCAAGATCGGCGCGGGCCCCGGGGGGTCAGAGGCGGCGGGTGTGGGGTGGGCCGGGGTGGGTGGGGTTGGCGTGGATCACGAGGGTGGCGCGGGCGGCGAGCGGGGCGAGCAGCCACCTCAGGGGCTGCTCGTGTTCGACCGGGTCGACCAGGAGGCGGTCGCCGGGGCGCAGGTCGAGCTGGGCGGCGATCTCCGCGGCCAGCCGACGCCACGCGCCGAAGCTGGTGCCGTCCGGCGTGGCCGGGTCGGCCGGGTCCACGGCCGTGTAGTCCGGCGGTTCGGCGGGGTGTCGCAGCACCTCGGTCGACCAGTCCAGCCAGCCCGGCGGCACCTCGTCGGCCGGGCCGGGACGGACGCCGACCAGGTAGCGGTGGGTCCCCTCGGGGACGTCCTCCAGCCAGTCGTCCAGGCGCTCCGGGGTCACGAACACCGCGTCGAAGGGCCGGTCCGCGCCCGGCTCCAGCGCCGGCAACCCGGCCAGCGCCCGGGGCCGGAAGGACACCGTCAGCCCGACCGACCACGCGCCGAGCAGCACCGCCGCGGTACGCCAGTGCGGCGGCAGCAGCACCGCCACCCGGTCACCGGGGCGCAGCCCACAGCCGTCCCGCAGCAGCCCGGCGCTGCGGGCGACCCACGCGCCGAGCTGCGACGCGGTCAGGTCGGTGCGTTCGCCGGTGGCGTCGTCGAGGTAGCTGAGCAGCGGCTCGTCGGTGGCGACGGAAGCGGGTGCGGGTGCGTGGGTGGCCATCGGATGTGCTCCTCCCGGGCGGCCGGCTCAGCCTAGCGGGGCGAACCGGTCCACCAGGAGCGCCAGCCGACGTTCGTGTTCGGCCCGCCGCAGCCGACCGTCGCGCATCAACGTGACCAGGCCGTGCAGCCCGCTCCAGAAGGTCTCGGTGAAGGTTTCCAGGTCGTCCCCACCGGCGAACGGACGCAGGGTTTCGGCCAGCTCGGCGAAGGCTCGGGCCAGCTCGACCGGGGCATCCTGGCTGGCGAAGGAGAGGGCGACGGGGAGCCTGAAGATCGCGTCGTAGAGCGCGGGCCGACGTTCGGCGAATGCGGCGTACGCCGTAGCGATGCCGGCCACCGCCTGCCGGGGGTCGGCCGCGGCGGCGCGGGCGGCGGCGAGTTCGGCGGCCAGCTCGCCGCAGCCTTCCACGGCGACTGCCGCCATGATGGCGTCCTTGCCCTTGAAGTGGCTGTAGAGGACGGGCTGGCTGTACTCGATCTCGGCGGCGAGCCGGCGGGTGGTGACCGCGTCCCAGCCCTCCGACTCGGCCAGTTCCCGAGCGGCGGCGACGATGGCCCGCTCGCGCTCCGCCCGCTCCCGCTCTCGGCGCGCCTGGATGGACATGGCCGCAACCCTAGCACCGCTAGGCAATCTATCGACGCTCTGCTAGCGTCGCTCTCACCCCTAGCAGCGCTAGATTCGGAGTCGACAATGCTCAATTTCCTCGCCTACGGGCTCGCCGTCGTCCTCAGCCTGTTCATCGTCTTCATCGGCGTCCGCTTCCTGACGACGCCCCGGAACGCCGCCGCCGGCTACGGCGTTCCGGCGTCGACGGGTGGGGCCGAATCCGCCTACCTCACCATCAAGGGCGTCCGCGACCTCACCTACGGCCTGGTGGGACTCGCCCTGATCGCCTTCACCAGCGCCGACGCCGTCGCCTGGTTCATGCTTGTCGTCGCGCTCGCCCCCTTGGGCGACACCGTCATCGTGCTGCGGCACGGCGGCACCCGGGCCGTCGCCTTCGGCATCCACTTCGCCACCGCGATGGTCATCCTCCTCGACGCCGCCCTGCTGTTCGCGCTCTAGCCGAGCCGCCGCCCCTCGGGTCCGTGACCGTCGACTTTGGTCACGGACCCCTCGGCCGATGGCCGTATCGACGGGCCGGCCGGCTGCGGCACGGTGCGGGCATGACGACCGAACCCCTGCGCCGGCGGCTCGCGCCGGCGGTCGCGTTGCTGCTGCTCGCGCCCTGGACCGCCGAGTGCTCCTGGGGTGGATTCACGCTCGTCGGCATGCCGTTCGTGGTGCTGGTGCTCGCCCCGATGTACGGCGGGGCCGCGCTCTTGATCCGGGAGACCGCCCGGCGGCTCGGACTGGGCTGGCCGGGGATCGTGCTGCTCGCCGCCGCCTTCGGCGTGGTCCAGGCCGGCCTGGTCGACCAGTCGCTGTTCAATCCGGACTACCTCGACGACACCCAGTTCGCCGACGCCCGCACCGTCGCCGAGGCGACGCTGGTGCCCGGCCTCGGGTTCAGCGCCCGGCAGGCGGTCGACTACGTGGGCAACCACGTGGCGTTGACCATCTGCGCGTCGATCGCGCTCGTCGAGTCGTACCTCGGGGTGGGTCGCCGGTCGCGGCCCTGGCTGGGTCGTCCGGGCCTGGTCGTGGCCGCGCTGCTCTGGCTCGGCGGCAGCCTGCTGGTCTTCGCCGACGACGGCGGGCGCAAGGGCTTCCTGGCCTCGCCGGTCCAGCTCACGGTCGCCGCCGGCGTGGCGCTGGCCCTGATCGCCGCCGCGCTGCTGCGCGTCGGACGCGCCGCCGACGCGCGCATCGACCCGGCCGCCGGCGCGCCCGTCGGCCGGACCGCCAAAACCGCGCCGCGGCCCGTCTGGGCGGGGCTGGTGGTGCTGGTCGCCTACGCCGGGGCCGGAGCCGTGCCGGGGTGGACCGGTATCGGCATCGCGCTCGCGCTCGCCGTGGTCACCGCCGTCCTGCTGACGCACTGGTCCCGACGGGCCGACTGGGGGCAGCGCCACGTGCTCGCCGCCGGCTCGGCCGCCGTGGTCGTCGCGGCCGTCTTCGCGTACGGCGTGCCGACCTACACCCCGGCGGGCCCGGTGGCCGACCTGGTGGGCGACGTGGCGATCAGCGTGATCGTGCTGTTGCTGGTCGGCGGCGCGTGGTGGCGGGTCAGCGGGCGGGCAGCTCGGGACCGCCGTCGAGCAGCGGCGCCAGCAGATCGCCCTGCTTCGCCACCCGCCTGAGCACCTCGGTGGCCGTGTAGGGCCGCGTCGCCGGCCGTTTCCCGGCCGCACCGGCCGCCACCTCGTCCCAGGTCAGCGGCGTGGAGGCGGCCGGTACGGGCTGGGCGCGCAGCGAGTACGGCGCCACGGTCGTCTTTGCCGCGTTGTTCTGGCTCCAGTCGATGAAGATCTTGCCGGGGCGCAGGTTCTTCGCCATCTTCGACACGATCAGCTTCGGGTGCGTCTGCTCCAGCTCCTGCGCGATCCGCTTGGCGTAGCCGGAGACGACGTCGGCGTCCTGGGTGCCGGCGATCGGGCAGCAGAGCTGCATGCCCTTCTTCCCGGACGTCTTCGGGTACGCGTCGATCCCGTCGTCAGCCAGCCGGTCGCGCATCAGCAGCGCCACCTGGCAGCACTGTCGCAGTGCCGCCGGGGCGCCCGGATCCAGGTCGACCACCATCATGTCCGGGTGTTCGCCGACCTTCCACTGCGGCGTGTGCAGCTCCAGCGCGGCCAGGTTCGCCAGCCAGACCAGCGTGGGCAACTCGTCGCAGACCACGAAGTCGATGGTCTCCCGCCCCTTGGTCGACCCGGGGACGGACAGGTTCTCGGTGCGTACCCAACCGGGGGTCGCGGCCGGTGCGTTCTTCTCGAAGAACGAGCCGCCGTCGACGCCGTTGGGGAAGCGGATCCGGGTGAGCGCGCGGTCGCGCAGGTGCGGCAGCAGCACCGGAGCGATCCGGGTGTAGTAGTCGATCACCTCACCCTTGGTGAAGCCGGCCTGCGGGAAGAGCACCTTGTCCAGGTTGGACAGCTCCAGGGAGCGCCCCTCGACCTCGACCTTGAACCGGTCAGCCGGCATCCTCGACCTCCTCGGGCGGCTTGTCCGGGCGCAGGCGCAGGACCCGGGGGAAGCGCAGCCGCCCGTCCGGGGTGCGTTGGCCGTACTTGACCTCCACCACCACCCGGGGTGATACCCAGATCGCTCCGCGCGCATCCTCGCGCGGCACGTCCCCGGCGAACGGTGACGCGCCGGCGCGCAGTGGCTCCAGCTCGCGCAGCAGTTCCCGTTCGACGGCCGCGCCGATGCCGCCGCCGACCCGCCCCCGGTAGACCAGCCGCCCGTCCGGGCCGGGCACGCCGACCAGCAGCCCGCCGACCCGGCGTGCGCCCGGCCGCCAGCCGCCGACCACGAAGTCGCCGGTGACCTCCAGTTTGACCTTCACCCAGTCCGGCGAGCGCACCCCGGGCCGGTAGGCCGAGTCGGCCCGCTTGGCCAGCACGCCCTCCAGCCCGTGCTCCCCGGCCGCCGCGTAGGTGGCCGGCCCGTCGGTGAAGACCGGCGGCACCGCCCACCGGGCGGCGCCGAGCCCGAGCGCCTCCAGCGCCGCCCGCCGCTCGTGCCAGGGCCGGGCGGTCAGGTCCACGCCGTCGAGCCGCAGCAGGTCGAAGATCATGTACGTCACCGGGGCGGTCGCCGCCAGCCGTGCCGCCTTGGCCGGGTTGCGCACGTGCATCCGCTCGGCCAGCGCGGTGAACGACGGCTGCCCGTCCGTGAAGATCACCACCTCGCCGTCGAGCAGCGCGTCGTCGACCTGCTCGGCCAGGTTGAGCAGTTCCGGGTACGCGGTGGTGATCTCGACGCCGGAGCGGGCGTAGAAGTGCCGGTCGCCGTGGGAGATGTCGGCGAGCGCGCGGATGCCGTCCCACTTGAACTCGTACGCCCATGCGGCACCGGCCGGGAGCTGCCCGGTCATCGCGAGCATCGGCTTCAACGGCGCGCCGGGCACCTCCTGACTGTAGTAGGGCACGGAAGGGCGTGCGTGCCGTTCGATCGTTTGGGATTCTGGTCTACAACCGGGGAGAGGAGCGCGGGAATGCGGGCCATCTGGAAAGGAGCGGTGTCGTTCGGCCTGGTGTCGATCGGGGTGAAGGTCTACTCGGCAACCGAGGAGAAGGACATCCGGTTCCATCAGGTGCACCGCGAGGACGGCGGCCGTATCCGTTACAAGCGCACCTGCTCGGTCTGCGGCGAGGAGGTCACCTACGACGACATCGCGAAGGGCTACGACCTCGGCGGCGGCGAGATGGTCATCCTGACCGACGAGGACTTCGCCGACCTGCCGTTGAGCACCTCGCACGCGATCGACGTGCTGGAGTTCGTGCCGGCCGAGCAGGTCGACCCGATCCTCTACAACAAGGCCTACTTCCTGGAGCCGGAGGGCACCGCCACCAAGCCGTACGTGCTGCTGCGGGACGCGCTGACCGACTCGGAGCGGGTGGCGATCGTCAAGGTGGCGCTGCGCCAGCGGGAGCAGTTGGCGACGCTGCGGGTCCGCGAGGGCGTGCTGCTGCTCAACACGATGCTCTGGCCGGACGAGATCCGTCAGCCCGACTTCGGCTTCCTGGACGAGGACCTGAAGGTCCGCCCGCCGGAGCTGGCGATGGCCAGCTCGTTGATCGACTCGATGGCCGGCGAGTTCGAGCCGGACGCCTTCACCGACGACTACCGGGCCGCGTTGCAGGAGGTCATCGACGCGAAGGTGGAGGGCCGCGAGGTGGTGCAGCCGGAGGAGGAAGAGGCCGCGCCGGCCGCCGCGGTGGATCTGATGGCCGCGTTGAAGGCGTCCGTCGAGCGGGCCCGGGCGGCCCGGGGCGAGGCGCCGTCCGGCGGCGGGGCCGAGCCGACCCCGATCTCGTCGGCCCGCTCGGCGAAGAAGACCGCCGCGAAGAAGACCCCGGCCAAGAAGGCCGAACCGGCGAAGAAGGCCACCCCGGCGAAGAAGACGGCAGAGAAGAAGACGGCAGCGAAGAAGGCCGCCCCGGCGAAGAAGACCGCCGCCAAGAAGAAGCCCGCCTGAGGGGTAAGGAAGGGGCCCCGCTTAACGTATTCGGTATAGGCGGGGCCCCCGCTTATCACCCGCGGCCGAGCTTCTCCGTCGGGGTGATGCGGACGATGACGCGCTCCTCGCCCGCGCGCCGCCACGGGTAGGTGTCCTGGCCGAGATACTTCTTCGCCATCCGGTCGATGTGCTCGTCGGCGCCCTCGGTGACGAACTCGACAGTGCCCTTCACCCAGAGCGTGCGGTAGTCGTCCGCCTTGTCGACCACCGACACCGCGACGACCGGGTTGCGGGACATGTTGAGGTACTTCTGCCGGCCCTTGGCGGTGTTGAACACGATGTGCTCCCCGTCGGTGTCCACCCAGACCGGGGTGACGTGCGGGGTGCCGTCGGACTCGATGGTGGCCACGTGCGCGAGCTGCGGCTCGCCGAGCAGGGCCAGGTCTTCTTCGGTGAGGATCGCCATGTCCGAGAACGTACCCGCTCGGTGTCCGATCCAGCCCGGGGTGTGAAGAAGGGGCCCCGCCTATACCGAATGCGTTAAGAAGGGCCCCCGCCTTTCGTCGCTGTGGGGGTGCGGGCGGGTACCGTGTGCGCTGGCCTCGGCGGCGGCCCGCCGGGGGCGTACCCACCCCCCACCTGCAGGGAGTCGACGTGAGCGAGCGTGTGGAGAACCGGTCGGAGGACCAGGCCGCCCCGGCCACCAAGGCCGGGCGGCGGCTGGCCGCCCAGTTGGCCGAGAAGAAGGCCGCCGAGGCGCGCCGGCGCCGGCAGTCGATGCTGGGCGCGGCCGCCGGTGTGCTCGCCGTGGTGGCCCTGGTCGGTGGTCTCGTCTGGCTGAACAGCGGGGACGACGACAAGCCGGCCACCACCGCCTCCTCGGCCAGCCCCAGCGCCCCCGCCGACCAGGCGGAGCCCACCGCGCCGCCCGCGCCGGAGCTGCCCGCCAACGTCGACCCGGCGCTGAAGACCAAGCCGGCGGTCAAGGCCGGCTCCGGTGAGCTGAAGAAGCTGACCGTCACCACGCTGGTCAAGGGCAAGGGGCCGGCGGTGAAGGCCGGGCAGACGATCACCACGAACTACGTGGGCGTCTTCTACAAGGACGGGAAGCAGTTCGACGCGTCCTGGGACAACGGCCAGCCGGCCACCTTCCAGATCGGCGTGGGCCAGGTCATCAAGGGCTGGGACCAGGGCCTGGTCGGCGTGCCGGTGGGCAGCCGCGTGCAGCTCGACCTCCCGGCCGACCTGGCGTACGGCGACAAGGCCGAGGGCGGTCGTCCGGCCGGGCCGCTGCGCTTCGTCGTCGACGTACTGGCTGCGCAGTAGATCACTCCAGGCTTCCGTCCGGTCACCCAACGGCAGTAGGTTCGTGGTCACCGCGGGCGGTCCGTCCGTCCGCGGTGACCTGACCACCGACGCGGAGGTGCACGTGGCGGCGCTTGACGACCCCGGGCTGGCCCGGCAGATGTGGACGCTGTTCGAGCCGGTCCACGCGGTGACCTACTTCCACCCGCGCGCCCGCTCCGCGTTCGAGGCGGTCGGGCTGCGCGGCTACTGGCGCGGCTACTTCGCCGGCCGGGCCGCGCCGCTCGGGCCGGTCGACGCCCCGACGGTGACGGCCGCGTTCTTCAGCTTCGCGCCGCCGATGGTGGCCCGCGCGTTGCCGTCGGTGTGGCGGCTGGCCACCCCGGAGGAGGCGCTGCGCGCCCGGCTCACCGGCGCGGTGCAGGCGCTCGCCGAGTTCACCTACGAGCTGCCCGAGTCGCATTTGGTCGAGGCCGCCGAGCTGCTGGAGGCCGCGGCGGACCGGGTGGACACCGCCGGGCGGGTGCTCGGCGCGGTCAACGCCGCCCTGCCGCGCGGGGAGTACCCGCTGGCCCGGCTCTGGCAGGCCGCCGCCACGCTGCGCGAGCACCGGGGCGACGGGCACGTGGCCGCGCTGGTCGGCACCGGGCTGGAGCCGGTCGAGGTGGTGGCCTGGCGGTGCCGGGTCGACCAGTCGCGCGAGTTCCACCAGCCGGCCCGGGGCTGGACCGACGGGGAGTGGTCCGCCGCCGAGGAGCGGCTGGTCGAGAAGGGCTGGCTGACCGCCGACCGGGGGCCGACCCCGCAGGCCACCGCCACGTTCCGGGCCGTCGAGGAGGCCACCGACCGGGCTGCGGCGGGCCCGTGGCGGGCGCTGGGCGCGGAGCGTACGGAACGGCTGCGGGAGCTGCTCGAACCGGTCGCGACGCGCTGCCGCACGATCATCCCGGCACAGGCCCCGATCGGGTTGCCGGCGCAGCGTTCGGTCGGAGCGACGCGGCCGGGGTGAGCCGGGCCGCCGGCTGGGGCAGGATGGCGGCATGGTGGACGCGGTGCTCTTCGACCTGGACGGCGTGATCGTGGACTCGGAGCCGGTCTGGGAGGAGGTCCGCCGGGCGTACGTGGCCGAGCACGGAGGCGTCTGGCAGCCGGACACCCAGCGCCGGCTGATGGGCATGAGCACCGGCGAGTGGGCCGCCTACCTGAGCGGTGAGCTGGGCGTCGACCGGTCGGCCGAGCAGGTCGCCGACGAGGTGGTGGCGGAGATGACCCGGCGGTACGCGCAGCGCGTACCGCTGATCGACGACGCCGACGCGGTGGTGCGCCGGGCGGCCGCGCGGTGGCCGCTGGGGTTGGCCAGTTCCTCACCGACCCGGCTGATCGCGGCGGCGCTGGAGGCGACGGGACTGGTCGACGCGTTCGGCGCGACGCTGTCGACGGAGGAGACCGCCCGGGGCAAGCCGGCGCCGGACGTCTGGCTGGCGGTGGCGGCCCGGTTGGGCGTCGACCCGGCCCGGTGCGTGGCGGTGGAGGACTCGTCCAACGGCGTGCGGTCGGCGGCGGCAGCCGGGTGCCGGGTGGTGGCGGTGCCGCACCTGTCGTACCCGCTGGATCCGGACGCCGAGGCGCTCGCCGCCGTGCGGCTTCCCTCGATCGGCGCGCTCACCCCGGAGCTGCTCGCCGGGTTGGGGCGTTGAGCGGGGCACGTTCCTCTACCGGAGGCGTTAACAGGGGGCCCCGCCTTACATGTTCGCCCCGAGTTCGGGTAGCGCATCGGCGACGACGGCGGAGGGACGGCGATGAGGGCGATCGTGTACGAGCGCAGCGGGGACGCCTCCGTGCTCCAGGTGGCGGAGCGGCCGGTGCCGGAGCCCGGCCCGGGTGAGGTGCTGGTGCGGATGGCCGTCTCGGGGGTGAACCCGACGGACTGGAAGGCGCGCGAGGCGTGGCCGCTGCCGGCCGGCTGGCAGATCCCGCACCAGGACGGCGCCGGGGTGGTGGAGGCGGTCGGCGAGGGCGTGGACCGGATCCTGATCGGCGAGCGGGTCTGGCTGTGGGAGGCGGCCTGGCAGCGCCCGTGGGGCACCGCGGCGGAGTACACGGTGGTCCCGGTCCGGCACGCGGTGCCGCTCGGTTCGGCCTCGTTCGATCTGGGTGCGGCGCTGGGCATCCCGTTCATGACCGCGCACCGCTGCCTGACCGTCGGCGAGTTCATGCCGGACACGCTGCACGCCGGTGCGTTGAGCGACCACGTGGTGCTGGTGCAGGGCGGGGCGGGCGCGGTGGGCAACGCGGCGATCCAGCTCGCCCGCTGGGCCGACGCCTGCGTGATCACCACGGTGAGCACCCCGGAGAAGGCGCAGCTCGCCGCCGCGGCCGGGGCCGACTTCGTGATCAACTATCGGGAGCAGGACGTGGTGGAGGAGGTCCGCAAGGTCGCGCCCGACGGGGTGCACACGATC
Organism: Micromonospora sp. NBC_01392; assembly: GCF_045040125.1. Lineage (NCBI taxonomy): Bacteria > Bacillati > Actinomycetota > Actinomycetes > Micromonosporales > Micromonosporaceae > Micromonospora > Micromonospora sp. NBC_01392. The sequence continues at coordinate 766,840 of NZ_CP109549.1, read as the reverse complement.
GTCGAGGTCTCCGCCGCCCGCAACGCCGCCGCCGACGTGCGGATGCTGCGTACCGGCGGCGCGGTCTGCGTCTACGCCGACGACGGCGGCGACGAGGTGACGTTGCCGATCCGGCCGTTGATGGGGCCGAACGCGCGCTGGCAGTTCGTGCTGGTCTACACCGCGCCGAAGGTGGCCAAGGCGCAGGCGGTGACCGACATCGCGGCGGCGGTGGCGCAGGGCGCGATCCGGGTCGGCGCGGAGGCCGGGCTGCCGCTGCACCGGTACCCGCTGCCGGAGACCGCGTCGGCGCAGCAGGCGGTGCGGGACGGCGCGGTGGGCAAGGTGCTGGTCAGCACCGCCGAGGAGTAGGGGATTTCCCCGACATCGGGACAGAGGCGAACAAGTTTCGCAACAATGGCGGTGCGGGTCACCCCGTAACGGACGGGCGGCCCCGGCGCGGTGCGAACGCCGGGGCCGCCCTCTGGGAGGAATGTCCGTGGGAAACGTGTTCCTACCTGTGTAGGCGACGGTACGCCGCAAAGCGTTACGGCGTGGACAGTTCCCGCACCTCAAGCCCGCCGTCGGCGTACCGCGAGCGCACCACCTTCTTGTCGAACTTGCCGACGCTGGTCTTCGGCACCGCGTCGATGAACGCCCAGCGCTCCGGCAACTGCCAGCGGGCCACCGAGCCGGCCAGGAAGTCCCGCAGCTCCTCCGCGGTGACCGAGGCGCCCTCGCGGACCACCACGGTGGCCAGCGGGCGCTCGTCCCAGCGCTCGTCAGGCACACCCACCACGCACGCCTCCAGCACCGCCGGATGCGCCATCAGCGCGTTCTCCAGCTCGACCGAGGAGATCCACTCCCCGCCGGACTTGATCACGTCCTTGGCCCGGTCGGTGAGCGTGATGAACCCGTCAGGCGAGAGCGTGCCGACGTCCCCGGTCCGCAGCCAGCCGTCCCGGAACTTCTCGGCGTCCGGCTCGTCGTCGCCGACGTACCGGGCGGTCACCCACGGCCCCCGCACCTCCAGCTCACCCACGGATGTCCCGTCCGCGGGCAGCGGCTCACCGAGCGGCCCGACGATCCGCGCCGCCACCCCGGCCGGGACGCGACCCTGGGTGTAGCGGTAGCGCCAGGCGTCGTCGCCGGTCGCGCCGGCCGGGGCGCGGGACACCGAACCCAGCGGCGACATCTCGGTCATCCCCCAGGCGTGGATGACCTCGATGCCGTGCCGGTCGCGGAACGCGTGCATCAGCGCCGGCGGGCACGCCGAGCCGCCGACGATCACCTCGGTCAGCGAGGAGGTGTCCACGTCGTGGGTGTCCAGGTAGGCCAGCAGGTCGGTCCAGATGGTCGGCACCGCGCCGGCCAGTGTGGGCCGCTCGGCGGCGATCATCGCGGCGATCGGTTCGGCCTGGAGGAAGCGGTCCGGCATGATCAGCGAGGCGCCGGAGAGGAACGCCGCGTACGGCAGGCCCCACGACATGGCGTGGAACATCGGCACGATGGCCAGCTCGCGGTCGCCCGGCCCGAGACCGAAGCCCTCCGGCATGCAGACCTGGAGCGAGTGCAGGTAGATCGAACGGTGCGAGTAGGCCACGCCCTTGGGGTGGCCGGTGGTCCCGGACGTGTAGCAGAGCGCCGCCGCGTCCCGCTCGTCCACCTCCGGCCAGTCGAACGTGTCCGGCCGGTCGGCCAGCAGCGCGTCCCAGTGGTGCACGGTGATCCGGTCGCCGGCGGCGGCCACCAGCGGGGCCGGGTCACCGCCGCCGACCACCACCACGTGCCGCACCGTGGTCAGCTCGCCGAGCACGCGGGCCAGCAGCGGGATGAGCGTGCTGTCGACGAGCACCACCCGGTCCTGCGCGTGGTTGGCGATGTAGGCGACCTGGTCCGGGAAGAGCCGCAGGTTGAGCGTGTGCAGCACCGCGCCCATGCTCGGCACCGCGAAGTAGGCCACCAGGTGCTCGTTGTTGTTCCACATGAAGGTGGCGACCCGTTCGTCACCGGTCACCCCGCACTCGTCGCGCAGCGCGTGGGCCAGCCGGGCGGCGGCACGCCCCACCTCCGCGTACGTCATCCGGCGGGGTTCGGCGCCGGTCCAGGTGACCACCTCGGCCGTGCCGTGCACGGTGGCGCCGTGTTCGAGGATGCGGGCTACCTGGAGCGGGGCGTCCATCATCGTGCTACGCATGGGTAACAACGTAGTGTCGCCGTTCACACCAGCGGAACCCCCGGAACGGCCGAGCCGGCCGGCAATGCTGCGTAGATTGTCCGGGTGAGCATCTCCTGGGCCGACTCGTACGTCGGGCAGCTCCGCGCGCTGGCCGGTGACCGCACGCTGATGTTCGTCGGCGCCCGCGCCGTGGTGCGCGACAACGCCGCCCGGGTGCTGTTGATCCAGCGCTCCGACAACGGCCAGTGGGCACTGCCGGCCGGCGCGATGGAGTTGGGCGAGTCGATCGCCGACTGCGCGGTCCGCGAGGTCCGCGAGGAGACCGGCCTACGCGCGCTGCGGGTCAGCGCGTTCGCGCTCTACACCGGGCCGGACCGCACCCACACCAACATGTACGGGCACACCTACCAGGTCTTCACCGCCGCGTTCCGGGTCGACGAGTGGGACGGCGAGCTGTCCCGGTTCACCGACGAGACCACCGACGCCGGCTTCTTCCACCGGGCGGAGTTCCCCACCCCGCTCTCGTCGAGCGTCGCCGAGACGCTGGCCGACCTGGATGTCTTCGAGCAGACCAACCGCCTGATCCTGAAATAGGCCGGGCAGCCTCGCCCGGGACGGGCCCGCTCAGAGCATCGTCTGCGACTTCGCCTCCATCTCGGCGGCGGCCTCGTCCTTCGACTCCTTCGGCAGCGACTTGCCACCCGGCGCGGCGGCCTTCCCGCCCAGCGGGTCCGCGCCGCCGGTGGCGCCCTGCGGGCCGGCGCCGCGGAGCTGGTGGTTCGGCATGGCCAGGGTGACCAGCACCGCCAGCACCGCGATCAGCCCGGTGGTCAGGAAGACCAGGTGCAGCGCGTCGACGAACGAGGACTGGATCGCGGCGCGTACCGGTCCGGGCAGCGCCAGGATGGTGGCCGGGTCGTTGATCGAGATGTTCTCCGCGCCGCCCGCCGCCACCGCCGCCCGCTGCTGCGGCGGGAGTTGGGCGAGCGCGCCCGGCAGCCGGTCGGCCAGCGCGCCGGTGAGCCGCGTGGACAGCACCGCGCCCAGGATGGCCACCCCGAACGAGCCGCCCAGCGAGCGGAAGAACGTGGCCGAGGAGGTGCCCGCGCCCAGGTCCCGGACGTCCACCGCGTTCTGCACGGCCAGGATCAGCGACTGCATGCACAGGCCCAGCCCGACGCCGATCACCACCATGTAGCCGAACGCGGCCCACAACGACGTGCCCACCTGGAGCTGGCGGAACAGCAACATGCCGACCACCAGCACGGCGGCACCAGTCACCGGGAACCACTTGTACCTGCCGATCCGGCTCATCGCCCGGCCGGTCAGGATCGACGTGACGATGATGCCGGCCATCATCGGCAGCATCAGCAGGCCGCTACGGGTCGGCGAGGCGCCCTTGACGATCTGGAGGTAGAGCGGAATGAAGATGATCGACCCGAACATCACCAGGCCGAGCACGAAGCCGGCGGTGTTGGCCAGCGCGAACGTGCGGCTGCGGAACAGCCGCAGCGGCAGGATCGGCTCCCGGGTCCGGGCCTCCTGGAGCAGGAACGCCACGCCCAGCACCGCGCCGGCCACGAACAGCCCGACGATCACGGCGGAGCCCCAGGCGTACGAGGTGCCACCCCAGCTCAGCGCCAGCAGCAGGCAGCTCACGCCGGCGACCAGCAGCGCCGCGCCGAGCCAGTCGACGGTGTGCTCGCGGCGCTGGAACGGCACCAGCCGCATCACGTGCCAGCAGACCACGATGGCGAGAATCGCCAGCGGCACGTTGAGGTAGAAGATCCACCGCCAGTTGGTCTCCGCGAAGTAGCCGCCGACCAGCGGGCCGGCCACCGACGACACGCCGAACACGGCACCGAACAGACCCTGGTAGCGGCCCCGCTCCCGGGGCGGCACCACGTCCGAGATGATGACGAACGCCAGCGTCATCAGGCCGCCCGCGCCGAGCCCCTGCACGCCCCGGGTGACGATCAACTGGGTCATGTCCCGGGACAGCCCGGCCAGCAGCGAGCCGACCAGGAACGCGCCGATGGAGAACAGGAAGACCGGCCGGCGGCCGTACAGATCGGCCATCTTGCCGTAGAGCGGCGTCGAGGCGGTCGACGCCAGCAGGTACGCGGTGACCACCCACGAGTAGTGGTCGATGCCGCCCAGCTCCCCGACGATGGTGGGCAGCGCGGTGCCGACGATGGTCTGGTCGAGCGCGGCCAGCAGCATGCCGGTCATCAGACCGAACATCAGCAGCCGGATCTGGCGGGCGGGCAACGCGGGTGCAGCGGCCTGGGCGGTCATCCCGCTTCCTATCCCACCGGGGGCGGATCATGCCCCCGGTGGGCGGATGAGTTTTCTAGCCGGCGGTGTGCCGGCCCTCGGCGAACTCCTCGACGATCTTGGCGCAGAACGCCGGCAGGTCGTCCGGCTTACGGCTGCTGACCAGCCCGTTGTCGGTGACGACCTCCTCGTCGACCCAGGTGGCGCCGGCGTTCGTCAGGTCGGTGCGCAGGCTCGGCCAGGAGGTGATCCGGCGACCGCGCACCACGTCCGCCTCGACCAGCGTCCACGGGCCGTGGCAGATCACCCCGACCGGCTTGCCGGCGTCGAAGAACGCCTTCACGAACCGGACCGCGTCCGGGTCGGCCCGCAGGAAGTCCGGGTTCGCCACGCCGCCGGGCAGCACCAACCCGTCGTACGCGCCGGCGTCCGCCTCCTTGGTGGTGACGTCGACCTGGTACTGCTTGCCGTGGTCCAGGTGGTTGAACGCCTGGATCGAGCCGGACTCGATGGAGACCAGCTCCACCCGGGCGCCGGCGTTCTCCACCGCCTCGCGCGGCTTGGTGTACTCGACCTCCTCGACGCCGTCGGCGGCCAGGAACGCGATCCGCTTGCCCTGAAGTGTCGCTGCCATGCTGCTTCTCCTCTCCGGGTGTGTCTGGACGATTCCCCCGGCCGATGCCCGGAAACCGGACGCACCGGGTGGCCCGCGTCGCAGCCCGGCCGCGGCCGGGCTGGTTTGGCCGGCCACGGCCGGGCTGGTTTGGCCGGCCACGGCCGGGGGACCCGGGGAGGCATGGCAGGAGCAGCAGCGGAAGAGCGCCGGCTGGCCACCGTGGTGGCGAGCTGGCAGGGGCGTCCCGTGCTGGTCGTCGGCGACGCCATGCTGGACGAGTGGCGGTTCGCCGAGTCGGAGCGGCTCTGCCGGGAGGCGCCCGCGCCGGTCCTCACGCTGCGCCGCCGGATCTCCGCCGCCGGCGGCGCCGCGAACACCGCGGTCAACGTCGCCGCGCTCGGCGGCCGGGCCGCGCTCGTCGCCCCGGTCGGCGCCGACGTCGCCGGCGACGAGCTGCACGACTGCCTGGACCGGGCGACGGTCTGGGACCGGACGGTCAGCCAGCCCGGCCGCCCCACCCCGGTCAAGCGCCGGATGCTCGCCGGCAACCAGATCCTGCTCCGGGAGGACTCCGGCGGCCCGGAGGACACGCTCGACGACGACGGGGTGGCCCGCCTGCTGACCGCGCTGCACTGCGCCTCCGAGGAGCTGCGCGCGGTGGCCGCCGGGCAGCCGCTCACGCTTGTGGTCTGCGACTACGGCCTGGGTGCGCTGCCGTCGGCGGTACGCGCCTGGCTGGTCGCCAACCGCGACCGCTACGGCACGGTGGCGCTCGACGCGCACGACCTGGCCGACTGGCGCGGGCTCAACCCGACGGTGGTGACGCCGAGCTTCGCCGAGGCGACCCGGCTGCTGGCCCGCGCCGCCGCCGGGTTCGCCCACGCCGAACGCGGCGTCGTCCGCACCGGTGACCTGCACCTGGATCATCCGGCGACGGCCGACGGCCCGTCCGAGCTGGTGGTCGGCGCCGCACCCGGCGGAGCCGGTGAACGGGCGGTGGCCGCGACCCCCGGCGAGGCCGGTGAACGGGCCTCGCACGCCAGGTCCGGCGACCGTACGCCGGGCAGTCCGCACCCCGCCTCCGGCGCGCCGGTGCACGGGTCCACCGAGGGCTCGTCCGGGCCGACCGGCGAGCCGACTCCGGGCGAGGAACGGGTGGCGCTGACCGGCAACGGGCTCAGCGTCACCGGCACCGGGGTGACCGTGAACGCGGCCGTCGGCGAGGGCGTGGACCGGGCCGAGCTGGCCGAGTCGCGCCTGTCCGAGCTGCGCGCGCACACCGGCGCGGACGTGGTCGCGGTGACCCTGGACACCGACGGCGCGGTGGTCGGCGGCGCCGACGGCTCGCCCCGGCGCAGCCACAGCACGCCGGTCCCGGCCAGCCACGCGGTCGGCGCCGGGGACGCGTACCTGGCGGCCATGACGCTGGCGCTGGCCGCCGAGGCGGGCCTGCCGACCGCCGCGCAGCTCGCCCAGCTCGCCGCCACCATCACGGTCGCCGACACCGGCACCTGCGTGTGCCGCCGGGAGGACCTGCTCACCGCGCTGGGCACCGGCGGCGAGGAGGCCGGGCACCCGGCCCTGGTCGGCGCCGACGAGTTGGCCGCGCTCGTCGACGAGCACCGGCGGTCGGGGCGGTCGGTGGTGTTCACCAACGGCTGCTTCGACGTGCTGCACCCGGGGCACGTCCGCTACCTGACCCAGGCCCGCGCGCTCGGTGACCTGCTGATCGTGGCGGTCAACTCGGACGGAAGCGTACGCCGGCTCAAGGGCCCGGACCGGCCGGTCAACCCGGTCGAGGACCGCATCGCGCTGCTGGCGGCGCTGGCCTGCGTGGACCACGTGGTGGTCTTCGAGGAGGACTCACCGGCCCGGCTGATCGAGGCGGTCCGCCCGGACGTCTACGTCAAGGGCGGCGACTACCCGCCGGAGATGGTGCCGGAGGCGCCGCTGGTCCGCCGGCTCGGCGGCCAGGTCCGCACGCTCGGCTACGTGCCGGACCGCTCCACCTCGGCCATCATCGACCGCATCCGAGCCCAGTCGGTCGGCGAGAGCAGGCCGGCGTGACCCGACCGCTCGACCCGGGCACCCCGGAGCAGTTCCGGCATCCCCGACGGCTCGACGTGCTGATCCCCACCCGCAACCGGCCGGCCGAGCTGGCGGTCACGCTGTCCGGGCTGGCCGCCCAGGAGGGCGTGCCCGGGTTCGGGGTGGTGGTCAGCGACCAGTCCGACGGCGACCCCGCGTACGCGCACCCGGCGGCGGCCACCATGGTCCGGGCGTTGCGCCACCGGGGACACCCGGTGCTGCTGACCCGGCGGCTGCCCCGGCGCGGGCTGGCCGAGCACCGCTCCTACCTGCTGTCCCGCTCGGCGGCCGACGCCGTGCTCTGCCTCGACGACGACGTCTGGCTGGAGCCGGGCACGCTGTCCCGGCTGGTCACCGCGCTGCACGAGCTGGGCTGCGGGTTCGTCGGCAACGCGGTGCACGGGCTCTCCTACACCGAGGACGTCCGCCCGGACACGCACCGACACTACGAGGAGTGGCCGGGCCGGCCGGAACCGGAGCGGATCCGGCCGGGCACGCCGGAGTGGCACCGGGCGTCGATTCATCCGGCGGCGAACCTGCTGCACGTCACCGAGAAGCTCGACCTGCCGGTGGGCGCGTGGCGGGCGTACAAGGTCTCCTGGATCGGCGGCTGCGTGCTCTACGACCGGGCGAAGCTGGTCGACGCCGGTGGCTTCGACTTCTGGGATCGGCTGCCCGAACGGCACCAGGGCGAGGACGTGGCCGCGCAGCTCGCGGTGCTGGAGCGGCACGGCGGCGCCGGCGTGCTGCCCAGCGGGGCCTACCACCTGGAGTCGCCGACCACGGTCACCGAGCGGGACGTGGAGGCGTGGGAGGTCGTGCTCAACGAGTCGGGCGCGGAGGTGTGAGCAGCTCGCGGGCCGCCTCCACCACCTCGACGGCCGGCACGTCGGCCACGAACGACACCCGGTGCGGGCAGTCGCCGTCCCCGGGGCGGTGCGGGTAGATCCCGGGCGTGCAGTCGACGCCGCAGACCGGGCAGCGGGTCGTCCAGGCGGCGATCGGGCGGTGCCGGCCGCGCAGCGGGGACGCGCCGTTGATCAGGTTGCCGACCCAGAAGATGCCCACCGTGGGCGCGCCCACCGCGGCGGCCAGGTGCAGCGGGCCGGTGTCGTTGGAGACCACCAGCGCGCAGTCCGCGTACGCGGCGGCGAGCGCGCCGAGGCTCAGCGTGCCGACCTGCGGGCGCACCGGCACGCCGGCCGCCGCGACCACCGCGTCGACCGTCTCCCGCTCGGTGGGCGTGCCGGTGACCAGCACCTCGTACCCGTCCCCGACCAGCGCGCGGGCAACCTCGGCGAAGCTCTCCGCCGGCCAGCGCCGCCGGGTGTCGGTGGCGCCCGGGTGCAGCGCCACCCGGGGTCGGCCGGGCGCGCCGAGCACCGCCGCCGCCTCGGCCCGGTCCGCGTCGGTCACCGCCAACGCCGGGGTGATCGTGGTGGCCGGCGCCCCGACCAGCGCGGCCACCTCCAGGTAGCGGATCACCTCGTGCTGGTAGTAGACGTACCGCAGCCAGCGGTCCAGCGGCGGCGCGTCGTCGGCGCGCAGCCCCGCGGTGACCCGGGCGCCGAGCGCGGTGACGAACGGGTTGGAGTTGGCGCCGCCGCCGTGCACCTGCAACGCCAGGTCGAACCGTTCGGCGCGGGCCGCGGCCAGGAAGTCCGCCGCGCCGGTCGGTGACTCGTCCGGACCGGCGTCGCGGATGCCCGGCGCGGGGGGCACCACCAGCACCCGGTCCACCGGGCCGGGCCGGTCGCGCCACAGCTTCGCGTGCCACGGCGCGCCGAGCAGCACGATCTCCGCCGACGGGTACGCGGCCCGCAGCGCCGCCAGCGCGGGGAGCACGAAGATGAAGTCGCCGAGCGCGTTGGCCCGGAGCACGGCGATCCGCTCGACGTCCGGCACCCGCGCGCCCACCGGACCGAGGGGGAGGCTGGTCACGCCGCCCCTACGGCCGGTCGGTCTCGTCGAGCGTGGTGTCCGGGTGGTGCAGTTCCCGGTCTGCGGCCGGATCGACCGGGGCCGGCGTACGGCCGACGGTGTCGCGCGGGCCGGTGCGGCCGACGGTGATGGTGCGCGGCGCGGGCCGGGCCGCCCGGGGCAGCCGCACCCGGAGCAGGCCGTGGTCCATCACCGCGTCGATCCGCTCGGGGTCGACGCGCGACGGCAGGTCGACGCGGTACTCGAAGCCCCGGGTGGTGAACCCGCCCGGGATGCCCTGGTCGGCGTTGACCTCGGCCTCCGACCGGGCCCGTACGCACAGCTCCCGCTCGTCCAGCTCGACGGCCACCTCCTCGGGTGCCACGCCGGGCAGCCGGACCGTCACCTCCCAGCCCTCCGCCACCTCGGTGACGTCCACGTCGGGGGTGCCGGAACGGCCGCCGACCAGGCGGCTCAGCTCGGCGCGCAGCGCCTGCAACTCGCCCATCGGGTCCCAGCCCTGCTGGCGGCCCCGCCAGCCCCGGCCGCCGTCCGGCTCGGTCATCGCACGTCTCCGATCCGGCGGGTCGTCGAGGTGGGCCGCAGCGAGCTGGACGCGTTGAGGTCGTGGTCCGGGTCGACGCCGACGCCGAGCCGGTCCACGAGCTCGCCGCCCAGCCAGGCGCTGATCCCGAGGATCGCCACGGCCACCACCTCGATCGCGATCAGCGCGCCGCCGGCGTTCCGCGACTCGGCGTTGAGCCGGACCGCCCAGACGGCGGCGAAGAGCAGGATCACCGCGATGTTGGCACCGGCGTGCAGGAGCCCGACCCGCTTGGCGCGGGTGCCGGTCGGCAGGGCGAGCAGGTCGAACGCGCCGGCCACGGCGGCGAGCAGGCCACCGATCAGGCCGACGGTGATGTTCCAGTACGCGACCTCGCCGAGGAGGTCCGGCCCGCCCACCGTGTCGACCACGTCGAAGATCACCGCGGTGACCAGGAGCGCCACCGGGAACATCACCAGCATCGGGTGCACGGGATGGCCGAGCACTTTCAGTCGGCTCTCCATCGCGGCCTCCATCCGTCGCGTTCCGGACACGCGCTGTGTTCCGGTCCCTACCCGCCGCTTCCGGGGGCAAACCCGGCGTCCGACGCGCCCCTACACTGACGATGACGGATTCCGACCCGTCGCGGGCCGGAACCGTCGTCAAGGTCAACGGACGGGGGAGGAAGACGTGACGACTCGGGAGATCACCGACGAGGCGGAGCTGCGCGAGCTGATCGGGGCGCCGATGCCGCGGGCGGTCGCCAAGGAGCGCCGTACGCTGCACCGACGCGACCGGGAGTGGCTGGCCGCCTCGCCGTTCTGCCTGATCGCCACCGCCGGCGCGGACGGCAGTTGCGACGTCTCGCCCAAGGGTGACCCGCCCGGGTTCACGCTGGTGCGGGACGACACCACCATCGCGATCCCGGAACGGCCGGGCAACCGGCGCGCCGACGGCTACCACAACATCCTGGCCAACCCGCACGTCGGGCTGATCTTCCTGATCCCGGGGCGCACCGACACGCTGCGGATCAACGGGCGGGCCCGGCTGGTCCGGGACGCGCCGTGGTTCGCCGACCTGGAGGTCAAGGGCCACCGGCCGCTGCTCGCCGTCGAGGTGGCGATCGAGCAGATCTTCTACCACTGCGCGAAGGCGTTCCTCCGCTCCGAGCTGTGGCAGCCGGAGACCTGGCGGCCGGACGCGCTACCGTCGCGGCCCCGACTGATCAAGGAGGTGGAGGCCCCGGCGGAGAGCCTGGCCGACCTGGAACGGCACTACGGCCCCGACTACGCCAAGAAGCTCTACGTCTGAGCGGTCACTTCTGCGGCGCGTACACCGCCGGCACGCCCACGTCGGACAGGGCCCGCGCGAGGTGCGGGGCGGTGGTCTTCACGTAGGCGGCGCCGATGTGCGAACCGCCTCGGTAGATCAGCACGTTGCCGAACACCACCGGGCACCGCTCGGTCGGGCAGATGGCGTCGAACAGGTCGATCATCCTGACCTCGGGCACCCCGGTCACCGCCCGCCGCTGCATCCGGTAGGCCTGGTCCTGGTCGTGGAGCACGCGGTCGAACGCGCAGGTGGACAGCCGCTTGCGGTTCTCATCGGCGCACGCCACCGGCGCGCCCGGCGGCAGCGGGTTGTTCGCCATCACGACGACCTGCGCGCCCACCGAGTCGAGCTTCTTCCAGGAGGCCCGCACGCCCGCGACCATCGCGTCGACCGAGACCCCCTTGCCGGTGGCGTTCAGGGCGGTCGGCGCCGACTGCGAGGTGACCACGTAGTCGGGGCGCTCCCGCAGCAGCCGGCTCAGCAGCGCCCGGTTCCACTCGATGCAATCGGTGTAGGGCTTGCCGGACTTGTCACCCTTGAGCACCTTGGCGCTGGTGAACGCACACCCGGCCTTGGCGGCGATCACCAGCTTCCAGTCGTTCTGCTCGGCGAGCACCTGGAACGCCGGCAGCCACTGGTCCATCTTCGAGTCGCCCACCAGGGCGACGGTGGTGGCGCCCTGAGGGTTGCCGTACGTGCACCACAACACCTCGGCGCCCTCGACCTGCTGGAAGCAGTTGTCCCGTTTCGTGACGGGCACGTCCAGGAACCCCTGCCGGATCTGCAGCGGATCCGGCGTGATCACGTCGAACCGCTCCGGCACCGGGCCGATCGGGGCGGTGCCGGGCGTGGTGGACAGCAGCGCCGCGCCCGGCGCGTACCGGCTCTTGGTGGGGACCGCGGCGGCCGCCCAGGCGCCGAGCAGGACCAGCGCCAGGCCGGCGCAGATCCCGGCCATGGTGAAGTTGCCGCCGAGACTCAACGCGAGCCGCGGCGACGTGGCGATCTTGCGGGAGTATCGCAGCGGGTTCTCCACCAGCCGGAACGTGAGCCAGGCGGGCACCACCGAGGCGAGCGCCACCGCCAGTCCCTCGACGGTCGACAGCTCACCGAAGCGGGCGGCGGCCACGATGAGCATCGGCCAGTGCCACAGGTAGAGCGAGTACGACAGGTCACCGACCCAGCGGAACGGGCCGGTGCCGAGCAGCACCACCGGCCCCCGCGAGCCCGCCGCCGGGCCGGCCGCGACGACCGCGGCGGCGCCGAGCGTGGGCAGCGCGGCAGCGTACCCGGGCCAGGCCGTCTTGCCGCTCACCAGCGCCGCCGCCGCCACGATCGCGGCCAGCCCGAGCCACCCGAGGACGACCGCCACCGCCCGTGGCATCCGCGCGGCCCGCGTCGCGATCAGCGCGACGCCCGCCCCGACGGCGAGTTCCCACAACCGCGTCGTGGAGACGAAGAACGCGCGTGCCGGCGAGTTCGCCGTCTCGACGATCGACCAGACGAACGACGGCACCGCCAGGACCGCGAGACCGACCCACAGGACCGGCCGCACGTTGGTCCGCCGCAGCGCCCGCGCGGCGATCAGCGCCAGCACGATCAGCAGCGGCCAGACCAGGTAGAACTGCTCCTCGACGGCGAGCGACCAGTAGTGCTGCACCGGCGAGACCACCGCGTTGTCGGCGGCGAGGTAGTCGACCGCCCGGTCGGCGAAGCGCCAGTTCACCACGTAGACCGCCGCGGCGGCGATGTCGCCGCCGATGGCCTGCCAGTCGCCGCGGGGCACGAAGAGCCGGACCGCCACCGCGGTCGCCGCGAGCACCACCGTCGCGGCGGGCAGGATCCGCTTGGCCCGGCGCGCGTAGAACCCCACGAGGGAGAGCCGGCCGGTGCGCTCGATCTCGGCGACGATCTGCCCGGTGATCAGGAAGCCGGAGATCACGAAGAAGACGTCGACGCCGACGAAACCACCGGGCAGGAACGACAGCCCGGCGTGGTAGAGCAGCACCACCGCGACGGCCACGGCGCGGAGCCCGGCGACGTCGCCCCGGAACCGGCTCGGGACGCGCCCGGTCGTCTTCTCCTCGGTGCGGGGATCGTGCCGGGCAACCTGGTTCGTCAACTCCGGGGAAGTCACCGCGATCCTCGAACTCCGGGGGCGTCTGGCCAGGGAACGATAGCGGCTCTCACGGATGCGGGCAATGTCGTACCGGCTGGTCGGGCCGGCACCGGTGAGGTACCGGTTCCCCGTCGTCCCGAGCTCCGCGCGCCGGTTCCGGACCGTGCGTCAGGACGCCGTGACCATCCACAGGTGGCCGTCCGGGTCGGCGAACGTGGCGGCGTACCCCCACGGCTGTTCGGCCGGCGGCGTCACGACGCGGGCACCCGAGGCCCGGGCCCGGTCGACGACCCGCCGCACCTCGGCGGGATCCGCGGCGGTCAGGCCGAGCACGCACTCGCTGCGGCCCCGCTCGGCGACCTCGTGGTCGCCGATGACCCAGCCGAAACCGCCGCTCGGCACCAGCATCAGGCGCAGGCCGTCGTGCACGGCGAACTGGAGCGGCTCGGGAATGCCGTCCGCCGCCGGCTCACCGACCGTCGGCCAGCCGAGCGCCTCGGCGTAGAAGCGGTGTGCGGTCGCGCGGTCGGCGATCGGCAGACTGACGGTCACGGGCGAGGTGGGCACGGTGGCGACTCCGGGTCTGGACGGAAAAAGCGGTCACCGGATGGACCGGCCAGCCGGTCACGAATCATCGGCGGGCGGTCAGGAGGTGCAGAACGGTGCCGGCCGGGTGAGACCGAGCTCCCGACAGTCCCATTCGGCGCCCTGTTCCTGGTACCGCCAACCCGCATCGGACGTGTAGTGGAACAGGTAGCGGACGTCGCCGCCGGCCGGGCGCGTCACGTCGACTGCCGCCCACGTCTCCGCGCACTGCACATCGGTGGACGCGAAGGACCAGCCCTGCGGCAGTTCGACCAGGTCACCCAGGGTTTCGATAGACGGACAGTCGGGTTGCCCGGGGGCGGCCGCGGGAGGCGTCGTCGGGTCGGACCAGTGGCTGACGGCGAAGGCGACCGTACCGCCGACGGCGAACACCAACACTGCGGCTGCGGCACCGGTGGTGACGGTCGCCTGCCGGCGCAACTGCCGCGACCTGCGCAGGGTCCGCTCGTACAGGTCGGCGCTGCCGCCGTGCTCGCTCAGATCGGACATGGCCTGACGCAGCGGCCCGAGGTTGTCGGTCATCAGGCCTCCTCCATCACGGCCGAGAGCAGCTCGGGCGCGATCTCCCGCATGCGGGCCAGCGCCTTGCTGGTCTGACTCTTGATCGTGCCGACCGAACACTGCAGAAGCTGCGCGGCCTCGGCCTCGCTGCGGTCCTCGAAGAAGCGGATCACCAGCACCGCGCGCTGTCGCGGGGTGAGTTGGGCGAGCGCCTGGTGCAGGGCGAGTTTGAGATCGGTACGGCCGGCGTGGTCACTGCCGGGCTGGACCACGTCGGCCAGTTCCCCAGGCAGGGACTCGACCACCCTGCGGCGCCGCCACCAGCTCACCTGCTGGTGGTACATGGCAGTACGGGTGTAGGCCTCGAAGTGCCCCGGATCGTTCAGCCGCCGCCGGCCCCGATGGGTGCGGGCCAGCGCGTCCTGCACCAGGTCCTCGGCGAGGTGACGGTCGCCGGTCAGCAGGAACGCCGTCCGGAGCAACGCGGACGAGCGGGTCCGGACGAACTCCCGGAACTGATCGTCGATCGAGTCCGCCATGCCCCGCTCGCATCCCCAGGTGCCCGCACAGGTGGTCAGGGCGCGACAACATCGGTGCGGCCGGCTGACTGTGGCGCACACCGTAGTCAGTGTGCGCCACAGCGGGCAACCGCGGTCGATCCGATCAGCCGGAGACGCAGAACGGCGCCGGCTCGGTGAGGCCGAGGTCCGTGCAGTCGTATCCGCTGCCCTCGCCGTAGTACTTCCAGCCCGTACCGGCCGTGTGGTGGAACAGGTAGACGCCGTCACCGGTCTTCGGGCCCTGTGGGACGGCTCCCGCCCAGCCCTGCACGCACTCGACACTGCCGAAGGTCATGCCGGTCGGCAGCTCGACGAGCTTCTGCAGGTCCGTCCCCGAGGGACAGTCGGCGCTCCGGACACCCCCGGCCGCCTTGGCGGTCACCGTGGGCGTGGCACCGGGGGCGCCGTTCGCCGGGGCAGTCGAGGCCGGAGCGGATGCGGTCGCGCCGGTGCCGGGTTCCGCCGTGGCGGAACAGGCGGTGAGGACGAATAGGACGGTGGCAGCGGGCAGCAGCAGACGACGTGCAGACATTTCCGGGCCCCTATGGATCGTGGCGATCGTTGCTTACATCCGGGTACATGCGATCCACCGCCCGCAGGTTGCCGCCACCTGGAACTTTTTCTCCGGATCTTCGGCGACCCGTCCGCCCGATACGCAAGTGAGCCCCTGGCCAGCACTTCTGCTGGCCAGGGGCTCATCTGGAGCCGCCTGACGGAATCGAACCGTCGACCTACGCATTACGAGTGCGTCGCTCTAGCCGACTGAGCTAAGGCGGCAACGACCACCAAGTGTACGGCACGCGCCGCCGGGAGCCGAACCGGATCCCCCTCGTCCGGAACCGGACAACCGGGCCCCTCGGCCCCGGCACGGGAGAGACTTCCCGCCCGGTCCGGACTACCCTGCGGCGGGTGAGCGACGACCACGTACCGCCGCGACAGCCGGATCCTGAGGTGCGCCCGGGCGAGCGGGCCAGCCGTCGGCCGCACAGCCTGGACCCGCGGGAACTGGGTTTCACCCCGCGTCGGCCGGTGCCCTGGCTCGCGCCGCTGCTGCTGATCAGCACCGGCCTGCGGACGCTGCTGGCCATGCTGTTCGGGGCGTACCTGGACAAGCGGGAGTTGCAGAACGCGTTCGGCGACGACACGTTCCGGCAGGTCGGGCCGGACGGCGGGCTCTGGCTGGACTACGTGGCCGACCTGGGCGACGGCTTCGACGCCACGTACTCGATCGCCTACCTGCTGGCCCAGCCGGAGCTGACCGTGGACGGGCACCGGCTGCCCCGGGCGCAGACGCTGGTGATGGGCGGTGACCAGGTCTACCCGTCGGCCGGCTACGAGGCGTACGAGGACCGGTGCAAGGGCCCGTACCAGGCGGCGCTGCCGGTCGCCCCGCCGGAGCGGCCGACGCTCTTCGCGGTCCCCGGCAACCACGACTGGTACGACGGCCTGACCGCGTTCCTGCGGCTGTTCGTGCGTTCCCGGGACCGCCACTTCGCCGGCTGGGGCACCGGCCAGTCCCGCTCCTACTTCGCGGTGGAGCTGCCGGCCGGGTGGTGGCTGCTGGGCCTCGACGACCAGTCCGGCTCGTACCTGGACGATCCGCAGCTCACCTACTTCGACGCGGTGGCCCGCAAGCTCACCCCGCGGTCGCGGGTGATCGTGGCGGTGCCGGCGCCGACGTGGGTCAAGGCCGCCGACCACCCCAACGCGTACGACTCGGTCGACTACTTCATCCGCACCATCGTGGCGCCCACCGGGGCCCAGGTCCGGGTGCTGGTCTCCGGCGACCTGCACCACTACGCCCGGTACGCCGGCCCGGAGCGGCAGCTCATCACCTGCGGCGGCGGTGGCGCGTACCTCTATCCGACGCACCAGCTTCCGCAGCGGCTGGAGGTGCCGCCCCGGGACACGCTGACCCGACGGGCCAGCCGCACCCGCGAGTACGAGCTGGCCGCCCGCTACCCGGAGAAGGCCCGCTCCCGCCGGTACGGCTGGGGGATCTTCCGCCGGCTGCCGTTGCGCAACCCGGGCTTCACCACGCTGCTCGGCACGCTGCACACGCTGCTGATGCTGGCCATGGCCGGCGTGACGGCGCAGCGCGCCGACTCCACCGCGCAGCGGCTGTTCAGCGTCCCGCTGGTGGCGATGCTCGCGGTGACGTTGCTGGGCGCGGCGTTCTTCGCGAAGCCGCCCAGCGCGGGCGGCAAGCGGCACGCCCGGCACTGGATCCTCGGGGTGGCGCACGGGGTGGCGCAGGTGGCGTTGGCGGCCGGCGGCACCTGGCTCTGGCTGCACCTGCCGTTCTACGACTGGCCGTGGCCGCTGCCGGCGGTCGCGGCGGCGGTGCTCTACGGCCCGGTCAGCGGGCTGGTCGCCAGTCAGCTGGTGGCGCTCTACCTGCTGGTGGCGGGCGCGTTCGGCGTGAACCTGAACGAGTTGTTCGCCGGTCAGGGCATCGAGGACTCGAAGGCGTTCCTCCGGTTCCGATTCGACCCCGACGGCACGGTGACGATCTACCCCGTCGCGCTGGACCGGGTGTCCCACGCCTGGCAGCTCAACCCGGACCAGTCCGCCACGGCCCCGTGGCTGACCCCGAAGACCCCGCTGACGCCCCGCCTGGCCGAACCCCCCATCACGCTCCGCTGACCGCCGGCCCCGCCGGGCGGTCAGGGGGTGGGGTTGTAGTGCTGGTCGTGGGACTGGCGGGGGGCGCAGACGGAGGCCCGGCTGCACTGGCAGCGGGAGCCGTCGGCGTCCAGGCGGACCGTGACGGCGTCGCGCGGAACGCTGTGGCCGACCACCTTGCCCTCGCCCTGCGGGGTCTCCACCCGGGTGCCGACCGCCGGAGCGGACTCCTGGAACCGCTGGTACAGGGGATGTTCGTACTTCAGGCAACACATCAGCCGGCCGCACGCGCCGGAGATGCGCAGCGGGTTGAGCGGGAGGTCCTGGTCCTTCGCCATCCGGATCGTCACCGGCTCGAAGTCGGTGAGGAACGTGGCACAGCACAAGTCACGACCGCACGAGCCGATGCCGCCCTGCACGCGCGCCGAGTCGCGGGCGGAGAGCTGCCGCAGCTCGACCCGGCAGTGCAGCGTGGCGCCCAGATCGCGGACCAGGGAACGGAAGTCCACCCGGTGCGGCGCGGTGAAGTAGATGGTCGTGCGGTCGCTGCCGGACTCCGGCGTGGCCAGGACGTGGTCGACGGCCACCACCTTCATCGGCAGGCCGTGCTCGCGGATCAGCCGCTTGGCGGCCACCTTCGCGTCGGCCTTGCGCCGGCGCAGCAGCTCGTCGCGGTGCAGGTCGTCCTCGCCGGCCAGCCCGGCCAGTTTCGGGAAACCGTCGGTGTCCTCGCTGACCCACTGCGCGGCCCAGACGCACTCGGCCACCTCGGGGCCCTCGTCGGTGGGCACCAGCACCCGGTCCCCCACCTGGGGGCGGAACTCACCGGGATCGAGGTAGTAGAGGCGCCCGTACCGGTTGAAGCTGACCGCGCAGAGCATGCCCATGCGCCTACCCTACGCGGACCGGAGCGGCCGGACGGTCCACCGGTCGCCGTCCGGTCACACCGCGCAGCGGTCCATCCCGGTCGACCCGACCGAACCGGCCCCCGCGCCTCGCCCGGACGGTTGAAACCTGGGCCGCCCCCGGGACAAACGCCCATCCACCGCGTTGAGTGAAGGCATACCTGCGGGGGGTGCAGGGGAAAGCCACGGCGTCGCACGCCGGTGCCCGGCCACGGTCGGAGCGGCGTGCGACGCCGTGGGCCGTCAGTAGCCGATCCGGGTGGTGCCGCCGTAGCGCGGCGCGGAGACGGCGCGGTCCCGCCAGGTCGTCTCCGTCAGACTCGGCCCCCACTGGCGCAGCAGCGTCTCGGCCCCGTCGTAGGCCACCCCGAGCACACCCAGCACCCGGGTGGCGATCTCGGCCGCCGCCGACGCGCCGACCGGGCCGGCCTCGACGCCCGGCCGGCTCGCGGCGTGCACGGCGACCGCCTCGGCCGAGCCGACCACCTCGGCGAGCGCCCGCGCCAGGGCGGCCCGGCTACTCTCCACCCAGCCGGCCAGCGCGTCCGCGTAGCCCGCGGTCGACTCCAGCCGCCCGACCAGGCTCTCCGGCCCCTCGTCGAGATGCCGGAGCAGCGCGGTGCGCGCCTCGTCGTAGGCCGACGCGGCGGACCCGGACCAGGCGACCGGGTCGGTGAGCACGGCGCAGGTGTCGTCGTACCCCCGGACGAGCCGGCGCACGGCGTGGCCGGCGCCGGTCAGCGGCGCCGGGTGCAGGTCGAGGAACTCCCGCACGGCCACGCCGGGGAGCACCTGCATGCGGCGCAGCAGCGGCCAGAGCCGGTGCCCCTCGGGCGCGCCGGCGGCGAGCAGCGCGTCGACGCGGGTGAGCAGGTCGAGGCCCGGCTCGGCGAGACGGTCCAGCGCGTCCATCAGGCCTCCCGGGCCAGCCGGCGGACGACCGCGTCGTCGGTGGCCGCGTAGCGCTCGGCGGCGCTGCGCAGCGCCGCCGCGGCGGCGGCCAGCCGGTTCGCGGCCGCCTGCGCCTCGCGGGCCCGGTCGGCGGTGGCGGCGGCCCACTGCCGGTGCAGCGCGCGCCCGACCTCGCCGGGCCGGCCGGCCGCGTGGGCGCCGAACGCGGGGTGCGGCGGGTCGGTGGCGGGCACGGTGCGGGCCAGCGTGGTGAGATCGGCGGCGGCCTCGTCGAGGCGGACGGCCAGCGCACGCAGCGATTCCACGTCAGGCTCCCGCGAGCGGCCGGTAGGCCGCGAACGTCTCGTTGTGCAGCTTCTCCCGGGCCCACTGCGCCGCGTCCGCGGCGGCGCTCACCGCGGCCCGCACCGAACCGGCCACGTCACGCGGGTTGCGCTGGTGCAGCGGGCCGAGGAAGCGCACGTCGGTGATCCGCCCACCGGCCGTGACCACCACCTCGACGAGCCCGTCGGGTGAACGGACGGTGACCTCCACCGTGGCGACCGCCTGGTCGAACTCGGCCTGGAGCGTCTCGATGCGGCGGTAACGCCGCACCGCCTCCTCGATCCAGGCCTCGTCGATCTCCCCCCGCGCCATCGGCGGACTCCTCCCCGGTCGGCGCCGCCGCCCCACCCCGACGCCACCCTCACTGAGCGTGCCGCCTTGGTGACCACGGCATTCCCCGGACCGTACCGCACGTCAATCGCGCGTGTCGATGCCCTGTGGACAGCGTGGGGTGGGGTGGGGTCAGCCCCGCCAGAGCGACAACATCATCGCCTCGACCGCGATCCGCGGCTTGACGTTCGTCTCGATCGCCGCCCGGCACTCCAGCACCGCCTCCAGGCGGCGCAGCGAGCCCTCGGCGTCCCACTTCTGGGCGCCGGCGGCGGCCAGCGTCGCGGTGTCGGTGTGCACCGGGGCGACCGGCGCCCGCAGCGCCATGGTGAGCGCGTCCCGGTAGAAGCCGGCCAGGTCGACGAGCGCCCGGTCCAGCGCGTCCCGCTGGGCCCGGGTGGCCCGCGACTTCTGCCGCTTCTCCAGGTCCTTGAGCTGGCCGGCGGCGCCCCGCATGGCCCCGGCCGCACCCCGGCCGGTGCCGCCGGCGCCGAGCGCGGTCTGCAACGCCGCCCGCTCCGCCTCGTCGGCCTCGACGACCGAGGCGGCGGCCTCCGCCTCGGCGGCCTCGATCAGCGCCGAGGCGGCGTCGAACGCGGCGCCCACGCCGGTGAGCCGGCGCGGCACGGCCAGCACGGCGTCCCGCCGCTGCCGGGCCTCCGGGTCGCGGGCCAGCCGCCGGGCCCGGCCCACGTGCCCCTGCGCGGCTGCGGCGGCCCACTCGGCCACGTCCGGGGCGATGCCGTCCCGACGGACCAGCACCTCGGCCACCGCGCCGGCCGGTGGCTGGCACAGCGGCACGACCCGGCACCGCGACCGGATGGTCACCGAGACGTCGTCCGGGTGCGTGGACGGGGCGCAGAGCAGGAAGACCGTACGCGGGGGCGGCTCCTCGACCGCCTTCAGCAACGCGTTGCCGGCGGCCTCGGTGAGCCGGTCGGCGTCCTCGATGATCACGATCTGCCAGCGACCGCCGGAGGGCGTGCTCGCCGCCCGCAGCACCAGCGCGCGCATCTCGCCGACGCCGATGGAGAGCCCCTCGGGCACCACGAGCCGCACGTCGGCGTGGGTGCCGGCCAGCGTGGTGTGGCAGCCGGGGCAGCGACCGCAGCCGGTGCCGTGCACGCACTGGAGCGCGGCGGCGAACGCCCGGGCGGCCACCGACCGGCCGGAACCGGGTGGCCCGGTGAAGATCCACGCGTGCGTCATCCCGGCGCCGGGGTCGGCGGAGGCGGGGTCGGCGGAGGCGGGGTCGGCGGTGGGCGGGGTCGCGCCCGGGTCACCGGTCGCACCGGGCCCGTCCGGGTCGCCCGGCTCGTCGAACTGCTCGGCGAGCGCGTCGAGGTCGTCGTACCCGTCGGGGTCTCCGCCGCCGGTCGGGGCGCCCGTGCCGGCCGCCCCGAGGGTGGCGGCGCGCAGCAGCGCGGCGGCCGAGGCGGCGGCGCGCCGCAGCGTGGCCACCGCCTCGTCCTGCCCGACCAGATCGCCGAAGACGTCCGTCATTGTCGGCGTTGCTCCATCGTCACCAGCTCCGATTCGGATAACTCGGGCTGGACCGAGGTGTCCGGGCCCTGGGCCGGACGCGGGTGCACGATGCCGGCCGGGTCGACGAGGAACTCGTCCACCCGGCGGGCGACCACGTCGGCGATCTCCTCGACCGGGCGGGACGCGTCGAGGACCAGGTAACGCTTCGGGTCGCCGGCGGCCAGGTCGAGAAACGCGTACCGGACCCGCTCGTGGAACGCCAGCGACTCGGCCTCCAGCCGGTCGGTGCCCTCCCGACGGGCCGTCACCCGGTCGAGTCCGGTGTGCGGCTCGACGTCGAGCAGGACCACCAGGTCGGGCTTGAGCCCTCCGGTGGCCCAGGAGGAGAGCCACGAGACCTCGTCCACCGGCAGCGTCCGGCCGGCGCCCTGGTACGCCAGCGACGAGTCGACGTACCGGTCACTGATCACCACCGCGCCCCGCACCAACGCCGGGCGGACCACGGTGGCCACGTGGTGGGCCCGGTCGGCGGCGTAGAGCAGCGCCTCGGCACGCGGCGACGGCGTGTCGTCGGAGGTGGTGCCCAGCACCAGCGAGCGGATCCGCTCACCGACCCCGGTGGCGCCCGGTTCGCGGGTGACCACCACGTCCCGCCCGTCGCCGCGCAGCCGCTCGGCGAGCGCGGCGAGCTGGGTGGACTTGCCGGCGCCCTCGCCGCCCTCGAAGACCACGAAGAGGCCGGAGGAGACGAACGACTCGGCCGGCATCAGCGGGCGGCCCCGGATCGAGCCCCAGAGGTCGGCCAGGACCGGCACGCCCTTCTTGTCGTCCATCTGGCCGAACGCGCTGATCCCGGCGAAGATGCCGGCCGCGCCGGCGGCGAGCAGCAGCAGGCGGGTCGAGGAGATGGAGATGCCCAGGTCGGCGATGGTGAGCTGGCGGGAGCCGCCGACACCGACCAGGAGGCTGCTCAGCGCGATGGCCAGGATCAGCACCAGCCGGGTGCCGATCTGCACCACCGCGAAGACCCGGCCGCGCACCTCGTCGGCGACCTCGCCGCCGAGCAGCGTGGTGCCGGCCAGGAACGCCATGCCGGCGCCGGCGCCGACCAGGATCGCGCCGAGGATGGCCATGGACAGGTGGATGGCGAACGCCAGCACCAGCACGGAGGCGCTGGCCAGCACGATGCTCATGCCGAACCAGCGGCGCCGGGACATGTCCCGCACGACCATCGGCCCCAGCCCGATGCCGAGCGCCAGGCCGACGAAGATCGCGCCGAAGAGCAGCGAGAACGCGGCGTCACCGGCGCCGAGCGAGTTGGCGAAGAACTTGCCGGTGCCGACCACGATGCCGCCGCCGGCGAACGCGCCGAAGATGCCCAGCACCAGGCCACGGACCAGCGGCGTCTGGCCGATGAACTTCCAGCCGTCGGCGAACTGGCGGAACATGCTCTGCTCGGTGCGCTGGGCCTCGCCGCGCTGGGCCTCGCTGATCTCCTTGATCCCGAACGCCACCACCAGCGCGGTGGCCAGCCGGGAGAAGGCGTTGAACCAGAGCGCGAGCTGGGCCGGCTGGGCCCAGTCGGGCAGGTTGCCGCCGACCACGCCGGGCAGGCCGCGGGTCAGCACCGCCAGCGCGACGGCGGCGGCCACCGGGGTCAGGCCGTACGTGGTGATCAGCGTGAGCTGGTTGGCGGCCTCCAGCCGGGTACGCGGGATCAGGTTGGGGACCGCCGCCTCCTTGGCCGGGATCCACAGCAACGTGATCGACTCGATCAGGAAGGTGGCGATCAGCGCCCAGCCGACCACCAGGCCGCCCGCCGCGCCGGTGAGCGCGTAGAGCGGGATCGAGGCGAACAGCACGAAGCGCAGCAGGTCGCAGATGACCATCGTCCACCGGCGGTCGAACCGGTCGGCGAAGACGCCCGCCACCGGGCCGAGCACCAGCGCCGGCAGCAGCCGGATCGCGGTGACGCCGCCGAACGCCGCGCCCTGGGCGGTGCTGCCGGAGACCTGCGAGGCGGCGAACAACGCGGTGGCGAGCAGGCCGAGCCAGTCACCGAAGGAGGCGGCGCTGAGCACGATCCACAGCCGGCGGAACGGCCGGATGCGCAGCACCGAGCGGATGGCGGCGAACCCGGACCGGTCGGCGGCTGTCCCGGACGACGACACGCCGGACGACTCGCCGTTCTTCTGGCTTTCGATGGCCGTACCTCCACGTGCCGGCCCAGGTCTGGGCATCCCCGGTGGAACACTCTAGCCGCGCGGAGGGTGTCGCCCCCCGTGACATCGCCTGTTCGCCGAGCCTAGGCCGCCGGGACCACCACCCGCAGCCCGGACAGACGCGAGGGTATTTCGCATTTCCGTCCGGACAGTTAGCGTGCAGACGTGGCCATCGACCGTGCCGAACTTCGCGATCGTCTCGACCGGGCGACCGCCCACCTCGACCCGCCGTACGCGGTGGTCGACCTCTCCTCGTTCGACGACAACGCCGACGCGCTGGTCGGCCGGGCCGGGGGCAAGCCGCTGCGCGTGGCGAGCAAGTCGGTGCGGGTCCGCGAGCTGCTCACCCGCGCGCTCAAGCGCCCGGGCTGGCACGGTGTGATGGCCTTCACGCTGCCCGAGGCGCTCTGGCTCGCCCGCACCGGCGTCGCCGACGACGTGCTGGTCGCGTACCCGACCGCCCACCGGGGGGCGCTCGCCGAGCTGGCCGCCGACCGGGCGCTCACCGACGCGGTCACGCTGATGGTCGACGACGCCGGGCAGCTCGACCTGATCGACCGGGTGTGCCCGCCCGGCAGCCGGCCCGCGCTGCGCGTCTGCCTCGACCTGGACGCCTCCTGGCGACCACTGCGGGGCCGGGTGCACGTCGGCGTGCGCCGCTCCCCGGTGCACAGCGCCCGGGCGGCCGGCGCGCTCGCCGCCGCCGTCGCCGGCCGGCCGGGCTTCCGGCTGGTCGGCCTGATGTCGTACGAGGCACAGATCGCCGGTCTCGGGGACGCCCCGCCCGGGCAGGCGGCGCTCGGCTCGGCGATCCGGGTCGCGCAGCGCGGGTCGTACCGGGAACTGCTGGCCCGCCGCTCGGCCGCGGTCGCCGCGGTACGCGAGCACGCCGACCTGGAGTTCGTCAACGGCGGCGGCACCGGCAGCGTGGCCGCCACCAGCGCCGACCCGGCGGTCACCGAGGTCACCGCCGGCTCCGGCCTGTACGGCCCGACGCTGTTCGACGCGTACCGCGCCTGGCGACCCACCCCGGCGGCGTTCTTCGCCTGCGCGGTGGTCCGCCGGCCGGCGCCCGGGCTGGCCACCGTGCTCGGCGGCGGCTGGATCGCCTCCGGCCCGGCGGCGGAGAGCCGGCTGCCCCGGCCGTGGCTGCCGGAGGGGCTGAAGCTGCTCGGCGCGGAGGGCGCGGGCGAGGTGCAGACCCCGCTCGCCGGCGACGCCGCGGACGACCTGCGGGTCGGCGACCGGGTGTGGTTCCGCCACGCCAAGGCGGGCGAGGTGTGCGAGCACGTCAACGAGGTGCACCTGGTCGACGGCGACGCCGTGGTGGCGACCGTGCCCACCTACCGGGGCGAGGGCCACGCGTTCCTCTGACCGGGCAGGAACAGGTCGGGACATGACGACGGCGGGCCCCGGCGCACTCTCAGAACCCGCCGCTCGGCGTGCCGCTCAGCCCTGTGGGACGGCCTCGGTCGGGGCGTCGACCTGGCGGTGCAGGTACTCCCGGATGAGCGCCTTCGCCTCGACCAGCACCCGCTCGTCGCCGTCGGCACGGCGGCGGAACGCCAGCTTGATCAGGGCGTCGGCGGCCTCCACCGCGATCTCCAGGTGGAACCGCAGGTCGGGCACGCCGGCCAGACCGAACCGCTCGGTG
The DNA here is from genome assembly GCF_045040125.1 of Micromonospora sp. NBC_01392. Taxonomy (NCBI): domain Bacteria; kingdom Bacillati; phylum Actinomycetota; class Actinomycetes; order Micromonosporales; family Micromonosporaceae; genus Micromonospora; species Micromonospora sp. NBC_01392. Next base: position 741,662 of record NZ_CP109549.1, on the reverse strand, counting down.
AGCACGCGGGCGAGCTGCTCCGCGATGACCCCGTTGTTGTCGCGCTGGTCGTCCAGCAGGTGCAGGTCGACCACGTCGCCGAAGTGCAGGGTACGGAAACCGGGCACCGTGCGGTGCATCGAGATGTACTCGTCGATCGCCGCGTCGACCCCGTCCCACCAGTGGGTCAGGTCGTCCGAGGCGAAGCGCTCGTCGAGCCGCTGGAGGTAGGACTCCATGGTCCGCAACGTCAGCGCCTGCACGATCGCCCGCTTGTCCGGAAAGAACTGGTAGACCGACCCGATCGCCACCTCGGCACGCTCGGCGAGCAGGGTCGTGGTCAACCCCTCGTACCCCACCTCGTCGACCAGCTCGGCGCAGGCGTCCAGCATCCGCTGGACGCGCGCGACACTTCGACCCTGCACCGGTACCCGACGCAGCGGCCCGGTCGTGGCGGCTGGTGTGGACACTCGGCGCCACCCCCCTTCGACGGTTGAACATATCCGCACGTCACGAGTCTGTGACTACCGGTACAACGAGCCGACCTCGATTGCGGTATTTACCAGGCACAACGTTCCTGATATGAATTCAGTTCATATTCATGTCGAGGAGCGTTCGCCATGGCCGGTAGCCCCGCCGACTGGTCCAACTGGGCCGGCAACCAACGCAGCACGGCACTGGTCACCGCGCGACCCCGGAGCGTGGCGGACGTCGCCGAGGCGGTCCGCCGAGCCGCCGCCGCCGGCACCACCATCCGGGCGGTCGGCAGCGGTCACTCCTTCACCGCCACCGCCGTCGCCGACGGACACCGGCTCGACCTCGCCGACCTGACGACCGACGTCACCGTCGACGTGGCGCGCCGCCTCGTCACCGTACCGGCCGGAATGACGCTGCACGCGCTCAACGACCTGCTCGCCGGCCACGGGCTGGCGGTGCCCAACCTCGGCGACATCGACGCGCAGACCATCGCCGGCGCGATCTCCACCGGCACCCACGGCACCGGCGCGACACTCGGCTGCCTCTCCACGTTCGTGGCCGGCCTGACGCTGGTCACCGGCACCGGCGAGGTGCTGCGCTGCTCCGCCGACGAGCACCCCGACGTGTTCGACGCCGCGCGGGTCGGGCTCGGCGCGGTCGGCATCCTGGTCGAGGTCACGCTGCGCTGCGTGGACGCCTTCGTGCTGCGCGCACACGAACGGCCGGCCGCGCTCGCCGACGTGCTGGCCGACCTGCCCGGCCTCCACCAGGCGCACGACCACGCCGAGTTCTACTGGTTCCCGTACACCGACCGGGCGCAGGTCAAGACCAACGACCGGGTGCCCGCCGACGACCGGCCGCTGCCCCGCTGGCGCGGCTGGCTGGACGACGAGTTCCTCGCCAACACCGTCTTCGCCGGGGCCTGCCGCCTCGGCCGCGCGGTGCCGGCGCTCGCGCCCGGCATCAGCGCCGTCTCCGCCCGGGCGCTCACCGAACGCACCTACACCGGCCGCTCCGACCTGGTCTTCTGCACCCCGCGCCGGGTCCGGTTCGTGGAGATGGAGTACGGGCTGCCGCGCGACGCGCTGCCCACCGCGCTGGCCGAACTGCGCCGGATCGTGGACCGGCTGCCGTTCAAGGTGCTGTTCCCGGTCGAGGTGCGGTTCACCGCCGCCGACGACATCTGGCTCTCCCACTCGTACGGGCGGGAGTCCGCGTACGTGGCGGTCCACCAGTACGTGGGGATGCCGTACGAGCCGTACTTCCGCGCGTTCGAGCAGGTGGCCACCGAGCTGGGCGGTCGCCCGCACTGGGGCAAGCTGCACTGGCGCGACGCGGCCTCGCTGGCCCCCGCCTACCCGAAGTTCGCCGCGTTCCAGTCCCTCCGCACCCGCCTGGACCCGCAGAACCTCTTCACGAACCCCTACCTGAAGCAGGTCCTCGGCTCCTGACCGAGATCGTGGTACGTGCCCGCCCCCGGAGGGGCGGACGCGTACCATGATCACTCCTTCGGGGTCGAGGTCGCCTTCTTCGGGGCGGCCTTCTTCGCCGGAGCCTTCTTCGCGGCCGTGGTCTTCTTCACCGCAGCCGTCGTCTTCTTCGCGGCGGCGGTGGTCTTCTTCGCGGCCGTGGTCTTCTTGGCGGGAGCGGCCTTCTTGGTGGCCTTCTTCTTCGGCGCCGGGCCCTTCGCCCGTTTCTCGGCGAGCATCTCCGACGCCTCCTCCAGCGTCAGCGCCTCCGGCGTCTGCGCGCGCCGCAGCGACGCGTTGGTCTCCCCGTCCGTGACGTACGGCCCGAAGCGCCCGTCCTTGATCACCAGCGGCTTCTCGGTGAGCGGATCGACGCCCATCTCCCGCAGCGGCGGCGCGGCGGCCCGACGCTGGCGGGTCTTCGGGGCGGCCAGCAGCGCCAGCGCCTCGTCCAGCGTGACGGTGAACATCTTGTCTTCCGAGTCCAGCGAGCGGAACTCGTCACCACGCTTGACGTACGGGCCGTAGCGGCCGTTGTTGGCGAAGACCTCCCCGCCGTCCGGGGCCACGCCCACCAGCCGGGGCAGGCTGAGCAGCCGCAGCGCCTGCTCCAGCGTGAGGTCGTCCGGCGACTGCGAACGCAGCAGCGACGACTTCCGCTCCCCGCTGGCCACGTACGGGCCGTAACGGCCGGACTTCAGCAGGATCGGCTCGCCGGTCGACGGGTCGTCGCCGAGCTTGCGCTCGCCCCCGCCGCCGAGGAACAGCTCGTGCACCTTCTCCGGGGTCAGCTCGTCGGGCGCCAGGCCCTCCGGGATCGGCGCCCGGTCGCCCTGGGAGCCGCCCTCCTCGCCCTCGGCCGGGGCGGCCGGCGTCTGCTGCTCGCCGGGCACCGCGCGCTGGAGGTAGGGGCCGTACCGGCCGACCCGGACGACAACCTCGCGCCCCTCGTCGTCGGTGAACAGCGGGATCGAGTTGACGCTGCGCGCGTCGATGTCGCTGAGGTTCTCGGTGACCAGCTTCTTCAGCCCACCGGCGTGCGCGATGGCCTGGTCACCGGCGCCGTTGGCGCTGCCGAAGTAGAACGAGGTGAGGAAGTCGACCGCGGCGTGGTCGCCGCCGGCGATCTCGTCCAGCTCGTTCTCCATGCTGGCGGTGAAGTCGTAGTCGATCAGGCGCGGGTAGTGCCGCTCCATCAGCCCGATCACCGCGAACGCCAGGAACGTCGGGATCATCGCCTGGCCGCGCTTGGTGACGTACCCGCGGTCCTGGATGGTCTGCATGATCGAGGCGTACGTGGAGGGACGGCCGATGCCCAGCTCCTCCAGCGCCTTGACCAGCGACGCCTCCGTGTAGCGCGACGGCGGCTGGGTGTGGTGGCCCTGCGCGGCCAGCTCGTCGGCGGTCAGCGGCTGGTCCTTGACCAGCGTGGGCAGCCGCCGCTCGGCGTCCTCCGCCTCGGCGTTCTCGTCGTCGCTCGACTCGACGTACGCGCGCAGGAAGCCCGGGTCGGTGATGGTCTTGCCGGTGGCGCCGAAGTCGGCCTCCTCCTGCGCGGAGGAGACGGCCCGGATGCGCACCGACACGCTGGAGCCGACCGCGTCGGTCATCTGCGAGGCGATGGTGCGCCGCCAGATCAGCTCGTAGAGCTTGAACTCCTCGCCGGACAGCTCCTTGGCCACGTCGCCCGGGGTGCGGAAGTTGTCGCCCGCCGGGCGGATCGCCTCGTGCGCCTCCTGCGCGTTCTTCACCTTGCCGGTGTAGCGGCGCGGCTCCGGCGGCACACTGCGCTCGCCGTACAGCTCGACGATCTGCCGGCGGGCCGCCGCGATGGCGGTCTCCGACAGGTTCACCGAGTCGGTACGCATGTAGGTGATGTAGCCGTTCTCGTAGAGCCGCTGCGCGGTGCGCATCGTCTGCTGGGACGAGAACCGCAGCTTGCGGGCCGCCTCCTGCTGGAGCGTGGAGGTGATGAACGGCGCGTACGGGCGACGGCGGTAGGGCTTCTCCTCGACCCGGGTGACCGTGAACGGCCGGTCCGCCAGCCGGGCGGCCAGCCCCCGGGCGCCGCCCTCGTCGAGGTGCACGACGCCCGCGCCGGCGCGCACCCGGCCGGTGGTCGGCTCGAAGTCCTTGCCGGTGGCGATCCGGTCGCCGTTCAGCGCGACGAGGGTGGCGTTGAACGTGCGCGGGCCCTCACCCGGCTTCGCCACCGCCAGGGTGGCCAGGATGTCCCAGTATTCGGCGGTGCGGAACGCCATCCGCTGGCGCTCCCGCTCGACCACGATCCGGGTCGCCACGGACTGCACCCGGCCCGCCGAGAGCTTCGGCATGACCTTCTTCCACAGCACCGGGGAGACCTCGTAGCCGTAGAGCCGGTCCAGGATGCGCCGGGCCTCCTGGGCGTCGACCAGGTCGCGGTCGATCTCCCGGGGGTTGGCCACCGCGGCCTGGATGGCCGGCTTGGTGATCTCGTGGAAGACCATCCGCTTGACCGGCACCTTGGGCTTGAGCGTCTCCACCAGGTGCCAGGCGATCGCCTCGCCCTCGCGGTCCTCATCCGTGGCCAGGAAGATCTCGTCGACCTCCTTGGCCAGCTTCACCAGCTTGTTGATCTGCTGGCGGCGGTCGGCCGAGACCACGTAGAGCGCGTGGAAGCCGTTGTCGACGTCGACGCCGAGCCGCGCCCACGGCTCGCCCTTGTACTTCGCCGGCACGTCGGCGGCGTTGCGGGGCAGGTCCCGGACGTGGCCGAAGCTGGCCTCCACGACGTACCCCGGGCCGAGGTAGCCCGAGATCGTCTTGGCCTTCGCCGGTGACTCGACGATGACCAGACGGGTGGTTCCAGCGTTGCTCGGCACGTCTCTCCCCGACCTCACTCCTACGCCACGCCCACTCCGGGCCGTGTTGCACCGCCCGGACCGCGGTCGGCCCGGACGTCCAACGTAACGCGCCGTCCGCGCCCCGGGTTTCGTGGGCGGCGAACCGGCCGCCTCCCCGGCGGTCGCCGGCCGCACCCTGCCGGACGGCGCCACCGTACACCGTGGGTAGGGCGCCGGGCGGGTCACTGTGACGATCACACACCCCCCGGCGGAGGCGGCTCCAGTCGAATTCCTGCGCAAACCGCCGCCGGGACGGTCGGCGATCGGACAGCCGGCGGGGTTGCGCCGACGGGTCAGCCGTGCGGGCCCGGCCAGTCGGCGGGCGGCGCGGCCGGCGGCCGTTCCCCCACCAGCTCCGCCAGCCGGGTCACCCGCCGCCCACCGATCCGGTACGCGGGCCCGCCCTCCCCCGGCTCCACGAACGCGGCCGGCAGTCCCACCGCGGCCAGCGCGGCGCGCACCGCCTTCCAGCACTGCTCGTCGGCCGGGCCGAGCCCGAGCCGGAACCCGGCCGGTTCGGCGGCCCCGGCCGCGGCGGCCCAGAGCCGCAACCGCCGCCCGTCGAGGTGGAACCGGGCCGGCGGTCGCTTCGCCGCGCCGTGCAGCCAGCCCCGGGCGAGCGGCGTCAGCGTGCTCGCGTACGCGGTGCGCACCCGGTACCGGCCGTCCCCGGTCGGCTCCCAGCCCGCCGGCACGCCGCGGGCACCCAACTCGGCCACCAGCACGTGTACCCGCCAGGCCGCCTCCACCACCACGGAGAGCCGGGCCGTGCCGCCCATCCGCACCACCTCACCCGGCCCGGCGAGCAGGCCGGCGAGGTCCGCCAGCGCGGGATCGGCCGCCTCGGTGGAGAACAGCGAGGGCTGGCGGGCCGGGTTCGGATTCGGGGAGGGTGGCGTCAGCGACACTCCGGGACCTCGTCGAAGGCCTCTTTGAGTTCGGGTGAGTTGAGTTTGCTGGTGTCCAGCGCGCTCGCGTCGTACTCCTGGTTCAGCGTGTCCACGGCGGCGCGCACGCCGTCGTAGAACGGGCCGGCCTGGGCGGTGTCGAGCCGGTCGATGGTGGTCCGGGCCCGCCCGTACGCGTCCCGCATCTTGCTCAGCGAGCCACGGAACCCGGCGGAGACCTCGGGGCCGTGGTCGACCTCCGGCACGCCCGCCTCCTCGACCTTGCGTCGGGCCGTCTCGCTGGCCTGCTCCGCCCCGGCGAACAACCGCACCAGGTTCTCCTTGGCCTGCGGCGGGGTGGTCTGCGCGGTCATCTGCTGCTTGGTGCTGCTGGTCAGCTTGGAGATCTCCGCGCGCCACGGGGTGAGCGCCTGGCACACCGACGCGGCCCAGGCCCGAGGGCTGGGCCCGCCGCACCCGGCGGCGACGAGGACCAGCGTGGCCAGGACCACCGTGAGCTTTCCGGCGGTTGCCGTCCGGCGCGTACGCATGCGATGCAGCGTACGACCTCCGGGGGGAACCGCCACCGGTCAGGTTTCGTGCACGGGACGTTCCCGGCCGGCCTGAGCCGGCCGGGAACGTCCCGTCGGTCAGGCGCCCACCGTCTCCGTGCGCTGGCCCGGGGTGCCCGCACCGTGGTCCGAGCTGTCCATGGCCACGCCCTTGCGCTTGCTGAACACCACCGCCGCCGCGATGATCAACGCGGCCACCACGGCGATCGTGATCCGCAGCGCCGGGTTCTTGTCGTCGCCCACGCTCCAGGCCACCACGGCCGGGGCGATCAGCAGCGAGACCAGGTTCATCACCTTGATCAGCGGGTTGATCGCCGGGCCGGCGGTGTCCTTGAACGGGTCGCCGACGGTGTCGCCGATCACGGTGGCGGCGTGCGCCTCGGAGCCCTTGCCGCCGTACGCGCCGTCCTCGACCAGCTTCTTGGCGTTGTCCCACGCGCCGCCGGAGTTGGACAGGAAGACCGCCATCAGCGTGCCCGCGCCGATCGCGCCGGCCAGGTAGGAGGCCAGTGCGCCCGGGCCGAGGCCGAAGCCGACCGCGATCGGGGCCAGGATGGCCAGCAGGCCGGGGGTCAGCAGCTCGCGCTGCGCGTCCCGGGTGCAGATGTCCACGACCTTGCCGTACTCGGGCCGCTGGGTGCGGTCCATGATGCCGGGCAGCTCGCGGAACTGCCGGCGGACCTCCATCACCACGGCGCCGGCCGAGCGGGAGACCGCGTTGATGGCCAGGCCGGAGAAGAGGAAGACCACGGCCGCGCCGATGATCAGGCCGACCAGGTTGCGCGGGTTGGCCACGTTCAGCGCGTTGAGGATCTCGGTGCCGACGTCGCCCACGCCCGCGTCCTCGTACGAGGTCCGCAGCGTGTCGGTGTACGAGCCGAACAGCGCGGTCGCGGCCAGCACCGCGGTGGCGATCGCGATGCCCTTGGTGATCGCCTTGGTGGTGTTGCCGACCGCGTCCAGCTCGGTCAGCGTGCGCGCGCCGTGCTCGTCGATGTCGCCGGACATCTCGGCAACGCCCTGCGCGTTGTCCGAGATCGGGCCGAACGTGTCCATCGCGACGATGACGCCGACGGTGGTGAGCAGGCCGGTGCCGGCCAGCGCGACCGCGAACAGCGACAGCGTGATCGAGCTGCCGCCGAGCAGGAACGCGCCGAAGACGCCCGCGCCGATCAGCAGCGCCGAGTAGACCGCCGACTCCAGGCCGATGCTGATGCCGGCCAGGATGACGGTGGCGGCGCCGGTCTGCGAGCTCTTGCCGATGTCCTGCACCGGGCGGCGGTTGGTCTCGGTGAAGTAGCCGGTCAGCGCCTGGATCGCGGCGGCCAGCACGATGCCGATCACGACCGCGCCGATGGCCACCAGCCGCGGGTTGCGGTCGACGTCGGTCAGCCCGCCCTCCAGCTCGCCGAACGTGGCCGGCAGGTACGCGAACGCGGCGATCGACACCAGCACCGCGGAGATCACCGCGGAGAGGTAGAAGGCCCGGTTGATCGCGGTCAGGCCGTTGCGGTCGCTGGCGCGCAGCCGGGTGATGAACACGCCGACGATGGCGACCAGCACGCCGATGGTGGAGATGATCAGCGGGAAGACCAGGCCGTCCTCGCCGAACGCGGCCCGGCCCAGGATCAGCGCGGCGACCAGCGTGACCGCGTACGACTCGAACAGGTCGGCGGCCATGCCGGCGCAGTCACCGACGTTGTCGCCCACGTTGTCGGCGATGGTCGCGGCGTTGCGCGGGTCGTCCTCCGGGATGCCCTGCTCGACCTTGCCGACCAGGTCCGCGCCGACGTCCGCGGCCTTGGTGAAGATGCCACCACCGACCCGCATGAACATGGCCAGCAGCGCGGCGCCGAAGCCGAAGCCCTCCAGCACGGTCGGCGCGTCGCCCCGGAACAGGATGACGACGAGCGCCGCACCGAACAGGCCGAGGCCGACGGTGAGGAAGCCGACCACGCCGCCGGTGCGGAAGGCGATTTTCATGGCGCCCTCGCGGCCACCTTCGCGCTCCCGCGCGGCGGCGGCGACCCGCAGGTTGGCGCGGGTGGCCAGCCACATGCCGGCGCCGCCGATGAACGCGCTGAACAGCGCACCCACCACGAAGAACGCCGACCGGCCGATCTTCACCAGCGTCTGGTTCCCGTCGGTGTCGTGCACCGGCAGCAGGAACAGCAGCACGACGGCGATCACCACGAAGATCGCCAGGGTGCGGAACTGCCGCAGCAGGTACGCGGACGCGCCCTCCTGCACCGCCCCGGAGATCTCCTGCATGTTGGTGGTTCCCGTACCGGCTGCCAGTACCGCCTTGGTCAAGGCGGCGGCGAAGACGAGCGCCACCAGCGCGATGACCGCGGCGATGACGACGTACGTCACGTTGGCTCCGGTAAGGGACAGTGCGCCGCCGTCGGCGGCCAAGGTCCCGGACATCTGTGTCCTCCTGTACCGAACACTCGCGTCGGCTCGTGGAGACGCACGGCCGACGCCTGGATGCGAACTCGCCAGCGCGCGCCATCGACCCGTTCCCGCTGGCTGCGGGGAGCGATCACTTGCTGACAACCCGGGTACTGTAGCCCTCCGGCGTGGTGAGGGTCACATGGAGGGGGCACCGTGTCTCGATGATCTTCGTAACTGTGTTATGCGAGGAAATCTGATATACGGGCCGGTCAACACGACGAGGCCGCGCTCCCCGTGCGGGGAACGCGGCCTGCGGAACGATCAGATCAGCCGCGGCCGGTCGGCCAGGCCATCCGGACCTCGGTGCCGACACCCTCGTCGACCGGGCGGACCTGGAGGTCCTCCACGAAACCGGCGAGCAGGGCGAACCCCACGCCGGTGGTGAGCGCGTCCTCGCTGAGCGACTCCTTCGCCAGCTCGTCCGGGCCGAGCGCGGCCAACCCGAGACCCGCCTCGATCGGGGCCCGGTCCACCACCCGCACCGTGTACGGCCCGCCGTCGGACATCTCCACGTAGACCAGCTCCGCCAGCCCGTACTGCCGGTGCAGCGCGACCGCCCGGGTGCACGCCTCACCGATGGCCAGCCGCACCTCGTCGAGCAGGTCCTCGCGGACCCCGGCCCGCCGGGCCACCGCGACACCGACCAGGCGGGCGGTGCGCACGTGCACCGGCGCCGGCGAGAAGGAGAGCTTGACGGTGGCCATCACGCGCCGGTGGTGTCGGCGGCGATGGCCGCGTCGACCGTCGGGTGCAGCGGGAAGACCTGATCCAGGGCGGTGATGCGGAAGATCTTGAGCAGCGGCTCCTTGTCGCAGACCAACGCGAACGAGCCGCTGGCCGACCGGAGCCGCTTGAGCGCGCCGACCAACACGCCGAGCCCGGTCGAGTCGAGGAAGTCCACCCGACCCAGGTCCACCACCACGTGGCGGGCCCCACCGTCGATCAACTCGATGAGCCGTTCCCGCAGGCGGGGTGCGGTGTAGACATCCACCTCACCGCCGACCTCGAGCACCGTGTGCTCCCCCACGGTGCGGGTCGCCAGCGACAGCTCCATCGGCCCCTCCTCGGTAAACTCTCCTGGGCATCTAACCATCCCCCCGTGCGACCGCTTCGGGTCACCGGCCCGGCCCTCCCCATACCCCGACCCGGCGGTTCCCAATTCCGAACACCAGTGCGAGAGTGCAGGACGTGACCGACGACAGCCCCGGCCCGAGGCGTACGCCGGACGAGCTGCTGCGCCGGTTGCGGCTGCGCCACGCCACCGACCCGGTCACCCACGTCGAGCGGGTGCCGGCCCGCGTCGGCGAGCCGGCGTCGTGGCCCGACTGGGCGCCCGCGGAGCTGCGGGCGGCGTTCACGCGACGCGGCGTGGCCGCGCCGTGGCGGCACCAGGCCCAGGCCGCCGAGCTGGCGTACGCGGGGCAGCACGTCGTCGTCGCCACCGGCACGGCGTCCGGCAAGTCGCTGGCGTACCAGCTTCCCGCGCTGAGCACGCTGCTCGCCGACCCGCGCGCCACGGTGCTCTACCTGGCCCCGACCAAGGCGCTCGCCGCCGACCAGCTCCGCGCCGTCGCCGGCCTGGACCTCGACGGGGTACGCCCGGCCACCTACGACGGCGACACCCCGCGCACCGAACGGGAGTGGATCCGTCGACACGCCCGGTTCGTGCTGACCAACCCGGACATGCTGCACCACGGCATCCTGCCCGGGCACGCCCACTGGTCCGGCTTCCTGCGCCGGCTCGCGTACGTGGTCATCGACGAGTGCCACACCTACCGGGGCGTCTTCGGCTCACACGTCGCGCACGTGCTGCGACGGTTGCGTCGACAGTGCGCCCGCTTCGGGCGTACGCCGGTGTTCCTGCTGGCCTCGGCCACGTCGGGCGACCCGGCGACGGCGGCCGGGCGGCTCACCGGCCTGCCCGTCACCGCCGTCACCGAGGACACGTCGCCGCGCGGCGGGGTGACGTTCGCGCTCTGGGAGCCGCCGCTGCTGCCGCCCACGGATTCGTCTGTTGACGCTGATCTCGTCCAGGTCCGGCGCTCCGCGCTGCGGGAGACCGCCGACCTGCTCGCCGACAGCGTGGTCGAGGGGGTACGCACGCTCGCCTTCGTCAGGTCCCGCAAGGGCGCCGAGGTGGTCGCCGCGAACGCGCGGCGGTCGCTCGACGAGGCGGTGCCGGGGCTGGGCGACCGGGTCGCCGCCTACCGGGCCGGCTACCTGCGCGAGGAGCGTCGCGAGCTGGAACGGGCGCTGCTGCACGGCGACCTGCTCGGGCTCGCCTCCACCAACGCGCTCGAACTCGGCGTCGACCTGGTCGGGCTGGACGCGGTGCTGATCTGCGGCTGGCCCGGCACCCGCGCCTCGCTCTGGCAGCAGGCCGGCCGGGCCGGGCGCTCCGGCGACGAGGCGCTCGCGGTGCTGGTGGCCCGCGACGACCCGCTCGACACCTACCTCGTGCACCACCCGGAGGCGCTGTTCGGGCGTCCCGTCGAGGCCACCGTGCTCGACCCGGCCAACCCGTACGTGCTCGCGCCGCAACTCGCCTGCGCCGCCCACGAGGCCCCGCTCACCGCCGCCGACCTGGACCTGTTCGGCGACGGCGCGAAGGAGGCGGTGGACTCGCTGGTCGAGGCGGGCGCGCTGCGGCAGCGGCCCACCGGCTGGTACTGGCGGCACCGGGAACGCCCCGAGGTCGACCTGCGCGGCGAGGGCGGCGCCCCGGTCTGCGTGGTCGAGGAGTCCACCGGGCGGCTGCTCGGCACCGTCGACGGCGGCTCCGCACACTTCCTGCTCCACACCGGCGCGGTCTACCTGCACCAGGGCGTCTCATACGTGGTCGACACGCTCGACCTGGCCGACGGGTGCGCGCTGGTGCACACCGAGGAGCCGGACTGGTCCACCCACGCCCGCGACGTCACCTCGCTGTCCGTGGTGTCCGTCCGCTCGTACGTCGACGCCGGCCCGGTCGGGCTGTTCCTCGGCGAGGTGGACGTGACCAGTCAGGTGGTGTCGTACCAGCGCCGGCGCATCGCCACCGGCGAGGTGATCGACACCCGCCCGCTGGACCTGCCCGCGCGCGAGCTGCGTACGGTCGCGGTCTGGTTCACGCTCTCGCCGGAGTCGCTGGCTCGGACCGGCGTCGAGGCCGCGGACGTGCCGGGCGCGCTGCACGCCGCCGAACACGCCGCGATCGGCCTGTTGCCGTTGATGGCGACGTGCGACCGCTGGGACATCGGCGGGTTGTCGACCGCCCTGCACCCGGACACCGAGGCCCCGACCGTGTTCGTCTACGACGGTCATCCCGGCGGGGCGGGTTTCGCCGAGCGCGCGTACCGGACGGCCGCCGCCTGGCTGCGCGCCACCCGCGACGCGATCGTCGAGTGCGGGTGCGAGACCGGGTGCCCGTCCTGCGTCCAGTCCCCGAAGTGCGGAAACGGCAACAACCCGCTGGCCAAGCCGGAAGCCGTCAAGGTCCTCGACGTGGTGCTCACCAACCTCGCCGCCGCGGCGGGCACCGCGACGGCCGTCGACGCCTCGGCCGGCGACGCGGCGGGCGTCCATACGGTGGACGTCGATGCGGCGGCCGGCAGCGCGGCGGCCGTCCATGCGGTGGCCGGCAGCGCGGTGGGCGTCCATGCGGTGGCCGGCAGCGCGGTGGGCGTCCATGCGGTGGCGGGTGAGGGCTCGTCGGGTGACGAGTCGGAGCCGGGGGCGGAGCGCGACGGGGTGCTGCCACGGCAGGACGACCGGGCAGCCCGGCGATCGGCGACCGACCCCATCACGACGGACTGACCTCGCCGCATCACTCGTCACCACCTCGGCCCACCGATGCGGTGACGCCAGCGAGCGAGGACTGTTCCCGCCCCCGACGCGCCGCCCGATGCTCGACCAGCGCAGACCCCACCCACCCCGTCGATCTTGCAGTTTCGGCCCACGCCGCGCCCTGTTTGTCCAATACGCCTGGGCGCAAGGTGCAAGATCGACGGGCGGGTTGGTGGGAGGAGTGAGTCTGGTGGGTGGGACGGGTGCATGAGGAAGGGTGCCACGGGGCATTGATGTATGGGAGCGCTTCCATGCATCATTCCGGTAGCGCAGACGCGACCCGAGACCCGTCCGCCGGAGGTGCCGCCGTGGCCGACACGATCGCCGAGACCGTCGAGCTGCTCTACACCATCGACCAGGAAAGCCTCACCCCGGACCAGCAGATAGCGCTGGGTACCGCGCTGGCGAACCTGGCCCAGGCGGAGCGGCTGGACCAGATCAACGAACGCCTGCGCGGTATCCACCAGGTGCTCAACACGTGGGCGATGAAGGCCACGGTCGACGGCGGACGCTGACCGCCCGTCGCGGCCCGAACCGCTGTTTGATGAGCGCGGTCGGGCCGGGTGGCGTCTCGCCAGCTCACGGGAGGACGGTGTCGGACGATGACCGGCACCGTCACTTCGGTGTGCGGGAGTCGATCAAGGTCACCGTCAGGGCTGACCAGCGGTGCGCGCTGGTGGCGGCGTTGTGCGAGACTCCGGCGACCCCTCGAAGGAGATCAGATGTCGCTCGACAGCCTGCAGGCCCAGCACCGGTTCATCGTCCGCCAGCGGATCCGGATGATGGTCAACCAGTACGAGGTGCACGCCGTGGCACCGGACGGCTCCGAGGGCGGGCTGCTCGCGTTCGCGCAGCAGAAGCGGCTCGCCTTCAAGGAGCAGGTCACCATCTACACCGACGACACCAAGCAGTACCCCCTGCTCGGGTTCAAGGCCCGCCAACGGCTCGACCTCGGCGCCACCTACGACGTGACCGACCACGCCGGTGCCCCGATCGGCCTGTTCCGCAAGGACTTCGCCCAGTCGCTGCTGCGTTCGACCTGGCACGTCGAGCAGCCCGGTCTGCCGCCCGCGACGGGACAGGAGCGCAGCCTGCCGGTGGCGCTGCTGCGCCGCTTCGTCGACTCGCTCTCCTGGCTGCCCTACCACTTCGACTTCCTGGCCGGCGGCCAGCCGGTGTTCTCGGTCGACAAGAAGTGGGGCCTGCGCGACCGGTACGTCGTCGACATCCACCACCCGCACATCGACCGTCGCCTGGTCATCGCCATGGCGGTGGGCCTGGACGCGCTCCAGTCCCGCTGACGCCGGCGTCGACCGGTGCGGCCCGTCGCGGCGGGCTCCACCGGTCGACCGCCGGGTGGGTTCCGCCGCCCGCCCGCCGGTAGCGAAACCAGTGTCGCCAGGCAGGCGGCAGGCGGCAGGCGGCAGGCGGCAGGCGATGGTCATGGTCATGGTCATGGCGCGACGGCGAGTTCGCGCGCCGGGCCGGCCCGGGACGTGGCGGTGGCGACGCGGGTCAACCCGGGTAGCGGCGCGACCCGTACCTGCGCCGTGACGATCAGGTCGAGGCCGTCGATCCGGCACCCGGTCATCCGGCCGGCGTTGGCGGACACCAGCGCGTCGGCCGACCCGCAGGCGGCGTCCGCCCCGTCGAGCACCCGGCTCGCGCCCGCGAGCGCGCCGAAGTCGGCCGCCACCCGGGCCTGATGGCGCGCGCAGCGGGCGGCCCCGAGCCCGGCGCCGAACAGCCCCACGAGCACGAACACCAGACCGATGGCGAGCAGGCACACGGTCGCCCCGCCCCGCTCGTCCACCGACCAGCCGGTGGGCCGTCCGTGTGCGTCCGGTCCACCAAGGCTCGACCTGTCAGGGCTCGGCCCGGCAAGGCTCGGCCCGGCAAGGCTCGGCCTGTCAGGGCTCGGCCCGGCGAGGTCCGGCCTGTCAGGGCTCGGCCCGGCGAGGTCCGGCCTGTCAGGGCTCGGCCCGGCGAGGTCCGGCCTGTCAGGGCTCGGCCCGGCGAGGTCCGGCCTGTCAGGGCTCGGCCCGGCGAGGTCCGGCTCGGCGAGGCCCAGCCCGGCAGGGCCCGCTCCGGCAAGGTGCGGCCCGGCGGGGTCCGACAGCTCATCCGGGTGCGGCTCACGGTCGGCCGAGCTGACGGTCGGTGACAAGGTCCCCAGCTTCTCCAGCGTCCCCAGCCGCCCTGGCGTCGCCGGCCTCGCCGGCCGTCCCGGCTTCTCCAGCGTTCCCGGCTTCTCCGGCGTTGGCGGCGTCACGACACAGGCCCGGGAGCGCCGGGTTCCACGGCGGCCACCGCGACGCCGGAGACGGTCGACCGGGGCAGCCTCGTGCCGAACGTCCGGACGGGTGCCCGGACGGTCGCGGTCACCCGGTCACCGGTCACGGTCAACGTCACCTCCGCGCCCGCCGGGGCGTACCGGGTGGCGGCGGGTGGGCCCGGCTCGCCCCGCGCGGCGGCGAGTGCCGCTTCCCGGGCCGCGTCGACGCAGCCGGCACGCGTGGTCACCGCGTCGACCGCGGTGAGGCCGGCGACGAGCAGGAACATCAACGCCGGCAGACCGACCGCCAGCTCGGCGGTGAACGACCCCCGTTCCCGGGCGTCCCAGGGGCGACGGCGGGCGGTGCCACACCGGACGCCGTACGGCGCCCCGCCACTCGCCACCGGGGCGGCCGGAACGAGGGCGTACCGGCCACGGTGACGGCCGGCCCACCGGCGCCCGGTCACTTCAAGGCCCGGTCGATGACAGCGGTCAGCGCGGACTGCACGTTCCCGGAGGTGAGCACCTTCAGCAGGATGCCGGCGAAGGCGACCGCGGCGAGGGTGCCCACGGCGTACTCCGCGGTGTTCATGCCGGCGTCACCCCGCAGTCGGGTGAGAAGCTTGCGCATGTCGTACGTCCCTTCTCGATGGTTCACAGCACGTCGCCGAGGACGGCGACGATCACCGGCACCAGACCGGCGAGAATGAAGGCGGGCAGGAAGCACAGCCCGAGCGGCAACACGATGAGCACGCCCGCGCGTCGGGCCGCCGCCTCAGCCGCGGTCGAGCGCTCCGCCCGCAGGTCGTCCGCGAGTCGGGTGAGCGCGCCGGCCAGCGCGGCGCCACTGTTCGACGAGCGGACCGCGGCGGTCACCAGGCTCTCCGCCCCGGAGACCGGGCGCAGGTGCGCCCACGCCTCGGTCGCCGTACCGCCCAGGCCCAGCGTGCGGCCCACCCGGCCGAGCCGGTCCGCGAGTGGCCCGCCGAGCGCCTCGGCGACCGCGAGCGCCGAGCGGTCGACAGGTGCGCCGGCCCGGAGCGCCGCAGCCAGCAGATCGGCGGCGAGCGGCAGGTCCGCGGTTTCGCGCAGGTGACGCTCCCGTACGGCGCGGGGCTCGATCCGGCGCAGCAGACGGTCGGCGGCCACCCCGGCCAGCAGACCGGTGAGCAGGCCGACCCAGCCACCGGCGATCACCGCCACGGCCACGGCGGTCACGCCGGCACCCAGCCGGATCCGGTCCGGCCACCAGTTCGGCCGGCCTTGCCGAGGGGTGGGCGCGAGCCGCCGCAACCGCCGGACCGGCCGGGCGGCGGCCCCGGTGACGAGCAGGAGGGAAGCGGCGCCGCCGAGGCAGACGGCGGCGACCACCTGGCGGGACATCAGGCCGCCCGACCGGGCCCGGCGCCGAGCCGTTCCGCCCAGAGCAGCCCGCCCACCTGCAGGGCCACGGCCGCCACGGCGCTGCCACCGCCCACCGGCGTGTGCAGGAGCACGGCCACCGGGTCGACGCCGATGGCGTAACCGAGACCGATCCCGCCGAGCGGCAGGGCGGCGAGCAGCCACGCCGTCGCCCGCGCGCCGGCGGCCTGGGCGGCGGCAGCGGCGAGCCCTCGGTCGGCCGCGCGGGCGTCGGCTTCGATCCGTTCGAGCAGGTCGGCCAGCGGCGCTCCGGTCCGGTCGGCAAGTCGCACCGCGGCCCGGGTCAGCCGCGCGATCCGCCCCAAACCGTTGTCGAGCAGGTGGCCGGTGGGCAGACCGGCCCGCAGATCGGCGGCGACGGCACCGAGCCGGTCGAGATCACGACGGTGCTCCGCCTGGGCCGCCTGCCGGGTGCGCCTGCGTAACGCCGCCCGGGCCGCGAGCGTGCCGTAGACGGCGAGTGCCAGCGCGGCCACCGGACCACCGAGGAGCGCCCCCACCCCGCCACCGAGCAGCGCCGCCGCCGGCAGGGCCCGCCGGACGGAGACGGTCCGGAACGCAGCCAGACCCGCCGACGTCGAGGCAAGCCGCCGGTCAGGGGCCGGCCGCGTCGGGAACGCAGCCCGACCGCCCGGCGTCGAGGCGGGCCGTCGGCCAGGGGTGGGCCGTCGGCCGGGACCGGGTCCCGGGTCGAGGACGGCCCGCTTTCGGGTCCGGCCGGCGCGTACCGGCCAGCCGACCGTCACCGCGGCACCGACCAGCAACACGACCACCAGCCCGAGCTGGCCGGTCACGAGCTGGCCGGTCACGAGGGGCCTGCCGCGTCTGGCCAGACCGCGCAGAGGATCGGCGGCACGGGCACGCCCCGCTCGCGCAGCAGGTTGCCGAGCGGCCGGGCGGCCAGGCCGAGACCACGGCCCCGGATCCAGGCCGGAACCACTGTCACCACCCGGTCGGGGCCACCCGGGAGGAGCAGGCCGATCGAGTCGAGCACCCGCCCCTCGCCGGTCCGGCGTACCTGGAGGACGACCTGCAGGGCGGCGGCGACCTGGGCGTGCAACGCGATCCGCGGCAGCCCGCCGAGCATTCCGAGCGCCTCCAGTCGGGCGGGCACATCCGTCGGGGCGTTGGCGTGCAGCGTTCCCGCCCCGCCGTCGTGGCCGGTGTTCAACGCGGCCAGCAGGTCGACCACCTCGGCGCCCCGGCACTCACCCACCACGAGCCGGTCCGGTCGCATCCGGAGCGCCTGCCGGACCAGGTCGCTGAGGCCGACCGCGCCGACGCCCTCGACGTTCGCGGTGCGCGCCTGCAACCCGATCACGTGCGGGTGCACCGGGCGCAGCTCGGCGGCGTCCTCCACCAGCACGATCCGCTCGGTGCCGGGCACCAGCCCGAGCAACGTGTTGAGCAGCGTGGTCTTGCCGGAGCCGGTGCCGCCGGTCACCAGGTACGCGAGCCGGGCGGCCACCACCGCGTCGAGCAGCGGGGCGACCGGCCGGGGCACGGTGCCGTGGTCGACCAGTTCCGCCAGCGTGAACGGCCGTTGCCGGAAGGTGCGCAGCGACAGGTAGGGGCCGTCGGTCGCCACCGGCGGCAGCACGGCGTGCAGCCGGGTGCCGTCCGGCAGTCGCGCGTCGGCGTAGGGCGAGGCGTCGTCCAGCCGGCGACCGGCCGCCGCGGTCAACCGCTGCGCCAACCGGCGTACGTCGTCGACCGTGCCGAGCGGCACGGCCACCTGGTGCAGGCCCCGCCCCCGGTCGACCCAGACCCGGACGCCGTTCACCAGCACGTCGGTGACCTGCGGGTCGGCGAGGAGCGGCGCGAGCGGGCCGGCGCCGACGAGGTCGTCGTGCACCCGGTCGGCGATCCGCAGCAGAGTGGTGTCGCCGAGCACGCCGGCGCCCGGCTCGGCGCGTACCGCGGAGACCACCGCGGCGGAGGTGACCGGGGTGGCGTCGGCGGCGAAGCGGTGCCGGACCCGGGCGGCCAGCTCTCCGGGATCGGCCGGGCCGGTCACGCCGCGCCCGCCGCGGACCGACCGGTCAGCTCGTCGACGAGCCGCTGGCACAGCACGGCGAGCGGGCCCTTGCCGGTGGCGCCCGGGGCCTCGCCGCGCTCCAGCCCCCGACACAGGCCGGGCTCCGGCCGAAGCGTGCCGGCGAGCGGCAAGCCGAGCGCGCGGGCCACCTCGGCCGCCCGGAGCCGGCCCGGCGCCGGACCACGCACGATCACCGAGAGGTCGGCGCACTGGGGTGCCACCACGGCGGCCACCCGGGCCGCGGCGGCGGTGGCACGCAGCTCCGCGGGCACCACGAGAAGCGCGCGGTCGGCCGCCTGGAGGGCGATCACCGCCGCGTCGTCGAGATGCCGGGGAAGGTCGAGCACGACCAGGTCCCGCCCGCGCCGACCAGCGTCGACAGTGGCGGCCATCGCCTCGGCCGGCAGGTGCCGCAGGTCCCCCCGGTCCCACGAGAGCACCACCAGGTCGCCACGGCTGGGCAGCGCGCGGACCAGCGACGGTGGATCCACCCGGCCGTCGGCACCGGCCAGCTCGGGCCAGCGCAACCCGTCGAGCTGCTCCCACCCGAGCACCAGGTCGAGGCCGCCGCCCAACGGGTCGGCATCGACCAGGAGCGTGCGGAGCCGGGCCCGGGCCGCACTGACCGCGAGCCCTCCGGCGAGCACGCTGGCTCCCGCGCCGCCGCGCCCGCCGAGCACCGCCACGACCCGGCCCGGGCCCGCGCCGACCGGCCCGGTCACGCACTCGGCGAACCGGTCGACCAGCCAGGGTTCCGCCGCGGGCAGCGCCGCGACATGCTCGGCGCCGATCAGCTCGGCCAACTCCGTACCCGGATCGAGCTGGCCGGAGCGCCCGACCAGCACGGTGCGCGGACGCCGCGGCAGGCGGGCCCGCAGGCAGGCCGCGGCCTGGTCGGCGCCGACCAGCACCAGCGGCGCGGGCGCCCAGCGGGCACGGGCGGCGGCCGGGTCGGCCGCCAGCTCGACCTCGGTGCCGCCGGCCGCGGCCAGGCGCAGCAGCTCATCGAG
Source organism: Micromonospora sp. NBC_01392 (assembly GCF_045040125.1). Taxonomy (NCBI): domain Bacteria; kingdom Bacillati; phylum Actinomycetota; class Actinomycetes; order Micromonosporales; family Micromonosporaceae; genus Micromonospora; species Micromonospora sp. NBC_01392. The sequence continues at coordinate 722,372 of NZ_CP109549.1, read as the reverse complement.
CAGGTCACCGTCGGCCGTGACGAGCAACGGCAGTCGACGGTACGGCGGAAGCGGGGTGCGGGGCGCCATGGCGGCCTCCAACGGTCGGACTTGGGCGTGCCGTGGTGGAGCCTGCCCATCGGGCCGACCGTGCGGGCGCCGCAACCGCTCGCCTGTGGACAACAAGGGGGCTTGTGGACAGACCTCGCCGAACGAGTCGATCTGCTATGCGTCCACGCGGCCGGATCGGCGGGGAAGGTTGCCCGGACGACTGGTCCGGCCCGGCTCACCGGCCGGAACCGGTGACCCCGCCAGCCATTGACTGGGAACGCTGCCCGTCCCGCATAATCGGAGCGCCCTGCCGTGGAACGGACGGCACCGCTCGCGGAATCGAGGCCATGACCGATTCACCGCACGGCACCGGAGCCCCGTCCGGCCGACGCCGCGCCCGGCCGGCCCCGCCGAGCGGCGGCGAGGCCTGGCTCCGCGACCCGTCCCCGGCCACGCTCGCCTCGGTGGCGATCGGGGTCATGGTGGTGGTGCTGGTCGGCACGCTCAGCTTCTTCGCCATGCCGCGCCGCCCCGACCTGCCGCCGCCCGGCGGCGCCGAGGCGATCCTGGCCTCGCCCGGCACGCCGGCTGCGGACCTGACAACCGAGTCGTACTCCCCGGCGCCCGTGTCGCTCTCCACCCGCGCCGCGCTGCCGACCCGCTCGCCGGCCCCACCTCGCCGCACCACTCCGGCGGCCCGACCACCGGCACCGAAGCCATCGGCCAGCCGGACGAAGCCGCCGGTGTCCCGGCCCGGCGAACTCACCCCGCTGCCGGCGTCCCGGGAGTCGACGCTGCGCTCCAGCGGGGGCGGGCCGGAGACCTTCGTCGACTTCGTCAACGCCCGGACCGCGCCCGTGGTCGTCAACTGGCTGGACTACGACGGCCGACGCCAGCGGTACGCGGTGCTCCAGGCGGGGCAGTCCTACCGGCAGCAGACGTACGTGGGCCATCCGTGGGTGGTGACCGACGAGCAGGGCCGAGGGCTCGTCTGCTTCGAGCCGGCCGGGCAGACGCTGCACGCCGTGATCCGCTGACCGTCCCTTTCGGACGCTTTGTCCTCGCGGTGTAACGACATCACCACTCCGTGCGGTAATTGATCGACAGCAACTTTCGGGCGGTACGACCGCCCAGCTGTCTCACCGACAGGAGCGGGGATGCAAAAGACCTGGCGGAGGGCGGCCCTGGCGGCCAGCCTGTCGATCACGGGGGCGCTGGGTGGGCTGGTCGCTGCCGCGCCGGCACAGGCGCAGCCGGTGGCGTCCGGTTCGGTCACCTTCAGCGGTGACCAGGGCGACTACATCACCGGCGGCGGGTCGTACGCCTATTCGGTCGCCGACGGCGACCAGCTCACCACCTCCGCGTCGACCGACGCCAGCCACGTGTCGGTCAACGTCAACGGCTACGGCGGCGACTGGTGGTACCTGGACTTCGACGCCCCGGGAAGCCAGCCGCTGGCCCCTGGCACCTACGAGAACGCGACCCGCTACCCGTTCAACGGCGCGGGCCCCGGCCTGGGCCTGGACGGGAACGGCCGCGGCTGCAACGAGCTGACCGGCACGTTCACCGTGCTCAACGCCGTCTTCGGACCGAACGGCTACGTCCAGACGTTCGACGCCACCTTCGAGCAGCACTGCGAGGGCGGCACCGCGGCGGCCCGCGGCGAGGTCCACATCGCCAACCCGCCGGCCCCGGCGCCGCTGGACCTCGCGCTCGCCGTGGCCACGCAGGGCACCGCCAGCACGGTGAGCGGCAAGGCGGTCGTGCACGGCACTGTCACCTGCAACCAGCCGACCTCCGTGGCGCTGTACGGCACGGTCACCGAGATCGTCAAGAAGACCATCGTCCGGGGGGACTTCACCACCCGCGTGGACTGTGCCCCGGGCAGCCCGGCGGCCTGGACCGCCACCGCCACGCCGGGCGGCACCCAGCCGTTCGTCAAGGGTGACGTGGAGGTCAGCACCAGGGCCCAGGGCTACGACAGCGAGTACAACCAGTACGTCGAGGTCAACGACACCGCGGTCGTCAAGCTGATCAAGGGCTGATCCGCCGATGGGAGCGGCCGGCCCGACGAAGGGTCGGCCGCTCCGCCACTCCGGCACCCGGAGGCGACCGAGCCGGAAAGGCGCTCCCACCAGGGCGGGAGCGCTCCCCGCAAAGGGACGACCCCCGTCGGGGGGAAAGTGACCTGACGTAGCAGCGAGTGTGATCGAGTGCCGTACCGCGTGGTCAGACGTACCGGTCGTGTCGTCGAGCATGATCGAGAGTGGCCACGTGGTACGGCGTTTGCTGACTATCCGCTGACTGGAAATGACGCGCTGCGGGCGCCCGAGGACGGCCGGAGGCCGCCCGCAGGGCAGTCCGCGAGCGCGGATCACTGCTTGGACGGACTGCGTGCCGACTCGTTGGTCAGCTCCGGAGCGTCACCCCGACGACAATCGCCACGAGGATCAGCACCGGAGCGGCATAGCCTGCGGCAATCAGAATTCTCTCCCTCACGGGGCGGGGCTCAAGGTACTCGTCCGGTCCGAGGACGTTGGGCCACCCGTCGCGGTACTCCACTCGGTGTCCGTCGGGAACCTCCACCTGCACGGTGGGCCGGGTGGTGGCGGAGATGAGGGCGTGGATGCCGTAGATCGGCAGCCACCAGCCGAGCGTGAGCATCGACAGAAGGATGTGCGCAGTGTGCCAGGAGCGGCCAAGACTGCCCGCTTTGAGGGTGAAGATCTGCATGGGTCAGTGCCAGATGGTCTTGCATGGCAGCGGCGAGCCCAGTTCGCTTGGTGCGGTCACCCGGGCAACCTAGCGCCACCCCTGCGGAAGGCCGGGCAAGCGTCGGGTACCCGACGGAACACGGTCGCACCCCTGCTGCTCTCGGCGGGGATCACTCGCAACCACCTCTGCTTTGCAAAGATCAAGACCCTTGTCGGCCAGCGCCGGTGACTGCCGCTGATCTGCTCCCGTGTCGCCCACCGTCGGCCCGGAGGGGACGCCTGCGGCGTCCCACTTCCCAAGCACCGGCCATCGACGTCTTCTTGACAAGAAGGTTTCCTCTTCGGCCCTAGCCGGTTAGGCTCAGCGGCTCTCGCCGACCTTACATGTGCATGCCGAGCTAATAGGGGAGCATGTGACAAATCCAGTGGCCTGGGATCCCAATGATTGGGAGAAGTGGTGCCTTCAACTCCTCCGTCTCGCGTATGGCGCCGACCAGTTGCAGGAGATGCCGGCTCGGCACGGTGGAGATCTGGGGATCGAGGCCTTTACGTACAGTGGGCACGCTTTCCAGTGTTACGCAGCTGAGGAGCCTACAAGCGTCGCCGACCGCTATGAGAACCAGCGCGACAAGCTCACTCGCGACATGAAAAAGTTAATCACAAAGAAGAAGGAATTCGAAAAGCTTCTAGGTGATGTTAAGATCAACTGCTATTTCTTTCTGGTGCCATACTTCGACTCGAAAGAGCTCGTCCTACATGCCCAGCAAAAAGCAGTAGACTATAAAGGCACAGGCTTACCATTCATTGACCCCGAGTTTAGAGTTCGCGTTGTAACGGACGACGCTTTTCAGGATGCCAGGAAAGCTCTGCTGGGGCGGCCGAAGGAGCTAATATCAGTCCCGTCCATCGACGGCGACAACCTGCGCGAGTGGATGGATGAGAACACAGAGGTGCGCGAGAAAATCGACAGCAAGCTTATATCGATATTCCCTTCGCCGACTAACCGGGGTCGGTACATCAACGAACTAGTTAGCCACTACGTTGACTCGAATAATTATCTGCAGAAGCTTCGAGAGCGCTACCCGGACCAGTGGGAAGATGCCTCCCGGATGTTGACCCGCACCGAAAAGCGGCTCAACATCGAGTATCTCTCATACGGCGACCCGCCGGCTCAGCTCATCCCTAGGATCGTTCGCGACCTAGAGCGGAAGCTGAGCGAGGGCGTGCCCGTCTTGGACAATGACACCTTGACAACCCTTGCATGGGGGGCCATCGGTGATTGGCTCATTAGATGCCCACTCGACTTCGAGGGTGCGGGGGTGTGACCGTGGGCATTCTTGAGGACGCGTTCATCGGCGCAAAGGGCACTATTCGTTTCACCCCCCGCCCCGATCCGATCCCGGGGGATCTGAGGCTCAGTTGGCGGCTGTCAGCTCTCGTTCTCGTCCTTGAAAGATCCCGGGGCAAGACGGCCAGTCTCGAACAGATTCACTTCCTTACCTCGGCAATGAGGTCCGATAAGGTTGCACGTGTGGCGATCCGGTGGTTCAGAGGCGCAAGAGCTCCTGATGATCCGGTTATTCGCTACGACCCTTCGATGTCGAGAACCATTGGCTTGGCGATCGCCTCGGGCTTGGCCGATTGGAAAGGGCCGTCTGTGACTCTAACAGATGACGGACTAATGCTCGCCGCCTCGATCAGAAGCAACGAATCTGTCCTAAGGCGAGAGAAAGAATTCCTATCCAAGCTTCCGAAAGTTATCTCTCAGAAGTCGATCCGCGAGATGCTGGAGGTGTAATGCTTCACGTAAGCGCCCTTCAGCTCAGAGCGCAAACCTCTGGTCCCGTCTTTGGTGTCGACATTCTTTTTAAAGATGGCCTCAACGTGGTGAGGGCCGACAACTCCAGCGGCAAATCAACATGCCTCCAAGCATTGCTCTACGGCCTCGGCCTAGAGGGCATGTTGAGTCCCCGTCGTGAGGTGCCGCTACCTCACGCGATGACCGACTCAATCGAGCTATCTGGCAAGCGTCTAAGCGTAATCCGATCACGCGTGCGTATTGAGATCAGGAATGAGCGGGGGGAAGTCGCCACTATCGAACGCTCCGTTAAGGGGCGGGAACCAAGCAATGGTTTAGTTAAGGTGCTGGCCGGCAAGGGCCTGACAGGGGATGGACGTGGACAACGGCGGGATTATTTCGTAAGGCGACGTGGTTCCGCTCAAAACGAGGCTGGATTCCACCGGTGGCTTGCGGACTTCTTGGGCTGGGAACTGCCGCGCGTTACGAGGACCGACGGCACGGAGGGCCCCCTCTACCTTGAATGCTTGTTCCCCTACTTCTTTGTCGAGCAGAAGCACGGGTGGTTGGGACTGCAGGCGCGTATCCCAACGTACTTCGGCATCCGAGATGTAGTTCGGCGCTCGGCTGAATTCGTCCTCTCCTTGGACGCTTACGAGATGGTACTTCAACGGCAACGTCTTGAGTCAGAAGCAGCGAACATCGAGTCAGAATGGCGGCGTCATCTCGAACGAGTTCAAACGTCGGCCGCATCGGCATCCGTCGTGCTTAGAGGGATCGGTCCTCGACCGCCATCCAATCCCGACCTAGTTGCCTTGGACCTGTTGATGCCTATAGGCAATGAGTGGATTAGCCTGGATGATGGGATAGGTCGACTCCGGGAAGAGGTTGTTGAAATCTCGTCTCTGCCTCTCAAAACAGTCGCCGCCGATCAGGAACACCTCAACCTCCGGCTCGATGCCACCCAGTCCGAGTTGGCTGTTTTGAACGCAGCGATAGCGGAAGCCTTAAGCTCATATGAAGAGTCACAGCAGAGGGCAGACGGGCTCAACATTCGGCTCGAAGCACTCGGAGAAGACCTGCAGCGCCATAAAGACGCCGCAGTACTGCGCAACCTCGGCTCTCGCACTACTCACGTATTCGACGCAGAGCCTCATTGCCCGACATGTCATCAGTTTCTTCCCGATGGCTTCGATGTTACCGAAAGCCCTATGTCCGAAGAGCAGAATATCGCCTTCATCGAGCAGGAAGTTCGGAGCTTTAGGGCAATGCACCAGGATGCACTGCGATTGGCAGCTGCTCTGAGAGCCCGGGTGGATACCCTGCGCCAAGCCGCTGCGGATTTGAGGGCCGAGATTCGCGACGTTAAGGACAGTCTCGTAGCGCCATCGAGTATGCCCTCATCCGCAGATATCGCTGCTAGGATTCGCCTAGAAGCTCAATTGCAGGCGCTCGAAAAGTTGAGAGACGAAACGGACGACGTTGAGGAAACCCTGCGACATGTCGCCACGAGGTGGCAGGATAACCGTAGATTTTTGGCCGAGCTTGGCAAGGATCGGCTAAGCGCGACAGATAAGGCGAAAATTAACGCGCTCGGATCTAACTTTCGCCGCCAGTTAGCCGAATATGGATTCAGGTCTTTAAGTCCGGCTGATATTCGCATCTCGGAGGAGACTTACCGCCCGACACACGACGGCTTTGACCTTGGCTTTGATCTTTCGGCCAGTGATATGATTCGTTCGATTTGGGCCTATCTCCTTTCGCTCGCGGAACTCGGTCGCACATATCCAACTAATCACCTTGGCTTTCTGGCGCTTGACGAGCCCCGACAACAGGAGGTCGAGTACTCCGACTTCGTATCATTCATGCGGCGCCTCGCCGAGGCATCAGGCCCGAGTTTGCAGGTGCTTGTAGCCACAAGCGAGGAGGAGTCTCGGGCGCAAGACATGTTGACCGGCGTACAACACAATCTTATTAACGTTCCTGCACGCCGGAAACTGCTTGTGCCACTGGATGAAGATTATGAAGAATGGTAACCCGCGCTTAAGTAGCAGCCAGCTGCCGCGAGCGCCATCCCGTCTGCCGCCGACCCACGCATTGTGGAGCGGGCCAGGGCCAGGGCGACAAGGTGGAGCGCCCTACCGGACGAGTCTCAATGGCAGTTGTCATGCGCGGGCGCCGGCGGCCTGGGGATTAGAAGAAGATCGCAGATAGCTGGTAGAGCGGCTGCGCGCCTGGTCAGCCTGTCCGTAGTTGTAGGGCAACGTCGGCGTTGGCGGGTGGTCGTGGCTGTACGGATGGCTGTACGGCCGGCTCTCGCTGACCTTCTGATCCGTAGATTTGCATCGCAGTGTCTCGGTGGTTCATGTCTATCCGGATCATGTCTGTCACCAGCATCGCAGCGTTCGATCTTGTATGGGCTCGTTCACCGCCGGTCGCCCTGGTGGCTCCCTCCAGTGGCTCCCGCCCCCGCCTGGAGTCAACTCGGCGGCCGTGCGATCGTCCACGGCTCGTGTTGTGCGGCTGGAGCCGTTCGCCGTCGTGAGCACCGCGTAGGCCCTAGTGGTCGTATGCTTCTGCCATGTGGAGTGAGTCCGATAACCATGGCTTCGTGAACGAGCACGACTATCTGCGGTCGCTCAAGAAAGAGGACAGCTACACCTTCACGTATCCGTTCGAATACATCGCCAAGAACCACGGGAACGACAACTACGACATCGGCACTGTGGACATGGTTGTTCGCGTCGAGTGGAACGACTCCGAGGCGGGATACACAATCGCCTACGACGTCCCCGACATGCACAAGATCGATCCCGCCGAGGGAAATAGCGATGCCGAAGGCTTCTACGAGTCTGACGTGTACTGGCGGTTGATGGACGACCTCGGGAGTCTCGGCATCGGCTCGGAAATCATCGCTGTATAGGGCTCTACGCCAGCGAACGCCTACGGGCGGCGCTCCGTGGGATCTTCCTTGATTTCGTGCGGCCTGGCTGGTAGCCGAGGGGGTCCGCGCCCCTGCAAAATCTCGACACCTTGACACTCACCCGGCACCTCGGCGCGGGTACCTCCCAGCGCGTATCACGAGGATCAACGGGGCCGACGGCCATGCGGCCATCACGCCTCGTTCGCGCCTTTTCCTGTCCTCTCATCTGCAATCAGCCCACCCAGCGAAAATCGGAAGGTCAGCGGTTCGCCCCGCCCCTATCCACATAGCCTTTCGCCGGGCTACAGGAGCGTCGACCAGCGGAAACGCCGGTCGGCGCTCTGCTTTTTGCCCCGTGATCCAACTGTCCGGGCAGAGCCTAGTTGACCCCGGAATCCCGCTGCTTGCCGCCCCTTGTCGCACGTAGATCGCACGGCAACCTCCCTCTGTTGACCTTCCAGGTACCGGCTACCTGGCACGTGGATGGCACGGCGACCGAGGGATTATGAGATCAAGATGGGCGATCCGGCGACCTGCGCATGTGCGCTCCTGCCAGCGGAAACGCCTCTCGGCATCTCTCACCACTCCCCCGCCGCCCGGCGACCTCTTGCGGACTGGATGCGGACTGCTAAACGATGCGGCGGCGACCTCGGTCAGGAGCTCTAGCGCTGGTCGCCTTGACTAAGCGCTCGCGCCCGGGCGCTCAACTGATCTGGCCAATAGCCATCCACTCTAAAATCGGCCAGCAAGGACTCTACACCTCTCCCTTCCAATTGATACTCGAAGAAGACCGATATCCAGTCGGCTAGTTCCGTTGTGGACACCATTACTGATTTCCATTTGCAGCCATGCAAGTCCAAGTTAGCGTAAAATCTTGGCTGAAATATTCCGTCTTTGCAATCGTGCATCGCGTCGTGCAGGTATTCGTACTGATGGCTCACCGCAGGATGAAGGAAAGGACCGTGGGTCAGCCGGAGTCTTGCGCTCTCCTCGCACAGAGCAGCCATATCGATGTGGCCGGTTGTCGGGTGCGCGCATCCAGCCTCGCTATCGTCGGGCTCGTGGTCCTCATGCAGCGCCGCCACCTCAGAGAAAGCCACCAGTTGCTTATCAACGAACACTCGGAGGGCCTTAAGGGCTTCATGTTCCCGCTCTTCTCGCCTCAGTAGGCGCTGAGCGTCAAGCGTCTGCCTCGTCTGCATGTTCGCGACCTTGATCGCGCCTCTTACCTGAATCCGGGCAGCGATCCAGCTCGCAGCACCACCAACGACAGCCCCTATCAACGCGCTAACAGCGCCGTTCCAGAAGTCGTCCACCACGTCATGGTGTCACCAGGCCACCACTCCGCTGCCATCCCGTCTGCCGCCGACCCACACACAGTGGAGCAGGCCAGGGCCAGGGTGACAAGGTGGAGCGCCCTACTGGACGAACGACCTTGTCACCCTGGCCCTGGTCTGCTCGGCTCTGCCTGGGTCGGTGGCTGGCGGGATGGCATCCCACCACCCACGGGCCGGAACCGTTCGGCAACTCCATCTCGGAGTCGTCTGGCCCCCGCCGGAGGCAAAAGCCCTTATCGGCCGGCGCGCCGGCCGATGCCGGCGCTTGCGCCACCAGCAGGCCGAGCGCGTCCGGCGCGGCCCGCTTGCGGGCCGCCTTGATCCTGATGAGATTGTTTCGGCAGTCATCTCCGCATCTCCGCATCTCCGCTGTCCTCCGTCGGCTGATGTGCGACACGCGTCCGCCAACTGATCTGCAACACCTCAACGTGCTGATACGACAGTTGCGAGTGTTCAGGGCGGCTCGGCGGATCTAGGATCGTCATCCATGCCCGACAGGATGTGGTCACTCGCCGAGTTCCGCTTCGACGAGGCCATTGAGGCTGCCGAGGTATACCTCGACAGCGGGACAGAGCTGGAGTTGATGGCCCGGGACGAGTCGATCGCCTTCGCCCACGAGCGGGGGGCCAATCTCGTGGCCTCGTGTCCCCCGACCGGCGAGGCGGCCCCTTCGTGCGTTGTGGCAAAGGTGAGCCTGCCAGTGCGTTGGGAGCGGGCTCCGATCGATGAACCGCCGATCGACGAGCGGCTGTGGTTTGAGGCCCCCTGCGGGCGTGACGTCCTGGTCGGTAACGGCCACTCGTTCACTGGGCGGATGGCAGCGTGGTGTCCCCACGAGGGCGTGGGCTACAACGTGTCGCGTGCCGAGATGGGAGCCATGTCGGAGGAGGCCCGCTACTTTGTTGCAGGTTTTCTGGCCGGCAACGAGCCCGGGTATCCGGTGGACGTTGACGGCGAGACTGACGAGGCCGATCTGAGTGCCTGGCGGGCCGCCCTCGCCCGCTTCCGGCGCACGGGATCGTGGTATGGCCGCTGGGGAACGTGCCAGGTGTGCGGGTGTGTCCTGCTGCCGGACACCGCCGGCGACCGGTGCCACCAGCACTCGGCCGCCGGCTGAGCCCCTCTCGCGCCCGCCCCTAAGTTGTTGGATCTGTCGCACATCACCTGGCGGAACTGCGTCGCACATCAGCTGACGGATCACATCTCCGCAGCTCCGCAGCTCCGTTCAAGGGATCGGGGCACGACGGCGGTGTGGCTGATCCACGAGCCATCCGTGCGGGCGGCAGGGCTTGTGAGGAAGTGCCACAATCCCGCCATGTCCGATGCCGAAGAGTTGCATCCCTGGCTTCGGCTCAGGACGGCGGTGCCGCGCGACGACATCCCGGATCGCACAGTGGGATCGCCTGGGGTGGAGCTTCGAAAGCCTGGCGCCGCAGAAGTCGGGGTGGCGGACCGTGCTCTCGCACGCAACAGACGGGGCGGCGGCCTGGAGCGGTCGGCGAGGTCGGCGAGCGCTGGTGGATGGGTGGGCCACCATCGGGCCTCGGCCGTCCTTGTTCTTGCCGCGATCTTGGCTGGGCTGGCGTGGCTGTCGGTGGCGGGTCTTGTCCTCCTTGCTGTACTTGGTCGAGATGGCCCGGAAGGGATGACCAGCTTTCTCGCGGTCGCGCTGATGCCAAGTGCGCTTGTCCCTGCACTCGGCCTGACCGCTGGCGTGGCGTTGCTGTATTTCAGGATTCGGGGTGGCCGAGTTCCCTTGCTGATGGCTGTGGTGGCCACGATGGCGGCGCTTGTAGTGGGGTGCTCCTGGTGGAAACTCGTATCGATCTTGCCGCTGTAGGCTCCTTCGGTCCTGCCTCCCTGATGCCCCACGGGACCGTTCCGTGACCGTTCATCACGGACACAGGTTCGCCCGGATATGCACCCCGCACCATGCCGGCAGGTCGACGGACCACACCCGCCACCCGCCGCGGTCCTTGCGCAGCTCCCACCGCCACGGATGCGCGGTACCGGCGAGGATCTGCGCATCGTCCCACCACACCGCGCGTACCTGCTCGATCACCGTGGCCCGGTCGGCGGCCTGGTGCTCGATCGCGCTCGGCCCCACGCTCTCCAGCTTCGACGGCTCCCGGCCGGCGCCCGTCATCTCGGCCCGGTAGTCCCGCCACTGCTGCCGCAGCTCGTCATGGCGCGCGCCAGCCAGCACCCGCAACAGTCCCAGCTCCTCACCGGCGCTGAGCTGTAACAGCCACACGCGGGCCGCGGCCTCCGGCGTCGCCTCGCCGCGCTCTGCCTCCAACTGCTTGCGCACGGCCCAGGAGGCAGGCACAGCCACAAGGCCAGCGCAACTGATCACCACCAACGCCAGCAGCACCCAGTGCCACCGGCGAGGACGCCCAGCTTGTCGGACTCGGCGTGACCGCCACCCCTGTGGAACCTCCCCCAAGATCACTTGGGCGAGTCTACGAGATGACCTTGGAGGTCTACTCGGTCCGGGCTGCGCAGAACTGAGGACAGCTCCGCTATCCGCATGCCTGCCGAAGTCGCTCGACTGCCGCAAAGATCTGCTGCTCCGGCCCCGGCCGGCTCGGGCGCCATTCAGCGAGCACCGGACGGACCGCACCGACGACAGCGGCCAAATCCTCCGAGGTCTCGGACTCGGGCAACGCGCCGAGCGCCGCGACAGCGTCCGCCGTCACCGCGTACCGGTGAGCATTCGTCGGTGTCTCCCGCCAACCTGGGGCGCGCTGCCATTCCTGGACACGTGCGTACACCTCGGCTGCGGCGGCGCGGATACGGGCCGCGTGCTCCCGGGATGTGAGGGCGGTGTCGGCGTAACGGCGGTCGGCGGGTTCCTACGGCGGCGTGTCGGCGTCGCGCATGCCGGCGATCGTACCGGCGCCATGATCGGGCCGGCGCTGGCCGTCGAGCCGCCGGCGGTTGGTCAGCCGGCGTTGCTGGTCCACTCCTGGGCGAGGATGGAGTAGAGCAGGGAGTCGCGCCATGCGCCGTTGGTGAAGACGTGGTCGCGGAGCCGGCCCTCGTACTGCATGCCGAGTCTTTCGGCAACGGTGATGGAGGCGGCGTTGTCGGGGCCGATGGCTGCGGTGATGCGGTGGAGCTTCAGCGTCTGGAAGCCGTAGGCCAGCATCGTGCGAGCGGCGTCGGTGGCGTAGCCGTGGCCCCATTGGTCGGCGCTGATGGCGTACCCGAGTTTGGCGGCCTGGTGGCCGGTGAGTCCGAGTCGCGCGAAGCCGATCATGCGGTCTGAGGCGTCGGCAACGGCTAGGTAGTACTCGGTGCGCGGGGTGATCCGGGCTCGCTCGATGGCGCCTTCGACCATGGCGACTGCGGCGGCCTGGTCCCGGCTGTCGAAGGAGAGCCACTGAGTGACCCGGTTGTCTCCGACGATTGCCCAAGCATCGGCCGCGTCATCGGAGCGCAAGTCGCGCAGGGTGATGACGCGGCCGGGGATGGTGATCGGCTCCATGGCTCGATCGTGCCCTATCGAGGGAGGGCGTTGGCCGGGGTGTGGGTGAAGTGCTCGATGCCGTCGATGAGTTCGCGGGCGTCGTTGGCGTGGCCGGCGCGGGTGATGGCCTGGTGGACGCGGCGTACGGAGTGAACGATGCCGTTGATGCGCTGATCGGTGGGCAGGTCGAGCACGGGGGCCAGGGCGTCGGCAGCGGCGTCCAGGTTGCCGCCGGCCACGCGGGCAATGGCGAGGTTGGCGTGTGAGCCGGCCTGGTCACCGAATGCCCATGCCGGGTCGTTGGGGTCGGCGTACGCCTGGGTGGCGCGCAGGGCGTATCGCTCGGTGTTGGTGGCCTCGCCGGGGAGCCAGGCGAGGGCGTCGCTGGCGTAGTAGAGGGTGCGGGGCTGGTTGAAGGTGCAGATGCCGCCCATCGCGTCCATCTCGTCGGGGCGTACCCGGGACCAGGCGTCCTCGGCCTCGGTGATGGCGGCCTTGGCCTGCTCGGCGTTGCCCAGTGCGGCGTACGCGCGGGCGGCGCTGGCGGGCAGCCAGACGGCGGAGGTGCCGCCGGCTCGGGTGGCATACTCGCGGCCGGCTTCGGCGTAGCGGACCGCCTCGGCGTAGCGGCCGGCCCAGTAGGCGACGAGGGATTGCAGGCCGCGCAGCCACGCCTGTAGCCCGGGGTGGCCGGCCTGCTCGGCGCAGAGAACGGCGGTGCGGGCCTGGAGCATGGCCGAGTGCGGGTCGGCCATGTCGTGGGAGACCTTGGCGAGCAGACCGCTGGTGATGCCGGCGAGGAAGTGCAGGTCTCTGGACTGGTTCGGCGCCTGGCGACGCTCCAGGAGAGTGAACAGGGTGTCCTGTGTCTCGACCAGGTCGGGCAGCACGTGGCTGACGGGGCGCTGCGGGTAGGCCAGCGCCAGGCGCTGCACGTCCTCGGCGAGCTGTTCGATGGCGGCCGGGCTGGTGGACTCGGCGGCGAGCATGGCGTACTGGCGGGCGCGTTGTGCGGCCATGGCGAGGAGGTTCCTTTCCGGGCCGGCGCCGGCAGGGTCGACAAGGAGGTGTCGCTCCGGCGCAGGGGTCAACTGGTGGGGAGTCCAAGGGCGCTGTAGTTCGTCGATGGGCCTGCTGAACATGGCCTGTAGTGCCCGCCGGGTGGCGGGGGTCGATGAGGCCAGGTCGCGTTCGCCGCGTGCCAACCGCCCGAGGTGCCGGGCGCTGATCGCCGCCCGGGGGTCCATCCGGGAGAATTCGTCGGCCAGTTCCTCGTACGTGCGGTCGCTCTGCTGGATCAGGTGCTCCAGCATGGTGCGAGGTTCGCGGCGTTCTCGTGCCATCCGTCTACGCCTTCCTGATGGGCTTTCTCCACGCTCGCCCGGGTGAGGTCCTTCCGGCAATGCAGGTCCTCGTGGTGTCCGCTCGATGTCCGTCAGAGGTGTCCCTACGGGTCCTCGATCGGTCCCGTAGGTCCCGTGCAATCTCTCCTACATGGACGGCTCACCCACCGCAATTGTGCATGTGCATCCCGTCGATGCACATGGGCAGCAGCGTCGGCGCGGACACCGGGAGGTGAGTTCAGCGAGGAGGGGCGCTGAGCAAACCGGGGTTCGGGTCGTGCGGTGTGTGGATGGGTCGCGCCCGCGGCGAGGGTCGCTCCAGTCCTCGCCGTCCGCGCCGATTGCGTGTCCCGCGTGCGAGGGGCGGGGCTGGAAGATGGCCAGCCCTCGGCGCTCGCTCCGGGCTCCCGGTGACCCGAACCGGTTGCAACGGCGTGACTGCCCTGACTGCGCGGGCACCGGCGCCCAAGGGCAGTGGGCGGGGCCGGCGGTCGTCTGACAGCGACGACCGCCGGCCCTCCGATCATCACGCGGCGTTTCCGCCGTGTCCTGAGTTGGCCCGGGGCGGGTGCTGGTGGAAGCGCGGTGTCGGCCGCGCTCGGATGCCCGCCCGCCTCGGCGCCCCGGTCATCCGAGGTGTGGAAGGCGGTCGGTCGTGGTCCCGAAGCCGGGAGACGTGCTGTATGTCAATCGGGGCGCGTCGGTGCAGTTCGGCGGCGACCGGGCCTTGATCTTCCGAGTCATCAAGATCTCCGGCGAGCTGGTCCACCACGACTGGATTTGGCTGACCGGCTACGTCCTCGACCAAGCGGGCAACGCTCTGGCACGTCGAGAGATCTTCGTGCAGAAAGCTGGCCTGCTGCGGGCGGACCCGCCTCGGGCCGTGGTCCGTCAACCACGCCGAAAGCCAGCAGCAGCTACGCCGGCTAAGGACGGCCCGCGGCAGGGAACACGTGCGACGACTTGATGGGAGAGTTCGATGGCAGTGGGAGTCTTTCGTGTGGCCTCGCGGCTCGCGCCGATGGTCCCCGATCAGGTACGCCGGCAGCGGTTCCGGCGTACCGGGTTCGGCCGGCGGGGGCTCGTCGAGGCACATGTCTACGCGTTCCTGCATCGCGTCGTCGATGAGCTGATCGCCAGGGACCGGGTCGAGGCGAGTCTCCGGGAAGAGAACGCCCGGCTGAAGAACGCTCTGCGGGACTGGCAGGGCGGCTACGCACCGAGGCCGGGTCAGATGGACGGCAGCGCATGGACAGGGGATCAGCAGCGCAGATAGCCTGTTGACAAGCTGAGTTGTCGTCTGGAGTGAAACGGTGCCGATCGAGGTTGCGCCGCCGAAGTACGTGGTGATCGTCAACGCGGTGCAACAGCGCATCGACGACGGCACCTACCCGCCGGGCGGGATGCTGCCCAGCGAGACCGAACTCATCCGCGAATTCGGCGCGTCCCGTCCCGTCGTGGTCCGGGCCCTGGACCTCCTGCGGCAGGACGGCTGGATCGAGAGCCGCCAGGGCAAGGGTCGGTTCGTCCTGGGCCGTCCGGGCGGCACCGACAAGCGATCACGTGAACGCCGCTATGGCCTGCTCGACGACGACGAGCGGGCCGGGTCGACGCTGCTGGCCGCCGGCACCGTTCCCGCTCCCCCACGAGCCGCTGCCGCTCTCGGCGTGAAACCGGGGACTCCGGTCGTGGCACGTCGACGCCTCATCACCGTCGATGATGTCGGCCCGGTGGAACTGGGTACGGCGTTCCTGCCCGTCGAGCTGGCCAATGGAACCGGCGTGGGCTCTCAGGACGTGATGCCGGAGGGCCTGCTCAGGCACGTCGCCTCCCGCAAGCGCCTCAAGCTCGACCACGTGACCGAACGCATCTCGGCGCGGCTGCCCAACACCGAGGAAGCCGAGCTGTTGCAGGTCCGCGAAAACGATCCGGTGCTGACCGTGCTCCTGGTCATCTGCGACCGGAGCGCCACGCCGGTGCTGGCGGTAGACGTGCTCCTTCCCGCCGCCCGGCACGATCTGGAAGACGTCTACCCGCTCGACTGACCAAAGTGGATTAGCCACTTGACAAGTCAAGTTGGCACTCTTTACCTTCGATCTGACTTAACAAGTCAACTAGTTGAGTTGCCTTGTGGACTTGGAGGTCTTGCCGTGGTTCCGATGACGTTGAAGGTGCCCGTTCCGTCCGAGTACGTCTTCCCCGCCGGGGCGCTCTGCCTCGGCGTCTCGCCGCAGATCGATTTTGAGCGGCGGGGCGAGGCGGACAACCAGGCGCGGGACAAGGACACCGGCGAGCGGGTCTGGGTGGTGCGGGTGATGGACCTGGACCCGGAGGCCGGGAAGTTCGGCCGGTCCACCGAGGTGAAGGTCAAGGTCGTGGCTCCGCAGCAGCCGGTGCCGCCGCCGTCGACCGTGCCGGGTTACCCGCCGGCCGTGGAGTTCGAGGGCCTGACCCTCACCCCGTATGTCGACTCGCAGCGGTGCAAGCCGGGCCGCTCCTCGGGCGACTGCCGTTCCCGCATGGCGTACTCGCTACGGGCCACCGCGATCCGCCCGGCGTCGGTGGTGCCGGGCTCGGCGACGGCCTGACCGCTGCTGGTTGTGCGCGCGGGGCGGGTCGTTTCCCCGCCAAGAGTCCCGACCCGTCCCGCGCTCTGCCATCCCTCATCTGGCGAAGGAGGGCGTGATGCCCACCGTAATTCCCCCTGCCCTGATCATCGCCGCACCCCTGCTCCTCGGCGCGGCCCTCACGCTCACCCGCACGCGCTCGCTCCTGGCCGGTCTGCGCCACGCCTACCGGGAGACCGAGGCGGCGCTCCGGTCGGCGCTGCGGCTGCCGCCGGCTTCCGCCCGGGTGTGTGCGATCCGCTGTCCCCGTTGCTGTCGGTGGGTGAAGCCGCGTCGGTTCGACCTGCGCCGCATGTCGTGTCACTCGTGCATCTCGACGCTGGGGCGCTCGGCTCGGGGTGGTGACCTGTGCCTCTGATCAACGTGATTCCCGGGGACAAGATCCCCATGGCGCCGATGAACGTGCGTCTTCCTGCGTGGCGGGTTCCGGGTTGGCTGCTGGTGCTCTGGTGGCTGGCCCGGGGCCTGTTCCGGCTCACCGTGCTGGCGGTCCGGTACTGGTGGCTCACCGCCCCGTCTGCGCTGGCTCTGTGGATCTGGGTCGAGTTCGGCGGCCTGGTCATGGGCGGCGTCGTCCTGACCGTCGTCGCCGGCTGCGTGGCGTGGTGGCGGTGGCATCCGTCGTCGTGGCTGCGGTTCGGCTGGTACCCGATCGTCAGCCGGGTCCGCGCGCTGTTCGTCTACCGGCGGCGGTGGGCGTCGGTGGTGGCGACCTGTGGGCTGGCGACCGCGTTCGCCGGTGACCGGTATGTTCCGCAGCTTCTGCGGGTGCGGTGCGACCGGTTCGGCGACGAGCTGACCGTCCGGCTGCTGCCGGGGCAGATCCCGGACGACTGG
This sequence comes from Micromonospora sp. NBC_01392, assembly GCF_045040125.1. Taxonomy (NCBI): domain Bacteria; kingdom Bacillati; phylum Actinomycetota; class Actinomycetes; order Micromonosporales; family Micromonosporaceae; genus Micromonospora; species Micromonospora sp. NBC_01392. The sequence continues at coordinate 705,291 of NZ_CP109549.1, read as the reverse complement.
GGGCAGGCCGCGGAACGCCTCGCCTACGCCTTCCGCCGCCGCAGCGGGCAGGCGCGCTCGACGGCGCGGCCGGATCGCGTGGTGGTGCGCCTCGTACGCCGTGACCCCCTCGCCGCCGTCGTGGCGCCGCTGCCGGTGGCCGACGTGCCGGATCTGGGCGGGCTCGTCCTCGGCGTCGACGAGGACGGGCAGCCCTACCGGCTGCGGCTGGTCGGGTCGCATGTGCTGATCGCGGGGGCCACGGGGTCGGGCAAGGGGTCGGTGCTGTGGTCGCTGCTCCGTTCCCTGGCCGGTGGTATTCGCTCAGGGCTGGTGGAGGTGTGGGCGTTCGACCCGAAGGGCGGGATGGAGTTGGCAGCCGGGGTGCCGCTGTTCACCCGGTTCGCCTACGACGACCCGGACAGCATGGCTGGCGTCCTGGAAGAGGCCGTGAAGCGGATGCGGCTGCGGGCGGCCCGGCTGCGCGGGGTGACCCGCCAGCACGTACCGACGCCGGAGGATCCGTTGCTCGTCCTGGTCGTCGACGAGCTGGCCGCGCTCACGGCCTACATCACCGATCGGAAGGTCCGCGACCGGATCAAGGAATCACTCGGGCTGCTGCTGTCGCAGGGCCGGGCGGTCGGCGTGCACGTGGTCGCCGCGTTGCAGGACCCGCGCAAGGACGTGCTGCCGTTCCGCGACCTGTTCCCCACCCGCATAGGGCTGCGGCTGACCGAGCCCGAGCAGGTGGACATGGTTCTCGGCGACGCCGCCCGCGACCGGGGAGCGCTCTGCGACCGCATTCCGGAGTCGTCGCCGGGGGTGGGGTTCGTGGTCCTCGACGGCGTCCGTGAACCCGTCCGGGTCCGGTTCGCCTACCTCACCGACGACGACATCCGCCAGCTCGGCCGCGACTACCGCCGCCTCTGCGACGACACCGACCAGGAGGTGACCCCATGAAGGCCGACACCGAACGCACGGAAGGGCTCGCCCTGGTGCTCATCGTCCTCACCGTCGGCGGACTGGCCGGCGCCGCCTCGTTCACCCATGTCCACGACTGGACCATGAACAACTCGCCGGCCGGTACCGGGGACTGGTTCGGCTGGGCGAATGCCGCCATCTCCGAACTGCTCCCGTTCGCGGCGCTGCTGACCATCCGGCGACGCCGCCGCACCGGCGGCCCGGTCGGGTACCCGCTGTTCCTGCTCGTCTGCGCCGTCGCGCTGTCCCTCGCCGCGCAACTGGCCGTGGCGAAGCCGAGCCCGTCCGGGTGGCTGCTGTCGGCCGTGCCCGCGCTGGCGTTCCTCGGCCTGTCCAAACTCGTCTTCTCCGCTGCCCCGGCGGCGCCCGTCGACCAGCCAGCCGGCGACCGGGGTGAGGTGCCGCCCGGTTACGAACCGATCGAGGATCACCGGCCCGTCGTGGCCAACGTCGTCGACGAGGGCCAGGCGGTCACCGGCGAACCGGCCCGGCCGGCGGCAGTGGCGGTGCAGCGGCCCGGACTGGTGCCCGTCCCCGCAGCGGCGTTCACGGCCCGCAACGGCATCCCGTACGGCGCGGAGCGTGACCAGTGACCCAATTGGCCCTCATCCCCACGACCCCACCAGAGACGTCGCCGCGGCCTGGGTCCCGGGCCGACCGGATGCGCAAGCCCCTCGCCAAGGACGCGCTCAAGCAACTCGCCGAATCACACGGCGTCTGCGTCCGCCCCCTGGCGCTGCGCCGCACCGACACCGCCACCGGCCTCACCGAGGTCGTGGAAGTGCCCTGCGGGGCGACCCTGGCCGTCAAGTGCAAGCCGTGCGCGGAGAAGGGCCGGCGGCTGCGCATCCAGCAGATCCGGGAAGGCTGGCACCTCGCCGACGAGCCCGCCGTCCGCCCTGACAAGCCCGGTGAGGACGCACTCGCCCTGGTGCGGGTGCGGGCGCATCTGGAGTTCGAACGCGAAGCCGTCCAGTACCAACCGATGACCCCGGATGAGCGGGCCGCCCAGGTGGCCGAGATCGACGCCGCGATCGTGGAACTGGACGAAGCCCTCGGCGAGACCAGCCTGCGCGGCCACCTCACTCCGAAGGAACGCGACGAGCGGCCCCGCCGAAAGCGCTCCACCCGACGGCGTCAAGACTCACCCGACCTGCCCCGGCTGCCCGTCGACCCGCGCACCGTGGGCCGGGCCTACTCGGGCCGGACGGGCAAGACCTACCGGCCGTCGATGCTGGTCACGCTGACGCTCGACTCGCACGGGCCGGTGCACTCCCACCTCCGTCGCGGCGCCTACATCGCGCCATGCGAGTGCGGCACTCGACACGGCCCGCATGATGACCTCCTCGGCACCCCCGTCGACCCTGCCGGCTACGACTACCGGCGCGCGGCCCTGGACGCGATCCACTTCGCCCGGGTCCTTGACCGGTGGTGGCAGAACGTCCGCCGTGCTGCCGGCTGGAACGTCCAATACGCCGGCGCCGTCGAACTGCAACGCCGCCTTGCCCCACACGCCCACTTCGCCATCCGCGGCACCCTGCCCCGCCGGCTGCTCAAGCAGATCGCCGCCGCCACCTACCACCAAGTCTGGTGGCCACCCTTCAACGAACCCGTCTACCGCGTGGACAAGCCGCCGGTCTGGGACGTCGACCGACAGGCATACGTCGACCCCAAAACGCGTGAGCCGCTGCCCACCTGGGGTGAAGCCCTCGACGCCCTGGAGGAACCCGACAGCCGCCCCGCCTACGTCGCCCGCCTCGGCCGCATCGACGCCCGCGGCATCGAGCAGGGCACCAAGGACGCCGAACGGTCCATCCGCTACGTGACCAAGTACGTCACCAAGGACCTGACCGACCAGGCCAAGCCCCGCTCAGACCCGCAGAAGGCGCACTTCGACCGGCTCCACGCCGAGCTCTCGGTCCTGCCGTGCTCGCCGACGTGTGCGAACTGGCTGCTGTACGGCGTTCAGCCGGATGGCGTCAAGCCCGGCTTGACCCCGGGCAGGTGTACCGGAAAGGTCCACCAACGCTCCACCCTCGGCTTCACCGGCCGCCGCGTCCTCGTCTCCCGCCAGTGGTCCGGCAAGACCCTTGCCGACCACCGCGCCGACAACCGCGCCTGGGTGCGCGCCATCCTCGCCGGCGGCATGGCCGACACCGAGGAGCACGACCAGGCGGCCGACGACGGATCCAAGCGGTACCGGTTCGAACTCGCCCGACCAGAAGACCCGGACGTGCCGCCCCTGGAGCACCGACTCCTGCGCGCGATATCCGCCCGCATCCGCTGGCGCACAGACCTCGACACCGCGCGGCTGCGAACAACCGCGCTCTCGCCGTCACCCGATCGACCCGCCGCGCTCGCGGCCTGAACCATGGGGGAAATCTTGTCCAACGTCGTGCCATTCGAGCTGCGTCAGGCCGGCCCTCGGGTTGGTGAAGTCGACTCCGAGGCCAGGCCGGTCCGGGCCGTTTACACGGTCAAGGAGGTGGCCGCGATGCTGTCCCTCTCGGTCAGCTCGGCCTACACCCTGGTCCGGTCTGGGCAGATCCCCGCCGAGCGTCTGGGGCGGCGCTGGGTGGTGCCGCGCAGCCGTTTCCATGCCTGGCTGGACGGTCCGGCCGGCGGGCTCTCGGCGACCGGGACCGACTCACCGCGTGGGGGGTGGTGACCGTGGGCTTCGTGAGCAAGACGCCGGCCGGGACCTACCGGGCGAACTGGCGGGACTCGGCCAACCGGCAGAAGGCCAAGACGTTCCGTACGAAGAAGGAGGCGAACGCGTACCTGGCCGAGGTGGAGGGCACGATCAACCGGGGTACGTATGTCGACCCGCACGCGGGACGGATGCGGTTCGGTGAGTTCGTGACGCGGTGGCTGGCCGGGCGGTCCGTGGAGGTCCGGACGGCCGAGCGGACGGAATCCATGCTGCGGGCACATCTGCTGCCGCAGTGGGCGGACTGGCCGTTGTCGCGGATCGACTACCTGGCGGTACAGGAGTGGGTGACGAACCTCGGCCGGACCCTGGCGCCCTCGACGACGGCGAAGCACCTCGGGATGCTCTCGATGATCATGCAGACGGCGATCCGGGCGCGGTTGATCGCGGTGAACCCGTGCGAGGGGGTGCGGATACCGCGCAACCGGGCTGGTGAGGCTCGCGCCGGCATCATCAGCCGGGAGGCGTTCCTCGGCTGGCTGCTGCCCGCTGTGCCGGCCGAACACCGAGGGATCGTCTGCGCCGCCGCCGGGGCGGGACTGCGCTGGGGTGAGTGCGCGGGTCTGCCTTGGGAAGCGGTCGACCTCGACCGTGGGCTTGTGCACGTCGCCCAGGTGGCGGTGGAGACCCACGGCGGGATCGTGCTGCGGGCGTACCCGAAGACTCGGGCCGGCGTGCGCGCGGTGCCGATGCCACGGTTCCTCGTCGACGAGCTGCGCCAGCGGCGCGGGGCCGGCTCGCCGGACGGCCGGGCGTTGGTCTTCGCCGACCGGGACGGCGGGCCGCAACGGCGGTCGAACTTCCGGCGGCGGGTGTGGCTGCCGTCGCTGGTGCGGGCCGGCCTGCTCGGGCGCGTCAGCGAGGTGACGCCGGGCCGGTGGCTGGCGGTGTGGCCGGATCGGGACGGGCGGGAGCAGCGGGCGGAGTTCACCACGGAGGCGGCGGCGGTCGCGCACGCGGCGGCCTCGGCGGTCGGCGGGCTCCGGTTCCACGACCTGCGGCACTCGTACATCACGTGGCTGGTGTCGGACGGGGTTCCGGTCAACGTGGTGCGGCGGGTGGCGGGCCACGAGAAGGCGTCGACGACGCTGGACCGCTACACGCACACGCCCGACGACTACGCCGACCGCGTCCGGCTGACGTTCGCTGACGATTCGCTGACTTTCCGCCCGTCGCCCGACCCGACCGAGTCGGGAAAGGCGCTCCCGCCAGGCCGGGAGCGCTCCCCGCAAAGGGACGACCCCCGTCGGGGGGAGACGGGGGTCGTCGGGTGGTTCGGCTCCGGGGGGGTCGAGCCGAACCGACTCAGCGGTCACGGGGGGTGCAACCGCCGAGGGCCTCCAGCAGCGACGGGACGTGAACTCCCGTCGTGAGGACAAGCATGCCGCAGCCGACCCTTATACGTCGAGTGGTGTTCACTCCACGCAAAGCTAATTTCTTGCGCGCCCCTGTGACCGGCGTCACTCAGCCGGGTGCACCTCAGGTTAGGGGTCCGGGCCGGGCAGCTCTGGGCGTCCCGTCCGGCTAGACTTTCGCGCCGTGGGCCGTGGTGCCGCTTTCTTCGATCTCGACAAGACCGTCATCGCCAAGTCGAGCGCTCTGGCGTTCGGTCGGCCGTTCTACCGGGACGGGCTGATCACTCGGCGTGACGTGGTCAAGTCGGCGTACGCGCAGCTGATGTTCCGGCTGGGCGGCACCGACGAGCAGACCATGGCCCGCACCCGGGACTATCTGGCCACGCTCTGTAAGGGCTGGCCGGTGGAACAGGTCCGCCAGATCGTCGCGGAGACGCTGCACGAGCTGATCAACCCCTATGTGTACGCCGAAGCGGCCGCCCTCATCGAGGAGCACCAGGCTGCCGGCCGGGATGTCGTGCTGGTTTCCGCCTCGGGCGAGGAGATGGTCCGGCCGATCGGCGAGCTGCTCGGGGTGACCGACGTGATCGCCACCCGGATGGCGGTCGTCGAGGGCCGCTACAGCGGCGAGGTCGAGTTCTACGCGGCCGGCCCGAGCAAGGTCGACGCCGTGGGCGAGCTGGCCCAGGAGCGGGACTACGACCTGGCCGAGTCGTACGCGTACTCCGACTCGTACAGTGACCGGCCCTTGCTGGAGTGTGTGGGCCACCCGTCCGTGGTCAACCCGGACCGGGCGCTGCGCAGGCTGGCCATGGAGAACGCCTGGCCGGTGCTGGAGTTCCGGCACCCGATCCCGCTGGGCCGCCGGTTGCGGGAGCGGCCGGCGGTGCCGGTCGCGGCGGCCGCGCTGGGCGTGGGTGTCGGTGTCGCCATCGGCATCGCCTGGTACGGCCGGCACCGCCGCACCCGGGCCGTCGCGCCCACCGCCTGACCCGGTTCGGCCGCGACCGCCGGGAAGACGGCACCCCCAGAAGACGGCTGCGCCCAGAAGACGGCCGCGCCCAGGAGCCGGAAGCGCCCGAGAGGCAGCGCACCTCAGGAGGCGGCGAGGATCTCGTCGCCGATGAGCGTGATCTGCTCCGCTCCGACCTCCACCGCGGCCATGTAGTGCCGCAGCCAGGAGCGTAGGCCGTCCGGGGTGCCGGTGGCGAAGGCACCGGCCGCGCCGACGTACTCCGGTTCCCGCTCACGGTGCCCGACGTCCACCGCGACCAGCCCGCGGGGGTCGAACCCGGTGGAGATCAGCACCAGTCGCGCGGCGGCGCGGGCGACCACGCCGGAGGGGCCCGGGAACGGGCGCAGGTTCAGCAGTTCGCCGTGCACGACGGCGGCCAGCACCAGCGGCGGTACCTTCGTGCCGCCGGCCACCAGGCTGGACAGGCCGTCGAGGCGGGCCGCCACCACCGGGTCGGCGACCGGGCGTCCCAGTTCCTCCTCGGTCACCACGTCCCGGGCGGCGAGCACGTGCAGCCGGGCGAGCACCTGTCGGGGCGCCTTCGGCCAGAGGTCGCTCAGGCCGGGCAGCGCGCCGGCCACCCGCAGCGCGCCCTGGAGCACCGGGTCGGTGACCGTACCGGCGCGTACCTCCTCGCGGTCGTGGTCCCGGCCCTCCAGCGCGGCGCTGGCCACGGCCGAGCGGAGACTGATCTCGGCGGCGAGGGGACCGCCCTGGCGGCGCAGCGCGCGGTGCCGGTGGGCCTGGTCGACCCGGTCCCGGGCCTGCTCGACGGCGAGCGCGACGTCGGCGAGCGCGAGCAGCGGGGCGAGCGGATCGGTGGTCACCCCGTCACGCTAGCGACACGGTCCGGGGCGTTGAGAGGGGGCCCTTTCTCTACCGGAGGCGTTAACCGGGGGCCCGGCCTTGCACCTCGGCGCGGAGGGGGAGCCGCTGAGCGCGCGGAGCGGGGCGGGCGGTCGCGGGTCGGGTACGGCGGGGCTAACCTTCCCCGGAGTAGGGAGACGCAGGTCACGCGACGAAGGAGTCACCGTATGAGCGAGGCATTGGCCAATCTGCTGAACGAGACGCGCCAGTTCCCGCCGCCGGCCGAACTCGCCGCGAACGCCAACGTGACCGCGGAGGCGTACGAGGAGGCGGCCGCCGACCGGCTCGCCTTCTGGGCGCGTCAGGCCGGCCGGCTGAGCTGGGCCGAGCCGTGGGAGCAGGTGCTCGACTGGTCGAAGGCCCCGTTCGCGAAGTGGTTCACCGGTGGCCGGCTGAACGTGGCGTACAACTGCCTGGACCGGCACGTGGAGGCGGGCCACGGCGACAAGGTGGCGATCCACTGGGAGGGCGAGCCGGGCGACACCCGCACGGTCACCTACGCGGACCTGCACCGGCTCACCTGCCAGGCGGCGAACGCGCTGACCGAGCTGGGCGTGACGGCCGGCGACCGGGTGGCGATCTATCTGCCGATGATCCCGGAGGCGGCGGTGGCGATGCTCGCCTGCGCCCGGATCGGCGCCACGCACAGCGTGGTGTTCGGCGGCTTCTCCGCCGACGCGTTGACCAACCGGATCCAGGACGCCAGCGCCAAGGTGGTGATCACCGCGGACGGCGGCTTCCGGCGGGGCAAGCCGTCGGCGCTCAAGCCGACCGTGGACGAGGCGGTGGCGAACTGCCCGTCGGTGGAGCACGTGCTGGTGGTCCGCCGGACCGGCGAGGAGGTCGGCTGGTCGGCGAAGGACCACTGGTGGCACGAGACGGTGGAGACCGCCGCGCCGGAGCACGAGGCGCAGGCGTTCGACGCCGAGCACCCGCTGTTCATCCTCTACACCAGCGGCACCACGGCCCGACCGAAGGGCATCCTGCACACCACCGGCGGGTACCTGACCCAGACGTCGTACACGACGCACGCGGTGTTCGACCTGAAGCCGGAGACCGACGTCTACTGGTGCACGGCCGACATCGGCTGGGTGACCGGGCACTCCTACATCGTCTACGGCCCGCTCTCCAACGGCGCCACCCAGGTCATGTACGAGGGCACGCCGGACACGCCGCACAAGGGCCGGTTCTGGGAGATCGTCGACAAGTACCGGGTCAGCATCCTGTACACCGCGCCGACGCTGATCCGCACCATGATGAAGTGGGGCGAGGACATCCCGGCGGGCTACGACCTGTCGTCGCTGCGGCTGCTCGGCAGCGTCGGTGAGCCGATCAACCCGGAGGCGTGGATCTGGTACCGGCAGTACGTCGGACGCGGTGAGCTGCCGGTGGTCGACACCTGGTGGCAGACCGAGACCGGGGCGATGATGATCTCGCCGCTGCCGGGGGTGACCGAGGCGAAGCCGGGTTCGGCGATGACCCCGCTGCCCGGCGTGGTCGCCGACGTGGTCGACGACCAGGGTGAGTCGGTGCCGAACGGCGGGGGTGGCTACCTGGTGCTCACCGAGCCGTGGCCGTCGATGCTGCGCACCATCTGGGGTGACGACAACCGGTTCCTGGAGACGTACTGGTCGCGGTTCGGGGCGGGCGCCAACACCGGCGACAAGTGGGTCTACTTCGCCGGTGACGGCGCCAAGAAGGACGACGACGGGCACATCTGGCTGCTCGGCCGGGTCGACGACGTGATGCTGGTGTCCGGGCACAACATCTCCACCACAGAGGTGGAGTCGGCGCTGGTCAGCCACCCGTCGGTGGCCGAGGCGGCGGTGGTCGGCGCGACCGATCCGACCACCGGGCAGGCGATCGTCGCGTTCGCCATTCCGCGCGGCAGCGCGGAGATCACCGGCGACGCGGGCGAGCAGCTCATCGCCGAGCTGCGCAACCACGTGGCGCGGACGCTCGGCCCGATCGCCAAGCCGCGACAGATCATGCTGGTGCCGGAGCTGCCGAAGACCCGCTCCGGCAAGATCATGCGCCGGTTGCTGCGGGACGTGGCGGAGAACCGGTCGCTGGGCGACGTGACCACGTTGCAGGACTCCTCGGTGATGGAGTTGATCTCGTCGGGGATGAGCGGCGGCAAGTCCGACGAGGACTGACGACACCGGTACGGCGGGGGCGGGTCGCGCGGCGGCCCGCCCTTCGTCGTACCCGGGAGCCGTGCCGGTCGATCGGCGGAGGAGCACTGGCCTGTTCACCCCTGTCGATGGTGCTTCCCGTCGACTACGTTCAGCCGCACCGGCAAATTTCGACACGCGTCACTGAGACGGCCGGTCCCTCACCATTCCCTACGAACGGAGTGGCATGCTCCCCAGTTCGCAGTCCCGGGCCCGCCGGCGACTACTCGTCGCGCTGCCCGCCATCGCCCTCGCGGCCACGTCGCTGACCGTGACGGGTAGTGCGTCGGCTCAGCCGTCCCGGTCCGCGCCGGCCACCATCGCGGCGGACGAGTTCTACATCAACTACGCCGAGCCGGAGGTGCAGCCGGACACCGGCGGCAAGGAGGCCAAGGGCAAGGACGGGGTCTTCTCCGCACCGGCGGACGAGGCCCGCGCCTACGATCGCAAGTACGCCGGCGGCAACCCGATCGCGGCCCGCGAGCTGGCCAAGCTGGAGGCCAAGTCCATCCGGACCGGCCAGAGCCCTCGCAAGATCAAGAAGGCCAAGAACACCCAGACCGCCAAGCTGCTGACGCTGCTGGTGGAGTTCAACGACAAGGCCAACGACGACTTCACCGGCGTGATGGTGCCGAAGACGGTCTTCGAGGACCGCACCTGCGTGCCCGGCACGGTGCAGAACGGGCCGCGGCACAACACCATCCCGAACCCGGCCACGCTGCCGCACAAGGACAACAACTCGATGTGGGTGCCGGACTTCTCGCCGGCCCACTACAACAAGATGCTCTACACCAAGCAGGGCATCACCGAGCGGGTCCGCAAGGACCTCAAGGGGCCGGACGGCAAGCCGGGCATCAGCCTCGCGGGCCGGACCATGCACAACATGTACCTGGAGATGTCCAAGAACGCGTACACCGTGGACGGGCAGGCCAGCCCGTGGATCACGGTGCCGCACTCGGAGGGCTGGTACGCCGCCTCCCGCTGTTTCCAGGACGAGAACGGCAACTGGGTCGCCGGCCGTGAGCAGTCGATGAACGGTCACCCGGACAACCCGCAGGGCGCGGGCCGGCTCGCCACCGACGCGATCGACGCGTTGGCCGCCGTCGACCCGAACTTCCCCTGGGCCGACTACGACATCGAGGACCAGAGCGACCGCGACGGCGACGGCAACTTCCACGAGCCGGACGGCGTGATCGACCACCTGGTGCTGGTGCACGCCAACCAGGGCAAGTCCCGTGGTGGCGGCGACGTCGGCGTCTACTCGGTCTGGGCGCACTCCTCCACCGTGGCCGGTGGCTACACCATCCCGGGCACGAGCCTGAAGGTGTCGAACTACATCGTGCAGCCGGAGGACGCCGGTGTCGGTGTCTTCGCCCACGAGTTCGGGCACGACCTGGGCCTGCCGGACCTCTACGACACGTCCGGCAACGCCGACTCCGACGTGGACTTCTGGGACCTGATGGCGTCCGGCTCGCACTCCGGTGAGATCTTCCAGGCGCTCCCCACCCACATGGGCCTCTGGGACAAGTGGGTGCTCGGCTGGGCCGAGCCGAAGACGTTCGGGCCGGGCGACCGGGCCAAGCTGGTCAAGCTCGGGCAGACCTCGCGTACGCCGGTGGGCACCGAGGACGGCATCAAGATCGACCTGCCGGACAAGGTGATCACGCTGGCCGAGCCGCACAGCGGCGCGAACATGTGGTACTCCGGCGCCGACCAGGCGTGGGCGGACGTCAAGCTGAGCCGCACGGTGAGTGTCCCGAACGCCACCGACGCGAAGTTCTGGATGTGGAACGACTACGTCATCGAGGAGGACTGGGACTACGGCTTCGTCGAGGTCTCCACGGACGGCGGCGCCACCTGGACCGAGCGCAAGGTGTACGACTCCTCCGGCGCGCTGGTCTCCACCGATGACGGCTACGCCGACCCGAACGGCCGGATGGTCGACTTCGGCAACAAGAAGTACGGCCTGACCGGCAGCACCGGCGGCTGGCGCCACGACTACGTGGACCTGTCGCCGTACGCCGGGCAGACCGTGCAGGTCCGGCTGCGGTACGCCACCGACGAGGCGTTCCAGGAGCGCGGCTGGTTCGCCGACGACTTCTCGGTGACCGGCGGCGGCGCCACCACCTGGAGCGACGACGTCGAGGGCGGCGCGGCCGGCTGGACCCAGACCGGCGGCACGTTCACCGACACCACCGGCGCGGGCTGGCACGTCGACTCGGGCACCCAGGTCCGCTCGCACTACTACCTGGCCGAGTGGCGCAACTTCGACGGCTTCGACAAGGGCCTGAAGTACGCCTACGACACCGTCTACTCGCACGAGGCGTGGAAGGTCGACCGGATCGCGTACAACGCGCCCGGCATGCTGGTCTGGTACCGGGACACCGAGCTCGGCGACGTCAACCACGTCACCGCGCAGATGACCGCGCTGCCCAGCTACGGCGCCAAGGGCGGGCTGCTGATCGTCGACTCGCACAACGACCCGCTGCGTCGCACGGGCGTGGCGGCCGAGAAGGACCCGTCGGTGCTGGACAACCTGCCCAGCCGGCCGCAGTCCTCCAACGCCGCGTTCGGGTTGACGAAGACCTACCCGTTCAAGGAGTGCCTGGAGGCGGCCGACGAGCCGTACAGCGAGTACTGCACGAAGTTCGGCGCGCAGGCGCCGGTGCGCGGCTTCACCGACAACAAGGGCTGGTACCCGGGCATCGAGATCCGCGACGGTTCGCCGTACGCGCGGGACAACGACGCCTCGGTGGTGGTCCCGTCGAAGGGCAACCAGCAGTACACGACCCGGGTGGTGAACCCGGACGGCACCCCGGCGACCGACTACTACGGTTCGACGCTGGGTGGCGGGGCGATCGTGCTCGGCACCGGCAACCCGGGTGACGCGGGCGTCGGGTACGGCACGTCGATCATCATCAAGCGGGCCGCCCGGGACAACTCGTACGCCCAGGTGTACGTGGTTCCGCCGCGGAGCTGATCGACACCTTCAAAGCGGAACCGGAATGCCCGGAAAACGGGCCGAACGGACCGGATGACGGACGGGCCGGGAGCATGGCGCTCCCGGCCCGTTCCGTATATCCATCCGTTTCGCTGCCTTCGACCGAACGGCCATCGCCGCTGGTCAACGCCGAGATGACGAACCAGAGTGTGACGGCGAAAGTCAACCCCAACAAAAAGTTGCTACAAATCGACGCACACATCTTCACAGCAGTCCCAGCAGTGTCTATGTTCACCGTGGGTCCCACTTGTGGGACGTTCCACCGGCCCGTACCCCCATGGGGCCGGTTCCCTCACACCGGAGGTACCACGTGCGCAAAGTCGCAGTGGGTCTGCTCGGGCTTTCGCTGACCGCAACGGGGCTGATGGCGGGCACGTCCGCCAGCGCCGCGCCGACGCCGAAGCTGCCAGCCGCCGCCCCGTCGGTGGCCGAGCCTGCGCAGGCTGAGCACGACCTGCCCAACCCGCTCGAGGACAAGCGGCGCGCACTGCGCCAGGAGGGCCTGAGCGAGGTCCTGTCGGGCCGGGCGAAGGCCCAGAAGATCAACGGCAGCACCGTCGTCAAGGTTGGCGAGAAGGCTGCCGAGGGTGCCGCGGCGGGCAAGGCCGCCCGGAGCACCAAGGCCGGCAAGGGTCCCACCGAGGACCAGTACGTCGAGCTCTCCCGCGAGAAGACCGACAAGATCTTCGTCATCCTCGCGGAGTTCGGCGACGAGCGGCACCCGAACTACCCGGACCAGGACACCGCCCCGGCTGTGCCGGGTCCGACCCGGTTCGACGGTCCGCTCGTCAACCAGATCCCCGAGCCCAACCGGGCCGTGGACAACTCCACGATCTGGCAGCCGGACTTCAGCGCCGACCACTTCCGGCAGCTGTACTTCGGCACCAACCCCGGTGACGAGTCGCTGAAGCAGTACTACGAGGCCCAGTCCTCGGGTCGGTACAGCGTCGACGGCGAGGTCACCAACTGGGTGAAGGTCAAGTACAACGAGGCCCGCTACGGCCGTTCCAACGGCTACCCGTGCGCCTCGAACGTCTGCAACAACACCTGGGCGCTGGTCCGCGACGCCGCGAACCAGTGGGTCGCCGACCAGAAGGCCCAGGGCCGCTCCGACGAGGAGATCGCGGCCGACGTCAAGTCGATGGACGAGTGGGACCGTTACGACTTCGACGGCGACGGCAACTTCAACGAGCCGGACGGCTACATCGACCACTTCCAGATCGTCCACGCCGGCGGCGACCAGGCCGACGGTGACCCGATCCAGGGTGAGGACGCGATCTGGAGCCACCGCTGGTACGCGTTCGCCAGCGACCAGGGCAACACCGGTCCGGAGAACTTCCCGGCCGGCGGCACCCAGATCGGCAACACCGGCGTCTGGATCGGTGACTACACCATCCAGCCGGAGAACGGTGGCCGGAGCGTCTTCTACCACGAGTACGGCCACGACCTCGGTCTGCCGGACGACTACAACGTCACCAGTGGTGGGGACAACAACAACGAGCACTGGACCCTGATGGCCCAGAGCCGGCTCGGCGCCAAGAACGACGCCGGCATCGGCGACCGCGGCGGCGACCTCGGCGCCTGGAACAAGCTCCAGCTCGGCTGGCTCGACTACGAGGTGGTCGTCGCCGGTCAGAAGCGCACGCTGGAGCTGGGCCCGCAGGAGTACAACTCCGCCAAGGCGCAGGCCGCCGTGGTGGTGCTGCCGCAGCGGGCGTACGAGTTCCAGAACGGCAAGCCGTTCGAGGGTACGAAGCAGTTCTTCTCGGGCAACGAGGACGACCTGAACACCACGATGACGCGGAGCATCGACCTCACGGGGAAGAGCAGCGCCGCGGTGTCGATGAAGGGCCGTTACAGCATCGAGGCGGACTTCGACTACCTCTTCTTCGAGGCCTCCACCGACGGTGGCCAGAACTGGGTCTCGCTCCCGGGCACGGCCAACGGCCAGGCCCTGAAGGAGATCTCCCCCGGACGTTACGCCCTGGACGGCTCCAGCGACGGCAACTGGGTCGACGTCAACGTCAACCTGGACTCGGTCGTCGGCAAGGCCGTGCAGTTCCGGCTCCGCTACCAGACCGACGGTGGCGTGTCCGAGGGTGGCTTCTACGGTGACGCCCTCACCGTGACCGCCGACGGTCAGACGCTGCTCACCGATGGCGCCGAGGCCGGTGCCCCCGGCTGGACGCTCAACGGCTGGAGCATCGTCGAGGAGACCTACACCCGTCTGTTCGACAACTACTACATCGCCGGTAACCGGTCGTACGTCTCGTACGACAAGTACCTCAAGACCGGCCCGTACTTCTTCGGTTACGCGAACACCCGCCCGGACTACGTGGACCACTACGCGTACCAGGAGGGTCTGCTGATCTCCTACTGGAACCTCCGGTGGGCGGACAACGACACGTTCGTGCACCCGGGTGAGGGTCGGAACATGATCATCGACGCCCACCCGCGGCCGATCTACAACCTGACCGGGGCGCCCTGGCGGGCCCGCGTCCAGGTCTACGACGCGCCGTTCGGCCTGAAGAAGGCGGACTCGTTCACGCTGCACCTCAACAGCCAGCCGCAGTACATCCGTGGCCAGGCCGCGCAGCCGCTGTTCGACGACACCAAGCAGTACTGGTACCCGGAGCTGCCGAACCACGGCGTCAAGCTCCCGGCCACCGGCACCAAGATCAAGGTCCTGGAGCAGGACGGCACCTCGCTGAAGGTCCGCTTCTCCTGAGCCACTGATCCACGCGACACCACGACGAGGCCCGGGCAGGTCACCTGCCCGGGCCTCGCCCTGTGTCGGGGGGAACCGTCGCGACCCGCGGCGCGTCCCAAGCGGGTGACCACAACCCTCGACCGCCGCCTCGCCGCGGTCCTCGCACTGCCCCTGGCCCTGGCGCTGGCCGGCTGCGCGAACCCGGAGAACGGAGGAGACGTGTCCGCGTCCGAACCCCCCGCCCGTCCCGGCGCGCCCACCGGACCCGTCGACGCCACGCCGCAGCCCCCGTCCCCGACCGCACCGCGCCCGACCGCGCCGACGCCGACCGCACCGGCCCCGGCCGCCTCCACCGGCCGGCCCCCGCTCTCCGCGACCGATCTGCCGACGCTCTGGCCGCCGACCGGGCCACCACGGCAGCCCACCGACCAACGCAAGCCGAACGTCCTCGCCGGCCGGCTCAGCCACGGCGGAAGCGGTCCCTGCTACACGCTTGTCACCGACGACGGCCAGGAACACGCCCTGTACGGCCCGGACCAGGGCACCTGGCCCGCCGGCACCTGGGTCCGGGTCACCGTCGGCCCGCCGCCGGCGGGCGTCGAGTGCGGGCCCGGGCGGCTGGTCGGCCTGCTGCGCATCGAACGCGTGGGCTGACCCGCTCGACGCCCTGTCCCGGAGAATCCCCTGATCCTGGGCACCTACGGGACCGGCGGGCGACCGGCGGCCCTAGGCTGTGCCCCATGACCGACCAGCGCGGCGGGTTCGCCGACGAATCCTGCGTCCTGCCCGAAGGGCCGTGGACGCACCGGTTCGTCGGCGCCAACGGCAGCCGGTTCCACGTCGTCGAGGCGGGCACCGGCCCGATGGTGCTCTTCCTGCACGGCTTCCCGGAATACTGGTACGCCTGGCACGAGATGCTGCCGGCGGTCGCCGACGCCGGCTTCCGCGCGGTCGCCGTCGACCTGCGCGGTTACGGCGCGAGCGACAAGCCACCCCGGGGGTACGACGGCTACACGCTCGCCGCCGACGTGGCCGGCCTGATCCGCGCGCTCGGTGAGCGGTCCGCCACCGTGGTCGGCACCGGCGCGGGCGGCCTCATCGGCTGGACCGCCGCCTCGTTCCACCCCACGCTGGTCCGCCGGCTCGTGGTGCTCGGCGCGCCGCACCCGCTGCGGCTGCGGGCCGCCATCGTCGCCGACCCGCGCGGCCAGTTCGCGTCCGCCACGGCCACGCTGAAGTTCCAGCTCCCCCGCTACGAGCACGTGCTGACCCGGGACGACGCCGCCGAGGTGGCGGAGATGCTGCGCCGCTGGGGCGGGCCGGCCTGGGTCGACGGCCCGGACTTCGACGACTACGCCCGGTGCTGCCGGGTGGCGATGCAGATCCCGCAGGCCGCGTTCTGCGCCCTGGAGGGCTACCGCTGGGCGTTCCGGTCGGTGCTGCGGCTGCACGGCTACCGGTTCGTCAAGCTGATGCAGAAGCCGCTGGTCGCCCCGACCCTGCAACTGCACGGCGCGCTGGACCGGGCCTCGCTCCCCCGCACCGCGCAGGGCTCCGGCCGGTACGTCAGCGCCCCGTACGAGTGGCGGCTGCTCGACGGGGTGGGCCACTTCCCGCACGTGGAGGCGCGGGACGTGGTGCTCGGCGAGATCCTGCGGTGGGCGAAGTCCTGACTCAGACCCGCTGCTCGCCCAGCCCGGCCACCTCGGTCGCGGGCGCCCAGCCCTGGTAGACGCCGAAGTCGAACGCCTCCAGCCCCATCGCCTCCGCCACCGGCCAACGCCCACCTGTGTACTCCACCCGCAGCCAGCCCTCGTGCTCGGCCAGCACGATGAACGGCTGCCCCTGCCAGGTGCAGGTGGTCCGCACGTACGCCAGGTCGTCGACCTCGGCCGCCGGCACCACCCGGACGTACCGGCCGGGGCGCGCCTCGGTGAAGCCCTCGTCCGGTTCGGGCTGGTAGAGCCGCACGTCGTCACCG
Organism: Micromonospora sp. NBC_01392; assembly: GCF_045040125.1. Classification (NCBI taxonomy): domain Bacteria; kingdom Bacillati; phylum Actinomycetota; class Actinomycetes; order Micromonosporales; family Micromonosporaceae; genus Micromonospora; species Micromonospora sp. NBC_01392. The sequence goes on along the minus strand of NZ_CP109549.1, from coordinate 688,518 downwards.
TCCGGGCTGGCCTGGTACTCCCGGCCGCGCCACCGGGCCACGTAACCGTCGCGGCTCACGCCCCGTCCGCCTTCCGCCACAGCAGCGCGTCGGTGTCCAGCACCGCGACCAGCCGGGCACCGCCGTCAGCGGCGACCCGCCACAGCTCGGCGCCGTGCGGCAGCCGGGCACTGTCCACCTTGAACTCGGCGATCACGTCGCTGCTCTCACCCGGCGCGAAGCCGTTGCCCCGGAACGGGTACCGCTCGATCACCCAGCCCTCCATCGCCCGCATCGCGGCCTCGTTCTGCCCGCCGTACGGAATCCGGTAGAGGCTCGGCCGGTAGGCCGGCCAGCGCAGCAGGTACAGCTCCTCGGCGTCCCGGGAGAACGGCGACCCGGGATGGCCGAGACCGAGCGCGTCGAACAGCTCCGCCGGCGTACGCAAATGGGCCAGCTCGCCGGCCCGGTGCACGAAGCCGGACACCCGGTCGTAGCCACGCTCCAGGTAGTAGGCGAGCTGGCTCGCCGCGATGGCCTTCTGCATGACCACCGGCCGGGTCGGCTTCGCCGCCGGCGCGTCCGGCCGGGGCTCGGTCGTGGGCGCCGGTCCGGTGGCGGGCGGCTCCGGCTCGGTCTCCGGGTCGTCGCCGAGCCCCACCTCGGCGGCCCAGTTGGCAAGCGCCAGGACCTGCTCCCCCGGGTACGCCGCACCGACCGGCGTGTCCGGGTTGACCCGGAACGACCAGGCCACATCCGGCCACTGACGGATGAGCTGGACGAACTTGACCCGTACCGTGTCGACCGGCCCTCCGGCGTGCTCGGCGAGCCGCTCCGGCGAGGTGTAGACCACCACGTACCGCACCCCGTCGACAGTCTCGGTACGCCAGGAGAAACCCGGATCGCCGGGCCGGGTGCCCGCCGCCGAGTCGAACGCGACCGGCAACATCACCCGGGCCAGCAGCAGCGTGGTGAGGAAGCCGTCGGTGTTACCGCTGGCGGCGGCCGCCAGCAGCTCCTCCTCCACCTCGTTCGCCGGCACGAAGTCCGGCTCGACCGCCGGGCGGCCGGTGCCGTCGGTCACCGGCTCGACGCGCGGCTCCCCGGCGGTGACGTACGGGATCGTCTCCGTCTCCAGCCCCGTCTCCGACGACGGGGACGGCTCCTCGGACGGCGACGGCGCGAAGAACGACGTGGTCGGCTCGTCCGCCGCCGGCCGGCTGGCCGGCGCGAAGAGTGACGTGGTGGCCTCGTCCGCCGCCGACGCGAAGAGTGACGTGGTCGGCTCGTCCGCCGCCGGGCCGCTGACCGGCGCGAACAACGACGTGGTCGGCTCGTCCGAGGGCACCGGCGCGAACAGGGACACCGTCGGCTCCGCCGCGACCGGCGCGGACAACGACGTGGTCACCTCGTCCCCGGCCGGCGCGGACAACGACGTGGTCACCTCGTCCGAGGTTGCCGACGCGGGCAGGGACACCGTCGGCTCCGCCGCGCTCGGCGCGAACAGGGACGTCGTCGGCTCGTCCGTGACCGGGCTGGACAGGGACGTCGTCGGCTCGTCCGCGACCGGCGTGGACAGGGACACCGTCGGTTCGGCCGGGACGGGCGCGGCCGGGAAGGACAACGGCTCGAACAGCGACCTGGTGGGTTCCCCGGCGGAGGACGTCACCGGGGTGCCCGGCTCGTCCGACGGCGACGCCGATGCTGGCGACGTCGGCTGAGACGGCGAAGACGACGGCGACGGCGACGGCGACGGCGTGAACAGCGGTGTGGTCGGCTCGAACAACGACACCGTCGGCTCGTCCGGGTACCTGGCCGGCCGGGCGAGCGACACCGTCGGCTCGTCCGGTCCGGTCGGCAGCGGTGCCACGTCCGCCGGGACGGATGCCTCGGCCGCCGGTCGAAGCGGATCGAACACCGATCTGGTCGGCTCGCTGGCCGGGGACGGGAACGGCTCGGCGGCGGCCGGCGAGAGCGGTGCCGTCGTCTCCCAAGCCGACCCGACCCGGTCCGAGCGCGACCCGGTGGCGAACGGCTCGGTGGGGGCCGATGACCCGGCGTCGAACGAGTCGGTGGCCGACGGCTGGCTGGCGAACGGCGCGGTGGCCGATGCCCCGGCGTCGAACGGCTCGGCGGCCATCGGTCCGGTGGCGAACGACCCGGTGGAGAACGGCGCGGTCGACTGCGGCCCGCCAACAGACGGCCCGGCAACGGACGGCCCGGCAACCGACGGCTCGGAGACAGACGGCTCGGAGACAGACGGCTCGGAGACAGACAGCCCGGCGACAGACAGCCCGGCGACAGACGGCTCGGTGACGAATGGCTCGGCGACAGATGGCTCGGTGACGAATGGCTCGGCGACAGATGGCTCGGTGACGAATGGCTCGGGTGCCCTGCGGTCGTCGGCCTGCGCGGGCTCGGCGACGTCGACGGTCGGCGACCCGACCGGATCGGCGGCGTCCACCCGGGACACGACGGGGCCGGCGGCCGCGTACCCCTCGGAAGCTGGCCCGGTCGCCGCGGGTGCGGTCAGGTCACGGGCCTCGATGACGGTGCCCTCGATGACGATCGGCGTGAAGTCCCGGCGCGGCGCGGGCGGAGCGGACACCGGCTCGGCCATCGACGGTGGCAGCGCCTCGGCTTCCGTCGGGTCGTCGAGCGGGGTCCAGCCCGGCGCGTCGTGGTCGGTGCGCGTTCCGGCCCACCGGTCGGGAGCGGGCGGGCCGGAGTGCCGGCGGGGCAGTGTCCGGGGGGTGTCCTCGGGCGGGCGGGCAGGCCGGAACGGCGCTGCCGGTTCGGCCGACGTCGGCGCGGGCTCGTCCGCTCCCACCCGGAACGGTCGGGTCTGGTCCTCGCGCACCGGCTCGTTCAGTGGCCGGCGCCGGGGGAACGGTTGGCCGCCGGCGAACCGGGAGGGCGGCGTCGCCCGCTCGCCGGACCGCCTGGGGGTGTCCAGCGGCGAGGGCCGCCGGGTCGCGCGGCCCGAGGTGGGCTCGAAGAAGGAGCGGGCCGGTGGTGGGGCCGGCGGCGCCGGCGGCTCGTCCGGCGTCGCACGGCCGGCCGCGAACGGGTCCGGCTCGTCGGGACGGCGACGCAGGTCGGTGAGCCAGCCGTCGAGCGCGTCCGGGTCGGCCCCGTCGCCCGCCCCGGTGCGGCCGTGGTCACCGGACGCCGGGCGGCGGTGCGGCGCCGTCGGGGCGCGGCGGCCGAGAAGGGGAACGGATCGCATGGGTACGGTGGCGGGCTCCTCGGCCTCCGCCACCCGCCCGCCACGGCCCGACGGGGTCGGGGGTGTCACGGCGGCGGGAACCGGAACGGACGGCGCCTCGCGGGCGGGTTCCGGGACACCGAAGCGGCCGGATTCGGCGCCGACGTCACGCACCGAACCGGAGACGCTGTCACGCACCGCACCGGAGACGCCGTCACGCACCGGTCCGGGACCGCTGTCACGCACCGGCCCGGGGACGCCGTCACGGGCGGCCCGGGCGGCGCTCTCCACCCGCTCCAGACGGGCTCGGGCGCCCATGGTCCGGCCGGGCAGCCGGACGTCGCCCCGGGCGAGCTGGGCGACGTACCAGGCGGGCAGGTAGCCCTCGATCGGCAGGCCCGGGTTCACCGCCAGCCACCACTCCTGGTTGGGCCAGCCGGCGGCCAGGTCCGGGTACGCGACGAGACGCGTGGCGCCGGCGTTCTCGCCCAGGCTGGCGCGCAGCGCGGCGACCGACGTGAACGCCAGCACGTGCGTGCGGCCCTCGGAGGTCCAGGTGCCCCACCCCGCGGTCGGGCCGCCGGCGATCGGCAGCACCAGATCGACACGGGTCAGCACGCGGAAGTATTGCTGCTGGTCCTGCGCTCGTAGCGCGTCCCGCATCGCCACCTCGGCCTCGGTGGCCGGCTCCCATCCGGTCACGGGCCACCTCTCCTTCCGCGCACAGGCCACAGGCATCGCCTACAACCTACAAGGTGGTAACAAGATCACAATGCCTGGCCATCGACGGTCGGCCGTGGCGTCGGCGAGGCGCTAACATCCCGTTCCGGAGTCGACACGTTACGGAGGTCGTCGATGCCCCGGCCCCTCGCGCGCTCCACCGCGGTCGCGCTGGCGACCCTCCTCGTCTCCGGCCTGCCGGCGGCCCCGGCGGCGGCGGCCCGCGCGCCGTCCGGCTGCGCCACGCCGCCCGCGCCGGCCCGCCCGGTGGCCGAGCAGCCGTGGCCCCAGCAACGGTACGCGCCGGACCGGCTGGCCCCGCTCGCGACCGGCGCGGGCGTGGTGGTGGCGGTGGTCGACTCGGGGGTGGACCGGTCCCATCCGCAGCTCGCCGGTCGGGTGCTGGCCGGTGCCGACTTCCTCGACCCGGGCGGGGACGGCACCCGCGACTGCGCCGGGCACGGCACCGGCGTGGCGAGCATCATCGCCGCCACGCCCCGGCCGGGTGTCGCGTTCCGGGGCCTCGCACCGGGCGCGCGCATCCTGCCGGTACGCGTCAGCGAACAGCAGGTGGTCGACGGGCGGGAGTCGGGGCGGACGGTCGACGCGGCCGACTTCGCCCGGGCCGTCCGCTGGGCCGTGGACCACGACGCCGACGTGCTCAACCTCTCGGTCGTGCTGTACGCGGACGACCCGGCGGTGCGCGCCGCGGTCGCCTACGCGGTGCGGCGGGACGTGGTGGTGGTGGCCGCCGCCGGCAACCTGCACGACAGCGGTGATCCCCGCCCCTTCCCGGCCGCGTACGACGGGGTGCTCGGCGTCGGCGCGATCGGGCGGGACGGGACGCGTGCCGCGTTCTCCCAGACCGGCCCGTACGTCGACCTGGTCGCCCCGGGCAGCGAGGTGCTGATGGCGGCGCCCCGGCAGGGCCATCGCCGGGCGGAGGGCACCAGTTACGCCACGCCGTTCGTCGCCGGCACCGCCGCGTTGCTGCGGCAGTATCGCCCCGGGCTGCACGCGGCCGAGGTCGCCGTGCGGATCGTGGCCGGCACCGACCCGGCACCGGGGCGGGGCGAGGGCTACGGCGCCGGGGTGCTCAACCCGTACCGCGCGGTGACCGAGTCGCCGGGCGGGGCGGACGCCCGGCCCGGGCGTGTTGCCGCGCTCCCGGCGGACCGGCCGGACCCGGCCCGCCAGTCCCGCCAGTCCCGCCGGGCCACGGCCCGGGACCGAGCGCTCCTGGTGGCCGGCGTGACAGGTGGCGCGGCAGCGCTCGTGGCGCTGCTGGCCGTGGTGCTACCCCGGGGAACCCGCCGACGCTGGCACCCCGCCAACCCCACCTGACCCCCGTCCCGTCCCACCCCACCCGCACGCCGATCTTGCAGTTGGTGCCCGGACGAAACGGGCAAGACGCCTAACCCGAGGGCCGAAAGTGCAAGATCGCGGAAGCGGGGCGGGACCCCGGGGACGGGATGGGGGCGGGGGGACAGGTACGGCCCGGGTGCGGGCACCCGGGCCGTACCCGCCCGAATCAGTGGAACAGGTTGGCGTTGCGCTTCTCGGTGTCGAGGTAGTCGGCTGCGGAGTCCTCCACCGCGAGCTTGATGTCGCGCAGCATCACCTGCATGTCCTGCGAGGCGGCCCGCCAACGGGACTGCCGCTGCTCGTACGCCTCGCGCGCCTCACCGTTCCAGCTCGCCACCAGTGGTGCCGCGTCCCGTTCGAGCTGCCCGAGCTGGCTCTCCAGGGTGGTCAGCGCCCGTTGGATGTCGGCGCCGGCCTGTTGCAGGGCGGCGAAGTTGACGACCAGCACACCGTGCTCCATGGGTTCGATCCTTCCGATGGTCTAGAGCGGCAGCTGGATGCCGCGGTTGGTGCCGGCCACCCGGCCGGCGGCCTCGGTGTCGGAGACGTCGTACTGGCGGCCGGCGGTGCGGATCGCGGTGGCGGTTTCGCGCAGGGCCCGCTGCAGGGCCGCCTGGTCCTGCGCCCACTGCTGCTTCACCTGTGCGAACGAGCGCCCGCCGGCGCCTCGCCACGCTTGTTGCAGCACCTCCAGCTCGGCCATCAGGCCGCTGAGCATGGTCTGCAGCGACTGGTCGACGTGCTCGAACTTCGCGGCGGTCTGCTGCATCACCGCGGCTTCTGCCTGGGTCTGGGACATCCCGGACGTCACCTCGTCTCCTCGGTCGTGGCTGGCCACCCGGGGTGGCCACCGTGGACTCGTCGGCGCGGCGCTCGCGGCCGCCGGAAGGGGGAGGGAGACGGCGGGCGCACGCGCAACGATTTTCGTCGCTGACGGTAGCGGTCCCAGTCCGGTTCTGCTACCCCCGGGGCCTCCCCTGTGGACAACGACGCCACTACGATGTGCCACGGCGGCGTCACCCGGCGGCCCGACGAGGAGGTGCGGTGACCGCGAGCACGACGGAGCGGCCCGCGCCCGCGCCCGCGCCGGCTCCATCTCCACAGTGGAGGCTTTGGCGGCTCCGCGCCGGACAGATCGTGACCACACAGGTCGCGGCCGCCGTCCTGCTGGCCGCCCTGGGGCGGGGCGTCGCGCCGACCGCCGGGGCGTTGTGCTGCGCGGCCCTGCTGGTGCCTGCCGCGTGGGTCCGGTTCCGGGGCCGTTGGCTGCACGAGTGGCTCACCGTCGGCGCCGCGTACCTGAGCCGTCGCCGCGCCCTGCCGGCGGCCACCGAGCCCTCGGCGCTGCTGGACCTGGTCGGGCCGGGCACGGTGGTGCACGCCGCGGAGCTGGCCGGCGGTCCGGCCGCCGTGCTGCACGACGCCGCCGGGCTGACCGCGCTGCTGGAGCTCGGCGATCCGGACGACCTGCTCGGCGACCGCCCGCAGGCGCTCCCGGCCCCGCCCGACCTGCTCCCGCCCGCCGGCCCGGAGAGCCCTCCGGTCCGGCTCCAGCTGGTCTTCTCGGCCTCGCCGGCCCCCGTGCCGCCCGTCGCGTCCGGGCCGGCCGGGACGTCCTACCGCCAGCTCACCGACGGCCGGCTGGCCGGGCGTACGCGGGTGGTGCTGGCCGTGCGGGCGCTGCGGGCCGACGGCTGGTCGGACGAGGAACTGCTGCGGGCGCTCTCCGGGACGGTCCTGCGGATCGTCCGCCGGCTCGGTTCGCTCGGCGGCCGGCCGCTCGGCGCGCCGGCCGCCCTGCGGGTGATCGACGAGCTGGCCCATCACGAGACCGGCGCCCCGGCCCGGGAGACCTGGCCGCTGCTCACCGTGGGTGGGCTGGCCCAGGCCACCTGGCGGCTGCGTCGCTGGCCGGATCCACGGGGCGAGGCCGCCCGCGGGCTGGTGCCCCGGCTGCTCGCCGTGCCGGCCACCGCCACCACTGTCGCGCTCTGCGTCGGTCCCCGCGCCGACGCCGCGCCGACCCGGGCCGAGCTGACCGTCCGGGTGGCCGCCGGGAGCGTGGCGGAGTTGGCGGTCGCCGAACAGGCGCTCCGTCGGGCGGCCGGGGACGCGGGGGCGGAGCTGCACCGCCTCGACGGCGAGCACCTCACCGGGTTGGCCGCCACCCTGCCGCTGGCGGTGACCGGCGGCGGTGTGCCCCCGGCCGGGTCGCCGCCGGCCGCGCCGGACCTGCCGGTCGGCGGGTCCGGCCTGATGGTGGGCGCCAACCGACGCGGCGGCCCGCTCACCGTCCGCCTGTTCCGTCCGGCGACGACCCGGGTACTGCTGGTCGGCGGGGTGCCCGCCGCGCAACTGCTGGTGCTGCGGGCGTTGGCGCTCGGTGCCCGGGTGGCGGTGCAGACCACCAGGCCGCGCGCCTGGGAGGCGTTCGCGCGCGGGGTCGGCGGGCCCGGCGACGGGGTGCCGCTGCTCCCGCCGGGGCGGCCGGTCGGTGGCGCGCCCGGCTCGCCGCTGCGGCCGCTGCTGCTGGTGATCGACGCCGGCCCGGTGCCGCCGGAGGTCGGTCCGGCGGCGGCCTGGCAGTCGGTGCTGGTGGTCCGCGACGAGCTGACCCCGGCGGACGCCCCGGCGCTGGCCCGCGCCGACCTGGCCGTTCTCCAGCCGCTCGACCCGGCCGAGGCCGAGCTGGCCGGCACCGCGCTGGGGCTCGGCGGTTCCGCCGGTTGGCTCACCCGGATCCGCGACGACATGGTGGCGGTGGTCAACCGGCGGGCGCTGCGGTGGGCCCTGCTGTCGCCGACCCCGGTCGAGTCGCAGTTGGTCGGTCGTCCGGCCCGCCGCTGAGGCGTACGCGCTTCCGCCGGTGGGAGCGGCGTGGCACGATCCCGGCCATGGATTTCCTGAAGGGTCTTCTGATCCGGGTGGCGTCGACGGCGGTGGCGTTCTGGCTCGCCACGTTGCTCATCCCGGGCATCACGCTCGACTCCGGGTCCGCCATCGAGACGGTGACGACGCTGCTGCTCGTCGCGGTGATCTTCGGCGTGGTCAACGCGGTGCTCCAGCCGATCATCAAGACCGTGGGGTGCGGCTTCTACCTGCTCACCCTCGGGCTGATCGCGCTGGTGGTGAACGGGCTGCTGTTCCTGCTCACGAGCTGGATCGCCGGGGAGGCCGGGCTGCCCTTCCACGTGGACGGGTTCTGGCCGGCGGCGGTGCTCGGCGCGCTCCTCGTCGGCATCGTCACCTGGATCCTGGGCGCGGTCCTCGACCGCGACTGAGACGTCTTCGCCGCCCGCCCGGCACGCCGTCCGGGCGGGCAGGCCAGTGCGCGGGAATTGGCTGGCGAGCGGCCCCCGGAGCGGCACTAGCCTCGGCCGGGTGTTCACCCTGACGCGCGCCGACGGCTACCAGCTCAGCACCGACCCCGACCGGCTCGACCTGGGCCGCGTGCACACCTGGCTCGCCACGGACGCGTACTGGGCGCGGGGGCGGGAGCGGGAGACGGTCGAGCGCGCGTTCGCCGGCTCGATCGGCTTCGGCGTCTACCGTCCCGGTGACGGCCGGCAGGTCGCGGTCGGCCGGGTGGTGACCGACCGGGCCACGTTCGCCTGGCTGTGCGACGTCTACGTGGACCGGGCCGAACGTGGTCGCGGGCTGGGCACCTGGCTGACCGCGGGCGTCCGCGACCACGTGGCCGAGCTGGGCGTACGCCGGATCGTGCTGGCCACCATGGACGCGCACGGCGTGTACGGGAAGCTCGGCTTCCAGCCGGTGGCGGCGGACCGGTACATGGAACTGGACGAGCGGTGACGCCGGTCACCGGAAAGGACCGACGGCCGGCTTCACCACTTACGGTGGAGCCGTGAACCAGCTCCGCCTCGGCTATCTGTACGGCATCGGCGCGTACCTGCTCTGGGGTTTCTTCCCGATCTACCTGAAACTGCTCCGGCCGGCCGGGCCGGTGGAGATCCTCGCGCACCGGATCATCTGGTCGGTGGTGTTCGTGGCGCTGCTGCTGGCCGCCATGCGCCACGTCGGCTTCCTGCGGGCGCTGGCCCGGCGGCCCCGCGCGCTGGCCGGGATCGCGTTCGCCGCCGCGCTGATCGCGGTGAACTGGGGCACCTACATCTACGGCGTGAACTCCGACCGGGTGGTGGAGACCGCGCTCGGCTACTTCATCAACCCGCTGGTGTCGGTGCTGCTCGGCGTGCTGGTGCTGCGGGAACGGCTGCGCCCGGCGCAGTGGGCGGCGCTCGGCGTCGGCGCGCTCGCGGTGGCGGTGCTCACCGTCGACTACGGCCGCCTGCCCTGGCTGGCGCTCACGCTCGCGTTCAGCTTCGCCGGGTACGGCCTGGTCAAGAAGCAGCTCGGCCTGCCCGCCGCCGAGGGGCTCTTCGTCGAGTCGGCGGTGCTGGCGCTGCCCGCCCTGGCGTACCTGGGCTGGCTCGCCACGCGCGGCGACTCGACGTTCGGGCACGTCTCCGCCGGGCACACCGCGCTGCTGGTGCTGGCCGGCGCCGCCACCGCGATCCCGCTGCTGTTCTTCGCCGGCGCGGCCAACCGGCTGCCGCTGTCCACCGTCGGCATGTTGCAGTACCTGGCCCCGATCCTCCAGCTCGGCTGCGGCGTGCTGCTGTTCCACGAGCCGATGCCGCCGGCCCGCCTGGCCGGCTTCGCCCTGGTCTGGCTCGCCCTCGTCGTCTTCACCGTCGACGCCCTGAACCACACCCGCCGCACCCGGGCCGCCACCCGCCCCACCACCCCCGCACCCCCCACCCTCCTTCCGCGCTGATTCACGGAAAGCGTGGCTATTTCGCGCCGCACAGCCACGCTTTCCGTGAATCAGCGCGCAACAGACGGGGGGCGGGGGGCGGGGGCGGGGGCGAGGTGGGTGGGTTAGCGGAGGTCGTAGGCGAGGATGGGGGTGTCGGTGCCGCGGAGGAGTTCCAGGCGGACCAGGTCACCCCGGGTGAAGCGGGTGACGCCGGAGAAACGCAGGTCGTCGCCGGGCGCGGCCAGCCAGGACCCGATCTGCTCGGTCGCGCCGTCCGGGCCGTGCGCCACCAGCCGGAACGTGTACGCCTCGCGGTGCCCGGCCCGCCTGTCGTAACCGCAGTGCATGGTGACCTCGGTGCCCCACGGTGTCTCGGTCAGCCCCACCTCGGCGTGCACCGGCGCGGTCCCGGCGACCGGCCGCATCGAGGTGAGCGCCACCGGCCGGGGAGCCGGCTCGGCCGGCGGCCGGATCAGCGTCACGCCCACGCCGGCCAGCACCGCGAGCGCGGCGGCGGCGAGCGCGGTCGACGCGTACCGTCGTCGGGCGCGGGACCGGTCGCGGCGCTTGCGCGCCCGCGCGGCGTCGAGCAGCGCGGGCAGCCGTGAGGTCTCCGGGCCGACCTCCAGGAACTGCTCCAACCCGGCCGGGTCGAGCCGACCCAGCAGACCGGGCAGCACGGCGATCTCGGCCACCGCCTCCCGGCACTGCGCGCACCCGCCCAGGTGCCGCTCGTAGGCGGCGCGGTCGGCCGGGGCGAGGGCGCCCAGCACGTACGCGCCGTCGTCGTGCGCGAACTCGCAGCGGGTCATCCGGTCACCCCCATCTCGGCCAGCGCCAACCGTAGTGAGCGCAGCGCGTAGTGGGTGCGCGACTTCACCGTGCCCGGCGGTACGCCCAGCCGGGCCGCCGCCTCCGCCACCGACCGGCCCTGGTAGAAGCATTCGACGAGCACCTCGCGGTGGGTCGGGCTGAGGCGGTTGAGCGCCTCGGCCACCGTCCACGCCTCCACCGCGCGCTCCGTCTCGTCGACCGTCTCCGCGGTTTCCGGCAGCTCGTCGGTGTAGACCTCGCCGACCCGGGCGGAGCGGCGACGCCAGGCGTCGATGGCCAGGTTCCGGGCGGTGGTGAAGAGCCAGGCCCGGACCGAGCCACGCCGCGGGTCCAGCGACTCCGGGTGCCGCCAGGCCCGCAGCAGCGTCTCCTGCACCAGGTCCTCGGCGCGCGGCCGGTCGCCGTTGACCAGTCGCAGGGCGTGCGCGAACAGCGCGTCGGCGTGCTCGTCGTGCAGCGCGCGCAGCAGTTGGGCGTCGTGGTCGCTGATGGCGGTACCTCGCTTCCGGCGGCGGGGAGACCGGCGATGCGTTCGCCCGTCCGGGCGGTTGCGTTCGTCCTTGCATACGTGCCGGGCCGCCGAACGGTTCAGCCGCAGGTCACGCCGGAGCTGTTCACGTCCGGTTCATGTTCGGGCCGACGCGCGCTCACCGCGTGCTGGCACCGTCCGGCAGGTACGCGTCCGGGTCGACCGCCCGGCACGCCGTCCGACGTCCGACCAGGAGGCTCCACCCCATGAGCGAACGTCCTCGCCTGCTTCCGCTGCTGGGCGGCACCCGCCACGGCAGCCGCGACGCGATGACCTGTCTGTACCGGTGCGGCAACGCCTGCGACCACCCGGTGCCCAACTCCTCCGACAACCCGTACTTCGGCGACCTGGTCGACGCCGAGGTCTCCCGCCGCGGCGTGGTCCGGGCCGGTGCGGTCGGCGCGCTGGTGCTCGGCTTCGGCGGCGCCGCCGCGGGCGCGCTCGCCGGCGCGGCGCCGGCCGGTGCCGCGCCCGCCACCCCGACCGCCCCGGGCACGGACGAGGCCGTCGCCGCGTCCGCTCGCCCGGGCAGCGGCGCGCTGTCGTTCAAGCCGATCCCGCCGAACAAGCTCGACACGCTCGTGGTGCCGAACGGGTACGACCACGCCGTCGTCATCAAGTGGGGCGACGAGGTGGTCCCCGGCGCGCCCGCGTTCGACGTACGTCAGCAGAGCGCCGCCGCCCAGGCCAAGCAGTTCGGCTACAACAACGACTTCGTCGGCGTGCTGCCGATCGACCGTAGGCGCGCGCTGCTCGTGGTCAACCACGAGTACACCAACGAGGACCTGATGTTCCCCGGCTTCACCAGCCAGGACGCGCTGACCGTGGAGCAGGTGCGGGTGGCGATGGCCGCGCACGGCATGTCCGTGGTGGAGCTGGAGCGGGTCACGGACACCGGCCAGTGGCGGCCGGTACGCCGGGGCCGGCGCGAGTACAACCGTCGGGTCACGGCGCTGGCCACGAAGTTCGAGCTGACCGGCCCGGCCGCCGGCTCGGCGTGGCTGGGGACCGCCGCCGACCCGAAGGGCCGCACGGTCGTCGGCACGCTGAACAACTGCGCCGGCGGCGTCACCCCGTGGGGCACCGTGCTCTCCGGCGAGGAGAACTTCAACCAGTACTTCGTCGGCGGCGACGGCGCGCCGGAGGAGCTGAAGCCGAAGCTGGCCCGCTACGGCATCCCGACCGACGTGCGCTACCCGAGCGGCAGCCGCAAGTGGGACCGGGCCGACGAGCGGTTCGACCTGGCGAAGCACCCGAACGAGGCACACCGGTTCGGCTGGGTCGTCGAGATCGACCCGTTCGACCCGCAGGCCCGGCCGCGCAAGCACACCGCGCTGGGCCGGGTGAAGCACGAGGGCGCGAACGTCATCGTGGCCCGCAGCGGGCACGTGGTCGCGTACATGGGCGACGACGAGCGTTTCGACTACCTCTACAAGTTCGTGTCGGACAAGAAGTTCCTGCCGGGCAACTCCTGGGTGGCCCGCAAGCACAACCTGACGCTGCTGGAGTCGGGCACGCTCTACGTGGCCGCGCTGACCGGCGACAGCCCGGCCGGGGAGATCGACGGCAGCGGCACGCTCCCCGCCGACGGCGGCTTCGGCGGCCGGGGCCGGTGGATCAAGCTGGTCAGCGGCAACCGCTCGTACGTCGACGGGATGACCGCCGCCGACGTGCTCACGTTCACCCGGCTGGCCGGCGACAAGGTCGGCGCGACCAAGATGGACCGTCCCGAGGACGTCGAGCCGAGCCTGCTCACCGGCAAGGTCTACGTGGCGTTGACCAACAACAGCGACCGGGGCAAGGCCGGCAAGGCGCCGGCCGACGAGGCGAACCCGCGTAACGCCAACAAGCACGGGCAGATCCTGGAGCTGGTCGAGGAGCGCGGCGACAACACCGCCGAGACGTTCACCTGGTCGCTGCCGATCGTCTGCGGTGACCCGGCCGACGCCTCGACGTACTTCGCCGGGTACGACAAGACGAAGGTGTCGCCGATCTCCTGCCCGGACAACGTCGCGTTCGACGCCACCGGGAACCTCTGGATCTCGACCGACGGCAACGCGTTGGGCAGCAACGACGGCCTGTTCGCCACCGCCGTCGAGGGCCCGGAGCGGGGCCACCTGAAGCAGTTCCTCACCGTCCCGCTGGGCGCGGAGACCTGCGGCCCGTTCATCACCCGGGACAACCGGTCGGTGTTCGTGGCCGTGCAGCACCCGGGTGAGATCTCCGGCGCGTCCGTGGAGAACCCGGCCTCCACCTGGCCGGACGGTGACTTCGCCAAGCCCGGCGTGGTGGTCACCTGGCGCCTCGACGGGGGCCCGGTCGGCAGCTGAGCCCAACCCCGGGGCGGTCCGGCGCTGGACCGCCCGCTGGAGGGCCACCATCCGGCCGGGATGGTGGCCCTCTCAGTTCTCGGTGGCGATCCCGTCGGCGATCGCCCGCGCGGCGGTGAGCAGCTTCGCCCGCACCACCCGTGCCGAGGTCATCATCTCGCTGGCCGGCAACGCGCAGGCCAGCACCACCCGCCGCTCGATGTCCTTGTCCGGGGCGACGAGCACCGCGGCGCACGCCACGCCCTGCCGGAACTGGCCCAGTTCCAACTGCATGCCGCGCCGGTCGCCGGCGGCCAGGTCGGCCTCGAACGCCTCGACCGTGGTGAGGGTGGCGGTGGTGAACGGCCGCATACCGTACTCCCGCAGGTAGCGAAAGCGCTGCTCGGCGGTGAGCGTGGCGAGCAGGCTCTTGCCGAGCGCGGTGGCGTGCGCGCCCTCGGCGAAGCCCGGCACCAGATCCTCCAGGTACGGCGAGCGCGGCCCCTCGGCACACGCGGTCACCGCCACCTGCCCGCCGACGAAACGGCCGAGGTAGTGGCTCCAGCCGGTCTCCGCGGCGGCCCGGCGCAACGCCTCGCCGACCGCGGGCGGGCCCCGGAACGCGGTGACCAGCTCACGGTAGCGGTCGGCGATCTCCAGCCCGACGATGTACGTCCCGTCCTCGCGCCGGATCACGTAGCCCTCGTACGCGAGCGTGCGCACCAGATGGTAGGTGGTGGCGACGGTCAGTTCGCAGCGGCGGGCGATCTGCTTCACGGTGAGGCCCTTCGGCGCACGGCCGACCGACTCGAGCACTCGAAGCGCGCGGGAGACGCTGCGGATCAGGTCCGAAGGCTCCGCCAGAGGGTCGCGCACAACCACCTCCGCCGCCGGGGCTTACACCATATGAAAAAAGGTCCGGGTGCGAAATGCCTGTTCGGGTCGAGGATGTCAGATCACCGGGCACAGAACGTGCATCGACAGACACGATCAGCAGCGAAAACGCGGTCGGCGTAGGTTGACCGACAATGACTGAAACTATTTCGCGAACCGGTCGGCCGGCGGTCGGGCGACCGGTTCGGGTCGGTGCCGGCGCCACCGTCACCACGATCGCCTGCGTCCTGCCGGTCTTCCTGGTCGGCGGCCTCGCCGTGCAGCTCGGCGACGAGCTGGGCTTCAGCCCGGCCGGGCTGGGGCTGGCCGTCTCGGTCTACTTCGGCATCAGCGCGCTCGCCTCGGTGCCGTCCGGCGCCCTGGTCGAGCGGTACGGGCCGGCGCCGGTGGCCCGCGTCGCCATCGTGCTCTCCGCCGGCTCGCTGCTGGCCGTGGCCGGCCTCGCCCGGTCGTACCCCACGCTGGTGGCGCTGCTCGCGCTCAGCGCCGCCGGCAACGCGCTCGGCCAGCTCGCCAGCAACGCCGCGCTGGCCGAGCACGTGCCCGCCCACCGGCAGGGGCTCTCCTTCGGCGTGAAGCAGGCCGCCATCCCGTTCTCCACGCTGCTGGCCGGCGCGGCGGTCCCCACCGTCGCACTGACCGCCGGCTGGCGCTGGGCGTTCGTGGCGGCCGCCGGGGCCGCGTTGGCCGCGCTGCCGGCCGTACCCCGGTCCGATCGGGACCGGCGTACCCGGTCCGCCTCCGCCGCCCGGGGCGGCCGCCGGGCCGCGCTGGTGGTGGTCGGACTGGCCGCGACACTCGCGGCCGGCGCGGCGAACGCGCTGGGCACGTTCCTGGTCGACTCGTCGGCCGCACGAGGGCTCTCCCCCGGCCTGGCCGGCCTGACGCTGACGCTGGGCGGCGCGGTGTGCGTGTCCGCCCGGGTCGGCGTGGGGTGGCTGGCCGACCGGCGGGCCGGCGGGCACGTCGGCGTCGTCGCCGGGCTGCTGGTGGCGGGCTCGGTGGGGCTGCTCCTGCTCGCGGTGGCCGACCCGGTGCCGCTGGTCGCCGGCGTGGTGCTCGGCTTCGGGCTCGGCTGGGCCTGGCCGGGGCTGCTGACCTTCGCGGTGGTCCGGCTCCACCCGCAGGCCCCGGCCGCCGCCACCTCGATCACCCAGACCGGCGTGTACGCGGGCGGCTGCCTGGGCCCGCTCGGTCTCGGCGCGCTGGCCGGCACGGCCGGCTATCCGGCGATGTGGCTGACCGCGGCCGGCTCCATGCTCCTCGCGGCCCTGCTCATGCTCCTCGCCGCCCGCCTGCTGTCCCGCCCGGCCTGAGCCCTCCCCGCCCGCCACACGCCGTCCCGCCGCATCGTTGTGCCGGGCCACCGGGAAGATACTGCCTCGGACGGCTATGACCAGGTGTCATATTTATGACCATGCGGTATATGACTCCGCTGCGAACTGTTCCCGGCGGAGATCACGCTCGGTAACGGCCAGGAACGCAGGAACGGCCAGGAGCGGCAACCGAGCGTCCGCGGTCCAGACGCACGGGGCAATCGGCCGCCCGACGACCGCAGCAGGTCAGCTGGTGCGGTCGGCGATGTAGTCGCAGAGGGATTCGAGGGCGCGGCGGGCCGGGCCCTCGGGGAGCGGGGCCAGGTGGGCCCGGGCGTCCTCGGCGTAGCTGCGCACCGTCTCCCGGGCGCGCTTGAGCGCCGGGGACTCACGGAGCAGCGTGAGCGCCTCGGCGTGCAGCGCGTCGTCGACGAGCGGGCCGGTGGCCAGGATCTCCCGCAACCGGACGCTGGCCGCGTCCGAGTCGTCGCCGGCGAGCGCGTAGAGCACCGGCAGCGTGGGCACGCCCTCGCGCAGGTCGGTGCCGGGCGTCTTGCCGGACTGCACCGACTCGCTGGCGATGTCCAGCAGGTCGTCGGAGAGTTGGAACGCGACGCCGATGACCTCGCCGTACCCGGCCAGGGCCTCGATGTGCGCGGCGGACGCGCCACCGAACATGCCGCCGAAGCGGGCCGAGGTGGCGATCAGCGAACCGGTCTTCTCGGCGATCACGTGCAGGTAGTGCGCGACCGGATCGGTGCCGCGCGGGCCGACCGTCTCGGCGATCTGACCGTGCACCAGGCGGGCGAACGTGCGCGCCTGCAACCGGACCGCCTCCGGGCCCAGGTCGGCCGCGATGTCCGCGGCCCGCGCGAAGAGGAAGTCGCCGACCAGGATGGCCACCGAGTTGCTCCAGCGGGAGTTGGCGCTCGGCGCGCCCCGCCGCACGGCCGCCTCGTCCATCACGTCGTCGTGGTAGAGCGTGGCCAGATGGGTGAGTTCCATCACGACGGCAGCCGGGACCACCTGGGCGGCCTCCGGATCGCCGAACTGGGCGCCCAACGCCACCAACAGCGGCCGGAACCGCTTGCCGCCGGCCTCCATGAGATGCCGGGCCGCCTCGGCGACCAACGGGTCGGCGCTGGCCACGCCGGACCACAGTTGGGCCTCGACCCGGTCGAGGACGCCCAGCACGGACGCTTCGACGCGCGGGTCGGCGAGGTGCAGGCCGAGCGCGCCGAACTGACCTGAACGCTCGCCAGCCGGGTTCACCACGTCTTCAACCATGCCACACCCGTTCGACCTGCTCGGTGAGGGGGATACGGACCGGGGGCCGGTACGCCACGGCGTACCGGCCCCCGGGTGGAACCACTTCCGTCATCGGACGAATTCGGCGGCACCGGTGGTCAGGTCCAGCAGGGGCCCGGGGACCACACCGAGGACGAGCGTGGCGAGCACGCCGATCATCAGGGCGGCCGAGGTGAGCGCGCCCGGCACGGTCACCGTCGGGGTCGCCTCACCCGGCTCCGACAGCCACATCATCACCACGACCCGCAGGTACGGGAAGGCCAGCACCATGCTGGTCAGCACGCCGGCGATCACCAGCCAGGCCTGGTCGGCCTCCAGCGCCGGGCCGAAGATCGCGAACTTGCTGGTGAAGCCGCTGGTGAGCGGGATGCCGGCGAACGCCAGCAGGATGAACGTGAAGATCGCCGCGAAGAACGGCGAGCGGCGGC
The DNA here is from genome assembly GCF_045040125.1 of Micromonospora sp. NBC_01392. NCBI lineage: Bacteria > Bacillati > Actinomycetota > Actinomycetes > Micromonosporales > Micromonosporaceae > Micromonospora > Micromonospora sp. NBC_01392. Next base: position 670,851 of record NZ_CP109549.1, on the reverse strand, counting down.
CCAGCCCGGCCCAGCGGGACAGGTGGGTGGCCTCGCCGTCCGCGTCCCGCACCAGCGTCACCACGGCGAACGCGGCGAGCACCGAGAAGCCGTACGCGGCCAGGTAGAACATCGTGCCCGACAGCCCCTCCTTGCTGGGGGCCAGCACACCCACCAGCAGGTAACCGGCGTTCGCGATCGACGAGTACGCCAGCAGGCGCTTGATGTCCGTCTGGGTGACCGCCAGCACGGCGCCGACCAGCATGGTCAGCACCGCCACCGCACCGATCACCGGCGTGAAGTCCCAGGAGGCCCCGGCGAACGCGACGTGGAACACCCGCAGCAGCGCGCCGAACGCGGCGACCTTCGTGCAGGCCGCCATGAAGCCGGTCACCGGCGTCGGCGCACCCTGGTAGACGTCCGGCGTCCAGACGTGGAACGGCGCGGCGGCGGCCTTGAAGAGCAGACCGATGGCGAGCAGCGCCATGCCGGCGAAGAGCAGCACCTGGCTGGACGAGGACTCGCCGACCGCGGCGTGCACGGTGGCGAAGTCGACGCCGGCGCCACGGCCCGGGATGCCGGACGTGAAGCCGTAGATCAGGGCCACGCCGAACAGGAAGAACGCCGAGGCGTACGCGCCGAGCAGGAAGTACTTCATCGCCGCCTCCTGGCTCAGCAGCCGCCGGCGGCGGGCCAGCGCGCAGAGCAGGTAGAGCGGCAGCGAGAAGACCTCGAGCGAGATGAACATGGTCAGCAGGTCGTTCGCCGCCACGAAGATCAGCATGCCGCCGATCGCGAACGAGATCAGCGGGTAGACCTCGGTGGCCCCGCCGACGCCGTCGGCCTGCTTCCGGTCCTCGGGCGACTCGGCGGTGACCGCCGCGTGCGCCACGAAGGCACCGCCCCGCTCCACCGTGCGCTCGCCGACCAGCAGCAGCGCCATCACGGCCAGCACCAGGATGGCGCCCTGGAGGAAGAGCGTCGGCCCGTCCACCGCGATCGCGCCGCCAGCGGTCACCAGCCGGGCGTCGGACTTCAGGATCACCATGGTGATCGCGGCCAGCGCCGCCACCAGGGCGAGCGCGAGCTGCACCGCGTTGCGCAGCCGGCGCGGCACGAACGCCTCGACCAGGACGCCCAGCAGGGCGGCGCCCAACATGATCAGGATGGGAGCGAGCGCCGCGTAGTCGATCGACGGCAGCTTCAGTTCACTCACTTTGAAGCCTCCTGGACGCTGCCGACCTCAGGGGCGGGATCGGACTTGCCGACGTCCTGCATGGTCGCCTGGACGGCGGGGTTGATGACATCGGTGACCGGCTTGGGATAGAAGCCGAGCAGCACGATCAGCGCGATCAACGGCGCGACGACGACCTTCTCGCGCAGGCTGAGGTCCCGACGCATGCCCTCGACCTCGGTGAGCGCCGGGTTCAGCGTGCCCTGGGTGGTGCGCTGCACCATCCACAGCACGTACGCCGCCGCCAGGATGATGCCGAGCGTGGCGATCACCGCGACCGGCTTGTTGACGGTGAACGTGCCGATCAGCACCAGGAACTCGGAGACGAACGGCGCGGTGCCGGGCAGCGCCAGCGACGCCAGACCGGCGAAGAAGAGCACGCCGGCCAGCACCGGCACCAGCTTGCCCGCGCCGCCGAAGTCGCTGATCAGCGCCGAGCCACGTCGGGCGATCAGCATGCCGACCACCAGGAAGAGCAGGCCGGTGGCGAGACCGTGGTTGAGCATGTAGAGCACCGCGCCGGTGCCGGCCTGGGTGGTGAACGCGAAGATGCCCACCCCGATGAAGCCGAAGTGCGCGATCGAGGTGTACGACACCAGCCGCTTCAGGTCGTTCTGCCCGACCGCCAGCAGCGCCGCGTAGATGATGCCGATCACGCCGAGCGCCAGCGCGTACGGCGCGAACCAGCGGGACGCCTCCGGGAACAGCGGGAGGCAGTAGCGCAGGATGCCGAACGTGCCGACCTTGTCCAGCACACCGACCAGGAGCGCCGCCGCACCGGCCGGCGCGGCGCCACCGGCGTCCGGCAGCCAGGTGTGGAACGGGAAGAACGGCGCCTTGATCGCGAACGCGAGGAAGAAACCGAGGAACAGCCAGCGGGCGGTGTTGGTGGCGAACTCGGCCTGGCTCAACGCCTGCCAGTCGAACGTCTTCCCGCCGACCACCCAGAGACCGATCACCGCGGCCAGCATGAACAGGCCGCCGACCAGCGAGTAGAGGAAGAACTTCACCGCCGCGTACTGCCGCTGGTGGCCGCCGTAGCTGCCGATCAGGAAGTACATCGGGACGAGCATGACCTCGAAGAACACGTAGAACAGGAAGACGTCGGCGGCGGCGAAGACGCCGATCATCGTGCACTCGAGGACGAGCAGCAGCGCGAAGTAGACCGGCACCGAACGCTTCGACTGCTCGGCGTCGTGCCACGACGCCAGGATCACCAGCGGTACCAGGATCGCGATCAGCATCAGCATGACCAGCGCGATGCCGTCCACCTCGAAGGTGAACCGCACACCCCAGTTCGGGATCCACGCGTACGACTCGCGGAACTGGAACCGGTCACCGTCGGCGGAGAAGGCGAACCACATCACCACCGACAGCACCAGCACCAACAGCGACCAGCCGAACGCCACCAGCTTGGCCAGGTCCGGCCGCCGACGTGGCAGCAGCGCCACCACCAGCGCGCCGACCAGCGGCGCCACGGTCAGCACCGAGAGGAACGGGAAGTTGGACATTATTCGGCCTTACCTCCGTCGTGACTGCGTGGCCCGCCGGCGGGGGCGGCCGCGTTGAGGTCGATCACGCCAGCCACCCCGCCTGTACCGCCAGGAACGCCGCCACCACGAGCAGCGCGCCGGTCAGGATCGAGGTCGCGTACGACCGCACGAAGCCGGTCTGGAGCCGCCGGAGCCGGCCGGAGCCCCCGCCCACCGCGGCGGCCAGGCCGTTGACCAGCCCGTCGACGCCCCGGTTGTCGAGGAAGACGAGCGCCCGGGTGAGGAAGATGCCCGGCTTCTCGAAGACCGCCTCGTTGACGGTGTCCGTGTAGAGGTTCTTGCGGGCGGCGGTGACCAGCACGCCGGCCGGCTGCGGCTCGGTGGCCGTGCCGTTGCGGAACAGGAACCAGGCCAGCCCGGCGCCGAGCACCGTGATGAGGATGGAGAGAATGGTGATCACGGTGTGCGAGAGCACGCCGTGCGCCTCGCCACCGGCCTCCTCGCCGAGCACCGGGGTCAGCCAGGACACCACGCTGTCGTTGAGCGTCATCAGACCACCGGCCACCACCGAGCCGGCGGCGAGCAGGATCAGCGGGATCGTCATGAGCTTCGGCGACTCGTGCGGGTGCTCGATGTCCTCGGTCCACCGCTTCGGGCCGTGGAACGTGAGCACGAAGAGCCGGGTCATGTAGAACGCGGTGAGCCCGGCGCCGAGGAGCGCGGCCATGCCGAACAGCCAGGCCGTCCAGCCCTCCCGCTCGAACGCGGACGCGATGATCGGCTCCTTGGAGAAGTAGCCGGAGAGCGGCGGGATGCCGATGATGGCCAGCCAGCCCATCATGAACGTCAGCCAGGTGATCTTCATGTACTTCGACAGCCCGCCGAAGCGGCGGATGTCCACCTGGTCCTTCATGCCGTGCATGACCGAGCCGGCACCGAGGAACATGTTGGCCTTGAAGAAGCCGTGCGCCAGCAGGTGGATGATCGCCAGCGCGTACGCGCCGCCGCCGAGGCCGACGCCGAGGAACATGTAACCGATCTGGCTGACCGTGGACCAGGCCAGCACCCGCTTGATGTCGTCCTTCGCCGCGCCGATGACGCAGCCCATCAGCAGCGTGAGCGCGCCGACGCTGACCACCACGAGCTGGAGCGTCTCGTTCGCCGAGAAGATCGGGTTGGAGCGGGCGATCAGGTAGACGCCGGCGGTGACCATGGTGGCGGCGTGGATGAGCGCGGAGACCGGGGTCGGGCCCTCCATCGCGTCCGGCAGCCACGCCTGGAGCGGGAACTGGCCGGACTTGCCGGCCGCGCCCAGGAGCAGCAGCAGGCCGAGCACCAGCACGGTGGTGGAGGTCAGCGAGCCGACCCCGTTGAACACCTCGTCGTACTGGGTGGTGCCGAGCATGGCGAACATGACGAAGATGCCGATCGCCAGGCCGGCGTCGCCGACCCGGTTCATCAGGAACGCCTTCTTGCCGGCGGTGGCCGCGCTCGGCCGGCCGTACCAGAAGGAGATCAGCAGGTACGACGCCAGGCCGACGCCCTCCCAGCCGAAGTAGAGCATCACGTAGTTGTTGCCGAGCACCAGCAGCAGCATCGCGGCGACGAACAGGTTGAAGTACCCGAAGAACCGTCGCCGGCCCTCGTCGTGCGCCATGTACTCCACGGCGTAGAGGTGGATCAGGAAGCCCACCCCGGTGATCAGCAGCACGAACACCGCGGCCAGCGGGTCGAAGAGCAGACCGAAGTCCACCTTCAGGTCGCCGACCGTGATGAACTGCCAGAGGCTCGACTGGACCTGCTTGTTCTCCAGGCCACGGAGCTGGAAGAAGTAGGTCAGGCCGAGCACGAACGCGGCGCCGATGGCCGCCACGCCCAGCCAGTGGCCCCAGCGGTCCGCCCGCTTGCCGAGCAGCAGCAGGACCGCCGCGCTGACCAGCGGGATCGCCACCAGCAGCCAGACACTGCCCAGCAGCCCATCCGCCGTAGCGAATTCCACAGTCTGTTCCACGACTGGCCCCTCAGTACTTCAGCAGGTTGGCGTCGTCGACGCTGGCCGAGCGCCGGGTCCGGAAGATCGCCATGATGATCGCGAGCCCGACCACGACCTCGGCCGCCGCCACCACCATCACGAAGAACGCCATGATCTGGCCGTTCAGGTCACCGTTGATCCGGCTGAACGTGACCAGGGTCAGGTTGGCCGCGTTGAGCATCAGCTCGACGCACATGAACAGCACGATCGCGTTGCGCCGGACCAGCACGCCCACGGCGCCGATGGTGAACAGCACCGCCGCGAGGATCAGGTAGTAGTCCGGGGTCACTGTGCTGTCCCTTCGTTCGCGACTGCGGGGCTCCGCTTCGCTGCACTCCTCGCGCTCACCGATCCGTGCCCTTCAGTGCGGTCTCCTCCGACGTCATGTCGCGCACCGGCATGATCTCCGGGATGCCGCGGTCGGTCAGCCGGCCGTCCGGCAGGCGGGCCGGCGTGGCCACCGAGGAGGAGGTGGCGAAGACGCCCGGGCCGGGCTTCGGGCCGGGGTAGTTGCCGGGACGGAACCGCGCCTTCATGGTGGCGACCTGGTCCATCCGGTCCTCCTTGCGCCGCTCCACGTGCGCCAGCACCATCGCGCCCACCGCGGCCGTGATCAGCAGCGCCGACGTCAGCTCGAAGGCGAAGACGTACTTGGTGAACAGCAGCCGGGCGATGCCCTGCACGTTGCCCTCGGCGTTCGCCTGGTCGAGCCCGGCCGCCTGCACGCCGTCGAGCGCGCGGTAGAGACCGGTGCCGACCAGGCCGGCGAAGCCGAGCCCGAGCACCACCGCGGCGACCCGCTGGCCGCGCAGCGTCTCGATCAGCGAGTCGGACGCGTCGCGGCCGACGAGCATCAGCACGAACAGGAAGAGCATCATGATCGCGCCGGTGTAGACGATGATCTGCACCATGCCGATGAACGGGCCGGCCTGGAGCACGTAGAACACGCCCAGGCAGAGCATGGTCAGCACCAGCCAGAGCGCGGAGTGCACCGCGTTGCGGGCCCACACCATGCCGAGCGCCCCGATCAGGGCCAGCGGGGCGAGGATCCAGAACGTGACCTCCTCACCCCCGGTCACGTCGCCCGCCGCGGCGAGCACCGTAGAAGTGGTCATACCCCTGCTCCCTTGCCCGCCTCGGACCGCTGCGCGGCCTGCTCGGCGCCGGGGAAGGTCACGCCGGGGTGCTCCTCCACCGGATACTGGCCGCCCATCGGCGAGTGCTCGGCGCCGGCCGAGGTGCCCGGGTTGGTCAGCGCACCGACGTAGTAGTCCTTCTCGCTGTCGCCCAGCCGCATCGGGTGCGGCGGCTGCTCCATGCCTTCGAGCAGCGGCGCGAGCAACTGCTCCTTCGTGAAGATCAGGTCCTGCCGGTTGTCCCGGGCCAGCTCGTACTCGTTGCTCATGGTGAGCGAACGGGTCGGGCAGGCCTCGATGCAGAGCCCGCAGAAGATGCACCGGGCGTAGTTGATCTGGTAGTTGCTGGCGTACCGCTCACCCGGGGAGAAGCGCTGCTCCTCGGTGTTGTCGCCACCCTCCACGTAGATCGCGTCGGCCGGGCAGGCCCAGGCGCACAGCTCGCAGCCGATGCACTTCTCCAGCCCGTCCGGGTGCCGGTTGAGGATGTGCCGCCCGTGGTAGCGCGGCGCCGAGACCGGCGGCTTGAACGGGTAATCGGTGGTGACGACCTTCTTGAACATGTGCGAGAAGGTGACCCCGAAGCCCTTGAACGTTCCGGTGATCGCGCCCACGTCACACCTCCCTGGACTCGGAGCCGGCGACGACGTTGGCCGGCTCCCGCTCGGCGACCACGCGCTTGGTACGCGGGCTCGGCGGAACCTGAAGATCCATCGGCGGCAGCGGGAAGCTGCCGTACGGCCGGCTGTCCGCCTGCTCCTGGGGCGACGGCTTCGGCTGCTTCTTCCGGCTCGGCCAGAAGAGCGTGGCCAGCAGCAGCACGCCCGCGCCGATGGCGGTGACGAGCAGCCGGTCCCGGGTCTGCCAGTCCTCGATCGAGCGGAGCCCGGCGAGCACCAGGATCCAGACCAGGTTGATCGGCAGCAGCACCTTCCAACCGAAGCGCATGAACTGGTCGTACCGGAGCCGGGGCAGCGTGCCGCGCAGCCAGACGAACACGAAGACCAGCAGGATCACCTTGCCGAAGAACCACAGCATCGGCCACCAACCCTCGTTGGCGCCCGACCACAGCGTGATCGGCCAGGGGGCCCGCCAGCCGCCGAGGAACAGCGTCGTGGTGACCGCGGACATGGTCACCATGGCGACGTACTCGGAGAGCATGAACAGCGCGAACTTCAGCGAGCTGTACTCCGTCATGAAGCCCGCGACCAGCTCCGACTCCGCCTCCGGCAGGTCGAACGGGGCCCGGTTGGTCTCGCCGACCATGGCGATGAAGAAGATGATGAAGCTGGGCAGCAGCAGGATCGCGTACCAGCCCGGGGTGGGCAGGTCGAAGCCGCCGATGCTGAGCTGCGTGCCGTCGGCCTGCTTGGCGACGATCCCGCTCGTCGACATCGTGCCGGCGGTCATGAAGACCGCCACGATGCTCAGTCCCATGGCGACCTCGTACGAGATCATCTGGGCGCTGGAGCGGAGACCGCCGAGCAGCGGGTACGTCGAGCCGGAGGCCCAGCCACCGAGCACGATCCCGTAGACGCCCATCGAGGAGCAGGCCAGGATCACCAGCACCGCCACCGACACGTCGGTGACCTGGAGCGGCGTCCAGTGGCCGAAGATGCTCACCTTCGGGCCGAACGGGATCACCGACAGCGCGGTGACCGCGGAGATCACCGAGATGGTCGGCGCGAAGAAGAAGACCACCTTGTCGGCGGCGCGCGGGAGGATGTCCTCCTTGAACGCCATCTTCAGGCCGTCCGCGAGCGTCTGGAGCAGGCCGAACGGGCCGACCTGGTTCGGGCCGGGCCGCACCGCCATCCGGCCGACCACCCGCCGCTCGAACCAGACGCCGAGCAGCGTGGCCAGCAGGCCGAACGCGAACGCGAAGACGATCTTCCCGAGGACCAGCCACCACGGGTCCTTGCCGAAGTCGGCCAGCGTCGGGTCCTGCGCCGCGAGGTAGACCGCGTTCACTGGTGTGCACCCCCTGCGTTGAGGAGCGGACCCGGCCGTGCGGCGGCGTCCGCGGCGACACGTCCGGCCGGTACGGCCGGCCCGTCGGTAGAGCCCGCGGTCACCTTGACCACATGACCGGACGTCGCGCCGAGGCTGCGCCGCACGGTCGAACCGGGTGAGTTGGTCGGCAACCAGACGACACCGTCCGGCATCTCGGTGATCGCCGCCGGCAGGGTGACCGCGCCGCGGTCGGTGCCGACCGTGACCGGGTCGCCGTCGGCCACGCCGAGCGCCTCGGCGGTGCCCTTGCCCAGCCGGACGACCGGCAGGCGGGCGGTGCCGGCGAGGTGCTCGTCGCCGTCGGTGAGGCTGCCCAGGTCGAGCAGTTGGTGCCAGGTCGCCAGCACGGCCTCGCCCGGACCGGGCTGCGGCACGGTGGCCGGGTCGACCGAGGGGGCGGACGGCCGCTCGGTGCGGGTCCGGGGCAGCGCGCCCAGCTCGCGGCGCACGCTCAGCACGTCGCCGGTGCCGAGCCGCACGTCGAGCTGCGCGGCGATCGCGTCCAGCACCCGGCCGTCGGTCATCGCGCCGGTGTCCAGCACCCGCTCGAAGGTCCGCAGCCGGCCCTCCCAGTCCAGGAAGCTGCCGGCCTTCTCGACCACCGGGGCGACCGGGAAGACCACGTCGGCCCGGCGGGCCACCGCGCTCATCCGCAGTTCCAGGCTGACCAGGAACGGCACCGCGTCCAGGGCCGCCTCGGCACCGCGTGGATCGGCCAGGTCGGCCGGGTCGACGCCGGCCACCACCAGCGCGCCGAGCTTGCCGTCGGCCGCCGCGGCGAGGATGCCGTCGGTGTCGCGGCCCGCCTGGCTCGGGATCACCCCGGCCGGCAGGTCCCACGTCTCGCCCAGCTCCGCGCGGGCAGCCGGCTCGGTGACCACCCGGCCGCCGGGCAGCAGGTTCGGCAGGCAGCCCGCGTCGACCGCGCCGCGGTCGCCCGCGCGCCGCGGCACCCAGGCCAGCCGGGCGCCGGTACGCCGGGCCACGTCCGCCGCCGCCGACAGGCCGCCGGGCACCGCGCCGAGCCGCTCGCCGACGATCAGGATCGCGCCCGGCTGCCCCAGCGCCTCGGCCACCGTGGCGTGCTCGGCCAGCACGCTGGCCTCCTCGCCCGGCACCACCCGGGCCAGCTTGGCCCCGAGCTTCTCCAGGCCGCGGGTCGCGAACGGCGCGATCGCGTACACGGTGAGCGTCTTCTTCAGGTACGCCTTGCGCAGCCGCAGGAAGAGGATCGGGCACTCCTCCTCCGGCTCCAGGCCGACCAGCACCACGGCGGGCGCGTTCTCCACGTCCGCGTAGGTCACGTCGGTGGCCCCGGCGACGTTGCTGGCCAGGAAGTCGGCCTCCTCGCGGGAGACCGGGCGGGCCCGGAAGTCGATGTCGTTGGTGTGCAACGCGACGCGGGCGAACTTGGCGTACGCGTAGGCGTCCTCGACGGTGAGCCGGCCGCCGGTGAGCACCGCCGTGCCGGTCGCGCCGTCGCGGGCCGCGCGCAGCCCCTCGGCGGCCCGGGTGAACGCCTCGCTCCAGGACGCCTCGCGCAGCTCACCGGTCTTCTCGTCGCGCACCAGCGGGGTGGTGAGGCGGTCGAACGCTCGGGCGTACTGGAAGCCCCAGCGACCCTTGTCGCAGTTCCACTCCTCGTTCACCGCCGGGTCGTCGCCGGCCAGCCGGCGCAGCACCTTGCCCCGCCGCCAGTCGGTGCGCTGCGCGCAGCCGGCCGAGCAGTGCTCGCAGACGCTGGGCGAGGAGACCAGGTCGAACGGGCGGGAGCGGAAGCGGTACTGCGAGCCGGTCAGCGCGCCCACCGGGCAGATCTGCACGGTGTTGCCGGAGAAGTAGGAGTTGAAGGGGACGTCCCCCTCGTCGCCCTCCTCGCCGTACGCGTCGTCCCGGTAGATGTTGATCTCCTCGTGCGAGGAGCGTCCCATCAGGTCGATGAACTTGTCGCCGGCGATCTCCTCGGAGAACCGGGTGCACCGCTGGCAGAGCACGCAGCGCTCGCGGTCGAGCAGCACCTGGGTGCTGATCGGCAGCGGCTTCGGGTACTCCCGCTTGTGCTCGTGGAAGCGCGAGTCCGTCCGGCCGGTGGACATCGCCTGGTTCTGGAGCGGGCACTCGCCGCCCTTGTCGCACATCGGGCAGTCCAGCGGGTGGTTCAGGAGCAGCAGCTCCATCACCCCCTCCTGGGCCTTCTTCGCGACCGGCGAGGTGAGCTGGGTCCGCACCACCATGCCGTCGGCGACGGTCTGGGTGCAGGAGGCGACCGGCTTGCGCTGGCCCTCCACCTCCACCAGGCACTGCCGGCAGGCGCCGGCCGGGGCCAGCAGCGGGTGGTCGCAGAAGCGCGGGATCTCGGTGCCCAACTGCTCGGCGACCCGGATCAGCAGCGCCCCCTTCGGCGCGGTGACCTCGACGCCGTCGATGGTCAGCGTGACGGTCTCGGTCTGCTTGGCTACGTCCGTCATCAGTGCGCCCCTACCAGGGTCTTCTCCGACAGCTTCGGTGCGGTACGTCCCTCGATGTAGTCGAGGTAGTCCTGCTTGAAGTACTTCAGCGACGAGGTCACCGAGCTGGTCGCGCCGTCACCCAGACCGCAGAACGAACGGCCGAGGATGTTGTCGCAGGTGTCGAGCAGGGTGTCCAGGTCCTCGTGGGTGCCCTGGCCGGCCAGGATGCGCCGGTAGACCCGGACCATCCAGTAGTTGCCCTCCCGGCACGGGGTGCACTTGCCGCACGACTCGTGGTGGTAGAACTCCAGCCACCGGTAGGTCGCGTACACCGGGCAGTCCTGGTCCGAGAAGATCTGGGTGGCCGTGGTGCCCAGGATCGAGCCGGCCGCCGCCACCCCCTCGAAGTCCAGCGGCACGTCCAGGTGCTCGGCGGTCAGCAGCGGCGTCGACGAGCCGCCCGGCGTCCAGAACTTCAGCTCGTGCCCGGGCTGCATGCCGCCGGCCAGCTCGATCAGCTCGCGCAGCGTGATGCCCATCGAGGCTTCGTACTGGCCGGGGTCGGCGATCCGGCCGGAGAGCGAGTAGATCATCGGGCCGGACGACTTCTCCGTGCCCATGGTCTTCCACCAGTCCGCGCCGCCCAGCACGATGTACGGCACGCTGGCGATGGTGCCGACGTTGTTGACCACGGTCGGGCTGGCGTACAGGCCGTGGGTCGCCGGGAACGGCGGGCGCAGCCGGGGCTGGCCCCGGAAGCCCTCCAGCGAGTCCAGCAGCGCGGTCTCCTCACCGCAGATGTACGCCCCGGCGCCGGAGTGCACCACCAGGTCCAGGTCGAAGCCCGAGCCGAGGACGTTCCGGCCGAGGTAGCCCTTGGCGTACGCCTCGGCGACCGCGCTGCGCAGCCGGCGGGCGGCGTGCACGGCCTCGCCGCGGATGTAGATGTAGGCCCGGTTGGCCCGGATCGCGTACGAGGCGATGATGACGCCCTCGACCAGCGAGTGCGGGTCGTGGGTCATCAGCGGCAGGTCCTTGCAGGTGCCCGGCTCGCCCTCGTCGGCGTTCACCACCAGGTAGTGCGGCTTCCCGTCGCCCTGCGGGATGAAGCCCCACTTGAGCCCGGTCGGGAAGCCCGCGCCGCCCCGGCCACGCAGCCCGGAGTCCTTGATGAGCTGGATCAGGTCGTCCGGGTGCGCCTTGAGCGCCTTGCGCAGGGCGGCGTAGCCGTCCAGTTTCTCGTAGGTGCCGAGCCGCCAGGCGTCCGGCGACAGCCAGCGCTTGGTGAGCACCGGCGTGAGCTTGGCCAGCGTCTCCGGCCGAGGAGTGGTCACTTCCGGACCCCCGTTCCGCTCGCGTCCGCCGGGTCGGCGCCGTCGGCGTCCGTACCGGCTTCGGCGTCCTTGAGGTTGCGCTCCTGGGCGCCGGCCGCGTCGCCGGCGGGCTTGCCGTCGCCGGCCGGCGGGTTCGCCGCCGCGCCGGCCGCCTCCGCCGCCCGCGCGTCGCGGGGCGCCGGGGCCGGGCCGTCCGTCGGGACCTTGGTGCCGGGCGCGTCCGCGACCGGGGTCCGCGCGTCCGGCTGCCGGGTCTCGGCGGTACGCACCTGCGGCGACTTGTCGTCCGGCGCCTTCACGTCCGGCGCGGTGCTGCCGCTGGCCGCCTCCGGCGTCGCCGGCTCGGCCGCGCCCGCGTTGCCCGGGGTGGCGGCCTTGGCGGTGGGGGTGTCGACCTTGGCCGGCTCGGGCGCCTTCTCCGGCGCGGGGGCCGGCTTCCCGGCCTCGGCCTTCGCCTTCGCCTCGGCGGCGGCCCGGTCGGCCTCGGCCTTGCTGCGGATCGGCGTCCTCGGGTCGAAGCCCGGCACCGAGATGCCGTGCTGCTCGGCCAGGCGCAGGCCGCGCAGGCTCGGCTCGCCCGGCCCGCCGTCGGCCACCGCGCCGTCCCGCTCGTCGGCGAAGCCGGCGAGCTGGACCGCCATCTCCTTGAGCGTGCAGAGCCGCGCGCCCCGGGTCGGCATCGGACGGCCGCCGGCCTGCAACTCCTGCACCACGCCGAGCGCGCCCTGCGGCTCCACGTTGTCGAAGAAGTCGTAGTTGACGGTCATCACCGGGCCGTAGTCGCACGCCGCCAGGCACTCGGCGTGCTCCAGGGTGATCTTCCCGTCGGCGGTGGTCTCCTCGTGCCCGACGCCCAGGTGCTCGGCGAGCGTGTCGTAGACCGCCTGGCCGCCCAGCACGTCGCACATCGTGTTGGTGCAGACGCTGACCAGGTAGTCGCCGGTCGGCTTGCGCTTGTACATGGTGTAGAAGGTGGCGACGGCGCCGACCTGGGCCTTGTTCAGCCCGAGCACCTCGGCGCAGAACTCGACGCCGGCCGGGGAGACGTACCCCTCCTCGGACTGCACCAGGTGCAGCAGCGGCAGCAGCGCCGAACGGGACCGGTCCGCCGGGTACCGGGCGATGATCTCCCGCGCCCGCAGCCGGGTCTCCTCAGTGAACACGTTCATCGGTCACAACCACCCATCACGGGGTCCAGCGAGGCGCCACCGGCGATCACGTCGGCGATCAGGCCGCCCTCGGCCATCGCCGGGAGGGCCTGGAGGTTGACGAAGCTCGGCTCCCGGTAGTGCACCCGGTAGGGCCGGGTGCCGCCGTCGGAGACCGCGTGCACGCCCAGCTCGCCGCGGGGCGACTCGATGCCGACGTAGACCTGGCCGGGCGGGACCCGGAAGCCCTCGGTGACGAGCTTGAAGTGGTGGATCAGCGACTCCATCGACTGACCCATGATCTTGGCGACGTGCTCCAGCGAGTTGCCCATGCCGTCGACGCCGATGGCGAGCTGCGCCGGCCAGGCGATCTTCTTGTCGGCGACCATCACCGGGCCCGGCTTCAACCGGTCCAGCGCCTGCTCGACCAGCTTCAGCGACTCCCGGATCTCGGCCAGCCGGACCAGGTAGCGGCCCCACACGTCGCCGTCGGTGTGGGTCGGCACGTCGAACTCGTACGTCTCGTACCCGCAGTACGGCATGGTCTTGCGCAGGTCCCAGGCGAGCCCCGCCGAGCGGAGCACCGGGCCGGTGATGCCGAGTGCCACGCAGGCGGTCACGTCGAGCACCGCGACGTTCGTGGTGCGCTCGATCCAGATCGGCTGCCCGGAGAGCAGGCTCTCGTACTCCTTGAGCTTCTTCGGCATCAGCACCAGGAAGTCGCGGATCTTGCGGATCGCGTCGTCCGGCACGTCCTGCGCCACCCCGCCCGGCCGCACGTACGCGTGGTTCATCCGCAGGCCGGTGATGGTCTCGAAGATGTCGAGGATGTACTCCCGCTCGCGGAAGCCGTACAACATCATGTTGATCGCGCCCAGCTCCATGCCGGTGGTGGCCAGCCAGACCAGGTGCGAGGAGATCCGGTTCAGCTCCATCATCAGCACCCGGATGGTGGTGGCCCGCTCGGTGACGTCGTCCGTGACGCCGAGCAGCTTCTCCACCGCGAGCGCGTACGCCGTCTCGTTGAAGATCGGCGAGAGGTAGTCCATCCGGGTCACGAACGTCGAGCCCTGGACCCAGTTGCGGTACTCCAGGTTCTTCTCGATGCCGGTGTGCAGGTAGCCGACGACGGAGCGGGCCTCGCGGACCGTCTCGCCCTCCAGCTCCAGGATCAGCCGGAGCACGCCGTGCGTGGACGGGTGCTGCGGACCCATGTTGACGACGATCCGCTCGTCGTTGATCGGGTCGGTGCCGGAGACGACCTGGTCCCAGTCCCCACCGGTGACGGTGAAGACCTTGCCCTCGGTGGTCTCGCGCTCGGTCGCGTAGTTCGACGTGGTCACTGGTAGGACCTCCTACGGTCCGGCGGGGGAATTTCCGCACCCTTGTACTCGACGGGTATGCCGCCGAGCGGGTAGTCCTTGCGCTGCGGGTGCCCCTCCCAGTCGTCCGGCATCAGGATCCGGGTCAGGTTGGGGTGGCCGTCGAAGACGATGCCGAACATGTCGTACGTCTCCCGCTCCTGCCAGTCGGCGGTCGGGTAGACGGCGGTGACGCTCGGCAGGTGCGGCTCCTCGACGGAGACCGCGGCCTCCAGCCGGACCTGCCGCCGGTAGGTCATCGAGGTGAGCTGGTAGACCACGTGCAGCCGGCGCGCGTCGGCGCCCAGGTAGTCCACCCCGGACACCGAGGAGAGCAGCTCGAAGCGCAGCGACAGGTCGTCGCGCATCACCTGGCAGACCTCGGCGATCCGCTCCGGGCGGACGTGCAGGGTCAGCTCGCCCCGGTCGACCACGACCTTCTCGATCGCGTCACCGAAGGCCGGGTACGCCTCCTCCAGCGCGTCCCGCACCTCGTCGAAGTAGCTCCCGTACGGGCGGGTGGCCTCCTCGATCGGCTTGCGCTGGCGGACCAGGCCGCCGTAGCCGGAGACGTCACCGGTGCCCTGGTTGCCGAACATGCCCCGCCCGGCCGGGCTGGCCGGCGGGTACTCCGCCGGCGCGGTGCTGCTGGCCCCGACGGGAGTGGTCGGCACCGGGACCCCGCCGTCGTTGTTCCTGTCGTTCGGCGACGTCACTTCGGGCCTCCCTGCGTCTGGAGGTGGTTCTGCGCCTTCATCCAGTTCTCGATCCGCAACTGCTCCTCGCGCCCCTCGCGGACCGCCTTCGTCCACTCGGCACGCCGGGCCTTGTCGTTGCGGTACGACGACGGCATCGAGCCGTACGGCACGACGGGCACGTCACCGCGCTCCTTGCGGGCCTCCAGCATCTTGCGGCCGTTCGGGCCCAGCGGCTCGTACATGATCTTCTCGCGAAGCTTGAGCACCGCGTCGATGAGCATCTCCGGCCGGGGCGGGCAGCCCGGGAGGTACATGTCGACCGGGACGACGTGGTCGACGCCCTGCACGATGGCGTAGTTGTTGAACATGCCGCCGCTGCTGGCGCAGACGCCCATCGAGATGACCCAGCGGGGCTCGGCCATCTGGTCGTAGATCTGCCGCAGCACCGGGGCCATCTTCTGGCTGACCCGGCCGGCCACGATCATCAGGTCCGCCTGCCGGGGCGAGGCGCGGAAGACCTCCATGCCCCACCGACCCATGTCGTAGTGCGGGCCACCGGCGGCCATCATCTCGATGGCGCAGCAGGCCAGACCGAAGGTGGCGCCCCAGACGGACGACTTCCGCGACCAGTTCACCAGCTTCTCGACGCTGGTGAGCAGGACGCCGGAGGGAAGCTTCTCCTCGATGCCCATCTGCTACCTCCTCAGTCCCAGTCCAGGCCGCCGCGCCGCCAGACGTAGGCGTAGGCGACGAAGACCGCGACGATGAACATGACCATCTCCACGAAGCCGAAGATCGGCAGGGCGTCGAAGGAGACCGCCCAGGGGTAGAGGAAGATGATCTCGATGTCGAAGACGATGAAGAGCATCGCCGTCAGGTAGAACTTGATCGGGAACCGGCCGCCGCCGACCGGCTGCGGGCTCGGCTCGATGCCACACTCGTACGCCTCGAGCTTGGCCTTGTTCAGACGCCGGGGGCCGGCGAATCGGGCAGCGGCCACGGAGAACAGCGCGAACCCCGCGGCGAGGGCGAACAGCCCGATGATGGGTGCATAAGGAGAGAGCGTCATCGTTGTCCCCTGCTCGTCCTTCCCTGACCTCGGTGGTTGGCCAAAATCACACTATTCACGTCCCTGACGACAGCGGTCGGCGGGGGTCGATCTCTCCGCTCCGTGGTCGGTCGACCGCGGGCCGGTGGTCTCCTCACACGGTCGGGGCCACCTTCGTCATGGCGTTGATGACCCGGTCCATCGCGTCCCCGCCGCGCGGGTCGGTCAGGTTCGCCAGCAGCTTCAGCACGAAGCGCATCAACATCGGGTGCGGCATGCCGTGCTTGGTGGCCATCCGCATCACCTCGGGCCGACCGATCAGCTTCACGAAGATCCCGCCGAGCCGGTAGTAGCCGCCGAAGCGGGCCTTCAGCTCCTGCGGGTACGCCATCAGCGCCCGTTCCCGCTCCGCGCCGGCGGGGCGGGCGAGCGCCTGCACGGCGACCTCGGCAGCCAGCTCGCCGGACTCCATCGCGTACGCGATGCCCTCACCGTTGAACGGGTTGACCATGCCGCCGGAGTCGCCGACCAGCAGCACGCCGCGGCTGTAGTGCGGGACCCGGTTGAAGCCCATCGGCAGCGCGGCGCCGAGGATCGGCCCGTCCGCGTTGGCCTCGTCGGTCATCCCCCAGTCCTCCGGGGTGTTGGCCAACCAGTCGGTGAGCAGCCGGCGGTAGTTCGTCTTGCCGAACGCCGTGGAGGAGTTGAGCACGCCGAGGCCGACGTTCACCCGGCCGTCGCCGAGACCGAAGATCCAGCCGTAGCCGGGCAGCAACGCGTCGTTGCCCTTGGCGCGCAGCTCCAGCCAGGACTCCAGGTAGTCGTCGTCGTGCTTGGCGGGTGAACGGTAGTAGCGGCGGACCGCCACCCCGATCGGCCGGTCCTCCCGCTTGGCCATGCCGAGCGCGAGCGGGAACCGGCCGGAGACGCCGTCCGCGGCGACCACCAGCGGCGCGTGGAAGGTGGCCGGCTCCTTGTCGGGGCCGACCTCGGCCTGCACGCCGGTCACCCGGTCGTCGGCGTCGAGCACCGGGGCGAGGACGTTGACGCCGGTGCGCAGCTTCGCGCCGGCGGCGACGGCCCGCTGGGCGAGCAGGTCGTCGAAGTCGAGCCGGGTCCGGACCAGGCCGTAGTTGGGGAAGCTGGCCAGGTCGGGCCAGTCCAGCTCCAGGCGTACCCCGCCGCCGATCACCCGCAGGCCCTTGTTGTGCAGCCAGCCGGCCTCGGGCGAGGTGTCCACACCCATCCGGACGAGCTGCCGCACGGCGCGGGGCGTGAGCCCGTCACCGCAGACCTTCTCCCGGGGGAACTCCGTCTTCTCCAGCAGCAGCACGCGTACGCCGTGCCGCGCCAGGTGGTATGCCGTGGCCGATCCTCCGGGACCGGCGCCCACGACGATGACGTCGGCGTCGTTCTCCACCGCGGTCATCCGCGCCTCCTCCCGCATGCTCGTGAAATGCTTCACAAGCCGATCGGGTTGGAGTCTATGACCGGCGTTACACCTGTATGCGCTGAGGGGGGCCTAACTTCCGCAGAAACCCGCCGGTGAGCACGCGGAGATCGGTCACGGGCGGGCCGGCGCGGCCGGTCCCAACCCGGCGTCGAGCCGGATCGTCTCGGGCAGGTGGTCACGCAACGCGCCCCCGGCCGCGCGGTCCAGCGCCGCCAGCACCTCGGCGACCACTTGACGGACCTCGGTGGGATCCGCGCCGGCCAGCTCCTTGAGCTGGGCGATCAGTTCGGCGGCGTCGTCGTCGGTGGCGGCGGCGTGGTCGGGTCCCGTCATGGGCGCGAGCCTACGGCGGGAATCAGGCTCAAGCCGGACATTCACGAAATGCCCGGCCGAGGGCCAGGGGCGATCAGTTCCGGACGGCCCGGTGCAGCGCGACGACGCCGCCGGTCAGGTTCCGCCACGCCACCCGACCCCAGCCGGCCGCGCCGACGCGCGCCGCCAGCGCCGCCTGGTCCGGCCAGGCCCGGATCGACTCGGCGAGATAGACGTAGGCGTCGGGGTTGCTGGAGACCGCGCGCGCCACCGTCGGCAACGACCGCATCAGGTACGACAGGTAGACCGTGCGGAAGGCCGGGTTGACCGGGGTGGAGAACTCGCAGACCACCAGCCGCCCGCCCGGCCGGGTCACCCGGGCCAGCTCGCGCAGGGCGGCGTCGGTGTCGTTCACGTTGCGCAGCGCGAAGGAGATGGTCACCGCGTCGAAGCTGGCGTCCGCGAACGGCAGCCGCAGCGCGTCGCCGGCCAGCAACGGCACCGCCGGGCGGGTGCGCTTGCCGGCGTGCAGCATGCCCAGCGACAGGTCCGCGCCGACCGCGTACGCCCCGGAGTGGGCCAGCTCCTCGGTCGAGACGCCGGTGCCGGCGCCCACGTCCAGCACCCGCTCGCCGGGGCGCAGCCCGAGCGCCGCCCGGGTGGCCCGCCGCCAGGACCGGTCCTGCCCGAAGGAGAGCACGGTGTTGGTCAGGTCGTAGCGGGCCGCCACGCCGTCGAACATGGCGGCGACCTCGTGCGGCTGCTTCTCCAGGCTGGCGCGTCGGCCCTGCGGGGTACGGCTCACCCCTCCACTCTGCCAGCCGCACCGACCCGGGTACGGCGCGGGGGCGAGGTGGTCGCCCACCCCGCCCCCGCCGTGTCCGGAGCGTCCGGCTCAGTCCCCGGTGCGCTCGTCGGTCGGGGCGACCAGAACCACCCTGCGGCGGCGGGACAGCACCATCAGCGCCGCGCCGGCGGCGAGCACCAGCGCGCCGATGCCGCCGATCAGGCCGACCTGCATACCGGTCACCGGCAGGCCGCCGTCACCGGAGCCACCGCCGCTGCCGCCACCCGTGGTCGGGGTCGGGACCGCGGTCGCGCCGCCGCTCGGGGTCGGCTCGGCGGTCGGGGTGCCGGTCGGCGTCGGCGTCGGGGTCGGCTGCCCGTTCGGGTCCACGAAGACGTCGAACTGGGCGGTGTTGTCGACGTCGTCGACCTCGGAGAAGGCGCGGCGCTGCGCCGAGCTGGCGACGCGCGGCTCCTCCTCCGGCTCGCCGGATGCGGAGTCCAGGCCGGCGGCGAAGACGAAGCCGGGCCGGAGCAGCTTCTCGGTCACGTCCGCGCCGACCTTCACCCGCACGCCGGCGGTGTAGAACTGGCCCGGCTTCAGCACCGCGCCCCGGTCCTCGCAGTACGCCTGCGCGAAGCCGCCCAGGTCCTGCTCGACGCAGCCCTCGGGCAATTCGGCGAAGGTGACGCCGGCCGGCAGCGTGATGCCGTACGCGACGCCGGTGGCCTTCCGGCTGCCGTCGTTGAAGACGGCCCAGTCCAGCGGCGCGGTCCCGCCCGGCCGGACCGGACGCAGGTTCGCCTCGCCGGCATCGTCGCCGTCGACCTGCACGTCGGCGTACACGTCCTGCACCCAGGTGGTGAGGTCGTAGCCGGGGGCGGTCACGGTGATGTCGTGCTCGACCGAGTTGTTCTCCAGGTCGGGGTCGGCGGTGGCCGCGCTGATGGAGACCTTCAGCGTGCCGGCCGCACCCTTGCCGCCGGTGGAGAAGAGCGGGATGCCGAAGTCCTCGGTGGTGCCCGCGGCGAGGTCGCCGAGCAGGCAGGTGAAGGAGGTGCCGGTCACCTCGCAGCCCTCCGGGACCAGCACGCCGACCTTGCGGTCCTTCAGGCCCTTCGTCTCCACCGTGACCCGGACGCCCTTCGCGTCGACGGTGCCGGTGGTGTTGTCCACCTGGAACTTGAACGGCTTGGCCCGGGCCTCGTCGACGCCCTTGGCGAGCTGGTAGCTGAGCGGGACGAGCTGAAGGTCGGCCTCGTCGGCGGCGTGCGCCGGGCCGGCGACGGCGGCGAGGCCGGCGGTGGAGAACAGCGCCACCACACCGGCACGCGCCAGTGTGGATCGGTATCGGAAGGTCATGGTTCCCCCGGGGGTAGGGACGTGCCGATCAGGCACGGAACGAACGGACGGTACCGGAGCGACGCGGCGCGGCGCCAGCGTCCCACGCGTGGGAATTGCCACCGTCCCCGACCGACAGCAGGGGCGGGATGGTCACCCATCCCGCCCCTGGCCGCGGTGCGTTATGTGAACGGCCCTCATGGGCCGATGGAGGACGACGGTCCGCCGAACGCCGCCAGCGTAGCCGCGACGGCGACCGGCGTGGCCACGCTCGCCCGGGTCGCCGCCGACCTGTTACCTGGCAGCTCGCGGCCCGGATGGGCGGTGTCGAGCGGGGACGTTAGCGGCTCCCGATCAGGCCCGTCGAGGGCCACGCCGAAGCTCCACCGGAAACGGGACGACACCCGGCCGCACGACGCCCCCGACCGACCGAACGGTGGACCGGTCAGCTCGCCTCCACCAGCGGCAACGACTTCCCGACGCCGCCGCCCGGCAGCGCGATCGAGGAGAAGTGCGAGACCACGCGGTCGTCACTCGGGTCGTCGGCGGGCGTGCGGTGCACCGCGAGCCGGCGGTAGAGCGTGTCCCGCTGGGCCGGGATCCGGTCCGCCGACCGGATCATGCCGATCAGCTCGTGCAGGTTGGACCGGTGCCGGGCACCGGCCGAGGAGATGACGTTCTCCTCCAGCATGATCGAGCCCAGGTCGTCCACGCCCATGTGCAGCGCGAGCTGCCCGACGTCCTTGCCCGTGGTCAGCCAGGAGGCCTGGAGGTGCGGCACCGTCTCGAAGAAGAGCCGGGCCACCGCGACCAGGCGCAGGTATTCCAGCGCGGTGGCCTGGGTGCGGCCCTTCAGGTGGTTGTTCTCCGGCTGGTACGTCCACGGGATGAAGGCCCGGAAGCCGCCGGTGCGGTCCTGCACGTCCCGGATCATCCGCAGGTGCTCGATGCGCTCCGCGTTGGTCTCGCCGGTGCCCATCATCATGGTCGCGGTCGACTCCAGGCCCTGCCGGTGCGCCAGCTCCATCACCTCGAGCCAACGCGCGCCCGACTCCTTCAGCGGCGCGATCGCCTTACGCGGCCGGTCCGGCAGCATCTCGGCGCCGGCGCCGGCGATCGAGTCCAGGCCGGCCGCCTTGATCCGGGCGATGGCCTCGTCCAGGCTCACGCCGGAGACCTTCGCCATGTGCAGGATCTCGCTCGGGCCGATCGAGTGGATGGCGAGCTGCGGGTAGGCCCGCTTGACCGAGGAGAACAGCTCCTCGTAGTAGTCCACGCCGTAGTCCGGGTGGTGGCCGCCCTGGAGCATGACCTGGGTGGCGCCCAGCTCGACCGCCTCGCCGCAGCGGCGCAGGATCTCCTCGGTCGGGTGGGTCCAGCCCTCGGCGTGCTTGGGGGCCCGGTAGAACGCGCAGAACTTGCACGCCGTCACGCAGACGTTCGTGTAGTTGATGTTGCGGTCGATCAGGTAGGTGACGATGTTGTCCGGGTACCGGCGCCGCCGTACCGCGTCGGCCGCCTCACCCAGCGCGTGAAAGGGCGCCTCGGTGTAGAGCAGCAGCGCCTCCTCGGGCGTGATCCGCCCGCCGTCCGCGCCGCGCTGCAGGATGTCGTCGATCTCCCGGTTCGCCGTCACGCTCCCGAGCCTACGTCGCGGCCCCGACGGCGGACACGCCCACCTCGGCCGGGTGACGAGGGCCGCAGTCGCCGAATCAGGCGAGTCCCGGGCTCGCCACCGGCAGTCCCACAGCCTTGGCCGCCTGCAACAGACGCCGGTCGTACGTCACGAAGGCCTCGAACTCCGTGACCGCCTGGCGGGCCAGAATCTCCGCGGTGGCCAGGTGAATCGCGTCCAGGCTGCGCAGCGTCGGTTCGGCGTACGCGCCGGCGGTCGCTCGCACCGCCGCGTCGATCTCGACCCGGTAGAGCCGACCCAGCACCGACGGGACACCCACCAGCGCCTGCGGCGCGGCCCGACGCAGCGCCCTCGGCACCTC
Source organism: Micromonospora sp. NBC_01392 (assembly GCF_045040125.1). NCBI lineage: Bacteria > Bacillati > Actinomycetota > Actinomycetes > Micromonosporales > Micromonosporaceae > Micromonospora > Micromonospora sp. NBC_01392. The sequence goes on along the minus strand of NZ_CP109549.1, from coordinate 649,035 downwards.
GACCTCGACCAGCACCGACGAGACCAGGGCGGTCCCGGAACGGTCGTTCAACCAGCCGATGAGATCCGACGTCCCTTCTTCACGCCGGAGCATCTTGATGACCGCCGCCGAGTCGAGGTAGATCACCAGCGCTCCTCATCGCGCGATTCGGCCAGGAACGCCGCGACGTCCACCGACTCGTCACCGAGAACCGGCGGCATGGGGACCGGGCCGGCCGCGGTCGGTGCCGTGGCCCGCCCCTCGGCGACGAGTCGACCCAGGAGCGCGTCGCCGGCCAGCACCGGAACGAGACGGGCGATGGGCTCACCGCGGTCGGTCACCTCGACCGTCTCACCCGCGCGTACCCGCGCCAACACCCGGCTGGTGTGCTGGTTCAGCTCTCGTATCGGGATCTGCTCCATCAACAAAGTGTAGAACGAATCGTTCTACCCGGCATCGTCCCCGGCCACGGCGTGACCCGCACCGGCGCACACGTTCGTGGCGTCACGCGTCGTAGTCGACCGTCAGATGCTCGGTCACCGGGCTGGACTGGCAGGTCAGGACGTAGCCGGCGGCGACCTCGTCCGGCTCCAGCGCATAGTTGCGGGCCATCGTCACCTCACCGGAGGTGACCCGGGCCCGGCAGGTCGAGCAGACCCCGCCCTTGCACGCGTACGGCAGCTCGCCCCGCACCCGCAGCGCGGCGTCCAGCACCCGCTCGTCCCGGCGCATGGTGAAACTCGACGAGCGCCCGTCCAGCACGATCGTCACCTCGGCGCCCGCGCCCGGCTGCTCGACCGGGCGGCGCACCGGCTCCGGCGGGGCATCCACGTGGAACAGCTCGGTGTGCACCGCCGCGTCGGGCACGCCGCGACCGGCCAGCACCGCCTTGGCGTCCACCACCATGCCGTACGGGCCGCAGAGGAACCACTCCTCGATCTGGTCGCCCGGCACCACGGTGTCCAGCAGCCGGGTCAGCCGGTCCGCGTCGACCCGCCCGGACAGCAGCGCCGACTCGCCCATCTCGCGGCTCAGCACGTGCACCAGGTGCAGCCGGGTCGGATAGCGGTCCTTCAGGTCGGCCAGCTCCTCGCCGAACATCACCGTGTTCGCCGTGCGGTTGCCGTACACCAGGGTGAAGGTGCTCCGCGGCTCGACGGCCAGCGCGGTCGCGACCAGGCCGAGCACCGGCGTGATCCCGGAACCGGCGACCACCGCGCCGTACCGGCGGACCCGGTCCGGCGCGAACGCGGAGGTGAAGTGCCCGAGCGGCGGCAGCACCTCGACGGTGTCCCCGTCGCGCAGCGCGCCGCAGGCATACCCGGAGAACGCGCCGCCCGGGACCTCGCGCACCCCGATCCGCAACCGGCCGTGCCGGGCCAGCTCGTCCGGGGTGGAACAGATCGAGTACGACCGTCGCGCCTCCGCGGACTCCGGGTCGTCGGCGACGGCCGGGCGGCGGACCGTGAGGTGCTGCCCGGCGGAGAACGCGAACGTCTCCCGCAGCTCCTCCGGCACCGCGAAGGTGATCGACACGGAGTCGTCGGTGAGCCGGTCGACGGCGGCGACCGGCAGCGGGTGGAAGACCGGCCGGCGGCGGACCGGCCGGGTGATGGTGACAGTCACAGCGCCTTCAGGTGGTCGAAGGGTTCGGCACAGGAGCGGCAGCGCCACAGCGCCTTGCAGGCGGTGGAGCCGAACCGGCTGACCTGCGTGGTCTCCGGTGATCCGCAGCGCGGGCAGCGGACCGCCAGGGTCAGCGGCACCACCGTGTCGTCGCCGCGCGGGGCGGGCGGGGCGATGCCGGCGGCGGCCAGTTTCGCCCGGCCGACGTCGGAGATCCAGTCGGTGGACCAGGCCGGCGCGTAGACGGTGCGGACCTCGGCGTCCGGATGCCCGGCGGCGGCGAGCGCGCGGCTGATGTCCGCGCGGATCACGTCCATGGCCGGGCAGCCGGTGTAGGTGGGGGTGATGGTGACGACGACCCGGCCGGTGGCCGGCTCCTCCTCGACCGCGCGCAGGATGCCCAGCTCGTCGATGGTGATGACCCGGATCTCCGGGTCCACCACCGCCGCCACGGCCGCCCTGGGGTCGGTCACCAGCGCGCTCCGGGGTGGGCGCGGTGCAGCACCTGCATCTCGGCCAGCAGATAGGAGAGGTGCTCGGTGTGCACGCCGTCCCGGCCCCCGCCGGGCGTCCAGCGCGTCTCCGGCCGGGTCAGCGTGGCCTCGTCCAGCACCGCGGCCACGGTGGCGTCGAAGTCGGCCCGCAGCGTGGCCGGGTCGACCGGCGCCGCCGGGTCGCTGGTGAACAGCTCGTGGACGTACGGCCAGACCTGGTCGACCGCGTCCTGCATGCGACGGTGCGACTCGTCGGTGCCGTCACCGAGGCGCTTCACCCAGAGCGAGGCGTGGTCCAGGTGGTACGCCGACTCCTTGCGCGCCTTCGCGCCGACCGCGGCCAGCCGGTCGTCGCCGCAGCCGGCCAGCGCGGTGTAGAGCGGAAGCTGCCAGGCGGCCAGGAAGAACAGCTTCGCCATGGTCACGCCGAAGTCGCCGTTGGGCAGCTCGACCAGCAGGCAGTTGCGGAACTCCCGGTCGTCGCGCAGGTAGGCCAGGTCGTCCTCGTCCCGGCCGGCGCCCTCCAGCTCGCCCGCGTAGGTGAGCAGCAGCCGGGCCGCGCCCAACTGGTCGAGGGCGATGTTGGCCAGCGCGATGTCCTCTTCCATCTCCGGCGCGCGGGTGGTCCACTCGCCGAGCCGCTGCGCCGCGACGAGCGCGTCGTCGCCGAGGGCGAGCGTGAAGTCGAAGACGCCGCTCACAGGTGGGCCACCCCGTCCGGCACCTCGTAGAACGTCGGATGACGGTAGACCTTGTCGGCCGCCGGGTCGAAGAACGCGTCCTTCTCGTCCGGGCTGGACGCGGTGATCGCGCCGGCCGGCACCACCCAGATCGAGACGCCCTCCTGCCGGCGGGTGTAGAGGTCGCGGGCGTTGCGCAGCGCCAACTCGGCATCGGGGGCGTGCAGGCTGCCGACGTGGGTGTGCGACAGGCCGCGCCGGGCCCGCACGAACACCTCCCACAGGGGCGAGGACTGACTACTCATGCCGCCACCGGTTCCTTCCGCTCCACCCGCTTCGCGGCGTACGCCGCGGCGGCCTCCCGTACCCACGCGCCGTCGGCGTGGGCCCGCTGCCGGTGCGCCATCCGCTCCCGGTTGCACGGCCCGTCACCCTTGATGACCCGCATCAGCTCGGCGTAGTCGGGCTGGGTGTAGTCGTACGCCTGCCGCTCGTCGTTCCAGCGCAGGCCCGGGTCGGGGATGGTCAGGCCGAGCACCTCAGCCTGGCCGACGCACATGTCGACGAAGCGCTGGCGCAGCTCGTCGTTGGAGAAGCGCTTGATCTTCCAGGCCATGGACTGCGCGCTGTGCGTGGAGTCGCCGTCCGGCGGGCCGAACATCGCCAGTGACGGGTACCACCAGCGGTCCAGCGCGTCCTGGGCCATCGCCTTCTGGGCTCCGGTGCCGTGTGCCAGCGTGTGCAGGATCTCGTAGCCCTGACGCTGGTGGAACGACTCCTCCTTGCAGACCCGGATCATGGCGCGGGCGTACGGGCCGTAGGAGCAGCGGCACAGCGGCACCTGGTTGACGATCGCCGCGCCGTCCACCAGCCAGCCGATGGCGCCCACGTCGGCCCAGGTCAGCGTCGGGTAGTTGAAGATCGAGCTGTACTTCTGCCGGCCGTCGAGCAGCAGCTCCACCAGCTCGTCACGGCTGATGCCGAGCGTCTCGGCCGCCGCGTAGAGGTAGAGCCCGTGGCCGGCCTCGTCCTGCACCTTGGCCAGCAGGATGGCCTTGCGCTTGAGCGAGGGGGCCCGGCTGATCCAGTTCCCCTCCGGCTGCATGCCGATGATCTCGGAGTGGGCGTGCTGGGCGATCTGCCGGATCAGCGTCTTCCGGTACGCCTCGGGCATCCAGTCCCGGGGTTCGATCTTCTGGTCGGCGTCGATCACGTCGGCGAAGTACGCCTCGAAGTCCTCGTCCGGCCCGGGGCCGCCCCGGCGGGCCCGCGCCGCGGCCTCGCGCAGCGCCGCCTCCGCGGCTTCCACCTCGCCGAGCAGGCCGCCGCCCGGAGCGTCCTCGGGCGGGGCGAAGTCGTTGCCATACATGAGGCCAGTGTTACAGCTCGCTACGCATGACACCAGAGGGTGTAACAGGATTCCGCAATCACCTCCGGTGGCCACGCGGAAGCCGAAGGTGGTCGCCCCTGAGCTGGGAAAATGTTTGTGACGTCGACCACTTGCCGGAAACGAAACCCCCCAAGAACCACATATCTGCTCAATATCCCGCCCACCCGGCGAGTCGCCGGGTGTCGGGATCTGGCGGAATGCCAGTCGGGAAGTAGACTTCCCCCGGCACACCGATCGGCTGCCGTTGATCGCCACCTTTCAGGCCACCGTCCCCCGGCCTCGTGGTCATCGGGCCGAACACATGCGGAAGCCGGTCCCCCCGGCCATACATCTGGAGTTCACCCACTCATGCGACCTCGCGTGACCATGGTGCTCGCCGTCGTGGCAGTGCTCGTCGGCGGCGGCATGCTGGTGCCCGCCGCGTACGCCCAGCTCTCCGGCGGAGACAGCCCGAGCAGCCTCGGCGGCTTCGGCGGCGGCACCGAGCAGGTGCCCGCGCCCGCCCCGAGCGCGCCCCCGTCCCCGACGCTCGCCGACGCCCCGGTCTCGGTGGATTTCCGAGGCGACTTCTTCTCCTGGGCACTGATGGACCGCACCACCGGCACGGTCACCGGCGCGAAGAACATGAACCGGACCAGCTCCACCGAGTCGATGCTCAAGACCTGGATCGTCTCCGACTACCTGCGCCAGCTCGGCGACAAGCAGCCGACCGCCCAGCTCAAGAGGGCGGCGAGCCTGGCCATCCGGGACAGCGACGACAACGGCGCCAACATGGTCTACCGGGCGGCCGGCGGCTCCTACCAGAAGCAACCAGGCAACAAGCTGAACCCGGTGCTCCAGCGCGCCGTCAAGATCTGCGGCCTGACCGACACCAGGGCCGGCACCGTGCCCGCGTACCTGGGTTGGTGGAGCTTCACCGAGATGTCCCCCCGGGACGCGGTCCGGCTCGGCGACTGCATCGCCGACGGCAAGGCCGCCGGGCCGAAGTGGACGAAGTGGGTCATGAACGAGATGGCCAACGTCCGGGGCAGCATCAAGAGCCAGCAGGAGAAGTCCGGCGGCGGCAAGTGGGGCATCATCGACGGCCTGCCCGCCTCGATCAAGGCCCAGGGCCCGGTGAGCATCAAGAACGGCTGGACCCGGCTCGCCTACGACGGCAACTGGCACGTCAACTGCCTGGCGGTCACCGACAAGTGGAGCCTCGCGGTGATGATGCGCTATCCGGGCGCCGTCGGCCTGTGGTACGGGTCGAAGCTCTGCGCGAGCGTCGCCACGCAGCTCGTCACCCCGCAGCCCGGCGCCGCGCTCAAGGTGCCGCAGCAGCCGATCGGGAAGCTCTGATGGCGGGCGCCCGGCGACGGCCCGGCAGTCACCGCCGCCCGCTGGCGTTCAGCGCGGTGGCGGTTGCCCTGGTCGGCCTGCTGGTCCTCTCGCTCCGGCTGGTCCCCGGCTCACCGCTGCGGCCGACCGCCGCCACGCACCCCGACGTGGCGGGTGAGCGGTCCACCACGCAGCCCACCGACCGTAACGACCGGCCGGCGCCGGCCCCGTCGCCGTCGCTGGAGCCGCTGCCGTTCCAGGCCAGGAACCTCGACGACCTCGACCTCAAGGGCTGGTACGCCTGGTCCGTGCTGGACAAGCGGACCGGCCAGATCATCGGCTCGAAGAACATGGGCGAGACCAGCACCACCGCATCCCTGATCAAGTCCTGGGTGGTCGCCGACTATCTGCGCCGCAGCGCCGAGGCGGGAAAGACCCCGAGCGACGCCAAACTCGACGACGCCACGCGGATCATCCGCGACAGCGACAACACCCGCGCCCAGGAGTTCTACGAGAGCGTGGGCAGCGCCGCCTCGATCAAGCGGCTGATCTCGATCTGCAAGCTGACCGACAGCAAGGTCGCCGCCGACGGCGGCTGGAGCCGGACGCTGCTGTCCCCGCGGGACACCGCCCGGCTCGGCCTCTGCATCGACGACGGCCGGGCGGCCGGGCCGAAGTGGACCACGTGGCTGCTCAACGAGATGCGCCTGGTGCGCGGCTCCGGCGACTTCGGCATCCGCAAGGCGTTCCCGGCCGCCGAGCAGAAGAAGATCGCCATCAAGAACGGCTGGATCGACCGGCAGAAGGAACAGGAGTACCACGTCAACTGCCTGGCGATCGGCGACACCTGGACGATGGGCGTGATGGTCAAGAGCCCGTTCAGCGTCGGCGGGTGGGACTACGGCATGAAGGCGTGCGAGCAGATCACCGAGGCGCTGTTGCGCGAGCCGACCTGATCCCGGCGCGGCGGCTGACCACCGCACCCGGTCAGCGGTGGAAGAACTCCGGGCCGCCCGGCGGCAGCGCCGGCACCTCCCCGTACGCGGCGGCGCGGCGCGCGAACTCGCGTAGCCCGGCCACCTGCCGCTCGCCCAGCGAGAAGTCGAGCGTGCGGAAGTAGGTCGCCAGCGTCGCCGCGTCGAACGGCTCCCAGCGGGCCGCCGCCTCGGCCACCTGGTCCAGCTCGGCCAGGCAGAGGTCACGCGAGCGCAGGAACGCCTCGTGCACCTCCTTGACCAGCCCCGGGTGGGCGGCGGCGAAGTCGCGGCGGACCGCCCAGACGGCGAACACCATCGGCATTCCGGTCCACTCGTGCCACGCCTGCCCGAGGTCGGTCACCGCGAGTCCCTTGCCGGGCGCCTCGTAGAGCGCGCGCAGCGCCACGTCGCCGATCAGCACGCCGGCGTCGGCCTCCAGCAGCATCTGGGTCAGGTCGGGCGGGCAGCGGAAGTACTCCGGACGCACCCCGTACCGCTCGGCGAGCAGCACCTGGGCCAGCAGCACGCCGGTACGCGAGGTGGAGCCCAGCGCCACCTTGCCGCCGTCCAGCTCGGTCAGCGGCCGGGTGGAGACCATGTTGACCGAGAGCACCGGGCCGTCGCTGCCGACCGCCAGGTCCGGCAGGAGCAGCAGCTCGTCGGCGTGCTTCAGGAACTCCACAAGCGTGATCGGGCCGATGTCGAGGTCGCCCCGGACCAGGTCGGCGCTCAGCCGGTCCGGTGAGTCCTTGTGCAGGTCGACGTCGAGCAGCGCGCCGGACCGCATCAGCCCCCAGTAGATCGGGAGGCAGTTGAGGAACTGGATGTGCCCCACCCGGGGGCGGGCGATGCGGTCGGCCATGACCCGACCGTATCCCCGCCACCGCCTCCGGCTGGAAGGAGGGGCCCCTTGTTAACGCATCCGGTAGAGAAGGGGCCCCTTCTCACCGCCCCATTCCGCGACTGCGGCACGTTCGGCGCGTACCGCGCGGCGGACCGGCCCGGCCAGCGCCGCCACGACCAGCAGGCCGACCACCCCGCAGCCGACGACCAGCGGCCGGGGGTCGGCCACCGCCAGCAACAGGCCGCCGACCAGGTAGCCGCCCATCGCGGCGCCCTGCACCGCCGCCCCGAAGACCGCGAACGCGCGCCCTCGGGCCGCCGCCGGCACCCGGCGGGCCAGCAGCAGGTTGTTGAAGACGTTGTCGCCGCCGTTGGCGGTGCCCCCCACCAGCCAGATCGGCACGAGCAGCCACGCCGTCGGCACCGCCGCCGAGACGAGCACCGCCAGGCAGCAGCAGCCGAGCAGCAGCAGCCCGGCCCCGAGCAGCGCGCCGTCGTCCGCGAGCCGGCGGGCGACCCGGGCGAACAGCCAGGCGCCGAGCACGATGCCGGCCGTCCAGGCGCCGGTGACCAGGCCGTACACGGTGGTGGAGCTGTTCAGTGTCTCGCGGATGAAGAAGACCTCGATCACGTTGATCGCCCCCACCGCGCCGACCACCGCGGCCACGCTGCCGATCATGACCAGCAGCATCGGGTCGCGACGCAGTCGCCAGGCGGGCGTGGCCACGGCGATGCCGGCCGCCGCCGTGGCTGCCCGGCCACCCCGTCGGGTACGGATGAGCAGCGCGGCCACCACCAGCGCGAGGTAGCTGACCGCGTCCACGAGCAGCGGCACCCGGGTGCCGTACTGCCCGACGAGCAGCCCGGCCAGCGCGGGTCCGGCGAGCGCGCCCAGGGTGCCGGCGGTCTGGTTGAGCGCGCCGGCCCGGGGCAGGTCCTCGGCCCGGACCATGACCGGCACCAGCGCGGCGAGCACCGGCTGGGTGACCGCGAGCCCGGTCGCCAGCAGCGCCACCAGCACGAGGACCAGGGCCGGCGTCGTCGCGTACGCCAGCGCCGCGCAGATCCCGGACTGGGCCAGGCCGGCGACGACCAGCAGGGTCCGGCTGTCCACCCGGTCGGCGAGGCGCCCGGTCAGCGGGGCGAGCGCGACGAGCGGCAGCGTCGCGGCGAGCAGCAGCCCGGAGACGGCGAGGCCGCCCGCGCCGGCGGACTGGAGCGCGAGCGTCAGCGCGGTGGCCGCGAGGAAGTCCCCGCAGCTCGAGACGCCTCGGGCGGTGGCGGCGAGCCAGACGTCCGGCCAGCACGAGGAGCCAGTTGCGAAAGACATACTTCGAAAATAATCCTTCACAACTGGCGCGCGCAACCCACCTCAGTCGATGGGCATCGCCCGGTACTGCACCGCCACCTTGCGCGCCCCCGCCGGCGGGTCGGTCCGGCTCCGCTGCCGGTACGGCGACGTCAGCGCCCGGACCGCCTCGTTCAGCTCGGCCAACTCCTCGGCGGTCACCAGCAGCACGCTGTCGCTGAACCAGGTCGCCTCGTACCATTCGCGCGGCTCGTCCGGCGCACGGCGCATCCAGTCCCGGACCCGCTGCGCATCCCGGACCAGGTGCGCCTCGACCAGCGCCGCTTCGGCGGCGTGCGTCTCCGGGTCGGCGTCCAGCCCGGCCTCGACCGAGTACGACGGATTCACCGCCTGCCACACCCGCTCCCGCGCGTCACCCCGGCCGGCCGCCTCGCGGACCAGGCCGAACTTCGCCAACTCGCGCAGGTGGTAGCTGGTGGCGCTCGGCGACAGGCCGGCGATCTCGGCGCACTCGGTGGCGGTCGCGCCACCCTCCACCGCGCTGAGATGCTCGATGATCGCCATGCGGGCCGGATGGGCGAGCGCCCGCATCACCTGCGGGTCGCTGATCGTCACCCGGTGCTGTTCGGGACGCGCCTCGGTCATGCCCCCATGATCCCGCGCCGGCGGCGACCGGCGCACGAGGCAGCGCCGGCCGGCCGCCAGCCGCGTCCGGCCGAAATCCGGTGGCGTCGCCGATCAGGGCCTCCGTATAGTGGATGACCGCCCGACGGCCGCGGTGAGCATGCACCGCAGCGGACGTCCCCGCGCCGGGAGCAGGCCAACCGCCCCCGGACACGCGAGCGAGCATCATGTTGAGCCTGGGAGTTCACAGTGCCCGCACCGGAACTGACCGCCACCACCCCGCTCGACGACGAACTCGTCGCCGAACGGGCCCACCTGGACACCTCCCGCGCCGCGCTGCGCCGGATGCGGGAGCGCGCCGAGTCACTGTTCGCCACCGGCGACAAGGTGGCCGGCGACGCGTACACCGCCGAGCAGCTCGGCCGGCACATGGCCCGGCGGGTCAAGGAGCTGGCCGACGATCCGACCACCCCGCTCTTCTTCGGCCGGCTGGACTTCGGCGGGCACGCCGACAGCCCGCCCAGCGGGGAGACGGACCCGGACCACGCCGGGCGGAACTACCACGTCGGGCGGCGCCACGTCACCGACGACCTGGGTGAACCGCTGGTGCTCGACTGGCGGGCCCCGGTGTCCCGATCGTTCTACCGGGCCAGCGCCCGCGACCCGCAGGGCGTCGCGGTGCGCCGCCGGTTCGGCTTCAGCGCCGGCGCGCTGACCAGCTTCGAGGACGAACACCTCGACCGGGGCGAGGAACTCGGCACGGCCAGCCGCATCCTCACCGCCGAGATCGAACGCCCCCGCGTCGGCCCGATGCGGGACATCGTCGCCACCATCCAGCCCGAGCAGGACGAGCTGGTCCGGGCCGACCTGGCCGACTCGATCTGCGTGCAGGGCGCGCCGGGCACCGGGAAGACCGCGGTCGGGCTGCACCGCGCCGCGTACCTGCTCTACCTGCACCGGGAACGGCTGCGCCGCTCGGGTGTGCTGATCGTCGGGCCGAACCGGGCGTTCCTGTCGTACATCGCGGCGGTGCTGCCGGCGCTCGGGGAGGTCGAGGTCGAGCAGGCCACCGTCGAGGACCTGGTCGCCCGCGTGCCGGTCCGCGCGGTCGACGACCCGGCCGCCGCCGCGCTCAAGCACGACATCCGGATGGCCGAGGTGCTGCGTCGCGCCGTCGAGGCCCACATCGGTACGCCCACCGAGCCGATCATGGTCTCGGACGGCTCGTACCGGTGGCGGATCGGGCTCGACCCGCTGCACCGCCTGGTCACCGAGACGCGGCAGGAGGGGCTGCCCTACGCCACCGGCCGGGAACGGGTCCGGGCCCGGGTGGTGGGGCTGCTGCAACGCCAGGCCGAGGCCCGCCGCGCCGAGTCGCCCTCCGACGCCTGGCTGCGCCGGATGAGCCGGATCAAGCCGGTCACCGACCTGCTCGACGCGGTCTGGCCGGCGCTCACCCCGGACGGGCTGCTGCACCGGCTGCGGACCGACACCGAAGCGCTCGCCGCCGCCGCCGACGGGCTGCTCAGCGCCGACGAGCAGGAGCTGTTCCGCGCCGGCAAGGTCGGACGCACCCCGAAGGCGACCCGGTGGACCGCCGCCGACGCGGTCCTCCTCGACGAGGTCGCCGGGCTGCTGGAGCGACCCGCCGGGTTCGGTCACGTGGTGGTCGACGAGGCGCAGGACCTCTCGCCGATGCAGTGCCGGGCCATCGCCCGCCGCAGCGAACACGGCTCCATCACGCTCCTCGGCGACCTGGCCCAGGGCACCGCGCCCTGGGCCGCGACCGACTGGCGGGAGTCCCTGGCCCACCTGGGCAAGCCGGACGCCGCGGTGGTGCCGCTGAGCGTCGGCTTCCGGGTGCCGGCCGCCGTGGTGGCGTTCGCGAACCGGCTGCTGCCCGCGCTCGCCGTCGACGTACCCCCGGCCCGGTCGCTGCGCCACGACGGGGCGCTCGATGTGCGTACCGTCGAGGATCTGACGGCCGCGACGGTGGCCGAGGTGCGGGCGGCGCTGGCGCACGACGGCTCGGTCGGCGTGATCGCCGCCGACGACACGGTGGACCGGCTCCGCGCGGCGCTCGACGCCGCCGGCGTCGAGACCGCGACCGCCGACGACGTCGAGGCCGCGGCGCGCGTCACCGTCGTCCCGGCAACGCTGGTCAAGGGCCTGGAGTACGACCACGTGGTGGTCGTCGAGCCGGCCGCGATCGTGGCCGCCGAGCCGCGCGGCCTGCACCGCCTCTACGTGGTGCTGACCCGGGCGGTCTCCGGGCTGGCGGTGCTGCACCGCGCCCCGCTGCCCGCCCCGCTGGCCGACTGACGGAACCGGTGGCCCCCGGGCGGAGCGACTGGCGGACACCCGGTACACAGGGGAGGCACCGTCCCCCGCCCGAGGAGCCCGCGATGATCCTGGCCCGCGCCGAACAGGTCAGCCGCCGCTACGGCGAGGTGCTGGCGCTGGACCGGGTCGACCTGACCGTCCGGGCCGGGGAGCTGGTCGGCCTGCTCGGCCCGAACGGCGCCGGCAAGAGCACCCTGATCAACCTGCTGGTGGGGCTGCGCCGCCCGACCGCCGGCCGGGTCGAGCTGCTCGGCGGTGACCCGCGCGACCCGGCGAGCCGGCGACAGCTCGGGGTGACCCCGCAGGAGACCGGCCTGCCCGGCACGCTGCGGGTCGGCGAGGTGGTCGACTTCGTCTCCGCGCACTTCCCCGACCCGGTGCCCCGGGGTGAGCTGCTCGACCGGTTCGGCCTCGCCGACCAGGCGCGGCGGCAGACCGGCGGCCTCTCCGGCGGGCAACGCCGGCGGCTGGCCGTGGCGCTGGCGTTCGTCGGCCGGCCCCGGCTGGTGGTGCTGGACGAGCCCACCACCGGGCTCGACGTGGAAGCGCGGCACGCGCTCTGGGACGCGATCCGCGGCTTCCACGCCGACGGCGGCACGGTGCTGCTGAGCAGCCACTACCTGGAGGAGGTGGAGGCGCTCGCCCAGCGGGTGGTGGTGATCGGCCACGGGCGGGTGCTCGCCGACGACTCGGTGGCGGCGATCCGGGGCATCGTCGGCGTACGCCGGGTCAGCCTGGTCGCCGACGACCTGCCGGCGCTGCCCGGGGTGGTCGCCACCGAACGCGTCGACGGGCGGGTCCACCTGCTCACCACCGACGCCGACCAGCTCGTCCGCGACCTGGTCACCGCCGGCGTGGCGTTCCGCGACCTGGAGGTCCGCCCCACCTCGCTGGAGGAGGCGTTCCTCGCCATCACGGCCGACGCCCGGCCCGCGCCCACCCCCGCCTAGGAGACCGCCGTGCCGCTCGCCCTGGTCCACGCCCGCTACCAGCTCCTGGAGATCATCCGGATCCCGGTGGCGGTGGTGGGCAGCGCGTTCTTCCCCGCCGCCGCGATGCTCTTCTTCGTGGTGCCGTTCGCCGGCGACGACCCCACCGGCGCCACGTACGCCACCGCCGCCATGGTCACGTTCGCGACCATGAGCGCCAACATCTTCCAGTACGGCGTGGGCGTCGCCGAGGACCGCGACCAGCCCTGGAACCCGTACACCCGGACCCTGCCGGCCGGGCCGGCACCGCGCCTGGCCGGGCGGATCCTGGCCGGCCTGGTGCTGACCTACCTGTCGATGGTGCCGGTGGTGGTGATCGCGGCGGTGGCCACCGCGGCGCGGGTCACCGTGGCGCAGTTCCTGATCGGGCTCGCCGCGGTCGCCGTGATCTCGGTGCCGTTCACGCTGCTCGGCCTCGCGATCGGCTACTCGTTGCCGAGCAAGGCGGCGATCGTGGTGGCGCAGGTGCTCTTCTTCCCGCTGGCGTTCGGCGGTGGCCTGCTCTCCGCGCCGGACCAGGCCCCCGGTTTCGTCCAGGCGGTCGCCCCCTACCTGCCGACCCGGGGCGCGGTGGAGTTGATGTGGGCGGCGGTCACCGACTGGCGGCCCGACCCCCGGGCGCTGGTGATGCTGGTGGTCTGGGTGGTGGCGCTCGCCGCGGTCGCCGGCTGGGCGTACCGGCGGGACGAGGGACGCCGCTTCCGCTGACGTTTTGTCCGGTTCCGGCCCGGCGGCCGGCCCGGTGGTGCCACGATGCCGGCAGGGCGGCCAGCGGGACCGCCCCCGGCGGAAGGGGTCACCCGTGAACGGCGTCGAGCCCGGCACACCCTGCTGGACCGACCTGGCCACCCCCGGACTGGACGACGCGAGACGGTTCTACCCGCAACTGTTCGGCTGGACCGGACGGATCTCCACCGTGCCGGACGCCGGCGGCTACACCGTCTTCCTCAAGGACGGCAAGGCCGTCGCCGGGGCCGGCCCGCCGGCCACCCCGGACCAGGTGCCGGTCTGGTCGACGTACGTGGCCACGGACGACGCAGACCTGGTCGCCACCCGGGTCGCGGCGGCCGGCGGGCAGGTGGTCGTCGCCCCGTTCGACGTCGCCGCGCAGGGTCGGATGGCGGTGCTCGCCGACCCGGCCGGCGCGGTGTTCAGCGTCTGGCAGCCGATGGCGATGCGCGGCGCGGAGTTGTTCAACGCGCCCGGCGCGATGTGCTGGAACGAGCTGGTCACCCCCGATCCGGAGGGAGCCCGGGAGTTCTACGCGCTGGTCTTCGGCTGGCATCCCGAGGAACGGTCGACCGGGCCGGCCCCCTACATCGGATGGCGCTGCGGCGCCCGCATCGTCGCCGGCATGCTGCCGCCGGCCGAGCCGCTCCCCGCCGACCTGCCGGCGTACTGGACGGTCTACTTCGGGGTGGAGGACACCGACGCCACCGCGGCCCGCGCCGCCGAACTGGGCGGCACCATCCTCGTCCCGCCCCGGGACAACCCGGCCGGTCGCTCCGCCGCCCTCCGCGACCCGCACGGCGCGCTCTTCTCCATCTCCACCCTCCGCTGACCGCCCCGCCCGCGTGTAAGGAGGGGCCCCCTTTTAACAGGTGGCGGTGAGAGGGGGCCCCTTCTCTACCGAATGCGTTAAGCGGGGGCCCCTCCTTCTCACCGGCGGCGGAGCGGGACGACGTGTGGGCCGTGTGGGCCGGGGATGACCCGGACGTGGGCGCGGTAGTGGCGGGCGAGCAGGTCCTCGGTGAGCACCTCGGCGGGTGGGCCGGCGGCGGCCACCCGGCCCTCGGCGAGCAGCACCAGACGGTCGGCGTACTCGCCGGCGATGGAGAGGTCGTGCATGGTGGCGAGCACGGTCAGGTCGTGCTCGCGGCGGAGCTGGTCGACCAGTTCCAGCACCTCCTGCTGGTGCCCGATGTCCAACGCGCTGGTCGGCTCGTCGAGCAGCAGCAGGGTGGCACCCTGGGCCAACGCCCGGGCCAGGAAGACCCGCTGCCGCTCGCCGCCGGAGAGCGTGGCCAGCTCACGGCTGCCGAACCCGGCCAGGTCGAGCCGGTCCAGCACCTGGCGCACGGCGGCCAGGTCGGCGGCGGACTCCCGACCCAGCGGCGGCATGTGGGGCGTGCGCCCGAGCAGCACATAGTCGACGACCGCCATGCCGGCCGGCACCGCCGGTGACTGCGCCACGGTGGCCACCACCCGGGCCCGGTCGCGGCGGCGCATCGCGCGGATCGGCGTACCGAAGAGGGAGACGGCGTCCGGCGCGGGCAGCAGGCCGCCGACGGCGCGCAGCAGCGTCGACTTGCCGGCGCCGTTGGGGCCGATGACGGTGACCCACTCGCCCACCGCGACGGTCAGGTCGACGCCGGCCAGGACCGGACTGCCGCCCAACTCGACCCGCAGGTCCCGGACCTCGACCGCGGCGGTCATGCTGGTCCACCGGCGTGCGACTGCGGGGCTCGCAAACCCGGCTCACTCCTCGCGCTCACGCTGGTCCCCCGGGCGTGCGACTGCGGGGCTCGCAAACCCGGCTCACTCCTCGCGCTCACGCTGGTCCCCCGGGCGTGCGACTGCGGGGCTCGCAAACCCGGCTCACTCCTCGCGCTCACGCTGGTCCCCCGGGCGTGCGACTGCGGGGCTCGCAAACCCGGCTCACTCCTCGCGCTCACGCGCGCACCCCGCGGGCGGTGCGCAGGATCAGGACGAAGAACGGGCCGCCGAGCAGCGCGGTCACCACGCCGATGGGGATCTCGGCGGGTGCCGCGGCGGTCCGCGCGACCACGTCGGTCAGCGCCAGGAACGCGCCGCCGAAGAGCATCGACAGCGGCAGGATCACCCGGTGGCTGGAACCGGCGAGCAGCCGGACGGTGTGCGGCACGATGATGCCGACGAAGCCGATCAGACCGGAGGCGGAGACCGCGGCGGCGGTGCCCAGCGAGGCGGCGGCGATCAGCAGGTAGCGGGACCGCTGCGGGTGCAGCCCGAGGCTGGTGGCCTCGTCGTCGCCGAGGGCGAGCACGTCCAGCTCCCGCCGGTGCGCCAGCACCACCACGGCGGTGAGCAGGAAGTACGGCAGGACCAGCAGCACGTCGTGCCAGCCGGCGGTGGAGAGCCGCCCGAGCAGCCAGGAGTACACCTGCTGGAGGCTGTCCGAGTGCGCTTGCAGCAGGTAGGTCTGCCCGGCGGCGAGGAACGCCGAGACGGCCACCCCGGCCAGGATCAGCGTGGCCGGGGAGCGGTCCCGGCCGCCGGCGGCGCCGAGCAGGTACGTCATCGCCACCGCGCCGAGCGAGCCGACGAACGCGGCGAGCGGGACGGTGACCGGCAGGCCGGTGAGCGCCCCGCCGGCCCCGGCGCCGAGCACGATCGCCGCGGTGACCGCGAGCCCGGCCCCGGCGGCCACACCGAGCAGGTACGGGTCGGCCAGCGGGTTGCGGAAGACGCCCTGGTAGCAGCCGCCGGCCAGGGCGAGCAGCGCGCCGACGAGCAGACCGAGCACGACCCGGGGCAGGCGCAGTTCGGTGACGATGGCGACCTCCTGCTCGGTGAGCCCGCTGTCCAGGTGCACGCCGGGCAGCAGGTTGAGCAGTTCCGCCGCGACGCTGCCGGGCGGCAGGCTGACCGGGCCGAACGAGACGCCGGCCACCAGCGCGACGAGCACCGCCACCAGGCCGGCGAGCAGCCAGCGTGTGCGCAGCCCGGCCGGCCGGGCCGGAGCGTCGGCGTGTGCCGCGCCCCGGCGGGGGTGCGGCAGCCGGCCGGCCGGCCGGGACGCGTCGGGCGTCCCGGCCGGCACGGGGTCCGCCGGTCGTACGGCCACGGTCAGGCCGGGACCTTGGCGGTGGCGTCGACGATCGCCTTCAGCAGGTCGACGACGCGCGGGCCCCAACGCGAGGCGATGTCGTCGTCAAGCGCCACGACCTGGTTGTTCTTGACCGCGGTGAGGCCGGCCCACCCGCTGCGCGCCTTGACCGTGTCGGCGCTCTGCTGGCAGCACTTGGTGTCGGCCAGGAAGACGAAGTCGGGGTTCGCCTTGACGATGACCTCCTGGGAGAGCTGCGGGTAGCCGCCGCTCTTGCCGCCGGCGTCGGCCGGGTCGGCGATGTTCTCCAGCCCGGCGAGCGCGTAGATGGTGCCGATGAACGTCTTGCTGGTCGCGGTGTACAGCTCCGGGCCCAGCTCGTGGTAGTAGGTCAGCTTCTCGGCGCGCTTGGGCAGGTCCTTGGTGAGCGCGGTGATGTCGTCCTTCATCTTCCGCACCACGGCGTCCGCCTCGGCCGGGTGGCCGGTGAGCTTGCCCAGGTCGGTGAGCTGCCGGTACGTGTCGTCGAGCGTGGTCGCGGCCGGGGTGAGCAGGACCGGGATCTTCAGCGCGACGAGCTGGCTGGCGATCTTGTTGGTGTCATTGGTGATCACCACCAGGTCGGGGCTCTTCGCGGCGATCGCCTCGGCGTTCGGCTGGTAGCCGGAGAGGTCGGTCTTCGGCGCGTCCGCCGGGTAGTTCGACTGGTCGTCGACGGCGGCGACCTGCTTGCCGGCGCCGATGGCGAAGAGCATCTCGGTCGAGGTCGGCGACAGCGAGACGATCTTCTCGGGGCGCTTCTCCAGCGTCAGGTTGCCCACGCTGGCGGGGAACGAGCCGCCGGACGCGCCGGGGGCGGGGGCGTCGGTCGAGGTCTTCTCGGCGCAGCCGCCGAGAAGCAGCACGCCGGCCGCGAGCGCGGTGGCGAAGAGCCGAGGGGTACGTCGGGTCACAGGTCCTCCTGTCGGTCGAGGAGCGTGGTGCTTCGCCGACAGGCTGGAAGGGCCCCGTCCGCGAGGCGCCCTTCCTCGAAGGCGCGTGTCGCGACCGGGCCGCAGGCGACCTGGCTCGTCCCACGTCCGTCGGCGCCGGCGGGAGGCCGACGCCGACCGTACGGGGCATCACAGTTGCGGGACAGCGCCGGTTTCGCACCGGCTTCGCTGTGGCACGGTCCGTGCCACCGTAGCGCACGACCAGCGAAGATCACCCGGACGGGCGGGGTGGGCGGGGACCCCGGTGGGGGTGGAGCCGGGGTCCCCGCCGCCGGGTGAGGTCAGCAGTACTGGCTCTGCTTGCCGATCGCCCGGTACGGGCAGTCGGCGTACTCGGACAGCGTCAGCACGGCGTCCCGGTTGCGCGAGGTCTGCGCCGGGATCACCTCGTCGGGCGGGTAGAAGCCGCCGCCGGAGGCCGAGCCGGGGTACATCTCGAACGTGTACGCCCAGATCTTGTGGGTGCCCCACATCCAGTCGATGCTGGTGCCGTCCGCGATGTAGAGGTCGCTGGACTGCTCCGGGGTGTAGCCGTTGCTGGCCGCCATCTGCTGGCCGATGGTGGCGAACGTGTTGTACTGGTCGGCGGTCATCCCGGTGGCGGTGTTGCTGTACGTGTAGCCGTACGGCCAGAGCACCAGCTGGGAATAGGTGTGGAAGTCGATGTTCGCCTTGATCTGCTGCACCCCGCCGACGACCCGGCTGTTGACGAAGTTGCGCAGCGCGGCGGTCTCCGGGGCGGAGAAGGCGGACGGGCCGCGGTAGGTGTCCGACGACTTCGTGCTCGACGAGCCGCCGCAGCAGCCCCACTGGTAGCTCCAGTTGCGGTTCAGGTCGGTGCCGACGTACGTGGAGCCGCTGTTGGGCTGCCGGTTCTTCCGCCAGGAGCGGTAGGAGCCGGTGGCGATGTCGTACTCGCTGCCGTCCGGGTTGACGGTGGGCACGATCCAGATCTCCCGGGAGTTCACGATGTTGGTGATCCGGGAGTCGGTGCCGTAGTTGTCGGTGAACAGGTTGAGCAGGTAGATCGCCATCTCGACGGTCAGGTGCTCGCGGGCGTGCTGCTGGGCGTTGAACAGGATCTCCGGTTCGCCCTCGTCGGTGCCGACGTTGTCGGAGATCTTCACGGCCATCAGGTCCCGGCCCTGGTAGGACGTGCCGATGCTGAGCTTGCGGGCGATGCTCGGGTGGTCGGCGACCACCTGGTTCACCACCGCGGTCAGCTCGGCGTAGTCGTGGTAGTTCGAGTCGGCGGGCGGGAACGCGTACGCGGTCGCGCCGCCGGCCGGCGCCGGGGCGACGTCCTTCTCCAGCCGGAAGCCGAGTCGGGTGATCGCCTTCGCCTCGGCGGTGGTGGCCGTGACGTGCAGCACGCCGTGTTCGGAGTAGTCGATGGCGGCGCCGGTGCGGGCGACCGCGGTGCGGTCGGCGACGGTGCGTGGGCCGAGCACCCGGTAGGCGACGGCGGCCGACTCGCCGGCCCGGTCCGGGTCGGGGCGGGCGGCGGCCGGCCCGGCGGCGGCGGTGACCAGGATCAGGCCGACGGCGGCGACGAACGCGAGCCGGCGGCGCAGCGGGGACGTGCGGAGGGCCATGGACAACCTCCTCGGGGTACGGGGAGATCCCGTTGTCCGCACACTCCACCAGCAGTCACATGGTCATATCAACATCCGTCGTTGTCATGAACCATCCCGACCTGATCCTCACGTCGGCAATGATTTTCCATGGCTGAACATCTGGCGAAACTTCCCGCCAAGGACGACAGTGAACGGCAACGATGCCGTTTCCCCGTGGAGCTGCCATGTTCGGAAGACCCCTGCGCGCGGTCGCCCTCGCCGGCCTGACCGCGCTCACCCTGCTCGGCACCACCGCACCCGCCCAGGCCCACGGCCCCCGGCCGGGCGTCACCCACGACGAACAGATCACCTTCCAGGAGTTCTCCCGCTACCCCGACTGGCGTACCGGCACGCACCAGGGCACCCGCGCCGTGCCCGGCCGCCAGCCGGCGCTCACCATCGCCCGGCCCGCCGGCACAGCCGAATTCACCGACGAACACACCGGCGCCACCCGTACCTGGGA
Source organism: Micromonospora sp. NBC_01392 (assembly GCF_045040125.1). NCBI lineage: Bacteria > Bacillati > Actinomycetota > Actinomycetes > Micromonosporales > Micromonosporaceae > Micromonospora > Micromonospora sp. NBC_01392. The sequence continues at coordinate 629,582 of NZ_CP109549.1, read as the reverse complement.
GTACGCCACCTGGACCTCACCCGAGCGGCGGATCGGGTTCGACGCCACCGAACTCGTCGCGTCCTGGAACGCCAGCACCCCCGCCGGCACCTGGATCCAGGTCGAGCTGCACGGCACCTACAACACCGGGGCCCAGACCCCGTGGTACGTGATGGGCCGCTGGGCCTCCGGCGACCAGGACATCAAGCGGGCCACGCTGGACGGTCAGGGTGACCCCTGGTCGAGCATCTGGACCGACACGTTCGCCGTCGACGACGCCTCGGCCGGGGTGCTGCTGCGCTCGTACCAGCTCCGGCTGACGCTCTACCGCGCGCCCGGACAGGCCGCCGCGCCGCAGGTCCGGATGGTCGGCGCGATGGCCTCGAACGTGCCGGACCGGTTCACCGTCACGCCGAGCCGGGGCGGCATCGCCTGGGGCACCGAGCTGGCCGTGCCCCGCTACTCGCAGAACGTCCACATCGGCGAGTACCCGGAGTACGACGGCGGCGGCGAGGCGTGGTGCTCGCCCACCTCCACCGAGATGGTGGTCGAGTACTGGGGACGCAAGCCCTCGGCCGAGGACACCGCCTGGGTCGACCCCGCCTACGCCGACCCGACCGTCGACCACGCCGCCCGGATGACCTACGACCACGAGTACGACGGCGCCGGCAACTGGCCGTTCAACACCGCGTACGCCGCCGGCTTCCCCGGTCTGGAGGCGCGCGTCACCCGCCTGCACTCGCTGGACGAGGCGGAACGGTTCATCAAGGCCGGCATCCCGGTGGTCACGTCGCAGTCGTTCCTGGCCGAGGAGCTGGACGGGGCGAACTACGGCACCTCCGGGCACCTGTTCGTGATCGTCGGCTTCACCGCCGACGGCGACGTGATCGTCAACGACCCGGCGTCGTCCTCGAACGAGGCGGTGCGCAACGTCTACAAGCGCGAGCAGTTCGAGCAGATCTGGCAGCGCACCAAGCGCTACCGGGCCAACGGCACCGTGGCCTCCGGCTCCGGCGGCATCGCATACCTGATCAAGCCGCTGAACCGCCCCTGGCCCACCGTCCCCAACTCCACCAACTGGTGAGCTGAAAGGAGGGGCCCCTTGTTAACGCCTGGCGTCGAGAAGGGGCCCCTTCTCACCACTCAGCCGCGGGGCTCGCCCGGCGCGTCGGTGGGCTGGTCGTCGCCGGCCAGGGCGGAGCGCAGCCGGTCCTTCTCGGCGCGGCGGCGCTCCGCCGCGTCGGCCATCTCCCCGGCCATCTCGTCCCGCCACCCCTTCAGCAGGAAGAACGACAGCGTGGCGGAGAAGACCAACGCCAGCATCAGCCGCAGGAACATGTTCATCTCGACGAACCAGAGGGCCGCCAGCACCGCGACGAACAGCCCGATCCGGCCCAGCGTGTACTTGACCGCCGCGCTCATGCCCGCATTCCCACTCTCTCCGCCGCCTCAGCCCGTCCGCCGGGCCAGCCAGTGCACGCCATGAAACCAGATCACCGCGTAGACCACGGTGAAAACCGCCGCGGCCAGCGCGCCGGTGAACAGCGCCGGCAGCCCCGCGGCCAGCCCGGCCGCCAGCAACCCGGCCAGCACGCCGACCCCGAGCCCGACCAGCGCCGCCAGCACCCGGGCGGCACCGAACTCCCAGGCCCGGAAGTCGTCCCAGAACAGCCAGAGCGGCAGGATCACCGCGAGCCAGCCGTTGGTCCCCCCGAACCCGCCGGCGCCGACGGCGGCGAACGCCCACTCGAAGAGCAGCAGCGCCAGCACGCCGATGACCAGCCCGGCGAGCGTCACGCCGAGCAGGTCACCGAGCGTCAGGATGCGTCCCTCGGCGTCCCGCCGAGGAAAGCCGCGCTGCTGCTCCCCGGTGCTCGTCGCCGGGTCAGGCCCAGACCTGCCGATGCTCATCGCCGGGTCAGGCCCAGACCTGCTGCGGCTCGGAACGGCGCTCGGCCATCGACGGCGCGGCAGCGTACTCACGGACGGTCTCGTAGCGGGTGTTCCGCTCCACCGGGCGGAAGCCGGCGTCCCAGATCAGGTGGAGCAGGTCGTCCCGGTGCATGGTGTTCGGCGTGCCGTACGAGTCGGCGTCGTGCGTGATCTTGTATTCCACCACCGAGCCGTCCAGGTCGTCCACGCCGAAGTTCAGCGAGAGCTGGGCCACCGAGAGCCCGTGCATGACCCAGAAGCACTTCACGTGCGGGACGTTGTCGAACAGCAGACGGGAGACCGCGAACGTCTTGAGCGACTCGGCCGGGGAGGCCATCGTGGTACGGGCCTGGATCCGGTTACGGACCTTGCCGTCCGCCGAGTCGACGAAGTCGTGCTGGTAGCGCAGCGGGATGAAGACCTGGAAGCCCCCGGTCTCGTCCTGCAGCTCACGCAGCCGCAGCACATGGTCGACCCGGTGCCGGGGCTCCTCGATGTGGCCGTAGAGCATGGTCGACGGCGTCTTCATGCCCTTCGAGTGGGCCAACCGGTGGATCCGCGACCAGTCCTCCCAGTGGCAGGCGTGGTCGACGATGTGCTGCCGGACCTCCCAGTCGAAGATCTCCGCGCCGCCGCCGGTCAGCGACTCCAGCCCGGCGTCCATCAACTCGTCGAGGATCGCGTCGGCGGTCAGCCCGCTGATCTTCTCGAACCACTGCACCTCGGTCGCGGTGAACGCCTTGAGGTTGACCTTCGGCAGCGCGGCCTTCAGCTCGCGCAGCACCTTGGGGTAGTAGCGCCAGGGCAGCGTCGGGTGCAGGCCGTTGACGATGTGCAGCTCGGTGAGCTGCTCGTCCTCCATCTCCTTGGCCTTGCGGACCGCCTCGTCGATCCGCATCGTGTAGGCGTCCTTCTCGCCCGGCTTGCGCTGGAACGAGCAGTACGCGCACGACGCGGAACAGACGTTGGTCAGGTTGAGGTGCCGGTTGACGTTGAACATCACCCGGTCGCCGTTGAGCTCCGTACGCCTGTGGTGGGCCAGCCGGCCCAACCAGGTCAGGTCGTCGCTCGCGTAGAGCGCGATGCCGTCCTCGCGGGTCAGCCGCTCCCCCGCGTAGACCTTCGCTTCGAGCTCGCGCTTGAGTCCGGCGTCCATCCGAAAGCCACGTCCTTCCACCTGGGGTCCCGATCGAGCGTACGTCGCGGGTCCGGAGCGCCGCCCGCGCGGTCGACCGCAGCGACCCAGTTCACCGGTCGTCACGCTCCGCACATCGACATCGTTGCGTCGGTGAGGTAAGACAGGGTGGGGCGGAACACACACCAGGGGTCGCCCTGTCTCATCACGCCCACGACGCGTGGCGCGCACCAGACCGGACGGGGAGCGGAATGGTCGACAGCACCAAGGCCCGAAGGCGACGGCGACGCTCACCGGTGATCTCACCGGTGCTGCGCCCGGCGCTCTGGTCCGCCCTGCTCGGGGCGGTCGCGGCCGCGGCGCTCGCCACCCCGGCCTGGGCCGATCCGCTGCCCGACACCATCCCCAGCACCGGGTCCCGGCCGCAGGTCACCGGCCCGCTCCAGCTCCCCACCGTGCCGGGCGCCACCGCCGGCCGTCCTGGCCCCACCGTCCCCGGCCAGCCCGGCGTCCCGGTGCCCGGCCTGCCCGGCGCCACCGTCCCCGGTGCCGCCGTGCCCGGCGGCGCGCCGGTCCTGCCGGGTGCCACGACCGGTGTCACGAACCCGGCCGACGGGCCGCTGATCGCGCAGATCAACCAGGTCGACGGCCAGGTCGCCCAGCTCGGCGACAACCTCCTGCGGGTCAAGGGCGAGCGGGACGCGGCCCAGGCCGAGCTGACCGCCGCCGCCGCCCGGCTCAAGGAGGCCCAGGCCGCGCTGGCCCGGGCCCAGGAGAACGCCAAGAGCGCCGCCGCCGACGCGGTCAAGGCCGACGCCGCGCTGCCGCCCGGCGAGTTCGGCGCCAGCCTGCGCCAGTTCTCCGATCTCCAGCGGATCACCCGGGGCGACAAGGCCGAGGGGGCCACCACCTCGGTGACCGGCGAGCTGCTGCGCGCCACCACCGACGAGCGGGTCGCGCGTGAGGCGCACGCCTCGGTCCAGCGCCGGGTCACCGAGAAGACCGCGGAGTTCACCCGGGTCGAGACCGACCTGCACAAGCAGGAAGCCGCGCTGCTCAAGCTCCGCCGCGACAACGCCGCCAAGCTGCTCGAGATCGAGCGCCGCGAGGACGCCGCCGAGCAGCGGCTCGGCAACCCGTACGTCGTCAACCAGAGCATCAACGGCCTGGTCGCCGACCCGCGGGCGCTGGCCGCCGTGCGCTACGCCCTGGCCCAGTTGGGTGACCCCTACCTCTGGGCGGCGGAGGGCCCGGACCGGTTCGACTGCTCCGGTCTGATGCTCGCCGCCTACCAGTCTGCCGGCTACCGGGGCCTGCCCCGCGTCTCCCGGGACCAGTACTACGCGACCCGCTCCCGCACCGTCAGCCCGACCGCCCTCCTCCCCGGTGACCTGCTCTTCTTCGCCTCCAGCGGTAGCTGGAGCAGCATCCACCACGTCGCCATGTACATCGGTAACGGCAAGATGGTGGAGGCGCCGCGGACCGGCGACGTGGTCAAGATCTCGGTGGTCCGGTGGTCCCGGCTCTACGCGGCGACCCGGGTGGTCGGCGCCGTCCCCGGGCCCGCCACGCCGGTGCCGCTCCCGACCGTGCCGGTCAACCCGCCGAAGCCCGGCACCACGCCGAAGCCGACCCCGAAGCCGACGAAGACCGCCACGCCGAAGCCGAAGCCGACGCCGAAGCCGACGAAGTCCGCCACGCCGAAGCCCACGCCGACCACGTCCAGTCCGACGCCCACCCCGTCGACGAGCACCAGCCCGACGCCCACCCCGACGCCCACCCCGTCGGACACGCCGAGCCCGTCGCCGAGTCGCACCGCCACCGTCGCACCGTCGTCGACCTCGGCGAAACCGACCGAGAGCGCCGCCGCGCCGTCGAGCAGCACGGCGAAGCCGACGGAGAGCACGGCCGGCAGCAAGTCCGCCAGCCCGACCAGCACCGGCTGACCCAACCGTCCGCTCCGACTGTGTTCCCGGGCCGGAATGTGGCACGGTGAGATCCAGGCACTTCCGGCCGGCGCCACGGTCGGGGGCGAGCGTGGGTGCGGAGGGGCGAGATGGGCGAGCACGAGGTTCCGGCGGAGACGGTCCAACCGGGATCCACGCCCGACCCCGTCGGGAACGCCGACGAGCGCCCGGCGCAGCCGGGTCCGGTCGCCGTCGCGCGGGCCCGGGTCAGCGTGGCCGGCTCGGCGGTAGCGCCGCCGTCGGGCGGGGAACGGCCCGGTCCGCCGGCCACCGCCACCACCTACCGGGCGGGCGCCCCGGCGGAGAGCGTCCCGCCGCTGGACCGCCGCCGCCCCGGGGCGACCGTTTCGCCGCCGTCCAGTTGGTCCGCCTTCGCGGCGGCCGACCGGCCGGCCTCGACCGACGACGACGCCGGTTCGCCGGCCGCCTCGACGCCGCCGACGCCGGTTCCGGTGGCCCCGGTCCCGCCACCGCCGGCCACCCCGACCACGGCCACCCCGACCACGGCCGCCCCAACCCCGGCTGTCCCGAGCCCGGCTGCCCCGACCTCCGCTGCCCCGACCCCGGCTGGTCCGATCCCGCTCCCGGCCGCCGCGACGCCGGCACCCGTTCCGACCGTGGACGCCGCCGACCGTTCCGGGCCGGCTCCCGACGACGCCGCGGCGGGCCCGACCGACGGCGCCTCCCCGACCACCCCGGCCTCCGGTGCCGCCCCGGCCCCCAGCGCCGCCCGGATCTCCGGCTCCGCCCAGGTGCCCGGTGCCGGCCAGGTGCCCGGCTCAACCCAGATGCCCAGCACCCCCCAGATGCCCAGCGCCCCCCAGGTGCCCGGCTCAACCCAGGTGCCCGGCTCAACCCAGGTGCCGAACTCCGTCCAGGTGCCCAGCGCCACCCAGGTCTCCGGTGCCGCTCAGGTGCCCGCGCCGCGCGCGGGGTCCCCGGACGCGAGCCGGGACGCCCGCCCCGGCGGCGACGCCGGCCAGCAGCCGGCCGACCGGTTCGCCGGCCGGGTCACGCCCGCGCCACGCACCGACTCCCCGGCAGCGCCCGCCCGGGCCAGCGCTTCGGTGCCCGGCCTGAGCCGGGTCTCGGCCGACGAGGTCGCCGTGTCGGTGGCGGCCGCGCCCACCGCCGCGAAGCTCTACCGGGCCGCCCCGGTCAACCCGGAGCCACCGGAGCCCGCCCAGCCGCCGGAGCCGGCGCAGCCGCCGTCCCCGCCGGGTCCCGAGCCCGAGCCGGCTCCGACCCCGGTGCCCGGGCCGACGCCCCCGTCACCGGCTCCGCCCGTACCCGAGCCGGAGCCCCCGCTCCGCCCGTCGCCCCCGGTGCCGGCCCCCGTGCCGGCTCCGTCCCCGAATCCGCCCGGACCGAATCCGCCGGGGCCGAATCCGCCCGGACCGAATCCGCCGGGGCCGGTTCCGCCGATGCCCGGGCCACCGGTGCCGCCCCCGGGTCCGGTGGTGCCTCCGCCACCGCCGCCGCCCGGCCCGATGCCCGCGCCCCCGTTCCCGCCGCCGCCGGCGATGGCCGGCGTGCCCGGAGCGCAGCCGGTCTGGCCCCCCACGTCCGCGCCGCCGGCCCCGGCCGTCCCGGCGCCGCCGACCTGGCCGCCGCCGGCCGCTTCCGCACGGCAGACCGAAACCACCCCTCCGGTACGCCCGCAGCTCGGCAGTCAGGACCTCGCCGGAACCGCGTACGGCGGCACGGAGGGCCCGGGCTTCGCCACGGTCGCGCTCCCGCAGAGCAGCCCGTCGGAGAACACCGGTTCGCTGACCGGGCACATCCTGGCCCAGGGCTGGGCCGAGGACACCCCGGCCACCCGGGCCAGCAACACCAAGGTCATCATCGTGTTGGCCGTCGCGCTGACGGCGCTGATCGCCATCAGTCTGCTCGTGGTGTTCCTGGCCAACGACGCGCTGAGCGGCCTGACCGGCACCGTGCTGATGCGCTGACGGGGGTGAGCCCGCCCACTACGGCCGCGCGATGCGGTGGCCGTGTCGGTGAAGCGCCGTACACTTGTCGGGATCACTGACCTGGCGCGCCCGACTGCGCGCCCATGGGCGATCTTGCGGGCGATTCGGCGGCGTGACGGTGCCGCGGCAGGCCATCGCGAAGATGCGCCCCGCTCGAAAGGTATTTCTTGACCACCTTCGCTGAATCCGGCATGTCCCCGTCCACCGACCCGATCACCGACGCCCCCGACTTCGCCTCGCTCGGCCTTCCGACGCAGGTGGTCGACGCGCTCGCCCGGCAGGGCATCACCACCCCGTTCGAGATCCAGCGGGCCACCGTGCCGGACGCGCTCGCCGGCCGCGACGTGCTCGGCCGGGGCCAGACCGGCTCCGGCAAGACGCTGGCCTTCGGCCTGCCGGTGATCGCCCGGCTCGCCGACCGCAACCGGGCCCGGCCGCTGCACCCCCGCGCACTGATCCTGGTCCCCACGCGTGAGCTGGCCATGCAGGTCAACGACGCGCTGGTGCCGCTCGGCAAGGCGGTGGGCATCTTCCTGAAGACCGCGGTCGGCGGCGTGCCGTACGACCGGCAGATCGACGCGCTCCGCCGGGGTGTGGAGATCGTGGTGGCCACGCCGGGGCGGCTCGGCGACCTGATCGCGCGCGGTGTCTGCCGGCTCGACGACGTCGAGGTCACCGTGCTGGACGAGGCCGACCAGATGGCCGACATGGGCTTCCTGCCCGAGGTCACCGAGCTGCTGGCGAAGACGCCCGCGGACGCCCAGCGGCTGCTCTTCTCGGCCACTCTGGACAACGACGTCGACTCGCTGGTCAAGCGGTTCATGACCGACCCGGTCACCCACTCGACCGCGCCGGCCACCGCGGCGGTGTCCACCATGGATCACCACATGCTGCTGATCCCGCCGCACGACAAGTTCGCGGTCACCGCGTCCATCGCCGCCCGTGAGGGGCGCACCATGGTCTTCGCCCGTACGCAGCTCGGCGTCGACCGGCTGGTCGAGCAGCTCACCGCGGTCGGCGTACGGGCCGGTGGCCTGCACGGCGGAAAGACCCAGCGGATGCGCACCAGGACGCTTGCCGAGTTCCGCGAGGGCCGGATGAACGTGCTGGTCGCCACCGACGTGGCGGCCCGGGGCATCCATGTCGACGGGGTCTCGCTGGTGCTGCACGTGGACCCGCCGAAGGACCCGAAGGACTACCTGCACCGGGCCGGCCGCACCGCCCGGGCCGGCGAGTCCGGCGCGGTGGCGACCCTGGTGCTGCCGAAGCAGCGCCGGACCACGTTGGCCATGCTGGAGAAGGCGGGCGTCGAGCCGTCCCAGGCTCGGGTCCGCGCCGGCGACGAGGCGCTGGCCGAGCTGACCGGCGCGCGCGAGCCCAGCGGCGTACCGGTCCGCGAGGAGCCGGAGCCCCGCCGTGGCGGCGGCCCCCGCCGCTTCGGCGACCGGGACGGACGCGGCTACGGCGACCGGCCCACCGGCGGACGCGGCTACGGCGACCGGCCCACCGGCGGACGCGGCTACGGCGACCGACCCAGCGGCGAGCGCCGCTACGGCGACCGACCCACCGGCGAACGTCGCTACGGCGACCGGCCCAGCGGTGAGCGCAGCTTCGGCGACCGACCCGGCGGTGAGCGTCGCTTCGGCGACCGGCCGACCGGCGAGCGCGCCTTCGGGGACCGGTTCGGTAGCGACCGGACCGAGCGCCGCGACGACCGGCGCTTCGGGGACCGGCGGTCCGACGACCGCGGGGACCGCTTCGAGGGCCGGCAGTCCGACGACCGGCGCTTCGGCGAGCGGGCGCAGCGTGACCGGACCGGCGGCGACCGGCCGTTCGGGGACCGGCACCGGCCGACCGGCGGGCGCGGCTTCGACCGGGACGACCGGGGACGCGACGACCGCCCCACCGGCGGGCGTGACTTCGGCGAGCGCCGCCACGGGGACCGCCCGCAGGGTGAGCGTCGCTTCGGGGACCGGGACGGCAGCGCCCAGCGTCGCTTCGGGGACCGGGACGGCAGCACCGAGCGTCGCTTCGGAGACCGCGACGGCGGCACCGAGCGTCGCTTCGGGGACCGGGGCGAGGCCCGGCCGGCCGAGCGTCGGGGCGGATTCCGTCCCGAGGGCCGGGGCCGGGACGACCGGCCGCGCGACGACCGGCGCGGTTTCGGCGGGCGCCCGCCGGCCCGTACCCACTGATCCGGAGCCTCCGGAAGATCACTGCGAACGCCGCCGTCGAGCACCCGCTCTGCGGCGGCGTTCGCGCATCCGCTGCCGGTACCCGGCGGGTCGCGTAACGTCCGGTCCATGCCGAAGTCGCTCTTCTGGGCCCGGACCGACACCGCCGGATCCGAGCATGTCGTGCTCGACGACCGCCAGGGGCTGACCGCGCAGGGCGTGGCGCTGGCCGTGGACCCGATCCCGTACACCTGCCGTTACCGCCTGACGGTCGCGCCGGACTGGTCGACCAGCCGGCTGGAGGTCGACGCGGAAGGCGCCGGCTGGGCGCGGAGCGTACGCCTGGAGCGGGGCGGCGACGGGTGGCGCGCGCGTACCGGCGAGGAGGGTGACCTGGACGCGGCGCTGCGGGCGGCCGGGCATCCGCCCGTGGGCCTGCCCGGTACGGATGACCCGGACCGGCTGGCCGAGGCGCTCGACGTCGACCTGGGCGGCTCCCCGCTGACCAACACGCTGCCGATCCGCCGGATCGGGCTGGGCCGGCTCCCCGCCGACCTGGCGACGAGCGTGACGGTGGTGTGGGTGCTGCTGCCCGGCCTGACGGTGCTCCCCGCCGAGCAGGTCTACACCTCGCTGGGGCCGGGCCGGGTGCGGTACGCCGGTGACGGGTTCACGGCCGACCTGGAGGTCGACCCGGAGGGCTTCGTGGTGCGCTATCCCGGGCTCGCGGAGCGGGTCGACCCGCGCTGACCGTCGGGGCGGCCGGTCAGGCGCGCAGTCCGCGCAGCAGGACGCCGAGGTAGCGGTCGGCGGCGTCCGCGTCGCTGATCATCGCCGCGTGTTGCACGCCGCACATCAGGCTGCGCAGGTCGTCGGCCGTGATGTCGGATCGGACGGCGCCGGCCTGCCGGGCCCGGTGGAGCAGGTGGTCGAGCGCGTCGAAGAAGTCGGCCGCCGGGGCGACGGCGTCGGCGGTGAGGCCGTCGCGGGCGGCCAGCACCTCGGCCAGCGCCGGTTCCTCGCGGAGCAGCCGCAGCCCGGTCGACATCAGCCGCTCGAACCCGGCGACGGGATCGGCGGCGGCGGCGCTCGCCCGCGCGTCCGCGGCCAGCCGGGTGAAGCTCTGCGCCGCCAGCGCCTCGATCAGCACCTGCCGGTTGGGGAAGTGCCGGTAGGCGGTACCCACGCCGACGCCGGCGGCCTTGGCGATCGCGTTCAGCGGCAGGTCGCGGTCGCCGCCGCGTAGCCGGGCCCCGGCCACGGTGAGCATCTGCTCGCGGACCCGGGCGGAGTCCGCCCGCAGCCGTCCGCCCGTGCCTGTCGACATGGCGAAAGGATAACTCATCCGCTTGCCTGCTACGCTGGGCGCAGATCGGATAGATAATCCGATCGGATCACACATCCGCTGAGGAGTTGTCATGGCTGTGAGCTGGACCTTCGCCGACATCCCCGACCTGACCGGCCGCACGGCCGTGGTGACCGGCGCGACCAGTGGACTCGGCCTGGTCGTCGCGCGGCAGTTGACGGCGCACGGCGCGACCGTGATCGCGGCGGTCCGCGACGTGGACAAGGCGGCCCGCGTCCTGCCCGGGGTCGAGGCGCGGCGGCTCGACGTCGCCGACCTGGACTCGGTCGCCGCCTTCGCCACCGGCCTGCACGCCCAGGGGCGGTCCCTCGACCTGTTGGTCAACAACGCCGGCATCGGCGGCCACCAGGGCCGCCGGCTCAGCCCGCAGGGCATCGAGATGCAGTTCGCCACCAACTTCCTCGGCCACTTCGCGCTCACCGGTCGCCTGCTCGACCTGATCCGCGACGGCGGGCGCGTCGTGCACGTCGGGTCCGGCCTCTACCGGATCTTCCGGGTGGCGCCGCCCTTCGACGACCCGGCCGCCGAGCGGTCCTACTCGCCCTCGCGGGCGTACGTGACGTCCAAGCTCGCGAACCTGCTCCTCGGCCTGGAACTCGACCGCCGGTTGCGGCGCGCCGGCCGGCCGGTGCAGAGCCTGGTGGCCCATCCCGGCCTGGCGAGAACCGCGTTGAACGACGACATCCGCCGCCCGGCCCTGCGCGCGACGATGGCGGTCCTCCAGGCGCTGATCGGCCGGCCGGCCGAACGCGCGGCGGTTCCGCTGCTGTTCGCCGCCACCGCCCCCGGGGCGCGGGGCGGGGTCTTCATCGGCCCCGGCAACCGGAAGTCGGACGACCGGGTGCACCTCGACCCGGTCGCCGCGCCCGCGAACGACCCGGCCGTCGCCGGCCGGCTGTGGGACCGGGCCCGCACCTGGTCCGCTGTCGAGTACCCGCCGGACCTGCGATGACGACCGACGCCGGTCAGGCCGGCCAGGTGCCGTCGTCCAGGAACCGGTCGACGGCGGTGAGGTACGGGGCGAGGTCGAGGCCCTGCCCGGCCACCCACCGGTCGGAGTAGTACGTGTCGACGTAGCGGTCGCCCGGGTCGCAGATCAGCGTCACCACCGAGCCGGTCCGGCCGGCGGCGCGCATCTCGGCGATCAGCCCGAACGCGCCCCAGAGGTTGGTGCCGGTGGAGCCGCCGACCCGGCGGCCGAGCACCGCCGAGCCGGCGCGCATGGCGGCCAGCGACGCGGCGTCCGGCACCTGCACCATCCGGTCCACCACGCTGGGCAGGAAGGACGGCTCGACGCCGGGCCGGCCGATGCCCTCGATCCGGGAGCCACGACCGGTGCGGAACGACCAGTCGCCGGCCTGCCACGCCGGGTAGAACGCGGAGTTCTCCGGGTCCACCACGCACAGCTTGGTGGGCAGTCGGCGGTAGCGGGCGTACCGGCCGATGGTGGCGCTGGTGCCGCCGGTGCCGGCGCCCACCACGATCCAGGCCGGCACCGGGTGCCGCTCCAGCGCGAGCTGCGCGTAGATCGACTCGGCGATGTTGTTGTTGCCCCGCCAGTCGGTGGCCCGCTCGGCGTAGGTGAACTGGTCCATGTAGTGACCGCCGGTGTCCTCGGCCAGCCAGCGCGCCTCGATCACCACCTTGGCCGGGTCCCGGACCAGGTGGCAGCGCCCGCCCTGGAACTCGATCTGGGCGATCTTCTCCGGCGAGGTGGAGGCCGGCATGACCGCGATGAACGGCAGCCCGAGCATCCGCGCGAAGTACGCCTCGGAGACCGCCGTCGACCCGGACGACGCCTCGACGATCGTGGTGTCCCGGCGGATCCAGCCGTTGCACAGCCCGTAGAGGAACAGCGAGCGGGCCAGCCGGTGCTTGAGCGAGCCGGTCGGGTGCACCGACTCGTCCTTGAGGTAGAGGTCGATCCCCCACGCCCGGGGCAGCGGGAACGGCAGGAGGTGGGTGTCGGCGGACCGGTTGGCGTCCGCCTCGACCGTGGCGATCGCCTCGGTGAGCCAGCGCCGGGCGGCCTCGTCACACCGGTCGAGATGAGTCACGCCGGCAACGTTACAAGCGAGGCCGGCTCGCGTCCGTCCGGACCCGGCGCGCCTGCCGGCGCTGCCCGGCCCGGCCGGCGGCGCGCACCACCGGCGTGAGCGCCAGGGCGAGCCGGGGGAACGCGTCGAGCAGCCGGACCTGCGCGCCACGCCAGCGCGGCAGGCTGACCACCGGGCGCGGCCGGCGGGCCAGCCGGACCGCCCGCGCGGCCACCCGCTCCGGCGTCAGCAGCGACCCGGTGAAGGACGCCAGCGCCCCGGGGTCGTCGAGCTTGTCGTGCAGCATCGGCGTCCAGATCCCGTCCGGGCACAGGCACGACACGTGTACGCCCCGGACGCCGGCCATCCGCAGGTCGGTCAGCGTGCCGAGGCTGAACGCCAGCAGGGCGTGCTTGCTGGCCGCGTACACCGTCTCGCCGGGCGCGGCGATCAGCCCGGCCAGCGAGACGACGTTGAGCACGTGGCCGTGGCCCTGCTCCCGCATGACCGCCACGGCGGCCAGCGTGCCGTTGACCGCGCCGAGCGCGTTGACCTCGATCACCCGCTGCCGGGTTTCGGCGTCCTGCTCCCAGGCGGGGCCGGTGACCAGGATGCCGGCGTTGTTCACCCACAGCCCGAGCCCGCCCGGACCGCCGGCCGCCTCGGCGGCGACCGCCGCGCAGGCGGCCTCGTCGCGGACGTCGAGCGGGCGGGACCAGCCGCCCAGCGGCCCGGCGACGGCGCCCACCGCCTCGGCGTCGACGTCGGTCAGCAGCACCCGCCAGCCGTCGGCGTGCAGCGCGGCGGCGAGCGCGCGGCCCAGTCCGCCGGCCGAGCCGGTCACCACGGCGGCACCCCGCCCCGAGGTCGTCATCGCCGCACGCTATCCGTCCGCACCGCCCTCGGCCAGACCCTTGGCCGGGCCGGGCGGGCCGGGCCGGGCCGGTGGAGAGGCGGCGGTGGTATCCGCGCGTCCGCCTACAAAGTTGATGGCGCAGATGAGTCAGGCCGGGTCGTCGGGTTCCGCACCGATGTCGACGGGCGAAGCAGGACCCGCTGGTGGCCGCCGGAGGCTCGCCATCCGAGCCCCGGCGCAGCGAGTGGACTCCCGAGGGCCGTGGGCTGGCCCTGGCGCTCCCCGTGCCGTACCCCGCCCACCCCCGCATCCGCGCACCCCCACCCCTGCCCGCATCCGCATCCGAGCACCGGCACCGGCACCGGCACCGGCACCGGCACCGGCACCGGCACCGGCACCGGCACAGTTTCACGGAAAGAGTGCTTATTCCGGCTCGAACAGCCACTCTTTCCGTGAATGTGGGCGGGCGCGGGAGCGCGAGGGCGCGAGGGCGGGGCGCGAGGGCGGGGCGCAAGGGCGGGGCACTGGTGCTCGCCTGAGTCGTTTACGCCATCAAGGTTGTAGGCGCAGCAAAATGGCGTCCCCGGGCCGGCCGGGCGAGGTTGGCGGACGGGTCGTCAGGGGGTGGGTGGTTCGAGCGGCTGGGGACGGTTCTCCCACTTGGTCGACAGCGCGATCCCGGTGCGGGTGGAGGCGACCCCGGGCGTCCGGTTCAGCCGGACGATCAGCTGTTCCAGCTCGGCGATGGTGCCGACCCGCGCCTTGAGCAGGAAGGATTCGACGCCGGCCATGAAGTAGCAGGACTCGATCTCGGGGATCTGGCGGAACGCCTCCAGCACGTCGTCGGTGTCCGCGTCGGAGTTCTCCACGATGCCGATCAGCGCGGTGACCCCGAGCCCGATCGCCTCCGGCTCGACCTCGGCGCGGTACGCCCGGATCACCCCACCGGACTCCAGTTTGCCGACCCGCTCGTGCACGGCCGGGGCGGAGAGGCCGACCTGCCGGGCCAGCTCGGCGTACGACAGGCGGGCGTTGCCCCGTAGCAGCTCCACGAGGGCCAGGTCGATCGTGTCCACGGAGAGTGACCCTATCCTCTGGGCCGTGACCGGAGGCGGACGGCACCCGTTGAACATGACGGTACGTTGCCATTCACAAACGTCCCGTCACGGAGGTTCTACGCCGGTACCATTTCCTAACTTCGCAGTGTGTGCGTATTTCGCGTTTGGCGGACACGCCCGGTCCCTGGTGCTGTAATTGCCATACGTCCCTCATGACGGCTCTGGGCTCGCACCGGCCGGGGGCAGTGTGTTCAGCCGGGGGCTTCGTCGACGCGAGGAGGGGGCTGTGGACACTGGAGATCGCCTGCTGACACCGGGTGAGGTCGCTGCGCTGTTTCGGGTGGACCCGAAAACCGTGACCCGATGGGCAGCGGCCGGCCGGATCGGCAGCATCCGGACTCCAGGCGGGCATCGCCGGTTTCGGGAATCCGAGGTGCGAGCCCTGCTTGAGGGGGAGGGCATGCTGGACGAGGCGGAGGACATGGGCAAGGCCCGCAACATGGGCCCGACCGCTTCGACCGGCCCCGGCCCGGCAAACGCCGGCATGTACTGAGCGAGCGGGCGCGGTCCGGCCGGTGAGGCGGGCCGCGCCCGGCCGGTGAGGCGGGCCGGTGAGGCGGGCCGGTGAGGCGGGCCGGTGAGGCGGGCCGGTGAGGCGGGCCGGTGAGGCGGGCCGGTGTCGGCCGCTCCGGTGGTGGGCCGGTCAGGCCCCGCCCACGTCCCGGCCGTCCCGGCCGTTCACGTCCCGGCCGTCCCGGCCGTTCACGTCCCGACCGTCCCGGCCGTTCACGTCCCGGCCGTCCGCGCCGTTCACGTCGCGGCGGTCCGCGGCGAGCGTGCCCGACCAGCGCCGGAACAGCGTGTGTTCGACGCCGAGCGCGTCGAGCACCTTCCCGGCCACGAAGTCGACCAACTGCTGCGCGGAGGCCGACGCGCCGGCGCCGTAGAAGCCCGGACTGGCCGGCAGCACCACTGCGCCGGCGTCGTGCAGCGCGATGAGGTGTTCCAGGTGGCTGCGGGTCACCGGGGTCTCCCGGGGCACCACCACGACCGGGCGGCGCTCCTTGAGGTTCACCTCGGCGGCCCGTTGGAGCAGGTCCTTGGAAAGACCGATCGCGATGCCGGCGCAGGCCGCGGTGCTGGCCGGCACGACCGCCATGCCGCGTACCCGGTAGGAGCCGCTGCTCGGGCCGGCGGCCAGGTCACCGGCGGGCCAGTACCGGAGGTCCGCCCCGGTGAGGTCGCGGTCGAGCCACGCGGCCAGGTCCGCGGCCCAGTGCGCGTCCCGGAAGGGCCGGCCGGTCTCGTCGAGCACGGTCAGTCGGGCGGCCCGGGACACGACCAGGTCGACCGCCGCACCGGCGTCCAGCAGTCCCCGGACGACCGCCGCCGCGTACGGGGTGCCGGAGGCACCGGAGACGCCCACCACCCATGGTTCGCGCATGCCGTAAGCCTGCCAGGCCAAATGTCCGGTGGGTCGACGGGGCTTCCCGCCGCATGGGATTCTCTGATTCGGCGATCCACCTTCATGGAAGGGCCGGTGATGACGGCGGCGGTGCTGCGGGCGCTGCGATCCGACTGCCCCGTCGCGCCCCGGTTCTCCCCGTACGCCGACCAGGTGCAGGTCTGGCTGGTCGACCACCTCGACCAGCTCGGCCTGCCGCTGGATCCGGGCACCCGCCGACGGCTGGCCCGCGCCGGCTTCGCCCGGTACGCCGGCCGGCTCTACCCGGACGCCACCGAGCCCGACCTGCGGGTGCTGTCCGCGCTGTTCACCTGGTTCTTCCTGGTCGACGACGCCTGTGACGGGCCGGACGGGCTGGCCCCGGCGCAGATCCGCGCGCTGCGCGACGGCGCGCTCGCGCTGCTCCGCGAGGGCCCGCGAGCCCGCCACCCGGGGTTCACCGGTCCGCTGCGCCGGCTGCTCGTGCAGGCGTGGCGGGAGCCACGGCACCGGATGCCGGCGCGCTGGCGGCTGCGCTTCGCCGACGCGGTGGCCGACCACCTCGACGGCGTCTGCCGGGAGACGGCTGCCACGTCGGCCGGCCGGACGCCCGGCGTCGCGGAGTACGTCCGGTTGCGGCGGGCCACCTCGGCGGCGTACGTGTCGTACCCGCTGATCGAGTTCGCCGCCCGTCGTCCGCTGCCCGACGCGGTCTACCACCATCCCGCGCTGCGCCGTCACGCGGACCTCGCCAACGACCTGCTCTCCTGGTTCAACGACATCGCCTCGCTGGAGCGGGACCGGGTCACCGGCGGGGGGCACAACCTGGTGCTGGCGGTGGCCGCCGAGCGGGGCGTGCCGTTGCCGGCCGCGGTCGACCTGGTGGCCGCGCACTGGCGCGCCGAGATGAGCCGCTTCATGGCGCTGCGCGCGGCGGTGCCGTCGTTCGGCCCGGCGTTGGACGAGGCCGTCACCATCCATCTCGACGGGGTGGCCGCCGCCGTGCGCGGCACTGTCGACTGGACGCTGGAGAGCGCCCGCTACCCGGTCGCCGCGACGCCCTGACCGGTTGACCGGGGACCGGCGACCCGGGAGGTCAGGGTCGCAGGCCGAGCCGGACCACCAGGTCGAGCAGCGCGAGCACGAACAACGCGATGCCGACGAACCCGTTGGCGGTGAAGAACGCCCGGTTGACCTTGCTCAGGTCGGTGGGGCTGACCACCAGGTGCTGGTAGCCGAAGGCGACCGCGGTGAGCGCCAGCCCGATCCACCACAGCCAGCCGAAGCCGACAAGCGCGCCGAACCAGATGAACAGCGCGAACGTCACCACGTGCGCGATCGTGGAGGCGTGCAGCGCGAAGCGCCGGCCGTACCGGGCGGGGACGCTGTGCACCCCGATCTCCCGGTCGATCTCGGAGTCCTGGCAGGCGTAGATCAGGTCGAAGCCACCGATCCAGAGCCCGACGGCGGCGCCGAGCAGCCAGGCCGGGCCGGAGCCGTCGAGCGTGCCGGTGACCGCCAGCCACGCGCCGACCGGGCCGACCGCCTGGGCGACCGCGAGGATGGCGTGCGGCCAGTTGGTGAACCGCTTGCCGTACGGGTAGACCACCAGCGGCACCACGGCCAGCGGCGCGAGCATCAGGCAGAGCGGGTTGAGCAGCGCGGCGGCGGCCAGGAAGACCACGAGCGCGACGGCCGCGCCGGTCCAGGCCGTCCGCACGCTCACCGCCCCGGTGACCAGTTCCCGGTTCGCGGTACGCGGGTTCCGCGCGTCGATCCGCCGGTCCAGGATCCGGTTGGCGGCCATCGCGAACGTCCGCGCGCCGACCATCGCCACCGTGATCAGCAGCAGGTCCCCCCACCGCACCCGCCCCCCGTAGACCTGCATCGCGGTCAGCGCCGACAGGTACGCGAACGGCAGCGCGAACACCGAGTGCTCGATCGCGACGAGCTTCAGGAAGGACTTGACCCGGCCGGGCCGCTCCGCCACCGCGGTCATCAGATTCCGTACTCCTGCCAGCGCTTGTCGACCAGGGACGTCACCTCGGGGGACATCCGCATCTCCTCGGGCCAGCCTCGGGTGTACCCCTCGGTGGGCAGCTTGCGGGTGGCGTCCACGCCGGCCTTGCCGCCCCAGAACTGCTGGTACGAGGCGTGGTCCAGGTGGTCCACCGGGCCCTCGGTGAGGAGCAGGTCGCGGGCGTAGTCGACGTTGCCGAAGGCGCGGAACGCGACCTCGTTGTAGTCGTGCACGTCGCAGTCCTCGTCGACGATCACGATCAGCTTGGTCAGCGACATCATGTGCGCGCCCCAGATCGCGTTCATCACCTTCTGCGCGTGCTTCGGGTAGCGCTTGCGGATCGACACGATCGCGCAGTTGTGGAACACGCCGGCGGCGGGCAGGTCGTAGTCGACGATGTCCGGGATCAGGAAGCGCAGCAGCGGCGCGAAGATCCGCTCGGTGGCCTTGCCGAGGCCGTGGTCCTCCTGCGGCGGCTGGGACGTGACGATCGAGTGGTAGACCGGGTCGCGCTGCATGGTCATGGTCTCGATGTGCAGCACCGGGAACGGCTCGACCGGCGTGTAGAAGCCGGTGTGGTCGCCGAACGGCCCCTCGGGCAGCCGCTCGCCCGGTTCGAGGTAGCCCTCCAGCACGACCTGCGCGTGCGCCGGCACCTGCAACGGGACGCTCAGGCAGTCGACCATCTCGACCCGCTCACCGCGCAGGAAACCGGCGAACAGGTACTCGTCGATGTCGGCGGGCAGCGGGGCGCTGGCCGCGTACGCGACCGCCGGGTCGGCGCCGATGGCGACCGCCACCGGCAGGCGCTGCCCGAGCCGCTCGGCGACCGCGTGGTGCGCGGTGGAGTTCTTGTGGATCTGCCAGTGCATGCCGAGCGTGTTCCGGCCGTGCTGCTGGAGCCGGTACAACCCGAGGTTGCGCTTGCCGGTCTCCGGGTGCTTGGTGTGGGTCAGCCCGAAGTTGTGGAAGATGCCGCCGTCGCCCGGCCACACCTGCAACCCGGGCAGCCGGTTCAGGTCGACGTCGTCGCCCCGGTAGACCACCTGCTGACAGGGGGCGGTCCGGACCTTCTTCGGCGGCATGGACTTGAGCTGCATGACCTTGCCGAGCCCACCCATCATGCCGGTGAAGCCCTGCGGCAGTTCCGGCTTGAGCAGCTCGCCGATCCGCGCGCCGATCTCGTCGAGCGACTCGACGCCGAGCGCCATGGCCATCCGCTTCTCGGTGCCGAACAGGTTGACCGCCACCGGCATCTCGCCCCGGGTGGGCCGCTCGAACAGCAGCGCCGGCCCGCCGGCGCGGACGGTCCGGGTGACCACCTCGCTGATCTCCAGCGTGGGGTCGACCGGGACGCTCACCCGCCGCAGCTCACCGGCGCGTTCCAGCGCCACGAGGAAGTCCTTGAGATCGTCGTACGGAAAGCCACGCCCCATGCCTCCATCCTCCCCCACCCCCCTGAGGTGCAAGGAAGGGCCCCTTGTTAACGCCTGAGGTAGAGGCGGGGCCCCCTTTTAACGCCCCGTCGGGCGGGTAGTCGGCGGCATGGGCGAGGGACGGGTGCCGGCGGGGTTCAGCGAGCAGCGGGCCCAGGTCGGCGACGTGGAGATCAACTACGTCAGAGGGGGCCAGGGGCCCACGCTGGTCCTGCTGCACGGCTACCCGCAGTGCTGGCGCATGTGGCGGCACGTGCTGCCGGAGCTGGCGCGCTCCTTCGAGGTGATCGCCCCCGACCTGCGCGGTTTCGGCGACAGCGACGCCCCGGCCGGCGGGTACGACAAGAAGACGGTCGCCGCCGACCTGCACGGGCTGCTCACCGCGCTCGACCTGGCCGGGGACATCCGGCTGGTCGGCCACGATCTCGGCACCATGGTCGCGTACGCCTATGCCGCCGCCCATCCCGACTCGGTCGCCCGGCTGGTGCTGACCGAGGCACCGATCCCCGACGAGAGCGTCTACGCCATGCCCGCGCTCACCGCGGCCGGCCCGGCGGTGTGGAACTTCGGCTTCTTCACCGTGCCCAACGGCCTGCCCGAGCAGCTCGTCGCCGGCCGGGAGGCGCTCTGGGTCGACCGGTTCACCGACTCCATCATGATCCGGAAGGACAGTCTCGGCCCGGACGACATCGAGGAGTACGCCGGTCACCTGCGCGACGAGGCGCATCTGCGGGCCAGCTTCGCCTACTTCCGGGCGTTCGGGCAGGACGTCGCGGACAACACGGCGTACCGGGGTCGGAAGCTGCCGATGCCGGTGCTGGCCGTCGGCGCGCAGGCCAGCCTCGGCGCCCAGGTGGCCGAGCAGGTGCGCCGGTACGCCGACCGGGTCACCGGCGAGGTGGTCGAGGACTGCGGCCACTGGCTGTTCGAAGAGCAGCCGACAAAGCTAACCGCCCTGCTGCTGCCGTTCCTCAGTGAAGGAGGGGCCCCCGCTTGACGCCTCCGGTAGAGGACGACACCGCACCCATCAGGCGGCAGGCGCCCAGGCGTACCGATGCAGGGGCGCGTCGAGCGGCGCGGCGGTGAGCCGGTTCGCGAACGTCGAGATGGTGTAGGTCCCGACGCCGAGCACGACGTCCAGCGCGTGCCGTGGCTGCCAGCCGGCGGCCAGGAACGCGTCCAGGTCGGCGTCGGGGACCGCGCCCCGGTGGTCGAGCACGGCGACGGTGAACCGGCGCAGCGCCTCCAGCCGGGGCTCGGGCAGCACGCCGCCGGTTCGCAGCGCGTCGATCAGCTCGGGCGCGGCGTCCTGCCGGGTGAGCGTGGCGGTGTGCATGGCCACGCAGAGGTGGCACTCGTTGCGGGTGGCGACCGTCAGCACGACCACCTCCCGGGCGACCGGGTCGAGGTCGGTGGCCTCGAAGGCGGCGTTGGCGGCGAGGAAGCCCTTGAGCAGCTCCGGTGAGCCGGCCATCAGGCCGACGGCGGCGGGCAGGTGGCCCAGTTTGCGGTGGACGCCGGCCATCACCGGGCGGGCGGCGGCCGGTGCGGTGTCGGGTTCGTACGCGGTGAAGCGGGACATCCGCGGTCCCCTCTCCTAAGATAGTCAACGTGGTTGACCAAACCGTAAACCAGGTTGTCGAACATGGCAACGCCTGACCGCCCCGGCTTCGCGCTGCCGCTGCTCCTGCTGGCCGGCTTCCGGACGCTCGTCGACGATCTGCACGCCGAGCTGGCGCGGCACGGGCACCCCGAGCTGCGACCGGCGCACGGCTTCGTCCTCCAGGCCGTCGGACCGGCCGGCACCACCGCCTCCGACCTCGGGCAACGCCTCGGCGTCTCCAAACAGGCCGCCGGCAAGACGGTGGACCGGCTGGTCGCGCTCGGCTACCTGGAACGCGTGGACGACCCCGCCGACGCCCGCCGGAAGCTGGTCCGGATGACCGCCCGGGGCCACGACGGGTTACGCCGCTCGGCGGTCGTCTTCGACGCGCTGCGCGACCGCTGGGCGGCCACGCTCGGCGCGGACCGGGTCGCGGCCATCGAGGACGACCTGCGCCGGATGGTCCCCGCCGACGCGTTCCGCCTCGACGTCCCCGGCTGGTTCGGCGCGTGAGCCTCAGCGGTCACAGAACACGAAAGGGGTACCCGACCGGAGGTCGGGTACCCCTTTCGTCACACCACTACCGGAAGATGACGTCACTCCGGTTGACCCTGCAGTTGGCGTCGTTCCAGCCCTCACCGAGGTAGCTGGGTTCGCTGCCCTTGGCCACACCCTTGTACTTGCCGCAGATGACCGCCGAGCCGATCACGACCACGCGAGTGATCGTCGCGGTGTCGTTCCAGTTGCTGTTGATGCCGGCGAGCATGTCGATGTCGTCGACGAGGACGTTGTCGATGCGCACGTTGCGGGTGTACGAGGTGGAGCAGTTGCCGCAGGCGCGGTACAGCTTGCCGGACCCCTTCAGGTAGAAGCCGGAGATGCTGACGGTGCCGTTGCCGTTGTGCTGGAAGGTCTTGTCGCTGCCGCTGCGCGCGCCGCCACCGATGACGTAGGACGTACCGCCGTTGGTCTGCTTGAAGGTGGCGGCGTCCTCACCGATGTCGTTCCACCACACGTTGCGCAGCGTGCAGGTGCCCTCGCAGTGCACGCCGTCACCGGCGGGCGAACCGAGGATGACGTTCTGGAGCGTGCCCCCGTTGGCGATCTTGAACATCGGGTCCTGCGACTCGCCCTGCCCACCGTCACCCATGCAGCAGTAGGTCTTCATGCCGCCGTCGAAGGTGCCGGAGACGTTGACCGTGCTCGAGATGTTCACCGAGCCGGCCGACGACGGCCACGCACCGGTCGGCGTGCCCGGGTTGCCGGTCGGGCCGGACGTCGGACCGCTGGTGGGGCCACTGGTCGGGCTGGTGGTCGGGGTCGACCCGCCGCTGGCGTACGTCTCGAACTCGGCGATCCGCGGGGTGCCGGACGCGCTGGTGATGACGAAGGAGATCTTCTTCAGCGACGTCGAGGAGAAGTTGATGGTGCTCGGGGCGCTGCCGCCGCTGGCCAGGACGGAGCCCGTGTCGTAGTTCTTGAGTTGCCAGCCGCTGATCGAGCCGCCGCCCGAGGCCTGCACGATGACGGCCGAGGACACCGTGGTGGCGCTGCCCCACTTGACCGAGACCGTGCCGGTCGAGCCGCTCGGCGACCAGTAGGTGCCGGCGTTGCCGTCGATGACGTTGCCGTAGCTGGTGCCACTGGCCTTGCTGGAGCCGTCGGCGCCGGCGCCGAGGCTCAGGTTCGTGGCGGCCGACGCGCTGGGGACCTGCAACGCCAGCGCGACGACGGCGCCCGCGATCGCAGCGGCACCGCCGGTCAGCCACCGAGTGGCTACTTTGCGTCTCATCCGGTTTCACCTTTCGAGCGTGTGTACCCTGTGTTAGAAAGCGCTTTCAGATAAACCATAGACATATATCGATGTCAAGGCAAGGGCCATCCTCTGTCATGCTGGCCGGATGGACGACGCGTACGTGGTGGGTGATCCCGACGGGCTCAGCCCGCTTCAGACCGAGATCCGTGACGCGGTGGCCCGCGAGCTGCACGCCCAGTTCGCGCTCCGGGCCGACCGCCTCGACCTGGCCGACCTGCCCGAGGTGGCCTACCAGATCACCCGTCGGATCGACGAGGTGCTGAGTCGCCGCCTCACCGCCTCGTAGGACGTCCGCACCTCCGACCCGTCGCCGTCACGACCCTCTCGCCGTCGGTGACGGCCACGTCACGCGCCCCCACGTCAACTGGGTTCCCGCAACGAGGCGGCCGGTCCGCCCGGACGGGCACGAGCGAACGGCCGTGGAAATCGGAGATCCCATGAAGAGGCTCGCTCTCCAGGCCGGGCTGGCCGCGTTGGCCCTCACCGCCGCGCTGCTCGCCGGCGCGCCCCCGGCCTCGGCCGCCACCACCACGGTCCCGTTCGCCGCCACCCAGGACAGCTACGTCAGCTCGTCCAGCCCGAACGCCAACTTCAACAGCACCAACTCCCTCGTGGTCGGCGCCGCCCCGGTCCGGATCTCCTACCTCCAGTTCACCGTCACCCGCCTGACCGACCCGGTCTCCAGCGCGCGCCTACGTCTGCACGTCCGGAACACCGCGAACGCCCCCAGCCCCAACGGCGGCACCGCGCAGGAGGTCGGCACGTCCTGGTCGGAGAGCACGCTGACCTACGCCAACCGGCCGGCGTCCGTCGGCGGCCCGCTCGACTCGCTCGGCACGGTCCGGAGCAACACCTGGTACGAGCTGGACGTCACCAGCGCCGTCACCGGCAACGGCATCGTGGCGTTCTCGCTGTCCTCCACCAACCCGGACGGCGCGTTCTACGACAGCCGGGAGTCCGGCACGTACGCGCCGATGCTGATCGTCACCACCGGCCCGCCGCAGACCGGGGACAACGTGCTGCTCAACGCCGGTGACATCTCCGCGTGCAGCACCACCGGCGCCAACCAGACCGCGCAGATCATCGCCCGCGAGCCCGGCACCGTGATGGCCGGCGGCGACCTGACCGACAGCGGTACGGCGGCTCAGCTCGCCGACTGCTACGGCCCGACCTGGGGGCAGTTCAAGAGCCGCACGAAACCGATCCTCGGCAACCACGACTACCTCACCGCCGGCGCGGTCCCCACGTTCGACTACTTCGGCGCGGTCCTGCCGCCCGGGAAGGGCTACTACTCCTTCGACAAGGCCGGCTGGCACATCATCGTGCTGAACACCAACTGCTCACACGTGGGCGGCTGCCAGGCCGGCTCACCCCAGGAGAAATGGCTGCGCGCCGACCTGGCCGCGCATCCGAACCAATGCACGCTGGCCCAGTACCACCACCCGCTGTTCAGCTCCGGCGGCCGGGAGTCCACCGCGGTCCGCCCGCTCTTCCAGGCGCTCTACGACGCGGGCGCCGAGATCGTCATCAACGGTCACAACCACCAGTACGAGCGGTTCGCCCCGCAGAACCCGTCCGGCGTGGCCGACCCGACCCGGGGCATCCGGGAGTTCGTGGTCGGCACGGGGGGCCGGCCGCTGATGAAGACGTTCCCCGAGCCGGCCGCGAACAGCCAGGCCAGGAACGGGACCACGTTCGGGGTGCTCAAGCTGACGCTCTCCCCGAACGCCTACACGTGGCAGTTCCTCCCGGTGGCCGGCGCGACCTTCACCGACTCCGGCAGCGGCACCTGCCACTGACCCACCGTCACACCCTCCCCATAGGATCGCGGACGCCGGCCGCTCGGGCCGGCGTCCCCGTCTGCAAGGAGTTCGATGAGACGTCTGCGCGTTTCGGTCGGCGCGGCGGCGCTGGCCACGCTCGGGGTGGTCATGGCGCTGCCGACCCCGGCCACCGCCGACCCCGGTCCCGGCTGGGTCGGCGGCTGGCTCGGCGACACCACCCTCGGCGGTCCGGCCGCACCCGCCCGCACCGCCGCGTTCTCGCTCAGCAGCGACGCCGACGCGGTGCATCCGCGCGTCCGCATCGACGTGAGCGGCCTCGTCGGCGTCGCCACCGCCACGTTCCCGGCCGGCTGCGACCGGGCGGACGCGGTGGCGACCTGCCCGATGCCCGCCGACGCCACCACCGACGAGTTCGGCGGCGTCACCGGCACCGTTCCGATCGTGCTCCGCACGGTGGCCGGTGCGGTCGACGGCGCCGCCGGCACGATCGCCTGGGCGACGCTGGCCGACGGCGTCGACGGCGAGGCCCAGCAGGCGGCCGTCACGGTGCGCACCGGGCCCGACGCCGTCGACCTGGTCGACGCGTACGTGGAAGGCGCCGGCACCGGCGACCGGCTGGCCGTGCCGGTGACCCTGGTCAGCGCCGGCGACCAGCCGGTGACCGGCCTGCGGGCCACGTTCCGCTTCCCGGTCGGGCTGGAGCCGGCGGCGTTCCGCAACTGCCGGTACGGCACGGGTGGCCAGCTCAGCACCGTCGTGGTCTGCCACTTCGGCCGTGAGCTGACGCCGGGCCTGCGCTACCAGGTGCCCGGCGGCTTCCCGACCACAGTCGGCCCCGCCGCCATCGGTGACAAGCGCATCGTGCAGACCGTGGCGCCCGAGGCGACCGCCGGCCCGCTGCCCGAGGGCGTGGTGCTGCGGCGCCGCCCGGCGGACGCGGCGCTGCGGCTGCGCCCGGTCGGCGACCCGGTCGACGTGCTGCGTCCGGATCAGCAGTCCGCCTCCGGTCAGTATTATCTCCGCGCCGTCCGCGGCGCGTTCGACGTGGTCGCGCTCGGCGCGACCGCCGCCGGGGCACCCGGCGACACGGTGCGGGTCCGGGTCGGCCTGCGCAACGACGGGCCGGGCGTGCCGGACGGCACCGTCTCCGGCGACAGCGCCGCCCGCTTCACGTTCACCCCACCGGCCGGAACGGTGGTGACGAACGCGCCGGAGCACTGTTCGGGCAACGGCGACGAGGAGGACCCGGGCGCGCCGATCACCTGGTACTGCACGGTGCCGGACGGTGTCTTCCCGGCCGGCGACACTTTCCTGGTCGACGTCGACCTGCGGATCGACGGCCCGCTGGGCACGCCCGGCACGGTCGCCCTGCCCTACAGCTACCCCCGGCCCGACGACGACCCGACGAACGACACCGCCCCGGTCGTCATCGGCTGAGCGGGCGACGACGCGACCGCCGGGAGTCGCCCGACTCCCGGCGGTCGATGCCGCGCCCAAGTCGGCGCCGCGCTCCGGTCGGTGAGGGACGTGGCGACGCGTGCCACCGGGGAGCCGCCGCCGTCAAGACCCCCGAACGGTGATCGGCCGGACGGCCGAAGACCGAACGGCCCTTCTCCGCGCACGTTCGGAAGTCCGGGCACCCCGACGGAACACGACACGCCCCCTGGCGGCCCGCTTCCGCATTGCCTTTTCGGTCCCCACCAACACGAATTCCCGAGAAATGCGTCAGCCGTCCGGACCGAGCCGCCTGAACAATTCGTACCACCGTGGACAGTCGCCGTCGGGCAAGTAAGTTTTCCGACGTTGCGATGCCCCTCGGCGAATGGTTCGGTCAGTTCACCGAAACAATTCTCATGTGAATTGGCGGGTGACAACGGCCATGGCAACATTCGATCAGAAACACCAGACCGTGCGTGGCAACCAATTCAACGCCGACCGGATCGACCTGAGCGACGCCACGTTCACCGGGCTGCCGGACGACGACCCGACCACGCTCCTCCACCGGCTCGACGCCGTCCGCGCCGCCGTCGCGCAGGCGACCGAGCGTGGCGTCATCGCCCCGGCGGCCGGTACAGCGATCGCCGAGGAGCTACGGGTCGCCGCCGCGAGCATCGCCCGCGACGACCGGGCGGAGGCGTCGACCCGCGTACGCCGGGCCACCGAGGCGCTTCAGGTCGCGGCGCCCGTGGCGGCCATCGGCGCCGCGCTGGTGACCGTGTGGAACGCGCTCGGCGGGGTCTCCTGATGGCCGGCTACGACCAGCGCAACCAACGGGTCTTCGGCGCGCAGATCAATGCCGACACGGTCATCGCCAGCGTGACCACGAGCCCGGACGAGTTGATGGGCTACGGCCGGCGGGCCATTGCGGAGGGGCTCTATCCGAAGGCGGTCGAGTTCTTCACCGAGGCGATCGCCAAGGGCGCGGCCGGCGCGGACCCGCACTATTATCTGGCGCTCGCCCTGCTCGGCGGTCGCAAGCCCAGCCGGATGGGAAGCGGCGCCCAGCGGACCATGGACCAGGTGGACGAACACCTCGGTCGGGCCCTCCGGATCGAGCCGACCGCCGCCCACGTCCGCGCGCTCTGGATAGCGCTCAAACGGGACCACTACGCCGACCGCATCGACCACGGGCCGAGCGTGGAGGAACTCCAGGCCGGCCTCGGCGCGGTGGCCCCGGTGCACGCCGCCGAGATCACCCCCTTCACGGAGAGCCGGGAGGACCCGCTCTGGCAGGCCACGTTGGCGGTCGCCCGCGCCGGGATCGAGGCGCGTCGGCCGAACGTGCACCGCTACTTCATCCGTATCCCGAATCCACCGCTGCTCGGCACCGCCAAGACGATGATGATCATCGGCGGGGTGCTGGCCGGGCTGGGCCTGATCCTGCTGCTGATCGCGCTGAAGGAGACGGTGCTGTGCTGCCTGGCGGTGCCGCTCGGCATCGGCGGCGCGGTCATGCTGGTCAAGGGCTTCCAGGAGTACACGTCGTTGACGTCGGCCTACCAACGCGACCTGGCCGCGTCGCAGCCCAGGCCGACCGACGAGCAGATGGACCTCTGGCTGTACTTCGACAAGTTCGGCATCAGGGACCACGCGCTGCGGCACCTGGACACCGCCCTGGACGATCTCGTCTGCGAGCCGCAGCTCGTCATCGGGCCGGCGTCCCCCACCCAGCAGGCACGCGGCCAGGACGGCGTGCTGCGCTTCTCGCGCTACAAGATCGTCATCCTGCTCCTGGGGCAGAGCCGGATCTCGGTGTTCTCCTGCGAGTGGGACTTCATCCGCTGCATCGTGTCGAACACCGACGCGTTCGACTTCCGCTACCGCGACATCACCGGCCTGCGGATGCGGCAACTGCACGGGGTCACCGAGGGCAGCCAGCTCGTGATCAAGGGAGAGGACGGGCAGGACGTCCCGGTCCACTTCAACAAGATCTTCGAAATGATCATCGCGGGCACCGACCGGATCGCCGTCACCATCGACGTCACCGAACAGGGCACCGGCACCGGCCTGCAACCCACCGGGGCCACCGCCACCGAACGACTCATCCGACGCCAACTGGACGAGGCGGGACGCTAGACCGCCGCGGTCGGTACCCCCGGCCGGCCGCGGCCCCGCGTCAGTTGACCCCGGCGTACGAGTGCAGGCCGGTGAAGAAGAAGTTGACCCCGAACAGGTTCATCAGCATGGTCAGGAAGCCCACCACGGCGATCCAGGTGGCCACGTTGCGCTTCACGCTCGGCGTGGCCCGCGCGTGCAGGTAACCGGCGTACACCACCCACGAGATGAACGCCCAGGTCTCCTTCGGGTCCCAGCCCCAGGCGCGACCCCAGGCCGCCTCGGCCCAGATCGCGCCGGCGATGACCGCGAACGTGAAGATCGGGAACGCGAAGGCGTGCGTCGTGAAGGTCAGCCGCTCCAGCCCGGCCGCCGCCGGCAGCCGGCGGGCCAGGGTGTACGGGAAGCTGCGCCGCCCCTGCTCCCAACCGGCCCGCATCAGGTACGCGGCGGCCGGCACCACGCCCAGCAGGAAGATGCCCGAGGCGAAGATGATCGTCGACACGTGGATGATGAACCAGTACGACTGGAGCGCCGGCATCAACGGCACGACCTGGACGTAGAGCTTCAGCTCGGCGAACGCCAGCAGCAGCACCATCACCAGCGTCAGGAACAGCCCGAGCCGGCGCAACGACGGCTGCTTCCAGAGCACCACGAGCCACGCGGCCACCCCGATCCAGGTGACCGTCAGCACGAACTCGTACATGTTGCCCCAGGGCATCCGCTCGGCGGCGATGCCCCGCGTGACCACCGCGCCCAGGTGCAGCGCGGCGGCGAGCGTGGTGAGCCAGGCGGCGATCCGCCCGGCGAGCGCGGCCCGCGCGGCCGAGCGGTCCGGACGCGGCGGCGCGACCGGCGCGACCGGCGCGACCGGCTCGTCGACGGTCCCCCCGGTGCTGCCGACGCCCGCGCCGACCAGCTCGCGGACCGGCGCGGCCACGGCCACCTTCCGCGCGTTGGCGAGCGCGAACTCCACGGCGTGGCTGATCATCGCGATCAGGTACGCCAGGATCGCGAACGTGACCAGCTGATCCGAGAGTGCGGACATCACTCGTCTCCTTCTCGCGCCCGCCGCTGGTCCGGCCCGCCGCCGCTGACCGCGGCGACGAGCTGCGCGAACTCGTCGGCGAACCCTGGGTGCTCGGTGCGCGGCAGCCCACCGGCCTCCACCAAGCTACTACCGCTCGTCGGAGATCCACCGTCGGGGGGCGACACCCGGAACCAGACCCGCCGCCGCCGGGCGAACAGCGAACCCATCAGGCCGAGCAGCAGCGTGCCGCTGGCCACCAGCAGCAGCGTCTGGCCGGGCGCGTGCCGGATCGCCAGCGTCACGTACGGCCGGGTGCCGACGAACTCCAGGGTGCTGCCGTCGTCCAGGGTCCACGTCTCGCCCGGCCGCAGCAGCTTCGTGCCGATCTGCTTCAGCTTGCCGTTGTCGACCTGCCGCTTGTCGAGTTGGTAGACCGAGCCGGGGATGCCGGCGTCCAGCCCGAGGTTGCCCCGGTAGGCGGTCAGGTTCAGCGCCGGGTTCCGCTCGGCCGGGAACTGCGACGCCACGTACGGCGCGCGGTCCCCCGCGGTGGGCAGGTAGAGCCCGTCGAAGGCGACCTGCTGGTCTGGGGCCCGGGTGCCGGTCCTCGGGTCGACGTTCGCATCCGGGAAGACCGCCACGCCCTCCTCGGTGGCGTTCGGGTCGCCGGTGCGCAGGAACGGGTCGTCGCTGGTCTGGCTGGTGCCGAACCGGTCGGTGTACTTCAGCACCGGCGCGTAGCCGTTGCCGAGCAGGTAGACGTTCGCCGCGTCGAGCCGCAGCGGAGAGTTGACCGAGAAGCCGGCGGTGCGGGGCGGGTCACCGGGTGAGTCCACGCTGACCGTGGCCCAGAAGCGGGACGCCTGCCCGGAGTCCAGGTAGTCGGCCTCGAACTTCTCCAGCGTGAGGCAGAACGGCGGCAGGTCGGCGCTGTCCACCCGCGGGCCGAGCGACGCCTCGGCGTACTGCTGGCGGGTGTTGCAGAACGCGTTGTCCGCGCCGGCGACCAGGATGCGGTTGCCGTGCCAGCCGTACCAGGAACCGACCGCGACCCCGAGCAGGACGGCGATCAGCGACGTGTGGAACAGCAGGTTGCCGGTCTCCTTGAGGTAGCCCTTCTCGGCGGAGACCTCGTTGCCACGGACGGTGACCCGCCACCGGCGGCGGCGCAGCACCGCCGCGATCGCCGCCGGGTCGGCGGCGGCCGGGGCCTCCAGCACCGCGTGCTGCGGCAGCCGCTCCAGCCGTTTCGGCGCGGCCGGCGGA
Source organism: Micromonospora sp. NBC_01392 (assembly GCF_045040125.1). NCBI lineage: Bacteria > Bacillati > Actinomycetota > Actinomycetes > Micromonosporales > Micromonosporaceae > Micromonospora > Micromonospora sp. NBC_01392. The sequence continues at coordinate 599,152 of NZ_CP109549.1, read as the reverse complement.
CGCATCCGCAACGCCCGGACGTGGTCGCGGGTACGCGGCAGGATGCAGCCGATCAGCGAGGTGAACAGCAGCACGTAGATCGCGGAGAACCAGACCGAGCCGAAGACGCCGAACATGCCGATCTGGTCGAGCCGGGGCGCCAGGTCGGGGTGGTCGACGAACCACTTGTCGACGTTCTCCGGGTTGACCCCGCGCTGCGGCAGCACCGAGCCGGGGATGGCGGCGACCGCGAGCAGGAACAGCAGGATCAGCGCGGTACGCATGCTGGTGAGCTGCCGCCACGAGTTGCGCAGCAGGGCCAGCACCGGGTTGACCCGCCGCCGGGGCGCCTCCGCCGGCGGGGTGGCCGGTCGGTCGTCCACGGACGTCATCAGATGCTCACCTCACCCACGCCCACGTGCGTCTGCAACCAGATCACCACGTTCGTCCAGCCGCCGGTGACCAGCGCCAGGCCGATCACGATCAGCAGGGCCCCGCCGACGCGGGTGACCCATCGGCTGTTGCGCCGGACGGCGCGGAACACCCCGAGCAGGCGTTGGAAGCCCAGCCCGAAGACGACGAACGGTACCCCCAGCCCGAGGCAGTACGCCACGGCGAGCACCACGGCCCGGTCGGCGCTCCCCTCGGTGGCGGCCAGGCCGAGCACCGCGCCGAGCGTCGGCCCGGTGCAGGGCAGCCAACTCAACGCGAAGACCGCGCCGAGGACCGGCGCGCCGAGCAGGCCGGCGGCGGGCAGCGCGCGGATGCGGAACTCGCGTTGCATGCCGGGGATCACGCCGAGGTAGCCGAGCCCGAGCACCACCACCAGCACGCCAATGACGATCTCCAGCGTGCGCTCGTACCGGAAGAAGAGCTTGCCGACGCCGGAGAAGAGGATGGCTGTGGAGACGAACACGGCGGTGAAGCCGGCGATGAAGAGCAGCGTGCCGGCGAGCACCCGCCCCTTGACGGCGACCGTGCTCCGGACCGGCGCCCGTTCCGCCACCGCGACGCCGCCGCCGCTGTTAACAGGGGGCCCCTGCTCTACCGCAGGCGTTAACAGGGGGCCCCTCCTTGCACCCTCCAAGTGGGTGCCGGCGAGGCCGGTCACGTACGACAGGTAGCCGGGCATCAGGGGGAGCACACACGGGGACAGGAAGCTGACCAGGCCGGCCAGTGCCGCCGCGCCCACCGCGAGCAGCAGCGGGCCGGACGCGGCGAGCCGGGCGAACGTCTCGCCCATCAGCGGGAGCCGTTCGGCGCCGGCCGCTCGGCGGCGACCTTCTCCACGATCGGCCGCAGCTCGTCCCGGGTCACCGCGCGGCGGATCACCACCGCGATGCGTCCGTCCCGGTCCAGCACCACGGTCGCCGGGGTGCTGTTCGGCGGGATGTCGAAGTTGAGCGCCTGCCGGCTGGACGGGTCGAAGATGCTCGGGTAGGTGACCCGGCCCTCCTCGAACGCGATCGCCTTGTCCTTGCTGTCCTGCACGTTGATGCCGAGGAACGTCACGCCGGCGCCCTTGGTGGCCTGGTAGGTGGCCTCCAGGTCGTCCGCCTCGGCCCGGCAGGGCGCGCACCAGGAGCCCCAGAAGTTGACCACCACGACCTGCCCACGGTCGCGGGCGACGTCGTAGTTTCCGCCGGTGAGCAGCTCGCCGCTCACCTTCGGGGTCTTGGACCGCTGGTCCGGGGCGCAGGTCACGGTGAGCCCGTCGGCCGCGCACCGGCTCTCCTGGCTGCCGGAGGAGCAGCCGACCAGAGCCGTACCGGCGGTGACGGCGGCGAGCAGGGCGGCGGCGAGCCTCCGGGTGAGCATCAGGCCCCCTTGGCCGTCCGGGCGGTCGGCGAGATCGCGATCAGGTGGGCCGCCGGCTCGGAGTAGCCGATGCCGGCGATCCGGGCGCCGTCGAAGTGGAACGAGGTGAGGCTGGCCAGGCCGCACTGCCGGCGGCGCGGGTCGTGCCAGAGCCGCTTGCGCTCGACGTAGCGGCGCAGCGTCCAGATCGGGAGCTGGTGCGAGACGAGCACCGCCTCGCGCCCCTCGGCGGCGACGCGGGCGGCGTGCAGCGCGGCGAACATCCGCTCGGCGATCACCTGGTACGCCTCGCCCCAGGACGGCGTGACCGGGTCGCGCAGCACCCACCAGTTGCGCGGGTCGCGGAACGAGCCGTCCCCCGGGGAGACCTTCTTGCCCTCGAACCAGTTCGCGCTCTCGATCAGCCGCTCGTCGACGCCGACGGAGAGACCGAACTGCGCCGCGATCGGCTCGGCGGTCTGCTGGGCGCGTTCCAGCGGGCTGGCCACCACGTGCACCACGGTCCGCTCGGCGAGCGCCTGGGCCGCCGCCTTGGCCATCTGCACGCCCAGCTCGGAGAGGCGGAAACCGGGCAGCCGGCCGTAGAGGATGCCGTCCGGGTTGTACACCTCGCCGTGCCGCAGCACGTGCACCACAGTCTCCGCCATCGGTTACCCCCCGTGTCCCGCCGCTGCCGCCGCCCGCGCCGCCACCGGCAGGGCGGCGGCGATCTGGTCCCACGCGGCGTCGTCGATCGCCGCCGAGACGAACCACGACTCGAACGCGCTCGGCGGAAGGTAGACGCCACCGGCGAGCATCGCGTGGAAGAACGCCTTGAACGCCGACACCTGCTGGGTGCGGGCGCTGTCGTAGTCGCGCACGTCGGCGTCGGTGAAGAAGATCGAGAACATGTTGCCGGCGGTGGAGAGGCGGTGCGGCACGCCGGCCTCGGAGAGCGCCTCGGTGGCGAGCTTGCCCAGCGCGGCGGACGTCTCGTCGAGGCGCCGGTAGAGCGCGTCGTCGGCGAGCCGCAGCGTGGCCAGGCCGGCCGCGCAGGCCAGCGGGTTCCCCGACAGCGTGCCGGCCTGGTAGACCGGGCCGGCCGGGGCCAGCTTCGCCATGATCGCCGCGCGCCCGCCGAACGCCGCCGCGGGCAGGCCGCCACCCATGACCTTCCCGTACGTCCACAGGTCGGCGTCGGAGGCGTCGAGGCCGTGCCAGCCGGCGCGGGAGACCCGGAACCCGGTCATCACCTCGTCGACGATGAGCAGCGCGCCGTGCGCGTGGGCGATCCGGGCCAGCGCGGCGTTGAAGCCGTCGCGGGGCGCGATCACGCCCATGTTGCCGGCCGCCGCCTCGGTGATGACCGCCGCGATGTGCGGCCCCTCGGCGGCGAAGGCGGCCTCGACCGCGCCCAGGTCGTTGTAGGGCAGCACGATGGTGTCGCCGGCCGCCGCGCCGGTCACGCCGGGCGAGTCGGGCAGCCCGAACGTGGCGACGCCGGAGCCGGCGGCGGCGAGCAGCGCGTCGGAGTGGCCGTGGTAGCAGCCGGCGAACTTGATGATCTTGGCGCGACCGGTGAAGCCCCGGGCCAGCCGGATCGCCGACATGGTCGCCTCGGTGCCGGAGTTGACCAGGCGCACCTGCTCGACCGGGGTACGCGCGACGATCTCCTCGGCGAGGTCCACCTCACCCGGGGTCGGGGTGCCGAAGCTGGTGCCCAGCGTGGCGGCCTCGCGCAGCGCCTCCACCACGGCGGGGTGGGCATGGCCGAGGATCAGCGGGCCCCAGGAGCAGACCAGGTCGACGTAGCGCCGCCCGTCGGCGTCGAACAGCCAGGGCCCCTCCCCCCGGACCATGAAGCGTGGGGTGCCGCCGACCGCGCGGAACGCACGCACAGGGGAGTTGACCCCGCCGGGCACGAGGGCCTTGGCGCGGTCGAACAGGGCCTCGGAGGCCGGAGCGTCGGCCGGGTAACGGCCGGATCCGGCGGAAAAGGTCTCGGTCACGATGCCCCCCATTGTGTCAGCGCCCGCCCCCTCCCCCACCAGCACCCCGCCCCGGGCGTTACCCGCCTCACCCCCGTGCGGTTTCACGGAAAGCGTGGCCGTCTCGCATTCCATGGCCACTCTTTCCGTGAACCAGCGTGCGGAGGCGGGGCGGGTGGGGCGGGAAGCGCTCGACGGGCCCGTTGGTGGGGATCGCGATAGGCTGACCGGGTGGATCGTGCCGAACTGTCCATCACCGTGCACCGGACGGGTGACGAAGCCGTGCTTCGCCTGGCCGGTGAGATCGACATGCTCACGGCCGCCCAGCTCTCCACGGTGGTCAACGAGGTGCTGGCGGATCCGCCGCCGCGCATCGTGCTCGACCTGGGCGGCGTCACCTTCTGCGACTCACAGGGCCTCGGCACGCTCGTGGTGCTCAGCCGCAAGGCCAGTCACGCCCAGTGCGTGCTGATGCTGAGCAACGTCGGCGACTTCCTGCTCCGCGTCCTCGACATCACCGGCCTCCGCAGCGCCCTGATGATCCGCTGACCCGACTCAGGTGATGGGGAGGTCGCGGCGGCGGAAGGTTTGCAGGCCGGTCAGGGTCAGGGTTACGGCCAGGGCGGTCAGCAGGAACAGCGGGGTGGGGGTCCAGGTGGCGCGCAGCACCTGGGGGGTGTGCGTGAACGGGGACAGGTCCAGCAGCCACTGGTTCAGGTTCAGCACCGCGCCGAGCTGACCGAGCAGCACGCAGAGCGCCAGCACCGCCCACGCGGCCGACGCGAACCGGGGCAGCAGCCCGTGCAGCAGCACGGCCAGCCCGGCCAGCACCCAGGCGGCCGGCGCCTGGGCCAGCCCCGCGCCGAGCATCCGGCCCACCTGCCGGGGCACGTCGCCCACACTGAACCCGTACGTGAGGCCGGTGGCCAGGCCGGTCACCGCGAGCACCACCACCGGGCCGAGCAGCGCGAACGCCACGTGCGAGAGCAGCCACGTCGAGCGGCGCGTGCCGGTGGCGAGCACCGGTTCGGCGCGCCCGGCGGACTCCTCCGCGCGCATCCGCAGCGCGGCCTGGATGCCGTACCCGGCGGCGGCCAGCCCGGCCAGGCTCAGCGTGGCGCCCAGGTAGGCGTCCGCCAGCCCGGACGCCCCGCCGATCCGGGCCATGATCTCCTCCAGCCGCGGGTTCCCCTCCACCGAGCGGCCGGCCGCCTCGGCGGCACCGCCCAGGATCAGCCCGAGCAGGCCGAACCCGACCGACCACCAGAGGAGCTGCCCCCGGTGCAGCCGCCAGGCCAGGCCGAACGGACCGGACAGCGCCCGGTCGGCGGTGGCCGGCCCGAAGCGGGGCGGCAGCAGGCCCGCGCCGAGGTCGCGGCGGACCGAGACCGGATACGCGAGCGCGGCCAGCAGCACCGTGGCGGCCAGCGGCAGCAGCAGCACCCACCACCGGTCCCCCTCGTACGCCCGGACCCGGGCCGCCCAGCCCAGCGGCGACAGCCAGCTCGGCCAGTCGTTGCCGGCGGTGTCCCCGACCAGGCGCAGCGCGAACGCGGCGCCGAGGCCGGCGAGGCCGATGCCCCGCGCCCCGCCGGCGGTCTCGGTGAGCTGCGCGGCCAGCCCGCCGAGTGTGGCGAAGACCATCCCGGTCGACGCCGCAGCCAGGCCGTACGCCCAGGAGCCGGCCGCCGGCAGCCCGGTCGAGGCGAGCCCGGCGGCGGTGAGCAGCCCGAGCAGCAGGTCGGCGGCGTACGTGACGAGCAGCGCGGCGGTCAGCCCGGCGTACCGGCCGAGCACGCTGCCGCCGAGCAGCTCCCGCCGGCCGGCCTCCTCCTCGGTGCGGGTGTGCCGGATCACCGTGAGCAGGCTGGCCAGCGCCACGATCACCAGCAGGAACCCGCTGCGCTGGGCGGTCAGCGCGCCGACGCTGTCGCCGTAGACCGGGCCGAGCAGCGCGACGATGGACGGGTTGCGGGCGGTCCCCTCGGTGTACGCGGCCCGTTCGGCGGCGGTGGGGAACAGCTCGAAGAAGCTGGTCGCGTACGACATCGGCAGTACGGCGAGGACCAGCACCCAGAGCGGCAACAGGACGCGGTCCCGGCGCAGGATCAGCCGGGCCAGGTGACGGGTCCCGGTGAACGTGCTCACAGGCCGGCCCCCTCGTAGTGCCGCAGGAACAGCTCCTCAAGTGTCGGCGGGGTGCTGACCAGGCTGCGGACGCCCAGCTCGGTGAGGCGGCGCAGCGCGGCGTCCAGCGCGGCGGCGTCCACGTCGAAGCGCACCCGGTGCCCGTCCACCCGCAGGTCGTGCACGCCGGGCAGGTCGGCCAGCCCGTCGAGCGGGGCGGTGACCTCGGCGTCGATCGCGGTGCGGTGCAGGTGGCGCAGGTCGCCGAGCGTGCCGGACTCCACCGCGCGGCCGGCCCGGATGATGGTGACCCGGTCGCAGAGCGCCTCCACCTCGGCCAGGATGTGGCTGGAGAGCAGCACGGTGCGGCCGTCGTGGCGGGCCCGGCGGACCCAGTGCTGGAACACCTCCTCCATCAGCGGGTCGAGCCCGGAGGTCGGCTCGTCGAGGATGAGCAGCTCGACGTCGGAGGCGAGCGCGGCCACCAGGCCGACCTTCTGCCGGTTGCCCTTGGAGTAGGTCCGGCCCTTCTTGCGCGGGTCCAGCTCGAACGACTCCAGCAGCTCGGCGCGGCGTCTCGGGTCGAGCCCGCCGCGCATCCGGCCGAGCAGGTCGATCACCTCACCGCCGCTGAGGTTGGGCCAGAGCGTGACGTCGCCGGGCACGTACGCGAGGCGGCGGTGCAGGGCCACCGCGTCCCGCCAGGGGTCGCCGTCGAGCAGTCGGACGGCCCCCGCGTCCGCCCGCAGCAGGCCGAGCAGCACCCGGATGGTGGTCGACTTGCCGGAGCCGTTGGGGCCCAGGAAGCCGTGCACCTCACCGGTGCGGACGCTCAGGTCGAGTCCGTCGAGCGCCCGGGTCCGGCCGAACGTCTTCACCAGGCCGGACACCTCAATGGTGTTTTCCATACTTCGGAAGTTACGCTCGTTTCATAAACTTGTGAAGACTGTAGGGTCACAGCGTGAGTGTCGAGGAGCCGACCATGACCGAGCTGTCCCATCACGACGAGGAAGAGGTCCACCTCTTCGTCGAGCGGATGGCGATGGCCTTCGCCGACGTGGGCTTCCCCCGGATGGCCGCCCGGGTCCTGTTCACCGTGATGAGCGCTGACGACCCGCTGACCGCCGCCGAGATCGCCGACCGGCTGGGCGTCAGCGCGGCGGCCGTGAGCGGCGCGGTCCGCTACCTCACCCAGTTCGCCATGCTGGTCCGCGAACCGGTCAAGGGCTCCCGGCGCGACCGCTACCGGATGCCGGACAACCCCTGGTACGAGGCGACCATCACCAAGACCAGCCTCTACAAGAACTTCATCGACATCGCCGGGGGTGGCGTCGACGCGTTGCGCGGGCGGAGCACCCCGGCCGGGGAACGGGTCGCCGAGATGCGGGACTTCTTCCTCTTCGTACAGGAAGAGGTGGAGTCGCTCGGCGACCGGTGGCGGGCCCGGCGTACCGCGACCGGGCACGGCGGCCCGGCCGGCGGCTGACCGTTCAGCGGGTGTTGCCCCAGCGGGCCTGCTCCAGCAGGTCCGCCGCCCGCTCCCGGGCCGCCGGGTCGTCGTCGGCGCGCAACAGCGCGGTCGCGGCGTCCACCGCCTCGGCGAGGCGCCGCCACTGGAGGTCCCGCTCCCGCACCAGGTCCGACTGGGCGGCGAGCTGCCGGGTCTTCACCCACAACTCGACGAAGACGGTCACCTTGGCCCGCAGCACCCACGGATCGAACGGCTTGGTCAGGTAGTCGACCGCACCGACCGCGTAGCCGCGCAGCGCGAGCTGGGCGTCCTTGTCCGCCGCGGTGAGGAAGATGATCGGTACGTGCCGGGTGCGCTCCCGCCGCTTGATGTGCGTGGCGGTCTCGAAGCCGTCCATGTCCGGCATCTGGGCGTCGAGCAGGATCACCGCGAAGTCGTCCACCAGCAACTGCTTGAGCGCGGCCTCACCGCTCTCCACCGCGACCGACTGCACCGGGAGCCCCTGGAGGATGGCCTCCAACGCCATCAGGTTCTCCCGCCGGTCGTCCACCAGCAGCGCCTTGGCCGTCTGCGTCACGCGTTCTCCTCGCCTCTGCTGCGGCCGATCCAGGACGCCATCAGCCCGATCAGCTCGTCCAGGTCCACCGGCTTGGTGATGTAGTCGCTGCCGCCGGCCGCGAGCGCCGACTCCCGGTCGCCGGGCATCGCCTTCGCGGTCAGGAACACGACCGGCAGGTCCGCGAACCGGTGGTTGCGGCGGATCTGCGCGGTCGTCTCGTAGCCGTCCTGATCCGGCATCATCGCGTCCATCAGCACGATGTCCACCTCCGGATGCTCGGCGAGCTGGCGCACCCCGTCCACCCCGTTGTCCGAGTACAACACGGTCATCCCGTGCAGTTCCAACGCGGAGGTCAGCGCGAACACGTTCCGGACGTCGTCGTCGATGATCAGGACGGTCACGCCGTCCAGCCGGCGGGTCGCCGGCGTCTCCTGCGGCTGCGGCAGCTCCATCGGCATGAGCAGCGACGACGACAGGCCCGCGCGGCTCGGCGACGGCGGCGCCGGCGCCACCACCGCGTCCGGCGCCAGCACATCCGGTACGAAGAGCGTGAAGGTCGAGCCCTGGCCGGGCGCGGACGACACGGTGATCGTGCCACCGAGCAGGCGGGCCAGGTCCCGGCTGATCGACAGGCCCAGCCCGGTGCCGCCGTAGCGCCGGCTGGTGGTGCCATCGGCCTGCTGGAACGCCTCGAAGATCAGCGAGAGCTTGTCGTCCGAGACGCCGATCCCGGTGTCGATGACGGTGAACGCGATGACCCGCTGGGCGTTGGTCAGCGCCGGCACGTCGAAGACCGCGTTCTCGGCGGCCGGCCCGATGCGCAACGTCACCGCCCCGTTGTCGGTGAACTTCACCGCGTTCGACAGCAGGTTGCGCAGGATCTGCTGCAACCGCTGGGCGTCGGTGACCAGGGCCGGCGGCAGCTCCCGGCTGACCCGGACCTGGAAGTCGAGCCCTTTCTCCTCGGCCTGCGGCGCGAACGCCTGCTCGACGTAGCCCCGGATCTCGGAGAAGTGGACCTCGGCCGGCTCCACGTCCATCCGGCCCGCCTCGATCTTGGAGAGGTCCAGGATGTCGTCGATCAGCGAGAGCAGGTCCGAGCCGGCGCTGTGAATGGTCCGGGCGAACTCGATCTGCTTCGCGCTGAGGTTCCGCTCCGGGTTCTCCGCCAGCAGCCGCGCCAGCAGCAGCAGCGAGTTCAGCGGCGTCCGCAGCTCGTGGCTCATGTTGGCCAGGAACTCCGACTTGTACGCCGACGCGCGGGTGAGCTGCTGCGCCTTCTCCTCCAGGCCGAGCCGGGCCAGCTCGATCTCCCGGTTCTGCGTCTCGATGTTGGCCTTCTGCTCCGACAGCAGCTTCGCCTTGTCCTCCAGCTCGGCGTTGGTGCGCTGCAACTCCGCCGACTGGTCCTGCATCTCGTGCGCCAGCCGCTGCGACTGCGCCAACAGCTCCTCCGTACGCCGGTTGGCCTGGATGGTGTTGACCGCGACGCCGATGGTCAGCACCAGCCGCTCCAGGAACGACAGGTGCAGCTCGGAGAAGGTGGTCACGCCGGCGAACTCGATCACGCCGAGCAGCTCGCCCTCGAACAGCACCGGCAGCACCACCAGGTCGGCCGGGGGCGTGTCGGCCAGCCCGGAGCGGACCACCAGCCGGCCGCCCGGCTGCGCCTTGACCCGGATCGTCCGGCGGGACAGCGCGGCCTGCCCGACCAGCCCCTCGCCGGGGCCGAACGTGACGTCGTGGCCCCGGGCCACGTAGCCGTAGGAGGCGGTGAGCCGCAGCCGCATGCTGCCCTCGGAGCTGTCCGCCAGGAAGAACGCGCCGAGCTGCGCGTCCACCAGCGGGGTCACCTCCATCATGATCATGCGGCAGACCTCGCCCAGGTCCCGCTGACCCTGGAGCAGGCCACCGATGCGGGCCAGGTTGGAGTCGAGCCAGCCCTGCTCGGCGTTCTTCTTGGTCGTCTCCCGGAGGGTGACGATCATCTGGTTGATGTTGTCCTTCAGCTCGGCGACCTCGCCCTGCGCCTTCACGTTGATCCGCTGGGTCAGGTCGCCCCGGGTCACCGACGTGGAGACCTGCGCGATGGCGCGCAACTGCGTGGTCAGCGTCGAGGCGAGCTGGTTGACGTTCTCGGTGAGGTCGCGCCAGGTGCCGGAGACGCCCTTCACCTGCGCCTGACCACCGAGCTTGCCCTCGGTGCCCACCTCACGCGCCACCCGGGTCACCTCGTCGGCGAACGACGAGAGCTGGTCCACCATCGTGTTGACGGTGTTCTTCAGCTCCAGGATCTCGCCCTGCGCGTCCACCGTGATCTTCTGGCCCAGGTCGCCCCGCGCCACCGCCGTGGTCACCGACGCGATGTTGCGGACCTGACTGGTCAGGTTCGACCCCATCGAGTTCACGTTGTCGGTCAGGTCGCGCCAGGTGCCGGAGACGCCCTTCACCTGCGCCTGACCACCGAGCTTGCCCTCGGTGCCCACCTCACGCGCCACCCGGGTCACCTCGTCCGCGAACGACGAGAGCTGGTCCACCATCGTGTTCACCGTGGACTTCAGCTCCAGGATCTCGCCCTGCGCGTCCACCGTGATCTTCTGCGACAGGTCGCCCTTGGCGACCGCGGTGGAGACCTGGGCGATGTTCCGCACCTGGGCGGTCAGGTTGGACGCCATCGAGTTCACGTTGTCGGTCAGGTCCCGCCAGGTGCCGGCCACGCCGCGTACCTGCGCCTGACCGCCGAGCTTGCCCTCGGTGCCCACCTCGCGCGCCACCCGCGTCACCTCGTCCGCGAACGACGAGAGCTGATCCACCATCGTGTTCACCGTGGACTTCAGCTCCAGGATCTCGCCCCGGGCGTCCACGGTGATCTTCTGCGACAGGTCGCCCTTCGCCACCGCCGTGGTGACCGACGCGATGTTGCGGACCTGACTGGTCAGGTTCGACGCCATCGAGTTCACGTTGTCGGTCAGGTCCCGCCACGTGCCGGAGACGCCCTTCACCTGCGCCTGACCACCCAGCTTGCCCTCGGTGCCCACCTCGCGCGCCACCCGGGTCACCTCGTCGGCGAACGACGAGAGCTGGTCCACCATCGTGTTCACGGTGTTCTTCAGCTCCAGGATCTCGCCCTGCGCGTCCACCGTGATCTTCTGACCCAGGTCGCCCTTCGCCACCGCGGTCGACACCTGCGAGATGTTCCGGACCTGGCTGGTCAGGTTGCCGGCGAGCTGGTTGACGTTCTCGGTGAGGTCGCGCCAGGTGCCGGAGACACCGCGTACCTGGGCCTGGCCGCCGAGCTTGCCCTCGATGCCGACCTCGCGGGCCACCCGCGTCACCTCGTCGGCGAACGACGAGAGCTGGTCCACCATCGTGTTCACGGTGTCCTTCAGCTCCAGGATCTCGCCCTGCGCCGCCACCGTGATCTTCTGACTGAGGTCGCCCTTCGCCACCGCCGTGGAGACCTGGGCGATGTTGCGGACCTGCGAGGTCAGGTTCGACGCCATCGAGTTGACGTTGTCGGTCAGGTCCTTCCAGGTGCCGGCCACGCCCGGCACCTGCGCCTGCCCGCCCAGCTTGCCCTCGGTGCCCACCTCACGCGCCACCCGGGTCACCTGCTCGGCGAACAGCCGCAGCGTGTCGGTGAGCGAGTTCATGGTGTCCGCCAGCTCGGCCACCTCGCCGCGCGCGCCGACGGTGATCTTCTGCGACAGGTCGCCCTTCGCCACCGCGGTCGCCACCTGGGAGATCGACCGCACCTGGCCGGTCAGGTTCGACGCCATGGTGTTCACCGAGTCGGTGAGGTCCTTCCAGGTGCCGGCGACGCCGCGCACGTCGGCCTGGCCGCCGAGCTTGCCCTCGGTGCCCACCTCACGGGCCACCCGCGTCACCTCGTCGGCGAACGACGAGAGCTGGTCGACCATGGTGTTCACGGTCCGGCCGATCCGCAGGTACTCACCGCGCAGCGGGCGCCCGTCGATCTCCAACGCCATGTGCTGGGACAGGTCGCCGTCGGCCACCGCCACGATGACCCGGGCGATCTCGGTGGCCGGCCGGCCCAGGTCGTCGATCAGCGAGTTGACCGCCCGCTGCCCCTCCGCCCAGGAGCCCTCCAGGCCCTCGTCGTCGAGGCGCTCGGTCAGCCGGCCGTCCCGGCCGACGATCCGGCTGATCCGGCGCAGGTCCAGCTGCTGCCGTTCCTGGAGCGACACCACGTCGTTGAACGCGTCGGCCACCTCGCCGGAGCGCCCCGCCCGTCGCGGCAGCCGGACCCGGAGGTCGCCGCGAGCCACCCGCTGCAACGCCTCGACCAGCTCGCCGAGGAGCGCCTCGTGGTCGGTGGCGGACGGATCCGCGCTCACCGACTGTTTCGCCGTGGTCATCATTCCTCGCTCAGCTCGGGGCCCACCGGCTCGTGCCGACACGCGGCCATCCCATCATTCTGCCGCGCGATCCGTCGAGGTCACGGCGGGCTCGGGGCGCGTCACGGACGGTATCCGCCCGAGTTTCCGGGTTCGGGCGAGGTGGTTGGCAGCCGGGGTGGCGGCGGTGGAGGATACGGAGGTGGCAGCGGATGCGGGGCCGGCCCACGGCGGCGGCGCGGACGAGCACGTCCGCCGCGTCCGCCTCCCCGCCGACCGGCGCACCCCCGCGGCGGCCCGGGCGCTGGTGCGGGCCATGCTCCTCGAAGCCGGCCTGCCCGAACTGCTCAACGAGGCGCTGCTGCTCACCACCGAGCTGACCACCAACGCGGTCGAGCACGCCCGCACCGAACTGGACATCGAGGTCGAGGCCGACCCCGCCGGGTTCACGGTCACCGTCACCGACTTCGCCTCCGGCCCGGTCGACGAACTGGTCGTCGGCGTGCGCAACACCACCGCCGACATCACCGAGGTGGCCGTGCGCGGTCGTGGCCTGCTGCTCGTCGACCACTTCGCCAGCCGGTGGGGCACCACGTACCTCCCCACCGGCAAGGGCGTCTGGTTCCGCCTGGACCGGCCCGGTCGGGGCGGGCCCGCCCGGCTGTCCGCCGCACCGGCCCGGGCCGGCACGGAACGCCCGGACCAGGGCACGCCGAGCGCCGCGGCGATGAGCGAGCTGATGCAGACCACCCCCGACGCGTACGCCGACGATCCGCTGCCCGAGTTCGCCGCCGGACTGCTGACCCGGGTCGGCGAGATGGTGGGCGCGGCCGGCGGCACGGTCCGACTGGACCGCGGGGACGGGCAGGGCACCCAGGTGTTCGCCCGCTACGGCCGGGCCCCCCGGGAGGGCAACGAGCTGCTGCGCGTCCCGCTCGCCGTGCACCGCCCGTACGCCGGCGAGCTGGAACTGGACGCGGCGCCCTCGGCGTACGCCCGGCCGCTCGCGGTGCTGGCCGCCGAGCGGCTGTCGCTGCACCTGGAGAACGACCGGCTGCGTCGCGCGGACGTCCGCCGGTCCGCCTGGCTGACCTTCCTCGCCGAGGCGAGCGAGCTGCTCGCCCAGTCGCTCGACGTCGAGCTGACCATGGCGCTCGTGCCGCAGCTCGTGGTGCCCCGGCTCGGTCAGTGGTGCGCGGTGCACACCACCGACGAGTGGGGGCGGCTGCGTCTCGCCGCGTCCAGCCACGCCGACGAGGCGATGCTGCCCCACCTGCACCGGGTCCTCGCCGAGACCGGCCCGGACTCGATCCAGTCCCGGCTGCGCGAGGCGTCCCGCAGCCAGACGCAGGTGCCGCTGGGCGGGCCGATGGAGGGCTTCGCCGTCCCGTTGATCGCCCGCGGGCAGCGGCTCGGCACGCTCGCCGTGGGCCGCCACCAGCGGCACCGGCACGACCCCGACGAGGTCTCGGTGCTGGAGGACGTGGCCCGGCGGGCCGCGCTCGCCATCGAGAACGCCCGCATCCACGCCGAGCGTCGCCGGGTCGCGCAGACGCTCCAGCAGTCGCTGCTGCCGCCGGTGCTGCCGGTGGTCGAGGGCATCGGCTTCGCCGCCGAGTACGTCCCGACCGGCGACGACGCCGAGGTCGGCGGCGACTTCTACGACGTGGTGCCGCTGCCGGACGGTCGCTGGCTGGTGGTGGTCGGGGACGTCTCCGGCAAGGGCGTGCAGGCCGCCGCCGTGACCGGCCTGGTCCGCGACGTGATCCGGGTGCTGGTGGGCGACGGCAAGCCGCTGCCGGAGGTGCTCGGCCGACTCAACGAGACGCTCGTCGAGCGGGGCGGCGGGCGCTACTGCACGCTCGCGCTGGCGGCGGTCACGCCCGGCGACGGTGACCAGCTCGACGTCTCCCTGCACCTGGCCGGCCACGACCGGCCGGTGCTGCTGCACGGCGGTGGCGGCGCGACGTTCGTCGGCGCCAGCGGCACCGCGCTCGGCCTGCTCGACACCATCACCACCCCGACGGCCGAGTTGGCGCTCAAGCCGGGCGACGCGCTCATCTTCTACACCGACGGGGTGACCGAGCGGCGGCGCGGCCGGGAGCTGTTCGGCACCGAGCGGCTGCGTGAGTCCGCGGCGCCGCTGGCCGGCTATTCCGCCGACGTGGTCGCCGCCCGTCTGCGCGCCGCCACCATCGCGTTCTCCGCCGAGCCTCCGCGCGACGACATCGCCGTCCTGGTGCTCCGCAACGACATCCCCTGACCGTCCACGCGGCTCGGGTCAGAGGCCGCCGGGGAGGCGGCCGGGGGCCAGCCGACGGTGCGGATCCAGGTGCGCCTTGGCGCTGCGCAGTCGCGGCAACGCGGGCAGCTCGCCCCAGAGGTCGACGCTGCGGCGCACCAGGGCCGGCGCCGCCACCACCACGCACCGGCCCTGCCGGGCGATCAGCACGCTGCGGACCGCGGTGAGGATCGAGGCGACCCGCTCGGGTGCCAGCGATCCGGGCAGGGCGGCGTACGCGGACCCGATCCCGGCGGAGCCGCGCACCGGCATCGGGGTGCCGGCGGCGTCGCGCAACGCGTAGACCGCGGCGTGCAGGTCGGTGGCGGGCAGGTCGATGCGCAGCGCGGTGTCGCCCGGGGCGAACGGATAACGGCCCCACCACTCGGGCGCGTGGCGGTTGACCACGGCGTCGCCGCCGAGCACGGCGATCAGTCGCTCGGCGCGTGCCGTCACGTCGGACGGGCCGCCCTCCAGCAGCACCACCAGGCTGCCCACCGCCGGCCGCCCGGTGACGGCCGGATGGTCGGGGCGGCCGACCACCGAGGGATGGCTGGCGGGGATCCGACGGCGGGGCAGGGGGATCGGGACCGGCAGGTCCAGCTCGACGGCGGCCGGATCGACCCCGGCGGCCTGCACCGCGCGGACCAGGTCGGGCAACTCCAGCGGCGACCAGAGCGGGCGGGACACCCAGACCCGGCCGACCGGCGCCGCGTGCACCCGCATGGTGGCCGAGACCAGCACGCCGAGGCCGCCCTGCGAGCCGCAGAGCAGCCGGGCCACGTCCAGCCCCGGCAGGCCACCGGACCCGAGGACCGCGTCACCACCACCGGCAAGCGGGCCGCCGGCACCGAGGCCACCACCGGCCGCACCGACGGCGACGAGGCCACCGAGGTCGAAGCCGCCCGTCGGGGCCGCGCGTTCGAGGCGTGCCGTGCCGGACTCGCCGACGCTGACCAGCTCGCCGTCGGCGTCGAGGTAACGCACGCCGACGAGTTGCGCGCACGGGCTGCCGTGCCGGTGGCGCAACGGGCCGGCCTCGTCGGCGGCCAGCACCCCGCCCAGCGTCGCCCCCGGCGAGGGCGCGTCGACCGGGAGCCGCCGGCCGGTGCGGCCCAGCGTGGCCTGGACGGCCCGCAGCGGCGTGCCGGCGCCGATCTCGGCCACCGCGGCGTCCCTCGGCTCGTGCCAGACGCCGGCCAGCCGGCCGGTGTCGAGCATGATGTCGACCCCGGCCGGGGCGGCACCCCAGTCGATCTTCGTGCCGGCGCCGCGCGGCACCACGGTCAGGTCGTGCGCCGCCGCCAACCGGAGCACCTCGGCGGCGGCACGCGGGCCGCCCGGCACGGCCACCCAGCGGGCGGTGCGGCCGGCCACCTCGTCGGCCGGGCCGGCGAAACGGGCGAACGGACGGCCGCAGATCTCGGCCAGCTTCCGGGTGATCTCGAGGGCTCCGGGTCGGTCGGTGGAACGCGCAGCAGCCGCCATGGCGGCAATCGTACACATGTTCGAAAATGCTGGCGGCGCGTCGCGGGCTTCGCGCGGCGCGGAGCCCGGCGGCGGTCCGCCGACCGGTAACGTGACGCCGTGACCACGACCCCACAGCCCACGGCGAAGCGCGTTCCGGCCGAGCGGACCCACCACGGTGACACCGTCGTCGACGAGTACGCCTGGCTCGCCGCCAAGGACGACCCGGAGACGATCGCCTACCTGGAGGCCGAGAACGCCTACACCGAGGCGCGCACCGCGCACCTGGCCGAGCTGCGGGCCGAGCTGTTCGAGGAGACGCGCCGACGCACCCAGGAGACCGACCTGTCGGTGCCGACCCGCAAGGACGGCCACTGGTACTACACCCGCACGGTCGAGGGGCAGCAGTACGGCGTGCGCTGCCGCCGCGCCGTCCGCCCCGGTGAGACCACGCCCCCGGTCAGCGCGGACGGCGCCCCGCTCGACGGCGAGGAGGTGCTGCTCGACGGCAACCAGCTCGCCGAGGGGCACGACTTCTTCTCGCTCGGCGCGTTCGACGTGAGCCCGGACGGCCGCTGGCTGGCCTACTCCACCGACTTCTCCGGCGACGAGCGGTTCACGCTGCGGATCAAAGACCTGTCCACCGGCGAGCTGCTGCCCGACGAGGTGCCCGACACGTTCTACGGCACGGCGTGGTCCGGCGACGCCTCCACGCTGTTCTACGTCACCGTGGACGACGCGTGGCGGCCGAACCGGGTGTGGCGGCACACCGTCGGCACCGGCCCGGGCGAGGACGTGGTGGTCCACCAGGAGGACGACGAGCGGTTCTGGGTGGGCGTCGAGCTGACCCGCTCCGAGCGCTTCGTGCTCATCGACATCCACAGCAAGATCACCAGCGAGGTCCGGGTCATCCCGGCGGCCAACCCCACCGGCGAGCCGGCGATCGTGGCCCCACGGCGGCAGGGCGTCGAGTACGCGGTCGAGCACCACGGCCACCGCTTCCTGATCCTGCACAACGACGGCGCGGAGGACTTCGCGCTGGCGTACACCTCGGCCGACGCGCCGGGCGACTGGACGCCGCTGATCCCGCACACGCCGGGCACCCGGCTGGAGTCGGTCGACGCGTTCGAGAACCATCTCGTGGTCTCGCTGCGCAGCAACGGGCTCACCGGGCTGCGGGTGGTGCCGGTCGGCAGCGACGACAGCTGGGACATCGACTTCCCCGAGCCGATCTACAGCGTCGGGCTGGACGCGAACCCGGAATACCGCACCGGCGCGATCCGACTGCGCTACGCCTCGCTGGTCACGCCCGAGTCGATCTACGACTACGACCTGACCGGCCGCGAGCTGACGCTGCTGCGACGCAAGCCGGTACGCCCCGGCCCGGACGGGCGGGCCTACGACCCGGCCGACTACGAGCAGCACCGGGACTGGGCGCTGGCCGACGACGGCACCCGGGTGCCGATCTCCCTGGTCTGCCGCCGGGACACCCCGCGCGACGGTTCCGCGCCGGCGGTCATCTACGGCTACGGATCGTACGAGGCCAGCATGGACCCGTGGTTCTCGATCCCCCGGCTGAGCCTGCTCGACCGCGGCGTCATCTTCGCGGTCGCGCACATCCGCGGCGGTGGCGAACTGGGCCGCCGCTGGTACGACGAGGGCAAGCTGCTGGCCAAGAAGAACACGTTCACCGACTTCGTGGCCTGCGCCCGACACCTGGTCAAGGCCGGCTGGACGGCGAGCGACCGGCTGGTCGCCCGGGGCGCCTCGGCCGGTGGCCTGCTGATGGGCGCGGTGGCCAACCTGGCCCCG
Source organism: Micromonospora sp. NBC_01392 (assembly GCF_045040125.1). Classification (NCBI taxonomy): domain Bacteria; kingdom Bacillati; phylum Actinomycetota; class Actinomycetes; order Micromonosporales; family Micromonosporaceae; genus Micromonospora; species Micromonospora sp. NBC_01392. The sequence continues at coordinate 581,313 of NZ_CP109549.1, read as the reverse complement.
GACGCGTTCGCCGGGATCGTCGCGCAGGTGCCGTTCGTGGACGCGCTCTCCTCGATCCTCGACCCGTCGCTGCCGCTGACGGTCACCGAGTGGGAGGAGTGGGGCAACCCGCTGGACGACCCCGAGGTCTACGCGTACATGAAGTCGTACACCCCGTACGAGAACGTGACGTCGGCCGACTACCCGGCGATCCTGGCGGTGACCAGCCTCAACGACACCCGGGTGCTCTACCACGAGCCGGCCAAGTGGATCGCCCGGCTGCGCGCGCTCGCCCCGCAGGGCGACTACCTGCTCAAGACCGAGATGGGCGCCGGCCACGGCGGGCCCAGCGGCCGGTACGACTCCTGGCGCGAGGAGGCGTTCGTCAACGCGTGGACGCTGGACCGCCTCGGCCGCGGGTAAGGAGGGGCCCCTTCCTAACGCCTTCTGCATAGGCGGGGCCCCTTCTTGACAGGCAAGTGTCAGGCAGGGCCCCGCCTGACCTCCCCAGCGCCGCGGACAGCACGTGCGGTCGAGCCCGGCCCTAGACTGCCCGGGTGAGCGACGAGGAGCAGCCGGCGGCGCGGCGGGGGCCGACCTGGCTGATCCTCGTGGTGGTCGCCGCCGTACTCGTGGTCTGCTGCTGCTCGACCGTTGTCGGCCTGGCCGTCGCCGGCTCCGCCGGACTGCTCGGCCGCTGAGCCCGCCGGCTCAGGTGGCGCGCAGCTCCTCCACTGACGTGGCGGCGCGCAGGAAGAGCAGGCCGGCCACGACCGTGACCAGCACCGCCGCCAGCCCACCCGCCGCGAACCAGGCGAGCTGCTCCCACGGCACGTCCGGCGTGACCGTCACCTTCGGCACCCATTCGGTACGCGGCTCGCCGCCGTTCGTGCCGCACCCCGCTGTGCCGGCGGCGCAGACCTGCTGCACGAAGCCGCCGCCACTGGGTGCCGGCATCAGGCCGGCGACCAGCAGGTAGCCGACGGCCAGCGCGAGCCCGATCGCCGGCACCGCCGGGGCGAGCGCCGCCCAGAGCAGCGCACGGCCGATGGTGGGTCGGGGCACGCCGGTGGCCACCTGGGCCGCGTATGCCCGCCGTCGGCTGGTGATGCCCTCGACCACGGCCACCAGCAGCCCGCCCGCGGCGATCGCCATGGCCACCGCGACGGCCAGGTCGACCAGGTCCATCGCGCCGAGGTAGAAGTCCGGGTTGGACAGGCCACCGCCGGTGCGACGGTCCAGTTCCGTCTCGGCCTGGAAGTCGGCCCGTACCCCGGCGGCCCCGGCCCCGAAGATCAGCGCGGCCAGCAGCGCGGCGAACGTGCGGCTGCCGGCCCACGGGTCGGCGATGAGCCGGCGCGCGGCGAGCAGCGCGGCCGGACCGCGCCCGTGGCGGTGCAGCAACCGCCCGGTGGTGTACGAGATCCAGCCGGTGCCCGACACCACGCCGATCATGGCGGTCAGCCCGCCGAACGTCAGCAGCAGCGGCACCACCGAGTCGGGCGGTGCCTGGTCACGCCGCTCGTACCACAGCCCGATCGGCCGGATCGCGGCGAACGACGCCAGCGCGACCAGGATGAGCAGGCCCGGCCACGGCCACGGCGCCTTCGTGCGGACCCGGCGCACCACGCCGAACGGGGTGGTGGTGACGCGGCGCAGCAGCAACGCGCTGGCCAACGCGGCGACCAGCGGCAGGCCGAGCACCACGGCGGCCACGGCCACCGGGCCCGGGTGCACGTCGGTGGGAAGCGGCAGCCGCCCGTCGGCGGCCGGCCGGTGCAGCAGCCGACGGCCGACCTCGAACACGACCAGGCCGGCGCCGGTGCCGAGCAGGCTCGCCACACCGGTCTCGGCGACCGCGAGCCCGGTGACCTGGCCCGGGGTGGCCCCGGCCAGCCGCAGCGCGGCCAGCCGTCGGTCGCGCCCGGGCGCGCCGAGGCGGGCGCACTGCCCGGCCAGCCCGAGCACCGGCACGCAGAGCAGCAGCAACGCGACCGCCACGCCGGGCCGCAGGCCGGGCTCGCGCAGCAGCCCGTTGGTGTACTGCGCGGACTCCGTCCAGTCGTGACCGGGCGGTTTCGCCACCGCCAGCACGGTCAGCGCGGCCAGTCCGGCCAGCGTCGCCAGCGCGGCGCTCAACGCGGTCAGTGCCACCCGCGCGCCGTCCGTGCGGGTGCCGGCCAGGGTGAGTCGCAGCAGCGTGCCCGGCCTCACCGCGTGCCGCCCGGCAACGCCGGATCGAGACCCAGCCCGCTGTGGTCGACCATGCCGTCGCGCAGGCTGACCTCCCGGTCGGCGTACCCGGCGATCCGCGGCTCGTGCGTGATCAGCACGACCGTGGTGCGTTGCTCCCGGGCCAGCCGGACCAACTGGGTGAGCACCTGCTCGCCGGCGAGCGTGTCGAGCGCGCCGGTGGGCTCGTCGGCGAAGAGCACCCGCGGCTCGGTGACCAGCGCCCGGGACAGCGCGCAGCGCTGCTGCTGCCCGCCGGACATCTCGCCGGGCCGGACGTCGGCGACCTCGGCCACGCCGAGCCGTTCCAGCCAGGTGAGCGCCGCCGTCCGCGCCGCCCGTCGTCCCGTGCCGGCGAGAAGCAGCGGAAGCGCGACGTTCTCCGCCGCGGTCAGCTCGGCGACGAGCTGACCGAACTGGAACAGCACCCCGAACTCGGTGCGGCGCAGCCGGGAGCGGGCCGACTCCGACCACGTGTCGATCCGCTCTCCCCGCCAGGTCACCTGGCCCGCGTCGGGGCGCAGGATGCCGGCCAGACAGTGCAGCAGCGTGGACTTGCCGCAGCCGCTCGGACCGGTCACCGCGAGGATCTCGCCCTCGGCCACGTCGAGCGTCACGCCGCGCAGCGCCGGTGTCGGGCCGTACGCCCGGACCACGCCGCGCGCTTCCAGGAACGTCACGAGTGCACCTCCCGGTGCCAGTCGGCGACCCGGTCCAGGGTGGTGTGCAGCCACCGCAGGTCCGCGTCGAGGTGAGCGATGGCGAAGTCGGCGGCGACCACCTCGTCGAGGTGGGAACCGGGGGTGGTCTTGACGGCGGTCAGCTCGCGCAGCCGTGCGGTGTGCGCCCGGCGCTGGGCGATCAGGTAGGCGCGGGCCTGGTCGGCGTCGGCCACCAGCAACGCGACCACCACCTTGGCGAAGAGCGTGCTGGCCACGTACGGCATCGGTGGCTCGACGGTGGCCAGCCACCGGTCGAGCGTGGCCCGTCCGTCGTCGGTGAGCGCGTAGGCGGTGCGGTCCGGGCCGCCCTCCCGGCCCTGGCCGGCCGGCGTCACCAGGCCGTCGCGGTGCAGCCGGGCCAGCGTGGCGTAGACCTGGCCGAAGGCCAGCGGTCGGGCCCGGGGCAGCCGCTCGTCGTGGGCGCGCTTCAGCTCGTAGCCGTGGCGTGGCCCGGCGGCGAGCAGCCCGAGCAGAACGTGCTGAGTGGACACGGCATCACTATTCGCTGAGCGAATAGCGGTGTCAAGAGCGGCCCGCGTCGGCCCGGGCCGACGCGGGCCGGTCGGTTCAGCGGCTCCAGGCCGGGTCGCGCCCGGTCCGGCCCAGCAGTGCGTCCACCGTGCCCGGGGCCGCGGCGGTCGGCACCGGCGCGGCGAACACGCCCATCCGCTGACCCATGTCGCCCCGCTCGTCCAGGAACTCGTGCAGGGCCGTCACCACCGACGGGTCCACGGTGAACTCCTGGTCGGTGGCACGGGCCAGGTCCCAGCCGTGCACGGTGAGATCGATCAGAGCCATCGACCCGATCGTCTTCTGGGGCACGCCCATGCCCGCCGAGACGCCCTCCAGCACGGCCGGGTCCGACCACGTCTCGACCAACCGCGCCGCCTCCTTCGGGAACCGGTCCCGCCAGCCACTGGTCAGGTGGTCGGTCCGGACCGACCAGTCGACCTCCTCGCGCCGGGCCAGCGCCTCGAAGTTGACCACCACGTCGAACAGGTGGTTGAGCAGGTCACGCACCGTGTAGTCACGGCACGGCGTGGGTCGGTCGAGGTGGTCGTCGGAGATCCCCCGCACCACCGCCACCGTGCCCGGCTCGGCGAGGGCCAGCAGCTCACTAGTCTTCGTACTCATAGGACCCAGGGTATGGGGGCGGTCTTGAAGAAATGCGACACCCGAACCGCGGCGGGCGGGCGCATCGGTCGGATCGAAATCGATGCAATGCGCTGCGTAACCGCGGTCGGCGCCGTCGAGGTGAGGCCGGACCGCCTTTGCTCTGCAGCCACGGACGCATCGCGCACGTAAGGTGACGACGCCCCCCGACCGCCGCAGCACCGCTCGACCCGAAGACCCTGCTCAAGACCGTGCTGCGCCGGTGGCTGCAGAGCAAAGGCGGCGGAAGCCTTCACCCACCGCCCGAGCCGACGGACACCGTCAGTAACCACTGCGGACAACTACGGTGAGTGGTCGACCGGAAGTCAGCGGCGGCGGACCGCCACCACCGCGACATCGTCGTGGATCTCCGGCGGCGCCAGCTCGATCAGCAGCCGCTGGCAGAACTGGTCGAGGTCGTCGTCCACCCGGGTGGCCACCACGCCGAGCGCGGCCATCCCGTCGTCGATGGTGGCGTCCCGACGCTCGATCAGCCCGTCGGTGTAGAGGACGAGCGTGGCGCCGGCCGGCAGCACGAACTCCAGGTCGGGCGGGCGGGGCGCGCGCACGCCGAGCAACGCCGCGGACTGCGAGACGAACTCGACCCGCCCGTCCCGGCTCAGCAGCGGCGGCAGGTGCCCGGCGCTGGCCATCCGGATCAGCCCGGTGCCCGGGTGGAGCAGCAGCACACAGATGGTGGCCAGCTCGTTCGGCAGCAGCGTCCGCATCAGCTCGTTGACCCGGTCCAGGATCATGCCCGGCTGGTGCCCCTCGACCGCGTACGCCCGGACCGCGTGCCGCAGCTCGGCCATCACGGTGGCGGCGTGCAGCGAGTGCCCGGCCACGTCGCCGATCGCCACCAGCAGGTGCCCGTCGAGCATCACCAGCTCGTAGAAGTCCCCGCCCACCTCGGTCTGGGCGCTCGCCGGCTCGTAGCGGACGGCCAGGTCCAGGCCGGCCACCTCGGGCAGCCGCCGCGGCAGCAGGCTGCGCTGGAGCGTCACCGCGATCCGATGCTCCTCGTCGAAGGAACGCTGTGCCTCCACCGCGGACGCCACCGCCTGGGCGAGCTGCACCAGCACCGGCGTCTGCACGGTCTGGGTGGACGTCGGCACCACCACGTAGAGCGGGGCCCGGTCCTCCCGCAGCCGCGAGGCGGCCACGGTCACCGTGTCCCCCTCCGGCCAGTCGGTCAACGGCCAGTTGCCCGGCTGGTCCACCCACACCCGGGTGCCGATCGGCACGCCGGTGTCGTCCACCACCCACGGCACGATCCCGGCCGGCGTGTGCGGGTCGGCGGCCACGCCCGCCAGGCAGTCCCCGTCGAACGTCTCGGCGACCACCGCCGCCGGCGACCGGAAGATCCGCGCGGCGCCGGACGCGGCGGCCTCCAGCAGCCGGACGAAGTTCGACGACGCGTGCATCTCCACCGTGGCGTCGGCCAGCGCGGCCAACCGCTCGGCGAGCTGCTCGGCCCGCCGCCGGGCCTGGTAGTAGCGCAGCACCGCGTGCGCGGTGGCGACCAGTTCCTCCGGCTCGATCGGCTCGGCCAGGTACGCGTCCGCGCCCCGGGTGAGCCCCTGCGCCCGGTCGACCACGTCCACCGCGTGCGCGGAGACGTGGATGACCGGCACCGACGGATGCGCCTCCTTGATCCGCTCGCAGACCTCGAAGCCGCTCATGTCCGGCAGTCGCACGTCGAGCACGACCAGATCGACCGGCTCCCGGGCCACCCGCTCCAGCGCCGCCGTGCCGTTCTCGGCCTCCACGGTCACGAACCCGGCCCGGGTGAGCCAGTTCACCAGCAGGTAACGCTTCGGGCCGCTGTCGTCGACCACCAGCACCGTCGCCGGCCCGCCCTCCACCGTCACGCTCCGCCCACGGGTAGGACCACGGTGAACGTGCTGCCCCGGCCCGCTTCGCTGGTCAGCTTCAGCGTGCCGCCGAGCAGGGCGACCAGCCGCCGGGCGTACGGCAGGCCGAGGCCGGTGCCGCCGACCCGGGTCGTGCCCGGCACCTGGTAGAACTCCTCGAAGATCCGTTCGTGCAACTCGGGCGGGATGCCGACGCCGGTGTCGGTCACCGAGAGCGACCACACCTCGTCCCGACGCTCGGCGCGCAGCCGCACCTCGCCCCGCTCGGTGAACTTCAGGCCGTTGTGCAACAGGTTGCGCAGCACCTGGGCGAGCAGCACCTCGTCCGAGCGGACCGTCGCCGGGGCCGGCGGCTCCTCCACCACCAGCTCCACCTCGGGTCGGGTGGCCAACGCCCGCAGCGTGCCGCGAAGCTGCCCGAACACGGCGCGCAGGTCGACCTCGGACCAGTCCGGCTCGATCCGGCCCGACTCGGCCTTCGCCAGATCGAGCAGCTCGTTCACCAGCGCCAGCAGGTCACCCGCGGAGGACCGGATCAGCCCCACCTGGCGGGCCTGCTCGCCGGTCAGCGGATCGGAGGCGGAGTCGGCCAGCAGCCGCCCCAGACCGATGATCGCGGTGACCGGGGCACGCAGCTCGTGACTGACGTTGGCCAGGAACCTGCTCTTCGACTCGCTGGCGGCCCGCAACTGGGCGGACTTCTCGTCCAGCTCGGCGTAGAGCGCCACCACGCCACGGTTGGTCTCCTCCAGCTCCTCGGTGAGCTGGTTGTAGAGCGCCATCACGCCCTGGTTGGTCTCCTGGAGCTCGGCGTTGAGCACCGCCAGCTCGTCCCGCTGCGAGCGCACCTCGTCGAGCGCGGCGATGAGCTGCGCGTTCTGTGCGGCCAACTCGTCCAGCGCGGAACCCGGAGCGCGCTCCGCCAGCTCGGCGCGGAGCTGGTCGGCGCGTTCCGGCGTCAGCTCCTCGGCGTGGTCCGGTACTCGTCGGGACATCCTCACGACGGTAACGCCCTCGACCGACATCACCCGCAACGAGTCCACGAGACGAGCGACCGCGCCGGACCGCGGCTCGTACCGGCCGCCGGGGAACGGACGGACCGGAGACAGGTCCACCCGCAGCTCCGCCCGACCGGCCGGGCCGGCCCGGTCGACGGCGAACGTGACGTCGGCGCCGGCCACCCCGTGCAGCAGCTCCCGCGCCACCTCGCTGAGCGCGGTGGCGATCCGGACCTGGTCCTGGTGCTCCAGCCCGATCGCCGCGGCCACCTCCCGGCCCCGCTGCCGGACCAGGAAGATGTCCTGCTCGACCCGGAGCGCCAGGTGCAGGAGCGGCTCGGTCATGGGGCCACCCGGGCGACCAGGACACAAGCGTCGTCACGGCGGATCCCGGCGTCGCGGAGCAACGCGGCGGCGGCCAGCAGCGGCGGGCGGGCGACCAGCCCGGGGTAGTCGTCCAGGTCCCAGCGGTCCACCACGCCGTCGCTGTGCATCACCAGCGTCGCGCCGGGCGGGAACGGGTAGTCGTACCCACGAACCGTGGGGCGCTGGTGCCCGGCGATGCCCGGCAGCGACACCAGGCCGCGCCGCCGCTCGCCGGTGGCCACGATCATGGCGGCGATGTTGCCCAGGCCGGCGTAGTGCAGTTGCCCGGTCCCGGCGTCGGGCTCGGCCACCGCGAGCGCCGCGCCACGGGTGTGCGAGATGGCGGCGTGCAGGTGCCGCACCACGGTGTCCGGCGGGCCGGCCGGGGCCGAACGGAACGCGGCGACCGCGGCGCCGGTGGCGGCGGCGGCCAGCGGGCCGTGCCCCAACCCGTCGCAGACCAGCACCTGCCGCCGGCCCTCGACCAGCCGGACCGCGTACCCGTCGCCGCTGTCCTGCTCGCCGGTGATCGGCCGGGCCAACCCGCCGGCCCAGTCCGGCGCCGGTGGCGGACCGTCCCAGATCTGGGCGGTCAGGACCGTGCCCCGGCCGGGTCGCGAGTAGGCGTCGAACCGGCTCGACTGCCGGGCGATCGCGCCGAGGCCGATGCCGAGCGTGCCGACCGTGGAGTGCCCGTCGGCCGAGGAGACCGTGAGATCGGCCATGCCCGGACCCGAGTCGATGGCCACCAGTTCCACCCCGGCCCGCCCGTCCCGACGCGCCGGACGGAGCAGCAGGGCGCCCTCGCGGGCGTGCTTGACCAGATTGCTGGTGATCTCGGCGGTGACGATGGCCAGATCCGCGATGCGCTCCCTGCTGAGCCCGAGCTGCCCCCCGAGCCGCTCGGCCACCCGGCGTACGCCGCCGGCCGTCGCGCCGTTGTCGACCCGGAACCACACGCCGTGGTCGGGGACCACGTCGGTGCTCATCGCGACCACTTGGTGATGGTGATCTCCGTGCCCTCGCCGACGGCGGTCCGGATGTCGAAGTCGTCGACGAGCCGACGGGCGCCGCTGAGGCCGAGGCCCAGCCCGCCGCCGGTGGTGTAGCCGTCGGTGAGGGCCAGGTCGAGGTCGGGAATGCCCGGGCCCTGGTCGGCGAAGACGATCCGGACGCCGCGCCGGCGGCCGTCGGAGACGGTGGTCACCTCGGCGCTGCCCCCGCCGCCGTAGATCAGCGTGTTGCGGGCCAGCTCGCTGGCGGCGGTGACCAGCTTGGTCTGGTCGACCAGGGAGAGCCGGACCGCGACCGCGGTGGTCCGTACCAACTGCCGGACCCGCACCACGTCCTCGTCGCTACGGATCGCCTGCGTCGCCGGCACCCCCAGGTCGACGCCCGCGGTCATGGCGTCGCCGTCGTCTCGGTGTCCTCGTCGTCGACGAGCACCGCGTCCCAGTCGTCGGCGCGACTCGCCGCGATCAGCTCCATGCCGCGCTCGACGTTCAGCGCGGTCCGGATGCCGTTGAGCGACAGCCCCAGCTCGACCAGCGTGATGGCGACGGCGGGACGCATCCCGACCACCACCGTCTCGGCGTCCAGCACCTTCGAGATGGACGCGATGGTGGAGAGCATCCGGCCGACGAAGGAGTCGACGATGTCCAGCGCCGTGATGTCGATGATGACGCCGTGGCAGCCGGTGGCGACGATCCGCTCGGCCAGGTCCTCCTGGAGCTGGATCGCCGTCTGGTCGGACATGTCGACCTGGATGGAGACCAGCAGGATGTCGCCGATCTTGAGGATCGGCACCCGCTCCATCACGACTCCCGGCGGGCGCGGCGGGCGGAGGTCTCGACCCCGGTCAGGCGCAGCACGTGACGGAGCGCGTCGGCCAGGCTCGCCTTGGTGGCGATGTCGCCGAACTCGATGCCGAGCGCGACGATCGTCTGGGCGATCTGCGGGCGGATGCCGGAGATGATGCAGTCGGCGCCCATCAGCCGGGCGGCCACCACCGTCTTGAGGATGTGCTGGGCGACCTGGGTGTCCACCGCCGGCACGCCGGTGATGTCGATGATCGCGTACGGCGAACCCGTGTCGACGAGCGTCTGGAGCAGCCGCTCCATCACCACCTGGGCACGGGCCGAGTCGAGCGTGCCGACCAGCGGGACGGCGACCACGCCCTCCCAGAGCTTGACCACCGGGGTGGAGAGCTCCAGCAACTGCTCCGCCTGGTCGGCGATCAGGCTCTCCCGGGCCCGGACGAACGTCTCGAAGGTGAACAGCCCCATCTGGTCGATCAGCGAGGAGAACGCGACGAAGTCGCGGAGCGTGCCCTCGCCCCGCTCCTGCTCCATCAGCTCCAGCAGGACGTCCTTGATCGCGAACACGCTGATCGCGGTCTCGGTGGCGCTGAATCCCTGGCGGGCCCGGTTGGTGGAGATCTCGGCGAGCACCGCCCGCAGCTCCCCACCGTGCTCGTCGGCCAGGTCGCCGATGCCCTGCCGGCCGGCGTCGGCCACCGCGCGGTGCAGCTCCTGCACCTGGCGGGCCAGCTCCGCCCGGCTGAGCCGGCCGCGCAACGAGCCGGCGACGATCTCGATCCAGCGGTTGGTCAACCGGTCCTCGTGCTGACTCAGCAGTTCGGCGAGCCGACCGCCCTGCTCTGCGCCCAATGCCACGTTGACCTCCCAGATCTGGACGGGCGGACTCTATCACCGGGGGTTGCCGCACTACTTGCCACGGGACAAAGAAATGATCGACAGCACCTGTGCCGGCTCCCGTTCTGCGCGGCGCGGTCATTGTGGGATACCGTTCCCCCGAACACAGGAGGTCGACGAATGTCCCTGACGGTGCACACGGAACAGCGCGGCGACGTGGTCGTGGTGTCGGTCGCGGGCGAGCTGGACATGGCCACCGCACCGCAGCTCCAGGATCAGATCACCGACCTGCTCGACAAGGGGCGCAGCCGCCTCGTGTTCGACCTGGCCGAGGTGTCGTTCTGCGACTCGACCGGGCTGTCGGTGTTCGTCCGCGCCAAGAACAGCTGCGACGAGGCCGGCGGCGTGGTCCGGTTGGCCGCCCCGCAGCGCGGCGTGCTGCGCATCCTCGAGGTCAGCGGTCTGGTCGAGGTGCTGCACACGTACCCGACGGTGGACGAGGCCGTCGCGGGCGACCCCACCCCGGCCTCCTCCTGACCGACTTCGCTCAGCGCTCGTCCTCGATGTAGCGGGGACGAGCGATCACCATGCCCGCGGTCGTCTGCACGGCGAGTGCCACCAGCAGGAAGCCGAGCGGGGCGGTCCAGCCGCCGGTCGCCTCGTAGAGGATGCCGACCAGCAGCGGGCCGAGCGCGGCGATGACGTACCCGGTGCTCTGCGCGAAGGCGGAGAGCGCCACGGTGCCCTCGGCGGTCCGGGCCCGCAACCCGATCGTGGTCAGGATGAGCGGGAACGCGCCCTGGCCGAGTGCGAGCAGCAGCACCCAGAGCGGCGCCAGGCCGCGCGGGGCGAGCGCCAGTCCGACGTACGCGGCGGTGGAGAACGCGGTCAGCGACAGCACCAGCGGACGCAGGGTGGCCAGCCGGCCGGCCAGCGCCGGCATCGTCAGCGCCACCGGCACGCCGAGCGCGGTCACGCCGGCGAGCAGCAGGCCGGCCGCCTCGGGCCGGTAGCCGGCGTCCCGGAAGAGCTGGGCCAGCCAGCCCATGATCGCGTACCCGCTGAGCGACTGCGCCCCGAAGTAGACCGCCATGGCCCAGCCGAGCCGGGTCCGGCCGGGCCGTACCCGCGCCGGGGCGGCGACGACCGCCGGGGTCGCGGTCCGGTCGGCGGCCCGGCGCGCGGCGCGCGCCCGCAGCGCCAGCGGCACCCACGGGATCACGGCCAGCGCGGCCAGCCCGGCCCAGACGCCGAGCCCGGCCCGCCAGGAGCCGAAGGCGTGGGCCACCGGCACCGCGGAGGCGGCGGCCACCGTCGTGCCCACCGTCAGCGCCATCGTGTACGCCCCGGTGACCAGCCCGGTGCGGTGCGGGAAGTGCTGTTTGACAAGCATCGGCAGCAGGATGTTCGCCACCGCGATGCCGGCCAGCGCGAGCGCGCTGGTGAGCACGAAGACGGCCGCCGAGCCGGTGACCGCGCGCAACACCTGCCCGGCGGTGAGCGCGATCATGGCCAGCACCAGCACCCGGGGTGCCGCCCAGCGGCGGACCAGCCACGGGGTGAGCGCGCCGAGCCCGGCGAACGCGATGGTGGGCAGCGTGGTGACCAGGCCGGCCATGGTGCCGGAGAGGCCCAGCCCGACGCGGATCTCGTCGAGCAGCGCGCCGAGGCTGGTCACCGCCGCCCGCAGGTTCAACGCGACGAGCAGCATCCCGACCAGCACCAGGAGTCCGCCGCGCACCGGGGAGACCGCCGCCGGGGCCGGCGGGTCCGGGGTGGCCGCCGGCGCCGGCCCGGGGGTGACGTCGGCGGTGGGCGCGGTCGCGGTGGGCGGGGGTGGCGGCGTCATGACCTCGAACCTACAATCATGGGATGAATTTCGGCAGCAGGTGTAACCGGTGACACCCGCCGTGGATTCCGTCGTCGTGCCGCCGCGCGGCCACCGGGTCCACCGGACGATCGAGCAGCTCCGGGCGCGCATCCTGGGCGGCGAGTGGCCGGTGGGCGCACGCATCCCCACCGAGCCGCAGCTCGTGGCCGCGCTCGGCGTGGGGCGGAACACGGTCCGCGAGGCGGTCCGCGCCCTGGTGCACGCCGGTGTGCTGGAGTGCCGGCAGGGCTCCGGCACCTACGTGGTGTCGACCGACGAGCTGGCCCCGGTGGTGGCCCGCCGGCTCACCGACGACCGGATGACCGAGGTGGTCGAGGTCCGGCGCGCGTTCGAGGTGGAGGCCGCCCGGCTCGCCGCGCTGCGGCGTACCCCCGAGGACCTGGCGGCGCTCGACGCCGCGCTCGCCGCCCGGGAGGCCGCGTGGCGCTCCGGCCGGGTGGACGAGTTCGTGGAGGCGGACGCCGCGCTGCACACGGTGGTGGTGGCCGCCGCGCACAACGCCATGCTCGCTGAGCTGTACGCCTCCGTCGGCGCCGCGCTGCGCCGCACCGTCGCGCAGGCCATGGGGCCGGCGCTGACCGCCGAGCGGTACGTCGACCACGGTCGACTGGTGGCGGCGATCCGGGCCGGCGACCCGACGCGGGCAGCGATCGAGGCCGGTGCGTTTCTTGAGGGGCCGACCGAGGCATAGGTTGTGCCGGACGCAGATTCGGACAGCACGGGAGAGCGAATGCTCAAGGGCTTCAAAGACTTCATCATGCGCGGCAACGTCGTCGACCTCGCGGTCGGCGTCGTCATCGGTGCCGCGTTCACCGGCGTGGTCACGCAGCTGACCAAGTCGTTCCTGGAACCACTGGTCCGCGTGTTCATCGTGTTGATCACCGGCAACAAGAACGGGCTCACCGGCTCGACCCCGAGCTTCCGGGGCATCCCGTTCGACTGGGTGGCGTTCATCAACGCGTTGATCACGTTCATGCTCACCGCGGCGGCGCTGTACTTCCTGGTCGTCTACCCGATGAACCGGCTCGCCGAGCGGCGCAAGCGCGGCGAGGAGCCGCCGCCCTCCGCGCCCAGCGAAGAGGTGAAGCTGCTCACCGAGATCCGGGACGCGCTGCTCGCCGGCAACCACGGCACGCCCGCCCAGCGCGGCGCGCTTGACGACGTGCTCGGCCGCCGGCAGGAGCCGCCGGCCCCGCGCTGACGCCATAGCCCACCGGCCCCCGCGGAGATTCCGCGGGGGCCGACCCGAATCGAACACATGTTCGATAGAGTCCCGGGCATGGAGCAGCGTAGGCACTGGTGGAACGGGAAATGGGGCCGGCTCGCCCGGCGGGACGTCTTCCTCCGGGTGGACGGCGACCGCTGGCACGTGGAGCAGCGCGCCGGTGGTGCCGAGGGCGTCTCCCGTTTCTACGAGCACACCAGTGTCGAGGAGGCCGAGGAGACGGTCCGCGCGCTGCTCGACGGGCCGGACACCTGGCGCGAGCTGTCCCCCCGCCCGCCGGGCGGCTGGGCCCCCTCCGTTTAGCGCCCGCGCGCCCCGGGAACCGCTTCGGCATGAGCCAGCAGCAGGACACCGTCTCCCGGGTCACCACCGGCATGCGGGTGGTCGACTCCACCGGCGTCGAGGTGGGCACCGTGGATCTCGTCCAGCGCGGCGACCCCGCCGCGGTGACCGTGGAGGCGCCCGCCCCGGTCGACCCGGGCAGCAGCCTCGACGAGCTGATCGAGTCGGCCGCCGTCGACGAGCCGGACGTGCCCGCCGACCTGGCCGCGCGATTGCTGCGCGAGGGCTACCTCAAGGTCTCCACCGAGCTGGCCGACACCGGCGCGGTCTACGTGCTGGCCGACCGGATCGCGGCCGTGGCCGACGGCGCGGTCCGCCTCACCGTCCCGGCCGCTGAACTGCCCGCCGAGGAGTGACCACCGGCTCGACCAGGGCACTTCCTGGCCTGTCGAGCCGTCTCCCCGCCCGGTGAGTCACCTCCCGGCCCGCCGATGCCACCTCGCCGGCACCGCCGTCACCCGCTGACCGGCGCCGCCGCCTCCCAGCTCTCCTGTCCGGGAGCAGGCATCGCCATCTTCTCGCTCTCCTGGCCGGGAGCAGGCAGCGCCGGTCGGCGACGCCACTCCTGACCCGTCACCGGCCGGCGGTCCCGGGCAGATACCGGCAGCCCCTATGAACTTGATGGCGCCGATGGGTCACGACCGGTGAACCGTTCACGCCATCAAGTTCGTAGGCACTTCGGGCACACCGCCGCCGGGGAGCACCGGTTCACGATCGAGCGCGGGGCCGAGACCAGGGCGAAGCGCCAGGAGCAGGGCGAAAGGCCAGGAGGCGGGGCTCCTGATCAGGCCAAACGTCTCCCGCCGGGTCGGCGCCGGCAGCAGCAGACGGACAAGTCCGCTCAACGGCACACAGCCAGTCAGACCTAGAGTCACACCCACTGCTGCCAGCTAACCACTGCTGAGCCGACCCCGCCATGCTCACAGTCAGCCCTGCCGGTGCGCGGCGGCCAGATCCGGCCCCAATGCGGTACGGCTGTCGGGTTCGACCGGCGGCGCGGCAGCCGGCGGCGCGGCGGGCGGGCGGCGGCGGAAGAGCAGGAGCATCAGGCAGCCGGCGACCAGGCCCCAGAACGCGCCCCCGATGCCGAGCAGGCTGACCCCGGACGCGGTGACCACCAGCGTGACCACGGCGGCCTCCCGGGTGTCCGGCTGGGCGACCGCCGCCGACACCGCGCCGGCCAGCGCGGCGAGCAGCGCGAGCCCGGCCACCGCCTCGACCAGTACCGGCGGGGAGAGCAGCACCAGGGCGGTCGCCACGCCGGCGCCGAGGCCGAGCAACGCCATGCCGATGCCGGCGGTGACCGAGGCGATCCAGCGCCGGTCCGGGTCGGGGTGGGCGTCCGGGCCGGCGGCGAGCGCGGCGGTGATCGCGGCCAGGTTCACCGCGTGGCCGCCGGCCGACGCGCCGAGCGTGGTGGCGAGCCCGGTGACCCGTAGCGCGGAGCCCAGCGGCGCCCGGTAGCCGTAGCCGGCGAGCACGGCGGTGCCGGGCACGTTCTGCGCGGCCATGGTGACCAGGAACAGCGGCAGCGCGAGCCCGACGACGGCGGGCAGCGTCCAGGTCGGCACGGTCAGCGCGACGACCGGGGCGACGTCCAGCCGGGCCGGGCCGGAGGTGGTCAACGCGATCGCCACCACGGCCACCGCGAGCGCGCCGGGCACCGCCCAGCGGCGCGCGAACCGGTGCAGCAGCAGCCACGCGAGCACCACCGGCCCGGCCAGCCGGGGCACCTCCACCAGGGCGCGTACCGGCGCGGTGCAGAGCGGCAGCAGCACCCCGGCGAGCATGGCGGAGGCGACCGGGGCGGGGATCGCCGCGACCGCGCGGCCGAGCGCGGGGATCAGCCCGGCGGCGATGATCAGCAGACCGGTGAGCAGGAAGGCGCCCACGGCGGCGGGCCAGCCGCCGGGGACCGGCCCGGTGGCGACCAGCAGCGCCGCGCCCGGCGTGGACCAGGCGATGGCGAGCGGCAGCCGGTGTCGCAGACCGAGCCAGACCGCGCAGGCGCCGCTGGCCACGCAGAGCGTGAGCAGGCCGGAGGCGGCCTGGGCCGGGTCGGCGCCGACCGCGCGCAGCCCGGCCAGCACGACGGTGAACGAGCTGGCGAAGCCGACCAGGGCGGTCACCACGCCGGCCAGTACGGGTTGGAGTCGACCGGCCACGCTTCCTCCTCCGGTGTTCCGTTTACGGAACGACATGATGTAGCACGATAGCCCCATGGACGTCGGCCCGCGGATCCGCGCCCTCCGGATGGAACGGGGGCTATCCCTCTCCGAACTCGCGCGGCTGGCCGGCGTCGGCAAGGCCACGCTCTCCGGTCTGGAGAACGGCGTCCGCAACCCCACCCTGGAGACGCTGTACGCGATCACCGCGCAGCTCGGGGTACCGCTGACCGCCGTGCTCTCCGCCCCCGAGCAGACGCCGACCGTACGCGGGGCCGCCGTGGGCGCGACGCTGCTGGAGGTGTTCCACGACCGCGACGCGACGTACGAGCTGTACCGGATGCGGGTCAGCCCGGGGCCGGCGCAGCTCTCCCCCGCCCACCAGACCGGCGTCACCGAACACGTGACCGTCTTCTCCGGCGTGCTCCGGGCCGGCCCGGTGGACGCCCCGCTCACCGGCGGCCCCGGAGAGTATCTGCGCTGGACCTCCGACGTGCCGCACAGTTACGCCGCGGTGGGCGAGGAGCAGGTCCGGGCCAGCCTGCTGTTGCGCTATCCGCGTCCATCCGGGAAGGACGGTTGACGGATACCCGGGATGCAAGTCGGTGACATTTCTTTCCACCGACCCGGCAGCGCGTAGAGACGCGGAGCGGGTCTTCTTGGCAAGCTTGTCCCCATGACGCTCATCCTCCGCTCGGCCATCCTCAACGACGTCGGCCTCGTCCGGACCAACAACGAGGACTCCGCCCTCGCCGGTGACCGCCTGGTGGCGGTGGCCGACGGCATGGGCGGCCTCCCGGCCGGCGAGGTGGCCAGCGAGATCGTCATCCGGATCCTGGACGAGCTGACGCCGCCCACCGGCGCCGAGGAGGCGGCCGACGCGCTGCGCGCCGTGGTCAGCACCGCCAACCAGCGGATCCGGGCGGCCATCACGGTGGACCCGGCCCGCGACGGCATGGGCACGACGCTGACCGCGGCGCTGCTGGCCGGTGACCGGCTGGTCCTCGCCCAGGTCGGCGACTCCCGCTGCTATCTGCTGCGCGACCACGAGCTGACCCAGCTCACCCGCGACGACACGTTCGTGCAGGCGCTCGTCGACCAGGGCGCGCTCTCCCGCGACCAGGCCCGGCACCACCCGCAGCGCTCGCTGGTCACCCGCGCGGTGCAGGGCCAGGACGCGCCGCCGGCGGTGGGGGCGCTCACCGTCTTCCCCGGCGACCGGCTGCTGCTGTGCAGCGACGGCCTCTCCGACTACGTGGAGGACGCCGCCATCGCCGCCGCGCTCGCCACCTACGGCGACCGGCAGCAGTGCGGCGAGCAGCTGGTGAAGCTGGCCCACCAGGCCGGCGCACCGGACAACGTCACGGTGGTCATCTCCGACGTCGCCGAGGCCTGACGGCGACCCATTCGGGTTGCGACCCGGGGGCGGGCACGTTGGGATGAACGGATGCACATTCGCCGGCTGACCGCCGAGGAACGCCCGACCACCAGCTTCCCGCTCCAGGCGTACGCGTTCGAGGCGTCGCCGATGACGCCGGCCCGGACCGACGAGTTCCGCGCCTACCTGCCGACCAACGCGGGGAACACCACGCTGGTGGTCGAGGAGGACGGCGTCGCCACGGCCGCGGCCTCGGCGATCCCGATGCGGCAGAACCTGCGCGGCGCGGTGCTGCCGATGGCCGGTGTCGCCGGGGTGGCCACCCATCCGCTGGCCCGCCGGCGCGGGCACGTCCGGACGCTGATGCACCAGCTCCTCGACGGCATGCGGGACGAGGGGCACCAGCTCAGCGCGCTGTACCCGTTCCGGCCCTCGTTCTACGAGCGCTTCGGCTACGCCGGGTTGCCCCGGCGGCGTACCGCGGTGTTCGCCCCCGCGGAGCTGGCGCCGCTGCTGCGCGCCGAGCTGCCCGACGAGCTGGTCTGGGAACGGATCGGGACGGGCTACCCGCGGTGGCGCGCCTACACCGACCGGTGCCTGCGCGAGCGCCACGGCTTCGCGGTCTTCCCCGACTTCCGGGCGGTCGGCCTGCGCGAGCGGGACGACCGCTGGCTGCTCAGCGTGGTGCGCGACGGCGCGACGGTCGGCGCGGTGACCTACCGGATCGACGACCACGCCGGCACGCTGGTCGCCGACGACCTGCTCTTCGACGACCCGTACGCCCGGGCGTCGCTGCTCCAGTTCTTCGCCCGGCACGTCGACCAGGTGAACCGGGTCAGCGTCGAGCTGGGCCCCGACGAGCTGCCCGAGCTGTGGCTCACCGACTTCGACGTGCACGTCGAGACGCGGGCGCACCGGCCGGACTCCTCCGCGCCGATGGCCCGGCTGCTCAGCCTGGAGGCGCTGGCCGAGCAGCCGGTCGGGGTGGGCCGGGTGCTCGTCGAGCTGGTCAGCGACCGCTGGCTCGCCGGCCGGCACCTGCTCGACGGCACCACCGGCAAGCTGGCGGTGCTGCCGGCCGACAGCGCCGCCGAGGGCACCGTGCCGGCGGCCCGGCTCACCGCCGCCGGGCTGTCCGCCCTGGCGTACGGCGTGCTCGACCCGGTCGAGGTGGCGGTACGCGGGCTGGGTGAGGTGCCGGTGGACGCCGCCGTCGAGCTGCGTCGACTCTTCCCACGTGAACTGCCGTACCTGTTCGCCGACTTCTGACCTCGACACCTGTCCTGATCAGGCGCTGTGTGTTTCGGGAGGCCGCGCAGGGCGTCGCCAGGGCGTCAGGGCTCTCGCGGCGCCCCGAACAGTCCGTCGATCGCGTTCCGGGTGCGCTCCTCGCTGGCCGGCATCAGGTGCGTGTAGACCCGGAGCGTGAACCCGGGGTCGGCGTGCCCGAGGTACGACGCGACAGCCTTGATGCTCTCTCCCGCGTCGAGCAGCGAGGAGGCGTAGAAGTGCCGTAGCGCGTGCATGCCGGTCGCCCGGGTCGGCGTGATGCCGGCCGCGACGACAGCCGGCCGCCAGCTCGTTTCGTTGAACCTGCAACGGTTGATCGCGTTGCGATGGGTGGTGGTGAACAACAGTCGCGCCGTGGCCCGCTCCTCGCTGGCGGGGTGCTCCCACGGCAGGGTGAGCGTCAGCGAGTAGCGATCCTCGATGTGCTGCCGCAGCGCCTGGCCGACGGAGTCCGGCAGCGGCACCCGACGGTCCCGGTCGTTCTTTGGCAGCCCGAACACCAACCGGCACCGGACGATCTTGACCTGTCGCGAAACCTGGACCCACCCGGCGTCGAAGTCGATGTCGTCGATGCTGAGGCCGAGGATCTCCCCCTGCCGCAGTCCGCAGCCGGCGCCGAGGTCGACCATCGCCCGATAGCGCGGGGCAAGGCCCATGCGGATTGCCGAGATCTGGTCGTACCGCCACGGCACTACCCGGCGCGCAGCCGGACGCGGAGGGTTGACCGACGTTGCCGAGCACGGATTCTTGGCGATCCGCTCGTCATCGACGGCCGCGGCGAGGATGGTTTGCAGGTGGGCGAAGACGACGGCCCGGGTGGAGGGCGCCAGCTTGCCGACCATCGCGGCGTCCCACTCCCGGATGAGACCGGGCTTGATCGCCGCCAGTTGCCGAGAGCCGAAGAAGGGCAGCAGATGCTTTCGTACGCGGAACTCGGTGGTCTCGCGAGTCGACTCGTCGACCGAGCGCGTCCTGAGCCACCGTTCGGCGTACTCGGCGAAGGTCATCCGGCCGGCGACCGGGTCGACGTAGGAGCCGCGAAGCTTGTCCGTCTCGGTCGAGACGAGGAACGCGTCAGCCTCGCGCTTGGCCCGGTCCGGGAAGGACTTCTTGCGTTCCTTGCCGTCCGGCCCGATGTACCGCACCCGGTAGCGCAGCCCTTTGCCGAACAGTTGCGTCTTGACCCGCTCCTTCCGCCCGCCCTCGTGACGCAGCGTCTTGTACCAGCGGTCTTCGACGTGCCCCATCAGGCCGCCGCCTGCTCACGTACCCAGGCCCGTACCGCTTCCGGCTCGTAGCGCAGGTGTCGGCCGATCCGAGCCGCCGGCGGGCCGTATTTGACCTTGCGCCAGCGGTACAGCGTTTCCTGCGGTACCCGGAGGTACGTCGACACGTCCTGAACCGTCCACAGCTCGTCCTTGGCCATTACGGCCCCTCCCCCGTCTTGTCGTCCGTGTCCGTCGTCGAGGTGTCCTCGGGGAGCTGGGCCGCGCGGTCCTTCGCGGCGAGCAGTTCGGAGCGCCAGCGGGCGCGTTCGCTGATCGACCGCAGCAGCCGGTGGGCCATGGCCGGCACGTCCGGGTCATCGGGGCGGGCCAGTTCCCAGGCGTGGCGGACCGGTTCGGCGGTGGCGCCCTGGTCGTCGACGCCATCGAGGCCGACGGTGACGCCGAGCAGCGCCCGCACCCAGGCCCGCACGTCGTGCTTGTGGTCGCTCAGCGTCTTGCCGGACCAGTCGCGGGAGATGAGGATGCGCCGGCCGCCGATGCCGAGGGTGTCGCGCTGGTGGACCTTGCCCTTGCAGCGGCCCGGCTTGAGCTTCGCGTGCGCCTTCTTCGGCTGGACGCCGTACAGCAGCCAGTTCGCGCACCGGTCGGTGCACGGGGTCACGCGCAGTTCCCGCCACAGCCGGTCCAGGTGCGTCCGCTGCCGGTCGGTGGTCGCCTTGTGGCAGTCGCCGGTGTGCTTGGTGATGTACTTCGTGACGTACCGGATCGTCCGCTCGGCGTCCTCGGTGCCGGGCATGACGCCCCGAGCGTCGACCTGGGAGCCGAAGCGCACGACGTGCACCGGTTCGGCGTCGGGGTCGTCGTCGATGGCGTCGAGGGCTTCCGTCCAGGTGGTCAGCGGCTGGCGGGTGTCCGGGTCGACCCACGCGGAGGTGTCCTCGTCCCACACCGGGGGCCGCTCGACCGTGTACCGCTGGATGTCGACCGCCGGCCACCACACCTGGTGGTAGGTCGCCGCCGCGACGGTGCGCAGGATGTCCCGGGGGATCGTGCCTCGGATGGCGAAGTGGGCGTGTGGGGCGAGGCGGCGTTGCGGCTCGACGCAGCCGGCGTACTGGACGTTCCAGCCCTCACAGCGGCGCAGGTTCTGCCAGAACCGATCGAGCAGCCGAGGGAAGTGCACCGCGTCCCAGGCGGCCCGGCGGTAGTCGTACCGGTCGGGGTTGAGTGGGGTGCCGTCGGGGCGGACCGGGCCGTAGGAGTCGAGGGTGAGCGTCAGCCACATCGACGGCCGGTAGGTGGCCCCGTCCGCAGCGGTGTATGTCCTGCCGACTGTGCGCGGCTCGACCTTGCGGCGAGGCAGTTCCGGTGCGTCCTGACGCCGTCGGGTGGAGCGCTTGCGGCGCGGGCCGGTGTCGTCGTCGCCCTGGTCGTCGTCGGCGGTGGCGTGTGGCGGGGCGACCCGTCCCCGGAGCCCTTCGGCCGCGATGGCCTCTTCCACTTCGCGGATCGCCTCGTCGAGGTCTTCGACCTGGTCCCACTGGCATGACCGGGATGCCTCGTCGCGGGAGAACTCCAGGTGTGCGCGGAAGAGGATCAGGGATTCCTGTTCGTCGGTCGCCGGCTCCGGGGGCGGTAGCGGTTCGTCGTCGCGGTGCCAGCCCTCCCGGATCTGGGCCTGCCGTAGCCGGCGGTTCTTCTTCGCGCACGGCGCGCACTTGTCCTCCCGGGTCGCGCCACAGGGCAGGTCGATGACCTCGGTCAGGCCGGTGTCGAGGTCGGTGCGGCGCATGGCCAGGGGGCGCACGCAGACGCCGTACTCGGCGGCGATCTCTTTGAGCACGTCGACCGAGCGGGGTAGTGCCATGCGGGCCGCCCGCGACCCCGGCCGGGGAGCAGCAGCCGGGGTCGGGGCGGCCGGCGCGAGGCCGGGCAGGGTCGGAGCGGTCATCGGATGATCCCGACGACGTGCGGCCGGTTGGGCTGGACAGTGCGCGGAGGCAGCACCGCCGGCACGACGGGCGGTGCCGGCACGATCGGGCGGACCGATTCGACCTCGGTGGCCTGCTCTGGCTCGTCGTACCGGTAGGCGTCGGGCTGGTCGGGCTCGACAGCCGGCGGGGTGACCGGGGCGTTGGACAGGACGACTTTGACCAGGGCGAGGAAGGCCAGCGACGGCACCGCCGCCACGACCCAGCCCCAGACCGACGGATGGGCTTCCGCGACCTGGGCCGCGAGGGACAGCACCGCGAACGCCACCAGCAGCGAGCCCACCAGGCCGACGGGTCGGCCGGCGCGGCGGCGGGCGCGTAGTTCCAGGCCGAGGTAGATCGTCATCAGCTCGACCGCCACGGCGTTGGCCCAGCCGATCCAGTCGGGTTGGCCGTGGGCGACGGACAGGTCGTGGACGTGGGTGAAGGCGGCGGCGCCGGCCATGGCGGCGATGGCGAGCAGGATCACCAGGCGTACGGCCGATTCGGTGCGCTCGGTCATCGCCACTCCTGCAACGGCTTCTCGCGGATGGTCAGGTCGATGCGGATGCGGCGGTCGGCCATGTCGGGGCGGCGGTTGACCATGTGCGCCAGTCCGTGCAGGGCGGCGGCGGTGTGGTCGGCGGGGCCAACCAGGCGGATGCGCAGCGGGCGGCGGAGCCGGTTGACGATGCGGGTAAGGGTGGTCATCGCGGTTACCTCCTGGCCGGTCGGATGTCGGTGCGGATGTAGTCGGGAGGGGCGCCGAGCGTGGCGACCGCTTCGGACAGGCAGCGCCACAGCGCCCACGCCTCGTCGGGGGTCAGGGACATCCGTCGCCGGCCCGCACCGACCGCGAGATACACCGGGTACGGGTCAGGCCGATCGGCGTCGACGCGGACGGACACGGCGGTGACCGGTTCGGGGATGCGCAGCCGGTAGAACCGGCGACCGTTCGCAGGGGTGGTCACCGCGGCTCACCCCCGCCGTCGGAGTCGAGCAGGTTGCGCAGCGCGTCGGGCAGCAGCCGCCCGGACGGCTTACGCGGCAACGGAAGGCGTACCGGTTCGGTGGCGGTTTCCCGGCCGACCTGGGCGAGGATGTCCGAGGCGTCAGCCGGCGCCGGGAACCGCTGGGCCATGTCGCGGATGTCGTCGTCGCTGACGTACGAGAACCGGACCCGCATCGGGTCGGGGGTGCCGTCGAGGATCACGTACCCGACGCCCTTGGCCCAGCGGGGCATCTGGTCCGCGAGCGCGCCCCGGTTGCGGGCACCGTCACCGAGGACCATGTCGACCTGTGACGCCTCGGTCAGGCCGAGCGCGATGCGGGTCGGGAACAGGTCCCGGAACGGCAGCACCTCCTTACGCGGGTCCTGCAACGCGGCCACCACCAGCACGCCGACGCCGGCCCCCTGCGACAGCAGCACCCCAAGCGAGCCGGCGATGCGCTTGCGCAGCTCGACATCCTGCAGATACGCGGTCAGCGCCGCCATCTCGTCGACGACGACCACGACCAAGGGGTCCACCTCGGTCGGCGTGTGCACCCGCACCGTTCCCGCCAGGCGGGTCTGACGCTCCCGCAGCACCGTGACGGCCTCGTCGAGCAGGTCCGCCATCGCCTCGAACGACTTGCACGCGAACCGGGCGAACATCGGCCGGCCGAGCGCGAACTCCATCCCGCCCTTCGGGTCGACCACCCACAGCCGCACCAGGCCCGAGGCGACACCGCCGCCGAGGACCCGGACCAGCGACCACAGCACCGATCCCTTCCCCGACCGGGTGGCGCCGCCCACCAGGACGTGAGTCGCCAGCAGATGCAGCGACCAGGGACGCAGATCCTCCCGCCGAGCCAGCGGAAGCGCGGTGAAGTCCGGCACCGACGGCACCGGGAACGGCGGCACCACCATGCGCAACGCATCGGTACGCACCAACGCCAGATAGACCACCGTCGGCCGGTCCCGATACCGCACCCGATCCACCAGCCGCAGCACCCAGCCCCACCGACCGGCACGCGTCGGCGGATCACCGGGACGTTCCGAGTAGACCCGGGCATGCCGCCGGCCGAAGGCGTACGCCAGATTCGCGCTCACCCGCTGGAACTGCTCCGGCGTCTGCCCCCGCACCATCCGCACCGTCAACACATCCAGGGCCTGATCCGAACGGACCCGCAACAGGTCAGGGAGCACGTGCCGCCGGTCGAACGACTCCGCGAACCCGCACAACGTCATCGCCTCACGCCACACCCGCCGATAGACGAAGATCCGCCGGAACGCCCCCAGCAGCGGACCCGCCAGCCACGCCCACCACGACGACTCATCCCGCCAACGCCACAGCGCCGACACCGCCAACGTCACCACGAGCGGCACCACCAGGCCGGGCCAGTCGAACTCGACGTACAGCCACAGCGCCAGCACCACCGAGGCGGTAGCCACCGGATGCCGCAGGCACCACCACAGCAGCCGCCCCGACCAGCGCAGCACCAGGCCGAGCACCACCGCCCACATCGGCAGCTCGAACCGTCTCGGACGGAACACGATCAGGTCACCGGCCGAGGTCGTCACCACCTCACCGCGAGGCCGCCCAATCACTTGGCACCCCGCAGCGACACGAACCGACCCGACGCATCCCGGACCGGAGGAAACGGAAGCACGAGCTGCCCCACGCAGCCCTCACACCGGCCGTCGACACCGGTGACCGGATCGAACCGCGACTGACACACGCCACACCGAGGCCAGCCACGGCCAGCCGGACGCATACCCTTGGACACGTCACTACCTCTCTCGACAGAGCAGGGGAAAGAGACAGAGGGCGGGGCTGCCGTCCGCCAAGACCTGACAGCCCCGCCCCCACCTGATGCGGCTACGCCGCCGCCTTCTTGGCCACGCCCGCCGGGGCCCGCATGCCGGTCGCCCGCAGCGAGTACGCCATCCGGCCGTTGTTCGACACGTACGGCGTCACCGTCATGCCCTCGAACTCCACCGCCTCGAACGGCGCCCCCGTCGGCGGCACCGGTTGGTAGTCGGCGGAAATCTTGACCGTCGTCTCCCGGGAGCGCTTGCCAAGCTCCGGGTCCAGGTCCATCACCCGCACCTGCCACACCCGCTGGCCGGTCAACTTGTCCTTCGCCGGGCTACGCCGACCCGTCTTCTCGTCGAAGTCCTCGACCTCACCCAGGGACTCGGGAACCAGGGCGCATCCCGCCGGGAACACGTCCTCACAACGCACGGCGAACCTCGTACCGCCACGCAGAGCCATCGCTCAACCTCCAGGTCGTTGGCATGTCTGCCAAGTTGAGACTCCAAGGTAGACGGCACTTGGCAGACAAGTCAACAAGTTCATACACGGGGGCGAGCAGGCGCGAAATCTAGGGAGAGGCGCGCATCACATTATCGACCCAGGCCGATTGATGTGATCGTTTTCCACAGTCGCGCGTGTAGACATCGGAGCTAGACGCCTCGTACGCGTGTTCGGGGAAAAACCGCAGCTCGGCCCGGTTGACCGTATATACGCAGCGTGACATTTGGCCGCTCGCCCGAAGATCCAACCCACCGCGAGATGCACATCATCCGGCGGCCCACCAGCGCGGCTGTCAACTCAGGTTTTCAGGGGAGGGCATTGTGGACGGACACGGAGTGTGCTTAGCTTCCCAAGCACGAAAACCCGACAGAGCGTCGGGTTCGGACACTCGTCGGGTACGCGCCTACCTGCCAGTAGACCCGAGAGGCTAGCACTCCGTCTTAGACGACGCGAGATCTCGCGGCGCGAATCCGGCGAGCGTCCTAGTGCTCATCGAAGGGAGGCGACGTGGCGAAGAAGGCCACCCGCCCCAGCAAGTCCGTCATCATCAACCCGGGAACGCCTGCTCCCTACAGCGGCCAGTACCAGCCGGTCAACGGTGGGCCCGAGGTGACCGTTCCGAAGGGGCACCGGGTCCCCCCGACCCCGAACGGCGGCCCCGTGAAGCTCGTCGACGCCACCAAGAACAAGAGCGGCGGCAAGTAGACGTAGGCCAGCGAAGCCCGCACCACTCGTTGGTGTGGGCTTCGCCCTTCCCCGAGTTTGGGAAGTCCGTCCGGGGCTATCTCTCGCGGCATGAACGCTCAACCACACCACTCGGTAGACCGGGATCACGCCCGGCCGAACGGAATGGATGATGCAACAGTCGAAGCCCTGGGGGAACTGAGCAAGGCCCTGGAAACGATCCACCGAGTACGCGGTCACCTGTACTCGGCACACCAGCTCGTCGGCGGGGCGGATCTCACGCTCGACCGAGTGGTGAAGCTACTCCGCGAGGCTGGGCACGACGAGACGGCCGACCGTGTCGAGCACGAGCTATTGGGGCGGAACCTACTTCCCGGCCGTTGGACGTTCCAGATCGTGGAGGAGTTCGACGATGGCTACTACGCCGCGTTCCAGGAGATCGAGCGGGACGCACGGGAGAAGCTGGCCGACGGCCGGCGGCACATCTACGAGGCGGAGATGAAGGAGCGGCGGCGTACCCACGGAATGCCGGGGCACGAGGCTACGCCGAAGGAGTGAGCGGTAGGCCGGTCGGCAGCATCGAGGCCAGGGCGTTGGCTCTGGCCTCGATGATCCGCATGCGGGCCTGATACTCGGCCGGTTCCCGGTGCGCGGCTTGGCTGGTGACCTGGCCGGGCCACTTGCGGTAGAGCAGCCCGTACTCCCGGGTGAAGTAGCCGGCGCTGACGGCGTTGGCGGCGAGCAGTAGGCCGGTGTCCTCGGAGGCGGGGAGCGCCATCCAGCCACCCAAGGCGAAGACGAGATCCCGCCGCAGGCACAGGGTCGCCGGGTGCACCGATGCCCGGTAGTCGTTGGCTTGCCAGAACGACAGGACCGCCCCGCGGTCGACGATCCCGCCGGCTGGGTCCTTGTCCCAGCCGGCGGTTGACCCGTCGGGCAGCAGGTCGAGTACCCGTGAGGTGGTCCAGCCGATCTGCGGATGCGCGTCGAACGCGGCGATGTCCCGGGCGAGCGCGCCGGGCGTCAACTGGTCGTCGGCGTCCAAGACCTTGATGAGGTCACCAGACACCCGGGAAAGAGCGAGGGTACGGGCAACACCAGGCCCACCGGGACGACCGATGCCGAGACTGATCCGGGGCTCATCAGGCAGGACGTCGACCAGGGCGCCGGTCTGTCCGTCCTCTTGGACGAGCCATTGCCAGTCCCACCCGGTGGGCATGTCCTGCTTGGTCAGCGACTCGTAGGCGCCAGTCAGGTATTCGATGCTGGGCGCGTGGACCGGGGTGACGACCGAGACGAGTCGCGTCACGTTTTCCACCGCTGGAGTGTGTGGGAGTAGACAAGCTCGGTGCGATCACCGGGCATCACGACGTCCGCTACTTCGACGACGCGGCCGGTGGTGTCGACGGAGGTTTTGCGCACGGTGAGGACGGAGACGCCCGGGTCGATGTCCAGGAGTTCGGCCTCATCCGGCGACGGCGGACGTGCGCGGATCTCGTCGTCGATCCGGTCCAGCTCGATGCCGATGGTGTGGAGCTGGTGCTGTGTACCGCCGGGCCACGGCTCCTTGCCCTCGTCGAGCAGGTCCGGGTTCGCGGCCACCAGGTCGTATGGCAGATACGAGTACGACACCGTCAGCGGCGCGTTCTCGTGCCGCGAGGAGGTCCAGTAGACCCGGCGTAGCAGCGGCGTACCCGGGTCGACCTGTAAGGCCGCCGCCATCTCCGCATCCGCTTCCACGCGCGTGTACTCGGCGTGGAACTTGAGGTCGTCGACGGTGAGGCCGGTGTCGTGCTCGGTGGCACCGGTCTTCAGCCGCTCGTCCTCGTCGAGCAGGACCCGGTCCTTCTCCCACTGGTAGCGCTCGGCGTTGCGTCGGCGTACCCGTTGGCGGGGTGCCCGCACGTAGGTGCCGCGTCCCTGCTCGGCGCGGACCAGGCCCCACTCGCGGAGCTGCCGGATCGCGTTGCGCACGCTGGTGCGGGACAGGCCGGAGGAGTCGGCAAGCTCGGTTTCACTCGGCATCAGCGTGCCGGGGGCCAATTCGCCGCCCATGATCTTTGCCCGCAACTCTTCGGCGAGTTGCAGGTAGCGAGGGCGCCAGTCCCGGCCTTGCATACCGGACACCGTACCCCCAAGACGTTCCAACGTCTGCCAGGTGGTCCCCCTAGCCGGACGCTCGGGGACCGGGGCGACCGGAGGCGCAGGCCGCCTGGTCTGCCGCGCGGCCGGTGAGGGAGTCTGGCTGTGCCGACGCTCAGGGGTGCTCATCGTGCTCTTCCAGATGTAGGCCCTTGGTCATCATCACCAGGCGGACGTAGGTCAGTTCGTAGATGAGGCGGTCCAGACGGACTCGATCGAGCAGGACGGGCTGGATCACGCCGTCGCGGGTGGCGTCGAGCTTCACGACCAGGTCCCGTCGGCCGAACCGGTCGAGCAGCATCTGAACGCTGACCCAGCCCGTCCGCTCCTGGCCGACGGTGGCGAGGAACCCTCGGTGCATCGGGTCGTTCGACCCACACCCCTGGCACCACGCGGGACATCCGACGACATCGGTCACCGACCCCAGGACGTACTCCGGCATGCTCCCTGCCTCAGTCATCACGGCTCCCGGGATCTCCGCCCGCCTCGATCACCAGGCCCCGCAGGCACTCGGCCAGTCGAACGGCCTGCGTCAGGGACAGCTCAGCCCAGCCGATACCAGCCCGGCACGTCGCATGCACCGCGATCAGGGGAGTCCGGACGTCGGCGCCGATGAGGTACGCAACCACCATGCCGCCCGCACGAGCGTTGCCGACCCGATGCATTGCACCGCGATGGTTGCGAGTCATCTCCGTCATTAGCGGCGGCACGAGGTGACCGCAGCGATCCGGGGCACACCAGTCCGGGTGGCTCGTAACGTCGGCGCGCTTGTTCGTAGGCGTCACCGCGGCCACCGCCCGGCACCGTCCCGGTAGATCTGGACTTGCGTGATCGGCGGGGTAGGCGGCAACGCGGACGACTTCCGTGCCTGCTCGACCGACCATCGCGCGAACAGTGGGACCGTCGGGCACGCACCTGCCGGGACATTGCCCGTGGCTGATCGCGTCGGGTACCGCTTTCGGGGCCACCGCAGGGAGAGCCGGCGGCGTCGGCGAGGACGGCTGGACATAGCACCTCCACAGGTAGAAGAGAGCTGGCGGCCGGCCACGGGGGAATGCGGCCGGCCACCGGCTCGGATGAAGGCACGGCGCACCGCCCGACGGGGACGGGTCGGGTATCGCCGAGCCAACTTGTCCGCGCGGCTACCGCAACCGGTCCGACAGGACGCCGCGCGTCAGGTGCGACCAGGGCCAGCACGAGACCACCCCTGACACGGGCCGTCACCCTGGCCGCACACCACGAAACGTATCTACAAGTGAACGAGTTGTCTAGACGTCGAAACGGGTCGTTTGGTTGACACTTGGTAAGACAAGTGCCAGGTACGGTGAGCAGGTGCCCACCCCGCACTACGGACAACCCCGCTACCGCGTCATCGCCGACGAGCTGAGAGAGCGCATACAGAGCGGCGCTATCCCGCTGGGCGCCCTACTACCACCAGAGAGCGCCCTCACCACGGAGTTTCGGGCCAGTCGCGGCACAATCCGCCAAGCTATTGCGGTTCTGCGCGAGGAACGGGTAGTTAATACCGAGCAAGGACGCGGCACCTACGCGAACCCTCGCTGGCACGACAGCGCGCTTGACAAGAATTCTGGATCGGAAACGCGGAGACGCCGCGTCGCCGCCGACAGGGAGCTAGCGGCGCTCTTCGCTGTCGAGGTTGGCTCGCTACTGGTAGAAGAGCAAACCGTTGCCCGAACGAATGGAGCGGTTAGAACAGTCGCCAGAACCTACCACCTACTTCGAACGAATAAATAACATTCCTCCGCACTTTCGATGCTTTTCGAGGCGGCCCTCAACGGGCCGCGAGCGCCGCCAATTAGGCGCCATGACCGCCCGGCCGGGAGATGGCAGCGGTCATGCCCATGCCCATCGGCCAACGCGAAGAGCGGAAGGCCCAGTGCCGCCTCTGAGGATGCCGAAGGTGGTTAGTGTTCGTGAGCCGGCAGCCGGCCGGGCCGCGCCCCGAGCGGCACGGCACAGGGGAGCGTACGCGGGGTCCGCGCGACGAGCCGCGGTGACTCCGAGATGGTCGGGGTCCGTCGGCGGGTTGCGATCGGTATGTGGCTGCGCTGGGCCATCCTGTCAGCCACCGAGCCGAGCGGGCCGCCGCCCCGACCCGCCAGCGCGTGCGTACGTGGCACCAAGGTCCACTTGACGTGGCGGTCGGGCGGTGGCCCGCTCCCTAGAGGGTGGGTCGGCCAAAGACAGTGAGGATGGCCTATGGCGACTATTGCTTTGGCGATTTGGAAGTCGCGTCTTCGGCGGCGGTGGCGGCATTAAGCAGAGGCTGCGAGGCGCGCACGGCAAGCAGAGCGGGGATTCGCAAGATCCAGGGCCGTTTTCTCGGGGCCGTCAAGCGAACGCGCCCCCTAACATCGTGGAGCAATCCAAGCAAGAACCACTCGAAGTGCCTCATACGTTCCTGCCTATAAAAGATGAAGCTACTGGCGATCCAAAAAAAGGCGGAGATGCCTAGGCTGCTGGCCCAGAGGAAAAGTCGGCCGCTTGTCCTGTCCAGCGCCACCACGGCCGAGGCCGCATAAAAGGCGAAGCTCAACGCCAGAACGCGCCATCGTCCAAACCAGAGAAATCTCGTGAACAGGAAGGCGCCCGGGGGCTTCAACGCTGCCAGCCGAGCGCAGCGGGGGAACTTTTTTTCATCTATGACGTCAGTTAAGTGGGCATTGGATATGATGCTCGCCGAATACGAGAGCAAATTCAGATCTTTGTCGCTCGTGTACCAGCGGAATCGACGAGGAATCGACGAAGGTGCCGGAAATCGCAAGGTCGAATACGGTTCGTCGCTTAGGTTGAAACCCGCAAAGGGGTTCAGCATTGCCGCCTCGCAGACTATGAGCGCTTGCTGTAGTTCCGGAGTCGGACGTGTGCTTAAATCCTCGATCACAAGCGAATACAGGGGATAATTGGAGAGGTTTTCTACGATCACTGCGGGATGGTCTGCAATGAGATCCACCTGAAGAGACTGGGCCAGACGGAAAGCGGCTTGCGGATCAACGGAGGCGTACGAGCCTAGTACTGCTACAAGTCTCGTCCGGTCACCCTGAATCAGCATCTTGAGAAGTTGTTCGTGGGTTATTGCTGCCGGGGCTCGATTATATGCTTGTCGCCACTCGGCCTCGTCGGTGAGAATTACGGTGAAAAGGTGGAGTCTTTGTAACCATTCGTCGTCCCAACGTGACTGAGGACTGCTTGTCAGGAAAGCCGCCTCAGAGCTGGCAAAAGACGTCCAAATAGGGTGATCGTAAGCATGTGTCTCCAAGAACACGCGGCCCAAGACTCTTGAATCACTCAAAGCCGCGATGTCGTCTAGCATCCGCGCCCTCATAACTCGCGATGTTAGTCCCGCTGCGAACGGGAGCACCTCGATGAGTTTTGTGGCGCTTTGTACATCCTTCGTCGCAAACTCCCGATGTACGGAAATTAGTTCAAGCCACCCCGTTTCTCGCCCGTGGATCGCCTCCTTTGCCGCTAGAAATTCACAAAATGTTAAGTGGATAAACCGAAGGGTTTCACCGGCTCGCTCCTCCGACAACAACCCCGTCTCTTTACATATTTCTCGCAATCGCCCTTTCGCCTCTTGTTCGGAGTTGCAGCCGTAGATCTCGCTAGTAACCGCCAGGGCGCGATCCCAATTAATTAGGTTGGCGGGCTGAGAAGGGTCAGTCAAGTTTTCAAAGGAAAGTTTTCCGAAGAGACGCTCTCGCTGTTCGCGGACTGTGCTCTTCATGGGCAAGTCTAATTGACGGTTTCGTCGAAAAAGCAATAGTTCATCAACAACCCGCGAGTAGAAACCTGTACGTGTGTCTGGAGTTCCGACACTGTTCCCGCCTTGGTCGCTGGCGACATACATTGCTAGCACGAGGGGATTGCTACACATTTCTCGCAGCGTTGGCCTATCGGTAAGTTCGGCGAAAATTCTGTTGATCGTAGCGTTTCGCGGAACGCCGTCAGGGTAAGGCCACACTGATAGGAAACTATAAATGTCCGTCGGTGTAAACGGTTGGACATGATACACGATCGGAAACGCCTCAGAGAAGCTGGAATGGATCTGCTTGTAAAACTGGGTCCGCATCGTCAAGGCGAGCTTATTACTGGGGCCCGCATTAGCCATTCTTTGACTCAATGTACTGATTGCCTTGGCGACTATGGGGTAACTGTCAGTAGAAACCTCATCCAGTCCGTCAAGTAGAACCATTAGCCCTCTGCCGCCCAGCGACAGATCAAATAGTTTGCCCATCTGGTAGCCGCCAACCGACTCGACTTTCTCGCGAAGATGCCGGATAGCCCAGTCTCCCAAAGCACGCTCAGAGGTAGTCCGTTTCGGCGGCAGGAAGTTCTTCAGATCCACAACGATTGGCAAGGGTGCCTGCTTCGACTGCAAAGCATCCCAACACGCATCTCTGAAGGTCCTCTTGACGAGCGATGTTTTGCCCGATCCGGGATCTCCAATGATCTGTACCCGTGTTGCCTCGTCCCTCCAGATATCTTGAGTCGATTTTGCATGGCGAGAAGCGCTTTCAAGCCTCAGTGGAACGAAAGTTGAGTCCGTTGGCAAAGCAGCCTCTGCCGCTCCTGGGACTTGAAGAAACTTCGTCGTATCCTTGGCCAACTCTGCGTGACAATATCTCTTTAAGCTCATTCGTGTCGTTATCGACTCGGCAATGAACCTGTCAGCTATCCACACTCCCGCGTCAAGGATTTGGTTTGCATTCTCTTGAACAAATCGCGATATCCTTTTTAGGACGAGAAAGATCAAGGGAACCGCTATTGCGGTAACGGCCGCGGTCTTGATATCCAGACCGTACAAGCTCAATGACTCCTCCAATAGTCCTCTGAGGTGTGCTGTCGGCGATGGCTAGTGGTTCCATGCCGCGAGCGTCGCTACACCTGCAGGCCCAAGAGGGCAGAAATACCAGCGCTCAGACTCAAAAGGAAGGTGAATGTCGTGGATGCGACTACACCGGATTGCCTGGCCTGCGGCCCGCTCTAACCACCAGGGATAGCCATCACCGACTCGTAGTGAGCAGACCGGTCGTTTCGCAAGATCCGGCACAGACGCGGATCGACCTCGGAGGTGCTCAACGTTGCTGCCGCCGTTTGCGATGGTCGACAGGCCGCGCAGTGCTGATCGCTAGTGGCTTCCTAAACCATGTGTGGCAATAGCGCCGACGTGCCGGCCAGGACGACGTCGCGGCAGCCCCATGAACCGCTCGGTTTCGGGCCGCCTCATGGTCGTGTTGGTCGTAGCAGTCGAACGCTCACCGAAGATGACGGGACAGATGACGCTCTCACGCCAATGCCGATTTACTCTGTTCTGGATCAAGGCACCGCGCTCCGCGCGGTGCGGGACGGCAAGCCCGGCCGGCGGCAAGCCGCCCCGGCCGCCTACGGCGCCGGGGCGGTGAGCCACCGACAGCCGCCGGGACACCGCCCCCACGTGGAGAGGAAGCAGGCTCAGCGAGGCCGCGACGGAAGCCGGCAGGTCAATCCGGTCGAGTGGTCGGGGCTTCCGCCTGCCGCGCCAGTCCAACCCCGGGACTGGCTTGCCACCGAGTCACCGGGTCGCGGCACCAGCTCCACCGCCAGGACGTGCCCGACCCTTCTCCACAGCCGCCGGCCCCGCTCCGGAACCATCGAGCGGCAGCCCCTCAGACGGCCCACAGCGGCACAGCGAGCCCGGCCCGAGAAGAGGGTCAACTGAGCCAGCGCTCAGGGCGTCTCCAGGGCGTCAGGGCGTCGTCAGGGCGTCAAACGCCGGCCAACGTTGACCATGAACGACCATCGGCGCCCGGACATAGAACCAGCTCAGAGCCTTGATCAAAGCTCTGAGCTGGTGAGCGACGGACGAGTCGACCTGTACGCCGACTTCTGATCGGGTTGCCGGTGCCGGGCCGGGGGTAGGGTCCTGCGGGTGCCGGAGTGGTTGCAAGCGGGATTCTGGGGTCTGCTGGCCGGGTCCGCCCTGTTGATCGGGGCGGCCGTCGGGTTCTTCGCGCGGGTGCCGCGCCGGGCCACCGCGTCGGTGATGGCGTTCGGGGCGGGCGTGCTGCTCTCCGCCGTCTCGTTCGAGCTGATCGAGGAGGCGCACGAGCAGGGCGGCCTGCTGCCGGTGGCGATCGGCGCGGCGGTCGGCGCGCTCACCTACACCGGGGCGAACGTGCTGCTGGCCCGGCACGGGGCGCGGCACCGCAAGCGCTCCGGCGACGAGCAGCCCTCCGAGCAGGAGCAGCCCGGT
The DNA here is from genome assembly GCF_045040125.1 of Micromonospora sp. NBC_01392. Taxonomy (NCBI): domain Bacteria; kingdom Bacillati; phylum Actinomycetota; class Actinomycetes; order Micromonosporales; family Micromonosporaceae; genus Micromonospora; species Micromonospora sp. NBC_01392. The sequence continues at coordinate 547,465 of NZ_CP109549.1, read as the reverse complement.
TCGGGTAACGCGATCGCGGTCGGCGCGCTGCTCGACGGCGTACCGGAATCGGTGGTGATCGGCGCGAGCCTGCTGGCCGGCGGCCCGGTCAGCCTCGTCACCGTGATCGCGGTCTTCCTCAGCAACGTGCCGGAGGGGTTGTCCAGCGCGGCCGGCATGCGGCAGGCCGGGCGGTCCCGGCGTTACGTGTTCGGGCTCTGGGCGGCCATCGCGCTGATCTCCGGCGCCGCGTCGCTGGCCGGGTACACGCTGCTCGGCGGCGCCCCGCCGGAGGTGCTGGCCACCATCACCGCGCTCGCCGCCGGCGCGATCCTGGCCATGATCACCGACACCATGGTCCCGGAGGCGTTCGAGGACGCCCACCTGCTGGTCGGCCTGATCACGGTGCTCGGCTTCCTGGTCGCGTTCGCCCTCTCGCACGCCTGACCGCCGGCTTAGCCGCGGGTTAAGGATCGCCGACGGAGTCGTGCCGGGGCGACCGGTCCCCCTAGCATCGGCGGGTGCGCGTGAAGTCCGCTGTCTCCCTCCTCGTCCTCGCCCTGGCCACCGCCACGCTGCCCGGGTGCGGCGGCGAGCCGTCCGACCGGACCGCCCCGGCCGCCGCCACCCCGGCCGGCACACCGTCCGGTGCCCCCGATGCCGCTGCCCCGGCCGCCCCGGCCGCCTCGCCGAACGCCCGCGCCGGCCTCGGCACCGCCAAGCCGAGTCCTGGCCCGGCCGCTGTCGCGTTCCGCGCCGGCAACCCGGACGGGCGGGCCACCGTGCCGGCCGAGGCGCGGGCCGTGGACACGTCGCGTCCGACCCGTACCGTCGGCACCGGCACGCCGGCGAGCTGCACCTCGGCGGCGGTGGTGAAGGCGGTGGCGGCCGGCGGCATCATCACGTTCGACTGCGGCCCGGCACCGGTGACCATCACCATGAAGGCCACCGCCAAGGTGGTGAACGCGCACGGCCCGCGCATCGTGCTGGACGGCGGCGGCAAGGTCACGCTGAGCGGCGGCGGCAGCCGACGGATCCTCTACCTGAACACCTGCGACCCGGCGCAGGGCTTCACCACCTCGCACTGCCAGAACCAGGACCACCCGCAGCTCACCGTGCAGAACCTGACGTTCGCGAACGGCAACTCGACGGGCGAGCGGACCGAGGGCGGCGGGGGCGGCGCGATCTTCGTCCGTGGCGGCCGGGTCAAGGTGGTCAACTCCCGGTTCGTCGACAACCGCTGCGACCGTACCGGGCCGGACCTGGGCGGCGCCGCGCTGCGGGTGCTCAGCCAGTTCGAGAACAAGCCGGTGTACGTGGTGGGCAGCACGTTCACCGGTGGGGTGTGCGCCAACGGCGCGGCGTTGAGCAGCATCGGCGTCTCCTGGACGGTGCTGAACAGCGTCTTCCGCGACAACCAGGCGGTCGGCACCGGCGCGAACCCGGCCCGGGGCGGCACGCCGGGCGGCGGCAGCGGCGGCGCGATCTACTGCGACGGCAACGAGTTCGCGGTGAAGCTCGCCGGCACGATAGTCGAGGACAACAGCGCCAACGAGGGCGGCGGCGCCATCTTCTTCGTCAGCAACAACCGCACCGGCACCCTGTCGATCACCAGCTCGACCCTGCGCCGCAACCCCAGCAGGGGCTTCGAGACGAAGGGCGCCCCCGGCATCTTCTTCCTCGGCGCCCGCCTCACCCGCGGCTGAAGGCCGGGCCCCTGCTTAACGCCTCCGGTAGAGAAGGGGCACCTTCTCACCGGAACGCGGAGGTTAGTACGGGTTGGGGTGGCCGGGGAGGTGGCCCTTCGGCAGGGCAGCCGCGCGGCCGGGGAGGGTGGGGTCCGTCGACAGGGGTGGGGATTTCGTTCCCGACCTCGTCGACATGCCGGCGATCAGGTCCTTCAGGGCGGTCACCGTGTCGACCCGGGGCACCCAGCCGAGGTCCGTCTCGGCCCGCTGCGCGGACATCAGCGGGACGTTCAGCGCCAGGTCCACCCAGCCGGTGTCGACCGGTTGCAGCCGGGCCCGCCAGGTCACCGCCGCCGCGGCGCGCAGCACCGGCACCGCCACCGGCACGGTCCAGCCGTGGAAGTGCCGCGCCACCAGCGCCGGCGTCAGCACCGGGTCGGTCGCCACGTTGAACGCGCCGCGCGCGTCGCCGAGGACCGCCCGGGCGTACGCGTCGGCCACGTCGTCGGCGTGCACCGCCTGCATCCGGAGCCGCTTGTGCGAGGGCACCAGCGGGATCCGGCCGTAGCGCAGCAGCCGCACCGGCACCAGCGGGCCGAGGAAGTAGCGGCTGATCTCGGTGCCGGCGTCACGCTGGAAGATCAGACCCGGCCGCAGCCGGACCACCCGCAGCTCCGGGTGCTCCCGCTGCACGTCGTCCAGCAGCGCCTCCACCTCGGCCTTGTCCCGGCTGTACGACGACGTCCGCACCCCGGTCGCCGGCCAGTTCTCGCTGACCGGATGGTCCTTCGGGCCGGGCGCGTAGGTGCCGACGGACGAGGCGTACACCAGGGCGGGAACGCCGGCCCGGACGGTGGCCTCGATGACCGCGCGGCTGCCGCCGACGTTGGTCCGGTGGAGCGTGCGCCGGTCGTGGCTGGGCTGGATCTGCCAGGCCAGGTGCACGACCGCCCGCGCCCCGGCGAAGATCCGCACCAGCTCGTCGGCGGCGCCGGGCGCGCCGATGTCACAGGAGTGCCACTGGACGTCGTCGTACGGCTCACCGGCGTCCGGCCCGGGCAGCCGGCGGGCCACCCCGACCAGTTCCGCCGCCGACTCCTGCCGCAGCCGGCGGAGTACGGCGGTCCCCACGTTGCCGGTGGCCCCCACGATCACGATGCGCATGCCCGGTGCGGTACCCGCTGAACCGGACAGCAACCGCGCAGGAGCGCGACTTCCGGCCCGGGCGGGGAGACCGCCCGGGCCGCGCCCGTCAGCGCCGGACGAGGGTGAAGCCGCCGGGCAGCACCACCGCCGGCACCGTGCCGCCCCGGGCCTGCGTCCGGGAGCGCCGTACGCCCTGCGCGTCGTACGTCTCGACGCACACCGTCCCCGGGCCGGGCACGGTGACCGGGACGGTCCGGGGCGTGCGGGCGGCACTGCGCAGCAGCGCCGTCGTCGATCCGGTGCCGGCGATCACGTACCGGGAGACGAGCGGTTCCAGCAGGACCGCGTCGACCACGGCGTCCCCGCCGGCCGAGACCGCGACCAGGTCGACGGCGTCGGCCGGCGCCTCCGCCGGGCCGCTCGGCGTCACCGGCAGCAGCGCGCCGGGCGCCGGGGAGGTCCCCTGCGCGCCGACCCGCCCGTGCCGGACGGTGCCCACGGTCCGCGCCCGGCCGTCGGGCGAGGCGGCGGACCACCGGGTGACGGCCCGGCTGCCCGGCCGCAACTCGACCACCGGGAGCACCAGCCGGGGCTGGTCCGCGGCCGGCAACCGCCAGCGGGCGGTCGCGCCGGCCGGCAGCAGGGCGTACGCGCCGCTGAACGCGGACTCGCCGGTCCACGTCGAGTCGGGGGTGACCACGTCCGCGCCGCCGGTCAGCGTGGCCTGTTCGGCCTCCACCACGGTGCCGCCGACCCGCGCCACGATCCGGCCCTGCCGGGCCAGCGCCGCCACCTCGGGGTGGGCGTCCAACGCCAGCATGCTGAGCAGGCCGTGGATGGTCGACTCGGCGCCGGCGTTGCGGTTGACCGTCCCGTCGCCGGCGATGCCGTCGACGGTGCGCCCGGTCGCCGGGTCGTACCCGGGCACGCCGGCCGCGTTGGCGCCGAAGTACCAGGCGGCCGTCAGGCCGGCGAGCTGCCGGAACCCGTCGCGCCCGGTGGCGTCGGCGACGGCGAGCAGCGACTGCACGCGGGAGTCCACGCCGTAGGCGATCTGCGACCGGTCCGTCGGGGTGGGCTGCCGCCCGTTGTCCGGGCCGCCGGAGGTGAGCAGCCACGGCGTGAAGACCGCCGCGTCGGCCACCGCCGCCGGCAGCAGCCGCCGGTCACCGAGCACCCGCGCGGCGACGGCCAGCGCCGCGGGCATCTGCGAACCCCAGGCGTGCCACACCGATCGGGACAGCGCCCAGGGGCGGACCGCGCCGAACGGCCACTCGCGGACGTCCCCGTCGGCCAGCGCGGCGATGCCCTCGGCGAACCGGCTCAGCGCCCGCCGCGCCCCGGCACCGCCACCGGCCCGCACGTACGCGGCCAGCCCCAGCACGGCCTCCGCGGTGGCGTCCGCGCCGTCCGCGATCAGCCAGCCGGGCGTCCGCTCGCCGTCGACGACCTGCCACGTGCCGTACCGGACGAGCACCTGGCGTTCCAACGCGCCGACCGCGAGGTCGAGGCGCGCGCGCAGGAACGACGCGAACCCGGGGTCGGCGGTACGCCAGGCGGCGTACCCCTCGCCCAGCGCCCAGACGGTGCGGGCCAGCCAGTACGACGGGCCGCTGTCGGACGGGTCAGGCAGCTCGACCGGTTCGGCGCTCGGGTTCAGCGTGCCGTCGGGCTGCATCCAGAGCACCACGTTCCCGGCGTCCGGCCCGGTGGCGGTCTGGAGATAGGTCAGGCCCCGCAGCAGGGCGTACGAGGCGTCACGGCTGGTGGTGGCGCCGGTGGACCGCCAGTGTCGCAGGTAGACCACGGCGGCGCGGGCGATGTCGTCGGCGTTGTAGGCGCCCTGCCCCCAGGTGTCCGTCGCCGGGTCGTACGCCCCGCCGCCGACGCGCCGGAACGTGCCGTCGGGGTTCGGTTCGGCGTACGTCCACAGCACCCCGACCGTGGGCGTTTCGGCGAGCCGGTACGTGGTGTGCCCGGACTGCGCGGGCGGGGTGACCCGGTCGAGCAGGTAGTCCAGATGGGACAGGTTCGTCAACGGGTCGGCGGCGGACACGGTGGCGGCCCCGGCGGGGGCGGGCTGCGCCAGCAGCGGTCCGGCCAGCGCGAGGCTGCCACCCAGCAGGAGGGATCGGCGTTTCATGGTGGTCTCCTCGGGCGTCAGGGGGTGCGGTCGAGCCGGGCGACGCCGATCTTCGTGTCCGCCATTCCGTAGAACACGAACCGCACGCCGTCGACCTCCTCGATCGCGGTGGGGAAGACGACGTTGGGCACGGTGCCGGCCTTCTCGTCCTCGGTGTACGGCGCGAGGATGGGCTCGGCGGTGCGGGCCAGCACCCGGGCCGGGTCGGCCGGGTCCAGCAGCATCGCCCCGGCCGCGTACTCGACGCGTTGGGTGGTCGGGTCCCAGCCGCTGGGGACGTGGCCGGTCACCCCGTGGTGGAGCAGCAGCCAGCCCTCCGGCACCCGCAGCGGCGGCGGGCCGGCACCGATCTTCAGCTCCTCGTAGGGGAACTCGGACAGCGCCACGCACCGGTGGTGCCGGGGGCGGGACAGCGCGGTGACGTCGGCGTGCACCTCGTCCGCCGGCACGTACGAGATCCAGATGCCGGGCCGCTCGTCGGTGGTGCCGGCCGGCAGGTGCACGCCCTCGCCGGGGCGGAACCAGCCGAGGTCCCACATCGGCCGGTGCAGCATGGCGTAGCAGGGCCGGCCGTCCGGGCCGGGCACCGGCTCGGGGAAGAACACCGCGTCCTTGTTGGGGAACAGGTTGAGGTCGGTGTCCAGGTCGGGCTGGTAGGCGAACTGCACCGGCCCGAGCCGCCGCCAGGAGCGCAGGTCGGTGGAGACGGCCAGCGCGAGGCGGGGGCCGAGCGGCCCGTACGCCACGTACGTCATCAGGTGCTGGCCGAGCGCCGGCACCCAGGTGGTGCGCGGGTCCTCCACCCCGGCGTTGTGGAGGCCGCGTTCCCAGCCCTCGTCCGGGGCCAGCACGACGCCGTGCCGGCGCACGCCGACCGGTACGCCGTCGCGCAGCTCGACCTCGGCGAGCCCGACGCGGGACACGTTGCCGTCGGCGACCAGCCGGGGCAGCAGGTGCAGCCGGCCGTCCGGGGTACGCCCGCTCGCCGGGTTGAGCACGCCGGCGGCCTCGAACGGTTCGGCCGGGTCGGGCGCCATCAGCACGCCCAGCCGGGTCAGCGTGTACGGGACAGTGGTCGAGAAGGATCGCATGTCAACCTTTCACTCCGGATCCGACGTCGGTGGAGATGAAGTGTCGTTGGAAGGCCACGAAGAGGCCGACGGCCGGCGCGGCGAGCACACAGGCGCCGGCCAGCACCGCGCCGTACGGGTTGGCGGCGCGGGCCGCCACGTTGCTGAGGTAGTTGGCCAGGGAGACCGCCAGCGGCTGCATGTCCGCCTGCTTCGTGATCAGGAACGGCCAGAGGAACTCGTTCCACGGCCCGATGAAGGTCAGCAGCACCGCGGTCAGCAGCGCGGGGCGGACCAGCGGCAACGCCACCGACCAGAGCAGCCGCAGCTCACCGGCGCCGTCGATCCGGGCGGCGGCGAACAACTCGTCCGGCAGTTGCAGGAAGAACTGCCGGAAGACGAAGACCGCGGTGGTGTTGATCGCGAACGGCAGGATCATCCCGAGGTAGGAGTCGGCCAGCCCGTAGCCGCGCACGATCAGCACGTAGAGCGGGATCAGCAGGAGCTGGAACGGGATCACCTGGACCAGCAGCACCAGCGCGAACAGCGTGCCCCGGCCGCGGAACCGCAGCCGGGCCAGCGCGTAGCCGGCGAGCACCCCGAAGACCACGGTGCCGAGGATGACGCCGCCGGTGAAGACGCCCGAGTTGATCAGCGAGCCGAGCAGGTCGACCCGGGAGTTGATGTCCCGGTAGTTGTCGAGGGTGAGGCCGGAGGTGGGGAACGCCCCGGCGACCGAGGTGTCCGGTTCGGCCTGGAGGCTGCCGATCAGCATGTAGTAGAAGGGGAAGAGGAACAGCAGGGCCCCGGCGAACAGCACCACGTGGCGCAGCAGCCCCGGCCACCGGGCGGTGGAGGTCGGTGTCACGTCAGTCCCTCTCGATCAGCCGGCGGTTGACCAACGAGATGAGCAGCACCCCGATCACCAGCAGCACGCCGATGGCGGCGGCCACGTCCGGCTGGCCCTGCTGGATGCCGCGCTGGTACATCACCAGCACCGGGGAGGCGGACGCGCCGTTCGGGCCGCCCCCGCCGGTGAGCAGGTAGGGCTCGGTGAACAGGTTGGCGCCGGTGATGGTGGCCAGGATGACCACCAGGGCGGTCGCCGGGCGGACCGCCGGCACGGTCACCGACCGGAACCGCCGCCACCAGCCCGCGCCGTCGACCGACGCCGACTCGTACAGCTCCTTCGGCACGTTCTGGAGCGCGGCGAGGTAGAGCAGGATGAAGAAACCGAGCTGCTTCCAGACCACGAACACCGCGATGACCGGCATCGCCAGGCCGGCGTTCACCAGCCAGGACGGGTCGGGCGCCAGCGGGCCGAGCACGGAGTTGACCAGGCCGCCGGCGTTGAACAGGAACAGCCACACCCCGACCACCGCCACGCTTGCGGTCACGTACGGCACGTAGAACGCGACCCGCAGGAACGTCCGGGCGTGCACCACCCGGTTCAGCGCGACCGCGAGCAGCAGCGCCAGCACCGTGGTCAGCGGCACGTTGATGACCAGGAAGATCCCGATGTTGCCGAACGACTGGCGGACCGCGGGGTCGGCGAGCACCGCGCGGTAGTTGTCCAGCCCGACGAAGGGCCGGTCCACCACCGCGCCCGGCGCGGCGAAGAAGTAGTCGTGGAAGCTCATCCAGATCGCGAAGCCCAGCGGATAGGCGAACACCACGGCGATGAAGACCGCGTACGGCGCGGCCAGCACCATGCCCACCGGGTGGCGGCCCAGCACGGTCGCCACCCGGCCCCGGCCGGCCGGTCTCGGGCTTCGCGCGGCGGCCCCGGCAGCGGGGGCCGCCGCGGTGTGGGCGGTGGACATCAGGATCCGGCGGCGAGCTGGTCGACCTTGTCCGCGGCGGCGCCGAGAGCGTCGGGCACCGGCTTCTTACCGAAGATCACCGACTCGGAGTACGCGTCGCGGAACGCCTGCCAGACGGCCACCGAGTTCGGCACGTTCGGCACCTCGACCGTCCGGGCCGCCTGGTCGGCGAACGCCTGGTAGGCCGGGTTCTTGGCGAAGTGGTCCGGGTACGCGGCGGCCAGGTCGGTGCGCAGCGGCATCTGACCGGTCTTGGCCAGCAGCGCGCCGTCCTGCTCCTTGCTGGTGGCGAAGCGCATCACGTCCCAGGCGGTGGCGCGGTTCTTGCAGGCGGAGTACATGGCGACGTTCTTCGCGTCGCTGAACGTGCGGATCTGGTCGGCCGGCTTGCCGGTGGACGTCGGCACCGGCACCGCGCCCCACTTCACCTTGCTGCCGTACACCGAGATCGCCCACGGGCCGACGATGGCCATGGCGGCCTTGCCGTCGGCGAACGAGTCGCCGTTGTACTTCTCCTTCGGGGCGAGGCCCTCGGCGTAGAGCGTCTTCCAGAACTCCGCGACCCGCTGGCCCTCCGGCGAGTCGAACTGGGCCTTGCCCTGGTCGACGAGCTGCTTGCCGCCGGTCTCGGCCGCGAACAGCGGGTAGAAGTCGAACCAGGACTGGAAGAACTCACTGGTCGGGGCCGGGTAGATGGCGGCCGGCGCGGCGCCCGACGACTTGATCTTCCGGGCGGCGGCGAGGAACTCGTCGTACGTCGCCAGCGGGGGCCGCTCCGGGTCCAGCCCGGCCTTGGCGAAGACCGTCTTGTTGTAGAAGATCATCACCGGGTTGGACTTCCACGGCAGTTGGTAGAACTTGCCGTCCGGCGACTTGTACTGGTCCGCCGTCTGGCCGGTGCGCTCGGCGATGTAGGCGGCGCCACCGTCGAACGAGTCCAGGGCGACCAGCCCGCCCTGCTTCTGGAACTGCGGCACGGCCGCCGGCGCGGTGTTGAAGATCAGGCAGGGCGCGTTGCCGGCGGTGATGGCGGCCCCGATCACCTCCTCCGAGCTGGTGCCCGCCGGGATCTCCTGGGCGGTGATCTTCTGGTCGGCGTGCTCCGCGTTCCACGCCTCGACCATCGCCTTGCCCCAGGCCAGTTCCTCCTGGTTGTTGGAGAGCCAGATGTCGATCGGTCCACGGGCGGCGTTGGCCTCGGCGGCGTCGCCGCCACCGCCGCTGCCGTCGCAACCCGCGGTGACGGCGATCGCGGCGGTCAGCAGCAGGGCCGGAAGGGTACGTTTCATGTCTGCTCCGATCGGGACGGTGCGGGGGAACGACGCCGCTGGGCCGGTGGCGCCGGTGGTGGTGGTGCGGTGGAGGCACGGAGGACGAGCTGCGCGGGCGGCGTGGGCACGTCGGCCACCGGCTCGCCGTCGATGAGTTCCAGCAGGGCGTGCGAGGCCGCCCGACCCCACTCGAACGGGTCGGTGCGCACGGTGGTCAGCGGCGGGCTGACGTAGCCGGCCAACTCGGCGTCGTCGAACCCGGTCACGGAGAGCTGCCCGGGCACGTCGATGCCGAGTTCCCGGGCCACCGCGAGCCCGGCGATGGCCATCAGGTCGTTGGCGTACACGATCGCGGTGGGCCGCTCGGCCCGGTCGAGCATCGCGCGGGTGGCCTGCGCGCCGCCGGCCGCCGAGAAGTCCGACGGCACGCACAGGTCGGCGGGCAGGCCGGCGTCCGCCAGCGCCCGCTCCCAGGCCAACCGGCGGACCCGGCCGTGCAGGAAGTGGTCCGGCCCGGCGACGTGCCCGATCCGCCGGTGCCCCAGCTCGACCAGGTGGGCGACCGCCGCGGCGATGCCCGGCCGGTCGTCGATCAGCAGCGCCGGCCAGCGGCTCGGCGCCATCGGCCGGGCGATCGTCACCGCCGGCAGCCCGAGCTGTTCCAGCAGCGCGAGCCGTGGGTCGTCCACCCGCAGGTCGAGCAGGAAGACGCCGTCCACCCGGCCGTCGGCGGCCAGCCGTCGGTAGCCGGCTTCCTCGGTCGACTCGGGCACGACCTGGAGGACGAGGGCCTGGCCCCGGTCGGACAGGGTCCGCTCCACCCCGGCGATGAAGGCGGGGAAGAACGGGTCCGCGCCGAGCAGCTCGGGCGGGCGGGTGATCACCAGGCCGACCGCGAACGCCCGCGAGGCGGACAGGGCGCGGGCCCGGTGGCTCGGCTCCCAGCCCAGGGCGCGGGCGGCGGTGAGGATCCGCTCCCGCGTCTCGTCGGCCACCCCGGGGCGGCCGTTGAGCGCGAAGGACACCAGACCCTTCGATACGCCGGCCGCGCGGGCGACGTCGCGGATCGTCGGTCGGCCTGGCCGGGTCACCGGCACCTCCCTCGTCGGACGGACGACTAAACCGGTTTAAGAAACGGAGGTTAGACCCGTTCCCGCGACTGCACAACAGGAGACGGCCGATCGATGCACAGCGGCTCGACGGCAGGTCAGCGCCACGTCAGGGGGACGCGACGCCGGGTTACGCACGCGCCACGGGCGGTGCCGTCCGGGGCGAGGGCGAGTGCGCCGAGAGGGACGTGGCGGACCGCCGAGCCGGGCGCCGGTGTGCGCGCTGGCCGGTGAATCGCGGAGTGATCAGCCTGCCGGTGGGGCGGTGCTGTCCCGGACGACGAGTTCGGTCGGGAGCAGCGTGTGTTCGGCGGTGATCGGACGGCCGGCGAGACGGTCCTGGATCGCACGGCTGAGCGCTGCCGCCGCGAGCCGCCCCTTGGCCTGCACGTCCTGACGGACGGTGGTCAGGGTGGGGCGAATCTGCACGGCGAGTGGGTTGTCGTCGAAGCCGACCACCGACAGCTGGCCGGGCACGTCGATGCCGAGATCCTCGGCGCACCGGAGCGCGCCGTAGGCGACAGCGTCGGAGAAGCAGAGCAGCGCGGTGGGCCGGTCGGGTCGGTCCAGGAGCAGCCGGGCGCCCGCCTTCGCCTGCTCCAGGTCGGCGCCGCTCTGCCGAGCCATCACGGGATCGATGCCGGCCGCGTCGAGCGCGTCGCGCCACCCGAGCAGCCGCTGCGTGGAGGCGTGCCCCTCGGCCGTGAGGTCGGCCGCGGTGACCACACCGTGCGTGCCGTGCAGGCCGGACAGGAGCAGGCCGATCCGCCGGTGCCCCAGGTCGATCAGGTGCTGGGCGGCGGCCCGAGCGCCGGCGCGGTCGTCCACGTTGACGGCGGGGATCCCGTCGACCGGCACCTGGTCGACGTAGACCAGGGGCAGCTTGCGGCGGGTGAGGAACTGGACGGCGGTCGACGTGGGATCGCACGAGTAGACCAGCGCACCGTCGATCGCCACGTCACGCGCCGGAATGATCGCGCCGTCGTCGGACGACGTCAGCAGGGTGAGCGACAGGCCGGTCGGGCCGAGTTCCTCCGCCACCGCGCCGAGGAAGCTGGTGGCGACCAGGTCGGTGAAGGCGAAGCGGAGCGAGGAGGTCAGCACGATGCCGACGGCGCCGGTGGTGCCCTTGGCCAGGGCTCTGGCCGCCGGATCAGGGCCGACGTAGCCCACTTCCTGGGCGGCGGTGAGGATGCGCTCGCGTAGCGCCGCGGACAACTGGTCGGGCTTGGAGAAGGCGTTCGACACGGTCATCCGACTCACGCCGACCCGGTCAGCGATCGTCTGCAGTGTCACCCGGGACGCCACGCCACCACCAGTCGGTCCAGATGTGTCCGCCGCCGGAGGGCGAGGGAGCCCTGACGGCGGACCGGTCCTGTCGTCCGACACCCGCCGTGCGGGTCGGCGGACGCCGATGCCTACCGGCTGGTACGAGGCTATCAAAGACCGGCGTCACGCCAGCCTGACCACTTTGGCGACGCGAGCGAGACGCCTGGCAACGGCCGCGCGGACGGCCCTGGTGCGCGGCGGCTTCTCCACGTACGGGACGACCGGGGCGTCCGGGCGGGCGCTGGCGAATTCGAAGTCGACGGCGTTGACGGCGGTCACGAAGGCGGCGGGCATCTCCATGGCGAACTCCTGACTCATCGGCGCTGCGTTCTATACCGGTACAGTACAGCGGCTCTCTTTACCGGTCAAGAAACTAGTGTGCAGCGTCTTCGATCGACGTGTGCCACTGCTGGCCAGAGCGAGCCGGGAAGGTGTCGCCGTTCTCCGGGCCTCGGCCCGGAGAACGGCGGCTGGCGTACGCGGCGCTTCGGAATCGGTCCACCGGAGAGCGGATGGGGCGAACACGGCTACCGAGCGGCGCGTGGCACCGCGAACGAGGTGACGGCGGCAGTGGTGAACGTGTGGGCGACGGCAACGTGGCCGCGGGGGACCGCGCGGGCACGAGGCGGCCGAGCGCGCAAAGGCCGAAGCGGGCACCACGCCGGACGCGGCGCACACGTCTGCGCGACTTATGGGCCGGCACGCTGCCAGTGGGCCGCCTGGGACTCGAACCCAGAACCTAAGGATTAAAAGTCCTCAGCTCTGCCAATTGAGCTAACGGCCCGCTGGGCCATCAGGCTACCCGATCGCTGACGTGGGGGCGCGGTCCGTCCGACGTGCACACGGCGAGGGCCGAAAGCCATCGCCAGGATCCGGTCGCATGCTGTGTCGAACGACTTATTCGTGGTGATAGCGGCACTGCGCGACCTGCACGGTGTCATCGACGATCCGGTACACCAGCCGGTGCTCCTGATCGATGCGCCGCGACCAGAACCCGGACCAGCTGCCCCGAAGCTGCTCCGGCTTTCCGATGCCCTGATGCCCGTTACGTCGCACGTCCTCGATCAGGGCGTTCACCCGTCTGAGCATCTGACGGTCTCGTTGCCAGGCCAGATAGTCCTCCCAACCCCGCCCGGCGAACTGGACCTTCACGCCGCCGACGCCCCGCCCGGGCTGACCTCCGGATCGATCAGGTCGTGCACTTCCCCGCCCCCGTTGCGCAACTCTTCGACGGTCGAGCAATCCTGGTGCGGTTGTGCGAGCGGATCGAGGCGGAGCAGGAATGGTGAGCCGGCCACGCGAGCACGGCACCCGCGACGAGTTGCTCGACCACCTGGCCGAAGCCGTCGGGTCCGTCACCGCCACCCACCCGACGCGCGTCGCCGTCGACGGGCCGCCCGCCGCCGGCAAGACCACCCTCGCCGACGAGCTGGCCACCGTCCTGCGCGAGCGGGGCCGCGACGTCATCCGGGCGACCGTCGACGACTTCCTGTTCCCCCGGGCGCAGCGCTATCCGCGCGGTGAGTTCTCGGCCGAGGGCTGCTACTTCGACACCCACGACCGGGAATCACTGACCCGGGTGCTGCTGGACCCGCTCGGCCCCGGCGGGGACCGGCGCTTCCGACCCGCGGTGTACGACCACGCCACGGACACGGTGCTGGCCCCGCCGGTCACGACCGCCCCCGCCGACGCCGTGCTGGTCTTCGACGGCGTCTTCCTGATGCGCCCGGAACTGATCGACCGGTGGGACCTGCGCGTCTTCGTGTCGACCGCACTCGACCGGACCTTGGAGCGGGCCGTGGTCCGGGAGCGCCAGGTGTCGTCCCGGGCGGGGATCGAACGGCGCTGGCGCGAGCGGTACCTTCCCGCCCAGCAGCTCTACTTCGCTACGGTCCGCCCGACCGAGCACGCGGACATCATCGTGCACAACGACGAACCGCGGCAGCCGGTCTGGGAGAGCCGCGTCGGTCGGAGGCAAGATGGTGGCCGTGACCGCCGCACCCCGTCCCCCGCTGGCCACGCTGGAAGCGGTCCTGGAGCGCCTGACCTACGTCAACGAGGAGACCGGCTACACGGTGGCCCGGGTGGCCACCGAGCGGGGCAGTGACCTGCTGACCGTGGTCGGCGCGCTGTTGGGGGCGCAGCCCGGTGAGAGCCTGCGTCTGCACGGACGCTGGTCGTCGCATCCGCGCTACGGCCGGCAGTTCGAGGTCGACTCGTACACCACCGTGCTGCCCGCCACGATCCAGGGCATCCAGCGCTACCTCGGTTCGGGTCTGGTGAAGGGCATCGGGCCGGTGTTCGCCGAGCGGATCGTCGCGCACTTCGGCCTGGACACGTTGCGGGTCATCGAGGACGAGCCGGCCCGACTGGTCGAGGTGCCGGGGCTGGGCCCGAAGCGTACGGCGAAGATCACCGCCGCGTGGGAGGAACAGAAGGCCATCAAGGAGGTGATGGTCTTCCTCCAGGGCGTCGGCGTGTCGACCTCGCTGGCGGTGCGGATCTACAAGCAGTACGGCGACGCCTCCGTCGACGTGGTCACCAAGGAGCCGTACCGGCTGGCCGCCGACGTGTGGGGCATCGGCTTCAAGACCGCCGACACGATCGCCCGGTCGGTGGGCATCCCGCACGACAGCCCGCAACGCGTGATGGCCGGCCTCCAGTACACGCTCTCCGAGGCCACCGACGACGGGCACTGCTACCTGCCCGAACCGGAGCTGGTCGCGGACGCGACGAAGATCCTCGACGTGCCCGCCGACCTGGTCGCCCGCTGCCTCGACGACCTGGTGGCCGACGAGGGTGTCGTCCGCGAGGCGCTGCCCGGCCGGGACGGGGAACCGGTGCCGGCGGTCTACCTGGTGCCTCTCCACCGCGCCGAACGGTCGCTCGCCACCTCGTTGACCCGGCTGCTGCGCGACCGGGTCGACCGGCTGCCCCACTTCCACGACGTGGACTGGGGCAAGGCGCAGCGGTGGTTGCGGGCCCGCACCGGCAACGACCTCGCCGAGGAGCAGGAGCAGGCCGTCCGGCTCGCGCTGACCTCGAAGGTCGCGGTGCTCACCGGCGGGCCGGGCTGCGGCAAGAGCTTCACCGTACGCTCGATCGTCGAGCTGGCCGCCGCGAAGAAGGCGAAGGTCACGCTCGTCGCGCCGACCGGCCGCGCCGCGAAGCGTCTCGCCGAGCTGACCGGCCATCCGGCCGCCACCGTGCACCGGCTGTTGCAGCTACGCCCCGGCGGTGACGCCTCCTACGACCGCGACAACCCGATCGACGTCGATCTGCTCGTGGTCGACGAGGCGAGCATGCTCGACCTCGTCCTCGCCAACAAGCTCGTCAAGGCCGTCCCGCCCGGCGCGCACCTGCTGCTGGTCGGTGACGTCGACCAGCTTCCGTCGGTCGGCGCCGGTGAGGTGCTCCGCGACCTGCTCGCCGCCCCGGCGATTCCCCGGGTGCGGCTGACGCAGGTCTTCCGCCAGGCCGCCGAGTCCGGCGTCGTCACCAACGCGCACCGCATCAACGCCGGCCGCCCGCCCCTCCTCCAGGGGCTGCCGGACTTCTTCCTGTTCGCCTGCGACGACACCGAGGCCGCCGCCGCCCTGACCGTCGACGTCGCCTGCACCCGCGTCCCGGCCAGGTTCGGCCTGGACGCCCGCCGCGACATCCAGGTGCTCGCCCCCATGCACCGCGGCCCGGCCGGCGCCGGCGCGTTGAACACGCTGTTGCAGCAGAAACTCACCCCGCCCCGCGAGGGGCAGCCGGAACGGCGGATGGGTGGGCGGGTGTTCCGGATCGGCGACAAGGTCACCCAGATCCGCAACAACTACGACAAGGGTCAGGCGGGCGTCTTCAACGGCACGCTCGGCATCGTCACCGCCATCTCCCCGGAGGACCAGACGCTCACCGTCCGCACCGACGAGGACGAGGACATCGCGTACGACTACGACGAGCTGGACGAACTCAGCCACGCGTACGCCATGACCATCCACCGGTCCCAGGGTTCGGAGTATCCGGCCGTGGTGATCCCGTTGACCACCAGCGCCTGGATGATGTTGCAACGCAATCTGCTCTACACCGCCGTCACCCGCGCCAAGCAACTGGTCGTCCTGGTCGGTTCCCGCCGCGCGCTCGCCGCCGCCGTCCGCACCGTCGGCGCCGGACGACGGCACACCGCCCTCAACCACCGCCTCGCGTGACAACCCCGAGCCGACGCGGGAGACCTGCCCGACGACTGCGGTGGCCCACCGTCGCCACGGTGAGCCACCGCCTGTCGGTCAGGAGTTCGCGACGAGCCGGAACTGCTGGTTGGCCTGGCCGTTGCAGTCGTAGAGCTGGACCTGCTGGCCGTTGGCGGTGCCCCAGACGTCGAGGCAGCGGCCGGACTGCACGCCGCTGATGGTGCCGTTGGAGTTGACGTTCCACTGCTGGTTGGCCTGCCCGTTGCAGGCGTAGATCTGGACCGCCGCGCCGTTGCCGGAGCCGGCCGCGTCCAGGCAGCGGCTGCCGCCGTAGATGGTCAGTTGCTTGCTGCCGGTGTACGTCCACTGCTGGTTGGTCTGGCCGTGGCAGTCGTAGAGCTGCACCCGGGTGCCGTTGGTCTGCGACGAGCTGGGCACGTCGACGCACCGGCCGGACTGGCTGCCGACGATCCGGCTGGCGCCGCCGGACGGCGGCGGCGTGGTCGGCCCGGAGGTCGGCGTCGCGGTCGGCGAGGTGGTCGGCGAGGTGGTCGGCCCCGGGCCGGCCGCGTTGAGCGCGTTCAGGACCGAGGTGTACGCGGCCTTCTTGTTGCCGCCGCCGTCGAACAGCAGCGGGTTCTCGTTGGAGCGCCAGGAGTCGCTGTCGCGCACGCCCCACACGGTGATGCCGATGCAGCGCGGCACGTTCAGGCACGCCTGGGTCAGACCCTGGTACTGCGAGGTCGACGAGTTGGTGACGTCGACCTCGGTGAGCGCCACGTCGACGCCGAGCGCGGCGAAGCTGGACAGCGTGGTCTGGAAGTTGCTCGGCAGCGAGCTGCCGCCGGTGAAGTGGGTCTGCAGACCGACGCAGTCGATCGGCACGCCCCGGGACTTGAAGTCCTGGATCATCCGGTAGACACCCTGCGTCTTGCCGTACGACCAGTTCTCGATGTTGTAGTCGTTGTAACAGAGCTTGACCGACGGGTCGGCCGCCCGCGCGGTGCGGAACGCCACCTCGATCCAGTCGTTGCCGGTGCCCTGGAGGTTCGAGTTACGGCGGCTGCCGTCCTCGTTGAACGCCTCGTTCACCACGTCCCACGCGGCGAGCTTGCCCTTGTAGTGGGCCATCACACCGTTGATGTGGTTGATCATCGCATTACGCAGCGTGCTGCCCTGCATGTTCTGCATCCAGCCGGGCTGCTGGGCGTGCCAGGCCAGCGTGTGACCGCGCACCTTCAGGCCACGCTGGGTCGCCCAGTTGTAGATCTGGTCACCGGAGTTGAAGTTGAACTGGTTCTGGTTCGGCTCGGTGGCGTCCGGCTTCATCTCGTTCTCGGCCGTGATCATGTTGAACTCACGCGCCGCGATCGTGCTGTACGTCGAGTCGTTCAACCGGCTCGCCGCGATGGCGGTGCCGAAGTAGCGGCCCGACTGCGCGGCCGCCGCGCCCAGCGTGCTGGCGGCCTGGGCCGGGCCGGGCACCACAAGGGCGGCCCCAGCCAGGGCCAGCGAGCCGGCGGTGGCGGCCAGCAGCAGGCGGTAGGGGCCACGCCTTAGTAGACCTTTCATGACACTCCTCTGCATATGGGACGGTGGCGTGCAAGGTAGTGGCGGGATGCGGACCCGCGTCCCCGCCGGCAGCCCCGAAACTTTTCGGAAAACTACCGGTAACTTCTCGGAAGATACTCGGACGCCGATGATCGGTCAATGTCAATGGAATTGACCTGGTCGCGGCGCGGAAGGGTACGGCTTCGGTCGCGAAGCCCACAGATATAACGCACCGTTAACGCTGTCCATACGGGATGTCCGTCGGATGACCGGTAACTTCCGAGATCGGATCGATCGACAACCGAAGAGGAGACTCCCGTGAAGGGTGCCCCCAGGGCGCTTCTGGCCATCGCGTGCATCGTCGCGATCATTGCCGGTGCGCCGTCCCCGGCCTCCGCGATCATCGACGGGACCACCTCAGGCTCGATCACCGGGCAGGCGCAGGTCTGGATCAACGGCGGAGCCAGCTTCAACTGCACCGGCACGATCATCGGTAAGCACTACGTGTTGACCGCGGCGCACTGCCTCCATCCCAGCAGACTGGTGGTCAAGGTGGGAGACCGGCGGCTCGGATACGGTCAACGAATCGAGGTGGACGGCACGGCGGTCGCCCCCAAGGGCTACGACATGGCCGTGCTCCATCTGGCGGCCGACATCACCCAGACGAATCTCATCGTCCGCTACAGCTCCGACCCCAATCCGCTCAAGGCGGGCCTGACGATGGCGGTCCGGGGCTGGGGATACACGACCCGGACCGGGCCGGTGTCCCCGTCGCTGAAGGTCTGCTCGCTGCGGCTGGACTCCGCGTCGGGGTCGGAGCTTGTGCTCAGCGGCCTGAACGGATATCCCTCCTACGGTGATTCGGGCGCGGGCGTCTGGTACGGAAGCCGCGTCCACGCCGTCTACGTCGACGGGGACGACTCGAACGGTGCGCGGGCGATCCCGACCGGCTTCCTGGCCGGCTGGATCCACAGCGTCAGCGGCATCAGCGGGGTCTCCGGCTGACCGTCCCGCCCGTCGGGCCTGCCCGCTCCGAGGGGCAGGCCCGCGCCAGCCGGCGCCGCAGCGGTCAACCCGGTCGACCTCGGCGTCGCCAGCGGCTTCTTCCACACGCTGGGGATGATCCACCAGCCACACCAGGCGGTGGCCAAGGGCGGGGTACGCGGCCGTCACGTGCTCCGGCCCTGACCGCGGCTCGCACCGCGCCGGACGACGATCAGCCGAGCGCGGTGTACTGCGGCGGGAACCGCAGTTCCAGCTCGACCGTCTGCGCCTCCGTCCGGCTGACGGTTATCGGCTCGGGTCGTCCGGTCCGGTAACCCTGGGCGAAGTCGACCCCGAGGTTCCGCAGCAGCTCGATGGTCTGCTCGTCCTGGACGTACTCGGCGGCGACCCGGATGCCGAGCGCCTCACAGAGCTTGACCAGCATGGACACCAGGGCCTGACTTGCCGGAGACCGGCAGAGGTCGACGATGAACGTCCCGTCGATCTTGACGAGGTCCACCGGAAGTTGTTTCAGATGGGTGAGCGTGCTGTAGCCGGTGCCGAAGTCGTCAAGTGCCAGGTGGCAGCCGACCTCTCTGATCCCGGTCGCGAAGGCAAGCGCCTCGTTCCGGTTCTCGATGAGGGCGGTCTCGGTGATCTCGAACGTCAGACACTCCGGCCTGACGCCGTGCCTGTCGATCGCCTCGGTCACGAAGGCGAGCAGCCCCGGGTCGGCGAGCGACCTACCGGAGAGGTTGACCTGGTAGTGGGAGGTCTGGGCGCCCCGGCCGATCAACTCCAGGGCGTGGTCGACGACCCACTTGTCCACCGTGAGGATCTCCCCGACCCGCTCGGCCATGTCGAGGAAGGCCCAGGGTGCGACCGGCTCGCCGGTGTCACTCCGCACCCGCAGCAGGATCTCGTGGCGAGTGACCTGGTTGAGCTGGAGATCGACGATGGGCTGCGCGTAGAGGGCGAATCTGTTCGCCGAGACCGCGTGCCGCACCCGGGAACGGCACCGGTCCGCCCGCTCGCCGTCGGCGACCGGCTGGTCGAGCACGGTGATGGAGGCCGCGTCGCGGCGGGCGTCACGGGCCGCGTGCTCGCCGTCGACGAGCAGGTCGAATCCGCTCGCACTGATCCCGCCGTCGAAATGCACGACACCCGCCGAGGTGTTGAGTCGCACCGTCTTCTGCCGGACGCTGAACAGATGGTTCCGGAACCGCTCGACGATCCGAGCCGCCAGGCGCTCGGCGTCGTCCCCGGCCGGCGCGAGGAGCACTCCCCACAGGCCGGAGCCGACCAGGCCCCCCGTCAGCTCGCTCCCGACGACCGTACGCAGGAGACGGGCGACCGCCGCGGTCAACTGGTCGCGGTCCTCGTCGGTGAGCGCCTCCGGCAGCCGGGTGGCGGGCTCGGTCGCCACGACGACGACGGTGCCACCGGTGGTGCGGCGGGCCCGATCGACCCTGTCGATGACGTAGCCGCGGGTCGCCAGCCCGGTAAGGGCGTCCCGCGCGGCCGGATCGGCGCAGAGCATGCGGCTGCGGACGGCGAGCCGACGGCGTTCCCGCCGGGCGAGTTCGAGCGTGGTGACGTCCTCACCGGTGGCGATGATTCCGGACGGCTCGCCCTGGTCGGTCGTAATCTCCAGGTGGCAGTGCACGTGGCGGATGCTGCCGCCAGGGCGGATCACCCGGAAGCCGACCTCGCCGGGACGCTTCCGTTCCCATACGGCCCGGACCGCCGCACGGACCCGCCCCGCGTCCCCGGGATGCACGAGGCCGAGAAGCGTGTCGGGGGTGAGCCGGAACGTTCCTGGCGCGTGCCCGAAGATCCGCGCCATCTCGTCCGACCAGAAGATCCGCCCGACGCCCTCGGTTCCACCGGCTGCCCAGGTGACGGTGCCCAACTTCGACAGTTGGGCGGCGCGCGCGACCCGGGCCGCCTCGTCTGCGTCGCAGGTCAACGGGTCGACGAGGTCGGCGTCGACCAGGATCTTGTAGCCCTCGGCGAGTGAGACGTCGTACTGGCTCTGCGCGGCGCGCGCGACCCGCCGCGCCCGGGCGAGTTCCAGCGGGCTGGGCGTGGTCTCGGCCAGTGCCAGGATGTCATCGAGATCCACGGCTCTCCCCCTGCCGCCGGTGGCCGTCCGGGCCGGTGTAGCCGGCTTCCTCGGCCAACTCGCGCAGCCCCCGCCGGGCGGCCACCTTGTAGGAGCGGACGCTGTTCTCGGTCAGCCCGAGAATGCGCGCGATCTCCTGGTTGGAGAATCCCTCCTGCGCCATCTGGAACACCTCGGCGTGCCGCGTCGGGAGCTGGTGCAACCAGCCCCGCAGCGTCTCCTGCGCCTCCCACACGTCGGCGATGTTCGAGCGCGGTACCGGCGGCAGGTCCTCCGGGGCCATCGCGGCCTCCCGCTGACACCGCTGGCGGTCCTTCATGATCTTGAATCGGGCGGTCACCACGATCCAGCCGATCGGCCGGTCGTGGGCCCGCAGCTCGGACCACTTGACCCGCCCGTGCAGGTACGCCTCGTTGAGCGCGTCCTCGACCACCTCGCGGTCCCGGCACGCCGACCTGAGGATCCGCTCCACCTGGTGGTAGGAGGCCTCGGCGAACACGGCGAACTCCTGGTCGTGCGCGGCCTTCACGCGAGCGGCCTCAGCCTTCCGCGCCGTCTCGCGGTCGACCTGGTCCGTCGTCAGGGCGGCGGTGCCCTCGAACTCCATCACGCCGCCTCCTCGACGGCCTCGGCCTTCGGCACGCCGCGGCCACCCAGCTCCACCTCGCGGTGCCCGTCGCGGTCGCGCTCCACGATCCGCACCATGTCGTGGTCGGCCTCCGCGAGCCTGATCAGCCAGGTGACCCGGGCTGTGGTACGTGTCGTCGCCTCGCGTTCCTCCTGTATGCGTGCCCGGTACGCGACCCACGCGCGCACCAGTCCGGCCGCTGCCCCCGCGACGGCCACAGCCACGGCCATCACCTGATAGCCGGTGAGCGGTTCCGCCAGCGCTTCGTTCATCGTTCTCCTGCCCCCTTCGGTCGCCAATTACTATCCGTGGCGGGCAGCGGATGTAGACGCCTCCGCGTCCACAATGTTCTCGAAGATCGATGATCAAGCTCTCTGGCAGCACATACAGCACAAAGTCATCTCGTCGGGACGCTGCGCGAAGTGGTCATGACAATCCCATGAGGGCAATTTGCGCGTAGCTCTCCGTCACTCTTGGCTACCGATCAACCACCACGGCCCGTCCCGCGCGCCCGCTCCAGCACCTCTTCGACCGTGAGCGGGCTGCGCGGGTGGTGGCTCAACGACAGCGGCGTACGGATCTTCCGCGGCGCGGCGCCCTCGGCGGCGAGATAGAACTCGCCCACCGTCAGCCGGGAGATGTCCGGCACGTCCCCGCCCTTGGCCCGGGCCATCTCGCGAGCCGCCTCGATCTGGATGGGGCTGTTCATCAGGCCGTACACCTGGGTCGCCGCGTTGCCGGGGATGCGGTTGTGCAGCCCCTTCGGCGCCTGCGTGGCGAAGATCAACCCGAGCCCGTACTTGCGGGCCTGCGCGGCCAGCGCCAGCGTGCTCTGGGTGCAGGCGGTCATCGCCCCCGACGGGGCGAACGTCTGCGCCTCGTCCATCACGAGCAGCCCCAGCAGCGGCCGGTCACCGGCCGGGTGCTTCTTGATCCACGCGAACAACGCCATCTGGAGCTGGTTGACGAAACTCTGGCGGACGTCGTCGGACGGCAGCCCCACCAGGCTGACGACCGAGACCCGGGCCCGCTTGCCGGCGGCGGGGGTGAGCAGCACGCCCGGGTCCATCGGCGTGCCCTCGCCACCGAAGAGCGGGTCGTTGACCATGGCGGCGGTGAGCGTCTGGGCGAGACCGAGACCGATCTTGTCGGCGTCCTCCAGGTCGATGATCCCGTCCGGCAGGTCGGCGAGCGTGTCGACGAGGCCCTTCAACCGGGAACCGCCGCGCCGGCCGTAGTGCTCGACGGCCTTGCGCAGCACCGCCAGCCCCAGGTGCGCCCGGGTGGCCCGGCCGGTGACCATGGCCCGGGGCGCGAGCGCCGCGACGGCCGCCTCGACGGCTTCGCCGAACTCGTCCGGGTCGTCGCGCACGCTGGTGAAGTCGGGCAGCGGCTGGAAGCTCAACGGACGGCCCGAGCTGCGGCGCGGCGTCCAGACCACCACCTCGGTGTGGGCCAGGTAGTCCGCCGCCCGGGCCGGGTCACCCGGCCGCCACTGCGGCGGCGGGTCGGGCCACGCCTCCCCGAGCCGGGCGAGGTCGTTGTTGGGGTCGAGCACGATGGCGGAGACACCCGCGAGGGCACACTCCTCGACGATGCGGCGGATGAGCACGGTCTTGCCCGAGCCGGAGCCGGCGAAGATCGTGGCGTGTTTCCGGAGCGCTTCCAGGGCCAGCGGGACCGGCGCGTCGTCGTCGTACCCGTGTCCCACCACGAACGCCGGCCCGCTCGCGGCCGAGGGTGGCGTGGGCCGGGCCACGGGCCGGGTCGACGCGGGCGCCGGTGGCGGCCCGTCGGCCGCCGTCCACCCGTCGACGTCCGCCAGCGCGTGCCGCAGGAACGTCAGGCTCCGGGTCGGACGCCGATCCGCCAGCCAGCCTCGCAGGTCCATGGTGGTCTCGGCGAGCATCACCCGTAGCGCCGAGAGGGTCCGCAGGTCCTCGTCGTCCAGGCCGATCGTCCGGCCGCCCGCCGCGTGGAACGCGTCGAGTGTCCTCCGGGTGGCCGCGCTGGTCGACCAGTCGCGGTTGCGCAGCAGGAACAGTTTGCGTTTCGTCAGCCCGGTGTCGAGGGCCGACGCCATGCTCGCCTTGCGGAGCCGGGCCAGCGCCGCGTTGCCGTGGTGGTTGTCGCTGACCGCCCGGAAACACCAGTGCACCTGGTCCTCGGTGTGCTCGTTCAGCGTCAGGCGCAGCCGGGCGTGCAGCGGCGGGTCCGTGCTCGGCGGCGGATCGACGCTGAACGCCGCCCCGGCGTCACCGCGTTCCAGGATCCAGGCGGTGAGCCCGGCGGTCAGCAGTGCCGGCATCGTCCCGTCCTCCGACGCGCGATCGCGCGGCGCGACGAGATCGGCGGCCGCTCGCAGCTCCGCGAAGCGGGCGTCGTAGCGGCCCGTCTCCTCGGCGGTGGCCGTCGCCGGAGTGGGCCGGGGCACCCGGGACGGCACGGCGGACGGCTCGCCCAGGCCGGTCATCTCCCGGACCTCGTCGTCGGCGAGGCAGGCCCGGATGTGCCCGTCGATCTCGATCAGCAACTGGCGCGGGGTGAACGAGCCGGCCCCGGCGAAGGCGCGCGGGGACACCGGCCACGAGGGGTACGGCGGGGAGAACCCGACCCCCTGGTAGCGCAGCGCGAACCGCTTCTCGACGATCGCCCGGCCCAGGTCGGCGTCGTCGATGCGGCGCAGCATCGGCGTCTCCCGGAACCGGTCGGCCACCGTGTCGGCGGCGGTGGACCGGATGATGGTCCACGAGTTCGGGATGCAGGCGAGCACGGTCAGCGTGCGCCGCGTCGTCTGGCGCAGCGACATCAGGCCGTCCGCCATCCGGGCCAGCGTCAGCGCCTGCTCCGGGCTCATCGCGGCGCCCACCACCGCCGGGTCGCTCTGGATCGCCAACTGGGCGATCAGCGTGTCGATCTGGTCGATCGCCACCACGGACGGGCCGGTGAGCGCCAACAGCCAGGACAGGTCCTGCACGATCTGCTGGGCCGGGCGCGGCACCCGACGCATCCCCCAGGCCGCGCGTTCGCCGGGCGTCATCTCCTCGCCGGAGAGGAAGTAGTTCTCCGCGACATCCCGGTGCGAGATGTTCTCGGAGGCGCTCAGCGCCAGCGCCCGCGCCGTCTCCTGGCAGGTCCGGGCCGCGTGCCTGTCGAAGTCGCCAAGCCCTTCCAGGAACGCGTCGAGTGCGGCGCGGGTGAGTTCGGTGTCGCCCATCACCGCCCGACGGGCCGTCCGGGGCGCGCCCACCAGCGCCGACAGGCGCCGCAGCAGCAGCTTGAGCTGCGTCTCCGAGCTGCCGGGCACCGGCCGGGCCAGGCCGTCCAGCATCGCGGCGAGCACCCCGTCCCAGAAACTTTCGGCGTCGAGCAGGCCGACCAGGAAGAAGTAGCCGCCCCGCTGCTGCACCCGCTCGCGGATCACGCCCAGCAGGTGGGTCTTGCCGGAGCCCCGCTGACCCTGGACGACCAGGCCGAGCGGGCTGCCGTGCGGGTTCGACGCGGCCTCGTCCACGCCGGCGAGGACGTCCCGGACCACCGGGAGGTGCAGGCCGTCGACGTGGAAGGGCAGCGGTCGCCACACGTCGTCGGGCACCGGCGCCCAGTCGAACCGCAGCGCTGCCAGCGCGGCCCGTTCCGCCTCGTCCATCACACGCCGATCGCCAGCAGGTGGTTCTCCTGGCCGCCGAGTCGCAGCGCCGCAGCGCGGTCCGCCTCGGTGAGCGTCTTCTGGTTCGACTCGGGCGCGATGCTCACGCCGTCGCTCCGGCTGAGCCCGCGCAGCGCCTCGTCCAGGTGCTCCCGCGACACGTCGGCGAAGAACGGGCGCAGCCGGCGCAGGCTCACCCAGGCCCCCGGCTCGTCGGCGAGCGCCCGGTAGGCGCTGACCACGCGCGCCTCCATCGACCCGGTCGGCCCGGCCGCCGGAGCGGGTGCCGGGGCGCGCACGTCGGTCAGGGCGAACAACTCGGCCAGCGTGGCGCAGCCGCTCCGCGCCAGGACGCGTTCACGCAGGTTGGTCTGGAGGGCGGCCAACGCGGCACCGAGCGCGGACGCCCCGCGCAGCGTGAAGTCGAGGTCGGTCTGCATGCGTACCCAGCCCTTGTCGTCGAGCTGGAGGGCGTACGTCGACCCGCTCCGGCGGCTGGCGACGTACTGCAGACGGGTGAGCTTGTCCCGCTGCGGCTTGCGTACGTCGAGCTGGTAACGGTCGCGGAGTTCGGTGTTCAACACCTCCCGCGCCTCGGCCATGAGCACGACGAGGATCGCGCTCTCGGATGCGGTCAGCTCATCGCCGGCCATGCTGCCGTCCTTCCGCCATGTCCCGGCGACGGGCCCGCAGATACGTGCCGATCTGCTGGACCACGGCGCCGACGTCGTGGATCACCCGGGCGTTCGTGAAGCGCAGGACCGTGTAGCCGTCCAGTTGGAGCTGGACGTCGCGCTGCCGGTCGGCCTCGTAGTGGACCGGACGGCAGTGCTCCGGCCCGTCGATCTCCACCACGCACCGTTCGTTCGGCCACAGTAGATCGAGTCGCACCGGCGTGGCCAAGCCGTGCGACTGAAAGCTCTGGTTCCACCGTCGTCCGGCCGCCCAGCTCTCGGCGGCGAGTGCCGTCTCCAACCGTTTCTCGACGTCGCTGCCCGGATGCGGCTTTCCCGCCGCCAACCCGCCGGGGAGCGGGGCGCGCGGCGGCGCGAGCCGGAACGCCGGCAACCCTTCCGGCCCGGCCGCGCCGGCCCCCACCAGCCAGACGGCCGGACCGCCGTGCTGCCCGAGCCAGGTGGCCCCGGCCGCGACCACCGCGGCGTCGCCGGCCGCCGGTTCGACGAGCAGCACCACCCGCCGCCGCCCGAACGCGCCGGCGACGAGGCGGGCCAGCGCCGCCGCCCGGGTACGCACCGGAAGCGGCGTGGTGGTGGTGGCCCGTCGACCGGTCACCGCGTAGCGGGCCAGGTCGGGCAGGAACGTGCCGGGATACCGCTCGCGGCGGGCCCGCGCGGTGGCCGCGACCCGGACCGCCGCCAGCCCGGCCGTGTCCGGGCGGACCCCGTCCGCGATCTCGGGCAGCCAGGCCGGCAGCAACTCGACGGCGACCTGTTCGAGCCGGTCCAGCGCGGCGTGCACGACGTCCGCCGGCATGACGGGTCGAGTGGCCGGGCGATGCACCACGGCGGCCAGGTCCGGATGGTCGCGGGCGATCAGCATGGCCAGCGCGTCGGTCTCCGCGTCGGGCAGGGCGACGACGCGATCGGTCGGGACGTCGGCGAGGCTCCGGTTCGACAGCAGCGCCAGCCCCTCCCCACCGTCGACCGAGACGTCCCGGATCAGGGTACGAATCCGCTTCGGACCACGCCAGGCTGTCGCGCTGACCGCAAACCGACAGTGCCCCGGGCCGGCCGATCCCCGTCGGTCAGCGCAGCGCGGCGGCGAACGTGCCGGCCTCGTACGAGCCGCCCCGCTGGTGCACGATCACCGCGACCCGGTTCGCCGCGTTGATCAACCCGATCAGGCAGACCAGCGCCGCGACCTGGTCGTCGTCGTAGTGCTCACGCACCCGGGCCCACGTCTCGTCGGACACCCCCGGGTGGGCGTCGGCGAGCCGGGTGCCCTCCTCGGCGAACGCCAGCGCGGCGCGTTCCGCCTCGGTGAAGACCGTCGACTCGCGCCAGGCGGCGACCAGGTGCAGCCGGACCGCGCTCTCCCCGGCGGCAGCGGCCTCCTTGGTGTGCATGTCGATGCACCAGCCGCAGCCGTTGATCTGGCTGGCCCGCAGCGACACCAGCTCCTGGGTGGAGTGCGGCAGCGGCGACTGCTGGATCACCAGGCCCGCGTTGGCGAACCGCTTGAAGAAGTTCGCGGAGATCGCGTTGTCGAACAGGTTGAATCGGGTCTCCATGGTTCCGCCTCTCTGGTGGTGTGGCGTTCGGTCGGACACGAGATGCCGGCGGCGGGGCCGGCGTGACACCGTGGCCGGGTGACGACCGCCACAGCGGTGCGGCGTCACAGCGGGCCGGCGGCCGGCGTCTGGTGGGGAACGCAGTCGAGCAGCGGAGGAGCCAGCCATGGCGGACCCGGCCACCGAGGAGTTCCTCGCCCACCGGAACCTGCTCTTCACGGTCGCGTACGAGATGCTCGGCTCGGCCGCCGACGCCGAGGACGTGGTCCAGGAGACCTGGCTGCGGTGGGCCGGTGTCGACCTCGACGAGATCCGGGACCGACGCGCCTACCTGGTCCGGATCACCACCCGCCAGGCGCTGTCCCGGCTGCGCGCGCTCGGCCGGCGCAAGGAGTCGTACGTCGGGTCGTGGCTGCCCGAGCCGCTGCTGACCACCCCCGACGTGGCCGACGACGTGGCGCTGGCCGACAGCGTCTCGATGGCGATGCTGCTGGTGCTGGAGACGCTCGCGCCGACCGAGCGGGCCGTGTTCGTGCTGCGTGACGTGTTCGACGTCGGGTACGACGAGATCGCCGAGACGGTCGACCGGACGCCGGCCACGGTACGGCAGATCGCGCACCGGGCGCGCGCCCACGTGGCGGCGCGCCGGCCCCGCCGTACCGTCTCCGCGGCCGAGACCCGGGACGCGCTCGACGCGTTCCGGCGGGCCGTCGAGACCGGCGACCTCCGGTCGTTGCTCGCGGTGCTCGCCGAGGACGTCGTGCTGGTCGGCGACGGCGGCGGAATCAGGCAGGCGATCCCGCGCCCGGTCGCGGGCGCCGACAAGGTGGCCCGCCTGCTGGCCGGCGGCTGGCGTCGGGTCGCCGAGGCGGCGTCGATGGTGCCGGCGCAGGTCAACGGCTACCCGGCGCTGCTCGTGCGGCTCGACTGCGAGCTGGACACGGTCGTGGCGGTACGCCTCGACGACGGCCTGATCACCGGGCTCTACGCGGTGCGCAACCCGGAGAAGCTGTCCCGGATGACCCGGGAGACGACGCTGAGCCGCCGTGCGACGATGCCCGGATGAGCAGCGACGCCCCCGCCCGAGCCCGGATGAGCAGCGACGCCCCGCCCGACGTCACCGCCCTCGCCATCAACGTGGCCGTTCCGGAGGCGCTGCGCTGGACCGACACCCGGCGCGGCGAGGAGTTCACGCTGACCACGCTCAACATCCGGCTGCTGCCGGACGGCCGGCTCGCCGCGAAGGCGTACGGCCGGCCCACGGCGGGTGGGCGCGGCGCGTACGTGTCGTTCCGGGTGCCGGACCGGCCGGAGCTGGCCGCGCTGGTGGCGGCGGCGGCCGACCGCGCGGCCACGCTCTGGGCCGCCCACCGCGGCCTCGACTGAGCGTCACGCCGGGCGGTTCCGCTCCGCCCGGCGCACCACCTCCGGCGTCACCTGTCCCACCACCAGGAACACGCCGCCGAGCAGCAGCCAGCCGGGCGCGCCCCAGGTGATGCAGCACAACGCCAGCACGGTCGGCGCCACCACGTTCGCCAGGCCGGCGCCGAACCCGAACACGCCCATGTACTGCCCCTGCGCGTGCGCCGGGGCCAGGCTGAAACGCAGCTCCATCGAGCCGGCGGTGTGCCACAGCTCGCCGACGGTGTGCACGCAGACACCGAGCCCGATGCCGGCGACGGCGAGCCAGGTGGGCAGCGTGGCGGTCGCGGCGACGACCGCCATCCCGGCGAGGAAGGCCACCCCGGCCCGGCGTACGGCCCGGCCGGCCGCGTCGCTGCTGTCCACGCCCCGGCTCGCCCGGACCTGGAGCAGCACCACGAGCGCGGTGTTGGCCAGGGCGGTCGCGCCGACCAGCCAGCGGGGCGCGTCGGTGTGCCCGACGATCCACAGCGGCAGCGCGAAGAGCAGCACCTGGTGGTGGATCGACATGACGCCGTCCAGCACGGTGACGGCCACGTACCCCCGGTCGCGCAGGGCCGTCCAGCGGCCGGCGCGTGGCGGCGCGGGCACCGGCGGCAGCGCCGGCAGGGCGGCGACCACGGTCGCGGCGGCGACGAAGCTGAGCGCGTTCGCCAGCACCAGCGCCAGGTAGGCCGGGCGACTGTCGAACTGCACGGCGAACCCGGTCGCGATCGCGGCGCAACTGCCGGCCAGATTGGCGACCGAACGCAGGTACGCGCGATATCTCGGCAGGTCGTCGCCGCCGATTCCGCGAACGAGTGGTCCCCGCGCCGCGCCCCCGGCGGAACGGGCCAGCTCACCGACGCAGAGCGCCACCAGGACCAGCCAGAAACTGCGGACGACGAGCAGCGCGCCCATCGCCGCGCCCTGGATCACGAGCATTCCCAGGTAGACCTCCCGGGGCCCGCGCCGGTCGGCGAGATGCCCCACCGGTACGCCCGCGAGCAGGCCGGCGCCGGCGGCGACGCCCATGCCGAGGCCGACCTGGGCCAGCGGCAGACCGACCACGCGGGTGAAGAACAGCGCGGCGGTGACCATGAAGACGCCGCTGCCGATCATGTTGACGAACGTCGCCAGCGCGAGAATGCGCTGTGGTCGCGTTTCCGGAACGAGTCCTCGCCGGACCAGTGGCGGAATTCGCTTTTCGATTGTGGGCACAGTGGACACCGGTGACCTCCCCGTCAGATCAGCTCGGCGAATCTAACGAGGATTTCCGCCCGATCTGATCGGTTCGTCGGCCGATACCGCAGACGCCCGATGCTTGCTAACTTGGATAGCGTCGGGAGGTCAGCGACGCACGCCCACCCCGCCGTAACCGTGCGACACCGCGGCCTGCGGCTCGCCGTCCGGCCGCCAGTCGGCCAGCCGGACCAGACCGGGCTCGACCAGGTCGTACCCGTCGAGGAAGCGGGCCACGTCGGCGTGGGTGCGGGGCACCAGCGGCGCGCTGCTGCGCCGGTAGACCTCGGTGCCGGCCCGCGCGGGCAGCGGCGGCGCGCCGTCCAGCGTCAGGTGCGACAACGCGAGCAGGCTGCCGGGCGCGGTGGCGTCGCGCAGCCGGGCCACGGCCGCCCACGGGTCGTCCGAGTCGGGCACGAAGTGCAGCACCGCGACCAGCAGCAGCGCCACCGGCTCGCGGAGGTCGAGCGTCGCGCGCAGCGTCGGGTCGGCCAGCAGTTCGTCGGGCCGCCGCAGGTCACCGCGGACCACCACGGTGCGACCGCCGTCGGTGGGCAGCAACCGCCGGGCGTACGCGACGGCCACCTCGTCGGTGTCCACGTAGACCACCCGGGCGTCCGGGTTCACCGCGCGGACCACCTCGTGCACGTTGCCCTGGGTGGGCAGCCCGGCGCCGACGTCGAGGAACTGGCGTACGCCCCGCTCGGCCGCCCACCGCACGGCCCGGCGCAGGAAGGCGCGGTTGGTCTGGGCCGCCACGCCGGTGTCCGGAAAGATCTTCAGGATCTCCTCCGCGGCGGCCCGGTCGGCCGCGAAGTTGTGGCATCCGCCCAGGTAGTAGTCGTACATCCGGGCCACGTTGGGTCGCGTTTCAGCAGCCGTCACGCCCTGATGTGTAGCACCCTGGGCGACGAAACGCTGACCCGTTGTTCCCAGGAGGTACCGATGACCGATCGGCGGCAGACCGTGGAGGTCGACCCGGTGCTGTTCCGCGCCGTCTACGACTCGCCCGCCTCGCTACCGGGGCGGCACCGGTGGACCACCCCCGAGTCGGACGTACGCCGGATGGAGCGGTTGCTGAACATCCCGGCGCACAGCATCGGCGCGCCGCTGTGGGTCAGCGGCGACGAGCCGGACTGCCCCACGTGCGGACGCCGGGTGACCTGGTACGACATCGTCTCGTCCGCGCTGCACCGGGTGCACGACACGGCGATGATCGCGCGGGTGGTGCTCGGCGAGCGGAAGTACGTCAACACCGAGGTGCCGGACGCGGTGCCCGGTGTCCACTGTGCCGACTGCCGCACCCCGATCACCGGGCTGCGCAGCTTCAAGTGCCACAACTGGGCGTACGCGTTCGAGGCGCTGGAGAAGATCGTCGAGCGGATGTCCGGCGTACCGGCCCAGCCGCCGGGCGACCGGGGCACGGAGCGTTAGGCGGGGCCCCTTCTCTACCGGAGGCGTTAAGCGGGGGCCCGTCCTTACCCGCCTGCGGTGGTGAGCACCAGCGTGGCGGTGGTGCCGAGGATGAGGAACGGCCCGAACGGCAGGTGACTGCGCCAGCGGACCCGCCGGGCGGCGAGCAGCACCAGCCCGGCCAGCGCGGCCAGGGTGACCGCGAGCACCAGCCCGGCCACCAGGACCGGCCAGCCGTACCAGCCGAGCAGCGCGCCCGCGCCGAGGGCCAGCTTGGCGTCGCCGAGGCCGAAACCGCGCCGGCCGAACAGCACGGTGGTGGCCGCGAAGCCGGCGCCGAGCGCCAGCCCGGCCGCGACGGCCCGTACCCAGGGTGCCGGGCCGGGCCCGGCCAGCGCGGTCGCCCCGAGCAGCGCCGCGGCGCCGGCGGCGGCCGGCCAGGTCAGCCGGTCGGGCAGCCGGTGCGCCGCGGCGTCCACAAGCGCCATCGGTACCGCCCAGGCGAGCCACCAGGCCAGCGCCAGACGCGCGCCGGGCAGCCCGCCGGCCAACGCCAGCACCGCGACGGCGACCGCGAGCGCCACCTCCGCCACGGCCGGCGGCGCGCCGATCCGTGCCCGGCAGCCGGGGCAGCGGGCCGCCGGCCCGAGCGCCGGCCACGGCCGGTCCAGCCCGATCGGTGTGCCGCAGGCGTCGCACGCCGTCCGGTCCGGGCGGTCCGGCGGTACGGCGTAGCGGGCCACCGCCAGCCGGACCGGCGGCCCGACCGCGAGGGTGGCCAACAGCCGGACGAGCGGGCGGCGGGTGACGGCCGGCGGGTCGGGGTGGCGGACCCGTTCGGTGGTCATGCCGGCTCCCCCATCCGGTTGCCGGTGGTTCCCCTGCGGAGCACGCAGAGTGACGTCACGTTGATCGGCGTGTGGCGGATGACGCGGAAAATGGCGTCCGGCGGGGGCCCGGAGCGACCGGTGCCGGCGATGGGTGCCGGGCGTGGCCGGCCGGCGGGACGGATCGGACGAGCGGGGTGCACCCCACCCATACCGGTGGCGCGGCGGCCGGCCGGCGCGGGCGGGTGGACGGGTGCGGGTGAGCGCACACCGACTGTCGGGAGGGCCGGGGAGGACCCGCTCGTCACCGTCCGGAACACCACCGGCCGCCACCACCCGTCTTCACTCAACGTGTTCACGTGAATTGCCTCTGTTGCATCGGCGGACGTCAGCCTATGCTCGCCCCTTGGGTACGACGCAACCCCCGCTCAATGGCGTCGGAGGCGGACCGGAGACATCACTTCCACATTTGACGAAGATCAGCACAGGTAAATGCACACGGTGGCGGTCGAGGTCCGGTCCGACAGATCCGGGCGTGCTTCCGCATGCCCGGAGCGCTCCGCGCGACCGCACCGGGCCGGCACCGAGGAGGGCTCGGCGTTGCGCACATGGCAATCCCGCCGATGGGAAGGCGGCCTGCTCAGCCTCGTGCTGGCGGTCGGCGCCGCCGGCTGCGGCACCGGGCCCGAGGCGACCACCGGCCCACTGACCGGCCGCGCCGCCGCGCCCGCCGCGCATTCCACCGCCGAGGAGAAAGCGGCCGAAAAAGCGGCACTCACCGCCTATTCCGGCTATCTCGCCGCGTCCCGGGCGGCGAGCGCCCGCAGCGATCCCGGCCATCCCGCCCTCGGCCGATTTCTGGCCGACCCGCTGCTGAC
This sequence comes from Micromonospora sp. NBC_01392, assembly GCF_045040125.1. Classification (NCBI taxonomy): domain Bacteria; kingdom Bacillati; phylum Actinomycetota; class Actinomycetes; order Micromonosporales; family Micromonosporaceae; genus Micromonospora; species Micromonospora sp. NBC_01392. Next base: position 514,783 of record NZ_CP109549.1, on the reverse strand, counting down.
CCAGGTGCGGTTGGCAATTCGTGACGCGAAGGAGCACGGCGCGATGCGTACCGGAAAACTGGTTTCCACCCCCACGGTGGTCTCGGTCGACCTGGCCGCCGAAACGCCCACCGTCGAGATCCAGGACTGCCTGGACGCGACCGGCTACCGGCTGGTCTACGCCAAGGACGGCAAGCCGGTGCCCGGCACCCGGAGCGGACGGTATCTCGCCACCGCGACCGCGGCCCGCTACCCGGACGGCCGGTGGCTGATCAACTCCGGCGCCGCGCACCGGGACCAGCCGTGCTGACCTGGGGAGGAGGGAGCGTCCCGGCCGACCGGGTCGGGACGCCCCGCCGGTGGTTCGTCGCCGGCCTGGTGGCGGTGCTGACGCTGGCCGGCTCCCCCGCCCGCGCCGCCGACCCGGGCGGCTCCTGCCCACCCGACCAGACCAACTGCGACGTCTGGGACGACGACCCGGGCGTCCCGGGCGGTGGCGGCGGGCCGGGCGGCGGCGGCAACGACGGCGGCGGCAGCAGCGGCGGAGGCACCGCGAAGTGCCAGTGGAACGGCCAGGTCGTCAAGTGCTACGACGACATCATGGGCTGGTTCAACAACGGCGACGGCTGCTACTACAAGCTGGCCGAACCCCAGCAGCCCGCACCGCCCGGCCAGCAGTGGTACTACGCCAGTTGCCAGGACGGCGCCACCGGCCAGCAGGGCACTGTGCTGCTCGACGCGCCGCCGGGCGGCTACGGCACCCCGCCCGACCCGGAGGAGCTGGCCCGTCGCGCGCTGGCCTCGATCTCGCTGCTGCCGCCCCGGGCGGCGGTCGCGCCCCGGCGCAGCAAGGGGCCGGGGCTGGTCGGGCTGCCGGTCTGGATGTGGGCCAGCCCCGGCAAGTCCTACTTCGGGCCGCTGACCGCCTCCACGTCGGAGCGGGGCCTCACCGTCACGATCACCGCCGAGGTGAAGCGGATCGTCTGGCACATGGCCGACGACCTCGACGTCACCTGCGACGGACCGGGCACGCCGTACGAGGCGGACGGGCCGCACGCCGGCGCCCCGTCACCCGACTGCGGCCTGCCCAACGGCTACTCCAAGGCCGACACGTACCAGGTCTACGCCACCACGTTCTGGACCGTCGACTGGTCGTCCAGCGGCGGGGAGAGCGGCGTGATCGACCAGAGCCGGGTCAGCGGTGTCGTCCCGGTGCAGATCAACGAACTCCAGGTGGTGACCCGATGAGTGTTGTGGCGGCCCGGAACGGGACCCCGGTGGAGGCGCCGGTGGCGCCGCCCAAGGTGGTCCGGCAGCGGCGCATCCGGCCCGGCCTGCTCGGCCTGGCCATCCTGCTGATCGCGCTCGGCGGGCTGGGCGCGGCGTTCGCGGTCACCTCGGTCCGGTCCACCGGCAGCTACCTGGCGGTCGCCCGGCCGGTCGAGGTGGGTCAGCAGCTCACCGCCGACGACCTGGTGCCGGTCCGCGTCTCCGGCGGGCGCGAGCTGCGGCCGGTGCCGGCCGATCGGATGAAGGAACTGCTCGGCCTGCGGGCCGCCGTGCGGCTCACCCCCGGCACGCTGCTCACCCCGGCCCAACTCACCGACGCCCCGCTGCTCGGCCCCGGCCAGCAGCAGATCGCGCTGGGACTGGCGGCCGACCAGGTACCCGCCCGCGAACTGCACCCCGGCGACAAGGTGCTGCTGGTCAGCACGCCGACCGCCGGCACCAGCGGCTCCGACGCGGCCCGGGGCGGCGGCACCCGGTTCGCGGCCACCGTGATCGACACCGCCACGCCGGAGAACGGCGACGTGGTGGTCTACCTGGCGCTGGCCGTCCGGGACGTGCCGGCGGTGGTGGTGCTGGCCGCGGACGACCGGATCGCGCTCGTGCTCACCGAGGCGGCCTGATGGCGATCATCGCCCTGGTCTCGGCGAAGGGTTCGCCCGGCGTCACCACCACCACGCTGGCCGCCGCGCTGAGCTGGCACCGCCGGCTCGTGCTGGCCGAGTGCGACCCGTCGGGTGGCTCCATCCTCGCCGGCTACCTCGGCGGCGCGCTCGACGGCCCGCGCGGCATCGGCGAGCTGGCCGTCGGCGAACTGCGCGACGGCAGCCTGGAGAGCACGTTCTGGTCCCAGCTCGTCGACCTGGACGCGCCCCGCCGCGAGCGGCTGCTGCTGCCCGGCGTGGTCGACCCGGCCCAGGCCGGCAGCGTGGTCCCGCTCTGGCAGCGCTTCGCCGACTACTTCACCGGGCTGGAACGCGGCGTGCCCCCCTACGACGTGCTGGTCGACTGCGGTCGACTGGCGGTCGCCGGTCCACCCTGGCCGCTGCTGCGGGCCGCCGCGGTGGTGCTGCTGGTCACCCGCGCGCACCTGCCCGACCTCTCCGCCACCCGGGCCGCGGTCCGGGCGATCGAACGGGACCTCACCGAGCACCGCGTCCCGCCGGGCAACCTGCGCCTGCTGGTGGTCGGCGACGGGCACGGCACCAGCGAGATCAGCAAGGCGCTGCGGCTGCCGGTGATCGCCCGCCTGCCGCACGACCCGCGTACCGCCGAGGTGCTCGGCCGCGGCGGCACCGTACGCGCCAACCGGCCGCTCATGCGCGCGGCCGGCGCGTTGGAGGTGCCGGTCCGGGCGCTGCTCGACCGGCGTCGGGCCCGGCTGTCCTGGCCCGGCGTGACCGCCGCGGCAGCGGTCAGCGCGCCGACCGCACCGGGGGTGCCCGGTGCGGTTTGAGCCGGTCTCGCACGACCCGCGCGGGCAGCAACCCGGCGTCGTCTCCACGGTCCCGCCGCTGGCGCCACCGAACGGACGGCACCACGTGGCCGGCCCGGCGCTCCCCGCCGCACCGCCCGCCCCGCCGCCCCGCCCCCGGGTCGACTTCGCGGTCGTCCGCGAGCTGCGCCGGGAACTGAGCGAGCGACTCACCCACTGGCAGCGTGGCCGGGAGTTCGACGCCGACGCCGAGGAGGTCGAGCGGGCCCGACTGGCCGTCGCGGTGGTCTCCGCGTACGCCGACTCGGTGCGCCGGGCCGGCACGCCGATGCCCGCCGACGCGGAACGGCTGCTGCTCGACCAGGTGACCGCCGAACTGGTCGGGCTGGGCCGGCTCCAGACGCTGCTCGTCGACGACACCATCGAGGAGGTGCACATCCTCGGCTGCGACCAGGTGCGCATCACCCGGCACGGCGGCGGCGTCGACTGGGCCGAGCCGATCGCCGAGACGGACGACGAACTGGTGGAGATCCTCCAGGCGGCGGCCCGCCGGGCCGGGGCCACCGAGCGGTCGCTCTCCACCTCCAAGCCCACGCTCGACCTGCAACTGCCCGACGGCAGCCGGCTCGCCGCGGTCTTCCTGGTCAGCCACCGCCCGTACGCGGTGATCCGCAAGCACAACACGCTTGACGTGAGCCTGGAGGACATCGCCGGCGCCCGCCCCGACCTGGACGAGATGATCGATCCGCTGCTGCGCGACTTCCTCCGCGCGTCCATGCGCGCCGGCTTGAACATCATGGTCGCCGGGCTGGCCGGGGCCGGCAAGACCACTGTCATCCGGGCGCTGATGGACGACATCCCGGCCGACGAGCCGTACGTGCTGCTGGAGGAGAGCCGGGAACTGCTGCCGGCCCGGCGCGGGCACAAGCACCGGGCGGTGATGAGCTTCGAGTCCCGGGAGGGGCACGGCGAACGCGGCGCGGACGGGCGACCGGCCGGTGAGGTGAGCATCGCCGACCTGATCCCGGTGTCGCTGCGGATGGGCGTGCTGCGGATCATCGTCGGCGAGGTGCGGTCCCGGGAGATCGTGCCGATGCTCCAGGCGATGACCACCAGTCGTGGGTCGATGTGCACCATCCACGCCCGTACCCCGGCCGGGGTGAGCGAACGGATCATCGAGCTGGCGCTCTCCCACGGCCGGGAGATGACCGTCGACCAGGCCCGCCGGATGGCCGGCAACGCGCTCGACCTGATCGTCTACGTCACGGTCGAGGACGAGACCGCGATCGGTGGCCGCAAGCACCGCTTCGTCTCGCACGTCGAGGAGGTCATCGGCGTCGGCGAGGGCAACCGGATCACCACCACCACGGTCTTCGGCCCGGGGCCGGACGGCCGGGCGGTCCCCCGCCACCTGCCGGAGCGGATCCGCGACCAACTGCTGCGCGTCGGCTACGACGCCCGGCTGCTCACCCGGTTCGTCGAGGCCGGCGTCGGCGCCTGGCGGCGGCCCCGGCACACCCGCCTCGGGCGCCGGCCGAACGGAGGGCAGGCGTGACGCAGATCGAGCTGATCGCGCTGGTCTCCGGCGCGGCCTGCGTGGCCGGGCTGGTGCTGGCCGTGGTCGCGCTGGTCGGCACCCGCCGGCCACCGGGGTCGACGCCGGGCAGCGCCGGGCCGGGTCTGAGCCGGCTCTGGACCGGCGCCGGGACCGGTCGCGCCGACCAGCGACGCCACCAGCTCCTGCTGGGCGGCGCGGTGGCCGCCGGCGCGTTGGCGTTCCTGCTCACCGGGCTGCCGGTGGTGGGCCTGCTGGTGGCGCTCGCGGTGCCCGGGGTGCCGTGGCTGTTCGCGGTCGGTCGGGCCGAGCAACGGGCCATCGCCCGGGTCGAGGCGGTCGGCGAGTGGACCCGGCGACTCAAGGACATCTCGGCCACCGGGCAGGGGCTCCAGCAGGCCATCGTCGGCACCATCACCACCGCGCCGGAGGAGATCCAGGAGGAGGTACGCACGCTGGCCGCCCGCCTCCAGGCCGGCTGGCTGGCCAAGTCCGCGTTGCTGGCGTTCGCCGACGAGATCGCCGACCCGGTCGCCGATCAGGTGGTGGCCGCGCTGATCCTGCACCTCACCGACCGGGGCGAGCGCCTCGGCGACGTGCTCCGCTCGATCGCCGGCGCCGCGTCCGCCGAGGTGGCCACCCGGCGCGAGGTCGAGGCGAAGCGGACCCAGCCCCGGTTCGCGGTCCGCTTCCTCACCGGCATGACGCTCGCCACGCTGGCGTACGGGCTGGTGAACAGCGACTACATCCGCCCGTACGGCACGGTCACCGGCCAGCTCGTGATGGCGGTGCTCGGCGCGGCCTTCATCGGCCTGCTGGCCTGGGTGCGGTCGATGAGCCAGCCGCCCCGCCCGGCGCGTTTCCTGCCGGCGCCCGACCCGGAGGAGGCGATCGCATAGTGGTCCTCAACTGGCAGCTCGCGGTGGCGGTGCTGGGCGGATCGGCGGTCGGGCTCGGTCTCTTCCTCGTGGTCCGCGAGGCGCTCCCGGCCACCCCGGCGCTCGGCCCGGCGCTGCGCCGGCTGCACCAGCCGCCCGGTCAGGCCCCGACGACCAGCGCGGGGCCGGACTGGCTCGGCGGCTTCGCCCGCTGGCTGCGCCCGCCGACCAGGCAGCTCGCCCTGCTCGACCAGACCCCCGAGCAGTACGCCCTGTCGGTGCTGCTCTCCGCGCTGATCGGGTTCGTCACGCCGGCGGTCGGATCGGCCGTGCTCTTCCTGGGCGGGGTCTCCCTGCCGGTGGCCGTGCCGGTGGTGGCCAGCCTCGGCATGGCGCTGCTCGCCGGCCTGGTCGCGCACCGCTCGGTGCTGGCCAAGGCGGACGCCGCCCGGGACGAGTTCCGCCAGGCGGTCTGCACCTACCTCGACCTGGTGGCGTTGCAACTCTCCGCCGCGCACGGCCCGGTGCAGTCGCTGGAACGCGCGGCGGCGGTCTGCGACGGCTGGGTGTTCGACCGGATCCGGGAGGCGTTGCGGCTCGCCCAGCTCCAGATGCACTCGCCGTGGGACGAGTTGCAGGAGCTGGCGGACCGGATCGGCATTCCGGAGCTGGGTGACGTGGGCGCCATCATGCGCTCCTCCGGCAGTGAGGGCGCCCAGGTGCACGAGACGTTGCGGTCCCGTGCCGACTCGCTGCGCGACCAGATCCGTACCGACAACCTGACCCGCGCCGAGGGGGTGACCAGCAAGTTGGACATTCCCGGATCGCTGCTGGTCTTCGTCCTGCTCGGCTTCGCCGTCTATCCGTTCCTCGCCCGCCTGTGAACCCCACCCCCGAGAAGGAGAAGACCATGCACCTCTACGCCTACCTCTACGCGACGGTGAGCACCCGTCTCGCCGAACTGCGCCGGGACAACGAGCGCGGCGACAGCCCGGTCCCGACCGCCGTGATCATCTTCGGTCTGGTCGCGGTGGCCATCGCGGTCACCGGGCTCGCCCTGGCCAAGGCGAACAACTGGATGAACGCCATCCCGAACAACACGGCGCCGAAGGCCCCGTGATGGCTCGCCCCGCCCGTCCGGTCCGGCGTCGGCCGGCGGACGCCGGCCGCGTCGCCGGTCCGCGCGGTCCGGGGCGGATCGCCGCCACGCTGCGCGCCCGCCTCGACGCGGGCGGGCGCGAGCGGGGCGCCAACCCGGTCGAGCTGGCCGTGATGATGCCGGCCATCCTGGTGCTGCTCTTCGGCTCGATCCAGGTCGGCGTCTGGTTCGTGGCCCGGTCCACCGCGCTCAACGCGGCGCAGACCGGGGTGAACGCGCAACGCACGTTCGACGCCGGGCCGGACGCCGGCCGGGCGCAGGCGATCACGTTCCTGCGCCGCTCCGGCGACTGGCTGGTCGGCTGGGACAAGAACGGACCGACCTGCGTGGAGACCGCCGTCGACGTCACCTGCACGGTGCGCGGGCGCTCCCTGTCGGTCGTCCCGGGCGTCGACTTCGAGGTCACGCAGACCGCGCACGGTCCCGCCGAACGCTGGACCACGGGATGAGGCCGGCACGTCGGGACCGCGGTTCCGTCTCGATCGAGGTGGCGGTGCTCGCCCCCGCCTTCATCGGGCTGATGGTGCTCGCCGGGGTGGCCGGCCGGACCGCCGTCGCCGACGAGGCGGTGGAGTCCGCCGCGCACGACGCCGCCCGGGCCGCCTCCCTGGCCCGCGACGCCCGCGCCGGCGAGAAGGCCGCCGAGCAGGCGGCCCGCGACCAGCTCAACTGGTCCGGCCTGCGCTGCACCGCCCCACCGAGGCTGGACCTGAGCGGGTCGGTGGCCGGGCAGGAGACCACCTTCGCCACCGCGTACCGGAGCGCGGCCGGCGTGCCGGCGACGGTCACGGTGACGGTCACCTGCACCGTCTCCTTCGACGACCTGCGCGCGCCCGGCCTGCCCGGGGTGCCGGGCGGCAAGACGGTCGCGGCGCGCTTCACCTCGCCGCTGGACACCTACCGGAGCCGCGGATGACCGGCCGGCGCGGTGCGGAGAGCGGCCGGGTGAGCCTGTTCCTGGCCGTGGCGATGACCGGCGTGCTGGCCATCGTCAGCCTCGCCTACGACGGCGCCGGGCAGCTCCGGACGCTGCAACGCGCCGACAACCTGGCCGCCGAGGCGGCCCGCAGCGGCGGCCAGATGATCGACCGCGCGAGCGCCATCGAGGGCGGTCCGAAGCGGATCGACCAGGTCGCCGCCCGTGCGGCCGTCGCCGACTACCTCAGCGCCGCGGGTGAGGTCGGTGGCCACGACGTCGACTTCCCCGTGGTCGGCCTCGAGACCCAGATCCGGGTACGCGTCCGGATCACCTACCGCCGGGACCTGATCGGGCTCTTCGGCGCGCAGAAGACCACCACCGTCACCGGTGAGGCCACCGCTCGGGCGCTCACCGGACCGTAGGAAGGGAAGGCCGCCATGGGTGCACCCCGACGCTCCGCCGTCCACCGCGCCGGCCAGGTTCTCACCGGGCTCGGCGCTCTCGTCGTGCTCGTGGGGCTGCTGGCCGGCGGACCGGTCGCCCTCCTGGCCTTCGCCGGCAACCCGCTGCCCGACCACCTGCCCACCCTGGCCGAGGTGGGTACGGCGTTGACCAGCCGCGACGATGGGCAGCTCTTCCTGCGGGCGCTGGCCGTGGTGGGCTGGTTCGGCTGGGCCACGTTCGCGTTCTCGGTCGTGGTGGAACTGCTCGCGTCGGTGTTGCGCCGACCCGCACCGAAGCTGCCCGGCATGCACCGCCAGCAGCGGGCCGCCGCCGCGCTGGTCGGATCCGTGGCGTTGATCCTGGCGGCGAGCCCGGCCGCGGCCAGCGCCGCGACGCTGGCCGCGCCGCAACCGGTGGTCGCCGCGCCGGCCGTCACCACGGCGTACACCGCACCTCAGGTCGCGACGCCGACGCCTGCCGCACCGGACGCCACCGGCCCGGCGGTGTACCGGGTGGCGAAGGGCGACTACCTGGGCGAGGTGGCCGACCGTTACCTGGACGACTTCGACCGCTACCGGGAGCTGGCCCGGTTGAACCGGCTCACCGACCCGGACCGGATCCGCCCCGGCCAGTTGCTCGAACTGCCCGGCGGCGCGGTGGACGAGGGGGCCCGCCGACACGCCGCCGGCCGGCTGGTGGTGACGCCGGCGAAGCCCGCCCCGGCGAAGCCCGACGGGGGCGGTACGTCCGCGATGGCGCCGAAGCCGAAGCCGAAGCCCGCGCCGCACACGCCGGCGCGGGACACCACGCCCACGGTGGAGGCGCCGGAGGGGCAGCCGCCGGCCATGGCGGCGGGCGCGTCCCGGGCCACGGCCGAGGAGGGCATCAACCGCCCGTTGGCCATCTCGGCGGTGCTGGCGGTGGCGAGCATCGTGGGCGCCCAGATCGGCGCCGTCCTCGGACTGCGCCGCCGGCCGGTAGCGGCCCGCGCGTTGGGCAGCCGCGCGCTGGGCAACGGCCGGCACCGCCGCGACTGAGCCCGGTGCGCCGCAGGTCGCCGGTCGCCGAATGCCGGATGCGCCGTGGGCACGGGCGGCCGGATCAGGGCAGCCGGGCCTCGACCCGGCCGGAGACCACGCGGGTGGGCAGCACGACCTGGTCGTTGGCGGCCGGGCCGTGCACCACCTCGCCGCCGTTGAGGCGGAACGCGCTGCCGTGCCACGGGCACACCACGCAGGCGTGGCCGTCGATCTGCCGCACCTCGCCCTCGCCGAGCGGGCCGCTCTGGTGCGGGCAGCGCTCCAACATCACGGTGACGTCGTCACCGTGCCGGTAGAGGATCACCGAGACGTCGTCGATCTCCCGGGTGACCAGTTCGCGCTGCGGCAGGCTGTTCAGGTCGCCCACCGGGTGCCAGCCCTCGCCGATCAGGTGCAGATCGGAGACGCTCTGACTGACCTGGGCCCCCTGCTTGTAGGCGAGGTGCCCACCCAGGTACGCGCCGCCGCCGGCGGCGGACAGCCCCAGGTAGGCCAGCGCCCGGCCGAGGCCGTGCCGCCCGTTCAGTCGGGCCGCCAGCGAGCCGGCGTAGAGCGTGAGGCCGACGATGTTGGCCCCGGCATGAACGAGCCCGATCCGCCGCTGGTCCCGGGAGAGCGCCGCCCAGTCGTTCCACCCGGCGACCGCCGCCGGCAACGCGCTGACCGTGCCGAGCCCGACCAACGCGGTGGCGGCCCGGCGCTGGCCGGGCAGCAGGTCCACCACGGCGGCGGAGATCCACGCGCCGACCGGGACCTGCACCATGGCGGGGTGCAGCGGATGGCCCAGCCAGACGCCGTGCAGCGCGTCCCGGACGCGTTGCGAGCGCAGCGTGCCCTGCACGACGCGCTGGACCCGGTCGCCGACCCGGTCGAGCCCCGCGGCCTGCTCAAGCTTCGTCAGTAGTTCGCGCACCTGTTCCGACTTCCCGGCAGCAGAGCCCCCAAACCGGACGTCGGGCAAAACCCTGACCGGATCGGGCCGGGGCGGACGACATCCTGGATATACTGCAACGGTCGGTCGGGGGCGCGGCCCGCCTCCGCCGCGCCCGCGCCCTGGCCGAACTGGCCGGCCGTGGACAGGCGGGCGACTTTGACGAGCTGCTCGACAAGGGGCACTACCGCTCGTGAAGTTCGCCGACCACCTGATCGACACCAGCGCCCTCGTCCGGCTACTTCGTGACCCGGAAGTACTGGACCGGTGGGAGCAGGCGGTGACCGCCGGGCTGGTCGCCGTCTGTCCACTCGTCGAACTGGAATTCCTCTACACCGCCCGGTCCGTCGCCGACCGCGCGCAACTGGCGGATCAGCTCCGGACCGTCTTCGGATGGGTGACGATGCCCGACCGGGTCTACGACCGTGCGGCAGAGACGCAGCTCGACCTGACGGCACGGGGGACGCACCGGTCGGCCGGTGCGGTCGACCTGCTCATCGCCGCCACCGCCGAATATCACGGGCTCTCGCTGCTGCACTACGACCGGGGCTTCGACCAGGTAGGCGCGGTCACCGGCCAGCCGATGCGCTGGCTGGCCCCACCCGGCGCCATCAAGTAGTAGCGCCGCCGGCCCTCATTCACCCCTTCCCGCCCGCACATTCACGGAAAGAGTGCTCATCGCGCGCTGGATGGGCACTCTTTCCGTGAATCAGCGCGGCCAGGCTCCGCTGGCGCGTGCGGCGGGGGCGCGGGCATGCTGAGGGGATGGGGGTGCGGGTTGAGCACGCTGCGGGCGTGACCACGGTGATTCTGGACCGGCCGGAGGCCCGTAACGCGGTGGACGGGCCGACCGCCCGGGCGCTTGCCGACGCGTTCCGCGCGTTCGACGCCGACCCGGACGCGGCGGTCGCCGTGCTCTGGGGCGCGGGCGGCACGTTCTGCTCGGGCGCCGACCTCAAGGCGATCGGCACGGCGCGCGGCAACCGGGTCGAGGCCGAGGGCGACGGTCCGATGGGTCCGACGCGGATGCGCCTGTCCAAGCCGGTCGTCGCCGCGATCTCCGGGTACGCGGTGGCCGGCGGCCTGGAGCTGGCGCTCTGGTGCGACCTGCGGGTCGCCGAGTCGGACGCGACGCTCGGCGTGTTCTGCCGGCGGTGGGGGGTGCCGTTGATCGACGGCGGGACGGTCCGGCTGCCCCGGCTGATCGGGGAGAGCCGGGCGATGGACCTGATCCTCACCGGGCGGCCGGTGCCGGCCGACGAGGCGTACGCGATGGGGTTGGTGAACCGGCTGGTCCCGCCCGGTGCGGCCCGGGCGGAGGCCGAGCGGCTGGCCGCCGGGATCGCCCGGCACCCGCAGACCTGCCTGCGCAACGACCGGGCGGCGCTGCTCGACGGCGCCGGCCGGCCCGAGCCGGAGGCGCTCGCCGTGGAGTTGGCCTACGGCACGGAGTCGCTCGCGGTCGACGGGGTGCGCGGCGCCGGCCGGTTCGCCGCCGGTGCCGGCCGGCACGGTGCGCCGGCCGGCTGAGGCGTCACTTCAGGTTGCGCAACGCGTCCTCGATGGCCCGGTGGAACGTCGGGTACGTGTAGATCATGTGCCGGAGCTGGCTGATCGGCACCGCCGCGTGCACGGCCACCAGCAGCGCGGAGAGCACCTCGCCCCCGGCCGGGCCGGCCGAGGTGGCGCCGACCAGCACGCCCTGGTCGGCGTCGGCGACCAGCTTGATGAAACCGGCGTTGCCGGTCTTGTGGATCCAGCCCCGGGTGGACGAGGTCAGGTCGGTGTAGCCGATCTGGACGTTGATGCCCCGGTCGCGGGCCTGCTGCTCGGTGAGGCCGACGGCGCCCACCTCGGGGTCGGTGAACGTGACCCGGGGCAGCGCCCGGTAGTCGGCGACCGGGACGCTGCCCGGCGCGACCGTCGACCCGCCCGCGCTCATCGCACCGCCGACGGCGCTGACCACGCCGGCCGCGCCGCCGACCACGCTCGCGGTGCCGCTGGCGTCCGGCCCGCCCCGGGTACGCCGCATGTGGTCGAGCACGTCGGCCACCACGATGCCGGCCTGGTACATCGCGATGTGGGTGAACGCGCCCTCGCCGGTGAGGTCGCCGACCGCCCAGATGCCCTCGGTGACGTGCATCCGGTCGTTGACCGGCAGGTAGCGCTGGTTGGCGTCCACGCCGACCGTGTCCAGCCCCAACTCCTCCAGGTGTGCCCGGCGGCCGGTCACCACCAGCAGCTTCTCGCCGCGGAACGAGACGCCGTCGCCGTGGACGGTGAACTCGTCGCCGTCGTGGCTGACCCGGCCGGCCTTGACCGCGGTGTGGATCTCCACCCCGTCGGCGCGCAGCGCGTCGGCGGCGAGCGCGGACGCCTCCGGTTCCTCGACGGCGAGCACCCGGTCGCCGGCCTCGACGACGGTGACCCGCACGCCGAACCGGGCGAACACCTGGGCCAGCTCCAGCCCGATCGCGCCGCCGCCGAGCACCAGCATCGTGCCCGGCAGCTCCTCGACCTCGATGGCCTGGTGGTTGGTCCAGTACGGCGTGTCGGCCAGCCCGTCGACCGGCGGGATCGAGGGCCGGGTGCCGGTGCCGAGCACCACCCCGTAGCGGGCCTCGAAGACCTGGTCGCCGACGCGTACCCGGTTCGGGCCGTCGAGCCGGCCGCTGCCGCGTACGAACCGGCCGCCCTTGCCGGTGAAGCGGTCCACCGCCGCCCTGTCGTCCCAGGTGTCGGTGGCCTCCTGGCGGATCCGCTTCGCCACCGGTGCCCAGTCGGGGCGCACCTGCGCGGACCCGGCCAGCTCGTTCACCCGGTGCGCCTCGGCCAACGCGTTGGCCGCCCGGATCATCATCTTGCTCGGCACGCACCCCCAGTAGGGGCACTCGCCACCGACCAGGTCCCGTTCGATGCCGACCACGTCGAGGCCGGCCTCGGCGAGCCGCCCGGCCACCTCCTCGCCGCCGACGCCGAGCCCGACCACGACCACGTCCACCAGTTCCGGCTGTGCCATCCCGCCAGCATTCCGCACGGCCGGGGGCGCCGACCACCGGACCCGGCCGGAATTCCTCCGCCGGTAATGAGTGCGACCGCCTACCGTGACCGGATGCACGCGCGTTTCGACCCGGTCCGGGACTGCTTCCACGACCTGTTCACCGCCGGCCGGGAGACCGGCGCGGCGCTGTCCGTCTGGCACGACGGCACACCGGTGCTGGAGCTGGTGGGCGGCAGCCGCGCGGCCGTACCGCCCGGTGCGGTGACGCCGGCCGTCGGGGCGGCTCGGCCATGGCTGCCGGACACGCTCGTCGACGTCTACTCGGTGGGCAAGCCGGTGGTGGCGTGCTGCCTGTTGTTGCTTGTCGACCGGGGTCGGGTCGACCTGGACGCGCCGGTGTCCGCGTACTGGCCGGGGTTCCGTGCCCCGGCCACCGTGCGGCAGGTGCTCGACCACACCGCCGGGTTGCCGGCCTTCCCGGTGCCCCGACCCGCCGAGGCGGTCACCGACTGGGAGCTGCTCTGCGCCGACCTGGCCGCGGCCGAGCCCGAGTGGGTGCCGGGCACCGTCGCGGGCGAGCACGCCTGGACGTACGGGCACCTGGTGGGTGAGCTGGTCCGCCGGGTGGACGGGCGGTCGGTGGGGCGCTTCCTGGCCGAGGAGATCGCCGGCCCGTGGCGGCTGGATCTGGCCTTCGGACTGGGCCCGGCCGACCGGCGGCGGTGCGCCGACCTGTCGTACGGCGATCCGGGCTGGCCGGACCGGACGCGCGGTGAGCCCGGCTCGCTGCGGGCCCGGGCGCTGGACAACCCGCCGGGCGGGCGGGACGTCGCCGTGGTGAACGGCGACGCGTGGCGGGCCGCGGAGATCCCGGCGGTGAACCTGCACGCCACCGCGTCCGGGCTGGCCCGGTTCTACGCGGGTCTGCTCGCCGGCGGCATCCTCGACGGGATCCGGCTGTTCGGTGCGGACCTGGTGGCCGAGGCGACCCGGGTGCAGTACGCCGGCCCGGATCTGGTGCTGGACCGGACGGCGCACTGGACGCTCGGCATGCAGTGGGAGCCGGACGGCAGTTGGGGCATGGGCGGCATCGGCGGCAGCAGCGCCTGGGCCGACCCGGCGCGCGGCTACACGTTCGCCTACGCGACCGCGCGACTGGCCGACCACGACCGGGTGGACGAACTGGTCGAGGCGTTGCACTCCTGCCTCTGACCGCTTGCCACCGAGCGTGACGACGGAGCCTTGTTGCGCAGGGTGATCCTCCGGGCGGGAAGACCCCACCCCAGTTTTCGCCTTTGCTCTGCAGCCAATGGCGCAGCATCGTCGCCATCAGGCAGTTCAGCCGCCGCGCCGGAACGGCGCGGGCGGGCTGCCCAGCCACGTTCCGTCACCGATGCGGATATGGCTGCAGAGCAAAGGGAACCGGTGGCAGGGTCCGACCGGACGCTGAAGTCACGGAAGGTGATCGGGACGTGCGGGTGCGGTCAGCGCATCCAGACCGGGTCGCTGCCGGGGACGTCCAGCGGCGGCGGGTAGTCGAGGCCTCGACGGGTCTCGTCGGGCAGCCGCCACGGCTGGTGTACCGCCTTGCCCGGCACCGACTCCAGCTCGGGCACCCAGCGCCGCACGTACGCGCCGTCCGGGTCGTAGCGCTCGGCCTGCCGCACCGGGTTGAAGCCCCGGTACGGCCGGGAGTCGTTGCCGGTGCCGGCCACCCACTGCCAGTTGCCGGAGTTGTTGACCCGGTCGCCGTCGAGCAGCCAGTGGAAGAAGACGTCCAGGCCCGGCCGCCAGTCCAGCCCGAGATGCTTGGTCAGGTAGCCGGCCGTGATCAGCCGGGCCCGGTTGTGCATCCAGCCCTGGGCGCGCATCTGCCGCATGCCGGCGTCCACGATCGGCATCCCGGTGCGCCCTTCGGTCCAGGCCGCCAGCGCGTGGCTGTCGTCCCGCCAGTCCTCCCGGGCGCCCCGCCGGTAGGCGGTGGTGGACAGGTCCGGGAAACCGGCGACGACCTGGTGGTAGAAGTCGCGCCAGCAGAGCTGCCGGACGAACGGCCCGTCGCGGTCGCCGGCCCGGTTCGCCACCGCCAGCGGGGAGACGCAACCCCATCGGAGGTACGGGCTGAGCCGGGAGGTGTCGTCGCCGGCCATGTCGTCGTGGATGTCGTCGTACCGGTCGAGGGTGGGCAGCCAGGCGGTGAGGCGGCGGCGGGCGACGCTCTCCCCGCCCTCGGCGGCGTCCGGGCTGTCGCCCTTCGGCGGTTCCGGCAGCCGGCCCGGGTCGACGCCGTCGGGCAGCCGGACCCGCTTCGGCGCGGCCAGCTCCTCCCGCGACCGCACCCCCTGCCAGGCGCGGAAGTAAGGGCTGAACACCCGGTAGTGGTCGCCGCCGGTCGGCCGCAGCGCGCCCGGCTCGACGATGGTCAGCCCGGGGAAGAGCCGTAGGAACATCCGGTGCCGCTCGCACTCGGCGCGCAGGCGGCGTTCCCGCCGGTGGGCGTACCGGGTCACGTCGGCGGAGAGCCCGATGCCCTCGGCGCCGACCTGGCGCGCCAGCTTGACCGTCTCGGCCACCGGGTCGCCGCGTCGGACGACCAGGTCGCCGCCGCGTTTGCGCAGCGACTCGCGCAGCTCGGCCAGGCTCTGGTGGAGGAAGCGGGTGCGGTTCGGGGAGAGCTTCGCAAGCGTCGGGTCGAGCACGTAGAGCGGCACCACCCGGTCGAACGCCGATACGGCCGCCGCGAGCGCCGGGTGGTCGTGCACCCGCAGGTCGCGGGTGAACAGCACGACGGCCGTACGCTCGGTCATCCGGCCAGGGCCGGGGTGAGCGCCGGGCCGGGCACACGCACCGGCGTGCCGGTCGGGGTGAGCAGCGACCGGGCGGCCACCGACATCCGCCGCCGCTGCGGCACCAGGGCCCGGCGGACGAAGACGTCGAAGTCCTGGGCGGCGACCTCGTCGAGGATGCCGCCGTAGAGCGCGTACGCGGTGCGCATGCAGGCCTGCGAGGCGGGGTTGAGCAGCGGGATGCCGGGCGCGGCGGCGAGGTAGTGGGCCTGGGCGCGGGTCACCTCGTACTCGATCAGCTCGCGGATCGCCGGCGTGGTCCGCCCGGCGGCCTTCGCGGCGAGCAGGTCGTCGCGGGTGACGTCGAACTTGGCCAGGTCCTCGTCGGGCAGGTAGGTCCGGCCGCGGTCGAGGTCCTCGGCGACGTCCCGGATGAAGTTGGTGAGCTGGAACGCGAAGCCGAGCTGGCGGGCGGGTTCCCGGGCGGCGGCCGGGTCGGAGCTGCCCAGGATCGGCAGCATCATGGTGCCGATGACGGCGGCCGAGCCCTCCATGTAGTCGAGCAGGTCGTCGTAGGTCGGGTACGACATCACCGTCAGGTCCATCGCCATGCTGCGCAGGAACGACGCGAAATCGGCGCGGTCCAGGTCGAACACGGCGATGGTGTGCAGCACGGCGGGGAGCAGCGGGTCGTCGACCGACGCACCGTGCAGGCCGGCGACGAACCGGTCCGACCATTCGCGCAGCCTGGCGGCCCGCTCGGCGGGCGGCAGGTCCTCGGTGCGGTCGACGATCTCGTCCGCGTAGCGGGTGAAGCCGTACAGGGCGTGCACATGCCGCCGTTTCCAAGCGGGGAGCAGCCGGGTGGCGAGATAGTAGGTACGGCCGTGACGCCGGTGCAGCTCGCGGCAACGGTCATAGGCAGCGGTGAGATCCGTGTCCACCGGCCCTCCTCGGTTTCGACGCAGCAATCGACGCAACTCGTAACCCTAGGGTACGCTCCCTCACATGGCCAACGACGCAGTTGCGGGTAACGCGCTCCGCGTCGCGCCGGCACAGCCGGAAGCGACGGACGATCCGGTCCGCGGCGTACTGGCCGCGTTCACGAAAGACCTGGTCAGGGGCGTTGACGACACGTTGACGGCGTTCCTGGCCGCCGAAGTCGACTCACTGACCGAGATCGACGCAGCCATGGGTGGTTTCGCCGCGACCGCACGCGACTGCGTGCTGGCCGGTGGCAAGCGGGTGCGCCCCACGTTCGCGTACTGGGGCTGGCGCGGCGTGGTCGGCGGCGACGCGCCGCTCGGCACGGTGCTGCCCGCCCTGTCCGCGCTGGAGCTGCTGCACGCGTTCGCACTGGTGCACGACGACGTGATGGACGCCTCCGACACCCGGCGCGGCCGGCCCACCGCACACCGCGCCGCCGCCGCGCGGCACCGGGCCGCCGGGCACACCGGTGATCCCGACCGGTACGGCGAGGCGGTGGCCGTGCTCATCGGCGACCTCTGCATGGTCTGGGCCGACCGGCTGATGGCACACGCCACCGTGCCCGCGGACCGGCTGCTCGACGTGCGCCGCTGCTACGACCAGATGCGGGTGGAGACGGTGGCCGGGCAGTTCCTCGACGTGCTCGGCGAGAACGACGCGGCGAGCTGGTCGGTCGACCGGGCGCTGCGGGTGGCCCGTTACAAGACCGCCAGCTACACCGTCCAGCGACCGCTGCTCTTCGGCGCCTGCCTGGGCGGCGCGGACGCGGACGGCCCGCTGATCGCCGCGTACACCCGCTACGGGCTGGCCGTCGGCGAGGCGTTCCAGCTCCGCGACGACCTGCTCGGCGTCTACGGCGACCCGGCGACCACCGGCAAGCCGGCCGGGGACGACCTGCGCACCGGCAAGCCGACCGCGCTGCTGATGCTGGCCCGGCAGCTCGCCGACCCGGCCCAGCGCCGCGCCCTGGACCGGGCCGGCACGGTCACCGGCGACCACGAGGTGAGCCGGCTGGCCGACGTGGTCCGGGACACCGGGGCCGCGGCCGGGGTGGAACGGATGATCGCCGAACGGGTGACCGAGGCGCTGGCCGCGCTCGACACCGCACCTATCGACGAGACCGCGCGCACCGCGCTGACCGGCCTCGCCACCGCCGCCACCGCGCGGCGGTCCTGATGAACACCTTCGTGAGCACGAGCAAGGGAGCCGGAATGCGCACCGTGAACGGACGGACCGACCGGGTGGTCGTGGTCGGCGCCGGGCTGGGTGGGCTGGCCTGCGCGCTGCACCTGGCCGGCAGCGGCCGTCAGGTGACCGTGCTGGAACGCGAGCCGGTGCCCGGCGGGCGCGCCGGCCGGCTCAGCGTCGACGGGTACGAGTTCGACACCGGGCCGACCGTGCTCACCATGCCCGACCTGATCGCCGAGGCGCTGGGCGCGGTGGGCGAGGAGCTGGGCGACTGGCTCGACCTGACCCCGCTCGACCCGGCCTACCGTGCCTACTACCCGGACGGGTCGACGCTCGACGTCATCACCGACACCACCCGGATGGCCGCCGAGATCGCCAAGGTCTGCGGCCCCCGGGAGGCGGACGGCTACCTGCGCTTCGTCGACTACGCGCGCAACCTGTGGAAGTGGGAGCGGGCCGACTTCATCGAGCGCAACCTCGACGCGCCGACCGACCTGCTCACCGGCAACCTGCTGAAGCTGTTCGCCAACGGCGCGTTCCGGCGACTCCAGACGAAGATCAACCAGTTCTTCCGCGACCCGCGTACCCAGCGGATCTTCTCCTTCCAGGCGATGTACGCCGGCCTGTCGCCGCACGACGCGCTGGCCATCTACACGGTCATCGCGTACCTCGACTCGGTGGCCGGGGTCAGCTTCCCGCGCGGCGGCATCCACGCGGTCTCCCGCGGCATGGCCGGCGCGGCCGAGAAGCACGGCGTGCAGATCCGGTACGGCACCACGGTGACCCGGGTCGAGACCGCCCACGGCCGGGCCACCGGTGTGATCACCTCGGACGGCGAGTTCGTCCCGGCCGACGTGGTGGTACTCAACCCGGACCTGCCCGTCGCCTACCAGGAACTGCTGCCGGAGAGCCGGCAGCGCAAGCTCACCTACTCGCCGTCCTGTGTGGTCCTGCACGTCGGTTCGACGCAGGGCTATGGCAAGATCGCCCACCACAACATCCACTTCGGACGCGCCTGGAAGGGCACGTTCGACGAGGTGATCCGGCGAGGCGAGCTGATGACCGACCCGTCGCTGCTGGTGACGAACCCGAGCCGCACCGACCCGTCGGTGGCCCCGGCCGGCAGGCACACCTACTACGTGCTGGCCCCGGTGCCGAACCTCGACCGGGCGCCGTTCGACTGGGCCGGTGACCTCACCGGGCGCTACGCCGACCAGCTCGTGGCCACGCTGGAGGAGCGCGGCTACGTCGGTTTCGGCGACGGCATCGAGGTGCTGCGCACCGTCACACCGGCCGACTGGGCCGCGCAGGGAATGGCCGCCGGCACCCCGTTCGCCGCCGCGCACAGCCTCTTCCAGACCGGCCCGTTCCGGCCGTCCAACCTGCACCGCACGCTGGGCAACGTGGTCTTCGTCGGCTCCGGGACCCAGCCCGGCGTGGGGGTGCCGATGGTGCTGATCAGCGGCAAGCTGGCCGCCGCGCGAATCACCGGGCAGTCCCGGTGAGCGCGAGGAGCGCAGCGAAGCGGAGTCCCGCAGTCGCGAACGAAAGGCGGGCCCGGTGAGCGCGAGGAGCGCAGCGAAGCGGAGCCCCGCAGTCGCGAACGAAGGGCGGGCACGATGACCGGGCGGGAGAAGCACCTGGTCGAGCTGGTCGACGACGGTGGCCGGGTGATCGGCGAGACCACCGTCGCCACCGCCCACCAGCCGCCCGGCCGGCTGCACCGGGCCTTCTCGGTGCTGCTCGTCGACCCCGCCGGGCGGATCTTGCTCCAGCGGCGGGCCGCGGTCAAGACCCGGTTCCCGCTCCGCTGGGCGAACTCCTGCTGCGGGCACCCGCTGCCCGGCCAGTTGCTGACCGACGCCGCCAACCGCCGGCTCGGTGAGGAGTTGGGCGTCGATCCGGTCGGCCTGACCGAGGTGGGGACGTACCTCTACTACGCCGAGGATCCGGCCACCGGCCGGGTCGAGTTCGAGTACGACCACGTGCTGCGCGCCGATGTGCCCGCCGACCTGCCCACCCGACCCGACCCGGACGAGGTGGCCGAGTTGCGTTGGGTGGATCCGGTCGCGGTGATCGCCGACCTCGACGCCGACCCCCGGTCGTACGCGCCCTGGCTGGGCGGCGTGGTGAACCGGCTCCTGCACCCGGCCGACCCGGCCCGGTCGGGCGGGCCCGTCGAATCGTCCCGGTCGGGCGTGCCCGCCGTCGAGGCACCGGAGCGGTCGGGTGGCCGATGAGGCGCTGAGCGCGGGGGCCGTCGCGCGCCGGTTGGGCGTGGCGGTCACCACCCTGCGCACCTGGCACCAGCGGTACGGTCTCGGCCCCAGTGAGCACGTGCCCGGCCACCACCGGCGCTACACGCCCGCCGACCTGGCCCGGCTGGAGATCATGCGGCGGCTCACCGTGGAGGGGGTGTCGCCCGCCGAGGCGGCCCGCTGGGCCCGGCAGGCGCCGGCCGTGCCGCCGCCGGCACGGCTCGGCCTGAAGGCCGGCGTCAGCACCGCCCGGGACGGCGGCGGGGCCACCATCCCGGTCGGGCGGGCCGGACCGGTCGCCCGTGGCCTGGCCCGGGCCGCCATGCGGCTGGACTCGGTGGCGATCGGCCGCACCATCGCGGACTCGCTCGCCGCGGACGGCGTGGTGGCGACCTGGGAGGGGCTGCTCCGGCCGGTGCTCGTCGGCATCGGGGAGCGGCACGCCGCCACTGCCGGTCTGATCGAGGTGGAGCACCTGATGTCCCGGTGCGTCTCCGAGGCGTTCGCCTCGGTGGCGCGCGCGCACCCGGCCGTCGGAACGCCCCGGATCCTGCTCTCCTGCGCGGACGAGGAGCAGCACTCGCTACCCCTGGAGGCGCTGGCCGCCGCGCTGGCCGAGATCGGTGTGAGCTATCGCATGCTCGGGGCCCGGGTGCCGACGCCCGCCCTGGTCGAGGCCGTCAACCGGACCGGGCCGGCGGCCGTGGTGGTCTGGTCGCACATCCGCGCCACCGCCGATCCGCACCAGCTCATCGCGCTGCTGGCCGCCCCGCGCCGGCCGCTGCTGGTGCTGGCCGCCGGGCCGGGCTGGCGGGCCGACTCGCTACCGGCCGGAGTGGTCCGCCCGGTCGACCTGGCCGAGGCGCTCTCGCTGGCCGTGGCCGTACGGGATTCGCTGGATCAGTCGACGGCGGGCTGAGGCCCCACTCCCGCTCCGGGGGTGGCGTCCACTACGGTCGGAAAGTCCGTCTGACCCGACCCCCTCCGGGAGCGACAGATGCGTCCACGCACCCTGTTGGCGTTCGTCCTCGGCCTGGTGCTCCTCGTCACCGGCTGCGGCGGCCCGGGCAAGACCCCCCAACGGGTCACCGCCCAGCCGTCCGTCTCGGCCGCGCCGACGCCGACACCCAGTCCGAAGCCCCAGCCGAGCCGCACCACCCCGAAGCCGAAGCCGAAGCCGACGCTGCGTCCGCTGCCCAAGAAGCTCCCGACCGGGCTGCACCGGCGCAGCGGGAGCCCCGGGGTGGCGCTCACGTTCGACGACGGGCCGGACCCCCGCTACACGCCGCAGATCCTGGCCCAGCTCCGGGCGGCCCACGTCACCGCCACGTTCTGTCTGGTCGGTAAGCAGGCCAAGCGCTACCCGCACCTGGTGGCCCAGATCGTCCGCGAGGGGCACCAGCTCTGCAACCACAGTTGGCGGCACGACGTGGACCTCGGCCGGCGGCCGGCGGCCGAGATCCGGGCCGACCTGGAACGGACGAACCGGGCCATCCGCGCCGCCGCGCCCGATGCGCCGATCACCTGGTTCCGCCAGCCGGGCGGCCGGTGGACCGCCGAGGAACTGACCGTCGCCCGGCAACTGGGCCTGCGTCCGCTGCACTGGAGCGTCGACCCGCAGGACTGGGACCACCCGCCGGCGAAGAAGATCATCGCGCGGGTGGAGTCGGCCGCCCATCACGGTTCGGTCGTGCTGATGCACGACGCGGGCGGCGACCGAACCCAGACCATGGCCGCGTGCCGACGCCTGATCCCCGATCTCAAGCGGCGGTACGGCATCGTCCGGCTCCGGTGACAACACCGCTGAGCTGCGGCTTCGCTCGGCGGTGTGCGGGCGGCCATACCGGTTTGGTCGTCCGAGGAGGGATGGCATATGCTTCTCCTGCCTCCGGCGGGGCCGGATGGGAGCAAGTCCGCTTGAAGTTGCGAGTGTGCAATGATGGCGGGGCCGCCCTCATCGTCTAGCGGCCCAGGACGCCGCCCTTTCAAGGCGGTAGCACGGGTTCGAATCCCGTTGGGGGCACGGTCCGGCTCGCGCCGGATGCAACATCAGCAAGGTCCTGTGGAGCAGTTGGAGTGCTCGCCGCCCTGTCAAGGCGGAGGTCGCGGGTTCAAGTCCCGTCAGGACCGCAAGCGCTGACGCCGCGCAACTCATGCGCGGCGTTCTGCGTATCGGCTGTGCGGTAGCATGTGCCGAGCACCACGGCCAGGTAGCTCAGTTGGTACGAGCGTCCGACTGAAAATCGGAAGGTCGGCGGTTCGACCCCGCCCCTGGCCACATAGCCTTTCGCCGGGCTACAAGAACGCCGACCAGCGGAAACGCCGGTCGGCGTTCTGCTTTCCTCCCGCCAGCCGTCCGTCCGGGTGGAGTTCGCGAGGACGTACAGCTCGCGTCATGGCCACCGGCGCTCCGCGTCATCAGGTCGCCAGGGTTCCAGGCCTCATGCACCGCGGCCACAGCTAACATTCCGACAAGGTGTCACCACCCTGAGTAACCGTCACCTCCGCTTGAGCGCGGATCGCGCTAGCGCTCCGTAGTTGCAAACCCAGGCCCCAAATGTAAGTTTGGGCCTCGAAACTTTAGATGTGACCTCGAGCGCTAAGCTGGGCTTCTAATTACAGCGCTGAAATTAAAGTTTCTAGGGGATGGCTTACAAACCGTGGACCTCGAGGCGTTCGCCTCGTCTCCCGCCGGCGTCCTGGTCCCGATCAACGGCCACGATGCTCGGTACGACGAGCCCTACGATCACAAGGCGTTCCTGCCGAACCCTCTGCCGAGCCGGCTTACCCTCGAGCAGGAAACCTTCCGGGACCTCACCGCGGCAACCGCTGCCGTGGCGCGGCTTGATCAGGCAGCGATCAGGCTTCCAAACCCCATGCTTCTGGCAAGGCCGGCGATCCGCCGCGAGGCTGTCAGCACCTCCGCCCTTGAGGGAACCTACGCAGCACTGGACGACGTGCTTGAGGCCGACTTCCTGGAGGACCGGGAGGTATCGGCCACCGTTTCCGAGGTCGTGAACTACGTCCGAGCTGCCGAGCTGGCGTACGAGTGGATCAAGGACAGGCCGATCACCATCGGCATGCTGCGCGAACTCCAGAAGATCCTCGTACGGGGAACCTGCGGGGAAACAGCCGACGCCGGCAACGTCAGGACCATCCAAGTCTTCATCGGCCTCAGCGCCGGCCGCGTCAACGAAGCCCGCTTCGTCCCTCCGCCACCAGGCGACCAGTTGCAGGCTGGCCTGGAGGCGTGGGAGGACTGGATCACCGGCAGGGACGACTTTCCACTGATTGCCAAGATGGCCCTTGGCCACTACCAGTTCGAGACACTTCACCCGTTCAATGACGGAAACGGGCGCCTAGGGCGGTTGGTTTGCGTACTCCAACTCGCCTCCGAGGGAGAGCTGCGCGTTCCGGTTCTGAACCTCTCGCCATGGCTGGAGGTGCGACGGCGGGAGTACCAGGACCACCTCCTACGGACCAGCATGACCGGCAAGTTCGATCCCTGGATCCGATTCTTCTCAGAGGCAGTACGAGCACAGGCGGTCTTGGCTGTTGACCGCATCGACGCTCTACTCGACTGGAAGGAGCACGCGCTTGAGCGACTCAGAGACGCCAACGTTCGGGGGGTAGCCGTCAGGATCGTTGAGGACCTGATCGGTTACCCGATGATCAGCCCAACCACTGCGTCCAAGATGTACGGCGTCTCCTATCCAGCGGTGAACACTGCCATCCGCCGGCTGGAGCACCTCGGGATCCTGCAGGAGCGGACGGGACGACGCTATGCTCGCCTCTTCGCCGCCAAGGACGTACTTCGAATCATCGATTCCCGGTAGTCGCAAGTCGCGATCTCCTCGTCGTCACCCCCCGACCTCGGGGCCGGGTCAGCGCTCGGCGCGCTGTGGGCGCACACCGCTCTGGATGGCTTCCCAGACACTCCGGCCGGTCTGACGCAGCGCCTGGCCGGCCTGGCCGGCCAACTGCCCTGCCCCGACACCCGGCGACTGTCCCCGCCCCGGCTCCCCGTCACCTGATCCGGTGCCACTTCGGCCGATCCCACCATCGCCACCACCGGTAGCGGTGGTGGTCGCACCAGCCGGTGCGGCACCGCGGGCCCCGGTCTCCGTCGCGGACGCGACCGTCTCCCCCGAGTCGGCCGTATGCGTCGGCGTCGCACCGGCCGGCCAGGCATTCTCACCGCTCTCCGGGCCCACCTCCTCGGGCGGGACGTCCGCCGGCCGATCGCCGGTGGACGGCGCAGCCCGGACAAGCGGGTCCACCGCGGCGGGTCCGGTCCGGTCGAGCACCTCACCGGTCTCGGCCACCTCCTCCACGACCGGCCCGGCGACCCGGCCGGCCGCCCGGTGCACGTCGTCGACCGTCACTCCGACGGAGCGGGCCAGCGCGTCGATCAGTTGCGGGTTGCGGTCGATCGTCGTCAGCGCCCGGTCCAGGATCTGCACCAGCTTCTCCAGCCGTACCTTGAGCAGGGCCTCGGCCCGGACCCCGGTGATGTCCAACTCGACGCCCTCCAGGTGCACCCGCACGCCCGCGTCGAGTTGGAGCAGGTTGGCCAGCCGGGCACGCAGCGAGAGGTCCGCGTCGAGCCCGTCGACCGTGAGCCGGATCTCGTCGACCGACAACTCCGGCACGTCGAGCAGGACGTCCGGCTCCGGTTCGGCCGCAGTCCGGGAGGCGGTCGGCTCCCGGGCCCGTTCGGTGGCTCCGCTGTCGCTCATGCTCCGCTCCCCCATCGGTCGGTCCGGGCCAGCGGCGGTTACCCGCTTTCGGATCCGACATCCGCCGGGCGGTTCACGGTCGGGAACTGGCGTTCCCGCTGTCCGGAAGCAGCCGAAAGCAAAGCTGCACAGCGAGACATCAGCCGGTATGGTCCGGGCTTATGGGACAGGAGATGGCCGATCCGGATGAGGTCCGGCAGGAATCCGACCGCTTCTACCTCCGCAGCAGCATCCTCGTCCCGGCATCCGGCGAGCGGGCGTACGCCGTCTTCACCGGCGCGCTGGCCGACTGGTGGGTGCGCGAATACACCTGGTCCGGGCCGGAGGCGCTGGCCGGGCTCGGGGTCGAGCCGAGGGCCGGCGGCATGCTCTACGAGATCGGCCCGTACGGCTTCCGCAACGACTGGGGCCGCGTGCTGACCTGGGATCCGCCCCGCCGGCTGGTCTTCACCTGGCAGATCGGGCCGGACCGGGTGCCGGTGCCGGACCCGGCCCGGGCCAGCGAGGTGGAGGTGCTCTTCCACCCGGAGGGCCCCGACTCGACCCGGGTGGACGTCGAGCACCGTTACTTCGACCGGCACGGCTCGGCCGCCGAGGGCTACCGCGAGGCGCTCACCGCCGGCTGGCACGAGCTGCTCTGCCGCTACCTGGCGACGGTCACCCGGACCACCGACTGACCGACCGCCACGCGACCGCGCGGCTCAGCCGGCGATGCCCCGGCTCGCGCCGCTGCCGGTCAGTCCGGTGTCGCCCAGGTCGGCCCGGCGGCCCGCGGCGGCGCCCGAGCCGAAGCCACCCCCGGCGAGCCGGCGGCGCGGGGCGGTACGCAGTCGCGGGTACGTCTCGGCGAGCCGGCGCTGGACGCGGTCGGAGCGGTCGGCGAGCACCAGCGCCACCGACGGCACGCCGGCCTCGGCGGCGGCGCCGGCCTCGGCCGCGCGGAGCCGCTCGGCGATCACCTGGGCGAAGCCGGCCAGCCAGGTGCGCCGGAACGCGGCCGGGTGCTCCCCGACCGGCACGGCGGCCCCGGCCAGCCCGTGCGCCGCCTGGACCAGCAGCGAGGTGAAGAGCAGCTCGACCCGCTCCAGGTCGCTGGCGAAGCCGAACAGGTGCATGGCGAAGCCGTTGCCGTGGCGGCGGCGGACGCAGCGGCAGCGCAGCGGGTCGGCGACGGCGGCGAGCAGGCCGGCCTTGTCCCGGGCGTACGGGGCGACCACTTCGACCGTCCGGTCACCGACCGGGTCGACGGCCGGGTCCCGGGCGGCGAGCAGCGCCCGGTCGACGCCGTACCGGGCGATCAGCTCGGTGGCCTTGGCCATGAACGTGGCCGCCTCGGCGGGCGTGCAGGCCGGGTCCTCGGCCTGGGCGAGCAGCTTGCGCACCTTGCTGAGCATCGCCTCGGACATCAGTCAGGGTTACCACAACGAGGCGACGGCTGGTCAGTCCTCCCGGCTGCGCAGCGTGGCGATGGTCGAGCCGGCGAGCGTGAGCAGGCAGTCGGGCAGCAACCCGTCGGCGGCTGCCGCACCGAACAGCGCCTCGCCGGTGTCGGCGTCGTCGTTGGCGTACGCGCTGACGAAGCGAGCCACCCAGCGGGTGTCGTAGTCGGCCTGGTCGATGTCGGGGAAGTCGAGCGCGGCGGCGCCCGCCGGGGCGTCCTCGCCGAGCATGGTGGCGGCCAGGCACCAGGCCACCCCGTACGCACCGGCCAGCCCGGAACGGTCCACCACCGCGTCGAAGGCGCCGACCACACCGGCGCCGTCGCCGGCCAACGCCGAACGGAGCACGGCGGTGGCGTCGTCCAGCGTCTGCTGTGCGTCATCGGTCACCTGCGGAACAGTAACGTCGGGGGTCAAGCGGTGACCCGGAACCAGCATGTCGATCACCGAGAGTGATACCCGCAGTCGGGGTGCCGACGGAGCCCGGTCCACAGTCCCGCGTGCCGCGCCGGCACGCTAATGTGCGCAGCGGACCTTCGCCGGAGGAAGGACGACCATGCTTGGAAATCGCACGTCGCGCGCGGCCCTGTCCATGGCCTGCGCGGCGCTCCTGCTCGCTACCAGCGCCTGCGGGAGTGACGAGCCGAAGGACGCGGGCACCACCCAGGTCCGCCTCTACGGCACCGACGGCAACATGCAGAACTCCTTCGCCGCGGAACTCAAGGACCGGGCGAATCTCCTCAACGGCATGAAGGGCACCACCCCGCTCACGCCGCTGCCGGAGAGCTTCAAGGAGCGGCTACGTAACGTCAATCCGAAGCTGACGGACTACCTCTACTCCGCCGAGTCGTACGACGCCGTGGTGATCAGCGCGCTGGCGGCCCAGCTCGCCGGCACCACCGCGCCGGCCGAGATCGCCAAGCAGATCGTCGGCGTGACCACCGGCGGCCAGCGCTGCGACGAGGTGGCCGTCTGCCTCCAGCTCGCCCGTGCCGGCCAGGACCTGGAGTACCGGGGGGTGTCGCTGACCCGGGCCGGTTTCACCGACAACGGTGAGCCGGCCACCGCGAGCTACGGCACGCTGCACTTCGACAACCAGCAGCTCGACGACGCGAAGACCGAGTTCGTCGGCGCCGGCGAGGAGTCCGGGGCGAGCACCAAGTCCCCGCCGCGCGGCCGTAAGCCCCGCGCCGGCAAGGCGAAGGACGCGCCGCTGGTGCTCGGCGGCCTGCTGCCGAAGACCGGTGACCTGGCGTTGGCGTACCCGCCGATGGCCGCCGCGGTCACGCTCGCGGTCAACGAGATCAACGCCGGCGGTGGGGTGCTCGGCGAGCCGGTGAAGTTCGTCGAGGGCGACGACGGCACCAACCCGGCGGTGGCGAAGGCGACCGTGGCCACGCACGTCGCCCAGGGCATCCCGGTCATCATCGGCGCCGGCGCGTCCGGCATCTCCCGGGCGGTGCTGCCGGACGTGGTGGCCGCCGGGCGGATCCTCTTCTCGCCGTCGAACACGGACGCGGGCTTGAGCACCGTGGACGACAAGGGGCTCTACTTCCGCACCGCCCCGCCGGACAGCCTCCAGGGCCGCGCGCTGGCCGACGTGATGCTGCGGGACGGCCCCCGCAAGATCGTGCTGCTGGCCCGTAAGGACTCCTACGGCGAGGGCCTCCAGGAGAACGTCCGGGCCGAGCTGGAGAAGGCCGGGGTCGGGGCGGACCGGGTCAAGCTGCTGACCTACACGCCGCCGGACGACCCGAAGACGCCCGTCGACTTCACCGGCATCGCCGGGGACATCAAGAGCTTCGGCCCGGAGGCCGTGCTGGTGATCGGATTCGGCGAGTCGGCGACCGCGATCACCGCGCTGGCCGACGCCGGGGTGCAGATCCGGAACTGAGCCCGACGAGCATCGAGGGCCGCGCCGGGACTTCCCGGTGCGGCCCTCGGCGTTCGCGGTTCAGCGCGCCCGGCGCCGCTCCAGGAACTCGGTCATCCGCCGGTGCTTCTCCTCGTCCTCGAAGAGCACCGCCTGGCTCAGCAGGTCGAGCTGCGGGTGCGCGGCCGGCGGCGCGTCCACCGCCAGTTTGGTCAGCCGCAGCGCCAACGCCGAGCCCTTGGCCATCTCGTCGAGCAGGCCGTGCGCGGTGGGCAGCAGTTCCGCCGGGTCGTCCACCACCCGGTTCACCAGGCCGATCCGCAGCGCCTCGTCGGCGTCCACCCGCCGGCCGGTGAAGAGCAGCTCCTTGGCCCGGGCCTCGCCGATCAACGCCGGCAGCCGGTAGGTCGCGCCGGCGCCGGCCAGGATGCCCAGCCGCACCTCGGGCTGGCCGAAGACCGCCCGGCCCGTGCACACCCGAAGATCGCAGGCGTACGCCAGCTCGGCGCCGCCGCCCAGCGCCGGGCCGTCGACGGCCGCCACGGTGGGCATCGGCAGCGCCCGGATACGCGCGAAGACGCCCTGGTTGATGGCGGCCAGCGCGTCCAGCCGGCCGCGTTCGCGGAGCTGCCCGATGTCGGCGCCGCCGGCGAAGATGCCCGCCGCCCCGCCGGTGAGCAGCATCAGCCGGGGACGTGCCTCCAACTCGGCGCAGACCGCGTGCAGCTCGCCGACCAGGTCGGCGTCGATCGCGTTGCGCTTCTCCGGCCGGTCCAGCGTGACCACGAGCCGGTCCGGCAGTTCCTCGATCCGCAGCCCGTTCATCGCTTGACGCCGCCTTCCCAGGTGTAGAAGCCCTGCCCGGACTTCTTGCCCAGCTTGCCGGCGGCGACCATCTCCGCCAGCAGCGGCGGCGGCGCGAAGCGGTCGCCGTACGCGGCCTGGAGCGTCCGCGCGATGTCGAGTCGGACGTCCAGCCCGACCAGGTCGGTCAGCTCCAGCGGGCCCACCGGGTGCCGGTAGCCGAGCACCATCGCCTTGTCGATGTCGGCCGGGGCGGCCACCCCGTCGGCCACCATCCGGATCGCCTCCAGGCCGAGCGTGACGCCGAGCCGGGAGGTGGCGAAGCCGGGCATGTCGCGTACCACGACGGGGTCCTTGCCCAGCCGGCCGGCGAGCGCGACCGCCGCCCGGGTGGTCTCCGGCGCGGTGGCCGCGCCGACCACGACCTCCAGCAGCGCCATCGCCCAGACCGGGTTGAAGAAGTGCAGCCCGAGGAAGTCCGCCGGGCGGTCCAGCCCGTCAGCCAGCTCGGCGATCGGGATGCTGGAGGTGTTGCTGCCCAGCAGCGCCGGCCGGCGGCCCTCGGCCTGGCGGAGCACGGCCCGCTTGAGGTCGAGGCGCTCCGGGACCGCCTCCACGATCACGTCCGGTCCCTCGGCCACCTCGGCCAGCCCGGCCCGCAGGGTCACCCGGACCCGGTTGGCGGTGGCCGCCTCGGCGGTCAGCTTGCCCCGCTGCACGGCGCGGTCCCACAGCTCGCCGAGCCGCCGGACCGCGTCGGCCCCCCGGTCGGGGTCCACCTCGACCAGTTCGACCGCGTACCCGGCGCCGGCCGCCACGTACGCGATGCCGAGGCCCATGGTGCCGGCCCCGACGACCACAAAACGACCACTCATCGTGTCCCCTCGCCGCGGCGGTGGCGCGCGGGGTCTCCGCCGCGCCGGGCCGGCCGCTCGCTCGTCCCTGGATGCGACCCTATGCAGGACGAGCCCGCCGGGCATGCGTGGGGGCCGGCCGGATGGGGTAAAGACCGGCGTCAACGCCGAAGGAAGGAACGAGATGAGCCAGGCACCGGAGAGCGCGGAGCGCACCGAGACGGTCGAGACGCGCGGTGACGAGCGGGTGGACCTGCTTCGTGCGGACACCAACAACGACGGCAAGACCGACGTGTGGGTGGTGGACACCGACGGCGACGGCAAGGCCGACCTGTTCCAGTTCGACACCGACGGCGACGGCAAGGTGGACATCACCATGGTCGACATCGACGAGGACGGCACGCCGGACGAGGTGGTCGACGGCGACGGCGGCCTCCCCCCGGAGGAGACCACCCCCACCGTCCAGGTCTGAGATACAAGGAGGGGCCCCTTCTTATCGCGTAGGCGATAGAAGGGGCCCCTCCTCAACGGCGTAGCGCCAGCGTGGCGAGGTAGTACGGGCGGTCGGTGTCGTCCACGTCGGTCAGTCGCCACGGGGAGCCGTGGACCAGCTCGGCGAACTCGTCGGGCGAGCACACCAGGTAGTCGAACCACTCGGTGCCGAGCAGCCGGTAGCGCAGCCGCAGCCGGAGCTGCCCGCCGAGCCGGCCGCGCCGCCGATTCGCCTCGTGGTAGCCGGTGTGCACCGGATCGGTGGTGCCGTACGGGTCGGTGCCGTGCGCGATCACCCGCGCGCCGGGACGGGCCAGCGCGGCGAGCGCGGCCAGCAGCGCGGGTGCGCGCTCGCGCCCCTCGAACAGGCCGAGGTTGTTGCCGAGCAGCAGGAACGTGTCGTAGCGCCGGCCGTCCGCGACGTGCTCGTCGACGGTGCCGTGCACCAGCTCGCGGACGCCCCGGTGGCGGCTGACGCGCAACGCGCCGAGCGAGGTGTCCAGCCCGGTGACCGGCACGCCGCGCTCCTGGAGGTGCAGCGCGATCCGGCCGGCGCCGACGCCGACGTCGAGCACGTGCCCGTGCACCCGGTCGACCGCCCGGTGGTCGTGCGGCTGCCACTGCTGCGGCGGGTCCAGGTAGTGCCCGGCGGGCGCGCCGTTGACCAGCCCGTCGTCCCGTTCGATGATCTCGATGACCGGCCGTGGCAGCCGTCCACCGGCCATCGGCCGGGGGCCGACGCCGGTGGCCACCGCGTACGCGTCGCGGATCATCTCGCCGAACACGTCGCCGATCGTGGGCTCCCCGGTCATGGGTGCACGCTATCCGGGCTCGGTTCCGCCGTCGCAGCCGTATCCTGGGCGGCGTGACCGACCTGGACCGCCTGGCGGCGGAGAAGTACGTCCTGCTCACCACGTTCCGCAAGGACGGCCGGGCGGTGCCGACGCCGGTGTGGGCCGTGCGCGACGGCGACGCGTTGGCGGTGTGGACGGTGTCCGACTCCGGCAAGGTGAAACGGATCCGGCGGGACGGCCGGGTCACGGTGGCGCCGTGCGACGTGCGGGGCCGGCCGCACGGCGAGGCGGTGCCGGGGCACGCGACGATCGACGACCCGGAGAGCACGCGTCGGGTCCGTGGGCTGCTCAAGCGCAAGTACCGGCTGATCGGCCGGTTGAGCCTGCTGGGCAGCCGGTTGCGGCGGGGCGAGGGCGGCACGGTGGGGCTGCGGATCGTGCTGGACGCACCGACCTCCGGACACGATTGAGGGCGGCGGATCGTCGCTGTCGCGACGTCCCACCGCCCCTGATCGGAACGCCTGAGAGATCGTCCGGGTCGTCAGTCCCCCTGACGCTGCTGGGGGATCTGCCCCTGCAGCAGGGCCCGAACCTCCGACTCGCGGTAACGGCGGTGGCCGCCCAGGGTCCGGATGGCGCTGAGCTTGCCAGCCTTGGCCCACCGGGTCACCGTCTTCGGGTCGACACGGAACATCGACGCCACCTCGGCCGGTGTGAGTAGCGGCTCGGGTTCGTGCGTTCGCGATGCCATCGGGGTCACTCCTCCACATGTATAGACATCGGCCGGGGTCCCGCCGGCCGACGCGTCTCCCATGGTCCGGCTAGTCCCCGATGTCCGACATGGGCCGAACGGCTGAAGGTCCCTAGACGGACGGATGAACCATGCCCGATTTTTACGACTTTTACACCGCAGAAACCACCTTATTAGGACTCATGATCACGGTTCGTGATGCGTCAATTACGAGACACTCTCGTAGTGCCCGCCAGGGAAGGGGGCAAACCGGGTGTCAGTTGCAGCGCTCCAGGAGCTGCACCGCACGCCAGCGGGCGACCAGCTTGTCGTACGCCGCCGAGGCCTCCTCGGCCTCGCCCCGGGACAACCCGGCGAGGCCCGCCGCGACCAGCTCGGTCGAGTCGTCGGCCGCCAGCGTCTCGTCCGGCAGCAACTGCACCAGACCGCCGTAGTCCAGCTCCACCACCGAACGCGGGTGGAACTCCTCCAGCCAGCGGGCGGCCTCCTCGACCGCCTCGGTGATCGGCGCCTCGCCGACCGACTTGCGCAGCACGGACAGCGCCCGGGACGAGCGGCGGCGGGCCTTGGAGATCTCCGTGCGGTAGCGCAACGCGCGTCGTTCCGGCTCGGTGACCAGGTGCCGCTCACCGGCCTCGAACAGCACGAACCACCGCAGCGGCACGCCCCACGTGGCGACCTGCTCGTGGACCCGGGGCACCCCGTGCTCCAGCACGCGCGCCCCGCTGCGCCAGTCCTCCACCACCGCCTTGGCCTGACCGGCCAGGACCGGCGGCACGAACGCGTCGGCGAGCACCGACGGCACCCCGTCGCGGGCGCTCAACGCCGCCTCGGCGACCCGGATCCGCAAATTCCAGGGGCAGACCAGCAGCGCGTCGTCGGATTCCAGCACGTACGCCTCGTCGGGCAGGTCGGGCAGCCGGGTCCAGCCCGCGCCGAGCGCCTCGATCACCGAGGTGCGCTGCCGGCCCGGCCCGTCCAGCGGGGCGATCGCCCGGCCCTCGCTGACGTACCGGCGCCAGTACGACTGCCGGTCCCGGTCGAAGGCGGTCAGCGGCTCGTACACGCGCAGGTATGAAGCGAAGAGCGACGGCACGGCGCGATCCTCCCACGAGACGGGGCCGTCCGTCGCCGCCGTCACACCGGCGGCGTGACGTGCGCGACAGCACGGTTCCGGCCGATATTAGGCTCAACGGCACCGGCACCATCCCGCCGGCGTGCCACCGAAGGTTCCGCGCCCCACAAGGGCGCACACCGACACAGGAGTCAGCCATGGGCGTATTCGCCAGCACCGACGACCCGTCATCCTCGGGTCACGAACAGGTCGTGTTCTGCCAGGACAAGCAGTCCGGCCTGAAGGCGATCATCGGGATCTACTCCACCGCGCTGGGCCCCGCCCTCGGTGGCACCCGGTTCTACCCGTACGCCAGTGAGGCCGACGCCCTCGCCGACGTGCTCGACCTGTCGCGGGGGATGGCGTACAAGAGCGCCCTGGCGAACCTGGACCTGGGCGGCGGCAAGGCGGTCATCTGGGGCGACCCGGAGCAGCTCAAGAGCGAGGCGCTGCTGCGCGCGTACGGCCGCTTCGTGGAGTCGCTCAACGGCCGGTACTACACCGCGTGCGACGTCGGCACCGACGTCAGCGACATGGACATGATCGCCCGGGAGACCCGCTACGTCACCGGCCGCAGCGTGGCGCACGGCGGCGCGGGGGACTCCTCCGTCCTCACCGCCTGGGGCGTCTACCAGGGCATGCGGGCCGCCGCCGAGCACGTGTGGGGCAGCCCGACGCTGGCCGGCCGCCGGGTCGGCGTGGCCGGTCTGGGCAAGGTCGGCAAGTACCTGACCGCGCACCTGTTGTCCGACGGTGCGGAGGTCGTGGCGACCGACGTCAACCCGCGTGCCCGGGAGTGGGTGCACGCCACCCACCCGCAGGTCACCCTGGTCGACGACACCGCCGCGCTGGTCGCGTCCGACATCGACGTGTACGCCCCGTGCGCGCTGGGCGGCGCGCTGAACGACGAGACCGTGCCGGTGCTGCGGGCCAAGGTGGTCAGCGGCGCGGCGAACAACCAGCTCGCCCACCCGGGCATCGAGAAGGTGCTCGCCGACCGGGGCATCCTCTACACGCCGGACTACGTGGTCAACGCCGGCGGCGTGATCCAGGTCGCCGACGAGATCGAGGGCTTCAACTTCGAGCGGGCCAAGCTGCGTGCCACCCGGATCTTCGACACCACCCGGGAGATCCTGCGGCTCGCCGACGACGAGGGCGTTCCGCCGGCGGTGGCCGCGGACCGGCTCGCCGAGCGGCGGATGGCCGAGGTCGGCCGCCTGCGCACCATCCACCTGCGGTGAACCGGTGCCCGGGGGCGGGCGTCGGTCCACCCCCGGGCCGCACCCGGGCCCGAGTTGGGCGTTAAGCTGTTTTTGGTGTTTACGTAGCAGTTCGTCCGCTGTCACGGCCGGCCCCGGCATTCACTCCTTACCGGGTACACTGTGTGACGGCCGGAACACTGCGACGCGCAGGGCCGGTCGACGGTGACCCGAGGTGCCGAACGGTGGCATCCCCATGTACCGTAAGAGCCACGAGAGATGCCTGACGTCATCGGGGCCCGCCTTCGGGCTGCCCCGCATTCTGTGCGAGGGGGTCGAGCCATGGGGCGCGGCCGTGCTAAGGCCAAGCAGACGAAGGTGGCCCGGGAGTTGAAGTACCACTCCCCGAACACCGACCTAACCGCCTTGCAGCGTGAACTGGCGGGTAGTGGTAAGTCTGAGCACAACTTCGACGACGACTACAAAGAGTATGTCGACGACGATGACGAGGACCACGCGGACGACGATCCGGACCCCTGGGCCCGTCCGACCCGCTGACCTCCGGTCACATCTGAGCACGCGGTAGCCCCCGCGTGCTCACGTATGTGCTCAGCCGGAGCCGACGGAGCACCGACGATCAGGGACCTGCCGCACCCGGGACGCCTCCCCGGCTGCGCCGGCAGGTCCTTGATCGCGGACCCGGCACTCAGCGCGGCCGGTTGTTCCAGTTGTAGAACGTCGGAATGTTCTCGAAGTGGTTCCACGCGCACACCGCGGTGCCGCCGTCGCCCGGCGCCTCCGCCCGCAGCAGGCGCGCCGCCTCCGCCTCGTGGAGCAGCGCGGTCAGCCCCGCGGCGGCGTCCCGCACCCGGCCGGCGACCGTTTCCCGGTCGGTGTCACTGGTGATCTCGGGCATGCTCCAACACTCCCTCCAGTAGGCGGATCTTGCTGTTGCGGCAGTGCTCGGTCTCCGTGCCGTCGAACCGCCCCTGCTCGAAGTAGCGGTTGGCGGCGTGGCCCCCGCCGCAGAAACCGAAGTACGGACAGGACGCCCGGCACGCCTCCACGCCGGTGAGGAACTCGCCGACCCAGGGCGTCCGCCCGGCACCGGCGAGGATCTCGCCCAACGGGGTGACCAGCACGTTCCCGCTGCCGAAGTCGCCGTACCGGGGATCGGTGAAGCCGGCCAGCTCCGGCGAGAGCACCACCACCGAGCCGTCGTGGCCGACCGTCGGGATCGGGTCGAGCCGACGGGGCAGCAGATCGTCCGCGGCGCCGGCCAGCACCGCGCCGGCGTACCGCAGCGACCACTCCACCTCGCGCAGGTGGATCCGGGGATCCCGACGCCAGGCGGCGACCAGCTCGGCCCAGAACCCGGTGACCGAGGCGCCGTCCCGGGCGTTCGAGCGGGTGTTGACCCCCTCGGTCTCCTCGATGTTCACGCCCAGCACCTCGCAGCCCAGGTCGAGGAAGTAGGCGTACAGCTCGGCCGCCAGGCCCGGCTCCGGCCGGGAGACCACCGCCAGGGCCGAGAACGGCAGGCCGTGCCGGCGCAACGCCGCCGCCCCGGCCACGATCCGGTCGTACGCCGGCCGGCCGCCCCGGGTCACCCGCTCGGCGTTGCGCGCCCGCGGGCCGTCCACGCTCACGCTCACCCGCACCCGGTGCTCGGCGAAGAACGCGCACCAGGCGTCGTCGATCAGCGTGGCGTTGGTCTGCACGTGGTGCTCGACCTCCGCCCCGAACGGGGCCAGCAGCGCGGCCAGGTGCTCCCGGCCGGCCGCGAGCGGCTCCCCGCCGTGCCAGACCACCGAGCACCGCCCCTGGGCCGCCCACCGGTTCACCGACGCCGCC
This sequence comes from Micromonospora sp. NBC_01392, assembly GCF_045040125.1. Taxonomy (NCBI): domain Bacteria; kingdom Bacillati; phylum Actinomycetota; class Actinomycetes; order Micromonosporales; family Micromonosporaceae; genus Micromonospora; species Micromonospora sp. NBC_01392. The sequence goes on along the minus strand of NZ_CP109549.1, from coordinate 479,023 downwards.
ACCGCCTCGGCGACCGCCACCGCCATCCGCCGGTCCGCCGCGCGCAGCGGCAGGTAGCAGTAGGCGCAGTCAAGGTTGCACAACGTGGTCGGCTGCATCACCACGTACGAGGGGACGGCGGCGATGCCGCGCATCCCTCCGGGCGGGCGTGCAGCCATCGAACCTCCCCCGCGCGCCGGAAAACCGAACCTTCAGGCTAGGCGGAGGCGGCCACTCGGGTGAACCCCCGATCAGGTGCCCGGCTGATCAGCACAGGGTGACCAGCGTGATCAGCCCCGGGTGTGCTGCCCGACCATCTGCACGTTGCCGGAGCCCTCGATGATCTCGCCGGCCTGCCACGCGTCGACACCGCGACCGGTCAGGGTGGCCAGCGCCCGGTCGGCGTCCTCCGCGGCGACGATGGCGAACATGCCGACGCCCATGTTGAACGTCGACTCCATCTCCGGGTCCTCGATCCGGCCCTTGGACTGGATCAGGTCGAAGATCGGCTGCGGCTTCCAGGTCGACCGGTTGACCACCGCGTCGACGTGCTCCGGCAGCACCCGGACCAGGTTGCCCGGGATGCCGCCGCCGGTCACGTGGGCCAGCGCCCGCACCTCGGCCTCGGCGATCAGCTTGAGGCAGTCCTGCGCGTAGATCTTGGTCGGGGTGAGCAGCTCCTCGCCCAGCGTGCGCTGGCGGCCGAAGTCCTCGATCACCACGTCCAGCCGCATCCGGCCGGCGCCCAGCAGCACGTGCCGGACCAGCGAGTAGCCGTTGGAGTGCAGGCCGGAGGAACGCATGGCGATCACCACGTCGCCCACCTCGACCCGCTCCGGGCGGAGGATCTCGCTCTCCTCCACCACGCCGACGCCGGTGGCCGAGATGTCGTACTCGTCCGGGCGCAGCACGCCGGGGTGCTCGGCGGTCTCGCCACCCAGCAACGCACAGCCGGCGTACCGGCAGCCGTCGGCGATGCCGGCGCCGATCTCGGCGACCCGGTCCGGGACGACCTCGCCGGTGGCGATGTAGTCGAGCAGGAACAGCGGCTCGGCGCCGCAGGCGACCAGGTCGTCGACGACCATGGCGACCAGGTCGATGCCGACCGTGTCGTGGATGTCGAGCTGCTGGGCGATCACCAGCTTGGTGCCCACCCCGTCGGTGGAGGAGGCCAGGATCGGGCTCTTGTACTTCTTCGTGTCCAGCCGGAACAAGCCGGCGAAACCACCCAGGTCACCCATGACCTCCGGGCGCCGGGTCTCCCGGACCTTGGACTTGAGCAGCTCGACCGCGCGGTCGCCCGCCTCGATCGACACCCCGGCGTCGGCGTACGAGACCGAGCGTTTGCGCTGCGTGCGGCCGGACCCCGCCGACCAGGGCTGGCGGTCGCCGCCGGCGCCCGTCGGGCTGGATCCTGCGCCGCTGCGCTCGGACACGTGCGTCACGGTTCTCCCCTTTGTGGTTCCGCGGGGCCGGAACGCCGGACCCGCGTCGGTGGTGCTACGGGTGATGGGTCGGTGTGGCGACGAGCGGGCCGGTGGGCTCGGCCGCCTCGGCGACGACCCGGCGGCCCACTCCCTCGAGCACATGCTTGCCGATCAGGTTCCCGGCCGGCAGTTCGATCGGGTACTCCCCATCGAAGCACGCCCGGCAGAGTCGGGTCTTCGGCTGCTCGGTCGCCGCGATGAGACCGGGCAGCGAGACGTAGCCCAGCGTGTCGGCGCCGATCGACCGCCGGATGCCGTCGTTGTCCAACCCGTTGGCCAGCAGCTCGGCCCGGGTGGCGAAGTCGATGCCGTAGAAGCAGGGCCAGCTGACCGGCGGCGAGGAGATCCGCACGTGCACCTCCAGCGCGCCCGCCTCGCGCAACAGCCGGACGATGGCCCGCTGGGTGGTGCCCCGGACGATCGAGTCGTCCACCACCACCAGCCGCTTGCCGCGGACGTTCTGCCGCAGCGGGTTCAGCTTGAGCCGTACGCCGAGCGCGCGCAGCGTCTGCGAGGGCTGGATGAACGTGCGCCCGACGTACGGGTTCTTCATCAGTCCCTGGCCGTAGGTGATGCCGGACTCCTCGGCGTAGCCGATGGCCGCCGGGGTGCCGGACTCCGGCACCGGGATCACCAGATCCGCCTCGACCGGGTGCTCCTTGGCGAGCTGGCGGCCGATCTGCACCCGCGCCGCGTGCACGTTCCGGCCGGCGATGGTGGCGTCCGGCCGGGCGATGTAGACGTACTCGAAGAGGCAGCCCTTGGGCTCCGGCGCGGCGAACCGGCTGGAGCGCAGCCCGTCCTCGTCGACGGCGATCAGCTCGCCCGGCTCCACCTCGCGGACCACGCTCGCGCCGACGATGTCCAGCGCGGCGGTCTCGCTCGCCACCACCCAGCCGCGCTCCAGCCGGCCGAGCACAAGCGGGCGCACGCCGTGCGGGTCACGCGCCGCGTAGAGCGTCGACTCGTCCATGAAGACGAAGCTGAACGCGCCGCGCAACTGTGGCAGCACCTCCAGCGCGGCCGCCTCGACCGAGAGGTCGGGCCGGCTGGCCAGCAGCATGGTGACGAGCGACGTGTCGTTGCTCGACCCGTCGGAGTCCAGACCGCGGGCGGACACCTCGCGCTGCAACTCGGCGGTGTTGACCAGGTTGCCGTTGTGGGCCAGCGCGATCGTGGTGCCGGCGCTGGTGGCCCGGATCGTCGGCTGGGCGTTCTCCCAGGTCGAGCCGCCCGTGGTCGAGTAGCGCGCGTGCCCGATCGCGACGTGCCCGCGCAGGCTGGCCAGCGTCGGCTCGTCGAACACCTGGGCGACCAGGCCGAGATCCTTGTAGACCACCACGCCGGAGCCGTCGCTGACCGCGATGCCCGCGGCCTCCTGGCCGCGGTGCTGGAGGGCGTAGAGCCCGAAATAGGTAAGGTTCGCGACTTCCTCGCCGGGCGCCCAGACACCGAAGACGCCGCACGCGTCCTGGGGGCCGGGTCGCTGGGGGTCAAGGTCGTGGCTCAGCCGGCCATCGCCTCGGGGCACCTGCCGCTCCCTCGTGCTGGGGGGTCTGGACTGGCCTGGCGGAGTCGGGGGGCAGCTCCGCACCGTGGGCCGGGACCGTCGTCGGCCACCAGTGTACGCGAACCCGCGTCGCCACCGACAGTCACGAGATGTCCGCTGAGCGTGGCTCGGAACGCCGGTGCCGGGCGGTTAAATCGGGAGGTACGCGGAGAGGTCGGCGCGGTTGCCGGAGACCCGGACGCGACCCTCGGTGACCGCCTCCATCCAGCCGAGCCGGCCGGTGGCGACCGACAGCCAGGTGCCCGGGTCCATCTCCACGACGTTCGGCGGGGTGCCCCGGGTGTGTCGCGGCCCGGCCACGCACTGCACCGCGCCGTAGGGTGGGACGCGCACCTCCACCGATCGGCCGGGAGCGCGCTCCGTGAGGGCGGTCAAGAGCATCCGGACCGCTTCCCGGAGCACCGGCCGTTCGGGCGTACGCCCCTCGTCCAGTGCCGCCAGAGCGGTGAGCACCGAGTCGGAATAAGCGTGCGGAGAGGACACGACGGGACGATACGACCCGGCAGAAGGCGGCCCGACGCCGGCCCTGGGTAGAGATGATCCGGTCAGACAAGGCATAGTTGCCGACGGCGTAATTCGTACCGTGAGTGATCAACCCGGCCGGACCGGCCGGCGGGAAGATCAGACCCGGAAGGCGGTGGACGTGTCCACACACCGACGTGCCTGGAAGCATCGGGCCGGTGTGGTCGTAGCGCTGGTCTTCGGCGCCCTGCTCACCGTCCCCGCCACACCCGCCCTCGCGGCCGACGTCAGCGTCTCGCCGGGCTCGGTCACGCTCAACGCCGGCAGCGACACCACGGTGACCGTCCGGGTCACCCCGGGCGAGGGCGACCAGAACGCGCAGATCGGCATCACCGGCCTGCCCTCCGGCGTCAGTTGCGTCTCCGGCTGCGGCCAGGTCAACTTCGCGCCGGGCAACCCGATGCCCAAGACGCAGCTGCTCACCATCCGCGCGAACGACAACGCCGGGGACGCCAACGGCTCGGTGACCGTGCAGGTGCAGCCGGACAAGTCCGACGCGGCGACCGGCAACTTCAACCTCACCGTCAAGGGCAAGGCCGCGCCGCCGCCGCAGCAGCCGCAGACCGTCAAGACGGTCTCCGGCAAGGTGGTCGACTCCAACGGTGAGCCGATCTCCGGCGCGCTCGTCATGCTGCGCGACAGCGCCGGCAAGGAACGCCGGACGAACACGAACGGCAGTGGCAACTTCAGTTTCGGCGGCTCCGCCGACAACCCGATCGCGCCGGGCCGGATCGACCTGGGCGCCTCCGCGGACGGCGCGACCCCGAGCGCCAAGTCGATCAACGCCGCCGCCGGCCAGTCCGTGACCGGCGTCCGGCTCAACGTGGCGCTCAAGGCGTCGGCCAGCCCGAGCGCGACGCCGTCGGCCAGCGAGTCCGCTCCGCCGTCCGAGGAGGTCACCGAGGAGGAGGCCACCGACGGCCCGGCCACCGAGGCCCCGGCCGCCCAGCAGCCGACCGGGGCCAGCGAGGACTCCGGCGGCTTCGGCAACTGGCTGCTGATCCTGCTCGGCGGGCTCTTCGTCGCCGTCGGCGTGGGCACCATCGTGCTGCTCTACATGCGCCGCAAGAACGACGAGGGCGACGGCGACGGTCCCGACGGGCCGGTCGGTCCGGGCGGTCCCGGCGGCGGCGCGGCGGGCGCGGTCCCCGCGGCCCACGGTGCCTACCGGGGCGTGGACGACCAGACCCGGGTGGTCAACGGCATGGGCGCCGGGCCGGCTCCGACCATGGTCGGGGGTGCCGCGATGAGCGAGGCGCCGACCATGCTCCAGCGCCCGGTGGTGGACGACGTCCCGCCGGACCCGTACGGCGCGCCCCCCGGGCCCGCGTACGGCGTCGGGGCGGGGCAGGCCGGCTACGGCTACGGCGACGACGCGCCCGGTCAGGGCGGCTACGGCTACGGCAACGCGCCCTCCTCGGGTGCCGGCAACGGCTACGGTAACGCCCCTTCCTCGGGCGGCGGCTACGGCAACGGCCCGTCCTCCGGCGCCGGCTACGGCAGCCCCGACTACGCGGCCGGTGCTGCCGGGGCGGCCGGCGCGGCCGGCTACGCCGCGGCCCAGGGCGGCGGCGGGTACGCCAACGAACGTTTCGACGAGCCCACCGGCCGCTACACCGGCGACAGCACCCAGTACGCGCCGGCGGCCGACCCGTATCCGACCAGCACCTACCAGCCGGAGCAGGGTCGGGGCTACGACCAGCCCGGCCCGGGTCAGTACGGCCGGGGCGCGGAGCAGGCCGACGGCTACGGCGCCGGCGGTGGCTACGGGGCCGCGTCGGGCGGCTACGACGGCAACCCCGCCGGTGGCTACGACGGCGGCCGGCAGCCGGGCGGCTACGGCGCTGCGCCGACCGGTGGCTACGGCGCTGCTCCGACGGGCGGCTACGACAACGCCCCCGCCGGCGGCTACGGCGATGCCCCGGGCTACGGCGACAGCAGGCCGGGCGGCGGCTACGACAACGCCCCGATGGGCGGCTATGACGGTGGCCGGCAGCAGGGTGGCTACGGCGACGCGCCGGCCGGCGGCTACGACAGCAACCCGACCGGCGGCTACGACGCCCGCCAACCGGGCGGCTACGAGGCCGGCGCGGCCGGCGGCTACGGCAACGGGCCCGGCGGCTACGACGGCAGCCACCAGCAGGGCGGCTACGACCAGCGTGGCGGTTACGGCGACGGCTACGGCCAGCAGGGCGGCTACGCCCAGTCGGGCGGGTACGGCCAGGAGCCGCCGCAGCAGCGCGGTCCCGGCTACGACAACCCGGGCGGCTACCCCGACGATCCGGCGCAGGCCGGTCGAGGCCGTGCCGACGGTACGCCGGAGCGGGGCGGGCGACGCCTCGACTGGTTGGACGACTGACCCACCTTCCTCGTGCCACCCGTGGCCGTCCGGCACCCGCCGGGCGGCCACGCTCGTCAGGTCACCAGAGCGCCGGTCCATCGGCCCAAGATCTTGGTACGGCACGGCCCTTCCGGATGGTCTCGTGCCAAGATCTTCAGTCGTCCCGAACAGCAGGGTGCTGATCCCGAGAAGCGCGAAGGTCGCCGAAGGCGAGGAGACTGTCAGGCGGGGGCGAAGTAGCCCTGGCGCAGCACCGGCACCACGTCGGAGACACCGATCTCGGCGGCGACCTCGACATCCTCGGCGAACCCGCCCTCGGCCAACTCCCGGCCGGAGACGCAACCCCGCACCGCCGCCGGCACGTCGGGCGTGCTGGCGAGTGCCGCCAGCGCCATGGCCGCCTCCACCGAGAGGCCACCCGGCACGCCGGCCAGGGCGTCCAGCACGCAGGCGGCCCCGAGCTGGTCCTCCACGCTGGGGCGCAGCGACCCGTCCGGCCAGCGCTCACCGGCGGCCACCACGCCCACGGCGGCGTCGTTCGTGCCGTACCCCTGGTGGCGGAGCCATCGCCCGACGGCGCGTGCGTTACGCAGGCACGCCGCCACCACCGGCATCCCGGTGGCGCTCGCGGCGGCGCTGATCGCCGAGCCGTTGGGCGACGGCAGCACCAGGTCGGCGACCACGGGTGCGGTCCGCAGCGCCGCCGGGGAGAGCGACCACGGATGCTCCGGGGTCGTCTGCCGGCGGCCCACCGCGGCGACGGCGCCGACCCGGCGGGCGTACTCGGCCGCCTGCTCGCCCCACGGGAACGGGTGCACCCGTGAGCCCCGGCTCACCGCCACCTCCACGGCGGTGGTGAACGAGAGGACGTCCACCACCACCAGGACGGCGCAGACCCGGCCGAGTTCCGCCGCTCCGGTCAGGCCCCAGTCGAATCGGGCGCCGGCGCCGGGCTGCGTGAAGACGCCCACGTTCGTGACCTCAGCGCTGGTCCGGCTCACCGGCAGCCGGGCGGGCATCGCCCGGGGTGGAGTCGGACGGCGGCCCGGTGACCTCCGCCGGGGACGCCTCGGCCCGTCCCGTGGCCGGCCCGGCCGGTTCGTCGTCGACGCGCGCCGGAGCGGACCCGCCGGACTGCGCCTCGGCCCGCGCCGGAAGCGACCCGGAGGACCCGGTGTCGCCCCGCGACGGGTCGGCGGAGTCGGTGCCAGCCGCCGTCGCGGTCGGACCCGTCGGCGGCGCGTCCCCGGCTTCGGGCGAGCCGACTCCCGCTTCGGGCGAGCCGGCTCCGGCCTCGGGCGAGACCTGCCGGGCCGGGGCGGACCCGGTGCCCGCGTCCGCCCGCGTCGGGCCGCCCGACGGTGCCGGCGCTTCCGCGTCCGGGGCCGTACGGGCGATGGGCTCCGCGTCGACCCGGGCCGGATCCACCCCCACCGGCTGCTCGGCGGTCGCCGGCAGCACGGTGGTGGTGCCGGTACGGGTCGCCGCCACCTCCACCCGCGGCGCCTCGGCGTCGCCGAACAGGCGCGGCAGCGTCGCGCTGTGCGCCTCACGCAGCTCGTCCAGGCCGACCCGGAACTGGCCGCGCACCTCCAGCGCGCCACCGGCCGGGTCGGTCACGCCGATGTACTCCCACGGCACCCCACGCTCGGCGCAGAGGGCGGTGAACGCCTTCTCGTGCCCGCGCGGCACCGACACCAGCACCCGGCCGGCGGACTCGCTGAACAGGAACACGAACGGCATCGAGCCGTCGGCGAAGTGCTCCGGCAGGGTGATCCGGGCGCCGACGCCGCGACGCAGGCTGGACTCGACCAGGCTCTGCGCCAGGCCGCCGTCGGAGAGGTCGTGCGCCGAGCTGACGTGCCCCACCCGGGCCGCCTCGGCCAGCAGCTCGCCGAGCTGCCGCTCGCGGGCCAGGTCCACCTGCGGCGGGATGCCGCCCAGGTGCTCGTGGGTCACCCAGGCCCACTCCGAGCCGGACAGCTCGACGTGCGTCTCGCCCAGCAGGAAGAGCTGGTCGTGGTCGCCGGCCGGCCGCGGCACGAAGCCCATCGGCACCCGCGCGGCGACGTCGTCGAGGATGCCCAGCACGCCGACCACCGGGGTCGGGTGGATGGCCGCCGCGCCGGTCTGGTTGTAGAAGCTGACGTTGCCGCCGGTCACCGGGATGCCCAGCTCCAGGCAGCCGTCCGCCAGGCCGCGCACGGCCTCGGCGAACTGCCACATCACGCCCGGGTCCTCCGGCGAGCCGAAGTTGAGGCAGTTGGTCACCGCGATCGGCTTCGCGCCGGTCACCGCCACGTTCCGGTACGCCTCGGCCAGCGCCAGCTTCGTCCCGTGGTACGGGTCGAGGCGCGCGTACCGGCCGTTGCCGTCGACGGAGAGCGCGACGCCGAGACCGCTGCGCTCGTCGATCCGGATCACGCCGGAGTCCTCCGGCTGGGCGAGCACGGTGTTGCCGAGCACGTACCTGTCGTACTGCTCGGTCACCCAGGTCTTGTCGGCCAGGTTGGGCGACGCGATCATGCGCAGCACGGTCTCCCGGAGCGCGTCCGGGGTGCTCGGGCGGGGCAGCGTCTCGGCCCGGTCGGCCTGGAGCAGGATCAGGTCGGCCGGCTCCCGCATCGGGCGGGCGTAGACCGGCCCGTCGTCGACGAGCGAGCCCGGCGGCACGTCCACCACGAGCTGGTCGCGCCAGGTGATGACCAGCCGGCCCGGCCGGCCGTCCGGCGACGGCGCGGTGACCTCGCCGATGGCGGTGGCCCAGACGCCCCACTTCTCGGCGGTCTTGAGCACCGCCTCCAGCTTCTCCGGCGTGACGACCAGCAGCATCCGTTCCTGGGACTCGCTGGCCAGGATCTCGTGCGGCTCCATCGAGGGCTCGCGCAGCGGCACCCGCTCCAGCCACACCCGCATGCCGGTGCCGGCGGAGGCGGCGGTCTCGGTCAGCGCGCAGGTCAGGCCGGCGCCGCCGAGGTCCTGGATGCCGACGACCAGCTCGGCGTCGTACAGCTCCAGGCACGCCTCGATGAGCAGCTTCTCCATGAACGGGTCGCCCACCTGCACGGACGGGCGGCGCTGCTCGCTGCCCTCGTCGAAGGTGGCGCTGGCCAGCACCGACACGCCGCCGATGCCGTCGCGGCCGGTCCGGGCGCCCATCAGCACCACGATGTTGCCGGGGCCGGTGGCGTCCTTCTTCTGGAGCCGGTCGACCGGCAGCACGCCCAGGCAGAGCGCGTTGACCAGCGGGTTCCCCTGGTAGCAGGGGTCGAAGACCACCTCGCCGCCGATGTTGGGCAGGCCGAGGCAGTTGCCGTAGCCGCCGACGCCGGCCACCACGCCGGGCAGCACGCGGGCGGTGTCCGGGTGGTCGGCCGCGCCGAAGCGCAGCGGGTCCATCACGGCCACCGGGCGGGCGCCCATGGCGAGGATGTCGCGGACGATGCCACCGACGCCGGTCGCCGCGCCCTGGTACGGCTCGACGAAGCTCGGGTGGTTGTGCGACTCGACCTTGAAGGTCACCGCCAGCTCGTCGGAGACCCGGACCACGCCGGCGTTCTCCCCGATGCCGGCGAGCAGCCGGTCGCTCGGCGGCGCCTTCTCCCCGAACTGACGCAGGTGCACCTTGCTCGACTTGTAGGAGCAGTGCTCGCTCCACATGATCGAGTACATGGCCAGCTCGGCCTGGGTCGGCCGGCGGCCGAGGATCTGCCGGATCCGGTCGTACTCGTCGTCACGCAGGCCGAGTTCGGCGTACGGCTGAAGCTCCTCCGGCGTGCCGGCGGCCTGCGGCACGGTGTCCACGCCCGGCGCCCAGTCGTCGGTCGGGCCGGCCTGCGGCGACACGCCCTGCGGCGCCCGCAGGCCCGGATCCGGATGGGTGGTCATGACGTCTCCTTGCTGCGCTCGCCGTCGGGACGGCGGGTGAGCCGACCGATGGTCACGCCGGGGCCCCCACCAGGTGCTTGAGCACCGAGGTGAAGAAGCCGAGGCCGTCCAGGGAGGGGCCGGTGAGCGCCTCCACCGCGTGCTCGGGGTGCGGCATGATGCCGACGACGTTGCCGGCCTCGTTGGTGATCGCGGCGATGTCGCGCTGTGATCCGTTGGGGTTGCCACCGACGTACCGGGCCACGACGCGGCCCTCGGCCTCCAGCCGGTCCAGCGTGGCGGCGTCGGCGACGTAGCAGCCCTCGCCGTTCTTGACCGGGACGAGCACCTCCTGGCCCGGCTGGAACGTGTTGGTCCAGGCGGTGCCGGTGGCCTCGATCCGGAGGACCTGGTCCCGGTTGCGGAAGTGCAGGTGCTGGTTGCGGGTGAGCGCCCCGGGCAACAGATGCGCCTCGCAGAGGATCTGGAAGCCGTTGCAGATGCCCAGCACCGGCAGGCCGCCACGGGCGGCGTCCACGATCGTCTCCATCACCGGCGCGAACCGGGCGATGGCGCCACAGCGCAGGTAGTCGCCGTAGGAGAAACCACCGGGCAGGACGACGGCGTCCACGCCGTGCAGGTCCGGGTCGCCGTGCCAGAGCCGGACCGGCTCGGCGCCGGCGATCCGGACGGCCCGGGCCGCGTCCCCGTCGTCGAGCGAGCCGGGGAAGGTCACCACACCGACCCGGGCGGTCACGAGTGCGCGCCCGCGGTCTCGTCGGCCTCGACCACGCGGACCGTGAAGTCCTCGATGACCGGGTTGGCGAGCAGCTTGTCGGCGATCTCGCGGGCCCGGTCCAGGTCCGGTTCGCCGGTGAACTCGATCTCGATCCGCCTGCCGATCCGGACCGAGGCGACGTCACTGACGCCGAGCCGGGGCAGTGCGTTTGCGACGGCCTGGCCCTGCGGATCGAGGATCTCGGGCTTGAGCATGACGTCGACGACGACGCGAGGCACTGGGCACTCCTGACTGTGTACGCAGTTGGGTGCCGGCCCACAAACGGCCGAGCGCAGCCAGCCTACCTGGCAGATACCGCCCGACCCGCACCGGCCGGGGCCAGTTCGAACAGTGGAGGGCGGGACCGGGGAGACCGTTGCGCGTTCGTTGCGGCGTCGATACGCATTCGTTGCGCAGCGCATCCGCCCAGAGGCCCGGGCAACGGCTCTCACCAGGCGTTTCACGTCCCACCGCCGGGCGGACAGGGCCGACTTCCGACAGCGGGCCGGCGCGCCCCACACATCGATTCAACTCGATTGACATCTTGTGACGGGACTCGCCCCGACCGTAGCATGCATCGTCAGATGTCGATGCTAGTGATCGATGTCTCCCGCCGGCCCACCCCGCCCGGCGGGCACCGATCCGCACCCGGGGATCCCGGGTGTCGCGCAGAAGGAGCCCCGACATGCGCCTCCGTCCCCTGCTCGCGGTGCTGACCACCGCGCTCGCCGGCGTGCTGGCCACCGCATCCGGCGCCGGTGCCGCACCGGCCGGTCCGCAGCCGATCATCGGCGGCAACACCGTCTCGTCCGCGCCGTGGGCCGCGGCCGTCTTCAGCAACGGCTCGTTCACCTGCTCCGGCAGCGTCATCGCGTCCCAGTGGGTGCTCACCGCCCGGCACTGCGTCACCGGCACCATGTCGGTCCGGGTCGGCAGCGTCTACTCCGCCTCGGGCGGCGTCACCCGCAGCGTGAGCGCCTCCTACACCCGCTACGACCTGGCCCTGCTCCGGCTCTCCAGCACGGTCAGCACCTCCACGGTGTCGCTGGCCAGCAGCAACCCGCCGGTCGGCTCCACCAACTCGATCTACGGCTGGGGCATGACCTGCTACAGCGGCTGCGGCGCGTCGCCCCAGCTCAAGACCGCCAACGTCCAGGTGACCAGCACCAACGTCACCGACGCGTACGGCGGCCAGGCGATCCGGAGCACCCGGATCAACGGCAACGCGTGGCGGGGCGACTCGGGCGGCCCGCAGTTCTACAACGGCCGGCAGGTGGGCGTGGCCTCCACCGCCGACGGCTCCAGCATCCAGAACTACGGCAGCGTCGCGTACAACCGGTCCTGGATCACCTCCGTGGCCGGTGTCTGACGGTTGGCGTCGAAGCGGCGCGGATGGCCGGGTCCCGCCCGGCCGTCCGCGCCGCGCCGTTTTGCAGCATCCGATCGGGTGCCCACGGCACCCGATCGCCTCCGCCGGTGGCTGACAGCATCGAAACCGTGCTGGTCGTGACGACGGATCAACTGCCCGGCTACGAGATCCGCCAGATCCTCGGCGAAGTGGTCTCCTCGATGGCGAGGACCCGCAACCCGTACCGCGAGGGGGTCAAGAATCTGCGCGGTGGCGCCTACGACCCGATGGCCCCGGACAACCTCACCCGGTGGCGGACCGACTCGGTGGCCCGACTGGGTGAGGAGGCCCAGCGGCTCGGCGCGAACGCGGTGATCGGGATGCGTTTCGACAGCCGCGACTGCGGCGAGATGTGGATGGAGATCTGCGCCTACGGCACCGCGGTGATCGTCGCGCCGAAGACACCCGACGTCATGCCACCCGACCAGCCGATGATCGCGGCCGAAACGGCCCACGACCCGGAGATCGCCAGCGCCCCCGGCGGCATCGCCGAGCCGGCCAGCGCCCCCAACCTCTCGACGGCCGCCGAAACCCCCACCGGCCCCTGACCCCGTGTTTCGCCGCCGTCTGGTGCCTGCTGATTCACGGAAAGTGCGGCCATCGAGCGCGGAACAGCCACTCTTTCCGTGAATCAGCGGGCACCGGAGAGGGGGGTCAGAGGATGGGGGGTGGGGAGTAGGCGGCGGCGTCGGGGTGGGACTGGACGATCTTGGTGACGCGGGCGACCAGGTGGGACACCTGGGTCTCGGCGGCGCCGGTGAAGGTGTTGCGGTCGGTGACCAGCGCGTCGATGTCCGCGCGGGTCAGGTTCAGGCGGCCGTCGGCGGCCAGGCGGTCGAACAGGTCGTTCCCGGCCGCGCCCTGCTCCCGCATGGCCAGCGCCACGGCCACCGCGTGCTCCTTGATCACCTCGTGTGCGGCCTCCCGGCCGACGCCCCGACGCACGGCGGCGACCAGGATCTTCGTGGTGGCCAGGAACGGCAGGAAGCGCTCCAGCTCCCGGTTGATCACCGCCGGGTACGGGCCGAACTCGTCCAGCACGGTCAGGAACGTCTGGAACAGGCCGTCGGCGGCGAAGAACGCGTCCGGCAGCGCCACCCGCCGCACCACGGAACAGGAGACGTCCCCCTCGTTCCACTGGTCACCGGCCAGCTCGCCGACCATCGACAGGTAACCCCGGATGATCACGGCGAAGCCGTTCACCCGCTCCGAGGAGCGGGTGTTCATCTTGTGCGGCATCGCGCTGGAGCCGACCTGCCCCGGCTTGAAACCCTCGGTGACCAGCTCCTGCCCGACCATCAGCCGGATCGTGGTGGCCAGCGACGACGGCGCGGCGGCCACCTGCGCCAGCGCGGAGAGCACGTCGAAGTCCAGCGAACGCGGGTAGACCTGTCCGACGCTGTCCAGCACCCGGGCGAACCCCAGGTGCCCGGCCACCCGGCGCTCCAACTCGGCCACCTTGTCGGCGTCGCCGTCGAAGAGGTCGAGCTGGTCGGCGGCCGTGCCCACCGGCCCCTTGATCCCGCGCAGCGGGTAGCGGTCGATCAGGTCCGTCAACCGCTCGTACGCGATCAGCAGCTCCTCCGCGGCGGACGCGAAGCGCTTGCCCAGCGTGGTGGCCTGCGCGGCGACGTTGTGCGACCGGCCGGTCATCACCAGGCCGGAGTATTCACCCGCGTGCCAGGCCAGCCGGGTCAGCGTGGCGACCACCCGGTCCCGGATCAGCTCCAGCGACGCCCGGATCTGGAGCTGCTCGACGTTCTCGGTGAGATCCCGGGAGGTCATCCCCTTGTGCACGTGCTCGTGCCCGGCGAGTGCGCTGAACTCCTCGATCCGGGCCTTCACGTCGTGCCGGGTGACCCGCTCCCGAGCGGCGATCGAGGCCAGGTCGACGTCGTCGACCACCCGCTCGTACGCCTCGACCACCCCGTCCGGCACCGGCACGCCGAGGTCCCGCTGGGCCCGGAGCACCGCCAGCCAGAGCCGGCGCTCCATCCGGACCTTCTCCTCCGGCGACCAGAGGGCGACCAGCTCGGGCGAGGCGTAACGGTTGGCGAGCACGTTCGGGATCGTCGTCACGTACCGCATTCTTTCGTACGCCCCGGAAGGCCGGCCATCAGGCCGGCCCGGCGGCCGTTCCGACGGGATGTCGACGATGCGACAGTCCCGCTCCGGCGCGAATTCCACGGATATGCTGTCCGCCCTCCGTCAATGATCCTCGATCCGGGAAGGCGTCCCCGATGTCCCAACCCGTAACCGATGTCGACACTCTGCCCTTTCTGGTGTCCGTGGACGTGTCGGACGACCCGGACACCATGGGGTTGTTCCGCAAGGGCGAACGGGAGGTGGCGGTCCGGAACATCCCGATCGCCGTGCTCCGGGAGAGCGTCCGGCACACGGTGGCCGCGCTGCGCACGGTCTTCGACGAGGTGACCGAGGAGACCGGGCGGCTCCGGCTCGCCGAGGCGCAGTTCAGCTTCGAGGTGTCGGCCAAGGGCGGCCTGAACCTGGTCGGCACCACCGAGATCGGCTCCAAGGGCACGGTCACGCTGACGTTCCGGGAGTAGCCGTCGTGGCCGCCTTCCGCGCTCTCCTGCTCGGCGTCGCGGAGTACGACGACCCGCAGATCGTGCCGCTGCCCTTCGTCCCGAACGACATCGGCGCGCTGAGCGTGGCCTTGGAGGAGACCGGATACCGCGTCCGAACGCTCGACGGTGGCCGGCTCAGCCGGCCGAAGATCTGCGCCGAGGTGGGCCAGTTTCTCGGCGACGCCCGCCCGAACGACAGCCTGCTCGTCTATCTCAGCGGGCACGGCGCCCACACCGAGGGCGTCGACTACCTGGTGCCGTCCGAGGCGGACCTGCGGATCCCGCTGCGGGAGTCGATGGTCCCGCTCAACTACTGGGCCGGTGCGCTGGAGCGCAGCCGCGCCGGGCAGGTGCTCTTCGTGGTGGACGCCTGCCGGGAGGGGTTCGACCAGCAGTCCATGGCGGTGGAGCTACAGCGGTGGAGCACCGGGCGAATCGACCACGTGGCGCAGCAGCGGATCGCCTTCCTGTTCGCCTGCGGGCCCGGGGAGAAGGCCCAGTTCGTTCCCGGTACCGCCGACTCCTTCAGCGTCTTCTCCCGGGCGTGGCAGCAGATCCTGGTCAACGGTCAGACCGGCCACACCCTTGACGACCTCGTCGCCGCGCTCAACGAGCAGATGCGGGAGCTGGCGGCGGCCCACGGCCGGCGGGTCCAGACCGCCCACGTCGAGCCGGCCGGCGTGGAGATCACCCCCTTCCCGATCTCGTCGCGCCGGTCGACGCGGCGTTCGTTCGACTGGGTGGCCCAGGCGCAGTCCCACCGGGCCTGGGAACTGGTCACCCCGTCGCTGGTCAACGAGGAGCTTCGCGCCTCCACCGTCAGCCTGGTCGAGCACGTGGTACGCCTGCGCCGGGACGCCGCCCGGGAGTTGACGCGTGATCCGTGGCACGAGCCGGACCTCGCCACGCGCATCAGTCGTCGGGTCGAGTTCCTGACGAGCCTTCTCGCGTTTCCCGGCGCGACCCCCGACGGCGAGCTGCACCTGTCCGCGGCCGAGGCCGCGCTGCTGGTCGCCGGCCCGTACCTGTACGACACGTGGTGGGCGCTGCGCGCCGCCCGAGCCGCCCACGTCGATCCGGCCACCTGGCCCGCGCCCGAGCAGCCCGATCCCGACAGCGACTCCTACCGGCGCTTCGCACAGAGCTTTCCGCGGCTGTCGCGCCGCCTGAACAGCCAGGCGCAGCACCCGGACGTCGCCGGGCAGATCGGCTGGTGGCTGCTGCACCGCTGGATCGCCCGGCAGTCCCTGACCCACTCGTCGGACGACGACGTCGCCGAGTTGATTCCGCTCGGCGTCGCGTCACTGCACCTGTCCGCGCGGGTCTTCGAGAAACCCCGGGTGATCGAGCTGATCCGGAGCCTGCGCGGCGGTCCGGGCTTCCTCACCCGCACCGACCGGCCCGGACGGCTCCGGAGCCGCCGCACGGTCGGCGCGGGAACCGCCGACGAGCAACCGGTACGGGAGCGCCTGGTCGCCTACCTCCTGGCCGCGGGACGCGCCATGGCCATCGAGGCCCCCGCGCTGCCCGAGGTGGTCGTCGAGCACATGGGGATCAGCGACCCGGTGTCACCTGACGAACTGCACGCCTCCATCGACGCAGTGGAGTGGGAATCCCGCGGGCCAGTGCGGGTATTGCGCACCACCTGCGCCCACCCGGCCATCGAGATCGCCCTGCGGGCCCACGTCGAGTTCTTCGACACGCTCCTGGTCGAGATCCAGGACGCCGCCGCCGAGGACACCCACCTCCACCCGCTCTCGGCCCTGCCGGCACACGCCTCCGCGGACCAGGTCCGCCCGAGCGAGGGACCGGACGGACGGGCCTACCAGTCCGCCGGGGTGCGGTTCCACCTCGCCGAGGACCGCATCCAGGAACTGCTCATGGGTGAGCAGCTCTACGGTGATCCGCTGCTGGCCATCAGGGAGCTCTACCAGAACGCGCTCGACGCGTGCCGCTACCGAGCCGCCCGGAACGAGTACCTCAGGCGTACCGACGGGGCCTTGCCGCCGTGGGAGGGCCGGATCGACTTCGTCCAGGGCCGGGACGAGCAGGGCCGCGCCTACCTGGAGTGCACGGACAACGGCGTGGGGATGGGGGTCCGGGAGCTGACCGACGTGTTCTCACAAGCCGGCACCCGCTTCGTCGAGACGTCCGAGTTCGTGGAGGAACAGTCGCGGTGGGCACGCCTGGCACCGCCGATCGAGTTCTTCCCGAACAGCCGCTTCGGGGTCGGCGTGCTGAGCTACTTCATGCTCGCCGACGAGATCACGGTGGAGACCTGCCGATTCGGTCAGGAGGGGCGTCCCGGCAGCCGCCTATGGGTATCCATCGCCGGACCGGGCAACCTGTTCCGGATCCGGGAGCTCGGGCCCGGCCGGAGCGCCGGTACGAGAGTCCGTCTCTACCTTCGGAAGGACACCGAGGAGCTTTCCGCGTTGGACTTCCTCCGACGGCTCCTCTGGGTGGCGGAGTTCCGGACCACCGTGACGCACGGCAGTGAGGTCGCGATGTGGGAACCGCGCGCCCTGTCGACGACCGCTCCGCTGGGCAGCGGTGCGCCGTTGGAGGTGGCCAGCGAACCACGCCGGGCGAACCCGGATCCGGTCGTGGTCAGCGCGGAGCCGCATCCGGTGTGGTGGTGTGATCGGTCGGGTGCAGTCCTGGTGGACGGCATCTGGCTGCAGGGGGCGGACGTCACCGCCGTGGTCAACCTGTCCGGCAGACAGTCGCCGCGACTCTCGGTCAACCGCACCCAGATACTCGACGACGAGTCGAAGGCGGTGATTGCGCTCCTCCACGAGGCGGCCACCGCCGCGGGCGCGGCCGACAGCCCGCTGTTCGACCACGGTTGGATCGCGGAGTTGGCCACGCACCAGCCGGCGGTGGCGGATGCGGTGTTCGAGTTGGCGCTCGACGCCGGCCGGACGACCTGGCCAGGGAGCACATTGGCGAACGAACTGCTCACCGTCGGCTGCTACCCGGGCGATACCAGATGGGACATTTTCCCGATCAGCCCGAAGGACCAAGGGCTGGAGCCCGACAGCACGACGCTCAGCCATCCAGTCGATACCTGGCGGCTGGTCGCCTGGATAGCCGCAGGCTTCCACGGCACCGAGTTGCAGGTGTCCGCCGCGCGAATCGTCCGGGCGCGGCCGAGTGACGCGATCCTCACCCACTCCAACGACGACGGAAGCTCCTGGCTCGATCCAACCCGACCGGTGCCTATCGGTCACCTCATCGCGGTGGCCGACGAGTACGGCCTCCCCCTGGAAACTATCGTCGAACGACTCGTCGCGCTCGGCTATCCGGCGCCCCACTACGAGTTGCCCGACCTGACGAATCCGACCGATCGGGTGCTGTTGAGTCAGGACCTCGACGGGAGGGCGCCCTGGTTGAGCCAGGACGACGAACTTCCGGTCGGGCATGTCGCGACGGTGGCGGCGAAGGCGGACATCGACGTCGACTCCGCTGCGGGCCGGCTCCGCCAGCTCGGCTTCGCCGTTCGCGCCGTACCGCCGGGCGGACTCGATCAGATCGACCTTCTCCTCGCCAGCCTGCACGTGAATGGTCAGCGTCCGTGGCTCCGGCCAGGCCAGACAGCTTCCGGTGGACACGTCCTCGTCGCTGCGAGTGTGGCCGGCATTCCCGCCGAGAACGTCGTCGATCGGCTGCGACGGCTCGGGTACGTCGCGGCGGTGCCACCTCCCAGCGACCTGCCTGCCGATGTGGAGATGAGACTACTTTCCTCCGCCGACGTCCCGCGGCGCCGCTGGGACGAGGCGGAGGAGTCGAAGGGACTTCTCCCTGCCGGAATCGACTGGCGCTATCGCCGGTACGCCGGTGCCTCGCTACTGGACGTGTCCGAGCCTGTCAGCTCGTATGCGCTCGTCGGGGGCGCATTGCGTAGCAGGCTGAGCCCGCGCCGGGCCGCCGAACGGTTACGGGAGCTCGGCTACCAGATAGTGGGCTGGAGATTTCCCGACGCCGTGGCCGCGGACGATCTCCGTCTCCTCAGCCGGGACCGCGACCGGCAGCGGGCGTGGCGGGATCAGGACACCGCCGTCCCGTCCTCTCATCTCCTCGTCGCGGCCCGCGCCGTCGGGCTGACTCCCGCGCAGGCGGCAGCGCGGCTGGCGGAGTACGGCTACTCGATCTCGGCACGGTCGCTCCCGGACGCCATCACCCTCACGGATCTCGCCCTGCTCAGTCGGGACCTGGACGGGAACGCGCCCTGGCTGGACGAAGAAGCCGTCGTCCCGCCCGGACACATCCTGCTCGGCGCGCGACGGACCGGGCTCACCCCGGCCCAGGTGTACGTACGACTTCAGCGCTTCGGACTCACCACCCGGGCCGACCTTCCGCCCGACGACACCACCTCGGCGGATCTGATCATCCTCAGTCTCGAGCTGGACGGCGATCCTTCCTGGCTCGCCGTGGAGAGCACGGTGCCGGTCGGCCACCTCGTCGCCGCGGCGCACCGCACGGGCCTCACCCCGACCCGGGTGGCCGAGCGGCTCCGGGAACTCGGCCACACGCCGCCCGAGCACTCCCTGCCGTACTACGTCTCGGCCGACGACGTCGTGCTCGTCAGCGAGTCCCTTGCCAGCGAGCCACCGTGGGTGGACCCGGCTGAGCCGCTCTCTCTCGGTCGCCTCGTGCTCGCCGCCGAGGCGACCGGGCTCAGCCCGGCAGGGGTGTCGCGACGACTCGAAGAACTCGGCTTCCAGGGCTTCGACGAGTGGCACGTACCGCCTTCGGTCGGTCTGCCCGAAGGCGCCGTCATCCGACTCGTCCCACAGGAGGCGCCGCCGCCCCGTGCCTGAGGGACTCCGGCGCACCTCCATCTGGAACAATACGATCCTTCGCGGTGGCCTCACGAGAGCCGCCCCGGCCCGGATGACCGGGCCGGGACGGGCGGTCGGCTACAGCCGGATCGCCGGGTCCAGCGCGACGTCGATCATCTCCTCGGCCGTCAGCAGGTGCCGGTCGGCAGCGGGGTGCGTCTCGACCTGCACCCAGGTCCCGTCCGTGCGCACGACTGTCACGAACCGTTCGACGATCCGGACGACGGGCCCCGGCACGGTGCGCCGGCCCTCGAAGTCCGCCACGACCACCCGCTCGCCGTCGGGGCCGGTGAAGGATCGGCACTTCAGCGGGCCAGGGGTGCAGCGCTGGGGACCGGCGATCTGGCCGGGCCGGGGTCGACCCACGAAGACGCCCAGGTAGGAGCGGACGTCGCCGCGCGCCGCCACGCCGACCCCGGACCAGCCGGTCATGGACTCCCACTGGAACGGCTGCACCGACCACTGGGGCGTGCCGGTGAGCGGGCCGCCCCAGGTGGCCCCGTCGGTGACCGGACCGGCACCGCGTACCCACCGCAGGTCCGGCGCCTCCCGGTCGAGCGCGGCCAGCATCGCGGAGCGGAGGCGCCCCGCGGGGTCCACCGCCGTGGCGGACGCCGCCGAGTAGGCGGGGGCGGGCCCGGTGCCCGAGCCCGCTCCGACCAGTGTGCCGGCGCCGAGTGCCAGCGCCAGCACTGCGGTCGCCGCCGAGGCCGTGTACGCGGTGGTGCGCCGTCGGTGCCGTCGGCCCTCCCGGGTCACCAGGGTGTCGACGTCCACGGCCGTCGGTGGTGCCGCGCCGATCGCCTCGTCGAAGATCTGCCGGTACGTCATCTCTGCCTCCCGCTCTCCACTGCCGAGTCCGATGAGGCGAGCAGGCGGAGCGTCTCCAACGCCCGGGCGGCCTGACTCTTCACGGTCCCGCTGCTGACGCCGAGCACCTGGGCGGTCTCCTCGACCGAGAGGTCGCAGTAGAACCGGAGCACCACCACCGCGCGTCGCCGCGGGGCGAGCCGCCCGAGCAGGTCGAGCAGCACCTCCCGCTCACCGATGTCCGGCTCCCCGGCGGCCAGGTCCGCCCGGTCCGGCACGTCGTCGGTGCTGCGCTCGCGCCGCCACGGCCGTCGCCGCTCGTCCAGCCAGGCGTTGGTGAGCATCCCCCGGACGTACGCGTCGAGGTTGTCCGCGTCGCGGGCCCGCCGCCAGTTCCGGTAGAGCTTGCTCAACGTGATCGACACCAGGTCGTCCGCCGTGTGCCAGTCCCGGCAGAACAGGTACGCGGTACGGCGTAACGGCTCCAGCCGGGCGGACACGTAGTCACGGAACTCGTCGTCGCGCCCGGTCACGGAACAGCACCCGTCGCTCGCCTCATGCCCAGGGGACGGAAGCCGGGACCGATCAGGTTGCCCGGCTCACGGATGTCGCATCAGTGCGCCCCGGACGCCTCACGGCGCGGGCCGGCCGGTGAGTGCGCGCCAGAGCCCGTCGCCCGCCTCCTCCTCGGTGTCGAAGCGCTGCCGGACGTCGTACGTCCCGCGCTCGTAGGCGCCGATCTCCCAGCCGCCGGCGCGGGCCCGGCGCAGGAACCAGAAGTCGGGCGGGACCGGCACGTGTTCGTGCACGCCCTCCAGCGCGAACGCGTCCGGGGACAGCCCGGCCGCCAGCAGCGCGGCGCGTACCTGGTGCCGGTCCACGCCCGACCTCCCGTCTCGTGCCAAGATCCGGCCGTGGCCTGTGCTCACGCCCCGGCGGTCAGATCCTCTTCCACCAGGAAACCGTTGTCGAGCAGCCACTGCACGGTCAGCGTGGCCCCGGCCTGCGGCAGGTATGCGAGGTTGAGCTGGAACTGGGTGCCCATGCCGGGCTGGGCGAACCACGACGCGATCGGGCCGGAGTCGACAGTGAACGGCTTGACCACGCAGTAGACGTGATAGTTGGCCAGCGGCGCGTTCGCCGGCGTGTTCAGGCTCTGCGGGGTGAGCGCGCGCGAGCTGAACGGCGTGCCGAGCGGAGCGAGGAACGAGCCACCGGTGAAGCCGAAGCGGTCGAGCCGGTAGCCGGCCAGCAGGCTCTGCGCCTGCTTGAGCGGGCGGCCGTCGGGGGCGATGACGAACCCGTTGGCCGGCGGGTAGACGTACGCCGCCGGGGTCCCGGTGGTGTACTGCGCCAGGAACTCGCTCTCGGTCAGCGCCCCGAACCGCTGGTAGCCGGCGAGCAGCGGCCCGACCGGCGAGGCGAACGGCAGCGTGGCCGGGCCGAGCATCGGGTTGTTGTCGTAGAACTCGGTGGTCGGCGGCGCGGTGGGCGGGGTGCCCGGCCGGCAGAGGCTCTGCGTGGGTGGGGGTTGCGGCTGTTCGGACGTGTCGCCGGCCGGGGCGAGGGCGACCGTCCGGGCGGCGAGCGTGGTGGCGGCGACCGCACCGACCGGTTGGGCGGCGCCGGGTGCGAGAACGAATGCCGCCCCGGAGACGAGGGCGAGCAACCAACGGCGTGTTTTCACCGAAAACCTCCAAATTGGGCTGGATCAGTACGATCCATCCTGAGAGGTTCTCGGCATCAATATGAGGATTTGTCCGTTTAGCTACCTGATCGAGCTAGCTGTACTGCCCAGGGAGGTTGGTCAACCTGGTGACGGGCGGTTTGCCGTCGGTTGCGGTGTGGGGGCGGTGGTGATTGTAGTGATGGAGCCAGGCGGGTAGGGCCTTGCGGCGGGCGGCTTCGGATGTGTAGCACCGGCCGAAGGCCCAGCCGTCGGTCAGGGTTCGGTGGAAGCGCTCGACCTTGCCGTTGGTCTGGGGCCGGTAAGGACGGGTCTTCTTCGGGGTGATGCCGAGTTCCGTGCAGGCGTTGCGCCAGGCGTGGGACCTGTAGGCGGAGCCGTTGTCGGTCAACACTCGCTCGACGGTGACGCCCCTGGTGGTGAACCAGGCGACCGCGCGGTGGAGCACGGCGGTGGCGGTGGCGGCTTTCTCGTCCTGGTGGATCTCGGCGTAGGCGACCCGTGAGTGGTCATCGACGACGGTGTGCACGAACGCGGTCCCGATCCGCGGATCCCGATGGTGGTTGCGGGCGCCGGTGCGGCGGGCGGTGGCCTGCCTGTTGTGTTTGCCCTGGGCGCGGCCGACATAGCGCCACCCGCCGCCGTCGGGGATCTGGCCGAGCTTCTTGACGTCGATGTGCAGCATGGCGCCGGGGTGGTCGTGTTCGTAGCGGCGCACGGGCTCCCCGGTGCGCCGGTCGAGGTGCGACAGCCGGTTGATCCGGCAACGGGTCAGGACGGCGTGCACGGTCGAGGCGGGCATGCCGAGACGGCCGGCGATCTGCACCGGCCCCAGCCGCTGCTTACACCGCAGGTGCACCACTTTGCGCACCAGCGGCTGGCAGGTGCGGTTCGGGCTGTGACTCGGCCGGGATGACCGGTCGGCCATGCCATCGGCGCCGAGTTCGGCGTAGCGTGCCGCCCACCGTTTCGCCGTTGGCCAGGACACGTCATAGCGTTCCGCGGCCCGGGCGACCGGCCACCCCTGGTCCACGATCAGACGCGCCAGGCGAAGACGTGCACGCGGGGTCAAAGCGGCGTTAGCGTGGGACACGAAGGCCTCCTGGTTGGCGGAGCGGTTCCTAGACAGCTCCACTCCACAACCGGAGGCCTTCGTCATCACGTCTATCTACGTCGTGTCGTCACACAACCTCAACCAACGTCCCTGGGCAGTACAGCTAGCGCTCCAGGATGGCGGTCACGCCCTGCCCACCGGCCGCGCAGATGGAGATCAGGCCGCGTCCGCTCCCCTTCCGGTCGAGCAGCTTGGCCAGCGACGCGACGATCCGGCCACCGGTGGCGGCGAACGGGTGCCCGGCGGCCAGCGAGGAGCCGTTGACGTTCAACCTGTCCCGGTCGATCGGGCCGAGCGGCGCGTCCAGGCCGAGGCGTTCCTTGCAGAACTCCGGCGACTCCCAGGCGGCCAGGGTGGCCAGCACCTGCGAGGCGAACGCCTCGTGGATCTCGTAGAAGTCGAAGTCCTGGAGCGTGAGGCCGGCCCGCGACAGCATCCGGGGCACCGCGTACGCGGGGGCCATCAGCAGGCCCTCGTCACCGTGCACGAAGTCGACCGCGGCCGTCTCGGACCAGGAGAACCAGGCGAGCACCGGCAGGTTGTGCGCCCGCGCCCACTCCTCCGAGGCCAGCAGCACGGTCGACGCGCCGTCGGTGAGCGGCGAGGAGTTGCCGGCGGTCATGGTCGCCCGGTCGGCGTCCGGGCCGGTGGTGCCGAAGATCGGCTTGAGCGAGCCGAGTTTCTCCAGGGAGGTGTCCGGGCGGAGGTTCTGGTCGCGGGTCAACCCCAGGTAGGGGGTGATCAGGTCGTCGAAGAACCCGCCCTCGTACGCGGCGGCGAGCCGCTGGTGCGAGCGGAGCGCCAGCTCGTCCTGGGCAGCCCGGTCGATGTTCCAGCGCAGCGCGCTCCGGGCGGCGTGCTCGCCCATGGACAGCCCGGTACGCGGCTCGGCGTTGCGCGGGATCTCCGGCTTGAACGGCTGGAGCGGGCGCAGCTTCGTGGCCAGCCTGAGCCGCTCGCCGAGGGTCCGGGCGGAGTTGAGCTGGATCAGCGTGCGGCGTAGGTCCTCGTTGACCGCCAGCGGCGCGTCCGAGGTGGTGTCCACGCCGCCGGCCACGCCGACGTCGATCTGCCCGAGGGCGATCTTGTTGGCGACGCCGATGGCGGCCTCCAGCCCGGTGCCGCACGCCTGCTGGACGTCGTACGCCGGGGTGTGCGGGTCGAGCCGGGAGCCGAGCACCACCTCACGGGTGAGGTTGAAGTCCCGGGAGTGCTTCAGCACCGCACCGGCCGCCACCTCGCCGAGCCGCTCGCCGGCCAGCCCGAACCGGGCGACCAGCCCGTCGAGCGCCGCGCCGAGCATGTCGGCGTTGGACGCGTGCGCGTAGCGCGAGTTGGACCGGGCGAAGGGGATGCGGTTGCCGCCGACCACTGCGACCCGCCGGACACTCTGCACGATCGGCCTCCTCGAAGCTGTCGCCGAACCCTACTCGCCAGTAGGCTACGCCTATGACCGACAGGTACGCGAGCTTCGTCCAGACAGGGGCCGGTCGCGCGCTGGTCAAGCGCCTCGGGCTGCCCGACCCACCCCGACTGCGCCGGCACACGCCGGGCGACCCGCTCGCCCCCGGGCCGGTCCTGCTCGGCTCCTCGACCGGCGGCCAGCTCACCGAGCCGGTCCGCCAACGCCTGGCCGCCGCCGGGGTCGAGCTGGCCGACCCGGCCGCCACCGCCGCCGACAGCCGCTTCGCCGCCCTGGTGTACGACGCCAGCGGCGTCACCGACTCCACCGAGCTGCGCCAGCTCTACGACTTCTTCCATCCGCAGGCCCGGTCGCTGCTGCCCAGCGGTCGGGTGATCGTGCTGGGCACGCCGCCGGCCGAGTGCGACTCGCCCCGACAGGCGACCGCCCAGCGCGCGCTGGAGGGGCTGACCCGCAGCATCGGCAAGGAGTTCGGCCGGGGTGTCACCGCCCAGCTCGTGTACGTCACCCGGCACCGCGACCCCAGCACCCCGGTGAGCCTGGAGTCCACGCTGCGCTTCCTGCTCTCCGGTCGCTCCGCGTACGTCTCGGGGCAGGTCGTCCGGGTCGGCACCGGCACCGCCGTCGTGCCGGCCGACTGGAACCGGCCGTTGGACGGGCAGGTGGTGCTGGTCACCGGCGCGGCCCGGGGCATCGGCGCGGCGCTGGCGAAGGTGCTGGCCCGCGACGGCGCCCGGGTGGTGGCACTCGACGTGCCGGCGGCCGGCGACGAGCTGGCCGCGGTGGCCAACGACGTCGGCGGCAGCGCCGTGCAGCTCGACCTGACCGCGCCGGACGCGCCGGCCCGGCTGGCCGAGCACCTGGCGTCCCGGCACGGCCGGGTCGACGTGGTGGTGCACAACGCGGGCATCACCCGGGACAGGACGCTCGGCCGGATGGACGCCGACCGCTGGGACTCGGTGATCGACGTCAACCTGTCCAGCCAGGAGCGGATCAACGACGTGCTGCTGGAACGCGACCTGATCCCGACCGGCGGGCGGATCGTCGCGGTCTCCTCGATCGCCGGGATCGCCGGCAACCGGGGGCAGACCAACTACGCGACCAGCAAGGCCGGCGTGATCGGTCTGGTCGACTCGCTGGCCCCGGTGCTGCGTGAGCGCGGGATCAGCCTGAACGCGGTCGCGCCCGGGTTCATCGAGACCCGGTTGACCGCGCGCATCCCGCTGACCATCCGGGAGGCGGGCCGCCGGATGAACAGCATGGCCCAGGGCGGCCTGCCGCTGGACGTGGCCGAGACGATCGGCTGGCTCTCCTGGCCGGCGACCGGCGCGGTCAGCGGCAACGTGGTCCGGGTCTGCGGCCAGAGCCTGCTGGGGGCGTGATGGCACCCCACGACCACGACCGCGAGGACCTGACCCTGCCCGACCTGATCGAGGGCCCCACCCGGGACCTCACCTCGGCCCGCGCCGCCGCGCTGGCCCACTCCGACGATCATGAAGTTGACGGCACTTCAAGAGATCCACAAGGCAGCCAACTTCATGATCAACTGCGCGGGGCGAGCGGGGAGCCGGGTGGGGGGCCGGGTGGGGGGCCGGGTGGGCGACGTCAGGAAGTGCTGGGGCGGCTGCCGGCGGCCGGCGGGCTGTACCGGCGGGCGCTGCTGGGAGCGGTGCCCGGTCTGGGCGGGCGGCGGGGGCGGGGGCGGGAGCTGCCGGCCGTCGAGCTGACCGTCGCCGGGGTGCCGGTGGATCCGGCGCACCTGGCCGCCTACGACCGGGTCTGCGGGTTCCGGCTGGCCGACCGGCTGCCCGCCACGTACCTGCACGTGCTCGGGTTCCCGCTGTCGCTGCGGCTGATGACCGCCGCCGACTTCCCGATCCCGCTCACCGGCGTGGTGCACGTGGCCAACCGGATCACCGTGCACCGACCGGTCCGGGTCGGCGAGACCGTCGACTTCCAGACGTACGCGGAGAACCTGCGTCCGCACGAGCGGGGCCGGCAGCTCGACGTGGTGCTGGTCGGCTCGATCGACGGCACGGAGGTGTGGCGCGGCGTGTCGACGTACCTCGGGAAGGAGCGTGCGGCCGGCGGTGGCCCGCGGCGCGACCGGGGTGACCGCCCGGCGCCGCCGGCCACCACGGCGCAGTGGCGGGTGACGCCGCGGGTCGGTACGGACTACGCGCGGGTCTCCGGCGACCACAACCCGATCCACACCTCGAAGCTGGGCGCCCGGCTGTTCGGCTTCCCGCGCCCGATCGCGCACGGCATGTGGAGCAAGGCGCGTTGCCTGGCCGCGTTGGAGGCCCGGCTGCCGGACGCGTACACGGTGGACGTGGCGTTCAAGCTGCCGGTGCCGCTGCCGTCCACGGTGGCGTTCCGGGCTGCCACCGACGGCGCGGGTTGGGACTTCGGGCTGCACGGCGCGCGGGACGGACGACCGCACCTGGTCGGCACCGTCCGCTGAGGAGAGGGGGCTTGCCGGCCCCCTCTCTCGTGCGTTAAGTTGTTCTCAGATTGAGTTGTTCTCAACCTGAGAGAGTGAGCGCCGTGAACGAGCAGGACTTCCTCGCCGGATACGACCCCCGCGACTACCCGGCGGTCGCGGTCACCGTCGACGTGGTGGCGCTGACCATCCGCGAGGACGCGCTCCACCTGCTGCTGATCCGCCGGGGCGCGCCGCCGTACGAGGGGCACTGGGCACTGCCCGGCGGCTTCGTCCACCCCGACGAGGACCTGGCCGCCGGCGCGCGGCGCGAGCTGGCCGAGGAGACCGGGCTCGGCGGCGAACGGCTGCGCCGGGTGCACCTGGAGCAGCTCGGCAGCTACGGCGCACCCGACCGGGACCCGCGCATGCGGGTGGTCTCCGTCGCCCACCTGGCGTTCGCGCCCGACCTGCCCGACCCGGTCGCCGACAGCGACGCCGACGAGGCGATCTGGCTGCCGGTGACGGCGCTGACCAGCCGACAGCTCGCCTTCGACCACGGCCGGATCATCGACGACGGGTTGGAGCGGGCCCGCTCCAAGCTGGAGTACACGCCGCTGGCCACCCGGTTCCTCGCGCCCGAGTTCACCGTCACCGAGCTGCGCGCGGTCTACGAGACGGTCTGGGGCCACCCGCTGCACGCCGGCAACTTCCACCGCAAGGTGCTCTCCGTGCCGGGCTTCGTGGAGAGCACCGGCGCCAGCACCGAGCGCGGCGGCGCACGCGGCGGCCCTCGCGCCAAGCTCTACCGCCCCGGCGACGCCCGCCTCCTGCACCCCGCCCTGCTGCGCCCCGCCCGCGAGGAGCAACTCCGATGAGGTGCAAGGACGGGCCCCCGCTTAACGCCTCCGGTAGAGAAGGGCTCCCCTCTCACCGGCAGCTCAAGGCGCCGCAGCATCCGAGTGACAACGACCTGATGAGGCGGGAGGCGCGCGCGCTGCGACGGATCGCCGCGGGGGGCGACGCCCGCCACCTGGCGTACGTGCCCCGGCTGGTCGACTCCTATCCGGTGCGCGACCCGTCGACCGGCGCGGAACTGCTGGTCAACGAGTTGGAGACGGTCCCCGGGCTGCACAGCCTGGAGGACGTGCGCCGGGCGTACCCCGATGGGGTCGACCCCCGCGACGCGGCCTGGATGTGGCGACGGCTGCTGGTCGCGCTCGGCCTGGCCCACCGGGCCGGCGTGGTGCACGGCGCGGTGCTCCCCCGGAACGTGCTGATCGAGCCGGATGCGCACGGCCTGGTGCTCGTCGACTGGTGCTTCTCCACCGAGCCCGGCGGGCTGGTGCCGGCCCTGGTCACCGGCATGGCCGACTGGTACCCGCCGGAGGTCACCGGGAAGCGGCCCTGCGGCCCCGGCACCGACATCGCGCTGGCGGCCCGCTGCCTGGACTGGCTGATGGCCGACCGCGCGCCACGCGAGCTGCGCGCGTTCGCGGCCGGCTGTCGGCAACCCGCGCTGACCGCCCGGCCGGACGACGCCTGGCGGCTGCTCCGCGAACTCGACGAGGTGCTGGAGCGGCTCTACGGGCCGCGCACCTTCCGACCCTTCACCCTCAACCCCTAGGGAGGCTGCCATGGGCAGCGGAATCTGGTCCACCGACGTGTACGACGCCGCCGACCGTTACCGGCGCCGGACCGGCAAGAGCGCGTTCTCCTACAGCGACAGCGGGGCCCGGCAGGTGCACCCCGCACTCGACCCGCGCGACGCGACGCGGGAGAGCCGCGACTCCGCCGAACACCCGCAGTCGACGCCGATCGCGGTGCTCTTCGACGTCACCGGCTCGATGGGACACGTGCCCCGGGTGCTCCAACGCAAGCTGCCGCAACTGCTCGGCCTGCTGCTCCGCCAGGGGTACGCCCGCGACCCGCAGGTGCTGTTCGGCGCGATCGGCGACGCCACCTGCGACCGGGTGCCGCTCCAGATCGGGCAGTTCGAGTCCGACAACCGGATGGACGACGACCTCGGCCGGATCGTGCTGGAAGGCGGCGGGGGCGGCCAGATGATGGAGTCGTACGAGCTGGCGCTGCACTTCATGGCCCGGCACACCGCCACCGACAGTTGGGAGAAGCGGGGCCGACGCGGCTACCTGTTCATCATCGGCGACGAGCTGGCGTACCCCCGGGTGAAGGCGCGTGAGGTGACCCGGCTGATCGGCGGTGGCCTGGCCGAGGACCTGCCGATCCGGCAGGTGGTGGACGAGGTGACCGCGCGGTGGGACACCTACTACCTGCTCCCGGCCGGCAGCCACTACGCCGGCAACCGCAAGGTGCTCGACTTCTGGCGCGGCCTGCTCGGGCAGAACGCGGTCGAGCTGGACGACCTGGACGCGGTCTGCGAGACCATCGCGCTCACCGTCGGCCTCGGCGAACAGGCCATCGACCTGGACGCCGGGCTCAGCGACCTGGACCGGGCCGGCTCGACCGCCGCCCGGACCGTCTCCCGGGCGCTCGCCGGGCTCGGCGGCGGCCGGCGCGCGGTCGCGGCGCTGCCGTTCGCCCCGACCGACGGCGGGAACGGGGTCACCCGGCTGTGAACCACGTGCTGGTGGTCGACCTCGGCTACGGCGACGCCGGCAAGGGCACCGTCGTCGACGCGCTCTGCGCGACCCGGCCGGTGCACACCGTGGTCCGCTTCAACGGCGGCGCGCAGGCGGCGCACAACGTGGTGCTGCGCGACGGGCGGGCGCACACGTTCGCGCAGTTCGGCGCCGGCACGTTCCGTCCCGGCGTGCGGACGCACCTGGCGCGGCACGTGGTGGTGGACCCGCTGGCGCTGGCCGCCGAGGCCGACCACCTCGCGTCGGTCGGCGTGCCCGACGCGTTCGACCGGCTGACCGTGGACGGGGAGGCGTTGCTGGCCACGCCGTACCACCGGGCCGCCAACCGGGCCCGGGAGATCGCCCGGGGAGCCGACCGGCACGGCTCCTGCGGGCTCGGGGTGGGCGAGGCGGTCGCGTACGGCCTCGCCCACCCCGACGAGGCGCCCCGGATCGCGGACTGCCGCCGGCCGGCGGTGCTGCGCCGCCGGCTCACCGCGCTGCGCGACCGGCTCACCGCCGAACTGGGGGCGCTGGACGCACCGCCGGTCGACGACTGCCTGCCCGCGTACGCGGCGTTCGCCGACCGGGTGGCGATCGTCGACCGGAGCTGGCTCGCCGGGGCGCTGCGCGCCGGCACCTGCGTGTTCGAGGGCGCGCAGGGCGTACTGCTGGACGAGTGGCACGGCTTCCACCCGTACACGACGTGGAGCACCACGACGTTCGCCAACGCCGAGACGCTGCTCGCCGAGGCCGGGATGGCCGGGACCGCGCAGCGGCTCGGGGTGCTGCGGGTGACCACCACCCGGCACGGCCCCGGCCCGCTCGTCACCGAGGACCCGGCGCTGCCGTTCACCGACCCGCGCAACCCGACAAATGAATGGCAGGGCCGATTCCGGTTCGGGCACTTCGACGCCGTCGCCCACCGGTACGCCCTCGACGTGGCGGGCGGCGTGGACGGGCTGGCGCTGACCCACCTCGACCTGGCCGGCCCTCGCCTGCGCATGTGCCGGCGGTACGCGGACGGGCTCGACCGGCTCGTGCCCGGCCCACCCGGGGACCTGGACCGGCAGGCCGCGCTCACCACCCGGCTGATGCTTGCCCGGCCGGTGCTGGACGAGTCGCCCACCGACTGGCCGGCGGCGGTGTCGGAGGCGCTCGCCACCCCCGTCCTGCTGACGTCGCACGGCCCCACCGCTGAGGAGAAGGAGGGGCCCCTTGTTAACGCATTTTGTATAGGAAGGGCCCCCGCTTAACGCCCAGCGTCGAGCATGGGGGCATGGGGGACGTGCTCGGCCTGCTGCACCAGACGGTGACCTCACCGTGGGTGTACCTGGTGATCGTCGCGGTCACCGCGGTCGACGCGTTCTTCCCGGCGGTGCCGGGTGAAACCGTGGTGATCACCGCTGGCGTGTTCGCGGCGAGCGGCGAGCCGAACCTGGTGGCGGTGATCGTGACCGCCGCGCTCGGCGCACTGGTCGGCGACCACGTCTCGTACGCCATCGGGCGCGGCGGGGGCGCGCACCGGCTGGCCCGGTTGCCCGCCGACAGCCGGCGGCGGGCGAGTTCCGAGTGGGCCCGCCGGGCGGTCGACAGGCGCGGCGGGATGATCCTGACGACCGCGCGCTACGTGCCCGGCGGCCGTACCGCGGTCACGCTCACCATGGGCGCGGTCCGCTATCCGCTGCGCTCGTTCCTGCTCTACGACGCGTTGGCGTGCGGCACCTGGGGGATCTACTGCGGGCTGCTCGGCTACTTCGGCGGGCTGGCGTTCGAGCACAACCCGGTCACCGGGCTGCTCGCCGGCATCGGCATCTCGGTGGCGGTCACCGGCCTGTTCGAGGCCGCCCGCTGGGCCCGTCGCCGGGCGCGCGCCCGGGCCGCGGCGCGACGCGGCGGTTGTTGAGAGGGGGCCCCACCTATACCGCAGGCGTTAACAGGGGGCCCCTCCTTACACCGCACCCGGGCGCCAGGTGATGCCGCGTAGGAGTTGGTCGGCGCCCAGCCAGGCGACGTTCATCATCCGGGTGGCGGTCTTCTCGGCATCGGCCTCGGGGTGGTCGGCCAGCCAGTCGGCCAACGACTCGGACGCGCCGACCAGCGCGTACGCCACCACCTCCAGGTCGGTGGCGCCGACCTCGCGGCCGGAGGCGCGCAGCGCGTGGTCGAGCATGCCGGCGACCACCTCGACCAGCCGGCCGCGCATGGTGGCCAGCTCGGCGGCGAACGGCTGGGAGCCCCGGGCCTGCCGGTAGAGCACCGCCCAGCCGTCCCGGTGCGCGCCGACGAAGCCGAAGAACGCGCGCAGCCCGCGCCAGAGCCGCTCGTCGGCCGGCAGGTCGGGGGCGGCGGCGCCGGCGATGGCCTCCATCATCCGGGTGCCCTCGCGGTGCAGGCAGGCGACGAAGAGTTCCTCCTTGGTGCCGAGGTAGGCGTAGACCATCGGCTTGGAGATGCCGGCGTCGTCGGCGATCTCGTCCATGCTGGCGGCGTGGAAGCCGCGTCGGGAGAAGACCTTGACCGCCGCGTCGAGCATCTGCTGCTCGCGTACGGCGCGGGGAAGGCGCTTGAACGTCGGTGTGCTGGACACCCTTGCAAGCATACCTACTCGTGCGTAAGGTTACGCCGGAGTAACCAAAATCGAGAGGTGTCTTCCATGACTGACTTCGACCCGGCCACCTTCGCGAACGTCGGCCCGAAGGAGTTCGCGCAGCTGGTCAAGTCCACGCCGGACGACAAGATCGCCGAGATCATGTCCGGTGACGCGCGCGGCAAGATCCTCAGCGAGGTCTTCAACCGGATGCCCACGCTGTTCCGGGCCGACCGCGCCGGCTCCACCAACGCGGTCATCCACTGGAACATCACCGGTCGTCCGGACGGCGGCACCGACACCTACGAGATCGTCATCGAGAACGGCACCTGCACCGTCTCGGACACCCCGACCCGGGACCCGAAGCTCAGCCTCACCATGGGCCCGGTCGAGTTCCTGAAGATCGTCTCCGGCGGCGCCAACCCGGTGATGATGTTCATGACCGGCAAGCTGAAGGCCAAGGGCGATCTCGGCCTGGCGGCCAACATCGCCAACCTGTTCGACATCCCCAAGGCCTGACCATGGCCGAGTTCTCGCTCGACCTGAACGAGGAACAGCGGGACCTTCGCGACTGGGTGCACGGCTTCGCCGCCGAGGTCGTGCGCCCGGCCGCGGCCGAGTGGGACGCCCGGGAGGAGACTCCCTGGCCGGTCATCCAGGAGGCGGCGAAGGTCGGCCTGTACGGGTTCGAGTTCCTCGCCACCTGCTGGGCCGATCCCACCGGCCTCTCCCTGCCGATCGCCAGCGAAGAGCTCTTCTGGGGCGACGCCGGCATCGGCCTGAGCATCTTCGGCACCGCCCTCGCGGTCGCCGGCATCTACGGCGCCGGCACCCCGGACCAGCTCGTCGAGTGGGTGCCGCAGTGCTTCGGCGACACCGACCAGCCGGCCGTCGCCGCGTTCTGCACCACCGAGCCGGAGGCCGGCTCCGACGTCGGGTCGATGCGGACCCGCGCCGTCTACCACGAGGCCACCGACGAGTGGGTGCTCAACGGCCAGAAGGCGTACGCCACCAACGGCGGCATCGCCGGGGTGCACGTGGTCACCGCCTCCGTCGCGCCGGAGCTGGGCTCGCGCGGGCAGGCCGCGTTCGTCGTACCGCCGGGCACGCCCGGCCTCAGCGCCACCCGCAAGCTGCGCAAGCTCGGGCTGCGCGCCTCGCACACCGCCGACGTCTTCCTCGACGACGTCCGGGTGCCGGGCCGCTGCCTGCTCGGCGGCCGGGACGCGCTCGACGAGCGGCTGGCCCGGGCCCGCGCCGGCCAACGCGCCTCCGGCCAGGCGGCGATGCGCACGTTCGAGCTGTCCCGGCCGACCGTCGGCGCGCAGGCGCTCGGCGTGGCCCGCGCCGCGTACGAGTACGCGCTCGACTACGCCAAGGAGCGGGTGCAGTTCGGGCGGCCGATCATCGAGAACCAGGCGGTCGCGTTCGCGCTCGCCGACATGCGGATGGAGATCGACGCCGCCCGGCTGCTGGTCTGGCGGGCGTCCTGGATGGGCCGCAACAACCGGCCGTTCACCGCCGGCGAGGGCTCGATGTCGAAGCTCAAGGCCGGCGAGGTGGCGGTCTCGGTGACCGACAAGGCGGTCCAGCTCCTCGGCGGCGCGGGCTTCCTGCGCGACCACCCGGTCGAGCGGTGGTACCGGGACGCCAAGATCTACACCATCTTCGAGGGCACCTCCGAGATCCAGCGGCTGGTCATCTCCCGGGCCATCTCCGGGATGCAGATCCGCTGATCGCCGCCGGAGGACGGCCCGCGACGGCACGCCGTGCCGGGCGTACCGATGCGCGGCCGGGGTCCACCTGGTCGCCGTCGGCGCCGTCGCGGGCCGGGCCCCCTCGCGCGACCGACCAGGCCGGATGCATGATCGGGAGACCTCGAACGCGAAGGAGGTTGCGCCGTGGACCTGCCGTTCATCGTCGCCACGCTGACCCGACGCGGACTGCTCACCCCGGGCCGCCCGATCCGGGTGGCCTCGCAACTGAACGCGCTGCGCCGGTGGGGCTGGAGTCTCGCCGGCGAGCTGCGCCAGGCCGCCGCCCGCGACCCCGGCCGGGTCGCCGTGGTGGACGAGCACGGCGCCGCGCTGACCTACCAGGAGCTGCTGGACCGCTCGGAACGGTTGGCCCGGTCGCTGCGCTCCGGCCTCGGCGTGCGGGCAGGCGACCGGGTGGGGCTGCTCTGCCGTAACCACCACGGGCTGATCGAGGCGATCGTCGCGTCGATGCTGCTCGGCGCGGACGCCGTCCTGGTCAACACCGGCCTCTCCGCGGCCCAACTGGTCACCGTCGCCGACGAGCAG
This sequence comes from Micromonospora sp. NBC_01392, assembly GCF_045040125.1. Lineage (NCBI taxonomy): Bacteria > Bacillati > Actinomycetota > Actinomycetes > Micromonosporales > Micromonosporaceae > Micromonospora > Micromonospora sp. NBC_01392. Next base: position 444,690 of record NZ_CP109549.1, on the reverse strand, counting down.
GGCCTGCGCGTGCTGGTGCACGACGCCGAGTTCGCCGACCGGGTGCTCGGCCTCCCGGCCGAACTGCACCGGGTCGACGAGCGACGGCAGGAGGAGCTGATCGCCGGCGCGGTGCCCGGCGACAAGCTCCAGCCGCCGGAACGCGACGGCCGGACCATCGTGCTGACCTCCGGCACCACCGGCACGCCCAAGGGCGCCCGCCGGCCCACCCCGCACGGCTTCGGCCCGCTGGTGTCCATCATCGACCGGATTCCGCTGCACGCGCGGGACGTCGTCATGATCGCCGCCCCGATCTTCCACACCTGGGGGTACGCCGCCCTCCAGGTCTCGTTCGCGCTGCGCGCCACGGTCGTGCTGCACCGCCGCTTCGACCCGGCCGCCACGCTGGCCGCGCTGTCCGACCAGCCGTGCGACGCGCTCTTCGCCGTACCGGTGATGCTGCAACGGCTGATGGAGGTCGCGCCGCCGGCGCACCGGCCGCCGCTCAAGGTGGTCGCGGTCAGCGGCTCCGCGCTGCCGGGCAACCTGGCCACGGCGTTCATGGACCGCTACGGCGACGTGCTCTACAACCTGTACGGCTCGACCGAGGTCTCCTGGGCGTCCATCGCCGGCCCGGCCGAGCTGCGCGCCGCGCCCACCACGGCCGGCCGGCCGCCGCACGGCACCCGGCTGGAGATCGTGGACGAGGAGGGCCGGCCGGTCCGGGACGGTCGGGTCGGCCGGATCTTCGTCGGCAACGAGATGCTCTTCGAGGGCTACACGTCGGGCGCCGGCCGGGAGAGCCGCGACGGGCTGCTCGACACCGGCGACCTGGGCCGACTGAGCCCGGAGGGCCTGCTCTTCGTGGACGGGCGGGCCGACGACATGATCGTCTCGGGTGGCGAGAACGTCTTTCCCTCCGAGGTGGAGGATCTGATCGCCCGGTTGCCGCAGGTCCGCGAGGTGGCCGTGCTCGGCGTGCCGGACCCGGAGTACGGGCAGCGGCTGGCCGCGTTCCTGGCGCTGCGCCCCGGCGAGACGCTCGACCCGGAGGCGGTCCGCGAGTACGTCCGGCGCTACCTGGCCCGCTTCTCGGTGCCCCGCGATGTGATCTTCGTCAAGTACCTGCCCCGTAACGCCACCGGCAAGGTGCTGAGTCGGGAACTACGCCGGTACTTCGACTGATCGGCTGACCACAGAGGACGGAGCATGGTGCTACCTTTGCCCGCGTTTCAGTGGGTGAACGGGGAAAAACACCATGGTCCGACTCCGCCGACGAACCGCGCTCGGCCTCCTCCTCGGCGGCGCGTCCGCCTCCGCGCTCGGCCCCCTCGAACCGGTGCGCGGCGAGCACCGCGAGAGCGCTCCGGTCCCCCGGCAGCTCCCGCCGGTCGAGATCGAGAACCGCGCGGCCGGCGCGCCCTGGTGGCCGGCGGACGGCGGCCGGGCCGCCGACGACCGGCGACGTCAGATCCAGGGGTACGCCTCGACGACGAGCGTCGCCCCCGGCGAGACGATCGACTTCCACGTCGCGGTCGACCCGGCCGGCCCGTTCCGGATCACCGTGCACCGGATCGGCTGGTACGCCGGCGCCGGTGCCCGCACGCTGCTGACCAGCCCCGAACTGGCCGGCGAGCCGCAGCCGGTGCCGCCCGCCGACCCGGACACCGGCGCGCTCGACTGCCGGTGGCCGCGCTCCTGGCGCCTGCGCGTGCCCGAGGGCTGGGCCTCCGGCCTCTACCAGGCGGTCTTCACCTCGGCCGCCGGCTGGCGGGCAGCCACCCCCTTCGTGGTACGCGACGACCGGCGGGCCGCCGCGCTCTGCGTGGTGCTGCCGGTGACCACCTGGCAGGCGTACAACCAGTGGCCCCGCGACCGGCGGGCCGGCCGGAGCCTCTACAACGGCTACCGCCCGAACGGCCGACGCGATCCCGGGCTGCGGGCCCGGGCGGTCTCCTTCGACCGCCCGTACGCCGGCGCGGGCCTGCCCACCCAGGCCGACCGCGACCAGGACGCGATCCGGTGGCTGGAACGCAACCGCTACGACGTCAGCTACGCGACCAGTTTCGACCTGCACTCCGGTCGCCTCGACCCGGCCCGGCACCGGGGGCTGGTGTTCTGCGGGCACGACGAGTACTGGTCGGCGGAGATGCGCCGGGCCGTGGAGGCCGGGCTGGCCGGCGGCACCAGCCTCGCCTTCTTCGGCGCGAACAGCGTCTACTGGCACGTACGCGTGGGCACCGCGGCGGACGGTCGCCCGGAACGCCTGGTCGAGTGCGCCAAGACCCGCCCCGACCCGGGCGAGGACGCCGCCGGCCCGACGGTCACCTGGCGCGACCTCGACCGGCCGGAGCAGGCGCTGCTCGGCGTGCAGTACAACGGCATCGTGCTGACCCCGCAGCCGCTCGTGGTGCGCTCGGCCGACCACTGGGTGTGGGCCGGCACCGGCGTGGCCGACGGGGACCGCATCCCCGGCGTGGTGGCCGGTGAGGCGGACGGCCTGAACGCGGGCGTCCCCCGCCCCGGCGGGACGATGCTCAGCTCGTCGCCGTACCCGGCGCAGCAGGGTGGCCGACGGCTCCAGGGCACCCACGTCCACGAGACGCCGCAGGGCGCGGTCGTGTTCGCCACCGGCACGCTCGGCTGGACCATGGCACTGGACCGGCGCGGCCACCGCGATCCACGGATCGAGCGGGCCACCGCCAACGTGCTCGACCGGATGGTCGCCCGGGACCGGTCCGCGCCCGCCTGACGGCCACCTACGAAATTTCCACCCAGGACCGACCACGGTGCGGTGCGGTGGTCCGCGCGGCGCTCGCCATGGTGCCGCCCGCGGTCAGCCCGGGATCGTGATCCGGCCGTCCACCGCCGCCGCCGCGATGTCGGTGCGGTGGTGGGCGCCGGCCAGCTCGACGCCGCGTACCAGCGCGTAGGCGGCGTCGCGCGCGGCGGCCAGGTCCGGGCCGGTGGCCGTACCGCAGAGGACCCGGCCGCCCGCGGAGCGCAACGTGCCGTCGGCGTCGCGGCGGGTGCCGGCGTGGATGATCCCGGCGCGGTCCGCGCCGGTGATCACATCACCGGTACGCGGGCCCGCCGGGTAGCCCTCGGCCGCGACCACGACGGTGACCGCCGCGCCGTCGCGCCACCGCAGCGGCGGGTGCGCGCCAAGCGTGCCGGTGGCGGCGGCGTGCAGCAGCCCGGCCAACGGCGTCTCCAGCAGGGCGAGCACCACCTGCGTCTCCGGGTCGCCGAAGCGCGCGTTGAACTCGATCACGCGGGGACCCTTCGCGGTGATCGCCAGACCCACGTAGAGCAGGCCGGCGAACGGGGTGCCCCGGCGGCGCAACTCGGCCAGCGTCGGGTGCACCACATCACGCATCACGTCGTCGACCAGGCCCACCGGCGCCCACGGCAGCGGCGCGTACGCGCCCATGCCGCCGGTGTTCGGCCCGGTGTCGCCGTCGCCGACGCGCTTGAAGTCCTGCGCCGGCAGCAGCGGCAGCGCCGCGTCGCCGTCGGTGACCACGAAGAGCGAGACCTCGGGACCGTCGAGGAACTCCTCGATCACCACCCGGCCGCACTCGGCGGCGTGCCGTTCGGCGAGCGCCCGGTCGTCGGTGACCACCACGCCCTTGCCGGCGGCGAGCCCGTCGTCCTTCACCACGTAGGGCGCGCCGAACTCGTCCAGCGCCCGCGCCACCTCGGCCGCGTCGACGCAGGTGTACGCGCGGGCGGTCGGCACGCCGGCGGCGGTCATCACGTCCTTCGCGAACGTCTTCGAGCCCTCCAGCCGGGCCGCCTCCGCGCCGGGGCCGAACACCGCGATGCCCTTGGCGCGTACCGCGTCGGCGACGCCGGCCACCAGCGGCGCCTCCGGACCGATGATCACCAGGTCGGCCGCCAGTTCGACGGCGAGCGCGGACACCGCGGCCGGATCGGTGGGGGTCACCTCCCGCAGCGCGGCGACCTCCGCGATCCCCGGATTCCCCGGTGCCGCGACAAGCGCCTCGACGGCCGGGTCGCCGGCCAACCCGAGCGCGAGCGCATGCTCCCGCCCCCCACCACCCACAAGAAGAACCCGCACGACCGGCATCCTACTGACCCCACCACCCCACCCCGTTGATCATGAGGTTGGCGGCAGGATGTGAGATCGAAAATGCCGCCAACCTCATGATCGACGCGTAATCCGGGCGGTCAGGGCCTGGCGGACCACCTCCGGGATGTAGTCGGGGCGGAGGGTGTCGGGCCAGGTGAAACGGAGCACGGCCCACCCGGCGTTGGCCAGGCGGTTCTGGCGTCGCCGATCGTCGAAGAGCGCGTCGGGAGCGCTGTGCGGCTCCCGGCCGTCCGCCTCGGCGATCACCCGGGCGGCCCGCCAGCCCATGTCTCCGATGCCGAGCAGATAGCCGTCGGTGTCACGCACCTCGACCTGGAGGGCGTCCGGTGGGACGCCGCCGTCGACACAGCGGAGCCGGGTGCGTGTCTCGAGCGGCGACTGCGCCGCGCCGTTCGCCTCGGCCAGGTAGGTGCGTGCAGCCACCGCACCTCGCCGACCCGCGATCAGGGCAGGGATGGAACCGAACTCGTCCTCGCTGAGCTTCCCGCGGTTCAGCGCCGAGTCGAGCAGCGCGACGGCGGCGTATCGGCGCTCCCGGCGGATCAGATCCGCAAGTGTCCGCACGGGGACGGTCACCGGGATGCCGTCGACCGACGTCAGGTCGCCGGCGGCATGCTCGAACTGGTGCAGGACGACGACGCGATCCCGGACGCGCGCCGGTCGGGCGGCGTCGCCTGGTAAGGCGACGTGGATGGCAGGCGTTCGCGGGAGGCCCGCGATCCCGTGCAGTTCCGCGGCGGTAGCGAGGACGGCGTGCGCCTCCGGCCCCGACGACAGCACCGCAGCCCGAATCGCGCAATGTCGTTCCCGGGTGGCCGACCCGGAGGAGGGCCGCACGGCATACGTCGCGCGTGCCAGCCGTCGCCATCGACCGGAGGTGAGGAGATTGTCGATCTCATGTCGACTGAAGCCGACACGCAGCGCCTGCTCCCGAGTGACGACGCCACCCTGTTCCCCGGCAATTCGCCCGAGCACCGACTCACGTTCCACCCACCGAGCCTCCCGGCGACCACACCCCGCGAAAAGCCCCTGTGGAAAACCCTCCCCACCCTGTGGACAACCACCGGTCGCCGACTTCGCTCCCCCCGCCCCGTCGATCATGAAGTTGGCGGCGATGTGGATCTACAAATCGGCCGCTAACTTCATGATCGACGCAGTGGGGGCGGGGTGGGGTGGGGTGGGGTGGGGTGGGGGTGGGGGGGGTTAGGGGAGGAGGGGGTGGCGGAGGACGTTTTCCTCGCGGCCGGGGCCTACGCCTACGACGCTCACCCGGGTGTTGGTGAGTTCCTCGATGCGGGCTATGTAGCGCCTCGCGTTCTCGGGGAGCTCGTCCTCGGTCCTCGCCTTGGTGATGTCCTCCCACCAGCCGTCGAGCTCTTCGTAGATCGGCGTGGCGTGGTGGAAGTCGGTCTGCGTCATCGGCATGTCGTCGAAACGCTCGCCGTTGATCTCGTACCCGACGCAGATCGGCACCTTGGGCAGGCCGGTCAACACGTCCAGCTTGGTCACCACCAGGTCGGTGACGCCGTTCAGGCGGCAGGCGTACCGGGCCACCACGGCGTCGAACCAGCCGCACCGGCGCTCCCGACCGGTGGTGGTGCCGTACTCGTGGCCGACCTTGCGCAGGTGCTGCCCGTTGTCGTCGAACAGCTCGGTCGGGAACGGGCCGGAGCCGACCCGGGTGGTGTACGCCTTGCTCACCGCGATGACCTTGGTGATCGCGGTCGGCGGGATGCCGGCGCCCACGCACGCCCCACCGGCGGTCGGGTTCGACGAGGTGACGAACGGATACGTGCCGTGGTCCATGTCGAGCATGGTGGCCTGGGCACCCTCCAGCAGCACGGTCTCGCCGCGGTCGAGCGCGTCCCAGAGCATCACCCGGGTCTCGGCGATGTAGGGCCGCAGCCGCTCGGCGTACGCGAGGTACTCCTCGACGGTCTCGTCGACGTCGATCGCCTTGCGGTTGTAGACCTTGAACAGCGTCTGGTTCTTCTCCCGGAGCGCCAGCTCCAGCTTCTTGCGCAGGATGCCCGGGTCGAGCAGATCCTGGAGCCGGATGCCCATCCGGGCGACCTTGTCGCCGTACGCCGGGCCGATGCCCCGGCCGGTGGTGCCGATCCGGGAGCTGCCCAGGTAGCGCTCGACCACCCGGTCCAGCGCCCGGTGGTGCGGCATGATCAGGTGCGCGTCGCCGGAGATGCGCAGCCGGGAGACGTCCACGCCGCGCTCGGCGAGCCCGTCGATCTCCTGCAGCAGCACCTTCGGGTCGACCACCACGCCGTTGCCGATGACGATCATCGCGCTCGGCGAGAGCGCGCCGGACGGCATCAGGTGCAGCGCGTACTTCTGGCCGTCCGGCGTGATCACGGTGTGGCCGGCGTTGTTCCCGCCGGAGTAGCGCACGACGTAGTCGACCCGCTCACCCAGCAGGTCGGTAACCTTGCCCTTGCCCTCGTCGCCCCATTGGGCGCCGAGGAGCACGATCGCTGGCATCTTCTCCGCCTCCAGAAGGCTCGGGTGCCAGGTGGCGACCGGTCGGCGAGCCCGGGGTGTCAGGCTAACAAGTAGTGACGGCGGGACCGGCAGGGGTTCGTCGAGAAGCAGGAGGCTCGTTCGTGTACGACGTGGTGCTGCTCACCCTCGGCTCGGAGCGGGACGCTCCCGGTGCGGGCTGCGGCAGCGGCGGGGCCTGCTGTGGTGGCGCGGACGAGACCGTCGAGGCAGCCGGCGAGGAGCGCTGCGAGACGCCGCGCGTACCGGTGCTGGCCTGCGCGGACGCGCTGACCGCCCGGGGCGCGCGGGTGACCACGGTGACCGCCCGGTCAGATGCGGAGATCGACGAGGTGCTGGCCCGCCTCGACGGCCCGCCCCGCCCCGACGGCCTCACCTGGCCGGACCCCGACGGCAAGACCCGGCTGATCGTCGCCACGGCCAGTGACGGTCAGTTGCGCGCCGTGCTGCGTCGGCTGGTCCGCCGGTACGCTCCGCCGCCCAGCCGCCGCCCCGCCGACCTGCCGGAGAACCGCACGCTGCCCGACCTGCCCCCGGTCGGCGTACTCCCGCTCGATCCGGCCCGGTCCGGGACGGCGCGGGACCTGGCCGCGCAGCTCGGGCTGCCGCGTGACCCGGCGGCGGTGGCCACGGCGGTGCTGGACGGCACGGCACGCCGACTGGACCTGCTGCGCAACGACGGTGGCTCGGTGACGCTCGACGGCGCGCTGCTCGGCGCCGCCGACGACGCCGGGCGGCCACTGCACTGGCGGGCCCGTGTCGAGGTCGACGGCGCGGTGCTCAGCGACGGCTCCGAGCCGATCACCGCGTGCGCGATCGGCAACGCGGGCGGGTACGCGCGCCTCGGCGAGGTGACGCTGCTGGCCGACCCCGATCCGACCGACGGCCGGATCGCGGTGGGCGTGGCCGTGCCCGTGGTCACCCGATCCGCGTTGGGCCGGAAGAAGGTCCGGCTCGAGGTACGCCGGGCCCGGGGCCGGGCCGTGGCGGTCGTGCCCCGGGACGATCGGGTGCCCTTCCTCGACGACGGCGTCGAGGGTGAACTGAGCCGGAAACGGTCCTGGTGGACCGAGCCGGGCGCCTGGGCGGTCTGGACGGGCTGACCCTGATCGATCCGTGCCCGGGCCACGCCGCTGGCCGGACCGCCTATCCTCGGCGGGAGGGATCTGGAGGAACCGTGGTGCACGAGAACGACGACCGGGCCCACGTACCGGGCCGACCGCAGGTGCCGGAGCGGGACATCGAGCCGCTCTGGCCGCCCGAGGAGATCGACGGGGTGGTCACCGCGCCGCCGTGGGCGGCCCCGGCCCAGCCGGCCGTGCCGCCTTGGCCCCTCCCGCCGGCCGACGCCCCGGTTCCGTCGCCGCAGGCCACGCCGGCCCCGTCGCCGCAGGCCACCCTGGTCCCGTCACCACAGGCCACCCCGACCCCGTCGCCACAGGCCACGCCGACCCCGTCACCACAGGCCACCCCGACCCCGTCGCCACAGGCCACGCCGGTCCCGTCGCCGCAGGCCGGCCCGATGGCCGTTCCGGGCCGGAGTGGACCGCCGGCTCCGGCGTGGGCCGCCTCGACAGCCGACGTCGATCGTGCCGGACCGGCGGCGCATCCGTACCGGCCGGCGACGCTGCACGACCGGCCCGCCGCTCCGGCGACCGGCCCCGGGGCCACCGCCGCGCCCGTGGACGACGCCGGTCCAACCCCGATCCCGACGCGGGTGAACAGTGGCGGTGACGCCCCGGCGAACGGCCGGACCGAGTCACCGTGGGCGCAGCCACCGCAGCGCGCCACCGTCGAGGCCGCCACCGCTCCGGTCGGTTCGGCACCCGTGGACGGTCCGCAGCCGGCGGCCGGGCCGGGCGTACCGGCCGAGGAGTCCCCGCCCCGGCTCGGCCCGTTCCCGCCGTCGCCGGGCATGCCCCTGCCGCAGCAGCCGTCCGGCACCGGCACCGGCTCGGTCTACCCGCCGGTCACCTACCCGCCGCAGCCCGGCCAGCCGGGTTGGTACCCGCCGGGATGGCCGCCGCCGCAGCCGGGTGCGCCACAGGAGGCGAGCGGACCATCCCCGGCCGGCGGACCGGTCGAGGCGGGAGCACCGCCACACGGCGGCGTACCGCCACAGGCGGTCAGGTCGGCCCACGCCGGGGTGCCGCCGCACGCGGGGATGCCGCCACAGGCCGGGATGCCGCAACCGGGTGTGCCGGCACAGCCGCCGCAGCCGCCGGCGTCCGGCCCACCGGCGACCGGGACGGCTTACCCGCCGGTGCCCGGCCAACCGGCAGTCGGGGCGACGTACCCGCCGGTGCCCGGCCCACCGGCAGTCGGGACGGCGTACCCGCAGGCGTCCGGGCCGCCGGCGACCGGGACGGCGTACCCGCCGTTGCCGGGGCCGGCGCGTCAGCCGGCCGTGCCGCCCGGGGTGTACCCGGAGCAGGGCTGGCCTGCACCGCAGGTGGTGCCGCCGACGGCGGAGGACTTCGCCCGGCGGCGTCAGGTCCGGCCGGTCGACCCGGTGGCCACCATGGGCGTCCGCGCGGTGGTGAACCGGATCGGGCTGGTCCGGCTCGCGCCCGGCCGGCACGAGCAGGAGATGAAGCGCGACATCGAGATGGTCCGCCGCAACTTCGGCGGGCTGCGCCAGGTGACCGTGGTCAACCCGAAGGGCGGCGCCGGCAAGACGGTGGCCATCCTGCTGCTCGCCATGACGTTCGGCCAGAAGCGCGGTGGCTACGTGCTGGCCTGGGACAACAACGAGACCCAGGGCACCCTCGGCATGCGGGCGCAGCAGGACTTCCACGCCCGTACGGTGCGGGACATGCTGCGCGACCTGGGCCAGTTCCAGGGTGCGCAGGGACGCGTCGGCGACCTGTCGCAGTACGTCCGCTCGCAGGGCGAGGGGATGTTCGACGTGCTCGCCTCGGACGAGTCGGCGACCGGCGGTGAGATGCTGACCGCCGCCGCGTTCGCCGAGATCCGGGACGTGGTCAGCCGCTTCTACAAGCTGATCTTCGTGGACACCGGGAACAACGTCCGGGCGCAGAACTGGCAGGCCGCCATGGACGCCACCGACCAGTTGGTGGTCACCATGTCGGCGCGGAACGACTCGGCCGAGACCGCCGCCCGGATGCTGGACCACCTGGAGCAGAGCGGCCGGCAGCGGCTGGTCCGGCAGGCGGTCACGGTCGTCTCGATGCCACCGTCACGCAAGGAGATCGACCTGCCGGCCATCCAGGCCCACTTCGCCGCCCGCACCCGGGCGGTGCTGCTGGCGCCGTACGAGCGGCTCATCGACACCGGCGAGCCGTTGCGCTACGGCCAACTCTCGGCCGCCACCCGCGACGCCTGGCTGAAGATCGCCGCGTCGGTGGCGGAAGGGCTGTAGGACGGCGCGACGGCCGGCCCGGGTCCGGGGCCGGCCGTCGCGGGACGGATCAGTCGCTGGCCAGCGCATCCCCGGCGGCCGGGTCGCAGTCGCGGAGGAACTGGGCGCAGCGGGCCGCCTCGTCCGCCTCGCCGATCTCACCGGCGGCCCGGGAGAGCACGTAGAGGCAGCGGAGGAAGCCCTGGTTGGGCGCGTGCGACCAGGGCACCGGACCGTGGCCCTTCCAGCCGCTGCGGCGCAGCTGGTCCAGGCCCCGGTGGTAGCCGGTGCGGGCGTACGCGTACGCCGGGACGACCTGGCCCGCGGCGAGCGCGCGGCCGGCCAGCGACGCCCAGGCCGCACTGTAGGTCGGGAAGCGGGCTGCGACCTCGGCGTACGCCTCTTCGGTGCCCTGCTCGACCGCGGCGGCGAGCGCGGCGTCGGCCTCCTCGGAAACCGGGAGCAGGGTGGCCGGTGGCTCTGGCAACAGGTTCTGCATCGCCCCATTCAACCCGCTTCGCCCTGGCGCGCGCGAGGGGGGCCGGCCGGCCGGTCGGCTGAACGGCTGAGGGTTTCGTCACGCCTCGGCGGGACCACACGTACCCGCGGCCCATGCCGCCGCCGTGGTTCTTGCACTACAACTACAGGTCCGGAGCCTCCCCAGGACCGGTTACGCAGGAGCCCGGCGGCGCACCCGCCGGGCTCCTGTCCGTACCGCCCGGGTTTGCGAGGTTGCCCGGCCGGGGCAGGATGATCTGGTGCCGACCCCACCACCCGCGGACGTCATCGAGCCGCACGCGCCCCACGTCGACGAGGTGCAGACCCGGACCGAGTTCGATCACCGGCTGGCCGGGGGGACCCTCGCCGGCCTGACCGTGCAGGGTCTCCGCCTCGACCTTGATCCGGTTCCGGACCTACGCGACGTCGACGTCGCCGGCACGCTCTTCGTGGGCTGCCGGTTCGCCGACCGTGAGGTGGGCGCGGACCTGGTCCGCCGGGGCGCCAACGTCGTGCCGCCGTTCTCCGGGCTGCCCTACCCGACCCAGCCGTCGCACCTCTACACCGCCGACGACCTGGCCGCCGGCTTCGCCGAGGGCGGGTTCGCCGAGATGTACGACACCCGGGTGTACGCGCACTTCCGGGCGCACGGCGGCGCGCTGCCGGACGTCCGCGAGGCGCTCGGTCAGCGGCTGCACGACCACGGCGTGGACAACGCGCTCGCCGACGCGACCCGGGCGTGGCTGGCCGTGCACGGGCCGCAGTCCGTGGTGGGCGTAATGGGTGGGCACGCGGTGCCGCGCGGCAGCGCCGCGTACCGGATGGCGGCGGTGCTGGGCTGGGAGCTGGCGCGGGCCGACCGCCTGGTGGTGACCGGCGGCGGTCCGGGGGTGATGGAGGCGGCGAACCTCGGCGCGTTCCTGGCGGCCTGGCCGGCCGAGGAACTGTCGGCCGCGATCGACGTGCTGGCCGCCGCGCCGGACTTCACCGACCACGACCGCTACACGGCGGCGGCGCTGACGGTACGCAAGCGGTACGCGGACGGCCCGTCGCTGCCCTCGCCCCGGCCGGCCGCGCCGGACACCGGGTGGGCCCGCTCCGGCGGCCTGGCCATCCCCACCTGGCTGTACGGCCACGAACCGGCGAACCTGTTCGCCGGCCGGGTCGCCAAGTATTTCTCCAACGCCATCCGGGAGGACACCATCCTGCGCCTGTCTCGGGGCGGCATCGTGTTCGCGCCCGGCCGGGCCGGCACCGTGCAGGAGGTGTTCCAGGCCGCCACCAAGACGTTCTACGGCACCGACGGGGCCAGCGGCGCGTACGTCTTCCTCGACCGCGCGTTCTGGACCACGGAACTGCCGGTGGAGTCGCTGCTGCGGCCGTTGTTCGCCGCGTCCCCGTTCGGCGACCTGTCCCGCACGATCCACCTCACGGACGACGTCCGCGAGGCGGTCGCGCTCCTCGTGCGCTGACCGTGCAAGGAGGGGCCCCCTCTTAACGCCTGCGGTAGAGAAGGGGCCCCTTGTCAACAGACGCCTGTTAACAAGGGGCCCCTCCTTACATGCGGGGCGTTACTTCATTCGGGTGCCGGTGGAGCGCAGGTGCTCGCAGGCCTCGACCACGCGGGCGGCCAGGCCGGCCTCGGCCAGCTTGCCCCACGCCCGCGGGTCGTACTGCTTCTTGTTGCCGACCTCGCCGTCGATCTTCAGCACGCCGTCGTAGTTGCGCAGCATGTGGTCCGCGACCGGGCGGGTGAACGCGTACTGCGTGTCGGTGTCGATGTTCATCTTCACCACGCCGTAGTCCAGCGCCTCCCGGATCTCCTCCAGCAGCGAGCCGGAGCCGCCGTGGAAGACCAGGCTGAGCGGCTTGTCCTTGCCGTACTTGGCGCCGACCGCGTCCTGGATCTGCTTGAGCACCTCGGGACGGAGCTTCACGTTGCCCGGCTTGTAGACGCCGTGCACGTTGCCGAAGGTCAGCGCCGCCATGTAGCGGCCCTTCTCGCCCAGGCCGAGCGCCTCGACCATGGCCAGTCCGTCGTCCACGGTGGTGTAGAGCTTGTCGTTGATGGCGTTCTCGACGCCGTCCTCCTCGCCACCGACGACGCCGACCTCGATCTCCAGGACGATCTTGCCCTTGGCGGCCTCGGCGAGGAGCTGCTCGGCGATCTCCAGGTTCTCCGCCACCGGCACGGCCGAGCCGTCCCACATGTGCGACTGGAACAGCGGCTCCTGGCCGTTCTTGACCCGCTCCTGGGAGATGGCCATCAGCGGCCGGACGAACTTGTCCAGCTTGTCCTTCGGGCAGTGATCGGTGTGCAGCGCGATGTTCACCGGGTACTTCTTGGCCACCTCGTGCGCGTACGCGGCGAACGCGGTCGCGCCGGTCACCATGTCCTTGACCGACGGGCCGGACAGGTATTCCGCGCCACCGGTGGAGACCTGGATGATGCCGTCGCTCTCCGCGTCGGCGAAGCCCTTGAGCGCCGCGTTCAGCGTCTGGGAGGAGGTCACGTTGATCGCGGGGTACGCGTACCGGCCGGCCTTGGCCCGGTCCAGCATCTCCGCGTAAGCCTCGGGGGAAGCGATGGGCATGTCGAACGCTCCTTACTTACCGCTCTCGGCCGTACAGGCCGTCGTCTTTCCTCGGGTGCGCCGGACCGCGCTGTCCACCGCGGGCAGTATCCCGTAGAAGCGAACGCGGGACACAACCGACCCGGGCACCGCTCACCGTTCCTCCAGACGGTCCGGCACGGCGACGCTGATCAGCCAGCTCACCACCGACACCACGATGGCCCCCCAGAAGGCGGCCCAGAAGCCGTCGACGTGGAACGGCAGGCGCAGCACGCCGGCGATCCAGTCGGTCAGCAGGAACAGCAGCGCGTTCACCACGAGCGCGAACAGACCGAGCGTGAGCAGGTAGAACACACAGCCGAACACCTTGATGAGCGGCTTGAGCACCGCGTTGACCACGCCGAAGACGAGCGCCACCACGATCAGCGTGAACACCGTGTTGCCGCCGTTGCGGCCGGTGACCTGCACCCCGGGCACGATCAGCGTGGTCACCCACAGCGCGACCGCGGTGATCGCCAGCCGGATGAGGAAGCCCACGCCTCCATCCTGGCACCGGCCGCGCGCCCGGGGAGGCGCAATCGCCGACTCCGCGCTTCGCCCGGCTCCGAGCGGTGGCCCGGACCAGCCCGTACGGTGGTGGGGACACGGTCGGAACGAGACGCAGGGAGGGACGATGGGACAGCCCGACGAGGACTTCGCCCCGAGCGACCACCTCGCTCCGGAGGAACGGGACCCCGAGGCGGAGCCGGCCGACGCGGTCGAGCAGGCCGCCCCGGCCACCCTCGACGACACCGACGGTGAGCCGCACCGGGGCCTGGAGGTCGCCGACTGGGACGCCATGGAGCAGGCCCGCGTGGTGAGCGCCGACGAGGACGACTACCGCTGACGCTGGTCAGCGCAGGCTGACGACCTGCGCCGGGTGGGCGGCGGTCCAGCCGGCCAGCCGGTCGCCACGCAACGCGTCCAGGAAGCCGTCGACGAGTGTCGGGTCCGGTTCGAAGCCGCGCGCCGTCCACTCCTGGTAGCGGACCGGCAGGCCGAGCGCGACCGGGTCGGCGGTGCCCGCCCGAACGGCCACGGAGAGCAGCGCCGGCAGGGACAGGTCACCGGTGTCCGTGGTCAGGGCCGGTCCGACCTGGCCGACCAGCCGGCCGAGGCGTACCGGATCGCTCGTGATCCCCTGCTCGCGTATCTGGCGGAGCAGGCCGGCCGCGTACCGGAGCGCGTTGCGTTCCCGGTCCAGCACGGCCTCGCGCAGGCCGTACCGCTGTCGCAGCAGGTCCACCGCCTGCGCGCCGTCGAGCCGCTGACAGCCGGCCGGGAAGCGCCGGTCGGTGTGCACCGAGCGCACCGCCGCCGGCAGGCAGACCGGTACGCCGCCGACCGCGTCGGTGAGCGTCCGGGTGGCCTGGTAGGTGAGCACCGCCCCGGCGTCCACCGGCACCCCGGTCAGCCGGGTGACCGCCTGACGGGTGGCCCGGTAGCCGGCCGCCAGGTCGCCCGACCCGGCGCCCAGGGCGAAGGTCGCGCTGAGCTTGTCCGTCCCGCCCTCGGGCATCGGCACGAGCAGGTCACGCGGGATGGACACGAGGTAGAGCCGGCTCCGGTCGGCCGGCACGTGCACCAGCACGATCGAGTCGGCCCGCCGGCTGGCGTCCGCCTGGTCCAGGCCGAGCAGCAGCACGTTCAGCGCGGTGCCGGGGGGCGGCGACGGCGCGGCGGTGGCGAGCGGCGTGGGCTGCGGTGGTCGGGGCGCCACCACGGTGAAGCCGACGAGCGCGACGGCGGCCACCGCCAGCGCGGTGCCGGCCAGGCGTACCCGCCGACGGCGTCGACGTCGACGGGCCACCGCCCGGTCGATGGCGGCCCGGACCGGGCCGGTGGACGGCGTCAGCGCCTCGTACCGGGCGAACGCGGCCCGCAGCTCGTCCTCGATCATGAGCAGACCTCCACGTGTTCGGCTCGGAGCGTGGCCAGGGCGCGCGAGATGCTGGACCGGACGGTGCCGACGGCGCAGCCGAGCACGTCGGCGATCTCCGCGTCGGACAGGTCCTCGTAGTAGCGCAGCACCAGCGCGGCGCGCTGCCGTCGGGGCAGCCGGGACAGCCAGGACCAGACCTGGTCCCGGTCCACCGCGGACTGGGCGTGGTCGGCGGGCGCGGGCACCGCGTCGTCCGGCTCGCCACGCAGCAGCACCCGGCGGGCCCACGAGCCGCGCCGCCAGTCCACGAACTGGTTGGTGAGCATCCGGCGCACGTACCGTTCCGGCGCGTCGGCGCGGGCCACCCGTCGCCAGTGGAGCTGGACCCGGACCATGGTCTCCTGCACCAGGTCCTGGGCCTGGTGCGGGTCGCCGGTCAACATGACCGCGTACCGCAGCAGCGCGCCCAGCCGCGCGTCGACGAACTCCTCGTACGTCACTGCACCTCCCGGTGTCCCGCTCGATAGACGGGCACGGGGGCACCGAACATTGCGGCGGTGGTGATCAACCGTTCGGTCAATGTTCGCCGTTCGGGGCACCGGCCCGGCTTAAGGAATCTTTAAGCTCCACGGGCTCCACCTGATCATCCCCACGGGAGGACCCCCTACATGCTCAGCAACTCCACCCGGCGCTGGCTCGCCGGGTTGGGCGTCGCAGGCGCGTTCGTCGCCGCCTCCGCCATCCCCGCGTCGGCCGCGGATCCGGCCGTCCAGCTCGCGCTCTACTTCCCGAACACCACTGTCGCCCTGGGCAGTGAGGGCAAGATCGAGACGCCCTACGTGTACGCCAACGAGCCGGTCGTGGTGAACAACCTGACCGTCCGCTACGACTACTCCGGGCTCGCCGGCAAGGCGAAGATCACCCCGGAGATCGACGGCGACTGCACCACCCCGGCCAAGAACGTCCTGCTCTGCCAGGAGCACTTCGAGGTCGGCATCGACGAGTGGGGCATCGCCGGCCTGCTCAACATCAACATCGCACCGGCCGCCGGCGCGAAGGACGGCGACTCCGGCGACCTGAAGGTCACCGTCAGCGCCGACGGCGTGACGTCGGCCAGCCACACCGCCACCGTGAAGATCGGTGAGGGCGTCGACCTGGCGGGCGGCCCCGAGGTGACCCGCAGCGCCGCCCCGGGTGGTTCCTTCACCGCGCCGCTGGCCGTGCGCAACGCGGGTGAGACCACCGCGAAAGGCGCCGTGGTCGTCTTCGACCAAGACTACGGCATCCGTACGAGCAAGCACTACAGCAACTGCACCTACGTGGAGGACTGGCTGCGTACCTGCTCCTTCCCGGACCTGACCGTGGCCGGCGGCGAGACGTTCGCCGCGACCGTGCCCTACACGGTGGCCAAGGACGCGTACGCGCCGGGCGCCGACTACGCCTACCACAACTGGATGACGGTCGCGGAGTTCGACGACTTCACCGACTACCTGGACAACCACGGCGTCTCGGTCGGCAAGCCGGGCACCGAGGGGCCGCTGGTGCTCACCAAGCAGTCCGCCGTGCAGGCCCGCTCCTTCCAGGCCGACCCGAACCCGGAGAACAACTGGTCCGGCATGGAGGTCAAGGTCACCGGCAAGAACGGTGTCGACCTGGCCGCCATCGGCGACTCGGTGACCGGCAAGAAGGGCGACGTGGTCAAGGCGACCGTGGGCGTCCGCAACAACGGTCCGGCCACGCTCGACTTCGGCCGCAGCGGCTCGCCGGTCACCAAGATCGACGTCACCGTTCCGACCGGCACCACCGCGGTCGAGGTGCCCGACAACTGCATGCCGCTCAACGGCAACGACGGCGACTGGCAGGAGCCGGGCACGCCGGGCGCCAAGGCCTACCGCTGCTACCCGGACATCTTCATCCAGGCCGGCGAGGAGCAGACCGTCGAGCTGGGCCTGCGCATCGACAAGGTCGTGCCGAACGCGACCGGCGCGGTGGTCATCAACGCCAAGTGCGAGTGCGAGGGCTTCCAGGACGACACCAACAAGGCCAACGACGCCGCGAAGCTCGTCGTGAACGCCGCTCCGGCTGGCGGCGACGGCGGCCAGGGTGGCGGTGACGGCGGCACGCTGCCGATCACCGGTTCCTCCACCGGCCTGATCGCCGGCATCGGCGCGCTGCTGCTCGCCGCCGGCTTCGGCGGCTACGTGGTGGCCCGCCGCCGCAAGACCCGCTTCGTCGCCTGACCGAACCACCCCGGGTGCCCCGCCGACCACACCGGTCGGCGGGGCACCGCCACATCCAGAGCACCCCGAAAGAAAGACCCCAGAAGCAGCACGGTCCGACGGAGACCGACCACGACAGGTTTCCGGGGGAGCCCGACCCGCGCAGGGATCAAGCCTGACCGCCCGGAGCGGGTCGGGCTCCCCCGGAAACCCCCACGACACCAGGGCAAAGATCAAGGAACATCAACCAAGTGCTGCTGACCCTCACCACGACCCACCACCCCGCCACCGACCTCGGCCACCTCCTCGTCAAGCACCCGGACCGCGTGCAGAGCTTCGACCTGCCCGCCGGCACCGCGCACGTGTTCTACCCGGAGGCGGACGAGTCGCGGTGCACGGCGGCGCTGCTGGTCGAGGTGGACCCGCTGAAGCTGGGCGGGGGCCGGGGCCGCCGGCAGTCGACCTCCCCGGAGGGCTTCACGCTCGGGCAGTACGTCAACGACCGCCCGTACGCCGCCTCCAGCCTGCTCTCCTCGGCGCTGACCAAGGTGTTCCGTTCGGCGCTGCGCGGCGAGTCCCGGGACCGCCCCGAACTGGCCGCCACCGACCTCCCGCTGACCGTACGGGTGCCGGTGCTGCGCTGCCGGGGCGGCGCCGAGCTGGCGGTACGCGTCTTCGCCCCGCTCGGCTGGACCGTGACGGCCACCCCGGTCCCGCTCGACGAGACGTACCCGGAATGGGGTGACAGCCGCTACGTCGACCTGACGCTGACCGGGACGCTGCGACTCGCCGACGCCCTCAACCACCTGTACGTGCTGCTGCCGGTGCTGGACGACGCCAAGCACTACTGGGTCGCCCCGGACGAGGTGGACAAACTGCTACGGGCCGGCTCCGGCTGGCTGGCCGACCACCCGGAGCGGGGTCTGATCACCCGCCGCTACCTGGCGCACCGCCGGGCCCTGGCCGGCGCGGCGCTGGCCCGCCTGGCCGAGCTGCGCCTGGCCGACGAGCCGCCCGCCGACGACAGCGTCGACCCGGGTGCCGCCGAGGACGCGCCGGCCGGGGACGCCGACCCGCGTCGCGCCTCGCTGGCGGTACGCCGGCGGGAGGCGGTGCTCGCCGCGTTGCGCGACAGTGGCGCGAGCCGGGTGCTGGACCTGGGCTGCGGTGGTGGTGCGCTGCTCACCGCGCTGGCCGCCGACCGGCGGTTCACCGAGGTGGTGGGCGTCGACGTGGCCGACCGGTCGCTCGCCATGGCGGCCCGTCGGCTGCGGCTGGACCGGCTGCCGGAGCGGCAGCGGGACCGCATCCACCTGCGGCAGTCGGCGCTGACGTACCGGGACGACCGGCTGCGCGGGTACGACGCGGCGGTGTTGATGGAGGTGGTCGAGCATCTCGACCCGCCCCGGCTGCCGGCGCTGGAGGACGCGGTGTTCGGCCACGCCCGGCCGGGCACGGTGGTGGTGACCACCCCGAACGTGGAGTACAACGTCCGCTACGAGGGGCTCGGGCCGGGCCGGTTCCGGCACGCCGACCACCGGTTCGAGTGGACCCGGGCGGAGTTCACGACCTGGGTGGCCCGGGTCGCGGCGGCGCACGGCTACACCGCCGCGCTCGGCGGCGTCGGCGACGACGACCCCGAGGTGGGCACCCCGACCCAGCTTGCGATTTTCACCCGCGACGACCGGAAGGAGGAGACGAGCCGATGACCGTCCTGGACATTCCCGAGCTGGCGCTGGTGGCGCTGGTCGGCGTCTCCGGCGCCGGCAAGTCCACGTTCGCCCGCCGGCACTTCGCGCCCAGCCAGGTGCTCTCCTCGGACATGTTCCGTGGCCTCGTCGCCGACGACGAGAACGACCAGTCGGCGTCCGCCGACGCGTTCGACGCGCTGCACCACGTGGCCGGCATCCGGCTGCGGCGCGGTCGGCTGACCGTGGTGGACGCCACGAACCTCCAGCCGCACGCCCGGGCCGGGCTGATCCGGGTGGCCCGGGAGCACGACGTGCTGCCGGTGGCGATCGTGCTGGACGTGCCAGAGACGGTGGCCTGGGAGCGCACCGAGGCGCGCGCCGACCGGACGCACGGCCGGCAGGTCCTCACCCGGATGCGGCGTGACCTGCGGCAGTCGTACGGGCGGCTGGCCCGGGAGGGCTTCCGCAGGGTGCACGTGCTGCACGGGGTCGAGGAGATCGACGCGGCCGAGGTCCGCTACGAGAAGCTGTTCAACGACCGGCGCGAGCTGACCGGCCCGTTCGACATCGTCGGGGACGTGCACGGCTGCCGCGCCGAGCTGGAGGCGCTCCTGTGCCGGCTCGGTTACGCGCTGCGCCGCGACGACGCGGGCCGCCCGGTGGACGCGTCGCACCCGTCGGGGCGTACCGCGGTCTTCGTGGGTGACCTGGTGGACCGCGGCCCGGACTCGCCGGGCGTGCTCCGCCTGGTGATGGGCATGGTGGCGGCCGGGCACGCGATCTGCGTGCCGGGCAACCACGAGCAGAAGCTGCTGCGCAAGCTGCGCGGCCGGGACGTGCGGCTCACCCACGGCCTGGCCGAGACGATGGCGCAGCTCGCCGCGGAGCCGGCGGAGTTCGTCGCCGGGGCGGAGGCGTTCATCGACGGCCTGGTCAGCCACTACGTGCTGGACGGCGGCCGGCTGGTGGTGGCGCACGCCGGTCTGAAGGAGGCGTACCACGGCCGGGCGTCCGGCCGGGTGCGGTCGTTCGCGCTCTACGGCGAGACGACCGGTGAGACCGACGAGTACGGCCTGCCGGTGCGTTACCCGTGGGCGCGCGACTACCGGGGTTCGGCCATGGTCGTGTACGGGCACACCCCGACGCCGGAGCCGGAGTGGGTCAACAACACGATCTGCCTGGACACCGGCTGCGTGTTCGGCGGCAAGCTGACCGCGCTGCGCTACCCGGAGAAGGAGCTGGTGGCGGTCCCGGCGGAGCGGGAGTGGTACGCCCCGGCCCGCCCGCTGGTCCCGCCCGCCCCGGCGCGGCCGGACACCGTGCTGGACGTGGCGGACGTGACCGGTCGACGGCACCTGACCCACGCGTACGGGTCGCTGACCGTGCCGGCCGAGAACGCCGCCGCCGCGCTGGAGGTGATGAGCCGGTACGCGCTGGACCCGGGTCGGCTGGTGTGGCTGCCGCCGACCATGGCGCCCTGCTCCACGTCGACCGTGGCGGGGTTCCTGGAGCACCCGGCGCAGGCGTTCGCCGACTACCGCGCGGCCGGTGTCGACCGGGTGGTGTGCGAGGAGAAGCACATGGGCTCCCGCGCCGTGGTGCTTGTGGAACGGGAGCCGGGCCGGTTCGGCGGCGGGGCGGTGCACACGCGTACCGGCCGGCCGTTCTTCTCCCCGCCGCTCGACGACGAGCTGCTGGCCCGGGTGCGCGCCGCGGTCACCACCGCCGGTCTCTGGGCCGAGTTGGACACCGACTGGCTGCTGCTCGACACGGAGCTGCTGCCCTGGTCGGCGAAGGCGGGCGGCCTGATCCGCGAGCAGTACGCCAGCGTGGGCGCGGCCGGTCGGGCGGCGCTGCCGGCGGTGCTGGCCACGCTGGACGCCGCGGCCGGGCGCGGGCTGCCGGTGGACGGGTTGCGGGCGCGGATGGCCGAGCGGGCCGCCGAGGTGACGGCGTACTCGGCGGCGTACCGGGCGTACGTCGGTCCGACGGACGGGTTGCGCGGCGTCACGCTGGCCCCGTTCGCGGTGCTGGCCGGTGCCGGGACGAGCTACGCGGACCGCGACCACGGCTGGCATCTGGCGCTGGCGGACCGGCTCCGCGCGGCCGACCCGGAGTTCTTCACACCGACCCGGCGGCTGGTGGTGGAGCTGGCCGACGAGGCGGCGGTGTCGGCGGCCACCGACTGGTGGCTGGCGCTGACCGCGGCCGGCGGCGAGGGCATGGTGGTCAAGCCGTACGCCGGCCTGGCCGCCCGGTCGCCGAAGGGCTCGTTGCTCCAGCCCGGGATCAAGTGCCGGGGCCGGGAGTACCTGCGGATCATCTACGGTCCCGGGTACACCGAGCCGGCGCAGCTCGCCGCGCTGCGCCGCCGTTCGCTGGGTCGCAAGCGCGGCCTGGCCCTGCGCGAGCACGGCCTGGGCCTGGCCGCCCTGGACGCGCTCGCCGAGGACGCTCCGCTCTGGCGTCGTCACGAGCTGGTGTTCGCGATCCTCGCCTGCGAGTCCGAGCCGGTCGACCCGCGCCTGTAGCCCCTGCTGTTTCACGGAAAGTGGGCCCATTCGCGCGGGGATGGGCCCACTTTCCGTGAAAGCGCGGGGGTGGGCCGGGGGTGGGGGGCGGACGGGTACCCTATGTGGCCGTGGACACAGCAGAGAAGACCCGGATGATCTCCGAGAACGTGGCGTTGAATCCGCTCGACCCGAAGGACCTCATCCACACCTTCGGGATGATCGGCGTCTGGGCGATCCTGTTCGCCGAGACCGGTCTGCTGGTCGGCTTCTTCTTCCCGGGTGACTCGCTGCTCTTCCTGGCCGGGGTGGCCGCCTCGCCGGTGGCCGACGCCATCTTCGGTGACGGCACCCGGTTGTCGCTGGCCGGGCTGATGATCGGCGGCCCGATCTGCGCGATCGCCGGCGCGCAGCTCGGGCACTGGCTCGGCGCCCGCTACGGCCGACGCATGTTCGACAAGCCCAACTCCCGGCTGTTCAAGCGGGAGTACGTGGCGAAGGCGGAGCACTACTTCCAGAAGTTCGGCCCGGCCAAGGCCGTGGTTCTGGCCCGGTTCATCCCGATCGTGCGGACGTTCCTGAACCCGGTGGCCGGGGTGCTCGGCATGCCGGCCCGGCAGTTCTTCGTGTGGAACGTGGTGGGCGCGGTCCTCTGGGTGGACGGCATCCTGCTGATCGGCTACCTGCTGGCCCGCCAGATCTACGACGCCATCGGCGACAAGATCGACAGGTACATCCTGCCGGTCGTCGCGTTGATCATCCTGATCTCGGTGCTGCCGATCTTCTTCGAGTTCCTCCGCGACCGGAGGGCGCGCAAGCGCGGCGAGGCGGTCGCGGTGATCGCCGCGGCGACCGCGGCCGGCGCCGTGGACGCCGCCCGGGACGCCCTCGACGGCGACGACCACCCGCACGGGCACGGCGGCCAGCACCGCCGCTGACCGGTTCGGACACACCGAAGGCCGGCCCCCGGGCGGGGGCCGGCCTTCGCGTCTGACCTGTCGGGTCGCGGGTGACACGGATGACGGCAGCCGTCACCGTGCGTCGATGGCGCCACCCCTGGCACGCCACCGGTCACCCGCATCCGGGCGGAACGGCCTGTCGGGTTCGACGCGCGTGTCAGCGCGCCGGGCCTCGACCGGCCGACCCGTCCACAAACGGGCCGTGGTGTCAGCGAGCCTTCTTGGTGGCCCGCTTCCGCGGCGGGGTGAGCAGATCCGCGATCGTGGCGATCGCGGTCGGCACCAGCCGGTAGTACGCCCAGACACCGCGCTTCTCCCGCTCCAGCAAGCCGGCCTCGGTGAGGATACGCAGGTGGTGACTGACCGTCGGCTGCGAGAGGCCGAGCGGCGCGGTGAGGTCACACACGCACGCCTCCCCCTCGGGAGCCGACTGGATCAGGCTGAGCAGCCGCAGCCGGGCAGGGTCGGCGAGGGCCTTGAGGACCCCCGCCAGCCGCTCGGCGTCGGCGCGTTCGATCGGCTCGCCGGCAAGCGGCGAGATCTGAGGCATGGTCATTTCAGCCAACGCAGTTCCCACGTATTCCATCCTTCCACCAGCAGCATCGATCCGCCTGCATATCAGCAGATCCGAATCGGCAAACTTTTAGGCCACAAGGCCGAGGTCAGCCAACGTATAGGCCGCCCGATAAGGCAGTCCGGCGGCTCGCACCGCGTCGCCGGCGCCTCGATCAACAATAACCGCCACGCCCACGACTTCCGCCCCCGCCTCACGCAACGCCTCGATGGCGGTCAACACACTTCCGCCCGTGGTCGAGGTGTCCTCCACCGCCAACACCCGACGACCGGACACGTCCGGGCCCTCGATCCGGCGCTGGAGGCCGTGCGCCTTGCCCGCCTTCCGGACCACGAAGGCGTCCAACGGGCGGTCGGTGCCGGCCGAGGCGTGCAGCATCGCGACGGCCACCGGATCGGCGCCCAGGGTCAGGCCGCCGACCGCGTCGTACGCCCAGTCCGCGGTGAGGTCGCGCATCACCCGTCCGATCAGTGGAGCGGCCTGGTGATGGAGCGTGACGCGACGCAGATCGACGTACCAGTCCGCTTCACGGCCCGACGAGAGCACCACCCGACCGTGGACCACAGCCAGGTCAGTGATGAATTTACGCAGGTCGTCGTGGTCCCCCATGGCGATAGAGCGTACTTCCCGAGTCTGTACGCCGTCTGTGGGGTCCACCGCGGTCAACCCTGTGGGCGACCGATGAGTGGCTGTGCCCGGCTACGCTGTGCGACCGTCCATCCCGGTCAGGCGACGGATCGACCCGATCGCCGGGAGCACCGCCCGGTCACCCACCAGCCCGGTCGACAACTCCCCGGGTGTCGCGCGTGAAGCCGCGCAACAGCCGTTTCGGCGCGTGCCGCAGCCCGGCCACGGCCAGCTTGTACTTCCAGTCCGGAACGCTCACCAATTTGCCTTTGCCCAGGTCACGCAGCCCTTCATCGACGACGGAGTCGGCCCGCAGCCAGGCCCAGGCGGGCAGTCGGGACATGTCGATGCCGGTTCGCTCGTGAATTCCGGTGCGCGTGTAACCGGGGCAGAGCGCCATCACACGTACACCGAGCGGAGCCACCGACTGACCGACCGACTCACTGAAATTGGTCACCCACGCCTTGCTGGCGGAGTATGTCGATCCGGGCATGGGCACCCCGAACCCCGCAACCGAAGAGACATTTATCACTGCCCCGTGACCTCGTTCGATCATCGGACCGAGAGCCGCGTGGGTGAGCCGGAGCACCGCCAGCACGTTGAGCCGGACCAACCGCACCTCGTCCGGGACGGCCGACCTGACGAACGGGGTGTCCAGACTGATCCCGGCGTTGTTCACCAGCAGTTCCACCGGCGAGCCGGCGGTCAGCCGGCGCTCGACCATCGCCCAACCGTCGTCGGTGGACAGATCGGCCGGGAGCGTCTCCGCCGCGCCGCCGTGCCGGCCGGTCAGCTCGGCCGCCAACGCGCCGAGCCGGGCGGCGTCCCGGGCCACCAGCACCAGGTCCCACCCGTCGGCGGCGAGCCGGCGGGCGAACGCCTCGCCGATCCCCAGGCTGGCGCCGGTGATGAGGGCCCGGCGACGGACGGGTACGGCGGCGTCGGTCATGGACGATCCTCCGGAGGGGGCGGGCCGGACGGGGACGACGGCGGCGCGGACGGCGGCATCGGCGACGCGGACGCGGGTGGCGCGGACGCGGGTGGCGCGGACGGCGGCGACGACAACGACGGGGACGCGGACGGAGGGGACGGCGGCGTGGACGCGGGTGGCGTCGAGGGCCCTGTCGGTGCGGTCGCGGCCGGCCCGGTCGGTGCGGTCAGGCCGGGTGGCGGGCCCCAGGGCGTCGGCCCGGAGGCGGGCCCGCCGGACACGGTCGCGCCGTAGCCGGTGGCCGGGCCGGACCGCGCCGGGGCCGGACGGCGCAGGAAGGCGTTCGCCGAGGGCGCCGCGAGCAGCGCGACGACCACCAGGTACCCGATGATCTGCGCGACCAACATGGCCGCGTTCGCCGCGATCCAGAAGTCCGGGTACGCGTCACCGACCAGCCCGAGCAGATCGGCGGTGACCCGGTCGTCGGCGCCCAGCCGCAGCGGGGCGGCCCGCTGCCCGACCAGCGTCGCGAACCCGCAGCAGCCGCAGAGCAGCCCCAGCCCGGCGACCGCCCAGGTGGCCACCCGTGCGCCGGGGCGGCCGGCGCGCAGCCCGAGCGCGAGCCCGACCAGCAGCAGCGCGGCCAGCACGCCGAGCACGGCGGTCAGCACGGTCGAGCCGCGCAGCAGGCCGGCGACCCGGTCGATGTCGTCACCGCCCGCGTCGGTGCCCGCCGCGGCGGCCCGGAACCGGTCCACCGTGCCGCCGGCGATCACCAGGTTCGTCGCCGCGTACGCCACGGCGCCGACCGCCATCAGCAGCAGCACGGCCACCGCCGCGACGACCGCGCCCGGCCGGCGGGGCGTGACCCGATCGGGGTACGACACGACAGGTCCCTCCGGTAGGCGTCGGCTTGCAACCTACTCGGAGGGACCGTCGGCGTCGCTGATATCCGGACGTCAGTTTCCGGAAGGCGGCTCCGGGTCACGGCGCTCGCCCGGCTGACCGGTCGGCCCGGCCGGCGGCGGCGTGGTCGGCGGCTGGTCGGGGGTCGACGGGTACGCCGGGTACGACGGGTCGCCCGACTGCCCCGTGGCCGACGGGTAGCCGGGGTCGGCCGACTGGCCCGGTGCCGACGGGTACGCCGGGTAGGCGCCACCCGGCACCGGCGGCTCCCAGCCCGCCTTCGGCTTGCGGAAGAACTCGTTCGACTTCGGCAGCGCCAGCAGGATCAGCGCGCCCAGCAGCGCGAGCAGCGCGACGACGCCGAGCAGCGTGCTGACCGGGGCGAACCAGGACGGCAGCGCGTCCTCCAGCCGGCGCTGGATCTCCTGCCCGCTGGGCAGGTCGCCGCTGGTGTTGCCGCCGCCCATGGTGCCGCCGGAGACGCCGTTGAGCAGGCTGCCGCCGGTGCAGCAGAACAGGATGCCGCCCACCACCCAGGTGGTGATGCGGGAGGCGTTCTTGCCCCGGTTGTTCAGCAGCGCCAACACGACGAGACCGGCCGCCAGCAGCAGCGACAGGATCGACGTGCCGATGGTGAAGGCGTACGCGATGTCGCCGGCCGACTCGGCCGAGGTGCCGGCGTACGCGTCTTTCAGCACGTCCCGGATCTTGCCGATGACGGACAGCGTCACGATCAGGTTCAGCACCTGGATCGCGGCGACGAGAATGAGCAGCCAACTGGAAAGCGTCACCACACTGGGACGCGCGCGGGGCGAGGTGCCCGGAGCATCGACCATGATTCTCCCTCCCTGGATGAGATCACCACCGTAGCGATCCCGGGCCAGGTGAGCACGGCAGAAGGGCTCAGCGGTCGGCGGCGCGGCGCAGCCGCCGGTGCTCGGCGGTGACCACGCCGAGCAGCGCGAGGTCGAGCGCGACCGCGGAGACCGCGCCGAACTGGTTGACCGTGAAGTTGAAGACCTGCCCGAACAGCAGGTCGACCAGGATGGCCAGTTTGAACAGGCGGAACGCCTCGGTCCGGTCCCGGCGCAGCAGCCAGGCCGCGCGCAGGCTGAGCACGGCGGTGACCAGCGCGGTGGCGCTCACCCCGAGCACCGCGCCCCACTCCCGTTCCTGGTCCAGCGCGCCGGTCACGCCGTCGACGACCACCGCCACCACGGTCACCACCGGCTCCACCACCAGCCAGACCACCACCGGCCAGACCAGCCAGCGCCGGCCCACCGCCCAGGTGGCGAGGCGTCGGGCCCACGCCGCCCCGCGCTGCCAGAATCGCACCGGCGGCGGTTCCCGGCGGGGCACCGCGTCCAGCACCTGGGCCAGGGCCGCCTCGGTGGCCGGCCCGGTGCCCTGCACCAGGCGCAGCACCGCGATCCGACGCCTGTCGGTCAGCCCACCGGGCAGGCCGCTGAGCACCAGGTCCAGCGCGTTGGCGGTGCGTTCGGCCGGGGTCAGCCGGGCCCGGCCGGTGCGCCCGCGTACCGCCTGGGTGAGCAGCACCAGCAGGGCGAACGCGACGTAGATGATGGCCGCGGCGGGCGCGTAGAAGTAGTCGGTGCGAGCGGTGACGAACTTGCCGACCTCGTCGATGAAGAGCCCGAACCCGACGCCGCCGACCACCGCGCCGGCGGTGCGCGGCCCACCACCGAGGAACACCAGCGCGATGCCCAGGCCGACGACGAGCAGCAGGCCACCCCAGAGCACGTGCGCGATGTGCAGCCCACCGCCGCCGAGCTGTGGATAGTTGGTGGCCTGGAGGTAGGCCCGGACGGCCAGCACGGTGACCACACCGGAGAGCACGAACGCCTGGAGGTACGCGGCGGCGCCGATCGCCCGGGTCGGCAGCCGGCGGACCAGCCGGTGGTGTGCCCGCATGCTCCGAAACCTAGTAGCCGCGCCACTCCTCGCGGGCGTACTCCAGCACCCTGGGCTGCAACAGCGTGGAGGCGGGCACGTCCACCCGGCCACGGTCGGCGGGGAACGTGGCGGCGGCGGCGAGCACGGCCGGGGTGAGGAAACGCAGCGGCGGCGCGTCGGCCGGCAGGGCCAGCTCCGGCGCGGCGTCGCCGGGCGCGGCGAGCACGAACCCCCAGTCGCCGAAGCTCGGCACGTCGACGTGGTACGGCACGGTGGCGAATCCCGCCTCCCGCACCGACCGCTCGATCGACCAGTACGACCGGGGCGCGAAGTAGGGCGAGCCGGACTGCACCACCAGCCGCCCGCCCGGGGCCAGCACCGGCCGGACCAGCGCGTAGAACTCGACCGTGTAGAGCTTCGCGGTGGCCGTCTCGTCCGGGTCGGGCAGGTCGGCGATCACCACGTCGAAGCGTTGCGTGGCGGTCCGCAGCCAGCCGAACGCGTCCAGGTTGAGCACCCGTACCCGGGGGTCGGTGAGCGAGGCGTGGTTGAGGTCGCGCAGTTGCGGCTCGCTGCGCGCCAACGTCACCACGGCCGGGTCGAGGTCGACGAGCGTCACCGAGCGCACGTCCGGGTACTTCAGGATCTCCCGCGCGGCCAGCCCGTCGCCGGCGCCGAGCACCAGCACGTCACCGTGCGGCCCGCGCATCGCCGGGTGCACCAGCGCCTCGTGGTAGCGGTACTCGTCGACGGAGCTGAACTGGAGGTCACCGTTGAGGAAGAGCCGCAGGTCGGTGTCGGTGTGGCCGACCTCCCGCACCGAGCGGGTCAGCACGATCTCCTGGTAGCGGCTGCGCTCGGCGTGCACCACCGGGTCGCGGTAGAGCTGCTGGCGGGCGGTCACCTCGAAGTCGTGGGCGGTCACCCAGGCGTACCCGAGCAGGAGCGCGACCACGACGGAGCCGGCGCCGAGGCCGACCCGCGCCCGGCGGCTCAGTTCGTCGCGGAACACCGTGAAGACCAGCACCACCCCGGCCACGGCGTTCACCGCGCCGACCACGAGCGCGCCCTTGAGCTGGCCGAAGATCGGCATCAGCAGGAACGGGAAGGCCAGCCCGCCGAGCAGCGCGCCCACGTAGTCGGCGGCGAACAGGTCGGCCACCGCGCTGCCGGCGGACTGCTCGCGGATGCGTTGCAGCATCACCATCAGCAGCGGGATCTCCGCGCCGATCAGCAGCCCGAGCACGAACGCGGTGCCGACCAGCGCCGGGCCGTAGAGGTCCAGCCAGGCGAACGCCGCGTAGAGGCCGAGCACGGAGAGGCCGCCGAGCAGCGCGAGCGTCAGCTCGATCACGGCGAACGCGGGCGCGGCCCGGGACTGCAACGGCTTCGCGACCAGCGCGCCGACGCCCATCGCGAAGACCATCACGCCGAGCACGATCGACGCCTGCCCGACCGCGTCGCCGATCAGGTAGCTGCCGAGCGCGACCAGCGCCAGCTCGTACACCAGGCCGCAGGCCGCGCAGACGAAGACCGCGAGCAGGACCGCCGCGCGGGCCGCGCGCCACCGCGGCCGCGCGGGCACGTCGACGGTCACGCGTTCTCCCGGGTACGCCCGGCGGGTCCCGCCCCGGCGCGCTGCGCGGGCCCGGCTTCCCGGCGCTGCCGGTTTCGCTGTCGCACGCCCACGGCGATGAACAGCGCGGCGGCCAGGAACAGCCCGACCGTGGTGAGCAGCAGGACCCACCGGTCCCGCCAGAAGTCGCTGCCGGCGTCCGGTAGCGGTGCGGCCGGGGTGGCCGGCTCGGCGGTGGGGACGGCGGCCGGGTCGGCCAGCCCTCGCTCGGTGGCGAGCAGCGGCAGCATCGTGGCGGCCCGGGTGACGGCCCAACCCGGTTCGTCGACGAACGCGTCCTCGTCCAGCCCGAAGCGGCCCAGCCCCGACTCGATCGCGGAGAGGTCGGAGAACTCGATGTCCGACGAGCCTCGGACCCGGATCGCGGCGGAGTCGTTCGACTCGCTGCTGGACGACGTGTAGAAGACGTTGGCGGTCACCTCGATCCAGCGCGCGCAGCCGGCCGCGTCCTCGACCGGGGTGCCGTCGCCGAGGTTGGAGCCGACGCTCACCGGGTCGTACCCGTCGAGCAGTCGCCACCCGTAGCAGATGCCCTGGCTGTCGGCGGCGGCCTGGAGGATCGGCACGGTGCCGGAGCGCTCGTCGGCGGCCGGCGCGGGAACGGTGGTGTCCGAGTCGCCGGTGATCGCCCCGAGGACGCAGGCACCGACCGTGACCCCGATGATCACCGTCCAGATCAGCACCTGTTGGCGCTTTTTCTGCGCGCCCGTCGCGGTGGTCTTGCTGTTGGTCATCAGCTGATGGCGGCGGCGATGATCGCGCCGGTGGCGACGTGCACGGTGGCGGAGATCCAGACCGCCGGGTGCGGGTCCGGGTCGACCAGCAGCTCGCCGAGCTTGCCGGGGGTGGCCACGTCGAGCAGCACGAAGGCCGCCGCCATGATCACCAGACCGAGGAACCCGTACGCGGCGGCGCCGACCAGCCCGAGCATGAAGTCGTCGGCGCTGGCCACGATCGCGGCGACCACGACGGTGCCGACGCCGACCAGGTTGGAGGCGAGCAGCAGCGTGGCGTTGCGGTTGCGCTCGGCCCAGATCAGCTCGTGGAGCTTGCCGGGGGTGGCCAGGTCGACAAGCAGGTAGCCGACGGCCATCAGAACCACGCCGACCACGCCGTAGGCGAGGGTGACCAGCAGATCGGTGACGAGATGCTGCACAGGGACTACTCCAGGGTGAGGGGGTCGGACGGGCTACTTGCCGGCGCCGGGGCCGCCGCCCCGGACGGTGCTGCCTCGGCCCCAGCCCCAGCTGTTGCCGACGACGCTGTGGTACCGGGGGTACGCGGTGGACATCCGCTCCAGCAGGATCACCGAGCCGACGGCGAGCGGGAGGATCACCACCGAGTCGTCGTCGTAGCGCAGGTACACGCCGCTGCCGTCGACGTACTGGTCGGCCGGCTGCCAGGTGTCGGTGATCTCCTTCGACACCTGGCTCGGCGACCGGTTCGAGGTGTACGCGACGGCCTGCGAGCCGATGTCCCGCCCGGACGCCCGGGAGTAGTGGTCCTGCACGTAGCCGCGCGGCGAGAAGTTGCCGTAGAAGATCGCGAAGGCGGCGACCAGGGCACCGACCACGGCGACCGCCACGCCCACCACGAACCACCGTCGGTACGTCACAGCTCCTCCACCACCGTCTCGGTCAGGACCAGCTCGTTTGTCTGGGGGTAGGCGTGCCAGGTGCGCCAGGCGACCGGGCCGCCCGGCGGGTCGGGTCGGACGGCGAGCGCGGTGACCGCGTCCTCGTCGCCGGGAAACACCCCGACCAGGGCGAACGGGTCGCCGGCCAGTTCGGCGCGGAGCGCCGCGACCCGGGTACGCAGGCCGTCGCCGGCCGGCCGCAGCACGGTGGCGGTGAACCGGTAGCCGGCGGTCGCGTCGTGCAGCGTGTCCGGCAGGTGCGGCCGGCGGCCGGGCAGGCAGGCGACCGTCTCGGTCAGCCCGCCGAGGACCACCTGGTGGGAGGCGCCGAGCAGGCGCAGCCGCAGTCGGGTCCCGCCGGGCAGGTCGACGTCGCGGACGGCCAGCGCCGGCAGCTCCGGGCCACCGAGCGTCAGGCTCAGGTCGGCGGCGCGGCTGTCGACGTACGGGGTCTGCAGGGCGACGAGCACGCTCACTTCACCTGGTCCGGGCCGCCCTGCGGGTAGATCATCACCTCGGCGCGGCGCAGTTCCTCGCCGAGGTTCACCTCCCAGCCGGCCTCGCCGTACGCCTCGAACGACAACCGGGCCCCGCCGGGTGCCTGGTAGTCGTGGTAGCGCATGGTGCCGCGTGGGTCGAGGCCGGTGCCCTCGGTCGCGGTGTAGCGCGCCTGGCCGGACTCGTCCCAGTTGTAGCGGCGACCGGCGATCTCCAGCGTCGGGGCGCCCGGCGTCACCGTGGCCCCCGGCTCACTGGCCCAGAGCACCATCTCCAGGTCCGGCTCCGCCTCGACGGAGAGCCAGCGCTTCACGCCGCCGGCGTCGTCGAGCAGGTGTTCCGCCCAGCTCCAGCCGCCCTCGACCAGGTGCACCGAGCCGCGCACGGTGTACGGCACCTGGCGGATCTCGACGATGTCGCCGGGCTTGAGCGCGCGCGGGTCGCCGCGCAGCGCGTCCGAGTCCCGGTCCCGGAACGGGTCACCGGGTGCCGCCTTCGGGCGTGGCGCCGAGCGGGACCTGCGCAGCGCGATCACGGCGATCACCACGCCGGCCACCCCCAGCAGGCACCCCAGCGTGGCCACCACGTACGCCACCGAACCGTTCATGACCGCCTCCCCCCAACCTGCATTGGCGGAGACGGTAACAACCCCGCGCACCTCGGCCGAAGCGCTGTTCGCTGAGTGTGGGGTCAGCTACGGTCTGCCGCCGCGAGCCGCTCGGCGGCGTACTCACCCAGCGTCGTCCGTCCCATCACGCAACCGTGGAACGTGGTGAACTCGCCGTCGTCGTCGCGCAGCCGTTCCCAGGCGTCCCGCCCGGCCGCCGGATCGACGGCTTCCAGCAGTGTCGCCGCGTACGCCTTCCCGGCCGGCGAGCCCTTCCGGAGCAGCCGATCCACCTCTTTCCGGGCGTGTTCGGAATGGTCGGCGAGTGCCCGCTCGATGTGCCGGTACGCGTCCGTGGCCGGCAGGATCTGCCCCGCGAACCCCACCCCGCCGAACGCCAGCGTGTCCGCCTCGGCGAGCTGCCGGACGGCGGCGTCCAGTTCCCGGTCCTTCTTCCCCATCCCCACCATGCCCTCCTATTGCCCGCTCCGCCCCGACCCGACGCTGTTGACCATGAAGTTGTCCGGCACCACGACGGCGTGTCGCACCGCCAACCTCATGATCGCCGGAAGGGGGGCGGGGCCCCGGCCGGGTGGGCGGGGCCCCGGGGTGGGTGGGCGGGGCCCCGGGGTGGGTGGGTGGGTGGGGGCGGGGGGTGCGGGTCAGGCTGCGGTTACGGTCAGGGCGTCCTTCGTGTCGGCCAGGTCGACCTGGACCGTGTCGCCGTCGCGGATCTCGCCGGCCAGGAGCGCCTTCGCGAGGCGGTCACCGATGGCCGACTGCACCAACCGGCGCAGCGGGCGCGCGCCGTAGATCGGGTCGTACCCGTGGTCGGCCAGCCAGGTGCGGGCCGCGTCGGTGACGTCCATGCCGAGCCGACGGTCCGCCAGCCGGCGCCGCAGCCGGTCGAGCTGGATGTCGACGATGGCCCGCAGGTCCTCGCCCTGGAGCGCGGCGAACACCACGATGTCGTCGAGGCGGTTGAGGAACTCCGGCTTGAAGTGCGACCGGACCACCGCGAGCACCCCCTCCCGGCGCTCCTCCTCGCCGAGCGTGAGGTCGCTGATCACCGACGACCCCAGGTTCGAGGTGA
Source organism: Micromonospora sp. NBC_01392 (assembly GCF_045040125.1). Taxonomy (NCBI): domain Bacteria; kingdom Bacillati; phylum Actinomycetota; class Actinomycetes; order Micromonosporales; family Micromonosporaceae; genus Micromonospora; species Micromonospora sp. NBC_01392. The sequence goes on along the minus strand of NZ_CP109549.1, from coordinate 411,929 downwards.
GGATCAGGATGGCGTTGCGGAAGTCCACCGTCCGGCCCTGGCCGTCGGTGAGCCGGCCGTCGTCGAGCACCTGGAGCAGGATGTCGAAGACGTCCGGGTGGGCCTTCTCCACCTCGTCCAGCAGGATCACCGAGTACGGCCGGCGGCGCACCGCCTCGGTGAGCTGGCCGCCCTCCTCGTACCCGACGTAACCGGGCGGGGCGCCGACCAGACGGGCCACCGAGTGCTTCTCGCCGTACTCGCTCATGTCGATGCGGACCATGGCCCGCTCGTCGTCGAAGAGGAACTCGGCGAGCGCCTTGGCCAGCTCGGTCTTGCCGACGCCGGTCGGGCCGAGGAAGAGGAAGCTGCCGGTCGGGCGGTCCGGGTCGGCGACGCCGGCCCGGGCGCGGCGGACCGCGTCGGAGACCGCGCCGACCGCCTCGGCCTGGCCGACCACGCGGGCCCGCAGCGACTCCTCCATCCGGAGCAGCTTGGCGGTCTCGCCCTCCAGCAGCCGGCCGGCCGGGATGCCGGTCCAGGAGGCGACCACGGCGGCGATGTCGTCCGCGCCGACCTCCTCCTTGAGCATCGCGCCGTCGGCCTGGAGCCGGGCCAGCTCCTCCTCGGCCTGCTTCAGCTCACCCTTGAGCGTGGGGATCCGGCCGTAGCGCAGCTCGGCGGCGCGTTCCAGCTCGCCGTCGCGCTCGGCCCGCTCGGCCTCGCCGCCGAGGCGCTCCAGCTCCTCCTTGGCGGTGGAGAGCTTGGTGATGTGGCTCTTCTCGGTCTGCCAACGCTCGGAGAGCGCGGTGAGCTGCTCACGCTTGTCGGCCAGCTCCTTGCGCAGCCGCGCCAGGCGCTCGGCGGAGGCGGCGTCGGGCTCCTTGGCCAGCGCCATCTCCTCGATCTCCAGCCGGCGCACCGCCCGCTCGATCTCGTCGACCTCGACCGGGCGGGAGTCGATCTCCATGCGCAGCCGGGACGCGGACTCGTCGACCAGGTCGATCGCCTTGTCCGGCAGGAACCGGTCGGTGATGTAGCGGTCGGAGAGCGCGGCGGCGGCGACCAGCGCGGCGTCGGTGATGCGTACGCCGTGGTGCACCTCGTAGCGCTCCTTGAGCCCGCGCAGGATGCCGATGGTGTCCTCGATGGTCGGCTCGCCGACCAGCACCGGCTGGAAGCGGCGCTCCAGCGCCGGGTCCTTCTCGATGTGCTCGCGGTACTCGTCGAGCGTGGTCGCGCCGACCATCCGCAGCTCGCCGCGGGCCAGCATCGGCTTGAGCATGTTGCCGGCGTCCATCGAGCCCTCGCCCTTGCCGGCGCCGACCACGGTGTGCAGCTCGTCGAGGAACGTGATGACCTGCCCGTCGGAGTTCTTGATCTCCTCCAGCACGGACTTGAGCCGCTCCTCGAACTGGCCGCGGTACTGCGCGCCGGCCACCATCGCGCCCAGGTCCAGCGAGACCAGCTTCTTGTCCCGCAGCGACTCGGGCACGTCACCGGCGACAATGCGCTGGGCCAGGCCCTCGACGATGGCGGTCTTGCCGACGCCCGGCTCACCGATCAGCACCGGGTTGTTCTTGGTACGCCGGGACAGCACCTGGATCACGCGGCGGATCTCCGAGTCCCGGCCGATCACCGGGTCGATCTTGCCGTCGCGGGCGCTGGCGGTCAGGTCGACGCCGTACTTGGCCAGCGCCTGGTAGGTCTGCTCCGGATCGGCGGTGGTGACCCGACGGTCCCCGCCCCGGACGGTCGGGAACGCGGCGACCAGGTTCTCCTCAGTGGCGCCGGCGTTCTTCAGCGCGACCGAGACCGCGCCGCCGACCCGGGCCAGCCCGGCCAGCAGGTGCTCGGTCGAGGTGTACTCGTCGCCGAGCGGCCGGGCGATCTGCTCGGCGGCGCCGATGGCGTTGACGAACTCCCGGGCCAACGTCGGCTCGGCCAGGCTGGAGCCGCGCGCGGCGGGCAGCGCGTCGACCGAGCGCTGGGCGACCCGGCGCAGTTCGGCGGCGTCGGCGCCGACGGCGCGCAGCAGGCCGGCGGCGGTCGAGCCGTCGGTGTCCAGCAGGGCCAGCAGCAGGTGCCAGGGCTCCACGGTGGCGTGACCGCGCTGGTTCGCCAGCGCGACGGCACCGGTGATGGTCTCGCGGCTCTTGGTGGTGAGGCGTTCCGTGTTCATGGGCTCCCCCGGGATCGGCGTGTCCACTGGACATGACACAACCAGAGTTGAGTCTATTCCGCTCAACTCCGGGCATGTGACCCGGGTCACTCTTCACCCGGTCGTCAGCGACCGCGGCGGCCGGGGAGATGTGCGGTGCAGGGCGTCACGTGGTCAGCGCGCAGCACGCAGCGCCGGCCGCCGTCGAGCTTGCGGTCGCAGAACACCGAGTGGCGTACGCCCTGGTCGTCCTCGGCCGAGACGGTGATCCCGCCCAACTCCACCGCCGCGAGGAACCCCAACGACCGGCCGGCCGTGCGGCCGAGCATCTTGGCCCGCGCCAGGTCCGACGCCCGCACCGGCAGGTGGATCACATATCGCCCGGTCATCGTGTTCCCCTTCTTCCGGGCCTACGGAGATGAGCGGAAGCCGGCACGACTGGCCGCGCGACCAGCCGTGCCGACCACGGCCGCCACCCGAGAGGCCGGTTGCCTACCAGGCATTTCGCCGATGGCGTCCGCACCGACAACATACAATGCAAAGCATTGCATGACAATGGGTGAGCATGCTTACCACGCAAAGTGTTGGTCAGTGGGTGTGACTCGTGGGAAGATCTTGGGGCCTACCAGGAGCCGCCGCATGCCCCGAGTTTCGGACCGCCAGAGAATCGCGCAGGACATCAGGGACAAGATCGCCTCGGGCGAGTACGCCCCGGGCGCCAAGCTGCCCTCGCTGCGCGAGCTGATCGCCCATTACCAGGTCTCCGCAGAGCCGGTCCGCTCGGCGCTGCTGATCCTCCAGGCCGAAGGGCTGGTCGAGGGGCACCAGGGCAAGGGCACCTATGTCACCCCCCGCGGCAACGCCTCCTGATTCCACGAGCATCCGGGCCGTGGCTCGGCTCCGGGAGCAGCATGTGCCTGGCAGAGGTAGCCTCACCGGCGTGCGAGTACGTGTCGAACAGACCGCCTTACCGGGAATCGGCGTACGTCATGACCTGATGACGGAATCCGGCCGCCGGCTCGGCGTGGTCTCCCATCGCAATGGCCGCCGCGACCTGGTCCTCTACGACCCGGACGATCCCGACTCCTGTCAGCACGACATACCGCTGACCGACGACGAGGCGGAGGCGCTGGCCGACATCCTCGGCGCGTCGCTGATGCTGGGTCAGCTCTCCGGGCTGCGCGAGCAGGCCGCCGGGCTGCTGACCGAGCAGATCGTGATCCCGGCCGGCTCGAAGTACGTCGGTCGGCGGCTCGGCGACACGAAGGCCCGCACCCGGACCAGCGCGTCCATCGTGGCCGTGCTGCGTCAGGGCGAGGTGAACGTCTCGCCCGACCCCACCTTCCGGTTCGAATCCGGCGACGTGGTCGTCGTGGTCGGCACCCGACAGGGGCTCGACGGCGTCACCTCCATCCTCGCCGAGACCGACCCGGACGGCTGACGCGTATGCACGAAACCCAAATCCTGCTCGTCGAGGTCGGCGCGCTGCTGCTCCTGCTCGGCCTGCTCGGCCGGCTCAGCCGTCGCGTCGGCGTCTCGCCCATCCCGCTCTACCTGCTGGCCGGCCTCGCCTTCGGGCACGGCGGCCTGCTGCCGCTCAACGCCAGCGAGGAGTTCTTCGCCGTCGGCGCGGAGATCGGCGTGATCCTGCTGCTGGTCATGCTCGGCCTGGAGTACAGCGCGAACGAGCTGGTCGGCAACCTCCGCTCGGCCGCGCCCGCCGGGCTCATCGACGCGGTGTTCAACGCGCTGCCCGGCTTCGCCTTCGCAATGCTGCTCGGCTGGGGCTGGGTCGCCGCCGTGGTGCTCGCCGGCGTCACCTGGGTGTCGTCCTCGGGCGTGATCGCCAAGGTGCTCGGCGACCTGGGCCGGGTCGGTAACCGGGAGACCCCGGTGGTCCTCTCCGTCCTGGTGATCGAGGACCTGGCGATGGCGCTCTACCTGCCGCTGGTCACCGCGCTGCTCGCCGGGGTCGGCCTGGTGAAGGGCGGCATCGCGCTCGCCATCGCGGTGTTCACCGTGGTCGTCGTGCTGGCCGTGGCGATCCGGTACGGGCACCTGATCTCCACCGCGCTCTCCGCCAAGGATCCGGAGGCGCTGCTGCTCGGCGTGCTCGGCCTGACCCTGCTGGTCGCCGGTATCGCGGCCAAGCTCCAGGTCTCCGCCGCGGTCGGCGCGTTCCTGGTCGGCATCGCGCTGTCCGGGCCGGTCGCGCACCACGCCACCCAGCTGCTGTCGCCGCTGCGGGACCTCTTCGCCGCGGTCTTCTTCGTGTTCTTCGGGCTGGTCACCAACCCGCTGGACATGCCGCCGGTGCTGCTGCCCGCGTTCCTGCTGGCCGTGGTGACCATGGCGACGAAGGTGGCCACCGGCTACCTGGCCGCTCGTCGGGCCGGGATCGCCGAGCCCGGACGCTGGCGGGCCGGCCTGGCGCTCACCCCGCGCGGTGAGTTCTCCATCGTCATCGCCGGGTTGGCCGTGTCGGCCGTCTACCCGGTGGAGCCGAAGCTGGCCGCGCTCGCCACCGCGTACGTGCTGATCACGGTGGTGACCGGTCCGCTGCTCGCCCGGTTGCCGGACACTCCGTGGTTCAAGCAGTGGCTGCGCCGACGCGCCGCCGCCACCCGACCGGTCACGGTGCCGGTGGGCGACTGACCCGAGGCCGGGCCTGATCGGCTGCTCAGCCGGTCCGGCCCGACCAACGGTTGTCAAATTGGTTCCGGGAAGGTCTACCACTGCTCCGCCGAAGCGCGTTAACGTGTCGCCCCAGCAGCCAGGGTCCGCGGGTGGCCGGAGCCCCCGTCAGCGTCAGCGGAAGGTCGGCCGGTGAACGTGCGGGAAGAGACGTTCCACGGCTTCGCCAACCCGGTCGATCCCTCCCCCGCCGAGCTGCGGGCCTGGGCGTACCAACCGGACTCGGTGCCACTGGCCTCCATGCCGCCGGACTGGGACCTGCTGGTCGCCGGTGACCACCTGGTGCAGACGCTGTTCGACCTGGCCATGGACCGGTCCTGCCCGGCCCGCCGGTTCGCGCTGCACTGCCTCTACATCTACGCCGCCGACGGCATCCGGACGAACTTCCGCGCGCACCCGAAACGCCGCTTCCGCAAGCTGGTCGAGCAGGCCGAACGGACCGGCGACGACCTGATGCGCAACTGGGCGCACAACAGCCGGGTGCTGCTCGCCCGCCCGGATCTCTTCGTCTACCGCGACTGGTGCGAGGGCGGCCTGGTCCGCGAGAACCGCCGCCTCTGACCCACCCCGCCCAACCCCCAACCCCCGACCCCACCTCCGCCGTGATCATGAAGTTGACGGCGGTGTCGATCTCCACCGATGCCGCCAACTTCATGATCGCCGGTCAGGGTGGGCCGAGTGGCGTCCGGCCCGCACGAAATGGCGAACGGGCCGGGACCCCCCGTGGGTCCCGGCCCGCACGTCGACGGATCGGTCAGGTCGATCCGCCCTGCTTCTTGCGCCGTTCGTCGTCCCTGGCGCGGTCCACACCGTGGTCGGTCTGGTCGGCGAAGCGCCCTTCCTTGACCTTGTCGCTGAAGCGGCCCTCGGTGACCCGGTCGAACCGCTCCTTGACGTTCTCGGCCACCTTCTCGAGGCGTTCCTCCGCGCGTTCCGCCACTTTCTTCGCCGGTTCCGCCATGGCTCCCCCCGCCAGCCCGGATTCCGTTTCAGGGCTTTCATCCCTGATCGGAAGCCTAGTGGAATCCACTCCGCCGCACTCCCACTTCCGCAACCTCCGGCCGGCACCGGTGGAACGCCATGGAGCCCTCCGCGGCCGGGAGACACCCATGGCGTTCCACCCACTTGCTCTGCAGCCATGGGGGCAAGGGGAGAGACGACGGAAGGCCGGCAACGGCCCCGGGAACAGCGGGGACGTGCCGGCCCTCGAACGAGCGCGAGCAGCAGGTGTCAGCGATCGGGGGTACGGCGGGGACGCCAGACCACGAGCGCGGTGGAGGTGCGGTTGGTGGGCACCAGGTCGCCGCGGGGGAAGCCACCCAGCGACTCCAGCTCGGCGATCCGCCGGTACGCGGCGTCCAGCTCCGCCTCCAGCCGGGCCACCCGCTGCTGCGCCTCCTCCAGCAGCCGCTCCAGCCCGATGATCCGCTTGACCCCGGCCAGGTTGATCCCGTCGTCCTGACTGAGCCGCTGCACCTCGCGCAGCAGCACCACGTCCCGGACGCTGTACCGGCGACCGCCGCCGGCCGCCCGGCCGGGCTGCACCAGGCCCAGCCGGTCGTACTGGCGCAGCGTCTGGGGGTGCATGCCCGCCATCCGCGCCGCCACCGAGATCATCAGAATCTTGGCTTCGTAGGCCGGGTCACCCGAGCCGACGTACTCCTCCGACATGCCCGCTCACCTCCGCTGCCGCCGTCAACTGAATCGACGTACCCGCGCGTCGAGATGTTCCCGCGCGGCGGGCGGGGTCTGTGCCGCGAAGGTCTCCAGCGCCGCCCGCGCCTCGTCCGACACCTTCGCCGGGACCACCACGTCGAGCGTGACCAGCAGGTCACCGGCGCGGCCGTCGTTGCGTACGACGCCCTTGCCGCGGGCCCGCAGCACCCGCCCGGCGGGGGTACCCGGTGGCACCCGCAACGTCACCGTGCCGTCCAGGGTCGGCACCCGCAGGTCGGTGCCGAGCACCGCCTCGGCGTACGTGATCGGGACGTTCAGGGTCAGATCGTCCCCGGTGCGTCCGAACAGCTCGTCCGGGCGCACCTTCACGTGCACGAACAGATCTCCCGCCGGGCCGCCCCGGTCGCCGGGTTCGCCGCGACCGGCCAGTCGGATCCGCTGGCCGTCGGCCACCCCGGCCGGGAAGCGCACGGTCAGCGTGCGGGTCTTGGTGACCCCGCCGGTGCCGTGGCACTCCGGGCACTTCTCCTCGACGATCGTGCCGACGCCCTGGCAGTTGCGGCACGGCTCGGAGAAGCTGAACGACCCCTGGTTGCGGGTGGTCACCCCGGCGCCGTGGCAGACCGGGCAGGCCACCGGCGTGGTACCCGGCTTCGCGCCGTTGCCGTGGCAGGTGTCGCAGACCCCTGGTGCGCGCAGGGTCAGCGGCAGGGTGACGCCGCGGACCGCGTCGGAGAAGTCCAGCGCCACCTCGGCCTCGACGTCCCGGCCCCGGGCCGGACCGCGCGGGCGTGCCCCGCCGCCGGCACCGCCACCGGAGAAGATCGTGCTGAACAGGTCGGTGAAGCCGCCGCCACCGAACCGGGCGTCGCCACCACCGCCGGCACCGCCACCGCCGAACAGGTCGGAGACGTCGAACGGCGCGCCCCCGGACTGGCCCGCGCCGCGGGCGCCGCGCCGGAACGCGCCCGAGCCGAACAGCGACCGCATCTCGTCGTACTCGCGACGCTTCTTCTCGTCGCCGAGCACCGCGTACGCCTCGGAGACGGTCTTGAACCGCTCCTCGGCCCCGGCATCACCGGGGTTGTGGTCCGGATGCGACTCCCGGGCCAGCTTCCGGTACGACTTCTTGATCTCGTCCGAGGAGGCGGACTTGTCCACGCCCAACGCGGCGTAGTAGTCCTTCTCGATCCAGTCCTTGGAACTCACCGGTCCACCCCCTTCCACGGGTCGAATCCCGGTCGTCCCGCCCGCCCGGTGCGGGCGGGCGGGACGTCACGGGTCGGCACTACTCCGGGTCCGCGACCGCGACCAGAGCCGGCCGCAGCAGACGCTCGCCGAGTTGGTAGCCCCGGCGCATGACCTGCACGCAGGTCGGCTCGGTCACGTCGGCGGAGGTCTGGTGCGCCACCGCCTCGTGCCGGGTCGGGTCGAACGGGTCGCCCTGCTCGCCGAACGCGGTCAGGCCGAACTTGCCCAGCGCGGCGGTGAGCTGGTCGGCCACACTGCCGAACGGACCCACCAGGTCGCCGTGCTCACGGGCCCGGTCCAGGTCGTCGAGGATCGGCAGGAGTGCGGTGAGCACCCCGCCGGTCGCCTGCTCCTGCACCAGGTTGCGGTCGCGGTCGACCCGCTTGCGGTAGTTGGCGTACTCCGCCGACACCCGCTGGAGGTCCCGGGTGCGCTCCTCCAGGTCGGAGCGGAGCGACTCCAGCTCGGCGCCGAGCGGCGCCTTGCCGGTCTCGTCGCTCGGCTCGGCCGGCGCGTCGACCACGGGGGGCCCGGCGACGTCGGCGTCGCCGCCGATCTCGTCGACCACGACCTCGGCCTCCTCGACCAGCCCTTCGGCGGGCGCGTCGGCGGCGGCGTCGGCGGCGGACGGGTCGTTCGCCGGCTCCTCGGTCACCTTGCCGAGCTTGCGCTTGTCGCGGATGACGACCCGCGGCTCGTCGCCGGCGTCCTTGCCGGCGCCCGCGGAGCCACCCGGCGCCGACCCGGTGGAACCCGGGTCGGCCGCTCGTGGCGTGTCCGTCATGCGGTCACCTCATCCCTCTGCGGTGCGGATCGTGCCGGGGACCGACTGTCACTTCTTGTCCTCGTCCACGATCTCCGCGTCGACCACGTCGTCGGCACCGCCGGCCTGCGGACCGCCGGTCGCACCCGCGCCGGCACCCGGCCCGGCCGCACCCGCACCGGGAGCGCCCGGCTCACCCTCCTGCTGCTGCGCGTAGAGCAGCGAGCCGGCCTGCTGGGAGACCTGGGCCAGCTTCTCGTGCGCGGCCTTGATCTTCTCGATGTCCTGCCCGCCGAGGGCGCTGCGCAGCTCGCCGAGCGCCTCGTTGAGCTGGTCCCGGTTCTCGGCCGGCAGCTTGTCGCCGCTCTCGGCGAGGAACTTCTCGGTCTGCCACTGGAGCGCCTCGGCGACGTTGCGGGTCTCCGCCTCCTCGCGGCGGCGCTTGTCCTCGTCCGCGTGCTCCTCGGCGTCCCGGCGCATGCGCTCGATGTCGTCCTTCGGCAGCGAGGAGCCGCCGGTGATCGTCATCTTCTGTTCCTTGCCGGTGCCCAGGTCCTTGGCGTGCACGTTGACGATGCCGTTGGCATCGATGTCGAACGTGACCTCGATCTGCGGCACGCCGCGCGGCGCCGGCGGGAGGCCGGTCAGCTCGAACGTGCCGAGCTTCTTGTTGTAGGCCGCGATCTCCCGCTCGCCCTGGAACACCTGGATCAGCACCGACGGCTGGTTGTCGTCGGCCGTGGTGAAGACCTCGGAGCGCTTGGTCGGGATGGTGGTGTTGCGCTCGATGAGCTTGGTGAAGATGCCGCCCTTGGTCTCGATGCCGAGGCTCAGCGGCGTCACGTCGAGCAGCAGGACGTCCTTGACCTCGCCCTTGAGCACGCCGGCCTGGAGCGCGGCGCCGACGGCGACGACCTCGTCCGGGTTGACGCCCTTGTTCGGGTCGCGGCCGGTGAGCTGCTTGACCAGGTCGGTGACGGACGGCATCCGGGTCGAGCCGCCGACCAGGATGACGTGGTCGACGTCGGCGACCTTGATCCCGGCGTCCTTGACGGCCTGCTCGAACGGGCCCTTGCAGCGGTCCAGCAGATCCTGCGTCATGCGCTGGAACTCGGCGCGGCTCAGCGTCACGTCGAGGTGCAGCGGGCCGGCCGCGCCGGCGGTGATGTACGGCAGGTTGATGTTGCTGGTGGTGGCCGCGGACAGCTCGATCTTGGCCTTCTCGGCCGCCTCCTTGAGCCGCTGCATGGCCATCTTGTCCTGCGACAGGTCGATGCCGTGCTCGCCGCGGAACGTCTTGACCAGGTGGTCGATGATCCGCTGGTCCCAGTCGTCGCCGCCGAGCTGGTTGTCACCGCTCGTCGACTTCACCTCGACGACGCCCTCGGCCAGCTCCAGCAGGGACACGTCGAACGTGCCGCCACCGAGGTCGAAGACCAGGACGGTCTGCTCCTTGGAGCCCTTGTCCAGGCCGTACGCCAGGGCGGCCGCGGTCGGCTCGTTCACGATCCGCAGCACGTTGAAGCCGGCGATCTCACCGGCCTCCTTGGTGGCCTGGCGCTGCCCGTCGTTGAAGTAGGCCGGGACGGTGATCACCGCGTCGGCGATCTGCTCACCCAGGTACGCCTCGGCGTCCCGCTTGAGCTTCATCAGCGTCCGCGCGGAGATCTCCTGCGGGGTGTACTTCTTGCCGTCGATGTCGACGGTCCAGTTGGTGCCGATCTCCCGCTTGACCGAGCGGATGGTCCGGTCGGGGTTGGTCACCGCCTGGCGCTTGGCGACCTCACCGACGAGCACCTCGCCGTTGCGGGCGAACGCGACGATCGAGGGAGTCGTACGCGAGCCCTCAGCGTTGGCGATGACGGTGGGCTCACCGCCCTCGAGAACGCTGACGCAGGAGTTCGTCGTGCCGAGGTCGATGCCGACCGCACGTGCCATGTTCGCTTCCTCGCTTCATAACGGGTGAGCAGGTCGGTTGGCCTGCCCGGCGGGGTCGCCCGGAAGGCAGCCGCGCCACAAGTTGAGTGAACTTGACTCAATAGTGCCACGCGATCGGCAAACCGCAAGTCGGGGTTGAGTCGACTCGACGCAACCTGACCGTTATTACCGTCCGGTTGTCTTACCTTGCGTCGGTCGGGCACGCTTTAGCGGTGACGACGCATGGCGATTCCGCCACCCGTGCCGGCGCGCCCGCCGTCGCAGCCCGCACCGGAACCCCCACCGGCGACGACCAGCCCGCCGAAGCCACGGCGGGCCTGTCCGCCGCGCTCACCGACCTGCGGGCCGCGATCGACGCGGCTCGCTTCCCGCTCGCCCTGCCCTCGGCCGAGTCGGCCCGGCACGCCGCCCGGAGCCTCACCGACCAGCTCGACGACTACCTGCTGCCGAGGTTGGCCCGACTCGACGCCCCGCTGCTCGTGGTGGTCGGCGGCTCGACCGGCGCCGGCAAGTCGACGCTCGTCAACAGCCTGGTCCAGGCGCGGGTCAGCGCGGCCGGGGTGCTCCGGCCCACCACCCGTTCCCCGGTGCTGGTCTGCAATCCGGCCGACGCCGCCTGGTTCCGCCAGGGCGAGCTGCTGCCCGGCCTGACCCGCACCACCGAGCCGAGCGAGCACCCGGGCACCCTCCAACTGGTCACCGCCCCGGCGCTGCCGGCCGGGCTGGCCTTCCTCGACGCCCCCGACATCGACTCGGTGGTGGACGCCAACCGGGCGCTCGCCGGGCAACTGCTCGCCGCCGCCGACCTGTGGTTGTTCGTCACCACCGCCGCGCGCTACGCCGACGCCGTGCCCTGGGAGCTGCTGCGCAGCGCCCGGGCCCGGGGCACCGCCGTCGCCATGGTGCTCGACCGGGTCCCGCCCGAGGCGGCCGACGAGATCGCCGCCCACCTGTCCGAGATGCTCGCCTCGCAGGATCTGGGCGCCGCGCCGCTGTTCGTGCTGCCGGAGACCTGGGTGGACGGGCAGGGCCTGCTGCCGGACCGGATGACCGCGCCGCTGAGCGGCTGGTTCGCCCGGCTCGCCGGCGACGCGGAGGCCCGCTCCGCGGTGGTCCGGCAGACGCTCGACGGCGCGCTGGCCGCCCTGCATCCGGTGGTCGAGGGGTTGGCCGACGCCGCCGACGAACAGATGGCCGCCGCCGAGGCGCTCGACGAACGGGTCCGGGCCGCCTACCGGGGCGCGGAGCGCACCGTCGACCAGGGGCTCCGGGACGGCCGGCTGCTCCGGGGCGAGGTGCTGGCCCGCTGGCAGGAGTTCGTCGGCACCGGCGAGTTCTTCCGCAGCCTGGAGGCACGGATCGGCCGGCTGCGGGACCGGATGGTCGCGGCGGTCACCGGTCGGCCCGCCCCGGCGGCGGAGCTGCGGACCGCGATCGAGTCCCAACTGGTCACGCTGCTGCGCGGGGTGGCCGCCGAGGCGGCCGAGAACGCGTACACCGGTTGGAAGGCGCACCCGGCCGGCGCGGCGCTGCTCGAACCGGAGCTGGCGTACGCGTCGGCCGACCTGCCGGCGCGCGGCGAGCAACTGGTCCGCGACTGGCAGCGCGCGGTGCTGGAGCTGGTCCGCGTCGAGGGCGGCGACCGGCGGTTCGTGGCCCGCACCGCGGCGTACGCGGTCAACGCCACCGGCCTGGCCGTCATGATCGGCGTCTTCGCCTCCACCGCGTTCATCCCGACCGGCCTGGAGGTCGCCGCCGGCACCGGCACCGCGGTCGCCGGGCAGACCGTGCTCCAGGCCATCTTCGGCGACCAGGCGGTGCGTAACCTGTCCCGCAAGGCGCGGGTGGACCTGCTCGACCGGGTCGGCGCGCTGCTCACCGAGGAGGCCGCCCGCTTCCTGGCCCGCACCGAGGCCGCCCGCCCGGCCACCGACGCCGGTGCGGCGTTGCGCCAGGCGGCGGTGACGGTCGAGCGGGCCCGGCACCGCAGCGGCCTCACCACCGCCGACGGCGCCCCGTCGCCCACCGACACCGACCAGGACGGACGCCACCACCCGTGAGCGCGAGGAGCGAGCCGGGCCTGCGAGCCCCGCAGTCGCGAACAAGGACGGCATCATGACGAACCTCGTGGGACGGATGCGCGAGGCGTTCCGAACCGACCAACGGATCGACCCGGACGTCCTGATCGCGCGCCTCCAGGCGGTCCAGCGGTTCCTCGGCGCGGTGGACGGCCAGGTGCCGGACGCCCAACTGGTGGCCGCGCACACCGTGGTCGAGCGGGCCGGCGACCGGCTCGCCCTCTCCGGCCGGCACACCGTGGTCGCGCTCGCCGGCGCCACCGGCAGCGGCAAGTCGAGCCTGTTCAACGCGCTGGCCCGGATGGACCTCTCCCCGGTCGGCGTGCGCCGGCCGACCACCGGCGTGGCCCACGCCTGCGTGTGGGGCCCGCTCGACGGCGCGGTACGCCTGCTCGACTGGGTCGGGGTGCTGCCCCGGCACCGGTTCGTCCGGGAGAGCCCGCTGGACGGCGACGACGAGTCCAACCTGCACGGTCTCGTCCTGCTGGACCTGCCCGACTTCGACTCGGTGCAGCACCACCACCGGCTGGAGGTCGACCGGCTGCTCGGCCTGGTCGACCTGGTGGTCTGGGTGGTCGACCCGCAGAAGTACGCCGACCGCGTGATCCACACCGGCTACCTGCGCGAGTTCCACCGGCACCGGGACGTGACAGTGGTGGTGCTCAACCAGGCCGACCGGTTGCACCCGACCGCGCTGCCCACCGTCCTCGACGACCTGCGCCGGCTGCTCGACGCCGACGGGCTGGGCGGGGTGCCGCTGCTGCCCACCGTGGCCACGGACCCGGCCGGGCTGGCCGGGCTGCGGGCCGAGTTGGAGAAGACGGTCGCCGAGCGGCAGGCCGCGCTGCGCCGGCTCTCCGGCGACGTGGACGCCGTGGTGACCGACCTCGAACCGCTGGTCGGGCCGGAGCCGCCACGCACCCGGCCGGGTGACGCCTCGGCCCGGGAACTCACCCGGGCGCTGGCCGGGGCGGCCGGCGTGCCGACCGTGGCGCAGGCCGTCCAGGGCGCGTACCGGCACCGGGCGGTGAGCAGCACCGGCTGGCCGCTGGTGCGGAGCTGGCGGAAGCTGCGCCCGGATCCGCTGCGCCGGTTGCACCTGCCGGGGCGGGACCCGGACGCGCCGGCCGAGAGCCTGATCTCGGCCACCTCCGTACCCGATCCGACCGCCGCGCAGCGCTCGGCGCTGAACCTGGCCATCCGGGCGGTGGCCGACCGGTCCGGCGCCGACCTGCCGGCGCCGTGGCCGACCGCGGTGACCGCCGCGGCCCGGTCCCGGCTGGCCGAGCTGCCGGGCGCGCTCGACCACGCGGTCGCCGCCACCGACCTCGGCATGGACCGGCGACCGGCCTGGTGGCGGGTGGTCGGCGCGATCCAGTGGCTGGTCACGCTCGCGGCGGTGGGCGGCCTGGTCTGGCTGGTCCTGGGGTACGCGCTGCGCTTCCTCGGCCTGCCACCGCTGGAACACCCGAAGCTCGGCGAGGTGCCCTGGCCCACCGTGCTGCTGCTCGGCGGCCTGCTGGCCGGGCTGCTGGTGGCGGCGCTGACCCGGCCGGTGGTCGGGTGGGCGGCCCGGCGGGCCCGCGACCGGGCCGAGCAGCGCCTGCTCACCTCGGTCGGCAGCGTCGGCGAGAAGTACGTGCTGGATCCGGTCTGGGCGTTGCTGGCGCGGTACGGCGCGGCACGGGACGCGCTGCACGAGGCCGGCCGGCGCTGAATCGGGTGCGCAGAGCGGTGTGACGGCCGTCGACGCGGCGTAGGGTCGATGCATGGCCACGCCACAGACCCCCTACGACGCGGTGCTGCACGCCGCGCGCGACGTGACGAGGCTCGACTCCGCCCTGGACGCGGAGATGCTCGGCGCCGCGTTGCTGGGCAGCGTCTACGCCGTCGCGGAGCACGACCGACAGCGAGCCGTCCACGAGTTCGTGGCCGGCTTCCTCGCCGCCACGTCACGCCGGCGCAGTGCCGCCGCGACCACCATCCGCGCCGTCTTCGCCGCCCTGGTGCCGGACGCCGAGGGCGCCGCCCGGGTCCGGCCCGGCGCGTACGCCCCGGCGTGGGCCGGCCAGCTCGGCCGGGTGCGCCTCACCGGCACCTGGGCGTACGGCGACGTGTACGGCGACCAGACCTCCTACCTGGCCACGTTCGCCTACGAGGACGAGGAGCAGGGCGGGCCGGAGCACGCCCTGGTGGCCCTCGTCGACCACAACATCGGCATCACCAAGGACGTGTTCGTCGGCGGTCCGGCGGCCCGGATCGTCGAGCAGGCTCGGGAGATCTGCACCGAGGACGAGCTGACCTGGTTCCGTGCCGAGGACCCGGCCCGGATGCACGCGGAGGTGGGCCGCCACCTGGCGGTCACCGACGACCTCGGCGAGTTGCCCGCCCAGGGTTCGCTCGCCACCGACCGGGCCCTGGTGGGCGCCCGCCTGGCGGCCCTGCCCGGGCCGCGACCGCCGACCGGGCCGGAGGTCGTGCCGCCGGCCACCGACGAGGAGCGGACCAGGCTGGTACGCGCCTTCCTCGACTCGCCCGAGGCCGCCCGTTTCGGCCTGCCCGAGGTGGCCGACGGCGAGCTGGCCTCGCTGCACTTCTGCCTGGGTCTGCTGCTGGATCACGCGGCGAGCTTCCCGGACGCCGACCCGATGCGGTGGAGCCCGATGGTCGTCGAGCTGTTCCTGCTCGACTGGGTGCACCGTCGTGCCGTGCTGGACATGGACGACGCCGCGATGCTGCCCCGGGTGTTGCGGTCCTGGGCGGCGTACGCGGGCCGACAGCGTGGGCTGGCGCCACCCGCGACCGCCCGGACGGACGAGGCGATCACCGAGATGGTCCCCGAGTTCGCCCGGCTCTACAGCACCGGTGAGCGGCGTAGCGCGGCCACCGCGGCGGTGGCGCAGTTGATGGCGGACGGGGTGGACCCGGACGACCCGGCGGCGCTGGACGCCTGGATCGAGGCGAACCGGCACCGCCTCACCGACGACCCCGCCTGAGCCGGTCCGGCTCGCCACTCGGCGACGGCCCCTGGCTCGGCTCCGCCGTGGGCCCGGAGGTCGGCGCCGAGGTGGGCCCGGACGACGACGGCTCGGCGGTCGGCCCGGACGACGGCTCCGAGGTTGGCCCGGACGTCGGCTCGGCGGTCGGTCCGGACGAGGTGCCGGTCGGCTCGGGGGTGGGCGCGGAGGAGGTGGTGGTGGGCTCGGGCACCGGGACCGGCTCCTGCGCCGGGTCGGACGCCGAGGGCGTGGGCGAGGGCACCGGCGACGGTCGCGGCGGCCGGACCGGTGAGGGCCGGGGCGGTTCGGGCGGGGCCACCGGCGCGGTGGCCGGCCGGGACCGACGCGCGGAGCCGAGGTCGCTCTTGTCGGGCGGGATCGGGGCGGCCGGGAACGCCGGTCGCGGCGGCGCGGTGGTGGTGACGGCGTCGACCGCGGGCGTGGACGCCGTCAGCACCGGGGCCGGCGTGGTCCGGGGCAGCGGGATGACCACCGGCCCGACCGAGGGCGTCGGGATGAACGGCGTGCCGGCGTCGGGCAGGGCGCTGTTCCCCACGGTCGCCGAGCCGGTGCTGATCGCGGCCAGGATCGGCATCGAGGCGGTGCCGGCGAGCAGCGCCACGGTCAGCAGGTAGCCGCGGCTCGGGCCACCGACGCCGGGGGCGCGGTGCGCGCCGACCACCCGGCGGTAGCGGGCGGCGGGCAGGGCCCGGTGCCGGCCCAGGAAGGGGGCTCCGGGAGGACCCTCTGGTTCGGACACCGGCACACTCCTCGTACACGTCGACGGAACGGAACAGCACGCCCGAATATCCGGACAAAAGCCGCGTGAGCGCTCATCGCCAGCTTGACCGAGTGACAGTCAGTTCACCAGCCGCAACCGCGTGTCGACACACATTTTGTCCGCCGAGGGCCCGTCACCTGTCGGGACAAAAGCGCTCATCCGTCGCGAAGCCGATGGAAGCTCACCGACGGGGGAGGCCATACTGTGGGCCCGCTCACCTCCTCTGCAATCATTCAGGCACGACGGCAACGCAGCCGCTACCTCCGCGCACCCCGCGGCTGGTGCGGAACGGCGCCGGCGCTCCCGGGCCTGGGTCCCCCGACGGACCCCGGCTCACGCCGCGCGGCAACCCTCACCGGGGCTAGGCGCGGTCGCCAGGGACCGACCCGGCAGCAGCCGGGCGGGCGCACGAGGTGCGCGGCTCGGGTCACCCCCGGCGGCGCAGACAGACAGGGAGAGACCGATGGCAAAGGGCGACCCCGGGGCCGCCACCCGCAGCAAGCGGGCCGCACCCCGTACCAGGCGCGCCGCCGCGACCGGCGAACCGGAACTCGTACAGCTGCTCACGCCGGAAGGCGAGCGGATCGAGACCGCGCTCGGCCCGGACGGGACCGAGTACCGCGTCGACTTCACCGACGAGGAGTACCGCGGGCTCTACCGCGACCTCGTGCTGGTCCGCAAGCTCGACGCCGAGGCGACCGCCCTGCAACGCCAGGGCGAGCTGGGCCTGTGGGCGAGCCTGCTGGGCCAGGAGGCCGCGCAGGTGGGCTCCGGCCGGGCGCTGCGCGCGCAGGACATGGCGTTCCCGACCTACCGGGAGCACGGCGTCCTCTACTGCCGCGGCATCGACCCGATCATGCCGCTCGGCCTGTTCCGCGGCGTCGACCAGGGCGGCTGGGACCCGAACGAGTTCAAGTTCAACATGTACACGATCGTCATCGGGGCGCAGACCCTGCACGCGACCGGGTACGCCATGGGCGTCGCCATGGACGGCAAGACCGGCGGCGAGGACGGCGAGGCGGTGATCGCCTACTTCGGTGACGGCGCCACCAGCCAGGGCGACGTCAACGAGTCGTTCGTCTGGGCCAGCGTGTTCAACGCGCCGTTGGTCTTCTTCTGCCAGAACAACCAGTACGCCATCTCCGAGCCGCTGGAGCGGCAGACCCGCGTCCCGCTGTACCGGCGGGCCGGCGGTTTCGGCTTCCCCGGCGTCCGGGTGGACGGCAACGACGTGCTCGCCTCGTACGCGGTGACCCGGCATGCGCTGGACACCGCGCGCAACGGTCAGGGCCCGTCCCTGATCGAGGCGTACACCTACCGGATGGGCGCGCACACCACCTCGGACGACCCGACGCGTTACCGGATCGCCAGCGAGGTCGAGGCCTGGCAGGCCAAGGACCCGATCGCCCGGATGAAGGCGTTCCTGCTCAAGCAGCAGATCGTCGACGAGTCGTTCTTCACCGAGATCGACGAGCAGGCCCGTACCGAGTCGGTGCACCTGCGCGAGCGGGTGCTCAACATGCCCGACCCGCAGCCGGTCAGCATGTTCGACCACGTCTACCCGCACGGCTCCCCGGAGCTGGACGAGCAGCGGGCCCGGTTCTCGCAGTACATGGAGTCGTTCGAGGGGAGCGCGCACTGATGGCCACGGAGACGCTCACGCTCGGCAAGGCACTCAACACCGGTCTGCGGCGGGCCCTGGAGAACGACCAGAAGGTCGTCATCATGGGCGAGGACGTCGGCAAGCTCGGCGGCGTGTTCCGGATCACCGACGGCCTCCAGAAGGACTTCGGCGACCAGCGGGTGATCGACACCCCGCTGGCCGAGTCCGGCATCATCGGCACCGCGGTCGGCCTGGCCATCCGCGGCTTCCGGCCGGTCTGCGAGATCCAGTTCGACGGCTTCGTCTACCCCGCGTACGACCAGATCGTGTCGCAGGTGGCGAAGATGCACTACCGCTCGCAGGGCAAGGTGCGGATCCCGATGGTCATCCGGATCCCCTACGGCGGCGGCATCGGCGCGGTCGAGCACCACTCGGAGTCGCCCGAGGCGTACTTCGCGCACACCGCCGGTCTCAAGGTGGTCACCTGCGCGAACCCGCAGGACGCGTACGTGATGATCCAGCAGGCCATCGCGTCGGACGACCCGATCGTGTTCCTGGAGCCGAAGCGGCGCTACTGGGAGAAGGGTCAGGTCGACCTGGACGCCCCGCTCACCGACGCGTACCCGCTGCACAGCGCGCGGGTCGCCCGGCCGGGCACGGACGCCACCGTGCTGGCGTACGGCCCGATGGTGCGCACCGCGCTGGACGCGGCCACCGCCGCCGCCGAGGACGGCCGGGAGCTGGAGGTCATCGACCTGCGGACGCTGTCGCCGCTGGACCTGACCGCCGCGTACGAGTCGGTGAAGCGCACCGGCCGCTGCGTGGTCGTGCACGAGGCGCCGGGCAACCTGGGCCTCGGGTCGGAGATCGCGGCCCGGATCACCGAGGAGTGCTTCTACTCCCTGGAGTCCCCGGTGCTGCGGGTGACCGGTTTTGACATCCCCTACCCGGCCGCCCGGGTGGAGGAGGAGTACCTGCCGGACCTCGACCGGGTGCTCGACGCCGTCGACCGCACCTTCGGCTGGTGAGCGGCATGTCCCGGATCAAGGAGTTCAACCTGCCCGACCTGGGCGAGGGCCTGACCGAGGGCGAGATCCTCGCCTGGCTGGTCAAGGTGGGCGACGACATCGAGCTGAACCAGCCGATCGTCGAGGTGGAGACCGCGAAGGCAGCGGTCGAGATCCCGGCGAAGTGGGCCGGCCGGGTGCAGGCGATCTTCCACCCGGAGGGTTCGACGGTCGAGGTCGGCGTGCCGATCATCGCGATCGACACCGACCCGAACGCCGGGCCGGTGGAGCAGTCGACGACCGGCACGCCCACCGCCGACCTGCCCACCCCGTCGGCGGCCTCGCTGGCCGCCGTCGAGGTGGCGCCCGAGGAGGGCATGGTCGAGCCGGGCCTGATCGGTGGCGTGGCGCCGGGTGGGCGTACCGCCGTGCTGGTCGGCTACGGCCCGCGCAACGCGCCGGCAAAGCGCCGCCCGCGCAAGGGCGCCGCCCCGGCGCCGGCCGCCCCGGCCCAGGCGGCCCCGGCCCAGGCGGCCCCGACCCAGGCGGCCCCGGCCCCGGTCGCGCCGGTCCAGGCCGCGCCGGTGCCGGCTCCGGCGGCGACCCCGGCGGCCCCGACGCCCGCGCTGAACGGCAACGGCCGGGCGGGCGGCGGCCCGGTGCTGGCCAAGCCGCCGGTCCGCAAGCTCGCCAAGGACCTCGGGGTCGACCTGGCCGCGCTGACCGGTTCCGGTCCGCTCGGCTCGATCACCCGCGAGGACGTACAGCGGGCGGCGAGTGGGACCCCGGCGGCGGCCGAGCCGCTGACGGTCACCGCGCCGACGACGTCGGCCGCGTCGGCCGCGAGCTTCGGCGCGGACCGCGAGCAGCGCATCCCGGTCAAGGGGGTACGCAAGCTCACCGCGGAGAACATGGCCCGCTCGGCGTTCACCGCCCCGCACGTGACGGAGTTCCTGACCGTCGACGTGACCCGGGCGATGAAGGCGCTGGACCGGCTCCGCGACCGGCGCGAGTGGCGCGACGTGCGGGTCTCCCCGCTGCTGCTGGTCGCCAAGGCGGTGCTGCTGGCGGTCAAGCGGTACCCGATGGTCAACTCGACCTGGGCCGGCGACGAGATCGTGGTCAAGGAGTACGTCAACCTGGGCATCGCGGCGGCCACCGAGCGCGGCCTGATCGTGCCGAACATCAAGGACGCCGGCCGGCTGACGCTGCGTGAGCTGGCGGACGCGATGACGGCGCTGGTGCAGACCGCGAAGTCGGGGAGGACGTCCCCGGCGGACATGTCCGGCGGCACGCTCACCATCACCAACGTCGGCGTCTTCGGCGTCGACACCGGTACGCCGATCCTGCCCCCGGGCGAGTCGGCGATCCTCGCCTTCGGCGCGGTGCGCGAGCAGCCGTGGGTGCACAAGGGCAAGGTGAAGGCCCGTCTGGTCACCACGCTCGGCCTCTCCTTCGACCACCGGATCATCGACGGCGAGCTGGGGTCCAAGTTCCTGCGCGACATCGGGGACTTCCTGGCCGATCCGGAGGCGGCGCTGCTCGCCTGGACCTGACGTACCACCGCTCCGGCAACGGCCGGTGTGCCACGGGTGAACGCCCGGCACACCGGCCGTTGCCGTTGATGAAGGAATCATCGGCTCGGCGATGAAGATGCCTACGATCCTTAGGCAGGTGGCTCAGCTCACCTTGTAATCGATGGCGATCATGCGTGCGGTGCGCTTAAATAGAGACATCAAGGGCTGACAACCGAATAGCCAGGAGGAGAGACCCAAGATGAGCATGATCGAGCGAATCCGCACCCGCCGCGACGCCAACCGCCGGGCCCGTGCCATCGAGCACGCCCTGCGTTCCGCCAATTCGCCCGCGGTCCGCGCAGAGCTTCTCGCCATCGCCCAGCGTCACCTGAGCTGACGCCACCGACGTTCCTCACCTCCTCCAGTGCGGAAGACCCGCCCGGCACCCCGGGCGGGTCTTCCGCGTTCCCCGTCGTCCGGCACCGGGATTCCACCCCGCCGCACCGCCCGGTACGGTTGGCACGGTCGCCAACCGGCTGCTCCGGACCGACGTGGAGAGTGAAACTCATCGACGTCGACCGGTGACTTTCGGTGACGGCCGATGCTCCCCGAGCGTCCCCGGGCGGCCACCGGATACGGTGCGGGGAGCCCGCACGGCCGGTACCCGCCGGCGACGCCGGCAGCCATGCCGACGGTCCCCGGCCGGCATCGGCGGTCGACCTGTGATGGAGGAGGAGCACCCATGACGTCCGAGGCTCCGCACCACCCCGGCCAGGAGCCGGGCGAGGTGTCGCCGGGCACCGGCGGACCGGTGCCGTACGGCGACCAGCCGGCGCAGCAGGACAACGGGTACAACGGCACACCCGACCTCGGCTGGGCCCCGCCCCCGCCGGCCGGTCGGCCCGCCCCGCCGGCTCCGGCCTGGGCCGCGGCCGACGACCAGCCGCCCGCCTGGGCCCCGCCCGCCGGCCAGCACGTCACCGGTCGCGCCACCGCCCAGGTGCCCCCGCCCGCCGACTCGGGCGGCCGGGGCGCACAGCCCGCCTGGGCCGGCTCCGAGCAGGGCGCGCCGGCCTGGGCCGCCTCCGGCGACCGTGGCCCCGAGCAGGGCGCACCGGCCTGGGCCGGCTCCGGTCCGGGTGCTCCCGCGTGGGGGCCGGGCGAGTCGAGCCGCCCGGACGCCTCCGGCGAGCCGGCGCCGCCGGCCTGGGCCCCGACGTCGGGCGGTCCCGCCGAGCCGGCGCCGCCCGCCTGGGCCGCCGAGCAGCACCGTCCCGCCCGCGGCGCCGCCGGGGAGCAGCCCGCCTGGGCGCAGCCCGAGACGGGCGCGCGGGGCACCGGCTACGTCCCGGCGCCGGCCACCGTGCCGAACGAGTCCTGGGTCACCCCCGCCGGCTCGGACGACCCGCACCGCTCCGGCGGGTTCACCCCTGCCGCGCAGCAGGGTGACGACGCCGGCCACTCCGGCGGCTGGGCCGTCGGCACCACCCCCCAGTCGGACGACCCGAACCGCTCCGGCGGCTGGAACCGCCGCGACGAGCAGCCCGCCGCCCAGTCGGACGACCCGAACCGTTCCGGCGGTTGGAACCGCCGCGACGGGCAGCCCGGCGCGCAGCCGGACGACCGGTCCGGCGGTTGGACCCCGCGCGACACCCAGCCGGCCTGGGTTCCGCCCGGCCAGCAGAGCGGGGCCACCTGGCCTCCGCCCGAGCCGACCGCCCGGGCCGCCGCCAAGGTCTCCGTGCCCGGCGCCGTCCGGCCCGAGCAGGCGTGGTCCACTCCGGAGCAGTCCGACCAGGACAGCCGCTCCACCCGCACTGAGGACGACCCGCACCGCTCCGGCGGTTGGCAGGCGGCCGGCGGGCAGCAGCACGACGAACCGGCCCGATCCGGCGGCTGGCCCGCCCCGCAGGGAGAGAACCGGGTGGGCGGCCGGGACGGTTCCACTCGGGACGACGACCCGGACCGCTCCGGCGGTTGGGCCGCCGGCGGGCGCGCCGCCGGCGCGGCCGAGGTCCCGCAGCCGGCCGGTTGGGGCGAGTCGAATCACCCCCACCCCGCGGGCTGGAACGACGCCCCCGCCCGACCTCGGCGCGACGGCGACGACCAGGCCGGTGGCTGGAACGATGCCCCCGCGATGCCGCAACGTGACGCCGATGACCAGTCCGCCGGCTGGCACGACGCTCCGGCGTTGCCGCAGCGTGGCGGCGAGGGACCGGCCGGCGGTTGGGGCGGCGCCGCAGCCGGGCCGCAGCAGCGGGAGACCGAGCGGCCGGCGGAGGAGCCGGTCCGGCCCGGATGGGGCGGCAACCAGGACGAGCGGGCGTCCGCCGAACCCTGGTCGCCCGCCGAGGCGTGGGGCCACGCCGACGAGGCTCCGCCGGCACCGTCGCGCGGCTGGCAGCCCGCCGAGGACGGACCGGTCTACCAGCCCGCGCCCGCACCGGGCATCTCACCCGGCCACGCGGTACCGCTGCCCGCCCAGAGCCAGCGGGTGCCGGGGGCCGCACTGGCGGCCTCACCGCCCGCCGACCATGCCGCCGCGCAGTTCGGCCCGGCCGAGCGTGCACCCCAGGCGTACGAGCCGGAGCGCGGTGACGCCGGCTGGGGCGCCGCCCGGTCCGCACCTGAGGAGCCGCAGTCGCCGGCCGGTCCGGTCCTTCCCGGCCCACGCACCTCGCCCGAGGCCGGCACCGCCGGTCCGGTCTCGGCCAGCGCCTCCGTCCCGGTGGCCAGCCGGGTCACCCCGCCCGCCGACCAGCCGGCACATCCGACCGGCGCGTCCACGCCGCAGCCCCGGGTGTACGGCCGGCCGACCCGACCGGAGCCCGAGGACGCCCCGGAGGCGGACGACGCGCACGGCTACCCCGGCCAGGATGCTCCGTCCGCCTTCGCCGGCCCGCAGGCCCGACCGGACGACGGACCCGGCTTCGGATCCCCCTCCCGGGCCGACGACGGACCCGGCTACGGCGGGTCCCCGTCCCGCGGCGACGACGGACACAGCTTCGGATCCCCGTCCCGTGGCGACGACGGACACGGCTTCGCCGGGCCGCAGGGGCGTGCTGACGACGCACCCAACTTCGCCGGCCAGCAGTCCCGCTCCGACGACGCACCCGGCTTCGGCGGACCGCACTCCCGGCCGGACGACGCACCCGCCTTCGGTGGTCCGCAGTCCCGGTCCGACGGTCCGCACGGCTACCCCGGCCAGGACGGTCCCCCCGGCTTCGGTGGGCCACAGTCCCGGTCCGACGGTCCGCACGGCTACCCCGGCCAGGACGGTCCGCCCGGCTACGGCGGGCCGCAGTCCCGGTCCGACGACGACCCACGCGGATACGGCGACCGGCCGTCCTCGCCGGCCGGCCCGCCGCCGTTCCCGGTCGGGGTGCCGTCCTTCGTGGACCCGCCCGGCAACAACCGCCCCGCCAACGGGGTGCACCCGCAGGACGACGAGCAGCCCGGCGGGTCACGCGACTCCTTCGGCGGCCCCGGCGGCCAGCAGAACCCGTTCGGCGGTCCGGGCGGCCACCAGGACGCGTTCGGGGGCCCGGGTGGCCGTCAGGACGCGTACGGCGGTCCCGGTGGCCGTCCCGACCCGTTCGGCGGTCCGGGTGGCCAGCAGGACGCGTACGGTCCGACGGCCGGTGGGCGTGCCTCGGTCGCCGTACCGGGTCAGGGTCCCGGGGGTGAGCCGGGCGGCTTCCCGCCCGCGTTCCCGCCGCCGTCCCCGCAGGCCCCGCCGGCCTGGTCCCCGGAGGGTCCGGCCGACGAATCGGATCAGGGCCGCTTCGACGCGTTCAAGCCGGACGCCGAGCCGAAGACCGAGGCGCCCGCGCCGAAGGTGCGCAACGGCCGGGTGCTGGCCCTGGTGCTCATCGCGGCCGTGCTGATCCTCGCCGTGCCGCTCGGCCTGCTCACGCTGCTCGGCAAGATCGGCGGTGACGACAAGCCGGCGGGCTTCGACCCGGCGGTCGGCTCCTGCATCAAGCAGACCGGCACGACCGCCGCGCCTGCGGACTGCGGCGAGCAGGGCGCGTTCACCGTGGTGTCGAAGGTGGACAACAAGGACAAGTGCGCCGACCTGTCCCAGCCCACTGTCGTCCTCCAGGGCGGCGGCACCAACCGGGTGCTCTGCCTGAAGCCGGCCGGCCAGTAACTCTCACGTGAGGCGCCCGTCCCCGATGGGGGCGGGCGCTTCACGCTGTCCCGGCCAGCCCCCGCGGCCCGTCGATCATGAAGTTGACGGCGCGTCCGGTCCGATTCGTCACCGCCAACTTCATGATCGTCGGAAGGTCGGGGGGTCTGGCGCTGAGGCGCTTCGGGAGAAGGCATACGACCTTGAGTTCGCGTTTTTCGGTCCGACGTCGCCGCGATGCTTGCCCACGTGCAGCCCTCGCCCGAGCGGCCCGGGTGTCAGCTGGGCGTACGCCCAGACTCTCGAGTAGGCAGCCCGCCCGCCTCTCGGCTGACACGCGCCCGGCCCTCGCCCACACAGTGAAGCGCCCGCCCCACCACGGGACGGGCGCTTCGTTGGTCGTGTCAGCTGCGGTCGGCGACCTGGGCGACGAACGCCCGCCAGGAAGCCGGCTCAAAAGCGAGCGCCGGGCCGGTCGGGTCCTTCGAGTCCCGCACGCCGACGACGCCGGGAAGGTTGTCGGCGACCTCGACGCAGTCGCCCCCATTGGAGCTGCTTCGGATGCTCTTGCGCCAAAGTGCGCCGGTCAGGTCAGCCATGATCGCGCCTCTAGGAAGTCGATGGTCTGGCGGCGCGGAAGTGCCACCGATCGCAGCGTATCCCAGATGGCCCACAGGGGGGCGGTGTCATTTGTCAGCCGTCCCGCGGCCTGATCGTCGAGGTACGCAACGCTACCGTCATCGGTTGTCGCGAGGACGAACGGCCCGGCCTGGCCGGCGTGAATGCCGGCGTCCAGCGGAATAACGTGGACGAGGACGTTCGGCCGCCGCGCCATCATCGCCAGATGGTCCAGCTGAGGATGCATGACGGCCGGATCGCCGCGACGCAGCGCGAACTCGTCAATCACCGCAACGAAAAGCGGCGGGTTCCGCCGGTCGAGGACCGCCGCCTGTCGCTTCATTCGCGTCTCTACGTAGCCCGCAACATCTTCCGGCCCCAGTAGGCCGCTAGCCAGCACTACCGCCGCATACTCCGGCGTCTGGAGTAGACCGGGAACCACGGCGACCTGAAAGGACCGGAGCGCGGTCGCCTGAAGCTCCGTCTCAACCCAGGGCTGGAGCCACGCCGGCTCTCGTCGTTTCAAAACGTCCGGCCAAATGTCCTCCACTTCACGACCGAGCGCGACGGCTGCGGCTGCGCGGTGCCGAGGGTGCGGGATGCGGCCAGGTGTGACCCACCGCGCGACCGTCTTCGGGTCTACCCCGACCTGCTCGGCGAGGCTTTCAACGGTCTGACCGCTGTCCGCCAGAGCCACCCGTAGCGCCTGGTTCACGGTCGCCTCCTGATGAACGTCTATGACGTCTCCAGAACATATATCTACGGGGTGTAGTCGTCCAGCTTCAGCACGCGAGGGTGCTGTATGGATGGCACGGCCGGCGGGAACCCGAGACCCGGCGGAGGTCGTGTCAGTCCCGGGGTTGCCTCGCCGGGCAGGCACCACGCGGGGCGACCCCCTTCCCGGTCCTCACGAAAGGAGGCGAAGCCGTGCCCAGAGAGAAGCCGAAGCTCAATTGGATTGCCGTCCTGTCCTCCCGATTTCACCGCCCCCGCCTGCGGCTGTCCCCGCCCGGCCTGAGCTGTTCGTGCGGCCTGATGACCTGGCGCTACTGCCTCAAGCTGCGCCGCCGGGCCGCCGCTCCCCCATCCCCGCCACCGGCCTCACGCCCCCCGAACGGGCACGCTTGGTCGTCCGCTCCCGCGACGACGACCGTCTTCCGGCGCAGCGGGGAGCAGAGGTGACCGCGCCCCGCCGCACGGTTAGCCCGGCCACCTCGGCGCCGTTTCGGTCTGGCGACGTGCTCCGCCTGACCCGCGCGGCGTCCCCACAGTTCGCCCGTCCCATCGCCGTTCGCGTCATTCGCACACTGGAGTGGCCAACGTTCGACGGGTGGTGCTGGCTGGACGGCTACCAGCTCGGCCCGGACGGGAGTGCGGTCGCCCGCCGCGAACTGTTCGTCCAGCTAGCCGGCGTTCGCCTCCTGACCGCGCCGACGATCCCGTCTCCAGCGCGCCGCGCCCCGAGCCGGCGTACGCCCGTACAGGTGGGCGCATGAAACCTCCCACCGACGATCACTCCCCGGTCCGCCCGGCGTGGACGTGCCGCGCCACCGGTAGCCCGTGGCCGTGCTCGGTTGCCCGGACGGCCCTCCGCGCGAGGTTCGCGGACGACCGCCAGGGGTTGATCCTCCACCTCGGCGCGCAGCTCGCCGATGCGATCGACGACTACGCGGCCCAGGATTCGGGCGAGATACCGCCAAGCCTGACAGACCGGTTCATGGGTTGGGCTCTGGCCCGCAGGCGCGTCGGCTGTGCCTACCCGGGAGAGTCAGTGTCACGTACGCCTCTCCCGCCGCCCCGTCGCGCCGACTGGGCTCCGTTGATGCGGCACGATGGGGTGATGAGCGCACGCGTACGCGCCCCCGAACTACGGGGCCGGGCCTGGCTGAACACCGGCGGCAGAGCCGTCACGCTGGCCGACCTGCGGGGCAAGATCGTTTTGCTGGATTTCTGGACCTTCTGCTGCATCAACTGCCTGCACGTGCTGGACGAGCTGCGCCCGCTCGAGGAGAAGTACGGCGACGTGCTGGTCGTGATCGGGGTGCACTCGCCGAAGTTCGAGCACGAGAAGGACCCGGACGCGCTGGCCGCGGCCGTCGAGCGGTACGGCGTGCACCACCCGGTGCTCGACGACCCCGAGATGGACATGTGGCAGCAGTACGCGGCGAAGGCCTGGCCGACGCTGTCGGTGGTCGACCCGGAGGGTTACGTGGTGGCCACCATGGCCGGCGAGGGGCACGCCGAAGGGCTGGCCCGGCTGGTCGACGACCTGATCGCCACGCACGAGGCGAAGGGCACGCTGCACCGGGGCGAGGGCCCGTACGTCCCGCCGGCCGCGCCGGAGACGGCGTTGCGCTTCCCCGGCAAGGTCGTCCCGCTCGACGGCGGCAACCTGCTGGTCTCCGACTCGGCCCGGCACTCCCTGGTCGAGCTGGCGCCGGACGCGGAGACCGTGGTGCGCCGGATCGGCGCGGGCACCCGTGGCCGCACCGACGGCCCGGCGGCCGGCGCGACGTTCGCCGAGCCGCAAGGGCTCTGCCTGCTGCCCCCGCACGTGGCCGAGGTGGCCGGCTACGACCTGGTCGTCGCGGACACGGTCAACCACCTGCTGCGCGGCGTACGGCTGGAGACCGGCGAGGTGGTCACCGTGGCCGGCACCGGGCGGCAGTGGCGCTCGACGGTCGACGACCACGCGCACGACGCGCGCGCCGTCGACCTCTCCTCCCCCTGGGACGTGGCCTGGTACGACGACCGGGTGGTCGTGGCGATGGCCGGCATCCACCAGCTCTGGTGGTTCGACCCGATCAAGCGGACCGCCGGCATGTACGCCGGCACCACGGTCGAGGCGCTGCGGGACGGTCCACTGCCGGACGTCTGGATGGCCCAACCGTCCGGGTTGTCCGTCTCGGCGGACGGTTCCCGGCTCTGGATCGCCGACAGCGAGACCAGCGCGGTCCGCTGGGTCGAGGCGGGCGAGATGCACACCGCCGTGGGTCAGGGGCTGTTCGACTTCGGGCACGTCGACGGCCCGGCCGATCAGGCGTTGCTCCAGCATCCGCTGGGCGTGTGCGCGCTGCCGGACGGCTCGGTGCTGATCGCGGACACGTACAACGGCGCGGTGCGCCGCTTCGATCCGGCGACCGGCCAGGTCGCGACCGTGGCCGACGGGTTGGCCGAGCCGAGCGACCTGGTGGTCACTCCGGCGGGCGAGGTGCTGGTGGTCGAGTCGGCCGCGCACCGGTTGACCCGGCTGGCACCCGGCGCGTTGACGGCGGCCGGCGCGAGCACGGTGGCGGGCGCGCGGCACCGGATGGAGCGCAAGCCCACGGACGTGGCGGCCGGGGAGCTGACGCTTGACGTGATCTTCACGCCGGCACCGGGGCAGAAGCTCGACGACA
This sequence comes from Micromonospora sp. NBC_01392, assembly GCF_045040125.1. NCBI lineage: Bacteria > Bacillati > Actinomycetota > Actinomycetes > Micromonosporales > Micromonosporaceae > Micromonospora > Micromonospora sp. NBC_01392. The sequence continues at coordinate 383,333 of NZ_CP109549.1, read as the reverse complement.
CGTACGGGCCGTCGACCCGGCTGGTGGTCTCGGCGTCCCCGCCGGAGCTGCTGGTCGACGGCGCGGGCACGACCACCGACCTGTCCCGGCGGCTGGTGGTCAGCGGGGACGTGGCGCAGGGAGTGTTGCAGGTGACCGCCCAGGCGGCGACCTGTGACGCCGACATCGAGCACGCCGCCTGCCACCTGACCCGGCAGGACTGGGGCGTACCGGTCCGGGTGGTCACCGGCGGCGCCACCCGTCTCCCGCTGGTGCTGCGCGGCCTCGACGAGTCCTGAGCCGACGAGCGTTAGGAGGGGCCCCCTGTTATGCGTCAGGCGTTAACAGGGGGCCCCTCCTTTCACGCGAACGGAGTGAGCGTGACCCCCGCGTCGACGAGTGCGGCGCGGACCAGCTCCGCGCACCGCACCGCGCCGGGTGTGTCGCCGTGCAGGCAGATCGACTCGACGGGGCAGGAGACCACGCTGCCGTCGACCGCGACCACGGTCCGCTCGACGGCCATCCGGACGGCCCGCACGGCGACCTGGTCCGGGTCGGTCACCAGCGCGTTCGGGGCGCCGCGCGGCACCAGCGCCCCGTTGGGCAGGTAGTTGCGGTCGGCGAAGCCCTCGGCCACCACCCGCAGGCCGGCGCCGACCGCGAGCTGGGCGAGCACGGTGCCGGGCTGGCAGAGCACCGGCAGCTCGTGGTCGTACCCGCTGATCGCCGCCACCAGCGCGGCGGCCTGCGCCTCGTCGCACGCCGCCGCGTGGTAGAGCGCGCCGTGCGGCTTGAGGTAGCGCACCCGGGTCCGGTAGAGCCGGCAGAACGCGTCAAGCGCCCCGAGCTGGTAGATCGTCTCGTCCCGCAGCTCGGCGAAGTCGTAGGCGATGTGCCGGCGGCCGAAGCCGGCGAGGTCCCGGTAGCCGACCTGCGCGCCGACCGCGACGCCGCGTTCGGCGGCGGCGGCGCACACCCGGTGCATGGTGGCCGCGTCCCCGGCGTGGAAGCCGCAGGCCACGTTGGCGGAGCTGATCAGCCCGAGCAGCGCCTCGTCGTCGCCGAGCCGCCAGCTGCCGAATCCCTCACCGAGGTCCGCGTTCAGGTCCATGGAACCTCACCGTAGTCCCCGGGCGGGCCTGGGCGAGCGCTGTCACGTCGTCCACCACCCCGATGACCGGGTAGCCACCGGTGGTGGGGTGGTCGGCCAGGAAGATCAGCGGTTGGCCGTCCGGTGGCACCTGCACCGCGCCGAGCACCAGGCCCTCGCTCGGCAGTTCGCCGGCCACCGCGCGGGGCAGGGCGGCGCCGGCCAGCCGCGCGCCGACCCGGTTGCTGTCCGACCCGACGGTGTACGCGCTGCCGTGCAGCAGGTCGAGCGCGGCGGGCGTGAACCAGTCCTGCCGGGGGCCGGGTCGTACGGCAAGCGACACCTCGGCCGGCACCGGCGGGGTGACGGTGAGGTCCACCGGGGGCGGCGGGCCGGTCGGTGCGCCCAGCGGCAGCCGGTCCCCGTCGCGCAGCGGCGGCGGCCCGAGGCCGGAGAGCGTGTCGGTGGACCGGCTGCCGAGCACCGGTTCGACGGTGATCCCGCCGCTGACGGCCAGCCAGGTCCGGACCCCGGCGCGGGCCGGACCGATCCGCAGCACCGCGCCGGCCGGCAACGACAGCGGTCGCCCGACGTCGCCGGGGCGTCGCTCGACCTCGCCGGGGCGGGGCCCGGTTGGGCGCACCTCGGCGGGCCCCGGGCCGGCGGTCCGTGAACGCTGCTCGACGAGCACGTCGGCGGGGGCGCCGGTGAGCGCCACGGTGACCGCCCGGGTGACGCGCAGCAGGCACCCGGTCAGGGTGATCTCCAGGCCGGCGGCGTGCTCCGGGTTGCCGGCGAGGCGGTTGGCCAGGCGCAGGGCGGCCGGGTCGAGCGCGCCGGACCGGGGCACGCCGAGGTGCGCCCAGCCGGGCCGGCCCTGGTCCTGGACGGTGGTGAGCGCCCCGGCCCGCAGCACCTCGATCATGGCGCGTCGACGAACCGGACCCGGGTGCCGGGCGTGAGCCGGGCCGGCGGGTCGGCACGCACGTCGAAGAGGATCAGCTCGGTCCGCCCGACCAGCAGCCAGCCGCCGGGTGAGGCGGCGGGGTAGATGCCCGCGTACGGGCCGGCCAGCGCGACCGAGCCGGCCGGCACCCGGGTACGCGGGGTGGTGAGGCGCGGCACGGCCAGCTCGGGCGGCAGCCCGGTGAGATAGGCGAACCCGGGCGCGAAGCCGCAGAACGCGACGCGGAACTCGGTACGCCGCAGCCGGTCGACCACTGTCGGCACGTCGACGCCCCAGTGGCCGGCGACGGTGGGCAGGTCTTCCCCGTCGTACGTGACGGGCACCCGGACCTCGGCCGCGGTGGAGCGGTCGGTGGTGTTCCGGAGGTGCCAGCCGGCGATCCGCGCGGCGGTGGCCGCCGGGTCGGGTACGCCGTCGAGCAGGACGGTGACCGCGGCGGGGACGATCTCGACGGCGGCCAGTTCGCCGGCTGCGCGCCGGTGCCACAGCTCGGCGCGCCACGCCTCGACCTGGTCGGGGTCGTCGCAGTCGAGCAGCAGGGCGTGCGCCCCGACGGGTCGGATCCGCATCCGGTCATCCTCGCGTCGTCAGGCGTGACGGTCCACACTACTTGCAAGTAACCTACGGTGTCGTAACCTGATGAGGTGACCACCTCCGCACCGCTCCGGCTCCGGCCGGTCGACATCGGAAAGCCGCGCATGCGCGGCTGGCTCCACGCGTACGCGTTCTTCGCCGCGCTCGTCTGCGGCATCGTCCTCTGTTCGATCGCCGCCACCCGGCCCGGCTGGGCGCCGCTGGTGAGCTGCCTGATCTACAGCCTCACCGTGTGCGGGCTCTTCGGCACCAGCGCGCTGTACCACCGGCGGGTCTGGTCCGAGCGCGGCTACCAGATCATGCGCCGGATGGACCACTCGATGATCTTCGTGTTCATCGCCGGCACCTACACCCCGTTCTGTGCGCTGCTGCTGGACACCCGACACGCCACGATCATGCTCAGCCTGGTCTGGGGCGGCGCGCTGGCCGGCGTGGCGGTCAAGCTGATCTGGCCGCACGCGCCCCGCTGGGTCTCCGCCCCGCTCTATCTGGCGCTCGGCTGGGTGGCGGTGGCGATGCTGCCGGAGATCCTGCACTCCGGCGGCGTCACCGCGCTGGTGCTGCTGAGCGTGGGCGGCGCGATCTACAGCGTGGGCGCGGTGTTCTACGCGCTGCGCCGGCCGAACCCGTGGCCCACCGTCTTCGGCCACCACGAGTTCTTCCACGCGTGCACGCTGGTCGCGGCGATCTGCCACCACATCGCGATCTACTTCGCGCTGTTCGCCTGAGCCGGCCCGGACGAGGCCGGCCCGGACGAAGCCGGCCCGGACATGCACGAGGGCCCCGCGCCGTTGCGGGGCCCTCGGGTCTCGGGGTGGGTCAGGCCGGGTAGCCCGAGCCCGGGCGGCGCACCTCGCGGTACTCCTCGCGCACGACCCGGTCGCCCTGCACCGGCACCACCGGCTCGGCGACGACCTGCTGACGCACCGGCGCGGCGACCACGCGGCGGCGGCTGTTCCAGAAGTAGAGCGTCGTGAGCAGACCGGCGAGACCGGCGAGCATGAGCACCCAGCCCACCACGTTGAGGTTCAGCCATCCCAGGTCGGCGTCGATGGCGAACGCGAAGATCGCGCCGAGCGCGATGAGGAAGATGCTGGCACCGATGCCCATGACGTCGCCTCCTTGGCGTCCTGCTGGCGTTTCTGCCCGCCGCGGCCATGGATGAGGTAGCGGCACACATCGACATACCCACGCGCTCCGATCACCAATCAGGCAAGCTGGGCGGATGACGGACGGCAGGAACCGGCAGCGGACGTTGGTGCTGTTGCGGCACGCCAAGGCCGAGCAGTCCCGGGACGCCCCGGACGCGGAACGACCACTGACCGCGCGGGGGCACGCCGACGCCGCGGCGGCCGGCGCCTGGCTGGCCCGGCACGGACTGCTCCCCGACGTGGTGCTCTGCTCGCCGGCCCGACGCACCCGGCAGACCTGGCACGGGGTGGCGCTGGGCCTGGCCGGGTCCCCGCCGGAGGGCGGCCCGGCGGGTCCGGCCCCCGCCGTCCGCTACGAGCCGACCGCGTACGAGGCGCACCCGGACGAGCTGCTGGCGCTGGTCCGGTCGGTGGACCCGGCGGCCGGCACGGTGCTGCTGGTCGCGCACAACCCGGGCATCTCACTGCTCTCGGCGCTGCTCGACCCCGAGCGGGCGGACCCCGAGGGCCTGCGCACCACCGACCTGGTGGTGCACCACCCGACCACCGAGTGGGCCACGCTCTCGCGTGCCCCGCTAACCACCCGCCACACCGCCCGCGGCTGAGGTGCAAGGAAGGGCCCCTTCTTAACGCATTCGGTAGAGGTGAGCGCCCCGCTTGACTGTGCGGGCGGGGCGCGTCAGGACGGCGGGGCGGTGGGCGGCGGCGGGTCGGGCGGCGGCGGCATCATCGCGGTCGGGTGGGAGAGCCGGTTCTCCTCCACGATGAGCGTGCGGGCCCGCTTGCGACGGTCCTGCCAGAACCACAACGTGGTCAGCAGGACGCCCAGCCCGGCCAGGATGAAGACCCAGCCGACCGCACGCAGGTCGATCCACCAGACGTTGGCCCGGATGGCGAAGGTCATGATCGCGCCGAGCGCGATGAGAAAGATGGCGCTGCCAATGCCCATGTGCGCTGCACTCCCCCGTGCGGTGGCCCTTGGGCGTACTCCGGTCGTGGTCCGCGACGGTTACCCACCCACCGGCCGGCCTATCCACCTCCGGCGCCACCAACGACGGCGGCCGGCGGGCTGTCGCCCACCGGCCGTCGAGGTGAAAGGGAGGAAGTGCCCGCGAGGGCTTAGAACGCCTCCTCCGGAAGGTCCATGATCTCCAGGTCAGCACCCTCGATGATCCGCCGGTCGGCGCCGATGCGGGGCAGCACCTCGCGGGCGAAGAACCGGGCGGCGGCCACCTTGCCGGTGTAGAACGCCTTGTCGCTGGCGGAGACCTCACCGGCCAGCGCCTTCAACGCCACGTCCGCCTGCTTCTGGAGCAGCCAGCCGACCACCAGGTCGCCGATCGCGAGCAGGAACCGGCGGCTGCTCAGGCCGACCTTGTAGAGCGCGCGGGCGTCACCGGCCTGGGCCTCACCCAGCCAGCCGGTCATCACACCGATCATGTTCTGGATCTCGGCGAGCGCCTTGCCGAGCGCCTGCCGCTCCTCCTTGAGCTGGCCGTTGCCGGCCTCGGAGGCGATGTGCTCCTGGATCTCACCGGCGACCGCCATCAGCGCCTTGCCGTTGTCCCGGACGATCTTCCGGAAGATCAGGTCGAGGCTCTGGATGGCCGTGGTGCCCTCGTACAGAGTGTCGATCTTGGCGTCCCGGACGTACTGCTCCAACGGGTAGTCCTGGAGGAAGCCGGAGCCGCCGAACGTCTGGAGCGACTCGTGCCCGAGCAGCTCGTACGCCCGCTCCGAGCCGACGCCCTTGACCAGCGGCAGCAGCAGGTCGTTGACCCGCTTGGCCAGCCTGGTGGCCTTCTCGTCGCCGGCCGCCTCGGCGAGCGCGACCTTGTCCTGCCAGCTCGCGGTGTAGCAGACCAGCGCGCGCAGGCCCTCGGCGTACGACTTCTGCATCAGCAGCGAGCGGCGCACGTCCGGGTGGTGGGTGATGGTCACCCTCGGCGCGGTCTTGTCGGCCTGCTGGATCAGGTCGGCGCCCTGTACGCGGTTCTTGGCGTACTCCAGCGCGTTCAGGTAGCCGGTGGAGAGCGTGGCGATGGCCTTGGTGCCGACCATCATCCGGGCGTACTCGATAATCATGAACATCTGGCGAATGCCGTCGTGCTTCTCGCCCAGCAGCCAGCCCTTGGCCGGTACGCCGTGCTCGCCGAAGGTCACCTCGCAGGTGTTGGAGACCTTCAGGCCCATCTTGTGCTCGACGTTGGTGGCGTAGACGCCGTTGCGCTCGCCCAGCTCACCGGTCTCGGCGTCGAAGTGGAACTTCGGCACCACGAAGAGGGACAGGCCCTTCGTGCCGGGGCCGCCGACACCCTCCACGCCGACCGGACGGGCCAGCACGTAGTGGACGATGTTGTCGCTCAGGTCGTGCTCACCGGAGGTGATGAAGCGCTTGACGCCCTCGATGTGCCACGTGCCGTCCGGCTGCTGGACCGCCCGGGTGCGGCCAGCGCCCACGTCCGAGCCGGCGTCCGGCTCGGTCAGCACCATGGTCGAGCCCCACTGCTTCTCGATGAACAGCCGGGCCCACTTCCGCTGCTCCTCGGTGCCCTCGACGTGCAGCACGTGCGCGAAGGACGGGCCGGAGGCGTACATCCAGACCGGGGCGTTGGCGCCGAGCACCAGCTCGGCCAGGGACCACCAGAGCGCGCGGGGGGCGTTCGTGCCGCCGAGCGCCTCCGGCAGGTCGAGGCGCCAGAACTCGGAGTCCATGAACGCCTGGTACGACTTCTTGAACGACTCGGGCAGCGGCGCGGTGTGCGTGGCCGGGTCGAAGACCGGCGGGTTGCGGTCGCTGTCGGAATAGCTGGCGGCGAGGTCCTCGCGGGCCAGGCGGTCGACCTCGGAGAGGAAGCTACGGGCGGTGTCGACGTCCAGGTCCGTGTACGGCTCCTGGCCGAACGTCCGGTCCGCCCCGAACACCTCGAACAGGTTGAACTCGAGGTCCCGAAGGTTGCTCTTGTAGTGGGTCATGCTCGCTGGCCCCGCTTCCGGACAGGTGTTACCGATCAGTAACTCCAGACTGTATTACTCGCCGGTAGGCAACGACAACCCGATCGCCGAAGTGACAGCGATTACACACGTCCGGTTCACCCGTCGGCGGCGCCGACCTCCCAGCTCGGCACCGGGGCCGCCGCCGCGCTGCGCGGGCCGGTGTACTCCATCAGGACCAGCGCGATGTCGTCGTCGAGCCGGTCCTGCACCCACTCGACCAGGGCGGTCTCCAGCGAGGCGAGCCCGTCGCCGACCGTCCCGTGGCCGAGCAGACGCCAGGCGCGGTCGGCGGTCGGGAAGAACTCGCCGTCCCGCCGGGCCTCGCCCAGCCCGTCGGTGAACAGCAGCAGCCGGTCGCCCGGCTCCAGCCGCTCCACCCGGGGCCGGACCACCGGCATGAAGCCCAGCGGCGGCGCCGGGGCCGGCGGCTCCAGCGGGATCACCGCGCCGCGACGCAGCAACAGCGGCGACGGGTGTCCACAGTTGACGATGGTGAGCGTGCCGCCGCGCTCCTCGACCAGCGCGGCGGTGACGAAGTCCTCGTCGCCGACGTTGCGGGCCACCGCCCGGTCCAGGTCGGTCACCACCGCGCGCAGGTCGGCCCGCTCGTAGGCCACGTGCCGGTAGGAACCGAGCACGATGCTGGCCAGCCGGACCGCATCCAGCCCCTTCCCGCGGACGTCCCCGATGATCATTCGGACGCCGTACGGGGTGTCCATCACCTCGTACAGGTCGCCGCCGATCTCGGCGGTGGCCGTGGAGGAGATGTAGCGCGCGGCCACCGCCAGCGTGCCGACCTGCGGACCGAGCGGACGCAGCACCGCCTGCTGGGCGACCGCGGCGAGCCGGGTCAGCTCGGCGATCCGCTCCGTCTGACGCTGCCGCACGGCCGCCGTGGCGGCGGAGATCGCGGTGGCCAGCACGATGGCGGCCACGCTGACGGCGGTCACCAGCGGCATGCCCTTCTCGGCCGCGGCGAAGGCGACCCCGGCCGCGGTGGCCAGCGCCCCCACGGCCAGCACCACCCGCCAGGAGGCCAGCGCGGCGGCGAGGACGGGCGCGGCGGCCATCAGCGCGAGGTAGTGCACCGGCCGACCGTCGGCCGCCTCCGCCGCCGACACGATCGCGAGCAGCGCGAGGGCCGCGCCGAGGCCGGCGCGGGATCCGGGGCTCAGCGGGCCGCGGCCCGGCTGGAAGGGTTGCGTACGTACATCGGACAGCATGCCTGATAGATGTGAACCGGAGAACGAACGCGGCCCGTCCGTCGCGGAAGTTCTGTCGGACCGGCTGTCAGCCGAGCACCTCGTAGCGGACGTCCACCTCGCCGAGACCGGTCGAGGCGATGGCCGCGAACGCGGCGCGGGACAGGTCGATGCACCGACCGTCGATGTACGGGCCCCGGTCGTTGATCCGGACCACCACGGACTTGCCGTTGGCCGGGTTGGTGACCCGGACCCGGGTGTTGAACGGCAGCGTCTTGTGCGCCGCGGTCAGCGCGTCCGGGTCGAACGTCTCGCCGTTCGCGGTCATCTGGCCCTCGTCGTAGAAGGACGCGCCGCAGGAGCCGCTCTCCACCACCTTCGGGGCGGCGGTCTTCTTCTTCGTCGCGGTCGGCTTAGGCGCCGCGGTCCGGGTCTTGCCCCGGGACGCCGGCTGGGTGCGGGTCGGCTTCGGGCTCGGGGTGGCCTTCGGCGACGGGCTCCGGCTCGCGGTGGCGGAGGCACTCGGCGACGGCGCGGCCGAGGTGGGGGCCGCCGTGCTGGGCGGTGCCTCGACCAGGGCCGGCGCGGCGGGCGGCTCGGCGGCGGTGAGCTGCACCGCGCCGACGGTGCCGCCGACCGCGAGCGCCACGCCGACCGCCGCGGTGGCGGCGATGCCAGCCGGCGAGGAGAACAATCTGCGGGTACGAAGGTGCCTAGCAGCCACCGGGCCGGTCCTTTCGTCAACTCAACAAACCGGCCCGGACCGTAACGAGAGAAGCACTTCCGACGTCAACGTGATCATGGTGGTATGCCCGCATTTGCCGTGGTACGTGTAGCCGATCAAGCCACGGCCGTTGGGCCGAACGGTGGACGGGTGGGCAGGATGGAGGCGTGCTGAACCGTCGCCTGGTCGAACTGTTCCGCTGGGCCGACCCCGGGCCGGACAGCAGCCACCTGGTCAGCGACCTCTCCGGCTGGTGGCGTGACCCCGAGGTGCTCGCCGAGGTCGGGCCGGCGCTGGCCGGCCTCTTCCCCGACGCGCGCCCGACCGTGGTGGTCGCCCCCGAGGTGACCGGGCTGCTGCTCGGCCCGCTGGTCGCGGTGGCCGCCGGCGCCGGGTTCCTGCCCGCGTACAAGGACGGTGGCGAGCGACGCCGGATCGGGCCGACGCGGTGGGCCGGGACCCCGCCGGACCACCGGGGGCAGCGGCTCCGGATCGGCGTGGACGGCCGGCGGCTCGGCCCCGGCGACCGGGTGCTGCTGGTGGACGACTGGGTCGACACCGGCGCGCAACTGGACGCGCTGTGCCGGCTGGTGCGCGACGCCGACGCCGAGCCGGTCGGCGCCGCCGCGCTGGTCGCCACCTGCCCGCCGGTCGTCCGCGCGCGACTGCGGGTCCGCGCGCTGCTCACCGGGGACGACCTGCCCTGAGGGGGTTGACCTCAAGCACGCTTCAACCCCGACGATCGGTGGATGGACGACGGCATCCTCGACGAGGCGTACCACCGACTGCACCGCACCGGCCCCGAGTTCGAAGGCTGGCTCTCCAACCACGGGCCGATGGCCGCCGAGGCGCTGGTCCGGCACGGCCAGGGCGCCCGCGTGCACCGCTGGCTCGACGGCTACCTGCGCCGGCTCGACGACCTGCCGCGAGGGCTGCGGCCGATCGACGACTGGCGGGCCGCGCTCGGTGACCCGAAGCGGGCCGGCGACTGGCTCGATCACTTCGACCGCGAGCTGCGCAACCGGCCGTGGCGGGAGGTGCTCGGCGAATGGTGGCCCCGGCTGCTCCCCGGGATCGCGGCCGGTGCCACCCACGGTGTGATCCGGGTCGGACACGCGGTGCGGGTGCTGCACACCGACGGGGAGACCCCGGAGCGCCGCGCCGAGCTGGGCCAGGCGCTCGGCTACTGGGCGGCCCGCTGGCAGCCGGTCCCCGGCGCCGGCCCGCTCACCGGTCACGCCGACGTCGCGGCGGCGCTGGCCGGGGTGCCCCGGATCGCGGACCGCAGCGGCGGCATCCGGGAGCGGCTGGGCCGGCTGACCGGGGAGCCCGGATGGTCGACAGCGGTCACGGCGCTGCGTCCGCCGGCCGACCCGGACCGGGCGGCCCGCACGCTCACCGAGGTGGTGCACCGCGCCGCGCTGGACTACCTGCGGTTCGGGCACGGCGAGCCGGTGATGCTGGTGCACGCGGTCACCGCGCCGACCGCGGTGCTGCGTACCCTGCCGGCCCTGGACCCGGCGCTGCGGGCGCCGAGCGTCGCCGCGGCCTGGGCCGCGACGGCGGCCGTGACCTCGGTGTACGCCGCACCCGCGCCGACCGCCGCCACTCCTGTCGACGGGCCCACCGATCCGGCCGAGGTGTTCGCCCGGGCGGCCCGGCACGGCGACGAACACGTGGTGAAGCTGGCCGACGCGGCGCTGGAGGCGTACGCCGCCACAGGTGACCAGCGGGTGTTGGCCGCCCCCGCCCACGCCGGCCGCCTGATCTGACCGGTGCCGTGAAGGAGGGGCCCCCTGTTAACGCATTCTGCATAACAAGGGGCCCCTCCTAACGCCTCTAGCCGACCCGGCGCAGCTCCGGCAGCAGCGCCGCCGCCTCGGTCAGCACCGCCTCGTCGCCGGCGTACCAACTGCTGGCCCGGGGCCAGTGCGTGATCACGTCGGTGAAGCCCAGCCGGGCCGCCCGGGCCGCCTGCTCCGCGAGGAAGTCCGCGCTGGTCAGCGAGAAGACCGGAGCCGAGTCGAGCGAGAGGTAACGGTCCAGGGTGGCCGGGTCCCGGCCGGCCTGTTCCAGCGCCCGCGTCATTCGGTCGGACAGCTCCGCCACCGTGTCCCACCAGCCCGCCAGGTCGTCACCGGCGAGGCCGGTGGTCACCCACCCCTGCCCGAACCGGGCGACCAGGCGCATCGACCGGGGACCGTTCGCGGCCAGCACGAACGGCACCCGGGGCTGCTGGACGCAGCCGGGGTTGTTGCGGGCGTCCACCGCCGCGAACCACTCCCCGCGCCAGGTCGTGCCGTCCTCGCGCAGGATCAGGTCGAGCAGCTCGGTGAACTCGGCGAACCGGTCGACCCGTTGCCGGGGCGGCAGCGTCTCGCCACCGAGCACGGCCGAGTCGAAGCCGATGCCGCCCGCGCCCAGCCCGAGCAGCACCCGCCCGCCGGACACGTCGTCCAACGCGGTCACCTGCCGGGCGAACGCCGCCGGGTGGCGGAAGTTCGGCGAGGCCACCAGCGTGCCGAGCCGGACCCGGGAGGTCACCGAGGCCGCCGCGGTCAGGGTCGTCCAGGAGTCGAACCAGGGCCCGTCGACCAGGTCACGCCAGCCCAGGTGGTCGTACGTCCAGGCGTGGTCGAAGCCCCACTCGTCCGCCTGCGCCCACCGCCGGCGCGCCTCCGACCAGCGTTGGTCCGGCAGGATCACGATGCCAATCCGCATGATCCCCAGCGTACGGCCCGGGCCGTTCCGCTACGTCGTCACCAGATCGGCCACCACACAGGCGATGTTGTCCGGCGCGCCCGCCGCGTACGCCAGCTCGACCAGGTGCCCGACGGCGGTCTCCGGGTCGTCCGCCCCGGCCAGCGCGGCGTGCAGCGCGCCCGGGTCGACCACTGCGGCGAGGCCGTCCGAGCAGAGCAGGTAGCGGTCACCGGGCAGCGCGGTCCGCAGCGCCAGGTCCGCCTCCACCTCGCCGCCCGCGCCCAGCGCCCGGGCCAGCAGCGCCCGCTGCGGGTGCGCCCCGGCCTCGGCCGGCGTGAGCCGCCCCTGGTCGACGAGCGTCTGCACGTACGTGTGGTCCTGGGTGAGCCGGGACAGCTCGCCGCCCCGCAGCAGGTAGGCCCGGGTGTCCCCGACGTGCACCAGGGCGAGCCGGGTGCCCCGCCGGACGATCGCGGTGAGCGTGCTGGCCGGTCGGTCCGCGGCGGTGGCCTGCGCGCGTACCGCCCGGTCGGCCCGGCTCACCGCGTCGCCCAGCGCGGCGAGCAGGTCGCCCGCCGACGCGTCGGCCGCCGCCAACGGCCGCAGCGCGTCCACCGCCGCCGCGCTGGCGGTCGACCCACCCGGACCGCGTACGCCGTCGGCGACCGCGAGCAGCGTGTCGCTGGCGTACGCGACGTCCTCGTTGGAGTCGCGGACCGTGCCGGTCTCGCAGCGCGCCGCGTACCGGAAGGTGTGTTCGGACATGGTGGTGCCCCTCTCGGTGAGCTGGTCGACGAGGAGTGCGACGGCCCGGCCACGGGCCTCGGTGTCCGCGCTGACCCGCCGCCACCAGGCGTCCAGCGCCTCGGCGGCGGCCGGCGACGGCAGCGCGCTGACGGCCCGGATCTCGGCCAACGGCATGCCGGCCCGGCGCAGCGCGGCGATCAGCCGCGCCCGGTCGAGCTGCTCCGGCGCGTAGTAGCGGTAACCGGAGTGTGGATCCACGGCGGCCGGCGGCAGCAGCCCGCAGTCGTCGTAGACGCGCAGCGCCTTGGCGGTCAGTCCGGCCGCGCGGGCGAACGCCCCGATGGTCAGCAGCCGCACGTCGCTCTCCTCCTCGCGCCGGCCCGGGTGGGCCGGCCCGGACAACGTTGCGGCTTGCCGCAGGGGACGGGTCAAGAGCATTGACCATATATCGAAGACTTATATATGTTGTCGACATGACCCAGATGCGGGAGCCGACGTTCCTGATCCTCACCTCGCTCGCCGGCGGGCCGAGGCACGGCTACGGCATCACCCAGGAGGTCGCCACGCTCTCCGCCGGGCGGGTGAGCCTGCTGCCGGGCACGCTCTACACCGCGCTGGACCGGCTCACCGCCCAGCGCCTCGTCGAACCGGACCGCGAAGAGGTGGTGGACGGCCGGCTGCGTCGCTACTACCGCCTCACCGCGGCCGGCCTCGACGCGCTCACGGCCGAGACCGTCCGGCTACGCCAACTCGCCACCGTCGCCGAGACCCGGCTGCGGGCCCTGCGCCCCCGCACCGCCTGAACCGCCTCCCGCCCGCACCCGCAGACCGTAGGGGAGACCATGTCGCTCGCCCACCAGTACCGGCGGTTGCTCCTCGCCTACCCCCGCCCCTACCGGCGGGAACGCGGCCCGGAGATCCTGGGACTCCTGCTGGACTCGGCGCCACCCGGGCGAACCCGACCCACGCTCCGCGAGGCCGCCGACCTGGTCCGCGGCGGGCTCCGCTGCCGGCTCGGCCGGCCCGCGAGCCGCACCGTCGTCGTCTGGGCGGCGCTGACGGCGCTGATCTGCGGACTGTTCACCGCCGCGCTCGCCGCCCGGCTCACCTGGGAGACGTCCCGGCCGCAGCCGGACCGGGCCGAGTTCGCCGCGGTCTTCACCGAGGCGTTCCCCGGCCACCGGCTGAGCGACGACGTGTCGACCGCGCCCGCACTCTTCGTCTACTACAACCAGCCGCTACGACTCAGCCAGTGGCGTGGGCTCGTCCTCGGTGACGGTGGTGAATACCATGAGGGCTCGGCATCCGGATCAGCATCCGGCCCGATGCCGACGCCCCCGGACCGCACGCTGACGACGGCCGTACATCGGCTGGAGGCCGACGGCTGGCAGGTGCCCGAGCCGACCTCGACAGTGCTCCAGACCTGCGATAACGCCAGGTGCGAGCGGGCCGGCGAGCCGGTCGAGACCGTGCTGGTCGCCCGGCGCGGCGACACCGTCCTGCGGGCCACCTTCAACGACCCCGACATCTACGGTTCGTACCTCTACGTGGAGGTTCAGCGGGCGACGCCGCCCGCCGTGCTCCCCGCCGCCGCTCTCGCCGCGCTGGTCGGCGGCGCCCTGGGCTGGCTGGTCTTCGGCTGGGCGAGCCGGCGCACCGACGGTCGACGTGGCGTGCCACTGCTGCTCGGCATCACCCTCGTCCTCTGGTGGACGCCCGCGGTGCTCGCCACCCCCTCCGTGGTCGGGCACCACCTGAACGAGCCGCATCCGAGCTGGCATCCCCTCTGGGAGTGGCTCGGTCAGCCGGCGCTGTCGCTGTTCTTCCTGGTCGGCCTGGCCGGCGCGGCGACGCTGTCGGCCATCGCGCTCGTGCCGCGCCGCGAGCCGCATCCGCTGACGCTCAGCCCCGGGTGAGCTTGGCCAGCATCCGGCCCAGGTGCGGCTCGACCGTGCCGGCCGGCGCGTCGCCCACCTCGGCCGGCGTCCACCAGCGGACGCCCCGGAACTCGACCGGGTCGGGGGTGAACCGCTGCTCGCGGTGGGCGTCCAACACGTACCAGAGGCTGACGTCGGTGTGCCGCTGCGCAGGCGGGCCGACCGTCTCGGTGACGGTGAGGAACGCCGGTCGCTCGCCGAACGGCGGTGCGAAGACCGCTGGTACGCCCAGCTCCTCCCGCAGCTCGCGGCGCACGGTGTGCACGGGGTGCTCGCCCGGCTCGACGTGGCCGCCGCTGGGCAGCCACCTGCCGGCGTTGCGGTGGTCGACCAGCAGCACCGCGCCGTCGGACGGGTCGCGGAGCAGGAAGTAGGCGACCAGGTGCGGCGACGGGGTGCGCGGTTTGGCCCGGCGGAAGATGTCCTCCGTGCCGGCCAGCCAGACCAACGCCGCCGCCCGGTGCCGGGCCTCCTGCTCGTCGCCCGGCGTCAACGCCTCGACCAGGGCCCGGATCTCGTCGCGCATCCCGCGATGCTGCCATCCGGGTACGACGGGCGTCGGCGACTAGCCTGGCCCGGTGCCGGAACTCGAACGACTCGCCACCCATCACGCCTACGTGCTGTACCGGTTCGAGCGGGAGAACCGGGCCTACTTCGCCCGCTACGTGCCCGACCGCGGCGACGACTACTTCGACCTGTTCGCCGACCGGCTCGCCGCCCTGCTGGACGAGCAGGACCGCGGCATCTGCCACTTCCACGTGCTGGTCGACGACGACGGTTTCGTGCTCGGGCGGTTCAACCTGGTCGACGTGGCCGACGGCAGCGCCGAGCTGGGCTACCGGGTGGCCGAACGCGCCGCCGGACGCGGCCTCGCGCAGCACGGCGTGCGGCGGGTCAGCGAGCTGGCCCGCGACGGGTACGGGCTGCGCCGCCTGGTCGCCGACGCGACGCTGGCGAACCCGGCGTCCCTGGCGGTGCTCCGGCGGACCGGGTTCGTGCCGACCGGGGAGGTGGATCTGGGTGGGGAGCCCGGCCTGCGGCACGTCCTCGACCTGCACCCGGCCCCGGAACAGCACCCTCAGGTCGGCGGCACCCACCCGGGGGATCAGCGGTGAGGGAGGTGTCGGTCGGCATCCCGTCGCCCCTGAGCGGCTGCCTCGACCACTGCGAGGTCGAGTGCGTCCGCCTGTGCTGCGGGATCGACGCCATCTCCACCGATCCCGCCCTCGTCGCGGCGTGGTGCCGTCAGGTGGGGCCGGACGCGGTGGCCGAGGCCCGGCGTCAGCTCGCCGCGTTGGTCGAGGTCGTCCGGGACCGCTCGCACGTCGTCACGTCGACGTTCCTGAACCACCGCACGCACGACGACGCGGCGCGGGGTGAGTTGCTGGACCTCCTGGCCGAGTTGGAGGCGGGATTGGCACGCGGAAACCGGTCCTGAGAAGGCGATCCGGCCCCGCGGTGTGCCGATCGCCTTTCGTCACGACTGTGCCGGGAACAGCTTCCAGTGCCCTTCGGTGACGACCTCGACGCTGCCGTCGATCACCGTGATGGCTGTTGAATCGTCGATCGCGTATGCCGGACCCGACATGCCGGCGGCCCACTTCTCGGCCTCGGCCATGGTGTTCTCCGGCAGGTTCGGGTGATCCAGGTGCGGGAAAATCGAGAAGTCGACCACGCCCAACGTTTCATCGGTCCCGCCGGGCGGGGTCCACGCGACGAATTCGGCCCCGACCCGGGGAGCCATCACCATGCTGCCGGCGCTCGCCCCCACCCAGACCGCATCCAGCGACGGCAGCAACTCCGCCAAGCCGGACTGCCGCATCCAGTGGCTCAGATACAGGGCGTCCCCGCCGCCCACCAGCAGGGCGTCCGCCTCCTGGACCCAGGGCACCCAGCGATCTTCCCCGACGCTGGGCAACGCGGTGAGTTCCAGCACCCCCAACGACTTCCACCCCAACTCGCACATCGGTATGACGGATTGACCGGTGATGAAGCGCCACGCCCCGGCGGGACCGCCCATGGCGTATCCGGCGGTCGGAATGCAGAGGGCGTTGGCGTCGGCAATCGGTTTGCCCAGGAGGCCGACCAGCTCGTCCTGAATGCTCGCGTTCCTGATGCCCGCGGACGTGAGAAGAAGCTTCAAGATCATCCCCCGATGGATCTTCGTCAGTCCCCGGAGAATAGTCCCCTGACCGCGAGTTCGGCGTCCGCTCGCCCCCGCAACGTCGAAGGCCCCGGCGGGACTGTCGTCCTCACCAGGGCCTCGATCGTGGAGCGGGTGACGGGAATCGAACCCGCACTGTCAGCTTGGGAAGCTGATGTTCTGCCATTGAACTACACCCGCGAGCGGCACCACTGTACCTGAGGTCACCACCCCCGTGCACCCAGGTACCCCCGCCCGCGAGGGCCAGCCGAGTTGATCAAGGATGTTGCACGCCGGCAACATATGGCCGTTCTCAAATCCCTCGATGGGATGTAACGTCTGCCACACGTTTCCGACTCGGCGTGACACACCCCCTGGCACGCCGTCAGAAAGAGGTGGGCCCATGGGACTCCGTCCCAACCTGCTGACCCGGCGTACCGCCGGTGTCGCGACGTCGACCCTCGCGCTGCTGCTCAGCACCGCCGCCGTCGGCGTCGTCCCCGCTGCTTCGGCCTTCTCGGCCGCCCCGGCCGGCGTGTGCGCCGAGCCGGCCGACGCTCACGCCGACGCCCGTGTCGCCAAGGGTGGCCACGCCAAGCTCGACCCGAACCACCTGACCGCCAAGCAGGTTCGCGACCGTGAGGCCGACCTCGCCGCCGCGCAGCGCGAGCGGGCCAACTTCCGGACCGGCGCCGTCGCCCCGCTGGCGACCGTGACCATCCCGGTCGTCGTGCACGTCATCCAGGAGAACAGCACCCGCGCCGGCGGCAACATCCCGGACTCGCTGATCACCCAGCAGATCAGCGTGCTCAACCAGGCGTACGCGGGCTCGACCGGCGGCGCGGCCACCGCGTTCAGCTTCCAGCTCACGAAGATCAACCGGGTGACCAACGCGTCGTGGTACCCGATCGTGCAGGGCTCCTCGGCGGAGCGGTCGATGAAGACCTCGCTGCGCACGGGCGGCAAGAACACGCTGAACATGTACCTCGGTGAGCTCAGCGACGGCCTGCTGGGCTGGGCGACCTTCCCGAAGCGGACGCTGGACAAGATGGACGGCGTGGTCGTGCTCGGCGAGTCGCTGCCCGGCGGCACCGCGACCAACTACAACCAGGGCGACACCGGCACCCACGAGATCGGCCACTGGCTGAACCTCTACCACACCTTCCAGGGCGGCTGCTCGGGCTCGGGTGACAGCGTCTCCGACACCCCGGCCGAGGCCTCCCCGGCGTACGAGTGCCCGACCGGTCGGGACACCTGCTCCACGACCGGCAAGGACCCGATCACCAACTTCATGGACTACACCTACGACTCCTGCATGTACCAGTTCACCGCCGGCCAGGCGAGCCGCATGCTGACCGCGTGGAACGCCTACCGCGCGGCCTGATCGCCACCGCACCACGTACCGGTGCCGGCCCCGTCTGCGGACGGGGCCGGCACCGTCGTTTTCCGGGCCCGGTCAGGCAGCCGGCCGGCGGGTGTCGAAGCCGTGCCGACCACGGCGGCCGTCCGGGACGAGCACGTCACGCCGGGCCGCGGCCGGGGGTGGCGACGCCGGAGTGGCGGACAGGGGTGCGACCTCCCCCGGGTCGAGCCAGAGCCGCATCTCCGGGCGGCCGGCACCGATCTGGGTGACCGGGTCACGGCGGGTCAGCATCGCCACGTCGACGGAGAACTCGAAAAGGCGCCAGTCACCCTGCGGCGCCGCCCGGCCGATCCGGGTCAGCCGGTCCACCGTCACCGGATCGGTCACCGGGCGGGCCCGACCGGCCAGGTAAGCCTCGTCGTCGCTCTCCTCCGGCGGGAAGGAGTGCAGCGCGTAACGGCCGTCGCGTTCGAGGTCGCGGCGCTTCGGCGAGTCGATGACGAAGCACCAGAGACCGTCGTCGGTGATCAGCGGCGAGACCGGGTGCACCCGTGGGCCACCGTCGGCGCGGACCGTGGCGAGGTAGCCGAAGCCCGGCCCGTACTGCTGCATCAGAAGGCGGATCTCGGCCGCGAGTCGGGGTTCGTCGGCGGCGAATTCGGACCAGGAAGCCATGCCGACATCCTATCGAACACGTGTACGAAGAAGTAGTCCGACACGCTGGTCACCACCGTCTGTCGCTAGAGTGTTCCGATGCTGCTCTCCGACCGCGACCTGGTCTCCGAGATCAAGGCGGGCACGCTCGCGCTGGAGCCCTTCGAGCCCACGCTGGTGCAGCCGTCCAGCATCGACGTACGCCTGGACCGGCTGTTCCGGGTCTTCAACAACCATCTCTACACCCACATCGACCCGTCGGTGCAGCAGGACGACCTGACGTCGATGGTGGAGGTTCCCGAGGGGCAGCCGTTCGTGCTGCACCCGGGCGAGTTCGTGCTCGCCTCCACGCTGGAGGTGATCTCACTGGGCGAGGAGCTGGCCGGCCGACTGGAGGGCAAGTCGTCGCTGGGGCGGCTCGGTCTGCTCACCCACTCCACGGCCGGCTTCATCGACCCGGGCTTCTCCGGCCACGTCACGCTGGAGCTGTCCAACGTGGCGAATCTACCGATCACGCTCTGGCCGGGCATGAAGATCGGCCAGCTCTGCATCTTCCGGCTCTCGTCGCCGGCCGAGCACCCGTACGGCTCGGCCGTCTACGGCTCGCGCTACCAGGGTCAGCGCGGCCCGACGCCGAGTCGGTCCTGGCAGAGCTGGCGCACCTGGCCGACCCGCTGACGCCGAGCGTGGTTGTTAAGAGGGGCCCCCTGTTATGCGGAATGCGTTAACAGGGGGCCCCTCCTTGCACCTCAGCCGGGGCGGCCGTAGCTGTTGATGTCGCCGTCGTCGACGCGCTTCATGGTGATGGGCTTGCCGGACTGGGAGGCGTGCACCACCCAGCCGTCCCCGACGTACATGCCCACGTGGTGCAGGTCGCCGTAGTAGAAGACCAGGTCACCGGCGCGCAGCTCGGCGCGGCTGACCCGCCTCGTCACGTCGTGCTGCTGGCGGGCGTTGTGCGGCAGCGAGACCCCGGCCTTCGCCCAGGCGGCCATGGTCAGGCCCGAGCAGTCGAAGTGGTCCGGGCCGGCCGCGCCCCACACGTAGATCTTGCCGATCTGGGCGCAGGCGAACTTGACCGCCACCCCGGCCGCGCCGCCCGGGTATCCGGCGGGACAGGGAGCCGGGCGCAGCGGGCCGCCGCCACCGTTGCCGTACACCTTGAGCCGCAGCTTCTGGAGCTTGGCGATCTCGGCGTCGATCTGCTTCTTCTTCGCCGCGAGCTGGGCCTCGGTGCGGCTCAGGTCGGCGACCATCGCGTCCAGCGGCTTCTTCTTCGCGGCCAGCTCGTCGCGCAGCGCGGCGATGTCGCGGACCTGCTCCTGCTGGTGGTGCGCGAAGCGGTCGAGCATTTCCAGGCCGGCGACCAGCTCACTCGGCGAACGGCTGCCCAGCAGCGCGTTGACGGTGGAGAGGTTGTCGCCCTTGTACGCGTCGGCGGCGAGCCCGCCGACCTGGCCGAGCGCGGCGTCCACCCGGGCCTGGAGCGGGGCGATCTGCTTGCCGAGCGCGTCGGCCTGCTTGCGGCGCACCGCGAGCTGCGCGCGGACGGCGTTGACCTGTTCGATGACGGGTTCGAGCTTGTTCCAGTCGCGGTCGATCTGGGCCTCGATCTCGGCGACCGAGGGTTCCGCGTGCGCCGCCGTCGCGCCACCGGTCAGGACGACCGCGGCGCCGACCAGGGCGGCGAGTGTGGTGGTGAAGCGGGACCAGCGGAAACGCGGCACGGCGGCGGACCGGTCGACGGACCGGCTCGACGTCGGCCGCGGGGCATGGTGGGCCACCGGGCGTCCGTACTCCTTCTGCCTGACCGCCTACCGGGTTAGCTGACGGGTTCGGGCGGGAAGGGAAGCGCCCTACCACAGTGGCTGCGGATTCACCCCAGGTACCTGGGTCCCCGGTTCGCCCGTGGGCGACTCGGCGGTGTCGGGCCGTCACCGACCGGGTTGGACGGTGAAACGTGCGGCCGACGATTGACCAGAGTAAGGATTCCCGTTATCGATCCGCAACCCGAACGGCCGTGACACTCCGTACCGGATGCGCCACACGAGCGCGAATGAAGCTTTCTTTCATGTCGGATTACTGCCCGGAAAGGTATTGACCCTTGTGGGTGGGCGGAGTGAGGGTGGAACGCAGTGACCCCCATCCCTGTCCAGGAGGTTCGATGCACCTCTCAGCCCCGCCGTCGAGCAGACGGATCCTGCTCGCCGCCGCCGTGGCGACGGCCACCGCGCTGGCCACCATCGGCCCGGTGAGCGCCGCGCCCCAGGCCAGCCGGCCCACCGGCGACCGCCAGCAGCAGTACGCTGCCGCGGCGGCCGAGTACGGCGTACCGCAGAACGTGCTGCTCGGTGTCTCCTACCTGGAGTCGAGGTGGGACACCCACCCGGGCCAGCCCAGCACCAGCGGCGGCTACGGCCCGATGCACCTGACCGACGCCACGCACGTCCTGGCCACGCCGGGCAGCGCGCACGTCGACGAGGACGAGGACCCGCGCGGCGACGACGCCCGCCCGCTCCGGCTCGACCCGGCCACCGCCGCCGCGCCGACCCGGGAGACGCCGCTGCCGACCGCCTCGCTCCAGACGCTCGACGCCGCCGCCACGCTCACCGGGCTGGACGCGCAGACGCTGCGCACCGACCCGGCGGCGAACATCCGCGGTGGCGCGGCACTGCTGGCGTCGTACCAGAAGGCACTGGGTGGGCCGGTCGGCGCCGGCAGCGACGTCGCGGCCTGGTACGGCGCGGTGGCCCGCTACTCCGGCGCGGACACGTCCGACGCGGCGGCGGCCTTCGCCGACGAGGTCTACGACCAGCTCGGCCAGGGCGCGGCCCGGACCACCGACGACGGGCAGCGGGTCACGCTGGCCGCCAGCGCCATCCGGCCGGACCGGGCCGGGCTGGCCCGGCTCGGGCTGCGTCACGCCGCGCGGCCGGACGGGCTGGAGTGCCCGGTGCGGCTGGCCTGCGAGTGGATTCCCGCCCCCTACGAGCAGCTCAGCGCCGACCCGGGCGACTACGGCAACCACGACCTGGGCGACCGGCCGAAGCAGCAGAAGATCGAATACATCGTCATCCACGACACCGAGGGCTACTTCGCCCCCAGCGTCGACCTGGTGAAGCGGGCCGACTACCTGGGCTGGCACTACACGCTGCGGTCGGTGGACGGCTACGTCGCGCAGCACATCAAGGCCAAGGACGTCGGCTGGCACGCCGGGAACTGGTACGTCAACGCCAAGTCCATCGGCCTGGAGCACGAGGGCTTCGCCGGCCAGGGCACCTGGTACACCGAGGCGATGTACCGCAGCTCGGCCAAGCTGGTCCGCTACCTGGCGCAAAAGTTCGGCATCCCGATGGACCGGCAGCACATCATCGGCCACGACAACGTGCCCGGCATCACCGCCCCGAACGTGCGGGGCATGCACTGGGACCCGGGCCCCTACTGGGACTGGTCGCACTACTTCGACCTGATGAAGGCCCCGTTCCGGACCACCGGCACGTCGCGTACCGGGCTGGTCACCATCGACCCGGACTTCGCCACCAACCGGCCCGCGTTCGTCGGCTGCAACCAGCAGCCGCCGGGCGTCCCGACGCCCACCCCGCCGGCCGCGCCCTGCCCGTCGCGCGGCTCCTCGGCGGTGGTGCTGCGCACCGCGCCGAGCGCGGACGCCCCGCTGGTCAACGACCTCGGGCTGCGCCCGGACGGCACGCCGGACACGATGTACATCTCCGACCACGGCGCCCGCGCCTCCGCCGGACAGACGTACGCGGTGGCCGGCCGCCAGGGCGACTGGACCGCGATCTGGTACCTCGGCCAGAAGGCGTGGTTCCACAACCCGGCCGCCGCGCCCACCGCGAAGTGGGCCACCGGCTTCGTGGTGACGCCGCGTCCCGGCAAGGCCACCATCCCGGTGTACGGCCGCGCCTACCCGGAGCAGGCCGCCTACCCGGAGACCATCCCGTACCAGGCCATCTCCCCGCTCCAGTACACGTTCGCGGCCGGCCAGCGGTACGCGGTCGGCGGTGTGCTGCCGGGCGAGTACTACCGGGCGGTCTCCTACGACGGCTCCGTCCCCGGTGACCGCACCGTGGTCCGTGGCGAGAACCGCTACGTGCAGGTCCAGTTCGGCCACCGGATCATGTTCGTGAACCTCGACGACGTGCTGATCCTGCCGTCGCCGCTCGGCGCGCCGCGCTGACGGCCCACCAGACGGAGGAAGGCCCCCGGTCCGATGAGGACCGGGGGCCTTCGCCGGGACGGGGGTCAGTACGGTCGGCGGTAGCCCGCGACCGGCATGTACTGCACCTTGGCCACCTGGACCGGTTTGCCGGTCCGTGGCGCGTGCACCATCAGGCCGTTGCCCAGGTAGAGCCCGACATGGTGCAGGTCGCTGAAGAAGAAGACCAGGTCACCGGGGCGGGCCTCGCTCGCCGAGATCTTCCGGCCCTCGTTCCACTGCGCGCCGGTGAAGTGGGTCAGCGAGATGCCCGCCGCCTTGTACGCGTACTGCGTCAGGCCGGAGCAGTCGAACGAGTTCGGGCCGGTGGCGCCCCACACGTACGGGTCGCCGACCTGGGCGCACGCCGTCTTGATCGCGGTCCGCGCGGCGCTGCTCACCACCCCGTCGATCGAGGGGCAGCCCTCCGGGCGGATCGAGGTCACCGGCAGCATCCCGGTCAGCCGCTTGATCTCGGAGTCGATCTGCTTCTTCTTCGCCGCCAGGTCGTTCTTCCGCTTGACCTCGGTGGCGATCAACGCGTCCAGCTTCTGCTTCTGCGCGTTGTACTTGTCGCGGGCCGCGAGCACACCGGCGATCTGCCGGCGCTGGTCGTCGGCGATCCGGTCCAGCATGACGAGCTGTTCGGCCAGCGTCCCCGGCTTGGTGCTCACCAGCAGCGCGCCCATCTCCTGGGACGGGCCGCGCATGTAGTAGCGGGAGGCGATGTCGCCGACCTTGTTCATCGCCAGCGTCGAGGCCAGCTCCAGCGGGACCATCTTCTTCTTCAGCTCGACCGACTTCTTCTGGTCGGCCTTGAGCTGGGCGCTGACCTTGTTGTACTGCTCGATCGTGGGTTCGAGCTGCTCCCACTGCTTGTCGATCTGCGCGTCGATCTCGTCCACCGAGGGCGCCGCGTGCGCCGGGGCAGCCAGCATCCCGGCGCCGACCGCGACGGCCGCGACCAGGGTGAGGAGACGGCGTACCACCCGGTGGACCCCGGCCGGCCGGCCGGAGGAAGCGCTCGGGACGTGACGTTGAGGGGGCATGGTTGCCACCGGCACGGACTCCTTTGCAACCGACCGGCGGGCGCCTCGCGAGAGGGAAGATCGAGGCGGACGACCCACGGCGGTCGGTGCATCACATTAGGGAAGGCACCGGGGTGGAATCAAGGCGGCCGTCTGTTCAATCACGCGTCCGCAATCGCTTGCACACCAAGGGTATTCATTCACGTGCCGACAATGGCCGTCAATACGTCGTCGAGCGTCACCACACCGAGGGGCCGTCGACCGTCGCTGACCAGCACCATGTGCCGGCGCTCGCGACGCATCGCCAGCAGCAGATCGGCGAGCGTACGGTCCGGGGGCACCACCGCCAGCGGCCGGTAGACCTCGGCCGGCACCGGGGCCCGTCGGCTCGCGCCGGCGTACCCGAGCACGTCCTTGACGTGGACGAAGCCGAGCACCCGGCGGGTGGCCCGCTGCACCACCGGGAACCGGGACCGGCCGGTGCGGGTCGCCAGCACCTCCAGCGAGGCCGGTGAGACGTCCTCCGCCACCGTGGTCACCGTCGACCACGGCTGCAACGCGTCCGCGGCGGTACGGCTGTGCAGGGCGAGCGCACCGGTGATCCGGGCGTGCTCCTCGGCGTCCAGCAATCCCTCGGTGCGGGCCTGGGAGACCAGCCCGGCCAACTCCTCGGCGGTGAACACGGTCTTCACCGCGTCCGTCGCCTCCACCCGCCACCACCGCAGCACCTGCCGGGCCGACCACTTCATCGCCAGCAGCAGCGGCTTCGTGGCCAGGCAGAACGCGAGCATGGCCGGGCCGAGCCAGAGCGCCGACGGCTCCGGGCCGGCCAGCGTGATGTTCTTCGGCACCATCTCGCCGACCACGGTGTGCAGGAACACCACCACGGCCAGCGCGATCACGAACGCCACCGGGTGTACCGCCGAGGCGGGCAGCCCGACCGCGGTGAAGGGCACCTCCAGCAGGTGCGCCAACGCCGGCTCGGCGATCGCGCCCAGGCCGAGCGAGCAGACCGTGATGCCGAGTTGCGCGCCGGCGATCATCAGCGGGATCTGGTTCATCGCGGACAGCGCCCAGCGGGCCCGCTTCGACGTCGCCGTGAGCGGTTCGAGCACGGTACGGCGGGACGCGATCAACGCGAACTCGCTGCCCACGAAGAAGGCGTTGCCGAGCAGCAACACCAGGGCCACCAGCAGCTCAGGCACCGTCGTCGGGCTCCTCGGGGCGCAGCACGCGGACCTGCTCGATCCGGTGCCGGTCCACCTCCACCACGGTGAACTCGTAGCCCGCCTCGTCGACCGTCTCGCAGGCGACCGGGATGTGCCCGAGGCGGGCCATCAGGAACCCGCCCAACGTCTCGTACGGCCCCTCGGGCAGCCGGAAGCCGGTCTGCTCGACCAGCTCGTCGGCGCGCAGCAGGCCGTCGACCAGGACGGTCCGTTCCCCGCCCGGCACGGTCAGCTCCGCCGGCCCGAGGTCGTCCACCGCGGCCGGGTCGAACTCGTCGGCGATCTCCCCGACCAGCTCCTCGACCAGGTCCTCGACGGTCACCACGCCGTCCGTGCCGCCGTACTCGTCGACCACGATGGCCAGGTCCGCGCCGGCGTCCTTCAGCGCCGCCAGCACGCCGTCCAGGTCCAGGCTCTCCGGCACGTACACCGGTTCCCGGGCGACCGAGGCGACGGTGGTGGCGGGCCGCCGGGCCAGCGGCACCCCGAGCGCGTCGGGCACCCCGACGACACCGGTGACCAGGTCGAGCGTCTCCTCGTAGACCGGGAACCGGGTGCGGCCGGTCCGCCGGGACAGATCGAGCAGCTCGGCGACGGAGGCGGTGGCGCGCAACGCGATCACGTCCACCCGGGGGGTCATCGCCTCGGCGGCCCGCTTGTCGCCGAACCGGATGGTGCGTCGCAGCAGCATCGCGGTGTCCGGTGGCAGCGCGCCGGCCCGCGCCGAGATCGCGGCCAGCAGCCCCAGCTCCTCCGGTGAGCGGGCGCTGGCCAGCTCCTCCTGCGGCTCCACGCCGAGCCAGCGGACCAACCGGTTGGCGGAGTCGTTGAGCAGCCGGATCAGCCAGCCGAAGGTGCGGGAGAAGGCGCGCATCGGCGCGGCGGTGGCCAGCGCCGCCGGCATCGGCCGGGCCAGCGCGAGGTTCTTCGGCACCAGCTCACCGAAGAGCATCGAGAGCAGCGTGGCCAGCGCCAGGGCGAGCAGCCCGGAGAGGTGGTCCGCCCCGCCGAACGGGCGCAGCACCGGCGCGACGAGCCGGGCCAGGGCGGGCTCGGCCAGGTAGCCGGTGAGCAGCGCGGTGATGGTGATGCCGAGCTGCGCGCCGGAGAGCTGGAAGGACAGGTCGCGCAGCGCACGGCGGACCGTGGCGGCCCGGGCGTCCCCCTCGCCGGCCCGCCTGTCGATCTCCGCCCGGTCCACCGTGACCAGGGCGAACTCGGCCGCGACGAAGAAGGCGTTGCCCGCGGTCAGCAGCACGAAGCCGACCAGGGGCAACAGCGTCAGAACCAAAAGGCCGTCGATGGGCGTGATTGTGGCATGCGGGCGCCGATGGCGCGCCACCCGTAGCGTGGCGGATATGGACGGTCTGCTGCTCACCGACGAACTGGTCCTGCTCGCCTACGACGACGCCGGCGCGAACCGGCTCGGCCGTCCGCACCTGGACTACGGCCTCGCCGGCGCGGTGCTGCTGGAGTTGGCGCTGGCCCGCCGGGTGGAGGTCGCGGACAAGCGACTGGTGGTGACCGATCCCGCCCCGACCGGCGTGCCACTGCTCGACGAGGCGCTGGCCGCCGTCGGGGACGGGCGGCCCCGCAAGCCGAAGGACTGGATCGGGAAGCTGGCCAAGGGGCTGCCGGACCGGGTGCTCGACGGGCTGGTCGACGCCGGGGTGCTGCGTCGGGAGTCCGACCGGGTGCTGTTGGTCTTTCCGCGTACCCGCTACCCCTCGCCGACCGGCGCGGAGCCGGCGGCGGAGACCGCGGCCCGGCACCGGATGACGGACGCGCTGGTCGGCGACGGCCCGGTCGACGCGCGGACCGCGGCGCTGCTCACCCTGACCGGCGCGGTCGGTCTGGACCGCAAGCTCTTCCGCGAGCTGCCGAAGGAGCGGGTCAAGGCCCGGCTGAGCGAGATCGCCGCCGGTGACTGGGCCTCCGCCGCGACGAAGAAGGCGATCGAGGAGATGCAGGCGGCGGTGATGATCGCAACCACCACCACGGCCGCCATCGCGGTCACCACAGCGAGCTGAGACGACGGCGGCGGCACCGTCCGGGTGCCGCCGCCGTCGTGGTCCGGCTCGTGCCGGGGTACGCCTCAGCCAGCCGTCGGCGCGGTCTCCTTCTCGCCGGCCGGCGCGTCGGGCTTGACCGAGCGCAGCAGCACGCTCGCCACGTCGACCACCTCGACGTCCTCGCCGGCGCCCTTGCCGTTCACCCCGTCGTTGAGCATCGTCGAGCAGAACGGGCAGCCGACCGCGATGGTCTTCGCGCCGGTGGACATGGCCTCCTCGACCCGGTCCACGTTGATCCGCTTGCCGATCTTCTCCTCCATCCACATCCGGGCGCCGCCGGCGCCGCAGCAGAAGGAGCGCTCGCTGTTGCGCGGCATCTCGGTCAGCTCGCCCTGCATCGAGTCGCCGAGCACCTCGCGGGGCGCGGCGAAGATCCGGTTGTGCCGGCCCAGGTAGCAGGGGTCGTGGTAGGTGACGCCCCCGTCGACCGGCTGCACCGGGGTGAGCTTGCCGGCGCTGACCAGGTGGGCCAGCAACTGGGTGTGGTGCACCACCTCGAACTCGCCGCCGAGCTGGCCGTACTCGTTGCCCAGCGTGTTGAAGCAGTGCGGGCAGGTGGCGACGATCTTCCGCTTGCTCTTCTCCCGGCCGTCGAACGCCTCGTTCAGCGTCTCCACGTTCTGCTGGGCGAGCATCTGGAACACGAACTCGTTGCCGATCCGGCGGGCCGGGTCACCGGAGCAGGTCTCGCCCTCGCCGAGGATGGCGAAGCTCACGCCGGCCTCGTTGAGCAGCGTGGCGACCGCGCGGGTGGTCTTCTTGGCCCGGTCCTCGAACGCGCCGGCGCAGCCGACCCAGAAGAGGTACTCGAAGTCCTCGACCTCGCCGACCCGGGGCACCTCGAAGTCGAGCCCCTTGGTCCAGTCCTCGCGGGTGTTCTGCGGCGCACCCCACGGGTTGCCCTTGTTCTCCAGGTTGCGCAGCATCACGCCGGCCTCGGACGGGAAGCTCGACTCGATCAGCACCTGGTAGCGGCGCATGTCGACGATGTGGTCGACGTGCTCGATGTCCACCGGGCACTGCTCGACGCAGGCGCCACAGGTGGTGCAGGACCAGAGCACGTCCGGGTCGATGACGCCGCCTTCCTCGGCGGTGCCGATCAGCGGCCGGTCGGCCTCGGCCAGGGCCAGCACGTCCATGTGGGCGAGCTGCGCCTCGGTGGCCTTCTCCTCGCCGGTCAGGTCCTTGCCGCCGCCGGCCAGCAGGTAGGGCGCCTTGGCGTACGCGTGGTCGCGCAGGCTCAGCACCAGCAGCTTCGGCGACAGCGGCTTGCCGGTGTTCCAGGCCGGGCACTGCGACTGGCAGCGACCGCACTCGGTGCAGGTGCTGAAGTCGAGCAGGCCCTTCCAGGTGAACTGCTCGACCTGGGCGACGCCGAACTGGTCCTTCTCCGGGTCGGCCTCCTCGAAGTCGAGCGGCTTGCCCTCGCTCGTCATCGGCCGCAGCGGGCCCAGGCCGGAGCCGGCCGCCTTCTGCGGGTCGCGCTTGAAGAAGATGTTGGGGAAGGCCAGGAAGCGGTGCCAGGCGACACCCATGGTGACGTTCAGCGAGATCACGATGAGCCAGGTCATCGAGATGACGATCTTGATGAGGGCGGCCACGCTGACGCCGGCCGCCCAGTCGGGGAGCACCGAACCGACCGCGTGGCTGAGCGGGGTGGCCCAGACCGGGTACTCGAAGTGGTCGGTGGCGACCTTGAAGCCCCGGATGACGAAGCCGAAGATCAGGACCAGCAGCACGACCCACTCGACGAAGTAGCCCTGCCACATCGTCGAGCCGGTGAAGCGGGAGCGGTTCTCCGGCCGGTTGGGCCGGTTGCGCAGCCGGATCGCCATCAGCACCAGGATGCCGACCAGGCCGAGGATGCCGATCCACTCGGTGACCAGCCCGAAGACGGTCCAGTGCCCGACGATCGGCAGCCCGCCGCCGGTCGAGACCACCTCGAAGTAGGCCTCCAGCACCAGCAGCGACAGCACGATGAAGCCGACCATCACGAACCAGTGGGCGGCCCCGACCACGCTCCACTTGAGCATGCGGGTGTGGCCGGCGGTCTCCACCAGCATCTTGGTGGTGCGCGCGCCCTTGTCGGCGAACCGCTCGGGCGCGGGCTGCCCGAGCCGGATGACGGCCGTCATCTTCATGACCGCGCGTACCGCAAGCCACACCGCCACGGCGGTGATGGCGGCCGCGAGGATCGTGGTGACGATCTGGACGCTGCCCATCGAGTTGGCCTCCCGGTCTGCTGCTTGTCAGTGCAGCCTACGCGGAAGGTTACTCAGCAGTAACGTGAATCTTCTCGCATCGGCCACGCCGCCCTGCGGACACCTTAGGTGGGCCGGAGCCCAGGCGCCGGGCAGGGGCGGCGTGGCGTGACGTGCGCGAGGCGAAAACCAGCCGGTCAGCGCCAGCGGGAGAGCAGGATCAGCGAGGAGACCATCGCGCCGAAGCCCACCGCGAGGTTCCAGTAACCCCACGAGGCGACCGGATACGCCTGCTCGGAAAGGTAGTAGACCACCAGCCAGGCGATGCCCACCACGATCAGCGCGACGGCGGTGAACGGCAGCCAGATCGGGCTAGGCTTGCGCGTCGACGCCGTCGCCGTCGGACGGACGTCCGTCGGCGGGGTGTACACCTTCTTCTTGCGGACCTGAGACTTGGGCACGACGCTCTCCAGAGGGGGGTACGACCTCGTCCGGCCTGACAACCGGGCGCGGGGGCGACGGTCCATGGCCAATAATGTGTCGACAGCTAGCGTAGTCCCGACGGACCGTCCAGGCCACGAATGGGGTCGGGCCGGTGCACGGAGTTACCGAAAAGAGCGGACTTTTCGGGTCGAGCAGGTCGGTTCGCATCGGCGCGGGCCGGAACGAGACGACGGGAAAGGGAACGCCCGGTGGAGTACACGTCCGGCGCCGCCTCCTGGCAGAAGGTCCTTCGCCGCGCGGTCGCCGGTCTGCTGCCCCGGCGGGCACGCCAGCGCCGCCCCGGCTGGTCGATCGGCGTGCCGCTGATCGCCGCCGCGGCCGGGCTGCTGTTCACCACCACCGCGACCACCGCCGGCGGTACCCCGCTGCGCGAGGACCGGCGGCCCCAGCTCACCCAGCTCATCGAGGACCGCCGCGAGCAGGTCGCGGCCAGCGAGGCGAAGGCCGCACGGCTGCGCGACGAGGTCGAGGAGCAGACCGAGGCGCTGGCCGGCACCGACGGGCCGGTGAAGACGCAGCGGGACCGGGCCGCCGCGATCCGGCAGGCCGCCGGGTTCACCGCGCTCACCGGCACCGGCATCACGATCGAGCTGAACGACGCCGACTGGGGCCCCGGCCAGCCGCTGCCCAAGGGCGCCAGCAACGACGACCTGGTCGTGCACCAGGGCGACGTGCAGGCGGTGGTGAACGCGCTGTGGGCCGGAGGCGCGGAGGCCATGTCAATCATGAACGTCCGCGTGCTCAGCACCAGCGCGGTACGCTGCGTCGGTAACACCCTGCTGCTGCACGGCCGGGTTTACTCCCCTCCTTTCAAGATCGTGGCCATCGGCGACCCCGCCCAGTTCCAGCGGGCGCTCGCCGCGTCTGAGGGAGTCCGGGTGTTCAAGGAAGTGGCCGACCACTACCAACTCGGCTACAGCGAGCAGACCTCCACCGTGACGGTGCCGGCGTTCGAGGACTCCACCGCGCTGCAATCGGCGACGGTGCCCCGGTGACCGGCGACGAACCCCGGGAACGCGACGATCGACGTCGCGCCGAGTCTGAGGAGCCGACCGCGTTCCTCCGGAAGGTCGAGCGTCCGGCGCCCGCCCCGGCCCGGGTCGACCTGCCGTGGCCGGACGACGGCCCGGCCCACTCCGCCCCGGCACGGCGCGGCCCCACCGCCCGCCCGGTCACCCCGCCGGCCGCCCGCCCCGCCGACCCACCGCCGGCCTGGCCGGGCAATCCGGCCCGCCCGCCGGCCGCCGCCTCGCGCGCCGAGGCGTACCCGCCGTCCCGCCGACCCGGCCGGCCCGCCGCCGGCCCCGAGGGGCGGTCGCCGGAGGTCCGCAACGGGCTCGGCACCCCACCGCCCAGCGGCCCGCCCGCCGGCCGAACCGCGGAGACGCCCGGCGTCGACAGCCGGCGGTACGCCGGTCCGACGACTCCCACCGACCCCCGACGGTTCGACCCGCCGGGTCGGGGACCGCACTCCCGCCCGTCCGCCGAGGCCCCCCACGACCGCCGCGCCGGCCTGGACCCCTCCGACGCCCCGACCGGCCGTCCCGGCGGGATGCCCGGTGCCGGCGGGATGTCCGGTCCTGGCAGAGGGCCCGGTGCCGGCGGAGGGCCCGGTGTCGGCGTGCGACCGGCCGCGCCGGGTGACGGGCCGACCGACTTCATCCCGCCGGTGGCCGGCCGGCCCGAGCGGCGCTCCACCGCAGCCCCGCAGCACGCCGGCGCACCACAACGGCACCCCGGCGCACCCGAGCGCCACGCCAGTGGTCCCGAGCGGCACCCCGGCGCACCCGAGCGCCACGCTGTCGGACCCGAGCGACACGGCGTACCCCGGTCGGGTGGCCCGACCGGGCGCGGCCCGGACCCGGCCCCGCCGGCCGACCCCGGCGCGACAGCGGTGCTGCCCGCCGTCACCCGGCGGCCGGCCGACCCCCGGTTGGACGCCACCGGCCTGATGGGCGCGGTGCCTCCGGCGCCGGACCCCGGCGGCGACGACGGCGAGCCGCCCGCCGAGCCGCCACGGCCACGGCGCGGCGAGCGGGTGGTGCAGCTCCGGCCGGAACAGACCGGCGAGGGATACCGCAGCGTCTACTCCGAGCTGACGCGGCCCACCACCGGCTCCCGGCTACGCACGGCGGTCCGTGGCGCGGGCGAGCTGCTGATCACGTTCGGCCTGGTGGTGCTCCTCTTCGCCGGCTACGAGATCTGGGGCAAGTCGGTCATCGTCGACGCCCACCAGAACGACCTGACCGGTCAGCTCGCCCAGGAGTGGGCGGCGGACCCGACGGTCGGCCCGACCCCCGGCCCGAGCACGAAACCGAAACCGCCGGCCGAGGGCAAGCCGGTCGCCGGCCTCTACATTCCGAAGCTCGACAAGCACTGGGTGGTGGTCGAGGGCGTCACCCCGGACGACATCCGGTACGCCCCGGGCCACTACCCGGACAGCGCCATGCCCGGCGAGGTCGGCAACTTCTCCGTCGCCGGACACCGCATCCGGTCCACGTTCTGGCGACTGGACGAGCTGTCCCCCGGCGACGCCATCGTGGTCGAGACCAAGGGCGAGTGGCTGGTCTACCGGGTCTACCAGCAGCGCATCGTCAAGCCGTCCCAGGTCGAGGTGGTCGCGCCGGTGCCGGGCAAGCCGGGTGGCCGGGCCACCGAGAAGCTGCTCACGCTGACCACCTGCAACCCCAAGTTCGACAACTACCAGCGGCTGATCATCCACGCCCGCTTCGACCGGGCCCAGGCCAAGTCGACGGGCCGACCGGCCGAGCTGGAGGGCTGAACCGTGTACGCGTGGATCTGGCGGAAGCTGCCCCTGGGCCTGCCCGGCAAGCTGATCGGGTCGGTGCTGCTGGCCACCGCCACCGTGGCCCTGCTCTGGTTCGTGGTCTTCCCGTGGGCCGAGCCGCTGCTGCCCTTCGACGACGTGCAGGTCACGCAGGACTCCGGCGTGCCCGGCGACGCCCCCGGCGGCGGCCTCACCGACCCGACCGGGCAGCCCGAACAGGACGAGGAACTCCCCTACAGCACCGAGACGAACAACGCCCCGCCCACCGCTCCGGGCGGGTGACTCCGATGCGCGTCCTGGTGATCGACAACCACGACTCGTTCGTCTTCAACCTCGTGCAGTATCTCGGCCAGCTCGGCGCGGACTGCGAGGTCCGCCGCAACGACGAGATCGACGTCGCCGAGGTGGGACGGGTCGGGGCGGCCGGCATCCTGCTGTCGCCCGGCCCGGGCCGCCCGGACCGCGCCGGCATCTGCCTGGACGTCATCCGCGAGTACTCCGGCCGGCTCCCGATCCTCGGCGTCTGCCTCGGCCACCAGGCCATCGGCGCGGCGTTCGGCGCGACCGTGACCCGCGCGCCGGAGCTGCTGCACGGCAAGACCTCCGAGGTGCGCCACCGCGGTGACGGCGTGCTCGCCGGCCTGCCCGACCCGTTCACCGCCACCCGCTACCACTCGCTCGCCGTGCTGCCCGAGACGCTCCCCGACGAGCTGGAGGTCACCGGCTGGACCGGCTCCGGCGTGGTGATGGCGATGCGGCACCGCACGCTGCCGATCGAGGGCGTCCAGTTCCACCCCGAGTCGGTGCTGACCGAGGGCGGTCACCTCATGCTGGCGAACTGGCTGGCCGCCTGCGGCCATCCGGAGGCGCAGGAGCGGGCCCCGGAGCTGGCCGCCGAGGTCGACGCGCGACGCCGGGCCGCGTTCGCCACCGCCTGACTCTCCGGACACGCCACGTGGCGGCGCCCCCGGTGGGACACCGCCACGTCCGTGGTCACGGCGCCGGGGCCGCGCCCCGGGAGCACAGGTCAGCGGTTGCGCGTCGGCGGGATCGACGGAACCGGGAAGCCGCCACCGCCACCGGCACCCGGGGTGCTCGGCGACGCGGTCGGGGTCGGGCTCGGCGACGGGCTCTCGCTCTGCTCCTCGATCGGCACGTCGACCGCGATGGTCACGGTCTCGCCCTTGGCCAGCTTCTTGCCGGGGGACGGGGACTGGCTGCTCACCTTGCCCGCCTGGGCCGGATCGACCTCTTTGCCGTCCCGGACCTCGACGTCGTAGCCGGCGTCCTTCAGGCGCGCCTTCGCCTGGTCCTCGGTGTAGCCACGAACGTCCGGCACCTCGTTCAGGTTGCCCTTGGACACTTCGAGCGTCACCTTGGTGTTCGGGGGCACGGTGCTGCCCTCCTTGGGCGTCACCTTGGTGACCTGGTCCTGCGGGGCACCGCTGGTGACTTCCTTGCGCTCGACGGTCAGCCCAAGGCTCTCCAGTTGGCCCTTCACGCTGGTGTAGGTGCCACCCACCAGGCTCTGCGGGATGGTGACGTCGTCCGGGCCGGCGCAGACCTGCACCGTGACCGGGGTGTTCTTGTCCACCCGGAGGCCCGGCCCGGGGTTCTGCCCCACCACCGTGCCCTTCTTGCACTCGGCGTTCTTCACCGGCGTGCCGGGGACGAACCGCAGCCCGGCCTGGGTGAGCGCGGCCTGCGCGTCGGCCTGGGTCCGGTCGCCCAACTGCGGGACGGAGACCTTCTCGTTGCCGGCCTGGTTGAGCCAGAGCGCGGTGCCCAGCGCGATCACCGCGAGCACGCCGAGCGCGGCGAACGTGGCGATGACCCAGGAGGAACTCCTGCGCTTGCGCGGATCCCCGACCCGGGCCGGCGGCTGCTGGCGGGTCTGCGGGCCCATCATCTGGGTCTGCTGCGCCGCCTGGTAGCCGCCCGCGGCGGCCGCCATCGGCATGGTCTCCTCGGCCGGCATCACCGGGGTGGCCAGCACCGGTCGGCCGGCCGCGGCGCGGAGCAGGTCCGCCCGCATCTCACCGGCGCTCTGGTAGCGGTTGAGCGGGTTCTTGGAGAGCGCCTTGAGCACGATGGCGTCGACCGCGGGGTTGACGTCCGGGTTGATCGTGCTCGGCGTCGGCGGCTGCTCCCGCACGTGCTGGTAGGCGACGCTGACCGGGCTGTCCCCGACGAACGGCGGATGCCCGCAGAGCAGCTCGAACAGCACGCAGCCGGCCGCGTAGACGTCGGAGCGGGCGTCGACCGCCTCGCCGCGCGCCTGCTCCGGGGAAAGATACTGTGCGGTGCCGATGACCGCGCTGGTCTGCGTCATCGTGGTGGCGCCGCTGGCCAGCGCGCGGGCGATGCCGAAGTCCATCACCTTGACCTGGCCGGTCTGGGTGAGCATCACGTTGCCGGGCTTGATGTCCCGGTGGATGATGCCGTGCCGGTGGCTGAACTCCAGCGCGGCGCACATGTCGGCGCAGATCTCCAGCGCCCGGCGCGGCTGGAGCCGCCCCTCGACGCCGAGGACCTCCTTCAGGGTCCGCCCGTTGACGAACTCCATCACGATGAACGGCAGTGTCTCGCCGGTCGGGGCGGTCTCCTCGCCGGTGTCGTAGACGGCGACGATGGCCGGGTGGTTGAGCGAGGCGGCGTTCTGCGCCTCCCGGCGGAACCGCATCTGGAACGTCGCGTCGCGGGCCAGATCGGCACGAAGCATCTTGATCGCGACGTCCCGCCCGAGCCGGAGATCGCGACCGCGGTGCACCTCCGCCATGCCGCCGTAGCCCAGCAGCTCGCCGACCTGGTACCTGCCACCGAGCAGGCGGGCCTGCGCTGTCATCGCGTCTCTCGTCCTTCGCTCGTCGTCGTACCGCCGCCGGCCGGCTGGAGGCGTACCTCACGACGGTACGACGTGCGGACCGGATAGTCGCCCCCGTACGCGCGCACCGCGCCGGAGGTCACGCTCACACTCGCCGGACCGGGGGCGGCCGAACCGTACTTCCGGTACCAGAACGAGATCACGCCCGAGCAGAGGATGACCAGCACCGCCACCAGGATCGCGGTCGTCCAGAGCCCGGACCGGGAGCGGCGGGGTGCCGGCGGCGGCGCGACGGGCGGACGAGCGTACCCCAGCGGGTTGTGCGGGGGCCGGGGTTGCGGGACGGGTGCCGCACCACGCGGACCCACCGGCGGGCGGGCCTGCGGGGCCGGGTGCGCGACCATGGTCGGGCGCGGCGCCGCCGGTGGGCGGGCCGGCGTCACCGGCGGTCGGGGCGGCGTGACCGGCGGGCGGGGCTGCGGGCGGGGCGCGGCGTTCGGCACCTGCGCCCGCGCGACCGGTGCGGCCGGCGAGGCCGGTACGCCGGAGATCGGCCGCCCGCCGCGCGCCTGCTGGGAGAGCGTCTGCTTGGCCTGCCGGGCGATCCCGGCCAACGCGGCGGCGCTGGACCAGCGGGCCGCCGGGTCCTTCGCCATGGCCCGCTCGACGATCGCCCGCACCTGCGGCGGGATGTCGGCGGGGAGCGCGCGGGGCGTGTCCCGCACGTGCTTCATGGCGATCTCGAGCGGGTTGTCGCCCTCGAACGGCCGCCGGCCGGCCAGGCACTGGTAGGCGACCACGCCGAGCGCGTACACGTCCGAGGCCGGGGTGGCGACCGCGCCGGTGGCCTGCTCGGGCGAGATGTAGGAGGCGGTGCCGAGCACCGAGCCGGCGGCGGTGAGCTGGCCGACCAGCTCCGACCGGGCGATGCCGAAGTCGGTGAGCACCAGCGTGCCGTTCGGCCGGACCAGCAGGTTGCCCGGCTTCACGTCGCGGTGCACGATGCCCTTCTCGTGCGCGGCGTGCAGTGCGTCGGCGGCCTGGGCCAGCAACGCCATGGTGCGGGCCGGGGTGAGCCGGCCGACCCGGCCGAGCGTGGCGGAGAGCGCGTCGCCCTCCACGTATTCCATGACCAGGAACGCGATGTGCTGGTCGCTGCCGAAGTCGTAGACGTCCACGACGCCGGGGTGGTTGATGGTGGCCATGGTCCGCGCCTCGCCCCGGAACCGCTCGGCGAAACCCGGCTCGTCGAGCAACGCGGGCAGCAGGCTCTTGACCGCGACCGTCCGGCCCAGCACCTGGTCGGTGCCGCGCCAGACGTCACCCATGCCACCGCTGGCGATCCGCTCGTCGAGACGGTAGCGGTTGCCGAGCTGCACCCCCGGGCTCAGCACGTCAGCGCCTCCCGGAGTCCGCGATGGCCGCCGCCATGATCCGGCCGGCGATCCGGGCCGCCTCCGCGCTGCCGCCGCTGCCGGCCTGCTCCAGCTCGACGCAGACCGCGGAGAGCGGCGTGCCGTCCTTGTCCATCGCGAAGCCGATGAACCAGCCGTGGTCCGGCGTGTCCGGGCCGGACTGCGCGGTGCCGGTCTTGCCGCCGACCACGTACCCGTCGATGGCTGCCCGGCGACCGGTGCCCTCCTTCACCACGTTCTGCATCATCGAACGCAGGTCGGCGGAGACCTGACTGCTGACCGGGCGGCGCAGCTCACGCGGCTTGGCCGCGTCGTAGACCGTGGTGCGGTCCGGCCCGAGCAGCTGCTTCACCAGGTACGGGCGCATCTGGCTGCCGTTGTTGGCCACCGCGGCGGCGATCAGCGCGCCCTGCAACGGCGTCATCCGCACGTTGTTCTGGCCGATCGACGACTGGGCCAGCGCGGCCTGGTCGGTGCTGCCGTCCGGGTTCTGCATGTCACCGGTGCGGCTGGCCGCGACCGGCAGACCGCCGTCACCGTTCTGCCCGACCGTGAGGTCCTCCTGCTCGAAGCCGAACTGCTTCGCCTTCTCCTTGACCTTCTCCGCGCCGAGCCGCACGCCGAGCTGGGCGAAGCCGGTGTTGCACGACTCGGTCACCGCCTCCCGCAGCGTCACCTGGGACTCGGGGCAGATCGACGGCGCCGCGTTCCGGATCGGCACGCCGGCGCCCGGCGCGGTGTAGCTCGGCCCGGCCGGGATCTGCGTCTGCTGCCCGACGCCGTTCTCCAACGCGGCGGCGGCCATGATGACCTTGAAGGTGGAGCCCGGGGGCAGCACCTCGGCGAGCGCGCGGTTGGCCAGCGGCCGGTCCTTGTCCTTCTCCAACGCGTTGTAGGCCCGGTCGGCCTCCGTGCTGGAGTGGCTGGCCAGCGGATTCGGGTCGAAGCTCGGCATGGAGACCAGCGCCTGCACCGCGCCGGTACGCGGGTCGATCGCGACGGCCGCGCCCTTCTTCGCCCCGACCTGGTTGTCGTTGAGCTGCTTGAACGCCGTTTCCTGGGCCCGCTTGGAGAGGGTCAGCAGCACGTTGCCGCCACCGGTCTCGTCCCCGGTGAACATGTCCTTGATCCGGCTGGCGATGAGCGCGTCGCTGGTGCCGGCGAGGAAGTCGTTCTCCACCCGCTCGATGCCGCTCGCGCTGCCGTTCACCGGCTTCCAGCCGAGCACGTGCGCGTACATCTCCCCCTGGGGGTAGGTGCGCAGGTACTTCAGCTCCCCGCCGGTCTCCTTGCTGAGCGCGTACGCGGTGCCGCCGACCTCGATGTTGCCGCGCTTGCGGTCGTACTCGGCGACCTGGACCCGGCCGTTGTAGTCGCTGGTGCGGTACTCGTCGGCCTTGTACGCCTGGATCCAGTTCAGGTTCGCGAAGAGCAGGCCGAACAGGATCATCACGACCACACCGACGCGGCGCAGGGGTGCGTTCACGGCCGGATCACCTCCGTGGGAGCACCGTGCAGCTGGTCGGGCGGGCCGCCGCCGGGCCGGGCCGCCGGGCCGCGACCGCCGGTGACCGGCCGGCGGGCACCGTCGGAGACCCGCAGCAGCACGGCGATCAACAGCCAGTTCGCCATCAGCGAGGAACCACCGGCGGAGAGGAACGGCGTGGTCTGACCGGTGAGCGGGATGAGCTTGCTGATGCCGCCGACGATGACGAAGACCTGGAGGCCCAGCGTGAACGCCAGGCCGCCGGCGAGCAGCTTGCCGAACGAGTCGCGCACCGCCAGCGCGGCCCGCAGGCCCCGCTCGACGATCAGCAGGTAGACCACGAGCAGCGCGGAGAGACCGAACAGGCCGATCTCCTCACCGATGCCGGCGAAGATGAAGTCGGTCTGCACCTCGGGCAGCAGCGTCGGCTGGCCGCCGCCCGGCCCGGCCCCGAACAGGCCACCGGTGCCGAGCGTGAGCAGGCCCTGGACGAGCTGGTAGCCGCGGTCGTACGGCTCGGCGAACGGGTCGAGCCAGATCTGCGCCCGGTCGTAGAAGTTGGCGAACGGGCCACCCACGGTGCTGCCCAGCAGGTAGGCCAGGTAGGCGCCGCCGAAGAACAGGATCAGACCGATGAGCAGCCAGCTCACCCGCTCGGTGGCGACGTAGAGCGTCACCACGAACATGCCGAAGTAGAGCAGCGAGGTGCCCAGGTCCTTCTCGAAGACCAGGACCAGGATGCTGACCAGCCAGACCACCAGCACCGGCCCGAGGTCCCGGCCGCGCGGGAAGTCGATGCCGAGCACCCGCCGGCTGGCCAGCGACAGCACCTCCCGCTTGCGCACCAGGTAGTACGCGAAGAACGTGAGCAGCGCGAGCTTGGCGAACTCACCCGGCTGGATCTGGAACCCGCCGACCCGGATCCACAGCTTGGCGCCGTTGATCTCGGAGAACCGGCCGGGCAGCACCGCCGGGATCATCACCAGCACGATGCCGGCCAGCCCCAGCGTGTACGCGTACCGGGAGAGCGTGCGGTGGTCGCGCAGGATCGCCAGCAGCCCGGCGGCGAGCGCCACCGCGGCCAGCGTCCACGCCAGTTGCCGGCCCCCGGTGCCGGCGAAGATGGCCAGGTCGGCCCGCTCCGCCGGCGCGGCCTGGGCCAGGTCGTAGCGGCGCAGGAAGCCGACCCCGATGCCGTTGAGCAGCGCCACCGCCGGCAGCAGCGCCGGATCGGCGTACGGCGCCAGCCACCGGATCACCAGGTGCAGGCCCAGGAAGACCAGCCCCAGCGCGGCGGCCGGAACCCAGAAATCCGACGTGATGGTGTCCAGCGCCTTGGCCTCGATCATCGCCGCGTACGCCGCCACCAGCACCATGGCGAGCAGGAGCAGGGACAGCTCGGCGTTACGCCGGGACCGGGCCAGGCGTACGCCGGACTGCTCGCCCGTCGAAGCGGGCGAGGCGGCCGGTGCGGCGGCTGCGGTCACGGATGCGTCCTCGGGATCGAGCCGGCGCTCACTCCGGCGACCGGCAACCGGCGGGATCGGCCGGCGGAACGGTGTCGGAGACTACGGCGTCGGGCGTGATGGTCAACGTCGGTGTGGGCGTCGGCGGGCCGGGCGACGGGGTCGGCGGGACGGCGCTGCCGGTGGCCGCCGGGGACAGCGCACCGCCCGTCGCCACCGGCGTCGGGCTGGGCGTGGCCGGCGCCGTGCCGGGCGCCGGACTCGGCGGGCAGAGCGGCTTGAGGTTCGGGTTGGCCGGGTCGTCGCTTGTCAGTTCCGCCAGTCGGCGCTCGGCGTCCGGCTCGCTCTTGGCCTGGATGCCCTGCTTCACCCGCTCCTGGGCGGCCAGGGTCAGGTCGTCGAGGCGGGACTCGCTGCGGGCGTGCACGTCCGACAGGTCGAGGCCGGCGACCTGGCCGGGCACCCCACGGAACACCGCGAGCTGACCGTCGTCGGTGGCGCCGACGTAGTACTGCCGCTGGGTGTACGTCCAGCCGCCGAAGACGGCGCCGGCGACGATGACCGCCAGCGCGAGCGCCATGGCCACGGTCCGCAGCGGCCGTCGCCGACGCGGCTCGGGCTCGTCGTCACGGTTGTCGGCCGGCTCCTCGGGCACGGGCGCCCGGGGGGCGGACAGCGCCGAGGCGCGGGCCGCCGGGGTGGAGTCGTCGGCCGATGTCGCCATGCCCCGGTCGCGGGCGGCGGCGCCGCCGACGATCGGGGACGCCTCGACGATGTCCTGGTCGGTCGCGTCGGCGATGATCACCGTGATGTTGTCCGGCCCGCCGCCGCGCAGCGCGAGCTGCACCAGGCGTTCCACGCACTGCTGCGGGTCGGGGTACTCGCGCAGGGTGTCGCCGATGGTGTCCGCGCTGACCACGCCGGAGAGGCCGTCGGAGCAGATCAGGTACCGGTCGCCGGGCAGCACCTGGCGGACGCTGTACTCCGGGTCGATGTCCCGGCCGTCGAGCGCGCGGGTGAGCAGCGAACGCTGGGGGTGGCTGCTCGCCTCCTCCGCGCTGATCCGGCCCTCGTCGACGAGCATCTGGACGTAGGTGTCGTCCTTGGTGATCTGCGCGAACTCGCCGTTGCGCAGGAGGTAGGCCCGCGAGTCACCGATGTGGACCATGCCGAGCTTGCTGCCGGAGAAGAGGGTCGCGGTGAGCGTCGTGCCCATCCCCTCCAGCTGCGGGTTGGCGTCCACGGTGTCGCGGAGTTGCTGGTTGGCGGTGCCCACGGCGGATCGGAGCGCGTCGACCAGGGCGTCACCGGGGACGTCCTCGTCGAGCGGCGCCATGGCACCGATGACGATGTTGCTGGCGACGTCACCGGCGGCCATGCCGCCCATGCCGTCGGCAACGGCGAGCAGCCGCGGTCCGGCGTAGACGGAATCCTGATTGCCGTCTCGGATCAGACCGCGGTCACTGTGGGCCGCGTAGCGCAGGGTCAGAGTCATGGCCGTAATTCGAGGGAAGTGCGGCCGATCCGGATCGGCACGCCGAGGGGGACGGGGGTTGGTCCGGTGACCTTAGCGCGATCCAGGTAGGTGCCGTTAGTTGATCCGAGGTCCTCGACGTACCACTGCCCGTCACGCGGCACGAGCCGGGCGTGTCGCGCCGAGGCGTAGTCGTCGGTGATCACCAGCGTCGAGTCCTCCGCCCGACCGATGGTGATCTGCGCTTCCCCCAGCGTGATCCGGGTGCCGGCGAGTTGACCGGCGGTGACCACCATCTGGTGGGCGGCGCGGCCCCGCTTGGCCTTCGCCGGCTTGCCGGGTGGGGCGGGCTGGTTTGTCGACGCGCCGACCCCGCGTGGCGCGGCCACCAGGCGACTCGACCGGGCCCCGGCGAAGAGGTCCCGGCGAATCACGCCGACCACCGTGAAGACGAAGATCCACAGCAGGATGAGGAACCCGAACCGGGCGACGGTGATGACGAGCTCCGGCAACGGGGATCAGCCGTCCACGCGGAAGGTCAGCGTCGTGGTGCCGAGCTGGATCATGTCGCCCGGGTTGAGGGCGACCGCGGAGACCCGCTGGCCGTTGACCATCGTGCCGTTCGTGGAGCCGAGGTCGGTCAGCACGACCTGGCCGCCGTCGAAGTCCAGCCGGGCGTGGCGCCGGGAGATGCCGACGTCGGGCAGACGCAGGTTGGCCTGGTCACCGCGACCGATCACGGTCGAGCCCATCTGGAGCGGGTAGGTGCGCCCGTCGCCGGAGACCAGGCGGACGTTGCGACCGCCGCCGTGGCCGGGCGGCGGACCGTAGCCGCCACCCTGGTCGTAGGCCGGGTACGCCGGGCCGGCGTCGTAGCCGCCCTGGTCGTAGCCGCCCGGCGCGGAGACCGGCGCGACGTCGCCACCGGTGTAGACCTCGGCGGTGACCCGGAACATGCCGGTGTCCAGCCCCTCACCGCGTTCGACCTCGACGATCACGTCGCCGTAGACCGTCCAGGCCTGCTCGCCGATGAACTCCGCCTGCGACTGGGCCAGCTCCTGGGCCAGCGCGGCGGCGTACGGCGCCAACCGACTGTGGTCGTACGGCGAGAGATCGATCACGTAGCGGTTGGGCACCAACGTGCGCCCACCGGCCAGGATCGCCTTGTGCGCCTCGGCCTCCCGCTGCATGGCGTTGAGGATCTCCACGGGGTGGACCACCCCTTTGAAGACCTTGGCGAAGGCCCCCTCGACCAGGCCTTCCAGACGCTTCTCGAAGCGTTGCAGCACGCTCACCG
The DNA here is from genome assembly GCF_045040125.1 of Micromonospora sp. NBC_01392. Taxonomy (NCBI): domain Bacteria; kingdom Bacillati; phylum Actinomycetota; class Actinomycetes; order Micromonosporales; family Micromonosporaceae; genus Micromonospora; species Micromonospora sp. NBC_01392. The sequence continues at coordinate 341,082 of NZ_CP109549.1, read as the reverse complement.
GCTCCTCCTCGGGTCCCGAGGCAATGATGGTATCCGGACACCGCCTCCGCAGCTCACACGCCGCTCGGCCGGCTACCGTCGACCCGTTCGTGACCAGGCCCGCGGACGTGCTAAAGTTTCGCCCGCCACGAGCGGTGATCGTTCGTGGCCTGACCAGTGGACAGCGTAATCTGTCCCGACACCCGCCGCAGATGGCGGGCGAGGGATGCGATATGGTGTTCCGGGTCGTGCCACGGGGATGTGGCGGAATGGCAGACGCGCACGGTTCAGGTCCGTGTGTCCGAAAGGACGTGGGGGTTCAACTCCCCCCATCCCCACCAGAACGAGGGCTCCGCAGGCTGCGGGGCCCTCGCGCCGTATCGGGGCGTACCGGACGTCACGCTATGCTCCGATGGTTTCCCTGCCTCCCATGGACCAGGAGTGGCGTGTGAGTGTCGCGTTGGTGACCGGTTCCGGCGGTCTGATCGGCTCCGAGGCGGCCCGGCACTTCGCCGGCCTCGGTCTCGACGTGGTCGGCATCGACAACGACATGCGGCGGTACTTCTTCGGCGAGGACGGCTCGACCGCGTGGAGCCTCGACCGGCTCGCCGCCGACCTCGGCTCCGCGTACACCCACCACGCCGTGGACATCCGGGACCGGGACGGCCTGGAGCAGGTCTTCACCCGGTACGGCCGGCACATCGCCGTGGTGATCCACAGCGCCGCCCAGCCGAGCCACGACTGGGCCGCCAAGGAGCCGTTCACGGACTTCGACGTGAACGCCGGCGGCACGCTCAACGTGCTGGAGAACACCCGGCGGCACGCGATCGACGCGCCGTTCATCCACTGTTCCACCAACAAGGTCTACGGCGACCGGCCCAACTCGCTCCCGCTGATCGAGCTGGAGACGCGCTACGAGCTGCCCGAGGACCACCACTGGTACGGCGGCATCACCGAGGACATGTCGATCGACGAGTCGCTGCACTCGATCTTCGGCGCCTCGAAGGTGGCCTCGGACGTGATGGTCCAGGAGTACGGCCGGTACTTCGACATGAAGACCGCCTGCTTCCGGGGCGGCACGCTGACCGGCCCGGCGCACTCCGCGGCCGAGCTGCACGGCTTCCTCGCCTACCTGATGCGGTGCGTGATGGAGGGCCGGACGTACAACCTCTTCGGCTACAAGGGGAAGATGGTCCGGGACGCGATCCACTCCCACGACGTGCTCACCGCGTTCGAGGCGTTCTTCCGGGAGCCGCGGTCCGCCCAGGTCTACAACCTCGGCGGTGGCCGGCACTCGAACACCTCGCACATCGAGGCGTTCCGGATCGCCCAGGAGATCACCGGCCGCGAGGCGCGGATCAACTACGTCGAGCAGGCCCGCACCGGCGACCACCAGTGGTACGTCAGCAGCATGGCCCGGTTCGAGGAGCACTACCCGGCCTGGAAGATCACATACGACGTGCCGATGATCCTCCGCGAGATCCACGAGGCGAACGTCGACAAGTGGGTGCCGCAGGCATGAACGGCGGCACGAAGCGCAACGTGCTCGGCGTCGGCGTCGACGCGACCGACTACGCCCGGGCCACCGAGGCGGTGGTCGACGCCGCCCGGGAACGCCGGCCCCTGGCGCTGACCGCGCTGGCCGTGCACGGCGTGATGACCGGGGTGCTCGACCCGGCGCACAACGCCCGGCTCAACGCGTTCGACGTGGTGACCCCGGACGGCCAGCCGGTGCGCTGGGCGCTCAACCTGCTGCACGGCGCCGGCCTCACCGACCGCGTCTACGGGCCGGAGCTGACCCTGCGGGTGCTCGCCCGGTTCGCCGACGAGGGGCTGCCGGTCTACCTCTACGGCTCCACCGAGGAGACGCTGTCCCGGCTGATCCCGGCGCTGGAGCGCAAGTTCCCGGCGCTGAAGATCGCCGGCGTCGAGCCGTCCAAGTTCCGGGCCGTCCAGCCGGGCGAGGACGCCGAGATCGCCGACCGGATCCGGAGCAGTGGCGCGCGCCTCGTCCTGGTCGGGCTGGGCTGCCCCCGCCAGGAGGTCTTCGCGTACGCCATGCGACCGCTGCTGGACATGCCGCTGATGGCGGTCGGCGCGGCGTTCGACTACCACGCCGGCCTGCTGCGCAACCCGCCGCCGTGGATGCAGCGCGCCGGGCTGGAGTGGTTCTGGCGGCTCGGCCTGGAGCCCAAGCGGCTCTGGCGCCGGTACGTCATCCTCAACCCGGCCTACCTGGCCCGGCTCGCGGCGCAGAAGACCGGCCTGTGGAAGGCCACCCCGCCGGCGCCGGCCACCAGGCGTCCGTCCACCTTCGACGTCTGATCCGGCCCGCCCCCTACGGGACGACGTTCCGGGTCGACCGGGGTGCCGTCCCGGATTCGGTGGATGCCGAACTGGGCAAGGCTGAGCCCATGGATGACCGTCTCGCTCTGCTGCTCCCCGTCGCCGCCGTCTGGCTGGCCGCCGGCCTGGTCGCGGAGGGCCTGCCCCGGCTGCGCCGCGCCCGCGCGCTGCGCCGGCGTACCGGATGGTTGTCCGCACTGGTGCTGACCGGCCTCACGCTCACCGCGGCGGTCCTCGTCGCGGGCCTGCAGAGCGGCGGCGACACGGCGCTCGACCGGGCCGCCGCCGGGCTCGCGGTCGCGGCGGCCCCGACGGCTCTCGTCGCGGTCTGCACGGTACGCCGGCTCCGGCGACTGCGGGCCGGCGCGAGCGCCTTCACCGCGGCGCCGGGCACCCCGGCGCCGCACGGGCTGCGGGCCGCCGCCGCGCACCCGCTGATCGTGCTCCCGATCCAGGCGACCGCGCTCGCGGCGCTGGTGGCGGTGCTGCCGGCCGTCGGGGTCGACCTGTTCGCCGCGCCGGGGGTGGCCGGCCCGGCGATCACCGTCGCGGTGCTCGGCGTGGCCACGATCGGGGTACGCCACGCGCTGCGGCACAACCGGCTCGCCGAGCGGGCGATGCCCCGGGCGACCGCGGTGTCAACGCGTCCGGCCGGTGCCCTGCACGTATAGCAGTTCGAGGATCGCCCGGGTCGCTTCGAACCAGCGGTCCAGCCAGCCGGGCGGGGGCACGCTCCCCCTGGGCGGCAACTCCAGCAGCAGCCCGCGCAGCAGCGGGTGGTCCACCAGGGACTCCTGCTGCTCCATCGGCCACCCGGTGGGCGGAAACGACGGCTCGGTCAGCGGGTTCGGGTCCAGCGACGGCAGGGAGAGCGTCGGCGCGGACGGCTCCGGCGCGCCCGTGTCCCGGGCGGTGAGGTCCTCGCCGTCGGTGGAGACCACCTCGGTCAGGACGGTGTCCCGGCGGGCCCCACGGTACTTGCCACCGAACCGCTCGGGCTTGCCCGGGCCGTTGGTGAGATTCTCTGAACCGATCGTCGTCATCAGTCTCGCCTGCCTCGTTCGGTTGCCGATCCGTGCGGTTCAACGAGGCGGAACGGAACAGGCGACGGGTGCCCGGCGTCGGCGGCCGGTGGACGTGCAACGGTCCCGCCCGACGACGCTGGCGGGCGGGACCGTTTCTCGGGGATACCGATCAGCTTTGGCCGAAGGCTCCGCCCCGGGCCCGGGCGACGAATGCGTGCCAGTCACCGGGGGCGAAGACCAGGGCGGGGCCCGCCTTGTCCTTCGAGTCCCGGACGCCGACCGCCCCGGTCACGTACGCGACCTCCACGCAGTTGTCGCAGTTCGGCCCGCTCTTCGAGCTTTTGAACCACGTCGCCTGCGTCAGGTCCACGGGGAACTCCTTGGTCGCCATTTCCACAGCGGCTCCTCTGCCAGTCTCGCGATGTGTGCGACGGACTCCTCCGGTCGAATGGCCGCTGCTCGAATGTGATCGAAGATGAAGCTGTACTTCTGAAGCTCGTCGCTCTTCTCCAGGAAGAGCCCACCCGTGGCGTTCTCCGCGTACACGACATCGGGATCACTCGGTTCGGGGAAGCTGAGGATCGTGAAGGTGCCATCCATACCGGCGTGGGCCCCCACCTCGAAAGGGAGGACCTGCACCGTCACGTTCGGCAGTTGGGCCACCTCCACCAGCCGCTTGAGCTGACTACGCATCACCGCGTCGCCGCCAACCGGCCGACTCAGCACCGCTTCATCGAGCACCACCCACAGATCGACCGGATCATCCTGGGTCAACAACGACTGCCGGCCCAATCGGACACGGACCCGTTGGTCGATCTGATCGGCGGTGAAGTCCGGACGGGCGGCGCGGATCATCGCCCCGGCGTACTCCTCGGTCTCCAACAGGCCAGGCACGACCTGCTGCTCGTACGCCCGGATCTGGCTGGCCGCGGCCTCCAGGCCGACGTACGCGCCCACCAGCACCGTGCTGTACGGATGCCACCACCCCTTCTGCCGTGCCTCGCGGGCGATCTGCACCAGCTCGTCGCTCTCCGCGCCGACCACCCCGTAGATGCGGAGCATGTCCCGCACGTCGCGGGGTGTCGCGGTGGTGTGGCCGGTCTCGATCCGGGAGACCTTGGACGCCGAGCACTCCAACTGCTCGGCGACCACCTCGATGGTGATGCCGGCGGCTTCCCGTTGCCGGCGGAGTTCGGCGCCGAGTCGGCGCCGACGGATGGTCGGGCTGCGCCGTTCGCTCACGACGCGGCTCCAGGACTCGCAGTCACCCGGCTACCTCCGGTCGGTCGCGCCCGGTTCCACACCCGCCGTGGGCGCGACCGGCGGGCGGCGGGCAAGCGTTCGCGGCGGGGGTGGTGCCGGTCGTCGACCGGCCGCGACGGGCGAAACCGGCGTCCAGTGTGCCGGCCCGGCACCTGAGGCTTCAAGCGTCCGGTTCACGTGTCCCGCTCACCTAACGGCAAAAGTCGACGTGCAACTTGCATGTCGCACCTCGCTGATGCACTCTGTCCGTATGGCACGGGTTACTCACCGTCTTCGCTTGATCTCCGCGCGTGGTGACACCACGGTCCGCGGGACGGCCGGAGGGGAGCCGTCCCGCGCCGTGCGACCTGCCCCGGAGTAGAAGACCCCGCCGCTGCACGCCGTCTCGGCTGCGGCGGCGGGAGCGGTAACCGGGAGCAGCCGGGTGATGGTCGGGTGGCGGCTCGCCACCGTGGGTACGGCCCGACCAGCACCGACCGACCGCCGGTCCACGAGGTAGACCCCCCGTCGCCGGACCGCACCGACCCGTTCAGCTCGCCGGCCCCGTGCCGGCCGAACCCTCCCAGGAGCCCATGTGCTTCCCCGCTCCGGTGACGTACTGCACGTGACGCGCGCGGCGAGTGTCCAGTTCTTCCGACCGATCATGTTCCGGGTGATCCGGGTGCTCGACTGGCCGGCCTACGACGGTTGGCTCTGGCTCGACGGCTACGAGTTGAACGCGGCGGGGGACGCGGTCAACCGACGGTCGATCTTCGTACAGCAGGAGGGGCTGCGGCAGATCCAGGCCGCGCCGGTCCCCCGGCAGCACACCGTCCGGACAGCCCGCCGTCCGGTCACCCGGACCCCGGTCCGGGTGGGCTGACCTCACGATTCCCGGCCCGTGGGCGTGCCGCCGCCATAGAATCGGTACGCCCACCCCGGCACGTTCCACCCCGCGCGCCACGGACCCTGAACCAGGGATGGTCATGGTCAATCTGCCCACCGCGCGGCGGCACCACAGGTCCCGCACCGGCTACGCCCTCGGGCTCTTCGTCTTCCTCGGGGTCGCGACCGCGCTCGCGCTCGTGGTCCGCCACCCGGCCTTCTCCACCACCCAGCAACTGGCCGAACCCGTACCGGCCCCGGAGATCACCGTGGCCGGCGCGGACGCCCGCCCGACCGTCGAACCGGACGACGCAGAGCCGGACGAGATCGAGCAGCCGTCGGCGGCGGACGGGGCCGACGTGTCGCCCCCGTCCGGTGCGGCGGGCAGCGGGGCCGGCGGCGGCATGCTCGCCGACCGCCCCATCGAGCCGACGGACCTCAGCCGGCCGCTGTTCTACTCCGGTCTGCTCGGCCTCGCCATCTCGCTGGCCGGGCTCGGCCTGGTCGGCGCCCGCCGCCGACAGTGGTGAGTACGCGTCAGGGCGTGGCGGAGGTGGCCGGCGCGGAGCCCGGAGTGGTCGTCCCGGTCGTCGGCGCGCCGGTGGTGGGCGCGGCGGACGCGGCCACCACCAGGGTGACCCGCTCGCCCTCGCCCACGGCGTAACCGGCCTCCGGATTCGTGGCGATCACCGTCCCGGCCGGCCGGTCCGACGCTCGGCGCTGGACGCGGTAGTCGATGCCGAGCCGGTCCAGCACCGTCCGGGCGGCCGACTCCGGCAGCCCCACCAGCGGTGGCATCGGCACCTCCACCGCCGTGGTCGGCGGCGTGCCGGACGGGGAAGCCGACGGGGACGCGCTGCTCGGGGTGGCACTGGCCGAGCTGGCACTGGCCGGCGCGGACGCGCTGGGCGTCGCCGACGGCGTGCCCGGACCGGAGTCGCGGTCGGCGGCCCGCAACGCCAGCCACACCCCGGCCGCGATCAGCCCGATCAGGATCAGGGCCAGGACGCCCAGCAGGATCGGCATCCACCAGCGACGTCCGGCCTGCTCGTCGGCGTACCACTCGGCGCCCGGCTCCGGATAGGCCGCCGACCGTGGCGGCGGCACGCCGGCCCGGCCGGACCAGGGCGCGTCACCGACCGGCTCCTGCCGGCTGGTGGCGTCGAGGGGTCGAGGGGCCCCGCCGGGCAACGGCCGGGTCGCGTCCGCCCCCGCCGCGTTCCGCGGCATGGCCCGGGTGGCGTCGACGTCCTCGCCCGCCCCGGCCGCGTTCCGGGGCAGGGCCCGGGTGGCGTCCCCGTCGTCGGCGGGTGGTTCCTGACGGTCGTCGCTCATGACACTCGTCCTTCCCGCACCGGGACGGGGCTCGCGGCCCTCGGACGTCCACGGTAGCGGGCCACGGCCGGGCCGGCCGGGATCAGCGCGCCGGACGGCGTCAGGGCGTCGGCGGCGGGCCGTCGCTCGGCGTGCTCGAGGGCTCGTTCCCGCAGGTCAACGACACCTGGTCGTTCCAGTGGGCGGTGCCCCCGGCGACCGGGTCCTGCCCGCTGACCGGCCCCTGCCGACCGGCCGGGTAACGGGGATAGAGCCCCGCCTCCACCAGGTCGTCGGCGGCGTCGGAGCAGGACTCGCCGCCCACGTCGGGCACGGTGACCTCGGGCGCCGGCCCGGCGACCCAGACGGTGACGGTGACCCCGCGCTTCACCGGCGTCCCCGGCCGGGGCGACGTGCGCTCCACGGCGCGTCCCGAGCCGCTGCCGAACACCAAGCGCCAACCGAGTCGACGGTCGCGCAACTGCTGCCGGGCCCGCTCGAAGTCAGTACCCACCAGCTCCGGCACGGTGAGGCCGGCCGGGGTGCGCGAACGGGTACCGGTGGGGCGGTCCTCGCCCGGGCGGTCCGTCGTGGGAGCCGCCCCGGTCGGAACGGGCGGCGGGGCGGCCGGCGGCGAGACGGCCTCGGACGAGGCGGTGGGCCGGTCCGGGCCACCGGCCAGGATCCAGCCACCGCTGGCTCCGATCACGGCCAGCAGGACCGCCGCCAGTCCGCCTCCGACGAGCAGCCGGGTCCGGTCCGGACCGGTCTCGTCGCGTACCGGCTGCTGTTCGTCCGTCATCGCGTCTCCCGCCTCAGTCATCGGCGACCGTAGCCGGTGCCGCCAAGCCGTCCGGGCCCGGCCGGCCGCTCCCACGACTCGCCGGGCCGACCTCGGGACGCTACGCTGCCCGGCATGGCCAGACGGGGCTGGGGAGGATCGACCGCTGCGGCGCTCGGCGTCGCTGCCGGCGCGGGCGCCGCTCAGCTCGGCTTCGGCTACGGGCTGGGCATCATCAACTGGGCGCCCACCGGCACCGTACGCGTCGAGTCGGCGTGGGTGGCGAGCCTCGCCTGGGCCACCTGGATCGCCGCGACCTCGGTCATCGCCGGTGCGGTCTGCGCCCAGCGCCTGCGCGGTGGTGGGGACGAGCCGGTGGGTGTGCTGCCCCGGCTCGGGCTCGCCCTGGCCGCCGGTGTCGGCGCGCTGGTCACCGTGCTGTTGGTGGCGGTGCCGGCCCGGGCCGCGCGGGTGCCGGACACCACCGCGCCGCAGACCGTCGCCGCCGCGTACGCGGCGGCGGGGCTGGTGCTCGGCGTGCTGCTGGCGACCTGGGCGTTGCACACCCGTGCCGCCGCCACCAACCTGATCGCCACCACCGGCTGGCTCTGGCTGCTCGCCGTGGTGTCGGTGGTGGACGGGGTGCTCTCCGGCCGGGGCCTGACCACCGCCCAACTCGGCATCTGGCAGATCAGCGCGGACAGCGCCCGCTTCTGGATCCGTGACTACTTCTACTGGCCGGGGGCGCTGCTCTCGCTGGGCTCCGCGCTGGTGATCGGGGTGCTGGCCGCCCGGCGCGCGACCCGGTCACCGCGGGTGCGGGTGGGTGCGGCCGCCTCCGGCGCGGCCGGGCCGCTGCTGGTGGCGCTGGCGTACCTGCTGGCCGTTCCGCGACTGGCCGGGATCGCCGCCGAGCAGTTGTCGGCCCACCTGATCGCCCCGTACGCGGTGATCGCCGGGGTGGGCGGCTCGATGCTGATGGCCGCGCTGGCCCAGCGGGCCGACCGTCGGGGCGGCACGGAGGCGGAACCGCCGATCGACACGACCGCGACGCCGACCGGCCCCGAACCGGCGGAGTCGGCCGGGTCCACGTCGCCGAGGTCCGTCGAGCCGGAGCCGGAGAGCACGCCGGGCACCGAGCCGGCCGGCGAGGCCGACCCCGGTTCGCCGCCGACGACCGCGGAGAAGCCGGACGCGTCACCCGGACGCGCCGGCGAGCGGCAGGCGTCGCCGAGTCGCGCCGCCCGGACCGGTGCCGATCGTCGGGGCCGGACGGTGCCGCAGCAGCGGCAGCCCGAGGTGGTGCCGGACCGGCCCGCCGGCAGCCGCGACGAGGAGCCGGGCCCGGGCGAGTCGGGCACCGAGGACACGCCGGCCGGGCCACAGCCCGAGTCGGCGTCCCCGACCGTCGAACCGAAGACGCGCCGCCGCGCCCGCTGATCCCGCTCCACCCCGACGCCCGGGCCGCTCCGGCTGACCGGCGACACGCTCAGTGATGTCTGCGCGGAAAACCACCGCCTAGGAGCGATATACCTCCAGGGCATATTTATGCCTCTGTGTCATACCGCTCCGGACCAACTTCCTTCCTGACGGCGACACGCCCGGGTGGCCAGCGAACAGCCGGGCCGGCGACGATCAGTCGACGGGCCAGGTGTGGACGGGCTCGTTGGTGCGTTGCAACTCGGCGTAGCGCTGGACCATGTGGTGCAGCGCGGCCTTCCGGTCCATGTCCCGGTGCCGCTCGGCCGCCCACACCGTCTCGGTCTGCCAGACCGCCCCGTTACGGCCGGTACGGCAGCGCCCCTCGATGACGCCGAGGAGGCGGTCCCGCTCGGCCGGGGCGACGCCGAACCGGTCCAGCCCCTGCGCGGCCACCGGCAGCAGCGTGTCGAGGACGAGCGTGGTGACCGGCACGTCGCCGAGCTTGGGCCAGTGCAGCACCGCGTCGATGCCGCGCCGGGCGGCGGCGTGGAAGTTCTCCTCCGCCGAGCTGAACGTGAGCTGGCTCCAGATGGGCCGGTCCGACTCGGCGAGGCCACGGGCAAGGCCGAAGTAGAGCGCCGCGTTGGCGAGCATGTCCACCACGGTCGGGCCGGCGGGCAGCACCCGGTTCTCCACCCGCAGGTGCGGGCGGCCGTTCATGATGTCGTAGACCGGCCGGTTCCAGCGGTAGACGGTGCCGTTGTGCAACCGCAGCTCGCCGAGCTGGGGCACGCCGCCGGCGTGCAGCACCTCGACCGGGTCCTCCTCCTCGCAGATCGGCAGCAGCGGCGGGAAGTAGCGGACGTTCTCCTCGAACAGATCGAAGATCGAGGTGATCCAGCGTTCGCCGAACCAGACCCGCGGGCGTACGCCCTGGGCCTTCAGCTCGTCGGGCCGGGTGTCGGTGGCCTGCTCGAAGAGCGCGATGCGGGTCTCCGCCCAGAGCTGCCGGCCGTAGAGGAACGGCGAGTTGGCCCCGACGGCCACCTGCACGCCGGCGATCGCCTGGGAGGCGTTCCAGTGGTCGGCGAAGCTGTCCGGGGCGACCTGGAGGTGGAACTGGAGGCTGGTGCAGGCGGCCTCCGGTGCGATCGAGTCGGTGTGCGTCCGCAGCCGCTCGATGCCGTTGATGTCCAGCTCGATGTCCTCGCCGCGGGCACCGACGATCTGGTCGTTGAGCACCCGGTAGCGCTCGTCGGTGGAGAGGTTGTCGGCGACCAGGTGCCCCTCGGTGAGGGTGGGCAGGATGCCGACCATCAGAATGGTGGCGTCGGACTTGGCGGCCCGCTCGTCGGCGCGGCTGAGGCTGCCGCGCAGATCCTGCTCGTAGTCGCTGAACCCGGTGCCCTCGATCAGCCGGGGCGAGGCGTTCAGTTCGAGGTTGAACTGCCCCAGCTCGGTCTGGAAGAGCGGGTCGGCGATGTCGGCCAGGATCTGGTCGTTGCGCATGGCCGGTTCGGCGGCGGCGTCGACCAGGTTCAGCTCGATCTCCAGCCCGGTCATCGGCCGGTCGGCGTCGAAGCCGAAGTCGTCGAGCATCAGCGCGAAGACGTCCAGGCATCGCCGGACCTTCTGCCGGTAGCGGACCCGATCCTCCCGGGAGAAGGCGCCCTGCTCGACGTCCCTGCCCATGTGTCCTCCCGGCGCCGGTGCCACGGAACCGTTGGCGTTCCGCAACGCATTGTGAACCATTCACGTGGTGTGCGTAAGAGCGCCCGGCTCGTGAACTGCCGACCGGGCGCAGGTCTGCACCTGTACCCCGCCACCGCCCCGCCCAGCGCCGTTAACCAGCGAACAACGCGTGACAATCCGCACCCGGCGCGGCGGGGTGGGAGACGGGGACGGGCCCGCACCGTCGGTGGACGGTGCGGGCCCGTGGGTCCGGCGAGGGGCTCAGCCCTGGCGGATGGCCTCGCCCTCGATCTCGATCTTGACCTTGCGGCCGACCAGGACGCCACCGGTCTCCAGCGCCACGTTCCAGGTGAGACCGAAGTCCTCCCGGTCGATCTCGGTGTGCGCGGAGAAGCCGAAGATGTCCTGCCCGAAGGGGCTGCGGCCGACGCCCTCGAACTCGACCTGGAGGTCCACCGGACGGGTCACGCCCTTCACGGTCAGCTCACCGGCGAGCACGAACTCGTTGCCCTCGCGGGACTTCACGCCGGTGCTGCGGAACTCCAGCGTCGGGAACTGCTCGGCGTCGAGGAACTCCGGGCTGCGCAGGTGCCCGTCCCGGTCCGCCTGCGCGGTGTTGATGCTGGCCGCCTGGATGCTGGCGGTGACCGAGGACTGCAGCGGGTCGTCGGTGACGGTGATGGTGGCGGTGGCGTCGGCGAACTCGCCGCGTACCTTGCTGACCATCATGTGCCGGGCGACGAAGCCGACGCGCTTGTGCGCGGCGTCCAGGAGGTACGTGCCGGGGGCGGGGATGGTGAGACCCTCCCAGTCGCGGGTAGTCGCCTCGGTGCTGCTGGTCATGATGCGCTCCTCCGGAGAAGATTGTTTAGTAGCCCAACGACTGACTGAGCAACTATAGCCACAGCAATATTCCCTGTGTCAAGTGTTGCTAGGATGGTGACGTGGATCAGAACGTGTTCGACGACCCCCGGATCACCGCCGTCGGCCTGCTCGTCGAGGCGCACGCCGGGCTCTCCGCCCGGTTCGCGGCCCAGTTCGAGGAGCACGGACTCTCCCCGGTCGAGTTCGAGGTGCTCACCCGACTGGCCCGCTCCCCCAACAACCAGCTCCGGATGACCGACCTGGCGGCCCAGACCTCGCTCTCCACCAGCGGGGTGACCCGGGTGGTGGACCGGATGGAGCGGGACGGCCTGATCCGTCGGCGGGCCTGCCCCTCCGACCGACGCAGCTCGTTCGCGGTGGTGACCGCCGCGGGCCTGGGCCGGCTGGACGAGATCCTGCCCGGCCACCTGAAGATCATCGAGCAGTGGTTCACCGGCCAGCTCGAACCGGCCCAGCTCGACGGGCTTCTGGACGGGTTGCGCCGGGTCCGGGACGCGGTCCACCCGGGCGCCACGGCCGGCAGCACCGAACCGGCCGGGAACGCCGCCTGCTGAGGCCGGTCGCTACCCGCCGGTCACCGGCAGAAAGACCGGCAGAACCGCCGGTACGCCTGGGCAAAAGCGATCAATAACGCCCAAAGCCGTCGGGGTGGCTGGATAAGCTTTCGACGCGGGGGAGCACCGGGGGGTGCCGGCGCGAGCGTGGAGCGAGGGGCAGCACCAGGGGGCTACTTCGCTCGCGCCACCCCCGCGCCCTCCGCCACAGCGGCCCGGCATCAGGTCCGGCCCGGGCGTCCCCGCTGCGCAGCCAGCGCGTAGAGCAACTCCTCCTCACGGGGCAGCAGATTCACGCCGGTGATCTGCCGCGCCCGGTCCAGTCGGTCCAGCAAAGCCGGATCGCCGGTGCTGGCCGCCAACCCCACCAGCGCCTCGACCAGATCCCGCCGGTCCGCGCCCCCGGCCGCCGCTTCCGCCGCCGTGGCGAACCACTCCGCCGCCAGCTCGCGGTCGCCCCGGTGCAGCGCCACCTGGCCCTCGATCAACGCGCGGAGCGCGTCCTCGGTGTGGGCGTCCCGGCCCGTACCGGCCGGTTCCCACCGCTCGACGGCCGGTGCGCGACGCGGGGCCGGCACCGGGCCGGACGGCCACAGCTCGGTCACCACCGCGAGCGCCTCGTCGTCCCGCCCCTGGAGTGCGAGCGCCAACCCGACCGTACCGATGGTTCGGCGACGCCGCCCCGGATCACCCAGCTCCACGAGCGCGGACGCCGCCCGCCGGCCCTGCTCGACCGCCTCGGCGTAACGACCCTCCAACCGGGTCAGCTCGGCCAGATCGGCCCGCGCCAGCAGGCGGAGCCGCTGGTCGCCGCACTGCGCCGCCAACCGGTCCACCGTGGCCAGCCGCCGCCGGGCGTCGGCCAGCTCCCCCACGCGTACGTCGTGCCAGGTCAGGTGGTGCTGCGCCACCGCCATCTCGCGTACCCGGCCGTGCCGGGTGGCCAGCGTCAGCGCCGCCTCGGCCTGCGCACGGGCCTCGTCGTGGGCCCCGAGGCCGCGCAGCACCGCGCAGAGCACCGACCGGGCGGACAGTTCCCCGGTCACGTCGCCGACCTCGGCGAAGACGGCCAGCGCCGCCCGGGCCGCCGGCAGCTCCTCCGGCCCCGCACCGTGCTCCGCGGCCAGCCGCGCCGACCCGAGCAGCGCCCAGGCCCGCAGCACCGGGCGGGCGTCGGCGGTACGCGGATCGGCCAGCAGCCGTCGCAGCCACCGACGGCCGGAGACGTCCCGTCCGCGCAACCGCCACCACCGGGGCAACGCGGCGGCCAGCAGCAGCGCGGTGGCCGGCGCCTCCTCGGCGGCGTACGCCAACGCGGCGATGATGTCACCGGTCGCCTCGTCGAGCAGGTGCACGGTGCCGGGCAGGTCCGCGCCGACCAGGCCGGGTGCGGTACGCCGGACCAGCGCGGCGATCACCGACGCGTGCCGGAGCCGGATCGCCGCCGTCTCGCCCGCCAGGTCGGCCTGCTCGGCGGCGAAGTCGCGGACCGCGTCGAGCAGCCGGAACCGGAACGGGCCGGCGCCCCGGACGCTCAGCAGGCCCAGCTCGCTGAGCCGGTCCAGCAGCGGCACCGCGTCCCACCGGTCGTCGCCGTCGGCGAGCAGTTCCTCGGCCAGCGCGACCGACCAGCGGTTACGGAAGGCGGCGAGCCGGCGCAGCGCGGCGCGTTCGGCCGGGGCGAGCAGGTGGTAGCTGGTCGCGACCGCCTCCCGCAGCGTCACCGTGCCGGCGACCCGGTCGGCGGGTGCCCAGCCGGGACGCCCGCCGGCCAGGTCGAGGACCCGGTCGCCGTACCGGTCCAGCAGCTCGGGGACGTCGAGGATGCGGCCCCGCGCCGCCATCAGCTCGATCGCCAGCGGCAGGCCGCCGAGGCGGCGGACCAGCGCCGCGAGCGCCGGCAGCTCGGCCGGGGCGGGCGGCGCGTGCCGGGCCTGGGTGAACCGGGCGGCGAAGAGCGCCGCGGCGGGCCAGCGGTCCAGGTCGGCCCGGTCCGCCGGCTCGGCGCCGGCGGGTGGCACGTCGAGCGGGGCCACCGGCCGGACCAGTTCGCCGGGCAGCCCGACCGGACGACGGCCGGTCGCCAGGATCCGTACGGTCGGCGCGGCGGCGGTCAGCGTCCGCACCGCCTCGGCCACCGGCCCGGGCGCCCGCTCGACGGCGTCGACGAGCAGCAGCGCCGGTCGGCCGGCGAGCCGGCAGGGCAGGTCGGCGAGGCGGCTCACGCCGAACACCGTCACCGAGGCGGCGAGCACGTCGGCGGCGTCCGAGCCGTCGCCGACCAGCACGCCGACCACGCCGCCCGGGTGTCGGGCCGCGACCGCGTGGGCGACGGTGAGCGCGAGCGCGGTCTTGCCGACGCCGGCGAGCCCGACCAGGCTCACCAGCGGGTGCGCGTCGAGCAGGGCGGTCACCTCGGCCACGTCGCGGTCCCGGCCGAGCAGCGGTACGGGCTGGGGCAGCGCGACCGGCGTACCCCGATCGGCCTCGACCGGCGCGGCGGGCGGCACGGCGGCCGGCGCGGGCCGGGCGGTGGCGACGAACTCCCGGCGGGCCGAGCCGGTCAGGCCGAGCGCGTCGGCGAGCAGGTCGACGGTGGTGCGTTGGGGTCGGGTCGCATGCCCCCGCTCCAGATCGCGAACGGTCCGCACGCCCACGCCGGCCCGGCCCGCCAGCTCGGCCTGGGTCAGGCCGACGGCGAGCCGGTGCCCGCGCAACAGATCGGACAGCGCCGCCCGACCCCCCGGGCTCCGCGAACGATCATGTTCGGGAGTCATGGGCAGGAAGAGTACGGAGGGGATCCGACGCTCCACAGTCCACCGTCAACCACCCGACCGTCCGACGCCGATATCCGACAGACGGCCGAGGCGGGCCTCGGTCACATGCCGAGGTCGCGCGCGATGATCATGCGCTGCACCTCGCTGGTGCCCTCGCCGATCTCCAGGATCTTGGAGTCGCGCCAGAAGCGGGCCACCGGGTACTCGTTCATGAAGCCGTAGCCGCCGTGGATCTGGGTCGCCTCCCGCGCGTTGTCCACCGCGACGGTGCTGGCGTGCAACTTCGCGATCGCCGCCTGCCGCTTGAACGGCTCACCGGCGAGCATCCGGGCGGCGGCGTCGTAGTAGGCCAGTCGGGCGGTGTGCGCCTTCAGCTCCATGTCGGCGATCTTGAACTGGATCGCCTGGTAGTTGCCGATCGGCTGGCCGAACGCCTGACGCTCCTTGGCGTACTTGATCGACTCGTCGACGCAGCCCTGGGCCAGCCCGACCGCCAGCGCGGCGATGGCGATCCGGCCCTCGTCGAGGATGCGCAGGAACTGGGCGAAGCCCCGGCCGCGCTCACCGAGCAGGTTGCCCGCCGGCACCCGGCAGTCGTCGAACGTCAGCTCGTGGGTGTCCGAGGCGTTCCAGCCGACCTTGGAGTAGCCGGGCGCGACCGTGAAGCCGGGCGTGCCCGACGGCACGATGATGGTGGACAGCTCCTTGCTGCCGTCCGGCTTGGTGCCGGTGACCGCGGTGACCGTGACCAGCGCGGTGATGTCGGTGCCGGAGTTGGTGATGAACGCCTTCGAGCCGTTGATCACCCACTCGTCGCCGTCCAGCACCGCCCGGGTCTGGGTGCCGCCCGCGTCCGAGCCGGTGCCCGGCTCGGTGAGCCCGAAGCCGGCCAGCGCCTCGCCGCTGAGCAGCTTCGGCAGCCACCGCTCCTTCTGCTCCGCGGTGCCGAACCGGTGGATCGGCATCGCGCCGAGCGAGACCGCCGCCTCCAGCGTGATGGCCACGCTGGAGTCGACCCGGGCCAGCTCCTCCAACGCGAGGCAGAGCGCGAAGTAGTCGCCGCCCATGCCGCCGTGCTCCTCCGGGAACGGGAGCCCGAACAGCCCCATCTTGCCCATCTGGCGGACGACCTCGTACGGGAAGGTGTGGTTCTCGTAGTGCTCGCCGATCACCGGGGCGACCACCTCGCGCGCGAAGTCCCGCACGCTCTCCCGCAGCGCCTGCTGCTCCTCGTCGAGCCGGAAGTCCATGTCGATCCTCCTGGAAGGGGGCGGGCCGCCGGGCGCTCGTGACGCCGGGAGCGGCGGAAGCGTCAGAAGGGTCCCCGTCCTCTGCACCAGGCGTTAAGAGGGGGCCCGTCCTTACCGGTCAGACGGGGGTGACGCCGTGGCGGCGGGTGGAGAAGTGGCGGGACTTGGTGCGGGCGGCGGCGTACCGGCGGACCAGCTCGGCGCGCAGTTCGTGCGGCTCGATGATCGTGTCCACCACCAGCTCGCTGGCGAGCCGGACGACGTCGATGTCGCGCTCGTACTCCTCGCGCTTGGTGGCGACGAACGCGGCCCGCTCGTCGGCGTCGGCGATGGCGGCGATCTTGTTGGCGTAGACCGCGTTGACCGCGGCCTCCGCGCCCATCACCGCGATCTTCGCGGTGGGCAGCGCGATCGTGGCGTCGGGCTCGAAGCCGGGGCCGGCCATCGCATAGAGACCCGCGCCGTACGCCTTGCGGACCACCACGCAGATCTTGGGTACGGTGGCCTCGGAGATCGCCGTGATCATCTTCGCGCCGTGCCGGATGATGCCCTGCTTCTCCACCGCGCTGCCGACCATGAAGCCGGGCACGTCGCTCAGGAACAGCAGCGGCACGTTGAACGCGTCGCAGAGCTGCACGAACCGGGTCGCCTTGTCGGCCGAGTCGACGAAGAGCACGCCGCCCTTGAACATCGAGTTGTTGCCGACCACGCCGACGACCTGGCCGTTCAACCGGCCGAAGCCGATGGTCAGCTCCTTGGCCCAGAGCGCCTGGATCTCGAAGAAGCTGCCCTCGTCGAGCAGGCCCTTGACGTACCGGCGCATGTCGAACGCCTGCCGCTCGCTGGCCGGGACCAGCGCGGCCAGGTCGGCCTTCTCCGGCGCCGGCTTCGCCTCGGTGGCCGGCGGGTCCTGCTGCCAGTTCGACGGCAGGTACGACAGGTAGGTCCGCACCACGTCGAGCGCGTCGTTCTCGGTCTTGCAGAGGAAGTGCCCCACGCCGGACTCGGCGCAGTGCACCTTGGCGCCACCCATCGCTTCGAGGGTGGTCTTCTCGCCGGTGACCATCTCGACCATGCGGTCGGAGCCGAGATACATGCTGGCGTTGCCCTCGACCATGGCCACCACGTCGCAGAACGCCGGGATGTAGGCCCCGCCCGCCGCGCTCGGCCCGAACAGCGCGCAGACCTGCGGGATCGAACCCGAGGCGCGGACCTGGTTCCAGAAGATCTTCCCGGCGCCGCGCCGGCCCGGGAAGAGGTCGACCTGGTCGGTGATCCGGGCGCCGGCGGAGTCGACCAGGTAGACCATCGGGACGCTTGTCGAGTAGGCCCGCTCGATGATCCGGATGATCTTCTCGACGGTACGCGCGCCCCAACTGCCGGCCTTGACCGTGGAGTCGTTCGCCATCAGGCAGACCGGCCGGCCGTCGATGGTCGCGGTGCCGGTCACCACGCCGTCGGCGGGCAGGCCGTCGGCCATCGCGTTGGCGTAGAGCCCGTCCTCGACGAAGGAGCCCTCGTCGACCAGGTAGGCCACCCGCTCACGGGCGAAGAGCTTGCCCTTGGCGGCGTTGGCCGCGTGGTATTTGTCCGCACCGCCGGCGCGGGCGCGCTTGCGCAGCTGCTCCAGTGCCTCACCGTCGAGCGTCACGCCGACTCCCTCTGCCACCCACCAACCTGAACGATCGTTAGGCTACCCCACCCCCACCCCCTCCGGCGACCCACCGCCCCACCCCACCCCCACCCCACCCCACCCCACCCCCACCCGCGCGATCTTGCACTTCCGGCCCCGACATGCGGCACAAAAGACGCATGGCGAGGGCCCGAAGTGCAAGATCAACGGGGAGAGGGGGCGGGGACGGGAGGGAGGGGTCAGGAGGGGCGGGGGGTCAGACGGGTTCGGGGGCCGGCTCGGAGGACGCCGGAGGGGAGCTTCTTGTCGAGCAGGTGCTCGGCCAGCTCGGCCGCCTCGATCAGGGCGTCCAGGTCGATGCCGGTCTCGATGCCCATGTCGTGCAGCATGTGCACCGCCTCCTCGGTGGCCAGGTTGCCGCTCGCCCCCGGGGCGTACGGGCAGCCGCCGAGGCCACCGACGCTGGCGTCGAACTCGGTGACCCCCAGCTCCATGGCGGTCAGCATGTTCGCCAGGGCGGTGCCCCGGGTGTTGTGGAAGTGCAGCAGCACCGGCACCTGAGCGTTGCGGTCGCGTACGGCGGTGACCAGCTCGCGGACCCGCCGGGGCGTACCCATGCCGGTGGTGTCGCCGAAGGCGACGCGGTCCGCGCCGTCCCGGACCACCCGGTCCACGATGGCGGCCACCCGCGTCGGGTCGACGTCACCCTCGTAGGGGCAGCCGAAGCTGGTCGCCACGATCACCTCGGCGGTCGCGCCCGCGTCGTGCAGCAGCGCGATCAGCTCGGCGATGTCGTCGAGCGACTCGTCGGTCGAGCGGTTGACGTTGCGCCGGTTGTGCGTGTCGCTGGCCGACACCACCACCTCGATCTCGGTGAAGCCGGCGGCCAGGGCCCGCTGCGCGCCCCGGGTGTTCGGCACCAGCGCCGAGTAGCGCACGCCGTCGACCTTCTCGGCCCGCTGCCACACCTCGTCGGCGTCGGCCATCTGCGGGATGGCCTTCGGGTGCACGAAGGAGACGGCCTCGATGCGGCGGACCCCGGTCCGGGACAACGCGTCGAGCAGCTTCACCTTCGAGTCGGTGGGGATCGGTTCCTCGTTCTGGAGCCCGTCCCGGGGACCGACCTCGCGGATGCTCACCGACGTGGGCAGTTCCGTCATCAGGTTCACCTCACTCGTGTCGAAGGTCAGCGCATTCGGGAGACGATGCCGGTGTCGTAGTCGCCGGAGCGGAACTCCGGGTTCTCCAGCAGCTCGGCGAAGAACGGCAGGTTGCACTTCGGGCCGGCGACCTCGAACTGCGCGACCGCCGCCCGAGCCCGCTCGACGGCCTCCTCCCGGGTGTCACCGCTGACGATCAGCTTGGCCAGCAGGCTGTCGTAGAACGGGGTGACCGTGTTGCCGGCGACGTAACCGGAATCGACCCGTACGCCGGTGCCGGACGGCTCGTTCCAGGTGGTGATCGCGCCCGGTCCGGGCAGGAAGCGCTTCGGGTCCTCCGCGTTGATCCGCAGCTCGATGGCGTGCCCGCGCGGGGTGAGCGCGTCCGGGTCGAACGTCGGCGGCAGGCCGGCGGCCACCCGCAACTGCTCCTCGACCAGGTCGACGCCGTAGACGTACTCGGTGACCGGGTGCTCGACCTGGAGCCGCGTGTTCATCTCCAGGAAGAAGAACTCCTGCGTGGTGGGGTCGAGCAGACATTCGACGGTGCCCGCGTTGCGGTAGTTCACCGCCTCGCCCGCCCGGACGGCCGCCGCCAGGAACCGTGCCCGCAGCTCCGCCGAGACCGCCGGGGAGGGGGACTCCTCGACCAGCTTCTGGTTGCGCCGCTGCACCGAGCACTCGCGCTCGCCGAGCGCCACCACCCGGCCGTCGGCCAGGCCGAGGATCTGCACCTCGACGTGGCGGACCCGGGGGAAGTACCGCTCGATCAGCACCGAGCCGTCGCCGAACATGCGCTCGGCGAACGCGCGGACCTTGTCGTACTCGGTGCGCAGCGCGGCCTCGTCGACGGCCACGCCCATGCCCATGCCGCCGCCACCGGCCGCGGCCTTGACCATCACCGGGTAGCCGATCTCGGCGGCGGCGGTGACCGCCGCGTCCAGGTCGGCCGCCGGCTCGGTGGTGCCGGGCGCGACCGGGACGCCGGCCGCCGCCATCAGGTTCCGAGCGTTGATCTTGTCGCCCATCGCGGTGATCGCGTCCGCGCCGGGCCCGACCCAGACCAGGCCGGCCCCCTCGACGGTACGGGCGAAGTCGGCGTTCTCCGACAGGAAGCCGTAGCCGGGGTGGATCGCCTGCGCGCCGGTGCTCCGGGCCGCGTCGAGGATCGCCTCCACGTTGCGGTAGCTCAGCGCCGGGTTGGCCGGGCCGACGCAGACCGCCTCGTCGGCCTCGGTCACGAACGGCAGGTCGGCGTCCGCCTCCGAGTGCACCGCGATCGCCCGCACCCCGAGCCGTCGGGCCGTGCGGATGACCCGGCGCGCGATCTCCCCACGGTTGGCCACCAGCAGCGAATCAAACATGTTCGGCAAGGAAGGGCCCCTTCTCGACGCCTGAGGTGTAGGCCCCTTCTTAACATGCGTTAAGGCGCGTGCGGCGTGTCAGGTGGGGTCGCGGGGTCGGTGGGGGCCAGCAGGGCCGCCAGGGTCGCGCCGCGCAGCAGTTCGGCCCGGCGTCGACGATCCACCTCGCCACCGAGGAACGGAGTGGAGTTCATCAGGCCGAACGCGGCGTGCGCGAGCACCCGGGCGGCGCCGTCCGGCAGGCCCGGGTGCAGCGCGGTCAGCACCGTGACCCACTCCTCGACGTACATCCGCTGGAGCCGGCGGATCCGGCGGCGCGGCTCGTCCGGGAGGCGGTCCAGCTCGTGCAGGTGCAGCGCGATCACCGCGGGGTTCGCCAGCGCGAACTCGACGTGGAAGTCGATCAGCGACTCCAGCGCGCCGCGCGGGTCGCCCGGGCGGCCGGCGGCCCGCTCCCGGCCACCGGCGAGCAGCCCCTCACTGACGGGCACCAGCGCCGCGACCAGCATCGCCTCCTTGCCGGCGAAGTGATGGTAGAGCGCCGGACCGGTGACCCCGGCCGCCGCACCGATGTCGTCCATCGACACGCCGTGATAGCCCCGTTGGGCGAAGAGGCCGACCGCGATCTCCAGGATCTCGTCCCGCCGGGACCGGCGTCGGGCCCCGCCCGTCGCCCCCCGCGCCTGCTGTTCCACCGCCACCGGGCCAGCCTAGACCTCACCTCCGAGGTGGGGGACCCGTGGTTACCCGCCGGTCAACGCCGAACCAAGGACCCCACTCCGTCGACCCCGTGCGGCGATCATGAAGTTGGCCGGGAATCACGTCTGACTTGTCGCCGCCAACTTCATGATCGCCGGGGCGGCGGGTCGGGTGGGAGGGCGGGTGGGAGGGGAGCGGGCTCGAAGCCGGCCAGGCGGACGGCCAGCCGTTGGCGGGCCGGTGGCAGCGCCGAGGCGGTCCGGAGCAGCAGGTCACGCAACGGCCGGAGGGCCGGCGGGGCAGCGGCGAGCCGGGTGAGCCCGGCGGCGAAGCCGAGCACCTCCTCGGCCCGGGGGCGACGGTCGGCGGCGTACCGGTCGAGGGCCTCCGGGCCGGCGGCGAGCGCCTCACCGAGGGTGACCGCGTCGCGCAGCCCGAGGTTCATCCCCTGCCCACCGGCCGGGCTGTGCACGTGCGCCGCGTCGCCGGCGAGCAGCACCGGGCCGGACCGGTACCGGCTGGCGATCCGGTGGTGGATCCGGAACCGGGACGCCCACACCACCTCGGTGACCCGGTCCGGCCGCCGGACCGGGCCGCGTTCGTCGAGCAGGGCCTGAAAATGGTGCGCCCGCGGCTCGCGCGGCGCGGCGTCGACGGTGGCGACCAGCCGGACCGTGCCGTCGGGCAGCGGCGCCCAGACCAGCGGACCGCCGCGCGACAGGAACAGGCTGACCTGGTCGCGCGGGAGCGCGCTGTCCACCCGCACGTCGGCGAGCAGGAACGACTCGCCGGGGTCGGCCGGGCCGCCGAAACCGATGCCGGCCAGCTCGCGGACCCGACTGTGCATCCCGTCCGCGCCGACCACCCAGCGGGCCCGGACCGCGCCGCCATCGGCGAAGCGGGCGGTCGCGCCGTCGCCGTCGAGGTCCAGCCCGGTCAGCTCGTACGACCGCAGCACCCGCCCGCCGAGCGCGGTGAGCCGGTCGGCGAGCACC
Organism: Micromonospora sp. NBC_01392; assembly: GCF_045040125.1. Taxonomy (NCBI): domain Bacteria; kingdom Bacillati; phylum Actinomycetota; class Actinomycetes; order Micromonosporales; family Micromonosporaceae; genus Micromonospora; species Micromonospora sp. NBC_01392. The sequence goes on along the minus strand of NZ_CP109549.1, from coordinate 319,079 downwards.
GCCTCGGTCTCCGCCTGCGAGATCAGCAGCGCGTACGGATAGCGGGACGGCAACCTGTCGAAACGGACGGTGAGCAGCAGCCGGTCCCGGTCCCGGACGCTGAACCGGGCCGAGCGCAGCCCGCGGGCGGCGAGCGGGTCCGCGACCCCGATCCGGTCCAGCACCTCCAGCGTGCCGGCGTGCACCACCGCGGCCCGCGAGGTGACCGGCGGCACGGCCAGCCGGTCGACCACTGTGGTGGTCACGCCGTGCCCGGCCAGCGTGACGGCCACGGCCAGGCCGGTGGGTCCGGCGCCCACCACGAGCACGTCGGTGCGTTCGGGCAGCATCGCCCACCTCCGATGCGGTCAACAACTGTTTGCCAACGATTGTTGACATCACTCCGGAGCACTGTCAACGCTTGTTGGCCTACAGTCGTGGACATGACCGCACCGGCCTCCCCCGCCCGCCGCTCGGACGCCACCCGGGCGGCCATCCTGCACGCCGCCCGGGAACGCTTCGCCGCCGACGGCTACGACCGGGCCACCATCCGCGCCATCGCCGCCGACGCCCGGATCGACCCGTCCATGGTGATGCGCTACTACGGCAGCAAAGAGGGACTCTTCGCGGCGGCGGCCGAGTTCGACCTGCGCCTGCCCGACCTCGCCCAGGTGCCCCCGGAACGGCTCGGCGAGACCCTGACCCGGCACTTCCTGCGCCGCTGGGAGGCCGACGGCACGCTCGTCGCGCTGCTCCGGGCCGCCCACACCAACCCGGGCGCGGCCGACCGCATGCGCGGCATCTTCGCCGACCAGCTCGCCACCGCGGTGGCACGGTCCGGCGTCGACCGGGGGACCGCCGCCCGCCGCGCCGGACTGGTGGCCAGCCAGATCCTCGGCCTCGCCCTGACCCGGTACGTGATCCGGCTGCCCCCGGTGGTCGACCTCGACGCGGACGAGCTGGCCGGGTGGGTCGGCCCGACGATCCAGCGCTACCTGACCCAGCCGTCCCCCGAGGCGATCGAGGGGTGACCGGCCGGCCCCGACCGGAGCCGGCCGGGAACACTCAGCGGGTCAGGCCGCCGGGCTGGTCGCCCTTGACGACGGGCGCCCGGACCAGGTTGCCCCACTCGGTCCACGAGCCGTCGTAGTTGCGCACCTGCGGGAACCCGAGCAGGTGGTGCAACACGAACCAGGTGTGGCTGGACCGCTCGCCGATCCGGCAGTACGCCACCACGTCGTCGGCCGGGCTCAGCCCGAGCTGGTCGGCGTAGATGGCGCGCAGCTCGTCGGCCGACTTGAACGTGCCGTCGTCGTTCGCGGCGGACTTCCACGGCTTGCTCACCGCGCCCGGGATGTGCCCGCCGCGCAGCGCGCCCTCCTGCGGATAGTCCGGCATGTGCAGCATCTCGCCGGTGTACTCACCCGGCGACCGCACGTCGACGAGCGGCCGGCCGGCCGCCACGTGCGCCATGACCTGCTCCCGGTACGCCCGGATCGGCGCGTCGTCGCGCTCCGGCACCGGGTAGGAGGCGCGGGGCCGGCTGACCTTGTCCCGGGTCAGCTCCCGCCCCTCGGCGATCCACTTCTGCCGGCCGCCGTCGAGCAGCCGCACGTCGGCGTGGCCGAACAGGGAGAAGACCCAGAGGGCGTACGCGGCCCACCAGTTGAAGTTGTCGCCGTAGAAGACGACCGTGTCGTCGCGGCCGATGCCCTTGGCCGCGCACAGCTCGGCGAAGCTGGCGGCGTCCAGGTAGTCGCGGGTGACCTGGTCGTTCAGCTCGGTGTGCCAGTCGACCTTGACGGCGCCGGGGAGGTGACCGGTGTCGTAGAGGAGCACGTCCTCGTCCGACTCGACCACCACGAGGCCCTCGTCGCCCAGGTGCTCGGCCAACCACTCCGTGGTGACCAGGCGCTGCGGGTCGGCGTACGACTGGAGGCGGGGATGCGGATCACTCGGCACAGGCATGAGCCCCAAGGTACGCCGGATCGGACGCGCCGGATGTGACACCGGCCCCACCACCTCGACGGAGGTGGTGGGGCCGGGACGTCCGCCGGGCTCGTCAGCCCTGGACCACGAACCAGTGGTACGCGTAGTCCGACCGGTTGCCGGCCTGGTCCACCGCGTACACCGAGATCGGGTACCAGCGCGCCTCGGTCGGCGTCAGCGTCACCGAGGCGGATCCGTCCGCGCCCGCCGGAACGGTGACCTCCGGGCCGTTGTCGAACTGGTAGACGTACTTCTCGACGTCGGGCATGCGCGGCGTGAACGTGAAGACACCGGGCACGCCCACGCCGCCGCCCGACTCACCGGCCGGGTAGGTCGTGGAGCTGACCGTCGGCGCGGTGCTCACCATGAAGGAGTAGCTCGCCTCCGGGGACAGCTCGCCGGTCGCCGAGCGGGCCCGGACGGTGAGCGTGTTGCGGAAGCCCCGGTCCGGGGTGACGGTCAGCTCGGCGGCGGTGCCGTCGGTGACCGCCACGGTCTGCTCCGGCCCGCCGTTGAGCCGGTACACGAACGCGACCGTGTCCGGCAGCTCCGAGTCGAACCGGAACGCGCCCGCCACGCCGACGCCGCCCTGCGGGTCGTACTCGTTGTAGAGGTACGAGATGATCGTCGGCTTCGGCTCGCGGACGCTGAAGGTGTACTCCCGCGGCTGGGTGGTGGTGCCGTCCGCGGTCTCCCCGACCACGGTGAGCTGCCGCCAGCCGGCCTGCTCCGGCGTCCAGGTGATCGAGGCGGTGCCGTCGGCCGCCGCGTCGACCGTCTTCGTCTCCTCGCCCCAGAACGTGTAGTGGTACTTCACCATCCCGGCCCGCTGCGGGGTGACGGTGAAGACGCCGGCCACGCCGGGCAGCCCGCTGTTCGTCTCCTTCGGATACTGCACGGACGCGACCAGCGGCGCGTCGTTCACCAGGAACGGGTATGCCCGCTCGGCCGACACGGTGCCGTCGGCGCCGACCCCGCGCACCGTCAGCTCGTGCGGGCCGCCCTGCTCGGGCGTCCAGGTGACGGCGGCGTTGCCGTTGGTGTCGGCGTCGACGCTCTGCTCGGCGCCACCGTCGAACCGGTAGCGGTAGGCCACCGTGTCGGGCGCCTCGGAGCCGAACCGGAACTGGCCGGCCTGCCCCGGGCCACCGGCCCACAGGTCGGACCGGTACGGGTCGCCGGAGATGGTGGGCAGCAGGTCCCGCACCGTGAACGACCAGGTCGCCACGTCCGACTCGGTGCCGTCGCGGCTGACGCTCCAGACCGCGAGGTTGGTCCAACCCGCCTGCGTCGGCGTCCAGGTCACCGAGGCGACTCCGGCGTCGTCGGCCTGGACCGTGGCCTCCTCGTCGTTGAAGCGGTAGCGGTAGCTGACCGTGTCCGGCAGGCGCGGGGTGAACGTGAAGACGCCCGGCACGCCCTGACCGCCGCCGAAGCCGTACTCCTCGTACACCGTCGCCGAGATCTTCGGCTCGGTGGGCAGCGAGAACTGCCGGGTGGCGGTGACCTCCACACCGGCGGCCGTGACGCCGGTGACGGCGACCGTGCGGTAACCGCCCCGGGTCGCGGTGACGGTGAACGTGGCGGTGCCGTCGGCGGCGGCGTCGACGGTCCGCTCCGGGTCGCCGTCCAGGCCGTAGCGGTAGCGCACCACCCCGTCCATCCGCGGCCGCACCTGGAACGTGGTGGGCACCCCGATCTCGCTCAGCGTCCCGTCGACGATCGGCGACACGTCCCGGGCGAAGAACGTGTAGTCGGTGCTCGCCGAGCGATTGCCGACGACGTCGAAGCTCGTGACCCGCACCGTGTTGATGCCGGGCCGGGGGGTGAGCGTGACCGTCGCCGATCCACCCGCCCGGTCGGCGGTGACCGTCTTCTCGCCGCCGTAGTTCAGCGAGTAGCTGAACGACACGACGTCCGACGCGCCGTTCGCCGAGAAGGTGAAGGCGCCCGGCACGCCGGGGTGGTACTCGCGGTCGTCCGGGAAGTCGGTCGAGGTGACCGCCGGCGGCGACGCCGGGCCCTGGAAGTCGGTCCGGAAGTAGCAGACCGGGCTCCACTCGCCGGTTGCCCGGCTGTCGGCGGCCCGCATCTGCCAGGCGTACGTCCGGTCGTGCTCGAACGGGCGCGGGTACATCTGGTCGAACCGGCCGAGGGCGCGCTCGCCGTCGCGGGCGTAGTCCGTCCGCTCGATCCGCGCGTCCGGCTGGTCGACCGGCCAGGCCGCGAAGGACACGGTGAGCTGGTCGGTGCCGCCGGTGTCGTTACGGTCCCGGTCGTGCACCACGCCGGACAGCGTCGGGTTGCGCACCACCTGGTACGGCGCGGCGGTGGTGCACGCCGTGCCGCTCGTCGTCTCCAGGCCGGTCGGCACGCCGGGGCGGAAGTTGTAGTCGATGGAGATGCCGGCCCGGCTGGCGTACTTCCGCGCGAGCGTGGGGTCCTGCTCCAGGGCGGCCGGCAGGCGCAGCGACAGGGTCAGCGTCGACCGGCCCTCGGCGAGCGCCTGGCGCAGCGCTGCGACCGCGTCGAACTCCACCCGGGGCGCCGGGCAGACGGTCTGGTCGCTGAGCTGGCGGCTGTCGACCAGACCCCGGTCGGCCGGGGCGTTCCGCCAGCTCGACTTCGCGGTGTAGGCGGCGGTACGCCACAGCTCGATCCTCGGACGCTTCGTGCAGTCCGCGCCGGCGGTCTCCTTGACGTCGAGGATCGCGGAGGTGATGTCGGCGCCCTGGTAACGGGAGATGTCGAACGTGAGGTAGGCCCGCGACGTGTGCGGTTTGCCCTGGGCGTCCATCCAGGTGCCGACCGGCAGGTCGCCGGCCCGCTTCAGGTTGTTCTTGTCCGGCGTCTTGGAGTCGGTCCAGCCCCAGGACGTGTTGGTCTCGTAGCGGACGTCGTACGCGGCGGCCGGCGCCGCGGTGGCGGTCACCGTTCCGGCCGCGACCACCGTGGACAGCGCGACGGCGAGCAGCTTGCGCCGGCCGGTCCGCAGTGGATTTCTGTCAGGCATGAGGGTCATCCCTCATCCACCTTTCCCCGATCTCACCCCGTACTCGATCGACGGGGGCAGCGGATGCTATCCAGCCGGGCGGACATCGGGCGATCCCGATTCGCCGGATGCGGCCACCCCGGACGGAACGGTCAGGCCGACCGGACCGTACGGATGATCACGCCGTCGGGAGGATCGGGATGCAGCGGATCCGGCTGGTCGTACGTGACAGTTGCGAACGCCCCCGACCGCGGAGGACCGCGATGACCCCACGGCAACAGACCGGGCCGCCCCGGGCCGGGACCGCACCGGCGGACTTCACCGAGTTCTACCGGGCCCACTTCCACCGCATCGCGGTGCAGCTCTACGCGTACCTGGGTGACCACGGCGAGGCGCAGGACCTGACCCAGGAGGCGTTCTGCCGGGCGCTGGAGCGCTGGCCCCGCATCGCCGGGTACGACGATCCGTCCGCGTTCGTCCGTCGGGTGGCCTGGAACCTGGCCACCAGTCGGCTGCGCCGGATGCGTACCGCCGTGCGGCACCTGGCCCGGCAGCGGGAGGAGCACGTGCCCGGCCCGGAGCCGGACCGGGTGGCGTTGCTCGACGCGCTGGCCGTCCTGCCCGCCGACCAGCGCCGCGCGATCGTGTTGCACCACCTGGCGCACCTGAGCGTCGCCGAGATCGCCCAGCAGGTCGGTGCGCCGGAAGGCACCGTCCGGTCCCGGCTGTCCCGGGGCCGGGCCGCGCTCGCCCGTCACCTCACCGAGACCGGATCGGAGCTGCGCCGTGCCTGACCTGGAGGAACTGTTCGTCGAGTTCGAGACCGCGGCGGCACCGACCTTCCTGCCGCCCGGCGTGGCCGACGCGCAGCGTCGCATCCGGGAGCGCCGGCGGCGGCGCGGCCTGCTGGCCGGCCTGCTCGCCGTGGCGCTGGCCGGGCCGGCCTCGGCGCTCGCGGTCGCCCATCGCGGTGACCGGCCGGGACCGCTGCCCACGCCGTCGGTCACGCCGAGCGAGGCGACCGGCCGGCTCACCGTCCGCACGGTCACCCTTCCCGGGGTACGCGGTGCGCTGGCCGACCTGCGCTTCGTCTCCTCCCGGGCCGGTTGGGCGCTCTTCGACACCTGTCCGGCCGACGAGTCGGTGAGTGGCTGCCGGCGTACCGTCGCGCGGACCACCGACGGCGGCGTGACCTGGCGGCCCACCGACCTGCCGGCGGTGCCCGACGGCCTGGTGCAGATCCTGCCCCTGGACGCGGACACGCTGGCCGTGACGACGCGCGGCGGATACCTGGTCACGACCGACGGCGGGCGCACGTTCACCAGCCACCCGTACGACGCGCCGCCGGCCGCCGTCCGGCGCGTCTTCGCCACCCCGAGCGGGCTCTACCTCGGCTGTCCCCCGGACGGCGTCCAACCGGACTGCGAGCGACGACGCGTGCTCCGGGTGAGCGGTGGCCAGCACTTCCGGCAGCCACCGGTCACGATGCGGTCGGACACGGAGGACACCCTGGTCGAGGGCGCGGACGGCCGGCTCTGGCTGACCGTCTGGTCCGACGGGAGACTGACCGTCGTCACCAGCTCCGACCAGGGTTCCACCTGGCGGAAGCTGCCGACGGTCGCGGGCGCCCGGCAGCTCGCGCTCGCCCCGGACGGGCGGGACGTCTGGCTGATCCGGACCGACCGGCCGAACGGCACGTGGCGACCGGCCGGCGAAGGTTGGCAGCCCGGGGCGGACCTGCCGGACGACACCGCGACGGTAGCCGCGCCCGGCGACGGTCTCCTGGTGGTCGCCAACGCGTACGGCGGGTTGGGGTTCGTGACCGGCGGTCGCTACGCCGAGGTGCCCGAGCTGCGCGAGGCGTTGCGGACGCCGGCACCGGACACGGCGCTGGGCGTCCTGCCGGACGGCACGATCACGGTCCGGCACGGGCCGTCGTGGTTCCTCGGCGTCGGTCGGGGGACGGACCGGACGTGGGTGCGGTTCTCCTGACCCGCCCAGGTGGCCGACGGTGGTCAGGCGCGGCGGTGCACCAGCCGCCCGGCGACCACGGTGGCCCGGCAGGAGCCGTCGGCGTCGAACACGGCGAGGTCGGCCCGGCCACCGGCCACCAGCGTCGGGGGCCGGGCGGCGGGCAGCACCGCCATCCCGTTGCGGGTCGCGGCGGCGCGTAGCGCCGGATCGGTGACGTGCGCGTCGAGCACCGCGGCGACGCCGCGCCGGAACAGCGCGTGCACCCGTTCACGCGGCGTCGGCGCGGGCGGCAGCGGGCCGTCGTGCACCCGCGCCGGCCCGAGCGTGCCGGCCCACCGCCGCACCCGCACCTCGGGGTACGCGCCGGTCAGCTCGCCCAGCGGCGCGACCGCCTCGACGCGGTCGCCGCCCACCAGGACCGCCAGCCCGGCGCGGGGCTCGTCGTCGAGGGTGAGCCGCAGCAGGGCCGCGACGTGGACGGTGCGCACCGCTCAGCCGGCGTCGACCGGGCCGAGCACGGGCCGCTTGGCGGTGACGAAGTCGCCGGAGGAGCGGCCGGTCAGCCGACGCTTGATCCACGGCGCCAGGTGCCGGCCGGCCCAGCGCAGGTCGGCGCGGCGGGCGGCGAGCCACGGGCTGGGCGCCGGGTGCGGTGGCACCATCAGCCACTCCTCCTCGCAGCCCACGCCGAGCGCGCTGAGCACCTGCGCGGCGACCCGCCGGTGCCCGGCCGCCGACAGGTGCAGCCGGTCGGTGCTCCACAGCATCGGGTTGAGGTACGCCTCGTCGGCGTAGAGGTCGACCAGGATCGCGCCGTGCCGCTCGGCGACCTCACCGACGGCCCGGTTGAGCAGCGTCACCCGGGGCGCCACCAGCCGTTGACCGGGCAGCCGGGCCATCACGTCGGCGAACCGGAACAGCACCACGTCGCTGCCGCCGGACCGCAGCCGCCCGACCACCGCGTCGAAGCGCGGGACGAAGACGTCCGGGTCGAAGCTGCGGCGCAGCACGTCGTTGCCGCCGGCCGCGAAACTGATCAGGTCGGGCTTCATGGCCAGCGCGGCCGGCACCTGCTCGGCCACGACGTTCGGGAACAGCCGGCCCCGGATGGCCAGGTTGGCGTAGCGGAAGTCGGGGCCGGCCTCGGCGGCGAGCCGGGTGGCGACCAGGTCGGCCCACCCCCGGTAGCTGCCGTCCGGATATGCGTCGTCCATGCCCTCGGTGAAGCTGTCGCCCACCGCCACGAAGCTGCGCCAGCGCACGGCGCCTCCCTCCGACGTCCCCCGCAGAAGCGTCGCCCAGTCTGTCACCGCCCGGTGCGCTCCCGCTCGCCCCCCGGGCCCGGACGTGGTGGACGTCTCGGCGCCGGGCGGTTCATCGGATGGACCGCCCGGCGCCGAGATCTACTCACGGCACGTAAGCCAGCAGTGTCGCCCGGCCCAGCCCGGCCGGCTCGGTCACCGTGCCGACCGGCCGGAACCGCTGGTCCAGGACGGTGATCCCGGCGGCCCTCCGGACCAGTACGGTGCCGTCGGTGGTGAAGAGGATGCTGCGGACCGCACCGTCGCCGGGCAACTCGACCACCTTGCTGGTGGTGGTGTCGACCACCGCGAAGCTCCCGTCGTTGCGGGACGTGTCGGTGTTGATCCAGCCGACCGCCACGAACCGGCCGTCCGGGGAGACGCTGCGGACCCGCCAGCCATCGTGCCGCGCAGCTTCGGCCTTCGGCGGCGTGTAGCGATAGAAGGTGGCCCTCCGGCCGTCTGTCGCGTACGGCCGACCCTCGGAGACGGCAGCCCAGTTCCGCCCGTCCGGGGTCCACCACTTCAGGGTCTCGTTCCCGGCGTCCCCGACGACCGGCCGACGGGTGGACAGGTCGAGGAGCGCGGCGTGCCCCTCCTGCTGCACCAGCAGCCGGTCGTTGGTGTTCCACACGAGCGGTTCGTCGCCGACGCAGGCGGTCCTGCCGGAGTACGGCGTCCGCTTCCCGATCGTGGCCCGGCCGGTGCCGTCGACCAGTGCGGTCACGAGCGTGCCGGTCTCCGCCCCGGCCGTGGCCTCCACCCAGGCCAACCGCTCGCCGTACGGGGAGATGGTGATCGTGTTCCGGACGCAGTCGCCGGTGCCGTACGGCACGCTCGTGGTCACCCGGTCGGTGTCGCCCCGGACCGCGTGGATCTCCGCCGCCCGGTCGCCGAACGCCAGGTAGTAGCGAGTGCCGGCCAGGGTGGCCGACGAGGCCGCCGGGGTGGCGGGAACGGCGGTCGGAGTTCCGTCGGCGGCGGCGGAGGCGAACGACCGCGCGGTGGTGGGCGCGGACGGCGTGGTTCCGGTCTCGCCGCAGGCGCTCGTCCCTGCCGTGACGAACACGGCGGCGAGGGCGGCAACGGTACGCAGTCCGCGAGCGGTGTGGATGACGTTCACAATCGGGTCCCCGGCTTCGGTGAGGCGTGGGTCTGACGCAGTGCCAGACGTCGGTTTCGGTGCGGATGGTTGCCGCGCATGCTCCTCACAGGTGTCGGCAAACCGTCACGGCACGTACGCCAGCAGGGCCCGGTTCCGGGCCGGGGCCGGCTCGGCCACCGTCCCGAGTGGCTCGAACGCGCTGTCGAGGACCGTGATGCCGGTTCCCCGCCGCAGCAGCACGGTGCCGTCGGCGCTGAACAGGACGCTGCGCACCTCGCCCGTGCCGGGCAGGTCGACGACTTTGCTGGTGGTGGTGTCGACCACCGCGAAGCTGCCGTCCCGACGGGACGGGTCGGTGCCGATCCAGCCCACCGCCACGTACCGGCCGTCCATGGAGACGCTGCGCGCCTCCCAGCCGCCCCACTTGTCGGCCTCCTGCTTCGGCGGCGTGTAGGTGTACTGCCGCGTCCGGGTGCCGTTCGTGACGTACGGCTTGCCGTCCGCCACCGCGGCCAGCCAGGTGCCGTCGGAGGACCAGCAGCGATCCGTCTCCTGGCCGGGGTCGCCGATGATCTGCCGCTGGGCCTGCGCGTCGTAGAGCACGGACTGCCCGTTCTTCCGCTGCACCATCAGCAGGTCGTCGCTCTGCCAACGCAACGGCCGACTGCCGAGGCAGCTGATCCCCTCGGCCAGCGTCCTCGCCCCGTCGTCCCCGACGGTGGCGATCAGCAGGACGCCGCTCATGTTGTTGTCGGTGCTGTCCTGCACCCACACCACCCGCTTGCCGTCCGGCGAGACGCTGACGGTGTTGGCCTCGCAACCGCCACCGGAGTGGACGACCTCGTGGACCACCCGGTCCTGGGTGCCACGGACCGCGTGGATCCGGGACCGGGCGGACGTCTGCTCCAGGTAGTAGCGCGTGCCGGCCAATGCCGACGACGGCTGGCCGGGGCCCACGCTCGGCCCCTTCGACGGCGAGCGGGACGGCTCGACGGACGGCGTCGAGGTGGGCTGCACCGGCGGCGGAGTGCTGGTCACCGACGGGAGGGCCGGCGCGGGCGCCGAACCGTCCGGCCGGATCGCGAGCGCGGTCCCGGTCGCGGCGGCCAGCGCCAGCAGTACGGCGGCGGAGGTGGCGACGGCCCGCCGGATGCCGAGCCGGCGGGAGGTACGCAGGGCCCGGTCCCGCAGGTCGACCGGGGTGACCTCGTCGGCCAGGTCGGCCAGGTCGAAGCGCAGGCGATCCTGGTTCATCGGACGGTTCCTTCCGTGGCGTACAGGTCGGCGAGTTCCGGGGCGACGGTGCGCAGCTTGGCGAGCGCCTTCGAGGTCTGGCTCTTGACCGTGCCGACGGTGACGCCGAGCAGGTCGGCGGCCTCGGTCTCGGTGCGGTCCTCGAAGAACCGCAGCACCAGCACGGCCCGCTGTTTCGCGGACAGCCGGGCCAGCGCGGCCCGGAGCGTGAGCCGGAGCGTGGTCTGCTGGGCGTGGTCGGGGGCCGAGTCGCCTCCGCGTGGCTCGGGCAGGTCGCCCGTCATCGACTCGGCCACCCGGCGGCGTCGCCACCAGGAGACCTGGAGGTGGTACATGATCTTCCGGGTGTACGCCTCCGCGTTGCCGCTGTCGTGCAGCCGGCTCCAGGAGCGGTGGGTACGGGCGAGGGCGGACTGGACGAGATCCTCGGCCAGGTGCTGGTCACCGGTGAGCAGGTAGGCCGAGCGCAGCAGCGCCGGTGTGCGGGTGCGCACGAACGAGTCGAACTCACTCAGGAGAGGGTCCACACGAGCCGATCCTTCGGGTCAGTGGTGCGTCGGTCTGATGCCTCCCCAGACGTCGCCCCGCCGCTCGATGGTTGCCGCCGTCGGGTGGTCGGTCCCGGCGGCTCAGTCCTCGAACACCGACCAGCAGATGGCGTTGCGCAGCCGCTGGTCGTCGAGGACCAGCTCACGGATCGCCGGCGGGAGCTGGTCGCGCTGCCAGCGGCACTCGCGTCGGCCCGCCGCGTCGGCCTCCTCCGGCGGCGCGGCGGCCCGCACCGCCTTGATGGCGTACGCGGCGGCGCCGAGTTCGTGCGCGGCGACGTGGGCGACGGCCCCGGCCTGGCCGGCCGCGTACGCCGCGTGCCGCGCGGCTCCCCGCAGGTCCCGGGCCGCCCCCATGGCGTGACCGCCGGCCGCGCGGGACACCATCATCGTGATGTCGCCGCGTACCCAGGCCCGGATGTGTTCGATCGCCTGGCGCGGTCGCGGATCGTCGGGTCGGACCGTCTCGAACAGACCGAGGACGTGTTCCGCGCACGAGGCGGCCCAGAGCGCGAGCAGCCGGTGGTCGTCGTCGGTGAGCGTCCCGCCCCGGCGGATCGTCACGAAGCGGGGGTCCCGGACCTTCGACAGGATCACGACGGGCGCTCCGTTCCGTCCGTGCGCAGGGCATCGTCCAGTTTGCTCATCAGCCGGGCGGCCCGGCTGCTGCCGCCGGTCGCCGGCGGGTAGCGGCGGAGCACGTCGACGAGCACCGGGGTGGCCCACCGCCGCGAACGGTCCAGCAGCGCGTCACCGACCGCCGGGTCACCGCCGGCGGTCAGCTCCCCGATCCGCGCCGCGCTCGCCGCGGCCCGCAGGATGTGGCCGACCTGGCTGGCCTGCGCGAGCGGATGCAGGTACGCGGCGGCGGCGGCATCGCCGGCGGACCGCGCGGCCAGGCGCGCGGCCTCGGTGGGCGCGGACCGGGCGGCCCGGTGGGCGTCCACGGCCGTCACGCGTTGCCGTCGCGTCCGGTCGGCGCCGTCGACGAACGCGCGGGCCGCGTCGATCGCCGCCCGGGGCCGGGGATCATCGGGTACGGCGTGCTCGAAGACCGGCAGGACGTCCTCGGCGTGCCGGACCACGTAATGCGCCACGACACGCAGCTCGTCCATGGTCAGGTCGAAGTCCCCGGACACGACATTCCTGCGGGTGGTCACGTCGGTGGATCGTATCCCTCGACGGCGCGCCCGGCAGCGCCTCGACGGTAGGGCCCCCAGCCGACGAACCTGTCGAACAGGTCGCGTGGGGTCGGGCCGTCGTGCGGGGCGAGCCGGAACAGGTCGTGGGTGGCCTCGTGGTAGAGCCCGGAGAGGTAGACGGCCAGATCGACCGGGTGGTCGGCGTACTCGGCGGTGAGCAGCAGGCGGGCCTGGGCGCAGGGCCACGGTGCGCCGCAGGCGCGGCAGAGCCACAGTGGTCGGATCGGCAGGTGCGCCGGGTGGCCCGGCGGGCAGGGACGCGGTCGGTCCGGGTACGGCCCGAGCCGGGGTACGGGCAGGTTCATGCGTGACAGTGTGCTGATCAGACCACTACGCTCGGAAGTCGCCACGGCCGGGGCGGGGCGGATCCGGGAACCGCACGGCCGATCGAGGACGACGGGTGGAGAACGAGCCGACCGCCGAACTGATCCGCGCACAACTCCGCCGGCTGCGGCTGAAGGCCGAGCTGAGTCAGGAGGAGTTCGGGAAACTCGTGCACTTCTCCAACTCGCAGGTGTCGGCCGTGGAGTTGGGCCAGCGTCCGCTGGACCGGTTCTTCCTGAGACGGGCCGACGAGGTGCTGGGCACCGGCGGGCTGTTGACGTCGCTGCTGAAGCTCGCCGAGCGGGACGGCCAGCCGAGCTGGTTCCGCCCCTGGCTGGACGCCGAACGCCAGGCCCAACAGCTGCGCTGCTACCCACCGAGCCTGATTCCGGGCCTGTTGCAGACCGAGAACTACGCCCGCGCCATGATCGGTACGGACGACATGCTCGGCACCGAGGACGCCGATCGCCGGCTGGCGGTCCGGCTCGACCGGCAATCCGTGCTCACCAGGGCCGACCCACCCAAGTTCGTGGCGGTGATCGAGGAAGCCGTGCTGCGGCGCGCGGACGAGTCCTTTCGTGCGGTGATGAGCCAGCAGCTCACGCATCTGATAGCGGCGAGCGAGCTGCGTCATGTCGCTGTCCATGTCGTTCCGACCGACGTCAGCCTCCACATCGGACTGACCGGCCCGTTCACGCTCGCCCGGGGCGGCGACGGTGGGTGGATCGGCTACCTGGAGAACCAGCTCGGCGGAACGGTGATCGACCGCGATGAGGACGTGGCTATCCTGCTGTCCAGATGGGAGAGCGTCCGGAGCGACGCGCTGTCCCGCCGCCAGTCGATCGAGCTGATGAAGGAAGTGGTCGAGTCATGGAGCTGACCGGCGCGATCTGGCGGAAGTCGAGCCGTAGTGGTCAGAGTGAGTGCGTCGAGGTGGCCGGCAACCTGGTCGGGGTGGTCGGGGTGCGGGACAGCAAGGACCCGACCGGTCCCGTGCTCACCTTCACCGCCGACGCCTGGCGAGCCTTCGTCCGGGTCGGTGTCGACCGTGACCCGTTTACGCCATCAAGTTCATAGGGCCGCTCAACGATTAAGATCTCGCCCATGTTTCGATCGAGCTGATGAAGGTGGTCGAGTCATGGAGCTGACCGGCGCGATCTGGCGGAAGTCCACCCGCAGCGGCACGCAGGGCGACTGCGTCGAGGTGGCGGGCAACCTGGTCGGGGTGGTCGGGGTGCGGGACAGCAAGGACCCGACCGGTCCCGTGCTCACCTTCACCGCCGACGCCTGGCGAGCCTTCGTCCGGGTCAGCGAGGGCCGCGGGTCGCGCTGATCAGCACCGAGTGCTTGCGTACCCGGAAGGCGCCCTCCGCCTCGATGCGGGCCCGCTCATCCGGGTAACGCTCCACCGTCACGTCGGTGAAGCGGGCGGCGAGAGGTCGGTGAGCGTCAGCCGGAGGCCGGTTGCGGGCCGCTCCACCCGACGCCACAGCTCACCGGTGCCGGCGCCCACCTCCAGCACGTCCCCGGCCAGCGGCAGCCGCTCGCCGAGCCAGGTGAACCAGTCCTGCGGGTTGGTGCCGCAGGCGTGCAGCGCCATCCGGGCGGTGGCGGTCACAGGTAGAGGCAGAACGGGTGGCCGGCCGGGTCGAGGTGCACCCGTACGTCGTCCTGCGGCTGGTGGTCGGCCAGCGTGGCCCCGAGCGACACCGCGTACGCCGAGGCGGCCTCCAGGTCGTCGACCTTGATGTCGAGGTGGAGCATCATCGGCGGGTCCCCCGGGCCGGCCGGCCACACCGGACGCACGTACGCCGGCTCGTCCTGGAACGCCAGCGTGGCCCCGCCGCCCGGCGCGGCCAGCACCACCCACTCCGGCTCGTCCTCGCTTCGCGGCCAGTCGAGCAGCCGCTCGTAGAAGCCGGCGAGTTCCTGGGCGGAGGGCGCGTCGAGCACGGTGGACGTCAACGAGAAACGCGGTCGCTCACTCATGGCGGTCTTCCTACCCGACGCCTACGACGGTCACCCGACTCCGGGTGTCGGTGCGGCAGCATCGAAACGGATCGCCCGGTTCCGGCTGGTCGCCGTACGCTGCGGCAATGCTGCTGCGCATGTCGACCCTGCTGCTCCGGACCCTGCGCGAGGACCCGGCCGACGCGGAGGTGCCGAGCCACCGGCTGCTGCTCCGCGCCGGCTACGTCCGCCGGGCCGCACCGGGCGGCTACACCTGGCTGCCGCTGGGCAAGCTGGTGCTGGACCGGATCACCGCGATCGTCCGGGACGAGATGGTCGCGATCGGCGACCAGGAGGTGCACTTCCCGGCGCTGCTGCCGGCCGAGCCGTACCGGACCAGCGGGCGGTGGACGGAGTACGGGGACGACATCTTCACGCTCGCCGACCGCCGGGGCGCCGAGCACCTGCTCGCGCCGACCCACGAGGAGATGGCCGCGCTGCTGGTGAAGGATCTGTTCACCTCGTACCGGGACTTCCCGGTGACGCTGTTCCAGATCCAGACGAAGTTCCGGGACGAGGCCCGCCCCCGGGCCGGCGTGCTGCGCGGGCGCGAGTTCCTGATGAAGGACGCCTACTCCTTCGATCTGGATCCGGCCGGGCTGGCGGCTACCTACGCCCGGCACCGCGAGGCGTACCAGCGGATCTTCACCCGGCTCGGGCTGGACTTCACGGTGGTGCGCGCGACGTCCGGCGCGATGGGCGGCTCGGCGTCCGAGGAGTTCCTGGCCGCCACGCCGGCCGGGGAGGACACCTACGTCGGCTGCACGGCCTGCGACTACGCGGCCAACACCGAGGCGGTGGTGACCCGTGCCCCGGCCGCCGGTGACCCGGACGCGCATCCCGCCACGGCGGTGCACGACACTCCGGAGACGCCGACCATCGCGGCTGTGGTGGAGGTGGCGAACACCCGCGCGCTCGCCGGCCGAACCGATTGGACCGCGGCGGACACGCTGAAGAACGTGGTGCTGGCCGTTCGCCGGCCCGGTGCCGAGCGGGCCGACCTGCTGGTCGTCGGCCTGCCCGGAGACCGCGAGGTGGACCTGAGACGGGTCGGGGCGGTGCTGGCGCCGGCCACCGTGACCGTGTTCGACGACTGGGCCGCGCATCCGGAGCTGGTCCGGGGCTACCTGGGGCCGCAGATCCTGGCCAAGCACGGCATCCGTTACCTGGTCGACCCCCGGGTGGTCGCCGGCACCACATGGCTGACCGGGGCCAACGAGCCGGGGCAGCACGCCACCGACGCGGTGTGCGGGCGCGACTTCGTGCCCGACGGCACCATCGAGGCGGCCGAGGTGCGGCCCGGCGACCCCTGCCCGTTCTGTGCCGACGGTGAGCTGACCATGCGGCGCGGCATCGAGGTGGGGCACGTCTTCCAACTCGGCCGCCGGTACACCGACGTGTTCGCGGTGGACGTGCTCGGCCGCGAGGGCAGGCCGGTCCGGCCCGTCATGGGCTGCTACGGCATCGGCGTGTCCCGGGCGGTCGCCGCTGTGGCCGAGCAGCACCACGACGACCGGGGGCTGGTCTGGCCGGCCGCTGTCGCGCCGTGCGACGTACACCTGGTGGTGGCCGGGAAGGGGCCGCAGCTCGACGCGGCGCTCGACCTCGGCGGGCGGCTGGCCGACGCCGGCCTGCGGGTGCTCGTCGACGACCGGGCCATCGTCTCCGCCGGGGTGAAGTTCACCGACGCCGAGCTGATCGGCATCCCGCGCGCCGTCGTGCTCGGCCGCCGGGTGGCCGACGGGTACGCCGAACTGCGCGACCGGGCCACCGGTGAGCGCACCGAGCTGCCGGTCGAGGCGGTCGTCGAGCGCCTGCGCGACGAGCTTGCCGCGACGCGCCGCAACCGGGTGTAGCGATCGTGCCACCGGGTACCGCAATTGGATCGACCGAGGCGTTTCGGAGGCTCTCATGTACCGCGTCAGTGACGTGATGACCAAGCAGGTCGTCTATCTTCCCGCAGAGACCCCGTTGGACGAGGCGGCCCGGGTGATGAAGGAGTCGGACATCGGCGACGTGGTGGTGACCGACGGCGCCACGCTCGCCGGCATGCTGACCGACCGCGACATCGTGGTACGCGCCGTGGCCGAGCGCGCCGACCCGGGCACCACCACGATCGGGTCGATCATCACCCGCGAGGTCGTCATGATCGAGCAGCACTGCACCGCGAACGAGGCGGCCGCGCTGATGCGCGAGCGCAACATCCGGCGCGTGCTGGTGTGTGACAGCGACCGAAAACTGGTCGGCATCGTCTCCCTGGGCGACCTGGCGATGCAGCTGGACCCCCAGTCGGCCCTCAGCGACATCAGCGAAGCCGCCCCGAACGCGTGAAAGGCGGGGCCCCTTCTTAACGCCTCTGGTAGAGAAGGGGCCCCTTCTCACCACCAGAAGGGCGGATAGCCTCGACCCATGCCCGAGATGCCGACCAAGCTGGCCGAGATCGTCGACGAGTTCGCCGCCGCCCCGCGCGACGTCGTGTTGGAGATGCTGCTGGAGTTCGCCGACGTGATCCCGCCCCTGCCGGAGGGAGTCGACCGGGAGGAGCTGGAGCAGGTCCCCGAGTGCCAGACCGCGTTCTTCCTGCGCGCCGAGGTGAACCCGGACCGCACGGTGAACACGGTCTTCGACTGCCCGCCGGAGGCGCCGACCACCCGGGCGTTCGCCGGCATCCTCGCCGACGGGCTGGCCGGGGCAAGCGCCGAGCAGGTGCTGGCCGTACCGGACGACCTCTACCAACGGATGGGCCTGGCCCAGGCGATCAGCCCGCTCCGGGTGCGCGGCGGCACGGCCATCCTGGCCCGACTGAAGCGGCAGGTCCGGGAACAGATCGCCTGACCGGCGGGTTGTCGCTGGTCATGGAGATCGAGATCTACGCCGACGTCGTCTGCCCCTGGTGCTGGATCGGCAAGCGCCGACTCGAACAGGCACTCGACTCGTACGACGGCGAGGTGACCGTCCGGTTCCGGCCGTTCCAGCTCGACCCGACGCCGGTCACCGAGCCGAAGCCGCTGCTGGACGCGCTGGGCGACAAGTTCGGCGGCCGGGACAAGGCCGAGGGCATGGCCGCCCACGTCTCCGGCGTCGCCGCCGGCGCGGGGCTCGACCTGCGGTTCGACCGCGCGGTGGCGGCGAACACGTTCGACGCGCACCGACTGGTGCGGTTCGCCACCGAGCACGGTCGGGCCGCCGAGACGGTCGAGCGGCTCTACCGGGCGCACTTCTTCGACGGCCTGGACGTCGGCTCGATCGACGTGCTCGTCACACTCGCCAGCGAGGTCGGGCTGGACGAGACCGAGGCGCGCCGCTACCTGACGTCGAACCTCGGTCGCCGCGAGGTGGCCGCCGACCTGAGCGCCGCGCACCAGCTCGGCGTCTCCAGCGTGCCGACGTTCGTGCTGGCCGGGAAGTACGCGGTCACCGGCGCCCAGGAGCCGGAGACGCTGCTCGCCGCGTTGCGCGAGGTCGAGCAGCGCGAGGCGGCCGGGTGATGTTTCACGTGGAACAAGATCGATGCCAGTGAGCGGCTAGGCCGGTCGGGCCAGCCCGTCCACCACCTGCGCTCCGGGCAGCGCGCCGAGCGCCGGCCCGGGCAGGGCGATCTTGCTGTGGCGTACGCCCGATCCGATGATCACGTGCGGCGTGGCGATCACCCGCGCGTCGACCAGGATCGGCCATTCCTCGGGCAGCCCGATCGGGGTGATCCCGCCGTACTCCATCCCGGTCAGCTCCACCGCCTCGGCCATCGGCGCGAAGCTCGCCTTGCGGACGTCGAGCAGCTTGCGGACCACGCCGTTCACGTCGGCGCGGGTGGTGGCGAGCACGATGCAGGCGGCGTACCGGGTCTCACCGCCACGCTTGCCGGCGACCACCACACAGTTGGCCGACTCCGCCAACTCCACCTCGTACGCCGCGCAGAAGGCCGCGGTGTCGGCCAACTCGGCGTCGATCGGGGCGACCAGCACCTCGGCCACGTCGACAGGCGCCTCGTCCGGCCACCGCTCCACCGCCGCGGCGACCGGCGGAGCCAGCAGGTCCAGCCGGAGGCGGGCCGGCTCGGTCTTCAGCGTCCCCATCACGGGTGCGATCCTCGCACCTGTGCGGAGAATCCGCTCGCCAGCGCGTTAAGAGGGGCCCCCTGCTATGCAGAATCCGTTAACAGGGGGCCCCTCCTTACACCTCGGTGAGGTGGCGGCGTTGCAGCGGCTCCGGGCGGTTCGCCTCGGCGTCCTGGATGCCGTGCCGGACACCGACCCGGATCACGCCGTAGAGGAAGACGAAGCCGAAGACGTAGAGCACCACGGTGGCGACGAAGACCAGCATGGGATCACGGTAGGTCGACGGCGGACGCGACCGGCTCTCGTCTTCGCCCCGTTCCCCCGTACGGGTCCGGTCAGCCCGCCGCCGACGGGGTCACCCGGCCGGCGAGCACCAGACCGAACAGGCCGCAGCCGGCCGCGACGGCGAGCGTGGCCGCGTAGCTGGCCGGCCCGGGCGACGAACCGGCGGCCAGCACCGCCCCGGTCAGCGCCAGCACGGTGGCCGCCGCCAGCGAGTCGCCCAGTTGCAGCGCCGAGGAGTTCCGGCCCTGTTCGGCCGGGGCGGACAGCTCCAGCGTGAGCACCGACAGCGAGGGATAGAGCAGCCCCATGCCGAGGCCGGCGACCGCCCAGGCGGACACCGCGAACGCCACCGGCACTCCCGGCAGCAGCGCCGACGCGACACCCGCCGTGCCGACCGCGATGCAGGCCAGCCCGGCCCGGGGCAGGCTGGCGGCGGACCGGGGCGCGGCGATCCGCCCCTGGAACCAGGAGCCCACCGACCAGGAGAGCGCCCCGACGGTGAGCACCAGACCGGCACCCGTGGGCGTGAACCCGCGTTCCCGGGAGAGCATCAGCGGGATCACCACCTCCGCGCCGACGAACGCCGCCGACGCCAGCCCGCGCAGGCCGATCACCGTCGGCAGCCCGCGCGCCGCCCGCAGGAACCCGGGCGGCAGCAACCGGGGTACGCAGGCGAGCATCCCGGCCAGCGCCACGCCGATCAGGCCGACGGCGTACGCGCCGCGCTGCTGCCCCCCGTAGTGCAGCAGCGCGGCGCTCGCCCCGGCGCCGCAGGCCCAACCCACACGGGCCAGCGCGCCGACCGGCGGCCGGGTCGACGCGGCGCCGGCCAGCGTCCGCAGGCCCGGCTGGATCAGCAGCACCGCCGGCACCGCGACCGCCGGCACCGCGAGGAACACCCAGCGCCAGCCCAGGTACTCGACGATCAGGCCGGCCAGCGCCGGACCGACGAGCGACGGCACCACCCAGGCCGCCGCGAAGGCGGCGAACATCCGCCGCCGCAGCCGCTCCGGGTACGCGTGCCCGACGATCACGTAGAGCGCCACGGAGAGCAGACCGGAGCCGAAGCCCTGCACCACCCGCCCGACGACAAGCGTCCCCATGCTGGTGGCGGCGCCCGCCACCGCCAGCCCGGTGACGAACCAGGCGACCCCGTGCCACATCGCCGGCCGGGGGCCGCGCGCGTCGCACCAGATGCCGGACGCCACCATCGCCACCACGCCGGACGCGAACGGGCCGCCGAAGGCCAGCGCGTACAGGCCGAGCCCGTTCAGGCTGCGCGCGACCGTCGGCATGGCGGTGCCCACCGCGAGCGCCTCGAACGCGAGCAGCGACACCAGGGCGACGCTGCCCACGGTCATCGCCCGCAGGCGTGGTGCCCAGAGGCCCCGGTCCTCCGCTGCGGCGGGAGCGGCGATCGTCATGGGCCCAGCCTGGGACCTCAACCAGGGTTGAGGTCAACTGTGGGCCCGGTCTCGTCAGGCGGTCTCCAGCGCCTCGCCCACGCCCTTCACCAGGCCGGAGAAGTGCTGGTCGGCCAGGATGTGCCCGGCGGTGATGACCAGGGCCAACGGCCACTCGATGACCTGCAACGCGGTGAGCACCCCGATGCCGGCGTAGTAGGCCAGCTTGTCCGGCGGGGGCACCGCCACCTCACCCAGGAACGGAACGTCCACCCGCCGGCTGTACGCCCGGACCATCTCCCGCGAACCGCTCAGATGTCGTGTCAGCGTGCTCATCCCAGCCTCCCCGGTTGCGACGACGGCATCGACCCGACCGGCATTCCACCGCCCCCGTCGTCCATGCCCCGGGCAGGGGGGAAACTTCCCCCTCCCGAAGGGCATAACGGACGCCACGCCGGGAAGTCGGGCCGCCGGGACGAGTCCGGGAGGCGAGATGGCGTACGGCTTCGCCGGTCTCCTGCTGTCGCCGGCCGCCGTACCGGACGCGGTCGCGCGGGTCGCCCGTACCGTCGGTTCGGTCCTGCCCGGCACCCCCGTGCCGCCGTCGATCACCGAGGCGGCGGGCACTGTCGGCGCCGCCGCCACCCGGCTGGCCCGGGTGGCCGGCCTGACCCGCCGTCGGGTGTGGTCCGCCGACCGCCGGCACCACATCGAGGTGCACGGTGTCTGTCAGGACGGCGGGGACCGGCTGGCCCGGCAGGTCGAGGCGGCGCTGGAGGCGGTGCCCGGCGTGGCCTGGGCGCGGGTGAACGCGCCGTCCGGCCGGGTGGTGGTGGCGACCCGGGAGCCGGCGCCGAAGCTGCGGGACCTGATCGACACGGTGGCGCGCGCCGAGCACACCTGCCCGTACGAGCCGGACCCGGAGATCCCGCCGCCGCATCCACCCGAGGAAGGGCCGCGCACCCCCCGTACGCTCGGCGCGTTGGCCTCCGACGCGCTCGGCCTGACCATCTCGGCGGCCACCCGGATCCTGCCGTTCACCCCGGTCCCCGGGGAGGTCGCGGGACTGCTGAACGCGGTCGACCTGCACCCGAAGCTGCACGCGCTGGCCGACCGGGGTCTCCGCGCCGACCCCCGCGCCGAGGTCGTCTTTCCGCTGGCCGAGGCGGTGGTGCAGGGCCTCACCGGAGGGTGGGCCGGCATCGTGCTCGACGGCGCGCAGCGGGTGGTGCAGTGGGGTGAGGCGCGCGCCCAGCTCGCCGCCTGGAGTCGCGCCGAACCGCGGCTGACCGGCGACCCGGACCGGGCGGTCGCCCGGGTGCCGGACGGTGAGCGTCCCTGCCCGGTCCCGGACGGCCAGGCCGAGCGTTACGTCCAGCGGATGCTCGCGGCGGGCGCGGCGGCCGGCGCGGCGGCGGTTCCGTTCGCCGGCGGCAAGCGGGCCGCCGCGCTGGCGCTCTCCGCGCTGTCCAAGGCGCCCGGCAGCGGTCGCGAGGGGTACGCGGCGCAGCTCGGCCGAATGCTGGCCCGGCGCGGCGTGATCGCGATGGACCGCAGCGTGCTGCGCGAGCTGGACCGGATCGACACGGTGCTGCTGGACGCGGCGGTGCTCGGCTCGGACCGGGGCGTACTGGCCGACCTGGCGCCGCTGCCCGGCGCCGACACCGGCCAGGTGGCCGCCCGGGCGTTCGCCCTCTTCGACCCGGCCGAACCGGACGCGGTACGCGCCGACGACGGCTGGCGGATCGGGCCCCTGGACCGGCTGGCCGCCGAGGACCCGGGGGACACTCCGGACAGCGAGCGGTTGCGCGCCGACGGCGGACGGCTGCTCGGGCTGGCCCGGGACGGGCGGCTCGCCGCCGTGCTGCGGGTCGAGCCGGAACCCGCCCCCGGGGTGGACGCGCTGGTGTCCGCCACCCGCCAGGCTGGGTTCCGGCTCGTCGTCGGTGGCGCCGAGGACGGCCGGTACGACGTGGGCGACCGTCGCGTACCGGGTGGGACCCGACTCGCCGACGCGGTACGCGACCTGCAACGCGAGGGCGCCGTGGTGCTGGTGGTCTCCGGCGAGCGGTCGGCGCTCGCGGCTGCCGACTGCGGTCTCGGCGTGGCCGCGCCCGACGACCTGCCCCCGTGGGGCGCGCACCTACTGGTCGGCGACGACCTGCGCGTCCCGGCCCTGCTCGTCGACGCCGCCGGGGTGGCCCGCCGGATGACCCGGCAGAACATCCGGATCGCCATGGCCGGCAGCGGGCTCGGCGCGCTCGGCGCGTTCACCGCCGACCGGCGGCAACTGCCCGGCCGGACCATGGCGGCGGTGAACGGCGCCGCCGCTGTCGCGTTCGCGCACGGCGTGTTCCGGGCGCACCGGCTGCCGGACCGCACCGGCACCCCGGTGCCCGCGCTCACCGCCTGGCATCTCATGCCGGTGGAGACCGTCCTCGACCAGCTCGGCACGCACTCCGGCGGGCTGACCGACGAGGAGGCGGACCGTCGGCGGGGTGCCGGTCCCGGCGACGGCCACGGGCCCGCCGGGCTGCTCCGCGCGTTCGTCGACGAGCTGTCCAACCCGCTCACCCCGGTGCTGGCCGCCGGCGCGGTGCTCTCCGCCGCGTTCGGCTCCCTCGTCGACGCGGCGCTGGTCGGCGGTCTGGTCGGCAGTTCCGCGCTGATCGGCGCCGTGCACCAGCGCAACACCGAACGGTCGCTGGCCGAGCTGCTGTCCCGCTCGGCGGTCACCGCACGGGTACGGCGGGACGGCGTGGAACGGGTGGTGCCCGCCGAGGACCTGGTGCCGGGCGACGTGGTGAGCATCTCCTCCGGGGACGCCGTACCGGCCGACTGCCGGGTGCTGACAAGTGACGGCCTGGAGGCCGACGAGTCGTCCCTGACCGGCGAGTCGCTGCCGGTGGCGAAGAGCCCCGACCCGGTGGTCGCGGCGGCGATCGCCGAGCGGCACTCGATGCTGTTCGAGGGCACCACGGTGGCCGCCGGGCACGGCACCGTCGTGGTGGTGGCCACCGGCGCGGAGACCGAGTCGGGGCGGAGCCTGGCGCTGGCCCGGCAGGCCCCGCCGGTCAGCGGCGTGGAGGCGCGACTGGGGAAGCTGACGAACAGCGCCGTACCGCTGGCGGCCGGCTCGGCGATCGCGGTGGCCGGGGCGGGGCTGCTCCGGGGCGTACCCCTGGCCGAGACGGCGGCGACCGCCGCGAACCTGGCCGTGGCGTCGGTGCCGGAGGGGCTGCCGTTCCTGGTCAGCGCCGCGCAGTTGGCGGCGGCGCGGCGGCTGGCCGCGCACGGCGCGCTGGTCCGCAACCCGCGCACGATCGAGGCGCTGGGCCGGGTCGACGTGCTCTGCTTCGACAAGACCGGCACGCTGACCGAGGGGAAGCTGCTGCTGGCCGGCGTGGGCACCGGCGACGGCCGGTACGCCCCGGCGGACCGCCTCGACGACGAGCCGCTCCGGTCGACGCTGGCCGCGGCGCTGCGGGCCACTCCGGCCGCGGCCGACCCGGACGAGTTGCCGCAGCAGACCGACCGCGCGGTACGCCGGGGCGCGAACAAGGCCGGGGTGACCGAGCGCACCGGCGCGGCGGAGTGGACCGCGACCGGTGGGCTGCCGTTCGAGCCGTCCCGGGGCTACAGCGCCACGGTCGGTCGCACCGCCGACGGGTCGCTGCTCAGCGTGAAGGGCGCGCCCGAGTCGGTGCTGCCGCGCTGCGCGTCCCGGCGGACCGCCACCGGTGACCGGCCGTTGGACCCGGCCGGCCGGGACGAGGTGCAGGCCATGCTGGCCGACCGGGCCGGCGCCGGGCACCGGATCCTCGCCGTGGCCGAGTGCCGGGTGTCCACCGACGCGGTCACCGACGAGCAGGTCGACGGGCTGGTCTTCGTGGGTTTCCTGACGCTGGCGGACGGGGTGCGGGAGAGCGCCCGGCCGGCGGTGGAGCGGATCCGGGCGGCCGGCGTGCACACCATCATGATCACCGGTGACCATCCGGCCACCGCCGAGGCGATCGCGGCCACCATCAGCCCCGACCACGGCCAGCAGCGGGTGGTGACCGCGACCGACCTGGACCGGCTCGACGACGGCGCGCTCGCCGAGCGGCTGATGGCCACCGACGTGGTGGCCCGCTGCACGCCCGCGCACAAGGTCCGGATCATCCAGGCGTTGCAGCAGCGGGGCCGGACCGTGGCGATGACCGGCGACGGCGCCAACGACGCCCCGGCGATCCGGCTGGCCGACGTGGGCATCGCGCTCGGCCAGCGGGGGACTCCGGCCGCCCGCGCCGCCGCCGACCTGGTGGTCACCGACGACCGGCTGGAGACGATCATCGCCACGCTGGTCGAGGGGCGGGCCATGTGGTCGTCCGTCCGGCACGCGTTGAGCATCCTGGTCGGCGGCAACCTCGGCGAGATCGCGTTCAGTGTGCTGACCGCCGCCTCGACCGGCCGGTCCGCGCTGACCGGGCGGCAACTGCTGCTGGTCAACCTGCTCACCGACCTCGCGCCGGCGCTCGCCATCGCGGTCCGGCCACCGGCCGACGACCGCGCCGACCACCTGCTGCGGGAGGGCCCCGACTCGTCGCTCGGCGCCACCATGACCCGGGAGATCGGGCTGCGTGCGGCGGCGACCACGCTGGGCGCGACCGCCGGCTGGACGCTGGCCCGGTGGACCGGCACGCAACGCCGGGCCGGTACGGTCGCGCTCGCCTCGCTGATCGGCACCCAGCTCGGCCAGACCGTGCTGGCCGGCGGCACCAGCCCGACCGTGCTGGCCGCCACCGCCGCGTCCGTCGGGGTGCTGGTCCTGGTGGTGCAGACGCCCGGGGTCAGCCAGTTCTTCGGCTGCACCCCGCTGGGCCCGGTGGGCTGGACCATCGCCACCGGTTCCGCGCTCGGCGCGACGTTCGCCAACGGCGCGCTGACCCGGCTGGTGGACCGCCTGCCGCAGCCCGGCTCGTCCTGACGGGGCCCTACTGCCAGGTGGCGGCCGCCCGGCGCAGCCGGTCGTTGATCGCCCGCCCGACCCCCTCGTCGGGCACCGGCTCGGCGACGATCTCGGTCACCCCGGCCGCGTCGAGCCGGTGCAGCGCGTCGAAGAGGCGCGCGGCGGCCGCCGTCAGGTCACCGGAGGGCGACAGCACCTCCACCGCCGCCCAGTCGCCGTCCGCCGGTGGCTCCCGGAAGGCCAGGAATCCCCGCCGGCCGCCGTCGCGCGCGTCCGCCGCACCCAACCGCAACGGGGTACGCGGGGCGTAGTGCGCGGCCAGCGTCCCGGGCGCGACCGGCTGACCGGAGCTGCCCTGGCGGACCTCGACCGGCCCGACGGCCTCGACCAGCGCCTCGACCGGCAGCGCGCCCAACCGCAGCACCACCGGCCGCTCGCCCCGGGCGTCCACGATCGTCGACTCGATGCCGCAGCGGGTGGGCCCGCCGTCGAGCACCACGTCCACCGCGCCGCCCAGCCCGGCCACCACGTGCTCGGCCCGGGTGGGGCTGAGCTGGCCGAACCGGTTGGCGCTCGGCGCGGCCACCGGCACACCGGCGGCGGCGATCAGCGCCCGGGCGGCCGGCTCGTCGGGCACCCGGACGGCCATCGTGTCCAGGCCGGACGTGACGATCGGCGGAATGGTCGCCGGCCGGTCCACGATCAGCGTGAGCGGACCCGGCCAGAACCGCCGCACCAGCGCGTCCACGGCCGGCGGCACGGCGCCGACCAGCGCGGGCAGGTCGGCGGCGTCGGCCAGGTGGCTGATCAGCGGGTCGAAGCTGGGCCGCGCCTTCGCCTCGAAGATCCGCGCCGCGGCCCGGGCGTCGAGTGCGTTCGCGCCCAGCCCGTAGACCGTCTCGGTGGGGAACGCGACCAGCCCGCCGGCGCGTAGGACGGCGGCGGCCTCGTCGATGCCGCTGCCGGCCGGCAGGACACGCGGGGATCCGTTGCTCACGCTGCGACGCTAGCCTGCCCCGCTCCCCGTCCCGTCCCGGCCCCGCCGCACTGCGGCGATCATGAAGTTGGCCGCGCGTTTCGTCCGTTTCACCGCCGCCAACTTCATGATCACCACCGTCCTGACGCAGGCGGGGGTCAGTCGGCGGGGTGGTCCGGGTCGGGAAGGGTGGGGGCGTCGGTGGGGTACAGGCCGGCGGCGAAGCCGTAGACCTGGTCACCGGCGCGGGGGATCTGGGCGAACCGCCGGGCCAGCGCCTGCACCTCCGTCCAGAACTCCCGCACGTCCTCGATCGGGATGCGCGCGTGCACCAGCGTGCACCGCAGCTCGTCGGCGGCGTGCGCGGCGGCGGCCTCCGCCGCGGCCTCGGCCAGCCCGTTGATCCGGGCGACGACCTGCTTGTCCTCGGGCCGGTTGAGCACGCCGACGTAGAACGTGCGCGCGACCCGGCCGTAGAAGCGTTCCTCGATGGCCCGGACCCGGCGGGTACGCACCACCCGCAGCAGCCCGGCGTCGACGAGCTGATTCACGTGGTAGGCCACGCTGCTCTTCGGCCGGCCCACGGCGCTGGCCAGCTCGTTGACCGTGGCCGCGCGCTCCAGCAGTAGCTCCAGCAGGGTGCCGCGCAGGGGGTCGGCGAGCGCACGCAACTGCTCGGGCGCGGTGACCACGAGCAGGTCGTCGAGGTCGTAGTCTGGGACCCGCTTATTGACCGACATTTCTCGACCGTTCTAATATTCTGGTTCGTTCGATGATTCCGGTCCGACAATCGGGAGTCTAGAGATGGCCGAGATCCTCCTCTTCCACCACCTGCAGGGGCTCACCGACGGCGTACGCGCCCTCGCCGACGCCCTCGGCGCCGGCGGGCACACCGTGCACCTCCCCGACCTCTTCGACGGCGAGCGCCCGGCCAGCGTCGAGGAGGGCTCGGCGCTGGTCAAACGCATCGGAAGGGACGTCCTCGACCAGCGTGCCGACCGGATCGCCGCGGACCTGCGCCCCGACCTGGTCCACGCCGGCGTCTCCTGGGGCGCCGCCATCGCCCAACGACTCGCCCAGACCCGGCCCGGCGCACGGGCCGCCCTGCTCTACGAAGCCTGCCTGCCGGTCACCGGCGAATGGGCGATCGGCCCCTGGCCCGACGGCGTGGCGGTGCAGGTGCACGGCATGGAGCGGGACCCGTTCTTCGGGCTCGAGGGTGACGTCGATGCCGCCCGCGAACTGGTCTCGATCGTCGGCCCGGACCGGGGAGAGCTGTTCGTCTACCCCGGTGACCGGCACCTGTTCACCGACAGCTCGCTCCCGTCGTACGACGCGGAGGCGACCGCGCTGGTGGTGACCCGCAGCCGCGACCTCCTCGACCGGTTGGGCTGACCGCTCGCCCGCTACCGGTACTGGGCGATCTGGATGAGGTTGCCGCAGGTGTCGTCGAAGACGGCGGTCACCACCGGCCCCATGTCCACCGGCTCCTGCGTGAACAGCACACCGAGCTGTCGCAGCCGCTCGTGCTCGGCCGCCGCGTCGTCCACCGCGAACTGGGTGAAGGGAATACCGTCGGCCGCCAAGGCTTCCTTGAACGCCTTGGCGGCCGGGTGGGCCTCCGGTTCCAGCAGCAGCTCGACCCCGTCGGGAGCGTCCGGCGAGACGACGGTCAGCCAGCGGTGCTCGCCGGTCGGCACGTCCGTCTTCTTGAGGAAGCCCAGCACGTCGGTGTAGAAGCGCAGAGCCTTCTCCTGGTCGTCGACGTACACGCTGGTCAGGTTGATTCTCATGGGGTCTCCCGGGTGGGTTCGGGCCCGAGCCACCGCTCGGTGATGGCGCGCAGCGGCCGGGTGTCGAGGTGGTGGAACTTGTACCGGCCCTGCCGGCGCGTGACGATCAGGCCGGCGGCCTCCAGCACGTCGAGGTGCTGGGAGATCGCCTGCCGGGACGAGCCGACCTGGTGCTTGGTGGCCAACCGGCCGCAGATCTCGAACAGCGTCTGACCGTCGCGCTCGGTCAGCTCGTCGAGGATCAGGCGGCGGGTGTGGTCGGCCAGCGCCTGGTACAGATCACCCACGTCGACCACCATAGGCAAGTCATGGCTTACCTATCAAGGGACCACCTGCCGCCAGGTGGATTCGACCTCGTCGACGTGCCATCGGCTCCGCTGCGGAACGTGATGCCCCGTCCAGAGCCGGCGCCGCTGCGAGGGTCCCAGGCTCACGGACAGTGATCAGGGAAGACTGATGCGCTTGTGCCCAGCAGTCACGCAGATCGAGGTCCGGTTTCCCGGGCGGAGCCGACTACGCCTGCTCACCCCGCATGACGCGGCCTTTCGCGGCCTCGAATTGCTCGGTGCTCAGCGCCCCCGCGTTCCGCTTCGCGGCCAGCTGCCGGATCACGGTGAAGCGGTTGCCGTCGGCTGGCGATCCGTCGAGCTCGGCCTTGAGGACGTCGTACTCGGCGCGAGTCAGGGCCCCGGTGCTGCGCAGATCGTTGAGCCCTTTCAGCCGGGTCCACGGATCCGAGTGTCGCGTGCCGCCGGTCGCGCGCTTCTCCGGCGGCGCTGGGCGGCGCCGTCGGTTGACCAGCTGCACGATGCCGACGACGCCGAGGACCAGGCCGTTGGCCAGGAATGTCGCGCCGGCGATGGTGGCGCCGAGCTTCGCGTCCGGTGGCAGCGACGACTGGGTGAACGCCTTGATGAGCATGGCGGCGCCGCCACCGGCGAAGCCGACGACCCACAGCACCTGTCCGGCACCCGGTGTGAAGATCCGCGTGCTCACCAGCATGCCCGCGATCCACATGATCGCACCGGCGAAGGACAGCCAGAACAGGGTGTCCGAGCCTTCGGGGCAGGGACGTGCGACCTCGTACGAGCCGCCGGAAACGCAGCTGCCAATGTCGATGACCTGGTTGAGCCCGATGGCCAGCAGCACGATGCCGGTCAAACCGATCAGCAGGCTTGCGGCCTCACGTACCACCGTGTTCATCCATGCTCCCCAAAGCGATCGTGGCCGCGAGAATAGCAATCGCCGGCAACTGAGAGCGGCTCCCGGGCCCGGTCGCCGGGGTGTGAAAGATCCAGGCAGTCATGACCGTCGGGAATGTGCCGCTGCTATTCGCCGCCAGCCGGAACGACCCGTTCATGGATCGAAGCTGGTCCCTATTCTCGGTGCTCTGACTGCCTTGTTGGCTGGACTTGCCGCCCTGTTGGCCGAAGTCGCGAAGATCTTTCTCTAAGCACGGGGCCGGAAAGGTCGCTCACCTCTCCGGCCCGCCGCGTGGAGTAGGCCGCAGAGCAAGCGACCTACTCGCGGCATCGTTCTACCTGACCAACCCGCCTGGCTCGGTGGAAGCCCCTCGACCGTCTGCCACTCGTACATCTGCCGATCGCGGTGCGTCTCGATGAGGTCGACATGGGTGATCGTCACACGGAGCTTCTCGGCCTCGACGCGGCTAACCGTCTCGATGTAGGGCGCTGAGTCCGTCCGCGGTGCTCCGGAACACTCGGCAGAGCATGACGATCGCTTCGTCCGCGACGGTCATGGAGCCGATGCCCTGCATGGTGAGGTGCAGCCATTGGTTCGGGATCAGGGTCAGGTGCTCGGGCACTCCACGATCCGGATGACGGCCGACACCTACGGGCACGTCCTGCCGGCGCGGGTTCGTCAGGCTGCCTCTGCCATCGACCCGAGCCCCGGTGAGGAGAGGACAGCGTGACTGCTTGGCTGTACGGATGGCTGTACTCGGGACCGAGATCAGCCGAGGAACGTGCTGGTGGAGCCCAGGGGACTCGAACCCCTAACCCCTGCCTTGCAAAGGCAGTGCTCTGCCAGTTGAGCTAGGGCCCCGAGACGGCGCTCAGCGCAGGTCGGGAGCGGTGGTCGCCTCGTGCCACAGGGCGCGCTCGTCGTTCGACGCCTTGACCTTCTTGGCCACGACGGCGGCCACCCCGACGATGCCGGCCAGGATCAGGAGCTTCTTGAACATGGGATTGACCCCTCGCGCTCGACTACCGTCGGACGATGTGCGGTGGGGCTAGCTGGAATCGAACCAGCGACCTCAGAGTTATCAGCTCTGCGCTCTAACCGACTGAGCTATAGCCCCGCGTGGCGACGAGCAAGGTTAACCCATGCCCGCCAGCGCGCCCAAATCGGGGGGGCCCGTGGCGGAAGTACCCGTGCCGTCCCGAACCTACCCGGACGCGCGACGCCGGGGCGACCGCTTTACGCGGTGCCCCGGCGTCGTCGAGTCAGTCCCGCTCGGCGAGCGTCAGCTCGATCCCGCCGACCAGGTCGGCGCAGACGTTGTAGACGAACGCGCTCAGCGTGGCCAGCGCGGTGAACAGCACCACGTTCACCAGGCCGATCAGTGCGGACGTGAGGATCACGCCCTTCGCGGTGATGCGGAACCCGCCGCCGCCCGAACCGCCGCCGGCGTTCACCAGGTCGGTCAGGCTGTCGTTGACGCTCTTGAACACACCCATCGCGTCGAGCGCGAGGTAGAGCACCGACGTGGCCACCACCACCACGATGAAGAGCACCACCGAGACCGCGAAGGCGAACTTCATCACGGACCACGGGTCGATGCGCTTCAGGTTCAGCCGGGCCCGGCGCGGCCCGCGCGAAGCGGCCGAACCGACCGAGGTACGCGCGGCGCGTACCGCCTCACCCACGCGCGCGGCGCCGACCGCCGCCGCGCCGCTGATGCCCGGCGGCAGGCCGCCCCCGTTGGCGGGACGCCCCGGGTTGCCGCCGGCCGGACCGGTGGCCTCGGGTGCCCCCTTCGGGGCGGTGCCCAGGCCGGCGCCGATGCGCGGCTGCGTGCCGGTGGTGCCGGTGGAGGCCCGGGCGGTCGCTGTCGGCCTGGCCGGCGGTGTGCTCGTGGCGGGTTTCGGCGCGCCGAGAGCCGCGAAGCCCTCGGCCGACGTCGGCGCGTCGACCTTGGTCTCGGTCGAGTCGCGGGATTCCGAACCGTCGGTCGGCTTGTCGGGAGGCGGAGCCATGCCGGGGGCCCGGGTGAACTTCGGGGCAGGCGCGTCGGCGGGGACCGTGGCCCGACCCACGGCCGCGCGGCCGGTCGCTGGTGTGCCGCCCTGCGCGGCCTCCTCGTCGACCGGGGTGGCCGAGGTCCCCTTGTTCCCCGACTTCGCCTGTGTCTCCGTCATCAACTAGTCCTGTTCGTCAGGCTCGTCGGCATTGCGAGCAATCGCCACGATAGTCACGCCGTCCGGGAGGTCCATCAGCTTGACCCCCATTGTGTTCCGGTCACGCGTACGGCGTACAGGCTTCACCGGAGTCCGGATGACGCCGCCGTTGCTCGTGATGGCGAACAGCTCGTCCTCCGGATCGATCACGACCGCGCCGACCAGACCACCGCGTCGCTCGGTGATCTTCGCAGTCAACACGCCCTTACCTCCCCGGCCCTGGACCGGGTATTCCTCGATCGGGGTACGTTTCGCGAACCCCCCGTTCGTCGCCACCAGCACGTCCAGGCCCTCCCGGACGACCTCGACGGCGAGCAGCTCGTCCTCACCGCTGAAGCGCATGCCGATCACCCCCGAGGTGGCCCGGCCCATCGGACGCAGCGCCTCGTCGGTGGCGTTGAAGCGGATCGCCTGCGCGTTCTTGGAAACCAGCAACAGGTCGTCCTCCGGCGCCACCAGCACCGCACCGACCAGCTCGTCCTCATCGCGCAGGTTGACCGCGATGATGCCGCCGGAACGGTTGGAGTCGAACTCCTCGAGCCGCGTCTTCTTCACCAGGCCGTTCTTCGTGGCCAGTACCAGGTAGGGCGCCACCTGGTAGTTCGGGATTT
The DNA here is from genome assembly GCF_045040125.1 of Micromonospora sp. NBC_01392. NCBI lineage: Bacteria > Bacillati > Actinomycetota > Actinomycetes > Micromonosporales > Micromonosporaceae > Micromonospora > Micromonospora sp. NBC_01392. Next base: position 286,911 of record NZ_CP109549.1, on the reverse strand, counting down.
CGATGATCTGCGCGATCTGCTCGTCCGGTTGGAACGCGAGCAGGTTGGCCACGTGCTGGCCCTTGGCCACCCTACTGGCCTCGGGAAGCTCGTACGCCTTCGCCCGGTAGACCCGACCCTTGTTCGTGAAGAACAGGATCCAGTCGTGGGTAGAGCATACGAAGAAGTGGCTCACGATGTCGTCCTGCCGGAGCGTCGCCCCGCTCACGCCCTTGCCGCCACGCCGCTGCGACCGGTACAGGTCGACCTTGGTCCGCTTCGCGTACCCGGTGCGGGTGATCGTCACGACCACGTCCTCGCGGGCGATGAGGTCCTCCATCGAGACCTCGCCGTCGAACGGCACGATCTTGGTGCGCCGCTCGTCGCCCCACTTCGCGACGATCTCGCCCAGCTCGTCGGAGACGATCTTCCGCTGCCGCTCCGGCTTCGCCAGGATGTCCTTGAGGTCGGCGATCTCCACCTCGAGCTTGGCCAGGTCGTCCAGGATCCGCTGCCGCTCCAGCGCGGCCAGCCGGCGCAGCTGCATGTCCAGGATCGCGGTCGCCTGAACCTCGTCGATCTCCAGCAGCCGGATCAGCCCCTGTCGGGCGTCCTCCACCGTCGGCGAACGCCGGATCAGCGCGATCACCTCGTCCAGCGCGTCCAGCGCCTTGCTCAGGCCGCGCAGGATGTGCGCCCGCTCCTCCGCCTTGCGCAGCCGGAACGCGGTCCGCCGGCGGATCACCTCGATCTGGTGCTCGACGTAGTAGCGGATGAACTGCGCCAGGTTCAGCGTGCGCGGCACGCCGTCAACCAACGCCAGCATGTTGGCGCCGAACGTCTCCTGGAGCTGGGTGTGCTTGTAGAGGTTGTTCAGCACCACCTTGGCGACCGCGTCGCGCTTGAGCACCAGCACGATCCGCATGCCGGTACGCCCGGAGGACTCGTCCCGGATGTCGGCGATGCCGGCGAGCTTGCCCTCCTTGATCAGCTCGGCGATCCGCTCGGCGAGGTTGTCCGGGTTGACCTGGTAGGGCAGCTCGCTGACCACGAGCGCCGGCCGGCCCCGCTTGTCCTCCTCCACCTCGACCACGGCGCGCATCCGGATCGAGCCGCGCCCGGTCCGGTACGCGTCCTGAATGGCCTGCTGCCCGACGATCAGACCGTAGGTCGGGAAGTCCGGGCCCTTGACGATCTCCAGCAGCGCTTCCAGCGTGGTCGCCTCGTCGGCCTCCGGGTGCTCCAGGCACCACTGCACCGCCGCGCCGATCTCCCGCAGGTTGTGCGGCGGGATCTTGGTGGCCATGCCGACCGCGATGCCCTCGGAGCCGTTGATCAACAGGTTCGGGATCCGCGACGGCAGGATGGTGGGCTCCTTGGCCCGGCCGTCGTAGTTGTCCTGGAGGTCGACGGTGTCCTCGTCGATGTCCCGCAGCATCTCCATGGCCAGCGGATCGAGCTTGCACTCGGTGTTGTGGCTGACGAAGCCGTCAGAGATGAAGGAGTGGTCGTCGGTGTCGACCCGAATGCTGTAGACCGGGCGCGTACCCGAATCGGTGACCTCGGTCACTTCGGCGTAGTAGAACCGGCCGTCGACCAACGGCTCGACCACGTCGAGGATTCCCGGCTCGGTGATCCGGGCCGCGATCTCGTCGCGATCCCGCTCCCACCGCTCGACCCGGTCCACGTTGTGCCGGCGCAGCCAGTCGCGTTCGGTCCACCGCGTGGCGCCGTGCTCCCAAATGAAGTCGCCGACGAACGGCACCATGTCGCCGGAGAGCGCCGTGCTGCTCGCCGGCACCTGGGCCAGCTCGGACTTCAGCTTGGCCTGCTTGCGGCCGAGGAAGCCGACGTGAGCGGCGAAGATCCGGGCGTCCCGGCGGTTGGTGATCACGACCTTGATCTCGCCGTCCTCGTACCGGCACTGCCGGCTGATGACGCCGAACTCCAGCAGGAGCTGCTGCACCTCGCGGGCCAGGCGCTCGCTGCGGGTGGAGTACGAGACCTGGATGGTGTGGCGCGGCAGTAGCGACGACGAACCGTCGCCCTCGAACAGCGCCTGGAGGAAGGCCCGTTTGACCGCCGCCGTTCCGCGCCAGACGAACTCCGGTACGAACTTGGCGGCGCTGCGCGCCCCGGTCAGTTCACCGAGCACGCTCGCCCGAAGCGCGGAAAGGTTCTGCACGTCGAGTTCGTGCAGCGTGCTGCCGGACGCGATGACCCGCTCGGAAACATACCGAGGGCCGCCGACCGCGAGATCGTAGGCGGCGAGGACCCGGACGAAGAACTCCCGATCCACGTTGTTGAAGCCGGCCCGGCCCTCGGACACCCAGCCCTCGGACACGAACGCGCCGGCGAGGACGGCCGCCTCGACGTGCTCCAGCATCGGGTAGCCGATCTCGTCCGGCACGGTGCGCTGGAGGACCACGCGGTCACCGGGGGAAACCTCGGCGAGCAGCTTCCACAGCAGGGTCGGCACGCCGGCCACGTTCACCAGGCAGAGCACCGGGTGGTTGTGGGTGCCGGTCAGCTCGTACCCCTCGCGGGTGCGCAGCCGCAGCGTGGGGTGCTCACCGGAGTGGAAGAACTTCGAGGCGCGAACCAGGTCGCCGTTGCGATCGCGGACCTTGAGCTCAATGTCGGTCTCGCTGCTCGGCGCGGCACCAGGGACGATGTCGCCGATCCGAACACTGCCCTCGACGGTGCGAATACGGACATCTGCGGTAAGGCAGTAGCGCATCGCGGCGGCCGGGTCGTTTCCGGGCGAGCCGAAGTTGCCGTTGCCGTCGACAAGCGGGTAACGCAGCGACCACGGCTGCGCCATCCGGACCAGCGCGTCGTAGATGGCCGAGTCACCGTGCGGGTGGAACTGGCCCATCACGTCGCCGACGACGCGGGAGCACTTCACGTAGCCACGGTCCGGCCGGTAGCCGGAGTCGAACATGGCGTAAAGGATCTTGCGGTGGACCGGCTTGAGCCCGTCCCGCACGTCCGGCAGGGCGCGCCCGACGATGACGCTCATCGCGTAGTCGAGGTACGAGCGCTGCATCTCGACCTCGAGGCCGACCGGCTCGATGCGGTCGTGCTGGACGACCGCGGCCAGTGTCTCCGGGGCCTCCGGCTCGTTCGGGGTGGACTCGGGAAGATCGGTCACTGTTAACCCTTATCAGACTCAGAGTCGTGATCTAGCTGTGGATAACGGCTGTGGAAAGCGGCCAGGCTGTGGATAACTCTGTGGACTGCCGGGCCGGTCGGTGGATCTCCGGCCGGCCCGGGCACGCGTCCGTCAGATGTCCAGGAACCGCACGTCCTTGGCGTTGCGCTGGATGAACGACCGGCGCGCCTCGACGTCTTCACCCATCAGGACGCTGAACAGCTCGTCCGCGGTGGCGGCGTCGTCGAGCGTGACCTGGCGCAGCGTACGGGTGGCCGGGTTCATCGTGGTCTCCCACAGCTCCGGGTAGTTCATCTCGCCGAGGCCCTTGAACCGCTGGATGTCATCCGGCTTGGCATTGGCCTTCTTCTGCTGGCGCAGCGCGATCAGCCCGTCCCGCTCCCGGTCGGAGTACGCGTACTGGGCGTCGTCGCCCTTCTTGTTCCACTTGATCTTGTAGAGCGGCGGGGCGGCCAGGTAGACGTGGCCCAGCTCGACGAGCGGTCGCATGAAGCGGAACAGCAAGGTGAGCAGCAGCGTCTGGATGTGCTGGCCGTCGACGTCGGCGTCGGCCATCAGCACCACCTTGTGGTACCGCAACTTCTCCATGTCGAAGTCGTCGTGGATGCCGGTGCCGAGCGCGGTGATCAGCGCCTGCACCTCGTTGTTCTTCAGCACCCGGTCGATCCGGGCCTTCTCCACGTTCAGGATCTTGCCGCGGATCGGCAGGATCGCCTGGGTACGCGGGTCACGGCCCTGCTTGGCCGAGCCGCCGGCCGAGTCGCCCTCGACGATGAAGACCTCGGACTCGCGCGGGTCGGTGGACTGGCAGTCGGCCAGCTTGCCCGGCATCGAGCCGGACTCCAGCAGCGACTTGCGCCGGGCCAGCTTGCGCGCCTGCTGCGCGGCGATGCGGGCCCGGGCGGCCTGGGACGCCTTGGTGATGATGATCTTCGCCTCGGCGGGGTTGCGGTCGAACCAGTCGACAAGCGACTCGTTGCAGACCCGCTGGACGAAGCCCTTCACCGGGGTGTTGCCCAGTTTGGTCTTGGTCTGCCCCTCGAACTGCGGGTCGGTCAGCTTGACCGAGATGATCGCGGCCAGACCCTCACGGATGTCCTCCCCGGAGAGCCGCTCGTCGCCCTTGAGCAGCTTCTTCTCCGCGCCGTAGCGGTTGACCACGCTGGTCAACGCGGCCCGGAAGCCCTCCTCGTGGGTGCCGCCCTCGTGGGTGTTGATGTTGTTGGCGAAGGTGTAGACCGACTCGCCGTACGACTCGTTCCACTGCATGGCGATCTCGGCCGACATGCCGGTCTCCTCGGCCCCGAACTCGACCACCGTCTTGTGGATCGGGCTCTTCGAGGCGTTGAGGTGCCGGACGAAGTCGGCGATGCCGCCGTCGTAGTGGAACGTGACCTCGCGGGGCTTGCCCTCCTCGTCCTCCGGCACCCGCTCGTCCAGCAGGTGGATGGTGAGGCCGCGGGTGAGGAAGGCCATCTCCTGGAGGCGCCGGTAGATGGTGTGGAAGTCGAAGTCGACGGTCTCGAAGACGTCCGGGTCGGGCCAGAAGGAGACCGCGGAGCCGGTCCGGTCGGTCGGCTCGCCCTTCTCCAGCGGCGTCGGCTTCGACTGGTTGTAGCGCTGCCGCCAGACGAAGCCGTCCTTGTGGATCTCCACGGCCATCCGGGTGGAGAGCGCGTTGACCACCGAGACGCCGACACCGTGCAGGCCGCCGGAGACCGCGTACGCCTTGCCGTCGAACTTGCCGCCCGCGTGCAGCACGGTCAGCGCCACCTCGACGCCCGGCTTCTTCAGCTTGGGGTGCAGGTCGACCGGGAAGCCCCGGCCGTTGTCGGTGACCCGGACGCCCCCGTCGGCCAGCAGCACCACGTCGATGGTGTCGCAGTAACCGGCCATGGCCTCGTCCACCGCGTTGTCGACGACCTCCCACACCAGGTGGTGCAGACCGCGCTCGCCGGTGGACCCGATGTACATACCGGGCCGCTTCCGGACCGCTTCCAGGCCCTCCAGCACGGTGATGGACTCGGCGCCGTACTTCTTGTTGTCCTCCGCTGCCACGCTCGGCCACTTTCTCGCACCGGCCGCGCGTGGGCGCGGGGCGCGGGTTCGGCGGACAGGACGCGACGTCGGCGTGCCCGGGCCGCTCCCCGGGATCACCAGGTAACGGATCGGGTACGCCGGGCGCCGCGGTTGCCCGCGGATCGCGATCGGCTCGGACCCGATGCGGCACAATGATCAAGGGCCCTGGGGGCCCATGTCGATCGCTCCGTGCCGGGTCTTTCGTCTCGCCCCCAATCTTACTGTGCGCAGCCGACCAAACCGCCACTCGGCACCCCTGGAGAGGCGGCTGAGAATGCCGTAGCCGGACGAACCTCGCTGCCCGCGACTCCCCCTACACGCCACCGGCACCCGCCGTGCCATCGGCCACCGCGACCGGTCCGGGCCGCCGGGCCGGTAACCGACGGTTCGCGGGCCGGGGGTCGCGGTGGAACGCGACGTGCCGTACCTTTTGCGGCGCCGCCGTTGCGGTCTTGATCTTTCGCGCTCGGACCGGGGACCATCGCCTGGGATGGTCCGACAGACGCTTGGTGAGAGGTGACGCCAGATGGGGCTGGACAACGTCGCGGTGCACTGGCCGCGTACCGGCCGCTTCTACGATCCGGTAGCGCCGGCTGAGTTCGTGGACTTCGGCGAAATCGTGGACATGCCACGCATCTCCGCCCCGACCGCCGCGCTCGCCGAGTTGATCGCGAAGACCGGCACGGTGCGGGCGACCGCGTACACCGAGCTGGTCGACCTGATCCTCGGGCTGGAGAATGTGCTCTACGCCACGGAGAACGCGGCCGAGGACGAGGACCCGGTGATCGACCCGGACGGCTGCGCCTGGATCGCCGAGGGCGTGGAGAAGTTCATCGCCCGGCACCGGCCGTACGGCGAGGCGGTCACGTTCGAGTCGGTCAGCGAGGTGCTGCGCGCGCTGCTCGGCGACGGGCGGCTGGCCGAGCAGCAGCTCCGCTGGCTGGAGAGCCGGCTCGACAAGCTGCGCGACGACAGCGGCGATCCGCCGCAGTGGAACTTCACCTGCGCCGAGCTGAGCGTGCTGGCCGCGTTCTACCGGCGCTGCGCGGAGCGGGGCTTCGCGGTCTACGCCGACGTGTAGCAGCCGCTCAGGGTCAGCCGTAGGTGTCCCGGGGGCCACGGCCGCGTACCCGCCGGGGGCCGCGCGACCAGGACGGCGCGGCCGGGCCGTGGATGTGCAGCTTGCGCACCACGTTGTGGCCGACCTCGCTGGCGATCTGCTTGAGCAGCGAGCCGGCCAGCAGCCGCAACTGGGTGGCCCAGGCCGTCGAGCGGGCCTCCACGGTCAGCTCGCCGTTCTCCAGCTTCACCGGGCGGCTGTGCTGGGCGACCTCCGCGCCGACCACCTTCTCCCACGCGCCGAAGACGGTCGCCTCGGCCGCCGGCTGCTGCCAGCCGCGCGCCTTGACCAACTTGTCGAGCACCGCGCCGAGCGGCTGCGGGTCACGCGGATCCGGGCCGGGCCCGGAGTAGCCGCGCAGCCGCTTCTCACCGTCGCCACGGACCGCGCTGCGTCGTCGAGGGCCGGCCGCGGCCTGGCGCCGGGCCTTCGCCGCGTCCAGCACCGCCCGGGCCAGCTCCGGCCCGGCCGCGCCCTCCGTCGCCGCCGCGCCCGGCTCGCCGTCCGCCGGCTTCCCCGGGGTACGCGCGGCGGGCCCACCCCGGCCAGACGTTCCCCCGTCTCGCCCCGGCCCCAGCCGTGCGGGCGGGAGCCGGACCTCGTCGTCATCCGGCACGTCGCACCGTCCCCTCGCCAACCGTGTAACGAGCACCGCGCAGCGTCACCGGCACGTCGTCGTCCACCGCGCAGGTGACCAGGAGCTGGCTGGCGCCGCCGACCAGCTCGGCCAGGCGTTCCCGCCGGCCGGTGTCCAGCTCGGCGAAGACGTCGTCGAGCACCAGCACCGGCTCGATCCCGTCGGCGCGCAGCAGGTCGTACCCGGCCAGCCGCAGCGCCAGCGCGTAGGACCAGGACTCGCCGTGGCTGGCGTACCCCTTGACCGGCAACGGGCCCAGGGTGAGGGCCAGGTCGTCGCGGTGCGGACCGACCAGCGTGGTGCCGCGTTCGATCTCGGCGGCGCGGCCCGCGGCGAGCGCGGCGGTCAACGCCTCGGCCAGCGCCGGTCGGTCGACGGCCGGTTCGGGCAGGTCGACCGACGGCCGGTAGGTGATCCCGGCCGCACCCCGGCCGGCCGCCACCGCGTCGTACGCCTTGGCCACGTGCGGGGTGAGCGCGGCGACCAGTTCCAGCCGGCCGGCGAGCAGGTCGGCCCCGTGCTGCGCGAGGTGGGCGTCCCAGACGGTGAGCGTGGACAGGTCACCGCCACGGGAGCCGCCGGTCTTGCGGGCCAGGTACGCGGAACGCAGCAGCGCGTTGCGCTGCTTCACCACCCGCTCGTAGTCGGCGCGGACACCGGCGTAGCGGGGTTGGCGGCTGACCAGCAGGTCGTCCAGGTAGCGGCGGCGTTCGGCCGGGTCCCCGCGGACGAGTTCCAGGTCCTCCGGCGCGAAGAGCACCAGCCGCAGCGCGCCGAGCACGTCCCGGGCGCGGCGGGCCGGGGAACGGCCGAGCCGGGCCCGGTTCGCCTTGCCCGGCACGATCTCCAGCTCGACGAGCAGTTCCCGGCCGTCGTGCACCACCGCGCACCGGATCACCGCCGAGGTGGCACCCATCCGGACCAGCGGGGCGTCCGTGGCGACCCGGTGCGAGTCCAGGGTCGCCACGTAGCCCAACGCCTCGACCAGGTTCGTCTTGCCGACGCCGTTGGCGCCGACGAGCACGCTCGGACCCGGCTCCAGGTCGACGCCGACCCGCTCGTACGAGCGGAAGTCGACCAGTTCGAGCCGGCGGACGTACACAGGCTGTGGACGCCGGTCAGCGCTTGTGGACGGCGTGCCCGCCGAACTGCTGGCGCAGCGCGGAGACGGCCTTCAGGGCGGGTGATTCGTCCTGCCGGGAGGCGAACCGGGCGAACAGCGCGGCGGTGATCACGTTGAGCGGCACGGCGAGCCGGACCGCCTCGTCGACCGTCCACCGGCCCTCGCCGGTGTCCTCGGTGTAGTCGCTCAGCTCGGCCAGCTCCGGGTCCTCGTCGAGGGCCCGGTCGAGCAGGTCGAGCAGCCAGGACTGGACGACGGTGCCCTTGCGCCACGACTTGACCACGCCGGGGACGTTCGTCACCAGCTCGGACGCCGAGAGCAGCTCGAAGCCCTCCGCGTAGGCGTGCATCAGGCCGTACTCGATGCCGTTGTGCACCATCTTGGCGTAGTGGCCGGCGCCGACCGGGCCGGCGTGCACGAAGCCGAACTCGCCCTCGGGCCGGAGCGCGTCGAAGATCGGCATGAGCCGTTCGACGTGCTCCTGCGCGCCGCCGACCATCAGGCCGTAGCCGTTCTGCCGGCCCCAGACGCCGCCGGAGACGCCGACGTCGACGTAGCCGATGCCGTGCTCGTTGAGCCGCTCGGCGCGCGGGGCGTCGTCGCTGAACCGCGAGTTGCCGCCGTCGATGATGATGTCGCCCTCGCCGAGCACGCCGGCGAGTTCGTCGATGGTGGCGTCGGTGACACCGGCCGGGACCATGACCCAGATGGCGCGCGGTGCGTCGAGCTTCTCGGCCAGCTCCGCGAGGCTCGCGGCGTCGCTGAGCTCCGGGTTGCGGTCGTAGCCGACCACCTCGTGCCCGGCGGCGCGCAGCCGTTCGCGCATGTTGCCGCCCATCCGGCCGAGTCCTACCAGGCCGAGCTGCATGTGCTGCTACCTCCGTACGTCAGGGTGGTGCTGCCGGCGATCAGCGGGAGACGCGGATCGGCATGATGAGGTACCGGTACCCCGGAATGACCTCGCCATCCTCGCCGGCCGGAGAAAGGACCGCGGGCTTGAAGGCGTCGACGAACCGCAGCAGGACGTGCTGGGCACCCAGGTTGGACAGGCCGTCGATCAGGTACTGCGGGTTGAAGCCGATGGTGAGCGGGTCACCGCTGAAGGTGGCCTCCATGGCCTCGCTGGCCCGGGCCTCCTCGGTGCCGCCGGCCTCCACGACCAAGCCGTCGGCGCTGAAGCTGAGCAGCACCGGGGTGGTGCGCTCGGCGACCAGCGCCACCCGCTTGACCACCTCGATGAGGGTGGCGACCGCGACCCGGGCCTCGGCGTTGTGGGCGGCCGGGAACAGCGAGCGCACCGGCGGGTAGTTGGCGCCGTCGAGCAGGCGGCTGGTGGTCCGGCGGGTGCCGCCGGAGAAGCCGATCATGCCCTCGCCGGCGCCGCCGGCGGAGAGCGCCATGGTGACGTGCCCGCCGAGCGGGCCGAGCGCCTTCGCGGTGTCGTTGAGCGTGCGGGCCGGCACCAGCGCGTTGAGGCTGATCTCCGGGTCGTCCGGGTGCCACTCCATCTCGCGCAGTGCGAGACGGTAGCGGTCGGTGGCGAGCATGGCCATGGTGCCGCCGGACAGCTCGATCCGGACGCCGGTCATCATCGGCAGCGTCTCGTCGCGGCCGGCGGCCACGGCCACCTGGGCCACGGCGGCGGCGAAGGCGGCGGCGTCGACGGTGCCGGCGCTCTCCGGCATCTCCGGCAGGGTCGGGTAGTCCTCCACCGGCATGGTGGGCAGCGTGAACCGGGCGCTGCCGCAGACCAGCTCCAGGTGGGAGCCGACGGCGGCGATGTCCACCGGCTTGGCCGGCAGCGCCTTGGTGATCTCGGCGAGCAGTCGACCGGAGACCAGTGCCGCGCCGTCCGCGTCACCCTGCACCTCGACGGTCACCTGGCTGGAGACCTCGTAGTCGAAGCCGGAGACCTGGAGGTTGCCGTCGGTCACCCGGAGCATCACCCCGGCCAGCACCGGCACGGAGGGTCGGTTGGGCAGGCTCTTGGCGGTCCACGCGACCGCCTCGGCGAGCGCGTCGCGCTCCACTCGGAACTTCATCAATGCCTCCGCGTCGACGTCAGCGACAACTCTCTCATGCCGACCGCTGCCACCCGTCCCGCCCGACCGTGCGGGTACCCATCGCACCTTAGGGCGCGTGGGCATCGGCTGTGCGCCCGACCCCGTGGATCCAGGTGCCCGGCCGACTGCCGACGGCAGCGCTGCGGCCCGATCCACAGGAAGTCCAACGGTGATGATTGGTTTTTGTTGTTTAGAAGAGATAACTCATCGTCTTCATCGCACCTGTGCAAACTGTGGAGAACCGGCGTTTGCGCAGGTCAATCACGTTTTCCACAGGTGGGTTTCCGGTGGATAACCCGGGGTACAACCCGGGTCCCGGTCCACAGGCCCCGTCGGCCGCCGGGTTTTCCACCGCTGTCCACCGGTTGTCCACCGGTAATCCACCGGTTTTCTCCCCAGCGCTGTGGACAACGCCGACGGTCCGAACCCCCGTCGTCCCCAGAACCTTCAACAGGATCCCCACAGGCGGGCCGTCGTCGGTGGACAACGTGACCGTTGTCCCCAGGCGTCCACAGGCTCGTCCCCAGGAGTTGTCCACAGTCTGTGGGTAACCGGTCGGGTGCACAGGGTGGTTTTCCACCGCCTGTGACACAGGGGATGTGGACAACCGGTACGAGCTGTGGACAACCACGACGCCGATTCTGGGCCCTCCACCGGGTCGAGGGTCAACCGGCGGCGTCCTCGGGTGGCCCGGCGGCGTCCACGCGGTGCCCGACGGGCACGAAGAAGCCCGGCCGGGAACGTCGTCCGGCCGGGCTGTCGTGTCGGGTACGAGACGAGCGTCTCAGGTGTTCTGCTTGATCCGGTTCGTCAGCTCGGCGATCTGGTTGTAGAGCGAGCGCCGCTCCGCCATCTGCTGCCGGATCTTCCGGTCGGCGTGCATCACCGTGGTGTGGTCGCGTCCGCCGAACGCCTGGCCGATCCGGGGCAGCGACAGGTCGGTCAGCTCGCGGCACAGGTACATGGCCACCTGGCGGGCATTGACGAGCACCCGGGACCGGGAATGACCGCGCAGGTCCTCCAGGCTCACGCCGAAGTACTCGGAGGTCGAGACCATGATCTGGTCCGCGGTGATCTCCGGGCCGGCGCCGTCCGGGATGAAGTCGCGCAGCACCTCCTCGGCCAGGGACAGCTCGACCGAGGACCGGGTGAGGCTGGCGAACGCGGTGACCCGGATCAACGCGCCCTCGAGTTCCCGGATCGAGTTCGACACCCGGGAGGCGATGAACTCCAGCACGTCCGGCGGGGCGTAGAGCCGCTCCTGCGCCGCCTTCTTCTGAAGGATCGCGATCCGGGTCTCCAGGTCGGGCGGCTGGATGTCGGCGAGCAGGCCCCACTCGAACCGGGTCCGGAGCCGGTCCTCCAACGTCGCCAGCTGCTTTGGCGAGCGGTCGGAGGTGATCACGATCTGCTTGTTGGCGTTGTGCAGCGTGTTGAACGTGTGGAAGAACTCCTCCTGCGTCCGTTCCCGGTTCTCCAGGAACTGGATGTCGTCGATCAGGAGGATGTCCACGTCCCGGTAGCGGCGCTGGAACGCGCTGGTCTTGTCGTCCCGCAACGAGTTGATGAAGTCGTTGGTGAACTCCTCGGTCGAGACGTACCGGACCGAGCGGGCGTTGCCCAACGTGGTGGCGTAGTGCCCGATGGCGTGCAGCAGGTGGGTCTTGCCCAGCCCGGAGCTGCCGTAGATGAACAGCGGGTTGTACGCCTTGGCCGGCGACTCGGCCACCGCGACGCTCGCCGCGTGCGCGAAGCGGTTGGACGAGCCGATGACGAACGTCTCGAACATGTACTTCGGGTTGAGCCGGTTGCCGCCGCTCTCCACGCCGGGCAGCCGGCGGTCGGCCTGCCCGCCCGGCCGGTGGTGATCGGGTGCACTGCGGCCGGGGCCGTTGTCGGTGGCACCACGGCCCGGACCGTTGTCGGTGGCGCCGCGCCCCGGACCGTTGTCGGTGACACCGTCGCGGGGCAGTCCGCGCAGCGGCGGGGAGTCGACCGGCCCCGGAGCCTCCCGGTAGCGGGGCTCGTATCCCTGCTCCGGGGCGGGCGGCTCCAGGCCGTGGCGGTCGTCGAAGGACCGGCGGTCGGGCGCGGCGCGCAGCGGCTCGGCGAACGCGGCGCCGAAGAGCGTGTCCTGTCCGTCCCGGCCGGCGGGGATCAGGTGCGGCCGGCCGCCGTCCGCGTTCCGCTGCCGTGGCGCGGGCTCCTCCATCGGATGCTCCGGCCGGGCGTCCGCCGCGTACTGGGGATCCGGGCGGGACGCGGGGTAGGCGGACTCGGGCGGCGGACCCGCCCGGTCGAATCCGGGGAGCAGACCGACCGCGCCGTCCCGGTCGGAGAGCGGTTCCGGGCCGCTGCGGTACACCGTGCCGGCCGGTCGCCCGCTCGGGTCGTCGGGGACCCGTACGGTGACGGCCACCTGGATCGGTCGGCCGAGCCTGCGGCTCAACGCCTCGGTGATGGCCGGGCGGAGCCGGGACTCGATCACGTCGCGGGTGAACGCGTCCGGCACGGAGAGCAGCGCGGTGTCCTCGACGATCGCGCGGAGCCGGGTGAGCCGGAGGTACGCCCGCTGCTGGGCGGAGATGATCTCGTCGGCGAGTTCCTCGGTGGCCGCCGCCCACACCGCGGCAAGGTCTGTCGCTCCGGTCACCGTCGTGCCACCCCCTCGCCTGATCCTCACGCCCGCCCGGACGGCTGACCGGTCGTCATCCACAAGTTATCCACAGCCTGTGTACCGACCGATTGTGGCCGCCCACCGGACGCGGGTCGGACCTGCCCCCTGATTGGCGGAGGCGCTGAAGCGGGTTCACCGTGCCGAACGATTCAACAGCTTGTCCGGTCTTGCCGGTCGGCGACAAACCCGGGCACCCGACGCCGACCGCAATCGCGCACGCTAACAGCGCGGACCCCGCGCCATCAACCGCCGACACCCTTGAGGCGGTGACGACCGCACCGGAAACGACCCCGTCGGCTGCCGTCGCGGCGCAGGTCGGGGCCGGGCGGGAAGGGTTTGACGGTCATTGCGGTGCTGCGTAGGCTGGAGCGGATGCTCTCTCGCCCTCTGCTAGGGTGATGGATGCTCGTTGCCTGCGGCCACCTCCCCAGCACCACCGGAGGCCGGCTCGCCGGGCAGCGTCGATCAGCGGTCACCGTCCAGGTGATCGGGACCCGCACAGGACCCCGGGCGATCCGCCGCGCGGGGCGTACGACAACGGAGAGCCTGACGTGAGCAAGCGCACCTACCAGCCGAACAACCGCCGGCGCGCGAAGACCCACGGCTTCCGGCTGCGCATGCGCACCCGTGCCGGCCGCGCCATCCTTTCGACCCGTCGCGCCAAGGGCCGCACCCGCCTGGCGGCCTGAGGCCGACCGGTCCGGGGACGTGGGCAGTCGTGCTGGCCGCCGCACAGCGACTGCGGCGCAGTAGCGACTTCGCCGTAGCGGTTCGTGGTGGCCGACGCGTCGGCCGTGGCGCCGTCGTGGTCCACCTGACGCTCCCCGAGCCGACCGGGTCCACCGCGACACCTTCGCCGGAGCCGGCGCGGAGCAGCGGTGCGGAGATCTCCGCACCGCGCCGCGCCGGCTTCGTCGTGTCCAAGGCCGTCGGCGGCGCGGTGGTGCGCAACAAGGTCCGCCGCCGGCTGCGGCACCTGGTCCGGGAACGCCTGGCCGAGCTGCCCGCCGGCACCACCCTGGTGGTACGCGCCCTGCCTCCGGCCGCCGACGCGGCGTACGCCCGACTCGGGGCCGACCTGGACGCCGCGCTCGCCGCCGCACGGGCCCCCCGGGGACGGCGGTCGCGATGAACGGCGGCCCCACGCCCCCCTCGCCGACAACCGGTGCCCGCATGCTGCTGGTACCCATCATCGCGTACCGTCGGTGGATAAGTCCGGCACTGCCGGCCCGCTGCCGGTTCTACCCGTCGTGCAGTGCCTACGCCGTGGAGGCGGTGTCCCGGCACGGCGCGTTGCGGGGAGCCTGGCTGACGGTCCGGCGGCTGTCGCGCTGCCACCCCTTTCACCCAGGTGGACACGACCCGGTGCCGGAGCCGGGCGGTCGCCGCCGTGCCGACGTGACTGGAGCCTGAGAATTGAGTCTCGACTGGATCTACTACGCGATCTCGTGGATCCTGCTGACCTGGCACTCGGCCTGGGACGCCATCGGGGTGCCGGTCGGCGCGGTCATCGGCACGAACTGGGCCTGGATCCTCGCCATCATCTTCCTGGTGGTGACGGTCCGGGTGATCCTGTTCCCGGTCTTCGTCAAGCAGATCAAGTCGCAACGGGCCATGCAGGCGCTCCAGCCGAAGGTGAAGGAGCTCCAGGAGAAGCACAAGGGTGACCGGGAGACGCTCCAGAAGGAGATGATGGAGCTCTACCGGAAGGAAAAGGCCAACCCCCTGATGGGCTGCCTTCCGATGTTCCTCCAGATCCCGGTCTTCCTGGGCCTGTTCCACACCCTCAAGCGGCTCAACCCGACGAACCCCGGCAAGACGCTCTACGGCTGGACGGCCGACCAGTTCAACAGCGCCTCCAGCGCGAAGCTCTTCACCGCCCCGATCTCCGGCCGGTTCGGCTCCACCGCCGCCGACCTGGCGCCGCTGGGCGCGAACACCGGCACCGTGAAGCTGATCGCCGGCATCCTGGTGCTCATCATGATCGCCACGACCTACCTCACCAGCCGGCAGATGATCCTCAAGACCGGTTGGGCGGAGGACCCGCAGCAGCGCATGGTGCAGCGGCTGATGCTCTACGGCATCCCGGTCTCGCTGCTGGTCTCGGGCTCGATCTTCCCGATCGGTGTGATCATCTACTGGGTCACCAACAACCTCTTCACGCTCGGCCAGCAGCAGTGGGTGCTGCGGAAGTTCCCGCCGCTGGTGCCGCCGAAGAAGGCCACCGCCACCGCCGGCAAGACCGCCGCCCAGCCGGCCAGGACGAGTGGCCTGTTCGGTCGCAAGGCCGCCCCGCCGGTGGCCAAGGCCCCGGCCGCCGCGCCGAAGGTGGCCGGTCCGAAGCCGGGCGCCAAGCCCACCAACCCGAAGAAGGGCGGCAGCCGCCCCGCCAAGCGGCAGGGCTGAGCCGCACCGGGCCGTCGCCGCGACCGGTGGCGGCCCTTCCGGACCCGAGCAGCACCCGAGGAGTCGGCGCCGGGCCGGAACCGCCGCGCGACGCGCGGTCACGGGCGACACTGGCCCGTACGGACGTGCCCGAGGGGCATCCGGCGAACCTCCCGCCGGCCCCCGGGAGACAAGCGGACCTCGACGGTCCGGCCGAGCGAGTACGGAGATGAGACCCGTGACCGACACCAGCATCCCCAGCGCTGACCAGTCCGTGGACGAGGAGACCCCTGCGGCTGCCGCCACCGAGACCGACGAGGGCACGGCCGTAACCCGGGAGAAGAAGGCCCCGGCCGACAGCGACCTGTTCCGGCAGAGCGAGATCGCCGCCGACTACGTCGAGGGCCTGCTGGACATCCTCGACTACGACGGCGACATCGACGAGTTGGTCTCCGGTGGCCGGCCGGTCGTCGAGGTGGTCGGCGGCCGACTGCAGAGCCTGGTCGGCCAGCGGGGCGCCACCCTGGAGGCGCTCCAGGAGTTGGCCCGCCTGGCGGTGTTCCGGCAGACCGGCACGCCGAGCCGCCTGCTGCTGGACGTCGGCGGCTACCGGGCCGCCCGGCGCAAGGAACTGGCCGCGGTCGCCAAGAACGCGGTCGAGAAGGTCAAGGAGCACGGCGAGCCGGTGCGCCTGGAGCCGATGTCGGCGTTCGAGCGCAAGTGCGTGCACGACGTGGTCAACGCGATGAGCGGCGTGGAGAGCGAGTCCGAAGGCGTGGAGCCGAACCGCCGCATCGTCGTCCGGCCGGTTGCGGACTGAGGTCAGTGGCCTCCGACGACACGACGGCGGACGCCGTGGCCGGCCCGGGTGGTACGCCACCCGGGCCGCCGGCTGTGCGGCCCGAAACGACCCCCGACCCGTTCCGCTCCGACGAGGACCGGCCGGCTGATCCGGCGTACGCGCCCGGGGCTGCGGTCGATCCCGAGTTCTCCGGCGACACCACGACGGTGGACGGCGTCGAGCCTCCCGCCGACACCGAGGTGACACCGGCCTTCTCCGGTGACGTGCCGGCAGCGGCCGAGCCCGTCGACACCGACGCTCCGGCCGGGACGGTCGACCCGTTCTTCGCCGAACCGGACGTGGTGGCGGTGCCGGCCTTCGCGGATCCGGCAGCCGTTTCCGAGCCATCCACGGTGGACGGGCCCGTCGCGGGTGCCGCACCCGACCCGGCCGACGCCACGTTGCCGCCGGAGCTGGCGGAGGCCGCGCGTGCACTCTTCGGCGACCGGCTCGACCTCGCCGCCGCGTACGCCGAACTCCTGGCCACCGAGGGTGTGCTCCGGGGCCTGATCGGGCCCCGCGAGACGCCCCGGCTCTGGGACCGGCATCTGCTCAACTGCGCCGTGGTGGCGGAGCGGATCCCGGCGGACGCCCGCGTGATCGACGTCGGTTCCGGTGCCGGGCTCCCCGGCCTGGTGTTGGCGATCGCCCGGCCGGATCTCACCGTGACCCTTGTCGAGCCGCTCGCCCGGCGGGTCGCCTTCCTGGTGGAAGCGGTGCAGCGCCTCGGCCTGACCCGGTCCGTCCGGGTGTTCCGGGGGCGGGCCGACGAGGCGGCGGCCGGTTCCCGGGACCGCGAGCCGCTCTCCGCCGACATCGTCACCGCACGGGCCGTGGCCCCGCTGGACCGGCTCGCCGGCTGGTGTCTCCCGCTGACCGTGCCGGGCGGCCGGTTGCTGGCGCTCAAGGGCGCCTCCGCCGCCGAGGAGATCGCCGAGCACGCCGATGCGGTGACTCGTCTCGGCGGCGGGGAGCCCATGCTGCACCGGTGCGGGACCGGATTGATCGAACCGGCGGCAACTGTGGTCGAGGTGGTCCGGGAACGGGTGGTCAACCCGAAGAAGCCGAAGGGGCCCAAGCGCTCGCGTGGCGGTCGCCGACGTGGCGACCGTAACCGGGATCGCTGAGTGGAGCAGGCTTTCCGGATGCCCCACCGGGTCGTTGGACCGGTGGGGCGTGACCGGATCGATCACAACCCGACATGGACCCGCCACGCCCGTCGGCCGTAGGCTGACCGCGCGTCGATAGTGTGGAGCGGCGGTGCCGGGCGGCACCCGACCCGACCGTTTCCGCCGGCCGGTGACGCCGCGCACAGCGGAGGCCCGATCGACGGTGCGAACCGACCATCCGGAGCGGGTAGGGATGACAGGTGCATGACGACGGCAGGTACGACGAGCCACGGCTGACCGGCGCCGGCGGGCGAGCCCCGGACGGTTCCGTTTCACGTGAAACCAGCTACCAGGAGTGGGCGGTGAACGATTCCCGTGACGCCTCACCGCCTTCTCCGGTCGACCCGGCCCACCGGCCGGAGGCGTCGGTGGCGGGCGCTCTCCGGCCGGTCTCGTCCGCACCGGCCAACGTCCCCCCGGCCCGCGAACCGCACGACCCGAGCGACGGCCCGGTGAACGCCCCGTCCCCGCGACCGGCATCGGTGCGGGCGAACGTCGCGATCCCCGCCCGTTACGAACCGCAACCGCCGGTCTCCGCCGTACCGCACCAGCCTGTCCCGGACCCGGTGTCGGCCGACACGCCACCGGTCGCCGGATACGGGGCCGAGGCCGCGGCCGACACGTACGTTTCACGTGAAACCCCGACGCGCGAAGAGGATGACCCACCGTTGGCTATGGAGGCGATGCGCGCCGTGCAGATCCTGAATCCCAGTGGCGAGGTCAACATGCCCCGCCCCGACCGGACCCGGGTGATGTGCGTCGCCAACCAGAAGGGTGGCGTGGGCAAGACCACCACCACCGTGAACCTGGCGGTGGCGCTCGCGCTGCACGGCAACCGCGTGCTCGTGGTCGACCTCGACCCGCAGGGCAACGCGTCCACCGGGCTGAACGTGCCACACCACACCGGTGTGCCGGACGTCTACGACTGCCTCATCGACAGCGTGCCGCTGGAGGAGGTGGCCCAGGCGGTCGAAGGCATCCCCAACCTGTGGTGCGTGCCGGCGACCATCGACCTGGCCGGCGCCGAGATCGAGCTGGTCTCGGTGGTCGCCCGGGAGTCCCGCCTGTCACGCGCCATCGAGGCGTACCCGGGCCACTTCGACTACGTCTTCATCGACTGCCCGCCCTCGCTCGGCCTGCTGACCGTCAACGCGTTGGTGGCCGCGCAGGAGGTGCTGATCCCCATCCAGTGCGAGTACTACGCGCTGGAAGGGCTCAACCAGCTGATCAACAACATCAACCTGGTACGCCAGCACCTCAACCCGAAGCTCGACGTCTCCACCATCCTGTTGACCATGTACGACCGGCGTACCCGGCTGGCCGACGCGGTGGAGCAGGACGTCCGGAACCACTTCGGGGACAAGGTGCTCCAGGCCGTCATCCCCCGCAACGTGCGTGTCTCCGAGGCACCGAGCTACGGCCAGTCGGTCATGACCTACGATCCCGGTTCGCGGGGGGCCACGAGCTACTTCGAGGCCGCCCAGGAGATCGCCGAACGAGGGGTCAAGGAGCCGGTGAGCCGGAATGCGTAGTGCGGAGAAGTCGCTGGGAGGCGTCGCATGAAGAACCGTCCCCGCGGCGGTCTGGGCCGAGGGCTCGGCGCCCTCATTCCCACCGGGCCGGCGCCGGGCGTCGCCCCGCCGGAGGCCGATGAGGCATCCGTCCCGACGGTGGCCACCCCGGCTTCTCCCGTCGCGGACCCGCCCCCTGCCGGGCCCGGCGCGGTCCTCGACCGTGGAACGCCGGTCGCCGAGCCGGAGTTCGAGCTGAGCCCGGTGCCGGGTGCCCGCTTCGCCGAGATCCCGGTCGACACCATCGTGCCGAACCCGAAGCAGCCGCGGCACGTCTTCGACGAGGAGGCGTTGGAGGAGCTGAAGACCTCGATCCAGGAGGTCGGCTTCCTCCAGCCGATCGTCGTGCGGCAGCTCGACGGCGAGAAGTACGAACTCGTCATGGGTGAGCGGCGCTGGCGTGCCGCCCAGGCGGTCGGGCGGGAGAGCATTCCCGCCATCGTCCGGGAGACCAAGGACGATGCGATGCTCCGGGACGCGCTGCTGGAGAACATCCACCGCGCCAACCTGAACCCGCTCGAAGAGGCCGCGGCCTACCAGCAGTTGCTGGAGGAGTTCGGTGCCACCCACGAGGAACTGGCACGCCGGATCGGCCGCAGCCGACCGCAGATCTCCAACACCATTCGCCTGATGAACCTCCCCGGCGCCGTGCAGCGGCGGGTCGCCGCCGGGGTGCTCTCCGCCGGCCATGCCCGGGCGCTGCTCAGCCTCGACGACGGTGAGGCCCAGGAGAAGCTCGCCACGCGGATCGTCGCCGAGGGCATATCAGTACGCGGCACCGAGGAGTTGGTGGCTCTGGCGCTGGCTGAGGGTCCGGCGAAGCCCCCTGCGGCCAAGCGCCGGACCAAGGCGCATGCTCCCGCGCTCTCCGATCTCGCCGACCGGCTCTCGGACCGCTTCGACACCCGGGTGAAGGTCGACATCGGCCGGAGCAAGGGCAAGATCACGATCGAGTTCGCGACCGTCGACGACCTGGAGCGGATCGTCGGCATCATCGGCGTGGGCCAGGAGGAGCAGCCCGAGGAGTGACTCACTGCTCGACCCGACCGGCCGCATTCCCGTTGAGGGGGTGCGGCCGGTGGCATTCCGGCACCCGTCCACCGCTGCGGTTCGCCCACGGTGCCGTGCCTCGCGCCCCGTTGTCACTCGCCCGACGTGCTGTGCCTCGCTCCCGTTGTCGTTACGCCCGACGTGCGGTGCCTCGCTCCCGTTGTTGTTCGTCGGACGTGACGCGCCCCGACCGTGCGGATCACCCGGGCGTGCCGCGCTGCCACCGTTTGCCGTTCGCTGGTCGTACCGCGTTCGACGCGAGGACCGTCGGCCGCCGGCACCCCCTACCGTGGGACGCGCCGGGCCGGGGCGGCGCGTGGGCCGTGAGGCGGTAGGGCTGGCGGTGCGGTTTCACGTGAAACGGCCTGGGCTTGCCAGGGGCCCGCAAGAGGTTCCCCATAAGCCTTGAGCATCTCGACCCGGATAGGCGGGTGTTCGGCCTGCGGGGCGGGAGCGGTGTCCTTGCGCTTGCTCGTCGCATGCGATTGAGCCGTGGCGACGGGCGGCTTGTCTGTCGCCGGAGTTGTTCGGTCGGCTCCTCTCCCCGACACAGGCTCGCCGTGCCGCTGAGCCGAGCTGCCTCGACCCGGCTGGTCGTCGGCCTTGCCCGCCGTGCTGTCCCGTCACGGCATGCGCGGTGAGCCCGGGCCCTCACCCGATCGATCACCGGGCGGGCCTCGCGATGCTGCCCATGACGGCATGCACGGCGCGACAGACGGGGTGCGCGGTACGCGTGCACGGCTTCGGGCACGGCGCGCGGCTAAAGGCAGTCATCCCGCAGCCCTCGCGGCGATCCCCACCACATCCTGGCCCGGTCACCGACTCAGCCCGGCCGAGTCACCGGCGCAGCAAACCCAGCGGACTCCGGTGTCGCGCGACGACGGAGGCGAGCGTCGCGCTCAAGCCGCACATCCTGCCCGCCGCACTCGTGCTTGGGCCGGCATCGGGCAGCGGCTCCGGAATGAGGTCTCCACCCGGCGCAGATGCGGTGCCGTTCCCACGGACCGCTGAGAGGGACCGAGCGGATCCGACCGCGCGGCGCGGCCGGGCCGGGGCGCTTCAGGCGTGAGCCGACACCGGTGGGACGAGTTCGTCGTCGAGGTCGTGGTCTGGGGCAGCGCGAGTCCGCTCGCAGCGCTCCGGCGCGCCGATTGTCGCCGCCCGTGGGGTCCCGCCGCGCGCAGTCCGAGCCGCGTCCTGGAGGTAGCCACTGGGACTCGACAACGATGCCCGGTAGTGCCGTCCCGGGAGGACCGTCGGTGCGACCGCCCCCCGCAGCCCATCGCCGGGTATACGCCAGCGGGCACCCATGTCCGGAATGGATCCCTGAGCGGCGATGGAAGGGCTTCCTCGTTCGAGTGGATGAGTTCGGTCCTCACGGCAATCGGGCGAGCATGTTCGTGGCGGCGTCCCGCCCCCTGCGGGATTCCGTAGCCCGTTTCACGTGAAACGGAGAAGAGGGCCGCGCCCAATCGAGCGCGTGCCTCCTCCAGGCTGAACCGCGACGGGTGCCCCGCGCAGCCAGGAATCATGGAGCGCTCCGTTTCACGTGAAACGAGCCAACCCACGCGGCGGGACTGAGCCCTCTTTGAGCCGCTGCGTCGGAGCCCTCCGCTCGTTGAATGGAAGGGTCGACGGGAGGCCTCACGACCGCGGAAGTTATCCACAGCCGTTGTCCACAGGCTCACTCCGTTTCACGTGAAACAACACCCGGAAACCCTTGCTGAGCTGTGGATGACGCACTGTGGTGGTGATCTCGGCGGCCTGTGGACAACGTGGTGGACAACGTGCTGTGGATCGTCGAAGCGGGCTCGACTCCGGTGGGAACGGGGAGGGACAGGCGTCGCCAACTCCGTTAGGGTCAGCGTCGTGCAGGACACCCCTCCCTCAGTCCCGGACTTCACCCAGTGGCCCTCCTTCCCCTTCGAGGGCGATCTTCGCGTCAAGCAGCTCGACGATCCCGTGCCGGTCGAACCTCCCCGTCGGGGCGAGGAGGACCGGGAGTGCACCGCCTGCAACGCGCCTGACGAGGCGTACATCTGGGTTGGTGAGCGGTGGCGGGTCCGCACCATGGACCGACCCACCGGCCTGCCGATGGTGCTGATCCTGGAGTCCCGCTCCCACCTGGACCTCGGTGACCTGCCGAACCTGCTCGCCGCCGAGCTGGGGGTGATGACCGTCCGGCTGGAACGGGCCATCCGCTCGCTGGACGGGGTCGCCCGGGTGCACGTCAACCGCTGGGGCGACGGGTCGGCGCACCTGCACATGTGGTTCCTGGCCCGCCCGTACGGGCGGCTGCAACTGCGGGGCACGTTCCTGTCGCTGTGGGACTCGATCCTGCCGCCGATCTCCGAGGAGCAGTGGCGGGAGAACCTCGCCATGGTGGCGGCGTGGCTGGCCGAGTTCGGTGGCCGACCGCTCGCCGAGCCGCCGCGCATCCGGTGGCAGGCGCCGTCGAGTCTCTCCTCGCCGGCGCCGGCGGACACCACCGAGGAACCCGACGAGGAGACGGCGTCGGTGATCGAAGCGGCGGACGAGATCCCGGAGGCCGAGCCGGTCGGGCCGGCCGACGACGCCGACGATGACACGCCTTCCGTGCGCACGCCGGACGGCGGCCCCCGCGACGGGGATGGCGAGCCCGCGACCGGCGACGCCGGGCCCACGGCGTTGGACGGCGGCGCGGAGCCGGCGACAGGATCGGCCGGTCCGAACCGGGAGTGAAAGTGGTGGGGCCGGCCGGGTCAGCTCAGCGGCGGGCGGCGGCCCGGCCCACCAGCGAGCCCAGGACGCGACCGAAGTCGAGCCCGGCCGCCTGGATCGCCAGCGGCAGCAGTGACGTCTCCGTCATGCCCGGCGAGACGTTGACCTCCAGCACGTGCGGCCGGCCCTCCGCGTCGACGATCAGGTCGACGCGGGACACGTCCCGCAGCCCGAGCGCCGTGTGCGCGGCGAGCGCCACGTCGGTCACCTGCGCGGTCGTGGCGGCGTCGAGCCGGGCGGGCGCGTGCCAGGTGGTACGCCCCGCCGTGTAGCGGGCCGCGTAGTCGTAGACGCCGTTGCGGGGCACGATCTCGACCGGCGGCAGGGCCTGCGGGCCGTCGCCCAGGTCGAGCACGGACACTGCCACGTCCATTCCGGGCACGTAGCGCTCCACCAGCGCCGTCTGGTCGTACGCGAAACAGCCGACCATCGCGGCCGGCAGCGACGCGGCGTCCCGGACCACGGCGGCGCCCAGCCCGGAGCCGCCCTGCGCCGGCTTGACCATCAACGGCAGCCCGAGGCGGTCGACGATCCGGTCCAGGACGGCGACCGCGCCCAGCTCGGAGAAGCGGTCGTGCGGCAGCGCCACCCAGTCGGGCGTGGGAATGCCGGCCTCGCGCAGGACGGCCTTGGCGGATGGCTTGTCCCAGGCCAGCCGGGAGGAGCGGGCGTCGCAGCCGACGTAGGGCACGTCACACAGGTCGAGCACGCCGCGCAAGGAGCCGTCCTCGCCGGTGGCGCCGTGCAGGGCGATCACCACCGCGTCCGGCGGGTCGGCGGCCAGCGCGGGCAGCAGCGCGACGTCGGCATCCCGCAGCTCCGCCTGTACACCGACCGCGCGCAGCGCGTCCAGCACGCGACGGCCGGACCGCAGGGAGACGTCCCGCTCGTAGGAGAGACCGCCGGCGAGCACGAGCACGTGCAGCTCGTCGGCGGAGGATCCGGTCACGGGTGTCGGTTCGGCGGGGGTGACGGCCATGCCGGCATCATGCCAAGTCGGGGCCGGGCGCGTCGGAGCCGCCCTGGCGTCGGCGTGGCCCGGCGTTGCCGACCGCTCCGAAGACCTTCCGCATGGCGATCTCCTGCTCCATCACGCCGGCCAGCCGGCGCACGCCCTCCCGGATCCGCTCCGGCGGCGGGAAGGAGTAGTTGAGCCGCATGTTGGACGTGCCCGTCCCGTCGGCGTAGAAGCCGGTGCCGGGCACGTACGCGACCCGGGCGGAGACGGCCCGCGGCATCATCGCCTTGGCGTCCAGCCCCTCCGGCAGGGTGGCCCACACGAAGAGGCCGCCGGTCGGGGTGGTCCAGGTGGTGCCGGCCGGCATCAGGTCGGTCAGCGCGCCGAGGAGCGCGTCCCGCCGCTCGCGGTAGACCTCCCGGTAGGTCTTGAGCTGCTCCCGCCACGGCATGGTGCCGAGGTACGTCGAGACGGCGGACTGCGCGAAGACGCTGGGGCAGAGGATCTGCGCCTCGCTGGCGATGACCAGCTTGTCGCGCACCGCGTGCGGGGCGAGGATCCAGCCCACCCGCAGGCCGGGGGCGAACGTCTTGGAGAACGTGCTCAGGTAGAAGACCCCGTCGCGCCGCCGGGCCCGCAGCGGCGCCGGCGCCTCCCCCTCGAAACCGAGCTGACCGTACGGGTCGTCCTCCACCACCAGCAGGCCGGCGCGCTCGCAGATGTCGAGCACCCGTTCGCGCCGCTCCTCGCTCAACGTCACGCCGGCCGGGTTCTGGTACGTCGGGATGGTGTAGAGGAACTTCACCCGCCGGCCGGCCCGGGCCATATCGGCGATGGCCACCTCCAGCGCCTCCGGGATCAGGCCCTGGTCGTCCATCGGCACGTGGGTCACCTGCGCCTGGGCGGCCTGGAACACCCCGAGCGCGCCGACGTAGGTCGGGCCCTCGGCGAGCACCACGTCACCCGGGTCCAGGAAGAGGCGGGCCACCAGGTCGAGCGCCTGCTGCCCGCCGACGGTCACCACCACGTCCTCCGGGGAGGCCCCGCAGGAGGCGTCGATCCCGGAGAGGGCCATCACCTCGCAGATCCGCTCGCGCAGTTCCAGGGTGCCCTGGCCGATGCCGTACTGGAGGGTGGTGGCGCCGTGCTCGGCGCCGAGCCGGCCGAGCATCTCGCCCACCGCGTCGAGCGGCAGCGCGGCGATGTAGGGCGCTCCGCCGGCGAGCGAGACGACCTCCGGCCGGCTGGCGACCGCGAAGAGCGCCCGGATCTCGGAGGCGGTCATCCCCCGGACGCGGCGGGCGTACCGGTCGGTGTAGTCGTCGAGCGTCGTGCCGGTCATGACATCACCTCGGTCGGGGTGTCGGCGGGGCTGCCGCCCGGTGTGGTACCCGCGATGCCGGCATCCAATGGCGGCGCGCGGCCGATTGGTCGATCGTAGTCCCTGGTGACCGGCGCGGAACCCGCCGTGTGGACACGTCCACATCCCGGACTGCCGGGTCCGTCGCCCGGGTGGGCGTTCGCGCGTCCCCTCCCGCGCCGGCGGGCGGAAGCGTACGATCGCTCGTCGGGAGCAGGAGGCGGCGGGACACCGCGGTGACCGACGCTCCGAGACTGTTGGTGGGGTGCGCTCATGTCGCGACGTCTGGTCAGCCTGACGCTTGACACCCTGGAGGACCTTCCCCGATCCTGCCGGCGGTGCGTCTACTGGGAGCTGGATCCGGTCTCCGCGGAGCAGGCCTGCGCGGCCGGCGACCCGGGCCTGGAGAAGGAGGCGTGGGTCTCCCAGACGCTGCTGGAGTGGGGCTCCTGCGGCAAGTTGGTCTACGTCGACGGCATGCCGGCCGGTTTCGTCATGTACGCCCCGCCGGCGTACGTCCCGCGTTCGATGGCGTTTCCGACGTCGCCGGTCTCGGCGGACGCGGCGCTGCTGATGACCGCGCACGTGGTGCCCGCGTTCGCCGACGGCGGTCTGGGCCGGATGCTGGTGCAGGGCGTGGCGCGGGACCTCACCAAGCGCGGCATCAAGGCCATCGAGGCGTTCGGCGACGCCAAGTTCGGTGACGAGCCGGACGGCCCCACCCGGGCGTGTGTCGCGCCGGCCGACTTCTTCCTCTCGGTGGGCTTCAAGACGGTCCGCCCGCACCCCCGCTACCCGCGCCTGCGGCTGGAGCTGCGCACGGCGCTGAGCTGGAAGTCCGACGTCGAGTACGCGTTGGAGAAGCTGCTCGGCTCGATGAGCCCGGAGACGCTGCTGCGGCCGGTACGGCCGGCGCCGGCCACCCGCTCGACGAGCTGACCGGCTCAGTCGACCACGGTGCCGGCGGCCACGATCGCCCGCAGCTCGCTGACGTCGATCGAGCCGGTCGGCACGTCCCGTTCGATCGGCAGGTACATCCGCTGCACCCCGGCCACGATCGCCTCGACCACCCGGTCGCGGAAGCGCGGGCCGATCAGCCGGCCCCGGTCGGTGGGGGAGGTCAGGTAGCCCACCTCGACGCGGACCGCCGGCATCCGGGTGAGCCGGAGCAGGTCCCACGCCTTGGCGTGGGTGCGGCAGTCACGAAGCCCGGTGCGGGCCACGATCTCCCGCTGCACCAGCCCGGCCAGGCGCTCCCCGGTGGCCGAGGTGACGCCGTTGTCGGTGCCGTAGTGGTAGGTGGCGACGCCGTCGGCCGCCGGGTTGGCGTGCCCGTCGGTGTGCAGCGAGATGAACACGTCCGCGCCGAGCGAGTTGGCGAGCTGGGCCCGGTCCGCGTCCGGCAGGCAGGTCGGGGACGACGGGCCCCGGGTGAGCTGCACCCGTACGCCGGCCGCCGCGAGCCGCCCCTCCAGCCGGCTGGCGAGGTCGTGCACGAGGTCCGCCTCGGTCCAGCGCAGCGAGCCGTCGGGCACCACCACGCCGCTGTCGGTGCCGCCGTGGCCCGGATCGATCACCACGGTCCGGCCGACGAGCGTCGGCCCGGCCTGCCGGATGGCGTCGGACTCGCGTAGCCACTGCGGGCGCCCGCCGACCACCTTGCGGCCGAGCCGGCGCAGCGCGTTGACGGTGTGCGGGCCGCACGACCCGTCCGGCTTCAGCCCCATCTCGCGTTGGAACTGGGCCACCGCGCGGGAGGTGCGGATGCCGTAGATGGCATCGGCGCGGCCCACGTCGTACCCCATCTCCAGCAGGCGTTCCTGGAGCGAACGGACGTCCTCGCCAATCAGTGGCTCGGGCACCGAGTGGTAGAGCGCGCGGGCGCCGAACCGCCAGCGGGCCGCGTCCAGCGCCCGCCAGGTCTCCGCGCCCACCCGCCCGTCGACGCTCAGGCCGCGGGACTGCTGGAAGGCGCGGACCGCGCGTTCCGTCGCGGCGTCGTAGTCGTCGGCGCGACCGTCGGTGGGCAGCAGTTCCAGGCCGGCGAGCACGGTTCGGATCTCGGCCACCGCGGGGCCCCGGTCACCGGGTCGGATCGGACGCACGACGACCCCCTCTGCACGGGCGCTGGCGGAGGCGGTAGCTCCGACGGACGCTTACGGAGCGTACCGTGGCCGGTTACCTGGCGGGTTCGGGTTCGCGCAGGTCAGGAACGCCGGAGCCCCCGACACCCGGGTGGGGTGACGGGGGCTCCGGCGGTGTCGGGTCGGTCAGAGCGCCGACTCGATGAGCTTGAGCAGCTCGCCCTTCGGCTTGGCGCCGGCGATCGACTGCACCGGCTCGCCGTTCTTGAAGATGGTCAGCGTCGGCACGGACATCACCCGGTAGGCGCGCGCCGTCTCGGGGTTCTCGTCGATGTTGAGCTTGACGATGGTGACCTGGTCACTCATCTCGCCCGCGATCTCCTCCAGGAGCGGCGAGACCTTGCGGCACGGACTGCACCACTCCGCCCAGAAGTCGACCAGGACCGGCTTGTCGGACTTCAGCACGTCGCTCGCGAAGCTCGCGTCCGTGACCGCCTTGGTTGCTCCCACGATGAACCCCTTCTCCCTTTGGTGAAATTCTCAGCCCTGCAGGGTGGCGATGAACCGCTCGGCGTCCAGCGCGGCCGCACATCCGGTGCCGGCCGCCGTGATGGCCTGCCGGTAGGTGTGGTCGACCACGTCGCCGGCGGCGAACACGCCCGGCACGTTGGTGCGGGTGCTCGGCGCCTGCACCTTCACGTAACCCTCGTCGTCCAGCTCCACCTGGTCGCGGAACAGCTCGCTGCGCGGGTCGTGGCCGATCGCCACGAACACGCCGGTGACGTCGAGCATCTTGGTCTGGCCGGTGTGCACGTCGCGCACCCGTACGCCGGTGACCTTGCCGTCCTCGCCGATGATCTCCTCGACCGTGGTGTTCCACTCCACCTTGATCTTCTCGTTGCCCAGCGCCCGCTCCGCCATGATCTTGCTGGCCCGGAACGAGTCGCGGCGGTGGATGATCGTCACCGACTCGGCGAAACGGGTGAGGAAGCTCGCCTCCTCCATGGCCGAGTCGCCGCCGCCGACCACCACGATGTGCTGGTTACGGAAGAAGAAGCCGTCACAGGTGGCGCAGGACGACACGCCGTGGCCGAGGTATTCCTGCTCGCCCGGCACGCCCAGCGGACGCCACGCCGAACCCGTGGAGAGGATGACGGCGCGGGCCCGGTAGGCGGTCTCGCCCACCCAGACCGTGCTCACCGCGTCCGAACCGATCTCGCCGGTGTCCTTCAGCTCGACCCGGGTCACGTCGTCGGTGAGGAACTCCGCGCCGAACCGCTCGGCCTGCTTGCGCATGTTGTCCATCAGCTCGGGGCCGAGGATCCCGTCCGCGAAACCGGGGAAGTTCTCCACCTCGGTGGTGGTCATCAGCGCGCCACCGGACTGCACGCCCTCGATCACCAGCGGCTTGAGGTTGGCGCGCGCGGCGTAGACCGCCGCGGTGTAGCCGGCCGGCCCGGAGCCGATGATGATCAGGTTGCGGACCTCGTCCACTGCCGTCTCCCGATGTGTGTGTTCGTCACCGGTACGCACCGATGTCGATCTCGAGTGCCGACCGCGCAGAGGCGCCGGCGCCTGACTTCCAGAACGTCATCGTACGAAGCGGGGATTCCCGAGCCGGTCATCCGGTGGGTCACGTCACGTGGCGGGACAGGACCCCTGACCGCGGTTTCACCCTACCCGCGTGCGGAACCGGGTGTCCGCTCCGGACCCGGGTACGCCGCATTCCGGCCCGCTCACCCAGCCCCAGCGGGCGCCGCCGGCGTCCGAGAACGTCACCACCAGCGCCGGGCTGCCCTGGAACCGGGCGTAGTCGACCAGTTCGACGGTGAGCGGTGCCGCGCCGTGCTCGGCGCCGATCGCGGTCAGGCAGGCGGCCAGCGCCTCCGGGCGGGCGAGCCGGTCCAACCCGCCCACGGCGCCGAGGCGGTTCTTGTCGGCAGCCAGGGGTGTCTCCCGGCCGCTACCCGCCGCGCCCGACGGCCCGGCCATGTCCGGTCGGACCGACGCCGCCTTGGCGCCCCGGCCGAGGCGCTCCGGGGTCCAGTCCGTGCCGCTGCGTACGGCCGGCCCGGTGGTCCGGTACGGCGCGCCCGCCGCCGGCGCCGCCTCCCCGGCCGGTCGACCGACGGTGCTGCTGTCCCCACCCGTGTCCGCCAGCCGGCCGACGCCGAGACTGACCGCGGCGACCGAGGCGGCGGCCAGCGCCACCGGCCCGGCGACCCGGGCCCAGCGCCGGGAACGTCGCCCCGGCCCGGTGTGCCGGTCGGGACGGGCGACCGTGCCGGGTGGGCGGGTCGTCCGGCCGGGCTGCGCCGGCACGGTGACCGGCGTCGCATCCCGACCGGCGTGCTCGGGCACGTGGTCGGCGGCCGGGGCGGGACCGGCGCCGGCGAGCGCGGCCGTGATCCGGTCGGAGACCGCCACCGGCAGCTCCGGCGCGGGCGACGACGCCCAGTCGGCCAGGTCGGCGTGCACCAGGTCGAGCGCGCCGGCCAGGGCCGCGTACGCCGCGCGCCAGGCCGGGTCCTGCTCGACCAGCCGGGCCACGGTGGCCTGCTCGGAGGTGCCGTCCAGCGCCCCGCCGAGGTAGTCGGCGAGGAGGTCGTGGTCGACCTCGCTGAACTCCCGCGAACTCACGGCTCCTCCTGGCTGGCGTCCGGCCGGGGAAGTCCCGACGAGGATCCGACGCCCTCGGGCCGCCGGCGGTTCCCTGCGGTGACCCGCGGCACGTGCACGGCGTCGTCGGCGCCGGTGCGCAGGTGCCCCAGCAGCACGGCGAGCCGCGCCCGACCCCGGGCGCACCGGCTCTTCACCGTCCCCTCGGCGACGTCGAGGATCCGGGCCACCTCGGCCACCGGGTAGCCCTGCACGTCCACCAGGACCAGCGCGGCCCGCTGCTCCGCCGGCAAGGCCGCGAGCGCCTGCCGGACCACCAGCGCGGTGTCGTGGTCGGGGGCGGGCGCGGCCGGTTCGACGCCGCCGGTGTGGCGTCCCGGCTCCCCGTCGGTGTGCACCCCGTCGGGCAGCGGGACGGTGGCGTGGGTCTGGCGTCGCCGCATCCGGTCCAGGCACGCGTTCACCACGATCCGGTGCAGCCAGGTGGTGACCGCCGAGTCGCCCCGGAAACGGGCCGCGGCGCGGTGCGCCGACAGCATCGCGTCCTGGAGCGCGTCGGCCGCCTCCTCGCGGTCCCCGATGGTCCGCAGCGCCACCGCCCAGAGGCGGTCGCGGTGCCGGTGGAACAGCTCGGTGAAGGCGTCCCGGTCACCCGCGACGTGGGCCCGGAGCAGCTCCAGGTCGGAGCCGGCCGGCGGGCCGTCACCGGGCGCCGACCAGCGGCTCACGAGCCCTGGACCGTGATCTCCTGGACCCCGATCTTCCAGCCGCTGCCGTCGTCCTTCTTCGGCAGCTCGGTGATCCAGAAGAGGAGGTACTGGTACTTCTGGGCGGGGTCGAACCCGTTGAACGTCATCTTGGTGCCGTCGTGGTCCTCGAACGGCTGCCCGATCACGGTGGGGTACGCCGCGACGAGGTCCTTGTCGCCCTTGGAGGTGGAGGGGAACTCACCGTTGGTGCCGGCGCGCAGCTCGGCCGAGGCGCCGGTGGACGAGAGCGTGGCCTGGAGCGACTTGACCGTGTGCGGGGCGCCCAGGTCGATCCAGACGCCCATGCCCTTCTTCAGGCCGCCGAACTTGCCGTTGTTCCGGTAGGTCTGGGTCTCCCAGCCCTCGTCGTCGCTGCCGTCGATGACCTTCTCGGCGTTCCGCACCTCGGCGCGGTCCCCGCTCTCCGGGTCGATGATCCGGACGTCGGAGACGGTGAGCTTGCGGACCGGCGCGGCCGCCTCGGTGCTGCCGCCCGCGGCGGGGGCGCTGTTGGTGGGCTGGGCCACCGGCTCCTTGGTGTCGTCGTCACCGCCCCCGAGCACGCTGATCCCGACGAGCAGACCGACAAGCGCCACCACCAGCAGGCCGGCGATGCCCAGGGCGACCTTGCGCCCGCCGGCCGCGGCCAGCGGGGACGACGGCTCCTCGCCGGGGTCGGCGGTGAAGCGCAGCGGGCCGGCCTGCTCCAGGAACTGCTCGTCGGCCGGGATGTCGAGCCGGCTCAGCTCGGCGGACAGCACGTCCGACGAGGGCGGGGCGATCTCCGGGTCGAGCAGGTCCATGGTGAGGTCGTCGAGGTACGCCGGCACCCCGGCGCGGACCTGCCGGGGCGCGGCGATGCTGCCGCTGGCGTCCCGGACGGCGTCCGGCAGGGCGGCCCGGCCGTGCCCGGCGGTGGCGCCGTGCAGCGGGGCCTCACCGTGCGGCCAGTGCCCGGTCAGCGCGAAGTAGAGCACCCCGCCGACGGCCCGCAGGTCGTTCTCCTGGCTGTCCGCCCCGTCGGTGCGCGCGTCGGCCAGCACCACCCGGCCGTCGTCGCTGATCATCACGGTGCCGGGGTGGAGGTTGCCGTGCACCATGCCGGTGGCGTGCACCGCGGCCAGGGCGCTGGCGACGGCGTTGCCGATCGCGGTCGCGCGGGCCGGGTCCAGCGGCCCGTCGGCGGCGACCATCTCCCGCAGCGACTGGCCGTCCACCCACTCGCGGACCACGTAGGCCCGGTCGTCCTCGTCGATGGCGTCGTAGACGCCGACCAGGTTGGGGTGGATGACCCGACTGGCCGCGACCGCGGCCTGGAGCATCTCGGTGGCGGAGTCGCCGCCGGGGTAGCGGAGGACCACCGCGACGGGCCGGCGCAGCACCACGTCGACCCCGCGCCAGACCAGCCGGCCGGCACTGTCGTTGTTGATGTGCTCGACCAGTTCGTAGCGCTCGGCGAGGAGCTCACCGACCGTGGGAGCACCGAGGGTCACGACCGCGGGAGAACTTTCCTCCGCTTCCTGACCCTCGCCGACCTGGGTCACCCGTCCTCCCTCGGTGATCGTGTCGATCGATGGACCCGTGCTGCTGGGCATGTGGCTTCCCGCTCTGGCTTCGGTGGAACCGGCACGGTCGGCGTCGACGCCCACGTCGACGCCGGACGTACCCGTCGAGAGCGACCTTACCCGGGATGCCCGGTTCTCCGACATGTCATCTTCCCGCTGCGGCGGGCGGGAAGCCAGTCGCAGCGAACACGCACCGCCAATCTAGAGGTTGACGGCAAGTGATCGGCGCAGGGGCGTACCGGTGTGGCGTGCCGGTGCTTTCCCCGTCCCGGCCTGGGCACCCTCGTCCGTACGGTTGGTTGTCCACAGGCCGAGAGGCCCACTGGACGGCGGAATCCCGAGTTATCCACAGCCGTATCCCCAGCCTGGTGATCCTCGTTCACCGTCGGTCACGGGTGGGCGTTCAGCGCCCGAGCCGCCGTCGCACCATGCCGACCACCTCGGTGATCTCCCCGATCCGCAGCAGCATGGCCAGCCCGAGGTACGTGCCGCCGATCGCCGAGCCGCCGACCACCAGTTGCACCGCGGCGGCGAACCAGCTCAGCTTCGCCGGGTCGCCCGGGAGCACCGCGAGCACGAGCAGCCCGACCAGCGCGGCGCCGAGCGCGGCCACCACGACCCGGCCGAGCGTGCGCATGATCCGGCCCAACCCGATCCGGCCCACCCGGGGGCGCAGCAGCATCGCCGAGATGATGGCCGCGGCCAGGTACGACACCGCGTTGCCGAGCATCATCCCGGCCGCCGCGAACGTGTTCGAGAAGATCAGGAAGAGGCCGACCTGGAGCAGCACCCGCAGGATCACCACCGGAATGTTGATCAGCGCCGGGGTGCGCGTGTCGGGCAGCGCGTAGAACGCGAACGTGAAGAGCTGGCTGACCGCGAACGGCACCAGGCCGAGCGCCGCGACCAGCAGCACGGTCGAGGTGGCCACCGCGTTGTCGCCGGTGAACGCGCCGTACCGGAACACCACCACGGAGATCGGCGCGGCCAGCACCGCGTAGCAGACCGCGATCGGGGCCAGCACCGCGGTGACCATCCGGGTGCCCCGGGACAGGTCGGCGGTGACCTCGTCGAACCGGCCCTCGGCGGCAGCGGCGCTCATCCGGGGCATCAGCGCGGTGATGATCGAGACCGCGATGATGCCGTGCGCCATCATCAGCAGCAGGAAGACGTTGTTGTAGATCAGCAGACCGGCGTTGTTGCCGCCGGCGGCGCGGGTGAGCAGGTTGACCACCACGAAGAGACCGAGCTGGTTCACCCCGACGTAGCAGAACATCCAGCCACCGAGCCGGGCCAGCTCGGCCAGGCCGAGCGCCCGGAAGTCGAACCGCCACCTCCACCGGAAGCCCACCTTGCGCAGCGCCGGCAGCAGGCCGGCGGTCTGCACCGCGACACCGAGCAGCGTGCCGCCGCCGATCAGCAGGATCCGTTCCCAGCTCATCTCGCCGGGCTGGACGATGTTGGCGCCGAAGACCGCGATGTAGAGCGCGCAGACGCCGATGACCACCAGGTTGTTGAGGATGGGCGCCCACATCGGCGCGGCGAAGTGCCCGCGGGTGTTCAGCACCGCGGCGATCAGCGCGCTGACGCCGGTGAAGAACAGCATCGGCAGCATCAGGTACGACAGGCTGGTGACCAGACCGCGGTAGTCGGCGTCCTTGCCGCCGGCGTAGATGGCGGTCAGCACCGGCGCCGCGATGAGGGCGAGCAGCACGGTGGCGGCCAGCGCCAGCACCGCGAGCGTGAGCAGCCGCTGGGAGTACGCCTCGCCCCGGTCCGGGTCGGACTTGCGCCGCCGGACCAGCACCGGGATCAGCACGCTGGTGAGCACGCCGCCGAGCAGGAACTCGTACACCTGGTTCGGCAGGAAGATCGCGGTGGTGAACGCGTCACCGACAAGCGCGCCGCCCAGCGCCGCGCCGATCATCAGGTTGCGGATGAAGCCGGTGCCGCGGCTGACCAGGCTGCCGATCGCCATCACCGCGCTGTTCGCCGCGGCGCTGGTCTCGGCGACCACCTCCTGCGGCGGCGCCACCGACTCGACGCCCGGCTGGTTCAGCGGCTCCGCCGAGATGAAGGTCGCGCCGTCGTCCGGCGGCAGGCCGCCGCCATGCGCGTTCGCGCTGCGGTAGAGCCCGCCGCCGCTCATCTTCCAGCCTCCCAGGGGGATGTCGGAACCGGGCCCCGACGGCCCCGCACCACCGGAACCTTAGTCAACCTCGCCCGGTTACCCACGCCCGGCGCGGTCGATCCACCCTCGGCCCGCTAGGCTGGCGATCCCATGTCCGAAGCCTCCGCCTCCGCCGCCGATCGCCGTGAGCTGACCGCCGCGCAGCGCAACGCCGTCGCCGAGCTGCTCCGCGTGTCCCCGGTCGCCGACGAGCTGGGTCGGCGCTTCGCCCGTGCCGGTCACGAACTGCACCTGGTGGGCGGATCGGTGCGGGACGCGTTGCTCGGCCGGCTCGGCAACGACCTCGACTTCTGCACCGACGCCCACCCGGACGAGACCGTCAAGGTCATCCGGGGCTGGGCCGAGTCGATCTGGGAGACCGGGCGGGAGTTCGGCACCATCGCCTGCCAGCGCGACGGGCTCACCCTGGAGATCACCACCTTCCGGGCCGAGGTCTACGACCAGATGAGCCGCAACCCGGTGGTGCAGTACGGCACCAACCTGGCCGATGACCTGAAGCGTCGCGACTTCACCGTCAACGCGATGGCGGTGAGCCTCCCGGACCACCGGTTCACCGACCCGTACGGCGGCCTGGCCGACCTCGGCGCCAAGGTCATCCGTACCCCCGGGACGCCGCAGGAGTCGTTCCGCGACGATCCGCTGCGGATGCTGCGGGCGGCCCGGTTCGCCGCCCAGCTCCGCTTCGCCGTCCACCCCGACGTCCGGGACGCGATGACCCGGATGGCGTCCGACCTCGACCGGATCACCGCCGAGCGGATCCGGGACGAGTTCACCAAGCTGCTGTGCGGCGTCGACCCGGTGACCGGGCTGCGCCTGCTTGTCGACACCGGCCTGGCCGAGCGCTTCCTGCCGGAGCTGACCGGGCTGAAGCTCACCATCGACGAGCACGCCCAGCACAAGGACGTCTACGAGCACACCCTCACCGTGGTCCTCAACGCCATGTCGATGGAGGAGGAGGGCTGCGACTTCGTGCTGCGGATGGCCGCGCTGATGCACGACGTCGGCAAGCCCGGCACCAAGGCGGTCGGCGCGGACGGCCGGGTCAGCTTCCACCACCACGAGGTGGTCGGTGCGCGGCTGACCAAGGCCCGGATGAAGGCGATGCGCTACCCCAAGGACGTCACCTCCCAGGTGGTCAAGCTGGTCGGGCTGCACCTGCGCTTCTACGGGTACGGCCGGGGCGAGTGGACCGACTCGGCGGTCCGCCGGTACGTCACCGACGCCGGTGACCTGCTGTCCCGGCTGCACAAGCTGACCCGTTCCGACTGCACCACCCGCAACCGGCGCAAGGCGGCCCAGCTCGCGGCCGACTATGACGCGTTGGAGGAGCGGATCGCCCGGATCGCCGCCGAGGAGGACCTGGCCCGGGTCCGGCCCGACCTGGACGGCAACGCGATCATGGAGCTGCTCGGCGTGCCGCCGGGCCCGGTGGTCGGCCGCGCCTGGGCGCACCTCAAGGAGCTGCGTTTGGAGCGTGGCCCGCTGGACCGGGACGAGGCCGAGGCGGAGCTACTGCGCTGGGCCCGCGGCGAGGGCATCGTCGGCTGATCCGCCGGCCGGGAAAAAGCGACGACGATACGCCGGCGTGTCGACCGAACGGTTGACGCGTTCCGATCGATCTCTGCCGCATGATGTTGGTCATCGCCAGCCCCCCGCTCGACGGGCGCGGCTGTCCTGATCTCATCCGCCCGTCCGGTCCGGACGGTCGCTGGACACGGGGAGACAATTCGGTGTCACGTCCCGGCGCGCTGCGCCGCTCCGCGCTGGTGGGGCTCGCCCTCACCTCCGCCACCTCGATCATCTGCGCCGCCACCGGCGGCGCCGCCCTGGCCGATCCGGTCGCCCCGCCACGTGGCGACATCCGGGGCGCCGGCACGGCCAGCGCCGTGCCGGGCAGCTACATCGTCGTCCTGAAGGACGGCAAGGCCAGCCCGGCCAAGGTGCGGTCCACCGCGTCGGCCCTCGCCGGCGAGCACGGCGGATCCGTCCGACACGTGTACAGCCGGGCCCTGCACGGCTACTCCGCCGCCATGGACCGCCGGCAGGCGGAGCGGCTCGCCGCCGACCCGGCCGTCGCGTACGTCCAGCAGGTCCAGCGTTGGAAGACCTCCGGCAGCCAGACCACGCCGCCCTGGGGGCTGGACCGGATCGACCAGCTCAAGCCGAAGACCGACGGCCGGTACACGTATCCGGCGACCGGCGCCGGGGTCACCGCCTACGTCATCGACACCGGCATCGACATCGACCACGACGACTTCGGCGGGCGGGCGAGCTACGGCTACGACGCCGTCGACGGCGACGACGTCGCGCAGGACTGCAACGGCCACGGCACGCACGTGGCCGGCACGCTCGGCGGAACGAAGTACGGCGTGGCCAAGGACGTCGAGCTCGTCGCCGTGCGGGTGCTCGACTGCGACGGCAGCGGTCGTACCGACCAGGTGCTGGCCGGCATCGAGTGGGTCACCGCCAACGCGGTCAAGCCGGCGGTGGCCAACATGAGCCTGGGTTCCGACCGGGTCGACCAGGCGATCAACGACGCGGTCGCCCGTTCGATCGCCGCCGGCGTCACGTACGCGGTCGCGGCCGGCAACGAGTCGGCGGACGCCTGCACGGTCTCGCCGGCGAGCGTGCCGACGGCGATCACGGTCGGGGCCACCGACCGGCTCGACTTCCGGGCCCGGTTCTCCAACTACGGCTCCTGCCTGGACACGTTCGCGCCGGGCGCCGGCATCGTCTCGGCGGAGCAGGGCACCACCGACGGTTCGGTGGCGATGAGCGGCACCTCGATGGCGTCCCCGCACGTGGCGGGCGCCGCCGCGCTGCTGCTGGAGGCACACCCGACCTGGACGCCGCAGCAGGTGCGCGACTCCGTCGTCACCACCGGCATCGGCGGCGCGGTGCACGACAGCATGGGCTCGCTGGACCGGCTCCTGCACCTCGGCGCGGTGCCCACCGCCCGGGGCTCGTACGGGCTCAAGGCCCGGGCCAACGGCCGCTACGTCGTGGCGGAGAGCGCCGGGACGAAGCCGCTGATCGCGCGCGGCACCACCATCGGCGCCTGGGAGAAGTTCGACGTGGTCGACGCCGGCGGTGGCCTGTACGGCCTGCGCGCCCGGGTCACCAACAAGTTCGTCACCGCGGAGAGCGCCGGCGCGAAGCCGTTGATCGCGCGCGGCACCACCATCGGCGCCTGGGAGAAGTTCCAGATCGTCGACAACACCGACGGCACGGTCAGCCTGAAGGCCACGGTCAACGGCCGGTACGTCACCGCGCCGAGCGCCACCTCCCCGCTGATCGCCAGCAAGACCTCGATCGGCGCCGCGGAGAAGTTCGACTTCGACGCGCCGGCCCCGATCGTCGGCATCAAGGCGGTGGCCGGCGGCCGGTACGTCACGGCGGAGAGCGGCGGCGCGAAGCCGCTGATCCCCCGCTCGACGACGGTCGGCGCCTGGGAGAAGTACGAGGT
Organism: Micromonospora sp. NBC_01392; assembly: GCF_045040125.1. NCBI lineage: Bacteria > Bacillati > Actinomycetota > Actinomycetes > Micromonosporales > Micromonosporaceae > Micromonospora > Micromonospora sp. NBC_01392. The sequence goes on along the minus strand of NZ_CP109549.1, from coordinate 249,290 downwards.
GGTCAGCGACGGCGACGGCTTCTTCGGCCTGAAGGCGCTGGCCAACGGCAAGTTCGTGGCGGCGGAGAGCGCCGGGGCGAAGCCGCTGATCGCGCGCAGCACCTCGATCGGCGCGTGGGAGGCGTTCGTCTTCCTCGACTACTACGGTGACGGCTCGGTGAGCCTCTACGCCAACGCCAACGGCAAGGCGGTCACCGCCGGCAGCGCCGGCACCAGCCAGCTCGTCGCGAGCCGCGTCATCGACTGGGACAGCGACACCCTCGGCCTGGGCGCCGGCGAGAAGTTCGTCCTCGCCGTGCTCTGACCCGTACCACCGCACGGCGCCCGCCGGCTCCCCGAGGGGAACCGGCGGGCGCCGTCGTTCACGGGGTGACGGTGCTGCCGTCCACCGCGTTCTTGCCGTTGGTGTGCGCGCTGCCCAGCCGGGCGAGCAGGCCGGCCAGGTCGATGCCGGTCAGGTCGCTGCCGAGCTGGAGGCCCTGGGCGACGTTGCCGGCCACCGACTTGGTCAGCGACGAGGCGCCGTCGGTGGAGATGACGGTCATCTTGTCGATCGCGCCGATCGGGGCGCTCGCCGCACCGACCACCTCGGGCAGCACCTTCACCAGCAGGTCCAGCACGGCCGCCTCGCCGTACGCGGCGAACGCCTCGGCCTTGCGGGCCATCGCGTCGGCCTCCGCCTGTCCCTTGGCCAGGATGGCCGCGGCCTCGGCCTGGCCCTCCCGCTCGACCGCCTCGGCGATCGCGGACCGCCGGCGCTGCTCCGCCTCACCTTCCTTGGCGCCCTCGATCGCGTTCGCCTCGGCCAGCGCGGCGCGGCGGGCCCGCTCACCCTCACCGGTGAGCCGGGACTGCTCGGCGATGGCCTGGGCGGCGGCGATGGTGGCCTGCCGCTCGGCGTCGGCGCGCAGCACCGCCGCGTTGCGGGCCGCCTCGGCCTCCTGCTCCACCTTGTACCGCTGCGCGTCGGCCGGCTTGCGGACCTCGGTGTCGAGCTGGCGCTGCTTCAGCTCGGCGTTGCGCTCGGCCACCTTCTGCTGCTCGGAGAGGATCGCCTGGTCCCGCTCGGCCTGGGCGAGCGGCCCGGCCGCGGCTGACTTCGCCTTCGCCGCGTCGATCTCGGCCTGGATGCCGGCCTGCTTGAGCGACAGGTTCCGGTTCGCCTCGGCGATCGCCTCCTCGGCGAGCAGCCGCTCCTGCTCGGCGGCCTGCCGGGCGCGGGCCTCGGCGATGGCGGCGTCCTTGAGCACCCGGGCGGCCTCGGGCCGGCCCAGGTCGGCCAGGTAGGACCCCTCGGCCAGGATGTCCTGGAGCTGGAACGTGTCCAGCACCAGGCCCTGGTTGGTCATCGAGTGCTCGGCCTCCTCGGCCACCGCGCTGGCGAACGCGGCCCGGTCCCGGATGACCTCCTCGACGGTGAGCCGGCCGACGATCGAACGCAGCGCGCCGGCCAGCACCTCACGGGTGAAGTTGTCGATCTCGTCCTGCTGGTGCAGGAAGCGCTGGGCGGCGGCCCGGATGGCGTCCTCGGTGCCGCCGACCTTGACGATCGCGACGCCGTGCAGGTCGGCGCGGATGCCCTGCTTGCTCACCGCGCCCCGGATGCCGACGTCGATGCGCCGGCTGGACAGGTCGAGCGACTGGAGCTTCTGCACCACCGGCAGCACGAACACCGAGGCGCCGAGCACGACCTTCTGCCCGGACATGTCGGTGGACCGGATGCCGTCGGCGGTCTGGGTGGTGCGGCCCTTGCGGCCGGTGACGATGAACGCCTCGTTGGGCCCGGCCACCTTGATCCGGGAGAGCACGAAGAAGACGAGCAGGACGGCGAGGAGGACCGCGCCGCCGATGGCGACGAGCAGGGGCATGGGGGTTCCCGTCTGTGCGGAGGGATCAGTAGGTCTCGACGTGCACGCTGGTCTCGCTGAGCGCTTCGACCACGAAGATCCGGGCGCCGACCGGGATCGGCCGGTCGGACCGGGCGTTGAGTTTGACCGGCTGGCCGGCGAGGCGGACCCGGACCTCGCCGTAGCCGTCGCTGGGGATCGGGGTCACCACCAGACCGATCGCGCCGGCCAGGTGGTCCCGGGTGGGGGTGGGGTCGGTGCGCATGTCGCGGGCCGCGCGGCTCAACCGGGCCGCCAGCCAGCCGGTGGGCACGGCGGCGAGCGCGCCGCCGGCCACCGCCGCCGCGATCATGCCGGGGGTACGCGCCCCGAGCATCTCGTTGACGATCGCGCCGCCGAACCCGAACGCGCCGATGAACCCGGCGACCGCCTCCAGCGACACCGGGCCGTCGACGTCCGGGTGACCGAGGTGCAGTACTCCCGAGCCGAGCAGGGCCAGCGTCAGCACGCCGACGCCCACTCCGCCGATGATCAGGAAAATGAGCGTCCCCGTGGCCACGACCTGCACGGTATCGAGAGGGTGCAAGGTCCACAGGCGCTCAGTACGGCGCGATCGTCACCGCCAGGTCGACAAGTTGCTTCGGCAGCGGCTGACGGACCAGTTCCCGGCCGGTGCGGTCGGCGAGCACGAAGTCCCCCGCGCCGAACGGCCGGCGGTAGAGCAACCGGTCGCCGGTGACCCAGGCGACGTCGGCGCTGGGCAGCGGGTTCACCACCCGGCCGGTCGCGGTCTCCACCAGCAGCGGCTCCTGATGCCCCTGGACGACCACCAACGTGCCGTCCGGCGACCAGGCGTCCGGGCCGACCGGCCCGCCCGGCAGCTCGACCAGTCGGATGGGCCGGCCGTCGTCGACCGACAGGAGTTGCACCCCCTTGGCGAGGTCCCGGGGCCACGACTCCGACTTCTGCCTGCTCAACGTCAACGCGACCGATCGGCCGTCCGGCATCCAGGTGAATTCGCACGCGTCGGCGCAGGGCCAGCCGAGCCGCCCCACCGGATGGGTCTTCTTCGTCCCGTTCAGATCCAGCACGATGAAACCGAAGTGGTCGAGCTGGCTGGTGGTGAACAGCAGCCGCCGTCCGTCCGGGGACCAGCTCGGCGTGGAGAGCGCCCGGCCCACCTCGTACCAGCGGGTCTTTCCGGTGGCCAGATCGAACAGACCGACGTCCCGGGGACGACCGTCGTCGCGGACCGCGACGAGGGAGCCGGTCGGCGCCGGAAAGATGCCGTCGTACTTGTCGGTGGCGAAGTAGCGCCCGCGCCCGCGGTCGAGCAGGAACCCGCTGCCGGAGCCGCCCATCACCTGGGCGCGGGTGACCACCCACTCACCGGGCAGCACCAGCGGCCGGTCCGCCCAGTTCGCGCCGGGTTCGGCCCGGAGCGCCGGCGAGGGGGAGACGGTGACCGGTGGGGTCGTGGGCGGCGGGGCGGAACGGGGACGCAACAGCACGAACGGCAGCGTCACCGCCACCACCGCGACCAGCGCGGCGGCGGTCGCGGCGACCCGTCGGCGGCGACGCAGCCGTCGGCCCCGCCCGAGCGCCCGCAGCGCCAGGTCCGGCGCGGGCGCGACGCCGTCGGCCAGATCGCGTACGGCCGTCCGGAGCGTCTCCTCCAGCGACGTGCTCATCGGGTCACCTCCGCCCGGGTGGTCAGCTCGTCGAGGGCCGGCACCAGTTGCCGCAGCCGGGCCAGTGCCTTGGCGCTCTGGCTGGCCACCGTGCCCGGCCGGCAGCCGAGCAGCGCGGCCGTCTGCTCGACGCTCAGGTCCTCCAGGTAGCGCAGCGTCAGCACCGCGCGCTGCCGGGGTGGCAGTGCCCGGAGCGCGTCCCGCAGCAGCATCCGCAGGTCACTGTCGTCCCCGACCGCCGGCCGCTCCGGCACGTCCGCCACCGGCACCTCCGCGCGCCGCGCCCGCCGCCGCCAGCCGGAGACCTGGTCGTGGTAGAGGATCCGTTTCACGTACGGCTCCGCGTCGCCGCGGATCCGGGGCCACCGGGCGTACGCCTTGGCCAGCGCGTTCTGGAGCAGGTCCTCGGCCGCGTGCTGGTTGCCGGCGAGCGCGTACGCGACCCGCAGCAGGACCGGCCCTCGTTCGTTGACGAACGCGGTGAACTCCCCGTCGACCTCCGCCACCGTCCACCTCCGTGTCTCAGACGCCCGGGGCGGGGGAAACTTTGCCCGCCGCGCGACAATGGGTGGCATGCGCTGGACCGTGCTCGACTCGCCGATCGGGGAGTTCTCCGTCGGCACCGACGCCGACGCCGTACGCGGCGCACACTTCGGCCGGGTGGCGTCGGCGTCCGACGAACCCGGCGACGACCTGGCCCGGCGGGCGGTGGCCGAGTTGCGGGCCTACTTCGCCGGCGAGCTGACCGAGTTCGGCGTGCCGGTGGCGGCGCCGCGCGGCTCGGAGTTCGAGCGCGCGGTCTGGCGGGAGATGACCCGCATCCCCTACGGCGAGACGACCACCTACGGCGAGGTGGCCCGCGCGCTCGGTGACCCGGGCGCGGCCCGGGCGGTGGGGGTGGCGTGCAACCGCAACCCGGTGCCGGTGATCGTGCCCTGTCACCGGATCGTCGGCGCGGGCGGCAAGCTGGTCGGCTTCGGCGGCGGGCTGCCGCGCAAGGTGACGCTGCTGGAGTTGGAGGCGGGCGTCGCCCTGCGCCGCGCCTGGTCCTGACCTCCACCCCACCCCACCCCTGGTGCGGTGATCATGAAGTTGGCGGCGCTCGCCGTCCGATTTGTCGCCGCCAACCTCATGATCGTTCCCTATCCCGCTCCTCGGACGCCTCTTGGGTGTGATCAAGGGGTTTGTGGCGTTGTCGGGTGTGTCACGTCGGGAGGAGTTGTCCGGCCGTCAAGGTGGCGCGGGCCCGGATCACGGCTTGGCGGCGGTTCGGCTCGTGAGCGTCGAGTCAGGGCCGGGGACGTGGTTCACGTGACCGGAACGGCCAGCGTCCAGTTCGTCAGCCGATCGATCATGGCGCGGGTCATCCGGGTGCGGGACGACCTCGTTACCCATGACGGCTGGTGCTGGCTCGACGTCTACCAGCTCGACGCGAGGGGCGACGCGGTCGACCGGCGGACGATCGTCGTACGCCCGGCGGGCTTGCGGGCGACGGCCTGAACGGCCACGGAGGGCCGGGTCCCGACGGACCCGGCCCTCGCGATGTGCTGAGGTCAGCGTGTCAGCGCTCGATCTCGCCCTTGATGAAGGACTCGACGGCGGCGTGCGCGTCGTGGTCGGCGTACTGCTGCGGCGGGGACTTCATGAAGTACGAGGAGGCGGAGAGGATCGGGCCACCGATCTTCCGGTCCAGCGCGATCTTCGCGGCGCGGACGGCGTCGATGATGACACCGGCCGAGTTCGGCGAGTCCCACACCTCGAGCTTCAGCTCCGCGTTGAGCGGGGTGTCGCCGAAGGAGCGGCCCTCCAGGCGGATGTACGCCCACTTGCGGTCGTCCAGCCACGGCACGTGGTCGGACGGGCCGATGTGCACGTCGCTCTTCTGCATCTCGTGCGGGATCTGGGAGGTCACCGACTGGGTCTTCGAGATCTTCTTCGAGACCAGGCGGTTGCGCTCCAGCATGTTCATGAAGTCCATGTTGCCGCCGAAGTTGAGCTGGTACGTGCGCAGCAGCTCCACCCCGCGGTCCTCGAAGAGCTTCGCCAGCGCGCGGTGCACGATGGTGGCGCCGACCTGGCTCTTGATGTCGTCACCGACGATCGGCAGGCCCGCGTCCTCGAACTTCTTGGCCCACTCCGGGTCGGAGGCGATGAAGACCGGGAGGGCGTTGACGAACGCGCAACCGGCGTCGATCGCGGCCTGGGCGTAGAACTTGTCGGCCTGCTCGGAGCCCACCGGCAGGTAGGAGACCACCACGTCGACCTGCGCGTCGCGCAGCGCCTGGGCCACGTCGACCGGCGTGGCGTCCGACTCCTCGACGATCTCGCGGTAGTACTGGCCCAGGCCGTCGAAGGTCGGGCCGCGCTGCACGCTGACGCCGGTCGGCGGCACGTCGCAGAGCTTGATCGTGTTGTTCTCGCTGGCGACGATCGCCTCCGCGAGGTCCATGCCCACCTTCTTGGCGTCCACGTCGAACGCCGCGACAAACTCCACGTCCGAGACGTGGTAGTCGCCGAAGGTGACGTGCATGAGACCCGGGACGCGGTCGTTCGGGTCGGCGTTCCGGTAATACTCCACGCCCTGTACGAGGGACGAGGCGCAGTTACCCACACCGACGATGGCGACGCGGACGGAGCCCATAGCGTCTGCCTCCTTCTTCTTCATCACGGCCGCTCTGTCCTGGACTTTCCAGGCGTGGGCGGGCTGTCGTTGTCTCCTCGGCCGCCGACCGTCCGGGAATCCGGGGCGGTCGGGGCCCGGCCGGAGCGCTCGTTGGCGATGAGCTCCTCCAGCCAGCGGACCTCGCGCTCGCAGGCGTCGAGCCCGTGGCGCTGCAGTTCCAGGGTGTACGCGTCGAGGCGCTCGGCTGCCCGGCCGAGCACGTCACGAAGACCTTCGCGGCGCTCCTCGATCTTGCGACGGCGACCTTCCAGGATCCGGAGCCGGGTGGCCTGGTCGGTCCGGGCGAAGAACGCGAAGTGCACGCCGAAGCCCGTGTCGTCGTACGTCTCGGGTCCAGCCTGCGCTATGAGCTGGGCGAAGCGTTCCTTGCCCTCCGCGGTAATGGTGTAGACCACCCGACCGCGTCGGCTGGTCAGCGCGGGAACCTCCTCGGCGGTCGCGGGTGTCTCGGCGGCTTCGGTGATCCACCCCGCCGCCTGCAACCGTCGCAGGGTCGGGTAGAGCGAGCCGTAGCTGATCGCCGCCCGGATGGCGCCGAGCTTGGCGGTCAACTCCTTGCGCAGCTCGTAACCGTGCATCGGAGCCTCCTGCAGGAGGCCCAGGATGGCGAACTCGAGCACGGCGCCATCCCTTCTTTCCCCCTGCGCGGAGGGCTTAACCGCCGCGATGTATCGGGCCGATACATCGAACGGTAGCCGAGACGGGTGGCCAGGGCAAACCTCTGGTTACGCGACGCGATCCTCACTGATCGTGACCATGGTCGCCTCGGTTCCTCGGAGCGCGTACCCTTTGCCGCATGCGTACGCAGCGCCAGGTCGTCGACTACTCGCTCCAGAAGCGAGCGGTGCTGCGTGAACTCCTCGCCGGGCGGATCGGCACGTACGACGTCTGCGACGCCTCGCCGTACCTGAAGAACGCCGCCCGTTTCCACGGCGAGCCGACCGATCACCGCTGCCCCATCTGCCGCAGCGAGAACCTCACCCACGTCCACTACATTTACGGTGACGAACTCAAGCAGTCGGCGGGTCAGGCGCGTACCCGGGCCGAGTTGCCCGTGCTGGCCATGACGCTGCGTGAGTTCCAGGTGTTCGTGGTGGAGGTCTGCCCCGGCTGTGACTGGAACCACCTCGTCGAGCAGTTCCTGCTCGGCCGGGACGGTCTCGCGGGCGAGGCGACGGATGCGACCGCGTCGGCCGCGGCCGACGGCTCCACCGCCCGGCGAAGGCGAGAGGCGCAACGGTGAACTCGGCTGTCCCGACCACTGCCGGCCCGTTACCCGGGCGGCACGCGCGACAGCCGGTAAGCGTAATTAGTCCGATTAGGTCGGATTTGACGGACACGGACCGGCGCGGCGGGCCGGTAATCTTCCGTGTTCCAGCTCACGGCAACCCGGTGGCGGCGCCCCCGCGCCCCACCGCGACCGGCAGGGTGTGAGGAATGAACTACGGCGATTCCAGTTCTTCGCGTGGGCGGGCCCAGATCCCGGGCCCGAACGGCGACCCCGGCTCCGAGCGGAGCTCGCGCGGGAACGGTTGGTCCGGCGCCCCCGAGGGTGGCGCCTCGGCGCGTGCCTCGGTCACCCCGGGCGGTGTCGGCGGCCGGGCCCCGGTCGGCGGCGTCGCCCCGGTGCCCCGTGGGGCCTCGGGCTCGGCCTCGGTGGGCCGCGCCGGCGCGGGACGCGCCTCGGTGCCGGTCTCGCCGGCACCCGGTGTCGCCGGGCGCGCGGGCGCGGGCCGGGCGTCCGTCCCGGTCTCCCCGGCCGGACCGGCCGGGCGTGCCCCGGTCGGCGCGGCGAGCGTGGGCGGCTCCGGACGGGCGAGCGTCGGCGCGGCACCCGTCGGCGGCCGTGCCGCGGTGGCCCGGGCCGGGGTGCCCGGCTTCAGCGGCGGACCCGGCGGTCCGGGTGGCCCGGGTGGTCCGACCGGCCCCGGTCGCGCCGGCCGCGGTGGGGATCCGGGCCGGGCGAAGAAGCGGCGCCGGCTCAACATGCTGATCGCCGGCTTCGCCGTGTTCATCATGCTCGCCGGCATCGGCGTGGTCAGCTTCACCTGGTACTCCACCAAGGTGGTGCTCCCGGAGGACACCATCCCGCCGCTGTCGACCACCATCTACGACTCCACCGGCAAGACCCCCATCGCCCGGATCGGCGACCAGAACCGGCAGTTGGTCACCATCGACCAGATCCCGGAACACGTCCAGCACGCGGTCGCGGCGGCGGAGGACCGCAACTTCTACCGTCACTCCGGCGTGGACTACAAGGGCATCGCGCGGGCCGCCTGGAACAACATCAGCGGCGGCGACAAGCAGGGCGCCTCGACGATCACCCAGCAGTACGCCCGCAACGCGTTCGAGAACCTGAACCAGGACACGTACGGCCGCAAGGTGAAGGAAGCGGTCCTCGCCTCCAAGCTGAACGACCGCTACGACAAGCGGACGATCATGCAGCACTACCTGAACGTGATCTACTTCGGCCGGGGCGCGTACGGCATCCAGTCGGCGGCGCGGACGTACTTCGGCAAGGACGTCAACAAGCTGACCGTCGCCGAGGCGGCGGTGCTGGCCGCGCTGATCAAGCAGCCCGAGCCGAGCTCCACGCACCAGGGCTACGACCCGGCGATCAACCCGCAGGCCGCGCTGGACCGGTGGAACTACGTCATCAACGGCATGATCACCGAGAAGTGGCTGGACGCGCCGAACATGCCGGATCACCCCACCGAATACCCGAAGAACATCGCGAAGCCGACGAAGAACAGCGCCGGCGGCTTCGGCATCGACACGCCGTACGGCAACGTCGTCAACTACGTCTCGCAGGAACTGCGCGAGATGAACCTCTGCACCGACAACGAGGCCGAGGCGACCGACGCGAAGCCGCTCTGCTCGAAGGCGCTCAGCCGTGGTGGTTACAAGATCACCACGACCATCAACGCCAAGATGCAGGAGGCGGCGCTCGATGCCGCCCAGCGGGCCAAGAAGGGCTCCGCGCTCGCCGGGCAGCCGTCGAACCTGATGGCCGCCATGGTGTCCGTCGAACCGAAGACCGGCCGGGTGCTCGCCTACTACGGCGGTGACAACGGCACCGGCACCGACTACGCCGGCAAGAACATCGAGAACGGCGTGGTCAGCGGTGGCCACTCGCCGGGTTCGAGTTTCAAGATCTACACGCTGGCGGCGGCGCTGAAGGAGGGCATCTCCATCAAGTCCCGCTGGAAGGGCTCGGCGTTCACACCGAAGGACACGAAGTTCAAGGTCAGCAACGCCGGCGCCGACAAGGTCTCCTGTGGCGACTCCTGCACGCTGGAGCTGTCCACGCTCAAGTCGCTCAACGTGCCGTTCTACTACATCACCGAGAAGATCGGCCCGGACAAGGTCCTCGACATGGCCAAGCAGGCCGGCGTCACCACCATGTGGCAGACCGACACCAACCCGGCCAAGCCGCACGACCTGACCAAGGCCGACCCGAAGGACCTCGCGCCGAATCCGTTCTTCCACGTGATCGGCTACGGCCAGTACCCGATCACGGTGCTCGACCACGCCAACGGCGTGGCCACCTTCGCCAACGAGGGCGTCTACAACAAGGCGCACTTCATCCGGAAGGTCGAGAAGCAGAACCCGAGCACCGGCAAGTGGGACACGGTCGGCGGCGAGAAGCTCAAGCCGCAGCGGCGGATCGACAAGGACATCGTCGCCGACGTCACCTCCGTGCTCGAGCAGTACCCGGGCCAGGTGAACCGCCGGCTCGACGACGGCCGCAAGGCCGCCGAGAAGACCGGCACCTGGGAACTCGGCGACGGCAGCACCCGCAACGGCGACGCCTGGATGATCGGCTACACGCCGCAACTCGCCACCGCCGTCTGGGTCGGCAACAAGGGTGCCCGCAAGGCGATCAAGTACAAGGGCGGCGCGGACATCAGCGGCGCCAAGATGCCCGGCGAGATCTTCCAGCGCTTCATGAACGACGCGCTCAAGGGCAAGGACAAGGAAGACTTCCCGCCGGCCGCGAACGTCGGCAAGGACGACACCGGCAACGGCGAGATGCCCGCACCCCCGCCGCCGGCCCCGAACGAGCCCGGCGGGCCGGCCTGTGACCCGCTCGGCCTGTTCTGCCCCGGCGGCAACAACCCCGGCGGTGGCAACCCGGGCGGCGGCGGTAACCCCGGCGGCGGCGACCAGGGCGGCGGCAACCCCGGCGGCGGCCTCCCCGGCGGTGGTGGTCGAGGCGGCGGCGTGCTGCCCAGCACCCCACCCACCCGCCAGACCAACTGACGCGTACCACCCGACGGCGGCGGCCGGACCGAGCGGTCCGGCCGCCGCCGCGTTTCGCGTACCGGAATTTCTGCGCGCGCGGCGGGACGGACGGCCCCGACGTACGGCAGGATGCCTCTCCATGAGCACCCAGTCGACCGCAGGCATCGATGAACCCGGCACGTCCGGGGAGCAGACGCCCCGGCCCGGAGCGACCGAGGACCACCCGTCCCGCTCGGACTGGTTCGTCCGGGGCACGTCCGGCCTGATCGGCGGACCGCTCGGTGACCACGCCGCCGCCCTGGACCGGCCGGCCGGCCGCGACAGCCGGTTCTGGAGCGCGGCGCGGATCGTGCTGGCCCTGATCTGCCTCACACTCGCGCTGCACTGGGTGCAGAAGTCCCCCTGCCAGGACGGCGCCTGGCAGAACAACGTCCAGTACACCCGGATGTGCTACACCGACGTGCTGGCGCTCTACTACGCCGAGGGCCTCAACGAGGGCAAGGTGCCCTACGCCGACCACCCGGTGGAGTACCCGGTGCTGACCGGCTACTTCATGGGCGCGCTCGGCCTCCCGGTGCACGCCCTCGGCGTGGACAACCCCGCCATCAACCAGGGGCAGTGGTTCTACAACCTCAACGCGCTGGTGCTCGGCGCGCTCGCGGTCGCCACCGTCGCGGTCATCCTCAGCCTGCGCCGACGACGACCCTGGGACGCGGCGCTGTTCGCCCTCTCGCCGGCGCTGGTGCTCACCGCCACCGTCAACTGGGACCTGCTCGCCGTCGGCCTCGCCGCGTTCGGGCTGCTGGCCTGGGCGCGCAGCCGACCCGACCGGCTCGGCATGCTGATGCCCGGGCTGGCGGGCCTGCTGATCGGCCTCGGCGGCGCGGCGAAGATGTGGCCGCTGTTCCTGCTCGGCCCGATCCTGATCCTCACGCTGCGCGCCGGCCGGCTGCTCGCCGGGCTCGTCGCCACGGCCACCGCGCTGGTGACGCTGGTCGCGGTCAACCTGCCGGTGGCGATCCCGTACCGGGAGAGCTGGGGCCGGTTCTTCGACCTGAACACCACCCGTCCCATCGACTGGGGCACGCTCTGGTACATCGGCCGCTACCTGGACGGCCGGATCAGCCCGTCTGCGCCCGGCGAACTCGGCCCGTTCGAGTGGCTCAACGCGAACATCCCCACCCTCAACTGGGTGTCGTACCTGCTGTTCGGGCTGGCCTGCCTCGGCGTGGCCGCGCTCGCGCTGCTCGCCCCGCGCCGGCCCCGCCTCGCGTCCGTCGCGTTCCTGGTGGTCGCCGCCTTCCTGATCTTCAGCAAGGTCTGGTCGCAGCAGTTCGTGCTCTGGCTGCTGCCGCTCGCGGTGCTCGCCCGGCCCCGGTGGGGCGCGTTCCTGGCCTGGCAGTTCGCCGAGGTCTGCTACTTCGTCGCGTTCTACGGCGAACTGCTCGGCACCGCCACCTCGCGGCCGGTCTTCCCGGAGGGCGTGTTCGTGCTGGCCTCCAGCCTCCGCCTGATCACCGTGGCGGTGCTCTGCGGCTTCATCGTCCGGGACATCCTGCGATCCGATCAGGACGCGGTGCGCCAGACCTACGCCGACGACCCCGACGGCGGAGTGCTCGACGGCGCGCCGGACGCGCTCTGGCACCAGCGCTGGCGCGCCCGCTCCGGCGCCACCGACCACCCCGTCGAACCCGTGCCCGCCTGAGACCGGGCGGCGGACGTCACAGTCGGTAGACGACCGCGTCGCCGACCTGCTCCCGGGTCACCCCCAGCCCCTCGACCGGCCGGTCCAGCATCCCCTCCCACGGGGTGCCGTCCAACTGGTCCCGGAGCACCACCACGTTCCGGACGCCGATCTGCCGTAGGTAGTCGACGCTGGCGTAGTCGGGGAAGCTGACCGTGGCCTCGCGGGTCCGCGCCTGGGACGCCGGGGTGAAGCCGCTGCCGCCGTTGACCATCTGCTGGAACCGGTCGGTCGACCAGAGCATCACCGGCTGGTCCAGGTTCTGGCTGCTGGGCAGCACCAGCAACGGCCCGTCGACGGTCCGCATCACGGCCGGCTGCTGCGGCACCACCGGATGCGGGGTGACATTCAACCCCTCGGCCAGCACCAGCGCCAACGGCAGCAGCGTGGCCAGCCGCAGCCACGGGCCGGGCCACGGCGGCACCCGCTCGGCGGCGAGCTCCCGCACCCGGGCGCAGAACGCGGTGACCGCGCCGGCCGCGAGCAGGCCGAGCAGCAGCGTGGCCCAGAGCATCATCCGACCCGGCGTACGCAGCCCGTTCCAGCCCGGCAGGTAGTCGAAGAGCGGCACGTAGGTGAACCGGCCGTCGAGGAACCGGGTGCCCATCGCCAACGCCATCGTCACCAGCACGCCGGCGAGCAGGAAGAGCCGGTGGCGGACCCGCCAGACCGAGAAGAACAACCCGCCGGCGGCCAGCGCGTAGAGCGCGAAACCCGGCAGCAGCGTCATCTCCGGAGGCCAGGGCAGTGCCGCCCGCGCCCCCTCGTGCAGCTCGCCCCAGACCCGGGACTCACCCGGCGCGGTGAACAGGCCACTGGCCGGCGGCGAGTAGAGCTGGATCTCGGCGAGCGTGCGGGCCGCGTTGGGGTGCAGCTCGGCGACCTTGAAGAAGGGAATCGCCAGCAGGCCACCCACCGCGGCGAACACCAGCCCGCCGAACAGGTCGGCCAGGAACAGCCGGCGGCCGAACGGGCGCTTCACCCGCCGGCGCCTGACGAACCACAGCACCGCCGAGACCAGCACCACCCCGGCCAGCAGGTACGCGAACGGCAGCCCGATGCCGAAGCCGAGACTGAGCTGCCAGGCGGCCACCAGCCAACCGGCGAGCGCCCAGCCCGCGTGCCGGCGGCGCGGGCGGTAGCCGTACCGCAGCGACCAGCCGTGACCGCGGGCGAGCATGGCCAGCGCCAACGGGATGCCCCCGTTGGAGATGATGTGCAGGTGCCCGGCCTGGGCCAGCAGCCACGGCGCGTACGCGAAGCCCGCCCCGGCCACCGCGCCGCCGATCCGGCCCGCGCCGAGCTGCCGGGCCAGCGCGTACGCCCCGAACGCGGCGAGCGCGTGGGCCAGCACGAACATGATGTTGTAGCGCAGCACGGCGTGCTCCGGACCGACGCCGATCAGGCCGGCCGGCGCGTACCCGAGCAGCGTGTCGGAGAACGCGAAGCTCCAGTTCTCCGGGAAGAACGTGTTGGAGTGCCAGAGCATCGCCGGGTCGGTACGCAGGATGTGGCCGGACCACGCCATCTGCCACGCCTGGAGGCTCGGGTCCCAGTAGTCCTGCGGCAGGGTGTAGCGCGGATAGCGCAGCGTGGGCCAGGTCATCGCCGCGGCCAGGGCCAGCGCGGCGACGGCGGCGAGCGTCCACTCGTGCACCAGGAACCGGCCCACCGCGCGGACCGTCCGGCGGGCCCGGCCGAGCACCGGCTCGGGTGCCGGCCCGAACGCGGTCCAGGGATCCGCCGGCTCCGCACCGTCCGTACCGGCGGTCTGGTCCGTGTTCGAGGTCTTGTTCGTGCCGGCGCTGCCGGTCGGGTCCGTGTCGGTGGTCTTGTTCGTGCCGGCGGTCTGGTCCGACCCCGGGTCGCCGGTCTGGTCCGGGCCGGTGGTCTGGTCCGGCCCGGTGGCACCGCGCCCGTTCTTGCCGGCGTCGGCGGTCTTGCGCCTGCCGTCGCGCCTGCTCCGGCCGGACCTGCGCCAGCTCTTGCCGCCGTCGCCGGCGCTGTCCTTGCCGTCGCCGTCCCCCGCGTCGGCGGATGCGTCGCTGTCGGCCCGGGACCCGCTCGTGCCGGCCGACGCGCCCGTGCTCTCCACCTCACCGGTGGCTCGGCCCGGTGCGGGCTCTGCCCCGTCGGCCGGGGAGCCCTTCGGGGCCGGTCGCGGGTCGGTGCCGGAACGACCGGTCGCGCCGGACTGCTCCGTGGTCATGCCGTGGCGCCCAACTGGGCGCGCAGGAACGCGATGTCGGCGGCCTGCCCCTCGACGCCGCCCGGGGTCTCGACGATCACCGGTGCTCCGGCCGCCCGGATCACCGCCACCAGCAACTCCGGCTCGATGGTGCCGCCGGTGAGGTTGTCGTGGCGGTCCTGGCCGGAGTTGAAGGCGCCCTTCGAGTTGTTCGCGTGGATCAGGTCGATCCGGCCGGTGATCGCCTTGACCCGGTCGACCAGACCCAGCAGCTCCTCGCCGCCGGCGTGGGCGTGACAGGTGTCGAGGCAGAAGCCGACCTCGTGGTCGCCGAGCGCGTCCCAGAGCCGGGCCAGCGCGTCCAGGTGCCGGGCGCAGGCGTTGTCACCGCCGGCGGTGTTCTCGATCAGCACCGGCAGCGGGAAGCCGCCGGAGTCCGCCGCGTACGCGAAGGTCTTGCGCCAGTTGTCGAAGCCGGCGGCGAGGTCGCCCCCGGCGTTGACGTGGCCGCCGTGCACGATCAGCCCGCGGGCCCCGACAGCCGCCGCGGCGGTGGCGTGGGCGAGCAGCAGCTTGCGGCTCGGGATGCGGATCCGGTTGTTGGGCGTGGCCACGTTGATCACGTAGGGCGCGTGGACGTAGAGGTCGACGTCGGCGGCGCGCAGGCGCTCGGCGTCCTCCCGCGGCTTCGGGGCCTTCCAACCCTGCGGGTCGGCGAGGAAGAACTGCACCGCCTCGGCCTCCCGGGTGGCCGCCTCAGCCAGTGGGTCGGTCGCGTCGACGTGGGCTCCGATTCGCATGCAGGGCAGCCTACGTCGCGCCTACGACGCGTGGTGCGCACGCGCGCGGGTTCCGACGGGCGGGCGCGTCACCGCCCGGCCCGGCGGTCGTTGTCCGAGGTGGGATCGATGGTCGACGCTCCGCCCGACGTGGTCCACAGCACGGACGGCGAGCGCCGGCCTCCGGCGACGGATCGCCCCGCCGTGCGGCCCGGCACGACGGGGCGGGTCCACTCGCCACCCACACGGCAACCGGTCAGATGGATTAATTCCAGCATTTACCCCAAGTGGTGACGACAGCCGCTGTATGGTCAGACCAGACGACAACATGATAAAGCTCCGCGGGGCGTTTTCGATCCAACCTCATCGGTGTGGTCGTTCCTCCCCAGGTCCCACCCAAGGAATGCGGACGGGACGCCCCGCGGCCCTGTGGACAGGGGTCCACCTTCTCGGCGCCCGACGCCGGAGGTGGGCCCCTGTCGCCGCCTCCGGGGACACCCGGACCACCGGCCCCGGCATGATCGTCCGGACCGGCTATCCTTGTGCGGTTGTCCGCGTCCGGCCGGGTTCCCCCGGCATCGGGCGGGCCACGACGCACGACCTCCTGCCACGGAAGGACCGTGGCCGCCTAGCCCACAGGAGGTGAGCACGTCTTGCGTCACTATGAAGTCATGGTGATCCTCGATCCCAGCCTCGAGGAGCGCACCGTCGCCCCGTCTCTCGACACGTACCTGAACGTGATCCGGACCGCGGGTGGCTCGGTGGAGAAGACCGACGTGTGGGGCCGCCGGCGCCTCGCGTACGAGATCAACAAAAAGGCCGAGGGCATCTACGCCGTCGTCGACCTCCAGGCGACGCCGGAGGCCGTGGCTGAGCTGGACCGTCAGCTCCGACTCAACGAGTCGGTGCTGCGCACCAAGGTCATTCGCCCGGAGATGCGCTGAGCATCTAGACCCGGCACGTCCGGATCAAGCCTCATCCGCGCTGTCGGAGGGCTCTGAGAGCCTGTACGGCACAACGATGAGTGCGCGAGGAGATGGTCATGGCAGGAGACACCACCATCACGGTCATCGGCAACCTGACCGATGACCCCGAGTTGCGGTTCACCCCCTCCGGTGCGGCGGTGGCCAAGTTCCGGGTCGCTTCGACGCCCCGGTTCATGGACAAGGCGTCCGGCGAGTGGAAGGACGGCGAGCCGCTGTTCCTCTCGTGCACAGTTTGGCGCCAGGCCGCCGAGAACGTCGCCGAGTCGCTGCAGCGCGGCGCCCGGGTGATCGTGTCCGGCCGGCTGCGTCAGCGGTCGTACGAGACCCGCGAGGGTGAGAAGCGCACCGTCATCGAGCTGGAGGTCGACGAGATCGGCCCGTCCCTGCGCTACGCCACGGCGAAGGTGCAGAAGATGTCCCGCTCCGGTGGCGGAGGCGGCGGCTTCGGCGGTGGTGGCGGTGGTGGCCAGGGCGGCGGCGGAGGCAACTTCGACGACCCCTGGGCCTCGGCTGCCCCGGCCCCCTCCCGCGCTGGTTCGGGCGGCGGAAACTTCGACGAGGAGCCCCCGTTCTGATGGCGCCGAGCGCCCGCGATCGCAAACCAGGAGCAAGAGCAATGGCGAAGGCTGCGGCACTGCGCAAGCCGAAGAAGAAGGTGAACCCGCTCGACAAGGACGGGATCACCTATATCGATTACAAGGACACCGCGCTGCTGCGCAAGTTCATCTCCGACCGCGGCAAGATCCGCGCTCGACGGGTGACCGGCGTGACCTCGCAGCAGCAGCGGCAGATCGCCCGTGCGGTCAAGAACGCCCGTGAGATGGCGCTCCTGCCCTACACGGCCACGGCCCGCTGAGGGGAGGCACGGACATGAAGATCATCCTCACTCAGGAGGTGTCCGGCCTCGGCTCTCCGGGCGACATCGTCGAGGTCAAGGACGGCTTCGGCCGTAACTACCTGCTGCCGCAGGGCTTCGCGATCGCCTGGACCAAGGGTGCCGAGAAGCAGGTCACGGTCATCAAGCGGGCCCGCTCGGCCCGCGAGGTCCGCGACCTCGACCACGCCAAGGAGATCAAGGGCCAGCTCGAGGGCCTGAAGGTCAACCTGAAGGCCCGCGCCGGCGACGGCGGTCGGCTCTTCGGTTCGGTCACCCCGGCCGAGATCGTCGACGCCGTCAAGGCGGCCGGTGGTCCGAGCCTGGACCGTCGCCGGCTGGAGACGCCCGGCCACATCAAGTCGCTCGGCGCCTACCCGGTCAGCATCCGGCTGCACCCCGAGGTGACCGCCAAGTTCGACCTGAACGTGGTCAAGAGCTGACCCCACCGCACCACGAAAGGGCCCGCACCGGTTCTCCGGTGCGGGCCCTTTCCGCATCTCCCGGCGACCCGCCGCCGGCACGTCAGCCGATCGGCTGGCCGGTCACCGCGCTGATCACCACCGTGGACAGCCCACCGCCCACCACGGCCGCCGCCAACGCCACCGTCGCCGACCGCCACGTCGTACCGACCTGACGCAGCAGCACCGCCACCACGAGGCTGCTCACCAGCGCCAGCCCGAACCTCGGCGCCGCCGCCGACAACGACGCGAACGCGTGCGCCCGCGGCGAGTCGCAACCTCCACCACTGATGTCGGTGACACACCCCGCCGGGGCCTGCCCGTCCAGGAGGACCAGACCGAGGAAGAGCAGCACCGCCGGCACCAGATAGCAGGCGGCCGTGTAGACGAGCGGTCGCAACGGCCCACCCGGATCCGGGTCCAGCAGGTCGTCCTCCAACCGCCGGCTCCACGAACCGCCGCCGATCGGGTCCATCCGTCGGCGCACCGCGGACCCGCCCGGCCCGACCGGCTCCACCGCCCGACGCCGGGGCGCGGCCCGGGGACGCGGCGCGGAGTACGCGACCACCGGCGACTGCGGGGCCGACGTCGGCGTCTCCATCCACCGCGGATCGTCACCCGCCAACCGGGTCCCCGACCAGAACTCCTCGACCTGCTCCGGCGACGCCCAACCCTCCCGGACCGGCGGTGCCGTACGGTCCCACGGGTCGGCCGCCGGATACCGCGGACCGGCGTCCCGCACCCGGTCGAGGTGACCGGTGTCGGTGAACCGGTCCCACTCACCGGTGTGCTCGGTGCGGTCCCACCGGCTCCCGGCCTGCTCCCACCGGCTCCCGGCGTCCGCCCGACCCCACGCGTGCACGCCCGAGGCGTCCCACGGGTCGACCGCCGGCTGCTCCGCCGGGGCCGGCTCGGCCGCCCGACCCCGCTCCCAGGGATCCACCGCCGGCGGCGGCCAGGAGGAACCGGTCGCCGCCCGCGGACTCCGCCGGGCCGGCTGCTCGGCCTCCCACCCGCCGGTGTCACCACCCGGGCCCGCCTCCTCCGGCAGCCCCGACCAGATCACCTCCGGCCGTCGGGTCGCCGCACGTCGTGGACGGCTGCGGGGCGCCGTCCCGGACACCGGCCCGTCCTCCCCGGACTCGGCCCGCCGGCTCCCGACGTAGCCCTGTTCCTGCGGGGCGTCCATGGTCCACTCGGCGGTGTGGTCGGACACCGGCCCGGCCCCGACGGCCCGCAGCCCGCGCCGGCCGTCGTCCCGACACCGACCGGCCTCGGGCCGCCAACCACCGTCGGAAGCGGGCGACCCGGCCTCCGCCTCGTCGTCGTCCGGCGCGGCATGCCGCCCACCGCCGTCCGCCCGACTGATCCCCGACTCCACCGCCCACCGCGGAAGGTAGGCGTCCACCGGCTCGTCCTGACCGCGCTCGATCGCCCGGCGCCGGCTCGGCGTGCGCTGACGCTCCGGCGCGTACGGGTCCACGCGCCGCGGACCAGCGGAAGCGTCCCAGGAAGCGCTCGGCCGGCGCTCGCGCGGGCTGTCCTCCCCGCTTGCCCAGTCCCGGTGTCTCACGGCGGGAGCGTGACCCTTCTCAACCCGAAAGTGCAATCCGCTGTCAAGGTGCAGCCGTTCGCAGCGATAGTACGGGACGAACGACGCCAAGGCTCGACCAGAAATCTTCCGTCCACAGGGTGGGGACGGCAGAAGCCCAGGTCAGGAGCGATACGCCCGGAAAACGCCATCACTTTTCCACACCCCTGTGCACACCCTGCGCACATGCTGGCCCCCTGCGTCCACAGGTTGTCCCGAGGCTCGTCCACCGGCCCTGTTGGTGGCTGACCTCGGGTTCCGTATCGTGGCCAGCGACCGCCGGGCGATGGCCCCCGATCGACCGGAGGGTCGGCGGAAGTTGTCACACCCCGGCGACAGAGCCGGACTCGATCCGACGCAGCAAGGGGGGAACCCGTGTCGGTCACCGACGAGACGCGCGCGGGACGGGCCGGGGGGCAAGCGTCCGAGCCGCCGCCGCGGGACGCGTCCTTCGAGAAGACACCACCCCAGGACGTGGCCGCCGAACAGTGCGTCCTCGGCGGCATGCTGCTCTCCAAGGACGCCATCGCGGACGTCGTGGAGATCCTCAAGACAAACGACTTCTACCGCCCGGTGCACGCCACCATCTTCGACGCGATCCTGGACATCTACGGTCGGGGCGAACCGGCCGACCCGATCACGGTGGCCGCGGCGCTGGCCGACTCCGGCGACCTCGCCCGCATCGGCGGCGCGCCCTACCTGCACACGCTGATCGCCAGCGTGCCCACCGCCGCCAACGCCGCCTACTACGCCCGCATCGTCGGCGAGCGGGCCGTGCTCCGCCGACTGGTCGAGGCCGGCACCCGGATCGTGCAGCTCGGCTACGGCACCGGCCCGAGCGGCAGCCGGGACGTGGACGACATCGTCGACCTCGCCCAGCAGGCCGTCTACGAGATCACCGAGAAGCGGGTCAGCGAGGACTTCGCGATCCTGGCCGACATGCTCCAGCCCACGCTGGACGAGATCGAGGCGGTCGGCGCCCAGGGCGGCGTGATGACCGGCGTCCCGACCGGCTTCACCGACCTCGACCGCCTGCTCAACGGCCTGCACGCCGGGCAGTTGATCATCGTGGCGGGTCGACCGGGTCTGGGAAAGGCGCTGGCGCTCGACACGCCCCTGCCCACCCCGGAGGGTTGGACCACAATGGGTGCGGTACGCGTCGGCGACCAGCTGCTCGCGGCCGACGGCAACCCGACCACCATCACCAACGTCTTCGACGTGATGCACGATCGCCCCTGCTACGAGGTCGAGTTCTCCGATGGCTCGGTCATCGTGGCGGACGCCGAACACCTCTGGAAGACGACCACCCGGGCCAGCCGTCGGCAGTCCGAGGCACGTCCCCGTCACTACTGGCCCGAGGCGGCGCTGTCGAGGGTACGGGCGGCCGAAGCGGCGGCGTCCGCCGAGCCGCACCGCCTGGTCACCCTGGCGGACACGCTCGAGCAGGTCGGCCCCGAGTTCCGCAACGTGCTGCACACGGTGGCGCACCAGGTCGGCGCGAACGGACGGGTCGCCCGTCCGGTGACCCGGGCCGGCAAGTCACGCAACTGGACCGCTCCCGGCTACCCGGCAGGCGCTCTCGTCTCCGGCCTGCGCCAGCGGGCCGAGCGACACGCCAACGACGGCGCCCCCGTTCGGCACGACGGAGTCGTGACCACCGCACATATCGCGGCGACGCTTCGCACGGACACCGCCGACCGGCGCCTCAACCACGCGGTGGAGAACTGCGCGCCGCTCCGGCTCCCGGAACGTGAACTGGTCGTCCCTCCGTACACCCTCGGGGTGTGGCTCGGCGACGGTCACACCGGAGCCAGCCGATTCACCACCGCGGACGCCGAGATGGTCGACCTGGTGGCCCGGGACGGCTTCCTCGTGCGACCCAGCGGCCCAATGGTGTTCACCATCCTGCTGCCCACCGTGGGGCGGGCAACGGACCGTACCTGTGTCGACTGCGGAGGCTCCACCCGAGCACTGCGCGAGAACCAGGCGGTCCGCCGATGCGCCGAGTGTCACGAGCGAGGCGGCTCGTTCCTGGCGCTGATCCGCCGAATCGGGGTGGCTTCCGACAAGCACATCCCCCAGGACTACCTACGAGCCTCGGAGGCCCAGCGCCGGGCGCTGCTCGCCGGGCTGATGGACACCGACGGTACGGTGGCGCCGGCCGGGAACCTCCAGTACACCTCCACGTCGAAGCGGTTGATCGAGGGTGTTCGGGAACTCGTGGTCAGCCTGGGCTACCGATGCTCGATCACCGAGCGGAGGGTGCGCGGACGCACCGAGGACTCATCGGTCGCCTACACGGCGAACTTCTCCACCCCTGATCCGGTCTTCCGCCTGGAAAGGAAGCGGGCCGCGCACCTGGCCCGGCGGCGGACGTCCTCGGACGTGCGTTCCCACTCCCGCTTCATCGTGGACGTCCGGCCCGTGGCCAGCGTTCCGGTGCGCTGCGTGACCGTGGACAACGCCGACCACCTGTACCTGGCGGGTCGGTCGATGATCCCGACGCACAACAGCACAGCCAGCATGGACTTCGCCCGGAATGCCGCTATTCGTGCCAACCAGGCCGCGGCCATCTTCTCGCTGGAGATGAGCAAGGTCGAGATCGTCATGCGACTGCTCTCGGCCGAGGCGCGCGTGCCGCTGCACGTGCTGCGCAGTGGGCAGCTCTCCGACGACGACTGGACCAAGCTGGCCCGCTGCATGGGCGAGATCAGCGAGGCGCCGCTCTTCGTCGACGACACCCCGAGCATGAACCTGATGGAGATCCGGGCGAAGGCACGACGGCTCAAGCAGAAGCACGACCTGAAGCTGATCGTGGTCGACTATCTCCAGCTCATGACCTCACCGAAGCGCACCGAGAGCCGGCAGCA
The DNA here is from genome assembly GCF_045040125.1 of Micromonospora sp. NBC_01392. Taxonomy (NCBI): domain Bacteria; kingdom Bacillati; phylum Actinomycetota; class Actinomycetes; order Micromonosporales; family Micromonosporaceae; genus Micromonospora; species Micromonospora sp. NBC_01392. The sequence continues at coordinate 227,331 of NZ_CP109549.1, read as the reverse complement.
GGAAGTCGCGGACCTGTCCCGTGGCCTGAAGCTGCTCGCCAAGGAGGTCGAGTGCCCGGTGATCGCGGTGAGTCAGCTGAACCGTGGCCCGGAGCAGCGTACGGACAAGCGACCGCAGTTGTCCGATTTGCGCGAATCTGGCTCTATTGAGCAAGATGCCGACGTTGTCATACTTTTGCACCGCGATGACTATTATGACAAGGAGTCGCCGCGGGCCGGGGAGGCGGACTTCATCATCGCCAAACACAGGAATGGGCCGACCGACACGGTGACGGTCGCCGCCCAGTTGCACCTGTCGCGATTCGTGGACATGGCCATCGTCTGAGCGACCGCCTCGCCCGGAGGGCTCCTCCGAGGCCTGATCATGAGGTTGGCGGCGTTGTTGATCTACGTTGATGCCGTCAAGTTCATGATCACCTTCATCTCCCGCGCGGGGGAGCGGTCCAGCGACCGTACGGATCGGCGGTTCAGTCGGACGAGAGGTCCGGGCGGTGCTCCCGGATCCACTTCTCGACGTCGGACTTGCGCCACACCTTGCCCATGGCCAGCACGGCGATGGGCTCGGGGAAGTTGCGCTGATTGGCGATCACGGACGCGCGCTGGCGCGAGACGTTGCCGAGCATCGCCCGGATCTCCGACACACCCACCAGCTCCACGCGTTGACGATGGCAGCGGCGTAGTCCGCAGACGGCGACAACTACGGAGACTATTGACGTAGTCAACGGGAGTCGACACGATCGGGGGATGAGTGCGCCGAATGCCTCCCCCGTACCCGATCGCGGTGGCCGAGCCATGCGACCGCACACTCCGATGCGGCCGCGCTGGCTCTGCCGCGTCTGCGCCGGCCCTTGGCCGTGCCAGCCGGCGCGCCTGTTGCTGCTGATGGACTACCGACGTGACCGCGTAGCCCTGTCGATCTACATGGCGGCCTGCCTGTTCGACGCCACCGCCGACCTGCTGAGGCAGAACCCGGACCCGCAGGAACTGTTCGACCGCTTCGTCGGCTGGACCGCACGCCCCACACTCCGCTGATCACGGCGGGAGGGTTCTCAGCCGAGCAGCGGGAACCAGCCCGCCGCCTCGCCCAGCTCGAACCGGTCCCGGTCGGTCAACGGCACCCGCCCGGTGGCCTTGAGCAGATACTCGTGGTCGTCCCAGGCGGCCGGGCGTACCGCGTCGTCGCACAGCAGGCCGTCCATCGTGGTCACCGCCACCCGGGTCGGGCCGGTCGCCGGCGGTGGCGCGTCCGGCAGGTCCACCACCAGATCGAGGTGGTGCACGACCGCCTCGGTGGTCAGGGTGGCGAGCAGATCCGGTACGCGCAGCACGTGGCCCTGGGTGGTGACGTGCCCGGTGGCGTCCGCGGCGGCAGCCGCGCGGGCGGCGGCGGGAGCGGTGTCGGACCAGATCCGGACCACGCCGGTGGGCCGGTCGAACGCGGCTGCCGAGCGGCGGGCCCACCAGGCGTGCCGCGCGCCGGCCCCGTCGTCGCCGTCGGCGCCGAACGCCCGCCAGTAGCTGATGTCGTCCACGTCGGCCGGGCCGGGCACCGGGCTGGCCAGCGCGACGAGCGCGCGTTGGGCGTCGCAGAGCACGTGGAAGAGCAGGTCGGCGACGAGCCAGCCCTGGCAGCGGGTGGGTCGTTGCAGGCCGGCGTCGTCGAGCGGGGCGACGGCGGCGGTGATGCCGTCGTACGCCTGGGCCAGCGCCTCGTGCGGCCGGATCGGGCTCATGGGGTGCAGCCTGCCACGGCGCGCGGCCACCGGCACGGTTAGGCGGGGCCCCTTCCTATCGCCCAGGCGTTAAGAAGGGGCCCCTCCTTACACGCTCGTCAGTCGAACAGTTCGCCGAGGAAGCCGTGCTTCTTCTTGCGGCGGTAGTGGCCGTGGTAGCCGTAGTGCTGCTGCTGACCGTGGCCGTACGCGGGCTGCGGGTAGCCGTGGCCGGGCGGCGGCGGAGGGGGCGGGGGGACGGCGCCGTAGCCCGGCTGGTGCGGGGCGGCGGGCGGGGGTGGCGGAGGCGGTGGGTAGCCGGCCCCGGCGGGTGCGGCCTGCGGGGCGCCGCCCTGCTGCCGGTTCCAGTTGGCCTCGGCCTCGAACAGCTTTTCGAGCTCGCCTCGGTCGAGGAAGATTCCGCGGCACTCGCCGCACTGGTCGATGACTACTCCGCTGCGCTCGTACTGGCGCATCTCTCCACGGCATTTGGGACAGGTGAGCTGCATGACACCGACGGTACCGGGTGTTTTCACGCGTTGGCGGTCAGCGCGTGCGTCACCTCGTCGTCGGAGACCTCGTGGAAGTCGTCGTAGTAGGCGCCGACGGCGGCGAAGTCGGATGGGAGTTGGCTGCTCACGACCGTGTCGGCCGTGGCGGCGAGCAGCTCGTACGCCGGCGGGGAGCCGACCGGGACGGCGACGACCACCCGGGCGGCGCCGAGCTGGCGGGCGACCTGGACGGCGGCGCGGGCGGTGGCGCCGGTGGCGAGCCCGTCGTCGACGATCAGGGCGGTGCGGCCGGTCAGGTCCAGCGGTGGCCGGCCGGCGCGGTAGCGCTGCTCGCGGCGGTCCAGTTCGGCCTGTTCGCGGCGGCGGACCTGGGCCCGGTCGTTCTCGCTGATCCGGCCGGCGACCATGTCGTTGAGGACCTGCACGCCGCCGGGGCCGAGCGCCCCGAAGGCGACCTCGGGCGCCCAGGGCACACCGAGTTTGCGGACGACCAGCACGTCGAGCGGGGCGTGGAGCCGGTCGGCGATCACCCGGGCGACGGGGACGCCGCCGCGGACCAGGGCGAGCACGACGACGTCGGGCCGGTCGGCGAGGTCGGTGAGTCGCTCGGCGAGGTCCCGTCCCGCTTCGGTCCGGTCACGGTAGGTGGTCATGCCTCAGGTGTACGCCTTCCGGCCGGCTCGCGCCGGGCGGTTGCCGGGAATGCCGGCCGGCCGGGCTGCCCGGTGGGCGCCTCGGCGAGTGCCAGCGCGGGGGCGAGGACGAGCAGCGCGGCCGGGTAGAGCAGGTAACCGAAGCGGGTGGAGGGCATCAGCAGGATCGCGGCGAGCAGCCCGTACCCGCAGATGAGGGCCGTGGCGGCGGTGGTGCGCGGCGGGTGGCGCAGCAGTCGGACGGCGATCGCCAGGCCGACCGCGACGAGCAGCGCGGCGGCGACCACCCGGCCGGCGGGGAGCGTCTCGGCGATCAGGTGGCCGGGGAACGGGGACTGGGCGGGGCTGGTCACCAGGCCGTGGCCGAGCGGGAACCGGAGCACGTTCTCGACGAGTGCGTCCCGGTCGACGAGCAGGACCGGCAGCAGCGCGAGGACGGGCAGGCCGAGGGCGCCCAGGGCGGTGCGCGGCGCGGCCCGGCGGGTGGCGGCCCAGCAGACCAGCACGACCGCCACCGGCCACGCGAAGAGCTTCAGCGCGCCGGCGACGCCGACCGCGAGGCCGGCGCGGCCGGGCCGGTCGGCGGCGGCCAGCGCGAGGGCGAGCAGGCAGAGCGCGAGTACGGGGAGGTCGTCACCGCCGGTGGCGAGCGTGAGCGCGGCGACGGGCAGGACGGTGGCGGCCTGGACGGCGCGCAGCAGCGCGGCGGAGCGGCGGGGTGAGGTGGGGCCGGTGCTGGTGCGCAGCGTGGTGACCAGGGCGGCGAGCGCGAGCGCGGTGCCGACCGCGAACCAGACGCGGGCGTCGGTCCACCAGGCGTCGGCGGCGGCCCGGGGCAGCCCGAACAGCGCCATTCCGGGTTGGTAGGGGGTGTAGCCGAGGAGTTGCTCGCCGGGGGGCAGGGCGGCGATGGCGTCGGGGCCGAGGTACGGGGTGCCGTGCTCGGCGAGGCGGGTGCCGGCGTGTTCCACCACGAGCACCTCCTCCTGGGCCCGGTCGGTGCGTCCGCCGGCCCGTTGGATGCTCTGGACGACGACCGGGAGCAGCGCGGTGGTGGCCCAGGTGAGGCCGGTGACCGTCCAGCGGGCGGGCAAGCCGGCCAGGGGGGTGCCGGGGTGTCGGCGGCGGGCGATGAGCTGGGTGGTCGCGGCGAGCGCGGCGATCGCGTACCCGATGGTGGCGACGGTGCCCCACGCGCGGTGCGGCGGCAGGGTGGAGGTGGCGGCGGTGACCGCGGCGAAGATCGTGGCGGCGGCGTAGAGGCCCAGGTCGAGGGCGAGACCGCCGGCGGCGGTGTCGAGCGCCGACCAGCGGCGGGAGGTGGCGGTGGCCGGGTCGGCGTGGGCGGTCACGCGGGCCAGTCTGGCAGACCGGGGGTGCGGTCCGGCCGGGTCGGGCCGGTTGGTCAGGGGTGCCGGACGTCGGTGGCGGGGGCCGGGCGGGTACGGGTGCCGGCGGCGCGGCGGCCGGGCAGCCGGATGACGGCGCCGGTGTCGTGCAGCGGTGCGGCGAGTGCGCCGGGTCGGCCGCCGGCGCCGCGTTGGAGGGCGGCGAGCAGCGCGCCGGCCGGCAGCGGCCGGGCGAACAGGTGGCCCTGGCCGGCCGTGCAGCCCAGCTCCCAGAGCGTGCGGCGTTGCGGTTCGCTCTCCACGCCCTCGGCGACCACGGTGAGGTCGAGGCTGCGGCCCAGGTCGAGGGTGGAGCGGATCACGGCGGCGGCCTCGGGTGCGGTTTCCATGGCGGTGACGAAGCTGCGGTCGATCTTGAGTTCGTGGACCGGGATGCGGGAGAGCAGGGAGAGTGAGGAGTAGCCGGTGCCGAAGTCGTCGAGGGCCAGCCGGACGCCGGAGTCGCGGAGCCGGCTGAGCACCCGGTCGACCACGTCGAGTTGGCTGAGGGTGAGCGTCTCGGTGAGTTCCAGGACGAGCCGGTCGGGTGGGAGGTCGTGGGCGCGCAGCCGGGCCAGCACGGCGCCGGGGAAGCGGGCGTCGAGGAGGCTGCGTGGTGACACGTTCACCGAGACGGGCAGGTCGAAGCCGGCGTCGTGCCACGAGCCGGCCGCGATCAGCGCCTGGTCGAGGATGGCCTCGGCGAACGCGGGCAGCAGCCCGGAGCGTTCCACCGCCTCCAGGAAGCGCAGCGGGTCGATCAGGCCGTGGGTGGGGTGGTGCCAGCGGGCCAGCGCCTCCGCGCCGGTGACCTGGCCGCTGCCCAGGTCGACGATGGGTTGGAAGTTGACGGTGAACTCGTGGTCGGCGACGGCCCGGGGCAGTTCGCCGCCGAGTGTGAGCCGGCTGAGGTCGGCGGTGTCGCGGGTCGCCGCGTACGTGGCGATCCGCTGGCCGGCGCGCTTGGCCTGGTACATCGCCACGTCGGCGCGGCGCAGCAGCTCGGGCATCCCGCCGGTGGCGGGGGCGACGGCGATGCCGCCGCTGGCTTCCACGCTGATCCGCATGCCGTCGAGGTCGATCGGGTCGTGCAGCGCGGCGAGCAGGGCTTCGGCGCGGTGCGCGGCGACCGCCGGGGCGGGCAGGCCGCGTAGCAGCACGGCGAACTCGTCGCCGCCGAGCCGGGCGACCAGGTCGTCGGCGCGTGCCGCGTCGCGGAGCCGTTCGGCGACCTGGATCAGCACCCGGTCGCCGGCGCCGTGCCCGAGCGTGTCGTTGACCTCCTTGAAGTGGTTGAGGTCGATCAGCACCAGGGCGGTGACGCCGTCGGCGTGCCGGGTGGTGAGCTGGGCGGTGCCCTCGTCCAGCAGGTGCCGGCGGTTGGACAGGCCGGTGAGGGCGTCGTGGGTGGCGGCGTAGGCGTGGTCGGCGGCGACGCGGGCCAGTTCGGCGTACGCCTGGGCGTTGCGGACCGCGGTGCACAGCGCGGAGGCGAAGGTACGCAGGGTGTACTGCTCCCGCTCGGAGAGCTCGACCGGCCCGACGAAGCGGAGCCGCAGCTCGCCGATGTTCTCCGCCCGGTCGTGTCCTTCCAGCGTGACCGGCATGATCCGGCCGTCCGTGGCGCTGGGGCGTGGTGCGGTCCCGTCGTACGCGATGCCGGCCGCGCCGCCGCGGACCGTGCGCCCGCCCTCGCGTAGTTCGATCTCGACCTCGTCGGCGGAGAAGAGTTCGGCGGCCTCGGTGACCGCGGTGGTGAGGACCTGGTCGAGGTCGACCACGTTGAGCGCGTCGGTGGTGCGGGCGAGTCGCTGCCAGGCCTGCTGCTCGGTGCGGGCGCGGATCCTGGCGGAGTAGGCCAGGTGCAGGCTGAGCACCAGGGGCGGCACGGCGAGCAACAGCCGGGGATCGACCCGGAGGATCAGCACGGTGGAGGCGGCTACGACGAATCGCACGCCGAAGCCGGCGATCCGTAGGTCGAGGTTGTTGCGGAACTGGCGCAGGATCGGCGTTCGGGACGCGAGCGCGATGACCGGAATCGCAAGTACGTCGTCGAGGATCGCGGCGACCAGATAGACGATTCCCAGCAGTACGACGATGCGGAGTGGCTCTCGAGGTGGCCAGGCGCCGCCGAGCAGCAAGGTGGCGACGGTGGCGCCTCCGGCCACGAGGGTGTGCTTCGCGATGGCGAACGCCACCTTGATGGGTGCCAGGCGGGTCACCGATCCGGCGGCCACCCCGAGGCCGGTGGCCAGGACGACCCAGGAGGCCGGCGCGACGGCCAGGCCGATGACGATTGCGGTTTCCACCCAGGCGAAGTAGAAGGTGGTCGACCTGATCCGTAGCCGCGTCTTGATGACGGTGGCCAGCGCGACGGTCACCACGAGGGTTGCCACGGTGACGAAGTCGCGTACCGATTCGGGGTGTTGCCTGCGCGTGGCGGAGACCGCGATGAGCGCGACGAGCGATGCGCCGGCCACCAGGGTGTAGACGAGGCCGCGCAGGCCGGGGTCGACACCCGTGCGGCTCTCCGTCGTCCGGCTCACCCGAGTCACCCGCCGCTCACCGTCGGTACGCGATGAGCGGCAGCCTACCGCTTCGTTCCGGTGCGGGAAACTCTCATCCCCATTCGGTGCTACGCATTGTTCGTCCCTCCTCCAATATCCCGTCGGGCCGGAATCGCCGCCGATCGGAGTCGTCACCCGCAATCGGTTGTGGCGCATTGGCACGACCCGCCGCAGACATCGCCTGTGCGTGTATCCGCGCCTTGTTGACTGGAAGGAAGGTTAGAGGGAGGAAGGGGTAGTAAGGAAGAATTAATGTCGGTATGCGCAATATAAGCAACTCTCGCCGCTTAAATGACGTTCTGTCCACAAGTTATGTGCGGAGCGGAGCCGACCTTCTGCCTCGCGTACTCACGTGGTCGCTCAGTGCCATCCAGAATGTTTCGACGCGCGCGACATCTGTAGCGTCGTCTCGGCCGAGGAACATTACAACCGGACTCGGCCGGCTTGACCAGTCGGGTCGGACCGCTCGGATGGACGGCTTGCGCTGCCGGGGACCGCCGGAACAACGATTTTGTGATAACTGGATTAAGCTGGCGTTTCGACTTGGACGGCAACCAACCGGGGCTGGAACAGCAGCGCGGAAATCCGAGTTGTCGGGGGTCTTACGGCCCGGCGGGGAAAGGCCGATCTCCCGCTGGGGAACGCCAAAGCAGCAGTTGGTGTTCGCGCTACTCGCCGTTCGGGCGGCGGGCTGATTCGTGCGGGTCGTCGTACCCGGCGGATAGGGTCGGGCGGTGACCGAACCCGCGCAGCTCACCCACGTCGATCCGGCTGGCGCCGCCCGGATGGTCGACGTCTCCGCCAAGCCGGTCTCCGGCCGGCTCGCGGTGGCCGCCGGCCGGCTCCGCACCACCGCCGAGGTGGTGGAGCTGCTCCGCCGCGACGACCTGCCCAAGGGCGACGCGCTCGCGGTCGGCCGGCTCGCCGGGATCATGGGGGCCAAGCGGACCCCGGACCTGATCCCGCTCTGCCACCCGATCGCCCTGCACGGCGTCACCGTCGACCTGCGCCTCACCGCCGACACCGTGGAGATCACCGCCACCGCGCGGACGGCCGACCGCACCGGCGTGGAGATGGAGGCGCTCACCGCGGTGGCGGTCGCCGGGCTCGCCCTGGTCGACATGGTGAAGGCGGTCGACCCGGCCGCGTCGGTGGACGCCGTCCGGGTGCTCCGGAAAGAGGGCGGGAAGACCGGCGAGTGGGTCCGGCCGGAGGACCGGTCGTGATCCGGGCCCGGGTGATCGTGGCCTCCAACCGGGCCGCCGCCGGGGTCTACGCCGACACCAGCGGCCCCCTGCTCGTCGCCGGCCTGCGGGAGCTGGGGTGCACGGTCGACGCGCCGGTGGTGGTGCCCGACGGCGACCCGGTCGGCGACGCGCTGCGTGCCGCCCGCGACGACGGCGTCGACGTGGTGCTGACCAGCGGCGGCACCGGCATCACCCCGACCGACCGCACGCCCGAGGTGACCGGCGCGCTGCTCGACTACGAGATCCCCGGCATCGCCGAGGCGATCCGCGCGCACAGCCGCGACGCGGTGCCCACCGCCGCGCTGTCCCGGGGCCGGGCCGGCGTCACGGGCCGGACGCTGGTGGTGAACCTGCCGGGCTCGCGCGGCGGCGCGCGGGACGGCCTGGCCGTGCTCGGGCCGATCCTGCGGCACGCGGTCGACCAGCTCCGCGGCGGCGACCACTGAGCCCGCGGGCCGCGCACACCGGCGCTAGGCTCGCCGGATGAGCACGGAAACCGAAGCCGCCGCCGTCGAGGTGGGCACGCCTCCGCCGGCCGGGTGGGAGGAGGCCCGCTCCCGGGTGTACGCGGTCGGGCTCTCTGCCGCGCTCCCCGCGGTCAACCGGCCGCTGGCCGACACCGACGGGCACACCCTGGCCGAGCCGCTGACCACCCGCACCGACCTGCCGGCGTTCCCCACTTCCAGCGTGGACGGCTGGGCGGTGCGCGGCCCGGGGCCGTGGCGGGTGGTGGGCCGGCTGCTGGCCGGGCACACCGCGTCGCCGCTGGACACCGACGGCACCACCGTGGAGATCGCCACCGGCGCGATGGTGCCGGCGGGCACCACCGCGATCCTCCGGATCGAGGATTCGACCCGGACGGTGGACGGTCGGGTGACCGGCACGCCCCGACCCCAGCCGGAGTGGCGCGAGCCGGGCGAGGAGGCGCACCGCGGGGAGGAGCTGCTGCCCGCCGGCACGCCGGTGGACCCGGCGGTGATCGGTCTGGCCGCCTCCTGCGGGCACGACACGCTGCGGGTCCGCCGCGCGCCCCGGGCCGCGCTGCTGGTCTTCGGCGACGAGCTGCTCACCTCCGGCCCGCCCGGCGCCGGCCGGGTGCGTGACGCGCTCGGCCCCTCGGTGCCGGCCTGGCTACGCCGCTACGGCTGCCAGGTGCGGGGCGGCGACGTCGTCGGGCCGGTCGCCGACACGCTGCCCGCGCACGTCGCGGCCCTGCGCGGTGCGCTCGCCAACGCCGATCTGGTCTGCACCACCGGTGGCACCATGCACGGCCCGGTGGACCACCTGCACCCGACGCTGGAGGCGCTCGGCGCCGACTACGTGGTCAACACCGTGGCGGTGCGTCCCGGCTTCCCGATGCTGCTCGCCCGGCTGGTCGACGGCGACGGCCGGGTGCGCTTCGTGGCCGGCCTGCCGGGCAATCCGCAGTCCGCGGTGGTGGCGCTGGTCTCGCTTGTCGCTCCCCTGCTCGCCGGTCTCACCGGCCGGCCGATGCCGGTGCTGCCGCAGGTCACCCTCGCCGAGCCGGTGCCCGGGCGCGGGGACCACACCCACCTGGCGCTGGCCCGCTGGGACCGGGTCGCCGGCACCGCGCACCCGGTGCGGCACGTCGGCTCGGCGATGCTGCGCGGGCTGGCCGGCGCGGACGGCTTCGCGGTGATCCGGCCCGGCACCAGCGGCGCCGCCGGTGACCGGGTTCCCCTGGTGCCGCTGCCCCTGACTCCAGGAGAACGCTCATGACTGTGGAGACGCGGGTGGTGCTGGGTGCGGTGACGGACCAGCCGCTCGACCTGGCCGCGCACGAGGCGGCGGTCGCCGACCGGCGGGCCGGTGCGGTGGTCTCCTTCCAGGGCGTGGTCCGTGACCACGACCACGGGCGGACGGTCACCCGGCTGGAGTACGAGGGTCACCCCACCGCCGAGGCGGTGCTGCGCGAGGTGGCGGCCGACATCGCCGCCGACCCGGCGGTGCACGCGGTGGCGGTCTCGCACCGGATCGGCCCGCTGGAGATCGATGACGTCGCGCTGGTCGCCGCCGTCAGCACCGCGCACCGCGCGGCGGCGTTCGCGGCGTGCGCCCGGCTCGTCGACGAGGTGAAGGCGCGGCTGCCGATCTGGAAGCGGCAGGTCTTCGACGACGGCACCGAGGAGTGGGTGAACTGCCCCTGAGCCGGGCCGGTCAGCGCCGGGCGGTGAGCGGGGCCGTACGGCCCAACCGGTCGTGGTAGAACGCCGGCTCGGCACCGGGACGCCAGGGCAGCGCCGCGACCAGCACGATCAACGCGATGGCCAGCGAGTTCTCCATCAGCGCGCCGAACAGGCCGTCCTGGTAGTGGGACACCTCGGGGAGCTGGTGCTCGTACGGCCAGATCGGTGAGATCAGGAAGAGGAGATAGAGCCCGAGCGCGCCGGCCGCGTGCCGGAACCCGGTCAGCGTCGGGTACCAGATCGGCGGGCGCAGCGCGGGCACGCCGGTCGCCGGGGTCGGCCCGCTGTTCCGCAGCGGCAGCCCGCGGCTGGCCTCGCGGCGGCGTACCGCGGCGTCGGCCAGCACCACGATCGCCGGGATGACCCAGACCAGGTGGTGCGACCAGGAGATCGGGCTGATCACGTTGGCGGTGAGCCCGACCAGCGTGAACGCGGTCAACTCGTCGCCGTCGGTGCGGGCGCTGATCGCCCGGGACAGCCCCAGCGCCAGCACCAGCACCGAGAACGCGAGCCAGAGCAGCCCGGGCGTCTCGATCGAGTCGTAGAGCCGGGCCAGCAGCCCGGCGAGGGACTGGTTGGCGGTCATGTCGGCCGCGCCGACCCGCTCGGTCTGCCACAGCACGCTGGTGAAGTACGCGCGGGACTCCTCGCCGACCGCACCGAACGTCGCGAGCGTCACCCCGATCGTGGTGCCGACCGCGATCCAGGCGGCCCGCCACTGCCGGGTGAGCATCAGGTAGCCGATGAACAGCGCCGGGGTGAGCTTGACGGCGGTGGCGAGCCCGATGCCGACGCCGGCCCAGGCGCCGCTGTAGAGGAAGCGGGCCAGCGGCGACTCGGCGGTCTCGTGGTGGGTGCCCCGCTTGGCGCGCCACCGCAGGCCCACCAGATCCGCCATGATCAACGCGAAGAGCAGCAGGTTGACCTGGCCGTAGCCGAGCGTCTCGCGGGACGGCTCGATCGCCACGGCGAGCGGGGTGGCGATGCCGACGGTGAACCAGAGCGACCAGCCGAGCCGGTCCACGATGGGACGCAGCAACGCCGCCAGCACGACCGCGAGCGCAGCGATGCTGGCCAGCGCGTTGACGAACCCGGCGGCGTCCACCGGCAGCCAGGACATCGGCAGCATGACCAGGCCGGCGAAGGGTGGATAGGTGAAGCCGAGGGTCGTCGAGGGGGCGACGAAGTCGTACAGCTCGTTGCCGTTGGCCCACCACAGCACCGCGCCGTGGTAGATCTTCATGTCGAAGAAGTTGTACGGCCGGCCGAAGGCGCCGATCGCGAGCCAGGCCGCGTACGAGACGGCGGCCACGATGCCGATGCGCACCACGAGCCGCTGGTCGACCCCGAGGACGACGCGGGGCGCCGGTGGGAGGCGGTTGGTCCGTCTACCGACTGTCGTCGGCATGGCGTGGCCACCCCCGTACCAAGGTCGTCGTGCCCGTCCAGGTCCAGAACGGAGCCTAGAACGGTGCCTCACGATGTTGCCTCCCGCGTTACGCGACCGTGTCCGATCCCACACGTGTTTGCGACATTTCCACCGCGTTAACGGGTGTCGGACGGTTCAGGTGATTGGTGGCCTTGCGGGGGTGGGGGCCGTGCGAACGCAGGTCAGCCGGGCATCCGGCGAGCGGTCGCCGCGGAGCGTACGGCGATCTTCGCCTCCCGGCGGGCGGTGCGGACCGCGCGCTTGACCGACCGGCGTGAGTGGTCGATCCGGTGGCCGGCGCGCCAGCGCAGGCCCGGCTTGCCCTCGGTGTCCGCGGCGGCGAGCAGGAGCCCACCGAGCAGCCCGAGGTTCTTCAGGAAGTGGACCTGGTTGTTGTTGCGCTCGGTCGGGTCGTCGTTGTTCCAGAAGGGATGACCGGCGGCGGTCGCCGGGAGCAGCGTGCCGGCCAGGACGAGCGCGGCCGGGCGGGTGAACCGGCCGGTGGCCAGCATCAGACCGCCGACCAGTTGGGTGGCGGCGTTGGCCCGGATCAGCGTCTCGGTGTCGGTCGGGATGCGCGGGTGCAGGCTCTGGATCAGCGGGGCGACCCGGTCGGTGACCGGCTTCGCGGCGGGCGCCAGCCGTTCCGCGTTGCGCAGGTTGCGGGCGCCGCTGACCACGAAGATGCCGCTCAACATGACTCGGGCGAGGGAGCGCACGGGCTTCATGGTTCAGTCTTACCCCGTCCGGGGGCCGGTCACCCGTGCAACACACGAAAGGTATCGACGTCCGTCCGGTATCGATTTCAGCGACCGTCGCGGATGGACCGGTTGCGTTCGGTAAGGTCGCGCGGGTGACGACGCTGCGACTGCGCCCGGAGGACCCGGCCGACGAAACGCCGGTGGCCCGGGTGCTCGCCGCCGCGTTCGCCCGACCCGACGTGACCACCCCGCCCGAGGTCGGCCTGGTCGAGGAGCTGCGGCACAGTGCCGCGTGGATCCCGGAGCTGGCCATGGTCGCCGAGTACGGCGGCGAGGTGGTGGGCTTCGCGCTGCTCACCCGCGTGCGGGTCCGCGCCGACGGTGGTGGCTGGCCGGCGCTGGCGCTCGGGCCGGTGGCGGTGGCCCCGCACCGGCAGCGCGTCGGGCACGGCACGGCGGTGGTGCAGGCGGCGCTCGACGCCGCCACCGAGCTGGGGGAACGGCTCGTGGTGGTGCTGGGCGACCCGGCGTACTACCGGCGCTTCGGGTTCGGCCCGGCGGACCGGTTGGGGTTGACCAGCCCGTGGTCCGGGCTGGGAGAGCCGTGGCAGGCGCTGGTGCTGCCGCCGTCCACCGGCGAGGAGCCGCCACCGCCGGCCGGTGAGGTGGTCTTCCCGTCGCCCTGGTCACGGGTCTGACCGGCCACGCGAGGAGTGAGCTTGCGAGCCCCGCAGTCGTGGCCAAGGTGGGCACCGCTCACCCGCCGGCCCGGCCGCCGCTCAGGCCGGCTGGGTGCGCAGGTAGCGGCCGAAGTGCGGGACGGTGAACGCGACCGTGCCCCGCTCGCCGGAATAGATCAGGCCCTTCTTGATCAGCGCGTCCCGGGCCGGGGAGAGGCTGGCCGGCTTGCGACCGAGCGACCGGGCGATCTCGGCGGTGGGCACCGCCGCGTCCATGTCGTCCCGGGCGCCCTCCTCGCCGTCCACCAGCGCCAGCGTGGCCATGGCCCGCATGTACTCCCGTTCGGCCGGGGTGGCCCGCTCGAACCGGGAGCCGAAGAAGCCCACCGCCAGTTCCGCCTCCGCCTCGGGCGCGGCGACCCGCACGTCGGCGGCGGTGATCGGCGAGCGGGGCGCGTGGTCCCAGGTCGCCTTCCCGTACGCCTGGACGAAGTAGGGGTAGCCGCCGGACTTCTCGTAGAGCAGGTCGAGCGCCTTCTGCTCGTACTCGACCTCCTCCCGCTCGGCCGGCGCGCACAGCGCCTGGTCGGCGGCGATCCGGTCCAGCCGGTCGATCCGCTGGTAGCGGTAGAGCCGTTCGGAGTACGACTTGGCGGCGCTGAGCACGGCCGGCAGGTGCGGCAGCCCGGCGCCGACCACGATGAGCGGCGCGCCGAGCTGGGACAGCTCGTGGCAGGCGGCGCAGAGCGCGGACACGTCCTCGGCGCCCACGTCCTGCATCTCGTCGATGAAGATCGCGATGCCGGTGCCCACGTCGGTGGCGACCGCCGCCGCGTCGCTGAGCAGCTCGACCAGGTCGATCTCGATGTCGCCCGAGTCGGCCCGGCCGCTGCTGGCCGGCACGTCGATGCCCGGTTGCCACCTGTCGCGCAGCTTCGGCGCCGTACCGGCCCGCCCGGCCGGCGCGGACCGCTGCGCGAACGCCTTGAGCACGCCGAGGAAGCCGTCGATCCGGTCCGGCGCGCGGTGTCGGGGGGCCAGCTCGCGGACCGCCATGTGCAGCGCGGCGGCGATCGGCCGGCGCAGCGACTGGTCCGGCCGGGCCTCGATCTTGCCGGTGCCCCAGAGGTGGTTGATCGCCTCCGACCGGAGCGTGTTGAGCAGCACCGTCTTGCCGACCCCACGCAGGCCGGTGAGCATCAGGCTGCGTTCCGGCCGGCCCCGGGCGATGCGTTCCAGCACCACGTCGAAGACGTCCAGCTCCCGCCCCCGCCCGGCGAGTTCGGGCGGGCGCTGACCGGCGCCGGGAGCGTACGGGTTGCGGACCGGATCCACGCTCGCACAGTATCCGGTCGTCTAGTGACCAGGCTAGACGCGCGTAGAGGCGGCTACCGCGTGTCGGCGTCGAGTCGAATCTAGGTCTCTCTAGCGTCCACCCCAGACAGCCCTAGAGTCGGCTAGCGGCCTATCGACGCTTCAGGCAGAGCACGAAGTCGAGCGTGTCCAGCTCGCTGTCGAAGAAGTACCAGTCGGTGTAGCCGGCCACCTTGCCGCACTTGGCCTCGGCGTCCTTCTTTCCGCTGGTCGCGCCGTCGATCCGGCGCAGCACCTCGTACGTCTTCGGGGCGCAGTCGGCGATCACCAGCTTCGGCTGGGCGCCACCGCCCTGGTTGGCGACGCACTGGCCCGCCTTCACGAACCGCGGATCGGTCGAGGAGGCCGGGGCCGCCGTGGTGGGCGTCGCCTCCGCCGGATCGCTCGGCGCCGCCGAGGTCGGCGCCGGGGCCGGCGCGGTGGTCGCCGTCGTCCCGGCCGTCGGCTCGTCCCCGTCCCGGCCGAGCAGCCAGTACGCCCCGCCGCCGCCCAGCAGCAGCACCGCCAGCACGATCACCACCACCAGCCACGGGCCCCTGCCCCGCTTCGGTGGCGTCGGCTCGTCGTAGGGCTGTTGTCCCGCGCCGTACGGCGGTGGCCCGCCGGCGTAGGGCTGCGCCGCGCCGTACGACGGCTGCCCGCCGGCGTAGGGCTGCTGCCCGGGATAGGGCACCTGGCCGGGGTAGCCGGGACCGGCCGGATAACCCGGACGGGGCGCGGCGCCCGGGCCGTACTGCTCCTGCGGTGGCCCGTACTGCTCGGCGGGCGGGCCGTACTGCTCGTGCGGTGGCCCGTACTGCTGGGCGGGCGGGCCGTACTGCTCGGGCGGTGGCCCGTACTGCTGGGGCGGGCCGTACTGCTCCTGCGGCGGGCCGTACTGCGCGGGCGGGCCGTACTGCGGGCCGCCGGGCGCCGGGTCGTGGTGCGGATCGGGGGCGTAGCCGTCGTCCGGGCGTCGTCCCCGCCACGGCTCGGGTGCGCCGCCGCCCGGTGGTCCGAAGTTCGACATGAACGCCTCCTGTGTAGCCGGTGCTGAGAGGCCGGCCACCAACACGGGACGCCGACGCCGTGGTCACCGTAGCGTGGTCCCACGATGAGCTCACGCCCCCCGAGTACGCCGGACGTCGCCGGCTCCCCGGTGCCGCCGGTCCGCGCCGCCCTGGTCTGGACCGCATTGGCGCTGGTCTACCTGCTGTGGGGCTCGACCTACCTGGGCATCCGGATCGCCGTCGAATCCCTGCCGCCACTCACCTCCGCCGCGATGCGGTTCGCCGCCGCCGCCGTGGTGCTCGCCATCGTGCTGCGGCTCCGTCGCGGGCCCGGGGCGCTGCGCGTGCCACCGCGTCGCCTCGGCGCGGCCGCGCTGGTCGGGGTGCTGCTGCTGGCCGGCGGCAACGGGCTGGTGGTGCTCGCCGAGTCCGGCCCGCCCGGCGACGCGGTGCCCTCCGGGGTCGCCGCCCTGCTGATCGCCACCGTCCCGCTGCTGGTGGTGGTGCTGCGTACGGTCGGCGGGGACCGACCCCGCCCGTGGACGTTCGCCGGCGTCGCGCTGGGCTTCGTCGGGCTCGTCCTGCTCGTCCTGCCCCGTGACGGCGTGGACGGGGTGCCGCTGGCGGGCGCGCTGACCGTGGTCGCCGCCGCCGCGAGCTGGTCGATCGGTTCCTATCTGTCCGGGCGGATCCGGATGCCGGCCGACCCGTTCGTGGCGACCGTCTACGAGATGGTGGCCGGCGCGCTGGCGCTCCTGCTGATCGGGGCCGGACGCGGCGAGCTGGCCGACTTCGACCCCGCCGAGGTGACCGGGCGGTCCTGGGCGGCGCTGGCGTACCTGATGGTGGCCGGCTCGCTGGTCGCCTTCACCGCGTACGTCTGGTTGCTCGCCCACGCGCCGATCTCGCTGGTCTCCACGTACGCGTACGTGAACCCGGCGGTCGCGGTGGCGCTCGGCGCGCTGCTCGCCGCCGAGCCGGTCACCACGCAGGTGCTCCTCGGCGGCGCGGTGCTCGTGGCCGGCGTCGCCGTGGTGGTGAGCACCGAGCGGCCGAGCCGCACCCCGCCGGCTGCCGGCGGCGACGGGACGGCCCGGACCCCGCCGGCTGCCGGCGACGGGGCCGCCCGGAGACGCGCCGGCCGGTAGCGTCCCGGCCCGTGTCGGCGGTGACGGTGGCGGGAACGGCGGTGCTCGGCGCGTTGGCCGGTCTGGCCGCGGTGCCGATCGGCCGCCGCGCCGTCGGTGTCGGCCGCGCCGCGCCACGCCGGTTCACCGGGGTCGGGCGGGCGGAGGCGGGCGCCCCGAGGGCGCGGTGGGCGGTGGGGTGCGGCGGTCCGGCCGTCGGGCCACGGCGGTGCACCGTGGCCGTGGTCGGGGCGGTGGTGTACGGCGCCCTGGCCGTCGCGCGCGGGGACGAGCCCGGGTTGCCGGCGCTGCTGCTGGTCGCCGCCGTCGGGCTGGTGCTCGCGGTGACCGACCTGAGCGCGTTGCGGCTGCCCGACCCGCTGGTCGGCGCGGTGGCGCTCGGCGGTGGGCTCGGCCTGCCGGCGACCGCGCTGGTGGCCGGCGAGCCGGGGCGCCTGACGACCGCCCTGGTCGGGGTCGGCCTCTCCCTGGGCGGCTATCTGCTGCTCGCCCTGCTGCCCGGTGTCCGGCTCGGCTTCGGCGACGTGAAGCTGGCCGCCGCGCTCGGGTTCCCCCTGGGCTGGCTCGGCTGGCCGGCGCTCCGGCTCGGGCTGTTCCTCCCACACCTGCTCGCCGGCGTGACCGTCCTCGTCCTGCTCGCCGCCGGTCGGATCCGCCGGGACACACCGCTGCCGTTCGGCCCGGCGATCCTGGCCGGCACCTGGCTCGCCGCCGTCCTCACCTGATCCTCAGCCGGCTCGGCTCGCCGCGCCCGATGCCGCCGAGCCCTCGCTCAACACCGAGCAGTTAATAGGGGGCCCCGCCTCTACCGCAGGCGTTAACGGGGGGCCCGGCCTTTCAGATCAGGCGGAGTTGGTGGTCCTTGGGGCGGCGTGGCTCCGCCGCGCCCAGCCGGTCGAACAGCGCCGGATCGATCGCGTCGAGGAACGGGGTCGGGCGGGTGTCCCGCTCCGCACCGTGCCGGGTACGCCGGGCGGCGTGACTCACGTAGAGCCGGTCCTGCGCCCGGGTCAGGCCGACGAAGAAGAGCCGGCGTTCCTCGGCGACCGCGTCGTCGTCCGGCTCGGTGCCCGGCCAACGCAGCGGCAGCAGGCGGTCCTCGGCGCCGACCAGGAACACCACCGGGAACTCCAGGCCCTTGGCCGCGTGCAGGGTGAGCAGCGTGACCGCCTCGGCGCGCGGGTCGAGCGCGTCCACCTCCGCACCGGTGGCGAGCTGGCTGAGGAAGAGCCCGAGGTCGTCGCCGCAGCGGCGGGCCAGCGGCGTGAGCAGGTCCACGGCGCTGCGGACGTCGTCGGGGCGTACCGTGCCGGAACCGTCGAGCGTGGGCACGGCGAAGCGCTCGGCCACCAGCCGGCCGGCCTCGCGTACCCGGGTGGTCAGGGAGCCGTCCAGGCCGGCGTGCCGCAGCTCGCGGGCGATGGCCGCCACGCCCGGACGGTCCCGCAGCCGGTTGTGTGAGCGCTTCTGCACCGGGATGTTCGCCCGGGTCAACGCGTCCACGATCGGCGCGGCCTGCGAGTCGGTGCGGTACAGCACGGCGATGTCGGAGAACGAGAGCGTGGTCGTCCGCCCGTCGATCCGCCCCGAGTCGAGCGACCGGTGGGACAGGCCGCCGACCAGCTCGTCGACGGTGCGGGCCACGAAGTCGGCCTCGTCGGCCACCGAGGTCGCGGCGTACCGGCCGACCAGCGGCGCCTCCGGGTCGAGCCGGGCCGGGTCGAGCCGACGGCCCCGGACCAGCGACGACGGCGCGATGGCCTGCACGGCGGCGGCCAGGATCGGCGCGGAGGACCGGTAGTTGCGGTTCAGCCGCACCAGCCGGGCGTCGGTGAAGTCCTGCGAGAAGCGCAGGAAGTAGCCCACGTCGGCGCCCCGGAACGAGTAGATCGCCTGGTCCGGGTCGCCGATCGCGCACAGGTTGCCGTCCGGCGGGCTGAGCAGCCGCAACAGCTCGTACTGCACCGCGTCGACGTCCTGGTACTCGTCGACGAAGATCCACTTCCACCGTTCGCGGTACTCCCGGACCAGCTTCCGGTCCCCCTTCAGCACCGCCACCGGCAACGTGAGCAGCTCGTCCAGGTCGACCAGGTCCCGCTTGCGCAGCAGCGCGACGTACCGCTCGTCGTCCTCGCCGGCCTCCGCCCGGGCCGCCGTCCGGTCCGCGTCGTCGGCGATCCGGAACTCCGCCGGCAGGCCGGCCGCCGCCGCGTTCTCCCGCAGGACGGTCAGCCCGAGCGCGTGGAACGTGCCCACCGTGACGTCCTCGGCGACCGGCCCGAGCAGCGCGTCGAGGCGATGCCGCAGCTCCTCGGCCGCCCGGCGGGTGAACGTGATCGCCAGACACTGGTCCGGGAAGACGTTCAGCTCCGCGCACAGGTAGGCGATCCGGTGGGTCAGCGTGCGCGTCTTGCCGGTGCCCGGACCGGCCACGATCAGCAGCGGGCCACCCGGCGCGGAGGCGGCCACCCGCTGCATCGCGTCCAGCCGGTCCAGCAGGCCGGTGCCGACCTCCTCCATGCCGGCGAGCATCGGCTCGAACGGCTCGTGCGGGGAGGGCGGCGGCGCCAGCGGCGGCGCGGGCGGCTTGCGCTTCGGCTCCGGCCGGGCCGCCGCCGGGCGCTTGGCCTTCGGCTTCGGCGCCGGCTCCGTGGGCCGCCGCTGCGCGGGCACGGGCACGGGTACGTCGAAGAGCGTCTCCTGACCGGCCCCGCCGCCCGGAGCGCCCAGTTCCGCCGGGTCGAAGAGCGTGATCACGCCGTACTCGCCGTCGTAGCCCGGCACCCGGCGGACCTCGCCGCGACGCAGCCGGCCGATGCCCTCCGCGAGCAGTTCGCCGCCGACCCGGCCGATCTCCTCCACCGGGGTACGCGTGAGGATCTCCAACTCCGGGCCGAGCGCCGCGACCAGCTCGTTGAGCTTGCCCTCGACCTTCTTCGACCGGGCACCCACCTTGTTGATCTCGCCCAGGATCTCGGCCAACGGCACCAGGTGGGCCACCTCGCGGGCGTGCGCGGGCCGGTGCCCCGCCGGCCGGTCGGCAAGCGCCTCGACGCGGCTGAGCACGCCCACGGTCAGCGGCTTGCCGCACTCCGGGCAGCGTCCGCC
This sequence comes from Micromonospora sp. NBC_01392, assembly GCF_045040125.1. Lineage (NCBI taxonomy): Bacteria > Bacillati > Actinomycetota > Actinomycetes > Micromonosporales > Micromonosporaceae > Micromonospora > Micromonospora sp. NBC_01392. The sequence goes on along the minus strand of NZ_CP109549.1, from coordinate 207,616 downwards.
CGCCTCGCGGGTCCGCTCCGGCGACCAGTTCACGCCGCAGAGCCGGTGCCCGTCGGCGTGGTACTTGCCCTCCTCCGGGAAGAACTCGACGGTGCCGGCCAGCCCGTCCCCGGTGCGCAGCGCCTCCCGGATCGCGAAGTAGTCGCGGTCGGCGGTCAGGACGGTGGCCTCCCGGGCCAGCGCCGGCGGTGAGTGGGCGTCCGAGTTGGACACCAACTGGTAGCGGTCCAGGCTGCCGACCCGCCAGTTCATCTCCGGATCGGACGACAGCCCGGTCTCCACCGCGAAGATGTGCTCGGCCAGGTCGGCGTAGCAGTCGGCGATCGCGTCGAAGCCGGACTTCGAGCCGAGCGCGGAGAACCAGGGCGTCCAGATGTGCGCCGGCACCAGGAAGCCGTCCGCGCTTGCCTCCAGCGTGATCTCCAGCAGGTCGCGGGAGTCCAGCCCGAGGATCGGCCGGCCGTCCGACCCGAGGTTGCCGATCCGGCCCAGCGCGGTGTTGAACCGGCCCACCGCATCCAGGTCCGGCAGGTAGATCAGGTGGTGCACCTTCCGGGTCCGGTCGTCCCGCTTGTAGATCGTGGAGATCTCCACGCTCAGCATGAACCGGACCGGGTCCGCCTTCGCCTCGCTGGCCAGCCGGGGCGGCAGCCGCCGGGCGATGTCCCGCTCCGCCTCCGGCGACAGCCGGTAGAGGCCGGGCTCGGCCGGGTGCAGCGTCTCGCGCAGGTGGTCGTACCAGGCGGGGTGAGTGAAGTCACCGGTGCCGAGCACCCCGATGCCCTTGCGCCGGGCCCACCAACCGAGGTTGGGCAGCGTCAGGTCACGGCTGCACGCGCGGGAGTACTTCGAGTGGATGTGCAGATCCGCGACGTAGGGCGGGAGGCCACCGGGGGGTGCGGCACTGAACGGAGGCACGCCGCATCCTGTCACGTCCGCTTGCCTACCCGCCCGCCGCCACGCGTACGCGTGACCTGAGCAATGCGGTGCTGGACGGCGCGCCCCCGACCCGCTAGGGAGCACGCAGCTCGACGAGCGTCACCTGCGGCGGGGCGCCGACCCGCACCGGCGGCCCCCAGAAGCCGGCCCCGTTGGTGACGTAGACCTTGGTGCCGTCCACCTCGCCCAGACCGGAGACCACCGGCTGCTGGAGCTTCACCGCCAGGTTGAACGGCACCATCTGACCGCCGTGGGTGTGCCCGGAGAGCTGGAGGTCGACGCCGAACTTCGCCGCCTCGTGCGCGGCCACCGGCTGGTGCGCCAGCAGCACCACCGGGCGGCTCGGGTCGCGGTCGCCGAGCGCGGCCGCGTAGTCGGCGGGCGCGGCCAGCCCGGTGCCGTCGGCGGTCACGTCGTTGACGCCGGCCAGGTCCAGCACGCCACCCCGGGCCCGGATCTCCTGCCGTTCGTTCTGCAGCACCCGCAGGCCCAGCCGGTCCACCTCGCGGACCCACTCCTCCACGCCGGAGTAGTACTCGTGGTTGCCGGTCACGAAGAAGCTGCCGTAACGGGAGCGCAGGTCACGCAGCGGCTCGGCCGCCCGGCCCAGCTCGGCCACCGAGCCGTCGACCAGGTCGCCGACCACGGCCACCAGGTCGGCGTCCAGTCGGTTGATCATGGCGACGATGCGCTCGGTGTGCGCCCGGCCACGCAGCGGCCCGAGGTGGATGTCGGAGACGGTGGCGATCCGCAGCCCGTCCATGCTCCGCGGCAGCTTCGCCAATGGGATGCGTACCCGGTCCAGCCGGGGCGGCCCCATCGCGGTGCGGACGCCGTACCCGGTGACACCGGCGGCGGTGAGCCCGGCGAAGATCGCCGCGCCACGCGCGAGCAGCAGCCGGCGGGACGGGTCGTGGTCCACGGGTGCGCCGCCGGCCGGTCGGCCGGGCGCCCCGCGCGGAGTGTCACCGGGACGGCCGGGCGGGGTGTCACCGGCATCGACGGACGGCGGTGGGTTGCCGGCGTCGCTGGTCGGCGGCGGGTCACCGGCCTCGGCGGGTGCCGCGGCGGAGGTGCCGGCGCCGACCAGCGCCGGCTCGGCCGCCGGCCCCGGGGACGTGACCGACCGGGCCCGGCGGCGCAGGACGAGCCGCGTCACCGCGGTCGGCACCTCCAGCACCAGCAGCAGCACCAGCAGGTAGAACATCAGGGCCAGCCACACGTAGCCCGGCCAGGCCAGCCAGTAGAAGCCGTTCTGGGTGCCGGCCATGGTCGCCGGCACGAGCAGCGCGAGCAGGACCGCCACCGCCGCCCCGACCCGGCGGGCCCGCCCCGGACGGGTGGTGTCCCGGACCAGCCGCCGCCACAGGTAGTAGTGGATCAGCCCGATCACGAGCACGACGAAACCCACGAATGTCGCCATCGCCAGCACGTCGGCCTCCCTCAGCCGCCCGCGAAGGGTGGCAGCACGTCCACCGTGACCCCGGCCGGCAACGGTGCCTGACGATCATGACAGGCGACGCCGTCGACCAGGAAACTCGCCGCCTTGAGCACCACGGCCAGTCGGTCACCGTGGCGGGCGGACAGGTCGTCGAGGAGTTCGTCCAGCGACCGGCCGGCGGATGCGGTCTCCTCGGCCCGGCCGGCGGCGGCCCGCGCACCGGCGAAATAACGGACGGTCAACTCCACGGTCAACCTCCGATCGCGGACATCGGCCGGGCCGGCTGGAGGAAGGTCGGATCGTCGATGCCGTGCCCGGCCCGCTTGCCCCACATCGCGGCCCGCCAGCGCCGGGCCAACTCCTCGTCGTCGGCGCCGGCCCGCAGCGCGGCCCGCAGATCCGACTCGTCGGTGGCGAAGAGGCAGTTGCGCACCTGACCGTCGGCGGTGAGCCGGGTGCGGTCGCAGTCGCCACAGAACGGCCGGGTCACACTGGCGATCACCCCGACCTTGGCCGGACCGTCGTCCACCAGCCAGGTCTCGGCCGGCGCGGCGCCCCGCTCGGTCGGGTCGGGCCGCAACGCGGACTCGGCGCGCAGGGCGGCCAGGATCTCGTCGGCGGTGACCATGGTCGAGCGGTCCCAGCCGTGCTGGGCATCCAGCGGCATCTGCTCGATGAACCGCAGCTCGTAGCCGTGCGCCAGGGCGAACCGGAGCAGCGCCGGGGCCTCGTCGTCGTTGACGCCGCGCATCAGCACCGCGTTGATCTTGACGGGGGTCAGCCCGGCCTCCGCCGCGCCGGCCAAGCCGGCGAGCACGTCGGCGTGCCGGTCGCGCCGGGTCAACGCGGCGAACCGGGCCGGGTCGAGCGTGTCGAGCGAGACGTTGACCCGGTCCAGCCCGGCCGCGCGCAGCGCCGGCGCGAGTCGGGCCAGACCGATGCCGTTGGTGGTCAGCGAGATGCGCGGCCGGGGCGACAGCGCGGCCACGGCCGCCACGATGCCGGGCAGGCCGGGCCGGATGAGCGGCTCACCGCCGGTGAAGCGCACCTCGGTGACGCCGAGCCGGCGCACCGCGACTCCGACCAGCCGGACGATCTCGTCGTCGGTGAGCAGTTGCGGGCCGGCCAGCCAGGGCAGGCCCTCGGCCGGCATGCAGTAGGTGCAGCGCAGGTTGCACTTGTCGGTCAGCGAGACCCGCAGGTCCCGGGCGACCCGGCCGAACCGGTCGGTGAGGACCCCGTCTGCCGTCGTCCGGGGGGCGGTCATCCGTCGACCGTAGCGCGTCGGACGCCGCCGAGCGCGGCACGGGCGGCGGAGACCACCGCCTCCGCGTACGCCGCCCCGAACAGCGCGGTGTGCACCAGCAGCAGGTGCAGTTGGTGCAGCGGCACCCGCTCCCGCCAGCCGTCGGCCAACGGCCAGGACTCCTGGTAGGCGGACAGGATCCGCTCGAACTGCGGCGGACCACCGAAGAGCGCGAGCTGCGCCAGGTCGGTCTCGCGGTGGCCGCCGTGCGCGGCCGGGTCGACCAGCCAGACCCGGCCGTCGGTGCCCCAGAGCAGGTTGCCGGGCCAGAGGTCGCCGTGCAGCCGGGCCGGCGGCTCGTCGCCGCCCCACTCGCCGACCCGGTCGACGACCTGCTCGACGAGCGCCGTCGCGGCGCCGGTGAGCGCGCCCCCGTCGACCGACATTCGAAGGTACGGCAGCAGCCGGCACCGGGCGAACCACTCCGGCCACGGCCCCCGGTCGGGCGTGTTGTCCTGCGGCAGCGCGCCGATGAACCCGGTCCACTCCGCGCCGAACGCGGGCGCGCCGGCCCGGTGCAGCGCGGCCAGCCCGTGGCCGAACGCCTCCGCCGCCTCCGGGCCCGGCTCGCCCGGCTCCACCCAGTCCAGCGCCAGCAGCTCCGGCAGCGCGACCAGCACCTCCGGCACCGGAACCGCGTCGGCCTCGCGCAGCCACCGCAGACCGGCCGCCTCGGTGGCGAAGAAGCCCTCCGGCACCGGCCGCGTCGCCCGCTCCGGCCAGGTCTTCGCGAAGACGGAGTGGCCGTCGTCGAGCGTGAGTCGCGAGGCGGCGCAGATCTCACCGCCGGAGACCGGCGTCTCCCGGATCCGCTGGTGGGTCAGGAAGGTCGGCAGGTGCTCCGGGTGTGCCCGCAGGTACGCCAGGTCCATGAGCGCAAGGTAGCCGGTACCTGGGACAGACGTCGGCCCTGTCGTACCGTGGCCGGTGGCGGACGCCGCCCACCTGGGCCGATACGTTCGGTGGTTGTGGATGAGCCGCGTGTCGTCAACAGGGCCTGTCGCGGCGGCGGCGCCCCCCGCACGCTCCCGGCATGAACTCCACCGAGCGTCCCCGCCTCTCCGTCCGCTCCCCGGCCGACCTCGTCGCCGCCGTGCCCTACCTGCTCGGCTTCCACCCGGAGGACAGCGTGGTGGTGGTCGCGGTGCGGGGCCGGCGGGTGGTGTTCGCGGCCCGCGGCGACCTCCCCGAGCCGGGTGTCGACCCCGGCCCGGCGGCCCGGCACCTGGCGCAGGTGGTGGCCCGGCAGGACGCCGACGCCGCGACGGTCATCGGCTTCGGCCCGGCCACCCGCGTCACCGGCGTGGTGGACGCGGTGGGCGCGGCGCTGGACGACGCGGGGTTGATCGTCCTCGACGCGCTCCGGGTGACGGACGGTCGCTGGTGGTCGTACCTCTGCGACGAGCCCACCTGCTGCCCGGTGGAGGGCACGCCGTACGACCCGGCCGCGAGCCGGGTCAGCGCGGCGGCCGTCTTCGCCGGTCAGGTCGCCCTGCCCGACCGCGCCGCCCTGGCCGCCCAGGTGTCGCCGTTCGGCGGCCCGGTCCGGCTCGCGATGCGCCAGGCCACCGTGCGGGCCCGCCGCCGGCTGGCCGCACTCACCGGGGAGCCGCCCGACGGCCACTCACCGGGCGGTGCGGCGTCCGGTGACCCCTCGCCCGGCGGTGCGGAGTCCGGTGGTCTCCGGTCCGACGGGACGCGGGCCGTGCGGGCGGCCGGCACGGCGGCGGTACGGGCCGCGTTTCGCCGGCAGCGGCACGGTGAGCGACTCACCGACGACGAGGTGGCCTGGCTGACCGTGCTCCTCACCCACCTCGTGGTGCGCGACCACGCCTGGTCCCGCACCGACGGCCGGGACACGGACATCAGCCTGTGGACCGACGTGCTCCGACGGGCCGAACCCGAACTGACCGCGGCCCCCGGAACGCTGCTCGCGTTCGCCGCCTGGCGGTCCGGGCACGGCGCGCTGGCCGCCGTCGCCCTGGAGCGGGTGCTCGCGACGGATCCCGACTACTCCCTCGCGGTGCTCCTCGACGACGCGCTCCGCCGTGGCGTGGCCCCGTCCGAGCTGGACGGCTGGCCGGGTGTCGCCGGCCCGGCGGTCCTACGCCGCCGCCGGCGTCGTCCGCGCCGCTGAACCGGAGGCAGTGGTGCCGTCCGCGCCGTTGGGCCGGAGGCAGTGGTGCCGTCCGCGCCGACGTGCGGCCGGGTCGCTGTGCCGCCGCCTCAGCGAGGCACGCGCTGCGCCCCGGTGTAGACGTTCATGGTCGGGCCACGGAGGAATCCGACAAGCGTCATCCCGGCCTCCTCGGCCAGTTCGGCGGCGAGCGTGCTGGGCGCGGAGACCGCCGCGAGCAGCGGCACGCCGGCCATCCACGCCTTCTGGGTGAGCTCGAAGCTGGCCCGGCCGGAGACCAGCAGGACGTGACCGGCCAGCGGCAGCCGGTCCGACCGGGTGGCCCAGCCGATCACCTTGTCCACCGCGTTGTGCCGGCCCACGTCCTCGCGGAGCGTCAGCAGTTCGCCGTCCGGGGTGAAGAGCCCGGCCGCGTGCAGGCCGCCGGTGCGGTCGAAGGCGCGTTGCGCGGCACGCAGCCGGTCGGGCAGCCCGGCCAGCAGTGCGGCGGTGACCTCCAGCGGGTCCTCCCGTACGGCGAACCGGGAGCGGGTGCGGACCGACTCGATGCTCGCCTTGCCGCACACTCCGCAGGAGCTGGTGGTGTAGAAGTTGCGTGCCGGGTCGGTGGCCGGTTCCGGCACGCCGGGGGAGAGCACCACGTCGACCACGTTGTAGGTGTTGGGGGTCTCCGCTCCGGAGCAGAGCTGCGCGGTGTGCACATCCTCCGCCGACCGGATCAGCCCCTCGGTCAGCAGGAAGCCGATGGCCAGGTCCAGGTCGTCGCCGGGCGTGCGCATGGTCACCGCGAGCGGCCGGCGACGGCCGGGGCCGGCCGGTCCGACCCGGATCTCCAGCGGCTCCTCCACGGCCAGCGTGTCCTGCCGGCGGACCCGGTCCCGGCGGTCGTCCGCCGCCCCGAGGGCGATCCGCAGCACGCCACGCCGGTCTGTCGCCCGTCCCATGCCGCCATCCTCTCCCGCGCCCGGTCCCACCCGCACCTCAGCACGCCCGTCTGACCCGGTGTTCCGGCGCGGGGCGTGGGTAGGGTGAGGCGGTGACCAGGTACGCGGCGGTACTGCTCGCCGGCGGTGCGGCCCGCCGGATGGGTGGGGTGGACAAGCCGGCCCGTCCGGTCGGTGGCCGGCCGATGCTGCACCGGGTGCTGGCCGCGGTGGCCGACGCGGACGAGCGGATCGTGGTCGGTCCGTCCGGCCCGGTGCCCGCGGCGGTGCGGGTGACGCGCGAGGAGCCCGCCGGCGGTGGCCCGGTGGCGGCGACCGCGGCCGGGCTGGCCCTGCTGCGACCCGGTACGACCACGGTCGCCCTGCTCGCCGCCGACCTGCCGCTGCTCACCGCCGCCGCAGTGGCGGAGCTGCGGCGCGCGCTCGACCGGTCGACCGCCGGTCTGGCCTGCTACGTGGACGGCGACGGTCGCCGGCAGCAGCTCTGCGGCGTCTGGCGGCTGCCGGCGCTGCGCGCGGCGGTGGACCGGCTGGCGGCGGAGCGGGGCGGCACGGTCGACGGCGCGGCGGTGCGGGGCCTGCTGGCCGGTGCCACGGTTCGGGAGGTGGCCTGGTCCGGTGCCGGGCCGCCGCCCTGGTTCGACTGCGACACTGACGAGGACGTACGCCGGGCCGAGGAGTGGACGACATGACCGTGTTGGACGACTGGGTCACCGCGGCCTGCGCCGAGTTGGAGCTGGATCCGGCCGAGGTGCCGGTGTCGGCCGTGCTGGACGTGGCCCGGGACGTGGCGCATCAGGTGGTGCGGCCGGGCGCGCCGGTCAGCGCGTACCTCCTGGGGGTGGCCGTGGGGCGCGGCGCCGATCCGGCCGCGGTGGCGGCCCGGCTCAGCGCGCTGGCGGGGTCGTGGCCGGTGGAGCTGGACGGGACGACGCCGGTGGCGTAGCGACTTGTCCGATCCTGGTCGGCTGTGATTCGGCCCCCGCCGCCCGTGGGTAGGGTGGCGGGAACGGACGGAGGCGATCATGACGGCAGACCACCCCTCGCCGGTCGACAAGCCTTCCGGCGGTACGCCGGAGCAGCACGATTCGATCCTGCTCGACGAGCCGACCACGGCTGACCTGCGGGCCAAGGTGACCGAGGCCTGGCGGGAGTTCGCCCGGGCGCTGGCCGAGCGGCTGCGCGGGTTGCCGGCCGGTGGTCACCTGGAGGTCACGCTCGACCCGACCGCCTCGGGCACCGGGGATGCCGTCTACTCGGTCAGCGCGGACGCCGGCGAGGACGGCGCGCTGTCGGCCCGGGCGATCGGCAACGCCACGCTGCCGGCGGGTTATCGGCTGGACCGGGCGGCGGTGGCCGACATGGTGGCGCTGGGCTGGTCGCCGCCCGGCGTGGTGGCGGGTTCCGGCGAGCAGTTCGGCCTGGACTGCGGCGTCGACGAGGCGACCCGGTTGTCCGCGGTGCTCTCCCGGACGCTGCGGGACGTCTACGGCGCCCCGCATCCCGCGTTCCTGGTCTATCTGGTGCACGACGCCGACGGTGAGCCGCTGCCGGTGGAGCCGCTCGGCACCGCCCGCAGCGAGTTCGGCCCGGACCGGGACGTGGAGGCCGACCTGGAGGAGGCGCTGGCCGCCGCGGCGGCCGCCCAGACGGGTGAGAACGACGTGTTGGCCCTGGAGGAGCGGGTCCGTACGGTCGTCTCGACGATGTTGAAGTCGAACTCCGACCAGGTGCAGGTCGACTCCGACGGTGACATCAACATCCGGGCCGGCTCGGCGATGGTCTTCGTGCGGGTCCGCGACAATCCGCCGCTTGTCGACGTCTTCTCCCCGGTGCTGACCGAGGTCGAGCCGACCGAGCGCCTCTACGTGAAGCTCTCGGAGCTGACCAACCGGATGCCGATCGGCCGGCTCTACTGCGCCGACGACACGGTCTGGGCGTCCATCCCGGTCTTCGGCCGCAACTTCCAGGCCACTCACCTGATGCTGGCCGTGCAGGTGATGACCGGTCTCGCCGACGAGTTGGACGATCGGCTGCACGGCGAGTTCGGCGGCAAGCGTTTCTTCGGTGAGGGTGACAAGCCGGCCCGGCCGCAGGAGCATCGCACCGGCATGTACCTCTGAGCGGGGAGCCCGGGTCAGCGTACGTCGAGCAGTGTCTTGCCGACGGTGGACCGGGACTGGATCGCGGCGTGTGCCTCGGCGGCGCGCTCCAGCGGGAAGCGCTGGGCGATCAGTGGCCGGAGCCGTCCGTCGGCGGCCATGGCGAGGGCTTCCTCGGTGAGCGCGCGCAGTTCGTCCGGTCGGGGCCGGGGGCGCAGCAGCGTCACGCCTCGGGCGGCGGCGACGTCGGCCGGGACGTCCGCCCAGGCGCCGCCGGCGAGCCCGAAACTGAGCATCCGTCCGCCCCGGTCGAGCAGGTCGAACGCCTCCCGGGCGATGGTGCCGCCGACGCCGTCGAAGACCACGTCGAGCGCGTCGACGGCGGCCCGCACCCGCCCGGCCCAGTCCGGCTGCCGGTAGTCGACCACCACGTCGACCGCGGCGGCGCGGAGCAGGTTGACCTTGGCGGGGCCGCCGGCAGCGGCCACCACCGTCGCGCCGGCCCGCGCGACGAGCTGCACCAGCAGGGTGCCGACCCCGCCGGCAGCGGCCTCCACCAGTACCCGGTCGCCGGCCCGCAGCCCGGCCGCCCGAGCCAGCATCAGCGCGGTCCGGCCGTCGGCGAGCAGCGCCACGGCCGTGTCCAGCGGCAACCCGGGGGGTACGGGGATGGGCGCGTGCTGGTCGACCACGACGCGCTCGGCGTACCCGCCGGTGCCGCCGGTGCCGGTGACGACGAGTCGGCCGACCAGCGCCGGATCGACTCCGGGGCCGACCGCGCCGATCGTGCCGCCGACGCCGTTGCCGGGGATCAGCGGCGGTTCGCCGGTGAACGGGCCGAACCCGGTGGCCCGGAACATCGTCTCGACGAAGGTCAGGTTCGCGTGCGCCACCTCGACGAGCACCTGACCCGGACCGGGCTCCGGGTCGGGCGCCGGACCGGGCACCAGCACCTCGGGTCCACCGAATTCTCGCAGCCACACCGCACGCATCGCGCCTCCCGGATCGTCCACCTCGAAGGAGTGAACGACGTGAAGCGGGCTTGAGGTCAACTCGTGGACGGGCCGACGCCGGGGGACTCGACGAGTCGGGACAGCACGATGGTGCTGCGGGACGAGGTGACGAACGACTCGGCGCGCAGCCGTTCCAGTGCCTCCTCCAGGTGGGCGATGTCGGCGGCGCGCAGGTGCACCAGCGCGTCCGCCTCGCCGGAGACGGTGTAGGCGCCGACCACCTCGGGGTGTCGGCGGGCGGCGACGCCGATCTGCGCGGGCGTGGTCCGGCCGGCGCAGAACAGCTCGACGAACGCCTCGGTGGTCCATCCCACGGCGGCCGGGTCGACGACCGCGGTGAAGCCGCGGATCACGCCGGTGGCGCGCAGCCGGTCGACTCGTCGCTTGACCGCGGGGGCGGAGAGTGACACCCGGGCGCCGATGTCGGCGTACGAGGCGCGGGCGTCCGCCACGAGCAACGCAATGATTCGTTGGTCAACCGCGTCTATCTGCAACGTTCCGCCCTCGGGAAGCAATGGTTGTGGCTGTTACCAAAGTTCCAGCCTACCTACTCTTGGTGACCGTGAACCAGCAGCGAGTCCCGCGAAAGCGGACATATCTCATGTGCTCGCCGGAGCACTTCGCCGTCGAGTACGCGATCAACCCGTGGATGGACCTGGCCACGCCGGTCGACGCCGACCTGGCGGTCAAGCAGTGGGACCGGCTGCGCGAGACGTTGGTCGGGCTCGGCCACGACGTGCACCTGCTCACCCCCGAGGCCGGCCTGCCGGACATGGTCTTCGCCGCGAACGGGGCGTTCGTGGTGGACGGCACCGTCTACGGCGCCCGGTTCAAGCACGAGCAGCGTGCCGCCGAGGCCGCCGCCCACCGGGCGTTCTACGAGGCGCAGGGCTGGCACTTCATCGCGCCGAGCGAGACCAACGAGGGCGAGGGCGACTTCGCGTACCTGCCGGAGGCGCACGGCGGTCTGGTCCTGGCCGGCCACGGCTTCCGTACCGAGCTGGCCGCGCACGCCGAGGCGCAGGAGGCGCTCGGCCGGCCAGTGATCTCGCTGCGGCTGGTCGACCCGCGCTTCTACCACCTCGACGTGGCGCTCGCCTCGATTGACGACGGGAACGTCGTCTACTACCCGGGCGCGTTCTCCGCGGCCAGCCAGAAGGTGCTGGCCCAGCTGTTTCCGGACGCGGTCGTCGCGGACGACGAGGACGCCCTGGCGTTCGGCCTGAACCTGGTCAGCGACGGGCTCAACGTGGTGTTGAACAGCGACGCCACCCGGCTGGCCGGCAAGCTGAAGGCGGCCGGCTACCACCCCGTGCCGGTGGAGCTGGCCGAGCTGAAGAAGGGCGGCGGCAGCGTGAAGTGCTGCATCGCCGAGCTGCGGCACTGAGCCGAGCGGCGGCACCGAGCTGGACATGCGCGAGGGCGGTCTCCCCCGGGGGAGACCGCCCTCGTCGTCGTCGCGTCAGCCGAGCGTGGCCAGCTCGTTGATCACCACGTTGGAGAGCATCCGGCCGTCGAGCTGCACCTTGCGCAGGTACCACTTCTGCTGCGGGGTACGCGGCTGGTTGAACTGCCAGGGACCCCGTGGGCTGTCGACCTGGCCGATCGTGCCGAGGGCGAGGTTGACCTGCTGCGGGGACACGTTCCCGCCGGTCGCCCGGATCGCCTTGTCCAGCACCAGCGCGGCGTCGTACGAGGCCATCGCGTACGTGGTCGGGGACGTGTTGAACGTCTTGCGGTACGCCGAGGCGAACACCCGGTTCGCGGTGTTGTTCAGGTCGGCCGAGTAGTTCAGCGCGGTCTCGATGCCGTACTTCTCGATCAGCGCCCGGTCCCGGCCCTTCTCGCCGTCGTCGAGCTGGTCGAGGACGGTCCCCTCGGTGAGGAACCCGGGCGCGTAGATCGGCCCGCGGTAGCCCTCGTCGTAGAGCTGCTTGACGAACTGCACCGCCTGCACGCCGGTGTAGTGGCAGAAGACCGCGTCCGGCCGGCGCCCCAGCGCCTTGCGGATCGGACCGGCGTACGCGCCCTTGCTGGGGTTGGCGTAGTCGGGCGTGTAGATCGGGTCCTCGGTGAGCCGGCGGCCCTGCTCGTAGCCGCGCCGCAGCCCGTTGACGACGTCCCGGCTGCCGGCGCCCTGGGTGCCGAAGATGGCGATCCGGCTCGACGGGTCCAGGTTCTGCCGCAGGTACTCGCCGAGTGCCACGCCCGGCTCGTCCAGCACGTACGAGGTGCGCCAGATGAAGACGACGCCCTGGAGCGTGGCGGGGGAGGCGTTGGAGCCGATCAGCGGCACCCGGGCGTCCTCCACGGTGTCCCGGATGCCGGTCATGACGGCCGGGTTGACCACGCCGGTGAGCGCCAGCACGCCCTCCTTGAGCAGCCGGTCGACGGCGGCCTTGCCGGTCGCGACGCTGTCGCCCTCCTCGGCCGGCACCACGGTGACCGGGTGCCCGCCGAGCTGCTGCCCGTGCGTGGCGAGGAAGAGTTGGAAGCCGTTGGCGATCTCGTCCCCGATGACCTTGTTCGGGCCGCTGCCGGGCACGATCAGCCCGATCTTGACCGGGCTGCCCGGGGCGGCCTGGTCCGTGCCGTCGTCGCCGGGGCCGCAGCCCGCGGCGAGCCCGGTGGTGCCCAGTGCGGCCAGCAGTTGCAGGGCCCGCCTGCGGTTCATCTGTGCCACCGACTTCCTTCCGCGGGGGTGGCCATCGTGCACACCCCTCCGGCGTTCTACCTGGTCGACGACGCTGCGTCAATGCCGGGTGGATCACCGAGCAGGGACCGCAACGCCGTCACCACCCGCGGCCACGCGGCCGAGTCGGGGGCGATCAGCCCGAAATGCTCGCATTCTGGCAGCTCAATGAGCGTGGCGGAGCCGCCGGCGGCCCGGTCGGCGGCCACCCATGAGCGGCTCATCGACACCGGAACCTGCCGGTCGAGAACGCCGTGCATGACTACTGTGCGTGTTCGTATCGGCACCAATGCCGATGGATCCGTGGCGGCGTACCGCTCTGGCACGTCGGCCGGGCCCCCGCCGATCAGCGCGGCCACCGCCCCGGAGTCCAGGTCCAGCCGGTACGCCTCGGCGAGGTCCGCGACCGGGGCCAACGCGAGCACCCCGCCGGTCGTTTCCGGGGCGTGGGCCGCCACGTACAGCGCCAGATGCCCACCGGCGGAGTGGCCGAGAAGGATCGGCGGCACCGGCGCCACCCGGCCGGGCCATGCGGCGGCGGCCAGCCCCGGCAGCGCGGCGACGCCGGCGAGCACGTCGGTGAGCGGGTCCGGCCAGCCGCTGTCCGGCCGACCGGTCCGGCGGTATTCGAGCTGGGCCACCGGATGACCGAGCGCGGCCAGCGCCGCCGCCATCGGGCCGGTGTGGGTCCGGTCGTACTCGGCCCGCCAGAAGCCGCCGTGCACCACGACCACCAGCGGCCGGGCGGGCCCCTCACCGGCCGGGCCGCGCAGGTCGGCGCACTGGTCCGGATGGTCGCCGTAGGCGACGGTGGCGTCCGGCGGCGGGGCCGGTCGGGTCAGCACCTCACGCGGGTCGCCGGGCATGCCGGGACGGTAGCCTGCCCGGTCCGGGCGCGTGCGCGTGGCCGGGGTGGGTAAAGATGGGTGCCATGACCGAAGCACACTCCGGTGGACACGACGACGAACAGGCCAACGACGGCATCCCCGGCACCGTGGTGGTGGTCGGCCCGGACGGTCGACCGGTCGGCACGGTGCAGACCGAGGAGGGCAAGGGCGAGGACCCGACCCGCCTGGTCGAGCAGCCGGCCAAGGTGATGCGGATCGGCAGCATGATCAAGCAGCTGCTGGAGGAGGTGAAGGCCGCCCCGCTCGACGACGCCAGCCGGCACCGGATGCGCGAGATCCACGAACGGTCGATCGTCGAGCTGAAGGAGGGCCTCGCCCCCGAGCTCCGCGAGGAGCTGGAGCGGATCTCGCTGCCGTTCACCGAGCAGCAGGCGCCCAGCGAGGGCGAGCTGCGCATCGCCCACGCCCAGCTCGTCGGCTGGCTGGAGGGGCTGTTCCACGGCATCCAGGCCGCGCTTGTCGCCCAGCAGATGGCCGCCCGCGTCCAGTTGGAGCAGATGCGCTCCGGCCGGCAGGCGCTGCCCAGCGGCCCCGGCGGGATGGTCCCCGGCATGCCGGGCATGCCCGGCACCGAGGGCCACGCGCCCGGCCAGTACCTCTGACCGACACCGGCCGGGGCGCCTGACGCGCCCCGGCCGGTCAGTCCACCCCGAAGATCTTCTCCAGGTACGCGGCCACGCCGTCCTCGGTGTTCGCCCCGGTCACCTCGTCCGCGATCTCCCGGACGGCCGGGTGGGCGTTCGCCACCGCCACCGCCCGACCGGCCCAGGTCAGCATCGGCACGTCGTTCGGCATGTCGCCGAACGCCAGCACGTCCCGCTCGTCGATGCCCAGCCGGGCCGCGTACCAGGCCAGGCCGGCCGCCTTGGTCACCCCGGCGGCGGAGACCTCGATCAGGCCGCTGTACGACGAGTGCGTCGCCTCGGCCAGCCCTTCGAGCGCACCGGCGACCACCCGGACGAACACATCCGGGTCCTGCTCCCCGGCCCGGACCAGCAGCTTCACCGCCGGCGCGGCGAGCAGCTCCTCCGGCGACTCGACGGCGCGGATCGCGTCCGCGTCGGCGTCCCAGCGCAGCGGGTAGTGCGACTCGTGTCGCATCTGCCGGCTGTCCACGATCTCCACCGCGAAGCTCACCCCGGGCACCTCGGCGCGTAACCGCCGGGCCACCTCGGCGAGCAGCTCCGGGGCGAGCGGGTCGGCGCGCAGCACCTCGTCGGCGGCCGGGTCGTACACCACCGCGCCGTTGGCGCAGATGGCCGGCAGCGGCGCGGCGAGCTGGTCGTACACGAGTTTGAGCCAGCGGATCGGACGGCCGGTGACCAGCACGACCGGCGTGCCCGCGGCGGCGATCCGGGCCAGCACCCGCGCGGTACGCGGGCTGAGCGTGCGGTCGTCGGTGAGCAGCGTGCCGTCGATGTCGCTGGCGACGAGGCGGGGTGGTTCTCCCATCACCGGGAGAGTAGTCGGTCCAGGTAGACCGCGACGCCGTCGTCGTCGTTGCGCAGGGTGACCTCGTCCGCGGCGGCGCGCACCTCCGGGTGGGCGTTCGCCACCGCCACCCGGGCCCAGCCGGCCCAGCCGAACATCGGCAGGTCGTTGGGCTGGTCGCCGAAGACCAGCACGTCCGCCGGGTCCACCCCGAGCCGCTCGGCGACCACGCTCAGCCCGGAGGCCTTGTCCACCCCGGGCGGGCAGATCTCGACGAAGCCGAGCCCGGCCTGGGTGAGCGAGGCGACCTCCGCCGGCACGATCCGGCGGGCCACCGCCAGCAGTTCGTCGACGTGGTGGTCCTCGGTCCGCGCGAACGCCTTGACCACGTCGCAGGAGAGGCACTCCGCCCGGCTGCGCGCCTCGAACCGGTCCGGGTAGGGCCAGCTCGGGTGGTAGTCGCCCCACAGCGGCGTGTCGTCCTCGCCGGACGCCTCCACCATCACGGTGAGCGGGCCGACCGCGGCCTCCAGGTCGGCGATCAGGCGGGCGAGCACCTCGCCCCGGAGGCGCTCGTCGCGCAGCACCAGCGGGCCGGCCGGGTCGCTCTGGTCGACCACCCACCCGCCGCCGGCCATCACCAGGAAGTCCGCGGCCCGGATGTCGTTGCGGCTCAGTTCGGCCAGCCGGGGCCCGCGTCCGGTGGCGCCGACCACCGGGATCCCGGCGGCCCGCACCCGGTCCAGCACCCCGTGGGTGTACGCGGAGACGGTGTCGTCGCTGCGGACGAGCGTGCCGTCGAGGTCGGTGGCGATCAGCTTGGGCAGGCCCGGGCGGGTCATGGCTCCTCCTTCGGCCCCGCCGCCGTCACGCCGGCCGGTCCGGTTCTCGTGCCAGGACCGTCGAACGGCGGGCAGCAACCGTATCTCGCGCGGCAGGGGGCGACCATGGCGTTCCGGCGAATCCGCCGCGAATCCACGGCGGCGATCCGGTGGCCGCCGCACCGACGGGGCGGCAGGTCGGCGGGCCGGTGGCGTCGCCGAGATCGGCGGACCGGCGGAGTCGGTGGGTCGGCCCGCTCAGCGGGAGCGTTCAGGGCCGGCGAACGGCACGGTCGGCTCCACCGTGAGGTCGGCCGGCGCCGGCGGCGCCTCGTCGTCCCGGGCCCGGCGACGTCGCCGGAACGGCCGGTCGTCCGGCGTCTCGTCGTCCGGCGCCGCCTCGACGCCCGCCCGGTCGGTGGCCCGCCCGGCCAGATGCAGCGCGACCGCCAGCAACGCCACCGCGAGGAACGCGGTGACCAGGCCGCGCCCGTGCTCCACCTGGATGTCCCGTTCCACCGGGAAGAAGAGGATGCGCCGGGCGAGCGGCTGGAGCGAGGAAGCGGTCGCGACCAGCACGCCGAGCAGCGTCGCCGCCAGGCCCAGCCCGGCGATCCGGGCGTGCTGCCGCACCGCCGGGGCGCCGCGCAGCGCCAGCGCCACCGCGACCGACAGCCCGAGCAACCCCACGAGGTACGCCGCCCCGAAGCCGCCGATCTCGGCGACGCCACTGGGCAGCCGGAACGTCGTGTTCCCGTCCTCCCCCTCGTCGGGCACCGTGATCACCAGCCACTCGCCGATCAGCGAGGCGAGCGCGGCGACCGCGCCGAGCCCGGCGAGCACCGGCGGCAGGCGATGATCCCGGCCCAGACCGGCCAGCGCCCGACCGAACCGGCCGGACGGAACCGCCCCGGTGTCGGCGTCGCCCCACTCCACCACCGTGGTGCCGTCGGCGCGATTGTCCTGCCTGGGGACCGGGGGATCCTGCGACATCGGCCACCCTTCTCCGGTACGCGGGTCTGCGTCGAATCATGGCACAGCCGGCCCCCGGTCACCCGGACCGCGAGGTGAGCAGGACAGGCGGTGCGGGACGGCCCGCTTTCGGTTAGCGTCGGTGCCATGCCTATCCGTACCGCTTCCGCTCGTTGGCAGGGCAACCTCGCCGAGGGGTCCGGCACCGTCCGCACCGGCAAGGGCGGCCTGTCCGGCAACTACTCCTTCAAGTCCCGGTTCGAGGAGGGTGAGGGCACGAACCCCGAGGAGCTGATCGGCGCCGCGCACGCGAGCTGCTTCTCGATGGCGCTCTCCAAGCAGCTCGCCGACTCGGGCGTCACCGACACGTCGGTGGAGACCACCGCGAAGGTGCACTTCGACAAGACCGACGCCGGCATGACCGTGACCCGCATCGACCTGGAGACCGTCGGCCAGGCTCCGGGCCTCGACGAGGCCGGCTTCACCAAGCTGGCCGAGGCCGCCAAGGAGGGCTGCCCGATCTCCCGGCTGCTCTCCCCCGGCGCCGAGATCACCCTGACCGCCCGCCTGGCCTGACCCGTCCGACGCGGTGGGGGCGCCCCCGGGGGCGTCCTCGCCGTGCCGCGTGCCGACCGTGAGGGAGGGACCGGCCGCGTGGCCGTGGAGATGAGCCGGGACCGGTTCGAGGAACTGGTCGGCGAGGCGCTCGACGAGGTGCCCGAGGAACTGCTCGGGCTGATGAGCAACGTGGTCATCCTGGTGGAGGACGACCCACCGCCCGGCGAGAACCTGCTCGGGCTCTACGAGGGGCACGCGCTCACCGCGCGCGGCTGGGACTACTCCGGCGTGCTGCCGGACCGCATCCTGATCTACCGGAACCCGATCCTGGCGATCTGCGACACCGACGACGACGTCGTCGACGAGGTCGCGGTGACCGTGGTGCACGAGATCGCCCACCACTTCGGCATCGACGACGAGCGCCTGCACGCCCTCGGCTGGGGCTGACCGGGTCCCGCCCGACCCCCGCTCGGCCGATCCCCGCGGTTGCGCCCGTCCCCTAACCTGCGGATCAGGCACATCCCGATGCAGGAGGAAACCCGATGCGCAGCGAGCTGTTCTCCGCGGAGAACCTGGAGAAGGAGTCCCAGCAGCCGGGCATGCGGCTGCAGAACTCCAAGATGCTCAAGATCGAGCTGAACGGCGAGGCGATGGCCCGGGTCGGGTCCATGGTCGCGTACCAGGGTCAGGTGCAGTTCCAGGCGCTCGGCTCCGGCGGCATCGGCAAGTTCATCAAGCAGCGGCTCACCGGCGAGGGCGTCCCGCTGATGAAGCTCTCCGGTCGCGGCGACGTCTTCCTCGCCGAGGCCGCCAAGGACGTGCATATCATCGACCTGGAGCCGGGCGACGCGCTCTCCATCAACGGCTCCAGCGTGCTGGCGTTCGACTCCAGCCTCCAGTACGACATCAAGATGGTCAGCGGCATGGGCGTGGCCTCCTCGGCCGGCCTGTTCAACTGCGTCTTCACCGGGCACGGCCGGATCGCGATCACCACCAAGGGCACCCCGGTGGTGCTGAACGTGGACGCGCCGACGTACGTCGACCCGCAGGCGGCGGTCTGCTGGTCGGCCAACCTCCAGACCGGCTACCACCGGGCCGAGCAACTCGGCCTGGGCACGCTGCTCGGCCGCAGCACCGGCGAGGCGTTCACGATGAGCTTCGCCGGTCACGGCTTCGTCGTGGTCCAGCCGTCGGAGGAGCCGCCGGTGGCCGGCAGCGGCGCCCAGCAGCAGCAGGGCGGCCTGCTCGGCGGCCTGTTGCAGTGAAGTCTCCGGGCCGGGTGCGACCCTGGGGGGCGCACCCGGCCCGGTCAGCTCAGCTCGCCGGCGCGCAGCCGGGCCAGCCAGGCCGCCGCGTCGGCGTAGTCGGCGTCGGAGAGACCGGCCGGCGCGGGCGTCGGCCGGTCGCCCGCCGCCGTGCTCCAGCGGTGCCGGGGGTACGACCCGAGGAAGCGCACGCCGGCGCAGACCCGGTGCAGCCCCTGCAACGCCTCGCCGAGGCGGACGTCGGCGACGTGCCCGGTGCAGTCCAGGAAGAACACGTACCGCCCGAGCGCCTCACCGGTCGGGCGGGACTCGATGCGGGTCAGGTTCACGCCGCGGACGGCCAGCTCCATGAGCACGGACAGCAGCGCGCCCACCCGGTCGTGCGCGATGTAGACCGCCAGTGAGGTGAGGTCGTCACCGGTCGGTGGCGGGGGAGTCCCGGGGCGGGACAGCAGCGCGAACCGGGTCACCGCGTCGGGATGGTCGGCGATCTTGTCGGCGAGCACGGTGAGCCGGTGCCGGGCGGCTCCGATCGGGGCGCAGATCGCGGCGTCGTACTCGCCGGTCGCCGCGCCGGCCGCGGCGGCGCCGTTGGAGAGCACGTCGACCACGGTGGCGTCGGGCAGGTGGTCCCGGAGCCAGCCCCGGCACTGGGTGGACGCCTGCGGATGGGCCGCCACGCTGCGCACCCCGGCCGGCGTCACCCCGGGCCGACCGGCGAGCACGAACTCGACCGGCAGCACCACCTCCCGGGTGATCACCAACGGGTCGCCCTCGGCCAACTCGTCGAGCGTCACCCCGACCGCGCCGCCGATGGAGTTCTCCAGCGGCACCAGGGCGGCATCCGCCTCCCCGGCCCGTACGGCGTCCAACGCCTCGCCCACGCTGCGGGCCGGCGTGCGGCTCCCCCGCTCGGCGGCGGGCACGGTGCGCAGCGCCTGTTCGGCGAAGGTGCCCTCGGGACCGAGGTAGACGAAACGGGTCGGCGGTGTTCCGGGCATGGCGACCAGCCTACGCACCCGGGGGACTGTCGCAGGCCAGGGTGCGGATGCCCGTGGGCGCGGTGGCGCGTACCTCGACGCCGCACACGTCCGTCCCGGCGGTCACCAGCCTGGGGGTGCCGGACCGGCCGCGCGTGACCACCTGGAGTTCCTCGTGCCCGGAGACCGCCAGCACGGTGTACTGCCAGCCCTCGGCGCACAGCGGCCCGGTCCGTACGGTGATCCGGACGTTGCGGGGCAGCACCCCGGCGGAGCCGCGCAGCATCGCCACGATCCGGTCGCCGGACGGCGTGCCCCGGCAGGGCACGGCGACCGGATCGGGGGCCGGTGGAGTGCGCGCCGGCAGGGACGGGACGGCCGGCACGATCGGGGTCGCGCTCGGCGTGGGAGTGGGCGTGGCCGACGCCGAGGCGCGGGGAGCGCCGGTCGGGCTGGGCGGCGGGTCACGCAGCTCGGGCGGCGTGCCGCAGGCGGTCAGCGCGAGCAGCGCGAGCAACGTCACCGGGGCATGCCGACGGGCGGACGGGGTAGCGGGCACGGGGGATGGTCCTCGACCTCGGGCGAGCGGTCAGAGCACGGAGAAGAACGTGAGCGAGCCGGCCACCGCGGCGCCGGTGAGCACGGGCGTGGAGATGGCGTCCACTGTCGTCCCGGCGTCGGAGCCGGGACCCTGGACCCGGAGCAGGCCACGGGCGAGCCGGCCGGAGAGCAGCGCGAGCAGCGGCGGGATCTTGTCGGTCTCCTGCTCGGTCAGCTCACTCGGGCTGGCGGTGAAGTCGACCAGGCGCAGGCCGCCTTCGAGCAGCGGCCGGCCGACCACGTCTGCCGGGGCGCCCAGGCAGAGCAGGTCGCAGCCGGAGGAGGAGATCGCCACCACGGTCGTGTCGACGTCGATCAACAGGCATGGCTCGGCGGCCCGGGAGACCGTCCCGCACCACTGCGCGAAGTTGTCGGACTCCTGCTCGGTGCATGCCTCCGCCGGGGACGTGAACACTTCCGAGAGTGAGAGCTCGACGTGGGCCACCGCGCCTCCTATGTACACCGACGGTCCGTCCACGCTAGCCGGTCGGCACGGCGACCTTCCGGCCGCGCTGCGCTCTCCGGCCGCCGGTGCCGCCCATGGGGCCGGGGTGGCTCAGGCGCCGGGGACATGCGTCGGTGCGGCGGGAGCCCCGGGGGGTGGGCGGCCGGCGACGACGCGGACCGACGAACCGGTCGGGGCGGTGCCGCGGACCGCGTGGCGTCGCCGGAGACGTTACCGGCGGGCGGCCCGCTTGTCAGCGGCCGTTCGGCCCTCGTCATACCACCGGTAGTCGGCGGATGGACGGTACGTGCCGTTCAGCCACGTCGAGGGCGCCTGGGCGACCCGCGACAATTTCTCGGCGGTGGCCGGGCTGATCCGGTTGCCGGCGGCAACGAGCAGCCGGTCCAGCTCCCGGTGGGTGGCCATGAGGCAGTCCTTCGGGAGGCCGTAGACGCTGATCACGCCGGAACCGACGAACGTCAGCACCGGCGTCACCGGGATCGGCAGCCCGACCGCGTCGGAGAGCGCCTTGCTGGCCCGCTTGGCGTCCCGGCGCGCTTCGGCCACATAGGGCGGACGCTTGCCGTTGATCTGCACGACATCGCCGGCGACCAGCACCCGGGCCCGGCCGTGGTCGGCGACGGTGACCGCGAAGAGGCCGCTCGGCCCGATCGCGAGGAACCCGGCCCGGTCGGAATCGCCCTGGTCGAACAGCGCGTCGGCCGGGTCCGTCCGGGGCCACTCGATGACGTGCCAGGCGGGACCGAGGTGGTCGAGCTGCCCCAGGGCGCGGGCCCCGGCGGCCTCCAGCCGGCGGGCACCCCGCTCGGCACGGCGGCGGCGGGCCCACTCCAGGGGAGTCGGTCGAGCCGGCTCGAGCGCCGACGCGGTATCGACCCGGGGATGTGCCGCGGGAGGCGGCAGGGCCCGGCTCGGCACGGCCCGGCGAGCGGGAAAGACAGTCATCGCGACCTCCGGCAAAAGGTCTCTCGAAGTTATGTCTCCACTACCCTACGTTGCACACCCGGGGGTTCGGCAAGTTGGACCGCCGGAGTGAGTGCGGATGAATGCCATATTCATTCACACTTCTTTTCCGGATGGTGCGGAAGCCTGCCCTAGGCTGCGGGGGTGACGCACTACGTGGACAGCGAAGTGGCTCGACTCGGGACGGTACTGCTGCACCGCCCGGGGCCGGAACTCGCCCGCCTCACCCCACGCAACAACGACTCCCTCCTCTTCGACGCTATCCCATGGGTGGGACGGGCGCAGGAGGAGCACGACGCGTTCGCGGCGGCGCTTCGCTCGCGTGGCGTGGAGGTGCTCTACCTGGCCGACCTGCTGACCGAGACGCTCGCCGTGGCGGACGCCCGGGCCGAACTGACCGAGCAGGTGCTGCGGTCCCCCCGCCTCGGCGACACCCTCCGCGCCCGGGTCGCCGACCACCTGGCCTACCTCGACCCGGCGGCCCTCGCCGACGTGTTCATGGCCGGGCTCGCCCACGAGGAACTGCGGATCGGCGCGGAACGACCGGGCGGTCTGGTCTGGACGCTGATGGACCGGCACGACTTCGTCATCGACCCGCTGCCCAACCTGCTCTTCACCCGCGACTCGTCGGTGTGGATCGGCGACCGGGTGGGCGTGACCAGCCTGGCCATGCCGGCCCGGCGGCGGGAGACCACGCTCACCGACGCGATCTACCGCCACCACCCGCGCTTCGTCGGCACCGAGTTGGTCTACCACCCCGGGCTGGAGCACCTGGAGGGTGGCGACGTGCTGCTGCTCGCCCCGGGCGTGCTCGCCGTCGGCGTCGGCGAGCGCACCACCCCGGCCGGCGCGGAGCGGCTGGCCCGGCAGGTCTTCGCCGCCGGGCTGGCGCACACCATCCTGGTGGTGCCGATCGCCCAGGAACGCGCCACCATGCACCTGGACACGGTCTGCACCATGGTCGACGTGGACGCCGTGCTGATGTACCCGAACATCGCCAGCGAGCTGTCCGCGTACACCGTCGTCGCCGGCGCGGACGGCGAGCCCCGGGTCGACGGCCCGGCGCCGTTCCTGCGGGCCGCCGCCGACGCGATGGACCTCGACCAGCTCCGGGTGATCGACACCGGCCTCGACCCGGTGACCGCCGAACGGGAGCAGTGGGACGACGGCAACAACACGCTCGCGCTCGCGCCACGCCTGTGCGTGGGCTACGAACGCAACGTGGAGACCAACGCGCAACTGGAGCGGGCCGGCATCGAGGTGATCGCCATAGCCGGCTCCGAACTGGGCTCCGGCCGAGGCGGCCCCCGCTGCATGTCCTGCCCCCTGGTCCGCGAGAAAGGCGGGGCCCCCTCTTAACGCCTCCGGTAGAGAAGGGGCCCCTTCTCACGCGTGAGTGTTAAGAAGGGGCCCGTGCTTGCACCCGGGGCGGTCAGCGGAGGGTGAGCTGGCGGCCGAGCAGGCCCTGCCGGGCCCGGCGACCGGCGGCGTCCAGCGGCTCCCGCACGGCCAGCGCCTCGGCGTAGCGCTTGGCGAACTCGGCGACCGGGCCCTCCCACGCGGTGGCCGGGGTGTCCTCCGGCAGGTCCCAGACCGGTGCCAGGCGGCCGTGCGCCCGGAACATGCCGGCGAACCGGGTGTCGTCGCCGAGCGTCAGCGTGCCGGTCGCGCCCAGCCGGGACAGGGCGTCCAGCGCCGCGTCCTCGTCGTCCGGCAGCACCCAGCGCACGTGGGCCTTCTCCGGCACCTGGCACCAGTACGCCGCCCGGGCCGCGTCCAGCTTGACCGTCGGGTAGACCGCCGCGTTGGCCCGCTCCAGGGACGCCTGCACGGTCGGGTCGTCGGTGGCGCCCGGGTCGAGCCAGAACTCGAACCCGTCGTGCATGCTGATCTCCAGCGGCCCGTCCACCAGGATGTCCTGGAGGCGAGGGCCGGGCCCGGGCAGCGGCGGCACGCTCACCTGACCACCCGGCTCGGTCCGCAGCGCGCAGAGCAGCGCGTCGGCCAGGTCCCGGGAGACGTCGCCGGACTGCTGGTGCCGCTGGAGGCCGATCAGGACCCGGCCGTCCGCCTTGGCCACCGCCGGGGCGGCCATCGGCAGCACGGTGGCCAGGACGACCGGCGGGTCGCCGTACTCCTCGACCAGCTCGGGGGTCAACCGCAGCGGCGCGGACGCGGCCGGCACCAGCTCCCGCAGGGCGATCCACTCCGGCTCGTCGACCAGGCCCTCGAACGGTCGGGGCACGAAGATGTCGCGCACCTTCTCCCGCTTCGGGGTGGCTTCGGTGGCCCGTTGGCTCTTTCGACGCTTGCTCACGGCCAGACAGCCTAGATGCCGGAAGGAACGCCCGTGGGCCGGACCCGATCAGCCGGCGGCGACCAGGTCCGCCCGGTGCGACCCGGTCGGGTCGAACTCCGCCCACACGCTCTGGCCCAGGCCGTCCCGCTCGACACCCCAGCGGCTGGCCATCCCGGCGACGATGTGCAGCCCGCGCCCGTCGACCGCGTCGGGGGGCGCGACGCGCATCCGCGGGCCGGCGCCGGCACCCCCGTCGGTCACCCGGAGCAGGACGGCCGGCCCCCGGTCGGTGGCCCGCAACCGCCAGGCCACCCGGACCACGCCGCCGGGCAGCGCCTCGGCGTGCCGGACCGCGTTGCCGACCAGCTCGGCCAGGACCGCCACCAGATCCGCCAGCAGCGCCGGGGGTACGACGCCGGTCAGCTCGTCGGCGAGCCGGTGCCGGGCCACGCGCGCGCCGGTCGCGTGGTGGGGCACCACCACGCACCACGACCGTTCCGCCGGTCCCGTCGACACGCCGTTCCTCTCCACCCGTGGACGCCCCGGATCAACCCCGGGGCAGCCGCACCTCCGCGACCGTACCTCCGCCGGCCCTCGGCCGGAGGGACACCCAGCCGTTCTGCTGTTCCACGATCTGCCGGACGAGATAGAGGCCCAGGCCCGCGCCGGGGTAGCGCCGGCGGTCACCGGACTCGCCCTGCCAGAACCGGTCGAAGGCCCGTTCCACGTGCTCCGGTCGGATGCCGATGCCCCGGTCGGCGACCCGGAACGAGACCGTCCGCTCGTTCGCGTCGGCGCCGATCTCGATCGGCGTGTCCGGCAGCGAGTACTTCCCCGCGTTGGTGCCCAGCTCGGTGAGGACGGTGGTCAGGCTGTGCCGGTCGCCGAGCGCCTTGGGCAGGTCGGCGGGCAGGGCGAGCACGATCCGGTGGCGTAGGTCGGCGGGCAGGTCGAGCACCGCCGCCCGCAGCGCGTCGACCAGGTCGAACGGGGCGGCCGGTTCGCCACCGGGGCGGTTCTCGGTGGCGGCGGTGAGCAGTCGGTCGACCAGCCGGGCCAGCTCGTTGGCGCGTTGGCCGATGATCCGGGCGGCCTGCCTCCGGTCGGTGTCGGTGAGTGACTCCCAGTGGTCGGTGAGCGTGTCCGCGTACCCCTTGATCACGGTGACCGGGGTGCGCAGCTCGTGGCTGGTCACCGCCACGAAGAGGTCCCGGTCGTGGTCGCGCCGCTGCTGGTCGGTGATGTCCCGGAAGGTGACCACCCGCAGCGCGGTGGGGCCGGGCAGCTCACCGGAGGTGATCCGCAGCCAGCGGCCGTCCGGCAGCCGATGGTCCAGCACCTGCCCGGGCGGGGGCAGCGGGAACGGCAGCGGCCGGCTCAGCGCCTCGTCCGCCGACCGGCCGGTCACCTGGGCGGCGGCCGGGTTCCAGAGCCGGACCCGCTGGTCGCGGTCGACCACGGCCAGGCCGTCGGCGAGCGCCGCCACGACCGGGCCGTCGCCGTGCACCGGCAGGCCGGTCTGGTCGCCGTACATGTGCGCGATGCAGGCGGCGACGTACCCGACGACGGCGCGCTGCGAGGCGTCCAGCGGCTCGGCGGTCCGGTAGAGGGCGTGCAGGCTGCCGACGGTCAGCCCGGCGATCTCGGCGCGGGCCACGATCATCCGGCGTAGCCCCCGGCCGACCACCTCGTCGGCGAGCGCGCCCGGGATCGCGTCCACCCGGACCTCCCGGACCGGCGGGCCGGCCAGCAGGCAGACGGTGGCCGGGTCGGTGGCCGGCAGCGGGCGGCCGATGACGAACTCGGCGCTGCCGGTCGCCGCGATCACCCGCCCGCCGGCCGGGGTGAACTCCACGAAGACCAGGCCCGCCGCGCCGAGGGCCGGTTCGACCTCGCCGAGCAGGCGGGTGAGCACGGAGAGGCCGGACTCGCCAGAATTGATCATGTGGATCGCGCTCGTGTGGCCGGCGATGAGGGTGGGGTAGTCGGTTCGCTCCGGCATGCCCCGAGTGTGCCGCGCCGGCCGCGCCGGGGACACCCCCGGGCGGGCGACCGGCCCCTTGGCGGATCGACGGGGCTCACCGGCCCAACCGGGCCAACGCGCGGGCCGGCCGGTCGGTGATCACGCCGTCCACGCCGGCGGCCAGCACGAGTTCCAGGTCCTCCGGTTCGTTCACGGTCCAGACGTAGACCGCGTTGCCGGCGGCCCGCAGCGCCGGGACGAGCTGCGGGCGGGCCCGGACCAGCTCCACCCCCGGGCCGGCGATGCGACTGCCGAAGGGCAGCCGGCCCAGCCGCAGCCAGCGCGGCAGCACCTCCAGCAGCAGCACGGTGGGCAGCGCCGGCGCCAGCTCACGGATCCGGCGTACGGCCAGCGGCGAGAAGGACATCACGGTCACCTGGACCGGATCGTCCGGGCCGGGCTCGGCCAGGCCGTGCCGGCGCAGCAGGTCGACCAGCCGGCGCTCGACGTCGCCCCGGTAACGCGAGGGGTGCTTCGTCTCGATCAGCAGCCGGACCGGCCGTCCGGCCGCCAGCACCGCATCGAGCAGCCGTTCCAGCGTGAGCAGCCGGATGTGCGACTCGTCGAGCCGGGCCGCCGCGACCGCCTCCGCCGCGGCGGGGTGCCAGGAGCCGAAGTCGAGCGCCTCCAGCTCGGCGAGCGTACGCGCGCTGACCAGGCCGTGACCGTTGCTGGTCCGGTCGAGTCGACGGTCGTGCACGCAGACCAGGTGCCCGTCGCGGGTCAGCCGGACGTCGCACTCCAGCCCGTCCGCGCCCTCGTCCAGCGCGCGCAGGTAGGCGGCGAGCGTGTGCTCCGGCAGGTCGTACGAGGAGCCGCGGTGGGCGAAGACCAGCGGTTCGGTCATGACCGGACGTGCCTCAGACGACCCGACCCGGCTGCCCGTCGTCGGTGACCACGGGACGGCCGGCGGCGGCCCAGTCACCCATCCCGCCTTCGACGTTGCGGATCTGGTCCCACCCGTTGCGCAGCAGGTAGCCGACGACCTGCCCGGAGCGGCCGCCGGACCGGCAGATCACCGCCACCTCGCGGTCGTCGGGGATCTCGGCGAGCCGGGCCGGCAGCTCGGTCATCGGCAGATGGTGGGCGGCCGGCGCGTGGCCGGCGGCCCACTCGTCGTCCTCCCGGACGTCGAGCAGGTAGACGTCGTCGGGCACGGCCGACGCGGGCACGCTGGGAAGTTGGGCTCCGAACACGGGTCAAAGCCTAGTCGCCCGGCGGCGTTCAGAGCCGGTTGACCCAGCGCGGGTTGGCGCCGGCCCACTCCGGCATCCGGGTGTCCTGCAACGCGGTGAACAGATCACCGCCGTCGGGGTCCAGCACCACGTACGACACCTGGTCGATGGTCTGCGGGTGGGAGGGCAGCCGGACGCCGCGCAGCGCGTCCGCCGGCAGCGCGCGGAGCGCGAACACCAGTTCGTCCAGGGGTACGCCGTTGGTGTCGACGGTCAGCGCCCCGCCGACCGCGCGCAGCACCCGGTCCAGCTTCACCGGGTCGCCGCGCAGGTGCGTCTCGCCGGCCCGGTCGAGCACCGCCCGCAGCATCTGCTGCTGGTGCCGCTGCCGGTCGTAGTCGCCGTTCGGCAGGTCGTAGCGCTGCCGCACGTAGTCGAGCGTCCGGGCCCCGTCCATCTGTTGGCAGCCGGGTTCGAACCGGGTGCCGGTGTGGATCGACCGGACCGGCGTGTCCACGCACATGCGGATGCCGCCGAGCTGGTCGATGACCCGGGTGAAGCCGGAGAAGTCGACGAGCGCGGCGCCGTCGAAGCGGACGCCGGTGAGCCGGGTCAGGGTGGCGCTGAGCAGCCGCGCGCCGCCCTCGCCCCCGCCGCCGTGCTCGTACGCGGCGTTGACCTTGTCCTGGCCGCCGGGCCAGCCGGGCGCCGCCGGGACGGCGACCAGCAGGTCGCGCGGGACGGAGATCAGGTACGCCTGCCGCATGCCGGCCGGCACGTGCACGATCAGGATGGTGTCCGAGCGCTGGTCGGCGGCGTTCGCGCCGGGCCGGTGGTCGGAGCCGATCAGCAGGTAGTTGAGTGCGCCGTCCAGGTCCGTCCGCTTCTTCCGGGCGGTCGGGTCGAGGAGTTGCTCCTTGGCCACCGTGCGGTCGTACCGGTGGGTGAGCCAGTGCAGCCCGGCCACGCCGAGCGTGGCGAGCAGGACCAGGGCGAGACCGCTGCCGAGCAGGAACCGGGGCCAGCGGGACGGTCGAGGCCGCCCGCGTCGGTTCCGTGCTGGTCTGGACGTGACGATCCCCCCGTGGCGTCGACCTGAGACCCGCTCAGGTCAGGCTACGGGGGGACGGGCCGGCCGGTGCCGGCTTTCGTCACTTCCGGGTGGAGAGGACGGTCGGGTTGGCCACGATGAAGTCGGCCAGCTTGTCGTTCTTGACCGCCTGGAACATGTCCATGGTCGTCTCGTTGAACGTCTCCCGGCCGTTGCTGTTGCCGGCGAACGTCCCGCCGTTGGTGCGCAGCGTGACCAGGTCGTTTCCGCTGAGGTTCTTGAGCGTGAAGATGAAGTCGGCGATCGGCACCCCGCCGGTGTCCAGCACGAACGCCTTGCCGGCCGCCTTCATCAGCGAGTTCAGCTTGATCGGGTTGGTCAGCATGCCGCCGTCGGTGGCCTTCTTGGCCATCGCCTTGATGAGCTGCTGCTGGTTCTGCTGCCGGTCGTAGTCGCTGTTGGGCAGGCCGTAGCGCTGGCGGGAGTAGTCGAGCGCCTCCCAGCCCTCCATTTCCCGGCAGCCCTTCTTGTGCACCACCGGCTTGTAGGGCTTTCCGGTCTTCTTCGCGTCCGCGTTCCACATCGGCTTGCCCTCGACCATCGACATGTGGTGCGACGGGACCTCGTGGCTGACGCAGATCCGCACCGTGCCGAGCGCGTCGATGACGTTCTTGAAGCCGCCGAAGTTGATGATCGCGGCGCCGTCGAAGCTGATGCCGGTCATCCCCTTGATCGTCTTGGCCATCAACTGGGCGCCGCCCTCCCAGCCGCCGCCGTTCTGCGCGCCGTGGAAGAACGCAGCGTTGATCTTGTCAACGCCGCCCTTGTAGCCGCTGTTCTTGAACGCCGGGATGCGGGCCTCGGTGTCCCGGGGGATCGAGATCAGGTAGGCCTGGTCGTGACTGGCCGGGATGTGCAGCACGATGATCGTGTCCGACCGGACGTCGTCGGCGGCCCAGCGGGCCCGGGCGTCCACGCCGAGCAGCAGCATGTCGATCGGGCCGTCCAGGCTGTTGCCGCCCTCGGCCTCGCTCTTGCCCGCCTCGCCGAGCAGGTTGCGCTGGGCGATGTTGTTGGTGGCCTGACCGATCACGGCCTTGCTGCCGACGATCGCGACGCCGCTGGTCACCATCAGCACCGCGCCGAGCACCAGGGTGAGCTTCGCCCAGAGCGGGTCCTTGCGCTTGGTGCGCTTCTTCTTCCCGCCACCGCCGCCGGGACCACGGCCGCCGGGACCGGGCTGCGGGGGGATGACCGGGGGAACCCGCCCGGATGATCCGGGTGCCGGTGACTGCGGGCGACGACTGGTCTGGACCGACATGCGTGCTCCAGCTCGGTGATCGGGGGCGGGACCACTTTACGTATCCGTTCCCGTTCTCGCGACCTCCTGAGGCGGGTATTCCCGTCAATCCCGGCCGATGGTGCCGAGATGTGGCCGAACGGGCGAGGCTGCGCGCCCGGTCAGCCGCCGGCGCTGTCGCCCGAATTCTTCTGGTTGGCCGCGACCCAGTCGGCCATCTTGTCCCCGGCGATGGCCTGGTACATCGCCAGCGCCTTCTCCCGGTCGGAGACCACCACCGACTGGCCGTCGACGGTCTGGCCCCCCAGGTTCGGGCTGGTGACGAACGTCAGGTTCTCGCCCCGCAGGCTGCGGAACTGCACCGCCATGTCGGTCAACGAGAATCCCTGGTCGACCGTGACGGCGGCGGTGACCGACTTGAGGAAGTCGTTCAGCTTCTTCGGGTTGGTCAGCGTGCCGGTGCTCGCCGCCTTGTCCATCAGCGCCTTCAGGAACTCCTGCTGGTGGCGCATCCGGGCGAAGTCGCCGTCCGGGAACTGCTTGCGCTGCCGGACCCAGTCCAGCGCCTCGGTGCCGCTCATGTGGTTCACGCCCTTGGTGAACGTCCGGTACGGCTTGTGGATCGAGGTGACGGTGCGCTCCACCTTCAGGTCGACGCCGCCCAGCGCGTCGGTGACGTCCTTGAACCCGGCGAAGTCGATGGCCATGACATGGTCGATGCGTACGTCGGTGAAGCACTCCACGGTCTTCACCGCCAGCGGCAGGCCGCCGAATGCGAACGCCGCGTTGATCTTGTTGCGCGAGCCGGAGTCGCAGGACGCGCCCGCGTTCTCCGGGATCGGCACGTACAGGTCACGCGGGACGGAGACCAGGTAGGCGCGCTTGTGGTCGGCCGGGATGTGCATGACGATCACGGTGTCCGCCCGCCACTTGCCGGCGCCGTCGACCGGGGCGTCCGGGTCCCGCGAGTCGCTGCCCACCAGCAGGATGTTGAACGCGCCGTCGACCTTCTTGGCTGGCCGGCCGCCGGTGATCTCCGAGAACGGATCGGTGCGGGCCAGGTCGTCGTCGAGGTTGCGGGCGTAGAACCAGGCCCCGATCCCGCCGAGCAGCGCCAGCAC
Organism: Micromonospora sp. NBC_01392; assembly: GCF_045040125.1. Classification (NCBI taxonomy): domain Bacteria; kingdom Bacillati; phylum Actinomycetota; class Actinomycetes; order Micromonosporales; family Micromonosporaceae; genus Micromonospora; species Micromonospora sp. NBC_01392. The sequence continues at coordinate 177,109 of NZ_CP109549.1, read as the reverse complement.
CAGCACCGCGATGCCGGCCACCAGGCCGATGCGCCCCCAGCGCGGGCGGGGCCGACGCCCTGGCCCACCGAAGCCGCCGCCGCCCGTGCCACCGGGCCCGCCCGGCCCGCCCGGACCAGCCGGGCCGCCCGAGCGGGGCGCCTCGTCGTGTGACGGGTACCAGCGGGTTTCCGTGGCGCGGGCGCGCGAGGTGGCGTCCCGGCCGGAGCCGGGGACCGAGGCGCGGCCCGCACCCCGGTTCAGGGGGCGGGGGAGAGGTGCGCCGGCAGACGAGGTCGCTGACATGCAACCGAGGGTAGGTCGGCCGTTCCACCACCGCGCTCAGGCGCGCGCGGCGCTCAGCCGGCTGACAGCCGGGCTCAGTACCCTAGCCGCCCGCGGAAGTACGCGATGGTGCGTCCGAGGCCGTCTTCGGGCGTCACGCTCGGCTCGTATCCGAGCAGCTCACGGGCGAGCGTCAGGTCCGGGCGGCGCATCTCCGGGTCGTCCGAGGCGCGCGTGATGTAGCTCACCTCGGAGGTGCTTCCGGTGAGTGACACGATCGTCTCAGCGAGTTGCCGCATCGACATCTCGTGCTCGGTGCCGCAGTTGATCGGCCCGGTCTGCGTCGAGTCGAGCAGCAGCAGGATGCCCCGCACCAGATCGTCGACGTAGCAGATGGAGCGCGTCTGGTTGCCGGTGCCGTGCACCGTGATCGGCTCGCCGCGCAGCGCCTGGGAGATGAACGTCGGGATGGCCCGGCCGTCGTCCGGCCGCATCCGCGGGCCGTACGTGTTGAAGATCCGGACGATCGCGGTGTCCGTGCCCCGGCTGCGGTGGTACGCCATGGTGGCCGCCTCGGAGAAGCGCTTCGCCTCGTCGTAGACGCTCCGGATGCCGATCGGGTTGACGTTGCCCCAGTACGTCTCGCGCTGCGGGTGCTCCTTCGGGTCCCCGTACGCCTCGGAGGTGGAGGCCATCAGGAACCGCGCGCCGTCGGCGGTGGCGCGCTCCAGCAGGGCCAGCGTGGCGACCGAGCCCACCCGGAGGATCTCCACCGGGAGCTTCTCGAAGTCGGTCGGGCTGGCCGGGGACGCCATGTGCAGGATCGCGTCGAACCGCTCGGTCATCGCCGGGTGGTCGGTCGGCAGGCCGTCGGAGATGTCCGCCTCGACCAGCGTGAACGTCGGCTTCTCCAGCAGGTGGGACACGTTGTCCTTGGAGCCGGTGACGAAGTTGTCCAGCACCACCACCGTGCAACCGCGCTCGACGAGCCGGTCGACCAGGTGGGACGGGACGAAGCCGGCGCCGCCGGTGACGAGAATGCGGTGTCCGGCACCAAACCGCGGGGCAACCTTCATGCCCGCCACCCTATACAGGTAAGGCGGGGCCCCCGCTTAACGCCTCCGGTAGAGGCGGGGGCCCCGCTTGACAGCTACCCGTCAGTGCGCGCCCGCGCCGGTGAGCGAGCGCACCTCCAGTTCCGCGTACTTGTCGTCGTCGCGCTCCTTGGACAGGACCGTGCCGAGCCAGCCGCACAGGAAGCCGAACGGGATGGAGAGGATGCCCGGGTTCGACAGCGGGAACCAGTGCCAGTCGTGGTCGGGGAACATCGCCGTCGGCGCGCCGGAGACGACCGGGGAGAAGAAGACCAGCAGCACGGCGGCGAGCAGGCCGCCGTAGATCGACCACACCGCGCCCGAGGTGTTGAACCGCTTCCAGAAGAGGCTGTAGAGGATCGCCGGCAGGTTGCCGGAGGCGGCCACCGCGAACGCCAACGCGACCAGGAACGCCACGTTGAGGTTCTGCGCGAAGATCGACAGTACGATCGAGACCGCGCCGATCACCAGCGCGGAGATCCGGGCGACGTTCACCTCCTGCCGCTCCGACGTCTGCCCGTTCTTCACCACGTTGGCGTAGAAGTCGTGCGCCAGGCTGGACGACGACGCCAGCGTCAGCCCGGCCACCACCGCGAGGATCGTGGCGAACGCGACCGCTGCGATGATCGCCAGCAGGGTCGCGCCGCCCAGGTTCCCGCCGAAGAAGTCCTCGCCGAGCGCCTCGGCGAGCTGCGGTGCGGCCGTGTTGCCGGCCTTGTCCTGCGCGGTGATCGCCTGCCCGCCGACGATCGCCGCCGCGCCGAAGCCGAGCGCCAGGGTGAGCAGGTAGAACGCGCCGATGATGCCGATCGCCCAGAGCACGCTCTTGCGGGCCGCCCGCGCGGTCGGCACGGTGTAGAAGCGGATCAGGATGTGCGGCAGGCCGGCCGTGCCGAGCACCAGCGCGATGCCCAACGAGAGCAGGTCCATCTTGCTGTAGAACGTCTTCAGCGCGTCGCCGGGCGTCTCCACGCCGTAACGCAGCCCGGGTTCCAGGAACGCCGCGCCCTTGCCGGAGGCGGCGGCCGCGTCACCCAGCAGCGAGGACAGGTTGAACTTGTACTTCGCGAGCACCAGCAGCGTCATCACCAGCGCGCCGGTCATCAGCAGGAACGCCTTGACGATCTGGACGTACGTGGTGCCCTTCATGCCGCCGACCGTGACGTAGATGATCATCAGCGCGCCGACCAGCACGATGGTGGCCACCTTGGCGGTGTCCGCGTCCATGCCGAGGAACGTGGTGCCCGGCTTGATGCCGAGCAGCAGCGCCACCAGCGCGCCCGCGCCGACCATCTGGGCCAGCAGATAGAAGATCGACACGGTGATGGTGGAGACCGCCGCCGCGGTCCGGACCGGCCGTTGCCGCATCCGGAACGCCAGCACGTCCGCCATCGTGTACCGGCCGGAGTTGCGCAGCAGTTCGGCGACGAGCAGCAGCGCCACCAGCCAGGCGACCAGGAAGCCGATCGAGTACAGGAAGCCGTCGTAGCCGTAGAGCGCGATGATGCCGGCGATGCCCAGGAAGGACGCGGCGGACATGTAGTCGCCGCCGATCGCCATGCCGTTCTGGAAGCCGGAGAAGGAGCGCCCACCGGCGTAGAAGTCGGTGGCGGTCTTGGTCTGCCGGCTGGCCCAGACCGTGATCGCCAACGTGATCGCCACGAAGATCAGGAACAGCGTGATGGTGAGGTTCCGGGCGGTGGTGCTGCCCGCCTCAGCCGCGAGGACCGTGTTCATGGTTCACCTCCCCCATCTCGGCGCGGATCCGGTCGGCGACCGGGTCGATCCGCCGGTTGGCGAACCGCGAGTAGAGCCAGGCGATGACGAACGTGGAGACGAACTGGAGCAGGCCGAAGACCAGGGCGACGTTGATGTTGCCGACCAGCTTCGTGCCCATGAATCCCCGCGCGTACGCGGAGAGGATGACGTAGAGCGCGTACCACAGGAAGAACGCGACGGTCATCGGGAAGACGAAGCCGCGCAGCGCGCGCCGCAACCCGGCGAACTCGTCCGACCGTTGGACGGCTAGGTACCGTTCCGCCGTCGACTCGGAGGGTGCGGACGCGGGTGTGTCCGTGGACATCTGTGGATCACCACCTTCGCAGGCGTGGGGGATTTTCCGGGCACGCTAGAGAGCGCGCCTCCCGGCGCGAAAGGCTCAGCCTGGCCCCGGGCGACGGCTGCGCCGAACGGCGCCCCCGCTGCGCCCAGTGACCCAGATCACTCCGCTAACCGGTCGGATCCGGGTCGACCGTGAACCCGGACGGAACCCGGCCCGTCGTGGGGGGCACCTTCGGAAGGAGTGCCATGCCAGCGACGAGAGGGCACCTCTACCTGCCCTATGGCGAAGACAGCAGCATCCAGGTCGACTACGTGCACAGTGGCCAGGACGCCAACCGGACGACCGTGCTGGTGCCGTTCGCGGTGGACGACGCCTGGCGCGCGCGGATCGAGGAGGCGGTGCGGGCGAATCACCCCGAGCGCACGGACATCCAGATCAGCAACGCGGCGACCGGCGAGGTCAGGTACGTCGGCCGGCAGCCGACCGAGTCGACCCCCTCCCCGGAACCGGATCAGGTGGTGCACCCCACCCCGGAGCAGAACAACGACCGCGCCCGGAACATCGTCGGCAACTATCTGACCGGCAGCGACATGTACACCGACGAGCACCGTTCGGCGCTGGCGGACGACAGCCGGGTGCACCACCCCGGCTACAGCGAGTTCGTGTCGCAGGTGGCGGCCAACGACGCCGGCGCGCCCGGGCAGGCGTTCGGGCGGGCCGCGCACGTGGAGGGCATCACCACCCGGGGGCCGGTCGGGGAACGCGACACCTACCTCAACCCGAACAATCACACCGTGTTCGCGCAGGCCCACGAGAACTTCCACCGCATCGAGCACCCCAGCCTCCAGGCGCCGGACAGTCGTCTCACCGACTCCACCGTGGAGGGGATGACGGAATACATGACGCAGTCCGCGGCCGGGCTGGACTTCCGGACGGCGGGCCAGCCGGGGCAGCGCGGCTTCACCTATCGGGAGGAGACCCGGACCGTCCGCGACGCGGTACGCGACGGTGGGTACACGAACCAGGACGTCCAGCGTGCCTACCTGCGGGGCAGTGAGAGCCCGACGGAACGGATCGCGCAGGTCCAGAACGGGAACACTGCCGCGATCGCCCGGATGACCTCCACCGGTGACGCGGGCCGAGCCGGCCCCCCGAGCGTCCGTCCGCCGAGCGGTGGCGCGTCCGGCCCGTCCACCAGCCAGCAGCGCGGCGGCGGGCTCGCCAAGTAGCCCGGTCGGGAACCTCCGGGCCGCTCGTGCCGGAGGTTCCCGACCTAGTCGGTCAGCTCCCGGTAGCGGCCCCGGTAGTGCAGCAGGGGAGCACTCTCGCCGGGGAGGTCGACCGCCTCGATGGTGGCCTCCACCAGCAGACCCCAGCCGTACTCGCGGGCCGCGTCGAGCCGGCAGCCGGCCCAGCCACCGGCGTCCGCCGGCACCGGCCCGTACGGCGTCTCGGTCCAGGCGTCCAGCGCGAACAGGCCGCCGGGCGACGGGAAGAGGCCGGCGAAGCGGTCCGCGAGCTGCCGGTGGCGCGGGCCCAGCGGCGCGACCGCGAACCGCCCGGCGTCCTCGACCGCCGCCCACAGCTCCGACTCCGCGTCGACCAGGCCGAGCAGCCGGTCCGGCTCCCCTTCCGCGATCAGCGTGGAGGAGACGGTGAGCCCGGCCGGGCCGGGCGCGGTCCAGAGCGTCACCGGGGCGGCCAGCCGGCCACGCAGCCGGCGTGCCGGCGAGCGCTGCCCGGCCGGCACGGCGAACGGGTCGGTGTGGTGGATCTCGGCACCCGGCTGCTCATGATTCACGTGAAACATTGTGCCGCCCCGGGCCCGCGCCCAGCCGAGGAAGCGCCAGTACCGGTCCGTGGCGTCGCTGAGCTGCTCGTTCGCCTCGGCGAGCAGCCCGCCGAGATGGAACAACAGCGCGGTCCGGTCGCCCCGCACGCCCGGCACCGCCACGTCGGGCGCATCGGCACGTGCGCCCGGTCCCTCCCGATCTTGGAAGCTACGGGCCCCTCGGGGGGCACCTTTCTTCCAAGATCTCCCGGATCTCTTCGCACTCGCGCCTCCCTGGGAAGGGGTCGCCCCGACCGGGGATGGTCGGGGCGACCCGTCGCAGGACCGGCCACCGGGTCGTGGCCTCCACCGGCCGGGCCGCGTGCCTCCACCCTGGACGCGTCCCGACCGACAGGGCAGGATGCCAGGAGTTACTACGGAGCGAAGTCGCGTACTTACCAACGGGGTGAGGATGGACATCGAGGTGTGGATCCGGGCGCTGAAAGCTGCCCGCGCCGGAGCGGACCTCTCGCAGGAGGCGCTGTCGGCCACCATCAGATGGAGCCCGTCGACCGTGGCCGCCATCGAGACCGGCCGCCGCCGACCGACGATGGAGTTCGCCATCGCCGCCGACCAGGCGCTCGGCACCGGCGGCCTCCTGGCAAGCCTGCTGAGGGAGTACGACGGCGACCGCTCACCGTCGTGGTTCCTGCCCTGGCAGGGCTACGAAGATCAGGCGGTCCTGATTCGCAACTTCGAGCCGTGCGCGATCCCCGGCCTCCTTCAGACCGAGGAATACGCCCGAGCCATCTTCGAGGCCGGCCGCCTGTACGGGAAGGACCGGGTGGACGAGTTGCTGGCGCTGCGCATGGCTCGCCAGCGGGTGCTCGCGAAGTCGGATGCGCCGGACTGCGTCTTCATCGTCGACGAGAGCGCGTTACGGCGGTCCATCGGCGGGCGGGCGGTCATGGACGGCCAGTTCGGCCGGCTACTCGACGCGGCAGAACATCCACGGGTCCGCCTGCATGTCCTACCTCTCGACATCGGCGCACATCTCTCACTCGGCGGCGGCTTCGCCATCGCCGAGTTGCCGGGCGGCGAGCACATGCTCTGCCTCGACAACCCGGCGCGAGGGCAGATCGCCGACTATCCGGAGTGGATCCGCCTCATGCTGCGCAAGTGGGAGATCCTGCTCGGGGAGGCGCTGCCGGAGCGTGCCTCACTCGATCTGATCCACAAGTTGAAGGTGACGTCGTGAACCAGCCCGCATGGCAGAAATCCTCGCGATCCGACAACGCCGGCAACTGTGTCGAGGTGGCGGGCAACCTGCCCGGTGTGGTGCTGGTCCGGGACAGCAAGGACCCGTCCGGCCCGGCCCTCACCTTCACGCCGGACGCCTGGCGCTCCCTGCTCGCCCACCTCCACCGGGCGCCGCTCGACTGATCCGCCTACCCTCCGGGGCATGGCTCTCGTACCCCCGCAGAAGCTCGCCCAGGACCGCGTCATCACCGCCGAGGCCATCGTCGGCGGTCAGGTCGACCTGCGCGCCTACCCGCACCGGCATCTGATGGTCATCGCCCGGCACAAGTGGGGCAGCAGCGGCTTCCCGCCGTTGATGGAGGCTGTCGAGCACCTGTCGAACTACGGCTGGGAGCTGGTCAACGTGCTCAGCGTCGGCGACGGTCACCACGTCTACGCCGCGATGCGCCGCACCGTGTAGCGCCTCCTTCCGGCGACGGTCCACGGCCGGAACAAGGCACCGGTTTTTTCCGTCATGACTCTGGGTCATATTTATGACTCACGGTCATAGCGCAAAAAAAGTAAATTGCCGCCGAGCGCCGAGCGCCGAGGCTAGGACGGCAGCGTGCGGCGGGCGGCGGCCAGCACCTCGGGGTCGGCGCAGCCGGCCGCGTACCCGGCGATCCGGCGGCGGATGTCCCGGCCGAGCAGCCATCCGCCGATCCGCTCGGCCACCGGGCGCAGGAACGCCGGCCGGCACCGGAAGTTGTACCGCCAGGTGGCTACCGTGGTGCCCGGCTCCGGGCCGGGCGCGAAGCGCCAGCCGCCGCCGAAGCGTTCGAAGAACCACGGTCCACGGACCATTTTCATGCCCACGTTGGTCGGTGGCGCCCAGGAGACGTACTCGCTGACCATGGTCAACCCGTGCCGGGAGCGGGTGAAAGTGCGCACGCCCCGGCCGGGGCGGGTCGCGCCGTCGACGAAGTGCTGCTCGCGGACGAACGGGTCCCACCGGTAACGCACCGGTGCGACGGTCTGGGAGACCGCGAACGCCAGCTCCGGCGGGACCGGCACGGTGACGACCGCCTCGACGACCGGCATCAGCGCCTCGGCGTGACCGAGGCCAGCAGCTCCGGCTGCCGGCGGTCCAACGCGTCCCCGGCCAGGTACGCGCCGAGCAGCGCCGCGCCCGTCCCGTACGCCACGCCGACCGGCAGCGCCAGCCAGAGCCAGACGTCGCCGAGCAGCCCGGCGGCCACCACGAACGGGATCGCCGCCGCCGCCGAGGACACCATGGACAGCAGCGTGAACAGGCTCTTCGCGATGCCCGCGCCGGTGTTCATGGCGAACGGGTTGCTGGTCTCCGGCAGCGAGTACGCGCCGAGCACCGAGATGAACCCGTTGATCGCCAGCCCACAGCCGTACGCGGCGAACAGCCCGCCGGCCATCACCCCGAGCCATTCCGGCCGCCCCAGCACGACGCCCAGCACCACCGCGACGACCAGCAGGATCGGCACCACGTAGAGCGAGAACGCCGTCATCCGGGCCCGCAGCTCCACCCGGCCCGGCACGCCGGCGACCACGTTCGCCGCGTACGCGCTGCCGTCGAAACCGAACTGGTTGGCCAGCGTCACCGAGGCGAGCACCCCGACGAAGACCATGGAGATGCTGACCAGCACCGGGGAGGAGTTGGCGCTGGCCTCGCCGAACGCGGCCCCGCCCTCGACCGCGAGCGACGCGCCACCCAGGTTGACCATCACCGGCACGAACACGCCCACCACGGCGACCGTGATCAGGTTGGCCCGCCGTCGGGCGTCCCGCCACCAGTAGCGGCACTCCCGGGCCACCAACGCGCCGAACCGGTCCCGCCGGGCCCAGCCGACCGCGCGCGGGAAGAGCTGCGCGATCGCGCCGCCGACCACGCCGCGCGGGGCCCGCGCCGGCCCGGCGCTCGCCGCGCCGACCATCGCCGACTCCAACGACCGCGACCACCAGAGCAGGAGTACGCCGATCGTCGCGGCGGTGATCAGCAGCTTCACCACGGCCGCGAGGGCCCGGCCCTCGGCCACGTCGATGCCGGCCGTCCAGGGCGCGCCGAACGGCGTCCAGCCGACCACCCGGGCCACCCCGGTCAGCCGGTCCCAGTCGGCGCTGCGCACCGCGGCCAGCACCAGCAACTGCAACGGCCCGAGCAGCGCGGCCAGCACCGCGAGCAGCACGGCGGCCAGGTCACGGACCCGACGGGACCGCAGCATGGTGGCGAACGCGCTGGTCAGCGCGCGGGCCCCGGCCACGCAGACCAGCAGCCCGGTGACCACGCCGACGGCCTCCACCAGCGCGGCCGACCAGCCGCCCAGCGCGCCCGCGGTGATCACCAACCCGGCCACCGTGATCAGGGTGGCCAGCGCCGGCACGCTGACCAGCGCGGCGGCGAGCAGGCCGGTGACCAGGGTCCGGCGGGAGAGCGGCAGCAGCGCGAACCGGGCCGGGTCCAGCGTCTCGTCCACGCCGAAGAAGACCAGCGGCAGCAGCAGCCAGCCGAGCGTCAGCACGCCGCCGCCGAACGCGGCGGCCAGCAACGCGTACCGGGGTTCGTCGGCCAGGCCGGGCGCGGCCAGCAGGAAGAACCCGGTCGCGGCGAACCAGAGCGCGAACAGCACACCCAGCACGAACAGCGCGATCCGCCACGCCTGGCCACGGAAGTTGTTGCCGAGCACCCGCAGCTTCAGCCGGACGAAGTGCCGGGGCGAGACGGCCCGCGCCGGGGGCTCGACGGCGGTCACCGGGACAGCCACGACAGCTCCTCGCCGGTCGCGGTCCGGCCGCCGACGACCTCGACGAAGACGTCCTCCAGCGACCGGTCGCCGCGCACCTCGGTCAGCGTGCCGACCCGCTTGATCGTGCCGTCGGCCAGGATCGCCACGTGCGAGCAGAGCCGCTCGACCACCTCCATCACGTGGCTGGAGAAGACCACCGTGCCGCCACCGGTCACGTACCGGTGCAGGATGTCCCGGATCAGCGCCGCCGAGACCGGGTCGACCGCCTCGAACGGCTCGTCGAGGACCAGCAGGCGCGGGCCGTGCAGCAGCGCGCAGGCCAGGCCGATCTTCTTCTTCATGCCGGCCGAGTAGTCGACCACCAGCGTGCGGCCGGCGTCGCCGAGCGCCAGCACGTCGAGCAGCTCCGCCGCCCGCTGGTCGACCACCGCCGGGTCCATGCCGCGCAGCAGACCGTGGTACGCCAGCAGCTCCGCCCCGCTCAGCCGGTCGAAGAGGCGTACGCCGTCCGGCATCACGCCGAGCAGGCTCTTCGCGCGGACCGGGTCGGCCCAGACGTCGTACCCGAGGACGCGGGCCTCGCCGGCGTCGGGCCGCAGCAGGCCGACGGCCATGGAGAGGGTGGTGGTCTTGCCGGCCCCGTTCGGGCCGAGCAGGCCGTAGAACGAGCCGGTCGGCACGGCCAGGTCGACCCCGGCCACCGCGACCTTCGTGTCGAAGCGCTTGGCCAGGCCACGGAGGTGCAGGGCCGGGTGCTGATCGGTCATGGTCCGACGGTAGCCCGCCCCGGCCAGCGCCTGCTCGGGCCGAAGGACGATCTTTCCGTCATACCTGAGAGGTAGGCGCCTACAGGCGCAGCGACTCCGGCGTGTGCAGGCGGAGCATGGTGGTGCCGACGTCGCGGGGCAGGCGTCGCCGGCTGGCCATGGAGACCACCACCATCACCGTGAACGCCAGCGGCACCGTCCACGCCGCCGGCTGGGTGGTGAGCGTCGCCGGCCAGCCGGTCAGCGGCGGGCCCAGCACGGTGACCAGCACCGCGCCGATCGCCGCACCGCCGCCCACCAGCACCCCGGCGGCGGCGCCCAGGTCGGTCAGGCCGCGCCACCAGATGCCGAGCACCAGCAGCGGGCAGAAGCTCGACGCGGCGACCGCGAACGCCAGCCCCACCACCTGCGACACGTCCAGCCCGGAGACGTTCAACGCGAGCACCGCCGGCACCGCGCCGGCGATCACCGTGGCGAGCCGGAAACCGCGTACCGAGCCGCGGCCCAGCACATCCGTGGAGATCACCCCGGCGACGCTGGTGAGCAGCCCGGACGAGGTGGAGAGGAACGCCGCGAACGCGCCGGCGGCGACCAGTGCGGCGAGCAGCCGGCCGGTGACGCCGTCGCCGAGCGCCGCGCCGGGCAGCAGCACCACCACCGCGTCGGTCTGACCGCTGACCAGCAGTTGCGGCGTGTAGATCCGGCCCAGCACGCCGTAGATCGTGGGCAGCAGGTAGAAGACGCCGACCAGGGCCAGCACCACGAGTGTGGTGCGCCGGGCGGCGGCGCCGTCCGGGTTGGTGTAGAAGCGCACCAGCACGTGCGGCAACCCCATGGTGCCCAGGAACGTGGCCAGGATCAGGGAGTACGTGGCGAACAGGCTGCGGTCGTCGTCGCCGGCGGTGTCCGGCAGCAGCCAGTCGGTGGCGGCGATCGCCGCGCCGGACACCTCCGGCACCGGGTCACCGGCGGCGAAGTCGAGGCGGTCGCCGGGGCGTACCTCCCGCACGTCGCCGTCGGGCAGGGTGAGCGTCGCGCGGTGCTCGACCACCACGGTGGTCGCGGTCCGGAACGCCGGCCCGTCGGGTGGCGTCACCGCCGGGCGGGCGTCGGCCTGCCACTGCAACGCCAGGAAGATCGCCGGTACGGCGAGCGCGGTCAACTTGAGCCAGTATTGAAAAGCCTGCACGAACGTGATCGCCCGCATGCCGCCCAGCGCCACGTTCGCGGTCACCACCACGGCCACCAGCAGCGCCCCGACCGGGTACGGCGACCCGGTCAGCGTGGCCAACGTCAGCCCGGCGCCCTGCAACTGCGGCACCAGGTAGAGCCAACCGATGAAGATCACGAAGACGGTGGCGATCGTGCGGAGCCGACGCGACCCGAGCCGCACCTCGCAGAAGTCCGGCAGCGTGAACGCGCCGGAGCGGCGCAGCGGGGCGGCCACGAACAGCAGCAACGCCAGGTAGCCGGCGGCGAATCCGACCGGGTACCAGAGCACGTCCACGCCGTACTTGAGGATCAGGCCGGCCACGCCCAGGAAGCTGGCCGCCGACAGGTACTCCCCGCCGATCGCGGCGGCGTTCCAGGTCGGGCTGACCGCCCGGGACGCGACCAGGAAGTCGGACGTGGTGCGGGCCAGCCGCAGGCCGTAGAAGCCGATGCCGACGGTGACCAGGGTGACCGCCACGATCGCGGGGACCACGTACCCGTTGGCCATCAGCGCTCCGGCCGCTGGACCAGGTCGACGAAGTCCTGCTCGTTGCGTTCCGCCAGCCGCACGTACGCCCAGCCGACCACGATCAGGAACGGGAACGCGGCCACCCCGAGCAGCACCCACGGCAGGTTCACGCCGAGCACGGTGACCCGCCCGACCGACGGCGCGATGGCGAACAGCCACGGCAGGCCGCCCAGCCCGATCACCACCAGCAGGCTGAGCCGCAGCGCCAGCGAGAGCTGGGCGCGCATCAGGCCCTGCACCAGCGTCTCGCCGACCCGGGTCTGCTGGGTCAGCTCGGAGCGGGTGCGGTCGGCGCGGCTGCCGGTCCGGGAGACCTCGGCCAGCACGACCCGGGTCCGCTGCGGGACGCGCGGGCCGGGGACCGGGGCCGCCGCGACGGGCTGCCCCGCCGGCTGCTGGTCGTCGGCTGCGGTCATCCCCGGCAGTCTCGCCCGCTCAGCGTGAATGTCAAGCGCAGCGTGGACGGCGCTGTGCACAACCTGTGGATAACGCCGCACACCTGTGGACAACTCGGTGGATGAGCGCGGACCCGTTGTGGACGACGGGACCGGAACAGCAGTGCGGGGCCGGCCCACGGACTGGCCCCGCACGTGCCGGGTCAGCTCGTCGGGACCACCAGGTCGGCGGTGAGCGTGCCGGTGGCCGGCACCACGAACAAGCCGAGCTTGCGGGTGCCGTCCGGGTCGGTCACCAGGTAGCGGCCGGAGTAGTCCTGGCCGGCGAACGACACGTCGTAGGTGACGTAGACGCGCTGGCGGCCGGTGACCTGGAGCGTGTAGCGGCCGTCGGACATCCAGCCGGAGCCGGCAACGTCGCCGGTGTCGGCGCTGCGGGCGACCACCCAGCCGTTGGTGAACGACGCGCCGTCCTGGTTGGTGAACGTGCCGGTCACCGTGCTGCCCGCCCGCATGGCGGTGTCGAGGGTCGCGGTGCCCCCGGCGGTCACCGGCACCGGCGTGGCGGTGTAGCGGCTGACCGCGTCACCGGACCAGTGGACGGCGTACGGGTGGCCGCTGAAGACCACCGGCCAGTCGTACGGGCCGAGGCGGTCGAGCGTGTAGCGGCCCTGCTCGTCGGTGCTGGCGTCGTTGACGCCGACACCGGGGTGACCGGTCAGCACCGAGACGTCGACCGAGTTCGCCGGCTTGCCGGTGGCCGCGTCGGTGACCGTGCCGGTGATCCGGCCGGCCGGGTCGAGCCGGACCTGCGGCCCGGCGGTCACCGTACCGACCGTCGCGGTGACGGTGGCGGCCTGCCGCTCGTCACCGGTGCCGCCGTCGGCGCCGACCCACTGCCGACCGTAGGGGGCGTCGCCCGGGTCGGCGAAGAGCCGGTAGGTGCCACCGGCCAGCGGACCCACCCGGATTCGTCCGGCCTGGTCGCTGCAGTTTCCGTGCCCGTCCACCAGCCCGGCCTGCTTGGGCAGGAACGCGTCGAGGCAGACGTCGGCCACCGGCCGCCCGGTGGCCCGGTCGACGATGGTGCTGGTGATCAGCGCGCCCGGGCGCAGCTTCGGGGCGACCTCGGTGGTCTGGCCGGCCAGCACCCGCACGGTGAGGCGGCGGTCGAAGTGCAGGCGGTCCGCCGTGTAGACGTAGATCTCGTGCCGGCCCTGCGGCAGGCCGGTGAGGGTGACGGCCCCGGTGCCCCGGCTGCACGTCTCCGCCGACTCGACGCAGAAGTCGGTCACCGGGGCGCCGGTGACCGAGTCGACGGCGCGGACCCGCACGGAGCCGGTGCCGAGCAGCGCGTCGGCGATCCGGGTCCGCTGGCCGCCGCGCACCACCACGAGGTTCGCGTCGGTGTAGTCGAGCTTGCCCCGGTAGTACTGCGTCCGGTCGTCGGTCTCGAAACGCACCTTGTAGGAGCCGGCCAGCAGCGCCGGGACGGTGAAGGTGCCGTCGGCAGCGGTCTCGGCGTCGACCCCGCCGTACATGTTGGCGGTGTTGACCGCGACCCGGGCGGAGGCGAGCGGCGCGCCGGCCGCGGTGGTGAACGTGCCGGTGAGGCTGCCGGTGGGCAGCACCGTCTCGTTGACCACGGTCTCCTGGTCGGCGGTCACCCGGTAGCGGCCGGCGTCGACCTCGTCGAGCTTCCCGGGAACGTACTGGGTCTGGTAGGAGCCCTCGATCGGCCGGAAGGAGAGGGTGTAGTCGCCGGGCGTCGCGGCGATCCGGAAGCGCCCGTCCTCGTCGGTGGACCCGTAGGCGTTCGCGGAGTTGTCGGGCCGGTCGGCGTAGATGCTGAGCCAGGCGACGGGTGCGCCACCGGCGTCGGTGATCCGCCCGGTGAGCAGGCCGGTGGCCCGGAGCTGGTCGTCGGCGGTGGCGGTCTCGCCGCTGCCGACCGTCACCGGGTCGGCGTCCCAGATCACGGCCTGCTGCCGGTAGTACTGCGCCGGCTGGTCGACCGGGTGGAAGCCGACGAGGTAGCGCCCCGCGTCCAGCCCGCCGACCGACCAGCGGCCGTCGCTGTCGGTGGTGGTCCAGCCGGCCGTGGCGTAGCTGTCGGCGTCGAACACCTCGACCTGGGCGTCGGCCGCGCCGGCGCCGGAGCTGGTGGTCAGCCGTCCGCTGACCGTGCTGGTCTCCGCGGCCTGCGCCGGGGCTGACCCGGGCAGGACGAGGAAACCGGCGACGACGGCCGCGGTGGCGGCACGACGTGCGAAGGAAAAACGCATCTGCGTCCCAACGTGAGGATGGTGGGGCGACCCCGCGCAGGCTTCGCCCACACCGCCCCCCGCGCCCCGTCCGGGATCGGCCCGGCCAGGATAGGTACGCGGTGCGACACGCGTCGATCAGCCGTACCGGCGGAATCGACTGTGGAGTCAGCGGCTCCAGTCCTGCTTGGCGGCGCGGACCAGCTTGTCCTTCAGCTCCCGGGTGTGCCGGCGGCTCACCGGCAGCTCCGTCCCGTCGACCACCACCACGTAACCGGAGTTGACCAGCCGCAGCTCGGCGATGAGCCGCAACTGCACCAGGTACGACCGGTGGACGCGGACGAACCCCGCGTCGGCCCAGCGCTCCGCCAGCGTGGCCAGCGACACCCGGACCAGGTGCGAGCCCTCCGCGGTGTGCAGCCGGGCGTAGTCGCCCTGCGCCTCCACCCAGCGCACCGCCGAGCGGGGCAGCATCCGGGTGGTGCCGGCCAACTCGACCGGAATCGTCGGGTCCTCCTCCGCCCGGGCCAGCGCTGCCGGATGCGACGGCACCACCCGCGAGCCGATCACCCGGCGCAGCGACTCGGCCAGCCGCTCGGCCCGGACCGGCTTGCGGACGTAGTCGGTGGCGCCCAGGTCGAACGCGTCCACCGCGCCGTCGTCGTACGCGGTGACGAAGACGATCGCCGGTGGCCGGGCGAACCGGCGCAGCACCCGGGCCAGCTCCATGCCGTCCAGCCCCGGCATCCGGATGTCGAGGAACACCACGTCCACGTCGTCGTCGCGGAGCACCCGCAGCGCCTCGGTGGCGTCGCCGGCGGTGTGCAGCCGGGCCACCCGGGGATCGGTGCGCAGGTGGTAGGCCAGCTCGTCGAGGGCCGGCGGCTCGTCGTCCACGGCCAGCACGCGGAGGAACCCGGTGCCGGTCGCGGTCATGACGAGACCCGGACGCCGGGGTGGAACTTCGGCACCCGCATGCTGACCTTCGTACCCGAGCCCAGGCCGGTCTCGACGACCAGGCCGAAGCGGTCCCCGAAGGCCGACCGCAGCCGCTCGTCGACGTTGGAGAGGCCGACGTGCTGCCCCGGGTCGTCGGCCGGGTCGCTGCCGACACCTGACACCTCGGCGATGCCCGCCGTCAGCGTGGTCGGATCCATCCCCACTCCGTCGTCCTCCACCGTGATGTGACATTCGGCGCCCGCGTCCCGGGCCTCGATGCTCACCATGCCGGTGCCCGGCTTGCGGGACAAGCCGTGGCGCACCGCGTTCTCGACCAGCGGCTGGAGGCAGAGGAACGGCAGCGTCACCGGCAGCACCTCCGGGGCGATCTGGAGGCGCACCTGGAGCCGCTCGCCGAACCGGGCCCGCTCGATGGTCAGGTAGCGGTCGATCGAGCGCAGCTCTTCGGCCAGCGTGGTGAACTCGCCGTGCGAGCGGAACGAGTACCTGGTGAACTCGGCGAACTCCAGGATCAGCTCCCGGGCCCGGTCCGGGTCGGTCCGCACGAACGAGCCGATCGCGGTGAGCGCGTTGTAGATGAAGTGTGGGCTGATCTGGGCGCGCAGCGCGCGTACCTCGGCCCGGGCCAGCCGTTCCCGCGACGAGTCCAGCTCGGCCAGGGCGAGCTGGTCGCCGGCCCAGTGCGCGGTCTCCAGCGTGGCCTGCACCAGGCCGGGCGCCGGTCGCTCGTCGGCCACCGCCACCAGCGCGCCGACCACCCGGCCGTCCGCGCTCAGCGGCGCCACCACCGCGCCGCGTACCGGGCAGTCGACCAGGTCGCAGTGCAGCTCCGACTCGCGCAGCACGGTGGAGCGCCCGCTGTCGACCACCCGCCGGGCCGCCGCGACCAGTTGGTCGCCGTGGTGCGCGCCGCGCCCGTCGACGGCCAGCAGCATCTCGCGGTCGGTCAGCGCCAGGCCGGCGGCGCCCACCAGGGCGCGCAGATGGCGTACGGCCTTCGCCGCGCCCGCCGCGCTCAGGCCGGCGCGCAGCGGCTCGGCGGCCAGGCCGGCGGTGTGCAGCACCTCGTACGTGGCCCGCTGGGTCGCGGTGGCGATGCCCCGTCGGGCGCGCAACCGCAGCACCGCCCAGAGCGCCGCGGCCAACGCGGTGACCAGCGAGACGACGGCGAAGACGGCCGAGAGGTTGCCACCCACCCCGGGAACGTTAGTACGCGCCCTTGCGGGCCAGCACCACTCCGACGGTCCGCCACAGGATGCTCAGGTCGTACGCCAGCGACCAGTTGTCGACGTAGTAGAGGTCGAGCCGGACCGCCTCGTCCCAGGACAGGTCGGAGCGGCCGGACACCTGCCACAGCCCGGTCATGCCCGGCCGGACCAGCAGCCGGCGTCGCACGTCGCCCAGGAAGTCGCCGTCGTCGGCGGGCAGCGGACGCGGGCCGACCAGCGACATCTCACCCCAGAGCACGTTGATCAACTGGGGCAGCTCGTCCAGCGACGAGGCCCGCAGGAAGCGGCCCACCGGGAAGACCCGGGGATCCTGCTTCATCTTGAACAGCATGCCGTCGGTCTCGTTCTGGTCGACCAGGCCGGCCAGTCGCTCCTCCGCGTCCACGTACATGGTGCGGAACTTCCACACCCGGAACGTGCGCCCCTCGTGCCCCACCCGGGGCTGCCGGAAGAACACCGGGCCGGGGTCGGAGATGCGGATGGCGAGCGCGACCGCGGCGAAGAGCGGGGCGAGCACCAGCAGGCCCAGCCCGGACGCGACCCGGTCCATCAGGCTCTTGAGCAGCAGCGCCGGACCGGAGAGGGTCGGCTCCTCGACGTGCAGCAGCGGCAGGCCCTCGATCGGGCGGATGTGCACCCGGGGGCCGGCGATGTCGGTGAGCTGGGGCGCGACCACCAGGTCGACGCCGGAGCCCTCCAACTGCCAGGCCAGCCGGCGCAGCTCACCCGGCTCGGCGGTGGCCGAGCCGCAGACCGCGATGGTGTCGCCGCCGACCTCCCGCACCAGGGCCAGCACGTCGCGGCCGGCGTACACCGGCACCGGCGTCTCCAGGCCCCGGGCGGCGGCGTAACCGTCGGTGAGGTGGATGGCGACCGGCACCAGGCCGACGCCGGGGTTGCGGGTGACCGTGGTGTAGACCTCCAGGCACTCCGGCAGCGTGCCGACCAGCACCATCCGGTGCCCGGCCTGACCGACCCGGCGGCGCAACGCGTGCAGACCGGCCCGGGCGATCATCCGGCCGAGCAGAATCAGCAGCAGCGCGCCGAGCAGCGCGAAGCCGACCGTCCACCGGGACAGTGACGTCACCGTGGCGAAGGCCAGGAACGAAACGGTGGCGGCAACGGCCACACCGGAGCGGATGACGCGCTTGAACTCGTCCGGACCGAGGCCCAGGTAGCGCCGGTCGTACGCCCGGTTTCCCCACAGGATGAGCAGCCAGCCGAGCGGCAGCAGCAGGAACGCGACGGTGTAGAACCACACCTGAGGGGAGTTCTTGAAGCCGGAGTCGGCCTGCTCGAAGATCTGCACGGCCAGGAAGCTGGCCAGCGCCGCGGCGCCGAAGTCGGCCAGCAGCAGGACCGCGATGTAGGGACGGTGCCAGCGGGAGACCCGGCGGCGGGCGCGAGCCCATCCCGACCGGGGTACGCCGTTGTGCGACGGCGGTGTCGGCGGCTGGATCTCAAAGCTGTCGACGTGCCGCACGCTCTTGCTCCGGCCTGTGTCGGTTACCGGGCGCTGGAGGCTTGTCGTCACCTCAACCCATGTCCTCCCGCATGACCCGAACCTCACTCGCCGTGAGGACGCGGGTCGCTCACCGTTCCAGTCTCCCACGTTGACCGTGGCGATCTGGCCGGCTCCGAGTCAGTTGTGAAGCCGGGGACCGAGCCACTATACCGATGGATGACGGCTCGGGTAGAGCCACCGACCGGGACCTTCCGCGATCCCCGGTCGATTCCGCTCAGTAACCACCGGGTGTGGTTACTCACCGTACGAGTCGGGACAACCTTCGGTCAGCCAACGGCTTGCCGCCGGTCTGACAGGTGGGGCAGTACTGGAGGCTGGAGTCGGCGAACGAGACCTCACGCACCGTGTCACCACACACCGGACAGGGCAGCCCTTTCCGGGCGTGCACCTTGAGGCCCGAGCGCTTCTCCCCCTTCAGCTCCGCGGCCCGCTGGCCCATCGACCGCCGGACCGCGTCGCCCAGCACCGTCCGGGTCGCCGCGTGCAGGCCGGCGAGCTGGTCGTCGGTGAGCCGGTCGGTGATCGCGAACGGAGAGAGCCGCGCCGCGTGCAGGATCTCGTCCGAGTACGCGTTGCCCACGCCGGCCAGCACCGACTGGTCGGTCAGCACGCCCTTGACCTGCCCCCGGCGGCTGCGCAGCCGCTCGACGAACGTGGGCAGGTCGGCCGCCAGCGCGTCCGGCCCCAGCTTCGCCACGCCGGGCACCTGGGCCGGATCGGTGACCAGGTAGGCGGCCAGCTTCTTCTGGGTGCCGGCCTCGGTCAGGTCGAAGCCGGAACCGTCGTCGAGGCGTACCCGCACCGCGATCGGGCCCTTGCCGGGCCGCAGCGGGGTCGCTGACGGAAACGCCTCCCGGTAGTGCAGCCAGCCCGCCCGGGCCAGGTGGATCACCAGGTGCAGATCCTCTTCGAACCGGACGTCCAGGAACTTCCCGTGCCGGCCCGCGCCGGTGACCGTCCGACCGGCGACCGCGCTGGGCGGCGGATCGTACGTCTTCAGCGCGTTGATCGAGGCCACCTCGAACCGCTCGACCCGCCGGCCCACCGCCCGCTCACGCAGGTATCCGGCGAGCGCTTCCACCTCCGGTAGTTCAGGCACGGGACAACGGTAGCCTTCTTTCCCGTGAGAATCGTGGTGGCGCACAACCGGTACCGGGAAGCTCAGCCGTCCGGCGAGAACACCATCGTCGACGCGGAGATCGCCCAGCTCACCGCTGCCGGCGTGGAGGTGCTGCCGTTCCTGCGCAGCTCCGACGAGATCCCGTCGATGTCGAAGCCGGCCAAGGCGCTGCTGCCGATCTCGCCGATCTGGGCCCCGAAGGCCCAGCACGACCTGGACCGCCTGCTCGTCGAGCACCGGCCGGACGTGCTGCACCTGCACAACCCGTACCCGCTGCTCTCGCCCTGGGTGGTGCGGACCGCGCACAAGCGCGGCGTGCCGGTGGTGCAGACGGTGCACAACTACCGGCAGGTCTGCTCCTCCGGTCTCTACTTCCGCGACGGCGTGATCTGCCAGGACTGCCGGGGTCGCGCGCTGGGCGTGCCGGCGATCGTGCACCGCTGCTACCGCGACTCCCGGGCGCAGAGCGCGCTGATGGCCACCACGCTGGCCGTGCACCGCCCGACCTGGCGGTCGGTGGACCGGTTCATCGCGCTGACCTCGGCGGTCGCCGACCACCTGCGGGACTACGGCATCCCGGACGAGCGGATCGTGGTCAAGCCCAACGCGGTGCCCGACCCGGGCACGCCGACGCCGGTGGGGGACGGCTTCCTGTTCATGGGCCGGCTCAGCCCGGAGAAGGGCCTGGACCTGCTGCTCGCGGCGTGGCGGCGACACCCGGTGGGCGCGCTCGGCCCGCTGCGCATCGCCGGTGACGGCGAGTTGCGCCCGCTGGCCGAGGCGGCCGCCGCCGAGCGGCCCGACGTGCGCTACCTGGGCCAGCTCGACCGCCAGGGGGTACGCGCCGCGCTGGCCGACAGCGCCGTGGTGCTGGCCACCTCGACCTGGCACGACGTGCTGCCCACCGTGATCATCGAGGCGCTGGCCGCCGGTCGGCCGGTGCTCGGGACCGCGCTCGGCGGCATCCCGTACCTGGTCGGCGCGGACACCCCCCGCGAGCCGGCCGGCACCGGGCCGGCCGAGGTGGCGACCGCCGCGCCCGGGGAAGGGCACGTCCCGTTGCCGACCGGGGTGCAGCGGGGCGAGGCCGGCTGGGTGGTGGCGCCCGAGGCCGACGCGTTGGCTGCCGCGCTGCCGCTGGCCGCCGCGGAGGCGCGCGCCCTGGCCGGCGCGGCCCGCACCCGCTACGAGCGCACGTTCCACCCCGACGTGATCACCAAGCGCCTGATCGACGTCTACGCTTCCCTGTCCTGACCCGCTCCCTCCCGCCGCCTCTTTCCCGGCCCACCCGACCGACGCGGCGCGGGAAGTGTCGGGTGACCGGGACCGGTGCCACCACACGATGGGAGGCATGGACGACGAGACACTGGTATCCCGGTTCCTTCGCGACGGCTTCGTGAAGCTGGCGGGGGCTGTCGCACCGCGCGTGGCCGCGGACTGCGCGCGACTGCTGTGGCGGGAGACGGGCTGCGACCCGGACGACCCGGCCACCTGGACGCAGCCCGTGCACTGGGTGCCCGGCATGGCGCAGGGGCCGTTCGCCGCCGCGCCCAATTCGCCGTTCCTCCACCACGCGTACGACCTGCTCGTCGGCGCGGGACGGTGGGAACCGCGTTACTCGCTTGGTACGTTCCCGTTGCGCTTCCCGCACGAGGACGAGCCGGACGACGCGGGCTGGCACATCGAGGGCAGCTATCTGCCGGAGGGCGCGAACTGGTACTTCACGAACGTCCGCTCCCGGGACCGGGCGCTGCTGATGCTGTTCCTGTTCAGCGAGGTCGGTGCGGAGGACGCCCCGACCCGGATCCGGGTCGGCTCACACCTCGACGTGCCGAAGGTGCTGGAGAAGTACGGCGAGGACGGGGCGAGCGGGCTGGACCTCGCCCCCGAGCTGGTGGCGGCCTCCGACCACCGGCCGCTCGCCCTGGCCACCGGGTCCCCGGGCGACGTCTTCCTGTGCCATCCGTTCCTGGTGCACGCGGCCCAACCGCACCACGGGACGCGACCGCGCTTCATGGCCCAGCCGCCGCTGATGCCGGCCGCGCCGTACGAACTGGACCGGGCCGACGGCGCGTACTCGCCGGTGGAGATCGCGATTCGGCGGGGACTCGGACGGGACACCCCCGTTGCCGGGGCAAACCGGTGACGGTGCGGGTGAGTGGCCGCAACGCCCGGTTCCAGCAGTGGGAGGCGCTGCTCCGTAACCGGGCCAAGCGGCAGCGTCGCGGCGAGTTCCTCGTGCAGGGCGTACGCCCGATCGCGATGGCCGTCGAACACGGCTGGCAGGTCCGGGAGCTGCTCTACGACGCCGACGCCCAGATGTCCGGCTGGGCCCGCAGAACCCTGGACACCGTCCGGGCCGAGCGGTTCGCCGTCGCCCGGGAACTGATGCACGAGCTGGGCGGCAAGGCGGACACGGCACCGGAGCTGCTGGCCGTGGTCGCGGCACGCGAGGACGACCTGTGCCGTATCCCGGCCGGGCCGACCATGAACGTCGTCGTCTTCGACCGGCCCACCAGCCCCGGCAACATCGGGACGGTCATCCGGTCCGCGGACGCCCTCGGCGCGTCCGGCGTCATCGTCACCGGCCATGCCGCCGACGTGTACGACCCGAAGGCGGTGCGGGCGAGTACCGGCTCGCTGTTCGCGCTGCCCGTGGTCCGGGTGCCCGCACACCAGGCCGTGCTGGCCTGGGTGGCCGACGTGCGCGCCGCCGGTGTCGGCGTCGGCGTGGTGGGTGCCGACGAGCACGGCGCACGGGATGCCGCCGAGTACGACTTCACGCGACCCACGCTGACCCTCATCGGCAACGAGACCACAGGTCTCAGCGTCGGCTGGCGTGCGGCCTGTGACCAGCTCGTCCGGATCCCGATGTCCGGAGCCGCCAGCTCCCTGAACGCGGCGGCCGCCGCGACCGTCCTGCTCTACGAGTCTGCACGCCAACGCCGCACCGCTGCCCGCCAATAGTGCCCCTACGCCACCTCACCGGTGGGGGTGGCGGAGTCCCGAACGGAGTTGATGATCCTGACCAGGCGGTCCACGTCGGCAGACGGAAAGATCGAGTCTGGATCCGGTGCGATGTCGCTGAACGGGGACTCGTAGAGCCGTTCGGGCTCCATGGCGCCGTTCCGAGTCAGGTGCGCGACGATCAGGTCGATGAAGTTGATCTGGTTCGCGGTGAGCGTGCGGCCGACCAGGAACTCGCTGAACGCCTCGTTGGCGGCCTCCCGTTCGAGCCCCACCAGCGAGCGGATGAAGAGCCCGAGCCCGTCGGACGAGCGGCGGACGCGGGCGATGTCCTCGGTGCCGCCACCACTGGCCACCAGCATCCGTTCCAGCTCGTCGAGGTCGGTGGGAGAGAGCTGCTTGTTGCGGCGCAGCTTCTGCAACGCCAGGTGGTCCTCGTGGGCGCGCAGGTATGCCTGTGCCTTGGCGCGGAACCGCTCGAAGTCGGTGCCGATCCTGATGTCGTTGAGCGCGACCACCGCGATCTCGCCCAGTTCGTCGCTGAAGTCGGTGTAGACGATGGCCCGCTTGGCGCGTGAGATCAGTCGGACCAACCCGCGCAGGCGTCGGCGCATCAGCTCCAGCATCGGCAGCGTCACGTCCTGCCACCACTCGTCGCCGGCCACCTCGTCGAGGAGCTGCTGCTGCTCGCGGACCGCCGGGATGCTGGTCTGCTCCAGCAGCGCCGAGGCGATCTCCTGCACCTGCCGGCGCAGCTGGTCGTAGCCGGGCACCACCCGGAACTGCCCGAGCTGGAGGCGCAGCACCATCAGGTCGAACCGCTTGGCCGCCTCGTCGGGGTCCTGCACGGCAGTGGGCAGGTTGGCGAGGTTGTCGCCGATCTCGTCCACCGCTTCGGGGGTGAGCCGGTGCCAGTGCGTGAAGTCGAGGTAGTAGTTCAACAGGCGCCGCTTGGGGCGTACGACGAAGCTGTCCTGGTGGATGTTCTCGACCCGGGAGTGCAGGTTCCGGGCCAGCTCCCAGCGCAGACCCGCCTCACTCTCCGTCCCGTCCGCGTCCGAGTCGGGGCTCGCGTCGGCGGGAAGACGCTGGTCGAGCTGGTGGATCAGATCGAGCCGACCCTTGAACAGCCGGGTGGTCAGCGACTCGCCCAGCTTCCCCTGCGCAGTCTCGGGATTCTGGTTGAAATACTCGAAGTTCTGGCAGAAGTCGAAGACGTAGAAGTCCTTTTTGTGCTGCCCGGGTCCGTAGAGATCCGGGCAGAGCCGGGTGCCCCGGCCGATCATCTGGAGGAACTTCGACTTCGACCGTACGATCTTGAAGAAGACCAGGTTGACGACCTCGGGCACGTCGATGCCGGTGTCGAGCATGTCCACCGAGATCGCGATGTGCGGGGCCTTCTCCTGGTCGGAGAAGGCATCGATGAGGCTCTGCGCGTACACGGTCTTGTGCGTGATGACCCGGGCGTGGTGGCCGGCATGTGTCGGCCACGCCAGGTCGAACCGCTCCTCGATGAACCGCGCGTGGGCCTCGTTCTTGGCAAAGATGATCGTCTTGCCGATCCGGTCACCGCCGGCTACGTGGTGACCATGGGTCATCAACGTCTCCAGGACCTTGTCCACGGTGTCGGCGTTGAACAGCCACTTGTTGACCGCGTCCGCGTCGACGCTGTCCGGCGGCCCGTCGTCACCCCAGTCGAGTGAGTCCCACTCGTCCTTCTCCTCCTGGGTGAGTTCGTCGTAGGAGATGCCGTCGCGCTGGAACTTCAAGGGCACGGAGACCGCGCGTGGCGGAACGAGGTAGTTGCCGTCGATCGCCTCGTCGAGGTCGAAGTGATCGGTGGGGACGCCGTCCTCCAGGTGGAACAGGCTGTAGGTGTTGCGGTCGATCTCGTTGCGCGGGGTGGCGGTGAGCCCGACCAGCAGGCTGTCGAACCAGGAGAAAATCGCCCGATACTTCTGGTAGACCGAGCGGTGCGCCTCGTCGATGACCACCAGGTCGAAGTAGCCCGGCCCGAAGCGCCGTCCGCCACTCGCGGTCTCGTTGATCAAGCCCATCATGGTCGGGTACGTCGAGACGTACACCCGGCCCTCGGTGTCCCGCTCGGTGACCAGGTTGACGGTGGCCGCCTGCGGCAGGTGCGTCTTGAACGCGTTGACCGCCTGATTGACCAGGGCGGTGCGGTCGGCGAGGAAGAGCACCCGCTTGACCCAGTTGGCCCGCATCAGCAGGTCGACCAGGGCGATCACGGTGCGGGTCTTGCCGGCACCGGTGGCCATCACCACGAGCGCCTGGCGCTGCTGGTCCCGTTCGAACGCCTCACCGATCTTCCGAATGGCCCGGAGCTGGTAGGGCCGCCCGACGATCTCCTCCTTGACGGGCACGCCGGCGAGCGGCTCGCGGGTGGTGCGACGCTGGATCAGGAGCGCCAACTCGCCCTTCGTGTAGAAGCCCTGCACCGATCGGGGCGGGTAGCGCTTGTCGTCCCACAGCCAGGTGTCGTAGCCGTTGGTGTAGAAGATGACCGGCCGCTGGCCGTACCGCTGCTCCAGACAGTCGGCGTAGAGCTTGGCCTGCTGCCGGCCGATGGTGGCGTCCCGCCGCGCACGCTTGGCCTCGACTACCGCGAGCGGCTTGCCGTCGTCACCCCACAGCACGTAGTCGACGAAGCCGGTGCCCGTACCGTTGGGCATGCCGGTCACCGGGAACTCTCGGGTCGCCTTGGAATCGCGGTCGTCCGGCCCGTCGAGCCGCCAGCCGGCCTCGGCCAGCATCAGATCGATGAACAGGTCGCGGGTCTGCGCCTCGTCGTAGTCGTGGTCGTCGGAACGGGCGTCGTTGGCGGCCTTCGCCTTGGCGACCTCGGCGCGCAACTTCGCCAGCTCGGCGTCGAGGGTGGCGCTCTTGTCGCGTTCGGCAGCCAGGGTGGCGTCCCGAGCGGCAAGCTTTTCGGCGAGCGTCTTCAGCTCTGCCTGGGTCTGCTGCCGGACCTCCGGACGGGGAATCAGATCCGGGTTGAAGGCTAGGGCGCTCGCCGGGACCTGCGCCTGGTCGCGGGTGTAGTGCCGGGCGATCCAGTACGTGACGTGGAACAGCTCGCGGAGGACCGACATCGACTGCTTCGAGGTCACCGTCGTCCGCTCGTGCACAGCACGATTGCCCTGCTGGCGGATGATGTTCATCTTGGTCTGGATGGCGGTGCCGACCAGGTTGCGTAGCGTCGGCTCGTGGATCTTCCCGGAGAGATCGTTCCGGTAGGGCTTCTTGAGTGTCGCGTCGGCGTCGAAGAGCCAGCCGAGCGCGAGTTCCAGGGTGCGTCGAGCATAGAAGCACGAGCCCCGCGGGTCGGCGACGGCAAGTCGCTCGGCCCGCAGGGCCTCGTCACGCAGCTCAGGCCACTCGGCGCGCAGGAACTCGAAGTTGCTCACGTCTACCCCCACTGTGGACAGCCGCCGAGCATCTCACATCAGAGCAACCCCCGGAAAGCCCGATCCTGCAACGACGCGAACAGCGCGTCCAGCTCCGCCAAGCTGGCCCGATGCGTCGCAGTGAGCGACTGAACAGCTTCCACTTGGCGGGCGAACTCCTGCTGAACTTCGATCGGAGGCAACAGCAGCGGGAAGCGTCGAAGCTGCGCCATATTGATTGACGCGATGCCCGTAGTCTGTTTTGCCGACCGCAGAAAGTACTGCTTGCCTCTGTCTGAGGATACGAGGTGGTTCAAGTAGACGGGATCCACGCGACGTGGATCGGTTACTCGGACTCGGAAAATATGATTTTGGTGGATCGCCTCCGGAAGCTCGTTATTCCACAGGGATCCCCGGCCAAGCTTATCTGGGTCGCCTCCCTCCGTCAGGAGTAGATCATCCTTCCGTAGACGGTAGCGCTCAATCTCGCTCTCCGTTGCTTCGATCTGCTTCACATGTGAGAGCGCCAGGCGCTTGTCCTGGACATTTGCCACAGCGAGGTATGGAATGGCCCGCAGCGACTTCTCTAGCGTTTTCCTGCCCTTTGTTATGCCAGACGAAATTTCAGCAACGTGGCCCAACTGAAGAGAGTTGTCCCAGCCGACTCTTTCCGCGCACTTGGAGTTGATGAGGTTGAGAAATATGGCTTCGGTAAGCTCGTCGAGTTGGGTAAGGGATTCGTGGCGCTTGGCGCGCAGCTCATCCGCCTGATCCAGAATTTCCGCTATCCTTCGCTGTTCCGGCATCGGCGGCACTGGAATCTGGATCTTCTCGAATCGTGACTTGCTAAGTATTGGCATAGTGGTTGCGGACGCCATTAGTCGCAAACTTGACCGCATGTGGCGCAGCGCATGAAGTCCGAACCTTGGAGCGATAATGCTTTCATCGAAGGTGACTGCATTTATCTGCTGGTTGGTTGCCAGCTTTATTCCCGCGATCCCCACCTTGCCGAGGGTCGCCCCGATGCAGCAGACAAGAACGCTGTTGGGTTGTACGAGGCGTGCGGCTCGGACTCCGATTGTGCTTAATGAGCGTCCGGCAGTCGTGATTTGATGCAGTGTGCCTAGGTCGGCAGGTGTCACAAAGGGTACTTCACCGCCATAGTTGATGCCGTCGGTGGTGGCAGGCGTGGATCCTGTGGTTACCGTTCCAACGGACGCAAGTGATAGGAGCCGCCACTCACTCAATTTAGTTTCCTCTTCAAGTTGCTCATATCCTGTCGTATCTCGAATTCTAGGCGCTCCAGGTCGGCTAAGATATCGAGCGGTGAGCGACGCTCTACCTCCTCGTGAACTGCCTGCTTGTAACGGTTGAGGCTGAGGTCGTAGCCTTGCTCGACGATTTCTCGCTTAGGGACACTGAAACTTTGTTCGGTCCGCGCCCGCTGCATCTCGTCGTGGCTACGGCGGGTCCACCGCTCCAAGACGTCCGGCAAGTTGTTCTTCGCGTGCTCGTCCGAAGTCAGCATCGCCCTCGGCCCCAGCTTCTCCGCCGGCAGGAGAGGCGTCCGTTTGTCGTCCAAGCTCCAACCGTCGGCAGCCACCTCGTAGAACCAGATATTGTCGGTCCCGCCGCTGTTGGTCTTGGTGAAAAGCAGGATCGCCGTGGAGACGCCGGAGTAGGGCTTGAACGTGCCACTAGGCAGCTTGACCACGCCGTCGAGCTTCTGGTCCTCGACCAGAATCCGACGCAGCTCCTTGTGGGCTTTGCTCGATCCGAAGAGCACCCCCTCGGGCACGATCACGGCGGCTCGGCCGCCGGTTTCGAGGAGCCGGAGGAACAGGACGAGGAATAGCAGTTCGGTCTTTTTGGTCTTGACGATCCGCTGGAGATCTTTAGATGTGCTCTCATAGTCTAGGCTGCCGGCGAAGGGAGGGTTGGCCAGGATCAGCGAGTACTTCTCGGACTCTCCGCTCACATTCTCTGCCAGTGAATCGCGGTAGCGGATGTCTGGGTTCTCGACGCCGTGCAGCAGCATGTTCATGCTGCCGATCCGTAGCATCGTGTTGTCGAAGTCGAAGCCGTGGAACATGCTTTTGTGAAAGTGATCCCGCTGCTCAGCGTCGAGTAGCGCGTCCTCATGAGTGCGTCGGACGTAATCGCTAGCCTCGACGAGAAAGCCCGCAGTGCCGCAGGCCGGGTCGCAGATCTCGTCCTTCGGCTGCGGGGCCGTCATCTCGACCATCAGTTGGATGATGTGCCGCGACGTCCGGAACTGTCCGTTGTGGCCGGCCGTGGCGATCTTGCTGAGCATGTACTCGTAGAGATCACCCTTGGTGTCCCGGTCTTCCATTGGGAGTTTGTCGAGCATCTCGACTACCCGGTCGAGGAGCGCGGGGCTGGGGATGGTGAACCGGGCGTCCCGCATGTGGTGCGAGTAGGTCGATCCGTCGCCGCCGAGTGTCTGGAGGTACGGGAAGACCCGGTGGGTGACGGTCTTGAACATCGTCTCAGGGTCTAGGTCCTTGAACTTGGACCATCGAAGCTCTTGCTCATCAGGCCCGAACCGTAGAGTGACCTTGGCGTTCGGGAAGCGCTCGGCCTTCTTCAGCTCCCGCGTCTCGATCTCGTCCAGCCGCTTGATGAACAGCAAGTAGGTGATCTGCTCGATCACCTCCAGCGGGTTCGAGATGCCACCCGACCAGAAGGCGTCCCAGACGCGGTCGATCTTGCTCTTCAGCTCACCGGTTATCACGTGCCTCGTCCCCATGGCGTCTCTTCAGGCTTGGCCCCACAGGCTAGTCGCCTCCTACGACCAAGAAGAGAGGGCTTGCCGGGCTGGCCCAAGGGTGTGGCTTGCTGGACGACGCTGATGACGTTGCGGGCGGCGATCGCCACCGAATAGTCCGCCGTCCGGCAGACCCGGCACCTGCCGTCCGGGTGGGTCCGATGGTCGGGGAGGACCGCTCGGGCGGTGAGGATCAGCCGGTTGCGGATCTGGGCCACGACAGGAACGGCCCGGTCATGCTCAACTCACCCCGAGGGCGGCGGCGAGTTGGATGATCGTGGCCGGGGCGCGCGGGTCAAGGACCACCCAGGCGAGCACCTCCCGGGCGACCGGCCGCTGGCGTACCTCGGCGGGCGCCATCCGATCCGCGTCAACCAGCACGCGGCCCGCGCCGACGGGGTCGCCGGCCTGGAGGTAGGCGCGAGCCGCGTCGATCAGGTGCGCCGACCGGTGCTCTACCGGTAGCCACCGCCAGGCGTCCCGCGCGGTCGTCTTCTCGTGCCAGGCGACCGCCCCGCTCGCGTCGCCCAGGTCGAGCGCGGCAACGGTACGGGCCAGATCGACCGCCGTCGGCCCGAATGCGGTCCGGTGATGGTCGTGGCCGTCGCCCACCCGGGCGGCCATGCCGGCGGCCTCGTCGATGAGGTCGGTGGCGACGCGGGCGTCACCTCGGCGGGCCGCCGCCAGCGCGGCCTGCACCAGCAACGTCCCGCACAACGACAACGCGCCGGGAGAACCGTCCTCGGGGGCGATCCGGTACGCGGCGGCCAAGGTCGCCGACTGTGCCTCCCGCGCCCGCCCCGACGCGCGGAACACCTGGCCGAGCTGCACCGTAGCGGCGGCCACCAACACCGGATCGCCGGTCGCGCCAGTCATGGCCCGGTCCGCGGCCAGCCAGCCCAGCTCGACCTCGCCGAGCTTGACCAGCAGCGACGCGGTGAGCCGGTACGCCTCCACCAGCAGCGGGCGCCCCCACCCGTCGGCGGCGACGCGCCGCACACCGGCCAGCAGACCCGGCATGGCGGCAACCACCTGCGGATACCGGGCGTGCTGGAACGTCACCCACGCGTGCTCGACATCCCGGGCCAACCGGTCCGCCGGCAGCACCGGGCCGTGGGCGGTCGGCCGGACCAAAGCGATCTCGTACGCCGACAGCGCCGCCCGGATCCGATCCACGCCCTCGGCCTGCACGGCAGCTTCAGCGGGTTGAGCGTCCCGGCCGAGCAGCACGGCGCTGTCGATCCGGAGGACGGCGGCGATGTCCCGCAGCGTTGACACCTTGTCGAGCGACCGGACTCCGCGCTCGACCTTGTCGACCCAGGACTTCGATCGACCGAGCCGGTCGGCGAACACCTGTTGCGACAGCTTGCGCCGCCCTCGCCAGTACGCCACGCGCCGGCCGACCGGCAGCAGCTCACTGCTGTTCACGCTGCCACCGCCGGTCCGGCACCGCCCGGGTGGACTCCTCGGCCGGTATCCGCTCCGCCTCGGCCTGGGCGAGAAGTCGCTGCCGGGCGGCCTCCCGTTCCGCCGCCTGGATCTGCTCGCCCCGGTCCTCGGTCCCGGACTTCCGTCGCCCCGTCACGACCAGCACCCCGCCCGATACTCCCAGGCAAGCGTCAGCAACGGCCGTTCCCGCAGGTAGGGCACCCGGGCAACGCCGACGGCCCGGTATGCGCCTGCCCGGCTCGGACGGCTCCTCGGCGGGGCGAGGCGGTCGAGCGGGTTCAGTCGACGGTGCGTAAATGGCCAGAGTCTGCGCAGCAGACCAGGGCGCGTCGGGTCCTTCGAATGCCGTGCCATGGGGCCTCCCTGAATGTTGTGGCTTCCTACTCGGCGTGGACCGCCACGCGAAGCGGCATCCGCTCCTACCCGAGCCGCCGGGTACTTCTTGATCAAGCGCCACCAGCAGCACCTGTTGTGCCCGGCGAGTGACCTGAGCGGTTTGGTGTTTCGTTGTCCCCTGCCCTACCCACCTCTACAAGCAGGCTCGGCGACGGCGATTCGGTGGCGTGGTGGGCTCATAACCCAAAGTGGGACTCATCTAGGGTCCCTATGCCCCTCCCCCCTGTCAAGTATGTCAGGGGGTCGAGAGACGCTTTTATAGCTGTTAGTCAGCACCTTCGGCTGACAGTGAGGGGCTTACTAGTTCGGAAGAGGGTCGGCTCAGGATGCTTCGTTCATGGGCTGGCGGCGAAAGCTGTATGGGAGCGCGGAGCTTCAAGAGCGCTTGGGCGTCTCGCGCGTCCGCATCGTCCAGCTCACCAGCCGACCTGATTTCCCAGAGCCGTTCGACCGGTTGGCCGGCGGGGCGGTCTGGCTGGTGGATGACGTCGAAGCCTGGATCACCGAGCATCAGCCATGGAAGGCGCGGGGAGCGGACGAACCGCCACCGCCAGAGAGCTGATCCAGTCTGCTCGCGCCGATCTTGCGCTTTCGGCCCTCCAGAAGGGCGTCTCATCCTTTTTGCCTGGTCCGCAAATGCAAGATCGCGCGTGCGGAGTGCGCCACGGCCGAGTGGTGTTAAGAAGGGGCCCCGCCTCTACCTAAAGCGTTAACAGGGGGGCCCGCCTTACCACGCGGCGCGGGCGGAGAAGGCGATGCTCGCGAGCAGGAAGCCGCCGTTGACCACGGTGAACGCCACCACCAGCCAGAACGCCAAGGCGGGCGCGAACACCAGCACCAGCCCGGCCAGGAAGATCACCGCGCCGTAGTCGCGGACCAGCTTCACCACGCGCACCGGGAACGAGGTCGAGGTGACCATGCTGGCCGCGTTCGGGCCGGACTGCATCACCGAGGTCACCAGGTTGACCATCCAGGTGCCGGCGAAGACCGCCACCAGCCAGACCGGCGTGGCCGGGCGCTGCGCCACGGCCGTGGCGGACAACGCGGCCACCAGCGCGATCTGGGCGGCCACGTCGCAGAGCACGTCGACCCGGGCACCGGCCGCGCTGCCCTGACCGGTCACCCGGGCGAGCTGCCCGTCGGCGCAGTCCAACGCGTACGCGATCTGCCAACCGACCAGCGCGACCAGGCCGACCACCCAGGCTCCGACGGTGCCGGCGGCCACGTCGTCGGCGAGCGCGACCACGGTGACCGAGGCGGCCAGCCCCAGCACCAGGTTGGCCAGGGTCAGCGCGGTCGGGCGCAGCCCCAGCCGCTGGGCGACGAGCGCGAACGCCGCCCCGATCCACTGGCTGATCGACTCGCTGAACAGGCCGCCTCCCCGGTTGACCCGGTGGAAGTCGGTGACGGTGGGACGGGGCTCAGCCAAGGTGGTCGCGGAGGGCACCGGCGTAGTCTGCCAGCCGTTCCCGGGTCTCGGAAGCGGACATCGTCAGGTGTTCCAGGATGGTGTAGCGGTCCGGCCGGGTCGCCGGCGCGAACTGCACCGCCTCGACGAACTGGTGGTCGGTCAGGCCCACCTCGGACGGCAGCCGGGGCAGCCCGTGCCGGGCCAGACACGCGGACATCTCCGCGAACCGGCGTTCGTCGCCGCGCAGGAACGTGCAGAACAACGCGCCCAGCCCGGCCAGCTCACCGTGCGAGGCGGTGCCCGGGAAGAGCGCGTCGATCGCGTGCATGATCTCGTGGCAGCCGCCACTGGACGGGCGGCTGGTGCCGCAGACCGCCATCGCCAGGCCGCTGGAAATCAACGCCTCGGCCAGCACCGTGACGAACGCGTCGTCGGTCATGTCACCCGGATGGTTCAGCACCGCCTCCGCGCCGGCCCGGGCCAGCGAGGCGGCCAGCCCGTCGACCGGCTCGCCGCGTACCCGCCGGGCCAGCTCCCAGTCCGCCAGCGCGCTGATGTTGCTGACCACGTCGCCGATGCCGGCGCGGTTGTGCCGTTCCGGCCCGGCCTCCACGAAGTCGAGGTCGACGATCACCGCGATCGGGATGTGCACCCCGTAGGAGCCCTTCAACCCCTCGGTGATCAGGCTGGCCACCGGGGAGGCGATACCGTCGTTGGCCAGCGCGGTCGCCACCGTCACCATCGGCAGCCCACGCCGGGTGGCCGCGTACTTCGCCACGTCGATGGTCTTGCCGCCGCCGATGCCGACCACCGCGTCGTACGACCTGGCGCGCAGCTTGCCGCCCAGCTCGTCGGCGGCGTCCAGGGTGCCCCCGGCCACCGTGAACACGTCCGCCGACCGCAGCGACGGCCGGAGCAGCTCGGCGATCTTCTCGCCCTGCCCCGGCCCGACCACCACGGCGACGTCGCCGCCGGCCGAGATCCGGCCGTCGGAGAGGATCGCCGCCAGGTCCGCCACCGCGCCCCGCCGCACGTCGATGTGCAGCGGGGTGAGGACGCTACGGGCTAGTAGCGGCACGCGATCTCCCGCGCCCGGGCCAGATCCTCGTGGTTGTCGACCTCGACCCAGGAGACGTCACCGATCGGCGCCGCCCGCACCTCGCCACCGGAGTCGGCGAACTCCTGGTAGCCGTCCTCGTAGTAGAGGTTCGGGTCGCGCCGCCAGGTCGCCTCCAGCGCGTCGGCGAGCGCGTCGGCCACCTGCGGCTCGATAAGCGTCGCGCCGATGTACTCGCCGTACGCCTCACCCGGGTCCATCAGCTTGGTGATCCGGGTGAGCTGGCCCGCCGCGTCGAAGGTGGTCTTCATCTCCTCCTCGGCCAGCGGCTTGAGCGTGTCCACGGCCAGCAGGATGCCGGGGCCGCGCTCGGCCAGCAGCGTCTTCTCCACGCTCACCGGGTGCACGGTGTCGCCGTTGACCAGCAGCACCCCCCGGGAGAAGTGCTCCCGGGCCAGCCAGAGCGAGTACGCGTTGTTCCACTCCTCGGCCTTGTCGTTGTCGACGAGCGTGATCGTGACGCCGTACTTCCCGGCCAGCTCGGCCTGCCGCTGCCGGACCGCGTCGGCCGCGTAGCCGACCACGATGACCACCTCGGTCAGCCCCACCGCGGCGAGGTTGCGCAGCGCGATGTCGAGGATGGTGACCTCCCCGTCGACCGGCACCAGGGCCTTGGGCAGGGTGTCCGTGTACGGCCGCAGCCGGCGCCCCGCACCCGCGGCGAGCACCATCCCGATCATGCCGACACGCTCCTCTTCTCGACCGGATTCCACGAGGTGAGGATATCGTCGGCGGCCCGGCGGCCGTGGTTCAGGCCATGATCGCCTTACAGCCCGATCGACCGCAGCGCCGCGAAGCCGTCCGCCACGATCCGCCGGAGCAGCCCGTCGTTGACGTCCCGGTGTTCGTCCAGCAGGGCGATGTCCCGCTCCGCCAGCCAGCGGAACTCGGTGTGCTCGGTCGGCTCCAGGCGCGGCCGGCTCAGGTCGCCGTCCACCCGGACCAGGAAGTCGGTCTCCACCCGGTCCAGCCCGTCGTCGCCGGTGTAGCGGTACTCGCCGACCAGGCCGAGCACGTGCGACACCGCCCAGCCGGTCTCCTCGGCGACCTCCCGGCGCAGCGCGTCGTCGATCTCCTCGCCCGGCTCCAGGTGGCCGCCGGCGATGTCCCAGCAGTTGGGGAAGAGACGCCGCTCGGGCGAGCGACGCTGGACGAAGATGCGGCCGTCGTCGTCGACGATCAGCGCGCCGGCACAGCGGAGGGGGTCGGTGGGCACGCTCCGACAGTAGCCATCCGCGCCGCTCCCGGCGACGTGGTGTCAAGCGGGGCGCCTTCCTCTACCGCAGGCGTTAAGAGGGGGCCCCGCCTTACAAAGCACGATGGCCCGGCCGTTACCGGCCGGGCCATCGTCGTGCGAGGTGAACGTCAGGGACCGACGAAGACCGTCGTGCCGCGCCAGTCCACGTCGTCGACGGCAGGACCGCTGCGGGTGGTGGCGGTGCCGGTCGGCACGCCGTCCGCCCAGTCCATCGAGGACAGGGTGCCGGTGCTCCGGGAGACGACGTAGAGCTTGTCGCCGTCCAGGAACAGGCCGCCCGCGTCCGCGAACGCGGTGGTCCCGGTGATCGTGGTCCGCTCCGCGCCGACCGTGCCGGTGTCCGGCGTGAACTGCCGCGAGAACAGCGTGCCCTGGCCGGCCAGCGCGTAGTAGACCCGGCCGCTCTTGTAGAACATCGCGGTCACGTTGGGCAGTTCGGCGGCGAAGTTGGTGGTCATGCCCGCGTACGTCTGGCCCTCCGGCGCGGAGCCGGTGACGACCGTGTCCCACTTCTCGTCGTGGTACGGGTCGAGCTTCTTCGGGGTGCCGAACTCGGTGCCGTCGAACGAGCGCTTGTAGAGGTCGCCGCCGACGCCGTAGAACAGGTCACCGCCGACCCAGAACGCGCCCTTGACGGTCGACCAGCGGGTGTTGTCCGGGTTCGGCACCGACATCGCGTTGCCGACGCCGGTCGCGCCGTCGTACGACCGCTTGGTGATGCTGTCGACGGTGGTGGCCGGCGGCACCGGCGGCAGCTTGACGACCTCGATGCCCTGCACCAGCGGGTTCTCCAGGACCCGACCGAAGTCGACGTCGATGTTGCCGTCGCTGGTGACCGCGAACGCCCGCATGGTGCCCTTGTTGGTGGCGCCGATCGCGGCGATCGGGTCGAAGCTGCTCAGCTTCTGCACGCCGTCGATGCTGACGTTGAACTTGCGCTTGCCGGCGGTGGCGGTGCCGGCCCAGCGGTTGGCCAGGTAGAGCCGCACCTGCACCGGCGTGCCGGCCGGGACCGGGAAGTCCCACTGCATGTCCGGCGCGGGCGACTCGTCCCACCGCTCGCTGCTGAAGAGCTGGACCGGCGTGCCGGCCGGCACGGTGCCGTCGACCGTCGCGTCGGTGGTGTACGTCGTCACCGTGTTGCCGGCGTTGTGCAGGGCGCTCGGCGCGGCCAGCGTGTCGGCGGCCCAGGCCGGGCCGCTCGGCGCGGCGAGCTGGTCGCCACCGGCGTTGACCCGGTAGAGCACGTCCGACGCGTCGGGCGTCGGCGCGGTCTTGACGATCTCGATGCCCTGGATCAGCGGGTTCTCCAGGACCCGGCCGAAGTCGATGTCGACCACGCCGTCGCTGACCACCGAGACGGACTGCATGGTGCCGCGGTCCGTGCCGCCGGCGGCCGCCACCGGGTCGAAGTCGTTCAGCTTGAGTACGCCGTCGATGCTGACGTCGAGCTTGCGCTTGCCCACGGTTGCGGTGCCGGCGTAACGGTTGGCCAGGTAGAGCCGGACGTCCACCCGGGTGCCGGCCGCGACCGGGATGTCCCACTGCATGTCCGGCGCGGTCGCCTGGTCCCACCGCTCGGTGTTGAACAGCGTCGCCGGGGTGCTGGCCGGCACCGTGGCGTCGAACGTCGCGTTGGTCGGGTACGCCTTCGCGCTGTTGCCGCTGTTGTGGTACGGGCTGGGCGCGGTGTCGGTGTCGGCGGCCCAGTCCGGCCCGCCGTCGGTCGCCGGGATGGCCGGGCCACCCGCGTTGACCCGGTAGAGGACCTCGGTCTGTGCCGCGCGGCCGGCCTGGTAGACGTCGCCCGGCAGGCCCTTCGTGCTGGTCGAGTGCGGCGTGCTGCCGCCGTCCAGCGGGAAGAAGGCGATCTTCTTCCGCTGGTACTCGAAGTTGCCGATGTAGTCCTGGTCGCTGCCGAGCCAGAGGCCCTGCGGGGTGACCAGCATCTCGGTGACGCCGTAGCCGCGCGGGTTGCGGCCCGGGTTCCAGGCGAGCGGCAGCCCGCTGGCCGGGTCGAGGGCCGCGATGCTGGCCCGCGGCACCGCGCCCGGGCCGGCCTTGTCGCGGGCGAGCGGGTTGTTCGCCCAGCGGAAGTGGCCGCCGACGTAGACGGCCTTCTCGCTGATGCCGACGGAGAGGAACGTGTCGCCGCCGCTGAAGTTCGTCCAGGTCGGCTTCTGGCCGGCGCCGGTGGCGTCGGTCTCCCAGCGGGCCGCCGAGTCGCAGAGCGTGCCCGGGTACGACGCGCCGGTGGTGACCACCACGAAGTACTTGCCGTCCGGGGAGAACTGCGCGTCCCGGACCCACGAGTCGAACGCGCTGTACTTGCAGGCGCCGGAGTAGTCGTCGGTGTTCCAGTCGGCGACGGTGGCCGAGCCGGTGCCCAGGTTGATCCGCACGATCTGGTCGTGCACCGCGCCGTCGGCCTTCTTGAAGTTGCCGATCACCACGAGGTGCTTGCCGTCCGGCGAGACGGTCAGCTTCTCGACGCCGACGCCGGCCGAGGCGCCGCCGTTCGTCGGCGTCCAGTTGTGGTGCTCGGTCAGCGACACGGTCAGGTAGTCGTCCACCGCCCCGGTGGTCGGGTTCAGCGAGGCGAGCCCGGCGCGGTTGGTGGTCGCGGTGACCGTGCTGAAGATGCCGCCGACCAGCAGGTGGCCGTCGATCAGCGCGATGTCGTTGACCGTGCCGTTGAACGCCGGGCCCTTGAAGCCGTCGACCGGGGTGCCGTCCGCGACGTTCAGCAGCGCGAGCTTGCGGAAGTTCTTGTCGCCGACCTTGTTGAACGTGCCGGCGACGTAGACCGTGCCCGCGGTCGGGCCGGCGATGATCGCGGTGACGTCACCGTCGAGCACCGGCGCGAACGCGTTGTCGATCTTGCCGGTCGCCTTGTCGAAGGCGAGCAGGCCCCGGCGAGCGACCGGGGTGGGCGAGGAGCCGCGGTTCTGCGCCTCGGTGAACGAGCCGCCCACGATCACCTTCGTGCCGGCGTCGTGGATGGCCACGACGTTGCCGTCGTTGATGTTCGGCGTCTTGTCCGAGGGCACCTCGCCGACCAGCGTGCTGTGGTCGGGCGCGACCGTGGACGCCGGTGCGGCGAGTGCCGGCACCGGTGTGAACAGGGTGGCGATGCCGAGCACGGCAGCACCGAAGGCGGACACCGATCGGTGTCTCAGGATCGAGGAAGGCACAGGCTGCTCCGGGGGAACGTCGGAGGCGCTGCGATCGTGGCCGGTGCCGACGCGAGGTGTGGCGTCGCACGGCCGACCGCAGACGTGAGAGCAATACCTTCTCGCATTCGCCTGCCGCCCGTCCACCCGGGACCGGCCTTTTTGACACAACAATCGACCCGAGCCGAACGAAAAGACGAGTGAAGATCACTCTGTGCGTGCGGGAGATGGCACACCGGAGGCGCTGAGATCCGGCATCGGTGGATTGAAGTACGGATCGGTGGCCAGCTCGCGGAACACTGCCGCGCTCTCCGGGTCGTTGCCGAACGTGCTGTCGTACAGCGGCTTCTCGGTCTGCTTGGCCGCGAAATAGATCACGGCCTTGATCTGCGGGTGCTTCTTCAGGTACGGACCGACCTCGCGCATCCACTCGGCCCGCTGGCCCGGCCGGCCGTCCTGGGTCAGCCCGAACTCGCCGATCACCACCGGCCGCGGATGCTTCTTGGCGAACGCCATGAAGTGGTCCATCCGGTTGCTGAAGCTGTTCCACTCCGGGCTCGGGTAGACGTCGGTGCAGAGCCAGTCGACCTGGTCGTCACCGGGGTAGTAGTCGGCGGCCCGGCGTTCCGGCTCGGCGAACCCGTCCGCGTGCGGGCACCACGTCCAGGCCGCGTTCGTGGCGCCGACCTCGGTGAAGATGGCGCGCACGTGCTTCCAGGCGGCGACGTAGTCCTCCGGGGAGTGCATGCTGGCGGCCAGGTTCGGCCGGTCCATCTCCCACCGGTAGCGCAGCAGCACCGGCACGCCGAACGCCTTGACGTCCTGCGCCCGCTGCCGGATCAGGTTGTCGTAGACGCCGCTGACCGTCGACCGGGTGTCGGTGCCCTGCCAGGAGATCATCTGGAGCTTGCCCTGCGCCTGGAACGCCCGCTCGGTGCCAGCCGGGAACGGCTCGTTCCACTCGTGGAACATGTGCGCGATGGCGAGCTGGCCGCCCGCCGCCCGGTTGAAGTCGTCCCACGCCGCCGCCCGGCCGGTGGCGTTGTGGAACTGCGGCTTCACCCAGGCGCCCACCCAGGCGCCCTTCTCCGGCAGCTCCGGCCCGCGCCCGGTGGTCTGGACCGCGCCCTTGCGGGGCGTCACCGTGGGCGGCGGCGGCACCGCCGACGCGGTCTCCCCGGCCCGGTCGCCCGACCCCGAGTCACACGCCGCGACCGCCGGTGCCAGGAGGGCCAACGCGAACACGGCTGCCATCGTCCGTCGTAACCGTCGTACCACCGCAACCTCTCCCCAGGATGGTCGCCGGTCCACTGTCATGTCTGCCGGGCGGGCCCGCGTCAGCGGGACGGCACGCCGGGCCGGGCGGGCGACCCCTGGCACTCTACCCGTGCCAGCGCCCTCACGGGTGGTAGCCGAGCTCCGTCAACAACGGTCCGGCCTGGGCCAGCACGTCGGTCAGATCCTCTTCGGTCAGTCGCTTCCGCCAGCGCCCCACCGAGCCGGGCCGGGCCTGCCCGAACCGGGCGTGCAGCGCCTGCCGGCCGGCCGGGTCGCCGACCTCCAGGAAATCGGCCACCACCTCGGCCGCCTCGGCCGGCCGGGTGACCACGTCCTCGTAGCGCAGGTGCCGGACCCGGTCCGCCGGCAGCGCCGCGAGCTGGGCCAACGCGCTGCTGGTGAAGCGCCGCCACATCCAGGCGGACCGCCCCAGGTCGGAGACGCGGGTGAACTCCTCGCGCCGCTCCGGCTCCACCCAGAACCGCGGCGCGGCGCCCCACGGCGTACCGCCGCGACCACTGCGCCCGCTGCCCGTCGAGGCGGCGTTCAACCAGGGCTGCTCCGCGTGCGACACGGCCACGTCCCGGCCGTCCCGGTAGACGTGCAGGAAGACCGCGTCCGGGAAGACCTCGGCCAGGAACGGCACGATGAAGCAGTTCTCCGGGTCCTTCTCGGCGAACCGCAGCCCACCGTGGCCGGCGGCGGCGAGCAGCGCGCCGTAGTAGCCACGGAAGTAGCGCGCGGCGCGCTGCCGGGTCCAGCTTCCCTCGTAGACGCAGCGGGCGACCGCCTTGGTCAGCCGCGGTTCGTAGTGGTAGGACACGTCCGGCAACGCCCCCACGCAGCTACCCAGGAACGTGGTGCCGGAGCGCGGGGCGCCGAGGATGAAGATCGGCCGCTCCACCTTCAGGGTGAGCTTCCGCTTGCCGGCCTCCACCGGCCGCTCCAGGTCCCGGCGTTCCTTGCGGTCCGCCAGCAGGCCGACCGCGGCGAGCTTCGCGGCCTTCACCGTGGACAGCCCGGCGTGCGGGGCGGGGGAGGAGTCGCTGGTCATCGAAGATCCCATCGGTGAGCAGGAACGGTCAGGACCGGGTCGCCGGGTCCGCCCCGGCGCGGTTGCGGCCCCGGCGCAGCGACCGGAGCGCGTCGAGATGCAGCGTGCGCCGCCAGCGCCACGCCCCCGCCAGGTACGCCGCCACCCCGGCGACCGCCACCAGCGCGAGCACCGGCGGCGTCGCGCCGAGCAGGGTGGCCACGCCGAGCGGCAGGCCCAGCGCGGCGACGGCCAACGCCATCGCGGCCCGGGTGCCGGCGCCGAACGGGTGCAGCCGCATCGACCACCAGAGCTGGGTCAACGGCACCAGGTTGGTGACCAGGATGGAGAGGGTCCAGGCCAGGGCCGCGCCGAGGATGCCGTGGCGCGGGATGAGCAGCAGGTTGGCGACCACGTTGAGGACGGTGCCGCCCATCGCGTTGTAGAACGTCCACGCGGTACGGCCGGCCATGTTGAGCACCATGTCGACCATGCCGCACCCGGTCGCCACCAGCATGGTCAGCGCGAGCAGCACGACCACCCGGCGGCCGTCGTCGTAGCCGGCGCCGAACAGCGACAGCATGGGCGCGGCGAACGCCGCGAAGATGAGGTACGCCGGCCAGGAGAGCAGCACCAGCCAGCCGGTGGCGGCCTGGTAGAGCTGCCGGGCGTCGGCCCGGTCGTTCCGGGCGAACGCGGCGGCCAGCCGGTGCTGCACCGAGCTGGAGAGCGCGACGCTGGAGAGCTGACCCAACGCCAGGAACCGGGTCGCCGCCGTGTAGATCGCCGCGTCCGCCGGCCCGCGCAGCGCGCTGAGCAGCACGATGTCCAACCGCTGCACCACGATCGCGGCCACGCTGCTGATCGCGCGGGGGCCGGTGAACCGCCAGAACGGCCCGGCCATCTCCCCGACCGGGACCGGCCGGGTCACCTGCCGGCCGGCCCGGCCGACCAGCCGGCCCAGCCAGACCAGCGCGACCACGGCGGCGAGCAGATAGGGCACCACCCAGGCCAGCGGCAACGCGACGGTGGCGGAGAGCCCGAGCCAGGCGGCCACCGCCACGGCCAGGAACTGCACAAGCGTGCGGCCGAGCCGCTCCACGGTCAGCAGCGGGCGCATCTGACCGAAGCCACGGCAGGCGGCCAGCGCGTAGTCGTTGAGCGCGGCCAGCGGCACGAACGCCAGCAGGATGCGCAGCGCGGTCACCGCGCCCGGACCGGCCTCCGGCATGGTCGCCCGGGCCAGCGCCGGGGCGGCCAGCCAGCCGGCCACGCCCAGCAGCGCGCCGACCACCAGCACCGGCAGCAGACCGGCCAGGATCGTGCCGCGGATCTGGTCGCGCCGGTCCAGCGTGCGCTGCCGGCTGACGAAGTAGACGGTGCCCACGTCGGTGCCGAGCCGGGCCGTCGACGCGGCGATCATGAAGGCGCTGGTGGCGGCGAAGAACATGCCGGCCTCGCGGACCGACCAGCCCCGGGCGATGACGATGTTGAGACCGAAGCCGGCCACCGCGGCCAGCCCCACCCCGAGCAGGTTGGCGAAGCCCTGCCGGGCCGCGCCGCCCAGGCCCGCGCCCGCGCCCGGACCCGGACCGACCGCCGGCAGGACGACCGTGGCGTCGGCGTCCTGCCGGGTCACCGCCGCCACGACGGCACGCGTCCCCACCACGTGGCCAGCCGCTCGTCGTACGGGGCGAAGTGGTCCTCCAGCCGGGCCCGCAGCTCGGCCGACATCGGCGCACGGGACCGCGAGTTGTGCTTGCCGAACGAGATGTCCGCCCAGCGGGGCAGCTCCAGGAAGTCGCAGACCGCGTCGAAGGACGGCCGCGGGTCGGCGAAGAAGTCGTCACTGTCGATCACGTGCAGCCGGTCCCGGCCGACCAGCGCCTCCAGCCGCTCCACCTGCTCGATGTAGCGGCCCCGGGCCAGGTAGGAGTTGTGCTGGAAGTGCTCGCTGGCGTACGTCGGGTCGGCGGTCATCCGCTCCCGCTCGCCCGCGGTCCGCTGCTCCTCCAGCGCCAGCGCGCGTTCGAAGTCCGCCTCGGTCTCGTAGCCGCGGGCCAGCTCGTGGGAGTGCGCCGAGTAGGCCCGCTCCACCGGGTCACGCAGCAGCACCAGCAGCTTGACCGACGGCAGGTCCTTGGCGATCCGCTGACCGGCCAGCGGGTGGAACATGTAGTACGGGCTCGACTCGCCGGTGATCCCGCGCACGCCGAGCTGCGCCTTCACCGCGTCCGCCTTGCCGTTGGTGGGGAAGTGGCCGAGATACCAGCTCATCCCCCGGTGGTAGTCGACGTCGAAGTAGTGCACGCCCTTGTGGTACGCGGGCGGCAGCACGCCGGGATGCTGCGAGAGCGTCTTGAACAGCGAGGTGGTGCCGCAACGCTGCGCCCCCACGATCAGGAATCCCGGCACCATCCGGGAGCCCGCGGTCAACCGACCGACCGTCCGACTCACCGACTTCACCGCGCGAAGCGCCTGCTCCCTGGCCACCGTCACGTCCCCACTCCTCACTCTCACCGGGCCCGGCGGGCCAGGTGCTCCTCGACGGCGGGCAGCAGCCAGGTGTCGACGTGCCCCAGCCGCGCACCCGCCTCGGCCTGCCGGTCCCGCAGATAACGTGCCGCCAGCTCCACCAGGTAGAGCACGGCGACGAGGTCGGCGCCCCCACCGACCTGCTCGAACGGCGCGAGCGTCCGGTCGGCGCCGGCGATCAACGCGCGGGCGGCCTCGATCGGCTCCACCCCGGCGTGGCTCATCGCACCCTGCACCGCCAGGTGCAGCGCGTCGTAGCCGGCCGGCACGTCCGCCTCGAACCGCTCCCAGTCCCAGACCAGCACCCGACCGTCGGCCAGCACCGCGCTGTTGCCGCCGTTCCAGTCCCCGTGCCAGGCGCCGAACGCCACCACCGGGTCGGCGTCCGCGACCGACCTCAGCGCCGCGCGCAGCCGCCCGGCCTCCGGCCGGTCGCCGAGCGCGTCCACCGCCGCACCGAGCCGCGCCGCGTGCCCGCTGCCCGCCCACGACTCCCGGCGTACGCCGAGACAAGCGGCCACCGCCACCATGGCGGCCCGCTCGGCCGCCGCCGCGTCGGCCGGGGCGGCCCGGGGCAGCCGTACCGGCAGCGCCTCCTGGACCAGCAGCGCGTGCCCGTGCCAGTCGCCGTGGTGGCGGACCCCGGCCAGGACCACCGGGCCGAGCGGCAGGCCGGCGAGGCGGCGCAGCGCGGCGGCCTCCGCGTCGACCAGGGCCCGGGTCAGCGGGTCGACGCCGAGTTTGGCGTAGCCGAGGGCCCGGCCGTCCGGGGCGAGCAGTTGCAGCACCGGTTTGCGGTTGGCCCGCGCCGGACCGATGTGCAGGCTGACCAGCGCCGGCTCGCCCAGCACCTCGGTCAGGTGGGCGTCCAGCCCGCCACCGGCGACCACCAGCCGGTCGCGGAAAACCACGGGCCCCAGCCCGAGCCGGAACGCGGTGGCCAACCCCTGCCGGACCAGCTTGGCCTTGCGGCCGACCGCCTCGGTGGAGTGCCGGACGGCGCCGGCGGCGGCCCGGCCCGAGCCGGTGGGCACCAGCAGCCGGGGGCGGGCGGCCGAGGGCACCACCACCCAGCCGGCGCCGCCCCGGCGCAGCGCGGGTTCGGCAGGTGCGGGCCAGATCAGGTCGGCCAGCTCACCGAGGTAGGCGGAACGGCCGTCGCCGTCCGGGGGTACGCGGAGCACCATCAACGTTCACCGGCTGCTTCCAGTCGGGCCCGTAGCCCGGCGATCGTGCCCTTGGGTGGCGCCGGCGCGAGCGCGCGGCGGAGCTGGTCGTTGCGGGCCAGCAGGGCGACCGAGATCAGGGCGTAGGCGAGGGTGGCTTCCAGTGCGCCGTAGGTGAACTGGAAGAAGAGCATCAGGATGATCACGAGCGTGCCGGCGATCCCGATCGGGCTGTGGTCGCGCCGGTACCGCCAGAGG
This sequence comes from Micromonospora sp. NBC_01392, assembly GCF_045040125.1. Classification (NCBI taxonomy): domain Bacteria; kingdom Bacillati; phylum Actinomycetota; class Actinomycetes; order Micromonosporales; family Micromonosporaceae; genus Micromonospora; species Micromonospora sp. NBC_01392. Next base: position 133,665 of record NZ_CP109549.1, on the reverse strand, counting down.
CAGTAGAGGAAGAAGCCGTTGTAGGCCAGCGCGCCGACCCAGCCCTGGCCGACCAGCAGCGCCCAGAGCTGGCCGTTGCTGCCCAGCTCCCGGTTGCCGCACTGCTTGCAGTCGTCGGACTTGCCGATCGCGATGGACCGGTTGCTGCCGACCAGCGCGCGGTTGCCGCCGTAGCCGAGGATCGGCGAGTGGTTGGCGGCGGCGACCGCGCCCTCGGACAGCGTGGTGCGGATGTCGTCGCTGTGCCCGTTCTGCAACCGTTCGTCGAACGTCCGGCCGAGCGGGGTGGCGACGATCAGCACGCCGATCAGCCCGACCGCCAGCGCGAGCCCGCCGAGCACCACCATCCGGCCGCGCAGCGCGAGCCGGAGCGCCACGTAGACCGCGGCGATGCCGAGACCGATCCAGAGCCCGCGGTTGAGCGAGTAGATGATCGGGAAGATCGCGGCGAGCGCGATCGCCACGCCGGCGGTACGGCGCAGCGGCCTGCCCAGCACCACCCAGCCGACGATCAGCCAGACCAGCAGGATCGCGGTGTTCTCACCCCACGAGTTCGTGTACGTGAACGGCGCGGACGGTCGCGGTGAGCTGGCTTCCCCCTCGATCACCTGCTGCACCTGGGCGAACTTCACGTCCATCAGCGAGGCGACGAAGGGGTGGGTGGCGATCGAGTGCGGCAGGACGAAGCGCAGCGGCGCGACGAATCCCGTGGTGGGGAAGAGCGAGCCGAGCCAGCCGCCGACGACCACCACCACGCCCATGAACCCGAAGAGCCGGATCATCCGGCGGCGGGACAGCTCCTTCTCGCTGAGGTTGTAGACGTAGAGCATGGCCACGGTCATCGCGACGAAGTTGGCCAGCCGGATGCCCCAGCCGAGGTAGCGGCCACCGCCACCGCCGGGCGGCAACGTGTCCGGGGCGGTCAGCCCGAGCGTCGACACGGACAGGAACAGCCAGAGCAGCAGCAGCAGCCAGATGCCGAAGCCGGGCGGCACCCGGACCGGACCGCGCCGGGCCATCTGCACCACCATCGGCACCGCGAAGATGATGAAGACGAAGCTGGACACCCCGAGCGCCCACCACACCGGCCAGAGCAGGAAGAGCGAGATCAGCGGCCACGCGGTCGGCAGCCGCCAGGACCAGCCCTTCGGCCGGGCCCGCACCGGTGCGAGGCGGTTGCCGCCGGGCGGCGGCACCACCGCGCCCACCGGGACCGACCCGCGCGCCGGGCGGGGTGGGGTGACGGTACTCATTTCACGGTGACCTTGGCGGTGGTCGGCGCGTAGATCACCCAGGCGTTGCCGGGTTGCGGGTGCAGCAGGTCACCCCCGGCGTCGGCGAGCGTGCAGACCATCCCCAGGCCGGGCTTGCGCCAGCGACCCTTCGCGCTGGTCGGGCCGGACACCGCGACCACCGCGCCCTCGCCGAAGACGTTCGCCGACGGCAGCGCGCGGAACGACGGCTTACGGACCTCGAGCGTGCGGTATTCCATGGTCAGCACGATCACCGAGGCGGCGGTCACCGTCGCGGTGCCGACCTTGCCGACCCAGCGGGCCTTCGGCTGGTCGTACCGCCAGACCATCGGCGGGCCGCCGGAGACGGTGATCGACAGCTCGGTGGCGGGCACGAGGTCCCGGGCGGCCAGCGCGTCGCCGTCGGTGGCGTGGTCCAGCGCCGGCGTGGGCGGCTGACCCCCCTTCGGGGCGGCCTTGAGCAGCGCGGCCGTCGAGGTGTAGTCGCCGCTGAAGACCTTGCCGTCGTCGTCCGGGGTGACGCCGTCGAGGTCGGAGCTCTCGAACTGGCTGAGGAAACCGGTCGGACCGCCGTCATACCCCACGAACGGGCGCAGCACCGAGACCGAGCGGATGTCGACCGGCCGGATCTCGGTCACCGGCCCGATCTTGCTGGCGTCCCGGGAGTGGAACACGGCGGTCAGGTGCAGCGTGTCCGACTCGGCGAACTCGGCGTAGACCAGATCGGCGGCGTCCAGCCCGGCCGGGGTGGTGGCGGGGCTCACCCGCATCGGCACCGCGACCGCCTGGCGGGTGGCCGCCGCCGGGGTGCCGACCGGCGCCCCGGTCAGCGGGCCGGTGGGCAGGCTCGACGTCGGACTGGCCGACGGTGGCGTCGCGGCGACGCTGCCCGGGTCGGCCACGTCGACGCTGCCCGGCTTGGGCTGGGGCTCACTGCACCCCGTGCCGACGCCGAGAACGACGGCCGGAGCGAGGGCGGCGCGGAGCATCTGCCGGCGGTTCACCCCAGGTCCTCGCCGGAGTCGATGGCGTAGCTGCGGCCGTCACCGCCGTCGCCCCGGGAACGGTAGGTGCCACCGGTGCCGTTGACCGGCATCGGCTTGCCGGGGCCGGCCTGCGGCTTGCCCGGACCGACCGGCGGCTTCACCGGCGCGGCGCCCTTGCCCGGAGCGGCCGGCTTCGCCGGCCCGGCGGTCGGGCCGGAACGGGACGACTGCATGCGCGGCAGCACCATCGTCGACTCGGCGGACGGGCCGGGACTGGGTCGCGGCTTGGGCCGGTTGGCAGGCGTCGCCGAGGTGGTCGGGGTGGTCGAGCCGGCCGCCGCGACGGGGCGGGTCGCGCCGCCGGTCGGCGCGGGCAGGCGCGGTGCCAGCACCGCACCGATGACCGGCGCGTTGACCTGCTCGAACTGCTGGAGGGCGGCGGTGATCTCACCGCTGCGGGTCTTGCCGGACTCGGCCACCACGATCACCGCGTCGACGTAGCGGCCCAGCGCCTGGGCCTCCACGGCCTGGGTCGGCTGCCCGGTCTCGATCAGCACGTGGTCGAAGCGTGCGGTCAGCTCGTGCAGGATCTCCAGCAGACCGGCGACCGGCAGCTCCACCTCCGCGTCCAGCTCGCCGGGGACGAGCACCCGGAGCTGGCCGAGGCCCGGCACCGGCGCGAGCGCCTTGAGCACCGGCACGTCGCGGCGGAGCACCGAGGCGAGGCTGTGCCGCCCCTCGGCGACGCCGGTGATGCCGCTCAGCGCCGAGTCCGGCTTGGTGGTGACCAGCGCGACCTGCGCGCCGGTGCGGGCGTACGCGGCGGCCAGGTTGGCGGCGACGAACCCGGCGGCGGTGCCGGCCGAGCCGTCGCAGAGCAGGAGCTGACGACCGCGGCCGGCCTGGGCCGACTCGGGGACGGCGGAGAGCAGCACGTTGCGCAGCCGGCCCAGCTCGCGGGAGATCCGGTGGGTGGCGGGCAGGACGGAGAGCGACGGCGGGCGGGTGTTCAGCTCCAGCAGCAGCGGCAGGCCTACCCGGTCGGAGATGTCGCGTCCGCGCCGGATCCGGGTGTCGAGCCGGTCCAGCACCAGCGCCAGCACGATGCCGAGCAGCAGGCCCGCGCCCATGCCGCTGGCCAGGTTCAGCGTGCGGTTCGGCGAGCTGGGCCGCTCGGGCAGCCGGGCGTCGGAGATGATCTCACCGGGGTCGGAGTCGGCCGAGACCAGCGGGCTGAGCCGGTTGTTCAGGCCGCTGAGCTGGTTGGTGAGCACGCCGCGGTCCGCCTCGGCGCGCTCCCGCTCGGGGGAGTTGGCCGGGGCCGCCGCGATCCGCCCGGCAACGGCGCTGAGCTGCTTGTTCACCTCGGCGATCTGCTGCTTGAGCGCGTTGGTCTCGTTCTCCAGCGCCTTCTGCGCGGTGGCCTTGCGCAGGTCGAGGTAGGCCTGGGCGAACGCGTGCGAGCCCGCCTGCGCCTCGGCCGGGGTGCCCGCCTCGTAGGCCACCTGGAGGATCTGGCTGTTCGGCGGGACGCTGACGGTCACGGACTTGACCAGCTCGTCACCGCCGGTGGTGACCTTCATCAGGCCCTTGGCCCGCTCCGCCACCACGAGCGACCGGACCACCTGTGCCTCGGTGTCGAGGTTGACCTTGGCGTTCGGGTTGCTCTCCGCGCCGGAGCCGAGCGGGCGTACCAGCAGCGAGGTGGTCGAGGTGTAGCGCGCGTCCTGGAGTTGGTTGATCGCCAGGCCGCCGGCCAGGCCGAGGACCGCGGCGAGCAGCAGGATCCACCAGCGGCGGCGCAACCAGCCCAGGTACGCCATCAGGGCAAGACCGTCGGAGTCGTTCTCGGCCAAATGGGGTGAGGGCATCAGAGTCTGTCGCTCCCTTTCGACCGAGCCGGGCAGTCCACGGCACAGCTGGAACTGACCGTGACTTCGAGTGTCCCCGATCCGAACGTTGAGGGAAAGTCTGCTCACGTTCCGGTAAGCCTGCCCAGGTGTGGGCAGCCCGCGGAGAGATGGCCGATCCGTGCTGGCCATTCAGCGGGTTTCCCGGCATCGGGCCCGACCTGCCCCCGGGAGTCGGCGTCGCCGCCGGCTCGCGTACGGAGCGGTGACGGAATCCTGACACATCCCCCCGGGTGCCCGTGGTCCCGGCCCACCGACCCGGGGTCAACGCGGCTGACCTGGCGGGTCGCACCGCCGGCCGGATACCGGCGACGGGAATCCCGAGGTGACCCGACCGGCCGGCCGGGATCCGTCCAACGGCCCCTTCAGTTGCCCAGGCCGCGCCAGTAGGTTGTCAGGGCGCGTCCGAGGGTCATTCACGTAAATCCGGGCGCGGTCGCACGGTTACGGGAGGAAACGTTGTGGTGAGCGGGTCAACCGAGGGCTCGGGGCAGGTCCTGCTGGTCGGCTCCAGTGGCGGGCATCTGGCCCAGCTCCTGGCTCTCGAACCGTGGTACCGGGAACGCGGCCGGGCATGGGTCACCTTCGACACACCGGACGCCCGCTCGCTGCTCGACGGCGAGGACGTGGTCTGGGCGCACCACCCCACCACCCGTAACGTCAAGAACCTGGTCCGCAACGCGTTCCTCGCGCTGAAGGTGATCCGCCGACGCCGGGTGGACGCGGTGGTCACCACCGGCGCCGGTGTCGCCCTGCCGTTCGTGGTGGCGGCCCGGCTGCGCCGGATCCCCACGGTCTACATCGAGGTCTACGACCGCATCGACAGCGCGACGCTGACCGCCCGGCTCTGCCGGCCGTTCCTCTCCGCGATGCTCGTGCAGTGGGAGGAGCAGCGCCGGATGTATCCGGAGGCGACCGTCGTGGGGAACCTCCTCTGATGGGGCTCATTCCGCAGCAGCGGGACCGACGGTCCGGGCCCTACGTGCTGGTCGTGGTCGGCACCGACGTGCACCGCTTCGACCGCCTCGTCGGCTGGCTGGAGCGCTGGCACGCCGCCCGCCCCGGCGTCCGGCTGGTCCTCCAGTACGGCCACAGCCGCCCGCCGGCGCTGCCCGAGGCCACCCCGTTCCTCGGCCACGAGGAGCTGCAACGCGCGATGGCCGAGGCCACGCTCGTGGTGAGCCACGGCGGGCCGGCCACCATCACCGAGGCCCGCCGCACCGGCCACCTGCCGATCGTGGTGCCCCGCGACCCGGCCCACGACGAGCACGTCGACAACCACCAGCAGCTGTTCTCCCGGCGGCTGGGCGCGGCCGGCATGGTCCGGCTCTGCGAGACCGAGGCCGAGCTGCTCGCCGCGCTGGACGAAGGGCTGGCCGACCCGGGCCGGTTCGTGCTGGCCGCCGACCCCGGTCGGCCGGACCCGCGCGCCGAGGCGGTCGCCCGGGTCGGCGCCGTGATCGACGACCTGGTGGCCCGGCGGGTCCGCCAGCGGGCCGGCGGGCGGCGCGGATGAGCGCCCCGGAGCCGGCGCAGCCGCGGGTGCTCTTCGTCGGCGGTCTCGGCCGCAGCGGCTCCACGCTGCTGGAGCTGCTGCTGGCGCAGAGTCCCGACGTGTGCGCGGTCGGTGAGGTGGTGCATCTCTGGGAGCGGGCGCTCGGCGCGGACGAGCGGTGCGGCTGCGGGGAGCGGTTCACCGCCTGCCCGTTCTGGCAGCAGGTCGGCGAGCAGGCGTTCGGCGGCTGGTCCGCGATCGACCGGGACGACGTGCTGGCGCTCAAGGACCGGGTCGACCGGACCCGGCACATTCCCCGGTTGGCGAAGACCTCGCTCCCGCCGGAGCAGCTCGCCGACGTCCGCCGCTACGCCGACCTCTACACCCGGATCTACCGCGCCGCGCTCGCGGTGACCGGGGCGCGGGTGGTGGTCGACTCCAGCAAGCACGCCTCGCTCGCCTTCGCGCTGAGCTGGGCCGACGGGCTCGACCTGCGGGTGCTGCACCTGGTCCGGGACAGCCGGGCGGTCGCGTACTCCTGGGGCAAGCAGGTGCGCCGGCCCGAGGTGGTGGACGGCGAGGACTTCATGCCGACCTTCTCGCCGTTCGAGGTGAGCAAGCTGTGGACCGCGCAGAACGCCGCGTTCCACCTGCTCGCCCAGCGGGCGAAGGTGCTCCGGCTGCGCTACGAGGACTTCACCGCCGACCCGGCCGGCACCGTCCGCCGGGTACGCGACTTCAGCGGCCTGCCGGACGACCCGGCGGCGCTGCGCATCCTGGCCGGCGACGCGCCGGACCCGGCGGCCGAGCCGGCCGCGCCGTTCCGCGCGCACAGCGTCGCGGGCAACCCGCTGCGGTTCAGCGGCGGCCCGCTGACGGTACGCCGGGACGAGGCGTGGCGGGACCGCCTGCCGCGCCGCAGCCGGGCCGTGGTCAGCCTGGCCACGCTGCCGCTCCGAGTCCGCTACGGCTACCTGGGCCAGCGGGGATCCGACGAATCCGTGGAGAGAACATGAGTGGGCCGAGCATCTCGGTCGTCGTACCGACGCGGGACCGTCCGGAGCTGCTGCGCGCGGCGCTCGACGCCATCCTCAGCCAGGCGCACCCCGGCCTGATCGAGGCGATCGTGGTCTACGACCAGTCCGAGCCGGACCGGTCGCTGGAGTCCGACCGCGGTGACCGGCGGGTCCGGGTCATCACGAACACCCGCACCGCGGGGCTGGCCGGGGCGCGCAACACCGGCATCGAGGCAGCCACCGGCGACTGGGTGGCGTTCTGCGACGACGACGACGAGTGGCTGCCCGGCAAGCTGGCCGCCCAGTTCGGGGCGCTCGACGCGCACCCGGACGGCGCGCTGGTGAGCTGCGGCATCCGGGTCAGCTACGACGACCGGACGGTGGACCGCTCGCTGGACCGGGCGCGGATCTCGCTGGAGGCGTTGCTCCGGGACCGGCTCACCGAGCTGCACCCGTCCACGTTCCTGATCCGCCGGGCCGCGCTGCTCGACGCGATCGGGCTGGTCGACGAGCAGATCCCGGGCAGCTACGCGGAGGACTACGAGTTCCTGCTCCGGGCCGCCCGCTACGCGCCGCTGGTAAACGTGGAGAGCCCGTACGTGCTGGTGCGCTGGCACAAGCGGTCCTACTTCGCGCAGCGGTGGGAGACCATCTCGACCGCGTTGCAGTGGCTGCTGCGCCGCTATCCCGAGTTCGCCACCGTGCCGCACGGCGAGGCCCGGGTGGCCGGGCAGATCGCGTTCGCGCAGGCGGCGATGGGCAATCGGCGGGACGCGGTCCGGTGGGCCCGGCGCACGCTGGCCCGTAACCCGAAGGAGCCGCGCGCCTACCTGGCGCTGGCGGTGGCGAGCCGGGCGGTGCAGGCCGACCGGGTGCTGCGCACGCTGCACAAGCGCGGCCGGGGCATCTGAGCCGTACGCGAGGAAACGGGCGGGCGACCGAGGTCGCCCGCCCGTCGCGGTCCGCCGGCCGGCTCAGGCCACGCAGAACGACTTCCACGCCTGGATGCTCGGCTGGTCGAGCAGCCGGAAGTCGCCCTGGCTGACGGTCTGGTTGTAGTAGGCCACGAACTCCGGCCGCTGGCCGTTGAGGAAGCCGGACATCGACCGGATCCACTCGGCGCGGCCGGTGCCGGAGTCACCGGGCACCAGGTCGCTGCCGGTCTCCGCGACGCCCCACGGCTTGCCCAGCGCCTTCGACTTGTTGATCATCGGGCCGTAGATCTCCTGCGGCGAGGCGTACCGCTTCCACTTCTTGCCCCAGTTGTAACAGTCCCAGCCGAGCGCCTCGATCACGTTGCCGCCGGGGTAGAACGCGTCGAAGCTGCGCCCGGACTTCGGGTCGAGCGTCCAGCACATCAGGATCAGCGTGTTGATCAGCCTGGGGTTGCCCGCCTGCTCGGCCAGGCCGGCGACCCGCTTCCACGCCGTCCGGTACGCGTCGGTGCTGAACGCACCGCGCTCGACGTCGTCCTCCGGCTCGTGGAAGTAGGACCAGTACACGTTGTGGTCGCGCGGGATCGAGGCGAACCAGGAGCGCAGGCGGGAGTCGTGCCTGCCGGAGTTGATCTCCTGGGGTGACGCCTTGAAGGACACCACCACGGTGCGGTCGACCACGTCGGCGCGACTGCCCGACCAGGCCGGCGGCAGGCCGGGGAAGAAGATCCGGGCCATCTGGAGCTTGCCGAACGTCCGGTCGGAGCGGCTCAGCGCCTGGCCGAAGGTCTCCCCGTTCTGCACGCCGATCGACGCGCCGGGCAGCGTCTCCCGCGTACCGGCGAAGCCCTTGGCGCCCGGGGCGGCGGAGGCCGACGGTTTCGCACCGGGCTTGCCGCCGAGGCCCTGGTCCGCGCTCGGGGCGGCGCCGGGCGTGACCGGCGCACCCAGGCCGGCCGACGGGGCCGGGCCGGCGCTCTTCGGCACCTCGCTGGCCTGCGGGTTGGTCGCGTCCGGTCGCAGCGCGGCCACCGCGACGCCACCGCCGGTCAGGGCCAGCGCCACGGCCGTCGCCAGCACCGCGCGCCAGCGCCGCCGGGGCCCGCCGGGCGGCGGGTCCGACGTGACCGGGGGAAGCGGCGGCTGGCCGGGACCGCCCGCGTCCGGCCCGGTGGGTACGCCTCCGGGCGGCGGCCCGGTCAGCGTGGCGGTCGCGGTCGTCGCCGCGCCCCACCCGGCGGATGCCTCCCCGCCCCAGCCGACGGGCGGGGTCCCGCCCCAGCTCGCGGACGCGGTCGTTTCCTCGGCCCAGTCCGCCGGCGCGGTGGGCGCGTCGCCCCAGCGGGCGGTGGCCGTCGTTCCGTCGCCCCAGTGGGCGGACGCGGTGGTCGTGCCGTCGGCCCAGGCGGCGGGCGTCCGGTCGGGGCCGGGCACGGCGTGCTCGACGCCGACCCGGCCGGGCGGCTCGTGCCCCGACCAGGCCGGCGCGGCGTCCACCCAGGACTGGTCCGCGTGACCGGGGCCGGGCAGCTCCCGCTCCGGCCAGGGCAGATCACCGTGGGCATGTGCGTGGACCGGCGCCGGTGGCGAGGTCGGGGTCTCCGGCCAGGGCAGCGCGGGGCTGCCCGATTGGCGAGAAACGTCCTGCCCCGGCCACAGGCCGGTCGGCTCCTCGAAAGCATCGTGCGGGTCTCGGTCGGCCGGCATGGCCCTCCCTGGCTGTCGGCGGCCCGAGGTCTCGGGCTCCGGTCGGACGCGCATTCGCACCCGACGATAACCCCGATTCACCCTGGCCGTACGTACCGTCACTCTCAGCCGAACGCCTCACCCCGGTCACCGGTGACGGCCGAAGCGGGCATCTCGACCCCGGTGCGGGCGATCGCGGCGAGCAGCCGGTCGGCCAACTCGGGGCGGCAGACCAGCAGATCGGGCAGGCGCGGGTCGGCCCGGTTGTAGCGCAGCGGCGAGCCGTCGATCCGGGACGCGTGCATGCCCGCGCCCAGTGCCACCGCCACCGGCGCGGCGCTGTCCCACTCGTACTGGCCACCCGCGTGGACGTACGCGTCGACCTCGCCGGTCACCACCGCGCACACCTTGACCCCGGCCGAGCCCATCGGGACGGCCCGGGCGTCCAGCAGCTCCACCAGCTCGCCCACGAACGCCGGCGGGCGGCTGCGGCTCACCGCGATCCGGATCGGCCCGTCGGTCGCCTTCGGCGTCGGGCAGGTGGTGCCGAGCACGACCGGCGCACCGTCCACAGTGGTCCGCGCCGGCATGCCGACCGCACCGGCGATCAGCGCGCCGTCCGGCGCGGCCGAGCGCTGCCAGAGCGCCACGTGCACCGCCCAGTCGTCCCGGCCGGCCTCGGAGAACTCGCGGGTCCCGTCCAGCGGGTCGATGATCCAGACCCGGTCCGCCTCGTGCCGGGGCGCCCGCTCCCCGTCCGCCCAGGCGCGGCGCGCGTCGGCCTCCTCCTCGGAGAGCACCGCGTCCGCCGGACGCCACCGCGCCAGCGCCGCGGTCATCAGCTCGTGCGACGCCCGGTCGCCGGCGTCCTTGAGCGCCTTCGGGTCGGCGAAGCCCTGCCGGTCCCGCAGCGCGGTGAGCGCCGCCCCCGCCTCGGTGGCCAGCCACTGCGCGAACTGCTGGTCGTCGAGTCGTCCCGTCTCGTCCTCGGTCACGAGTCCATCCCCTGTCTCGCGGGTCTGCCGCGACCCGTCATCCTTCGGCGACCGGTGTCACCGGCGCCAGCGTCCGGTCGGATCGTAGACAGTCCCGAGCCGGCCTCGTCTCCCTGTCGGTGCTGGTCGCCGCCGGTCACCGCCCGCATGTTGAACTTCGCGTGTATGCCGTTCGGACCCAGCCGGGCAGGCCCTAGGCTCTGCGCATGACCGCCGAGCAGCTGATCTCCTTCGCCCGTGGGGCTCCCTCGTTGGACATCGTCGATGTCGAGGGGCTCAAGGCCGCCGCCGTCCGCGCCTTCGACGCCGACCCTGCCGGGGTCACCGCGTACGGGACCTCTGTCGGCTACCCGCCCCTGCGGAAGTGGATCGCCGAGAAGCACGGCGTCGAGGCCGACCAGGTGCTGGTCACGAACGGCTCGTTGCAGGCCGACGCGTTCCTCTTCGACCACCTGGTACGCCGGGGCGACGCGGTGGTCGTCGAGCGCCCGACGTACGACCGCACGCTGCTCAACCTCCAGCAGATGGGCGGCGAGGTGCACGGCGTGACCATCCAGCCGGACGGCCTGGACACCGCCGAGCTGCGCAAGCTGCTGGAGTCCGGGGTCCGGCCGCGACTGGCCCACGTGATCCCGAACTACCAGAACCCGGCCGGCGTCACGCTTTCCCTGGACAAGCGACGTGAACTGCTCGACCTGGCCGCCGAGTACGAGTTCACGATCTTCGAGGACGACCCGTACGCGGACATCCGGTTCCGGGGCGAGCCGCTGCCCTCGATGCTGTCGATGGACACCCGGGGCGTGGTGGTGCACGCCTCCAGCTTCACCAAGACGGTCTGCCCCGGTGTGCGGGTCGGTTACCTGGTCGGCCCCGCGGAGCTGATCGCGGCGATCGCCAAGCGGGCCACGAACCTCTACATCTCGCCGGGCATGGTGGCCCAGGCGATCGTGCACCAGTTCTGCGTCTCCGGCTCGATCGAGCGGTCGATCCACACGGTCCGGACGGCGCTGGGCGAGCGGGCCGGGGCGCTGGCCGAGTCGCTGCGCCGGCACATCCCGGAGGCCCGGTTCGTCGAGCCCGACGGCGGCTACTTCCTCTGGATCGAGTTGCCGGAGGACGTCGAGGTCGACCGGCTGGCGCCGGCCGCCGCCGAGCGCGGCGTCGCGGTGGTCAAGGGCAGCGACTTCATGGTCGACGGCGGTCGGCACGCGCTGCGGTTGGCGTACTCGGCGGTGACGGCGGACCGGATCGACGAGGGCGTGCGGCGGCTCGCCGAGGCGATGGCCGCCGTTCGCGCCTGATTTTCTGTCGGGTTTCCGACAGAGTGGCCCCACTGGCCGGCTCGGCTCTCCCGCCGGGCCGGCCTTCGGCTCACAATGCTGCGAGCGTCGCTCACCTTTCGGCGGTCGGCCCCGGATCGGCGACGCCCCCAGCATCACTCCCGCCCCCACGGGTGCCGGGTGGGCCGTGTCGCCCCTCACCCCCCTGACGCGGCCGGCCCGCCCGGCACCGCACCGCGGGCCGCCCACCCCCGCCTCCGAGCGGCGTAACCTGCAAGCCGCAGCTTCGTGGAGAGGGGGCGAGAGATGACGGACCGGGTGGCACGCGACCGCACCGACGGCCAGTACGGCGACCGGCCGCCCCGGCCACGTGCCTGGGCGGCGCCGGTACGCGCCATGTCCCGCATCCTCAACGCCGACGGCTCCCCGCGAGCGCCCCAGCCGACCCGTCCCGGGCGCAGCGGCATCGTCGACTGCGGGCTCTACGTCGACGGCGAGCGTCGACCCGGCCGCCCGCAGTACGCGGAGGCCCTGGCCGCCGCCCGCCGCGAGCGGGACGGCTTCGTCTGGCTCGGCCTGCACGAGCCCGACCTGGCCGAGATGACCGAGATCGCCGCCACGTTCGGCCTGCACGAGCTGGCCGTGGAGGACGCGGTCAAGGCGGAACAGCGCCCGAAGCTGGAGCACTTCGGCGAGATCGTCTTCCTGGTGCTGCGTACCGCCCGCTACTGCGAGCACGCCGAGCTGACCGAGAACTCCGAGGTGGTGGAGACCGGCCAGGTGATGCTCTTCATCGGGCCGAACTTCGTGATCAGCGTGCGGCACGGGGACGCCTGCCGGCTGTCGCCGGTCCGCGCCGACCTGGAGGCGAAGCGCGACCTGCTGCGGCAGGGGCCGTGGGCGGTCGCGTACGCGATCACCGACCGGGTGGTCGACCTCTACCTGGAGGTCGCCGACCGGCTGGAGGACGACCTCGACGTGCTGGAGGCGGACGTCTTCGACCGGCAGAGCAGCGGCCGGATCCAGCGGATCTACCAGATGAAGCGGGAACTGGTCGAGTTCAAGCGGGCGGTGGTGCCGTTGCAGCGCCCGCTGATGACGCTCACCGCCCAGGTCAACCGCGCGGTGCCGCAGGAGGTGCGGCGCTACTTCCGCGACGTGCAGGACCACCTCAGCCGCACCGTCGAGCAGGTGAACTCGTACGACGACCTGCTCAACTCGATCCTCCAGGCCCGGCTGGCCCAGGTCACCGTCGACCAGAACAACGACATGCGCAAGATCGCCGCCTGGGCCGCCATCGGTGCGGTGTGGACCGCGATCGCCGGCATCTACGGCATGAACTTCCAGAACATGCCCGAGCTGACCTGGACGTACGGCTATCCGGGCGTGTGGGCGGTCAACCTGACGCTGTCGTTCGTGCTCTACCGCTGGTTCCGCCGCAACGGCTGGTTGTGACCGGCGACACCCTCCCGGCACGGTAGGCCGGCATGCGGAAGCGCCGGCCACGCGGGACGTGCCCGCGCGCCGGCGCTGTTCCGACGGCTCGAACCGCGCTCAGTGGCGACCGCTGGCCTTGGCCGCGCTCCGGCCGTTCTGGGTGGCCTTGGTGATGTCGTCGGCCGGCCGGCCGGAGACGTCCCGGGCGCCCTCGGCGACGGAGGGAACCTGGCTGTTCGGGTGGATCACCGGGTCGGGGCCGGGCGTGGTGGTCGAGGCGCTGCTGCCGTCGGCCACCGTCGAGCTGCCGGCGCCGGCCGGGCCGGCCTGGGTCACCTTCGCGCTGGCGTCCGGGGTCTCCACCACGATCGTGTCCACGTCCTCCCGCATCGGCTCCAACGTGTCCTGACCGGTCGGGCCGAGCGTGCCGGTCGGGTCGTACTCGGCCCACTCCTGCTGCTCGCGGCGGCGGCGCATGGCCATCGCCCCGGCCAGGCCGGCGACGGTGCCGGCCACCAGCAGACCGGCGGTCATGCCCCGCGACCTGCGCTGCTTCTTCTTTCCGGGCTTCATGTTCTTCGCCTTCTTCGTCATCGCGGACTGCTTCGCCGCCACCACCTTGCGACCGGTGCGCGCCTTGCCGGCCGCCTCGGTCCGGGCGCTGCGCACGGCCAGGAGCACCGGGGCGAGCGCGGCGGCGCTCGACGCGACGCCGCTGGACGCCCGGTCCCGGACCATGACCGCGGTCGGCGCGACGGCGACCCGGGCTGCCTGGACCCGCGGGCCGACAGTGGCCCCGGCACCCTTCGCCGCGTGCGAGGCGGCCTGCCTCAGGTGACCGATGCCCTGGTTCAACTCGGCCTTGGCGAGCTGGCCCTGGGTCTTTCGCCGCCCGATTCCAAACACGGTCCCACCTCCTGGGAGTTGTTCCTTCGTCATCCTCCACCTTCGGATGCCTCCGCATGGCCAGATCGGGCACATGGGAGGATCCGCAAGGAACTGACCAACGAGTGAGGAGTACCCGTGGCCGAGGCTGTCTACGCCACCTTGCACACCAACGCCGGCCCGATCCGGCTGGAGCTCTTCCCGAACCACGCGCCGAAGACCGTCCGCAACTTCGTGGAGCTGGCCGAGGGCAACCGGGAGTACATCGACCCGCGTACCGGTCAGCCGGGCAGCGGGCCGTACTACGACGGCACCATCTCGCACCGGGTGATCAGCGGTTTCATGATCCAGATGGGCGACCCGACCGGCACCGGGCGCGGTGGCCCGGGTTACAAGTTCGACGACGAGTTCCACCCGGAGCTGCGCTTCGACCGGCCGTACCTGCTGGCGATGGCGAACGCCGGGCCGGGCACGAACGGCTCGCAGTTCTTCATCACGGTGGGGCCGACGCCGCACCTGAACAACCGGCACACCATCTTCGGCCAGGTCGCCGACGAGCAGTCGGTGAAGGTCGTCGACTCGATCGCGAACACCCCGACCGGGCCGAGCGACCGGCCGATCCAGGACGTGGTGATCGAGCGGGTCGAGATCGAGCGGCAGCAGTCCTGACCGTCGCGCGGGTACCTTTGCTCGCATGACTGAGCGCTCCGGGCAGGCAGGCGACGCCACCGAGGGGCCGGTGCCGACCACTCCGGTCTGCTACCGGCATCCCGATCGGGAGACGTACCTCCGGTGCACCCGCTGCGACCGGCCGATCTGCCCCGAGTGCATGCGCGACGCCTCCGTCGGCCACCAGTGCCCGGAGTGCGTCGCCGAGGGACGCCGCAGCGTGCGGCCGGCGCGTACCGCCTTCGGAGGCGGTGCCGCCGGCCGCCAGGGCTACGTGACGAAGGCCCTCATCGCGCTGAACGTGCTGATGATGCTGCTCTCCATCGCGTCGGCCCGCAGCGGGAACGCGATCGCCGGCGGCGGTCTCGGCGGCCTGATGGGCGGCGGGACGCCGCTGACCGAGTGGGGCGCGGTGCTGGGGCTGGCCGCCTTCCCGGACGGCACCGTCGGCGGGGTGGTCGACGGCGAGTGGTACCGGCTGGTCACCGCCATGTTCCTGCACTACGGCGTGCTGCACCTGTTGCTCAACATGTGGGCGCTCTGGGTGCTCGGCCGGACGCTGGAGGCGGTGCTCGGACCGCTGCGCTTCCTGGCGCTCTATCTGCTCGCCGGGCTCGGCGGCAACGTGGCAGCCTACGTCTTCACCGAGCCGAACCGGTTCACGGCCGGCGCGTCGACCGCCATCTTCGGTCTGTTCGCCGCGATCTTCGTGATCATGCGCCGGCTGGGTCGGGACACCTCGGCGATCGTCCCGATCCTGGTGATCAACCTGATCTTCACGTTCACCGTGCCGAGCATCTCGGTGGCCGGGCACCTCGGCGGCCTGGTGGTCGGTGCCGTGACGGCGCTGGTCCTGGCGTACGCCCCGCGGATGCGCCGGACCGTGTTCCAGACGGCGGGTTGCGCGATCGTGCTGGTGGCCCTGATCGGCCTGGCCCTCGTCCGCACCGCCGCGCTGACCGGCTGATCCGGCCCGCTCCCGCGCGCCCCACGACGACCGTCGCGGCCCCCTTTCCGGTGGTGCGGCCCGCCGTCGGCGGGTTGGTGCGGATGGCCGTCACTGTGCGTGCCTTCCGGGGCTGGGTAGGCATCGTCCCCAGAGTCCCTTTGCTCTGCAGCCACCGGCGCAGCAGTAACCGAGCGTTGCCGCTGCGCCGGTGGCTGCAGAGCAAAGGCGCGCGGAGGACAACCTGTGGGTGGCCCGGCCTTCAAAGTATTTCCCCAGCTCAGCGCCGGAATGCTGGGTGGCGGTAAGGCCGGCCACTCGGAGATGGATCAACGAGCCGTCACGCATAGTGGTCGCCGCACCTGTATGTTCCGACGCCTACCCATCGTGACCGACGGGCGGCCCGCCGCGCGGATCGGCGCGGGGCCTCCTCAGCGCGCGCAACGGCGCGGGCCGCGTCAGCGTGCGGCGGCGCGTGCGGCGGTGAGCGTGGCGGCCACCTCTTCCAGTGGCGCGTCCAGGTCGCGGCGGCCGAACAGGTGCAGCGACTCCCCGGCGTCGATCTCCAGCGTCTCGGCGGTGACCCCGCGTCGGCTGCGTCGGTCCAGCCGGATCGCCTCCACCGCGGCCCACGGGAGCCGGCGTCGGCCGGCGTACCCGCGGATCACGGTGAGGCCCTCGGGGTCGACGGCGAGCCGGACCGGCGCGACGAGGTCGCGCAGCGCCCATGCGAGCAGCGCGGCGGCGAGCGAGCCGGCGAGCGCCGGGCGGACCGGGTCGCCGTCGGCGAGCGCCAGGCCCAGGGCGATCAGGGCGAGCGCGCCGAGCGCCTTGACCACCGGCAGCGCCCGGGGCACGCGCCACTGCCGGACCGGTGGCGGCTGTGGATCCATCCGCCCAGCATGCCAGCGGCCGGGGCCATCCGGCACGCCCGGAAAGGCCGCCCGGAGAAGGCTCGCCCGGACGGCGCCACCGGACGGCACGACCGGGGCGGCGAGGAGGGACGACGGTCAGGTCAGCACGTACTATGGGCTCAAGCGAGGTTACCGGGGAGTAGACATGAGTGACGCGGTCATCGTCGGTGCGGTGCGGACCCCGGTAGGGCGGCGCAAGGGCAGCCTCGCCGGCGTGCACCCGGTCGACCTCTCGGCCCACGTGCTGCGCGCCCTGGCCGAGCGCACCGGCATCGACCCCGGTCAGGTCGACGACGTGGTGTGGGGCTGCGTGTCGCAGGTCGGCGAGCAGTCCTGGAACGTGGCCCGCAACGCCGTGCTGGCGGCCGGCTGGCCCGAGTCCGTGCCCGGCACCACGCTCGACCGGCAGTGCGGGTCGAGCCAGCAGGCGTTGCACTTCGCCGCCGCCACCGTGCTCTCCGGCCAGGCCGACCTGGTCGTCGCCGGTGGCGTCGAGTCGATGACCCGGGTGCCGATGGGCTCCAGCGTGGCCGGCGGGATGCCGTTCAGCCCGGCGATCCTGGCCCGCTACCGCGGCGCCGAGGGCGTCGCCGAGGATTCGCCGCTGCCGTTCAACCAGGGCGTCGGCGCCGAGCTGATCGCCGAGCGGTGGCGCTTCTCGCGCACCCAGCTCGACGAGTTCGCGCTGGCCAGCCACGAGAAGGCGGCGGCCGCGCAGGACGCCGGCGCGTTCGAGCCGGAGCTGGCCCCGGTGGTGCTCGCCGACGGCGGCAAGTTCACCGCCGACGAGGGCATCCGCCGGGACACCACGCTGGCCAAGCTCGGCGAACTGAAGACCCCGTTCCGCGCCGACGGGGTGGTCACCGCCGGCTCCGCGTCGCAGATCTCCGACGGCGCCGCCGCGCTGGCGGTGACCACCGCCGAGTGGGCCAGCCGGCACGGCCTGCGCCCGCTGGCCCGGGTGCACACCGCCGTGGTGGCCGCCGACGATCCGGTCGCCATGCTCACCGCGCCCATCCCGGCCACCGCGAAGGCGCTGCGCCGCGCGGGGCTGGGCATCGAGGAGATCGGGGTGTACGAGGTGAACGAGGCGTTCGCCCCGGTGCCGCTGGCCTGGCTGGCCGAGACCGAGGCGGACCCGGAGCGGCTCAACCCCCGGGGTGGCGCGATCGCGCTGGGCCACCCGCTCGGCGGGTCCGGCGCGCGGATCATGACGACGATGCTCCAGCACATGCGGGACAACGGCATCCGCTACGGCCTGCAGACCATGTGCGAGGGCGGCGGCATGGCCAACGCCACCATCGTCGAACTGCTCTGAGAGCGGGTGGAAGTTCCAGAAATCCAGGGTGACCCATGTCACTACGGGTCAACCGCTCGTTGCACCCGACATGGACGTGTTCTCCCGAACGTTCCTCCCGGCGGCGGCCGAGACCGGCCTGGCCACCCAGACCGCCACCCGCCACATGCCGGTGTTCCGGCGCTGCGTCGGCTCCGGCGACGCCACCATCCTGGTCACCAGGTGCAGCCGCCCGGAGCATCCGGTCGGCGGCGAATACCTCATGCTCCTCACCCATCGCCGGCTGGTGGTGACCCGGCAGACCCGGTTGCTGCACCGGCTGCGCCTGCACCTCAACACCGAGCTGCGGGAGCTCAGCAACGTCACCTGGAGCCCGGACCCACGGGCGCACCGCGTGGAGCTGGCGGCCACCGCCATCGACGGCGTACGCGAACGTTTCCTCATCCGGACCCATCACCCGAAGGGGGTGTGGCAGCTCGACGCGCTGCTCCACCACGCCTTCCGGACCCGGCTGCGTACCCCGGCGGAACGCCTGGTCGCCACCATCGGTGACTGGCCGGCCGGCCCCCGGCCGGTCGTGTTCCGTCCGGCGTCGGCCCGCTGACGTTCTCCTTACCGAACCCGAACATCTCCCGGACCTTCCCGGCGGCCACCGGTCGGTCATCATGGGCCGGTGACCGCCGACACCGCGCAGCGCGGGCTCGTCCTCGTGGTGGAGGACGAGCCGTCCATCGCCGACCTGGTCCGGCTCTACCTGACCCGGGACGGCTTCGGCGTACACCTGGAACGGGACGGCACGGCCGGGCTGGCCGCCGCGCGGCGGCTGCGCCCGGTGGCCTGCGTGCTCGACATCGCGCTGCCCGGCCTGGCCGGCACCGAGATCTGCCGGCGGCTGCGCGCGGCCGGTGACTGGACGCCTGTCATCTTCCTCACCGCCCGCGACGACGAGGTGGACCGCGTGGTCGGCCTGGAGTTGGGCGCGGACGACTACGTCACCAAGCCGTTCAGCCCGCGTGAACTGGTCGCCCGGGTCCGCGCGGTGCTGCGCCGCAGCGCCGGCACGCCGGCCACCGCCGAACAGCCGCGGGTGCTCGGCCCGGTCACGCTCGACCCGGCCCGCCGGGCGGTGACCGTCGGCGGGGCGCCGGTGCAGCTCACCTCCACCGAGTTCGACCTGCTCGCCCACCTGATGGCCCGCCCCGGCCGGGTGTTCACCCGGGAGGAACTGCTGGCCGGCGTCTGGGGATACGCGGCGCACGCCGGCACCCGGACCGTGGACGTGCACGTGGCGCAGGTCCGGGCGAAGCTCGGCCCGGCCAGCGTGATCCGCACCCACCGCGGCGTCGGGTACGCGGCCGATGCCTGACCAGCCCACCGTGGCGCTGCCGGTGATCCGGACCGGGCCCGCCGCACCGCCCGCCCGCCGTTGGCCGGGCCACACGCTCACCGCCCGCGCGGTGCTCGTCACCTGTGCGGTGGCGCTGGTGTCGGTGCTGGTCACCGCGCTGGTGGCGGTGCCGTTGGCGGTACGCGGCGCGGAACGGCGGGACCAGGACGCGCTGGCCGCCCAGGCCCGGCTCGCCGCCGACGTGCTGCGCGTCCGCGCGGTACGCCAACGCGACAGCGCCGGGGACCGGCTCATCCGGCAGCTCCGCCAGCAGCAGATCGACGTGTACCTGGTCCGCGACGGCCGGGCCGACCGGAGTGGCCTGCCCGCGCCGCTGGTCGCCCGGGTGGCTGCCGGCGGCAACGTCTCCGGCCGGCGACTCGTCGACGGGGAACGCCGGCTCGTCGAGGCACGGGCGCTGCCCGGCGGCGACGGGGTGGTGCTCACCCGCGCCGCCACCGCCGGCCCCTGGCGGCAGGTGCTGCGCGGGCTCTGGCTGCCGCTGCTCGCCGGGCTTGCCGCCGGGGCGGTCGCCGGACTGCTGCTGGCCCGCCGGCTGGCCCGACCGATCCGCGTCGCGGCCACCGCCGCCGCCCGACTCCGGGCCGGGGACCGGGCGGTCCGGGTGCCGGTCGAGCCGCCCGACGAGGTGGCCGACCTGGCGTACGCGCTCAACGGGCTGGCCGCCGCGCTGGCCACCAGCGAGGGCCGGCAGCGTGAGTTCCTGCTCTCCGTCTCGCACGAGTTGCGGACGCCGCTCACCGCCATCCGGGGCTACGCCGAGGCGCTGGCCGACGGGGTGCTCGACGCGGACGCGGTGCCGGCGACCGGGCGTACCGTGCTGGCCGAGGCCGAGCATCTGGACCGGCTGGTCAGCGACCTGTTGGCGCTGGCCCGGTTGGAGGCGGCGGACTTCCCGCTGGAACCGGTGCGGGTGGACCTGACCCGGCTCGCCGCCGACGTGGAGCGCACCTGGTCGGACCGGTGCACGGCGGTCGGGGTGCCGTTCCGGGTGGAGACGCCGGGCGGGCCGGTGCCGGCGTACACCGATCCGGGCCGGATCCGGCAGGTGGTGGACGGGCTGCTGGAGAACGCGCTGCGGGTCGTACCCCCGGGGGCGCCGGTGGTGCTCGCGGTCCGGCCCGCCGGCGCGGACCCGGCGGCCGGCGGGGTCCTGGAGGTCCGCGACGGCGGGCCCGGCTTCACCGACGACGACCTGGCGGTGGCGTTCGAGCGGGGCGCGCTGCACCAGCGCTACCGGGGGGTGCGCAAGGTCGGCAGCGGGCTGGGGCTGGCGCTCGCCGCCGGGCTGGTGCGCCGGCTGGGCGGCGACATCGCCGCCGGGCACGCGCCGGAGGGCGGCGCGGCGTTCACGGTCCGGCTGCCCGGAGATCCTTACCTGGCTCGAACATCGGCCTGACGGTCCGCTCGCGCCGGTGCGGAACGCTGACGTCACCACCGACGAGAGGAACACCGATGGCACGTCAGCGAATCGTCACCGGAGCCACCGCGCTGTTCACCGCCGCGGCGCTCGGCCTCGCCGGGTGCGGCGCGGCGCAGACCGGCGCCGACGCGGCCCGGGAGACCGCGGTCGAGGTGGCCGCCGCCATGGGCACCGACGGGCAGGCCCTGGCCGCGCTCGGCGTCGACCCGGCCGACCTGGACGTCGATCCGGTCGCGGCACCCGCCCCGTCGGCCTCCGGCACGCCGGCGGCGCAGGGCGGCTCCGGCACGCCGACGGAGCTGGCCGGCTCCGGCACGCCGGACGAGCAGGCCGGACCGGACCGCAAGGGGGACCGGGCGCAGGACTGGCGCAAGCGGCACCGGGCCCGGGTGCTGCTGCGCAAGAACCGGCTGCACGGCGAGGTCGTGGTGCAGACCAAGGAGAACGGGACGAAGACGGTAGCCGTCCAGCGCGGTGAGGTGACCGCGGTCGACGCGAAGTCGATGACCGTGAAGTCCACCGACGGCTTCACCATGACCTGGACGTTCGGCGAGAAGCTGCGGGTGGTCGAGCGCCGCGCGACGATCCAGGCGAACGAGATCAAGGTCGGCACGACGGTCGGCGTGGCCGGCGCCAAGGAGGGGGACAAGGGGGTGGCCCGGCTGGTCGTGGTGCCGCTCCGCCAGGAGTAAGGTGGGCGGGCTGTCGTGACCTCAGGAATCTGCCAGGCTACGCTATGCCCCGACCTGCCGTCACCTCCATGGAGAACCCGTGAAGCTTTCGATCCTCATGCCGGTCTACAACGAGGAAGAACGCATCGCGGACGCCCTCAAGCAGGCGTTGGCGGTGGACTACCCGTGCGAGATCGAGCTGGTCGTCGTGGACGACGGCAGCCGGGACGGCACCGGTGAGGTGCTCGGCCGGGTGGACGACGCCCGGCTGCGGGTGATCACCCATCCGCGCAACGCCGGCAAGGGCGCGGCCATCAAGACCGCCGTCGACAACGCCGAGGGTGAATACATGGTCATCCTCGACGCCGACCTGGAGTACGACCCGCAGGACATCCCGCGCCTGCTTCAGCCGGTGCTCGACGGGCACGCCACGGTGGTCTACGGCAATCGCACGTTCGGCAGCCACAGCTCCTACAGCTTCTGGTACGTGATGGGCAACAAGGGCGTCACGCTGGCGGCCAACGTGCTCTACAACTCCTACATCGGCGACCTGGAGACCTGCTTCAAGCTGATGCCGCTGGCGCTCTACCGCTCGCTCCAGGTGCGCTCCCGGGGCTTCGGCATGGAGGCCGAGGTCACCGGCAAGCTGCTCCGTCAGCGCATCCGCCCCTACGAGGTGCCGATCAGCTACCGCGCCCGGGGCCGGGAAGAGGGCAAGAAGATCACCTGGAAGGACGGCGTCGAGGCGATCTGGATCCTGGCCCGCGAGCGGGCCCGTCGCCGCCCGGTCGGTCCCACCGCCGCGCGCTGACCCGACGCACCGGAACCCCGCACCCCGGCGGTGCGGGGTTCCGTCGTGTCAGGCGCCGAGGAACGCGTCGACGGAACGGCGCAGCCCGGCCGCGTCCAGCCCGTGCCAGCGGTCGTGGTCCGCCGGGCCGCCGTAGCGGCGCAGCTCCGCCCGGCCGACGCCGAGCGCGAGCAGCCGGTGCGGCCGGTCGGCCAGCGCGTCGGACACCACCCGGGTGGACGTGCCGGCCAGGTACGGCTCGACCAGGATCACCTCGCCGCCGGCCAGCGCCCGCAGCCCGGCCGTGTCGAACGGCCGGGGCCGGTGGGTGAACGCCACCGTGACCGGCCGGTCCGCCACCGCGTGCAGCGCCGCGTCCAGCACCGGCCCGACCGCCACCAGCAGCGGCGCGCCCGGCCCGGCGTCCCGGACCACCCGCAGGTCACCCGCCTCCGGGTACGCGGACGCGTTGCCCCGGGTGGACAGCCGCAGATACGCCGGTTCGGTCCCGCACACCACGTCCCGCAGCAGCGGTCGCACCTCGTCCGGGTGACCCGGCACGTGCACGGTCCACCCGTCGAGCGTGTCGATCAGGCTCACGTCGGCCGGCGCGAGGTGGGTCCGACCGGCCGCCGCCCGGTCGTACGAGGCGCCGATGCTGACCAGCACCGCGCCGACCCCTTGGTGGTCGAGGTCCAGCTTGATCTGCTCGTACGCCCGCTCGACGAGGAACGGGGCGTAGCTGTGCACGATCGGCCGCTGCCCGGTCAACGCCAGCCCGCCGGCCACACCGATCATGAGCTGTTCCCGGATCCCGACGTTGACCACCCGGTCCGGGTGGCGGACGGCGGCCGGGGCGAACGCGGCGGCGGAGATGTCCGCCAGCACGAGCACGCTCCTCGGGTCCGCCAGCACCTCCTCGGTGCTGGTCACGAACGCGTCCCGCATGGTCATGGTCACTCCCCGTCGGTGACGGCCGCGACGACGACGTGCGGCCGGTGGTGGTCGTGCCCGGTCAGGGCGGCGTGCAGGGCGTCGTGGTCGTGGCCGTCCACGGTGGCGGCGGTCCACCCGTTGACGGTGAACCGGCTGGCGGCCCCACCCGGCCAGCCGTGCGTGGCGGAGCGGTTGTCCACCACGATCGCGGTCAGGTTGGCCAGGCCGGTCGCGCCGGCGTACGCGATCGCCTCGTGGTTGGCGCCCTCGTCCAGTTCGGCGTCGCCGAGCAGCACGTACACCCGGGGGTCGGGGCGGCCCTGGGCCCGCAGGCCGAGCGCGGTGCCCACGCCCAGCCCGAGCCCGTGGCCGAGCGACCCGGAACCGATCTCCACGCCCGGCACCAGCGTCCGGTCCGGGTGGTCGCCGAGCCGGCTGGCCGGCCCGCCCTGGTCGTCCAGCCACTCGACCGGCACGAAGCCCCGCGCGGCGAGCAGCGCGTAGTAGCCGGCGACCGCGTGCCCCTTGGAGAGCAGGAACCGGTCCCGGTCGGGGTCGGCCACGGTCGCCGGGGTGATCCGGAGCACCCGGTCGTAGAGCACGTGGAGCACGTCCAGCGTCGAGTACACGTTCGCGCCGAACTCGCGGCCGGCACGGATCCGCTCCAGCAGCGCGGCCAGCTCGGTGGCGGTGGTCGTCGTCATGCCGATAGCCTCGAACCTCAACCGAACTTCACCTCAAGGTCCTGTGATGCACGAGGCAACGCTCACCATCGGCCAGCTCGCCGAGCGCAGCGGCGTGGCACCCTCCGCGCTGCGCTACTACGAGCGGCTCGGCCTGATCCACGCCGTCCGCACCGGCGGCAACCAGCGCCGCTACGCCCGCACCGAGCTGCGTCGGGTGGCCTTCGTCCGGATCTCCCAGCAGGTCGGCGTCTCGCTGGACGAGATCCGGGCGGCGTTGGACTCGCTGCCCGCCGGCCGCACCCCCACCCCGGAGGACTGGGCGGCGCTCTCCCGGGGCTGGCGGGAGCGGCTGGACGAGCGGATCCGACTGCTCGGCAAGCTCCGCGACGACCTGGACGGCTGCATCGGCTGCGGCTGCCTGTCGTTGCAGCGCTGCACGCTCTACAACCCCGGCGACTCGCTGGCCACCGAGGGCCCCGGCGCGCGCCTGGTGCTCCCGCGTGCCGACCCGGGCTGAGCGTCACCGCACCAGCAGCACCTTGCCCAGGTGGTCACTCGTCTCCACCAGCCGGTGCGCGTCGGCGGCGTCCGCCATCCCCACCCGGGCGTGCACCACCGGCCGGACCCGGCCGGCTGCCACCAGCGGCCACACCTGCTCGCGTACGCCCCGGACGATCGCCGCCTTCTCGGCGAGCGGGCGGGAACGCAGCGCGGTGGCGTGCACCGAGGCCCGCTTCGCCAGCAGCATCCCGAGGTCGAGTTCGCCCTTGCGCCCGCCCTGCATGCCGATCACCACGAGCCGGCCGCCGGTCGCCAGCGCCGCCACGTTCCGCGGCAGGTAGGACGCGCCCATGATGTCCAGGATCACGTCCGCGCCGCGCCCGTCGGTGACCCGGCGGACCTCCTCGACGAAGTCCTGCTCCCGGTAGTCGACGGTGTGCGCGGCGCCCAGCTCGCGCAGCCGCTCGTGCTTGGCCGCCCGCGCGGTCGCCACCACCGTCGCGCCCAGCGCCACCCCGAGCTGGATCGCGAACGTGCCGATGCCGCTGCCGCCACCGTGCACCAGCAGCGTGTCCCCCTCGGCCAGCCCGGCCAGGTCCACCACGTTCGACCACACCGTGCAGGCCACCTCCGGCAGCGCGGCGGCGTCGACCAGGTCCACCCCGTCCGGCACCGGCAGCAACTGCCCGGCCGGCACGGCGACCTGCTCGGCGTACCCGCCGCCGGTCAGCAACGCGCAGACCTCCTGGCCCACCGACCAGCCGGTCACGTCGGAGCCGAGCGCGCGGACCGTCCCCGAGCACTCCAACCCGGGGTACGCGGACGCGCCCGGCGGCGGCGGGTAGTGCCCCTGCCGTTGCAGCAGGTCGGCCCGGTTGACGGCGCTGGCCCGCACCTCGACGACCACCTCACCGGGGCCGGGTTCGGGGTCGGGGACCTCCGCCCAGACGAGTGCCTCGGGTCCGCCGGGTTCCGTGATCGTGACAGCGCGCATGGCTCAGTCTTACCCGATGCGCCGTTCGTGGCAGACTAGGCGCGGTCGCGTACCCCTCGGGGAGCGCGCCGGGAGGGTTCGCCTAGTGGCCGATGGCGCTGGTCTTGAAAACCGGTAAGGCAGCGATGTCTTCGTGGGTTCGAATCCCACACCCTCCGCCCAGTGCAGGTGAACGCCCCGTCGAGCAGCACCGTGCCGACGGAGGGGGTGCGCCTGCTGGGCCGGGCCTCACTGGTTCGCGAGAGGTGCCCCAGGGCTTTGCTGCCGCGGCACGTCGGCGATGACGGGCTTGGCATCTTCGGCGCGATAGCGCAGGATCGATACAGGAACAAGGCTCCTCGCCCGGGTGTATAGCGTCACGATCACGCCAAGGATGAGCACCAAGCCGAGGACCAGGATCGCCCAGTCCGCGAATCTGTCGACATCACTCGAGTCCATGGGGCCGACTTCTCTGGCAAATTCTTCCTGTCCCTGCACGGTACGCAAGTCGTACTTTGCGGGATCTATCAGCTCGTGAGGGTTCTTGAGTCGCTGTACGAACGGGTCCAGAAAAGGGTATGACGCGGCGCCCAGCATGCAGAGAATGGAGAGGGAGAGTGAAGGGCCGTCGCCCTTGCGGATGATCCTCCTCCAGACGGATTTGTTTCTGACCTGATTCAATGCAGACTCGGTCAGATTGCCGTCCCCCTTTTTTTGGATCGTGCAGCCGCGGATGGTTCCGGCAAGGACAGGTGAGCCCTGCTCGTGTACCACCTGAATGACGGCTCCGTCGTTGGAGTCCAGGAAGTCGAAGCCAATCGTCACCTTGGAGGGATCGTCCGCGTCGCGGTGCGCGGTGAGACGGTTCTGCTCCCGGCTGTACCACACGATGCTCACGTCGACGACGGTGTCGAGGTCTTCGAGCTGTACGCGAAGTGGGTCTTCCGTTAATATGTCCGATCCCTTGATCGTGTCGCCCCGATTGTTCCAGACGGCGATGTAGGTGCGACTCACCTGACGCAGCTTCTGATCCGCGAAGGCGATCGTCAAGCCTCTGTCGATCAGTTCGGCCTTGGGCTCGACCAGCACGTCATGGTCCGTCACGTAATGCATCTCGGGCCGCAGGCGGGTTTGCCGGGCGACAATGAAGGTGATCGGTATCGCGATGAGTGAGAGCAGGAACCCGGCCACGCCGAAGAAGTCGCTTTCGAAAAAACTACTGCCCAACATTTCTCTCATTTCGAGCCTGTGCATCCGGGGAGGTGGGCGGAGATCATTGCGCAGGATATCGCGTCAGTTGTAGGTGCATCTGTCGGCAGGCCGACGCAAGAAGTAACATTGGCGCTCCTGCCTGTGGTCGTTCGCCGGAGGGCTCGACCAGTCGCCCGCTCGACGTCGTCGAGGCGGAGCTGGGACGGGCCGACGGTTCTAGGAGCCGGCGGGCGGCCCATGTTCCGAGCCGAGCCCATCCCGTGCCGAGCCCATCCCGTGCCGCCGGGCGGCGCGTCGCCCGTACGCGTCTGTCCGGATCGCCAGAGATGGTCAGCCGGTAGCGGGGTATGAAGGGCGCAGAACATTTCGCGCACCCGGAAGGACCCGTTTCGATGACCCTGGAACGACCGATCGCCCCGGACCCGTACGAGCTGCTGCCGACCGTGCCGTCGTTCGACCTGACCAGCGACGACGTGCACAACGGCGAGCCGATGGACGCGCGGTACGCGCACGGCAGCGCCGGCGGTGGGAACGTCTCGCCGCACCTGTCCTGGTCGGGCTTCCCGGCGGAGACGAAGAGCTTCGTGGTCACCTGTTTCGACCCGGACGCGCCGACCGGCAGCGGGTTCTGGCACTGGGTGCTGGTGAACGTGCCCGCCTCGGTCACCGAGCTGCCGGCCGCGGCGCGGGAGGCCGACCTCGGTGGCGCGTTCAGCATCCGCAACGACTACGGCGACACCGGCTACGGGGGTGCCGCGCCGCCGCCGGGGGACCGTCCGCACCGGTACGTCTTCGCGGTGCACGCGGTCGACGTGGAGCGCCTGGACGTGGGCAAGGAGGCGAGCGCGGCCTTCGTCGGCTTCAACCTCGCGTTCCACACGCTGGCCCGCGCGGTGATCCGCCCCACGTACCAGGTCAAGGACTGACCGAGGTGCAAGGAGGGGCCCCTTCTTAACACGTGGTGTTGAGAAGGGGCCCCATCTCTACCGAAGGCGTTAAGAGGGGGCCCGGCCTTACACCCGGGCCACGGCGAAGACGGACTGGCCGAACGGGGGGCGGATGCGCTGCTCGGCGGCCTTGGTGGCGGGCAGCACCAGCGTGTCGTACACCTTCACCATCGGGCCCTCCTTCGGCATCAGCCGGAAGACCTTGGTGGCCATGAAGTAGCCGATCAGGCCGAGCGCGTTCGCGTAGTGGATCTTCTCCACGGTGAGGCCGGCGTCGGTCATCGCGGTGGCGAGCGTCTTCTTGGTGTAGCGCCGCACGTGGCCGGTCGCGATGTCGGCGGGGCCCATGGCGAACTGGAACGCCGGCACGATGATGATCACGGCGCCGCCGGGCCGGACCAGGTCGCGCATGCTGCGCAGCGCGCCCACGTGGTCGTCGATGTGCTCCAGCACGTTGTACGACACGGCGGCGCTGTAGTCGCCCCGCTCGGTGTGCGGCAACAGCATCTGCCGGACCTCGACGCCGGGGTGCTCGGACAGCCGCTCCTTGAGCTTGACCAGCCGGTCCGGGTCGGCTTCGGTGGCCGTGATGCGGGGGATGTGCTCGGACCAGGCGAGTGCGTAGTCGCCGAGGCCGCTGCCGATCTCGATGGGGTTGTCACCGAGGTAGGGCACGGCCAGTTCGACGAACCACCGCCGGTGGTTGACCGCCGTGGCCAGGCCTTCGAGCACCTCCGCCTGGACGCGCTGATCCCCAGTGATTTCTGCCATGCGTCGATTCCTCACGATATGACTGACCCGCGCCTGGACCGTTCAGAGTCAACCATCTGAATGGCCGGCGGGAAAATCGGGGGCACCGCGCTGGCCGAATTGCGGTCGGGTGGGGCACGTGATCGGCGGTCGGCGAACCCGGCACATAGTACGCGAGTCCCCGGAATATGTCACCTGGCCGTCATACAATGACTACGCTCTGAAATGTCATGACTACTCCCCAGCCGGGCGTGGACCCGCGACGAGGACGGTGGACCGACGCCCTCGCCGTGCTCAGCTTCGTGCTGCTCGCGCTCTGGGTGACCGCCCGGCTCTGGATCGATCCGGCCAACGGTGTGCGGGACAATCGCACCGACCAGGCACAGTTCGAATGGATGATGGCACACGGTGCGCGCGTGGTCACTCATTTCGCCTATCCGTTCACCTCGGACCGGATGAATGTGCCGGACGTCGTCAATCTCATGGGGAACACGTCCGTATTATCCGTTTCCTTGCCCCTGTCGCCGATAACGGTGTGGTTCGGGCCGCGATGGTCGTTCCTCGTTTTTCTCACGCTCGGGCTGGCCGCCACCGGCGCCGCCTGGTATTTCCTGCTCTCCCGCGTGGTCGTCGGCGCCCGGGGGCCGGCCTGGCTGGGCGCCGGCTTCTGCGCGTTCGCGCCGGCCATGGTGTCGCACGCGAACGCCCACCCCAACATCGTCAGCCAGTTCGTGGTGCCGCTGATCGTCTGGCGGACGCTCCGGCTGGCGCAGCCCGGCCGCTGGCTGCGCAACGGGTCGCTGCTCGGCCTGGTGATCGTCTGGCAGGCGTTCCTCAACCTGGAGATCCTGCTGATGACCGCGCTCGGCCTGGGCGGCGTGGTGCTGGCGCTGGTGCTCGGCCGGCCCGCGCTCCGGTCGGCGGCCCGGCCGTTCGCCGCCGGGCTCGGGGTGGCCGCCGTCGTGGCCGGGGCGCTGCTGGCGTACCCGCTGCACGTGCAGTTCGCCGGCCCCGGCGCGTACTCCGGGCTCTCCACGCTGATCCGGGGCTACTCCACCGACCTCGCCGCCTACCTGGCCTGGTCCCGCGAGTCGGTGGCCGGCGACGCCCGGGGCAGCGCGCCGCTGGTCAAGAACGCCACCGAGGAGAACGCGTTCTTCGGCTGGCCGCTCGTGGTGCTTGTGGTCGCGCTGGTCTGGTGGCTGCGCCGGGACGCGCTGGTGCTCGGGCTGGCCACGGTCGCCGTGGTGTTCGGTCTCTTCTCGCTCGGCCGGGAGATCCGGTTCGACGGGCGGGAGACCGGCATCCCCGGGCCGTGGGCCGCGCTGGAGAACCTGCCGGTCCTGCACGCGGTGGTGCCCACCCGCTGGTCGCTCGCGCTCACCCCGATCATCGGCGTGCTGCTCGCGCTCGGCGTCGAACGGGTCCGCCGGCTGGCCCACCGGCACCCGGCCGCCCGGGAACAGCTCCGGTTCGCCACCGGCACCGTGCTCGCCATGGCGCTGCTGCCGATCCTGCCCACCCCGCTGCCCGCGACCCGGCTGGACCCGACCCCGGCGTTCGTCACCTCCGGGGCGTGGCGGCCCTACGTGGCGGGTGGGCGGAGCATCGTCACGCTCCCGCTGCCCGACACCACCTACGCGGTCCCGCTGCGCTGGTCCGCCGAGACCCGGCTGGACATGCCGCTGGCCCGGGGCTACTTCCTCTATCCGGACACCCGACCGGGCGCCGACCGGGTCGCGCTCTTCACCGCGCCGCCGCGCCCCACCAGCACGTTCTTCGAGACGGTACGGCGTACCGACGCGGTGCCGCCGATCACTCCGCAGGACCGGGTGGACGCCGTGGACGACCTGCGGCACTGGCGGGCCGGGGCGGTGATCCTCGACCCCCGGCTGCGGCCGGCCGAGTCGCTGCGCCGGGCGATGACCGAGCTGACCGGGATCACCCCGACGCGTACCGGCGGGGTCTGGCTGTGGGACGTGCGCCCGCTCGTCGACTGACCGACGGTCAGCGGACGCAGCAGCCCTGGCAGACCTTCGGCCGGGGCAGCGTGAAGGCCAGGCAGCAGGTGCGCCGCTGCACGGTCGGCTCGCCGGTCGGGCCGGGCACCAGCTCGACCAGGTCGGCCAGGTCGAGCGCGTCGAGCAGCGTGCCGACGGCCACCGTGGTCGGGCCGGGCAGCGCGTCCGCCGCGCGCAGCAGGCCGTGCGCGATGCCGGAGGCCACCGAGCCGAGCAGCGTACGGGTGCCGATCCGGACCTCGCGCTGGATGGCGGTGATCAGCGGGGCGAAGTGCGCGTCGAGCAGCGTCGCGCGTAGCGCGCCGAGCAGTGCCGCCTCGTCGGCGACGACCCGGACGCCCGGCGCGCCGGCCAGCGCCAGCGGGTCGCCGGGCAGCACGGCCACCGGGGTGGAGCCGCGCAGCCCCAGCGTGAGCAACTGGTGGTGGTCCTCGAAGTGCACCAGCACGTCGGCGGGATCGAGCAGCGGCACCCGGCGCGCCGAGGCCCAGCCGAGCACGGCCGGCAACGCGGTCCAGTAGCTGTAGGACTTCCAGGCGAGCGCGGCGCAGGCGTGCGGGGTGCCGCCCCAGCGCCGGCCGGCGGCGGCCAGGAAGCCGGGGAGCAGGGTGCCGTCGATCAGGCGGGTGGCCGGGGCCCAGCGGTCCAACTCGTCGCGGACCAGCAGGCCGGGCGCGAGACCGGGCAGGTCGTCGGTGCCGAACATGGCGCGCAGCGTCGCGGTGACCGGGGCGAACGGGGTGGCGACGTCGCGCCCCGGCATCACCGCAGTCACCTGGCCGTCCCCCGTCCGGTAGCCCGTCGGCCGGCGCGTGCCGTCGACCGAAGCTAAGGCTAGCCTAACCACACTCCCGGACGGAGGGAAGTGGCACCACGGGCTTGATGGGGAGGTCCCGGTCACTCCGTCGCCGTCGTGTACTACCCGGCGGGGTGGGCGGAAAACGCCGGCCGGAGGGCTCGCCGGGCCGCGCAAGCATCGACGCCTGCCGCTGAATTGTCAAGATGACTGTCGAATACGAGGCAGTTTCCGTACACGTTCGGCCACGAAACGTGAAGATGGTCTTCCCGCGTACGAGGAAGCTGATGACCTCACCGATCGAGCGTGCCGCCGAGTCCTTCGCGGTCGAGCTCGCCCGGCACCGCACCGGCCGAGGGCTGTCCAAGAAGCAGCTGGCGACGCTGATGGGCTTCGACCCGTCCTACGTCAGCCACGTCGAAGGGCGCCGGCACCGGCCCACCGAGGACTTCGCCCGCCGGGCCGAGGCCGTCCTGGAGGCCAGCGGCGCGATCTGGCAGCGCTTCCGGGAGTACGACGAGCTGCGGCACAGCCGGGCCACCGGGACGCACCGCGATCCACCCGTCCCCGGCCAGTGGCTGCCCCCCGGCACCGGCCTGGTGGTGGAACGCGAGGTCGCCACGCTCACCCACACCGGCGACGGCTACCACTGCACCATCCGGCGGGAGCTGTACAACGCCGGCACCGAACCGGTCACCCGCTACCTGGTCCGGGTCGCCGTCGACCGCTACCCGAACGACCCGGGCCGCTCCAACCGGCACCACCGCGAGCACCCGCTCACGTTCGCCGAGCTGCAACTCGCCGCGTACCGGGACGACGGCAGCGGACGCGAGCCGATGCACTGGCGGGCCAAGCACGACCGGGACGCGTTCAAGGAGATCTGGCTGCTCTTCGAGAACGACGAGGGCCGCTTCCCGCTCTACCCGGGCGACCGGGTCACCATCGAGTACGCCTACCGCGTCGGACGGGACAAGTGGGGTCCCTGGTTCCAGCGCGCCGTACGCCTGCCCACCCGGCACCTCGCGGTCCGCCTCGACCTGCCGGCGGACCTCGACCCCAAGGTGTGGGGCGCGGAGACCTCGCTGTCGGCGGAGGAGGGCCCGCTGCGGACCCCGATCCAGCAGAGCCGGGACGCCGACCGGGTGATCTACGAGTGGGGGACCGACGACCCGCCGCTGAACGCCCGCTACCGGATGCAGTGGCGGTTCCGCAGCCCCGCGCCGGACACCGAACCGGACAGCTCGCCCGCCGGGGAGACCCGGGTGCGCGCCAGCGACCGGATGCGCGCGGCCGGCATCGTGCAACGCGGCGACGACCTGCTCCGGCAGCCCGCCCGCCAGTTCGACCTGCCGGCCGAGGAACGGCACGCCCGGCAGGTGGTCGACCGGCTCGCCGGCATGCTGGCCCGCCTGGACGAGCTGCACCCGTTCAGCAAGGGCGTCGGCCTGGCCGCGCCGCAACTCGGGATCGGCTGGGCCGCCGCGCTGGTCCGCCCCGCCGACCGGGCGGCCGAACCGGTCGTGCTGCTCAACCCCCGGGTGGTGGACGCCACCACCGAGACCGACGAGCAGTACGAAGGCTGCCTCTCCTTCTTCGACCACCGCGGCCTGGTGCCCCGGCCGCTGCGGATCGACGTGGAACACGCCCAGTGGGACGGCAGCCGCGTCATCACGTCCTTCGAGTACGCGATGGCGCGCCTGGTCGCGCACGAGATCGACCACCTGGAGGGGCGGCTCTACGTCGACCGGATGGCACCCGGCGTGCCCCTGGTGCCGGTGGAGGAGTACCGCGAGACCGGCACCCCCTGGCGCTACTGAGAAGGGCTCCGGCACGCGGGCTGGTTGCCGCCTGGCCCGCGTACCGGGAAACGGGGGGCCGGGTCGCGTGCCCCAGGGGGCGGGGGCACGCGACCCGGCTTGGGGGGAGGAGGGTCTACAGGGTGCCGAACGTGTCGTAACGGATGTGGTCCGGCGGGACGTCGTCGGCGGCGAGCGCCCGCAGGGTCGCCCGGACCATGGCGGCCGAGCCGGAGACGTAACAGTCGTGCGTGGTCCAGGGGCCGTACCGGGTGACCACCTCGGAGACGTCGCCGAGTTCACCGGCGAAGTCCGGGTCGGCGCTGCACGCCGGCGTCACCGACAGCCAGGGATACGCCGTCACCAGTTCCTGGAGGCCGGGCAGCCCGTACAGCTCGTCCGGGTGGCCGGCGCCGTAGAAGACGTGCACCCAGCGGGTGCGGTTGACCCGGGTCAGCTCCTCCACCAGCGCCTTGATCGGGGCCAGCCCCACCCCGCCGGCCACGCAGAGGATGTCCCGGGTGGAGTCCGGGTCCAGCGTCATCGAGCCCATCGGCGCGGCCAGCCGCAGCAGGTCACCCGGCCTGGTCCGGCGCACCAGCGCACCGGACACCCAACCGGCGGCCCTGGCCGGCGTACGGACGTGGAACTCCAGCACGTTCTCCTCGTTCGGGGCGTTCGCCACCGAGTACGTCCGCCAGGTACGCGGCAGGTAGCGGGGCACCTCCACGCTGACGTACTGGCCGGCCTGCCAGGTCAGCGGCGCCTGGAGCGCCCGCACGGTCAGCACCGCGGTGTCCGGGCCGTGCCGTTCGTGCGTCAGCACCTCCGCGTGCCAGAACGGCGGGTTCCCGTCGGCCTCCGCGCCGGCGAGCATCCGCTCACTGATGCTCGCGTACGCGTCCCGCCACGCCTGGTCGTACTCCAGGCTCCAGCCGTCCCCGGCGACGGTGCGCAGGCCGTCCAGCAGCGCGACGCCCAGCGTCGCGTAGTGGTCCGCCGTGACGTGGTACTTCCGGTGGTCCCGGCCCAGCCCGCGCAGGTACTCGTCGAACGCCTCCGGGTCGTCCGCCGTCTGGGCGGCCGTCACGATCGCCTCCAGCAGTCGGTCGCGCTGCCCGCTCATCTGCACCGGGAAGAGCTTGCGCAGCTCCGGGTCGAGCAGGAACATCCGGGCGTAGAAGTGGCCGCAGAGCCGCTCCCCGTGCTCCTCGACCAGGGCCCAGCTCTCCTTCAACAGCCGCGCGACGTTCTCCACAGGGGCACGCTCCTTCTCCGGACGGGCGGATCGGCCCGGATAGAATGTCCACGGAGCGTGCCTGCCGGTCGCACACAATGTGCGACCGGCTCATTTGCCCGGCGAAGTGGTTTCATGGTCCGGTGACGGTTGACGAGCCGGCCCGGCCGGTCTCCCGCCGGGTGCTGGGCACCGAGACGCTGCTCGTGCTCGGCCTCTCCCTCGGCCAGTCGGCCGTGTACGCGCTGGTCTCGCTGATCGCGAAGCTGACCGCGTCGGGCGGGTTGTCGAAGCAGACCGCCGCGCTGAACACGTCCACCTCGGCCCGGCCGTACCTCGACCTCACCTACCAACTGCTCGGGATCGTCTTCGCGCTGCTGCCGGTGCTGCTCGCCGTACACCTGCTGGCGCGTGACCCCGGCGACCCGGCGCGGACGCTCGGCGTCGACCTGACCCGGCCCGGTGCGGACCTGGCCCGGGGCGCGGGCCTGGCCGCGCTCATCGGCCTGCCCGGGCTGGCGCTGTTCTGGGCGGCGGCCCAGCTCGGGGTGAACGCCACGCTGGTGCCGGCCGCGCTGCCGGACCTGTGGTGGGCGGTGCCGGTGCTGATCCTCGCCGCCGTGCAGAACGCCGTGCTGGAGGAGGTGATCGTGGTCGGCTACCTGATCACCCGGCTGCGGCAGCTCACCTGGCGGCTCGGCGCGGTCGTCGCCACCAGCGCCGTGCTGCGCGGCTCCTACCACCTCTACCAGGGCTTCGGCGCGTTCCTCGGCAACGCCGTGATGGGCGTGATCTTCGGGCTGTTCTACCTGCGCACCCGCCGGGTGGCTCCGCTGATCGTCGCGCACACGCTGCTCGACGTGGTCGCCTTCGTCGGCTACGCGCTGCTGCCGAGATCCTGGTTCGACTGGCTCTGACCGGCGCGCCGGTACCGGGCGACCGCCCGGGCGGCGACCCGCTCCGCCGCGGCCGTACCGCCGATCGCCGCCGCCAGCACCGCCGCGCCCGGCAACAACCGCGCCGCCAGGCGCAACCCGAGCCAGCCGCCCGCCTGCGCCGCCACCGGCGTGGCCAGCCGCCAGGCCGCCTCGGCGGTCCGGCCCCACGGCCCGTCCGCCGGGACGTCCGCCGCCCGGGCCGCCGCCAGCGCTGCCCGCGCGGCCCCGTCGTCCGGGTGCACCGACGTCAGCACCAGCAGCTCGGCCGCGCGGTCCGGATGCGCCGGGTCCCGCCCGTACGCGGCCGCCACGTGCAGCACCAGGTTCGCCTGCGTCCAGAGCACCGCGGCCAGCTCCGCGGCCGGCGCGAACACCCCGGCCCCCGCCGCCAGCGCGCCACCCGTACCGGCCATCCGGACGAACCGCCGGGTCGCCAGCCGGGCCACCCCGTCCGCGTCCGCCGCCGGATAGGCCGACCGGACCTGCTCCACCCAGCTCCGGGCCCGCGGCCCGAGCGCGTCCACCGCGGCCAGGGCCAGCAGCTCCGGCGCGAACCCGGGGTGGTCGCGCAGGCGCGGCCCCACCGCCGACCAGCCCGCCACCGGGGTACGCGTGTCCGCCGCGTCGGTCACCTCTGTGCCCGACCGGTGCGGTCCGGCCGGTTCCTGGTCGCTCCGCCTCTGCTCAGGCTGCTCGGATGCGGCCGGCTCGGGTGGAGCTGATTGGTGCTCGGCCGGCTCGGGTGCGGTCGGCTGGTGCTCGGTCCGCTCGGGTCGGCCCGCGTCGGGGCCGGGCACGTTCGGGCCCACGATCAGCTCGGCCGGCCGTTCGGCCGTGGCACCGGTGCGCTTGCGCACGGCGGGACGTGTCTTCGGCCGGTCGTCGGCTGCCGCGTCCGGGCCGGACTCGGCCGGCGTCGGCGTGGTGGCGCGCTTCGCGGGGCTGGTCTTCGCCGCCGGGGCGGTCTTCGTGCTCCGCCGGGCCCGGGTCGGCCGTGGGGCGGGCCCCGCCGCGTCCGCCGCCGCGTCGGGCGTGCCCGATGGGGACCGGTCCGTCCTGTCCGGCGCGGTGAACTCCGGTGCGGCGGACGTCTTCCGGCTGGTGGCGGGCGCCTTCCGAGCGGTCGGCGCGGCCTTCTCGGCGGGGGTGCGACGCGCCCGCTTCGGGGCCGCTCCGCCCACGGGGGTAGCGGTGGCGGTTGGCGTGTCGGCCGGCCCCCCTTCGGCCGGTTCCGGCGCACGCACCGGCACGTCGGGTGCCGGCGTCGGGTCGGTCGCCCCGGCTGCCGTGGGGAGGCCGGCCGTCGCCGGGTCAGCGGGAGGCGTACCCGAACCGGGGGTCTCCGGTGCGGCTGGTTCGCCGACCGACGGCCCGGAACCGGTCGTGGCCGGCTCGGCGGCCGGTCGCGGACGCGGGGCCGGCGGGACGTCGGCGGCCGGCGTCGGTGGCTGGAAGAGGACGCTCGGCGCGGCCCCGCGCGCCCGCCTGCGGGGCGGCGTGTCGTTCGTCTCGTCCCCCGCGTCCGTCGACGGCGGTTCCGGGGTCGGCGGCGGGCTGAAGGTCGGTCGGGGGGAGCGGCTCCGCCGGGCCTTGGCGGGGGGCTCGCGACGGGGCGGATCGCTCGGCGGCTGCTCCTGCATATCGATGGAGCGTAGTCGTGGACGTGACCTGGCACACGGCGACGACGCGGCGGGTTCGGCGGGGTGCCGGTATCCGCTTTGCCCCCGACGGGTGTGGACCTGTATTCTCGGGCGCGGTGACCTCCGGGCCACCGAGGAGACTTCGCCTAGTCTGGTCTATGGCGCCGCACTGCTAATGCGGTTGGGGTCTTAAAGCCCCTCCCGGGTTCGAATCCCGGAGTCTCCGCGCGAAAGCCGGTTGTGTAGACTGGCCGAGCACCAGGCGCCCGTAGCTCAATGGATAGAGCATCTGACTACGGATCAGAAGGTTAGGGGTTCGAGTCCCTTCGGGCGCACAAGATCAAGAGGGGTCTGAACTGCGGAAACGCGGGTCAGGCTCCTCTTGCTGTCTGGCCGGCGTGGACGGTGGGTGTCACGTGGGTGCGATGTGGGTGCAGCCCTGGAAGCGGCCGTCTCGCGGGTTTGTCGGGACGTGACCTGCGGCTTTGTAGCCTGCTTGCCCTTCGGCCGGGTCGGAGCACCTGTTTTCGGTTTCGTCGGTGCCGGGGTGCCAGCTTTGGGGCCGCGGTCGGGCCGGTTCTTGCGGGCGCTGGCTCTGATCTTCCGGCGGGTGCGGCGGGCGGCGTTGAGGACGAGTTGGGCGGTGGCGTCGGCGCAGCGGCGTTGGATCTGTGGCAGGACACTGGTGTAGGTGTCGGCGGTGACTACGATGCTGGAGTGCCCGAGGAGGTCCTGCAGGGTTTTGAGGTCGGCGCCGGCTTCGTGGGCGAGGGACGCGGCGCCGTGGCGCAGTCGTGCAGCCGCACCGGGGGTAGTCCCGCTCGGCGCACGAGGATGCGGAACCGGGTGGTGGCGTAGTTCGGGTTGATCGGCTTGCCGTCTGAGCGGGTGAACACGGATCCGCTGTCGGTCCAGGGCGTGCCGTTCTCTGCCGCCTCCGCCTTGCGGTCTTGCTCGTGGCGGCGGTGCACGCGCAGGATCTGCACGCTGCGTTTGCCGAGGGCGACCGACCGCCGCCCAGCCGGGGTCTTGGGTGCGCCCTCGACGACGTGGTAGCCGGCGGTGGTGCGGTTGCGTTCGATGGTCAGCGTGCCGCGGTCGAGATCGATGTCGGACCAGCGCAGCCCGCACAGCTCACCGCGGCGTAGTCCGCGCAGCCCAGCGAGCCACCAGAGGGTGAACAGCGGCTCGTCGTTCACCGCGCCGAGGAACTCGGCGAGCTGGTCGGCGGTCCACACCGCCACGGCCGGCCGGGCGCCGGTCTGTTCCCAGGACTGCACGCGAGCGTCGGTCCACTCCTTGGCGTGGGGTTGCTGGTAGCCAGCGATCTCGATGTGCCGGGCCGGGTTGCAGTCCAGGACGCCTTCCTTGACCGCGAGGTTGAGGGTGGCCCGCAGGGTGGTGCGCAGGTGGTTCATCGCGGAGGCGGACTGTGGGCGGCCCTTGCTGTTTCTCGTCGCCGCTATCTCGGCAAACACGGTCCGCAGCAGCGGGGCGTCGAGGTCGCCCAGGCGGTAGCGGCCGAGCTGGGGGATGAGGACGTTCTCGACATCGCGGGTGTAGTGGAAGCGGGTGGTGGGCCGGATCTTCGTGCGGTTGTCGAGCCAGTGCCGCAGCCACCGCTCGACCGTCCAGCCCTGCGCCGTCCGATCCGCCTCGGTCGTGGTCAGCCATCCGTCGCGGGCACGGCGGGCGGCGGCCTGCGAGGGGTAGCCGCCGCGACGGACCCGTTCTTTGCGGCCGATGAGGTTGGTCGCCGAGCAGTGAAAGTACCAGGTGCCGTGGCCACGTTCGCCCAGTCGGGGGCAGGACTGCTCCAATCGCCGCCGCTGGTCGTCTCGGCACCCGCACCGTTTGAAGATCACACCTGAGGCCGTCATGAGCGTGCCCTTCTGAAGGAGTCACCTGTTGCATCGACGTTGCCCGACCTGCGGGTACGGGAACTTCTCTCGACGCTCGCCACCGGTGACTTCCGGACATCCGCACACTTGCCCAACCAGAACCATGCAACTCTCGTCGGAGGCCGAGGCTCAGGCAGTGGGTAGGGGCCAGTCTGGCCAGGTCGCTCCAGCTGGTGTCACGGGACACTCATGGGCGACGGTGACCGGACATGAGGTTCCTCTCCGCGAGATGCCGATACGTCGATCGCTGAGCGTCGCGGCCCGAATGGGCCAGGGTCCTGGTAAAGACGATGTGTGGGGGCGGCGCGTTCCTGCTGCGGACGCAGGAGAACCGCCGTCGCTCTTGGCGGGCCGCCGCCTCCCGACCACGCCGTCGCACCCTGAACGCCGACCGGTACAGGACCTTACCACGCTAGTTGTCCGGTTCACTCGAGTTGCGCTGCCGCAAGATTTAACTGGAGTCACGCGTTTGCCCATGGCTGCTAAATCCTAGGTTTGTGGCAAACTTTGACGCATGAACGGCCCCACTGAGCAGGAATTGCTGACCGCCGCGTTCGACAAGTTCACTGAGCTGATCACGGACGACGACATGAAGGTTAACCGCCGGGCCTTCGAGGACGGCGACGCAGGACACGACGCCATGTGGGACATCCAGGCGGCGAACTACCACTGCACGCTCATCGTCCAGGCGTTCAGGCGCTTCATCCCGCGCGACGTTGACCGTGTGCTAGGCGGAAACCACCAGCTCATGCGCCGGGTCGTCCGAGAACCGATCATCGTCGTCGCGCCCTGGCTCAGCCCGCGTTCAAGGGAAGTGCTC
Source organism: Micromonospora sp. NBC_01392 (assembly GCF_045040125.1). Lineage (NCBI taxonomy): Bacteria > Bacillati > Actinomycetota > Actinomycetes > Micromonosporales > Micromonosporaceae > Micromonospora > Micromonospora sp. NBC_01392. Next base: position 94,515 of record NZ_CP109549.1, on the reverse strand, counting down.
CGCGAACAGGACATCAACTACATCGACCTCACCGGAAATGTTCTAGTCCGGATCCCGCGGCCAGCGATTCACATCAGGCTCGATGGCGCCCAGCAGGACCCGAACCCGCCGGCGAAGCCACCCGTCCGGCTCAAAGGTCCCGGCAGCAACGCTCTGGTACGCGTGCTCACCGACTTCGCACCGCCGTATCGGCTCGTAGATCTCGCTGCGGCCAGTGGCCTCAGCAACGCCTACGTCTCGCGCACTCTGACCGCACTCGTTGACGACCGCCTGGTCGAGCGCGACCCGGGCAGCAAGGCTGTCACCCGCGTCGACTGGCGAGAACTGCTGCGCGCCCGAGCGCAGCACTACAACCTGCTCAAGAGCAACCGCAGCCAGACCTATATCGCACGAACCGGCGTCCCATCGCTGCTGCGGAGGCTCAGCAACGACGACCAGGCCGTCATCACCGGCAGCTATGCCGCAAACGAGTACGTGCAGATTGCCGCCCCGACGCAGCTCGCCCTCTACGTCCCCGACATCGCCGCGACCGCATCCCGATTTGAGCTCATGCCCACACAGCAGGGTGCCAACATCATCCTGCTCACCGCAGCCGACGCATCTCAGCTGGCCCGTGCCCGCATGGCCGAAGACGGCACATTCCACGTCGGACTCTCGCAACTCGTCATGGATTGCCTGGCGGGCAACGGCCGTCTCCCAGAGGAGGGCGAGGCACTGCTGGACTGGATGTCGGGCGATCCCGCGGCCTGGCGCCAAGACCATCTGCCCAACCCGGTGTAGCGTCGGCGGGTGACCGCGCCCGATCCCCTCGTGTACGTGGCTGCCCGCCGCGTCCTCCTCAACGCACTGGACGCTCTTGGCGAGCACCGCGCCGCCGTTGTACTGGTGGGCGCGCAGGCGATCTACCTGCAGGCGGGCGAGGCAGACCTAGAGGTCAGCGTCGCCCCGTTCACCGCCGACGCTGACCTGAGCATCGACCCGGCCAGGCTCGGCCCCGACCCGCGCATCGCCGAAGCGATGACCGAAGCAGGCTTCACCCTCAAGGTGAAGACCGACAACGGCGGCATCGAGCCGGGCACGTGGCTGGCACCCGCAAAGATCGAAAAAGAGACCGTGTTCGTACCCGTCGATCTCCTCGTTCCCGAAGCGCTCGCACCCGGACGAGGCAAACGCGACGCCCGGCTGCCCGACCACGGAAAGAACGCCACCCGCTGGACGCCAGGACTCGAAGCGACCATCGTCGACAACACTGAGATGACGGTCGGCAGCCTCGAACCAGACCTCGACACCCGGCAAGCCACGATCAGAGTGGCGGGCCCCGCAGCTCTTCTGGTCGCCAAGAGCCACAAGATCGCAGACCGGCTGACTGACGGCGACCGCGGTCGCGCGCATCGCGTTAAGCCCAAGGACTGCGCCGATGTCATCCGGCTAATGCGGGCTCCCACACCGCCGGACGCCGTCGGCACCCGTCTGGCCGAACTCGCCATGAACCCCATATGTGGCGCCAGCGTCGCCGCCGGCGTCGACCGCCTAGTCGCGCAGTTCGGCGGGCCAAGCAGCCCTGGCGTCGATCTCGCAGTCACGGCGCTGGCCGGAGCGCTTCCCGAGGAACTGCTGCGTGGGCTAGCCCCCATCTACGTTGAGACGATGCTCCGCGCCTATCGGCAGCGTTCTTAAGAATCTTGCTCCCAGGTATCGAGTAGTTGATCAAAGCATCCAGTTCGGGCCCCGGTCGGTGCCGGTGGGGCTCCCGCTGTGGCGATGGTGATGGTGTGGCTTCGGATCAGAAGGTTAGGGGGTTCGAGTCCCTTCGGGCACACCAACGTGACCAGGGAAGATAGCTGACCGGCTGGGGCTGCCCCGGGTTCGGCGGCGACTGCTGCGGACAGTGTTGTGGTGAGAGCGCCTTGGACATCTCGGCCAGTTCCCGGGTCGGCATCAACGAAGCCCGCCGGTTCTTCTCGACAAGCGCCGCCGAAGTCGTGGCGACCAGCCCGTAATGTCATGGTTGACTTGTTGCAGCGAGAGCCACCCGGTTACCACCATTTGCCGATGCCGCGCCAGCGCGGACTCCACCGACTCCACCAGCGCACCGGGGTCCGCGTCTCGCTGGGACGAGCCGTCTGGCATGGTGACACGCTGCCGGACGTATGCGTCGGCGAGGTCGACCTGCGGTGCGACAGCCGGTAGGGGAAGCTGCGGCCGGCAGCCACCTGGGCGCGCAATAGTGCGGCGGCACTCGCGCCCTCCACGCTGCTGATCATTCGCGGAAGCTCCGGCAGCGGGAAGACCACGACCGCCCGCGAGGTACGCCGCTTCGAACGCGGTGCGGCGCGGCACCTTCCCGTATAGGGAGGTGCCGCGCCGCGTCGCGATCGGTGAGTCTCAGTCCTTCAGCGCCTCGGGCATGACCGGTAGGACGTACTCCTCGGCGAGCTTCGCCAGGTGCAGTGGAAGGGGCCGCGCTAGCGGCGGGTAGTCGTCGTGGAAGCGGAGTTGGTGGGTGAGGGCCGCCCAGGTCGCGGGCGAGTCCGGTTTGCCGTCCACGACGCCGGCGTCGGCCAGCACCTTCTCTGAGAGGCAGCCGAGGACGACGAGTTCGAGGTACTGGGGGTTCCGCCCGACCACAGACGGACCCTTTGGCCATGATGGGTGCGGGCCGAGCTTCATCAGCCCCTTGTGAACCTTTCCCGCGCTCGCCGGCTTGTCGGTGATGCTGACGAAGACCCGATTCCCGTCCGCCGCGTCCTCCGCAGCCCAGAGTCCGCTGGCCAGGCCAGCCACTGCGTCGTCCGCCGCTGGCGCGTACCACTGGGGCGTCTCCTCCCGTCCTGCGCCATCGCGGGTCAGGACGAAGCGTAGATCGGGACCGTAGGCGACCAGCCGTTGTGGTTCGTCGGCGGCGAAGCCGACCCTGTCGAGAGTGAGCGAGGGGTTGCGGAGCCACTGCCAGGCGCTGCGGAGGTTGCCCGCGTTCGTCAGCAGTAGCGTCGGTTGGTGGCGAGCCTGGTAGAGGACGGAACGGATTTGCCGCTCGATGTCCTCGCGTTGCTCGTCCGGGGAAGGCGCCTGCGGCTTGGCGCGTTCGTCGCTCTCTGTGTCCCGAACTTCGACCGACTCCACGCGCTGAGCGAGTCGTAGCAGCAGCACGGGGTAGGGCACCCATTCTCGGCTCACGTCGTCCCACCCGCAGACACGGTGGTGGTCGTCGTGCGGCCGAATCAGGAGCGCTACCAGCTTCTGCCCCGCCCGCCTGGTCGGCCCGTTGGCGCGTCGGCGCACTACCCACAGCGCCAGGTATTGGATGTCCTGCGGCACCTCGTCGCTGACCCGAGGGGTGGGGACGGTCGTCGCGCCGAGCTGGCGCAGGCCGTCCAGCCACGCGGCACGCGCCCGCATGCTGACGTCAGCCGTGGCGTCGGTTGGCACGGTGATGAACTGGCTGAGTCGGCCGGTGTCGGCGAGGCCCAAGCGGACCGCGAACTTGGGGTCGGAGTCCTGAGCGGTGAACCGCTGCTCCCCACCGATCTCGACGACGGCGAGCCCCGGAGGCCCGGACCGTTGGCGCAGTCGCGCCGCGACAGCGACCCGGCGCGCGCGAAGACCCTCGTCCAAGGCAGCGGACCGCGTCACACCCGCCCGCCGGGAGACGTCGAGCGGCGCCCCGAGCGCCCCCAGCTCAGCGGTACGGACGCGCACCCGTAGTCCCTCACACCGCCACTCCTGGTCCGGCTCGGTGCCGGCGACGTCGGTCGGAAAGCCGAGCAGCTCGGCGAGTGCGGACAGGAGCGCGTGCCGAGTCTCCGGAAACTGCCAGAGGAGATCCACATCTAAGGGCTCGCCGGCGAGGCTTGACTTCAGCGCCTCGCGGCGTGCGGCGATCGCTTTCCGCACTGCCTCGGCGTGACCGGCCGGATTGGTCTTCGCGGCAGGCTTGGAGATCAGGGCCGGCTTGTTGGCCTCGCGGACCCTGTGCATATCGGGTGCCCGGCGGAACAGTGGCCGAAGCCCTTCCTCGACCCAACCGTCGATGAGTGACCGCTCGCCGGAGAGCAGCCCGGTCTCAACCCCGTGGGCCCCGTACCGGTTCTGGTGCACGATCCCAGCCGAGATCCCGCCCCGGCCCTTTATCCAGGTCGGGGCGTGCGCGACGACCTCGTCCGCCCTCGGATAGGTCCGAACGATGTCAAGGTCGGGCAGAAGACCTGCGACACTGTGGTCTCGCCAGTCGATGCGCTGCCGGTCCCGGCTCCACCCGACGCGGTTGACGATCAGCCGAGACGTCCGCTCCTCGGTGGGGTCGGACCAGGGAAGCGGAGCATCGAGGAGGACCCGAGCTGTCTGGTTATGCGAAAGATCTGTGCCGGAGGTCATCCACCGGCGAATCCCGGACGACACATGCACCCGGTACGTCGGAACGAAGGGCACGGTCTGCACCGTGATGGTCAGGACGGCTGAGTAGAACCAGGTGCGACGGTTCGTCACGAATTCCTGCGGTGGCCAGGACACCAACTCGGCCCCCTGCTCTCGCGCGACAACCCGGAACCACAGGTCGCGCCCGACGCCGGGTAGGCGCAGCGGGCGTGCCGCGAGCCGGGCGGCCAGGATCTCCGGCACCAGTGCGTACAACTGACGTGAGGGCTCCCCCGTGCCTTCCGGCGAGGGCTGGACGGTGGTCAGGTCGACCTGCGCCACGTCCCACTCGGGGGTGCTCTCGTGGGTCGTCTCCACGATGTCGGCCAGGCGCTGCTGGTGCTCATCGGGGATCGGAAAGCCTGTGACCCAGGAGGAGATCACGGGCTGGACTACGTCGGCAGGCACCGGCTCGCGCGCGTAGATCCACGGCACCGTGGGGTCGCTTCCAGCACCGCGCCCGGTCGCCGTCACGCCCGGGGCCACCGCGCGGAACAGTCCGTTGAGCTGGCGCAACGGCAGTCCGACATGACTCTGCCTGCTCTTCCAGCCGAGGCGGTACACCTCTTCGAGGCCTGTGCGCCAGCGCTCGTCGAACCGGATGACGTGATACTGCTCCAGCCAGGGGCCGGCAGCGGGATCGGGCTCGTAGGCAGTGGGGCGAATCAGTGTGTACACGTTTCGTTCTTCTCCTGAGTTGGCGGGAGGAACCGGTCAAGGGCGTCCCAGAGGGGCCGGTACAGCGACTGGACGATGTCCCGGTCGCGGGGCGATACATCGCTGTCCGGAAGGAAGTAGGGCGCCAGCACCTCGGAGATGCTGTGCAAGAGGCTGGTTTCGGCGGTGTCCGGCAGGTCTGTCCCATCCCCCAGGTTCGGCATGAACGCGGCGTCAACGAAGACCACTCGGGCGTGCACACCGCCGCGGACGAGGCGGCCGATGACCTGCCAGATCAGGACGAGCATGTCCCAGGTGACCGCAGGCCGGTCCTCCTTGAGCCGGCTCCACGCCAGGGAACGACGTAGCACCCGGTACCACGTCTGTCTTGCCTGCCGGCGTACCTCCCGTGCTCCGGCGCTAAGCGTGGCGGCGCCACGTACCCAGTCGTCGAACTCACCGGAGCCGATCGATCTGATCATCCAGTCGTTGACGGCGTGGACCGCGAGGCCGATGTCGTCCGGACGCGGATTCGGCCGCGCGAGGAAGTAGACGGTGCCGATCGCGGCCTGGCCGTCGCTGTTCAGGATGTTGTGTCCTCGTTCGACGGCGAGCAACGGTGCGACGAGGACCTCCGCGGACGTGTTTCTGAGGGTGTCCACGTCGCCACGGCGCAGAATTCCGGCGTGTTGGTCGTCGTCGGAGGGGTCCGTGGCGAACTCTTCATCGAAGTCGTCGGCCACCAGGCGTAGCACCCGGCCGCGCCACCGGGTTCCGAGCGTGTGCAGCGTGTCGGCGAGGGTCCCGGCCTCGTCGTAACTGCCCACCAGGAGCAGCACGTGACGGCGAGCCTCCGGTAGGCTCAGCAACTCCTTCTCCAGCAGGCTGGCTTCCCCGTCTTGCGTCTCACCGAGCCGGAGCGCCATCTGAGTGAGGATCCGTGTTCGCGCCTCCGGCCTCGCGCCGGACACGCGGAGGTGCGGAGTGTCCTCCCCGAGCAGCTCAAGCCGCATCTCCGTGCCGGCCACCACGGCCTCGAACTCGTCGGGGTCCGGCTTGAGGAGCACGCCGACCGGAAACCGGAGGTGGTAACGACTGGACTCCCCGGCCCAGCTACTGCCGGACATGAGCAGTACGTTCGTCGGCGGCCTGCCGTCGGCCACTGGGATGTCGGGCATCGCGTGCAACAGTTCCCGGCCAATGCCGTTGCACCGGAAGTACCGGAGCTCGCCGCTGCGGACACCGCCCGAGTCCGGGCCGTTGACCAGGAATTGGAAGCCAAGAACGTTGCCCATGGGCGCTTCCGGGATGACCGGCCCGTAGGACAAGGGGCTGCGATACATCTCGTTGAAGCCGAGCTTCAGGGTCGCCTCGACGCGGGGCCACATGGCGTTCATCAGTGACAGCTTCGATTCCAGTGCGGCGAGCAGCAGCGTGAATTCAAAACGGCGTGTCCATTCGGACAACCAGTCGTCCGGGCTCTGCGGCGGCTTCGCCCCCTTCCGGCGCGGTTCTTCGGACGCCTTCTCGAAGGCGCACTGCTTGTCGGCGAGGAATGGCGGCAGGTTGAACAGGTCGACCACGAACTCGACGAGCCGCAGGCGGGTGCGTTCCTGGTAGCTCGTGTGCAGCAGTTCAGTGGCCAGGTCGATCAAGCCTCGGCGCAGCTCCGGGCGCCGGTCCCCGAGCGGGTTGTCCCGGAATTCGTCGAGCCATTTTTCGAGGGCTTCACGGTCCTGCTCGCCAGCGTCCGGGTAGCGCTCGTCGAGGAGTTGAAGCTGGAGTGTCCAGGCGTTGAAGTAGCCGATCCGCACCCAGGTGCGTAGTGCATGGTCACCAACCAGCATTGCGTACAGGCGATCCGTCGCTGCCGTGATCGTGTTGACAGCGGCGTTCCAGACCTCGACGTCGCGGTTCGAAAGCTGCAGACGCTCCCCGTCGGCCAGCTCACGGATCTTGTGGGCGTTTAGCTCGTCGAGCAGGGAACGGTCGCCGAGTCCGGCGACCAGTTTCGTTGCCGGCGCGAACATCCGGTCCAGCTGCATCTGAACGCGGTCCGCCTCGTCCACGATGAGGAGGTCACTGCGTCGGCAGGCCAACTCGAGGTAGTGCAGGTGCTCGGCGTTCTGCACGCGGGGCACCGCAGCGTCGATCAGGCTCGGCGGCGTGGCGACCCAGACGTGAGCGTCCACGAGTTCCCGGGCGCCATGGTGGCGGGGGCAGCCGGACCAGTATGGGCAGGCATGCCTCTTTCCGGACCGGCCGCCCTCCTCTTCGCTTCGCCCTCGTCGGGACCGCACCTGGAGCCTGGCGCACGGCGCAGCACCGTAGGGAAGTACGTCGTCGTCCTCGGGGAGCAGTGCATTAATCGCGCAGGACGTGCTCAGATACGTGAAGCTCGGGTCGGTGTGACTCAGGATGTTGTGCTCTCCCCGGCTGGTCAGCCGGCGGTGCAGCCGCTGGGCGTGCCGTTCCCGACCAGACGCGCCGATGATCGGGGCGGCGGTGCGACCCGCCGTCAGGTAGGTGTTGTAGAGGCTCACCAGCTTGAGCGACTCGGCCACGTCACCCACGACCACTGTGACGCAGAATCCGTGCCGGTTCACGAGGTACACGGTGATCACATCGCGCAGTGTGCTCTTTCCGGCGCCGACGATGCCGAGTAGATGCTGCACCCCAGCGACGGAGAATTCCTCGTCCGGCGCGAATGCTCCACCGGAACTGGTGAACAGGTGCGTACGCGAGAGCCTGTCCACCCAGTTCTGGAACAGAACTTCGTCCATCTCCGCCGCGGTCTCCAGCAGGTCCCGCCAGCGTAGGCAGACCGGTGCGCCACCACCTGCCGGGAGGAGGCCGAGGTCATGCGATGTCGGCGCCGGCATGTTCCCCGTTCCGGACAGCCGGACGGTCACCGCGTGGCGGCCGATGGGGAATTCGGCCAAGCCGTCCCCCGCCACCGGCATTTCCGTTCGCGTGAACGGTGGGGCATACCTGAGTAGGAGGTCGTAGGTATCCCAGCGGTCTGGCGCGAAGGCGGGCAGTCGCTCGGTCGCCGGGCGCGACATGTCCGGCACGTCGTAGCCGCGTAGAGGAGGATCGGTCTGCTGGTACGAGCTCAGTGCCTCCTCCCAGGCGGTCTTGCGGCGGAGTGTCCAGAGGCTATGTCGGGCAACGCGGAGCATCTGCTCACTCTGTTGATCCGCGACCAGCCCCCAGGCGTGGGCGAACGGGTATCCGCTGAACAGCACCCAGGCGTCCGTGGCAGGGGCTTCCGGGGCCAGGTGTCGCTGGAGACGAAGCCCCAGCTCCACCTCGCAGAGCCTGAGCAACTCTCGCGACCGCAGCACGCCCGCTTGTAGCAGTGCCTGGATGATCGGGGCAAACCCTTGCGCCGTGCTACGCATGCTGCGGTGCGCCTTCCGTAGCGGTAGTTTGTGTGGTCACCACGACGTCGAGTTCCGGGGGAAGCGCGGCACGTACCGACTCCAGGAGTGCGGGACGCGCCCGCGCCAGGTGATCGGGGATGACGGCCAGCAGATCGGAGCGTCCACTCAGCCGGGCGGCCAGCAGAAGCGGCTCCACCCTGTCGAACACTTGCACGATGCTCCGGCCGAGGACTGGCTCGCTGAGCTGGTACGCCCCGAGCCCGCCGGGGAGGAGCGTTCCGGTCACGCCCTGCTCTGCGAGCCGCCGCATGACCGCCCGCTCCGTCCGCCCTGGCAGTGACAGGAACAGGCGCAGCGAGGAATCGAGCACTCGTACGCTGCCCTTCTTGTAAGCCGGGCCTGGTGTCAGCCCCCGTTCGCAGACCTCGCCCTCGCACCAGGCGATGCGCCCGTGCTCCACCGTGGCGAGAAGACCGCATGTCGGGCAGGTGGTCAGGCCATCGTGGGCGTGGGCCGGCGCCGGAGGTTGGTAGAGATCATGTACGCGCTTCCAGATATGGGGCTTCCAGGACCTGCCCCGCGCGTCGTCATTGGTGACGGCAACCCGGTCGATCAGGAAGTCCCGGTACTGCGCGAACATTGCTGGCGTGGAGGCGGCCTGCGCGAGCTCGTCCAGCTTGTGTACGACACTCCGTTCGGCGGAGTCTTCCGACCCGTATGCGGCGAGTTCTGCGCACGAGCGGGTCGGAAGGCGTCGCCGTAGATCGAGCAAGGTTGCCTCGGCACTGAGGAACCCTGGCAGGGCGGAGGACGGCCAGCGAGCTCCCAGGGGAGCAGTGCACCAGGCAACGAGTTCGGGGACGCTGGACGGTGGTGTGCGCCCCTCACGTAGACAGGCGAGGACGACCCGGTCCAGTGCGCGTTGTATCGACGGTGGGTAGGGCAGGTTCAGCGAGCCCCGCCGGGTAGCGTCGCCCAGTTCGAAAAGGCCGCGGGCGAGTTGCGACAGACTCTTGAAATCAGCGCGCTCGTGCAGGTCCGCAGGGATCACCGGGTCGGTCCCAGCATGATCGGACCCGCCCCGACGGGAGTGCCTGTGCCGGACGGGCACCAGCGAGCGACCTCACACTGTGCGCATTTCGGGCCGGGCGATGCCAGGAACCGATCATCGGCATGCCAGGCGCGGACGTGATCCGTCAGGGCACGGCTCGCGGCTGCACGGACCTCGGCGGTGAACGGGTCGATGATGACCAGGTCCGGACCCCCAGGACGCAGCGTCTCCAACTCGACCCGGCCACGGCCACCACCCAGCCGCCCAGCACTGATGAGCGTTACGGCCAGTGCCAGCTGCGGGTATTCCACCAACGGGTCGCGGAGTCGTCGGCGGTCGCTGCCGACTGTCTTCGTCTCACGCCACACCCAGGCGCCGTGCTCCCTGTAGAGCAGGTCGGGCTTGACGAGGACGACGACATCCGCGTCAGCGTCGTCGAACACCAGGTCGGGTTCGACGCGTACGTCCGAGGGGTCCTGCACGTGCTGAAGTGGGCAGACTTCCGCGTGGTACCGGATGAGCTTGCGGCCCAGTGCCAGATCGTCTTCCGACAGCCGACGGTCGTCGTACTCCCAGTCGAGCGGGACGTCGGAGGTGCAGGGCACGGTGGGCAGAGCGGCGTGCTGGCGTTCGAGGTACGCGTGCACTGCGCGACCGCGCTCGGCTGCCGGGCCGTACTCGATGTCTGTGTTGATCGGCAGCCACTGGCGTCGCAGGTACTCCCGGGCTGGGCAGTCCCGGTACTGGCGGGCGTTGGTGGCCGACCACGTGCGGCGCGGCCGGCTTCGATCCGTGATCCCTAACAGGCCCGGCGCGCGGGGCAGCGCCGGGCAGCGGGGCGCGAGCGCGCAGCTGGCACAGGTGGCTCCAGGCCGGTACTCGATGTTGTCGACCAGCTCACCCAATGTGGTCTTTCCATGGGCCCGGTAGAGGCTGAGAGCCGACTCGACGCTGTCGTCGAACAGCGTCTCCACGGTGCCGTCGACAAGTGCGATCTGTAGGACGCGGACGCGTTCCGGAGGCGGGCCGGGTACACCGGCGGCAACGACCAGGGCCGCCACGGATATCTCGGCGATCGTCCGCTTTCCGTTCCCCAGGCGATTCTTGATGAGGCGCAACTCCCGCGTGCGCCCATCGGCTGAGGTGTAGCAGCGCCCCCATGCCGTGATCACATAGTCGGTGGCACCGCGGTCGTCGGCCTGTGACAGGTGCCGTCGGTACTCCCACTTCTGCAGCACCGGGACGATGGCGTCGTCCGTCCGGTCGAAGGCTCGCAGGTAGGTGCGGACCGCGTGGGCCGTCCACGCGCGGACGCCCTCGTGAACGGGCCGGTTCCGCCCTGCGGCAATTCGCCGGTCCAACTCCCGGAACGCCTCGTCGACGTCGACTCCCTCGCCCTCGACCAGGTCGAGAATTGCCATGAACGGTCCCTGGGCGAAGCTCTCCAGCGCCTCGACCTTGCGCCTCGCCGATCCATCGGGTGACCGGCCCCGGCGTGCCGCTGTGGCATCATGGGCGGGACATCGATGGGTACTCGAGGCCAACATGCCCAGCGATACCTTGATGCCAGCGGTCGCGGCGGTCGGGATTCCCGACATCTGCACGTGACTCATGTCGTTCTCATTCCTCACAGGGGTGTCAGTGCTTCGGGGTGGCGTTGTCATCGACGACCGGTTCCGCGTCGTCCGTCTGGCGGGCGAGGGTGCTTCGGCCGAGGTCTATCGGGCTTGGGACATAGAAAGCGAGCGAGAGGTGGCAATTAAGCTCCAACCGCCCCGCAGGTTCGAGTCAACCGCCACCTTCGCCCGGGGTGGCGAATGGATCGTCGACGAGGCCAGCCTTGGCGATACGTTGCGTGGCATTCCAGGGGTGCCGGCCCACATCCGACGCGGGTCGCATGAGGACAGGGCGTACCTGGCAATGGATTTCGTCGACGGAATCCTGCTGCGCGAGCTGATCGAGCGGAACCGACCGCTCTACACGGAAACCGCTGTCTCGGTGCTCGCGCAGCTCTGCGAGATCCTTTCCGACGTTCACAGCCGGGGGATCGTGCACCACGACATAAAGCCCGACAACATCATGGTTGGCCACGACGGGCGGATCTGGCTGTTCGACTTCGGCATCGTCTCGACCTGTGAGGACGAGGAGTACACCGGTTGCGGCACGCCAGGCTACGCCGCGCCGGAGCAGTATCACCGGCAGCACCACCAGCCCCAGGTCGACGTCTACAGCCTCGGCGCAATGCTGTTCGAAATGAGCGCGTTGCGGTTGCCCTACCAGGAACACAGCGGGCGGCCGGAGGAGCAGACCGAACAGTTCCCGCCGGGCTCGTTGACCGGGATGCCGGCCGTGCTGCGGACGCTGGGCACGGCCATGGTCGCCTTCGACCCGGCAGACCGTCCCAAGTCGGTGTCCGACATCCTGGCCGCGCTGCGGCCCTTGCTTCCCACTTCCGCCACCCCACCGCACCCGAAGGCACCCCAACCCGACCCCGCCGCCTGGTACCGCGTGCCGTCGGATACGCGCTGAGCGCCGTCCCACGGTCATCGCGGCGACTCCGAGAGCGCGGCGAGCCGGGACTCCGCCTCGTTGGCGGCCGCCGGTTCCAGTTCTCGAAGGAGGTCTGCAGCTTCCCGAAGCGCAGTGCGGGCTTCCGGGACACGGTTCAACGTGTTGAGTACCTCGGACATCTCCAGAAGCGCCGTCGCTTCCCGGCGGGGATACGTCAACTTGGCATACCGGTCGGCGGCCGACGCGTAGCAGTCCAGCGCGCTGTGTCCGTCCCGGCGGGCGGCGTGCACGCGTCCGAGATCCATGAAGGTGCTCGCCTGGCTGTTGATGTCGGCGGTCGCCAGGAAGAGCCGGAGTGCCTCCTGGCCGTGCCGGAGTGCGCCCTCGTGGTCGCCGAGGTCGAACCGCACTGTGCCGAGTCCTCGGAGGGCGCCGGCTTCGCCGAGGACGTCGCCGAACTGGCGATATGCGGACAGCGCCGACTCGAACAACTCGGTCGCCATCTGCGGTTCGCCGCTCTCCCGGTGCAGCAGTCCGAGCGAGTGCCGGCTATGGGCGACGCTGAGCGGGTGGCCCGCCGCCTCACTGAGCGAGATCGCTCGCCGCAGGTCAGCCTTCGCCTGCTCCAGGTCGCAGAGCCCACGGCGGGAGCCAGCCAGCATCCGGTACACCATGGCCTGGTCGGCAGGACCGGCGACGCGGCCGGCAGCGACCGCCGCGTACGACAGGTAGCGCTCGGCGTCGGCGTATCGGTGGGTGCGCCACTGGTAGGTCACCAGCGACATGCTCAACAGCCATGTATACCGGTCATCCTGCCGGGCGTGGGCCCGCCTGACCGCCGCCGTGACGGTGGCGTACTCCGCATGTAGCCAAGCCATCGCCTCCTGCGGGGAGGCCGGTGTGACAACGTGGATGTCGTCCGGACCGGCGATGGGCAGCCCGCGATCCGGGGTGAGCACCCGGTCGCAGGCCCAGGTGTTCCGCAGGAGGAAATCCGAGACCCGGCGGTCGACGCGGTCGTGGTCCTCAGGCCGCATCGCGGCGGCTCGGTCGGCGGCGAAGATCCGTACGAGGTCATGGAAGGCAAACCGGCCGACCACCGGCTCATCCAGCAGGCTGGCCTCGATCAACTCGTCGATCGCCACGGCCGGCGTGTCTTCGGCGAGACAGCCGACTGCCCGACGGCTGATGGTGGGGCCGGGGTGGATCGCGAGCCGGGCGAAGAGCTCGGCCGCCGGTGCGCTGAGCGTGCCGTAGGAGCTGCTTAGGGCCGCCCGCACGTTCAGCTCGGCGTCGCGGTGTCCGAGCGAGTCCAGGCGCGTCCCCTCTTCCCGCAGCGCCGCGGTGATCTCCTCGAGGGCCTCGGGGGGTCTCGAGCGGGCCTGGGCCGCGACGATCGAGAGCGCGAGCGGTAGCCCGCCGCACAGCGCGACGATCTCGCTGACGTGCTCGGCACCGGCCCGCATCCGCGCGGCACCGAGTTTGCTGGTCAGCAGGGCGACCGCGTCCTCGTGACCGAGCGGGCCGAGCCTGACCTCGTTGGCATGCTCACGGACGATCATCTGCATGAGACGGTCCCGGCTCGTCACGATGGCTACCGACGAGCCGGTGCCGGGCAGCAGCGGCCGCACCTGATGGACGTCACGGGCGTTGTCGAGCAGCACGATGATCTTGCGGCGCGCGAGCTCCGTGCGGTATTCCGTGCTCATCCCATCGACAGTTGGGGTGCGGGGCCGGACGCCGAGGTCGTTGAGGATCCGGGCCAGGAACTGGCCCGGCTGCTCCGGAGACCCGTTGGCCGTGTAGCCGTTGAGATCCACGTAGAGCGTGCCGTCTGGGAAGTCGCCCTCCACCGAAGCCGCCCAGTGTTGCGCGAGCTGCGTCTTCCCGACGCCGGCCATCCCGGTGACCACAGCCAGCCCAGTGTTCGCCGGGGCGTCCGTCAGCAACGCCTCCGACAAAGCGCTGAGCTCCGCCTGCCGTCCCGCAAGGGGTGCCCGGTGGGGCGGAAGCTGGCGCGGTACGCCAGGTTGCGCCGGCTTGGTGACGGAACGGCGGGTCAGCTGGTCGACGTACCTCTCCAGCTTGGCGTCCGGGGCACCGTGCAGTCTCGTCCACTCCTGGTATCGCTGGCGGACCCGCGACGGGCCGTCTGTGCTGGCAAGGAACCGTAGTTCGAGGCTGAGAAGCGGTTGATCCGCTGGCCACCGACGCAGTGCTGGCCGCAGCTCACGGTTGAAGCCCGACGCATCGACCTTCAACAGCTCATCGAGGAGGAGGAAGGTGGCGCGCAGGCGGCTCTGATCGAGGCGCTGCCTCTCGTCGCTCAGGTCCGCGCCAGTGATCTCGCCCAGGGGCTCGCCTCGCCATTCGGCGAGGGCGTCGCGCAAGGTGCCGATCCGGTCCGCGCCTTGCCGAAGTCGAGCCAGTTCGAGCTTGTCCTCGAATCGGAAGTAGTCAACAACAGTCCGGTCGACACGGAGGCTGCAATAGCGCCGCTCATTGCTGTCAGGCATGACGTCCGGGAAGTAACTGCGCAGCTTTCGGCAGCACGACCGCACCCTGGTCGGGTTGTAGTCGCCCTTTGGCCAGAGGCGGTCCGCGATGTACTTGTGCGATGCGCGTTGCCCGGGCGCGAGCAGAAGGGTTGCCAGGAGGGCGCGGACCTGCATGGACCTGATCTGAATGCGTCGGTCGCCCTCGAAGGCGTGAAAGTCGCCCAAGAGCTCGAACTGCATGTTTCCCTCCCACCGGTTCATTGCGAGCAGGCACTCACGTCACTGCGCCAGGGAAGCTTCTCATCCCCTCTGGCCTACTGCTCACGCTGCGCTCACGCTCCGATTCGTCCGGGCCGGTCGCTGTGGCAGACTTTTGTCGGCAAAGATCACCACAAGCAGGGAACCCCGTCTGAGGGGATCCTTGGCGCAGTTGCTCATGTCGGAGGAGTGAATCTTGGAAAAGTCTATGTGCGGTGCCGTTCGGCCCGGCGATCCTGTCCGCCCGATGTCGGGCGGCGGGCCGGGGCGCACCTATCCGCCGCGCAAGCGACGCGGAGCGAGCAAGCCGCCTATCGCTCCCAAGGCGCCGAAGCCCGAGACGCCGCGCAGTCTCGCAAGGCGACGGCGCCACCTCAGCCGGCGGTCCTGACGGCAGGGAGAGCGAGCGGGGGAGGGTGGCCTCGCCGCGGGAGCACCGGGTGTCAAACCCGGGGCTTGACAGGGTGCTCCGCGGGTGCTCGGACGTCGAGGAACTGACGCGAAAGCTCCGGGACGCGGCCGGATTTCGGGCCGCTCCCGGGGTGGTCAAACTATCGGTCCAGTTTCAGAGCGTATCGCTCGCAGGCCCGGACCTGCACGGACGCGGCGGGATGCGGCCGCCTACGGATCAGAAGGTTAGGGGTTCGAGTCCCTTCGGGCGCACAAGATCGTAAGGGCCTGACCTGCGGAAACGCGGGTCAGGCTCCTCTTGCTGTCTGGCCGGCGTGGACGGTGGGTGTCACGTGGGTGCGATGTGGGTGCAGCCCTGGAAGCGGCCGTCTCGCGGGTTTGTCGGGACGTGACCTGCGGCTTTGTAGCCTGCTTGCCCTTCGGCCGGGTCGGAGCACCTGTTTTCGGTTTCGTCGGTGCCGGGGTGCCAGCTTTGGGGCCGCGGTCGGGCCGGTTCTTGCGGGCGCTGGCTCTGATCTTCCGGCGGGTGCGGCGGGCGGCGTTGAGGACGAGTTGGGCGGTGGCGTCGGCGCAGCGGCGTTGGATCTGTGGCAGGACACTGGTGTAGGTGTCGGCGGTGACTACGATGCTGGAGTGCCCGAGGAGGTCCTGCAGGGTTTTGAGGTCGGCGCCGGCTTCGTGGGCGAGGGACGCGGCGCCGTGGCGCAGTCGTGCAGCCGCACCGGGGGTAGTCCCGCTCGGCGCACGAGGATGCGGAACCGGGTGGTGGCGTAGTTCGGGTTGATCGGCTTGCCGTCTGAGCGGGTGAACACGGATCCGCTGTCGGTCCAGGGCGTGCCGTTCTCTGCCGCCTCCGCCTTGCGGTCTTGCTCGTGGCGGCGGTGCACGCGCAGGATCTGCACGCTGCGTTTGCCGAGGGCGACCGACCGCCGCCCAGCCGGGGTCTTGGGTGCGCCCTCGACGACGTGGTAGCCGGCGGTGGTGCGGTTGCGTTCGATGGTCAGCGTGCCGCGGTCGAGATCGATGTCGGACCAGCGCAGCCCGCACAGCTCACCGCGGCGTAGTCCGCGCAGCCCAGCGAGCCACCAGAGGGTGAACAGCGGGTCGTCGTTCACCGCGCCGAGGAACTCGGCGAGCTGGTCGGCGGTCCACACCGCCACGGCCGGCCGGGCGCCGGTCTGTTCCCAGGACTGCACGCGAGCGTCGGTCCACTCCTTGGCGTGGGGTTGCTGGTAGCCAGCGATCTCGATGTGCCGGGCCGGGTTGCAGTCCAGGACGCCTTCCTTGACCGCGAGGTTGAGGGTGGCCCGCAGGGTGGTGCGCAGGTGGTTCATCGCGGAGGCGGACTGTGGGCGGCCCTTGCTGTTTCTCGTCGCCGCTATCTCGGCAAACACGGTCCGCAGGAGCGGGGCGTCGAGGTCGGCGAGGCGGTAGCGGCCGAGCTGGGGGATGAGGACGTTCTCGACGTCGCGGGTGTAGTGGAAGCGGGTGGTGGGCCGGATCTTCGTGCGGTTGTCGAGCCAGTGCCGCAGCCACCGCTCGACCGTCCAGCCCTGCGCCGTCCGATCCGCCTCGGTCGTGGTCAGCCATTCATCGCGGGCATGCCGGGCGGCGGTCCGCGAGGGGTAACCACCTCGACGGACCCGCTCGCAGCGGCCGAGCAAGTTCCGGGCAGAGCAGTGGAAGTACCAGGTGCCGTGGCCGCGCTCGCCCAGTCGGGGGCAGGACTGCTCCAATCGCCGCCGCTGGTCGTCTCGGCACCCGCACCGTTTGAAGATCACACCTGACGTCGCCATGACCGCGTCCTTCTGATGGATTCACCTGTTCCACCGAGGTCCGCCCACCTGCCGGTGCGGGCCCGTCGACCGACGCTCGCCACCTGTGCCTTCCGGCGATCTGCACACTGGGTAGGTGGCGGCCACCTGGGGCCCGGGTGGTGGCTTTCGTCGAAGGTCGGTGCCCGGCCGGTGGGCAGGCCCGGCCCGGCGAGGTCGTGAGCCGATGGGTCACTGCTTCGCTTACGGCAGCACGTACGGCATGGCGGAGTCAGGGGCGCAGGGCTTGCGACGGGCCCGTCGGCGACGGAGGCGAGGTCTGGCGGCGCTCGACCTCCTGACCTTGCTGGCACGACGAGCCCGCACTCGGCGTACCGGCCGACCTGGAGGACGCCGACCGGCGGGGAGTGGCAGCGGCGGGGCGGCCGGGTCGGCGCGTCGCAGGAGACGCGCGACTTCGCAGCTGGCGGTTTCTCCAGCCGCTTCAAGGGTGCGGTGCCCACGGACGTCGCCGAGCTGCGTGGGTGGCTGACTGCGGGTGCGTCCGTGCACGAGGCGGCGGTGCTCAGGCTGCTGGCCGACCTGCCGGGCATCACGGTGACCGGGATCGTCACGGACCGGACCGGGCGCGCCGGGGAGGCGTTCTCAATCACGTCGCGCGCGCACGGCCTACCCGCCCAGTACACAGTGATCGTCGATCCGCGCTCTGGCGCGCTGTGGGGATACGAGGAGGTGCTGACCACGACAGCGGGGAAGTTGAACGTGACGATTCCCGCGGTGATCTCTTACCGGTCGTACCTGGTCGCTGAGTACGCACCGATGCCCCGATGACGCACGCCGGGTGGGTGGCGTCGTGGAGACGCCACCCACCCGACAGTCGAGGCGGTGCAGTCAGGTCGAGGCATCAGCCGTGGATGTCCTCGGCCCAGTTCAGCCCCGGGATGTGCGTGGTGTAGTCGAAGTACCAGAGCTGGTTGGTGTTCGCGGTGCAGTTCGCCTGGAGCGCGTTCGCCGCGTGCGCCTGGCTGCCGTACGCCACGTCCAGGCACAGTGGCTGGATGATCGAGACGCGGGGCCGGGTGCTCAGGCGTCGATGAGGTACCAGCGCTCGTTGTAGGGCGCGGTGGTGTTGCAGGGGAACTGCAGGATGTTGACGTTGTTGGCGGTGCTCGCCCCGTTGACGGTCAGGCACTTGCCGCTGTTCACGTTGACGATGTGATAGTCGCTGAGCCCGGTGACGTCGTGGAAGGTCCAGCGCCGGGACGGGTCGGTGTCGCAGGCATACTGCACGGCCAGCGCGTCGGTTGCGGTGCTCCCGCCGGCGATGGTCAGGCACTTGCCGCTGTTCCGGTTGACCAGGTGGTAGACCGAGGTGCCGGTGACGTCGTAGAGCAGCCACTGCCGGGACAGGTGCGCGTCGCAGTTGTACTGCACGGCCACCACATTGTCGCCGATGCTACCGCCGGCGATCGTCAGGCACTTGCCGCTGTGCGAGTTGACCAGCTTGAACGGCCCGAGCGGCGCCGCCGCCAGTCGGGCCCGGCCGGCGTCGGCGCCGCCGGCCGCAGTCGCGGGGGCGGGGCGAACGGCGGGTCCGGCCTCGCCGGGCGCGGCGGACGCGGGTCCGATGGCGCCGATCATACCGGCGGTGACGATCAGGGTTCCCAGCAGTGACCAGGCGTGACGGTTCATCGACTTCCTTCCCTCGGATCGAGGATCGTGTCGGTGCGAAAACCGGTGACCGAGCGAGGTCGTCCGGCTGGTGCGGTACGACCCAACGCGCCGCCGGGCCCGTGCTTCGGCGAGTTGAATAGAGTGCTGATACTTTCATTAGAAGTTGTTCCAGTCAATACTCTGGCACGATGGCTGGCGATGAACGACAGGATCAAGCGGCGGTACGTCAGCGAGCTGCGTCGGGAGAACGCCGAGCAGACCCGGCTGCGGATCGCCGAGGCGGCCCGGGCGCTGATGCTCGAACGTGGTTATGCCGCGACCACGATGGCCGAGGTGGCCCGGGTCGCCGGGGTGGCCGTGCAGACGCTCTACGCGTCCTGCCCGGGCGGCAAGCCAGGGCTGGCCAAGCTGGTCTACGACGTCAGCCTGGCCGGCGACGCGCAGCCGATCCCGCAGGACGCCCGCCCGGAGGTGTCGGCGATCGTCGCCGAGCCCGATCCGGTGCGGAAGCTTGCCGGGTACGCGGCGATGGCGGTGGCCATCTTCGAGCGGGTCGGCCCGGTGCGCCGGGTCCTGCGGATCGCCGCAGGTGCCGCCGGTGCCGGCGCGGCCGGGCTGGACGACCTGTTGGCCGAGACCGAGCGGCAGCGTCGGGTCGGCAGTCGCGGTCCGGCCGAGCACCTGGCCGAGACCGGTGCGCTCCGCGCCGGCCTGGGCGTCGACCGGGCGGCCGACCAGATCTACGCGCTGACCTCGATCGAGCTGTTCGAGCGGTTGACCGAGGTGTGCGGCTGGAGCGTCGTGGAGTTCCGGGACTGGCTGGCCGAGACGCTGGTCAGCGTCCTGCTCGACACCGAGCGTCGGGTCAGTGCAGGTAGGTCGTGCAGCGACTTGGGCTGCCAGGGTCTTTACGCCTACTCGATGTCAGTGAAGAAGTAGGGACTTCCGAACGACTGCCGGGCCTGTAAGCGTTTGCTGGCGGCACGACCGGCTGCACCGTCTCGAGCCGCTGAGAATGCCTCGGCGATCAGGGTCATGGACGTCTCGGTAGCACCTTCGAACGTGACCTCGTTGGTACCTAACCGGAACACCGGACCCGAGAAGCCCGGTATGCCAGTCTGGACGTTGACTCGGATTCCGGCCTCGGCCAGGGCGGCGGAGAGTTTGTTGGTTGTGGCGTGGTCCCCGATCTCAACCCAGACCTGGTGGGTATCGGTGAACCCGTCCGTGCAGCGGGCAACGTCAAAGCCCTGCGATGCCAGCTCGGCGCCGAGCCGCTTGGCGTTGACAATGATCTGTCGGGCGTAAGCGGGGCCGAAATACTGGAACTCGCGTGCGGCCAGACCCAGCGCCAGAGTCGCGGCGAAGTGGTGGCTGCTCAGCAGGACGTACTGCGCATCCTTGATGAGCTGACGCACACGCGGGAGTCGGGTGAACAGGACGCCCTTGTGCGGCCCGGGGAAGGTCTTGTGTGTAGAGCCACCGAAGGAGGTTGCGCCGAGTCCAAGTGGGTTGGGGGCCTGGCCACCGAGAATGAGGCCGAGGGTGTGACTGGCGTCGACGTGCAGCAAGGTATGCGGGCTGTGTTCGGCGAGGCAGGCGGCGACAGCGGCGACGTCCAGCAGATGCAAGCTGTTGGGCAGGTCAAGGTAGACCAGGGATACGTTTTGCGAAGAGAGGATCTTCCGTAGGCCATCGACGTCCACGGCACCTGCTTCGATAGAGACCGTGGCGGGAACAAAGCCAAAACGCTTGATCACTGCCGCGGTGGCATAGTGGCCTCCGCTCGCGGGATCAAGGCAGACGATCGTGTTTCCGGTGTCGCCACCCATCCCCGAGACCGCGATGATCATCGCGCTGAGTCCGGAAACCGGACGGAGGTTGACGAACGGCGCGTCGGACAGTGCACTCAAGCTGTTGTGCGCCACATCCGTTTCGATGTCTGCGATGCTCTCCCCGCCCCTGAACTGCCAATAATCCGGGTCGTGGTCCTCATTGAAGAAGTAACGGTTGTAAAAATCAAGCTGCAGGGGCAGCTGTGCCAAAGGGGAGAGACGGTTCTCGCTGGGGACCAGGCTCAGGGCATCTCGACTGCGACCGTGGCCATCGCGAAGTCGCCGCGCGAATTCATACAGTTGACGCCCATGCTGTTCTCGTGAAGCTGCGCCGGGTATAGCGCCTTTGTCCACTGACATTCTACCTCGCCTATCAGAGTCAACCAGGACGAACCTGGCGGCGCCGAGTGCCGCGGGGCGCGCGGTCCGGACGATCTATTAGCGGTTGGAGGCTGAGGCTGAGGCTAAGGCACCGACCCAACGCGTACGTACTGGTACCAGGCAGGGTCTCCACCGAGCGCTAGTAGTACTTGCCACGTTTTGATCAACGTAGTGGTTGCCGGTATCCGCGGCTCGTCGTGTCCTGTATGGATGGTCTTGAGGTGGCTCGCCTACGTGATGACTTGGCCGAGTTCGCGCAGGATGTGTTCGGGAAGGCCTGTCCTCGGTCAGGGGCCAGCGGCAGTACACCGGCACTGCCGGACGTGTCGAGATGTCAGTAGCCTGACCGCCTCGCCGCCGCCGGCCTCCCCGACCAGGTCGGTTCGCCACGAAGCATGCCCTCGCCCGGCAGATGATCGCCGCCGCCCTGGCCGTCCTGACCATCCTCGTCGCGCAGCAGCCCGACGTCGACCCGGAGATCATCGCGCTGACCGTCGCCGAGATCCGCCGACTCCTCAACGCCTTCGTCCTCGCCGTGACGCTCCCACCCACGCACACCCCGCACTGGTCGATCTGGCGACGAACATCCCAGGCTCGCGCCCGACGAACCCACTACCAGCGCAGACAGGCGAAGTGACGCTGGAGTGTTAGGTCCCGCGGCCTGTTACCTGTGAGGGCTTCCGGAGGCTGTGAAGTAAGGGCAGACTAGTTCGACATCGACGGATCTGCTGTAGCGACCGTGAACGTGGGCCATCCCGCAGGTCGGGCGGATGCGTTCTATCGGAGGTCACCGGATGGGCGAGGAGGCCAACACCGATCGAGGTTCAGCGGCCGTCCGTCAACCAGCTGCGCGAGGAGGTGACGTGCTTCCCGCCGTGGCTCGACTAATGACGGCCGAGTGGAGTGAGAGGAGTGCCTGAATGCAGCAAAATCGTGGGATGGGTTCGGTCTCTGGCGCGTGGTCCTCGCCTCTTGAGGCGGGCGACACGAACCTGATAGCGAGGCTCGCTCAAGCGCCCACACCCGAATCGGCCCAGTTGCTCGAGGACGCCGCGCAGCGACGATGTCGCTCCGACGACGAGGTGGCACAGACGCGTGCGGCGCGAAACGAGATCCAGCGGCGGGCGCAGGTTGTCGCCCAGTTGTTGGAGAAGGTGGACGGCCTGCCGCTGACGTCCGACGAGCGCTCTATTCTGCAGCCGCCTTTCGGCCGAGCTTCTTATCTGCCGAGCCCCGATCGCCCATACGCACACCTGGCCGTGCACACTGGACGGGGCGGTGTGAGTGTCACGCCGCTCTGGGCGTCTGTGATGGACGCAAACGTGGTCATGAGCACGGTGGAGAACCGAATCAAGGCGCGAGCGACGGCCCTCGACCCGCTTGTTGCGCTGTCGGTTCCGGCCGGCATCGGGAGTCAGCTCTCGTACGAAATCGGGGGTTTCGTTCGGCAGTCGCCGGACCTCGAACGCGAACTGATCCGGACGCTCGCCCGGGTGTACAGCAATCCGAAAGTCGGCGAGCAAGCGGACGGCAACTACACGAGCTGGGACCGACGGGAACGGAACGAGCGGGTCCGGCTGGAAGTTCTTGCCTTCCACGTCCGCAACGAACTCGGGGACGAGCCCGTGTCCCGATTCGCGCCGTACGCTGAGACGCTGCCTCCGAGATACGGCGACGCCTACGTGCCTGCGTCGGTCGCGCACGACCACTTCTGGGGACCGGACGAGGACTACACGGAGGACGAGCCCGAGCTGCGCGAGGCCCGCGACGAGCTAGCGGTCATCGGAATGGCACGGCACGCCGGGACCGGCCGATACCGCGCAGTGAGCCCCACCTACGGACACCTCGCTTGCTTCGGCCACCACGGACTCCTGCGTTGCCGGCAGATCGGGTTCGACGTGCTCGACGTTCGGGGGGAGGACCGCATCGCGTTCCTCGTCGACAAGCGGGACACCGGCGTTTTCCGGAAGAATCCACGCGCTGCCGTGTCGATCGTGAAGTACCGCGGTGGGAGTGTCTGGCTGCAGTCCCGGGGGCTGGTCCAGCTCCACGATGATGCTGGCCTGGTGCGAGAGGCGATCCGGCGGCTGGAGAGCCGATACAGCCGTGCTCACCACCGGTTGGCGCTCGACCTGAGCACCTCCGAACACACCGCCGGGGACTATGTCCTGGCGACCCTGGCTCACCAGCGGCTCAGCAGCCGATTTCGCGAGGCGGAGCGGTCCTCTCGCGTACGGCGCTAAATGACGCGTCCCGCCGGGTCACGGGTGGGCCACCGCCGACCACCTCAAGACCGACTTGGTCGACGCCGCGTTCGAGGGGCGCGATCGTGCGACGCCGACCGCCATCCGGGTTGATCTTTCAATCCGCCCGCGGCTACCCCATACCGAGCGATCCGCTACAGCCAGCGCCTCGCCGAAGCCGGCGCCGTCGCCTCGGTCGGTCCTTGGCCGACTCCTGCGACAACGCCATGGCCGAGGCCGTTCAACGACCTGTACAGGGCCGGACTCGCCGCACCTGAGGCCCGTGGCCCGGCCTCGACGACCTGGAGATGACAACCGTCGAATACATCGACCGGTGCAACAACCGCCGGCTGCGCGGCGAACTCGGCCACGTGCCGCCAGCCGAGGACGAGACGCTACGCGCGATGACCCCACCCGGTCACCGCAACCCTTGAAAACTAGTGCCGTGACCACGAACGTTCACGGTGTCGAGCCGACGGTAGCCTCGGCGCGGTGACGGAGGACGACTTCATGATCAGGCTTAGCCGGGACGAGGCGTTGGTGCTCTCAGACTGGCTTCACCGGATGATGGGCACTGCCGATTTCGACGAGTTGGTCGATCGCGATCGTGCGGTGTGGTCCCCGCTGTATCGCATCTCCGGGACGTTGGAGACCTCGCTGGCGGAGGTGTTCAGGCCGGACTATCCCGTCCGATTGCAGGATGCGAGGAATCGGCTACTGGATGCGCTTGGCGAGGTGGGGCGACCAGCCGGCGAGGCCTGATGTTCGGGCAGCACGCAGTGCCGTAACCGCCAACGTTTCGCAGTGTTGGGATCAGGCTGCGCGAGTGGTGGTTGGCCCCAGCGTCGTTGTCGTTCGCTGCGGATGCGGGCGCGTTCGCGGCGTTGGGCGGCCAGGATGTCGGGGTGGCGGGCGTTGGCGTTGCGCCAGCGCAGGTAGGCCTGCAGTTTCCGGGTCAACGCCGGGTGGTTGGGGTGGTCGGAGCCGGCGATGACGAAGGTGCGCAACGGCCCGAACTGGGCCTCGATCGGGTTGGCCCAGGAGGCGTAGGTCGGGGTGAAGCACAGCTCGACCTTGTTGCGGGCCGCCCACCTGCGGATCTTGAGGCCTTTGTGCGCGGATAGGTTGTCCAGGATGACGTAGATCGGCGCCCCTTCGGGACGCGCGGCTCGGATCGACTTCAAGGCGGCGAGGGTGTTCGCGGCGCTCTTGCGGCGGCGCACGACGCCCCAGAGTTGGTCGTCGCCCACCGAGTAGCAGCCGTGGAACTGCCGGACCCCGTGCAGCTTGTGGTAGTTCGCGGGCAGCCGATGCGGATGCCCCGCCGGCGCCCACCCGGCCCCTGACTGCGGACGGATCACCAGGGGACCGAACTCGTCGAACGCGAACACCCGCTGCGGGAACTGGCTGCTCACGTACTCGATCCGGGCGAGTTTGGCATCGCGCTGCGGGTCGGTGGACTCCTTCCACGTCTTGGTCCGCTGGAAGCTGATCTGGTGCCGGTGCAGGAACTGCCGCAGCCGTTCCCGCCCGATACGGATCCGGCGGGTGGTGTGAAGGCGCAGGTGGTCGGCGAGCTTGCGGATACTCCAGCGGGTGAACGGTCGCCCCAGCTTCTCGGGGCGGGTGTTGGCCGTCTCGACGATGAACTGCTCCTCGTCAGGACTGATCTGGCTGGGACGGCCACCCGCCCACTGAGGGTCCAGGCTGGCCATCCCCATCTCGTTGAACCGGTGGATGACCTGCCGGATCGTGTCCTCGTCGGCCTGAACCAGGCGGGCGATCGCCGGCACCGTGTTCCCGCCGGCCGAGGCGAGCACGACCATCGCCCGCCGTAGTCGGATCGCCGAGCCGGTTCCCCGGCGGGTGATTCTGAGCAGCTGCTGACCTTCCTGATCACTCAACCGCCGAACGCGTACAAGATCTGCCACCGCCACAGCCTGACCGGCACAACGCCGCCCGGCCGACAGGCCGCGCGGCGTGTCCACCAACACCGTAAACGTTCGTGGTCACGGCCCTAGCTAACCCACTCTCCATCAAATGGGTCATCCCGTACGAGGATCGAGCCGACCAGGCAGCCGGCCGGTGACCGGCAGCCGGATCATGCGACCCTCAGCTCAGGGCGGGTGCCCAGGTCAGCCACTTGACCAGGCAAGGAACACCGAGTCAGGACGGACTGAGAACTTCACGAGCGGGCCGTGTCCGGTATCTGGCTCTTATCCAGGAACCTGACGTGCCGTTCCTTCGCTTCGTCGAAGGCCGGCGAGACCGTGAGCAGCAGCTCCAGGGCGCCGAAATAATAGATGCGCGTCATTGGTGGAACGACAACCAGATCCCTGGTTTTCACCGGGATGGCTTTGTCATCTAGATAGAAGGTGCCGCAGCCACTGATGACGTAGTAGACATAGGTGCTCTCCGAGTTGTAGAACTCCTGAAAGTGGCCTTCCGTGACGCTGACGTGGGCGACGGTCATGGACGGGTCCACTTGCCCGTACACGGTGAGGTCGACGCCGTGCTTCGTGAAGTGGGAGGCCGCATCCGCCGGGTACTTGTACCGGGTCATGTTCCCGCGCACCTGACCCGCGTCACAACCAGTGGTGGAGCTGCGTCAGCTCCCCGCGCAGTTGGTCGACGGAAGGTCGTTCGACGTAGATCCCCTTTGTTCCGCCACCCTTTTCGCTGACTGGGCTCGTGCGATAGACATTCGTCGAATCCCTCAGCGTGGGACCCTGGAGCACCACCGTGGCAGTGGGCCCGTCGTTGGAACGCGCGATGCTGTGAAGGACCCGATGATCAAGGTGGTAAACCGTGCCGGCGTGAACATTGATGTCGCAGACCTTGGCGAGCTCTTCGCTCCCCATGTCCTCGAGCGAGAAGCGCTGGTTCGCCCGGACCGGGGTGTACCGGTAGTGGTGGTAGCCGTCGCCGGGGGCGATCATGTACTCGCGGGCGTTGTACTCGCCGAGCAGCAGGGCCGTCGTGAAGTCCCAGCGATGTGAGTGAATGTCCTCCCTCGGCAGGGAATCCGCCTCCGACCGCGGGTGCCACACGTGTAGACGAAGCTTCCAGGCGTTCTCGTCGCCCACCGCCAGAACGATTTTGAGGAAGCTGTTCGCGTGATAGTAGGACCGCGCCGCGATCTCGCCGAGCTGACGGTCGTCCGACAGAATCCCGTCCAGCAGGTATCGCATCTCGTCGCGCCTGCTGAACCTGCGGACCACAGCCTCGCCTCGCTCAGAGAGCGAGCCGCCGCCAGGCGAGCCAATTGTCCCCAAGCGGTCGCGCACCTCAGGAAGTAGATCTTTCGCAAAAGACTTTGCCATGAGTCACATCCTTCGGATGAGGTCGGTTCCCCAGCCGCTCGGAACGGTTTCCTGCCTGACGAGTCCCCGCCGGAAACCGCGGAAAAGAGCGCAGGTTGAATTAGCCGGATGCTTGTCGGCTACGGCTGAGTCAGGGTTGCGAGATCGGTTTCAGTGAGTAATTCGAGCTGTCGAGCCGGGCAACTCTGTGCCGACCTTACCGATCGTGCAGCCGCCCGCGTACTGACATCAGCTAGTAGTGCTTTGTCGCTTTTGAGTGGGTGATGGTGACTTCGCGGTGCCGGGTTGATGTCGTTGATGTCAGTGACGGTTTCATCTATCGGGCGGGGTAGGGCAAGATGACCGGCTCGACCCGAGGTGGACACATCTTGATGGGCTCACCCCGTACCGGAATCAGCGTATTTGCTCCGGCGATTCGCGTCTGGTTCACGGACGGCCAGCTTGTCGAACGGCGTCACGGACCGGCTCGACTACATGAGGCGGTTGACTCCGCACTCCACGGCGTGACGTTGCTGATAGATGTGCGGGCCGAAGGCCGGTGGTCGGCCGCCCTTGGACCCCTTGGCCAGCCGGTGGGCGTCCTGTCGGCCTTGCTCGGGATGGTCGCAGCGATGCCACGCCGGCGCTGGTAGGCCCGGTTCGCCTTCGACGTGTACGCCTTGTCGGCCAGGACCGGTCCGGCCGGGTCCTCGGCGGAGCCGCGCCCCGATGCTCCCAGGCCCTCCCCGGCCGGTGGGGGTTTCTCGCCCGGCGGCGTGCTGGTGGGCCCGAGCGGTGCTGAAGTCCACCGACACGTCCCAGGCGATCATGCCCGCCGCGTCGGCGAGGGCCTGCAACCCGGCCGGTAAACCCACCGCCCCTTACGTTTCTGTTGGACGGCGAGAGGTGGAGGACCTTCATCGCAGTCCGGCCTCTACCTTACCTCTGCTCCAGTACCGCGGAGGGACTCCGTGAGCGCCGAGCCCTGACAGATGTTCGGGTGTCGCGATCGCCCGTCCATGGCACAGTGGCGGCATCATGGTGCCTACCCCCCTTAAGGTCGCGACGTGGAATATCGGCGGCGGAATTCTTGGAGAGTCCCATCAGCGGGGCGTGAGCCCGTCGCTTGATTACTACGCATCTTTCCTCGTGGAACATCGTCCTGACGTGCTCTGCCTTCAGGAGGCCCATGATTATCACGGACGCCAGGTCGGCCAGGCCGAATATCTGGCGAAGTGCCTCGGATATCCGCACTTCGCATCCTTCCCGACGAGCGCTTCCCATATGGCGGAGAACGCATCGCTGGCGCTCGGGGTCGTCTCCCGATTTCCCATCGACGACGCTGTGTACAAGCAGTTCCCCAACCCCGGGCTGAGCATTGTCCGGCCGGACGGGCAGAAGTGGAGCCTGCACGACAAGGGCTATGTCGTCGCACGCCTGGACCTGGACGGCCAGCCACTCGGACTGATCACCGGGCACTGCTTTCCGCTGCACCACTTTGGCATCAGCCCAACCGAGCCCATGTTCGCGCAGATGTGGGAGATGTTGCGGGCCGATCTGCTGACCGTCGGCGGTGCCGGGCCGACTGTTGCAGCCGTCGACCTCAACCATGCGCGCCTGACGGATATCCTGAGCGAGGTCCTGCATTCGGGCCACTATTTCAACGCCTTCGACGCCACGCCCACGACGCCCTTCGGCATGCAGAAGGACTACATCCTCTACGGGCAAGCGATCAGGCTGCTCACCACCACGGTGGCGACCACGGACTCCGACCACTCGTATTGCCAGGCCAGTTTCCTCGTCTGAGCCGCGCAAGGACTGCGTAGATTTCCGTGTTCGACCTGCGTGTGGTCAGTTGGACAGGACGTTGATCCTGTCCAGAAGGACCGCGGCGGCTCGGCTCTGAGCTGGCGGCGCGGGATTTTGAGGTCGTCCGCTGCGCGGACGGCTTTACCGACAACCACCAGGTCTGGGTTGATGTCGGTGACCAGGCCGCGACGAACACGTTCCGGAGCATTGGCTCAGGCCGGGGTCCGGGTCAACGTCCAGACCGACATGCCGGGCTTCGCGGATCCTATTTTCCGGCTGGGCAGCGCCGAGGTGACGTTGGAAGGCGCTTCCGAGGAGTCCGTTACCCTCATCGCCGAGGCTTTCGCAGCGGCTCGGAACGGCGAAGTCGGTGATGCGGCCAGAATTCGCAGGCCCGGGCGCGGCAGGAATTCGAGTGCCCTTACTTCTTCGTTAACCAGCTATAGGCGCTGACCGGCGGGCCGGCGCCGAGTCAGGAGTCCGGTCCGGCCAGGACCGCCGTCGCGGTGGTCATCACCTGCTCAGGCGACTCGACCAGGTACATGTGACCGCCGGGTGACTCGCGGAGACGGAATTCATCCGCCGTGGCCTTTCTCCATCCGCCGGCCTGGGACGCACTGACCAGATGGTCGTCTTTCCCGCGCAGCGCAGTGATCGGGATGCGCAAAGGCTCGATCGAGTCCGGCCGATAGCTCGCGTGCATCTCGACATCGGCGCGCAGCGCCGGCAGAAGCAGGTCGAGCAGGTCGGGATGGGCTAGCGCCTCATGCTGGTAGCCGGTGAGTTCCTCCACACTGGCGACGAGCTCATCGTCCGCGAGGCCACCGGACAGCTGGCGCCAGTCGCTCCACGGCCCCGGTGAGCCGCTCACGATCAAATGGCGCAGGTCGACGGTGGGGACGTTCTGCAAGCGGCAAGCGACCTCGTA
The DNA here is from genome assembly GCF_045040125.1 of Micromonospora sp. NBC_01392. NCBI lineage: Bacteria > Bacillati > Actinomycetota > Actinomycetes > Micromonosporales > Micromonosporaceae > Micromonospora > Micromonospora sp. NBC_01392. Next base: position 65,383 of record NZ_CP109549.1, on the reverse strand, counting down.
GGCGAGCATCGCGCCCAGGCAGTGCCCGAAGAGCACCACCGGACGACCAGCGGTTCGCTCGGCCACCTGCGGCGCTAGTGCGTCGGCCGCCTTGGACAGGTCGCGGAAGGGCTCCTCGTGCAACAGTTCCTCTCGGCCGGGGAGCTGGAGTGGCAGGATCGCCAGGCTGCCCGGCTGCTTGCGATACTGCTTTTGCCAAACCCGGTAGAAGCTGGCGCCGCCTCCGGCGAACGGGTGACAGACCAGATAGGGCTTCACGGTTGACCCATTCTCGTCAGGCATGGGAGGTCTCGATGTATGCCAACAGGCTCTGGGGCGAGGCATGCGTGAAGACCTCGCGCGGCCGGAGGTCCACACCGAGGACGTCGTAGACCCGGGCGACAATCTTGAGGACGTCCAGAGAGGTGGCCCCGTTCTCGAATAGATCAGACGTCTCGTCGAGGTCTGCCTCCTCAAGCACTTCACACCAGATCTCGATGAGCGCTGCGGTGTGGTCCGAGACGTTCGTGTGTTCAGTCCTCATAGTTGGCGGCTCCTCTTGCTCGTCGCTGTCCAGTTCGACCGATTTCGCGGTCGTCCGTGAGCCGGGCGACCATACCTGCGCTGACCTTTCGGGCTGTGCTCTCGGACACCGACGCGGTCTCGTAACTGACCCGCACCGTTGACGCGATGCCATCGTCCGCGAGCAGTTCGACAAGCAGCGGAACGTGGAGGCGGAGGCACGGCAGCTCGATCGGGCGCACCGTGCAGCCGTCGAGTTGGAGCTTGGCGCTCGGTGAGTCCTGCACCGCGCCGATGACTTGATAGAGCTGCCGGCCCGCCGACCGGGCAAGCCGGGCCACCTCGGCGATGGACAGGTCGTTGTTGCGCAGCGCGGCGAGAACCGCGCTTTCGTGAGCGACGTGGGCCCGCAGCCGGACGCACATCGTGTCGATCAGGCAAGTGATGGTGTCCTGCAGAGCAGGGGTGGAGCGCTGGGACACCGGAATGCCGACGGTCAGGTCCTCGGCGCCGGTGACGTCGCCCAGCGTTTCGCCGAGCGCGGCGATGACTGGCGGAAGGAGGCCGTTTCCGATGGAGCGCCGGCCCAAGAAGCCCGCCTGTTCCGGCGTCAGGGGAACATCGATCGTCGCCAACCCGGGCTCCACGCCCTTCGTGGGGGTGACCCACGGCGCCTGGCCCACCGGGAGCCCAGCCAGTTCCTTCGCCCAGTACTCCCGTTGCACCGCGAGATCCGCCAAGCTCCGGATCCGCTGCGTCTCCGCGTAGATCTCCGACGGCGCGGCGACCGAACGCGCGAACCGGGCATCACGTCCCTCACACCGCGCGCGGTACGCCTCGGCCAGATCCTCTACGAAGATCCGCTTGGACCATCCGTCGAACGCGATGTGGTGAACGGATACGCCGAGGACCCATCGTCCGGGTTCGTCGAGCCGGCAGAGCACCGCCCGCCAGATTTCCCCATCGAAGAGGGAGAAGGCCCGGTTGAGGGCGGCCTGCACCTGCTGTTGGGCGGTTGCCTCGTCCGGGGCCTCGATGTGCTCGACCGTGACCGGGCGATCGGTGGGATTCCATGTGGCCTGGTCCTCGAAGATGTAACGGCCTTGAAGGAACGGATGACGTCGGTGGACATCGTGCAGCGCCTCGACGAGAGGTTCGGTGTGGAGAGCGCCGGCGATGTGCCAGGCGAAAAGGAGGTGGTTCTGCGTGTCGTCGCCGTCGAGGTGCTGCAGGAGGAATCCGGACTGCATCCCGTTCAGCGGGGCCGGCGCGGTCGCGTCCGTCCTGCTTTCGACGACGTTCATTGCCGCGGACTGCTTGGCGATCCAAGCCCGCATGGCGTTGGGCGACGGGTGGCTGCGCACGACCGACGCGGGAATGCTGAGACCGGTCATCTGGCTCAGGACTGTGCACAGACGAATCGCGCTCAGCGACGTGCCGCCCAGATCGAACATCGAGGTGTCGGGATCCGCCGGTTCGCCGCCGAGGATCCGGCTGAACACCTCCTCGATCGGATCACCGGGATCATCCTGCGCCCGGGCTGCGACCAACTCCATGACGGCGGAGCTCAATGCGACCGTGTCGAGCTTTCCGTTGCTGGTCAGCGGCAGGGCATCAAGCCGGACGATCACATTCGGAGCCCAGTTCGGCGGTAGGCCGGCCGTCAACGCACCCCTCAGGCCCTTCTCGTCCAAGTGTTCACCAGCCGGGACCACGGCGAGGGCCAGGGACTCCGGCTGGCCGGAGAGGCCGAGCAGCGGGAGCGCGGCACACTGCGCGACGCCTTCGAAAGCGCACGCCGTCCGCTCGATCTGGCCCGCGTCGATCCGGTGTCCACGGATCTTCAGCTCGCGGTCGTGACGTCCCGTGAACCTGAACACGCCGCTGGTGCTCCTGCTGCCGTAGTCCCCGGTGCGGTACACCCGCAGACGGCGGCTGCCTACCAACACCGAAATGAACTTGGCCGCTGTCAACGCCTCGTCACCGAGGTATCCGGGAGACACCCCGTCGCCGGAGATGCAGAGCTCCCCGATCTCGTCGGGGTCACACTCCCGCTCCCCGTCCAGCACGTGCACGCCGGTGCGGGGTATCGGCCGGCCCAGCGGGATGGCGTCGTGGGTATCGCCGGGCGTCACGCGGTGCATGAGGGCAAAGACCGTCGCCTCGGCTGGGCCGTAGCCGTTGAAGAAGGGGATGTTCGGATGAGCGGCCAGGAAGCGCGCGACATGGCGGGGAGAAAGCACTTCGCCGCCAGCGATGACGAGACGCATGCCTTCGAAGGCGGAGACGTCCGCGTCGACCAGCACGTTGAACAGCGAGGCGGTGAAGAAGGCGGTGTTCATGCCGTGGTTCGAGATCTCACGACGCAGCTCGTCGGGTGCGATCGCCCGGTGCTGCCGGAGCACGCATACGCCGCCACGCAGGAGCGGACCCCATACCTCGAGCGAAAACGTGTCCCAGGTTGAGGAGCCCAGGTGTGGCATCACCGTCGCGTCGTCCATGAACGGGATGCCCTCCCCGGTGAACAGCCGCAGGGTCGCTTCGTGCGTCGAGAGCACGGCTTTCGGCTCGCCCGTGCTGCCCGACGTGAAGAAGAGCGTCGCGGCGTCGGAGCCGGCGGCGCGGACCGGTTCCCAGGTGTGGCAGCCGAGTGGGGCCAAGCTGGGCAGCTCGATCTCCCGCCGGAAACAGCCGCGGGACCGGCCCGGGGCGGCGACCGCGAGTGCGCCGCCGAGAATCTCGTCGATCCGTCGAAGGTGCCGCGCGTTCCACTTCAGGTCCATAACCGCGTACGCGGCGCCGAGCTTCAGCACACCGATGGCCGCTGCGATCAGTGCCGGTGACGTCTCCAACTGAAGGGGAACGATGCTGCTGGCCCGAACCCCCTCCGTGGCCAGCCACCGGGCGACCGCGTCGGACCAGGCATCGAGCTGCCCCCGATTGATGATCTCATCGCCGTGGATCAGCGCGGGACGCGTAGGATCCGCCTGAGCGAGGTCACGCAGAACTCCATGGATGGACACGACCGTCTTCCTTCGTCAAAGGCGGAACAATCATCGTTCTGAACTTGCTGCTCCTCGCATCGTTCCTGATAGATAGCAGATAGCTGGCCGGCTCCGCTCCTGCGATCTGTAAGGACTCCGCCTTCTCCTGCTTCACTATGGTGAACCGGGCTCCTTGATGCGGGTCCGATCGCGGCGGAAAGGGGGGACATGGCGGGCAGGCTACCGTTGCTCAGCACACAACTCGGCTTCCTGCTCATGGCGGAACGCACCGGTCGGAGAGTCGCCACGAACCGGCTCTTTCGTCTGCCGCCCGTTGTGTTGTCGGCGGGCGATCTGAATCTGGTGCTGCGCTCGATCGTGCTGCGAAATCCCACTCTTTCCTATCGCCTCGGGATTTCGCGAGGCGAGGCGTACCAGGAACGACGTTCGGACGCCTACGACTTCGCTGAGGTGCGGGCGGAGGACGAAGCGGCCGTCGCTCGACTTCGCCTCGCAGTCGTCGATGAATTCGAGAACGACCTGGACGGCGCCGCGCTGGCAGCACGTCTCGTTCGCACCCGCGAGGCCGACTATCTACTGATGGTTTTCGACCACGCTCTGGTTGACGGTGAGTCGCAGGCAACGATGGTCCAACAGTTGGCCACCCCGGCACCGGCCGCGGACGGGCTCGAGGAGCGCTTCGAAGCCGCTGTCCGGGAGCGGGCCGAGTTCGAGAAGGCCGCCACCGTTGACGGACGCAGAATTGCCTTCTGGACAGAACGTTTGAAGAAATTCCCGGAGGAGCTTCCGCCGGGAACCGCTCCGATGACCCCGGAACTCGTCTCCGTTGTCCGCTTTCCGGGCGTCGCCCGTCCGAGCGCCTTCCGTGGCTCCTACTTCCCGTATGCCCTCTTCTCGATCCACCGCGCCCTGCGCGATGTCACGGGGGCCGCGACCACCGCCATCGCCTACGCCTGGGGACACCGGAGCACGGCATTCATCGACGTCACCGGGTGCTTCCTGAACACGGTCATCTCGCTCGACCGGACCGGACCGCGCGGGACGATGGCTGGCTTCCTCGACGACTGGTATCTGGAGATCGATCACGCGGACATGCCCTTCGTCTCGGTTGCCGGCCTCGGCTCAGCCTTTTCCGGCTCGGTCTCGGGGATGCTCGCCTTCACGGCCGCGACCGAGGGCAATGTGAACGTTGCCGGGATCGAGGCGATCGAGATTCCGCTACCGAAGGGCCGAAACCAGCCGATTCAGGCGTTCACCGCCGCCGCGACGGTCCGAAAGCACGAGATCGGGCTCGAACTGATGGTGAACAAGGAGGCAGGCTATGCGGCCCACGACCTGGGTGCGCGCTGGCACCGCCGGTTAAGCGAGGCGTTGTCGAGTTTCTCCCCCGAACGGCGATCCTGACACCCTGATTCACGGAGGGCGATTAAAATGACTGTGGGCCGGGCTGAGACCACGCGGGGTCCGACATCGCTCGCCGAGATGGCTCGATTGACAGGCGAGTTCGCGGGGTGGCACAACATCGTCTACAGCGTGGTGTGGCTCACCGGCAAGCTGGACATCTCCGCCGTTCGTGAGGCGTGGCGCGGAGTCTGCCTGCGTCACGACATTCTACGCCGGACCTACCTCTCGTCGGACGAAGCCTGCACATACGATGACATGTTGGTTGAGTTGAATTTCTCCGTCGCCAACTCGGATGCGGAGGCACTTCACATGATACGCCGGCTCGTCGAGCCCCCCTTCGACCTTTTCGGACTCGGGTTGTCGCGGATCGCGATCGTTCAACGCGATGAACACCGGCACCTCTTCGCGATAGCGCTGGACCACATCATCGTCGATTTCGTTACGTGGGACCGCCTGATGAGGGATTTCGCCGAACTCTACGAGCGCGCCGCCCAAGGGTCGAGCCTTGACCGGGAGGTCGAGCAGAAGGCATATCACGACTTCGCCGTGCTCGAGCGCCGTGAACTGGCCGGCGCCTGGGGTGAGAGACGTCGGACCTTCTGGCGCGCCCAGACCGAGCGGTTCGGGATTTTTCCCCCGCCCTTTCCGATCGACTACGAACCGAAAGGCGAACCCAAAAGTACCTCAGTGCAGCACGAATTGCCGGCAGACGCGAAGGTGAGAATCGTCGACCTCGCCAGACGGTGCCGTGCGACCCCGTTCGCGACCGTGGCCGCAGCGGTGCTGGCGGGTATGCAGGAAGCCACCGGCAACTCGACCGTGGGTGTCATCACCAACTATCACGGGCGTGTGCGGCCCGGCACGTCCGACATCGCCGGCCTGTTCGTCCAGAAGGTCCCCCTGCATCTGACCTCACGGTCGCGTCAGCAGGAGGAGACGGTTCACGAAGTTTTCGATCAAATGCTCGACGTGTTCGAGCACAGCGTTTCGCTCTGGTCCGTCGGACAGCTCTGGAACGAAAACCTGGCGCATATCGACCGGGAAGCCGGGGTGCAGGTGGGCCTCGGCAACCAGCGAACGACTTCTTTCGGGGAGTCGCTGCTCACCGGAATCAAGGCGGAGACCGTTTTCATGTATGTGCCAGGTCAGAAGACTTGGCCCAAGACCATTCAGATCGAGTGGGATATCGATGGTTTAGCCCCGCAGATCATCGCTTTTTACAACGAGAGCTACTTTCCGGGTGAGGTGGTCCGAACGATCCTTCAGGCCGCCGAGGAATTCGCGCTCTCGACGAACCGGTAACCATCCGGGACTCTCTTCCCGGACCGGGGCGCGCTCACCAAGAATTTCAGTCGGTCATGCCATTCGATCTTGGTGATTCAGTGGGCTGGGATGGTAGCGCCGAGTTCGCTCAGTGCTACAGCGACTTCCCGTACCGTCGGGTGGCGGTAGAGGCGGACCATGGGAAAGGACGGGGCGTACTCCCGCAGCCGCGCGAGCACGCGGACGGCGAGCATGGAAGTGCCGCCCAGGCCGAAGAGAGTGTCGTCCGGCCGAGGTAATTCTACCTCCAGGACCTCGGCATAGATTTCGGCTACCAGGCGCTCCACGGGATCGGCGGGAACGGTGGCCGGGACGGTGGCGGTCAAGTCGCCGGTCGAGGCCAGGAGTTCGGACGCCTGAGCGTGGTCGATCTTCCCGCGGGTGGTACGCGGCAGTTCCGCGACGCGGCGCAGTCGCTTGGGGACGACCGGAGCGGCGAGCAGACCACGTAAGTGGGTGAGCAGCTGCGCCTCGTCCAGGTCAGTGACGTCAGTGGTCCACAGGAGGCCGATCACCGGGTCGGTCGGCTCACCGAGAGGCACGGCCACTGCCCCGGTGACGCCGGGCAGAGCGAGAGCAGCCGCGACGATCTCGGCCGGCTCGATACGGATGCCACGGACCTTCAGCTGCCCGTCAGCCCGGCCGACAAACCACAGTTCGCCGCTCGCGTCAAGTAGACCGAGATCCCCGGTGAGGTACATACGTGTGCCGTGGCCGGCCGGATCGGGGATCCAGCGTTCGGCTGTACGCCGCGGGTCGCGTAGATAGCCCAACGTGACGCAGGGTCCTGAGAAGGCGACCTCTCCGACTTCGCCGACTGCCACGGGAGTTCCGGTCGCATCCAGGATGTGCACCACCACACCGGGTAGAGGGCGGCCGAGTGACGGAGCCGTGTTCGTAGGAGCGATGGGCCCGGTCCAGGTGACCACCACCGTGCCCTCGGTGGGACCGTACGCGTTGTGGACAGGCCAGGACCGCGTTCGCCCGGGCGGGACCCGCCACAGTCGGTCTCCTCCGGTGAGCAGCGCACGCAGGGTGACCGGAGGGTCGTACTTACGCATCAGCTCGGCCGCGAGCGGGGTCACGAGGAACATACCGCTGATCTCGTGCTGGTCCAGCCAGGTGATGAGCCGGGCAGGGTCGAGACGGATCGCGTCCTCGACGACGTACAGCGTTGCACCCGCGCCGAGGGTCGACCAGACGTCCCACATGGCTGCGTCGAAGCCCATGTCGGAGGCCCAGCCGATCCGATCGCCGGGTCTGGTGCCGAAGTGGTCGGCGTGGGCTGCAACGAGATTGCCGAGGCCCTCATGGCGCACGACCACGCCGCGCGGAGTGCCAGTGGTGCCCGAGGTGTAGATGACGGCGGCCCAGTCCGCGGGCGTGGGGACGCTCAGCTCCACCGGAGCGACCTCGACCGATGCTACGTCCACGGAGACCATCGGAAGCCCCCACTCCGCAGCAAGCTTCTCGCCTTCCTGGTCGGTGATGAGGCAGGTCGGTCTCGCGTCCTTGACGATCAGACGGAGCCGGTCGTCAGGATCACGTGGTTCCAGCGAAAGATGTGCGGCGCCGGCACGCTGGACGCCGACGGCGGCGACCACAGCCGCCGCGCCACGGGGGAGGAGGACAGCGACGATCGGCGCGGAGTCCCGATCCCCGGCGTACTGAGGAAGCAGTGAGGAGGCCAGGGCGGCCGAGGCAGCATCGAGCTGACCGTAGGTGAGTATCCCACCGTCCTCCACCACGGCCGGGGCATCGCGCCGGGCCGCGGCGTGTGCGAGGAAACGGGAGACGACATCGGCGTCGGTCGGGTCGCTGCCTGAGGGCACCGCAGGCCTCCTTGGAGTGCAGTAGGTCGGGGGGTGAGACAAGGGCGAAAGTCCGCTCAGGGCTGCATGGACACCGATGTCGAACCGGTCGGGAGCGTCGAAGCCGTCCCGGCATTTCGCGGCCGGATGTCCGTCCAGATCTGCTCGATGTGGTCCAGGCACGCTTCGCGGGTACGGGGTTCTCCCACGGCTCGCCAGCCGTCCGGCAGCTCTCGTCCGGCGGTCCAGATCGAGTACTGCTCTTGGACGTTGACGATCACGATGTGTGTGGAAGCAGTGGCATCCGTCATCGTTCGGCCTTCTCAGTGATTATTGGTCGTCGCGCGATCAGTGAAGTTCTCCTCTGTACGCGGCTGTCACCGCCGCGTTGGTCTTCCGCGCGGCTACGGCTGGCTCGGCCGTTGAACGACCGTCAGCGGCAACTGCCGAAGCTCGGCCGCCGGTGCGGGACCTGACTCGTCGCCCGGCTCGAACTCACCCAGAACGAGCCCGAGCATCCGGCCGTCCTCGGTGAACAGCATTCCCTTCTCGCGCAGCCAGGCCAGCCGACGGTCGAGGTCGTCCGCCCCGCCGGACCATCCCTTGATCAGCTGGTCTCGGCGGACCGGCGACGTCAGCCGATGCAACAGGTCGCGCGTCGCGGCGTCGACCCGGTGCGTGACCAGCTTGTCGAACCGCGAGTCGCGGACCATCCAGCCATCCGGTCCGTCCTCGACCAGCCGCAGTTCGCGGGTGGTCGTCCGACCGTCGTGCCCCTGCCATGCCTCCCGCCATCGCGCCACCAGGTCCCTTAGGGCGTCGTGGTGCTCTGCCGAGTGGATCTGGTACGGGGACAGGCTGTGGTCGGCGAAGAAGTAGGCAAGGTCCGCGAGGTCTTCGCCATCAAACGGGTAGATGAGCCCGTAGTAATCCATCGGATACAGGTCCAGGCCGTATTCATCACGGCGGTTGAAATACGGGCTGAACCGGTCGAAGCGCACCAGGTACACGCCGTGCGGTGGCGGCAGGTGGCTGAGCAGCTGCAGGTCCTGCCGGTACTTTTCATACACCGAAGCGGGCTCGCCCGGGAAGCCGATCAGCAGGTTCCAATCCGGCTCGATGCCGTACTCCACGCAGTTCTTGAGGAATTGCAGGTTCTGGAAGACGGTGGTGCCCTTGCCCATTAGTTTCAGCGTCGAGGTGGCCAGGGCTTCGATGCCTGGCTGGACAATGTTGACGCCGGCCGCGGCCATGGTGGCCATGTCGCTACGACTCAGCGGCAGCTTGACCTCGTAGTAGATGGAAACGTCCGGCGGCGTGCTGAGCCGGGAAAGGACTTCCCGGGGATAATGGCGCGGTAGGATGTTGTCCGTGCAGTAGAAGGTGGAGCACTGGGATGCGTAACCGAATAGCCACTTGAACTGTTCCACGGCCTTCTCTGAATCCATGGAGCGGTAATTCATGCTCTGCCCGTTGAGTCCGCAGAACGTGCAGTGCGAACGCTCTCCCCACCAGCAACCGCGGGATGTCTCGAAGAAGAGGATCGGTCCGGCCGGGTTCGCCTCCGTGAGCCTCGGGTACTCCGCCAGCGCGGCGAAGAAACTGTCGTAGTCCGGGAACAGGACGTCATCGATGTCGTGATCGGTGCCGATGGCCTTACGGAAGCGTGGATCCCTGCAATTACGCCGGGACAGAATTCCCGGAATCCCATCGGCTTCGTCCAGCCGGCCGTCCACCCGGTATTTCATGAAGGTCACGAGTGTGTCGAGCGACGGACCGGAGAAGACGTAGTCGAGCGCGGGCACCCTCTCCGCGATGACCGCGCCCATCGGCACCTCGCAGTTCGCACCGCCCATGATGGTGACGATGTCGGGGTTGCGTTCCTTGATCAGCCGCGCCATCGCGATGTTGGCCCCGTTCTGGGCGAACATCGAGGTGAACCCCACCACGTCGGCTTCGGTCAGCCGGTGACGGTCAATCAGGTCGAGACACATATCACGCAGTCCCGCCCGGCGTTCGCGAATGAGATCGCGGAACTCGACCCACTCGTCGCCCCGATAGAACCGGCGGAAGTACTTGTCCGAGTTGTCGGCGGCATCCGGAAAGGCAATCTCCCTGAACAGCCAGTCACCAACCCCAGTGTGCAAGTGCTCCAGCTTCTCCGTGATCGATTCATAGGCCGACCTGCCGAGATACTCTGCGAAGTCCAGGTTCAGGTAGTGCACATCGACCGAGACGTCGGAACCCAACTCACGTCGTATGACGGTCGAGAGCTGGCCCAGTGCGAAAGAAGGGCGGTTCCAGGCGGCGAAGGGCATGTTCACCAGCGCTAGACGCAGCATTGAAGCTCCTTATGATTCAGCTGTATAGGGGTCTTTGCGTCCAGCCATCAGTCCAGGGTCGGCAGTTCCGCGGCGAATGTCTCCAAGAGTTCCACCGGTCCGCTGATGAAATGCTGGTGCGGGCCGTCGAGGAGCACGAAACGCGTTTCCCCGCAGGCCGCCCACCCGCCCATCTGCCGATGGTCGACCTCGTGGTCCTCGCTCCACCCGATCGTGATGATCAGCGTCGCCAGCCGCTGTGGATTCGGCATGACGTACCGCTTGTTGGCCGCGATGTCCGCTTCGAGGATGTCCAGATAGACATCACTGAGCTCGGCGACAGGGACGCCGCCCATCGCGATGGTCAGCGTGTCCAGCTCGTCGTTCAGCTCCGACCGGCTCATCTCGAGCCAGCGCCCGGCCGGTCCGTCCTGCGGCGCGACCTGCGACGAGATGAACAGAGCACTCGGCGTCGGCCAGCCGCGCCGCTCGATCTCCGCGGTCGCCTCGTACGCCGCGAGGGCGGAACCGCAGTGACCGAAGAAGCCGTAGGGGACGTCGAGGTGCGGCTCGACGGCGTCAGCCAGCGCGACCGCCATCTCCTGGTAGGTGGCGAAGATAGGCTCTCTGAAACGGTTCTCCCGGCCCGGCGGTTGCAGGCGACAGATGTCGATTCCCCGATAGGAGTCCGGCCACCGCCGGTACATGAGCGCGCCGCAGCCGGAATAGGGTATGCAGAACAGGCGCGCTGACACCTCGGCCAGTGGAGCCCGCAGAAACCACTTGTTCGGGGGCCGACCCACGTTGATTCCGCTCACTGGGCCACCACCTTTGTATCGGAACCACTCGTCTGGGTCATTGACGCGGGGCAGCTCATCGCAGGTCCTTCGATACGGCGTCGATCACGAATCGCGTCGCGTCCGCGTCGGGGAAGTGCCCGCCGTCCAGGATGTTCATGACGAACGGACCGGTGGTCTCCTTGCCCCACGGCTCCTGCTGCTGCGGCGAGGACTCCTCGTCGGCAGCGCCGGCGAAGGCTGTGATGGGGATGTCGAGCAGCACGTCGGGCTGATACGTGTGCGTACTGAGCACGGTCAGGTCAGCGCGCAGGGTGGCCACGATTTCACCCAACAGCTCGGGGTCGTCGAGGAATTGGGCCGGGGTGCCTCCCAGCGTCCTCATGTACTGCACCAGGCCCTCGTCCGGACCGTTCCAGCCGCGCACCTCACGATCAAGGCTCGGCGCCGAGCTGGCCGAGACGTACAGCGCGCGCAGCATCGGCAGCCCTCTCTCGCGTAGGGCATGGGCGAGAGACCAGCCGACCCGCGCGCCCATGCTCGCTCCGAACAGGGCGACCGGCTTGTCCAGCAATGGCTCTACGGCGTCGACGAGGCCGTCGACCAGGTCGTCCATGGAGTGGTACGGCTGCTCGTCGATCCGGTCGGCACGACCGGGCAGTTGGACCGCGATCGGGTCGACCCACGGTGGCAGCAACCGCCGCCACGCACGGAACATCGCCGCGTTGCCGCCCGCGTGGTGCAGACACAGCAGCGTGGTCGCCCCGGCTGCCGGCCTTCCGAAACGCTTGAACCAGCGACGTCCGTCGGACATGGAGCTCCTTGCCTCTCGGTGATCGTCAGAGGGGGCGTGCCGATATCGGCAAGTGCTTGTAACCCGATACGAACGTCGAGCGCATCCTTTCCGGGGCGCCGGCGGGCTCGAACCGGTGGTACGAGGTCAGTAACTCCTCGAAGAGGATCTTCAGGGTGGCGCGGGCAAGGGTGTGGCCGACGCAGTAGTGCGGGCCCATGCCGAAGGAGAGGTGCCGGTTCGGCTTGCGCCGCAGCTGGAACTCGTCGGGATCGGGGAACGCGTCCCCGTCCCGGTTCGCCGATCCGAACCAGATGACCAGGGGGTCGCCCTCCTTGACGATGGTGCCCCGCACCTCGACGTCCCGGGTCGCATGGCGCATGAAGTAGTTCACGGGCGCGGCGAGCCGCAGGGCCTCCTCGACCGCCGACCCCGTGACGCTGATGTCGGCGGCCCACTCGTCGAGCAGCCCGTTCCCGAGGTGCTCCGACATGACGTAGTTGGGCGAGTGCGGAGTCGTCACCGACGCCCCGAGCAGTACGCTGTAGCAGTTGGACATGACCTCGCCGGGCGCCATCGGCCGACCGTCCACCTGGGTGGTCATCAGCACGCTGATGAGGTCATCGCCGAGCTTGCGCTTCCGCTCGCGGTAGATCTCCTGGAAGTATGCGAACAGCTCCCGGTGCGCGCCGTCCACCGTCGCCACCGCGTTGCCGGAGCCGGCGTCGAGGTAGTCGGGATCGTGGCCTGCGATCGAGGCGTTGAGCAGGTGGCACAGCCGCGGCCAGTCCGCCCGGGGCAGGTCCATGGCGACCCCGGCCACCGCCACGGGAAGCATGAGCATGGCCTGGGCGAAGTCGAAGGTGCCGCCGTCGCCCAGCGGCGCGAACAGCTCGCGCACCAGAGTCCGGATCTCCGCGTGCTGCGCTTCGACGGACCTGGGCGTGAGCGCCTTCTGCAGGCGCGCGCGCATCCCGGTGTGCCGGGGTGGGTCGGTCACCGGGATCTGTCGGCCGCCCGCGGGGTCCTGGGTGCCCAGGGTGTCGAGCATGGTGCCCCGCTCGGACGTGAACGTCTCGTGGTCGCGCAGAACCCGGTCGGCGTCCTCGTACTTGACCACGGACCAGAAGCCGCGTCGTTCGTCCACCTGCTGCCAGGTCAGTCGGTCGAGACCGCGCAGGTGGGCCCAGGTGGCGCGGTAGTCGCCGTCGCTGAACAGCATGGGGTCGGCGACGCCGTACGCCGCCGTATGGCTCACCGGGCACTTGCCTACCAGCCGGGCGGGTGTCTCGTGGACATCGGTCATCTTCGTAGCCCCTGTCCGGCCTCGGCGGCGGAGCTGTCCAGCCGGCGCGAGAGCTCTTCGGCCAAAGCCTCGATTGTGGGATTGAGAAACAACGTGCGGGCGGACATGGCCACCTTGAACTGGCTTTCCAGCGCGGCCAGCAGCTCGGCCGCGAGCAGTGAATGCCCGCCCAGCGCGAAGAAGTCGTCGGTGATGCCGATCGACTCGATCTCCAAGGCGTCGCTCCAGATCTCCGCCAGCTTGCGCTGGAGATCGGTGGCGGGCTTGACGTAATCGTTCCAGACGTTGCGCGGCATCCGGGCCGCGGGCAGGGCCGAGCGGTCGACCTTGCCGTTTCGGTTCAGCGGGATGTCCGCGACCGGGAAGATGCCCCAGGGGACGAGGTGCGCGGGCAAGGTCTTGTGCAGGTAGTCGCGCAGTTCGTTGCCCAGGGTCTTCGCCTCGTCCGCCGGCAGCTCGCCGACGGCGACGGTGGCGACGAGCCGGGCGTCGCCCGCCCCGTCGGTGTGGGCGCGCACCACGGCCCGCTGCACCTTCGGATGGGTCAGCAGCTCCATCTCCACAGTGCTCGGCTCGACGCGGTAGCCCCGAATCTTGAGCTGCCGGTCGGCACGGCCCAGGAAGTTGAGGTCGCCGGTGTCGTCGGTGACCACGAGATCGCCGGTACGGTACATCCGGGCGCCGGGCCGGGCTGGATCGACGTCGGCGACGAACCTCTCCGCGGTCGCCACCGGCCTGCGCAGGTAGCCGATGGCCACGCCGGCCCCGCCGACCCAGAGTTCGCCGACCTCGCCCGGCTTCACCGGCCGGAGCGCTTCGTCGAGGACCATTGTCGTGGTGCCCTCGACGGACCGCCCGATCGGCACCCGAGAACCGCTGGGCGGTGTACGCGACGTCCAGCAGGTCGAGAACACCGTGTTCTCGGTTGGGCCGTACCCGTTGGTGAAGACCAGGTGCGGGTAGGTCTCCATGAGCCGCCGGACGTGCATCGGCGACAGGACGTCTCCGCCGGCCAGGAGGTGGCGGATCCCGCCGAGGCCGTCGAGATGATGGTCGACGATCTTGTGGAAGAGTCCGGTGGTGAGCCACAGGACGGTCACGCCCTCGTTCTGCACTGTGGCGATGAGCTCAGCGAAGTCGGCGTGACCCGAGCCCGCCAGCGCGAGCCGGTTGCCGCGCACCAGCGGGGTCCAGATCTCGAAGGTGGAGACGTCGAACCCGACGCGGGTGAGCTGGAGGAAGACGTCCTCGGGCCAGACGTCGATCCACCCGGGCTGGTCGATCAGCCGGAAGACTGCCCGGTGCGGCACCACCACACCCTTGGGTTCACCGGTGGATCCAGAGGTGTAGCAGACGTACATGGGAGTGTCTGCCGTGATCGGAGTCTCGTCGGCCGGCTCCGGCGCGTACCGGTCGGCACTCTCGTCATCGGCGTACAAGACCTGGCCGATCTCCGGGACCGCGTCCGCGGTCTCGCGGCTGACGACCGTGAACCGGGCGGCGGAGTCCGCCACGATCCGACGCCGCAGGTCGGCCGGCTCAGTTGGGTCGAGGTACAGGTACGCCCCACCGGCCTTGAGGACGGCCAGCAGCGTCGTGATGAGCGGCAGCGACCGGCCGAGGACGACGGCGACGACGGATCCGCCCCCGACGCCCGCCGATCGCAGTCGGGCGGCCAGCGACTCGGCGTGCGTGTCCAGCTCTTCGTAGGTCAGTACGGCGCCCTCGTGGCTGACCGCCACGGCGCGGGGCGTACGCGCGGCCTGCTCGGAGACCAGGTCGTGAATCAGCGCCACCGGGTCGCGCTCAGGCGCGGCACCCCGGGCGCTCGCCGGCCGGATGTCGGTCCAGGTCGACTCGATGAACGTATGACACTCGTCGCGAGAGCCCGCCTCCCGCGCCCCCCGCCAGCCAGACGGGCATGCTGTCTTCGCCGGCCACAGTGAGTACTGCTCCTCATCATTGACCAGGACCACATACGTGCCATTGGGGTTATCGAACTCATTCAAGTCGGGAGATCTTTCTCTGTCAGTCCTGATGTGGCCAAAGGGTCAGCGCACGGAGTGCGTCCGACCGGAAGGGTGAATCCCGGCCTCGGTCGGGTGGCGATCATCATCGGCCGCAGATACAGGCTTTTGCCGTCGCCGTCCGGCACCCAACGGCGATCCTGCCGAGGCGTCGAACCGGGCGGCGTTGCGTTCCGGCCGGAAGAGGGCGATGGTGCCGCCTTTCTGGCGGTACGCCTTCATCCCTTCGAAGATCTCCTGCCCGTGGTGGAAGACCGACGCCGACGGCGGCAGGAAAAGGGGCTGGGAAGGCCTTGACCCATCCGTCGTGCCATCCACGCTCTTCGTCCCAGCGCAGGGTGATCATGTGAACCGTGAACACCTGACCGAACTTGGCGGCGGCAACAACCGTTCGGCGCTCTTCATCCGGCAGCGGGTTCTTGTTTGGACCGATCTCGAAGTCGACCATGGCTATTGCCCTCATCCAGTTTCTCGCGTGGACCGCTCCGCGAACCCGATAAGCCCGAGCCGAGATCCCCAGCGTCGCTCTGACCGCCGAGGCACCCGATTGCCCTACCGACCGCCCTGCAGCATGGCCATCTCCGCCTCCAGTTCGCGCGGTGTCGAGAATTCGAACACCAGCCTTATCGGCGGCCGGCAACCCGAAAGTGACTCGTAACACAGCAACAGCTTGGGAATCAGCATGGAATGACCACCCCCCTCAAAGAAGTCGGTGTCATCGTCGACCTCAGTGGAGTTGAGGACCTCGCGAAACGCCTGGAGCCAGTGCGAGTCAGAAGATTCCCCATCGTCGGGCCGGGGCATACTGACAGCGGACATGAGACCTCCCGGGTGATGCGCGTCGGAGGGGCCGGAAACAAAGCTCATGCTTAAGGGCTGAGGTTAGTTCACCCACTGGGAACGCGCGTACTGACACCGGGCAGGGTCGATTCAGAGTGCCGGACTCCGGATGGTGTTCCGCCAGGTGGTGCAGCCGGTTTGCCCCGGTGCGGTAGGAGCACCTTGCTCTCTTTTCACCCCGCCGAAATTTAGGGCTCGTGCCTCCGCGCGCCGGAGCGGGCGGTAGCCGCGACGTGGTCGGCGACCATTTCCGCGCGCCGAGTGATCATGCCAAGCGAGCTGGTGTAGTACAGGCAGCCGGCGGCGAGCTGTCCCAGGACGAACACGGGGACGGGGGCAGACGAGTCCGCCGGGATCAGCCGGTTGTCGGCGGTGTCGATGGTGAGCCCGCCGAACGGGTCGTACTGCCCTAGGCCGGCCTCGACCACCGAAGCGCACAGCGCGGAGGCTGCGGTGGGCGGGGCGGCCATGTTGTTCTTGGCCGAATTGATGAGTGTGTCAGTCGTGAAGCTCGTCTCCCGTGCGGTCACGGTGAAGCCGTCGATGGTCGCCGTCACGTTCTTCACGCCGCCGATCACCCTCAGCTGACCTGATCGGATGGTCGAGAGCAGCCGAGTGGCAGTCGCCATCGGCATGGGGTGCAGCAGGCTCTGGAAAACATGGTGGTAGTGGCGGAGGAACATGTGGCGCTCCGCGTCCGACCAGCGCGACCACACGAGTTCGATCACATCGTTGGCGGCATTGATGAGCAGGGGATGCCACACCTCTCCACGCTCGGCCAGGTCCACGTGACGGGTGAGACGGTCGGCAGGGGCCTCGGTGGGATCGACTTCCCGGTGGAGAATTTCGGGCGCGATGCCGTGTGTTTCCAGCTCGGCGTTCATCAGGCGGAGCACCGCGGCTAGCGAAAGCCCTCCAGGGGCGGCGGCGGCCTCAAGCACGGCAACTTCGGTGAGGACAGACGCGGAGAGTTGGCGGTAGCGCTGGCGGACCCCGGGCAACAGGCCCCGGCGCGACGCCATCGTGATGGGCCCGCGATGGTCCTGTTGGAGCAAGGCCAGCACAACATCCACCGCGGTCAGGCCGGTCCCCAGCACCGTCACGTGCTCGTGCGGCTCGATCGTCTCGACCGTGACACGCAGCGGATAGGGATTGTCGATGAAGCGCGGACTGCCTGCCAATCCGTATGCATCCGCCGGCGCGTTGGTGCCCACGCATAGAGCGACACCGTCGTATTCGCGTGTGCGGCCATCGGCTGCGGTCAAGCGCACGCGCTCGCCGTCAGTGCCGAGCGACAGGTGGACGACGCTGTGGGGAATTACCTCAATCGGCCGGCCGCTGGCTCGCCAGGCCTCTTCGATTCGCTTGAATGAATCGGTAATGTAGTCGCCGAAGAGGTGGCGCGGGGCAAAGGAGCCAGAGCGGGAGTGTTCGCGCGCCCGTGGGTCATGATGCCGGCTCAGCCATTGCTGGAAATGCCTGGGTTCGGCTCGCCGGATCGACATGAACTCGATTTCCCCATTCAAGAGGGATGAGCTCAGGTCAGGGCGGTAGGCGTTGCCGTGGCCGATTTCCTTTTTCGGCTCGTAGATGGTCAGGTCGAGTTCCCGCGTCAAACCCCGTCGGGTAAGGGCGTCGGCCAGGCTCACGCCGGTAGCGCCACCGCCAATGACTGCGAATTCCATTGCTTCCTCTATCTGACAAGAGACCTGCAGACCTGTTTCCGTCGGGAGCGGGGGATGTGTCGAGGCACTGGTGCAGCTGGGGTGCTGACGTGGCCGAAGCGCTATGCGTGCTGACCAGAGGGAACGTCGTCGGAGGCATTCCCGGCCATCATCCAGCGGAGCGAACGTTCGGCAGCGCGGGCCACGAACGGAGTGACGACGGCGGCGAGGACGACGATGGCGGCGATGGTGAACCAGCCCGTCCGCTCCCAATTCATCGCGAGGAAAGTGTAGACGGCCGGCGCCCACACGCTACCAATCGTCTGGCCGACCTGGTCTATGCCCATGTACTCGCCGCGTCGGGCGGGATCGGACAAGCGCTGGGTGAATCCCCAGCTCGCCGCCGCCTGGAACAGCTCAGCACCGGTCAGTACAACGTGCGCCACCCAGACCAGGACGATGGTCAGCCATTCGATGGTGCCGTCCGTGAACGCGATGAGCACACACGAGGCGACAAAGCAGGCTGCGCTCCGGTACGTCGCCCGAACAGCGCCCGACTCGGTGTCGGTGCCGCGGGCGGCCAGGGACTGCAGGGACACCGCCATAAAGGTATTGGTCGCGAGCAGTCCGGCCAGGAGCACCCGAGGTGCGTTGGTCTCCTGCACCAGCCATAGCGGAACGACCACGGAGAGGACTACCTGGTTCGTCGACAGCACGCCGCTCAGGACGGAGAGGGTGAAGAACGGACGATTGACCAGGGCGCCAACCCACCTCCGAGATTCACGCGCGGCCGATGGTGCCGGCGCCGGTTTGGGCAGCTCGGGCAGTCGGCGAATCACTGTCGCGTTGACCAGCAGTACCACCCCGATGAACACGGGGAGCAACCGGATCGCCGTGTCGCTTCCGGTGGCCAGGGCCAAGCCGCCCAGCCCCGCGCCGGCGGTGAAGCCGGCGTTCAACGCACTTCGGTTGTAGGCAAGCCCCGCGACCCGCTCCTCGTCGGAATAGAGGTTGAGCACGTACCCGCCGTAACCCACACCCCCGGCTGCCTTGCACACTCCGATGGCCATGACGATCGCCAGGAAGGAGGCGAATCCGGAAGCCAACGGGTAGGCCATGAAGCAGACAGCTTCCACAAGGGATGCCAGGCCCCAGACCTTCTTCGCGCTGATCCGGTCGCTGGCCCGGCCCAATGGCACCGCGGCGAGGAACGTGGTGATGCCGGCGATCGTCAGGCCCAGGCCGACCGCGGAGGCGGAGAGACCAATGATTTTGGTGAAGAAGACGGCGTTGATGGTCAGGTAGCTGCCGGAGCCCAGCCCGTAGAGCAGCGCCTGTGTGCTGACCCGCCCAACTGTCCGCGACGGCGGGGCCATTCGCCGTAGCAGACGAGCGAACGCGCTGCCGGCACCGGGCAGGGGAGTATTGGGGGAAGGGCGCGGCATGCGCACAGATTATGTTTGCGGCGTGTGTGCGCCTCCTGACATCCGCCAGGGTCGGCTGGCGGCCGGGACCTGTCCCATGTCAGGAGCCGTGCGCCAGCCGCTCGGCTAACGTGGACGCATGCCGCACCGCATGGCACGCGCCGTTGGCGGTCGCGGGCCGGGTCAGTGCCCAGCCACTGGTCCATGGAGTCGGCAGCGGTAGCTTCCTGAGCGCGAGGGCGGTTTACTGAAATTGTAGGCCTTGGCATAACCAATGCCGTACGTGTAGGTGATTCATATCAATGAGCATCAGCGAGCTTTACGTCGGCCGCACTGAGGAAGCGCATGTCGAAGAACCTGAACGTCATAGCGGAGCTTCCTGCTGATCTGTTGTCGCTGGACCTGGCAGATCCGCAGACCTTCCTGCGGTACGACCAGGGCGAATTATGGCGTCGAATGCGCGCTGAGCATCCGGTTTTCTGGAACGCTCCGCGCGACGGGCGGCCCGGCTTCTGGGCCGTCACACGATACGACGACGTTATGTATGTCTATCGAGAAACCTCCACCTTCGCATCTTCACGCGGAAATGTGCTGACCACACTTCTTCATGGCGGTGACTCGGCGGCGGGAAAGATGCTTGCCGTCACCGACGGAAGTCGGCACCGGGAACTGCGAAAGGTATTTTTGAAGGCGCTCTCTCCGCGCGTCATGTCGACGGTCGCCGAGCAAGTGCGAGAGAACACGGAAAGCCTCGTCCGTCGTGCTGCGGAGGTAGGCAGCTGCGACTTCGCGCAAGACGTCGCGGAGAAAATTCCGATCCGCACGATATGCGATTTGCTTGGAGTTCCGAGGGCTGATCAAGGTGAACTTCTCATTCTGACCAAGAAAGCCCTCAGTGCGGATGACGAGGATATCACGGCGTTCGACTCCACAGTGGCTAGAAGCGAGATACTGGTCTACTTTTCGAATCTCCTCGAGGAATTTCGCAAGAACCCACGAGAAGGCGTCATCGGAACGTTCGCGGACGCCCAGGCGTCTGGTGTGGCACTGTCCAACGAAGAGATCGTTCTGAACTGTTATAGCCTGATCATCGGGGGCGACGACACCAGCCGGCTCTCAATGATCAGTTCGATTGCTGCTCTGGTAGAGCACCCCGCACAGTGGGCGGCCCTGAGCTCTGGACGCATCGACAGCCGAACCGCTACGGAGGAACTCCTGCGTTGGACAACCCCCGCCATGCACTTCGGACGGACGACGCTGCACGACACCAACGTCTCAGGTCAAGCCATCAATCAGGGCGACATTGTGACACTGTGGAACGTGTCGGCCAACCGTGACGAGGCCGTCTTTGCATCACCAGACGTCCTGGACCTGTCCCGTTCACCCAACCGCCATCTCACCTTCGGCTACGGTCCGCATTTCTGCTTGGGTGCGGAACTAGGCCGTATCGAGGTTAGGGCGATGCTCGATGCCCTGTGCCGCTTCACGGCCGACATCGCGCTCACGGGCACCCCGAAGAGGGTTCGCTCCAACCTTCTTTCGGGTATCAGCAGTCTGCCCGTGAAGTTCACTCCACGCTGACAGGACTCCATGGTGGTCCCTCCCTCGACCAGCCGCGGCAGAGCGGTGCGCATGTTCGCCGCCTTGTGGTCCGTGCCAAGATCGGCATTCGGCATGCCAGCCGGTTACCAGCATCATCCGGGCCCCCTCGTCAGAGTAGATTGAGGTGCTCCTCCCGGACTATGTCGAATCGGAGCGCAAATGCGACAAGGGCCTCGCGCTTGGAGTGCCTACGCCCCTCGTCCATATACTTGACCCAGCGGCTAACCGGAAGCTTCTGATCCGCCAGATAGTTGATGTGATAATTGATGCTACTCCGATTTGCGTCTCTGAACTGACTGCTCCTCCTCAACCTTTCGACAACCTCCTGTACGGACGGCACGGCCGCCATCGAAGATCCGCGCAGGCGTGGTTCGCACAGGGCGACGAGAACCGCAAAGTACTTACTCGTCGTCTCCACATTGACCATGGGAGGGATCGGTGCCCTGGCCGACAGCCCTTCTTCCATCAGGGGCAGAGGGGAACCGAAGACGGTGAGCTCGGTCAGATTTTCGCCAGAAGGAATGAGAACGCGCGACATTTCAAAGGGTATCGCCAACCTGAGCTGGCGCGGACGAACCTTGACCAGTTCTATCCCGCCCTCCAAATTCTCTATCACATAGGTGGAGCTAGTGGTGAAGTTCGAGACAAGGAGACGGTTATCGCGAAACTCAAATGCGCCGACACTGGGTTTCCCGCCCGGCTCGAACCTGCCCGTACGACTATCTATTCCGAAATCGAGGTATTCGCCCGTCTTCAGGTAGATTCTTTCCTTCGCGTGTCCTTGATCGAAGTCACGGTTGCCCTTCACCCATGTCACGATCGCGCCTACATCACTTTTGGATCGCTCATGCATTGGTTCGCCATCCTGTTCCTCAAGCGTTGTCGAAGCGTGGGCAATGAAATGGCCGGCTTTACGGCTGATTCATGGACAGAGCGGCGCCTGGATCAAATCATCTAGGAAAGCACTGCGAGTAACCCAACGACGCGACCTACCCGCCCCCGTGGTTTGCGGCACTTCCCCTCGCCCCCTTGAGTTGCGCAAGCGTGCGGTCCAGCACGGTCGTCGAGGTGCGGCCGGAAACATGCGGGAGGCAGCGGCCGACAGTGGTCTCCCACTCACCCTGGGTTCGAGCCTTGTCAGCCTCCGAGCGACAGGGCGACCACGAGAGGGCTGGAGTTGTGGGCAACCTGGTCGTCCGGCCCCGCGGCCGGACATGGTCGCCACCGCCGAGATCAAACACCTTGGCGTGAGTACAGGTCACGCAGCAGGCCGATCTCGCCACCGTGATGCGTGACCTCGACCAGAGCCTTCAGCGCGAGCTTCAGATAGGTCTCATCGACCCAACCACCAGGGCCCCGGCCTATCGGCGCCAACAGGCGCTCGGCGCTGAGGGCCGCGATACGGGAGTGAAAGTGGTCCCAGTGCTCGGCGAGCGCTTGGACGCCCTCTTTCGCGGTGCCCGGCCACTCATGGCGGTCGCCGAACTCAGGGACGTCCTCAAAGAAGTGCATCACATATCCGCGCAGACAGAGGGCACCGATATGCCATACGCGCCAAGCGATCGTCGTGATGGGGTCCGGCACCTCCGGACTCGATTCCGGAAATAGACTAGTGACACGGAATGTGCCGTCGTTGCCGAGGCGGATACTGACGCAGTCGCTGGCCGGCTCCCAGAGGTACTCGTCGTCGGTCAGGCCTTCGAGGCGGTCGAACAACCGGGTTCGCGCGCGTTCGAAAGTCGCTAGAAAATCTCGCGCGACGGTGTCGGGCACGATTATGTCAGCCATGTAGCCTCCAGGACTTGGGATTGATAAATGCGAAAATCGCAACACCCCAAACACCGTACTTGCTCTTGGACGCAGGAGCCAAGGCGGGGCGTTTGCATAGTCTGATGGCAAAGCGCTGGACTGGGGATTCGCCGAAAGATCGGCCTCTGCGTCGGCGCAGGTAGCGTCTGAGTGGGTGTTTTAGAGAGGTGCGACTCGGGCGTGTCGTAGCGTGCGGCGTTGCTGCCGACGGGCGGGTTTGCCGTGGGTGACGCGGCGCAGCAGCTGGCTGGGAGGGTGGTTCGGCAGCTTTCGTCGAGTATGAGTTTGGGCCGGCATGTAATGAGCCGTTTTCATCGTGGGTAGCGGGCGTCCTCGGCGGCCTGGAGGACGACGATGGCCTGCGCGATCGAGGTGGCGCGGCGGGGCCAGCAGCGGAGCCACGGAGCTTTCCGAGAATGCCCTACCGCGTCCTCGTGAACGACTACCTCAGTCCGCAGTTGGGTCACGGTCGGATGCGGAGGTTGTGCACCCGGGATGCCCATCGGTCGATGGACCGCACTTTGCGCCGCCAGATCCGGGGCGGATGGCCAATCCTCTCCGGGCTCCCTGAACGGTATCCGTGCGGTGCTGGGCGACGCGCCTGTCGGCAGCGCGGCGGCAGGGCCCGATTGACAGGAATCCCGGTCGAGGGCTGCGGCTGCCGAACGGAGCGCGCCCCGGCGGTGGTGTGGGAGGCGGGGCGGGAGAAGCCTGGAACGGCACGGGAGCGCGGCCTTGAGGGCACGAAGTCACCATGGCCGGGCGGCCGAGAAGTCCCCGGCTGGGGCGATCGAAAGGTGGCGCGGCGTTTGTCGTGAAGGGTGTTGCACTTCGGGTAGCTGCGTGGTGTCCATAATCCCCCCGCGGAGTTATGAGGCTGGAGAGAGTGTGTACGCGCAGAGAAGGCGTACATCGGCCCGGAAACTGGCGCGTTGTTTCAGGTGGAAGGGTTCGCCGCACGGACACTCTCAACAATAGAGAAGTCGACGATTGAAGTGGCCCAGCCAATTCACAGCGAACCGCTGTCAGATTTTCGAAAAAGTCGCTGTATCTGCTAGGACCGACACGGCAAGACTCTCAGCTGGCATGTTTCCTCCCCGTTAGGAAAACCGCTGGCGCCCATATTATCCATGATCGATGTCCTTGTAAAGGATGTCGCAGAGGGTAATGATCTGAGCGGTGTCAATCAGAGCGGCGACCGCGCCACCGGCGGGGACCAGACCTGGGCGGCGCCCGGACCGCTTCACGCGCTGCTCCGGTCGTGCGCAGGGCGCGCGTGCGCCCGTCACGGAGGTGCCCGTTACGGAGGCCGTAGTAGGGGTTGCGGGTGGAGCAGTGGCGCTGTCGTGGTTGCCGACATCGACCTGGCCGCAGGAGCACGCTCGGTGCTGTTCGACGGTGACGTCGAGGTCAGGGGTCGTTTCGGGAGACCGAGTCGGCCCCTTTTCCATGCGTACAGCAGCAAAGCGCCGTCGGTGTCGCCGTGGCCGGCTCGCTGGTCGCGGTCGACAGCCGATCTTCCGGAAAACCTCCGGATAACTTCCGGAAATATCGTTGACGTTTCCGAAACGCCGCTGCAATACTCCGAATCGCGGTGACATCCGTCTCTGTCGATTGATGCCATGCGTCGTCAGGTGTCACCCGTCCCAAGGAGGACCTGCGCATGAACGCCAGCATCGGCGGCTCCCGCCGTCCGTCCGCCCCCCGAACATCGCGTCTCACCGTCCGGTTGGCCGTGCTCGCCTCCACCGTGGCGCTGAGCGCCGTCGGTCTCGCGGTCGCTGCCACTCCCTCCAGCGCCGCCACCTGCAACGGGTACGTCGGCCTCACCTTCGATGACGGGCCGACCGGCAACACCAGCGCACTGCTGTCCGTGCTGCGCGCGAACGGCGTACGGGCGACCATGTTCAACGTCGGGCAGAACGTGCAGAGCAATCAGTCCGCCGCGCGGGCCCAGGTCGACGCCGGCATGTGGGTGGCCAACCACAGTTGGAACCACGCGCACATGACCTCGATGAGCCAGAGCCAGATGCAGTCGGACCTCTCCCAGACCAACTCGGCGATCCAGTCGGCGACCGGCGTCCGGCCGCAGTTGTTCCGCCCGCCCTACGGGGAGACCAACTCGACCCTCCAGTCGGTCGCCACGTCGCTTGGCCTGCGCCAGGTGATCTGGGACGTCGACTCCCAGGACTGGAACGGCGCCAGCGTCAGCCAGATCGTCTCCAACGCCAGCCGCCTCCAGGCCGGCCAGGTGATCCTGATGCACGACGGCATTCAGAACACCCGCGACGCGATTCCGCAGATCGTGGCCAACCTGAGCAGCCGTAACCTCTGTCCGGGCATGATCTCACCGAGCACCGGCCGAGCGGTGGCTCCGGACGGCACCCCGCCGCCGACCACTCCGCCGCCGACCGGCACGCCGACCACTCCGCCGCCCACCGGCGGGTGCACGGCAACGGCGACGACCCCCAATGTCTGGGGTGACCGGTACAACACCTCGGTGACGGTTGAGGGGGCCAGCAACTGGACCGTGGTCGTGGCGGTGACCGCGCCGCAGCGGATCTCCACTACCTGGAACGGCTCCCCCAGTTGGGACAGCACCGGTTACGTGATGACGATGCGGTCCAACGGCAGCGGCAACACCTTCGGCTTCACCACGATGATGAACGGCAACAGTGGCGCCAGAGCCCAGATCCGCTCCTGCACCACGGGCTGATCCCGATGGCCCTCCCGGCCACCGAAAACGCTCAGACAGACATGGTCGACCAGGTGCCCCTACGGTGAACTCCAACTGACCTTGGACCGTGGGGGCACCCCCGGCCGAGGCGGCGCCGGGTTTCCGTGGCGGTCTGGTCGTGTGCGACCGCTCCGGGCTCGAGTTCGACGCGGGCGGCCCGGGCGGCGAAGCTGATCGCGTGGTGCCACCCGCAGAGCAGGAGAAGGTCCAGTAGCTGCAAGGACCTCACGGACGCGAATCGCCAAGGTCCGTCGTCGAAGCGGGGTGTCTCTGCCGTATTCGGCATGGCACCGCGCACGCCGACGGCGACTCGCACGACCGGCTCGGGAACGCGGACCTCGGACAACGCGGACCTCGGACAACGCGGGGATGCATGACTGGCCGAGTCCTTGCTCCATCCATGCACATGCATCTATTCTTTGGCGGCCCATCGACTGCCAGCGTAGGCAATCGAATATCGTCGAATCGCTTCGACAACCCAGCGTGACGGTTGGTTCGAAGACAGGAGATTCTCGTGAAATCCACATTCAGAAAGGTTCAGTTCGCCCTGGTGTCCGGCGTACTGGCGCTGGCCGGATCCGCAGCCGTGATGACCAGTTCCGCGTCGGCGGACAACATCGCCCAGCTGAACGCCACCCAACTCGTCGCCGACATGGGTGCGGGCTGGAATCTGGGGAACGCCCTGGAGGCCAACGCCAACGGGATCCCCAGCGAGACGGCGTGGGGCAACCCGGTCGTGACGCAGGCCTTCATCGACCGGGTGAAGGCGGCGGGATTCAAGACGATCCGCATCCCGGTCTCCTACCTGGGGAACATCGGGGCCGCCCCGAACTACACGATCAGCTCCGCCTGGCTGAACCGGATCCAGGAGATCGTCGACTACGCCTACGGTCGCGGCCTGTACGTGCTGGTCAACATGCACGGCGACGGCTACAAGACCATCACCGGCTCGTGGTTGATCTGCGACTCGTCGAACCAGACGACGATCAGGGAGAAGTACCAGAAGGTCTGGCAGCAGGTCGCGACCAGGTTCCAGAGCTACGGCGAGCGCCTCGTCCTCGAGTCCATGAACGAGGAGTTCGACGGGCAGTACGGCAACCCCACCCAGCCGTGCTACTCGAACATCAACGCCTACAACCAGATCTTCGTGGACACGGTCCGTCGGACCGGTGGGAACAACACCTCGCGCTGGCTGCTCGTCCCCGGCTGGAACACCAACATCGACTACACCGCGGGCAACTACGGCTTCGTGCTGCCGACGGACCAGTACCGGTCGTCGTCCGTGCCCGCCAACGAGCAGCGGCTCATGATCTCCGTGCACTACTACGACCCCTGGGACTTCGCCGGCGAGGAGAACGGCACCATCACGCAGTGGGGGCCGGCCGCCACCAATCCGGCCCGGAAGTCGACCTGGGGCCAGCAGGATTTCATGGACACCCAGCTGAAGAAGATGCGCGACACGTTCGTCTCGCGTGGGTACCCGGTGTTCGTCGGTGAATACGGTTCGGTCGACAAGACGTCGGCCGACTCGACGAACAACAGGTACCGCGCGGACTACGCGCGCACGCTGGTGTCCACCGCCAAGAAGTACGGGGCGGCCACCGCGTACTGGGACAACGGCTACAACGGCGCGTACGGGTTCGGGCTGTTCAACCGCAGCAGCGGTGCGGTCACCCAGCAGGGCATCATCGACGCCATCATGAGCGCCGTCGGTACCACCCCGACGACGCCGCCGACCACCACCCCGCCGACGACCGCGCCGCCGACCACCACCCCGCCGACGACCCCGCCGCCGTCGAACGGACGGTCCTGTTCGGCGTCGTACACGGTGACCGGTTCGTGGCAGGGCGGCTTCCAGGCCGAGGTACGGGTGACCGCCGGTGGCTCGGCGATCAGCGGATGGACGGTGACCTGGACGTTCGCGAACGGGCAGCAGGTGACGCAGGCGTGGAGCGCGACGGTGACCAGCAGCGGCTCGACCGTCACCGCCCGCAACGTCGGCTACAACGGCGCGCTCAGTGCCGGCGGTAGCACGACCTTCGGCTTCCTGGGCTCGTCGAGCGGCACCAACGGCGTACCGTCGTTGACCTGCGCGGCGAGCTGACAGGCCGGGTGGGCGACGGCACGCTGTCCGTCGCCCACCCGTCCGGAGCCTCAGCCCGGCTCAGCTCGACCCGCTCAGCCGAAGAACGCCCGCAGGTGCTGGACGAGCACCTGGGGCTGCTCGTCCACGAAGTAGTGCCCGGTGTTGTCGATCTGGACCAGCTGCACGTTGGTGGCCTGCTGGGTCAGCGTCGCGGCGAAGCTCGGGTAGAAGATGGGGTGGGCGATGCCCAGGACCGGAACGGTGATCGGCGCGTACGTCTCATTGTCGAGGATGTCCTGACCCAGCGCCTTGTACCAGCCGTTGCCGCCCCGAATGGCGTCCGGGGTCGAATAGGCCAGGGCGTAGACGGCCCGGTCGAAATCGTTGATCGCGGCCTTGTTGACCAGGAGATTGTCGAACATCCAGTCGACGAGGAACCGGGACCGGCCGGTGATGAGCTGCTCCGGCAGTTGCGACACCTGGTTGAAGGCGAACCACCAGGGGTGGAACGGGGCACCCGGCGCCGGCAGCATGCGGAACTCGTAGTAGCTGCTGTTCGGGTGGTCCACGTCCAGCATGGCGATCTTGTTGATGACCGAGGGGTGGTTCGCCGCCATGCTGTAGGCGACCATCGAGCCCATGTCGTGACCGACGACGTTCACCTTGGCGTAGCCCAGGGCCCCGGCCAGCGCCGCGATGTCCGCCGCCATGGTCTTCTTGTCGTACCCGGACGCGGGCTTGCTGGAATTGCCGGCGCCGCGCAGGTCGACGGCGATCACGCGGTACCGGGTGGCCAGCGCGGGCATCACCTTGTGGTACTCCCACCACGTCTGCGGCCAGCCGTGCAGCAGGATCAGGGGTTCCCCGCGCCCGCCGGCGACGTAGTGCAGCCGGATTCCGTTGACGTCCGCGTACCTGCTCGTGAACCCCCCGGGAAGGGAGGCGGCGAGGTCGGCGGCGGACGGAGCGGCGATCCGCGCACCGTCGGTGGACGGTGCGGCCTGTGCCGCGGTGCCGGTCGCCGCCGCGGCGACCGCGCCGGCCCCGAGCGCGATCAGCTTCCTTCTGTTCATGGAAGACACGCATGCTCCAGTTCTCTAGACGGTGCCAAGGATCTTTACCGACTTCGGTAAATGCAGGCTCGTGACAACGCCACTCATGCCCGATGGTCGATGGGAAATGACCGATGAGACCTAATTTCCTGCGCCTGCGTCCGATGGTCGGGACTGCCATCAACGGGAATGCCGTCAACGGGACAGACGACGATCTTAACCACATCCGTGCACGTGCTTCGAGTTGATCTCGTGATTCACCGAGTTGATGTTGTTCGGTTGCGGACGGCCCTCCGTTGGGTGAACCAGGCATCGTCGCAGGTCAGTGCGTAAGTGTCACTACCCGGGTCGGCGATTGTGGTGGAGGCGGGTCAGGCCCATTCCGTGCCACGTCGCGTCGGCGGGACCCGTCAGGCGGAGGAGGGCTGGCGGGGCAGCGTCGTGGCCGGCGTGGTGGTGTCGTAGCCGGCGGCCTGGAGGGTGAACAGCTCGGCGTAGCGTCCGCCGGCGGTCATCAGGTCCCGGTGCGTACCGGCCTCGACGAGGCGCCCGTGGTGCAGGACGTAGATGCGGTCGGCATGCCGGACGTTGGCCAGCCGGTGGGTGATCAGGATGGTGATGGCGTGTCCCTGCCGGTCGCGGATGGCCTGGAACAACGCGTCCTCGGCGCGGGGGTCGAGCGCGGAGGACGGCTCGTCCATGATGAGCACGTCGGCGTCGCGCAGGAACCCGCGCGCGGCGGTGATGCGCTGCCACTGCCCGCCGGAGAGGTCCTGCCCGCCGGCGAACGTACGGTCGAGCAGCGTCTCGTACCCGTGGGGCAGCTCGCTGATCATGTCGTGGGCGACGGCCCGGGCCGCGGCGGCGGTGATGCGGTCCTGGTCCGCGGCGGTGGTGACGTCGCCGATGGCGATGTTCGTGGCGGCGGTGAACGGCCACTTGTGGTACTCCTGCGTGACGACCGCGATCCGGGACCGCAGCGCGTCGGTGTCCCAGTCGTCGCGCGGCCGGTCGTCGTAGCGGATGGTGCCGGCGGTGGGCGTACGCAGAGTGGCGATCATGGTGGCGAGTGTGGACTTGCCGGAGCCGTTCTCCCCGACGAACGCCACCGTCTCGCCGGACCCGATGCTCAGGGTCACCTCGTCGACGGCGGCGGTGTCGCGGTCGGGGTAGCGCAGGCTGACCTTCTCGACGCTTATCGTCCGCAGTCGTCGCGGCGCGGTGGGAGGCGCGGCCGGGTCCCGGGGCGCGGGGAGGTGGTCGGCGGCTCGCGTCATGAAGCCGCTGTAGTCGCGGAAGTGCTGTCCCTCGGTGTAGACCCGGTCGACCTGGAAGGTGACCACGGCCAGCGACCGCTGCGCGGCCTGCACGGCGATGACGCAGGTGGCCGCCGCGGCGAGGGGGATCTGCCCGTCGACCAGCAGCAACCCGAGCAGGACGTAGACCGCCGTGGTGGCGATCCCGCCGATCATCGCCCCGACGGTGGTGGTCGTGGTGACCCGGCGGGCGAGCGCGAGCTGGATGCGGGTCTCCACCGCCATCACCCGGTCGTACTGGTCGAGCAGGAACTGCCGCAGGCCGTAGGAGCGCAGTTCGGGGGCGGAGTCGCGTTCGGCCATCAGCCGGTGCAGCAGCCACAACCGCCGCCGTCGCACCGAGCCGGCGGCGTACGTCTGGTAGCGGAGGTGCCCGGCGCGCAGCGACGCCCACCCGTTCGGCACGGTTGCGACCAGCAACGCGAGCAGCAGCAACGGGTGGACCACCACGACGGCGACCGCGACGGCCACCACGCCGGCGAGCCCGGCGAGCAGGTTCATCGCCGCCTGCACCAACCCGGTGGTCGAGTCCGCGCCCCGGGAGGCGCGCTCCATGTCGTCGGCGAACGCGTCGGCGTCGAAGGCTTCCAGCCGGACCGCCGTGGAGACCTCGAACAGGCCGCGTTCCACCTCCCGGTCCACCTTGGGGGCCAGCCCGTTCTGCGCGTACCCCATCGCGGTGGCCATCCCGGCGCGCAGCGCGGTCGCCGCCGCGAGCGCGGTCAGCGCGGGCAGCGCGGCGCGTACCTTGTCGCCGGTGGGTCCGCCGGCGAACAGCTCCACGAGCACCCGCTGCGTGGCGAGGAGCCCGAACGCCGCCATCACCCCCGCGCCCACGGTCGAGGCCGCCACGATGGACGTGCGCAGCCGATCGGCGCGCCAGCTCACCACGAGGGCGGCCCGGACCAGGCGGGGCAGCTCGGTGAACACGGCGAACAGCCCGGCCTGGGCGCGGGCGCGGACGCCGGTCTCCCACCACATCTCCCGCAGTTCCGGCAACACCGGGTCGACCCCCGACGCGGGGGCGGGCGACGCGGAATCGGAACGGTCGGTTTCGGGCATGACGGATCCTCCCAACGACGGGCGGGCGGGCCGGTGGCGTGGACGTGCGGCGGCGCGGGAGACCGGCGGGTCGGGATCAGGGCCGGTCGGCGCGTATGCAGGCACCGTAGGACTCCGACCGGCCGACACGCCCGTGACACCGCCCGCCGACAATGTCGGTCTCTGCCGACATCGCCTCCGACATCGCCACCCGGGCCGGCAACCACCGGTGGTCGCTGCCCGTCCGGTGCCCGGACGCGGAAAATGTCACAGCGGGTCGTTAGGGTCACCCCTCACCGTGACCGCTCGACGCCGGGGTGGTGGCTGATGGACGACCGCGACGAGATCGTCGCCGCGCGCCGCGCGCTCGGCCGTCGGCTCGCCCACCTGCGCAGGGCCGCCGGCCTCACCCAGCACCGCCTCGCCCCGCTCGTGCGGTACGCCCGCAGCTCCATCGCCAGCACGGAAACCGGCCGGCAGCACCCCGACCGGGCGTTCTGGTGCCGGTGCGACACCGTGCTGCGCACCGGCGGCACGCTGACCGCCGACTACGACCGCATCGCCGAGCTGGGCCTGCGCCGCCGACGTGTGGGCATCGACCGGCCCGATGGTGCGGGGCGCGGGGAGCCCGGCGGACGCGTCGCCGTCCACCTGTCGGGCCTGCTCGCCACGCTCGCCCCGGACCTGCGGGCCTTCCGCATCGCCCGGGCGTACGCCGCCGAGGCGTTCGACCTGGCCACCGCCCACCTGCGCGTCGGCGATCTCGAACAGGCCACCGGGTTGGCCGTCCGGGCGCTCGCGCTGGCCGCCGACTGCGGCGTCGTGTCGGTGCGTCGGCGCGCCCGACAGTTCCTCGACGCGGCGGGACCCTCCGGTCACCCCTGGGGGCCGTGGCCCGTCGCGGCGTCGCCCGACGACCGGCGGCCGGCCGGCGGCGCGTCCCGGTCGCGCGCACGCCCACCGACCTGAGCGGCCGACGGCGGACGGGGCGCCCTTCCCGTATGCAACAAACCTGCACGTCTTTGCTATTGCCTCGCCGGTAAGCGCTTTCTTAGCCTGTGTTTCATCGATGTTTCGATCCGGGCTGAGGGTGCGCACACGAAGCCACATGCGGTGTCGGGGCGGTGAGAGTCGTGCCCGCACCGTGTCTACTCCCGAGGAGTCCAACTGTGAGAACCGCAGTGCGACACAAGCTTCTTACCGGCGGGATCGCCGTGTTCGCCGCCGTGGCGGTCGTCGCGACGATACCGGTGAGCCAGGCGTCGGGGGCATTCGGCGACCTCGATTTAACATCGATCAACGCCAATGCCACAAACCTCAGTCTCGGGGCCGGCGCGGACGGTTCCAGCAAGGCCGACGGCACCAGCTACGGAAGCGCGATCGACGGCGACATGAGCACCTACTGGTCGCCGGCCGGCTCGACCGGCCGCATCTCGGTGAAGTGGGGTTCCGCCACCACGGTCGCCTCGATCAACATCCGGGAGGCGGCCGGCGCGGTCGGGGCGGTCGGCTCCTGGCGGGTGGTCAACAACGACACCGGCGCCACGCTGGCCAGCGGCACCGGGGCGGGCGTCGTCACGTTCGCGGCCACCTCCCTTCGCAAGATCAATTTTGAGATCACCAGCTCGACCGCCACCCCGCGGATCGCCGAGTTCGAGACGTACGCCTCGGGCGCGACCACGCCGCCGCCGACCACCGGGCCCACCACCCCGCCGCCCACCACCGGGCCGACCACGCCGCCACCGACCACCCCGCCACCGTCGAGCGGCACGCTTTACGTGTCGCCGACCGGCACCGACGGCGCGGCCGGCACGCAGGCGAACCCGACCACGCTCGCCTCGGCGATCACCCGGGTCGCCGCCGGGGGCACCATCTACCTGCGCGGCGGCACCTACCGTTACACGCAGACCGTCACCATCGGCCAGGGCAACAACGGCACGTCGAGCGCGCGTAAGAACATCTTCGCCTACCCGGGCGAGACGCCGGTGCTGAACTTCTCGGCGCAGAGTGAGGACCCGGCGAACCGCGGGCTCCAGGTCGGCGGGTCGTACTGGCACATCCGTGGCATCGTCGTCGAGCGGGCCGGGGACAACGGCATCCTGCTCGCCGGCAACAACAACATCATCGAGCGCGTGGTGACCCGCTTCAACCG
This sequence comes from Micromonospora sp. NBC_01392, assembly GCF_045040125.1. Classification (NCBI taxonomy): domain Bacteria; kingdom Bacillati; phylum Actinomycetota; class Actinomycetes; order Micromonosporales; family Micromonosporaceae; genus Micromonospora; species Micromonospora sp. NBC_01392. The sequence goes on along the minus strand of NZ_CP109549.1, from coordinate 32,372 downwards.
GGACTCCGGGCTCCAGCTCTCGCGGCTGGTCGCCAACGCGCCCCGCGACCAGTGGCCCGCGAACAACCTGGTGGTGAGCACCGAGTCGCACGACAACGCCGACTCCGACGGTGAGGACGCCGACGGCTTCGCCCCGAAGCTGACGGTCGGCACCGGCAACGTCTTCCGCTACACCGTGTCCCACAACAACATCGACGACGGGTACGACCTCTACACCAAGAGCGACACCGGGCCCATCGGTCCGGTGACCATCGAGTCCTCCCTGGCCTACGGCAACGGCACGCTGAGCAACGGCGGCCAGGCCGGCAACGGCGACCGCAACGGCTTCAAGCTCGGCGGCGAGGACATCGGCGTGAACCACGTCGTGCGCGGCAACATCGCGTATGACAACGGCCAGCACGGGTTCACCTACAACCGCAACGTCGGCTCGATGACGGTGTCGAACAACGCCGGCATCGGCAACACCGAGCGCAACTTCAACTTCGACGGCGGCTCCTCGGTGTTCCGGAACAACACCTCGTGCGACGGTGGCACGAACGACCGGATCGTCGGCAACTCCGACAGCTCGAACCAGTTCTTCTCCGGCAGCAACGGGTCCCGCTGCGCCCAGTACTCGGGCGCCCTCGGCTGGTCCTTCGCCTCCGACGGCCGCCTCGTCGTGACGTTCGGCGGCAAGGTGGTCACCCCGTAACGACCGGGCGACGCCGGTGTCACCCGCGACGGTGACACCGGCGTCCGCCGGTCAGCGATCGGGTACGCGTCCCGGCGCTCACGGCGCGCGGTCGTGCGGCGGCCCGGTCGGTGGCGAACCGAAGCGTTGCCGGTGGGCGGCGGTGAACCGGTCGGCGTCGGCCCACCCCCAGCGCCGGGCCGTCTCGGCGACGGTGCCGTCGTCGGTCGCATCCGCCCGGCGCAACTCCTGATCGGCGTGTTCGAGCCGGGCCCATCGCAGGTAGGCGATCGGGGTGGTGTCGAGATGCCTGCGGAACGCCAACTGCACGGCGCGGATGGTCACGTGGGCCGCAGCGGCGATGTCGGCGAGCGTGATGTCCCGGTCCGCGTTCTCCTCGATGAACGTGATCGCGCGACGCAGCGTCCGGGGATGGGCGTCGCGGCGGTCGGAGAACGTCGGATCGCTGAGCGTGTTGTTCGGGAAGACGGTCAGGGCGGTGGCGGCCAGCAGCCGGGCCACGCTCCCGGCCAGCAGCGGCTCGCCGGCCACCCCGAGGTCGATCGCCTCGCGGGCGTATCCGTACACGGTGTCCCACGTCTCGGCGGCGGCTGCGGAGACGGGCTGGTGGCTGGTGAACCGGACCGGCTCGGGGCGACGGCCGGGCGCGGTCTCCGCGACGCTCTCCAGCAGGACCGGGTCGAGGACCGTCGTGTGGAAGTCGGCCTTCGCGCAGTCGGCGGTGAAGCCACGCTCCGGCGACACGGGAATGAACGCGTCACCGGGGCCGTATGCGGTCTCCCCGCCGCCGGCCGGGTGGTAGGCGAGCCGGCCGGAGTCGATACGGCAGATGACCAGCCGACCGAGCGCTTCGGCCTGCACGTCGAAGTGGAGGCCGAAGGTGATCTGGTCGAGTCGCGCCGACGGAGTGATCGCGGCGGCCTCCAGCCGCAACCATGGAGGAGAGTCGCCGACGTCGACGCGGATGTCCCCGCCATAGCTGTCACGGAGGACCTGCTCGACGACGTCGACACCGATCGCCTCGAAGACCTGTTCCATGCATGCACCTCGGATGCACCAGCACGCGGCGCCCGAACACGACGGTGCGCCGTTTCCCACCCGTGGACAACAATCATTGTGCGGCAGGCGGAGACCTCCACTGAGCAGGCGACGTTCCGTCGGCGCGCCGCGCCGCCCGCGTCCCCCGCGGGGTGTCAGGGCGGGTCGGGCAGTCGCACCGTGACGAGAAGCCCACCGTCCGGGCCGGGGACCAGGGTGAGCGTCCCGCCGTGGGCGCGGACGACGCTGCGCACGATGGCCAGGCCGAGGCCGGCGCCGGCGTGCTCGTCGACGCGTACCCGTCGCGTCCCGCGCCGGAACGGCTCGGCGAGCGTCGGGACCAGGTCCGGTGGGAGCGGAGGCCCGGTGTTCGCCACCCGCAGCACGCTGGCGTCACCGGACGTCGCGGTACGGACCGTCACCGTGCCGCCCTCGGGCAGGTTGTGGACGACGGCGTTCTGGACGAGGTTGGTCACCATCCGCCGCAGCAGCTCGGCGGAGCCGCTGGTCGGGGCCGCGTCGCCGGTGACGTCGAGCGTGACCCGGCGTCGCTCGGCGACCGGGAGCAGCGTCTCGGCGGCCTCCTCGGCGAGCAGGGAGAGGTCGACCCGCTCGCGGGTCACCACGGCGCGGTCGCCGCGACTGAGCAGCAGCAGGGCCTCGGTGAGGTCGATCGCCCGCCGGTTGACCTCGTGCAGGCGGGCGACGAGTTCGTCCCGGTCCCGCGTCGGGTCGTCGCGGGCGACGTCGAGCAGCGCCCGCGAGATCGCCAACGGGGTACGCAGCTCGTGCGAGGCGTTCGCGGCGAACCGCTGCTGCTCGGCGACGTGGGACTCGAGCTGGTCGAGCATCGTGTCGAACGCGTCGGAGAGCTCCCGCAGCTCGTCCCGCCGACCCGGCATGCGGATCCGTCGGGACAGCGAACCGGTCCCGGCCGTCCGGGCCGCCTCCGTGATCCGGGTCAGCGGCGCGAGCATCCGGCCGGCGAGGATCCAGCCGCCGAGGAGCCCGAACGCCAGCAGGAACGCCAGTGTCTCGGCCGCCCGCGGCGCGAAGACGCGCAGCAGGTTGGACCGGACCGGAAAGACGCCGGGCGTGAGCGTGTCGGCGGAACCGGGGACGATCAGCATGGCCCGGTCGGGGACGTACCGCAGGAGGAACACCCACACGGCGGTGAGCAGCAGGGCGCCGGCCAGCACGAGGAACCCGGCGTAGCTGAGGGTGAGCTTGGCGCGCACGCTCAGCCCCGGTTTCCTACCCACGCTCGTCCCCGGTCACCGGCGGCGTCCCGATGCGGTAGCCGACCCCGGGCACGGTGGCGATGACCCAGGGTTCGCCGAGCCGTTTGCGCAGCGCGGAGACGGTGATGCGCACCGCGTTGGTGAACGGGTCCGCGTGCGCGTCCCAGGCCCGTTCCAGGAGTTCCTCGGCGCTGACCACGCCACCCTCGGCGGCGACGAGCACCTCCAGCACGGCGAACTGCTTGCGGGTCAGCGGGACGTAGCGCCCGTCGCGGAAGACCTCCCGGCGGAACGGGTCGAGCCGGAGGCCCGCGATCCGGCGCACCGGGGGCCGGGCGTGCCCGCGCCGGCGGTCCAGCGACCGCAGCCGCAGGACCAGCTCGCGCATCTCGAACGGCTTGGTGAGGTAGTCGTCGGCGCCCAGCTCGAACCCGGACGCCTTGTCGTCGATCCGGTCGGCGGCGGTGAGCATGAGGATGGGGATGCCGCTGCCGGAGGCGACGATGTGCCGGGCGACCTCGTCGCCGGAGGGCCCGGGGATGTCCCGGTCGAGCACCGCCAGGTCGTAGGCGTTGACGCCGAGCAGTTCCAGGGCGGTGTCGCCGTCGCCGGCGACGTCGGCGGCGATCGCCGCCAGCCGCAGACCGTCCCGGACGGCTTCGGCCAGGTAGGGCTCGTCCTCCACGATCAGTACCCGCATGCGACTCAGTCTGCCGCCGCCACCGGATGACGTCGTTGCGCCGGGGCACGCCACCAGCGGCGGGACGCCAGCCCGAACAGCACCGCGCCGGCGGCGTTGACCAGCACGTCGTCCACCGACGACACCCGGTCCAGCCGCAGCGCGTACTGGAGGGTCTCGATCACGGCCGAGCAGCCCGCCCCGAGCGCCAGGAGCCGGGGCACGGACGCCAGTGCCGCGATCCGCATCGGCGCGAAGAAACCCAGTGCCGCGAGCACCAGCAGGTTGCCACCGATCCCGAGCGGCCCCATCGTGGCCAGGTCCCGCAGCGGCACCAGGCTCACCCGACCCGGCACGACGCCGGCCCCCGGGCCCGGCATCAGCGTCATCCAGACGAACGGCACGGTGCCGTGGACCATCCCCACCTCGGCCACCGACGACCGCCACGCCGAGGTAACGCCGGCGCGGCGCCGGCACCACGCCAGGGCCACCACCCCCAGCGCGGCGACCGGCAGCCCGACCAGCGTCATGAGCAGGACGCCGTTCTCCGTGTCGAAGCAGCCGTGCCACCGCCCGGCCCGGCACGCCGGGGCGGCCATCAGCAACGGGCGCCGCACCACGCACGCGGCCCCCGCCAGGCCGAGGACCGCCGCGCCGACGAGCACGACCCTTCGCGTACGCCGGGGTGGCGCGACCCCCACCTCTCCTCGCCGGTCGATACCCCGTGTCGGGTCCATCCCCATGCTCCTCTCCGGTGGCGGACCGGGCGGACGGCCTCCCGGTCCGTCCCGAGTGAAGACGCCGGGTTGTTGCGCGGGCGTATGCGTTTCCCGATACGCGTCGCGATCGGCATGCGCCACCGCCGGGCGTACGGCGAGACACTGCGGCGTTGATCCACCGGACGCCGACGTGTTGACGCGGGGGGCGAACCGGGCCAGGCTGTGGGGGCGCTCCCAACGGCGAGCTTCGATTTCCTCAGGAAGGAAGAGCTCGTGCGTCCCACCACAGCACTGCTCCCGGTCGTGCTGGCCGCCACGCTCGGCGGCCTGGCCCTACCAGGGCCCGCCCAGGCCGCCGCCGGCCCGGCGCTGGCCGTCGACACCACCGCCGACCGGCACACGATCAGCCCGTACGTCTACGGGATGAACTTCGCCGACGAGGCGCTCGCCCGGGAGCTGCGGCTACCGGTGCACCGGTACGGCGGCAACGCCACCACCCGCTACAACTTCCGCACCGACACCACCAATCGGGCCGCGGACTGGTACTTCGAGAACATCCCGAACGACAACACCGATCCGGACAGCCTGCCCGACGGCTCGGAGAGCGACCGGTTCGTGGAACGGAACAAGGTCACCGGCACCGACACGATCATGACGATGCCGATGATCGGCTGGATCGCCAAGGATCGGGCCAAGGCGTGCGGCTTCAGCGTGGCGAAGTACGGCCCGCAGGAGTCCACCGACCAGTGGGCGCCCGACTGCGGCAACGGCAAGAAGCCGGACGGCAGCCTGATCACCGGCAACGACCCGGAGGACACCAGCGTCGCCGTCGGTCCGGAGTACGCCACCGACTTCGTCAACCATCTCAAAGGACGGTTCGGCGCCGCCGGCAGCGGTGGGGTGCGGTTCTACAACCTGGACAACGAGCCGGACCTGTGGCACTCGACGCACCGCGACGTCCGCCCGGTCGGGCTCGGCTACGACGAGCTGCGCGACCGCACCTACGCGTACGGCGCGGCGATCAAGGCGGCCGATCCGGGGGCGAAGACACTGGGCCCGGTCGGCTGGGGCCTGAACTCGATCTTCTATTCGGGGCTGGACCAGGACACCTGCTCCCGGACCGGCTGCTGGTCGAACCCGCCGGACAAGGCCGCGCACGGCGGCCAGGACCTCGGCCCGTGGTACCTGGACCGGATGCGGGAGTACGAGCAGCAGCACGGCACCCGCGTCCTCGACTACTTCGACGTGCACCTCTACCCGCAGCAGTCCGGCGTCAGCGGGTCCGGTGCCGGGGACGCCGCCACCCAGGCGCTGCGACTGCGCTCGACCCGCCAGCTCTGGGACCCGACGTACGTGGACGAGAGCTGGATCAACCAGCCGGTCCGGTTCATCCCGCGGATGCGCGAGCTGGTCGACAAGCACTACCCGGGCACGAAGATCGCGATGACCGAGTACAGCTGGGGCGGGTACGGCTCGCTGAACGGCGCGCTGGCCCAGGCGGACGTGCTCGGCATCTTCGGCCGGGAGGGGCTCGACCTGGCCAGCCTCTGGACCGCGCCGACCGCCGACCAGCCGGTGGCCGACGCGTTCCGGATCTACCGCAACTATGACGGCAAGGGTGGCGCGTTCGGCGAGACGTCCGTCCGGGCCACCAGCGCCGACCAGGACAAGCTGGCCGTGTACGCGGCCGAGCGGACCGCCGACAAGGCGCTCACCCTGGTCGTGGTCAACAAGAGCGGCGACGACCTGACCAGCCCGGTGGCCCTGACCGGTGCCACCGCCGGCAGCGCCCAGGTCTACCGCTACAGCGGGGCGAACCTCGCCGGCGTGGTCCGGGAGGCCGACCAGCCGGTGACCGCCGGCGGCTTCACCGCCACCTTCCCGGCCAACTCGATCACCCACCTGGTGCTGCCGCGCGGCACCACGCCCGGCGACACCCAGCCGCCGACCGCCCCGGGCAAGCCGGTCGCCGGCACGGTCACCGGCGACAGCGTGGCGCTGAGCTGGACGCCGTCCACCGACAACGTCGGCGTCACCGGCTACGACGTGCACCGGGTCGACACCACCGGCACCGTGAAGGTGGGCAGCACCACGAGCACCGCGTACACCGTGGCCGGGTTGACGCCGGACACCCCGTACACCTTCGTGGTGACCGCCCGGGACGCGGCGGGCAACGTCTCGGCGGCCTCGCCCGGCCTGACCGTGCGGACCGCGCCCACCACCCCGACCGGCGGCTGCACGGTCGGCTACGCGGCGAACAGTTGGCCGGGCGGCTTCACCGCCACCATCACCGTCAAGAACACCGGCACCACCGCGATCGACGGCTGGAAGCTCGCCTTCGACTTCCCCACCACCGGCCAGAAGGTCGGCCAGGGCTGGTCGGCCACCTGGAAGCAGAGCGGAACGGGCGTCACCGCCGAGAACCTGGGCTGGAACGGCAGACTCGCCCCCGGCGCGTCCACCAGTATCGGCTTCAACGGCACCTGGAGCGGCACCAACCCGGCGCCGACCGCCTTCACGCTCAACGGTCAACGCTGCGGCTGACGGCACCACCTCCCGAGCGAGGGCCGGGCCGGGGCATCGCGATGTCCCGGCCCGGCCGGTCAGTGCGGGACGGCGGCGACGATCGGCAGTCGGACGGTGAACGTGCTGCCCACGCCGAGCACACTCTCGACGGAGATGCTGCCGCCGTGCGCCTCGGCGAGCTTGCGGGCGATCGACAGGCCGAGCCCGCTCCCCCCGGTGCGGCGGGCCCGCGAGTCGTCGGCCCGCCAGAAGCGCTCGAAGACCCGGGACAGGTCGGCGGGCGCGATGCCGGTCCCGGTGTCGGACACGACGATGCTCAACTGCTCCGCCCGCACCGCGCACCGCACGGTCACCGAGCCACCGGTGGCGGTGTGCCGGATCGCGTTGGCGACCACGTTGCCGACGAGCTGCCGCAGCCGGGCGCCGTCGACCGCCGTCTCACCGACGGCGGCCACGTCGAGGCCCAGCCGCACCCCGGCGGCGTCGGCCGCGCCCCGGTGCGCCTCGACGACCTGGTCCAGCAGGTCGGCCACGTCGTGCGGTTCGCGGTGCACGCGCAGCTCACCGGCGTCGGCGGCGGCCAGGTCCCGGAGGTCGTCGATGATGTGCTGGAGCAGCATCGCCTCGTCGAGCAGCAGGCTGAGCAGGTGCGCGTCGGGCTGGGCGAGACCGTCCTGGGCGGCCTCCAGCCAACTCCGCATGGTGCTCAGCGGCGTCCGCAGCTCGTGCGCCACGTCGCTGACCATGGTCTTGCGCAGCGCCTCGATCTGCTCCCGCCGGGCGGCGAGGTCGTTGAGCGCGGTGGCCAGCAGCCCGATCTCGTCGCGGGTGGTCACCGGCACCCGGGCCGGCGAGTCCATCGGCTGCCGGACGGCGTCGGTCAGCGCCCGCAGCGGTCGTACCAGTCGACGCCCGACCAGCACGGTGACCAGCACGGTGGCCGCCAGCACCGCGCCGGTCACCTCGACGATGCGGATCACGTTCGCGCGGGACAGGTTGAACACCGGCTCGGTGGTGCCCTGGGCCTCGTCGGTCACGAACAGCAGCGCCGGCGGTGCCGCGTACGCCCTCAACTGGGCGACCAGCGCCTCGTGCAGGCAGGAGTCGATCCGCTCGTCGAGCCCGGCGGAGCCGCTCGGGATCGCCGTGCGGTCCGGCCTGATCATGACCCGGTCCGGCGCTCCCGCCCGGCGCAGGCACGACCTCGTCGCGTCCCGTAGCCGTGCGATCGGCCCGGCCTCGGTCGGCAGCGGACCGGCCAGGTCGGCCGGCAGGCAGTGGCCGACGACGTCGCGCCCGTCCGTCCCGGTCACCTGGACCGACGCCCGGCCGGTCGGGCCGACCACGACCTTTCCGTCCAGCGCGGAGTTGCGGTGGATGCACGTGAGCCACCGCCCGGCCAACTGCCGGGTGACGCCGCTCTCCCGGCTGGTCAGCACGTACGGCCCGAGCACGCGCCGGTCGATCCGGGCGGTCCCGCCGGTCAGGCCCAGGTCCACCTGTAGCGGGTCGACGGTCGCCGAGGGGCGGGCCGCCCGCAGCGACGGGCCGTCCGGTGCGGAGTCGGCGATCACCTGCCGGTCCGGCGTCATCAGCGTGATCCGGCGTTCGAGCGTGCCGGCCCGCTCGGCGAGCACGGCGGCCACGCCGGACCAGTCCCGGTGGGTGGCGGCGTAGCTCACCAGCGTGTCGTAGATGTTCTTGTCGTCGGCGAGCGAACGGCCCTGGGCCTGCTGGATCGCCTGGGTGGTCGACTGGACGGCCAGCCAGGTCGTGGCCAGGATCGCGCAGACCGCCACCAGCAGGGAGGTGGCCAGCAGCCGTACCACCAGGCTGCGGTGCGGCGGCACGCGTCTCACGGCGTCCCGGCGGTCAGCTTGTAGCCGACCCCGTACACGGTCAGGAGCTGCCGTGGCCGGCGCGGGTTCGCCTCGATCTTCCGGCGCAGGTTCATCACGTGCACGTCGATGGTGCGCCCGGTCGACTCGCGGTCGATGCCCCGGGTGTGCTCCAGCAGTTGGCCGCGGGTGAACACCCGGCCGGGCTGGCGGATCATCGCCGCCAGGATCGCGAACTCACCGGCGGTGCAGTCGACCGGGACACCGCCGGCGGTCACCGTGTGCCGGGGCTCGTCGACGGTGAGGCGGCCGACCCGGAGCACCGGTGGGTGTCGGGCCGTCGCGGGGACGCGGCGCAGCAGCGTCCGGACCCGGGCCACCAGTTCCCGGGGGCTGAACGGCTTGGTCATGTAGTCGTCGGCGCCGAGGTCGAGGCCGCGCAGCAGGTCGTCCTCACTCGACCGGGCGGTCAGCATCAGCATCAGCACGTCCGACTCCTGGCGGAGGATCCGGCAGATCTGCATCCCGTCCAGCCCCGGCAGCATCACGTCGAGCAGGAGCAGGTCGAACGTCTCCTGCCGGGCCGCCCGCAGCGCCGCCTCGCCGTCGTGCACGACCGTCGCCTCGTGACCCTCCGCGGTGAGGTAGCGGCGCAGCGCCTCGGCCTGCCGCCGGTCGTCCTCCGCGAGCATCACCCGTGCGCACATGGTGGGGACTATAGGTGAGCCGCGGGGTCGCGAATCCGTGGAAAAGGTCATGCCCGGACCTGACAGGATCCTGATGATCCCGGGTCACGATCGGCGCCATGCCACTGACCCGAACGGTGCCGCCGGCGAACGCCGAAACCCAGGTCATCCCGCTCGCTGGCAGGGAACCGGCACCGCGCCGCCGCTACCTGACGAGGGCGGTGGTCCCCGCGGTCGTCGTCGCCGGACTGCTCGCCGCGGCCGTCGTCGTCTGGTCCGGCCGGGACACCGGCCCGGCGTCGACAGCGGACGAACCGGCAGGCGTACGGAGCGTCGCGGTGGTGAAGCAGGACCTGTCGACGGCGCAGTCGCTGCCGGGCACGCTCGGCTTCGGCGCCGCCCGACTGCTCAAGGGCGGCCGGAGCGGCACGGTGACCTGGCTGCCCGCCCCGGGCGCGTCGGTGCGGCGCGGCCAGCAGCTTTACCGGGTCGACGACCGCCCGGTGCCGCTCTTCTACGGCGGGATGCCGCTGTTCCGCCCGCTGCGCGACCTCGGCACGGTCGGCCGGGACGTGCGGATCGTCGCGGACAACCTGCACGCCCTCGGCTACGACGTCGGTGACCGGCCGACGTCCGGCGCCCGGCCGACCCGGTCGTCGTCCACGCCCGCTCCGGCGGTGCCGGTGGCCAGGGACGAGAGCGTGCTGACCGCCGCGTTGCGGGACGCGGTCAAGCGCTGGCAGCACGACCTGGGGGTGCCGGCGACCGGCACGGTCGAGGCCGGGGACGTGGTGGTGCTCGTCGGCGCGGTCCGGGTCGACTCGGTCGCCGCCCAGCCGGGCGACAGCGCGGACGCCCCGCTGCTGTCGGTCACCCGGACGGCGAAGGTCGTCACCGTGGAGGCGAACGTCGGCGACGCGGCCTCGATCGCGCCGGGCGACGCGGTCACCGTGCACCTGCCCGACGAGAGCACGATCGGCGGCCGGGTCACCGCGGTCGGCCAGGCGGTGAAGGCGGCGGAGGGCGATGCCGGCACCGGCGGCCCGCCCACCGTCACCGTGACGATCGCGATGAAGAGTTCCGCAGCCACGGCCCGGATCAGCGTCGCCGACGTGCGGGTCGACTTCGCCGCCGAGACCCACGAAGGCGTCCTCGTCGTCCCGGTCGGCGCGTTGCTCGCGCTCAGCGAGGGCGGCTACGGCGTCCAGGTCTCCGGCGGGGATCTGGTCCCGGTCGAGACCGGGCTCTTCGCCCAGGGGCTCGTCGAGGTCAGGGGCGACGGTCTCCGCGCGGGGACCCCGGTGGTGACCACCTCGTGACCCCGGTGCTCTCGGCGCGCGATGTCAGCATGCGCTACCCCGGCGGCGTCGAGGCGTTGCGGGGGGTCTCGCTGGACATCACCGAGGGTGAACTGGTCGCCATCGTCGGGCCGTCCGGCTCCGGCAAGTCGACCCTGCTCAACCTCATGGGCACCCTGGACCGGCCCACCTCCGGCACGATCTCGATCGCCGGGCAGGACGTGGCCGGGCTCTCCGACCGCCGGCTCTCCGCCCTGCGTGGTCGCTGGCTCGGCTTCGTCTTCCAGCAGTTCCATCTCGCCGCCGGCCTCACCGCCGCCGAGAACGTGGCCACCGGCCTGCTCTACGCCGGGGTCCCGCGCCGCCGCCGTCGGCCGCTCGCGTTCGACGCACTCGACCGGGTCGGCCTGGCCCACCGGGTCGACCACCGTCCGGCGCAGCTCTCCGGTGGCGAGCGTCAACGTGTCGCCATCGCCCGGGCGCTCGTCAACGGCCCCGCCCTCGTGCTGGCCGACGAACCCACCGGCGCCCTGGACACCGACAACGGGCGTGCGGTGCTCCGCCTGCTGCGCCGGCTCAACGAGGAGGGCACCACCATCGCCGTCATCACGCACGACAACGAGATCGCCGCCGACCTTCCCCGCCGCGTCGAGCTGCGCGACGGCCGGCTGGTGCGCGACACGGCGGTGGTCCGATGATCCGCCGGGTCCGGCTCTCCCCGCTCGACCTGCTCGACGTCGGGCTGCTCGGCATCCGTACCCGCCGGGCACGGGCCGCGTTCTCGGCGTTGGGCATCGCGATCGGCATCGCCACCACGGTGCTCGTCACCGGCGTACCGGCCTCCGGCCAGGCGGCGCTGCTGCGCGAGCTGTCCGCGCTCGGCACCGACCACCTCCAGGCGCGGGCACAGTCCGATCCGGACTCGCCGGCGGAGTTCCCCGAGGAGTCCGTGGCGATGGTCGGGCGCATCGGGCCGGTCACCGTGGCGAGCGCGGTGGCGAACACCCACGCGCTCGTCCGCCGCAACGACCGTACCGACACCGGCGACGGTTCCGGCCTGACCGTGCTCGCCGCCCGCCCGGACCTGCTGCGCGCGGTCGACGGGAAGGTGCGCTCCGGGCGGTGGCTCGACGCGGTCACGGAACGGTTCCCGACCGTGGTGCTCGGCTCCGTCGCCGCCACCCGACTCGGTTTCGCGGACCTGCCCGCCGCCGGCGGTCCCGGTCCGTCGGTGTTCATCGGCGACCGGTGGTTCACCGTCGTCGGCATCCTCGCCCGGACGCCGCTCTCGCCGGACCTCGACCGCTCGGTCCTGGTCGGCTGGGAGGCGGCCCGCGACCACCTGCGCTTCGACGGGCATCCCACGGTCATCTACCTGCGGTGCCGGGAGTCGGCGGTGGAGGCCGTCCGGGAGGTCCTGCCGGCCACCATCTCGCCGGTCCGACCCGGGCAGGTGGTGGTGACCCGCCCGTCGGACGCGCTCGCCGCGAAGCGGGCCACCGAGAGCAACTTCTCCACGCTGTTCCTCGGCCTGGCCGCGATCGCGTTGCTGGTCGGTGGGATCGGCGTGGCCAACACGATGGTGGTCTCGGTGCTGGAACGGCGTACCGAGATCGGCCTGCGCCGCGCGCTCGGCGCGCACCGTGGCCAGATCCGCGCCCAGTTTCTCACCGAGTCCGCCGCGTTGGCCGCGCTCGGCGGGGTCGCCGGGACGCTGATCGGCACGGTCGCGACCGTCGGTTACGCGACCTGGCAGGGCTGGCCGGTGGTGGTCTCGGTGCCGGCGACGCTCGCCGGGCTCGGTGGCGCCGTCGTGGTCGGTGTGCTCGCCGGTGTCTATCCGTCGATCCGGGCGTCCCGTCTCACACCGACCGAGGCGCTCGCCTCGACCTGAGACGTGCCGGCACGCGCGGGAGGCGCCACCCGGTGCGGGTGGCGCCTCCGGGCCGGGCGGCTACTTCCGCTTGGCGGCGGCCTCACGCTCACACTCGGGCGAGAACCTCATGCCCTTCGAGATCGATTCCGCGTCGTTGTGCTCGCCGCCGAGCGACCAGCCCGGACCGTCGGTGCTGACCTCGACGTACCGGACGCCCTTCTCCTTGAGGCAGGCGACGACGTCGCGGGCGAAGTCCTTCGCCTCCGGGTTGGCCGGGTCGAGTTCCCAGGGCGGCAGTGGCAGCAGGTTCCCGCAGGCCTTGTTCGCGGCGCCGATCGGGCCCGAGGTGACACCCTCGGCCCGGGTCCTCCTGATGTCGACGCCGTGCTCGGTCATGCACTTCTCGTACGGCCCGTAGCGGGCCTGGGTGTCCTCGTCGGTGTCGTCGAGACGGGCGCGGGGCCGCTTGTCGGTCGGCGGCGCCGGGGTCGTGGCGGCGGGCGTGACGGTACGGAGCGTGGCCACGTCCGGCTTGCCGGCGTCGGCCCGGTCGTCTCCGGTGGCCGAGCACCCGCTGCCGCCGATCGTGACGGCCAGCACCAGCGCGGCCATCGAATGCTTCCTCATCGTGACGCCTTCCTGTAGGGGGCCCGCGGCGCGGTGCCCACCAGCGAGGCCCAGGATCACCGCGGACTGTCAGGAAGCTGTTTGCGTCTCGTCACGGAGTCGCCGTCGCGACCGAATGATGGGTAAACGTCGATGTTAGCGCCATCATTACCGCGACCGGGGTCGGCCGGAGTGTCGGGAGGCGGCGCGGCACCTGCGGGGGAAGGCGCTTCGGCCACCGCCGATGGATGCTTCGAGAAAGTTACGACTTGACGAACGTTCTGTTATCGCCCACATTCGATGGTCAAGGACGAGGCTGGGGTTGACCGGGGCGGGCCCGCCTTGTCGGGACTGGCGTGCGCGACGCGTGGGCCACGTCTTGTTAGCGCTAACACCCTGGCGGCATGCGTCCGGGTTCCGGCCATCGAGGAGGATCATGTTCGGCTTTGGTAGGTCCCCATCCGTCGCCCCGCCGAGTCGACGGCGGCGATGGTTGCCGCGCGTCGTCGCAGCCGGTGTGACGGCCGTGCTGGCCGGCGTCGGCGCGGCGGCCGTGGTGTCGTCCCCCGCCGCCGCGGCGACGGTCGACACCAGCGCCTGGTACGTGCTGGTGAACCGCAACAGCGGCAAGGCCCTGGACGTCTACAACCTGGCCACGACCGACGGCGCGCGGATCGTGCAGTGGGCGCGCAACAACGGCAACCAGCAGCAGTGGCAGTTCGTGGACTCGGGCGGTGGCTACTACCGGCTGCGGTCCCGGCTGTCCGGCAAGGTGCTGGACGTCTACAACTTCTCCACCGCCAACTCCGCCAACATCGTGCAGTGGTCCGACGCCAACGGGACCAACCAGCAGTTCCGGCTCGCCGACTCCGACAGCGGCTACGTCCGGCTGATCAACCGGAACAGCAACAAGGTGGTGGAAGTGCAGGGCGCCTCGACCGCCGACGGCGGCAGCATCGTCCAGTACGACGACTGGAACGGCAGCAACCAGCAGTGGCAGCTCGTCCGCGTCGACGGTGGGGGCACTCCCACCACGCCGCCGCCGGGCGGCACCTGCTCGCTGCCGTCGAGCTACCGGTGGTCCTCGACCGGCGCGCTGGCGCAGCCGAAGTCCGGCTGGGCGTCGCTGAAGGACTTCACCGTCGCCCCCTATCAGGGCAAGCACCTGGTGTACGCGACCACGCACGACTTCGGCTCGTCGTGGGGCTCGATGAACTTCAGCCCGTTCACCAACTGGTCGGAGATGGCCTCGGCCAGCCAGAACGGCATGTCCCAGGGCACCGTCGCGCCGACGCTGTTCTACTTCGCCCCGCGCAACATCTGGGTGCTCGCCTACCAGTGGGGCGGCACGGCGTTCTCCTACAAGACCTCGTCCGACCCGACCAACCCCAACGGCTGGTCCTCGGCGCAGCCGCTGTTCACCGGCAGCATCTCCGGCTCCGGCACCGGCCCGATCGACCAGACGCTCATCGCCGACGACCAGAACATGTACCTCTTCTTCGCCGGTGACAACGGCAAGATCTACCGGGCGAGCATGCCGATCGGGAACTTCCCCGGCAACTTCGGCTCGAACTACACGACGATCATGAGCGACAGCACGAACAACCTGTTCGAGGCCGTCCAGGTCTACAAGCTTCAGGGCCAGACCCGCTACCTGATGATCGTCGAGGCCATCGGCGCGCAGGGCCGCTACTTCCGGTCCTTCACCGCGACCAGCCTGAACGGCTCGTGGACGCCGAACGCGGCCACCGAGAGCAACCCGTTCGCCGGCAAGGCCAACAGCGGCGCCACCTGGACCAACGACATCAGCCACGGAGAGCTGATCCGCACCACCGCCGACCAGACCTTCACCGTCGACCCGTGCAACCTGCAACTGCTCTACCAGGGTCGGGCCACCAACTCCGGCGGCGACTACGGCCTGCTGCCGTACCGGCCGGGTCTGCTGACCCTGCAACGCTGACCGGTTTTCGGCGGCTCGTCACGGGCCGGTCTCCCCACGCGGGAGGCCGGCCCTCGGCGTACCTCAGGCGGGGTAGGCGCGGGTCTCGGCGGCCTTCACCGCGGCCCACACGGACCGGCCGGGCACCAGGTCGAGGTGGGCGGCGGCGGCCGGCGTGACGTCGGCGGCCACCGTGATCGGACCGTCCAGTTGCACGCGGAGGTTGTCGCCGTGGCGTTGCAGCCCGGCGATGACCGCGGCCCAGGCGTTGCGCGGGCTGCCGTCGGGCCGGCTCGGATGCAGGGCGACGGCCGACGGCGGGAACGCGACGAACGCGTCACCGTGCAGCGGGTCGGCGACGGTGAGGGTGAGCCGGTCGCCGACCCGGACGGTCCGGCCGTCGGCGGTGCCCCGGTAGAGGTTGAGGCCGACGAGCCGGGCGACGTAGTCGGTGCGGGGCCGCGCGGTGATGTCGGCGGCGTCGCCGTCCTGCACGACCCGACCGTCCTCGACGATGACGAGCCGGTCGGCCAGGACGAGCGCGTCGAGCGGATCGTGGGTGACCAGCAGCGTGGCGCCGGGATGGTCGCCGAGGTGCCGGTGCAGTTCGGCGCGGGTGTCGAGCCGGGTCCGGGCGTCGAGCGCGGCGAGCGGCTCGTCGAGCAGCAGCAGCACCGGGTCGACGGCCAGCGCGCGGGCGAGCGCGACCCGTTGGGCCTGCCCGCCGGAGAGCTGCCGGGGTCTGCTGCGCGCCCGGTCACCCAGCCCGACCCGGTCGAGCCAGTCGGCGGCCCGACGCCGCGCGGTGCGCCGGTCCGCGCCGTGGCGTCGCGGCCCGAAAGCCACGTTGTCCAGCGCGCTCAGGTGTGGGAAGAGGAGGTGGTCCTGGAAGACCACGCCGATCGGGCGCCGTTCGGGTGGTGTCCAGAGGTTCCGGTCGGGCCGGTCGACGGGTTGCCCGGCGAGGGCGAGGTGACCCGCGCTCAGCGGTTGCAGGCCGGCGAGGGCGCGCAGGGCGGTGGTCTTGCCGGCCCCGTTCGGGCCGAGCAGGGCGACCACCTCGCCGGCGTCGATGCGCAGCGGCAGGTCCAGGCGGAAGGCGCCCCGGTCGACGACCAGGTGCGCGTCCACGACGGGGGCGGGGCTCATGCGCTGGTGATCCACTTGTCCCGCAGGCCGGCGAGGATCGCCACCGACACGGTCAGCAGCACCAGGCTGAGCACGACCGCGCCGTCCAGGTCCCCGCCCTCGATGGTCTGGTAGACCGCCAGCGGCATGGTCTGGGTGACGCCCGGGTAGTTGCCGGCGAACGTGATCGTGGCGCCGAACTCGCCGAGCGCCCGCGCCCAGCACAGCACCGCTCCGGCCGCCACGCCCGGCGCCACGAGCGGCAGGGTGACGTGCGTGAACGTGGTCCAGCGTCCGGCGCCGAGCGTGGCGGCGGCCTCCTCGTAGCGGGTGTCCGCCCCGCGCAGCGCACCCTCGACGGCGATCACCAGGAACGGCATCGCGACGAACGCCTCGGCGACCACCACGCCGGTGGTGGTGAACGGCAGCGTGAAACCGAACGTGGCGTCCAGCCACCCGCCGAGCAGGCCCCGACGCCCGAACACCAGCAACAGCGCCACCCCGCCGACCACCGGCGGCAGCACCAGCGGGACCGTGACCAGCGCGCGGACCAACCGGCGGCCGGGAAAGCGGGCCCGCGCCAGCAGCCAGGCCAGCGGTACGCCGAGCAGCAGGCACACCAGCGTGGCGACGCTGGCCGTCTGCACCGAGAGTCGGAGCGCGGTCAGCGCGCCGGGCTCGGTGAGCCGCTGCGGCAGGCTGGCCCACGGCGCGCGGACCACCAGCCCGGCCAGCGGCAGCACCAGGAACAGCAGGCCCACCAGGGCGGGCACCAGCAGGGCCGCCGGCACCCGTTGCGCCCGACGGCGGCGCGGCGGCCCGCCCCGAGCCGCGGTGGGTGCCTCGGTCGAGGTCACGGCGCCTGGAAGCCGGCGCCGGTCAGGACCGCCGTGCCCCGGTCGGATCGCACATAGGCGACGAAGGCCCGCGCGCCGGACCGGTTGGGCGCGTTCTTCAGCGCCACGATGGGGTAGTCGTTGACCGCGCCGGCGGACTCGGGGAACTCCACGCCGTCCACGTCGTCGGCGGCGGCCCTGGTGTCGGTGCGGTAGACCAGCGCGGCGTCGACCTCGCCGAGCTTCACCTTCGACAGGGCGCCCTTGACGTCCTGCTCCAGCGTCACCGGCCGGAGTGGCACCCGCGCGGCGCTCAGGGCCCGGGTCGCCGCCGCGCCGCAGGGCACCTGCTCGGCGCAGAGCGCCACCTTGAGCCCGGGCCGGGTGAGGTCGGCCAGCGCGGCGATGCGCTTCGGGTTGCCCCTGGGCACCGCGATGACCAGTTGGTTGCGCGCGAACGTGGCCGGGGAGCCGTCGCCGTTGCCGGCGTCGGTGACCGCCTGCATGTTCTTCGGCGCGGCGGAGGCGAACACGTCCGCGGGCGCGCCCTGGTTGATCTGGTTGGCCAGCGCGGAACTGCCGGCGAAGTTGAACCGCACCGTCACGCCCGGGTGGGCCGCCTCGAACTCCTCGCCGATCCGGGTGAACGACTCAGTCAGCGACGCCGCCGCGAACACGGTCACCGTTCCGGTCACGCCGGAACCGGAGGTCGAGCCGCCCGGCGAGGAGCCGGTGCCGCCACCGCAGCCGGCCAGCGTCAGCGCCGTCACCCCGGCCAGCGCGGCGCGGACCATCCGTGCCCCCATCAGGCTCTCCTCCCCGTGGTCACTCGGCCACGCTCACGCGCCCGGCCGTGGCCGGTGCGCCGGGGTGGACCGCTCCACCACCACCGTGGTCGACTTGATCACCGCGACCGCGACCGACCCGACCCGCAGGCCCAGCTCCTCGACCGCCTCCCGGCTCATCAGTGAGACGATCCGGAACGGCCCGGCCTGGATGTCCACCTGGGCCATCACCGTGTCCTTGGTGACCGCGGTGACGATCCCCCGCAGGCGGTTACGCGCCGAGGACTCCTCGGCCCGGCCGTCCGGCCCGCCCGCCTGTTCGCGGAAGAAGCCGGCCAGTTCCACGCCGTCGATCACCCGGTGGCCCTGCTCGTCGCGGGACGCGGGCAGCCGGCCGGCATCCACCCAGCGGCGCACCGTGTCCGCGCTGACGCCGAGCAGTTCCGCCGCCTCCCCGATCCGGAACACCGTCACGCCAGACACACTACCGAACCGCATGTGCTGGATAAAAGATCCACGAAGGCTGGAACTTGCGGGGGTAAAGGTGATCGAAGGGCCGCAGGTGCCGGCGGCGAGAGATTTTTCGGACCGACTGTTTTCGGCGCGGATGTGAGGAAAGGTCATAAGGAGGAGTCGGTCCCCTATAGTCGGGAAAAGCGATGAAGATCGGTTACAAGCTGGCCAGCGAGGGATTCGGGCCGAAGGAGCTCATCCGGCAGGCCGTCCGGGCCGAGGAGGTCGGGTTCGACTTCGTCGCGGCCGTGCAGAAGTACGTCGACGCCGGCTTCGACCATCTCGTACTCCAGAACGCCGGCCCGGACCCGGACGGCTTCCTCGACTTCTACCGCGACACGCTCGCCGACCGCCTCCGCGCCCTCGGCTGACCTGCTTCCGAAAGATCTGGAGACCCACCGTGAAAGCTCTCGTGTACCGCGGTCCCCGTGACGTCGCCGTCGAGGACCGACCCGACCCCACCATCCAGGCCCTCACCGACGCGATCATCCGGATCACCACCACCAACATCTGCGGTTCCGACCTGCACATGTACGAGGGACGCACTTCGGTAGAGGCGGGCAAGATCCTCGGCCACGAGAACATGGGCGTGGTGGAGGCGGTCGGCGACGCGCTCACCCGGATCAAGGTCGGTGACCGCGTCTCCGTGCCGTTCAACATCGCCTGCGGCACCTGCCGCAACTGCCTGCACGGCTGGACCAGCTTCTGCCTGCGCACCAACCCGACCGAGGGGATGGACGGCGCGGCCTACGGCTACGCCAACATGGGCCCGTACGACGGCGGGCAGGCCCAGTTCCTGCGCGTGCCGTACGCGGACGTCAACCTGCTGCGCCTGCCGCCGGGCAGCGAGCACGAGAACGACTTCACCATGCTGTCGGACATCTTCCCGACCGGCTGGCACGGCACCGAACTCGCCGGGCAGGCCCCCGGTGACACGGTCGCCGTGTTCGGCGCCGGCCCGGTCGGGCTGATGGCCGCGCACAGCGCGCTGATCAAGGGCGCGGACCGGGTGTTCGTGGTCGACAAGGAGGCGGACCGCCTGGCCATGGCCGAGAAGATCGGTGCCATTCCGGTCAACTTCGGCGAGGGCGACCCGGTGCGGCAGATCATGGACGCCACCGACGGGGTGGGCGCCGACTGCGGCGTGGAGGCGGTCGGCTACCAGGCCCACGACCCGTCCGGCGAGGAGCACCCGGAGCTGGTGCTGGACAACCTGGTCGACGTGGTCCGCTCCACCGGTGGGATCGGCGTGGTCGGCGTCTACGTGCCGCAGGACCCCAACGGTCCGGACAAGCGGGCGCGGGAGGGCCGGATCGGCTGGCAGTACGGCACGTTCTTCACCAAGGGCCAGCGGATGGGCACCGGCCAGGCCCCGGTGATGCGCTACAACCGACAGCTCCGCGACCTGATCATCGCCGGCCGCGCCCGGCCGTCGTTCCTGGTCTCGCACGAGCTGCCGCTGGCCGAGGCGCCCGAGGCGTACGGGCACTTCGACCGGCGCGAGCAGGGCTGGACGAAGGTGCTGCTGCACCCCAACGACTGAGTACGGGTACGGATGGCAGGCGCGGCCGGGCCGACCAGAATTCTCCCCATGCGAACGCGAACTCTGATCGCCCTGGCCGGGGTCGCCCTGAGCGGCCTGATGCTCACCGCCGGCTGTTCCTTCGAGGAGGCCATCTGCGCCGACGGCGAGTATCCGGCCATCGCGGTCGGCGGGCAGGGCGGCAGCGCCTGCTTCCCGGACGGACAGGAGCCGACCGCGCCGTACGTGCGTTACCCGGAGGGCAAGGTCCCGCAGCACGTCGACGACGAGTGGGATGTCTACTGGCGCACCCACGGCATCGACGAGAAGGGCGCGATCATCGAGCGCTGACCGGGGTCACCCCGCCGACGTCGCGGGCGAACCCCTCCACGGCGGTGCAGACCCGCCCGAGCGCCTCGGCGGAGCCGGCCAGCGGGCCAGGCACCATCAGCGAGTGGTCGGCGTCGGCCACCTCCACCACGTGCGGGCTGAGCCGGCGCGCCAACGCACCGTCCCAGCTCGCGTCCCCGGTGCCGCCGGCCAGCAGGAACGGCGACGTGGTGCGGCTCAGCGGCTCGCGTACGGCCGGCTCGTGCAGCAGCGGGGTCAGCCAGACCGCCGGGATGCCCCGCTCGGCGGCGAGCGGGGTGGCGAAACTGCCCAGCGACTTGCCGACCAGCAGGTCGACGCCGGAGTCGAGGACCGGCGCCAGTTGCGCGGCCACCCAGCCGGGTGCCGCGTCCAGGCGCAGCTCGTCCAGCCGCTGCCAGGTCACCTCGTGCACCTCGAAGCCGAGCCGGCGCAACGCCTCACCGAGGTAGACGAAGAGCGGACCTCGGGTGTCGTAGCCCCGTCCCGGGACGAGCACCGCACGCCGACCCGCCATGGTCGCCTCCCTCTCGTCCGGTCCCGAGTCACGCTAGCCGGTGTCCACGCGCCGGGTGGTCCCGTGCCGGCGCCGGGCCGGGCCGCACGCCCCGGCCCGGCGCCCACCGGTCACGACGCGTACGCGCCGAGCGAGTCGAGCCGCAGGCTGGCCGGGCCGGTCGCGCCGCCGGGATAGAGCGACACCTGGGTGACCGCGCCCAGGTCGAGCGGGCCGGGGGTGGCCCACGGCGGCGGGGCGAAGTCGGCGAACGGCACCTCCACCACCCGCGCCCCGGTGCCGGCGAAGGTCAGCGTCTTCTCCCAGTAGAAGCCGGACGCGACGAACTGGACGGTCAACTGCTGGCCGTCCGCGCCCGGCTCGACCCACATCCGCAGCCCGGTGGTGCCGCGCCAGTCCTGCGCCGCCGGCAGGGTGCGGATGACGCCGGCGTACCCGCTGGCGCCGGGCGTCCAGCTCAGCCGCATGCTGTGCCCGCTGCCCTCGCCGGGCGGGGCCAGCGTCGCCGTGATCGGGTCGCCGCCGGTGTTGCGGGGGTAGGTGGCGGCCAGCTCCGCGTCCGACGGGTACGTGTCGAAGTCGTCGACCACCACGCCGGGCAGGTCGGCGCGGGTGGTGAAGGCGGCGTCCGTGACCGTCGAGCCGTACCCGTTCGTGGCGGTGACCCGCACGTGCAGCGTGGCCCCGGCGGGCCAGGCCGTGGTCGGCGTGAGACCGGGCGTACGCAGGCCCGACACCGCCACCAGCGGCGCGCTCAGGTCGGCGTGCTCGGACACGGTCAGCGAGTAGTACGCGGCACCCGGCGCGGCGGACCAGTCCAGCGCCGCCAACCGGCTCACCCCGGTCGCGTCCGGGGCCGGGGCGGTCAGCGCGAACGCGCCCGGCACGGTGTCCGTCACCGAGTCCGACCGGGCGGTCAGCGCGACCGAGGCGACGGCGAAGCGGGCGTCCGGCCGCCACACCACCCGCATGCCGCGCACGTCGCGCAGCCCGGTGACGGTGAGCGCGTACCGGCCGGGGCCGGTCCGGTCGATCCGGGGCCGAGTCGGACGCCAGCCGGTCGTACCGTCGGCGGACACCTCCACCACGGCGCGGGGGCGACCGGTCGAGGCGACCGTGACCGTGGCGGCGGTGAGGCCGTCCCGCCGGTAGCGCAGCTCCCCGGACCGGCCGCGGGCGGGCGCGACAAGCACCCCGCCGGTGGTCGGCGTGCGGCGCAGCGAGTCGCTGTGGCCGGCGCTGACGAACCAGTCCTCCAGCGGGTCGACCACCTGGTCGCTGGCCCGGTCGGTGCGCACCGGCGGGGAGACGGCCACGGCGGCGCCGGTGGCGTCGACCGCCACCACCCGGTAGGACACCGGACCGGCGGGCGTGGCCAGGTCGAACCAGGGCGCGTCGTCGGCGCGCAGCGGCCGGGCGCCGCTGACGGTGGCCCAGGCCCCGCCCGCACCGCGCCGCTGCACCAGGTAACCGGCCGCGCCCGCGGTGCCCCGCCAGCGCAGCGTGGTGATGCCGTAGTCGGCGTCGACGGCGGTGAGCAGCGGCCGGTCCCCGATGACGGCCGGCGCCGGGTGGCCGGCCATCGTCCCGGCGAAGCGGGTCAGCGCGGCGACCGCCTCCCGCATCGCCGGCGTGTCACCCGGGTAGTGCACGGTGAAGCCGTCGCCGTGCGGCACGAAGCCGGAGTGGTCGTGATGGCCGAACAGCGACCAGAACAGCGCGCCGCTCACGTCCGGGTTCGCCGCCACCTGGTCCAGCAGCTCGTCGGTGGCCTGGCCGGAGCCGAACTCGCCGGCAAGGTAGACCTTGCCGGCGGCGGTGGCCGCGGCGGCGTCGGCCGCGATGCCGGCGGCGGTGGGCGGGTAGTAGTGCGAGTCGCTGATGTCGACGTACGGCGAGCCGAGCACGGCGGGGTCGGTGCCGTGCTGGCTGCCGGCCGCGACGAGTTGCCGCGGGGCGAGCGTCTTGACGTGCCCGGCCAGGTCGTCGACCCAGCCGGCGGTCATCCCGTTCAGCTCGTTGCCCAGCTCCCACGCCATGATCGTTGGATCGTCGGGGTACGCCTTGCCGGTGTAGCGGTTGACGTGGGTGAGCAGCGCGCGGACGTACGCCTTGAACGCGGCGCGCGCGGCCGGGTCGGTGTAGAACAGCGCGCCGTCGTCGTCCGTGCTCAGGCCGAGCCAGCGCAGGAAGTCGTACCGGCCGCCGTGGTAGTACTGCCAGTTGTCGGTGAGCGGGACGACCAGCCGCAGCCCGAGGCGGCCGGCCTCGGCGACCGCGTAGTCGATGCGGTCGAACGCCGCCGGGTTGAACTCGCCGAGCGCGGGTTCGAGCGAGCGCGGGTTCCCGGTGGAGACGCCGAGCGTGTGGGCACGGACCACGGTGGCGCCCATCCGCTTGGCGGTGGTCAGCCCGTCCCGGATCCGGAAGTAGGTGGGGTGGTCGACGGCCGGCGGGTCGGCCGGGTCGGTGCCGCCGACGTTCTCGTCCAGCCCCAACCAGTACATGTTGGGTCCGGCGAACCGGAACGGTCGCCCGGCCAGGCTCAGCCGGCTGCCGTCGCGGACCACGAACGCCGAGTCGCCGCGGCGCGACGGTGGATCGGGTGCGGCGACCGCCGGTGGGGCGGCGAGCGCGGCGGTCGCCAGCGTGGCGACCAGCGCCACGGCGGCGGACCAGCGGATGCGCAGTGTCATGGGAACCTCCGCAGCTGTGCCGCCGGGCCGGCGGCGACCGGGTGGCGACGGCGTCCGTCGATGCCCGGCCATCGCCATCGCTCACTGAACCGGTTAAGGTACGACTCGTCAAGCGGCCGAAACGGCGCGTTATTCGAACGTTATCGATGACGTTGCGGGCCGGTGACGGTGGTGTGCGCCGGGCGGCACCCGCGCTGAAGCGGTTAACGGACCTTCCCGGAGACGCCGGCCCGTTAGGGTCCGACCATGAGCGTGCATCCCCGCATCGTCACCGACGACTTCCCGGCCACCCTCGCCTTCTACACCGCCCTGCTCGGCGAGCCGGAGAAGATGGTCGACGAGTTCGAGTACGCCGGCTTCGACGCCGGTGGCGAAACCGTGCTCGCGCTGCTCGGCCGGCGGGCCGCCGAGGCGGTGCTCCCGGTCGGGCGGGGCGACGGCGGCGTGCTGGTCGTGGTGCCGGTGCCCGACGTGGACGCCACCGTCACCGCGCTGCCCGCCGGGACGGTGGTGGCCGAACCCGCCGACCGTCCCGGCTGGGGCGTCCGCTCCGCCTACCTGCGCGACCCCGAGGGCAACCTGGTCGAGGTGCAGTCCTGGTTGCCGCGCTGAGCGGGCCGGCTCACAGCCGCTCCGGGGTGCGGATGCCGAGCAGGTACAACCCCTGCCCCAGCACCCGCGCGGTCAGGTCACACAGCGCCAGCCGGCTCTCCCGCACCGGCCCGTCGGCCCGCAGCACCGGGCACCGCTCGTAGAACGCGCTGAACGCCACCGCCACCCGGTGCAGGTGCCCGGCGAGCTGGTGGAACTCCAGGCTGCCGGCCACCGCGTCGACCACCGCCGGAAAACCGACAAGCTCGAACGCGAGCGCCCGCTCCGCCGCCTCGACCGGTGCGACGTCCGCGCCGGGCCGCGCCGCCACGCCGGCCCGCCGGAAGATCGACCGGATCCGGGAGTACGCGTACTGGAGGTAGGGCGCGGTGTTGCCGTCCAGCGACAGCATCCGCTCCCAGTCCAGCACGTAGTCCTTGCGCCGGTCACCGGCCAGGTCGGCGTACTTGATCGCGCCGATGCCGACCGCGCGTCCCACCTCGGCCGCCTCCGCGTCCCCCAGCTCCGGGTTGCGCTCCCGCGCCAGCGCGGTCGCGCGCTCCACCGCCTCGTTCAGCAGGCCGACCAGCTTCACCGAGCCACCGGCCCGGCTGCGCAGCATCCGCCCGTCCGGCCCGAGGATCGACCCGAACCCGACGTGCTCGGCGCGGGCCGGCGGGGCCAGCCAGCCGGCCTGCTCGGCGGCCGCGAAGACCATCTCGAAGTGCCGCCGCTGCGGCAGCCCGACCACGTAGAGCAGCCGGGTCGCGCCCAGCGTGCCGGTCCGGTGCCGCAGCGCGGCCAGGTCGGTCGCGGGATAGCCGTACCCGCCGTCGGACTTGCGCACGATCAGCGGCAGCGGCTCGCCGTCCCGCCCCACCGAACCCGGCGGGAACACGCAGTCCGCGCCGTCGCTGCGCCGCAGCAACCCGAGCCGGTCCAACTCGTCGACGGTCGGCGCGAGCAGGTCGTGATAGCTGCTCTCGCCCCGGAAGTCGGCTTCGGACAACGTCACGTCGAGCAGCTCGTACACGGTCAGGAAATAGCTCTCGGACTGCGTCACCAGCAGCCGCCACAGCCGCAGCGTCGCCGGGTCCCCGCCCTGCAACGCCACCACCCGCAGCCGGGACCGGTCCCGGAACGCCGCGTCCGCGTCGAACTTCTCCCGCGCGGCCTTGTAGAACGCGTCCAGGTCACCCATCGACAGCTCCCGCGCCGCCCCGGCCTCGCCCAGGTCGACCAGGTGCTCGATCAACATGCCGAACGGCGTCCCCCAGTCGCCGAGGTGGTTGGCCCGCAGCACCCGATGCCCCAACCACTCCAGCAGCCGGGCCGCCGCGTCCCCGATCACTGTCGAACGCAGGTGGCCGACGTGCATCTCCTTGGCCACGTTCGGCCCCGAGTAGTCGACCACCACGGTCTCCGGCCCGGCGACCACCGGCACCCCGAGCCGCGGGTCGGCGGCCAGCGCGGAGATCAGGCCGCCGAGCGTCCGGTCGGCCACCGTCAGGTTGAGGAAGCCCGGCCCGGACACCTCGACCGACGCGCAGAGGTCGGCCAGCTCCGCGCGCTGCCGTACCTCCTCGGCGATCGCCCGCGGCGGCCGGCCGAGCTGTCGGGCCAGCGCGAGCGCCGCGTCGGACTGGAAGTCCGCGTGGTGTGAGCGCCGCACGACCGGGTCCACCGGCCCGCCGGCCACCGCCGCGAACGCCGGCGCCAGCCGGTCGGTCAACAACTTCTCAAGATCCATGGGTACGCCGATCTCGCTCGATCCGCCGCGCGGATCACCGGACGGGAAGGCGGCGGAGCGAGGACGATCGACGACGACCGGCGGCTCGATCCGCCGGTCGCAGGAGAAAAAGCTCAGCGCAGGCGGTCGCGGGACCGCCGGCGTCGCAGCGCGCCGAGCCGGACGTCGGGGGACGCCGTCGGATACGCCTGCGAACTGCTCATGCCCGCAGCGTAACCGGCCGGCCCGGGGTCGGCGCAATCGCTTACCCGGGCCGGCCCTCGGCGTATCCGGTCGTCAGGCCGGTGTGGCGGTGGCGCTCGGCGCTCCGCCGCCGCTCCGCCGGTCTCGGCGGTCGGGCCGCTGGCATACTGGCCGACCATGGTTCTGTCGCGTGGCTGGTCGTTGTTCCTGGTCGGGGTCGGGGTGTGGACCTGGGTGATCTGGCCGAGGTTCGCGGTCGCGATCTGGAACGACCCGCGGGCCTGGTCGACCGGCGCCGTCGGGGCGGGCGATCCGACCGGCTTCCTCTGGGTGCATGCGCTGCTCATCGCCGCGTCACTGGCGATCGGCACGACGGCCGGCGTGCTCGGCGTACGCGGCTGGTTGGCGACCCGCCGTCGGTGAGGTGGCGCGCTGAGCGCGCTGAACTGGGCAGATAGCTCGGTGGTGATGATGTGACGCGGGACGCTACCCCCGGATTTGACGATCAAACCCGCAGACGCGTAACTTTCTCTCTGCCAGCGCGGAACGGGGCAAACGGGGATGAAAACCCGAGGCACCGATCCACGTGGGCACCGGGTCCGAACGGGGTCTCACCACCCCGCGAGGATGCGGTCCGGGAGGGGCTCACCGGAACGCCGCAGGGCGGATTTGGCGGAGCGGAACCGACCGGGTAAGGTTGTCGACCGGCAGGGAACCGGGCGAGCTTGCGGGAAACCGCAGCGGCCGGGCTGCCAAATCCGATGATCAAGCGCAGCGGTTCACCGCTGCGCGGGTTCACCGGGCGCCAACCCGTACGAAGCACGACAGACCGGGACACACGGTTTGACACGGCGGAGACGGTGAGGTAACGTAGTAAAAGTGCCCGGCGCGAGAGCGGCGGGGACGCGAACGAAATACCCCGGGTCGGGGGCCTCCTGGTGGGGGTTTCCGGGTTGGTGTGTGGTTGTTCTTTGAGAACTCAACAGGGTGCTTGATAAGCCAGTGCCAATTGTTTTATACCCCGGACTGGTCAGGCTTTGGTCTGATTTGGTCGGGATTCCTTTGGCAACACTTTTGTTGCCAGGACATTGTGTCCGACAAAGTTTTTGTTGGAGAGTTTGATCCTGGCTCAGGACGAACGCTGGCGGCGTGCTTAACACATGCAAGTCGAGCGGAAAGGCCCTTCGGGGTACTCGAGCGGCGAACGGGTGAGTAACACGTGAGCAACCTGCCCTAGGCTTTGGGATAACCCTCGGAAACGGGGGCTAATACCGAATATGACCTCGCATCGCATGGTGTGTGGTGGAAAGTTTTTCGGCCTGGGATGGGCTCGCGGCCTATCAGC
>NZ_CP109549.1:0-2500 GCF_045040125.1 Micromonospora sp. NBC_01392 | reverse complement strand
TGACCTGTGGTTAGGGGTGAAAGGCCAATCAAACTCCGTGATAGCTGGTTCTCCCCGAAATGCATTTAGGTGCAGCGTCGCGTGTTTCTTGCCGGAGGTAGAGCACTGGATGGTCTAGGGGGCCCACAAGCTTACCGAAATCAGCCAAACTCCGAATGCCGGTAAGTGAGAGCGCGGCAGTGAGACTGCGGGGGATAAGCTTCGTAGTCGAGAGGGAAACAGCCCAGATCACCAGCTAAGGCCCCTAAGCGTGTGCTAAGTGGAAAAGGATGTGGGGTCGCATAGACAACCAGGAGGTTGGCTTAGAAGCAGCCACCCTTTAAAGAGTGCGTAATAGCTCACTGGTCAAGTGGTTCCGCGCCGACAATGTAGCGGGGCTCAAGCACACCGCCGAAGCTGTGGCATTCACATTTCAACTTCGCGGCGCCTTGATGTGCCGTGCAGGTGTGTGGATGGGTAGGGGAGCGTCGTGCCGGGGGTGAAGCGACGGGGTGACCCAGTCGTGGACGCGGCACGAGTGAGAATGCAGGCATGAGTAGCGAAAGAAGGGTGAGAAACCCTTCCGCCGGATGACCAAGGGTTCCAGGGCCAGGCTAATCCGCCCTGGGTGAGTCGGGACCTAAGGCGAGGCCGAGAGGCGTAGTCGATGGACAACGGGTTGATATTCCCGTACCCGCGAAAGAGCGTCCCTGATGAACCTCGTTGTGCTAACCACCCGAACCGGAGGAGGTCTTCGGACCGAGTTTGGGGAGCGTGGGAACCTGGCGGGTAGTAGTCAAGCGATGGGGTGACGCAGGAAGGTAGCTGAGCCCGGCCGGTGGTTGTGCCGGGGTAAGCGTGTAGGCCGTGTCATAGGCAAATCCGTGGCGCATATAGGCTGAGACGTGATGCCGAGCCGATTCAGGTGAAGTCAGTGATCCTATGCTGCCGAGAAAAGCCTCTAGCGAGTTCTTAGCGGCCCGTACCCCAAACCGACACAGGTGGTCAGGTAGAGAATACCGAGGCGATCGGGCGAACTGTGGTTAAGGAACTCGGCAAATTGCCCCCGTAACTTAGGGAGAAGGGGGGCCGGAGACGTGAAGCCCCGCGCGGGTGGAGCGTTGTATGGCCGCAGAGAGCAGGGGGAAGCGACTGTTTACTAAAAACACAGGTCCATGCGAAGAAGTAATTCGATGTATATGGACTGACGCCTGCCCGGTGCTGGAACGTTAAGGGGACCTGTTAGCTCTTCGGGGCGAAGCGGAGAACTTAAGCGCCAGTAAACGGCGGTGGTAACTATAACCATCCTAAGGTAGCGAAATTCCTTGTCGGGTAAGTTCCGACCTGCACGAATGGCGTAACGACTTCCCCACTGTCTCAACCACAGGCCCGGCGAAATTGCATTACGAGTAAAGATGCTCGTTACGCGCGGCAGGACGGAAAGACCCCGGGACCTTTACTATAGCTTGACATTGGTATCTGAATTAGCTTGTGTAGGATAGGTGGGAGCCGGTGAAGTCCATACGCCAGTATGGGTGGAGGCAATCTTGAAATACCACTCTGGTTGATTTGGGTATCTAACTTCGGACCGTTATCCGGTTCAGGGACAGTGTCTGGTGGGTAGTTTAACTGGGGCGGTTGCCTCCTAAAGGGTAACGGAGGCGCCCAAAGGTTCCCTCAGCCTGGTTGGCAATCAGGTGTTGAGTGCAAGTGCACAAGGGAGCTTGACTGTGAGACTGACAGGTCGAGCAGGGACGAAAGTCGGGACTAGTGATCCGGCACTGGCATGTGGAAGCGGTGTCGCTCAACGGATAAAAGGTACCCCGGGGATAACAGGCTGATCTTCCCCAAGAGTCCATATCGACGGGATGGTTTGGCACCTCGATGTCGGCTCGTCGCATCCTGGGGCTGTAGCAGGTCCCAAGGGTTGGGCTGTTCGCCCATTAAAGCGGTACGCGAGCTGGGTTTAGAACGTCGTGAGACAGTTCGGTCCCTATCCGCCGTGCGCGTAGGATACTTGAGAAGGGCTGTCCCTAGTACGAGAGGACCGGGACGGACGAACCTCTGGTGTGCCAGTTGTCCCGCCAGGGGCACGGCTGGTTAGCTACGTTCGGAAGGGATAACCGCTGAAAGCATCTAAGCGGGAAGCTCGCTTCAAGATGAGGTATCCCACCCACTTTGTGGGGTAAGGCCCCCAGCTAGACGACTGGGTTGATAGGCCGGAAATGTAAGCCCGGTAACGGGTTCAGTTGACCGGTACTAATAGGCCGAGGACTTGACTACTAAGCTGCTACGCGTCCACTGTGCAACTCTGAACAAACACCGAACCCTGTGTGGGTTGTTGGTTGATATGTTCATAGAGTTACGGCGGTCATGGCGGAGGGGAAACGCCCGGTTACATTCCGAACCCGGAAGCTAAGCCCTCCAGCGCCGATGGTACTGCACTCGGGAGGGTGTGGGAGAGTAGGACACCGCCGGACAATCTTCCAGTTCAGGGCCACCCCGAAGGGTGGCCCTGAAC